>NZ_CP117449.1:0-5582500 GCF_030687835.1 Pseudomonas hefeiensis
GTGGAGCTTTTGCGCGATGAGCTGCCTGCCCAACAATTCAACACTTGGATCCGTCCACTACAGGTCGAAGCCGAAGGCGACGAGTTGCGCGTCTACGCACCGAATCGTTTCGTTCTCGACTGGGTCAACGAAAAGTACCTGGGTCGGGTTCTTGAGCTGCTGGACGAGCATGGCAATGGCATGACGCCGGCGCTGTCCTTATTAATAGGCAGCAAACGCAGCTCGGCGCCGCGTGCCGCGCCGAATGCACCGTTGGCTGCCGCCGCCTCCCAAGCCCAGGCTGCAGCGGCACCGGTTAATCATGCAGCTCCTGCTCCCGCGCCTGCCCCAAGCAAACGCAACGCACAAAAAATGGCAGAGGTCAGCGAGGAGCCCTCACGGGACAGCTTCGACCCAATGGCCGGTGCCAGCTCCCAACAAGCTCCGGTGCGCGCCGAACAGCGCACTGTCCAGGTTGAAGGCGCGCTCAAGCACACCAGTTATCTGAACCGCACCTTTACTTTCGAGAACTTCGTCGAAGGCAAGTCCAACCAACTTGCGCGAGCGGCAGCCTGGCAGGTGGCGGACAACCCCAAGCATGGTTACAACCCGCTCTTCCTTTATGGTGGCGTGGGCTTGGGTAAAACCCACTTGATGCATGCGGTGGGTAACCACCTATTAAAGAAGAATCCGAATGCCAAGGTCGTGTACCTGCATTCCGAGCGTTTCGTGGCCGACATGGTCAAGGCGCTGCAACTGAACGCGATCAACGAGTTCAAGCGTTTCTACCGTTCGGTGGATGCTTTGCTGATCGATGACATTCAGTTCTTCGCCCGCAAGGAGCGCTCCCAGGAAGAGTTCTTTCATACGTTCAATGCGTTGCTTGAAGGCGGGCAGCAGGTCATTCTTACCAGCGACCGCTACCCCAAAGAAATTGAAGGTCTTGAAGAACGCCTCAAATCGCGTTTTGGCTGGGGCCTGACGGTCGCCGTCGAGCCGCCGGAGCTGGAAACCCGGGTTGCGATCCTGATGAAGAAGGCTGATCAGGCCAAGGTCGAACTGCCTCATGACGCCGCATTCTTCATTGCCCAGCGTATCCGCTCGAACGTACGTGAGCTTGAAGGCGCCCTCAAGCGCGTCATCGCTCATTCGCACTTCATGGGTCGGGACATCACCATCGAGTTGATTCGCGAGTCCTTGAAGGACTTGTTGGCGCTCCAGGACAAATTGGTTTCTGTGGATAACATTCAGCGCACTGTCGCCGAATACTACAAAATCAAGATATCCGACCTGCTTTCCAAACGCCGTTCGCGTTCGGTGGCTCGCCCGCGTCAGGTGGCGATGGCCTTGTCCAAGGAACTGACCAACCACAGTCTGCCGGAAATTGGCGATGTGTTTGGCGGACGCGACCACACCACGGTGTTGCACGCCTGTCGTAAGATCAACGAACTTAAGGAATCCGACGCGGACATCCGCGAGGACTACAAGAACCTGCTGCGAACACTGACCACTTGATGACCACCAGCGCAGCTTATTAAGGCAAGGGACTAGACCATGCATTTCACCATTCAACGCGAAGCCCTGTTGAAACCCCTGCAACTGGTCGCAGGCGTCGTCGAACGCCGCCAGACCTTGCCGGTACTTTCCAACGTGCTGCTGGTTGTCGAAGGCCAGCAATTGTCGCTGACCGGTACCGACCTGGAAGTCGAGCTGGTCGGTCGTGTGCAACTTGAAGAGCCGGCCGATCCAGGTTCTATCACTGTGCCAGCGCGCAAGCTGATGGATATCTGCAAAAGCCTGCCCAACGATGCGCTGATCGACATCAAGGTCGATGAGCAGAAGCTCGTGGTCAAGGCCGGTCGTAGCCGTTTCACCCTGTCGACCCTGCCGGCCAACGATTTCCCGACTGTGGAAGAAGGCCCTGGCTCGCTGACCTGCAGCCTGGAGCAAAGCAAACTGCGCCGTTTGATCGAACGCACCAGCTTCGCCATGGCCCAACAGGACGTGCGTTACTACCTCAACGGCATGCTCCTGGAAGTGTCCGCCGGTATCATCCGCGCCGTCGCCACTGACGGTCACCGTCTGGCCATGTGCTCGATGCAGGCTGATATCGGCCAGCCAGATCGCCATCAGGTCATCGTACCGCGCAAAGGTATCCTGGAGCTGGCACGCTTGCTGACCGAGCCGGACGGCATTGTCAGCATCGTGCTGGGGCAGCACCATATCCGTGCCACCACAGGTGAGTTCACTTTCACGTCGAAGCTGGTCGATGGCAAGTTCCCTGACTACGAGCGCGTGCTGCCAAAAGGCGGTGACAAACTGGTCCTGGGTGACCGTCAGGCGCTGCGCGAGGCGTTCAGCCGTACCGCAATCCTGTCCAACGAGAAGTACCGCGGCATTCGTCTGCAACTGGCCAACGGTCAGCTAAAGATCCAGGCGAATAACCCGGAGCAGGAAGAAGCGGAAGAAGAAGTCGGCGTTGAATACAATGGTGGCGCTCTGGAAATCGGCTTTAACGTCAGCTACCTGCTCGACGTACTGGGCGTGATGACCACTGAGCAAGTGCGTCTGATCCTGTCGGATTCCAACAGCAGTGCGTTGGTGCAGGAGTCCGATAACGACGACTCGGCCTACGTTGTCATGCCGATGCGTCTGTAATCATGCTCAGCAGAAGCTAGATGTCCTTAAGTCGCGTCTCGGTCACCGCGGTGCGCAATCTGCACCCGGTGACCTTCTCCCCTTCCCCCCGCATCAATATCCTTTACGGCGCTAACGGCAGCGGCAAAACCAGTGTTCTGGAAGCTGTTCACCTGCTGGGGCTGGCTCGTTCGTTTCGCAGCACCCGTCTGTTACCGGTCATCCAATATGATCAGTTGGCCTGTACGGTGTTCGGCCAGGTGGAGTTGGCACAAGGCGGTCACAGTGCCTTGGGAATTTCACGGGACCGGCAAGGCGAGTTCCAGATTCGCATCGATGGGCAGAATGCCCGCAGCGCCGCGCAACTGGCGGAGATCCTGCCGTTGCAGTTGATTAACCCCGACAGTTTCCGTTTGCTGGAGGGTGCGCCGAAGATTCGTCGGCAATTTCTCGACTGGGGTGTGTTCCACGTGGAACCGCGTTTCATGACCACCTGGCAACGCTTGCAGAAGGCGCTGCGCCAGCGAAATTCCTGGCTGCGACATGGTACACTTGACGCCGTTTCGCAAGCGGTTTGGGACAGGGAGCTGTGCCAGGCCAGCGCTGAAATTGATGAATACCGCCGCGCTTACATCAAAGCCTTGAAACCGGTGTTTGAGCAGACCTTGAGCGAACTGGTTGAGCTTGAGGGTCTGACGCTCAGCTATTACCGAGGCTGGGACAAGGACCGGGAGCTGAGCACCGTACTGGCTGGCTCGCTGCAGCGGGACCAGCAGATCGGCCATACCCAGGCTGGACCGCAACGCGCTGACTTGCGCCTTAGATTGGGCGCACATAATGCCGCGGACATCTTGTCTCGGGGGCAGCAGAAGTTGGTGGTGTGTGCCTTGCGTATCGCCCAGGGCCATTTGGTCAGCCAGGCTCGACGCGGTCAGTGTATTTATCTGGTGGATGACTTGCCGTCCGAATTGGACGAAGCCCACCGCCGCGCACTCTGCCGCTTGCTGGAAGACTTACGCTGCCAGGTTTTTATCACCTGTGTAGATCACGAATTATTGAGGGAAGGCTGGCAGACGGAAACGCCAGTCGCTCTGTTCCACGTGGAACAGGGCCGTATCACCCAGACCCACGACCATCGGGAGTGAAGGCATTGAGCGAAGAAAATACGTACGACTCAACGAGCATTAAAGTGCTGAAAGGCCTGGATGCCGTACGCAAACGTCCCGGTATGTACATTGGTGACACCGACGATGGCAGCGGTCTGCACCACATGGTGTTCGAGGTGGTCGACAACTCGATCGACGAAGCCCTCGCCGGCCACTGCGATGACATCAGCATCATCATCCACCCGGATGAGTCCATAACTGTTCGTGACAACGGTCGTGGCATCCCGGTAGACGTGCACAAGGAAGAAGGCGTTTCCGCAGCCGAGGTCATCATGACCGTGCTGCACGCCGGCGGTAAGTTCGATGACAACTCCTACAAGGTTTCTGGCGGTCTGCACGGCGTAGGTGTATCGGTCGTGAACGCACTGTCCGAAGAGCTTGTGCTCACGGTTCGCCGCAGCGGCAAAATCTGGGAACAAACCTACATCCACGGTGTGCCTCAGGCGCCGATGGCGATCGTAGGCGACAGCGAAACCACTGGCACTCAGATTCACTTCAAGGCTTCCAGCGAAACCTTCAAGAACATCCACTTCAGCTGGGACATCCTGGCCAAGCGGATTCGTGAACTGTCCTTCCTCAACTCCGGTGTCGGCATCGTCCTCAAGGACGAGCGCAGCGGCAAGGAAGAGCTGTTTAAGTATGAAGGCGGTCTGCGTGCATTCGTTGAATACCTGAACACCAACAAGAATGCGGTCAACCAGGTGTTCCACTTCAACGTCCAGCGCGAAGATGGCATCGGCGTAGAAATCGCCCTGCAGTGGAACGACAGCTTCAACGAGAACCTGTTGTGCTTCACCAACAACATTCCGCAGCGCGATGGCGGTACTCACCTGGTGGGCTTCCGTTCGGCGCTGACCCGTAACCTGAACAACTACATCGAGCAGGAAGGCCTGGCGAAGAAGCATAAAGTCGCCACCACCGGTGACGATGCCCGTGAAGGCCTGACGGCGATCATTTCGGTGAAGGTGCCGGATCCGAAGTTCAGTTCCCAGACCAAGGACAAGCTGGTTTCTTCCGAAGTGAAGACCGCAGTCGAACAGGAAATGGGCAAGTACTTCTCCGACTTCCTGTTGGAAAACCCCAACGAAGCCAAGCTGGTGGTCGGCAAGATGATCGACGCCGCCCGTGCCCGTGAAGCTGCGCGCAAGGCCCGTGAGATGACCCGCCGCAAAGGCGCGCTGGACATCGCCGGACTGCCGGGCAAACTGGCCGACTGCCAGGAAAAGGACCCTGCCCTGTCCGAGCTGTACCTTGTGGAAGGTGACTCTGCTGGCGGTTCCGCCAAGCAGGGCCGCAACCGCCGCACCCAGGCCATCCTGCCGCTCAAGGGCAAGATCCTGAACGTCGAGAAGGCGCGCTTCGACAAGATGATCTCCTCCCAGGAAGTCGGCACGCTCATCACTGCGCTGGGCTGTGGCATCGGCCGCGATGAGTACAACATCGACAAGCTGCGTTATCACAACATCATCATCATGACCGACGCCGACGTCGACGGTTCGCACATCCGCACCCTGCTGCTGACGTTCTTCTTCCGTCAGTTGCCGGAGCTGATCGAGCGCGGTTACATCTACATCGCTCAGCCGCCGCTGTACAAGGTCAAGAAAGGCAAGCAAGAGCAATACATCAAAGACGACGACGCCATGGAAGAGTACATGACGCAGTCGGCCCTGGAAGATGCGAGCCTGCACCTGAACGAAGAGGCCCCAGGCATTTCCGGCGAAGCTCTCGAGCGCCTGGTCAACGACTTCCGCCTGGTGATGAAGACCCTCAAGCGCCTGTCGCGGCTGTACCCGCAGGAGCTGACCGAGCACTTCATCTACCTGCCGGCTGTCAGCATGGAACAGCTGTCCGATCACGCTG
This sequence comes from Pseudomonas hefeiensis, assembly GCF_030687835.1. Taxonomy (NCBI): domain Bacteria; kingdom Pseudomonadati; phylum Pseudomonadota; class Gammaproteobacteria; order Pseudomonadales; family Pseudomonadaceae; genus Pseudomonas; species Pseudomonas hefeiensis. The sequence goes on from NZ_CP117449.1 coordinate 5,643, forward strand.
CGATGCAGGATTGGTTGGCCCAGTACGAAGTTCGCCTGCGCACCGTAGAGAAGTCTGGCCTGGTGTACAAAGCCAGCCTGCGTGAAGACCGTGAACGTAACGTCTGGCTGCCAGAGGTCGAACTGATCTCCCACGGCCTGTCGAACTACGTCACCTTCAACCGCGACTTCTTCGGCAGCAATGACTACAAGACCGTCGTCTCCCTGGGCGCGCAACTGAGCACCCTGTTGGACGAAGGCGCGTATATCCAACGCGGTGAGCGCAAGAAAGCCGTCACCGAGTTCAAGGAAGCCCTTGAATGGCTGATGGCCGAAAGCACCAAGCGCCACACCATCCAGCGCTATAAAGGTCTGGGTGAAATGAACCCGGACCAGCTGTGGGAAACCACCATGGACCCAGGCTCGCGCCGGATGCTGAAAGTCACCATCGAAGACGCCATTGGCGCGGACCAGATCTTCAACACCCTGATGGGTGATGCGGTCGAGCCTCGTCGTGACTTCATCGAGAGCAATGCGTTGGCGGTGTCTAACCTGGATTTCTGATCCAGCCACCCTGCCCCAACGAAAAAGGCCAACGCATATGCGTTGGCCTTTTTTTTCGCTCGTTTTCCCTAACTCGCCACCGAAGCCTCACTTCCCGCCGCCACACTCTCCAACCGATACCCATACCCATAAATCGTCAGCAACTGCCAACCCCGATCCGCCGTCAGCCCGAGTTTGTTGCGCAGACGGTAGATGTGCGTGTCGAGCGGGCGCGACGAGGTCATTTCCTCGTGGGTCCAGAAACGTTCATAGAAATACTCCCGGGACAGTGGACGGCCCAGGTTGGCGAACAGACAGCGGGCCAGGCGGTATTCCCGCTCAGTCAGGCTGATGGGGATGCCGGCGCGGGTGACAGTCAGTTCTGCATCGTCGAATTCCAGGTCGTTGAACACCAGCACATCGCTGGCTGGAGCGCGTTGCAGGTTATGGCGACGTAAAACGGCGGTGACTCGAGCCTTGAGTTCGTTGGGCCTGAACGGCTTGCTCACGTAATCGTCGGCCCCGGCGTTGAGGGCCTGGACGACATCGTGCTCGCCGTCACGGCTGGTGAGCATGATGGCGGCCGGTGGCGAGTCCATGTGCTCGCGCGTCCAGCGCAGCAGCGACAATCCGCTGATGTCGGGCAATTGCCAGTCGAGGATCAACAGGTCGAAGGTTTCCCGGCGCAGCTGCCGCAGCAGGTCTTCACCGCGTTCGAAACTGTGCAGGGTCCAGGCTTGTTCGCCCTTGTCGGGGATTTGTTGCAGTGTCTGTTCTACCCGGCGCAGCTCGGCCGGTTCGTCATCCAGTATGGCGACACGCATGGGATGCGATTCCTTGATCTCGAGAGTAACGGACATCATCAGGGTGGCCACGCAATCTGAACAAATATTCCACTGGCCCGGTATAACCTCGGCAGGCCGATAAATTGTCGGGTTGCAGGTCCCCTGTCGCTGGCAGTGACAATACCGGCTCATGGCGCGCAGGGAAAGGCAGCAGCGCGCCACCTATCGAGTCCGTTATAGTCTTTGGACTTCAGCCTGCCGGTGCGACGCGCGACCCCTATGAATAAAATCTCCCGTTCTTCTGTTCTGTCAGGGTGCTTATGAGCAACCAGCGTCGTCGTGAAAGCCGTGAACCGACCCAAGTCCAACGGATGTTTCGTCAATTGATGCGGGAATGGTTGTGGATAAGTCTGCTTCTGTTGCCGCTCACAGCACTGCTGTCGTTCAGTACCCAGCCCACTCGCCACGGGCCAGGGGCGGCGTTGTTGTCGGTTTTTGTGGTCGCCGTTGTGCTGGGGTTGCTATTGCTGCGCCCTCGCCTGGCGCTATGGACGACAGTGGGTGGAATGAGCATGGCCCTGCTGATCAGTGTCGTACTGGGGGCTGAAGGTTGGTGGTGGTCGCCCATGGCGAGCGTGCTGGGAATAGTGTTTGGCTATCTGATCTGGAACTGGCGGCGCCTGAGCGTACTGCTGGCCTACTTTGGCTGGGAACTGGCGCGTCTGGATGCCGAACCAAAAGTTTTCCCTGAACGACGCCGTGCTCCCTACACAGGCAGTGACCGCTTGCAAGGCCAGATCATGGCCTTGGAACAAGCCATGGGTCGCACCCGGGACACTCGCCGCTTTATTGCCGATGGCCTCGAATACTTGCCCGTGGCGACAATGATCAGCGATCCCCAAGGCAGGATATTACTGGGCAACCGCAGGGCTCGTGATCTCTTCGGCCATGGCCTGGCGGGGGGCGATGTATTGGAGCATCTCGCACAGCTGGGTTATCCAGGGCTGGAAGGTGGGGCGTCTCACCGGTTATCCACATTGCCATTGGTGGAGTTTCGCGACAGGCGGGAGCGAAGCCTGCGCTTGGAACGGGCCCCGCTATTGCCTGTCGACGGCGAAGCGCCGATCGGCTGGTTACTAAGCCTTATCGACCTGAGCGTGGAGCGCGAGGCCGAAGAGCAGCGCAGCGTCATGCTACGTTTTTTATCCCATGATTTGCGCGCGCCTCACTCGGCAATCCTGGCCCTGCTGGATGTGCAGCGGCATGAGGCGGGCGGCAATAATCCACTCTTCGATCAGATCGAGCGTCAGGTGCGTCGCGCCCTGGAGTTAACCGACGGCTTTGTGCAATTGGCCAAGGCCGAATCCGAGGCGTACCAATTCCAGCCGACGCTGTTCGCCATGTTGGTTCTGGATGTACTTGACCAGGCGCTGCCCATTGCCCAGGTAAAACGCATCCAGTTGATGCATGAAATAGAGGATGAAGAGGCGATGGTGAGGGCGGATCAACCGTTGCTGACCCGTGCCCTGTTCAATCTGCTGGAAAATGCCATCAAGTACAGCCCGCCCGACGCCTGCATTTCCCTGCAGGTTCATTGCACGTCGGGTTGGTTGATCTGCAACGTCGCTGACCAAGGCAAGGGCATCAGTGTCGAAGAACTGCCGAACCTGTTCAGTCAGTACCGTCGGTTTTCGTCGGCCCAAGGGGTCGATGGCATTGGTTTAGGATTATCGATGGTCAAGGCCGTGGTTGACCGTCATGAGGGGAAAATCGAATGCCATAGCGTGGTAGGTAAAGGTACGACGTTCAGCCTGCGATTCCCGTTGTTGGCAGAGTAAAAGATCGTCCGAACGCGGCCGCGATCTTTTGGTGCTATAAAAACTTATGCACCTGAAGGCGGCTTTTATGTTTTTATGAAATATGTATTAAAAACATAGACATAAAACACAAAAGTAACGGATTTCGAAAAAACGGTACACAGGTTATCCACAGATATCAAACAGCGGCTTGTTCCGTGGGCACTTCCGCGACAGGGCCGGGAGGAAGCGAACCCATCTCCCGTTGTGTCTGTTCATTCCAGGCTTGTACGCGGTCATTGAGTTCGGCAATGGCGCGGGGCCCGCTACCTTCGGCATACATGGGTTTGCCGATCACCACGGTGATGACGCCAGGGGTCCGGAGCCAGCCACCCTTGGGCCAGAACTTGCCGGCATTGTGTGCAATCGGCAACACCGGCAGGTCCGCGTTTACCGCCAAGGCGCTGCCACTGCGGGAGAATTTGCCAATCGTCCCGTAGGGAACACGCGTACCCTCCGGAAAGATCAGTACCCAAACCTTGTCCTTGAGTAGTTCATCACCTTTTTTCGCCACTTGCTTGAGGGCAACCTTGGGGTTGTCGCGATCAATGGCGATGGGGCGCAGCATTGCCATGGCCCAGCCGAAGAAAGGTACAAACAGCAGTTCACGTTTGAGCACTTGGCTCAGCGGCTCGAAATAAGCCGAAAGGAAGAACGTCTCCCAGGTGCTCTGGTGGTTGGACTGGATCACGCACGGTCGGTCAGGCACGTTTTCGGCGCCCTTCACTTCATACCGTATACCCAGAAAAACCTTGCTCAGCCACAGCGCGCACCGGCACCAGTACACATTGATAAAACGGTAGCGCGTCCTGAACGACATGAAAGGCGCTACAAAAAAACTCAAGGTGCACCACAACAAGGAACTGGTGCCCAGCAGCAGGTAAAAGAGAAAGGATCTGATGGCCTGCAATATCGACATAGCGGCATTTACCGTTGCGGGCAGTGCCCGACTGTTTAAGCGCTTCCCGAACAGTCCTTGATCAGGATGTCTTGGGAGCTCTAATTGTGGATAAGTTCAGCGGCAATCGCCGCCAGGTCGTCAAAAATCAGGGTGCCCACCGGCAGGGTCTTGCCCAGAGTCTTCTCGCCTTTGCCGGTCTTTACCAAAACTGGCTGACAATCGACGGCCTTGGCCGCCTCCAGGTCACCGAGGCTGTCGCCGACGAACCACACACCCGCCAGCGCTACATCGTAATAGGCGGCAATGGTTTTCAACATGCCCGGCTTGGGCTTGCGGCAATCACAACCTTCGTCCGGCCCATGCGGGCAGTAGACGATCAGCCCGACTTCACCGCCCTGCTCGGCCACCAACTCGCGCAAGCGCTCATGCATGGCCTCAAGGGCCGCGAGGCCGTAGTAACCGCGGGCAATGCCCGACTGGTTGGTGGCGACCGCCACCGTCCAGCCGGCCTTGCTCAACTGCGCGATGGCTTCGATCGAACCGGGGAGCGGCAACCACTCCTCCACCGATTTGATGTAAGCGTCGGAGTCGTGGTTGATCACTCCGTCCCGATCGAGAATCAGCAGTTTCAACAGCAGCCCCTCAACCCAGCATGGAAATGTCGGCAATATTGAGGAACAGGCCCCGCAGGCGCGCCAGCAGTGCATAGCGATTCTTGCGAACATCTTCGTTGTCCGCATTCACCATCACGGCTTCAAAGAACGCATCGACAGGATCGCGCAGCGCTGCCAGACGTGCCAGCGCTTCGGCATACTCGCGCTTTTCCATAAGCGGTTGCACGGACGTAGACGCCTGCTGGATAGCCGAGTTGAGAGAGAACTCCACGGCGTTATCAAAGTAACGCGCCTCAGGTACGGCGAAAATTGTAGGCTCGGCTTTGCTCAGCAGATTCGACACCCGCTTGTTCACCGCCGCCAGCGCTGCCGCTTCCGGCAGTTGGCGGAAAGCCTGCACCGCTTGTACACGCTGGTCGAAGTCCAGGGCCGAACCCGGCTTCAGGGCACGCACCGACAGGTAGGTGGCGACATCGACACCTTCGTCTTCATAACGCGCACGCAGGCGGTCGAAGATGAATTCCAGCACTGCGTCGGCCAGACCGGCAGACTTAACCTTGCTGCCGAACGCGTTGACGGCGAACGCCACGGCGTCGTTCAGGTCCAGATCCAGTTGCTTGTCGATCAGGATCCGCAGCACGCCCAACGCCGCGCGACGCAAGGCATACGGGTCTTTGCTGCCGGTGGGCAGCATGCCAATGCCGAAGATACCCACCAGGGTGTCGAGCTTGTCGGCGATGGCCACGGCCGCACCGGTCAGGGTGGTCGGCAGTTCAGCGCCGGCACCGCGGGGCATGTACTGCTCGTTCAGCGCCAGGGCCACGTCTTGCGGCTCGCCGTCGTTGAGGGCGTAGTAGTAACCGGCAACGCCCTGCATCTCCGGGAACTCACCGACCATTTCGGTGGACAGGTCGCACTTGGACAGGATGCCGGCACGGGCCGCGCGCTGAGCGTCGCCACCGATGCGTGGAGCGATGAATGCGGCCAGTTTCGAAACGCGCTCGGCCTTGTCGTAGACGCTGCCGAGTTTCTCTTGGAATACCACGTTTTTTCAGACGTTCGTTGAAGCTTTCCAGCGGTTGCTTCTTGTCCTGCTTGAAGAAGAACTCGGCGTCGGTCAGGCGCGGACGAACGACTTTCTCGTTACCGGCGATGATCTGCTGCGGGTCCTTGCTTTCGATGTTGGCGACCGTGATGAAGCGCGGCAGCAACTTGCCTTCGGCGTCCAGCAGGCAGAAGTACTTTTGGTTGTCCTGCATGGTGGTGATCAGCGCTTCCTGGGGCACCTCAAGGAAACGTTCCTCGAACGAGCACACCAGCGGCACCGGCCATTCCACCAGCGCGGTCACTTCGTCCAGCAGGCTTGGCGGCACAATGGCGGTGCCTTCCTGCTGGGTGGCCAACTCTTCGGTACGCTTGCTGATCAGTTCGCGGCGCTCGTTGGCGTCGGCCAACACGTAGGCGGCACGCAGGTCGGCCAGGTAGTTGGCCGGCGAGGTGATGCGCACGCTTTGTGGATGATGGAAGCGATGGCCGCGGGAATCGCGACCGGCCTTCTGGGCCAGGATCGTGCAATCGATGACCTGGTCACCGAGCAGCATCACCAGCCATTGGGTCGGACGCACGAACTCTTCCTTGCGCGCGGCCCAGCGCATGCGCTTGGGAATCGGCAGGTCGTTCAGGGAATCTTCGACGATGGTCGGCAACAGGCTGGCGGTCGGCTTGCCTTTGATGCTCTGGCTGTAGCGCAGCTTCGGGCCGCTCTGGTCGATTTCGCTCAGGTCCACGCCGCACTTCTTGGCGAAACCGAGGGCGGCCTGGGTCGGGTTGCCGTCGGCATCGAACGCGGCCTGGCGTGGCGGGCCGTCGAGGTTGATGCTGCGGTCCGGCTGCTGGGTCGCCAGGGCGGTGATCAGCACGGCCAAACGACGCGGCGCGGCGTAGACATGCTTGGCTTCGAAGTTCAGGCCAGCGGCTTGCAGGCCTTTTTCGATACCGGCCAGGAACGCATCGGCTAGGGTGTTCAGGGCTTTGGGTGGCAGTTCTTCGGTGCCCAGTTCAACCAGAAAATCTTGAGCACTCATTGTGCAGCCTCCAGCTTAGCCAACACTTCATCACGCAAATCCGGGGTCGCCATCGGGAAGCCCAGCTTGGCACGGGCCAGCAGGTAGGCTTGCGCAACGGAACGCGCCAGGGTGCGTACACGCAGGATGTATTGCTGGCGCGCGGTCACGGAAATCGCTCGGCGAGCGTCCAGCAGGTTGAAGGTATGGGACGCCTTCAACACCATTTCGTAGCTCGGCAACGGCAGCGGCTGGTCCAGTTCGATCAGGCGCTTGGCTTCGCTTTCATAGAAATCGAACAGTTCGAACAGCTTCTCGACATTGGCGTGTTCGAAGTTGTAGGTCGATTGCTCCACTTCGTTCTGGTGGAACACATCGCCATAGGTCACTTTGCCAAACGGGCCGTCGGCCCACACCAGGTCATAGACCGAATCCACGCCTTGCAGGTACATGGCCAGGCGTTCCAGGCCGTAGGTGATTTCGCCGGTCACCGGGTAGCACTCGATACCGCCCGCCTGCTGGAAATAAGTGAACTGAGTCACTTCCATGCCGTTGAGCCAGACTTCCCAGCCCAGGCCCCAGGCGCCCAGGGTTGGCGATTCCCAGTTGTCTTCAACGAAACGAATGTCATGCACCAGCGGGTCCAGACCCACATGCTTGAGCGAGCCCAGGTACAGCTCCTGGAAGTTTTCCGGGTTCGGCTTCAAAACCACCTGGAACTGGTAGTAGTGCTGCAGACGGTTCGGGTTTTCGCCGTAGCGGCCGTCAGTCGGGCGGCGGCTGGGCTGCACATAAGCGGCGTTCCAGGTTTCCGGGCCGATGGCACGCAGAAACGTGGCAGTGTGGAAAGTGCCGGCGCCTACTTCCATATCGTAGGGCTGAAGTACCACGCAACCTTGCTCGGCCCAGTATTGCTGGAGGGCGAGGATCAAGTCTTGGAAGGTACGCACGGCTGGCGTAGGCTGGCTCACGAAATTCACCTGTTTCTTGGGCTGCGATTTAAAGAGCGGGAGTATACCCGATTCGTTCGTGCGCACGCCCCCTGGAGCCTTATGCCACGCTGCTTTTGGTGTTCTGACGATCCTTTGTACATGGCTTATCACGATCAGGAGTGGGGCACGCCGCTGCGCGATGCGCAGGGTTTGTTCGAGTTGCTTTTGCTCGAAGGGTTCCAGGCCGGGCTGTCCTGGATCACCGTTTTGCGCAAACGCGAGCGCTACCGCCAAGTACTGTTCGGCTTTGACGTACAGCGCGTGGCGCAGATGAGCGATGCGGAAATCGATGACTTGATGCTCGACCCCGGCATCATCCGCAACCGCCTCAAGCTCAACGCGGCCCGACGCAATGCCCAAGCCTGGCTGGCCCTGGAAGACCCGGTGGCGTTTCTCTGGTCGTTTGTGGACGACAAGCCGGTCATCAACCACTTCAAGGACCGCTCTGAAGTGCCGGCCATCACACCCCAGGCCGTACAAATGAGCAAAGGCCTGAAAAAAGCCGGCTTCACCTTCGTCGGCCCGACTATTTGTTACGCCTTGATGCAGGCCTCGGGAATGGTCATGGACCACACCCAAGACTGCGACCGCTACGCCGAGCTGGCAAACGGCGGTTAGAATAGCCGGCTCGCAACACGCCCATAAATTCAGGAGTGACCTGTGGATAAGTTGAAAGGCGCCTTGCTGGTCGGCGCTCTGCGGTTGTTTGCGCTGCTGCCCTGGCGCGCGGTGCAGGCGTCGGGTTCGGCCATTGGCTGGCTCATGTGGAAGCTGCCCAATCGCTCCCGTGACGTGGTGCGGATCAACCTCGCCAAGTGTTTCCCCGAGATGGACCCGGCCGAGCGCGAACGCCTGGTGGGCCAAAGCCTCAAGGACATCGGCAAATCCCTGACCGAAAGCGCCTGCGCCTGGATCTGGCCGGCCCAGCGCTCCATCGATCTGGTGCGCGAAGTCGAAGGTCTGGAGGTATTGAAAGAAGCGCTCGCTTCCGGCAAAGGTGTGGTGGGCATCACCAGCCACCTGGGCAACTGGGAAGTGCTCAACCACTTCTACTGCAGCCAGTGCAAACCGATCATTTTCTACCGCCCGCCCAAGCTCAAGGCCGTGGATGAATTGCTGCGCAAACAGCGCGTACAGTTAGGCAACAAAGTCGCGGCGTCCACTAAAGAAGGCATCCTCAGCGTCATCAAAGAGGTCCGCAAGGGCGGTCAAGTGGGCATCCCCGCCGACCCGGAACCGTCCGAATCCGCCGGCATTTTCGTGCCCTTCTTCGCCACCCAGGCCCTGACCAGCAAGTTCGTACCGAACATGCTCGCCGGCGGCAAAGCGGTCGGCGTCTTCCTCCACGCCCTGCGCCTGCCGGACGGCTCCGGTTACAAAGTCATCCTAGAAGCCGCCCCGGACGCGATGTACAGCACCGACACCGAAACCGCCTGCGCCGCCATGAGCCAGGTTGTGGAGCGTTATGTGCGGGCCTACCCGAGCCAGTACATGTGGAGCATGAAACGCTTCAAGAAACGTCCGCCGGGTGAGGCGCGCTGGTACTGACGGCCCGCCTGACTGATCAATCCGCCATGATTGCGCCCGAACCTCAGACGCGATGCTTAGTAGCGCAAGGGGGCCAATCGTGGCAGGGCATTAATTGTTGCGAGGGGATTTATCATGTTTATCGCCGGGCACTACCCGCCCCGCCATAAATCAATCAGTAGTTAAAGCGTCATAACCCCAATGAATAACTAATGCTCAGAACAGCCTATTTCTATGCTGTCTCGCTAGCCATAAGTCGAATACAGCCTTCATGAATTGAGCCTTATAGTGCGCGGCGCAAAAACAACCTCGAACTTAAATTAATCCTGGGTAGTTTAGATGTCGCTAAAAAAAGTTAAAACTAAAGCGCTTCCAATCACTGAGGAGTTATTGGTATTACTACGGGCCACACAACACGCTCAGACTGTATGGAGCGTCACCGTCAATGATATCGACGCGTCATGTGATGAGGTATGGCTTGCTCGAATGTGGGAGGTCGAGAGCCTCGAAGCCCAATACAGAGCCTGCCAAGACCGGCTATTTTTTTACCTGAAGCAGGCCATCCAGATTTAAATCTTCCGTCACACCCTGCCCTGTTTCCGCTGCTCGCACTATAGGTAGGGGCCAACCAGAACCGAACAATTATGAACATTCGACTAAAGAACTAGACAGTTTATGGGTGTTTGAAAAGTACCCCTTAGTTTGACAACGGAGCTCTCGTGTAATGGCCGGCAGGCTGGGCGCTGTAACCTTTCAGCCACGCCTTAGTCGAATAGCCTGGGCACCACGCTATTTTTTTACGCATGAGGCGAGTTGCCCTCCAGAGCACTTTGGTTCCCACATTACAACTAAAGCATTCAGTTTCATGGTCGACACTCAGGACGCCATGTTCAATCCACCTGAGTTACAACTGGAGTCTTTATGTTTGACTGGATCAGCAACATCCGTGTCAGCGCTAAATTAAGCTTGGGCTTCGGCCTGGTACTAGGGCTTGCGTTGTTATTGGCTTCCACGGGTTGGTACGCCATTGTGACGTTGACCGACCGCGGAGTTAAAATTGAGAAAATCGCTCAAATCAGCGATTACACCAAAGACTTGCGAATCAATCGTTTACGTCTAGGTGCAAACCCTCAACCAGATGCCTATCAACCGCTGCAGAAAATTTTGGACAATCTGGCAGCCCATCTGCAAAGCATCAGGGAGCAGTTCATTTCCCCGATTGACCAGGAGCTGATTCAACAACAGAACACCTCGGTCAAAGAATACGGGCAACTGCTGCTTGATCTGGCCAAACCCAATGCTGACCAAGTGCCCATATTTAAACGTATGGGGCAGTTGGGCGATCTGTTGCTCGATACGACGCAAAAACTCATTGATTCGCAAAATACCAAGCGCGATGCCGATGCTGCGTCTGCCAAGGTTCTGCTGGGTCTTGTCGCTGCCTTGACATTGCTACTGGGCGCACTCGCAGCGTGGATCATTACACAACAAATCGTTAATCCACTGCAGCGCACGCTAGAGGCAGTGAACCGTATTGCCAGGGGGGATTTGAGTGAGCCCGTGCAGGTCAACCGGCGTGATGAGTTGGGTCAGCTGCAATCAGGTCTTCAGCAGATGATGCTCAACCTTCATGAGCTGATCGAGGGCATTCGATCCGGCGTCATTCAGGTTGCCAGTGCTGCCGAACAGCTATCGGCGGTCACCGAGCAAACAAATGCGGGCGTCAACAATCAGAAAACCGAAACGGATCATGTCGCCACTGCGATGAGCGAAATGACCGCTACGGTGCAAAACGTCGCACGCAATGCTGAGGAGGCCTCTGCTGCAGCGTCCATCGCGGATCAGCAAGCCTGCGAGGGAGAGCAAATCGTGAATGAGGCCATTGCGCAGATCAAAAGCTTGGCCGAAGAGCTCAATCAGTCGGCCGATGCTGTACGCCATCTCCAGGAACAAAGCGAAAAAATCGGCGGGGTACTCGATGTGATAAAGGCGGTGGCCCAGCAAACCAATCTGCTGGCGCTGAACGCGGCCATTGAAGCCGCACGCGCCGGCGAAGCTGGCCGTGGTTTTGCGGTAGTAGCAGACGAGGTGCGCAGTCTTGCCTTGCGCACCCAGCGTTCCACTGAAGAAATTGAAAGTCTGGTGGCCGGTGTACAGACGGGTACTCATGCCGTTGCCTCAGGCATGGAAAGCAGCCTGCTGTTGAGCGAAAGCAGCGTGGATTTTACCCATCGCGCGGTGAGTGCCCTAGAAAACATCACGAGTAAAGTATCGATCATTCAGGCCATGAATCAGCAAATCGCCACCGCAGCGGAGCAGCAAAGCGCAGTCACCGAGGAAATTAATCGCAGTGTCATCAACGTTCGCGACATCTCCGAGCAGACGGCAAGCACCTGCGAGGAAACCGCTTCTTCAAGTACCGAACTCGCACGGCTGGGTCATGAACTGGAAAGGCTGGTAGGACGCTTTAAAGTGTAGACGTGGCAAAGACGGCGCCGTTCTGCACCTGCAATGCATCACGCATCACGGGTACCGGCGCCAGCTGTGTTCCTTCTCTGCCCTCAGCCCCTGCCGTCCGGATCTATTTTTCCAAGCTTAGTGAGGGCTGAATGGCCTAAGCTCGCCTACTCCCCAATCAGCCAAGGAAGCGTCAATGGGCATTCGCGGAAAAGACCGTCAAATCGATAACATCGAGTTCAATGTCAGCGACATCGCCAGAAGCAAAGCCTTCTACGCAAGCGTATTCGGCTGGAGTTTCGTCGACTACGGCCCAACCTACACCGAATTCAGCGACGGTCGCCTGACCGGTGGATTCACAACCGGTGAACCTGTGCGCCCGGGCGGCCCGTTGATCGTCCTGTACGCGGATGATCTTGAAGGCACCCAGCTCAGGCTCGAAGCCGCAGGGGCAACCATCAGCCGTGAAGTGTTCGCTTTCCCCGGTGGCCGACGTTTCCACTTTATCGATCCGGATGGCTATGAGCTGGCTGTGTGGTCGGCTGCCTGATGGTTGATTGATCACGAAGAGGCGCAAAGCCTCAATCGTGTCCATGATTAAGGACCTGCGATATCGGCGACGTTGGGATGGCAAAGCCATCTCTAAATCCGTCGGACGACCGTCCAGTCAGAAATATCGCACTTCCTCTGGTTCATTGATCAAGGAGTCCCCTCATGAAAATCGACTTCACCGGACGTCACGTGTTGGTCACCGGCTCCACCAGCGGTATCGGTTTTGCGACCGCTAAAGGCTTCCTGGAAGCCGGCGCCCACGTGGTCATCAACGGTCGCAGCGAGAGTGGTGTGGCGCACGCGTTGCAGCGCTTGGGCGAGCTTGCTTCACATGCCACCGGTTTTGTGGGCGATCTGAGCAACGCCCCTGGCTGCCGGGCCCTCATCGCCAAGCACCCAAGCTTCGATATCGTCATCAACAACCTGGGCATTTTCAAACAGGAAGACTTTTTCGAAACGCCGGACAGCGAATGGCAGCGCTTCTTCGAAACCAACGTAATGTCGGGCGTGCGCGTTTCCAGGGCTTACGCGCCGGGCATGGTCGAGCGCGGTTGGGGGCGGATTGTGTTTGTCTCGTCGGAATCGGGCCTGAACATTCCCGCCGACATGATCCACTACGGCTTCACCAAGACCGCCCAGTTGTCCATTGCTCGCGGCCTGGCCAAGCGCCTAGCCGGCACGGGTGTGACGGTGAATTCCGTTCTGCCTGGGCCGACGCTTTCCGAAGGCGTTGCCCAGATGCTCCAGGCAGACGTCGAGAGCAGCGGGGATAGTCTGGAAAAGGTCGCGGCAGATTTCGTCAATCAGCATCGCAGCACCTCGATTATCCAGCGCGGGGCGCGCGTCGAGGAGGTTGCCAACATGATCATTTATGCCAGCTCAGAGCAGGCCTCGGCCACCACGGGCGCGGCGCTGCGTGTTGATGGCGGGGTGGTGGACAGCATCGTTTAGCAGAGTGCATAAGTGCCCTGCCCCACGGATTCCATGACACATTGCAAAAAAAACGCCGCTTCCTCACTAGAGATAAGCGGCATTTTTTCTTTTGGAAGCAACATTGGTTAGATTCGACCGAATTTCGAAGCTATGAAGGGATTGTTCAGCTCACTCTGTTTTGCAGCCGATCCGAGCCACCTTCAGCAACCCGTTTTTCGATCAGTCGATCCGAGCCGCCTTCGGCTACGCGGTTTTCGATCAGTCGATCCGAGCCGCCTTCGGCTACGCGGTTTTCGATCAGCCGATCCGAGCCACCTTCAGCAACCCGTTTTTCAATCAGCCGATCCGAGCCGCCTTCAGCGACCCGTTTTTCGATCAGTCGATCCGAGCCGCCCTCAGCGACTGTAGGTTGAACAAAAGAAGTCGCGAACGCATTGCCGAGCGACAGTGCCAGAAGCGAGCCAACGAGCGTTTTGCTGAAAGTGTTCATGTCCTGATCCTTTCTATTCGTAGATGAAGTGAGTTAGACGGTGACGTGCAAACGGACGTCGACGTTGCCGCGTGTCGCGTTGGAGTACGGGCAGACCTGGTGAGCCGCGTCGACCAGCGCTTGAGCATCGGCTTGATCCAGACCCGGCAGGTTGATGTGCAGATCAATGTCCAGACCGAAACCACCAGGGATCTGGCCGATGCCAACGTGTGCCGTGATCGAGGCGTCGGCAGGAATGCTGCGTTTGCTTTGGCTGGCGACAAACTTCAATGCGCCGATGAAGCAGGCCGAGTAGCCGGCGGCGAACAACTGCTCAGGGTTGGTGGCTTCACCACCGGCGCCGCCCAGGGCTTTTGGTGTGGCCAGTTTCACGTCGAGAATCTTGTCGCTGGAAACAGCACGGCCATCACGGCCACCGGTGGAGGTTGCGACTGCGGTGTAGAGAACGTTCATGGTGTTTCCTCTATTGCTGATTGATTTGATCGTTTTTGGTTGCGCTAAATATTTGCGCGCTAACCAGTTGCGATAAAGTTAACGGCTTAATAATTTGCGCGCAAGATAAATTTTAAAGAATTTACCGATTTTTGATTAACTAATTGATATAGAAGGAAATTAATTTTCAGGCGTCGCAGTATCGCTGGCCTATATGGGCCGCGAGGTGAGCAAAGGGTAAGGGAGTATCAGCAGGGCCAGCGCAATTGCAGGCCTTCGAAGAGAGGGGCTTCACCAGCAGAATGGTGGGTTTCTCGATCATTCCCACGCTCCTGCGTGGCAATGTCGTCAGGGACGCTTCTGATCAAACCCTTTCCGACGGCGTTGCAGATGCTCCAAGTAGACGTCGAGCGCAGCGAGGAAAGCCCTGGAAAGGGTGGCGGTAGATTTCGTCAACCAGCGTCGCACCTCGATCATCCAGCGCGAGACGCGCGTCGAGGAAGTCGCCAGGTCGGAGCAGACCTCGGCGACCACGCCGGAGGCCGCTCACTTGTGTGCTTGCCCCCGAGTTATTCCGTCTTCCCGCCATTGCTCATCAATGCTCGTGTTTAGTCGCCCGTGGTTATCTAGCGAGGCTGTCATCTGAGCAAATTGCTTTCAGAGCGAGGAAGGTGGTTGGAGTGGGACCAATCTGAGTCGGCATGCTGACGAGCGTAAGAGTGTCCGAATTACCTTCCAGGCGGTACGGCTTTCCGTTACACAGCTTTTTGGCTTTCTGATTTATATCTTCCAACATGCCTTCCCTTGAATTTAAGACACTCCCACTGTTGGTAAGCATATATTCGCCTGGACCCACCTTGTCAACGGAGGTGAAGGTACACCCTGCTAGGGAGGAAAAGATAAATCCGATTAATGCTGTTTTTTTCAACTGTTCAATCTCCGGTGCAAGTTTATACCGCCGAAACGGCCTTCTTCTAAGCAACAGCAACCTGATTACGCCCCAACGCCTTCGCTCGATACAGGGCTTTATCCGCATCGTTCATCAAGCTGTGAAGATCCTTGCTACAGGCCTCCGTCGACGCGACGCCAAGGCTGGCTGATATGCGGTGAACAGGCTCGATCATCAAGCCGGCAATCGTATCGATGAGCTGTTCTGCAATCTGGGTGGCGACTTCGATGGAAGTGTCCGGGAGCAGAATGGCGAACTCTTCCCCGCCTAGCCGACCGTGGATATCCGTTGCCCGAAACGACGAACTGATGACTGCCCCAATCCGGCGCAGAACCAGATCCCCGACTTGATGGCCGTAGGTGTCGTTAATGTGCTTGAAGTGATCCATGTCCAGCATGACGGCGCACAACCCTACCCGCTTGGTTTTACATTCGTCATAGAGTTGTTGGGCATGCTCGAAAAAAGCCCGTCGGCTCTTGAGGCCGGTCAGTTCATCGGTTTGGGCTGCGCGAGTTGAAATGCTGTTTGCCTGTTCCATTTCGCGGGTGAGTCGAAAAGCGGTTTCCAGTGCCTGGGACATTATGTGTATAGCGCGGGCCGCAAATGCTGTGAACACCAAAATCGAAAGTGCGATGCCGACCTGAATCGGGGACGGTTGAAACAGCAGCCAGACGGTGCACGGCAATAGAACCAGGCCAATGGAGATGAGGGTCATATCGCGGTAGGCGGAGTAGCAGGACACCGCGCTGACGGACATGCCGACAGTAAAGAGCATGACCAATGCCTGGGCCAACAGATCGTCCGCCGGCATGACCGCTAATGCGCCTCCTCCCCAGATGCTGGCGGACAATACCAGTGTGATCCAGTACTTGCGCTCCCAGTGCTGGGGTGTGCGCTTGCTTTCGTCGCTGCGAACATAGGCAACGAACAACGAGATGCGCAACAGCGTCGATACAGTCAAGATGGCCAGCCACCAAAAGATGACGCTGTGTTCAAACCGATCCCAGCACAGCCAACACAGCATGATGGCAGCGAGGTAGCTACCGAACACCGCAGAAACCGATTGGCGAAACAGTTGCTGCAGTCGGTCAGTTCGCACCTGCTCGGCTATGAAGAAAGCCTGGTCATTCCGAGATCCTGGGCAATCCATGTGATCCACCTGATCGTGACGCAACCGAAAAAGAACGATTGTGGCACCCGGCCAGTAAGGCGAACAACTGAATTACTGTGGCGAGGGGATTTATCTCCGTTGGCTTCGAAGCAGAGCAAGCATCGCTATTGTTGACCCGACCTGCGCCTGAGGACCTCTCAAGGTATCGCAGCCTGGTAAACACGTAACGCAAGCTGCTCCAAATCGCTGAGGTCGGTTGAAGGTCTCCCGGCGACCTTGGCCGCCTCGTCCCAGCGGCGCAAACGCAGGCTGTCGGCGAACAGCGGGTCGGCCTCGAAGGCCTCGGCTTCACCGGTCGTCATCGGTCCACCCTGCCAGAGCAGGGTCTGCCGGCTGGCCTCACTCAACCCTGCCAGATAAGCCGGTTCGCGCCAGCTCAGGTAACGCTTGGCGTCTACATGCCGCGCCACCAGCCCCGCCAGGCGCTGGGAGAACCCCAATCCCAGCAGCCAGTTTGCGCCCACCCGCTCATGGCCTCGACGGCCCAGGCCAGCCATTGAGTTCTCCGCCGTCAGCGGCGCACAGAAATGCCCAACGTCGTGACAGAAAGCGGCCAGCACCAACTCCTCGTCTGCCCCTTCGTCGCGTGCCAGCTCGGCGGCCTGGACCATGTGTTCGAGCTGGCTGACGGCCTCGCCAATGTAACCCGCCTGCGCTTGCTCGCGGCACAGGGCAAACAGCTCGGCCACCGCCTGCTCCGCGCTCATGCGACGCAGGCCTGCGGCCATTCTCCTTCGCCGAGCAAAGCCGCCAGGCTGCGCTCACCGAGTCCGAGGCCGACGCTCATGCCCAGGCCGGTGTGCATCAGTACGGCGCTGACCCCTGCTCCGGATTGCAACACGCTGAACGGGCCGGGCCCGCGCGAGCCGTATACACCCTGCCAGCGTTCCAGCACCTGCAGCTTGCCGCCCAGGGTGTGCTCAGCCAGCGCCAGCATGAGGTCGTCCACGCCCTCGGCGTTGAACGGCGAGGCGTCGCTGCCGTAGTCGTGGGAATCGCCGATGATCAACTCGCCATGGGGTGTCGGGCTGACCAGCAGATGGATGCCGTGGGTTTCCAGCTCCGGCTGCTCGCGGCGGATCTGCGCGCGGATGGCCTCGGCTTCCGGCAGATCGGCGAAAGCGCCGTAATGCACGCAGCTGAGACCGGTGAGCACCGCGTGCTGCAGGTCCAGCGGCTGTTGCAGGCGGGCGCGCAGCATCTGCAGGCGACATACCGAAGGCTGGAGTGCGGCCAGCGGCTCGGCCAGCAGCGTCTGATAATCGTGTCCGGAGCAGACCACGATGTGCCTGGCGCTGAAACGCCCGGCGCTGGTCAGGACGCTACCTGGCTCGACGTCTCGCACCAGGGTGGAGAAGTGGAACTGCACGCCCAGCCCGCGTAGGTAATCGACGATCTGCGGCAGGGCCTCACGGGAATACAACTGCTGGTCGTCGAGACCATGCAGGGCGGCGCGATGGTGGGCGAAACGGCCGCCGTACAACCCATTCAGGGCGGCGCCGCGCAGTAGCTCGACGCGGTAGCCCTGTGCACGGGCGCGGCCTGCGCAGAAGGCTTCGAGCAAGGCTTCTTCGGCTTCGCTGCGTGCGAACAGCAGTGAGCCCTGTTGCTTGAGCTGCAGGCCCGCGGCCTGGCCCAGCTCGGCCCACAGGCCGCGGGACTGGCGGGCCAGGTCGAGCATCACGCCGGGTGCCTGACCGGTGACCAGGGCCTGGCCGAAGTTGCGGATGGAGGCGCCGAGCGGCGTGTGGCTGCGCTCGAACACACGTACCTTGAGGCCGCGCTTGGCACCGGCCCAAGCATGGGCGAGGCCGAGCATGCCGGCACCGACGATCAACAGATCGCAGTCGTGCTGACTCATGGGAAAACTCCTGGAACGAAAAATGCGGCCGTCAATGCAGCCGGATGAATCAACGCGTAGCGGCGATTGGCAGAACCCCTCCGGCAATGCTTGCGGGCGCAGACAGCACAGAGCCCGCGTTGCACCGCCAGCAGGGTTCTGCCGGCCACGTCACTGGGCTATCGGCTCGGACTTGCCGTCGTAGCGCTTGCGCCATTCGGCGAGGATTTTGTCGCGGTTTTCCGAGGCCCAGGCGAAGTCGTTCTTGATCAGGCGCTGCTCGTAATCGGCCGGCAGTTCCTGGAAACGCTCGGCGATGCCCGGCTGGGCCAGCACGGCGAAATTCGCCTTGTACAGGTCCATGGCCTCGCGGCTGGCGGAGAAGTCGGCGAGCTTCTTCGCCGCGTCCAACTGCTTGGTGCCCTTGATGATGCCGGTGGCTTCGATCTCCCAGCCCAGGCCTTCCTTCGGCAGGACGATGTCCAGCGGCGCACCCTTGCGCTTGAGCTGCACAGCCGGGTACTCGAAAGAGATGCCGATGGGGAACTCGCCGGCGGCGGCCAGCTTGCACGGCTTGGAGCCGGAATGGGTGTACTGGCCGATGTTCTGGTGCAGCTTGTCCATGTAGGCCCAGCCCTGCGGCTCGCCAAAGGTCTGCAACCAGGCGCTGACGTCGAGGTAGCCGGTGCCGGACGAAGCCGGGTTGGGCATGACGATCTTGCCCTTGTAGACCGGGTTGGTCAGGTCTTCCCACTTGGTCGGTTTGGGCAGGCCCTGCTTTTCGGCCTCGATGGTGTTGAAGCAGATGGTCGCAGCCCACACGTCCATGCCGACCCAGGCCGGCGGGTTGGCGGCGTCGCGGTAGTTGGCGCCGATCTTGTCCAGGTTGGCCGGGGCGTAGGCTTCGAGCATGCCCTGTTGCTTGAGCACAGCCAGGCTGGAGCCGGCCAGGCCCCAGACCACATCGGCCTGCGGGCGATCCTTCTCGGCCAACAGCTTGGCGGTGACGATGCCGGTGGAGTCGCGTACCCACTTGATCTCGATATCCGGGTGCAGCTTTTCGAAGGCGGTCTTGTAGGCGGCCAGCTGTTCCACTTCGAGGGCGGTGTACACGGTCAGCTCAGTGTTAGCCTGGGCCTGCATGGCGCAAGCGGCGAGCAGGCCGGCGGCCAGAGCGGTACGTTTGAACATGAGAAGCTCCTTGGTTGGCATTGCGTGGCATTGGTTGTTCGAATTCAGCTGGCTTGCGGGCTCTCGCCTCGGGCCAGGCGGGCGTTGATCGCGTCGATTACCGTCGGCAGTTCGGCGAGGGTGTCGATCAGGTAGTGCGGCCGGCTCGGCGCGAACAGCGCGTCGATGCGCGTGCGTTCGGCTTCGCGCTGCGCGGGCGTCAGGGCCTGGTACTGCGCCCAGTCAAGGCCCAGGAAGTTGCCGGAGAAGCGCAGCGCCACGGTCCACATACCGGCGCTGCGCCCTTCGAGGATGCCCGGCTCAGTGTCGTCGACCTTGACGCAGGCGGCCACATCGTCGAGGCCGAGGGCGATGACGTTGGCCAGCGCCTGGGCCGGGCTTGGCCGGCCTTTCGGCACCTCGTCGGTGGCCACCACATGGTCCGGGCTATAGCCATTGGCGGCGGCCAGTTCGACCACCTTGTCCATCACCTGTTTGGGATAGCCGGAGCAACTGCCGAGCTTGAGCCCGCGCTCGCGCAGCGCGGCGATGCACGCCAGCGCGCCGGGGATCAGCGCCGAGTGCTCGCCGACCTTGGCCATCTGCAAAGGCATAAAGCGCTCATAAATCGCCGTCACATCTTCGTCGCTCGGCAGACGGCCGAAGCGGCGCTGGTAGCGCTCGGCAATCGCCGGCAGGTTGCACAGGGCGCGGATATGGTCCCATTTGCCCATGCCCATCGGCCCGCGCGCCTCCTCCAGGCTGATTTCGACGTCGAAACTGGCGAAAGCCTCGACGAAGATGCGGGTCGGCGCGAAGGAGCCGAAATCGACCACGGTGCCGGCCCAGTCGAGAATGGCCGCGTGCAGGCGGTCGGGGTGTTGGTAATGCATGGCAGTCTCCAGGGTATCAATGGCCGGCGGCCGTGCGCCAGGCTTGGGCCCGACGCAGCACGCCGCGTGAGGGCCCCGCCAGCAGCAGCGAAACCGCGGCCGAGGTGAGCAGAATCAGGGTGGACATGGCGGCGGCACCACCGACATTGCCGGCGTCGTCCATGTTCAGCACGGCGATGGCGGCGAGCAGGCTGTCCGGGCTGTAGAGGAAGATCACCGCCGACACCGTGGTCATCGCCGAGACGAACAGGTAGCGCAGGATGTCGAGCAACGCCGGCAGGCAGATCGGCAGGGTGACGCGCAAAAAGTGGCGCAGCAGCGGCACCTTCAGCGACAGCGCGGCGGCCTCGAACTCGCCATCCAGCTGGCGCAGCGCGGCGCTGGCGGTCAACTGCGCGGTGGTCAGGAAGTGCGCGATGGTGCACGCCACCAGCAGGGTCAGGCTGCCATACAGGCCGTGCAGCGGATTGCCCGGCAGGTTGAAGAAAAACACGTAGCCCAAGCCCAGCACCAACCCCGGCACCGCCATCGGCACGAAGCTGAGCAGGCGCAGGGCCTGGGTTAGCGGGCTCTGCCGGGTTTTTTCCAGCAGGTAGGCGCCGGTGAAGGTCAGCAGGCTGCCGAACACGGCGGTGCAGCCGGCCAGCAGCAGGCTGTTGCGGTACACCTGCCAGCCGCCGGGGAGTTCGGAAAAGGCGTAGTGGTGCAGCGACAGCGACAGGTCATAGGGCCAGAACTTGACCAGCGACGAGTACATCGCCATGCCGAACACGCCGAGCAGCGCCGCGCAGATCAGCAGCACCACGGCGAGGAAGGCCAGGTCGCGGCAGCGCGACGGTTGCGGCTGGTAAACCTGGGCGCGGCCGCTCATTGCCTCGCGCTGACGCCGGCGCAGCCACAGGTCGACGGCGAAGCTCAACAGCGCCGGCAGCAGCAGGACCATGCCGATCAGCGCGCCGCGGCCGAACTGCTGCTGCCCGACCACTGCTTTGTAGGCCTCCAGCGCCAGCACCTGATAATCGCCGCCGACCACCACCGGCACGCCGAAATCGGTGATGCACAGGGTGAACACCAGGCAGAAGGCGGCGAACACGCCCTGTCGGCTCCCCGGCCAGGTGATGCTGTGAAATGCCCGCCACGGTGAAGCGCCCATGCTCGAGGCGGCGTCGAACAGGCGCGCATCGGCCAGGGCCAGGGCCGAAAGCAGCACCATCAGCGCATGGGGAAAGGTGTAGATGGCTTCGCCGATGACGATGCCCCAGAAGCCATAGATATTGTCCGTGAGCAGGTGCCGGAGCGCGCCCTGGTTACCGAACAGGTAGATCAGCGCGATGCCTGGCAGTATCGACGGCGCCAACAGCGGCAGCAGGGAAATGCCGCGCCACAGGCCCTTGGCCGGCACGCAAGTACGCTGCAGCGCATAGGCGAAGGCGTAGGCCAGCGGCACGACGATGGCGGCCACGGTCAGCGAGACCGTCAGGCTGTTGCCCAGCAGCCAGCGAAAGTTGGCGCTGCCGAACAGCTCGGCCGCCGCCGTCAGCCCACCGCCCTGCCCGGGCTCGCTGGCAAAACCACGCCAAAGCATGGCCAATAGCGGCAGCAGCACGGCGAGCACCAGCAACACCAACAGCAACCACTGGCCACCGTGGACGAATAGACGGTCGGCCAGGTCGGCCGGCAGGCGCCGCGCGCCGGTCTGGGGCTTGCTCGGCAACACCTGTTCCATCAGACAAATACCTGCAGGCTGCGCGGCGGCAGGGCCACCCAGATATGCGGGGCGGCCAGGCGCGGCATGGCGTCCGGCGCCAGCTCGGCAAGCAGGGCATGCCCCGGCAGGGCATCCAGCTCGAAACTCAAGCGACAGCGATTGCCGAGGAAGGTGATCTCGCGCATCTGTGCGCTGAACAGGTTGTCTTCATGCACCGGCGGGTTGATCACCACCGCCTCGGGGCGGCAGAACAGGCGACCGCGTTCGGCCGGCCGGCCGCCGTGCAAGCGCAGGCTCAGCTCGCCAACCCGGGCGTGCTCGCCGTCGCGCTCATAGGGCAGCCAGTTGCCCTGGCCGACGAACTCGGCGACGAAGGGTGTGGCAGGCGCGCGATAGATCTCCTGGGGTGTGGCGTACTGCTCGACCCGGCCGTGATTGATCACCGCGATACGGTCGGCCATGAGCATGGCCTCGTCCTGGTTGTGGGTGACCATCACGGTGGTGATGCCCAGGCTCTTCTGCAGTTGGCGCAGCTCACCGCACAGGTGTTCGCGCACGCGAGCGTCGAGGGCCGACATCGGCTCGTCCAGCAGCAGCAGCTGGGGCGCCGGCGCCAGGGCACGGGCCAGGGCCACGCGCTGTTGTTGGCGGCCGGAGAGCTGGCCGGGGTATTTCTGCTCGCTGCCCTTGAGGCCGACCAGCTCAAGCATCTCGGCGACCCGCGCGCGAATGGTCTCGCGGCTGCTGCCGGCCAGGCCGTAACCGATGTTTTGCGCCACCGTGAGGTTGGGAAACAGCGCATAGGATTGGAACAGGATGCCGTAGTCGCGCGCCTGCGGTGGCAGCGTGGAGACATCCCGATCACCAAAGAAGATCTTGCCGCCATCCTGGCGCTCCAGCCCGGCGATGCAGCGTAACAGCGTGGTCTTGCCGCAGCCCGAGGGGCCGAGCAGGCACACCAGCTCGCCGGCAGAGACGTTCAGCGACACGCCATCCAGCGCCTGAAAGGCACCGAAGGCCTTGTGGATGTCGCGCAGTTGCAAGCTGACCGTAGCCATGGTGGAACCTCGTCGGTGGAATACGAGGCTCATCTTGGACACGGGGTGCTAAGGCTTTATGGCAGTTGGGCAAAAGCTGCCGATAGTGGCATCGGTGGATTTATGTAGTGCTTCCATCCAACAGGCGGGCGAGAGGCACCTTACGAGGTGCTCGCGGCTTCCCGCGCCAACGCGAGGAAAACTGCCGGCAGGCGCGCGCTGCGGCGCTCCTTCAGGCAGTAGAGGTATTCGGCAATCAGCGGCGCGCCTTCCAGTTCGATCACCCGCAACTCGGTACTGGTCGGCACTTCGTGGCGGGCGATGATGCTGATACCGATGTTGCGCAGCACCGCTTCGCGGATCGACTCGCGGCTGCCGATCTCCAGCAATGAGCCGAGCGCCACGCCGGCGTCGCGCAGCAGCTGCTCGGTGAGCACGCGAGTGGTCGAACCTTTCTCACGCATCAGCAGGCAGTGCCCGGCCAGTGCCGCGAGCGGCACGCATCCCCGCGCGGCCAATGGGTGACTACGGTGTACCGCCAACACCAGTGGATCGTAGCCCAACAGCAGGCGGGTCAGTCGCGGGTCTTCGACCAACAGCGAGGAGGCGGCCAGGTCTACGCGGTAGTCTTCCAGTGCCTCGATCACCTGCTGCGAGTTGCCGATCTCCAGGGTCACCTCGCATTGCGGCAGTTGCTCACGGAAGCGCCGCACCAGGTCGAGCATGTAGTAAGGCGCAGTGGCGCCGATGCGCAGGGCACCTTGTACCTGGCCGCAGTTGCGCAAGAAAAACTCGATGTCGGCCTCCTGTTGCAGCAACTGTTGCACCATGGGCAGCAGGCGTACGCCTTCATCGCTCAGGGTCAGACGCCGACCACCCCGGTAGAACAGCTCGACGCCGTACTGCCCTTCGAGGCTGCGGATCTGCGTGGTGACCGTGGGCTGGCTGAGGCCGAGTTTCTTTGCCGCCTGGGTGATGCTGCCCAGGCGGGCGACCATGTGGAAGGATTTCAGCTCAGCGAAGGACATGATTGATACGGCTCTCGGTGCGTGAGCAAACGTTACAGCTTGGACGTGACAGGACGTCAGTAAATCATGACGGGCAGATCGACTTGCAGCGTTTTGTGATGCGTTGCAATAACGGCAGGCGCCATGGCTAAAACCGGCCCTATGGCTTCGAATTTCAAGGCAAAACGAAGCCTTGTTTATTCCGCTAGCGCCACCCTTCCATCAAGCTACGAATCCTTGCGCCGTTGCCTACAACTACGCCAGAATCCGCCCGCTTGTGCGCCTTGCCCTCGGGTTTTATCGTTTCCCTGCCACTGCCCCATCAGTGGTCGGGTTTAGTAGCCCGAGGTATTTAGTAAGGTGCAAGGCTCCTATCAGTCAGGTATTTCCATGCCTGTATTTGATGGCGGTTGTGCGCAGGGCGCTCTCGGGCGCGCCGGCTTGCTAAGTCCCCGGTCTACTAACCTGCGTACAGCTGCCACCCCTTGTTTAGTAGCTAGAGGGTCGCGGCGTCACCTACAGGACTTAGCACATGTTCAAGCCTACCCCGAATCCGCCAGAGGCGGACCAAGCGTCCCCGCGAACCAAATCCAAAGCCAAGAAACACGACGAAGCCACCAATCGCGTCTTGGATTACTACCTGCGACCAAAACCGGAAAAGTCCGAAGACGCGTCCCAACCGGGCCAACTCTTCACCGTCGCAAAAAACGCCGACAACGAATCCCTCCTCGCTAATCTCAGCGAAACCCTGGCGGCAGCCGACGCGATGGTCAGCAACCTGGCCTTCGACCTGGAAGGCCCTCGCCGTCACATCCTCCTCGGCATCCAGCAGTTGATTGAATTGAGTTCGTTGCTGGCGAATCGGGTGTTGGATAACGTTGATCCGCGATAGCAGGTAACATTTGTAGATAAGAGCAAACCCGGCACTTTGTGTCGGGTTTGTTATTTTTGACCGAACAAACTGGTCCGTAGTCGTACCACCTCAATCAATAATGCACATGCTCTGACTTCAGCAGACGTTGATGGGGTATAACGCTCTGAGGGACGGACATCCTCCAATCTGTCCGCACGTTGCCGGTCAAACTTTCCAGTGGCGTCGCCGATACGCTATTTTCTACAGCTGTCTTTTGGGCGGCTAATGAGTCGGGTCGAGAAATGAATATCAAAGAGTTTTGTCTCGCTCATGAATTTGATATGAGCAAATGCGCAGTAGCGTCGGGGGGCGGCAGCTTCGATATGACAGAGCTGAAAACTTCACCTATCGAGTTCTTAAGCTTGGCTGAAGACGATTTTGAACGGGGAGGTTTGTCGGCCCTTGTCAATGCAACGACTAATGTTAAACGTGCGATTGTTTGTCAGCTTGATCAACTGCTGCTCTCGTTTGGTTATTCGTCTCTTAGATGGAATGTCCCAACAAAAATAGAGAAAGTGAGAGCGCTCGGCTTATTAGCGCCGAGTCTTTTACGTAAAGTAATTAACATGAGAAATATCCTTGAGCATACATATGAAACTCCTGAACTCGAAATCGTTGAGGAAGCGCTGGATATCGCGAGTCTGTTTGTGATGTCCGCCTCGGCTATGTTCATTCCTTTTGACGATGTGTTGGAGTTTACGCTGCCAGATCGTCCTGTCGACGGTAGCTGTGTAACGCATATATGCTTATGAGCCCGGAAAGCATGGGGGGCACTGCGTTGGTCAGTGTGAGATCCAATCAGGGCACGTGCTTTTCGAAAAAATGGTTAAGCTTTCCGCATCTTTGATGCTTCGATATAGGGTCAACCACTCTATTAGAGAATTCGAGGTTGCTTATGCCGAATTATGAGATTTTGTAAAGTTTATTATCTAAGAGAAAAGGGGGATTATTTTACAGTTATAAATCAGTCCCCTTACTTGTGTTAGGCTTTCTGGCGTGCCAAAAAGCTTTCTAACATGTCACAGATAGCTTTCGTTTCGACAGGATATTTTTCATTCAAATAAATGTACAAATCCTGATCCGACACACCATGGACCAATTTGATCGCCTTTCGAAATTGTTGGTTATTCTGCGGTTCTTTATCTAATGGATAGGCCAGAGAATATTTACCATTTTGATAATCTTCAAAAATTTTCTTTTCTACACTACGAAAGGGGATGCAATAGGTATTTTTCTGACGTTCATTTTTCGTACCTGCGTAATCTCCATCCAAAATCGCGATAACGTGCTCTCCAGGGCCAAAAAATTTCTCAGTCATATTCTTTCGAAGCAATTGTATTACATTGTCGCCACCGCCGATGGGTATTATCTGAAAGGAATAGAAGGTTGGTATTTTGTGGATGTTTATAAGAAATCTAAAAAAACCTTCAAGCATAGGGTCTTCAGTCAAAATGTAGCGATCCCAGCCAGAGAACCCAAAAAGTACTGACTTAATATAGTTGTACGACGCCAATCTAGTTTTGGTAAACCCATCCTCGCTATACATATAGTGCAGCTCTTCATCTTCCATTGTGCGCATGATTGCCATCGAGTGCGTTGTGAACACAACATTAACTTGCTCGGTCTTGCAGAACTTTCTGAGCCACCCGATAAGTCGGCTTTGCGCAGCTGCATCTAAAGAAATGTCTATCTCATCTATTACGATAAGGCGAGCTGTACCTTTGATCTTTCTATATAGAGAAATTAAAAAGAACTCTCCGGAGCTAAGATGGTCCTCTCTAACATAGCGATCATTCTCTAGTGGAATAATGTAATATTTATTTCTTCCGATCCTTACTTCCTTTAAATTGGAGAACTTATCATCCCCGTAAATATCAGCAAGCAATGCAATTAGCTCGTTCGGAGAGTAATATTCTTCAAGCATTACTGCCGTACGAATATCATTATCAGCAGAGCTTATACTCTGAAAAGTATTAAAGCGCTGCCCCCAGGGCATAGGCAGTTCAACTTCAATTTGTTTCTTAAAGTCTACTGGGAAAACTGATTTACTATTAAGGTCCTCAATATTTTGGTCGTACTCAAAGTCATAAGCCTTCCCATCACATGTATAGGTTATTTTGCTGCCTGGTTTTATTGCTCCTGGTTGAGCCATTTTTGAGAAAGTGTCAGCAATTTTAAGATTTCTTATTGACTTTATAAGTGTTGTTTTTCCAACTCCGTTTTTCCCTACGATACACGTCAATCCATTGTTATTTAGGTTAAGCTCAATGCGAAAATTATTGATGTGTTGTACGTTGTTAAGCTCTATATGGATTTGCATTACGAGCCCACCGAGATATGTATCATTTTATCAACTGCAGTGGCCCCATATTTCTTTCTAAGCTTATCCAAAAAACTTGGGTCGACGGTGTTGATGTAATTGAGCTGCCCAGAAAATTTCTTTAATGCTCTTTCAAAGTCTTTTTCTTTCAAAAAAGAAGTGAATTTTTCTTTGTCTTTTAGGAAGCAGTGCATTGCAGTTTCAGAGTGCTTTTTGAGTCGCCCGTCAACTGAAACCTTTCCATTTGGTAATATTGCAACGCCAAGAATTTTAACTTTCTCACCCGGCCGAGTGAACTTTGTCTTTGTTATGTTTAAATTTACTCTGTCCCCAAACTCACAACATAGTAACTCTGTTGTTTTGGGAATGATGAGGTGCATCTTCTCTTCCACGCTACCAGAAATTATTATATCGTCCGCATACCTGGTATAAATAAGTTCATTTTCTTCACACCATGTAAGTAGCTTTTTGTCAAATTCGTAAAGGCAAGCGTTGCTTATAGAGGGAGAAGTAGGGAATCCAGGCGGCAAAGCATCATCGACGGTAACCAGATCTAGGATTTTATCTAACCATTGCTCTATATCGGAAATAGGACACGCATCCAAAGCGGATAGGATAGTGTTGCCAATTAGTTTTCGATCTATACTTCCGAAAAAATTCTTTATGTCAGATTGAAAAAAATACCGGTTAACACTATGCTTTTCCACGGCATCTACAACGTTAACGCCCTTTCGATATGAAAACACTACATCATTTTTTACAGGAAGACGATCGAAGAGTACTCTACTTAAAAAAGCAAGGTAGAGTTTTAAGTTTTTGTCTGGGATATAAATTGAGCGCCCATCATAGTCCTTCCTTGAATACGCAGAGTTAATGTCGAGCTCTAAAAAATCCGAGAATTTTTGCTTTTCGCGAAAGGTTGCAAAAAATAACTGTTCTAGAGGTCGCTTGTTCATATTTCAATCTGCCTGTTAGGTGGCGATGTGCAGGATTATTGAATTGTAACAAATATCTTCAAGGGTATTATCCGATATTTTAAAGAATACGAGAATACAGGATCTCATTCAGATTAAAATATATGATAGAGAAATTAAAAATGTTACGTAAAAAATGAATGGACTGAGCAATAAAAAGAAAATTAAATTTTAAGAGAAGTATATACAGAGGAAGGGATGCTAAAAGAGGGGAGTCTATGTAAGAGGCAGAGCGATAAAGTGGGAGGGTACCTATAAAAGGCCCCTTACTATCTGTGTAGGCTAACGCTATGTTTACGCAACATTAGCCTACACAAACGTAAGACGGAGACTAGACACCTGTAGAGGCCAGTATTCAAAACTGACTGGAGATACTCCTAGTCACTGGCATGTGGCGACTATAGGCGAAGCATTCCTCACAGACAAGCCCCCAATCGGTGGAGGCTCGTTAAACGAAGCCCAGCCACAGCAGCGGGACGATCATCCGCTCGGGTTGGGTGCTTCGCCCAAATTCGCTGGCAGGTGGCTACTGGGGTAGAAGAGCCGCGTTTGATTCCTTGCCATAGAAACACGAAAACCCGCAGAGATTTCTCTGCGGGCCTCGGAAGGTAGGCACGGGAGTCACCCCTCATGCGTTGGGATCAGCATTGTTGCGGGCAATCACTATGTCAATCAAATTTTGATGAGTGCTCGTGATCTTGCGGGTCTTTCCGTGACAGCGCATGAGCCCTAGAGTGCTTATTGTCACAGGTGCGTAAATCCGACACCTTCGTAAGAACCGTCCCGTGGTTGTAAGCGACAGCTTCCGGGCTAGGTCGTACAGCCTGATTACTATGACAGACTCTTTCCTGCCCAACGGAGCGTGAGCAAGCCCCTCGGCACGGACACATTTCCATAAAAAAACGGGCCTGCATTCCCACGCAGCCCCGTTTTTTTACCACCTGATCAGCTCAAAACGCCGGCAAAACCGCGCCTTTGTACTTCTCAAGAATAAAAGCCTTCACTTCCGGCGTATGCAACGCCGCAACCAGCTTCTTCATCGCCTCACTGTCCTTATCATCCTCACGAGCCACCAGGATGTTCACATAAGGCGAGTCGTTACCTTCAATCACCAGCGCATCCTTGGAAGGATCAAGCTTCGCCTCCAACGCGTAGTTGGTATTGATCAACGCCAGGTCCACCTGGGTCAGCACCCGCGGAATGGTCGCCGCTTCCAGTTCACGGAATTTCAGATCCTTCGGGTTCTCGGTGATGTCCTTGGTAGTCGACAGGATGTTGTTCGAATCCTTCAGCTTGATCACCCCAGCCTTCGCCAGCAGCAACAGCGCACGGCCGCCGTTGGTAGCGTCGTTCGGGATCACCACGTTGGCGCCGCCTGGCAGTTCTGTCAGTGCCTTGTACTTACTGGAATACGCGCCCAGGGGTTCCAGGTGCACGCCGGTCACGCTCACCAGGTTCGTGCCCTTGGCCTTGTTGAACTCATCCAGGTACGGCTGGTGCTGGAAGAAGTTGGCGTCCAGGCGCTTTTCCGCGACTTGTACGTTTGGCTGGATGTAGTCGGTGAAGACTTTGACCTTGAGGTCCACGCCTTCTTTGGCCAGCGCCGGTTTGACGAACTCGAGGATTTCCGCGTGGGGGACCGGCGTTGCGGCGACGGTCAGGGTGTCGGCGGCGTGGGCGGAAAACGCTGCGGCGGCAGCGAAGGCAACCAGTAGTTTTTTCATTCAGCTAACTCCTTGTGGGGCGCCCGCTCTTGGCGCCTGCCAGCGAATGGCCGGCTCATGGTTTATTGGCCGCGAGGCCTTATTTTCTAGAAAAATGCACAACCAACTTGTCGCCCACGGTTTGCAGGACCTGCACCAGCACCAGCAGCAACACCACCGTGACTACCATCACATCGGTCTGGAAACGCTGGTAACCGAAGCGGATCGCCAGGTCGCCCAAACCACCAGCGCCGACCACACCGGCCATGGCCGTGTAGGACACCAGCGTAATCGCTGTCACCGTAATCGCCGCAAAAATGCCCGGACGGGCTTCCGGCAGCAAGGCGTTGACGATGATCTGCCGGGTCGTCGCGCCCATGGCCTGGGTGGCTTCAATGATGCCGCGATCGACTTCGCGCAAGGCGGTTTCCACCAGACGGGCGAAGAACGGTGTCGCGCCAACCACCAGTGGCGGAATCGCGCCGGCCACGCCCAGCGAAGTGCCGGTAATCAATACCGTGAACGGAATCATCACGATCAACAGAATGATGAATGGCAGCGAGCGCAAGATGTTCACCGCCAGCGACAGCAGCGCATAGAGGCCCTTGGCCTCGAGCAACTGGCGCGGGCTGCACAGAAATAGCAGCACGCCCAGCGGCAGGCCGAGCAGCACGGTGAACAGCAGCGAGCCAAAGAGCATCAGCAGGGTGTCGCCGGTCGCCAGCCAGATTTCCAGCCAATCGATGTTGGCGAAGAATGAATTCAACAGTTCCATCAGCGCAGCACCTCCATGTGGACGTCAGCCGCGGTGAAGCGGGCGAACGCCGCCTCCATGTCACCGCCGGTGACGGCGAGGGTCAGTTGCCCGTAGGGGGTGTCTTTGATGCGGTCGATACGACCGGCCAGAATGCTGTAGTCCACGCCGGTTTCCCGGGCGACGGTGCCGAGCAATGGCGCGTAGGTCGCTTCGCCCTGGAACGTCAGACGCACGATACGCCCCGGTACGTGGGCAAAATCGTCGCGCTGTTCGCTTTCGTCAATCTGCTCGTCTTCCTGGACGAAACGT
This sequence comes from Pseudomonas hefeiensis, assembly GCF_030687835.1. Lineage (NCBI taxonomy): Bacteria > Pseudomonadati > Pseudomonadota > Gammaproteobacteria > Pseudomonadales > Pseudomonadaceae > Pseudomonas > Pseudomonas hefeiensis. The sequence continues at coordinate 36,517 of NZ_CP117449.1, forward strand.
TTGGTGGTCGCGTGCTTGGGGTGCAGGAACACATCGGCCACCGGGCCTTGCTCGACGATCACGCCGGCGTCCATCACCGCCACTTGATCGCAGACCCGGCGGATCACGTCCATTTCATGGGTAATCAGCACGATGGTCAGCTTCAGTTCGCGGTTGATCTCCGCCAGCAATTGCAGCACCGAGGCGGTGGTCTGTGGGTCGAGGGCGCTGGTGGCCTCGTCGCACAGCAGAATCTTGGGTTTGGTCGCCAGGGCGCGGGCGATGCCGACGCGCTGCTTTTGGCCGCCGGACAACTGCGCCGGGTATTTGCGAGCGTGGTCGGACAAGCCCACCCGCGCCAGCAATTCGGCGACGCGCTGGTCAATTTCGCTGCGGGACAACTCGCCTGCCAGGGTCAGTGGCAGCGCCACGTTGTCGGCCACGGTCTTGGACGCCAGCAGATTGAAGTGCTGGAAAATCATCCCGACCTGCTGCCGGAAACGCCTCAAGCCGCTGGCATCCAGGGCGGTGACTTCCTCGCCGTCGACGATGATCTTGCCGCCGCTGGAGTCTTCCAGGCGATTGATCAGGCGCAGCAGGGTACTTTTTCCCGCACCGGAATGGCCAATCAGGCCGAAGACCTGACCGTTCTCAATCGTCAGACTGGTCGGGTGCAGGGCGGGGATATCCCTACCGGCGACCCGGTAGGTTTTATGGACGTTTTGAAACTCGATCACGTAGCGAACCTTGTGGGGCGCGTTGGAAAAGGATCAGCGGTTAGCCGGGCGCGCATTTTAGCCTGTCCGTATAGAGGTTCTTAGCATTTATTTGCGATTGAACCAGCCATTTGGCAATAAGGCGATCAAAGGACATAAAAAAGGAACGCGGCAAAACGGTATATGTCAGTCACTAAGCAACTCGAAAATGCCCGGGTACCGTGCCTGAGGCATCGAACTCAAGAGTCCTGGCCACGGCGGGGATCGCAACGAGGAGTTAGTCTGATGAGTACCAAAAAGCCCACCGGCACTGAGAGCCAACTGGCCGGGACCGATACGCTGGATCGCGGCAACACCAACGCCAAGCTTGAGAGCCTGGAACAGTTTCGTTCCGACGCCACCGAGCAGGCGCTACGCACCAATCAGGGCGTGAAGATTGCCGACAACCAGAACACCCTGCGGGTCGGGGCCCGTGGACCCTCGCTGCTGGAAGACTTCATCATGCGTGAGAAAATCACGCACTTTGACCATGAGCGCATCCCGGAACGCATTGTCCATGCCCGCGGCACCGGCGCCCATGGTTACTTTCAGAGCTATGAAGCGCATTCGGCGCTGACCAAGGCCGGTTTCCTACAGGATCCGAGCAAAAAAACGCCGATATTCGTGCGCTTTTCCACGGTGCAAGGTCCACGGGGATCCGGCGACACGGTGCGAGATGTGCGTGGCTTTGCGGTGAAGTTCTTTACCGACGAAGGCAACTTCGACCTGGTGGGCAACAACATGCCAGTATTTTTCATCCAGGATGCGGTGAAGTTTCCAGACTTCGTCCATGCGGTGAAACCCGAACCCCACAATGAAATTCCTACGGGCGGTTCGGCCCACGACACCTTTTGGGATTTTGTTTCGCTGGTGCCGGAGTCGGCCCATATGGTTATTTGGGCCATGTCTGACAGGGCCATTCCCAAGAGCCTGCGGTCCATGCAGGGTTTCGGTGTACACACCTTTCGCATGATCAACGCCGAGGGCCGGAGCAGCTTCGTTAAGTTCCACTGGCGCCCCACAGTCGGCACCTGTTCGCTGGTGTGGGACGAAGCGCAGAAGCTCGCCGGTAAAGATACGGACTACCACCGTCGCGATCTTTGGGAATCGATCGAGATGGGGGACTACCCGGAATGGGAATTTGGCGTACAAATTGTCGCCGAGGAAGACGAGCATAAGTTCGACTTCGATCTCCTCGACCCCACCAAAATTATTCCTGAAGAACTCGTTCCCATCACGCCCCTGGGCAAAATGGTACTGAACCGTAACCCGGATAACTTCTTTGCAGAGGTCGAGCAAGTCGCGTTCTGCCCTGGGCATATCGTGCCGGGGATCGATTTCACCAACGATCCGCTGCTGCAAGGCCGGCTGTTTTCCTACACCGATACGCAAATCAGCCGACTCGGTGGGCCGAATTTTCATGAGTTGCCGATCAACCGGGCGATTACCCCGGTGCATAACGGCCAGCGTGACGCCATGCACCGCACCACCATTGACAAGGGGCGCGCTTCCTACGAGCCGAATTCCATCGATGGCGGCTGGCCGAAGGAAACCCCGCCCGGCCCGCAGGACGGCGGCTTCGAAAGTTATCCAGAGCGCATCGATGCCCACAAGATTCGTCAGCGCAGCGAGTCGTTTGGCGATCACTTTTCCCAAGCGCGGCTGTTCTACAAGAGCATGAGCCCCCACGAGCAGGAACACATCATCTCGGCTTACAGCTTTGAACTGGGCAAGGTGGAGCGGGAGTTCATTCGGGCGCGCCAGGTCAATGAAATCCTCGCCAATATTGATCTGGAGCTGGCGGCGCGGGTGGCAAAAAACCTGGGGTTGCCAGCACCGACTGCCTGCACCGTGGACGTACCGAAACCTTCGCTGGAGCAATCCCCGGCCTTGAGTCAGGCGAACCTGCTGTCCGGGGACATCAAGACCCGCAAGGTGGCTGTTTTGGTCGCCAACGGCGTTGATGGGGCGATTATCGATGCGCTCAAGCAGGCCCTGAAAGCCAAGGGGGCGCACGCCAAAGTGCTCGGGCCAACCTCCGCACCGGTCACCACCGCCGATGGGCAAACGCTGCCGGTGGATGCGTCCATGGAAGGTATGCCGTCGATTGCCTTTGACGCGGTGTTCGTGCCGGGCGGCGCGGAATCGATCAAGGCCTTGAGTCGCGACGGCGTGGCGTTGCATTACGTGCTGGAGGCCTACAAGCATCTGAAAGCCATTGGGCTTCATGGTGAGGCCCGGCAGTTGTTGGTGGAATTGAAGCTGGAGGTGGATGCGGGGTTGATCGAAGATGCGGATGCGAGCGGTTTTTCGCGGTTTTTTGCGGCGATTGCTCAGCATCGGGTTTGGGCGCGGGAGGCTAAGGCCAAGGCGGTTCCGGCTTGAGGGTAGTCTGAAAGAGTTTTGTTGCTGATAGGACGCTATCGCGGGCAAGCCTTGCTCCCACAGGAGATCGAATTAACCTGTGGGAGCCAGGCTTGTCTTCACAGGAGATCGAATTAACTGTGGGAGCCAGGCTTGTCTTCACAGGAGATCGAATTAACTGTGGGAGCCAGGCTTGTCTCCGCAGGAGATCAATACCTGTGGGAGCAAGGCTTGCCCGCGATGCTTTTTAGGGCTTGCGCGGTGTCAGCACCATTTGCGCCGGCACGTTGCGCAGAATCTGCTTTTGCAGTTTCAAATCGAACGACGGCTCAAGCTTTTTGACCCGCTTGGTCAGCAGAGTCGCCAACCACGGATAATCGTCGGTGCGTGGTGCCTGGATGCTGACATCACATTGAAAATTCACCACGTCGGCGGCAATGGCATCCAGTTGTCGACGCATTTTCTGGATATCGCCGATATTCAGCGCAATCGTCGTGCTTTCGGCACTCGGGTCGATGACTTTGGCAACCGGTTTGGCTTCGGCGGCCTTGAGGGCGGCTTCGGCTTTTTCCAGCTCTACCCGGCGGGCTTCAGCAATTTCGCTGTTGACCTCACCAGTGAGCGCTGGCGCTTTGGGCATCAAGGCGCGGGCACGGCTCAGAGCAGTGGCGGCGGCATTGACGTCGCCTTTTTGCAGATCGATCTGGCTGCGGCGCAAATACGCCTCGGCCAGGCGCCGCTGGTAGGGTTCCAGCGACGGATCCTCGGGCGTCCGGGCTTGCAGTGCGGCCAGCTGATCTTCAGCGGTGGCCAGCTCATTGCCGGCCAGGCTCTGTTCAAACTGCGCGAGGGCCGGGCCCCGGGTATCGAGGGCTTCGGCGACCGGCGGCGAATTCTGGCAGGCGCCCAGCAGCAGGGAAAATGCGACAAGGAGCAGATAACGGGAGGCGAACGGCTTCATTCCTGCGACTCTCTATTTGCGCAAAAAGCGAGCAAGTCTACACCCCTCGACGGGGCAGGACAAAACTCAGCAGAAATAGCGCGGCGGCGCTGACCACAATCGACGGCCCGGCCGGGGTGTCCTTGAACCACGATAGCGCCAGCCCGCCGCACACTGCGAGCATGCCCAGCAGGCTCGCGCCCAAGGCCATCTGCTCCGGGGAGCGGGCATGCCGCTGCGCCGCGGCCGCCGGGATAATCAGCAAAGAAGTAATCAGCAATACGCCGACGATTTTCATCGCCACGGCAATGACCACCGCAATCAACAGCATCAACGCCAGCCGTAAACCCACCACGGGCAAGCCTTCGACCCGCGCCAGTTCCTCATGCACTGTCACGGCCAGCAACGGGCGCCAGAGCGCCACCAGAAGTAGAAGGACCGCCGCGCTGCCGCCCAGGATCCACGAAAGGTCCGTGGGGCTGATGGCAAGCAGATCGCCAAACAGGTAGGCCATCAGATCAATCCGCACGTCATGCATGAAGCTTAGTACCACCAGCCCGAGAGACAGGGTGCTGGGCGCCAGAATGCCCAGTAGCGTGTCGGAGGCCAGCGGTTGACGCTGTTGCAGCGTCACCAGCAGCACCGCCAGCAACAGGCAGCCGACGGTCACCGCCACTGCCGGGCTTACGTCCAGCAAAAAGCCCAAGGCCACGCCCAGCAAGGCCGCGTGGGACAAGGTGTCGCCGAAATAGGCCATGCGCCGCCAGACCACGAACGAGCCCAGGGGGCCGGCCACCATCGCGAGAGCCAGGCCTGCGAGCAGGGCGTACAACAGAAAATCAGCCATGCTTGCAGCCATCTCCATGAACATGGGTAGAAACAGATGAGTCGCTGACCACCGAACCATGCAGGTCATGGGCATGGTCGTGATGGTGGTGATAAATCGCCAGGCTTTGTGCGTTCTTTCCGAAGAGTTCGACGAATGCCGGATCGCCGCTGACCTGCTCGGGATGCCCGGAACAGCAGACGTGGCGATTGAGGCAGACCACCTGATCGGTGGTGCTCATCACCAGGTGAAGGTCATGGGAAACCATCAGCACGCCACAGCCGTGGCGGTCGCGCAGGCGGGTGATCAGGCTGTACAGCTCGGCCTGACCGGCCACGTCGACCCCTTGCACGGGCTCGTCGAGCACCAGCAGCTCAGGTTCGCGCAACAGGGCGCGAGCCAGCAATACGCGCTGCATTTCACCACCGGAAATACTTTGTACCGGACTGTCGATCACCTGTTCGGCGCCGACTTCGTTGAGCGCCGCCAGGGCCCGCTCGCGATCCACGCCAGGCACCAGGCGCAAAAAGCGCAATACCGACAGGGGCAGCGTCGGGTCGACATGCAGCTTTTGCGGCATATAACCGACCCGCAGCTTCGGCTTGCGCCAGACGCTGCCGCTGTCGGGCTTGAGCAATCCCAATACGGCACGCACCAGGGTGGTCTTGCCGGCGCCGTTGGGGCCGATCAGGGTGACGATCTGCCCCGGCTCGACGCTCAGGTGGATGTTATCCAGCACGCTCTGCCCGGCGAACGTCACGGCTACGTGCTCGAGACGGATCAACGCATTGCTCATCAGGCCCCCTGGCAACCGGCGCAGAGCCCGACCACTTCGACGGTCTGGGTATCCACCACGAACCCCACCTCTTTGGCGCTGGCAACGATGGCATCGCTGATGGACTTCTGCTCCAGCTCGATAGCTGCGTGGCATTCGTGGCAGATCAGGAACTGGCCCTGGTGCGCGTGTTCCGGGTGATTACAGCCGACGAAAGCATTCAACGACGAGATGCGATGCACCAGGCCATTCTCCAGCAGGAAATCCAGCGCCCGATAAACCGTGGGCGGCGCGGCGCGGCGGCCGTCCTGCTCACTGAGCACGGCGAGTATGTCGTAGGCGCCCAGCGGCTTGTGGCTTTGCCAGACCAGCTCCAGCACGCGTCGACGCAAAGCGGTCAGGCGCAACCCTTGGCGTGCGCAGATGGCGTCGGCCTCGGACAGCGCGGTGTGCACACAGTGAGAGTGATCATGGGGACGACTGGCAAGGGGCGTAATAGGCATGGGCAGCGACGATTTTAGTGAGAGACGTTATTATGTTACCCGTTCTCGCCTCTTCGAGTGGTCATCGTGTCCCGAAATTTTTCGATCTTTGTCGTTTTTGTCGCCAGTTTTCTGCTGATCGGCCCGGCCCAGGCCGAAGTCAAAGTGCTTACCAGCATCAAGCCGTTGCAACTGATTGCCGCCGCGGTGCAGGACGGCGTGGCTGCTCCTGAGGTGCTGCTACCGCCCGGCGCTTCACCTCACCATTACGCCCTGCGGCCATCCGACGTACGGAAGGTGCAGTCGGTGGATTTGCTCTACTGGATCGGCCCCGACATGGAAAGCTTCCTGCCGCGCGTGCTGAACGGTCGTACGTTACCGTCCGTCGCGGTGCAGGATGTGCCGGGGCTCAAGTTGCGTCACTTCGCCCAGGACAGTCATTCCCACGCCGAAGATGACCATGACGCCGACGAGCATGACCACGACCATCGCCCCGGTTCTATTGACGCTCATCTGTGGCTCTCGCCAACCAATGCGCGGGTGATTGCCGCCAAAATGGCTGCCGACCTGAGTGCAGCCGATCCGGCCAATGCCAGCCGCTATCAAAGCAACCTCAAGGGTTTCAACCAGCGTCTCGATGCGCTGGATGCGCGTTTGAAGAGCCGTCTGGCCGGGGTCGCGGGCAAGCCGTATTTCGTGTTCCACGAGGCGTTCGACTATTTCGAAGACCATTACGGCCTCAAGCACGCCGGTGTTTTCGCCGTGGCCACCGAAGTCCAGCCCGGCGCCCAGCACGTGGCGGCGATGCGCAATCGCTTGCAGGCCGTGGGCAAGACGTGTGTCTTCAGCGAACCGCCCCTGCGCCCGCGCCTGGCCGAAACCCTGGTGGCCGGGTTGCCGGTGAAATTGGCGGAGCTGGATGCGCTGGGCGGCTATACCCCTGCGACGGCACAAGGGTATGAGCAGTTGCTGGAGAAGTTGGGGAATGATCTGGCGGGGTGCCTGGAGTCGCTATAGCCTGCCAAACGCAAACCCTGTGGCGAGGGGATTTATCCCCGTTGGGCTGCGCAGCAGCCCCCCTGCTTTCTATCTGACGGACTCGCGGCGGCAGCTATTTTTTGGGGCCGCTTCGCGCCCCAGCGGGGATAAATCCCCTCGCCACAACACCATTCGGCGAAAGCCTTCTATTGATACTTAAAGGGCAAAAGGCAACACCGTGTGAACCGTCTGCCGCTGCGCCAAGCGTTGCTGAAACTCCATCGGATCGTGAATCAACACATCCTGTCCGGCAAAAGACTCGGCGGCGATCAACCGCGACAGCCAGAAGCGCACGCATGCCACGCGCAGCATCGTCGGCCATGACTCGGCCTCGGCGGCCGTGAATGGACGCAGTGCCGCATAAGCCCCCAACAATGCCCGCGTCCGTGGGCCATCGAGCACACCGTTGTCATCCGAACACCAGTCGTTCAGGGCGATGGCGACGTCATACAGCATGGGCCCGGAGCAGGCGTTGTAGAAATCGATCAGCCCGGTCAGGTGCGTGCCCTCGAACATCGCATTGTCGCGGAACAGGTCCGCGTGGATGTTGGCCCGGGGCAGTGCCAGAATTTTTACCTTCTGGTGGGCGATTTCATCCAGCGCCGCCTCCAGCAACCGACGGGGTTCTGCATCAAGATGCGACAATAGCTTCGCGCCCTCCTCCTGCATCCAGTCCAGGCCGCGATCGGTCTTGCGCTTGATCATGTTGTCCTTGGTCGCCAGGTGCAGATGAGCCAGCAACTCCCCCACCTGGGCGCAATGCTGTGCGTTGGCCTGCTTGATGTGCTTGCCGGCCAGGCGCGGTTGCAACAGCGCCGGTTTGCCGGCCAGTTCCCGCAGCGCGACGCCGTCGATGGTACGCAAGGCGTAGGGCACCGGCAGGTCGGCGTCATGCAGTACATCCAGCAGCTCGATGAAGAACGGCATTTCCTGCACTGGACCGCGTTCCACCAGGGTCAGGACAAATTCACCCTGCTCCAGGCTGATAAAAAAATTGGTGTTTTCGCTGCCAGCGGCGATCCCCTGGAAATCAAGCAGGCGGCCGAGCCCGTAAGGGGCGAGAAAGGTTTCCAGCTCGGGCCGAGCCAGGGGAGTGAACACAGACATGGTTAAAAACTGCCAGTACGGGCGCCCATCAGCGAGCGCCGGTTGAAGTGCAGAGCGGTATTACCACTCAAAGATTTTCCACGATGGAATCAGCATATCCGGCTGATCCGAGCGGATGAAATTTCCGTCGCTGCCATCGGCGCGTACCAGGAAATAAGGCTTGCCGTTCTTGGGCGTGACCTTGATCGCGTACAAAAAGCCGTTTTGGCGATACTCCTGAATAGTTCTATCGCCTTCGGTGCGGATGGTGACATCCGGGTCCGCCGAGGGAGCGTCGTCCGCCGCCATGACGGCCAACGGGGTGATTGCAAACAAGCCAGCCAGTAACAGGCGATTGAGTGTACGCATGATAACCTTGTCCCTTTGTCGTCAACGGTCCCGCTATTCTAGCTCCGGACCCGCCGAAAAGGTTGATCCTGCTCATGAGCCAAGCTCCCCTCGTCCTGGTGGACGGTTCTTCTTATCTTTATCGCGCCTTTCACGCGCTGCCACCGTTGACCACCTCCAAAGGCCTGCCGACCGGTGCGGTCAAGGGCGTGCTGAACATGCTCAAGAGCCTGCGCAAGCAGTATCCGGACAGTCCGTTCGCCGTGGTGTTCGACGCCAAGGGTGGGACGTTTCGCGATGAGCTGTACGCCGAATACAAGGCCAACCGCCCGAGCATGCCCGACGATATGCGCGTGCAGATCGAGCCACTGCATGCCAGCGTCAAGGCCCTGGGCTTCCCGCTGCTGTGCGTGGACAACGTCGAAGCCGATGATGTGATCGGCACCCTGGCCCGCAGCAGCGCCGCAGCCGACCGTCCGGTGGTGATCTCCACCGGCGACAAGGACATGGCGCAGTTGGTCGATGGGCACATTACCTTGGTCAATACCATGACCGGTAGCGCCCTGGACGTGGCTGGCGTGAAGGAGAAGTTTGGGGTCGCTCCGGAGCAGATCATCGATTACCTGGCGTTGATGGGCGATTCTTCCGACAACATCCCCGGTGTTCCGGGTATCGGGCCGAAGACCGCCTCCGGCTTGCTGGTGGGCGTCAATGGCGGCCTGACCGAGCTGTATGCGCAACTGGAGATCGTCGCCACCTTGCCGATCCGTGGCGCCAAGACCCTGGCCGCCAAGCTCGAAGAACACAAGGAAATGGCCCTCCTCTCCTACGAGCTGGCGACCATCAAGACCGACGTGCCGCTGGATGTCGGTCTCGACGACCTGAAAATGGGCCAGCCGGATCACGAGAAACTCGCCGAGCTGTATACCCTGCTGGAGTTCAAGAGCTGGTTCGAAGAAAACCAGCGCGATGCCAAGCGTGCCGGTCAGGAGATCGTCGAAGCCGCCGACGAACAGCCCGGCGCCGTTGAAGCGAAGTACGAGGTCATTCTCGATCAGGCACGTTTCGACGCCTGGCTGGCCAAGCTTGAACAGGCGCCGCTGTTTGCTTTCGTCACCGAAACCAACGGTAGCGACGCTCAGCATTCACAACTCGTAGGGTTGTCGTTTGCCGTCGCGCCTTTTGAGGCGGCCTACATTCCCTTGACCCATTCCTACATGGGCGTACCGGAGCAACTGGATCGCGACACGGTGCTCAAGGCTCTCAAGCCGCTGCTGGAGAACCCGAACAAGCTCAAGGTCGGCCAGCATGCCAAGTTCGAAACCAACATCCTGGCCAACTGCGCCATGGGTGGCGATCAGAACAACGGCATCCTGGTCCAGGGCGTCGCCTTCGACACCATGCTTGAATCCTACGTGCTGGACTCCACCGCGACCCGCCACGACATGGACAGCCTGGCGCTCAAGTACCTGGGCCAAAGCAAGACCGATTTCCAGGACATCGCAGGCAAAGGCGTCAAGCAACTGACCTTCGACCAGATCTCCCTGGAACTGGCCGGCCCTTACGCCGCCGAAGACGCGGACGTGACGTTCCGTCTGCACCAGGCCTTGCAGGAAAAACTGGCGGCCACGCCAAGCCTGGGCAAGGTGCTCAACGACATCGAAATGCCACTGATGCCGGTCCTGGCACGCATTGAGCGCCAGGGTGCGCTGGTCGATGCCCATCTGCTGGGGGTGCAGAGCGTCGAGTTGGGCGAGAAGCTGGTGGCCCTCGAACGTGAGGCATTTGCCATCGCCGGGGAGGAATTCAACCTGGGCTCACCCAAGCAACTGGGGGTGATCCTCTACGAAAAACTCGGCTTGCCGGTGCTCAGCAAAACCGCCAAGGGCCAGGCATCTACCGCCGAAGCGGTACTGGCCGAACTGGCCGAGCAGGATTACCCGTTGCCCAAGGTGCTGATGCAGTACCGCTCGCTGAGCAAGCTCAAGAGCACCTACACCGACCGCCTGCCGGAGCAGATCAATAGCCGTACAGGGCGCGTCCATACCAATTATCAGCAAGCCGTTGCCGCTACCGGGCGGCTGTCGTCCATCGACCCGAACCTGCAGAACATTCCTATCCGCACCGCCGAAGGCCGCCGGATCCGTCAGGCATTCGTTGCGCCGAAAGGCTACAAGCTGTTGGCGGCGGACTACTCTCAGATTGAATTGCGGATCATGGCGCACCTGGCCAAGGATGAAGGCCTGCTCCACGCGTTTCGCAATGACCTGGATGTGCACCGGGCCACCGCCGCCGAAGTGTTCGGTGTTGAACTGGATGCCGTCACCCATGACCAGCGCCGCAGCGCCAAGGCGATCAACTTCGGTCTGATCTACGGCATGAGTGCTTTCGGTCTGGCCAAGCAGATCGGTGTGGATCGCAAGCAGTCCCAGGCTTATATCGACCGCTACTTTGCCCGCTACCCGGGTGTACTGGCCTACATGGAGCGCACTCGTGCCCAGGCGGCTGAGCAGGGGTACGTCGAAACCATTTTCGGTCGCCGGTTATACCTGCCGGATATCAATGCGAAAAACCCGGCTTTGCGCAAAGGGGCGGAACGCACGGCCATCAACGCGCCGATGCAAGGCACAGCGGCAGATATCATCAAGAAAGCCATGGTGGCGGTGGATCGCTGGCTGACTGCGTCGGGGCTGGATGCCAAGGTCATCCTGCAGGTCCACGACGAATTGGTGCTGGAGGTGCGCGAAGACCTGGTCGACCAGGTGCGCGAGGAAATTCGCCAGCACATGAGCGCCGCCGCCACGCTGGATGTGCCGCTTCTGGTGGAAGTGGGCGTGGGCAACAACTGGGACGAGGCGCACTGACTCTTGCCGGAGAATTGAGCGGACTCTGTGGCGAGGGGATTTATCCCCGCTGGGCTGCGAAGCAGCCCTGAAGCCTGTCACCGCGGTGTATCAGATTGATGTGATCAGCTTTTTGGGGGCTGCTTTGCAGCCCAGCGGGGATAAATCCCCTCGCCACATTGATCACCGCGAATTCACGACCGGCGTCATTAGCTCTGAAGATGCCTACAGTTATTTCCAAAAATAATCTGAACTAAACCCGTGAATTGCTACTCAGAGTTTCTGAAAGGCTGGTGAAGCCCTTCAATGCTCCTATGTTGTGTTAAGTGTTGGCAGATATCTGGACCCCGCCCTAGCGGTCCGGAACTTGGACCCCGAACTTCCCCTCCCCATACGAAGTCCGGGGTTTTTTTTGCCTGCGATTTGGCTTATTCAGCCCTCTTCGCTGCCTTTGTCTGCCAATTCCATCCAATCGGCCAATACAGTGTAGGCCTCTTCCAGGCCCATGCGCTTAGGCGCCGAGAACAATTGGATGGTGATCGCCTCACCCCACCCCTTGCGGATTTCCGACTGCACTTTGAGCAGCGTATTCTTGGCCGCGCCGTAGGTCAGCTTGTCTGCCTTGGTCAGCAGGATGTGCATCGGCATGCCGCTGGCGACCGCCCAATCGAGCATCAACAGGTCGAAGTCGGTCATCGGATGGCGGATGTCCATCATCAAAATCAGACCCTTGAGGCTCTCGCGGCTGCCCAGATAGGCTTCCAAATGGCGCTGCCAGTGCTGCTTGAGCGGAATCGGCACCTTGGCATAGCCGTAACCGGGCAGGTCGACCAAACGGCGTTCATCGTCTAACTTGAAGAAGTTCAAGAGCTGCGTGCGACCCGGAGTTTTCGAGGTGCGTGCCAGGCTTGCATGGGTCAGGGTGTTCAGTGCGCTGGATTTACCGGCGTTGGAGCGCCCGGCGAAAGCCACTTCAAAGCCTTCATCGTCGGGGCATTGATCGACTTTGGCGGCGCTGAGCATGAAGGTGGACTGTTGGCACAGGCCGAGGATGGGGTTCTTCAGTTGCATGGGATTTCCGATGTGGGCGGCGTCGGGAATGGACGCGGCAAGCTGTGTCGTTTCCGTTTCAGTGACGCCAGTATATAATGCCGCAGATTTTGTGTGCGCTTTGTCCCAGCGTAGGATGAAGCTCACGGGAGCGACCGACTGAAATTGCGCACTAGAACGCAGCTCGCTCTCAACCCTGAAAAGGTCGTTTTATGACGAAATGGCTGCTAGCTGCCGGTGTCTTGATGCCGCTTTACAGCGCTCAGGCTACACAGGATCCGGAAGCTGTGTACAACCGTGTTTGTGGTGCCTGTCATTCCGGCCAACTCCCCATGGCGCCCCGCAAGGGTGATCAGGAAGCTTGGACGCCGAGGTTGGCGAAAGGTATGGAGACGCTGGTGCAACACGTGACCCAGGGTTTCAAGGCGATGCCGCCGCGTGGTTTGTGCATGGACTGCAGTGCCGAGGATTACCAAGCCATCATCCAGTGGATGAGCGAGTAAGCCCGGTCCATAACTCTTTAACCCTTAGCCGTAGTTGGATTAGCTGATGAACAAACTGATCGTGAGTCTGCTGTTGACATTGGGGATCTCCGGCGTAGCCCATGCCGCTGGCGATGCCGCCGCCGGCCAGGCGAAAACCGCCGTATGTGGGGCCTGCCATGGTCCGGATGGCAACAGCATGGCACCAAACTTTCCGAAACTGGCGGGCCAGGGCGAGCGTTACCTGACCAAGCAGTTGAAGGACATCAAGGACGGCAAGCGTGTCGTGCTGGAAATGACCGGCCTGCTGACCAACCTGAACGATCAGGACCTGGCAGACATTGCGGCTTACTACGCCAGCCAGAAGGGCAGCGTCGGTGCCGCCGATCCAAATCTGGTCGCACGTGGTGAAGCGCTGTTTCGCGGAGGCAACCTGGAAAAGGGGCTTCCAGCCTGCACGGGCTGCCACTCGCCTGATGGCAAAGGTAACGCGGCGGCCGGCTTCCCGCACCTTGGGGGCCAGCACGCTCAGTACGTTACCAAGCAGTTGACTGATTTCCGCAAGGAAGCAGACGGTCGTACCAATGATGGCGAGGCGATGATGCGTACCATTGCCCGCAAGCTGAGCGACGAAGAGATCGCGGCGGTGGCCAGCTACATTCAGGGCCTGCACTGAGACCGTTAGCCGGGCGTTGTGAGGGTTTACATCTCTTGCAACGTTAACGCTCGATTAATCCGTCGATGCAAAGATCAAAAGGGTGGCTTTGGCCGCCCTTTTTTGTGGCCGCTGCCGTTACACTAGCGAACTTGAACCCGTCACGGCCTGTCTGAAAAACACGCCTCGCGAGGCCCCCTCATTGTCCAGGAGTAAAGCATGCGTAATCTGATCATCAGCGCCGCGCTCGCCGCTGTCAGCCTGTTCGGCATGGCCGCCCAAGCCAACGCCGAGGAATCGAAAGCCCCTTATGTCGAATTGAGCAACCCCGTTCAGGTGGCCGTGCCTGGCAAGATCGAAGTGGTGGAACTGTTCTGGTATGGCTGCCCGCATTGCTACGCGTTCGAGCCCGTGATCAACCCATGGGTTGAGAAACTGCCTTCAGATGTGAACTTCGTACGCATTCCGGCCATGTTCGGCGGCCCATGGGACGCCCACGGCCAAATGTTCCTGACTCTCGAAGCCATGGGCGTCGAGCACAAGGTTCACGCTGCAGTGTTCAATGAGATCCAGGTTGAGAAGAAGCGTCTGACCGATCCTGAGGAAATGGCTGAATTCCTCGCCACCCAAGGTGTGGACAAGGACAAGTTTCTGGCGACTTTCAACTCCTTCGCCATCAAGGGCCAGATCAACAAAGCCAAAGAACTTGCCAAGAAATACGAGATCACCGGCGTACCCACCATGGTCGTCAACGGCAAATACCGCTTTGATATCGGTTCAGCCGGTGGTGCGAACCAGGCGCTTGAACTGGCGGACCAACTGATTGCCAAAGAGCGAGCGGCAACCAAGGCCGCCGCCAACTAAGCGCGGCGCTCGCCATGGCCCGCTGGAGCACCGAACGCATCGTTGGCCTGCATGAACCGCGGGTCAATGAGCATCATATCGCCTCCACGGGCCTGCCTGCCGACAACTGCCTGCGGTTGCTCAGTTTCAATATCCAGGTGGGCATCAGCACCGAGCGTTACCGGCATTACCTGACCCGTGGCTGGCAACATCTGCTGCCGCACACCGGACGAGCCGTTAACTTGCAGAAGATCGGTGACCTGCTCAAAGACTTCGACCTGGTGGCCCTGCAAGAGGCCGATGGTGGGAGCCTGAGGTCGGGCTATGTCAATCAGGTGGAGCATCTGGCTCAACTGGGTGCTTTTCCCTACTGGTACCAACAACTCAATCGCAACCTCGGACGTCTGGGTCAGCACAGCAATGGTGTGTTGAGCCGGCTGCGACCGTGGGCGATCGAAGACCACCCGTTACCCGGTCCCAAGGGGCGCGGAGCGATCCTGGCGCGTTTTGGCGAAGGTCCGGAGGCATTGATCGTGGTCATGATGCACCTGGCCCTCGGGGCTCGTACCCGCACGATGCAACTGGCCTACATCCGCGAGCTGATCGGTGACTACAAGCATCAGGTATTGATGGGTGACATGAACACCCACGCCAACGACTTGCTGCAAAATTCACCGTTGCGCGACCTTGGTCTGCTCGCCCCACAAGTCGAAGCGACATTCCCCAGCTGGCGCCCCCAGCGCTGCCTGGACCATATTCTGCTGAGCCCGACCTTGACCCTCGAACGGTTCGAGGTGCTGGCTCACCCCATTTCCGACCACCTGCCTGTCGCGGTCGAAATTCGTCTACCGGGTTCGCTCACGGCTGATGCATTCCCCGCGTTGAGTCCTGCCCCCTAGCGGATCCGATGAATGAGCGACGAAGCCGAACGCTGGAGAGAGAAGTACTTCAAGAGTATTGAACAGCAGGAAAAGCTTGAGCGCCGCTGGGCGGCTCGGCTCGACCTGCTGCGTCGCGGCCTGGTGCGCAGTACGCTGGCCGCCGAAGGCACTGACCGGGCGGTTGATCAGTGCATGAAAGAAATGCGCGAAGTGGTACGCACCGATGACATGGATGCTGCCCTAGCCGCACTGTTGCCACGTCTGGAGAAAGCCGTACTCGATTCCGAGCAGCGCCGCGAGACCCGGGTCGAACAGGTGAGCGCAGCATTGACTTCCCTGGTTACTCAGTTGCAAACCTTGCCCCTGCCGAAGGAAGTCAGCCGGCCACTGAAGAAATTCTCCAAGCAATTGGAGGACCGGGTCGACCAGGCTCGGGAGATTCCTCTGCTGCTCAGCGAATTGAGCAGCTTGCAGGGCCAGGCATTGAGTGTGCTGGAAGCTCCCGCTGAACCGCCCCGCCCCGGCCTGCTGCAACGGTTGTTTGGCGGCCACGGCCAGGAAGAAGCCGCGCCCCAGCCGCACGAGCCTGCCCAGCGCAGCGCGGTGCCGGTATTGGAAACGGCACCGCCGACACCGACACCGACACCGACATCGGCACCGGCACCGCTAGCAACTGAGACTGTGCCCGTCATAACTCCAGTCCCGGCTCCAGCCCCGGCATTGGTAGCAGAACACGCGGCAACAGTCGATGAAGCGCCTGAACCGGTCGCGTTCATTCCGCCAATGGTCGATCCCGATCCAGAACTCTCTTCGTCGCTGGTATCCAAAGCTGCCGAGCCGATTCTGGAACGAGATGAAGCTACCGCTCAGGAGGAAACTACCGAGCCGGCGCCGATTCCCGCGGAAAATGCAGTGCCGGCCCCCGTGCTTGAGAACCCTGATGAGCTGATGCCCGAGGAGCCGTCGCAAGCGCTGGACGAGTCGCTGCCCCTCCCGCAAGAGCCCGTCGAACCATCGGCTGCCATCGAGCCGGTAGCGTCTGAACTGAATGACGACCATTACGAACTGCCCGACTCGCCAGAGCCTTCCTATAGCTCGGTGGCCAGGCATATCGAGGATACCTTGTTGGGCCTGTTGGGCGATCTGACCCTGCCCGAGCGTCATCGTCCCCAAGCCGAGGCCATGCGTGAACGGCTGCAAAATGGCTTGAACTGGTACGAGTTACTGCCGATTCTCGATGATCTGGCCGTGCTCATGCTGGCGATCACCGACACCGGGCAGCATGAGTTCGAAGCGTACCTGCAGCGGCTCAACGATCGGCTTGAGTCATTTCAAAGCAGTCTGCGGGCCGCCAGTGAGGACCATGCCGATAACCTGTCGGTTTCCAGGGAAATGGACAGCCAGATTCGCGAGCAAGTTGATGGCTTGCAAAGCAGCGTGCAGGAAGCTGATGATCTGGAGGGGCTCAAGCAAGTGCTGGAGAACCACCTCGAAGGCCTGCTCGGTACGATGGATCAGCACCAGAAGCAGCGCGATCAGCGCGAGCGGGAAGTCTCAGCTCGCCTCAAAAGCCTGGCCGAGCGCGTGGCGCTGATGGAACAGGACGCCCAGGTCGTGCGCGACAATCTCGAAGAACAGCGCCAGAAAGCGCTCATCGACCCGCTTACCGGGTTGCCTAACCGTGCCGCCTGGTCCGAGCGTCTAGAACGGGAAGTCGCCCAGTGGCAGCAGCACGGCAACAGTCTGCTGCTGGCCATGCTCGATCTGGATCATTTCAAGCGCATCAACGATAACTACGGCCACCTGGCCGGTGATCGGGTGCTGAAAATCATCGCCTCGGTGCTGCGCAGACGCCTGCGTGGCAGTGACTTCATCGCCCGCTTTGGCGGCGAGGAATTTATCCTGCTGGTGCCCGACACGCCACTTGCAACCGGCGCCAAACTGGCCGAGACCCTGCGCGCCGCTATCGAAGCCTGTCCGTTTCACTTCAAGGGAGAGCCGGTAACGATCACGGTGTCCGTGGGCATGACCGCCTTCAAAATGGGGGAGCACAGCGATTCAGTGCTTAAACGAGCCGATCAGGCGCTATATAGGGCCAAAAACGCCGGACGTAACCGCGTGGAACTGGGCTGAACGCAATTGTTCCATTTTGTGACTCCCGGAATACGAGCCAGATCATCGCCGCGCGATACGTTACACTGTTGCATTACTTCCAGCGCGTAATGCACCTTGCCATGAAATTTTTTTCGCTCATTGTCTCCTTGTTGATTTTGGCCGGTTGCGCCAGCGGCCCCCGGCTCGATACCAGCCACCCCTCAGTCAATCATGACAACCGAATCCAGTTCGTGGTGTTGCATTACACCTCGGCGTCCCTGGAGCGGTCCCTGGCGCTGCTGACCCATGGCGAAGTCAGTGCGCACTACCTGATTGGTGATGATAAAGACACAACGATATATAAGCTGGTGGATGAAAGCCGACGCGCCTGGCACGCCGGGGACAGTGAATGGGACGGCCGGACGTGGCTCAATTCCAGCTCCATCGGCATTGAGATCGTCAATCCAGGTTTCGTCGATACGCCCACCGGGCGTCTCTGGTATCCCTACAGTGAAGCTCAGGTCGAGGCCTTGATCGCATTGCTCAAGGATATTTCCCAGCGTAATGGGATCAACCCGCGCAACATCATTGGTCACAGCGATATCGCCCCCATGCGCAAGCTTGATCCTGGGCCGCTGTTCCCCTGGAAGCGCCTGGCGCAAGCAGGGGTGGGCGTCTGGCCAGACGAACAGGCCGTGATGCGTCAACAGGCAGTTTTCGCGGCGCAGGTGCCGAACGCCAGCTGGTTTCAGGCCGAGCTGGCTCGCCTCGGCTACCCGACGCCCCGCACTGGCGAATGGGATGTAGCCACTCATCATGTGCTCGCCGCCTTCCAGATGCGCTTCCGGCCGAGCCGGTTCGACGGCATGCCGGATGCGCAAAGCGCGGCTATTGTGCAGGTGCTTAACCAGACAAAATAATGACGCCCGTCCGACGGTCAGGGCTAAATCCAAATCAGAAGCTATAACTCATTGGTAACTTTCGGATTACCAATGATGACGCCTGCCCGCGAAACCCTGCAAAGCTGGCTCCATCGCCCGTTTTTCCTGGCGATGATGGCGGCTGTCCTGAGTACCGTGCTGTTGCTGGGGGCCAGTCTGTTCGTGGTGATCCAGCAAATCCAGCAGCGTGAAAGCGATCAGATGAATGCTCAGGGTGAGCGCTTTCTGCAGCGGCTCGAGCAGCTTTTCGGACAGTTGCGCGAAAGCCTCGATGATTTGCAAAACCAGCCGTTGCGCGGATGCGACGATGACATGATCGCGACGCTGCAGCAGGTCAGCTTCAACTACCGCTTTGTCTACGAAGCGGCGTATATCGATAGCAGCGGTGTTTGTTCCAATCGCCCACGCCGCAGCGGATTATCGGTGATCCGGCCGCCTGATATCCGGGGGCCGACGTATAGCTACTGGCTCAATACCACCACCGAACCCGATGAAAACCGTGCGGCATTGATGCTGGGGCGCGGCAATTTTCGGGTGGCGACCTCGCGCGGGCATCTGACCGATGTGGTGGATCTGCCTCCCGGCAGCAGCCTTTTGGTGGTGCTCGATCATGGCGAGCGGGCGATACCGGTGCTGGGGACCGACCAATACTGGCCGCCCACGGAGCCTTGGCCCTCGAAAAGCCGCAACGCATTGCAAGTGACGCAGAACCGCCTGATCTATCGAATGCAGACTGACAGCCCGGAATATCAATTGGTGCTGATTGCCCAACGCAATGGCTTCAACATCCCCTCCAACGCCTGGTGGTTACTGCCCATCAGCCTGTTGCTGGGCTTGGGGATTGGTTTTCAGGTATTCCTGCTGGCGCGTCAGCGCCAGTCGATGGACGCCGAACTGCATGGGGCCATCCGGCGCGGAGAGTTGCAGGTGCTGTACCAGCCGATCTTCGACCTGCGCAGTCGTAACTGCGTTGGTGCTGAAGCCCTGCTGCGCTGGCGGCGCCCGGACGGCACTCTCACCAGTCCGGATCTGTTCATTCCGATGGCAGAGGATACCGGGCAGATCCGTCAGATCACAGACTTCGTGCTGCAGCGCCTGTTCGACCAGCTGGGCCAGCTACTGCGGGCCAATCCGCAGTTGTACATCTCGGTGAACCTGGCGGCGTGCGACGTGATGGTGCCACGCATCGGCGAAGTGATCGCCCGCCTGCTGGCGTTGCACCGGGTGTCGGCGCACCAGATAGCGTTTGAAGTAACCGAACGCGGATTGGTCGATGTCTTGGTCGCCCGGGATAACCTGCAATCGCTGCGCGATGTCGGGCATCAGGTGTTGATCGATGACTTCGGCACGGGCTATTGCAGCCTCGCCTATCTGCAAACCTTGCCGGTGGACTGCCTGAAGATCGACAAAGCCTTCATCGACGCCTTGGGGCACGATGCCGCCAGCAGTGGCGTGGCCCCGCATATTATTCGCATGGCCCATGCCTTACAGCTCAAGGTGATCGCCGAGGGCATCGAGCATGAAGCCCAGGCGTCTTACCTGAGTAGCGAAGGGGTGACTTTCGGGCAGGGTTGGCTGTTCGCCCACGCGCTCAGTGCCGTGCAGTTGATCGAACTGATTACCCGCGGCCGGCGCCTGCTGGGGCGCCGCATGGACGACGAGGCTTGAGCCGCCTCAGACCGCCAGCGCCATGTAGAACTGAGTGCCCTGCCCCGGTCGTGAATAAACGCCCATGCGCCCGCCGTGGAGCTGGACGATTTCCTTGCACAGCGCCAGACCCAGCCCTGCGCCGCCCTTCTTGCGACCGACCTGGACGAAAGGTTCGAAGATCCGTCCCTGCTGGCCGTAGGGAATGCCTTCACCATTGTCCTCGACGCTGATGATCACCCGCTCGCCATGGCGCCGGGCCTGCAGGCGGATCTGACCGTGGTCGCCCGTGTGACGCATGGCATTATCGATCAGGTTATCCAGTACCCGGTCCAGTTGCGCAACATCGGCATGCAAGCGCGGTAAGGGTCCCTGGATCGCCACGAGCAATTGGATGCCCTTGGCCTGGGCCTGTGCGGCAAACCGCAGCCGGGCCGACTCCAGCAGTTCTTCGATGGAACAAGGTGCCAGCGTCAGCTTTTGCAGGCCGTTCTGGTAGCGGGAGAAGTTCAGCAGGTCATTGATGAGCTGCATCAGGCGCTGCATTTCTTCGTTGACGGTGTTGAGCAGGTCGGCTTCGCGCGATTCCTCAGGAAAATGCACGCGCTCCTGCAACAGGCCGAACGCCATGTGCATGCCGGTCACTGGCGTACGCAGTTCGTGGGACGCGCGCAACACGAACTCACTGCGCACCCGTTCGAAAGCGCGTTGTTCGGTGACGTCGTGCAACACCATCACTGCCCCGAGGATGTGCCCTTGGGTATGGCTCACGGGGGTGAGGCTATACGTCAGCAACCGCGACTCGCCATCCACTTCGATGCTCAAATCGTCCGGCGCCCGCTCCAGCGTTCCCCCGCGCAGAACCAGTTGCAGTTCCTCATCCAGCTCCTTGCGTTCCAGTGCTTCGCCTAACCCCTGGCCGAGGCGCTCCTCATCCCAGCCCAACTGACGCTGGGCCACCGGGTTGAGGTGCTCCAGGCGCCCCTGGCGGTCGATCATCAGCAAGCCGTCGTCGATGCTGTCGAGTACCGCTTGCAGGCGTTGCTGGCCGGCGAGAAGTTCGTCGACATTGGTAGCCTGATGCTCACGTAGCGCTTGGGCCATGACGCCGAAACGACGGGTCAGCAAGTTCAGCTCAGCGGCTGAGGAGATCGGCAGCGTCACCTCGAAATTGCCCTGGCCGATATCATCCGCAGCCGCAGCCAACGCCTCAATCGGCGCCCCGAAACGCCGTGCGATACCGTGGGCCGTGATGAAGCCGATGATCAGCACTGCCAGCCCTACCAGCCCCAGTAATCCGGAAATCAGCAATGCGCGCTCGCGAGCTTTGTTCTGGGTATCGCTGATGTTGTTCAAGGCCTGCCGATACGCGTCGATCAAGCCTGTGCGCAGCACGTTGAATTTTTCGGTGACGTTCTGGATACCGGTAAGTTGGGCGGGTAGCTGGCGAGCGGCTGAAAAAGCCTCGAGAAAACTGATGTAATCGGCCTTGGCCTTGCTGAAGCTGTCTGGCGAATCGTCCAGTACCTGTTCGTGGGCGATGCCCTCGTCAAGCAACTGGAAATATTGCCGTTTGGATTCTTCCAGGGCAGCCAGGTCGGGCTTGTCATCGAGCATGATCATCAACTGGTCGCCCAGGGTCTGGCGCAGCTTGAGGCCCAGGTCGAGCAGGATGAAGTTGTCGCGCACCGATTGTTCCTGGGTATTGGCCATCTGCACCACGCTGACCAGGCCGAGCAACAGGCCCAGCAATGCCACGGTGATCAGCGCCGAGATACTCAGAAACAGCCGTGTGCGCAGCTTCATCGCCAATTTCATAAGGTGCCGCTCACAGGTTGTATTGCTTGCGTTTGCGATACAGTGTGGACGCATCGATACCCAGGGTCTTGGCGGCCTGGTCAAGGGTCTCGGCCGTGGCCAGCACCGCGCCAATATGCGCCTTTTCCAGTTCGTCGAGACTCAGCGCGGCACCGATTCGCGGTGCATTGTTGACAGGTTGCTCAGCCATGCCCAAGTGGCTGATTTCAACTTTTTCCTGCGCGCAGATGATGCTGGCGCGCTCGACCACGTTGCGCAGCTCCCGGATGTTGCCAGGCCAGCGATAACCTAGCAGCGCTTCGCGCGCCTCGTCGCTGAAGCCTCGTGCCGGGCGGGCGTACTCCTTGACGAAGCGCGCCAGGAAACGGTCGGCAAGGGTCAGGATGTCTTCGACTCGCTCGCGTAGTGGCGGCAGATGCAGGGTAATGACATTCAGGCGATACAGCAGGTCTTCGCGAAAGCGCCCGTCGCGCACCATGTCTTCAAGGTTGAGGTTAGTCGCCGCGAGAATCCGCACATCGGCACGACGGGTCACCGGGTCGCCGACCCGCTCGTATTCCTTGTCCTGGATAAAGCGCAGCAACTTGGGCTGCAATGTCAGGGGAAAATCGCCGATTTCATCGAGAAAAAGCGTACCGCCGTCGGCCTGATTGACCCGTCCCAGCGTGCTTTCACTGGCGCCGGTAAATGCGCCGCGGCTGTGGCCGAACAGTTCGCTTTCCATCAATTCAGCGGTCAGCGACGGGCAATTGATAGTGACGCAGGACTTCTTCGCGCGCTTGCTCCAGCCATGGATGGCTCGGGCCAGTTCGCCCTTACCGGTGCCGGACTCGCCAAGGATCAGAATGTTGGCGTCAGTGCTGGCGACCTGGCGAGCGGTTTCAAGGACGACTTTCATCGCTGGGCTATGGGAATCGAGGCCGTCATTGGGTTTGCGCACTTCCCCTTCCAGAGCTTCCAGTCGCGCCGACAACTGGCGTACCTCCAGCTGTTTGGCAGTCGCCAGGCGCAGTTGATCGGGGCTGCAAGGCTTGACCAGGTAATCGGCGGCGCCGGCCTGGATCGCATCAACGGCGGTGTCGACCGCCGAGTGAGCGGTGACGATCACCACCCGCATCCAGGGAGCCTGGATGCGCATTTGCGCCAGCACATCGAGGCCGTTGTCTTCTCCCAGGCGCAGGTCCAGAAAGCACAGGTCAAACACCTGCCGCTGCAGCAGGGTGTCGGCCTGGGCAGCGCTGTTGGCGGTGGCGACGCTGTAGCCTTCGTCTTCCAGGCAGTAACGGAAGGTACGCAGGATGGCGGACTCATCGTCTACCAGCAGAATGCGGCCTTGATGCTCAGTGGCGGATTCCATTTTTCCTACGCTCCTTTAATGAATGATGTTGGTTAGTGTCAGAAATATCGGGCAAGTTGCATGGTCGTTTCTGAGGGGATATTACCCACCGAGAGCGTACCCGTGAGTGTCTGACTCCTAAAAGGTTGATTTGGGTCCCTTTTTTGCTCCTGTCCCCGCCTCGCACGGTACGGCTTGCTCATTCCGACATCTCTTTGCGACGGGCAATTCAAAAAGATTCTATCGCGCCTATCCCCGCGGTTCGTGCATTTCGCACGACGCTCGTCGTAGCCATCGTGCAGGATGCGCTCCGGCGTGCGCACAGAGTATTTATAACTAGCTGATTTTAAAGAGTTTTATCTCGGTAAAAATTCTGGCATGCCGGCTGCAATGGTCAGGTCAATGTGGCGTGAAGACGCCTCAACCAGATCACCACTCGGGGTGGGGAGGAATTTCAGGATGAATCGTCAACGTGCCGCTCAGTTTCGAATCTCTGCCTTGCATGTTCAGCAGGGTCTGTGGGCTGTAGTGGCCCTGCTGATCACTCTTATGGCAGGCCAGCAGTTGATGCTTTGGCATCAGAGCCAACAGCCTGAAGCGCCTCTGCTGTCGATTCAGCGCGCCCCGCAAACTCATTTCAGCGCTGTCAGCAGCCTCGCGGATGTTGCCGCTTCGATGCGAATGATGGAAGTCGACCAGGTTCAGCCTGCCAACGACATGCCCCGCCAGGAGCGTTGGGTGTTTTAACTCGATGAACCGGTCGTCCACCGCACCGGAACCATCACCGCAAGACCCAAACTAAATAGAAAAGCGTAAGGAGAATCACCATGTTGAGCTGGGCAATTACTTTCCTGATCATTGCCATCATCGCCGCAGTACTGGGCTTCGGTGGTATCGCAGGCACCGCCACGGGCATCGCCAAGATTCTCTTTGTCGTGTTCCTGGTGATGTTCATCGCTTCGTTCTTCTTTGGCCGTCGCGGCCGAGGCTGACCATGAGTGTTAGATATAAGGGACTGGCCGCCGCCCTGTTGCTGGGCGGCAGCGCCATGGCCATGGCGGCCAACGACGGACAGATGCGGGTCAATCAATTGCTTAAGGCCGACCCGCAATATGTCGAGACTTGGCAGCAAGTGGTTAAAAAGGAAGAACGCCTGCCGGAATGGGTGATGAACCTGTCAGGCGATTCGCAACAGATGAATGCTGTTGAGGAAGATGGCGATAAATACCTGGTCGGTCCGTTGTGCGAAACCCAGGCGACGTGCCGCAGCAAGCGCTTGTTCGTCGCCTTCAGTTTCGACAAGGACGAGGCGTATGCATTGCTGGTTGAAGTCCCCGCGGGACTTCCGGCCGACAAGTCGCCGACGCGTCATGCCGATTACCGTTTCCTCGGCGATCCCGATGAAGGTATGCAAGAACTGTTAATGGAACAACTCAAAAAAGATCCGAACTGGTACTGATTCTGAAAGCGAGAAAAGCACTCTGCTTTTCTCCTCTGCACCGTCCGAAGAGGGCTGATGCATGACCAGGGGGCCGGGACGCTCTGCCCGTTTCAGGGCGCAGTGACCTACGGGCACAAGGGGTGCCTGCGAAAGGGCCAGGTCAGGAAAAAGCTTCCACGCAGGTTCGCAAAGTCATGGTGACTGGCGAACTTGCGTGGAGCTTCGTGCCTTGTAAAGTTCATGCCAGAGCGGTTGGCTATCCTGGCGTCTGCGCCACCCTCCCCGCACCGCTATCGTTTTTCAATGCTGCTCCATTCCTCCGCGCCCGACCGTATATCGGAGATTTATCCGGCCGGTCCGCCCTCTTGAGGGTCCTTCATTCTTCTGTCCTTTGATCGGTTTTTGCGATGCAGGGTAAAAAGCCTGCTGCGCTGAAATGGCCGGTTCACGGCACTTTTGCCTGCCGAAATGGCGTATTCGCACCCATTGCTACAGACGTTTCATTTCTCAAGCCTCATGCCGATTCGGCATAGGGTAGGCGTTTACGGCATTAGACGCCCCACCTTCACGTCGCAATAGTTGCGCCTTTTTTCGCCTGCCAGTGCGCCTGTGGCGCGTACTCGGGGTGACTTTACATGGGGGGCAGCGGCACGCATTCGTATCGCCATCGGGTGGTTCAGTTTGTGGCAGTTGCCCGAGTCAAACTGAAGTAAGGGTAAAGATATGAAGAAGGCAAGACTAAGCCTCGCCTGGCAGATCCTCATCGGTCTGGTGCTCGGGATTGCAATTGGCGCGTTGCTCAACCATTTCAGTGCCGAGAAAGCCTGGTGGATCAGCAACGTACTGCAACCGGCAGGCGATATCTTTATTCGTCTGATCAAGATGATCGTGATCCCGATTGTGATTTCCTCGCTGATCGTCGGTATTGCCGGGGTTGGCGACGCCAAGAAACTCGGGCGTATCGGTCTCAAGACTATCCTCTACTTCGAAATCGTCACCACCATTGCCATCGTTGTTGGCCTGCTGTTGGCCAACTTCTTCCAGCCGGGCAGCGGCATTGACATGAGTACCTTGGGAACGGTGGACATTTCCAAGTACCAGGCCACGGCCGCCGAGGTGCAGCATGAACATGCGTTCATCCAGACCATCCTCAATCTGATTCCGTCGAACATCTTCGCGGCGGTTGCGCGTGGCGAGATGCTGCCGATCATTTTCTTCTCCGTATTGTTCGGCCTGGGGCTGTCCAGCCTGCAATCGGACCTGCGTGAACCCCTGGTGAAAATGTTCCAGGGCGTCTCGGAAAGCATGTTCAAGGTCACCCACATGATCATGAACTACGCTCCGATCGGCGTATTCGCGCTGATCGCGGTGACGGTCGCCAACTTCGGTTTCGCATCTTTGCTGCCATTGGCGAAGCTGGTGATCCTGGTTTACTTCGCCATCGCCTTCTTCGCCTTCATGGTGCTGGGTTTGATTGCCCGTCTGTTCGGCTTCTCCGTGATCAAACTGATGCGCATCTTCAAGGATGAGCTGGTGCTGGCCTACTCCACCGCCAGCTCCGAAACCGTGTTGCCACGCGTGATCGAGAAAATGGAAGCCTACGGCGCACCCAAGGCGATTTGCAGCTTCGTGGTGCCGACCGGTTATTCGTTCAACCTTGACGGTTCGACCCTTTACCAGAGCATCGCGGCGATTTTCATCGCTCAGTTGTACGGCATCGATTTGTCCATCAGCCAGCAATTGCTGTTGGTGCTGACCTTGATGGTGACCTCCAAAGGCATCGCCGGCGTACCGGGTGTCTCTTTCGTGGTGCTGTTGGCGACCCTGGGCAGTGTCGGTATTCCGCTGGAAGGTCTGGCGTTCATCGCCGGTGTCGACCGCATCATGGACATGGCCCGTACCGCGCTGAACGTGATCGGCAATGCCCTGGCCGTGCTGGTCATTTCCCGCTGGGAAGGCATGTACGACGATGCCAAGGGCCAACGCTACTGGAACTCCCTGCCCCACTGGCGCAGCAAAGAGCCGCTGCCGGCGGGGGAAGTTTCCAGCCGCTGACACACATGACCCTGTGGGAGCCAAGCAAACCCCGGAGAAATCCGGGGTTTGTCGTTTCTGCCAGCCCCGCTATCATTCGCGGCATCTTCCGGGGGACTTAACCGATGCTCAATGGCCTGTGGCTTGGCTTCTTTATCGTGGCAGCCGTGTCGGCGCTGGCGCAGTGGCTGATCGGTGGTAACGCCGGGATCTTCGCCGCCATGGTCGAAAGCATCTTCGCCATGGCCAAGCTGTCGGTGGAGGTGATGATCCTGCTATTCGGCACCTTGACCCTGTGGCTGGGGTTTCTGCGGATCGCCGAAAAGGCCGGAATTGTCGACTGGCTGGCCAAGGCGCTCGGGCCTTTATTTTTGCGGCTGATGCCGGAGGTGCCGGCGGGCCATCCGGCGATCGGCCTGATTACCCTCAACTTCGCGGCCAACGGCCTGGGGCTGGATAACGCTGCGACCCCGATCGGCCTGAAGGCCATGCGTGCCCTGCAGGACTTGAACCCCAGCCCGACCATCGCCAGCAACGCACAAATCCTGTTCCTGGTGCTCAATGCGTCATCACTGACGCTGTTGCCGGTGACTATTTTCATGTATCGCGCCCAGCAAGGCGCGCCGGACCCGACCCTGGTGTTCCTGCCGATCCTGCTGGCCACCAGCGCCTCAACCCTGGTGGGGCTGCTGTCGGTAGCCTTCATGCAGCGTCTGCGCCTGTGGGACCCGATAGTGCTGGCTTATCTGGTTCCGGGTGCGTTGGTACTGGGCGGTTTCATGGCGCTGCTGGCGACGCTCTCAGCCACGGCGCTGGCCGGGCTGTCTTCGATCCTCGGCAACCTGACGCTGTTCGGCTTGATCATCCTGTTTCTGGTGGTAGGCGCGCTACGCAAGGTCAAGGTTTATGAAGCTTTCATAGAAGGCGCCAAAGAGGGCTTTGACGTCGCCAAGACGTTGCTGCCGTACCTGGTGGCGATGCTGTGCGCCATTGGCGTGCTCCGGGCTTCTGGGGCGCTGGACTTCGGTCTGGACGGCATTCGGCACCTGGTGCAATGGGCCGGCTGGGACACCCGTTTCGTCGACGCCTTGCCGACCGCCATGGTCAAGCCATTCTCCGGCAGTGCCGCCCGGGCGATGTTGATCGAAACCATGCAGACTTCCGGCGTGGACAGCTTCCCCGCGCTGGTGGCCGCGACCATTCAGGGCAGCACCGAAACCACCTTCTATGTGCTGGCGGTGTATTTCGGCGCCGTGGGTATCCAGCGGGCGCGGCATGCGGTGGGCTGCGCGCTGCTGGCCGAGTTCAGCGGAGTCGTGGCGGCGATCGGCGTTTGCTACTGGTTCTTTGGTTGAGCCCAATAGCCTTGCCACCGGCCCGGATTGCAGTGACGGGCCTTTAGGGGCGTGCGGGGATCGCCAGGCGCTGGCCTTGTTCCACCGTCCAGTTCACAACCTCGGCCGTCAGCCGATCGCTGGCCTGGCCAAAACCCTGCACCACCGCCGGCACTTGCACGTCGCTCAAGGGCTGGCGGACTTCAAAACGATGACTGGCAAGGATGCGTTGGTCAAACCCCCGCACCAGCAATGCGTCCAGGCGAATCACCACGCTGGCTCCTGCACCTTGATATTCGGTCTGGAAAGCCTGCAACTGGCCACCCAACTCCAGATCCGTTTGCAAGTTGCTGTCGGCGACACTCAATAGCCCGACACGTCCATCCTGTGCGAAGCCATCGAGCAAGCGATTGCGTAGCAACACCGGTGCCGGGTCGCTCCAGCGTGAGGCTGCGTAGCTGCTCAACAGATTGCCGTGGGGAATGACCGCTATTTTAGGGCTGTTGAGCACTTCGCTGGCCTGCGGGCTGGCCAGGCGCAACGACCACTTCACGGGCGTGCCCGGGGCTGCGGGCGCCTGCGTCGCGGGTAAGCGATAGACGTTTGAGGGCTCGGCCTGGGGCAGAATCGAGCAACTGCTAATCAGGACACATCCTGCCAGCAAGAGGATAGGGCGGACGAATCGATCAAACGGCTTCATGGCGTGAACTCCTTGTTCTTGTCATTGCCCAGCAAATAGCCGCTGGGGTTGGCATCCAGGCGCCGGGAAATACCCCGCAGCGCGCTCAAGGTGTCGCGCAATTCCCGCACGGCCGGCGACAGGGCATTGAGCCCCTGCATGCCATTGTTCAGCGCGTCGCGATTGTCGTTGAGCAGTTTGTCGAGGGTCGCGGTGCTGCGGGCCAGTGATTGCATGGCCTGGTCTGCGCTGTTCATGACCTCCTTGCCCTGATCGTTGAGCAGACCGTTGGCGCTGCGCATCAATGCCGTAGTCTGCTCCAGGGTGGCGCTGGCCTGTTTGCCGACAGATGCCAGTTGCTGCATGGCCTGGCGAATATCGCCGCGTTGATCGGCGATGACCCCGGTGGTTTGCTCCAAGTGTTCAAGGGTCTTGCCCAGCCGCTGGACATTGTCCGAGGAAAATACCTCGTTGGCGTTATGCAGCAGCAGGTTGATGCTGGTCATCAGGTCATCGCTGTTGTTCAGCAGGCGGGCAATGGGCGAGGGCGCTGCGATAATCACGGGTGGCTCACCATCCTGCCCGGTCAGTGGCGGGCTATTGGGGGTGCCGCCGCTGAGTTGGATAATCGAGGTGCCGGTGATGCCGGTCAGTGCCAGTTTGGCCTGAGTGTCCTGCTTGACCGGTGTCTCAGCACTCAAACGGACCCGTGCCAGTACCCGGCGCGGGTCGTTCGGGTCCAGGCGCAGATTGACGACGTCTCCGACCTTGATGCCGCTGTACTCCACCGAGCTGCCTCTGGACAAGCCGCTGACCGCTTCGTTGAACACCACTTCGTAATACTTGAATTCGCTGTCCACGCTGGATTTGGCCAGCCACAACCCAAACAGCAGGGCGCCGACCACCACGATCACGGTGAACAGGCCGATCAATACATGATGGGCTCGGGTTTCCATGTCAGACCTCGTTCAATTGTGTCGCGGCCGTTAAGGCCGCGCGGCCGCGAGGGCCGTGGAAGTACTCATGAATCCACGCATCGTCGGTTTCCGACACTTTGTCGATGACGTCGGCCACCAGCACTTTTTTCTGGGCCAGCACCGCCACCCGGTCGCTGATGGTGTAGAGGGTGTCCAGGTCATGGGTGACCAAAAATACGCTCAAGCCCAAGGCGTCGCGAAGCGTCAGGATCAATTGGTCGAACGCAGCCGCGCCGATGGGGTCGAGGCCGGCGGTGGGTTCGTCGAGAAACAGAATGTCCGGGTCCAGGGCTAGCGCCCGGGCCAAGGCTGCACGCTTGATCATGCCGCCGGACAGCGAGGCGGGGTATTTGTCCGCTGCCGATAGCGGCAGCCCGGCCAACGCCAGTTTCACCGCCGCCAGATGCTCGGCATCGGCCCGGCTGAGCCCGGCGTGTTCGATCAGTGGCAGGGCGACATTCTCTGTCACGGTCAGCGAAGAAAACAGCGCGCCTTTCTGAAACAGCACCCCAAAGCGTCGTTCCACTTGCGAGCGCTGTGCCTGGGGCAGGCTCGGCAGGTCCTGGCCGAACACTCGCACGGTCCCTTCACTGGGCCGGTTCAAGCCGACAATGCTGCGCAATAGCACTGATTTGCCGCTGCCGGAACCGCCGACCACGGCGAGGATCTCGCCCCTGTATACGTCCAGGTCGAGGTTCTCATGCACGCTCTGCGGGCCAAAGCGATTGCACAAACCACGTACCTGAATCACCGCCTCGGTGGGCGGCCTGGAAGGTCGACTCACCATTGCATCTCCATGAAAAACAGCGCCGCCACCGCGTCGAGCACGATCACCACAAAAATCGACTGCACCACGCTGGAGGTGGTGTGAGCCCCAACAGACTCGGCGCTGCCGCTGACTTTGAAGCCTTCCAGACATCCCACCGCAGCAATCAGGAAGGCAAAGATCGGCGCCTTCACCATTCCCACCAAGAAATGCTGGACGCCGATGTCCGACTGCAACAGCGTCAGGAACATCGCCGGAGAAATATCCAGCGACAGGGCACACACCACTCCGCCGCCGACAATACCCGAGAGCATGGCCACAAAAGTCAGCATCGGCAGCGCCACCAACAGCGCCAGCACTCGCGGCACCACCAGCAACTCGATGGGGTCGAGGCCCAGGGTGCGAATCGCGTCGATTTCTTCGTTGGCCTTCATTGAGCCGATCTGCGCGGTGAACGCGCTGGCGGTGCGACCGGCCATGAGAATCGCAGTCAGCAACACGCCGAATTCGCGCAGAAACGAGAACGCCACCAGGTCCACGGTAAAAATACTGGCGCCGAAATCGGCCAGCACCGTCGCCCCGAGAAACGCCACCACCGCGCCCACCAGAAAAGTCAGCAGGGCGACGATAGGGGCCGCGTCCAGCCCCGTCTGTTCGATGTGAACAACCATTGGGGTAATGCGCCAGCGTTTAGGGCGAAACAGACCCTTGGCCAGCGTTTCAAGGATCAAGCCGACAAAGCCCAGCAATTGCAGGGTGTCTTGCCAGACCTTGTCCACGGCTCGACCGATGCGTATCAACAACTGGGTCGCGACACTCACTCTCGGCTCTTTGATCGGCACGCAGAAGTCGGTCAGCGAGCAATAGACCGTCTGCAACAGTGCCCGATCGGCGGACGACAAAGTGCAATCGCGATGCTCGGCGGTCTTGCCCAGCCGCTCGGTGCCTAGCAGTTCCACCAGCAATGAGGCGCCGGCGGTGTCGAGGGCACCCAAGCCGTTGAGGTCGATCAGCGTGTCGTCGTCGTACTGGCCGCGCAGCGAGTCGCTCAAGCGCTTGAGTTGCGTGTAATGAGCCAGTGTCCAGTCGCCGCTGATCCATAGCTGCGCCGGAGCGCGAGACTGATCCAGTCGGGCACTGCCAGCAAGAGTGCTAGAGGTCATAAGCGCCATGCTCGTTCGGCTCGAAAGTGTTACCTAATAGCACGAGCGGCATTATTTTGCCTCAGGCTCGAGCGCACCGCTGACCTTGAAACGCAATACACCAATCACCTGACCATTTTCCGTCAGCACCCGCACCTGCCATTTACCCGTGGGGTTTTCCGGGAAGTTCTGCTTGTGGGTCCAGGCGCGATAGCCTTCCTTGCGTCCGCCATGAATGTCCAGGGCGATGCGATCGACTTCTTTGCCGTTGAATTGCCAGACGTGATAGATCCGCTCATCAAGGCCCCGCGGCGCATTGATCGCGGTGTAGGCATACAGGCCATTGCCGCGGATCTGGGCAGCGGTGACTTCCTTCAGGCTGGCGCCCGGCGTGCGGTCTTGCAACTGGGTGCTGATCGCCACTTCGGTCATCCACAAGGTTGCCGGCGGCACCCAGGAGCGCAGCAGCCACCCGGCGGCGCCGATCCCCACCGTGATGCACAGAATCGCCAGGGCGTTGCGCACGGTGCGGATCGGAAAGATCGAGGCCAGGCTGGGGAACGACAACAGCATGGCAGTGCCCAGGGCCAGCTTGAAGCTCTGGTCGGTGGTCAGGTGCAGGATGATGGGCAGCGCAGTGAGCAGGGCGGCAAACAGCGTCAACGTGTGCAGCGCCAGGAACGCCCAGCGCCGGGGCGCCAGCCATTTGTAGTACAGCGGATCAATGATCGAGACCAGCGCCGAGGCCGCCAGCAGGCCGGTGAAAATCACCTGGCTGCTGTTCCAGGTGGTGGTGATGAAAAAGAACGGCAGGACGAAAAACAGGCTTTCCTGGTGAATCATCTGCGTGGCGTAACGCAGCAGCGGCTGGGGGATTTCCCGTTTGAAGATGCGGGCAAAAAGCCGGGTCAGACTATTCTCCAGCATCAGCCAGACCCAGCTCACCAGCATGATGATGGCGATCCAGGTCGCAAGGCCCTGCTGGCGGTCCACCAGCATGAAACTGCCGATCCCGGAGATGAAACCACCGAGTGCGATGACTCCTGGATAGCGCTTCATCAATTCAAGAAGGCGCTGGATGTAATGAGTCAGGTTCGGCATTCGGCAGTTCGCAGTCAGTCGTAGGAAATATCCCTGACAGAGTATCGCCAGGACATCGATGTGACGAGCGCTCTAAACCCTGCGACGCAATCTCCAGCCGACCAGGACCAGCAGCAACCCCAGCAAACCGCTCACCCCCCAAACCAGTTCATCGTCGCCGAGCAATGGTTTCTCGATGCGCAGGTATCCCGGGTCCTTGAGCAGTTCACGCAGGGCCTGGTTGGCCTGTTCCAGGCTCACTGCCTGAAGGCGCACGGCCGGATTGGTGAAGCGGCCGTCGTCGTAATCGCCCAGGGCGCTCCAATAGTAATCGGCCAGCGCGCTGTTGCCTTGAACCGCCCAGGACTGATGGGCGATGGCGGCTCGTTTGATACGCACGAAACTCTCCGGGTCCAGGCCATCCTTGAGCAACGTGGTGCGCATTTGCTCCAGCGCTTGTTCGGCCTGGGGCAGGTCCTCGCGGGCAAGGTCCGCGTTCAGGCTGAAGAAGCCAACGCCGCCAAACACCTCTCGCTCCACCCACGGCCCGTAGGACAGGCCACGGGCCAGGCGCAGTTGGCGATAGAGCGCCCAGTCCAGATAGTCCTTGAGCAGGTCGAAGGTTTCGTCGTGCTGCTGTTGCAGTACCGGCTCCGGAAACAGCCAATGAAGCTTGGCGCTATTGCCCACCAGGCCGCGCATCAGGTTACGCTTGGTGACCGCGCTGTAGCGGATCTGCGGCAACGCTGCGTGAGCGCTGGGCTCGACCGGTTCCAGTTCGCCGAAGGTCCGTTCCAGATAGGCCGGTAGCAACCGGTCCAGGTCGCCAACCACGATCAGCGTCATGTTGTTCGGGGCATACCAGGCCTTGCGTGCCTGCTCGATCCTGGCAAGGGTGAGGTGCCCGACTTCGGCCCGCTCAGCGCAGCGCAGCCCCAATTCCACTGCCAGTTGATTGCCCGCCTTGTGGCCCAGGTCCTGATGGTCGAGCCAGCGTTGCAGATGGGTGTAATGACCGCCATCCTCGCGTTCCACCACACGTTTGGCCGCCTGCAGGGCGTTGTCATCGATGCGGGTACGGGTCAGCAGTGCCATCAACAGGTCCAGGACCTTGCGTTGATTGCTTGCCGGTGCCTCGATAACGAATGTGGTGTCGGCGTTGCTCGTGAAGGCATTCCACTCGCCGCCCAGCGCCTGCATGCGCTCTTCCAGCCCGCCTTCGCCGCCGTCATCGACACCGCTGAACAGCAAATGCTCCAGCAGGTGGGGCAGTTCCTTGTCGGCGCAGTTGAAGTCGTCCAGCCCCACGCCCACCACCAGCCGGATCGCCACGTGCCCGCGCTCGCTGCCCGGCTTGAGCAGCAGTTGCATACCGTTGGGTAGCGCATAGCCTTCGACCTGGAATCGATCCAGCGCGACCACTGGCACAGAACCGAGCAAAAGAACGGCGAGCAACAGACAACGCATAGCGAGCTTCCTGGCGGCTGATTGGAGGTCCATGTGCCGGGCAGGTCGATATCGCAAGCAATTTCGCGCCCCACATCGAGCCGGATGTATTTCCTTGGCGATGTGGGGCCGGTTTGCGTGCGAAGGGTTTAAGCCCAGGCCAATCTTACTGACTGAGCAATGCGCCAGTCGTTCAAGGCGAATGGGTGATGTCGGAAATTTCATCAACCGCGAGCGCACCGGTCTCGGACGCCCCCAGCACCGCGTAGGCGCTGCCGCAGAACAGCGAGTTGAGGCGCTTCATGTCGGCGATCAGCTCAAGGTGCAGGGAGCTGGTCTCGATGCTTTGTACGATCTTTCGCTGTAGGCGGCTGACGTGCGCATGGGCCAGTCGTCTTTCCTGCGCTCGAAAGCGACGTTTCTCACGCAACAGCTGACGTGCGCTCTCCGGGTCGGCACTGAGGAACACCGACAATCCCAGCCGCAGATTGGCGATCAACTGGCTGTGCAGCGCCGCCAACTCTTCCAGGCCAACCTCGGAAAAGGACCGACGTTGCGCGGTTTTCTGCTGCTGGACCTTGCGTAACATGCGTTCGATGAGGTCGCTGGCCAGATTCAGGTTGATCGCCAGCTCAATGATTTCCGCCCAGCGGCGGCTGTCCTGTTCACTGAGGTCCTCACGGGGCATTTGGGCCATATACAGCTTGATAGCGCTGCACAGCGCCTCGACGTCATCGCCCATGCTTCGTACTTGTTGGGTGACAGCCGTCTGCCCGCCGCGCAGCACGTCGAGCATGGCTTCGAGCATGTTTTCGATCAGATCACCGATGCGCAGGGTTTCCCGGGCGGCGTTTGCCAGGGCCAGGCTCGGCGTGGCGAGGGCGGTGAGGTCCAGGTGGCGGGGCTTGGCCGTGCCATTGGTGTCTGGACGCTCCGGCAGCAGCCAGGCACACAGCCTGGCCATCGGCCCGACGCTGGGCAGCAGCACCAGGCAGCGCACGGTGTTGTACAGCAGGTGAAAACCGATCACCGTTTCCTGGTGGCTGAAATCCAGGCCGTCCAGCCAGCCCACCAGCGGATCGAGCACTGGAATGATCAACAACAGGCCGATCAGCTTGTACAGCAAGCTGCCCAGCGCCACCTGGCGGCCGGCGGCGTTCTGCATGCTGGTGCTGAGAAAGGCCAGCACGCCGCTGCCGATGTTGGCGCCGATCACCAGGCCGATGGCCACCGGCAGGCTGATCACCGCCGCGCCGGCCAGTGTCGCGGTCAGCAGCACGGCGGCGAGGCTGGAATAGGAGATCATCGCGAACAGCGCACCGACCAGCGCATCGAGCAGGATGTCACCGGTCAGCGAGGCAAAGATCACTTTCACGCCCTGGGCCTGGGTGATGGGCGCGGCGGCTTCGACAATCAATTGCAGCGCCAGGATGATCAGGCCCAAGCCGATGCCGACCCGGCCCATTTGCCCCAGGCGGGTCTGTTTGCGCGACAGGAAAAAAATCACCCCGAGGAAAATCAGCAGCGGCGATAACCACGACAGGTCCAGGGTCAGTACTCGCGCCATCAGCGCCGTGCCGACATCGGCGCCGAGCATGGTCGCCAGGGCAGGGGTCAGTGCCATCAGGCCCTGGCCGACGAACGAAGTGACGAGCATGGCCGTGGCATTGCTGCTCTGGACCATGGCAGTGACCATGATGCCTGCGACGAAAGCCAGCCAGCGTCTGGACATGTTTTGGCCAATGACATGGCGCAGGTTCGTGCCATAGACCCGCAGAATGCCGGTACGGACGATGTGCGTGCCCCAGATCAGCAGGGCCACGGCAGAGAGCAAGTTGAGCAGGGTCAGCATGAGAAGCCCCCTGTTAGCGTCCCAAAGGGACCAATTGACGGTGCCACATTTTTCTTCGTTGTACTTAAGCTGTAGTTGGCCAACGGTTCGAGCGCCAGCATTGCACAGCTAAAGAATCGATTGAAACAAAACTGTCATAAAAAATACCTCGACGAACTTGAAGACTCCTGTATCGATCAGGCAAACGCGGACCTGTGGGAGCGGGCTTGCTCGCGAAGAGGCCAGAGCAGCCAATCCTGTGTCGCCTGACAGAATGCATTCGTGAGCAAGCCCGCTCCCACAGGTCATGCACCAGGCCACTTTCATACCGGCATGAAAAAGGGGCTCCAATGAGCCCCTTCGTTCAAATGCCCAACGTCATTACTGACCCGGCATATCCTTACGCAGTTTCACTGGATCTTGCTGCTTGCGCTTGCGCGCCATGGCCGTGCGCATCTTGATGTTGAACGCTTCGACCGCCAGGGAGAACGCCATGGCGAAGTAGACGTAGCCTTTTGGCACATGCACGTCCAGGGACTCAGCGATCAGCACAGTGCCGACCACCAGCAGGAACGACAGCGCCAGCATTTTCAGCGACGGGTGCTTGTCGATGAACGCGCTGATGGTGCCCGCCGCCAGCATCATCACCAGCACCGCCACGACGATTGCCGCGACCATCACCGGTACATGGGAGACCATGCCCACGGCGGTGATGACCGAATCCAGGGAGAACACGATGTCGATGATCGCGATCTGGACGATGGTGTAGATGAAGCTACCGCCCTTGCCCGTAGGCGTCTCGCCGGTTTCATCTTCGCCTTCCAGCGCGTGGTACATTCTCCTGGGAGCTTTTCCACAGCAGGAACAGGCCACCGAAGAACAGGATCAGGTCACGACCGGAGATGCCCTGGCCGAACACTTCGAACAGGTCGGCGGTCAGGCGCATGACCCAGGTGATGGACAGCAGCAACAGGATCCGCGTGACCATGGCCAGGGCCAGACCGAAGATCCGGGTGCGTGCCTGCATGTGCTTGGGCATGCGGCTGACCAGGATCGAGAGATCATGATGATGTTATCGATACCCAGGACAATTTCCAGGGCGGTCAGGGTTAAGAAGGCAACCCAGATTTCCGGGTTGGTCAGCCATTCCATGTGAGTTCCTTTAGCGAGTGTTGGACCGCGCCGCACCTTCGGTTATCGAAAGGGGCGACGCAGCGGGCATTGCTTTTATAGAGTGCTGAACAGCGGAAAAATCCCCATCAGCAAGGCGGCAAACATTATGCACAGGCAAACCAATACTGCCCACTTCAAGGTGAAGCGTTGGTGATCGCCAAACTCGATCCCGGCCAGGGCCACCAGCAGGTAAGTCGACGGAACCAGCGGGCTCAGCAGATGGACGGGCTGGCCAACGATCGATGCACGGGCCATTTCAACGGCCGTGATGCCGTAATGGCTGGCCGCTTCGGCCATGACCGGTAACACCCCATAATAAAATGCATCGTTCGACATGAAGAAAGTAAACGGCATGCTCACCAGCGCGGTAATCACCGCCAGGTAGGGGCCGAGGAAATCCGGGATCACCGCCAACAGGCTCTTGGACATGGCGTCGACCATGCCGGTACCGGACAGGATGCCGGTGAAGATACCCGCCGCGAAAATCAAACCGACCACCGCCAATACGCTACCGGCATGGGCCGCAACGCGATCCTTCTGCTGTTGCAGGCAAGGGTAGTTGACGATCATCGCGATGCTGAACGCCACCATGAACAGCACCGGCAGTGGCAACAGGCCGGCGATCAGGGTGCACATCAGGGCCAGGGTCAACGCACCGTTGAACCAGATCAGCTTCGGACGACGGGCGTCCGGGAACTGGGAAACGCTGATTTCGCTGTGGTCGATGTCGTCACCGGCGAGGTGCAACTCACCCAGACGGGCGCGCTCGCGTTTACCGTACATGTAGGAAATCGCCAGGATCGCCACTACACCCGCGAGCATCGCAGGAATCATCGGAACGAAGATGTCGGACGGGTCGACATGCAGCGCGCTGGCCGCGCGGGCCGTCGGGCCGCCCCAAGGGGTCATGTTCATCACGCCACCGGCGAGAATGATCAGGCCGGCCATGATCCGTGGGCTCATGCCGATGCGGCTGTAGAGCGGCAGCATAGCGGCTACGCAGATCATGTAAGTGGTCGCGCCGTCACCATCGAGGGAAACGACGAGCGCCAGAACGGCGGTGCCGACCGAAACTTTCAACGGGTCGCCCTTGACCAGCTTGAGGATCTTGCGCACGGCCGGGTCGAACAGGCCGGAGTCGATCATCAGGGCAAAATAAAGAATCGCGAACATCAGCATCACCCCGGTCGGGGCAAGCTTGGTGATGCCTTCGAGCATCATCGGACCGATCTTCGGTGCAAAGCCACCGAACAGGGCGAACAGGATCGGGATGATGATCAGGGCAATCAGCGCGGACAGGCGCTTGGTCATGATCAGGAACATGAACGTGATGACCATGGCAAAGCCAAGGAAAGTCAGCATAGGAAATACTCCAGGCGTGGCGCGACGGGCAAAGGCAGACCGGACAGGTCAGCGCAGGATGCAAAGCACGGGACGGACGGAGGGAGTTGACGCGACGGGACGGCTAGCAGCGGACATCAGAATCACCATTGTTGTTGTTAAAAGGGCCTAACGAGCCTTCGAAGCTCGCTTCTGGCCACCGGTCTGTTGCCGGTAGTGGGGGCGATCCTAATCGCGCAAGCTTTCAGCCACCTTTCGCTGCAGGCAATGGCGTTTTTGTATAGGAGCAAGGCTTAACTGTGGGAGCAAAGCTTGCTCGCGATGAAGTTGATAAATTTTCACTGGAGAGCTGTGGTGCGTTTATCGCGAGCAAGTGCTCCCACAGACAAATCGAAGGTCGCATGGTCGTGGTAGCCCTTGATCCGATGCACGTGCCTCTCCCAGAAAACTGCCGAACCGAGCTTGGCTCCCGTGTGTCAGAGCCTTTACACGCGAGACAAAAAAGGAAAAGCAGCCATGAAAAATGCCGAAACCCCGGTCACCAAAGTGGTGCTCTATGGGGCCATGAGTAGCCTCGGCAGTGCGTTGATGGCTGAAATGCTGCGGCGCCAGCACGAAGTCATCGCTGTTCTCGACGACCTTACGGCCCTGGCGCCGCGCCCCGGCCTGCGGACCAAGACCGGCGACCTCTACGATCCCCAGCGGGTCAAGCAAAGCGTCGCCGGCACCAATGCCGTGGTGTGCCTGCTGAACGCCCCGGGGTTGCCGATGAACAGCGAGCAAGTGGAGCGCACGCTCATTCCTGGGCCCGTGGAGCAGGTGTTGGCCGTGGATGCGCTGATCGCCGGGATGGAGGCGGCGAGTATTTCCCGGCTGTTTCTGGTGGGCGATTTCGCCGTGCTCGACGAGGAGCAGGCGGACGATGTATTGCAGCGCCATGCCGCCGAAGAGGTACTCGACGCCCTGAATAACAGCACGTTGCAATGGACCCTGATTAACTCACCCTACGCAACGCCCGGCTTGAGCATCGAGCACTTCAGCCAGGTCAGCACAAGCCTGGAGCCCGGCATGGCCGAATCACTGGAGCGGCTTGGCCGTGTGGCCGTCGGCATTGCCGATGAGCTGCGCCTGAACCTGCATGTGGGCCAGCATGTCAGTTTTGTCGCCGCCGATTAGCCTGAACGGTCGCAGTCTCCTGAGTCGGCGCAGGGGCGGGCGGGTCACACCGCAATGGAAGGTGATGCCAAACCTATCAGCGATTCGGCGCTGTTGGCCTGCTCCTCCATTAACCAGTCCACAAACTGCTTGATCAAAGCCCCGCGCCGTTTACGCTGGGGCAAGACCACGTAATACCCTGACCGCGACAGCACCGTTTCCGCGACCGGACGGCACAGCAGCCCTTGGGCCAATAAGTTATCCACAAGGTATCGCCAGCCGATGGCGACGCCCTGACCGCCTATCGCCGCCTGGATCAGCAAGGTGTAGTTGTCGAACCGTAACTGCCCGGGCGCCGGGGGCGAGGTAATGCCCAGCTCACGGAAAACGCCACTCCAGTCGAACCAGTGACTGCTGTTTTCCCCACGCAAATGCAGCAGCGGGAATTCCGACAAGGCTTGAGCGGACAAGGGCAGGGAGCGCTCCCTGAGCAATAGCGGGCTGCACACCGGAAAGACTTCTTCGCTGAAAAGCCAGCGACTTTCGCCTTGTTTGAAGCGACCGTCTCCAAACAGCACCGCAACGTCGATATCCGTGCGCAGCATGTTGTGGTTGCGTTCGCTGGTCACCAGGCTGACGTCCACCTGCGGGTTGGCCGCGTGAAACCGATGCAGGCGTGGCATCAGCCAATAGGCGGCAAAGGCAAAATCTGTGGCGACTTGCAGCACCTCATGCTGGTCCTGGGCGGTAATCGCGCCCAATCCTGCGTCGATATTCTGCAAACCGGCCTGAACTTGCTCGAACAGGATTGTCCCGGCCTCGGTCATTTCGATGCCGCGGTAGATGCGATCGAACAACCGTGTACCCAGTTGTTCTTCCAGGCGCTTGATCTGCTGGCTGATGGCCGGTTGCGTGGTGCCCAGTTCGATCGCCGCTGCCGTGAAACTGCGGTGGCGGGCCGCCGCTTCAAAGGCGCGGAACAGGTCAAGGGACAGGTCTCCCAGAGCTTCATACATAAGCTGTGCTTATCCTAGTCATTGCCTTACATGGGCTTTACCCATAAAGACGTGGGCTACATGCTCAATCGCAGCAATCTCGCATAACTGTTTACTATGGAATGCCGCGAATACATGAAGCGCAAGAACATTCTTTTCATCATGGCCGATCAAATGGCCGCGCCAATGTTGCCGATCTACGGTCCTTCGCCGATCAAGCTGCCGAATCTGTCGCGCCTGGCCGAGCAGGGCGTGGTGTTCGACGCCGCGTATTGCAACAGCCCACTCTGCGCACCGTCGCGCTTTACCCTGGTGAGCGGCCAGTTGCCCAGCAAGATCGGCGCCTACGATAACGCGGCGGACTTTCCTGCGGACGTCCCGACGTACGCCCACTACCTGCGGCGCCTGGGTTATCGCACGGCGCTGTCCGGCAAGATGCACTTTTGCGGGCCGGACCAGTTGCATGGCTATGAAGAACGCCTGACCAGTGACATTTATCCGGCCGATTACGGCTGGTCTGTGAACTGGGACGAGCCCGACGTGCGGCCAAGCTGGTACCACAACATGTCTTCGGTGTTGCAGGCCGGCCCGTGCGTGCGCACCAACCAGCTGGACTTTGACGAAGAGGTGGTGTTCAAGGCCCAGCAGTATCTGTTCGATCACATCCGCGAGGATGGCGACCAGCCGTTCTGCCTGACGGTGTCCATGACCCACCCCCACGACCCGTACACCATTCCCAAGACCTTCTGGGATATGTATGACGACAAGGACATCCCGCTGCCGCAAACCCCGGCGCAGACGGAACTCGACCCGCATTCCCAGCGCCTGCTGAAAGTGTATGACCTGTGGGACAAGCCACTGCCTGTGGATAAGATCCGTGATGCTCGCCGCGCGTACTTCGGTGCATGCAGCTACATTGACAGCAACGTCGGCAAGTTACTGCAAACCCTGGAAGACACCGGCTTGATGGAGGACACGATCATCGTGTTCTCCGGTGATCATGGAGACATGCTCGGTGAAAAAGGCCTCTGGTACAAAATGCACTGGTTCGAGATGGCAGCTCGTGTCCCCCTGTTGATCAGCGCACCGGGCCAGTTCGCCAGCGGGCGAGTCGGTGCGGCGGTGTCCACTGCCGACTTGCTGCCGACCCTGGTGGAGTTGGCCGGTGGCACGCTGGAGCCCGGACTGGCGCTGGATGGCCGGTCGCTGGTGCCCCATCTGCAGGGGCAGGGCGGTCATGACGAGGTCTTTGGTGAGTACATGGCCGAAGGCACCATCAGCCCATTGATGATGATCCGTCGTGGTCCATGGAAATTCATCTACAGCGAGGATGATCCGTGCCTGCTGTTCGATCTGCGTAATGACCCCAAAGAACTGGAAGACCTCAGCCAATCGGCTGAACATCAGTCCCTGTTCGCGGATTTTCTCGCCGAGGCGCGAGCCAAATGGGATATCCCGGCCATTCATCAACAGGTGCTCGCCAGTCAGCGACGCCGGCGTTTCGTCGCTCACGCGTTGACCCTGGGCAAACTCAAGAGCTGGGATCACCAGCCGCTGGTGGACGCCAGCCAGCAATACATGCGCAACCACATTGACCTCGACGATCTGGAGCGCAAGGCCCGTTATCCACAACCCTGCCAAAACCAATAATGTAAGGGGAAGCACATGCAAAAGTTATCCACAGTACTGACCGCTGGGCTGTTGGCGCTTAGCAGTTCGGCGTGGGCCGAGCAAAGCTGCGAGACGGTAAAGATGGCCGACCCGGGTTGGAGCGACATCGCCGCGACCAACGCGATCACCGGTTTTCTGCTCGATGGCATGGGCTATAAGGCCAAGGTCGACACCCTCGCGGTGCCGATCACCTTCGGCGGTCTCAAGGACGGTCAGGTTGATGTGTTCCTGGGTAACTGGATGCCGGCGCAGCAAGGGTTCTACGACAAGTTCGTGGCCAATGGCGATGTCACGCAACTGGCCAAGAACCTGGACGGCACCGAGTTCACCCTGGCGGTCCCGGATTACGTGTGGGACGCCGGTGTGCATAACTTCGCTGACCTGAACAAATTCGCCGATAAGTTCGACAAGAAGATATACGGGATTGGCTCCGGCGCCCCGGCCAACCTGTCCTTGAAGGAAATCATCAAGACCAATGATTTCGGCATGGGCGAATGGAAACTGGTGGAATCGAGCGAGCAGGCCATGCTCGCGGAAGTCTCCCGGGCGGTGAGGAAACAGAAGTTCGTGACCTTCCTTGGCTGGACGCCACACCCTATGAACGTGCAGCTGAAAATGCACTACCTCAAGGGCGGCGAGAAGTACTTCGGCGACACGGGCAGCGTTTATACATTGACCCGCAAGGGTTATGCACAGGCCTGCCCGAACGTCGGCAAGCTGTTGACCAACCTGAGCTTCACCCAGGAAATGGAAAACAGCATCATGGCCGAGGTGGTGAACAAGAAAGTCAGCAACGCCGAAGCGGCCCAGGCCTGGATCAAAGCCAACCCGGCGGTGCTGGATAAATGGCTGGACGGTGTGAAAACCCTGGATGGCAAGGATGCGTTGGCGGCGGTGAAGGCCAAGCTCTGACAATCATGTGCTCCGCGGGAATCTATGTGGGAGCAAGGCTTGCCCGCGATGAAGACAACTCGGTCTTTCAGAGACCGAGGTGCCTGTTTCGCGAGCAAGCCTTGCTCCCACATAAATCCCCTCGGCACAGGGAGAATGGCGCCTTGTCCTGATACTCTTGCGCCAAACCCGATCCTTGAGGCCCCATGGCATTGCCCACCCGCCATTCACTCTTTCCGTTCCTGAGCTGGCTGCCCCGGCAGACCCGCGCCAGTGTCGGCCGTGACCTGATCGTCGGTCTGAGCGGTGCGATTCTCGCGTTGCCGCAGTCGATTGCCTACGCCCTGATTGCCGGACTACCACCGGAATACGGTTTATATGCGGCGATTGTGCCGGTGCTGATCGCCTGCTTGTGGGGGTCGTCATGGCACCTGATATGCGGCCCTACGGCGGCGATTTCCATTGTCCTGTATGCCAGCGTCAGTCCCCTGGCCATGCCGGCCAGCCAGGACTACGTCACCTTGATCCTGTTGCTGACGGTGCTGGCGGGGGTTTTCCAATGGCTGCTGGGGCTGTTGCGTTTCGGCGCGCTGGTGAATTTCGTCTCACACTCGGTGGTGTTGGGTTTCACCCTGGG
Organism: Pseudomonas hefeiensis; assembly: GCF_030687835.1. Classification (NCBI taxonomy): domain Bacteria; kingdom Pseudomonadati; phylum Pseudomonadota; class Gammaproteobacteria; order Pseudomonadales; family Pseudomonadaceae; genus Pseudomonas; species Pseudomonas hefeiensis. Next base: position 80,293 of record NZ_CP117449.1, read on the forward strand.
CGCAGCGGTGGTAATCGCCCTGGGACAGTTGCCCAACCTGCTGGGTCTTGATCTGCCCAACGAAGCCACGGCGTTGAAGGGGCTGCTGATGTTGGCCAGCCATATCGAGGCTGTGGATAAGCCTTCTCTGTTTCTCGGTTTGGGCACGCTGGTGATGGGCGTCGTGCTCAAACGGCTGCTGCCGCGCTGGCCGAGCCTGTTGATAACTTTAGTCATCAGCAGCCTGGTGGTCTGGCTATGGCCGGGGATGTTCGGGCATGTCGCGTTGGTCAGCGCCTTTGCCGGGCGCTTGCCGCCTTTCTCTGCGCTGCCGCTGGACCTGGATCTGATCCTGCGCCTGCTGCCCGGTGCCGTTGCGGTGGGCATGCTCGGGTTGGTGACCAGCCTGTCCATTGCCCGCTCGTTGTCAGTACGCTCGGGGCAGTTACTCGATGCGAACCAGGAGGTCAGGGCGCAGGGGCTTTCCAATATTGTGGGAGGGTTCTTTTCCGGTTCCTTGTCAGCGGGTTCCTTTACCCGTTCCGGCCTCAGTTATGAAGCCGGCGCCTGCTCGCCCCTGGCGGGGGTTTTCTCGGCACTGTGGGTGGCCTTGTTTGCGGTAACCGGTGCCAAGCTGATTTCGCACATTCCGATACCGGCCATGGCCGGCAGCATTCTGCTGATTGCCTGGGGCCTGGTGGACTATCGCGGCGTCCGGGCGTTGTTTCGCGTGAGCCGCGCCGAATTCGTGGTGATGAGCCTCACCTGTCTGGCCACGCTGCTGCTGGAGCTGCAAACCGCCATCTACGCCGGTGTGCTGGCGTCGCTGTTTTTCTACCTCAAGCGCACCTCACAACCGCGGGTACAACATTCCTGTGAGGGGGAAGCTGACATCCTGCGGGTCGGCGGTTCGATCTTTTTTGGTGCCAGCCACTACCTGCAAGTGCGCCTGCAACGGTTGCAGGCACAACGGGTGGTGATCGATGCGCAGCAGATTAACTTTATTGATTATTCCGGCGTGGAAATGCTGCACCAGGAAGCCCGGCGCTTGCGCATGCAGGGGCGCAGCCTGACGTTGCGCAGGGCCAGGCCCCATGTGGTGGAGGAGTTGAAGAAGCTGGAAGGGCCGGAGCACTGTCCGATCCATTTTGAAGACTAGGGCTTAAGGTAGAAACACCCTGTGGCGAGGGGATTTAGCGAAACGTCGCACCGCCCCGCTGGGGCGCGAAGCGGCCCTGGTTTTTTGGGACTGCTTCGCAGTCCAACGGGGATAAATCCCCTCGCCGCAACAGTCTGTAGCCTACAGTGCGAGCTGGCGCCGCAATTCGGCCAGCACCGGCGCGGTGTCCGGGCGTACCCCACGCCACAGGTAGAACGCTTCGCCCGCCTGTTCGGCCAGCATGCCCAAGCCGTCCATCGCCACCGCCGCGCCCTGTTCACTGGCCCAGCGACAGAACGAAGTAGGTTCCTTGCCATACATCATGTCGTAGCAGAACGTCATGCCGGGTTCGATCAAACTTGCGGCAATCGGCGGAACATCGCCGGACAGGCTCGCCGATGTGGCGTTGATAATCAGGTCCACGGGCTCTTGCAGCCAGTCGAAACCGCTGGCCGAGACCGGGCCCAGGTCCGCGAACAACTCGGCCAGCAATTCGGCTTTTTCCACCGTGCGGTTGGCGATGATCACCGAGGCTGGCGCTTCGGCCAGCAGCGGCTCCAAGGCGCCGCGCACGGCGCCGCCGGCTCCCAGTAACAGGATGCGTTTACCCTTGAGGTTTAAACCTGCGTTGACGGTCAGGTCCCGTACCAGTCCGGCGCCATCGGTGTTGTCACCCAACAGGCGGCCGTCGGCCAGCTTGCTCAGCGTGTTCACCGCCCCGGCCCGCTGGGCTCGCTCGGTCAGGCTGTCGGCCAAGCGGAAGGCATCTTCCTTGAACGGCACGGTGACATTCGCCCCACGACCTTCGCGGAAGAATTCCCGCGCGCAACCGGCGAAATCGTCCAAGGGCGCCAGCAGCGTGCTGTAGTCCAGCGCTTGCCCGGTCTGTTCGGCAAAGAGACGGTGGATCAGCGGCGATTTGCTGTGGCCGATCGGGTTGCCCATTACAACGTAGTGATCCATGGAAACTCCCCCGTCAGGCCGTCGCCAGCCAATCACGATCCTGCAGGAAGTACTCGGTCAGCCGCGCCTCTTCGCTGCCCGGTTCGGCTTTCCAGTCATAGCCCCAGCGCACTTGCGGCGGCAGGGACATCAGGATCGACTCGGTACGCCCGCCCGATTGCAGCCCGAACAGGGTGCCGCGGTCGTAGACCAGGTTGAACTCCACGTAGCGTCCGCGGCGAAACTCCTGGAATTCCCTTTGTTTGGCTGTGAACGGATCCTGCTTGCGGCGGCGCACGATAGGCAGGTAAGCCTCGATGTAGGCATCGCCGATGGCGCGCATGAAGGCGAAGCTGGTGTCGAAATCCCACTCGTTCAGGTCATCGAAAAACAGGCCGCCGATGCCTCGGGGCTCGTTGCGATGCTTGATATGGAAATAGCTGTCGCACCAGGCCTTGTAGCGCGAATACACGTCGGGGCCGAACGGGGCACAGGCCTGCTCGGCAACGCGGTGCCAATGCACGCAGTCTTCTGCCACGCCATAGTACGGTGTCAGGTCGAAGCCACCGCCGAACCACCAGACCGGCTCTTCGCCTTCCTTTTCGGCGATGAAAAAACGCACATTGGCGTGGGACGTCGGAACATGAGGGTTGTGGGGATGGATGACCAATGACACGCCCAGGGCTTCAAAGCCGCGCCCGGCCAGTTCCGGCCGATGGGCGCTGGCCGAGGGTGGGAGGCCGCTGCCGAAGACGTGGGAAAAGTTGACGCCGCCCTTTTCGATCAGCGTACCGTTTTCAATTACTCGCGTGCGACCGCCACCACCGGCGGGGCGGGTCCAGGCATCTTCGACGAAACGAGTGCCGCCGTCTTCGGTTTCCAGGGCCGCACAGATGCGGTCTTGCAGGTCGAGCAGGTAGGCTTTCACGGCCTCGGTGCGAGTGGTCATGACATCACCTTGATCAGGGCTGCGCTACGCGGCTTGCAGCGGGCCGGTGGCAAATGGGCGCACAGGATACCACCGCACTTGCCTACGCCACAGTTGACGAAGGTCAAGCTTAGGAGTCCGATAGCAGGCTTGGTAAAAAGTCCACGGCAAGGAGAAAGTGAAGATGGCCAAACGTATCCAGTTCAGTTCCCACGGCGGCCCCGAAGTGCTCAAGTACGTGGGCTACCAGCCTGCCGAGCCGGGCCCGCAGCAGGTGCGGGTCAGCAACAAGGCGATCGGCCTGAACTTCATCGATACCTATTACCGCAGCGGCCTTTACCCGCCACCGGCCCTGCCGTCGGGCTTGGGGGCCGAGGGAGCGGGGGTGGTCGAGGCGGTCGGCTCAGACGTCACGCGGTTCAAGGTCGGTGACCGGGTAGCCTATGGCAGCGGTCCGCTGGGGGCCTACAGCGACGTGCATGTGTTGCCCGAGGCCAACCTGGTGCATTTGCCCGAATCCATCAGTTTCGAACAGGCGGCTGGGGTAATGCTCAAGGGCCTGACCGTGCAATACCTGTTACGTCAGACCTATGAGCTCAAAGGGGGGGAAACCATCCTGTTCCATGCCGCCGCCGGTGGCGTGGGTTCTTTGGCCTGCCAGTGGGCCAAGGCCCTGGGCGTGAAGCTGATCGGCACCGTCAGCTCAGCGGAAAAAGCCGCAATCGCCGAATCCCACGGCGCTTGGGAAACCATCGACTACAGCAAGGAAAACGTCGTACAGCGGGTGCTGGAGCTGACCGACGGCAAGAAAGTCCCGGTGGTCTATGACGGTGTCGGCAAGGACACCTGGTTGACCTCCCTGGACTGCATAGCGCCCCGTGGCCTGCTGGTGAGTTTCGGCAATGCTTCCGGTGCGGTGGAGGGCGTGAACCTGGGGATACTCGCGGCCAAAGGCTCGCTGTACGTCACCCGCCCGACCCTGGCGACGTACGCCAATAACGCCGAGAACCTGCAGCGCATGGCCGATGAGCTGTTCGGCATGATCAGCAGCGGCAAACTCACGGTGGATATCAACCAGCGCTATCCACTGGCCGAAGCGGCCAAGGCCCAGGCCGAGTTGTCGGCGCGGCGTACAACCGGGTCGACCATTCTTTTGCCCTGATTCAGAGGTTGCTAAAGAACCTGTGGGAGCGGGCTTGCTCGCGAAAGCGGTGGGTCAGCTTGCATCAATGTTGGATGTGCCGACGCCTTCGCGAGCAAGCCCGCTCCCACACTTGCTCTGTGTTGAGCATGGAGCTTGTGTTCGGGCTCAGTCCGGCCGCACGACCTTGCCGCTGGCCAGGTCGCGAATCACGCTGGGGTTCTTGCGCCCGCCCAGGTTGCCGCCCAGCACCAGGTCGATCTGCCCGCGAAAATACTGCTCGACGCGAATCCGCGTGCGCGCTGCCGGGCGGCCCTGAGGGTTGGCCGAGGTGGACACCAGCGGCCCGACCAACGAGCACAAGTCCCGCACGGTGGGATGGTCGCTGACCCGCAGCGCGACGGTGTCGTGTACCCCGGTAATCCATTCCGGCAGCAGGTTCTGGTGCGGCACCAACCAGGTATTGGGCCCCGGCCACGTGCTGGCCATGCGGTCCATCCAGGTTTCAGGGAAATCTTCGAACAGAAAGTCGAACTGGTGGATATTGTCAGCTACCAGAATCAAACCCTTATCGGGCAGCCGCGACTTGATCGCCAGCAGGCGCTCCACCGCGTCTTCGTTCCACGGGTCGCAGCCCAGGCCCCAGACCGCTTCGGTTGGATAGGCAATCACCGCCCCGGCGCGAATTTCTCGCGCGGCTTGTTGCACACGCCAACTGTTGACCATGAAAGACTCTCCACAACGCAAATAAGGCTGTGCGCAGTTTACCGATCTTCCCCATAAAACCTAGCGTGCAAACCAGCGCCCGGTGTCACAGACCGCCCGTCCCTCCATTTCCAGTTCAGTCAGCGCCGCCAGTACTTTGGGCAAGCCCCAGCCACTGGCGTCGGCCAGCGCTTCGCTGGTAAGCGGCGCGGCATGGAGCAAGCGCAACAGCGGATGGGTGACGGGCGCCGGTTCCATGGACAGCGGCAACTGTTGCCAACCCCGCAATGCTTCAAGGATGTGCTCGACGGTTTCCCACCAGCGCCGCACCGTCGCGGATCAACTGATGACAGCCCTTGGCGCCGGGGTGATGGATCGACCCCGGAATGGCGTACACCTCGCGGCCTTGTTCGGCCGCCAAGCGTGCGGTGATCAGCGAACCGCTGGCGATACTGGCCTCCACCACCAGCACGCCGAGGGACAAGCCGCTGATGATCCGGTTGCGACGAGGAAAGTTGCTGGCGTGGGGCGGCGCGTCCAGCGGGAACTCCGACAGCACCGCGCTGCCTTGGGCGATCATCGCGTCCGCCAGCCGACGATTGCGCTGTGGATAAAAATTTTCCAGCCCCGTGCCCAGCACGCCAATTGTCTGCCCGCCCACATCCAGTGCCGCTTGATGGGCCGCCGCGTCGATGCCCAGGGCCAGGCCGCTGGTGATGACAAAACCGGCACCCGGCCAGGCTTCGGGAAAACGCCGCGGCCGTGTCCATGCCCGGTCGCGATGCCCGGCGGCTGCCGACCATTGCCAACTGTGGTTTTTCCAGAATGGTCGCGTTGCCGGCGACGAACAACAGCGGTGGCGCATCGCTGATCTGTGCCAGCAGCGCGGGGTAGTCAGGCTGGTCCCACATCAGTAAATGCTGGGCCGAACGCTCCAACCAGGCCAATGCATGGGCTGCACCGTCACGCACATCCGGGTTGCGCCGTGCCTCGGCGCACGCCGAGGGCAACCTCAGCGCTCGCCAGGCGCTGGCCGGTGCGCTGATGGCTTTGGAGGCCGAGCCAAAGGCCTCCATCAGGGTCATGAAACGTTTGGGGCCCAGTTCCGGCAAGCGGTGCAGGCGCAGACGGGCCTCCAGTTCCGCCGGGGAAACCGAAGCAGATTCAGGCAATGACATGGATCATCCTTGATCGTTATTAAGCCCGTCGAAACGGGAACAAGCTGTGGATAACTCTGTTGGTAACTTGTGAGACACGTTATGGATTGCGCACTTTGTCGAATACCGCCAGCGAGCGCGAGGCGTAGAGCACCAAGCCATAGCTGAGCTTGTCGTAGGTGCGAAAAACCATCAGCAGGCCAGCACGTTCATCCGGGATTTTCACCCGCTCGCCGGTGATGCGGTCGCGCACGGTCTCGCCGGTCTTCATCACCGCCAGCACGTTGCCTTCGGCCAGCCCGTCGCGACGCCCCTTGTTCAGGGTGACCACGTCCAGGGCGCCAATCTGGGTGACGCCTCGGGGTACATCGAGGATCAGCCCGTTGATGTCCGATTGCGGTGCGCTGGGCATGAACGTCGAGTTGATCGAGCGTTCTTCGCCACTGAACAGGCGATCACCGAGGCGCACCTCCTGGGTTGTGCGTTGCAGGGCCAGGGTCGTGACGTCGCCTTCGCTCGCCACGACTTCACCGCTGCCGATGTCGTCGGCGTTGATGCCCAGGAACTCCTTGGTTTCGGGATCGGTGTAGACCTTGCCCTGCCGAAAGATGCCATACGCCGACTGGTTCGCGTCGAATGGGCCGCGGGCAAAGATCCGGTCTCCCGCGCCGCTGAGGACCCGTTCGGCATTGCCGGCAACAATGTAGGGCGCCTTGTCGAAATCCTCGGCCGTGTCGACGATGCGGTTGCTCAGCAAAAAGCTATTGATGGCCTGCAGCGGGATGCTCGGGATCGCCTCGGCCACCGGCGAGCTGCGAATGCGCGGTGACAGCTTGATGGTGCCCCGCGAAGCGCCGCGATGGAGGGTCAGCCGCGGTTGGCCGTTGACGTAGACCAGCGACAGGGTGTCGCCGGGATAAATCAGGTTGGGGTTTTCGATCTGTGGGTTGGCTTGCCAGAGCTCGGGCCATTTCCACGGTTCACGCAAGTATTTGCCGGAGATGTCCCACAGCGTGTCCCCCGTCACCACTGTGTATTGCTGGGGAAAACCTTCCCGAAGTTGCACTTGCCCGTGCGCGATACCGGCCGAGGCCAGAAGCAGCAGGGCGAGTAGTGATTTCCTCATGCGGTGAATCCCTTTATTATGTGCGTTCGCGTAAAACGCCAGAGCCCCCGTGGCTCGCTCCGTAAGATGTGAGGAGCAACGTTTTACAACGGTAGCCTGCATCCCAAGACACGCCAGGCCTGCCACCCGACTTTACCTCACACGTGCATTTATCAAGCTTATGGCCATTTTGAACATTCTCGAATTTCCGGACCCGCGCCTGCGCACTATCGCCAAACCGGTGGCCGTAGTGGACGACGAAGTGCGTCAGTTGGTCGATGACATGTTTGAAACAATGTATGAGGCGCCAGGCATCGGCCTCGCCGCGACTCAGGTCAACGTGCACAAGCGTATCGTCGTGATGGACCTTTCCGAAGACCGCAGCGAGCCCCGGGTGTTCATCAACCCCGAGTTCGAAACCCTGACCGACGAGATGGACCAGTACCAGGAAGGCTGTCTCTCGGTGCCGGGCTTCTACGAAAACGTCGACCGCCCGCAGAAGGTCAGGATCAAGGCCCTGGACCGGGATGGCCAGCCTTACGAACTGATCGCCGAAGGGTTGCTGGCGGTGTGCATCCAGCATGAGTGTGACCACCTCAACGGCAAGCTGTTCGTGGACTACCTGTCTACCCTCAAGCGTGACCGGATCAAGAAAAAACTGGAAAAACTGCATCGCCAGAATGCTTGACGCCCCCTTCAAAGGCTTGCCGCGGCAAGCCTTTTTCTTTTGCGACTGCTTTGTAAATGAGAGCTTCCCATGACTGAGCCACTGCGCATCGTCTTTGCCGGCACTCCCGAGTTCGCCGCTGAACACCTCAAGGCCCTGCTGGCCAGCCCCCATGAAATCATCGCGGTCTACACCCAGCCGGATCGGCCGGCCGGTCGCGGGCAAAAACTGATGCCCAGCCCGGTCAAGCAACTGGCCCTGGAGAACGGTCTGCAGGTATTGCAGCCGCCGACCTTGCGGGACGCTCAGGCCCAGGCCGAATTGGCCGCGCTCAAGCCCGACTTGATGGTGGTGGTCGCCTACGGCCTGATCCTGCCCCAAGTGGTGCTGGATATCCCGCGCCTGGGTTGCATCAACAGCCACGCCTCGCTGCTGCCACGCTGGCGCGGTGCGGCGCCGATCCAGCGCGCCGTGCAAGCCGGTGATGCCGAGAGCGGCGTCACGGTGATGCGCATGGAAGCCGGCCTGGACACCGGGCCGATGCTGCTCAAGGTCAGCACGCCCATCAGCGCCGAAGACACCGGCGGCAGCCTGCACGACCGCCTCGCGCTCATCGGCCCGCCGGCCGTGGTCCAGGCCATTGCCGGCCTGGCCGCCGGTACGCTGGAAGGCGAAGTGCAGGATGACAGCCTCGCCACCTACGCGCACAAACTGAACAAGGACGAGGCGCGTATCGACTGGAGCCGCCCGGCCATCGAACTGGAACGCCTGGTGCGAGCCTTCAACCCGTGGCCGATCTGCCACAGCACCTTGAACGGCGAGGCCCTGAAAGTGCTGGCGGCCAGCTGCGCCGAGGGGCAGGGCGCGCCGGGTGAAATCCTCGGTGCCAGCAAGGACGGCCTCGTTGTCGCCTGTGGTGAGCAGGCGCTGTGTCTGACACGTCTGCAATTGCCCGGTGGCAAGGCGCTGAACTTCAGCGATTTGTACAACAGCCGCCGTGAGAAATTTGCCGTCGGCACGCTGCTGGGCCAAGTGGCGGACGCTTCATGAACCCGCGTCTGGCCGCCGCCAAGGCACTTGCCGCGGTCCTGAGCGGAAAAGCCTCACTCAACAGCTCCCTGCCGACCCAACTGGACAAGGTTGAAGACCGCGATCGCGGTTTCACCCAGGACCTGGCGTTCGGCACCGCCCGTTGGCAGCCGCGGCTGTCGGCCCTGGCGGCCAAGCTGCTGCAGAAACCGTTCAAGGCCGCCGATGCCGACGTTGAAGCACTGCTGCTGGTGGGGCTCTATCAATTGCTCTACACCCGCGTGCCTGCCCACGCCGCCATCGGTGAAACCGTAGGCTGCGCCGACAAACTGAAAAAGCCGTGGGCCAAGGCCCTGCTCAATGCCGTGCTGCGCCGCGCCCAACGGGAAAGCGAAGCCCTGCTGGCTGAGCTGGAACACGACCCAGTGGTGCGCACCGCCCACCCGCGCTGGCTGCAAAAATCCCTGAAGGCCTTCTGGCCCGAGCAATGGGAAGCCATCTGCGCGGCCAACAATGCCCATCCGCCGATGATCCTGCGGGTCAACCGTCGCCACCATACGCGCGATGCCTACCTGGCGTTACTGGGCGAGGCGGGCATCCCGGCCATCCCGTGCCAGTACAGCCGCGACGGCATCGTGCTGGAAACCCCCGGTGATGTACGCACGCTGCCGGGCTTTGCCGACGGCTGGATCAGCGTCCAGGACGAAGCCGCGCAGTTGGCTGCCGACCTGCTGGAGCTGGCGCCCGGCCAACGCGTGCTGGATGCCTGCTGCGCACCGGGTGGCAAGACCTGCCACATCCTTGAGGCCGAGCCGAAGCTGGCCGGCGTGGTGGCGGTGGACCTGGAAGCCAAGCGCCTGGTGCGCGTGAAGGAAAACCTCGAGCGCCTTGGCCTGGACGCCGAACTGATCGCCGCCGATGGCCGTGACACCGCCAGTTGGTGGGACGGCAAGCCATTCCAGCGCATCCTGCTGGACGCACCGTGTTCGGCCACCGGCGTGATCCGCCGTCATCCCGACATCAAGCTCACCCGTCAGCCGGACGATATCGCCGCACTGGCGGTATTGCAGGGGCAATTGCTCGACGCCCTGTGGATAACCCTGGAAGTCGGCGGCATGCTGCTGTATGCCACCTGTTCGACATTGCCGACCGAGAACACCGAAGTGATCGAAGCCTTCCTCGCCCGTACCCCCGGTGCCCGGGAGCTGGACATTGCCAGCCAGGCCGGGGTGAAGCAGCTCCATGGCCGGCAGTTGCTGGCCCAAGAGGGCGGCCACGACGGGTTCTACTACGCCAAACTGATCAAGATCGCCGCCGCACGCGGTTAAAACCGATTCGATAGGAGTGACCGGATGAAAATCATCATCCTCGGCGCAGGGCAGGTCGGCGGTTCGCTGGCTGAACATCTGGCCAGTGAAGCCAACGACATCACCGTGGTCGACACCGACGGTGAACGCCTGCGCGATCTCGGTGACCGCCTCGACATCCGCACCGTACAGGGCCGTGGCTCATTGCCTACGGTGCTGCGTCAGGCCGGTGCCGACGATGCCGACATGCTGGTGGCTGTCACCAACAGCGATGAAACCAACATGGTGGCCTGCCAGGTCGCTCACACGCTGTTCCACACCCCGACCAAGATCGCCCGGGTGCGCGAGGCGGCCTACCTGACCCGCGCCGATCTGTTCGACAACGAAGCGATCCCGGTCGATGTACTGATCAGCCCCGAGCAAGTGGTGACCAACTACATCAAGCGCCTGATCGAACACCCGGGCGCCTTGCAGGTGATCGACTTTGCCGAAGGCAAGGCGCAATTGGTCGCGGTCAAGGCCTACTACGGCGGACCGCTGGTGGGCCAGCAACTGCGCCAGCTGCGCGAGCACATGCCGAACGTGGAAACGCGGGTCGCGGCAATTTTCCGCCGTGACCGGCCGATCCTGCCCCAGGGCGATACGGTGATCGAAGCGGACGACGAGGTATTTTTCATCGCCGCCAAGGCCAATATCCGCGCGGTGATGAGCGAAATGCGCCGTCTCGACGAAAACAACAAGCGCATCGTGATTGCCGGCGGCGGCCAGATCGGCGAGCGCCTGGCCGAAGCCATCGAAAGCCGCTATCAGGTCAAGATCATCGAGATGAACCCGGCGCGCTGCCGTTACCTCTCGGATAACCTCGACAGCACCGTGGTGCTGCAGGGCAGCGCCTCGGACCGTGACTTGCTGCTGGAAGAAAACATCGCCGACGCGGACATCTTCCTGGCCCTGACCAACGACGACGAAGCCAACATCATGTCCTCGCTGCTGGCCAAGCGCCTGGGGGCGAAGAAGGTGATGACCATCATCAACAACCCGGCCTACGTCGACCTGATCCAGGGTGGCGAGATCGACATCGCCATCAGCCCGCAACTGGCAACCATCGGCACCTTGCTGGCCCACGTGCGGCGCGGCGACATCGTCAGCGTACACTCCCTGCGCCGTGGCGCGGCCGAAGCCATCGAGGCGATTGCCCATGGCGACGCCAAGTCCAGCAAAGTCATCGGCAAGGCCATCCGCGACCTCGGCCTGCCGCCAGGCACCACCATCGGCGCAATCATCCGCGACGAACAAGTGCTCATCGCCCATGACGACACCATGATCCAGACCGGCGACCATGTGATCCTGTTCCTGGTGGACAAAAAGCACATTCGCGACGTCGAGAAACTGTTCCATGTGGGGTTGAGTTTCTTCTGATCCAGAATTTGCGGTGGCAGTCATGGCCTCATCGCGGGCAAGCCTTGCTCCCACAGATGTTCCACAGTCCAGACTCTGTGGAACTCCCTGTGGAGGTCTCTGTGGGAGCAAGGCTTGCCCGCGATAGCGATCTCATTCCCAACCGATCAACCCCTGACACAACAGATAAGGACGCCCCCATGCTCGACTCCCTGGAAAAAATGCTCGCCAAGGGTGTGGATAACTCCCTGCTGCGCTTCGGCCTGGGCAAGGGCTACCTGGACCTCGGCGAATTCGCCCGCGCCGCCGAACACTTCCAACGCTGCGTCGAACTCGACCCCAAGTATTCGGCGGCTTGGAAGCTACTAGGCAAGGCCCACCAAGGCCAGGGCGACCTACCGGCAGCCCGCCAAGCCTGGGAACAAGGCCTTGAAGCCGCCCGCGCCCACGGCGACAAACAGGCGGAAAAGGAAATGACCGTGTTCCTCAAGAAACTGGATCGCCACCCCTGACAAACTCTCAGCCCCAGCACAGCCCCCGTGGCGAGGGAGCTTGCTCCCGCTTGACCGGGCTGGCGCTCCAGTGCGAAGCACTCACAAAAAAGCCCACCCCCCAACCCACTGCCGATCCGCTAAAAGCTCAGACAGCGCAAAATCTGTGGGAGCAAAGCTTGCTCGCGATAGCGATAGACCAGCCAAACCCGTTGTCGACTGACCTGCCCCAATCGCGAGCAAGCTTTGCTCCCACAGATTTGCGGCTTGACTGATCGGTACTAGCCAAGAACGGCCCTTCACTTGCCGGCGGCTCTCATTGCGAAGTGGTCGCCGAAGCTTGCGGCATCCGTTTGTCCTCCTGCTGACTCTTTCAATCCCACCTTCAAGGACCGAACCCGTGATTGCATCCCCCACCAAACTGCTCTTCCTGCCCGGCGCTTCTGGTAACACCCAGTTCTGGCACCCGGTTGCCGAGCGCTTGGCCCACCCGGCGCAGCAGGTCCATATCGGCTGGCCCGGCTTTGGAGACACTCCGCCCGTGCCTGGCATAACCGGCATGGAAGATCTGGCGAGGTGCGTGCTGGCCGAGATCGACCGGCCCACAGCGCTGGTGGCGCAGTCCATGGGCGGTATCGTTGCGGTGCTTGCAGCGCTTGAACGCCCTGAGCTGATCACGCACCTGACGCTGACCGTCACCTCTGGCGGGGTGAATATGTCTGATCTGGACGCGGAAGACTGGCGCCCGGATTTTGCTGCCGCCAACCCGACACTGCCGAGGTGGTTTCTCGACGACCGCACTGACCTCACGCTCCGGTTGGCCGAGTTGCGCATGCCGGTCCTGCTCCTCTGGGGAGATGCTGACCCGATCAGCCCCGTTCGTGTCGGCCAGCGCCTTGCTCAACTGTTACCCCGTGCGCAGCTACACGTTTTCCCTGGCGCCGATCACAGTCTGGGCTTTACGCATGCAGATGAGGTGGCAAGGTTGATTGAGAGACATCTGGCCTGCGGGTGAGCGGGGGGATTTGTTGCTACTGGGTTAGGGGAAAAGGAAGCAGGTGAATTAATGAAAATAAATCCGTCCCGTTTCTTGAAAAAGCCCACCCCCCATTCCACTGCCGATCCGCTAAAAGCTCAGCCGACGCAAAATCTGTGGGAGCAAAGCTTGCTCGCGATAGCGGTAGACCAGCCAAACCCGTTGTCGACAGACCTGCCCCAATCGCGAGCAAACTTTGCTCCCACAGGTTTGTGGCTTAACTGACCGGCATTCACCGCTCCCCGATCCAGCAAGATGAAATGATTTGAATCCAATCCACTCGTTGTAGAGAATCGCCACCTTTACCCCAAAAGGATGCGGGCGATGAAGTTCGAAGGGACTTTCCAATACATGGGCAATCACGGGGTCGTCTTCAACGTCTCGCAGATCACCCTCACCGACAGCGAACGCGGACGCTTGCGCGAGCTGCATTTTGGCGAAGCGAAAAGTGCCCACTATGAAGTCAACAGCAAGGTCGTCGAGGTGTACGACAAGATGCTGGCCAAAAACCTGCCGTGCGTGATGATGATCGGCATCTCCAAACCGCTCACCCGGCAACAGGGCGATGCCCTCAATACCCAGCGCACCACGATCGCCAACCTTGCAGCCACGGCCTTCACTGCCGCCGCCAAGGCCGTGGCCCCGTCTTACGTGGCGGTATCTGTAGGGGCCGGTGTGCGCACGTATGCCAATGAAATCCTGCCCACCTACCATGCGGGCGACGTACTGGTCAGCATAGAGGCGCAGGTCAACGGCGGTATCGGCCCGCAACGCACCCTCTCGACATTGATCATCAAGACCTGGCTGGAGACGTACATGTCCGTAATTACTCAATTGGTCATTGCCTTGGTGGTGTCCTTTCTGCTCGATCGATTCCTCAAACCCTATCTGCTACGCAAGTGGCTAGGCGTGGTGTTGGTGGCGGCGGGTGCGGTTGGCTGCGTTTTGGCCGGTCAGACCCGCGTGTTGGGGTTTGATCTGGGGTTGCTGTCGGCTTTTGCCGTGGCGATAGGGATGGGGTTGTTTATGAAGCGGCGGCGGTTTGAGGAGGTTGGCTGAGCGGGAAAGGCGGATGGATTAATATCAGAAAATAAATCCGTCCTCTTAAGTGGTCCCCTTAAGTGAGCGAGCCCTTGTGTATGCGCATTGTAGTGCTGGCCCTGATCCTCACGCTGTTCGGCTGCGCTACCGCGTCGGACCCGCCGAGGGGCGAGGGTGGCGATTGGCGGTCCTTCTATGTAGTGAATCATGGCCTGCATACCGGGTTGATAATTGCGCGCCCCGATCTGCTTCAGGTGCTTCCCGCACTGGCCGAAGAATTCAGCGACGGCGACTTCGTTGAGTTCGGTTGGGGTGACGAGGATTTTTACCGAGCCCCACAGGCCACCTTGAGCCTCGCTCTGCGAGCCTTGTTCGGGTCGACGGCAACCGTGCTGCATGCGGTCAAGATTGACGGGGACCCCAGGCGGCGTTTCGCCGCAAGCGAGGTCGTCGAGGTGCGGGTGACGGAGGACGGCTACCGACGACTGCTCGCGTTCGTGGCCGGGACCTTCACCCACTCAGCGACGGGCACCTTGGTGGTGCTCGGGCCTGGCCTGTATGGAGAGAGCCGGTTCTACCAGGCCGAGGGTCGCTATTCGCTGTTTTATACCTGCAATACCTGGGTCGCAGAGGCGCTGGCCGCGAGCAGTTGCCCAATGTCGCCTACGGCGGTGATTACGGCGGGGAACGTCATGTCGCAGTTACGCCGGGCGACAGCGGTCGGTGCATCTTGCTTGGTTACTCGCTAACCTGTGCCTTGACTGAAAAGGGGACAGAATTATTTGCTGGAAATAAATCTGTCCCCTTTTTGAGCGCAGCCCCAGCACAGCCACCGTGCCCCAATGCTGTTGGCTTTGTAGAAAGTCGCCGTTGCTCATCCAGCATCCTGCACCGTCGAGTCAGGGCTGGATAGCTGACCCCAATACTCATCGAACAATCCGGTTCGTTGCATCGATGAGGTCTGCCTTGCCTCCGGCAAGCGAGGGTCCTGAAGCCGCAACCACGTCGTGTGGAAATCCAAGGGTTATTGCGCTAACAGCGTCCAGATGCTCCAGTTGATCCGCCGTCAGGTGAACGTCTGCTGACGCAAGGTTATCGGCCATCTGCTCCGGCGTGCGTGGACCAATGATGGGGAGTGTTCCCTTGGCCAGCACCCAGGCGATTGCGATCTGACCCGGTGTATGGCCGGTCTCTTCGGCGATCGCCAATACTGAATCCACAGTCGTGGTCTTGCGCTCGCTGCTCTCGTCGTGGATAACCGCCCCCAAACCCTGGGCACGACCGGTTTCCCCTTTGCGGTATTTACCTGTCAGCAAACCACCTCCTAGCGGTGACCACCCGACCGTTCCCAAATTGAATGCAGCCGCCATCGGCAGAAGTTCGCGTTCGGCCGACCGCTCCACCAGGCTGTGCTCCAATTGCACCGCCGATATCGCAGACCAACCACGAAGCTCGGCCAGGGTGGCTGCCGTTGCCACACGCCAAGCCGGAAAGTTGGACAGTCCGCTATAAAGCACTTTGCCAGAGCGGATCAGGTCGTCCAGACCCCGTACAATTTCGTCGATAGGCGTTACGCCATCGGGCATATGCACCCACAAAAGATCAATTCGATCCGTCTTGAGGCGCTTAAGGCTTACTTCCACCGAGCTGAGCATGGCTTTGCGGCTATTGCCGGAGCGCAGAACGCCAGCACCGGGTGAATCACCGAGTGAGAATTTAGTCGCCAGCACGACTTCATCGCGCTCGGTAGCCACGAAATCGCCGAGCATTGATTCCGACTGGCCAAATTGATATTGATCGGCCGTATCGATGAAGTTGCCCCCCGCTTCACGGTAGCCGTTGTAGATTTTACGTGCCTCGTCCGGCTCGGAGCCATAGCCCCATCCTTTACCGAAGTTGCCGGTGCCGAGCGCTAGCGAAGATACCCGCAGGCCGGTGTTGCCGAAAATGCGATAACGCATGGCGTGCTCCTTCATGGGCAGGAGGCTTCAGCGACCTGCGCGGGTTGATAGTTAATGTATGCGTAGGAAGTTTAGACGGTCACATAAGTAGTTGGCCCCCTCCACTCCAGCCAAATCAGTAACGCCGTGTCATCCGGTGTTCGCGTCAACGGCCCTCCACCACGATACGGCCGGCAGCGAACCGCGTCATGCAATACGGGCGAGTCGTTGTGTCCTTCGAATACTTACAATTTGCGCGGCCGCGCCTGCTAGGTAAATCAGGAAACAGCCCCCTACTAGCATCTTGAGTGTTGGGTCCTGCGGACCAGCAAAAACTGGGTGGCCCACGGGCACTCTTGTTCCCGTCTCAGTGAGACCGGGGATGAAGTGGAAGAAGAAAGTCAGTGAGTAACCCAAAGCGGCAATGTACCGCGAAAGGCCACGCTGGCTGGCGCGGGTCTCTGCCAAATAGGCAATGGCCAACACGATTAGTGTTGTGATCGACAGGACATGCGGAGCGCCAAAACCTCCGTGGTGAAAGATAAACAGCCCAGTGATACTGGTTGCTACGGTGAACCACACATAGATTCGCCCCGATCGTGTGCGAAAGCTGATTTCGCCGTGACTCAGGAGCGTAACAATTGCCCCTGCCACTGCTATCAGGGCGAGGGCTGTATGCAGCATGCCGAAAGGTGTCATACCCAACATAAGAATGCCTCCAGTCGAAGGGACCATGCGCCGTTCCGGCTATGTGCTTCTCAGGATTTTACAAATGCCAAAAGGTCGGCATTCAGTCGTTCTTTATGGGTGTCGGTAATGCCATGAGGGGCGCCTTCGTAGACGATCAATTTGCTGTTCTTGATCAGTTTGGCTGAAGCACGACCTGCCGCATCGATAGGAACGATCTGGTCATCGTCACCGTGGATAATCAGCGTTGGTACGTCGAACTTTTTCAAATCTTGCGTGAAATCGGTTTCCGAGAAGGCCTTAATGCTGTCGTAAGTGTTCTTGTGCCCACCCAACATGCCTTGCATCCACCAGGCGTTGATGACCCCTTGCGATGGCTTCGCACCAGGGCGGTTGTAGCCAAAGAAAGGACCGCTCGGGATGTCGATGAATAGCTGCGACCTGTCGGCCAGGAAGGCTGCGCGGATGTCATCGAAGACTTTAATGGGCAGGCCGCCGGGATTGGCTTCGGTCTTGACCATCAGCGGTGGGACGGCAGAAATGAGGCCGGCCTTCTTCACTCGCTTGGTGCCATGACGACCAATGTATCTCGCCACCTCGCCTCCGCCTGTGGAGAAACCGAACAACGTGGCATCCCTCACATCCAGGTGGTCGAGCAATTGGGCCAGGTCATCGGCATAGTGGTCCATGTCATTGCCATCCCAGGGTTGACTGGAACGGCCGTGGCCGCGGCGGTCATGGGCAATGCAACGAAAGCCGTTAAGGGCCAGGTGATACATCTGTGATTCCCAACTGTCCGCGTCCAGCGGCCAGCCATGGCTGAACACGACGACCGGGCCCTTGCCCCAATCCTTGTAATAGATTTCCACGCCATCTTTGGTGGTGAAGGTACTCATGGTTTTATGCACTCCATGGTTTTTTGAGGGGGATTGGATTCAGACGCCTGTGCGTTCGCTTGGAAAAACGCTTTACCCTGGATGTCAGCAGCGAAAAGAGGCGTTTCCTCTTCGTTGTTCTCAACGGGGGCTTTGATGACGCTTCTGCGAGTGGAGTTTGCTAGCACCTGACTGCTCATGATTAATGACCTTGTGGAAAGTTCATCTATGACATGCCGCCGATGATCCCAATGCCAAAGCCGCTGAGCTACGTAAAAACGGCAATTAGAATCGAAGCTTCGCCGATCCATGCACTCAGTGTTTTTGCCTGTTTTACGTAGTTCAGTGCAGTGAGTTAAGAGACCCTTAGCCGACCTGAAACGAGTTGAATGGCAGGTTGAAATGCAAAAGGTCCCTGTCTCGCCCCAACACGCGGAACACCCAAAAAAACTGCGAGCCGGATGGCAAGGTGCCAAACACCAGGAAAGCGTCGCCAAGGTGCTGGACCTACTGCTTGTGTATGAGGAAAAACCGATTCGCCTATCCGATTTGTGCCGCCATGCAAGCATTAGCGAACGCACCTTGCGCTCCATTTTCAAAGAGGTATTCGGTATAGGGCCGAATCGTTACTTGCACATTCGCAGGCTACATCTGGTCCGTGCCGCACTGTCAGTAGCCAACGCCAACACGACATCCGTCAGTGATATCGCCTCGCGCTTCGGTTTTTCCGACAGTGGACGAATGGCGTCCGATTATCGGAGGCTGTTCGGGGAATACCCCCGCCAAACCCTGATTCGGACGCTGCTGTGAACGTCTCAAGCATCATGGATGCGACAACGCCTTCGTGGCCCTGAGCGATTGCGCCGGCAGCGTTCCAAAATACTGGCGGTACAGGCTGGCGAAACGGCCAAAATCCCAGACCCCAAAACGTGCGCAAATGCTGGTGATCGTATCGTCAGGGCCTGCATGTCGGATGGCATCACGCATCCCATGCAAGCGGCGGATCATCAGATACCGATGAGGACTCATACCGAGGTATTCGTTGAATACATTGCGTACAGTGCGCTCCGAGGCACAGGCGGCCTGACAGATGTCTTCAGTGTAAACGGACTGGATCTCCAGCGTATCCAGCAACTCCAATGCACGCTTGAGTATCTCTCGGTGATCGCGATGGTGCCGTGGTGCGGCGTGAAGCGGGTCTACGGGCAGCAGCATGCGGAAGACCACATCCATCACCTCCCGGCGCGCGGCCTCCTCAGCTTCCTCGTTGTGCAGAACCTCAGGGGCTTGGGCTTCGATGTGGAACAGACGACGTGCCAGCCACAACAATGGGCCGAGATTGCGCTGGGCGTTGCTGACCAAGTTGCGATGCAACACGCAAAAGTCGAACTCATCTTCACGTACCGACGCCCAACGGAGCACTAACTCGCAGGACATCGCCACCGTCAGCCAACGGGCCGGACTTTTCGCGTTGATGTGGAACATGGCATTGGGCACCATCCAGCCGATTCGTCGGCGATTGAAGGGATGGCCGTCGACCACCGTGGACTCATGCCCCGTCAGCGGCAGGAAGATGTTGAAGTAACCTGGCAGGCCGATGCCGGTGTAAACCGTGCTGGCGCCCTCGCGGCCACTCATCAGTGCTACGCCGTTCAAGTCAACGACGTTGAGTTGCCAGTCGCGCTGCTGTCGCGTGCGCAGCACGTACCGGCCTTGCACCCCGTATAACGCTTCTTCGAATTCGTCGAACTCTGAACAGATCAGCTGCATCGCCCACCTCACTCAACCCATATATAGCGGAGGGCAGCCTCCATGCCAGATCGGTCCAGACGATGAGCATAGACTACGAAAACGGCAGGCAGACGAACGCGCATGGCCGTCCATCTACCCACTCGGTGCAACGGTTCAGCGGCTCAGGTAGTCCGAGGTGGAGATGAGCGGTGCAGTGTGAAAAGGGGACAGAATTATTTGCTGGAAATAAATCTGTCCCTTTTTCTCCTTTGCTTCTCTATTCACCCCCAATCCACTGTTGATCCGCTAAAAGCTCAGCCGGCGCAAAACCTGTGGGAGCAAAGCTTGCTCGCGATAGCGGTAGACCAGCCAAACCCGTTGTCGACTGACCTGGCCCAATCGCGAGCAAGCTTTGCTCCCACAGGTTTGCGGCTTAGCTGATCGGCATCGGCATCGGCATCGGCCCGCAACGCACCCTCTCGACATTGATCATCAAGACCTGACTGGAGACGTACATGTCCGTAATTACTCAATTGGTCATTGCCTTGGTGGTGTCCTTTCTGCTCGATCGATTCCTCAAACCCTATCTGCTACGCAAGTGGCTAGGCGTGGTGTTGGTGGCGGCGGGTGCGGTTGGCTGCGTTTTGGCCGGTCAGACCCGCTTGTTGGGGTTTGATCTGGGGTTGCTGTCGGTTTTTGCCGTGGGGATAGGGATGGGGTTGTTCATGAAGCGGCGGCGGTTTGAGTAGGTTGGCTGAGCGGGAAAGGTGGATGGATTAATATCAGAAAATAAATCCGTCCTCTTAAGTGGTCCCCTTAAGTGAGCGAGCCCTTGTGTATGCGCATTGTAGTGCTGGCCCTGATCCTCACGCTGTTCGGCTGCGCTACCGCGTCGGACCCGCCGAGGGGCGAGGGTGGCGATTGGCGGTCCTTCTATGTAGTGAATCATGGCCTGCATACCGGCTTGGTAATTGCGCGCCCCGATCTGCTTCAGGTGCTTCCCGCACTGGCCGAAGCGTTCAGCGACGGCGACTTCGTTGAGTTCGGTTGGGGTGACGAGGATTTTTACCGAGCCCCACAGGCCA
Source organism: Pseudomonas hefeiensis (assembly GCF_030687835.1). Taxonomy (NCBI): domain Bacteria; kingdom Pseudomonadati; phylum Pseudomonadota; class Gammaproteobacteria; order Pseudomonadales; family Pseudomonadaceae; genus Pseudomonas; species Pseudomonas hefeiensis. The sequence goes on from NZ_CP117449.1 coordinate 100,696, forward strand.
CCTTGAGCCTCGCCCTGCGAGCCTTGTTCGGGTCGACGGCAACCGTGCTGCATGCGGTCAAGATTGACGGTGACCCCAGGCAGCGTTTCGCCGCAAGCGAGGTCGTCGAGGTGCGGGTGACGGAGGACGGCTACCAACGACTGCTCGCGTTCGTGGCCGGGACCTTCACCCACTCAGCGACGGGCACCTTGGCGGTGCTCGGGCCTGGCCTGTATGGAGAGAGCCGGTTCTACCAGGCCGAGGGTCGCTATTCGCTGTTTTATACCTGCAATACCTGGGTCGCAGAGGCGCTGGCCGCGAGCAGTTGCCCAATGTCGCCTACGGCGGTGATTACGGCGGGGAACGTCATGTCGCAGTTGCGTCGGGCGACGGCGGTCGGTGCATCTTGCCTGGCTACCCGTTAACCCGTGCCTGACGGCGGGTGTGTATTCCAGTGGTGCTGACATCCAGTTCCAGTGAATGTGACCCAACCAAAATCTTGTTTGCGAAATTGCATCCCACGGGACTGTCCGTATTCGTTCCCATTGACCCGCCAATTGCGTTGGTGCTGACCACCGTTTGCATCAGGCATTGACCGATACCCGCTGAAGAAGCGACCGGCAGAGAACCAGCCAGCCAGAAGCAGCCACTGGACAGGCCTGTTGTCAGTCGCTAAGACCTGGCGGCTTCGATGAAGCCAACAAAGATTTTTGCCTGCATGAATCCCTCAAATGTGGGAGACAATGGTAACGGTGTGCGTGTGAATTTAGAAGACGGTAGGCGAGCCCTTGTTCGTCCCAATAGCAGCAACGGTCGGCGAACCATCGAAATACAAAGACCTGACGGAAAAAGAGCCGGTGATCAGATACATTACGACTAAAGGATGTTGACATGAATACACAAATATTCCGTCCATGGAGTGCATTAGGCTTGCCTGCTTTAGGTAGAGTAACCTTCGAACGAATAACCTATGACAGCGGCATGCGCGTTCATCTTAAAGAATCAGGAAGTGCAGGTAGAAGACTTTATTTAGACTTCATTCAACTTCCCACCGCAATACGCATAGCAAACGAGAGCATGAGGCTTGTTTCGTTGCAGCTGATACCCAAGGAAATCGAAACCTCATTTTTCTTAGTTGAGAATTCAGATTTTTTAGCATGGCTACATAATGATTCACTTGGTATCTATAAAGATGATCCAATTTTTCATTTGGCAATTGTCACAGATGAGTGGATAGACATTATCTGCAATGAAAAACCAGTACTTGTGATTGAGGGCAGATAGGCTTTACGGGCCCAGACTTGAATGACATTGATGGGACGACCTGCATTCTTGATGCAGAAGCTGGCAGGGCGGCGCAATGGCCGAGATCGACCGAGTGATAACGTCTGACAGACTACCGGCCTACCGCCTTGGTAGTCAGTCGTGCGCGCCTCTTGTCGTAAAGGCAGAAAACGGCCAGAGCGGACATCCCCTAGGTACGGCTGCCGGCCAGAAGCAGGCCGTCAGAACAGTAAAATATCGAATTTAAGATTTAACTTCGCTCTGGACAGTGCCACGCGAGACAGTGCCACATGCTTCCCGATACCGTAAATTGCACCATCAGCATTTGAGACTCTGCATAATCGGGTGCTTCGGTGTAGCTGAAAACGAGCTTCGGATAGATGCTCCGCCCGAAAGCCAGGAACTCATCAACCGGCGCATTGCAACTCGCCAAACATTCGATTAACGGGTGCCACCTATCTTCAGAGAAAAATTTCAGCTTTCTCCTCCAGTACAGATATTCCTGATTAAGGAATAGGTCATGAATACAAGTGGTTAATTCGTAAGCGTCCGAGCTACACCGCCTTGCAACTCAAACCTTAATCCGTTTAAACCACTGGTTCACGCGCTCGCACTCAAATGTCGCCGGATCAAAAACATCGCCATGCCATTCAACCATGGCGTCATGCTCTGGATGATCGGGGTTGCCCATCGCCTCCAGAAACTCCTCGTAACCAGGCCCGCCACCCACGTCTTCCGGTGGGCAAGCATTGGCGCCGTCGATGCAGTACGGCACCTGAGGACAGGCAACAGCGGGTAGCGTTTTTTCGACCTTGATACTGTGATGCCAGCTGTCACCAAAGTCGTAGAGATAATTGAATGTCCGCTTTCCGCTTAGCGCCTTGATCAGCGTTTTACGGGATTCCGGGTTCACCGTCGGCCCCCAACCATCAGGGTCGGGCATGCCGTAATTCTCACCAGCAATTTCAAACTCATGCAGATGGCTATCACTCCAGCCCATCACGACCTGGATGACATGGTGCAGCTTGCCCAAGGTGATGTTTTCAGGCACCGCGAACCGACGCCAAATCTTCGGAGTGATCCACTTCAGCTCGATGTGCAGCAGTAACAGGTCGGGGGCGGGTTTGGGTAAACGGACAGTTTTAACCATGGATCAGGTGGCCTCGCAGTGTTCAGTGTGATTCAAAGAAATGTTCCAAGGCAGCAACTCGCTCACCCGATTGATCGAGTGTTCGGCAATGTGCTCAAGTACGTAGGCCAGATAGGCCTGTGGGTTTAACCCGTTTAGCTTGGCAGTACCCACCAGGCTGTAAATCGCAGCGGCTCGTTCTCCGCCGACATCGGAACCGGCAAACAGGTAGTTTTTGCGGCCCAGCGCGACGGCGCGTAGCGCCCGTTCGGCGGCGTTGTTGTCGATTTCGATTCGGCCGTCATTGCAGTAGCGCGTTAAGGCCTGCCACCGGTTGAGGGCATAGAGGATTGCACCGCCCAATGCCGACTTTTTCGACAGTTGAGTCAGCGTCTGATTAAGCCATGTGTGCAGGTGCTCCAGCAGCGGACTGGCCCGACTTTGCCGAACCGTTTTTCGCAGGTTAGGCGGCTGCCCTCGGATCTCACTTTCGATGGCATACAGGGCTGCAATCCGTTGCAGCGCCTCGGCGGCAAGGGGTGAAGCCAAGTCTTTGTAGACATCGTAAAACTTGCGCCGGGCGTGAGCCCAGCATGCAGCTTCCTCAATAGTGCCCGTCGCATACAGCTGAAAAACCGGCGTAGCCGTCAGCCTGCAAGATCCCGCTAAAGCCCTTGAGATGAGCGCGCGGATGTTGCCCCTTGCGATCCGACGAGTAGGCAAACCAGACCGCCGCCGGTGTCGAGTCACCCGCAGGCCGGTCGTCCCGCACGTATGTCCACAGGCGAGCCGTTTTGGTCTTGCCGTTGCCCGGCGCGAGCACGCCAATCGGCGTGTCGTCTGCATGGACTTTGTGACCGCTCATGACGTGGTGCTCAAGGGCGTTGATCAGCGGCCTGAGCAACTGACTGCTCTGGCCCACCCAGTCGGCCAGGGTTGAGCGCTCCAGCTCGACGCCCTCACGGGCGTAGATCTCGGACTGCCGATACAACGGCAAATGATCAACAAACTTGGAGACCAGCACATGGGCCAACAACCCCGGGCCTGCAAGGCCTCGGGCTATCGGACGACTCGGCGCCGGCACCTGGGCGATGTGCTCGCAGCAGCGACAGACCCACTTCGGACGGACATGGCAAATAACTTTGAAACGTGCCGGAACGTACTCCAGCACTTCGGACACATCCTCACCCAAATAGCGAAGCTTCCCACCGCAGCCCGTGCATTGCGACTCGGGCTGATGCACGTGAGTTTCGCGAGGCAGGTGTTCGGGCAATGGTTTGCGGCGCGAAACTGCGCGAGGTGCCGGTTCGACTGGCGTTGTCATTTCGGCTTGGCTGACTTGCAGCTCTTCGAGGCTCAACTGGAGTTGATCGATCATCGCGTCCAGTTGCTCGGAGCTGCGACCGAACTGCGTACGACGCAGCTTGGCGATCATCATTTTCAAGCGCTCAATCTCTGCCCGCTGGGCAGAGACCAGAGTCTTCAAGGCTTGAAGATCGTTCGGCAGGGAGTCGGTCACGAGAGTCATGACCGCATGTTACTGGGGATTTTTTCAGCGCGGCAAGTCAGACTGCGAGGACAGGCGCTGTACGAATTGGCCTGCGCCAATCAATGCCTTCCAACAGCATCGATAACTGCGCAGGCGTCAGCGACACGCTGCCGCTGGTTGCTTGCGGCCAGACGAAGCGCCCTTGTTCCAACCGTTTGCAAAACAGACACAAGCCGTCGCCATCCCACCACAACAGCTTGATCCGGTCACCGCGCCGTCCGCGAAAGGCAAATATCTGACCGGAAAACGGGTCGGCTTCCAACTGTGTCTGCACCAGTGCCGCTAAACCATCGAAGCCACGGCGCATATCCGTGACGCCGGCGGCGATCCAGATACGGGTTCCAGCGGGCGGGGCAATCATCGCAGCAACTGCTGCAAGACGAATTGCAGCGTCTGCGGATCGGGTGCGCCCATGATACGCAACTTGGCTTTTCCGACCTCAACTGCGATCTCGGAATGACACTCCGCCTGTGGCTGGACGACGTGCGGCAGATCGATTGGCGCCTCCATCACCTGGACGGGCAGAAGCGTTGCGCTCTGGCTGACGACGCCGAATACCCCTTCCTGATATTGATGCCGCCAGCGAAACACCAGGTTGGCATTGACGTCATGCTCACGAGCGATCAACGACACGGAGGCGCCAGGCTGGAGGGTCGCCTCGACGACTTGGCGTTTGAACGCCAGCGAGAAGTTGGGGCGGCGGCCGGTTCGACGGGCTAGGGCAACGGTATCCAAGATAGTGTCCACTAAAAAATGGTGTCCACTATCTTGGCTAATTTGGAGGGCTTTCAGGAGAGGGTGCTGGCCGGACGGTTACGTTAATTCCTCTTCGGTCGCATCTTCAGTTTGCTCACACACCGCCTGGTCCCTCGCGACGAGAAAAATCAGCTTGAGTTTCCTTCAGGGCTAGCGATAAGCGCTCATCCCCCGCCCAGACAGCATCGGTGACGCTGAACGCTTCGGAAGCACGACCGGACGCCATGGCCTGCTCTCTGGACAGCATTTGGCCGAGGATGCTATTGCTTACCCAAGATGTTTCAGAGGCGTCGATTACACGACAACCAGGTCCGCTGTCGCCATTTTCCCACTCTAGGGCTACACACTCTTTGGCCGCTGTATCCGCGCCGTCACCCCAGCCTCTCAGGCTTACGACCATGGCAACCCCAAACTCGGGATGTGATGCCGTATATGTGCACAGGTACACCGCATAGGCATCCTCGTGATTGAAGACAAAACCGCGAAAGGTTCGTGTCTCGTGACCGCAAGAGTCGCAATGTCCAACGACTGCCTCTGCACCTGGCTCGACCCTGAAAACACTGTCCATACCTGCGTATCCTTCTATTCATTGGTCTGAAAGCTCATAAAACCACCAGAGCGACCTCCCGCGTTATACGCCCCCTGATCAGAGACGAAGCCACAAACCTCGAGGATTCACCTGCTGCCTAGCTGTTATCGACCCAAAGCAACACATTTGAAGTCATCACTAAGTGAGCCTATCGATTTTGGCTTTTTTCTGCTTAACATATCTATAGCGTGAGATGCAGTCGTTGCACAATTGCTTGCTGATTGCTTCGTATCTGACGATTATCAGTTAATGACATCATCTTGGAGGCAGGCCGTGAAACCCGCAGAACTGATAAGCGGAGCGGAGAGTGTGATTGAAGCTATTGGTTTCTGGCCATCGTTTCACGATGCAGAGGTGATCTCTTTTTCGGTATCGCGCGCGCTTCCGGGCGTCGATTCGGTTACGGTAGCGAAGCTCTGCGTTCACTACCGTGAGCATGAAGCGGTTGGCGTTGGGACGGCGGACCTTGAATACGTTTGCCAGAAAAGTTTGCTGGTTGAGCTGATACTCAGTGATATCCACGATCTTGCACTGACAGAGTTCAATCAACAAAACGTGCTTGAATCAATTGACCTGAAGCGATCAGAAGATTTATCGATTCTGGTGGATATCGTCTCGATCTGGGGCGTTGGCGGAACCATTCGTTGCAACCATGTAGCCGTTGGAGCGGTAACGAATCTATTGTCCTGATGCTGGTCTGCTTTATTTTTGTTCAGTTTTATAGATATTGAGAGCAGGGTCAGGCTTTGGCGGTCGCCAATGGTCGGGTGTCGGGATATCTAACCATAAATGAGTGAGCGGCTTGCGCAGGTAGATTAATCAGGATGGTGCCGCTACTGTCCCAGCATACGATTTCAAATAAGGCACCATCGAGTTGAGGAGTTGGCTCTGTCCCATCCCAATATCTGGGGTTACCCTCGACGTATGGTGGAAACGAAGGCGATGAACGAAACCCTTTAGGTACGGCACTAAATACCGCCCAAATGAACTGCACCTCATGTTCACGTATAAAGGACGCGAGTGCGTCGCCAGAAAACCATTGATCAATCGGTGAAAAACCCGCAGGCGCCCAATTAGTTTCGATATCGCTGACGAACCAATCATAATTTTGCGGCGCAATGTTCGCAGCATCAAATACTTCAAGCATATTAGTGAACCAACGGACTTGGTTCGTCTTTTCCAAGATAAGATTCATTTGCCTCCTTGAAAGTCCGGGCTTCGTAGGTTCGCTTTTGGCCGATTGTTGCCTGTCGTGACGGGCAGCAATTGATCCGAATTTTCCATTCGCGAATACTTCAGTGGGACTTGTTAGGTTTTTTTGGTGATAAGTGCTTTAAGTTGACCAACAGTGAGCCATGGCCTTGAGCGATGCAGTATTCTATGGCAATTAGAACACACCATTGCAATGTCAGTAATTTTGGTTTTTTGTGAGGACTCCATCTCGCTTACAGGTACTATATGGTGAGCCTCAATGTAATCACTACCTCTTTCGCCATAGACTTTTTCAAAGTCAAAGTTACAGGCTTCGCAGGAAAGACGTTTATTTGACTTTTTATAAGCATCCTTCGCTGACTTGACTAGAGCTGCATTTCGCTCACGAGCTGTATGTTTCCTTTCAACTATTTTCCCCTCTGGAAAGCCCTCATCGGAGATTTTATTATTTGTGAAATCTGTGCCTTCTAGGGATAGGCTCCAAAATTTTCTTTTTTTATTGAAAGGTGATACACCCAAATCACTGCAATATTTAAGATATTTCTTTTCTAGGTTGTCGCTCTGAGTTAATTTTCCAAGCACTTTAGTGATGGCCGGATTCGTTTCTTTTCCGTCCTTCTCCCGCTGAATGTGAGAGTGAATTGTATTTTTTGAATAGCCGATATAGCGACTAGGAGAAAACCGCAGTTCATTTTCGATCTCGTATGCGATAAAGCAACTGCCCTTTCGAATCAATTCTGAACAGAATAACTGCTCTTCATCGGTGCCTTCGCACAGGTAGTCTTCGAAAAGCTGTAAGTTCTCTTCGATTTCAGTGATTGACGTCACAACAGTCATAATTCGCTCTCGAGATGGAACGGGACATTGGGTGGCAGAAGCGCGGCATACTTAAGGAAAGCTGATCTGCAACAAGATTTAACGCGCGAATTGAAGATACCAATTTGCCACTAGTCTGTCCACCGACTGCTATTGGCCCAGAGTGTGTAAAAACGTCAGATTGAGTTTTCTGTATCGACGTCAGCAGCCCGTGCTTTCGTTTCGCAAACTGATCAACATCACGACGCTTCCAGAAGCAGTCAAAACGACTCAGCAGCCTCTTAAAGTCCTTTGGGCGGGGCAAAAAGAGCGGTTTTTACGCCGCTAACGCTTTCATCAAATCAGCGGTGCCGATGATTTTCATGACCCTTTTCAAATTGTAGGCGAGCACGTTCAGACTCATCTCTGCACTGACCCCGTTGAGCTTTCGCGTGAGGAAGTGCGTTGCACCCATCCATTGTTTGAGCGTCCCGAAGGGATGCTCAACAGTCCGTTTTCGGATCCGCATCATTTCCGGCGCGTTGCTCAGCCTGTTCTGCATTTCCTCCAGGACGGCTTCATGCTCCCAGCGTCGAACCCGCCGTTCCGTGCTCGGTGTGCACTGCGGTTTCATTGCGCAACCCCGGCATTTCGAACTCCAGTAACGGTGCAACGCCAGGCCTTTTTCAACGTTGGTATAGCGCCAGATCAGGGCCTCTCCAGCCGGGCAAATGTATTCGTTTTTTGCCGCGTCATAGATGAAGGCATCGTTATTGAAACGCCCGTCTGCTTTGGCTCCAGAGGTCATCGGCTTGGGCACATAGGCGGTGATGCCTGCATCGTGGCAAGCCAGGATTTCTTCGCTTTTGAAGTAACCTCGGTCAGCCACTACCGAAAGCGTTTCTGACGCCATCGCTTCGCGGGCCTGCTTGGCCATCGCGCTGAGTTGATCACGGTCGGAACCGACGTTGGTAACCTCATGGGCAACGATCAAATGGTGCTGGGTATCGACCGCTGTCTGCACGTTGTAACCGACGATTCCAGTGCCGCGCGTCATCATGGAACGGGCGTCGGGATCGGTCAGTGAGACCTGTTTATCCGGTGATTCGTTGAGCTGAGTTTCAATGACCTGTAACTCTTTCATCTGAGCTTTGAGCTTGTCGATTTTCTCTTGCAGACGGGCAGCCTTGGGCTGAGCGATCGAGGGTTCTTGCCGATCGGCTTCGTCGAGCGCAGTCAGGTACCGATTGATACCCGATTCAATTTCTTCCATCCGCCGCTTCAGCTTGGCGCTGGTGAAATTGCGATCGCGGTTGTTGACGGCCTTGAATTTACTGCCGTCGATGGCGACCAGATTTTCTCCGAACAGTCCCAGTTGCTGGCACAGCACCACGAATTGGCGGCAGACGCCTCGGATGGCTTTGCTGTTGTCTTTTCGGAAGTTGGCGATGGTCTTGAAATCGGGTATCAAACGCCCGGTCAGCCACATCAGCTCGACGTTGCGTTGGGCTTCTCGTTCAAGACGCCGGCTCGATGGAATGCGGTTTAGATAGCCGTAGATGTAGATCTTCAGCAGGATCGCGGGATGGTAAGCCGGCCGGCCAGTATCAGCCGGTATGGCGCCCTCGAAACCCAGTTTGACCAGGTCGAGTTCGTCGACAAAGACGTCGACTACGCGCACCGGATTGGTATCGCTGACGTAATCGTCGAGGCTCTCCGGAAGGAAGGTACCTTGGCCTCGATGTTCACCTTGGATAAAGCGCTTCATGGGCGGTCCCTGCGATGAAATCCTCAGAAATCATAGCAAGGGTTTGCGAAAGCGTTTTTACACACTCTGGGCCGGTAGCTGCCTGTCACCAGCCTTCGCTACCTGCCAGAAGCGGTCACTAGGTTGGGGCGGCTGACTGTTCGCACCCTCTCACCTTCTTGGTAACTAACATTTGTCTAAGGGTCCGGCTTTAACCGACCTCAAGTGAGCGAAGCGAACGACTTGAGTCAGTTGTTAGGTATGAGTGGTCTTGAGTGAGGGGATAGGTATCACACCGGTACGACGGCTGTTCCTGTCTTGCTCTCGGTGGCAAATTTTATAAGCACTTGACCACACTTAGATCTTTCGATCATTTCCGGCGATACGGGAATCTTCAATCGGACCCATGTGCTATTCCTGCTGCCAGGGTCTAAGAGTGTGTAAGTGGTCTTGTTGTCCGTGCCGAACTTGATTTGCAGTGATTTCTTAAAGAGGCCGGACTTAAAGTTTGAAGCAACTGATGCACCAGCGCGCGAGAAGAAGAAAAATCTGCGCACACGCGGCCGGAATGCAGCAGCCGCTAAGAAAACTGGCGCGCCTGTCTGGTTGATGATCTGAATGCGAAGGACAGGTTGAGGGGAGTCGGGAGATGCTGCGCCAACCTGATCTTGGGGTTCGTTGAAGACGGCATGATCGACATATACCTGAGCAGTCAGACCTTTGAGGCCACGGCCTCGATAGTCGAGCAGAGTGGTTTGGAGGCGGAGCCAGACCCAAGCTAGTACCGCAATGGCCACGCCTACCAAGCCTTTCGCTACCTCGGCTGGAATCGACTCAAGGATTTTCTGTAGCAGTTCAGCCATGGTCATTGCTGCTATCTCCGACGGTTTGTTCAGAGTGATCTGGTGATGCCTAGCGTTCGCGGCCTCACATGGGACCGTCGGTTTGCAGCGAATGGTCAGGAATCAAGCCAGTCAAGTATTTCCTAGAAACAGCGGCATGGCCTCCGTGGAGATTAGAAAGCCTTTGGCAGTGTGTCCACAGCCTGCCTTTGGCCGTTTTCGGCCACTCTAGGAGGACGGAGGCAAAAAGGAACCCGGCGCAGCACGCCGGGTTTTTCCATTGGCAAACCTTTACCTACTGCCGCGGCTCCACGTTATCCAACACCCGATTCGCCAGCAACGAACTCAGCTCAATCAACTGCTGGATACCCTGCGCCACATGACGTCTCGAGCCATCCAGATCAAACGCCAGATCACTCACCATGGCATCGGCCGAAGCCAATGTCTCGCTGAGATTGGCGAGCAAGCATTCGTTATCGAGGCCTTTCACGACGGTGTATAGCTGGCCCGGTTTGGGGTCGTCTTGGGATTTATCCGGCTTTGGTAGCAAGTAGTGATCGAGCACGCGTTTGGTGGTTTCGTCTTGCTGCTTGGCTTTGGATTTTGCGGACGTGGAAGTGGAGTCTGTTCCTGGTGGGTTCGGCGTTACTTTGAACATTGGTGTGTTCCTATAATAGGCCGCACCATCTCGCTACTAAACGGAAGGGTGGCAGCTGTGCGCAAGTTAGTAGACCGGTAACACACCGAACCCGGCGCGCCCGAAGGCGCCATGCGCACAGCCACCATCAAGAACAGGCAAATGCCTGACTGATGAGACTTGTGCAACCGAGGTGTGAACCGGGCTACTAAACCCGACCACTGATGGGCAGTGGCAGGAAAGACAATAGAACCCAGGGAAAAAGCGCACAAGCGGGCGGATTCTGGCGTAGTTGTAGGCAAAGGCGCAAGGATGCGTGGCTTGGTGAAGGTGTGTAGGCAGGTTCTGTAGGAGCGGGGTTTTCCGGCGATGCGGGTGACTTGTTTTGGTCTGGAACCGCGTCGATTTCATCGCGAGCAAGCTTTACTCCCACAGGGGGCGGCATGTTCAACATTGATGCAAGCTGACCGGCCGCTTTCGCGAGCAGGCTCGCTCCCACAGGGGAGTTGGGTTGGATGCTGTATTTGTGAGCACCCCAGGTTGGATGTGGGGCAGTTGCTCGCGGAGGCACATTCAATATTGATGCAAGCTGACCGGCCGCTTTCGCGAGCAGGCTCGCTCCCACAGGGGAGTTGGGTTGGATGCTGTATTTGTGAGCACCCCAGGTTGGAGGTGGGGGTGGGCTTGCTCGCGGGGGTACATTCGGTTCTGATGCAAGCTGAGCCGACGCTTTCGCGAGCAAGCCCGCTCCCACAGAGAGAGTGGGGGCAGGAGGTCTCTCGCCCTGAACGCAGGCACCGCGTTGTGCCATGTTGATCGCATTGGGCTTTTGGGGGCTGCTGCGCAGCCCAGCGGGGATAAATCCCCTCGCCACAATGAGTTTCCCTACAACAATGAATTCCCCCACCACAATGAATCGGCACGGCTTAACTGAACGGCATGCCCTTGGAAGTGCTATTTACGCTTAAGCATCTCCGGCAACTGCGCCACCAGTTTCTGGTTATTCAACGGCGCACGAATAAACCCGCGTTGAGTACCGTCCGGTCCGATGACGGCGAGGTTGCCGCTGTGATCGACCGTGTAGTTGGGCTTGCTGGTGTCCGCCGGGATGAACGGAATGCTTACCGCGTTGGCGACCTTCTGCAGGTCTTCGATCGATGACGGGGTCAGGCCGATGAACTGCGGGTCGAAGTAGCCCAGGTACTGCTTGAGTTGCTTGGGCGTGTCGCGGTTCGGGTCGACGCTCACCAGTACGATCTGCAACTTATCCACAGCCTCCGGCGGCAGTTCGCTCTTGATCTGGCGCAGTTGGGCGAGGGTGGTCGGGCAGATGTCCGGGCAGAAGGTGTAGCCGAAGAACAGCAGGCTCCATTTGTCTTTCAACCCGTCCATCGCCACGGGCTGACCGTCCTGGTCGGTCATTTTCACGTCCGGCAGGTTGCGGCTCTGAGGCAGCAGGATGATGCCGGCGTCGATCAGCGCCGTGGGGTCGCCTTCGCCCTTGCCGGTCAGCACTTTATTGATGGTCAGGCCGAGGATCAGCGCGATCACGGCCACGAGAATGAAGACGGTTTTCTGGGTTCGAGTCATAGGCTCAACAGTAAGTAGTGATCTACAAGCAGGGCAATGAACAGCAGGAACAAGTACCAGATAGAGTACTTGAACGTGTTGATCGCCGCGTGCGGCCGACTGCCACGGTACAACACCACGGCCCATTGCAGAAACCTGGCGCCCAGCACGAGCGCGCACACCAGGTACAGCAAGCCGCTCATCTGGATCACAAAGGGCATCAGGCTCACCGCCAGCAACACCAGGGTGTACAGCAGGATATGGATCTTGGTGTAGTGCTCGCCATGGGTCACCGGCAGCATCGGGATATCCGCCTTGGCGTATTCCTCTTTGCGATGAATCGCCAGGGCCCAGAAATGCGGCGGGGTCCAGGCGAAGATGATCAGCACCAGCAGCAGCGGTTCGGCGCTGACATGACCCGTGGCGGCCACCCAGCCCAGCAACGGTGGCGCCGCGCCGGCCAGGCCGCCGATGACGATGTTCTGCGGCGTCGCCCGTTTGAGGAAGCCGGTGTAGATCACCGCATAACCGAGCAAGGAGGCCAGGGTCAGCCAGGCGGTCAGCGGGTTGGTGAACGCCAGCAACAGCGCTTGGCCGGCCACCGCCAGTGCCAGGGCGAAGGTCAGTGCGGCGGCCGGTGAGACGCGGCCTTCGGCCAGTGGGCGTTTATGGGTGCGGGCCATCACCGCATCGATACGCCGGTCCACCACATGGTTGACCGCCGCCGCGCCGCCGGCACACAGGGCGATGCCCAGGTTGCCGAACACCAGCACCGTCCACGGCACACCGGCGCGGGTGGCGAGGAACATGCCCACCAGCGAGGTGATCAGCATCAGCACCACCACTTTGGGCTTGGTCAGCTCCAGATAATCGCGCCAGATCGCCTGGCTGTGGCGTTCACCTATCAGGGTTGCCATGGCATCTCTCCTTTTATTGTGAGGGGGCTGGCGCTGTGTTTATGCGCATTGAAGCGCCAGCGCAGCGGGATTTGATGCTTGACCCGGACCAGGCTGGTACGGGCGTGATAATTGACCAGCACCAGGCTCAACAACAGCGCGGCGCCTCCGGCGTTGTGGGCCACGGCGACTGGCAGCGGCAGGTGGAACAGCACGTTGCTGATGCCCAGGCTGATCTGGGCTGCCAGGGCCACCAACACCAGCCCCGCCAGGCGTGTCATGCCGACGGTCTTCAATTGCCAGGCCAGCCCCAACAGCACCACCGTCACCAGCAACGCGCCGATACGGTGGGTCAAGTGAATGGCGGTGCGCGCATCGCTGTCGAGCTGGCCGCCCAGGTAGTTCGGGCCAATGTGCTGGGTCAGATGAAAGCCGTTGGCAAAATCCGCCGGGGGCAGCCATTGCCCGTGGCAAGTCGGAAAATCAATGCAGGCTACGGCGGCGTAATTGGAACTGACCCAACCGCCGAGGGCGATCTGGCCGATCACCAGCAGTAACCCGGCGGTGGCCCAATGTTGCAGACGCTTGGGCACGGTCAGCGCCGGCAACACGCCAGACAATCTCAACGTGAGCAGAAACAGCAGGCTGAGGGTCGCGAACCCGCCCAGCAAATGCCCGGTTACCACTTGCGGCCACAGCTTGAGGGTCACGGTCCACATGCCGAACGCCGCCTGGGCAAACACCACGGCTAGCAGAAACAGCGGCAGCTTCAAGGGCAGGCCCGGGTGACGCCGGTTCATCCAGGCCCGAGCAGCCAGCACCGTAATCATCAGCCCCAACAGGCCGGCGAAGTAGCGATGGACCATCTCGTTCCAGCCCTTGTGGGCTTCCACCGGGGCGTCGGGAAAGTGCAGTTCGGCATGGGCCAGTTGGGCTTCGCTCTTGGGTACGCTGATGAAACCGTAGCAACCGGGCCAGTCCGGGCAGCCGAGGCCGGCGTGGGTGAGCCGGGTGTAGGCGCCCAGTAATACGACGATCAGTGCCAGCAACGTGGCAAACAGCGCGAGGCGAAATCCAGGTTTGGCCATGTCGTTGCCCTCATCCGATGTTCGACAGTTTCAACAGATGTCGCAGGTCGTTGAGCAGTGCCTTGCCCTTGATCCGGGCGTCATAGCGCAGCACCAGGTTGCTGTGGGGATCGATGATCCACAGCTGCGCTTCCCCGCTGCCTTGGGCGCCTTTCTGGTAGGCCGGCAGGTCCAGCGGGTAGCGTTGCAGTTGGGGGTATTCGCGTTGCAACTGGGCGTCGTATTCCGCGTCCAGCGGCTGGGCGATGGCCAGGGCATGGCTGGCGCGGGAGGCGTCGCGGCCCAGGCCGATCTGCACCTGACGGGCCAGGTAGACCAGTTGCCGGCAATCGGCCGAACATGCCTGCGGCGCCGTGACCAGGATCTGCCAGCGCTGCTCATCGGCCTGTACGCCAATCTCGGCGCGGGTCTGGCCGTTGCCGATCAGTTCGCCGTGGTAGCTGCGGTTTTCCGGGACCCAGAACTGGAATTTGTACATGCCGGTGGCCAGGATCATCGGGCCGATCACCCCGAGCAGGATCAGCAGCAGTTGCAGGCGACCCTTGCGACGGTTGCGCGCCGTAGGTGCCTCAGACGTGTTGGTTGGATTCATGGTGGTTCCCATGCTGTCTCCCTGCGTTGTGCCATCCGAGATAAAGGAAAAGGCCGAACAGCGCCGCCGCCATGGCGAACCACTGCACGGCATAGCCGAGGTGTTTTTCCGGCCCCATGGCCACTACCGGCCAATCGGTCCGATAGGCGCCGGGGCCACTTTGCTGGCGTAATTGGTAGGCGTAACCGTTGCGGCCCAGTTCGGCCCAGAGTTTGTCCGGTTCGACGGCGGTCACCAGTCGCGGCCACGGCGCGTCGGCCGGGTCGGCGTGGAGCTGGAACGTGGTGCCCGGAGCAACGTAGACCCAGGCTTGAAGGTTCACCGCTTGTTCGGGGGTGCTGAAGACCGGCGGCGTGCGGCGGTCAGGCCAGGGCAACCAGCCGCGATTGACCAGCAGCCAGAGCCCGGTCTCCTGGTCGAGAAAGGGTTGTAGCAACTCCACGCCGACCTTGCCGTCGTGCTGGCGGTTATCCAGCAGGATGCTGTGGTCGGCGTCGAACTGGCCCCGCAGGCTGACCGGCCGAAAGGCCGGGTCCGCCGTCTCTTGCAACTCGACGCTGGCCATCGGCTGCGCCACGCGGCGTTCGGCGTAACTGTCCATGAGTACGCGCTTTTGTTCGCCCCGGCTCAATTGCCAGAACCCCAGGCACACCATCACCGGCAACAGAACCGCTACCACCAGTGACGGCACGACGCCTGGTCGGAAGCCCTTCATGGCGCCGTTCCAAAGCTGTCGAACGAGATAGCTATACTCACGTGCATCGCGTCCCCCCCGGAGTGTCCCTAATGCTAAAAGCAGCCATCGCCCTGATGCTGATTGCCACGATTGCGAGCCTGTTCAGCGGCCTGTTTTTTCTGGTCAAGGACGAAAGCGATTCCAATCGCCTGGTCATCGCCCTGACGGTTCGGGTCAGCTTGGCCGCCATCACCGTCGGCTTGATCGCCTGGGGCTTTTTCAGCGGCCAGTTGGTGTCGCATGCTCCTTGGTAAAGAGCCGCCTTGGTAACGGTTGCCTCAGAGTATGTAGACGAAGAAGAACAAGCCGATCCACACCACATCGACGAAGTGCCAGTACCAGCTCGCGGCCTCGAAGCCGAACTGGTGTTCGTTGTCGAAATGCCCACGCATGACGCGCATAAGCATCACAAACAAAATGATCGTGCCGATGGTGACGTGAGCGCCGTGGAAACCGGTGAGCATGAAGAACGTTGCGCCATAGATTCCCGAGCCCAACGTCAGGCCCAGCTCTTTATAGGCGTGGATGTATTCCTCGGCCTGGAAGCCCAGGAAGGCGCAACCCAGCAGCACGGTGATCGCCAGCCAGATTTTCAGCGCACCGCGATGGCCTTTTTTCAGGGCATGGTGGGCGATGGTCACGGTGACGCTGGAACTGACCAGCAGGATGGTATTGAGCAGCGGCAAGCCCCAAGGGCTGATTACATCCTTGGGCGGCGGGAAGAGCTTGGGGTCGGGGTTGTTCAGCAACGGCCAGACGTATTCGAAGTTCGGCCAAAGCATCTCCGACAGGCCCTTGCTGCCTTCACCGGCCAAGCCCGGCGCCGAGATCATGCGCACATAGAACAGCGCGCCGAAGAAGGCGACGAAGAACATCACTTCGGAGAAGATGAACCAGCTCATGCCCCAGCGAAACGAGCGGTCGAGCTGCGCACTGTAGAGCCCGGCGCGACTTTCCTTGATCACCGCGCCGAACCAGCCGAATAGCATGTAGGCCAACAGCAGGCCGCCAACGAAGAAGATCAGCGGGCCGTTGGAGTCGGGCCGGTCAGCCTTCAGGTCGTTGAACCAGGTCGCCAGGCCGTACACCGTGACGAACATCCCGACGGTGGCGATGATCGGCCATTTACTCTGGGCCGGAACGTAATAGTGCTCGTGAGTTGCCATTTATTGTTCTCCTTATCGGGCACGCTATCGGTCAGTGTTTACAGCCACCGGTGGATGACGAGCGGTGATATCGAACAGCGTGTAGGACAGCGTCAGGTGCTTCACTTCCTTGGGCATGTCCCGGTCAACGATGAAGCGCATGGGCATTTCGATACGTTCACCGGGTTGCAGCACTTGCTGGGTAAAACAAAAGCATTCGGTCTTGTGGAAATAGGCCGCCGCGTTGCTCGGCGCGATGCTGGGCACTGCTTGGGCGCTCATCGGCCGATCGGTGGGGTTGTGGGCAACGAACACCATCTCGTTCACGGCCCCCGGCTGAACCACCAGTTCATCGCCCTTGGGGTAGAAATCCCAGACCATGTCCACCGAGTTGGTCGACAGGAACTGCACGCGCACCTGGCGCGATTCATCCACGGTTTGCTCGCCTTCGTACTGCCCGGCGGTCTTGCCGTTGATGCCGAAGGCCTTGCACATCACGTCGTAGATCGGCACCAGGGCAAACCCGAAGACAAACATCGCCACCACCACCAGCAACAGGCGCGTGACCAGTTTTTTCAGCGAAATCGAGTCAGCCATGATTTCCAATCCTCACCGGGAACCCTGTGGGAGCGAGCCTGCTCGCGATGCAGGCAACGCGGTGTGCCTGTTCTACCGCTATCGCGAGCAGGCTCGCTCCCACAAAAGCTTGCGTGTTCATTTCACTTCCGGCGGCGTAGTGAAGGTGTGATACGGCGCCGGTGAAGGCACGCTCCACTCCAACCCCTCAGCCCCATCCCACGGCTTGGCCGGAGCCGGTTCGCCGCCGCGGATGGTCTTGATCACGATGAACAGGAAGAACAACTGCGTGGTGCCGAACATGAACGCGCCGATGGACGAGACCATGTTGAAGTCGGCGAACTGCAGGTTGTAGTCCGGGATCCGCCGGGGCATGCCCGCCAGGCCGACGAAGTGCATCGGGAAGAACGCCAGGTTCATGCCGACGAAGGACAGCCAGAAGTGCAGCTTGCCGAGGGTTTCGTCGTACATGTGGCCGGTCCATTTCGGCAGCCAGTAGTAGGCCGAGGCGAAGATCCCGAAGATCGCGCCGGGCACCAGCACATAGTGGAAGTGCGCGACCACGAAATAGGTGTCCTGGTACTGGAAGTCCGCCGGGGCGATGGCCAGCATCAGCCCGGAGAAGCCGCCGATGGAAAACAGGATCACGAACGCTACGGCAAACAGCATCGGCGTCTCGAAGGTCAGCGAGCCTTGCCACATGGTGCTGGCCCAGTTGAACACCTTCACCCCGGTGGGCACGGCAATCAGCAGGGTGGCGTACATGAAGAACAGCTCGCCCACCAGCGGAATGCCCACCACGAACATGTGGTGCGCCCAGACGATGAACGACAGGAACGCAATGGCCGCGGTGGCATAGACCATGGAGGTGTAGCCGAACAACGGTTTGCGCGAGAAGGCCGGGATGATCGAGCTGACGGCACCGAAGGCCGGCAGGATCATGATGTACACCTCGGGATGGCCGAAGAACCAGAACACGTGCTGGAACAGCACCGGGTCACCGCCGCCGGCAGCACTGAAGAAGCTGGTGCCGAAGTGGATGTCCATCAGCATCATCGTCACGCAGCCGGCCAGCACCGGCATCACTGCGATCAGCAGGAACGCGGTGATCAGCCAGGTCCAGACGAACAGCGGCATTTTCATCAGTGTCATGCCGGGGGCGCGCAGGTTGAGGATGGTGGCGACCACGTTGATCGCGCCCATGATCGAGCTGATGCCCATCAGGTGGATGGCAAAGATAAAGAACGTCACGCTTTCCGGCGCATAGGTGGTGGACAGCGGCGCGTAGAAGGTCCAGCCGAAGTTCGGCCCGCCGCCGGGGGTGAACAGCGTCGACACCAGCATCAGGAATGCCGCCGGCAACAACCAGAAACTGAAGTTGTTCATGCGCGGCAGGGCCATGTCCGGCGCCCCGATCATCAGCGGAATCATCCAGTTGGCCAGGCCGACGAAGGCCGGCATCACCGCGCCGAAGACCATCACCAGGCCATGCATGGTGGTCATCTGGTTGAAGAACTCCGGCTGCACGATCTGCAGGCCGGGCTGGAACAGCTCGGCGCGGATCACCATGGCGAACGAGCCGCCCAGCAGGAACATGGAGAACGCGAACCACAGGTACAGCGTGCCGATATCCTTGTGGTTGGTGGTCAGTACCCAGCGCATCAGCCCTTTGGCGGGGCCGTGGGCGTGGTCGGCATGACCGTGGTCATCGATCACAGCACTCATGTCCTGTCTCCTTCGAACGAGTGGGCTGGGCGGCGCGCGGCTGTGAGCGGCGACCGGTTGCGGGAACAAACGTCAGGCCGGCTCATTGGCTTTCTGCCTGTTTGAGTTCCAGCACTTCTTTAGGCGTAACCATGTCGCCCTTGTTGTTGCCCCAGGCGTTACGTTCATAGGTCACGACCGCGGCGATATCGACTTCCGACAATTGTTTGCCGAACGCCGCCATGGAGGTGCCCGGTTTGCCGTGGAAGACAATGTTCAGGTGATCCTTGATCGGCCCGGTGGCGATTTTCGAGCCCTTGAGGGCCGGGAACATCGGCGGCAGGCCCTGGCCTTCGGCCTGGTGACAGGCCACGCAGGTGGTGTGATAGACCTTGTCGCCACGCTCGATAAGCTCTTGCAGGGTCCATTCCTTGCTGGTCAGCTCTTTGAGCTGCGCCGCTTCGGCCTTGCGCTCGGCCAGCCATGCTTCATAGTCGGGCTTGCTCTTGACCTCGACCACGATGGGCATGAACCCGTGGTCCTTGCCGCACAGTTCGGCGCACTGGCCGCGATACAGGCCGGGCTTGTCGACGCGGGTCCAGGCTTCGTTGACGAAGCCTGGAATCGCATCGCGCTTGACCGCAAACGCCGGCACCCACCAGGAGTGGATCACGTCGGCGGAGGTCACCAGAAAGCGCACCTTGGCATCGACCGGCAGCACCAGCGGCTTGTCGACTTCCAACAGGTAATGTTCGCCCTTGGCGCTCTGGTTATTGATTTGTTCGGCGGGGGTGGCCAGGTTGCTGAAGAACTCGACGTCCTGCCCCAGGTACTTGTAGTGCCACTTCCACTGATAGCCGGTGACCTGGATATCGATGTCCGACTCGCTGGAGTCGTACATCTTGATCAGCGTCGCGGTGGCGGGAACCGCCATTGCAACCAGGATCAGGAAGGGCACGATGGTCCAGAGGATTTCGACGCGGGTGTTTTCGTGGAAATTGGCCGCATTTTGGCCGGTTGAGCGGCGGTGCATTATCATCGACCAGAACATGGCGCCGAAGACGATGATGCCGATCACTACACAGATCCAGAAGATGGTCATGTGCAGGTCGAACACTGCATTGCTGATCTGTGTCGCTCCAGGCGCCATATTCACAGTCCAGGCTGCTTGCGCCTGACTGAAAATCGACCACAACAGGAGGCCCATCCATACGTGTGGATGTCGCGTCATTGCGGGTTCCCCTTATCGTTCTTGTTATCCCGTCGGCGTAACGCCAGCGGCAAGGGATCGGCTACTTCAGACTACCAACTTGACTCGCCGCGCCTTGCTGCACATGCAATCGGGTGTCATCAGCTAACTCCATTCCAAACCGAGTATAGACAGCGACTGCAACCTCGCAACGCGATGGCGTAAATCGTTTGAAACAGGCAGGGCTTGCGCTAGAGCCCACGAATGGAGAAGGATGCGAACCTGAGTGATGGCAAACCGATATAACGGTGACGTATCAAGGACGAGCCAGTTATGAAAAATAGGTCTTAGGAGTGTTTTTGCGCCAGCTAAGTTATGTCTTCCTTATTTCATTGCCTTGTATCCTGGAGTTGTCATGAACACCGCCGCATTGCGCGAGCAGATCCAAAAAGCCCAACAACATGAGGCCGAGACCGGCCAACTGACGCGTCAGCTGGAAGCTCAGCTGCCGAGCCTGCACGCCGCGATCCAACTGCCGGACATCGACGCCAAGGGCGTGATGACCCGTTTTGTCAGCGCGTATATCGAGCAAGTGCCCGACCTGCTGGACGCAGCCAACGAGGTGGCCCGCGAAGCCGGCATCGAATCGCAGATCAAGCCGGTGCTGAAAATCGCCGAGCAGTTTTTCCTCCAGCCACCCAAGGTCATGGAGGGTCACGTTGGCCTGGACAGCCTGCTGGATGAAGCCTACCTAGCCCATCGGCTGGTGGAGGAGGTCAACGACCTGTACATCAAGCACTTCGGCCAGCCCTTGATTCCGTTGGATATGACGGTGGCCAACCTGATCGCTCACCATTTGATCGGCGAACCCTTTGCCAATCAGCTCGATGAAGCCGTGCATCATGCGGTAGATGAAATGCTCGACGAAGACAGCTTTGCGCTGGAGTCGGTGGAGTCTTACCGGGAAAAACTCAGCAACCCGGACACCGGCGCTGCCTGGAAGCGCTGGCCGTGCCTGTCGCGGCAGTTGGGAGTGGGGCTGGAGCTGGATCAGCCGGCGGCTTGATCCATCAGGAAAACCTGTAACCCCTGTGGGAGCGGGCTTGCTCGCGAAAGCGCAGTGTCAGGCAGCATTTAGCCAACTGATCCACCGCCTTCGCGCTCCCACATTGGATCTGTGGCGTTCATCAATCACTTGCCCTACACCCAACCCCTGTGGGAGCGGGCTTGCTCGCGAAAGCGCAGTGTCAGACAGCATTTAGCTAACTGATCCACCGCTTTCGCGAGCAAGTCCGCTCCCACATTGGATCTGTGGCGTTCATCAATCACCTGCCCTACACCCAACCCCTGTGGGAGCGGGCTTGAGATGTCAGGAAGCCGCTGCGCCAACCCCTACCGTGGTGCGCAAGCGCCCTTCCAGCCTGCGCTTGAGCCCGCGGGATTCGATCAACAGCTTCGAGCCCTTGCTGGCATTCGCCCGGCCCCATTCTTCCAGCAACTCCAGACACGAATGGTCGATGTAACTCAGGTTATTGAGCGGCACATGCACCGTCGCGCCTGGGGGAATGGTGCCCAGCACCTGGGTCAGTGCCGGCACCTTCAGGAAGGTTGCCGCCCCCACCAAGCGCAGCTCCATTTCACCGTCCCGGGGCAGGTCGATCAGGCTGATTTTCAGTCGCGAGGCTTTCCAGGCCAGTTTCGCCAGGGTCAGGCCGAAACCGATCAGCACGCCGGTCAGCAGGTCGGTGAAGATGATCGCCAGCGCCGTCGCGGCATAGGTGAACATCGGCATCCGGCCATAACGTCCCAGCCCGCGAAACGCCTTGAGATCCACCAGTTTGAAACCGGTGTACACCAACACGCCCGCCAGGCTCGCCACTGGAATGCTCTGGAGCACGCTGGACAGCAACAGCACAAAGAGTAACAGCCACAGGCCATGGAAAATCGTCGACATCCGCGTGGTCGCCCCGGCCTGGACATTGGCCGAACTGCGCACGATCACGCCGGTCATCGGCAGGGCGCCGAGCAGACCGCAGAGCATATTACCGATGCCCTGGGCGGACAGTTCCCGATCGAAATCCGCGCGTTCGCCGCTGTGCATGCGGTCCACGGCAGCGGCCGACAGCAGCGTTTCGGCGCTGGCGATGAAAGCGACAGCGAACGCAGCGATCAGCAACGTGGGGTCGGCCAGGTTCAGCAGGTCGGCCGGGCGCAGCCAATCGATGGCTTCGGCAAGGTTCTCCGGGACTTCCACACGTTTGACCTGTAAGGCCAACAGCAGGCTGGCAATGGTCGCCAGACCCACGCCGAGCAGGGCACCGGGAACAAAGCGCAAGCTGTGAGGGCGAAACTTTTCCCACAGCCACATCACCGCAATCGTCGACAAACCGAGCAGACCAGCCTGCCAGCCGAAGGACGGCAACGCCTGAGCCACTGCCGCAGGAAACGCCGCCAGATTATCCAGCCCTGACGGCTTAGGCACCGCGTCGAGCATCACATGGACCTGGGACAACACGATCAGCACACCGATACCCGCCAGCATCCCGTAGACCACCGCAGGCGCGGTCACCCGGAACCAGCAACCCAGGCGAAAGCGCCCGGCCAGCAACTGTAGAAGACCGGCCAGCAGCAGGATCGGCCCGAGCATCGCGACGCCGTGCTGGCGCACCAGTTCGAAGACCAGTACCGCCAACCCGGCGGCCGGGCCGCTGACTTGCAACTTGGACCCGGCCAGAAAACCCACAACCAGACCACCGATGATGCCGGTGATCAGCCCTTTGGCCGGTGGCAGGCCGGACGCGATGGCAATGCCCATGCACAAGGGCAGCGCCACCAGAAACACCACCACGGAAGCCAACAGCTCCCGTGGCAGAACAGCTTTTAATTGAGCAGCACGCATGGCGACTCTCCCGAAGTTTTCTTCAGGCATGGCAAGGCCCGACCGCTCAAATGGCAGGCTGGGCTTGGACCACGCAAGGATGTTTAGGAGTGGTTAGAAGCGCGCTTTAGGCGTCGCCACCGGTATCGGATGGCTGCCATCGAGCGGCAGGAAACAGCCCTGGTCCGCGTCGTAGGCTTTGATCTCGCTGGTCTCGATGTTGTACACCCAGCCATGGATGAACAACTGGCCGTTGGCCATGCGAGAAGCGACCGAGGGATGTGTTCGCAAATGCTGCAACTGCGCGATCACGTTCTCTTCGGTGAGGATAGGCATGATTTGTTTTTCGTCGCCGCACGGGCAGTTGTCATGGACCATGGTCTTGGCCACTTCGGCGTGGCGCAACCAGGCTTTGACCGTGGGCATTTTTTCCAGGGTGTCGGGATTCAACACTGCACGCATGGCGCCGCAGTCGGAGTGACCACAGACGATGATGTGCTGCACTCCGAGGGCCAGCACGGCGTATTCGATGGCGGTAGAGACGCCGCCGTTCATCTGCCCGTATGGCGGAACGACGTTGCCGACGTTGCGGGTCACGAACAGGTCGCCCGGGGAGCTATGGGTAATCAGCTCGGGCACGATGCGCGAATCGGCGCAGGTGATGAACATCGCCCTGGGCGCTTGCGCGGTGGCGAGTTTCTTGAAGAGTTCTTCCTGCTGCG
The DNA here is from genome assembly GCF_030687835.1 of Pseudomonas hefeiensis. Lineage (NCBI taxonomy): Bacteria > Pseudomonadati > Pseudomonadota > Gammaproteobacteria > Pseudomonadales > Pseudomonadaceae > Pseudomonas > Pseudomonas hefeiensis. The sequence goes on from NZ_CP117449.1 coordinate 124,310, forward strand.
GAAAGATTTCGTGATGGAAATGCAAAAAGCCGTCAACAATATGCTGCAGCGCTGCATCGGCGGTTTCCGCCGCGGGTTGGGCTGAAGCCGACGCAGCCAACGGCTGTTTATCCTTGTCACTCATGATTCATCCTCTATAGCGCCAGTGGCTGGTTAAAAAACATCCAGGTCGAGGTGTTCGACCTGTCAGTCACTCGATGAACAAGGTAGCGGCCGAAACTTAACTCAAACTGAATCAAAGGCTCTAGAACAACGATTACAGGTGTGACCGGGAGCGCAAGTGCCGGTCATGCCAGCCCATGCCCCACGTTCAACTTTAATCAAATCAAAGACATCTGTCGGCCCGGCGGACAAAAGGCATTGCAATCGAGATTGTAGCCTTCCCGACGCTCTAGCCCCAGACGCTTGAGCGCCTTGGCGAAACGCTGGGCCAGCAGGTCGGCGAACGGGCCTTCGCCACGCATCCGAGAACCGAAGCGGCTGTCATACAGTTCGCCGCCACGGCTCTGGCGAACCAGGCTCAGCACATGAGCGGCGCGTTGCGGGTAGTGCGCTTGTAACCATTCTTCGAACAGCGGCGCGACCTCCAATGGCAGGCGCAACATGATGTATGAGGCACTCTGCGCACCGGCGGCATGGGCCTCGGCCAGCAGGTTTTCGATCTCGCTGTCGTTGATCATCGGGATCATCGGCGAACACAGCACCCCCACGGGAATGCCCGCCTCGCGCATGACCTTGATCGCCCGCAACCGCGCCTTGGGCGCCGCCGCGCGCGGTTCGAGGATGCGCTTGAGTTCATCGTCCAGGGTGGTGAGGCTGATCATGACCTTGACCAGGCGCTGTTGCGCCAGCTCGGTCAGCAGGTCCAGGTCGCGCAGAATCAGCGAGCCTTTGGTGACGATGGTCACCGGATGACGGTAGCGCAGCAGCACTTCGAGAATCCGGCGAGTAATGCGATGTTCGCGCTCGATGGGCTGGTAAGGGTCGGTATTGGAACCCAGATTGATCGGCGCGCATTGATAACCGCGCCTGGACAGCTGCTCCTCCAGCACATCGGCGGCATTGGTCTTGGCGATCAGTCTGGTTTCGAAATCCAGCCCGGGCGACATGTCCCAGTAAGCATGGCTGGGCCGCGCATAGCAGTAGATACAGCCATGTTCACAGCCTCGGTAAGGATTGATGGAGCGGTCGAAAGGCAGATCCGGCGAGGTGTTGCGGGTGATGATGGTCTTGGCCGTTTCGATCCGCACTTCGGTGCCTTGGGTCGGCGGTACTTCCTGATACCAGCCATCATCTTCGACCACCGAGCGACTCGGGGCGAAGCGGTTGTGCGGGTTGGTGGCGGTGCCACGGCCACGGGGCGGAAGAGAGATGGACATTGGAATGCTCCGTTGCTGTATGTGCATACAGTATTCGCTGGAGTTGAATTAGACCAGCGCCGTTCAGCAGCCCACCGCTATGGGTCTTGTTCACGTTGTGTTGACGTCTTGCTCACAGGCCTTTAACCGGCTCGTGCCGAAACTGGCGGTCTCGTTCTTCTTCGTTTCGGTCGTCCGCGCATGTTCAAACGCTATTACCGCTCGCTGCTTCTTCTGTCCTTGTGCCTGGTATTTGCCGAGTCCCAGGCCCTGGCGGCCGATTTGGTCGAGGCGGGGTCTTCCGAATGGGCCCGGCCGGTAGAAAAGCGCTACAACCTTTATCAAATGTCTCCCGCGCTTTACCGCAGCGCCTTGCCGGACGCTGAGGCTTTGCCTCTGCTGACGAGACTCAACATCGGCACGGTCATCACCTTTCTGCCGGAGTCGGATGCCAATTGGTTATCCACACCCGGCGTCAAGCAAGTGCAGTTGCCTTATCGCACCAACCATGTGGACGACAGCGATATCCTCGCCGCCTTGCGCGCCATTCAGGTCGCCGAAGCCGATGGCCCGGTGCTGATGCACTGCAAGCATGGCTCGGACCGCACCGGGTTGGTGGCAGCCATGTACAGAGTGGTCGTACAGGGCTGGAGCAAAGAGGAGGCCTTGAACGAAATGACGGAAGGCGGCTTTGGCAACAACCCGCACTTCAAGGACGGGATTCGTTACATGATCCGGGCTGATATTGAGAAGCTCCGCATTGCGCTGGCCAACGGCGATTGCAGCACCAGCGTTTTTGCTCTTTGCTCCCTGAACAGTTGGATCAACTCAACCACCACAGCGCATCATCTCGACCCTCAGGTGGATGTCCCCGGGCGATGATCGGTTGCGTGCTCGAAGGCGACTATGGATTCGGACAACGGTCGTGAATCCCCCGGCGCGAAGATCGTTTCGCGCAATGCCCGGCCCGTTGCCGCGTTGAACAGTCCATCGCGTTTGAATGTCTGGAAGACGGTATTGGCCGACTCCCTTGACCAGGCATAGGCGTAGATCCCGGCTGCGTAGCCCGTGACGATGTAGTCCAGGCCATTGGGCCAACGTTCGTTCGCGAACACCGGCAGGTGCCCTACTTGTCCGCTGATTTGATCGAATACTTGTTGGGCTGTGCGTCCGTCGCCGTGGCTGTGGTGCAACTCCATGTCGAATAACGCATCGCGCAAGAAAGCGGCGGTGCCCCAACTGGTTTGCGTATTGAGGTAAACCAGCAACTGATCGGCGATTTTGTCCGGTAAGGGTGCCCCGGTTTGATGATGCTTTGATATACGGATCAGGCACTGTTTGGAGAAGCACCATTTCTCGAACAATACTCCGGCAAATTCGGCCGTATCCCGGGAAAGCTCCGAGATACCTGAAACCCCGCGATAGTCTGCCCGGGTCAATACGTGGTGCAGGCAATGGCCGAATTCATGAAAGAGGATTCGTAGCTGCCGATGATCCAGCAATACGGGGTCTGCACTTGAGCTACGCGGCAACCAGCCATGCAAGACGGCGATGGGGTGGCGGGGGCGGCCCTCGGCCGTGAGGCGACGGTTGCGCAGGGTCGTGGTATTGGGGAACCCGTCCTGGTTCGCCACTTCAAACGGGTCGAAGTAGATGTAGCCAATGATTTCGTCCCGCTCACGGACTTCAAAAAGACGCACGTCCGGATGCCAGGTAGCCACATCCCGACGTTCAGCGATGATCACGCCGAACAGGTCCCTGGCGATCAGCCGCAGCTGTGAAAAAGTGGACTCCAGCGCAAACCAGGCGCTGACTGTTTGCTCTGAAATGCCTGCTGTCTGCCGACGGAGCTTTTCTGCCAGGTATTGAAGGTTCCAAGGCTCAAGCCTGTTGAAACCTTGTGTCGTGGCAAATGCCTGCAGTTGCTCGGTGTCCCGGATAAACACGCTGTGCTGCTGTGCGAGCCGCCCTTGCAAGAACGACAGGACCTGCTCGGGCGACTCGGCTTGCTCCGGCTCGATCGCCATTTGGGCGTAATTCGAATAGCCCAGTAAGGTGGCGTACTGATGACGATCTCTGAGCAACTGCGAGAGTACGTCGCCGTTGTCGAACACCCCGGCATGCGGCCCTTGATCCGATGCGCGCGTGCTGAAGGCGACATAGATTTGCTTGCGCAAAAGGTGATTGTCAGCGTAACGGGTGACGATACGAAACGATTCCTCATTGAGCGTCAGCAACCAGCCTTTGCGCCCAGCCTCACGCGCCTGGTCGGCCATGCGTTGTTTGAAAGACGGCGGTAGGCCGCTCAACTGAGCCTCGTCGTCAAACGTTTTGCTCCAGGCTTTATTGGCTTCGTGCAAGTGCTCCAGGAACAAGCTCCGGGCGCCTTGGATGCGTAGCGTCAGGTCTTTCAAGTCTGCCTGTGAGGTGTGTGCCAATCCGTTCTGGCGAAACTGTCGGAGGATCTTATCCAGCGTTCGTTTTCTCGCCGATGTGAAATGCCTGGCTATCTGGCTGTTCGCCAATTGCTGGAAGAGTTGAAACAGTTCTGGATTTTGCTTCAACGACCTCTGGTACTCGTACAACCGTTCGCTGCAGTCGCGCCAAGCCTGTGTCCAGCCGTCTCCCGTCCTGGTCAAGGTCAAACGCTCCAGTACGTAGCGGAAGCCTTTCAATCGTGCATGGATTTCGTCCATGGCCAGCACCAGGTCGTCCCAGGTGGGGAAAGCTGTCTGGGTCTTGATGATCTCGGTTACCTGATCCCGGCTTTGAGCAAGGATCCGGTCGAGGGCCGGTGAAAAATGTTCGGCTTTGATCAGCGAAAAAGGGGGCAGGTCGTAGGCCTGCACCAGCGGGTTGTCATCGTCGGGCATGGCAGCCTTCCTGTCAGTCTGGACTTGCTGAACAGTCTGGGCGGGAAGGGATAAAGCCTGGTGGTATATATGTATCGCTTCCGGGCCGGGCGGCCCGGAAGGTGATGCCGAAGGTTTCAGTCGGTTTTTTTCTTCAACTTGGGATTGGGGAAAAATTGCACCGCCTGAACCTTGGCGTCCGGCACTTTGAGCGCCGCGGTGTTGACTCGGGTGCCCAATTCCTTGGGCACCGACAGGCCTTGCTCGTTGAGCGTGTCGGAATAACCGCAGGCCACGCATTCACGGTGCGGCACGCCGTCTTCGTTCCACATCATCAACTTGTCCGGTTCGCTGCACGCTGGGCAGACTGCCCCGGCGATAAAGCGTCTTTTGGTAATCACAGGCCCCTTGCTCATGCTGCTGCGTCCTCGGTCAGACCGCTATGGCGCAAGAGTGCGTCAATCGATGGCTCACGGCCACGGAAGTCGACGAACAGCACCATCGGTTCCTGAGAACCGCCGCGGGCCAGGATCGCTTCACGGAAGGCGCGACCGGTATCGGCGTTGAGTACGCCGTCCTCTTCGAACTTGGAGAACGCATCGGCCGACAACACTTCCGCCCACTTATAGCTGTAGTAACCCGCCGCATAACCGCCGGCGAAGATGTGGGCAAAGCTGTTGGGGAAGCGGTTGTAGGCCGGCGGACGCATCACCGAGACTTCGTCGCGCACGCCTTCGAGCACTTGCAGCACGCTGCGGCCATCGCCGTGGGTGGCGTGCAGCTCGAAGTCGAACAGCGAGAACTCCAACTGGCGGACCATCATCAGGCCTGACTGGAAGTTTTTCGCCGCGAGCATTTTTTCCAGCAGGTCCTGGGGCAGCGGTTCACCGGTTTCGTAGTGGCCGGAAATCAGCGCCAGGCCTTCGGGTTCCCAGCACCAGTTTTCCATGAACTGGCTCGGCAGCTCCACGGCATCCCAGGCCACGCCGTTGATGCCGGACACCCCGGCATGTTCGACGCGGGTCAGCAGGTGGTGCAGGCCATGGCCGAACTCGTGGAACAGGGTGGTGACTTCGTCGTGGGTCAGCAGTGCCGGTTTGCCGCTGTCGGCCGGGGTGAAGTTGCACACCAGGTTGGCGACCGGGCTTTGCAGCACGCCCTCGAAGGTGCGGCGACGGTCACGAGCGCCGTCCATCCAGGCACCGCCGCGTTTGTTGGCGCGGGCGTAGAGGTCGAAGAAGAAACGGCCGACGTGCTGGCCGTTTTCCTTGATTTCGAACAGGCGCACGTCCGGGTGCCAGGTGTCGAAACCTTTCAGCTCGGCAATCTCTATGCCATAGAGGCGTTGCACGATGGCGAACAGACCGCTCAAGACCTTATCGATCGGGAAGTAGGCGCGCAGGGCTTCCTGGGCGACGCTGTAACGCTGCTGGCGCAGTTTTTCACCGTAGAAACCGCTGTCCCAGCTTTGCAGGTCCGGGCAGCCCTGTTCGGCGGCGAACGCCTTCAGCTGTTCCAGGTCCAGGGCGGCAAATGGTTTGCTGCGCTTGGCCAGGTCGCGCAGGAAGCTGAGCACCTGATCGCTGGACTCAGCCATTTTGGTCGCCAGGCTCAGTTCTGCGAAGTTGGCGAAACCCAGCAATTGGGCCAGTTCCTGGCGCAGGTCGAGGATCTGTTCCATCACCGGGGTGTTATCGTTCTGACCGGCGTTGGGGCCCTGGTCTGACGCGCGGGTGCAGTAGGCAGCGTAGATTTCTTCACGCAGGGCGCGGTCTTCGGCGTAGGTCATCACTGCGTAATAGCTGGGGAATTCCAGGTTGATCAGCCAACCGTCCAGTTCTTTGGCATGGGCGGCAGCGGCCATTTGCGCCTTGGCCGAGTCGGTCAGGCCGGCGAGGGCGGCTTCATCGGTGATGTGTTTGGTCCAGGCCTGGGTCGCGTCCAGCAATTGGTTGGAGAAGCGGCTGCCCAGTTCCGACAGTTTGCTTTGCACTTCGGCATAGCGCTTCTGCTGCTCGGGCGGCAGATCGATACCCGACAGACGGAAGTCCCGCAGGGAATGTTCCAGGATGGTTTTCTGCGCCACGTCGAAACCGGCGGCCTCGGGGCTGTTCGCCAGGGCTTCGAAGGCCTGGAACAGCTCGCGGTTCTGGCCCAGCTCGGTGGAGTAAGCACTCAGCGCCGGCAGGCAGGCCTCGTAGGCTTCCCGCAGTTCGGGGCTGTTGCGCACGGCGTTCAAATGGCTCACCGGGCTCCAGGCGGCGCCCAGGCGATCATTGAGTTCGTCCATCGCCAGCACCAGGCCGGCCCAGGTAGGCTGCTGGCCTTGGGTCTTGAGGATTTCAGCAATGGCGGCACGGTTGTCAGCCAGGATCTGCTCGATGGCCGGTTGCACGTGCTCGGCACGGATCGTCGAGAACGGCGGCAGGTCGTAGGGTTGCAAAAGGGGGTTGTTCACGCTCACGGTTGACACCTTGGCTGGAAGAAACATGGGCCCATCTTAATTACAATCGACGTTCACCGCAGCTAGCAGCGCCTATCACCGGATAAGAGAGAGCCTATCGTGACCCTTCGCACGTACCAGAATCACCGCCCACGGCTTGCCCGCGGCGTTTTTGTCGACAGCACCGCGGTGGTGATCGGCGACGTTGAAATTGGCGAAGACAGCTCCGTCTGGCCGCTGACGGTCATACGCGGCGACATGCACCGCATCCGTATCGGCGCCCGCACCAGCGTCCAGGATGGCTGCGTGCTGCACATCACCCACGCCGGCCCCTTCAATCCCGATGGCTTCCCGCTGCTGATCGGCGACGACGTGACCATCGCCCACAAGGTCATGCTCCATGGCTGCTCCGTGGGCAGCCGCGTCCTGATCGGCATGGGCAGTATCGTCATGGACGGCGCGGTGGTCGCAGATGATGTGATCATCGGCGCCGGCAGCCTCGTACCGCCGGGCAAACGCCTGGAGAGCGGCTTCTTGTATGTGGGCAACCCGGTGAAACAGGCCCGGCCACTGACCGACAAGGAACGGGCCTTTTTCACCTACAGTGCGGCGAACTACGTGAAGCTTAAGGACCTGCATCTGGCCGAAGGCTACGACCAGCTCTGAATCGCCCACCTAAGATGTCGAATGAACCATTGTGGCGAGGGGATTTATCCCCGCTGGGCTGCGTAGCAGCCCCAAACCCTGCCACCGCAGTGTGCCAAGTTTGTTACATTCAGTTTTTTGGGGGCTGCTGCGCAGCCCAGCGGGGATAAATCCCCTCGCCACAGTTTCATTCAAACCTGTTGAGTGAACTTCATGATCACCCAGGAACTGCCATGCACTACCAGACCGTACTCTTCGACCTCGACGGCACCCTCACCGACCCCCGCGAGGGCATTACCCGTTCGATCCAGTTCGCCTTGAGCCAATTAGGCATCGACGAACCCGACCTCACTCGCCTCGAACACTTCATCGGCCCGCCGCTGTTGCAGGCCTTCATGCAGTTTTATGATTTCGATGAAGCGAAAGCCTGGGACGCGGTGAATTTTTATCGCGAGCGCTTCAAAGTCACCGGGTTGTATGAAAACCGCGTCTTCGACGGCGTGATACCTCTGTTGGAAACCTTGGGTGGCCAAGGTCGGCAACTGTACATCGCCACCTCCAAACCTTGGGTCTTCGCCCGGGAAATCGCCCGCCACTTCGACTTCGCCCGGCACTTCAAAGTGATCTATGGCAGTGAGCTGGACGGTACGCGCACCGACAAAGTCGAGTTGATTGCTCACCTGATGGCTGAAGAGGGGCTCGACCCGGCGAATACCTTGATGATTGGCGACCGCAAACACGATTTGATTGGGGCTCGTCGCAATGGGCTGGATGCGGCGGCGGTGGGGTATGGGTTTGGCAGTTATGAGGAGCTGAATGCCGAGGGCCCGGCGTATCACTTTCAGACGCTGGATGAGTTGCATCGGGCGTTTTTGCGGGGTTAGCCATATTGCTATCGCGGGCAAGCCTTGCTCCCACAGATGACAACCTCAGTACTTCATTCCGAGCACTGCCCTGTGGGAGTAAAACTCAGAGTACTGCTCTGTGGGAGTAAAACTCAGAGTACTGCTCTGTGGGAGTAAAACTCAGAGTACTGCTCTGTGGGAGTAAAACTCAGAGTACTGCCCTGAGGGAGCAAAACTCAGGGTACTGCTCTGTGGGAGCAAAAGTGTGTGTGAGTACTGCTCTGTGGGAGCAAAGCTTGCTCGCGATGAGGCCCTCATGGACACAGCCTGAACCGACTCATACCCATACGGCATCCCACAATGAATAGTCCCCAATTTTCTCAACTAGACCTGCCCGCAGCGGATTCGCCACGATATACCGTGCAACTGCTTGCAAATCTTCCTCCTTGCGAATGGCTCGGTCATGGAATCCCTCCTGCCAAAGCGATCCTTGCCGCTGCATCAATCGATTGAAGGTGACCGTGGTCCGAGACTTCGTTCGCGCCATCAGTTTTGAAAGTCCGATTCCCTGCAACTCGATCAGCCAATGAAAATGGTCCGGCATCACCACCCAGGCCAACGAATGGGCAAATTGCTCTTGCTGGGCCTTGCGAAAGGCATCAACCACCAAGCGTCCCGTCTCGAAGCGGCCAAAAGCCGGCTCGCGATCCCGCGTAATCGCCGTCAGCAAATAAATTTGCCCAGACTGCGAATAACGCCCGAAACGCAACTGATTGGAGTGGGGCAGTGTTGTCATCAGTGATCCTCCTTGATCTGTCCTTTGTCTCAAGGCTAGGACAGCGGCAACGGATCTGACTTGGAATGTTGGAGCAGGATATGTCTGGGCGAACGTCATCGCGGGCAAGCCTTGCTCCCACAGATGACACCCTTAGCACTTCATTCCGAGCACTGCCCTGTGGGAGCAAAACTCAGAGCACTGCCCTGTGGGAGCAAAACTCAGGGTACTGCTCTGTGGGAGTAAAACTCAGAGTACTGCCCTGTGGGAGTAAAACTCAGAGTACTGCCCTGTGGGAGTAAAACTCAGAGTACTGCCCTGTGGGAGTAAAACTCAGAGTACTGCCCTGTGGGAGCAAAACTCAGAGCACTGCCCTGTGGGAGCAAAACTCAGAGCACTGCTCTGTGGGAGTAAAACTCAGGGTACTGCTCTGTGGGAGCAAAACTCAGAGCACTGCCCTGTGGGAGCAAAACTCAGGGCACGGCCCTGTAGGAGTAAAACTCAGGGTACTGCTCTGTGGGAGCAAAACTCCGAGTACCGACCTGTGGGAGCAAAGCTTGCTCGCGATGAGGCCCGTTCAATCACCGGAAGTCTTCAATCCTGCCAGCGCCTTCAGTGCCGCTTTGCGCTCATCAATCGGCAAACTGCCGAGCTTTTCCACTGCGGCATAAAACGCAAGCCAATCGCCGTCCTTCTGCTGGAACAACGCCACAAACGCCGGCACCCACTGGTCATATAGCCCGAACGGCAATAGCCGCGCATTGTTCAGTGGCGCGTAGATCCAGGCGTCGTAGCGTTTGTCGCCTGCCCACCGGGTGTCGCGCAGTTGCTGATAATCAGCGCGCAGGCGCTCGAACTCCTGAGCCTTGCGCTGGCGCATCTGTTCGGCCGGCAAGGGTTGGGTGTAGAGCTGTTCCAATCGCTGGCGCGTGTCGAGGATCAACTGGATGAATTCATCGCGCTGGCGCATTCGTTTGCCATTGTCCGGCGCCAGCCCGCGGCTGGCGCGCCATTGCCGGGTGCCTTGCTGTTCGACGAAGGTGGCGAAGGACTCGTTGAATTCGGTGTCGTCCTTTACATAGAAGCGCTGGTGCGCCAGCTCGTGAAAGATCAGCGTCGCCAGGCGTTCGTCGCCCCAATGCATCATCGAACTCAGGATCGGGTCGTTGAACCAGCCCAGCGTCGAGTAAGCCTCTACGCCGCCAATCGCCACATCCATGCCCTGCAAGCGTTGCAGCGCCGCCTCGCCACGGGCGGCGCCCTGGTTGTAGTAGCCGCGATAAGCCACGCAACCGGCGATGGGAAAGCAGTGGTTTTGCGGTGCCAGGGAAAATTCTGGCGTGGCGAAGACGTTCCAGACTACGAACGGCCGGCCAATGTCCGCATACAGACGGTAGCTGTTGTTGTCCGGCAGGTGCAGGTGCGCACTGGCAAACGTTCGTGCCGCGCGCGCCTGGGCCAGATGAGCCCGCAATGTGGGATCGCGGGCGGGGTCGGCAATCACCTGGTCGATCGGCTCGCGGGCCTGTAGCAGTCGCAGTTGTCCGCTGGCGAGTTGGCCGTAATAGCCAACGCTTGCACAACCGTTGAGTAACAAAAGCAGGAGGCCTGGAAACAAAATCCGGAAAACACGGTCGAGTAACCGATGGCTTGGATGCGGCCTGATCAATTGGTATCACCCCGGGAAAGTCTGCCCACAAGACTATCCCGCCTGCCTGGAGCTTCGCTATGCGCGTGTTGATGCTGACGAGTGGCTTGTTGCTGCTAACCGGTTGCGCCGGTTTGCCTGATCCCGATCCGTCGCAAGCATGGATCGACCTGGGAAGCCATCAGGACACGGCGTTGCAGGCGCTGGAAGTCGATGACAAGACTTCCATCGACCGACGTTATTTCCAAGTGCAGCCCGGCAGCCATGAGCTGACCGTGCGTTATCAATTTGCTGTCGAGCCCGGCAACATCGGCCCGAATGCCGAGCCGCTGTGGCGCGATTGCCGGTTGAACGTGACATTCAAGGATTTCAATGCCGGCCAGCGTTACCAGTTGCAGGCCGGCAACATCGGTTTCCGGCCATGGGCCAAGCTCTATGATCAACAGCGAAAAGTCGTGGGCCAAGGCACGCCAGCAGGCTGTCAGCAAAGCTGATCGGCGCTATGCTCAGGATCTGACCTCAGGAAATCTCCACCATGCGCCTACCTATATTGCTATTGGCTTTTGTCTCCATGAGCGGCTGTGCAACCAGCCCGCCGCCCAAGGTTGATCCGAACATGGCCTGGATCGATTTCGCCACGCCCATGCCGGGCGGCAAGATGCTGATGGCTGAAAGCCTGGATGGCCAACGACTGCAGGATGGACGGTTCTTTCAGGTGTCTCCGGGCAGCCATGAACTGAAAGTGCGTTTCGACTTTGAGGTGCCTGGCGGTGGTGGGATGGGTATGCAAGCCGAGCCGCAGGAGCGGTTGTGCTACATGCTCGTGCGTTACGACCATTTCGAGGCGGGTCAACGTTATCGCCTGGAGGGTCGCAATCTGGCGTTTACCCCCAGCGCTCGACTCTATAACGCCAAGCGTGAAATCGTGGCCGAAGAACGGCAGGTCAATTGCGTTCCGTAGGACTGTTTAGCTGTCGTTCTTCTGGTAGATGATTTTTTTGGTGCCGTTTTCGCAACTGCCCACGACCATATTTTCGTCATGCACTTCATCATTGGTCACGATTTCCAATGTGTAGGACGGAACGTTATTGGCCTGGATCTTCGTTTCGATTTCCGCTTTCAACTCTTCGCAGGGTTTGGGCGCCGCGAGGGCCGATGTGGCCAACGCGCAACTGATGACCGCCAGGGCAAGTCTTTTCATGCTCGAATTCCTCATGGCAGCGCGCACTGCCTGTGCGCTGAAACTGCAGGTGTGCATTCGACCACAATTGCTGCAGGGTAAACAGATCACAACCTTCAGCCGCAGCTGAAGGCTGTGATGGGTATCGCATCAGCTCACCAGCGTCGCATCCAGGGTAATCTTGGCGTTCAGCACTTTGGAAACCGGGCAACCTTCCTTGGCCTTGTTGCTCAGCTCTTCGAATTGCGCTTGGCTGGCGCCAGGGATTTTCGCTTTAAGCGTCAGCTTCACTGCGGTGATGGCAAAGCCGCCCTCGACCTGATCCAGGGTTACGTCCGCGTTGGTATCGATACTCTCGGCTTTAAGCCCTGCATCGCCAAGGATCATCGAAAACGCCATGGAAAAGCAGCCCGCATGGGCCGCGCCGATCAGTTCTTCCGGGTTGGTGCCCTTGCCGCCTTCGAAGCGCGCCTTGAAGCCATAGGGTGCTTCGCGCAACACGCCGGTTTCCGTGGAGATGGAGCCGATACCGGTTTTCAGGTCACCTTCCCAATGAGCTGATGCTTTCTTGATGATAGCCATGTCTGCCTCCTCAATATCCGGCGCGAGGTTCGCGCCTGGGTGTTTTTCGTTGTCAGGGTTGTGAGGATAGACCGCCGGATAAAGTTCATCCTGTCGATTAGCCGACCGATTTAGTAGGAAATTTCGTGGTAGCTATTGAAACTCGGGTATATGCCCACATTGCATGAAACACACCTATAGAAACGGCAGGCTTTTGCCCGTAGGAAAAGCCCCTCATGCCGTTGGAGATGCCGGCCCATGAAACAGCTGTCCGAAGTGAAATTCTCGACCCTCGACCTCGTGCCTGTGCGTGCTGATGGCAACGCTGCCCAGTCCTTGCGCAACTCGCTGGACCTGGCGCAGCACGTGGAAAAATACGGCTATACCCGCTTCTGGGTAGCCGAGCACCACAACATGGATGGCATCGCCAGCTCCGCGACGGCGGTACTGCTGGGCTATCTGGCGGGGGGCACTTCGACCATTCGCGTTGGCTCCGGCGGCGTGATGCTGCCCAATCACGCACCGTTGATCATCGCCGAACAGTTCGGCACCCTCGAAAGCCTCTATCCAGGCCGTATTGATCTTGGGTTGGGGCGCGCGCCCGGTTCCGATCAGATGACTGCCCGAGCGTTGCGTCGCGAGCGCTCCGGTAGCGCGGACGATTTCCCTGAAGACGTGGCCGAACTGATGCGTTACCTCGGCCCACGCACCCCTGATCAACGCATTATCGCCATGCCCGGCACCGGGACCAACGTGCCGGTCTGGCTGCTGGGCTCAAGCCTGTTCAGTGCGCAACTGGCCGGCGAGCGCGGCTTGCCCTACGCCTTCGCTTCCCATTTCGCACCGCGCTACATGCATGAAGCGATCCGTATTTATCGCAATCACTTCAAGCCGTCGGCGGTGCTCGACAAGCCTTACGTGATGCTCGGCGTGCCTTTGGTGGCAGCCGACACGGACGAGCAGGCCGATTACCTGGCGACCTCGGTGTATCAGCGAATCCTGGCCCTGATGCGCGGCCAGAGCCTGGTGCAGCGCCCACCGGTGGAAACCATGAACGGTCTCTGGTTGCCCCATGAGAAAGAAGCGGTTGGCGATTTCCTGGGCCTGGCCATGGTCGGTGGTCCACAGAAAATCAGGGCCAAGCTCGAAGTGCTGATTGAGCAGACCCAAGCCGATGAATTGATCTTCACCAGCGATTTGTATGAACACGCTGATCGTCTGCACTCGTATGAGTTGCTGGCCCAAGCCATGAAAGACTGAGTCAGGCGCATAAAAAAGCCGACGCTTGCGTCGGCTTTGACGTTCCAGAAAGTATCAGCCCTTCCTGTAGACGATTTGCTTCGTGCCACCTTCGCAGGAACCGACGATTTCACCGTCAGTGGCCGTACCTTTGTCGACAATTTCCAGCGTATAACCCGATGCGCCTTTGGCATCAATTTTCGCTGCGATCTCGCTTTTCAGCTCCTCGCATGGCATGCCGGCGGCAAACGCAGAGCCGGCAAGGCTCAGCAAACCCAGGGCAACCATTAACTTCTTCATCGCTCGCACTCCTTGGTCGGATCAAATAGGGCAGGGATCGAACAGACATGACGCGCTTGCCAGATAGCGCATCGCCATTCCCTATGGCACTCCGCCAGCGTGCAAGTTCACAGCCTCTCAGCTATTAGCAATCCGGAAGCCGACTTTAATGGTCACCTGAAAGTGCGCGGCCCGACCGTTTTCGATGTGCCCACGGGTTTCCGTGACTTCGAACCACTCCAGGTGCTTGATGCTTTTGCTGGCTTCGGCCAGAGCATTGTTGATGGCGTCTTCGATGCTGGTGGGAGAGGAGCCGACCAGCTCGACCTTTTTATACGTGTGATGATCACTCATGACGTTCTCCTTGGTTGTCTTTAACAGCCTAGCAGCGAATTTTCGCCTTACGTGTGTCGCCGTTAACCCGGTGAAAGTTCAGATTTACTGCACTTTCAGAAACGGCTGGAGTCCCAATTCACACGCACTCAACCACTGCAGGAGATAGCCACCATGGCCAGTAATTCTTTACGTAAAGCCTCGTTGCAAAGCATGGAAGCGGAGATCGAGAGTCTGCTCAAGTCCTTGGAAAGCCTGAAGGACGACGCTTCGGACGAGTCGCGTAAGACCCTCAAGTCGCTCAAGGCAAACGCCGAAAACGCGCTGAAGCATTCCCGGCATCTGCTGAGCGACGCGTATGAAGAGGTCAAGGTGAAAACCCGTGAAACCGGAATCGCCACCCGTGATTACGCTCAGGAGCATCCTTGGACCACCGCTGGCGTCGCGGTCGGGGCGCTGGGTTTGTTGGCGGCTTATTTGCTGTGCAAGCGCGGCGACTGAGTCGGTGGGTTCAGCTCATGTCTGAGCCATTGCGCCAATTGCCGAGCGCGCCCGTCCGCGGCGCGCTTGGGTAGCCACAGCGCCAGTCGCGCCGGGGTTTCGTCAAAGCCCCACGGCGCGACCAGGCGACCGGCGCGCACATCCTCGGCGACCAACGGCTCGGGGGCGATGGCCACGCCTAGCCCCGCCACGGCGGCCTCCAGCAAGTAATACAAATGCTCGAAACCCTGCCCGAACTTCAACGCCTTGGGGTCAAGGGCGTTTTGCTGTGCCCAGGTGGGCCACGCCTGGGGACGAGAGGTGGTATGCAGCAGCGCCTCGCCCAGAATTGCACTCGGCGGGGCGTTTTGCAGCCGGGCGAAACCGGCGTAATGAGGGCTCATGACCGGGCCGATCCGCTCACTGACCAGTTCATAGACCTGCATGTCTGCCGGCCACGGCGGTTCTGCGAATACCAGCAACGCGTCAAGCCCTGGTCGCCTGGGGTCAAGGTCGCCTTCGCCAGCGGAAAGATGCAAGCGCAAATCCGGCAGATCGGCATTGAGCCGGCCCAGGCGAGGAATGAACCAGCGCGCCAGCAGACTTCCCGAGCAGCCCAGTACGAACGGTGCATCCGCTGTGCTTTGCGTCAGCTGCGCACAGACGGTGCGTAACCGCTCGAACGCCTCGGCGCTGGCGTCGCGCAGACGCATACCTGCATCTGTGAGTTTAAGGCCGCGTCCATCCTTGATGAACAGGCTGACGCCCAAGTGTTCTTCCAGCACCTTCAACTGTCGGCTAACCGCACCATGGGTGACATGTAGCTGTTCGGCCGCCTGGCTCACGCTGTTCAGGCGGGCAGTGGCTTCGAAGGCGCGCAAGGCGTTGAGGGGGGGAAGGTCATGGCTCATTTTATCTGTGAGTTTTCCTGACGGGTTGCGGCGATCTTATCGGTTTTCAGCGCGGGATGTCAGGGGTAGAGTGAACCTCATTGTCTTTCTACGCATTCGCCTGGAGCGCCCGATGACCCAGTCTACAACCCCTTTCAACCTGCGCAGTGGCCCGGACGCCAACGGTCTGTTCGGTGCGTTCGGCGGCCGCTATGTGGCCGAAACCCTGATGCCGCTGATCCTTGATCTGGCCCGCGAATACGAAGCGGCGAAGGAAGATCCTGCGTTCATTGAGGAACTGGCCTACTTCCAGCGTGACTACGTCGGACGTCCAAGCCCGCTGTATTTCGCCGAACGTCTGACCGAATATTGCGGCGGCGCCAAGATCTACCTCAAGCGCGAAGAGCTGAACCACACTGGCGCGCACAAGATCAACAACTGCATCGGTCAGATCCTGCTGGCGCGGCGCATGGGCAAGAAACGCATCATTGCCGAGACCGGCGCCGGCATGCACGGCGTAGCCACTGCCACCGTGGCGGCACGTTTCGGTCTGGATTGCGTGATCTACATGGGCACCACCGACATTGAGCGCCAACAGGCCAACGTGTTCCGCATGAAGCTGCTCGGCGCCGAAGTCATCCCGGTGGTCGCCGGCACCGGCACCCTCAAGGATGCGATGAACGAGGCGCTGCGCGACTGGGTGACCAACGTTGACAGTACGTTCTACCTGATCGGCACCGTGGCCGGCCCGCACCCGTACCCGGCCATGGTTCGCGACTTCCAGGCCGTGATTGGCAAGGAAACCCGCGATCAGTTGCAAGCCCAGGAAGGTCGTCTGCCCGATAGCCTGGTAGCGTGCATCGGCGGGGGTTCCAACGCCATGGGCCTGTTCCACCCGTTCCTGGACGACAAGAGCGTCGAAATCATCGGCGTTGAAGCCGCCGGCTACGGTATCGAGACCGGCAAGCATGCGGCGAGCCTGAACGGCGGCGTCCCGGGTGTATTGCACGGCAACCGCACCTTCCTGTTGCAGGACGACGACGGCCAGATCATCGATGCCCATTCGATCTCCGCGGGCCTCGATTACCCCGGTATTGGCCCTGAACACGCCTGGTTGCACGACATTGGCCGTGTCCAGTACACCTCGGTCACCGACGCCGAAGCCTTGGAAGCCTTTCACAAATGCTGTCGCCTGGAGGGGATCATTCCGGCCCTGGAAAGTGCCCACGCCCTGGCTGAAGTGTTCAAGCGCGCTCCGAACCTGCCCAAGGATCACTTGATGGTGGTCAATCTGTCCGGCCGTGGCGACAAAGACATGCAAACCGTAATGCACCACATGGAACAGTCCCAGCAGGAGAAACACTGATGAGCCGCCTGCAAACCCGTTTTGCCGAACTCAAGGAACAGAACCGCGCCGCTCTGGTGACTTTCGTTACCGCTGGCGACCCGAACTACGACACCTCGCTGGCGATCCTCAAGGGCCTGCCGGCGGCTGGTGCTGACGTGATTGAGCTGGGCATGCCGTTCACCGATCCGATGGCCGACGGCCCGGCGATCCAGTTGGCGAACATCCGCGCCTTGGGCGCACAGCAGAATCTGGCGAAAACCCTGCAGATGGTTCGCGAGTTCCGTGAAGTTAATAACGATACGCCGCTGGTGTTGATGGGCTACTTCAATCCGATCCATCGCTATGGCGTGCAGCGTTTCATTGGCGAAGCGCTGGACTCGGGTGTGGATGGGCTGATCGTGGTGGACATGCCACCTGAGCACAACAGTGAGCTGTGCGAGCCGGCCCAGGCCGCTGGTCTGGACTTCATTCGCCTGACCACGCCGACCACCGATGACGTGCGTTTGCCGACGGTGCTCAACGGCAGTTCCGGTTTTGTGTATTACGTCTCGGTGGCCGGCGTGACCGGCGCCGGCGCCGCGACGCTGGAACATGTGGAAGAAGCCGTGGCGCGCCTGCGTCGTCATACCGATCTGCCGATCAGCATTGGTTTCGGCATTCGTACCCCGGAGCAAGCCGCGGCCATCGCACGGTTGGCCGATGGGGTGGTGGTCGGTTCGGCGCTGATCGACCATATCGCCAGTGCTGATACACCGGAGCAGGCGATCGATGGGGTGTTGAGCCTTTGCGCCGCTTTGGCTGATGGGGTGCGTAAGGCGCGGGTTAGCTGAGTGCCTGATTTAGCCTGCCAGTAACCCAAAAGGGGTTCAGAACTTGGTTCTGAACCCCTTTTTGTTTCAAGGCAACTCCAACCCGCCGCCCGCCTTGTGCAACTTGCGCAAATGCTCGCCGATCCTTTTGACGTTGTCCTCACTGGCGCTAATTTCTGCCGCACGGCTTGGCTCAAGCAAGGCCCTGACTTCCTTATCCAAATCCCCGGTCAGTGTTTGAAGCTGTTTCTGACGCAAGCTGCTTTCGGACTCCAGTCGCTGCCACTCGCTGGGCTGCGGCAGCCCGTAACCGCTACTGCCCAGCAACTCGGCGGGACGGCTCAGGAAACCACTGTTGGCGAGGATCTGTTGCAGCGTCGCGTTGGCCCTTTCCATGCCTCCGTTCTGCAACTCCCGGGCACCGAGGTAACGCTGTTTGACCTCATCCTGGGCCAGAAGCAACTGCCGGCGATAACTGGCCTGTTCCAGCAGTAGCAATGCCGCACTGGTGCGCAGGTCGGCCTGCTCAAACCATGGTCGGCGTTCTGCGGCGCTCAGGGCCAGCCAGTCTTCCACTGTTTGTTGCTTGATGGGCAGGTGTTTCTTCAGCACCTCGAACATGGCCTGATAGCGCTCGCGGAACGAGTCGAAACGGTAGCCCAGGCGCAAGGCCTCCTTGGGATCATCGAGCACGCTGGTATCGGCCAGACCGCGTCCCTTGAGCACTTCCAGCAAACCGTTGGGCAGGATGCTGTCCAGGCCCTTGAGCTGTGCGTTATTGCTGCCGCTGCGCAGCAACTTCAGGTTTTCCACCGCGCAGTTATTGGACAGGAAGTAATAGTTGCCGTCGTAGCTCCAGTGCATTTCGGCGGCGCGCTCGACCGTTGCCTCGATCTCGGACCGTGACAGGTTCAGTGGTACCGAGGCCAGGCTGCGCAGTTCGGTCTTGGTGTATTCATCGATGACCTGGGCCAGCGGCAGTACGAACAGGCGCGACGGGTATTTGCCTACCAGGCCGTCCCAGCTCGACAACTGCACATCGCCAACGAAGGCGCGGTAGGACAGCACCAGGTGTTGATCCAGGTCCAGTCGGCAGTCCGGCCCACGGGGGCGGTCCGGTGCGCAGATCACCAGCCGCAGCATGCTGTGGCCCCAGCGGCTGACCCAGTTCTGGTTGGCTTCGGCCAAGAGATAATCGATGGCGTAGACCCGCTCTGGGTCAACCTTGCCCAGTGGCGTCTTGGCAAAGTCGTTGCCGGCGTTGAGAAACGCGAATGACTGGGCGCAGGTATTCTTGGCGGCGGGAGCCCAACCGAAGTGTTCCTGATAATAGCGATACAGTGCAGGCCGTCGGCAGGCGTAGCTCGGGTCCAGGAGAAAGTACTCCATGTTGACCGCGACGAACTCCTTGGGGCTGCTCGTCTCGTAGATGTCCGGGCTGCGGGCGATCTGGCGATTGTGCTGTTCCCGTTCACCACGACGGCCGACGTATTGCGGCCAGCCGGCGAGGTCCAGCAGGCGGGGATCATCGCTGAGGGTGAAGCGGCGGTCGTTCTCGCCCCGGCATTCATCGGGAAGGCCGATCAGCCCGGCGCTGCTGGTGCGTCGGGTGCAGCGTTGGATCAGCGCGCGTTCGGCATTCGGCCATAAACGTGAGCGATCATAAATGTGGGTCAGTTCATGCAGGACCGTGGCGAGCATTTCCCGCCGCACCGTACCGTGGGGGCGATGGGTCTTTTGCGTGGCGGCACTGCCGTCGGTGAGGCTGTCGAGCAGGTTGCGATTGAGGTCCAGCTGCGACACCAGCGACGCCTGGCCATAGGCGTTGGCGGGCATCCGGTCGGTCCAGCCCACATCAATGCGTCGGTCCAGCTGTTCGATGAATCGCGGCGGCAGGGCCTGCATCGCTTCATCGAGCAGCGCCTGGCTGGCCTGTTGTTGCGCCGGGGTCAGTCCTTCGTCGTTAAGGTGCAGTTGCAAGCCGGCCTGGGCGGTGCTGCCCAAGAGCAGCACGATCCCGGCCGTCAGCCAGACGGCGAACGGCCTCACAATGCGAGGATGGCTTCGGCGAGAATCTGGTCACTGGCGTCGCGGGCTTCCGGTACGCGGGTGCGCAAGGTGTCGAAGGCGGCCTCGAGATGAGCACCACGTATCTCACCGTTACTGGCGACGAAACTGGCCGCGTCGTCATGGGCTTCACGGACGATTTTCGAATCACGGATAGATGTAGTGGTGTCGGAAGTGAAATCGATCGTGCGCTGGGAAGCGCGAACGACGATGTTACTGGTGGCTACCAGGGTTTGTGCCTGGGCCACATCGGCCAACACCAGCAGGCCTAGGGCGGCAGCAATCAGTGGGCTACGCATGGAACGACTCCGAAGAATAAAGATAACTATTGGACGAGAATTGCCTGTGCCAGTTCAAGGTCGCTGACGTGAAGTTTTGGTTGGGTCCGGTGTAGATAATCCAGGGCCGACTCCAGTCGCGCGCCTCTCAACTGCCCGTCGCTGGCAACGAATGCCGCAGCATCATCGTGGGCGGCGGCGATCAGTTTATGGTCGAAGGGCGCGGAGGTCACCATGCTCGTGGCATAGCCGCTGATCACGACTTGCTGGGTGGAGACATCGAAGGCATGGGCCGGAACGGACCAGCATAAAGCGCTGAAGAAAAAAGCGATGGACAGATCTGAGTAGAAACGCATGGGACTCGACTGTTGATGGTGAGTCCGAAGGCTAGCGCAAACCACTGCGCCAGAGCCAGCGCTGAAACATCGGAACACCATTGGCGGCCCGATGTTTCATGTTTGCAAATCAGATCACCAGGATGGCTTGGGCCAGCTGCGCGTCGGTGGCGTTCAACTGCGGCGCCTGCTGCCGGATAAAATCCAGAGCGCTTTCCAGTTTCACACCGCGGATGGCGCCGTTGCTGGCGACGAAGCTGGCAGCGTCGTCACGGGCGGCCAGGACGATCTTGTTATCTCGAAACGACGACGTAAGGTCGGATGTGGCGTCGGATGTGGCCTTGAGTGCACCCACAAGGGAGTCGGTGGTGACAATGAAACTACTGGCATTGGAGTGGGCGGCTACGGCCAGCAGGGCGGCGGCGCTGAGCAGACGAAGACTGATCATGATGAAACTCCTTGGATAATGAAGTGGTGCTGGTGCGTGTAGCTGGAAGAGAAGACGCATGCTCGACCCGCTTCGCCACGTTCGTTTCGATATTAAGTCAGAACGAGGTGGATGACAGCTTGGGTCATTGGCTATTTCTAATGTTTCTATAACTGCCGGATAAAACTGTACCGGTTATTTTTAGATTATCTTGAACTGTGCAGTCGTGTTGTTTTTGCCAAAATCAGGGCTCTGAAACGACAAGACCCGTCGCGGTTTCCCGCGACGGGTCTTGTTTGTTCAATTCAGTGCTGGCGGTGGACCCGGTGGGTCAGAGCCAGCGACGCTGAGTTAGCGCCAGAACGGCTTGCTCAGCTCTTCGTAGCGTTGTGCTTCGCTGATACCGGCGTCAGCCAGCAAGCGTGCATCCAGACGAGCCAGTTGGTGGCGGCTGGCGATGCGGCGCTGCCACAACATCAGGTTAGCGATAACGCGAAGAGGCAGGGAAGCCTGGTTTTTTTCAGCTTTGTCTTCGAAGAACAGCTCGGAACTGAGTGTACGTTCCATGGTTGACATCCTTCCGCTTATGGCGGGATTAGGTAGTGGTTTAACTGGTGCCCATGATCCTCTCGTTTGGCCAGTCTCTCTAGATACAGTTCACCTGTAATGTGAGAGACCAGTTAACTGTTAAACGGTGGTGTACTGGTCAATATCGATGCAACTGTACCTGTGCGCACTGTTTTCGTGCATTTTCGCTATGAAAGCAGAGATGTGTAGGCATTTGCTGTAGGAAATCACAGGTACAGTAGTACAGTTTTTTCTGTTTATGGGTTGAAAGAGGCGGGCAGCAAAAACTGTATGTGCTGGCAGGCTGATCCAGCTGTATTAAACCGCCAGCATCCGCCCGGTCTCTTCCAGGTTCAGGTGCCAACTCAGTGCATCGCGCAGGATGTGCGGTGTGTGTCCACCCAGGGCGCACGCCGCTTCAAAATACTCGTTCAATGCCTGGCGATAGGACGGATGCACGCAATTGTCGATAACCACCCGCGCCCGCTCCCTTGGCGCCAGGCCACGCAGGTCGGCCAAACCGATCTCGGTCACCAGGATGTCGACATCGTGTTCAGTGTGGTCCACATGGCTGACCATCGGCACAACACTGGAAATCGCGCCACCCTTGGCAATCGACTTGGTGACGAAAATCGCCAGATGCGCATTCCGGGCAAAGTCGCCCGAGCCACCAATCCCATTCATCATTCGTGTGCCGCAGACATGGGTGGAGTTGACGTTGCCGTAGAGGTCGAACTCCAGCGCCGTATTGATGGCGATGATGCCCAAGCGGCGTACTACCTCGGGGTGGTTGGAAATTTCCTGGGGGCGCAGGACCAGCTTGTCCTTGTACTTCTCCAGATTGCCGAAGACGTCGGCATTGCGTCGGCCCGACAGCGTAATGGAACTGCCAGAGGCGAAGCTCAGTTTGCCGGCGTCGATCAGGTCAAATGTGGAGTCCTGCAGGACTTCGGAATACATGGTCAAGTCTTCGAACGGGGAGTCGATCAACCCGCACATCACGGCATTGGCAATGTTGCCGATACCGGCCTGCAACGGACCGAGTTTGTTGGTCATGCGCCCGGCGGCGACTTCCTCTTTGAAGAAGCCGATCAAATGATCGGCAATCGCCTGGGTGTCGCTGTCCGGCGGCATGACTGTCGAGGGCGAATCCGGCTGATGGGTGATGACAATGGCGGCAATTTTTTCCGGTGGTATCGGGATGGCGGTGCTGCCGATACGGTCGTCGACCTTTACCAAGGGAATCGGTGTGCGGGTCGGGCGATAGCTCGGGATATAGATGTCATGCAACCCTTCCAGATCAGGGTTATGGGCCAGGTTGATTTCAACAATTATCTGCCTGGCGAAAATAGCGAAGCTGGCCGAGTTGCCCACCGAGGTGGTGGGCACGATATGGCCTTGCTCGGTAATCGCCACGGCTTCGATCACGGCAATGTCCGGCAACTTGAGCTGGGCGTTGCGTAATTGCTCGACGGTTTCCGACAGGTGCTGATCGATGAACATCACCTCGCCAGCGTTGATCGCCTTGCGTAGGGTGCTGTCGACCTGGAACGGCATGCGCCGCGCCAGCACGCCGGCTTCGGTGAGCTCCTTGTCGAGGTCGTTACCCAGGCTCGCACCGGTCATCAGGCTGATTTTCAGTGGTGTGACCTTGGCGCGCTCAGCCAGCGCGTGGGGCACCGCTTTCGCTTCTCCGGCGCGGGTAAAGCCGCTCATGCCGACGGTCATGCCGTCCTGAATCAACAAGGCTGCTTCGGCAGCACTCATCACTTTATTCAATAACGAAGGCAGGCGGATGCGATCACGGTACATAGGTTGTTATCTCGGGCAGGAAAGCAAGATGCGCAGTCTAGTGAATTCGCGCTGTGCCCGACCCGCTACAAAGGTCGCATTTGAGGCCTCTATTACGGGCGTTTCAGGCAAAACATTATTACCGGATCGGTAACGTTCGGCCTTGATACAAATCAAAACGCCCCGACAAGTCGGGGCGTTAGTGGCAAAACAGTGACCGTTATTCCACGGCTTTGACCATGTCTTCGATGACCTTCTTGGCGTCACCGAACACCATCATGGTCTTGTCGAGGTAGAACAGCTCGTTGTCCAGACCGGCGTAGCCGCTGGCCATCGAGCGCTTGTTGACGATGATGGTCTTGGCTTTGAACGCTTCGAGAATCGGCATGCCGGCAATCGGCGACTTCGGATCGTTCTTCGCCGCCGGGTTGACCACGTCGTTGGCGCCCAGCACCAGCACCACGTCGGCCTGACCGAACTCGGAGTTGATGTCTTCCATTTCGAACACCTGGTCGTAAGGCACTTCGGCCTCGGCCAGTAGCACGTTCATGTGTCCAGGCATCCGGCCGGCCACCGGGTGGATCGCGTATTTAACGGTCACGCCGTGGTGGGTCAGCTTTTCAGTCAGCTCTTTCAAGGCGTGTTGCGCGCGGGCCACCGCGAGGCCGTAGCCTGGGACAATGATCACGGTGTCGGCGTTGGTCAGCAGGAAGGTGGCGTCGTCCGCCGAACCGGATTTCACCGGGCGGGCTTCTTTGGAGCCCGCAGGGCCGGCAGCCTCTGCGGTGTTGCCGAACCCGCCGAGCAGCACGTTGAAGAACGAACGGTTCATGGCCTTGCACATGATGTACGACAGAATCGCACCGCTCGAACCCACCAAGGAACCGGCAATGATCAGCATCGAGTTGTTCAGCGAGAAGCCGATACCGGCCGCCGCCCAGCCGGAATAGCTGTTGAGCATCGACACTACCACCGGCATGTCCGCACCGCCGATCGGGATGATGATCAGCACGCCCAGCACGAACGCCAGGGCCAGCATCAAGGCAAATGCGCCGAGGTTGCCGGTGAACATGAACATCAGGCCCAGACCCAGTGTTGCAAGGCCCAGGATCAGGTTGAGTTTGTGCTGGCCGGCAAACTGTACCGGCGCGCCCTGGAACAGGCGAAACTTGTACTTGCCCGACAGCTTGCCGAAGGCTATTACCGAACCGGAGAAGGTGATTGCGCCGATGGCGGCGCC
Source organism: Pseudomonas hefeiensis (assembly GCF_030687835.1). Classification (NCBI taxonomy): domain Bacteria; kingdom Pseudomonadati; phylum Pseudomonadota; class Gammaproteobacteria; order Pseudomonadales; family Pseudomonadaceae; genus Pseudomonas; species Pseudomonas hefeiensis. The sequence goes on from NZ_CP117449.1 coordinate 148,700, forward strand.
GAGGAACAGTTCCAGGCGGTTACCGGCCGGAATGGCATCGCCCAACTGTTGGACGATGCCCAGGGACTGTGGCTCGACCACTGCTGCAATGGCGATGAACACCGCAGCCAGGCCGATCATGCTGTGCATGAACGCCACCAGTTCCGGCATCTTGGTCATCTCGACGCGCTTGGCCATGATCGAGCCGGCGGTACCGCCGACCAACAGGCCGACGATGACGTAGCCGATGCCGGCTGTCGCTAGCTCAGCGCCCAGCTTATAGATGAGGCCCACGGTAGTGAGCACCGCCAGCGCCATGCCGAGCATGCCGAACAGGTTGCCACGCCGGGATGTGGTCGGGTGCGACAGGCCCTTGAGGGCCTGGATGAAGCAGACAGACGCGATCAGGTAGAGCGTCGTTACCAGATTCATGCTCATTACTTGGGCGCCTCTTCTTTTACGGCTTTCGGGGCTTTTTTCTTGAACATTTCGAGCATGCGGCGCGTCACCAGGAAGCCACCGAACACGTTCACTGCCGCCAGGGCCACGGCGAGGGTGCCCATGGTCTTGCCCAGCGGGGTCACGGTCAGCGCGGCGGCAAGCATGGCGCCGACGATCACGATCGCCGAAATGGCATTGGTCACCGCCATCAGTGGTGTGTGCAGCGCGGGTGTTACGTTCCAGACCACGTGGTAACCGACATAAATCGCCAGCACAAAGATGATCAGGTTGTAGATACCGGGGGAGATAAGCTCTTCCATTGTCTGAATCCCTGCTTAGGCGTTTTTGCGGATGACTTGGCCGTCGCGGCACATCAGGCACGCGGCGACGATGTCGTCTTCCAGGTTCACGTCGAACTGACCTTCCTTGGTGAAGACCAGCTTCAGGAAGTCCAGCAGGTTACGGGCGTACAGCGCCGAAGCGTCGGCCGCGACTTCGCCGGCCAGGTTGGTCGGACCGCAAATGGTCACGCCATTTTCGATCACCACCTGATCGGCCACGGTCAGCGGGCAGTTACCGCCCTGGGCTGCCGCGAGATCGATGACCACCGAGCCGGGTTTCATCTGCGCGACGGTTTCGGCACTCAGCAGCGTCGGAGCCTTGCGGCCCGGAATCAGTGCGGTGGTGATGACGATGTCCGCCTGTTTGGCGCGTTCGTGCACGGCCTGGGCCTGGCGCTGCATCCAGCTGGCCGGCATGGGGCGGGCATAACCACCGACACCGATGGCGCATTCACGCTCTTCATCGGTTTCGTAAGGCACGTCGACGAACTTGGCGCCGAGGGATTCAATTTGCTCCTTCACTGCCGGCCGCACATCCGACGCCTCGATCACAGCGCCCAGGCGCTTGGCCGTGGCAATCGCCTGCAGTCCGGCCACGCCAGCACCGAGAATCAGCACTCGCGCTGCTTTTACGGTACCCGCGGCGGTCATCAGCATCGGCATGAAGCGTGGGTAGTAGTGGGCAGCCAGCAGCACGGATTTGTAGCCGGCAATGTTCGCCTGAGACGACAGCACATCCAGGCTTTGGGCGCGGGAGGTACGTGGCGCAGCCTCAAGGGCGAAAGCGGTAATGCCGCGTTCGGCCAGCTTGGCAATGGTTTCGTTGTTGAACGGATTGAGCATGCCCACCAGAACGGCGCCGGTCTTGATCAGCGTCAGTTCGCTGTCGCTGGGGGCGACCACCTTAAGGATCAGTTCGGCCCCGAACGCATCACTGGCGCCGCCAATGGTGGCACCCGCTGCTTCATAAGCACTGTCGATAACGCTTGCCTTGATGCCGGCACCGCTTTGAACAGTGACCTTATGGCCTTGGCCGATCAGCTTCTTGATGGTTTCCGGGGTTGCAGCAACCCGTGTTTCACCCGTCTGGGTTTCGAGAGGAACACCAATGTGCACGTCAAATCTCCTGCGTGATCTTATTGAGTAAACCCAGGCACTTCGGATGGTGCGACTGGGGCGGCCGATCAGCACGATCCCGCCAAATCAGGCGGGGCGCGGCATTTTGCAGGCGAAAATTCAGCCCTTCAAGGGATTATGACTGGTGACGGAAAATTAACTACAAGTCACCCTGTGACCGAATGTCGCAACTATCGGTAGATATCCCTTGCAGGCCGGGCTTTTCAGGGCTTCAGGCCAAAATTGACGAATTTTCCATTGGCGACGTGAATGAACCCTAATGAGCTGCGTAATATGGCTCAAAGCCACGTATTTGAACGGTTGTGAGACTACGGTACTGATTTCATAACAGATTGACTGTATGCGACATAAATTTATATCTGTAGCGCTTTTGATTAGCTTACTACCGGAGTCGGATATACAGCTTTTCCTTATTAATCAAGGCTATAGTCAGCCGCCTGTTTTACCAGCCAGTCGCGAAAAGCCCGCAGGGACGCCGATTCGACCTTTCGTTCGGGGATCATCAGGTAGTAGGCCTTGATGCTCGATAAGGCATTTCGATTGGCAACCACCAGTCGTTTCTCTGCCAGCTCGCGCTGGATCAAGAAGGGTGGAATCAAGGCGACTCCCATGTCGTGCATGGCCGCTTGGGCAAGCATGGAGAATAGTTCATAACGCGGGCCTGTCAGGTCTCGCGCGATATTGAGGTTTTGTGAGTTGAACCACTGGCGCCAGGCATACGGGCGAGTGGTTTGTTGGAGTAGGGGCAGTTCGGCGATAGCTTGCGGTGTCAGACTGGTCCGGTTACCCAGTAAGGAGGGACTGCACACGGGCATCGGATTTTCCCCCATCAGCTTGTGGGATTCGGTACCAGACCAGTCCGCATCGCCAAAATAGATGGCGGCGTCAAAATCCGTATCCGCAAAGAGAAAGGGCCGCGTGCGATTGGTCAGATTGACCGTGACTTCTGGATGCTGCTGCTGGAAGTCCTTGAGACGCGGTAATAGCCATTGAGTGCCAAACGTCGGAACTACAGCCAACTCGATCACATTGGCGCCGGTATGCCCCATCACTGAAAGAGTATCGCGCTCGACGGCGTCCAGTTGGGTGGCCACTCGGCGGCTGTAGGAAAGTCCGGCCTCTGTCAGTTTGACTCCTCGCCGTGAACGTCGGAACAACTCCACACTGAGGAAGTCTTCCAGGCTGGCGATCTGTCGGCAAATAGCACCCTGCGTGAGGGAAAGCTCCTGTGCGGCCTTGGTGAAGCTCTCATGACGTGCGGCTGCCTCGAAGCTGACCAGGGCGGCGGTGCTGGGGATTTTTCTGCGCATGTACGTCAACCTCACACGTCAGGGTTGTAAATGGGGTTCCAGGCGTTTACGGAGTGAGAAATTAGCACAAGATCGTGCGTAATCCTCGTTTGCTCTGATAGGAAAGCGCGCCTAGGATCAACCCACGATTTTTAATCTGATTGGCGAGGACTCATTCATGGCCGGTAAAGCGAGTTTCAACTGGATTGATCCATTGTTGTTGGACCAGCAACTCACCGAAGAAGAGCGCATGATTCGCGACACTGCCGAGCAGTTCGCCCAACAGAAGCTCGCGCCGCGGGTATTGGAAGCGTTCCGTCATGAAAAAACCGACCCGGCGATTTTTCGTGAAATGGGCGAGGTCGGTCTACTGGGCGCCACCATTCCTGAGCAGTACGGCGGCAGCGGACTGAACTACGTCAGCTATGGCTTGATCGCCCGTGAAGTGGAGCGCGTTGATTCAGGTTATCGCTCGATGATGAGTGTGCAGTCTTCGCTGGTCATGGTGCCGATCAATGAGTTCGGCACCGAGGCTCAAAAGCAGAAGTACCTGCCAAAGCTGGCCTCCGGCGAGTGGATTGGTTGCTTTGGTCTGACAGAGCCGAACCACGGTTCTGACCCGGGAGCGATGATTACCCGTGCGCGCAAAGTGGAAGGCGGCTACAGCCTGACCGGCAGCAAGATGTGGATTACCAACAGTCCGATCGCCGACGTATTTGTCGTTTGGGGCAAGGATGACGCTGGCGACATCCGTGGCTTTGTTCTCGAGAAAGGCTGGAAGGGCCTGAGCGCGCCGGCTATTCACGGCAAGGTCGGTCTGCGCGCTTCGATCACTGGCGAGATCGTCATGGATAACGTCTTCGTTCCAGAAGAAAACATTTTCCCGGATGTGCGTGGCCTGAAGGGTCCGTTTACTTGCCTGAACTCGGCGCGCTATGGCATCTCCTGGGGGGCCTTGGGTGCCGCCGAGTTCTGCTGGCACACCGCGCGCCAGTACACCCTGGATCGGCAGCAGTTTGGTCGTCCTTTGGCTGCCACTCAGTTGATCCAGAAAAAGCTGGCCGATATGCAGACTGAAATCACCCTCGCCTTGCAAGGATGTCTGCGTCTGGGTCGTATGAAGGATGAAGGTACGGCCGCGGTTGAAATCACATCGATCATGAAGCGCAACTCCTGTGGCAAGTCCCTGGATATTGCTCGCATGGCGCGGGACATGCTGGGCGGTAATGGCATCTCCGATGAGTTCGGCATCGCTCGTCATCTCGTCAACCTGGAAGTGGTGAACACTTACGAAGGTACTCATGACGTTCATGCACTGATCCTTGGGCGTGCGCAAACCGGTATCCAGGCGTTCTATTAATAGGAGGACGGCATGGGCGCGCTTTCGCATCTGCGGGTACTGGATTTATCGAGGGTGCTGGCCGGGCCGTGGGCTGGTCAGATCCTGGCGGACCTGGGGGCTGAAGTCATCAAGGTCGAGCGACCGGGTGGTGGTGACGATACGCGCGCCTGGGGGCCGCCGTTCCTGAAGGATGTATCTGGAGAGAATACGACCGAGGCGGCCTATTACTTGTCGGCCAATCGCAACAAACAGTCGGTGACCATCGACTTCACGCATCCCGAGGGGCAAAGGTTGGTGCGGGAGCTGGCGGCCAAGTCCGACATTCTGATTGAGAACTTCAAGGTGGGAGGGCTGGCGGCTTATGGCCTGGATTACGACTCGCTGAAGGCGATCAACCCACAACTGATCTATTGCTCGATTACCGGGTTCGGCCAAACCGGTCCTTACGCCAAGCGCGCCGGATATGACTTCATGATCCAGGGGTTGGGGGGGCTGATGAGTCTCACCGGCCGGCCTGAAGGTGATGAGGGGGCGGGGCCGGTGAAGGTCGGGGTTGCGCTGACGGATATCTTGACCGGTGTTTATTCGACCGTGGCCATCCTGGCGGCGCTGGCTCACCGCGATCATGTCGGCGGCGGGCAGCATATCGATATGGCCTTGCTGGACGTTCAAGTGGCTTGCCTGGCGAACCAGGCGATGAATTATCTGACTACGGGCAACGCGCCGAAGCGGTTGGGCAACGCTCATCCGAACATAGTGCCGTATCAGGACTTTCCTACGGCTGACGGTGACTTCATCCTTACCGTGGGTAATGACGGTCAGTTCCGAAAATTCGCCGAGGTCGCGGGTCAGCCGCAGTGGGCTGATGATCCCCGGTTCGCTACAAACAAACTGCGGGTGGCGAACCGTGCAGTATTGATTCCTTTGATTCGCCAAGCGACGGTCTTCAAGACCACTGCCCAATGGGTGGCTCAGTTGGAGCGGGCGGGTGTGCCCTGTGGGCCGATCAATGATTTGGCCCAGGTGTTTGCCGATCCTCAGGTCCAGGCGCGTGGGCTGGCGATGGAGTTGCCTCACGCACTGGCGGGTAAAGTGCCGCAGGTTGCCAGCCCGATCCGACTGTCTGAGACGCCGGTGGAATATCGCAATGCGCCTCCTTTATTAGGGGAGCACACGCAGGATGTCCTGCAGCGAGTATTGGGATTGGATGAAGTGATGGTGGCGGGTCTGAGGGAAGCTGGAGTGCTCTGACTCTTTCTTCTATATAGAAGAGGCTTTTTGAGGGGCACGGTGGCTTTTTCGAATGTCTGCAGCTTATTGATAGAAAAACGAAATTAAGGGTTGACGGCAAATCCTGGACGTCTATAATTCGCCCCACTTCCGGCGCAGTCGAAACGGAAAACTCCTTGAGTTTCAATGAGTTAAGCGAAATTTCGGCAACGCAGGGCTTCAGGTCATCGAAGCCTGGGAAGCAGTTAGTGGGGCGGTTTACATGGCTCCGTTAACGATTCGGTCTTCTCGATCGAAAAGCGGTCAAAAAGAGGTGTTGACAGCAGCGAGTAACGCTGTAGAATTCGCCTCCCGCTAACGAGAGATCGGAAGCGCAAGTGGTTGAAGTTGCTGAAGTTTTGGAAAGCAAAACTTTGAAAACTTCAAAAATAACCGCTTGACAGATACATCGGGCGCTGTAGAATGCGCGCCTCGGTTGAGACGAAAGGCTCAACCCACCGCTCTTTAACAACTGAATCAAGCAATTCGTGTGGGTGCTTGTGGAGTCAGACTGCTAGTCAACAGATTATCAGCATCACAAGTTACTCCGCGAGAAATCAAAGATGTAACCAACGATTGCTGAGCCAAGTTTAGGGTTTTCTCAAAACCCAAAGATGTTTGAACTGAAGAGTTTGATCATGGCTCAGATTGAACGCTGGCGGCAGGCCTAACACATGCAAGTCGAGCGGTAGAGAGGTGCTTGCACCTCTTGAGAGCGGCGGACGGGTGAGTAAAGCCTAGGAATCTGCCTGGTAGTGGGGGATAACGCTCGGAAACGGACGCTAATACCGCATACGTCCTACGGGAGAAAGCAGGGGACCTTCGGGCCTTGCGCTATCAGATGAGCCTAGGTCGGATTAGCTAGTTGGTGAGGTAATGGCTCACCAAGGCGACGATCCGTAACTGGTCTGAGAGGATGATCAGTCACACTGGAACTGAGACACGGTCCAGACTCCTACGGGAGGCAGCAGTGGGGAATATTGGACAATGGGCGAAAGCCTGATCCAGCCATGCCGCGTGTGTGAAGAAGGTCTTCGGATTGTAAAGCACTTTAAGTTGGGAGGAAGGGCATTAACCTAATACGTTAGTGTTTTGACGTTACCGACAGAATAAGCACCGGCTAACTCTGTGCCAGCAGCCGCGGTAATACAGAGGGTGCAAGCGTTAATCGGAATTACTGGGCGTAAAGCGCGCGTAGGTGGTTCGTTAAGTTGGATGTGAAATCCCCGGGCTCAACCTGGGAACTGCATTCAAAACTGTCGAGCTAGAGTATGGTAGAGGGTGGTGGAATTTCCTGTGTAGCGGTGAAATGCGTAGATATAGGAAGGAACACCAGTGGCGAAGGCGACCACCTGGACTGATACTGACACTGAGGTGCGAAAGCGTGGGGAGCAAACAGGATTAGATACCCTGGTAGTCCACGCCGTAAACGATGTCAACTAGCCGTTGGGAGCCTTGAGCTCTTAGTGGCGCAGCTAACGCATTAAGTTGACCGCCTGGGGAGTACGGCCGCAAGGTTAAAACTCAAATGAATTGACGGGGGCCCGCACAAGCGGTGGAGCATGTGGTTTAATTCGAAGCAACGCGAAGAACCTTACCAGGCCTTGACATCCAATGAACTTTCCAGAGATGGAGGGTGCCTTCGGGAACATTGAGACAGGTGCTGCATGGCTGTCGTCAGCTCGTGTCGTGAGATGTTGGGTTAAGTCCCGTAACGAGCGCAACCCTTGTCCTTAGTTACCAGCACGTTATGGTGGGCACTCTAAGGAGACTGCCGGTGACAAACCGGAGGAAGGTGGGGATGACGTCAAGTCATCATGGCCCTTACGGCCTGGGCTACACACGTGCTACAATGGTCGGTACAGAGGGTTGCCAAGCCGCGAGGTGGAGCTAATCCCACAAAACCGATCGTAGTCCGGATCGCAGTCTGCAACTCGACTGCGTGAAGTCGGAATCGCTAGTAATCGCGAATCAGAATGTCGCGGTGAATACGTTCCCGGGCCTTGTACACACCGCCCGTCACACCATGGGAGTGGGTTGCACCAGAAGTAGCTAGTCTAACCTTCGGGAGGACGGTTACCACGGTGTGATTCATGACTGGGGTGAAGTCGTAACAAGGTAGCCGTAGGGGAACCTGCGGCTGGATCACCTCCTTAATCGACGACCGCAGCTGCTTTCATGAGCTCCCACACGAATTGCTTGATTCATTGAAGAAGACGAAAAGAAGCAGCCCGAAATTGGGTCTGTAGCTCAGTTGGTTAGAGCGCACCCCTGATAAGGGTGAGGTCGGCAGTTCGAATCTGCCCAGACCCACCAATTTTGTGTGGGAAAAGCCTGTAGAAATACGGGGCCATAGCTCAGCTGGGAGAGCGCCTGCCTTGCACGCAGGAGGTCAGCGGTTCGATCCCGCTTGGCTCCACCACTACTGCTTCGATTGTATAAAGCTTAGAAATGAGCATTCCATCGGTTCGATGGTGAATGTTGATTTCTAGTCTTTGACTAGTTCGTTCTTTAAAAATTTGGGTATGTGATAGAAAGATAGACTGAACGTTGCTTTCACTGGTAACGGATCAGGCTAAGGTAAAATTTGTGAGTTTAATCGCGAATTTTCGGCGAATGTCGTCTTCACAGTATAACCAGATTGCTTGGGGTTATATGGTCAAGTGAAGAAGCGCATACGGTGGATGCCTTGGCAGTCAGAGGCGATGAAAGACGTGGTAGCCTGCGAAAAGCTTCGGGGAGTCGGCAAACAGACTGTGATCCGGAGATGTCTGAATGGGGGAACCCAGCCATCATAAGATGGTTATCTTGTACTGAATACATAGGTGCAAGAGGCGAACCAGGGGAACTGAAACATCTAAGTACCCTGAGGAAAAGAAATCAACCGAGATTCCCTTAGTAGTGGCGAGCGAACGGGGACTAGCCCTTAAGTGGCTTTGAGATTAGCGGAACGCTCTGGAAAGGGCGGCCATAGTGGGTGATAGCCCTGTACGCGAAAATCTCTTAGTCATGAAATCGAGTAGGACGGAGCACGAGAAACTTTGTCTGAATATGGGGGGACCATCCTCCAAGGCTAAATACTACTGACTGACCGATAGTGAACTAGTACCGTGAGGGAAAGGCGAAAAGAACCCCGGAGAGGGGAGTGAAATAGATCCTGAAACCGTATGCGTACAAGCAGTGGGAGCCCACTTTGTTGGGTGACTGCGTACCTTTTGTATAATGGGTCAGCGACTTATTTTCAGTGGCGAGCTTAACCGAATAGGGGAGGCGTAGCGAAAGCGAGTCTTAATAGGGCGTCTAGTCGCTGGGAATAGACCCGAAACCGGGCGATCTATCCATGGGCAGGTTGAAGGTTGGGTAACACTAACTGGAGGACCGAACCGACTACCGTTGAAAAGTTAGCGGATGACCTGTGGATCGGAGTGAAAGGCTAATCAAGCTCGGAGATAGCTGGTTCTCCTCGAAAGCTATTTAGGTAGCGCCTCATGTATCACTGTAGGGGGTAGAGCACTGTTTCGGCTAGGGGGTCATCCCGACTTACCAAACCGATGCAAACTCCGAATACCTACAAGTGCCGAGCATGGGAGACACACGGCGGGTGCTAACGTCCGTCGTGAAAAGGGAAACAACCCAGACCGTCAGCTAAGGTCCCAAAGTTATGGTTAAGTGGGAAACGATGTGGGAAGGCTTAGACAGCTAGGAGGTTGGCTTAGAAGCAGCCACCCTTTAAAGAAAGCGTAATAGCTCACTAGTCGAGTCGGCCTGCGCGGAAGATGTAACGGGGCTCAAACCATACACCGAAGCTACGGGTATCACTTAGGTGATGCGGTAGAGGAGCGTTCTGTAAGCCTGTGAAGGTGAGTTGAGAAGCTTGCTGGAGGTATCAGAAGTGCGAATGCTGACATGAGTAACGACAATGGGTGTGAAAAACACCCACGCCGAAAGACCAAGGTTTCCTGCGCAACGTTAATCGACGCAGGGTTAGTCGGTCCCTAAGGCGAGGCTGAAAAGCGTAGTCGATGGAAAACAGGTTAATATTCCTGTACTTCTGGTTATTGCGATGGAGGGACGGAGAAGGCTAGGCCAGCTTGGCGTTGGTTGTCCAAGTTTAAGGTGGTAGGCTGGAATCTTAGGTAAATCCGGGATTCTAAGGCCGAGAGCTGATGACGAGTTACCCTTTGGGTGACGAAGTGGTTGATGCCATGCTTCCAAGAAAAGCTTCTAAGCTTCAGGTAACCAGGAACCGTACCCCAAACCGACACAGGTGGTTGGGTAGAGAATACCAAGGCGCTTGAGAGAACTCGGGTGAAGGAACTAGGCAAAATGGCACCGTAACTTCGGGAGAAGGTGCGCCGGTGAGGGTGAAGCACTTGCTGCGTAAGCCCACGCCGGTCGAAGATACCAGGCCGCTGCGACTGTTTATTAAAAACACAGCACTCTGCAAACACGAAAGTGGACGTATAGGGTGTGACGCCTGCCCGGTGCCGGAAGGTTAATTGATGGGGTTAGCTAACGCGAAGCTCTTGATCGAAGCCCCGGTAAACGGCGGCCGTAACTATAACGGTCCTAAGGTAGCGAAATTCCTTGTCGGGTAAGTTCCGACCTGCACGAATGGCGTAACGATGGCGGCGCTGTCTCCACCCGAGACTCAGTGAAATTGAAATCGCTGTGAAGATGCAGTGTATCCGCGGCTAGACGGAAAGACCCCGTGAACCTTTACTATAGCTTTGCACTGGACTTTGAATTTGCTTGTGTAGGATAGGTGGGAGGCTTTGAAGCGTGGACGCCAGTTCGCGTGGAGCCAACCTTGAAATACCACCCTGGCAACTTTGAGGTTCTAACTCAGGTCCGTTATCCGGATCGAGGACAGTGTATGGTGGGTAGTTTGACTGGGGCGGTCTCCTCCTAAAGAGTAACGGAGGAGTACGAAGGTGCGCTCAGACCGGTCGGAAATCGGTCGTAGAGTATAAAGGCAAAAGCGCGCTTGACTGCGAGACAGACACGTCGAGCAGGTACGAAAGTAGGTCTTAGTGATCCGGTGGTTCTGTATGGAAGGGCCATCGCTCAACGGATAAAAGGTACTCCGGGGATAACAGGCTGATACCGCCCAAGAGTTCATATCGACGGCGGTGTTTGGCACCTCGATGTCGGCTCATCACATCCTGGGGCTGAAGCCGGTCCCAAGGGTATGGCTGTTCGCCATTTAAAGTGGTACGCGAGCTGGGTTTAGAACGTCGTGAGACAGTTCGGTCCCTATCTGCCGTGGACGTTTGAGATTTGAGAGGGGCTGCTCCTAGTACGAGAGGACCGGAGTGGACGAACCTCTGGTGTTCCGGTTGTCACGCCAGTGGCATTGCCGGGTAGCTATGTTCGGAAAAGATAACCGCTGAAAGCATCTAAGCGGGAAACTTGCCTCAAGATGAGATCTCACTGGGACCTTGAGTCCCCTGAAGGGCCGTCGAAGACTACGACGTTGATAGGTGGGGTGTGTAAGCGCTGTGAGGCGTTGAGCTAACCCATACTAATTGCCCGTGAGGCTTGACCATATAACACCCAAGCAATTTGTTGACCCGATACATCAAGGGCACCAGATTGCGGTGTGTGAAGACGCTATGAACCGAAAGTTCGCACAACACACAAATCTATCGCATACCCATTCGCTGGCACGTGACCGCAAGGCACGCACCGGCTACCGAATTTCTTGACGACCATAGAGCATTGGAACCACCTGATCCCATCCCGAACTCAGCAGTGAAACGATGCATCGCCGATGGTAGTGTGGGGTTTCCCCATGTGAGAGTAGGTCATCGTCAAGATTAAATTCCGAAACCCCTATCTGCTGATGCAGGTAGGGGTTTTGTTTTAGTAGAAGTTATCGATTTTCGCCGGCACGTTGCTGTTGAACGAGTTGGCCACAGAATTTCTTGACGACCATAGAGCATTGGAACCACCTGATCCCATCCCGAACTCAGCAGTGAAACGATGCATCGCCGATGGTAGTGTGGGGTTTCCCCATGTGAGAGTAGGTCATCGTCAAGATTGAATTCCCAGAACCCCTGTCTGCTGATGCAGACAGGGGTTTTGTCGTTTTGGGCCGGTAATCGGATCGCCCCTCATGATTGCTGTCCGCACACGGCAAACCCTGAGGCCGTTGCTATGCTGTGATAGTCGGGGTCCTTGAAAAATGGCCCGCGACGTGACTGGTCATGGGGATTCCAATAATGAAAAACCCTTATGCTCCTGGCTTCTGGTGCGCCCTTGCGGCGTTAGTGCTGCTTTCGGCCACTTATTTCTATGGCGTCATGCTGACTCACCAGATCGACAAAGCGCTGATCTTCCTCGATAGCGCGGCTGCGCTTATCGGTGTGATATCCATCGCAATCGTGGCCTGGGCATCGCTTCAGGGCCAACGCATCAAAAAAAAGCATCTTGAGCAGGGCAAGACCCTGGTGCTGATCTGGGACACCAAGGTTGCGCTGCGCCGGGTCGAAACGGTCTTCGACCGCTACTTCTGGGGCAGTTACTGGCAGCCTGGCCGCACATTCCAGGAAGTCATGGGTGAACTCACCGGTACTCCATTGGAAAAAAGTCTCGAGGCCTTAAAGACCCAATGTGCAGAATTGGACAAGCAAGTCGCCCAAGACGACTGGCACTGGCTCAACAACGCTCGTGAGCTCTGCGACGTTGCTAACGCTATGGCCCGGGAGCGCTATCAGCTGGACTTCTGCGATCCTCGCGCAGAATCATCGGGTGCGACGGTGATCAATCGCGATTTCGAAGTGTTGGTGTACACCTGGACGGCACGGCTCAAGACGTTCGATCATCAGCTCGACGAGATTGAAGTTCAATATTCGTAGACCCTCTCTCAAGAAAATACTTTCACCCTTTAAACATTGGGCCCGCTGGCGTGCCTGATGGTAATCTCCCTCCACTTCGCGGCGTCGAGCCACACCCTTTGCGGGTCAGGGAAGACGACGGCTTTTTCAACCATGGATATTGATCGGGTCACTCATGAATAAATCAGCAAGCGTACTTTTGGGAATCGTTGTGGTTGTCGGTGCAATCAGCGCAGGTGGCGCCTGGTACACCGGCACGAAGCTCGAAGGAGTGCTGCAAACCGCTATTGCCGACAGCAACAAGCAAATGCAAACGGCCCTGGCCGGGTCCAATGGTACCGCTTCGATCGAGCTGGTTTCATTAGATCGTGGGACTTTCAGCAGCACCGCCCACTATCGCCTCAAGGGCGAAGGCGAGATGTTTGGTGATGAGCCGGTTGAATTGCTGTTCGTCGACAACATCGAACATGGCCCGCTCCCGTTCTCGCGCCTGATGACGCTCAAATGGTTGCCGGTCATGGCCACCAGCCACACCGAGCTTGAGCGCACTCCGCTGACAGAGAAATGGTTCGTCGCCGCCAAGGACAAGTCGCCGCTCAAAGGTGTGGTCAACCTGGGTTACGACCAGTCGACCCACGGCACATTCGAGTTGCTGCCCCTGGACACCAAGCTGGATGAACAATCCCAGCTCAGTTTCTCTGGCCTGAAGATCGACCTGGCCTCCAGCGCCCAGGCAGAGAAGATCAAGGCTGACGGTTACATGGACAGCTTCAAGCTGACCACCGTCGCGGAGGACCAGACTCCGGTGCAAGTCGAGCTCAACGGCCTGACGCTCGCCAGCAACCTGAGCAAGAGCACTTATGGTTATTACATGGGTGACAACGTTCTGATGCTCAGCAACAGCAAGACTACTTTTGGCGAGCAGAAGTCGGTCTTGGGCCTGAAGAACTTCGAGATGAAAAACAACAGTACCGAAAATGGCACCAGCGCATCGGGCCGTGCTGATTACAAGGTCGGCGAGTTGTCGTTCAACGATAAGGCCATCGGTTCTGCGAAGATGGCGGTCAGCCTGAAGAACCTGGATATTCCGGCCACCATGTCGCTCATGCAGGTCTATCAGACCAAGCTGCAACCTTACGAGCAAGCGGCTGCTGAGGCTGCTGCAGCCGGCGAGCCAGCGCCAGAGTTGGTCCTGACCGAGGCCGAGGAGGCGCAGGTCAAGACCGACCTGGAGAAACTCCTGGCCGGCGGCCCGCAAGTGGCGCTGGAAAACCTGTCGTTCACTACAGCCAATGGCGAAAGCCGCGCGACGCTGGTCATTGACCTTACCAAACCGCAATCCATGGACCTGCCGCCCGATCAACTGGGTCGTCAGTTGCTCGCCTTGCTGGATTTCAATTTGAAAGTGTCCAAGCCGATGCTGGTGGATCTGTTGACCGTGCAGGCGCAAATGGAAGGCCAGACCGACGCGAAGTTGATCGCCGATCAGGCCACAGCCACTAGCGACATGTTCAGCGCGATGGCGGTGGGCACGGAACTGGCAACGCTTGAAGGCAACGACGTGGTCACCAAGCTGCACTACGCCAACAATCAGGTTGATTTCAACGGTCAGAAGATGACAGTCGAACAATTCACCGCGTTTGTGATGAACAAGCTTGGCGGCGGTGTAACCATTCAGTAATCCGCTCCAGCAACACCCAAAAACCCGGCCCGTGCATTGCGCACGGGCCGGGTTTTTTATGGCTGTAAACGTCGAAGGCACCACAAAGCCAATGTGTGACCCTGAAGCCTGGGGCGCTCCGAAGGCCGCCTGTTATTTGTGGCGAGGGGATTTATCCCCGCTCGGCGGCAGAGCCGTCGTAAAGCATCGGATGCTGCTGGTCAGCCCCGCCCTCTACGGACCCAACAAGAAAACGACCCTGAACTAACGCCCGTATACCTTCTGCAACTGTGCCTCTGTCAGCGCATCCTCGAACGGCACCGGCACGGATTTCACCGCGCCGTAGAGGTTGCGATAACGCCAGTAGTTGCCATTGTGGGCCAATTGATAACCGCGCTCGACCACGCGCTGACCGTCAAGCACATAGCGCAAGGTTTCCTGAGCGGCTTGCGGTGGGGTCGGCAGCATCAGGTCAGTGGTCAGCACGCGCATCGACTCGTCAACGCACTCGTCGAGCACCGCCGTGACTTGCGCCAGGTCCAGGATGCCGTCATCAATGCAGCGTTTGCCGCAGCGCCGAATCGGCTGGCTGGTGACTTCGATGCGCATGCGATACAGCGCCGAACCGGCAATATCCTGGACCTGTACCTGATTGATCAGCACGAAACTGCCGCGATCGGGGGTAAGCATCAGTTTAGGTTCGACCAGCAAGCGCGCGGTCACGGGCCCCGCTCCCTGCTTAAGGCCGGCCGCCAGCGAAGCCTGCTGGAAACGCTGTTGCAAACGTTCCTGCAACGGCACGCCAGCCAGCAGGTCGGCCAGTGGACGCGACTCCTTGGCGGCGGCGGTTTCCGCGTCCCGCTGCAAGCTGCCGCTGCCCATCTGGGTATTGATCAGGCTGGCGACCAGCAAACCGGCAACCCCAGCGGTGTTGCCGGAACTGGCGATCAGATTATGACTCGACGACGCGGCCTGCTGCGCGGCCTTGGCGTCGACCACAGTGCTGGCCCCCACGAAGACCGGCGGCAGTTGTACATCCACCTTGACCCCATGGGCCTGGACGTAAGTCACCGCATCTTGCGACTTGAAACCGGCCGGCGGCGCTGGCTTCTGCGCGCAACCGGCCAGTACCAGCAGGGCCAGCGCGCCGGCCGTTATCAGCGCGGGTTTCATTGTTCGAACGGGGTGATCATTTGCTGGCGGCTGGTATCCATCGCCTGGTAGAACGCGTTGGTCAGATTGGCGTAGTTAGGCTCGTCCCACTCCCCCTGAGCGGCCTGCACGACGGCAAAAGGTTTGAACCACAGCAACTTGTTGTCGGCCAGATCAACCACCATGCCTTGCCCGCCCACCTGCGCCATTGGCACGCTGGTCGGCACGACGCTGTAGTAGCTGCGCGTGGCGCCGGTGGCCAGAATGTTGACCAACAACAGGCGATCCACCCCGTAAGTTGCCTTGAGCGGCGTCAGGTCGCGGACCGTGTAGCCTTCGCGGAAGCTGACTTCCTTATAGACCTTCAGATCCACCGGCTCGTCGATTCGCTTGGCCTTGTAACCCTTGGCCTGCAACTTGGCGACAATGGCATCGGGCAGCGTGTTGAGATCGCGTACCTGCCATTTCTCGACGTTGTCGCTGAGCGTGCTATTGACGCCCTTGTTGATGGCGAAATCCAGAAGGCCTTGATTGCCGGTCAGCGCCAGCACAGGCTCCGGCACCACGGTAATCGCCACGCCAATAGTCGGCTCCTTGGCGTCCCAGAATTGATGATCCAGCGGTACTGGCGGTTGAACGTGGGCGCAGCCGGTGAGCGTGAGGCAGGCGAGTAACGTCAGTGCGGCGAGGGTGCGGAAGGTGTGAAAAGACATGCATCAAGTCCTTATGATTTAAAAACGATGCTGTCTGTGTCGGCAGCATTGGTCATAACAATAGTGGCAGATTGATATATTTTTCCCCGCTGTGTTACCGCACGCGGCCGCAGTGCCTCGTCACCCAGTGGGAACTCAGTGTCTACAGCGCCAGCCAGAGGCCTTCAGTCAAGTGATCGTATCAACATCCAGTGTGTAGCGTTTGCCGACGGCGTATCCATCTGCACCGCCTATTACTTCGACGTCGACATCCTCGATCGGCGCCATTGCCAGTTGCTCGGCGACACTGTTCTGCGGATGTGCCTGCCAGCGTGCCAAACTTTGCGCCAATCGTTCGGGTTGTTCCGCCATGCTTCCGTAAACGTCTTTTCCGCTAACCGACGCGTTTCGCAGTGTGGTCAGACGAGCGTGTGTGGTTTGTATCTTGTCGATCTCGCGGGCGAGTGCAACGTTGACGGGTCTTTCGCTACGGCCGTTTGGGGCGCCCCGTCCCGTCAGGTGGCGGTTTTCGTCGCGTAGCTGTTGGACAATCCGGTCCAGTGCATTGGCCATCCATTCATATTCGCGCCTTGTTACCAAAGTGTCCCCAGTAGTCTGCGCTTGCTGCCAGCGGCGCAAGGTCGCCCAACAAGCCGGGATATAGCTGGGGACCATAAAGTGGTTCCCAACGTCGAAGAGTTGAGCCAGGAATGAAGGACGATTCGGCAGGCCGTGTTTATGGTGAAGGGCCATTTCGCAGGCGGCGTGTTGAGTGATGGTGTCGCAACTGGGTGTCCAAAGAATCGAAGACTTTTCCCCGCGACCGAGTTCCACCGGCAAAAAATGTCGCAAGATACCGTGGTGTTCGTAGGCCTCGCCCGTCCAGTTGATGATGCCCGCCACGAACACCGAAAGGCCGAGCGGCACGTTGGCGAACATCAGTGCCATGCCGGCGCCATATACCTCTGTTTTGGTGTTCATCCAACTGCCGGGCAAACTGGGTACAGGGTCGTTGTGGTTGACCATGCGATAGTGCATCAGGGCGTCGGCGTTTTTTATGAACATGGAATCAGCGGCGCGGGGTGCGCCGTAGGTGTAAAGCTGGATGCTGTAGTTTTCCTGTCTGCGACGCAGCATCTCGGAAAGTAATAACGCCACTGCGCCTCCCAGGCTGTGACCGCAGATCAACAGTTTTTGCCCTGCGTAGAATCTGTCCAGATAGCTCGTCACGAAGGTCGCGGCTTGTTTGGCGGCCCTATAGAAACCTCGATGCACATGGCCGTCACCTTCTTCAAAAGGCACTTGAAGCGCGTCGGCGTCGCGCAGACCGTCGGCGGATTGCTGGGTTCCACGCACTGCGATCAGGATCAATTCGTCGTTGTGGGTGATGAAGGCCTGAGTGTCCGTACAGTCTTGCGCGTCGGTGTCGTCGAGAAAGTGGATGTTGGCGGGGTGTTCCTGATGTACACCTAGTTCTGGATCGTTGGCCGCGTAGAGAGCTGGGTCGAACGGCACAATCTCCAGGCGCTTGGAATAGGGCACGTCCTCGTACAGTGGGTAGAAGTAAGGTTCTGTTTGCTCCGGATAGAGCTTCCAGATCTCTTCGAATTTGGCCAATGCATCCGCGAACCAATTACCCACGCTCGGCTGTTGGGTGAAACTTACCGATGTTTCTATCGGCGCTTTGTCAGGCGTCTGGCCGAAGGGGCAATAGGTCAGGGTCGACATGAGCGCCAGTTGATATAAGTTGAGCGCGCAGAACCCGGGAGCAGTAGACAGCATAGGCCGCAGCGCCCGCAGTGGGCGTACCTCAAGCATGGTGTGCCTTTGGGGCATCAGCGCCACACCGAACTTGCCATGCTTGCCAATGAGTCTTGCAGGCCCCGTGCCGGGTGGGTAATGACGGTTAACCTCTGGCGGCAGATGCGTGGCATGTTGGACCAGATGGCGCACTTCCACCTGGAAAAATTCATCGGCGCAGGTTTGCGCGGGTTTTTCTCGGGGCCGGGCGGCGTTGCTGTTCAGGTAGCGTGTTTGTTCGGCGCGAACTTGCAGTTCAGTAATTTTGAGGGGGTAATGCTTCCTGCTAATCAGTTCGTTGTACCCTGCGTCGTTGCCTTGATAAAGATCAGTAAACGCAATGGCAATGGGCCCCGCACAATGGTTAGCCACTTTCCCTGTCCCATCAGTGTCTAGCTGGCCGTGATATTCAAGCCCTTCGGCATCCGTCGCGGTATAGGCCAATCCGGCGTACGGTTCGCCTGAACCGAACTCGTCAGTGAGTTGAAAAGTGGTCCACTTGCCTTGTCGAGGGCAAGAAACCATTCGTCCACTTAAAGAAGATGTCATTTCCTTATTTGAAACTGCCATTGAGTCCTTTCCTTATTCGATGCATCCGGGGTAGACGGAGCAGATACGGCCGTCAGGCATTTGAAATGTGCTGAAGTCTTTAAAGTTTCCGTGACAGAAAGCATGTTGATCTTCAAAGCCGTTGCCCATGCAGCGTTTATATCCGTTCTTGAACTTCACCCATTTGCCGGTGAAATAGGGCTCCTCCTCCGGCGCCAGGGAAATCCTCATCCTTACAGTCTTGCCTGGTAGCTGTTCGAGGGTGTACGCGGTGAAAGGACGCCCGTGTCCAGGTTCGCCGAGTGAATTGGTTTTATTACAATCGAGGATTTTTCTGAGAATGCGGGGCTTTCCTGAGGTGCGAAACAACCATTGGCATTGACCATAAAAGAGGCTTTCTCCTGCTTCGTTGAAAGTGCCTTTATATGTGTCTTCCAGTTCATCGCGAATAACGACGTTGGCCGTGTCATGGCTTATATCGCTCCAGTCTTTGCCGTAGGCGGAGTTGATTGTGAGTTTGATGCGGTTGATCACCAGCGGACAGCCCTTACGGGCGGTACGAATAGTGATCTGAGAGTCAGGTGTGTATTCCTTTCGCCACTCTCTGTTAAACACGGGTGCTTTGTTGTTCCTTTTCTCGACGGTGCAGCTCTCGCCCTTGGCGGGGGAGTAGTACACCACCGCAACGTAGGCAAAGTCGGGCGGCAAATCAGCGGTAAAGGTGAAGGTATTCACCTGTTCCCCAGCGCAACCTGCCGTTGTCGCCAGGCCTAAGCCAAGGCTCATCATCCGCAGGTGATTGTTCATTGCGGCGCGCCTCCCTGCCAAGACTGCGTCGCCAAGCGCACTCGCTCAAAATGTTCGTCGGGGGTTTCGTCGGGGCGCGCTTGCCAGTGTGGCGCCAACGTCTGGGCAGGGGCCTGCAGGCTTTGGGTGAGCAAAAACTCCAGAGGGGCGGGCGCCAGCCAATTCCATGCCTCGGCCTGATCAAGCGTGGCGCGCAACCATATCTGCGGATCCTGTTGCTCGGCGAGCTGAGCGTAGGCCTGGAGATGCTCGGCCAACAAAAAGCGGTGGGCATTGATCAGGCGAGTTTTCATCGCTTGCTGTGGAGCAACTGGCAACTGTAGCCAAAGAGGAAAATCAGGTACCGGACAAGTGCCTGGCACCGGGTTATCCGTGCATTCCCAACAGGCGCCCCGCCAATAGCACACGCTGATCGCCGGCCCGAGGTAGCTCGGATAGGACTCAACGGGTAGATGCCTGAGAGCCTTGGCCAATACTCGATTGTCGTGAAAGCGATACAGCGCCTGATGCGGGCGATCTCCGATGATCAGCCGTTTACGCCAGTGCTCCACCAGCATGGGCATGTGCCCTTTGGGAACGCTGGCAAGCCACCCCCAGTCACTGTCCGGGCGCATGAGCAACTCGTTGACATTTTTGTCGCCGGGATTGACGGTGAAAACAAACGGCCCGGCATCGCAGAGGTCTGCGACCATCGTTTGCCCGTAGACACTCAGATACTGGTGGGGGCGACTGTTCTTCAGCAACGTCTGGCGCATCTGGCGCTCATTTTCTGAATCCAGAACGACACACAGGGTGTGACCGAGACGTTGGTGTGTAAGCAACCATTGATAAGGGCGCGAATGAGTCATGCGGCGGCTTCCATTGGGCAGATACCCTCCCGGCAGGTCTCGCAGACAGGGCAAAAGTCGGACCCCAAGGCTTTACTGGCCGTCATCAGGGCGCGTTGAGTGGGGGCAAGCAGCAGTTGGTCCGATAACGTAGCCGTGGGGTCCGCTAATTCGGGCTTGAATGACGAGGCAGTGGCACCGGTCAGTGGTGCTCCACCGATCTGGATTTCACTGCTGCTATGGATACCGCGGTGGTCGATCACCAGATGTTGGCCCCCGGCATTCAAACTGAGGGTTGCGCCTGCCTGGAGAACCAGATGGGCACCGGCCTTGATATGCACTTGCTGCCCGGCCTCAACGATTAGCGTCTGTTCAACGCTCGTGTGGCGGTTGGCGACACGCAGATAGTCGTTGCCTCCAACCTGGATCGCGCGATCGGCAGCCGTGGTCCGATGCTCGCCGGCTTGCAGCACGGTGGTGCTGTTGCCCTTGATCATTTCTCGTCGCTCGTTGCCAACCTCCAAACGACAGTCGTTCTCTACCTTCTGCTCCATGTCACGCTGGGCACGCAGGTAGATCAGCTCCTGACCCACGCGGTCTTCCAGGTGCAATTCATTGAAGCCCTTGCTGCCTGGTGAGCTGCAAGAACGAAGCACCGTGCGGGTCTTGTGTGCAGGCAGTGGATAGGGCAAAGGGGTGGCGCTGTTGGTCAGGCATCCACTGATCAAGGGTTTGTCGGGGTCGCCCTCCATGAAGGTTACCAACACCTCCATGCCCACCCTCGGGATCGTGACCCCTCCGTAGCCGTTACCGGCCCAACTGGAAGCGACTCGTAACCAGCAACTGCTACGGTCATTGAAATGCCCCGCGCGATCCCAGAAAAACCTGACCTTGACGCGGCCATAGGAATCGCAATGGATGTCTTCGCCTTGAGGACCAGTGACTATGGCGGTCTGGCTACCCGATACGCATGGTTTTTGATAGGCCCGCTGCGAGCGGAAGACCGCATCCCAAGGCGTGGCGACGAATCGATTGCGGTAGCCCTGATCGAAGTCACCTTCATTTGCGCCGGTATAGTGAGTGATGTTCTCTTCCAGCACCTGCGGTTGTCTGCCTTGGTGATGCACTTCGGTCAGCAGCCAAAGATCATTCCATTCCTGGCGAGGGTGTTCACTCAGCGTCAGGAAGTGTCCCGACGCCAGCTCCGGTTGATTACTCCTGCCTTCGGCCTGGCGGTAATCGGCGCGATAGCGTTCCAAGTTTCGCCGACTGACTAAGTTGCCGCGTTTTTCCTGGGTAAAGCCGCCGGGATAATCATAGGCTTCCAGATCTGGCCAGATGTCGCCACCCGACTGACAGGTGTTCTCCAAAGGAAAAGTTGCTTTCTTGAAATCGTAATCACGGCGAGTGACCCGGTTGGGTCTTGTCTCCAGTCGTAGACCAAAACGCTGGATGACCGGGACATCGCAAACCATGCCTCGTTCGTGTTTATAAACAGTGGGGAATTTAAGTCGGGGAAACACAGTCTGGTCGTCGCCAAATATCAAATGATGGCCCGACGCGCTGTGCTGGAAATGATAATGCAGGCCTTCTTCATGACACAGGCGCTCAATGAAATGTAAGTCAGACTCTTGGTATTGCACGCAGTAGTCACGCGGCGGAGAACTTATACTCAATTGAAAGCGATGAGTGTCGGCGAGAATGCCATGTTCGTTGAGAATCGACGTGATAATTTGTGGAACATTGATGTTTTGAAAAATACGTTGATTGGTTCGGTGCTCTAAATAAGCCAGTCGAGGAACCAACCTGATCGTGTAATGAGCCAGGCGGGCGTCGGAGTCAACTTGTGCAATGCGGTAAATCAGCCCGTGAACGCCGCAGCCGTGTTTATTAAATGCCAGAAACGCCTGCTTGTTTATTAGATGTTCAAGATCGATGTCCTTTTTCGCGCTGACGAGTTCTATATCGAATGAATAGGTCGTGCTAATGGCTTCATGCCCTTTGAAGGCCAAAACTTGGAGGTCATGATTAAAGTCGGGAATTGAGAGATGAAAATCGGGTAACTCAATAGAGGAGGGCATCAATTTGTCCTTGGGGAGTGGCTTCGGGTCATGGTTTTATTGAAGCAGCCCAGATGGCTGACGACGCTTGAATCTGCAAAAAAAGAAAAGGATGTAGGAGTTTTCTTCGAGTCCGACAAAGCAATGGCGAAATGATTTGAAGTAATTTGTAGTTGACTAAATGACTCGCTCAAGTGTGGCAAGGGCAGCGATGGAGGTAAAAAACTGATGGGTTGATCTGTTTTTATTCTTCTACAGAAAGAGAAAAATCCTACTTTTTTATGTTCAAAACTTTGGCATTCTTTGCGGCGTTCGAATAGCTGGAAGTCGACGGGAATTTTTGTGAAGGGACTTGATTGTATAGGGCGAAAATCCCTACAAGCGACATTGAATGCTTATCTTGGATAACCCTGTCGCCCGAGCCACTCGAGTTATAAATCGAATTACTTAAACAGAGTTATAAATGTCGTATTCTGGAAAACTGTCCGCCCATTATCTGACCCTCGCTGGATCTCCCGTTTCCACGGAGCGTTTCGCAGGTGCGGACGTGCGTTTTTCAAATGAATACGAAGCCTTGGAAAGTGAGTTGGGCAAGGCTCAGTCGATGCATGAAAACGGTCAGGTCGACTGGCTGAAAGTGCTTGAGCAAAGTGAAGCCTTGTTGCGCACCCGCTCGAAAGATCTGCGCGTGGCGGCTTGGCTGACATGGGCGTTGTATCAGCGTGAATCTCTACAGGGGCTGCTGGCCGGTCTCTGTTTGTTGCAGTACTTATGTAAAAATCATTGGTCCGAGATCCACCCCGTCAAGGACCGAACCCGGGCCGCCAGCATCAACTGGCTGGTGCCTCGCCTGGAGCAGGCGATGGGCGAGGACGTTGCGATCAAGGATCAACTGCCGTTGTTCCGTGACCTGGCGGAGCAACTGGAGGGCCTCGAAGCCGCTTGCACTGCTCAGTTGGGTGATGAAGCGCCTCTATTGTTGCCGCTTTGCCGGCGACTCAAAAATATGATCCGGCGCGCTTCCGAAAACCGTCCGCAATCCGATGTGGTTGGGGAGGTAGAGGCCCAGTCGAAGCAATCCGCCACGCAACTGCTCACCCCCGGTGCGCCGATTGAAAACGAAAAAGCGGCCCACAAGGCCCTACGCGCCCAGCAGGAAGGCGCTCGTACATTGTGTTCCTGGTGGCTCAAACAAAAGGCGACCGACGTTCGCGCCTTGCGCCTTAATCGCACGTTGCTCTGGCTGTCCATCGACGCTGTGCCCGAGCGTAACACTGAGCAGATCACTTCGCTGCGCGGACTGCCGGCGGACAAACTCAAAAGTTTTCAGGACAGCCTCCAACATGGCCATTACATGGACCTTCTGGTGGAGGTCGAGGCCAGCCTGGCGAAGTCACCGCTCTGGCTCGACGGCCAAAGACTCGCCTGGGAGTGCCTGCAAGGACTGAACGCTGAGCAGGCCATGCGTGAAGTGGAAGTTCATTTCGCATTGTTCATCCAGCGTCTGCCGGGGGTTATCGACCTGCGTTGGCATGACGGCACGCCATTCGCGGACCCGGCCACCCGAGCCTGGATCGCAGCTCAGGTCTTGCCTCATCTGCAAACTCACAGTCTCCCGCCCAGAGCCGATGTCACCGGCAGTCAGCAGCATTGGGAACTGGCTCTGGACGAAGCCCAGTCGGTCCTCGGCAAGGATGGCCTAAAACCCGCCGTTCAATTGCTCAGCCAAGGCATGCAAAACGCTCACGGTGCGCGCGAGCTTTTCTGCTGGCGGTTCGCGATGGCTCGTTTGTGTTTCTCGGCGAGGAAATACGAACTCGCCAAGGTCCAGCTTGAAGCCCTCGATCAGACGCTACAGAACGCGGATTTGAAAGCCTGGGAGCCCGATCTGGTGCTGCAGGTTTTGCACCTGTTGCATAGCTGCTGTGAGCTGCTGCCCCAAAACCACGCAGTGCGCGAGTGCAAGGAAGAAACCTACCGCAGGTTGTGTCACCTCGACCTGGAACGGGTCATTGAATAGGCCCCTGGCCTCAATCATTAGGAGAAAGTCATGGCCAAAGAAGGCTCGATCGCACCCAAGGAACGCATCAACGTCACTTTCAAACCCGCTACTGGCGGTGCGCAGGAAGAGATCGAACTGCCGCTGAAACTGTTGGCAATCGGTGACTACACCCACCGCAAGGACGAACGCAAAGTCGAGGATCGCAAGCCGATCAGCATCGACAAGATGACCTTCGATGAAGTACTGGCCAAGCAGGAGTTGAGCCTGACGCTGAGTGTGCCGAATCGTCTGCTGGCCGAAAGTGCAACAGAAGAATTGGCCCTGCAACTGCGCGTTAATTCGATGAAGGATTTCACCCCGGCCAACCTGGTCGACCAAGTGCCTGAACTCAAGAGATTGATGGAGCTGCGTGATGCGCTGATGGCCCTCAAAGGCCCACTGGGCAACGCGCCTGCCTTCCGCAAAGCCATCGAAGGCGTACTCGCCGACGACGAGTCGCGCGCGCGGGTACTGGGTGAGCTGGGCCTGAAGGCCGAAGCCCCGGAAGCTTAAGTCCCTATCAGTCAAGGAAGCCAAACTATGAGCATCAGCGCAGCGCAGCAACAGAACAGGGAATACGGCGAGTACAGCATCCTCGACAGTATCATCGCCGAAACCCGCCTGACCCCGGACGACGAAGCCTACGACATCGCCAAGCGCGGTGTGCTGGCGTTCATCGAAGAACTGCTCAAGCCGCAAAACAGTGGCGAACCGGTCAAGAAAGCTATGGTTGACCGCATGATCGCCGAGATCGATGCCAAGCTTAGCCTTCAGATGGACGAGATCCTCCATCATCCTGCGTTCCAGGCATTGGAGTCGGCGTGGCGCGGTTTGCATCTGCTGGTCGAACGCACCAATTTCCGCGAAAACATCAAGATCGAGATCCTCAACGTCTCCAAGGATGACTTGTTGGACGATTTCGACGATTCGCCAGAGGTGATGCAGTCGGGGTTGTACAAGCACATCTATACCGCGGAATACGGCCAGTTCGGTGGTCAGCCGGTGGGCGCGATCATCGCCAACTACTACATGTCCCCGAGCTCGCCGGATGTGAAGCTGATGCAGTACGTGTCCAGCGTCGCCTGCATGTCCCACGCGCCGTTCATTGCCGCCGCCGGCCCGAAATTCTTCGGCCTGGAAAGCTTTACCGGTCTGCCGGACCTAAAGGATCTGAAAGACCACTTCGAAGGTCCGCAATTCGCCAAGTGGCAGAGCTTCCGTCAGTCGGAAGACGCTCGTTACATCGGCCTGACCGTGCCGCGCTTCCTGCTACGCAACCCATACGATCCAGAAGAAAACCCGGTCAAGTCATTTGTGTACAAGGAGGCTGTAGCCAACAGCCACGAGCACTATCTGTGGGGCAACACTGCGTACGCATTCGGCACTCGGCTGACCGACAGTTTTGCCAAGTTTCGCTGGTGTCCGAACATTGTGGGCCCCCAAAGTGGTGGGGCGGTTGAGGATCTGCCGCTACACCACTTCCAAAGCATGGGCGAAATAGAAACCAAGATTCCGACCGAAGTGCTGGTTTCCGACCGCCGCGAATACGAGTTAGCCGAAGAGGGCTTCATCTCCCTGACTATGCGCAAAGGGAGTGATAACGCCGCATTCTTCTCCGCCAGTTCCGTTCAAAAACCGAAGTTTTTCGGTATCGGCGCCGAGGACAAGCATGCAGAACTCAACTACAAGCTCGGCACCCAACTGCCGTACATGATGATCGTCAACCGCCTGGCTCACTACTTGAAGGTGTTACAGCGCGAGCAACTCGGTTCGTGGAAAGAACGTACCGATCTCGAACTGGAACTGAACAAGTGGATCCGCCAGTACGTCGCCGACCAGGAAAACCCGAGCGCCGAAGTTCGTGGCCGTCGTCCGCTACGTGCTGCCCGGATCATCGTCAGTGATGTGGATGGCGATCCGGGTTGGTACCGCGTCAGCCTGAACGTGCGGCCGCACTTCAAATACATGGGGGCCGATTTCACCCTGTCGTTAGTTGGCAAGCTGGAAAAGGCATAAGCCCCCCCATGACTGGATACGGCAGCCTTTTCGAACGCCTGAACGGCGACGTTGATAAACGTACAGGTTTGAGTCGCGATGTTTGCGCCATGGCCTCTGTTGCTGCACATCTGGCCAAGATGCTCAGCACCCGTTCGGGTAGCGTGCAGACGTCCGCCCATTATGGAGTACCGGATCTCAATGACATGCGTTTTAGCCTGCACGATGCCCGGAGCCAGGCCCGCGAGGCGATCAAGACACTCATCGAGACTTATGAGCCACGCCTGAGCAATGTCTGTGTCGCATCGGTGCCAGGTAACACCGGTCAGCTTCGCCTGTTCTTCAGTATCGACGCTTTGCTGGTTATGGAAGGTTTCAAGCAGCAAGTGAGTTTTACCGCGAGTCTGGACGGTCGCGGCCAAATCAAGGTCAGCCAAGGATAGCCACCGATGTCGTTCAACCACTACTACCAGAGCGAACTGACCGCGCTGCGCCAGCTGGGTCGGCGTTTTGCTGAGCGCAATCCGGCATTGGCGCCATTCCTGGGGCACGCCGGGCGGGACCCGGACGTGGAGCGGTTGCTGGAGGGGTTCGCATTTCTAACGGGTCGCTTGCGCCAGAAGCTCGATGACGAATTGCCGGAGCTGAGCCATTCGCTGATGCACCTGTTGTGGCCAAACTACATGCGCCCATTACCGGCCTTCAGCATATTGCAGTTCGATCCGCTACATCGCTCCGGACCCGCCATTCGGGTGGAGCGTGATACGTCGGTCGAGAGCAAACCGGTGCAGGAGGTGCGTTGCCGTTTTCGGACTTGTTACCCGACCGACGTGCTGTCGCTGGACCTTACGGGGTTGAGTTATTCGATGAAGGGCGATAGCTCGCTATTGAGCCTGCGCCTGGAGATGGGATGCGAGGGGCATGTGGGCGAGTTGCAACTGAGCCGTCTGCGTCTGCACTTCGCCGGTGAGCGCTATATCAGCCAGATGCTCTATCTCAACCTGTTGCGCAACCTGAAAGGCATCGAACTGATCCCGCTCAATGGCGCCGGCATGCCCTTGAAGGCCGCAGATGATTCTCCCATAGCTTTCAGGATCACTGCCGACCGCGTCCAGCCGGTAGGGTTTGCCGAAGAGGAAGCGCTGATTCCGTATCCGCTGAATACCTTTCGCGGCTATCGTTACCTGCAGGAATATTTCGCCTTTCAGGACAAGTTTCTGTTTGTCGACGTCAACGGCCTGGACGTTCTCAGCACGTTGCCGCAAGAGACCCTTAAACAGATGCGCGGCCTGGATCTGCGTTTCGATATTGGCAAGAGCGGCATTCAGCGGCTGCGTCCGACGCTGGATAATGTGAAGCTGTATTGCACCCCTATCGTCAATCTGTTCACCCATGACGCGCAGCCGATCCGGCTGGACGGCAAACAGGACGAGTACCTGCTGCTGCCGGCCAATTACAACCGGGAGCACTGCGGCGTGTTTTCTGTCGAAAGTGTCATCGGCTGGAGTCCCGGCGGCTTGGGTTATCAGGCCTATGTGCCGTTCGAGTCCTTCGAACACGACTCAAGCTTTGAAGTGCCCCATAACCGCCCCTATTACAGCGTTCGCCAGCGTCCGTCATTACTGCACGGCGGCCTGGACACCTGCCTGGGATTTGGTGTCAGGCACGCTCAGCCCCATGAGACCCTGTCAATCGAACTGATGTGCACCAACCGAAACCTGGCGCAGCAACTCAATCTGGGAGACATCGACCAGCCTGGCGAAGAAAGCCCTGAGTCGCTGAGTTTCCGCAACATCTGCCCGGTCACTCCGAGCTTCGCGCCGCCACTCAACCGCGACTTCCTCTGGAAGTTGGTCAGCAACATGTCACTCAACTACTTGTCGTTGGCGAACGTGAATACCCTCAAGGTGATTATCGAAACCTACGATTTCCCGCGTTACTACGACGAGCAGGCGGAAAAGGTCAGTAAGCGTCTGCTGGATGGACTCAAGTCGATCAGTCATCAGCACGTCGACCATCTGCATCGCGGGCTGCCGGTTCGCGGCTTGCGCACTGAACTGGCCATCGATCCGCAAGGGTATATCGGTGAAGGCGACCTATTCGTTTTCGCTTCGGTCCTTAACGAGTTTTTCGCGCTTTATGCCAGCCTCAATTCGTACCACGAACTTCGGGTGAGCAGTACTCAGGGAGAGGTGTACCAATGGACACCCCGCATGGGCCAGCAGCCGCTTCTATAAGCGCGCTGACGCAAGGGATACGTGAGTACTCGCTGTTTCAGGCGGTGTTGCTGGTGATTGATCGGCTGCGTGAGACCTGCCCGCTTCTGGATGATGAGGAACTGTACGAGCGCCTGGAGTTTCAGGCCAATCCAAGCCTGGGGTTCCCGGCCAGTGATGTTGATCGTGTGGAGTTTTTTGAGGAGCACGGGCAAGCGCGGGCTCGTCTGCGCCTGAATCTGATCAGCTTGATGGGTGCAGGGTCGCCGCTTCCGGCGTTCTATGGTGAGCAGGCCTTGGGAGAGGATGGAGATGGCAATCCGACTCGCCTTTTCCTGGACCTGTTTCACCATCGACTTCAGCGGCTGATGCTGCCGATCTGGCGCAAGTATCGCTACTGCGCCAGTTTCCAGAGCGGCGCCCGCGATCCATTTTCCGAGCAATTGTTTGCATTGATCGGCCTGGGTGGCGAAGAAATCCGTAAGTCCACTCAATTGAATTGGAAGCGTCTGCTGCCATACCTGGGTCTGTTGAGTCTTCGGGTTCATTCGGCGGCGTTGGTCGAAGCGGTACTGCGTTATTACTTCAAGCACGCCGAACTGAACATCGAGCAGTGTGTTGAACGCCGTGTGGACATCCCGGGTGAGCAACGCAATCGCCTTGGAAGCGCCAATAGCCTGCTGAGCGAAGAGCTGGTTCTGGGAGAGCAGGTTCGTGACCGCAGCGGCAAGTTCCGGATCCATATCTGCGAACTGGACTGGCGCCGTTTCCACGAATTCCTGCCCATCGGCGTCGGTTATCAGCCGTTGTGCTCGCTGGTGCGTTTCACCCTTCGTACCCCCCTCGAATATGACATTCGCCTGGTCCTGCGCCAGCAGGAAATACGAGAACTGCGAATCGGAGAAAGAAATACCTGCCGCCTCGGCTGGACCAGCTGGATGGGGCACGAACACGCCGATGGTGTAGTGACCTTGGGCAGCAAAATTCATTAGGAATGGATGACATGATCAACGTAGATCTACAGCAACTCATTCAGGCGCTGGACGCCGATACGCGCAGCGACCTGGAGCGTTCGGCCCAGCGATGCGTGGCTCGTGGCGCCAACAAAGTCCTGGTGGAAGATCTGTTGCTGGGCTTGCTGGAGCATCCGCAGGGGCTGCTCGCACAGGCCTTGCAGGATGCCCGGATAAGCACAAGCGAGCTCAGCGCCGCCCTGCAACCGCGGATTGAACACAGCGTTTCGCGCGACCCGGTATTCGCTCCTGAGTTGGTGCAATGGCTACAAGATGCAATGCGGGTGGCCAATCTGGAACTGGGCCAAAACCAGATTGGGCAGGCCGCCTTGATTCTGGCATTGCTGCGCAATCCGGTTCGCTATGCGGGCAGTCCTTATCAGGCATTTTTCGCCGGGATGAACGCCGACCGGTTGAAAAATCTCGCCTTGTCGCAAGAAGCCCCGTTGGTGGTTACTCAATCTGCCACCCCAAACGATTCCGCGTTGGAGCGTTTTACTCACAACCTGACCCAACAGGCCCGTGACGGTCATCTCGATCCGGTTCTTTGCCGGGATGACGAGATCAGGCAAATGATCGATATTCTGGTTCGTCGCCGCAAGAACAATCCGATCGTGGTCGGTGAGGCTGGGGTGGGCAAGACTGCCATTGTCGAAGGTCTGGCGTTACGTATTGTGGGTGGGGAGGTGCCATCGGCGCTCGAAGCCGTTGAAGTGCTCTCATTGGATATGGGACTGCTGCAGGCCGGAGCCAGCATCAAGGGTGAATTCGAACGTCGCCTCAAGGGTGTGATTGATGGAATCAGAACTTCACCCAAACCTATCGTCCTGTTCATCGACGAAGCTCATACGCTGATCGGGGCGGGCGGTAGCGCCGGCGGTTCCGATGCGGCTAACCTGCTCAAGCCGGCCCTCGCCCGGGGCGAGCTGTGCACCATCGCGGCCACCACCTGGACCGAATACAAAAAATACTTTGAGAAAGACCCGGCTCTGGCCCGTCGTTTCCAACCGGTGCGAGTGCACGAACCTACCGTCAGCGAAGCAGTGACAATCTTGCGTGGGCTGGCTCGAGTCTATGAGTCCAGCCACGGTATTTACCTGCGTGACGATGCGGTGGTCGCGGCGGCACATTTGTCAGCCCGCTACCTGGCCGGTCGCCAACTGCCGGACAAGGCTGTTGATGTGCTGGACACAGCCTGTGCTCGAGTGCGTATCAGCTTGGCCGCTACGCCGCAGAGCCTTGAGCGATTGCGAGGCGAACTGGCAAAGGGCGAGCGTCAGCGCCAGGCATTGCGGCGCGACGCAGAGGCCGGCCTGTCGATTGATTTCCAGGACCTTGCGGCGCTGGACGTGAGTCTGGCTGCCATCAAAGACGAGTGCCGGGAACTGGAGGCTCTCTGGACCGAGCAACGAATCATGGCCGAACGCCTGCTGTCGCTGCGTCAACAGCTGGTCAGGGCGCGCGCAACCGCGATAGATCAAGCACTGAATGTCGAAACCCTGGAAGCGGCGGTACACGATACCCATAGCGCGTTGGTGGCTGCGCAGGTTCAGGAGCGCCTGGTCAGTTTCGAAGTTTGCCCGCGTCTGGTGGCGGAAGTCATCAGCGCCTGGACGGGTATTCCTCTGGCGCAACTGGCACGGGAGCATAACGAAAGAATCGCCAGTTTCGCGGCCGACTTGCGCGCTCGTATTCGTGGTCAGGAACAGGCTGTGCAGGCGCTTGACCGCGCAATGCGTGCCGCCGCCGTTGGTCTGAACAAACCCGACGCGCCGGTTGGTGTGTTTCTGCTGGTGGGTCCGAGCGGAGTCGGAAAGACGGAAACGGCGCTGGCCATGGCCGACCTGTTGTATGGCGGTGATCGTTTCATTACCACCCTGAATATGGCTGAGTTCCAGGACAAACATACCGTCTCGCGACTGATCGGCGCGCCGCCGGGTTATGTCGGTTTTGGCGAGGGCGGCATGCTTACCGAAGCCGTGCGGCAGAAGCCCTATTCGGTACTGTTGCTCGATGAGGTCGAAAAAGCCGACCCGGATGTGCTGAACCTGTTCTATCAAATTTTCGACAAGGGCCTGGCCAATGATGGGGAAGGGCGGGAGATTGATTTTCGTAACACCTTGATTCTGATGACGTCGAACCTGGCTAGCGAGCTCATCAGTGATCTGTGCGAAAACGGCGCGCAACCAAGTGCCGAACGGCTCGAAGAAAGTATTCGCCCGATACTCAGCAAACATTTCAAACCAGCGCTGCTTTCACGCATGTGTGTGGTGCCGTACTACCCGGTGAGCGGGCCGGTGCTGCGCGAACTGGTGGAAATCAAACTTGATCGCGTGGGGAAGTGGCTGCTTCGTCGTCAGTTGGGCTTCAGTTACTGCGCACGTCTCGTCGATCAGTTCGTCGAGCGCTGTACCCACAGTGACAGTGGAGCAAGGCTGATTGACCATTTGCTCGACCGGCACCTGATGCCGCTGGTGGCCGACCGCCTGCTCGCTGCCATGGCGGATGGCGAACAGTTGCGGCACGTACACGCCACGCTCAGCGGCGAAGCCTGCGTAACTTGCGAGTTCACCTGATGGGCGCGATGTTCAATCAGATTGCGCAACCGCTGGCTTACGCTGAAGCCCTGCTGGCGCAATTTACCCACTTGTCGCGGGCGGTGGATGGCCCTGCATTGCTGGGGGATTTCATCCTGGGCGTGGCGAGCCTCAGTGGCTGTGAACTGACGCAGCTATACGTGCTCGATGCCACCCATACTCGTCTGGAAGTGCACACTGAATGCCTGGAAGGCCAATTGCAGGTTCGTGATCGGACCAGTGTCCCTTCCAATTACCGCGGTGAACAACTGTTGCAATTCGCCCTGTGTCAGAACCGCGTGGTGTGCCTTGGTGCGTTGAGCGACAGCCTGTACGAAACCAGTTTTCTGCCGGTGCGGGCAGCGCCGTGGCAGTCGCTGCTCTGCGTTCCCCTCGTCAACCCGCAGGAAACCGTTGAAGGTCTGTTGCTGTGTGCCAGTGGTCAACACATCGACTTGCAGGGGTTCGCGGAGTCACTGGGGCATCTTGGTGTGTTCGCGCTCGGCCGGATACATCAGTTGAAGCTCCTTCCCAGCCCATCCGGCAACCCTCGACCAGTCGCCACAAGCGTGCCGAGCGCCAACGGCTCCAGTCTGATCGGCAAGAGCGCGGCGATGCGCCAAACCTGGTCATTGATCAGCAAGGTCCTGGACAGCCCTTACACCGTCCTGCTGTGTGGTGAGACAGGCACTGGCAAGGAGGTGGTGGCTCGGGCGATCCACGATCGGGGTGTTCGCTGTTCCAAGGCGTTTATCGTGCAGAACTGCGCGGCGGTTCCCGAACATTTGCTGGAAAGTGAGCTGTTCGGCTATCGCAAGGGTGCCTTCACCGGTGCAGATCGGGACCGCCCGGGGCTGTTCGATTCGGCCAACGGAGGCACTCTGCTGCTCGATGAAATTGGCGACATGCCATTGTCTCTTCAGGCCAAGCTGTTGCGGGTGTTGCAGGAAGGTGAAATCCGTCCGCTGGGGTCCAACGACACCCACACAGTCGATGTGCGCATCATCGCCGCCACTCATCGCAACCTGAAACAGTTGATGGAGGAGGGCAAGTTCCGCGAGGACCTGTACTACCGCCTCGCTCAGTTTCCGATCCAGTTGCCGGCGTTGCGTCATCGCGACGGCGACATCCTTGAGCTGGCGCGGCATTTTGCCGACAAGGCATGCGTGTTCCTGCGACGAGAACCCGTGCGCTGGTCCGGCGCTGCGCTGCGCCATCTGGCTGCCTACGGTTATCCCGGCAATGTACGTGAGTTAAAGGCTGTGGTGGAAAGAGCCGTGTTGTTGTGCGAGGGCGGGGAAATATTGGTCGAGCATTTTGCGCTGCACATCGAAACGGCGGCAGAACAAGGTCATTCAAATCTGCGCGAACGGATGAGGCAGGTCGAACGTAAGTTGCTGATCGATTGCCTTCGAAAAAACGCCGGTAACCAGACGCTTTCCGCCCGTGAGCTCGGCTTGCCGCTGCGCACACTGCTTTATCGCCTCGGGCGTTTGAAGATATGTCGGAAAGATTTCGATGATTGACCTCGTTCTCGCCCATTCCTACCGATGCCCACCCGCTCCTTTCATTTCTGGAGACTTTTCCATGTCTGTCTATTCCCGGCCAATCGTCCTGCTGACCCTGTTGGTGTTACTTGGCCTCGGCGGCTGTAGCGGCAATTACAAATTCAATGACGGCGGTTATCGCCCGCTGGGTGATCCGCAAGCGGTCAATCGCGGTAAGTGACCGCAAGGAGCTTCATCGATGGAACTTGTTTTTGAAGTGTTGAACGCCAGGCAGTTCGTCGCAGGGCAGTCGTGCCAGAAGACTTTCGGGCCGGCCGGCGGCGTGATTGGGCGGGGCGAGGGCTGTGACTGGATTATTGCCGACCGCCTGCGACTCCTGTCCAAGCGTCATGCGCAGATTAGCTTCCGTGAGCGCGCTTTTTTCCTCACAGATATCAGTGGCAACGGCGTGATCGACAGTGAAAGTGGTACACGGCTGCCCAAGGGCGAGCGGGTACGTATCAAGGACGGCGGAGTCTACGTCATGGGCGATTTCGAAATTCGGGCACGGTTGATAGCCAGCCCAGCGAGCAGCAGTGCTGAAGCCGGTCATGTAGTGCCGGCCGGCAGCCTGATCCCTGACGACATGTTTTTGGATCTAGACCCGCTGAAGACCTTGGATCAACGAGAGCAGGTATTTTCCGAGATCGATAATCTGATAAACCCCGTTGCGGTCTCCTCGGACAGCCCCGGGCGTTCGGACTACGCTCGCATCGACATGGAAAGCCTGCTGCTGCCGGAACTGGTTGAAGCCTCGACCAAGCCTGAGCCGGTCACGGCCCCACCGTCCGACGCGGCCGGCCCCTCACACGACGGCTTCTGGGAGCGCTTCGGTATCGCGCTGGGCATGGACCTCAGTGGCCTGGGCGACGAGGCCCGCGAAGCCTTGGCAATCAACGCTGCTTTGCTGCTCAGGCAAAGCGTCCAGGGGTTGCAGGAGAGCCTGCGGACCCGTTCGGAGCTGAAAAACGAACTGCGTCTGACCCACACCCTCGCCCAGGCCGAGCAGAAGAACCCGTTGAAGGTTGCCGACGATGGCCATCATGCGCTGCAGATGCTGTTGTGGTCGGACAAGCCTGGCCAGTTGTCTGCCGAACAGGCCATTGCTCGAGCATTTCGCGATCTGCAGGCCCATCAAGTGGCCTTGCTCAGCGCCAGCCGCGCGACCTTGCGTGCAACGCTGGAACATTTTTCGCCCCGGCAATTGATCCTTCGTCTGCAGTTGGGCGACAAGCCGCTGGTGAACACATCGGGCCGTTACTGGAGGGCTTATGGCCGTTATCACCAGTCGCTGTGCCAGGACGATGACTGGACCGAGCGCCTGCTGGCTCGTGACTTCGCCCAAGCCTATGACGAGCAGGTTCGTTTAATTTCCACTCTGCATAACGATCACCACGGATGATGTACATGTCTCGCTGCACGATGCTTTTTCTCCGGGCTTTTACGATGCTCGTCACAACGGTGCTGTTGGTCGGTTGCGCCTCCTTGTCACCCTTTTCGACGATAACCAAGCTCAACCTCAGGTTGACGGCCACTGATCAACTCAACCCGGACCTCAATGGCCGGCCATCGCCAGTGGTGGTGCGGTTGTTTGAACTCAAGCATCCGGTGGCTTTTGAGAGCGCGGATTTCTTCAGTCTGTATGAACGCGCCAGGGAAACCCTATCGCCCGATCTGGTTTCCAGCGAAGAGCTGGAGCTGCGCCCGGGTGAAACCATCGAACTCAGGCTTGGTATTGTGGGGGGTGGTCGTTATGTCGGCGTGCTGGCAGCGTACCGCGATCTTCCACAAACTCGCTGGCGCTACACACTGCCAGTCGCCGCGGCGCAGTTGACCGAGGTGAACCTGACTCTCGATCAGGAAGGAATCGCCAACTCCCTTGAAAAAACGGCCAAGGTAGATGACCGATGAATCACGATAAAGTCATCTGGCAGGAAGGCATGCTGCTGCGTCCGCAACATTTGCAGCATAACGACCGCTACTTCGATCACCAGTTGAAGGTCCGCACCCGTTTGTTGGCCAGTTATGCCTGGGGTTTTCTGGCACTGGAAATAGATTCTCAGTTTCTTGGCATGGGCCAGTTGGTGGTCAGTCAGGCTTCGGGGGTCCTGCCGGACGGCAGCCTGTTCGAGTTGGGTGGCAACGCCGATCCATTGGTTTTGGAGGTGCCATCCAATACCCGCAACACGTCGATCTACCTGGCCCTGCCACTGGTGACGGGCAATCACATCGAGGCTCGCCGCCCGGAGCAGTCTGACGTGCTGGCCCGCTTTACGACTTATGAGTCGCGGGTCACCGACTCAAACGCCGGAGAGGCTAGCGCGAGCCTGGTCAGTTGTGGCCGAGCGGACTTGCGCCTGCTGTTGGGCGAGCAGCAAAGCGATCCGGCGTTTGTGAAGCTCAAGCTCTGTGAAGTACTCGACACGACGTCCGATGGAGTGATCAAACTCAACCTGGACTTCGTGCCAACTTTTATCCAGGCGCGATCATCCAGTTATCTACTGTCATGCCTCAAGGAAGTCATTGGCATGCTTGCCCACCGGGGCGACAGCCTTGCCGAGCGGATTCGTACCCACGGCAAGGCGGGTGGCGCACAAGTTGGCGATTTCATGATGCTGCAACTGATCAACCGTACCGAACTGTTGCTGCGTCATTATCTGGAACTGGACCAGGCGCATCCCGAAACGCTATACCGCACGCTATTGGCCTTGCTGGGTGACCTGGCGACATTCTCCAGTGATAGCAAGCGCCCGCCGCTCAACAACCGCTACCAGCACAACAACCAAGGCGCCTGCTTTCGAAGCCTGATGCAAGCGATCCGCCAGATGCTGTCGATGGTGCTTGAGCAGCATGCTATCGAGCTGCAATTGCAGGTGCGTCAGTACGGAATCCTCGTCGCGCCGATACCGGATCTCTCGTTGCTGGACTCGGCTTCGTTCGTACTGGCGGCAAGTGCCCACTGCGATGGTGAAGCGTTGCGGCATCGCTTGCCTTCGCACCTCAAGGTCGGTCCGGTGGAACGCATTCGCCAATTGGTAAACCTGCATCTGCCTGGCATCAAGATCCGGCCTTTGCCCGTGGCGCCGCGGCAGATTGCGTTCCATGCCAACAAAACCTATTTCATCCTCGAGCCCAATTCCGAAGACCTGGCTCAACTGAAGCGCTCCGCAGGTTTCGCCTTTCATGTTTCCGGGGACTTCGCCGAGCTTGAATTGAACTTCTGGGCCATCAGGAACTGAACCAAATGGATAAGGAAAATCCTCAGGACGAAACAACGGTTCTGCTCGATCATCATGGCCAACGGCCTGGTTCTGGGCCATTGACCGACGCTACCCCTCCGCCGCGTATTGAACATTTGCAAGATCGAATGATCTACGCCGCTCACCTGCCACCGTCCAGGACATTCAATGTCAGCCTCAATCCACTGGTGGCGGCGGCGTCCGGGTTGTTGTCGCAAGTGGTACGGCTCAAGCACGGCCGTGATCGGGAAGATCTGCAAACGCTCAAGCGGGAACTGACCTGGGGCCTGGAAGAGTTCGAAGCCCGCGCCTTGCAAGATGGCGTTGAAAGCAGCCAGTTGATCGCCGCCCGTTACGTGCTGTGCACAGTGATTGATGAGGCGGTAGTCACCACGTCGTGGGGCCATGGAAGCAGTTGGTCGCAAATAAGTCTGCTCAGTACCTTTCATAACGAAACATTCGGTGGAGAAAAAGTCTTTCTGTTGCTGGATCGCCTGTCGAAAAACCCCATCAAGCATCTGCCGATGCTCGAGTTGCTGTACCTGTGCCTGTCCTTGGGTTTCGAAGGCAAGTATCGGGTTCAGGCCCGGGGAGTCCTTGAGCTGGAAGGTATCCGTGATGCGCTTTACCGAATGATCCGCCAGGCCCGAGGCGATACCCCTCGCGAACTGTCACCCCACTGGGAAGGATTCGATGGTGGGCCTCGCACGCCGGTGCGCATTGTCCCGGCCTGGACAGTGGCGGTCTTCACCCTGGTATGTCTTGGCGTGATGTATTGGAGCTTCGCCTGGGTACTGGACGAGCATCGCGAAAGCGTACTGCAACCTTATCAATCGCTAGAGCCGGTCACCGCTCAGCCGTAGCCGTAAACAGGGACGTGTCATGAAATTGTTTTTCCGAAAAGCCGGTGCTTGTGTGCGTCGGACCTGGGTCTGGACGTTGCTGCTGGTATTTTGTGCGGGGTTGCTGGTGTGGCTCGTCGGGCCGCTACTGGCGGTCAATGACTACAAGTTCTGGTCGACCCCGACGGCACGGCTGCTGTCGATCAGTATCTTGCTGCTGGGTTGGGGGCTGGGCATGGTTTTCGTCAATGGGCGAGCCGGCGCGACCATGAACACCAAGGAAGTCGCCAGCGAGCGGGATTCTATTCGGCGTCAGACCAGGATTGACGAGGAGCGACGTGAACTGCGCTCGCGCTTCGCGCAGGCTTTAAGAACGCTGAAAGCCTCAAGTCTCTATCCCGGTCGTGGCGGACCCTGGCGAAACGAACTGCCGTGGTATTTGCTGATGGGGTCGCCCGCTAGCGGCAAGACTAGCCTGCTGGACTGTTCAGGTCTGGAGTTCCCCATCAACAGGCATGAGCAAAAGCCGATGGCTGACACCTCGGCTATCCGGAGTTGCGACTGGTACTTTGCCGAGGGTGCCGTGCTGATAGACACGCCCGGGCGCTACTTGAGCCAGGAGGATAGTGATGTCGACGGCAGCGCTTGGGCCGCTTTGCTGGAGTTGCTACGCAAGCGTCGTCGCGGTCGCCCCTTGAATGGCTTGCTGATGGTTGTGCCGAGCGACGTCTTGCTGCAGGCGCGTGAGGATGAGGTCGCCACCCTGGCTTGTCAGATTCGTGGCCGCTTGCACGAGGTGCGAAGTCGGCTGCACATTAATGTGCCGATTTACCTGGTCCTTAGCAAAGCGGACAGCGTGCCTGGCTTCAACGAGTTCTTTGATTCGCTGACTCGCGAGGAAAGTGACCAGGTGCTGGGTGCGAGTTTCAACCAGGACCAGCGCGGTAACGATATGGCGGTATTGCAAGCCGAATTCGAGGCGTTGCTGCATCGCCTTAACGGTCAGGTGCTCATGCGCATGCATCAGGAGCGCGACACCCGGCGCCGTAGTCAGATCCTTGATTTCCCTCATCAACTGGGACTGATCGGGACCCGCTTGCGTCTGCTGGTCGACTTGGCCTTCACCACCGATAACTGCCGGTTACGCGGGTTCTACCTGACCTGCGCGTGCTCGCCAGCCTTTAGCATGGATTCGGCAGTCCCAGTCAACGCCAGCTTTCGCAGTGCGGGTGTCGCGTCTGGAGGGCGATCGCGATTTATCCGTCATTTGCTTAGCAGGGTCATTTTTCCGGAGGCCGACCTGGCCGGTCTCGATCAGCGCGAACGCAGACGTATCCACTGGGGCCAGCGTGCTTTGTACCTGGGAGCGCTGGCGGTCCTTGGTGTGTTCGGGTTGTTGTGGGCAAATGGGTTTTCGGCCAACCATGAGCGTCTGGAGAGCTTGCGTACGTTGGCGCAGCGTTGGGATCAACAGCGCTCGGCCCTGGTGGCCGGTGATGACTCGATGCTCAAGTCTCTTGATATCCGTTACGAAGCCACTCGGGTTTTCCCGCATGGCGGGGAGGTACCGTTGTATGAGCGTGTCGGTCTGTATCAGGGCCAAGCGAGTAACCCAACGGTAGTCGGCGCTTACGAGCGTGAACTACAGGCACACCTGCTTCCTCGGGTCGCGCAGATGCTTGAGGCGCATATCCGTGGCAATTTGAATAATCGTGAACATTTGCTCAATAGCTTGCGCGCGTACTTGATGCTCAACCTGCAGGAGCGTCGCGACACTGCTTGGCTCAAGGATCGGCTTGCCAGCGATTGGTCGCTGCGTTACGCCGGTAATACGGCAGCGCAGAATGGCTTGAATGCTCACTTCCAGCGTCTGCTTGACCAGCCGTTCACCTATCTGCTTGATGAGCCGCTGGTGGCCAGTGCCCGGGAGGCCTTGCGCCGAGAATCCCTGGCGAGCGTCGTTTACCGAATGCTCCGAGAGAAGGCCAGTCACCTGCCGCAATACCGTCTCAGTCAACATATGGGGCCGCAGGGCGCGTTGCTGGTAGGCACCGATCATGTGATCCCCGGTTTCTACACACGCCAGGGGTACGAGCGATACTTTTCAGTTCAGGGCACGACGCTGGTTATAGAACTGCTGCGAGACAACTGGGTATTGGGTGAGGGCGCTAGCCTTAGCGGCATGGACATGCGGCGACTGATGATCGAACTGGAGCAACTGTATTTTAGCGACTATGCCGACCAGTGGAGCGAAGCGGTCGGCCAGGTTGCCCTGCATTCGATCAGCGATATGGGGGAGGGCGCCGAGCAACTGGCGGGATTGACGTCTGCCCACTCGCCAATCCTGCGAATGCTGGTGCAAGTGCGTGAGCACACGCAAATCCTGAGCGTTGCAGAGCGTATCGATGATGAGCAACAAACGGTCGGGAACGGTGGCAATACCATTGCACATATCGTTGCCATTACCGAGAAAACGGCCGGTGCCTTGGCCGACAATTTGCCGGACACCGCGCAGAAATCCTTGCGACGGCGTTTCGAGCCACTGCACCGTCTGTTGGATCTTGATGAAAGTCCGCTGCACGACCTGACCCAGGTCTTGCAGGCCCTGGACGAGGTGCAATTACAACTGGCGAACCTTGTCCGTGCCGGTGCGCCGGAGCAGGCCGCGTTCGAATTGGCCAAGAGACGCATGGGCGGCCAGCGTGATGCACTGAGTAACCTGCGCAGCGCCTCGGCTCGTTTGCCACGTCCGATCAGCGAGTGGTTTCAGGTTCTGGCCGAAGACAGCTGGCGCTTGGTGCTCAATGATTCCTACCGTTACCTGAACCTGCGCTACCAGAGCGAGCTTTACAGCTTTTACGGCAAGGCAATCAATAAGCGATATCCGTTCAGCGCTCACAGTGCCAGTGACGTGGCGATCAACGACTTCCGGGAGTTCTTCAAGGATCAGGGCGTTGTCGATCGATTCTTCGAGAGCTACATGCGACCCTTTGTCAGCGGTCATCCGGGCCTCTACCGCCTGCGCAGCATCGACGGCCAAAGTTTGCCGGTGTCCAGGGCTTATCTTGACCAGATGGCTGCGGCGAACACCATCCGCCGGAGTTTTTTTGCCGAAAACCCGGCCGAGCCGCAGGTGCAGTTCAAGCTTGAACCGTACACGCTGGATCCGGCGGTGAGCCGTTCCGAATTCCGTTTTGGCGACAAGACGCTGGAGTATCGTCACGGGCCGATTTTGCCTGTGACCTTCACCTGGCCAAGCGATGCTCAAGATGGTCGAACCGCCCTGGTGCTGGACAAAATGGTCGGGCGAGGGGTGGGTATCGAGAAGAATATGGGGCCATGGTCGCTTTTTCGTTTGTTCGACCTGATGCAGACCGAATACCTGACCGGACGCGACGTGCGCGTACTCAAGGCAGACCTGGGCGGCTTGCGAGCCAATTATCTGTTAACGAGCCAACGCACACCCAACCCGTTCGACATGAGCGTGCTACGCACTTTTCGAATGCCGGTGCAGCTTTGATGCAGGCCGCGGACCGTTGGCGTAGTGCCGCGCGCACTGCCCCTGGCAAGGTTCGGGCAAGGAACGAGGATGCCTTTCTCGAATCCCCACGACAGGGGCTATGGGTGGTCGCCGACGGTATGGGTGGTCATGCGGGCGGTGATATCGCCAGCCAACTGATTGTTGCCAATCTGGCGGAGTTGCCGCTGCACCGAGACCTCGACAAGCGATCGAAAGCGGTGCGCCAATGTCTGCGCTGGAGCAATCGACGATTGAACCAGGAACTGACTGTCACCGGACGTCATTGCGCAATCATGGGCAGCACCGTGGTGGCGTTGTTGCTGGAAGGCAACCGTGGAGCGTGTATATGGGCGGGCGATAGCCGATGTTACCTGTGGCGCGACCGAAGGCTCTATCAGTTATCCAGGGACCATTCACTGCAACAGCAACTGATTGACAAGCAACACTTGGATATTCATGAGGCCCGTGCCCACCCGGCAGCGAAGGCGTTAACCCGCGCCGTCGGCGCTGCGCAAGAGCTGAGCCTGGAGGTGCTGGAGTTGGAGGTTCATCCGCACGATACGTTTTTGTTGTGCAGTGACGGCTTGTATCAGGATCTAAGCGCACAGGCCTTGGGAGAAGCGTTGAGCCTTGCTTCACCTCGCACTGCCCTGGAGTGTCTTTTCGAGCAAGCACTGTGTGGCACTGCGAAGGACAACTTGACGGCTGTGGTGATTCGCCAGTGAAGGAAGAGGGTAGTCACCACACATATTTCGCCTTCTCCAGCGCTCTGCATTCGACGACATTGCGCGAGCGTTGTGTCAGCGAAATGCCACAAATACTCGCAGGTCGCTATCACCTGGAACGCCTGCTCGGAGCAGGCGGCATGGGGGTCGTATATCGCGTACGGGACCTGCTACACGAACAGTACGGTGATCCGGATCCGTACATTGCGTTGAAAATGCTCAGTGAGCAATTCGATGGCTCACCTGACGCGAGCGCGCTGCTCTACAGCGAGTTCGCCCTGAGCAGGCGATTGCATCACCCGAACGTGTTGCGTCCATACACCTTCGAAGTGGACGCTGACCATCGGCGGGCTTTTATCACCATGGAGCTGATGCGTGGCTTGACCTTGGACAAACTGCTTTGCGAGCGGCCGCTGGGTTTGCCCTGGCATGAACTGCAAGCCATCGCCGCGCCTCTGCTCGACGCCTTGGCGTATGCCCACAGCCGGGGCGTGCTGCACGGGGACATGAAGCC
Source organism: Pseudomonas hefeiensis (assembly GCF_030687835.1). Lineage (NCBI taxonomy): Bacteria > Pseudomonadati > Pseudomonadota > Gammaproteobacteria > Pseudomonadales > Pseudomonadaceae > Pseudomonas > Pseudomonas hefeiensis. The sequence goes on from NZ_CP117449.1 coordinate 191,112, forward strand.
AAGCAACGTTATGCTCAGCGAGGAGGGTGTGCGTTTGTTCGATTTCGGTTTGGGCCTGGCGCAAGAAGGGCCTTTGAAGAGCCTGCCAAACCTGAGTCGAGATCGCCTCAACGCCTGGACCCCGAGCTACGCCGCCCCTGAGTTGCTTGACGGCGCACCGTTGTCAGAGGGGGGCGATGCCTATGGGGTGGCTTGCTTACTGTATGAGCTGGCGAGCGGCAAACATCCGTTCCGCCGTTTACCTTCAACCCAAGCGCGAGACGCCCGCATGGAGCGCGAACTCAAGGCGCCGCGCCATTTGCCCAGGCGTTGCTGGACGGCTTTGCGCTTGGCGCTGGCGTTTGATCCGAGGCAGCGCCGCATTACTGCGGCGCAGCTGCGTGACGCCATGAATGCTGAGTCTTCCTGGTGGTGAATCGGTTGCGAGCGATGATCGATTTTTCAATCACTGCAACTGCAATGCATGGCAAGGGAGCACGCTTGCGCGCCACAGGATGGCGGTGTGGCGACCATCGTGGCTCAACGTTATCCAGCACCTGCTGCCGCCAAACAACTTGAGAACCCGTCCAAACTCCGTAGAATGCTGCCGTCATTATGCCACTACCTTTCAGGGACGAATTCAGATATGCGAGTTTTTGCCATATTCCTGGCCCTCTGCCTTATGGCGGGCTGCGCCTCCAAACCCGATTACTACGTTTCCCCGACGCCGGTAACGATCCCCACAACCGCCACCTATTGGATCGACACCTTCGATGTTGAAGTCGTAGGTAAAAACGAACGCTTTTTGCCGGACGAAAAAGTCCGTGAGCAATTGCACACCGACCTGATCGGCCGCCTGCTTGAGGACAATCGTTATGCCTCCAGCAAGGAAACCGCCGACTATCTGCTGGACGTCAACAGCGTCTACGCACGACGTATTCAAGACACCCAAGGTGGCTTCATGAGCAAGATCGTCGCCGATGGCACGTTCCTCGCCAGTGTTGATTTCAGCTATGAGGTCAAAGTGAAGAAGGCCGGCACCGAGGTTTTGCACTTTGCCCAGGCCCGTCAGGGGCTGATGCCGGGCGGTGCGGTCGGGCAATTTCAGAACATGAGAAGCATGGTGGGCGCTCTGACCAACAGAGGTAACTCTGATGTCGAAGGCTTTTACACCGGCCACTTGAGCGGCTTTATTGCCGACGACCTGCGGGCCATTCCGTCCCGCTAGTCATGACTGTCGCCGGTTGCTGACTCACGCATAAAAAAATCTCGTGGTCGTTAACCCGAACCACGAGTGCCTCGCGTCTGACCTTGTGAACGGATCATTCATTCACGAGGTTCAGCCCATGTCCCGTCCTCCTTCATTTCTACGTCCTGCTGCTCAGGGCTTCGCCGTGACCTTGCTGGTGGCATTGGCCGGTTGTGAGTTGTCTTCGCCCCGGGAGGTTACCAAGCCGGCCGAACCGGCGTCTGCGTCCCCCGGCCCAGTGCGGCAAAGCGAAATCGCTTACGTGCACGAGCCTCTGGCCAAGCGCATGGCCGCCCCGGCTTCGATGCCTTCGCCAAGGGTGCGCAGCGATGCTATCGCGGGGGATTACCGCGCCGAGCCCCGCGAGCAGTATGAAAAACTGCCGGACAACCCCATCCATAGCGTTGCCGAAACGCCGGTCTCGACCTTCAGCGTCGATGTCGACACCGGCAGCTATGCCAATGTGCGACGTTTGCTCAATCAAGGTCGCCTGCCGCCCGAAGGCGCCGTGCGACTGGAGGAAATGGTCAACTATTTCCCTTACGACTATGCCTTGCCCACCGACGGTTCTCCCTTCGGCGTGACCACTGAAGTGGCCCCGTCGCCATGGAACCCTCATACCCGCTTGCTGCGCATTGGCATCAAGGCGAGTGATCGAGCCGTGGCGGACCTGGCGCCGGCCAACCTGGTATTTCTGGTGGACGTTTCCGGTTCCATGGCCCGGCGCGAAGGCCTGCCGCTGGTCAAGAGCACCCTGAAACTGCTGGTGGATCAATTGCGCGAGCAGGACCGGGTCTCTCTGGTGGTGTATGCCGGCGAATCCCGGGTAGTGCTTAAGCCGACCTCGGGCCGCGACAAGGTCAAGATACGCAACGCCATCGATCAGTTGGACGCCGGTGGTTCCACCGCAGGTGCGTCGGGTATCGAACTGGCCTATCAAATGGCTCGGGAGAGCTTTATCGACAAAGGTATCAACCGCATCCTGCTGGCCACCGATGGCGACTTCAACGTCGGCATCAGCGATTTCGACAGCCTCAAGCAGATGGCGGTGGACCGGCGTAAAAGCGGTGTATCCCTGACCACGCTGGGCTTCGGTGTGGATAACTACAATGAACACCTGATGGAGCAACTGGCCGACGCCGGTGACGGCAACTATGCTTACATCGACAACCTGCTTGAAGCGCGCAAGGTATTGGTGGACCAGCTCAGCTCAACCCTGGCAGTGGTGGCGCGGGATGTGAAATTGCAGGTGGAGTTCAACCCCGCCCAGATCAGTGAGTATCGCCTGTTGGGTTATGAGAACCGTGCGCTCAAGCGTGAAGATTTCAACAACGACAAGGTGGATGCGGGCGAAATCGGCGCCGGGCACACGGTGACCGCGTTGTATGAAATTGTTCCGAAGGGCGAGCAGGGCTGGTTGGAACCGTTGCGTTATGCGAGCACGCCCACGCTGGACGGCAAGGCAGGGGAGCTGGCGATGCTGCGCGTGCGCTACAAGCCCGCTGAAGGTGGGAGCAGCCGATTGATCGAGCACCCTGTCGCCAGCACGCAAAAAAATGACAAGGCCAGCGATGACCTGCGCTTCTCGGCCGCTGTGGCCGCTTTCGCCCAACAGCTCAAGGGGGATGGCCGCTACACTGGAACGATGAGTTTGCAGGACACCGCGCAATTGGCCCGCTCCGCCCGAGGTGATGATCCGTTTGGACTGCGCTCGGAGTTTGTGCAATTGGTGGAGCTCGCGCAGAGCCTTGAACGCTGATCCTGACCACAACGAGGATCAAATGTGGGAGCGAGCCTGCTCGCGATAGCGGTGGATCAATCTCCATCATCATTGACTGATCCGACGCCATCGCGAGCAGGCTCGCTCCCACAGTATTCTCTTGTCGCCTGCCAGAACGGTGTTGACCGCAAAGGAGTTTGTCACCGACATGCCCGCGCCCCATGATTGCCCCAGCGACGAATCGCTGCTGGCCCGTTATCGCAATGGCGACGGGGCTTGCTTCGAAGCCCTGTACGCCCGCCATCGACAGGGGCTATACCGTTTTCTGGTGTCCTTGAGCAACAAAACCGAGCTGGCCGAGGAAGTCTTCCAGGACACCTGGCTTAGCCTGATCCGCAGCAGCACCCAGCCACAAGGGCGGGCGAGTTTTCGTACCTGGTTGTTCCAGATTGCCCGCAACCGCTTGATCGATCACTGGCGCAAACACGGTGTCCACAACCCGCTGCACGACAGTTACGATGAACAGCTCCACGTTCAGCCCGACGACACCGCCGGTCCCGAACAACAGTTGAGCCTGAGTCGCGATCAGGCCCGCCTGGACGCCGCGTTACAAGCGTTGCCGGAGGACCAGCGGGAAGTCTTCCTGCTGCGTCTGCACGGTGACCTGGAATTACCGCAAATTGCCGCCCTGACCGGCGCCCCGCTGGAAACGGTAAAAAGCCGCTTGCGTTACGCCCAGCAGAAATTGCATCGACTGCTGGCCGAGGAGGTACCCGCATGATTGATTCCAAACAGACCCCGGATTCCGACGACGAAAGGCTCATCGAGCATTTTCGCCAACACGCCAGCGGCGAACCGCCCGCGTCCCTGGACGCCTTCATCCTGGCCGCCGCCCGTCGTGAAGCCCCGACGCCTACGCCGAGCTTATGGACGCGTTGGCTGCAAGCCTGCCAACGGCCACGCTGGCAGGTGGCATTCGCCACGGTCGCCGGTGTGGCGCTGATGATCGGCCTGGTGGTGCGTTCGCCAGTGCCCCACGACGAGCTGTCCTCACCCGCCTCGATGGAGTTTTCCGCCAATCGGCAGGAGTCCGCCGTCGCCGCTGCACCGCCGCCCGCCATGCCTGCTCCCGCGCCGACAGCCCGGATGGCGCCCCAGGGCGAAAGGGCCCGAGCCCAGGCAAACACTGACCAGGCCTTTGCGGATAGACCCGCGGCGAGAATGAGTAAAAGCGCGCCCGTTGCACTGCCGTTGCTGGAGCAAGAACTGCTGGAAATCCTGCGCTTGCGTCAGGCGGGTGAGAGCAAGGCTGCTGATGAGAAGTTGCTGGCGTTGTATGAGCGCTTTCCCGAGGAGGATTTGCCGGCACGGTTGGAGGCGTTGCAAAAGCGTTGAATAAAAAACGAGATTCGCCCCTTCGATTTCTGACCACTAGCCTGCGATCAGGGTACGAAGTTCAGTGATCATGAGGATTGATAATTTTTTGTTTTGCTCGTGATCAAAACATATAGTTTTTTATGAATCCTGTCGCTGGATACGATGATCCCACTCACCAATGAGGGATACCTAAATGACTGCGCTATGCCCCTTCCATCTGGCGTTTCCGGTTAATGACCTGGCAGCCGCCCGTGACTTTTACGGCACTTTGCTTGGTTGCACCGAGGGTCGCAGTTCGTCTGAATGGATCGACTTCAATTTTTATGGTCACCAGATCGTGGCCCACCTCGCGCCCGATGAAGCCAGCGCCGTCAACAATCTGTTTGCCAGGTAGACGCCAAAGGAGCGAACTCATGCAAATACTCAAGGTTGCAATCGCCGGATTCGGCGGCGTCGGACGCGCCACAGCCGACCTGCTTCTGTCCCGGCGCGAGCGCTATCGCCAGGTTTACGGCGTGGACGTTCGTCTGGTCGCGGTGTGCGGATCACGTGCAGGCCTGGCTGATGCGAACGGCCTGCAAGCGAACCAGTTGGATGCGCTGCAGGCTGGTCTGTCAGGACCGGATTTCGTGATGGCGAGCGGCGCAGACGTTCTTATCGAGGCCGGGCCGAGCGATTTTCGCAGCGGCGAGCCGGGGCTTGCCTACCTTCGTACGGCGCTGTCGGCCGGTAAGGACTGCATCGTGATATCGAAGGGCGCCCTGGTCCACAGCGGGCGACAATTGCGCGAACTCGCGCAGGCCTCGGGGGCGATGCTCAAACTCAGTGGTGCGGCGGCGGCCGCCCTTCCGACACTCGACCTGCTCGACCATAGCCTGGCCGGCTGCAAGGTGCTCGCCATCGAGGGCATCCTCAACGCCACCACCAACTACCTGCTTGACGCCATGAGCACGCAGGGCCTCGGCTTCGATGCGGCATTGCGTGAAGCGCAGGCGGGAGGCTTCGCCGAAGCTGACCCGCGCAACGACACGCAAGGCTGGGATACCGCCTGCAAGCTCCTGCTGCTCGCCAACTTCGGTCTTGATGCTGATCTGACGATGGACGACCTTGTGGTCGAAGGCATTCAGTCGGTCACGGTAGAGCGCATCGAGGCCTGGCGCGCGAAGGGGCTCGTTCCCAAGCTGATCGGCAGCCTCACCCGCGAAGACGGTGCGATCCGCGCCAGCGTCGGTATCAAGACCTATCCACTGTCCGACCCGTTCGCCCACGTAAGCGCAAAGAACAAGGCGATCCGTATCAGCAGCGACGCAATGGGCGAGACGCTGGCGATCGGCTGCGGTGTGGAGCCGATCGCCACCGCAGCGGCCGCGCTGAAGGACCTCGAACACATTCTCATGGCCAGGGCCGCGCGGTCCTCCGCTCTTTCGGAATGCTCATCATGACCCTGCGCACCTTGCAAGCCATCCGCCATGTCGGTTTCGAAGATCTTGGCAGCTTTGAGGCGCCCCTGCGCAAAGCCGGTTACGCCATCGAATACGTCGAAGCGGCGGAGCGCGATCTCGGGCTGCTCGACCCGCTTGATGCAGACCTTCTGGTGGTCCTTGGCGGCCCGATTGGCGTCTACGATCACGCCAGTTATCCGCTCCTCACCCACGAGCTAGAGCTATTGCGAGCACGCCTGGCGGCTGACCGACCGACGCTCGGTATCTGCCTGGGCGCGCAGTTGATGGCGGCAGCTCTCGGTGCGCGCGTCTATCCTGGGCCGGCCAAGGAGATCGGCTGGACGGCCCTTGACCTGACGCCCGCCCTTGAACGTCAGCCCCTCGCCGCGCTGCGCAACGTGCCCGTTCTGCACTGGCATGGCGACACCTTCGACCTACCGGAAGGCTGTAGCCTGCTTGCGTCCACCCCGCTCTGTCGCAGTCAGGCTTTCTCCCGCGGGCCAAACGTACTCGGTCTGCAGTTTCATCCCGAAGTCCGTGGTGCACGATTCGAGCACTGGTTACTGGGGCATGCGAGTGAGCTGGCCTCGTCAGGCATCGACCCCGTTGCCTTGCGTCGCGATGCAAAGCGCTATGCAAACGATCTCGAGAAAGCCGGGGCCCTCTTGCTGGACCAATGGTTGGCGGGCATAGATCAATAGTTGCCGGCGCACGTGAATGCTGACCATCTCAGCCTCAAGCAATCCATTGACCGCATAAATGTTCCAGAACCGTATACCTGTCCAATTTTCAGGCGGCCACTCTGGAGATAGTAACGATGCCTTTCAGAAGGATTGAGGGACTGAGGGCCTACTCAAAACTGGCCTCTCTCTAAGACGTCGCCATGGTTGCAGCCCTGTGCTTAAGCCATGGCGATCACAGCATTCACGCGCGAACACATATCAGGTGATTGAAATGACCAATCCAAAACTCGAAGTGCTGACACCCAGCAATTGCCAAGTGATTTTCATCGATCAACAGCCGCAAATGGCATTTGGTGTACAAAGCATTGATCGGCAGACATTGAAGAACAACACCGTGGGCCTGGCCAAGGCCGCGAAGATTTTCTCGATTCCAACCACCATCACCACGGTCGAAACAGAAAGCTTTTCGGGCCATACCTATCCGGAATTGCTGGCTGTTTTCCCTGAAGCACCGATCCTTGAGCGTACCTCGATGAACTCCTGGGACGACCAGAAAGTACGCGATGCGCTGAAAAAAAATGGCCGTAACAAAGTGATCGTCTCTGGCTTGTGGACCGAAGTCTGCAATACAACCTTCGCGCTGTCAGCGATGCATGATGCCGGCTATGAAATTTATATGGTGGCCGACGCCTCGGGTGGCACCAGCCAAGCGGCGCATGATTACTCCATGCAACGCATGATTCAGGCTGGCGTTGTCCCGGTTACCTGGCAGCAAGTGCTGCTGGAGTGGCAGCGTGACTGGAAGAACCGCGACACCTACGACGCCGTTATGACATTGGTCAAAGAGCATTCTGGCGCATATGGAATGGGCGTCGACTACGCCTACACCATGGTGCACAAGGCGCCAGAACGCGTCACACACGGACCGACGCTGGAGCCTGTCGCGGCGAATATCTGACCGCTGCCGGGTCGATCCATCAGGTCGACCCGACTGCAAATCAATGGACTCCGGTAGCGGGTACACCATGGGTATACGCCGTTTTTTTGCTCTACGGAGTACTGCCATTAGCCCCCCTGCTAAACCCTCGCTCACACAGCAGCAGTGCCGTCCCAAAACCACACATTCATACAATTTGCGCTCCGAGTCCTGCGCCAACATAACCCCCGTAACGTGGTCAGCCAGGCGCCTGCCTTACGCGCAGCCATGCTCCAGGCAGGCACCGCGCTCAAAGACCACCTGCAATAAACCTTCGGGATGTGAGCCCCTTCATACGAAGTGCCACAAGGCGCTCATCCACTACAGGAGTCCATCATGGACGCAGATACCGTCAATGAGGCGGCCACGCTAGTTGTCAGGCACAGGGTTAAGGCCGGACATGAGCAGCAATACGAAGCGTGGCTGCGGCGCATCATCGATACGGCAAGCCGTTATGCCGGGCATATGGGTATTGATGTATTCCGCAGCCACAGTGATGGACTGCCGCTGTTCACCTGCGTGTTGCACTTTTCCTGCAAGCTGCACTTGCAGGGCTGGCTGGATTCGAGTGATCGCCAGGAGTTGGTCGCCGAGGTAAAGCCTTTGCTCGCCGGCGGCGATCAGATCGAAGTGTCGAGCGCCCGTGAATTCTGGTTCGTACCTGCCTCAGAACATCAGCCTCCGCCGCGCTGGAAGCAGGCCTGTGTGACCTTCCTGGTCATTATGCCGCTCAGTTTGATAGTGCCCCAACTGTGGCAGCCCCTCTTCAAACGCATTACCTGGCTAGGCAGTCATCCCGTCAGTGCGGTGCTGGTCACGCTGAGTATCGTGCTGCTGGTGGTTTATTTGTTCATGCCAATGATGACCCGTTGGTTAGCGGCCTGGCTCAACCCACAACGCCGCGAGGAATGATCATGAGTGAAGATCCGTCAGACAAAAGCCGTCGCCAGTTTCTCGCTACCAGCTCAGTTCTCGGAGCAGCGGGAGCACTCTGGTCTGCCCTGCCTTTTGCCGGCTCCGCCGGCACCTCTTTCGCCAACTCTCCGGGAGGCTCCATGAAAGCCGATTTGATCCTTTACAACGGCCGTCTGCACACCGTGGATCGTGAAAAGCCGCAAGCAACAGCTGTGGCCATTAAGGACGGAAAATTCATTGCCGTGGGCAGCGACGTAGAGGTCATGGCGGTCCGCGCAGATACGACACAGGTTATAGATCTGCAAAAGCGCACGGTGATCCCAGGTCTCAATGACTCGCACCTGCACCTGATTCGTGGGGGTCTGAACTACAACCTGGAACTGCGCTGGGAAGGTGTTCCATCTCTCGCCGATGCGTTACGGATGCTCAAGGATCAGGCCGATCGCACACCTGCTCCGCAATGGGTGCGGGTGGTGGGTGGCTGGAATGAATTCCAGTTCGCCGAGCGCCGCCTGCCTACCCTGGACGAATTGAACAAGGCCGCACCAGATACGCCGGTATTCGTCCTGCACCTTTATGACCGCGCCCTCCTGAATCGGGCGGCACTGCGCGTTGTCGGCTATACCCGCGACACGCCGAATCCGCCGGGCGGAGAGATTGTCCGCGACAGCAATGGTGAGCCCACCGGCATGCTGGTGGCAAAACCCAACGCGATGATTCTCTACTCGACCCTGGCCAAGGGGCCAACGCTGCCGCTGGAATACCAGGTCAACTCGACACGCCAGTTTATGCGCGAACTCAACCGCCTTGGCGTGACCAGTGCCATCGATGCCGGTGGTGGCTTCCAGAACTATCCGGACGACTATGAAGTGGTCCGCGAGCTGGCCAAGCACAACCAGTTGAGCGTGCGCATCGCCTACAACCTGTTCACCCAGAAACCCAAGGAAGAGCTGACTGACTTCAAGAACTGGAGCGGCATGGTCAAGCCTGGCGATGGCGATAACTTCTTCCGGCACAACGGTGCCGGTGAAATGCTGGTGTTCTCGGCGGCGGATTTTGAAGACTTCCTGGAACCGCGTCCGGACCTGCCACCGGGCATGGAGCAAGACCTGGAACCGGTGGTTCGGCACTTGGTGGAGCAGCGCTGGCCGTTCCGGCTGCACGCGACCTACGACGAATCCATTTCACGAATGCTCGATGTGTTCGAGCGGGTCGATCGCGACATTCCGTTCAATGGCCTGCCATGGTTCTTCGATCACGCTGAAACCATCAGCCCGAAGAATATCGAGCGGGTACGCGCCCTGGGCGGTGGCATTGCCATTCAGGACCGCATGGCCTTCCAAGGTGAGTATTTCGTCGACCGTTACGGCAGCAAGGCCGCCGAGCAGACCCCGCCGATTCAACGCATGCTGGCCGAAGGCGTACCCGTTGGTGCGGGGACTGATGCGACCCGCGTCTCCAGCTACAACCCCTGGACCTCGCTTTATTGGCTCGTCAGCGGCCGAACCGTTGGAGGGCTGGAGCTTTACCCCAACGGGCTGTCCCGTGACACCGCCCTGCAGCTCTTTACCCATGGCAGTGCCTGGTTCTCGTCAGAGCAAGGCAAGAAGGGCCAGATCAAGGTCGGGCAACTGGCCGATCTCACGGCCCTGTCGGCGGACTTCTTCAGTGTCGAGGAGGAGGCGATCAAGTGGATCGAATCAGTGCTGACCATAGTCGACGGCAAAGTGGTCTATGGTGCCGCGGAGTTCGACCAGCTGTCGCCCCCGAGCCTTCCGGTCATGCCGGACTGGTCACCGGTTGCCAAGGTACCCGGCCACTGGCGTCCCGCTTCACCGCTGCTGACTCAGGTGCATCAATGCTCAGGCCCTTGCGCGGTGCATGCGCACAGCCATGACAGGGTGCGCCGGTCATCCGTACCTATCAGTGACTACCAAGGCTTCTGGGGCGCCTTCGGCTGCTCCTGCTTCGCTTTCTGAGCATGGACACGACTATTGAAAAGCGCTCCCCCTGGAGCGCACTGCGCCATAGCACTTTCCGCTGGCTATGGCTGGCCAGTATCGCCTCCAACATCGGCACCTGGATGCACGAGGTAGGGGCCGGCTGGTTGATGACGACGCTGTCAGCCAGCCCCATGCACGTTGCCTTGGTGCAGGTTGCAGGCTCCGCGCCGATGTTCTTTCTTGCTCTTCCAGCGGGTGCCATGGCCGACATCGTCGACAAGCGTCGGTACCTGCTTATGGTGCAAGTGTGGATGGCCGCGGTGGCGATGTTCCTGGCTCTGCTCACGCTAAGCGGCATGATGACCGTCTCGCTGCTGCTCCTTCTGACCCTGGGCATGGGCGTGGGGACTGCATTGATGATGCCCGCATGGTCAGCGTTGACGCCCGAACTGGTCGACAAGCGCGACCTCGGCTCGGCCATCGCCCTGTCCAGCCTCGGCATCAACGTCGCCCGCGCCATCGGGCCGGCGATTGCTGGGGTGTTGGTCAGCATGAGCGGCCCCTGGGCCACCTTCGCGCTGAACGCCGTGTCGTTCTTCGCGGTGATGGCGGTGCTGTACACCTGGAAACGCGAGCAGACGCCTGCGCTGTTCCCGGCGGAACGGCTGCTCGGGGCCATGCGCGCAGGCTGGCGCTACAGCCGCAGCTCCCAGCCGTTGCAAGCGGTGCTGGTGCGGTCGGCGGCATTCTTCGTCGGCGCCAGTGCTGGCATGTCGCTGCTGCCGCTGATCGTGCGCGGTGAGCTGAACGGCAGCGCCAGCGATTTCGGCCTGCTGCTCGGCAGCGTCGGCATCGGTGCAGTGCTCGGCGCTACTTTACTGCCGCGCATCCGTGATGCGGTGAAACCCGATCACCTGGTGGCCGGCTCCAGCCTGCTCTACGCCCTGGTGCTTGCCGCGCTGGCCGGGGTGCGCAACTTGTACTGGCTGATACCGGTGATGATGATCAGTGGCGCGGCTTGGATCGCCGTGCTGTCGAGCCTGCAAATGGCGGCGCAGACCTCCGTACCCAACTGGGTGCGGGCGCGGGCGCTGTCGGTATACATCCTGGTGTTCTTCGGCAGCATGGCGGCCGGCGGCGCGCTGTGGGGCTTCGTCGCCAGTCACCTGTCGATCAGCCTAACCCTGCTGATCGCTGGCGGGGTCCTGCTAGTGGGCATCGTACTGACCCTGCGCTTCCACCTGCCGGTGACCGAAGCCGAAGACCTGGCACCGTCCCTGCACTGGCCTGCCCCCATTCTGAGCGACGAACAGGGACCAGGAGCGCGGACCTAATGGTCACCCTTGAGTACCAGATCGATCCGCCGCAGGCAGAACAGTTTCTCGTTGCCATGAAGGATGTACGCAGCATGCGAATGCGCAATGGTGCCTTTTCCTGGGGACTGGTCCAGGACAGTGAGCATCCGCAACGTTGGCTGGAATTCTTCTTTGATGAGTCCTGGCTCGAACATATGCGCCACCACGGTCGGGTGACCCGCGCCGAACAACGCACCGAGGCTGCGGCTCGCCAGTTCCAGGCTGCTGGGGTCGCCATACGCATTCACCACTACCTGGCACCCACTAAGCCGCACACTTGAGCGCATGAACCACAACATGCCAGCGCACGGAGACCTCGGTATTCAATGCTTTGGCACCCAGAGCGCTTGTGATCAACCTAAGCTCATGGGATCAGGGATGAATATAACCGTACTGTTCATACATGGCGAATGGCTGTCTGCCGCCGCCTGGGATCATTTCTCCAGCCGCTATCGGGCATGTGGCTACACCTGCATTGCACCACCCTGGCCCTTATCGGAGGGGCCGCCAGAGAGGCTGCGCGAGGCGCCACATACCGACTTCCCAAGGCTTGGGATCACACAAATAATTGAGCACTATGCAGCGCTGATTCGGCGCATGCCTCAGCCCCCTTTGCTGATTGGCCACTCGCTGGGTGGCCTGCTCGTACAGATACTTTTGGACCGTGGTCTTGGCTGTGCCGGGGTATCGATTACAGCGATGCCCCCTCGTGGGTTAGTGCCTCGCTTGAGCATCCTCTACAAGGCGATCCCCATGCGCATGGCTTGGGGCAGTTGGAAGCGAGTCATGTATTTTCCGCTACGAGAATTTGCCCAACTTACTCGGGTTTTGGCGATCCAGGATCTTTCGCTGTTACATGCAAGCCATATCGTGCCAGCACCGGGGCGGATTTTCTTTGAAGCGGCTTTCGGTATTGGCACACATGTCGACTTTGCCAATGACTACAGAGCACCGCTGCTGTTGATCGCCGCCGAGAACGATCACAGCATACGGCCATGCCTGGTGACGTCGAACTATCGGCAATACAATCGCTCGGCGGCCAGTACCTCGTTCAAGTGCTTTGCCGGGCACAGCCACTGGCTCATCGCCGAACCCGGTTGGGAGCAAATAGCTGACTACACAATTGAATGGGCGCAAACTCAACTGGGTCGCTTTTGATTAATTTCAGGTTCGCGCGGTGATTAGCGTATCGGGCTTTTCCCCAGCCAAACAGCAGAAGCCAACCCCAGGAAATCGCTGGCGCACATGCACGGCGCTGGCAATCTGTATGCTGTTGGTTAGCCTGCTATGTTTTAGTCCGGCCGTAACGGCCGCCGACTACTTACTGGACAAGCTGGAGCACCACCGCTGGACCGTCGCTGATGAAGGCCCCAATCAGGTCGGGGCCTTGGCTCAGACCCGAGACGGTTATCTCTGGCTTGGAACCAACGATTCGCTCTATCGCTTTGATGGCCTGGACTTCGCGCGATACACACCGCCAGACGGCAATCCGCTGGGCATCATTTCCGTACTCAAGGCGGAGGATGAAGGCTTGTGGGCGGGTCTGCGTGCAGGAGGCATTAGCCTGATCACCGACACAGGCATAACCCATTACCCAGTCAGTGCAGGGTTGCCTGGCGGGGTGATCTATAGCATCGCCAAGGATCGCAGTGGCGCAGTCTGGATCGCCGCCAACGATGGTTTGGCGCGTTTTGACGGTAACGCGTGGCAACGTATCGGTACCGAGTGGAACTTTCCGGGGCGAAATGCCCGCGCTGTACTCGTCGACCGCGATGGCACGCTATGGGCAGCAAATGAAGATCGCCTTTTCTACCTGCCGTCAGGTGCCAAAGCGTTTATCGATGCAGGCATTGCGGTGGGTTGGGTGAGTCATATGGCTCAGGCTCCAGATGGGGCCATCTGGATGGCAGAACGATATGGCGGTTCGCTGCGCCGAATCGTGCCAAACGAAGGCGATGCGGCTACCCAAGTGACCGTAATCGATGGTGCCAATGGTTTGTTATTCGACAGCACTGGGGCGCTATGGGTGGGAACCAGCGGTAAGGGCGTTCGCTATGTACACGCCTCTGCCAGCCTCAGTGCTCTATCGATAACTGACGTACGCAGTCACCAAGAAGAGTTCATGGCCAAGGATGGCTTGAGTGCAGATATCGTTCTCCCATTACTCGAAGATGTTGACGGCAATATTTGGGTGGGGACTAGTGCCGGGCTAGACCGTTTTCGGCCAAGCGCTATGGTCTCGTCCGCATTTCCACACAACGCCCAGAATTTGGCATTGGTTGCCGGTACGGCAGGCAGTGTCTGGGCGGGTACCAGCAACCTACCGGCAATGCGTCTGAGCAGCACAGGGTTAGCCTCTGTGGATATACCGGCACCGATTAGTAATGCCTTCAATGATGTTAACGGTGATATCTGGATGGCTGGCAGCAAGGGTATCTGGCGTGCGCAAGGCGACGAAATCGAACGAGTCGCGTCATTGCCAACCCAGGATGGGCTTGACTCAGCCGTCCGCGCGATGACTCTCGATCAGGCAGGCAACCTGTGGGTTTCGATCAACCGCAAGGGTCTGTTCGTTCTTCGAAGCGGGCGTTGGTCAATGGTTGCGCCGCCTAATGCTGATCCAAGCCAGTTAATGCCTGTCACCGCTACCACCGATCCTCTTGGCAGACTCTGGTTCGGCTATCGCAATAATCTGATTGTGACCCACGACGACCAGGTCCAACGACACTGGGGGGCAGACGAAGGCTTAAAGGTTGGTCATGTCACGGCGATGCTGCATCAGGGCCGCCTCACCTGGGTTGGTGGCCAGCGTGGAGTGGCCTTCTTCGATGGTGAGCGCTTCCACAGCCTTCACCTACCGGACAATGGGCTGTTCGACAATATCTACGCGATTCTAGCCGTACCTCCCAGAGAACCAGAAGGTGATGGGAGCTATGATCTCTGGCTCCATGGCAAAGCCGGGGTTTATCAGTTGACCGCTCGTGAGGTAAAGCGCGCCATCGCTGACCCGCAATACCAGATACGTTACCGCAGCTATGAGGTGATCGGTGGCCTGGCCAATGACCCGCACCAAGTACTCCCATTGCCCACTGCAGTGCGTAGTACGGATGGACGTCTATGGTTCAGCACCAGTAAGGGCGTGACTTGGATTGATCCGACTCGCTATGTGCAGAGTAAAGCGGCGCCCAAGGTAGTCATCCAATCGCTCAATGTCGATGGTAAGGAGCCCCGACCAAGTGAGCTGTCACAACTGGGCGCAGAGCCAAAGAGAATCGAAATCTCTTATGCAGCGCTTAGTCTCTCAGGCATGCAAGGTTTGCACTTTCGCTATCTGTTAGAGGGGGTCGACACGGACTGGCAGCAGGCGGGTTCAAAACGTAGTGCCATCTATACGGGGCTCGGCCCCGGGGATTATCGGTTCCGCGTATTAGCCTCCAATCAGGATGGAATACTGAGCACCGAGGAGGCCGTGCTCAGCTTCAGTATTCGACCCGTTTTCTACCGCACCCCACTATTTATAGTGTTGAGCGGTCTAGCAGTGGCGATTATTTTGTGGATGCTGCATCGGTTCAATATTCGCCGTTCAGCCCAGCATCTGCGTGACCGTCTTGAGGAGCGACATGCCGAGCGCGAGCGAATCGCCCGTGAGCTGCATGACACCCTACTCCAGGGTGTGCAGGGTCTTATGTTGAGTTTCCAGGCGGCCACTGAGCAAATCCCCAGTACTCATCCAGCACGATCCAAAATGGAGAGAGCGCTAGATCGCGCAGATCAGGTTTTGGTGGAGGCACGAGAGCGGGTGAGTAATCTGCGTGATCTGAACGAGCCTGCTCTGAATCTGATCGATGCATTTGCCGCTGTCACGAGTGAGCTGCAGCTAGAAGGCAGTACGCGCTTTACCCTGAACAGCCACGGCACGCCACTGCCACTGCACCCTATAGTCGGAGAAGAAAGCTACCGGATAGGCTGTGAAGCGATCATGAACGCCTTTCGACATGCCAATGCGCAGAACGTGGAAATCTGGATCGTCTACACCAGGCACGCATTTCAGCTAAGCGTTGGCGATAATGGTAGCGGCATCGACCCACAGTATCTGCCGCCCAATATCCGCCCCGATCACTGGGGCTTACATGGCATGCTGGAGCGGGCCCAAAAAATAGGCGGCCGGCTGTCTATTCAAAGAGGAGCCCACAGTGGCACTGAGATTCAACTGACTGTACCCGCATTAACGGCCTACCGACGTATCCCGCGACGTCTCAAGTGGCTACGTGTATTGACTCAATTGAGGCCCTAAGCGTGCACCCGGAGAATGAACAGATACGCGTGCTGGTCGTCGATGACCACCCTCTGCTGCGCGAGGGTATAGCTGCCGTCCTTGAAGCCCAATCAGACATAGTGCTGGTCGGCGAGGCGACCAATGGCTGCGAAGCGCTTCAGCTATTTCGCGCGCTGCGCCCGGACGTCACCCTGATGGATCTACAAATGCCCGAGATGGATGGCATTGAGGCGATTCATGCCATTCGCGCCGAGTTTCCTCGCGCCCGCATTGCCATCCTGACCACCTATCGGGGTGATGTACGGGCATTGCATGCAATCAAGGCGGGAGCTCTCGGCTACTTATTGAAAAGTAGTCTGCGCAAGGAACTGCTGGATGCCATCCGCTCCATTGCTGCCGGCAAGCGCCATATCCCGGCAGAGATAGCTGTTGAACTGGCTGATCACTTAAGCCACGACTCCCTGACCGCTCGTGAAATCCAGGTCCTGCAATGTGTCGCTATGGGTAAACCCAACAAGCAAATCGCGACGGAACTCATGATCGCGGAGGACACCATCAAGGGGCATTTAAGAAGCATCATGGACAAGTTGGGTGCCAACAATCGCACCCACGCGGTCATCCTCGGCATTCAGCGCGGCATCATCACTGTGTGATACCCCACTTTTGAGGGGGGCGTGCGCCCCCCATTGTTGTCTTATGCGCGATCAGTGCACGGCATAGCATGGTGCCAGGACCCAAAAGATCCACAGTGGAGCACAGCCATGCGTGCCACCTTGCATGCCGTTACCCCGGCAACCGCAGTAGACCGCCTGAATCAGCGCTGTATTTCCGACGAAACGTATGATGGCGTCATGCAATTGCTTAGCGAGGCTCAAGCGCACCTGAGCATCGATCGTGACTCAGCCTGCCTATGCCTGACCCGTGCCCTGGTCATGATGCAAAAGAGCGATAGCCAGTTAAAAAGCCGCCATGGCTGCCTATCCAGTTGGCAAACTAAACGGGTGGTTGACTACATCGACGCTAACCTCGACTCATCAATACGCACAAATCAGATGGCTGCTGTTCTAAGCCTGAGTGTCAGCTACTTCTCGCATGCTTTCAAAAATACCTTTGGTGTAACGCCGCTGCTTTACGTCGCACGTCGGCGCATCGAATCTGCTCGACAGATCATGCTCACGACCGACTCCTCGCTGACCGACATCGCCCACAGCCACGGATTCTGTGACCAATCCCATTTCATCCGTACCTTCCGCCGCCAGATCGGGGTTACACCTCAGGCTTGGCGGCGGTTGTGCGATGCAGGGTTATAGTCCACTGGATTGAACCAGGTATGTGGACTCTCCTCACAAGCAGTGAGAAAAGTTTTACTGCATTTGAGAGCCTCATACGCTCAGACACACGTATTTGATCTCCAAGTAATCCTCGATACCGTACTTGGAGCCTTCACGGCCCAAGCCCGAGGCCTTGATACCGCCGAACGGCGCGACCTCATTGGAAATAAGACCGGTATTGACGCCGACCATACCGTATTCCAGGGCTTCAACTACACGGAATACACGTCCCAGGTCGCGGGCATAGAAGTACGAGGCCAGGCCAAATTCGGTGTCGTTGGACATCGCGATTACGTCGGCTTCGTCTTTGAAGCGGAACAGCGGTGCCAGCGGGCCGAACGTTTCTTCCTTCGCCACGGCGGCGTTGTTTGGTACGTCGATCAGGATGGTCGGCTCAAAGAAGTTGCCTTCGATAGACTTGCCGCCGGAAAGCACGGTGGCGCCTTTGGAAACAGCGTCGGCGATATGTTCTTTAACCTTGGCCACGGCTTTTTCGTCGATCAGCGGACCAGTGGTGGTGCCGTCCTCCAGACCGTTGCCGATCTTGAGTTGGGACACCGCCACTTTCAGCTTCTCGGCAAACGCGTCGTAGACCGAATCCTGAATATACAGGCGGTTGGCGCAGACGCAGGTCTGGCCATTGTTGCGGTATTTGGAAATGATCGCGCCTTCAACGGCCTTATCCAGATCCGCATCGTCGAACACGATGAACGGTGCGTTGCCGCCCAGTTCCAGGGACACTTTCTTGATGTCCTTTGCGCACTCAGCCATCAACTGGCAACCGACTTCGGTCGAGCCAGTGAAAGACAATTTACGCACGATCGGGTTGCTGGTCAGCTCGCCACCAATGTCACCGGCGCTGCCGGAGACCACGCTGAACACGCCAGCAGGAATGCCCGCACGCTGGGCCAGTTCAGCCAGAGCAAAAGCCGAGAATGGCGTTTGTGAGGCCGGCTTCAGCACCATGGTGCAACCGGCGGCCAGCGCCGGGCCGGCTTTACGGGTGATCATCGCGGCCGGAAAGTTCCACGGGGTGATTGCAGCGGTCACACCGATCGGCTGCTTGATCACGATCAGGCGCTTGTCTGGCTGGTGGCCGGGAATCACATCACCGTAGATGCGCTTGGCTTCTTCGGCGAACCATTCGATGAAGGAAGCGGCGTGGACGATTTCGCCCTTGGCTTCGGACAATGGTTTGCCTTGTTCCAGGGTCATCAGGCGAGCGAGGTCGTCCTGGTTTTCGATGATCAGTTCGAACCAGCGACGCAGCGTGTTTGCACGTTCTTTGGCGGTCAGTGCGCGCCAGGCCGGCAGCGCGTTGTCAGCAGCTTCGATGGCGCGGCGGGTTTCGGCAGCGCCCATTTTCGGCACGGTACCCAGAATGTCGCCCGTTGCCGGATTGTTGACCTTGATCGTCTGACCATTGTCCGCATCAACCCACGTGCCATTGATGAAGGCTTGCTGGCGGAATAGCTGGGTGTCTTTGAGTTGCATGATGAACTCCGATTTCAGTACAGAAAGACTGGCGGCACCGCAATGTCGCCATAAAGACAAACGAGTCTCGAGAGATCAGACCAGAGCGCTTCTTCTCTTGAGCTCACTGTTGAGAATGAAGTCATTTTCCGAGTAGTCCACCGGGCAATCGATCACGTGCACGCCCGGCTCACTGATGCAATGCTGCAGCAGTGTCAGGAAGCCGTCGGCGCTTTCCACTCGATGGCCCTTGGCACCGTAGCTTTGCGCATATATGACGAAGTCCGGGTTGCCATAGTCCAGGCCAAAATCGGTGAAGCCCATGTTCGCCTGCTTCCAGCGGATCATGCCGTAGCCGTCGTCGCGCAAGATGATGACCGTCAGATTCATCTTCAGGCGTACCGCTGTCTCCAATTCTTGGCTATTCATCATGAAGCCACCGTCACCACACACCGCGACCACCGGCCGATCCGGGCAGACCAGATGCGCAGCCATCGCCGACGGCAGGCCCGCGCCCATGCTCGCCAGAGCGTTGTCCAATAACACAGTGTTGGGTTTGTGGGCCTTGTAGTTGCGCGCGAACCAGATTTTGTAGATGCCATTGTCCAGCGCGACGACGCCTTCGGACGGCAAGGCACGACGCACGTCAGCGACGAAGCGCTGCGGGTAGATCGGGAAGCGGTTGTCGCAAGCGCCCTCGATGATGTGCTCTTCGTTGGCTTCCCGAATCGCCATCAGCCGGCTGAAGTCCCAATGTTCCTGAATTTGCAGCGCTTCGCCGATCTGCCACACGGCGTTGGCGATGTCACCGACCACTTCGATTTGCGGGAAGTACACAGGGTCAACTTCGGCCGAGCGGAAGTTGATGTGGATCACTTCGGTACCGCCACGGACCATAAAAAACGGCGGCTTTTCGATGACATCGTGGCCTATGTTGACGATCAGATCGGCGGCCTCGACGGCGCGATGAACGAAGTCGCCAGCGGACAGCGCGGCATTGCCGAGAAAGCGCGGATGACGCTCATCTACCACGCCTTTGCCCATTTGCGTGGTGACAAACGGGATACCGGTATTGTCGATCAGTTGCTTGAGAACCTTGGCGGTCATCTTGCGATTGGCACCGGCTCCAATCACCAGGATCGGGCTGCGTGCGGCTTGAATTTTCTGCACGGCCGCGTCGATTGCCTTGTGCTCTGCCAAGGGACGACGGTGCAGGCTTGGAGGGACCGGCATACTCTCGGTCTGTTCGGCAGCGATGTCTTCAGGTAACTCCAGATGCACAGCGCCGGGCTTTTCTTCTTCAGCCAGGCGAAAGGCTTCACGCACCCGTGATGGAATGTTGTCGGCGGACGCCAACTGATGGGTGTACTTGGTCAGCGGTTGCATCATGCCGACCACATCGAGAATCTGGAATCGGCCCTGTTTGGACTTCTTGATCGGTTTCTGGCCCGTGATCATCAGCATCGGCATGCCGCCCAGATACGCGTACGCACCCGCGGTTACCAGATTAGTTGCCCCCGGTCCCAAGGTAGCCAGGCTTACGCCGGTCTTGCCGGTCAGCCGGCCATAGGTGGCCGCCATGAAACCCGCGGACTGCTCATGGCGAGTCAATACCAGCTTGATACTGGAGCGGCGCAATGACTCCAGCAGGTCCAGGTTTTCTTCACCGGGAATACCGAACACATACTCGACACCTTCGTTCTCCAGGCATTGCACGACGACATCCGCGGCCTTGGCCATTTCTCCACCTCAGTATCTGTGAGTGACATAGCAAGCCACTGTGAAAGTCTTAGAAAGCAGCATTCCCCATGGCAAATGCCGCCCCCTCGATGTGATAGACCGTCGGCTCTTCCGAGAAGTATTCCTCTAAACCTGCCATGAACACCTGATGGTCCTCACTCGCTTCGAAGCCCGTGTGGTCCTCGAGCGAGCGCCTGCGCACGATGAGGTTGAGTACCTGGGGCGTTTCGATGCCTTGCGCGAGCATGTGGCCGCCGTAACCCATTGCGCGTTTGAGCAACGGTTCGACGTCGGCAAATGCACGTTTGAAACTTTCAATGCGTTCTTTGTGAACGGGGAGCAGAGCGATTTCATAGATCATGGCGTCCTCCAAAAATGACTTAAACGGTTAAGTACTGTTACGAGAGGAGCGATGGTTCGACTGCAATCGCAATTTTCCCTTGAAGGCCGTTGTTGGGGCTCTCCAACCGGGCATGGGCGAGCGCAAGGTCGGCCAGCGAATAGACCGCGCCAACGTGCGGGCGCAGTTGGCCGCGTTCTACCAATGCGCTCAGCTCATCCAGTTTGCCGCGGTTTTGTCGGGTAAAAACGAAGTGATAACTGGCGTTCTTGCCCCAGGCCTGAACCAGGTTTTGCGGCTGGGCAATGTCCACAATCGAGACTAGGCGGCCGAGTTGGGCGAGCACGTCGGGGCTACGCGTCAGTGTGTTGCCGCCGATGGTGTCGAACACCACATCCACGCCGTGGCCGCCGGTTTCCCGAAGGATGGCGTCGACGTAATCCTCTTTTTCGTAGTCGATGAGTACATCGGCCCCCATGTTGCGTGCGAACTCAAAGTTTGCTTCGCGCACGGTCGTGAAGACCCGCGCTCCAATGGCTTTTGCCACCTGGATCGCGACATGCCCTACGCCTCCCGCGCCGCCGTGTATCAGAATGCTTTCCCCCACTCTGAGCGCCGCTCGCACGGTCAGTGCTTCCCACACCGTCCCGCCCACCAGGGTCAAACTGGCTGCCTCAAGGTGGCTCAGTGATTGCGGCTTATGCCCGATGATGCCTTCGGCCGCAACGTGGTACTCGGCATAACTGCCTGGGCCGTCGAAAATTTGCGGGGTGTACCAGACTTCGTCTCCCGGAGCGAAGCTCGTCACACCCGGCCCGACTTCTTCGACAACGCCCGATACGTCGTGCCCGGTAATGGCCGGCAGTGGCACGTATTCGACGTAATCGCCACGTCGAACCTGATAATCCAACGGGTTGATGGAGGTTGCGTGTACCCGCACCAGGACCTGTCCCGCACCCGGCACGGGCCTGGGCACGTCGCTAAGTTCGAACGACTCCGGGCCGCCAAATGATTTCAGTATCATCGCTTTCATGATAGATCCTCGCATCTATAGGCTTGCGCATATTCGAGCCGAGCATGTTTCAGCGTGGGAGTCACAAAGAGGTCGTAGGCTGCGCCCTTGCTTGTTCCTCGGCCGCCGGGAGATAAGAGGATATTGCCGAGCGGTAGTAACTTGCATTGGACCAAACTGTGGTTTTGGAATCAGTTTGCTGCGATCAATCCGGATGCGCAGACGTGCTGCAGGGCGGAGCGTGCTGGCGGGACTTCGGATACCACATTGAGCAGACCGTAGCGCAGATCGCAACCTTGGAGCGTATGTCCATAACCGGTACGTTAGCGGCGTTGAGGCGCTGTCTCGCATAGCCAACACGCCGGGCTACAACACCTCGACGGACCCCATGGATCTGCTCTGTGAGTGTCTGGGGTGCGAGTTGGGCGACTTACTGAAACGGGTAACTGAGTTATCTGGAGAAGGCTGGAGTAACGCCTTGCGCGTTACAGCTCAGAAAAGCCATTAGTGTCCACCAACGCCCAGTAGGTAAGGGCGGTGGTCAAAAGGGTGTCGATACATTCCGAGTGCCAGCTTAGATGGGCACAGAATGGACACATTTTGGACACATGAAAAACAAAAGGGCCTAGGTTTTCACCTAAGCCCTTGTTTTATATGGTGCACCAGGCGGGATTCGAACCCACGACCCCTGCCTTCGGAGGGCAGTACTCTATCCAGCTGAGCTACTGGTGCGACGCGGGCGCCATGATACTCATATGCAATGCGGGCGTCCATGCTGCTGATTTGCCGGTGTTTTCATAAGCATAGGCGGGCATGGGCTACGCTGATCAGAAAAAGTGGGCAAATTCAGCTTTTTCGTTCTTTTTTTCGAACACCCTATTGTCCTTCACCCCCATCGGCCCTAGGATTCGTTTGAGATTTCAAACGCTCTTGTCTGAGTGCTGAACCGCACGTCTGTGCTTATGTGCGTTATTTCTGTGCTTCAGCCCGGTGGATGATTTCCCTGACGGCAGCCCATAAGGCGCCTTTCTACAAATCTAATTCGCTGCGCGTGTGCGCGGTGCTGTTAAGGAAAGCCGACATGCAGCTTAAAGACACCCAGTTGTTCCGCCAGCAAGCCTTCATCGATGGCGCTTGGGTCGATGCGGACAATGGTCAGACGATCAAGGTTACCAACCCGGCAACGGGCGAAGTGTTGGGCACTGTGCCGAAGATGGGCGCTGCCGAAACCCGTCGGGCGATTGAAGCCGCCGACAAGGCGTTGCCAGCCTGGCGCGCCCTCACCGCCAAAGAGCGCGCTAACAAGCTGCGCCGCTGGTACGAATTGCTGATCGAAAACCAGGATGACCTTGGTCGCCTGATGACCCTGGAACAAGGCAAGCCGCTGGCCGAAGCCAAGGGCGAAATTGTTTACGCTGCCTCGTTTATCGAATGGTTCGCCGAAGAAGCCAAGCGCATCTACGGTGATGTGATTCCTGGCCACCAGCCCGACAAGCGCCTGATCGTGATCAAGCAGCCGATCGGTGTGACCGCTGCGATTACCCCGTGGAATTTCCCGGCCGCGATGATCACCCGTAAAGCCGGCCCGGCCCTGGCCGCTGGCTGCACCATGGTCATCAAGCCGGCTTCGCAAACCCCGTTCTCGGCCCTGGCCCTGGTTGAGCTGGCCCACCGTGCCGGCATCCCGCAAGGTGTGCTGAGCGTGGTCACCGGCAGTGCCGGCGACATCGGCGGCGAGCTGACCAGCAACCCGATCGTGCGCAAGCTGTCGTTCACCGGCTCGACCGAAATCGGTCGCCAGTTGATGGCCGAATGCGCCAAGGACATCAAGAAAGTGTCCCTGGAACTGGGCGGTAATGCACCGTTCATCGTGTTCGACGACGCGGACCTGGATAAGGCCGTCGAGGGCGCGATCATTTCCAAATACCGCAACAACGGCCAGACCTGCGTCTGCGCCAACCGTCTGTACATCCAGGATTCGGTGTATGACGCTTTCGCTGAAAAACTCAAAGTGGCGGTCGCCAAGCTCAAGATCGGCAACGGTCTGGACGATGGCACGACTACTGGTCCGTTGATCGACGAGAAAGCGGTTGCCAAGGTGCAAGAGCACATCGCCGACGCGATCAGCAAAGGCGCGACCGTGCTGGCTGGCGGCAAGGCCATGGAAGGCAACTTCTTCGAGCCGACTATCCTGACCAACGTACCATCGAGCGCCGCTGTGGCGAAGGAAGAAACCTTCGGTCCGTTGGCGCCGCTGTTCCGCTTCAAAGACGAAGCCGAAGTGATCGCGATGTCCAACGACACCGAGTTCGGCCTGGCCTCGTACTTCTATGCCCGCGACCTGGGCCGTGTGTTCCGCGTGGCCGAGGCACTGGAATACGGCATGGTCGGCGTCAACACCGGTTTGATCTCCAACGAAGTCGCGCCGTTCGGCGGCATCAAGGCGTCGGGCCTGGGCCGTGAAGGCTCCAAGTACGGCATCGAGGATTACCTGGAAATCAAATACCTCTGCCTCGGTATCTGATTCTGCTGCAAGCGCAAAGGGCACGAGAGCGCTGTCCCTTTGCGCGTTTCACCCGTTCTGTTTCTTGTGGCCGGAACGCTGTGACAGTCGATCATCGCATGCTGTCGCGGTTGCCTCCCTGCCATGTACGCCTTGAACTACGCCGCCGATGAGCGGCGAATGAGGACATATTCAATGAGCAAGACCAACGCTTCCCTGATGAAACGCCGCGAAGCCGCTGTACCACGCGGTGTTGGCCAGATTCACCCGATCTTCGCCGAGTCGGCGAAGAACGCCACGGTAACCGACGTTGAAGGCCGTGAATTCATCGACTTCGCCGGCGGCATCGCGGTGCTGAACACCGGCCACGTCCACCCGAAAATCATCGCCGCCGTGACCGAACAGCTGAACAAGCTGACCCACACCTGCTTCCAGGTCCTGGCTTACGAGCCGTATGTGGAACTGTGCGAAAAAATCAACGCCAAGGTACCGGGTGATTTCGCCAAGAAAACCCTGCTGGTGACCACAGGTTCCGAAGCGGTGGAGAACGCCGTAAAAATCGCCCGCGCCGCGACTGGTCGTGCGGGTGTCATCGCTTTTACCGGCGCCTACCACGGCCGCACCATGATGACCTTGGGCCTGACCGGTAAAGTCGTGCCGTATTCGGCCGGCATGGGCCTGATGCCCGGCGGCATCTTCCGCGCGCTGTACCCGAACGAACTGCACGGCGTGAGCATCGACGACTCCATCGCCAGCATCGAGCGCATCTTCAAGAACGACGCCGAGCCCCGTGACATCGCTGCAATCATCATCGAGCCGGTACAGGGCGAGGGTGGTTTCTACGTGGCGCCCAAGGAATTCATGAAGCGCCTGCGCGCCCTCTGTGATCAGCACGGCATTCTGCTGATCGCTGACGAAGTACAGACCGGTGCCGGTCGTACTGGCACTTTCTTCGCCATGGAGCAGATGGGTGTTGCCGCCGACCTGACTACTTTCGCCAAATCCATCGCCGGTGGCTTCCCGTTGGCCGGTGTCTGCGGCAAGGCCGAGTACATGGACGCTATCGCCCCTGGTGGCCTGGGCGGCACCTACGCTGGCAGCCCGATTGCCTGCGCTGCTGCGCTGGCGGTGATGGAAGTGTTTGAGGAAGAACAACTGCTCGATCGCTGCAAAGCGGTGGGCGAGCGCCTAGTGACTGGCCTCAAGGCCATCCAGAAGAAATACCCGGTCATCGGTGAAGTGCGCGCTCTGGGCGCGATGATCGCCGTGGAGCTGTTCGAAAATGGTGATACCCATAAGCCGAACGCGGCGGCAGTGGCTCAGGTTGTGGCCAAGGCTCGCGACAAGGGCTTGATCCTGCTGTCCTGCGGCACCTACGGCAACGTCCTGCGGGTGCTGGTGCCATTGACCTCGCCAGACGAGCAATTGGACAAAGGCTTGGCAATCATCGAAGAGTGCTTCTCCGAGCTCTGATATTTACGAGCACTGAGCTGTGCGTTGATCCACAAAAACCCGCTTCGCAGCGGGTTTTTTCATTTTCGCTGTCTGCAACGGCCACCATTGACTAAGGTGCAAGTATTGCGAGGGAGCGATACTGCATGACTGCTGTGGATTTACCCGCTGTACCGCGTGTGTTGATCGCCGAGGCTGATCCGGCGTCTCGGGAGCTGCTTGAGCAAGTGTTGTCGGGCATACGCTGCGATGCCCAGGTGGATACGTGCGGTGAGGGCCAGCAAGCCCTGAATCTGCTGGCGCACAATGCGTACGATCTGGTGATCGCCGAT
Organism: Pseudomonas hefeiensis; assembly: GCF_030687835.1. Classification (NCBI taxonomy): domain Bacteria; kingdom Pseudomonadati; phylum Pseudomonadota; class Gammaproteobacteria; order Pseudomonadales; family Pseudomonadaceae; genus Pseudomonas; species Pseudomonas hefeiensis. The sequence goes on from NZ_CP117449.1 coordinate 217,210, forward strand.
TGGGAGCTGCCGGGCGTCGATGGCCTGAGCATCCTGCGGGGCCTTCGACAGCAGCATCGAAAACCGGTGTTGCCGTTTATTCTGATGAGCCGGCGCAACGATAGCGCCAGCGTACGTGAGGTCTTGCCACTGGCGCCAGCGGCCTATCTGACCAAGCCCTTGAACCGGGAAGACCTGACCCAGCGTTTGCAGGGGCTGCTGTTGAGCAGCGCTGAGGATGGCTTCACCGACGTGTCAGCCCCGGGGCAGACCCTGAAAGCCTTCTTGGAGCGTCGACGTGATTCTGCCGAAGGCGCGCCGTTGATGACCGATGTGCAAGTGGCCGTAAAGCGCAGCCTCAACCCCGGCGGTCTGGACCTGAAACTGCTGGAAGAGGAAATCCGCACCGACCCGCAAATCACCGCCGTATTGATCGCCGCGGCCAACAGCGCTGCGCAACACCAAGGTGGCGGCCGGGTGCAGACGGTGGCTCAGTCGCTGCAGCAGTTAGGCACCGGGCAGAGCATGAACCTGATTCTCGGCTTGACCCTCAAGCGCTGTGCCCGGCTGAGTGTCCCGTACCTGGCGGACTATGCCGAGCGTTACTGGGAATTGTCGCTGCACACCGCCGAGCACGCCCGGATGCTGGCGCGGCTGCTGGATCTGGAGCAGGAGCGCTGTTATTGCGCCGGGCTGTTGCATCGTCTAGGGGACTTGGCATTGTTGCGCTGCCTGGAAGAATGGAAGCAGGCCGGTGGGGAGTTGGACGATCTGGAAGAAGTGGGCAATGCACTCGATCAGTACGGCGCCAGCTTCGGTTCGGCATTGCGTACGCGCTGGCGCTTGCCATTGGAGTTGCGAGAGCTGATTGCGGCGGCTTATGGCCTGGGGGGCGGGGTTTACTCCCGGGAGGCGCTGGTGATGAACATGGCGGCGCAGATGGCCCATCTGACCGAGCATGAAGGGCTTGAAGAGCTGGCCCGTGGTCGCACGGCGCGTTTGTTGAAGATCGGATTGCCAGAGTTGATGCGCATACGCAGGAAGTAAGGCCGCTGACTAACCCCTGTGGGAGCGAGCCTGCCATTCAACGATGCGCCGGCTGTCAGTCCGCCCTCGCGAGCAGGCTCGCTCCCACAGGGGGTATGACTGGAGTTTTGCTGGCTCCTTGGCGACGAGATTGCTCAAGCCGCAATGATGCGATTTTTCCCCTGGCGCTTGGCTTCGTACATGGCCGCGTCGGCGCGGGAGAACAGAGTATCCAGGGACTGGTCTTCGTCGGTGATGCTGGTCAGGCCTTGGCTGACGGTGATGCCGAAGTTCTGCTCCCCGCTGCGGAATGCCAGGCGCTGAATCTCGCGCTGCAAACGCTCGGCGACTTGCAATGCCATGTCCGGGGCACAGCCAGGAAATACCGCGGCGAACTCTTCACCACCGATTCGTCCGAACAGGTCGCCGCGCCTGAGCACGGAGCGTCCGCTTTCGGCGATTTTCTGCAGCACGGTATCGCCTTCCTGATGACCATAGGTGTCGTTGATTACCTTGAAATCATCGATGTCCAGCAACAGGAACGCCATGGGTGTTCCTTGCAGCCGCGCCTGTGCGAATTCGCGGTGAGCACATTCGAAGAAGTGGCGGCGATTGCTGCTCTGGGTGAGCACGTCGGTAGTCGCCAGTCGCTGCAGTTCGCTTTCCAGCAGTTTTTTTTCGGTGATGTCTTCGGCGATGCCCACCACGATCACTGGTTGTCCCGACTCGGCCTTACGGTTGATGAAGCACTTGTCGCTCAGCCAGCGGATTTGGCCATTGGCAGCGATGATGCGGTATTCGCGATCTTCCACGGCACCTTTGACCAGCACTTCGGCCAGGCTGCGTTCGGCGTATTCCAGATCGTCGGGGTAGATTGCGTCGCGCCATTCGTTGAAATCGGCCAGCACCAAGCCCGCCGGTCGACCGAAGATTCGTTCATAGGCGGGGCTGACGTACAGGACTTGTCGGGTTTCCCAGTTGAACGCCCACAGCACCGCGTTGACGCTGACCAGCAATGAACTGAATAGCTGCTCACGCTCGCTCAGGCGCGCGACTTCGCCCTGGGCGTGCATCAGCGCCATGAGCGTCTGGGCCGCTTCGGGCCAATGAGGGTGGGACGAATCCTGTAGGTTCTTGTCGACCATCGGCACAAATCTCAAAGAACGTGCACTGCTGTGGATTGGCACGCGCTTGCTCCAAAGCCCGCCAGTATGGCGAAGTGCTCTTTGAGATAAGGGATTCGGGGCGAAGTTCCTTTTCAGGCGACGAAGGGCGGGGGATTTAGCGAGTCAAATTATCGGGGCTGAACCTGTGGCGAGGGATTTATCCTCTCGCCACAGGAGCCCTTCACCACAGTGATCTTGTCAGGCCGTTGCAGGTCGCAGCGAGTAGGTCTTGAGCTGGTCAGCGAAGTCGCGCAGGGACTGGATGCCGCTGGCCTCGGCTTCGTGGATCCACTCCTTGATGGCTGCGAGCATGTCATGGCCGTTGCTGCTGGTCTTGACCCAGATCTGCTGCAAGGCCAGGCGTTTTTCGTAGATCACCTTCAACGCATGGCTGTGTTCCAGCATGCTCTGGATGCGCGCGTGGTGACGTTCATCCAGCAGGCTGGTTTCCCGCGACAGCAGGCGTTTGGCCCGGTGGAACTGGTGGCGGACCGAGTGATCGACCTTTTCCAGTTCCTGCTTGACCAGCGGTGCGATAACCAGCCTGCGGTACTGGGCCATGATCTGGAAACGGTTGTTGAGGATCGCCATGGCGGTGTCCATGTCCAGGTGGCCCTTGCCTTCGACCCGGTGGGCGATCGGCGCCACGCGCTGGACCTTGGCCAGGCGCAGGAAGCTGAACACCTGGATCCAGGCCCAGCCCAGATCGAACTCCCATTTGCGTACCGACAGTTTGGCCGAATTGGGATAGGTGTGATGGTTGTTGTGCAGTTCTTCGCCACCGATCAGGATGCCCCAGGGCACCAGGTTGGTCGCCGCGTCGCGGCATTCGAAGTTGCGGTAGCCCACGGCATGGCCCAGGCCATTGACCACGCCGGCGGCCCAGACCGGAATCCACATCATCTGGATGGCCCAGATGGTGATGCCGATGGTGCCGAACAGCAGCAGGTCGATGACGCCCATGATCGCCACGCCCAGTATCGGGAAACGGCTGTAGAGGTTGCGCTCGATCCAGTCGTCAGGGCAGTTCTTGCCGTAGATGCGCAGGGTTTCGGGGTTTTCCGCTTCGGCGCGATACAGCTCGGCGCCTTTGCGCAGCACGGTGGACAGGCCTTTGATCACCGGACTGTGGGGATCGTCGACGGTTTCGCATTTGGCATGGTGCTTGCGGTGGATGGCGGTCCACTCGCGGGTGTTCTGCGCCGTGGTCAGCCACAGCCAGAAGCGGAAGAAATGTTTGAGGCCGGCGTTGAGCTCCAGGGAGCGATGAGCCGAATAACGGTGCAGGTAGACCGTGACGCCAATGATCGTGACATGGGTCATCAGCAGGGTGACTGCCACCAGTGACCAGGGCGACAAGCCAAGAAAACCTTCGTACCACATAGGCTATAGGGCCCTCGATAAAGATAGAAACAGCCGTTGCATTATCACCTGCCGTACAGATAAAACCAGTCGGCCTTTCAGATAACAGTGGCAGGATGTTTCTTACTCTATAATTCCCACCTCTTTGTGGGACATGGATGACCGAATGACCGTCTATCACCGCAGCGCCATGCGTGGTGCGCTGCTTTACCTCCTGCTGTCGGTCATCTGGCTGCAGTTGGTTGGTTATTTACTGAGCAGATTTTTCGATCAATCTGCTGATCAGCTTCGCTGGCAGTTGATCAACGGTTATGCCTGGGTGCTGGTCAGCGCCGGGTTGATTTTTCTGGCTCGGGTGCGGATATCGCGGATTTTCGGTAAAGGCGAGCCGCCTGCCGATGGCGAGCGTTTGCGCCAGGCGGCCGCAGTCTTCGATTGCACGCGCGAAGGGGTGTTGGTGACGGACCCGAACGGCCTGATCGTGCACGTGAATCGGGCCTTCATGACGATCACCGGTTACACCCGGGACGAGGTGCTGGGCCGTCGGCCCAACCTGTTCAAGTCTGGCCGTCACGGGCCGGATTTCTATCAGGACATGTTTGCATCCCTGGGCAGCCTTGGCGAGTGGAGCGGCGAGATCTGGAACCGGCGCAAAAGCGGCGAGATCTACCCGCAATGGCAGACGATCCGCGTTATTCACGACGATAGCGGTCAAGTCAGCCATTACGTCGCGGTGTTTTCGGACATCAGCGCGATCAAGGATTCGGAACACGAACTGGCGTATCTGGCTCACCACGATCCGCTGACGGGTCTGCCCAATCGCCTGCTGTTTTCCGATCGCGCCGAGCAGGCCCTGGCATCGTCGCAGTTGCACAAACGCGGCTGCGCCTTGTTGCTGGTGGACCTGGACCACTTCAAGAACATCAACGACAGCCTGGGGCATCACGTTGGCGATCAACTGCTCAAAAGCGTCGCCGAGCGGTTCCGCGGACTGTTTGCACCCGGTGTGACCCTGGCCCGGCTGGGGGGCGATGAGTTTGCGGTGCTGGTGGAAAACTGCTCGCAGCCAGCGCAGGCGGCGGTTCTGGCCCAGCGCATTATCGATGCCCTGAAAGAGCCGTTGCACCTCGACAACCAGCTCTTGTTCATCAATGCCAGCGTGGGCATCAGCCTGTTTCCCGGCGACGCTCTCAGTGCGGGGCAGTTGCTGCGCAATGCCGACTCGGCGCTGTTCAAGGCCAAAAGCGCCGGGCGCGACGGCTATGCCTTGTACACCGAAGAACTCACAGCCCATGCCCAACAGCGCGTCGAGATCGCCTTCGAACTGCGTCGCGCCCTCCAGCAGCAGGAATTGCGGGTCCATTACCAACCGGTGCACGATCTGGCGACCAGCCGTCTGGTCGGTGTCGAGGCATTGGTTCGCTGGGAACATCCCGAGCGAGGTCTGGTTTCACCAGCCGAATTCATTCCCATTGCCGAGCGTACCGGGCTGATTGCCCAGATCGATGCTTGGGTCATGGAGCAGGCCTGTCGACAGATGTGCCAGTGGCAGCAGGCCGGAGTGGTGCTGTCGTTTGTCGCGGTCAATGTCTCCAGCCGGTTGTTCGCCCGTCGTGAGTTGTACGAGCAAGTCGCCCGGGTGCTGCACGACACAGGCCTGGACCCGGCCTGTCTGGAACTGGAAGTAACCGAAAGCGCGGTGATGGACGACCCGGAGGTGGCGCTGGAGCAAATGCATCGTTTGCGGGAGCTGGGGGTGCGACTGGCTATCGATGACTTCGGTACCGGTTATTCGTCGCTGCTGCGACTCAAACGCCTGCCCGTCCAGAAGCTCAAGATTGATCAGGGCTTTGTTGCCGGGTTGCCGTGGGATGAAGACGACGCAGCGATCGTCCAGGTAATCATCGCCCTGGCCCGGAGCATGGGTATGCAAGTGCAAGCCGAGGGCATCGAGCAGCGCGAGCAGGCGGCGTTCCTGCTGGAGCACGCCTGTGGGATGGGGCAGGGCTACTGGTTCGGTCGACCCGTGGCGGCGGCGCTGTTGGATTGGGACCGGGCGCCGGTTATTGCTTGATCGTCAGTGGTATTGATGTTGGTCGAGTAACACCCCTCAGATCTGTTTGAGCAGGACCTGTGGGAGCAAAGCTTGCTCGCGAGGCGGCCTGACAGCCGACCTGGTTCTCCGGTTTTACCCAATCCAACTGTGGGAGCGGGCTTGCTCGCGAAGGCGTCTGTTTAGCTTGCATCGATAGGGACTGATGCACCGCTATCGCGAGCAGGCTCGCTCCCACAATGGATTGGCGTTGAACTTGAGATTCGGTTCGACACAGAACCCTGTGGGAGCTTTCTCGCGATGGCGCCGGTTCAGCTTGCATCAAAGCTATGCGCTACCCCTTGGCACCAGGCGCCGCCATCTCCTTCGTTTCCAAATGATCCAACGCCCGCTCGACCAACAACTGCACCCCATCGGCCATGCGGCTGATCGCCAGGGCGACGCAGCGGCGTGAGTCGTCCACGTCGTCAGCCAGGTCGGCGGCGATGGTGCTGATGGAGAGCAGGTCTTCGGAGGCGTTGGCGAGCAGGGTTTCGGTGTCGATGTGGGGGGAGGCGATGAAGAGTTGATTTTTGTCGGGTTCGGGCGGTGAGGCGGGCTTGGGGTTGAGGTAGTAGTCGAGGGCGCGGGTGGCGGCGTCTTCGAGCTTTTTTTCTTCCTGCGCTTGGACGCGCGATTTGGGGCTGCTTTGCGGCGGATTCGGTGAATGCTTGACCATATTTTATGTACCAGAGTTGGGGTCGACATCCTTTCGCTTGCATTCGAAGAGGTGGCAACTGTACGTAGGTGTGCAAGACCGGTCCGGTACCGCCGGCAGACCCGAAGGTCTCCCACGCACAATTGCCATAACGGACGCGAGCATAAAAAAATGCTCGGTCAATAGCCATAATCAATTGCGTACCAGTCCGGACTTGCACGTCCGTGTCACCGTTTTTTGCGATGACGAACCAAGGTTAGCGGTGCAAAACCAGGGTGCCTAGTTCATGAACAGCCCGGCGTTTTGAAGGAAATATCCGAGGGTTTGGCAGGGAAAAAGCCTCCGATCCCACTGCCGTAGGACGTCGGTTACTTTCTGTAGTTTTGGTTATATAAAAATTCTTAAATAGTCTTTTTAAGAATATCAACGCCTCTCTAGTATTGCTCCTACGCCGCAGGCAGTGCCGCCCATTGTCAGGCGATTCTTCAGGGAGCATCAGCATGAGCGCACCTCTACGCACCGTTGACGGCCAGGACGAAGCAGCCATCTTGCGCGAGATCCAGAGCGCATTGCGCGATCTGCGTTTTGGCGCGGTGGAAATCACGGTGCACAACGCCCAGGTGGTCCAGATCGAGCGCAAGGAAAAATTCCGATTGCAGCAGCCGAGCCACAAACCGGGTTGAAGACCAACACTTCACAGCCATAAAAAACCGGAATTCCAGGAGTCCTCACCATGCCTTCAATTCGCCGTTATGCCCTGGCCGCCCTGGCCAGTGCTGTTTTTGCAGGTTCCGCTTTTGCCAAGGATTACGAGTTGCTCAACGTGTCCTACGACCCGACCCGCGAGCTTTATCAGGATTACAACGCCGAATTCACCAGCTTCTGGAAGCAAGCGCACCCGGACGACAGCGTGAAGATCCAGCAGTCCCACGGTGGCTCGGGCAAGCAAGGCCGGGCGGTGATCGATGGTTTGCGGGCCGACGTGGTGACCTTGGCCCTGGCCGGCGACATTGATGAAATCGCCAGGCTGGGCCGATCCTTGCCGGTGGATTGGCAAAAGCGTCTTCCCGAGGCGAGCACGCCATACACCTCGACCATCGTGTTCCTGGTGCGCAAGGGCAATCCCAAGGGCATCAAGGACTGGGGTGACCTGATCAAGGAGGACGTGTCGGTCATCACGCCGAACCCGAAGACTTCCGGTGGCGCTCGCTGGAACTTCCTCGCAGCCTGGGCCTATGGCCTCAAGGCCAACGGCGGTGACGAGGCCAAGGCCAAGGAGTATGTGCAAGCACTGTTCAAGCATGTGCCGATTCTCGACACCGGCGCCCGTGGCTCGACCATTACCTTCGTCAACAACGGTCAGGGCGACGTACTGCTGGCCTGGGAAAATGAAGCTTTCCTGGCACTGAAGGAAGACGGTGGCGCCGACAAGTTCGACATCGTCGTGCCGTCGCTGTCGATCCTCGCCGAACCGCCGGTGGCGGTGGTGGACAAGAACGCCGGAAAAAAGGGCAACGCCGAGATCGCCGAAGCCTACCTCAAACACTTGTACAGCCCGGCTGGGCAAGAAATCGCGGCGAAAAACTTTTATCGCCCGCGGGACAAGGACGTTGCCGCCAAGTATTCCCAGCAATTCCCGGAACTGGAGCTGGTGACCATCGACAAGGACTTCGGCGGCTGGAAAACCGCCCAGCCGAAGTTCTTCAACGATGGCGGCGTGTTCGATCAGATTTATCAGGCGCAGTGAGCTGGACAGGCCTGAATGAGCTGATTACAGGCTAAAGCCGGACACTGAATCTGTGGCAAGGGATGTTGTGGGAGCAAGCCATGCTCCCACCCAGTTTTGCTCCCACTGTGTGTTCTCAACCAAGGACTTCTATGTCGCGTCGCATCTCACCGGTCATACCCGGCTTCGGGCTGACGCTGGGCTACACCCTGGTGTACCTCAGTCTGATTGTGCTCATACCGCTGGCGGCGATGTTCGTGCATGCCGCCCAGCTCACCTGGGCACAGTTTTGGGCAATCATCTCGGCGCCACGAGTGCTGGCGGCCCTGCAGCTCAGCTTCGGTACCGCGCTGTGCGCCGCGATCATCAACGGCTTGATCGGTACGCTGCTGGCCTGGGTGCTGGTGCGCTACACCTTTCCTGGTCGCAAGGTCATCGATGCGATGATCGACCTGCCATTCGCCCTGCCCACCGCCGTGGCCGGCATTGCGCTGACGGCGTTGTATGCACCGACAGGCCTGGTGGGCCAATTTGCCACCGACCTGGGTTTGAAAATCGCCTACACCCCGCTGGGCATTACCCTGGCGCTGACCTTCGTAACGCTGCCGTTCGTGGTGCGCACGATGCAACCGGTGCTGGCCGATATTCCCCGTGAAGTCGAAGAGGCTGCCGCCTGTCTCGGCGCCAAGCCATGGCAAGTGGTCCGTCACATCCTGGTGCCGGCGTTGCTGCCGGCCTGGCTGACCGGCTTCGCCCTGGCGTTTGCCCGTGGCGTGGGCGAGTACGGTTCGGTGATTTTCATCGCCGGCAACATGCCGATGAAAACCGAGATCCTGCCGCTGCTGATCATGGTCAAGCTCGACCAATACGACTACACCGGCGCCACCTCCATCGGCGTGTTGATGTTGGTGGTTTCCTTCGGCCTGTTGCTGCTGATCAACCTGCTGCAGCGGCGCATCGAAACCCCATAAGGAGGCGCGGAAATGTCCCAATCGTCTATTTACGCGGCCTCCACCAACGCCGCCCGCCGTGGCAGTGCTGCTTCGCGGCGAGTCCTGCTTGGCCTTGGCTGGTTGATTTTTGCGCTGTTCCTGCTGCTGCCGCTGTTCATCGTGGTCTCCCAGGGACTGAAGCTGGGCCTGGGGGCGTTCTTTGCCGCAATCTTCGAACCCGACGCCCTGTCGGCGCTCAGGCTCACGGTGGTCGCGGTGCTGATCTCGGTGCCGCTGAACCTGGTGTTCGGTGTCAGCGCCGCATGGTGCGTGAGCAAGTATTCATTCCGTGGCAAAAGCCTGCTGGTGACCCTGATCGACCTGCCGTTCTCGGTCTCGCCAGTGATCGCAGGCCTGGTCTACGTGCTGATGTTCGGCGCCCAGGGGCTGTTCGGTCCGTGGCTTTCGGATCACGACATTCAGATCGTATTTGCGCTACCGGGCATCGTACTGGCGACCATTTTTGTCACCGTGCCTTTCGTGGCCCGCGAACTGATCCCGCTGATGCAGGAGCAGGGCACCCAGGAAGAGGAAGCCGCGCGCCTGCTGGGCGCCAATGGTTGGCAAATGTTCTGGCATGTCACTGTGCCGAACATCAAGTGGGGCCTGATCTATGGCGTGGTGCTGTGTACGGCCCGGGCCATGGGCGAGTTCGGCGCGGTGTCGGTGGTGTCCGGGCATATCCGCGGGGTGACCAACACCCTGCCGCTGCACGTCGAGATCCTCTACAACGAATACAACCACGTGGCTGCGTTCGCCGTGGCGAGCCTGTTGCTGATCCTGGCGCTCTTGATCCTGCTGCTCAAGCAGTGGAGCGAAAACCGAATCAACCGTCTGCGCAACAGCAGCGCGGAGGAATAAGTCATGTCGATTGAAGCCCGTAACGTCAGCAAGCATTTCAACGCGTTCAAGGCCCTGGACAACATTAACCTGGATATCCAGAGCGGTGAGCTGGTGGCGCTGCTCGGCCCGTCGGGCTGCGGCAAGACCACGCTGCTGCAGATCATCGCCGGCCTTGAAACCCCGGACCTGGGCAATATCGTGTTTCACGGTGAGGACGTGTCCGGCCACGATGTGCGTGATCGCAACGTTGGTTTCGTGTTCCAGCACTACGCCTTGTTCCGTCACATGACCGTGTTCGACAACGTCGCCTTCGGCCTGCGCATGAAGCCCAGGAACCAGCGCCCGAACGAAAGCCAGATCGCAACCAAGGTCCACGAACTGTTGAACATGGTGCAACTGGACTGGCTTGCCGATCGCTATCCCGAGCAACTTTCCGGCGGCCAGCGCCAGCGCATTGCTCTGGCCCGGGCGTTGGCGGTGGAACCCAAGGTGTTGCTGCTGGACGAACCCTTCGGCGCCCTCGACGCCAAGGTTCGCAAGGAACTGCGGCGCTGGCTGGCGCGGCTGCACGAGGACATCAACCTGACCTCGGTGTTCGTGACCCACGATCAGGAAGAGGCCATGGAAGTCGCCGACCGAATTGTCGTGATGAACAAAGGCGTGATCGAGCAGATCGGCTCACCGGGCGATGTGTATGAAAACCCCGCCAGTGATTTTGTGTACCACTTCCTGGGCGACTCCAACCGTCTGCACCTGGGCGAAGACCGTCATGTGCTATTCCGCCCCCACGAGGTCTCGCTGTCGCGTTCGGAATTGGAGGATCACCACGCCGCCGAGGTGCGCGACATCCGCCCGCTGGGCGCCACGACGCGGGTGACCTTGAAGGTTGAGGGCCAGAGCGAACTGATCGAAGCCGAAGTGGTGAAGGATCACGACAGCCTGGTGGGCCTGGCGAAGGGCGAGACGCTGTTTTTCAGGCCGAAGGTCTGGCAGAAAGTCGCCAACCTCTAAGATCACAAGCATCGCGAGCAGGCTCGCTCGCGAAGGCGTAGACACATTCACCCTCGATGCAATTTGACCCGCCGCTTTCGCGAGCAAGCCCGCTCCCACAAGTGGATCGGTGTCGGCCACAACATCTGCGGCCCAACGCCAGTTCCCTGTGGGAGCGAGCCTGCTCGCGATGGCGGCTTCAGTCACGACCCGGTCCCATTCTGAATAACAGCGCTTGGGTTTGCTTCGATCGGTTCTACTTTTGCACCTGTTAGCGAACCAAACCCTACCTAGACTCTGACCTGCCAGGAGGCAGTGAGAGTCTATGACGGACCGGTGTTATCTCCTGGCGTCCTGATGCCAAGGAGATCAAGTATGAGAAAGGAAGTCAGTCGGCATGGCCCGTTCGGCTGTGCATTGTTAAGCGTCTTGCTGAGCCCCTGCGCCAGCGCCGCCCCCGCCTTGTCACCGCAAATACCCTTCGATGTCACGGTTACGGAGGAACATCCCACTCTGGTCAGCCTTCAGCGCGATTTCGATGACCTGTCATGGCAAACCTTCATTGCCCTGAACTGGCCGGCGCTGGACAACGGCAATCCAAATACCGGCACCCCCATCGGCAAGCAGGATGGGGCGACGGTGTGGGAAAGCTGGAAAGAGAGCTACCAGATCTTCCGGGCCAAGGGGCAGGCGCCGCTGGCCTGGGACGCGCCGGCGACGCTTCCCGAGGCGTGCAAGTCGCTCAAGCCCGGTCGCCTGTTGCAGCAGATGGGCAAGGTGCCCGATGTGCTGGATGAGTTTATCCAGCCTTTCGAGAGCGGCCCGCTGGTGGATCAGAACGGTGCCTATACGCGTAACGAAATCGTGGTCAACCGATCGATGTTCGATTCAATTGTCGACAATGGTCTGTACAGCATCGAAGGCCAGCAGAAGTTTTTTGCCGCAAACCCAACCAACACCGTGGCTTTCAGCTGCGGCTCGACCAAGACAAAGGACGTCGGCGCGGTGATGGTGAAAGCGTCGTGGAAAGTGCTGGGCGCCAATGATCGCCCGCAGGATTTTCACACCGTCGATGCGCTGGTCTATACACCGGGAAACAGCGACCCGAGCAAAGGACCCATTGTCGGGGAGTCGTGCAAGTCCGAACCGGTGGGGCTGGTGGGACTGCACATCGTTCACAAGACCGATAGCGCCGCGCAGTGGGTCTGGTCGACCTTTGAACATGTGAAAAACGTACCCGAAAAGACCATACCCCCGGCTCAGCGGGTGGGGCCTTATCTGTTCTACAACGCTTCCAGCCAAAGCGACATCAACCAGCCGCCGCCCCGGCCATGGAATCCGGCGGTCAAGGCAACACCCTCGCAGATCGTGCGTGAGATACCGCTGACCGAGGCCACCAAAACCCTGAACGCCACCTATCAAGCCCTGTTGCGCACAGTCAATGCGCAGAGCGTCTGGGCCAACTACCAACTGATCAGTACCCAGTGGCCGTCAGATCCACCCGACACCTGCCAGGTATCGGCCGCCAATCCGTTGGGCAGTCCCGCGCCCTCGTTCCTGGCCAACGCCACGCTGGAAACCTACATCCAGGGCACCGTGCCCCAGGCGTCGTCCAGTTGCATGGCGTGCCATGGCAATGCGGCCACCCATGCCACCGAATCGCCGCGCACCAGCTTCGCGGATTTCACCTATTTGCTCGAACGCGCACAGTCCACCGGCGCGACAAGGAGTCAGCCATGAGCAGTGATCTGGACAAATTCGTGGGTCTTTCATCGGCCCTGACCGGCATTCCCGTAAACCGGTTGGCGCCGCAGATCGACCCGGTCGGTTTACCACCGATATTTCTCGACTACGTGACCCCGCGCATTACCCCTGAGGTGCTCAATGCGTTGCTGGCCCAATACACCGCGCAGGCAGCGCAAAAGCTACCCCCGGACCTGATCGCCCAAAAGGTGCTGGTGGGCACCGGGCCGCAACCGGTGATCCCGCAAACCGTGCTGGCCGCGCGGTCGATCATGAAGCTGTGGTTGCTGGGCGTCTGGTACCAACCGTATGACGCCGGGAATTTCAAAGTGGGTGAGTCGACGGTGGTCTCCGACCAGGCCTACATCTACAGCTGGGCCTGGAAAATCGCCCAGGCCCATCCGATGGGCTACAGCGAATCTTTCTTCGGTTATTGGAACGCTGAGCCATCGAGCCTTGAGGACTTGACCGGCGTACCTGCCAACGGACAGCAAGGAGCCTTGTCATGAGTACCGAACAAGCCGAAGTGGTGATCGTTGGCGCAGGACTGGCCGGTAGCATCATTGCTTACCAATTGAGCATGGCCGGAGTGGATGTGCTGGTGCTTGAGTCCGGCCCCGAGATCCCGGCCAACCGCACGCAATACCTGGAGCGGTTCTACACCGCGACGCTTAAAACCCCGGAATCGCCTTACCCACCCGTGTCGAACCTGGACACCCCGCGTAATCCGGCCGAACAGAACGCCCCACGGGCGACCATTGCCGATCTGATCCTTGGCTGGGATAAGCCTCAGGTCAGCTATTTGGTACAGAAAGGTCCGCTCCCCTTCACCAGTACCTATGAGCGCGTGGGTGGTGGGACGACCTGGCATTGGGTCGGGACATGCCTGCGCATGGTGCCGAACGATTTTCGCCTGAAGTCAAAATATGGTGTTGGGGTCGACTGGCCGATCAGCTACGACGACTTGCAAAGTGCCTATTGCCGGGCAGAGGCGGAAATCGGCGTGTCGGCCAATGTCGCCGACCAGGCGTATCTGGGCATGACGTTTCCTGAAGGCTATGAGTTTCCGATGCATAGCATTCCGCTGTCCCTGGTCGATGGCAGTTTTGTCACGGCCGTGACGGGGCAGTCTTTCGATGGCTTGCCGCTGGTTGTCAGCCCGACGCCGGCCGGGCGCAATTCCCAACCTTACGCCGGGCGCCGGGTGTGCGCCGGCAATACCAATTGCACACCGATCTGTCCGATCCAGGCCAAGTACGACGCTACCGTGACGATGAACAAGGCACTGGCCACCGGCAAAGTCCGGATACTGTACAAAACCGTGGCCAGCAAGGTGACTGTGGGGGCGGACAAAAACATCAATGGTGTGGAGTTCATCCAGTATCAGTTGGGCTACGGCCCGGCCACTGGCACTGGCGTGGCCATCGGGCAGCGTTATGTGATCGCCGCCCATGCCATCGAAACACCCAAGCTGTTGCTCAATTCCGTCAGCTCAGCCTGGCCCAAAGGCGTAGCCAACAGCAGCGGGCAGGTGGGGCGCAGCCTCGCCGACCACCCGATCTACCTGGCCTGGGGGCTGATGCCGGAAGGCAAGGCGGTATTTCCGTACCGTGGCCCTGTGTCCACAGCGGGCATTGAGAGCTTGCGTGACGGTGACTTTCGCAAGCAACGCGCGGCGTGGCGTATCGAAATTGGCAACGAGGGCTGGAACTGGCCGGCCACCGACCCATACAAAACCGTGGCTGATTTCATCGATGGCAGCAACGACGGCGGTGCCAACCCGTTGCCGCCGGCCAAAGAACCCCAGCAAGTGCTGTACGGGACAGCGCTGGTCCAGAAGCTCAACGACATATTCATTCGCCAGTTCCGGATCGGATTTCTGGTGGAGCAGGTCGAGGACGATCCTGATCACGCCAATTGCTACATCGTGCCGTCCACCGAGTACAAGGACCGGCTCGGCATTCCCCGGCCGGAAATTCACTACGACCTGTCCGCTTACACCAAGGAGGGATTCCGGCAGGCGAAGTTGTTGGCAACTCACATCATCGAGGACTTGCTCGGCGCGGTGGAGCTGACCAAACCCCTTCCGCCCGGGTTGTTCACCTACCAGGGGGTGCCTTACAGCTTCCAGGGCGCCGGGCACCTGATGGGGACCTATCGCATGGGGGATGATCCGCACAAATCGGTGGTCGACAAATACCAGCGCAGTTGGGATCACCAGAACCTGTTTCTGGTGGGCGATGGCGTCTTCCCCAGCACCGGGACCTCGAACCCGAGCCTGACCATCGCGGCGCTGTCGTTCCAGGCCGGGGATACGCTGGCCAATGACTTGCGGGCGGTGACGATGCAGGTCCAATCCAATGTCGCCTGGCAGGGCACTGGCGTGCAGGTCAACGCCGAGATTCCACGTCTGGTTCGCTACATCAGCGGACAATGGTGCGCCAGTCCGCAGGGCGGCAATGTCGATGGAAATGGCGGTTCGAGGCACATCGACTACAGCAGCTATGCCTTGCCCGGTGCCGCCGAAGGCGCCTTGATAGGTCGCGTGGGCAATGGTGGCAAGCCGTTCCTGGTGGGTGATCTGGGGCAGGTTCCGGGCGATCAGCAAGGGGAACTGCAGCTGTGCATCAACGATGACCTGACCGGGCAGCACGGGTCTGGCTTGAAAGATAACACCGGCGCGCTGACGATACGGGTCGAGTTTGGTGCGCTGTAAGGTTTGAGCGGTAATGGTCCAACTCCTGTGGGAGCGAGCTTGTGGGAGCAAGGCTTGCCCGCGATGGCATCGCCTCGGTCTATCCGTTACACCGAGGTGTTTGCATCGCGGGCAAGCCTTGCTCCCACAGATTCAGACGGCCGAACGCTGGTTGCGCAACGCCACCGGCCCGACGCGCTCCTCGATGGCCCGCTTCAGTTCGCCGCGAAGCCCCAGCAGGAAGCCCGCCTCCACCACCACGAACAGCGGCCCGACAATCAACCCGGTGAGGTCATCGACGAACGCCGGCTTGCGGCCTTCGTAATAGTGGCCGACGAACTGGATCACCCAGCCCAGCACAAACATTCCCAGGCCACTGCCCAGCCATACCAATGTGCTTTGCGCGGCGAGCACCTGGCCCAACCATAGCGCCAGGGCCAGCAGTACCGTCATCAGCACGCCCAGTCGCAGTTCCAGGCGAAGATAGAACCAGGCACTGGCTACCGCTACCAGCAGCGCCGGCGACACTAGCAGCGCGCCTACCGGCCAACCCGGCCGTGACAGCAGCACGGCGACGGCGACAAAAATCAGCGGAATGCCGATGAAGTGCGTGGCAATGTTGCGTGGGTCGCGGTGGTAGGCGGCGTATTGACTGAGATGATCAACGAGGCTTTTCATTGTTGTTCCTCCTGAGGTGATGCCTGCATGATGCCCGGGTTCCACGAGGCGTTCTGTCAGTTAGCCGACACTTGTCCCGGAGTTTCCATGAATACGCATCCCTGGCACTCGCACCTGTTGGCCGGTCACTGGTACAGCCACTTGCCCGCTGAGTTACAGAATAGTCTGTTGGGCATGTCGCGGGTGCGCCGCCTGGTACCGGGACACCGGTTGTTCCAGCGCGGTGACCCGCCCTGCGGGATGTACGCCGTATTGGAAGGCGCGGTACGGATTGGCGCAGTGAACGAACAGGGCAAGGAAGCGCTGCTCAGCGTGGTGGAGGCACCCCACTGGTTTGGTGAAATCTGTCTGTTCGATGGCCAGCCGCGCACCCATGACGCGGTGGGCGTGGGCCAGTGCACATTGCTGCACTTGCCGCAGGCGCCGTTGATGGCGTTTCTGCAAGAGCATCCAATCTATTGGCGAGATATTGCGCGGCTGATGAGCCATAAACTGCGCCTGACCTTCATCAATCTCGAACACCTGAGCCTGATGCCCGCCCCGGTCCGTGTTGCCCATCGCCTGCTGATGATCGCCGAAGGCTACGGCGAAATCGAACCGGCGCGACGGGTCTTGCAACTGCCCCAGGAGCAACTGGCGCTCATGCTCTCACTGTCGCGCCAGACCACCAACCAGATCCTCAAGGACTTGCAGGGCCAGGGCATTGTGCAGCTGGCTTATGGCGAGATTGAAATCCTGGATATCGAGCGGTTGCGGGCCCTGACCACAATCTGAGTCCGGCCCAGCACCTGTGGGAGCGGGCTTGCTCGCGAAAGCGGTGGGTCTGTTGGCTGTGCTGCGGTCTTCGCGAGCAATCCCGCTCCCACAGGGTTTGTGTGCACCACAGATCAAATGTGGGAGATTCTATGGTGCATGAATAGCCCCTAAACGCTTTTTGGCTGGTATTCACTCTGACTTTTCAGCAGAGCGAATACCACTCGGGCAAGCTTGCGCGACAACGCCACCATGGCTTGGGTCGTACTCAGCCCTCGGGCCAGTAACGCCTCATAAACCCCCTTCCATCTCTCGGTGCGCCTTGCCGACATCGCAGCGTTGTGGAGCAAGCGGCGAGCTTCCGGATCTCCTCGCTTGGTCAGGCAACTGCGCCCCTTTTTTCGTCCTGATTGCGATATACGCAGGTCCAACCCCAGAAACGCGATGAAAGCATCGGCATTTCGGAAATCTCCACGCTGAAACGATGTGATCAATCGCGCTCCGGTCAACAGGCCAATACCTTCGACTTTCATGCAGCGTTTGAGCTGCCCCAGCAATCCCGCTTCCTTGAGCTCTTCCTGGATCTTTTGTTCGACCAGCGTTTCCAGCCTTTGCATGGCGCTTACTTGGCGCTTGAACGCGGCTTTGAGCAGCGGCTCATTCGCCCAGGCTTGGCTCAGACTGACACGGGCTTGAACCACAGCCGCACGGCGCCGGAAAAGGCTTACGAGCCTGCGATACAAGGGCGATGGCGGACTCCAGGGTTTTAGCTCTTGTCCTTCGTTCTTCAGGTAACGGGCCAATAGGCGAGCATCCAGGGCATCGGTCTTGGCGCGAACGTTCACACCTTTGCGGTAGTGACTGAGCTCATAACCACCGACCATATAGATCAAGCAGCCGGCCTTGTGAGCCAGATCGGCGAACTCCAAGTGATAGATGTTGGTGGCCTCAATAGCAATATCCACCCGTGTGGACAAGGCCTTGAGCCATTTCTTGATCGCAGCTTTGGTGTTAGGGATCGTCTCGAGTTGATCTGACTCGGCGTGATACATCACCAACTCGTCCTTGGCGACATCTACACCTACGATCGGTTGGTGGATGGCGACGGGCATTGCCATTGAAAAACCTCCGGGCTAAGGTTTGAACACTTGAAGGGTTCACCCAGAGGCGCAGGCTTGTTCCTATCGTCGGTCTAGGCCAGATGCATTCTTTATCGGCGCTTGGGTGAAAGGAGGAGGGGCGAAATCTCCCACGGTCTGTACTGCGCTAACAGTCAGAAGCGAACCTTGTCCCTCCTCCTCCCTTCAAGTCCTACCATACAAGCGAGCCTGCTCGCGATTGGGCCGGCCCAGCCAACGCAAGCCCTAGCGCAAACCCTCACGAAACTGCCCCGGGGTCATTCCGGTCCAGCGCTTGAACGCACGGCTGAAGCTGCTGGCATCGGCAAAGCCCAGGAGATAACCGACTTCACTCAGTGAGCACCGCGGATCGCGCAGGTGCAGCAGCGCCAGGTTTTCCCGACACTCGTTAAGCAGCGTGTCGAAGCGGCAGCCTTCATCGGCCAAATGCCGTTGCAGGCTGCGCAGGCTCAGGTGCATGGCCTGGGCGATGCGCTCGGCGCTGGGTTCGCCTTCGGGCAGTTGGGCTTCGATAGCGGCTCGCACCTTGCGCTCCCAGGTCAGCGGCTGGAGCTGGGCGAGCGTGCGCTTGAGTACCGTCTCGTTGTGTTCGGCCAGCTCCGGGTTGGCGTCGTCCAGGTGGCTGTCGAAATCGGCGAGGTTGAATTCCAGGCAATCTTGCCCGGCGCCGAAGTACACAGGCGAACGAAACACTTTATGCCAGGGGCCGGGGTCCGTCGGTTCCGGGCGCCGCAAGTACACCGCCAGCGGTGCGTAATCGCGGCCCAGTCGGTTGCGACACGTGCGCACGTAAATCGCGGCGAATGCATCGATGGCTTCAAAGGCCGGCGTCGCCCGGCCCTGGGGCACGTCGAGCGTGAAGCGGTAACGGTCTTCGCAGCGGCTCAAGTGCAGTGTCAACGCATCGCTGACCACCGGGTGATAACGCACGATTCGCTCAAACACTTCTCGCAAGCTGCCGCTGGCCACCAGGGCGTAGCCCAACGCGTGGAACGTGGTGGGACTGACGAAGCGCGAAACCCGCAGGCCGATCGCCGGATCGCCGCTGGCCTGCACGGCCAACTCCCACAGGCGCGTGGTGGCCGAGAGCGGATAACGGGCATTCGGGTCGTCCATCCATTGCGGATCGAGCCCGGCCTCCAGACACAGGGCATGGCTGTCCAGGCCCAACGCATCAAGCTGTTTGCGCAGGGCGCGGGTCCAACTGGCGAGGGAGGTGGGTTCAGTCATGGCGATTGGCGCTTGCGGTCAACAGGTTGGCGTTTACGGCTACCACCCTAGGGGGCATCGCCCGGCAGGATGAGCACATCGATAGAAGAGGATGTAAGCCATGCACGGCACTTGCGCAAGCCCCGAGCGATTGAATGCACAACAGCGATCGGCCCATATTCGCCAGGTGGTCCTGGCCCGGGGCGAGGAGTTGCGCCAGCGCTACCCGATCCTGCGCCACCAGGATGCGTTGGGCGCGGGCATCCTGGCGTTTGCTCTGGCCGGGATGGTCGGCTCGGCGCTGCTCTACATCAACGGTCACCTGGCTGGCTGGGTGTGCCTGCTGCTCAACGCTTTTTTCGCGTCCCTGACCCACGAGCTGGAACACGATCTGATCCACAGCATGTATTTTCGCAAGCAACGCGTACCCCACAATCTGATGATGGGCCTGGTGTGGCTGGCGCGGCCCAGCACCATCAACCCGTGGATCCGCCGCCACTTGCACCTCAATCATCACAAGGTGTCCGGCAGCGAGGCTGACATGGAAGAGCGGGCCATCACCAACGGCGAGCCCTGGGGGCTGGCGCGGCTGCTGATGGTGGGCGACAACGTGATGTCGGCGTTCATTCGCCTGCTGCGGGCCAAGACCTGGGCGCACAAGCGCAGCATCCTCAAGCGCACGCTGAAGGTGTATTTCCCGCTGGCGCTGTTGCACTGGGGCGCGTGGTACGTGTTTCTCGGTTTCCATGGGGCCAACGCTGTCGCCTATCTGCTTGGCACGGCGATTGATTGGTCGGCGGCCACGCTGGCAGTGATGCATGTGATCGATATCGCGGCGGTGGTGATCATCGGCCCGAACGTGCTGCGCACCTTTTGCCTGCATTTCATCAGCTCGAACATGCATTATTACGGCGACATCGAGCCGGGCAATGTCATCCAGCAAACCCAGGTGCTCAACCCGTGGTGGCTGTGGCCGTTGCAGGCGTTCTGCTTCAACTTCGGCAGCAGCCACGGCATCCATCATTTCGTGGTCAAAGAGCCGTTCTACATCCGCCAGATGACGGTGCCGGTGGCCCACCAAGTGATGCGCGAGATGGGCGTGCGGTTCAATGATTTCGGCACGTTTGGGCGGGCGAACCGGTTTGTGCGGGAAGAGGGTGTGGTGCGGGTTTGAGACGCACCACCTTATGCATGGAGAACACACCTTGTGGCGAGGGGATTTATCCCCGCTGGGCTGCGAAGCGGCCCCAAAAAATTGGATGTAATCAGGCCTGACACACCGCGGCGCCGGGTCTTGGGGCTGCTGCGCAGCCCAGCGGGGATAAATCCCCTCGCCACAGGGGGTGTCAGATCTGGGGGAACGGGTCAGAACTGGTAACTCACCGTCGCCGCGACGTTGCGTTCTTCGCCCAGGTAGCAGTAGCTCAGACTGGCGCAGGAGGCGACGTAGGTTTCGTTGGTCAGGTTGTTAGCGTTCAGGCGCACGTCCACGCCTTTCAAGCCGACCTTGCCCAAGTCATACCCCACCGATGCGTCGAACAACGTGTAGGACGGCACCTTCATGGTGTTTTCCGCGTCGGCCCAGCTGTAGCCGACATAACGTACGCCCCCGCCCAGTCGCAGGCCATCGAGCGCGCCGCTGTCGAACCTGTAGTCCGCCCACACCGAAGCCATGTGGCGCGGGGCCTGGGTCGGTGAGTTGCCCTTGTTTTCGATGATGTCGGTGGCGGTACTCAACGTGCTGATCATCGATTTCGAATACTCGATATCGGTGAAGGTGTAGCTGCCCAGCACTTTGAGCTGCTCGGTCAGTTGCAGGTGCGCTTCCAGTTCCAGGCCCTGGGAGCGAACGGCACCGACGGCGCGGTAGAAGTTTTCCTGGGGCAGTTTGGTCGCCAGGTTCTCCTGGTCGATGCGGAACAGCGAGGCGGTGTACAGATCATCCGTGCCCGGTGGCTGATACTTCAGGCCCAGCTCCCATTGCTTGCCATCGGTCGGCGGCAGCGGGTTGCCGGCGCTGTCGGCGTAGGAGTTGGGGTTGAACGACTCGGAGTAGCTGACGTACGGCGCCAGGCCGTTGTCGAACAGGTACAGCGCGCCGGCGCGGCCAGTGAGCTTGCTGCGCTTGTCGTTGATCTCGGAGCCTTCCGGGCGGCCGAACTCAGCGATGCGGTTTTCATCCGAGGTTTGCACCCAGTCCTGACGCAGACCCAGGGAGAAACGCCATTTATCCATCTCGATCAGGTCTTGCAGGTAGACACCGGTCTGTTCCAGGCGCCGCAGGTAGCTGGTGGGGCTGAAGTAGGTGATGGCCGAGTTGCCATAGATCGGGTCGAAGGCGTTGATCGGGGCCAGGCTGCCGCTGGTCCAGTCCACCACGGTTTTGCGCCGCTGATAGTCAGCGCCCATCAACACAGTGTGCTTGGTCGCTCCGGTGAAAAATTCAGCCTGCAGCATGTTGTCGACGATGAACGAATGCAGTTTTTCTTCGGCACCGGTGTAGTAGCGGTTCAGCTCGTTGCTGGTCGGCGTGGTCCAGCCATAGGCGTAGACCTGATCATTGGTGACCTGGGAGTCCAGGTAACGGAAGTTCTGGCGGGCGGTGAAGACATCGTTGAAGCGGTGTTCGAACTGGTAGCCGAATGACTGCTGATCACGTTCATAACCATCGACGCCCGGCTCGCCTTCGAAGAAGTTTTCCGAGATACGCTTGCCGTTGTGCTGATGCAAGGTGCCGTCGGCCGGCATGCCGCCGTGATAACCACCGTCGGGGTCGTGCTGCAGATAGGCCTGAAGTGTCAGCGACGTGTCTTCGGTAAAGTCGATGCTCAGCGTGGGGGCGAGGGCAAAGCGCTTTTCCTTGTTGTGGTCGAACTGGGTGTCGGACGTATCCGCCAGGCCCACCAGGCGATAGGCGATGCGTTTGTCTTCATCCACCGGTCCTGTGAAGTCGAAGCCCATGCCGCGTTGGCCCTGGGTGCCGACCGTGGCCTGGATCTGGTGATAGGCCTCGTACAGCGGCTTTTTGCTGGTGAGCGCCACCAGGCCACCGGGGGAGCTGCGACCATAGAGCACCGAGGACGGGCCTTTGAGAATGTCGACCCGCTCCAGGAAGTACGGATCGACTTGCATGGAGCTATAGGTGCCGCTGTCGCCCATGGACTTGAGGCCGTCGAGGTAGATGTTGTCCACCGAGCCATCGTTGAAGCCGCGCATCGCTACGTAGTCGTAGCGATGAGTCGCGCCGTAGGGGTTGGTCAATACCCCTGGGGTGTAGCGCATGGTCTGGGACACGGTTTGCGCGCCTTGGTCGTCCATTTGCTCGCGGGTCACCACGGAGACGCTTTGCGAGGTTTCCCGCAGGGCGGTACTGGTCTTGGTGGCGATCTGGCTGTGGGTGGCGTTGTAGCCTTCCATGCTGCCCAAGGCGTTACCCAGGGCAAACCCCTTGATGTCGGTGGTCGGCAGCGCCAAAGTGCCGCCCGAAGCCTCGGCTTGCAGCACATAGCTGCTGCCATCCTGGCTGACGGCGGTCAGCCCCGAACCGCTGAGCAGATGGCTCAGGGCCTGGCCCGTCGAATATTCGCCGTGCAGTCCCGGGGACTGGACCCCGCCTGTTTGCTGCGGGGTGCTTGCCAGGGTGATGCCCGCCTGGCGGGCGAACTGGTTCAGCACGTCGCTCAGAGGGCCGGCGGCAATGTTGTAGCTCTGGCGCGCGGTGGTGACACCGTCTGGCGCCGCGATTGCGAACATCGGTACGGCGCCCGCACTCAGCACCGTGCAGAACAGTGCAGCGCGGATGGCATGGCGCAACAGGCCTGTTTGCGAGGAGCAGCCAAAGGGAGTGTTGAGGTTTACGCGCTCAGTCATTGTGGGTTTCCGTTGGAGTCGCTAAGGGCAGATAAGCGTTGCTTACTGTCCTAGCCGGACTTGCGCGCAAAACCCGCCAAAAAAAATCAAACCGACTCTTGCACCGTGACCCACCAGCGGGTTCGATAGCGTAATTGCACGGGGAGCGTGCGCGGCAGGACGGCCAGCAACTTGTCGGTGTCTTCCAGGCGGAAAACGCCTGACAAACGCAGGTCCGCAATCGACGCGGCGCATTTCAGATAGCCCTGGCGGTAACGTCCTACCTCGTTGAGGAAGTCCTCCAGACGCATGTTGCGCGTGATAATCAACCCATCCGCCCAGGCGCCGACGTCCATATCCAGCGGCGGCGCCAGGGTCGCTGTCGATGAGCTGAGCAGATAGCTCTGCCCGGCGCTCACCTGTAGCGCAGCACCATCACCGCCGCGGTGCGAAAGGATCGCGACCCTGCCACGGGTGACGCTCAGGCGTGTGCAGTCATTGTCCTGTCGCACCACGAAGCGCCCGTCCAGCCCTTCGAACAGGCCATGTCGGCTGCGCACCAGCAACGGCCGCTCGGGATCGTGACCGCAAGTGAGCATGATTTCACCCCGCGTCAGGCTGATCAGGCGATGCTCGGTGGTGTAGTCCAGGTCGGCCGCGCTGTCAGTGTTCAGTTCTAGCCGCGTACCGTCCGGCAACTGGAAGCCTCGGTGTTCGCCGGTGGCAGTGGCGAAATCCGTGTTCCACGGCTGCCAGTCCAGATCCTTGCCCAGCCAGGCGGCGGAGCCTAGCAGCGCCACCCCCGACAACAGTTTCAAGGCCTGACGCCGGCCGAGTCGCTGAGCGCTGTTTTCCAGGGTGTCGAGAGCGACGTGGGCACCGGGGACCGCCCTCAGGTTCGAGGTCAATTCACTGTGCAGCGATTGCACCCGCTGCCAGGCCAATTCGTGTTCGTGATGGGCGGCGCGCCAGACCTCGCATTGTTGGCGCAAGGCCGGATTGGCAGCATGGTTGCGCAGGCGCAGCAGCCAGTTGATCGCTTGCCTGACTACCTGTTGGGATGGGCCGCTGCGTCGATTCAACACGTCATCCACAGGCTCAGCTTTCATAGCGCAACACATAGCAGTGATACAGCGCATCGGCGACGTATCGTTCCACCGAGCGCAAGGAAATGCCCATCTGCTCGGCAATCTGCTTGTACGTCAGGCCTTCGCACTGGGCCAGCAGAAATGCCCTGCGTACTTTCGGCTTCAGGCCCTCCAGCATTCTGGCGATGGCTTCCAGCAACTCCAGGATCAAGGCCTGGGCTTCGGCGTCGGGGGCTTGGGCGGGTGGCAGGTGGGCGATGGTTTCGAGGTAGGCGCGTTCGATTTCTTCCCGGCGCCAATGATCGATTACCAGGCCTTGGGCGATGGTGCGTAGAAAGGCGCGGGGCGACTTGAGCTCCAGGCGTTCGGTGCGTTGTAGCAGGCGCACGAAGGTGTCCTGGGCCAGGTCCGCTGCGTCGGCAGCATTGCCCAAGCGGCTGCGCAGCCATGTGTGAAGCCAGCCGTGATGGTTGCTGTAGAGCGCCTGTACTGCAAACTCGGGAGATGACATGAACGCGAAGGCCTGGATATCACAAATGATAATAGGTCGCATTGTCATCATGGGTCAGTGAATTTGCAACCTCCGTTCGACGCGCCGTGTCCTTCCGTCGTCCATTTGTTCAAAGGGCTAATATTTTCTTAACTTTTGCCGACAGCGTTGTATGCGTGCACCAAAGTGGAGCAGACCAAAAGTTCGCCCGCGCTGTGACATGAATGCTGCAATCGGAATGCACCCCCACTCCCTGCATAAGAAGCCTGTCGATGAATCTGAAGTTCAGTCATAAAATCCTTCTGGCCGCCTCTGGTGTGGTCGTTCTGGCTTTTGCCTTGTTCACGCTCTACAACGATTATCTGCAACGAAAAACCATTGGCAGCAGCCTCGAATCCTCCATCCAGCAGTCCGGCGACCTGACGGCCAGCAGCGTCCAGAACTGGATGAGCGGCCGGGTGCTGGTGCTGGAAAACCTGGCGCAGAATATTGCGTACCAGGGCGCGGGTGCCGATCTGCCGGGGCTGGTGGATCAGCCGGCGCTGACGTCGAATTTCCAGTTCACTTACGTGGGCCAGGCCAACGGCGTCTTCACCCAGCGCCCTGACGCAAAAATGCCCGACGGCTACGACCCGCGCCAGCGCCCCTGGTACAAACAGGCAGTCACCATCGATCAAACCATGCTGACCCCGCCCTACCTGGCAGCGGTCGGCGGTCTGGTGGTGACCATCGCCCTGCCGGTGAAGCACAACGGTGAGCTACTTGGTGTGGTGGGTGGCGACCTGAGCCTGGAAACCCTGGTGAAAATCATCAACTCCGTGGATTTCGGCGGCATCGGCCATGGGTTTCTGGTCAGCGGCGACGGTCAGGTCATCGTCAGCCCGGACAAGGACCAGGTGATGAAGAACCTCAAGGACATCTATCCTGGTACGCCAGTGCGCATCGAGAAAGGCATCCAGGAGGTTGAGCTCAATGGGCAGGATCGTATTCTTTCGTTTACCCCCGTCACGGGCCTGCCGAATACCCAGTGGTACATCGGTCTGTCGATCGACAAGGACAAGGCCTACGCACCGCTGAGCCATTTCCGTACCTCGGCGCTGATTGCGATGTTTGTGGCGGTGGCAGCCATTGCATTGTTGCTGAGCCTGTTGATCCAGGTGTTGATGCGTCCGTTGACCACCATGGGGCGCGCCATGCAGGACATCGCCCAAGGTGAAGGCGACCTGACCCGGCGTCTGGTCGTACAGGGCAAGGATGAGTTCGCTGAGCTGGGGAGTTCATTCAACCAGTTCGTGGAACGGATTCACGCGTCGATCTCGGAAGTGTCTTCCGCTACTCGGCAGGTGCATGACTTGTCGCAGCGGGTGATGACTTCGTCCAATGCCTCGCTCATTGGCTCCGACGAACAGAGCGCCCGCACCAACAGCGTGGCAGCGGCTATCAACCAGTTGGGCGCCGCGACCCAGGAAATCGCCCGCAATGCTGCCGACGCCTCGCAACAGGCCAGCGGCGCCAGCGAGCAGGCCGATGACGGACGCCAGGTGGTGGAAAAAACCATTCAGGCGATGACCGAGTTGTCGCAAAAGATCAGTCTCTCGTGCACCCAGATCGAAACCCTGAACACCAGCACCGACAACATCGGGCATATTCTGGACGTGATCAAAGGCATCTCTCAGCAAACCAACCTGCTGGCGCTGAACGCCGCCATCGAAGCAGCCCGTGCCGGTGAAGCCGGGCGCGGGTTTGCGGTGGTGGCCGATGAAGTGCGCAACCTGGCGCACCGCACCCAGGAGTCGGCGGAAGAAATCCACAAGATGATCACCTCGCTCCAGGTCGGCTCCCGTGAAGCGGTGACCACGATGAACGCCAGCCAGCTTTCCAGCGAAGAAAGCGTGGAAGTGGCCAACCAGGCTGGCCTGCGACTGGTCAGCGTGACGCAGCGCATCGGCGAAATCGACGGGATGAACCAGTCGGTGGCCGCGGCCACCGAAGAACAGACCGCCGTGGTGGAAACCCTCAACATGGACGTCAGCCACATCAACCTGCTGAACCAGCAAAGCGTCGCCAACCTCAATGAAACCCTGAGGGATTGCGATGCCTTGTCGCAACAGGCCAATCGCCTGAAGCAGTTGGTGGACAGCTTCAAGATCTGACCTCCGCCGACATCACCGCCAACCGTGCCACCGCTTTCGCGAGCAAGCCCGCTCCCACAGGGGATTTGTGGTGGATGGGGATCTGCGAACGACTCGGGAAATTGTGGGAGCAAGGCTTGCCGGCGATGACGGTGGCAAAGTCGGCAGTGATGCAAGCTGACCAACCGCTTTCGCGAGCAAGCCCGCTCCCACAGTGGATTTGTGGTGGATGGGGATCTGCGAACGACTCGGAAAACTGTGGGAGCAAGGCTTGCCCGCGATGACGGTGGCAAAGCCGGCAGTGATGCAAGCTGACCCACCGCTTTCGCGAGCAAGCCCGCTCCCACAGGGGATTGGTGGTGGATGGGGATCTGCGAACGACTCGGAAAACTGTGGGAGCAAGGCTTGTCGGCGATGACGGTGGCGCATCCGGCAGTGATGCAAGCTGACCCACCGCTTTCGCGAGCAGGCTCGCTCCCACAGGGGATTTGTGGTGGATGGGGATTTGCGAACGACTCGGAGAACTGTGAGAGCAAGGCTTGCCCGCGATGACGGTGGCGCATCTGGCAGTGATGCAAGCTGACCCACCGCTATCGCGAGCAAGCCCGCTCCCACAGGGGATCTGTGGTGGATGGGGATCTGCGAACGACTCGGGAAATTGTGGGAGCAAGGCTTGTCGGCGATGACGGTGGCGCATCTGGCAGTGATGCAAGCTGACCCACAGCTATCGCGAGCAAGCCCGCTCCCACAGGGGGTTGGTGGTGGATGAGGATCTGCGAACGACTCGGAAAGCTGTGGGAGCAAGGCTTGCCCGCGATGACGGTGGCGCATCTGGCAGTGATGCAAGCTGACCCACCGCTTTCGCGAGCAAGCCCGCTCCCACGGGGATTTGTGGTGGATGGGGATCTGCGAACGACTCGGAAAACTGTGGGAGCAAGGCTTGCCCGCGATGACGGTGGCGCATCTGGCATTGATGCAAGCTGACCCACCGCTTTCGCGAGCAGGCTCGCTCCCACGGGGATCTGTGGTGGATGGGGATTTGCGAACGACTCGGAAAACTGTGGGAGCAAGGCTTGCCCGCGATGACGGTGGCGCATCTGGCAGTGATGCAAGCTGACCCACCGCTTTCGCGAGCAAGCCCGCTCCCACGGGGATTTGTGGTGGATGGGGATTTGCGAACGACTCGGAAAACTGTGGGAGCAAGGCTTGCCCGCGATGACGGTGGCGCATCTGGCATTGATGCAAGCTGACCCACCGCTTTCGCGAGCAGGCTCGCTCCCACAGGGGATTGGTGGTGGATGGGGATTTGCGAACGACTCGGAAAGCTGTGGGAGCAAGGCTTGCCGGCGATGACGGTGGCGCATCTGGCGGTGATGCAAGCTGACCCACCGCCATCGCGAGCAGGCTCGCTCCCACAGGGGAGTGGTGTTTACTTGAAGATCACTTGCACATTCCCCATCGCCTCATTGGCAAACCCTTGCAGGAAGTCCCGGAAGCCGGACGGGGTATGTGCATCGGTGTGGTCGGCGATGATGGTCCAGGTGGCGCGGCAGCGATTGTCCGCCAGGGGCTCGACGCGCATTGCCGCCCAAAGGTTGTCGATGCCCAGGGTGTTGTAGATCAGCGTCCAGGTCATCTGCATGGCCTGGTCATCGCGGCTGTTGAGCTGTTCCACCACCAGGTTCTGCCCGTCGCGGAAAAACTTCTTGCGCAGGGACCTCGCGCCCTCGCCAGTCATTTCGATGTGCTCAAGTGCCGGGATGAATTGATCGAACCCCGCAAAGTTGCCTACCACAGCCCAGACGCTCGCCGCGTCGGCGGGTACTTCCACTGACGTTTCGACGTGGCAGGCGAGGGGGTTCTTGATCAAGGTGTCGGGTTGAAAAGCATTCATGGTCTTGCTCCTTTTTTACAGTTGAGGGTGCTTCAGATGAAATCGATGGCCTTGAGGTAGTCGGCGCCGCGACGCAGCAGGGCCGGGGATTTTTCCGGGTAGCGGGCACCCATCTGCCGTACGCCGGCCCGGGCATTGGCGTGGTTGATCAACGAGATGTCGCCGATGTCTTCCTCGAAGCCGTTGAGGTAGAAACCCAGTACGCCGAACAGCGCATTGTCAGCATCGACCCGGCCCAGTTGCCGTTGCCAGTCAGCAATGCTGACCAGCGAGAACTCCCGGCCACTGTCACGAAACGACGCCACATAAGCGTCCCAGCTCAAAGGCTCGGGGTTGTGCAGGTTGAACACCGCCTGCGTCGGCTGATAGCGACTGGCGTGGAAGGCTATGAAACGCGCCAGGAAGTCCACCGGCATCAGGTCGAAATTGAGCGACAGTTCCGGCACCTGACCAAGCTGGATCGAGCCCTTGAGCATCAGCATCAGCCGGTTTTTGTGGGGCTGGCAGACCCCGGTCAGGCTGTTGAAACTGATGTTGCCGGGGCGCAGCAAATTCACCCACACCCCGCGCTCGCGGGCTCGTTGCAGGATCCGCTCACCAACCCATTTGGACAGGTTGTAGCCGTTCTTGATGTAGATCGGTGGCGTCTTGGCGGCGGGCTGCTCCAGGACCTGGCCGTCGGCATCCAGAGCACTGGACGCCGACAACGTGGAGACGAAGTTGAAGATCTTCTTGCTGCGCCCTTCACACAGGCGCAGGCATTCGAAGATCGGCTCCACGTTGTCCCGCGCCAAAGACTCGTAGTCGAGCACATGATTGACGTGAGCGGCGTTGTGGACCAATGCGCCGAAGCTGCGGTCGATGCGGGCATAGACATCGCCTGGCAAACCCAATTGCGGTTGGGTGATGTCGGCGGCGTAAACACTGACGCGGCTCAGGTCCAGGTGGTTCAGGCGATTGTCCTGCAAGGCCTGGGCGAAACGTTCGGCCGCGCTTTGTCCACCGGACTCGCGCACCAGGCACGCAACTTCTGTGGCCCCCCAGGCCAGCAAGGCTTCGACAATGTGTACCCCGAGAAAACTGTTGGCGCCGGTAACCACCACCTTGTGCACATCACCACATTGGCTGACAGGCAGCGGCTCGAGATTGAGTTCCGCCTCGGCATCGATCAACGCCTGGGGGCTGAGGGTCGATGCGCTGGTTTGCTCAGGATCGTCGAGCAACCTCGCCAGGGTCATCAGCGTGGGCGCTTCGATGAAGCGATTGATCGACAGGCTGCGCCCGAAGGCCTCGCGAATCCCCAGCAGCAGTTGCGACAGCAGGATCGAATGGCCACCGAGATTGAAAAAACTCTCGTCGGTGGCGATGTCGTCGACCGGCAGCTCCAATAACTCGGCCCACAGTTGCCGCAACTGTGTTTCCAGAACGTTCTGCGGTTGGCGTCGCTGGCTGCCGACCTGCACTTGCACCGCTGTGGCCAGCAAGGCCCGGCGATCGACCTTGCCGTTGCTGGTGTAGGGCAGGTTGGGCAATTGCACGTAGGCCGCTGGGTGCATGTAGCTGGGCAGCGCGTTTTGTACATGCTCGCGCAAAGCCTGGAGGGCGGCGCCGGCCTGCTCTTCCCGGGGGTGAACCAGAAACGCCAGGATCCGCCGCCGTTCATCGACCCCCACCGCTACTTGGCGAAACAACTGGCTGTCGCGCAGGCAATGCTCGATTTCCTCGGGTTCGACCCGAAAGCCACGGATCTTCACCTGGTTATCGCGTCGGCCGCACAGTTCGATGCCGTTGTCGGTCCATTGGGCGATATCGCCAGTGCGATACACCCGCAGCGTTGGCCCGCCGGGCAGCGTCAGGTTGAGGTAGCGGCTTGCGGTCAGCGCCGGGTCGTTCAGGTAACCGAGGCCGACCCCAGGTCCGGCGATGTACAGCTCGCCCGGTGTGCCTTGGGGGACCGGCTGCAGTTGTTCGTCCAGGATCAGCACCCGGCCATTGGCGATGGGCACGCCGAGGTTGCGGTTGTTGTCACCGACACCGAATTGCCGAGTGGTGGCCAGCACCGTGGTTTCGGTCGGGCCGTAAATGTTGTGGAAACGGCACTGTGGTGCGAGCTGTTCGATCACGAACGGCTCACAGACATCGCCGCCGGTAATCAAATGCTCCAGCCCCAACGGTTCATCCAGCGGCATCACGCTCAGCAGGGCGGGCGGCAGGAAAGCGTGAGTGACGCGCTGTTGCTGAATCAACGCCACCAGTTGCTGCGGATCGCGACGCTGGTCTTCGCTGGGCACCACCAGCGTCGCACCCTGGATGAAGGTCGGCAGGATATCCAGCAGCGATGCGTCAAAGTTGATGGTGGAGAACTGCAATGCCCGGCTGTCGCGCTGCAACCGGACATAGTCGCTATACCAGGCGCAGAAATGGCTGAGGTTGCGATGACTGAGCAACACGCCTTTGGGCTGGCCGGTGGTGCCGGAGGTGTAGATCGCCACGGCCGGTTCGTCGCTGTCCACCACGCGGCGGATCAACGAGGCCGGGATGCCTGGCGTGGGCGAAGGCAGCCGATGGACATTCAGCGTTGGCAACGACAGGTCGCCCAGGTCGCTGTCTCCGTCGTGCAGCAGCAGGTCGGCCTGGGCATTTTCCAGGATGAAGCGTCGACGTTGTGCCGGATGCTGCGGGTCCAGCGGCAGGTACACCGCCCCACAACCCAGCACCGCCAGGATTGCCGCGTACAGGTGCGCGGACTTGGGCAGGCACACGCCGATCACCTTGTGGGAGGAAGGCCTGTGGGAGGAAGGCTTGCCCCCGATGAACGATGATGCGGTTTGCTTGAGAGCATCGGTGTCTTCATCGCGGGCAAGCC
This sequence comes from Pseudomonas hefeiensis, assembly GCF_030687835.1. NCBI lineage: Bacteria > Pseudomonadati > Pseudomonadota > Gammaproteobacteria > Pseudomonadales > Pseudomonadaceae > Pseudomonas > Pseudomonas hefeiensis. The sequence continues at coordinate 248,580 of NZ_CP117449.1, forward strand.
TGGCTCCCACAGATTCCTTTACAGGTCCTTTCCCAAGTTCCCACCCAGGTCCGGCGCTCTTCAGCATTTGCAGCATCGGCTGTTGCAACCTCAGCGCCAGGCGGCGCAAGGACTTGTAGTCGATGAGTTGTCCGTCGACCCACAGGGCCGGTTGCGTCGCGTCGTCGAGCATGCGCGATTCGATGCTGTGCATCACCGGCACGTCGGCGGCGGCCAGCAGCCAGGGCACCGGCGGCCGATTGAGGCCGTGCTCGAACGCCAGCGGCTCCAGCGCATCGAGCCCGAGCAGCGGTTGGTCGACAGCGTCAGCGTGCACTGTCGGCCAGTGATCGACGCAGGTGTCATCCCGGGATAACTGGCTGACCAGCCGTGCGCCGGTCTCGACCAGCGTCGCCAGCGTACGCTGGCGCAAGGACTGACCATTGCCATCGCGTTGCGGCGCAATCACTTCCTGGCACAACAACCGCTGCGCACTGTCGCGGAATATCACCACCGGTTGTGGCAATACCTCGCCGGGTAGCGTGCGCAGCGCCACGCGCACCTGGAGGTATGAGCGGGCGTCAATGGCCCGCGATGTCGTACCGTCGTCGATCAACAGGTCGATCGCGCCGTGGCTGGCCGGCGATTGCCGATCCACCACACCGTGGCCGTGCAGTTCGAGCTCCCGGGCCAGGTCGGTCATGGCCTGGCTTGTGCCAGACACTGCAATTTCGAGGCGTCTCATGGGCGGATCCTCATGGGGTCAGGTAGTCGGCCAGGGCGTCACGCACGCAGGGGGACGCCAGCATCGAGCTGCTGCGAAAAAAGCGCGTGATATTGCCCACCAACGGGTGAAAGCGATTGATGGGATACGCCAGCGCACTGGCCTCTTCACGCATTGACTGGCGCACCGATTCGTCGACGGGCAGGTGTGCGATCAGCTGGAAATCGAACGCCTGTTGCAGGTCGCTCGCCAGGTACTGGCTGATGAAGCCGGGCATCAATCGCGCAATCGCATCACGGTCAGCTTCGGGCGCGCTGCGCCAGTAGATTTGCACCAGTCGCGTCCAGAAACCGGAGTGCCGCCCCTCATCCAGCAAGTGGTCGGCCATCAGGCCCTTGATCGAAGCCTTGACCGAGTCATCCCGGGCGAATGCCGCCACCTCGTTGGTCACGGTGTTCTCGGCAATGGCGATGCAAATCAGCTCCACGGCGCTGCGCAGATGCTCTGGCGCCTGGGCCAGCGTCGCCGGTATGGCGCGGCTGAGCTCGATCTGATCGGGCAAGGGGATCGGCGCAATGCCGGTCATGTCGATGGTCTGCTGCATGAAGTCCATCGCCACCAGTGCGTGGTAATCCTCGTCCACCACCACCGTCATTGCGTCGTAGCGGCAGGCGAACGGGAACTCGATGCCGAAGCTGTTTTTAGCGATGCGCCGGGCGGTGTGGTCCACCAGCTCAGTCTCGAAGATCACCACATCGTTGATGAACTTGTAGAGGCTCTGCACCAGCACAAAATCGCGCAGTTGCGGGCAGTGGCTGAGGAAGGTCTGGCTGTGTACCAGGGGTTGACGGCTCATGGGGAAGATCAACTTGTCGTCGTCTTCGACCCGGCGCCGTGGCCGGGTGCGGATGGTGGCGCGGCTTTCCCAGGCGTCGGCGAAGGATTGGTATTCGACGGCGTTCATGGCGCCACCTGCGCAAGCGGTTGGGCCATGCTCTGGCGTAACCCGTCCCACAGCGCGGTGCGGCTTTGGACGGCGGCGAGTGCGGCGGCCAGCACCTCGGTTTCGCGCTGCGGGTCGCCATCGATCAGCCGGGCCAAGAGCTTTTCCGCTGCGGGGCCGTGGTCTTCGGAATCGACTTCGATGTGCCGCTGCAGGTAATAACGAAACGTCGGCGCCTGATCCAGGCCGATGCCCCAGGCGTCCAGCATGCGCTGGAACATCTGCGGGATGACGCTCTCGCGACCGTGCACGAAGGCGGCGGCCACGCTGTGGGCCGGTGCGTGCAGCGCCGTTTGCAGCGTCTGGCGGACGAACCGGGCCGCCGCCGGCTCTACCTCGACGCTCTCCAACGCCGTCTCGGGACTGACGCCTTCCTGTTGCAGGGTGATGAACTGCTCAATCGCGCGGGTATCGGCGCCAACCTCGCGCATGGCGTCCAGGTACAGTTCGAAGTGGCTGCAATAGCCGGCTCCGGGGCGATCATCGGATTCCTCGCCCAGGACGATTTCGTTGATCAAGCGTGCAGCGTGTGGGTCGGCTGGCGGCAGCCAGGGCAGGTGGACGCAGGTCAGCTCCCGTTGCAGCCGTTTGGTCAGTGACATGAAGTCCCACACGGCAAAGACATGGCTTTGCATAAAGCGGCGTAACAGATCGATTGATGTTATTTCGGAAAAAACCGGGTGTTGGCCAAGGGCGTGTTTTTTCAGAGATAGTTGTTCTTTGGTAGGCAGCATCGGAACGTCCTCATCAATGATGTTTATTCGGAAAAGTCACCCGGGCTTTAATAAAAGCGAGCGGGTGCCTGAACCGGAGTCCATAAGTTTTGAAAGTATTGAAATGCTCGTCTTAACTACGCATTTATGGCGTGTGAGCAAGGTTTTTCAGGCCTCGGCCATAAACGTAAGCGGTCGATAACAACTCGACGGATAAAAAACTAATACACCGAACAAGTAAGCGGCAAGTGATTTTTTAATTATTTAAAGGGGGTTATTTATTGGGCGCGAAGAGGGATGTTAAAACTTTTAATGCAAGTTTTATTCAGGCGAAGCCGCTCCTTCCGATAAAGAAGTATCAGAATCGAAGAAGTTGAGTGAATGCCTCACTCGGAGCACTTCAGGGGACAGGGAAATAAGAAGTTGTTGTTTTATGGGGGGGACATCGGTCGGACTTCCGATCATCCCGCCGGTTGGGCGATGCTCCTTGCATGTTGGCTTCGATTCGCCCGGCTGCGGCCAGGCGCTGACTTCTTCAGGTCTGTTTTTTAATCGACAAACGCAAGAGTGAGCCCAAATCGATGGCAGTGCCATTGAACTGATGGGGCGACAAGGCACGGCAATGCTCGGGCCTCGTCGGGCAGGCGAGAAGCTGGGTAGGAGGGATGTGTAAGAAAGTGATACGCCGGCTGGGACGCCGGCGCAGTTTCAACGGCTTTGCTGTTGTTCCAGATAGCGCCGGATGGTGACGCAGGCTTTTTCCAGATGCAGCTCCAGCAGGGCAACCGCTCTGTCGATGTCCTGGGCCGTAGCGGCCTCCAGCAGCGCGCGATGATCGTCCTGGGTCAGTTTGCCCAAGCCCATGGACGACAGATGAAAGCGCAAGAAGCGTTCTTCCTCATTGAGCTCGCGCTCGATCAGGTCCAGCAGTTTGCTGTTGGGTGCCTTGTGATAAAGCGACATGTGAAACAGCCGGTTGAGCCTGCCGATTTCAGCGTGGTCGGTTTGGGCTTCCAGTTGCTCGATGTAATGGCCGGCCAGGGCCAGGTCCTCGGCATCGAGGAGAGGAATGGACAGGCGCAATGCGAAAGATTCAAGGACCGAACGCAGGGCGTAGGTCTCGATCGCATTGTTGGTGATCAACGGGGCCACCACGGCGCCTTTGTGCTGAACCACATTGAGCAGTGATTGCGCCTCGAGCTGGCGCAAGGCCTCGCGTACCGGCATGCGGCTGACGCCGAACAGGTCGGCCAGTTCCTGCTGGCGCAGGGCGGTGCCGCACGGCAAGCGCCCGTCGAGAATGGCCTCACGTAGGGATTCTTCGATGATGGAGCGTGCCTGGGCAGCGGGAATGGGCCCGTTGATCTGGATAGTACTTAGCGGTTTGGGCTTCTGTGTCACGACAACGCACCCTGACTGGTAGTAACAAAAATTGGATCCAAGCCAACGTTAGTTACAGATTGCCAAGCCGTCAAAATCTCGCGGCCCCGGTTCCTGAACTAAAGTTTAGTCTGCTTGCGGTGATTGCACCTTGCCATTGTCTTTTACCCGGCCAGGCTTCACCATCCAACGAATTTCCAACGGCCCTTTTTGGACGTACTTCCCTTGGCTGCACCTTTCCCTGTTCCCAGGTTCTTGCGCTGGTTGTGTTCGGCATTGTTGCTGGCCGGCGTCATGCTGGGCGGCCTGCAGGCCGACTGGGACTTTGCGCAGATCAGCCGGCGGGCGCAAGCGTTATATGGGCCGTTGGGCGAAGGGCAGCAACGGATCGATGCCTGGCAGCAATTGTTGGCGACCCAGAAGCAGACGCCGGAGCTTGAGCAGCTCAAGGTGGTGAACCTGTTTTTCAACAAACGGGTGCGCTACGTCGAAGACATCGACCTGTGGCGTCAGGTCGATTACTGGGAGACCCCGATCCAGGCCCTGTGGAAAGGCGCCGGGGATTGCGAGGACTATGCCATTGCCAAGTACTTCAGCCTGCGTCGTCTGGGGGTGTCCAGTGACAAGCTGCGCATCACCTACGTCAAGGCGTTGCGGCAGAACCGTGCGCATATGGTGCTCACTTACTACGCGACCCCCGATGCCATGCCGCTGGTACTCGACAGCCTGATCGATGGCATCCTGCCGGCCAGCCAGCGGACCGATCTGTTGCCGGTCTACTCTTTCAATGCCGAGGGGTTGTGGCTGCCAGGGGCCAAGGGCAACAAGAAAGTGGGTGACACCAAGCGCCTGTCCCGGTGGCAGGATGTGTTGAAAAAAATGCAGGCCGAAGGTTTTCCGGTCGAGACGACTAACTAGGAGCGCGCGCTCAGATGTCCTTGTTCAAACAGCTGTTGATCGCTATCTGTCTGTTCCTGGTGGTTGCCTTCAGCGGCAGCTTCATGGTCAGCCTGGAAAGCTCGCGGGCCCAGTACGTCAACCAGTTGCGCTCCCACGCCCAGGACGCGGCCACGGCGCTGGCGCTGTCCCTGACGCCGAACATCGACGACCCGGCGATGGTGGAGCTGATGGTCAGTTCGATCTTCGACAGCGGCTATTACGCGACCATTCGGGTGGTCGATGTCGCCACCGACAAAACCCTCGTCGAGCGCACCGGCACACCCGACGCCGGCAACGTGCCGCAATGGTTCATCAAACTCATCGGCCTGGAGCCGGCCGGTGGCGATGCGATTGTCAGCCGTGGCTGGGAGCAGGCGGCGCGGGTCGAGGTGGTCAGCCACCCGATGTTCGCCCTCGCCAAGCTGTGGCAGAGCGCATTGGGCAGCCTGGGCTGGCTTTTGCTGTGCGGCGCGGTGAGCGCGGTACTGGGGGCCTTGCTGCTGCGTCGTCAGCTCAAGCCGCTGGATTACATGGTGCACCAGTCCCATGCCATCGCCCGTCGCGAGTTCTTGAGCCTGCCGGAGCTGCCACGCACCCCGGAACTGCGCCGGGTGGTGCAGGCGATGAACCAGATGGTCGAGAAGCTCAAGGCGCTGTTTCAAGAGCAGGCCGAGCGCAGCGAAAAACTGCGGGTCGAGTCTTACCAGGACAATCTCACGGGCCTGGCCAACCGGCGGTATTTCGAAATGCAGCTCCACGCCCGGGTGAGCAATCCCGAGCAGGCCAGCTCCGGTTATCTGCTGTTGCTGCGGGTCAAGGACCTGGCCGGGTTGAACCAGCGGCTGGGCGGGCAGCGCACCGACCAGTTGCTTAAGGCTGTGGGCGAACAATTGCTGCGTGAATGCGCCCGTTACCCTGAAACCCACAACCTGGTGACGCGCATCCGCGGCGGGGAATTCGCCGTGCTGGCGCCGGGGCTGGTGCGCGAGGAAGCGCTGCAACTGGCGCAGAACCTCGAAAGCGCGCTGGCGAGCCTGAGTGCCACCGGGGCGACTGACGTGGCTTCGGTGGCTTCCATCGGACTTGCACCCTTCGTCCATGGCGACTCGCCGCAAGCCGTGCTCCAGCTCGGCGACCAGGCCCTTGCCCAGGCCGAAAGCCAGGGAGAGCCGGGTTGGGCCTGCCTGGACCACAGCGCCTCGGCCAGCGTCGGTGACGATCACCATGCCTGGCACACTCTGCTCGACCAGGCCTTGAGCAATCAGCGCTTCGAGCTTTACTTCCAGCCAGTGGTGGCCGCCCAGGACACCCAAGTGGTGCTGCATTACAAAGTGCTGTCGCGGCTGCTGGACGAGCAGGGTCAGACCATCCCCGCCGGGCGCTTCCTGCCGTGGCTGGAGCGCTTCGGCTGGACCGCGCGCCTGGACCGTTTGATGCTCGAACAGGTGCTCAAGCAAATGGCCGGGCACGAACAAGCCCTGGCGCTGAACCTGTCCTCCGCCACCCTGGCTGATCCTCAGGCATTGAACAAAATCTTCGAGATCCTGCGGGCCCACTCCAACCTCGGGCCACGCCTGACCCTGGAAATAGGCGAAGAGCAACTGCCGGAGCAGGCCGTGCTGGAACAATTGACCCGGCAACTGCGCGAGCTGGGCTTCTCCCTGAGCCTGCAGCGCTTTGGTGGGCGGTTCAGCATGATCGGTAACTTGTCGCGGTTGGGGTTGGCTTATCTGAAGATCGATGGCAGCTATATCCGCGCGATTGACCAGGAGAGCGACAAGCGCTTGTTCATCGAGGCGATCCAGCGTGCTGCTCACAGCATTGACCTGCCGTTGATTGCTGAGCGGGTTGAGACGGAAGGGGAGTTGGCGGTGATTCGTGAGATGGGGTTGTTTGGGGTGCAGGGGCAGTTGGTTGGCGAGCCTAAGCGTTGGGGGTGAGGCTTGCTGCGAGGCGGTCTGTATCCTTCTGACCGAGTACATATCCATTGCTGCGGTAACGGCGGCTGGCGGTTTCGCCCTTACGGCGAGTCACTTTTGGCAAACGCCCCAAAAGTAACCAAAAGGTCTTGCCCCACCACTTGGTGCCTCGCCTAGGCTCGGCATGCCCGAACGCAGGCATTGCTCCGTGGGCCCGCCGCGAAGGGCCATCCATGGCCCAGCGCGGCTATCCCGGCATCCATGCCGGGATGCCCACTACGCAACACCTGCGTTCGGGCACACCGAGCCTAAGCGAGGTGCCGAGTGGTGGGGCAAAAGCGCTTTGGTTACTTTCGCGCTTTTCGAAAGTGACCCGCTGTAAGAGCGGAACCGCCAGTAGCCGTTACCGCAGAAACGGATATACACCCCCTCTAAAAGTCAGGTCCTAGGAGATTTCCTTCGAGTTGTGGCGAACTTGGTGAACTTGTCCGGCGTCTGCCCCGTGGCTAGTCTGGGTTTGTCACTGAAAAAACGGTGACACCGGCGTGCAAGCCGGTTAGAAAGACGCTCAACAATATCACCAGCCACTTATCGTGCATTCGTGCTCATGTTTTATGGCAGCTGTGTGCGGGAGACCTTCGGGTCTGCCGAGGTTTTTGGGCGTTGTCTTACTCGGTCTTGCACACTCGCACATAGCTGCCACCCTTCATCGCGTGCAAGCGAGCCAGGGCGGCTCTGAATTGAATAGGAAGCCCAAACCATGTTCAAAGCTACGCCTAACCCTCCACAGCCCTCATCCAAATCCCGAGTCGAAACCCTGCAAGCAAAAAAACTCGACGAAGCCGCCGAGCGCGCTCTCGACTACTATCTCAAACCCAAACCCGTCGACGAGGCCCAAGCAGGCCAGCTCTTCATCGTATCCCCAGACATCGACACCGAAACCCTACTGGCCAATGCCTCCGAAGACCTGCTGTCCATCAGCGCCATCGCGGCCGACCTGGCTGATGACGTCGACGGCTCGCGCCGCAGCGTGATCCTGGCGATCAGTCGAATGGCCGACGGGGTGCATTTGTTGGTGGAGCGGGCGATGGATCGGCTTGAAGTGCCAGCGTCGAGCTGACAGGCCTGTGGTGGATTGAAGATTGCCATCGCGAGCAGGCTCGCTCCCACAAGAGATCTGTTGGCGAATGGAAAATTGCGCCCTGACACAAGTCCAATTGTGGGAGCGGGCTTGCTCGCGAAGGCGTCGGCACATCCAGCATCATCGCAAACTGACCCACCGCTTTCGCGAGCAAGCCCGCTCCCACACAAGAACTGCGTGACGGCAATATCTGCGACTTGCCCCATCCCCCTGTGGGAGCGAGCCTGCTCGCGATGAGGGCAGCCCCGACACCGATGAACCAGGCCTAGATCAACCCCTTCTCATCATCATCGATCAACCGGCTCAACCCGCCCAAGGCTTCCCGGGCCTGGTTGCGGTCCATTAGCTTGGCCTGGGCCGCGGCTGGCAGGTCGGTGACGCGGATGACGCCTTTGCTGGTCAGCACCTGGATCAAGTCGTCGAGTACCCGGATCATTTCCAGGTCGCTCTGCTTGAGCTGCTTGAGGCTGTTTTCTACCGCCTGGTTGGCGAACCAGTCCTGGATCTCGTGGCTGTCGGCCGGCAGGGTTTCGGTGGCCTCCGCATAAGCGGTGGCTTCCACGCGCACCAGCAGGCCTTGTGCATCGCGTTGCACATAAAACATCGGGCATCCCTCATGTATGAAGCGGCGTCATGCTGGGCAGCATAGGCCAACTGTGCGCGAGTATGGAGGGTGGCGACGAAATCGTCATCCTGGGTGCAGCCCGATACGACCGCCCCTAAGGGCGGCCGTTAAGCTTCGGTCAGCTGTTGTTGTGATCGACCTTGATGGTCGGATCACTGCCGGCGATCAACGAGTTCAGGTTCATGTTTGACCAGTTGTTACCTTCCAGCTTGATCGTCACGTCAGGGGTGGCCGCTGCGGCGTCGCCTGCGTTGAACTGGCCGGAAGTGCTGACCTGCAGCGACGACACGCCATCGACCGTGCTGATCTTCAGGAAGTTGTCGATGGTGCTGCCGGTTTCACCCTGCAACAGATCCCGCAGGTCGATCCGGTCACCTTCGCTGGCCTTGAAGTCCTTGATCACGTCGGTGCCGGTGTCGCCGGACTTCCAGACAAAAGTGTCGCCACCCAGTCCACCGATCAGGGTGTCATTGCCCTGGCCGCCGATCAGCGTGTCGTTGCCTTTGCCGCCCAGCAGAATGTCATTGCCCTTGCCACCGTCGAGCAGGTCGTTGCCGCCCTGGCCGAAGATGATGTCATTGCCGGCACCGCCCAGCAGTGTGTCATTGCCATCGTTGGCACCGGACACATCGAAAGCGTTGTAGTGCTCGGTGATGTACTGGTGAACGTTGCTGGTGGTGACTTTGCTGACTTCCACGCCGTTTTGCTGGGCCACGAAGGCCTGAATGGACTGGTAACCTTCGCCGGCGATGCCGTTGAAGCTCACCAGGTCGCCGAACAGGATGTCGTTGCCGTCTGCCCCGTTGACTGTGTCGGCGCCCGGCAGGGTCGCTTCGGTGTGGCCGATGATGGAGTTGGCCAGGTCCTTGGGATCGATGTTGGTCTGCGGAGTTTTGTCCGAGTCGTAGTCCTTCAGGTCGTCCAGCGTCACGCCTTTATTCAGGCCGATGGCTTCCACGCCAGACACCGAACTCAACAGCGCGAAAGCGCTCAGGGAGTTGCTGGTGGTGTTCGAGCCGGTGCTGTTGCCAGTGCCATCGCGATACGACAACTCATAAGTGCCATCGCCCTGGGCGCGCAACGTGCCCAATTCCTCACTGCTCCAGTAACCGCCCCAGGATTTTTTCCAGGTGAGCAGGGAGAGGTTGCCGGATTCGTCGACCTGAACGCGGTGGGTGTTGTCGAGCTCGGCGCTGAACGTCTGGCCCAGTTTGTAGTTGCTCGTGGTGATCAGGCTGTCGAGCTTCACGTTGCCGTACAGGGTCGGGTTCGTCTGCTCGCCGGACTGATAGTAGGTCGGCTCACCGTCGGTGATGAAGTACGTCAGGTTCGTCGCCCCGGTGTTGCTCAGGGCTTCGCTGCTCTTGAACCAGTTGGCCGTGGTCTTGAACACGTCCTCATAGTTGGTGCCGCCGCCAGACACCATCGAATCCAGCACGCTTTTGAGCAGCACGAGTGCGTTCGGGTCATTGAGGTTGACCGATACGGTTTTATTCACCTGGCTGTCAAAGTCCGCCAGGAAGATGTTCACCGTCCCGGAGTTGCCGCCCATGCTCTGCTTGAGGGTGTTGAACACCGACGTCAGCGAGTCCTTGGCGGCTGTGACGGACGATGCGCTCATGCTGCCGGAGCTGTCGACCATGAAGGCGATGTTGTAGTTGACGCCTGGCACGACGGTCAGCCCGCCGATGTCGGCGACCACAATGTCGTTGCCGTCGGTGCCGGTGACGTTGTCACTGCCAGAGGTTGCGGTGGTGGAGGTGTAGACCGCCGGATAAACCGTGACCGGTATCTGCGCCGTGGTGGTTGCCGACCCGCCGAGGGCTTCGGTGGAGGTCGATGTCACGGTCAGGTTGAACTGGCCGTTGTAGTAGGTCGGTGGCGTCAGGGTCAGGCTGCCCAGGTTCCAGCCAGTGACCGAGGCCTCGCCATTGCTGCCTACGGTCACTGTGTGGCCGGCGCCGTCGCTCAGCACGCTGCCTTCCGGGATCCCGCCGACTTTCACGCTCAGGCTTTCGGAGCCGTCGGTATCGGTCAGGGCTGTGGTGATCTTCGACAGGTTCACGCTGCCGCCTTCGGCGCCTTCGTTGAGCTTGAAGCCGTCGTAGTAGCCTTCGCCATTGGTGCCGTGCAGGTCCGAAACAGAGACGCCCGCATTCACCAGATCAGCCACGCCGGTATACAGCGGCACGCCGGCACTGCTCAGGTCGGTCGGGGTGCTGCCGTTGACCGACAGGTTCACGTCATAGCTGCCCGGGCCGGTCTGGTTGTGGTGGTAGATGTCCAGGGTGTAATAGCCGCTGGTGGTTGGGGTGAACGAACCATTGAGCTGGCCGCCCGCTCCCCAGGTGATGCCCGCGACATTCTTGCCGCCGATGGTCACCAGCAGGCTGTCATCGCCGGTACCGCTGAAGGTGTAGGTCTTGCCAGCTTCGAGGAAAATCAGGCCCGAGGTTTTCGACGCGGTGCCCGGATTCACGTTGCTGTCGGACTGCACGTTGTTCACGGTGGTGCTGCTGTTGGGTGTTCCGGCGGCATCGATCACCGACTTCAGCGTACCGGACGGTGCGCCGTTGCCATCGGTGCCCAGGCCCGACAGGCCAGTCCAGACTTCCTTGACCAGGCCAGTGGAGGTCACGGCGTTGCCGGCCACGTTGAGGGTCGGTGCGTCGGCGACCGGTGTAATGTCGATCTTCACGGTGCCGGTGGTGCCCAGCGCTTGACCGTCGGTTGGCTGGAATTTGATCTGCGCGTAATCGGACTTCTGATCGCCCACGCCGTTCGCGTTGCCGTTGGCGCCGGATTCATGGGTATCCGGTGTGAAGCGCAGTTTGCCAGCGTCGATGTCGGTTTTGGTGAAGGTCTGGTTGTTGGCCACGTCCTTCCACGTTGCACCGTCCAGGTACTGCAACTTGCCGTCAGCGGGCAGGCCGGTGATTTTTACCCCAAGACTGGAGGCGGAACTGTCCACATCGCTGACACCAAAGGTCGACCAGCCAAGAATCAGCGAAGTGTCTTCGGTACCGGTCACCGCGCCGCCGGTTGCGACCGGCGCATCGTTGACCCCGACCACGTTCACGGTGGTGGTCGCGGTGTTGGAGTAGCTCGTACCGTCGGTCACCGTCACGGTGATGGTGCGCGGCACGGTGCTCGGGTCGTCGCTGCTGTTGGTGAAGCTGATGTTCTTGATCTGCTGCATGTAGTCGGCCAGCGTCGCATTGCCCGACAACGTCAGGGTGACTGTGCCGTTGGTGCTGTTGGCGTTGATGCTGATGCCGTTGACGCTGTTACCCAGGTTCAGCGCATCGCCGGGCTGACGGTTGGTCAGCACGATGGTGGCGCCGGTCAGCATCGTGCTGTCCGGGTCGGTGATGTTCAGGTCGGTGTCACCGATGGACACGCCCGGGCCGGTGGTGCCTTCGGTGAAGGTCACCTGGTAATCGGCGCCGGTCTTGCCACTGGAGTTGTTGGCATCCAGGTCCAGTACCGGTGGTGCATCGTTGTCGATGATCGAGGTGCTGACGCTGCCGTTGGTGCCGCTGACGGCCAGGTTTTCGAAGTTGCCGCCGGTGGCCGAGTCTATTTTGACCACGAAGTTTTCGGTGCCTTCGGTGATCTTGTCGTCCAGCGTCGCCACGTTGAAAGTGGCGCTGGTGGCATTGGCCGGGATCTTCACGGTGTAGACGCCGGTGAAGTCCGTACCGTCGGCGGCGGTACCGCTGTAGACGATCTTGAGCGTCACTTCGGTTTGCGCCGGGTTCGTCAGGCTCACGGTGTATGTGGCGGCCTGGCCTTCAGTGACGGAGGTGCTGCCGGTGATGCTGACGGTGGTGTTGTCGACGGTGTCGGTCACGTCGGTGACGGCTGGCGTGGTGCTTGGCACCAGGTTTTCGAAGTTGCCACCGGTGGCGTTATCGATGCTGACTTCCACCTTGCCGGCGTCTTTGTAGACGTCGTCTTTTGGCGCATCGACGGTCACAGTGCCAGTTGTGGCGCCAGCAGCGATGTTGATGACCGCGCCATTGCTCAGGGTCACGGTGACCGGAGTGCCAGCGGCGTTGGTCAGGGTCGCGGTGTAGGTGATTTGACCGCCTTCGGCGACCGAATCGGTAGCGCTCAGGCTCAGACCGGTCGAGTCCTGCACGTCGGTAACGGTGGTGTCCGCTGGCGTGGCATCGATGTCCAGTTTTTCGTAGTTGCCGCCCTGAGCATCATCAATCTTGACGCTCAGCGAATCACCACCTGACAAAGCGTCGTTCTGGGTAGCGAAGTTGACCGAACCACTGCTGGAGCCGACCGGGATGGTGATGCTTTGACCGTTCGACAGGGTGATGACCAGCGGAGCACCGGTGACCGGGGCGTTGACCGAAGCGGTGTAAACGACAGTACCGCCTTCGGCGACATTCGCGGTCGCAGTGAGCGAAACGGTGCTGGTGTCGATGGTGTCGGTGACATCAGTCACTGCCGGAGTCGTGCTAGGGACAAGGTTCTCGAAGTTACCGCCGGTGGCGTTGTCGATGCTGACTTCGACCTTGCCGGCATCTTTATAGACGTCGTCTTTTGGCGCATCAACAGTGACCGTGCCAGTGGTAGCGCCGGCGGCGATGTTGATCACTGCGCCGTTGCTCAGGGTCACGGCGACCGGGGTACCGGCTGCGTTGGTCAATGTTGCGGTGTAGGTGATTTGACCGCCTTCGGCGACCGAATCGGTAGCGCTCAGGCTCAGACCGGTCGAGTCCTGCACATCGGTAACGGTGGTGTCAGCCGGAGTGGCATCAATGTCCAGTTTTTCGTAGTTACCGCCCTGGGCGTCGTCGATCTTCACGCTCAGGTTATCGCCGCCAGCGAGGGCGTCGTTCTGGGTAACGAAGTTCACCGAACCGCTGCTGGAGCCAACCGGAATGGTGATGCTTTGACCGTTCGACAGGGTGATGACCAACGGAGCGCCAGTTACCGGGGCGTTGACCGATGCGGTGTAAACCACGGTGCCGCCTTCGGCCACGGAGGAAGTCGCGGTCAGGCTGACAGTCGACGTGTCGATGGTGTCGGTGACATCAGTCACTGCCGGGGTGGTGCTCGGTACCAGGTTTTCGAAGTTACCGCCGATGGCGTTATCGATGCTGACTTCGACCTTGCCGGCATCTTTATAGACGTCGTCAGTCGGTGCATCGACGGTCACGGTGCCAGTGGTAGCGCCGGCGGCGATGTTGATGACCGCTCCATTGCTCAAGGTCACGGTGACCGGAGTGCCGGCAGCGTTGGTCAATGTTGCGGTGTAAACGATCGAACCGCCTTCAGCAACGGTATCGGTTGCACTCAAGGTCAGGCCGGTCGAGTCCTCCACAGTTAATCGGTGTGGTCCGCCGTCGTCAGTCGATGTCCGTAGTTGTACCCTGGGCATCGTCGATCTTCACGCTCAGGTTGTCGCCGCCGGCGAGGACGTCGTTCTGGGTAACGAAGTTCACCGAACCGGAGCTGGAGCCAACCGGAATGGTGATGCTCTGGCCGTTGCTCAACGTCACGACCAGCGGAGCGCCGGTCACCGGAGCGTTGACCGAGGCGGTGTAAACCACGGTACCGCCTTCAGCCACATTCGCGGTCGCGGTGAGCGAAACGGTGCTGGTGTCGATGGTGTCGGTGACATCAGTCACTGCCGGAGTCGTGCTAGGGACAAGGTTCTCGAAGTTACCGCCGGTGGCGTTGTCGATGCTGACTTCGACCTTGCCGGCATCTTTATAGACGTCGTCTTTTGGCGCATCAACAGTGACCGTGCCAGTGGTAGCGCCGGCGGCGATGTTGATCACTGCGCCGTTGCTCAGGGTCACGGCGACCGGGGTACCGGCTGCGTTGGTCAATGTTGCGGTGTAGGTGATTTGACCGCCTTCGGCGACCGAATCGGTAGCGCTCAGGCTCAGACCGGTCGAGTCCTGCACATCGGTAACGGTGGTGTCAGCCGGAGTGGCATCAATGTCCAGTTTTTCGTAGTTGCCGCCCTGGGCGTCGTCGATTTTGACGCTCAGGTTATCGCCGCCAGCGAGGGCGTCGTTCTGGGTCACGAAGTTGACCGAACCGGAGCTGGAGCCGACCGGGATGGTGATGCTTTGACCGTTCGACAGGGTGATGACCAACGGAGCGCCGGTTACCGGGGCGTTGACCGAAGCGGTGTAAACCACGGTGCCGCCTTCAGCCACGGAGGACGTCGCAGTCAGGCTGACAGTCGACGTGTCGATGGTATCGGTGACATCAGTTACTGCCGGGGTGGTACTCGGGACCAGGTTTTCGAAGTTACCACCGGTGGCGTTATCAATGCTGACTTCGACCTTGCCAGCGTCTTTATAGACGTCGTCAGTCGGCGCATCGACGGTCACGGTGCCAGTGGTAGCGCCAGCGGCGATGTTGATTACGGCGCCGTTGCTCAGAGTTACGGTCACTGGCGTGCCGGCAGCGTTGGTCAGGGTTGCGGTGTAAACGATCGAACCGCCTTCGGCAACGGTGTCAGTGGCCGAGAGCGTCAGGCCAGTGGTGTCCTGAACGTCCGTGACAGTTGTGTCCGCCGGAGTCGCGTCGATGTCCAGTTTTTCGTAGTTACCGCCCTGGGCGTCGTCGATCTTGACGCTCAGGTTATCGCCGCCAGCGAGGGCGTCGTTCTGAGTAACGAAGTTGACCGAACCGGAGCTGGAGCCCACTGGAATGGTGATGCTCTGGCCGTTCGACAGGGTGATGACCAACGGAGCGCCGGTTACCGGGGCGTTGGCCGAGGCGGTGTAAACCACGGTGCCGCCTTCGGCCACGGAGGAAGTTGCGGTCAGGCTGACAGTCGAGGTATCGATGGTGTCGGTGACGTCGGTGACTGCCGGAGTCGTGCTTGGTACCAGACTCTCGAAGTTCCCGGTGGCGTTGTCGATGCTGACTTCGACCTTGCCGGCATCTTTATAGACGTCGTCAGTCGGTGCATCGACGGTGACGGTGCCGGTGGTGGCGCCAGCGGCGATGTTGATTACGGCGCCGTTGCTCAGGGTCACGGTGACCGGGTACCGGCTGCGTTGGTCAATGTTGCGGTGTAAACAATCGAACCGCCTTCAGCAACGGTATCGGTCGCACTCAATGTCAGGCCAGTGGTGTCCTGCACATCGGTAACGGTGGTGTCAGCCGGAGTGGCATCAATGTCCAGTTTTTCGTAGTTGCCGCCCTGAGCATCATCAATCTTGACGCTCAGCGAATCACCACCTGACAAAGCGTCGTTCTGGGTAGCGAAGTTGACCGAACCACTGCTGGAGCCGACCGGGATGGTGATGCTTTGACCGTTCGACAGGGTGATGACCAACGGAGCGCCGGTCACCGGGGCGTTGACCGAGGCGGTGTAAACCACGGTACCGCCTTCAGCCACGGAGGAAGTCGCGGTCAGGCTGACAGTCGAGGTATCGATGGTGTCGGTGACGTCGGTGACTGCCGGAGTCGTGCTTGGTACCAGACTCTCGAAGTTCCCGCCGGTGGCGTTGTCGATGCTGACTTCGACCTTGCCGGCATCTTTATAGACGTCGTCAGTCGGTGCATCGACGGTGACGGTGCCGGTGGTGGCGCCAGCGGCGATGTTGATTACGGCGCCGTTGCTCAGGGTCACGGTGACCGGGGTACCGGCTGCGTTGGTCAATGTTGCGGTGTAAACAATCGAACCGCCTTCAGCAACGGTATCGGTCGCACTCAATGTCAGGCCAGTGGTGTCCTGCACATCGGTAACGGTGGTGTCAGCCGGAGTGGCATCAATGTCCAGTTTTTCGTAGTTGCCGCCCTGAGCGTCATCAATCTTGACGCTCAGCGAATCACCACCTGACAAAGCGTCGTTCTGGGTAGCGAAGTTGACCGAACCACTGCTGGAGCCGACCGGGATGGTGATGCTTTGACCGTTCGACAGGGTGATGACCAACGGAGCGCCGGTCACCGGGGCGTTGACCGAGGCGGTGTAAACCACGGTACCGCCTTCAGCCACGGAGGAAGTCGCGGTCAGGCTGACAGTCGAGGTATCGATGGTGTCGGTGACGTCGGTGACTGCCGGAGTCGTGCTTGGTACCAGACTCTCGAAGTTCCCGCCGGTGGCGTTGTCGATGCTGACTTCGACCTTGCCGGCGTCTTTGTAGACGTCGTCAGTCGGCGCGTCGACGGTCACGGTGCCAGTGGTGGCACCGGCAGCGATGTTGATCACCGCGCCGTTGCTCAGAGTCACGGTGACCGGAGTGCCGGCAGCGTTGGTCAGCGTTGCGGTGTAAACAATCGAACCGCCTTCGGCGACGGTGTCAGTTGCCGAGAGCGTGAGGCCGGTCGTGTCCTGCACGTCGGTAACGGTGGTGTCCGCTGGAGTGGCATCGATGTCCAGCTTTTCATAGTTGCCGCCCTGAGCGTCGTCGATCTTGACGCTCAGGTTATCGCCGCCAGCGAGGGCGTCGTTCTGAGTAACGAAGTTGACCGAACCGGAGCTGGAGCCCACTGGAATGGTGATGCTCTGGCCGTTCGACAGGGTGATGACCAACGGAGCGCCGGTTACCGGTGCGTTGACCGAAGCGGTGTAAACGACAGTACCGCCTTCGGCGACATTCGCGGTCGCGGTGAGCGAAACGGTGCTGGTGTCGATGGTGTCGGTGACATCAGTCACTGCCGGAGTCGTGCTAGGGACAAGGTTCTCGAAGTTACCGCCGGTGGCGTTGTCGATGCTGACTTCGACTTTGCCGGCATCTTTATAGACGTCGTCAGTCGGTGCATCGACGGTCACGGTGCCGGTTGTGGCGCCAGCGGCGATGTTGATCACCGCGCCGTTGCTCAGGGTCACGGTGACCGGAGTGCCGGCAGCATTGCTCAGGGTTGCGGTGTAAACGATCGAACCGCCTTCGGCAACGGTGTCACTGGCCGAGAGCGTGAGGCCAGTGGTGTCCTGAACGTCCGTGACAGTTGTGTCCGCCGGAGTCGCGTCGATGTCCAGTTTTTCGTAGTTACCGCCCTGGGCGTCGTCGATCTTGACGCTCAGGTTATCGCCGCCAGCGAGGGCGTCGTTCTGAGTAACGAAGTTGACCGAACCGGAGCTGGAGCCCACTGGAATGGTGATGCTCTGGCCGTTCGACAGGGTGATGACCAACGGAGCGCCGGTTACCGGGGCGTTGACCGAGGCGGTGTAAACCACGGTGCCGCCTTCGGCCACGGAGGAAGTTGCGGTCAGGCTGACAGTCGAGGTATCGATGGTGTCGGTGACGTCGGTGACTGCCGGAGTCGTGCTTGGTACCAGACTCTCGAAGTTCCCGCCGGTGGCGTTGTCGATGCTGACTTCGACCTTGCCGGCATCTTTATAGACGTCGTCAGTCGGTGCATCGACGGTGACGGTGCCGGTGGTGGCGCCAGCGGCGATGTTGATTACGGCGCCGTTGCTCAGGGTCACGGTGACCGGGGTACCGGCTGCGTTGGTCAATGTTGCGGTGTAAACAATCGAACCGCCTTCAGCAACGGTATCGGTCGCACTCAATGTCAGGCCAGTAGTGTCCTGCACGTCGGTAACGGTGGTGTCCGCTGGAGTGGCATCGATGTCCAGCTTTTCATAGTTGCCGCCCTGAGCATCATCAATCTTGACGCTCAGCGAATCACCACCTGACAAAGCGTCGTTCTGGGTCACGAAGTTGACCGAACCGGAGCTGGAGCCGACCGGGATGGTGATGCTTTGACCGTTCGACAGGGTGATGACCAACGGAGCGCCGGTCACCGGGGCGTTGACCGACGCGGTGTAAACCACGGTGCCACCTTCAGCCACGGAGGAAGTCGCGGTCAGGCTGACAGTCGAGGTGTCGATGGTATCGGTTACGTCGGTGACGGCTGGCGTGGTGCTTGGCACCAGGTTTTCGAAGTTGCCACCGGTGGCATTATCGATGCTGACTTCAACTTTGCCAGCGTCTTTGTAGACGTCGTCAGTCGGCGCGTCGACGGTCACGGTGCCAGTTGTGGCGCCAGCGGCGATGTTGATTACCGCGCCATTGCTCAAGGTCACGGTTACTGGCGAGCCAGCTGCATTGGTCAGGGTTGCGGTGTAAACAATCGAGCCGCCTTCGGCAACGGTGTCAGTTGCACTCAAGGTCAGACCGGTCGTGTCCTGAACGTCAGTGACAGTGGTGTCAGCTGGAGTGGCGTCGATTTCCAGTTTTTCGTAGTTACCACCCTGTGCGTCGTCGATCTTGACGCTCAGGTTGTCGCCGCCGGCGAGGGCGTCGTTCTGGGTAACGAAGTTCACCGAACCGCTGCTGGAGCCAACCGGGATGGTGATGCTCTGGCCGTTCGACAGGGTGACGACCAGCGGAGCGCCGGTCACTGGAGCGTTGACCGATGCGGTGTAAACGACAGTGCCGCCTTCAGCCACTGAGGACGTCGCGGACAGGCTGACAGTCGACGTGTCGATGGTGTCGGTCACGTCGGTGATCGCTGGCGTGGTGCTCGGTACCAAGTTTTCGAAGTTGCCACCGATGGCGTTATCGATGCTGACTTCAACTTTGCCGGCGTCTTTATAGACGTCGTCAGTCGGCGCATCGACGGTGATGGTGCCGGTTGTGGCGCCGGCAGCGATGTTGATCACTGCGCCGTTGCTCAGAGTTACGGTCACTGGCGTGCCGGCAGCGTTGGTCAATGTTGCGGTGTAAACGATCGAGCCGCCTTCGGCGACGGTGTCAGTTGCCGAGAGCGTGAGGCCAGTGGTGTCCTGAACGTCCGTGACAGTTGTGTCCGCCGGAGTCGCGTCGATATCCAGTTTTTCGTAGTTGCCGCCCTGTGCGTCGTCGATCTTGACGCTCAGCGAATCACCACCTGACAAAGCGTCGTTCTGGGTAACGAAGTTCACCGAACCGGAGCTGGAACCGACTGGAATGGTGATGCTTTGGCCATTCGACAGGGTGACTACCAGCGGAGCGCCGGTCACCGGAGCGTTGACCGACGCGGTGTAAACCACGGTGCCGCCTTCAGCCACGGAGGAAGTCGCGGTCAGGCTGACAGTCGAGGTATCGATGGTGTCGGTGACGTCGGTGACTGCCGGAGTCGTGCTTGGTACCAGATTCTCGAAGTTACCGCCGGTGGCGGTATCAATGCTGACTTCAACTTTGCCGGCGTCTTTGTAGACGTCGTCAGTCGGTGCATCGACGGTGACGGTGCCGGTTGTGGCGCCAGCGGCGATGTTGATTACAGCGCCGTTGCTCAGAGTCACAGTGACCGGAGTGCCAGCGGCGTTGGTCAATGTTGCGGTGTAAACGATCGAGCCGCCTTCAGCAACGGTATCGGTTGCACTCAAGGTCAGGCCGGTCGAGTCCTGCACATCGGTGACGGTGGTGTCCGCCGGCGTGGCGTCGATGTCCAGTTTTTCGTAGTTGCCACCCTGGGCATCGTCGATCTTCACGCTCAGGTTGTCGCCGCCAGCGAGGGCGTCGTTCTGGGTAACGAAGTTCACCGAACCGGAGCTGGAACCGACTGGAATGGTGATGCTTTGACCGTTGCTCAACGTTACGACCAGCGGAGCGCCCGTTACTGGGGCGTTGACCGAGGCGGTGTAAACGACAGTACCACCTTCAGCTACATTCGCGGTCGCAGTGAGCGAAACGGTGCTGGTGTCGATGGTGTCGGTGACATCAGTCACTGCAGGCGTGGTGCTTGGGACCAGGTTTTCGAAGCTACCACCCGATGCGTTATCGATGCTGACTTCGACCTTACCGGCGTCTTTGTAGACGTCGTCAGTCGGTGCATCGACGGTGACGGTGCCGGTTGTGGCGCCAGCGGCGATGTTGATTACAGCGCCGTTGCTCAAGGTCACGGTCACTGGCGAGCCAGCGGCATTGCTCAGGGTCGCGGTGTAAACAATCGAGCCGCCTTCGGCAACGGTGTCAGTTGCACTCAAGGTCAGACCGGTCGTGTCCTGAACGTCAGTGACAGTGGTGTCAGCTGGAGTGGCGTCGATGTCCAGTTTTTCATAGTTACCGCCCTGTGCGTCGTCGATCTTCACGCTCAGGTTATCGCCGCCGGCGAGGGCGTCGTTCTGGGTAACGAAGTTCACCGAACCGCTGCTGGAGCCAACCGGGATGGTGATGCTCTGGCCGTTCGACAGGGTGACGACCAGCGGAGCGCCGGTGACTGGTGCGTTGACCGAAGCGGTGTAAACGACAGTGCCGCCTTCAGCCACATTCGCGGTCGCGGTGAGTGAAACGGTGCTGGTGTCGATGGTATCGGTGACATCGGTCACTGCAGGCGTGGTGCTTGGGACCAGGTTTTCGAAGCTACCACCCGATGCGTTATCGATGCTGACTTCGACCTTACCGGCGTCTTTGTAGACGTCGTCAGTCGGTGCATCGACGGTGACGGTGCCGGTTGTGGCGCCAGCGGCGATGTTGATTACCGCGCCGTTGCTCAAGGTCACGGTCACTGGCGAGCCAGCGGCATTGCTCAGGATCGCGGTGTAAACAATCGAGCCGCCTTCGGCAACGGTGTCAGTTGCACTCAAGGTCAGACCGGTCGTGTCCTGAACGTCAGTGACAGTGGTGTCAGCTGGAGTGGCGTCGATGTCCAGTTTTTCATAGTTACCGCCCTGTGCGTCGTCGATCTTCACGCTCAGGTTATCGCCGCCGGCGAGGGCGTCGTTCTGGGTAACGAAGTTCACCGAACCGCTGCTGGAGCCAACCGGGATGGTGATGCTCTGGCCGTTCGACAGGGTGATGACCAGCGGAGCGCCGGTGACTGGTGCGTTGACCGAAGCGGTGTAAACGACAGTGCCGCCTTCAGCCACATTCGCGGTCGCGGTGAGTGAAACGGTGCTGGTGTCGATGGTATCGGTGACATCAGTCACTGCAGGCGTGGTGCTTGGGACCAGGTTTTCGAAGCTACCACCCGATGCGTTATCGATGCTGACTTCGACCTTACCGGCGTCTTTGTAGACGTCGTCAGTCGGTGCATCGACGGTGACGGTGCCGGTTGTGGCGCCAGCGGCGATGTTGATTACCGCGCCGTTGCTCAAGGTCACGGTCACTGGCGTGCCGGCAGCGTTGGTCAATGTCGCGGTGTAGGTGATTTGACCGCCTTCGGCAACCGAATCGGTAGCGCTCAGGCTCAGGCCGGTCGAGTCCTGCACATCGGTAACGGTGGTGTCAGCCGGCGTGGCGTCGATGTCCAGTTTTTCGTAGTTACCGCCCTGGGCGTCGTCGATCTTGACGCTCAGCGAATCACCACCTGACAAAGCGTCGTTCTGAGTAACGAAGTTGACCGAACCGCTGCTGGAACCGACTGGAATGGTGATGCTCTGGCCGTTGCTCAACGTCACGACCAGCGGAGCGCCCGTCACTGGGGCGTTGACCGAGGCGGTGTAAACGACAGTACCACCTTCAGCTACATTCGCGGTCGCAGTGAGCGAAACGGTGCTGGTGTCGATGGTGTCGGTGACATCAGTCACTGCAGGCGTGGTGCTTGGCACCAAATTCTCGAAGTTACCGCCGGTGGCGGTATCAATGCTGACTTCAACCTTGCCGGCGTCTTTGTAGACGTCTTCGGTCGGAGCGTCGACGGTCACGGTGCCGGTTGTGGCGCCGGCAGCGATGTTGATCACTGCGCCGTTGCTCAGAGTTACGGTCACTGGCGTGCCGGCAGCGTTGGTCAATGTCGCGGTGTAAACGATCGAACCACCTTCGGCGACGGTGTCAGTTGCCGAGAGCGTGAGGCCAGTGGTGTCCTGAACGTCCGTGACAGTTGTGTCAGCCGGAGTGGCATCGATGTCCAGTTTTTCGTAGTTGCCGCCTTGGGCATCGTCAATCTTGACGCTCAGCGAATCACCACCTGACAAAGCGTCGTTCTGGGTAACGAAGTTGACAGAACCGGAGCTGGAACCGACTGGAATGGTGATGCTCTGGCCGTTGCTCAACGTCACGACCAACGGAGCGCCAGTTACCGGGGCGTTGACCGACGCGGTGTAAACCACGGTGCCGCCTTCGGCGACATTCGCGGTCGCAGTGAGCGAAACGGTGCTGGTGTCGATGGTGTCGGTGACATCAGTCACTGCAGGCGTGGTGCTTGGCACCAAATTCTCGAAGTTACCGCCGGTGGCGTTGTCGATGCTGACTTCGACTTTGCCTGCATCTTTATAGACGTCGTCAGTCGGCGCATCTACGGTCACGGTGCCGGTGGTGGCGCCGGCGGCGATGTTGATGACCGCTCCATTGCTCAAGGTCACAGTGACCGGAGTGCCGGCAGCGTTGGTCAATGTTGCGGTGTAAACAATCGAACCACCCTCTGCCACTTCAGTGGAAGCTGACAGGCTCAGACCGGTGGTGTCCACCGAATCGGTAATCGTCGTCACGGCAGGCGTGGTGCTTGGCACCAGGCTTTCAAAGTTGCCACCCGTGGCCCCGGTAATGGTGGTGCTGACGGTGCTGCCATTGTTGTAGACGTCGTTGGCCGGGGTATCGACGTTGACGGTACCGGTGGTTTGTCCGGCGGCGATGGTGATGACCGAGCCATTGCTCAAGGTCACGGTTACCGGGGTCTGGGCCGGGTTGGTCAGGGTGGCGGTGTAGGTGATCTGGCCGCCTTCGGTGATGGTGTCGCTGGCGGTCAAGGTCAGGCCGGTGGCGTCCACCGAATCGGTGATCGTCGTCACGGCAGGCGTGGTGCTCGGCACCAGGTTTTCAAAGTTGCCGCCCGTGGCCCCGGTAATGGTGGTGCTGACGGTGCTGCCATTGTTGTAGACGTCGTTGGCCGGGGTATCGACGTTGACGGTACCGGTGGTTTGTCCGGCGGCGATGGTGATGACCGAGCCATTGCTCAAGGTCATGGTCACCGGGGTTTGAGCCGGGTTGGTCAGGGTCGCGGTGTAGGTGATCTGGCCGCCTTCGGTGATGGTGTCGCTGGCGGTCAAGGTCAGGCCGGTGGCGTCCACCGAATCGGTAATCGTCGTCACGGCAGGCGTGGTGTTTGGCACCAGGCTTTCAAAGTTGCCGCCCGTGGCCCCGGTAATGGTGGTGCTGACGGTGCTGCCATTGTTGTAGACGTCGTTGGCTGGGGTATCGACGTTGACGGTGCCGGTGGTTTGTCCGGCGGCGATGGTGATGACCGAGCCATTGCTCAAGGTCACGGTTACCGGGGTTTGAGCCGGGTTGGTCAGGGTGGCGGTGTAGGTGATCTGGCCGCCTTCGGTGATGGTGTCGCTGGCAGTCAAGGTCAGGCCGGTGGTGTCCACCGAATCGGTAATCGTCGTCACGGCAGGCGTGGTGTTTGGCACCAGGCTTTCAAAGTTGCCGCCCGTGGCCCCGGTAATGGTGGTGCTGACGGTGCTGCCATTGTTGTAGACGTCGTTGGCCGGGGTATCGACGTTGACGGCGCCGGTGGTTTGTCCGGCGGCGATGGTGATGACCGAGCCATTGCTCAAGGTCACGGTTACCGGGGTTTGAGCCGGGTTGGTCAGGGTGGCGGTGTAGGTGATCTGACCGCCTTCGGTCACGGTGTTGCCCGCCGTCAGGGTGACGGTGGTGGTGTCGACGGTGTCGGTGATCTGGGTCACGGCCGGAGTGGTGGGCACGGTCACGGCAATGCCGGTGCCGCCAGTAGTGCCGGTGACGGTGACGCTGATCTGGCTAGGGTCGTTATAGACGGTGTCGTTCGGCGCCAGGGGGACGTTGACACTGCCGGTCAGTTGCCCGGCGGGAATCACGATCACTGCACCGTTGGACAGGGTCACGATCAGGTTGGTCTGAGGTGCCTGGGTGACGGTCGCGGTGTAGACCAGCACGCCGCCGGCTTCAGTCAGGGTCGGGGTGGCGCTCAGGGTCAAAGTCGAATCAAGCACCGCGTTGGCAGTGGTATCGGTGTCGCCGCCGGTGATGTCATCGTCAGCGGCGGCGGCAGTGCTCAAACCTTCAGTCGGGAACCCGATGGTCGGGTCGACGCTGCCAGCGGTGGCATCCAGCATCACCACGCTGTGGCCGCCACCGGCGGCCCCACCCGTACCTGCGGCAGTGGCGCCAGCGGCGGTGGCTTCAAGGGCGGTCGTCGGGTCGACACCGGCGGCAATGGCCTGTTGCAACTCTTCTACAGATGGCGCGGCCTGGGCAGTGGCCTGGGCCAGATCGGTGGAAGAGTCCGGGGCACTGGCGCTCCACTGGGTGTCGCGACCCAAGTCCAGAGTGCGCCCATCGGCCAGCTCCAAAGTAACGGCGCCTTCAGGGCCGGTGTCTAACTGATCGCCTGTGTACAGGCGGTCACCTTCAATGAGCACACGCCGAATGCCCTCGGGGGATACGACGAAAACCTGTCCAACAATGCTTTTGACGACGGCAATAACACTGCTCATTGAAGACTCTCCGGGTGCCACGTTCAGTAGACTTCCATGTACCGGACAGCCTGTGGCTGCGCCGGTCTGGACGTTCTTGCTTCGCTAGATAAGGTTGTTTTGACGCTTTTTAATGTCAATATTTTGGCTTATTTTTTTGGTTTATTTGTTTATGCCAAAGTATTGACCTTCTGCTGGCCATCCTAAACAATCGCTTCAGTAATGTCACATTGATATTTAAGCGGCGACCTGTTCTTTCGGTGCATGATTCACTGCCTGTTTCGAACTTTCCGACATACGGTCATCCCGGTTGCCATCATCCGATGCAGCGCCACCTTTCGCTGTGATTCAAGACAAGAGTTTCGGGAAAAATCCAACCATGCGTTCGCACCTGTTCAAGGCTTTACCTTTCGCCCTCGCCGCCAGTTTCGTACAAGCACAAACCTTGCCGCAGGCCATGCAACAGGCGTTGGATGTCCATCCTGAAATCCAGGCCGGGGTGAACAGTCGTTTGGCGGCGGACTACCAGCTCAAGGCCGCCAAAGGTGGCTACCTGCCTAGAGTGGATCTGGCGGCGGGGTACGGTCGCGAAGGCACCGACAGTGTCACAACCCGCTCGGGCGGTACCAACCACTGGGAAACCTTGAACCGTAGCGAGTCCAGCCTGCGCCTGACGCAAATGGTTTTTGACGGTTTTGCGACGTCCAGCGAAGTGGGGCGTCAACAAGCCACCGTGAATGCCCGCGCCTATTCCTTGCTGGACGCGTCCGAGCGCACCGGGGTTGACCGTGGCCCAGGTTTATCTGGATGTGCTGACCCGGCGCGAGTTCGTGCGCCTGGCTGAGGAAAACCTCAAGAGTCACGAGCGCATCTTCGATCAAATCAAGCTGCGTACCGACCGTGGCGTGGGCAGCGGCGCCGATCTGGATCAGGCTGAGGCGCGCATGGCCCAGGCCCGCAACAACCTGATCACCGAGCAGACCAACCTGGCCGACGCAGAGACCAACTACCTCAGCGCCGTGGGCCAGATGCCCGACCAACTGGAACGTCCCTCCGATTTTCTGGCGTTGTTGCCGGCCAACTTGAACGAAGCCCGCGCCCAGATGCTGGAAAACAGCCCGGTGTTGCGTTCGGCGGAGGCAGACATCGCGGCCGCCGAGCAACAGTACGAAGCCGCCAAGTCGAGCTTCTACCCACGCTTCGACGCCGAGTTGGGCCGTACCGCCGACAACGATCTGGATGGTCAGAACGGTCACAACAACGAATGGCAAGCTATGCTGCGCATGCGTTTCAACCTGTATGCCGGTGGTAGCAACAAAGCGGATCTGGAGTCCAAGTCGTATTTGTCGAACCAGGCCCTGGACATCCGCAACAATGCCCTGCGTCAACTGACTGAAGAGTTGGGCCTGGCCTGGAACGCTCTCAACAACGCCAATGCCCAAGTGCCGATTGCCCAGCAATACGTCGATCACAGCACCAACGTACGCACCGCCTACCAGCGGCAGTTCGGCCTCGGCGAGCGGACCCTGCTCGACTTGCTCGACAGCGAAAACGAGCTGTTCAGCGCATCCCGCCGTCTGGCGGAGATCAAGAACGTGCAGTTGTTCAGTCAATACCGGATCAAGGCAACCATGGGCCAGTTGCTCAAAAGTCAGGGCGTTGTCGCGCCGTTGGCATCCGTTGTGCAGAATGACATCAAGCCCAGGGTCCAGTTGCCTGGGATGAATTGAGTCATCCATCCCGTTTTGACCAGCAAAGAGTGCCCAGCGTGGAATCAGAAGTCAGTCGAGCCGAACTCATCCATGATCCACGCACGCTGCACGATGACCCGTTGCTGGACGGTTTGCTGGCGCTTTGCATGCTCCATCAGAAGCCGGCCAGCGCGGCGATGCTCACCACGGGCCTGCCGTTGCCCAAGCAACGGCTGAGCGTCGAATTATTGTCGCGTGCGGCAGCGCGTGCCGGTCTGCAAGGCCGGGTGCTGCAACGCAGGCTCGAGCAGATACCGACCATCGCCATGCCGGCCCTGTTGTTGCTCAAGGACGGTCGCAGCGCGGTATTGCTCGGCTGGGTCGGCGATGACCAGGCGCGTCTGCTGCTCAGCGAAAGCGACGGCGGCGAAGTGACGGTCAGCCGCGAACTGCTGGCCGACGACTACAGCGGCAAAGTGTTCTTCGCCCAACCGCAACATAAATTCGACGTGAACCACGGTACGCTCATCCCCCGGGCGCGCTCGTGGTTTCGCGACACCCTCAAGCGGTCGCGCTGGCTGTACGCCGACGCCATCGCCGCCAGCTTGCTGATCAACATTATCGCCATGGCTGCGCCGCTGTTCGTGATGAACGTTTACGATCGCGTGGTGCCGAACCAGGCCGAATCCACCCTGTGGGTGCTGGCGATCGGCATCACTGGCGCCTATGTATTCGACCTGATCCTCAAGATGTTGCGCAGCCTGTGCCTGGACCTGGCCGGCAAGAAAACCGACCTGATCATTTCGGCAACGCTGTTCGAGCGCATCGTTGGCATGGCCATGAAGTATCGCCCGGCCCGGGTTGGCAGCTTTGCCCAGAACATCCATGAGTTCCAAAGCCTGCGGGACTTTCTCGCGTCCTTGACCCTGACCAGCCTGATCGACCTGCCGTTCACCTTGCTGATCTTCATGGTCATCGCGATCCTCGGCGGACATCTGGTATGGATTCCGGTGCTGGCCTTTCCGATTGCCCTGCTGATCGGCTACGCCTTGCAAAAGCCCCTGGCGGCGACCATGGAGCGAACCATGGCCCTGGGCGCCGAGCGTCAATCCAGCCTGATCGAAACCCTGGCCGGTCTGGATGCGGTGAAGGTCAACAACGCCGAGAGTGAGCGCCAATATCAGTGGGAACAAACCATTGGCACGCTCAGTCGTCTCGAGCTGCGGGTGAAGATGCTGTCTGGCCTGGCGATGAACATCACTTTGCTGATCCAGCAGTTGGCCGGGGTGATCATGATCGTCTTCGGCGTCTATCAGATCATCGACGGCAACCTGAGCATGGGTGGGTTGATCGCCTGCTACATGCTCAGTGGTCGCGCCCTCAGCCCGTTGGCGTCGCTGTCGGGTCTGTTGACTCGCTATCAGCAGGCGCGGGTGACCATGGTTTCGGTCGATCAGATGATGGAGCTGCCCCAGGAGCGCAATTTCGAAGAGCGCCCGTTGAGCCGTAAGGTCTTGCAAGGCGCTATTGAATGCCGTCAGTTGAATTTCACCTACCCGAACCAGCAGAACGCCGCGTTGAAGAACATCAACCTGGTGATCAAGCCCGGGGAAAAAATCGGCATCATCGGTCGTAGCGGCTCGGGCAAGAGCTCCCTGGCCAAGTTGC
Organism: Pseudomonas hefeiensis; assembly: GCF_030687835.1. NCBI lineage: Bacteria > Pseudomonadati > Pseudomonadota > Gammaproteobacteria > Pseudomonadales > Pseudomonadaceae > Pseudomonas > Pseudomonas hefeiensis. The sequence continues at coordinate 276,677 of NZ_CP117449.1, forward strand.
TGGTGGGTCTGTATCAGCCGGACGACGGAGCATTGCTGGTTGACGGCGTGGACATTCGCCAGATCGACGTCAGTGAGTTGCGCTACAACATCGGTTATGTGCCCCAGGATATCCAGCTGCTGGCCGGCACCCTGCGGGACAACCTGACCTCCGGTGCCCGTTACGTCGAGGACGAACTGGTGCTCCAGGCCGCCGAGCTTGCCGGTGTGCATGAGTTCGCGCGCCTGCATCCGCAAGGCTATGAACTGCAAGTTGGCGAGCGCGGGCAGAACCTGTCCGGCGGCCAGCGACAGAACGTCGCCCTGGCCCGCGCGTTGCTGCTCAACCCGCCCATCCTGCTGTTGGATGAACCCACCAGTGCCATGGACAACACCGGTGAGGAACGCTTGAAACAGCGCCTGGCCGCCGTGGTGGAAAACAAGACAGTGCTGCTGGTGACGCACCGGGCATCCTTGCTGTCGCTGGTGGACCGCCTGTTGGTGATCGACCGTGGGCAGATCCTCGCCGACGGCCCGAAAGCCGCGGTGATGGAAGCGTTGAAGAAGGGGCAGATCAGTGTTGCTTAAGTCGGGTTTGAAAAATGCCGTGGGCCGCTATTTCAAGGGCTCGGACTCGCTGCATGGCCAGCCTCTGCCTGAGGTCAACAAAGCTCTGATCGAAGACGCCCCGCGGGTGGTGCGGCTGACGATCTGGGGGATCATCGGCTTCTTTGTGTTCCTGTTGCTGTGGGCCAACTTCGCGCAGGTCGACGAAGTGACCAAGGGCGACGGCAAGGCGATTCCGTCGTCCAAGATCCAGAAAATCCAGAACCTGGAAGGCGGTATCGTTGCCGAGCTGTTTGTCAGCGAAGGGCAGATCGTCGAGGCCGGCGCGCCATTGATTCGCCTGGATGACACTCGGTTTGTCTCCAATGTGGGGGAGACCGAGGCTGATCGCTTGTCCATGTTGTTGCGGGTCGAACGCCTCAGTGCCGAGGTCGATGACCGGCCGCTGAACTTTCCGGAGGACGTGCTCAAGGCGGTACCGCGCCAGGCCGCCAGCGAAGAGTCGCTGTACATCAGCCGTCGTCAGCAACTGCACGATGAAATCGGCGGGTTGCAGGAGCAGTTGATCCAGCGTCAGCAGGAGTTGCGCGAGTTTATTTCCAAGCAGTCGCAGTATCGCTCCGCTCTGTCGTTGCAACGCCAGGAGATCAATATGTCCGAGCCGCTGGTAGCCCAGGGCGCGGTGTCACCGGTGGAAGTGCTGCGGCTCAAGCGGGCTGAAGTCGAAACCCGTGGACAACTGGACGCTACGACACTGGCGATTCCCCGCGCCGAATCGGCGATCAAGGAAGTGCAGCGCAAGATTGATGAGACGCGCGGCAAGTTCCGCAGCGAAGCCCTGACCCAACTCAATGAGGCGCGCACCGACCTGAACAAGGCCCAGGCCACGGGCAAGGCTCTGGAGGATAGGGTAAGCCGTACACTGGTCACCTCGCCGGTGCGGGGTATCGTCAACAAGTTGCTGGTGAACACCATCGGCGGGGTAATCCAGCCTGGCAGTGACCTGGTGGAAATCGTGCCACTGGACGATACCCTTCTGGTGGAAGCGAAAATCCGTCCCCAGGACATCGCCTTCCTGCACCCCGGTCAGGACGCCACGGTGAAATTCACCGCGTACGACTACACCATTTACGGTGGATTGAAAGCCAAGCTGGAGCAGATCGGCGCCGACACCATCACCGACGAAGACAAGAAAACCACTTACTACATCATCAAGCTGCGCACCGAACGCAGCCACTTGGGCACCGATGAAAAACCGCTGTTGATCATCCCGGGCATGGTGGCCTCGGTGGACATCATCACCGGCAAGAAAACCGTGCTCAGCTACCTGCTCAAACCGATCATCAAGGCCCGGGCCGAGGCGTTGCACGAGCGGTAGTGTTTGAGCGGGCGCTTCAACTTGAGGCCTGGGCTTTTGTGGCGAGGGAGCAAACGCCCGCTGACCTGTGTAGGAGCTGTCGAGTGCAACGAGGCTTCGATCTTTCCCGAGACACTTGAGTTTCAAGCGAAAGATCAAAAGATAGCAGGCTCCGCCAGCGCCTACAGAGCCATCCCTTCGCCACAGGTTCTGTGTTGCCTGGGCTGACGCCTTCGCGAGCAAGCCCGCTCCCACAGTTGATCGGTGTTGATCTCGATATTTAAGTTCGACACAAAACCCATGTGGGAGCGAGCCTGCTCGCGATGGCGATCCTCAATCCACCACAGATATCTCAGCCCGGCGCTTGAACCTCAAGCCGATCCATCGCCCGCTCCACCAACAAATACACCCCATCGGCTATGCGACTGATCGCCAGGATCACGCTGCGGCGCGAGCCGTCGACATCGTCCGCCAGGTCGGCGGCGATGTGATGGACAACAAGTCTTCGGAGGCATTGGCCAGCAGGGTTTCGGTGTCGATGTCGGGGGCGACCATGAAGAGTTGGGCTGTCTGGGTTTTACCCGAGGCTCCGTCGGCAGGTTTGGGGTTGAGGTAATAGTCGAGGACGCGCTCGGCGGTTTCGTCGAGTTTTTTGGGTTTCGAGGAATTGTTGGAGTCATTGCCAGGGTTTCCTGGCGGATTCGGTGTGACCTTGAACATGTTGTGTAGCTCCATCTGTAATCTCGGAACTGACACCTTTCGCTTGCACGCAAAGGAGGTGGCAGTTGTACGTAGGTGTGCAAGACCGGGCAGACGGAACCCCGGCAGATTCCTCCTTGCGGAAAATCTCCCACGCACAACTGCCATAAAGAGAGCCTTGACCAAAATTTGACCAAAGCTGATAGCAATGTGCGTCGTCTTTTACCCGGACTTGCACGTCCGTGTCACCGTTTTTTCAGTGACAAACCCAGACTAGCTGTGGTCCCAAAGCCGGACAAGTTCACCAAAGCCGCTACAACTTGAAGGAAATCTCCTAGGACCAGATGCACACTCCCTTGACGCCCCCCACCGCTGTCGTAGACTCCGCCCATCCGTCAGGGAGTAGCGGTTATGCGGCGTTCATGTAGTTGGGTTTTGGGGTTGGCCTTTGTAACGTGCGGAGTGCAGGCGCAAACGCCTGTTTCCGGCGATCCGTTGCTCGAGAGCGGCATCACGGCCAGTGCGCCGAGCGGCAATGAGGCGCGCGGGGTGCTTCGGGCGCGGGATCAGGCGGTGCTTGCCAGTGAACTGGCCGGGCGAATTATCGAGTTGCCGTTCAGTGAGGGCGAGTCGTTCAAGAAGGGCGATACCCTGGCACGTTTCGATTGTTCGGCGTACCAGGCTCAGCTCAATGCGGCCAGGGCCGCGAGCCGCGGTGCCAGTGAAGAGCTGGCCCATAACAAGCAGCTGGCGGCGTTGAAGTCGGTTGGGCGTTTTGAAGTGGCGCGCGCCGAGGCCAGGCTTAGCGAGGCTCAGGCCCAATCCCAGGTTTATCAGGTCCAGGTCAAGCGCTGCAGCGTGATCGCGCCGTTCGATGGACAGGTGGTGGTGCGCAAGGTCCAGCGTTATGAAAGCGTGGCCGCCGGCGCGCCGTTGCTGGATGTGGTCGACAACCGCACCCTGGAGATCCACCTGTTGGTGCCTTCGCGCTGGATGGGCAGGCTTAAGCCCGGCCAACCCTTTACCTTTGTCCCCGATGAGACCGGCAAGCCGCTGCAAGCGACGGTCAAGCGCCTTGGCGCGCGCATCGACGAGGGCAGCCAGACCTTGCTGCTGGTTGCCAGCGTCCCTGATGCCAGTGGCCTGCTGTCCGGCATGAGCGGCACGGCGCGTTTCGCGGAGTTCAAGTGAACGCGCCGATAATGGGCAGCGCCGAGCAGGTATTTGCCCGTTTCCTCGACCTGGAGCGCCAGACGCGGGCCGCGCGTACCCCGGCGCAGTTGTGCTACAGCCTGGTCAACGATGGTCAGGCTCTGTTCGGGTTTCGCCACGCCGCGCTGTTGATCGCCGGCAAGGTCCAGGCGGTGACCGGTGTCAGTGCGGTGGAGCCCAACGCGCCATTCGTGGCATTTGTCGAGCAGGCGGTAGCGCAGTTGTTCAAAAGCGGGGTGCTGAACCAGGCCCGGGTAATTGCCGCTGATGGGGTGAGCGACTCCATTCAGGCGGACTGGCGAAGTCTGTCGGCGGGGCAGGTGTTCTGGCTGCCGTTGATCGATCATCAGGGGCAGGTGTTCGGTGGCTTATGGTTGGCCCGTGACCTGCCATGGTCGCCGTCCGAACAAGTGCTGCTCTCGCAACTGGGCGACACCTACAGTCACGCCTGGCTGGCGCTGCAGCCACGCAAACCGTGGCGCTTGCGCTGGACCCGCAAGCGTCAGGTCGCCTTGGTAGCGGTGCTGCTGTTGGGGTTGCTGATTCCTGTGCGTCAGTCGGTATTGGCCCCGGCCGAAGTGGTGCCGCTGGGCGGGCAGGTGGTGGCGGCGCCGCTGGACGGAGTGATCGCTGAATTTCTGGTCAAGCCCAACCAGAGCGTCAAGAGCGGTGACCTGCTGCTGCGCTTCGAAAGCACCAGTCTCAAGGCCCAGGCCGATGTGGCCGAGCGAGTTTTGGGCGTGGCCGAGGCGGAGCTCAAGGCCAACTCTCAGCGCTCGTTTGCCGATGCCGAATCGAGTTCCAAGATTGATCTGTTGGCTGCTCGCGTCGAGCAGAAACGCGCCGAGCGCGACTATGCCATCGAGTTGCTCAAACGCAGCGAAGTGCGCGCCGAACGGGACGGCATTGCGGTGTTTGCCGATGCCGAACGTTGGCTTGGCAAGCCGGTTCAGACAGGCGAGCGGTTGATGGAAATCGCCGACCCGAACCAGGCCGAATTGCGTATTGAACTGGCAGTGGGCGATGCAATTGACCTGGCCCCCGGTGCCCAGGTGGCGTTGTTCCTCGACAGTGATCCGTTGCAGCGGCACCTGGCCAGGCTCGAACGTTCGGCCTACGAGGCGCAACCCACCGCCGCCGGGCAACTGGCGTATCGACTGGACGCGCGTTTCGATGACGCGGCGCCGCGCATTGGCCTGCGGGGCACGGCGAAAATTTTCGGCGATCGCGCCCCACTGGCGCTGTACCTGCTGCGTCGACCCCTGGCCGGCTTGCGCCAGAGTGTGGGCCTGTAGCATGGAGCTGCCGAGCCTGCGGCCAGACCTGCAATTGTCTCCGGCGGCGCCGGACCCGGACGGCTCCCCGCAGTGGACGCTGGCCGATCCGGTACGCGGGCGTTATTTCAAGCTCGGCGCGGCGGCAATGCGCATGCTGCGGCACTGGTCTCTTGGTGACCCGGAGCAGGTGCTGCAAGCGGCGAACCGTGAGCCGGGGCTGCCGCTCAATGGTGAGTCGCTGGAGCAACTGCTGGGCTTTTTGCGGGGTCACGATCTGATCAGCGCCATGGACCCGCAACAGCGTGACAGCTATCAGTTCAAGACCGCCGCCCAACGCCAGAGCCTGTGGCAGATCCTGCTGCATCAATATCTGTTTTTTCGCATTCCGCTGTGGCGTCCGGATGCTTTTCTCAACCGCGCCTGGCCGTTTCTTGCGCGGTTCGGTCCCGCCATCCTGCGTTATGGAATGCCCCTGACCCTGGGTGTGGGGATTTTTCTGGTGTCGCGGGACTGGCAGCGCTTCGTGGCGACTTTTCCGCACCTGTTCAGTCTGGGTGGCGCGCTGGCGTTCGCGGTGGCGTTGTTTTTCGCCAAGTTGTGCCATGAGTTCGGTCATGCCTTCATGGCCAAGCGCGCCGGTTGCCGCGTGCAAAGCATGGGCGTGGCGTTCATGGTGCTGTTGCCGATGTTTTATACCGATGTCAGCGATGCCTGGCGGATCAATGATCGCCGAGCGCGGCTGCTGATCGGCGCCGGCGGTGTGCTGGCCGAATTGCTGCTGGCCTGCATCGCTTTGTTGGCCTGGTCGCTGTTGCCCGACGGACCGGCCCGCACGGCGGCGTTCATGTTGGCCAGCGCCACCTGGATCACCACGTTGGTCATCAACCTGAACCCGTTCATGCGCTTCGACGGTTATTTTCTGCTCAGTGATTTCTGGGCAGTGGATAACCTGCAGGGGCGAGCGTTTGCGTTGTGTCGCTGGCGCCTGCGCGAAGCCTTGTTCGGCTATGGCGCGGCGGCCCCGGAGCCCTGGACGCCGAAAATGCGTCGCCGTCTGCTGGTGTGGGGCTACGGTGCCTGGCTGTGGCGCGCGGCGTTGTTTCTCGGTATTGCCCTGGCGGTCTATCACCTGTTCTTCAAGGTGCTGGGCATTTTCCTGATGTTGGTGGAATTGGTGTGGTTCATTTTTATGCCCATCGTGAACGAATGGCGACAGTGGTGGAGCCGGCGCGAGCAGGCCCATGGTCCGCGAGTGCTGCTCAGCGGCCTGGTGTTGCTGGCATTGGCGTTGGTGCTGCTGTTGCCCTGGCGCAGCGCCGTGGAGGTGCCGGTCATGCTTGAGGCCGGTCGCGCCAGCGCCTTGCATGCGCCGGTGGCGGCGCGGATCAAACAGGTCAATGTGCATGACGGCCAGACCGTGGCCCAGGGCGATGTATTGATCGAGCTGGAGTCTCCGGACATGGCCTCACGCCTGGCTATCGTGCGTCGGGAAATCGAGATCCAGCAGCTGCAGATGCGTCGTCAGGCCGGGCGCAGCGAAACCGCCGCCGATGCCGGTATCGTCGAACAGCAACTGGCCGAAGCGGTGGCTGAATACCGAGGCCTGGCCGCTCAACGTGAGCGCCTGCTGTTACGCGCCCCCCATGCCGGACAAGTGCGCGATTTGCTGTCGCAGTTATCGGTGGGACGCTGGTTGTCACCTACACAGCCGCTGGCGCGGGTGGTACAGGCCGACTCCCGCTTACGCGGCTACCTGACCGAAGCTGAGCTTTGGCGGGTCGAGCCCGGGGCCACGGGGCGGTTCATCGCGGACGATCCGATGCACGCCTCGATTGCCGTGCAATTGAATGAGATCGATACCAATGGCGTGGCTTGGGTCGAGCAACAGGCGTTGACGTCCGATCACCACGGGCCGATTGCGGTGCGTCGTGACTCGCAACAACGGGCAGAGCCGGTGCAGGCGCAATATGGCGTGCGTTTGAGTGCTGTTGATGACACGCCTGCGCCCGCGCAACCGCTGCGTGGCGTCGTGGTGTTGCAGGGACACGGTGAATCGGTGCTGGGAGCGACCTGGCGTCGGTTGGCGGCGCTGGGTGTGCGTGAAAGCGGATTTTAAGGAGCAGACATGGAGTCAGTAGCGGCAGAGGGCTTGGTGGTACGTCCATCGCGGGTCAATGATGGCCCGTTCTTGCAAAGCCTCTATCAGGCAGCGCGCCCGGATCTGCAATGGATCGACGGCGAGCCGGAACAGGTGCAGCAGGTGATCGCGCAGCAGTTCCAGGTGCAGGAGCAAGGCATGGGAGAGCACTTTCCCAATGCCATGCATTACGTCGTGGAAAAACTCGGCACTGCTATCGGCGCTTTGAGCACCGATTTTGGCCCCAATGAGATCCGCGTGTTGTACCTGGCCTTCATCCCCCAGGCCCGCGGGCAGGGTTACGGTCGGGCGGTGCTGCAAGGGGTGCAAAAAGCTGCGCAACAAATTCGCTGCCCGGTGGCGACCGTCGTCTGGGCCAGCAACCCCCACGCCCGTCGGCACTACCTGGCGCTGGGTTTCGAAGTGCAAGAGCGCAACCCGGCGGCAGAGCGCTTGGTTTGGTATCCGAAAGGAAGCTGAACGGCCTATTCAATGTGGGAGCGAGCCTGCTCGCGATGAGGGCGGTATATTCAACATGGATGCAAGCTGACCCACCGCCATCGCGAGCAGGCTCGCTCCCACAAGGGATTATCGGGATTCAGTTAAACGCGATATAGAAATACCCCACCGTCGGATCGCGTCCCATGGGTGGGATTCGCGACACAAACACCCCTTCGAGTCTTCCCAGCTCTGGCACCTCCAGGCCACAGAGTCCGTCCACGAAGTCCGTGCTCTGCAGGCTGTTGAACTCCACGCTGAACGGCATGCGCTCAGCGCTCGGCATCTTCGCCCGAGGTGCTTGCTCGAGGGTTTCGAACCGTACGGGCAGGGCACTTCCGTCGGGTAGGGTCAGGCTGCTGGTCTGACCCAGCAGCGGTTGGAAATGACGGCTCTGAACCAGCTGCAGCATGTCGAGGCTCCAAAAGGCCGGAGGGCTGCAACCCTCCGGCAGGTGGGTCAGTTTCGGGCCGGGAAGATGCCTGAAAGAGCGATGCTGAAGTTGATCGCCAGGAACGGGTTCATGATCGCCATCGGCGTGCTGCCCCCTGCTGGGGCAACCGTGCCGCTGACGGTAGTGGTCACGCCCTGGAGTGGCACCGGGGAGGCGCCAATCTGATCGGAATAGATTGCCGCCGACCCTGGCCCGGTGCCGGAGGTGCCGATAAACGAGTTGGTGGCCGTTGGTGTATTGACCGGGTTGCTGGCCGGGTTTGCCAGTTGCAGGGTGGTCGCGGCGGTGATGCCTGTGAGGGCGTGAGTGTGCATAGGCAGGTTAGCCTGCGTCGCGGTGACGTTTTCGGTGCCGGAGATTTCGCCGATGACTCGCGGCGTCAGGCCCAAACCGTTGCCCATGCCCATGGGCAGGCGACCTTGCAGGTTGGGGAGCATGAAGGTGGTCTGGCCGTTTCCTCCATACGTCACACCGATCAGGGAGAACAATGCCTGGTACTGAGAAAGGGCAAGCGTCTGCCCGTTGCACAGGGCCCATTCCCTGGGTGCGAAGTTGAAGGCGAACGACTGGATAGTGCCGATGAATACTTCCATAGAATCCTCATCCATCAGGTTATTGGTAGGGCGACTCGTCACGCACGGCTGAGCGTAGACGGGGTTGTTTCATTCTGCCGGACGAAAAAGGCTGAAAGAATCCATCGTTGTGCTTAATCGATTCAGGTGCCGGAGGTGTTTTTACCGTCCATCTTTTTTACACTCCAATGCGCAACTGATATCAAAGTAATACTAGGCGGCAATTATTTCATCAGCTACGCTTCGCGCTACAAATGGAATACAAACAGGGTGAAGGGATTGCCGCAGTTTCACTTTATTTCCGGTTTACCGCGCTCAGGCTCGACCCTGCTTTCTGCCATTTTGTTGCAGAACCCGCGCTTTCATGCCGGCATGACCAGCCCCGTTGGCTCGCTGTTCAGCAGCGTCCTGCAGCAGTGCAGCGCCGGCAGTGAGTTCGGCTCGGTGATCGACACCGACCTGCGCCGTCGCCTGTTGCGCGGGCTGTTCGACTCCTACTACGCCGACAAGGCCGACAAGCCTGTCATCTTCGATACAAATCGCCAGTGGTGCGCCCGGTTGCCTGCGTTGCAGGACCTGTTCCCCCAGGCCAAGACCATCGCCTGTGTGCGCAACGTCGCCTGGGTGCTGGACAGCCTGGAGCGGCTTTACCGCGCCAACCCGTTCGAAAACACCAAGCTGTTCAATGACGATGATGAGCGCAACACCGTCTACAGCCGCTGCGAAACCCTGGCCCAGCGCAACCGCCTGGTTGGCTTTGCCTGGACGGCGCTCAAAGAGGCGTATTACGGCGAGAACGCCGAGTCTATGCTGATCGTTGACTACGACCTGTTGAGCCAGGCCCCGGAGCGGGTGATGCGCCTGGTGTACGAGTTCATCGGCGAGCCTTGGTTCGAACACGATTTCAATCACTTGACCTACGACGCACCGGCCTTCGACCAGGCCCTGGGCGTTGCCGGCCTGCACAAAGTCAAGCCCAAGGTCGCGCCGCAAGCCCGGCGGACCCTGCTGCCACCGGATCTGTTTGAAAAGTATGCCGAGTTGTCGTTCTGGCGCGATGGTTCTTCCAGTGCTGCCAATGTCATTCGTATGAAAACCGACGCCGCGGTCAACTGACTCGCGGTTTTTTTCATTTGCGTGTTTAAAAAGTTCGAGTCCAGGTGAACGTCATGTGGTGGAGCAAAGGCAAATCGCGGGTAACCGAGGGCGTACAGGCCCTGGCATCGCCAATGATCATGTCCCTGGAGCCGCGAATGCTGTTCGACGGCGCGGTGGCGGCTACGGTGGCCGATGCCGCACAGGCGGACGCCCAACCCAGCGCAGACGCGGCCAAGACGCCTGCGGCTGACCAGGCTTCAGACAGCCACGCGCCTCAAGGCCAGGTCGATGCCACCCAGGCCGCTGTGCCGGGCAAGGCCGTGGTGTTTGTCGATTCCCGGGTCAAGGATTCGGCCAGCCTGCTCGAAGGCGTTGCGCCCGGTACCCAAGTGGTGCAACTGGATGCCACCAAGGACGGCCTGCAGCAAATCGCCGATTACCTGGACACCCATCAGGGCATCAGCTCGGTGCAGATCATCGCCCACGGTAATGCCGGCGATCTTTGGTTGGGCAACAGCTACCTGTCGGCGGACAACGTTGAGGCTCGCAGCGAGGTGCTGGCGCAGATCGGTCAGGACATGAACGTCGGTGGCGATATTCTGATCTATGGCTGCTACACCGCTGAAGGTGATCGCGGCCTGAGCCTGGTCAATTCACTGGCGCAGTTGACCGGCCGCGACGTGGCGGCGTCCACCGATCGTACCGGTCTTGGCGGCGACTGGGACCTGGAAATCGCCACTGGCAACATCGAAAGCGCCAACGTGCTCTCGGCCAATGCCATGAGCGAGTACCAATGGGGCCTGGCCACCTGGACCGCTACCAACAACCTCAATTCCGGCATCGGTTCTCTGCGCGCAGCGCTGGACTCTGCGCAGAACGGCGACATCGTCACCTTCAATGCCAACATGACCGTTGCGCTGACCCAGGTGCTGGTGATCGACAAGAACGTCACCATCGATGGCGACCTCGACAACGACAACGTGGCCGACGTTACCCTGGATGGACAATACCGCACCCAGATCATCAACGTGACGGCCGGCACGACGGCTACCCTCGATGGCCTGGTGATTACCCGGGGTATGGTGGCAGGCAACGGCGGCAACGGCGGCGACAATGCGCTGGTGTCTCAGGGCGGCGGTATCTACAACGCCGGCACCTTGACCCTGAGGAACGTCACGGTCACCGCGAACGCCGCTTCGGGTGGCGGTGGTGGTGGCGGTGTGACGCCGCAATACGCCGGTGGCGCGGGTGGCGGCGGTGGCGCGATCACTGGCGGTACCGGCGGCAAGGGCGGCGATACCCTCAACTCCACGGGCTCCAACGGCACGGCCGGACAGGGCGGCGCGGGCGGCGGTTTCTTCAACATTGGCGGGCGTGGCGGCTCCACCACGGGGGGCGCGGGCGGTGCGGCTTATCCGGGCTACAGCACCGGTTCGGCCGGCGGCACGGCGGTCAGTGGCGGATTGTCCATCGGCGGTGGCGGCGGTGGCGATGGCTATGACGACATCGGTGGCGCCGGTGGCGGTGCGGTCGGTGGTATCTACAACGATACCGGCGCGACCCTGCGGATCATCGGCAACTCGACCATTTCCAACAACGTTGGCGCCGGCGGTGGCGGTGGCGGTGGCGGGGCTGGCGGTAGCTATCTCCAGGCGGGTGGTGCGGGCGGTGTCGGCGTCGGCGCCATCTGGAACAAAGGTTCGATCCTGATCACCGCTGCCAACTTCGCCGCCCTGGCCGGTAACGTCGGCGGCAGCGGCGTGGGTGGGACGAGTGCGGGCACCGCGGGTGTTTCGCCGGCGTCGGTGGCCAACGTCTACGGCGACGGCGGCACCATCAATACCAACTATGTGCCGGACGAAACGCCGCCCACCGCGACCGTCGTGGTGGCCAATACCAACCTCAACTCCGGTGGTACATCGACGGTCACCATCACCTTCTCCGAAGCCGTGACCGGCCTTACCGCGGCGGACCTGACGGTGCAGAACGGCAGCGTCGGCACCTTGACCAGTGGCGACGGTGGCATCACCTGGACCGGGACGTTGACTGCGGCCAGTGATATCGCCGACACCACCAACATCATCACCCTGAACAATACCGGCGTGGCCGACCTGGCCGGCAATGCCGGCGTGGGCACCACCGACTCGAACAACTACATCGTCAACGACACCGTGGCGCCGACGGCGTCCATCGTGGTGAGCGACACCGCCCTCAGGATTGGCGAGACCTCGACGGTCACCATCACCTTCAGCGAAGCGGTGAGCGGTTTCACCGCCGCCGACCTGACCGTCGCCAACGGTACCCTCAGCGGCCTGAGCAGTAGCGACGGCGGCATCACCTGGACGGCAACCTTCACACCGGACGCTGCGATTACCGACACTTCCAATCTCATTGTCCTGAATAACACTGGCGTGGCGGACCTCAATGGCAATGCTGGGGTGGGGACTACCAATTCCAACAACTACGCCGTTGACACGCAGCGCCCGACCGCCACCATCGTGGTGGCTGACACCGCGCTGCGCGTTGGTGAAACCTCGGTGGTGACCATCACCTTCACCGAGGCCGTGAGTGGTTTCACCACCGCCGACCTGACGGTCGCCAATGGCACGGTCACCGGCCTGAGCAGCAGTGACGGCGGCATTACCTGGACCGCTACGCTTACCCCGAGCGCCAGCATCACTGACACCAGCAACCTGATCACCCTGGATAACACCGGCATTGCGGACTCGGCGGGCAACGCCGGTAGCGGGACCACCGACTCCAACAACTACGCCATCGATACCCAGCGCCCGACCGCCACCATCGTGGTGGCCGATACCGCGCTGAACATCGGCGAAACCTCGCTGGTGACGATTACCTTCAGCGAGGCCGTCACGGGTTTCACCCTGGCGGACCTGACCGTTGCCAACGGCTCCTTGAGCGGCCTGAGCAGCAGCGACGGCGGCATCACCTGGACCGCGACGCTCACCCCGAGTTCCAGCATCAGCGACGCCACCAACCTGATCATCCTGGCCAATACCGGTGTGGCGGATGCGGCGGGCAACACCGGCAGTGGCACCACCAGCTCCAACAACTACGCGGTCGACACGCAGCGGCCAACCGCTAGCATCGTGGTAGCCGACACCTCCCTGAGCGTTGGCGAAACGTCCCTGGTGACCATCACCTTCAACGAAGCGGTGACAGGCTTTACCGCCGCCGTCCTGACGGTCGCCAACGGCACGGTCACTGGCCTGAGCAGCGGCGACGGCGGCATTACCTGGACCGGCACGCTCACGCCAAGCGCCAGCACCAGCGACACCAGCAACCTCATCACCCTGGATAACACCGGCGTGGCTGACGCGGCGGGCAACGCTGGCAGCGGCACCACCGACTCTAACAACTACGCCATCGACACCGCACGTCCGACCGCCACCATCGTGGTCGCCGACACGGCCATCGCCGTTGGCGAAACATCGGTGGTGACGATTACCTTCAGCGAACCCGTGACGGGCTTCACCCTGGCGGACCTGAGCGTCACCAATGGCAGCCTGAGCGGCCTGAGCACCAGCGACAACATCACCTACACCGCGACCTTCACGCCAAGCGCGGGTGTCAGCGATGCCACCAACCTGATCACGCTCAATAACACGGGCGTGGTGGATGGTGCGGGCAACGTCGGCAGCGGTACAACCGACTCCAACAACTACGCCGTCGACACCCAGCGTCCGACCGCCACCATCGTGGTCGCCGATACGACGCTGAGTGTCGGCGAGACGTCGCTGGTCACCATCACCTTCTCCGAAGCGGTGACGGGCTTCGACAATTCGGACCTGAGCATCGCCAACGGCACGCTGAGTGCGGTCAGTAGCAGTGATGGCGGCATCACCTGGACCGCCACTTTCACTCCGGCCCTCGGGGTCAGCGACACGTCCAACCTCATTGTCCTGAACAACACCGGCGTCAGCGATGGGGCGGGCAACACCGGCACCGGCACCACCAACTCCAACAACTACCAGGTCGACACCAACGTGCCGACGGCTACCATCGTGATTGCCGATAGCACGCTGAGCATCGGCGAGACGTCGTTGGTGACCGTGACCTTCAACTCGGCGGTCAGCGGTTTCGACAATTCGGACCTGACCGTCAGCAACGGCACGCTCAGCAGCATGAGCAGCACCGACGGCGGCGTCACCTGGACGGCCACCTTTACGCCTAGCGCCAGTATTTCCGATACCAGCAACGTGATCACCCTGGACAATACCGGCTTGATCAACGGCGCGGGCAACGCTGGCGTCGGCACCACGGACTCCAACAACTATGTGGTCGATACGGTGCGACCCACCGCGACCATCGTTGTGGCCGATACGGCTATTGCCGCAGGCGAGACCTCCCTGGTGACCATCACCTTCAGCGAGGCGGTGACGGCGTTCACCAGTGCCGACCTGACGGTTGCCAACGGCGTGATCTCCGGCCTGAGCAGCAGCGACGGCGGCATCACCTGGACGGCCACCTTCACGCCGAGCGCTGGCGTCACCGACACCAGCAACGTCATTTCGCTCAATAGCGGCGGCATCGTCGACCTGGCGGGCAACACCAACGTTGGCGCGACCGATTCGAACAACTATGCCATCGACACCGTGCGCCCAACGGCGACCATTGTCATGGCCGACGCCAACCTCAGCGTTGGCGAAACCTCGTTGGTGACCATCACCTTCAGCGAGGCGGTGACCGGTTTCACTAACGCTGATATGAGCGTTGCCAACGGCACCTTGAGCGCCGTCAGCAGCAGCGACGGCGGCCTGACCTGGACCGCGGTCTTCACCCCGACCCTCGGCGTGCGGGATATGTCCAACCTGATCATCCTGGACAACACCGGTGTGAGTGACGCGGCGGGCAACGGCGGAACCGGCACGACCAACTCGGCCAACTACGCCATCGACACGCAGGTGCCGACGGCGACCATCGTGGTGGCCGATACGTCCTTGAGCATCGGTGAAACCAGCCAGGTGACCATCACCTTCAACGAGGCGGTGAGCGGTTTCGACAACAGCGACCTGACCGTCAGCAACGGCACGTTGAGCAACGTGAGCAGTACCGACGGTGGCGTTACCTGGACAGGCACGTTCACGCCGAGCGCGAGTATTGCCGATACCAGCAACCTGATCACCCTGGACAATACCGGCGTCAGCAACATCTCAGGCAACGCCGGCGTCGGCACCACCGATTCGAACAACTATGCCATCGACACCGTGCGCCCAACGGCGACCATCGTTGTGGCCGATACGGCTATTGCCGCAGGCGAGACCTCCCTGGTGACCATCACCTTCAGCGAGGCGGTGACGGCGTTCACCAGTGCCGACCTGACGGTTGCCAACGGCGTGATCTCCGGCCTGAGCAGCAGCGACGGCGGCATCACCTGGACCGCGACCTTCACACCGACCGCTGGCGTCACGGACACCAGCAACGTCATCTCGCTCAACAGTGGTGGCATCATTGACCTGGCCGGCAACACCAACGTCGGTGGTACCGACTCCAATAACTACAGCATCGACAGCCAGCGTCCGACCGCCACCATTGTGCTGAGTGACGCTGCGTTGAGACCGGGCGAAACGGCTCAAGTGACCATCACCTTCAGCGAGGAAGTCACCGGCTTCAGCAACGCCGACCTGAGCGTGGCAAATGGCACATTGAGCGCCGTGAGCAGCAGCGACGGCGGCTTGACCTGGACGGCCACTTTCACGCCGGACCTGGGCGTGACCGACGCCAGCAACCTGATCGTCCTGGACAATACCGGCGTGAGCGACGCGGCGGGCAACACCGGGACAGGCACCACCAACTCGGCCAACTACGCGGTCGAGACGCGGGTGCCAACCGCCACCGTCGTGGTGGCTGATAACGCACTCAGTGTGGGGGAAACCTCGCTGGTGACGATCACCTTCTCGGAAGCGGTCAGCGGGTTCGACAATGCCGACCTGAGCGTGAGCAATGGCACACTGAGTAACGTCTCGTCCACCGATGGCGGCGTGACCTGGACAGCCACCTTCACCCCGGCCAGCAACATCAGCGACACCAGCAACCTGATCAGCCTGGACACCAGCGGCGTGGTCAACGTTTCGGGCAACAACGGTGTTGGCGTGGTGAACTCCAACAATTATGCGGTCGACACGGTACGCCCGGGCGCCACCATCGTGCTGGGCGACACTACGCTGGGTATCGGCCAAAGCACCACCGTGACCATTACCTTCACCGAGGCGGTGGCCGGCTTCGACCTCTCGGACCTCAGCGTTGCCAATGGTGTGCTGTCCAATCTCGCCAGCAGTGACGGTGGCCTGACCTGGACGGCGACCCTGACGCCTACCGCGGGCGTCAACGATGCCACCAACCTGATCCTGCTCGACGCCAGCAATGTGCAGGACCTGGCCGGCAACGCCGGCGTGGGCATCGCCATTTCCAGCAACTACGCACTCGATGCCACCCGGCCGACGGCAACCATCGTGGTCGCCGACCCGAACCTGACGGTGGGCGAGACGACCCAGGTGACGTTCACCTTCAGCGAAGCGGTGACTGATTTCGATCTGTCGGACCTGAGCGTCACCAACGGTGAGCTCACCAACCTGACCACCAGCGACGGCGGCAGGACCTGGACGGCAACGTTCACGCCAACGGTGAACCTCACCGACCCGAGCAACTTCATTGCCCTGGACACCAGTAACGTCAGCGACCTGACGGGCAACGCCGGAGCAAGCGTGGCGGTGTCCAACAATTACGCCATTGACACCGTGGTGGCCAACGATGTGAAGCCACCGCCCGAGTTCCTGACGTCGGATCCTGTCACGGTCGTGCCGCCATCCGAGGTGCCGTTGCAGCCGATCATCTTCACGCCGCCGACTGGTGACCTTGGCTCGCCGCTGGGCTTTCCACCCCTGTTTGAGCAACGGGACGTGGGCGGCGGCATTCGGCCGATTGGCGACATCTTCATCAACCGTGGTGCATTGGCGCCGAGCTTTATCGCCCAGGTATTCAGTACCGACGCTGCGGGCGATGGCTCCGGCCAAGGCTTCCTGGGGTTTGGTGGCGGTGATGGCGGGGTGTTTGGCAGTAGCACGATCGCCGGTCTGTTCAGCCAGGATGCCGGTTCCGATGGTGAATCGCTGGACGCCTTCGGCAGTCAGTCGATGCAGGGCGGTGATGTGTCCCAAGGGGTACGCGGGGTTTTCGGCGCACCGACCCTGGGTCAGCAACTGCAACAACTTAAAGACACTGAACAACGTCAGGTCGACAGCCTGGCAATGGCATTGCAACAGGTCGGCATCAGCCAGGCGCAGGCCTGAACAACTAAAAAAATTGGGGCAGCCAGGGGCAATCCAGGGAATGAATAGAAGTCAGAAGTTATTCGCAATGAGTGTGCTGGCGTTGACGGTCAGTGGATGTGCGGTCACCAGCGATCCGATCGAGCGTAGCGTCAGCGAACAGCGCGCCCGGACCGATCTGCAGAATATGTACAAGGATCAGGAGCCCCTCAGCGGGCCGCTGACCCTGCACCAGGCCATGGCCCGTGCGGTGAAGTACAACCTTGAAGGCCGCTTGAAGATCATGGAGGAAGCCCTGGCCAAGCGTCAGCTGGACCTGGCCAGTTTCGACATGCTGCCACGCATGGCCCTGGACGCCGGCTATGTGGGCCGCAATAACGTCAGCGCTTCCAGCAGCCAGAGCGTGGAAACCGGTACCCAGTCCCTGGAACCGTCGACCTCCCAGGACCGCGATCGCGAAGTGGCCGACCTGACCATGGTCTGGAACGTGCTCGATTTCGGCGTGAGCTACATCAGTGCCAAGCAGGCCGGGGACCAGCGGCTGATCGTGCAGGAGCGTCGGCGCAAGGTCATCAACACGATCGTCCAGGATGTGCGTTCGGCTTACTGGCGAGCCATGGCCGCCGAGCGCCTGCTCAAGCAGATCGACAGTCTGATGGTCCGGGTCGATACGGCCCGCGGCAACAGTCAGAGCATGAGCGAGCAACGCATTGGCGACCCGGTGCAGGCTTTGGGTTACCAGCGTTCGCTGATCCAGGCCACCCGCCAGCTCGAAGAGCAGCGACGGGCGTTGTCCCTGGCCAAGACGGAGCTGGCGACGCTGATCAACCTGCCCCTGGGCACTGAGCTGACCTTGGCCACTCAGGATGAATACGTGATCCCGGAACTCAAGGTCGACCTCGCGCGCCTTGAACAGGAAGCCCTGACCAGCCGTCCGGAACTGCGCGAGCAGGACTACCAGACGCGCATCACCGCTGCCGAAACCCGCAAGGCCATGCTGCGCCTGTTGCCGGGGCTGGAGTTTTCCGCTGGCGGGCATTACGACAGCAACTCGTTCCTGGTGGAGCAGGGCTGGGCTGACTATGGCGTGAAAGTCACCTGGAACCTGTTCAACGTAATCTCCGCCCCGGCGGCCATCAACGTCGCCAAGGCCGGTGAAGAGGTGGCGGCGGCGCGGCGTCAGGCCATGTCGATTGCCGTGCTGGCGCAGCTGTACGTGGCCAATGCCAATTACCGCGAGGCGCTGCGCCAGTTCAAGACCAGCCAGCAGTTATCGGATATCGATGGGCAGATCGTTGGTCAACTGCGCAACCGCTATCAGGCCGCCGGCTTGGGCGAGCTGGACCTGATCCAGGGCGAACTCAACACGCTGCAGGCGGATTTGCGGCGGGATCTGGCCTATGCCGACCTGCGCAACGCCTACGGCCAGATCTTTGCCAGCGCTGGCCTTGACCCGTTGCCCGATGAAGTGCAATCGACCCAAGTGCAGTCCATCGCCACGGCGCTGGCCAACCGCGAAGCGGCGTGGGCCCAGGGCGATATCGCGGCGCCGACGGCAGCGGTGACCCCATAACAGGCCGCCAGCATGGTGCGCCCGGCGTTTTCCCGGCTGCCGGTAACGGTGAACCTGCCCTTGCTGTTGCAGGCATTGGCAGCCGTTGAAGACGATCGTTGGCAAGGTCATTTCAACAGCGCCTATTACAGCGGCGACTGGAGTGGCGTGGCGCTGATTTCGGCGGTCGATGCCTTGACCCCGTTGTCTTGCGGGCGCGGTCAGCCCGTGCGCCGCGCGCCCTGGTCAGACGATGACCGTTGGCACGAAGCGTTGCGCGACTGGCCGCTGGAGATTGTCTCGGCACGGCTGCTGCGACTCGGCCCCGGCGGGTGTATCCACGAGCATCGCGATTATGACTTGGGTGGAGCGGACGCCGATCTGCGCCTGCATGTGCCGCTGCTCAGCCCGCCTGGCGTGGATTTCTGGCTGGATGGGCAACGCATTCCGATGACGGCGGGAGAATGTTGGTTTCTCGACCTGTCGCTGCCTCATCGCGTCGATAACCGCAGCAGTCAGCCGCGGATTCATCTGGTGCTCGATTGCCGCCCCAGCCCATGGTTGCAAAGGCAGGTTGCTGCAGGCCTGCTCAGCACACCGGCAATCGGGGCTGAGCGAAGTGATCTGGTGTGTTTTGAGCAACTCGTTGAAAGCGACCCTCAACTCGCCCGGACCCTGCAGAGCCTGCATGACGTGGACGCTTTCATTGAGTGTGCAATCGCGATGGCCGCCGAACGGGATTTGCACGTTACCCGCGAGCAATTGCAAGCGGCCATGCGCAACGGTCGCCGGCAGTGGAGTGACCAGTGGAAGGCCTGAGCCTGGATGGCTGGTTGCCGATCCGCGTGTGGCAAGCGACGGGGCAGTGGCGGGTTGACTGGTGCTGGTTCGGTGAGGCGCGATTGTCGCAACCGTTCTTCAGCGACGCGGTGGAGCAGGCCCTGCGGTTGCCCTTCAATCAGGCGTTCCGTCGCCAGACACCCTTGGGCGCTCTGGATCAGTGGAAGCAACAAAGCCCAGGTCTGCTTCCAAGTGCATTCATCTTCCATGCCTCCCGCTGTGGCTCGACATTGATCAGCCAGATGCTGGCGCAACTGGACGACCACATCGTCATTTCAGAACCGCCGCCTCTGGATACTCTGCTGCGCAGTGATATGGCGCACGCTGACCGGTGCATGGCACTCAGGGGGCTGATGTCGGCCTATGGGCAGCGCCGCCGCGGTGTGGAACAGCGGCTGGTGATCAAGCTCGACGCCTGGAACATCGGTGAGCTGGCGCTGCTGCGCGAATGTTTTCCCGATACGCCTTGGTTGTTCGTGTACCGCGACCCTTTGGAAATCGCCGTTTCCCATTTGCGTCGTCCCGGCATGCACATGGTGCCGGGGATGATCGGGACGAGCGTGCTGGACGACGGATTGCCCTTCAGCGGTCAGGAAGATTTCATCGCACGCCGACTGGGCCGATTGTTGCGGGTGGGGTTGGAGCGCTGCCATGAGTTTGCCGGGCTGGCGGTTAATTACGCTGAGTTGCCTGATGCGATGGCAGGGCGGCTGGCAGTGTTTTTCGGACTCGATGACGCCCAGCGCCGCCAAGTGTTTGCCATGGCGGGGCAGCATGCCAAGCAGCCGGGGCAGGCGTTTGCTGGTGACAGCGAGGACAAGCGTCGGGAGGCTTCATCAACGCTGCGTGATCAGGTGATGCATTGGGCGCAGGGGGCCTATGAGGCGCTCGAAACGTGGCGGCCTGATAGCCGGCCAGGATTTGGTTGACTGGGTACATATCCGTTGCTGCGGTAACGGCGGCTTAGGGTTCCGCCCTTACGGCGGGTCACTTTTGGCAAACGCCCCAAAAGTAACCAAAAGGTCTTGCCCCACCACTTGGTGCCTCGCCTAGGCTCGGCATGCCCGAACGCAGGCATTGCTCCGTGGGCCCGCCGCGAAGGGCCATCCATGGCCCAGCGCGGCTATCCCGGCATCCATGCCGGGATGCCCACTGCGCAATACCTGCGTTCGGCCAGCGTGGTTAACGGGGCCCCAAGATCAACATCCACCGCGAGGCGGCCTGACAGCCGGCCTGGCTTTAGCGGGTGTACACCCATCCGACCTGTTTGAGCAGAACCTGTGGGAGCAAAGCTTGCTCGCGAGGCGGCCTGATAGCCGACCTGTCTCTCCGGCCGTACCTCGATCCAATTGTGGGAGCGGGCTTGCTCGCGAAGGCGTCGGCACAGCTTGCATCAAAGCAAAGCGCTACCCCTTGGCCCCAGGCGCCGCCATCTCCTTCGTTTCCAAATGATCCAACGCTCGCTCAACCAACAACTGAACCCCATCGGCCATGCGGCTGATCGCCAGGGCTACGCAGCGGCGTGAGTCATCGACATCATCGGCCAGGTCGGCGGCGATGGTGCTGATGGAGAGCAGGTCTTCGGAGGCGTTGGCCAGCAGGGTTTCGGTGTCGATGTGAGGGGAGACGATGAAAAGCTGGTGTTTGTCGGGTTCGGGCGGTGAGGAAGGTTGGGGTTTGAGGTAGTAATCGAGGGCGCGGGTGGCGGCGTCTTCGAGCTTTTTTCTTCTTGCGCTTCGACGCGGGATTTGTGGCCGTTTTGCGGTGGGTTTGGAGTGACCTTGTACATAAATAATTACCCGATATGTAATTGAATGGAAACTGACACCTTTCGTTGCACCGAAAGAGGTGGCAGCTGTGCGCGGGTGTGCAAGACCGGGCATATCGGACCCCGGCAGACCTCGAGAGTCTCCCGCGCGCAGCCGCCATAAACGCGCCAATACGAGCATGAGCCGTTTGACGTGGTAGTTGCGCGCCGATATGTACCGGACTTGCACGTCCGTGTCACCGTTTTCTGGTGACGAACAAAGGTTATCGCCGCTCGAAAGCGCTGCCTAGTTCATGAACAACGCTGCGTATTGAAGGAAATGTCCGAGGGTTTGGCGGGGGAAAAGATCAAAGGATCGTCCGAACGCGGCCCGAGCCTTCGGCAGCTCCTACAGAAGTGGGTGTAGGAGCTACCCAAGGCTCGGGCCGCGTTCGGACGATCGTTTGATCTTTCGCCTGGGACTCCATGCCCTGCGCAACGGATCAAGACTTGTTGGGCGACAACTCCGCCATCCCCTTGAGCAACTCGATCGGCAGCGGAAAAACGATGGTGGAGGTTTTGTCGCCGGCAATGGAGCCCAGCGTCTGCATGTAGCGCAGTTGCATGGCGCCTGGCTGGCGACCAAGCATTTCGGCGGCTTGCATGAGTTTTTCCGAGGCTTGCAGCTCGCCCTCAGCGTGGATCACCTTGGCCCGTCGTTCCCGCTCGGCTTCGGCCTGTCGGGCGATGGCGCGGATCATCGATTCATTGAGGTCCACGTGCTTGATTTCCACGTTGGCCACTTTGATACCCCAGGCGTCGGTCTGGGCGTCCAGCACTTGCTGGATGTCGCTGTTCAATTGCTCGCGCTCGGCCAGCAACTGGTCCAGGTCATGTTTGCCGAGAACGGCGCGCAATGTGGTCTGGGCCAGTTGGCTGGTCGCCATGAGAAAGTTTTCGACCTGGATGATTGCTTTCTGCGGGTCGAGCACGCGAAAGTACAGCACCGCGTTGACCTTCACCGAGACGTTGTCGCGAGTGATCACGTCCTGCGACGGTACGTCGAGGACAATGGTGCGCAAGTCGACGCGGATCATCTGCTGCACCACGGGAATCAGCAGGATCAGCCCCGGTCCTTTGACCTGCCAGAACCGGCCAAGCTGAAAAACCACCCCGCGTTCGTATTCGCGCAGGATCCGGAACGTTGAAGCCGCCAGTGCTATCAACAGCAACAACAGCATCGTAAAACCGATTTGCATACCCATCTCAGCCTCCTTGGGAATCAGCGGCGGCCACTTCCAGTAGCAAACCCTTGCGTGCGATGACCCGCACAGCCTGGCCTGGCCGCAGCGGCGTCGCGCTTGCTACCTGCCAGCGTTCGCCTTCCAGCTGGATCCAGCCATGATGATTATTGCCGGTCTGTAACGCTGTCACCGCCGTGACACTGCCCAACAGCGCGGCATCGCCGCTGACGGGTTTGCGCGGTCGGGTTTTCAACGCGCGGATCAGCAGGACGATCAGCAAAAAGCCGCTGATCAGGCCCAGAGCGATCATCAGGGGGACCGGTACATCGGCGTTGGTCAGGATAACCGCGCCAATGACGCACAGAATGATGCCGCCCAACCCGGCGACTCCGTAGTTGGGCAAGGCAGCCTCGGCGATCAGCAAGGCCACGCCCACTGCAATCAGCCAGAAACCCAAGGGATTGGCCGCCAGTAGCGCGAGTCCATCGGCCGCCAATGCCGGCCCGCTCATGGCCAGCAGCGCGACCGTAAAGCAGTGAATGTTCACGGGACCTCCACAACGCATTCGTCGTGACGTTACCCAGAGTCTAGTCGAGTCAACGGTTGATTGAATTTTGATCAGTCTGAACGGTCATCAAAGGACTAGACTGCGGGGAAGAACCCAGCCATCTGCCCAATGCTCAGGAGTCCCGCATGGAATCCCCGATCCACAGCCTGCCCGCGCTGTTCAAACAATTGGGCCTGTCTGACGACCCTGTTGAGATCGAAAAATTCATCACGACCCATTCGCCCCTCAAGCCTGAACTGCACTTGGCTGACGCGTTTTTCTGGAGCACAAGCCAGCAGCAGTTACTGCGTGAAGAAATCCTCGAGGATGCGGACTGGGCGGAAGTGGTGGACCAGTTGAATGTGTTGCTGCGCAAGGGCCGCGATGAGTGACACGTAAGCAGAACCTGTGGGAGCGGCGGGCTTGCTCGCGAATGCGTCGTATCAGCCAGCATCACCGACAACTGGCCCAGTGCTTTCGCGAGCAAGCCCGCTCCCACAGAGAAAGGTGTTTATTCCTTATGATTATTAATAAATAGCTTCTTATTCCTTAAGCAATATAGCCCGCCTCCCTATACTCGCCTGCAACAGACACGCGGGAGAGTACCCATGCACAACGAATCGATTCGCTACCTGGTTGTGCCGGGCTGGCAAGGATCGCCGCTAAACCACTGGCAAACCCATTGGCAGAACAGCCTGCCCAATAGCGCCCGGGTCGAACAGGCCGACTGGTTGACCCCTCGGCGTGAAGACTGGGTTGCGGCGCTGACCCAAGCCATTGCCGCCGACAGCAGGCCGGTGATCCTCATTGCCCATAGCCTGGGTTGCATCACGGTTGCCCACTGGGCGGCCAGTGCGCCGATGCAGTTTCTGCGGCGGGTTCGCGGAGCGTTACTGGTGGCGCCGGCGGATGTCGAACGGCCGGCCTGCGCGCCTGCGTTGCGCAATTTTGCGCCGATTCCCACTGATCTGCTGCCGTTCCCAAGCCAGGTGGTCAGTTCCGACAATGACCCAGCCGTAAGCGTTGAGCGCGCGCTTGAGCTGGCGAGCCACTGGGGCGCCGACGCCGGGATTCTGGCCGGGGCCGGGCATATCAATGTGAAGTCTGGCCATCAGCGTTGGGAGCAGGGCTTCGCCTATCTCTATCGTTTGCAAAACCGCCTGGAGCGTCACGCCCTGCGTCGCGCCTGAGTTTTTTGCCCTCCCGTCTCCCGGCGGTTGGGCCGGGAGTCTGCCATGAGCTTGCATGAAACCTTGGGTCAGCCACTGCTGACGTTTCCCGACGCACAAAAAAGCCCCCTGAGCATCCGCGCCAAGGCGTTGGTGTTCGTCGACCCGCGTTCGCAGCAACTGCGCGACGCATTGGAGCAACTGGCGCCGCGCTCGATCGCGGTACTGATCCGCGGCCAAACCGGTACCGGCAAGGAGTTGCTTGCCCGTTACCTGCATCGTGAAAGCGCTCGCGGCGGGTTGTTCGTTTCGGTCAATTGCGCGGCTATCAGCCCGACTTACGCCGAAGCAGAATTGTTCGGTTATGCCGTCGGCAGCCACAGCGGCTCGGCCAGTAGCCGGGCCGGCTGGTTCGGCTCGGCCAATGGCGGCACCCTTTATCTGGATGAGATCGGCGATTTACCCCTGCCGATCCAGATCAAATTGCTGGCGGCCCTGGAAAACCACGAGGTCACCCGTGTCGGCGCCCACCAGCCCAGCCCCGTGGATGTGCGCCTGGTCGCGGCCACCAGCATTGATCTGGCGCAAGCGGTGGCCGTTGGAAAGTTTCACGAACGGCTCTATCACTACCTTCGCGAAGGTCAACTCGAGCTGCCGGCGCTGCACGAGCGGGTGGGCGATATTCTGCCCCTGGCTGAATATTTTCTGGGCATCTACAGCCAGCGCCTCGGTCTGAGCGTGCCTCTGATCAGCGAAATGGCGCAGCACGCGCTGGAGCGGCACAACTGGCCGGGCAACACCCGCGAATTGGAAAACGTCATTCATTTCGCATTGCTGGTAAGTAATGGCGATTACATATTGCCAGAGCATCTCAACTTGCCACATCCCACGGAACCTTCGGAGTTAATCAAGCACCTGGCGCTAACGTTGGTCGGGCAGGGTAAGCGTCAGCAACTTGAACAATTAAAGCAGTGGTTCGCTGGCCTCTGATTCGTACATCAATCTTGCCAGATTAATTAACCCCGATGATCTTTATGTTGTTGGGGTTTTTGTTATGTGAATATTAAGCGTGTTCGTGAGGTACGCGGTTTTTCATAAAATTGTAAGTTGTTCCTGCAAATAATTTGTGTGGCTTTCGAGCTTGATTGCTAACTCGGTAATTGTCATTAATTGAATGGCAAAAGCAAGGTGATCAACCGAACAGGAAGACGGTCACAATTCAATTAATAAATACCGAGTATTAGAAAATGAACGACAAAAATAACAAGCCTGTCATGGCACACGAATCGACATGGACGGATTTAAAACATTTTGGAATTGTTTCCGTAACGGGGGGTAATCAACTATACCGAAACGGCTATCAACAATTGCTGGTCAAAGTATTCATCGAGGTGACGGACTGGTGGGGATACAGCCTCCCTCTGACTCAGTCTGAATTTGATTCTATTGTGTTGATTGATGGCATCACCGGGGCGGCGTTAACTAAAGACAGGCATCGGGGTGACGTCGGTGTCTGGAAATACACTGAACAGCAAGACAGCCGTTTTCGCCAACTGCCTCCTAATGGTCCTGTCCAAGGGCCGGTGCCGTCGGGGGAGTTTGTCTACACAAAGGATTTTTATGTCACGTCCAGCTCCGACAGGCCGATTGACTTGCAGCTACGTATAGCGCGAGCAGACGGCGAACCGTTTCAGTCCGATAGGCAGAAAGATTTTGGCGCTCTTGCATTGGTTCCACTCGCTCCGGCCACTTATCGACCTGAGCAGTATTCGGTTCGTCGCACGTCGGCCCCCTATACCAGCCACGGAGATATCGAGAAGGTCGAGATTTTCAATCTGGAGCTGATAATTGATCAGCAGCGAATGGAGTTCGTAACGGATTTCAGTATGGGGGCTCATCTTCGGATAGGAAGCGCGGACAGCCGATATACAGGTTACTACGTTGCCGGGTATGGGAATGGACGATCCATACGAACGGGAATGCCGGTGTATTGGGATCTGCCGGATGCGCTGGGAAGGGACCGGAGCGAAAACTGGCGTGTTGCATGGGTGCTCGCCTATGGGAAACACGGTGGGCGCGTGTGGGTCCGAGACCCTGTGGCGAGAACCTCTTTCGAATTGCGCGATATGTATGGAAATCTCCATCAGTTGCACTTGGAACTCACCGAAAGCCCGCTGGCGGTTCGGATTTATTGATAAAAACAAAAACAACTTTTTCAAGGAAGAATCCCATGACTCTCTCGTCTTCTGCCGCCGGGCAATTAACTTCGGCGGCCTTCAAGTTTGACAGTTTCGTCCGCTCGGGCGTGGATCCCCGTACGGGGAGCTACAGTTGCAGCGTGGCGTTGGACGCGGCGCCGGATAACGCAACCGGGGGGGCGAAGGTCTCAATGACCCTTTCATACGATTCCTTTAATGATCAGAATCTTGGTCTAGGAATCGGGTGGTCCCTTCGCACCTGCAGCTACGATCAGCGCCGCCGGAAATTGACGCTGACAAACGGTGAGACTTATCAACTTTTCATGAGTGGAAGTCAGGTTGCTTTCCAGGATAAGAAACTCGATAACTTGAGGGTCACGGTGCAAGGTGACGAACTTGTTATTGAGCATATCGATGGCCGGGCCGAAATTCTGTCACGTCCGAGTACGGCTTATAACGAGTGGCTGCTGGCGCGTGAGTATTGCCCCGATGGCAAGGAAACACGTTATGAATATTGTCTTTTATCCGGACGACGACAGCTGGTGGCCGTCTATCATCAGCGTCGCCGCGTCATGCATATCGACTACGCCCAGAACAGACCGACGCCACCGACGATTACCGTGTGGCCGGATATTCCTGCCAAGAGGCTCCAGTACCTGTTTACCCTGGAGAGCGGAGTGCTCGAACGAATCAGGCGGGTCACCGCACAAAATAGTGCATCGGTCTGGTCCTTTGGTTATGTGCGAAGTCATGGTTATTTGGTAATGAACGAAGTTCGTCAGCCAAACGGTGCTCAGGAAAGACTTACCTACCTAGCTGACGGCCATAAGCTCCCCACTGGGGCGCCGGCAACCTACTTGCCCGTGGTCAGCCAGTCGGTTATGTCTCCTGGCGGCGGGCAGCCGACGATTACTAACGTTTACGAGTATTCCAGCAGCAACTTCCTTGGGTATGGTTCAGGGTTTCGTTGGTCCGCTGAACGTGATGTGCTTTATGACGTGCGGCGCAACTATGAATACTCCAGTACTCAAATTCAGATGGTTCCCGGCACCAGTGGTGGACGTGAGGCTTCTCGAATCATTCGCACCTACAATCGCTTTCATTCGATGATTTCGCAAAGGACCATCAGCGGCAGCATGATGCACCTGCGGGAAATCGAATATTACGCTGAACCCAATCTGGCTTTCAGTGATCAGCCCCCACAGTTCCAGATGCAGCGCGTTGTGCGTGACAGTTTTTTTGACTCCCGTGTGGCGCAGAGGGCGGGTCGCAGTCGTACCAGAAGTGAGGTTACCCGCACTTCTTATGATGAACATGGGAACCTGCTGGAAAAAACCAGCCCGTGCGGGGCGCGTGAGGTCTATGAGTATTTCCCGGCACAAGAGAGTGCGGATTGTCCTGCCAGCCCCATAGGCGTGCCTTGTTTTCTCAAGCAGAAGGCGATCATCGCCTCCCCTGATTTCGCCACCGCGCCGACGACGGTGGTTCGGTACACCTATACGCAACTGCCCTCGCTGCGTCCCGGTGATGGCGGCTGTATCCGGCTCGCCAGCGAAACACTGTACGAAGACGGCGTCAGCGAGCCACGGGTGAATTGTCGGTTACGGTACGTCAACAACAGCAAGGATTTCTTTCATGGACGGCTGCAAAGCAAGGTTGAAACCGTAGGCGGCGTGCGCAGTGAACACCGTTATGCATACCAGCGTGAAAACGATAACGTTCGCACCGATCTGACCTTTAGCGCTCAGGGCCTGAGCCATCGGCGGCAGGAATGGCATGACGAATGCGGCTGGCTGATCAAAATCTGTGAATCTGGCGGTAGTACCGTCAGCATGGAATACGATTCTCTGGGGCAACTGACCCGCGAAACGGTGATGCCCGACACTGACAGCTCAGCGTCCCGTCAATTCACCTATCGGGCAGCCACGTCCAGCGATCGGTTTGTCACCGTCACCGTCAAGGATGCCCGTGGCGGCCTGACAGCTACCCACAGCGACGGACTTGGTCGCACCATAAGGGTCGAGAAACAGGACGTCGATGAACCCGGCGCGCCCATGCGCGTGATCCATGAGGCCCAATACGACGGGCTCGGTCGCCTGCAGTCGGATAAACACACTGATTGGTTCAACGGCAAGCCGAAAACACTGGAGAGCCTGTATGAGTACGATCAGTGGGGGCACCAGAACCGGACCATTCGCCGTGGGCAAATGACCGTTCATGATGAGATTGATCCTGTAGCACGCACCCGTACCGAGTGGGTGGAGGGCGGCGGCAAGACTCGTACATTCATTAATGCCTTGGAGAAACC
This sequence comes from Pseudomonas hefeiensis, assembly GCF_030687835.1. Taxonomy (NCBI): domain Bacteria; kingdom Pseudomonadati; phylum Pseudomonadota; class Gammaproteobacteria; order Pseudomonadales; family Pseudomonadaceae; genus Pseudomonas; species Pseudomonas hefeiensis. Next base: position 305,420 of record NZ_CP117449.1, read on the forward strand.
GTCGCGCGTCGAACGTGTGGACCTGTCAGGCGCTGTGCGAGAGGTAACCGCCTACGAATACGATGGTCTGGGACGGTGTATCAGGCAAACGGCTTCCGATGGGGCGGTTACCTGCTACACATACGACTTGGCCGGTCGCGTGCTGAGTACGATTTTACCCGACGGCACCGTGATCGGAAAAAGCTACGCGGCACAGAGCCAGGGTGACTACCCCACGCAAATCAGCGCAAATGACTATGTAGTGGGCAGTCGCACCTACGATGGACTGATGCGTATCACTGGCAACCAGTCAGGGGGGCGCACGGAACGGATGGTTTATGAAGGTTCCGGCAGGAGCGCTTCGCAGAAGATCACACCGGCCGGCAAAGTCCTGCGGTTCACCCTTGATCCCCTGTTGGGTGATTGCGTCACCGAGCGTTCAGGCAGCCAGGCGTCGGTTTTGACCAGGCACCGTTTTGATCCGAACACCGGCCTGCTCCAGGAGTCGGCCAACTCGCTGGTTCAGCGACGCTTGGAGTATTTTGCTTCCGGTCGGCTCAGCCGGGAGTCATGGGTAACCGCACTCGACCGGTTCGATAGTTTGCAAACCTATTCCTTGATGGGAAAGCCGATCGGTCATACGGATGTCAACGGCACGAACCGCACCTGCCTCTATGACGAGACGGGACGGTTGTCGGGAATCACTCAAGGCCCAATCGCTGTCACCTACTCGTACGACTCTCAAGGGCAGGTCAGTTGTATTGCCGTCACCGACTCTCAAACGGGTATTTCGATGGTTACCGATCTGGCGTACGACGAGTTTGGTCGCGAGATTCTTCGACGCTCCGGCTCGCAGGGAAATGACGCCATCGAGGTGGCGCAGTCGTTCGGCCCTGGCGATAAGCTCAGTCGGCGCACGCTCAAATCCAACAATGAAGTTCTGCGTCTTGAGTCGTTCACCTATGACTTACGGGGTCGCTTGACGCGTTACACCTGTGAGGGCAAGCAGGCACCCGTGGATACCCAGGGCAAAGTCATCGTTTCCCAGGACTACACCTACGACTATCTCGACAACATTTGTCAGGTGGTGACACGCTTCGCAGGCGGCGAAAACATTGCAAACTATCGATATGACCTGACTGACAAAACCCAACTGAGTGCTGTCACCCACAGTCATCCCGATTACGTGTCTGCCAATTCGACCTTCAATTACGACGTCGACGGCAATATGCTCAGTGATTCACAAGGGCGCAGGCTTTTTTACGACGAGTTGGGTCGCCTGGAAAACGTGACGTCGACAGACTCGAGGTCGACGTTGGCCTGCTATCGATATGATGCCTCGGACCGGCTCCATGCCTTTGAGTTGATGAATGAAAAGCCGTGTCGGCGTTTCTACCGTGAAGAGCAGTTGTGCGGCGAGGTTACAGGTGATGAGAGCCGCAGTGTCGTGCGCGAGGGGCAGCAGTTGTTGGCGTTGCTACAAGGTCCGCAGACGGCACTCTTGAGCACCGATGCCTATGGCAATGTCTTGCAGGCACTCTCTGGCGGCGACAATACCAGGCATGCCTATTCGCCCTATGGGCATCGCCCGGTGTCGGATGGATTGGTCAGCCTGTTCGGTTTTAGCGGCCAACCGCTTGACCCCGCGACCGGTTGTTACCTGCTCGGCAACGGCTATCGGGCCTACGATCCGGTACTCATGCGATTCCACCGGCCCGACAGTTGGAGCCCTTTCGATGGCGGCGGCCTCAATCCTTATGCCTACTGCCTCGGGGACCCGATCAATCTCAGCGATCCGACCGGCCATGTTTCTGTCTGGAGTTGGGTCAAGATAGGTCTTACTGCTGCTTTCGCCGTGGCTTCCGTCGCATTGACCATCGCGACCCTTGGCGCATCCGCGCCCTTGGTCGGGATGTCGTTTTCGGCCGCGACGGCGTTGACGCTGGAGGTGGTGTCAGGTGCGGTATCCATTGCATCGATGGTGTTGGAGGAAACGGCTCCGGACGCCGTGGCCACTCAGATCCTGAGTTACGCCAGCATTGCCTTGGGGGTTGCGTCCGGCGGGGCTTCCTTGGCGGGCAAAGTGCTAGGTAAAGGCACCTCAGTCGCGCTACGCAAAACCGTCGATTCGCTCGGTGACGTCGTGACAGTGAGTCGCCAAAATGCCTTGCGCGCCACACGCGTCGGAGCACATGCCAGGGCCGCGAGCCCTTTGATTCGTGGCGGCGGGCAGCGCAACCTCATCGCACTTCAATCAGAGCTGAGAAATGTACTGACAGCCAAGGATGTGGTCGGCTATGTCAAGTATCCGGTTGACGGCGTCAAGTATACGATCGATAGAGACCGGTACATCGAAAAGGCCAAAGGGTTTTTCCAGCAGGAGGACCCATGGTCAAGTAAGGACAGGAGCGGCCAGGCGTTCGACGACATCTATGGCGACGTCAGGGAACGAGGCTCGGACATCCGATTTGCATGAGGACGGGCAGGTGCACCTTTCTCTCCTATATGAGTTATCGGTCTAACTGTCTTAATAAAAGATATTGTTAGGGAATAAAAAATAACGGTATCGTCCACCTCACGCCAGCGATAGCACTTCGCTGGCACTTCCCTATTTTGACCGTGGTCCATGACGACGGTGATCTTCGATAAGGACACTGCATGAAAAAGGTTCTGTTATTCACCGCATTGGCAGCAGCCCTGACTTCGGGTCTGGCCCAGGCGGCGGAGAAACTGGTCGTGGCGGCCACCCCGGTGCCCCACGCTGAAATTCTTGAGCTGATCAAGCCGGCCTTGGCCAAAGAAGGCGTGGACCTGCAAATCAAGGTGTTCACCGACTACGTTCAACCCAACGTACAGGTTGATCAGAAGCACCTGGACGCCAACTACTTTCAGACCCTGCCGTACCTCAAGAGCTTCAACGAAGGCAAAGGCACCGATCTGGTGACCGTGATCGGCGTACATGTGGAACCGTTTGGTGGCTACTCGAAGAAAGTCAAAAGCCTGGCCGAACTCAAGGACGGCGCGACCATCGCCATTCCCAACGAAGGCAGCAACAGTGGTCGCGCCCTGATCCTGCTGCAGAAGGCTGGCCTGATCGAGCTCAAGGACCCGAAAAACGCCCTGGCGACGCCCAAGGACATCGCCAAGAATCCGAAGAACTTCCAGTTCAAGGAGCTGGAGTCGGCCATGCTGCCGCGTGTGCTGGATCAGGTCGACCTGGACATGATCAACACCAACTACGCTTTGGAAGCGGGTCTTAACCCGGCCAAGGATGCGCTGGTAATCGAAGGTTCGGATTCGCCGTATGTGAACTTCCTGGTGGCCCGCCCGGACAACAAGGACAGCCCGGCCATGCAGAAACTGGCCAAGGCCCTGACCAGTCCGGAAGTGAAGGCGTTTATCGAGAAGAAATACAGTGGCGCGGTATTGCCGGCGTTCTGATCGAACAGCAAGGATTTGAAGTTTCAACGCCGACGGCTTTGCCAGCGTCGGCGTTTTTTTGTGCCGACGCTCAGAACCCGTCTTCATCGACGCGGCTATGCAGGCGGTTTTTTCAATGCGCGGCGCAGGGCCACGAGCAGTTTGACGATGTCGCGTGGGTCGAGGTGCTGCGGGGCTTTCACGTCAGCCATTGTGATCTTCCTTGTGAGGGGGGGCAGGCAGTCTGGCCATAAGCTGCGGTTCCTTGGAGAGGTCCGTCGAGAAATAGACCTGTCCTACAGCCAGGGGAAAAATAGCCTTCTTACCTGGCCCCTGCAAATACCGTCGATCAATCCGGCCAACTCCAGGCCGGCGCATCCAGTATTCCCTGGCCGACGATCCCGGTCTGGCCCAGATCTTTCTCCAGCACGATGCAATTGCAGTCGCCGTCCTGCTGCAAGGCGGTGATCAAGCGTCGGGCATGGGAAACCACCCAGACCTGACAGTCCGCTGAAGCGCGGATGATCAACCGCGCCAGGGCCGGCAACAGGTCCGGGTGCAGGCTGGTTTCCGGTTCGTTGAGCACCATCAGCGAGGGTGGGCGCGGGGTGAGCAGTGCCGCTATCAGCAGCAGATAGCGCAGGGTTCCGTCTGAAAGTTCGGCGGCCGACAGCGGGCGCAGCAAGCCATGCTGATGAAACTCGATGCCGAAACGCCCGCCTTGCAGTTTCTCGATATGCAGCCGGGCACCGGGGAATGCGTCGCTGATGGACGAGTGCAAGGCTTGATCGTCGCCGATCTCAAGAATGGTTTGCAGGGCAGCGGCCAGGTCACGCCCGTCGTGGTGCAGCACCGGCGTGCGGGTGCCCAGTTGCGGCTGGCGCGCCGGGGCGTCGGCGTCGCTGCGAAAGTGATCGTAGAAGCGCCAGCGACGAATGAACTCGCGCATCTGCAGCACCTCCGGTGAGGCGCGCAAGCTGCCGACCTGGTCGAACAAACTGTCAAAAGTGGGCGTGTGCTGAGCCAGGACGTCCCAGGTGCGACCATCCCGGGCACGGATCATGGGCCCGTTGCGATCCACCAGCAGGCTGGCGGGACGAAACACCGGGCCGGCCCAGATGCATTCGCGCTTGATTTCAGGGTCCAGTGAAAACGCGGACAAACTCGGTTCCGGCAGGCCGAGGGAAATCGAATAGCTGAAATCTTCCCCGGCAAAACCCAGGCGCAGACGTTTCGTGCTGAGCCGCACCGTGGCCCCGATGGGCACCTCGCCGTTGCGCATACGCCGGCTGATCACTTCCGGCCCGGCCCAGAAGGTCGAGTCCAGCCCGCCTTCACGGGCCAGGGCGTTGACCACGCCGCCCTGGGCCGTCTCCGCCAACAGGCGCAGGGCGCGATACAGATTGGATTTGCCACTGCCGTTGGGGCCGGTGATCAGGTTCAGCCGGCCCAGGGGGATCACCAGTTTGTTGATCGAGCGGTAGTTGGCCACCGCCAGTGTCTTGAGCATGTGCAAATTTTCCCTGCTGCAGAGGCATTAGTCTGCCTGATTGGCGCATCCATTGTGATCCTGTGCTTGGTGTTGAACCCTGTTCTAAGCTCACAGTCGTAACGTCACTGGTACGTCCGTACAACGCAAAGGAGTCTGCATGGCTGGTCCTCGAAGCAAAGTTCTGGTTGGCCTTGGCTTGTGTGTGTTGTTGGCCGGATGCGGTGATGAAAAGCCCGAGGAAAAAGCCCTGCCGCGGGTTTTCGTGCAGCAAGCCGTGCCCTCCGAATATGCGGCCTCGGTGACCCTCACCGGGGATGTCCAGGCCCGGGTGCAGACCGATCTGTCGTTTCGCGTGGCCGGCAAGATCGTCGAGCGCAAGGTGGATGTCGGTGACCGGGTTTCGGCCCGGCAAGTGCTCGCCCGGCTCGACCCCCAGGACTTGCAGACCCGCGTTGATTCCGCCCAGGCTCAGGTGGCCGCCGAACAGGCGCGGGTCAAGCAGAGTGCGGCGGCGTTCGTGCGCCAGCAAAAACTCTTGCCCAAGGGCTATACCAGCCAGAGCGAATATGACACGGCCCAGGCGCAACTGCGCAGCAGTCAGAGTGCGCTGGCCGCTGCCCAGGCCCAGTTGGCCAACGCCCGCGAACAACTGAGCTATACGGCGCTGATTGCCGAGGCGCCGGGCATTATTACGGCGCGGCAGGCGGAGGTCGGTCAGGTGGTACAGGCGACGGAACCGATCTTCAGCCTGGCCCAGGACGGGGAGCGCGACGCCGTGTTTAATATCTACGAATCACTGTTGCGCGAACCTCCTTCGGACCCCGCCATCGTCATCAGCCTGCTGGATAACCCGGCCATCAAGACCACCGGTACGGTGCGCGAGATCACCCCGGCGGTCTCCGCCGAAACCGGCACCGTGCAGGTCAAGGTGACGCTCAGTGAGTTACCCGAAGGCATGCGCCTGGGTTCGGTGGTTAGTGCCACCGCCAAGTCTGCCGGCAAGACCGCCGTGGAACTGCCCTGGTCGGCGCTGACCAAGAACCTTCACGATCCGGCTGTGTGGCTGGTGGACGGCGAAGGCAAGGCGCAGTTGCACAATGTCACCGTCGGCCGGTATCTCACCGGTAAGGTCATCATCAGTGACGGGCTCAAGGGGGGTGAGAAAGTCGTCACCGCGGGTGGGCAATTGCTGCATCCCGGCGTGCGCGTCGAGATCGCTGAAAATACTTATGAGAAATCTCCGGCAGGAGCCCAGCCATGAAGCGTTTGTGGATGCTCTCAGCCGGCCTGTTGCTGGCAGCGTGCTCGAAGGAAGAGCCGCCACCTGAGCCGGTGCGCCCGGTGTTGTCCATCGAGGTTCGCGCGCTCGACCAGCAGGCCCTTGGGCGTTTCGCGGGCAGCATCCAGGCCCGTTACGAGAGCAATGTGGGTTTCCGCGTGCCGGGGCGGATCGCCAGTCGCAACGTCGATGTGGGCGCCGAAGTGAAGAAGGGCGACCTGCTCGCCACCCTCGACCCCACCGATCAACAGAACCAGTTGCGCGCCGCCCAGGGCGATCTGGCTCGGATCGAGGCGCAGTACATCAATGCCCAGGCCAATGCCCGTCGCCAGCAGCAATTGTTCGACCGAGGCGTCGGTGCCCAGGCGCAACTGGACATCGCCCAGACCGACCTGAAAACCACCGCAGCTTCCCTGGAACAGGCCCGTGCATCGGTGGAGCAGGCCCGCGACCAACTCAACTACAGCCAGTTGCACACCGACCACGATGCAGTCGTCACGGCCTGGAATGCCGAGGCCGGGCAGGTGGTTACTGCCGGCCAGCAAGTGGTGACCCTGGCTCGCCCGGACATCAAGGAAGCGGTGATCGACCTGCCGGCCGGCCTGGCTGAGCGTCTGCCCGCCGATGTCGTGTTCGAGGTCGCCGCGCAACTGGACCCGAGCATCCGCACGAGCGCCACCGTGCGCGAGATCGAACCCCAGGCCCAAAGTGCCACCCGCACGCGCCGCGCACGGCTGACTCTGAACGACACACCGCCCGGCTTTCGCCTGGGCACGGCCATCAGCGTGACCCTGAGTTCAACCATCGAGTCACGCATCGAGCTGCCGCTGAGTGCGTTGCAAGAGGTCGATGGCAAGGCGCGGATCTGGCTTGTCGATCCGCAGAGCCAGACCGTTTCCCCCCGTGAGGTGAGGATTCTCAGCCGCTCCACCGACTCGGTGCTGGTGGCCAATGGCATCAAGCCCGGCGACCGTGTGGTCAGCGCCGGTGTGAACAGCCTCCAGCCGGGGCAGAAAGTGAAACTCGACGAGGACGCACGATGAAAGGGCCTTTCAACTTATCCGAATGGGCCCTGCGGCATCAGTCGTTTGTCTGGTACTTAATGTTCGTCGCCCTGTTGATGGGGGTGTTTTCGTACATGAACCTGGGGCGCGAAGAAGACCCCTCGTTCACCATCAAGACCATGGTCATCCAGACCCGTTGGCCCGGCGCGACCCAGGAGGAAACCCTCAAACAGGTCACCGACCGCATCGAGAAGAAACTCGAAGAGCTCGACTCCCTCGACTACGTCAAAAGCTACACCCGGCCGGGCGAGTCGACGGTGTTCGTGTACTTGCGCGATACCACCGGCGCCGAGGAAATCCCCGGGATCTGGTATCAGGTTCGCAAGAAAATCGACGACATCCGTGGCGACTTCCCCCAAGGCCTGCAAGGCCCGGGATTCAACGATGAGTTCGGCGATGTGTACGGCTCGGTCTATGCCTTTACCGGCGACGGGCTTTCGATGCGTCAGTTGCGCGATTATGTGGAGCAAGTGCGCGCCGAGATCCGTGAGGTACCGGGCCTGGGCAAGGTCGAGATGGTGGGCGAGCAGGATGAAGTCCTGTACCTGAATTTTTCGACCCGCAAGCTCGCCGCGCTGGGTATTGATCAGCGCCAGGTGGTGCAGAGCCTGCAATCCCAGAACGCTGTGACCCCCGCCGGGGTGATCGACGCCGGGCCGGAGCGGATTTCCGTGCGCACTTCCGGGCAGTTCCAGTCGGAAAAGGACCTGGCCAACGTCAATCTGCGGCTCAATGATCGTTTTTATCGACTGGCCGATATCGCTGACATCAGTCGCGGATATGTCGACCCCGCGACCCCCATGTTTCGCTTCAATGGTACGCCGGCCATCGGCCTGGCCATTGCGATGAAGAAGGGCGGCAACATCCAGGAATTCGGCGAGTCACTGCACGCGCGCATGAACGAACTGACCGCCGATCTGCCAGTAGGCGTCGACGTGCATACCGTGTCGGACCAGGCTGAAGTGGTGGAGGAGGCGGTCGGCGGTTTCACCAGCGCGTTGTTCGAGGCGGTGATTATCGTGCTGGTGGTCAGCTTTATCAGCCTTGGCTTGCGGGCCGGGCTGGTGGTCGCCTGCTCGATTCCGCTGGTATTGGCGATGGTCTTTGTGTTCATGGAATACAGCGGCATCACCATGCAGCGGATTTCCCTCGGTGCGCTGATCATCGCTCTCGGCCTGCTGGTGGACGACGCGATGATCACCGTGGAAATGATGGTCACGCGCCTGGAGAAAGGCGAAACCAAGGAACAGGCCGCGACCTTCGCCTATACCTCAACGGCGTTCCCGATGCTCACCGGGACCCTGGTGACCGTGGCCGGGTTCGTGCCCATCGGCCTGAACGCCAGCTCCGCCGGCGAGTACACCTTTACCCTGTTTGCAGTCATTGCCGTGGCGATGCTGGTGTCGTGGATCGTCGCGGTGCTGTTCGCCCCGGTGATCGGCGTGCACATCCTCAGTACCAACGTCAAACCCCACAGCAATGAGCCGGGCCGGATCGGCCGGGCGTTCAATGGCGGCTTGCTGTGGTCGATGCGCAATCGCTGGTGGGCGATCGGCATCACCGTGCTGCTGTTTGTGTTGTCGGTGTTTTGCATGCGTTTTGTGCAGAACCAGTTCTTCCCGTCTTCGGACCGCCCGGAAATTCTGGTGGACCTGAACCTGCCGCAGAACGCTTCGATGGACGAGACCCGCAAAGCGGTTGATCGCCTGGAAGCGATCCTCAAGGGCGACCCGGACATCGAGCGCTGGAGCACTTACATCGGGGAGGGTGCGATTCGTTTTTACCTGCCGCTGGATCAGCAGTTGCAGAATCCGTACTACGCGCAGTTGGTGATTGTCAGCAAAGGCCTGGAGTCGCGCACGGCCCTCACCGAACGCCTGCAAAAGCGTTTGCGCGAGGACTTCGTCGGCATTGGCAGCTATGTGCAGGCGCTGGAGATGGGCCCGCCGGTGGGGCGGCCGATCCAGTACCGGGTCAGCGGCAAGGACATCGACCAGGTGCGCAAGCACGCCATTGAGCTGGCCAGTGAACTGGACAAGAACACCCACATCGGCGAAATCATTTACGACTGGAACGAGCCGGGCAAGGTGCTGCGTATCGACATTGCCCAGGACCGGGCGCGGCAACTGGGCTTGTCTTCGGAAGACGTGGCCAGGCTGATGAACAGTATCGTCAGCGGTTCGCCGGTGACCCAGGTCAATGACGATATATACCTGATCAACGTGGTCGGGCGTGCCGAAGACGCCGAGCGCGGTTCGCCGGAGACCCTGCAGAATTTACAGATCGTCACGCCGAGCGGCACCTCCATTCCGCTGCTGGCGTTCGCCACGGTGCGCTATGAACTGGAACAACCCTTGGTGTGGCGTCGCGACCGCAAGCCAACCATCACCATCAAGGCCGCGGTGCGCGATGAAATCCAGCCCACCGATCTGGTGAAGCAACTGCAACCGGCCATCGATCAATTCGCTGCCGGCCTGCCGGTGGGCTACAAGGTCGCCACTGGGGGGACGGTGGAAGAAAGCAGCAAAGCCCAAGGGCCGATTGCCAGCGTCGTGCCGCTGATGCTGTTTTTAATGGCGACGTTCCTGATGATCCAGCTGCACAGCGTGCAGAAAATGTTCCTGGTGGCCAGCGTCGCGCCCCTCGGGTTGATCGGCGTGGTGCTCGCGCTGGTGCCGACGGGCACGCCCATGGGCTTTGTGGCGATCCTCGGGATCCTCGCGTTGATCGGTATCATCATCCGCAACTCGGTGATCCTGGTGACCCAGATCGATGAGTATGAACGTGACGGGTACGAGCCCTGGGATGCCGTGGTGCAAGCCACCGAACATCGGCGCCGGCCGATCCTGCTCACGGCGGCCGCCGCGAGCCTGGGGATGATCCCGATTGCCCGGGAAGTGTTCTGGGGGCCGATGGCCTACGCGATGATTGGCGGGATCATCATCGCCACCCTGCTGACGTTGCTGTTCCTGCCGGCGCTGTATGTGGCCTGGTACAAGATTCGCGAGCCCCAGCGCGACTGAATAGGCGTTGAATCACTGGGGCTGCTGTGCAGCCCTATCGCGAGCAAGCTTTGCTCCCACAGCAGACCTGCAGTGATTTCAAAATGCTGTATTCACAAAGCTCCAACGGTGGGAGCAAAGCTTGCTCGCGATAGGGCCCGTCCAGCCACCCAGGACGTCTTACTTGCGCAACAACCGCAACCCATTGAACACCACCAGCAAGCTCACCCCCATGTCGGCAAACACCGCCATCCACATGGTGGCAACCCCGGCAAAGGTAAACCCGAGAAAGATCGCCTTGATGACCAGCGCCAAAGCGATGTTCTGTTTCAGGATGCTCGAAGTCTGCCGCGACAGGCGGATGAACGCCGGGATCTTGCGCAAATCATCGTCCATCAGGGCAACATCGGCGGTCTCAATGGCGGTGTCGGTGCCCGCCGCCGCCATGGCGAAGCCGATTTCCGAGCGGGCCAGGGCAGGGGCGTCGTTGATGCCATCGCCCACCATGCCGACCCGGTGACCCGAGGCATACAAGTCTTCGATGGCTTGCAGCTTGTCGCCTGGCAACAGGTCGCCTCGGGCCTGATCCATGCCCACCTGCGCCGCAATCGCTTCGGCGGTGTGGACGTTGTCGCCGGTAAGCATCAGGGTCTTGATGCCCAGCTCATGCAATTGCTGGATGGCTTCGCGGCTGGAGTCCTTGACCGTGTCGGCCACCGCAAACAATGCCAAGGGGCCTGAATTGTCGAGCAACAGCACCACGGACTTGCCTTGTTTTTCCAGGGCGAAGAGTTTCTCTTCCAGCGCGGGGGAGCACAGGCCCAGGTCCTCCACCAGACGGTGATTGCCCAAGTGATAAGTCTGACCGTTGATATCGCCGCGCACCCCACGTCCTGGCAGCGCTGCGAAGTTATCCACAGCGTGCGGCGCCAACTGGTTATCCACAGCTGCATTGGCGATCGCGTGAGAGACCGGATGGTCGGAACGGGTGGCAAGGCTGGCGGCCAAAGCGGGTGCGCTCGCTTCCACCGTCGGGTCGAGCGGTACATAGTCGGTCTGCACCGGCTTGCCATGGGTGATCGTGCCGGTCTTGTCCAGGGCCAGATAATCGAGCTTGTGGCCGCCCTCCAGATACACGCCGCCCTTGATCAGAATGCCTTTGCGCGCCGCTGCGGCGAGGCCGCTGACGATGGTCACCGGGGTGGAAATCACCAGCGCACACGGACAGGCCACCACCAATAGCACCAGCGCCCGGTAGATCCAGTCGAACCAGATCGCCCCCATGAACAGCGGCGGGATGATCGCCACGGCCAGCGCCAGGACAAACACCGCCGGGGTGTAGATTTTCGAGAATTGATCGACGAAACGTTGGGTGGGCGCGCGAGAGCCTTGGGCCTGCTCCACGGCGTGGATGATCCGCGCCAGGGTGGAGTGGTCGGCCGCGGCAGTCACGGTGTATTCCAGTTCGCCGGCCTGGTTGATGGTGCCGGCGAAGACCTTGTCGCCCACGGTTTTTTCCACCGGCAGGCTCTCGCCGGTAATGGGCGCCTGGTCGATGGTGGAGCGACCGGCGACGACGTCCCCGTCCAGACCCACCCGTTCGCCTGGGCGAATCCGCACCCGTGCGCCAAGGGTGATGGCCTTGACCGCTTGCACCTGCCAGGTGCCATCGGCCTGTTGCACAGTGGCCTGTTCCGGGGCCATCTGCATCAGGCCGCTGATGGCGTTGCGCGCCCGATCCAGGGACTTGGCCTCAATCAGCTCAGCCACCGTAAACAGGAACATCACCATCGCCGCTTCTGGCCATTGGCCGATCAGCACCGCACCGGTCACCGCGATGCTCATCAGCGCATTGATGTTCAGGTTGCGGTTTTTCAGCGCGATCCAGCCCTTCTTGTAGGTACCGAGACCGCCACTGAGGATCGATACCAATGCCACCATCGCGACCACCCACTCTGGCGCCGCGCTGGTGAAGTGGATCACCTCGGCACCCAGGGCGGTGACACCCGACAGTGCCAGCGGCCACCAGGGTTTGGCCGGGGCGGGCAGGTCGCTGGTTTCTTTTTCCTGGCCCGGGGTGAACGGCTCGGCCTGCATGCCCAGGGACTGGATGGCGGCGATGATCGGCGTGTCGTTGGGCAAGTCGTGGGTCACGCCCAGCACGCGGTTGATCAGGTTGAATTCCAGTTGTTGTACGCCTTCAAGTTTGCCGAGCTTGTTCTGGATCAGCGTCTGTTCGGTGGGGCAGTCCATGGCCTCGATGCGAAAATTGCTCAGCCGTGCGCCGTCCGTCGGGGCTTTGCCGAGGTTAACCACCGAAGGGGCCGCTTTCGCAGAGCAACAGGAATGCCCGTGGTCATGGCCGTGGTCGGGCTTGTGGGTGTGAATGGAATCGCTCATCGGGTTACGTCCGTGAAAAGTGCCTGTTGCACAGTAAAGACCCTGTAGCCACTATAGGGTCAAGCACCTGTTTTGGAGGCAACGCCATGAAGATCGGCGAACTGGCAAAAATCACCGACTGCCAGGTCGAAACCATTCGTTACTACGAGCGCGAAGGCTTACTGCCGGAGCCGGCCCGCAGCGACGGCAATTATCGCGTTTACACCCAGGCTCATGCCGAGCGGCTGACGTTTATCCGCAACTGCCGCACCCTGGACATGACCCTGGAAGAAATCCGCAGCCTCCTGGCGCTGCGCGACAGCCCCCAGGACCAGTGCGAAAGTGTCAACGCGCTGATCGACGAACACATCCACCACGTCAAGGCCCGCATCGACGGTCTGCTGGCGTTGCAGACACAACTGATCGACCTGCGCCATCGCTGCGGCGAAGGGCCGGACCTGGAGCAATGCGGGATCTTGCAGCGCCTGGAAGTGAGCGGAGCGGTGGCGCCGGAGGTGGCACATTCACATGTGGGGCGTAGTCACGGGCATTGAGCCCTTGCCGCCAATCCGAATACACAGAGCCGCCTATGGGCGAGCCTGTGGGAGCAAAGCTTGGCGCGACCTGTGGGAGCAAAGCTTGCTCGCGACGAACGATAACGCGATCTCCTGACGGATCGAGGCGTTTCCATCGCGAGCAAGCTTTGCTCCCACAGCCCCGCACACAGGGGCTGTTGGTGGGATTCTTTTAGACCGCCATCGGTGCCGTCATCGGTGCATGGTGCTGGTAGCCCTCGAGGGAGAAGTCGCTCGGTTCCACCTGCTCCAGCCACTCAGGCTGGTACACGCCGGTCCTGGCGAACTCCGGCACGCGCTCGGAAATCACCAGTTTGGGCATCGGGAACGGCTCGCGTGTGAGCTGTTCGTTGAGCATGTCCAAGTGGTTTTCGTAGACGTGGGCGTCGCCGATGAAATAGGTGAACCAGCGTGGCGTGTAGCCGGTCAGGCGGCCGATAAGGCTCAGCAGCGCGGCGCCTTCGGTGAGGTTGAACGGCGTGCCCAGGCCCAGGTCGTTGGAACGGATGTAGAGGGTCAGGGAGATTTCCTTCGTCTCGACATTCGGGTGGAACTGGTAGAGCAAATGGCAGGGCGGCAGGGCCATTTCATCGAGCTGGGCGCAGTTCCAGCCGTGGAACAGAATACGCCGGCTGCCCGGGTCCTTGATGATGGTGTCGACGCACTGGCGAATCTGATCGATGGCTTTGTACAGCACCACGTAGGCCTGACCGTTTTCCTCGCCCTCGGCGATTTGCCGGTAACCGTGGGCCAGGGTTTGCTCGATGGCTGCCGGGTTGCTCAACGGAATCTGTTTGTAGGCTGGCCACTTGCGCCATTGCACGCCGTAGATCTCGCCCAGGTCGTCTTCGCCCTGGCGAAACGGGTTGGCCAGCCATTGGGCGTTTTCGTTGGCGTTCTGGTCCCAGACCTTGCAGCCCAGGGCACGGAATTGGGCGGCGTTGTTGACCCCACGAAGAAAGCCGCACATCTCGCCGATGGCCGATTTGAAGGCCATTTTGCGCGTGGTGATGGCCGGGAATCCGTCCTTCAGGTCATAGCGCAACATGGCGCCGGGAAAGCTGATGGTGTTCACACCCGTGCGGTTGGCTTGCTTGGTGCCGTTCTTGATGACGTGGGCCACCAGATCGAGATATTGCTTCATGGGTTACCTGTGTCCTTGAACCCGGGACCAGCGCCCCGGGGTTCGAATTTAAATCTTGGCCGCCGCAGCCGGCGCACGATGATAAGCCAGCCAGATCAGTGCCAGGCCACCAACGATCATTGGCAGGCACAGCAACTGGCCCATGGTCAGCCAGTTCCAGGCCAGATAGCCGAGTTGGGCGTCTGGTACGCGGACGAACTCAACGATGAAACGGAAGATCCCGTAGAACAGCGCGAACATGCCCGACACCGCCATGGTCGGCCGTGGCTTGCGCGAGAACAGCCACAGGATGGCAAACAGTGCCACGCCTTCGAGCGCGAACTGGTACAGCTGCGAAGGATGACGGGGTAGCTGCGCCGGGTCGCTGAACGGCGGGAAGACCATCGCCCATGGCACGTCAGTGGCCTTGCCCCATAATTCGGCGTTGATGAAGTTGCCGATGCGCCCGGCCCCCAGGCCAATCGGCACCATTGGCGCGACGAAGTCCATCAGCTCGAAAAACGACTTGTTGTTGCGTTTGCCGAACCACAGCGCTGCCAGCATCACGCCGATGAACCCGCCGTGGAACGACATGCCGCCCTTCCAGACTTCGAAAATCAGCGTCGGGTTCGCCAGGTACGCGCTCAGGTCGTAGAACAAGACGTAACCCAGGCGTCCGCCGACGATCACGCCCATGGATAGCCAGAACACCAGGTCCGAGAGCTTTTCCTTGTTCCAGGTCGGATCGAAGCGGTTGAGCCGGCTCGACGCCAGCAGCCAGGCGCCGCCGATGCCGATCAGGTACATCAGGCCGTACCAGTGGATTTTCAGCGGGCCGATGGCCAGGGCCACCGGATCGATCTGCGGGTAAGGCAGCATTGATATTCCTCGTAAACGTCAAAAATATCCGGGCGACGCTGCCACCTCGGGATTAAGCCAGGATTGCGTCAGAGCAGAAAACTCAAGCCCACGCTGAACAGCAAAGCGGCGAACAGCCGTTTGAGCAAGCGCGGTGACAGGCGATGGGCCAGTCGCGCGCCGAAGCGGGCGAAAACCATGCTCGTCAGGGCGATGCCCAGTAGCGCCGGCAAATAAATAAAACCGAGACTATGGGCCGGCAGCAGCGGATCTTGCCAGCCCAGAATCATGAAACTTAATGCACTGACCAGCGCAATCGGCAAACCGCAGGCTGATGAAGTTGCCACCGCCTGTTGCATCGGCACGCTGCGCCAGGTCAGGAACGGCACGGTCAGCGAGCCGCCGCCGATGCCGAAAATCGCCGAGGCCCAGCCGATCACCGTACCTGCCACGGTCAACCCGGCCTTACCCGGCACCGTGCGGCTGGCCTTGGGCTTGAAGTCCAGGGCCAGTTGTACGGCGACGACCAAGGCGAACACGCCGATAATTTTTTGCAGGTTCGGGCCGGAAATCGCTTCGGCAGTGACAGCTCCGAAACCGGCACCGATCAGGATTCCTACGGTCATCCAGGCAAAAATCGGCCAGCGCACCGCGCCTTTACGCTGGTGCTCGCGCACGGCATTGACCGACGTGAAGATGATCGATGCCAGGGACGTGCCGACCGCCAGGTGCGTCAGCACCAGTGGGTCGAAGCCCTGCAAGGTAAAACTGAACACCAGCACCGGGACGATGATGATCCCGCCACCCACGCCGAACAGTCCGGCCAGCACGCCGGCACAGGCGCCGAGCAGCAGATAGAGCACAAATTCCACCAGCGTCCCTCGCCCATCCTCGAAACAAGAGCGGCATGGTAACGGATCCATGGCCCTGGGCTCCACTTAAGGCGATGGATGCGTCAGTGATGTATGGGTAGAGTGGCTAATGATTACTGTCCCTGTGGCGAGGGGATTTATCCCCGCTGGGCTGCGTAGCAGCCCTAAAACCTGGGAACTCGGTGTACCGGGTTGATCGAGTTGAAAGTTTTGGGGCTACTTCGTAGCCCAGCGGGGATAAATCCCCTCGCCACAAAAAGCAGTGTTGCTCAGCTCCATTTCTTACACAGGACAACCTGATGTGCCTGATCGTATTTGCCTGGCGACCCGGCCACGCCCGGCCGCTGATCGTGGCGGCCAACCGCGACGAGTTCTACGCGCGTCCGACCTTGCCCTTGGCGCAATGGCCTGACGCCCCTGATGTCCATGCCGGTCGCGATCTGGAGGCCGGGGGCACCTGGCTTGGCGTCGGTGCCGATGGCCGCTTCGCTGCCCTGACCAACATTCGCGACCCGGGACAATCGCCCGGCTTCAAGTCCCGGGGTGAGTTGGTGGCGCGATTTCTGAGCGGAAATAGTTCAATTGCCGATTATTTGAGCGAAGTGGTGCCCCGTGCCGGTGAGTACGGCGGGTTCAACTTGCTGTTGGGCGACGGCACCGAACTGTGGCACCACAACGCCCGCGATGCCCGGCCACAGAGGCTGGCCGAAGGTGTCTACGGCTTGTCGAACGCCGGGTTGAATACACCATGGCCCAAGCTGCTCAAGGCCCGGGCGGCGCTGGGTGAGGTACTGGATGACCCGCAGCCCCAGGCCCTGTTGACGCTGTTGAACGACCCGCAGCCTGCCCCGGTAGCCGAACTGCCGGACACCGGCGTGGGACTGGCGACCGAGACACTGTTGTCGAGTGTGTTCATCGCCAGTCCTGCTTACGGGACACGAGCGAGTACCGCGCTGATTGTCCATGCCGATGGGACGCGGCATTTGGTCGAGCGCAGTTACGGGCCGCTTGGGGGGCATTTGGGGGAGGTGGAGTTCAAGGTTTAGTTTTGTGGTGTTTGTGCCGGCCCCTTCGCGAGCAAGCCCGCTCCCACAGTGGATTTGGTCGTTCACAAAATATGTGGTCACCGAAGATCTACTGTGGGAGCGGGCTTGCTCGCGAAAGGGGCGCCGCAGATTCAGAGTGTTTTGTTCGAAGCCGGATTGATCATCCGCGCCAACCCAAGGTTCTTCAGCGCCAGTTGCAGGGAGCTGTGGATCACCTGCGGGTTATCGATCGTCATCACTTCGGCCAACAATTCCTGGGCCTTGCTGAGGTTGATCTGACGCAGCATCCACTTCACTTTCGGCAGGTTGGTGGCGTTCATCGACAGGCTGTCAAAGCCCATTGCCATCAGCAGCACCGCCGCCGCCGGGTCACCCGCCATTTCGCCGCAGATGCTCACCGGCTTGCCTTCGGCATGGGCGTCGCGTACCACGTTCTGCAGGGCTTGCAGCACCGCCGGGTGCAGATAGTCGTACAGGTCGGCGACCCGCGGATTGTTGCGGTCCACGGCCAGCAAGTATTGGGTCAGGTCGTTGGAGCCGACCGACAGGAAGTCTACCTGTCGCGCCAGTTCCTTGGTCTGGTAAACCGCCGCCGGAATCTCGATCATCACGCCAACCGGCGGCATCGGCACGTCGGTGCCTTCGTCGCGTACTTCGCCCCAGGCCCGGTGGATCAGGTGCAAGGCTTCTTCCAGCTCATGGGTGCCGGAAATCATCGGCAGCAGGATGCGCAGGTTATTCAGACCTTCGCTGGCCTTGAGCATGGCGCGGGCCTGGACCAGGAAGATTTCCGGGTGGTCCAGCGTCACGCGTATCCCGCGCCAGCCAAGGAACGGGTTGTCTTCCTTGATGGGGAAGTAGGACAGGGATTTGTCCCCGCCGATGTCCAGGCTGCGCATGGTCACCGGTTGCGGATGGAATGCGGCCAATTGTTCGCGATAGATCGCCAGCTGTTCCTTTTCGCTGGGGAAGCGCTGGTTGATCATGAAGGGCACTTCGGTGCGGTACAGGCCCACGCCCTCGGCGCCGCGCTTCTGCGCCCGGGCCACGTCGGCCAGCAGGCCGGTGTTGACCCACAGCGGCATGCGGTGGCCGTCGAGTGTCACGCAAGGCAAGTCCCGCAGCGCATCCAGGCCCAGGGACAGTTGCTTTTCTTCCTCCACCACATCGGCAAACTGCTTGCGCAGCAATTCGGTGGGGTTGGTGTAGACCTCGCCGTGGTAGCCGTCGACGATCATCTGGATGCCGTCGACCTTTGAATACGGCAGGTCCACCACGCCCATGACCGTCGGAATGCCCATGGCACGAGCCAGGATCGCGACGTGGGAGTTGCCCGAACCCAATACCGAGACCAGGCCCGCGAGCTTGCCTTCAGGCACCTCGCCGAGCATGGCCGGGGTCAATTCTTCGCTGATCAGGATGGTGTTATCGGGATAGACGAGGGTCTGCTGACGCTCCTGTTGCAAGTAGGCCAGCAGCCGGCGGCCGAGGTCCTTGACGTCGGAGGCGCGCTCGCGCAGGTAGGCGTCGTCCATCAGTTCGAAACGGTTGACGTGGTCGGTCACCACCTGGCGCAACGCACCCTGGGCCCACTGACCGGTCTTGATGACCGTGGTCACCTCGCTGCCCAAGGAGGCGTCGTCGAGCATCATCAGGTAAACGTCGAACAGCGCGCGCTCTTCAGGGCGCAGTTGCGTCGCCAGTTTCGCCGACAGCGCGCGCATGTCGGCCCGCACGCCCTCGATGGCCGTCTTGAACAGGCCCAATTCGGCGGGAATGTCGACAATGGTCTTGTCCGGCACTACATCGAGGTCGGCGGGCGGCAACATGACCACCGCCGTACCCACTGCCGCGCCCGGTGAGCCTGGCACGCCGACGAACTTGGCTTCCTGGATGCCCTTGCCCTGGCGGCCCAGGCCGCTGATCGAGCCGGTGGCTTCGGCGTGGGCGATAACCCCGGCCAATTGCGCGCTCATGGTCACGAGGAAGGCTTCTTCACCTTCGTCGAACTGGCGACGCTCCTTTTGCTGGATGACCAGCACGCCGACGACTCGGCGGTGGTGGATGATCGGCGCCCCGAGGAATGAGGCGTAGCGCTCTTCGCCGGTCTCGGCAAAATAGCGATAGCGCGGGTGATCCGCGGCATTTTCGAGGTTCAGGGGTTCTTCGCGCGTGCCGACCAGGCCGACCAGACCTTCATTGGGTGCCATGCTGACCTTGCCAATCGAGCGCTTGTTCAAGCCCTCGGTGGCCATCAGCACAAAACGGTTGGTCTCGGGGTCCAGCAGATAGACCGAGCAGACCTGGCTGCCCATGGCCTCTTTGACGCGCAATACAATAATCCCCAACGCCGCCTTGAGATCCTTGGCGGAGTTAACTTCCTGGACGATCTTGCGCAGCGTATTGAGCATGGCTCGGGGTCGAACTCCGTCGTCAGTCGCGCGTCAGCAGGCGCGGGGCAAGCTCTTTGAGGGCGCGTCGGTAGACCTCGCGCTTGAATGTCACCACCTGGCCCAACGGATACCAATAACTGACCCAGCGCCAGCCATCGAACTCCGGTTTACCGGTCAAATCCATCCGCACCCGCTGCTCGTTGGAGATCAGGCGCAGGAGAAACCATTTCTGCTTCTGGCCGATGCACAGCGGCTGGCTATGCGTTCTGACCAGGCGTTGCGGCAAACGATAACGCAACCAGCCCCGGGTGCAGGCGAGTATTTCGACATCTTCTCGCTCAAGCCCCACTTCTTCGTTCAACTCGCGGTACAAGGCCTCTTCGGGCGTCTCCTGAGGGTTGATCCCTCCCTGGGGAAACTGCCAGGCGTCTTGATTGATACGGCGAGCCCATAGCACCTGCCCTGCATCATTCGTAAGAATGATCCCCACATTGGGTCGGAAACCATCGGGATCGATCACGGCAACAACCTCGCAAACGCATGTCGCCGCATTGTTCCACAAAGGTTGTGAAAGCAGCAACGAGCCCGCCTACCTTATGTGCACTCTTGTGAAAAGTCCGTATTCTGGACGCCTTTCTTCAGATTCTTCAGCGAGTAACTGCAATGCGGCTGGCTTTATTCGACTTGGACAACACCTTGCTGGGCGGCGACAGCGACCACGCCTGGGGCGATTACCTGTGTGAGCGCGGCTTCCTCGACGCCGTTACGTACAAGGCGCGCAATGACGAGTTCTATCAGGATTAACTGGCCGGCAAGCTCGACAACGCCGAGTACCTGAATTTTTGCCTGGAAATCCTTGGCCGCACGGAGATGGAGGTGCTGGCACAGTGGCATCTGGACTACATGCGCGACTGCATCGAACCGATTGTGTTGCCCCAGGCAATCGAGCTGTTGAGTAAACACCGTGAGGCCGGCGACAAGCTGGTGATTATCACCGCCACCAATCGCTTCGTCACCGGACCTATCGCTGAGCGCCTGGGCGTCGAAACCCTGATCGCCACCGAGTGCGAAATGATCGACGGGCGCTACAGCGGGCGCAGTACCGACATTCCGTGTTTTCGCGAGGGCAAGGTGATGCGGCTCAATCGTTGGCTGGAGGAGACTGGCCATTCGCTGGATGGCAGTTACTTCTACAGTGACTCGATGAATGACCTGTCGCTGCTGGAAGTGGTGACCCATCCGGTGGCCGTGGATCCGGACCCGAACCTCAGGGCCGAAGCCCAGAAGCGGGGTTGGCCGGTGATTTCGTTGCGCGATTGACTGTGGGAGCAAGGCTTGCCCGCGATAGCTGTGGGAGCAAGGCTTGCCCGCGATGGGCTTTACGCGATGCAAAGGTACTGATGCCAATCGCGAGCAAGCCTTGCTCCAACAGACTGTGTATTAAACCGGCTTGGCCCCCATCAATCCCGCAATGGCGATAAAGCAGACAAAACTGAACAGCGCCAAAGCAAAGGTCAATTTCCCGTTACCTCCTGGCGCCTTGCGCAGTTTATTCAACCGCACCAATAACCAGAACCCCGCCAGCGCCGCCACGGTGTAGAGCACACTGGAAGCCAGCAACCAGGTCTGCCCCAGCGGCCAGCCGATCTGATGCACCATCCACCACCCCGTGAACGGCAGGCTCACCAAGGCAAGGGCCATCACCAGCCAGACAAACACCCGCGGGCGTTGCAGCGTGCGTGCGGCCGCCGTGGCATCGCCGTTACGGCGCGTCCTCCAGACCCAGATGGCCAGCCCCAGGGCACCCGCCAAGAGCAATACCGTGGCGACGACATGAGCGATCTTCAGCGCGGTTAACGTTTCCATCGTTGGATTTCCTTGAGTCTTGCGGGCCAGTCTAGCTCTGCTTTAGCCCAGGAACAGCTGATAGGCCGGGTTATCGCTTTCATCCCAGTACGGGTAGCCGATTTCTTCCAGGGCTGCCGGTACCAGATGACGTTCTTCGTGCGGTACTTGCAATCCCGCCACCACACGACCATCCGCCGCACCATGGTTGCGGTAGTGGAACATTGAGATATTCCAGCGTCCGCCCAGCTTATTGAGGAAGTTGAACAGCGCCCCCGGACGCTCCGGGAATTCGAAGCGCAGCACGACTTCGTCGATGACGTGGGCCGCATGCCCGCCCACCATGTGGCGAATGTGCAGTTTGGCCAGTTCGTTGTCGGTCAGGTCCACCACCGGGAAGCCTTGCTCGGTCAGGCTGGAGATCAGCGCGCTGCGCGGGTCGTTTTCCGGGTGCGTCTGCACGCCCACGAAGATGTGCGCTTCGCTGCCGGTGTTGTAGCGATAGTTGAATTCGGTGATCTGGCGCTTGCCGACGGCTTCGCAGAAGGCCTTGAAGCTGCCCGGCTTCTCGGGAATGGTCACCGCGATGATCGCCTCGCGGCCTTCGCCCAGCTCGGCGCGCTCGGCCACATGGCGCAAGCGGTCGAAATTGACGTTGGCGCCGGAGTCGATGGCTACCAGGGTCTGCCCGCTGATGCCGCGCGACTCGACATATTTCTTGATCCCGGCCACGCCCAAGGCGCCGGCAGGTTCGGTGATCGAGCGGGTATCGTCGTAGATATCCTTGATGGCCGCGCAGATTTCGTCGGTGCTGACGGTGATGACTTCATCCACGTAGTGCTTGCAGATGTCGAAGGTGTGCTGGCCGATCTGCGCCACGGCAACGCCGTCGGCAAACAGTCCCACCGTTGGCAGCACCACCCGCTCTCCGGCAGCCATGGCGGCTTGCAGGCAATTGGAGTCGTCCGGCTCGACGCCGATCACCTTGATCTCTGGTCGCAGGTATTTCACGTAGGCCGCGATCCCGGCGATCAGCCCGCCGCCGCCCACCGGGACGAAAATCGCATCCAGACGGCCCGGATGCTGGCGCAGGATCTCCATCGCCACTGTGCCCTGCCCGGCAATGGTGTGGGGATCGTCATACGGGTGAATGTAGACGTAGCCCTTTTCGTCGACCAGTTTCAGTGAATAGGCCAGGGCTTCGGGGAACGAGTCGCCATGTAGCACCACTTTGCCGCCACGGGAACGTACGCCTTCGACTTTGATTTCCGGAGTGGTCTTGGGCATCACGATGGTGGCTTTGACCCCCAGCACCTTGGCCGCCAGGGCCAGGCCCTGGGCGTGATTGCCCGCCGAAGCCGTGACCACGCCGCGTGCGCGCTCTTCGTCGCTGAGCTGGGTCAGCTTGTTGTAGGCGCCGCGAATCTTGAATGAGAACACCGGCTGCAAGTCTTCGCGCTTAAGCCAGATGTTGTTGCCCAGCCGCTCGGAGAGCTGGCGGGCAGTCTGCAATGGGGTTTCTACGGCAACGTCGTAAACGCGCGAGGTGAGGATCTTTTTGACGTACTGTTCAAGCATCGGAAAGCATCACTGAGCGGGTTGGGCAGGGCCAAGGAGTCTAACCCGGCTTTTGGCTGGGCGACCACACGAATCCCAAGGTTTTGTTGGGTTATACTCGCGCCCCTCTTTACTTCCCGCCCGCTTTCGGAGCCCGCATGACCCAGGATCAACTCAAACAGGCCGTGGCCCAGGCTGCTGTCGACCTCATCCTCCCGAAACTGGATGACAAGAGCATCGTTGGGGTCGGCACCGGCTCGACGGCCAATTGCTTCATCGACGCACTGGCACAGCACAAAGGCGCGTTCGATGGCGCGGTCGCCAGTTCCGAAGCCACCGCCGCGCGCCTGAAGGGCCACGGGATCCCGGTCTATGAGCTCAACACCGTGAGCGATCTGGAGTTCTATATTGACGGCGCCGATGAAAGCGACGCGCACCTGAACCTGATCAAGGGCGGCGGCGCGGCCCTGACCCGCGAGAAGATTGTCGCGGCCGTGGCCAAGACCTTCATCTGCATCGCCGACGCCAGCAAACTGGTACCAGTGCTCGGTGCGTTCCCGCTGCCGGTGGAAGTCATTCCGATGGCCCGCAGCCACGTGGCCCGCCAATTGGTGAAGCTGGGCGGCGACCCGGTATATCGCGAAGGCGTGCTGACCGATAACGGCAACATTATCCTGGATGTCCATAACCTGCAGATCACCAACCCGGTGGAACTGGAAAGCCAGATCAACGCCATCGTCGGCGTGGTCACCAATGGTTTGTTCGCTGCTCGCCCGGCGGATGTGTTGCTGCTGGGTACTCCTGAAGGGGTGAAGACCCTTAATGCTTGATCCGGTGGGATGACTGACGCAGTTGTGGCGAGGGGATTTATCCCCGCTGGGCTGCGTAGCAGCCCTGAAACCTGACTTTTCGGTGTCTCAGATAGGATGAGTTTCCTTGCTTGATTGGGGTTGCTTCGCAACCCGACGGGGATAAATCCCCTCGCCACAGGGTTCATTTTCGATCAATCGGGCTGCGGTTTTTTGAAGACGTAAAACAGATTCGGTTCACTCACCAGATAGAGGTTGCCATCGTCGTCCATGGCAACACCTTCGGCCTGGGGGACGGTTTTTTGCAGCCCTTGACGACCCTTGCTCAACGACAGCGTGCTCAGCGGCCGGCCGTCGATATCCAGTTCGATAATCAAGCGCGATTCATCGGACAGAGCCAGTAGATGGCCGCTGCGCTCGTCGTATTGCAGGCTCGAAAGATCGCGCACGAACAGTCCGGCATCGCGCTTGGGGTTGTTGATTACATGGACAGCGTAGGATTTGTCCGGTTTGTGATGGGGAAAGCCCCGTACTTCATAAATCAGCATGGGATCGCGCTCCTTGGCCACGAACAACCGTTTGCCTACTGAATCGTAGGCCAGCCCTTCGAACCCTTTGTTACCGTTCAGGTGCAGGCCAAGCGTCATTTGTTCTGCATCGGCGGCGTCGAGGAATTGGGTGTCGTCGTCCAAGTGAATCTTGATCAGCCGCTGCTGACGCTCGTCGGTGATGACGTAAATGTCTTCGCTGATGAACTCCACCGCCTCCGGGTCGCCAAAGCCAATCAGGGCGATACGCCTAAGGATCTTGCCGTCCAGTGACAGCTCGATCAGTTCGGCATTCTTGTTGGTAACGGTAAAGAGGCTCTTGCGGATCGGATCGTACGTCAGCGCCGAAACGTCAGTGTCCAGGCCTTCGATCACCTGCGCCTCAACCGTAACCCGATATTGGTCCAGGGCAATGGCCTGCTCGCTGGTTGGGCTGCCAGAGGGCATTGAAGTTGAACCAGGCACGTTCGAACAGGCGCAGGTATTGAGCCGCTGCGATCAAAGCGATTAGCACGATCGTTAACAGCAAGAGAATCAAGGGCTTTGGGCGGGCAAGTCGACGCATGTGGGTGGGCTCGGATGAGAACAGGTGGTTGGAAATACCACGGCTGCCTGAACTGAAGCTTAATGGCCGGATGCCACACCCTACAGCGAAGGATGAATTGCCTTACAGAGTTGCGCTATCAGCGTTGTTTTTCGAAACGATAGAACAGGTTCGGCTCGCTGACCACGTACAGGTTGCCAGCCTCATCGAGGGCGACGCCTTCGGCACGGGGGATCGTGTCTTTGATGCCGTTGAAGCCACCCAGTAACGTCATGAAACTGACCTGTTCGCCTTTATCGTCCAGTTCCAGCAACAGATGGGGAGTCGGCCGACAGCACCAGCGTGTGTCCCGTGCGAGGATCGATCGCCAGCGCCGACAGGTTGCGCAGGTCCAGTTCATCGCTGGCATGGATCTGTTTGTCGCCCTTGAGCAGTTGGCTGCCGTCGCTTTTCCAGGTAAACAGCGCTGGCGGACGCTCTTCGCCCAGGGCCAGTTGTTGGTTGCGGGGATCCCAGGCGACGCCTTCGAAGCCCTTGTTCTGGTTCTTTGAAGGGCCGAGATCGTACTGGGGAAAGTCTGTGCTGTTCAGTTCGCGGGTATCGGCATCGACCTGGATGATCGACAGCGTGTGTTTTCGCTCATCGGTAATCGCTAGCAGGCCATTCTCCATATAGGCCACGCCTTCAGGATTACTCCAGCCCACCAAGGGCATTTTGCGCAGCACGTCACCCTGCAGGGTCAGTTCCACCAGAGACGGGCGCTTGCCCATGACCGCGAACAGGGTTTTGGTCTGCGGGTTATAGGTCAGGTCGGAAGCTTCATCCTCTTCCATTCCTGGCAGGACCTTGGCGTCAATCACGGCGTGGTAGTTCGGCAGCCAGATGCTTTCCTGGCGCTGGGCGGGGCTCTCGAGACGTTCCGATGCCCACAGCAGGCCCCGGTCATCCCAGTGCATTGCATACGCCAGCCAGTAAAAGGCCCCGGCCGCTAACAGCGACCAGGCATACCAGGGCAGCGCCAAGCGAGAGCGGCGGACAGGGTTGGAGGAGGGCCGTGCTAGGGGGGTGGCCATCAGGGGATGCGTTCCAGGTATTCGGGCTAGGGAAATGAATGGCTCAGACGCCGTATTCCCCGGAATTATCCGGATGGCATGTGAAAAAAATGGTAAATGGCCGGGCCCGGCCATTCATGTGGGCACGAGCCGGCTCGCGCCCACAGGGGACAGGTCTTGCGGTTAGCGAACGCTGCTGTCGAAACGGCTCGCGCCTGGCAATTCCAGTACCAGTTCATCGCCGACGTTCAACGGTCCCACGCCCGCCGGAGTGCCGGTGAGGATCACGTCGCCGGCCTGCAATGAGAAGCAGCCGGCCATGTACTGGATCATTGGCACGATAGGGTTGAGCATCAGGCTGCTGTTGCCGTCCTGGCGCACTTCACCGTTGATGCTCAGGCGAACCGGGATGTCGGTCAGGTCGGCAAACGTGCCGTTGGATACGAAAGGTGCGATCACGGCCGCGCCGTCGAAAGATTTGGCGACTTCCCAAGGCAAGCCCTTGGCCTTGAGCTCGGCTTGCTTGTCCCGCAGGGTCAGGTCCAGGGCCGGGGCGAAGCCGGAGATGGCATCCAGTACTTCCTCGGCACTGGGCCGAGTCGACAGTGGCTTGCCGATCAGCACGGCAATCTCAGCTTCGTAATGCACCGCACCACGGTCGGCGGGGATGCTGAAACCGCCTTCCAGCGGCACCGCGCAGCTGCCAGGTTTAATGAACAGCAGGGGTTCGGTGGGAACCGGGTTGTCCAGCTCCTTGGCGTGTTCGGCGTAGTTACGGCCAATGCACACGATTTTTCCGACCGGGAAATGAATTCGGGTACCGTCGACATACTGGTGCTGATAGCTCATTACCGACTCCTGCTTCTGGGATTCATCAGGTGTTTTTTTGCATTAAACCGCGAAGATCTTGCCCGGGTTCATGATGCCGTTCGGGTCGAATACCGCCTTTACGGCCTTCATGTATTCGATTTCCACCGGCGAGCGACTGTAGGTCAGGTAGTCGCGTTTGGTCATGCCTACGCCGTGTTCCGCGGAGATCGAGCCGTTGTATTTCTCGACGGTTTCAAAGACCCACTTGTTCACGGTCGCGCACTTGGCGAAGAAATCGTCCTTGCTCAGGTTTTCTGGCTTGAGGATGTTCAAGTGCAAGTTGCCGTCGCCGATGTGGCCAAACCAGACGATCTCGAAATCCGGGTAGTGTTGACCGACGATCGTGTCGATGTCGCGCAAGAACCCCGGGACTTTCGAGACGGTAACCGAGATGTCGTTCTTGTACGGCGTCCAGTGGGAGATGGTCTCCGAGATGTACTCGCGCAACTTCCACAGGTTTTGCAGTTGGGTTTCGCTTTGGCTCATCACCCCATCCAGCACCCAGCCCTGTTCTACACAGTGTTCAAAAGTTTCCAGGGCGTGGTTGGCGACTTCTTCGGTGGTGGCTTCGAATTCCAGCAGGGCGTAGAACGGGCACTCGGTTTCGAATGGGGCCGGTACATCGCCCCGATCCAGGACCTTGGCCAGGGCTTTGTCGGAGAAAAATTCGAACGCCGTCAGGTCCAGCTTGCCTTGGAAGGCATGCAGTACGGGCATGATCGAGTCAAAATCGGCGGTGCCCAGGACCATGGCGGTGAGGTTCTTCGGCGCCCGGTCCAGGCGCATGGTGGCTTCGACCACGAACCCGAGGGTGCCTTCGGCGCCGATGAACAACTGCCGCAGATCGTAGCCAGTGGCGTTCTTGATCAGGTCCTTGTTCAGTTCCAGCAGGTCACCTTTACCGGTGACGACTTTCATGCCGGCTACCCAGTTGCGGGTCATGCCATAACGAATGACCTTGATTCCCCCGGCATTGGTGCCGATGTTGCCGCCAATCTGGCTGGAACCGGCCGAGGCGAAGTCCACCGGGTAGTACAGGCCGTGCTCTTCAGCCTTGTTCTGCAACTGTTCAGTGACCACGCCTGGCTGGCAGACGGCTGTGCGATCGGTGAGGTTCACGTCGAGAATCTGGTTCATGTAGTCGAATGACACGACCACTTCGCCGTTGGCTGCCACCGCGGCGGCGGACAACCCGGTACGCCCGCCCGATGGCACCAGCGCGACCTTGTGCTCATTGGCCCAGCGCACAATGGCCTGAACCTGTTCGGTGGTCTTGGGGAAGACGATGGCGCTCGGCGCCGGAGCGAAGTGTTTGGTCCAATCCTTGCCGTAAGCGTTCAGGGAGTCGGCATCGGTCAAGACTTTGCCAGGCTCAACCAGGGTCTTCAGCTCATCTATCACGGCAGGATTGGTCATCGACAGAACTCTCGAACAATTCATGGTCATCCTGAGAACGCTTCACGTCGCAGGAATGAGTGTTTAGCGGGGTGCGTATGCTAGCATACCGACCCCGCAGCGTAGTGCCCATTGGCTGTTCTGCGGCGACGGCTGTCATGCCGGTCGGACCAGCGTGCGCTGTCCGATTCCCTGCCATTTTTCTCCGGGACACAGGTTTACGCAGATGAGCAAGACTTCTCTCGATAAGAGCAAGATCAAGTTCCTTCTTCTCGAAGGCGTCCACCAATCGGCTGTCGACGTCCTCAAGTCGGCGGGCTACACCAGCATCGAGTACATCACCAGTTCTCTGCCGCAAGACCAGCTCAAGGAAAAGATCGCCGATGCTCATTTCATCGGTATTCGTTCCCGTACCCAATTGACCGAAGATATCTTCGACCACGCCAAGAAACTGGTCGCGGTCGGCTGCTTCTGCATCGGCACCAACCAGGTGGACCTCAATGCGGCGCGCGAGCGCGGTATCGCAGTGTTCAACGCGCCATACTCCAACACCCGTTCCGTTGCTGAACTGGTACTGGCCGAAGCGATCCTGCTGCTGCGCGGCATCCCCGAGAAGAACGCTTCCTGCCACCGTGGCGGCTGGATCAAGAGCGCGGCCAACTCCTTCGAGATCCGTGGCAAGAAGCTGGGTATCGTCGGCTATGGCTCGATCGGCACGCAGTTGTCGGTGTTGGCTGAAGGCCTTGGCATGCAGGTGTTTTTCTATGACACCGTGACCAAGCTGCCGCTGGGCAATGCCACCCAGGTCAACGACCTGCACGAGCTGCTGGGCATGTCCGACATCGTGACGTTGCATGTTCCGGAAACCGCCGCCACCCAGTGGATGATTGGTGAGAAGGAAATCCGTGCGATCAAGAAAGGCGGGATTCTGATCAACGCCGCTCGTGGCACCGTGGTCAAGCTCGACGCCCTGGCCGAAGCGATCAAGGACAAACACCTGATCGGCGCCGCCATCGACGTATTCCCGGTGGAGCCGCGCTCCAACGACGAGATCTTCGAGAGCCCGCTGCGTGGCCTGGACAATGTGATCCTGACCCCGCACATCGGCGGTTCTACTGCCGAAGCCCAGGCCAACATCGGTCTGGAAGTGGCGGAAAAGCTGGTCAAGTACAGCGACAACGGTACTTCGGTATCGTCCGTGAACTTCCCGGAAGTGGCCCTGCCGGCTCACCCTGGCAAGCACCGTCTGCTGCACATCCACGAAAACATCCCGGGTGTGATGAGCGAGATCAACAAGGTCTTCGCGGAAAACGGCATCAACATTTCCGGTCAGTTCCTGCAGACCAACGAGAAAGTCGGCTACGTCGTGATCGACGTCGATGCCGAATACTCTGACCTGGCGCAGGAGAAGCTGCAGCACATCAACGGCACCATTCGTAGCCGGGTGTTGTTCTAAGCAGGCCTGGCTTGCAATAAAAAACGGGAGCCCCAAAAAGGGCTCCCGTTTTTTTTGCCTGACACAACATCAAAACCCTGTGGGAGCAAGCTTTGCTCCCACAGGGTTTGTGTTGTGTCGACCGGTGCTGTTACTTCACATTCACCGTGATCTTCTTGGAAACGATCGTCGGATCGAACGGCATATGGCCGCTGTCGCCCAGTATCAGCTGCAAGGTGTGCTTGCCCGGTGCCAGTTTGATCGTGGCCTCGGTTTGCGCCTTGCCGAAATGCATATGGTTGGCGTCGGTTGGAATCGGCGCGCCTTCGGCGGGCAGTTTGTCGACATCGATCAGCAGATGGTGATGACCTGTATTTTTTGTCACATCACCGGCCGGGGCCAGTGCGATGTCCTTGACGCCGAACTTGACCTTGAATTCCTGGCCAACGGTGGCACCGTCTTCCGGGGAAACGATGAATACCTCTGCGCCCTTGGGCGCGGGGGTTGCGGCGGATGCCAGCATCGAAGCTCCCAGCAACAGGCCGGCCAAGGCCGCACGTGACATAAAGCTTTTCATTTTTTTCTCCAGTTTTTCCATGAAATCCGCGTGGTCATGACAACTTCATGACCATTCGTTGTCGAAGCCTGCAACAACCATAGCAAAGCGAGCCTGAAACGAGCGTCGCTTGTAACAATACAAAGGAGTGACCATGCGTTTTCTGCCTGGGCTGATCTGCCTGCTACCCCTCTTGAGCCCTCTGGCCCATGCCGAACTGATCGACGACGTCAACGACCGTGGCGAATTGCGCATCGCTCTGGAAGCCAACACCAGCCCTTTCAACTTCAAGGAAGACGGCAAACTTACCGGCTTCGAAGTGGAACTGGGTCAGATGCTGGCCGGTGAGCTCGATGTTCGCGCCGACTTTGTGGTCACTGATGCCGGGGATCTGTTGGCCGGCGTGGAAAGTGGCAAGTACGACGTTGCCATCAACCACATAGCAATGACCCCGGAATTGGCCGAACGTTTCGACACAAGCACCGCTTACAGCCAACCGGATGCGCAACTGCTGGTGCGCAAGGATGACTCGCAACGCCCGATGGTGATGGCGCAGTCTTTCCAGCCGGAAGAAAAAAACGACCCGGCACCGAGCCTGGTGATTCCGTTCCAGAAGGGCAACCCGGCGTTCAAGGCCAGCCTGGACAACGCTTTGGCGCGTATCAAGGACGACGGGCGATTGGAGCGGTTGTCGCAGAAGTGGTTGGGTAAGCAGGAGTAACAGTGGGGCGGTGGGCGACGGCGGTGTGTCAGTCGACATCAATGTTAATCCGCCGTCATCACGAGCAGGCTCGCTCCCACATTTGGATCATTGATGGTTCACCCATTTATGCTCGCAGTTGACCCATGTGGGAGCGAGCCTGCTCGCGATGCGTCCTGAAGCCTCAGTCAATCTTGCGCCAGACGCTTGCCAGCCAAGGCTGCTGTTCCCGTGGTAGCCCCGCCGGCCGGTAGTAATGCTCCAGTTCCTCAAAACCTGCCTCGGTGAGCAGCGCGCGCCAGGCCGTGAGATCGTGGTAGGCGCCGAAGCGCTGTCCGTTCCAGCCTTCCTGATTTTCTCCCCGAGGGTTGGAGCTGAACAGCACGCCGCCGGGCTTGAGGGTGGCGTGCAGTTGTTTGAGCACCCGAGGCAATTCCTGGACAGGGATATGAAACAGCACGGCGTTGGCGAAGACGCCATCGAAACGTTCGGGTGGCAGGTCGAGTTTCAAGAAGTCCTGTTGCCACACTTCACAGCCGCTGTCCTGGCGCGCCATTCGGGCAAATTCCTCCGAGCCGTCCAGACCGACTGCGACATGGCCCCTGTCGGTGAATGTCCGCAGGTCCCGCCCGGGGCCGCAACCGAAATCCAGAACGTGGAAGGGTGGCTGACCCTGGATATGCCGCAGCAACGCGTCGATATTCTGGCTGACGTCATGATCGCGGGTGCCTTCGCGAAAGCTCTCGGCGACCGCATTGTAATGGCCCAGGGTTGTGGCGGTGATGGTGTGCAGGTCGTCGGGGGTGTGTTTCATGGTCGTTGGCTTGGGTTAGGGAGCTTGGTCGGACTATACCGCAAGCAGCCTGGCCACTTCGCTGCCAATCATGACCAGGCTCGCCCCCGCATTGGGTCGATCAAGGATTTTTGCCGCGCGGTTCGGCAGCCATGAGCGCTTCTTTCTGCGGGGTTTTCAGATACGGATTGGCGCAACCGATTTTCAACGTTCGCGGCGGCGCCCATTGGGAATTGTTGCCCACGCGGTCGAGGATGCAGTAGGTCACTTCCAGGCGCAGGTCTTCCCCCGCCTCCAGGATGATCTGCGGCGGTACCCAGATATTGATGGGTAGGCCCACCTCACAAGGTTTGATGCGGGGCAGGTCCATGCGCACATCGCCCCAGCGCAAGGTAATCGCATCGTCAGCAGCCATGTTCAGATAGGGCTCTATGGTCAGGGGTACGCCACGTTTGATCTGACTCGGGTTCACGCCCTTGCGGCGGATAGCGTCAGGAATTCGCACCGGCGCCAGGCCCTGGTTTTCATCACCGCTCAGGGCCGACGGCTGGCCTCCGGGACAATCCAGCTTGACCTGCACCTGTTGCGTTGCTGACAGCGCCGGGCCGCGCCCCACTTGCATCACGCGATAATGGATGCGCGAAGTCCCATTGACGATGAAACTCTCGGGCACTCGCAACGTAACGCTACTTTGCGCATCGGCCTGTGACAACAGGCGGGAGCCGACGTAGCAGTTGTCCCAGAACAGCTCGATCAGATCCCCCGCGTCCATGCCGGGGTAGGGAGCAATCGCCACTTGCAAGTGCGCAGCGCTGGTAATGTTGATGCTGGTACGCAGGACGTTGGCCAGGGTGGGCGCAGCCAGTTCAGGAATATTCGACGTACATGTCATGGTGTTCTCCTTGATACTTTAAAACGAAGTCCGTTTCGGGAAGATCAAAGGCGCTTAATCATCGCGACATATTTTTATTGCGCAATATGGACCCTGTCTGCGGTTCATCGCGCAGAACTGAAATAGTTCGCATCGCCTGTGGGTGACTAGATAAGGGTTCGGCCGTTTCAGTGTCAATAGAGGAACTTGCTTAATAATTAATTGTATAAGGCTTCAGAAATGTCCTACGCCCTCAAGTTAAGAGTACGCGGCGTTGTACGCCCTTTTCCTCGGGCTCGTCCGTTTGGAAGAAAGGGGCGGCAGGAAGCCGGATAAATAGCGTGGCCCAACGAGAAGTATAATCAGAGGTATGTATATACCGCGCATCAACGCGGTGGGTATGTTAAATCCACTGGAAGTTTCAGTTTGTTGCGTTGGGATGTTAGTTGTTCCACTTCCATCCTTGGAAGTGGTGACAATATCAATAACTTACTGGGCGCCGTGTCCGGCTGAGAGGAACTTACTGAGGAACTGTCGAGTGCGTTCCTCCTTGGGGGCTGCAAACAAGGCCTTGGCTTCGCCTTGTTCGACGATCACGCCTTTGTCGAAAAATACCACGCGGTTCGCCACGTCTCGGGCGAAGCCCATTTCGTGAGTCACGATGACCATGGTGCGTTTTTCTTCGGCCAGGCCGCGAATCGTCGCCAGCACCTCGCCCACCAGCTCCGGGTCCAGGGCCGAGGTCGGCTCGTCGAACAGAATCACTTCAGGCTCCATCGCCAGCGCCCGGGCAATCGCCACGCGTTGTTGCTGACCACCGGAAAGACGTCGTGGATAGGCGTCCTCCTTGCCCGCCAGACCGACCTTGGCCAGCAGCTTACGGCCCAAGGCTTCAGCGTCGGCACGTGGGATCTTCTTTACCACCAGCGGGCCTTCGATGACGTTCTCCAGTGCAGTGCGATGGGGGAACAGATTGAAGTTCTGGAATACAAAGCCCACTTGTTGGCGCAAACGACGCACCAGGTTCTGCTGCTGGTTCAGCGGACGACTGCCATCGATTTCGATGTCGCCGACCTTGATCCGGCCACTGCTGGGTTCTTCGAGGAAGTTCAGGCAGCGCAGAAAGGTGGTCTTGCCCGAACCGCTGGGGCCGATGATCGCAACCACTTCGCCTTCTTTGATCTCCAGATCGATGCCGTTGAGCACCACCTGACCCTTGAACTGCTTTGTCAGTTTTTCCACGACAATCATGGGTCAAGACTCCTGGTCATGCCGATTGACCCGGGCTTCCAGGACGTTCTGCAGGTGCGCCAGCACGCTGGCCAGAATCCAGTAGATCAGCGCGGCGGCAAGATACATGGTGAAGATTTCGAAAGTACGGGCGGTGATCAACTGCGCCTGACGGAACAGCTCCGGCACCTGGATGGTCGCCGCCAGTGCGGTGTCCTTGACCAGGGAAATGAAGCTGTTGCCCAAAGGTGGCAAGGCCGTGCGTGCCGCCTGCGGCAGGATGGCCCGGCGCAGGGTCTGAGCGCGGGTCATGCCGATACTGGCTGCGGCTTCCCACTGGCCGCGCTCGATGGAGCTGATGGCGGCCCGCAGGATTTCACACGCATAGGCAGCCATGTTCAGCGAGAAGCCGATCAGCGCCGCCGGTAATGGATCCAGCTCGATGCCCAGTTGGGGTAACCCGTAATAGATCACGAACAACTGCACCAGCAGCGGCGTGCCGCGAAAAAACGACACGTAGATGCGAGCGATCCAGCTCACCAGTTTGAAGCGCGACAGGCGCATCAACGCCAGGCCGAAGCCCAGCAGCAAGCCGAAGAACATGCCGCCCAAACTGAGGATGACCGTGTAATACGCGCCCTTGAGCAAGAAGGGCGCGGAGTCCAGCGCGAGTTGAAAAGCCTCTTCCATTATTGGGTGACGTCAGCGTTGAAGTACTTCTGCGAAATTTTCGCCAGGGTGCCGTCGGCCCGCAGTTTATCGATGGCCTTGTTGATTGCGTCCAGCAGCTCAGGCTCGCCTTTGCGCAGGGCGATACCGGCTTCCTGGCGGGAGAACGGTTCGCCGGCCACAGCGGTGTCCTTGGCCTTGGCGGTCAGCTCCAACGCCGCCAGGCGGTCCACCAGAATGGCGTCGATACGGCCCACACGCAGGTCCTGGTATTTGGTCGGATCATCGTCATAAGTGCGGATGATGGCCTTGGGCTGATTTTCCTTGAGCCATTGCTCATAGTTGGTGCCCAGGCCAACGCCGACCTTCTTGCCGGCCAGGTCATCGGCGGTCTTGATGGCGTCTTTGTTCTTGGTCAGAACCAGCGCCTGGATACCGGAAACGGTGTAGGGCTGGGAGAAGTCGTACTTCTTCTTGCGCTCCTCGGAGATGGTGACCTGGTTGATCACTGCATCCAGGCGCTTGGATTCCAGCGCTGCGAGAATGCCGTCCCATTTGGTCGGTTGCAGTTTGACCTTCACGCCCAGCTCCTTGGCCAGGGCTTCGGAAAACTCCACTTCGAAACCGGCCAGCTTGCCGTCGGCGTCAACGAAACTGAACGGTGGATAAGTGCCTTCCAGACCGACGTTGATCACGCCCGCGTCCTTGATCTTTTGCAGTTGCTCACCGGCAACTGCCTGCCCCAGCAGACCGGAGCTCAGTGCCAGGCCCAGCGAACCCACCAACAGGTTGCGACGTAATGCGGAAAAATTCATGACAAGCCCCTGTGTTTTTTTATGGAGACGTTATTTCGAATGTAGAGAAGGCGTAGCCGCGATTAAAAAAAGATTGCCACATCCTGCCTCAAAGCAACCTGTGCGTCTCGTGGCAAATGCGCCGGTGGCGAGACTATAAGGCGGCTTTTATAGATTGGAAAATAATATTAAATCTTACAAGTATTCGAATTTTGAATGTTCCCCTGTGGAAGCGAGCCTGCTCGCGATAGCGGCGTGTCAGTCCAATCAATGCTGGCGGATCCAGCGCAATCGCGAGCAGGCTCGCTCCCACATTTAGAACTTCACTAAGCCTGGAACGCCGCGTTATACGCAAACAACGCTGGCGCGCCGCCCGTGTGCAGGAAGATGATCGGGCCGTCGTCGAAGCGGTCGCGGCCCATACCATCGAGCAGGCCGGCCATCGCCTTGCCGGTATAGACCGGATCCAGCAGCAGACCCTCCAGGCCTGCCAGCAGTTTGACTGCCGCCAGCGTACCGGCATTGGGCTCGCCGTAACGGGGGGCGAAATATTCGTCCCACAGGTTCACCTTGAAGGCTTCTGGAAGGGGTACATCAAGCAGTTGGGAGGTCCGTTCGGCCAAGCCCTGGACCTTGGGGCGCTGGTCTTCTTCGCTGCGTGACACCGTTATGCCAATCACCGGAAGTTGCGGCAGCGTTTCACTGAGCGCCAGCGTCAGGCCACTGTGAGTCCCGGCGCTGCCGGAGGCTAGCACCACGGCGGCGAAATTCAGACCGGTGTCCTTGATTTGCTCAGCCAGTTCCAGACCAGCACGCACATACCCCAACGCGCCCAGAGCGTTCGACCCGCCAATTGGTACCAGATACGGCTTCTTCCCATTGCTGCGCAGGCGCTCGGCGAGGGCTTGCAACTGCTCGTCGGCGTTGTCCAGGTTTTCTACCAATTCGACCTTGGCGTCGAACAACTCCAGCAGCAGCCGGTTGCCGTTGCTCAGGTAGTTGCTGTCGTCGGTGCCGATGGGGTTTTCCAGCAGGGCCACACAACCCAGGCCCAGCTTGGCCGCCAGTGCAGCAGTCTGGCGCACATGGTTGGACTGGATCGCACCGGCGGTGATGAGGGTGTCTGCGCCTTGCGCCAGGGCGTCGGCAGCCAGGTATTCGAGCTTGCGCAGCTTGTTGCCGCCCAAGGCCAGCGGGGTCAGGTCGTCGCGCTTGATATAGATGTCGCGACCGAGCCAGGTGGAAAGACGGTCGAGTTTTTCCAGGGGGGTTGGATGGCCGAGCAGGTCGAGACGGTTAAAGCGCGCCAGCTGTTGTTTGATCATGGGGCCGTACTGGTTGTAGGAAATCCATGGACTATAGGCACGCTGATATTGATGGGCAACCGCCAATCGTTTGCCGGGGCGTAAATGGGGGACGCATGAGAGGTGAGCACCGAAAACCTGTGGGAGCAAGCCTGCTCGCGATGGCGGTGGTTCAGTTGGTACATCTATTCGCTGACACACCGCCATCGTGAGCAGGCTAGCTCCCACAGGGGGCTGTTGAACACTGAACGAATGCTCTCCAGGCAACGTCATACCCTCCCGTAGGCTAGCGTAGGAAGCATGCCGCCCAGCCCCGGGATTAGTCCTTAGCTACCTATTTATGTTTAACTTGAACGTTCATTCAAGTTAAACCGTCGGTTTGCTGCCCGCTCACAACAGGAGGCTTGCCTTTGCCGAGTCCGTTTTCGATTTTCACGATTTCGCTTTCCGGGGGCCATCGCTCATGAGTGCCACGTCCCTTCCACCCAGCGGCCTGGTCCGTATGAATCCGCCGGTTTTTTACTTTGCAGCGACCTTCATTCTGCTGTTCGGCCTGGTGGTCATCGCCGTGCCGGAGCGGGCCGGTGCCTGGCTGCTGGCGGCGCAGAACTGGGCGGCCAATACGGTCGGCTGGTATTACATGTTGGCGATGACTCTGTATCTGGTCTTCGTGGTGGTCACCGCCTTGTCCGGCTACGGCAAGATCAAGCTCGGTGCTGACCACGACGAGCCCGAATTCAGTTACCTGTCCTGGGCCGGCATGCTGTTCGCTGCCGGTATCAGCATCACGCTGTTTTTTTTCTGTGTCTCCGAACCGCTGACCCATCTGGTGCAGCCACCGCAAGGCGAGGCCGGTACCGCGGATGCCGCGCGCCAGGCCATGCAGATCCTGTTTCTGCACTGGGGCCTGCACGGCTGGGGCGTGTTTGCTTTCGTCGGCATGGCCTTGGCGTACTTTGCCTACCGGCACAATTTGCCGTTGGCCCTGCGTTCAGCGCTGTACCCATTGATCGGCAAACGTATCAATGGCCCCATCGGCTACGCGGTGGACGGCTTTGGCATCATCGCGACCGTGTTCGGCCTCGGCGCGGACATGGGGTTTGGGGTGCTGCACCTCAATTCCGGGCTCGATTACCTGTTCGGCATCGCCCACACCCAATGGATTCAGGTCGGCCTGATCGTGCTGATGATGGGCGCGGCAATCATTGTGGCGGTGGCCGGCGTCGACAAAGGCGTGCGGGTCATGTCCGACATCAACATGCTGCTGGCCTGCGCGTTGTTGCTGTTCGTGCTGTTTGCCGGACCTACCCAGCATTTGCTCAACACGTTGATCCAGAACATCGGCGATTATCTCGGCGCACTGCCGATGAAGAGTTTTGACGTGTATGCCTACAACGAGCCCAGCGACTGGCTGGGCGGCTGGACGGTGTTCTACTGGGCCTGGTGGATCGCGTGGTCGCCGTTCGTGGGGCTGTTCATTGCGCGGATTTCTCGCGGGCGCACCATCCGCGAGTTCGTGTTTGGCGTGCTGCTGATTCCCCTGGGTTTCACCCTGGCGTGGATGTCGATCTTCGGTAACAGCGCCATCGACCAGGTGCTGAACCACGGCATGAGTGCCCTGGGTATGTCGGCCCTGGAAAACCCGTCGATGAGCCTTTATTTGCTGCTGGAAACCTATCCATGGAGCAAGACCGTCATCGCGGTGACTGTGTTTATCAGTTTCGTGTTCTTCGTCACGTCAGCCGACTCCGGCACGGTGGTGCTTTCGACGTTGTCGGCCAAGGGCGGCAACCCCGATGAAGACGGACCCAAGTGGCTGCGGGTGTTCTGGGGGGCAATGACGGCCCTGGTGACCAGTGCATTGCTGTTCTCCGGCAGCATCGATGCCTTGAAGTCGGCAGTGGTGCTGACTTCCTTGCCGTTCTCGCTGATTTTGCTGCTGATGATGTGGGGCCTGCACAAGGCGTTTTACCTCGAGTCCCAGAAGCAGATCGCGCAGTTGCATTCGCTGGCGCCGGTGTCGGCTTCTCGACGGGGTACGGGCGGCTGGCGACAGCGCTTGAGTCAGGCGGTGCATTTCCCGTCCCGCGATGAGGTCTACCGTTTTCTCGACACCACGGTGCGCCCGGCCATTGAAGAGGTGAAAGCGGTGTTCGCCGAGAAAGGCCTGACAGTGGTGACCCAACCAGACCCGGCCAACGACAGCGTCAGCCTGGAGATCGGCCACGGCGAGCAGCATCCGTTCATCTACCAGGTGCAGATGCGCGGCTACTTCACACCGTCCTTCGCCCGCGGCGGCATGGGCTCCAAGGAGCTCAACAACCGCCGTTACTACCGCGCCGAAGTGCACTTGAGCGAAGGTAGCCAGGACTACGATCTGGTGGGCTACACCAAGGAACAGATCATCAACGACATCCTCGACCAGTACGAGCGGCACATGCAGTTCCTGCACCTGGTGCGCTGAGTGGGCTGAACCTCAGACCAGGCCGCCGTTGGCTCGCAGGATTTGCCCGTTCACCCAGCCGGCGGCCGGGCTGACCAGGAAAGAAATGATGCTGGCGATGTCCTCCGGCTGACCGAGGCGTTCCAGGGGCGGCATTTTGGCGAAGTTCTGGATCTGTTCTTCGCTTTTGCCATGCAGGAACAGTTCGGTCGCGACCGGGCCGGGCGCCACGGCGTTGACCGTGATCTGGCGGCCGCGCAGTTCCTTGGCGAACACTTGTGTCAGCGATTCGACGGCGGCCTTGCTGGCGATGTACACCGAATAGCCGGGCAGGTTCAGGCCAACGGTGCTGCTGGAAAAATTCACGATCCGGCCACCGTCGTTCAAACGAGTTGCGGCTTCGCGCAGGGTGTTGAAGGTGCCGCGGGTGTTGATGGCGAATGTCTGGTCGAACAGCTCGTCACTGTGCTGGGCCAAGGGCATCACTTGCAGGGTACCAGCGTTATTGATCAGCACATCGACTTTGCCCAGGTGCGCTTCGGTCTCATCGAACATCCGGCAGACATCGACGGCAGAGGACACATCCGCCTTGATTGCTATGGCTTGGTGGCCGGCCTGGCGCAATTGCACCACCAGTTTCGAGGCTTCGGCGGCGCTGTTGGCGTAGTTGATGACGACGGCAAAACCATCGAGGGCCAATTGCTTGGCGATTTCGGCACCGATGCCGCGGGAGGCGCCGGTTACGATGGCAACTTTGGAGGATTGAGGGGGCATGGCAGGGGTCCTTTTGAAGTGGATGAAGCCAGATTCACATGTTTATCCTCGGCGATAAATGTCCGACGGTTGCCTTGACTGTTCAATAGTTGATAACAATAGCCGCGCTGGACGACTCCTCGTTGATTGGCCGACGCATTGCCAATCTGCGGCAGATCACCTGCGTCGACAAGCCCGCGTCCACACCTGATATGCGAACTTTCGGCCTGACGGAGGCGTCTGTGAGGTGTTAGCTTGCGCCTAGTGGCCTGTGTGGTTAGTTCGTTAGTTCAAGTTCGGATGCCAGAAGTCCATAGCCAAGGCGCTGTGACGAGTCATAGCCCGCTATGGCGAGGAACAGCAACGCAGGATATGGGCTTCTGGCGCCGAACTTGACTAACAGAACTAACCACACAGGCCACCAGCATCCGCCACCCGAACAGAGAGTCTTTCGATGACCTACACCGCTGCCGAGAACCGCTACGAGTCCATTCCTTATCGCCGTGTCGGCCGCAGTGGGCTGGTGCTGCCGGCGCTGTCGCTGGGGTTGTGGCACAACTTCGGCGACAGCACGCCGATCGACACGCAGCGTTCCCTGCTGCGTACGGCGTTTGACCTGGGTATCAATCACTTTGACCTGGCAAACAACTATGGCCCGCCCTACGGCAGCGCCGAGATCAATTTTGGCCGCTTGCTGCGCGAAGACTTCAAGCAGTACCGCGATGAGTTGATCATCTCCAGCAAGGCCGGTTGGGACATGTGGCCGGGTCCTTACGGCCAGGGTGGTGGTTCGCGCAAGTACGTGTTGGCCAGCCTGGACCAGAGCCTGCAACGCCTGGGCCTGGACTATGTGGATATCTTCTATTCCCACCGCTTCGACCCCGATACCCCGCTGGAAGAAACCGCCAGCGCGCTGGCCACGGCGGTGCAGCAGGGCAAGGCGTTGTACATTGGCATCTCTTCGTATTCCGGTGTGAAGACCCGGGAAATGGCTACGCTGCTCAAGGAGTGGAAAGTCCCACTGCTGATCCACCAACCGGCCTACAACCTGCTCAATCGCTGGGTGGAGAAGGACCTGCTGGACGCCACCGATGAACTGGGCGCGGGTGTGATTGCCTTTACGCCGCTGGCCCAGGGCCTGCTGACCGACAAGTACCTCAAGGGCATTCCGGTCGATGCACGGGTCAATCGCCCGGGTGGTGGTTCGTTGCAGGCTTCGCACCTGTCGCAGGAGAACATCGCCCATGTGCGTGCCCTCAATGAAATTGCCCAGCGTCGCGGCCAGAGCCTGGCGCAAATGGCCCTGGCCTGGACCCTGCGCGATCCACGGGTAACCTCCGCCCTGATCGGCGCCAGCCGGCCGGAGCAGATTATCGAGAACGTCGGGGCGTTGAAGAACCTGAGTTTCAGCGCTGAAGAACTGGCGCAGATCGATCGGTTTGCCCAAGAGGGCGGGATCAATCTGTGGGAGAAGCCTTCGTCGGCTGAATAACTCCTCTGCACGTCTAGAGAGCAACACAGTTCCCTGTGGCGAGGGGATTTATCCCCGCTGGGCTGCGAAGCAGCCCCAAACCTGAGCATGCGGCGCATCAGGTGGAATCAAGTTGGCTGCTTTAGGGCTGCTGCGCAACCCAGCGGGGATAAATCCCCTCGCCACAAAGTCATTCCCATGTGCGACATGGGAATGATTCATGAGCGCTTAGTGACTGACCGCCAGAATGCTCGCCTGGTACGCCCCGACAAACACATCGAAATCCTCCACTTCGCTCTGCTCAAGCTCAGCTTGCTGAATCAGGGATTGACGGGCGTTTTCTTCGAATGCGCTCTGTTGCGGGGTAGGCAACGGCTCGGCGCGGAAGAATTCGGCGTGGGCCTTGCTCTGGCGCAGGGAGAACTGGGCGAAACTTTCCTGGTGTTCTGCC
Organism: Pseudomonas hefeiensis; assembly: GCF_030687835.1. Lineage (NCBI taxonomy): Bacteria > Pseudomonadati > Pseudomonadota > Gammaproteobacteria > Pseudomonadales > Pseudomonadaceae > Pseudomonas > Pseudomonas hefeiensis. The sequence goes on from NZ_CP117449.1 coordinate 346,992, forward strand.
ATGGCGGCCAGGACTTGGGCGGAGGGGGTCAGTGACGGGTCCCGCACCTTCGCCAATTGCGCGTCCAATGCCTGGCGGTGGGCGTCGCTCCCCTGGCTCTGGTCGAGCAGCGATGCCAATGGCGCGATCTTCTCCAGAAGCTCGATAGCCCAGGCCTGCATGTCCACCGCTTGGCCTTGGCGTTGCAATTGCAAACCTGGCCGACGGCCTTCCTTGACCACCGTCAGGAAATTGTTCGTCGCATTGCTGCATTCGTTGTTTTCCAGGAGCGGACTGTCGTTGAGGCCGCAATACAGCAGGAACGCATCGAGGAAGCGCGATTCGGTGAGGTCGATGCCCATCGGCAGGAACGGGTTGATGTCCAGGCAACGGACTTCGACGTACTGGATGCCTCGGGCCACCAACGCCTGGACCGGGCGCTCGCCGGTATAGGTCACGCGTTTGGGGCGGATGTTGGAGTAGTACTCGTTTTCGATCTGCAAAATATTGGTGTTGAGCTGCACCCATTCACCGTTCTTATGCGTGCCGACCTCGACGTAGGGCGCGTACGGTGTCGCCACCGCCTTGCGCAGGCTGTCGGTGTAGCTCGTCAGGTCGTTGTAGCAGGGTGTCAGGCCGGCCTGGGCGTTGCTCTGGTAACCCAGGTCGCTCATGCGCAGGCTGGTGGCATACGGCAGGTACAAAGTGTCCGGGTCCAGCTGTTCCAACTGGTGCGGGCGGCCACGCAGGAAGCCGGCGTCCAGCGCCGGCGAGGCACCGAACAGGTACATCAGCAACCAGCTGTAGCGGCGGAAATTACGGATCAGCGCGATGTAGGCCGACGACTGGAAGTCGCGGTCGCTCGCTTCAATGTCTTCGGCCTGGCGCAGCAGCGGCCAGAGTTTTTCCGGCAGGGAAAAGTTGTAGTGGATCCCGGCGATGCATTGCATGGTCTTGCCATAGCGCAGGGCCAGACCCTGGCGGTAGACATACTTGAGTCGACCGATGTTCGAGGTGCCGTAATACGCGATCGGGATGTCTTCCTCCGCTGGCAGCGGGCACGGCATCGAAGGACTCCACAGGTACTCGTCGCCGAGCTTGCTGTAGGCAAACCGGTGGATCTTGTCGAGGCTGCGCAAGGTATCGGCTACGTCAGCCTGGGCCGGGGTGATGAACTCCAGCAACGACTCGGAATAGTCGGTGGTGATCTGCTCATTGGTCAGCGCCGAGCCCAGGGCCGCGGGGTGCGGGGTCTGCGCCAGATGCCCCGTGTCCGTGACGCGCAGGCATTCACGTTCGATGCCGTGCAGGCACTGCTCGAGCAGGGAGAGGTTGGCGCGCTCGCCGAGCAGAGCCAGGCGGCGGTTTAAAAGGTCGCTCAAGTTGAATTCCTTCACGCGTCAGTCGCCCCAATATGGGGGTGGTCAAGACGGTCTACAAGGGTGAAGTTAAAACTGGCGTTTTCGCCTGGTTTTTGTGCTGCCCAAGACAATTCGTCGCGGCCCCCTGTGGGAGCGAGCAAGCCCGCTCCCACAAGAGATTTCGGCACCGCATTCGCAGCGTCGAAATTACCGCAAATCGATGAGAGGGAGCTATAGGACTGCGAAGGTGCCTTGTGCTTTTGCGACCAGTTTGTCGCCTTGCATCACCTCAGCCTCGACCACCAGCGTGCGCCGGCCCGGGTGGATGACCCGGGCCGTGCAGAGCACCTCCCCGTCGGAGACGGCGCGAATGTAGTTGATCTTGCATTCGATGGTCGCGCTCTGCTGGTCAAAGCCGTGGACACTGGAGCAGGCCAGGCCCATGGCGATGTCCACCAGGCTGAACAGCGCTCCACCGTGCAGCTTGCCGCCACGATTGCGCAGCGGTGGCTCAAGGCTCAGGGCGACTTGCGCCACCCCGTCCCCGAGACTGTGCAGCCGGCAGCCGAGCAGCTTGAAAAACGCGCTTTCCACCAACCCGGCTGGCGCATCCATCAGCGTTTCTTCAACTGTTTGGCATTGGCGAACAGCGAGGCCATGGCGTTGTTCGCCGGGGTCTGCGTGGCGGTTTCCTTGCGCGGCGCGGTGTTTTGCGATTGGCGTGGCGTAGAACCGGGACGCGCCCCGCGGGCACCGTCGACTTTCTCGCCGGGCGTGTCGCTCATGCGCATCGACAGGCCAACGCGTTTGCGCGGGATGTCGACTTCCATGACCTTCACTTTCACCACATCACCGGCCTTCACCGCTTCGCGTGGGTCCTTGATGAACTTCTCCGACAGCGCCGAGATGTGCACCAGGCCGTCCTGATGCACGCCGATGTCGACGAAGGCACCGAAGTTGGTGACGTTGGTCACCACGCCTTCGAGGATCATGCCCGGTTGCAGGTCCTTGAGGTCTTCGACGCCGTCCTGGAACTCGGCGGTCTTGAACTCGGGTCGCGGGTCGCGGCCGGGTTTCTCCAGTTCCTGGAGGATGTCGGTCACGGTGGGCAGGCCGAAGGTTTCGTCGGTGAATTTTTTCGGGTCCAGGCGCTTGAGAAACGCCGCGTCACCGATCAGCGAGCGGATGTCGCGGTCAGTCTGGGCGGCGATGCGTTGCACCAACGGATACGCCTCAGGGTGGACCGCCGACGAATCCAGCGGGTTATCACCGCTCATGACACGCAGGAAACCGGCGGCCTGTTCGAAGGTTTTTTCACCCAGGCGCGGGACTTTCTTCAATGCGGCGCGGGTCTTGAACGCGCCGTGTTCGTCGCGGTGGGTGACGATGTTCTGCGCCAGCGTGGCGTTGAGGCCCGAGATACGCGCCAACAGGGCTACCGAAGCGGTGTTCACATCCACGCCCACGGCGTTCACGCAATCCTCCACCACAGCGTCCAGGCCACGGGCCAGTTTCAACTGGGAAACGTCGTGCTGGTACTGGCCGACACCGATGGATTTCGGGTCGATCTTCACCAGTTCCGCCAGCGGGTCCTGCAGGCGACGGGCGATGGACACCGCGCCACGGATCGACACGTCCAGATCCGGGAATTCCTTGGAGGCCAGTTCCGACGCCGAATAAACCGAAGCGCCGGCCTCGGAAACCATGACCTTGGTCATCTTCATAGCCGGGTATTTCTTGATCAGTTCGGCGGCCAGTTTGTCGGTCTCGCGGCTGGCCGTGCCGTTGCCGATGGCGATCAGGTCCACCGAATGCTTGGCGCACAACGCGGCGAGCACGGCGAGGGTCTGGTCCCACTTGTTATGCGGCACATGGGGGTAGACCGTGGCATGGTCCAGCAGCTTGCCGGTGGAGTCCACCACGGCCACTTTGCAACCGGTACGCAGGCCCGGGTCCAGGCCCAGGGTGGCGCGCGGCCCGGCCGGTGCGGCCAGCAGCAGGTCGTGCAGGTTGTGAGCGAAGACGTTGATCGCCTCGGTCTCGGCGTTGTCACGCAGCTCGCCCAGCAGATCGGTTTCCAGGTGAGTGTAGAGCTTGACCTTCCAGGTCCAGCGCACCACTTCGGACAGCCATTTGTCGGCGGCGCGGTTCTGGTTCTGAATGCCGAACTGCTGGCCGATCATGCCTTCGCAGGGGTGCATGGTGCCGGGCAATTCATCGCCTACCTTCAGCGCGGAGCTGAGAATGCCTTCGTTACGGCCGCGGAAAATCGCCAGGGCGCGGTGGGACGGCATGCTCTTGAGCGGCTCGTCGTGTTCGAAATAATCGCGGAACTTGGCGCCTTCCTCCTCTTTGCCAGCGATCACACGGGCGCTGAGAGTGGCTTCCTGCTTAAGGTAATTGCGCAGCTTTTCCAGCAGGTTGGCGTCTTCGGCGAAGCGCTCCATAAGGATGTACTTGGCGCCTTCCAGCGCCGCTTTCACGTCCGCCACACCTTTTTCGGCATCGACGAAACGCGCGGCTTCGGTTTCCGGGGCCAGGTTTGGATCGTTGAACAGGCCATCGGCCAGCTCGCCGAGACCGGCCTCCAGGGCGATCTGGCCCTTGGTGCGGCGTTTTTGCTTGTAGGGCAGGTACAAGTCTTCGAGACGGGTCTTGGTCTCGGCCAGCTTGATGTCGCGCTCAAGTTGCGGGGTCAGCTTGCCCTGTTCCTGGATGCTGGCCAGGATGCTGACGCGCCGCTCGTCGAGTTCTCGCAAGTAGCGCAGGCGCTCTTCCAGATGACGCAACTGGATGTCATCGAGGCTGCCGGTCACTTCTTTGCGGTAACGGGCGATAAAGGGCACCGTGGAGCCTTCATCCAGTAGCACGACGGCCGCTTCGACCTGTTGTGGGCGTACGCCGAGTTCCTCGGCGATGCGGCTGTTGATGCTGTCCATAAAACCACCTGAAAAATTGTGAAATCAGACTCGCCACCGCACAAAGCAGGGTTCGGCGCGACTGGTTGAGCGGCCTGGCGTGCGCCGCTGCCTGGGTCAAGAGGCTGCCTGTTGACCCGCGAAATTCAGAAAGTGCTGCCTGGGCAAGGGAAAAAACCATGTGCCGGGATCATGATCCGACATTCCCTGGCACAAAAGGCCGCGCATTATAACCAGCGTTGCGTTTCTTAGGGGGCACCATGGTCTGTAGGCTCGATACCCGGATTACTGGAGATAGAGGAAAAATCTGCTAACAATGCACACGGTGCGTATAACGGCAGCTAGGCCATAATGCGCGCCGAGATCAAAGGAGCTTCCTATGAGCAGCACAGCACAAACTGCTGAAGGCGAAAAAATTCTTATTGTTGACGACGATCCGGGGCTGAGCAGCCTGCTGGAGCGCTTTTTCGTCAGCAAGGGCTACCGCGCCCGCACCGTACCGAACACCGAACAAATGGATCGGTTGCTGGCCCGTGAAGTCTTCAACCTGGTGGTCCTCGACCTGATGTTGCCTGGTGAAGACGGTTTGACGGCCTGCCGTCGCCTGCGTGGTGCCAACAACCAGATCCCGATCATCATGCTCACTGCCAAGGGCGATGAGCTGAGCCGTATCAAGGGTCTGGAACTGGGCGCCGACGATTACCTGGCCAAGCCGTTCAACCCGGACGAGCTGATGGCCCGGGTCAAGGCGGTGTTGCGTCGTCAGTCGGCCCCGGTGCCTGGCGCCCCGGGCAGCGAAGATGAAAGCGTGACCTTCGGCGACTATGAACTGTCCCTGGCCACCCGCGAACTCAAGCGTGGCGACGAGATACACATGCTCACCACCGGTGAGTTCGCCGTGCTCAAGGCCCTGGTGATGAACGCCCGTCAGCCGCTGACCCGCGACAAGCTGATGAATCTGGCCCGTGGTCGTGAATGGGATGCACTGGAGCGCTCCATCGACGTGCAGATTTCCCGCCTGCGCCGGATGATCGAGCCCGATCCTTCCAAGCCGCGTTATATCCAGACCGTCTGGGGCGTGGGGTATGTCTTCGTGCCGGATGGCGCCGCCAGCAAGTGATCGGTGATTTGTAGGAGCGGGTGGCCCGGCTGGTTGAATGTCTTCCTCCAGGCGACTCGCGGTCCGTTATTGTGCGAGCATCGCTCGCTCCTGCAAGTGTGTAGCGGCTATTCATGAAAACCCCCGTTTGGTTCCCCCAGAGTTTCTTTTCCCGCACCCTCTGGCTGGTGCTGATTGTCGTGCTCTTTTCCAAGGCGCTGACGCTCGTCTACCTGCTGATGAACGAAGATGTGCTGGTGGACCGGCAGTACAGCCACGGTGTTGCCTTGACCCTTCGAGCCTATTGGGCCGCCGATGAAGCCAACCGGGAGAAGATTGCCGAAGCGGCGACCCTGATCCGGGTGGTTGGCGCCGGTGTGCCGGAAGGCGAGCAACACTGGCCTTACAGCGAGATCTATCAACGGCAGATGCAGGATGAACTCGGCGCCGATACCGAAGTGCGATTGCGCATGCACTCGCCTCCGGCGCTGTGGGTACGTGCGCCGAGCCTGGGGGATGGCTGGTTGAAAGTACCGTTGTACCCCCACCCGTTGCGCGGCCAGAAAATCTGGAACGTGCTTGGCTGGTTCCTGGCCATCGGCCTGTTGTCGACGGCCTCGGCGTGGATTTTCGTCAGCCAGCTCAATCAGCCGCTCAAACGCCTGGTCTACGCCGCCCGGCAACTGGGCCAGGGCCGTAGCGTGCGGTTGCCCATCAGCGACACTCCCAGTGAAATGACCGAGGTGTACCGTGCTTTCAACCAGATGGCCGAGGACGTCGAGCAGGCCGGGCGCGAGCGTGAACTGATGCTGGCGGGCGTCTCCCACGACCTGCGCACACCGTTGACCCGTTTACGGCTGTCGCTGGAGTTGATGGGCGAGCACACCGACCTGACCGATGAAATGGTCCGCGATATCGAAGACATGGACGCGATTCTCGATCAGTTCCTGGCGTTCATTCGCGACGGGCGGGACGAGTCCGTGGAAGAGGTCGACCTCAGCGAACTGGTACGGGAAGTGGCCGCGCCCTATAACCAGAACTCTGAAAAAGTGCACCTGCGCCTGGAACCGATCCAGCCGTTCCCGCTGCGCCGGGTGTCGATGAAGCGATTGCTGAATAACCTGATCGGCAATGCCCTGAATCACGCCGGCACGGGCGTCGAGGTGGCGGCCTATGTCTCCGGTGATACCAGCGCGCCCTATGTGGTGCTCAGCGTCATGGACCGGGGTGCCGGGATCGATCCGTCGGAACTGGAAGCCATTTTCAACCCCTTCACTCGGGGCGATCGCGCTCGGGGCGGAAAAGGCACGGGATTGGGCCTGGCCATTGTCAAGCGCATCGCTTCGATGCACGGCGGCAATGTCGAACTGCGCAACCGCGTCGGCGGTGGGCTTGAAGCGCGGGTGCGCTTGCCGTTGGGGTTGCTGCTACCACGGGATGCGGTGTGATAACTGGCTAACCGAGAACTTGTGGGAGCTGAGCTTATGTGGGAGCCAAGCTTGCTCGCGATGAACGATAACGCGGTAAACCGAGGTGCCTGCATCGCGAGCAAGCTTGGCTCCCACAAAAGCCCGCTCCCACAGGTTTTGTATTGGCGTTAACCCTTGCCTTTGGTCCGGGTCATGTTCGGCCCGCCATTCTTTTCCAGATGCTCGATGATGATCCCCGCCACGTTCTTGCTCGTGGTGGTTTCGATCCCTTCCAGGCCCGGTGAGGAGTTGACCTCCATCACCAGTGGCCCGTGATTGGAGCGCAGGATGTCTACGCCCGCCACGGCCAGGCCCATGACTTTGGCGGCGCGCAGGGCGGTCATGCGTTCTTCCGGGGTGATCTTGATCAGGCTGGCACTGCCGCCGCGATGCAGGTTGGAGCGAAACTCCCCGGGTTTGGCCTGACGCTTCATCGAGGCGATCACCTTGTCGCCGACCACGAAACAGCGAATGTCCGCGCCGCCGGCTTCCTTGATGTATTCCTGAACCATGATGTTCTGCTTCAGGCCCATGAACGCCTCGATCACCGACTCTGCCGCTGTCGCGGTTTCACACAAAACCACGCCGATACCCTGGGTGCCTTCCAGCACCTTGATGACCAGTGGCGCGCCGTTGACCATGGCAATCAGGTCAGGAATGTCGTCGGGAGAGTGGGCGAAACCGGTCACCGGCAAGCCGACCCCACGGCGGGACAACAATTGCAGCGAGCGTAGCTTGTCCCGGGAGCGGGCAATGGCCACGGACTCGTTGAGAGGAAACACGCCCATCATTTCGAACTGGCGCAGCACCGCGCAACCATAGAACGTTACCGACGCACCAATGCGCGGGATCACCGCATCGAACCCTTCCAGCGGCTTGCCACGGTAGTGGATCTGCGGCTTGTGGCTGGCAATGTTCATGTAGGCGCGCAGGGTATCGATCACCACCATTTCATGGCCGCGTTCGGTCCCGGCTTCAACCAGGCGACGAGTGGAATACAGACGCGGGTTACGCGACAGCACAGCGATCTTCATGCAACACCTGTGGCAGAGGTAGTGGACACCGGGAACACCGGCTTGTCTTGAACGTATTTGATGCCTGGATTGACTACCAACTGGCCGTCGATCAAGGCTTTTGAACCCAACAACAGGCGATATCGCATGGATTTGCGGCAGGCAAGGGTGAACTCTACTCGCCAGATCCGATCCCCCAGTGCCAGCGTCGTGCTGATCACGTAGCGGACCTGAGCGTGCCCGTTGGAGCTTTTTATCGTTTTGCGCGCCACCAACGGGGCTTCGCAGCGGCGATGGCGTAACTGCACCACCGTGCCCAGATGCGCGGTAAAACGCACCCATTTTTCACCGTCGCGCTCGAACGGCTCGATGTCGGTGGCGTGCAGGCTGGAGGTGCTGGCGCCGGTGTCGATTTTTGCCCGCAGGCCCGCGACACCCAAATCCGGGAGCGCCACCCACTCGCGCAGACCGACAACGGTCAGATGGTCAAAAGTCTTCAATAAAAAAACCTGCGATCAGTACATCGGATCGTGGAGCCCGCGAATCGCGGTATTCACGCAGAATAATCACAAAATGGCGACAGTTATCTACACACCTGTTTCCGCTCGTAACCGATACCGGCCCGCGTCGTGCCGCAAGTCAGTTCGGCCGACATTCTATCTGTCGGACCGAATTCGTGCGCTCGACAAAAACGGTAGTACAGTTCTGACTATTGGCTGAAAGAGGAATTGCAGTGGCACAAAAAAAGGAAGAAGACGACAAGGTCCGTCTCGATAAATGGTTGTGGGCAGCGCGATTCTATAAAACCCGCGCCCTGGCCAAGACCGCCATCGAAAGCGGCAAGGTCCATCACCGGGGCGAACGCTGCAAACCGGGCAAGGAGCCTCGCATCGGCGACGAATATGTCATTCGCACCGGGTTCGATGAAAAGACTGTGGTGGTCGAGGCTCTGTCGATCGTGCGTCGCGGCGCACCTGAAGCGCAGGCGTTGTACCGCGAAACCGAAGCCAGCATCGCCAAGCGTGAAACCGCCGCCGCCCAGCGCAAGGCCGGTGCCTTGGGGGTCAGCACCGATGGCAAGCCAAGCAAGAAGCAGCGTCGGGACCTGTTCAAGTTTCATGGCAGCAATAGCGAATAAAGGATCGGCAGTTTGGAGGCAGAGCGCCTGTGGCTCAGATGAGTACTCATCCCCATCCCGTCCGACAAACCTCGCCTTGCTTGGAACCCGCCCGGAATGTCCATAAAATGCCCGCCATCCTTTGTCTCCACCTCAGATACCAGACCCTATGACTGATTTGCCGGATACCGACTACACCCAACGCTTCATCTTTGATGACAGCGACACTCGCGGCGAACTGGTGGCGCTGGAGCGTAGCTACGCCGAAGTCCTTGCCAAACATCCCTATCCGGAACCGGTCGCGCAACTGCTCGGTGAACTGATGGCGGCTGCGGCGCTGCTGGTCGGCACCTTGAAATTCGATGGCTTGCTGATTCTCCAGGCGCGTTCCGAAGGCCCGGTGCCGCTGCTGATGATTGAATGCTCCAGCGAGCGCGAGATCCGTGGCCTGGCCCGCTATCACGCCGAGCAGATCGCCCCTGACGCGACCCTGGCCGACATGATGCCCGATGGTGTGCTGGCCCTGACGGTCGATCCAACCCACGGCAAGCGCTACCAGGGCATTGTCGATCTCGATGGCACATCCCTGGCTGAATGCTTCACCAACTACTTCGTCATGTCCCAACAGACCAACACTCGCTTCTGGCTCTACGCCGACGGGCGGCGCGCCCGCGGTCTGCTGCTGCAGCAATTGCCCGCCGACCGCCTTCGCGACCCGGAAGAGCGTGACGCCAGTTGGCAGCACATCACCGCTCTGGCCAGCACCCTGAGCGCCGATGAGCTGCTGAGTCTGGACAACGAAACCGTGCTGCATCGCCTCTACCACGAAGAGCAGGTGCGCCTGTTCGACGGTCAGTCGTTGCGCTTCCAATGCAGTTGCTCCCGTGAACGTTCCGCCAATGCGCTGGTCAGTCTGGGTCTGGAAGATGCGCAGCAACTGGTGATCGAGCATGGTGGTGCCATCGAGATTGATTGCCAGTTTTGCAACGAGCGCTACCTGTTCGACGCCGCGGACATCGCTCAATTGTTCGCCGGTGCGGGTGTCGACACACCGTCAGATACTCGTCACTAAAACGGTTCAGCGCAGGTAAATCTCCTGGCAAACGCCGGATTTACGCCGTACTGACGGGAGGGCCCTACTTTTTTTGGGCTTTTCTGGCATAATCCGGCCCACTTTTTTCGGGTAGTAGTGCGCGACTTCCTACTACAAAACGTTTGGAGCACTCGGCCACAGGCCGACGGGGAATCTCATGACGCAAGCCAATAACGCCGTGTACACCGATCTGAGTGTCGATGATCTGGTCAAAGAAGCCCTGAATCGCGGTGAAGGCGAGCTTGCCGATACTGGCGCGCTGGTTGTTCGTACGGGTCATCGTACCGGTCGTTCGCCGGTTGACCGTTTCATCGTTGAAGAGCCGACCACCCAGGACGCAATCGCCTGGGGCCCGATCAACCGCAAGTTCCCGGCCGACAAGTTCGATGCGCTGTGGGATCGTGTAGAAGCCTATCTGGGCGAGCGTGAGCGTTTTGTGTCCCACGTGCATGTAGGTTCCGATCCTGCGCACTACCTGCCGGTCAAGATGACCACCGAGACTGCCTGGCACAACCTGTTCGGCCGCTGCCTGTTCATCAATCCCGAGCAGTACAACGCCGGTGGCAAGGATGAATGGCAGATCCTCAACGCGCCGAACTTCGTCTGCGAGCCTGAGCGCGATGGCACCAATTCCGACGGCACCGTGATCATCAACTTCGCGGCCAAGAAAGTGCTGATCGCCGGCATGCGTTACGCCGGTGAAATGAAGAAAGCTCTGTTCTCCGTCCAGAACTTCCTGCTGCCAGCGGTTGACGTACTGCCGATGCACTGTGCGGCCAACATGGGCGAAGAGGGCGATGTGACCCTGTTCTTCGGCCTGTCGGGCACGGGTAAAACCACGCTGTCCGCCGATGAAAGCCGTTACCTGATCGGCGACGACGAGCACGGCTGGGGCGTTGGCGTGGTCTTCAACATCGAAGGTGGTTGCTATGCCAAGTGCATCGACTTGTCCGAGAAGAACGAGCCGGTTATCTGGAAAGCCATTCAGCACGGCGCCGTGCTGGAAAACGTCGTCCTCGACCCGGTCACCAAGAAAGCCGATTACGCCGACGACAGCCTGACCCAGAACAGCCGCGCCGCTTATCCGCGTGAACTGATCGAAAAACGCGCACCGAAAAACCTCGGTGGCGAGCCAAACGCGGTGATCTTCCTGACCTGCGACCTGACCGGCGTGCTGCCACCGGTATCGATCCTCAGTGAAGAACAAGCCGCCTACCACTTCCTGTCCGGCTATACCGCACTGGTGGGCTCGACCGAAATGGGGTCGGGCAGCGGCATCAAGTCGACGTTCTCCACCTGCTTCGGCGCCCCGTTCTTCCCGCGTCCTGCCGGTGAATACGCTGAGCTGCTGATCAAGCGTATCCGTGGCTTTGGCTCCAAGGTCTACCTGGTCAACACCGGCTGGACCGGCGGTGGCTACGGCGTCGGCAAGCGCTTCAACATCCCGACCACCCGTGCGGTGATCGCGGCAATCCAGAGCGGTGCGCTGATCGGTGTGGAAACCGAGCACCTGGACATCATCAACCTGGACGTGCCGCTGGCTGTTCCGGGCGTTGAGACTGGCCTGTTGAACCCACGCAACACCTGGACCGACAAGGCTGCGTACGACGAAGCCGCCAAAGCATTGGCCGGCTTGTTCATCGAGAACTTCAAGAAATTTGAAGTGAGCGACGCGATCAAGGCAGCTGGACCGCAGTTGTAAGGTTTGGTGAGCGAATGAAAAAACCGCCCTTTTCAGGGCGGTTTTTTGTGGGCGGGTTTTTTGTGGGGATGCGGACGCAAGGCTGCTCAGTTCCCGGTTCGAAAGCTGCCATTATTCCACCTGAAACCGGGGTAAACAGCCAGAATAATGCCACTTGCGGCATGCCGCTCGGCTACACCTCTTCCACTTCCTGCGTATCCCAGCGCTGAGCCTTGATTGCCTTGTAGAGCATTCCAATGGTCAGCGGAGTCTTGCTGCCACGGCCCTTGGCCCTGCGCTTTTGAAATACATCAAATCCTTCAGGCTGAAAATAGCGGTAGGCGTCGTAGTCGATGAGCTCGATGGCGAACCGCTCCTCCAAGGCCTCCATCAGATGCCGAGCATCCGCGCCATCGCAGCCAAGATCGAGATTGATCGCCGTGTCCAGGCGAAGGGTCTTGCGCTCCGGCAGGCCGATTTCTTCGTGGAGCAATTCCATGAGCTGGCGCATGGCGTGATCGTCGGGGAAGTCTGGGGCGAGGTGCATGGCGAGGTTTCCGGGGTGTATTGGGGCGCGTCTGTATGGGTGGAAAGTTTAGGGCGAAATCGTTGCTCGTTGGAAAAAGAAGAAACGTCTCACAGCAGTCTAGGAACTGTCTGCTGAGTAGCTCTCCGGGAAAAGCCAATGACGCCAATCGCCCAATTTCAATATTTTTATTTAACGTCGACTGACTGACCAGGATTGACGGCGAACCTTAACGCGCCAGGGCGTGGCGACGAGTGATCAACGTGCCCGGATTTGTATTGCCTCTTGGTAAGGCCTAGGGGGCTTCTGCCTGTATCATCCCGTATCGATTCGACCCCGACCTTTTCTCGACTCGCTGCGTTGTCCCGCTAGGCTTTGGGCATCGCAGCAGTCAAAGGAGCGACCGCGCATGCACAGCACCCTGGAACAGGTTTTCGGTTATCCACAGTTTCGTCCCGGTCAGGAGGCGGCCATTGGCGCCGTGCTGGCCGGTCGGTCGGCGGCGGCCATTTTTCCCACCGGCTCGGGCAAGTCCCTGTGTTATCAACTGTCGGCCCTGCTATTGCCGCACCTGACCCTGGTGGTCTCGCCGTTGCTGGCGCTGATGCAGGACCAACTGGCGTTCCTGCAGCGCCACGGCATTGCGTGCGCCACTATCGATTCGGCCCAGAGCCGTGATGAAGCCAACGACGCCATGGCAAGGGCCCGTTCGGGTGAGTTGAAGATTTTGATGATTTCTGTGGAGCGCCTGAAGAACGAGCGCTTTCGCAATTTCCTGCAGCAGGTGCCGATCTCGTTGCTGGTGGTGGACGAAGCCCACTGCATTTCGGAATGGGGGCATAACTTCCGACCGGACTACCTCAAGCTTCCCGATTACCAGCATGAGTTCAATATTCCTCAGGTATTGCTGCTGACGGCCACCGCCACACCCAAGGTCATCGCCGACATGCAGGCGAAATTCGCCATCGCTGCCGCCGATGTAGTGACGACCGGTTTCTACCGGCCCAACCTCAATCTGCTGGTCGAGCCGGTGAGTGGTGCCGACAAGCGCGCACGGCTGGTGCAATGGCTGGGCGAGCGAGCCGGGCAACCGAGCATTGTCTATGTCACCTTGCAGCGAACCGCCGAGCAGATTGCCGAGCATCTGAGCAGGCATGGAATTGGGGCCGAGGCTTATCACGCCGGCTTACCTCATGAACAACGCGAAACCATCCAGCGACGGTTCATGGGCGGCCAGTCCAATTGCATCGTCGCGACCATCGCTTTCGGCATGGGCATCGACAAGAGTGATATCCGCAACGTGGTGCATTTCGACCTGCCTAAATCCATCGAGAACTACAGTCAGGAGATCGGTCGGGCCGGGCGGGACGGGCAGCCGTCCGATTGCCTGGTGCTGGCCAACCGCGACAGCCTCAACGTGTTGGAAAACTTTGTTTATGGCGATACGCCGGAGCTTGTGGGTATTCGTTGCGTGCTCGACGAGTTGAAGGCCGCAGCTGCCGATGGGCAATGGGAGTTTTTGCTGGGGCCGCTGGCGGACAAGAGCAACATCCGCCAACTGCCGCTCAAGACGTTGCTGGTGCAGCTGGAGCTACGTCGGCTGATCGCACCGCGTTATGCCTATTTCGCGGAGTATCGCTTCAAGTTCCTGATCGAGCCACAGGTGCTGCTGGAGCACTTCGAAGGTGAGCGAAGGGACTTCGTCTCGGCCATCATCCAGACCTCCAGCCGCGCCAGAACCTGGGCCACGGTGGATTTCGACGGGATGTACCAGCAGTATCACGCCGAGCGTAACCGCGTGGTCAAGGCGCTGGATTACTTTCAGGAAAAGGGCTGGATCGAGCTGGAAAGCAAGCAGATGACCGAGGTGTATAACGTGCTTGAAGCAGGGTTCGACGTTCAGGCGCTGAGTGCCGAGTTGCACGACTATTTCACCCGGCACGAGCGTGGGGAAATCGCGCGGATCCACGCCATGCTCGAGCTGTTCGCCACTGATCGTTGCCTCGGTTATCGGTTGGCGCAGTATTTCGGCGATGAAAATGCTCCGCAGCGCTGTGGTCATTGTTCGGTGTGCGACGGACATGTCGCTCGTCTGCCGGAACCACCGGCACTGTCGTTACTGGTCGATAGAGACTTCGACGCACTGTGTAGCGACTTTATCAACAGGCACGAGCAACATACCGGCAGTGTGCCGTCTGCGGAACGGATGACCCGGTTCCTGTGCGGCATCAGCGTCCCGTTGTTCACCAAGCTGAAGGCGCGGACGATTCCAGGCTATGCGCAACTGGAGGATTACCCATACGCCGAAGTTCGCCGCTGGGTTCAAGCCGCTTTGTGATCTGCATCCATCCGATGAATGCCCGCCATCACACGAATAAATTTCAAAAATATTCTGCGGCTGACTAAGGTGAGGGCTGTCTTTGGATCGCCAACAAGAGAGCCAACATGAGCCAGACACCTTTCGATATTCAGCGCGCCGCCGTGGTCGGTGCAGGCACTATGGGGCGGGGCATCGTGATGTGCCTGGCCAACGCCGGCGTGACGGTGCAGTGGGTCGACAACAACCCGCAGATGCTGGAACAGGCGTTGGCTGCCGTGGCCGATACGTATGCCCATAACGTGCGCCAGGGCCGTATCGACCAGGGTGAAGCTGATGCCCGAATCGCACGGGTGACGCGGGCAGATGATTACGCGGCGATCCGCGATGTGGATCTGGTAATCGAGGCGGTTTACGAGAACCTTGAGCTCAAGCAGAAGATCTTCCGCGAGCTGGATGGCTTGCTCAAGCCCGAGGCGATTCTGGCGAGCAACACCTCGGCGCTGGACATCGATGCCATTGCCGCCGTCACCCGCCGGCCCAGCCAGGTGTTGGGTCTGCACTTCTTCAGCCCGGCCCACATCATGAAGTTGCTGGAAATCGTTCGTGGTGCGCAAACCTCCCAAGCAGTGCTGGATGCAGCCCTGGCATTGGGCAAGCGCATGGGCAAGGTCAGCGTGGTGTCGGGCAATTGCCATGGGTTCATCGGCAACCGGATGCTTCACCCCTATGTGCTGGAGGCGCGCAAGATGCTGCTGGAAGGGGCGTTTCCCCATCAGGTGGATGCTGCATTGCAAGGTTTCGGCTTCGCCATGGGACCGTTTCGCATGTACGACGTTGTCGGGATCGACCTGGAGTGGCGCGCCCGGGAACTGGCGGGCAAAGGCCAGGACGCGCCCGAGGTGCAGGTGGACAACCGCTTGTGCGAACTGGGGCGGTTCGGCCAGAAAAGTGGCAACGGGTACTATCACTACGAAGCCGGCAGTCGGCAGGCCGAGCATGATGTTGAGGTCGATGCGCTCGTGCAGCAGGTCAGCGAAGCGTTGGGTTTTCAGCGTCGCGAGATCGGACCCGAGGAAGTTCTCGAGCGTTGTTTGCTGGCGCTGGTCAATGAAGGTGCGAAGATCCTGCAGGAAGGTATTGCCGAATCGGCTCACGACATCGACCTGGTGTACCTCAACGGCTACGGATTCCCTGTGGACAAGGGCGGCCCTATGGCCTGGGCCGATCGGCAGGGACTTGAAGACATCCATGCACGGTTGCTGGAGCTCGAAACGAAGCAGGGGGACCAATGGAAGCCTGCGCGTCTGATCGGGGAGCTGGCGGCACAGGGCAAGGGATTTGCACAATGCCAAGCTTCAATTCCTGCACAACGTAAGAACCATTGAGCAACCGTAAAGGTCCCCCTGATGCCCCAACGTAGCGAATACCCACACCTGCAACCCATCACCACGCGCTGGCATGACAACGACGTGTACGGTCACGTCAATAACGTCACGTACTACAGTTTTTTCGACACTGCGGTGAACACCTACCTGATCGAGGTCGGTGGCCTGGATATCCATGATGGGGAGGTGGTGGGGTTCGTGGTGAGTTCGGCGTGTGACTACTTTGCCTCAATCGCCTTTCCTGACCGGATTGAAATCGGTCTGCGAGTCGGGAAGCTCGGCAGCAGTTCGGTGCAGTATGAGCTGGCGGTGTTCAAGGAAGGGGAGCAAGAGGCCTGTGCGGCGGGGCGCTTTGTGCATGTTTTTGTGGATCGGTCTTCGAATCGGCCAGTGGCGATTCCGGATCGGTTGCGCGGGGCGTTGGAACGGCTGGTGATTTAAACGAAAAATCGCAGCCTCCTGTCAGGCTCTTGAGCAGAGCTGCCGAAGGCTGCGATTTTTTACCCGCAGGTATTAAACCCAGCGGTCAGTCACGATAGCGATGTTTATGCTTGTGCTTGCGATGCCCGTAGGCATGGCCTCGGCCCGGATGGCCGTCACGGTAGTAGCGGCGATCACCACGGCGACCGTCATAACGACGGTCGTCGTCATCGTCCTTGCCCATGTAGTTGCCCAGCGCGCCGCCCGCGCCACCGCCTGCTGCAGCACCGATCAGGCTGCCGGTGGTGCCACCTACGCTACGGCCGACCACGTTACCGCCGGCTGCGCCCAGCGCGCCGCCGATCGCTGCTTCGCCGCGGCTGCGTTTATCCGCACCGACGGCACTGCCACCCGCGCCGCCCAAGGCTGCGCCGATGGTGGAACCGGTGTTGCCGCCCAAAGACTGGCCGACGACTGAGCCCAGAACCCCGCCCAATGCGCCGCCCACGCCTGCTTCGGTGGTGCCACCGGCAGAGGCTACGCCACTGACCAGGCCAAGGGACAACAAGAGAATCGAGGAGAACTTCATAGAGGAGCCTCAAAGGGATGACGGCGCGATCCTGAGGCTGGCTTCGCTTGGTTACAATCAAAATCCGACGAGTAACACGACTTGTGCACAATTCGATAAGTTATTGTTTTTTAGGCGGAACTTAACGGTTTTTCGCCGGTCTTTAGCTACTTCGGACAGGCCGTTTTCTATGGAAAACGGCCTTTTTTGTGGGCGTTCGAACACTATGATTGTGGGAGCAACGCTGTGTGGGAGCAAAGCTTGCTCGCGACACAGGCGACTCTATTTCTGAAAGACCGCACCGCTTTCATCGCGGGCAAGCCTTGCTCCCACACAACCTCATCTCCTCGCACGTTGGGTCAGGCCGATTTGGCCAGGATCAGTCCATTCTCGCTCGCCGCTTCCAGGCGGATTGCCACGAATTTCGAGGTCGGGGTATGGCTGCCGTCGCCAGTGCTCTCCAACGGCACCAACGGATTCACTTCAGGGTAATAGGCGGCGGCCTGTCCGGCGGGAATGTCGAATGCCAGCAGGGTAAAGCCTTTGACCCGTCGCTCGCGCCCGTCGTCCCAGAGCGAAACGATGTCGGCTTTCTGCCCTGGCTTGAAGCCCAGGCGAATGATGTCCGCCTCGTTGACGAACAACACGTCACGCTGGCCCTTCACGCCGCGATAGCGGTCATCGAGGCCATAGATGGTGGTGTTGTACTGATCGTGGGAGCGCATGGATTGCATGATCAGGTCAGGCAACTGGCCGGTGGCGCGGGTACGTTCATGCACCAGATCGGTTGGCAACCGGTTGGGCTTGAAGTTGGCGCGGCCGGAGGCAGTGTTCCAGCGACGCGCGCCGGCGCTGTTGCCCAGGTAGAAGCCGCCGGGGTTCTGGAGCTTCTCGTTGAAGTCTTTGAAGCCTGGGATGGTGTCGGCGATCAGGTCGCGGATGCGGTTGTAGTCGGCCACCAGCCAGTTCCAGTCCACCGGGCGACTGCCCAGCGTGGCGGCGGCGATGCCGGCGATGATCCAGGGCTCGGAACGCATCTGGTTTGACAGCGGCTGCAATTGGCCATTCGACGCGTGGACCATGCTGAAGGAGTCTTCCACGGTCACCGCTTGCGCGCCTTCGACTTGCAGGTCGATGTCGGTACGGCCCAGGCACGGCAGGATCAGTGCTTGTTTCCCGTGAGCCAGATGGCTGCGGTTGAGCTTGGTGCTGATTTGCACGGTCAGGTCGCAATTGCCCAAGGCCTGGAACGTCCGATGACTGTCCGGAGTGGCCTGGGCGAAGTTGCCGCCCAGAGCGATGAAGACCTTCGCCCGGCCGTCAGCCATGGCGTGGATTGCTTCGACCACGTTGTGGCCGTTCTCGCGCGGCACCTTGAACTGGAAGCGACGCTCCAGCGAGTCAAGGAACGCCGCCGGCGGACGCTCGTTGATGCCCATGGTTCGGTCGCCCTGCACGTTACTGTGGCCGCGCACCGGGCACAGGCCCGCGCCCGGCCGGCCAATGTTGCCGCGCAGCATCATCAGGTTGGCGATTTCCTGGATGGTTGCCACCGAGTGGCGATGCTGGGTGATGCCCATTGCCCAGCACATGATCACGTTCTTGCTGATGGCGTACATACGCGCCGCTTGCTCGATCTCGACCAGGGTCAAACCCGACTGCTCAACGATCTGCTCCCATGGCGTGTCATCGACCACGGCCAGGTAATCCAGCACGTCGATGCTGTGTTCGTTCAGGAACGCGTGGTCGAACACCGCTGCCGCGCCGCTGTTTTGCGCCTCACGTTCCCATTGCAGCAGGAACTTCGCCATGCCCCGCAAGACGGCCATGTCGCCACCCAGGGCCGGACGGAAATAGGCGGAATTGGTCGGTTTATCCCCGTTGGTGAGCATTTCGATGGGGTTTTGTGGATGCTGGAAACGCTCCAGACCACGCTCCTTGAGCGGGTTGATGCACACCACCTGGGCGCCGCGTTTCACTGCTTCACGCAGCGGCTCGAGCATCCGTGGATGGTTGGTGCCCGGGTTCTGGCCCCAGACGAAAATTGCGTCGGCGTGCTCGAAATCGTCGAAAGTTACGGTGCCTTTGCCCACGCCGACACTCTGGGACAACGCCACGCCGCTGGCTTCATGGCACATGTTCGAGCAGTCGGGGAAGTTGTTGGTGCCATAGGCGCGCACAAACAACTGATAGAGGTAGGCTGCTTCGTTGCTGGCCCGGCCCGAGGTGTAGAACTCGGCCTGGTTCGGGCTGCTAAGCCCCTGCAAGTGTTTACCGATCAGGGCAAATGCCGCTTCCCAACTGATGGGTTTGTAGCGGTCGGTTTCGGCGTCGTAGCTCAGTGGCTCGGTCAGGCGCCCTTGGTATTCGAGCCAGTAGTCGCTCTGCTCCAGCAGCGACGTCACGCTGTGTTTTGCGAAGAATGCGCCATCGACACGGCGCTTGGTCGCTTCCCAGTTCACGGCTTTGGCGCCGTTCTCGCAGAACTTGACCATGCCGCTTTCCGGCGAGTCGCCCCAGGCACAGCCTGGGCAGTCAAAGCCGCCGTTCTGGTTGGTCTTGAGCATCATGCGCAGGTTCTTCAGCGCATTGTCGCTGGTCAGCCAGGCCTGAGCGACGCTGATCAGCGCGCCCCAACCACCGGCCGGGCCCTTGTAGGGCTTATAGCGTGGTACGGGTTTCTGATCGGCTTGTTGATGATTGCTCACGCTTGATTCTCCATCGCAGGGCTGTAGACCCGCGGCGCACTTTTTTGCGGCAGGTGGATGAGATTGAGGTTGTGTCGGCGCGCCCATTGCACGGCAAGGCCGGTGGGTGAGGACAGGCTGACCAGGGTCTGGATGCCGGCGCGCAACACTTTCTGGATCAATTCGAGGCTGCAACGACTGGTGACGATCGCCACGCCTCCGTTCACTGGGATCTGTTGTCGGATCAGCGCGCCGATCAGTTTGTCCAGAGCGTTGTGCCGGCCGATGTCTTCACGCCCCAGTAGCAATTCCCCCTCGGCGTTCATGAACAGTGCCGCGTGTACTGCGCCGCAATGCTGGCCCAAGGGCTGGAACTGGCCAATGCGTTGACGCAGACCTTCCAGCCACTGGGGCGGTGGCAATGGTGCGCCGGGCAGCGCTTTGAGCTCCGGCAGTGCCTGCTCTACCGCTTCCACCCCGCAAAGTCCGCAGCCACTGGTGCCGGCCAGTTGTCGGCGTTGCTGCTTGAGGCTCCAGAAGGCGCGGTTGGCAATGGTTACCTGGGCGTATTGCGCAGAACCTGCACCGCTCAGTTGCACGTCATAGATGTCCGCAGGGTCTTCAATGATGCCGCTGCCGAGGCTGAAGCCGACGATGAAGTCTTCAAGGTCAGAGGGCGTGACCAGCATGACGGCCTGACTGATGCCGTTATAGGCGATCGCGAGCGCCACTTCCTCGGCCAGCGCGGCGCTGTCCGATTGGGAATGGTCCAGGTTGCAGTAGCGATAGCTCTGGCTGGCGGCTGGCGCGGGTGTTTTCTCCGCAGGCGCAGAACAGACCGGAGGCTTGTCGTTCATAGGCATCACTGACAGTGGGAATAGTGATAAGACTAAATGCGGCAATCTGCCACGTCTAATTGCTATTACTGATCTATCAATAGATGACGTCGATCAAGATGTCGCTGGTGATTTCTGATAGAGGGCGAAGCAAGCTTCCGCCAAAGCCGAGCGTGGAGCGCCGCGGCGCATGATCAGCCCCAGCGGGACCAGGGTTTGCGCGTCTTCGATGGGCTGGATGCGCAAGTCCTGGGTCAGGATACCCAGGCCACTGTCCAGCGGCATCACCGCGCAACACAGTCCGCCGTGTACGGCTTGTAACAATTGATGCACCGCGTCGGTTTGCAGCAGAGGGCGGGGTGTGAGGCCCCGACTGTGGAAGTTGTGGTCGATGGACTGACGAAAATGCATGCCGCTGGTGAGCATGCCCAAGGGCAACTCGATCAGCGCTTCCCAGCTCAGCGGCTGCTCACCGAAATAGAAGTATCGCTGGTCATAGAGCAGGCCCATGCGCGTATGGCTGAAGGGCAGGGAGTCGAAGCGCTCGGTGTCCAGGCGCTCCAGATAGGAAATGCCCAGGTCGATGCGGTTGTTCGCCAACTGTTCGAGGATGCGTTCGGAGCTCAGGGATGACAACTCGAAATGCAGGTTAGGGTGCTCGCTGTGCAGGCGCTGCATCATCGACAACGGGTCGAAGTCCGACAACGGCACCACCCCCAGGCGCAGAGTCCCCACCAGGTTGCCACGGCAGGCCGCCGCTTCGGCCTGTAGGCCGTCATAGGCAGCCATCACCGTGCGTGCCCAGGCCAGCACCCGTTCCCCTGGTGCGGTGAAACCTTCAAAGCGCTGACCTCGATTGACCAGCGGCAGATCAAGCTCCTCTTCAAGACTGCGCAGGCGCATTGACAAGGTGGGTTGGGTGATGTGGCAGCGCGCAGCAGCCTGGCCGAAGTGGCGGGTTTCGTCGAGCGCGATGAGAAATTTCAGCTGCTTGATGTCCATCTTCGTTCCAGGGCGCGGGAAGGTTCGGATTCTAGCGCTTGCGCGTGGTGGGGTCATTGGTCGGTTGGGAACCGGGTTCGTTTCGCCTGGTCTAGTCTTTGCGTCTGGACACTTAAATCAAGGAGCGTGTGCCATGAGTATCTTTAGCTTTGTGAAGGAAGCCGGTGAAAAGCTGATCGATCTGCTGACCCCCGGCAATGCCAATGCCAGCGAACAACTGAAAGAACATATTGAAAAGGTCGGCCTGGGTAATCCGAATGTCCAGGCGACCATCGAGGGCGACAAAGTCATTGTCACTGGTGAAGTCGCGAGCCAGGAAGAGAAGGAAAAGATCCTGTTGGCGGTGGGCAACATCGAAGGTGTCGGCAGTGTCGACGATCAGATCACGGTGACCGGGCCAGTGGCCCAGGCCGCTCGCTTTGTTACCGTAAAAAAGGGCGACACACTCAGCGCCATCTCCAAAGCCGAATATGGCGACGCGAACAAGTACAACAAGATATTTGAAGCCAACAAACCGATGCTGTCGCATCCGGACAAGATCTATCCGGGGCAGGTACTGCGTATTCCCGAGTAAAGCTTAAGGTCTGCGTCGTATCCATCGCGAGCAGGCTCGCTCCCACACTGGATCTGTGGCGAACAAGGAGTCCTTGTGGGAGCGAGCCTGCTCGCGATGAAGGTAGTGCGGTATCAAAGCCCGGCAATCAAATCCCGATAATCCCCCAACGCCTCAAACTCCCCGGTATCTTTCGGCCCTTTGCGGCTGTCCGGTACGCTAACCGCCAGCAGGTGCGCCACGCCAAATTCCCGGGCGCTACGCAGCACCGGCAAGGTGTCGTCGATAAACAGGCTGCGGGCCGGGTCGAAGTTCAGGTCGGCTTGCAGCGCATCCCAGAACTGCGGGCTTTCCTTGGGAAAGCCGTAGTCGTGGGAGCTGATCAAACGCTCGAAGTAGGGGGCCAGCTCGATGCGTTCCA
Source organism: Pseudomonas hefeiensis (assembly GCF_030687835.1). NCBI lineage: Bacteria > Pseudomonadati > Pseudomonadota > Gammaproteobacteria > Pseudomonadales > Pseudomonadaceae > Pseudomonas > Pseudomonas hefeiensis. The sequence goes on from NZ_CP117449.1 coordinate 369,440, forward strand.
GCTTCAGGGACAACGAATCGCGATGAGCGTTGGTGATCATCACCACCCGTTTACCAGCCCGCTGGATTGCCGTCAGGAATGTGTCGGCGTCCGGGCGCAGGGCAATCAGGTGCGCGGTTTCCAGCTTCAGTTCGCGCACCGGCAGTTTCAGCTCGGCGCTCCAGAAGTCCAGGCAATACCACTGCAATTGACCGGCGTTGCGCTCGAACAGCGGCTGCAACTCCAGCTCGGCCATGGCCCGGCTCACGCCATGCAGTTCGGCGTAGCGCTGGGGCAAGTGTTCCATCCAGAAATGGTTGTCGTAATGCAGGTCCAGCAGGGTGCCGTCCATGTCCAGCAGCACCGTATCGATCTCGTGCCAGGGCAGCAAGGCCATAAAACTTCTCCAGCGGTAATCGGATATCCGACTCAAACAATCAGAATAGGCCGGGTATAGTAGCCCGCTATCGCCCAGGGAGCCGTTTATGCGCCAGAAACCCACCATACTCGATCGACGGATCGTCGCCACCAGCCGCCTGTTTTGCGTGGAAGAACTGAAACTGCGGTTTTCCAACGGCGTGGAGCGTACCTATGAGCGTTTGGCGGGCAAGGGCGCCGGTTACGGCGCGGTGATGATCGTGGCGATGCTCGACGCCGATCACGCCGTGTTGGTGGAAGAATACTGCGGCGGCACCGATGCCTACGAATTGTCCCTGCCCAAGGGCTTGATCGAGCCGGGTGAAGACGTGCTGGCGGCGGCTGAGCGGGAGCTTAAGGAAGAGGCCGGTTATGGTGCGCGCCAATTGGAACACTTGACTGAACTGTCCTTGTCGCCCGGCTACATGAGTCAGAAGATCCAGGTGGTGCTGGCGACCGATCTCTATGAAGAGCGGCTGGAAGGCGATGAGCCTGAGCCGATGCGCGTGGACAAGGTCAACCTGCGTGAGTTGTCGGCCTTGGCGCAAAACCCCCAATTCACTGAGGGCCGGGCCTTGGCGGCGCTGTACCTGGTCCGCGACCTGCTGACCCAGCGCGGAGCGTTCCTGTCATGAATTTCCCCCATCCCCTGATGGCCCCCGTGGTCGAGTTGGCGCTCAAGGCCGGTGAGGCGATCCTGCCGTTCTGGCGAGCCAATGTGCAGGTCAGCCACAAGGCCGATGCGTCGCCAGTGACCGCCGCGGACATGGCCGCTCACGATGTGATTGTGGCCGGGCTGAGAGCACTGGCGCCGGATATTGCAATTCTCTCCGAAGAGGACGCCAACATTGCGCAAAGCGTGCGCGCCGGTTGGCAACGCTGGTGGCTGGTGGACCCGCTGGACGGCACCAAGGAGTTCATTTCCGGTAGCGAGGAGTTCACCGTCAATATCGCACTGGTCGAGCAGGGTCGGGTGGTGTTTGGCGTAGTGTCGATGCCCACCAATGGCCGCTTCTACGTCGGTGGTGCGGGGCTTGGTGCCTGGCGCGGCGACAAGGGAGGCGAGCCTTTGCCGATCGAAGTGCGTAACGTGCCAGCGCCGGGTGAGGCCTTCGCGGTGGTCGCCAGCCGTCGCCATACCAGTCCGGAGCAGGAGCGCCTCTTGGGTGGCTTGAGCGAGAGCCTCGGTGAGTTGCAGCTGACCAGTATCGGCAGCTCGTTGAAGTTCTGTCTGCTGGCCGAGGGCGCGGCCGATTGCTATCCGCGACTGGCGCCGACGTCCCAGTGGGACACCGCCGCCGCCCAGGGTGTGCTGGAGGGCGCGGGGGGCGCGGTGCTGGATCTGAGCGGCGAGCCGTTCTGGTATCCGCCGCGGGAGTCGCTGTTGAATGAATCTTTCCTGGCGTTGCCGGCAAAGGCGGCGTGGAGGGCAAAGCTATTGGAGCTCGCCCGCTCTTAAGCCGCCTCCGATCCTCTGTGGCAAGGGGATTTATCCCCGTTGGGGCGCGAAGCGGCCCTGTTTTTTGGGGGCTGCTGCGCAGCCCAACGGGGATAAATCCCCTCGCCACAGAGGCTGCGTTGCTTCAGCGGTGCAACACATACTGCCCCACAAATTGCACTGCAGGGGCTTCGCTTCCGGCATTTATCACTTGGGTCTGCAAGGTCAGCCGCGCGCGTCCGTAACGCCGGTAAGTGGCCAGGAAGCGGTTCCAGACCTTTTCTTCGGGGGCCTGGCAAATCACCGTGGCGTCGCTCGTGACCGGCAGGGGATAGCTGATCTGCCCTTCCTGAATGACGATATGTCCGTCCTCAATGCCTTCTTCGCGCAAGGCCAGGTGCAGCCAGCCCCAGCCGCCCAGCACCGCGCCGCAGTACAGGCTGCCGCCGAACATGGTGCTCTTGTGGTTGACGTTGGCTTGCAGCGGTAAAAACAGGAGCAATTGCCGGGCCTGCCAGTCGAGCACCTTCAGGCCCATGTCCCGCGTCAACGGGATGTCGTGGTGCAGGATCGATTCCAGGTAGCGACTGTCGCGGTTCATGCAGGGCCTCTTGTTTGAAAGGGAAGATGCAATAACTCAAGCAGGACTTAATCGGTCTCGTCGGCAGTGCCATGGCTGTTGTCGCCGAAATTCAGCCCATGCTTGCGTAACTTGTCGTGCAACGTCTTGCGCGGAATGCCCAAGGCTTCTGCGAGGCTGCGCACCGAGCTGTGGGGGCGGGCCAGTTCGGCGGCGATCAGGGTTTTCTCGAAGTTCTCCACCTGCTCACTCAAGCCGCCGCTGACCACCGCGATCGGTGCGCCGGGGTTGCCTTCCGGCGCGCTGTTGTCCAGGGCCAGTTCCAGGCCCAGGGCAAAGCGTTCGGCGGCGTTCTGCAATTCTCGCACGTTGCCCGGCCAGCTATGGCGCAGAAGCAGCGCCCGTTGCGCCGGTTGCAACGCGTGGGGTGGCAGGCCGTGACGGGTGCTGGCTTCGTCGGCGAAATGCTGGAACAGCATCAGGGCATCCTCGCCGCGTTCACGTAGCGGGGGTATGCGCAGCGGTGCGACGTTCAGGCGGTAATACAGGTCGGCGCGAAAACGACCCTGATCAGCGGCCTGGCGCAGGTCTTCCTTGGTGGCAGCGATGACGCGGATGTCCAACGGGATCTGTTGATTGCCCCCCAGTCGCTCCACTACCCGCTCTTGCAGCAGACGCAGCAGCTTGACCTGAACGTCCAGGCTCATGCTTTCGATTTCATCGAGAAACAGCGTACCGCCGTTGGCGAACTCGAACTTGCCGATGCGGCGCTTCTGCGCGCCGGTGAAAGCGCCGGGCTCGTGACCGAACAGCTCGCTTTCCACCACCGACTCGGCCAGCGCCCCGGCGTTGATCGCGACGAAGGGGCCGTTGCGCCGGCCCGACAGATCGTGCAGGGCTCGGGCGACTACCTCTTTGCCGGCCCCGGTTTCACCGAGAATCAGTACGTCGGCGCGGGTCGCCGCCAGCGCCCCGATCTGCTCGCGCAGGCGCAGCATCGAGGGCGACTGGCCGACGAGCCGGGCGCTGAGTTCATGACGGTCGCTCAGGGCCAGGCGCAGGCTGCGGTTGTCCAGCACCAGGCGCCGCAAAGCCAGGGCCCGGCGCACGCTGTCGAGCAAGTGATCACTGGGGAAAGGTTTCTCAAGGAAGTCATAAGCCCCAGCGCGCATGGCCTGGACCGCCAGCGGCACGTCGCCGTGACCGGTGATCAGCAACACCGGCAGCTCAGGGTCCTGGGCATGGAGTTCGCTCAGCAACTCAAGGCCGTCAATGCCCGGCATGCGGATGTCACTGACCACCACACCCGGCCAGTCGCGGGACAGTTGCCCGGCCACACCCTTGGCCTCGGCCAGGGGCAGGATTTTCAGGCCGGCCAGGTCGAGGGTCTGGCTCAAGGCCTGACGCAAGTGGGGATCGTCATCGATCAGCACCACCTCAATCCGGTTATCGATGGTCATACGCTACGGTCCTCGGACGGTTGCAGGCTCACACCGGGCGCGCCAGCGCGCAACTTCAGGGTGATCAGGGCGCCGCCTTCCTTGTGATTGGCGAACGACAGTTCACCGCCGAAGGCGCGCATCAGGGTGTCGCAAATCGCCAGCCCCAGACCAAGGCCCTGGGTGCGGGTCTTGGTGGTGTAGAAAGGCTCGCCGGCGCGGCCAAGGGCTTCCATGCAAAACCCCGGGCCGTTATCGCGGATGTACAGGTTGACGCCGGTTTCGGTGGCTTCGGCACTGAGCCAGAGTTTGCGCGGCGGGCCTTTTTCCGTCAGGGCGTCGAGAGCGTTGGCCAGCAGGTTGCCGAGCACCTGGCGCAAGCGCGTCTCCCCGGCCTCGACCCATAACGTGGCGGCCGGCAGGTCGCGGATCAACTCCACTTCCATGCTGCGACGACGTTTGGCGAGCAGTGCCAGGGCATCGTCCAGCGCCGGTTGCAGGGCGACGCTTTCCGGGGCATGACGGTCGCGGCGGGCGAAAGCGCGCAAGTGGGCGATGATCGAGGCCATGCGGCTGGTCAGCTCACTGATCAGCTTGAGGTTGCCCCGGGCGTCCTCGGTGCGCTGGTGATCGAGCAATATTTCGGCGTTTTCGGCATAGCTACGGATCGCCGCCAGCGGTTGGTTGAGTTCGTGGCTGATGCTGGCCGACATGGTGCCCAGGGCCGACAGCTTGCCGGCCTGTACCAGATCATCCTGGGCGCGGACCAGTTCCTGCTGGGCCTGCTCGCGTTCCAGCACCTCTTGCTTGAGACGCCGGTTCAGGCCTTCCAAGTCGCTGGTGCGCTCGGCCACACGGCCTTCCAGCTCCTGACGGGCCTTGGCTTCGAAGGCGATACGATCCAGGTAATGCCGCCGGCGCTGCATCATCAACCCGAGCAACAGCATCAAGACCAGTAACGCCGCGCCGCCGATGACCACCACGGTGCGCACCGGACGGTCGATCAGGGTGCGCGGGGCGAGAATGCTCACGCTCCAGCCGGTCTCTTCGATGGACTCGGTCTGGGTCAGCCAGGCGTTCGCATTCAGGTTCAGCGGCTTGGGATCGCGGGTCGGGTAGGGCTGTACGGCACTGATGGACTGGCGTTCTGCGTCACTTAAGGGGCGGGTCGAGCGGAATCGCCATTCCTGTCGCGAAGTGAGGATCACCACGCCGTTGTGATCGGTTACCAGCAGTTGCTCAGGGGTTTTGCCCCAGAGGCTTTCGGTGTGGTCCAGATCAACCTTGACCACCAGCACACCGATCACTTTTTCACGGTCGCGCACGGCAGCGGCGAAGAAATAACCGCGTTTGGCCGAGGTGGTGCCCAAGCCGAAGAAACGCCCTAGCCGCCCGGCCATCGCTTCGATGTAATACGGCCGGAAGGCAAAATTGCGTCCGACAAAACTGTCGTGTTTGTCCCAGTTCGATGCCGCCAGGGTCTTGCCGGTGGGGTCCATCAGGTACATGACTTCTGCACCGGTCTGGGCGCTGATGTTTTTCAGCAGTCGATTGGCGTTGCCCTGGATGATGCCGTCGTCCGGTGTCAGTAATGTCGCGCGCAGGGCCGGCAGTTCACCGAGAATCTGCGGCAGCACTTCATAGCGGTGCAGGGTGCCTAACAGGTTGGCGACGTAGAGATCGAGGGTCTGGCGGTTCTGCCCGGCCAGTTCACTGCGGTAGTAACGCTCGGCCAGATGCTCCAGCGGCCACAGCAACGGCGCCAGGCACAGCGCAAGCAAGGCCAGGCTGCGCCAGCGGGGTCTGCGGGGAAGAGTGGAATTCATGAGCATCAGGCGCCTGTGGGGACAGGCGCATTATGCCTAGTGTCCGGCGGCAAGGCACTGGTGCAACGCGCTTCGCCAGTCTGGCTGACTCACACCCCATTGCTGAAGCAGGCGCGTGCAATCGAGACGCGAGTTCAGCGGTCGTGGGGCCGGAGTCGGATAAGCGCGGGACGGGATGGGCTCAAGCACCGCGCACGGTTTGTGCTGCTCGATCAGGTGTTCGCCGATGGCCTGGGCAAAGCCGAACCAGGACGTCTCACCTTGCGCGGTCAAATGATAAGTCCCCCACGCACCACACTGGCCGGCCTGCCAGTGTTCGATCAAGTGGGCGGTGCTGTCGGCGATAGTCCCGGCCCAGGTCGGTGCGCCGATCTGATCGTCCACCACCCGCAGGTGCGATTTTTCCTGCAGCAGTCGTTGCATGGTCAACAGGAAGTTGCGGCCTTCGCTGGAGTACACCCAACTGGTGCGCAAAATCAGGTGCTGCCCGGCGGCGTCGCGAATGGCGTCCTCGCCGGACAGCTTGCTGCGCCCGTAGACACTCAGCGGATTGGGTGTATCGGCCTCGGTGTAGGGCTCACGCTTGCGGCCATCGAAGACGTAGTCGGTGGAGTAGTGGATCAGCGGGACACCCAACTCGACCGCCACTTGAGCCAGGACGCCCGGCGCCGTGGCATTGATGGCGAAGGCCCGCTCCGGTTCGCTCTCGGCCTGGTCGACGGCTGTGTGGGCGGCGGCGTTGATGATCAGGTCAGGCCGCAGGGCATTGATGGGCGAACGAAGGTGATCGGGGCGCGCCAGGTCGAGTTGGTCGCTGCCGCGCACGATCAACTCACCCATGCCGGCCAGGCGCGACTGGAGTGCTCGGGAGACTTGGCCGTTCTGGCCGATGATCAGGATACGCAGGGAGGTACTCATGGGAACAGGTCGGCCTCGTGCAGAGCCTTGCCGGCCTGGTCCTTGGGCGACAGGATCGGCGCGCTTGCCAGTTCCCAGTCGATGGCCAGGTCCGGGTCGTCCCAGCGAATGCAGCGCTCGGCCGAGGGCGCGTAGTAGTCGGTGGTTTTGTAGAGAAAATCAGCGTAATCGCTGAGCACGACAAAGCCATGGGCGAAGCCAGGTGGGACCCACAGTTGCCGATGGTTCTGCGCTGACAGGCGTACCCCCACCCATTGCCCGAAAGTGGCCGAACTGCGACGAATGTCCACCGCCACGTCGAGCACCTCCCCGGCCGTGACCCGCACCAGTTTTCCCTGGGCCTGTTCGATTTGATAATGCAGGCCGCGCAACACGCCCCTGGCCGAGCGCGAGTGGTTATCCTGGACGAACTGCAACGCGCAGCCGGTGGCCTCGATAAACGCCCTGGCGTTGAAACTCTCATAGAAAAAGCCGCGATCATCACCGAAAACCTTCGGCTCGATGATCAGGACTTCAGGCAGTCGGGTGGCGATGACGTTCAACGTGTCTCTCCAGCGATCTGGAACAGGTATTGGCCGTAACCGGTCTTGCCGAAGTACTGGGCGCGCTCAAGGATATGCTCGCGGCTGACCCAGCCCTGTTGGTAGGCAATTTCTTCCAGGCAGGCGACTTTCAAGCCTTGGCGGTGTTCGATGGTTTGCACATATTGCGAAGCCTCCAGCAGGCTGTCGTGGGTGCCGGTGTCCAACCAGGCGAAACCACGGCCGAAACGCTCGACATGCAGGTCGCCGCGCTGCAGGTAGACGTTGTTGAGGTCGGTGATTTCCAGTTCGCCTCGTTTAGAGGGTTTGATGGTCTTGGCAATCTGGATCACGTCGTTATCGTAGAAATACAGGCCGGTTACCGCGTAGCTGGATTTGGGCGCGGTAGGTTTTTCTTCAATGGAAATGGCCCGCCCTTGAGCATCGAAATCGATCACGCCAAAACGCTCAGGGTCTTTGACCCAGTAACCGAATACCGTCGCGCCAGTTTGCCGGGTGGCGGCCGTCTGCAGTTGTTCGCCGAAATGCTGGCCGTGAAAAATGTTGTCGCCCAGGATCAGGCACACCGGATCGTTACCGATAAATTGCTCACCAATCAGGAAAGCCTGGGCCAGGCCGTCGGGCGATGGCTGCTCGGCGTAGTTGAATTGCACGCCAAACTGGCTGCCGTCGCCCAACAGATTGCGGTATTGCGGCAAGTCCTGAGGGGTGGAAATCACCAGGATGTCCTTGATGCCGGCGAGCATCAGCACCGAAATCGGGTAATAGATCATCGGCTTGTCGTAAACCGGTAATAACTGCTTGGAAACCCCAAGAGTAATCGGGTGCAGTCGGGTGCCGGAGCCGCCGGCCAGAACAATGCCTTTCATCATGCAATCGCATCCTTGTTGTCGAGCGAGCCCAGGCGCTCGCCCTGGTAGCTACCGTCCTGGACACGTCGGCACCACAGCAGGTTTTCGAGGTACCACTGCACGGTTTTGCGCAGGCCGGTCTCGAAGGTTTCCCGGGGCGTCCAGCCCAGTTCACGCTCGATCTTGCCGGCATCGATGGCGTAGCGCAGGTCGTGGCCGGGGCGGTCTTTGACGAAAGTGATCAGGTCGGCATAGTGCTCCACGCCGTCGGGCTTGTGGGGCGCCAGTTCTTCGAGCAGGGCGCAGATGCCGCGCACCACGTCGATGTTCTTCTGTTCATTGTGGCCGCCGATGTTGTAGGTCTCGCCCACCGCACCCTCGGTCACGACCTTGAGCAGTGCCCGGGCGTGGTCTTCGACGTACAGCCAGTCGCGCACTTGTTGGCCGTCGCCGTATACCGGCAACGGTTTACCGGCCAACGCATTGAGGATCACCAGCGGAATCAGCTTCTCGGGAAAGTGAAACGGCCCATAGTTGTTGGAGCAGTTGGTTAGCAGCACGGGCAAGCCGTAGGTGCGTTGCCAGGCGCGTACCAGATGGTCGGAAGCCGCCTTGCTCGCCGAGTACGGCGAGCTGGGGGCGTAGGCGGTGGTTTCGGTGAACAAATCATCCACGCCGTGCAGGTCGCCATACACTTCGTCGGTGGAAATGTGATGGAAGCGAAATGTGCTCTTCTGCGGCTCGGCCAGGGTCTGCCAATAGGCGCGGGTGGCTTCCAGCAGGCTGTAGGTGCCCACGATATTGGTCTGGATGAAGTCTGCCGGGCCGTCGATGGAACGGTCCACGTGGGATTCGGCCGCCAGATGCATGATGGCCTCAGGCTTGAACCGTTCCAGTATTGCACTGATCGCCGGTTGATCGACGATATCAGCCTGGACGAACTCGTAGCGGCTGTCGTGATCGATGCTGCTCAGCGATTCGAGATTGCCGGCATAGGTCAGCTTGTCGAGGTTCAGGACCTGATGTCCGGTATCAAGAATCAAGTGCCGTATAAGCGCCGAACCGATAAAACCGGCACCGCCAGTGATGAGAATACGCATCGGATCAAGCCTTTTTCCGTGGAACAACAAAGCATTGGAGCATAGCTTGTCGGCATGTTGAGGGCGGTGCAAGCGGGATATTTCGGGGGATGTACGCGCGTTTGGCAATTGAGCTGTGGCAAGGGGTTGCTTATCCCCCGACTCAATGGCGAGATAGACATCCGATAAAACCATTCAGGGGTCGTTGTATGCCGCTCGCCACGTTGGTTCACCGTGCCAGTTTGCCAAGCCCACAGATCAGTGCCGAACAGGCGGTGGTGCTGCTGCGCTCGAATTACGGACTCAGCGGTGACCTGCGACCCTTGGGCAGCCAGCAGGACCTCAACTATCGCGTCGACAGCGAGCGCGGACGGTTTGTACTGAAGATTTGCCATGGCGACTACGCCGTTCAGGAACTCCAGGCCCAGCATGCCGCCCTCAAGCACCTGGCCGAGCACGGCGCGGTGAAAGTGCCGCGGGTGCTCGCCGCCAACAATGGCCAGGATCTGTTGACCCTGGAGATAGCAGGGCAAGCGGTTCATGTGCGACTGCTGGAATACATCGACGGCCAGCCGCTCACCCAGCTCAACCATTGGGGACCTGAACTGGTCACGGGGCTGGGGCGGTTGTGCGCACAAATCGACCTGGCGCTGGCCACGTTCGATCACCCTGGCCTGGAACGTACCCTGCAATGGGATGCCCGCCACGCCAACGCGCTGATCGGTCATTTACTGCCTGTCATCGACGATGATCAAGCGCGCAACCTGATCGCCGAGGCGGCGCAACAGGCTGAACGACGTTTGCAGCCGCTCAAGGCCAGCCTGCCGGTGCAGGCGATCCACATGGACATCACCGATGACAACGTGGTCTGGCAGCGCGATGTCCAGCGCCAATGGCAATTGCAGGGTGTCATCGATTTCGGCGACCTGATCCGCACCTGGCGCGTTACCGATCTGTCGGTGACCTGTGCAGCCTTGTTGCACCATGCCGACGGCGATCCGTTTTTCATCCTGCCGGCGATCAAGGCCTACAACGCGCTCAACCCACTGCAACATGAGGAGTTGCTGGCGCTTTGGCCGCTAATCGTTGCCCGCGCTGCCGTGCTGGTGCTCAGCGGTGAACAGCAGGTATCCATTGACCCGGACAATCAATACAGCCGCGACAACCTGGACCATGAGTGGGAAATTTTCCGGATTGCTCAGTCGGTGCCGTTCGAACTGATGGAAGCGGCGATCCTCACGGCTGTCGGCCATGACCTGCCACCCGTTGTCAGCGAAGGTTTCGTGCCGCTGTTGCCGACTTTGGTGGGCCGCGAGTTCGCCCTGATCGACCTGGGTGTGCTGAGCCCGCATTTCGAAGCCGGCAACTGGGAGCAGGAGGGGGTCGACCAGCGGCTGCTGAGCGAAGCCGCCGCGGTCCATGGATTGGCCGCCAGCCGCTACGGGCAGTACCGATTGTCTCGGACCCGGCCGGACAGCGCCGTTGAACCGGATACTTATCCATTACACGTGGAATTGCAGGTACCGCGGGGCACGCCACTGGAGTCGCCGTTCGCCGGGGTGGTGCACAAGGCCGCCGACGGCATGCTGCAACTGGACAGCGTACAACTGAGCGTTCGGCTGTGGGGCGTAACATCGCCGCTGCATTCCGGGGCTGCGCTGGTCAAGGGCCAGGTCTTGGGCGAAGTCGATGGGCCGTTGCGGGTGCAGTTGTGTCGCGGCGTCCAACTGAACCCGCCGTTGTTCTGCACGCCATCCAGGGCGCCGGCCTGGCAGGCGCTTTGCCCCTCGCCGGCGGTGCTGCTGGGGCTTGCCTGCGATGCCGAGCCAGAGATCGACCCCCAGGAGCTGCTGGCCCGTCGCGAGGCAAGCTTTGCCCGCTCGCAGAAGCACTATTACGTTGATCCGCCGCGCATTGAGCGCGGCTGGCGCAATCACCTGATCGACATGCAGGGCCGCTCTTACCTGGACATGCTCAACAACGTCGCAGTGCTGGGGCACGGGCATCCGCGCATGGCGGCGGTGGCCGCCCGGCAATGGTCGTTGCTCAACACCAACTCACGCTTTCACTATGCCGCGATTGCCGAGTTTTCCGAGCGTTTGCTGGCACTGGCGCCGCCCGGCATGGACCGGGTGTTTCTGGTCAACAGCGGCACCGAGGCCAACGACCTGGCGATCCGCCTGGCCTGGGCCTACAGCGGCGGTCGGGACATGCTCAGTGTGCTGGAGGCCTATCACGGTTGGTCGGTAGCGGCCGATGCGGTCTCGACGTCCATTGCCGACAACCCCCAGGCTTTGAGCAGTCGCCCGGATTGGGTGCATCCGGTGACCGCGCCGAACACGTATCGCGGTGAATTCCGCGGCCCCAACAGCGCGCCGGACTACGTGCGCAGCGTCGAGCACAACCTGGCGAAAATCGCCGAACACAAGCGCCAGCTCGCCGGCTTCATCTGCGAACCGGTGTACGGCAATGCCGGCGGGATCGCATTGCCGCCGGGGTACCTGAAGCAGGTCTACGCGCTGGTGCGCGAGCGCGGCGGTGTCTGCATCGCTGACGAGGTGCAGGTCGGCTACGGGCGCATGGGCGAATTTTTCTGGGGGTTCGAAGAGCAAGATGTAGTGCCGGACATCATCACCATGGCCAAGGGCATGGGTAACGGCCAGCCGCTGGGTGCAGTCATCACCCGCCGGGAAATCGCCGAGGCGCTGGAAGCAGAAGGGTATTTCTTCTCGTCGGCCGGCGGCAGTCCGGTCAGTTGCCAGATCGGCATGGCCGTTCTGGATGTCATGGAAGAAGAAAAGCTGTGGGAAAACGCCCAGGTGGTGGGCGGGCATTTCAAGGCCCGTCTGCAAGCCTTGATCGACCAATATCCGTTGGTCGGTGCGGTGCATGGCTCCGGTTTTTACCTGGGCGTGGAGTTGATCCGCAACCGCGACACCCTTGAGCCGGCCACTGAAGAAACCACAGCGCTGTGCAATCGCCTACGAGAGCTGGGCATTTTCATGCAACCGACTGGCGACTACCTGAACATCCTCAAGATCAAACCGCCGATGGTCACCAGCCGCCAGAGCGTGGATTTCTTTGTCGATATGTTGGCGAAGGTGTTGGAGGAGGGGTTTTGACTAACTGAGGCAAATGATTTCCTGTGGGAGCGGGCTTGCTCGCGAAAGCGGTGGGGCAGTTGTAGGCGATGTTGGATGTGCCGCCGTCTTCGCGAGCAAGCCCGCTCCCACAGGGTCTAGCATGTTTAGAATCGATTTTTGTCGAGTTTTTAGACATGAGATGCCAGTAGTTGAGTGATTTTGACTTTTAATGCCGATTTTTATCGGCTATAAAGTCGACACCACCCATGCTCTGGAGCTCCATTGATGAGTCGTATCGTCACCGTCGCCGCCACCCAGATGGCCTGTTCCTGGGATCTGGAGGCGAATATCGAGATCGCTGAACAGCGGGTCCGCGAGGCCGCCGCCAAAGGCGCGCAGATCATCCTGCTCCAGGAGTTGTTCGAGACGCCGTACTTTTGCCAGAAGCCCAACCCGGACTACCTGCAATTGGCGACCCCGGTCGAAGAAAACGTCGCCATCAGGCATTTCCAGAAAGTCGCCAGGGAGCTTCAGGTCGTCTTGCCCATCAGCTTTTTTGAACGGGCCGGTCGTGCGCGTTTCAACAGTATTGCGATCATTGATGCCGATGGCCGTAACCTGGGGGTATACCGCAAGAGTCACATCCCGGACGGTCCTGGTTACCATGAGAAGTACTACTTCAACCCTGGCGATACCGGTTTCAAGGTTTGGAATACTCGCTACGCCAGGATCGGCGTGGGCATCTGCTGGGACCAGTGGTTTCCCGAGTGCGCCCGCAGCATGGCGCTGCAAGGCGCGGAAATTCTGTTCTACCCGACCGCCATTGGCAGCGAGCCGCACGACAAAAGTATTTCGTCCCGCGATCACTGGCAGCGTGTGCAACAAGGCCATGCCGGTGCGAACCTGATGCCGCTGGTGGCCAGCAACCGCATCGGCAACGAAGAGCAGGACGGCTACGACATCACGTTCTACGGCTCCTCGTTCATCGCCAATCAGTTCGGTGAAAAGGTCCAGGAATTGAACGAAACCGAAGATGGCCTGTTGGTGCACAGTTTTGACCTGGACGAGCTGGAACACATTCGCAGTGCCTGGGGCACTTTTCGTGATCGTCGTGCGGACCTGTACGGCTCGATCAAAACCCTCGATGGCTCACTGGAGTCCTGATTTATGACAACGTTGCACAGCACTCCCCGCGTGGATGGTTTCCACATGCCCGCCGAGTGGGCACCTCAGACCCAGGTCTGGATGGTCTGGCCCGAGCGCCCGGACAACTGGCGCCTGGGCGGCAAGCCCGCGCAGGCCGCTCATGTGGCGGTCGCCAAAGCCATCGCCCGCTTCGAGCCGGTGACCGTGGCGGTGTCCGCGAGTCAATACGAAAATGCCCGGGCGCGCCTCGACGTGCCGAATATCCGCGTGGTGGAAATGTCCAGCGACGACGCCTGGGTCCGGGACACCGGCCCGACGTTCGTCATCAACGACAGTGGCGAAGTGCACGGTGTCGACTGGGATTTCAACGCCTGGGGTGGTTTTGAGGGTGGCCTGTATGCGCCGTGGAACCGGGATTCACAAGTAGCCAGCAAGATTCTCGAGATTGAACGCAGCCCGCGTTACCGCACCGAAGGCTTCGTGCTTGAGGGCGGCTCGATTCACGTCGATGGCGAGGGCACCTTGATCACCACCGAGGAATGCCTGCTCAACCGCAATCGCAACCCGCACCTTAGCCGTGAAGAAATCGAGGCGGTACTCAGCGCGCAGTTGGCGGTGGACAAGATCATCTGGCTGCCGGACGGCCTGTTCAACGACGAAACCGATGGGCATGTGGATAACTTCTGCTGCTACGTGCGCCCTGGCGAAGTATTGCTGGCCTGGACCGACGACCCGCAGGACCCGAACCACACTCGCTGCCACGCCGCGCTGGAGGTGCTGCAAAACAGCACTGACGCCAAGGGACGCCCGTTCACAGTGCACAAAATGCCGATTCCGGGGCCGCTGTATGCCACCGAAGAGGAATGCGCCGGCGTAGATGCGGTGCAAGGCTCCCAGGAGCGCAATCCGACCGTGCGGTTGGCCGGTTCCTACGTGAATTTCCTGATCGTCAACGGCGGCATAATCGCGCCGAGCTTTGACGATCCGCTGGATGGTGCGGCGCAGGCGCTTCTGCAAAGCCTTTTTCCACAGCACGAAGTGGTCATGGTGCCGGGTCGCGAACTGTTACTGGGGGGCGGAAACATCCACTGCCTTACCCAACAGCAGCCTGCACCGTGCACAAAATGAGTGGTGATGTAACAGCTTGGGAATAGCGCTGGCGGCGGCTCTGCGCCGGGTTTTTGGATCCATTTTGCTTTGGCCCGCGGCCTGATGGGGGACGCGGGCTTTTTTATGTCTGTCTACCGGCTGCGCGGACAGATTGGCACAGCTCTTGTATCTGCTTCCTGGCAGTTCTGGGGAGCGGAGCTGAGTTGTTTTGTCATAAACCTTGGATAAATTGGCCGCTCATCAACCAGGAGAGGGCGCTGGAATGAATATGATAAGCGAGCGCACATACCATCCCTTGGCCGTTGTGAATGGTGAGTCGCTTAAAGCCTTGGCACAGTGGTTGAAGTCCAACGGAACGCGTCAGATCAGAGAACCCGACCCGCGTCGGATGATCATGGAACGCTATCCCGCTGGCTTGTTCAGCGAGGCTGAGCTGGATGCGCTGTGGGACGTGATGCAAGGATAGAATTCGATGGATTGATAAAAGGCGTTTGCCAGGATGGCAGCGCTTTTTTTGTGGCTGATGGTTTTGTGTCGAACCCTGATCCCCATTTGAAAATTGTTTTAGCGGTTTTTCGCCTGATGACAGACGATTCACGAAATTGACACATTGTTGAAGGCGGGACTAGGATTCGTCCACGCCTGTGGCTAACAGCCATGACTCTTAAATAATAAAAAGGCCCGCCCCGATCATTCGTGGGCGGGCCTTTTCATTATTTTCAGGAGCAAGAGTCCGAAAAAGAGCGCAAAAGCGCCGTTTCGGCTGCCCGTCGCAGTGCGTATCAACCCGTACAAGGAAAATAATCATGTTGAACAAGCGCATTGCTCTGATCGCACTGGGGATTTTAAACACGACATACGCCATGGCCAGCGACCAGGCTGAGTCCAAGGGATTCGTTGAGGACAGCAGCCTGAACGTGCTGTTACGCAACGCTTATATCAATCGCGACTACAAAAACGGTAACCAAGACAAAGCCGAATGGGGCCAGGCCGCCATCGGAACGTTCTCGTCCGGTTTTACCCAAGGCACTGTAGGTGTGGGTGTTGACGCCTTCGGTCTGTACGCGCTGCGTCTGGATGGCGGCAAAGGTCGCAGCGGTGCGGGCGGCATCGACTTCTTTAAACAAGGCGACAGCGGCAACGCGGCCGATGACCTGTCCAAGTTTGGTGCGGCGGTCAAATTCCGTGTTTCCAATACCGTGTTGGCCTACGGCGACCAGATGCCGGCCCTGCCCGTGCTGAACTATGACAACTCGCGCCTGCTGCCGGAAAGCTACACAGGCACGCTGATCACCTCCAAAGAGATCAAGGGCCTGGAGCTGAACGCTGGACGCTTCACCGCCGAGTCGCGCAAGAGCGCCGAGGGTCGTGACAGCGGTGGTCTGAAGTCGATCAATGTATTGGGCGGCAGCTATCAGTTCACCGAGCAGTTCAAGGCTTCGCTCTATGCCTCGGATGTCGAGGACGTGTTGAAGAAACAGTACGTGAACGCCAACTACGTATTCCCGCTGGCCAAGGATCAGTCCCTGACCCTGGACTTCAATGGCTATCGCACCAAGCTGGACAACAGCTATGTTCGCGAAAACAACGTCACTGGCGACGACAACAAGATCTGGAGCCTGGCCGCCACTTTCGCCACCGGGCCGCACAGTTTCACCCTCGCTCACCAGCGCAGCACCGGCGACAGCAACCTGGGCTACGCCTACGGCGGTTATCAGCGTGAGCAGAATCGTGTGGGTGACGGCGGCAATACGATCTACCTGGCCAACTCCTACTGGTCCGACTTCAATGCAGAAGACGAGCGCAGCTGGCAACTGGGTTATGGCCTGGATTTCACCACGTTCGGGGTTCCCGGCCTGACGTACAACGTGGCTTATGTGCGTGGCGATAACATCACCACCTCCACCAGCGAAGGCGGCACCGAGCGCGAGATCTTCAACCAGTTCAAGTACGTGGTCCAGAACGGCCCCGCCAAAGACCTGAGCGTGCGGTTGCGCAGTTCGTTCCTGCGTGTTTCGCAGAAATCCAGCGAGTACAACGTCAGCGGCAACGAGCTGCGGGTGTTCGTGGATTATCCGATCAGCGTCTTCTGATGCCTGATCACGTTACAAACGCCTGATGAAAAACCCCGAGCGCAAACTCGGGGTTTTTTCTTTGGGCGGCGAAAATACCGTTGAAACAGTCTGTTTTCCCGAGAAAAAGTCGTACTAATGAAACTTTCTGCACCGTTTCAAGCACGGCTTGAAATGCCTCAAATACTTTCTCATGGACGTAAATCCTGTACCTACTAGATTAGGCCGCTCAATGCAGTGGAGACCTATGAAAAATGATCGTTCTGAACAGGGAAGTAGGCGAAGCACTGAGGCGTGACAAATACGTCAACGTCCGCGGTGGAGACTTCAATCTCTACGGTCATTTCGGCGACTTTGTCCGGCTGACCAAAAGCTGGGAAAACATGGAGCCCGACAGCTACTACGGCCAGTCCGAGTCAGGCATGCGTTTTCGCCGCTACAGCGACTTCGAATACAACCCCAGGACCCGCGACCTCGCGCAGCTCGAGCACCGGGCCTACATTCAGTCCAAGACCAACAACAGCTATGTCGGTGGACTGGAGCGGCACTTCCAGGACTTTTCCAACGAAGTGATCAACTCGCCGGTGATGCGCAGTCTGATCGACACGGACTTTGAGGTGTACAAGAACGTCCTCCCCCAGGAACTGCACGAGGAAATCTGGCAGTGCCAGATCCATCAGATCCGTATCGAGATCAAGCCGGGCAAGCAACTGGAAATCACCCCTGAGGGGATCCATTGCGACGGGTATCCGTTCAGCGGCGTGCATTTCTGGGGCCGTCATAATGTGGCCGGCGCAGAGAGTCGTCTGTACACCGCCCAGGAAGAACAACTGGCGGCGATGACTTACGAGGACATTCTCGACACCACGTTCTTCCTCGACCGCGACATGCGTCATTACGTCACCCCGGCCCGGAACGCCCACAGCCATGAAATGGCTTTCAGGCAGATCCTGGCGATTTCCTTCTCGCGGCCCGGGACCGCTTTTGACATTGTTCGCTGAACAGCTCGAACCCATGGACGATCTGGAGCAACAGGTTCTGTTGCGCCGGGCAATGGTCAGGGACGCCGAACGACTGGAGCAATTCTTTCGCGGTTTCGACGAAGTGTCGTTCTGCGAGTGGCAGGATGCCCGATTCTTGCGTGGGGTGTTGTTGCAGGACACCACCACTGCGTACCTGGCCGTCGATGTCAGCGGTGAAGTGGTGGGGGCAGTGATTGGCGGCATGCTCGGCACCCGTGGCACCATCAATCACCTGGCCGTCAGCCCAGGGCATCGCACCCGAGGCCTGGGCCAGCGTCTGGTAGAGGCTGCATCGGCCGACATGAAACGGGTCGGCGTACTGCGCATGTTCCTGTTCGTCGACGATGCTAATCTGGCCGGCAAGCGGTTTTGGGCAGCCCAAGGCTTTTGCGAGCCTCGGGGTGAAATCACTTTCGAGAGGGATCTATGAGCAAGACTTCCAGCCAGCCGCTGGTGGTCGAACAACAAGCCTCGCGTACCTTTGCTGAAGCCAGTCCGGTGGTAGCGGGTTATTTTACGGTTTCGTTTGTGTTCGGTCTGATGGCGGTCAACGCCGGGTTGCCCTTGTGGCTGCCGGTGGCGATGTGCCTGTTCGTTTACGCGGGCGCTTCACAATTTGCCGCGCTGGCGTTGATTTCCAGCGGAGCCTCGCTGACCACCATCGTGCTCACCACCTTTCTGATCAACGCGCGACACATGCTGATGTCGGTGTACATGGCCAAGGCATTGCGTGCGTTGGGGCTCAGTCGTTTCGAGCGCTGGTGCTACGCGGCGGGGCTCACGGATGAGTCGTTCGCCTTCCACAGCGTCAAGCTCGGCACCGGGGCACCGGTCAGCGTGCGTTACCTGATCGGCTTCAACCTCTTTTGCCACACCTCCTGGGTGCTTGGCGGCCTGTTGGGAGCGGTGTGTGCGCAATACGCGGCGCACCTGATCAAATACCAGCTCGACTACGCCCTGACCGCGATGATGCTCTACGTGCTGGTTTCGCTGTGCAACACCCGTAACAAACTGATCGCCGCCCTGGCGGCGGTCGCCTGCATGGGCGGGCTGAGCCTGCTGGGCAGCTCGCCGTTCAATGTCTTCATTGCCACGTTCGTTGGCTGCGGGGTGGGCGTATGCCTGACCAAACGTTCCTGATCCTGGTCGTGGCCCTGATGATGGCGGTGACCTTTCTGCCACGGGCCCTGCCGCTACAGGTCAACACTGAAAACTGGCCGCCTTTCGTCGCCCGAGCCCTGGAGTACCTGCCGGTGGCGATCGTCGCTGCCATCAGCCTCACCCCGTTGTTGATCAAGGATCAGCAGATACAACTCGACCGCCCGGAATTCTATGCCGCGATTCCGACGCTGTTATGTGCGTACTTCAGCCGCAACCTGTTTCTCAGTGTGGCGGTGGGCACGGCGGCGTACATCGCGCTCGGTTCGTTCCTTTAGCGTCAGGTCCACAACATCGTGCAGTGCCTGGCCGGACAACTCCGGATTATTCACCGCCAGGCGGACTTCGAGGAAATCCTCGAAGTCCGGGAAAATCGTCAAGTCGTTACGCAGCGCCGCTTCCCGGGACACCAGTCCCAGGCCATCGAGCTGAGTGATCAACGACAACGTCAGCGTTTCACTGCAGGAATACACCATTCGCTGGCTCGAGCCGTACTCGCCCAGCCCGGCATCCAGAAAGCGAAGGAAGCTGTGGGAATACGGACACTCTTCGGCCGGACGCACCTGAAACTTATCGCCGAGCAAACCGAGGGAATCGTCCTCCTCGCCGCAATGGGCGCCGACCACCTGTACCTGAACATCCGGCATGGTGATGCTGGAAAAGCCGCTCTGCTGTGGGCCGATCAGGATCGCCAGGTCAAAATCTTCATTCTTGAGCTTGCTCAGGTTCTCCATCGACTCGGCGTAACTGAACTCCAACTGATATTGGGGAAACACGGCGATCAGCCGATCGATCATCCGCCGGTTGAACTCCGCCGGCAGGGTGGTATTGAGCGCCACTCTCAGGGTGCGCTGCCGGGGCGTCTTCAGCGCCGCGACCTTCTCTTCCAACTGCCGCGTGGCAACCAGCACCTGATCCATGAACGGCGTCAGTTCCGAGCCTTGGCTCGTCAACGTCAAGCCCTTGTTCGAACGCCGGAACAGCCGGAAGCCAAACTGCTCCTCAACTTTGTTCAACTGTGCCGCCAATGCCTGCACCGTGAGGCACGAATGTTCCGCCGCCGCCGACAAGGAGCCGGTCTGCACGATGCGCATGAGGTTGCGTAAGGTTCTGCTATCCATAAGGTAATGCCCTCTGCTTAAGTGGGCTCGCTATTGTTGTGCACCTGGCCCGGGTCAGGCAGTGCATGCCGGCTATCATCATGTACCTTGCCACGATTGTCGCGGTTTTGTGGCGAAAAGCTCCGGCAGACGATGGTTGGAGCTTATGCGGGATTTGGGGATTTTGCCCAGTTGGTGCTGACCAGGATCAGTTAGCGGGGGCATATGGGGCGGCCTTGCGAAAAATCCTGCACGGATCTCGGAGCACTCTCAGTCTCATGGCTGATCGCTCTGATATTCGCCCTTGGAAACTCATGTTGAAATAGACCCCTTAATGCAGACGATGCCAAACCTGCCTTTTATCCATACAGGCCGCTTATCCACCTGACGTTGACCCATGGCGGCAGTCCTACCACAATGCTCTGAGGTAGCGCCAATGTAGCTACAAAGTTAATGATGAGGTTTATTCCATGGGTGCATTATTGAAAACCACCGACGTGCGTTGCCGCATTGATGAGGAATTGAAGGCCCGTGCCACCGAGGTTTTGAACGCTTGCGGATTGAGTGTTAGCGACGCGATGCGTCTTTTCCTGCGTCAGGTTGTTGAGACTCAGGGGCTTCCATTCGAGGTGCGAGTGCCTTCGGACAAGACCGCCCGGGCCATGATTGAGGCACGGGACATCCGTCAACGATTCAATTCGATAGACGACATGCTGAGAGAGGCTGATGGCGAAACCGGGAGAAAAGCAAAAGCGCGCTGAATTACCGAAGCAATGCGCATATACCTCTGAATTCAAAAAGTCCTGGGAGCGTTACAAAAGGGCAGGGCGGCGCGATATGAATGAAGTGCGGCATGTGATGGTTATGCTTTTTTTGGGTGAGCAGCTACCGAGTGAATACATGGATCATGCATTGACTGGTAACTGGGATGGATTTCGAGAGTGCCATATTGGCGGTGACTTCCTTTTGATTTATGAGCATTCGCGCTCGGACTTGGTTACGTTTGTTGACTTGGGAAGCCATGCCGAGTTGTTCAGATAAGAGGTCGATCGAATCCATTTGCGAATAAAAACTTACGAATGCTCCATATCTGTACTATCCTCTAAGCATCACCCCGCGACAAAGGAGCCCAACCTCATGGCGACTTCCTCCATCACCCTCAACCCACAGCAACAATTGGACTCTCCAGACGCGG
The DNA here is from genome assembly GCF_030687835.1 of Pseudomonas hefeiensis. Lineage (NCBI taxonomy): Bacteria > Pseudomonadati > Pseudomonadota > Gammaproteobacteria > Pseudomonadales > Pseudomonadaceae > Pseudomonas > Pseudomonas hefeiensis. The sequence continues at coordinate 390,395 of NZ_CP117449.1, forward strand.
GTCGGGTCGCGTTGAAGTTTTTCTTCAACCTCATGGCGTTGTGGGGCTGCAGCGTCGAGCAGCAGCGCACGTTGCTGGGCAAGGTAGGCAACACGACTTTCTATAAGTACAAACAATTACCGGAAAACGTAAGGCTGCCTCACGACACACTGGAGCGCATTTCCTACCTCATGGGTATTCACAAGGCGCTGAGCATCATCTTCAGCAACAGCCGGGACCGCGCTTACCAGTGGGTCAACAGCCCCAATACCGCTGCGCCCTTCAACGGCCAGTCGGCACTGGCCTACATGCTCGCCGGGCGGGTGGTGGACATTGCCGATGTGCGGCGTTATCTCGACGGAGTGCGCGGTTGATGACGCCACGACTGGCGGACCCGCAATGGAAGCGTGCCTACCGGATCGTCAACAGCAGCTTCCCGCCGATTGCGCTATTCGAAGACGTGCTTGATCCCGAGGACCTGCCCACCGCGTATGCCCTGGAAGCACTGACCAACGACCGGCTCATGGAAGAAGCCGGCGTGCTGTCCCGGGTCCGTCCCGAGGACCGCATTTCCGGGCCCGGCTCCTCGCCGGTGATGGCCGCGTTTACCCATATCGGCAAAAGCAGCCGCTTCAGCGATGGCACCTTCGGCGTCTACTACGCCGCCAGCAGCCAGGAAGCCGCCATTGCCGAGACCTGCTACCACCAGGCGCGATTCCTCGGGGCGACCAACGAGCCGGATCTGGAATTGACCATGCGCACGTACGTCAACAAGGTCATCAAGCCGCTGCACGACATCCGCCACGACTACCCGCACCTGCACGACCCGGACCCCACCGCCTACGGTCCGTCCCAGGTGTTCGCCCGGCAACTGCGCGAAACCTTGTCCTGGGGCTTGCTGTACAACAGCGTCCGCCTGTCCGGGCACGAATGCGTGGCGGCGTTTCGCCCTCCGGCGGTTTCGGTTCCGGTGCAGGGCAAGCATATCCGGTACGTCTGGAGCGCCCAGAAGCGGGAGATTTCGTTTGTGTTTGAGGTAAGTGAAGTGTGAGTCAGGCTTTTAGGGTGTTTTATGGCTGGGCAATAATTATTGCCCAGCCATAATTTTCAATAATTCGCGATTATTGAAAGCAGACGCTGCTACACAACCCAGCAGGAGCAAGCGTACTCGCCACAAATGTGAATGCAGCCGATTGATCAAATCTTGAACTGCTGCACCGAAGACTGCATCGACCCCGCCGCATCGTTCAGTTGATCCGCTGTTTGCGTCAGGTTGTGAATCGAGCGGGTGTTCTCGCGGGACTGCTCGGCAATCGACTCCACCCTCTGAGCCATTTCATCGCTGGCTTTGGATTGTTCGGCAATGGTCTGGGAAATTTCCTCCACCACTTCTGCCGCATGCCGGGCACCGGTGCGGATTTCGCTGATGGACACCCCGGCCTGCTGGGCCAGTGAGACGCCTTCGTCCACGCGGCTGACGCAAGCCTGCATGTTCGCCACCGCATCCCGGGCGCTGGTCTGGATGCGTTCGATCATCGCGGTGATTTCCTGGGTGGACTGGGTGGTGCGCGCCGCCAGGTTACGCACCTCATCGGCCACCACCGCAAAACCACGCCCCGCCTCCCCGGCGCGGGCGGCTTCGATGGCGGCGTTGAGCGCCAGCAGGTTGGTTTGCTCGGCGATGCTCTTGATCACCTGAATGATGGAGTGAATGTCTTCGGACGACGCATCCAGCGCGGTGATCTTGCTGGACGACTGATTGACCACTTCGGCGATCCTGTTCATGCCCTCCACCACGCCGAGAATCACTTGCCCGCCGCTGCTGGCCAGCTGTTCGGACTGCGCCGAAATCGTCCGGGCGCTGTCGGCGTGCTGATGGATCTGGCTGATGTTGGCCATCATCTGCTCCATGCTCGCCGCCATGCTGGTCGCGCTCTGAGCCTGATGATCGGCGCTGGACACAATTTGCCGCGCCGTATCGCCCAGCACGCGCGACGTGCCATGCAACTCGTCACTCTGGCTGCGGATCGTGGCGATCATCTGCCGCAAATTGACCTGCATCTGCTCGATCACACCTTGCAACTGACCCAGCTCATCCTTGCTTTGAGCCCCCATCGAGCGCTGCAAATCCCCTTGGGAAATCGCCTGGGTGTTGAGGATGATTTTATTCAGCGGCGTAAGCACCGCCTTGAGCAGGCTCCACGACAACAGCGCCAACGCCACGCAGGTGGCCAGCAACGTGAAAACCAGCCAGCGCTCCGACGTTTGAATGCTGTGGTCCTGATGCTCGCGGGTTTCATGGGCCTGGCTCTCGATCAACTCGCTCACCGCCTCGTTACGCTCCTCCAGCGCCGAAAACGCACCGTCGAACTCCGTCCGCAACGCCCGGCCGTCCTGGGCGCCAGCCAGCGCCTTATCGATCACCTGCTGCGCCGACGCGATATAACTTTCGACTTGTGGTTTCAACTCGGTAACGGCCTGGGCGATCGCTTGCGGCAACTGGGCCTCGGCATTCTCGGCGATGACCTTGCGCATCCGTTGCGCATGCTCATCGAACGCCTCTTTCACCTCCTTGGCTCCCGCGGCATCCCCCGGCGCCACCAGCAAAGCGGCCAACACATCACCACGAATGGCGTCGTGCATCATGTCCGCCTCCATGTGCTTGCGCATCGCCGAAATACTGGTCTCACTGCGTGCCAGGGCGCTGGTCATGCTGATATAGCCCCACAAGCCGATACCGCCGAGCACTAGGGCAAAGAAAAGGCTGATCAACCCCGAGCCTATGATCTTGGTCCTGATCTTCATCGCCTACTACTCCAGAGGGGACGGGATTTCAGGGCAAGTGTAGTTGAGGGCCGGCGGAGCGCTCGGAGGTTCGCTTTGATTGCTTCGGGCGCTCACGCCCGCTTGCCGATAACGCCAACGACCGACGGGCCCGAAGACAAGCGATGGGAGCGATTGCACAATGGATGATCAATGCCAGCAGGTGTTTCTCGACGCCGGGCATCGAAATACCCCGTATGAATAAGGAGATCCTGATGGCCACTGCACATGTTTTCATCGCCACCAGCCTGGATGGCTTCATCGCCAGGCCCGACGGTGACATCGACTGGCATTTACAGCGCGATGATCAAACCGAGGACCATGGCTACTCAGACTTCATCGCTGACAAGGACGTGATCGTGATGGGACGCGGAACCTATGAGAAGGTTCGGACCTTCGACACCTGGTTCTACGAGCGCCCCGTGGTGGTGCTGTCTGAAAGCCTGTTGGATGCGCCAGTGCCCGAGGCGCTGAAGGGCAAGCTCCGGTTCTCTAGCCTCGCGCCCAAGGACGTGATGGAGGAACTGACGAGACAAGGCGTACGTCGGGTCTATGTCGATGGCGGACAGGTGGTGCAGTCATTCCTGCGCGATGGATTAATCACCGACATGGTGATTACCACTGTACCTGTGCTGATCGGCTCCGGAAGGCCATTGTTCGGGGCTCTTGGGCAGGACGTAGATCTGAAACTGGTATCCAGCCGCTGGTTTGCTTCGGGGTTGGTGCAGTCTACCTATCGCTTGGCGACATGATGCGCTTGCGTGGGTATTGGGCCCGCAGCGCCAGAGCGTTCTTGTAGGAAACGGGGGACAGACCATGGTTGATTTGGTGTCCGCCTATTCATTACTGCCAGTAATCGTGCTCTGTCCGTAGCCCCCGTGGCGAGGGAGTGGCCGCCGCGTCTTCGACGCTGCGCTGTCGCGCAGTGAACCAGGTTCTGTGGCGAGGGGATTTATCCTCGTTGGGCTGCGCAGCGGCCCTTCGTTAATCCGCTCCTGCAAATAAAATTCAATGCTGCCCCCTCGGAGCAGCATTGCCCCCGCAGCTCTTAAGCAGGATGACTCCCCGGCGCCTCCAGCACCTTCACCACGTCATCAATCACCGCTTTGCTCATATCCTGCAAATAACACGACGCCCAGGCGTACCGATCCGTGCTGCGAATCATCGCCGCGTCCTCGGCCAAGAGCTTGGCAACGTGGAGCAGGTCGGAGGCGTGGGACAGGGCTTCGCCGATGGGAATGCCGCTGTTGACGCGGAACAATGGGCGATCGGAGTGGAAGGAGAAGGGGGTTAGGCCTGGGGTTTTGAGGTCTTGCGGGTTTGGCATTGTCTGGCTCCTTGACTTGAAAGAGCTGCCACCGACCTTCTCACAGGTTGGGGTGGCAGCCATGCGCGGGGTGAGAATCCGGCAATCAAGGCAACCGGTAGACCCGAAGGTCTCCCACGCACGGCCGCCATAAAACGACATCGCAGACGAAAAAAAACGCCACGATGGATTATGGGCGCTTTTGCGCCTTGATTGTTTCGGGTTCTCACGCCCGGTCGCTGAATTGGCAGCGACGGTCAGAGAGTAACGGGCGATTGGGAAGGCTGCAATCGTGGCGCGATGCTGGCGGGTGAGGTTTAGGTATTTTTATGGATGGGCAATAATTTACGTCGTTGTGGATGTCACCTGCCAACCACGGGGTAAAGGCAAGCGGTGAGAGTAATCAGCAAGGAATGATGAATGTAAGCATTCCGCAAGATTTGTTCGATTCTGTGCATCAAATGACAGCCGCGGAATCGGCTCGTCTGAGTGAGCGAGTTGAAACAGAGGATAGAGATGATGGAAAAGAATTTATTCGGCCGGCTGGTCGAGAGCATGACGCAAATGGACGAAATTGAGCGAAATAAGCGCCCACCTTCTCGCGTGCACCATTTCGAAGTGGCGAAAGACAAAGCGATTCGTGTCCGAGCTAAGGTCGCGAAATCAGTGAAGCAGTAAATTAATCGTGGTCTGTTCCTGGGAGTCTTACACCAGACACCATTGCTGCTGACGTTTCCAATCATTCGGAAACCCCATGAGTGTCAAATAACCCTGTTTCTGTTGATCCATGATTTCGGTGAGGCGAGACTTCCATTGGCTGTCCGTGTTGATCAAGTCGGTTACATCACATCGTTTTTAACTCAGAAAAAACCCGCACGATTTGAGCATGCTGATCGAGTCAACCTAGGCTTGGCGGGTATTTGGTAGGCATTTTAGGTTGCTGGGGGAGGGCGTCAACGTCCTGATGAGTTGGATTTGTAACCCTGGATACGATGTGGGTGGGGCCATCTGGCAGGAGCCCAGGGATTGTGGATCACTGGGTGTCACTAGCGAGGGGATAGCATCTGGTCGGACAGAGCGAGCTTGCGCATGTATGGCAGAGTGCTAGCTTTATTTGGTGTTGCCGTAAATGATCGCGCTTAGCGCCGAGCCAACACCCTCCAAGGAACGCTCGTAATGGACCTACACAACGAATTCGAAAACAGTAAGTTCTTCCACTGCGCCCGTATTGATCGACGCGCTGCTGACGCATTGGTCGGGCTGGCTGCCGGGATTGCGGCAGATGGTGTTGTGAATACCACTGAAGCGATGTTCCTGAAGCAATGGTTGGAAAGCAATCTGGCGCACCTGAACGATCCGGTGATCAATCTGTTGTATTCGCGTTTGGCGTGCATGCTTCAGGACGATGTTCTGGACCCGGATGAGGCTCTTGAGCTGCTTAATATCCTGCATGGTTTTTCTGGACTGGACATAGAGAGGCCAAAGGTCGGCGGTGCTGTTGCCGTTGCTCCTACGGATCTTCCATTCAACACGCCGGCTCCTGAGTTGGTGTGGGATGGCCGGATGTTTGTGTTTACGGGAGTCATGGCCTTTGGGCCGCGCAAAGATTGCCAGGCGTTAGTCGAAGAACGGGGTGGTTTGATTGGGGGCGGCGTGAGTAAGAAGGTGCATTACCTGGTGGTCGGCAGCGTGGGTAATGAGCAGTGGCGCCACAGTACCTACGGAACGAAGATCATGAAGGCAGTGGAACTGCGGGAGGCGGGGGCTTCGATCGCCATTGTGGGTGAGGATCATTGGCTAAAGGTGTTGTTTGGTTGAGGTTGTTTCGGGCGTGGTGCTTCAGGACGGACAGCTCTCCATCCCGGCCGGCAGAGTGTCGGTGGTGGTGATGGCCTCATCGCGAGCAGGCTCGCTCCCACAGAGTTCCGTGTGGGGACAGAAAGTGGACGTGCAGGAGCAGCAAAGCCCTCGATTTTTTTGCGAGGGCTTCGTTTTGTATGGTGGCACCAGGAGTCGAAGCAAACCATAACCTGCTGATAATTAGTATTTTATAAACGCTATGGGCTCAGGCTTATCTCAAAATCTACCCTTATGATGGCATTGACACCCGCGCTCCGTTGTCCGAGTGCAGCACAAGCGGTTCGCGTAAACACTGCTAGCCGATCACGCTGCGTTGCAGTAGCTCAGCGGTTTTCTCGCCGCTTTCCTCCTCGTAAACCTCCCAGCCCAGGGGCTCAGCGAGGGAAGCAGTCTTGAGTAATGCGGCTTTGCGTTCAGCTGAAAAGTACGGCACGACCAGTCTCTTTTCGCCCCCCCGAGGCGACAACTATCCTGACGCCGGAGTATGATTGCTACGCCAATTGTCAATGTGTATTGTACGGTACATGGTGTCGAGCACTAGCTAACTGCAAACTCAACGATCCAAGGACTGGAGCGACAATGGACTTTAACTACAATAGGGTTCTTGCTTACCTCAAAGTTGCCGAATTCAAATCGTTTTCCCGTGCGGCAGCGCAGCTCAATATTAGTACCAGTATGGTCAGTGTTCACATCAAAGAGCTTGAGCTTTCCCTGGGCACAACCTTAATCAGCAGAACCACTCGGTCGTTGGCCATAACAGAAGCCGGACAGCGTTTCTACGATGACTTTATCGACATCAAACAGAGAATCGACTGCTCAATTGAAACCTTGAAAGGCGAATCAGAGCACGTCTGCGGCGTACTGCGGGTTGTATCACCCAGGGAGTATGGCTCACGTTTTATTGTGCCGATCATCGCCGAATTCTCGAAGTTATATCCTCAGTTAAAAATCGTCCATGATGTCGGCCTGCCGCTTTCCAGTCTTGCCAGTGGAAAACACGACCTAGCTATTTGCCTTGGTAATCTCCAGGATTCGTCATTCAAGTACCGAAAGATATCGGAATTCCAGAGCTATCTGATCGCGAGTCCGGAGTTCACCGAACAACACTCCCTGGAGGACATTAGCTGCCTTAATACCCTGCCGTGGATTACCAACGAAAAATTCTATAAAGAAGGAAAGTGGATTCTAAGAAAAAGTCGGACAGAACAGTTTGTCATAAAACCCACCATTCGCTATGGCTCGAACTCGCTAACGTTAATTCACCGAATGGCACTTTTTTCTCTTGGGATAACCGCCCTGCCAGCCTGGATGATAAAAGACGATATCCAGGCCAACAAACTGATCCGGTTATTTCCAAACTATGAGCTTGCCGTGCTACCCGTTAATGTTCTTTACTCTAGCTGCATAAAATTGCCGTTAAAGGCTCGCCGTTTTATTGATTATCTGGTCGCCAAACTGGGCACCGTTCATCATGGATAACAAGAGCAATGACTGAGTAAAAAAGGATCGCAAATGCATCAAGTAAAACTGTCGTTAATTGGAGCATTATGGATGGTAGCGAGCCTGCTCTCATTCATTGGCATGGCCGTCGCCTCCAGAGAGCTTTCCGTGTTCATGTCGATCTTCGAGATCCTGTTCTTCAGGTCCTTTGTCGGACTGATCATTATTTCTCCGGTTATTTACAAACAGCGCGCTCAACTCAGGCAGGCGCTGGACTTGGGTCTGCAGGTCGGCAGGAATGTGGTTCATTTCGCCGGACAATATGCCTGGACCGTTGGCGTGGCGTCGCTTCCGTTGGTTAAGGTCTTTGCCCTGGAGTTCACCACCCCGATATGGGTTTCCCTGCTGGCATTTTTATTCTTGAAAGAAAGGCTCTCCGCCGCCAGGATGCTCGCCGCCATCGGCGGTTTTATCGGCGTGCTGGTCGTTCTGAGGCCTGGCTTTGACACTATTGAACCCGCAGCGCTTATCGTTCTGCTAGCCGCTGTCGGTTATGCAACGTCCATCATCATGGTAAAAAAACTGACGTTGACCAGCAGCCCCGCCATCATCGTGAGCTGGATGGTGCTTCTACAGTTGCCCTTGGGCTTTGTGCTATCTCTTGCACAATGGCGAACACCTACGCTCGAATGCACCCCATGGATTTTGTTGTTAGGTGTAACGGGTTTAAGCGCGCACTTCGCCATGGCCAAAGCACTGAGCGTCATGGACGCGTCCATTGCCATACCGATTGATTTTTTCAGGGTGCCGCTCATTGCCGTGGTGGGATTTTTTCTCTATGGCGAGAGCCTTGAAATCTGGGTATTAGTCGGAGCCTTGATTATTTTCGCCTCAAATTATCTGGCCTTCCGGATCGAGCAAAAGAACTAAGTATCCCGACAAGAGTACTCGCCCATGTCGGGGACAAGGCTGTTAGGGCGTGTGATCCAAGTAGGTGTCGAAATCCCAGCGGGTGACGGTGGCTAGGAACTCATCCCACTCATTCATTTTTATCTTGCGGAACAAATTACTCATGTCGCCGGGAAGGGCTGATAACACCACGGGGTCGTTATCTAGTGCTTCCAACGCTTGCCCGAGGTTTCGGGGGACGAAGGCCGTAGCAGCGGGATGATCCGAATAGCTGTCAGCGTCCGTTGCCGGGCCCGGTTCATGTTGGTTGGACAGGCCATCGTCGATTGCCTTCAACAATGCACCAGCCATGAGGTACGGATTGACAATGGCATCGGCGGTTCGGTACTCCACCCGGTCCGGCGCAGAAACTCGAATCGCGCAGGTACGGTTCTGGTAACCCCAATTGGCCCGTACCGGCGCCCAGAAACCGGTTTCCCACAGACGCTTGTAGGAATTGACCGTGGGCGCGGCAATGGCGGTTAAAGCCTTAAGGTGTTTCTGGATGCCGCCAATCGCGTACTTCCCGATATCGGTGAGGCCCGAATCGCTTGCGCTCGGCAGAAACAGGTTATTGCCGCCTTCATAATGGCAATAGACCTCTTCCATTCCATATTTCCGGGCAAACACACCCTCGCGAAACACCTTCCGCCCACCGTCCCATAACGACAAATTAAAGTGGCACCCGGAACCCGATACCCCGGAAAACGGCTTGGGTAGAAAGCATGCCACCAGATCGAACTCTTGCGCGACCTGATGACAGATTTGCCGGTAGGTCATCAGTCGGTCGCAACTGTCGAGCACATCGTCGAAGGCAAAATTAAGCTCCAGTTGACCCGGCGCATCTTCATGATCACCTTGAATCATATCCAGGCCCATGGCCTCGGCATACTCCAGGACTTTCATATACACCGGGCGCAAGGTTTCAAACTGACCGATGTGATAACAGCGCGGATCGGTCACGCCCACGTACTGGTGCTCGCCCTCCAGTTTGCGCAGCCACATCATTTCAGGTTCCATCCCGGCCCGCAGTTGCAGGCCATGACTGGCTTGAAAGGCTTGATGAATAGCCCGCAGGTTACCCCGGCAGTCAGCGTCGAGTCGCTGGCCCGGAAAGTCCCGGTCCCTTGGGTTGCGAAACAGGGTGCAGAACACCCGTGCGACGCGTTTATCCCACGGCAACTGAACCAGCGTCTCAGGTTCAGGGTAGGCCAGCAGTTCCGAGGCGTTGGGTGGATAGCCCAGGTAATTGCCGAATCGATCCAGCGCCACATTCACCGTGGCTCCGTACACCATGGAGAAGCCTTTCTCACAGATCTCGACAAAGTGCTTGGCCGGAATCCCCTTGCCCTGAAGGCGTCCGGTGATGGAGGAAAACTGCATATAAACGTATTGGATACCGTTTTTCTCAATGTATTCCCTGGCCCTGAGCAGGTTGTCTTTTCGCTCCGGCGAGTCCCTGAATACTTCATGCTCCATAGATCCATCCTCCCTTAGCTGAATTCAGTGCCGGCTTAGCAAATAATTTAGTATTTCAGCCGTTTGCTGCAGGTCATCCAGAGACGTGTAGAGCGGATTGAAGGCGATACGCAGCAGATCCGGATAGCGATATTCCGTCACGATATTTTCCGCCATCAAGCTATGGTGCAGCGCCTCGGCGTCCTTGACCTTAAAACCGATATGACCGCTGACGTTGCTGCGCTGAACATCGTGCAAGAGGTTGACTCTCCCTTTGCGCACATGGAGTTCGAGCGCTGCCATGAAGGTATCAAACAGCTCCCGGCTGTCGTGCTCGACAAGCTGTATTCCAGCCTCCAGCAGCAGATCCACGCCCTCCTCCAACGCGACCAGGGAAAAGGTGGTGGGCGTTCCGACCTGCAAGCGCTTGATCCCACTGGCCGGCACGTAATCGTCACTAAAGACAAAGGGGGCGGCATGCCCCAACCACCCTTGAATCGGGTTGCTTAGTCTATTCTGGAGGTCTGTTTTGACGTAAACGAAGGCTGGGGCACCCGGGCCGCCATTCAAGTATTTGTACCCGCAGCCCACCGCCATATCGACACCGCTGCTGTTGAAGTCCAGCGCCATGATGCCCACGCTGTGGGACACGTCCCAGAGCGTCAACGTCCCCAAAGATCTGGCTTTTTCATTGAACAAAGCCATGTCATAGGCTTGCCCCGAGCGATAGTCGACATGGGAAAGCATCAACACAGCAATGGACCGATCAAGGGTATCGACTATTGATGACCGCGGCACGATACGAACTTCGACATCGTGATGGATCAGGCCGACGCTCTTGGCGACGTAGAGATCGGTAGAAAAATTGCTATTGTCCGTCAGTATGACTTTGCGTTGAGGATTGACTGCCAGCGCCGCGTTCAAGAGTTTGAATAGATTGATTGAGGTGCTGTCGCACACCAGAGTCGTGCCCTGGTCAGCGCCTAATAACACCGAAATCTTGTCCCCAATGTTCTCCGGGGCGCTCAGCCACCCGTTTTTCTTCCAGGCGCCTGCCAGGTGCTGACCCCATTGATCGTTGCTGGTGTGCACCAGGCGATCCGCGATTGAGGCGATAGCGGGGCCCAACGAGTTGCCGGCCAAATAAGTGAGGCCCTTGGGCATGACGAACTTCTCACGTCGGTAGGCCTTTTCGGTTGCGCGATACATGTCTTCGTTACCCATGATTACTCCCATGCCCAGGGTTCTATATGGCCTAGATCTTTTTTTTTCGTTCGGCATCAGCCGCCAGGATCGGTTTGATAAAGGTGTCGAAATCCTCTTCATGCCACCAATGGCGCACCAGACCGTTCTCGAAGCCAAAGATGTCTATCCCAGTCAAGCTCACCGGGACGCCTGTGCCCTGAATGCCAAGAATCACTCCCGTATGGGTCCCCTCTGCGACATAACGAGCGGCAAGGAGATTCCCCTGGATGATCACGTCTTCAATGTTGAAGACCACGTCCGGGAACGCCTGATGCCAGTCGGCAGCCATCAACTTATGACCCTCGACATTGCCAGGGAACTGGGGAATGGGGCGATGATCTTCAAAGTCAGGGTGAAAAATCGAATCAACAAAGTTAACATTGCCCTTGTTCCAGACTTCCCCAATCCAGATATTTACATAGGTGTTACGCATTTTTTCTCGAGCGAAATCAATCGACATGATGCAACTCCTTAGAGGATATTTTTACCGCGACGAATCTCATCAACGAGCACTTTCGAAGGTGAGAATGATTGTTTTAATACTTCAACCGCCTTGTGCGGATCGGCATCGCCACACATAAAAATGTCCACCGCGGCATAGTTAAATTCCGGCCAGCTATGGATAGAAATATGGGACTCGGCAAGTACACACACACCGGACACCCCGCCATTGGGCGTAAAGTAATGGAAGTACTGATGCAGCAAGGTCGCTCTGGCAGCCTTGACCCCGGCAACCAATGCTTGACTGACACTCTCGACATTATCGATATTTTGCGCACCATATAAATCAACCAATAGATGTTTACCGGCATAGACACCCAGTTGATCCGACAGTAGATACAAGTTCGCGGCAACACATTCATTGTTTTGCATAATTCCCCCTGAAACAGTAATGAATAGCAGCCAACATTATTCCTTGACCGGATTCAGGGAAAAGCCACAAATGTCCCTGAGCCCAATGCTCGCTTGGTCCTGACAGTGGATGGGCGTGACATCGTGCAAGCCTTTCGCGTCGTCAAACAGCGCGGTTTCAAGGGGGCTCTTCAAGGTGTGCCGTAACCGGACAGTGGCCGTCTGGTCGAAAAACAGGCTCTCGCCGCCCTCTACGTTGTGCCGGTTCACCAGAGTAATGGAGGTGAACTCGTGGCCGTCACGGTGTGGCCCTTCCGGCACGGGATGGCCCGGTGCATCAGGCTGTGCGGTAATCCGGTACAGGTGGATACCAATATCCCATACCCGGGAAACACCCCTGCGCTCGGCAGGCAAGAGCAAGTACATATCGACGATCAGTTGATGCAGAAACGGATTACTGATCGTCGAAAGTTCAAGAGGCTGGTAGATCCGATCGACCCCGCCCGAATAGCCATTGACTGTGGTGGCTTGATAAAAACCTCGCAGCGGTTTCAATGTCAGCGAAATCCACTCGCCTTCGTCTCGAAGCAGCACTTCATTAAAGCGACGCCGACGGTAGGTATCGCCCTCTTTCATATATTCGTCGAGGGGCAAATTATCGAAATCGGTCTGAAACCTCAGAAAGTCTTGGTACAGCGAATCCTGCTTATCCAGGGTATGTTGTTTTAGTGCAACTTGTGAGTGCAAGAACGAGATCGACGGATCAAATATGCCAAGACGAGCGGGCACGACAGCCTTATCAAATACTTTGAGATCCATTTCTGAGTCCTTTGTTGGTCTTATAATTTTATTTGCATAAGCCAGCACTAGAGGCCTTAACCCAAAAACCGGTTATTCACCTCGCTTTTAATACCAAAAAGAATATGCGTTAGTGCACGAGTAATCCTGGCTAACTTACAATTGTTTGGTCAACACCCTTACTCAAAAAAAGCCCACCGACAAAATCATGGGCAGTAAAAACATCACAAAAACAGTGCCTTATGATTTTTCAATAGGATTAAACTGTGTGTTTAATATTTTTGCTCCATGCAAGTACTTATTTGTCAGCTAGCGACCCCCGCATGTTGAGTGTTCTCGCTCCAATAGGCCTTCTAAACAGATTCCCCGATGTTTTGTGATTGCTACGGCGCCCCCGGGCGCCCCATTCCAAATCCTTCAAGATCCAGGTTATTCAAGCGTGTGCCCACCCCCGCGCTTCTATTGCCAGCATTGCACTCGGCCGCGTTTGAAATCCCAAGATTTTCCTAGGCGCAGAGTGATCAGATTTGTGGTCAGCAGGTAGTAATAGCGCGTCGATTCAGTGCGTCGGTTTAGGTGGTGATTCAAAAACCACGCCAGATGTTTTCTCTTCCAAGTCCATGGATTGTCGCGTTGCCAGCGCTCAGCGATTGCTGTTTGGATAGCCTTCGCCTGACGCAGGTGGCGTCGGCGTGTGGTACGTGACCCGGTCAAGACGCCCGCCAGGAACAGGTCCATCTCGAATGCCGTGCTCATGCTCGACCGCCAATGTAAGCGGCCACCACGACGATACGGCCGTGCCCCAACTCATAGCTGATTTGTACTCGGGCCTCCTGATCGAGATGTCGGTTGAGCTGATAGCAATGACCTCCGTTGATGGGCGCGGGATGGTGCGTGATTTGCTCATAGCGTTCGCACGCATAGGCTGTCCGCAATTCGTGGAAGCCTTTGAGGTCGTGCTTATGGATGATGTCCCGCGCGGGGCGGACGACTCCCTGCAAGAAATCGAGGTAGCGTTCGTTCGGTGCAAGTAGGTTGCGGCTACCGTCCGGCGAGACCTTTTCGGCAAACCTCAGTGCGTCACGAATATGATCATCTACCGTAATCCAACGAGGTGCCGACGCGCCTGATCGGCCACCTTTGGTGCCATCCTGGATGTTGATCTTGCCGTACTGTTCGGCCTCACGTTTTAGACGGGGAAGGCCGGCCAAAATCGCCTCGCGTAAACGCATACCGGTGGCTCGCGCTAACTGAGCGATGGCCGCGGCGCGCGCCTGCTGGTTTTCGCAAAGCACCTCTACGATCCGCTTCACCTGTTCGCGGTCTTGGCCTTGCGGCACTGAACGACGAACACTGGTGCGGCGCATTCCCAGCGCCTTGCTCGGGCCCGGCACTTTCACATACTGATCACCGCGAAGCGCGGCCATGGTCCGATTCACACTGGACAACCGGTTTTGCGCAGTGGCGATGGCCAACTCACCTTGTTCAACTTGTTGGCGCAGATGCTCGGCGTAGTCCAGTAAGGTCTGCCAATTAATCTGCCGCGCATCGTTAAACATCGGCCCTTCCTCCGACCGACACCAGCGTACAAACGCCTGCCAGCGATCACTGTGCGCCTTGACCGTGCCGTAATGCCCGCCACCAAACAGATCGCGCAACGCCTGTGGCCCGGCATAACTCAATTGCCGGCCATAGCCAAAATTCCGCCCATCCCGTCTGCCTACCAATGCCATGATCAATCTCCTCTCGAAGCCAAAACCTTTGAAACCTTCCCCACGTCATCCCGCCACGAATGTTGAGTGTTATCAGGGATCAAGGCCCCTGCGACCTGTGAGGGTTGTCCACTAACGCGGGACTGGCGGCTCTTTACGACCGGGAGCTTGGGCATCTCATGATCTGGCCTCCTGAACACTTCCGGAGAAGTGGGCGGGTGGAGGCTGCACTGGCTGACGAGACCAACGCCGCGAGATCCTGAGTCGGGTGAAGGCAGTGATGCGATGACTGGGGCTACCTGACTGTCAGTCAGGTGCAGTCCATTCCTTGGGCTGCGGCGCCATCATCTACATCGCTGTTACGGGTGACTTCGGTGTTTGTCACGCCGATTGTCACGAGGGGGAATGCCGCAAAGCCTTGTACGAGTTGGGCTGCAGCAGCGGTAGGAGCGCCCGTCTCTTTCCGGGGGAAAGAGACGGGCGCAGGTTGGCACAATGAAATGGCCAAGCGGATAGATTGCTGCAGGGCAGCTATGAAAGGGTATGAGTTGCCGCAGTGGGCACACTGATAAAAGTAGGCATCCATCACATAGTTGTGACCGTGCGAGCTGCCGGACGCTAATCGCACTTTGGGCGAACCACCACGGTGTGGCGTAGCCTTAAAGGTTCTGGCTACCTGGGTTGCTGTCAACGACAGCGCTTTGCCAGATCTTTTCTACGCCTGTGGATAATTTGGGTCAAGGCTCGAATTTTCGGGAGCTCTGCGGCTGTGGATGAAATTATCCACCGGTGGAAATCAGTGGTTTTCCACAGACAGTTGCGTGGGCTTTAGATTTTTTAAGTGAGGTCCATCCAAGCAGGGCGGCTTTGCAGCCCTGTTTGGATGGACCCGCGTGGCAGAGCAGATTGCGAGAGTCTTACGGATGTACGCTTGCTTTACTGCGGCACTTTAAAAGCCAAAGCAGTGTTAGCACCGTCGGCCAAAACAACGTGTTGAGAACGTCGTGAGCGCTTGCCTGCCAGCGCCAGTATCCGAAGCTTCCAATATCGTCTCGCCGATCTACCCACTCGCCAGCACACGCGATGATGAAAACAACCAGCCAGCCAAGGTATGGCCTGAATCGTCGGGTGCCAACGATCAACGTTAAATAGACCGCCATGCCCAAATAGACATGCAGCGCGTCTTTTGACAGTCCGGTTGCCGACACAATGGTGAGCTTGATGCTTTGTGCGGTTGAGATATCCATATCAATTCCTCCTCTCTGCGCCAATGCCAGGCTTCGCCTTTATCCGAGTAACGTTATCCCCAATCTGGTTCGCGAATTCGTGTGGAGTGACATGCTCCTGCCGGTTGGCCTCCAGGTACCGGCTCCACCAGTTCATGATCAGCCTGCGCTCCTCGATGAACTCGGCCTTGTGGATGTAAGCGGCGCGGACGTTGTTGCGCTCCTTGTGGCTCATCTGCCGCTCAATGGCTGTCTCCGACCACAATCCTGACTCGATCAGTGCGCTGCAGGCCATCGAACGAAATCCATGCCCGCAGATATCGGTTTTGGTGTCGTATCCCATCGTCCGAAGCGCGTTGTTCACGGTATTTTCGGACATGGGCTTCCAGGGTTTGGCATCCCCTGCGAAGACCAATGCGAATTTACCGGTGAGGGCGTGGATCTGTTCAAGCAGAGTCACCGCTTGCGGCGATAAGGGTACTAAATGGATATCCCCTGCCATCTTCGTACCCCTTGTGGAAAAGGGTACTCCCTCCAACGCGGGTCGAGTGTCCGGTATCTCCCAGGTGCCCCGTTTGAGGTCGAACTCGCTCCAGCGTGCGAAACGCAGTTCGCTGGATCGTACAAACACATGCAGCGACAGCATCACCGTCAGGCGGGTAAGTGCCCGGCCTTTATAGGTGTCGATCCGCTCCTGCAGTTCCGGCAGTCGCGATAAGGGTAGAGCGGGGCGATGCACCACCCGCGGGGCCTTGATCGAGCCTTCGAGGTCGTAAGCAGGGTTTGCGGTGATAAGCCGGAGGCGTTTTGCCTCGCGCATGATGCTCTGCAGGTAGTTTTGTACCCTTAAAGCGACGTCTATCGTTCCGCGCTTCTTGATCGCTTCCAAGGGCTGCATGAGGTCATGGGTGTCGAGGTCGACAATGGCGCGGGCGCCGATCAGCGGGAACACGTGGGTTTTGAGGCGGCTCATCACTGTCTTGGAATGGCCTGGTGCCCACTTGGCCGACATTTCCGTATGCCAGTCGAGCGCAACACTTTCAAAGGTTCGGCCTTTGATTACGGCTTCCGCCTTAGCTTGGTGCTTGGTCTCTATAGGATCAACGCCATCCGCCAGCATCCGCTTCATTTCCAAGCGCTTGCGGCGCGCATCGGCGAGGCCAATGACGGGGTAGTTGCCGAACGAGGTCAGTCCTTCGCGTCCGTCAGGTTTGACGTAACGGAGCCGCCAGCCTTTGCGGCCATTGGGTTGGACTAGGAGGTAGAGGCCATCGCCGTCGAAAAGCTTGTAGGCGCGGTCTGTAGGTTTTGCCAAGCGGCAAGCTGCGTCGGAGAGCGGAGCTGTGGTGCGCGACATAAGGGTACTCCCTTTTATCGAAGTGACCTGTATCCCAAACTCTACCCTTAAAACGGTTGGAATCCACCAGTTTCTGACGGAAACCGATGGAACGCCAAAACGAAAAAACCCGCCAGAAGGCGGGTTTTTCGGGGGTTCCAGAGATTTTGAAAGCCTTCTCTGGAACCTTGGATGGTGCCGGCACCAGGAGTCGAACCCGGGACCTACTGATTACAAGTCAGTTGCTCTACCAACTGAGCTATACCGGCGTGTGGGCGACGATTATAGCGATTGGGTGCGTTCTGTAAACCCCTGAATTCTGACTATTTTTGCAGGGCCTCGGCTCATGCGCGGCGCACGAGGCTGCGTACTTTCTGCAAGGTTCGCCAGGTGCGGCTGTTTTGCAGGGCATGGAGTTGGGCTTCGGCCCGTTCGGCGCGTTGCAGGGCGGCGCTGAGTTGCTGGTCGGGTTCGCTGAGGGGGTGGCTGAATTTGTGGCCTTTGCAGAACTGGAACTCGTCGAGGTTGCACGGCGGGATGTCGAAAGCGGGTTTGAGCGCCAAGTGCTCTTCGGCGAGGTAGAAGGTGTTGAGGCCGTCGAACAGGATGGATTGGTAGCCGGCGTCGGTCACCAGGTTTTCCCAGGTCTGGTCGCGGGCCCAGGGGGTTTCGATGAGGATGATCCAAGGGCGCCAGCGGGTGAAGTCCATGCCGCGCAGCACGGTTTCTTCGTGGCCTTCGACGTCGATTTTCAGAAAGTGGATGGGGCGGTCCTGGGCGTATTGCTCGCAGATCGAAGTCAGGGTGCGGGACTGGACGGTCCGCTTGCTTACCTTCATGCCGGCGTCGCGGTGCTGTTGGGCGACGCTGGCTTCGACGGTGGACAGGCCCGTGTCGGCGATGGTGTAGAAGGTCAGGCCGTCGGCGTTTTCGCCGGCCACGCATTGCAGGTTGATGTCGTTGGGCCGCGCTTGGCAGAGAGCGTCGTAGTAGGCCTGCACTGGTTCGATGTTGATCCCGCGCCAGCCGTGATCGTAGAACGCCCGGGTCACGGAATCTTCTGTCGGATGGTTGGCCCCGACGTCGAGATAAAAACCGTTCTTTTCCGACTTAAGGGCGCGCCACAGGCGTATGTCTTCGAAGTTTTGTGCGTAGGAAATGAACGTCACGGCCAGTCCTTGTGTGTGTCGGCATTGTGTCAATCACGATACGTAAGGCTGTTGTACTGCACGGGCGCGGTGGGCGCAATTGTTGGCGTGCGGGAGCACTGAGTTCGGCGGTTATGTCGTTTTGCTTGAACGCTTATGCACAACGGGCGGGGCGGGGCGGCTGCCATCTTGCGATTTTGTGACAGCTTTCTCGTTTGCTCGCAAATGCCTGTTTTAATGGTTTTTTATCCATATGAACAAAAAATGACCAGCCTCAGTTGTAGAGGAAAAACGCGGATTTATTGGATCCAGGACTATTTCATCAACAGAGTTATCCACAGGCTGTGTCGTCTCAGTAACGCTCGGCGAGCAACATCAGATTTCGTGGCGTGAGGGGCGTTTCGCAGAAGGTGCCGAGGCGGACGTGGTAGTTTTTCTGGCTGAGGAAAAGCGCCCGATCCAGCACCAGCCACAGCTCCAGAGGCCGTCGGAAAAGACCTCGGACCAGTTCCAGGTTGCGCACTTCGGCCAGGCGTTGATGACCGGCCGCTTCCAGTGCCGACCAGTCAGGCGAGCCGACTGTGGATAAGTCTTTCAGGACTGCCAGATCGGTGCAGTACCGGATGAAGGATTTTTCCAGCCAGGCGCTGGGGAGCGAGGGGGTGGGCAGATAGTCGTCGCTGCCCCGGATCTGTCGTTGCAGCAGGTCAAAGCTCAGGCGCCGGGCCATGGACTGGTCCCGTTGCCGCCGGATGCGGGCGCCAGCGGTGACGGTTTCGGTCAGTGGCAGGCTGAGATCATCGAGCGTTAGCTGAAGGGCCGAAGCCTTGGCAGCGTCGGACAGTGGTTGATAACGTTCAGCACGGATGCGGTTGTAGCAGCACGGGGCGATTGCCAATTGCGTGCAGCCAGCGGCGCTCGCCAATTGCATCAGGCGCACATGCAGGTCGCCGCAGGCGTGCAAGGCTACCGGCGTGTGCTCAGGGCGGATCGCCTGGGCTGCTTCTGGTGCCAGCACGTCTTGCTGTAAATGCGTGGCGGGCAGACGGTGGCGTTGGCTCAGTTGCTGGCCGCTGGCGACCAGCGCGGGGTCGTACTCCAGGCACGTCAGTTGTTGTTCATCGTGCAGCAAGCGTCGGCCGAGGTGACCTTTGCCGGCGCACCAATCGAGCCAGTGGGTCGGTTTGGCAACGAAGTGCAGCCGGCTGGCGAAGGCTTCGATTTGCTGCCATTTGCGCCCTGGCACGTCGACGCTGAGGCGATGGGTGGCGGCTTCGAGCCCTTTGCCCGGCAGTTCTTCGACGGCGCTCAACGCATGGGAAATGGCCGCCAGCTCGGGAAATGGCGCGGGTGCATGTTCAATCAGCCAGGGTTGGTGATGGTCGTTTTCTGCATCTTCCAGCGAACGTTGGCGTAGCCATTGGGCCAGCTCCGGGTAGGACCCTTCCCAGGGCAGTTGCAGATGGGTGAACGGACGCGGTTTCCACAATGCCTGGTGCGTTGTGAGAAAAGCATCCAGCGCGGTGAAACGGGCGAGTAACGCCTCGCCCGTCAGCACGCTGCTGTCAGCGCCCTTGGCAGGCATCGACGCGCAACCAGCGCTCCAGCTGTTTGAAGCCCTGCACCAGCACGAACGCCATCAGCAGGTAGAACATGCCGGCCGCGAAGAAGATTTCCACCGGCAGGTAGGTCCGGGCAATGATCGTGCGCGCCATGCCGGTGAGCTCCAGCAGGGTCACGGTGCTCGCCAATGCGCTGGCCTTGAGCATCAGGATCACTTCGTTGCTGTAGGCCGGCAGGCCGATGCGCGCTGCACGCGGCAGGATGATGTAGAACAACGCCTTGGGTCGGGACATGCCCAGGGCTCGCGCGGCCTCGATTTCACCACGAGGGATGGCCTGGATCGCGCCGCGCAGGATCTCGGCGATGTAGGCGGCGGTGTGCAGGGTCATGGTGGCCGTGGCGCACCAGAACGGATCCCGCAGGTACGGCCACAGCGCGCTGCTACGCACGGCGTCAAACTGCGCCAGGCCGTAGTAGACCAAAAACAGCTGAACCAATAACGGCGTGCCACGGAAAAAGAAAATGTAGGCGTAGGGTAAAGCCCGCACGTACCACAGGCGTGAGGAGCGGGCGATGCCCAGCGGAATCGCCAGCAGCAGACCGGCGATCACGGCGATGGCCACCAGCTCCAGGGTCAGTGTCGCGCCCTGGGCCAGTTTCGGCAGCCACTTGATGATGACTTCCCAGTTCATTGGGTGCTCCTGGCAAAGCCGCGAGCGGCACGTCGTTCCAGCAAATGCATGCCGATCATGGCGAGCACGGTAAGGCCCAGGTACATGAACGCGGCCACCATATAGAAGGTGAACGGTTGCTTGGACACGGTCACGCCGATTTGTGCGTGCCGCATGATTTCTTCCAGGCCGATCACCGACACCAGCGCCGTGTCTTTCATCAGGATCATGAACAGGTTACCCAGCCCGGGCAGGGCGATGCGCCACATCTGCGGCATGATCAGCCGTGTGAAGATCCGCCACTTGGACAACCCCAGCGCCACGCCAGCTTCGCGATGGCCTTTGGGAATTGCCAGGATCGCGCCGCGAAATACTTCCGTGGCGTAGGCGCCAAAGCACAGGCCCAGGGCGATGACGCCGGCGGCGAAGGCGTTAAGGGAAAGGTCCGGGTTACCGAAGTATTCGCCCAGGGCACGCATGAGGTTGACGGTGCCGAAGTAGATCAGCAGCACCCAGAGCAATTCGGGAATGCCGCGAACCAGTGTCGAATAAGTACCGCCAAGCCATTGCAGCGGCTTGTACGGGGAAGTCTTGGCCAAGGCGCCGAGCAAGCCGAGCACCAGCCCCAGGCAGAGGGCCGAGAGCGCCAGTTTGACGGTCATCAGCGCGCCGGCGGCGAGCGCCGGGCCGAATCCGTAGAGATCGATCATCATGGGTGTGTGTTCATATCGCGGCAGGCTTTGCTAAGGGCCGGCGCCGCAGTGAAGCAGCGCCGGCCAGGCACGTCAGTATCAATAGATGCTGAACGGGAAGTACTTGTCGTTGATCTTTTTGTAGGTGCCGTCGGCAACGATTTCCTTGAGCGCGGCGTTCAGCTTGTTGCGCAGTTCGTCGTCACCCTTGCGCACGGCGATGCCGATCTTGTCGCTTTCCACCACCGGGTCGCCTTTGAATTCGTAGGCGGCGCCGTCTTTGCTCTTGAGCCATTCGTACTGCACGTATTTGTCCGCCAGGATGGCGTCAACGCGGCCCGAGAGCAGGTCGAGGTAGGCGTTTTCCTGAGTGTCGTAGAGCGTGACCTTGATGTTGTAGTCATCTTCCATGTTGCGGTCGTCCAGCCAGGTACCGGCCAGCGTCGCGCGTTGTGCGCCAATGGTCTTGCCGCTCAGGTACGCCTTGTCGGTCTTGAAATCGGTGGTGGCCTTCGGCGCGATGAATTGCAGTTTGTTGGAGTAGTACGGCTCGGTGAAGTCCACGGCCTGCTTGCGTTCCTCGGTAATCGACAGCGAGGAGATCAGGAAGTCGAACTTCTTGGCGTTCAGGGCCGGAATGATGCCGTCCCAGTCGGAGGTCACTACGCTGCATTCGACTTTCATCTTGGCGCACAGGGCGTCGCCAATGTCCTTGTCGAAGCCGACCACGTTGCCACTGGCATCTTTGTTATTGAACGGCGGGTAGGCCGCTTCGATGCCCATCTTCAGTTGTTCCGCGGCCATGGCGCTGGCCGAGAAGACCAGGCTGGCGGCAGCGGCCAGGAGGAATTTCTTGTAGGTCTGCATATGTACTGCTCCGTTAGCGGTTGCTGGACATGAATTGTTTGCAGCGCGCCGAAAGCGGGTTTTCGAAGACCTGCTGTGGCGATCCTTGCTCCTCGACCAGGCCTTGATGAAGGAACACCACTTCGCTGGAAACCTGACGGGCGAAGCCCATTTCATGGGTCACCAGCAGCATGGTGCGGCCTTCTTCGGCCAGGGCGCGGATCACACTAAGTACTTCCTGGACCATTTCCGGGTCAAGGGCAGAGGTGGGCTCGTCGAACAGAATCACTTTAGGTTGCATCGCCAGCGTGCGGGCGATGGCGGCGCGCTGCTGCTGACCGCCGGACAGCTCGGCAGGGTAGGCATGCCGCTTGTCGGCGATGCCGACCTTGGCCAGCAGGGCTTCGGCCACTTCCACGGCCTCGGCCTTGCTCTGGCCGAGCACTCGGCGCGGCGCTTCGATGATGTTGTCGAGCACGCTCATGTGCGGCCAGAGGTTAAAGTTTTGAAACACAAAACCGATTTCGCTGCGCATGCGGTTGATCTGTTTGCCATCGGCGGCCACCAGTTCACCGTTTTTTGCGGCCTTGAGCTTGAGTTCTTCGCCGGCCACCAGGATCTGTCCTTGGTTGGGATTTTCCAGCAGGTTGATACAGCGCAGGAATGTTGACTTGCCGGAACCGGAGGAACCCAGGATCGAGATCACATCGCCGTCGCGGGCGGTCAGCGAGACGCCTTTGAGCACCTCAAGCTTTCCGTAGCGTTTGTGCAGGTTGCGGATTTCAAGCGCGGGCGTGGCCTGGGCCATGTGCGGTCCTCATGGTGTGTGCTCCCTTGCTGTTGGCGGCCTTCCTGGCGAGGCGGCCAAGCTAGCATAGCGGCCGAATGGCAGCCAACAGCGCTACGGGGGGTAAACCGTGAATGTGCGGCAGGTTGTCGCATCGGCGCAGCAGACTGTCGCGCCATCAACAACCGAACGGCCGTTCGAACTCTGTTTACCGGTAAAAACCCCGGGGAGTCGCGTAAAAAAAGGCGCGATGGTGCCAGCTTTGGCTGGGGGTTGGAAGGGTTAATCGGATGAGCGTGCCGTTGCGCTTTTCCTTCTGCACAATTAATCGGTCCGATGATTCTCCGGGCAGTGATGACGAGTCACCGGCCAGCTTATTCGCTGGCAGGTTCCTCCATCGACTGACGATAACGATCCAGCGCCTCGCTGAAGTCCTTGATGAACTCCGGGGTGCTGAGCCAGCGCTGGGCCGTCTCGCGGTCCATGTCGTCGGCCCACATGCGGTAGTCCACCAGCATGTCCGCGGCAAGGTTGGTGGCGGCCATGCTTTCGTTCTCGGCGTTTTTCAGGTCCAGCAGGCCGGGGCGTTCGCTGATCATCTCGCTTACGGATGCGAGCAGGGTATCGAGCATTTCACTGCGGCCAACGGCCTCGGCTTCGCGTAGCTTGGCGAACAGCTCGAGCACGTAGACCGGTGGCTGGGCGGTGGCGTGGGCCGGGTCGCCATACATAGGGATGGATTTACGCCCGCTCATGCGCAGTTGCTTGGCTTTGTCTTTGGCACGCTTGGCGCGTTTTTGCTGTTTGTTCAGTGAGGCCATTGGGCTTCGGTTTCCAGTTTGTTAGGGGGGCGATGCCCGGCTCAGTTGATTTTCGGCACGGTAAAGCTGAATTCGCTGCCCTTGCCTGGCTGGCTTTCGGCGTGCAGTTTACCGCCATGGGCCTGGACAATCCCCTTGGAAATATACAACCCCAGCCCGGTGCCGTTCGGGTTGCCTTCCTTGACTGTCCAGTAGCGATCAAACACGTGAGGTAGCTGCTCCGGCTCGATGCCTTCGCCGGTATCACGAACGCTGAACACGATCTCGTCACCCACCGACATCGCGCTGATGCCCACGCTGCCTTGCTGGGGGGTGAACTTGATGGCATTTCCGATCAGGTTGGACAGCACCTGGAACAATCGTTCGGGGTCGGCATTGATCTTCAGGTTGGGTTCGGCGTGGAACGAAATATCGATGGCCTTGGCGGTTGCCAGCGGCGTCAGCAGCGAGCAGGCGTCTTCGAATATCTGGCTGACGTCCATCGGCTGGGGATTGATCGTGTAGCGCCCGGCGTCGATGCGCGAAGTGTCCAGCAGGTCTTCGAGCAGTACGTTCATGCGGCTGGCGGCCTGTTGCATGGTGTCGATGGCCGAGGCAATTCGCTTGGAACTATGGGAGCCGTCGGAGCTGAAGGCCTTTTGCATCATGCCGCAGAGCATGGATATGACCGTCATCGGGTTGCGCAGGTCATGGGACACCACCGCCACCAGTTCATCGCGGGCCTGCACGGCCTGGCGCTCCTTGTGCACTTGGCGGGCCAGGTCATTTTCCAGGGCCGAGCGGCGCAGGTCGTTGGCGGCAAACAGATCGCCGTGGGTCCATTTGGTGCTGATGCCGGCCATTTCGACTTTCCATATTTCGAAAGACGTCCGCGGTCGCAAGCGCAAACCTGTCTCGTTGCTTTCCAGGTCCAAGGGTTTTTGCGGGTCGCCGCTCCACTGAATGGTTTGTTTCACCTCCGGGCGGAACCACAGCACGCCATTTTCCACAGGCTTGGGCAAGTGGATCGCCAGTACACCACTGGCCACGTCCTGGTAAGCCTGGGCCGGAGCGAAAGCGCTGCTCAGGTTGTGGTGGGAGAAAACGGGCTGGCCGGTCTCCAGCATCCATTTATGCAGCTCGCGGATCTGCTCCGCTTCCGGGCACTGGCCATGGCGGTGCAGCTTGTTGTCCTCAAGGATCGCGACGCCGGTGGCGCCGGTCAGGTCCATCAGCCGTTGGGGTTCATGGGACAAGCCGTCAAAGACATTGTCGCTGGACTCGGCCATGGCCGTGGCGAGAACCTTGAGGTCCTCAAGCTTGGCGTCCCGTTGGCGGGTCAGCTCCAGTGCTTGCATGGCGCTGATCTGCAGCGACAGCACTTGGCCGATGGTCTGGCAGGCCATGCGCATTTCATGGGGCACGAGCAGGGGTTGACGGTTGCCGCAACTGATCAGGCCCCACAGTCGGTCGCCTTCCATCAGGGAAATGCTCATGGACGACAGCACACCCATGTTTTTCATGTATTGGCGGTGGATCGGCGAGACACTGCGCAAGGTGGAAAAGCTCAGGTCCAGGGGTGTTTGAGTGTCGGGGCGCAACGGCGGGACCAGCGGTACCGGCGTGTAGTCAGCGTTGGGGATGATCCGCAGCCAGTTGGTGCGATACAGCTCCCGGGCCTGTTCAGGGATATCCGATGCCGGAAAAAAAAGGCCTTTGTAGAGTTCCATCGACGGCGCGCTGGCCTCGGCGATCACCTGGCCGTGGCCCTCTTCTTCGAAGCGATAGATCAACACCCGGTCGTAGCCGGTCATGGCCTGAATTTCCCGAACGCTGATTTCGTACAGAGCCTGAAGGCTTTTCGCGCCTTGCAGGCGTTGCAGCATGCGCCCCAGGTTGGCTTCGCCGCTGACACCTTCGGGACGGTAGTCGCTCAGGTGCTGTTCCAGTTCGACGATCAGGGCGCCTTGATGGCGGTGGACCAGGGCGTCAAAACGCAGCTGGTTCACGACAATCTCCACGGGCGCGTTATCGCCATCCGCATCGGCGCGACAGACCGTGAGGATGGCTTGGGCCTGCTGCTGCCCGAACAGTGCGTCCAGCGTCTGGCCGGGGAGATCGTGAGGATCGTGTCCCATCAATTGCAATACGTTGGCGCTGACCTGCCGGATGACGAAGTCAGGTTCGGACAGCATCAGTAGCACGCCATGAGGCTGGATGGCCCCAGGGAAGCGAATCGGCTCGTCTGCACAATTGGCCAGCAGTTCTTCGAAGGCTTCCTGGTTCTCCGGGGTCATAACAATACCTTTTGGCTGTCCAGCCAGTGCTCAAAATGGGTAAACGTCGCTTTGGCGGCACGTGTGACTTCGAGCGTTTGGGCGTCGCCAAGGTTCCTGTCGCCCAGATATTGAAGGAAATCCTTCCAGCGCCGGCCGGTGAGTTCGCCATACACATTGAGAAAGGCCGCGCCGCTGGAGGCGTCAAGACCAAGCTGCCCGGCCACCCTGCGTCGAAGGATTTGACCGCCAAGAGTCGCGCCTTCCAGCACGTAGGAAACGCCGAGGGCGGCGGCTCGGGAGTCGATTCTTGGCAGTGCCTGGCAGGTGGGCAATGCCTCGATAGCGGTTTCATCCAGGCCCAGGGCTTTGAGGTCGGCTCGCAATACCGGGAGTTTGATGCGCAAGGATTGGTCCAGCCCGGTTGGAATCAGCGCCAGCACATGAAGCCGTTGCTCCAGCGGCTGATAAAAACCGTAGTAGGCCGCCATCAGGCGCTGGTACAGGTCGAGGTCCAGTTGTTCGGAGAAAAACGGCAAGCGTTTCTCCAGGGCGACGTGCAGCTCAGCGGTTTCGGTCCGCAATGCCTGAATCAGAGAAGGGGGAGGCGCGGCCGGTGACATGCGGGATAGAGCTCGTTGACTGGAGCGTTGCTGGAAAAAAGCGCATCAATCTTACACAGGTTTTTTACCTTCGAGCGGTCATCAGCTGTCGGCTTTCAATTCGCCCGTCGTCAGACCCGTTTGTGATGCTTAAGCCTTGCCCGCTCACGATCCAGCTCATTGCGCAGCTCTTCCTCCGTAGGGAGCACCAGCTTGTACTGGCTGGCGAACAATTGTTCGTTGCCTTGCAGTACGGAGTAACGCGCCACCGACTCATCCTTTTGGGCGCAGAGAATAATGCCAACGGTGGGTTTGTCATCGGGACTGCGCTTGAGGTCGTCGTAGAGACGCACATACATGTCCATCTGCCCAATGTCCTGATGGCTCAGCTCACCGCGCTTGAGGTCGATGATCACAAAGCACTTGAGCAGGTAATTGTAAAAGACCAGATCGAGATAGAAGTCTTTGCTTTCGGTGCTGATGCGTTGCTGACGGGCAATGAAGGCGAAACCCTTGCCCAGCTCAAGAAGGAAACCCGGCAGTTGGTCGATCAAGGCCTGCTCCAGTTCCGTTTCTGGAAGGGTGCCGGCATTGGGCAGCCCGAGGAGTTTCAGGACAGCCGGATCCCTGACGATGTCCCCGGTGCCGAGGCTCATCTCCCTGATATGGGTGATGGCCTCCTGGCGTGCCTGGCGAATCAGCTCGCCGAGTTGGTTGATCAAGGGGGCGAGCTGTGGGTCGTCTTGGGGCAGCAGTGGTGTCATCGCAGTGTCCAGCCATTGAGAGGGGCGGACCGCAAGGATGCTCCAGGCGACGTTTCGATGATGCCGGACGGGGCTGATTGTTTGGGAGGAAAAATAGCGGATTGACGCAGGACGGGTATGACGCCGCCCCATGTTGGTTGACCTTGGCTTGTAGGAACTATTCCCGCAGCCTGTCAGCCACCGCGAACCCCTTCGGCACAAAGCGCTTGGCGGGCGAGAGTCAGACCTTACCTTGCGCCAGAGCCTGGGATGCGGCCACATAATCAGCCTGGAATTGCTTGCTCTCGACCCAGTCCAGCGCAGTCTGCTCGTCGACACCCGTGGTCAGGCGGCGATATTCGATCAGGGCCGTAATGATGAAGTCAGTGGCTTCTTCCTCACCTTCCTGCTCCAGCACCAACTCCAGCAGTGGATGCCCCAGGAAGACCGTGCACATGGCCTGCTGGCTGATCTTTTCGGCTGCGCCCATGAGTCGGAACATGTCCGACAGGTCCACGGTTTCCAGATCGATGCGCTCATCGTTCGGGTCCAGGAAATCGTTCGGTGCAGCAGCACGCTGGATGCGGTTCTTCTTGGCTTTCGCCTTGGCGCGCTGGCTGCGCTTCTGCTGTTTGTTCGCCGATGACATGGTCGAATTCCTGATGGATAAGGCCATCTATCCTACAGCGTCAGTGCGGACGCTTCGAATCTCAATCCACTACGAAGAGCGTAGCCCCCGATGAAGTGGAGGATCGATGGGGCTCGGCCTGGTCGGCGACCTGATAGCTCATGCCGGGCTTGAGCGAAAATTGCCGACCGTCTTCGAGTTCAGTATTGAGCTCGCCCTTGAGGCAAAACAGGATGTGACCCTTGGTGCACCAATGGTCGGCCAGATACCCGGCTGTGTATTCCACCATCCGTACCCGAATATTCCCGAATTGCCGCGTGCGCCAATAGGCGGTTCCGGTGACGCCTTTGTGCTCGGTAGGTTCGATGGTTGACCAATCGGTAGTGCCGAAGGGGATGCCGGTGATATCCATGTCGACTCGCTTGCTAGAGGGGAGCGGACGAATGTAGCTGAGTCGACAATGCACAGGAAGAAAACCCCGGGCAATAAAAAACCCCGATCAATTTCTTGATCGGGGTTTTCGGTATTTGGTGCCCAGAGACGGAATCGAACCGCCGACACGGGGATTTTCAATCCCCTGCTCTACCGACTGAGCTATCTGGGCAACGGGGCGCATTAAACGGGTTTTTCAGGGGGTCGTCAAGCACGTTCTCAAAAAATATTTAACTATTACCGTCGCTTACGATCCGCCCCGGTTCTGGATGGCCTATTCGGACGGCGGCACATAGCCTTCGGCCTTGGCGTATTCTTCGCCGGAAAAGAACTTGTCCATTTCGCCTTGAAGGTATTTGCGGTCTTCGGCGTTCATCATGTTCAGGCGTTTTTCGTTGATCAGCAGGGTCTGGTGTTTTTGCCAGTCGGCCCAGGCCTTGGCCGAGACATTGTCGTAGATGTCCTGGCCTTTGATGCCCGGAAACGGCGCGCGCTCCAGGCCTTCGAGTTGTTCTTTGTACTTGCGGCACATGATGGTGCGGGTCATTGCAACTCTCCTGCGTTCAATACGGCGGCCGCGCGTTCGAGCAAGGTTTTGACCGGGGCGGCAAGGCCCAGGCGCGGCGGGGTGGCGAGGTTATACCAGAGCCAGTCGGCCTCGGCCACGTGATGGCCGGTTTCCCGGACCCGGACCAGCCAGGGTTCGATTGCCAACTGGAAGTGGCTGAAAGTGTGTACCAGATTCGGCATCTGCTGGTGGTTGCCCAGCTCCAGCGAGTGTTGCAGGGCCAGGTGTTGCAGGTCGTCGAGATCGTCGAGTTCCGGCAGACTCCATAAGCCGCCCCACAGGCCCGTGGAGGGGCGACGGTAAAGCAGAATCGCACCTTCGCGGTTGGCCAGCATCGGCATCAGGGTGCGTTTTTTGGGTACTTCCTTGCGTGGCTTGGGAATCGGGTAGCGGGTCTCCAGGCCAAGCATGTGGGCTTCGCAGCCTTTTTTAAGCGGGCAGAGCAGGCAACTGGGTTTGCTGCGGGTACAGAGCGTGGCGCCCAGGTCCATCATTGCCTGGGTGTAAGCGTTGACCCGGTCTTGAGGCGTGAAACGCTCAGCGGTCGCCCACAGTTGCTTCGCGACCTTCGGTTCGCCCGGGTAACCTTCCTGGGCGGTGAAGCGCGCCAGCACCCGCTTGACGTTGCCATCGAGGATCGGTGCTCGCAGGCCCATGCTGATGCTGGCGATCGCGCCGGCTGTGGACAGTCCGATACCCGGTAACTCGGTGAGTTTTTCCACGTCGCGGGGGAATTCACCACCATATTGGTCGACAACGATCTTTGCGGTCTTCTGCAGATTACGGGCGCGGGTGTAGTAGCCCAGGCCGGTCCACAGGTGCAGCACTTCGTCCTCCGGTGCGGCGGCCAAGGCTTGCACGGTGGGCAGCGAGGCCATGAACCGGTCGAAATAATTGAGCACGGTGCTGACCTGGGTCTGCTGCAACATGATCTCCGAGACCCACACCCGATACGCAGTGATGTCTTGCTGCCAGGGCAGGTCATGGCGTCCGTGGCGGTCGAACCAGTCCAGTACGGCGCTGGAAAACTGCTCGGCTGTCATCGCTTGAACAACCCCTTGAGCGCGTCCTTCAGTTCGGGGCTGACCTTGTCGCCGAGCTTCTCGTCGATCTTCTCATTGAGCTTGTCGCCGAGGCGGTCGCCGGCCAGCTTCGCGGCGACTTTGCCCAGGCCTTCGTTGTCCAGGCGGCAGGCCTTCGCGCCCAGCTCCAGCGGACCGCGGCAGCGCAACGGCCATTCGACATCGACGTAACGTTCGTTGACCTGGCAAGCCGGGTCGGGCATGTCGCTCTTGTCGCCTTCGATGATGATGCCGACGCGGTAATCCATGCCCAGCACGCGCAGGTCGATATCGCCGTTGCCGTTGACGGTCATGCCCGGGATGCGGACTTTCAGGTCCGGGTTGCTGGCCACGCCGCTGCGAAAGGTCAGATTGCCATTGAGTTGCTGGAACGGCGTGTCCTTGCCTCGGGGTTCGCCACTGAGGGTTTTACGATTGAGGGTGGCGATGCCTCTGCACAATTGCTGCTCGAGGTTGGCGTTGAGCAGGACACCGTCGTTGATGACGAAGCCGGCAGTGCCGTTGAGGCTGTCGATCAGGGCTTTCTGGCTGTTGCCGCTGGCGGTTATGGCGCTGTTGAGCGTCACCAGACCTTTGACCGGCGGATTCTTGCCCTGGCTTTCGATGATTTTCTCGGCCGGCACGCGGTTGATGCGGGTTTGCAGGCTCAACTGCGGCATGGGCTGGCGCACGTCCAGCGTGCCTTTGACTTCGAAGTTGCCGTTGTACAGATCGCCCCGCAGGTTTTCCAGGGTCAGCAGGCCGCCCTGACCGGTGGCCTTGAGGGCGGCATTCTGGATTGGCAGCTTGTCGAGGGTCAGCTGGCCGAAGGTCAGGTCGGCGTCCAGGTCCAGTTTGCCCAGGCGTTCCACCGGAAACAGCCGGTCGTTGCTCCAGGCGCCCTGGGTCGGCGCGCTCGGCAACGGTTGTGCTGCCGGCCCCCGCCATGGCGCTGGCTTCGGTGTTGCTGACTTCCGCCTCACGGGCCGCCTTGGTGCTGTCGGCCTCGACGGATTTTGCCGGCAGGTAGCGGTCAACGTTGAAGGTGTCGGCCTTGAGCTGCGCCCGCAGTGACTGTTTGGCAAAGTCTTCCACGGCGATACGGCCGCTGAAGGTGCTGTCGTCGATTTTCAGATTGATGCTATTGAATTCGGCGCTGGTCGGCGTGGCCGCAATGCGGGTGACCAGTTCGACTTTGCTCAAGCTGCCTTCGGCCATGGCCGGCAGTTTCTGACCGATGCTGTCGACAAATTTCGCCAGGTCGAATTGGGCGATCGACATGCCGCCGCTCAATGCGGGGTTTTGTCCAGATCATTGACCTTCAGTTCGCCCAAGGCACGCAGTTGATTGATAGAAAGCTTGATACCAGTCCATTCGGCGACGTTCGCCGCTTTATCAAGGAGTAACTGCCCGTGTGCCGCGAAGGTCAGGGTCTTGCCTTGCAAAGGGTCGCCCGTGGCTTCGCCGGACAGCTTCAGGTCTTCAAACTTGTAGCGCTGCAAGGCGCGCTCAAAGCGCAGCTCACCCGTGACTTCGGTACGTACGCGCACAGCTGGCTGGTTGCTGGCCAGGAATGCGGTCAGCGTAACCGGGATGTTGGTGGAGTCATGGACCGGGCCGGTGCTCAGTTGGATGCTTTCGGCGGTGAACTGCTTGCCGGTCTGCTCGTCGGTGTACTCGACCCGCGCGTTGTTCACGGTCAGGCTGTCGATGTCCAGACGGGTTGGCTGGGCCGGTTTCTGCGCCGGGGTGCTGTCCCCAGGGGCAGGCTGTTCGGCCGGTGCCGGGGTGTTCGCCGTCGTTGTAGAGGCGGGTGCCTTGCCGATGTCTTCCCAGTTGCCGTGGCCGTTCTTGTCACGGTTGAGTCGCAGGTTCAGGCCTTCGACCCGCACGTCGCTCATTTGCACTTCCCGGCGCAGCAGCGGAATCACGCGCACGGAAAGGCCGAGCATCTGCAGATCGGCGAACGGTTGTGTCGGGTTTGCCAGGGTAGCGACACTGGCTTCGTGCAATTCCAGACCCAGCCACGGGAAAAGGCTCCAGCCGATGTCGCCATTGAGGGTCAGCTCAATATGGGCCTTGTCGCGGGCTATCTGGCGGATCTCTTCTTTATAGTCGTTGGGATCGAAGAGGTGGGTCAGGGCAAAGCCCAAGGCCACAATGACCAGCAACAGCCCGAGAAGTACCAGACCCAGGATTTTGCCGAACGCTTTCATGGGCGAGTCCTTGTAGGTTGAGTTCAAAATTTAGCCTGGGAGTATAACGCCCTGACCTGATGGCGCGTTGAGTGATCGTTCTTTCTGACAGGCCTGTGGAACATAGAGCATATGGCGAGGGCTGCGCTTGGCCTCCCGGATCTAGGTTTGCTCCAGCGCCAGTTGCAATTTGGTCGCCAGGGCCTGGGCTGCCAGATGGCCGGATGGGGCCAAGAGTTTCAGTTCAGCGCCGTGTTGCGTGGCCATTCTCCGCGCTTCGCTGACCAAACGTTCCGCCACCCCACGGCGACGGGTGACGTTTCGCACACACATTTGGGACAAGTGCCAGACGCTCTGGTGCCGTTGCAGCCGCGCGGCGCGCGAGCAACCGATCATTGAAGCGGGCTGCGATCAACGCGCCGTCTTCCAGGCATTGCTCTATCAATTGTGTGCCGTCAGTGAACGGCTCGAACAGCCAGGCCGGGGCATCCTGGTAGATTTTGTGCAGGTCCTGCCGGTCCCGACAGGTGGGTTCATTCAGCTGCTCAACAACGATGGGCATATAAATTCCTGAAAAATAAACGATTCACACCCTACAGAAACCGTGCAACGGCGCGATAAGACAGAAGATGTAAAAAAGGTGATAGCACTTTGGCTTTTCTGTCATAAGCAAATGGTAACCTTTACCTGTTCGCCCGTCCTTCTGCGACTCAATGTCGCACCAAAATGAAGCTTCACCAGAAAATACAGTCGTGCTTTGCGTGCAATAAGACTGAAGGTGATGCATGGCTGGCGAGCCATACCAATAACTGGGGGATACACAATGAGCACGAGCATCACGGCGGACGGCATTGCCGACCAGCCTGCGTTCCTCTCCAAGGAACGCATTATCGCCAAGCCCGGATTCAACCGGTGGCTGGTTCCACCGGCCGCACTGGCCATCCACCTCTGCATCGGCATGGCCTACGGCTTTTCGGTGTTCTGGTTGCCGCTGTCCAAGGCACTGGGTGTCACCAAGCCTGTAGCCTGTGCGCCGGACATGAGCTTCATCGCACAAGTCTTTTCATCCCAATGTGACTGGCCGATCTCAATGCTCGGCTGGATCTACACCCTGTTCTTCATCTTCCTGGGTTGCTCGGCAGCCATCTGGGGCGGCTGGCTGGAACACGCCGGGCCACGTAAGGCTGGCGTTGTATCGGCCTTGTGCTGGTGCGGCGGTCTGCTGATTTCCGCGCTGGGTATCTACACTCACCAGATATGGCTGATGTGGGTCGGCTCCGGGGTAATCGGTGGTATCGGCCTGGGGCTGGGCTACATCTCCCCGGTTTCGACGCTGATCAAGTGGTTCCCGGACAAGCGTGGCATGGCCACCGGTATGGCGATCATGGGCTTCGGCGGCGGCGCGATGGTAGGTGCTCCGCTGGCTGCAGCGCTGATGAGCCATTTCTCTTCGCCGACTGAAGTGGGCGTATGGCAAAGCTTCCTGGTCATGGCCGCGATCTACTTCGTATTCATGATCGGTGGCGCCCTGTCGTACCGTGTTCCGCCGACCGGCTGGAAGCCTGAAGGCTGGACTCCGGCGCCGAAGAAAGCCGCGAACGCGATGATCACCCATCGCCACGTTCACGTGAACGTAGCCTGGAAAACCCCGCAGTTCCGTCTGGTATGGCTGGTGCTGTGCCTGAACGTATCGGCCGGTATCGGCATCATCGGCATGGCATCGCCACTGTTGCAGGAAGTGTTCGGCGGCAAGTTGCTCGGCAATGACTTGCCTTTCGGTCAGTTGGATGCTGCGCAACTGGGTCAGATCGCGGCCATTGCGGCCGGTTTCACTGGTCTGCTGAGCCTGTTCAACATCGGTGGGCGGTTCTTCTGGGCATCCTGCTCGGATTACCTGGGTCGC
The DNA here is from genome assembly GCF_030687835.1 of Pseudomonas hefeiensis. Lineage (NCBI taxonomy): Bacteria > Pseudomonadati > Pseudomonadota > Gammaproteobacteria > Pseudomonadales > Pseudomonadaceae > Pseudomonas > Pseudomonas hefeiensis. The sequence continues at coordinate 424,293 of NZ_CP117449.1, forward strand.
AAGAACACCTATTTCGTGTTCTTCGCCCTGGGCATTGCCTTGTACGCGCTGATCCCGAACCTGGGTCACCTGGGCAGCGTCGCGCTGTTCGTTGCGGCGTTCTGCATCATCCTGTCGATGTACGGCGGCGGTTTCGCCACTGTGCCGGCCTACCTGGCGGACCTGTTCGGTACGCAAATGGTCGGTGCAATCCACGGTCGCCTGCTGACCGCTTGGGCAGCGGCAGGCGTGCTGGGTCCGGTACTGGTGAACTACCTGCGTGAGTATCAACTGAGCATCGGCGTTGAACGTGCCGCGGCCTATGACATCACCTTGTACATCCTCGCCGGCCTGCTGGTGCTGGGCTTGCTGTGCAACCTGCTGGTCCGTCCGGTCGCCGACAAGTACTTCATGACCGACGCCGAACTGGCCGCCGAACAGGCGCTGGGCCATGACAAAGGCGCCGACAGCAGCACTTCGCTGGAGTGGAAAGCCGCGCCGGGCACCAGGCCTTTGGCGATCGCCGCCTGGCTGGTGGTGGGCATTCCGTTGGCGTGGGGTGTCTGGATAACCCTGCAGAAGACGGCGGTGTTGTTCCAGTAATGCGCTAGCCCGAACCCGTTGGGGTGAGGGCGAACCTTGTGGGAGCGAGCCTGCTCGCGATGAGGGAGTGTCAGCCGACATCATTGTCGGCTGATCCACCGCTATCGCGAGCAGGCTCGCTCCCACATTTGTTTTGGCTGATGGCCTCAATTGCTTGTACGGACATGTCTATCGCCGACAACCCGTCAGGGATATCACCTCCCGTGTTTCTGTTTGCCGCTCGCGCCCCTATAATGGCTGCCTTTTTCGCCCAATGATTTTGCGGAGCTGGTGATGGCCGAACGTAAGGCGTCTGTCGAGCGCGACACTCTGGAAACCCAGATCAAAGCCTCGATTAACCTGGATGGCACCGGAAAGGCCCGGTTTGATATCGGCGTGCCTTTTCTTGAGCACATGCTGGACCAGATCGCCCGTCATGGGCTGATCGACCTGGATATCGTCAGCAAGGGTGACCTGCACATCGACGACCACCACACGGTGGAAGACGTCGGTATTACCCTGGGGCAGGCTTTCACCAAAGCCATCGGCGACAAAAAAGGCATCCGTCGCTACGGCCACGCCTACGTGCCGCTCGATGAGGCGCTGTCACGCGTGGTCATCGACTTCTCCGGTCGCCCGGGCCTGCAAATGCATGTGCCATACACCCGTGCCACCGTTGGCGGTTTTGACGTGGACCTGTTCCAGGAATTTTTCCAGGGCTTCGTCAACCACGCCAATGTGACCCTGCACATCGACAACTTGCGCGGGCACAACACCCACCACCAGATCGAAACCGTGTTCAAGGCTTTCGGCCGCGCGCTGCGCATGGCCGTGGAGCTCGATGACCGCATGGCCGGGCAAATGCCCTCCACCAAGGGCGTTCTGTAATGCAGACGGTCGCGGTTATCGATTACGGCATGGGCAACCTGCACTCGGTGGCCAAGGCCCTTGAGCACGTAGGTGCCGGTAAGGTACTGATCACCAGCGATGCCGACGTGATTCGCGAAGCCGACCGGGTGGTCTTTCCCGGCGTCGGTGCGATTCGTGACTGTATGGCCGAGATCCGTCGCCTGGGCTTCGATTCGCTGGTGCATGAAGTCAGCCAGGACCGTCCGTTCCTTGGCATTTGCGTGGGCATGCAGGCCTTGCTTGAGAGCAGCGAGGAGAACGACGGTGTCGATTGCATCGCGATGTTTCCAGGCCAGGTGAAGTTCTTCGGCAAGGATCTGCACGAAGACGGCGAACACCTGAAAGTCCCGCACATGGGCTGGAACGAGGTGAAACAGACGGTGGATCACCCGCTGTGGCACAACATTCCAGACCTGGCGCGTTTCTACTTCGTGCACAGCTACTACATCGCGGCCGGTAATGCCCGGCAGGTGGTGGGCGGCGGTCACTATGGCGTCGACTTCGCCGCGGCCCTGGCCGACGGTTCACGCTTCGCCGTGCAGTTCCACCCGGAGAAGAGCCATACCCATGGCCTGCAATTGCTGCAGAACTTCGCGGCGTGGGACGGTCGCTGGTAATGGCTCGCAAGAAACCGCCGATCCTCACCCTCACGTCCGAGCAGGAGAGTGAGGCGAACCTCAAGATCCAGCGGTTCATGGAGGAGCGTTTCGAACTGGACCTGGGTTCGTTCGAAGCGGCGGAAATTCTTGAGCTGTTTACTCGCGAGATTGCTCCGCACTATTACAACAGGGCGATTTTCGATGTGCAGGCGCACCTTAAAGAAAGGTTCGAAAGCATCGAAAGCGACTTGTGGGCGCTCGAGAAAAACTGATTTCCGAGCCAAGCTGAACATTCGAATTTGAAGGTTTGCCAGATGCTGATTATCCCCGCTATCGATCTCAAGGACGGCGCTTGCGTACGTCTGCGTCAGGGCCGGATGGAAGACTCCACGGTGTTCTCCGATGACCCGGTGAGCATGGCCGCCAAGTGGGTGGAGGGCGGCTGCCGTCGCCTGCATCTGGTTGACCTGAACGGTGCCTTCGAAGGGCAGCCGGTGAACGGCGAAGTGGTCACGGCCATTGCCAAGCGCTACCCGAACCTGCCGATTCAGATCGGCGGCGGTATCCGCTCGCTGGAAACCATCGAACACTACGTCAAGGCTGGCGTGAGCTATGTGATCATCGGCACCAAGGCGGTGAAAGATCCGGCGTTTGTCGCTGAGGCCTGCCGCGCCTTCCCGGGCAAGGTCATCGTTGGCCTGGATGCCAAGGACGGTTTCGTCGCCACTGACGGTTGGGCTGAAGTCAGCACCGTGCAGGTGATTGACCTGGCCAAGCGTTTCGAGGCCGATGGGGTGTCTGCCATCGTCTACACCGACATCGCCAAAGACGGCATGATGCAGGGCTGCAACGTTCCGTTCACCGCCGCCCTGGCCGCCGCCACGAAGATTCCGGTGATCGCCTCCGGCGGCATTCATAACCTGGGCGACATCAAGGCGCTGCTCGACGCCAAGGCGCCAGGCATCATCGGTGCGATTACCGGTCGCGCGATCTACGAAGGCACGCTGGATGTCGCTGAGGCCCAGGCCTTCTGCGATTCCTACAAAGGCTGAGGACTGACCATGGCGCTGGCCAAACGCATCATCCCTTGCCTGGACGTGGACAACGGCCGGGTGGTCAAGGGCGTCAAGTTCGAGAACATCCGCGACGCTGGCGACCCGGTGGAAATCGCTCGTCGCTATGACGAGCAGGGCGCGGACGAGATTACCTTCCTCGACATCACGGCCAGCGTCGACGGCCGCGATACCACGTTGCATACCGTCGAGCGCATGGCCAGCCAGGTGTTCATCCCGCTGACCGTGGGCGGTGGCGTGCGCACCGTGCAGGACATTCGCAACTTGCTCAACGCCGGTGCGGACAAGGTGTCCATCAACACCGCTGCGGTGTTCAACCCGGAATTCGTCGGCGAAGCGGCCCAGCGTTTTGGCTCGCAGTGCATTGTTGTGGCCATCGACGCGAAGAAGGTGTCCGGCCCGGGCGAAACCCCGCGCTGGGAAATCTTCACCCACGGCGGGCGCAAACCCACCGGCCTGGACGCCGTTGAATGGGCGAAGAAGATGGAAGGCCTGGGCGCCGGTGAGATTCTGCTGACCAGCATGGACCAGGACGGCATGAAAAACGGTTTCGACCTGGGCGTCACCCGTGCCATCAGCGATGCCCTGGGCATTCCGGTCATCGCCTCCGGCGGCGTTGGCAACCTGCAGCACCTGGCCGATGGCATCCTTGAAGGCCATGCCAGTGCGGTATTGGCGGCGAGCATTTTCCACTTCGGCGAATACACCGTGCCGGAAGCCAAGGCTTACATGGCGCAGCGCGGTATCTGCATTCGCTGATTGCTGGACACCATGGCGGGCCCAAGGCACTCTTGGGTACACCATGGATTACGGTCGCCCGATATGCTCAAACGCTTCGTTCTTGCCTTTGCCGGCGTCACGTTGTTGCTGGCAGGCACCGCCCGTGCTACCGAGTCTTCGCTGGTGTTGCTGACGGAAAATTTCCCGCCTTACAACATGGCCAAGAATGGTAAAAACTTCGCTCAGGACGAGAACATCAATGGCATCGCAGTGGACATCGTCCGCGAGATATTCAAGCGTGCCGATATCAGCTACAGCCTGACGCTGCGTTTCCCGTGGGAGCGTATTTATAAGCTGGCCCTGGATAATCCCGGGTACGGTGTGTTTGTCACGGCACGATTGCCCGAGCGTGAAAAACTCTTCAAATGGGTCGGTCCGATTGGCCCGGACGACTGGATCATGCTCGCCAAGGCCGACAGCAAGATTTCCCTGGACTCGTTGGAGCAGGCGCGTCAATACAGGATCGGGGCCTATAAAGGCGACGCGATTGCCGAGACATTGGCCAGGCAAGGACTGAACCCGATTGTCGTATTACGCGATCAGGACAACGCCAGGAAGCTGGTCAAAGGTCAAATCGATCTTTGGGCCACTGGGGACCCGGCCGGGCGGTACCTGGCGCGTCAGGAAGGGGTGGACGATCTCAAGACCGTGCTGCGGTTCAACAGTGCCCAGTTGTACCTGGCCCTGAACAAAAACGTGCCCGACGACGTGGTCGCCCGTCTTCAAGCGGCCCTGGATGAGCTGCGCAAGGAAGGCGCGGTGGACGCGATCATGGCGCGGTATCTCTGAAGACTGCGCCACCGCCATCGCGAGCAGGCTCCCACAGGGATCAGGTCGTTTGCAAATTAATGACTCACCGCAGATCCAGTGTGGGAGCGAGCCTGCTCGCGATGGCGGCGGCGCGGTTTAAGCTAGAGCCTATACAGCCGCCCAAATGCCAACCGCTACCGATAAACCCCATCTTTGCCATGCCCGGCCATCGCCCGATTGCTGCGCAAGCTGATCATCGACTTGATGTCGATCCATTCGATGCCCTGGGCCTTGAGCCTGGGCAGTTCGCGTTCGAGCACCGCCAGGGTCTGCGGATAGGGATGGCCAATCATCACCGCAGAACCCTGCTGGCGGGCCAGTTCTATGGCGACCTGAAGCTGATGCGCGATGGCCGCTTCGGTGCGCTCATCGTCCAGGAACACATCGCGCGACACGCTGGCGAGGCCGATCTTCTGCGCCTCGGCGGCGGCGACTGTCTGGGCGCTGGTGCGGCTGTCGACGAAGAACTTGTGTCGCTGCTGCAAGTTCGCCATCAACCACGCCATGGCCCGCGGTTGGGAAGTCATGCGGCTGCCCATGTGGTTATTGATCCCGCTGGTGAAGGGTACCGCGGCGAATGCGGCGTCGAGGCGCTTTCCCAGCTCTTCAAGGGGCAGTTCCGGATGCCAGGCGAACGGCCCGGTGGCCGGGTCCATGGGCATGTGCAGCATGACGACCTTGCCGGCGCGATGGGCCTCGCGGGCAAACTCGGCAGCGTGGGGCGTATCGGGCATGATCGCTGCGGTGACTGGGCCGGGCAGGGCCAGCACGCGGCGATCCCGAGGCAGGTTTTGCCCCAGGTCGTCGATGATCAGGCTCAGGTAGGCCTTGTGCGGTGCGGGTGGTGGTGTGGCGGGCGCGGCAAAGGCAGCGCCCGCCAGACAGCACATCAGGCCCAGGATGACGCGCAGGCCCATCTCAGCGGCCGGAGGTGATGTTCAGTCCTTTGAGCAGGCTCAGGGCCTGGGCCAACTGATAGTCGTCATCCTGCGGCATCGGCTTGGCCTTGGCACCGGAGCCGGTCGGTTTGTCGGCGCCGCCGTTGCCATTGCCCAAATGCCCCTGCAAGTCAGCTTCCTTGAAGTACTCGCTGTCCTGCTCGCTGGTGATCTTGGCCTTGCGCACCTCGATGTCCGGAACGATGCCCTGGGCCTGGATGGAGCGGCCGTTAGGGGTGTAGTACAGCGCGGTGGTGATCTTCAGGGCGCGGTCATTGTTGAGCGGCAAGACGGTCTGCACCGAGCCCTTGCCGAAACTGGTGGTGCCCATGACGACACCGCGCTTCTGGTCCTGCAGGGCGCCGGCGACGATTTCCGATGCCGAAGCGCTGCCACCGTTGATCAGTACCACCAATGACACGGCTTCGCTCAGGTCGTTGCCGGTGGCCGAAAAGCGCAGCTCGGAATTGGCGATGCGGCCCTTGGTGTAGACGATCAGGCCCTTGGTGATGAAATGGTCGACTACTTCCACCGCCGATTGCAGTACGCCGCCGGGGTTGTTACGCAGATCCAGAACCATACCGTTGAGTTTCTTGCCGTTGTCCTTGCGCAGCTTGGCCAGGGCCTTGGCGACTTCTTCGCCGGTCTTGACCTGGAACTGGGTGATGCGGATGTACCCGTAGCCCGATTCCAGCAACTGGCTCTTCACGCTTTTGACCTGGATGATCGCGCGGGTCAGGGTCACGTCGAACGGCGTGCCGCCATCGCGCACCAGGGTCAGGGTAATCTTCTGGCCGATCTTGCCGCGCATCTTGTCCACGGCTTCGGTCATGCTCTGGCCGCGAGTCGGCTGGCCGTTGATCTTGACGATGAAATCGCCAGCCTGGATGCCGGCCTTGGAAGCGGGCGTGTCGTCGATGGGCGAAACCACTTTGACGAAGCCGTCTTCGCTGCCGACTTCGATGCCCAGGCCGCCGAACTCGCCGCTGGTGCTTTCCTGCAGTTCGGCGAAATCTTCCGGCCCCAGGTAGGCGGAGTGAGGATCAAGGTTGCTGAGCATGCCTTTGATGGCGTTCTCCAGCAGCATCTTGTCGTCCACCGGTTCCACGTAGGCGGCCTTGATCCGGTCCATGACTTCGGCGAAGGTGCGCAGTTCGTCCAGCGGCAGCGGTGCCTTGGTGGTCGCGGCCGTAGCGGCTGTCGACGAGGGGACCGGTTCAGCGGCGAACGCCAGGGGCGCACCGATCACAAGGGCGATCGTCAGGGCCAGCGAGGTGAGGCGGGACAAATGCAGCATGTCGAACGAACTCCTGAGTTGGATGGGCGCGCTTATCCTTGCGCACGACACCATTGGGTCGGGTCGCTGGGGCGACCCTGCTGACGAATAGCGAAATACAGCGCTGGCGTATCCTGCCCGCCACTGTTACCAACCGTAGAGATGGACTCGCCGGCCTTGACCACATCGCCGGCAGCCTTGAGCAGCGTCTGGTTATGGCCGTACAGGCTCAAATAGCCGTTACCGTGATCCAGGATCACCAGCAGGCCGGCGCCGCGCAGCCAGTCGGCGAACACCACGCGTCCTCCGTGCACGGCATGCACTTGGCTGCCGGCAGTGGCGCTGATCATCACACCGTCCCATTTGGTGCGGGTGTCATCGCCGCGGGTTTGACCGAAGCGTGCAAGCAATCGACCATTGACCGGCCATGGAAGTTTGCCCCGTGCCGAAGCAAAAGCGCCGCCGAAGGTTTCACCGCCCGTGGAAACCAACGGGCCGGGGCTTGATCGGGCAGGCTTGCGCGGCGCATCGCTGGCGTCGGCCTGGGCCTCACGCAAGCGCTTTTTTTCGGCTTCCTGCTGGGCGATCAGCGCCTTCTGGCGTGCTTCTTCCGCCTCTCGAGCCTGGCGTGCCAGGGTCTCTTCGATGGTCTTCAAGACTTTTGCCAGTTGAGCCTGGTCCTGCTCGCGAGCCTTGAGCTTGCTGTCGCGGGCCTTCACGTCCTCATTGAGCTTAGCCAGGGCGAGCTGACGCTCCTTGCGAACCTTCTCCAGCTCTTCGCGCTGGGTGTCGAGGCTGCTTTTCTGCACCAGCAACTGCGCCTGCTGCAATTCAATCTCTTTTTCGACATTGGCCAATTGGCGCAGGGTTTCGTTAAAGCTCTTGAGTTGCTCCAGGCGTGCCTGGCTCAGGTAATCGTAATAAGTCAGCGTGCGGGCGAACTTCTCGGGGTTCTGCTGATTGAGCAGCAGCTTGAGATATTCCTGCCGGCCGTTCTGGTAGGCCGCCCGGGCCTGGATGGCAATCAGCTTTTGCTGTTCAGTGCGCGCGCTCTGGAGTTTTTTTTTCTCTCCATCGAGCCGCTGCAGCTCGGATTCACTTTTTTTCAGCTCTTTTTGCAGGGCGTCGACCTGTTTCTCCAGCTTGCCCATCTCGGTCTCGGTGCCGCGCAGGTCTTTCTGCACACCGGACTTCTCCTCCTGCAGCTTGCCCAGAAGCTTTTTCAGCTCGGCAATGTCCTGACGCGTGGCGTCCAACTGCTGTTGGGTTTGCGCGCGCTCGTCAGCAAAGGCCGGTTGGAGCAGGCAGGTCAGAACGAGGGCTATCAGAACGCGAAGCATAGAGGCGGGCGACACCAGGGAAAGGGACGGCCTAGTATGCCCGCCCCACGCTGCAAAAAAAACGCCCATTTGGGGCTGTGTGATAACTGGCCCAAAAAACACCTTGAACCCTGTGGGAGCGAGCCTGCTCGCGATGAGTCCATAACATCCAACATAGATGTTGACTGTAATACCGCTATCGCGAGCAGGCTCGCTCCCACATTGGTAAGTGTTGGGTCAGACCAGGATCGACGTCCCGGTCATCTCCGCCGGCTTCTCCATGCCCAACAGCATCAGCATGGTTGGCGCCACGTCAGCCAGCACGCCGCCATCGCGGACCTTGAAGTTGCGCTTGCCGACATAGATGAATGGCACCGGCTCGGTGGTGTGGGCGGTGTGGGCCTGGCCGGTGGACTCGTCGGACATTTGCTCGACATTCCCGTGGTCGGCGGTGATCAGCGCTTCACCGCCGACTTTTTCCAGCGCCTCGACGATGCGCCCGACGCAGGTGTCCAGGCATTCCACGGCTTTGACCGCGGCGTCGAACACACCGCTGTGGCCGACCATGTCGCCGTTGGCGTAGTTGACCACGATCACGTCGTAGCGCTGGTTCTTAATGGCATCGACGATGCGGTCGGTGACTTCCGGGGCGCTCATCTCCGGTTGCAGGTCATAGGTGGCGACTTTCGGCGACGGGATCAGGATGCGTTCTTCGCCGGGGAAGGGCTCTTCACGGCCACCGGAGAAGAAGAACGTCACGTGGGCATACTTCTCGGTTTCAGCGATGCGCAGTTGGGTCTTGCCGTTCTTCGCCAGGTAATCGCCCAGCACGTTTTCCAGGCTGCCGGCGGCGAAGGCCGACGGTGCCGGGATGCTGGCGGCGTATTGAGTCAACATCACGAAGCCGGCCAGTTTCGGCTGGCGGGCGCGTTCGAACTCCTTGAAATCGTCTTCGACAAACACGCGGGTCAGTTCGCGGGCACGGTCGGCGCGGAAATTCATGAACACCACGGCGTCGCCGTCTTCGACTTTGACCGGCTCACCGATGGTGGTGGCTTTGACGAACTCGTCGCTTTCACCCCGTTCGTAGGCGGCTTGCAGGCCTTCCTGGGCGGTGGCAGCGTTGAACTCGGCGTTGCCGTCGACAATCAGGTTGTAGGCCTGGGCCACCCGATCCCAGCGGTTATCGCGGTCCATGGCGTAGTAGCGGCCGACGATGCTGGCAATACGGCCCTTGCCGAGGGCCTGGAAAGTGCTGTCGAGCAGTTTGATCGACGACGTGGCGCTTTTTGGCGGGGTGTCACGGCCATCGAGGAACGCGTGCAGGTAGATTTTTTCGGCGCCGCGCTTGGAGGCCAGTTCGGCCATGGCGATCAGGTGATCCTGATGGCTGTGCACGCCGCCATCGGACAGCAGGCCCATGAAGTGCACGGCTTTACCGGCCGCCACGGCTTTATCCACAGCAGCGCAGATGGTCGGGTTTTCAAAGAATTCGCCGTCGCGGATCGCTTTGGTCACACGGGTGAAGTCCTGATACACCACGCGGCCCGCGCCGAGGTTCATGTGGCCGACCTCGGAGTTGCCCATCTGTCCGTCGGGCAGGCCAACGTCCATGCCGCTGCCGGAGATCAGGCCGTTCGGCACGGTGGCCCCCAGACGGTCCAGCACAGGCTTGCGGGCCGCGTACACGGCATTGGATTCGTGGCTGTCACTGTGACCGAAGCCGTCGAGAATCATCAGGACCAAAGGTTTAGGCGTGGTAGTCATGGAATCCACTCGTGGCTGATTAAAAGAAGGCGATGGAAAAGGGACGGGCAGTTTAAAGGTAAGTTCCGGTGCCGTCACCGCCGGGCGGGGTTTGGCCGACCTTGTGTGCTGTGTATACTGGCCGACATTTTAACGCCCTGGAACCTCCTTCGATGGTTGCTCACCTGATTGAATTTGCCACTAACCACTACCTTCTCGTCGGTATCTTCGTCGTACTGCTGGCGTTGCTGGTTGCCCATACGATGCAGGGCGGCGGCCGCAGCCTCAGTACTGGCGAGCTGACGGCACTGGTCAACAAGGACACCGGCGTGGTGGTAGACATCCGCCCGAGCAAGGATTACGCCGCTGGTCACATTGTCGGCGCGGTGAACATTCCTCAGGACAAACTGATCGCCCGTATCGGTGAACTGGAAAAGCACAAAGCCAAGACGCTGATCCTGGTGGATGCCCAGGGCCAGCACGCAGGCACTCATGCCCGTGAACTGATGAAGTCCGGCTTTACCGCCGCCAAGCTGTCTGGTGGCGTTGCAAGCTGGAAAGCCGACAATCTGCCCCTGGTGAAGTGAGATGACCCACGTCGTTGTCTATTCCAGCGATTACTGCCCCTATTGCTCCCGAGCCAAGTTCCTGCTCAAGAACAAAGGCGTGGCTTTCGAAGAGATCAAGGTCGACGGCAAGCCGCAACTGCGTGCCGAAATGACTCAAAAGGCCGGACGCACCTCCGTGCCGCAGATCTGGATCGGTAGCACCCACGTGGGCGGTTGCGATGATCTGTTTGCCCTGGATCGCGCCGGCAAGCTCGATGCGATGCTCAAGGCCTGAATTCCCTACTAAGAACCTGAAAGTAAGAAGGATCTGCGATGACTGACCAACAGAACACAGCTGCCAGCGAAGAAGAAACCGCACCGCAATTCTCCTTGCAGCGCATTTACGTACGTGACCTGTCCTTCGAAGCCCCGAAAAGCCCGGCGATCTTTCGCCAGCAGTGGGAACCTAGCGTCGGCCTGGATCTGAACACCCGCCAGAAAGCCCTGGAAGATGACTTCCACGAAGTGGTGCTGACCCTGTCGGTCACCGTGAAGAACGGTGACGAAGTGGCATTCATTGCCGAAGTGCAGCAGGCCGGGATCTTCCTGATCAAGAACCTGGATGCCGCTTCGATGAGCCACACCCTGGGTGCGTTCTGCCCGAACATTCTGTTCCCGTACGCCCGCGAAACCCTCGACAGCCTGGTGACCCGCGGTTCGTTCCCGGCCCTGATGCTGGCCCCGGTGAACTTCGATGCCTTGTATGCGCAAGAACTGCAGCGCATGCAACAAGAAGGCGCCGCAACCGTTCAGTAAGCGGCGCTGCCAGCCCGGCACAAACCCTGTGGGGGCGAGCCCTGTGGGAGCTAACTCAGCTCCCACAGGCTCGCTCCCACAGGTGTTTCTGGCTGACAGGGGCTCAGGCGAAACCGTTCTGCCGCCAGGCCTCGTAAACCGCCACTGCCACGGTGTTGGACAGGTTCAGGCTGCGACAGCCCTCGCGCATCGGCAGGCGCAGACGCTGGTCGGCGGGCAGGGCGTCCAGTACCTCGCCCGGCAGGCCACGGCTTTCCGGGCCGAACAGGAATGCATCGCCGGCGACGAAACGGGCGTCATGAAACGGCCGCGAGCCCTTGGTGGTGAAGGCGAACAGTCGCGGATGCCCCAGGCTTTCCAGACAGCTGGCGAGGTCGGCGTGGCGCTGCAGAGTGGCATACTCGTGATAGTCGAGGCCGGCACGGCGCAAGCGCTTGTCGTCCATCTCGAAGCCCAATGGTTCGATCAAATGCAGGTGGCAGCCGCTGTTGGCGCACAGCCTGATGACGTTGCCGGTGTTCGGCGGAATTTCCGGTTGAAAAAGGATGACGTGAAACATGCACGGCTCCGCAGATAAAGATGAGCGGCATTCTACGCCGCAAACCGATCGGCGTTCGAAGCTATTGCCTCGGGTGATGGGGTCTTTGGCGATCTTCGGTCTGATGCTCGGCTTGATGATCGGTCGCCTGACCACGCCCGACCCAAGCGTGCTGCAACAGGTCGAGGTGACCGATGGGACGCTGGTGGCCTGGTTCAACAACGAACCCAAGCTGCACGGGGAAATGATCGACGGCTCCGTGGCGCTGTTATTCCAGGCAGAAGGCCGCCCGCAGAAGGGCCAGCTCAAACTCAACGGCAAGGACGTGAACTGGCGGGTGCGTTTGAGTGACAAGGGGTTGTTGCTGACGCTGGTAGCGGCGCGCTCGTTGCGAGGGGAGTGGGCGGGTAGCGAGGTCGATGACCGCTGGCGGCTGGAGGTCCGTCTCCAGGAGCAATAAAAGAGGGAATCCCCGGCCTGCCTGTACCAAGGTCCCCAAACGGGAGGGCTTGCGCTAAACGCGTGGCCCCGGATGTAAAGAAGGGAAACCTTGACCTGCCTGTATCAAGGCCCCCAAAACAGTGGGCTCGATGAGCCCGATATAAAATGGGGAATCCCCGGCCTGCCTGTACCAAGGTCCCCGAAACTGGGTAGTGATTGAGCTATTGCAGGGGGCGTGCCAGTTTTAAATGACTTGTCACAAAAAGACTGCTGGTGATGCGAAAAGCCCCGTATTCCGGGGCTTTTGCTTTTGTTTGTGCGGTTTTTTTAGAGCGGGGCCGATGGGGTTTGGCTTGTGATGCATGTGCAATTGCGGTTCGCAGTGCATTGATGCGGTGCATCAAACCTTCAAAAGCATCGCGAGCAGGCTCGCTCCCACAAGATAGTCGCAACACCGCAAACCTTTGTGGGAGCGAGCCTGCTCGCGATTGGCCTTCAAGATCAGCGAAGACCTAAAGACTGTTTTTCAACCCTCATCCCCTTCCTCGTCATCCCCGCCATCAACCTTCATTCCCAATTCCTTGATCTTGCGGGTCAAGGTATTGCGGCCCCAGCCCAGCAGCACGGCGGCGTCGCGGCGGCGGCCGGCGGTGTGCTTGAGGGCCGTCTCGATCATGATGCGTTCGAAACTTGGTACGGCGCTGTCCAGCAGGTTCGATTGGCCGCGGGCCAGGGCCTGGTCGGCCCACTGGCGAAGGGCCTGTTCCCAATTGGTCACCGGAGCCGAGTCCTGAGGCAGGCTCAGCAGTTCCGGCGGCAGATCGCTGATGTGCACTTCGCGACCGGACGCCATCACCGTGATCCACCGGCAGGTGTTCTCCAGTTGGCGCACGTTGCCGGGCCAAGGCAGGTTCTTGAGGTATTCCTCGGTTTCGCTCTTGAGCAGCTTGGGCTCCACCGCCAGCTCCTGGGCGGCGCGGCTGAGGAAGTGCCGGGCCAGGGTCGGGATGTCTTCGCGACGGTCCGCCATGCGTGGGATATGAATGCGGATCACGTTCAGGCGATGGAACAAGTCTTCACGGAATTTTCCCGCGTGGACCAGGGTTTCCAGGTTCTGGTGGGTGGCGGCGATGATGCGTACATCGACCTTGACCGGGGTATGGCCGCCCACCCGATAGAACTCGCCGTCCGCCAGCACGCGCAACAGCCGGGTCTGAGTGTCGGCCGGCATGTCGCCGATTTCGTCGAGGAACAAGGTACCGCCGTCGGCTTGTTCGAAGCGTCCGCGCCGCAGGTTGGCCGCGCCGGTGAACGCACCTTTCTCGTGGCCGAACAACTCGGACTCCATCAGGTCCTTGGGGATCGCCGCCATGTTCAGTGCGATGAACGGTGATGCCGCCCGTGGACTGTGGCGGTGCAGGGCATGGGCGACCAGTTCTTTACCGGTGCCCGATTCGCCGTTGATCAGCACGGTGATATTGGAGTGGCTCAAGCGCCCAATGGCGCGAAACACTTCCTGCATCGCCGGCGCTTCGCCGATGATTTCCGGGGTGCGGGCCAGCGCCGGCACCTCCTCCATACCCTGTTGTTCCTGGGCGTGCTGGTTGGCGCGCTTGACCAGTGACACCGCTTCGTCAACGTCGAACGGCTTGGGCAGGTATTCGAAGGCGCCGCCCTGGTAGGACGCCACCGCGCTGTCCAGGTCTGAGTGGGCGGTCATGATGATCACTGGCAGCCGGGGGTGCTGCTCGCGAATCCGCGCCAGCAGGTCCAGGCCGCTGGCGCCGGGCATGCGGATGTCGGAGATGATGACGTCCGGTTGCTGACGGGCCAGGCGGCTCATCACCCCATCGGCGCTGTCGAAGCTCTGGGTGGTCATGCCTTCCTGTTGCAAGGCTTTTTCCAGGACCCAACGGATAGAACGGTCGTCATCGACGATCCACACGGTTTCACTACGGCTCATGTCGATGTGGCTCCTTGTTCCAGTGGCAGGAAGATCGAAAAGGTGGTGTGGCCGGGGTGGCTCTCACATTCGATCAAGCCCTGATGCTGACTGATGATGTTCTGGGTAATGGACAGGCCCAGCCCGGTACCGTCCGGGCGGCCGCTGACCATGGGAAAGAAGATGGTTTCCTGCAACTCCGTGGGAATGCCCGGACCGTTGTCGATGATTTCGATCTTGGTCACCAGACGGTGGCGCACGTGGCCGATGGTGAACTGGCGCATGGCGCGGGTGCGCAGGCTGATACGGCCCAGGCGCAGCTCGTTCTGGCTGCTGATGGCCTGCATGGCATTGCGCACGATGTTCAGCACCGCCTGGATCATCTGTTCGCGGTCGATCAATACATCGGGAATGCTCGGGTCGTAGTCGCGCACCAAGGTGATGCACCCCTGGCTCTCGGCTTCCACCAGGCTGCTGACGCGCTCCAGTACCTCGTGGACATTGCACATCGCCAGGGACGGCAGCTTGTTGGAGCCGAGCATGCGATCCACCAGATTGCGCAAGCGGTCGGCTTCTTCAATGATGACGTTGGTGTAGTCCTTGAGGCTTTCTTCCGGCAGTTCCCGGGCCAGCAGTTGCGCGGCGCCGCGAATCCCGCCGAGGGGGTTCTTGATCTCATGGGCCAGGCCGCGCACCAGCATCTTGCTGGTTTCCTGCTTGGACAACTGGGCTTCTTCCTTGGTGATGCGCAGCAGCCGATCACGCGGATGCACCTCCAGCAGCAACAGCGTGGCACCGTTGTTCAGGATCGGTGTTACCGCGTAATCCACCGTCAGGGTCTGGCCGGTCAGGGCGGTGAGCATCGCTTCGCGTTTGGTGAACGGATGCGCCTGTTCCACGGCTTGACGCAAGGAGTTGAGCGCCTCGGCCGATTCGGTGAACAGCTCGCTGATGAACTGCCCGTGGCTGCGCTGGCCGCTGACAGCCAGCAGCATCTCCGCTGCCGGGTTCATGTACTCAAGGCGCAATTGGGCATCGAGCAGGATGGTAGCGGTGGTGAGGTTGTCGAGTAGCAAGCGGTGTAGTGCGTCGCTAATGGTCATCAGGACCTCTTTTGGAGCGTAAGCAAGCACGCGTATGACGCGCCGGTACAAGGAAAATGCAAAAACCAAACCAAGGCTCCGAAAAGAAGCGTTTAGAGCCTCAAACGAACCTTTTCCGCCCGATCGCGTGGCGTTCTGCCAGCTTTTTCGGGTACTTTCGAACCAAAATGGGCTGGAATTTGAGTAGGGTGCAGACACTTGCACCAATATAGTGCGCCATCCGGGAGGGCGTTAGAAGAACGGCAGGATGCTGCTTTGCTCTTCAGCCGGCTTATCGGCGAGGGGGCATTCGGGACGCTGGCCGTAATCGGCTGTGGCGCAGGGTTTGATGCGGCGTTTTTGCGCCAGGGAAATGCGCTGCATGTGGAAGGGTTGGTTGGCGGTGCGTTCGACGATACGGCCCTGCTCATCGAGGATCTCTACCGCCAGATGATGGCTGCCTCGATCGATGTTGCTCAGCGCGAACACTGGGCTGGGCCCCGGTTCGCCAGTGGGGTTGCCGTCCAGTAGCAGGCGGTAGCGGTGGCCTTTTTGCAAACCGGGTTCGCTGGTGACAGTGACGATCAGTTCCCCTGCTGTACTGCGTATCGTGGCATCCGGTTCGGGGATCAGCAGCCGCAGCATTTCGTAACGGAACATTGGATCGGGTTTTTCTGCAGGCGCCGGCGCCGAGGCTGCGCCGGGGGGCGGTGTCGCCATCCGGTTGGCGGGTGGCAGTTGCACTTTTTGGGCGTTGCCGGGACGCGGTTGATCGGTGAAGACGCGATTGCCCTGAGCGTCGATGTAGGTATAGATCTGCGCCAACCCCGGCAGCGTGGCCAGAGACAGGCACAGCGCGAGCAGCCAGCGGATCATGGACGATGAACCCGTTGCACCGTGAAGATGACGGTTTCGCTCTGTTGCACAAGATGTTCGCCATCGATGACCTGCACCGCCAGGCTGTGCTCGCCCCGGTCGATATTGACCAATTGCAGGCGCGGTACATTGCTCGGCTGGCCATAGGGCTGGCCGTCCAGCAACAACCTGAACAGATGAGGACTTTGCAGGCGCGGCCGAGCCAGGACGCCAACGGTAAAGGTGCCGTTGTTGGCGCGCAGGGCCTCTTCGCTGGGGATGTCCGTCAATTCCAGGGTTTCGTAGGCATCGGCTGATTCGTCGTGGGTCGAGGCGGGTGTGGGTACATCCGTCGTGGCCGGGGGCTGCGGTTCGACGCTGTTGAGCGGCGGCAGGTCCACCGCCTGGGCCGGCACGCCATCAGGCGGCTGGTTGCTATAGGCGGTGTTGCCGTCGGCGTCGGTGTATTTGTAGATCTGTGCGGCGGCTGGCAGTGACAACAGCAACAACAGAATTCCTGGAAAACCACGACCCATAAAATCAACCGAAAACCAAAAGTGTTGGATTGCAGCATAGGTCAGGGGAGGCGCTTGGCCCAAGTTGTTGCACGCAATCCCTTGGGGAGCCGTGTCACAGCCTCCTGGCTCGACACTGGACCCCTGTGGGAGCGGGCTTGCTCGCGAAAGCGGAGTGTCAGTCACTGGAGTGCTGGATGTGCCGGCCCCTTCGCGAGCAAGCCCGCTCCCACATTGGAGTTGCGGTGTCCGCAGCCTCCAGGTTCGACACCCTCCTGTGGGAGCGAGCCTGCTCGCGAAGGCAGTTTGTCGGTCACTGAGATGTTGGCTGTGCCGGCCCCTTCGCGAGCAAGCCCTCTCCCACATTGGAGTTGCGGTGTCCGCAGCCTCCAGGTTCGACACTTCCCCCCTGTGGGAGATTCTATGTTGCAGGGCAACCCTGCAACATAGGTGTCGGCTGGTACTCGCTCTGATTTTTCATCAAAGCAAATGCCACCCGGCATAACTTTCGGGCCAGCACCACCAATGCCTGGGTTTTTGAGAAACCTCTCGCCAGGTATGACTCGTAGAACGGCTTCCATCTAGGCGAGCGGCGTGCTGTCATTGCAGCGATATGAGCCAATCGGCGTATCTCTGAATCGCCCTTCTTGGTGAGGTGCCGTTGACCCTTCTTTTTTCCGGAGTCATCGACCCTCAAGTCCATCCCCAAAAACGCGATAAATGCATCGCTGTCCGCAAAATCACCTCGCATGAAACTCGTCGCCAATCCAGTAGCGACCAGTTCACCAACGCCCTCGATGGCTTTGCAGCGGCCGATATTCGCCTCAATTCCCGCTTCTTTGCTGACTTTTCGTAGCAACTTCTGAATGGCCTGAATCGCCTGTTCGAACGCCTTTTGCTGAGTGGCCAGCGTTTTTTTTAACAGAGGCTCATCGTGCCAGCTCAACATCAGGCCGGTATGGTTCTTGACCAGCGTCGCACGCCTATGAAGCAGGCTTTTTAACGTCGTGTAGGCTTTCGGTGGCGGGCTCCAGAGCCGCAACTCGTGCTGTTCATTGGTTAAATACCGCGCCAGCAGACGAGCATCACAAGGATCGTTCTTAGCCCGCTGGCCGATGCCGCGACGATAATTGCTCACCCGATAAGCATCCACGACATAGACCTGATGCCCCATCGCATGAGCCAGCTCGACGGTGTCCAGGTGGTAGATGTTGGTTGCTTCGACGGCTAGAGCACTTTGGGCGGGCAACGTTTTAAGCCAGCGTTTGAGGGATGTTCGGTCATTCTTGATGGTGTCAGTGGTTTGCAGGTCATAGCGATAAACAACAACTTCGGCCTTGGCTATATCAATACCAACAACCGTCTGCGAGGTAAGGATTGTCATAGCGAATCCTCGGAGCTAGGGTTTAGGTGCTTGTCGGGGTCTACCTTTGCGCTGGCTTGCCTCTATTGTCGGTTTTACCGATGAATTCCTTATTGGCGCTTTGGGTAGAAGGGGCGGGACGAGAAGTCTCCCACGGTCCGTACTGGCTAGAGTCGGAATCGAGCTTTTAGTCCCGCCCACCCCTTCAAGTCTAAACATACAAGCGAGCCTGCTCGCGAAGGCAGTTTGTCGGTCACTGAGATGTTGGCTGTGCCGGCCCCTTCGCGAGCAAGCCCGCTTCACATTGGAGTTGCGGCGTCCGCAGCCTCCTGGCTCGACACTGGACCCCTGTGGGAGCGGGCTTGCTCGCGAAAGCGGAGTGTCAGTCACTGGAGTGCTGGATGTGCCGGCCCCTTCGCGAGCAAGCCCGCTCCCACATTGGAGTTGCGGCGTCCGCAGCCTTCAGGTTCGACACTGCCCCCCTGTGGGAGCGGGCTTGCTCGCGAAAGCGGAGTGTCAGTCACTGGAGTGCTGAATGTGCCGGTCTCTTCGCGAGCAGGCTCGGCCACAGGGGAAAGATGTGTGGGCTCAGGTTTTTTTGAGCACACACAGCTCTGCGGTCGCCCGAACCAGGGCCATTTGCCGCAGCGGGTCGTTATCGGTATGGGTGGCCTGGGCCAGCCATTGTGGGCATTGCGGGTCGGTGCGGTAGGGGCTGAAGTCGGCCAGTTGTTGCAGTAGACGTTTTTGCAGTTGATCCAGTTGCGGGCGGATCTGCCCAATCAGGTCCGGGCGCGGGGCGCCCGGGGCTTTGCCCTGCAGTTGCCAGTCGGACAGGTGCGCGTATTGCACCAGTTTGTTGGCTTCTATTTGCGCGGCAAAAAACGCCTCTACCGCTGCGCTGCTCAGTTTGTAAGCCGGTGCCTGGGCGACGGCGGCGGTGATCACCTCGCGTTCGCGCTGGCGATCTTCCACGGGTTTGCGGCTGTCCCATTTGCTCAAGGCGACTTGGTCGGCAATGGTCAGGCGCTCGCCTATGGTGCCCAGCAGCGGGGCGAGGGTGGCGGGTGCGGTGGCGGCCTGGGCGGCGGTGCCCAGCAACGCGGCAGACAGAGCAAGGCAGAGTGAAAGGCGGGAAGTCATGGGTGATCTCGTCTTCGAACAGTGGAGGGCGCAGACAATCATGCACGTAACTTGCGCCCATAAAAAAGGCCTCCCGAAGGAGGCCTCTCTTTGTTCACGCCGCGTGGGGCGGCACTACCGGATCAGCAGCTGTAGTACAGCTCATATTCCAGTGGGTGTACGAAGGTGCGAACCTTGATTTCTTCTTCGCTTTTCAGTGCGATGTAAGCGTCGATGAAATCATCGCTGAATACGCCGCCCTTGGTCAGGAACGCACGGCCCTTGTCCAGTTCTTCCAGGGCTTCTTTGAGGCTGCCACATACCTGTGGAATTTCCTTGGCCTCTTCAGGCGGCAGGTCATACAGGTTTTTGTCGGCGGCATCGCCAGGGTGGATCTTGTTCTGGATACCGTCCAGGCCGGCCATCATCAGTGCGGCGAAGGCCAGGTACGGGTTGGCAGCCGGATCCGGGAAGCGGGCTTCGATACGGCGAGCCTTAGGGCTGTTGACGTAAGGAATACGGATCGAGGCGGAGCGGTTGCGAGCCGAGTAGGCCAGCATGACCGGCGCTTCAAAGCCTGGTACCAGACGCTTGTAGGAGTTGGTCGACGGGTTGGTGAAGCCGTTCAGGGCCTTACCGTGCTTGATGATACCGCCGATGAAGTACAGGGCGGTGTCCGACAGGCCGGCATAACCTTCGCCTGCGAAGGTGTTCTTGCCGTCTTTGGAGATCGACATGTGCACGTGCATGCCCGAACCGTTGTCGCCGTACAGTGGCTTAGGCATGAAGGTCGCGGTGCGGCCGTAGGCGTCAGCAACGTTGTGTACGCAGTACTTCAGGGTCTGGACTTCGTCAGCCTTCTTGACCAGCGTGTTGAATTTCACGCCGATTTCGTTCTGGCCGGCAGTCGCCACTTCGTGGTGGTGAACTTCGACGGTCTGGCCCATCTCTTCCAGTGCGTTGCACATCGAGGTACGGATTTCGTGGTCGAAGTCGAACGGTGGAACCGGGAAGTAGCCGCCTTTGACGCCTGGACGGTGGCCTTTGTTGCCGCCTTCCACGTCCTGGTCGGACATCCACGAACCCTGTTCGGAGAAGATCTTGAACATGGAACCGGAGATGTCGGACTTGAACTTGACCGAGTCGAAGATGAAGAACTCAGGCTCAGGACCGAAGAATGCGGTGTCGCCGATACCGGTAGACTTCAGGTATTCCTCGGCGCGGTGGGCGATGGCGCGTGGGTCGCGGTCATAGCCTTGCATGGTCGAAGGTTCGATGATGTCGCAGACCAGGATCAGGGTCGGCTCTTCGGTGAACGGGTCCAGGACAGCAGTTTCGTCGTCCGGCATCAGGATCATGTCGGAGGCTTCGATGCCTTTCCAGCCAGAGATGGAGGAGCCGTCGAACATCTTCCCGATTTCAAAGAATTCGTCGTCCAGCGCATCACGGGCCGGCATGGTCACGTGATGTTGAGTGCCTTTGGTGTCAGTGAAGCGCAGATCAATCCACTTGACGTCATGATCTTTGATGAGTTGAACCGACTTCGACATATGTCCTCCGGGTGGCTTCGGGCGGGTAATGGTGTGCCCTTAGATATGGGTGATGCCGGCGCGAATACTCTGCCAAGGCAACCTGCCTCACAAGGGAGCAATTTGCATGCCAGTGCCCCAGCATGGGTTTTTTGCACCAAATCCACGCTTTTCAAGCCTTGAAACCCGGATTGTCGAACAATTGCGCACTGCAATGTGGCGCAGCTTGTGATCTATGACCTGTTTTGGTGCACCGAAAACCGAGTGCAGATTAACTGGTTAAACCTTGAGCAATTTCCGCTATAATCCGCGCCCCCCTTTTTCGGCTGGCCGTTCGCGCGCTGTTTTCATGAAACTAATCGTAAAAGTCTTCCCCGAGATCACCATCAAGAGCCGCCCGGTACGGATGCGTTTCATCCGCCAGTTGGCCAAGAACATCCGTGCCGTGCTCCGCGATCTGGACCCGGCTGTGGTGGTGAACGGCGTGTGGGACAACCTCGAGCTGGAAACCCGCGTCAGCGAACCCAAGATCCTCAAGGAAATGACCGAGCGCCTGAGCTGCATGCCGGGCATTGCGCATTTCCTGCAGGTCGATGAATACCCGCTGGGGGATTTCGACGACATTCTCGCCAAGTGCAAGCTTCATTACGGTGATGCCCTGGCCGGCAAGATTTTCTCGGTGCGTTGCAAGCGCGCCGGCAAACACCCGTTCAGCTCGATGGACGTGGAGAGATACGTCGGCAGCCAGTTGCGCAAGCAATGCGGCGCCGCCGGAATTTCATTGAAAGACCCGCAAATTGAAGTGCGCATCGAAATTCGCGACCAACGGTTGTTCGTGATCCACAGTCAGCACGACAGCATTGGCGGTTATCCGCTGGGTTCGCTGGAACAGACCCTGGTGTTGATGTCCGGCGGTTTCGATTCCACGGTCGCGGCCTACCAGATCATGCGTCGCGGGCTGATGAGCCATTTCTGCTTCTTCAATCTCGGCGGGCGCGCCCATGAACTGGGCGTAATGGAAGTGGCGCACTTCATCTGGAAGAAGTATGGCAGCTCCCAACGCGTGTTATTTGTGAGCGTACCGTTCGAGGAAGTCTTGGGCGAGATTCTCGGCAAAGTCGATAACAGTCATATGGGCGTCATTTTGAAGCGTATGATGTTGCGTGCCGCGTCCAGCATCGCCGATCGGTTGCACATCGATGCGCTGGTCACCGGCGAGGCGATCTCGCAGGTGTCGAGCCAGACGCTGCCGAACCTGTCAGTGATCGACTGCGTGACCGAAAAACTGGTGCTGCGCCCACTGATCGCCAGCCACAAGCAGGACATCATCGACCAGGCCAATGAAATCGGCACCGCCGAGTTTGCCCGGCACATGCCGGAGTACTGCGGGGTCATCTCGGTCAATCCGAAGACGGCGGCCAAGCGCGGGCGGGTGGAGCACGAAGAGAAAGAATTCGACATGGCGGTGCTCGAGCGTGCGCTCGAAAACGCCAGGCTGGTACCAATCGATCGGGTGATCGATGAGTTGGGCCAGGACATACAGATTGAAGAAGTCGGCGAAGCGCTGGCCGGTCAGATCATCATCGACATCCGTCACCCGGATGACGCTGAAGACGACCCGCTGAGTGTCGCCGGTATCGAGGTACAAACGATGCCGTTCTATGCAGTGAACGCGCGTTTCAAGGAACTGGACCCTACTCGCCAGTACCTGTTGTATTGCGACAAAGGCGTGATGAGTCGCCTGCATGCCCACCATTTGCTCAGTGAGGGGCATGCCAATGTGCGCGTTTATCGACCGAGCTAAGTGCCCGGGGCTGTTTGCCTGTGGCCTGCGTCACCGGCCCCCCGACGCCGCCGGCAAGCTGTAACGGCTTTGTCGGACTCAACGTAAATCGCTGCCACGACCTGTCAGCACACCGAATCCTCTGATCGAGATACACAAGTGATCGAAAATCTACGCAACATCGCCATCATTGCTCACGTTGACCATGGTAAGACCACCCTGGTAGACAAACTCTTGCGTCAATCCGGCACCCTGGAGCGCAACGAGCTCAACGACGAGCGCGTGATGGACTCCAACGACCAGGAAAAAGAGCGCGGTATTACCATCCTGGCGAAAAACACCGCCATCAACTGGAATGGCTACCACATCAACATCGTGGACACCCCGGGCCACGCCGACTTCGGTGGTGAAGTAGAGCGCGTAATGTCGATGGTCGACTCCGTGCTGCTGCTGGTCGATGCCCAGGACGGCCCTATGCCGCAAACCCGTTTCGTGACCAAGAAGGCTTTCGAAGCCGGCCTGCGTCCGATCGTGGTCATCAACAAGGTTGACCGTCCAGGCGCGCGTCCGGACTGGGTTCTGGACCAGATTTTCGACCTGTTCGACAACCTGGGCGCCACCGAAGAACAGCTGGACTTCAAAGTCGTCTACGCCTCGGCCCTGAACGGCATTGCCGGTCTGGACCACACCAACATGGCCGAAGACATGACCCCGCTGTACCAGTCGATCGTCGACGACGTACCTGCGCCGAAAGTCGACCGTGACGGTCCGTTCCAGATGCAAATCTCGGCCCTGGACTACAACAGCTTCCTGGGTGTGATCGGTGTTGGCCGCATCGCCCGTGGTCGCGTCAAGCCGAACACTCCGGTCGTGGCTATCGACGCCGACGGCAAGAAGCGCAACGGTCGTATCCTCAAGCTGATGGGTCACCACGGCCTGCACCGCATCGACGTTGACGAGGCAGCTGCCGGCGACATCGTCTGCATCAGCGGCTTCGAGCAGCTGTTCATCTCCGACACTCTGTGCGACCCACTGAACGTCGAAGCGATGAAGCCGTTGACCGTCGACGAGCCAACCGTTTCCATGACCTTCCAGGTCAACGACTCGCCATTCTGCGGTAAAGAAGGCAAGTTCGTGACCAGCCGTAACATCAAGGAGCGTCTGGACAAGGAGCTGCTCTACAACGTGGCACTGCGCGTTGAAGAAGGCGACTCGGCCGACAAGTTCAAGGTTTCCGGCCGTGGTGAGCTGCACCTCTCGGTTCTGATCGAAACCATGCGTCGCGAAGGCTTCGAAATGGGCGTAGGTCGTCCTGAAGTGATCATCCGTATGGTTGACGGCGTCAAGCACGAACCGTACGAAAACGTGACCATCGACCTGCCGGAAGAATCCCAGGGCGCGATCATGGAACAAATGGGCCTGCGCAAGGGCGACCTGACCAACATGGTTCCGGATGGCAAGGGCCGTGTGCGCCTTGAGTACAACATCCCGGCCCGTGGCCTGATCGGTTTCCGTAACGAATTCCTGACCCTGACCTCCGGTGGCGGCATCCTGACTTCGATCTTCGATCGTTACGACGTGATGAAGTCCGGCGACATGTCCGGCCGTCAGAACGGTGTTCTGGTATCGGTTGCTACCGGCAAGGCACTGACCTACTCGCTGGAAACCCTGCAAGCGCGCGGCAAGCTGTTCGTCGAGCACGGCCAGGATATCTACGAAGGTCAAATCGTCGGCCTCAACAGCCGCGACAACGACCTGGGCGTGAACCCGACCAAGGGCAAGAAGCTCGACAACATGCGTGCTTCGGGCAAAGACGAAACCATCGCCCTGGTTCCGCCGGTCAAGTTCACCCTGGAGCAAGCGCTGGAGTTCGTGCAGGAAGACGAACTGTGCGAAGTGACGCCTAAGTCGATTCGCCTGCGTAAGAAGATCCTTGGCGAAAGCGAGCGTACCCGCGCTGCCAAGAAAAGCGGTAACTGAGTTTCGACTTAGTTAATGGCTGAAAAAAACGCCCCTGATTGTGAGGTCAGGGGCGTTTTTTTATGCCTGGAATTTGTGCGTCACTTCTTAGGGCCCTATCGCGAGCAGGCTCGCTCCCACAGTGGATTTTCAGCGGATACAGATGTTGTGTCCGGCATAAGTCCAGTGTGGGAGCGAGCCTGCTCGCGATGACAATGGTTCAGGCACTAAAGAGTCAGCGGCTGATCAGAACTTGTCCAACGTCCGCGGATTACGCTCGCGCACCACTTCCTTGGGCTTGTACGCGCAATACCCCGGCCTCGGCCCGACTCGCGGATGGTTGCGGCAGGTGTCCGGGCGTTTCTCGTAAATGGTGCACAACCGGCTCTTGCGATCCAGATACAGGCAATCGTTGTTGCTCATGCGCTGGAGCGTGAAGATTTCGGATTTCTGGTTATAGCGCTCGACGATCCCTTCCTTTTGCAGGCGTTTGGCGATGTTTTTCGGCGGGTCGCCCAGCTCGAACTCATCGACGATGCCGATCCGGATCAGGTCCTTGATCTTGACCTCCACCGGCAGTGTGCAGCAGCTCGACACGCAGGAACCGCACATTGGCGCGGAGTACTTGGCCCAGGTATCGATTCGGTCGATCTCCGCGGCGGCGATCAGGTTGGGCTTCATCATCAAGGTTTACCAGCATGCATCAGGGCGCGCGATCATACCGGGACTGGTGAAATTTTGAACGACCATCTGCCGGTTTTTTTTCGAGCCCGGCAAAACTTTTCCTGGACCGGCACGGCCCCTGCATTCATTCGCTCATATGGCAATTCCCTGGCGGCGATTCTCCGGCACCGCGGAAAAACCAACGAACCTGCGCCTGTAGCGCCTGTCAGACCGTCTAGGCTCAGACAATTTCATGCTCGTTCGAGGTCTCACCAATGACTCAAGAACCACTTGTTCGCGAAGCCGAAGTGGCTGCATTTCGCGATGCCGTG
Source organism: Pseudomonas hefeiensis (assembly GCF_030687835.1). NCBI lineage: Bacteria > Pseudomonadati > Pseudomonadota > Gammaproteobacteria > Pseudomonadales > Pseudomonadaceae > Pseudomonas > Pseudomonas hefeiensis. The sequence goes on from NZ_CP117449.1 coordinate 449,792, forward strand.
TTGACCAAACTCACTTACGCCGTTGGCAAGGACCCGGATCATGCGTTTGATCACGACTGGTTCGAAGCCATTGCCCTGGCCGCCCGCGACCATATGGTCGAGCACTGGATGGACCACACGCGACAGATCTACCGCAAGGGCCAGAAACGCGTCTATTACCTTTCCCTGGAATTTCTCATCGGTCGCTTGCTCTATGACAGCCTGAGCAACCTCGGTCTACTGGACACCGCCCGCGAAGCCTTGACCGAGCTGGGCGTGGATCTGGAGCGCATTCGGCTGCTCGAACCCGATGCGGCGTTGGGCAACGGCGGCCTCGGCCGGTTGGCGGCATGTTTCATGGAAAGCATGTCCACCCTGGGCATTGCCGGCCATGGCTACGGCATTCGTTACGAACACGGCCTGTTTCGCCAGGCGATCGTCGATGGCTGGCAGCAGGAGCAAACCGAACACTGGCTGGATTTCGGCAACCCCTGGGAGTTCGAGCGGCCTGAAGTGGTCTACCCGATCGGCTTCGGCGGCAGCGTCGAGACCGTGACCGACGCCTCCGGCAATACCAAGCAAGTGTGGTCCCCGGGCGAAACCGTGCGAGCCATCGCCTATGACACGCCCGTGGTGGGTTGGCGCGGTGCCAGCGTCAACACCCTGCGTCTGTGGCGCGCCCGGGCCATGGAAGAGCTGCACCTGGAGCGTTTCAATGCCGGCGACCATTTGGGCGCCGTGGCGGAAGTGGCCCGGGCCGAAAGTATCTCCCGCGTGCTGTACCCGGCCGACAGCACCGAGGCGGGCCAGGAACTACGCCTGCGCCAGGAGTATTTCTTTGTCGCCGCCTCATTGCAGGATTTGTTGCGCCGTCATCGCAACATGCACACCTCGGTGTTGACCCTGGGTGATCACGCGGCGATTCAGCTCAACGACACCCACCCGTCCATCGCCGTGGCCGAATTGATGCGTCAATTGGTGGACGTCTACGACGTGGCCTGGGACGCCGCCTGGCAGATCACCCAGGACACGCTCTCCTACACCAACCACACGCTGTTGCCAGAAGCCCTGGAAACCTGGCCGGTGGGGCTGATGGAACGCATGTTGCCGCGGCACATGCAGATCATCTACCTGATCAACGCCCAGCACATCGATTCTCTGCGGTCCAAGGGCGTGCACGATTTCGACGTGCTGCGCGCGGTGTCACTGATTGAGGAAGACAATGGCCGCCGGGTGCGCATGGGCAACCTCGCGTTCCTCGGTTCCCACAGTGTCAACGGCGTATCGGCGTTGCACACACAATTGATGCGCAACACGGTGTTTTCCGAGCTGCACACGCTCTACCCCGAACGGATCAACAACAAGACCAATGGCATCACTTTCCGCCGCTGGTTGTTCCAGGCCAACGCTGAATTGACCTCGATGATGGTCGATGCCCTGGGGCCGAGCGTGCTCGACAACCCCGAGGAGCGCCTGATTGAGCTTGAGCCGTTCGCTGATCAACCGGCGTTCCGCAAACAGTTCGCCGAACAGCGCCTGCACAGCAAAAAGGCCTTGGCGCACCTGATTCACGAGCGGTTGGGTGTTGCCGTGAACCCGGCGGCGATGTTCGACGTGCAGGTCAAACGGATCCATGAATACAAGCGCCAGTTGCTCAACCTGATGCACACCGTGGCGCTGTACCAGGCAATCCGCGCCGAACCGGAAGTGGACTGGGTGCCACGGGTGAAAATCTTCGCCGGCAAGGCCGCCGCCAGTTATCACCAGGCCAAGTTGATCATCAAGCTGACCAACGATATTGCCCGCGTGGTGAACAACGACCCGACCGTGCGCGGCCTGCTCAAAGTGGTGTTCCTGCCCAACTACAACGTCAGCCTGGCCGAGAGCATCATCCCGGCGGCGGACCTTTCCGAGCAGATTTCCACGGCCGGTTTTGAAGCGTCAGGCACCAGTAACATGAAGTTCGGTCTTAACGGTGCGCTGACCATCGGCACCATGGACGGCGCCAACGTGGAGATGCATGAGCGTGTGGGCGGTGAGCACATGTTCATCTTCGGCCTGACGGCCGAGCAGGTGGAGGCCCGCAAGCAGAACGGCGAGTTCAGCGCCGCGCCGGACATTGCCGCGTCTCATCGCCTCAACGATGTGTTGCAGGCCATTCGCGGCGGAGTGTTTTCGCCAGACGATCCGATGCGTTACACCGGGCTTGTCGATTCACTGGTGGATTACGATCGCTTTCTGGTCTGCGCCGACTTCGACGCTTACTGGGATGCCCAGGCCAGGGTCGAAGAGCGCTGGCACGACGCCCAGCAATGGTGGCGTTCGGCGGTGCTCAACACGGCGCGCATGGGCTGGTTTTCCTCCGACCGGACCATCCGTGAATACGCCACCGACATCTGGAAAGCCTTGGAGTAGCAGTTGCAGGAAATGTGAGCGAAGCCCAACGGTGGTTGGGCTTGGTCGATATACTAAGCGCCAGTTTCGCCGGGCTGTGTGGCCGGGTTCAGTAATTGGAAACACCGGTAACCTCATGTGGGAGCGGGCTTGCTCGCGAAGGCGGCGTGTCAGGCAATGTTGATGTTGTCTGGCACACCGCCTTCGCGAGCAAGCCCGCTCCCACAAGGTTTGTGTGGTTCCTCTAGACTGAAGCAGACACCGCATCACTCCGGTTACGTCAGCAAAGGGCCGCTTAGGGATATCGACCATGCAATGGATCTTAACGCTGTTGGGCCTGGCACTCGGCTGGGTGGTGGATGAGTCGTTCGCCGATGCGCTGATAGGCGCGTTGCTGGGCCTTGGCGTTGCTCAGGGCATTCGTCTCAGCCGCCTCGGTGCTCACGCCGCCGAACAGCAGAACCAGTTGCAAACGGCCCAGCGCGCCTTGAGCGCACTGGAGCAGCGGCTGATCGTGCTTGAGCGCAGTACTGTCGCCGCCTCGGGCGAACCTGCGCCATCGCCCGAGATCGTCGTGGCTCAGGTTCCAGAGCCCGAAATCCAATCCGAACCGGAGCTGGTCTGGGAACTGCCGCCGGACCTTGAAGCTGTTCCCGCGATGACTGCACAAACCGGCCAGCCGTTGCCCGACGACGTATGGCGGCCTACACCGGTCGTCTCCAAACCCGTTCAATCGGAGCCGGCTGTCCCTCGTGATCCGAGTCTGCTCGAGCGTGCCTTGGCGCGGGCGCGCGTAACTGGCTGTTTGGCGGTAATACCGTGCTGCGGGTCGGCGTGGTGCTGTTGTTCCTCGGTTTGGCATTTCTGCTGCGCTATGCCACGGAAGGCATGGTCGTGCCCATCGAGTTGCGTTATGCCGGCGTCGCGGCCAGTGCGTTGGGCCTGCTAGGCCTGGGCTGGTGGCTGCGCCAGCGCAACAGCAACTACGCGCTGATGTTGCAGGGCACCGGGATCGCGGTGCTGTACCTGACCGTGTTCGCCGCCATGCGCCTGCATCCGCTGCTCGACTCCAAAGCGGCCTTGGGCTTGCTGGTGGCGGTCACGGTGTTCTCGGCGATTCTGGCGGTGAGCCAAAATGCCCTCGGCCTTGCTGCGGTAGCGGCGCTGGGCGGGTTTGCCGCGCCGATCCTGACGTCCACCGGCAGCGGTAACCATGTCGCGCTGTTCAGCTACTTCATCCTGCTCAATGCCGGCATCCTGGCGATTGCCTGGTTCAAGGCCTGGCGTCTGCTCAACCTGATTGGTTTTGTCGGCACCTTCGGCATCGGTTTTGCCTGGGGCTTGCGCTCTTATGGGCCAGAACTGCTCTGGAGCACCGAGCCGTTCCTGATTGTTTTCTTCCTGATGTACCTGGCGATCGGCTTGCTGTTCACCCGACGCAAGTTGCTGGAAATGGGCGATGGCCCCGAGGACGAAAGCCGCGATGCGCTGTTGCGCTGGTCGGCCCGCAAGGGCGACTACGTGGACGGCACGATGCTGTTCGGTCCGCCGCTGGTGGGGTTCGGTTTGCAGTTCGCGCTGGTGCAGCATCTGGAGTTCGCCGCTGCGTTTAGCGCCTTGGCCCTGGGCATGATCTACATGGGGCTGGCGCGGGTATTGATGGGTGGCCGCGCCGTCCTGTTGGCCGAAACCTGCCTCGCTCTGGGGGTGATTTTTGCCAGCCTGGCGATTCCCCTGGGCCTCGACGCCCGGTGGACCGCGGCGGCATGGGCTGTGGAAGGTGCGGGGATTTTCTGGTTGGGCCTGCGTCAGCAGCGGCCTTTGGCCCGGGCTTTTGCCTTGCTGCTGCAACTGGGCTCGGCGCTGGCCTTTGTCAGCGAGTTGCGTCAGGGCGACAGCAGCCTGATCGATGGCGCGCCGCTGGGCGCGTTGATGCTGGGTGGCGCCTTGCTGTTCAGTTTCTACCAATTGCGCAAGACCGCGCCTGAGCACACCACACGTTGGGAGCGCCAGGGCCTGCCGGTGCTGGCTGTGCTGGGGTTGAGCTTTCTCTATCTGCTGGCGCCGCTGTTCTTGTTCACTCACGGCACCGCCATTGCCTGGGCCCTGGCCGGTCTGGCGACGCTGTTCGCGGGCCTGCGCCTGCAATCGCGCAGCTTCCTGTTTACCGCGTTCGCGGTGCAGTTGCTGGGTGGCGCGCTGTTCCTGTTGCGTTTGCAGGGTGCCGAAGGGGATTCGACAGCCGTGTTCAGCGCTGGCTGGAGCGGTTTGCTCAGCGCCTCCCTGATTGGCTTGGCGCTGATTGGCGGCATGCTGCTGGCGGCGCGCGATGACATGGTACGCAACGATGTGCGGTTGCTGCGCGGGTTGTCGGTGGTGCTGCTGGCGGGGTTGGTGCTGATCAACCTCGCCGTGCTTTTCGTCCTGCCCTGGCAAACGGCGAGCGGTGTATGGGCGGCCAGCGGCCTGTTGATCATCTGGCTGAGCCTGTACCTGAAGCAGCGCGTGAGTTTTGTGTTTGGCCTGCTGTTGCAGTTGATCGGCGGCGCGGCGTTCCTTGCCGCCGGGTCGGCGCTGCTCGGGCCACTGAGTGCCGAGGATCTGCGGCCCTTGGCTCACAGCGGGTTCTGGACGCCGCTGGTGCTGGGGTTGGCGGCACTGGTGGGCGCATGGCGATTGCAGCGCGGTCATCCTTCGGCGGTATTCCAGGCCTTGAGCTTGCAGCGTTTGTCCGAGTTGCTGCTGGTCTGGGGCGCAGGCTGGTGGGCGCTGGCGTGGGTCAGCGAAGTGCTCCGCTTTGCACCGCAGCACCTGCAAGGTCATTTGTTGCTGATCGTCGCGGCAATCAGTGTGGCGCTGTGGACATTGCTGGCGCTGCGTTTGAAATGGCCGGCGATGGGGTTGCTATGCACCTTGCTGATTCTGGTGGCGGGCTGCGTGCTGGTCGCGACCGGGCACAGCCGTTATCACCCGGCGGCGGATTTCGGCTGGCTGGCCTGGTTCGCTGTGTTCGCCGTACATTTCCTTTCTCTGAAACGCCTGGCGCCGATACTGCCGGCCCGGGCGTGCAGCACCGCCCATGTGCTCGGTTGCTGGCTGCTGATCGGTGTGCTGGCGCTGGAGGTGCGTTACGGCCTGCTGCTGTTGTCCGAGCAGTACAACGCCTGGCGCTGGCTGGGTTGGGCGATTCTGCCGAGCCTGTACCTGGTGCTGATGGCCGCGCCGCGCACCTGGCCATGGCCGGTCTCGGCTTACCCTCGCGAATATCGCGTGTACGCGGCGGCGCCGCTGGCGCTGTTGATGCTGGGCTGGTTCTGGCTGGCCAACACTTTCAGCGACGGCAGTGCCGAACCGTTGCCCTATGTGCCGCTGCTCAACCCGTTGGAGCTGGGCTTGCTGTTCGCCTTGTTTGGCGTCTACGTATGGACTCGCAGCGCGGTGTCGCAACTGGCAATCCGATGGGGTCATGCCGGACACGTCGCCCAGTTGATCGCTGGCGTGTCGCTGTTCACGTTCTTCACCGCCATGGTGATGCGCAGTGCTCACCATTGGATCGGTGTGCCGTTCGAGCTGGAGGCGTTGCTCGAATCCATGTTTGTGCAGGCCGGGCTGTCCATCGTCTGGACCCTGATTGCCCTGGGCCTGATGATCGGTGGGCATCTGCGCCATCGTCGTGAGGTGTGGCTGATCGGTGCGGCGTTGATCGCCGTGGTGGTGGCCAAGCTGTTCTTTGTCGAGTTGAGTAACCGTGGCGGTCTGGCGCGGATTGTGTCGTTTATCGGCGTGGGTGTATTGCTGTTGGTAGTGGGCTACTTCGCGCCGCTGCCGCCAAAACGCCCGGAAGGGGGCTCGCGGACCGAGCCGCCAATACCTGTCAGTGAGGGAGTGTCGTCTTGAGTCGCAAGTTGAGTCGGATCGGGTTGGGCGTGGCGGGGTTGTGGGTGGCCTTGTCGGTGACGGCCCAGGAACAACCGGCGGATTTCGCCCATCAGGTGCCATTGTCCTTGAGCGGCGAGGGGCCGTGGTATCGCCTGGCGTTGCCCCTGGGGATTCAGTTGCAAGCGCGACAGACCGACCTGAGCGACCTGCGGGTGTTCAACGCCGCCGGGCAGGCCCAGGCCTATGCCTTGGTTCGCGAGACTGCCCAGAGCCGGGAAAACCGCACCACCGACGTGAAGTGGTTCCCGTTGTACAACGCCGCCGATGACAACGAGCGCGCGCCCAGCGTACGGGTGCAATCGAGCGCCAGCGGCACGCTGGTGCAGGTGCAGCCGTCCAGCAGGCTCGAAGCGGGGGAGGAGGAGCTGCGCGGCTGGCTGCTGGATGCCAGTGCGATCAAGGCGCCCTTGCAGCAGTTGATCCTCGACTGGACCAGCGAGCGCGACGGCTTCCAGCGCTTCACCATCGAAGCCAGTGACGACTTGCAACAGTGGCAGGCGTGGGGCGAAGGCCAAGTGGCGCGGCTGACCTTTGCCGATGAGCGAGTGGAGCAGCATGAGGTCAGCTTGCCAGGACAACCGGCGCGTTATCTGCGGTTGCTGTGGCAATCGCCGTCATCGGCGCCGGTGTTGACCTCGGCCCAGTTGCAGAGCGGCAGTCGCGAAAGCCTGCCGTTGCCGTTGGTCTGGTCGCAGCCTTTGGCCGGCAGCACCACGAAGGCTGGGCAGTACACCTGGCAGTTGCCCATGGGGCTGAATGTCGAGCAGGTGCAGGTCGAACTGAACCAGGCCAACAGCCTGGCGCCGGTGACCCTGGCCGGACGGCGTGAAAGCAGCCAGCCGTGGCAAACACTGAACAGCGGTTTGCTGTATCGCCTGACCCAGAACGGCGAGGATGTGCTGCAAAACCAACTGCAACTGTCGGGGCAGACCGTGCAGCAATTGAAGCTGACGGTGGACGAACGGGGCGGCGGCCTCGGTGCCGAAGCGCCAGCCTTGCGTTTTGCCGTGCGCCCGACCCAAGTGGTGTTCCTGGCACGGGGCGAGGGCCCCTACAGCCTGGCACTGGGCAATGCGACGGTGAAAGCGGCCAGCCTGCCACTGGCCACGCTGGTGCCCGATTACAAACCGTCACGCCTGGCGACGCTGGGTACGGCGAAGGCTAATGGCGGAACGACCTCGGCGCCGGCTGCCGCAACACCCACTGTCGAGACCAGCTGGAAGAAAATCGGCTTGTGGGCGGTGTTGCTGATCAGCGTACTGGTCCTCGCGGCGATGGCCTTCAGCTTGCTGCGCAAGCCACCGGTCAAATCCTGAGCCTGGGGCAACCGATAAACCGAGTCGCCTGCTTCGCGAGCAAGCCCGCTCCCACAGGAGTCCGCATTCCAATGTGGGAGCGGGCTTGCTCGCGAAAGCGATCTTCCAGCCACCCAAAATCCACGAGCAACCGCCACCCCGTGAACTCAATCCTCCATTCCCCGTCTCATAGGAGGAATTAAGTCCCGACTCGCGCTAAACTGCGCAGGTTTTTCCGCCCCCTATTCTTCGGAGCCGTCCATGTCCCGCGTTACCTTGAGTCGCTATTTGATTGAGCAGACCCGCAGCAACAACACCCCTGCCGATCTGCGCTTTTTGATCGAAGTGGTGGCGCGTGCATGCAAGGAGATCAGCCACGCCGTATCCAAAGGCGCCCTGGGTGGTGTCCTGGGCAGCATGGGTACCGAAAACGTGCAGGGCGAAGTGCAGAAAAAGCTCGACGTGCTCTCTAACGAAATCCTGCTCGAAGCCAACGAATGGGGCGGTCACCTGGCCGGCATGGCGTCCGAGGAAATGGACAACGCCTACCAGATTCCAGGCAAATACCCCAAGGGTGCTTACCTGCTGGTGTTCGACCCACTGGACGGTTCGTCGAACATCGATATCAACGCGCCGGTGGGCACCATCTTCTCGGTACTGCGTTGCCCGAACGAATACCTGAGCCAAAACGAAGCCTTGAATGAAAAGGCGTTCCTGCAACCAGGCACCGAGCAGGTAGCCGCCGGTTATGCCATCTACGGCCCGCAGACCATGTTGGTGCTGACCCTGGGCGACGGCGTCAAAGGTTTCACTCTGGACCGTGAGATGGGCAGCTTCGTACTGACCCACGAAGACATCACCATTCCGGAAAGCACCCAGGAATTCGCCATCAACATGTCCAATCAGCGTCACTGGGAAGCCCCGGTACAACGCTACGTTGGCGAATTGCTGGCCGGTGAAGAAGGTCCGCTGAAAAAGAACTACAACATGCGCTGGGTCGCCGCGATGGTCGCCGACGTACACCGCATCCTGACCCGTGGCGGTCTGTTCATGTACCCGCGCGACAGCCGCGAGCCGTCCAAGCCGGGCAAACTGCGCCTGATGTACGAAGCCAACCCGATGTCGTTCCTGGTGGAACAGGCTGGCGGTGCCTCCACTGACGGTCACCAGCGTATTCTCGACATCCAGCCTGAAGGCCTGCACCAGCGTGTGGCGGTGTTCCTGGGTTCGAAGGAAGAAGTCGCCCGCGCCACGGCCTACCACAAGGAATAAATCATGGCCCAGCCCTGGCAGTCGTTGCTCGATTGGTGGTTTGGCTCAGCCAAATCGCCGGACGAAATAGCCGCTGACAAAGGCAAGCTGTGGTTTGGCAAACGCCATGATCGCCAGGCGCACGAGCGCTTCGGCGATCAGGTCGAGCAGGCACTGGCCGGCGAATTGACCGACTGGGCGCAACGCCCCGAAGGCTGGCTGGCCCTGGTGCTGTTGCTCGATCAGCTCCCGCGAATGATCTTTCGCGACACCCCCAAGGCTTTTTCCGGTGACCTGCGTGCCCAAGCGCTGGTGGCCCAAGGCATGGCGGCGGGCTTTGACCGGCAACTCGAACCGATCCAGCGGGTATTCATCTACCTGGTGCTCGAACATTGTGAAAACCTGGCGGTGCAGAATGAAGCGGTTTCCCGTTTCATCGAACTGACCCGCGAGCAGCCCGAGGCGGATCGGGCGGTGTTCGAAGACAACCTGGATTACGCCGAGCGGCATCAGAAGATCATTGCGCGGTTTGGGCGCTTTCCCCATCGCAATGCGGTGTTGGGGCGTGAGTCTACGGCTGATGAACAGGAATTCTTGGGCAGGCCTGGGTCGAGGTTCTGAATTTTCTGCGACGCTGATGCCGTCTTCGCGAGCAAGCCCGCTCCCACAGTCGATCGCGTTTCCCTGGTAGAGCGCGGTCAACTGTGGGAGCGGGCTTGCTCGCGAAAGGGCCCTTGAAAGCGCTAGATCCGGAAACTGCCCACCAACTGCTTTAACCGCGCCGCTTGCTGTTCAAGGTCGGCACAGCCCCGACGAAATACACGACGGCGTCACAAACGGGTTGATTCACCCATGAAACACCTGCTCAACCCCCAACAAATACTGGGTCTGTCGGGGAACCAGATAGGGGTTTTCTCTTCTAAGGTTCTGGTTGGCACCCTGCCACCCCCTTCCGTTCCAGGAGTTACACCATGTCGCTGCGATCTATCGCCTTGTTGTCCTTGTGCGTCTTGTTGACGGCATGCAGCAAGGTCAACCAGGAAAACTATTCGAAACTGTCTGCCGGCATGCCCAAGGCCGAAGTCGAAACGTTACTGGGGAAACCGACCGATTGTTCGGGCGCGCTCGGCATGTCCAGTTGCACCTGGGGCGACCAGAAGAGCTTTATCAGCGTGCAGTACGCCGGTGACAAAGTGTTGATGTTTTCCGGCCAAGGCCTGAAGTAAACCGGGGCCAGCGGCCCGCGGGAGAAAAATAATGATGCGGTTATTGTTAGGGCTTTTTGCCGGCCTGGTATTGGCTGGCTGTGCCACTTCTGGCGAAGACCCGTTGGCGCCAAAGACTGTCAACAGCGTCGACCTCAAGCGTTACCAAGGGACCTGGTACGAGTTGGCCCGTCTACCGATGTACTTCCAGCGCAACTGCGCGCAATCCGAAGCGCACTACACCCTCAAGCCCGACGGCGAGGTGGATGTGTTCAACCGTTGCCTGACCTCGGACTGGCAGTGGGAGGAAGCCAGGGGCACCGCAACGGCTCAAGTGCCGGGCAAGACCGACAAGCTCTGGGTCGAGTTTGATAACTGGTTTTCGCGGATCGTGCCGGGCGTGGCGAAGGGGCAATACTGGGTCCTGTATGTCAGCGATGACTACAAGACCGCCATCGTCGGTGACCCGAGCCGTCGTTACATGTGGCTGCTGTCCCGTACCCCGACGGTCAATGGCGTTGTGCGCGAAGAACTGCTGAGCAAGGCACGCCAGCAGGGTTACGACACGACACGGTTGATCTGGCGTGCGTCGGATCGGCAGATGGCCAAGACTTCGGATTGATAGTCACCGGGATCAAATGTGGGAGCGAGCCCGCTCGCGATGAGGTCGTCACATTCAACACGGATGTTGACTGATAGACCGCCATCGCGAGCAGGCTCGCTCCCACAGGTTTTTGTGGTCAACCCAACAGTTCGCGCAAGACTTGAGTGAACGCTCGGGCGCTTTGTTCTTCTTCGGCATGGCTGCCATCCCGCACCACCCATTGCCCTCCAACCATCACATCGCGCACCTGACGATCCCCGCCGGCAAACAGCCAGCGATTGAGAATCCCATCGCCCTTGGCGGTGGCCAGGTACGGATCGTTGCCATCGAGCACCAGCCAGTCGGCGCGCTTGCCGACTTCGAGGGCGCCGATCGCTTGTCCCAAAGCCTGGGCTCCACCTTCCAGCGCGGCATCGAACAAGGTGCGCCCGACCATTGGTTGATCCGCCCGATACAAGCGGTTGCGCCGCTGATCTCGCAGACGCTGGCCGTATTCCAGCCAACGCAACTCTTCCACCACGCTCAAGGACACATGGCTGTCGGAACCGATACCCAGGCGTCCGCCCTGGGCGAGGAAATCCACGGCCGGGAAAATCCCGTCGCCCAGGTTGGCTTCGGTGGTCAGGCACAGGCCGGCAATCGCTTGGCTCCTGGCCATGAGGCTGACTTCGTGAGCATTGGCGTGGGTGGCGTGGACCAGGCACCAGCGCTGATCCACCTCGGTGTTTTCGTACAGCCATTGCAGCGGACGGGCGCCACTCCAGCTCAAGCAGTCGTCGACTTCCTTTTGCTGCTCGGCAATGTGGATGTGCACCGGGCAATGGCGGTCGCTGGCGGCGAGCACTTCCTGGATTTGCCCGGGCGTCACGGCGCGCAGGGAGTGGAAACACAAACCCAGCGCCTGGGCCGGTTGTCCGGCCAGGATCGGCTGCAAGCGTGACTGAAGTTTCAAGTAGTTTTCGGTGCTGTTGATGAATCGACGTTGCCCGTCATTGGGGGCCTGGCCGCCGAAACCTGCGTGGCTGTAGAGCACCGGCAGCAGGGTCAGGCCGATACCGGCGGCGCTTGCGGCCTGGCTGATGCGCAGGGCCAGTTCCGCCGGGTCGGCGTAAGGCGTGCCGTCGGTGTCGTGGTGTACATAATGGAATTCGGCGACCGAGGTGTAACCGGCCTTGAGCATTTCGATGTACAGCTGTCGGGCGATGATGCCGAGCTGATCGGGGCTGATTTTGCCGACGAGGCGGTACATCAGGTCTCGCCAGGTCCAGAAACTGTCATTGGGATTGCCCGCTACTTCCGCCAGCCCGGCCATGGCCCGCTGAAAAGCGTGGGAGTGCAGGTTCGGCATGCCAGGCAGCAGTGGCCCGCCCAGCCGCTCGGCACCGTCTGCCTGGGAGTTGGCCTGGATATGAGTCAAGACGCCGCAGGCATCGACTTCAAAACGTACATCATCGGCCCATCCATTAGGCAGCAGTGCGCGTTCGGCAAAGAAGGCGGACATGGTTCAACCTCATCGTGCGTAATTTGTATATACATATACAGACGTTTGCCTGCCCGGTAAACTCCGGCAAGCTAGCACCCTTCTTTTGCAGAACAAGGAACCGCCGTGCCGACTCCGCCTGCCAAACCGCCGCTGGCCGCAAACATGGGTGACAGTCCGGCGCCCTTGTACGCCCGCGTCAAACAGATGATCACCCAGCAGATCGACAGTGGAAACTGGCCGCCGCATTACCGCGTGCCGTCGGAAAGCGAACTGGTCAGCCAACTGGGTTTCAGTCGCATGACCATCAACCGTGCCCTGCGTGAGATGACTGCCGACGGCTTGTTGGTGCGCATGCAAGGCGTCGGCACCTTCGTGGCCGAGCCCAAGAGCCAGTCGGCGTTGTTCGAAGTGCATAACATTGCCGACGAGATTGCGTCCCGAGGCCATCGCCATACGTGCAAGGTCATCACCCTGGAGGAAGAAGCCGCCGGTTCCGAGCGCGCCCTGGCCCTGGACATGCGCGAAGGCCAGAAGGTGTTCCACTCGCTGATCGTGCATTTCGAAAACGACATCCCCGTGCAAATCGAGGACCGTTTCGTCAATGCCCTGGTGGCACCGGACTACCTCAAGCAGGACTTCACCCTGCAAACGCCCTACGCCTACCTGAACCAGGTTGCGCCGCTGACCGAAGGCGAGCACGTGGTTGAAGCGATTCTCGCTGAAGCGAGCGAGTGCAAGCTGCTGCAGATCGAGCGGGGCGAGCCGTGCCTGTTGATCCGCCGCCGCACCTGGTCGGGGCGTCAGCCGGTAACCGCCGCGCGCCTGATTCACCCCGGTTCCCGTCATCGTCTGGAAGGACGCTTTCATAAATGATCAAGCAGATGAACGTTCTGCGCGCCGCCGATTATCCACGCATGCCCTGGAAAAACGGCGGCGGCAGCACCGAAGAAATTACCCGGGATTCAGGCTCCGGCCTGGACGGTTTCGGTTGGCGCCTGTCGATCGCCGATATCGGTGAGTCGGGCGGCTTTTCGACCTTTGCCGGGTACGAGCGAATCATCAGCGTGTTGCAGGGCGACGGCATGACGCTGACGGTCGATGGTCAGGCCACGCGTTCTTTGCACCCTCTGGATCCCTTTGCATTCAGTGGCGAAAGTCATGTGACGTGCACCTTGCTGGGCGGAGCGATTCGCGACTTCAACCTGATCTACGCGCCAAAGCGTTACCGCGCACGGTTGCAGTGGATGGGCGGCCAGCAGCGGTTTTTCAGCGAGGCGGGGACGGTGTTGGTGTTCAGTGCCGCTCCGGGGTTAGCTATCAAGATCGATGAGTCCGCCGTTGACTTGGGCCTCTACGACTGTTTGCAACTGAGCGGTAACACCGGGTTGGTAGATGTCTCCACCCACGGTCAATGCTGCGTGATTGAGCTGACGGCCCACTAATTTCAGCTTCTTAAGTACCCTGTGGGAGCAAGGCAAGCCTTGCTCCCACAAATAAATCCCCTCGCCACAAGGTGCCTGCCTGCTGTTTCTTCTGCGCACCAACTTGTTACCGAATGCCCCAGCCTGGCGCAACGCCACGCTTTATTGCCCTTTCTCCCAGCTCCAGAAAAACCTCTTCAGAAATTTCATCTTCCGCTAGAGCCCTTCTGATACGGGCCCTATAGCCACACTCACGATTTTCCCAAGGGCGCCTTCAACAAGTTGGCCGCTTGATTGCATATGCTTGTACATACAAGTAAAGACGTATGCGTATGAGTCACCGCCGCTCAACGTAACGTGCCTGGAAATCGCGCCCATTGCCTGGGCTGGTCTGGATTGATCGCTGAGGAGTTTTTGCTGTGACCGACGCTACCCGCAAACCTGAAAAATACCGTGACGTTGAAATCCGTGCTCCACGCGGTAACACCCTGACCGCCAAGAGCTGGCTGACCGAAGCGCCGCTGCGCATGTTGATGAACAACCTCGACCCGGAAGTGGCCGAGAACCCCAAGGAGCTGGTGGTTTACGGTGGCATCGGCCGCGCGGCGCGCAATTGGGAGTGCTACGACAAGATCGTCGAAAGCCTGACCAACCTCAATGACGACGAAACCCTGCTGGTGCAATCCGGCAAGCCGGTGGGCGTGTTCAAGACCCACAGCAACGCTCCTCGCGTGTTGATCGCCAACTCCAACCTGGTGCCGCACTGGGCCAGTTGGGAACACTTCAACGAACTGGACGCCAAGGGCCTGGCCATGTATGGCCAGATGACCGCCGGCAGTTGGATCTACATCGGCAGCCAGGGCATCGTCCAAGGCACCTATGAAACCTTCGTCGAGGCCGGTCGTCAGCATTACGATGCCAACCTCAAGGGGCGCTGGGTCCTGACCGCCGGTCTGGGCGGCATGGGCGGTGCGCAGCCGTTGGCCGCGACGCTGGCTGGCGCCTGCTCGCTGAACATCGAATGCCAGCAGGTGAGCATCGATTTCCGCCTCAAGACTCGTTATGTCGACGAACAGGCCACTGACCTGGACGACGCCCTGGCCCGCATCGAGAAATACACCGCAGAAGGCAAGGCGATCTCCATCGCGCTCTGTGGTAACGCCGCCGAGATCCTGCCGGAAATGGTCCGTCGCGGTGTGCGCCCGGACATGGTCACCGACCAGACCAGCGCCCACGACCCGCTCAACGGTTACCTGCCAGCCGGCTGGACCTGGGACGAATACCGCGCCCGCGCCAAGACTGAACCGGCTGCCGTGGTCAAAGCGGCCAAGCAATCGATGGCCGTCCACGTCAAAGCCATGCTGGCTTTCCAGAAAATGGGCGTGCCGACCTTCGACTACGGCAACAACATCCGCCAGATGGCCCAGGAAGAGGGCGTCGAAAATGCCTTCGATTTCCCAGGGTTCGTGCCGGCGTATATCCGTCCGCTGTTTTGCCGTGGCATCGGTCCGTTCCGTTGGGCCGCGCTGTCGGGTGACCCACAGGACATTTACAAGACCGACGCCAAGGTCAAGGAACTGATCCCCGACGACGCGCATCTGCACAACTGGCTGGACATGGCCCGCGAGCGCATCAGCTTCCAGGGTCTGCCGGCGCGTATCTGCTGGGTCGGCCTGGGCCAGCGTGCCAAGCTGGGCCTGGCGTTCAACGAAATGGTGCGCAGCGGCGAATTGTCGGCCCCAATCGTGATCGGTCGCGACCACCTGGACTCCGGTTCCGTGGCCAGCCCCAACCGCGAGACCGAAGCCATGCAGGATGGCTCCGATGCCGTGTCTGATTGGCCGCTGCTCAACGCCTTGCTCAACACCGCCAGCGGCGCGACCTGGGTTTCGCTGCACCACGGCGGCGGCGTCGGCATGGGCTTCTCCCAGCATTCGGGCATGGTGATTGTCTGCGACGGCACCGACGAAGCGGCCGAGCGAATTGCCCGCGTGCTGCACAACGACCCGGCCACTGGCGTGATGCGTCATGCCGATGCCGGTTACCAGATCGCCATTGATTGCGCCAAGGAACAGGGGCTGAACCTGCCGATGATCACCGGCAAGTAACGCAAATTCCCCTGTGGGAGCGGGCTTGCTCGCGAAGGCGGCTTTATATCCAACACATGTGTTGAATGACACACCGCGTTCGCGAGCAAGCCCGCTCCCACAGGGAAGCAGTTCTACAGTAACCCCAGAACAATCCACAGAGGTTGAACCATGGCTGTCACCAGCACACGCGCAAGCAGCAAGCCGTTGATCGAGAAACGTTCGATCGACTACATCCCGGAGGCGGAGAGACATGGTCGGCTGTTGAGCCAGTTCACCCTCTGGATGGGTGCCAACCTGCAAATCACTGCAATCGTCACCGGTGCATTGGCGGTGGTGCTTGGCGGTGATGTGTTCTGGTCGTTGATCGGTTTGCTGATCGGCCAACTGCTCGGCGGTGGCGTCATGGCATTGCATGCCGCGCAAGGGCCCAAGCTTGGCCTGCCGCAAATGATCTCCAGCCGGGTGCAGTTTGGTGTGTATGGCGCGGCCATCCCGATCGTACTGGTGTGCCTGATGTACCTGGGTTTCACCGCAACGGGAACCGTGCTCTCCGGCCAGGCGCTGGGCCAGTTGTTCGGCGTCAGCGACAGTGTCGGCATCCTCGTTTTCGCCAGTGTCATCGTGCTGGTCACGGTGCTCGGTTATCGGGTGATTCACTTCATTGGCCGTGTTGCCAGCATCCTTGGTGTGATTGCCTTTGTTTACCTGTTCGCTCGCCTGATCAGCCAGACAGACGTCGGCGCACTCCTGCAAATCCGCCATTTCAGCTGGAGCAGTTTTCTGCTTGCGGTGTCGCTCGCGGCATCCTGGCAGATCGCCTTTGGCCCCTACGTAGCAGACTATTCGCGTTACCTGCCGAGCAAGACTTCTTCAGCGAAAACTTTTTTTGCCGCAGGCGCCGGTTCGGTTATTGGTGCACAGGTGGCGATGACCCTCGGCGTATTTGCCGCAGCCTCGGCCAATGGGCAGTTCGCGGGTCACGAAGTGGCCTACATCGTTGGCCTGGGAGGGGCCGGCGCCACCGCCGCGCTGCTGTACTTCAGCATCGCGTTCGGCAAGGTCACCATCTCCACGCTGAACTCCTACGGCAGCTTCATGTGCATTGCGACCATCATTAGCGGTTTTCGTGGTCACCTGAACGTAACGCGCTTGCAGCGTCTGGCCTTCGTGCTGGTCATCGTCGGCGCTGCGACCCTGATCGCGCTGCTCGGTCAGCATTCGTTCCTCGGTGCGTTCAAGTCCTTCATCCTGTTCTTGCTGGCGTTCTTTACGCCTTGGAGCGCGATCAACCTGGTGGACTACTACTGCATTACTCGCGAGCGCTATGACGTGCCGGCACTGGCCGACCCGAACGGTCGCTATGGTCGCTGGAACGCCCTCGGCATCAGCGTCTATGTCTTCGGCGTACTGGTTCAACTGCCGTTCATCGCCACCAAGTTCTATACCGGTCCGCTGGTGGACGCCATGGGTGGTGTGGATATTTCCTGGATCATCGGTCTGGTGCTTCCCGCAGCCCTGTATTACCTGTGCGCGAAAAAATGGCACGGCACGGTACCCGATCAACTGATTCTGCCGGTTGAGCCAACCTGCGTTGCACAACCTATAACAAGCGGGGCTGGTCGCGCTGCGGCGCAGGCCTGATTGGACGTGGAAAGGGCTGGATGCCTCTTGACTGCCGTAAGCCATTTCAATGACCAAACTCAATGAGTAGGAGCGTCACATAATGAAATCGAACAAGACCCTGCTGACCACATTGCTTTGCATGGGCCTGCTGGCCAGCGCCGGCGCCGCGCAAGCGGCGGGTTGGTGCGAGTCGGGCAAACCGGTGAAATTCGCCGGCCTGAACTGGGAAAGCGGCATGTTGCTGACCGACGTCATGCAAGTGGTGCTGGAAAAAGGCTACGGCTGCAAGGTCGACAGTCTGCCGGGCAACTCGATCACCATGGAAAATGCCTTGAGCAGCAACGACATCCAGGTGTTCGCCGAAGAATGGGTCGGTCGCAGTGAAGTCTGGAACAAGGCCGAGAAGGCCGGCAAGGTCGTCGGCGTCGGTGCCCCGGTGGTGGGGGCTATCGAAGGCTGGTACGTGCCGCGCTATGTGATCGAGGGCGACGCCAAGCGCAAGCTCGAACCTAAGGCGCCGGGCCTGAAGAATATCGCTGACCTGGGTCAGTACGCCGCTGTGTTCAAGGACCAGGAAGAGCCGTCCAAGGGCCGCTTCTACAACTGCCCGGCCGGCTGGACCTGTGAGCTGGACAACAGCGAAATGCTCAAAAGCTATGGTCTGGAAAAAACCTACACCAACTTCCGTCCGGGCACCGGTCCGGCCCTGGATGCGGCGGTGCTGTCGAGCTACAAGCGCGGCGAGCCGATCCTGTTCTACTACTGGTCGCCCACCCCGCTCATGGGCCAGGTAGACCTGGTGAAACTGGAAGAAAAACCGGGCGTGGACAAAAGCGTGAGCATCAAGGTGGGCCTGTCCAAGACCTTCCACGACGAAGCGCCTGAACTGGTGGCGGTGCTGGAAAAGGTCAACCTGCCTATCGACATCCTGAACCAGAACCTGGGCCGCATGGCCAAAGAGCGGATCGAGTCGCCGAAACTGGCGAAGATCTTCCTGAAGGAACATCCTGAAGTCTGGCACGCCTGGGTAAGCGAAGACGCTGCCAGGAAAATCGACGCGGCTCTGTAGGTCGAGTACTTCCCGGCCCACCGAAGGGCTGGCCGGGACGTTCACCGCATCCATTTGATCGAGAGTCTCTTATGTTTCCCGAAAGCTTTACCTTCTCCATCGCCAACTGGGTCAACGGTTGGGTCGACTCCCTGGTGACCAACTACGGTGATGTGTTCCGGCACATCTCCGACACCATGCTATGGGCCATCGTCAACCTTGAAGGCCTGCTGCGCATGGCCCCCTGGTGGTTAATGCTGGCTATCGTCGGCGGCATTACCTGGCACGCCACTCGCAAGGTTGTGACCACGGCGGTGATTGTCGGCCTGCTGTTCCTGGTGGGTGCGGTAGGCCTGTGGGACAAACTGATGCAGACCCTCGCCCTGATGCTGGTGGCGACATTTATTTCGGTGTTGATCGGCATTCCGTTGGGCATCCTTTCGGCGCGCAGCAATCGCCTGCGTTCGGTGCTGATGCCGTTGCTGGACATCATGCAAACCATGCCGAGCTTCGTGTACCTGATTCCGGTATTGATGCTGTTCGGCCTGGGCAAGGTCCCGGCGATTTTTGCCACGGTGATCTACGCCGCACCACCGTTGATTCGCCTGACCGACCTGGGCATTCGCCAGGTGGACGGTGAAGTGATGGAAGCCATCAATGCGTTCGGCGCCAACCGCTGGCAACAGCTGTTCGGCGTACAACTGCCCCTGGCCTTGCCAAGCATCATGGCCGGGATCAACCAGACCACCATGATGGCGCTGTCGATGGTCGTCATAGCCTCGATGATCGGCGCCCGTGGCCTGGGCGAGGACGTGCTAGTGGGGATCCAGACGCTCAACGTCGGCCGCGGCCTCGAAGCGGGGCTGGCGATCGTGATTCTCGCCGTAGTCATCGACCGCATTACCCAGGCCTATGGTCGTCCTCGGCATGAGGTGAGCAAATGAGCAACGCAGCCATCAGCAAGATCGAAGTCAAAAACGTCTTCAAGATTTTCGGCAATCGGTCCAAGGAAGCCCTGGAACTGATCCGCCAGAACAAGACCAAGGACCAGGTGCTGGCCGAAACCGGTTGTGTGGTGGGCGTGAACGACCTGTCGCTGAGCATCGACACTGGCGAGATCTTCGTGATCATGGGCCTGTCCGGCTCTGGCAAGTCCACCCTGGTGCGGCACTTCAACCGGCTGATCGACCCCACCAGCGGCGCGATCCTGGTGGACGGCGAAGACATCCTGCAGCTGGACATGGACGCCCTGCGCGAATTTCGCCGGCACAAGATCAGCATGGTGTTCCAGAGCTTCGGTTTGCTGCCCCACAAGAGCGTACTGGACAACGTCGCCTACGGCTTGAAAGTGCGCGGCGAGAGCAAGCAGGTCTGCACTGAGCGGGCGCTGCACTGGATCAATACCGTGGGTCTCAAGGGCTACGAGAACAAATATCCGCATCAGCTTTCCGGCGGCATGCGCCAGCGTGTGGGCCTGGCCCGTGCGTTGGCGGCGGACACCGACATCATCCTGATGGACGAAGCCTTCAGCGCTCTCGATCCGCTGATCCGCGCCGAAATGCAGGACCAGTTGCTGGAGCTGCAGAAGACCCTGCACAAGACCATCGTGTTCATCACCCACGACCTCGACGAAGCCGTGCGCATCGGCAACCGCATCGCGATTCTCAAGGATGGCAAGCTGATCCAGGTCGGCACGCCCCGGGAGATCCTGCACTCGCCGGCGGATGAGTATGTTGATCGGTTTGTGCAGCGCAGGGCTGCGGTGGTTTGAGGCCGGATGCAGTTGTGGGAGCAAAGCTTGCTCGCGATACAGACACTTCGGTTCCAGTGAGAGCGCGTCGTTCTTATCGCGGGCAAGCCTTGCTCCCACAGATAAATCCCCTCGCCACCCATGTTATTGGCAACTTATATGTGCATGAGGCTTTAGATGTCCCAGGCTGAAAAAATCGTTATCGCCGACGCTCCGTTGCGTTGGCAGGATGTGGTCGCCGTCGCACGCTGCGGCGCGCCTCTGGAGTTGTCGGCCGAGGCCTGGGCGCGGATCGACAATGCCCAGGCCATCGTCCAGCGCATCGTCGAAAGCGGCGAGCGTGCCTATGGCGTCAACACCGGCCTGGGTGCCTTGTGCAATGTCTCGCTCAAGGACGAACAGCTCAGCCAACTGTCGCGCAACACACTGCTCAGTCATGCCTGTGGCGTCGGCGCGCCGCTGGCCGATGAACAGACCCGGGCGATTCTCTGCGCGGCCATCCTCAACTACAGCCAGGGCAAGTCCGGCATTCATCGCAGGGTCGTCGAAGCCCTGCTGGCGCTGCTCAATCGCGGGATCACGCCGCAGGTGCCATCCCAGGGGTCGGTGGGCTACCTGACCCACATGGCCCATATCAGCATCGCGTTGTTGGGCGTTGGTAATGTCAGCTATCGCGGGCAAATCGTTTCGGCGCAACAGGCCCTGGCCGCAGAGGGCTTGCAGCCGGTACAGCTGGGGGCCAAGGACGGCTTATGCCTGGTCAACGGCACGCCGTGCATGACCGGCCTCAGTTGCCTGGCCCTGGCCGATGCGACGCGGCTGCTGCAATGGGCCGACGTGATCGGTGCCATGAGCTTCGAGGCCCAGCGTGGACAGATCGCGGCGTTCGATGCCCAGATCATCGGCCTCAAGCCGCACCCCGGCATGCAACAGGTCGGCATTAACTTGCGGGCACTGCTGGACGGCAGCGAAGTCATCGCTTCGAGCCTGGGCATTCGCACCCAGGATGCGTTGAGCATCCGCTCGATTCCTCAGGTTCACGGTGCCGCGCGCGACCAACTGGCGCACGCCCGGCAACAGATCGAAACCGAACTCAACGCCACCACCGATAACCCGCTGTTGCTGGGCACGCCGGAGAGCTTCCGGGTCGTGTCCCAGGCCAACCCCCACGGTCAGTCGGTGGCCTTGGCGGCGGATCTGCTGGCGATTGCCATGGCCGAAATCGGCTCCATCGCCGAACGCCGGCTCGACCGCTTGATCAACCCTCACGTCAGCGGCCTGCCGGCGTTCCTGGTGGCCAACCCCGGGGTGAACTCGGGGATGATGATCGTGCAATACGTCGCCGCGTCGCTGTGTGCGGAAAATCGCCAACTCGCCCAGCCGGCGGTGCTCGACAACTTCGTCACCTCGGGCTTGCAGGAAGATCACCTGAGCATGGGCACCAACGCCGCCCTGAAGCTGCACCGGGCGCTGGAAAACTGCACGCAGATCCTCGCTATCGAATACCTGCTGGCCGCCCAGGCTTTTGAGTTTCTCAAGACGCAGCGGTTCGGGGCCGGCACTGACGTTGCCTGGAAACTGCTGCGCGAGCATGTGCCGGCCTACGACCAGGACCGCTGGCTGGCGCCGGACATCGCCAGCGCCGCCGCGCTGCTTAAAGATCCAGCCGTGCTGCACAACGCTTTACCGAATTTGAATTGATCAAAAAACCGCCAGCGTGCCAAGGCATCCACCGCCCACAAGGCGAGGGTGACGGATAACGGAACATTCCGGAGCGACTGGCGGGTGAAAACAAAACTCTCAAAAGGAGCAATACATGACTGCCTTAAACCTGATTCCCGGCCAATTGAGCCTGGCTCAATTGCGTGACATCTATCAGCAACCCGTGACCCTGAGCCTCGACGCCAGCGCGTCGGCACAGATCGAAGCCAGCGTCGCCTGCGTGGAGCAGATTCTCGCCGAGAATCGCACGGCCTATGGCATCAACACCGGTTTTGGTCTGCTGGCCTCGACCCGTATCGCCAGTGAAGACCTGGAAAACCTGCAACGCTCTCTGGTGCTGTCCCATGCCGCTGGTGTGGGCGAGCCGATCAGCGATGCGCTGGTGCGGTTGGTCATGGTGCTCAAGGTCAATAGTCTGAGCCGGGGTTTTTCCGGCATCCGTCGGCAGGTGATCGATGCGCTGATTGCGCTGATCAATGCCGAGGTCTATCCGCACATTCCGTTGAAAGGCTCGGTCGGCGCTTCGGGTGATCTGGCGCCGCTGGCCCACATGTCCCTGGTGCTGTTGGGCGAAGGCAAGGCCCGTTACAAAGGTGAATGGTTGCCGGCTGTCGAAGCGCTGAAAGTGGCCGGGCTCGCACCCTTGACCCTGGCTGCAAAAGAAGGACTGGCGCTGCTCAACGGCACCCAGGTGTCCACTGCGTTTGCCCTGCGTGGCCTGTTCGAAGGCGAAGACCTGTTTGCCGGTGCCCTGGCCCTGGGCAGCTTGACGGTAGAAGCGGTGCTCGGTTCCCGTTCGCCATTCGATGCGCGTATTCACGCCGCGCGCGGCCAGAAGGGCCAGATCGATGCCGCCGCCGCTTATCGCGATCTACTGGGCGAGCGCAGCGAAGTCTCCGCTTCCCACCAGAATTGCGACAAGGTCCAGGATCCGTATTCCCTGCGCTGCCAGCCACAAGTGATGGGTGCCTGCCTGACCCAGTTCCGCCAGGCCGCTGAGGTACTGGTGATCGAAGCCAACGCCGTGTCGGATAACCCGCTGGTATTCGCCGCCGAGGGCGATGTGATTTCCGGTGGCAACTTCCACGCCGAACCGGTGGCAATGGCCGCTGACAACATGGCCCTGGCAATCGCCGAAATTGGTTCCCTGAGTGAGCGGCGTATCTCGCTGATGATGGACAAACACATGTCGCAACTGCCGCCGTTTCTGGTGGCCAATGGCGGGGTGAACTCGGGCTTTATGATCGCCCAGGTCACGGCCGCCGCCCTGGCCAGTGAAAACAAGGCGTTGTCCCATCCCCATTCGGTGGACAGCCTGCCGACTTCGGCCAACCAGGAAGACCATGTGTCCATGGCCCCCGCCGCCGGTAAGCGGCTGTGGGAAATGGCCGAGAACACCCGTGGGATTTTGGCGGTGGAGTGGCTCGCTGCCTGTCAGGGATTGGACCTGCGAGGTGGCTTGAAGACTTCCGCTAAGCTGGAGCAGGCCCGCGCGCTCTTGCGCGCAGAAGTGCCGTTCTATGAGAAGGACCGGTTCTTCGCGCCTGACATCAATGCGGCGAGCGAGTTGTTGGCCAGTCGTTGCCTGAATGAACTGGTCACGGCGCAGTTGTTGCCGAGCCTGTAAGGACCTTGTCGCGAGCAGGTACAGATGATGTTTGATCAGCTTCGATACCTGTGGGAGCGGGCTTGCTCGCGAAGCGGTGGGTCAGCTTGTATCAATGTCGAATGTGCCGCCGTCTTCGCGAGCAAGCCCGCTCTCACAGGTTCCGCGCAGTCCTTGTGGGGGCGAGCCTGCTCGCGATTCGATCTTCAATAATTCGAGGAAACCGGGATGAAAACCCTCTGGCAAAACTGCCACGCCGCCACCATGGCCCAGGGCGTCTACTCGATCATCGAAGACGCCGCCATCGTCACCCACGGTGAGCACATCCAGTGGATTGGCCCGCGCGCCGAGCTGCCGGCCGGTGACTACCCGGCCGTCAATGACCTCAAGGGCGCCTGGGTCACTCCGGGGCTGATCGACTGCCACACCCACGCGGTGTTCGGCGGCAACCGCAGCGGTGAATTCGAACAGCGCCTGCAGGGCGTCAGCTATGCCGAGATCGCAGCCGCCGGCGGGGGCATCGCCAGCACCGTGCGCGCTACCCGGGCCGCCAGTGAAGATGAACTGTTCAGCAGCGCCGCCAAACGCCTGAAAAGCCTGATGCGCGATGGCGTGACCACGGTGGAAATCAAGTCCGGCTACGGTCTTGACCTGGCCAGCGAACGCAAGATCCTGCGGGTCATCCGTCGTCTCGCTGAACAGCTGCCGGTCAGCGTGCGCAGCACGTGCCTGGCGGCCCACGCCTTGCCGCCGGAATACGCTGATCGGGCCGATGACTACATCGAGCACATCTGCACCGAGATGCTCCCGGCGCTGGCCGCCGAAGGGCTGGTGGATGCGGTGGATGCATTTTGCGAGTACCTGGCATTTTCCCCGGCGCAGGTCGAGCGGGTGTTTATCACTGCCCAACAACTGGGCCTGCCAGTAAAACTGCACGCCGAACAATTGTCGTCGCTGCACGGTTCAAGCCTGGCGGCCCGTTATCAGGCGCTGTCGGCCGATCATCTGGAGTTCATGACCGAGGACGACGCCAGGGCCATGGCCGAATCCGGCACGGTGGCGGTGCTGCTGCCGGGGGCATTTTATTTCCTGCGCGAAACCCAGCTGCCGCCCATGGACGCCCTGCGCAAGCACGGCGTGAAGATCGCCGTGGCCAGCGACCTCAACCCCGGCACCTCGCCGGCGCTGTCGTTACGCTTGATGTTGAACATGGCCTGCACCTGCTTTCGCATGACCCCTGAAGAAGCCCTGGCCGGGGCGACGATTCATGCGGCCAGAGCCCTGGGCATGGCCGCTACCCACGGTTCGCTGGAGGCCGGAAAAGTGGCGGATTTTGTCGCCTGGCAGATCGACCGCCCGGCCGACCTGTCGTACTGGCTCGGTGGCGATCTGGAAAAACGCGTCGTGCGTCACGGCGTCGAAATCGATTAAGGAGAACGGTTGTGGAGAAGGTCCTGAATTTCAAGCAAGGGCGCGTGCCGCTGTTGATCAGCATGCCTCACGGCGGCCTGCGCCTGACGCCGGCGGTGCAGGCCGGTTTGATCCCCGAGGCGCAAAGCCTGCCGGACACCGACTGGCATATTCCTAAACTCTACGAATTCGCCGCCGAACTGGGGGCCAGTACCCTGGCCGCTGAATATTCACGGTTCGTGATTGATCTGAACCGCCCCGACGATGACAAGCCGATGTACGTCGGCGCCACCACCGGTTTGTATCCTTCGATCCTGTTCGATGGCATACCGTTGTTTCGCCAGGGGCTGGAGCCGTCCACCGCGGAGCGGGCAACTTATCTGCAGCAGATCTGGGTGCCTTACCACCAGGCCCTGCGGCAGGAGCTGGCGCGGCTCAAGGCCGAATTCGGCTATGCCTTGCTGTTCGACGCCCACTCGATCCGTTCGGTGATCCCACACCTGTTCGATGGCAAGTTGCCGGACTTCAACCTGGGCACTTTCAACGGCGCCAGTTGCGACCCTGCATTGGCCCACCAGCTCGAAGCCATCTGCGCTCGCCACGGCGAGTTCACCCATGTGCTCAATGGGCGCTTCAAGGGCGGACACATCACGCGGCACTACGGCAACCCGGCCGAGGATATCCACGCGGTGCAACTGGAACTGTGCCAGAGCACCTACATGGAAGAGTTCGAGCCGTTCAACTACCGTGCGGATCTGGCGGAACCGACCCAGGTGGTGCTCAGGGAGTTGCTGGAAGGCTTGCTGGCGTGGGGGCAGCAGACCTACAAGAAATAATGCCTGTTAGGGGGCTGTGGGAACAAGGCTTGCCCGCGATGAAGTTAATGCAGTCTCTGGGAGTCGAGGTGCCTGCATCGCGGGCAAGCCTTGCTCCCACAGATAGATGTGTCCTTGAGCCTCGCAGGGGAACTGTCGCCACCGTGCAAAACCGGGTCGCCACAGTTCACCTTTCTCCCCTCGGCGCTGCGTAATGTTCCAGGCACGGTGCAGCAAGACACCGGCCTACAATAATCGCTGCCACACGAGACCTTCCCGATGAAAAGACTGTTCAAACGCTGGCTGTCGATCTTCTGCGGTAGCGCAATACTCAGCACCGGGGTGATGGCCGCGGAGCCTGCGTCCTGCCAGACCGTACGCATGGGCGTGGTCAACTGGACCGACGTGATCGCCACCAGTGGCATGGCTGACGTGTTGCTCACGGGCCTGGGCTATGAAAGCAAACAGACCAGCGCCGTGCAGCAGATCATCTTCGCCGGCATCCGTGACAAGCGCCTCGATATTTTCCTGGGCTACTGGAAACCGGCGATGGACAACAACATCGCGCCGTTCCTGGCGGCCAACCAGGTGAGGGTCCTGGATCAGCCGAGCCTGGCCGATGCCCAGGCCACGCTGGCGGTGCCGGACTATGTGGCCGCAGCCGGCCTCAAGACGTTCACTGACATCGCCCGATTCAAGGACCAGCTTGGCGGCAAAATCTACGGCATCGAGCCGGGCAGCGGCGCCAACACCACCATCAAGACCATGATTGAAACCAATCACTTCGGTCTGAAGGACTTCAAGCTGATCGAGTCCGGTGAGGCCGGGATGCTGGCGGCGGTGCAGCGCGCAGTGAACCGCAAGGAGTTCGTGGTGTTCGTCGGTTGGACCCCGCACCCGATGAACATCAATATGAACATCACCTACCTGACGGGCAGCGAAGATGTCTACGGTCCGAACGAAGGCGCCGCAACCGTCTCCACCGTGACCGCGCCGGATTACGCCCAGCGCTGCCCGAATGTGAGCCGGCTGCTGGATAACCTGACGTTTACCGCGGCCCAGGAAAGTCAGTTGATGGTGCCGATCATGGCGCGCCAGACACCCCAGGACGTCGCCCGGCAATGGCTGCGCGATCATCCCGAGGATTTGCAGAAATGGCTGGCCGGAGTCACCAGTTTCGACGGCAAGGATGGCGTGGCGGCAGTGCAGGCCAGTCTCAAAAATTGACCTGCCTAGCTGTGGCGGGGTGATCTATCTGTGGCGGGATGATTTATCTGTGGCGGGATGATTTATCTGGGTGGAGTGATTTATCTGTGGGAGCAAGGCTTGCCCGCGATAGCAATGTGTCAGTCGACATCACTATTGGATGCGCCACCGCCATCGCGGGCAAGCCTTGCTCCCACATTTTAATAGCTGGTGTTCTTCATGGCCTCATATCCACTCTCTGAACAGATGTCCGCCTTCATCGACAAAACCCTGAGCTTCAACAGCCCGGACGACAGCCTCGCCGGTTTGCGCCAGGCCTACAGCCAAATGTGCCGGGCGTTCACCCCGGCATGCCCGCCGACGCTGGTCATCGAGGATCTGGAGCTGGCCGGCGTGGCCGTACGGGCCTATCACCCGCGGCGTGCCGCGCCGCTCGCAGGCTGGCCGTGCTTGCTCTATCTGCACGGTGGCGGTTGGGTGGTGGGCGATCTGGACTCCCACGACTTCATCTGCATGGAGCTGGCCGCGACCCTCGGCGCGTTGGTGCTGGCGGTGGATTATCGGCTGGCCCCGGAGCATCCATTTCCGGCGGGTTTGGACGATTGTCTCGCGGTGTGGCGCCATTTGGCGGATGTCCCCTTTGCCATCGACCCGCGTCGCCGGCTGGTGGCCGGCGACAGTGCCGGTGGTAATCTTGCCGCCGCGTTATGCCTGGCCTTGCGTGATGCCGGGCAAGCGCTGCCACGGGTGCAGGTGCTGATTTACCCCGCGCTCGGTGGCTCCGCGCACCTGCCTTCACGCCACGAATGTGCCGACGCGCCGCTGCTGAGCAGCAGCGACCTGGATGGGTACAGCGCGCTCTACCTGCGCGGCATGCAACCATCCTGCTACGCCATGCCGTTGCTCGCCGATGACCTGAGCGGCCTGCCGCCAGCGCTGGTCGTCGTGGCGCAATGGGACCCGTTGCGCGATGACGGCGTCCTTTATAGCGAGCGGTTGAACATCGCCGGGGTGAGCGCTTCCTTGTATGTCGGCGAAGGCCTGATCCATGGCTGCCTGCGGGGCCGAGGCCTGGTGCCGGAGGTCGATCAGATGTATCGCACACTGCTGGCTTATCTGGCTGACACGCTTTGACTGCGTAGCGGACATGCTCATTCGGGTAATTCGGGTTTATGATGCCGGACGGCAGATTAAATAGAAGTCCCCCCAGGGATGACTCGACCCCTTACGGAGCGCGCAATGCAGACTTTGTACCCGCAGATCAAACCTCATGCCCGGCACGATCTGGCTGTCGATGACACCCACACGCTCTATGTCGATGAAAGCGGTTCCCCGGAAGGGCTGCCTGTGGTGTTCATTCACGGCGGCCCGGGTGCCGGTTGCGATGCCCAGAGTCGCCGCTATTTCGATCCGAACCTGTATCGCATCGTCACCTTCGATCAGCGCGGCTGTGGTCGTTCCACTCCTCATGCCAGCCTTGAAAACAACACCACCTGGGATCTGGTCGAAGACCTGGAGCGCATCCGCAAACATCTGGGCATCGAAAAATGGGTGCTGTTTGGCGGTTCCTGGGGCTCGACCCTGGCCTTGGCTTACGCCCAGACCCATCCCGAGCGGGTACACGGCCTGATTCTGCGTGGGATCTTTCTCTGCCGTCCGCAGGAAATCGAGTGGTTCTACCAAGCCGGGGCCAGTCGCCTGTTCCCCGATTACTGGCAGGATTACATCGCGCCGATCCCCCTCGACGAACGCGACGACCTGCTCGGTGCCTTCCACAAACGCCTGACGGGCAATGACCAGATCGCCCAGATGCACGCGGCCAAGGCCTGGTCGGCCTGGGAGGGCCGCACCGCAACCCTGCGCCCGAACCCGCTGGTGGTCGATCGCTTCTCCGAGCCACAGCGTGCGTTGTCGATTGCCCGGATCGAGTGCCATTACTTCACCAACAATGCTTTTCTCGAACCCAACCAGTTGATCCGTGACATGGGCAAGATCGCCCATTTGCCGGGCGTCATCGTGCACGGCCGCTACGACGTGATCTGCCCGCTGGACAATGCCTGGGAACTGCATCAGAACTGGCCCAACAGTGAGTTGCAGGTGATCCGCGACGCCGGTCACGCCGCTTCGGAGCCGGGCATCACCGACGCGCTGGTGCGCGCCGCCGCACAAATGGCCAGGCGCCTGCTCGATCTGCCGCCCGAAGAAGCATGAAGGGCTTGTTGCAGCGGGTTCGCGGTGCCCGTGTCGAGGTCGCGGGGGAAATCGTTGGCGCGGTGGATCAGGGCCTGCTGGTGCTGGTGGCGGTCGAGCCCGAGGATACCCAGGCCAGTGCCGACAAACTGCTGCACAAATTGTTGAACTATCGAGTGTTCAGCGACGCCGAAGGCAAGATGAACCTGTCCTTGGCGGATGTCGGTGGCGGCCTGCTGCTGGTGTCGCAGTTCACGCTGGCGGCGGATACCAAAAGTGGTCTGCGTCCAAGCTTTTCGACGGCTGCGCCTCCGGCCTTGGGCGAATCGTTATTCAGCTATCTGGTAAGCCAGGCGAAACAGGTGCATGGCACTGTGGCATCAGGTAGATTCGGCGCCGACATGCAGGTGCATCTGGTCAACGACGGCCCGGTAACCTTCCTGTTACAGGTCTGAAAGCGTTTGAAACATCTTTTCGGTCCTGTTTCGAGGCAAAACAGGGAGTTTTCTCGATAAATACTTTGGTCCCCCTGATGCGTTGTCACGCGGGCTACTAGATAATCGCGCGCTACGGGGGACCAGCGTTCGCTGGTCCATTTGACTTAGGTAGAGACTTGTCCTGGGCCGTTTGGGGAATCATTTTGCCCCATCGGAGTCGGAACAATGCTCGCCAACTTGGCAAGAGTGGCCTGCAGGTGCGGTTTTTCAATGCCGATACCTTGCAGATACTTTATCTGGCCGTTGGTTTTTTGATCTGTTTTCGGCGAGGGTTGCTCGTGATTGTTAGTCCCTGTAATGCACCAAAAATGACTGCCAAACGGTTTAGAAACGCTCTGGTAGCGGGCTCGGCCCTGCTGTGCCTGTTTGGCGCGGGCCAACTGTGGGCATTCAGCCTGGATGATGTATCGGCGAAGGCTCAAGAACTGGCCGGGCAAAAATTCGAAGCCCCGCGCAGCAATCTGCCGAACGAATTCCGCGAAATGAAATTCGCTGACTATCAAAAAATCCGTTTCCGCACCGAAAAAGCCGAATGGGCCGATCAGAAGACGCCGTTCAGGCTGTCCTTCTATCATCAGGGCATGCATTTCGACACGCCGGTGAAGATCAACGAGATCACCGCGACCACCGTCGATGAAATCAAGTATGACCCGACGCGCTTCGATTTCGGCGACGTCAAGTTCGACCCAAAGTCCACGGAAAAACTCGGCTACGCGGGTTTTCGCGTGCTGTACCCGATCAACAAGGCCGACAAGCAAGACGAAATCATGACCATGCTGGGCGCGAGCTATTTCCGCGTCATCGGCAAAGGCCAGGTTTATGGCTTGTCCGCCCGTGGCCTGGCCATCGACACCGCCCTGCCATCGGGTGAAGAATTCCCGCGCTTTCGCGAGTTCTGGATCCAGCGTCCGAGGCCGACCGACAAGCACCTGGTGATCTTCGCCCTGCTGGATTCGCCACGGGCTACCGGCGCCTATCGCATGATCCTGCGTCCGGGTACTGACACCGTCGTCGACGTGAAATCGCGCGTGTTCTTGCGAGATCGCGTAACCAAGCTCGGCATCGCTCCGTTGACCAGCATGTTCCTGTTCGGCGCCAACCAGCCGTCCAAGATTCTGAACTACCGTCGAGAGCTGCACGATTCCAGCGGCCTGTCGATCCATGCCGGCAACGGCGAGTGGATCTGGCGCCCGTTGAACAACCCGAAACACCTGGCCGTGAGCAACTTCTCGGTGGAGAACCCGCGCGGTTTCGGCCTGCTGCAACGCGGTCGTGACTTCAGCCACTACGAAGACCTCGATGACCGCTATGACAAGCGTCCAAGTGCCTGGATCGAACCGAAAGGCGATTGGGGCAAGGGCTCGGTCGATCTGGTTGAAATTCCGACCGCTGACGAAACCAACGACAACATCGTGGCGTTCTGGAGCCCGGAAAAGCTGCCTGAGCCAGGTCAGCCGCTGGACTTCGCCTACCGTCTGCACTGGACCCTCGACGAAGCCAACCTGCATTCGCCGGACAGCGCCTGGGTCAAGCAGACCCTGCGTTCGACCGGTGACGTGAAGCAGTCCAACCTGATCCGTCAGCCGGATGGCAGCGTGGCTTATCTGGTGGATTTCGAAGGCCCTTCCCTGCAAGCCCTGCCGGAAGACGCCGAAGTGCGTAGTCAGGTGAGCGTCGGCGAAAACGGCGAGATCGTCGAGAATAATGTGCGCTACAACCCTGAAACCAAGGGCTGGCGCCTGACCTTGCGACTGAAGATCAAAGACCCGAAACAGTCCACTGAATTGCGCGCTGCGCTGGTCCGTCCACTGGTTCCGGTTGAAGCTCCAGCCGCGTCCCATTCGGTGACCACCACCCTTGCCAAGGCTGACAAGGTCGCCAGGCAGCAGAGCGATAAGGAAACCGCGAAAGAAAAAGAGCAGGAAAAAGAAGCCAAGGCCGATAACGCGTCCACTGCCGCTGAGTCGACCCCAACCCCGCAGGAACCGGAACCGACTGAACAAGTCCTGACCGAGACCTGGAGCTATCAGTTGCCAGCCGATGAGTAATACTCCAGTACAGCCAGAGACGCTCAGCGAGTATCTGGCTCATTTGCCGATGACCGATGCGCAGCGTGCCGAGTTGGCGGGCTGCAAGTCTTTCAGCCAGCTGCACGAGCGTCTTTCGTCTTCGACCTTCGATGCACCCACCGAGGCGGCGCAAGCCTCGGTGGGCCGTCGGCTGACCCTGAGCACCGCCGAAGAACTCGAGGACGCCGAAATGCTGGCACTCGATGCCAGCGGGCGTGTCTGTCTCAAAGCCACGCCACCGATTCGTCGGACCAAGGTTGTACCGGAGCCATGGCGCACCAATATCCTGGTGCGCGCTTGGCGTCGCCTCACAGGTCGCACCAACCCGCCGAAGCCGCCCAAGGATGAGCGCGTGCTGCCGCACGCACGCTGGCGCACCGTGGGTTCGATCCGTCGCTATATCCTGCTGATATTGATGCTCGGCCAGACCATCGTCGCCGGCTGGTACATGAAGGGCATCATGCCGTACCAGGGCTGGTCGTTGGTCGACCTGAACGAAGTCCTGCACCAGCCGCTGTTGCAGACTGCCACCCAGGTGCTGCCCTATGCATTGCAGACCAGCATCCTGATTCTGTTCGGGATCCTGTTCTGCTGGGTATCGGCCGGTTTCTGGACGGCGCTGATGGGTTTCCTTGAGTTGCTCACCGGGCACGACAAGTACCGCATCTCCGGTGCCAGTGCTGGCAACGAGCCGATTCCCAAGGACGCCCGCACCGCGCTGGTGATGCCGATCTGCAACGAGGACGTGCCGCGAGTGTTCGCCGGTTTGCGCGCCACGTTCGAGTCGGTTGCGGCCACCGGGGACCTGGACCGTTTCGACTTCTTCGTGCTCAGCGACAGTAACGAAACCGATATCTGCGTCGCCGAGCAGCAAGCCTGGCTGGACGTCTGCCGCGAAGCCGGAGGTTTCGGCAAGATTTTCTATCGCCGTCGTCGTCGTCGCGTCAAGCGCAAGAGCGGTAACCTCGACGACTTCTGCCGTCGCTGGGGCAGTGACTACAAGTACATGGTCGTGCTCGACGCCGACAGCGTGATGAGCGGCGAGTGCCTGACCAGCCTGGTGCGCCTGATGGAAGCCACGCCGGATGCCGGCATCATTCAGACCGCGCCACGCGCCTCGGGCATGGACACGCTGTATGCGCGCATGCAGCAATTCGCCACCCGGGTGTACGGTCCGCTGTTCACCGCCGGCCTGCACTTCTGGCAGTTGGGGGAATCCCACTACTGGGGTCACAACGCGATCATTCGGATGAAGCCATTCATCGAGCACTGCGCCCTGGCGCCGTTGCCCGGTAAAGGGGCGTTCGCCGGGGCCATCCTGTCCCACGACTTCGTCGAAGCCGCGCTGATGCGCCGTGCCGGCTGGGGCGTCTGGATTGCCTACGATTTGCCGGGCAGCTATGAAGAGTTGCCACCGAACCTGCTGGACGAACTCAAGCGTGACCGCCGCTGGTGCCACGGTAACCTGATGAACTTCCGGCTGTTCCTGGTCAAGGGCATGCACCCGGTACACCGCGCGGTATTCCTGACCGGCGTGATGTCCTATCTGTCGGCACCGCTGTGGTTCTTCTTCCTGGTGCTATCCACCGCGCTGCTGGCGGTGAACACGCTGATGGAGCCGCAATACTTCCTCGAGCCACGCCAGCTGTATCCGTTGTGGCCGCAGTGGCATCCGGAAAAAGCCATCGCCCTGTTTTCCACCACCATCGTGTTGCTGTTCCTGCCCAAGCTGCTGAGCATCATCCTGATCTGGGCCAAGGGCGCGAAAGAGTTTGGTGGCAAATTCAAAGTAACGATGTCGATGCTGCTGGAGATGTTGTTCTCCATGCTGCTGGCGCCGGTGCGGATGATTTTCCACACCCGCTTCGTGCTCGCCGCCTTCCTGGGCTGGGCCGCGACCTGGAACTCGCCCAAGCGTGACGACGACTCCACGCCCTGGAGTGAAGCCTTCAAGCGCCACGGCCCGCAAACCCTGTTGGGCTTCCTCTGGGCCTTGCTGGTGATCTGGCTGAACCCGAGCTTTTTGTGGTGGCTGGTGCCGATCGTCGGTTCGCTGATGCTGTCGATTCCGGTATCGGTGATCTCCAGCCGTGTGGGCCTGGGCTTGAAGTCCCGCGACGAGAGCCTGTTCCTGATCCCTGAGGAATACGCACCGCCACAGGAGTTGCTGTCGACTGACCAGTACACCCATGAAAACCGTTGGCATGCGCTGAACGACGGTTTCATCCGGGCAGTGGTCGATCCGCAACAGAACGCCCTGGCCTTTGCCCTGGCCACATCGCGTCACGGCCAGGCCGAGCCGATCGAATGGCTGCGGATCGAACGGGTTCGCCACGCCCTCAAGGTTGGCCCGGCGGGCCTGAACAACAGCGAGCGACTGGCGCTGCTGAGCGACCCGGTGACCCTGTCCCGCCTGCATGAGCAGATCTGGAGCGAGGGACATGCCGAATGGCTGGCGGCGTGGCGTGCATCGGTCAAGTCCGATCCCCATGCGCCGCTACTGCCGCTTCAGCCCATGAGCGCACAGCCTCAACTGGCCTGATACGCAAAAAGCCCCGCTTCTGAAAGGAAGCGGGGCTTTTTGTTGGACACACGATTCCTGACTTGTAGACACCGCACTTTGTGGCGAGGGATTTTATCCCCGCTGGCTTCGACGCAGACTTAAAGGAACTGTAAGGGCTATCAAACAATAGGGGTGACCCTAACAGCAGGACTGAGGAAATCAATGTGAAAGCCACTGGAGCCATCCCCAATAGCCAAATGGATACCGTCAATACCTTCATTTAGCTGAGAGTTTACTTTGTAATCTATTAAAGGTGCTATTTCCTCGTTGACACCAATCGCGAACTCGGTTAGCTCGATTCCACGGATTCCGCTAGCTAACTTCAAGGTTTCTATATGTTCGCTGTTGCCGACTTGTAGGGATGTGATTTTATTCTCTTCGATTGTGAGTAATCCGCCGCCCTTAGCAACTGTATTTGATAGCTGCTGAAGTCTTGACTTTATGTTTTCGGGAAGCAACGGGTTAGCTCTCCTCAACACAGTCAGAAGCCCAGAGATGCGAAGTTTTCCATTGAAATTAAATGGGCAGGGGGCTTGGGGGGTAATGTGGGCGTAATGGACTTCAAAAAATTCGGCGACAGAGTATATGAAGTTGTTAGAAATATCCTCGTCGATCAAGGCATAGGGCTTGGCTTGGGGATTAAGGGTGAGGTGTCCGCAGGATCCTTTGCCTCTTATCGAAAATGAGTTATGAGAGTTGAGCATATTTAATATGAATCGTTGCCTTTTTAAGGCTTTTTCGAAGTCGCTGTTTAGTAATAAGTTCAAGCTGTAGTTTGCGCAGTGATGAGAGGGTTCAAAGACTTGTGTTGCGCAGAAAATACTTCTCTTTTCAGGCGTGGCTTTCGCGATTTCCAAGGTGCGCTTGGCTGCACTATCACTAAAAGAAAATATTATGCTGTTTCGAGGAAGTGTTTCGGTCTCGGAGAGGTGGAGGATATTTAATCCTTGGTTGCCGCACGCATTCAGGAATTTGTGTGAGTCTGCAAGGATCCAAAAATCTTCCGGCCCAAAAAGTGTATGAATATTGGACATTGATGACATGAGTTCGCTCCTTGTGAAAGATGGGGTGGCATATCCATGCCACCCTCTGGATTAATAGGTATTAATCCTCTGTGTAAGCCCAGGCTAATGGAGCCCATCCGAAATTTTCCGGCCCCGAGGTAAGGCGATTAAGCTTCTCCGAAGTGTCTATTTGGGTTTTCATGGTTTCTCCTTTGGGTTAAGTGCCCCTTATGATGAAGGGGTCGTATTATTTATTCAGATGTTTTTTGATTTTGGAATCGCTATTTGAGAATGTTTTTAGAACTAATAATTCTGCTTTTTGTGTTGCTGGCTTTAGGTTGGTTATTTGTGTAGGAGTCTTCTGTAATTACCTTCTGAAAATAACATAATCTGATCTGTGAAGTTGTTAGGTCGTTCTAGTGTTGATAGGTTTCGGCTTTGGTCGTTCGAACCAAATTTGATACCAATTAAGAGGTCGATAATGGCTGGTACAAAAAAACATTTGTCCGACGTAATGCTTCAGCAGGCGTTATCAATAGTGGATCTAACGGAGGCGAATGCCCCTGTTCATGCGATCCGGCTAATCGTGAATGAGGTTGTTGGAGGGTTGATCCGTAGCGGCTGGCCTCCTGCGCAGATCCAGACCGGTCCGCGAATTGTGTCTGCCGAAGAAAACTACGGATTACTCGGCTACGATCCCGCAGAAATCACCTTAGGCAGTGAACACACTCGCTGGGTGAGCGAGCACTCGCTGTTGCGCACCCAAACTACGAGCCAGATTCCTCTCGCACTTCAGAACGCGGCTCAAGGACGTAAATCTGGAGAGATGATTTTGCTGGCCGCGCCGGGAATTACGTTTCGCCGCGATAGCCGGGATCGCTGGCACTGTGCCGAGCCGCATCAGATGGACATATGGGTGCTGGGTGATCCCGAGCTGTCGGCACGGGAGCACCTGTTGCGTTTGGTTGGCGATATTTTACGTGCCGCCGTTCCCGATAAGGCCTGGGTGTACAGTGACAGTCCGCATCACTACACCGAAGGCGGTATTGAAGTGAACGTAATGCACGATGGCTCTGCTGTCGAAGTGCTGGAATGTGGTGTTATTGCGACTTCGTTATTGAACCGGTTAGGTATCGATCCCCTGCGCCATGGCGGACTTGCGTTGGGAATGGGGTTGGACCGGTTGACTATGCTACGAAAGGGAATTCCGGATATACGTCTGTTGCGTGATCCAAACGAACGGGTGCAAGCCCAGATGCGGGATTTGCGACCGTGGAATGCAGTCTCGCGCTTGCCTTCGATTACTCGAGATATTTCAGTAGCGGTAACCCCGGGATTGAGTGAGGAAGTGCTAACTGAAAAGATGTTACAGGCCGCTGGTGACTGCTCTGGCTGGATTGAGGAAATGCAGGTTAAGGGGCGCTGGGCTTCGTCTGAATTGCCACCGCAAGCTATTGAGCGACTTGGTCTTTTGCCTGATCAGGAAAATGTCCTGTTGCGCGTTGTGCTACGTGATTGTTCACGGTCAATCACTACTGCCGAGGCCAACGCTCTGTATGAAAAAATCCAGGCGGCGCTGCACGAGGGCGTGCCGGGAGCGGGATACCGGATGGATTTGACGATGCGTTAACTTACCCGATATCTCAAGGTATAGATGTTGTGGTTGGCAAGTTAAATGCCCTCACCACAACATCGTGTTTGCTTTCAGATTTTGACCGTTGCTTTTAGAGCGGTTGCTGCGCTACCAAGCGGGGAGAGCAAGCTCCCCTCGCCATAATTTGTGGTGCGGTCAGGGTTGTGTATTGACCTTGTCCAGCACTCGATTCGCCAACAAGCCACTCAACTCGATCAGTTGCTGAATGCCGAGGGCAACATGGCGCCGCGAGCCTTTCAGGTCGAACGCAAGGTCGCTAACCATGGCATCGGCTGAGGCCAGGGTTTCGCTGAGGTTGGCCAGCAGGCTTTCGGTGTCGATGCCGTCGACGACGGTGAAGAGCTGGTCTGGCGACGGTTTATTCTCGGATTTGGCCTGTTTGGGGTTCAGGTAGTAATCGAGCGTGCGATCAGTGGCTTCCCGGAGTTTCTTGGGGTCGGTTTCTGGTTCTGGTGGGTTGGGTGTGACCTTGTGCATTATTGACGCTCCTTGATTATGGAGCCGCCAGACATCGCTGCTAAACGAAAAGGGTGGCGGCAGTACGCGGGTTAGCAGACCAGGAATCAAGGAACCCGGCGCACCGAAGTGCCCCACGCACAGCCGCCATAAAGCGGACCTGCGTGCCTTGATATTGTGCCGAGCTGCTAAACCCGATCGCTGAACTGACAGCGACTGGCAAACATTAGAGCCCAGGCCCAAGGCGCACAAGCCGGCGGATTCTGGCGTAGTTGTAGGCAATGGCGCAAGGCGCCGTAGCCTTGGGATGACGGATTGTGGGGCGCAGGTGTTTTTGTATGTATATCCGTTATTTAGGTAACGGCTACTTAGGGTTCCGCCCTTACGGCGGGTCACTTTCGAAAATCCGGAAGCCGGCCCAGGCGAAAGTAACCAAAGCGCTTCTGCCCCACCACTTGGTGCCTCGCCTAGGCTCGGCATGCCCGAACGAAGGCATTGCTCCGTGGGCCCGCCGCGAAGGGCCATCCATGGCCCAGCGCGGCTACCTCGGCATCCATGCCGAGGTGCCCACTCCACAATGCCTGCGTTCGGCCAGCGTGGTTAACGGGGCGCCGAGATCAACGTCCACCGCGAGGCGGCCTTATAGCCGGCCTGGTTCTCCCGGTCGTACACCCATCAGATCTGTTTGAGCAGGGCCTGTGGGAGCAAAGCTTGCTCGCGAGGCGGCCTGACAGCCGACCTGGCTCTCCCGGTCGTACACCCATCAGATCTGTTTGAGCAGGGCCTGTGGGAGCAAAGCTTGCTCGCGAGGCGGCCTGACAGCCGGCCTGGCTCTCACGGTCGTACACCCATCAGATCTGTTTGAGCAGGGCCTGTGGGAGCAAAGCTTGCTCGCGAGGCGGCCTGACAGCCGGCCTGGCTCTCACGATCGTACCCCAATCCAATTGTGGGAGCGGGCTTGCTCGCGAAGGCGGCGGCACATTTAGCATTGATGTGAGCTGGCCCACCGCCATCGCGAGCAAGCTTTGCTCCCACAGGACTGGCGGTGGGCACGGATCTTATAAACGACCGAGACTAATGTGGGAGCGAGCCTGCTCGCGAAGGGGTCAGTACATGCAACATCTTCATCGACGGTGATATCGTCATCGCGAGCAAGCTTTGCTCCCACAGGATTGGCGGTGGGCACGGATCTTATAAACGGCCGAAACTAATGTGGGAGCGAGCCTGCTCGCGATGAAGCCGTCATCTCCAATATCTTCATCGACGGTTACAACGCCTTCGCGAGCAAGCCCGCTCCCACAGGAGGAACGCGGTCCCCATCAAGAACCAGGTTGGCTATCAGGCCGCCTCGCGGTGGACGTTGATCTGGGGCTGTGCTTTTTGGACAGGTAATCAGCGATGAACATCACTTTAAGGTCCATAGGTTTCAGCTCTCTTCAGGGCATGGTCAGATCCTCGTGAAATCGACCATGCCAGTTAAAAACTGTTACCTATGTGCGTGAACTGATTTGTAACCCATGTGGGTGTGTCATACCCCAAGTTAAACCCTGAACCGCCCCACCAACGTCTGCAAATGCACCCCCAACCGCGCCAGCTCAGCACTGGAGGCGGCGGTCTCTTCACTGGACGACGCAGTTTGCTCCGACACATCGCGTACGTTCAGCACGCTGCGGTTGATCTCTTCGGCCACAGCACTCTGCTGCTCAGCCGCCGCAGCGATCTGCTGGTTCATCGACTGAATGGCCGAGACCGTGCGGGTGATGTTTTCCAGGGATCCACCGGCGCGGCGGGTCAGTTCGACGCTGTTGTCGGTCAGGCTGCGGCTGTTGTCCATGATGGTCGCGACCTGCTCGGTGCCCGACTGCAGGCCGATGATCAGTTCTTCGATTTCTTCAGTGGACTTCTGGGTACGCTGGGCCAGGCTGCGGACCTCGTCAGCCACCACCGCGAAACCACGTCCGGCTTCGCCGGCACGGGCCGCTTCGATAGCTGCGTTAAGGGCCAGCAGGTTGGTTTGCTGGGCTACGGACTTGATCACGTCCAGCACGCTGCCAATCTTGTCGCTTTCGCGCTTGAGGTCGCCCATCGCAGTGGTGGAGTTACCCACTTCGACGGCCAGGCGTTCGATCTGGGCGATGGCTTCACCGACCACTTTTTCACCCTCGCGTGCCTGCTGGTCAGCCGCGACGGCCGCTTCGGAAGCTTCCTCGGCATTGCGCGCCACTTCCTGCACCGTGGCGGTCATTTCGTGCATGGCGGTGGCAACCTGGTCGGTTTCCACTTTCTGGCTGTTGACCCCGGCGCTGGTCTGTTCGGTCACGGCCGAGAGTTGTTCGGCGGCGCTGGCGATTTGCGTAACGCCGTCGCTGATGCCGCCGATCAATTGCCGCAGGCCCACGGTCATGCTCTGCATGGCGCGCTGTAATTGGCCCAGTTCGTCGCGGCGCTCGGAGGTGAGGTTGTGGGTCAGGTCGCCCGCAGCAACGCGCTCGGCGACTTTGAGGGTCTGGTCCAGCGGGCCGACGATCTGCCGGGTGATGACCAATGCTGCGATCACGCCGAACAACATGGCCAGCAGGGCAGCCGATACCAGGACAGTCTTGGCCTTGGTGGCGTCGTGGTCGCGCACGGCGGTCTGGGACACGGTCAGGCTTTTGCTGGACTCAAGCAATACCTCGCCTTGCTCGGTCATGCGCTTGAGCGCCGCGGCGGTATCAAGCTGGGAGTCGCGGAACTGGCTGACTGCTGCACGGTAGGCGTTGATCGAATCGCTGGCCTGCTGCAGGTTGGCGGAATGCTCCTCAGGCAACTGCGCCGGCAGGCGTGCAAGAAGTTTGAGGGCATCGGTAATGGCGTCAAGGGCCGGTTGCTGGGCTTCGCTTTTGCCGCTGTAGGTGTAGCCGCGAACCTGGTAGCGCGCTTGCTGGATCGCCTTGCTCAGGGATACCACGTTGTTGAACTGGGCGATGTTCTCGCTTTGTAGCATCGCTTTTTCAACTTCGGCGATGCGGGCCACGGCGTTGTCGGCACTGGCGCCGAGTTTGCTGCGAGCATCTTCACGGCTGACGGTGGCGTTGGCCATCTCGGCGAAGGCGCTTTTGTACTCGGCCACGGCGGCCAGCTGTTTGTCGATCAGCGCCACGTCGGCCGGCTGCTCGATCATCTGGCGTGCGGCGGTCAGGCCGGCCTCGAGTTTGGCTAGC
Organism: Pseudomonas hefeiensis; assembly: GCF_030687835.1. NCBI lineage: Bacteria > Pseudomonadati > Pseudomonadota > Gammaproteobacteria > Pseudomonadales > Pseudomonadaceae > Pseudomonas > Pseudomonas hefeiensis. The sequence goes on from NZ_CP117449.1 coordinate 490,269, forward strand.
AGATCGTTGACTTCCTGGGGACCGTTCTCGCCCCGTGTGGTGTAGTAGTCCAGGCGCGCCAGGCGCAGGTCCTTGCTCAACTCGTTCAGGGTGGAAATGTAGCCCAGCTTGTCGCCACGGCTGATGACATTGCCCAGACCGCTCCAGCCGGTGAAAGCGATCATCAAGGTTAGAAATAGCACCAGACCGAAGCCGAAGCCGAGTTTGCGATTGACGCCTACGTTTCCCAGACTCTGGGTAAGCATTCGGAACATGCTGATTTCTCCCTTGCTGCACTGAATTGGTTTTATGGGAGCTGTATCGGCGGGACGGGAGGGATCTGTAGAAATGAACTGAGGGTCCTGGAGCTTGCCCTAAAAAGTTTGCAAGCTGCGGGCTCAGAACAGCCGTGCGAGCAGCGCGGTGACGGCAGTTTCGACGCGCAGGATACGTTCGCCCAGTTGTACCGGTTGCAGCCCGGCCTTGGCCAGCAGGTCAATTTCGTAAGGAATCCAGCCGCCTTCGGGGCCGATGGCCAGGGTCACGGATTCGTCCAGTGCGCGAGGGCAGGGGGGGTAGTTTCCTGGATGACCGACCAGACCACGGGTGCCGTTCGCCATGGCCGGCAGGCGGTCTTCAACGAAGGGCTTGAAGCGCTTTTCGATGATGATCTCTGGCAGCACGCTGTCGCGCGCCTGCTCCAGGCCAAGGATCAGTTGTTCGCGAATGGCCTCGGGCTCCAGGAATGGGGTTTGCCAGAAGCTCTTTTCCACACGATAGCTGTTGACCAGCACCACGCGCGGCACACCCATGGTGGCGATGGTCTGGAACACCCGCCGGAGCATTTTTGGTCGAGGCAAGGCCAGTACCAGCGTCAGCGGCAGCTTGGCTGGCGCAGGTTGGTCGAGTGTCACTTGCAGTTCGGCTTCGCGGGCTTCCAGGCGCAGCACCTGGGCCGTGCCCATCAACCCGCCGATACGCCCGACCCGCAGGCTGTCGCCGACGGCGCTGCGGTGCACTTGCTGCATGTGGGTCAAGCGGCGATCGCTCAGCACGACGCGGTCGGGCCCGATGAAGTCGGCCTCTTCAAGCAGCAGCAGGTTCACGCTTGGGTCGCTGGCGGCTGGTCGTTATGGTCGTCGACCGGTTGATCGTCTGCTTCTTCCCGGCGCTTGCGCACCAGGCCGCCGAACAGGATGCCGATCTCGAACAGCAGCCACATCGGCACGGCCAGCAGGGTCTGGGAGAAAATGTCCGGCGGGGTCAGGATCATGCCGACCACGAAGCAGCCGATGATCACGTACGGACGGATTTTCTTCAGGTACGCAACGTCGACCACGCCGATCCACACCAGCAGCACCACGGCTACCGGGATTTCGAACGCCACGCCGAAGGCGAAGAACAGCGTCATGACGAAATCCAGGTAACTGGTGATGTCGGTCATCATTTCCACGCCCGCGGGCGTGGCGGCGGCGAAGAACTTGAAGATCAGCGGGAACACCAGGTAATAGGCGAAGGCCATGCCGGTGTAGAACAGCAGAATGCTGGACATCAGCAGCGGCACGGCGATGCGTTTTTCATGCTTGTACAGGCCTGGCGCGATGAAGCCCCAGATCTGGTGCAGGATCACCGGGATCGCCAGGAACAGCGAGACCATCATCGTCAGCTTGAGCGGCGTCAGGAACGGTGACGACACGTCGGTGGCGATCATCGTCGCGCCTTCCGGCAGGTACTGACGCAGCGGTGTGGAAACGAAGGTGTAGATCTGTTGGGTGAAGGCAAACAGCCCGGCGAAGATGACGAAAATCGCCGCCACACAGCGCAACAGGCGGGTGCGCAACTCGGTGAGGTGCGATACCAGCGGCATCGGCTGGTCGTTTTCAGGAATATCGCTCATGGGGCTCGCGGCGGCAAAGTAGGGTCGTTGGGAACTGCTGGCGTTGCCACTGTCGGGGCGGGCTCCACGGGGTTCGCGGGCTCGGATCCCACAGGCGGCGTGTCATCCACCGGCGCCTGTGGGGCAATCGTCGGCTCGACCGCTGGCTGAACCGGTGTCGGCTCCTGCTGGGTCGGGGTGAAGATTTTCCGCGCTTCCTGCTCCAAGGACAGAATGTGTTCGTTGTGAAGTTGCCGACGAATGTCGTCGGCCCCGATTTCACGTTCAACTTCCTGTTTGATCGCATTGAAACTGCGCTTGAGCCGCCCGATCCATAGACCTGCGGTGCGCGCAGCGCCCGGCAGCCGCTCGGGGCCCAGCACCAGCAGGGCAACGAGGCCGACGAGCAGCAGTTCAGTGAAGCTGATCCCAAACATTAGTCAGTGCTCACGAGTCTTTGCGGGCCGGCTCTTCGACTTTCTGTGCCTGCACATCGATGGTGTGCGGGGCATTCACAGGTTGAGTGGCCTGTGGGTGTACCGGTTGGGTCGGCTGCGCCGGTTGAGCGGGTGTTGCTGCCGGGTCGGCCGGTTTTTCGTCGTCGTTCATGGCCTTGCGAAAGCCCTTGATCGACTCGCCAACGTCAGTGCCCAGGTTCTTGAGTTTCTTGGTGCCGAACACCAGGACCACGACCACCAGAATGACGACCCAGTGTTTCCAGTCAAAAATACCCATGTGGCTATTCCTCTTGTAAGTTGATCAGGCGGACGGACGCGAGGCTTTCTCGACGTGTCCGGACAGACCGAAGCGACGGTCCAGTTCATCCAGTACAGCCTGCGGGTGTTGCCCCAGTTGGGCAAGCATGACCAGGCTATGGAACCACAGGTCGGCGGTCTCGTAGATCACGTCGCTGCAGTCACCGCTGATGGCGGCGTCCTTGGCGGCGATGATGGTCTCGACCGACTCTTCACCGACCTTTTCCAGAATTTTGTTCAAACCCTTGTGGTACAGGCTGGCGACATAGGAGCTGTCGGCCGCTGCGCCTTTGCGCTCTTCCAGCACCTGGGCCAGGCGGGTCAGGGTGTCACTCATGGGGATGTCCTGAATAAATGGCATGCGGGTCCTTGAGCACCGGGTCGACGGTTTTCCAGTCGCCGTTCTCGAAGACACGATAGAAGCAGCTTTGACGGCCGGTATGGCAGGCGATCTCACCGACTTGCTCGACCATCAGGATGATGACGTCGCCGTCGCAGTCCAGGCGCATCTCGTGCAGGTGCTGCACGTGCCCGGACTCCTCGCCCTTGCGCCACAGCTTGCCACGGGAACGTGACCAATAGATGGCGCGGTTCTCGGCGGCGGTCAGGGCCAGCGCTTCGCGGTTCATCCAGGCCATCATCAGCACGCGCCCGGTCTTGTGATCCTGGGCGATGGCCGGCACCAGGCCGTCAGCGTCCCATTTGATCTCGTCCTGCCAGTTTTTCATCTTCGACTCCGACAATGGGCCGTGCATCTGAAGTCGACGGCCCAGCCTTGAAACAGTGTGCCAGCGTGAACCGGTGCTGGCTATCGACGAACGACCAGATACAAACCAACGATGACCATGATGCCGGCGGGCCAGTGACCCAGTTGGCTCAACGGCCCCCCGCTCGCCAATACCGCACCGCCACCCAGGTGAGCGGCGCCGAGCAGGCGCATGAACCAGTCGTCCCCGCGCTCTTTCCACGGCGGCGCGGGGTCGCGGGCGTGGGGTTGGGACATGCGTTCGAGCAGGTCGCGGGTCATGTTGGCCAGGTGCGGGATCTGCTCGAACTGGCTCTGTACGTTGCCCAGCAGGGTCTTGGGGCTCACGCGCTCGCGCATCCAGCGTTCGAGGAACGGCTGGGCGGTGTTCCACAGGTCCAGATCCGGGTATAGCTGGCGACCGAGGCCTTCGATGTTCAGCAAGGTTTTCTGCAACAGTACCAGCTGCGGCTGAACCTCCATGTTGAAGCGACGCGCGGTCTGGAACAGGCGCATCAGCACCTGGCCGAATGAAATATCTTTTAACGGTTTTTCGAAGATCGGTTCGCATACGGTGCGGATCGCCGCTTCGAATTCGTTGAGTTTGGTCTCGGCCGGCACCCAGCCAGAGTCGATGTGCAGTTGTGCGACGCGGCGGTAGTCGCGCTTGAAGAAGGCGAACAAGTTGCGGGCCAGATAGTCCTGGTCTTCGGGGGTCAGGCTGCCGACGATGCCACAGTCGATGGCAATGTATTGCGGGCTCCAGGGCTGCACGGTGCTGACGAAGATGTTGCCCGGGTGCATGTCGGCGTGGAAGAAGCTGTCACGGAACACTTGGGTGAAGAAAATCTCCACGCCGCGTTCGGCCAGCAGTTTCATGTCGGTGCGCTGGTCGGCCAGGGTTTCCAGGTCGGTCACCTGGATGCCGTAGATGCGCTCCATCACCAGCACTTTCGGACGACACCAGTCCCAATAGACTTGCGGCACATAGAGCAGCGGCGAGCCTTCGAAGTTACGGCGCAGTTGGCTGGCGTTGGCGGCTTCGCGCAGCAGGTCGAGTTCGTCGTAGATGGTTTTTTCGTAGTCCAGGACCACGTCAACCGGGTGCAACAGGCGTGCATCGGCCGACAGCCGCTCGGCGGCCCTGGCGAGGATAAACAGCCACGCCAGGTCCTGGGCAATGATCGGCTTGAGGCCCGGGCGGATAACTTTTACCACCACTTCTTCGCCGCTTTTGAGCTGCGCAGCGTGAACCTGGGCCACGGAGGCCGAGGCCAACGGCTCGACGTCGAAACGGCTGAACACTTCGCTGATCTTCTTGCCCAGCTGCTCTTCGATCAGGGCCACCGACACTTTCGAATCGAACGGCGGCACGCGGTCTTGAAGCATCATCAGTTCATCGGCGATGTCTTCGGGCAACAGGTCGCGACGGGTCGAGAGGATCTGCCCAAACTTGATGAAGATTGGCCCCAGGTCCTGCAAGGCCAGGCGCAGGCGTGCACCGCGACTCAGGTCCAGCGTTCGCCGGGGAAACCAGCGCCACGGCAGCACGAAGCGTAGCGCCAGCAAAAACCAGGGCAGCGGCAGGGCGAACAGCAGGTCATCGAGGCGGTAACGAATCACGACGCGCTGGATGCGCAACAAACGGCGGACGGCAAGCAGCTTCATGCGTTATCGCTTGGTTTCAAGGGAGCGGGAAAGGCGCTCGAAACGCGCCTCGAGACGTTCCAGGTCAAGTTTGATCTGGTCCAGTTCATTAAAGCGGGCGTCGGCTTCGCGTTGGCCTACGAGAGTACGCGATTCCTCGGCCAGGTATTCACTCAGATTCTGCCCCAGGCTGGCGAAGCCCTGGCGATACCAGCGAGTGCGGCTGCGCAAATGGCCACTGAGTAACTGAGTGGCCACCGGCCCGAGCCAGCGGGACACTTCATATTCCCAGTCCAGCTCCAGGTCCTGGAGAATCGCCGCCAGCTCCAGCAGTACGCCGCTGTCGCCGTCGAGTTCCACCTCAGGACCGTGCAACACGGCGGTCTTGTCCTTGCTCAGGGCCAGGTTCACCAGGCTCGATGCCGGGGCGCGCAGGGTGCAGTGTGCCTCGGCTTCCCAGTGTGCGGCGAGCATCAGGCCTTCGTCGCTGGGCAGGATGAACAGTTGCAACGCCGGGCTGCGGCAGTCCACGGCAATCACCTGGCCGCTCAAGCGTGCCAGGCGCGCAAGCGCCGTACTGTCCAGGCGCAGGACGCGATTGACGCCCAGTTCGACGCTGGCAAGCAGGCCGGTGAGCAGCATCAGGGCTTGATACCGCGGTGCAGGGCCACGATGCCCGAGGTCATGTTGTGGTAGGTCACGCGGTCGAAACCGGCCTCGACCATCATCGACTTCAGGGTTTCCTGGTCCGGGTGCATGCGGATCGATTCGGCCAGGTAGCGATAGCTTTCCGAGTCGTTGGTGATCAGCTTGCCCATCAGTGGCATGAAGGCGAACGAGTAAGCGTCGTAGGCCTTGGACATCAGCCTGTTGGTCGGTTTGGAGAATTCCAGCACCAGCAGGCGGCCGCCGGGCTTGAGTACTCGCAGCATCGAGCGCAGGGCGTCTTCCTTATGGGTGACGTTGCGCAGGCCGAAGGCGATGGTGACGCAGTCGAAATGGTTGTCGGGGAAGGGCAGCTTCTCGGCGTCGGCCTGGACGAACTCGACATTGCCGGCCACACCCAGGTCCAGCAGGCGGTCACGACCGACCTTGAGCATGGACTCGTTGATGTCGGCGAGCACCACCTGACCGGCCGGCCCGACAATGTGGGAAAACTTCTTCGTCAGGTCGCCCGTGCCACCGGCGATGTCCAGCACGCGATTACCGCTGCGCACACCCGACAGCTCGATCGCGAAACGCTTCCACAGACGGTGCATGCCACCCGAGAGCAGATCGTTCATCAAGTCATATTTGGCGGCTACCGAGTGGAAAACCTCAGCGACTTTTTCCGCCTTCTGGCTTTCCGGCACGTTCTTGAAGCCGAAGTGAGTGGTGGGTTCGGCATCGCTGCCTTTGCGCTGATCAGTCATATCGCTGTCACCAAAAAAGAATGCGGGACATTCTAATCCCGGTGGAGGGCTTTGTCTTGGCAAGCCTGAAGGTAAGATGGGCGACCGCCGGGACGTTTTGACGCAGCCAGGGTCAGAAACGTACAGGCAAGTCCCGATAAAAAGGAGTCATCAGATGGCCCGTATAACAGTTGAGCGTGCCCATGGCCTGGGCAAGGAAGCGGCCCGCGCAAAAGCCGACCAGTTGGCGCAAAAACTGTCCGACAGCTACGGCCTGGCGCCGCAGTGGTCGGGCGACACGCTGAAGCTCAAGCGCTCCGGGGTCAACGGCGAGGTGCATGTGGGCGAGGACTCGATCCGTGTCGATGTCGAACTGGGCATGTTGATGTCGGCCATGAGTGGCACGATCAAGACGGAAATTGAAAAAGCTTTGGATAAAGCGTTGGTTTGATTGATTGGGGGTGGGTACAGAGCTGAAGTTCACCACGATCCAAATGTGGGAGCGAGCCTGCTCGCGATTGCAGTGTGTCATTCAACATCAATGTTGCTGGTCCATCGCTATCGCGAGCAGGCTCGCTCCCACAGGGAAGTCATCGCCCTCAGGTTTTGTGTCAGTTGTTAGGGTGCCGTTTCTAATTATTGTCACTACTTTGTGCCTGAGCCCGACCGTGTACGGGCAGTTCCTCAAACCTGTTATCGAGTGAGGTGCACCATGGCCAAAGTTATTTTGAAGAAAAAAACCGACGTTGAATCTTCCACGCTCAGCGACGTGAAAACCTACGCGCGCAAAATCTGGCTGGCTGGCCTGGGCGCCTACACCAAGGTCGGTCAGGAAGGCAGCGAGTACTTCCAGGAACTGGTAAAAGCCGGTGAAGTTGTTGAAACCAAAGGTAAAAAGAACATTGCCGGAAAACTTGAAGCGGCCAACAGCGAACTGATTGAAGCCAAGACCGACGTCAATACATTCAAGGCCCGGGTTGAAGTACAGCTCGACAAAGTCGAGAAGGTCTTCGACGCCCGTGTTGCAAGTGCCTTGAATCGTATCGGCATTCCGTCTAAACATGACGTTGAGACACTCTCTGCTAAGCTCGATGAGCTGACGGCATTGCTCGAACGTGTCGCGCGTAAACATTAAGGAGAACGGGATGGCTGGCAAAAAAATTACCGAAAAAGAAGGCAGCTCGTGGGCCGGGAAGATTGAAAAGTATTCCCGCAAAATCTGGCTTGCTGGTTTAGGCGTGTACTCGAAGATCGACACTGACGGCAGCAAACTCTTCGAGTCCCTGGTTAAGGACGGCGAGAAGGCCGAAAAACTCACCAAGACGGCGGTCGGCAAACAGGTCGATGCCGCCAAGGGCTCTGCCGAGTCCGCCAAGTCGCGAATGGGCGGCGTGAAGGATCGGGCGATGGGCAAATGGGACGAACTGGAAGGGGCTTTCGACAAGCGCCTGAACAGCGCGATCTCACGTCTGGGCGTGCCGAGCCGCAATGAAGTCAAGGCGCTGCACAGCAAGGTCGATACCCTGACCAAGCAGATCGAAAAACTCACCGGCGCCAAGGTCGCGCCAGTGGCAGCCAAGACTGCGGCAGCCAAGCCTGCCACCAAGCCTGCCACCAAGCCGGCCGCCAAACCATTGGTCAAGGCCGCGGCGAAAACCGTCGCTAAACCTGCGGCAAAAGCAGCGGCCAAACCGGCGGCGAAAACCGCAGCGGCTAAACCTGCCGCCAAGACGGCAGCCAAACCGGTAGCGGCCAAGCCTGCGGCCAAAGCGGCAGCCAAGCCTGCCGCCAAACCCGCTGCTAAAACCGCGGCGGCCAAACCGGCAGCGAAACCAGCCGCCAAGCCTGCAGCAAAAGCGGCGGCCAAACCTGCTGCGGCGAAAAAACCGGCCGTGAAAAAGCCGGCCGCGCCAAAAGCAGCTGCACCGAAGGCGCCGACCGCGGCCGCCAAACCGGCTACCCCGACGAGCCCGGCGAACTCCGCGTCGGCTCCGACGCCGGCTGCCACTCCAACCCCAGCGCCGGTTTCAACGACGCCTACCCCCCAGTCCTGATTTTGGAGGACCTGCAAAAACGCCCGGCCTGTGGAGGTCGGGCGTTTTTGTGTGCATGGGCATTTGAATGCACCGCAGATCCAACCTGTGGGAGCGGGCTTGCTCGCGAAAGCAGTCGTTCATTCAATATTGATGTTGGCTGATCCACCGCTTTCGCGAGCAAACCCGCTCCCACAGGGGGGTGGTGGTGATGCAAATATTGAAATCATCCAGAAAACAATGTGGGAGCGAGCCTGCTCGCGAATAACGGTGTGTCAGCCACATTGATATTGGATGTGCGGCCGTCATCGCGAGCAGGCTCGCTCCCACAATGGATCTTCCACTGCTGGTCGTTAGTCGTGCTCTTCCAGGTATCGCAGAGCCAATCGTTCGGTCGCCACCTTGGTCGCGGGTGGCAGGTGTGGGGCCACCAGCATCATGACCTGATAGACCACCAGTCGAACCTCACCCTCGCGGTCGAGGATGCGCTGATAGTCCAGCGAGAACAGCAGGGTCATGGTGATCTGTTCCACCAGTTGCCCCAATGCCTGGGTGTCGCTGACCAGCATCCCCTGGGCCTTGAGTTGCGCCAACAGCGAGGCCAGGGTGCGTTTCAGGGCGTTGAGCAACTGGCGGATGCCCTTGGCCAGTTTCGGCAGGCGTCCGGCCAGGTTCGACAGGTCCTGGAACAGAAAACGGTATTGAGCCAGGCGTTCGACGATCAGGTGCAGGAACAGCCAATAGTCCTCCGGCGCCAGTTGTACATCTGCCGGTGGGTCCAGCAGCGGTGCCAGCTCGCCCTGGAAACGCTCGAACAAACCGAGGATGAGGGGCTCCTTGCCATGAAAGTGGTAATAGAGGTTGCCTGGGCTGATGCCTATTTCGTTGGCGACTTCCATGGTGGAAACGTTCGGTTCGCCCTTCTCATTGAACAACTGCAGGGCGCATTCAAGAATGCGGTCGCGGGTTTTCATCCGGTCTTCTTAGTGATGGAAATCGTGCCACGGGCCAGTGCCTGGCCGTGGAGTGAGCCCCTAGCGCACGCGCACATAGGTCCCCGGCGCCGCCTCCAGGGGCGGGTAGTTCGCGTTGCCCAGGGTCATCTGTGTTTCGCGCTGGGCGCCGGAGCGCTCCTGGACCCAACCCAGCCACTGGGCCCACCAACTGCCTTCGACATGCTTGGCATCGTAATACCAGGCTCGCGGGTCGCTGCTCAGTTTCGGGTTTTCGACGTAATTGGCCTTGGGGTTGCCCGGCGGGTTGAGGATGCTCTGGACGTGGCCGCTGTTGGACAGCACGAAGCGTCGTTCGCCACCCAGCAGCAACGTGGAACGATAAACCGCATCCCATGGCGTGATGTGGTCATTGATGCCCGCCACGCTGAAGCTGTCCACCGTCACTTTGCGCAGGTCGATTGGTGTGCCGCACACTTCCAGGCCGCCGGGTTGGGTCAGGGGGTTGTGCTTGAAAAAGTCCAACAGATCGCCATGGTAGGCCGCCGGCAGTCGGGTGCAGTCGTTGTTCCAGTAGAGGATGTCGAACGCCGGCGGCTCCTTGCCCAGCAGGTAGTTATTGATGAAATAAGTCCAGATCAGGTCATTGGGGCGCATCCAGGCAAACACCCGGGCCATGTCGCGGCCATCGAGGATGCCTTTCTGGTAGGAACGGCGCTTGGCGGCCTCAAGGGTCTGCTCGTCAGTGAACAGCGTGGCCGGGCTCTCCATCTGGCTGTCCAGCAGGCTCACCAGGTAAGTGGCGCTGGCGACCCGGCGCAGTTGGCGCTTGGCTTGCAGATGGCCTTGCAGGGCGGCGATGGTCATGCCGCCAGCGCAGGCCCCCATCAGGTTGACCTCGCGGGCACCGGTGATCGCCCGGCAGACATTCATGGCCTCTTCCGTCGCCTCGACATAGCTGGACAGGCCCCATTCGCGGTGACGTACATCGGGGTTACGCCAACTGATGATGAACACCTGCAAACCGTTTTTCAGGGCGTACTGGACGAAGCTGTTGGAAGGGCTCAGGTCGAAGATGTAGAACTTGTTGATCTGCGGCGGCACGATCAGCAACGGCTTGGCGTATTGCTTTTCGCTCATGGACTTGTACTGGATCAGCTCGAGCATTTCGTTGCGAAACACCACCGCCCCCGATGTGGTCGCCAGGGTCTTGCCGACTTCGAAGGCATGGGGCGTGACTTGCCTCGGCAGCCCGTCGTTGTGCAGCAGGTCGTCCACCAGGTGGCTGATGCCACGAATCAGGCTGGTACCGCCGGAGTTGAACAGCTCCTTGACCGCCAGCGGGTTGAGCAGGGTGTTGGAAGGCGATACGGCATCATTGAGCAGGGCGAAAGCGAAGTGAGCCCGGGCACGGTCATCGGGGCTCATGTCGCATTCGTCGATCCAGCTCTTCATCTGTTTCTGCCAGCTCAGGTAGGCCTGCAGGCTACGACGATAGAACGGATTCAGCTCCCAGGTGGGATCGGCGAAGCGCTTGTCGTTGGGGTTGGTCGGGTGCAGGGTTTCCCCTAGCAGCACGCGGCCCAACTGGTTGCCCAGCTTCAACGCATGCCGGGCGCTGTGCAGCGGGTTGCGCAAGCTGTGTGCGGCAACGCTGCGCAGGGTGGAAAGCAGGTCCCTGCCCCGCAGGCCGGTGACCGCACTTTGTGCATTGATGAAGTTGGCAGGGGCGGGCATGGAACCCTTCGCCGGTTTGTCGCGCATGAGTCAACTCCTTCGTCATCAGGCTAAAAACAAACACACCGAACCAGACAACATAGTCGCTGTTTCGGGTAGTTGCGCGATCCGGCGTCCTGCCAGGCGCTTTTGGGCGGTGTCAGCCGCCACCCAGCGGCGCGGGATGCGGGTGCATGACCGCGCGCTGACGTTCTTCCTCCAGAAACTTCATGATGATCGGCGCCACAGCCTCGGCCCGGGTAATCAGGAACAGATGACCGTCGTCGATGATGTGCAGTTGGGCGTTGGGGATGCGCCAGGCCAGCATGCGCATGTTGATCAACGGGATCAGCGGATCGTCGTCGCCGGCCAGCACCAGGGTCGGCTGGTGGATCTTGTGCAGCCAGTGGATGCTGGTCCAGCCCAGGCCGGCGAACAGTTGCCAGTAATAACCCAGCTTGCCGGCCGAACGAACCTTGGCCGCGTGACTGGCCGCCAGGCTTGGGTCACGGCGGAACGAGCCGCCGTAGATCAGTGGGGCGATGCGCATAACGTGGGACGGCTGCACATAGCGTCGAGGACTTGCCATCATCCACAGCACTTTCGGTTTGCCCGGCACCATCACCGCGCCAGCGGCGGTGGCCGCCAGCACCAGCTTTTTGCAGCGCTCAGGGTAGTCATGGGCAAATTGCTGGGCCAGGGCGCCGCCCCAGGACACGCCGATCACGTTGACCTGCCCGTAATCGAGGTAATCGAGCATCCGCGCGGTGAGTTTTGCCAGGCCGGGAAAGCGATAGGGCCGGCTGGGCGTCGACGAGCCGCCAACGCCGGGCACGTCAAAGGCGATGACTTCCAGGTCCGGGTCCAGGGCCTGGATGAACGGGAACACCAGCTCAAGGTTGGCGCCGATGCCGTTGAAAATCAGCAGGGGCGTCAAATGAGGCTTGCCGGGACGTACCGCGGTGCGCAAGGTCTGGCCATCCAGATCGACGGTACGGAAGATGTACGGTTGCGGCATGCTTCAAGCCCTGTGGGTCATGTCTCGGTTTACCTGTGTTCGGTCTGTCGGACCGAGTCGCGGCCTTCGCGAGCAAGCCCGCTCCCACACTTGATCGGCTGCGAACTCCAAACTCATGTTCGCAGCAAAACCAATGTGGGAGCGGGCTTGCTCGCGAAGACGGCCTTGCATTCAACAATTAATGTCGGCTGTTGACGTGCTTTCGTGAGCAACCTCACGACCACAGCAGACGAGTTGCATCAGTTACCGCTCATGCACATAAGTGCCGGGCGCCGCTTCTCCCGCTGGATAAGTCTTGTTGCCCAACACCGTGGGGGCCTTCTTCAGTTTCCCCGAGCGCTCTGCCTGCCACGCCTGCCAATGCAGCCACCAGGAGTCGGTGTGTTTGGTGGAGTTCTCCTGCCAGTCCTCGGCCTTGGTCGGCATGTCCTCGCTGGTCATGTAGCGCGACTTGGGGTTGCCCGGTGGGTTGAGGATGCTTTGGATGTGACCGCTGCTCGACAACACGAACTCCACCTTGCCGCCAAACAGTTGCGCGGACTTGTAGCAGGACTTCCACGGGGTGATGTGGTCGTTGGTGCCGGCGAGGGAGAAGATGTCGGCGGTGACCTGCTTGAGGTCGATCGGTGTACCGCACACTTCCAGTGCATTGGGCCGGATCAGCGGGTTGTTCTTGAACATCTCGATGAGGTCGCCATGGAACGCCGCCGGCAGCCGGGTGGTGTCGTTGTTCCAGAACAGGATGTCGAACACCGGCGGTTCGTTGCCCAGCAGATAGTTGTTGACCCAGTAGTTCCAGATCAGGTCGTTGGGACGCATCCAGGCGAAGACCTTGGCCATGTCGCGACCTTCGAGCACGCCGGCCTGATAGGAGTGACGCTTGGCCGCTTCCAGGGTCTGCTCGTCGACGAACAGCGCCACGTCGGTGTCCAGGGTGGTGTCGAGCACGCTCACCAGCAAGGTCAGGGCGTTGACCTTCTTCTCGCCCAGGGCGGCGTAGTGCCCCAGTAGCGCGGTGCAGGTGATGCCGCCCGAGCAGGCACCGAGCATGTTCACATCCTTGCTGCCGGTGATGGCCGTGACCACGTCCACCGCTTCCTTGAGCGCTTCGATATACGTCGACAGGCCCCACTCGCGCTGCTCCTTGGTGGGGTTGCGCCAGCTGACAATGAACGTCTGCACGTTGCTGCGCAGGCAGAAGCGCGCCAGGCTCTTGTCCGGGCTCAGGTCGAAGACATAGAACTTGTTGATCTGCGGCGGTACCACCAGCAGTGGGCGCTCATGGACCTGTTCGGTGATGGGCCGGTACTGGATCAACTCCAGCACGTCGTTGCGAAACACCACGGCGCCTTCCGTCACGCCCAGGCTCTTGCCGACTTCGAATGCGCCCATGTCGACCTGGCTCGGCATCCCGCCGTTGTTTACCAGGTCCTTGGCCAGGTGCGAAAGGCCGTCCAGCAGGCTCTTGCCGCCGGTTTCGAAGAAGCGTTTGACCGCCGCCGGGTTGGCTGCCGAATTGGTCGGGGCCATGGCTTCGGTCATCAGGTTGATCACGAAGTGACCGCGGCTGATGTCCTGGGGCGAAAGGCTGCTGTCGTCGATCCAGGCGTGCAGCTCCTTGCGCCACGCCAGGTAGGTTTGCAGATAGCGTTTGTAGAGCGGGTTCTGGCTCCAGGCCGGGTCGTTGAAGCGACGGTCATCGCCCGCAGGTTGCAGTTCGGATCTGCCGAACAGGACGTTCTTGAGTTCGACGCCGAAATGGGCGACGTGCTTGACGCTGTGCAACGGTTGTTTGATGGCCTGGGTCAGCACCATTCGGGCAGAGGCCAGCAGATCTTTTCTGCGCAAGCCGACGACAGGATTCAACCCCAGGGTATTTTCCGAGGCCTGGTACTTCAGGTCATCGTTGTTCTTGTTGCTCATCTACGACGCTCCATTGTCCTTCAGACGAGTACCTGGGCCATGCCAGAAAGCCCACAGCCAATACCAGGTACGCTGCTCGGGTGACCGTTAATTCCGCATCGAGGCAATGAGGAAACGTGTGCAAGGAATTCGCCGATTCCACTGCAGGGAACTTGCCAGCTCCATTGGTTACCCGAGTTTAATTTTTTTCGCAAGCAGGCCAGTCATTGACGTTGCCGCGGGGGCATTCAAGCAGATGAGTTTAGAAAATTCGCCCTAAAGCGCCAGCCCTTGAGTTAGAGCATCAGCTTGACGACTGACTCGTTCGGGTCGCGGGTTTTTCCGGCCGCCTTGAGTTCGGCAAGATAGTCGTTCCACAGGTCCTCTTGGCGTACCGCCAACTGGTACAGGTAGTCCCAGGTGAACAATCCGCTGTCGTGGCCGTCGTCGAAGGTCAGTTTCAGTGCGTACTGGCCGGCCGGCTCGACCTTGGTCAGGCCGACGCCGATTTTTCCGTATTGCAGGATCGGTTTGCCGTGGCCCTGGACCTCGGCGGAAGGCGAGTGCACCCGCAAGAATTCGGCGGGCAGGTGATACTCCTCGTCCGGTGCGTATTTGAGCGTCAGGGTCTTGGAGGCTTTGTGCAGGTTGATGGCGCTGGGGAGTTTGGTCATGGCTTGGGATCCGTCTCTGAAGGACGCCTTGATCGATAAAGCGACACCGTCGAATGTGGGAGCGGGCTGTGTGGGAGCAAGGCTTGCCCGCGATGAAAACGCCGCGGTCTCTTGAGGACCGCAGCGCCTGGATCGCGAGCAAGCTTTGCTCCCACACAGCCCGCTCCCACAGGTCTGCGTTCGCCTGTAATTGCTACTTACAGGATATACCGCGACAGGTCTTCGTTCTCTGCCAATTCACCCAGGTGGCTGTTGACGTACTCGGCATCGATGATGATCGGTGCTTCGTCGTGAGCGCTGGCCAGGTCGCCGGCGCTGAACGAGACTTCTTCGAGCAGGCGTTCGAGCAGCGTGTGCAGGCGACGGGCGCCGATGTTCTCGGTCTTCTCGTTGACCTGCCAGGCGATCTGCGCCAGACGTTTGATGCCTTCCGGTGCGAACTCGATGTTCAGGCCTTCAGTCTTGAGCAGGGCACAATACTGTTCGGTCAGGGACGCATGGGGCTCACTCAGGATGCGTTCGAAGTCTTCCGGCGTCAGTGCCTTGAGCTCGACACGGATCGGCAGGCGACCCTGCAGCTCGGGCACCAGGTCACTGGGTTTGCTCAGGTGGAACGCACCGGAGGCGATGAACAGGATGTGGTCGGTCTTGACCATGCCCAGCTTGGTGTTGACCGTGCAGCCTTCGATCAGCGGCAGCAGGTCGCGTTGCACGCCTTCGCGGGACACATCGGCACCGCCGACATTGCCGCGCTTGGCGACCTTGTCGATTTCGTCGATGAACACGATGCCGTGCTGCTCGACGGCCTCCAGGGCCTTGGCTTTCAATTCTTCTTCGTTGACCAGGCGACTGGCTTCTTCATCGCGAACCAGTTTCAGCGCTTCCTTGACCTTGAGCTTGCGGTTCTTGCGCTTGCCCTTGCCCATGTTGGCGAACAGGCTTTGCAATTGATTGGTCATTTCCTCCATGCCCGGCGGCGCGGAGATGTCGACGCCGGCCATTTCGGCCACCTCGATCTCGATTTCCTTGTCGTCCAGTTGGCCTTCGCGCAGGCGCTTGCGGAACAGCTGGCGGGTGTTGGAATCCTGGGTCGCCGCGGACTCGGCGTTGAAGCCCATGCGCGCCGGCGGCAGCAGTGCATCGAGGATGCGCTCTTCGGCGGCATCTTCGGCACGGTGGCGGACCTTGGTGATTTCCTGTTCGCGCAGCAGCTTGATGGCGGCATCGGCCAGGTCGCGGATGATCGATTCGACGTCGCGACCGACATAACCGACTTCGGTGAACTTGGTGGCTTCGACCTTGATGAACGGCGCGTTGGCGAGTTTGGCCAGGCGACGGGCGATCTCGGTTTTACCGACACCGGTCGGGCCGATCATCAGGATGTTCTTGGGGGTCACTTCAACGCGCAGCTCTTCAGGCAGCTGCATCCGGCGCCAGCGGTTACGCAGGGCGATGGCGACGGCGCGCTTGGCATCGTCCTGGCCGATGATATGGCGGTTGAGTTCGTGGACGATTTCGCGGGGAGTCATGGACATAGTATTTGGCGGTTCTCAAGCAAGAATGAGCAGATGGCTTATTCCGCGAGATCCTGCTCCTCAATGGTCTGGGTGTGGTTGGTGAAGACGCAGATGTCGCCGGCGATGCCCAGCGCTGTCTCGACGATTTCGCGGGCCGACAGATCGGTCTTTTTCAACAGGGCACTGGCTGCGGCCTGGGCGTAGGCACCGCCGGAGCCCATGGCGATCAGGCCATCCTCGGGTTCAACGACGTCACCGTTGCCGGTGATGATCAGCGAGGCGTCCTTGTTGGCGACCGCGAGCATGGCTTCGAGGCGGCTCAGGGAGCGGTCGGTGCGCCATTCCTTGGCCAGCTCCACGGCAGCACGTACCAGATGGCCCTGATGTTTCTCAAGCTGGCCTTCGAAACGTTCGAACAGGGTGAAAGCATCGGCAGTGGCCCCGGCGAAGCCGGCGATGACCTGGCCGTGGTACAGGCGGCGGACTTTCTTCGCGTTGCCTTTCATCACGGTATTGCCTAGTGAAACCTGGCCGTCGCCGCCCATGACGACTTTGCCATGACGGCGGACTGAAACGATGGTGGTCAAGGGAAGAGTCTCCACGCAGCGGGGCGAAAATGCCCGGATGGAACTCATATGGGGGTGGCGTGGGTTTTTTCAACCGTGGGGTGGGAGAGGGGATGAGTGGCTTGTTTTGCTTTGAGGGCAGATCATGGCCCCTGTGGCGAGGGGATTTATCCCCGCTGGGGCGCGCAGCGCCCCTAAGATCTGCGACGCGGTATGGCAGGTCTATCGCATCAAGCCTTTAGGGGTTGCTGCGCAGCCCAGCGGGGATAAATTCCCTCGCCACAGGGCTGCGTTCACCTGCTTCAGCGGCTCTGGCGCTGTTGTAACAACAGGTTGCTGAAACCGCTGCCGGCCAGTTGCTTTTGGGCCTTTGTCAGTTCTTCGCGGTTGCTGAATGGACCGACCAGCACCCGATACCAGGTTTCTTCCTTCACCGTACCGGACTCCACCGCCACGGACTGGCCCAGCAGAATGATCTGCGCCCGGACCTTGTCGGCGTCGGCTTCCTTGCGGAACGAGCCGGCCTGCAGGAAGAACTTCGTCACCGGAGCGGCCTTCTGCACCGGCGGTGCCGGTGGCGGCGTGATGCCGGCCAGGGCAGCCTGGGCGCGGGCGGTGTCGATCTTCGCCGCTTCGGCCGGGGTCACCGGTGTGGTGGGCACCTGCGGCACTTGCGGCGTCGGTAGGGTCTTCTCCGGCACGGCATCGGGCGGCACGATGACTTCCGATTCCGGCAGCAGGGTATAGAAGTCGTATTTGGGCTTGACCGGTTGCGTCGGGCTCGGCGGGGTCTTGTTGGCCTCGGCGATGCGCGTGGCCTTCTGCTGCTCTTGGCGCACGCGCTTGACGTCATCGCCCTGGCCCGGTTCCAGTTTCATCAGAAACACAATGAAAGCGCCAACGGTCAGGCCGATGGCCATCCACAACCAGCCCGGAATCGGCTGTTTGGCTGGAGGCTGGTAACGACTGGCGCCACGTTTGGGTGCAGGTTTTTTCTTGGCGGCCAACTTACATGCGCTCCAGCGTTTCCAGGCCCAGCAGTTCCAGGCCTTGCTTGAGGGTGCGCCCGGTCAGTGCGGCGAGGCGCAGGCGGCTCTGCATTTGCTCTGGCGTTTCGGCGTTGAGGATCGGGCAGTTCTCGTAGAAGCTGGAGAACAGACCGGCCACATCGTACAGGTACGCGCACAGGGTGTGTGGGGTGCCTTTGTCAGCGACGTTGTTCAGCACTTCACCGAACTGCGCGAGTCTGGCTGCCAGCTCCTGTTCGTGAGGGGCTTGAAGCACAATCTGGCCTTCCACCTCATCGAAGCGTTTGCCCAGCTTGCGGAACACCCCGGCCACGCGAGTGTAGGCGTACAGCAGGTACGGCGCGGTGTTGCCCTCGAAATTGAGCATCAGGTCGAAGTTGAAGCTGTAGTCGCTGGTGCGGTGCTTGGACAGGTCGGCGTACTTCACCGCGTCGATGCCCACGACCTTGGCGATCTGGCGCAGTTCGTCTTCGGCCAGGTCCGGGTTCTTGCCCTTGACCAGGGTGTAGGCGCGGTCCTGGGCTTCGGTCAGCAGGTCGATGAGTTTGACCGTGCCGCCGTCGCGGGTCTTGAACGGGCGGCCGTCGGCGCCGTTCATGGTGCCGAAGCCCATGTGCTCCATCTCCATCGGATGGCTCACGAAACCGGCCAGGCGCGCCACTTCGAACACTTGCTGGAAGTGCAGGGCCTGACGCTGGTCGACAAAGTACAGGACCCGGTCCGCCTTGAGCACGCTGTTGCGGTAGCGCACGGCCGCCAGGTCGGTGGTGGCGTAGAGGTAGCCGCCGTCCGCCTTGACGATGATCACTGGCAGTGGCTCGCCGTCAGCGGTCTTGAACTGCTCGAGGAACACGCACTGGGCGCCGTTGCTTTCCACCAGCATGCCCTTGGCCTTGAGGTCGTTGACCACGTTGATCAGGTCATCGTTGTAGGCGCTTTCGCCCATCACGTCAGCCATGGTCAGTTTGACGTTCAGCAACTCGTAGATTTTCTGGCAGTGGGACAGGGAGATGTCCTTGAACTTGCTCCACAGCGCCAGGCACTCGGTATCGCCGGCCTGCAGCTTGACCACCAGACCACGGGCGCGGTCGGCAAATTCGGGCGATTCGTCGAAGCGTTGCTTGGCGGCCCGGTAAAAGTTCTCCAGGTCCGACAGCTCATCGCTGGTGATTGGATTTTCCTGCAAATAGGCCATCAGCATGCCGAACTGGGTGCCCCAGTCGCCGACATGGTTCTGGCGGATCACCGTGTCGCCGAGAAACTCCAGTACGCGGGCCACGCCGTCACCAATGATGGTCGAGCGCAGATGGCCGACATGCATTTCCTTGGCAAGGTTGGGGGCCGAAAGGTCGACCACAGTGCGTTGCAACGGGCCGGCCTTGCGCACGCCGATGCGTTCGTCGGCCAGCGCCGCGTCCAGGCGTGAGGCCAGGGCCTGGGTGTTCTGGAAGAAATTGATGAAGCCTGGGCCGGCAATGTCAGCCTTGCTGACGTTTTCGTCGGCCGGAAGCGCGGCGATGATTTTTTCGGCCAGGTCCCGCGGTTTCATGCCGGCCGGTTTGGCGAGCATCATCGCGATGTTGCTGGCGAAGTCGCCGTGGGTCTTGTCACGGGTATTTTCGACCTGAATCGCCGGCGACAGGCCTTCTGGCAGCACACCTTCAGTGACGAGTTGGGCGATGGCTTGCTGGATGAGCTGGCGAATGGTGTCTTTCATGGTCTTCTCTTTACCGCAGGCGCGGCGGCGCTTCGATGCGCTGGTGGAAAAACTGGGCATTATCCGTGGCGAAGGCAAGCTTGCCAACTGTAGCGGGTCGGGTGGGGATATGTGGTGGCTATTCTTGGTAGCCTGGATGTACTCGGTCCCCTTGTGGGAGCGGGCTTGCTCGCGAAAGCGGCGGCACAGCCAACATCATCGCAAACTGATCCACCGCCTTCGCGAGCAAGCCCGCTCCCACAGGGGGCAAAGCTTGCGATCTGCTCATTCAGTACAAATCCACCGGATCCACATCCAGCGACCAGCGCACCGCTCGTCCGCTGGGCATCTGCTCCAGCGCCAGCAGCCAGGCACTTAATAGCCGATGCAACGGTGCCCGGGCATTGGCTTGTAATAGAAGTTGAGCCCTATAACGCCCCGCCCGCCGTTCCATCGGAGCCGGCACCGGGCCCAAGAGTTCGATGCCCGTGAGGTTCTGTTGCCCTAGCAAACGCTCGGCCTCGCTGCAGGCTTCGTCAAGGAACGCTTCGGCCTGCCCCGGCTTATGGGCTTCGGCCCGCAACAACGCCAGGTGAGCAAACGGCGGCAGGCCGGCAGCGCGACGTTCGCTCAAGGCTTGCTCGGCGAAGGCGAAGTAGCCTTGTTCGGTCAGTTGTATCAGCAGCGGATGGTCGGCCAGGTGGGTCTGGATAATCACCTTGCCTGGTTCTTCGGCGCGTCCCGCCCGGCCTGCGACTTGGACGATCAACTGCGCCATGCGCTCGCTGGCACGGAAGTCACCGGAGAACAGGCCGCCGTCGGCATCAAGGATTGACACCAGCGTGACCCGGGGAAAGTGATGCCCCTTGGCGAGCATCTGCGTGCCCACCAGGATGCATGGCTGGCCCTTCTGAATCGTGGCGAACAACTGATTCATGGCGTCCTTGCGCGAAGTGCTGTCGCGATCGACCCGCAGTACCGGGTAATCGGGAAACAGGATGCCCAGCCGTTCTTCGGCGCGTTCGGTGCCGGCCCCCACCGGGCGCAGGTCCACTTTGCCGCATTGTGGACAATGCCTCGGCACTCGCTCGGCGTGGCCGCAGTGATGGCAGCGCAGCTCGCCGTGGCGTTGATGCACGGTCATTCGTGCGTCGCAGCGCTCGCACCCCGACATCCAGCCGCAGTCATGACACAGCAGGGTCGGGGCGAAACCCCGGCGGTTGAGGAACACCAAGACCTGTTGCCCGGCGGCCAGGGTCTGGCCGATGGCTTGTTGCATCGGCCCGGAAATGCCGCTGTCCAGCGGACGACTTTTTACATCCAGGCGCAGGAACCGTGGCTGCTTGGCGCCGCCGGCCCGTTCGTTCAGGCGCAGGAGCCCGTAGCGGCCGGTGTAGGCGTTGTGCAGGCTTTCCAGGGATGGCGTGGCCGAACCGAGAACAATGGGGATGTTTTCCTGGCGTGCCCGCACCAGTGCCAGGTCGCGGGCGTGGTAGCGCAGGCCTTCCTGCTGTTTATAGGAGCCGTCATGTTCTTCGTCGATGATGATCAGGCCGGGGTTTTTCATCGGTGTGAACAGAGCCGAGCGGGTGCCGATGATGATGTCGGCTTCACCGTCCCGGGCGGCGAGCCAGGCTTCCAGGCGTTCACGGTCGTTGACCGCCGAATGCACCAGGGCGATCCGCGCGTTGAAGCGTTGTTCGAAGCGCGCCAGGGTTTGTGGCCCAAGGTTGATTTCCGGAATCAGCACCAGGGCCTGCTTGCCAGCTTCCAGGGTCTGACGGATCAGTTGCAGATAGACTTCGGTCTTACCGCTGCCGGTGACGCCGGCCAGTAGAAAGGCGTGATAGCTGTCGAAACCTGCGCGAATCGCCTCGCAAGCGGCCCGCTGTTCGGCATTGAGCGGCAGTTCCGGCTGGGCCAGCCAATGTTCATGGCGAGCGCCTGGGGCGTGCCTGCGGATTTCCACCTGGACCAGATCCTTGGCCAGCAGCAGGTCCAGGCTGTCCTTGCTGAGCATCAGTTTGCTCAATAGCTGATGGGCCACGCCGTGGGGATGCTGGGCCAGGGTCGCCAGGGCCTCACGCTGACGCGGGGCGCGGGCGATACGCGGGTCGTCCAGCGAGGCGCCCGGTGCTACCGACCAGAACCGCTCCTGGCGTGCCTCGGCCGGTTCGCCCTGGCGCAACAATACCGGCAGCGCCCAGCTCAGGGTGTCGCCGAGGCTGTGCTGATAGTACTGAGAGGTCCACAGACAGAGCTTGAACAGCGAGGCGGGCAGCGGCGGCGTTGCGTCGAGCAGGGCCAGGGCTGGCTTCAGCTTGTCGGCCGGGACTTCGCTGTGGTCGGCGACCTCCACCAGAATCCCGATCATCTCCCGCCGGCCGAACGGCACCCGCAGGCGCATGCCCGGATGCAACTGCTCACGCAGGACTCCCGCCGGGGCGCGGTAGTCGAACAGGCGACGCAGAGGCGAGGGCAGGGCGAGGCGCAGGATGGCGTCGGGCACGCGGGGGATCTCAATAAACAGGCATTTGGTGAGGCTGGCGCTGAATGTGGGAGCGGGCTTGCTCGCAAAGGCGGAGTATCAGACAGAAATGATGTGCCTGACACACCGCCTTCGCGAGCAAGCCCGCTCCCACAGAAGAGCTTGCGCATGAGGCGGGGAGCCTAGCAGACGGTTGGTACAAGTCATAGCTTGCGTGATTGATGTTGTCTGGTAGAATCCGCGGCCTAATTACGTGCGGTATTCAACAATAGTGTTGGGTGGCGGCACGCTAGCCTGAGGAAAACACCATGAAAACCGATATCCATCCGGAATACCCAGAAATTGCCGTGACCTGCAGCTGCGGCAATAAGTTCGAAACTCGTTCGACCTACGGCAAAGCCCTGTCGATCGACGTTTGCAACGAATGCCACCCGTTCTACACCGGTAAGCAAAAGACTCTGGATACCGGCGGCCGCGTTCAGAAGTTCGCCGATCGTTTCGGTGCTTTTGGCAAAGCAGCTCCAAAGGCCTGAGGCTAATCATTTTGGATGGTCGTCTCGACTGCTCCAGACTGATGAAGAAGGCGTCCCTTGCGGGCGCCTTTTTTGTGTCCGCGATTTGGCTGAGCGGCGCCCAGGCTTTCTGCCCGGTTCCACCTGCCCTGGCCCAGGTGCAGGTCCAGCGAGTGGTGGATGGCGATACCTTGCGCCTGGCAGATGGCCGCAGCGTGCGCATGATCGGACTAAACAGTCCTGAGCTGGGCCGGCAAGGGCGTTCCGACGAGCCGTTCGCCGTCGCTGCACGTCGACGCCTTGAAACGTTGGTGCGCGCCAGTGAGGGGCGCGTAGGATTGATACCCGGCAAGGAAGGCAAAGATCGCTACGGTCGCACGTTGGCCCATGTCTACAACGCCGACGGTCAGAATCTGGAAGCGCAGTTGCTTGCCGAGGGCTTGGGGTTTCACGTGGTGGTCGCGCCGAATGTCGATCTGGCGCACTGCCAGCGCGCTGCCGAACGTCAGGCGCGGGAAGCGGGTCTCGGGGTGTGGAAGCGTTCGCCTGTGCTCCAGGCGCAACAGATCAGGGCATCAGGCTTTGCCGTACTCACCGGCCGTGTGAGCGGGGTCACGCGCAATCGTGGTGGTATTTGGGTCCAGTTGGAGGGGCCGGTTGTATTGCGCGTTGCCCCCAATCTGGTGAGCCGCTTCGATATGGCCTCGCTTGAGCGCCTCAAAGGCAAGCGTATCGAAGCGCGTGGCTGGGTGGTCGACCGTTCGCGACGTGGCAGGCTTGAACCGGGGCACGCGCGCTGGTTGTTGCCGTTGACCGATCCAGGGATGTTGAGCGGCGGGTCTCGATAAAAAATTGTAGACATTTATCGCTGGCATTGTATGCACTCAGACCTTGTGTTCTGTGGCTCTTGGCCCAAAGTCGTAGGGCGGCGCGCTTGACAGGGGTGACTGGTCAGTCTTGTAGGGACTTTGCGAGGCGCGTATCCTCGGCGGTCCGTCTGTCCAACACAGTAAAAAGCGGAATGCCCACATGTCTGATCTGAAAACTGCCGCTCTCGAATATCACGCTAATCCTCGTCCAGGGAAGCTGAGTGTCGAGCTCACCAAGGCCACCGCTACTGCCCGCGATCTGTCGCTGGCCTACAGCCCCGGCGTAGCCGAACCAGTACGCGAAATCGCTCGCGACCCTGAGCTGGCCTACAAATACACCGGCAAGGGCAACCTGGTGGCAGTCATTTCCGACGGCACCGCGATTCTCGGCCTGGGCAACCTCGGCCCATTGGCCTCCAAGCCGGTCATGGAAGGCAAGGGCGTTTTGTTCAAGCGTTTCGCCGGTATTGACGTGTTCGACATCGAAGTCGACTCCGAAAGCCCGCAAGCCTTCATCGACACCGTCAAGCGTATCTCCATTACCTTCGGCGGCATCAACCTGGAAGACATCAAGGCACCTGAGTGCTTTGAGATCGAACGTGCCCTGATCGAGCAGTGCGACATTCCAGTGTTCCACGATGACCAGCACGGCACCGCGATCGTAACCGCGGCCGGCATGATCAATGCCCTGGAAATCGCTGGCAAAACCCTGCCACAAGCCAAGATCGTCTGCCTGGGCGCCGGCGCTGCTGCCATCTCCTGCATGAAGTTGCTGGTGAGCATGGGTGCCAAGATCGAAAACATCTTCATGGTTGACCGTACCGGTGTGATCCACTCCGGCCGTGACGACCTGAACCAGTACAAGGCTGTGTTTGCCCACCCCACCGACAAGCGCTCCCTGGCCGACGCGCTGGACGGTGCCGACGTATTCGTTGGTCTGTCGGGTCCGAACCTGCTGAGCGCGGAAAACCTGCTGCGCATGGCGCCGAACCCGATCGTGTTTGCATGCTCGAACCCGGATCCGGAAATCGCCCCAGAGCTGGCTCACGCAACCCGCAACGACGTGATCATGGCCACCGGCCGTTCGGACTACCCGAACCAGGTCAACAACGTACTGGGCTTCCCGTTCATTTTCCGCGGTGCCCTGGACGTTCGCGCCAAGCGCATCAACGAAGAGATGAAAGTCGCGGCCGCCAACGCCCTGCGCGAATTGGCCAAGCTGCCAGTGCCTCAGGAAGTGTGCGATGCCTACGGCGGCATCAAGCTGGAATTCGGTCGTGAGTACATCATTCCGAAACCAATGGACGCACGCCTGATCACCCTGATCTCCGACGCCGTGGCCAAGGCCGCGATCGAGACCGGCGTGGCAACCCTGCCGTATCCGAAGAACTACCCGCTCAAGAGCGTGGATGATGTGTTCAACGGTTAAGCCGTTGTAGCGTTCAATAAAAAGCCCCGGCTCTCTTTGAGTCGGGGCTTTTTTGTACCTGCCGATTTTGTCTGAGCACCGCTACTCCCACAGGAATGTGTGTAATTTGAGGGCCTGAAAAAAGCCCCGCACTTCTTTCGAAGGCGGAGCTTTTTAGGCGCAGCGGTCAGAACAAATCGATTGGCGCCGCTTCGTCCGCTGGCAGTGGGCTGCCTGGCACGATGCCGTTGTCCAGCTCGTTGATCGACGGTGGGGTGTCTTCGCTCTTGAACAGTTCGAAGTAGGCGCCTGGAGTGCTTGGAGTGGCTGCGCGGCCGCTGACCGGGTCGACCCGCAGGCTGAGGATGCCTTCCGGTTCCGGTTGGGTGTGTGGGGGTTTGTCCTTGAGGGCGGCGCCCATGTAACTCATCCAGATCGGCAGCGCCACGGTGCCCCCGTACTCGCGCCGACCCAGGCTTTCGGGCTGGTCGAAACCGGTCCAGACGGTGGTGACGTAATCGCCGTTATAGCCCGAGAACCAGGCGTCCTTGGATTCGTTGGTGGTACCGGTCTTGCCGGCCAGGTCGGTACGGCCCAGGGCCAGGGCGCGGCGGCCGGTGCCAAGCTTGATCACGTCCTGCAGCATGCTGTTGAGAATGTAGGTGGTACGGCCATCGATAATGCGTTCAGCGATGACCGGCGCTTGCGGTACGGCTGGCGCTGTCGTGGCTTCGCCCGGTGTCGCCTCTACCGTGAACGTCTCGCTGGCCGGTGCGGCGACGCCGTCGCTGGCCTGCTCGCCTGAAGGCACCCGTGGCGGGTTGGCGAGGAACAGCGTGTCACCGTTGCGGCTTTCGATTTTGTCGATGAGGTATGG
This sequence comes from Pseudomonas hefeiensis, assembly GCF_030687835.1. Classification (NCBI taxonomy): domain Bacteria; kingdom Pseudomonadati; phylum Pseudomonadota; class Gammaproteobacteria; order Pseudomonadales; family Pseudomonadaceae; genus Pseudomonas; species Pseudomonas hefeiensis. Next base: position 515,919 of record NZ_CP117449.1, read on the forward strand.
GGTGATTTTGTATCCGCCATTGGCGAACGTGCTCCAGCCCGTGGCGATCTCCATCGGGGTCAGGGTTGCGGTGCCCAGGGCCAGCGACAGGTTGCGCGGCAGGTCCTGCTTGTTGAAGCCGAACTTGCTGATGTAGTCGATGGTGCGGTCCACGCCCAGCGCCTGCAGCAAGCGGATCGACACCAGATTGCGCGACTTGTACAGCGCTTCGCGCATGCGGATCGGGCCCAGGAAGGTATTGGTGTCGTTCTTCGGGCGCCAGACCTTGTCCAGGTATTCGTCGACAAACACGATCGGTGCGTCGTTCACCAGGCTGGCGGCCGTGTAACCGTTATCCAGAGCCGCGCTGTACACGAACGGCTTGAAGCTTGAGCCCGGCTGGCGCTTGGCCTGCATCGCGCGATTGTAATTGCTCTGCTCGAAGGCGAAGCCCCCCACCAGCGAACGAATGGCACCGTCCCGCGGGTCGAGAGATACCAGTGCACCCTGGGCCGCCGGGATCTGGCTGAACTTGAGGGTGTTATCCGGCTGGCGCTGTACCCGGATCAGATCGCCCACCTGGGCGACGTCCGACGGCTGTCGGGGGGTGGCGCCCATGCTGTTGGTGTTGAGGAATGGGCGCGCCCATTTCATGGTGTCCCAGCTCACGTGCTCTTCCAGCTCGCCATTGCGGGTCAGCACCAGGATGCCGTCCTTGTCCACCTGCGTGACGATCGCCGGTTCCAGGCTGCTGATGGTGCGCTGCTTGGTCAGCTCCTGGGCCCAGGCTTCTTTGGTCTTGCCGGGCAGGCGCGATTCAGGTCCACGGTAGCCGTGGCGCTGATCGTAGGTGATCAGGCCTTCATGCAGGGCGGTGTTGGCCATCTCCTGCAGATTGCTCGGCACCGTGGTGACCACGCGGAAACCCTCGGTGTAGGCGTCGCTGCCATAACGCCCGACCATCTCGGCACGGGCCATTTCGGCGATGTACGGCGCGTTCACCTCAGGGGTCGGCACGTGGTAACTGGCGTTCAGAGGCTCGTTGACCGCGGCGGTGTATTCGGCCTCGCTGATCTTGCCCAGCTTGTACATGCGCCCCAGGATCCAGTCACGACGCTCTTTGCTGCGCGCCGGGTTGGCCAGCGGATTGAAGCGCGACGGTGCCTTGGGCAGGCCCGCGATCATCGCCATCTGCGCCAGGCTCACATCTCGGATCGATTTGCCGTAGTACACCTGCGCCGCCGCCTCGATGCCGTAGGCGCGGTTGCCCAGGTAGATCTTGTTGACGTACAGCTCCAGGATTTCGTCCTTGGTCAGCTGTCGCTCGATTTGCAGGGCCAGGAGGATCTCGGTGGTCTTGCGCGAGAAGCTGCGCTCACTGGTCAGGAAGAAGTTTTTCGCCACCTGCATGGTGATGGTGCTGCCACCGGACTGGATGTGGCCACTTTTGATCAGCTGGCTCGCCGCCCGCATCAAGCTGCCCGGATCGACGCCGTAGTGATTGGCGAAGTTGTCGTCTTCAGCACTTAGTAACGCATTGATGAAATTGGGGGGAATGTCGGCGAAACGGATCGGTGTGCGGCGCATTTCGCCAAACTCTGCGATCAACTTGTCGTCGCTGCTGTACACCCGCAGGGGAATCTGCAACTGAATACTTCTCAGGGCCTCCACGGACGGCAATCCCGGACTAAGGTAAAGAAACGCCCCGCTCAGACCCAGGAGCAGTCCGCAGAAAACGGCGACGATGGACCATCCGAAAAATTTCAGCAGACGAATCAAGGCTTTTGGATATCCAGGCAAAGAATGAAAAGGCGCCAGGTGCAGGGAAGGACCCGTGCTTGCAACAAAGCGAAAAAAAACGCTGGGCATTATAAGCATTTTTTTCCGTTGGTAACGCCACCCGGACGTCCGTCGGGCCGGAGTGATTGAACGCAACGCATATTAGAGAGTCCGTAACTCACGGATAGTCATAGGGAATTGGTAGTGCTACGACTCTTCAATAAAAAAGCCCATACGCTTTTGGGGATAGACATCAGTTCCACGTCAGTGAAGCTGCTCGAGTTGAGCCGCCAGGGTGACCGCTACCGTGTCGAGTCCTACGCGGTCGAGCCGTTGCCGGCCAACGCCGTGGTCGAAAAAAACATTGCCGAGCTCGAAGGCGTGGGCCAGGCATTGTCACGGGTGCTCGCCAAGGCCAGGACACCCTTGCGCAACGTGGCGGTGGCTGTAGCGGGGTCGGCGGTGATCACCAAGACCATCGAGATGGACGCCGGACTTTCCGACGACGACATGGAAAACCAGCTTAAGATCGAAGCCGATCAATACATTCCTTATCCGCTGGACGAGGTGGCCATCGACTTCGAAGTCCTGGGCGTTTCACCGCGCAGCGCCGAGCGGGTCGAGGTGCTGTTGGCCGCCTGTCGCAAGGAGAATGTCGAGGTTCGCGAGGCCGCGCTGGCGCTCGCGGGGTTGACCGCCAAGGTGGTCGATGTGGAGGCCTACGCGCTGGAGCGCGCCTTTGGGCTGCTTGCCACGCAACTGGCCGCGTCCCAGGAGCGGCTGACGGTAGCGGTGATCGACATCGGCGCCACCATGACCACTCTGAGCGTGCTGCATAACGGGCGCATCATCTATACCCGTGAACAATTGTTCGGTGGTCGCCAGCTCACCGAAGAAATCCAGCGCCGCTACGGCCTGTCGCCCGAGCAGGCCGGCCAGGCAAAGAAACAGGGTGGCCTGCCGGATGATTACCTCGGTGAAGTCCTGCAACCTTTTCGCGAGGCCCTGGTGCAACAGGTATCGCGTTCCTTGCAGTTTTTCTTTGCGTCGGGCCAGTACAGTGCGGTGGACCACATCCTCTTGGCCGGAGGCACCGCCTCGGTCGCGGGCCTGGACCGGCTGATCGAACAGCGCCTGGGCACGCCGACCCAGGTGGCCAATCCGTTTTCCAGCATGGCCCTGGGTAGCAAGGTCAATGCCGGTGCCCTGGCCAGTGATGCACCGGCCTTGATGATTGCCTGCGGGCTGGCCCTCAGGAGCTTTGACTGATGGCGCGGATCAACCTTCTTCCCTGGCGAGAGGAGCTGCGTGAGGAGCGTCGCAAGCGCTTTTTGCTGGCATTGCTAGGCGCATTGGTCGGGGCGGTAGGGCTGACGCTGATCGCGGTCCGATACCTGGACAGCGCCATTGACCACCAAGTGGCTCGCAACAGTCACATCAGCGAGCAGATCGCCGTGCTGGACGAGCGCATCAAGCAGATCAGCGAACTCAAGGCCCGCCGCCAGCAACTGCTGGCGCGCATGCGCATCATCCAGGACTTGCAGGGAAACCGGCCGGTGAGCGGGCGCATCTTCGATCAACTGGCGCGAACCCTGCCGGACGGGGTGTATTTCACCGAAGTGAAGATGGAAGACAAGACGCTCTCGATCAAGGGCGCCGCGGAATCGAACAACCGGGTCTCGGACCTGATGCGTAACCTGGACGCCTCGAACCTGTTCGATGCGCCCAGCCTGACGGAAGTCAAGGCCACCACGGCCGGTCAGCTCGATCAGGCCAACGTCTTCCAGCTGACGGTTCGCCAGACCCGTCCGGCCGTTGTCGAGGACGTCCAATGAAGCCGGGAGAGTGGTTCGAAGCGCTGCGCAAGATCGACATCAGTGAGCTGGACACCAACAACATTGGCTCCTGGCCGATGCCGGTCAAATGGTTGACCGGCATCCTGCTGGTCATCCTGGTATTGGGGTTGGGCTATAACTTTGCCTTGAGTGACCTGGAGAACCAGCTGCAACAAGTGCGCGGGGAAGAAAACACCCTCAAGGCACAGTTTGCGGGCAAAGCTCACATGGCCGCGAATCTGGAACGCTACACCGAACAGATGAAGCAGATGGAAGCCTCCTTCGGCGTGCTGTTGCGGCAATTGCCCAGTGACACCGAAGTGCCTGGCCTGCTGGAGGACATCACCCGAACCGGTCTGGGCAGTGGCCTGGAATTCGAGGAGATCAAGCTGTTACCGGAGGTCACCCAGCCGTTTTACATCGAACTGCCGATCCAGATCACCGTGACCGGCGACTACCATGACCTGGCAACCTTCGTCAGCGGCGTTGCCGGGCTGCCACGGATCGTCACGCTGCACGATTTTGACATCGTCCCGATGGAGCCCGACGCGGGGAAAAAACTGCGCATGAGCATCCAGGCCAAGACCTACCGGTACAACGAGCAGGAGGTGCAGCCATGAAGCCGGCTTGTCGCATTTTCCTGCTGGCAGGGCTGGTCGCGCTGGCGGGCTGCAACAACGATAGCGGCTTCAGCGACCTGGACGCCTACATGAACGAAGTTCGTCTGCGCCCGCCCGGCAAGATCGAGCCAACACCGACGTTCAGGCCTTACGAAACCTTCACTTACAGCGCCGCCGACCTGCGCAGCCCGTTTTCACGCCAGGTCAGGGTGGATCAGGCCGGCCGCCAGAAGGGCGCGCGCAACGTCCGGCCCGACCCGGCCCGGGTCAAGCAATACCTGGAGGGCTTCAACATCGAGCAGTTTGAAATGGTCGGGACGATCTCCAACCTCAGCGGCTCCTTCGCGCTGCTACGCGGTGCGGGCGGGGTGCACCGGCTCAAGGTCGGTGACTATCTGGGACGCAACGACGGGCGGATCGTCGGCATCAGCGCCACTCAGGTCGATGTGCTCGAAATCGTTCCTGATGGCGAGGGCGCCTGGCTGGAACGGCCACGGACCATTCCTCTGAAAGAGCACTCAATAGTGGAACTCGAACAATGAACAGGATTTTTCCAACCCTCGGTATGTCGCTATGGATAGCGCTGCTGTCGCCGATGGTTCATGCGGCCAATCTGAAAACGCTGGATGTCGCGGCGCTGCCCGGGGACCGTATCGAGTTGAAGCTCACCTTCGACGGGCCGCCACCTGCGCCCCGGGGCTATACCACCGAGCAACCGGCCCGGATCGCCCTGGATCTGCCAGGGGTAACCAGCCAGTTGGCCCACAAGAGACATGATCTTGGCGCTGGCAATGCACGAAGCGCCACGGTGGTCGAGGCTAGGGATCGTACCCGCTTGATCATCGGCCTTACCCAGCTTGCGCCATATACCGCGCGGGTCGAGGGCAACGCCCTGCTCGTGGTGGTTGGCAAGGGTGCGGCTCCCCGCGCCACTTCCCAGGCTTCACGCCCGCCAGCCCCCAGTGTTGTGCCCGCCAGAGCCAGTGCGCCGGCGGGCAAGGCCATTCGAGGGGTTGATTTCCAGCGCGGCACTCAGGGCGAAGGCAACGTGGTGATCGATCTGTCGGACCCCTCCATCACCCCTGACATTCAGGAGCGTGAGGGCAAGATCATCCTCAACTTCGCCAAGACCCAGTTGCCCGAACCGCTGCGAGTGCGCCTGGACGTCAAGGATTTCGCCACCCCGGTGCAGTTCGTCAACGCCAGTGCGGGCGCCGACCGGACCACCATCAGCATCGAACCCAGCGGCACTTTCGATTACTCCACCTACCAGACGGATAACAAGCTGACCGTCAGTGTCCGGCCCATGACTGTCGAGGACCTGCAGAAACGCGATGCCGGTCGCGCGGCCTACAGCGGTGAAAAGTTGTCCCTCAACTTTCAGGACATCGAGGTGCGCTCGGTCCTTCAACTGATTGCCGATTTCACCAACCTTAACCTGGTGGCCAGTGACACGGTGCAGGGCGGCATTACCCTGCGCTTGCAAAATGTGCCCTGGGACCAGGCGCTGGACCTGGTGCTCAAGACCAAAGGGCTGGACAAGCGCAAGGTTGGCAATGTGCTGCTGGTGGCGCCTGCCGACGAAATTGCGGCGCGTGAGCGCCAGGAGCTCGAATCCCAGAAGCAGATTGCCGACCTGGCGCCGCTAAGGCGTGAGCTCTTGCAGGTCAACTATGCGAAGGCTGCGGACATTGCCAAGCTGTTCCAGTCGGTGACCAGCGCCGAAGCCAAGGCCGATGAGCGCGGTACGATCACCGTTGATGAGCGAACCAACAACATCATTGCCTACCAGACCCAGGACCGGCTCGATGAGCTGCGCCGGATCGTGGCGCAGTTGGATATCCCGGTGCGCCAGGTCATGATCGAGGCGCGGATTGTCGAGGCCAACGTCGACTACGACAAGAGCCTGGGCGTGCGCTGGGGTGGGTCGATACAGAACAAGGGCAACTGGAATTCCTCCGGGGTCACCACCGGCGACTCCACCACCATCGGCACGCCGGGCAGCACCAGCACCAACCAGCCGTTTGTCGATCTGGGCGCGTCGGGCAATACATCCGGCATCGGCATCGCCTTCATCACCGACAATGTACTGCTGGACCTGGAATTGACGGCCATGGAGAAAACCGGCAACGGGGAAATCGTCTCCCAGCCCAAGGTGGTGACGTCCGACAAAGAGACGGCAAAGATCCTCAAAGGTACGGAGATTCCCTATCAGGAAGCCAGTTCCAGCGGTGCTACCTCGGTGTCGTTCAAGGAGGCCTCGCTGTCCCTGGAGGTGACCCCGCAGATCACTCCGGACAACCGCATCATCATGGAGGTCAAGGTCACCAAGGATGAGCCGGATTACCTGAACATGGTGCAGGATGTGCCGCCGATCAAGAAAAACGAAGTCAACGCCAAGGTGCTGGTCAATGACGGCGAGACCATTGTGATTGGCGGGGTTTTCTCAAATACTCAGAGCAAGGTCGTAGATAAGGTGCCATTTCTTGGCGATGTGCCGTATCTTGGCCGCCTTTTCCGGCGTGATGTGGTTTCGGAGAAAAAATCCGAGCTGTTGGTATTCCTCACTCCGCGTATCATGAATAACCAGGCGATTGCTGTGAGTCGTTGATTCTGTGCGAAATTTGATTCTTGTTGGGCCGATGGGCGCTGGAAAAAGCACCATCGGCCGTTTGCTGGCCAAAGAGCTGCGCCTGCCATTCAAAGATTCCGACAAGGAAATTGAATTGCGCACGGGCGCCAATATCCCATGGATCTTCGATAAGGAAGGCGAGCCCGGCTTTCGTGACCGCGAGCAGGCGATGATCGCCGAACTGTGCGCGTTCGACGGTGTGGTGCTGGCCACCGGTGGCGGCGCGGTGATGCGCGAGGCCAATCGTCGGGCATTGCATGCCGGCGGACGAGTGGTTTATCTGCACGCTTCTGTCGAACAGCAAGTCGGTCGCACCGCTCGGGATCGTAACCGTCCGCTGTTGCGCACCGCCGACCCGGCCAAGACCTTGCGCGACCTGCTGGAGCTGCGTGATCCGCTCTACCGGGAGATCGCTGATCTGGTGGTGGAAACCGACGAGCGGCCGCCGCGAATGGTGGTGCTGGACATTCTTGATCGCCTGCAGCAACTGCCGCCCCGTTAATGCGTCGCGGGAAATGCGTTATCCTCGGCGTCCCGTCGTGGCCCGCCGGGACGTGGCCGATAGCCACCGATTGACATCGCAACAGGCACCGTGGACTTTCGTTAATTGCAGGCAGGACGCCTGATTCCATCTTCACTGTGGGGACACATGCAGACACTTAAGGTCGACCTGGGCGAGCGCAGCTACCCGATTCACATTGGCGAAGGTTTGCTGGACCGGCCCGACTTGCTGGCGCCGCATATCGCCGGACGGCAAGTGGCGATTATCTCCAACGAAACCGTCGCACCTTTGTATCTGGAGCGTCTGACCCGCAGCCTGTCGGCTTTCTCGGTCATTTCCGTGGTGCTGCCCGACGGCGAAGCCTTCAAGAATTGGGAAACCCTGCAGCTTATTTTCGATGGCCTGTTGACCGCGCGGCATGACCGCCGCACCACGGTGGTGGCCCTGGGTGGTGGCGTGATCGGCGACATGGCCGGTTTCGCCGCCGCTTGTTATCAGCGCGGTGTTGATTTCATCCAGATCCCCACCACCCTGTTGTCGCAGGTGGACTCGTCGGTGGGCGGCAAGACCGGGATCAACCATCCGCTGGGCAAAAACATGGTGGGTGCTTTCTACCAGCCCAACGTGGTGCTGATCGACACCGCAACCCTCAATACATTGCCCGCCCGTGAGCTGTCTGCGGGGCTGGCGGAAGTCATCAAGTACGGGCTGATCTGCGACGAACCGTTCCTGGGTTGGCTGGAAGAAAATGTCGACCGCCTGCGTGCGCTGGATCAGGTCGCCCTGACCTACGCCATCGAGCGTTCCTGTGCGGCCAAGGCTGCGGTGGTCGGTGCCGATGAGCGCGAGTCGGGCGTGCGCGCCACGCTCAACCTTGGCCACACCTTTGGCCACGCCATCGAAACCCACATGGGCTATGGTGTCTGGCTCCATGGCGAAGCGGTTGCGGCGGGTACGGTCATGGCCCTGGAGATGTCCGCGCGTTTGGGCTGGATCAGTGAACAGGAACGCGATCGCGGTATTGCTCTGTTCCAGCGCGCCGGGTTGCCGGTAATCCCGCCCGAAGAAATGAGCGAAGCCGATTTTCTCGAACACATGGCAATCGACAAAAAAGTGATCGACGGTCGCCTGCGTCTGGTGCTGCTGCGCCGCATGGGCGAAGCTGTGGTGACCGACGATTATCCGAAAGAGGTTCTACAGGCCACGCTGGGAGCGGATTATCGCGCCCTGGCTCAGCTTAAAGGTTAATAAGATTCCGATGACTAGTTTGCATGCCGACGAGGCTTTCCTCGGCCATTTCCAGTTGAGTCATGACCCTTTCGCGCCACGGGTTCCAGGCTTCAAGTTTTTCCCCGCCCAGCGCAAGCCGGTCCTGGGCCAGTTACATCACCTGGCGCGTTACAGCCAGTTGTTGCTGGTGGTCACTGGTCCTCAAGGCAGCGGCAAGACCTTGCTGCGCCAGGCCCTGGTGGCCAGCACCAACAAACAGTCGGTGCAAAGCGTGGTGGTATCGGCCCGCGGCGCCGGTGACGCGGCCGGTGTGTTGCGTCAGGTGGCCCAGGCGCTGAATGTCGCCCAGGCTGAAGTCGGTGCGATTCTGGATCAGATCGTGCAACTGGCACTGACCGGGCAGGAAGTCTACCTGTTGGTGGACGACGCCGAGCAACTCGACGAGTCGGCCCTCGAAGCCTTGCTGGCCCTGGCTGCCGGTGCGCCGGAAGGCCGTCCCCACGTTTTCCTGTTTGGCGAGTCGTCGCTGATCGCCGATCTGGAGCAACTGAATCTTGAGCAAGAGCGCTTTCACGTCATTGAGCTGGCGCCCTACACCGAAGAAGAAACCCGTGAATATCTGGCCCAACGCCTTGAAGGCGCCGGTCGGGGTATCGAACTTTTCACTGCGGATCAGATCTCTGAGATTCACGAAAGCTCCGACGGCTGGCCTGGAAATATTAACCAGGTGGCCCGTGATGCGCTCATTGAAGTCATGATTGCCAGCCGCTCAGCGGTTAAGCGTCCAAGTATGGGGTTCAACATGCCGAAGAAACACGTATTGGCGATTTCCGCCGTTGTCGTGGTCGCGATCGCCGCCGCCTGGCTGATGCCGGGTCGCAGCAAGGCGCCGACCACGGGAGCGCCGGCCAACGAACAGGCCCAATTGCCCCTGGGCCAGGATGCAGCGCCAGCCAATGGCGCTGCTCCCGAGGTGGAATTTGCCGGTAACACCCAGCCGATGCCGCTGCCGCTGGTCGGGCAGTCGCAACCGGTCATGCGCAGTCCCCTGGCTGAGGCCGCCGGCGGCATCACCGAAGGCGACGACGGTACGGCACCACCGATCGATGACACCAGCGATACGCCGCCAACCGTGACCACCACCGCGCCACCGACGGGAGTGCCGGCCGGTCCGTCACCCACGCCGACCCCGGCGCCCGCTCCGGCCGCCAAGCCAGCACCGGCCCCCGCACAGGTGGCCACCGCCAAACCTGCTCCAGCCCCGGCCGCCAAACCGGCCACCCAGGCCGCGGGCGGTAGCTGGTATGCCGGTCAGGCTCCAGGCAGCTACGTGGTACAGATCCTCGGCACCAGCTCCGAAGCGTCTGCGCAAAAATTCGTCAAGGAGCAGGGCGGCGAGTACCGTTATTTCAAGAAAATGCTTAACGGCAAACCGCTTTATGTCATCACCTACGGCAATTTCGCCAACCGTGATGCAGCCGTTTCCGCCATCAAAGCCTTGCCAGCGAAGGTTCAGGCTGGTAAACCTTGGCCTCGCACTGTCGCCAGCGTCCAACAGGAACTGGCAGCAACTCGCTGAAGATTCGGCGGCCTTACCCAGGTCGCCTCTCCCGGCACCTCAAAATTTCCGCAAGGGCGAGCGACCTTTCAGGTCGCGCGCCTTGTGGTGTCTGCGTCACAGTAGCGTTTGAGTCGCAGCGGTCGAACCCAAAAAAGTTTTGACTAGCACAGCGTATGGCTTTAAACCTTTCACAAATGCGACATGGATTTGCGACGTTTCGTCGTCAAATTTGTGAGCCCTTGTGTCGGTGTGTACAATGACCTCCCTTTTGCCCCCGCAAAGCTGGCGTACGTTCAGCGCGGCACGCAACTGGCTGAATTGAAAAGAAATTTGCCTCGATAAGAGGCAGCCTGGTGAGAAAGTGTCTATGAAAGCAGGTCTGTACCAACCAGATGAATTCAAGGATAACTGCGGTTTCGGCCTGATTGCTCATATGCAGGGCGAGCCCAGCCATACCCTTTTACAAACGGCCATCGAGGCCCTGACCTGCATGACCCACCGTGGTGGGATCAACGCCGACGGCAAGACCGGTGACGGTTGTGGCTTGCTGATTCAAAAGCCTGACGAGTTCCTGCGTGCCGTTGCCCAGGAAACGTTTGGCGTGACCCTGCCCAAGCAGTACGCGGTGGGCATGGTGTTCTTCAATCAGGACCCGGTGAAGGCCCAGGCGGCTCGCGAAAACATGAATCGCGAGATCCTGGCCGCCGGCCTGCAATTGGTCGGCTGGCGCAAGGTGCCGATCAACACCAGCGTTCTGGGGCGCCTGGCCCTTGAGCGTCTGCCGCAGATCGAGCAAGTGTTCATCGCGGGCGAAGGCCTGAGCGACCAGGACATGTCGATCAAGCTGTTCAGCTCCCGCCGTCGTTCGTCCGTGGCCAACGCGGCCGACACCGATCACTACATCTGCAGTTTTTCCCACAAAACCATCATCTATAAAGGCCTGATGATGCCGGCGGACCTCACCGCCTTCTATCCGGACCTGAGCGACGAGCGCCTGAAAACTGCGATCTGCGTGTTCCACCAGCGCTTCTCCACCAACACCCTGCCGAAATGGCCGCTGGCCCAGCCATTCCGCTTCCTCGCCCACAACGGCGAGATCAACACCATCACCGGCAACCGTAACTGGGCCGTGGCCCGTCGGACCAAGTTCGCCAACGACCTGATGCCGGATCTCGAAGAACTCGGCCCGCTGGTCAACCGCGTGGGTTCGGACTCCTCGAGCATGGACAACATGCTGGAGCTGATGGTCACCGGCGGCATCGACCTGTTCCGTGGCGTGCGCATGCTGGTGCCGCCGGCCTGGCAGAACGTCGAGACCATGGACCCGGACCTGCGTGCGTTCTACGAATACAACTCCATGCACATGGAACCGTGGGACGGCCCGGCCGGTATCGTCATGACCGACGGTCGTTATGCCGTGTGCCTGCTGGACCGTAACGGTCTGCGTCCGGCGCGCTGGGTGACCACCACCAACGGTTTCATCACCCTGGCTTCGGAAATCGGTGTCTGGAACTACCAGCCCGAAGACGTCATCGCCAAGGGCCGCGTGGGCCCGGGCCAGATTTTTGCCGTGGACACTGAAACCGGGCAGATCCTCGACACCGACGCCATCGACAACCGTCTCAAGTCCCGTCATCCGTACAAGCAATGGCTGCGCAAGAACGCCCTGCGCATCCAGGCGACCATGGAGGACAACGATCACGGTTCGGCTTTCTACGACGTCGATCAACTCAAGCAGTACATGAAGATGTATCAGGTGACGTTCGAAGAGCGTGACCAGGTGCTGCGTCCGCTGGGTGAGCAGGGCTACGAAGCGGTCGGCTCCATGGGCGACGACACGCCGATGGCCGTGCTTTCGCAGCGCGTGCGCACGCCATACGATTATTTCCGCCAGCAGTTCGCCCAGGTGACCAACCCGCCGATCGACCCGCTGCGCGAAGCGATCGTGATGTCCTTGGAAATCTGCCTCGGTGCCGAGCGCAACATCTTCCAGGAGTCGCCGGAACATGCCTCGCGTGTGATCCTCAGCTCGCCGGTCATTTCCCCGGCCAAGTGGCGCTCGCTGACCAACCTCGACCGTCCGGGCTTTGCGCGCCAGGTCATCGACCTGAACTACGACGAAAGCGTCGGCCTCGAAGCGGCGATCCGCAACGTTGCCGACCAGGCTGAAGAAGCCGCGCGCGCCGGTCGCACCCAGATCGTGCTGACCGACCGTCACATCGCCCCGGGCAAGCTGCCGATCCACGCCTCGCTGGCCACTGGTGCGGTGCACCATCGCCTGACCGAAAAAGGCCTGCGCTGCGATTCCAACATCCTGGTGGAAACCGCCACCGCTCGCGATCCGCATCACTTTGCGGTGCTGATCGGTTTCGGTGCTTCGGCGGTGTATCCATTCCTGGCCTATGAAGTGCTGGGTGACCTGATCCGTACCGGTGAAGTGCTGGGCGACCTCTATGAGGTGTTCAAGAACTACCGCAAAGGCATCACCAAGGGCCTGCTCAAGATTCTGTCGAAGATGGGCATTTCGACCATCGCTTCGTACCGCGGTGCGCAATTGTTCGAGGCCATCGGCCTGTCCGAAGAAGTCTGCGAACTGAGCTTCCGTGGCGTGCCAAGCCGCATCAAGGGTGCACGTTTCGTCGACATCGAAGCCGAACAGAAAGCCCTGGCGGCCGAAGCCTGGAGCCCGCGTAAGCCGATCCAGCAAGGCGGCCTGCTGAAGTTCGTCCACGGTGGCGAATATCACGCCTACAATCCGGACGTGGTCAACACCTTGCAAGCCGCCGTGCAGCAGGGCGACTACGGCAAGTTCAAGGAATACACCTCGCTGGTGGACAATCGTCCGGTGTCGATGATTCGCGACCTGCTCAAGGTCAAGACCCTGGATACGCCACTGGACATCAGTGAAATCGAGCCGCTCGAATCGGTGCTCAAGCGCTTCGATTCCGCCGGTATTTCCTTGGGTGCCTTGTCCCCGGAAGCTCATGAAGCCCTGGCCGAAGCCATGAACCGCCTTGGCGCGCGTTCCAACTCCGGCGAAGGTGGTGAAGACCCGGCGCGCTACGGCACCATCAAGAGTTCGAAGATCAAGCAGGTTGCCACCGGCCGCTTTGGTGTGACGCCGGAGTACCTGGTCAACGCTGAAGTGCTGCAGATCAAGGTTGCCCAGGGTGCCAAGCCCGGCGAAGGCGGCCAGCTGCCCGGCGGCAAGGTCAACGGTCTGATCGCCAAACTGCGTTACGCGGTACCCGGCGTGACCCTGATCTCGCCGCCGCCGCATCACGACATCTATTCGATCGAAGACTTGTCGCAACTGATCTTCGACCTCAAGCAGGTGAACCCGAAGGCGCTGGTCTCGGTGAAACTGGTGGCAGAAGCCGGCGTTGGCACCATCGCCGCCGGTGTGGCCAAGGCCTATGCCGACCTGATCACCATCTCCGGCTATGACGGCGGCACTGGCGCATCGCCGCTGACCTCGATCAAATACGCCGGCGCCCCGTGGGAACTGGGCCTGGCCGAAACTCACCAGACCCTGCGTGGCAACGACTTGCGCGGCAAGGTCCGGGTGCAGACCGATGGCGGCCTGAAAACCGGCCTGGACGTGATCAAGGCGGCCATCCTCGGCGCCGAGAGCTTCGGCTTCGGCACCGCGCCGATGATCGCCCTGGGTTGCAAATACCTGCGTATCTGCCACCTGAACAACTGTGCCACCGGCGTGGCGACCCAGAACGAAAAGCTGCGCAAGGACCACTACATCGGTACCGTCGACATGGTGGTGAACTTCTTCACCTACGTGGCCGAGGAAACCCGCGAGTGGCTGGCGAAGCTGGGCGTGCGTTCGCTCGAAGAGCTGATCGGTCGTACCGACCTGCTGGAAGTGCTCGAGGGCCAGACCGCCAAGCAGCATCACCTGGACCTGACGCCGTTGCTGGGCAGCGATCTCATCCCGGCGGACAAACCACAGTTCTGCCAGGTTGATCGCAACCCGCCGTTCGACAAGGGCGAGCTGGCCGAGAAGATGGTCGTCATGGCCGCTTCGGCGATCAACGACCTCAGTGGTGCCGAGTTCGACCTGGATATCTGCAACTGCGACCGTTCCATCGGCGCGCGGATCTCCGGCGAAATCGCTCGCAAGCACGGCAACCAGGGCATGGCCAAGGCGCCGGTCACCTTCCGTTTCAAGGGCACCGCAGGCCAGAGCTTCGGCGTCTGGAACGCCGGTGGCCTGGATATGTACCTGGAAGGCGATGCCAACGACTACGTGGGTAAGGGCATGACCGGCGGCAAACTGGTCATCGTTCCGCCCAAGGCCAGTGTCTACAAGACTCAGGACAGTGCCATCATCGGCAACACCTGCCTGTACGGCGCCACCGGCGGTAAGCTGTTCGCCGCTGGCACTGCGGGCGAGCGTTTCGCCGTGCGTAACTCCGGGGCCCACACTGTGGTGGAGGGCACCGGTGATCATTGCTGCGAGTACATGACCGGTGGTTTCGTCTGTGTCTTGGGCAAGACCGGTTACAACTTCGGCTCTGGGATGACCGGCGGTTTCGCCTACGTGCTCGACCAGGACAACACCTTCGTTGACCGAGTCAATCACGAACTGGTGGAAATCCAGCGGATCAGCGGCGAGGCGATGGAAGCCTACCGCAGTCACCTGCAGCGCGTGCTGGACGAATACGTCGAGGAAACCGACAGCGAGTGGGGTCGTGAACTCGCCGAAAACCTCGATGACTATCTGCGCCGTTTCTGGCTGGTCAAGCCCAAGGCTGCCAACCTGAAGTCGTTGCTTTCCAGCACCCGTGCCAACCCGCAGTGATATGCGCCTGAAGAGTTTGATGAGGTTTTAACAATGGCTGAACGTCTGAGTAATGACTTCCAGTTCATCGATGTCGGGCGCAAGGATCCGAAGAAGAAACTGTTGCGTCAACGCAAGAAAGAGTTCGTGGAAATCTACGAGCCTTTCAAACCCCAGCAGTCGGCCGACCAGGCCCACCGCTGCCTGGGCTGCGGTAACCCGTACTGCGAATGGAAGTGCCCGGTGCACAACTTCATTCCCAACTGGCTGAAGCTGGTGGCCGAGGGCAACATCCTCCAGGCCGCCGAGTTGTCCCACCAGACCAACACCCTGCCGGAAGTCTGCGGCCGGGTGTGCCCGCAGGATCGCCTGTGTGAAGGTGCATGCACCCTCAACGACGGTTTTGGTGCGGTGACCATCGGTTCGGTGGAGAAATACATCACCGACACCGCGTTCGCCATGGGCTGGCGCCCGGACATGTCCAAGGTCAAGCCGACCGGCAAGCGTGTCGCCATCATCGGTGCGGGTCCGGCGGGCCTGGGCTGCGCCGACGTGCTGGTGCGCGGTGGCGTGACCCCGGTGGTGTTCGACAAGAACCCGGAAATCGGCGGCCTGCTGACCTTCGGCATCCCTGAGTTCAAGCTGGAAAAGACCGTGCTGAGCAATCGTCGCGAAGTCTTCACCGGCATGGGCATCGAGTTTCGCCTGAACACCGAAGTGGGCACGGACGTGACCATGGAGCAACTGCTCGAAGAGTACGATGCAGTATTCATGGGCATGGGCACCTACACCTACATGAAGGGCGGCTTTGCCGGTGAGGACCTGCCGGGCGTCTACGACGCGCTGGACTTCCTGATCGCCAACGTCAACCGCAACCTGGGCTTTGAAAAGTCGCCGGAAGATTTCGTCGACATGAAAGGCAAGAAGGTCGTGGTGCTGGGCGGCGGTGACACGGCGATGGACTGCAACCGCACTTCGATTCGCCAGGGCGCCAAGTCGGTGACCTGCGCCTATCGTCGTGACGAAGCCAACATGCCCGGCTCACGCAAAGAAGTGAAGAACGCCAAGGAAGAGGGCGTGAAGTTCCTCTACAACCGTCAGCCCATCGCCATTGTTGGTGAGGACAAGGTCGAAGGCGTGAAGGTGGTCGAGACCCGTCTCGGTGAGCCGGATGCCCGCGGTCGTCGCAGCCCCGAGCCGATCCCGGGTTCTGAAGAGATCATCCCGGCCGATGCCGTGGTCATCGCCTTCGGCTTCCGCCCAAGTCCGGCGCCGTGGTTCGAACAGTTCAGCATCCAGACCGACAGCCAGGGCCGCGTCGTGGCCCCCGAACAGGGCCAGTACAAACACCAGACCAGCAACCCGAAGATCTTCGCCGGCGGCGACATGGTCCGTGGTTCGGACCTGGTGGTGACGGCCATCTTCGAAGGCCGCAATGCCGCTGAAGGCATTCTGGATTACCTGGAGGTCTGATCAGGCCACACAAAAAACCTATGGGGCGAGCTCTGTGGGAGCAAAGCTTGCTCGCGATCCAGGCGCCTCGGTCCCCAAGAGACCGAGGTGTTTTCATCGCGGGCAAGTCTTGCTCCCACAAGAAACTGTCCTCACAGTTGTTTTCGTGGTGTTGCGAACACTGCTTTGCCCCGCGACAAATTGCCCCGATAGATAAAAGGCACGGCTCTTGCCGTGCCTTTTGCGTCGCGCTCTGAGAAAATGCCCGCACTTTTTTTCCGGATGCCGACATGACTGCCCTGAAGAACGACCGTTTCCTCCGTGCCCTGCTCAAGCAACCCGTAGACGTCACCCCAGTGTGGATGATGCGTCAGGCCGGCCGCTACCTGCCGGAATACCGCGCCAGTCGGGCCAAGGCCGGCGACTTCATGAGCCTGTGCATGAATCCCCAGTTCGCCTGCGAAGTCACGATGCAGCCGCTGGATCGCTACCCGCAGCTGGACGCGGCGATTCTGTTTTCCGACATCCTCACCATTCCCGACGCCATGGGCCAGGGTCTGTATTTCGAGACGGGCGAAGGCCCACGCTTCAAGAAAGTCGTCAGCACCCTGGCCGACATCGAAGCCCTGCCGATTCCCGATCCGCAGAAGGACCTGGGCTATGTCATGGACGCGGTCAGCACCATCCGTCGAGAACTCAACGGTCGCGTGCCGCTGATCGGCTTCTCCGGTAGCCCCTGGACCCTGGCCACCTACATGGTCGAAGGCGGCTCGTCGAAAGACTTCCGCAAGACCAAGGCGATGCTCTACGACAACCCGCAAGCCATGCACCTGCTGCTGGACAAGCTGGCCCAGTCGGTGACGTCTTACCTCAACGGGCAGATCCTGGCCGGTGCGCAAGCGGTACAGATTTTCGACACATGGGGCGGCAACCTCTCGGCGGCGGCGTACCAGGAGTTTTCCCTGGCTTACATGCGCAAGATCGTCAGCGGCCTGATCCGCGAACATGAAGGTCGCAAAGTACCGGTGATCCTGTTCACCAAGAACGGCGGTCTGTGGCTGGAAAGCATTGCCGATGCCGGTGCCGACGCCCTGGGCCTGGACTGGACCTGCGACATTGGCAACGCCCGCGCGCGTGTCGGCAGCAAAGTCGCTCTGCAAGGCAACATGGATCCGACGGTGCTTTACGCCAAACCCGAAGCCATCCGTACCGAAGTCGGGCGCATCCTCGCCAGTTATGGCAAGGGCAGCGGTCATGTGTTCAACCTCGGCCATGGCATCACTCCCGAAGTCGACCCGGAACACGCCGGTGCTTTCCTGCGGGCTGTCCATGAGTTGTCGGCGCAATATCACTGATAATCGCACCTGATTGCCCAGCCTGTCCGGACTCGCGTCGGACAGGCTTTTTATTGCCTGTTATTTATCGATCCAGTGTGGAAAAAACGCAGCCTCTTCAGAGGCCTGTGCTCGTTGTTTAATAACCGCAATACGAACCACCAAGCACGGGTGAAACTTTCAAAGGCTTTTTCCCGATGGCGCGATCGCTAAACCTGCACATTGCCCGGTAACAACGGCAATTTCGCCAGTTTCACCGCCACCCCCAACGCGACCACCAACAAACCACCGATAAACAAGCCGACACCGTTCCACCCACCCAGGTGCCAGGCCACGCCGCCGGCCGTCCCCGCCACGCTGGAGCCGGCGTAATAGCTGAACAGATAAAGTGACGAAGCCTGGCCCTTGGCCTTGAGGGCGCGGCGGCCGATCCAACTGCTGGCGACCGAGTGGGCGCCGAAGAAACCGAAGGTGAACACCAGCATGCCCAGGACTACCAGCCACAGCGGGGTGGCCATGGTCAGCACGAGGCCGGCCAGCATCAGCGCGATGGTTGCCCAGAGCATTTTGCGTCGGCCGAGTTTGTCCGCCAATGCGCCGACCTTGGCCGAGCTGTAGATGCCCGACAGGTACACCACCGCCAACAACCCGACAGAGGCCTGATCCAAATGATAAGGCGCAGCCAGCAAGCGGTAGCCGATGTAGTTGAACAGCGTCACGAACGCGCCCATCAATACGAAGGCTTCAAGAAACAGCAGCGGCAACCCGGCGTCGCGAAAGTGCATGGTGAAACCGTTCAGCAGGCTGCGCGGGTGCAGTGAGCGAGGACGGAAATTGCGTGACTCGGGAAGAATCCTCCAGAACACCGCCGCCGCGATCAGCGCCAGGCCACCGATCACCAGCATCGCGGTGTGCCAGCTCACGAAATCAATCAACACCCCGGCGATCAAACGGCCGCTCATACCGCCGATGGCATTGCCGGCAATGTACAAACCCATCGCCAGGCCGATGTGCCTGGGATGGATTTCTTCACCCAGGTAGGTCATCGCGACCGCCGCCACGCCGCTCAACGACAGCCCGACCAAGGCGCGCAGCACCAGTACACCTTGCCAGGTTGGCATCAGCGCACTGGCAATGGTGCACAGCGCCGCGGCAAACAGCGCCGCGACCATCAACGACTTGCGGCCGATGCGATCAGAAATCGGGCCTGTGATCAGCAAGCCGATGGCGAGCAGGCCGGTTGCCACCGACAAGATCAGGCTGCTCTGCGCGGCGTTGATGGAAAACTCTTCGGACAGCAGCGGCATCATAGGCTGCACGCAATACAACAGGGCGAAGGTCGCGAAACCGCCACAGAACAACGCCATCACCGTACGCATGAACAGCGGGGTGCCTTTTTCGATGTAGATGTCGTTCCGTTCGGCGGCAACATTATCGGCGGGAGGCGGGATTTCATGGGCCAGTGGAGCGACAGCAGTTTTCACGGTGGACCTCGCAGGAGCACGACCAGGCAGGCAATGAAAAAAGCATATAGCCGGCTAATGATTCTATCCAATATATTGTTCGACCTGTTTAAGACGTTTTGCGACCTATTGGATTGCCCATGGAATTGCGTCACCTGCGTTACTTCATCGCGGTTGCCGAAGAACTGCATTTCGGCCGTGCCGCGCTGGCCCTAGGCATCTCCCAGCCACCCTTGAGCCAGCAGATCCAGGCGCTGGAGCAGGAGATTGGCGCACGGCTGTTCGAGCGCACCAATCGTCGGGTCGAATTGAGCGAGGCCGGACGGTTGTTCCTTGAAGAAGCGCGGCGGGTATTGGTCCAGGTCGACAAGGCCGCCGACGTCGCCCGGCGCGCCCAACTGGGGGAACTGGGCGAGCTGAAAATCGGCTTCACCTCCTCGGCACCTTTCAACTCCACCATCCCCCAGGCAATTTTTTCATTCCGCCAACGCTTCCCGGCTGTGCATCTGAACCTGCGGGAAATGAGCAGTACCCAAGTGGCCGACGCGCTGGTGGACGAAGTGATCGAGGTGGGCATCATGCGACCGTTGCCGTTGCCCGACTCCTTGACGGAAATCGAACTCAGCCGCGAACCGCTGGTGGCCGTGCTCAGCGCCAAACATCCCCTGGCCCAGGGCAACGAAGAAGGCCTGTTTCTTTCGGCCTTGGCCCAGGAGCCGTTCGTGTTTTTCCCCCGCAGCTACGGCAGCGGCCTCTACGCCCAACTGCTGAACCTGGCCCGTGACGCCGGCTTCAGCCCGCATTTCGCTCAGGAAGCCGGCGAAGCCATGACCATCATCGGTTTGGTGGCGGCGGGGCTGGGTGTCTCGGTATTGCCAGCGTCCTACCAGCGTATACGTATCGACGGGGTGGTCTATCGACCGCTACTTGATCCGGCGGCGGTGTCGGCGGTGTGGCTGGTACAACGCAAGGACCAGCACTCGCCGATGGCGCAGGCGTTTGTGGCGTTGCTGACTGGAAATACCGAGTAGCGGGTTAAGCGGAAAAATGCCTGTGGAAGCGAGCTTGCTCGCGATAGCGGTGTATCAGAAGCACAGATGTTGGATGTACCGACGCCTTCGCGAGCAGGCTCGCTCCCACATTTTGATCAGTGTTGAGCTCCAATTCCCTGGCCGCCGCCAATCCCCTGTGGGAGCGGGCTCAATCCCCCCAGACGGTTGCCGGTTTGTTTACGTGATAGTTATAAAAACCCTGGAGTGTCCATGCATCGCCCTGGCGTTCGAAAGCGGCGCGCCACAATCCTCTGCCACCTCCCGGAACCAGTCGAGCCATGTCGTACCAGTAGTGCTGATTGATTCGCTTTGTTGTCACTCTGCCGGCACGAATGTCATCCATGATTTCCACAACTTTCGCTCTGGCTGTTTCAGGGAAGTTATCGTAGGACATCTGCGCGTCAGCCACTGGGCTGGTATTGACCTTAAATTTGTCGGTTGCAGGCGAAGGAACAGCTGAAGTTGGCGGCGTGGTTGGGGGCCGGGTGCCCGTCACTCTGTTTGCACGGGCCTGCGTCACCACCTCGATGTCGAACGCCTCATAGCGGGACAAGTTTGTCGTGAATTTTGTAATTTCCTCCTCGGTAACAACCATCATTCTGCGCTGTGACTTGCCTTTGTTGGCGATGATGTAAGGGATTTCATGTCGCCTGATTTCGGTCAGTAGCCCGAGTCTGTTTCTACGGCGCATTTCCGTACTGAAGGCATTGATGAATTTTATTCTGTATTCATCTTGGTGGTTCGGGTGAATTAATGTATTTTCTCTTGGCGGCCTCTACATCAGGGCCGCTCCCTGGGAATAGCGGTTCCAGTTCGTCCAGGAGTCTGGCTTGTGCGATATCCAATATTTCGGTGTGGGCGTCTGCAATTTTACGGACGGCGTCTCGCTTTTTTTCCTCGCTCGGGGGTGATCGCCAGAAAGACCGCACCGGTAACATTATCTGGCAATAGGGTGATAGCTGTATTGAACTCACCTTTATGATTGAACAGCTTGTCGCCAAGTATTTCTATCTTGTCAAATATCAGTATTTGTTGGGCGGCTGTCAGGCTGAAGCCATCGGCCCTTGATTCGATGACGTTGGTGGCAGTGTCGACGTGCACCCATATATTGATTTTATGCCTCAAGTTCGCATGTGGAACTACGTGCGTTTGATAGAGGGAGCTTATTTGTGCGCGATAAGTGTCTAAGTCTCGCAGGCCTACATCAGCCATGCTCTCATGAAGTATTCGTACAACCAGTTCATCCGGCATTGAATCAATCAGGTTCTTTACGGTGTTGACCAATTCGACGGAGGGCCTGCGCTGGTCTGCCAAAGCGCCTTCCAGCAATATGTTGCATCTCTTCTGTTGCGGGGTTTCTGGAGACCAACCGATCAGGCTCTGTAAAGCTCCGCCACCCCGCAATCGGTGTCGCGCCTCAACCTGCCATCTGCCGTTTTTCCAGGTCACCGTCCGCTGGTTCGTACGGTTGTTAGGCGCGTAGATAATCCGCTCGCCTCCCTGCACTGCTGATTTGTAGTAATCCTTGCCTATCGTCAGATAACCCTGTCCGTTGGTGTCCCTGTACCGATTGCGGCCTTCGGCGATCAACCCCTTGCTGTCAAATCCTCTGAGGTGAAAAGGCTCCAACTCCGGATCCGGCATGCGGGGCAGGGACGAGAGCGTCGGGCGTGCCTGATGACGCCTTGCGCGAGCCATGATCAAGTCCTGCCCGGCTTCGGCGATGACCTCACCTAGTCCGCTGATAAAGTCACGTATCCACTGGCTGACGTGACCGCCTTCGATATCGATTGCCGTCACCGCCGCCCCTGCGGCTATCGTCGGCAGGATCGCGCGTCCCAGTATCCCGCCCAGCCGGCCCACAGGCGCCATCGACATCGCGCCGGTCAACAGCATGACGCCGTTTCTGCGCCCCTCCCGAGCGGCTGCGCTGTCGCGTTCGGCGTTAGTCACCGTCAACATGTCCGCGGTTTTCATCGCGTGAGTTATTTGCGTTTCATGCAATGCCTGGAGCAGGTTCCCTTCAACCACGGGCGAGGCGATTTTCGTCGCAAAATCGTTCTGTGCCCTGGCCCTCGCCCAGACGAAGGCAGACTGTGTGACTTTTCTTATCTTCTGCTCGAACGTCAGTTTTTCCGAGGCTGGCACCATGCTGGCAAGCTGCACGGCCTGCTCCAGCAGCGGCAGTTGCGAAATGAGCCAGCGGGTCATTTGCGGCGTGGCAGTGAGTGTCTGCGCCAGGGTGGTTTCCAACGTTCGGCCGCTGGCCGCATCCATGTCCCTGAACACCTTGCCGTCCGGTGCCCCCGGTGTGTACAGCGTCAACGACGGGCGGCTCGACACGGTCTTCACCCCAAACGCCAGTATCGACTTCAGCACGCTGTTGCCCCACTGCAGTTGGCGGACCACCACTTCGTGCCCGCTGACCTTGGCGCGCCGATCCGGTGTCGGACTGTCCAGCGCCGCCAGCACCAGGTTCAGTCCGATATTGTCCTTGTCGTGCCTCAGGTCACCCGAGATATGGGCGGTCCACGCCTGGACCCGGATCTGTTTCGCTTTCAGGGCCATCCATTGCGTTTGTGATTCCCGGGCGGCGAGCTGCACATCGGCCGCAAGCCGGGTGCCGATGTCTGCCCGCTCGATGGTTTCTGCAATCTGCGCAAAGCTCAGCGGCCCGACGACGGCAGGGTGAGCGGCGTTGCGTTCGTCCCGGGTCAGGTTGGACATCGCCCACTCGGTCATGGAACGACGGTCATCCATGACGCCTCTCACGCTGCCTTGCGAAACCCCTGACCCGAACGGCGACGCGCCCGTTGGCGCATGCGGGTCAGTCAGTTCTTTTCTGATATTCAGCCACACATCTTCAGGGTCGGCCGGCGGGTATTTCTCCCCGATGAAGCCGGCGAGCAGTCGGCGGGTCCGCTCCCGCAGCGCCTGCGCGGTGGCCAGTGTCACCGGATCCACTGGGGGCGGTGTATCGACCATGCTGTTGTGCAGAGCCTGCGCCGCCTTCCACCATGCCAGGCGGTCATCACCGGTGATGTATGGGAGGTCGTGCAGCCAGTCGTTCAGTTTTTTCAGGTTCAGCCGCAGCTCGCGCTCATCCATGGCGCCCGCCAGGTCCAGCTTATCGCTGATGTCCGCCGCCGCATCCAGCCTGCTTACCCAGACGGCGATTTCCTCTTCGTTAGCCGGGCCGTTCAGCAAGGTATGGCTCACGGCTGTTTTCTGCGACACCCGCAAATCGCTGACTAAACGAGCAAGAAAGTGCTCGGCTATGGGGGTGATGTTCCATTCATTGTCAGCGTCATCGTCGTCCTTCAGGCTGGTCTTCAGTTCCGCGAGGCTGGTGTACACCTCCAGCGGATTACCTGGACGGTACAGCACTGCATCCGCCGAGAGGCTGGCGTTGTCGGGCCGTGTCAGCACGACGGCACCCGGCACCGGTACACTGAACTCCCAGCCTTCTGGAGTAAGGCTCAGGCTGAAAACCCCGGACCTGTTGGGCTCCGCTGCCAGATGGTCTGTCACTGCCTTGTGCATTGCCTGGCTCAGCGTTGTATCCAGCAAATGAAGATCCGCTTGTACCTTAAATTGCGTACCGAGTTCTTCCGCCAGCCAGTCACCGACGTTGCGGCCCTGGGTGAAATCGGCCGGGCGGCTCCAGAAGTCGTCCAACACCCGTGTCAGCAGCCGTTCATAAGACGCGGGCGTGGTGTTCAGCAGCCGCTTGATTTCATACTTTGCCTCACGGCTATTCAGGGCTGCGGGTACTTGGGGGGCGTTGTCTTTCGTCACGATAATCTCCAGGTTGTCGATATCGAGGAAAAACTCACGGGTATTCATCTGACCGGCAACGGCGCGCCAGAAAAGGGTCTCGAGGAAGACAATGTCCGTCACTGTTCGCCGGGACGTTGATCCGTTGGCAGTGCGCTCAGATGGGGGGATGACCTCCTCTTGCAGCGTGCGTACCGACAACGTTTCGACGGCCATGTTGCCCGCCAAGGCGGGGAAGGTTCTTCTGAACCAATAGTCCAGATGTCGCCTCGTGGCCGTTGAGGCCCACATGGAATGGCGCTATTCAAGCCGATCATGTGTTGCTGCGAGGTCGTGAGCCGGCTTGTCAGTGAGGCACTGAGGTCAGTGGCGCTGTCGGCCTGCGGCGTGTTGAAAGAAGGTATGGGTGAGGTGTCTTCCTGCATGTGCTCTTCCTGAGACGTTTTCGGAAGATCAACCTATTGGAGGCAAGCGACGGTAGGGTGGTAGATAGATACCGCACCCAGGCAAGGGAAGCGGTGTACGAAAGCTCGTGGGCGCGCCTCTGTTAAAAAATTCCTCGCCTCGAGGGCTTTTTAGCGCATTGGAATTATTTTCTATTGTGCAAGAAAGCCAGGATAGCCTCACGGGTAGCCTGCGTTTGCTCTTCCAGCACCCAATGCCCGGTATTTTTCAATATCAATGAGTGAGGTTGCGTTGTGATGTGCGTGGCCTGTTCGGCCAGGGTTTTTCCTCTTGAATGGTCCCCGCCGATGGTGAGTAGCGGAGCAGTCAACGTGTTCTTGGAAAATTCCTGATTGTCGTTCGCATCATTTTCTATCCAGGCTGAATAAAGCTTGAATGCAGCTTCCATGCGTCCAGGGCGGGAGTAATCGTTCACCAGCGCCGCCCGCACCTCATCACTGACTTTATTGTTGCCCTCGAATACAAAGTCGTCAAAAAACATATCCAGATAGGTCATTTCCTGTCCTTGGATCAGGCTCATGGCTGTCTTGCCAAAAAAGCGGAAATGCCATTTGCTTGCAATACCGGCTGCAGGATTCCCGTTATAAGCGGTTTCCCACCCAGGGACGCCTGGAATAAACCCATCCATCAAAATGATGTGCTGGGTTTCATTCGGATAAAGTGCCGCGTAGGCATAGGCAATGATCAAGCCCATGTCGTGGCCAACAATATCGACCTGCTTGATGTTCAGGAGGGTTACCAGTTCGTGCAGATCATCCGCCATGCTTCTTTTGTCATAGCCGCCTGTTGAAATATCAGTTTCACCAGCACCGCGATAATCAGGAACGATCGGCGTAAAACCAGCACGCACCAATGGCCCCATCAATGCCTCCCAACTGCGCCAGCTGCCCGGAAACCCATGCACCAGCAATACCGGGCGTTCGCCATTACCGCTCATAAGATAGTGAAGGCGAATGCCGTTCACGTAGGCGTAGGCACGTGTACATGTCACGCCATCAACAACAATGCTGCTGTGTTCCACGGAGGACGATGTGGCTTGGCGTTGAGAAGACACGGCTGTGGTGCCTGACCAAGCTATTGTATTCATCAGTTTCTTATCCATTTTTGAAACCGGATTTAATTTATAAGCATACGAAGTACTGCTCATAAGGCCGAACAGGTTGACCGGACGTTAACTTGTAAGACATCTGAAAATGGAGAGGCGTTTTTTCAGGTGGTTAGAGCCTGAGGGGATCCTGAGTCCCACCGATACTGTCGAAGATGACAGTTCCGACAAACGGCGAAGCCGCTGCTTCGATTGTGATCAGCAGGGCAGCGGCGGATAAAACAGGGTAGGACTGCGTCAGACTCCTCTCGACTGTAGGAAAGCGCGCATTTTCTTTTCCGAAATTTCCTGTTCTCTCCTAATGCCCTTGCTGTTGCCAATAGCAACATCGCGCTGGTCGCCAGCCGCCTGAGCAATGGCGACGAGAGCATTAATACGCTTCAGAGACGTTTTTTGTTCATCGCGCGTGAAGGTGTGCTGATGGCAGAAGATTGCTTGCCCGCCCTCAAACTAGCGGATGTTCACCGCCTGTACTCGAATGAGATGAAGGAGAACATCCAATGAACGTCGGTTACTTCATCAGTCAAGGTGACAAGACCACTTGCGGCGGGAAAGTGCTGGATGGCGATGGCAAGGTCAATATGTTGGGCCTAAAGCACGCCCGCGAAGGTGACCGCGTCTCGTGTGGAAAGAACGGGAAAACCTATCAGATCAGGGGCGGTATTGGGCACATGGTCCGCCATGGCAGGCATATGGCCGGCACCCTGGGATAGCCACAGTACCTGCCCCTGCAAAGCGCGACTGATCCCCTTGGTATTCTGGGTCACCTACAAAAATGCAGACTCCGCTCCCGCAAGCCAGCCGAACCGCTCAACCAGTTTGTGAATCCGATTCAGTGCCAGCGGCGGAAAATCAGCGAAGTGTTGACCCCTCCGAAGGCGAAGTTGTTGTTCATCACGTATTCGTGGCTCATCGGCCGGAATTCGTTGCGCAGGTAATCGAGTTTGCCGCATTGGGGATCAACCTCATCGAGGTTGAAGGTGTGCACGTAGAGGTCGCGGTTCATCATTTCGATGCTGAACCAGGATTCCAGTGCCCCGCAGGCACCCAGGGTGTGACCGAGGAAACTCTTCTGCGAGCTGATGGGCATCTGCTCGCCAAACAGGCTGCTGGTGGCCAGGGTTTCGGCAATGTCGCCTTGTTCGGTGGCGGTGCCGTGGCCGTTGACGTAGCCGATGGCCGAGGGTTTCAGACCAGCATCCTCCAAGGCCAGCTCCATGGCCCGGCGCATGGTGCTCAGTTCGGGGCGAGTGGCGTGCTGACCGTCGGCG
This sequence comes from Pseudomonas hefeiensis, assembly GCF_030687835.1. Lineage (NCBI taxonomy): Bacteria > Pseudomonadati > Pseudomonadota > Gammaproteobacteria > Pseudomonadales > Pseudomonadaceae > Pseudomonas > Pseudomonas hefeiensis. Next base: position 542,771 of record NZ_CP117449.1, read on the forward strand.
TTGCTGCCGAAGCCGACGATTTCGGCATGGATCCGTGCGCCACGGGCCAGGGCGTGTTCCAGTTCTTCAAGCACGAGCATGCCCGCGCCTTCACCGATCACCAGGCCATCGCGGTCCTTGTCATAGGGCCGTGGGCTGGTCTGCGGTGCATCGTTTTTCAGGCTGGTGGCGTACAGCGCATCGAAGACCATCGCTTCGGTGGGGCAGAGTTCTTCCGCGCCTCCGGCAAGCATCAACGGCAGGCGACCGAACTTGATCGCCTCATAGGCATAGCCGATGCCATGGCTGCCGCTGGTGCAGGCGCTGGAGGTGGGAATCAGCCGTCCGGTAAGCCCGAAGAAGATACTGATATTGGCCGCCGTGGTGTGGGGCATCATCCGTACATAGGAGTTGGCGTTCAGCCCTTCGGCCACGCTGTTGAGCAGCATGTTGCCGAACGCCTTGATCTCGTCGGTACTGCCGGTGGACGAACCGCAGGACACGCCCATGCGTCCGTCCTTGATCGACTCATCGCCCAACAGGCCCGCATCGGCCAGGGCCTGTTCCGCGGCGCCGACGGCCAGGCGCGATACCCGGCCCATGCTGCGCAGTTGCTTGCGCGTCCAGTGCGGTGGGACCTGGAAGTCGTCGATAGGCCCGGCCAGGCGGGTGTTCAGTTCGGTGAACCGGTCCCACTCATCCATGCGCCGGATGCCGCTGCGGTTGGCGGCGAAGTTGGCGGCGATGGTCTCCCAGTCGCTGCCTATGGAGGTGATGCCGGCCATGCCGGTGACGACGACGCGCTTCATCAACACAGGCCTCCGTTGACGGCCAGAACCTGCCGGGTGATGTAGCCGGCCTCGGCGGACATCAGGAAATTCACCGCGCCCGCCACTTCTTCCGGGGTACCCATGCGCTGGGCAGGGATCATTTTCATCAGTTCTTCCACGGGCACATTTTCATCGAGCATGGCGGTGTCGATCAGCCCGGGCGCGACGCAATTGACAGTGATCTTGCGCTTGCCCAACTCGATTGCCAACGCCTTTGCCGCGCCGATCAGGCCGGCCTTCGACGCGCTGTAATTGACCTGGCCGCGATTGCCGATCAGCCCCGAAACAGAGGTGATACAAACAATTCGCCCGGCGGCGCGGCGACGAATCATCGGCATCATCACCGGGTGCAGTACGTTGTAGAAACCGTCCAGGTTGGTACGCATCACCACATCCCAGTCGTCCTCGCTCAAGGCCGGGAATGCGCCGTCGCGGGTCAGTCCGGCGTTGAGCACCACGCCGTAGTAGGCGCCGTGGGTTTCAACATCAGCCTCGAGAATGGTTTTGCACGCGCTGCGGTCCGACACGTCGAACTGCAGCACCCGGGCGTTGCGCCCGAGGGCTTGGATTTCGCCCTGGACGGCCTCAACCTCCGCGCGTCCGCTGCGGCAGTGCAGCACGATGTCGTGCCCGGCCTGGGCCAGACGCAGGGCGATGGCACGGCCGATGCCACGGCTGGAGCCGGTGACCAGTACGGATTCAGTCATGGCGTATTTCCTGTTGCGGACGGTTCATGAAGGTAATGCGCTGGCTGAGGTGGCCGGAACACATTCAACCGGGCCGTGGCATGGATACCCGGGGCGTTGATATGGCATTCGAACACGCCCATGCCGTTGTCGTCTTCCAGCGAGCGCAAACCGTGGATAGTCAACTCGGTACCGGCCGGGAAGAATTCGACATTGCATTCGAACTTGCGGGTGCCGAGCAAAAAGCCCAGCGCCACGGCATCACCACGTTGGCGTGCATGGCAACCGGCAAACGCCGCGACACTCTGGGCCATCAGCTCGATGCCGACCCAGGCCGGCAGCCCACCGTCATCGCGGCTGAACAACCCGTCGGGCTTGACGGTGGCGAGGGTATGGATCTGCTCATCATCGAACGCCAGGATGCGGTCGATGAGAATCATGTCGCCGGCATGGGGCAGCAGTTCGGCGAGCGGCCAGTCAATCATGGGGCGTCTCCGATAATCAGGCTGACGTTGTTGCCGCCGAAAGCGAACGAATTGCTCATCAGGCGGCGCGGTGATGTCGGGTTCAGGCGGGTGCTGCTAGTTACCCACTTTAACGCCGGCAGTTCAGAATCGGCCTGGCCGTCCCAGACATGAGGCGGCAAGGCCTGGGCAGCGTTTTGTGTGCTCAGGCTCAACCAGCAGAACGCCGCTTCCAGCGCCCCGGCCGCCCCGAGGGTATGGCCGGTCATGGGCTTGGTCGACGAACAGGGTACTCCCGCTGGAAACAGCCCGGCCACTGCCTGGCTTTCCATGGCATCGTTGTGTTGCGTGGCGGTGCCGTGCAGGTTCAGGTAATCGATCTGGCCGGGTTGCAGGCCGGCACGACGCAAGGCTTTTTCCATGGCCTGGCGAGCGCCGCGACCACTGGGCTCCGGCGCGGAAATATGGTGGGCATCGGAGCTGGCGCCGTCACCCAGCAAGGCAATTGGTGCCGGATGTCCTGGTGTCCTGCTCATGAGAAACAGCACGGCGGCCTCACCGATGTTGATGCCACTGCGGTTGACCGAAAACGGATTACAGCGCTCGCCCGACACCGCTTCCAGCGCCGAAAAACCGTTGAGGGTCAGTTTGCACAGGCTGTCCACGCCACCGCAGAGCACCGCATCGCACAGGCCCACGTCCAGCAGGCGCCGGGCGCTCATCAATGCCCGGGCGCTGGATGTGCAGGCGGTGGATATCACGTAGGACGGGCCGCTCAGATCCAGCCAGTCGGAAAGGAAGTTGGCCGGCGCGCTCAGTTCCTGTTGCTGGTAGTCGTAGCCGTCGGGGAAGTGCTGCTCACGCAGGTAATGGGCAATGCCCTGACTGGCTTCATCGATGCCCGAGGTACTGGTGCCCAGCACGACACCGATGCGAGCGCGACCGTAAGTCTCGATGGCCTGATCGATCTCGTCGCGAATCTGTAGCCCTGCTTCGAGCAGCAACTGATTGTTGCGGCTGCGGTGCGCGATCAAGGATTGCGGTATGCAAGCGAGTTCACCCGGCACCGAGGCCACCGGCAATTTGCGCTCGGCCACCCAGCCATCCTGCACGCGCACGCCGGAGCAGTCGCCGGCAAACAGGTTGCGTGCTACTTCATCTTTACCCCGGCCCAGGGCGCAAACCACCCCGAGGGCATTCAAATAAGCGGTCATGGGGTGCTCTCGGTCAACGGCATGATGCGGTAGTGCGGGCCTTGGGGCAGGCGCAGTTCAAAATCCAGCGGTTGCGTGTAGCGCACTTGCCAGCGTTGGCCCAGGGTGCGTTGCCGAGCCTCTTGCCGGGCGGTGGGGTAGTTGCCCGGCAGTTCGGTTTCGGGCGTCAGGGCAAACAACAGCGCGGCGAAAAGCTCACGGGCTTCGGCGTTGGGTGGCAGCAGTCCGTCGGCTTGCCACTGGCCGTCCACCAGGCGTTGGCGGGCCAGGGGAATACCTAACGGGTCCATCATCGACCAGCGGATGCCGGCGCCTTCGCGCTGGATCACCAGCAGCCAATCCTGACGCTGCCCGGCCAGTTGCCGCTCGATATGCAACTGCAGCGGCAGTGCCAGGGTCGGCGTGCGTTCCGGCAGCGGCGCCTGACTGGCGCAGGCACTGAGCAACAGCAAGCAGCCAAAAAGCAGCGCACGAATCATTCGACAGCCCCTTCAACGGGTTTACGGGCCACTACATTGACCAGGGTTTCCTCCCGTTCGCCAAAGGGTCTGGGGCGGCGCAGGCCGAAGCGTTCGAGAAGGCCGAAATCCTTGGCGCGGCTCCACCACAGATAGGGATACGAGACGTTGGCGGCTTCGAACTGAAAACCCTGACCGCGGATCATCTCCAGGTATTGCGCGGCACTTTTTTGCACGTGCATGGGATGACGGAACAGCCAGCGGATCACCCAGGTATCGATGTAAGCCGCAGTGGACTCCGCGAACATCAGATAGCCGCCGGGCTTGAGCACGCGATAGAACTCGGCGAGGGCTTTTTCCTGTTCCACCAGGTGATGAAAGGTTTGATGGCAGAACAGCAGGTCGACGCTGTCGTCAGGCACCGTCAACGTCGCGCAATCGCTGCCGATCAGTTCCACGGCCATGCCTTGGCGTGCGGCTTCCGCAAGACTCAGGTCCAGGCTGTGAGGGTCGGCGTCGACGCCGATCAGGCGCTGTGGTGCGAACACCTGGCGCAAGTACTGGAACGACTTGCCCTGGCCGCAACCGGCATCCAGCAGCACCGGCGCCACCGGCAACGGGCCGCTGAAAAGGTTGCGCAGGTCATTGATCGCCACCCGCAAGACATGGTGCTGCCAGGTGTGGCTGCGCAGGAACCAGAAGCCGAAACGGGTTTCTTCGACGTAGTTGTCGCTCAGGTAGCTCATGGTTGTTTGCTCATGGCGCCGTGCTCGCACAGATTTCCGAGAGCATGCGCAGGCGTCTTTTGGGTTCGCTGACGAACGGATTGCGCTCATCCCAGGCGTACCCGGCCAGGATCGCACTGATCATGCGGCGAATGTCTGGCGAGCCGTCGGTGTAGAAAATCACGTCCTGGAAGGTGCCGGCGTACCAGCCCTCGACGTAGCAGCGGAAGGTATCGACACCACGTTTGAGTGGCTCGGCGAATTCGCTTTGCCAGTCCACGCGTTCACCTTGCAACTGACGATGCAGCACGCCGGCAGCCATGCTGGCCGAGCGCATGGCGATGGTTACGCCGGAAGAGAACACCGGGTCGAGGAATTCCGCAGCGTTGCCCAGCAGTGCGAACCCAGGGCCATGCAGCGTTTTGACGTTGGCCGAGTAGCCGCCAATGGTCCGCGCCGGGGTGTCCCATACCGCGTTGGTGAGCACGCCGGCCAGGCTTGGCGTTTCGTTGATGAAGCCGCGCAGGCAAGCGTCAAGATCGTCAGTGCGACCGGCGAAATGCTCTGCCGCCGCCACCACACCGACGGAACAGCGCCCGCCGCTGAATGGAATGGTCCAGAACCACACATCGCGCTGGGTCGGATGAGTGGTGATGAGGATTTTTTCGCGGTCGAAGGTGGGGGTATCGATGCAATCTTCGATGTGGGTGAACACCGCCTGGCGTAGCGGGAAGTTCGAGGGTGCCTCAAGGTCCAGCAGGCGTGGCAAGACCCGGCCATAGCCGCTGGCGTCGAGGACGAAATCGGCCTCGACACGGTACTCGCTGCCGTCTTCGCGCTGCACGCCCAGTTGTGGACGGGCAAGTGTGAAGTCGGCACGGGTGATGGCCTGCCCATAACGGATCTCGACACCTTGCAGCGCCGCCTGATCGGCCAGCAGTTTGTCGAAGTCGGCGCGCTGCACCTGGAAGGTGGTGGGCTTGCCTTTGCTGAAGGTGTCGCCGAAATCGAAGGCGCTGTAGCGCTCGCCCCAGGCGAACGCCGCGCCGTTCTTGCGCTGAAACCCGGCGGCATTCACGGCGTCGAGCATGCCGGCCTCTTCGACGAAGTCCAGGCAATGGGACAACAGGCTTTCGCCGATGGAAAACCGTGGGAAGTGCTGGCGCTCAATGACCAGCACATCGTGGCCCTTACGCTTGAGCAGCGCGGCGGCGATGGCGCCGGAGGGGCCTGCGCCGATGACGACGACCTGGCGACGTTCCGTTTCAATAACAGGCATTGGAATTCCTTTAGTATCGGCAATCATCGTGGGACTGGCCCTTGTACAGGCGCGCGGTGTTCTTGACGTCCGACCCACGGCGCCAGCATGAAACTGAACGCCAGCCCCAGGCTGACCGCCAGGCCGAAGTTACTCACCGCCGGCGTGCTGGAAACCGCCAGCAGCCCGAACGACAGCCAGGTGGTGACTGCCGCCAGCAGGGTGCCCAGCAGGCTCACCGCCGCGCCGCCAATCTGTTCACGCATCAGGATCGCGTAATCGACGCCGATGGCGGTGACCAGCAACAGGCCGAACAGGCTGAACAGCGTCAGTGGCTGGCCCAGCCAGCCGAGGCTCGCCAGGCTGCACAGCGCGGCCAACAACGGCAGGGCGACGATGCGAAGGGCGCCGCCGACACCGAAGGGCCAGATCAATAACAGCAGGATGAGCACGCAGGAGGCCAGTTTCAACTCGGCGGCGCTGACCTGCGTGGCGGCAAAGACCCGGTTCAAGTCCCCCAGGCGATCAACCAGTTGTACGCCAGGCAGATCCAGCGTCTGTACTCTGAGCAGCGCTGCATCATTCAAGCCTTGCAGGCTGACCACCGCCGCCACGCCATCCGTCGTCGGACCGAGCCAGAGTGTGCGGTACGGTTCGGCCAGGGGACCGGTCAGCGCGGTATCGATGTCTGTCACCGGCAAGGCCTGCAATTGCGCCAGTTCGGCTTGCAGTGCGGCGACCGGCACACCCAGGTCCAGCAGCGGTTGCCAGAACGCCGGCAGCCGGGTCAGGGCCTCGCGCACTTTCTGTTGTTCGGCGGGCGGGCTGACCAGTTGGTTCAGCGACAGGTAGCCCTCAAGCTTCTCCAGGCCAATCAACTGCTCCAGCCGCTCGTTGAGCACCGTCTGACGTTCCAGCAGGTGTTGCTGGTCATTGGCGCGGATCAGGAAGAACTGGCTGGTGGGTTGGAAACCGGTGATCCGGGCGATGGCCTGGGCTTCGTCGGCCAACCGCTCAGGCGTACCGATCCACTGGCGCATGTCGTTTTTCATGGTCAGTTGCCAGAGGCCGCCGGCGCAGAAGATCAGCAAGAGCCCCAACAAGACCGGTGTACGCACCCGGGCCAGCAATGCTTCGCGCGCCCTGAGCAGGTGTTCGCACAGCCGCAGCGGCCACTGGGCCGGGCGTAAGTCCACGCCCTTGAGCAGCGCCGGCAAGAGGCAAACCGCTGTCAGGTAAGCGCCGATCAAACCGGCGGCGGAAAATATCGCGATCTGGGTCAGGGCCGGGAAAGGCGTCCAGGCCAGAGCCAGGTAGCCGATGCAGGTGGTCGCCAGGCTCAGGCTCAGCCCCGGCAGGGTCAGGCGCAGAGCCGACCAACTGCGCCACGGTGTGAGGCTCCAGCTTTTGGACAGGTAGTGCAGCGGGTAATCCACCGCCACGCCAATCAGGCTGGCCCCCAGCACCAACGTCATGACATGCATGCGTCCGAACAGTGCCACGCAGGCCACCGCGCCGAACAGGATACCCACCAGCACTGGCACGAACGCCAGCCACGCCCGCAAGCGTCCGAAGGCCAGCAACAGCAACAGCAAAATGCCGAGCGTCGCCCCACCGCCCACCCAGGTGATTTCCCGCGAAGCCTGTTGTTGAGCGCTGGCGGCGTACAGCAGCCCACTGGCCGCCAGCAGATGCCCGTGTGCCTGTTCCGTCTGCTCACGGCTGCGTTGCAGCAGATCGGCCACTTGCAGCGGCAGGTTCATGTCGAAGGCGTTGCCATGGGTGCGGGCTCGTAGCAGCACCCAGTTTTTGCCGTCGGCTTCAGCGATCAGCGCGCCGCTGCTCACGTCCAGTTGTATCGCACCGCGTTGCGGCTGGCTGCTCTGGATGCGCCCGGTCAGGCCCAGCCAGTCGTCCTGGCTCGGCACCAGGCTGAAGCCGCTGAACGGGTCGAAGAGCGCCTGTACCCGTTGCTGGATGAAGGCCTGGGGCTGATCGATCAGTTGTTGCCGGTCCGCTGCCGAGAGCATTGCCAGCCGGCCCTTGAGCAATTGCGTGCGCAAGGCCGGCAGGTCGGCCTGCAACGTCCACTGGACCTTGTCGAACAAACCACTGGCCAGCCACTGCTCACCAAGGGTTTGCGCCAGGGCGATGGCGTGCTGGCGGTCGGTGTGCCCGACCAGTAGCAGCACCTCGCGGTTGAGGGGTTCTTGCATGCGTTGTTCGGCGATGAGCTCAAGCGCATCAGGAGCGGTGCCCGGCACCAGTTCCATGAGGTTGGCCGACAGGGGCGCGCCATTGCGCCACTGCCAACCGGCCAGCGCCAGCACTGCCAGCAACAGGATCAGGAACAGTCGCGGCAGACTGCGTTCACTCGGCAAAGTCATGTTGCTCCGCTTTGCTCAAGGCCTTCGCGCTGGTGCTGTCCTGCATGCGCAGCACGGTACGGTCACCCTGGGTTTCCAGCAGTTCGATACGCTGCACCAGTTCGCCGCCATCGATGTTGATCTGGTCGAAGATTTGTTTGAGCAGCACCGAGCGCGGGGTCAGGGTCAGCTTCCACTGCTGCGGTTGGCCCGACAGACTGAGGTCGAAGTCCCGTTGCAGGCCACTGCTGTCGCCCTGTAGCACCGCAAGGAACAAACGATTCTGCTCGGCGCCGGCACTCTTGTTTGGCAGTGTCTGCCAAGTGTCGCCATCGCGCCGGGCGATTCCCTGGGGGGTGATGCGGTAATCCTGTTGCAGCGGGGTTTGCAGCAGCCACAGCAGGCCGTGGTTCTTCGCCAGCACGAAACGGCCCTTGCTGGTGAGGGGCTGGGGCAGGGCGCGCAAGTGTTTTTCCTGGATGAACTGGCCGTGGATCACGTCCGGGCGGGCCAGTTGTTCGCTCAACTGTTGCAAGTCGAACGCCTGGACAAAGGGCGACAGGCCCCACAGCAGCAGCCAGATGAACAGGCGCTTCACGGTAGTTTCCTTTCGACGGCTTGGACAAAGACCCGCGGCGAGGCCAGCAGCATCTCGCGACTGGCGACGTCCACCGCCACTTGCACCGAGCTGGCGCGGGTCAGGCGTTCGCCGGTGGCGGCGTCGCTGATCAGGTAATTGATCTTCAAACGGTTTTCCCATTCCACCAGGCTGGCGCGCACAGTCAGTGTCTGACCGAACACGGCGCTGCGCACGTAGCGCAGTTGCAGGTCGATCACCGGCCACGCATGGCCGGAGGCGAGCATGTCGTTGTAGTTATGGCCGATCAGGTCGAGCAAGGCGCAGCGGGCCACTTCCAGGTACTTGACGTAGTGACCGTGCCAGACCACGTTCATCGAATCGACATCGAAAAACGGCACCACGATCTGCGTTTCAACGTGTAATACCCCCTGGCTACGCATGCAGCCTCCAGTGTTGCTCGGCGATGCGTTGCAAGCACAGGCGCAATTCGCCTTCCAGAGCGCGGTCTTCGATGACCGGCGGGAAATCCACGGCCAGTTGTTTGTGCATGTCGGCCAGGGCTGGCGGCAGCGGTCGGGCATCTTCGGCACGGCTGCGCAGCCACACGCCCTGGTTGGCGGCCAGCAGTGTCGCGGCGGCGACTTGTTCGGTCAGTTCCAGCACGCGGATCGCATCCCGGGCAGCGATGGTGCCCATGCTCACTTTGTCCTGGTTGTGGCATTCGGTGGAGCGCGAGAACACGCTGGCCGGCATGGTGTTTTTCAAGGCTTCGGCGGTCCAGGCGCTGGTGCCGATCTGCACCGCCTTGAAGCCATGGTTGAGCATCGCTCGCTCGGCGCTGGCGCCGGACAGGTTGCTCGGCAGGCCGTGGTTGTAGCGTTCGTCCACCAATAGCGCGAGCTGGCGGTCCAGCAGATCGGCGACGTTGGCCACCAGGTTCTTGAGGCTGTCCATGGCAAAGGCGATATGCCCGCCGTAGAAATGGCCGCCGTGCAGTACGCGCTCGGCTTCGGCGTCGATGATCGGGTTGTCGTTGGCGCTGTTGAGCTCGATTTCGATGAACGAGCGCAACCAGTTCAGGCTGTCGGCCAGCACGCCGAGCACGTGGGGGGCGCAGCGCAGCGAGTAGCGATCCTGCAGGCGATGCAGCGGTGCGGTCGGGGCGTCGATCGCCAGGTCCTTGCGCAGCCACGCGGCCACTTGCATCTGCCCCGGATGCGGCTTGGCGGCGAACAGGCGCTCGTCGAAGTGTTCCGGGTTGCCTTGCAGCGCGACCACGTTCAGCGCGGTGATGCGGGTCGCCAGTTGCAACAGATAGTCGGCCCGGGCGAAGGCCAGGCAGGCCAGGCCGGTCATCACGGCGGTGCCGTTCATCAGCGCGAGGGCTTCCTTGGGGCGCAGCACCAGCGCCGTCCAGCCCAGCTCGCGATGCACATCGGCGGCCAGCCGACGCTCGCCACGGAACATGACTTCCCGTTCGCCGGACAGTGTGGCGGCGACGTAGGACAGTGGCGTCAGGTCCCCGCTGGCGCCCACCGAGCCTTCTTCCGGAATCAACGGCAGGATGTCATGTTCGAGAAAAGCCTGGAGCCGCTCCAGCAGTTCCACGCGCACCCCGGACACGCCGTGGCACAGTGACTGCAAACGCGCGGCCAGCACGGCGCGGGTGGCCTGCGGGTCCAGCAGTTTGCCCAGGCCGCAACCGTGGAACGTATACAAGTGACGTGGCAGGGCCTCGACGTGATGCAACGGCACGGCCACCACGCAGGAGTCGCCATAGCCGGTGGTCACGCCGTAGATCACGCCTTCCTTGGTCAGCAACGAGTCGAGGAATTGCGCACCCTTGGCGATGCGCTGGCGGAATGCCGGGTCATCCTGCAACCGCGTCTGCGCCTGACGGTTGGCCAGGGCCAGCACGTCTTCGATGCGCAAGGGGCGTTCGCCGAAGGTTACCGGCTCAAGAGTGGGCATCGTCATCGGTTTTCCAGAAAGGGTAAAAGTTGAACCACTGTTGCGGCGCCTGCAGGCAATAATGCGCCAGGCGCTGGGCGTAGAGGCCGGCCCAATGGGCGATGACCTGCTCGCGGTCGCTGCGTTTCCACACCACGGCCTCGGCGAAGGGTTCGAGGGTGACTCGATAGCGTCCCTCGTGCTTGAGGCACATCAGCAGGTTGATCGGGCATTTCAACAGCCCGGCCAGCAGCCAGGGCCCTTGGGGGAAAGCCGCCGGGCGACCCATGAAGTCCACGGTCACGCTACGTCCGCCGTGCAGCGGTATGCGGTCGCCGGCTATCGCCAGCCACTCGCCGCGCTCCAGGCGTTCGCTCAGTTGCAGCATGATCACCGGGTCCAGCTCGCTGACCTGGATCAGTCGCAGATGCGTGGCGCCGGCCTCCCCCAGCAAACGATTGAACTGTTCGGCGTGCTTGGTGTGCACCAGCACGTTCATGGTCACTTTCTCACCCAGCTCGGCCAGGGCCCGGCACATTTCCAGGTTGCCCAGGTGCGCGCCTACCAGCATCTGCCCACGGCTGTCGCGCAGATGATTGCGCAGCAATGCCGGATCGACGATTTCGATCTGTTCCAGGCTCAGCTTGCCGTTCCAGACGTCGAGCTTGTCCAACAGGGAGTCGGCAAACGCCATGAACTGCCCGAACACCCGCCAATGGCTTGGGCGCAGCTCGGTGCGGCCGCTCCAGTCGGCCAGGCGCTGTTGATATTGCCAGGCTGCCTGCCGGGCGCTGCGGCCGAAAATGAAGAAGTACAGGACGATGCCGTACAGCAACGGGCTTAGTAAGCGACGGCCCAACACCTTGGCGGCGAACGCGGTGAGCTTCATCAGCCAGAAACTGCCGCGCTCCTGGCGGTCGGCCCAGTGCTGCTTGTCTGTCTCAAGGCTCATGTTCGCCACCGTCGCCAGAGAATCAGGGGAGAGCGCACCAGCATGCCGAAGAACAACCGGGTGTGCATGCTGGAAATCAGCACGTTGTCGTGGAACAGGCGGAAGTGCGAAACCCCGTCCAAGGGGTAGTGAACCCGGGTACGCAACCAGCGCATCGGCTGATTGCGCCAGGCCAGGCGTACCAGGATGTCGGAGTCGAAATCCATGCGCTTGCCAATGTTCGCCGAATCGATCAGCGTCAGTACCGGTGGCAAGGGGTAGACCCGAAAGCCGCACATGGAGTCGCGGATTTGCAGGGACAGGCTGTTGATCCAGACCATGACATGCGTCAGGTAGCGTGCATACAAGCGGCCTTTGGGCACGCTCTCATCGTATTGCGGATAACCGCAGATCACCGCATCCGGGTGAGTACGGGATTGCTCGATGAAGGTTTTCACGTCGCCCAGATCGTGTTGCCCGTCGGCATCGACCTGCAAGGCATGGCTGAAGCCCAGGCGCGAAGCCTCGCGCAGACCGGACATCACAGCGCCACCCTTGCCTTGATTGACCGCCAGCCTGACCAGATGAACCCGCTCGCCGTCGGCCAGCCGCTCCAGTACCGCCGCGCAGACCGGGCTACTGGCGTCGTCCACCAGCACGCAGGGCAGGCCGTTGGCGAGCAGGGACTGCACCACGGCCGCAATGGCGGTTTCGTGGTTGTAGACCGGGATGACGGCGCAGGGGTTATGCATAATTTTCGTCCTGCCCCATTCCATTGTGGCGAGGGGGTTTATCCCCGCTGGGTTGCGCAGCAACCCCAAATTCTGTGCAACGACGCAGACTGATGGCGAGCGCTTCGCACTCGAGCGGGGCGGTGCGACGGTTCGCTAAATCCCCTCGCCACAGGGGGGCGGTGCAATCAGTCATTGGCCACCCCCAGGACAATCCGCCCGCTGGAACAGGCCGCCGTGTCATTGCGATAAGCGAAGTACAGCTTGCCGCGCTCGCGGTCGAAGCGCAGGTGCAGCTGGATTTCATCGCCGGGGCGCACCAGTTGCTGGAATTTCAGCACTTCCATGCCAACAAACCGCGGCGGCAAGTCCATCAGTTGTCGGCCCAGGCTCAAGGCCCAATCGACCTGTACCACACCGGGCAGTACCGGTGCGGTGGGAAAGTGGCCGCTGAAATAAGCCAGGTCTGGAGGCACCACCAGTTGCAGGCTCCATTGTCCGTCGGTTTCGATTTGTTCGAGCACTTGCGGGGCTTTGGGGCGCGCAGCCATCAGCAGGGCTTCGACCGCGGCCTGGGGCAGTTTGCCTTGGGCGTTGAGCGGCAACTGCCGCAGCCAGCGCCAGCGCCGAGGCAAGGCGAGCGTTTCGCAGTGCTCGCTCAAGTGACGACGCAAGGTGTCGGTCACGGCGCGTCGGCCCAGGTTGCGCAAGGCGTGCAGGCCGCTTTCGCTCAGCACCAGCAGCGCCCCGAGGGAGGCGCGATTTTCCTGGACCACCCCTAGCCGTGCTTCGCTGACCCAGTCGTGGGCCATCAACGCCTGTTCCAGCATGGGCAGTGAAATGCGTTTTTCTTCAAGCTTGACGATGCGGTCCAGTCGTCCGAGCAGTTCAAAGCGTCCATCCTCGGCGATCCGTGCCGCGTCGGCGGTGTGTTCCACGTGGTCGACCGGCAGATAGGGCGAGGTGACCAGCAACGCGCCGTCGCTGTCCTGGCTCAGCTTTACGTCGGCAAACGGCTGCCATAATCCGCCGCCCTGACGCCAGGCGATGCCGCCGGTTTCCGAGCTGCCAAAGATCTCCGTCGGCCATTGCCCCAGTCGCTGGTGCAGGCTTTGGGCAGCCTCGGTCGGCAAGGCTCCACCGGAGGAAAATACCTGGCGTACACAGCTTAATGCTGGCCAGTCGAGGTTATTGCCCATGCGCTTGAGCAAGGCCGGGCTGGCGACCCAGGCAAAAGCCGGGTACGGGCGGCTGGCGCGTTGCAGGTCTTCGGGAAAAGCCAGTTGCCGGCGTACGAATGTACGCCCGGCGCACAGCGGCCACAGCACCCGGAACAGCAGGCCGTAGATATGCTGGGTGGCAACGCTGCCGATCATGCAGGCCGGGCCCAGGCCGGCGCCCCACAATTGCTCCAAAGCCTGGACTTCGTTACTCAACTGACGCAGGGTTTTCTCGATGCGCTTGGGCTCGCCGCTTGACCCGGAGGTGCACAGGCTCAGTTTGCACTGGTCGAGGTCCAGTTCAGCAGCCTCCAGGGGGGCTTGTCGCAGGTCATCGGGACGGATGTCCGTGGGCTCATCGGTCAACCACAGGTCAACGTCCGACGACCAGCGCTGGCGGGTCTGGGTCTGCAGGTCGGCCGGGAGCAGGACGCTGGCCCCGGCACGCCAGGCGCCGAGCAGGGCCACCGCCAGGTCGGCGGCATCTTCCAGATGCACCGCCACCCGCCGTACGCCTCGAGTCTGCAGACCGGCGGCCAGGCTCAGCGCCGCGTCTCGCAGCTGCGAGTGGCTCAGGGCCGGGTCGACGGCCACAGCACGTTCCGGCTGGGCGCTGAGCAATATCTGCTCAAGTGTTATCCAATTCATGGGCGGCCTCTTACCCGTTGTCGTATGAGCCATTCAATGGCAAACAGCAGCCCCATCAATCCGTAGGAAATCAGGCCGGTGTACAACATCCACCAGCTCAGCGGCGCCCAGAGGGTCAGGGCGGCGGCGAGCAAGCCGTTACACAGGAAAAATACACTCCAGGCCACCGTGACCTGGCGGGTATACACCACCGCTTTGGCCGGTAGCTGCGGTTCGCGCAGACGAGCCAGGCGTTCGACCATCGGTGGACCGTATTTCAGGCTCAGGGCGAACAGCCCAAGCATGAAGGCGCTGATCAGCACCGGATACCAGCGCAGCAGGAGCGGGCTGTCGAACAGCGCGAGTAAGACGCTGAACACAATCGCCGTAGCCGCCATCCAGCGGCTGCCGGGCCCGCCTTTGCCGAGCAAGGCCCGGGCCAGCCACAGGCTACCCAGCAGCAGGCCGAACTGCCACGGGGCGAAATGCTCCATGCCGAAATACACCGCAAAGGGGTACAGCAGGCCCACTAACAGCAGGCCGAGGCCAATCAGCCGAGTCATGCGGCCGGTTGAACCAGTCGATAGACCGCCTCGACCACGTCCTTGACGGTGCGTACCGACTTGAATTCTTCGGCGGCGATTTTCTTGCCGGTCTGGCGCTTGATGTGGTCGATCAGGTCGACCGCGTCGATGCTGTCGATTTCCAGGTCCTGGTACAGGTTCGACTCCAGCGTCACGCGCTCAGGGTCCAGTTCGAAAAGCTCGACCAAGGCATCGCGCAGGGTGTTGAAAATGTCGTCACGAGTTTGCATGGTCCGGTCTCAGGCTACGCGTTTTGCAGTGACGAAGGCCGCAAGGCTTGCCACATTGCTGAAATGGTTGCGGGTGTCCTTGGCGTCGGCATCGATCTTGATGCCGTACTGTTTCTGGATCGCTAGGCCAAGCTCCAGGGCATCCACCGAGTCCAGGCCCAGGCCTTCGCCAAACAGGGTCTGGTGGTCGCCGATGTCGTCGGTACTGATGTCCTCCAGGCCGAGGGCGTCGATGATCAGCTGTTTGATGTCACGGTACAGATCGCTCATCTTCGGCGAGCTCCTTGATGTAATAGTGATGCAGAAAATCGTTGAGCCTGCGCGAAGCCTGCGGCGGGGGGCCGAGCGCGGCGAACGCCTGTGGATCTATATCGGCCCCCACGTGAAAACTGAAGTGCACGCGGCGTTGTGGGATGCGATACCAGGGTTCGGCCTTGGTCAAGGTAGTGGGGCAGACCTTGATGGTCACCGGAGTGAGGATTTTCGCACCTCGCAGGGCGATGGCCGCTGCGCCCCGATGAAAGGCCGGCGGCTGGCCTGGCTGAGTGCGGGTGCCTTCGGGGAACACGATCAGGCTCTGGCCGTCCTGCAGGGCGTCGCTGGCGGCATCGAGCATGTCCATGCTGCCGTCGTTGCTGATGTATTGGGTCGAGCGCAGCGGACCGCGGGTGAAGGGGTTTTTCCACAGGCTCTGTTTGACTACGCAGTTGGCGTCGCGCACCAGGCCGATCAGGAACACCACGTCGATCAGCGACGGATGGTTGGCGATGATCATTTGTCCGGGGCGACCGAGTTTCTCTGCGCCGTCGATCTGGTAGGTGAGCACGCCGGTGCGCGCCATGAAACGGATAAAGAACCAGAACAATCGCCCCACGGTACGACGGGCCCGCAGGCGGTGGGCCTGGGCGTCGCCGGGCAGCCAGGTCAGCAACGGAAATACCAGCAGTCGCAGGCACAGCCCACCCAGCCCGAACAGGACGAAGCTTGCTGCGGTCGCGAACAGGCGCCAGTAGTAGGCGTCGCGATGTTTACCGTTCACCGGTTGCGTTGCCAGGTCCATACACGATTCTTCCAGGCATGTTGGCAGGTGGTTTCGTTGTTCAGCAGGGTACGCAACAGATCCAGGGCATGGGGCCAGTCACGGGCGGGCCTTTGATCGGCCTGGGTGGACAGGTCCAGTTGCCAGTCATCGCCCGGGGTCAGCAGCAGGCCCATGGCATAGGGAAACGGCACGTCATCGACCCACGGTGCATAGACTTGCGGAGGTTGTTCTTCGGTGATCACCAGCAGCACCGCAGGCGATCCTTCGTTCAACAGCGCGACGGCCTCCAGCACGCCGTGTTCCAACCCGTCGCCGGTAGCGGCCAGGGCCGTCATTTCGCTGGTTTCGCCGCGCATGATCGACCACAGGCCAATCACCGCGTTGTGCACCGACAGACTGAATTGGGTCGGTGACAAAGGCTGGTCGGTTGCCAGGTCCTTGAGAATCTCGAAAGTGCGCGGGGTTTCGCCGTGGCGGGAAATAAAGACCAACGGTAGGTCCGGCCGACCCTCGGCCAGCGGCCAGCCGACACTGAAGGCCATCCGCGCCAGGCGGCTGAGGCGCCGGCGCTGCATGGCCGGCAGGAACGAAACGTCAGGGGCGGCATCGCTGGCCGGCAATATGACCGGCTGTCGGCTCCATGCCTGCCAATCGTCCACGCTTTCGAGCCCAGGGGCCCACGCGCGCCATTGGGCGATGTTGAAATTGATCACAAATACACCCCACCCCTGCGGGCTTTTATTGTCACGGTCCAGTGGCTTGACCCGCGTCCAACCCTGCATGGTCTTGCGACCCAAGTGGCGCGCATTATCCCGGTGCGATTGGCTTGTAGCAAATACTGGTTACATTTTGCTCAGCGAAATGTACCGGTTCGTTCGTCCAGGCGCAGACAAGAGCCATTGCCGCGATTTTGAGGAGCATGTATGTCGGACACTTCTTTCGTTCGCGGGCTGAACTGACGCTTCATTGTTCGAAAAAGCCACCGACGTCGTAGTCCAACGACACCGAAGGTAGCGAAGCGGTATCGTGGCCTACTACACTCGGGAATCT
The DNA here is from genome assembly GCF_030687835.1 of Pseudomonas hefeiensis. Taxonomy (NCBI): domain Bacteria; kingdom Pseudomonadati; phylum Pseudomonadota; class Gammaproteobacteria; order Pseudomonadales; family Pseudomonadaceae; genus Pseudomonas; species Pseudomonas hefeiensis. The sequence continues at coordinate 559,696 of NZ_CP117449.1, forward strand.
TTGATACACGGAGGTTTTGACATGCGGCGTGTGGTGTTTAATCAGAAAGGTGGCGTGGGCAAGTCCAGCATCGCCTGCAATCTGGCGGCGGTCAGTGCCAGCGAGGGGTATCGCACGCTGTTGGTGGACCTGGATGCCCAGGCCAATTCCACTCAGTACCTGACGGGTCTTACCGGCGACGACATTCCCATGGGTATCGCCGATTTCTTCAAGCAAACCCTGTCATCCGGGCCTTTCTCGAAAAAGAACAAGGTGGATATCTACGAAACGCCATTCGACAACCTGCACGTCATCACCGCCACCGCCGAGCTGACGGATCTGCAACCCAAGCTCGAGGCGAAACACAAGATCAACAAACTGCGCAAGTTGCTCGAAGAACTCGACGAGGATTACGAGCGGATTTATCTGGACACGCCTCCGTCCCTGAATTTTTATGCGGTTTCGGCGTTGATCGCCGCCGATCGGGTATTGATTCCTTTTGACTGCGATAGCTTTTCCCGTCAGGCGTTGTACGGTCTGCTGGCGGAAATAGAAGAACTCAAGGACGACCACAACGAAGGTCTGGAGGTCGAAGGGATCGTGGTCAACCAGTTCCAGGCCCGCGCCAGCCTGCCGCAGCAGATCCTTGACGAGCTCATTGCCGAAGGCTTGCCGGTATTGCCGGTATACCTGAGCAGCTCGGTGCGCATGCGTGAATCCCATCAGGCGAGCCTGCCGCTGATCCATCTGGACCCACGGCACAAGCTGACCCAGCAGTTTGTGGAATTGCATAGCCTGCTGGAAAGCGCCTGATTCTGGGCTGTGCAAAACCCATGTGGGAGCAACTGTGTGGGAGCAAGGCTTGCCCGCGATGAAAACGCCGCGGTCTTTTGAGGACCGCAGCGCCTGGATCGCGAGCAAGCTTTGCTCCCACAAAGCCCGCTCCCACATTTATCTCACGGCTTCAAATCCCTTGGCTACGCAACCAGCTCATCAACTGCGGCAACGGCAGCGCCCCGCTCTGGCGCGCCACTTCCCGGCCGTCCTTGAACAGGATCAGGCTGGGAATCGAGCGGATCCCCAACTGCGCGGATAATTGCTGATTGGCTTCGCTGTCGAGCTTGGCCAGCCGGCATTTACCCACCAATTGCGTGGCGGCCTGTTCAAACACGGGCGCGAAGGACTTGCACGGCCCGCACCACTCGGCCCACACATCCACCAGCAACGGCAGGTCACCCTTGATCTGGCTTGCGTAGTCGCCTTGCTTGAGTTCGAACGGTTTGCTCAACAGCACCTGGGCCTTGCAACGCCCGCACTTGGGCTCATCACCCAGGCGTTCGGCGGGGATGCGGTTGAGTCCGTTGCAGTGGGGGCAGGGGATCAGCATCAGGTCAGTCTCCAGGAAAAATCATTGGCACAGATTGAACACTATATAGAAACGACCGCAAAACCCCCTGTGGGAGCGAGCAAGCCCGCTCCCACAGGGGTAGTTCAGTGTTGCTGATTATTTCGCGCTAGTCAGCGTGTTGTAGCTGGTCATCAGGTTGCGGTAGTCCGGGATGTGGTTGGAGAACAAAGTCGCCAGCCCTTCCACATCGTTGCGCCAGTCGCGGTGCAGTTCGCAGGCCAGACCGAACCAGGTCATCAATTGCGCACCCGAGGAAGACATGCGATCCCAGGCCGATTGACGGGTCAGCTCGTTGAATGTGCCAGAGGCATCGGTGACCACGAACACCTCGAAACCTTCGGCCAGGGCCGACAGTGCCGGGAAGGCTACACAGACTTCAGTGACGACGCCGGCGATGATCAGTTGCTTCTTGCCGGTGGCCTTGATCGCCTTGACGAAATCTTCGTTGTCCCAGGCGTTGATCTGGCCGGGACGAGCGATGTATGGCGCGTCCGGGAACAGAGTCTTGAGCTCTGGCATCAATGGGCCGTTGGGACCGGTTTCGAAACTGGTGGTAAGGATGGTCGGCAGCTCGAAGTATTTGGCCAGGTCGGCCAGGGCCAGCACGTTGTTCTTGAAGCGGTCCGGGTCGATGTCACGCACCAGCGACAGCAGGCCAGCCTGGTGGTCCACCAGCAGAACGGCGGCGTTATCTTTGTCGAGACGGTTGTAGGAAGTGGTCATGGCGTTAGTCCTCTGGGTTTTGGCTGCCGAGCGGTTCGGCTTGGTTAAGGTTTTCAGTGTTGGTGTGTTGCTAAGCGATGGACATAGATTAAAACTGGCACCTTTGATGCGCTAGACTGCAAAAATCAGCCTTAGCGTTCTATTTGGAGAACGATCATCGAAGACCTCAACACGCTTTATTACTTCACCCAAGTGGTCGAGCACGGCGGTTTCGCCGCCGCCGGTCGGGCGCTGGACATGCCCAAATCGAAGCTCAGCCGGCGGATTGCCCAGCTGGAAGAACGCCTTGGGGTGCGGTTGATCCATCGCACCAGTCGTCACTGTTCGTTGACGGAGATCGGCCAGGCCTACTACCAGCGCTGCCTGGCGATGCGGGTCGAGGCCGAGAGCGCGGCCGAAGTGATCGAGCGCAACCGCTCCGAGCCCCAGGGGCTGGTGCGCCTCAGTTGCCCGACAGCGTTGCTCAACAGTTGGGTCGGGCCGATGCTGACCCGCTACATGCTCAAGTACCCGCGGGTGGAGTTATTCATCGAGAGCACCAACCGCCGGGTCGACCTGATCCATGAAGGGTTCGATATCGCCTTGCGGGTGCGCTTTCCGCCGCTGGAAAACACCGACATGGTCATGAAAGTACTGGGCAACAGCACCCAGTGCCTAGTGGGCAGCCCGGCCTACTGCGAACGCCTGTCCTCACCCGCTTCACCGGCGGACCTGCACGGTTTGCCGAGCGTGCACTGGGGGGCAGCGCAGCGCGAATACCAGTGGGAATTGTTTGGGCCGGACGGTACCAGCGCGCTGATCCGCCATGAACCGCGCATGGTCACCGATGACCTGCTGGCCCTGCGTCACGCTGTACTGGCGGGTATCGGCATCGCTCACCTGCCCGCTGTGGTGGTGCGCGAAGACCTGGCTGCTGGACGGCTGGTGGAATTGGTACCGGGCTGGACGCCCAAGTGCGGGATCGTCCATGCGATCTTCGCCTCCCGGCGCGGGTTGCTGCCATCGGTGCGCACGCTGATTGATTTTCTGGCCGAAGAATTCAGCCAGAGTGATATGGCATAGGGCTGGAATCCTTGCGTGAGCGTGCTTCTGTGGGAGCTGAGCTTGCTCGCGATGAACGATAACGCGGTCTTCTGCTGGAACGAGGTGCCTTCATCGCGAGCAAGCTTGGCCCCCACAGGCTTTTTACCGACCTTCCTTCCGGGGTTCGCCAAAGGTAGCCAAGGTTGCCATTCATCAGGTGCGCCGCACTGAAAACGCCCCATGCCCTCAAAAAACACACAGCACCTGTTTGCAACCCAGGAGGCCCCATGAGCAATCCTCAAGACCCAACTATCCCCCAGGCACCAACCAACCCCAACGACGACGGCTTCGTACTCGGCACCGCCGGTCGCGACGAAGACCCCAATGCTGCCCCATCCTACGCCATCGACCGTCGCCACGAACGGGATGAACTGACCCCCGAAGACGCCCGCGGCATGCCCGGTTACCCAGAGAAAAAACCACCGGAAAAACCGGCTGGCGAAGCGGAGAGTGACGAGGCTGAACCGGGCATCGAGACGCCTGAGCAAGGGAACGATAAGGTGGGGTGAGCAGGTAGCCCGGTTTGTGCTGATGATGAATCACTCAAAGCCAGTTAGAAACCTGTGGCGAGGGGATTTATCGAAACGTCGCACCGCCCCGCTGGGTTGCGCCGCGGCCCCAAAAAGTGGCTTATCTCAGGGCTGCTATCGCAGCCCAACGGGGATAAATCCCCTCGCCACAAAAGCTGCGCCTGGTTTCATTTCTCTTGTTGGGATTATCGCATTTTGCGATAAATTCAATCTGTGTTTAACTCGTCTATAGCAAAATGAGATGAGAAAAAGATGAGTCCGCTAATCGAACAAGTCGCCGCCCATTGGGAGTTTGTGTCGCCCCTGCTGCGCAAACCCAGGAACGAGGAGGACTACGACCGGTTGGTCGCAGCTCTCGATGAATTACTGGAATTGATCGGTGAAGACGAAGACCATCCCCTTATGAGCCTGGTGGACATCATCGGCGAATGGATCGAGGCGTGGGATCACCAACATCGTCCAATGCCCAAGGCCAGTGGCGTCGAGACACTTCGCTACCTGATGCGCGAGCATGGCATGAGCCAGAGCGACTTGCCGGGCGTCGGCACCCAGTCGGTGGTATCGGAGGTATTGAGCGGCAAGCGCCAGCTCAATTTGAGGCAGATACGCTGGTTGGCGGGGCGCTTCGGCGTATCGGTTGAAACCTTCATTTGACGGTTCGCTGTGGGAGCAAAGCTTGCTCGCGATACAGGCTCCTCGGTTTTTGGGGAAGACCGAGTTGCTTTCATCGCGGGCAAGCCTTGCTCCCACATGTCTTGCTCCCACATGTATTGCCCTCGCAAGACTGAAGCCTTTACGACGAACAACTGATCTCCAGATGTTTGCCCCACTCCGGCGGACGTTGCGCGTAGCTGTCCATGCCCGGTTGCTCTTCGAACGGCTTGCTCAGTACGGTGTGCAGGCGGCGGACTTCTTCGTAGTCACCTGACTCGGCGGCGTCGATGGCTTTCTGCGCCAGGTAGTTGCGCAGCACATACAGTGGGTTCACCGCGTGCATGCGGGCGCGGCGCTTGTCTTGATCGACAGCGCCCTCGCGGCTGACGCGGGCGACGTAAAGCTCACCCCAGGCGTCGAAGCCCTTGAGGTCGACGAAGTCGTCGCGCAGGGCGGCGACGGCCTGCTCGGGGGATTGGTCGCCGAGCCGGCGGAAGAACAGGCTGTAGTCGACGCCGCTGTTTTGCATCAGTTGCAGCAGGCGCTCCACCAGTTTCTGGTCATCCTCCTCGGCGCGGGTCAGGCCGAGCCGGCGGCGCATCAGGTCCAGGTAGTGGGCCTGGTACAGCGGCAAATACAAACCGAGGGTTTCACGCAGAGCCTCGACGCTGATGAACGGCGTCAGGGCCTGGGCCAGGGCGCTGAGGTTCCATTGGCCGATCGGCACCTGGTTGCTGAACGAGTAGCGGCCCTGGTCGTCGGAGTGGTTGCAGATGAAGTTGGCGTCGAAGTCGTCGAGGAAGGCGAACGGGCCGAAGTCGAAAGTGATGCCCAGGATCGACATGTTGTCGGTGTTCATCACACCGTGGCAGAAGCCATAGGCTTGCCATTTGGCGATCAGCTCGGCGTTGCGCTCGACGATTTCGCGGAACATCGCCAGGTACGGCTCCGGTTGTTCGCGGCACTCGGCAAAGTGCATGTTCAGCACATGTTCTGCGAGGGTGGCATGCAGCTCGGGCTTCTTGGTGTAGTAAAAGTATTCGAAATGCCCGAAGCGCACATGGCTCGGCGCCATACGCAGCACCATGGCGGCGCGTTCCTGCTTCTCGCGCCACACCGGGGTGTCGGAGCCGATCACGCACAAGGCGCGTGTAGTGGGTATGCCCAGGGCGTGCAGCGCTTCGGACGCCAGGAACTCGCGGATTGAGGAGCGCAATACCGCTCGCCCATCGCCCATGCGTGAGAAGGGTGTCTGGCCGGCGCCCTTGAGGTGCAGGTCCCAGTGTTGCCCGGTCTCGTTGTACACCTCGCCCAGTAGCAGCCCGCGGCCATCCCCCAACTGCGGGTTGTAATGGCCGAACTGGTGCCCCGAATACACCATTGCCCGGGGTTCGGTTTCAGCCCACAGCTTGTGGCCGCCGAAAATTTCGGCAAACAGTGGTGTCTCGGCGTGCGCCGGATCCAGGTCCAGCAAGGCCATGGCTTGTGGGCTGGCCACGACCAGTCGGGGGTTGTCGATGGGCTCGGGCAGTACATGAGCCGAGAAACCGTCGCCAAGACGGGCGAAGCGGTTATCGAAGGTCAAGGTTTCCAGGGTTTTCATGGCCGTCTCCGGCGCGGTGCCCGCAGGCATCGCGCGATCAGTCGAGGGTGGCTGCCGGCGGCTCTGGCAAGGACTTGGGTCCTGACGTGAGGGGAGGCTCGGGCGTCGTTGTCTGGTCTTGTGGCAAGACTGGCACCAGTTTGTATTCCAGGCCTTGAACGTTTTTCAACGAAACCTCCACCTGCCGGAACGCAATGCTGATGTTCTGCTTTTTGAATTCGCGGCTGATGAACCGGTTGATCTCGTCCAGTACAGGGTTGCGGTCGCCCAGGTCACGCACATGCATGCGCAGCTCGTGGTCCAGGGTGCTTTCCCCGAAGTTCAGGAAGTACACCAGTGGTTCCGGCTCCTTCAGCACCCGTGGGTTTTCCCGGGCTCCCTTGAGCAGCAGCTCCTTGACCAGGTCCAGGTCCGACCCATAGTCGACACCCACCTTGAGAGTCACCCGCGTAACGGTATCGGTCAGCGACCAGTTGATCAATTGCCCGGTGATGAACGTTTTGTTCGGAACGATGATGTCCTTGCGGTCGAAGTCGGTGATGGTGGTGGCGCGGATACGGATTTTGCTGACCGTGCCCGACAGGTTGCCAATGGTGATGGTGTCGCCGATGCGCACCGGACGTTCGAACAGGATCATGATCCCGGAGATGAAGTTGGCGAAGATTTCCTGCATGCCGAAGCCCAGGCCCACCGATAACGCGGCCACCAGCCATTGCAGCTTGTCCCAGCTCACGCCCAGGGTGGACAGTGTGGTGACGAAGCCGATGCCGGCGATCACATAGGACAGCAGCGTGGTGGCGGCATAGGCGCTGCCCTGGGCCAGGTTGAGCTTGGACAGGACAAACACTTCCAGCAGTCCCGGCAGGTTGCGTGCCAGGGCGAAGGTGATGCCGATGATGATCAGCGCACCGAGCATGTCACCGATGCTGATGGGCACCATGCTCATGGCGGCCCCGGTACCGCTGGTGTACTCGTAGAGGGTGATGTTGTCCAGGTACGAGAACACGCTGATCAGGTCCGACCAGACCCAGTACAGCGCGGCAATGAAGCCGCCCAGCAGGGCCAGGCGGATCAGGCGCAGGGACTGTTCGTTGACCTTTTCGATGTCCAGGGTCGGTTCCTCGACCACTGCTTCGCCATCACCGGCTTCCTTGGTCGCCTGACGCTTGGCCAGGGCGCGCTGGTAGGCCAGGCGCCGCGCCGCGACGGACAGGCCGCGCACGAAGGTGGCCTCGATCACCAGCCAGAACATCAGCAGGTACAGGGTATTGATCAGTCGGTCGCTGAGTTTGAGCGCGGTGTAGTAGTAGCCGAAGCACACGGCTACGAACAAGGCGATGGGCAGCGCGGTGAACATCACCCCGACGGCCTTGCGGAACAGCGAGGTGTTCTGGTGGGTCGGGCTGCTGAGCAACAGGCGGCTGAGCAGCCAGGCCATCAGGGCGTAGCAGGTCAGCACCACCGGCATGCCCAATACATCGTCGGCCAGGGCCGAGGGTTGCAATTCGGCCACGGCCACCACCGCGACCAGCGCCAGTACCACCAGCCCGAGCCGGCGGATCCAGCCCTGGAGGAATTCGACCTGGGGTTTTTCCCAGCGGAAATGCAATTCGGCCACGCCACCGGGCGCCAGCACCCTATAGGCGGTATAGAACACCAACCAGGCCTGGCCGATCTGCAGCAGCGCCGCGCCAAGGTTGGCGTTCTGGCCCCGGGCGTCGATCTGCAGGGCATAGCCGCACAGGGCCAGCGTCAGGGCTACCGGCATCGCCAGGAGGATGTTGATCAGGATCGCCTGGGGTGTGTGCCACTGACTGTCGCGCTTGAAGTGGCCGACGTCCTGGTGAACCTTGTTCAGCCGGGCATACAGACTCTTGCGCCGCCACAGCAACGCACCGATGAGCAGCGCCAGGGGCAGGAACAGGAGCGGTCGCTGGGTCAGGCCGTCCGTCAGCTCACTGAGACTCGAGGCCCAGGGTAGCGAGTCGACCTGTTTTTCCAGGCGAGCCGGCACGCCACGCATCCATTCGAAATCCAGCGGCTTGTTGCTGGGAATCCAGAACATTTGCTCTTCGAGGGTCGCCCGCAAGTTTTGGGCGGTACTGAGCAGTTGCTTCTGATTGAGCTGCAAGGTGATGGATTCGTTCAGCACCGCGCTCAACTCACGGTTCAGACGCTCCAGCAGGTCAACCCGGGTCAGGGCCAGCTCCAGCAGGGTCTTGCGCAGTTGTGGCGTGACTTGCTCGGCAGGCTGTGACGCCAGCAGATTGTCGACATAGGCGCTTGGATTGTTCAGTAGCTCGCGTTGCTGGCTGACTTCGAACTGGTACAGGCGGATGTCGGCGATCTGGTCCGCCAGATTCTTGTCCAGTTCCAGGCGCGGCAAGGTCTGGCGCTGTTTGTAGAGAATCTTGGACAGCAGCAGGCTGCCCTTTAGCACGCTGATTTGCTCGTCCAGGGCCGCATCGGTCTGGGTGACGCTGTCCAGCAGTTGCTTGGTCTGCAGGTTCTGCTGGGTGACCTCATTGAGGCGGTCGGTGCTTTTGAGCAGGTAATCGGAAAGCTTGAGGTTGGCCGCGCTTTCGGTCGCCAGCAGGCTGCTGCCGCCGGCCTTTTGGGCTTCGATGGATTGCTGGGTCACCGTTTCCTGGGACTGGGCCAGGCGCTTCTGGTTGATCAGCGTTTGCAGGTCCTGGATTTCCTGCTCCATGCGGTCGATCTTTTCCGTCAGCAAGTCGTGCTGGCTGTTGCCCAGGTCTTGCAACTGGCTGTTGCCAGCCAGTTCCTGGCGACGCAGCGGAATCAGCGCATTGAGTGCCGCCAGTTCGGCGTTGAGCTGGTCGCGTTGTTCGCCGTTAAGGGTTTTACCGGCGTCCTTGCCCGTCTTGAGGATGGTGTTGATCTGCTGGATGCGGGTCTGGCTGCTGGCGATTTCGGCCTGGGCGCGTTCGGGGCGAGTCTGGGCGGTGATGATCAGGCTGTTGGCATCGGCCAGGGCTTTTTGCAGGTCACTCTGCTGGGTGGAGCGATCCGTCAGCATCTGTTCGAGCTGGGGAACCGGCAGGTTGGCGTAACGCTGCGCCACCGGCACCACGGGCGTGCTCTTGAGCCGGGCCAGCTCGCGCTGGTTTTCAATATTTTGCTTGGGGGCACTGGCCAGTTGCTGCTTGAGGTCGACCAGCTTCTGCTCGTATTCGGCCTTGCTGGTGAGCTGGGCCAGGGTCTTTTGCAGCACCTCTTGCAAGGCCTTTTGTTCGGCTTCCGGCAGTTTGCGATCAGCGATCTTGTCCAGGCTGGCCTGGACCGATGCGCTGGTGAGCGGTTCAGCGGCTTGCAGTGGGCAGACGGAAAGACTCAAGCCCAGCAGGGCGATGGCGAAAAAGGAGCGCAGGGTAGGCATAGAGACCGGTCGAGCAAGTGAGAGTGGGAGCAGTTTAGAGGAACAAGCCGGGACCCGGGCGACTTCCTTCGGGGAATCTGACGCCCACTTTGCCGATCTTGTTCCCGTCCATGACCGCAACGGTCCAGAGGGTGTTGTTCCAATCCACCTGGTCACCGACCACTGGCGCGCCACCGACTTTCTGGGCGATGAAACGGCCCAGGGACATGTCCGGATCGATGCCGTCCAGCTTCAGCCCGTAGAGGGCCGCAACCGCGGCCAGCTGGGCGTCTCCTTCGAGTACGAAGTCACCGAAGAAACGCAGATCCAGGCCCCTTTGCGGTGCCTGGCTGAACAGCTTCCCAAGGGCCGGCAAATTGTGTTCATGGCCGATAACACAGAGCAAATCACCGACTTCCAACACCGTACTACCCGACGGATGGAGCAGTTGCTGGCCACGGAACAGGGCTGCGATCCGTGTGCCGTCGGGCATTTTCAGATCCCGCAGGGGTGAGCCGATGCACCATTTCTCCGCGCCGAGGCGATAAATGAACAGTTCCCACTCGCTGGTGACGTGGACCTCCAGCGCTGCGCGGGAAATCGGCAGGGGTTCTGGCGGGACGGTGACGTGCAACAGTTTGGCGACCCACGGCAGGCTCGTGCCCTGCACCAGCAACGACACCAGCACGATAAAGAACGCCAGGTTGAAGTAGAGCTGGGCGTTGGGCAGGCCGGCCATCAATGGGAACACTGCCAGGATGATCGGCACCGCGCCGCGTAGGCCGACCCAGGAAATGAACACTTTCTCGCGGCCATGGAATGCCTTGAACGGCAACAGCCCCACCATCACCGAGAGAGGGCGTGCAAACAAAATCATCCACAGGGCCAGGCCCAGGGCGGGCAGGGCGATCGGTAGCAGGTCATGGGGCGTGACCAGCAGCCCCAGCACCAGGAACATACCGATTTGCGCCAGCCAGGCCATGCCATCGAGCATGTGCAGGATGCCATGACGGCTGCGCACCGGGCGGTTGCCGATCACCAGGCCGCACAGGTAGACCGCCAGGAAGCCGCTGCCGTGCAGGGCGTTGGTCAGGGCGAACACTGCCAGGCCGCCGCTGATCACGAGGATCGGGTAGAGACCATTGGCCAGGTTGATGCGGTTGACCAGTTGCAGCATCAGCCAGCCACCGCCCAGGCCGATCACCCCGCCAATGCCGAACTCACGTAGCAAGTGCCCCAGCAGGTTCCAATGCAGACCGGTTTCACCGCTGGCAAGCATGCCGATCAGGGTCACGGTCAGGAACACCGCCATGGGGTCGTTACTGCCGGACTCGATCTCCAGCGTCGCGCTGACCCGCTCGTTCAGGCCCTTGCCGCCCAACAGCGAAAACACTGCCGCGGCATCGGTCGAGCCAACGATGGCACCGATCAGCAGGCCTTGCATCAGGCTCAGATTGAACAGCCACGCCGCCGCCAGGCCGGTCAGCCCGGTGGTGATCAGCACGCCAACGGTGGCCAGCGACAAGGCTGGCCACAACGCCACGCGAAAGCTCGACACCCGCGTGCGCAGGCCACCGTCCAGCAGAATAACGGCCAGCGCTAGGTTGCCGACCAGATAGGCCGTGGCGTAGTTATCGAAAAGAATCCCGGCGCCGTCGACACCGGCGAGCATGCCCACGGCCAGGATGATCACCAGAATCGGGATGCCCAGGCGGGACGAAAGGGAACTGACCAGAATGCTCGCACCCACCAGCAACGCGCCGATCAAGAACAGGCTGTTGATGGTCGTCGCAGTCAAAGGCAGTACTCCGAGCAAGCGTGGGGGGCGGGCGCAAACTGACCATGCAGTCTGCGTGCCAGCGATTCTAACCTGTTGAAATGTGATGCTGTCAAAAAAGGTTGGGGATTGGGGTACAAGCGCGGCAGCAATACCGTGGCGAGGGAGCAAGCACCCTCGCCACAAAAGCTGGAGGGTTGATCGCTCATGGTCTGTGGACGATCAACCGTTACGCGGTTTAAAGGCTGAACCGCCCAACCATGCTGTTCAAGTCCACGGCCAGGCGCGACAGTTCGGCACTGGCGGCGCTGGTCTGGTTGGCGCCAGTGGCCGATTGCACCGACAGGTCGCGGATGTTCACCAGGTTGCGGTCCACTTCACGGGCCACCTGGGCCTGTTCTTCGGCGGCGCTGGCGATCACCAGGTTGCGCTCGTTGATTTCAACGATGGCGGTGTTAATGGTGTCCAGGGACAGGCCGGCACCGCGGGCGATGTTCAGCGTCGACTCGGCACGTTCGGTGCTGTTGCGCATCGAATCCACGGCGTGTTCGGTGCCGCTCTGGATGCTGCCGATCATGCGTTCGATCTCGCTGGTCGACTGCTGGGTGCGATGGGCCAGGGCGCGTACTTCGTCGGCCACCACGGCGAAACCACGACCGGCCTCACCGGCACGGGCCGCTTCGATGGCGGCGTTCAAGGCCAGCAGGTTGGTCTGGTCAGCCAGGCCGCGGATCACGTCCAGCACCTTGCCGATGTCACGGGACTCATTGGCCAGGTCGCCGATCAACGTGGCAGTGCTTTGTACATCGGCGCTCATGCGTTCGATGGCGCTGACGGTTTCCTGCACCAGGTCGCGACCGTCACCCGCAGAGGCGGTGGCGTCTTTCGAGGCTTCGGAGGTGCTGACCGCGTTGCGCGCCACTTCTTCGACCGCGCTGGTCATCTCGTTGACCGCGGTGGCGGCCTGTTCGATTTCATTGTTCTGCTGGGTGAGGCCACGGGCGCTTTCGTCGGTGACGCTGTTGAGCTCTTCGGCGGCGGAGGCCAGTTGGGTGGCCGAGCCGGAGATCCGTTGCAGCGTGTCGCGCAGTTTGTCCTGCATGGTCGACATCGCCCGCAGCAGGCGACCGGCTTCGTCGTTGCCATCCACGGTAATCGGCCGGGTCAGGTTGCCCTTGGCGATTTCTTCGGCGGCGTCCAGGGCGCTGCCGATCGGGCGGGTAATGCTGTTGGTCAGCAACCAGGCGAACAGCAGGGTCAGGCCGGTGGCGATGACCAGTAGCGTGACCACCCAATTGAAGGCCGTTGAATATTGTTGGGTCGCACCCTGATCGAGGGCTTCGGCTTGCTGGTTGTTGATTTCCACCAGGCGATTGATTGCCACGTTGATCGCGTCGGAGTTGCTCAGCAGTTCAGTGTTGAGCAGGGCTCGCAATTCATCGAGCTGATTATTGCGCGAAAGGGTTTTCATCCGCTCTTCGAGCTGACGGTATTGGTTGAGCAACTGAACGTACTGATCGTAGGCGGCTCGTTCTGGCGCAGAGCTTATGAGCTTTTCATAGGTGCTCTGGGCGGCCTGGATCTGCTGGTTGCGTTGCTCGAACAAGCTGAAGGTTTTCTGCTGGATGTCCGGTTCGCGGTTGACCAGCAAGCGATAGGACAGCACGCGCAGGCGCAGGGTCAGCGAGGTGAATTCATCCAGAGCCTTGATGCTGGGCACACTGTTCTGGACGATGCTTTCGCCGGATGCACGGATTTTGCTCATCTGGCTCAGGGCGAACACCCCGAGGGCCAGCATCAGGGCGCCGATCAGGGCAAACCCCAGAAACGCCCGCGGCGCGATATTCATATTACGTAGGGACATGGAAAGTACCGGAAGGGGGCGCGTCCGTGCGGGGGTGGTGACAGGTGTCTCCTGACTTATCGGTCATACGACTAAAGTCTTGAGTCGCTGCGTGCTTTTGTCGCAGGGCAACGCCTGCTGTACGACGAAGGGCGGGAACCAGATCAGCCATTCACAGTCTTTACAGCTCGCCAGCGAAGCACCGCCGCCCCAAGTCGTGGCATTGACGGTGACTTTTCTTTATCGTACGCGCCCCCTTGAAAAAGCCTGGAAATCAATATGTTGGAAACATCCCTCAGCCAACTGGAACAACTGGTCAACGACCTGGTGCAACAGAATCGTCACCTCGCCGGCCTGAATGAAACGCTGAACGCGGAACTTGCCAAGGCCAAGGATGAAAATGAAAGCCTGCAACTGAACCTGATGGAACAGGAAGAACTGCACGGCACTACCGCCGCGCGCATCCAGGCCCTGATCGAGCGCGCCAGCGCCGGGCCTGTCAGCGCATGAAGCACGGCGCCGAAGGGGTGACGGTCGTCTCCATTCTGGGAGAGGACTATTCAATCAAGGCACCGGTCGGGCAGGAGCAAGCCTTGCTGGACGCCGCTTCGATGCTCAAGGCCGCCTTGGCCGACACCAAAAGGAAATACCCGACGCTGATCGGTGATCGCCTGCTGGTGCTGGCGGCCATGAACCTGTGTTCGCAGCAGATGGAAATGCAGAAGCAGCATCAAGCGGAACTCGACCGTTACCAAGAGCAAGTCAGCGCCACGGTCGAGGTCATTGCCAAGACGATTCAGCAGGCTTGAAGGCTAAAGTCTAACGCAGACCCAACTGTGGGAGCGGGCTTGCTCGCGAAGGCGGTGTGTCAATCGCAATTGATTTGTCTGATTCACCGCTTTCGCGAGCAGGCTCGCTCCCACAGTGGATACGTTGTGAACGCAAATGTTGTGTTCACTGAGGATCCCTGTGGGAGCGAGCCTGCTCGCGATTGGGCTTGAGTCGCGCTGCAAGGCTCGGATCAGAACCACTGATCCCGCATCTCCAGGCAGGTATCATCCCGCGCTTCAAGCAGCGCCAGCTCATGCTGACAACCCGGCACTTCCCAGGTCAGGAAATACCGCGCCGCTTGCAGCTTGCCTTTATAGAAGTCGGTGTCCGCCGCGTTCCCCTTGGCCAGGCCTTCCTCGGCCCGAATCGCCTGTTCCAGCCAGCGCCAGCCAATCACCATGTGACCAAACACCTTGAGATAGAGCGCCGAGTTGGCGAGGCTGCTGTTGACCTTGCCTTGAGCCAGGTCCGTCAGCAGGCCGAGGGTGACCGTTTGCAGGCGCGCCACCAGAGCTTCCAGCGGTTGGCGCAACGCCGTCAGTGATTCGTACGCCTGGGCGCGTTCGCTGGTGTCGGCCACCAGGCGGATCAGTTGCTTGAGCCCGGCACCGCCGTTTTGCGCCAGTTTGCGGCCCAGCAGGTCCAGGGACTGGATGCCGTGGGTGCCTTCGTGGATCGGGTTCAAGCGGTTGTCGCGGTAATACTGCTCGACCGGGTATTCGCGGGTGTAGCCGTGGCCGCCCAGAATCTGGATCGCCAGCTCGTTGGCTTTCAGGCAAAACTCCGATGGCCAGGATTTGACAATGGGGGTCAGCAGATCCAGCAACTCATGGGCGCGTCTGCGCTCGGCCTCGCTTTCAAGGGTGGTGGTGTCGTCGAACAGGCGTGCGGCGTACAGACCCAGGTCAAACGAACCTTCGACGTAGGCCTTCTGGGTCAGCAGCATGCGGCGCACATCGGCGTGCTGGATGATTGCCACGGGCGCGGTGGTGGGGTCCTTGCTGTCGGGCACCCGGCCCTGCGGACGTTCGCGGGCGTATTCAAGGGAATACAGGTAGCCGGCGTAACCCAGCATTACCGCACCCATGCCAACGCCGATCCGCGCTTCGTTCATCATCTGGAACATGTAGCTCAGGCCGTGGTGCGGTTTTCCTACCAGGTAACCGACGCATTCGCCGTTGTCGCCGAAATTCAGCGCCGTGGAGGTGGTGCCGCGCCAGCCCATCTTGTGGAACAATCCGGCCAGCAGCACGTCGTTACGCTGGCCGAGGCTGCCGTCGTCGTTGACCAGAAACTTGGGCACGATAAACAGCGAGATGCCCTTAACGCCGGGCGGCGCGTCCGGCAGTTTCGCCAGGACCATGTGTACGATATTTTCCGACAACGGATGATCGCCGCCGGAGATGAAAATCTTGTTGCCCTTGAGCCGATAAGTGCCGTCGGATGCCGGCTCAGCACGGGTACGAATATCCGACAGCGAAGAGCCCGCGTGGGGTTCGGTCAGGGCCATGGTGCCGAAGAAACGGCCATCGATCATCGGTTGCAGAAAGCGTTGTTTCTGCTCTTCGCTGCCGAAACTTTCGATCAGGTTCGCCGCGCCCATGGTCAGGAACGGGTAAGAAGTCGACGCGGCGTTGGCCGATTGGAAATGCGCGAAGCAGGCCTGGGACAGCAGCGTCGGCAATTGCATGCCGCCGGCGTCGAAACTGCGTGCGGCGTTGAGAAAACCGGCCTCCAGGAAGGCATCCACCGCCGGTTTCACTTCCGGGATCAGGATCGCCTGACCGTTCTCGTAGCGCGGTTCGTTTTCATCGTTCTTGCGGTTATGCGGTGCGAAATATTTTTCGGCGATGCTGCGGGCTGTGCCGATGGCCGCGTCGAAGGTCTCGCGATTGTGCTCGGCGAACCGCTCGCGCTGGGTCAAGCCCTCGGCATCAAGGACTTCATACAGCTCGAAAGCCAGATTTCGGGAACTGAGCAACGTCTCGGACATGGCGGCTTACCTTTTTTTGGAATGGGCCGAGTCTAGGCGTGGCAATAGAGGCTGAACAGGATGATTGATTTGGGTGATGGAGGAGAGAGGGCGACGCTAATCAAAATGTGGGAGCGAGGTCTGTGGGAGCAAGGCTTGCCCGCGATGAAAACGCTGCGGTTTCTTGAGGATCGCAGCGCCTGGATCGCGAGCAAGCTTTGCTCCCACAAAGCTCCCCACAGGGGTTCGATTGCCAGGCACCCGGTGTAGGTGCCTGGCTTGCAGCGGTTTAGCCGATAGTCATCAGACTGGCGTTACCACCCGCCGCAGCAGTGTTGACGCTCAAGGCACGCTCGATCACCAAACGTTCCAGCGCAATGTTGGTTTCGCCCTGGGACAAACCATGCACCCCAACGATGGCGCCGGCACGTTTGGCCACTTGCTGGCAAACGCTGCGCAGTTGATCCGAGTCGCCATGATGCAGGACCGCGTCGTATACCACTTCGTCCTTGGCCCAGTCGGAAACCCGCTGGATGCGTGCCTGAATCTCTTTCGGCAAGCGTGCGAACAAAGCCTTGCTGGTGTCGGTTTCCGGCCACACGGCCGAACCGCCTACAGCCAGTACCGCCGCCAGTTGCGTCAGCAGGTCGCCCTCTACGTCCGCCAGGCACAGCACGTGCTCGCGGGGCAGGATGGCGTAGCTGTTGCGTTCGCCGGTCGGACCGGTCAGCTGGCGGGTGATACCGCTTTGCGACTGGGCCGCGAACTGTACGCACAGGGCGCTCAGTTCGGCGAGCTTCTGGCTGTCTGCCCAGGCTTGCAGGGCGGTCAGCGGTTTGCTCATGGCGTCGCGCAACCGCAGGTCTGGCGCGTTGAGGGCGTCGTCACGGACGAACGACTGCTGGATCGCATCGGTAGGACGTGTCGACAGCAGGCGGTACAGGTACAGCGGACCACCGGCCTTGGGACCGGTGCCCGACAAGCCTTCGCCACCGAACGGTTGCACGCCGACCACGGCACCCACGATGTTGCGGTTCACGTAGACGTTACCGGCATGGACGTTATCGATCACCTTGGCGATGGTCTCGTCGATGCGGGTGTGTACGCCCAGGGTCAGGCCATAACCGGAGGCATTGATCTGGTTGATCAGTTGATCCAGTTCCTTGCGCTTGTAGCGCACCACGTGCAACACCGGACCAAAGATCTCGCGCTGCAGCTCGTCGAAGCTTTCCAGCTCGATCAGGGTCGGCATCACAAACGTGCCGCGCTTGCACTCGGCGCTGTCGGCGATTGCCATCTGATAAACCGTGCGACCTTTGTCGCGCATGGCCTGGATGTGTTTCTCGATACCAGCCTTGGCTTCAGCGTCGATCACCGGGCCGATGTCTACCGACAGGCGCTCCGGGTTGCCGAGGCGGGACTCAGCCATGGCTCCCTTGAGCATTTCGATGACACGGTCAGCGGAGTCTTCCTGCAAGCACAGGACCCGCAGGGCGGAGCAGCGTTGGCCGGCGCTGTCGAATGCCGAGGATACCACGTCGATGACCACTTGTTCGGTCAGGGCCGAGGAGTCGACGATCATGGCGTTCTGGCCACCGGTTTCGGCGATCAGCGGGATCGGACGACCCTGGCTGTCCAGGCGCCCGGCAATGTTGCGTTGCAGCAGGCGAGCGACTTCGGTGGAGCCGGTGAACATCACCCCTTTGACCCGATCGTCACCCACCAGGCGGGCACCGACGGTTTCGCCACGGCCCGGCAGCAGTTGCAACACGCCTTCCGGAATACCGGCTTCGAGCATCAGGCGCACGGCTTGGGCAGCCACCAGCGGCGTCTGTTCGGCAGGCTTGGCCAGTACCGGGTTACCGGCGGCCAGTGCGGCGGCCACTTGGCCGCTGAAAATCGCCAGCGGGAAGTTCCACGGGCTGATGCAAACCACCGGGCCCAGTGGGCGGTGGGCATCATTTGTGAAGTCGTTACGCGCCTGCACTGCGTAGTAACGCAGGAAGTCCACGGCTTCACGCACCTCGGCGATGGCGTTGGCGAAGGTCTTGCCGGCTTCGCGGGCCAGCAAGCCCATCAGCGGCTGGATCTCACCTTCCATCAGGTCGGCGGCGCGCTCCAGGATCGCAGCGCGTTCAGCCGGCGGCGTGGCCTGCCAGATCGGTGCCGCGTTGAGGGCGCACTGGATGGCGTTGTCGACGTCTGCGACCGTGGCTTCCTGCACATGGCCGACTACGTCACGGTGATCGGACGGGTTCAGCACCGCTGCCGGTGTTTCTTCGCTGGCTGCGCAACCGAGCATCGGCGCGGCTTTCCAGTTGTTATGGGCGGTGGCCAGCAGGGCGCAGGACAGCGAGGCCAGGCGATGTTCGTTGGCCAGGTCGATGCCGCTGGAGTTGGCGCGTTCGCTGCCATACAGGTCACGCGGCAGCGGAATACGCGGGTGTGGCAGGCCGAAACCGCCTTCCAGGGTTGCCATCTGCTCGATGCTGGCAACCGGATCGGCCACCAGTTCCTGAATGGAAATTGACTGGTCGGCGATGCGGTTGACGAACGAGGTGTTGGCACCGTTCTCCAACAGGCGACGAACCAGATAAGCCAGCAGCGTTTCGTGGGTGCCAACCGGAGCGTACACGCGGCACGGACGGTTCAACTTGCCTTCGGAAACTTTGCCTACAACCTGTTCGTACAGTGGTTCACCCATGCCGTGCAGGCACTGGAACTCATACTGGCCCGGGTAATAGTTCTGACCGGCGATGTGGTAGATAGCCGACAGGGTATGGGCGTTGTGCGTGGCGAATTGCGGATAGATGGCTTCCGGTACCGACAGCAGTTTGCGGGCGCAGGCGATGTAGGAAACGTCGGTGTACACCTTGCGGGTGTAGACCGGATAGCCTTCCAGGCCTTCGACCTGGGCGCGTTTGATCTCGCTGTCCCAGTAGGCGCCTTTCACCAGGCGGATCATCAGGCGGTGACGGCTGCGGCGGGCCAGATCGATGACGTAGTCGATCACGTACGGGCAACGCTTCTGGTACGCCTGGATCACGAAGCCAATGCCGTTCCAGCCGGTCAGCTGCGGCTCGAAGCACAGGCGCTCCAGCAGGTCCAGGGACAGTTCGAGGCGGTCGGCTTCTTCGGCGTCGATGTTCAGGCCGATGTCGTATTGCTTGGCCAACAGGGTCAGCGACAGCAGGCGCGGGTACAGCTCCTCCATGACGCGCTCGTACTGGGCGCGGCTGTAACGGGGGTGCAGGGCCGAGAGCTTGATGGAAATGCCTGGGCCTTCATAAATCCCGCGGCCGTGGGACGCCTTGCCGATCGAGTGGATGGCTTGTTCGTACGAGGCCAGGTACTTCTGGGCGTCATGTTCGGTGAGTGCGGCTTCACCCAGCATGTCGTAGGAATAGCGGAAGCCCTTGGTCTCGAATTTGTTGGCGTTGGCCAGGGCTTCGGCGATGGTTTCACCGGTGACGAACTGCTCGCCCATCAGGCGCATGGCCATGTCGACGCCCTTGCGGATCATCGGCTCGCCACTCTTGCCGATGATGCGGCTCAGGGAGGAGGTCAGGCCCGCTTCATTATGGGTGGCGACCAGTTTGCCAGTCAGCAGCAGGCCCCAGGTAGCGGCGTTGACGAACAGCGACGGGCTGTTGCCCAAGTGCGGGTGCCAGTTGCCGGTGCTGATCTTGTCGCGGATCAGTGCGTCGCGAGTACCTTTGTCCGGGATACGCAGCAGCGCTTCGGCCAGGCACATCAGCGCCACGCCTTCCTGGGACGACAGGGAAAACTCCTGCAGCAGGCCCTGAACAATACCGGCACGACCGCCGGCACTCTTCTGGTTACGCAGTTTTTCAGCAATTGAGGCGGCCAGCTTGTTGGTGGCTTCGGCCATGTCGACCGGCAGGCGCGCCTGCTCGATCAGCATCGGCACCACTTCCGGTTCCGGGCGACGGTAAGCGGCGGTGATCGAGGCGCGCAGGACCGATTGCGGCAAAATGCTTTCGGCAAACTCCAGGAAACACTGGTGCGCGTGGTCGACCTGGACGTCGCCGGCCTCATCGTTGTCGGCGCGGGTCGAACCGTTCAGCTCGGTCAGGGTTGCACCACCCTCGAGTTTTTCCAGGTAATTGAAAATTGCCTGCTTGATCAGCCAATGGGGCGTGCGATCAATCGAGGTTGCGGCCGCCTTGAGGCGTTCGCGGGTCGGGTCATCGAGTTTGACCCCAAGGGTGGTGGTAGCCATATTTTTATCCTCATGTTTACCACGTATTGCGTGGCATCAGCTGGCGGCAAGATTAGCTGCGAGCTGATCGAGGTGCAACCGGGTGCAACCCTTTTTCGTCGAAAAAATAAGCAGCTCATCAGGAAAATAAAATTCACGGGTCGAGCGGCGCATCTGCTTAGTGCATTGGCTTCTAGCAACAGGTCAATACCGCACTAAAAGGGAGCAAAAAACAGTCATTTGGCGAAAAAACCGACTAGGTGCAACTGATTCGAACGAAACTGGTTGCACCTTATTTCATTTGTTGAATAGCATTCGTCGCCAAGGTGCAACCGGCTCGAAGTCGAGGGGCATCGGCTGATGGCTTTCCTGGGGAAACATCAGTCATAAATTCGCGGGTCCTGGAAACGTCAAACAAGGTCTATGGTTGTCTTGTCGACGCTTCCTACTGCCACCGCTACATAAAAACAAAGCCAGGGCGTAACTCATGAGTGTTAGTAATCCCACCCTGATCACTTTCGTGATCTATATCGCAGTAATGGTCCTGATCGGCCTGATGGCTTATCGCTCCACCAATAACCTTTCCGATTACATCCTGGGCGGTCGCAGCCTGGGCAGCGTCGTGACTGCATTGTCCGCCGGTGCCTCCGACATGAGCGGCTGGCTGTTGATGGGCTTGCCCGGTGCTATCTACATGTCCGGCCTGTCGGAAGGCTGGATCGCCATCGGCCTGATCATCGGTGCCTACCTGAACTGGCTGTTCGTGGCCGGTCGCCTGCGGGTACAGACCGAGCACAACGGTGATGCGCTGACACTGCCGGATTACTTCTCCAGCCGTTTTGAAGATACCAGCGGCCTGCTGCGGATCATCTCTGCGGTGGTGATCCTGGTGTTCTTCACCATCTACTGCGCTTCCGGCATCGTGGCCGGTGCCCGTCTGTTTGAAAGCACCTTCGGCATGTCCTACGAGACCGCGCTGTGGGCCGGTGCGGCGGCAACCATTGCCTACACCTTCATCGGTGGCTTCCTGGCCGTGAGCTGGACCGACACCGTACAAGCGACCCTGATGATCTTCGCGCTGATCCTTACGCCGATCATCGTGCTGCTGGCTACTGGCGGCGTGGATACCACGTTCCTGGCCATCGAAGCGAAAGACCCTACCGCCTTCGACATGCTGAAAAACACCACGTTCATCGGCGTGATCTCGCTGATGGGCTGGGGCCTTGGCTACTTCGGACAGCCGCACATCCTGGCGCGTTTCATGGCTGCCGATTCGGTCAAGTCCATCGCCAAGGCCCGTCGTATCTCGATGGCCTGGATGATCCTCTGCCTGGGCGGCACCGTGGCTGTCGGCTTCTTCGGTATTGCTTACTTCTCGGCACACCCGGAAGTGGCCGGTCCTGTCACCGAGAACCCTGAGCGCGTGTTCATCGAGCTGGCCAAGCTGCTGTTCAACCCATGGGTTGCCGGTGTACTGCTGTCGGCCATTCTGGCGGCCGTCATGAGCACCTTGAGCTGCCAGTTGCTGGTGTGCTCCAGTGCCCTGACCGAAGACTTCTACAAGGCTTTCCTGCGCAAGAGTGCTTCCCAGGTGGAACTGGTCTGGGTCGGCCGTGCCATGGTGTTGCTGGTGGCGTTGGTTGCCATCTTCCTGGCTGCCAACCCGGAGAACCGTGTTCTGGGTCTGGTGAGCTACGCCTGGGCCGGTTTCGGTGCGGCCTTCGGCCCTGTCGTCCTGATCTCGGTGATCTGGAAAAACATGACCCGTAACGGCGCGCTGGCAGGCATCCTGGTGGGGGCGATCACCGTGATCGTCTGGAAACACTTCGAGCTGCTGGGCCTGTACGAAATCATCCCGGGCTTCATCTTCGCCAGCCTGGCTATCTACTTCGTCAGCAAGATGGGCTCGCCTACCGCCGGTATGCTGCAGCGTTTCGACGCGGCTGAGAAAGACTTCCGCCTGAACCAGTAAGACTTCCAGCGAGGCCTTGACGGCTCGCGCGAAGGGTTTGAATAAAGAAACGGCCCGTCCTCCATGGAGACGGGCCGTTTTTTTATGGGCATTAATCCAGCTCTGCGGGATGTCTGTCGGAAAACACAGCGCGCGATGCGGCTTTTATCTCATTGGATGTAAGGCAAATCTGTTTTTCCTGACCTCCGATCAACTCTCCCTGTTGCTCATGCAGAATCGGCCGCTTTTATTCAGCAGAGGCACATCGGATGTTCGCGCCTGCCAACCAACCGCGTTTCACCCTGGCACTCGACAGCGGGCCGAATGAACTCAAGGTGCTTGAGTTCAGGGGCAAGGAAGCCATCAGTCAACCTTATTGCTTTGATCTGGAACTGGTCAGTGAGCGGCCGGATCTGGCGCTGGAAGAGCTCCTGCATCGTCAGGCCTTTCTGGCTTTCGATGATCAGGGTCGGGGGATACACGGCCAGGTTTATAGTGCGGCCCAGGGCGACTCGGGCAAGCGCTTGACCCGTTACCAGATCAGTCTGGTACCACGCCTGGCTTACCTGGACCATCGAATCAACCGACGGATTTTCCAGCATCTGAGTGTGCCGGCGATCATTACTCTGATCTTGAAGGATCACGGCATCCAGGGCGATGCGTTCCAGTTCAGTCTCGGTGGGCAGTACCCCGAGCGGGAATACTGTGTGCAGTTTGGGGAAAGTGACCTGGCCTTCATCGGGCGAATCTGTGCCGAGGTCGGGATCCACTATCACTTCCGGCACAGTCACGACGGCCATCTGTTGGTGTTCGGTGACGACCAGACGGTATTTCCCCGTCTGCCCGAGTCGACGTTGTATCTGCCCGGCAGTGGCATGGCCGCCGGCGAGCCAGCGATCAAGCGCCTGGCTGTGCGACTGCAGACCCGGACCACTGCGGTGACGCTACGTGACTACGATTTCCACAAGCCGGGTCTGCTGTTGCAAACCAGTCTGGACAGTCAGCGGCAACCGGTACTGGAGGAGTATCGTTACCCCGGCCGGTTTTCCGACCGCGACCATGGCAGGCATCTCACCCAGCGCGCACTGGAACGCCATGGCGCCGACCACCGTCTGGCCGAGGGGCGCAGCGACCAATGCGCACTCGTCAGTGGGCACTTCCTCCAAATCAACGGGCATCCCCGAGCGCAATGGAATGATCTCTGGCTGCTCACGCAAATCACCCACCATGGTCGCCAGCCACAAGTGCTGGAGGAAACGGTCAGTGACAGTGCGGATGAGTTCCAGGGCTACAGCAATACGTTCCTCGCCACCCCGTGGGACGTTTTCTTTCGTCCGTCCCTGGCCCACGAAAAGCCACCGGCCCATGGTTATCAGTCGGCGGTGGTGACGGGACCGGTGGACAGCGAGATCCATTGCGACGAATACGGACGGGTCAAGGTGCAATTGATCTGGGATCGTGACGGTCAGCGCGACGAACACTCCAGTTGCTGGCTAAGGGTGGCCTCGGGCTGGGCTCATGATCGCTACGGCAGTGTGATGATTCCCCGGGTCGGCATGGAGGTGCTGGTGGGCTTCATCGATGGTGATGTGGACAAACCGCTGGTGGTGGGCTGTTTGCCCAACGGCGCCAACCCGGTGCCCCTGGACCTGCCGGCGGATCAAACCCGCAGCATCTTGCGCAGTCAGAGCAGCCCTGGCGGGGGCGGCTATAACGAGTTGCGCATCGAGGATCGCAAGGGCGCCGAGGAGATTTACCTGCGGGCCCAGCGCAACTGGACCCAGCATGTGCTGCATGATCAGCGGGTGCAGGTTGATCACGAGCGCAGCATCGTCGTCACCGGCACCGCGCGGCACGAGCTCAAGACTGATGAGTTGCGCATCACCCATGGCCAGCGCCAGGTTGAGGTCAGGCAGGATGATCATCTGGTGGTGGCCGGAGAGCGGCATATTCGGGTAACCAGTCAGGCCCTCAACGCCACTCAGCAATTTCACGTCAGCGCCGGGCAGCAAGTGGTGCTGGATGGCGGCGTCAGCGCGACCATTCAGGCCGGTGGGCATTGGATCAACATCGGGGCGGGGGGGATTTTCAGCAGCGTGCCGATCCAGGTCGGTGGTGCGGCCATGACGGCCATGAGTGCCGCGCCAGGCTCACCCGGCAGTCCCGAAAAACTTGTCGCGGCCGCAGCCGCTCAACTTTCCCTCGCGCAAGTTTTCAGCCTGCAGGGGCAGGCGCCATTCTGCGAAGAGTGTGAGCGTTGCAAGGGGGGTGTTTGCGGGGTATCGCCGGTCGCCCGCAAGCCCGCCTATATTCAGGAGCGTCCATGAGCATCGGTCAATCTTCTCGCGCCTGGCTTGAGCAACAACCCTTGCAGGCATCCGAGCAGCTCTACGCCATTTTCAGCAGCGCCAGTACCGCCAAACCGCTGATGGCCTGGAGGCGTTCGATGACGGTGGCGCCCAGCCCGATCTGGGCCGATACCCCTTACGCTGACTGGGAAACGGTCATGCCTTATGTCGGTGCTGTCGCCCCGGACAGCGAGTTTCTTGACTGGGTCGCGACGACCGATTCGCTCGATTGGGGCTGGCTGGCAGTGACTTCTTGCAACCAGCAAAGCCTTGCCGAACATTTACGCGGGCTCACCCAGGTTCTGCTGCCGGGTGGCAAGTCGGTGTTTTTCCGCTTTTGGGATGGGCGTTTTATTCAGCCCATCCTGCGATCGGACGTGGTGGATGTCGGTCAGCTATTACCCTCCATCAGCCGCTGCCTGATCAACGGTCAGGCCTTTGATATCACGGCAAATGCCCTGCGCCCGGCCCGGACGTTCCCGTGGTGGGAAGTGCCTGCGCTGTTGTTGCAGGAGCTGGCCGGGGATACGACAGATTGCTTGCTCAATAATCTGCTCAAGTGGTTGGGCGAAGAGCATCCGTATCTGTTTGAACAGGTCGACGAGAACATCCTGCGATGCAAGATCAGGCATTTTCTTGGGGAGCCAGGGATGGCCCATGGGCCAAAAGCCCCCCTGCGAGAATATTTGCTGCAGGAATTGAGCGGATGACCACCGGGTCTGGTCACGGCTCGTCCGCTCGGCTGCGAACCCCTGACGTTGGGCGCGCTTCAAGGTAAACTCCTCGGCCTTCGCAGGAGCCGCCATGAATTATCGCCACGCCTTCCACGCCGGCAATCACGCCGATGTGTTCAAACACCTGACCTTGACCCGCCTCATCGCTTTGATGTCGCGCAAGGAGCAGCCCTTCGCCTACCTCGATACCCATGCGGGCATCGGGCTGTACGACTTGCAGGGCGACCAGGCCAATCGTACCGGCGAATACCTTGAAGGCATCGCGCGGTTGTGGGGCCAGGAGGATCTGCCGGCGCTGACCGCCGACTACATGAACGTGCTGCACGAGATGAACCCGGACGGTCAGTTGCGTTACTACCCGGGGTCACCGGAGCTGGCGCGGCGCCTGACCCGGTCGCAGGATCGGGTGCTTCTGAACGAAAAACATCCAGAAGACGGTGTGCTGCTCAAGGACAACATGAAAGGCGATCGTCGCGTGGCGGTGCATCTGGGCGAAGGCTGGCATGTGCCCCGGGCGCTGCTGCCGGTGGCGGAAAAACGCGGCCTGATGTTGATCGATCCGCCTTTTGAACAGCTTGACGAGATGCAACGCTGCGCCGCGTCACTCAAGGAGGCCATTGGCCGGATGCGCCAGACAGTGGCGGCGATCTGGTACCCGGTGAAGGACCAGCGAATGTTGCGCCGTTTCTATCAGGACCTGGCCGGCACCGGTGCGCCGAAATTGTTGCGTGTGGAATTGCTGGTACATCCGCTGGCCACGCCCAATAGCCTGAACGGCTCCGGTTTGGCGATTGCCAATCCGCCGTGGGGGCTGGAGGAGGAATTACGCGAGCTGTTGCCTTGGTTATCGAAAAAACTTGGACAGACCCAGGGCGGCTGGCAGATGGATTGGTTGATTGCTGAAAGCTGATATGCATCGATGGCGTCTGGAAGGCCGCCATCGCGAGCAGGCTCGCTCCCACATGGTTCTGTGTCTGACCACAGTCTTATGATCAACATAGATCTCATGTGGGAGCGGGCTTGCTCGCGAAGCTTTTCAGCGGCAAAAAGTCAGATCGGACAAGTCACGCCCGTACCGCCAATCCCGCAATAACCTTCAGGATTCTTCGCCAGATATTGCTGGTGATAGGCCTCGGCGAAGAAGAACGTCGGGGCTTCTTCGATTTCGGTGGTAATGACGCCCTTACCGGCCTTGGTCAATTCAGCCTGAAATACTTGCGCGCTGTGTTTGGCGGCAGCCAGTTGGGTTGGGTTGGTGGCATAGATCACCGAGCGGTACTGGGTGCCGATGTCATTGCCCTGGCGCATGCCCTGGGTCGGGTTGTGCAGCTCCCAGAACATCTTCAGAAGCTGCTCGTAGCTGACTTTTTCCGGCTCGTAGACCACCAGGACCACTTCGCTGTGGCCGGTAAGGCCCGAGCAGACCTCTTCATACGTCGGGTTCGGCGTAAAGCCACCGGCGTAACCCACCGCTGTACTGACCACGCCTTCGCGCTGCCAGAATTTACGTTCCGCGCCCCAGAAACAGCCCAGGCCGAAGATCGCGAAATCTACGTCCATGGCAAACGGACCCAGCAGCGGCGCATCGTGGACGAAGTGTTTTTCCGGCACGGTCATGGGGCTTTCGCGGCCAGGCAGAGCTTGTTCTTGAGTAGGGAGCACGTTTTTGTTCACCAGAATTTCCGAGCGCAAGACCATCATCAGTCCTCTCAGTCAGATTGAGTTGAGCGAATGTAAGCAATGAGACCGTCAGTGTGCCCGAGTGTTACACCGCTTGTCAGACAATTGGGCCGCGCGGGTAACGCTTGAGCTTTTCGATCAGCTCCGCTCCCGGGATCGGTCGGTCGAACAGGTAGCCCTGGCCGACGTCGCAGCGGTGGCGCCGCAGAAACGCCAGTTGCTGTGCGGTTTCGATACCTTCGGCCACGACCTTGAGTTTCAGGTTGTGGGCCATGGCGATCACCGCGGAAGTGATTTCCATGTCGTCCTGGTTGTCCGGGATCTCGTGGATGAAGCTGCGATCGATCTTGATGATGTCGATCGGGAATTTTTTCAGGTAACTCAGGGATGAATAACCGGTGCCGAAGTCGTCCATGGCCAGGGTCAGGCCCAGGCGCTTGAGTTGGTCGAGCTGCAGGTGGGTGTCTTCGGTGGCCTCCAGCAGCAGGCCTTCGGTCAGTTCCAGTTCCAGCAGGCGGGCCGGCAGTTGTTCTTCCTTGAGGATGCTGGCGATCGAGGCGACCAGGTCCGGGTCGGAGAACTGCTTGGGCGAGAGGTTGATCGCCACTTGCAGGTTGCCCAGGCCGGCGGCGGTCAATTGCTTGCTCATGCGGCAAGCCTGACGGGCGATCCATTTGCCGATGGGGATGATCAGGCCGGTTTCTTCGGCCACGCTGATGAACTGGTCCGGGCGGATCATGCCCTTCTCGGGATGGTTCCAGCGCAGCAGCGCCTCCATGCCCAGCAAGCGACCGCTGCGCAGGCACAGTTTTGGCTGATAGAACACGTCCAGCTCGTTCTGGGTCAAGGCGCGGCGCAGGTTGTTTTCCACGAACAGCTTGTAGCTGGCCTCGGCGTTCAGCGCCTCGGTGAATACCTGGACCTGATGCTTGCCGTTGGCTTTGGCTTTGTGCAGGGCGAGTCCGGCGTTGCGCATCAGGGTCTGGGGGTCGCGGCCGTGCAGTGGCGCGCAGGCCAGGCCCACGGAACCGGTCACGCTGATCAGCTGGTTATCGACGAACATTGGCTTGTCGAGCGTCATCAGCAGTTGGCTGGCGATCTGCTGCCCAGCCTCCAGGTCGGTGTCGTCCAGCAGTACGGCGAATTCATTACTGGCGAACCGTGCCAGGCTGCCGCTGGGACTCAAGCTGTTGCGCAAGCGTCGGGCCAGGCTGATCAGCAGCTTGTCTCCGGTCTGGTGGCCGAGGCTGTCATTGATGCGCTTGAAGTTGTCGATGTCCACCAGCAGCAGGCTGATGGGCGAATCGCTGTCCCGGGCAAAGCGCTCATCGAGGTTGCGGATGAACGCCGGGCGGTTGCCCAGGTTGGTCAGGTTGTCGGTGTAGGCCAGGCGCTCAATGCGCTGCTGGGCCAGTTTGGTCTGGGTAATGTCTTCGTAAATGCCGATGTAGTGGGTCAGTTCACGGTTATCGCCATAAACCTTGGAAATCGACAATTGGCCCCAGTAGGGTTCCAGATTCTTGCGCCTGCTCTTGAATTCACCTTGCCAGCTATTGCTCTGGGCCAGTGCCGACGGTGCATCGAACAGCAGCTCGCTGAGGTTTTCCAGGGCCGGCAGTTCCGACAGGCGCTGGCCGTGGACTTCCTCGGTGGAATATTGGGTGATGGCGGTGAAGCTGGGGTTGACGTATTCCACCACGCCGTCGCAATTGACCAGCAGGAACGCGTTGGCGCTCTGCTCCACGGCACGCTGGAACAGGTGCAGGGCGTTGGTGGCGGTCCGTCGGTTGTGGTTGTTGATGACCTGGGCGAACTGGTCAGCCAGTTCACCGGCAAAGGCGATCTCATCGGACTGCCAGGCGCGCGTGACACCTATTTGCTCCAGGCACAGTACGCCCACCACCTGGCCGTCGATACGAACGCTGGCATCGAGCATGGCGTTGACTTCGCGGGTGCGCAGGCTTGCGGCCATTTCCCGGGTACGCGGGTCGCGCATCGCATTATGCGCGTCGATGGCGCGGCAGGTCTGCAGCGCCTCCATGTAATCAGGAAACTCGTTGGCGTTGATCACGTCCGGCAGAAAGTAGTCCTGGGAGGCGCGGTTATAAGCCGAAATCGGCACCAACTGGCCATCTTCCAGGTTCCAGATGCTGGCGCAATCAATCTGGTAGATGTCGCAGGCGCTGCGGGTGATGAGCTCGGCGGCTTCCTGCAGGGAGTTGTTGGCGCTGTAGCGCTGGCGGGTCAGCAGCAGGATCAGGTCCTGTTGCGCGCGCACCCGGTCCAGGTGTTGAAGCTGCTCTTGCTGGGCGCGTTGGTTCAGTTCCAGGGCAATTTGCAGGCGCGAGTTTTGAGTTTCCAGGTCCAGGGCCGGCATCGACGGCTCGCCTGCCAACAAATCGTCCACTGCCAGCAGATAGCCGCGTAGTAGATGGCGATTGTGCTGTTTATACGGCTCGCCCATTTCCAGCAGGTTCATGGAGCCCTTGGCGGTGTGGAGTGTGTAGCGGATCAGGTAATGCGGGGCCTGGCCCAGTTGCTGCTGGATCGCATCGTGGAGTTGATAGCGTGCTTCGGGCTCCATCAGGCTGGCGTAGGGCGAGCTGACCAGCGAGCAAAGCTCGACGGCCGGCAGGCCGAAATAACGTTCGCAGTTGGGATCGAGGAACAGCAGCGCCCAGCTTGCTTCATTCAGCCGTTCGAAACGCAGCATGCCGAGCCGCGAGGGCACCGGTAACTGCGTCACTACCTCGGCCGCCATACGGCTGGCGGCATCGGGTTGGCTTTTCATGGGGAAACTCGCTTCGAAAATGCTGATCGCGCCGGGCTGACGCCCTCGTTATTACGGACTGCCGCAAGGTTGCATCATTGCGGCACTGGCTGACAAGAGAGATGAAGGCCAAGTGCTATAAACCTTTTATCGGCCGACAAGCGAATTTCTCCAGCGCTCGACCGATCAGAGGGGCCGGGTGGTTATACCACTCGTCCGCGCAAGGGGATATCAACCGTCTGCAGTGAAGTGCCGTCACGGTCGTGAAAAGTGACCTGAACGCTCTGGTCCGCGACATGCAGCCGGGCGAAGTTGTCCTGGCTGATCACTTTGCTGGTCAGTTCGTACTGGTATTCACCGCCCCCGGCACGGGCCATGGCTCTGTCGAAAATAAAATCGGATGGTTTTGCAAAGGGCAGCAGTTTGCTGTTGTAAAACGGCGAGGCAATGATGGTATGGACTTCGAAATCGAGGTCTTGGCTGTGACCCAGGCGGCTGGTCATGGAGCCGTGAATGTCGCCCGACACGAAAATCACGTTCTTGATCCCATGGCCCCGGATGGTCTCCAGAAGGCGCAGACGTTGGGCCGGGAAGGCCTGCCAGGCATCACCGTCATTGTGTTTGCTATCGGGGAAGAACAGGACGCTGGTCACGACGAATTTGACTCGGGCGGGGCTGTTGATAAGCCAGCCAAGCAGTGACTGCTCCTGTTCCTCGTCGAGGATGCGTCGGTCGTGCGCTGACAGGTTGCGTCGGGTCCGGCTGTCAGTGACGAACCATTCGATATCGCCGTGAGTGAAGGTGTACCAGAACTGTTTCAACGGTTTCTTTAATGTGCCATCGCTTAAAAGTTCATGGGCTGGACTATGGCTGGCTTGATAAAGTCCATAAGCGCTCATGGCATTGGCATATAAAATTTCATCTTTGGCGCTTTGGTTAGCTGGCCAGTTATCTTCAATTTCATGGTCGTCGAGGATCATGTAAGTCGGCACGCCGGACATGAGTTTTTTAATGTGGGGCTGGGAAAAAACGGTGCGGTACTTGAACAGAATGTCCTGATAGGTCCGGTCCGGGGCGAGAATATTCAAATCGTCGAGGTAAACCTGGTCCCCGGTCATCAAAATGCCGCTGATCGGCGGGTCGGCCTGGTCCACGACACGGTTGATGCCGGCAAATGTCCGATCCCCGAGTTCGGGGGTCGATGGGGTGCCGGCAGTGACCCGCAGGTAGCGACAAGAACCGACGATATAGGCGCGTGTTGCGCCGATTTTGCTGGAAGGGGTGCGGAACTGGTAAATATTTGCGGGCCATTGCAGCGGCCGCTCCTGGATGGTTTCCACGGTGTGGGTCGGGCTCAGAGGGGTGAGCCAGCCGGCCTGATATTCATAAACAGTGTCGGCTTGAAGACCTTTTAATACGATGACATCGGACATGTCGCGGTAACTGTTCAACAGTACAAAGTGTCCTTTAGACCATGTGGTATCGCCTTGACGCCGGTGACGAATGCCGGCAAATGTCAGGTTGCCGTTGCCCTTGTCTCCTCGCAGGAATATGCGCGCGTGATCAGTTGTTGTGTGACCAACGATGGGGCCAACAGTGGGTTTAAACATATTCGAATCCATTCGAAGTTCGGTATTTTTAAAGTTTGGGTGTGTGCGGTTAGTGAACTAAGAATGCTAAGGCGTGGCGGGGAATAAATATTGAGAGGGGAGGGGGCGTAAGTTGTGGGTAATGACTAACAGGGGGTGTAGTCATTAATCCCGGCCGGGGTAGGAAATTGGTCGAGACGTTTCCTGTGCGCGGGCGTTTTTACCCAGGCAAAAAAAGCCCCGCCAAACGGGCGGGGTTGAGGTACGAGCGTGGCGCTCGGAAAACAGCGGTCCGAAGGGCCCTCCGTGGCGAGGGCCGCCCGGTGTTACAGCAAGATGGTACGGATGTCGCCCAGCAGGTCGCTCAGACGCTTGGTGAAGCGTGCAGCGGCGGCGCCGTTGATCACACGGTGATCGTAGGACAGCGACAGCGGCAGCATCAGCTTCGGCTGGAAGGCCTTACCGTCCCAGACAGGCTGGATGGTGGCCTTGGAGACACCCAAGATCGCCACTTCCGGCGCGTTGACGATCGGCGTGAAGCCGGTGCCGCCAATGTGGCCGAGGCTGGAAATGGTGAAGCAGGCACCCTGCATGTCGTCGGCGGTGAGCTTCTTGTTCCGGGCCTTTTCGGCCAGGGCAGCGGCTTCGCCAGCCAGTTGCAGCAGGCTCTTCTGGTCGACGTTGCGGATGACCGGTACCAGCAGGCCTTCCGGGGTGTCGACGGCAAAACCGATATGCACGTATTTCTTGCGAATAACAGCCTTGCCGCTTGGGGCCAGGGAACTGTTGAAGTCCGGCAGCTCCTTGAGCAGGTGCGCACAGGCCTTGAGCAGCAGTGGCAGAACGGTCAGCTTGACGCCAGCCTTCTCCGCTACAGCTTTTTGCGCGACGCGGAAAGCTTCCAGCTCGGTGATGTCGGCCTGGTCGAACTGAGTGACGTGCGGAATGTTCAGCCAGCTGCGATGCAGGCTCGACGCGCCGATTTGCATCAGGCGAGTCATTGCCACTTCTTCGGTTTCGCCGAAGCGGCTGAAATCCACCGCCGGGATCGGCGGGATGCCCGCACCACCGGTGGCGCCTTCGGCCGGAGCGTTCTTGGCCTTCTGCATCATGGCCTTGACGTAAGCCTGCACGTCTTCCTTCAGCACACGACCGTGTGGGCCGCTTGGGCCGACGGCGGACAGCTCGACACCAAATTCACGGGCCAGCTGACGCACCGCAGGGCCCGCGTGGACCTTGGCACCGCTAGGTGCGGGTGCGGCGGCAGGAGCAGGAGCAGGAGCCGCCTCGGCCTTGGCGGCAGGCGCGGCAGCCGGAGCAGGAGCAGCTTCGGCCTTGGCGGCAGGCGCAGCAGCCTGGGCTGGGGCAGCAGGTGCCGCAGCACCGGCCACTTTCAGCTTCAGGATCAGGTCACCGGTGCCAACTTCGTCTTCCAGCTTGATCTCGACGCTTTCCACCACGCCGGCAGCCGGCGAGGGGATTTCCATGCTGGCCTTGTCGGATTCCAGGGTGATCAGCGACTGGTCGGCTTCGACGGTGTCGCCGGCCTTGACCAGCACTTCGATGATCTTGGCCTTGCCCGAGGAGCCGATGTCCGGAACATGAATGTCCTGGACCGTGGCAGCGGCAGGCGCGGCAGCAGGGGCAGGAGCCGCCTCGGCAACCGGTGCAGCGGCAGGCTTTTCAGCCGCCGCCGGGGCCGCAGCGGGCGCCGCTGCTTCAGGCGCCGCAGCGGCGCCCTCGACTTCCAGCTCCAGCAGTTCGTCGCCTTCTTTCAGGCGATCACCCAGCTTCACTTTCAGGCTTTTAACGATACCGGCCTTCGGCGCAGGCACTTCCATGCTGGCCTTGTCCGATTCAAGCGTCAGGATGCTCTGCTCGGCTTCGATGCGGTCGCCGACCTTCACAAACAGTTCAATTACTTCACCTTCACCGCTGCCGATGTCAGGTACGCGAATGAGTTCGCTCACGGAAATTCTCCTCAGCAGTCCAGTGGGTTGCGTTTTTCCGGATCGATGCCGAACTTGACGATGGCCTCGGCCACCACCTTGGGTTCGATATCGCCACGGTCAGCCAGGGCTTCCAGGGCTGCCAACACAACGAACTTACGGTCAACTTCGAAGAAGTGACGCAGCTTCTTGCGGCTGTCGCTACGACCGAAGCCGTCGGTGCCCAGCACCTTGAATTCCTTGGAAGGAACCCACTGACGGATCTGCTCGGCGAACAGCTTCATGTAGTCGGTGGAGGCGATGACCGGACCTTTGCGACCGTTCAGGCATTCTTCGACATAGCTCAGTTTCGGCTTCTGGCCTGGGTGCAGACGGTTGCTGCGCTCTACGGCCAGGCCGTCGCGACGCAGTTCGTTGAAACTGGTGACGCTCCAGACGTCGGCGCCGACGTTGAACTCTTCACGCAGGATCTTCGCCGCTTCACGGACTTCGCGCAGGATGGTGCCGGAGCCCATCAGCTGGACGTGGTGCGCCGCTTCGCGAGTGTCTTCCTCGAGCAGGTACATGCCCTTGATGATGCCTTCCTCCACACCGGCCGGCATGGCTGGCTGCTGGTAGGACTCGTTCATCACGGTGATGTAGTAGAAAACGTCCTGCTGCTCTTCGGTCATCTTCTTCATGCCGTCCTGGATGATCACCGCCAGCTCGTAGCCGTAGGTTGGATCAAAGGTGCGGCAGTTCGGGATGGTGGCAGCCAGGATGTGGCTGTGGCCGTCTTCGTGTTGCAGGCCTTCGCCGTTGAGCGTGGTTCTGCCTGCGGTACCGCCGATCAGGAAACCACGGGTCCGGCTGTCGCCAGCGGCCCAGGCCAGGTCGCCGATACGCTGGAAACCGAACATCGAGTAGAAGATGTAGAACGGCAGCATCGGCTGGTTGTGGCTGGAGTACGAAGTACCGGCGGCGATGAACGAGCTCATGGCGCCCGCTTCGTTGATGCCTTCTTCGAGAATCTGGCCCTTCTTGTCTTCCTTGTAGAACATCACCTGGTCTTTATCGACTGGCTCGTAGAGCTGGCCGACGGAGGAGTAGATGCCTAACTGACGGAACATGCCTTCCATGCCGAAGGTGCGGGCTTCGTCCGGGATGATCGGAACGATGCGCGGGCCGATTTCCTTGTCCTTGACCAGTTGCGCGAGGATCCGCACGAACGCCATGGTGGTGGAAATTTCACGGTCGCCCGAGCCGTCAAGGATGGCCTTGAGGGTATCGAGTGATGGGGTCGGCACGCTGAAACTCTGCGCGCGGCGCTGGGGTACGAAACCACCCAGTGCGGTGCGACGCTCGCTCAGGTAGCGGGCTTCGGCGCTATTGGGCTCCGGCTTGAAGAACGGCAGGTTTTCCAGTTCCTCGTCCTTGACCGGGATGTCGAAGCGGTCGCGGAACAACTTCAGGCTGTCGACGTCGACTTTCTTGGTGTTGTGCGCAGTGTTTTTCGCTTCGCCAGCACCGGTGCCATAACCCTTGATGGTCTTGGCCAGGATGACGGTCGGTTGTTCCTTGTGGTTGACCGCTTCGTGGTACGCCGCGTAGACCTTGTACGGGTCGTGGCCGCCACGGTTGAGCTTCCAGATCTCGTCGTCGGACAGATCGGCAACCATTGCCTTGAGTTCAGGCGTGTTGAAGAAGTGCTCACGGACGAACGCGCCGTCCTTGGCCTTGTAGTTCTGGTATTCGCCGTCGATGACTTCGTCCATGCGGCGTTGCAGGATGCCGTCGACGTCCTTGGCCAGCAGTGGATCCCAGAAACGGCCCCAGATGACTTTGGTCACGTTCCACTGGGCGCCGCGGAACACGCCTTCGAGTTCCTGGATGATCTTGCCGTTGCCGCGAACCGGGCCGTCGAGGCGCTGCAGGTTGCAGTTGATGACGAAGATCAGGTTGTCCAGCTTCTCGCGGCCAGCCAGGGAGATCGCGCCCAGGGATTCCGGCTCGTCGCACTCGCCGTCGCCCAGGAAACACCAGACTTTCTGCTTGCCTTCGGGAATGAAACCACGGGCTTCCAGGTACTTCATGAAACGCGCCTGGTAGATGGCCTGGATCGGGCCCAGCCCCATGGATACTGTCGGGAACTGCCAGAAATCAGGCATCAGCCAAGGGTGCGGATAGGACGACAGGCCCTGACCGTCCACTTCCTGACGGAAGTTGTTCATCTGGTCTTCGCTGATGCGGCCTTCCATGAATGCACGGGCGTAAACGCCTGGCGAGGTGTGGCCCTGGAAGTAGATCAGGTCGCCGCCATGTTCGTCGGTCGGGGCCTGGAAGAAATAGTTGAAGCCGATGTCGTACAAGGTTGCGCTGGAGGCGAAGCTGGAGATGTGACCGCCCAGGTCAGAATCTTTCAGGTTCGTACGCATCACCATGGCCATCGCGTTCCAGCGTACCAGCGAGCGAATGCGGCGTTCCATGAACAGGTCGCCGGGCATGCGTGCTTCGTGGGTAACGGGGATTGTGTTGCGGTATGGCGTGGTGATGGCGTAAGGCAATTGCGAACCGCTGCGGGTTGCGAGTTCGCCCATACGGGTCATCAGATAGTGAGCACGGTCTTCGCCTTCTTTGTCGAGAACCGATTCCAGGGCGTCCAGCCATTCCTGGGTTTCGACGGGATCGAGGTCTTGCATGGCTTGCTCCAGGGCGGAAAGGCTACCAGAATCGGTTGCCTGAGTTTGCGACTGGCCTTGTGGGCAGACGGTATAAATTCTTGGATTGCCGAAGGTTGTTTCGGCGGCGTGTAGTTTTACTACAAATCGTCGGCCGTTTCAGCCTTTCGAATGTATAGACGAGTAGTAAAACTACACATGAGCGGCTTGTGGCCCCTCGCTTCGTTGTGAGAATAATCGTTACTGTTGGTCGTTAGCCAACTCGTACAGGTAAAAACTTGATGTCGGCTGCCAATAAAATCAGATTTTCAGCTATTTATCATCTTTGTTCGACAGTCGATCAGGTAGTGCCGTCTGAAAAAACACTACATCCAGCCTTTCCCGCGCCGATCAAGGATAGACCATGAGCCTGCCCTCGCTTACCGAAGTTCCGGTCATTCTCCAGTCATTGGTCAGTCGTGCCGAGCAGTCGTTCCGTGCGGCGGTCGCTTCCCTGGACGACGACCACGGGTTGTCCGCCTGGGCGCCCCAGCGCTGGGATGAGTTCCACCGTATCGCCGCCGCCAGTGATTTTGTTATCGAACAGAGTGTTCGTGACCCCTCGATGCTGCTGGAGCTGGTACGCAGCGGCGAACTGGACCGCAGTCTGGCTCCCGGCCAAATGTGCGCGCAGATTAGCGCCGCCGTCCAGGCCGCCGAGACCGAAGACGACCTGGGCCGCGTCCTGCGTCGCCAACGCACACGCCAGCAGATACGGATCATCTGGCGCGACCTGAACCGCCAGGCCGATCTGGTCCAGACCTGTCGTGACCTCTCCGACATGGCCGATACCTGTATCGACCAAGCCTATCAATGGCTGTACCAGCGTCATTGCCAGCAATTCGGCACGCCCACCGGCCGGCGCAGCGGTGAACCGCAGCACATGGTCATCCTGGGCATGGGCAAGCTCGGTGCTGTAGAGCTGAACCTGTCATCGGATATCGACCTGATTTTTGCCTACCCCGAGGGCGGCGAGACCGTTGGCGCCAAGCGAGCACTGGATAACCAGGAGTTCTTCATTCGCGTGGGGCAGCGCCTGATCAAGGCCCTGGACCCGATGACCGTCGACGGTTTCGTGTTCCGTGTCGACATGCGCCTGCGCCCCTACGGTTCGGCCGGTGCGCTGGTGCTGAGCTTCAATGCGCTGGAGCAGTATTATCAGGACCAGGGCCGCGACTGGGAGCGCTACGCGATGATCAAGGCGCGGGTGGTGGCGGGTGACCAAGTGGCCGGTGCGCAACTGCTCGACATGCTGCGCCCGTTCGTTTATCGCCGTTACCTGGATTTTTCTGCCATCGAAGCGCTGCGCACCATGAAGCAACTGATCCAGCAGGAAGTGCGGCGCAAGGGTATGGCCGACAACATCAAGCTGGGTTCGGGTGGCATCCGCGAGGTGGAGTTCATTGCCCAGGCGTTCCAGTTGATCCATGGCGGTCGTGACTTGAGCTTGCAGCAGCGCCCGCTGTTGAAAGTGCTGGGCACCCTGGAAGGCCAGGGTTATCTGCCGGCCAAGGTGGTCGATGAGTTGCGCCAGGGTTATGAATTCTTGCGTTACACCGAGCACGCAATCCAGGCCATCGCCGACCGCCAGACCCAGATGCTGCCGGACAGCCCGCAGGACCAGGCGCGCATTGCGTTCATGCTGGGTTTTACCGACTGGGCGGCCTTCCATGAGCAATTGATGTACTGGCGCGGTCGCGTGGCCTGGCACTTCGGCCAGGTCATCGCCGACCCGGATGAAGAACAGGACGGTGAAAGCGAGGTCATGGTGGGCGGCGAATGGTTGCCGCTGTGGGAAGACAGCCAGGATGAAGGGGCGGCGTGTCGTCAACTGGAGGAGGGCGGCTTCGTCGATGCACCCAAGGCGCTCAAGGCCCTGGCCGCCCTGCGCGGCAGTGCGCAGTTACGCGCCATGCAGCGTCTGGGGCGTGAGCGTCTGGATGCGTTTATCCCGCGCTTATTGGCCCAGGCGGTGGAGCATGCCAACCCGGACCTGGTGCTTGAGCGCGTATTGCCGCTGGTGGAAGCCGTGGCGCGCCGTTCGGCCTATCTGGTGCTGCTGACGGAAAATCCCGGTGCGCTGCGACGTTTGCTGACGCTGTGCGCGGCGAGCCCGTGGATTGCCGAGCAGATCACCCGCTTTCCCCTGTTGCTTGATGAATTGCTCAACGAGGGTCGCCTGTTCAAGCCGCCCCTGGCGCCGGAACTGGCGGCAGAGTTGCGTGAGCGTCTGACACGCATCCCCGAAGATGACCTCGAACAGCAAATGGAAGCCCTACGGCATTTCAAGCTTGCGCACCGTTTGCGGGTGGCGGCCTCGGAAATTGCCGGCAGCCTGCCGTTGATGAAAGTCAGCGATTACCTGACCTGGCTGGCCGAGGCGATTCTTGAGCAAGTGCTGGCCCTGGCCTGGCGCCAGACCGTGGCCAAATATGGCGTGCCGCTGCGCACTGACGGCAGCCTGTGCGATCCGGGCTTCATCATTGTCGGTTATGGGAAAGTCGGCGGCCTGGAGTTTGGGCATGGTTCCGACCTGGATCTGGTGTTCATCCACGATGGCGATCCGCAGGCGGAAACCGATGGCCCGAAACCCATCGACGGCGCGCAGTTCTTCACCCGGCTGGGCCAGCGAATCATCCATTTGCTGACGGCCCAGACCAACTCCGGACAGCTCTACGAAGTGGATATGCGCTTGCGGCCGTCTGGGGCGTCAGGGTTGCTGGTCAGCTCCCTCGGGGCTTTTGCGCGCTATCAGGAGAACGAGGCCTGGACCTGGGAGCATCAGGCCTTGGTGCGGGCCCGGGTGCTGGTGGGCAGCCAGGACGTGGGGCAGGCGTTCGAGAAAGTCCGCGCCCAAGTGCTGGGTCGCAAGCGTGATTTGCCGACGCTGCGTCAGGAGGTCAGCGAGATGCGCGCCAAGATGCGCGATAACCTTGGCAGCAAGGCCACCGCAGCCGGAACCGCGGCGAACGCCTTCCAAGCCACGGCACCCTTCGACCTCAAGCAGGATGCCGGAGGTATCGTCGACATTGAATTTATGGTGCAATACGCGGCCCTGGCGTGGTCCGAGGAGCACCCATCGCTGCTGCGCTACACCGATAACATCCGCATTCTGGAAGGGTTGCAAGAGGTCGGGCTGATGCCGGTCGAAGACGCTACCCTATTGCGCGAGGCGTACAAAGCCTATCGCTCCGCCGCCCACCGCCAGGCGCTACAGAAAGACGCCGGGGTGATTGCAGGCGACCAGTTTGTGGATGAGCGCAGGCAGGTGCTGCGAATCTGGCGAGAATTGGGGCTGAGCTGAAGATTTAAATGTGGGAGCGGGCTTGCTCGCGAAGGCGGAGTGTCAGGCGACATTGATGTTGGAGGTGTGGCCCCATCGCGAGCAGGCTCGCTCCCACAGTGGATTTGCGGTGTTGCACCGTGCTGAAGACATATGCAGACCCCTTGTGGGAGCGAGCCTGCTCGCGATAGCGGAGTATCAGGCAACATTGATGTTGGATGTGCCGGCCTCATCGCGAGCGGGCTCGCTCCCACAGTAGATTCGCGGTGTGTTGTAGAGTGACGGCAACAGGCAGCGTCCTAAGCCACAGTGATTGTCGAGGCGGGGAGGCGTAGGCCTCCCCGCATCGTTTTTGGAAAGCTCATGAATATTCTGATCGTAGGGCCCAGTTGGGTCGGTGACATGGTGATGGCGCAGACACTGTTCCAGTGCCTCAAGCAGCGCCACCCACAGTGCGAAATCGACGTGCTGGCCCCCGAGTGGAGTCGGCCGATTCTTGAACGCATGCCCCAGGTGCGCAAGGCCTTGAGCTTCCCGCTCGGCCATGGTGTGCTGGAGCTGGCGACCCGTCGACGCATCGGCAAATCCCTGGCCGGGCAATATGACCAGGCGATCCTGCTGCCCAATTCGTTGAAGTCGGCATTGGTGCCATTCTTCGCCAGCATCCCCACGCGCACCGGCTGGCGCGGCGAGTTTCGCTACGGCTTGCTCAACGACGTGCGCACGCTGGATAAAGACCGCTACCCGCTGATGATCGAACGCTTTATGGCCCTGGCCTACGAGCCGGGCGCCGAAATACCCAAGCCGTATCCGCGTCCAAGCCTTGCGATAGACCCGGTGAGCCGCGAAGCGGCGCTGGCCAAGTTCGGTTTGAGCCTGGACCGCCCGGTGTTGGCCCTCTGCCCAGGCGCCGAATTCGGTGAGTCCAAGCGCTGGCCGGCGGAGCATTACGCCCAGGTCGCCGAGACGAAGATTCGCGAAGGCTGGCAGGTCTGGCTGTTCGGTTCGAAAAACGATCATTCGGTAGGCGAAGACATCCGCTCGCGGCTGATCCCGGGTCTGCGGGAGGAGTCGGTGAATCTGAGCGGTGATACCTCCCTGGCCGAGGCCATCGACCTGATGTCCTGCGCCGATTCGGTGGTGTCCAACGACTCCGGCCTGATGCACGTGGCCGCCGCCCTGAACCGGCCACTGGTAGCGGTGTATGGTTCCACTTCGCCGGGCTTTACGCCGCCGCTGGCCGAAAAAGTCGAAGTCGTACGCCTGGGCATCGAATGCAGCCCGTGCTTCGACCGTACCTGCCGCTTCGGTCATTACAACTGCCTGCGCCAGCTCATGCCACCGTCGGTGAACGATGCCCTGGGGCGTTTGCAGGGCGCACCGGTGGAGGTTCAGTAACTTGCGGGTATTGCTGATCAAGACTTCTTCGCTGGGGGATGTAGTTCACACCCTGCCGGCGCTGACCGACGCGGCGCGGGCGATT
Organism: Pseudomonas hefeiensis; assembly: GCF_030687835.1. Classification (NCBI taxonomy): domain Bacteria; kingdom Pseudomonadati; phylum Pseudomonadota; class Gammaproteobacteria; order Pseudomonadales; family Pseudomonadaceae; genus Pseudomonas; species Pseudomonas hefeiensis. The sequence continues at coordinate 600,183 of NZ_CP117449.1, forward strand.
CCCGGCATCAGGTTCGACTGGGTGGTGGAAGAAGGCTTTGCCGAAATTCCCACCTGGCACCCGGCGGTGGACAAAGTCATCCCGGTGGCGATTCGTCGCTGGCGCAAGAACCTCTGGCAAACCATCAAAAGCGGCGAGTGGCGGCGCTTCAAGCAGAGCGTGCGTGCCGAGAAGTACGATCTGGTCATCGACGCCCAGGGCCTGCTGAAAAGCGCTTGGCTGACCCGCTACGTCAAAGCCCCGGTGGCGGGCCTGGATAAAGATTCGGCCCGGGAACCCGTGGCCGCGCGTTTCTATTCCCGCCGCCTGGCCGTGGCTCGCGGTCAGCATGCGGTAGAGCGCGTGCGCCAGTTGTTTGCCGTGGCACTGGGTTATGACCTGCCCAAAACCATGGGCAGCTACGGCCTGAATGTCGATCGCCTGGTGGAGTTGCCGCGCAGATACCCCTATGTGGTGTTCCTGCATGGCACGACTTGGGAATCCAAACACTGGCCTGAGCTCTACTGGCGTCAACTCGTTGAGCGCATGGGCCAGTTCGGCGTCGTGGTGAAGCTGCCATGGGGCAGCCCGCTGGAGAAAGCCCGGGCCGAGCGGATTGCCAGTGGCCTGCGCAACGCCCTGGTACTGCCAAAACTGAATCTGGGCGGGATGGGCAAGGTGTTGGCCGGTGCCCAGGCCTGTGTGGCTGTGGACACAGGCCTTGGTCATCTGGCTGCAGCCCTGGATGTGCCGACCATTTCACTGCTCGGCCCCACCAACCCGGTGCTGACCGGTGCCTATGGCAAGGGGCAGATTCACCTTGCCAGCGATTTCCCCTGCGCGCCCTGCATGCAGAAACAATGCACTTACCCGCCGACCGCCGAAGATGCCCGGCGGTTTGACCTGAAACGCGAGCAGCCCCTGTGCTTCACGCGTCTGAATCCCGAGCGTGTTGCCAGCCACTTGAGCACGTTATTGGCTGAGGAACCACGCTGATGCAATTGGCTTTTGTCCTTTATAAATACTTCCCCTTCGGCGGCCTGCAGCGTGACTTCATGCGCATCGCCCTGGAATGCCAGCGGCGCGGTCACCAGATCCGCGTCTACACGCTGATCTGGGAAGGTGACGTCCCGCCGGGCTTTGAAGTGCTGGTGGCACCGGTCAAGGCGCTGTTCAACCACCGTCGCAACGAGAAACTCAGTGCGTGGATGGAAAACGACCTGGCCAAGCGTCCTGTCGACCGTTTGATCGGCTTCAATAAAATGCCCGGCCTAGACGTGTATTACGCCGCTGACGGCTGCTTTGAAGACAAGGCGCAGAACCTGCGCAATTCGCTGTACCGGCGTTGGGGGCGTTACCGCCACTTTGCCGAGTACGAGCGAGCGGTATTCGCCAAGGATGCCAAGACCGAAGTACTGATGATTTCCGAAGTGCAACAGCCTTTGTTCATCAAGCACTACGACACGCCGCTGGAGCGCTTTCACCTGCTGCCACCGGGCATCGCTCAGGATCGTCGCCGGCCCGCCGACGCTGATGAGGTTCGCGCCGCGTTCCGCACCGAATTCGAACTGGCCGATGATGACCTGCTGCTGGTGCAAATTGGTTCCGGGTTCAAGACCAAGGGCGTGGATCGCAGCCTCAAGGCTCTGGCCGCGCTGCCTTCGCAGCTTAAAAAACGCACCCGGCTGTTTGTAATCGGCCAGGACGACCCCAAAGTATTCCAATTGCAGAGCGCCGCGTTGGGGCTCGGTGACAACGTAAGCTTCCTCAAGGGCCGTAGCGACATTCCGCGTTTCCTGCTGGGCGCCGACCTGTTGATTCACCCGGCGTACAACGAGAACACCGGCACCGTACTGCTCGAAGCACTGGTGGCCGGCTTGCCGGTGCTGGTCAGCGCGGTGTGCGGATATGCCCATTACATCACCGAGGCCGACAGTGGCCTGGTGCTGGACGAGCCGTTCGAACAGGCGCAGCTCACCGAGTACCTGGGGCGAATGTTGGGTGACGCCGACGCACGAGCGGCCTGGAGCCGCAACGGTCTGGCCTTCGCCGAGACGGCCGACCTCTACAGCATGCCGCAGCATGCGGCCGATGTAATATTGGCGGAGCACGCACGATGAAATTGATGCTGGCCGAACCGTTCAAGAGCCTTTGGGCCGGACGCGATGCGTTCGCCGAAGTCGAGGCGCTCAAGGGCGAGGTCTATCGCGAGCTGGAAGCCCGGCGCACCTTGCGCACGGAGGTGGACGGTCGCGGCTTTTTCGTGAAGATCCACCGTGGCATCGGTTGGCGCGAGATCTTCAAGAACCTGCTGACCGCCAAGTTGCCGGTACTCGGCGCGGGACAGGAATGGAAAGCCATCCAGCGCCTGCAGCAAGTCGGTGTGCCGACCATGACCGCCGTTGCGTATGGCGAGAAAGGCAGCAACCCGGCCGACCAGCATTCGTTCATCGTCACCGAAGAACTGGCGCCGACCGTCAGTCTCGAAGATCTCAGCATGGACTGGGCCAAGCAGCCGCCACAGCCGAAACTCAAGCGAGCCCTGATCGCCGAAGTGGCGCGCATGACCGGCATGATGCACCGGGCCGGGGTCAACCATCGCGACTGCTACATCTGCCACTTTTTGCTGCACACCGATAAGCCCGTGACCGCCACGGATTTCAAACTTTCTGTGATCGACCTGCACCGTGCGCAGATCCGCCCGGCCATCCCCCTTCGTTGGCGCAACAAGGACCTGGCGGCGCTGTATTTCTCTGCGATGGACATCGGTCTGACCCGTCGTGACAAGTTGCGTTTCCTCAAGGGGTATTTCCAGCAGCCGCTAAGGCGGATCCTGGCCGAAGAAGCGTCGCTGTTGACCTGGCTCGAAGGTAAAGCCAACAGGCTTTATGCGCGCAAGCTGCGGTACGGGGGCGCGCTCTGATGTCGGGTTGGGTACTGGAGCCTGCCTACGCTGAGCTGGCAGGGGATTTCGGCAGTCTTGATGCAGTGTTCGCCCTAGAGGGAGAGCGTCTGACGCGGGACCCGCTGTCAGAGGTGATTCGGGTACAGCGCAACGGCGTGAATTATTACGTCAAGCGCTACACCGGAGCCGGCAAGGGCTTGCGGCGCTATCTGGGTAAACCACGGGTCAAGTCCGAATGGCAGAACCTCAAGCGCTTCGCCAAGTGGGGCATCCCCACCGCCGAAATCGTCGCCTGGGGGCTGGAGCGACGTGGCGCAGCCTATGACCGTGGCGCGATGATCACGCGCGAGCTGCCTGGTACCGAAGACCTCTCGGCATTGGCCAGACGTCACGATTCGAGGCTGGCGGATCGTGCCTGGGTTGACGGGGTGAGTCGGCAACTGGCCGGCTATACGCGGACCATGCACGAAAATCGCTTCACCCATAACGACCTGAAGTGGCGCAACTTGTTGATCGACGATCAGTCACGGCTGTTTTTTATCGATTGTCCGAACGGTGATTTCTGGCGCGGCTTCTGGCTCAAGTATCGCATCACCAAAGACCTGGCGTGCCTGGACAAGGTGGCCAAATATCATTTGTCGGCTACTCAGCGGCTGCGTTTTTACCTGCAATATCGCCAGCGCAACCGACTCGATGCGTGTGACAAGAAGCGCATCCGTCACGTAGTGAGATTTTTCGAGGGGCGTGAATGACTGATTTTCTGGCGACCGAAGACCAGTCATTGTTGCAGCGTCACGGCCTGGATAGCTTCGAAGCCCTTTGGAACCTGCCATTGGATGCGGTGGATGAACCCAACACCGCGGGCGGCGGCTGGAGCAGTGTGTTCCGGCTGGAACTGGAAGGGCGGGGTTATTACCTCAAACGCCAGAGTAACTACCTGACCAGGACGTGGTCCCGGCCCTTCGGCGAACCAAGTTTTTCCCGGGAGTTTCGCAACATCAGCCGTTACCGCCAACTGGGGATTCCGGCCCTGCAAGCGGTGTTCCATGGCCAGCGCAAGGTCGAGGGTGAGGTGCGGGCGATTCTGCTGACGCGTGCCCTGGACGGTTGGGATGACCTGGATTCATTGCTGCAACGCTGGTCGAGCCTGACGGCGGCGCAACGTTCAATCGTCCTGCAGGCTTGCGGGCAGTTGGCGCGGCGCCTGCACGGCATGCACCAGATCCATGGTTGCTTCTACCCCAAGCACATTTTTCTGCAAGCCACCGCCAGCGGCTATCAGGCGCAGTTGATCGATCTCGAAAAGACTCGACCACTATTGTTCGGTCAGCGGGATCGAATCAAGGACCTGGAGCCCTTGCTGCGTCGCGCGCGAGTCTGGAGTGACGACGATGTGCGTCAAATGCTCTGCACCTATCTGGATCAACCGCCCAAGAGTGTGCTGGTTGACCGCTGGATGACCCGCCTGATCGCCCGGCGTAGCCATAAGGAGGCTCGTTGATGCATTTATCTGAATTGAAGAACGCCGGCCGTAGCCCCAGCCTGCCTTTGAGCCTGGAGCTGGCGGACGCCGCCGGCCCGGCGCAATTGCAGCTGCTTTCCCTGTTGCGTGTGTTACCGGGACAGCGCTACGTCGGTGCGGGCATCTGGCGCGGCCGTCCGGTGTTGGCCAAGTTGCTGGTAGGCAGCAAAGCGGGCAGGCACTTTCATCGCGAACTGCAAGGCGTGCGCCTGCTGGCCGAGCAGGGGCTGACTACGCCGCTGTTGCTGGCCGATGGCCTGAAAGAAAGCGAGGGTGGCTGGCTGCTATTCGAATTGCTTGAGGGGGCCGAAAGCCTCGGGGACGCCTGGAAACAGGTCGAGGGCCTGCCATTGCTCGCCGACGAACAAACGGCGGTACTGGCCGAGGCGTTGGGGGCGATTGCGCAACTGCACAGCAAAGGCCTGTGGCAGGAAGATCTGCACTTGGACAATCTGTTGCGTCACGGCGGCAAGCTCTATTTGATCGACGGCGCCGGCATCCGTGCCGAAACCCCGGGTCAACCGTTGTCGCGCAACAAAGTGCTCGAAAACCTGGGGGTGTTTTTCGCCCAGTTACCCAAATCCCTCGAGCCTTTCAACGAAGAGTTGTTGGTGCATTACCTGCTGGGCAACGCCGAGCACGCATTGCCCATGGAGGCGCTGCAAAAACAGATCGACAAGGTGCAGGCCTGGCGTCTGAAAGACTTTCTGGAAAAGGTCGGGCGCGAGTGCAGTCTGTTCAGCGTGCAGCGGGGGCCGTTCAGTCTGCGGGCGATTCGTCGTGATGAAGAGGCGGTGATGGCGCCGGTACTGGAGCAGGCCGATGCCTTGCTTGATCAGGGCCACTTATACAAGACCGGTGGGTCGGCGAGCGTGGGTAAAGTCGATGTGAACGGGCGGTCTCTGCTGATCAAGCGCTATAACATCAAAAACTTCGCCCACTGGCTCAAGCGCTTCTGGCGTCCGAGCCGCGCCTGGCATGCCTGGCGCGAAGGTCATCGCCTGACTTTCCTCGGTATTGCCACACCCAAGCCGCTGGCACTGCTGGAAAAGCGTTTTCTGTGGCTACGTCGCGGCGCCTACCTGGTGACCGAGCATCTGCCGGGGCCTGACATCATCGAGCGCCTGGCCCCTTACGTCGAAAGCGGCGCCGCTCCCGAGCCGGAGTTACTGGCGCTGGACCGGCTGTTCGCCGGCCTGATCCGCGAACGCATCAGTCACGGTGACTTCAAGGGCCACAACCTGCTCTGGCAGGACGATCGCTGGGCGCTGATCGACCTGGACTCCATGTGCCAGCACCGCAGCCTCTCCAGTTTCACCCCAGCCTATGCCAGGGATCGCGCGCGGTTCATGCGCAACTGGCCGCAGGACAGTGCGTTGTATCAGGTGATTGATCAGCGGTTGCCCAAAAGTTTTTGAATGGTGCCCCGATAGCTGCATCGGCACGTTCCCTGTGTGGATCTTCCCAGGGCTGCGATCTTTGGTTTACCACTTGAGGTTCAAGGGAAAGATCAAAATCAAAAGATCGCAGCCTTCGGCAGCACCTACGAGGCTTGCCAACGCTTTTAAGCTATAATCGCGCCCTTTAGCTGCCCCGCGCCCCCGGCGTGTGGCACATCCTTTTTCGAGGCGCTTGTCGCCCGTATACAGACATTAAGAGGCTAGACCCCTGTGGCATTGACGATTCTTGGCCTGTCCGGCGCCCTTAGCCATGATCCTTCCGCAGCGCTGTACATCGACGGCAAGCTGATCGCGGCGGCCGAGGAAGAGCGCTTCGTACGCGATAAACATGCAAAGAACCGCATGCCCTATGAGTCGGCGAAGTTCTGCCTGGAGCAGGCCGGAATCAAGCCGTCCGACGTCGATGTGGTGGCAATTCCGTTCGCGCCGATCAGCCTGTTCGGCGAAGCGCGCTGGCACTACGCCAAGCGATACTGGTACGCCCCGGATCGCGCCCTTGATGCGATCCTGATGGGCAACCGTCGTTATAAGCGCTATCGCCGCAAGATCGTCTGGTGCCTGGAGCAGTTGGGTTTTGATCCGAAAAAAATCAAGATCGAACCGGTCGAGCACCACTTGGCCCACGCTTCCAGCGCCTACCACTGCTCGGGCTTTCAGGAAAAAACCGCGATCCTGGGCATCGACGGCAAAGGCGAATACGCCACGACCTTCTTCGGCTACGGCGAAAACGGCAAGATCCACAAGATCAAGGAATTTTTCGACCCTGATTCTTTGGGCGGCCTGTATGGGGCGATCACCGAGTTCCTGGGTTTTGAAATGCTCGACGGTGAGTTCAAGGTCATGGGCATGGCGCCTTACGGCGATGCCAGCAAGTATGATTTCTCGCGCCTGGCCTCGTTTGAAAATGGCGAACTGGTGATCAATACCGACTACGCCAACGTGATCGGTCTGCGTCGCTATAAAGAGAAGGGCAAGGGTTTCTACTTCTCGCCGAAGCTGATCGAATGGCTCGGTCCCAAGCGCGAAGGCGACATCGCCGACGAGCCGTACATCCATTACGCGGCCAGCATGCAGGCGCTGTTCGAGAAACTTGCACTGCAGATGATCGATCACTATCTGGGCGACGTGCTCAAGGAAACCGGCAAGCTGGCTTTCGCTGGCGGCTGCGCATTGAACGTCAAGCTGAATCAGAAAATCATCGCCCGTGACGACGTCAAGGAACTGTTCGTGCAGCCGGCTTCCGGCGACGCCGGCACCGCAGTGGGGGCGGCAGCTTATGTGTCCCACGCCCGTGGCGTGCCGGTAGAGAAGATGGAACACGTCTACCTCGGCCCGGCCTACAGCAACGAAGACGTCATCGCCGCGTGCGCCCGTCATCCGAGCAAACCTGTGTGGCGCAAGATCGACAATACCCCCGAGCGCATTGCCAGGATCATGGTCGACGGTAACCCGGTGGCCTGGTTCCAGGGGCGCATGGAGTTTGGCCCGCGTGCCTTGGGTGGTCGTTCGATCATCGGGTGCCCAAGCGCCAGCGGCGTGGCCAACCGCATCAACGAACAGATCAAGTTCCGCGAGCGCTGGAGGCCTTTCTGCCCGTCGATGCTCGATACGGTCGCACCGCAGATGATCAAGGTCGATCACCCTGCACCGTTCATGACCTTCACCTTCGAAGTGGCCGAAGAGTGGAAAACCCGCGTACCGGAAGTCGTCCACGAAGACGGCACATCCCGGGCCCAGGTACTCAAGCGTGAATACAACCCGCGCTATTACGACATGATGAAGGCCCTGGAAGTCCTGACCGGCAACGGCGTGTCCCTGAACACCTCACTCAACCGCCGTGGCGAACCGATGATCTGCTCGCCTACGGACGCACTGAACATGTTCTTTGGCTCTGACCTGCAATATCTGATCATGGAAGATATTCTGGTGGTCAAAGAGGGAGTGGATGTTTATGACTGAGGTTTTGATCAGTGTGGTCATCCCTGCTTATAACTACGCCGATACCTTGCCTCGGGCGGTGAACTCGGTGGTAGGGCAACTGAGCGATGCACAGGCGGAGTTGTTGGTAATCGATGATGGCTCCACTGATGCAACGCCACAGGTCCTGGAGCAGCTCCAAGCTGAGCATGCCGGTTGCTTTCGGGTTTTGCGCAAGCCCAATGGTGGTTTGTCCTCGGTACGTAATCGTGGGATCGAGGAGGCTCGTGGGCCATACCTGATTTTCCTTGATGCCGACGATGAGATGGCGCCTGGTGCTTTGGCTGCGTTGACTCGGCATATCTCCAGCAATCCCACCAGCCGCATGATTATCGGTGGCCACTGGTCGGTATTCGCTGATGGTCGTCGTGTCCTGCACGCCGTACAACCCTTGCCCGCCACCCCGCGCGAGCGGGTACGTGGTTATCTGCTGGACAAGACGGTATCGCTGTCCAACGGTGCCTGTGCAATGCATCGAGAAGTGTTCGGGCCGGGCAACTACCCTGAACATTTGCGCTGTGTCGAAGATATTCCGGTGTTTGCTCAGGTGCTGGCGGGTTTCCCGTGCAGTGTGCTCGATGCGCCACTGGCGCTGATCCACAAGCATGACGACAGCATGCGTCATGACCTCAAGCAAGCCCTGGCGGCCGGCGTGGGGATGGTTGACGAGGTATTTTCTCCGGCACGTCAGCCGCAATTGCAGGATCTGCGCCGGGCTTTCCTGGCTCAACGTTGTCTGTCGCTGTTCCGCGCTTGCTACAGCGCTGGTGATTATGTCAACGCCAAGGCTTTTTATATCCAAGCCGTGCGTACCGATGTTCGCTCGCTCACGCGCTGGACCTATACGCGCAAGGCTATTCGGTTGTTGTTCAAGTGAATTCGCCGTGCCCTGGCGAAGATGTGTTCCAAGACCAAGGGTGCTGGGCACAAAAGGCGCGTGAGCTGGACCGATATCGCTGGAAATTGTTGCGCCAGCGCCATGGTCGCTTCGCCAGCTTGCTACGGCTGGGTCGTGATGCGCTGGTGGAGTTCGCGCTCGGCATTCGCGCGAGGGTTTGTTTGAGCGATTCGGTTGTCGCCATGCCCTGTGACGTGTTGTTGCTGCATTCGGCGCCGAAATCCATGGCGTTGCAACGCAAGAATATTCTGATCAGAGCCCTACGCAGCCGGGGGCATCTTCTGTCAGAGGCGGCGTTGCGCTCACCGTCGGATGCCTGTGCCCGACGTATGCTCATGGCGCCACCGCAGTCTGTACCGCTGCGTTATCTGGCATACGCTGCCCACGCCCAGTGGCTGGTGATGACGTATTCACCCAAGGTACTGATCAATGAGCGCAACGGTAGCCTTCATGCCCCGTTCTTGCGCTTGGCGCTGGCTGCGCGTGGGGCTCGGCTGCTACAACTGGCTCATGCCACAACCCTGGAATCTTCAGGGCGACTGGGCATGAACGACTACGACTATTACGGTGTTTTTGGTCGTAGCTCGCTGGTTGCATTGCAAGAGCGAAGATTGCGGTTCGGTGAGTCGACGGTGGTGTTGGTCGGCTCTTACCTTGCTGATGAAACTTATGATCTGCCGGTCGCTGATCCTGCTCTTAAAACGTTATTGATTCTGGGGGTTGGCCCTGACCGGGAAAAAAAATCGGGTTATCAGGACACCTATCGATTGCTGCGCGATTGGGCTGGACAGAATCCGGGCTATCGTTTGCTGTTCAAGCGCCACCCTCGCAGCAAAGCGAGATTCTGGAGCGATGCCGCTGCGCAGTTTGCCAACATTGAGTTGCTGGATACCCAGTGTTCACTGGCCCAGGCTTTGGCGCAGGCCAGCGTCGTCATCAATATCATGTCCAATGCGGGTATTGAGGCGGGTCTGGCGGGCCGGCCAGTGATTCACGTGAATGCGGGCAGCGATGTGGATATTTTTTCTCACTCGTTGTTTTTCGGGCCTCAAGTGAGCGATGAACAGGGTTTTTCCCGGCAGTTGAAAGCGCTTGAACAGGATTACCAACGCCATTCGGCTCAAGCCCGACGTTTTGCTGATTACCATCTGGTGCACGGTGCCCAGGGCCTGCTGAAGACCACTCAGTTGGTCGATGACCTGCTCCACGGCTCCGATCCCGCGTGCAACTTCGAGACCTTCAGGTTGGCCGCCGCTGGCTGACACCGGCGCCTGGAGGAGCTCAGGGGTTGAGCACGAGGTTCAGCTCATGTTCGTTGCAAACCTGCTGACTGTTCAGGTAGTGCTCAAGGAATTGCTTGTCCTGGAGCAGCCACTCGCGGTCCTGGCGATAGCGCAATATATGCTTGAAGTTGCGCAGGCGAAGGCTTTTGCGAAGTGGCTTGCCCTGGAAGCGCAGGTCTGCGACATCGATCAGCCCAAGCGTGTTATGGGGCGTCAATACCAGGTTACCCAGGTGTGCGGAGCGGAAGTAGATGCCGTGGTCATGTAGGCTGGCAATGAACTCGCCCAGCCGTGCGCGAAGATCGTCATTGCCCTCGACCCCTAGCAACTGACGCAGGGTTCGCCCAGGCAATGGGTCGTAATGCACCGCGTCGCGTTCGATGCTGGGGATGCGATAAATCCGACGAATGTTTGGGCACTCGATTTTACGTTCTTGCAGTGCTCGGCAGTTGTCGGCGAAGCGCTTGGCGTAGGGTGCCCAGAGGGCAGAGGTCAGCAGGCGTTTGCGGCGAAATAGCTTGAGTATCGATCCATCGGCAAGGCGCAGAACTTTGTCCCCTTTACCGTCGGCTTCGAGAACGTCAGCATCTTCGCGCATGCTGAGGTAAGAAATGTGATCGAGCGTTTGCATCAAGGCTCCAAGGCATGCCCGTGGTAGGCAGCCAAGTATGTTACCGCAGTGTGCATGCTGCAAAAAACCGCTGTGGTATAGTCGTGCCAATTTTCAGGGGGGCATGCCCCTGTTTGCTGGGTCGCCCGGCACTGTCACCGAGTAATTATCTTTTGATTCATGTTGTAACCCTCCTATGCGCCGGCCGGTGAATAACAGGATGTTAATGTCTGCGGACTGGTCGCCCGGCGGTTATGGAACACTTTGGCAGGTGAATGCGGCCTACTTTCTGGACACCCTATGACGAAAATGCTGTTCATTTCCCTGGCCAAACATCAGGGGCTTTATTTCAATCGATTGCTTAATGAGACCGAGTTACAAGGTACCGTCGTTACTCCTCCAGAGATGCCCTGGCCGAGATCCTTACGAATATCCAGGGTTCTTTCGCGAATCGACAGCCCGAACCTGATCGAAAGGAAATGCGAGGAGCGGCGCGTCAAGAATAAGAACACCGGTCGCTTGTATCGCCTATTGTTACGTCTTGAACTCCTCTGGGTTGCGTTACGTGTCCAGGCTTTGCTCGACCGTGAGCGCCCCGATGTGCTGGTATTCTGGAATGGGGCTCATCGATATTGCCAATTGCTAATGGCGTTGGCTGCGCCTGGGTGTAAGACGTTTTTCTTTGAGAATGGCTTGTTACCCGATACCACAACTGTTGACCCCCAGGGTGTGAACTTCCTGAACACCGTTCCGCGTGAGGTCGATTTCTACCTCAATTATCCTTATTCGGTACCTGACGACCAGTCAGCGCCTGTCCTGATCCCTCGTAAACCCCGTGCCAGCGGCCCTCCCCCGATAGTATTACCTGAGCAATTCATCTTTATTCCGTTTCAGGATGACCGCGACAGTCAGGTTCGGTTGTTTTCTCCTTGGGTTCGCAACATGCAGGAGATGTTTACCCTGGGTGAGCGCCTGGCCAACGAGACCGGTTTGACAGTGGTCTTCAAAGAACATCCATCCAGCCGCCAGCATTATCCCGAGTTGCATGAGCGTACTCACGCTCACCTGTTGTTCGCCAATGGCAACCCCACCCAGCAACTGATCGAGGCCAGTCAGTTTGTGGTCACGCTGAACTCAACGGTGGGCCTTGAAGCTTTGCTTTTGGGTAAGCCGGTGCTGACATTGGGCCAGGCGTTCTTCAATATCGAGGGGTTGGTGATGCACGCCGATAATGCCGAGCAACTAATGGGACTGGCGCGCGCGTTTCCGCAATGGCCGCTCAATGATCGGTTGAGGCGCAACTTCCTTCACTACCTCTCTGAGCACTATTGCATCAAGGGTGGCTGGAAGAATGCCGACAAAGCCCAGTTGCAGCGGGTCGCTAACAGAATGCTGGGGAAAACCGAGTGCTAGCAGCAGTGAGAAGGCTCATCGACAAAGATGTACTGACGCTGTGGGCATCAATCGGATTCTTGATATTGCTATGTGGGGCGTGGGTACTGCCGAGTAACAAGCTGTATCACCAGATGTTGATTTTCCTGTTGTGGCTACCCGCCCTGTTGGCACTGTTTCGTCGGGATTTTCGCTTATTACTCAGGCAGCCGGAATGTCTGCTCTTCATCTTATTTGTGGCCTGGACGCTATTGGTATTGACGCTGGAGGGGGGGGATGACGTCTTCGGCAAAAGCAAGGTGACGCTTTACGCTGCGCTAAGCCTGCTGGGCGTATTGTTGGCTGCGCAGAGCCGTAAGTGGCGGTTCGAGTCCATGCTGCTGTACGCATCGATTGTCGGAGGTTTTTTTGCAGCAGCTTCATGGGTTTACTTCTATCAACTATCCGCCATGCCATTTAACGCCCGAGTGACTGCCATAGGCTTGTGGGACGCTACGATCATGGCCGCGCATGCGGTGGGGGCCTTGGCGATTATTGGCGCCTTCACGTTTCAGACCAAGCGCTTCAGTCCCCGCGTAATGGTGTTGTTGCTGATTCCGGCTCTGGGGTATGCCCTGTTCCTTGGCTTTAGCCAGACTCGCGGTGTGTGGATCGGTTTGTTGGCGTGTCTATTTGTAATGGGGGGGGCGCGACCGTCACGCTTGTGGGCCGCGTTGATCTTTCTGGTAATCCTGGGCGTGGCATCTGTTGCTCTATTCAAGCCACAGATCCTTCTCCAGCGCGGTGTTTCCTTTCGTCCGGAGCTATGGCACGGCGGCGTTCAATTGATGCTTGAACACTGGGCGTTGGGGTTGGGATCCCAAGAATATCTCATCTCTGTTCCTGAAATCGGACGTGCATTCAAGCATCCCCATAACCTCTTCCTGGATATCGGCGTGCGTCTCGGTGTGCCTGGTTTGCTGTTATTCGGATGGCTGTGGTTGGCGGTTGGCTGGCGTGGTTGGATTTCGCGCGCGCAACCGCTGGGGCAAATGTTGCTGGCTCTTTGGGTTTTTTCCGGGGCATCGTTACTGACTGATGGCATTGGCCTTTGGCTAAAACCCAATGCGGACTGGTTGATCACGTGGCTGCCGATCGCCGTAAGTATCGTATTGGCGGCTCGTGGGAATACGGAAGCTACAGACGCCAAGCAAAGCGCTTCCGTTTCTTGATGCCTGCGGCGCTAACGCGAAGACGGTCTCTGCGCTTTTGGCGGTCGTCCTGACTGAGCCGATGTTGTAATGGATTCGCTGTTACAATCCGCAGCTTGTCTCTTTTTTCAAATGTCCGAGGCGCACCGAATGGCCAATCCTGACCAGCAATCGAGCATGAAGATTTACCTGCGATTGCTGAAATACGTGCTCCCTTATTGGGGGGCTTTTGCCATCAGTATCATCGGCTTCGTGCTGTTCGCATCCAGTCAACCGATGTTGGCGGACATGCTCAAGCACTTTCTCGACGCTTTGCAAAAGCCCAGTGACACCCAGTTTATGGGGATTTCACTGGTGCTCGGCGTGCCATTGTTGATTGTACTCATTGCGATCTACCAAGGCATAGGCTCATTTCTAGGTAACTACTACCTGGCCAAGGTCGCCCGTGGCGTGGTTCATGACCTGCGTTGTGCCCTGTTCGACAACCTGCTGACCCTGCCTAACCGCTACTTTGACAACCATAACTCGGGCCACCTGATTTCCCGTATCACCTATAACGTGACCATGGTCACCGGTGCCGCCACCGATGCGATCAAAGTGGTGATTCGCGAAGGCCTGACCGTCGTATTCCTCTTCGGTTACCTGCTTTATAGCAACTGGAAAATGACTCTCGTTTTGCTGGCGATCCTTCCTTTCATCGCGTTGATGGTCAGTAGTGCGAGCAAGAAATTTCGCAAGCAGAGCAAGAAAATCCAGGTGGCGATGGGTGATGTGACTCATGTGGCTTCGGAGACGATCCAGGGCTACCGTGTCGTTCGCAGTTTTGGCGGTGAAACCTACGAAATCGAACGGTTCCACAAGGCCAGTGCCGACAACATGAACCGCAGCCTGGGCATGACCCGCACCCAGTCGATCTATACGCCCGATGCTGCAACTGGTGATTTATATTGGTATGGCCGTACTGATGTACTTGGTGCTTTATCTTCGCGGCGATGCTTCCGCCGGTGAGCTGGTCGCCTATATCACTGCTGCGGGTTTGTTGCCCAAGCCTATTCGTCAACTGTCGGAAGTCAGCGCCACGATCCAGAAAGGATTGGCGGCAGCGGACAGTATTTTCGAGCAACTCGACGAAGAGCCGGAAGTGGATACGGGGACTCAGGAAATCGCTCGTGTAAACGGTCGCCTCGAGGTGCGCAACCTGAGCTTCCAGTATCCAGGCACCGAAAAGCTCGTGCTCGACGACATTTCCTTTAGCGCCGAAGAAGGGCAAATGATCGCTCTGGTAGGGCGTTCAGGCAGCGGCAAGTCGACCTTGGCCAACCTGATACCGCGCTTTTATCATCATGACAAAGGTCAGATCCTGCTCGACGGTTTGGACGTAGAGCAATACAAGTTGACCAACCTGCGCCGTCACATTGCTCTGGTGACCCAGCAGGTTACGTTGTTCAACGACAGTGTTTCCAACAACATCGCCTATGGTGACCTCGCTGGCGCTCCCTTTGAAGACGTGCGCAAGGCAGCCGAAGATGCCTACGCGGCGGAGTTCATTGAGCAAATGCCTCAGGGTTACGACACCTTGGTGGGCGAAAATGGTGTCCTGCTTTCCGGTGGCCAGCGTCAGCGCCTGGCGATCGCTCGGGCCCTGCTCAAGAACGCTCCCCTGTTGATTTTGGATGAGGCCACTTCGGCCCTCGACACCGAGTCTGAACGCCACATCCAGGGGGCTCTGGATCAAGTGATGATGAAGGGACGCACCACGCTAGTGATCGCCCACCGCTTGTCTACCATCGAGAAGGCTGACTTGATCCTGTTGATGGACAAGGGGCGTATTGTCGAACGAGGCACTCATTCAGAGTTGTTGGCACTGAACGGTTTATACGCACGCTTGCATGAGAAGGATTTCATCGATGGCACCGACGACGTGACGAAAGGTACCTTCGCCTGATTTCGGTTTTCCGCGATTCCAATATTCGCGAGAGGCTCGGCTATGGATGGAAAGGCAAAGATGTCGCTACAACAGTCGCATGGGCTATCGATCTCTCCCGAGGCCCGTGCGGCGATCAAATCCCAGCAACCGCGCTGCATATGGTTGACCGGACTTTCCGGGGCGGGAAAATCGACACTGGCCAATGCGCTGGAAGTACGGCTTCACGGTAATGGCCTTCATACCTGCCTGCTTGATGGCGACAACTTGCGCCGAGGCTTGTGCGATGACCTGGGCATGACGCCTGAAGCCCGCAAGGAAAACGTCCGGCGTATCGCCGAAGTGGCACGGTTGATGGTCGACGCCGGACTGATTGTCATCGTTGCGGCTATTTCACCATTTCGCGCCGACCGCGAAGCGGCACGCAAGTTGTTTCCCGAAGGTACTTTCCTTGAAGTCTATGTCAGCACGTCTTTCGAGGTTTGCGCCCGACGTGATCCCAAGGGGCTTTATCGGGAAGCGCGTGCCGGACGGTTGAAAAATTTCACCGGTCTCGACAGCCCGTACGAAGCCCCTCTGGAGCCCGATTGCGATATCGACACGGGTGACCTGGCGCTGAGCGAGGCCTGCCAGCGGTTGTGGGCATTGCTACATTGCTGACTCCAGAACTGCTGTCGCATCCGCTTACAGCCATGGAAGAGCCTTCGCCAACCCTGTGCTAATATCGCGCCCCTGTTCATTTTGTATGTGGGATGCTCCATGAAGTTGTCCATGCCGCGATTCGATCAAGCCCCTGTATTGGTGGTCGGCGATGTCATGCTCGACCGCTATTGGCATGGCGGTACCTCACGGATTTCCCCTGAGGCGCCGGTTCCGGTGGTGAAGGTCGAGCACATCGAGGACCGTCCCGGTGGTGCCGCCAACGTTGCCTTGAACATCGCCGCCCTCGGTGCGCCGGCTTCCCTGGTGGGGGTGACCGGTGACGACGAAGCCGCCGACAGCCTGACCAACAGCCTCAATGGCGCAGGCGTGCGGGCGATATTCCAGCGTGTTGCGCACCAGCCGACCATCGTCAAGCTGCGGGTCATGAGCCGTCACCAGCAACTGTTGCGGATCGATTTCGAAGAACCGTTCGCCACCGACCCCGTGGCCCTCGGGGTCGAGGTCGATAATCTGCTCGAAGGCGTCAAGGTGCTGGTGTTGTCGGACTATGGCAAAGGTGCGTTGAAAAACCATCAGGCGCTGATCCAGGCCGCTCGTGCCCGTGGCATTCCGGTACTGGCTGACCCCAAGGGCAAGGATTTCTCCATCTACCGCGGCGCGAGCGTGATCACGCCGAATCTCAGCGAATTCGAAACCATCGTCGGCGGGTGCGCCGATGAGCACGAACTGGTGAGCAAAGGCGCACAGCTGATGCAAGACCTCGACCTCGGCGCCTTGCTGGTGACCCGTGGTGAGCATGGCATGACTCTGCTGCGCCCTGATCATCCAGCGCTGCACCTGCCGGCTCGTGCCCGTGAAGTGTTCGACGTGACCGGTGCCGGCGACACCGTTATCTCCACCCTGGCCGCAGCCATCGCCGCCGGCGAGGAACTGCCCCATGCGGTGGCCCTGGCGAACCTGGCGGCGGGCATTGTCGTCGGCAAGCTCGGTACTGCCGCCATCAGCGCCCCGGAGCTACGTCGCGCGATCCAGCGCGAAGAAGGTTCCGAGCGGGGCGTGCTGGGCCTGGAGCAATTGCTGCTGGCCGTCGACGACGCCCGCGCTCACAACGAGACGATCGTGTTCACCAACGGCTGCTTCGACATCCTGCATGCCGGCCACGTGACCTACCTCGAGCAGGCCCGGGCCCAGGGCGATCGCCTGATCGTCGCGGTCAATGACGATGCATCCGTGAGTCGTCTCAAAGGACCGGGTCGGCCGATCAACAGCGTCGATCGGCGCATGGCGGTCCTGGCCGGTCTTGGCGCGGTGGACTGGGTGATCAGCTTCAGCGAAGGCACGCCGGAAAACCTGCTGCGCGAGGTCAAGCCGGATGTGCTGGTCAAGGGCGGTGACTACGGGATCGATCAGGTCGTGGGCGCGGACATCGTCGCGGCCTACGGCGGCACGGTGAAGGTGTTGGGTCTGGTGGAAAACAGCTCGACGACGGCGATTGTGGAAAAGATCCGCAATCATTGAGCTTTTGCTGGTGACAATGTGTCAGGCAAGGCGCCAACCTGTGGGAGCGAGCTTGCTCGCGATGGCGTTGGACCCGTCAGCCTCGATTTGGCTGACACATCGCTATCGCGAGCAGGCTCGCTCCCACAGGGCCCATCATCAACTCGATGACCTTAACGAGCCACCTTGCGCGGCACGATCTTCTTGAGTAATTGCCGAGCCTTGCCCCTCAAGCGTGTTAGGCCCGACTCCTTGCCCGGGGGCGTCAGCCCCTGCTGGCGCAGCCAGTCCTTCCAGCGAATCCGCTCGTCTCGTACCAGCCAACCGTCCTGTTTGGCGAAACTCTCCGCCAGGTACAACCCACGGGTGCTGGCCGGGTACAGTTGATCCTTCTTCAAGGTATACAGCTCGGGCAAGGGTTGGCCGTCCTGTAGCGGCATCAGGTACAGATCGGGTCGCTTGCGGTCCAGGCGCGCCACCAGTTGGTCTCCCTCCAGGCGCTCATCCACATGAAACAGGCTCAGGGACTTGGCTTCCTTGGGCACATCCAGGCGCAAATCGTAAATCAGTTGCAGCGAGGCCGTCGGCAGATGCACGTAGGCGCGTGGTCGCTCGATCAGTTGCAGGTTGGCACTGCGCACCGGGCGGGCCGAGCCGGA
Organism: Pseudomonas hefeiensis; assembly: GCF_030687835.1. Classification (NCBI taxonomy): domain Bacteria; kingdom Pseudomonadati; phylum Pseudomonadota; class Gammaproteobacteria; order Pseudomonadales; family Pseudomonadaceae; genus Pseudomonas; species Pseudomonas hefeiensis. Next base: position 618,142 of record NZ_CP117449.1, read on the forward strand.
CAGCGGCGTCAGGCGAAACGGCAAGGCTTCGCGGTAATGCAGGGCCGTGGCGTAGGGCGCGGGCAACCAGGTGTCATTGAAACGTCCGCCAAGCCAGCCCTCGGGGGTTTCCAGAAGGCACTCTTCGGCAATTTCACTGATGGCGGTGAGCAGCGGCAGGTTTAGCTCATGGGCCGGGACATAACCGGAAATCAGCTTGAGCACCACATCGCCACGATCCTGTCGACGCTGGCGCACCAGCACCCAATAGTCGCGGTTCTGCCAGTGCAGGGTGAGGCGCACCGAGACGCCCAGGTTTGCCAGCTCCAGGGAAAAACGCTCGGCATCGTCCACCGTCACCGGACGGCGCCGTTGCAAGGTCTGGGAAAAATTCAATGGCATCCCGACGCTCTGGTAAGTCAGGCCTTCGGGTGTCGCTTCGACGAACAGGGGCAGAGTCTTGAAGTTGCTGGGATTTTTTCTGATGAGCGTACGCGGCATGTCGGCTCCTGCTTAATGCCGCGCAGGGCGGCGTCAGTTTCTACGAAGGACCTTGGCAGCGGTCGCGACGTTATGGGCGAGGTGCAGCGGATTGATGGTGCCGACAATAGCACTGGCGACACCGGGATGCTCAAACAACAGTTCGAAGCTGGCCCGGACCGGGTCCACACCAGGGTTCAGGCAGACGTGGCCGCTGGCCAAGGCTTTCTTCACCAGAATCGCCTTGCCATGCTCGGCTGCGTAGTCAATGACAGCCTTCTCGTTTCGTTCGTTCAGATTGTAGGTGACCATCGCGCAATCGCCTTGCTCCAGCGCTTTCAAACCGCCCTCGACGGTCTTGCCGGAAAAACCGAAGCTGCCGATCTTGCCCTCGCGCTTGAGCGCCGCCAGGGTCGGGTAGACCTCGCTGTCGTTGAGGATCGCCAGATCGTTGCCGTCGGAGTGCACCAGCACCAGGTCGATGTAGTCCGTTTCCAGGCGCTTGAGGCTGCGTTCCACCGAGAGTCGGGTGTGGGCGGCACTGAAATCGTGGTGCGACTGGCCGTCACTGAATTCTTCTCCGACCTTGCTGACAATCACCCAATCCTGACGCTGGCCGCGTAACAACGGGCCCAGGCGCTCTTCGCTGCGGCCATAGGCCGGCGCGGTGTCGATCAGGTTGATGCCCAGGTCACGCGCCAGTTTGAGCAGCATGCGCGCTTCGTCGTCATCGGGAATCTGGAAACCGTTGGGGTATTTGACCCCCTGGTCGCGGCCGAGCTTGACGGTGCCCAGGCCCAGGGGGGAAACCCGCGGGCCGTTATTGCCCAGCGGGCGATGCAAGTCATGCAGGGTCGGTTGGCTCATGGCAGCAGTTGCTCCCAGGCAGGGACGCCCATGGGCGGTTTCGGCAGGTCCGGCAATGGCGCCGGATGGCTGGGGGCGATGCCATCGCGTTGCAGCGTGGCGATCACTCGATCGGCAAAGTCCGGGGCCAGGGCCAGCTTGGTCGGCCAGCCCACCAACAGGCGATCCTGTTCGGCGAGAAAGGCGTTGTCCGGGCGGGTCAGGCCTGATTGCCGTGGTTCGGCGCGGTCGACCCGCAGCGTGGCCCATTGTGCGGTGCTGAGGTCGACCCAGGGCAGCAATTGGCCAAGCTCTTTCTGAGCGGTGGCGATCTGCGCGGCGGGCTCGCGGGCCACACCGTCGGTTTCGGCGATGTCGCCGCCCAGGTACCAGACCCATTGGCCATCGGCGGCCGGGTGGGTGGTCACGGTGATGCGCGGCTTCGGCCCGCCGCCCAGGCAGTGGGCGTAAAGTGGCTTGAGGCTCGGTCCCTTGACCAGCACCATGTGTAACGGCCGGCGCTGCATGGCCGGTTGCTCCAGGCCCAGGGCACTGAGCAGATCGGCAGTGCCGGCTCCGGCGCTGAGGACGATGCGCTGGGCGCGGATCTCGCGGCCATCAACCTTAAGGCCGATCAGTTCGTCGCCGTCGCGCAATGGTTCGATATCTTTCCCGGCGAGCAGGCCATCGCCGGCCAGGTCCGCCAGCCGTGCAAGCAGGCTGGGGACGTCCACTACCAGTTCGGCCAGACGATAGACCTTGCCCTTGAAGCGTTTGTCTTGCAGGGCCGGCGGCAGTTGCTCGCCCTTGACCTGATCGACCCGCCCGCGCACGGCCTTGCTGGCGAAGAAGCTGGTGAGGTTGCCGACCAGGGTGCCGGGAGACCAGAGGTAGTGAGCTTCGGACAGCAGGCGCACGCCGGACAGATCCAGTTCGCCCTCGCCGCTCAGGGCTTCGCGCCAGCGGCGTGGCATGTCGGCGATGGCTTCCGAGGCTCCGGTGAGGGCACCGTGCAAGGCGTACTTGGCGCCACCATGGATGATGCCCTGGGATTTGATGCTCTGCCCGCCGCCGAGGCTGGCGCTTTCCACCAGCACGGTCGAAAAACCCTGGCGGCGCAGGCGCGCATTCAGCCAGAGGCCGGCGACTCCGGCGCCGACAATCAGAACGTCGGTGGAAATAACGGATGGCATGCAGCGACCTCAGTGTTCAAGACGAGGGCGCAGTATACAGACTCGATGCAGAGGGCATTTGTTAGCGATCAACTTGTGGGAGCAAAGCTTGCTCGCGATGCAGGCGCCTCGGTCCCAGAGATACCGTGCAGATTTCATCGCGGGCAAGCCTTGCTCCCACCGATTTCCTTTGTCCAAACCGGTGTTTTCAGCCCTGTTGATCAGTGTTTCAGTGCCCGGCAGTTTTGGAAAAGAGTTGAATCACCACAACCCCCAGCACAATCAACGCCATCCCCAGCATCGCCGGCACGTCCAGCTTTTGCCCGTAGATGAACAGCGCCGCCACGCTGACCATGACGATACCCATCCCGGCCCAGACCGCATACGCCACGCCCACCGGGACGGTGCGCACCACCAGGGTCAGCATCCAGAATGCGATGCCGTACCCGGTGATGACCAGCAGCAGAGGCAGGGGGGTGCTCAAGCCTTTGATCGCTTTCATCGACACGGTGGCGATCACTTCGGCGCAGATGGCGATGGCCAGGTAGTAGTAAGCGTTCATAGGCGAAAATCCTCTTGAAGGGGGCGTCTTTCGATGTCGACATTTTAGAGGTCTGTCAGATGGGGTAAAGTCATTACCTATCTGTATAGGAGATAGGTTGCGCCATGAGTGTTCAGTGGAATCTGGATCAATTGCGGCTGTTTGTCGGTGTCGCCGAGAAACGTTCGTTTTCCGCCGTGGCGCGGGACCAGCGCAAGGCTCAATCGGCCATTAGCAGCGCGATTGCGTTGTTGGAAACCGATCTGGGTGTGACGCTGTTCGAGCGCAGCAGTGGCCGTCAGCCGAAGCTCACCGAAGCCGGCGAGGCCTTGCTGGAAGAGGCGCGGGAAGTGCTGCGCCAGTGCGAGCGTCTCAATGGCCGGGCCCTGGCCCTGATGCGCGGTCAGGAGGCGATGTTGCGCCTGGCTCAGGATGAGGCGATGCCCTATCAGCCGGTCATCGACAGCCTGGCGGCCCTGGCCGAGCGGTTCCCGACCCTCGAAGTGCAACTGGCCAGCGCCGCGCAGGGTGATGTGGCGCGCAAACTGGTGGAACGCCGTGCTGACCTGGGGTTGTTGTTTTATCACGATCAGATCCCCGAGGCGCTGGAGCGCCGGGTGCTGGGCAGCGTCGAGATGGTCACGGTCTGCGGCAGGGGCCATCCACTGGCGAACCATGATTACGTGACCTGCCTGGAAATGGCCCGGCATCGGCAATTGCTCATGGCGACCCAGTCCAGTGTCTATCCTGGAAGCGAACAGGCCAGCCCGCAGGTCTGGCGCGCCGACAGCTTCTACGTTTTGGCCGAATGGCTGAGGAGCGGCCTGGGCTGGGCGTGGCTGCCACGGCATGTGGTGCAGTACCCGGCGTACCTGGGGGATATGGTTGAGCTCAACAGCGAGTGGACCCCGCCGGCCCTGGTGGTTGAACTGGTCTGGCGTCGCGACGAGCCTTTGGGCCCGGCCGCGCGCTGGCTAGCGGAACGTTTTGCCGTGCAGTTGCAGGCGCTCGGCTGAAAAACCGATAAACTCCGCCGCCATGAACAGAACTCTCTATAGCGCATTGTTTTATCTGGGGCTGCCACTGGTAGCGATTCGGCTCTGGTTGCGGGCACGCAAGGCGCCGGCCTATGCGCGGCGCATCGGCGAGCGGTTTTCCTGGGGCTTGCCGGTGATGGTGCCGGGAGGCATCTGGGTCCACGCCGTGTCAGTGGGCGAGAGCATTGCCGCCGCGCCGATGATCCGCGCCTTGCTGCAACGTTATCCACAGTTGCCGATCACGGTCACCTGCATGACGCCCACCGGTTCCGAGCGCATCCAGGCGTTGTTCGCCAACGAACCGCGCATCCAGCATTGCTATTTGCCCTACGACTTGCCCTGCGCGGCCAACCGTTTCCTCGATCGGGTTCGCCCGGTGCTCGCGGTGATCATGGAAACCGAGTTGTGGCCCAACCACATTCATCAATGCGCCAAGCGCGGCATTCCTGTTGCCCTGGCCAACGCACGACTGTCGGAGCGTTCTGCACGCGGTTATGCACGTTTGCCCAAACTCACCCGGCCGATGCTCGCTGAGATGAGCCTGTTCGCTGTCCAGACCGAAGCCGAGGCCGAGCGTTTGCGCCAGTTGGGTGCCCGGGCGCAGACCGTCGAGGTCACCGGCTCGATCAAGTTCGACCTGACCATTGACCCGCAACTGCTGGAAAGCGCCAGCGCCTTGCGCCGTGAGTGGCAAGCGACGGAGCGCCCGGTGTGGATCGCCGCCAGTACCCATGAAGGTGAAGATGAGGTGGTGCTGGCCGCCCACCGTCGGTTGCTCGCCAGCTATCCCGATGCGTTGCTGATCCTGGTGCCGCGCCATCCCGAGCGTTTCGATTCAGTGCATCAATTGTGTGAAAGCGAAGGTTTCGCCACGGTCCGGCGTTCCAGCGCACAGCCGGTCACTGCCCGGACGTCGGTGCTGCTGGGCGATACCATGGGCGAACTGTTGTTTCTCTACGCGTTGGCCGATAGCGCTTTTGTCGGCGGCAGTCTGGTACCCAACGGCGGCCATAACCTGCTGGAGCCGGCGGCACTGGCCAAACCGGTGCTCAGCGGGCCGCATCTGTTCAACTTCCTCGAAATCGCCACGCAACTTCGGGCTGCCGGGGCACTGGCGGAAGTCGAAGATGCCGAAAGCTTGGCCCTGGCGGTACAACGCCTGTTCGAACTGCCCCGCGATGCCCAGCGCATGACTGAGGCGGGGCTTGCGGTGATGCGCACCAATCAGGGCGCGTTGCAGCGGTTGCTGGACGGGTTAGGGCGGTTGATTGACTGAGTCTCTAGGGAGGTGAGGGAAGGCTTTTACAGAACCTCCTGTGGGAGCAAAGCTTGCTCGCGATGCAAGCGCCTCGGTTCCAGAGAGACCGCGCTGTATTCATCGCGGGCAAGCCTTGCTCCCACACCGGCTTTGCTCCCGCAGGGGAGCTGGGCAAGCCTTGCTCCCACACCGGCTTTGCTCCCACAGGGGAGCTGGACAAGCCTTGCCTCAGTGAGGTTACTGAGCCGGCCGCGAGCGCAGTTGCTCCGCCGCAGCCTGCGCCAGATCCGGCGGTAAAAAGTCCCTGTCCGGGTTGTAGTCGGGTTTTAGATAGCGCGACAGGTCCTGCAAATCCGAAGGGCTCAAAGTGCCCGCTGCCTGCTTGAGCCGCAGATTGTCGAGGATGTAGTCGTAGCGGGCGTTGTTGTAGTTGCGCACCGAGGTGTACAGCTGACGCTGGGCATCGAGTACATCGACGATGTTGCGCGTGCCTACCTGATAACCGATCTCCGTGGCTTCCACTGCGCTCTGGTTGGAGATGATGGACTGGCGGCGGGCCTGGACCTGTTCCACATCGGTATTCACCGCCCGGTGCAGGTTGCGGGTGTTCTCCACCACCTGCCGGCGCAGGGCCTCGCGCTGCTGTTCGGTCTGAGTCAGTTGCGAATAGGATTCGCGAACCTGAGAGCTGGTCAGCCCGCCGCTGTAGATCGGGATGCTCAATTGCAGGCCGATGGTGCGTTGCTCGGCATCGCCACCATAACGCTGACCGGTGGGGCTGGGGTTGGTAAAGCCGAGGCCATCGTTGTCGCCTTTTTTGTATTGGGCGATCGCATCGAGGGTCGGGGCATGACCGGACTTGCGCTGACGCAGGGTGTCCTCGGCAGCCGTGACGGCGTAGTTGCTGGCCAGCAGATTGAGGTTCTGCTTGGCGGCCGTATCGACCCAGGCCTTGGCGTCGTTCGGTGCTGGCGGCAGGATCGGCAGCGTGTGGACGATGCCCTGGAGCGAGTTGTACTGGCGGTTGGTCAGGGTGATCAGGGCTTCGAAGGCGTCGTCGACCTGACGCTGGGCCAGGATCCGGTTGGCTCGCGCGGTGTCGTAGCTGGCCTGGGATTGCAGCACGTCGGTCTTGTCCGACAGGCCCACGTCGAAGCGCTCGTTGGACTGGTCGAGCTGACGCTTGAACGCCGCCTCCTCGGCCTTGGTCGAGGCCAGGTTGTCTTGGCTGCGCAGCACGGTGAAATAGCTCTCGGCGCTCTGCAGGATCATGTTCTGTTCAGTGGCTGAGAGTTGCAGCGACGCTTGTTCGTTGACCGATTTTGCCGCCTGGAACTGAAACCAGCGATCGGCACGGAAAATCGGCTGGGACAGCGTGGCCTGGTAGACCGTGCCGCTACGGGTGGCGGTCATGGCTGGCTGGTCGAGCTCGGTCCGGGTGTTGTTCAGGTCGGCACCGGCCGAAAGGTTGGGCAACAACCCCGCGCGGGCCTGCGGCACCACTTCCTTCTGGGCACCATACTGGGCACGGGCGGCGGCCAGGTCGGCGTTGTTGTCCACCGCTTCCTGATACACGCTCACCAGATCGGTTTTGGTGGTCAAGGGCGCTTCGGCAGCCCAGGCCATTCCATTGGACGCACAAGACACGGCAAGGGCCAGTGAGAGTTTGCGCAGCATGAGGCTTTCCCTACTTCTCAAATGATTGCGCACAAGAGGCGCGGCGTAGCGAGTGTAGTTGCGCTGGCCCATGGCAACAATCCTGTATATGCGCCATTCATCACGCCTTTTGCCGTCGCGATGGCGTTCTGCGGTGGTTGTGTCTAGACTGGCCGGGTTCTTGTCGGGGTGCCTTGCTATGAGGCTGAGATCGAATAATTTCGGATCCCGTTGAACCTGATCAGGTTAGCGCCTGCGTAGGGAACAAGATTTCTCGTCACCCGGCGAGTCCTCTTGTGCTTCGTCCGGGATGTTGTTCGACAATCGACTTTCGATCTTCGAGCATCCTCGAGCAGCAAGCACAGCATCCGCACAGTCGTGTAAGGGTGCGTCCATTCGTTACAGGTTCGCTCCGACAAAAATCCACCGCCTGGATGTGTGTCTGGAGAGCCCGTGATGACGACAAAATCAAAAAACGCGACCAACCTCAGTGATTCGGCCAAGGTCGATGAGCAATCGGTTCAGCCCTTTACCCGCTCGCAAAAAATCTATGTCCAGGGCAGCCGCCCGGATATTCGCGTGCCCATGCGCGAAATCAGCCTCGACGTGACCCCCACCGACTTTGGCGGCGAAATCAATGCGCCAGTGGTGGTGTACGACACCTCGGGTCCCTACACCGACCCGAACGTGATCATCGACGTGCGCAAAGGCCTGGCCGATGTGCGCTCAACGTGGATCGAAGCCCGTGGCGACACCGAGCGCCTGGCGGGACTGAGCTCCAACTTCGGCCAGGAACGCCTGGCCGATCCCGAGCTGACCAAACTGCGCTTTGCCCATGTGAACAATCCGCGTCGCGCCAAGTCCGGCGCCAACGTCAGCCAGATGCACTATGCGCGCAAAGGCATCATCACCGCCGAGATGGAATACGTCGCCATCCGCGAAAACATGAAGCTGGAAGTGGCCCGCGCCGCCGGCCTGCTGGACCAGCAACACGCCGGCCACAGCTTCGGTGCCAGTGTGCCGAAAGTCATCACCCCGGAATTTGTGCGTGACGAAATCGCTCGGGGTCGCGCGATCATCCCGGCCAACATCAACCACACCGAACTGGAACCGATGATCATCGGCCGTAACTTCCTGGTGAAGATCAACGGCAACATCGGCAACAGCGCACTGGGCTCGTCCATCGAAGAAGAAGTGGCCAAGCTGACCTGGGGCATTCGCTGGGGTTCGGACACGGTCATGGACCTGTCCACTGGCAAGCACATCCACGAAACCCGCGAGTGGATCATCCGCAACTCGCCAGTTCCGATCGGCACCGTGCCGATTTATCAGGCCCTTGAGAAAGTCGGTGGCGCGGCCGAAGATCTGACCTGGGAGCTGTTTCGCGACACGCTGATCGAACAGGCCGAGCAGGGCGTCGACTACTTCACCATTCATGCCGGTGTGCTGTTGCGCTATGTACCGCTGACCGCCAAGCGCGTCACCGGCATCGTCAGCCGTGGTGGTTCGATCATGGCCAAGTGGTGCCTGGCGCACCACAAAGAGAACTTCCTCTACACCCACTTCGAAGACATCTGCGAAATCATGAAGGCCTACGACGTCAGCTTCTCGCTGGGTGATGGCCTGCGTCCGGGCTCGATTGCCGACGCCAACGACGAAGCGCAGTTCGGTGAGCTGGAAACCCTCGGTGAGTTGACCAAGATTGCCTGGAAGCATGACGTGCAATGCATGATCGAAGGCCCGGGCCACGTGCCGATGCAGTTGATCAAGGAGAACATGGACAAGCAGCTCGAGTGCTGCGACGAGGCGCCGTTCTATACCCTCGGCCCGCTGACCACCGACATTGCGCCGGGCTACGACCACATCACCTCCGGTATCGGCGCGGCGATGATCGGCTGGTTCGGTTGCGCCATGCTCTGCTACGTAACCCCGAAAGAACACTTGGGGCTGCCGAACAAGGATGACGTGAAGACCGGGATCATTACCTACAAGATCGCCGCCCACGCGGCCGACCTTGCCAAAGGGCATCCGGGCGCGCAGATCCGCGACAACGCGTTGAGCAAGGCGCGTTTCGAGTTTCGCTGGGAAGACCAGTTCAACCTTGGCCTGGACCCGGACACCGCCCGCTCGTACCACGACGAAACCCTGCCCAAGGACTCGGCCAAGGTCGCGCATTTCTGCTCGATGTGCGGGCCGAAGTTCTGCTCGATGAAGATCACCCAGGAAGTGCGCGAATACGCAGCCAACCAGCGCATTGAAGCGGTGGATGTGGACGTCGCCCAGGGCTTGGCGGAGCAGGCTGAGCGGTTCAAGAAGGAAGGTAGTCAGCTTTACAAGAAAGTGTGATGTGAGCCGAAGGCGGCGGTGATCTCACTGCCGCCTTCGCGAGCAAGCCCGCTCCCACAGTAGATCGCTGGTGAACGCAGCTTTTGTGTTCACAGCAGGTCCATTGTGGGAGCGGGCTTGCTCGCGAAGGCGATCATCAGAACAACAAATATCCTTCTGAGATAACAACTTTGAACATCCAACCCAGCACCTATTCCCCCGACACCGCCGTCCCCCTGGACAAGCGCGTCTTCGGCGCCCGCGATCTGTTTTCCCTGTGGTTCTCCCTCGGCATCGGCCTGATGGTCTTGCAGGTGGGCGCCTTGCTCGCGCCCGGCCTGGGCTTGAGCGGTTCGTTGCTGGCGATTTTCCTCGGCACGCTGGTGGGCGTCCTGCTGCTGGCGGCCGTCGGGGTGATCGGCAGCGACACCGGCCTGTCGGCCATGGCTGCGCTCAAGCTCAGCCTCGGTGGCAAGGGCGCGAGCGTGCCGGCGGTGTTGAACCTGCTGCAGTTGATCGGTTGGGGCTCATTCGAAATCATCGTCATGCGTGACGCCGCCAGCCTGCTCGGCGCCCGGGCCTTCAGCGAGGGCAGCTTGGGGTCGAACCCACTGCTGTGGACGTTGTTTTTCGGCGCACTGGCAACCCTGCTGGCGGTGAGCGGGCCGCTGACGTTCGTGCGTAAGGTTCTGCGCAAGTGGGGCATCTGGCTGCTGTTGGCGGCGTGCGTCTGGCTGACCTGGAACCTGTTCGCCAAGGCTGATCTGGCGGCGTTGTGGGCACGGGCGGGAGATGGTTCGATGCCGTTTGCCGTCGGTTTCGACATTGCGATAGCCATGCCGCTGTCCTGGTTGCCGCTGATTGCCGACTACTCACGCTTCGGCAAACGCGCAAAAAATGTCTTCGGCGGCACCGCGCTGGGGTTCTTCATCGGTAATTTCTGGCTGATGAGCCTGGGCGTGGCCTACACCCTGGCGTTCGCGCCGAGCGGTGAAGTCAACGCGCTGCTGTTGGCCCTGGCCGGTGCCGGATTGGGCATCCCGCTGTTGCTGATTTTGCTGGATGAATCGGAAAATGCCTTTGCCGACATTCACTCGGCGGCGGTGTCCAGCGGGATGCTGACGGGGTTGAAAGTCGAGCACCTGGCCTTGGCGATTGGCGTCATCTGCACCTTGATCGCCTGCTTCGCGCCGTTGGCGCAGTATCAGAATTTCCTGTTGCTGATCGGCTCGGTGTTCGCACCGCTGTTCGGTGTGGTGCTGGTGGACCACTTCATCCTGCGCAAGCGCGGCAGCCGGGTCGTGTCAGCGGCGTTGTGCTGGCCGGCATTGTTAGCCTGGCTGGGCGGGGTGAGCACCTATCATCTGCTGGCCAACTTCTACCCGGACATCGGCGCAACCCTGCCGTCGCTGATCCTGGCAGGGTTGCTGCAACTGATACTGGGCCGGGCTTTCAACTACGGCCGGGAAACAGCTCGGGCTTGAGGATGCCGTTGAGGCGCGGGTAAGCGATCTTCAGTTCGATGTGGCCCAGGGCGTATGGCGCGATGGTGCTCACTTGGTACTTGAGGATCACGCCGCCGTAGGTCAGCGCCACGTTCGGGGTTTTCTGGAACGGCCACTGCTTCACGAACTCCGGTTCCTGATCCAGTTTGGTGCTGATCAGCCAGCTGTTGTGGGCGACCTGCGCGGCTTTCCAGAACGCCTCTTCCTGTCCCGGCAGCAGCATGTCCGACAGCGTCAATACCTTGTGCTGCTGGCGCGAATAGTTGATGAAACCGCGCCCCGGCGTACCGTGCGCCCCGCCAGTGTCCAGGTAACTGGACAATTCGATGATCACCAAGCCGTCATGCTGCTCCCGTACCTTGGCTTGCAGGTAACTGCTGTTGCGCGGCGCTGCGCTGCGCAAAAACTGCTCGCGGTAGGCGGCCAGCGTTGGCGCCACTGGGGCGTCGGGAGTCGTTCGGGTCAATTGCAGCAGGCGCTTTTCGATAATGCCGTCAAGGGCCGGCTCGGCGGGAAAGCGCAGGGTGTCGATGTTCACCAATGGGCAGTCGGCGCTGGCGCATCCTGGTTGCAGTTGTTCCGAGGCATCGCGGGTGGTTTCCAGCGGAGCGCGGTAGTTGGGTTGGAACAGGCTTTGGCAAGCGCCCAGGGTCAGGGCAATAGCAGCCACGCAAAGGGTTTTGAAAAGCGACATGGGCGTCCTTCATGAAACAGGGAAAGGCGAAAAGTTACCCGCTTCGACTGTCGGCAGGGCAATCAGTTCGCCACTAAGCTCATTAGAGTGGCTTTGAGGATAGCCGTCTATCCCGATGACTGGAAAGGGGCTGCATCAAACGGTACGGGCGCGTTAGGATGGCGCGAAGCCGAGGCTGGAACCTCGCATCGATCCGCTGCAAACGAGGACTGTCATGACCGATTTCGCCAATGCCACACCGAGCGCCGTGGACATCGTCAAGCGTGAAAACTGCTTTCAGGGTTTCTACAAACTCGATCGCGTCCACCTGCGCCACGAGTTGTTTGCCGGTGGCATGAGCCGTGAAATCAGCCGTGAACTGTTCGTGCGTCATGACGCGGTGTGTGTGCTGCCCTACGATCCGCAACGCGATGAGGTGGTGTTGATCGAGCAGTTTCGCGTCGGCGCCATTGGCAAGACGAGCAACCCCTGGCTGGTGGAACTGGTGGCCGGCCTGATCGACAAGGACGAGCAACCGGAAGAGGTTGCTCATCGCGAAGCGCAGGAGGAAGCTGGGCTTGTCTTCGCTGCGCTCTGGCCGATGACCCAATATTTTCCATCGCCGGGCGGCAGCAATGAATTCGTGCATCTTTACCTGGGGCGTTGCGACAGTGCGGGGGCCGGTGGCCTGCATGGGCTTGTGGAAGAGGCCGAAGACATTCGTGTGAAGGTCTGGGCTTTCGAAGATGCCTTGCAAGCAGTGCGCGACGGGCAGATCTGCAACGCGGCCAGCATCATTGCCTTGCAATGGCTGGCCTTGAATCGCGATGAAGTGAGGGGGCTATGGTCTTAAGCAAGCTGCGCGACCGTTATCGCGTCGATCTGGTCGGGTTGCAGGCCGCCTGCGAGGCCAACTACGCCCGCCTGATGCGCTTGTTGCCGGACATGCGCAACGACCCTGCGCCCCGGCGCATCGCCGTGACCCATGGCGACCAGATGCTCGGCGTGCTGGCCCTTGAAGTGCTGCAAACCTGTCCGTACACCACCACCTTGCAAGTGCGCCAGGAACACAGCCTGCCGTGGCTGCCGGTGCCGCAGCTGGAAGTGCAGGTCTATCACGATGCGCGCATGGCCGAAGTCGTGAGCGCCGAACATGCGCGACGCTTTCGCGGTATCTATCCTTATCCCAATGCGTCAATGCACCAGCCGGATGAAAAGGCCCAGTTGAATCTGTTCTTGGGTGAATGGCTGAGTCATTGCCTGGCGCTGGGTCACGAATTCGAGGTCGTTCGGTAGTTACCAGTCAAATACTGGGCGCTGGTTGTGAACCGGTTCCGGTTCGCGGGTTTCCCCTTTCGATCATCACCAGCATAATTGCCGCTTCATCCAATGGCGTGACTGCGCCTGGGAGAGAGCGATTTGCCGAGCGTACCCACCTTGACCACCGCCGATGCGGCGCTGCTGGTCCAACTGTCCGACAGTCACCTGTTTGCCGAGGCCGATGCCTCGTTGCTGGGCATGAACACCCGCGACAGCCTGCAGGCGGTTATTGATCTGGTGCTCAGACAGCAGCCAAACATTGACCTGATGCTTGCCACTGGGGATTTGTCCCAGGACGGGACGCAGCAGTCCTATGAGGCGTTTCGGCAACTGAGTGCGCGCATCGACGCGCCGGCGCGTTGGATTCCGGGCAATCATGACGAGCCGCAAGTGATGGTCAAGGCGGCGGTCAAGAGCGCGTTGCTTGATCCGGTGGTGGATATTGGCAACTGGCGCGTGACGATGCTCGACTCCGCCGTGCCCGGGTCGGTGCCGGGTTTTTTGGCCGAGGAGCAATTGATACTGTTGGCCAATGCCTTGAGTGAGGCGCCGCAGCGGCATCATTTGGTGTGCCTGCATCATCATCCTGTTTCGATTGGGTGTGCGTGGATGGAGCCGATTGGGTTGCGTAATCCTGAGGCGTTGTTTGCGGTGCTGGATCGGTTTCCTCAGGTGCGTGCTGTTCTGTGGGGGCATGTGCATCAGGAGATTGATCAGGTGCGCGAGGGGGTTCGTTTGTTGGCTTCGCCTTCGACCTGTATTCAGTTTGAGCCTGGGAGTGAGGATTTTGCGGTGGGCACGCAGGCGCCGGGGTATCGGTGGTTGCGGCTTTTGCCGGATGGGCGGTTGGAGACGGGGGTTGAGCGGGTGGTTGGGTTTGCGTTTACCCCTGACTATGGTTCCAACGGGTATTGAAGACGAGGCGGCCTTATAGCCGGCCTGTTTCTCCCTGGCGTACACCCGTCAGACCTGTTTGAGCAGGACCTGTGGGAGCACAGCTTGCTCGCGAGGCGGCCTTATAGCCGACCTGCTTCTCCCTGGCGTACACCTGTCAGACCTGTTTGAGCGGGACCTGTGGGAGCCAAGCTTGCTCGCGAGGCGGCCTTATAGCCGGCCTGGCTCTTGCGGGTGTACTCCCATCCAATTGTGGGAGCGGGCTTGCTCGCGAAGGCGGCGGTACATTCGGCATTGATGCAAGCAGACCCACCGCTATCGCGAGCAAGCTTTGCTCCCACAAGATTGGCGGTGGACACTGATCTTATAAACGACCGAAACCAGTGTGGGAGCGAGCCTGCTCGCGATGGCGGCCTGACAGCCGACCAGGGTTGTGGGAATGGTCGGACAAGCGTCCTGACGCAAGCAGATTTTTCCGACGATTTCTGGCGGTTGCCGGGTGGGAAGGGCTGTCGCTAACCTTCTCCCGTCGCTGCAAATTCAGTGGCCGGGCCTGGAAATCCGAAAGAAAAAGGGCGTTATTTCAATCCTAGTGGAGCGCCAACATGTCTGAAGATAACTCTGGGCCAACAAAAAACGATTCCATCTCTCCCGAAGCCAGCCAGAACACCAAAAAACTCGATGAAGCCGCCAAGCGCGCCCTCGACTTTTATCTCGACCCCAAACCTCAACCCAAAAAGAAACCAGCGGCAGACCAACTGTTCACCGTCGTGGAAGTTCTCGACAGCGAAACGCTGTTGGCCAATCTCAGCGAAACCCTCGCCTCAGCCAGCGCCATGCTCAACCACTTGGCCTTCGACTTGGATGGCCCGCGCCGGCATTTTGCTTTCGGCATCCAGCAGATGATCGAGCTGAGTGAGTTGTTGGCGAATCGGGCGCTGGATGTTGTTGATCCGAAATAAAGCTGGACATCTTGTGGCGAGGGGATTTATTCCCCAGCCGTTGCGGGGTGACAGGTGAATCGCATTCAAGCTTTTGGGGCTGCTGCGCTGCCCGACGGGGATAAATCCCCTCGCCACAGCTTCATCTACTTTCTTAAATGAACAGCATTGGGCTTATAGCCGACCTGTTTCTCTGGGGGGTATTCCAATATGTGAGCAGACTCGCTCAGAAGGCGGCGTAACATTCAGCACTGACACAACTTGACTCACCGCTTTGGCTAGCAAGCGGGCTCCCACAGGATAAACGCGATCCCACTAAAACCAGGCCGGCTATAAGGCCGCCTCGCGGAGGACGTTGATCTCGGCGCCCCGTTAACCACGCTGGCCGAACGCAGGCATTGTGGAGTGGGCATCCCGGCATGGATGCCGGGATAGCCGCGCTGGGCCATGGATGGCCCTTCGCGGCGGGCCCACGGAGCAATGCCTTCGTTCGGGCATGCCGAGCCTAGGCGAGGCACCAAGTGGTGGGGCATGAGCGCTTTGGTTACTTTCGCCTGGGCCGGCTTCCGGATTTTCGAAAGTGACCCGCCGTCAGGGCGGAACCCTAAGTGGCCGTTACCGCAGCAATGGATATGTACCCGGTCAACAACATCCTGGCCGGCTGTAAGGCCGCCATCGCGAGCAGGCTCGCTCCCACAGTTTGATCGAAGTACAACCGGGAGAAACAGGTCGGCTATAAGGCCGCCTCGTGAGCAAGCTTTGCTCCCACAGGTGCATTGATCGACGGGTCATAGGAGGCGACAACACGGGCAAATCCCCCCCAATCACCGCAATCTCCCTGTAAACTCCGCCCTTTGCCCAACACCCAGGGATTCGGCAATGTCGGGTTCGATCCTTTATATCCATGGCTTCAACAGCGCCCCGGCGTCGACCAAGGCCAGTCAGTTGATCGACGTGATGGCACGCCTTGGCCTGAGTGACCAACTGCTGGTGCCAGCCTTACATCACCACCCGCGCCAGGCCATCGGTCAGCTGGAACAGGCGATTGCACAACTGGGCCGCCCACTGCTGGTCGGCAGCTCGCTCGGCGGCTACTATGCGACTCACTTGGCCGAGCGCCACGGGCTCAAGGCCCTGCTGGTCAACCCTGCGGTCAGCCCGCATCGGATGTTCGACGGTTACCTGGGCACGCAGAAGAATTTGTACACCGATGAAACCTGGGAGTTGACCCACGACCACGTCACGGCCCTGGCCGAGCTGGAAGTGCCGGCGCCCCAGGATCCGCAGCGGTATCAGGTATGGTTGCAAACCGGTGACGAAACGCTGGATTATCGCCACGCCCAGCAGTATTACCGTGCCTGTGCCTTGCGCATCCAGGCCGGCGGTGACCACAGTTTCCAAGGGTTTGCACAGCAGTTGCCGGCGCTGTTGAGTTTTGCCGGCATTGGCGCCGATTTGTACCAGGCGATCGACTTCACGTCGCTGTGAGCCATCGCCCCTTTTTCATTGAACACTGACGACGAGACCCCATGGCCACTCCCAGCGCTAGCTCTTATAACGCAGACGCCATCGAAGTCCTCTCGGGCCTCGACCCGGTGCGCAAGCGCCCCGGCATGTACACCGACACCAGTCGGCCGAACCACCTTGCCCAGGAAGTCATCGACAACAGCGTCGACGAAGCCTTGGCCGGGCACGCCTGTTCGGTGCAGGTGATCCTGCACGCCGACCACTCGCTGGAAGTCAGCGACGACGGCCGCGGTATGCCGGTGGATATTCACGCTGAAGAAGGCGTGTCGGGCGTCGAGCTGATCCTCACCAAGCTCCACGCGGGCGGCAAGTTTTCCAACAAGAACTACCAGTTCTCCGGCGGTCTGCATGGGGTGGGTATTTCCGTGGTCAACGCCTTGTCGACCCTGGTCCGCGTGCGGGTCAAGCGTGACGGCAACGAGTACCAGATGACCTTCGCCGACGGCTATAAGGCCACCGAACTGGAAGTGGTCGGCACCGTCGGCAAGCGCAACACCGGGACCAGCGTGTATTTCGCCCCGGACCCGAAGTATTTCGATTCACCGAAGTTTTCCGTCAGCCGCCTCAAGCATGTGCTCAAGGCCAAGGCCGTGTTGTGCCCGGGGCTGCTGGTCAGCTTCGAGGACAAGGCCACCGGCGAGAAAGTCGAGTGGCATTACGAAGACGGCCTGCGTTCTTACCTGGTGGACGCGGTCAACGGTTTCGAACGCCTGCCTGATGAGCCGTTCTGCGGCAGTCTGGCCGGTAACAAGGAAGCGGTGGACTGGGCGCTGTTGTGGCTGCCCGAAGGTGGCGAAAGCGTCCAGGAAAGCTACGTCAACCTGATCCCCACCGCTCAGGGCGGCACCCACGTCAATGGTTTGCGCCAGGGTTTGCTCGACGCCATGCGCGAGTTCTGCGAGTTCCGCAACCTGTTGCCCCGTGGCGTGAAGCTGGCGCCGGAAGACGTCTGGGAGCGCATCGCCTTTGTGCTGTCGATGAAAATGCAGGAACCGCAGTTCTCCGGCCAGACCAAGGAGCGTCTGTCGTCCCGCGAAGCGGCGGCGTTTGTTTCCGGGGTGGTCAAGGATGCGTTCAGCCTGTGGCTCAACGCCAACCCGGAGACCGGCCTGGCCCTGGCGGAGCTGGCGATCAACAACGCCGGGCGTCGCCTCAAGGCCAGCAAGAAGGTCGAGCGCAAGCGCATCACCCAGGGGCCGGCGTTGCCCGGCAAGCTTGCTGACTGTGCCGGGCAGGACCCGATGCGTTCCGAGCTGTTCCTGGTCGAAGGTGATTCCGCCGGCGGTTCGGCCAAGCAGGCGCGGGATAAAGAGTTCCAGGCGATCCTGCCGTTGCGCGGCAAGATCCTCAATACCTGGGAAGTGGACGGCAGCGAAGTGCTGGCCAGCCAGGAAGTGCATAACATTGCCGTGGCCATCGGTGTCGACCCGGGCGCCGCGGACATGAGCCAGCTGCGTTACGGCAAGATCTGCATCCTCGCCGACGCCGACTCCGACGGTCTGCACATCGCCACATTGTTGTGCGCCTTGTTCGTCCAGCATTTCCGTCCGCTGGTGGACGCCGGTCACGTCTACGTCGCGATGCCACCGCTGTACCGTATCGACCTGGGCAAAGAGATCTACTACGCCCTGGATGAGGCCGAGCGCGATGGCATTCTTGATCGTTTGGTGGCCGAAAAGAAACGCGGCAAACCGCAGGTCACTCGATTCAAAGGCCTTGGCGAGATGAACCCGCCGCAACTGCGTGAAACCACCATGGACCCCAACACGCGCCGTCTGGTGCAGTTGACCCTGGATGATTTCGAAGCGACTTCGGAGATGATGGACATGCTGCTGGCGAAGAAGCGCGCCGGCGATCGCAAGTCCTGGCTCGAATCCAAAGGGGACCTGGCCGAGGTGCTGGCCTGATGCGCAACGGTTTCGCCCTGGCGTTGTTGCTGTGGGCGGGGGCGGGGGCGGTGGTCGCAGATCCTGCACCGCAATTGAAGTTGCTGTCCGAGCATGCCGTCGAGGATTTGCGTGGCGGTAACTTGTCCGGGCTGGCCGTGTGCGGCGGCGCAATGTGGACGGTGTCGGATCGCGATGATGATCGGATCTACCGCCTCAAGTCCTCTGATGCGCCGGTCTGGCAGGCAGAAGCCGTTGAAATCCAGGTGCCGCCGGTGCCGGACAGCGGTTTGCCGTGGGGTTTGAGATCGCGGACCTGGGCGGCGTCGTACCTGCGCGGCGGCGAGCTGGATTTCGAAGGCATCAGCTGTGACAGCGCCGGCAATCGCTACGTGGTCAGTGAATCCCATGCGGCGGTGTTGCAGGTGCCGCCGACGGGCGCCGCGTCCTGGTTGAAAATCGCACCGGCGATGATTCGTCAGGCGCGGGCCAGCGGCATGTTGCTGCATTTCAACGCTTTGTTTGAAGGCTTGGCGATCAATCCTGCCGGCGATCAGCTATGGCTGGCGGCTGAGCGTGAGCGTCGCGGCGTGTTGCTGATCAAGCGTCAGCAAGCGGTATGGAACTGTGATGGCAACTGCGTGTTACTGAGTGAAGCGGGGAAGCAGATGCAGCCGGCGCAGTTCCTCAATGCCCAGGCGGTATCACGGGACTTCGCGGATCTGTCACTGTTCGACGGCAAGCTGTTTACTCTGGAGCGCAACGCTTATCAGATCTGCCGGCGTGACGCGCAAAGCGCTCAGGTAGAGCGTTGCTGGTCGTTCGCCGACGAAGCGTTGCAGGAGAACCGACGTTATCCACAGGACTATGGCCTGGCCGAAGCGTTGGTGGTGGATGCCGAGGGCGCCTGGATTGGCCTGGATAACAACGACGGCGCACGGGCCGACGGCGAACAGCGGCCGATCATCTGGCGCTTTGCCGCGCCGGACGGTGGCTGGAGTGCCAAGCCATGAGTCCGCAGCCGCCAGGCAAGCGCGCTGGCCGGGTGCTGATGATACTGGCCTGGTGCGCGGCACTGTTTCTGGCAACGCGGTTTTTTGCCCAGTGGGAGCAGCGTGCGCAGAATCCCAATACCGAGGTGTACTCGCAAAAGGGTGAAGGTTTTATCGAGGTGAAGCTGGTCAGCAATAAACAGGGGCATTTTGTCGCCAGCGGTCAGATCAACGGCCAGCCGGTGGACTTCATGCTCGACACCGGCGCCACGGACGTGGCGATCCCGCAGGAGCTGGCCGCGCGCCTCAAGCTGGAAAAAGGTTTCGGTGTGACGTTGAGCACCGCCAACGGTTTGAGTGAGGGTTATCGCACCCGTATCGACCGGCTGCAATTGGGTGACATCGTGTTGCGCGATGTTCGTGCCCTGGTGGCGCCAGGCCTGGGCGGCACGCAAGTGCTGCTGGGCATGAGCGCCCTGAATAAACTTGAATTTACCCAGCGCGGCGGCACCATGTTGCTGCGCCAGACAACGAACTGATGAGGCCCGCATGAGCGACATTCTTGCAGACAGCTTAGACGGCGTAGAGCGCCGGTCGCTGGCTGACTTCACCGAAAGTGCCTACCTCAACTACTCCATGTACGTGATCATGGACCGCGCCCTGCCGCACATCGGCGATGGCCTTAAACCGGTTCAGCGGCGGATCATCTACGCCATGAGTGAACTGGGGCTGGACGCCGATTCCAAGCACAAGAAGTCGGCGCGTACCGTCGGTGACGTGCTCGGCAAGTTCCACCCCCACGGCGACTCGGCCTGCTACGAAGCCATGGTGTTGATGGCCCAGCCGTTCAGCTACCGCTACACCTTGGTGGACGGTCAGGGTAACTGGGGTGCGCCAGACGATCCCAAGTCTTTCGCCGCCATGCGTTACACCGAGGCGCGGTTGTCGCGTTATTCCGAAGTGCTGCTCAGCGAGTTGGGCCAGGGCACCGCGGACTGGGGACCGAACTTCGACGGCACCCTTGATGAACCCTTGGTATTGCCGGCACGTTTGCCGAACATCCTGCTCAATGGCACCACCGGCATCGCCGTCGGCATGGCCACCGACGTGCCGCCCCACAACCTGCGGGAAGTGGCCACCGCGTGCGTGCGCCTGCTGGACGAGCCCAAAGCTACGGTGGAGCAGCTCTGCGAACACATTCAGGGCCCGGACTACCCGACCGAAGCGGAAATCATCACCCCGCGCGCCGACCTGCTGAAGATCTACGAAACCGGTCGCGGTTCGGTGCGCATGCGCGCGGTGTACCACATCGAAGACGGCGATATCATCGTCACCGCGTTGCCACATCAGGTTTCCGGGGCGAAGGTGTTGGAACAAATTGCCGCGATGATGCAGGCAAAGCCGTCGAAAGCACCACAAGTCGCTGACCTTCGCGATGAGTCCGACCACGAGAACCCCTGCCGGATCGTGATCATTCCGGTCAACAACCGGGTTGATCATGACGCGCTGATGCAGCACCTGTTCGCCAGTACCGATCTTGAGTCCAGCTACCGGGTCAACATCAACATCATCGGCCTGGACGGCAAGCCGCAGCTGAAAAACCTGCGGGCACTGCTGGTGGAATGGCTGGAGTTTCGCGTAAGGACCGTGCGTCGGCGCTTGCAATTTCGCCTGGACAAGGTCGAGCGTCGCCTGCACCTGTTGGACGGTTTGCTGATTGCCTACCTCAATCTGGATGAAGTGATCCACATCATCCGCACCGAGGAGCACCCCAAGGCCAGCCTGATCGCGCGTTTCGCCTTGAGCGAAATCCAGGCCGACTACATCCTCGATACCCGCCTGCGGCAACTGGCGCGGCTGGAAGAAATGAAGCTGCGGGCCGAGCAGGATGAATTGCTCAAGGAGCAGGCCAAGCTGCAAGCTTTGCTGGGCAGCGAAGCCAAGCTCAAGAAACTGGTGCGCACCGAGCTGCTCAAGGATGCTGAAACCTACGGCGACGACCGTCGTTCGCCCATCGTCGAGCGCGCCGAAGCCAAGGCGCTGAGCGAACATGATCTGTTGCCGAACGAGAAAGTGACTGTCGTGCTGTCAGAAAAAGGTTGGGTGCGCTCCGCCAAAGGTCATGATATTGACGCGACGGGGCTTTCCTACAAGGCTGGGGATGGTTTCAAGGCTCTGGCGGCCGGGCGTTCCAACCAATTTGCGGTGTTCGTCGATTCCACCGGGCGCAGTTATTCGGTGCCGGCGCATACCCTGCCATCGGCTCGCGGCCAAGGCGAGCCACTGACCGGTCGATTAACTCCACCACCGGGTGCAACTTTTGAATGCGTGCTGATGCCTGATGATGACGGGCTGTACGTTATTGCGTCGGACGCCGGCTACGGGTTTGTCGTCAAGGGTGAGGACCTGCAAGCCAAGAACAAGGCGGGCAAGGCGTTGTTGAGCCTGCCAAACAACGCCAAGGTTATAGCACCGCGACCTGTATCCGATCGCGAGAACAACTGGCTGGCTTCGGTGACGACCGAAGGTCGGTTGCTGGTCTTCAAAATCAGTGACTTGCCGCAGTTGGGTAAAGGTAAGGGCAACAAGATCATCGGTATTTCCGGCGAACGGGTGGCAAGTCGTGAGGAATATGTCACGGATATTGCAGTGTTACCGGAAGGCGCCACGCTTGTGCTGCAGGCTGGAAAGCGTACGCTTTCGTTGAAGGCGGACGATCTTGAACACTACAAAGGTGAACGCGGTCGGCGGGGCAACAAGCTTCCGAGAGGGTTTCAGCGGGTCGATGCACTGCTCGTCGAAAACCTCAATTAAGCGTGCTAGAGCGCTCGGTCTGCGATTAAAAGCCGCAGATCGACGCTTTCGCGCTGGAGTCGGAGCGCATATTCACGGATGATAGGCCCTTTCAAGCGCCGGCGTGGCCGAGCGTTCTTCATATTGACCGAGTATTTTTTCACTGTGGTAAGCCTTGTGGCCGCCACCTGGACGGGACGATGACTGCTCTGCGCCTTCCTATTTTGTGGCTCGCCGGCCTGCTTGGCCTGGCGGGTTGCAGCGTCAATCAGCCAGTATCGCTGTATCAACTCGACAGCGGAAATCCGGCCCAGCCTGCGCAAAGTGCAGGCATGGCGGTATTGCTGGGCCCGGTATTGATTGCCGATTACCTGCAACGCGAAACCCTATTGCAACGCCAACCGGACGGCAGCCTGCAGGCCGCCACCGATGGTCGTTGGGCCGGTAGCCTGTCCTCGGACATCGACCAGTTGCTGCTGCGTCAGGTCGCCGGGCACCTGGACAGCCAGCGCGTGGTACTGGCGCCGGCCACCCAGGGCTTTACCCCGGATGTCCAGGTGTTGTTGTCGATTACCCGCCTGGATTCGGGCGAATCGCAACCGGCAGTGCTGGATGCCCAATGGCGGCTGATTGACCGTCGCGGTAAGGTTCGCGAGAACCGTATCGTTCATCTGCAAGAGCAACATGCCGGCGGTACCGCTGCGCAGGTCCAGGCTCAGGGCGTGCTGCTGCAGCGCCTGGCCGAACAACTGTCCACGGCGCTCAAGCCTTTGGCCAACCAGCCTGCTGTCGCAGATGTGCCTCGCAAATCCGCTCCTGCTGCGACCAAGAAGGTCGAGAAGGAAAAGGACAAGATTCCTATGGCCTTGCCGATCCGTACGGACATGGAAGTGTTCAGGTTCTGATGGTTGAACTGGATGCAAAACAAAGCCCGCGTTGATGCGGGCTTTGTTGTTTCTGCCATTAGGAATCTGTGGTGTCTGTGCTGGCCCTTTCGCGAGCAAGCCCGCTCCCACACTCGATCTTCAATTGGGCGCAGATCTCGTAGCCAATGGAGGTTCACTGTGGGAGCGGGCTTGCTCGCGAAGAGGCCAGTGACGGCAATAAAAAAGCCCGCAGACAATCACTCATCTGCGGGCTTCGCTATTTCAAGTGCTGAGGCTCAGGCCTGGCGCTCATGCATCCGCGCCAGTTGTCGCTCCAGCATCGACGGGTAAGGCTCCATCAGCCTCTCGACGCAGCATGCGCCTTCCGGGCTGGCGATCGGGCGGATGCGGGCGCGCTGGCGGATCAGGGCGTCGTCGTTGATCTTGCGCTCCACCAGCAGCAGGTTGCGGCTGTGCTGCGACAGGGCGAGGGCGTCCTGGGCGGTTTCGGTCAGCAACAGGTCGATCTGGCTCAGGCCGAACAACCCGTCGCCCAAGGTCAGGCCTAATTGCAATTGCAGGGTGATGCCGCTGTCGGCGACTTCGATCTGCAACTGGTGGCCGAGGGCTCGGAGCAACTCGCCGCAGCAAATGGCATTGGTAAGGTAGTCATCCCCGCTGTCTTCGGTGTGGAACAGCATCAGCGTGCTGCCATCGTTCAGGGTGTGCAGTTGGCCCTGATAAAGCGATGCGGCCTGGTCCAGGCAGTCGCGGTAGCGCTCAAGCAGTTCCTTCAGGCGCGCCTGGGGCAGGCGGCGCAGTTGGTCCTGGGCGCCCAGTTGCACGGCCAGTACGGCGCTGTGTTGTGGCAGGTCCGAGGCGACGGGTCTGGCGACCGATTGCGGCTCATCGGCGATTGAGTCGTCACGCAGATCGGCGAAAGCATCGTCGTCTTCATCGTCCTCCACCGTGCGTACCACGCGGCGTAGAGCGGGTTTGGAAACGGGGACCGGTTGGCTTTCGTCGAAGTCCGGGTCACGCAGGTTACGCACTTCGAAACCGGGTTCGGCTTCGTCGTCATCAATGTAGTCGATGTCTTCAGGCTCTGGCACGGGCTCAGGTTCCGGCGCGAAGCTGGCGTGCAGTTGCCGGGCCAGATCGCCTATTTCGTCTTGGCGCTGGGTGGCTGGGGTGTGTTCGTCGATGTCCCGCAACCAGACACGCAATTGCAGCAGCGGCGTAGAAATGTGTCGTCCCAGGCGCAGGCTCAGTGCCAGTGCCAGCGCCAGCAATATCGCGCTGAGGATGCCCATGCTTTGCAGGCTGATGGTCATCGGTTGCTGGAACTGGTCCATGTCCAGGCTGATGCGCAGTTGCCCGGCGGTCACGTCCTGGAAGGTGATCTTGCTTTGGTACATACCGCCGGATTCGCCCAGCAGGCCCGGCTTGGGGCGTTGACCGGCTTCGGCGAGGATGCGGTTGTCCACGCTATAGATGGCGGCGTGTGCCACCAGTTTGTTTTTGGTGAGGTTGTTGAGCAGCACGTTGAGGCTGAGGATGTCGTTGGACACCAGCAGCTCGGTGGCGGAGGTGGCGGTCTGCGTGGTCAGGCTCTCGCCCAGGGCATCAGCCTGCTCGTGCATTGCCTGCTTGAACTGCAGGCCCATCACGCAGGCATAGATCACCAGGGCCAGGGCGACCAGGATCACGTTATGGCTGGCAATGCGTAATGCAATCGGCACGCGACGGTGGCGCAGTGCACGGAAGATCAGCAGAAAGAAATTGTCGGTTTTGACTGGCGTGGGCCGGTTCACTGAGCTCGGCTCTTTGTCCGTGAAATTGACGCGCAGTATAGCGACAGCCCCATGACCGGCAAAGCACCGACGGTGCCCGATGGTCACTGAAAGTGGGTAGAATGCGGTTTTTTTCCACCTGCGGGGGTGCGCCTTGCGCGAAATCGTCCTGATAAACATCACTGGCAGTGACCGTCCGGGTCTGACTGCGGCCATTACCGGCGTTCTGGCCCAGGGTGGTGTGAACATTCTCGACATTGGTCAGGCGGTGATTCACGACACATTGTCGTTCGGCATCCTGGTTGAAATCCCCGACGCCGAACAGAGCAAGTCGGTGCTCAAGGACATCCTGTTCACCGCCTACAAGCTCGACCAACAGGTGCGTTTCACCCCGGTGTCCGAAGCTGATTACCAACATTGGGTGAGCGGCCAGGGCAAGACACGCCACATCGTGACCCTGTTGACCCGCAAGGTCACCGCCGAGCAATTGCAGAGAGTCAGTTCGATCACTGCCAAATACGACCTGAACATCGACCACATCGACCGGTTGTCCGGGCGCATGCCGCTGGATACGCCGGATGACCAGGGCAAGGGCTGCATCGAGTTCTCCGTACGCGGCGAGCCGGCCGATCCCCAGGCGCTGCGTGCCGAATTCCTCAGCGTGGCCCAGGAGCTGAACGTCGACATCGCGTTCCAGGAAGACTCACTGTTTCGGCGTAACCGCCGTCTGGCCGTGTTCGACATGGATTCGACGTTGATCGAAGCCGAGGTCATTGATGAGCTGGCCAAGGCCGCCGGCGTGGGCGATAAGGTGTCGGCCATCACTGAGCGAGCCATGGCTGGTGAGTTGGATTTTCGCGCCAGCTTCAAGGAGCGCCTGGCGCTGCTCAAGGGGCTGGACGTCAGCGTGCTGGACTCCATTGGCGCTTCGCTGCGCCTGACCGAAGGCGCCGAAACCCTGTTCGCCGAACTCAAGCGTTTGGGCTACAAAACCGCGATCCTGTCCGGTGGTTTCACTTACTTCGCCAAGCAATTGCAGGCCAAACTCGGCATCGACTACGTGTTCGCCAATGAACTGGAAGTAGTGGATGGTAAGGTCACTGGCGTGGCGGTCGAACCGATCGTTGATGCCCAGCGCAAGGCCGATCTATTGCGCGAACTGGTCGAGAAGGAAGGCCTGCGCCTGGAGCAGACCATCGCCGTGGGCGACGGTGCCAACGACCTGCCAATGCTGGCGATCGCCGGTCTGGGCGTGGCGTTCCGGGCTAAACCGCTGGTCAAGCAGTCGGCCCGGCAGGCGATCTCCACCCTGGGGTTGGATGGGGTGTTGTATCTGCTCGGCTTCAGGGATCGCGACGGGCAGCTTTGACTCAATCTCCTGTGGCAAGGGAATTCATCTGTGGGAGCAAGGCTTGCCTGCGATAAACGACAACGCGGCCTATAAAAAAGCCGCGGTGCCTGCATCGCGAGCAAGCTTTGCTCCCACACAGAGCTCTCTCTTCACAAAGGGTTATGTGTTGGCGGTCTAAAGCGACTTCCACAACGAATCAAAATTCCCTTCATTGTCGTGGCCATCTACGGTGGTCCCTGAATCCTCCTGGCGATAAGCAAACTGGTTGAAGCTGTGCGTGCTGGTCACCCGTCGGTCCAGGCTGGCGCGGCGTTCCTGGCCGTTAGTATTGATCAGCACTTGCTGACCTTCCTGGAAAGGCAGGCGGGGCGCGATCATGGTGGGTGGCAGGTCAATGGCGCTGATCTCGGGCAGCAACAGTCCTCGCAGGTAGTGATTCTGCTCATCCTTCTCTCGTACCAGTTGCAGCCCGCAAGGCTGGGCATGGGGCGCGACCAGCTCGATACCCATTTGCATGGCACCATTGCGCACCTGTCTGATCCAGCGCACTACGGCGATGCTCCAGGCTTGATCGTTAGTGTCGCGAATGCCGACCATTTCCCCGGCCTGCAGTTGCTCGGGTACCTCTTTCGGCCAGCCGAGGCAGTAACCTCCTGGGCTGTGGTTGATGATGGGCAGGTCGTACGTCGCAAAGTGATGCCGGTTGTCGGAGCTGGCACCGTCGTCATCGGCCGGATTGACCGGATACTCGATTTCTTCATAGGGCAACAGATCACTGTCCCCGGCCGGAGCGGCGTCGAAGGCCTGGCTCCAGGCGTCGTTGGTCTTGCTCGGTGATGCTTCGAACCGGGCCTTGCGCGTTGCAGTGTCCTTCAGGATTTCGCTGAAAGAGCGCTCGCCGCCTAGGTAATAGTGCAAAGCGCTCATGCCCACGCAGAGCGTCAGCGTGCCATTGCCCTCTGTGCGCTGGAAGCTGCGCTCGACCGCTTCGCCCCAGGCGGCTTGCAGGTGATGCAAGGTGTCGGCGCTCATTGCACCAGGCACTGGCAGGGTGTGATCGTCAGGTTGTTCCAGATGAGTGGCAATGGCACGCACCAGTGGCTGTGGATCGAAGCCCAGCAGGCTTGGTTGTTGCTCGGCTCTGAACTTGGAGCGATAGCGCGGCCCGACATCCAGTTGCGGTGCAACGGCGAACAGACTCATGGCGGTGACCGTGGGGTCCAGTGTGACCCTTTGACTCCAGGATTCCAGCACCTCGACGAGCCGCGCAATCTGGCCCTGGCGCAGTTGATTACTGCGTGAGGCGCCCAGCAGCAGGGCGACCACGTAGGTTTGCTCGGCACTCAACTGGTGAACCTGGCTGGCCAGTTCATCGCTGACGCTGAGGTGTTGCAGCCGATGGTGGCAGGCGACTCGATATAGCTGATGCAAATCAAGCCACAGTCCTTCAGGTACCGGGCTATACAACTGGCTGACACGCAGCAGCGCGCCGTCCAGGGCATGCATCGCGCGCTGCAGCGCGGTGCTCAGCAGGCGGGCGCGGTCCTTGGTGTATTTCGGCGAGATACGCGCGACGATCTGTTTATAACCCATGGCCAATTGAGTTTGCAGGGCCTGGCACAGGTTGACGATCTTGCGCGAGCGCTCATCCAGGACGATGGCCTGTTGCAGAAAATGCCGCTCCAGGTGTTTGCAGACGTAATACACCTCGGGTCGCAGCAATTCGAGCAGTTGCAGGCGATTATCGCTGGGCGTGAGCAACTGGTTGAGTTCGCCGATGGCCTGGTACAACAGACGTGCGGTTTCGCCGATATTGGCCTTGGGCAGGTTGGCGATCCAGCGCTTGAGTTCGCGCGGCGTGGCATCGCAGAACGACAGGCGTGACTGTGTCGGTGTCAGAACGCGCGTTAACTGGAGAGGGCTGGTCTCATTCATGCCGTGGATGGGCTCCGGCGGGAAATGAAGGGATGTTTCCAACTCTAGCAGTTGACAGGGAAGCGCGCCGCGCTGGATGTGCTGCGGGAGCAAAGCTTGCTCGCGATGCAGGCGCCGCAGTCTTTTTCAGGCTGCGTTATCGTTCATCGCGGCCAAGCCTTGCTCCCACAGGCCTGCTTCCAAGGGCGGGCGTGAATCAGGCTTTTGGCAATGCCAACCCCTGGCCCATCTGCACAGGCGAACCTGCCACCAGGTCTTCAACCCATTTCACCTGATCCGGGCCGAACAGCACGATGGCGGTCGATCCCAGTTTGAAGCGGCCCAGTTCGGCACCTTTCTCCAGGTGGATCGGCGCGCGGGCGGTTTCGTCGTAGCGGAAGGTTTTCAGCTCGCGCTTGGGCGGAGTCACCAGCCCGGCCCAGACGGTTTCGATGGAGGCAACGATCATCGCGCCCACCAGCACCACGGCCATGGGGCCGCGCTCGGTGTCGAAAATGCACGCCACGCGCTCGTTACGGGCGAACAGCTCCGGAACGTTCTCGGCGGTGGTCTGGTTCACCGAGAAAATCCGCCCCGGGATGTAGACCATTTCCCGCAGGGTGCCGGCCAGCGGCATGTGCACGCGGTGGTAATCCTTGGGCGACAGGTAGATGGTGGCGAAATCACCGCCCATGAACGGCGCTGCGTTGGCCGCGTCGCCGCCCAGCAGTTCCAGCACACTGAAGCTGTGGCCCTTGGCCTGGAATACCCGCCCGTGCTCAATCGGGCCGAGTTGGCTGACGGAACCGTCGGCGGGGCTGAGGATGGCCCCTGGGGTTTGGTCCAGTGGGCGGGCGCCTTCTTTCAGCGCTCGAGTGAAGAACGCATTGAAATGCTCGTAGGCGGTGAGGTCTTCGACCAGCGCCTGGGACATGTCCACCTGATAACGTTTGGCGAACCACTGGGTGAAGGCATTCTTGAACCAGCGCACGCGGCATTCGGCAATGCAGCCGGCCAGGCGAGACAGCAGGTGGTGAGGGAGCAGGTATTGGCTGAGGATGAACAAACGGTTTTTCATTAACTGTCCTTAGGAACCTTCAGAGCTCGATGGGGGTGTCGGGGTGGTTGCCCCATTCGCCCCAGGAACCGGCATAGCCTTTGACTCGCGGATAACCGAGCGCCTTGGCCACCAGATAGGTGAAGCCAGAGCGGTGGTGGGTCTGGCAGTGGGTGATGATTTCTTTATCAGGCGTGATGCCCAATTGTTCGAGGATCTGCGGCATGTCGCTGCGGATGCGCAGGTTGCGCGCCTGATCCATGCCGGCGGTCCACTCGAAGTTGATCGCGCCGGGAATATGCCCGCCTCTGGCCGCTACGACTTTCTCGCCGGAATATTCCAGCGGTCCGCGTGCGTCCCAGATCGCCAGGTCAGCGGCACCGAGGCGGCTTTGCAGGTATTCGCGGGTGGCGGTGGGTTCATCGTGCAGGGTCAGGCTCACCGGGCCTGCGCCGGGCGCCGGCACTTCAGTGGAGACCGGCAGGCCTTCGTCCAGCCACGACAGCAAGCCGCCGTCGAGGTAGTGGTAGTTCGAATGGCCGATCACATCCAGCAGCCAGATAAAACGTCCGGCCCAGCCGCCACCTTCATCGTCATAGACCACGTAGACCGCGTCCGGGTTATGCCCGAGTTCACCGAACAGTGCCTCAAGATCGGCCTTTGCCGGCAACAGGCCCGGCGCCGGGGGCTGGCCCAGTTGGGTGCGCTTGGGGTCGACAAAACGTGCGCGGGGGATGTGCCCGGTGCTATAGCGGGCTGCGCTGGTCAGGTCCACCAGGATCAGTTCGCGGGCGTCGAGGCGCGAGAGCAGGTCGCTCGGCTCGATCACCAGCGGCAAGCCAGAGAAGTCAGGCATGTGAGGTCTCCAGAGGCGCAAAGGGAAAGGATTGTATCAAGATCAGCGGCCGCGGTTGGTAAAGCTGTGCAGGGCTCGTTCGATGCATTGCACGGTTTTGCCGAAGGCCTGCACCGTCACGTCCGAGAACGGCCCGCCGCCCTGGTCCACCGCCACCAGCATGATCACCCGGCCGTTGCAGGTCAGTGAGCGAAGCAGCAGGTGTTCGCCGCGGAACAGGCTGCGTAGTCCCGGCGGCAGCAATGCCGAAAACTGGGCGTTGTTGTCCGGGTTCAGGCGAACTTGGGCCTGTTGGGCCTGCAACCGTTGCAACACCTTGCTTTGGCTGATGGAAAAACTCATGGCCGCCGCTTCTTTGGGCAGGCCGGCGATCTGATGCACGCGCAGGCTGGTCTGGCTGCGGTCGGCCATCAGAATCATCACCCTGCGCATGCCGCATGCCACCAGTGCGTCCCGTGCCGATGTGGTCAGATGCATGGCGTTGCTGAACGGGCTCGGTTCTACCAGCAGTTCGGCGCATTGCTTGCGCCACTGGGTCAGGTCTTCGGCGCTGGGCGGGGCGGCTGGCAGCAGCCCCGGGTGGACGCGCCGGCTGCCCCGGGGCCAGATCAACGCCACGGCCGGATGCCAGAGGTCTGGCATGGTGTTATGACGGGCGCTGTTGACGGCTTGCTGGTGCAATTGCTGCTGGACGTCATCCATGGACATTTGCAGATACAAACTAGTGAGATATTGCCAGCGGGTACTGTGAGGGCCATCCCACGCCTGTTGTGCTGAAAGGGCCAGGCCGTTGGCCAGCAGCACTGTGTTGGCCGGCTGATTGAGCCAGCGCCGCAGGGTCGGGTCATCGTCCAGGCGATTGCGCTGGCGCAGCGGGTGTTCGCTATCGCGGGCTATACGCAGCACTTGCACCAGTTCGCGACGTTCGTTGAGCAGCAGGCGGTAGCCCTGCGCCACCCAGATCGGCAGGCGCCAGGTCTCCACCAGTGCCAGGCAGATTTTCAGCAGGCCGACGCCGAACAACTCGCGCTCCACCTTGCTCGCAGACTGGCCTTTGTGGACAACCCGCAACTCCCACTCTCCCAGCAATCCTGGATGAGTCAGGGCCAGCGGCCAGAGCGGTGACAGAAACAACAGGCTGCCCCAGTGGATGTCTTGCCACAGCCGCGCCAGGCGGCTGGCAAAGAAGCCATTGGCCTGTTGCGTTGCATGCTGGCTGATCAATTGCAGCTGGCGCAGGGCGATGGGTATCTGCTGCTCGGGCAACGAGGGCAGGCGCGCGAGCAATTCTTCGGTGCGCTTGAGGCCGAGGCGGTTGATGGCCACTTCGAGGTTTTCTGCCGGTTCCGCAAAGTTGCCATGGGTGTGATGGTTGGCTTCACGGATGACGCTCAGCGCCAGGGCAGGGCTGTCCTGGATCAGCTCGGCAATGTCACGCAGTGAGCGGTTGCTGTCGGCAATGGCTTTGCAGACCAGGTCATGACTGGCCTGGGGTACTGGCAGATGGACGCCCTCGAGCAGCTTTACCCAGCCTTCGAGCGTGGTCGGTCGTGGAGTTGGAACCTTCGTTTCGTTAGCCATGGCTGGACGCGATCATCATAGGGAGTATCTACGCCCGGAACGGGGCAAATTGGCTTTTCGCCTGAACTGACTATAGTCTGGCGCAGTTTTGCCGATAAGTAGAAGAAGAGATTTTTCAGCTTCCGAATATGACCTTGAACCCGACTTAAATAAGTACTTTCTATCTATGGCTAAAATTATCGGCATCATTGTCGTGTTCGCGAGCGTTCTGGGCGGATACGTGCTTTCCCATGGCAAGATTGCCGCCCTGGTCCAGCCCTTTGAGGTTCTGATCATCGGCGGTGCGGCCCTTGGCGCATTTTTGCAGGCCAACCCCGGCTACATGACGATGCACGTGCTCAAGAAGTCCTTGAGCATGTTCGGCTCGCGTTTCAGCCACACCTTCTACCTTGAGGTGCTGGGGCTGATCTACGAGATCCTCAACAAGAGCCGCCGCGAAGGCATGATGGCGATCGAAGGGGATATCGAAGACGCGGCGTCCAGCCCGATCTTCGCCAAGTACCCCACGGTGCTCAAGGACGATCGCATGACGGCGTTCGTCTGTGACTACCTGCGCATCATGTCGTCCGGCAACATGGCTCCCCATGAGCTCGAAGGCCTGTTCGACATGGAACTGTACAGCCTCAAGGAAGACCTGGAGCACCCGTCTCACGCGGTCAACGGCATTGCCGACGGCATGCCGGGTTTCGGTATCGTTGCGGCGGTATTGGGCATCGTGGTGACCATGGCCTCCCTGGGTGAAGGCGACCAGGCATCTATCGGTCTGCACGTAGGGGCGGCACTGGTAGGTACCTTCTTCGGTATTCTCGCCGCGTATGGCTTCTTCGGCCCGTTGGCCCATTCCCTGGCCCACGACGCCAAGGAAGAACTCAATGTCTACGAAGCCATCAAGGCTTCGCTCGTAGCCTCGGCTTCGGGCATGCCGCCATCGCTGGCTGTGGAGTTCGGTCGCAAGGTTCTGTACCCGGCGCACCGTCCAAGCTTCGCCGAGTTAGAACAAGCGGTTCGCGGTCGCTAAGATGGAAAATAACCAGCCGATCATTATCAAGCGCGTCAAGCGCATAGCCGGTGGGCATCACGGGGGCGCCTGGAAAATCGCCTTCGCCGACTTCGCGACGGCGATGATGGCGTTCTTCCTGGTGCTGTGGCTGCTATCTACCGCCACCCCGGAGCAGAAAATCGCCATTGCCGGTTACTTCAAGGATCCGGTGGGTTTTTCCGAAAGCGGCACGCCCTACATTATCGACCTCGGCGGTTCGCCGACCCTGGCGCCGGAAAATACCCTCAACCCTGAAGTCGAGTCCCAGCCCCAGCCTGACAAGGTCAAGGTGGACGCCGATCAGGCCGAAGGCATGGCCGAGGAGGTTGAGCGCGAGCGTCTGGAGTTGTTGCTGCAAGAGTTGCAGAACAAAGTCGAAGAGAACCCTGAACTGCAGAAGTTCAAGGACCAGATCCTGTTCGAAATCACGCCCAACGGCTTGCGCATCCAGATCATGGACGCCGAGAACCGTCCGATGTTCGACTCTGGCAGCGCGCGCCTGAAACCATACTTCGAAGATATTCTGCTGGCCATGGCCGACACCATCAAAGCGGTGCCGAACAAGATCAGTATCAGTGGTCATACCGATGCCAAGCCCTTCATCGGCAAAGGCGATTTCGGTAACTGGGAGCTTTCCGCCAATCGTGCCAACGCGGCGCGTCGGGCCTTGGTGGCCGGCAGCTATCCGGACGAGCAGGTGGCGCGGGTGGTCGGTTATGCCTCCTCGGCGCTGTTCGACCGCAAAGACCCGTTCAACCCGGTCAACCGGCGTATCGACATCGTGGTGTTGACCAAAAAGGCCCAGAAAGCCATTGAAGGTTCGCAAACCGATGACCCGGCGCCGGACCCGGCCCAAGGCGAGGGCGCGCCAGGTGAAGTGCCGGCAATGCCAGGTGCGGCGGCTGATCCGAACGCATTGCCGGCGGACCAGCAGCCTGTTCCGGCCCATGAGGTGCGCGAGCGTCTGAACCTGTTCGATGATCTCGCGCCGAAACCGGCGGAGCCGCCTGCGCAGTGACCTGACTGGCGAGCGCAAACCTGTGGCGAGGGGATTTATCCCCGTTGGGCTGCGAAGCAGCCCCTCTTTTTTTCATCTGATATTCGGGGTTGAATAAAAAGGGGGGGCGCTTCGCGCCCCAGCGGGGATAAATCTCCTCGCCACAACTGTGTCCGGCTTGCCTTCCTTTCAGATCAGTAACTGCTTTCCGGCAAGCTGGCGATGATCGAGCGGTAGCTGTTCATCCGTTGCTGTTGCACACGACCGTCTTCCAGCGCCTTGAGCAGGGCGCAACCGGGTTCGCGGTCGTGCTTGCAGTCGCGGAAGCGGCAGGTGCCGATCAGGTCGTTGAACTCGATGAACCCCGCTTCCACATCGGCTCGGCTGACATGGCCCAGGCCAAATTCGCGGATGCCCGGCGAGTCGATCAGTTCACCGCCGCCGGGGAAGTGGAACAACCGCGCAGTGGTGGTGGTGTGAGTGCCCTGGCCGGACAGCTCGGACAACGGCCCGACGCGCGTCTCGACTTCCGGCAGCAGGCTGTTGACCAGCGACGACTTGCCGACACCAGACTGGCCGACGAATACGCTGATGCGCCCGTCCAGTTGTTCCTGCAATTTCTCCATGCCGTCGCCGTGGTGGGCCGAAACTTCCAGCACCGGGTAGCCCAATTGCCGATAGACCGAGAGCAAGGCGTTCAGCGCCGGGGCGTTGTGCTCGTCGATCAGGTCGAATTTGTTGAGCAGCAACAGTGGGCGGATGCCGGCGTGTTCGGCTGCCACCAGATAACGGTCGATCAGGTTGGCGTGGGGCTCGGGCAGCGGGGCGAAGACGATGACGATCATGTCGACGTTGGCCGCTACCGGCTTGAGCTGGCCTCGGCTGTCCGGGCGGCACAGCTCGGTGTGGCGCGGCAGTTGTGCCACGATCACGCCGATGCCTTGGTTGCCGGCACGCCAGACCACCTGGTCGCCGGTGACCAGGGCCGGCAGGTTGGCTCGCAGATGGCAGCGGAATACCTGGCCGGCCAATTCGCCTTCACGGGCCTCGACCTCGACCTGTACCCCGAAGTGCGCGATCACCAGACCTGTCTGTTCCGGGCCGAGGTCGCCGCCCTCAAGCGCTTGTACCGCGCTGGATTCGCGTTTGGCGGCGCGGGCGGCGCGCTCGCCCTGGATCTTTTCGATGCGCCAGTTTTGACGACGATTGAGTTGGCGTTTGGCCATGGGTGTTCCGTATGAAGAATGCAGCGATTAGGTAAAACGGCCGCGAGTTTAGCACGCCCAGGGGCCCGCCTCGGGTTTGAACGAAAAGTCGCCGAGCGGCGATCAGGCAAGGCGAAAACAGGCGAGGAAGCGGCGTTGATGAGCATTCCGAGCCTGTTTTCAACGCAGCCTGATCGTCGCGCAGGCACTTTTCGTTCAAAGCCTAAGCTAAACTGCGCAGCTACGCCGAGGAGCTCCCCCATGCAAAACCCGCAGAACCTGATCTGGATCGACCTGGAAATGACCGGTCTGAACCCGGACACCGATGTCATCATCGAAATGGCCACTATCGTCACCGACAGTGACCTCAACACCCTGGCCGAAGGCCCTGTGATCGCGATCCATCACAGCGACGAAATCCTGGCCGGTATGGACGAATGGAACACCCGCCAGCACGGCGGCTCCGGGCTGACCCAGCGGGTGCGCGAGAGCAAAATCAGCATGGCTGAGGCCGAAGCCCAGACCATCGCCTTTCTGGAGCAGTGGGTGCCAAAGGGCAAATCACCGATCTGCGGCAACAGCATCTGCCAGGATCGGCGCTTCCTCTATACCCACATGAAATCCCTGGAAAGCTACTTCCACTACCGCAACCTGGACGTCTCCACCCTCAAGGAGCTGGCCGCCCGCTGGGCTCCAGAGGTGCGTGACAGCTTCCAGAAGGGCGGCAGCCACCTGGCCCTGGACGACATCCGCGAGTCCATCGCCGAGTTGCAGCATTACCGCAAGCATTTCATCAAGTTCTGATTGAAGCACACGGCGCTCTTGTGGCGAGCGGGGTGTGGGAGCAAGGCTTGTGGGAGCAAAGCTTGCTCGCGAAACAGGCGCCTCGGTCTCTGAAAGACCGCAGCGCCATCATCGCGGGCAAGCCTTGCGCCCACAACTCTCCTCGCCACTGGGATTGTGTTGGACATGTCGGAGCCGCCCTCTTTTGGTGCCTGCCCAAACTGGCTAGACTGCGCGCCTTCCTGCAAGGACCGCCATCATGTTGCTGATGCTTTATCTGATCGCCATCACCGCTGAAGCGATGACCGGTGCCTTGTCTGCCGGGCGTCGTGGCATGGACTGGTTTGGCGTGGTGCTGATCGCCTGCGTCACCGCGTTGGGGGGTGGCTCGGTGCGCGATGTGCTGCTCGGTCATTACCCGCTCACCTGGGTCAAGCACCCGGAATACCTGGTGCTGACCACCGCGGCGGCGATGCTGACGGTGATCCTGGCGCGCTGGATGCGCCATTTGCGCTCGTTGTTCCTGGTGCTCGATGCCGTGGGCTTGGTGGCGTTCACCCTGATCGGCTGCATGACCGCCCTGGAAATGGGCCACGGCATGTTGGTGGCTTCGGTCAGCGGTGTGATTACCGGCGTTTTCGGTGGCATCTTGCGGGACATTTTCTGCAACGACATCCCGCTGATCTTCCGCCGCGAGCTCTATGCCAGCGTCTCGTTTGCCGCGGCGTGGTGCTACATGCTGTGTGTCTATCTGCAGTTGCCGAGTGAGCAGGCGATCCTTATCACTCTGTTCGGCGGTTTCCTGTTGCGGCTCCTGGCGATCCGCTTTCACTGGGAAATGCCGAAGTTCGTCTACAACGACGAGGTCTGACGCTCGGCGTGTTGGCGCAACGCCCACTCGACATGCTCGCGCACCAGTTCCGATGGGTAATCGCGCCGCGCTTCAAGCGCTTGCAAGACCGGGATGGTTGAAGGTGCATTCCCCAATCCCACCGCCAGGTTGCGCAGCCAGCTTTCGTACCCGGCTCGGCGCAGGGGCGAGCCTTCGGTACTGCTGAGGAATTTTTCCTCGTCCCACATGAACAGCTCGGCCAACCCGGCATTGTCCAGGTTGTGTCGCGGCTTGAAGTCGCTTTCTCCGGACGGCCGGGCGAAGCGGTTCCACGGGCAGACGATCTGGCAGTCATCGCAACCGAACACCCGATTACCGATCAACGGCCGCAGTTCTTCGGGGATGGCGCTTTTGAGTTCGATGGTGAGGTAGGAAATGCAGCGTCGGGCATCCAGGACGTAGGGGCCGACGAAGGCATTCGTAGGGCAGATGTCCAGGCATGCGGTGCATTTTCCGCAGTGTTCGCTGGCGTGGGGCGGGTCCGCCGGCAGCGGCAGGTCGACGAACAACTCGCTCAGGAAAAAATAACTACCGGCCTTGCGGTTCAATACCAAGGTGTTTTTACCGATCCAGCCCAGCCCGGCCTGTTCGGCGATGGCTTTTTCCAGCACCGGCGCGCTGTCGACGAAGGCGCGATAGCCGAAGGGGCCGATGGCCGCCTGGATTTTTTCTGCCAGTTGTTGCACGCGTTTACGGATCAATTTGTGGTAATCGCGGCCCAACGCATAGCGCGAGACGTAGGCTTTTTCCGGTTGGGCGAGCCTCTGCGCCATTTGCGTGTCTCCCGGCAGGTAGTCCATGCGCAGGGAAACCACGCGCAATGTGCCCGGCACCAGCTCCTCGGGGTGCGAGCGTTTGCTGCCGTGGGCACCCATGTATTGCATTTCGCCGTGGTAGCCGGCGTCGAGCCAGCGTTGCAGGTGGTGCTCATGCTCGGCCAGGTCCAGGCCGCTGATGCCGACCTGCTGGAAACCCAGCTCGCGACCCCAGTCCTTGATGGATTGGGCGAGGGCGGGGAGATCTATGGGAATGACAGGCATGAGGCGAGAGAAACCGGAGCTGAGATGCGTATAATTCTGCCAGACATCGGAGCCTGAAGACGCATGCCGCACACTAAAGATGATTTTCCCGACGCGCTGTACAGTGCCGCGCAGGTCCGGGACCTCGACGCACAACTGATCGCGGCAGGCACGACTGGCTTCGAATTGATGCAGCGTGCGGCCCGCGCCACCTGGCGGGCCATTGTCCGGCGCTGGCCAGACGCCAGGGAGCTGACCGTGCTGGCCGGGCATGGCAACAACGCCGGCGATGGTTATCTGGTGGCGACCCTGGCCCGACGCGCCGGTTGGTCAGTGCGGGTGCTAACGGTGGGCGAGCCCCGGCGGTTGCAGGGGGATGCCGCCAATGCCCACGCCGAGGCGGTGGCGGTAGGTGTGCCGGTGGAGTCATGGTCGGACGAGTCCGACTTGCGCGGTGTGCTGCTCGACGCCTTGCTCGGCACCGGATTGAGTGGCGAAGTACGCGAGCCCTACGTTCGGGCAATCGATACCATCAATGTCAGTGGTCTGCCAGTGGCCGCGGTGGATATCCCTTCGGGGCTGTGTGCCGACACGGGACGGGTGCTGGGTACGGCAGTGGCGGCCGACCTGACCGTAACCTTTATTGGCCTGAAGCTGGGCCTGTTCACTGGCGATGCGGCGGACCGGGTCGGTGAACTGATATTCAATGATCTGCATGCCGATCCCGACATCGTCGAGGCAGCGCCAGCCACGGCCCGGCTTCTGCTGCCCCATAATCTGCCGTCCCTGACGCCTCGTGCGCGCACATCCCACAAAGGCAAGTTCGGTCATGTCCTGTTGATCGGCGGCGACCGAGGTTTTGGCGGCGCCATCCAGATGAGCGCCGAAAGTGCCCTGCGCTGCGGCGCGGGGATGGTCTCCATGGCCACTCGCAACGAGCATGTGTCCGCTGCGCTGACGCGTTTACCCGAAGTCATGGTGCAGGGCACCCACTCGGCCAACCAATTGATGGGGTTGCTTGAGCAGGCCACGGTGTTGGTGGTTGGTCCGGGCCTGGGCCAGGCTGCGTGGGGGCGTAGCCTGTTGTCGGCGGCGGCCAACACATCACTGCCCCAGGTGTGGGATGCCGATGCGCTGAACCTGCTGAGCAGTGGCGCGGTCAGTTTGCCCGAGCACTGTGTGATCACCCCTCATCCGGGCGAGGCGGCGCGGCTTCTGGGTATCTCCACGGCCCAGGTGCAGGCCGATCGTCCGGCGGCAGCCCACGCCTTGAGCAAAAAGTACGCGGCCACGGTGATTCTCAAGGGCGCTGGCAGTCTGATTGCCAGTGCGGACGGTCGCCTGTCGGTTTGCGGTCAGGGCCATCCGGCCATGGCTACGGCAGGCCTCGGGGATGTGCTGGCCGGGGTGGTCGGCGCGTTGCTCGCCCAAGGCATGGAGGGCTTCGATGCCGCCTGCCTGGGAGTGTGGTTGCATGCCAATGCCGGTGTGCAAACCGGTCAGTCGGGCCGGGGGTTGGCGGCGACCGATCTGATCCCGGCCATTCGTCAGTTGTTGGAGGAGCATTCACCGTGTCTGAAGTAACCCTGTACGTGGCGGACGAACAAGCCATGACACAATTGGGGGAGCGCATTGCGCGTACCACGGCAGGCCATGGTCTGATTTTTCTGGAGGGCGACCTCGGCGCGGGAAAAACCACCCTGTCCCGCGGCATTATTCGTGGCTTGGGACACATCGGCGCAGTGAAAAGTCCTACGTTCACGTTGGTTGAGCCCTACGAGATCGGCGACATTCGTGCCTTCCATTTCGACCTGTATCGACTGGTGGATCCTGAAGAATTGGAATTCCTCGGTATCCGCGATTACTTCGAAGATGACGCCTTGTGTCTGATCGAATGGCCCCAGAAAGGTGCAGGCTTTTTGCCAAAGCCTGACCTGACCATTACCATTGGCGCGCAGAACGGCGGGCGTTCGTTGATACTGACGCCGCAAGGCTCGCGCGGCGAGTCGTGGTGTGCCGCTTTGGCATTGGAAACTAATTGATGATGGGGTTTGGTATGCGCTTTCGCGCGGTGGTTGCTGTCGTAGGAATGTTGCTTACGGCACTGGCCGTCGATGCTGTGGCTCAGACGAAGGTCAGCAGCGTTCGTCTGTGGCGGGCGCCGGACAACACTCGGCTGGTGTTCGACCTGACGGGGCCGGTGCAGCACAGCGTATTCACCCTGACCGCTCCGGATCGCCTGGTGATCGACATCAATGGCGCGTCCCTGGGGGCGCCGCTGACTGCCGCCACCGCCAACACGCCGATCACGGCCATTCGCTCGGCTCAGCGCACGCCGACTGACCTGCGGGTCGTCATCGACCTGAAAAAGGCCGTGACCCCGAAAAGCTTCACCCTGACGCCCAACGCCCAGTACGGCAATCGGCTGGTGGTGGATCTGTTCGACAACCCGGCCGATGCCGCGCCACCGCCTCCACCTCCGACCAAAGTCGCCACAGTGCCAGCGGTACCGGTCACGCCAACCGAGCCTGCTCTCAAGCTACCGCCGATGCCGTCCGGCAAGCGCGACATCATCGTTGTGATCGATGCCGGTCACGGTGGTGAGGACCCTGGCGCCTCTGGCTCGCGCGGGCAACGTGAAAAGGACGTGGTGTTGTCCATCGCCCGTGAGTTGCAGCGCCAGGTCAACGGCATGAAAGGCTTTCGCGCCGAGTTGACACGTACCGGCGACTACTTCATCCCGTTGCGTGGCCGTACCGAAATCGCCCGCAAGAAGGGCGCGGACCTGTTCGTTTCGATCCATGCCGACGCCGCCCCTTCAAAAGCCGCGTTCGGGGCCTCGGTGTTTGCCCTGTCCGACCGGGGTGCCACCTCCGAGACCGCCCGTTGGCTGGCTGACAGCGAAAACCGTTCCGACCTGATTGGCGGCGCCGGCAACGTCAGCCTCGATGACAAGGACCGCATGCTCGCTGGCGTGCTGCTCGATCTGTCAATGACGGCCTCGCTGACGTCCAGCCTTAACGTCGGCCAAAAAGTCTTGAGCAACATTGGGCGCGTCACGCCGCTGCACAAGCGGCGCGTCGAACAGGCAGGGTTCATGGTGCTCAAGTCGCCGGATATTCCGTCGATCCTGGTGGAAACCGGGTTCATCTCCAATGCCAACGAAGCCTCGAAGCTGACGTCCTCCAGTCATCAACAGGCCCTGGCCCGGTCCATCAGCAGCGGCGTGCGCCAGTTCTTCCAGCAGAACCCGCCACCGGGCACCTACATCGCCTGGCTGCGAGACTCCGGCAAGATCGCCCAGGGACCACGGGATCATCGGGTCAATCCTGGCGAAACCCTGGCCATGATCGCCGTGCGCTATCAGGTGTCGCCCGCGTCCCTGCGCAGTGCCAATAATCTTAAGAGCGACGACCTCAAGATCGGCCAGACCCTGACTATTCCCGGCAACGACGTGGTGGTCAAGCAATGAGCGATGAACTGACCGGCAGCAACGCCCGCATCGAACTGCTCAGCCCCCGGCTGGCGAACCAGATCGCCGCCGGTGAGGTGGTCGAGCGTCCGGCGTCGGTCATCAAGGAGTTGCTGGAGAACAGTCTCGACTCCGGGGCCAAACGCATCGATGTGGATATCGAGCAGGGCGGCGTCAAGCTGTTGCGAGTGCGCGATGACGGTGGCGGCATTCCTGCCGACGACCTGCCATTGGCCCTGGCGCGCCACGCCACCAGCAAGATCCGCGACCTGGAAGACCTCGAGCGGGTCATGAGCCTGGGGTTCCGTGGCGAGGCACTGGCCTCCATCAGTTCGGTGTCGCGCCTGACACTCACCTCCCGTACCCGTGAAGCCGACCAGGCCTGGCAGGTCGAAACCGAAGGGCGGGACATGGCGTCCCGCGTCCAGCCTGCGGCCCATCCGGTGGGCACCTCGGTGGAAGTACGCGACCTGTTCTTCAATACCCCGGCCCGACGCAAGTTTCTCAAGGCTGAGAAGACTGAATTCGATCATTTGCAGGAAGTCATCAAGCGCCTGGCCCTGGCGCGTTTTGACGTGGCGTTCCATTTGCGCCACAACGGCAAGACCATCCTCAGCCTGCACGAGGCCCATGATGATGCGGCCCGGGCGCGACGCGTCGGCGCGGTGTGCGGTGCGGGCTTCCTGGAGCAGGCATTGCCCATCGAAGTGGAGCGCAATGGCCTGCACCTGTGGGGTTGGGTCGGGCTGCCGACTTTTTCTCGCAGCCAGGCGGACTTGCAGTACTTCTACGTAAACGGGCGCGCGGTGCGCGACAAACTGGTGGCCCACGCGGTGCGCCAGGCCTATCGCGACGTGTTGTTCAACGGTCGGCATCCGACCTTCGTGCTGTTTTTCGAAGTCGACCCCGCGGTGGTGGACGTCAACGTGCACCCGACCAAGCATGAAGTGCGCTTTCGTGACGGGCGCATGGTGCACGATTTCCTCTACGGCACCTTGCACCGCGCCTTGGGTGATGTGCGCCCCGAAGATCAATTGGCGGCACCGGCGGCAGTGGCCGGCATGGTCCGGCCAACGGGGCTGGAGGCTGGCGAATTCGGACCTCAAGGCGAAATGCGTCTGGCCGCCAACGCACTGCTGGAACAACCCCAGCCCCAGCCGACCTACAACGCCGCCGGGACCGGCGCCGGCAGCGGTTACCAGTACCAATACACCCCGCGTGCGCAATCGAGCGTGCCCGCCGCCGAAGCTCAGGCGGCTTATCGCGAGTTTTTCAAACCCCTGCCTGAGACCGGTGCGGCGGCGTTGCCGGACGGCCAGGGTGACATTCCGCCACTGGGTTATGCCCTGGCGCAGCTCAAAGGGATCTATATCCTCTCGGAAAATGCCCAGGGCCTGGTCCTGGTAGACATGCATGCCGCCCACGAGCGGATCATGTACGAGCGCCTGAAAATCGCCATGGCCAGTGAAGGCCT
The DNA here is from genome assembly GCF_030687835.1 of Pseudomonas hefeiensis. Classification (NCBI taxonomy): domain Bacteria; kingdom Pseudomonadati; phylum Pseudomonadota; class Gammaproteobacteria; order Pseudomonadales; family Pseudomonadaceae; genus Pseudomonas; species Pseudomonas hefeiensis. Next base: position 660,266 of record NZ_CP117449.1, read on the forward strand.
TAGCGGGCAACCGCTGCTGGTGCCTGAATCCCTGGCGGTCAGCCAGCGTGAGGCCGATTGCGCCGAGGAGCATGTGAGCTGGTTCCAGCGCCTGGGCTTTGAGCTGCAGCGCCTGGGCCCGGAAACCCTGGCGATCCGGCAGATCCCGGCCCTGTTGAAACAGGCCGAGGCCAACCGACTGGTCAGCGACGTGCTGGCGGACCTGATGGAGTACGGCACCAGCGACCGGATCCAGGCGCACCTGAACGAACTGCTCGGCACCATGGCCTGTCACGGCGCAATCCGCGCCAACCGGCGCCTGGCCTTGCCGGAAATGAACGGTCTGCTGCGGGACATGGAAAATACTGAGCGCAGCGGTCAATGCAACCATGGCCGGCCGACCTGGACCCAACTGGGCCTGGACGACCTGGACAAACTGTTCCTGCGCGGTCGTTGATGAGCCAATTACCTCCTGCGATCTTTCTGATGGGGCCAACCGCTGCCGGTAAGACCGACCTGGCCATTGAATTGACCAAAGTACTGCCCTGCGAGCTGATCAGCGTCGATTCGGCCTTGGTCTACCGGGGTATGGATATCGGCACCGCCAAGCCGTCAAAAGAGCTGCTGGCTGAGTTCCCACACCGACTGATCGACATCCTGGATCCGGCCGAGGCTTACTCGGCAGCGGATTTTCGCCGCGATGCCCTTCAGGCCATGGCCGAAATCACCGCCAGAGGCAAGATTCCGCTGCTGGTGGGCGGCACGATGCTGTATTACAAGGCCCTGGTCGAGGGGTTGGCGGATATGCCGGCAGCCGATCCCAGCGTGCGTGCGCAGATCGAAGAAGAGGCTGCACGCCTTGGCTGGCAAGCTTTGCACGAACAATTGGCGGTCATCGACCCGGAGTCGGCAGCGCGTATTCACCCCAACGACCCGCAGCGGCTCAGTCGGGCGCTGGAGGTTTATCGGGTCAGCGGTCAGAGCATGACCGCTCTGCGACAGCGACAATCTGCGCAAAGTACTGAAGCAGCCGCTTCGGGAATGCAACAATTGCCCTATACTGTCGCCAATCTGGCCATCGCTCCGGCGAACCGGCAAGTGCTTCATCGGCGAATTGAACAAAGATTCACATTAATGTTGGAACAGGGATTCATAGACGAGGTCGTAGCCCTGCGTGAGCGAAGTGACCTGCATGCCGGGTTGCCGTCTATACGTGCGGTGGGCTATCGACAAGTCTGGGACTATCTTGACGGCAAGCTGACGTTAGCCGAGATGCAGGAGCGTGGAATCATTGCCACGCGCCAATTGGCGAAACGCCAGTTCACCTGGCTGCGCAGCTGGACTGACCTGCACTGGCTTGACAGTCTCGATTGCGACAATCTGCCACGCGCCTTGAAATACCTTGGGACCATCTCCATATTGAGCTGAGTCCTTGCAATTGCCGTCTATCCTTGGGGGTGTGACGGCCCAAGCCATCTGATTCCGATTTTAATTATTGATCCTTAAAGGAGTGCGGCACATGTCAAAAGGGCATTCGCTACAAGACCCTTACTTGAACACTTTACGTAAAGAGAAAGTTGGGGTGTCCATCTATCTGGTCAACGGGATCAAACTGCAAGGCCAGATCGAGTCTTTCGACCAGTTCGTCATCCTTCTGAAAAACACCGTCAGCCAGATGGTCTACAAGCACGCGATCTCGACAGTAGTGCCCGTCCGAGCGATTCGTCTGCCTAGCGCGACCGAATCCGAAGCCGGTGATGCTGAACCGGGTAACGCTTGATAGGAGTCTCCTTTGTTCTTTGAGCGCCACGGTGGGGGTGAGCGGGCCATTCTCGTTCACTTGGATGGACAAGACCCTGAGGCGCGCGAAGATCCGCAGGAGTTTCAGGAATTGGCACTTTCGGCCGGCGCCGAGACCGTCGCGTTTTTTAACGTGCCGCGTCATCGGCCAACCGCCAAATACCTGATAGGCAGCGGCAAGGTCGAGGAATTGCGCGACCTGGTCAAAACCGAACAGGTCGACCTGGTGATTTTCAATCACATTCTCACGCCCAGTCAGGAGCGTAACCTCGAACGTGTGTTCGAGTGTCGCGTGATCGACCGCACAGGGCTGATTCTCGACATCTTCGCCCAACGCGCCCGTACCCATGAAGGCAAGCTCCAGGTCGAACTGGCCCAGCTTGAACACATGAGTACGCGGCTGGTTCGTGGCTGGACCCACCTTGAGCGGCAGAAGGGCGGTATCGGTCTGCGCGGTCCGGGTGAGACCCAGCTGGAAACCGACCGGCGTCTGCTGCGGGTTCGCCTGCGCCAGATCAAGGGGCGCCTGGAAAAGGTCCGCAGTCAGCGTGAGCAATCACGACGCGGCCGCAAGCGTGCTGATATCCCGACGGTTTCACTGGTGGGTTATACCAACGCCGGTAAATCGACGCTGTTCAATAACGTGACCCAATCCGACGTCTACGCCGCCGACCAGTTGTTCGCCACGCTCGATCCGACCCTGCGCCGGCTCGATCTGGACGACCTCGGGCCGATTGTGCTGGCCGACACCGTGGGCTTCATTCGGCACCTGCCGCATAAGCTGGTCGAGGCTTTTCGGGCTACGCTCGAAGAGTCGAGCAACTCCGACCTGCTGCTGCACGTGATCGATGCCGCCGAGCCGGACCGGATGCTGCAGATCGAGCAGGTCATGGTGGTGCTGGGCGAGATCGGAGCCCAGGACTTGCCGATCCTTGAGGTATACAACAAACTCGATTTGCTCGAAGGCGTGGAGCCGCAGATCCAGCGCGATGCCGATGGCAAACCGCAGCGGGTCTGGTTATCGGCCCGCGACGGTTCTGGTCTGGATCTGCTCAAGCAGGCCGTGGCGGAGCTATTGGGCAACGACCTGTTTGTCGGCACGCTGAAGTTGCCGCAACGTTTTGCCCGGCTGCGGGCCCAGTTCTTTGAACTCGGAGCGGTGCAGAAAGAAGAACATGATGAAGAAGGCATCTGCCTGCTGGCGGTTCGCCTGCCTCGGGCGGAGCTCAATCGACTGGTCAGTCGCGAAGGGCTGCAGCCGATGGAATTCATCGAGCAACACACTTTGCAATAAAAGCCTGAGAAAGCGGTGTCAGGCATTCTGTAGCATTGGTCGGCGCGCCGTGGGTGCGTCTTTGCTTTATCAGATGGAGAGCGCTATGGCTTGGAATGAGCCGGGTGGCAACTCGAATAATCAGGATCCCTGGGGTGGCAAACGTCGTAACAACGGCGACCGCAAGGGACCGCCGGATCTCGACGAGGCCTTCCGAAAGCTGCAGGAAAGCCTGAACGGTTTGTTCGGTGGTGGTAAGAAACGCGGTGACGATGGGGGTGGTCGTTCGGGCAAGGGCGGCGGTTTCGGCCTGCTCGGCATCGGTCTCGTCGTGCTCGCAGCTGTCTGGCTGTATAGCGCGGTTTATGTCGTGGACGAGCAGGAGCAGGCTGTAGTGCTGCGCTTTGGCAAGTACTACGAAACTGTCGGGCCGGGCCTGAATATCTATTTCCCGCCGATCGACAAGAAGTTCATGGAAAACGTCACGCGTGAGCGTGCCTACACCAAGCAGGGCCAGATGCTCACTGAAGACGAAAACATCGTCGAAGTGCCGCTGACCGTGCAATACAAGATCTCCAATCTGCAAGACTTCGTCCTGAACGTCGACCAGCCGGAAATCAGCCTGCAGCACGCAACTGAAAGCGCCTTGCGCCATGTGGTGGGCTCCACCGCCATGGATCAGGTGCTGACAGAAGGTCGTGAGTTGATGGCCAGCGAAATCAAGGAGCGCCTGCAACGGTTCCTCGACACCTATCGCACCGGTATCACCGTTACCCAGGTCAACGTTCAGAGCGCAGCGGCACCGCGTGAAGTCCAGGAAGCCTTCGATGACGTGATCCGTGCCCGTGAAGACGAGCAGCGTTCGCGTAACCAGGCCGAGACCTACGCCAACGGCGTCGTGCCGGAAGCCCGTGGTCAGGCCCAGCGCATCATTGAAGATGCCAACGGTTATCGCGACGAAGTGGTTTCCCGTGCCAAGGGTGAGGCGGACCGCTTCACCAAGCTGGTGGCCGAGTACCGCAAGGCGCCTGAAGTGACCCGCGAGCGTCTCTATCTGGACACCATGCAGGAAGTCTTCAGCAACACCAGCAAGGTCCTCGTGACCGGCAACAAGAACGGCCAGAGCAATCTGCTGTACTTGCCGCTGGACAAGATGGTCGAAGGCGGTCGTAAAACCGGCACGCCGCCGTCCAGCACGGCCGCCGCCGGCAATGAAGCCAATGCCCGCGCGGCGGAGCAGCAGCAACAGCAAGCACGTACCAGGGAGAGTCGCTGATGAGCAATAAATCGCTGATCGCCCTTATTGTCGGTGTCGTCGTGGCGATCGCTGCCTGGAACTGCTTCTACATCGTGGCTCAGACCGAGCGTGCGGTGTTACTGCAATTCGGTCGCGTGGTCGAGGCGGATGTCCAGCCGGGCCTGCATGTGAAGGTGCCGTACGTCAACAAGGTGCGCAAGTTCGATGGCCGCCTGATGACGCTGGATGCGCCGACACAACGCTTCCTGACGCTGGAAAAGAAAGCCGTGATGGTGGACGCCTACGCCAAGTGGCGGGTGAAAGATGCCGAGCGCTTCTACACCGCGACTTCCGGCCTCAAGCAGATCGCCGACGAGCGTCTGTCCCGTCGTCTGGAATCGGGCCTGCGTGACCAGTTCGGTAAGCGCACGCTGCATGAAGTCGTGTCCGGTGAGCGTGATGCGCTCATGGCCGACATCACCCGTTCGCTGAACGCAATGGCGGAAAAAGAGCTGGGTATCGAAGTTGTCGATGTCCGGGTCAAGGCCATCGACCTGCCGAAGGAAGTGAACCGCAGCGTGTTCGAGCGGATGAGTACTGAGCGTGAGCGTGAAGCTCGCGAGCACCGCGCCAAGGGTAACGAGCTGGCTGAAGGCATCCGTGCCGACGCCGATCGCCAACGTCGCGTGTTGCTGGCCGAAGCCTATCGTGAATCGGAAGAGCTGCGTGGTGATGGTGATGCCCAGGCCGCTTCGATCTACGCCAATGCCTACGGCCAGGATCAGGAGTTCTACGCGTTCTACCGTAGCCTGCGTGCCTACCGTGAAAGCTTTGCGGACAAATCCGACGTCCTGGTCCTTGACCCAAGCAGCGACTTCTTCCAGTACCTGGAAAAGTCCAAGCCTTGACGCGACGTTGACCTGAAACACTCCGCCCGGCGGCTAAAGCGTCGGGCGGGGTGATCCTTTGGGAAAACGTGTGTATGATGCGGCAGCCGGGAAATTCCCGGCTTTTTTGCGTCTGCACGTTCGATTGCGGTTTTGGTTGCAGGCGTCGGGTTGTACGACTCGACAGGTTTTTCGAGGAAAGTGCTTGGCGAGGCCGACTACAGGCCATTCGTCACGTTGCTCATGCGCGGGGTTTGCGTGTGGGCGGAGCATTTTCTGCTTCACTCAAGGCTTGCCCGAGGGCTGGCCGCCCGGACCATAGGGGAATGGCGTAATGGCAACGGTAGACCGCTGGCTGCTGCCAGATGGCATCGAAGAAGTACTGCCACCGGAAGCTACGCGTATCGAAGTAGCGCGTCGGCAGGTGTTGGATCTGTTCCAGAGCTGGGGTTACGAATTCGTCGTTACCCCGCATATCGAGTACCTGGAATCCCTGCTGACCGGCGCGGGCCAGGACCTGGATCTGCGCACCTTCAAGGTTATCGACCCGCAGTCGGGCCGGCAGATGGGCTTTCGTGCTGACATCACCCCGCAGGTAGCGCGTATCGACGCCCACACCCTGCGTCGTGAAGGCCCGAGTCGCCTGTGCTACGCCGGCAGCGTGCTGCACGCCCAGCCGCGCGCCCTGTCGTCTTCGCGCAGTCCGATCCAGCTGGGTGCCGAGTTGTATGGCGATGCCAGCCCGAGCAGCGACGTAGAAGTCATCAGCCTGATGTTGGCCATGCTGCAACTGGCTGACGTGCCGGATGTCCACATGGATCTGGGGCATGTTGGCATCTATCGTGGCTTGGCGCGGGCGGCCGGTTTGTCCGGCGAAGTGGAGCAGCAGTTGTTCGATGCCTTGCAGCGCAAGGCCATCGATGAAGTGATCAGTCTGACCGAAGGCCTGCCGGCCGATCTGTCCGGCATGTTGCGGGCGCTGGTAGACCTCTGCGGAGGTCGCGAAGTGCTGGCCGCTGCCCGCGAACGGCTGGCCCATGCGCCGGCACCTGTACTCGCGGCACTGGACGATTTGCTGGCGATTGCCGAGCGCCTGTCGGTGCGTTTCCCCGAGTTGCCGCTGTATTTCGACCTGGGCGAATTGCGCGGTTATCACTACCACACTGGCGTAGTCTTCGCGGTGTTTGTACCGGGCGTGGGTCAGTCCATCGCTCAGGGTGGTCGCTACGATGATATCGGCGCCGACTTCGGTCGTGCCCGTCCGGCGACCGGCTTCTCTACCGATTTGAAAACCCTGGTGACCCTGGGGCGTGCTGAAGTCGAGCTACCGTCTGGCGGTATCTGGATGCCCGACAGTACGGATGCAGCACTCTGGCAGACGGTCTGCCAGTTGCGCAGTGAGGGTCAGCGTGTCGTCCAGGCCTTGCCTGGGCAGCCTCTGGCCGCCGCCCGTGAAGCGGACTGCGACCGGCAATTGATTCAGCAGAACGGGCTTTGGCAAGTATTGCCGCTGGCTTCTTGAGTTTTCCTGCCGGCCGCGGCCGGCACCAAGTTTGCGCGAATGAGGACAAGTGTTATGGGTAAGAATGTCGTAGTCCTGGGCACCCAGTGGGGTGATGAGGGCAAAGGCAAGATCGTTGATCTGCTGACCGAACATGCTGCCGCCGTAGTGCGCTACCAGGGTGGCCACAACGCAGGTCACACCTTGGTGATCGACGGTGAGAAAACCGTTCTGCACCTGATCCCGTCGGGCGTGCTGCGCGAAGGCGTGCAATGCCTGATCGGCAACGGCGTGGTGGTTGCCCCCGACGCCTTGCTGCGGGAAATCATCAAGCTGGAAGAGAAAGGCGTACCGGTGCGCGAGCGCCTGCGTATCAGCCCGTCCTGCCCGCTGATCCTGTCCTATCACGTCGCGCTGGACCAGGCTCGTGAAAAGGCCCGTGGCGAGCTGAAGATCGGCACCACCGGCCGTGGCATCGGCCCGGCCTACGAAGACAAGGTGGCCCGTCGTGGCCTGCGCATCGGTGACCTGTTCCACCGTGAGCGCTTCGCCGCCAAGCTGGGCGAGTTGCTGGACTACCACAACTTTGTTCTGGTCAATTACTACAAAGAGCCGGCCATCGATTTCCAGAAGACCCTGGACGAGTGCATGGAATACGCCGAGTTGCTCCAGCCGATGATGCTCGACGTCACTGCCGAGTTGCACGAGCTGCGTCGCGCGGGCAAGGACATCATGTTCGAAGGCGCCCAGGGTTCGCTGCTGGACATCGATCACGGTACCTATCCGTACGTCACCAGTTCCAACACCACTGCCGGCGGCATCGCCACCGGTTCGGGTTTTGGACCGATGTACCTGGATTACATCCTGGGTATCACCAAGGCCTACACCACTCGCGTCGGTTCGGGTCCGTTCCCGACCGAGCTGTTCGATGACGTCGGTGCGTTCCTGGCCAAGCGTGGTCATGAGTTCGGCGCCACCACCGGTCGTGCCCGTCGTTGCGGCTGGTTCGATGCCGTCATCCTGCGTCGCGCTATTGATGTCAACAGCATCTCGGGCCTGTGCCTGACCAAGCTGGACGTGCTGGACGGCCTGGAAACCATCAATATCTGCGTGGGTTACAAGAACCAGGACGGCGCGGTTATCGACGCACCGACCGACGCTGACAGCTACATCGGCCTTGAGCCGGTGTACGAGCAGATGCCAGGCTGGACCGAATCGACCGTCGGCGCCAAGACCCTGGAAGAGCTGCCAGTGGCGGCCCGCAACTACATCAAGCGCGTTGAAGAGTTGGTCGGTGCGCCGATTGACATTATTTCGACGGGACCGGACCGCAACGAAACCATCGTTCTGCGTCATCCTTTTGCCTGATAAGTCGTTGATGTAAAAAACAAAGGACCCTCGTTTGGGTCCTTTGTCATATCTGGCTGCCAGGCGGCACGACACTTGCTATACAGCTTAAATAATAAGTGCTTTTTTTGAAGTGCTAGCAATTTAATGGCGTTAGTAGAGGGATTCCCTGTGTCGGCCGTTCTCTCATTGTTACAAAGCCGCCTGTTGCGGCCCGTATTCGTTACTCTCGGTGTCGCCCTTTTGGTGCAGGTCCTGGTGGCTGTCGCGCTGACGCGAAGCACGGTCACTGCGCTGGAGGCCGATCTAGAGGCTCGGCTCGGGGGCGACAGTCAGAAATTGTCTGGCGAACTGGAGCAGGCCGGGCGTGAAGTCACCTCAAGCCTGGACAGCTTGTCTTCCAGCACCCGCCAGCGTCTCACCGCCGGTTTATCCACACGTTTGAAGGATGAGCAGGCGCAGTTGCGCGCGACGCTGGAAAAGTCGCTCAAGGATTCCGCCAATGATATGGCGCAGCTTCTGGCTTCGGTCGCGCCGCGCGCCATGTGGGACAGCGACGTGCCGGCCCTCTCTGAGTTTGCCCGTCGGGCCCAGCGCAATCCCAACGTACTCTTCGTCATTTATGACGACGCCACCGGCCAGCACCTGACCCGCTACCTGAATCGGCAAAACCCGATCAACAAGGCTTTGCTGGAAAAAGGCAAGGGCGATCGAGCGCTGGACAAGGTGCTGGATGCGGCGAAGAACGATCCCTCGGTGTATTACCTTGAAGCATCGATCAGCCCCAACGGCGTAGAGATCGGCAAGGTGTTGATGGGGGTTTCCACGGCCTCCGTTGAAGCCGATCTGAAGGCGCTGGACCAACGCTTCTCGGCCCTGATAGCCAGTGGTGATCAGTTGGTCGGGGATAGCCTCAAGGGTGCGGCAGCCGACAGTGCCACTGCGATGCGCGGGCGCCTGGAATCGGCTCAGGCCACGGCCACGCAAATGCAGGTCAACACCGCCACCACCGTCCAGGACGCTGCGGGCACTTTGCGCTGGCGCATCGGTCTGGGCCTGGCGCTGGTGGGGTTTGGCGTGCTGGTGCTGCTGGCTGTGGTGTTGGGGCGCCGAGTAGTCAATCGCTTGAAGCTGTTGATTACCGCGATGAACGATCTGGCGGCAGGCGAGGGCGACTTGACCAAGCGCGTGCAAATCAACAGCAAGGACGAAATCGGCGACATGGCCTCGGCGGTCAATCGTTTTGTGGATAAGTTGCAGCCTATTGTGCGGGAAGCGGGTGATGTGGCCCAGCGTACGGGCGTGGAAATCGGTGCCATGACCTTGCGCAACTCCGGTGCTGATGCAGCGGCCGGGATGCAGCGTGATGAAGTGGCCGAGAGCCTGCGGGCGTTATCGCAGATGGCCGACGAAGCGCAATCGGAAAGCCAGGCGATGCAGGCTGCCTTGCAGCAGGTGGTGGAGATTCGCAAGGCCACCGACGAAAACACTCGTACATCGGCCAAGGTTGGCGGTTTGATCGAGGCACTGGCCGGGCAGGTCGATACGGGGGCGAAAGTCATCGAGCGGCTGGCGCAGCAGAGCGAGCAGATCGAAGTGGTGCTCACCGTCATTCACGGCATTGCCGAACAAACCAACCTGCTGGCCCTGAACGCGGCCATCGAAGCGGCGCGGGCCGGGGAAACCGGGCGCGGGTTCGCGGTGGTGGCGGACGAGGTGCGGGCGCTGGCGAGCAAGACACAGAGTTCGACCGGCGACATCCAGGCTCACATCGTGGCGCTGCAGCAGGGCGCGCGCGAGGCGGTGGCCGCCATCGGCCAGGCCGGGCGCCAGGCCAGTGAAGGGTTGTTGGTGCTGCGTGACAGCGCGCGCTTGCAGCAGTCGGTACAGACCTCCGTAGAGCGGGTGCATGCGGCCATCGGCTTGGCGACGCAAGCGGCGGCCCATCAGGCTCAAGGCGCGCAAGCGGTACGCGGGCGGGTGGAAACCATTCACGCCCAGGCCGAGAAAGCGGCTCAGGCCGTGGTCGAGACCACGGCCAGCGGCAAGATATTGGATAGTTTGGCGGCGCAGTTGAAGGCGAGCCTGGGGCAGTTCAGGGCTTGATGGGCTGATCGGGCTGGCCCCTTCGCGAGCAAGCCCGCTCCCACAGTAGATCGAGTACTTCATGAGTACGCCACCAACTGTGGGAGCGGGCTTGCTCGCGAAGGCGGTTTTAGCGGCTCAGATACATCCGAGTTGTCAGCCAATGAATCGACAACCCCAGAAACGCAAAAACCCGCTTTCGCGGGTTTCTGTGAGTTCAAGGCCGTAACCTTGAAGCTTGAATTGGTGCCCAGAAGAAGACTCGAACTTCCACGACCTTGCGGTCACCAGCACCTGAAGCTGGCGTGTCTACCAATTTCACCATCTGGGCAGCATCTTCAGCGTTGCCGCTGTCGATGTGGCGCACTATACGGAGCGAGTTTTGATCTGTAAACCCCTGTTTTTGTTTTAGTAATTACCAGCCAGATTCCAGGGGCCGGAAATGCAAAAACCCGCTTTCGCGGGTTTTTTTGGAGCTAGCAGATCATTGATCTGCTGCTCGAAATTGGTGCCCAGAAGAAGACTCGAACTTCCACGACCTTGCGGTCACCAGCACCTGAAGCTGGCGTGTCTACCAATTTCACCATCTGGGCAGTATCGGCAACGTGTGTACGTCATCGATGGCGCGCACTATACGGAGCGTGTTTTTAACTGTAAACCCCTCCCGCAAAAAAAACCGGTAAATTTCACGAGCGGTGCATTTCCTGGCTTCAAGAGGGGTCAAAAGACTTCAGGGAACGGCATCGGATGCTTGAAATTTCCCGTTTCATTACGCCTATGCCAAACTAACCCGCATATAGACAAGGTGAAAACTCTCTAATGGCCGATTGGCAGTCCCTCGATCCCGAGGCCGCTCGTGAAGCGGAAAAATACGAAAACCCTATTCCTAGCCGCGAACTGATCCTGGCGCATCTCGCCGATCGGGGTTCGCCTGCTAGCCGCGAGCAACTGGTCGAAGAGTTCGGTCTGACCACCGAAGACCAGCTCGAAGCCCTGCGCCGCCGTCTGCGCGCCATGGAGCGCGATGCTCAGTTGATCTATACCCGGCGCGGCACCTATGCGCCCGTGGACAAGCTTGACCTGATCCTGGGCCGCATCGCCGGTCACCGCGACGGTTTCGGCTTCCTGATCCCGGACGACGGCAGCGACGATCTGTTCATGAGCCCGGCGCAGATGCGTCTGGTGTTCGACGGTGACCGGGCCCTGGCCCGGGTGTCCGGCCTGGACCGCCGTGGTCGCCGTGAGGGTGTGATCGTCGAAGTGGTGTCCCGTGCCCACGAAAGCATCGTCGGTCGCTACTTTGAAGAGGGCGGCATCGGTTTTGTCGTCGCGGACAACCCGAAGATCCAGCAGGAAGTGCTGGTCACCCCGGGCCGCAACGCCAACGCCAAGGTCGGTCAGTTTGTCGAGGTGAAAATCACCCACTGGCCAACCCCACGCTTCCAGCCCCAGGGCGATGTGGTGGAAGTGGTCGGTAACTACATGGCGCCGGGTATGGAAATCGATGTTGCCTTGCGCACCTACGACATTCCTCACGTCTGGCCCGAAGCGGTCCTGAAAGAAGCCGCCAAGCTCAAGCCTGAAGTCGAAGAGAAAGATAAAGAGAAGCGCATCGACCTGCGCCACTTGCCGTTCGTCACCATCGACGGCGAAGACGCCCGGGATTTCGACGATGCGGTTTTCTGCGAAGCCAAGCCGGGCAAATTGCGCCTGTTCTCCGGCGGCTGGAAGTTGTACGTGGCGATTGCCGACGTTTCCAGCTACGTGAAACTCGGTTCGGCGCTGGACGCCGAAGCCCAGGTGCGCGGTAACTCGGTGTACTTCCCTGAGCGTGTCGTACCGATGCTGCCAGAGCAACTGTCCAACGGTTTGTGCTCGCTCAATCCTCACGTCGATCGTCTGGCCATGGTTTGCGAGATGACCATCTCCAAATCTGGCGAAATGACCGACTACTGCTTCTACGAAGCCGTGATCCATTCCCACGCCCGCCTGACCTACAACAAAGTCAGCGCGATGCTGGAAACCCCGAAACTTGCCGAATCGCGCAAACTTCGCGGCGAATACACCGATGTCGTGCCGCATCTCAAAGAGCTGTACTCGCTCTATAAAGTGCTGCTGGCGGCGCGTCATGTACGTGGCGCGATCGACTTTGAAACCCAGGAAACCCGGATCATTTTCGGCTCCGAGCGCAAGATCGCCGAGATTCGTCCGACGGTGCGCAACGATGCCCACAAGCTGATCGAGGAATGCATGCTGGCCGCCAACGTGGCCACTGCTGAGTTCCTGAAGAAGCATGAAATTCCTGCGTTGTACCGGGTCCACGATGGCCCGCCGCCGGAGCGTCTGGAAAAACTGCGCGCCTTCCTCGGTGAGCTCGGCTTGTCCCTGCACAAAGGCAAGGACGGTCCGTCGCCCAAGGATTACCAGGCCCTGCTGGCCGGTATCAAGGATCGCCCGGATTTCCACCTGATCCAGACCGTGATGCTGCGCTCGTTGAGCCAGGCGGTATACAGCGCCGATAACCAGGGTCACTTCGGCCTGAACTACGAAGCCTATACCCACTTCACATCGCCGATCCGTCGCTATCCTGACTTGCTCACGCATCGGGCGATCCGCAGCGTGATCCATTCGAAGATGAACACCCCACACGTCAAGCGTGCCGGTGCGATGACCATCCCCAAGGCGCGCATCTACCCGTACGACGAGGCGGCCCTGGAGCAACTCGGCGAGCAATGCTCGATGAGCGAGCGCCGTGCCGATGAAGCGACTCGCGACGTTGTGAACTGGCTCAAGTGCGAGTTCATGAAAGATCGCGTGGGTGAGTCGTTCCCGGGCGTGATCACTGCCGTGACCGGTTTTGGCCTGTTCGTCGAACTGACCGACATCTACGTCGAAGGCCTGGTGCACGTCACCGCGCTGCCGGGCGATTACTACCACTTCGACCCAGTGCATCACCGCTTGGCGGGTGAACGTACTGGTCGCAGCTTCCGCCTCGGCGATACGGTCGAAGTGCGGGTCATGCGCGTTGATCTCGACGAGCGCAAGATCGACTTCGAGATGGCAGAAAAAACCATCAGCGCGCCGATTGGCCGCAAGAAGCGCGGTACCGAAACTTCTGCGCCTGCGGCCAAGACCGCCGCCGAGCCTGCTGCGGCCAAGACCGCCGCCGAGCCTGCTGCGGCCAAATCCGGGCGTCGTGGTCCGGCCAAGGAAAAAGCCGTCGAAGCCTATCGCCCGAGCGATGCGGCGGCGAAAAACGCCGAGCTGCGCAAAAGCCGTGAGATGAAACAGGCGTTGCTGGCCGAAGCCAAGAGCGGCGGTAAAGCGGCGTCTGGGGGAAAGACCGGACGGTCGGCGCCGGACAAGGCGACCGGCAAGCCGAGCAAACACCGTAAAGGCCCGCCCAAAGCAGGCTCGGCCCCAGCCAAGAGCGGCGGGGCGCGCAAACCCAAGGCCAAGTCATGAGTCAGTTGGAAAAAATCTACGGCGTGCATGCCGTGGAAGCATTGCTGCGTCACCATCCCAAGCGGGTCAAGCAGATCTGGCTGGCGGAGGGGCGTAGTGATCCGCGGGTCCAGACCCTGATCGAACTGGCCAGCGAGAATCGCGTGGCGGTCGGCCAGGCTGAACGGCGGGAAATGGACGCCTGGGTCGAAGGTGTGCACCAGGGTGTCGTGGCAGAGGTCAGCCCGAGCCAGGTCTGGGGCGAGGCGATGCTCGACGAGCTGCTCGATCGCACCGAAGGCGCGCCATTGTTGCTGGTACTGGACGGCGTGACCGATCCTCACAACCTCGGCGCTTGCCTGCGTTCGGCGGATGCGGCTGGCGCGTTGGCGGTGATCGTGCCCAAAGACAAGTCGGCAACGTTGACGCCAGTGGTGCGTAAAGTCGCCTGCGGCGCGGCGGAAGTGATTCCACTGGTGGCCGTGACCAACCTGGCGCGTACCCTGGAGAAACTCCAGCAGCGCGGCCTGTGGGTGGTCGGCACGGCGGGCGAGGCTGAGGTCAGCATTTATGACCAGGACCTGACGGGCCCGACCATCCTGATCATGGGTGCCGAAGGCAAGGGCATGCGCCGCCTGACCCGCGAGCATTGCGACTACCTGGTCAAGCTGCCGATGGCCGGCAGTGTCAGCAGCCTCAACGTCTCGGTCGCGACCGGCGTGTGCCTGTTCGAGGCCCAGCGCCAGCGTAGCGTCAAGGTTGCTGCGGCCGCCAAAAAATCCTGATCCGATTGTAGTCCCTGTGGGAGCGAGCCTGCTCGCGATAGCGGAGTGTCGTTCAACGCAAATGTTGAATGTGGCGCCCTCATCGCGAGCAGGCTCGCTCCCACATTGGTTTGTGTGGGTAAGCATTGGGGATTGTTCAAATAATCACCAATCACCTTGCGCCGCCCTCGGCCCTTCTCTACAATTGCGCCCCTTGCTGTGATGGCAGGCACTTTTGTGTCTAGCGTCCACAAGTCCATAAGTGTCATTCACTCCTTGTCTGACCGTTTTTGAGCGGCAGGCTACAACCCGTAAGGAGCATTCATGCGTCATTACGAAATCATCTTTTTGGTCCACCCGGATCAAAGCGAGCAAGTCGGCGGCATGGTTGAGCGTTACACCAAGCTGATCGAAGAAGACGGCGGCAAAATCCACCGTCTGGAAGATTGGGGCCGTCGTCAACTGGCCTACGCAATCAACAATGTTCACAAGGCTCACTACGTGATGCTGAACGTTGAGTGCACCGGCAAGGCCCTGGCCGAGCTGGAAGACAACTTCCGCTACAACGATGCAGTGATCCGTAACCTGGTCATCCGCCGCGAAGAAGCCGTCACCGGCCAATCCGAGATGCTCAAGGCTGAAGAAAACCGCAGTGAGCGCCGTGAGCGTCGCGACCGTCCTGAGCACTCTGACAGCGCCGAAGGCGATGACAGCGATAGCGACAGCGACAACAGCGATAACGCTGACGAGTAATCCACGGACCTTTTAAGGAGCCAATCACATGGCACGTTTCTTCCGTCGTCGTAAATTCTGCCGCTTCACCGCTGAAGACGTGAAAGAGATCGATTACAAAGATCTCAACACTCTGAAAGCCTACGTATCCGAGACCGGCAAAATCGTTCCAAGCCGTATCACCGGTACCAAAGCTCGTTATCAGCGTCAGCTGGCCACCGCTATCAAGCGCGCCCGCTTCCTGGCCCTGCTGGCCTACACCGACAGCCACGGCCGCTGAGACCGGGCAGTCGACACGTAGCAAAGGATTGAATGCATGCGCGCCTTAGCTGAGTTCATCATGCGCGGTCGTATGCAGGCCACTCTGGTAGTGGCTGGATGCGCGGCATTGCCGTTGTTGTATTGGTTGGGTGCTGCCGCGGTGAGTCTTGTACTTCTGCGGCGCGGATTGAAGGACGCCCTTGGCGTTCTTGCTCTGGGACTGCTGCCGGCTTTGCTCTGGTGGCTGTATTCCGCTGACCCGCGGGCACTGATGGTGCTTCTGGGGTCTTCGGCGCTGGCGTTGGTGTTGCGCGCAAGCGAATCCTGGAACCGCGTGCTGCTGGTCAGCATAGCGATGGGAGTGGTGTTTTCAGTGGTGCTCGGGGTGGCTTTCGCGCCCCAGATCGAGATGCTGTCGCAGGCTTTGATAAAAATCCTGCCCGAGGCCCTCGGTGATCTCTACCAGCAGATGTCGGTAGAGGAGCAAGCGCGCTTCGCGTCCCTGATCGCACCGGTCCTGACCGGCCTGATTGCGGCCTTGTTACAAATCGTCAGTGTGCTGAGCCTGATTATCGGGCGCTACTGGCAGGCGTTGTTGTACAACCCGGGTGGTTTTGGTCGCGAATTTCGCGCCATCCGTTTCCCGCTTGGGCTGGCGATGTTGCTGCTGGCGGGCATGCTTCTGGGACCGAACTTCGGTCCGCAGATGGCCATGCTCACGCCGTTGTGCAGTGTACCGCTGGTATTTGCCGCTCTGGCCCTGATTCACGGGCTGGTGGCGAAAAAGCGGCTGGGCCGGTTCTGGCTGGTGGGGTTGTACGTCACGTTGTTGCTGTTCATGCAGCTGATCTATCCGTTGCTGGTGGTCCTGGCCATCGTCGACAGCCTGATTGATTTTCGCGGTCGTATGGCGCCGAAAGATGCCGACAACGCGAACGGTGAAGGTTAAAAGTTAGAGGATTTTCACATGCAACTGATCCTTCTGGAAAAAGTCACCAACCTGGGCAACCTGGGTGACAAAGTAAACGTTAAGGCCGGTTACGGCCGTAACTACCTGCTGCCTTACGGCAAAGCCACCGCTGCGACCGCTGCCAACCTGGCCGCGTTCGAAGAGCGTCGCGCTGAGCTGGAAAAAGCGGCAGCAGACCGTAAAACCTCGGCTGAAAGCCGTGCTGCCCAACTGGCTGAGCTGGAAGTGACCATCACTGCCACCGCTGGCGACGAAGGCAAGCTGTTCGGTTCGATCGGTACTCACGACATCGCTGACGCACTGACCGCCTCTGGCGTTGAAGTGTCGAAGAGCGAAGTTCGTCTGCCGAACGGCACCATCCGCAACGTAGGCGAATTCGACGTAGCCGTGCACCTGCACGCTGAAGTTGAAGCCACCGTACGCGTTGTCGTGGTAGCAGCTTAAGCAATACCTGTCGGCTGGCACCCTCGGGTACTAGTCGGTAACATCGGGCACGATCCTGTTTACAGGTCGTGCCCTTTGTCTTTCTGCAATTGCTGATTTTCAAAACCCCCTGCGTTTCCAAAAGAATCAAGTGGCCATGAACGAAATCACCGCTCCCGAGCAATACGATCTGCAAACCGCTGCCCTGAAGGTGCCTCCGCACTCCATCGAGGCCGAACAGGCCGTGCTCGGTGGTCTGATGCTGGACAACAACGCCTGGGAACGCGTGCTCGATCAAGTATCCGACGGCGATTTCTACCGGCATGACCACCGCCTGATTTTCCGTGCCATCGCAAGATTGGCCGATCAGAACATGCCGATCGACGTGGTAACCCTGGCCGAGCAATTGGACAAGGAAGGCCAGACGTCTCAGGTTGGCGGCCTCGGTTATCTGGGTGAGCTGGCAAAAAACACGCCGTCTGTCGCCAACATCAAGGCCTATGCCCAGATCGTGCGTGAACGGGCGACCTTGCGCCAATTGATCGGCATCAGCACTGAAATCGCTGACAGCGCCTTCAACCCGGAAGGCCGAACCGCTGCCGAGATCCTCGACGAAGCGGAACGGCAAATCTTCCAGATCGCCGAGGCCCGGCCAAAAACCGGTGGCCCGGTGAGCGTCAACGATCTTTTGACCAAGGCCATCGATCGCATCGACACCCTGTTCAACACCGACAACGCCATCACCGGCCTGTCCACCGGCTACACCGACCTCGATGAGAAGACCAGCGGCTTGCAGCCATCGGACCTGGTCATCGTCGCCGGCCGTCCGTCGATGGGTAAAACCACTTTTGCAATGAACCTGGTAGAAAACGCGGTGTTGCGCAGCGACAAGGCTGTTCTGGTGTACTCCCTGGAGATGCCAGGTGAATCGCTGATCATGCGTATGCTCTCGTCCCTGGGTCGTATCGACCAGACCAAGGTCCGTTCCGGCCAACTGGAAGATGACGACTGGCCGCGCTTGACTTCGGCGGTCAACCTGCTCAACGACCGCAAGCTGTTCATCGACGATACTGCCGGTATCAGCCCATCGGAAATGCGCGCCCGAACCCGTCGTCTGGTGCGTGAGCACGGTGACATCGCGCTGATCATGATCGACTACCTGCAGTTGATGCAGATCCCGGGGTCCAGCGGCGACAACCGGACCAACGAGATTTCCGAAATCTCCCGTTCCCTCAAGGCCCTGGCCAAGGAATTCAACTGCCCGGTGGTGGCTCTCTCCCAGTTGAACCGTTCCCTGGAACAGCGCCCCAACAAACGTCCGGTGAACTCCGACTTGCGGGAATCCGGAGCGATCGAGCAGGACGCCGACGTGATCATGTTCGTCTACCGTGACGAGGTGTATCACCCTGAGACGGAACACAAGGGCATCGCCGAAATCATCATCGGCAAGCAGCGTAACGGCCCGATCGGCTTCATCCGCCTGGCCTTTATCGGCAAGTACACGCGCTTCGAAAACCTGGCGCCGGGTAGCTACAATTTTGATGACGACGAGTAACCTGTGGGAGCGGGCTTGCTCGCGAAGGCGGCGTGCCAGACAACCTTAGCGTCGACTGACACACCGCCTTCGCGAGCAAGCCCGCTCCCACAGGGGAGTGCGCAATTTCCGACCATAGCCGTCGGAATTGGTTATTTTTTGTGCTATATTCCGCGCCCGCGATTTTTCATCTTTTATACCGGTCATCGACATGCAAGCAGCCAAGCCGTTATTTGACTATCCCAAGTACTGGGCCGAATGTTTCGGCCCAGCGCCGTTCCTGCCCATGAGCAGGGAGGAGATGGATCAGCTCGGCTGGGATTCGTGCGACATCATCATCGTGACCGGTGATGCCTACGTCGATCACCCATCGTTCGGCATGGCGATCATCGGTCGGTTGTTGGAGGCCCAAGGCTTTCGCGTCGGGATCATTGCCCAGCCAAACTGGCAGTCCAAAGACGATTTCATGAAGCTCGGCGAGCCCAACCTGTTTTTTGGCGTCGCGGCCGGCAACATGGACTCGATGATCAACCGCTACACCGCCGACAAGAAAATTCGTTCCGATGACGCCTACACCCCCGGTGGCATGGCGGGCAAGCGGCCGGACCGCGCGAGCCTGGTCTACAGCCAGCGCTGCAAGGAAGCCTACAAGCATGTGCCGATCGTGCTCGGCGGTATCGAAGCGTCCCTGCGTCGTATCGCGCATTACGATTACTGGCAGGACCGCGTGCGCAACTCGATCCTGATTGACGCCAGCGCCGATATCCTGCTCTACGGCAACGCCGAGCGGGCGATTGTCGAAGTCGCCCAGCGTCTGTCTTACGGTCACAAGATCGAAGACATCACGGATGTGCGCGGCACGGCATTCATCCGCCGTGACACCCCGCAAGGCTGGTACGAGGTCGATTCCACGCGCATCGACCGTCCGGGCAAGATCGACAAGATCATCAACCCGTACGTGAACACCCAGGACACCGCTGCCTGCGCTATCGAGCAAGAGAAGGGGCCGGTCGAAGATCCGAGCGAAGCCAAGGTCGTACAAATCCTGGCAAGCCCGCGCATGACCCGCGACAAAACCGTGATCCGTCTGCCGTCGGTGGAAAAGGTCCGCGGCGATGCGGTGCTCTACGCTCACGCCAACCGCGTGCTGCATCTGGAAACCAACCCGGGCAATGCCCGTGCCTTGGTGCAGAAGCATGGTGAAGTCGATGTCTGGTTCAATCCGCCGCCCATTCCGATGACCACTGAGGAAATGGACTACGTGTTTGGCATGCCTTACGCACGTGTTCCCCATCCGGCGTATGGCAAGGAAAAAATCCCGGCTTACGAGATGATCCGTTTCTCGGTGAACATCATGCGGGGCTGCTTTGGCGGCTGCACCTTCTGCTCGATCACCGAGCATGAAGGCCGGATCATCCAGAACCGCTCTGAAGAATCGATCATTCGCGAGATTGAAGAGATTCGCGACAAGGTCCCGGGTTTCACCGGTGTCATCTCCGACCTCGGCGGTCCGACCGCGAACATGTATCGCATTGCCTGCAAGAGCCCGGAAATCGAATCCGCCTGCCGCAAGCCGTCTTGTGTGTTCCCCGGTATCTGCCCGAACCTCAATACCGACCATTCTTCGCTGATCCAGCTGTACCGCAGCGCCCGGGCATTGCCTGGGGTGAAGAAGATTCTGATTGCCTCCGGCCTGCGTTACGACCTGGCGGTCGAGTCGCCGGAATACGTCAAGGAACTGGTGACCCACCATGTGGGTGGTTATCTGAAGATCGCCCCGGAGCACACCGAGGAAGGTCCGCTCAACCAGATGATGAAACCGGGTATCGGCAGCTATGACAAATTCAAGCGGATGTTCGAGAAGTACACCAAGGAAGCCGGGAAAGAGCAGTACCTGATTCCGTACTTCATCGCCGCTCACCCGGGCACCACCGACGAAGACATGATGAACCTGGCGCTGTGGCTCAAGGGCAACGGTTTCCGCGCCGACCAGGTGCAGGCGTTCTATCCGTCGCCGATGGCCACGGCCACGGCCATGTACCATTCGGGCAAGAACCCGCTGCGCAAGGTCACCTACAAGAGCGACGCGGTGACCATCGTCAAGAGCGAGGAGCAGCGCCGCCTGCACAAGGCCTTCCTGCGTTATCACGACCCCAAGGGCTGGCCGATGCTGCGCGAAGCGCTGACCCGCATGGGCCGCGCCGACCTGATCGGGCCGGGCAAGAACCAGTTGATCCCGTTGCATCAGCCGGCCGCCGACAGCTACCAGAGCGCCCGTCGCAAAAACTCGACGCCGGCTGGCAGCCACAAGGTGGGCAAGGAAACCACCAAGATCCTGACCCAGCACACCGGTCTGCCACCGCGCGCCAGCGACGGCGGCAACCCGTGGGACAAGCGCGAGCAGGCCAAGGCCGCGGCATTCGCTCGCAACCAGCAGGCCGCCAAGGAGCGCAAGGACGCCGCCAAGGGCAAGGGGCCGAAACCGGCGCGCAAGCCTGTCGTGCCGCGCTAATCGCCAAGCCACATTGCAAACGCCAGCTTAAAAGCTGGCGTTTTGCTTTCTAGCGGCTGTGCTACTCGTTTGCTATCGTGGCGACCGCCAATGCCAGTCAGTACCGTGCAGTAAAGCCCTACACCGCTCTTGTGGCGAGGGAGTGGCCGCCGCGTCTGCGACGCTGCGCTGTCGCGCAGTGAACCAGGTCCTGTGGCGAGGGGATTTATCCCCGCTGGGCTGCGCAGCAGCCCCCAAACCAGGCAACTCGGTGTGCCAGGAAGATTGAGTTAACTGCATTAGGGCCGCTGCGCAGCCCAGCGGGGATAAATCCCCTCGCCACAAGTGTGTATTGATCAAGTTATCACCCTCGGATTTTCAAGGACGATTCATATGAGCACCCCTTTACCGGGTATCGGCATGGACTACAGCCCCTCCCAGTTCATGGCTCGCCAACGCATCGAAAGCCAGATCAACCTGCCGCGCCTGTTCGCGGCCATCGACGCCGATCCCAGTATCGTCGGCGCTGGCGTGGTGTACATCGATGCCGAATTCAACGTGGTGACCCTGCGCGAGTTCAAGCCGATTTGCAGTATCAAGCCCAAGCGGATCATCTTGCGCGAGGCGCAGAAGTACATTGCGCCGGCTCAGTTTGCGCAGCAGGTGCAGGACAATCCTCGTGAATCGCGATTGGTGGCTGAGGCGGTGAATACCGGTTTGGCCTGCGCTGCTGCATTTATCAGCTGGACCGTTGTTCTAAGCGGTACCGTGCTGATTCCGTTCAGTGCTGGAGCCAGTACAGTAGTGTCTGTAATTGCTTACACCGCAGCGGCGGCAAGTACCGTCCAGTGTGTTGGTAGTGGTTACCGGGCTCGCAATGAAATAGTCGACCCAGCCATGAATGACTACCTTGATGGCGAAGCTTGGTATCAGAACGTAATGATTGGATTGGACGCAGCATCACTGCTGGGTGTAGGGGCTAGTGCACTCACAACCGTCAGATTGGTCACTGTAGCAAAAGCAACTACAGGAAAAAGCTTGCGCGATGTTCTGAAAGGCTTAAATCGCCAGGAACGAGCAAAGCTGACCCAGGAACTGCTAAGTATCAAACACCCGGAAATGTCTCGCAGGATGATTAAGCTGAAGCAACTAGCCGGGGGGCTTCCCAAACGTTACACGCCCACTCAGCTTCGGCATGGCACCGTTACTCAGATACAGGACTCCTTAGGCGCCGCATTGGGGTTCACCGGCAGTGCCTTATCCGGCAATGTAAAAACTATTGCAGTGGGTCTTTATGAGGAGATGGAGTAGTGAAGCAGAACCAGACTATTCGTAGTTTTCTGGCGCGTTACCTCATTGTTTTCATGGGGGTGATTTTTGCAGGCTGCTTCGCTGCTTCGGCAACGGTATCGTTAGCGATGAGCACTTATTTCAGATCTGTCCCAGTGGATGTCAGGGCGACTACCGGGTGGGCGACGACCGTTGTCATCGCCATGGTCATCGTGCATAGCAACTATTTGATCGTTCGAGGACGACCTTGGTGCGCATGGGTCATGGTCGCCGTATTTGCTGCTTGCTTGCTAACGGTTCTGCCGACTATCCAATATGAGCCGCACAAGTTTATTTACACCGAGGGGGTGTTTTGGCCCTTGCTCGGGCTGCTATTGCTCAACAGCAAGCGTCACCGCGAAATGCGCAGCAAACTGGTAGAAGTCCGCCGCCAACGCGAGCTCTTCATCCAGGCCGCCAAGACCTCCCGCTCACGGCGTTGAGTCGATTCGCTACCGCCGCTGCTACATTTATGTGCTTGCCTTTGCACCCGAATGCGAGCATCGCGCGCTTTTAGTGCTCTACTGCCTTGAGTAGACGAAGAAAGTGTCCGGCCTGCCTGCATGGCATAAGTCTTGCGCCGCTTTCGATAACGCCCAGGCTCGCAGGAGGTACGTCGTGTCGATTCACGTCGCGTTGCACCATGTCACGCATTACCGATACGACCGCGCTGTCGAGCTCGGTCCGCAGATCGTTCGCCTGCGCCCGGCGGCCCACAGCCGCACGCGCATCCTTTCTTATGCACTGAAGGTCGCGCCCGATCAGCATTTCATCAACTGGCAGCAGGATCCCCAGGGCAATTACCTGGCGCGGTTGGTGTTTCCCGAGAAAACCCGGGAGCTGCGCATTGAAGTCGATCTGCTGGCTGAAATGGCGGTGTTCAATCCGTTCGACTTTTTCCTGGAACCCTACGCGGAAAAAATTCCGTTCACCTATGCCGCCGACGAACGCAAGGAGTTGGCGTCTTACCTTGAAACCCTGCCGTTGACACCGAGATTCCAGGCCTATCTGGACGGCATCGACCGCACGCCGTTGCCAGCGGTGGATTTTCTGGTGGCGCTCAACCAGCGCCTGAGCGAAGACATCAACTACCTGATCCGCATGGAACCGGGCGTCCAGACCCCGGAGCACACGCTGGAACATGCGTCCGGTTCCTGCCGCGACTCGGCCTGGTTGCTGGTGCAGTTGTTGCGCAACCTCGGCCTGGCCGCGCGGTTTGTTTCCGGTTACCTGATCCAGTTGACCGCCGATGTGAAAAGCCTCGACGGTCCGTCCGGTACCGAGGTGGATTTCACCGACTTGCATGCCTGGTGCGAGGTCTATCTGCCCGGTGCCGGCTGGATCGGCCTGGATGCGACGTCCGGCTTGTTCGCCGGTGAAGGGCATATCCCGTTGGCCTGTAGTCCCGATCCGTCCTCGGCGGCGCCCATCAGTGGCTTGGTGGAACCGTGCGAGTGCGAATTCAGCCACGAAATGTCCGTCGAGCGGATCTGGGAAGCGCCACGGGTCACCAAGCCCTACACCGAAGAGCAATGGTTGGCGATTCAGGCGTTGGGCAGGCAAATTGATGCCGATCTGCTGGAAGGCGATGTGCGCCTGACCATGGGTGGCGAACCGACTTTCGTCTCGATCGACGATCCGGACGGCGCTGAATGGAACACTGCCGCGCTCGGGCCGGATAAACGTCGGCTCTCCGCTGAGTTGTTCCAGCGCATGCGCAAGCACTATGCGCCCCAGGGGCTTGTGCATTTCGGCCAGGGCAAGTGGTACCCCGGTGAGCAGTTGCCGCGCTGGTCGCTCAACTGCTATTGGCGGCGTGACGGGGTGCCGATCTGGCACAACAGCGCGTTGATCGCCGACGAGCAGCAGGACTACGGCGCCGACGGCGAAATGGCCGAGCGCTTTCTGACAAGCGTTGCCGAGCGCTTGAAAATTCCTGCGCGATTCGTGTTCCCAGCCTACGAGGACAACTTCTACTACCTCTGGCGCGAAGGTGCATTGCCATCGAATGTCACGGCCCAGGACCCACGTCTGGAAGATGCCCTGGAGCGGGAACGGTTGCGCAAGGTCTTCAGTCAGGGCCTGGACAAAGTGATCGGGCAGGTCCTGCCGCTGGCGCGTACCGCCAAGGGCGATCAATGGCAAAGCGGTCGATGGTACCTGCGCGATAGTCACTGCCGGTTGGTACCGGGGGATTCGCCCCTGGGCTATCGCCTGCCATTGGCTTCCCAGCCCTGGGTGACAGCGGCCGAATACCCCTTCATTCACTCCAGCGACCCGAACCAGGACCTGCCGACGCTGCCCGATGCTGAACGCTTGGCTCGTCATGGTGAGCCGGCAACCGAGCAGGATCGCGTCCCGCAGATCGATGAATCCGCCGACTGGCTGACCCGCACGGCATTTTGTGCCGAGGCTCGCGAGGGGCGCTTGTACCTGTTCATGCCGCCCCTGGAGCGGGTCGAGGATTATCTGGAGCTGGTCAGCGCCATCGAGGCGACAGCCGAGCAGCTGCATTGCCCGGTGCTGTTGGAAGGCTATGAGCCGCCGAGCGACCCGCGCCTGAGTAACTTTCGCATCACCCCCGATCCGGGCGTGATCGAGGTCAACGTGCAGCCGTCCGCGACCTGGGATGAGCTGGTCGAGCGCACCGAGTTTCTTTACCAAGAGGCGCGACAAACCCGGCTGACCAGCGAGAAATTCATGATCGACGGTCGGCACACCGGCACTGGTGGTGGCAACCATTTCGTACTGGGGGGCGCGACCCCGGCCGACTCTCCCTTTCTACGGCGCCCGGACCTGCTGCGCAGCCTGATCAGTTACTGGCATAACCACCCGTCACTGTCCTACCTGTTTTCCGGCTTGTTCATCGGTCCGACGTCCCAGGCGCCGCGGGTGGACGAAGCGCGCAACGATGCGTTGTATGAGCTGGAAATTGCCTTCGCACAAATGCCGCAGCCTGGCGAAGAATGTCCGCCCTGGCTGGTTGATCGGTTGTTGCGCAACCTGTTGATCGACGTGACCGGCAACACCCACCGTGCCGAGTTCTGCATCGACAAGCTCTATTCGCCGGACGGCGCCACCGGGCGTCTCGGTCTATTGGAGCTGCGTGCTTTTGAAATGCCGCCCCATGCCCGTATGAGCCTGGCCCAGCAATTATTGCTGCGCGCGCTGGTGGCGCGGTTCTGGCGTGAGCCCTACCTGCCTGCGAAGCTGGCGCGCTGGGGCACCGAGCTGCATGACCGCTTCCTGTTGCCGCATTTTATCGAACAGGATTTTGCCGACGTCATCAACGAACTGAGTGCCGCCGGTTACCCGCTGCGGGCCGAGTGGTTCGCCGCGCACCTGGAGTTTCGCTTTCCCAAGGTGGGCGATTACGCGGTCAGCGGCATCGAACTGCAATTGCGCCAGGCCCTTGAGCCCTGGCATGTACTGGGAGAAGAAGGGGCGGTGGGCGGCACCGTGCGGTATGTGGACTCTTCTCTTGAGCGCTTGCAGGTCAAGCTCAGCGGCCTGGCACCGCAACGGTATATGCTGACCTGCAACGGTATCCCGGTGCCGCTTCAAGCCACCGGCCGGGTCGGCGAATTCGTCGCCGGAGTGCGTTTTCGCGCCTGGCAACCGGCCAACTGCCTGCAACCGACCATTGCGGTCCATGCGCCGCTGGTCTTCGATTTACTCGACACCTGGACGCAACGGTCGGTGGGGGGGTGCCAGTATCACGTGGCCCATCCGGGGGGACGCAATTACGACAGCCTGCCGGTGAATGCCAACGAGGCTGAGAGCCGGCGAATGGCGCGTTTTTTCCGTCTCGGACACACGCCAGGGAAACTTCCGATACCCAACCTGGCAGTGGATGACGAGTTTCCCCTCACGCTCGATCTGCGACGTTTTTGAGAGCGCTCCCTAAGTCGTACACGACACCCGGATATTTCAACTATCCGGGCGTCATGCGCTTGCGCTAGTCTCACGTTTCATTGCTGTCTGCCGAGCTTTCCATGCCTGACCTGCTTGACCGTTACCCGCTGACGACGGGCACCTATCACGAACTGTTGGACGACAGCGGCGCGGTGCGCGGGCACTGGCGGCGCCTGCTCGACCATTTGCAGCGCAGTACGCCGGCCCAACTGCTTCAGCGTCAGGCACTGTTGGCCCGGCAGATCCAGGAAAACGGTGTCACCTACAACGTCTATGCAGACCCGAAGGGCGCCGACCGGCCGTGGGAGCTGGACCTGCTGCCCCACGTGATTGATGCGCAAGAGTGGAAACAACTGTCGGCGGGCATTGCCCAGCGTGCACGCTTGCTCAATGCAGTACTGGCCGACCTGTACGGGCCGCAACGGCTGATCAGTGAAGGGCTGCTGCCGGCGGAACTGGTGTTCGGGCACAACAACTTTCTCTGGCCGTGCCAGGGCATCACGCCGCCGGACGGCATTTTCCTGCACCTGTATGCCGTGGACCTGGCCCGTACGCCCGATGGTCGCTGGTGGGTCACGGCGGATCGGACCCAGGCGCCTTCGGGGGCCGGGTATGCGCTGGAAAACCGCATGATCGTCTCCCGCGCCTTTCCCGACTTGTATCGTGACCTGAAGGTCAAGCACCTGTCCGGTTTCTTCCGCACCTTGCAGCAGACCCTTGCGCGACAGGCCCCCAGTGATGGCGAGTCGCCGCTGGTGGTGCTGTTGACGCCCGGGCGGTTCAACGAAAGCTATTTCGAACACCTTTACCTGGCGCGCCAACTGGGCTATCCGCTGGTGGAGGGGAGCGACCTGACCGTTCGCGACGCCACGGTCTATCTCAAGACCCTGAGCGGACTACGACGGGTCCACGCCATCATGCGCCGGCTCGACGATGATTTCTGCGACCCGCTGGAGCTGCGCACCGATTCGGCCCTGGGCGTACCGGGGTTGCTGGAGGCGGTGCGCCAGGGCCGGGTGCTGGTGGCCAATGCGTTAGGCAGCGGCGTGCTGGAATCACCGGGCCTGTTGGGCTTTTTGCCAAAGATCAGCCAGTTTCTGTTCGGTGAGGAACTGATACTGCCGTCCATCGCCACCTGGTGGTGCGGTGAGCCGCCGGTACTGGCCCAGGCCTTGGAAAAGCTGCCGCATTTGCTGATCAAGCCGGCGTTTCCTTCCCAAAGTTTCAGCCCGGTATTGGGGCGCGACCTGAACGAACAACAGCGCGCTCTTCTGGCGGCGCGCATACAGGCGCGTCCCTACGCCTATGTCGCCCAGGAGCTGGCGCAGCTGTCCCAGGCGCCGGTCTGGCAGGCCGAAGGCGGTCAGCTTCAGCCGCGGGCCATCGGCATGCGCGTGTATGCCGTTTCCGGAGAGGATGATTATCGGGTGCTGCCGGGTGGCCTGACCCGCGTGGCTGCCGAGGCGGACGCCGAAGTGGTGTCGATGCAGCGAGGTGGCGCCAGTAAGGACACTTGGGTCTTGGGAGAACAGGCGCCCAGTGGCGAACAATGGAAGGCCCAGCGAACCGTGGGCGTCCACGATCTGGTTCGACGTGATCCGTACCTGCCGTCCCGCGTCGTGGAAAACCTGTTCTGGTTCGGTCGGTACTGCGAGCGTTGTGACGACAGCGCGCGGCTGCTGCGGATCATGCTGGCGCGCTATGTCGATGGCGACGACCCGCAAGCGCTGCAGTCGGCGGTGTCCCTGGGGGAAAGCCTGATGCTGTTGCCGGAGGAGGGTGAGCTGCCCGAGCGTCTGCTGGCAGCGTTGTTGGGGGATGATTGGTCGTTCAGCCTGCGTTCCAACCTGCAGCGATTGCAGTGGGCGGCCTCCCAGGTTCGCGGCAAGCTGTCCCGGGAGAACTGGCAGGCACTGGTGGAGTTGCAACGCGAAGCCATGGAACTGGAAACCGCGGAGCCGGACTTTGGGGAGTTGCTGGATTTTCTCAACCGATTGGTGATGTCCCTGGCGGCGTTGTCCGGATTCGCCTTGGACGACATGACCCGTGACGAGGGCTGGCGTTTCCTGATGATCGGTCGTCGCCTGGAGCGCCTGCAATTTCTCAGCAGCAGCCTGGCGGCGTTCCTGCGAGGTGATGCGGTGTTCGACCAGGCCGGGCTGGACTGGCTGCTGGAACTGGGCAACAGCAGCATCACCTATCGTTCGCGTTACCTGGCGGTGGCCCAGTTGATCCCGGTGCTCGACCTGCTGTTGCTGGACGAACAAAACCCTCACGCGGTGCTCTTCCAGTTGAAACTGGTGGCCCGTACCCTCAAGCGCTTGAACGATGACTTCGGTGCGCCCAGGGAAACCGCATTGCCGGAACTGGTCGCTCGCCTGTCATGCTTTGACTTGCGTTGCCTGGAGAATCCGCTGTTCGGCGAGGCCAGCCTGCGCGCTGCGCTCGATGGGTTGGCCGATCTGTTGCAGGAAGTGGCCGACGTCAGCGGCCAGGTGTCCGATCGCCTGGCCTTGCGTCATTTCGCTCACGTCGATGACGTCAGCCAGCGCACGGTGTCCGTCTGATGAGCGCTCGTTACCAGATTTTTCACGACACCCATTACCACTACGACAGCCCGGTGTCCCTGGCCCAGCAGCTTGCCCACCTGTGGCCACGGGCCTGTGAATGGCAGCGTTGCACCGAGCAGCAGTTGTTGATCAGCCCGGAGCCGACGACCCGTCGCGATGAGCTGGATGTATTCGGCAACCCACTGACCCGCCTGGCTTTTGAACGGCCCCATGACGAGTTGCTGGTTAACGCACGTCTGAGCGTGGAGGTGCTGGCGCGTCCAGAACTGGATTTCAACCTGTCCCCAGCCTGGGAGTCGACCTGTCAGGCGCTGACCTACAGCGGCCGGCCACTGACTGCTCCGTTGCTGGATGCGTGCCGCTATCGTTTCGAGTCACCCTACGTGCATCTCAAGCGTAGTTTTGTCGAGTTCTCAGAAAGCTGTTTCGTCCCAGGGCGCCCATTGATGTTCGGCGTGCAGGCTTTGATGGAAAAGATTTTCCAGGAGTTCACCTTCGACGCCGAGGCGACCCAGGTGGCGACGCCACTGGTGGAGGTGCTGGAACGGCGGCGGGGCGTGTGCCAGGATTTTGCTCACCTGATGCTGGCCTGCGTGCGCTCCCGTGGGTTGGCGGCGCGTTACGTCAGCGGCTACCTGTTGACTCAACCACCGCCGGGCCAGCCACGGTTGATTGGTGCCGATGCCTCGCACGCCTGGATCTCGGTGTTTTGCCCGGTGCTGGGCTGGGTAGATTTCGACCCGACCAACAACGTTCAGCCGGCGCTGGAACACATCACGTTGGCCTGGGGCCGGGATTTTTCCGATGTGTCGCCGTTGCGGGGAGTCATTCTGGGCGGCGGTGATCATGACCCCGAAGTGCGGGTGACGGTGATGCCGCTTGAATCGTAGATAGACCCATTGTGGGAACGGACTGGCCTGTGAGGGCCGGCAGCGAGGCTGCCGGCCCTGGACACAGAACCGGGGTGGGGCCGGATCGGATCATCGGGCCCGGAGAGGCTCAGGCGTCTGGCGTCTGATCTTTCGGTGCATCAACATCAACGTCTGCTGCCACGTCGCCTTCGGTATCCGGGGTCAGTGCTGCTGCTTCTTCTTCAGCGGTAGCTTTCTTGCGCTGAAGCTTTTCCTCTTTCTTCTGCTCCTTGGCCAAATCTCTCTGACGTTTGGCGAAGGAATAATTGGGTTTAGCCATGGGCGATCCTCTGGGGTCGAAGGTGAGGTTGAGCGGCGCGTATTCTGCCCTGTATCGGGGTCGAGCCGTTAGCTGGGTTTTTGTTCGGCCCACTTTGGCTGTAGCGACGGTTGCCATTCGTCCAGCGCATCGAGCAGGTTATGCGGTGATTCGCTCACTTGCAGCATGTCACGATGGGGCGCGCGGACGAAGCCTTCGCCGACGATATGATCAAGAAAACCGGTGAGTTTGCTGTAGAAACCGTTCACTTCCAGCAGCCCCAGCGGTTTTCCGTGATAGCCGAGCTGGCCCCAGGTCCAGACTTCGAACAACTCCTCCAGCGTGCCGAGGCCACCGGGCAGGGCGATAAAGGCATCGCTGAGCTGAGCCATGCGTGCCTTGCGGGCATGCATGCCGTCCACCACTTCCAGGCGGGTCAGGCCACTGTGGCCGATTTCCTTGTCTTTAAGGCTCTGCGGGATGATCCCGATCACTTCGCCGCCAGCCGCCAGAGCCGCATCGGCGACGATGCCCATCAAGCCGACCGCCCCGCCGCCATAGACCAGCGTCAGCTTTCGTTCCGCCAACGCACGCCCTAAGGCCTGCGCCGCTTCACGATAGGCCGGATGGTTACCGGTGCTGGCGCCGCAAAATACACAAACAGACGCTAAAGACATGCCTTACTCCGTGGTCAGTTACTGTTCCAGAGTAAAGCCTGGCTTTGGTTGCGCAAAGCAATTAAACCTCGCGCCGGGGTTTTTCGTAGGTGCCACTGGCGCCGCAGGCGTAGGCGGCGAGCAAGCTGCACAGCAGGCTGTTGAGGTTCATGACGGGATACTCCAGAGAGGTGATGGAGTCGATCATATGGGCACGTCATACCTTTGGCTGGTTGATTATGCTCATCAGGCTGATAGCCTTAAGTTGTATACAATCTTTGACTCAGGTCATAGGAACTTGTCTGAAATTCAGGCAGTCTTCCCCATTGACGGAATTTTTCTAACCATGCCTTGGAGATTCACCATGTTCGCCAAACTTGCTGCAGTATCCCTGTTGACGCTGGCCAGCAGCCAGCTGATGGCTGCCGAGTGCAAGACCACCATCGACTCGACCGACCAGATGTCCTTCAGCACCAAGGCCATCGAGATCGACAAGAGCTGCAAGACCTTCACCGTAGAACTGACTCACTCAGGCAGCTTGCCGAAGAACGTCATGGGCCATAACTGGGTACTGAGCAAAGAGGCTGACATGCAGCCGATTGCTACCGATGGCCTGGCAGCCGGTATCGACAAGGACTATCTGAAAGAAGGTGATGCGCGCATCATTGCTCACACCAAGCTTATCGGGGCCAAGGAGAAGGATTCGGTGACCTTCGATGTGTCGAAACTGAGCGCCGATGAGAAATACGGCTTCTTCTGCTCGTTCCCAGGCCACATCTCGATGATGAAGGGCACCGTTACCCTGAAGTAATTCTTCAGGCATAAAAAAAGCGCCCCATCGCAGGGCGCTTTTTTTATGCAAAATAACCCCTGTGGGAGCGGGCTTGCTCGCGAAGGCGGTGGTTCAGGCAATCTCAATGTTGACCGTGCCGACGTCTTCGCGAGCAAGCCCGCTCCCACAAAGGAATTGCGACCATAGCGCCAGTCAAGGGGCGTACGGCATCACCCGCTTGTGCTCGGTCTTGCGATAGGTCTCGCAAATGATTCGGGCGGCTTCTTCGCGCACCGGCAGTCCATGCAGGAACGCATCGATCTCACCATAGGTCACGCCATGGGCGGCTTCGTCGGGCTTGCCGGGCGACAGGTCCTCAAGGTCGGCAGTGGGGACTTTTTCCACCAGCGATTCCGGCGCGCCGAAGTCTCGGGCGATGGCCCGAACCTGATTTTTCACCAGGCCGCTCAACGGGGCCAGGTCACAGGCGCCGTCACCGAACTTGGTGAAGAAACCCATCACCGCTTCGGCCGCATGGTCGGTGCCGATTACCAGGCCTTGCTCGGCGCCGGCGATGGAGTACTGCGCCACCATGCGCATCCGCGCCTTGGTATTGCCCAGCACGAAGTCCCGGGAGCCCGGCGCTTTGCCTTCGAACGCCAACACTTCCTTGGCCAGTGCCTTGACCGCCGGGCCGATGTTGACGGTATGACGCTCGTCCGGCTCGATGAAGTCCACGCAGGCCTGGGCTTCATGTTCGTCGAACTGGGTTTCGTACGGCAGGCGCACGGCGATGAACTTGTAGGCGGCGTTGCCGGTTTTTTCCCGCAGCTCGCGCGCGGCGCGTTGGGCCAGCAGGCCGGCGGTCAGCGAATCGACCCCGCCGCTGATGCCCAGTACGAGGGTCTTGAGTCCGGAGTTGACCAGACATTCCTGGATAAAACTCACCCGACGAGCGACTTCGGCCTTGAGGGCAGCGTCATCGGCGAACGGCGGCTGAACCTTGAGCTGTTCAGCAATCTCACGCTGTACGGCTTGCATGAATTCACTCCTTGCTTGGTGTGTCAAAGGGCGGCAGGTACTTGGAAAACGTGTCGCATGTAGGCGACGAAATTCGGGTCCTTGCAGTGGGTCTTGCCGGGCTCATCTGAAATCTTGGCCACGGGTTGCCCGTCACAGCTGATCATTTTAAGCACGATGCTCATCGGCTCCACACCCGGAATGTCACACGTCAGGTTGGTGCCAATACCGAAGCTGACATTAATGCGACCACGCAGTGCCCGAAAAATCTCCAGGCATTTGGGCAGCGTCAGGCTATCGGAAAACACCAGCGTCTTGCTCATCGGGTCGATACCGAGCTTGTGGTAGTGAGCAATGGCTTTTTCGGCCCAGATGACCGGGTCACCAGAGTCATGGCGCAAACCGTCGAACAGCTTGGCAAAGAACAGATCGAAGTCCTTGAGGAAGGCGTCCATGGTGATGCAATCGGTCAGTGCGATCCCCAGCAGGCCCCGGTACTCACGCACCCAGCAATCGAGGGCGGCGATCTGACTGTCGATCAGCCGCGGGCCCAGTTGCTGATGGGCCATGATCCATTCGTGGGCCATGGTGCCCAGGGGTTTCATGTCCAGTTCCCGGGACAGGTGCACATTACTGGTGCCGACGAAGCGCCCGGGGAAATCGTGCTTGAGCACGTTCACCACTTCTTCCTGAACGCGGTAGGAAAATCGCCGGCGGGTGCCGAAGTCCGCGACCTGCAGTTCGGACAATTCCTCGGCACTGGCGTTGGCGGTCAGCCAGTCGAACTTGCGATACAGCTGCTCGCGCGCCTGCTCCAGAACGATTTCGCGGTAGCGATAGCGGTTGCGTACTTCGCTGACAATGGCCAGCAGCGGCACTTCGAACAGAATCACATGCAACCATGGCCCACGCAGGCGGATAAACAGCTCGCCGTTCTCGATGCCGGTGTGCATGTAGCGCAGATTGAAACGGAACAGGCCCAGAAAACGCAGGAAGTCGGGTTTCAGGAAGCTGATGCGCTCCAGGAAACCCAACTGGTCGGCGCTCAGGCTCAGCTCGGCCAGGCGTTCGATCTGAACACGGATCTCTGCCAGGTATGGCCGCAGATCCTCGCTGTTGCGGCAGCGAAATTCCCATTCGACTTCGACGTTGGGGTAGTTGTGCAGCACCGCCTGCATCATCGTCAGTTTGTAGAAGTCGGTGTCGAGCAGGTTCTGCACGATGCGATCGGCAAACACACTCTCGCTCATAGCGGGAATCTCCAGACAGGCCGCTGCGGCGGGCAGCGGGGTGCAGCGGTTTGTGGTGAAGGGGCTAGTGGCGCATAACCGTGGTGAGTATTGCCAGCGATTTTTTAACGGCGGGTACCCCGCTGGAGTGTCTGGATATGCCCACGGGCCTCATCGCGGGCAAGCCTTGCTCCCACTGGAGAGTGGGCGACTGGCAGCTTTGTACACACCCTGTGGGAGCAAGGCTTGCCCGCGATAGCATTCTCAAGGTGTCATCGAAACCTCGATCTGCTCCAGCATCCACTCCACAAAAAGCCGGACCTTGGGCACTTCCGCCGAATGCTCAGGATAGGCCAGGTAATAGGCATCGGTACTGGGCATCGCATATTGCCAGGGGATCACCAGCTTGCCATCAGCCAGTTCTTCTTCCACCAGAAAACGCGGCAGCAGGGCGACGCCGCAGCCAACCTGGGCGGCCCGGATGCACATGTAGAAAGTTTCGAAGCGCGGCCCGTGGTAGCTGTGTTCGGTGTGATAGCCCTGGCTGTCGAACCAGTCGTGCCAGGCCTGGGGGCGCGAGGCGTTTTGCAGCAGCACCAGATCGGCCAGTTGCGTCGGGTCGGTGAAGGGCTGGGTTGGCAAGCTGCCCGGAGCGCAGACTGCCACGAGCTCTTCACCGAACAGTTTCAGAGATTCGCTGCCGGGCCGTGAGCCCTGGCCGAAATAGAACGCCAGGTCGCTGCGCCCCTGGAGCAAGTCGTCGGCCTCCTGCTCGCTGCACAGGTCCAGATGAATTTTCGGGTGCCGCAGGCGCCAACCTTTGAGCCGTGGGACCAGCCAGCGAGCACCGAAGGTCGGAGGCGTGGAAACCCGTAGGACTTCGGTATCGCCGCCGTAGGAGCGCAGATAGTGGGTGGACATCTCCACCTGAGTGAGGATTTTTCTCACTTCTCCCAAGTACAGTTCCCCGGCCGGCGTCAACTGCAAGCGTCGACGTACGCGGCGAAACAGCAAATGCTGTAGCAGTTCCTCCAACTGGGCGACCTGTTTGCTGACGGCGCTCTGAGTCAGATTCAGCTCTTCGGCGGCGCGAGTGAAGCTCAGGTGTCGGGTCACCGCTTCGAAGCACTGTAGCGCCGTGATCGACGGCAAATAGCGTTTATTGATCATGATGAGGCCTTAATTTCTTGTGGCTCTGCGTATCCGGTCATGGCCAGCATGAATAAACGGAATGATATCTCGCTTAAAGGTCGTTTGTTGGCAAGTCTTGGGCCAGCTACAACTACAGGTCTGATCAGCCGTGATTGTCCGGCTGCCAATTCTTTGTCTTTTGTTTGAGGAATTAACCATGGTTGCTGCATTGCTTGATCGTCTGGGTGTCGAACCGGCCTTGTACCAGAGCGGCACACAACCGGTGCATTCGCCCATTGATGGCAGTCGCATCGGCGCCGTGAACTGGGAAGGCGCTGCAGAGGTCGAGCAGCAGGTCAGCCGCGCCGAGCATGCGTTCGACCTGTGGCGCCAGGTGCCGGCCCCGCGTCGCGGCGAGCTGGTGCGTCAATTCGGCGACCTGTTGCGTGAATACAAGGCCGACCTCGGCGAGCTGGTGTCGTGGGAAGCCGGCAAGATCACCCAGGAAGGCCTGGGTGAAGTGCAAGAGATGATCGACATCTGCGACTTCGCGGTCGGTCTGTCCCGCCAGTTGTACGGCCTGACCATCGCCTCCGAGCGTCCGGGCCACCACATGCGTGAATCCTGGCATCCGCTGGGCGTGGTCGGTGTGATCAGCGCTTTCAACTTCCCGGTGGCGGTCTGGGCCTGGAACACGACGCTGGCTCTGGTGTGCGGCAACGCGGTGATCTGGAAACCCTCGGAAAAGACCCCGCTCACCGCCCTGGCCTGCCAGGCGTTGTTCGAGCGTGTGCTGAAGAACTTCAGTGATGCGCCACCGTACCTCAGTCAAGTGATCATCGGCGGCCGCGATGCCGGTGAAGCGTTGGTGGACGATCCGCGCGTGGCGTTGATCAGCGCCACCGGCAGCACCCGCATGGGCCGTGAAGTGGCGCCGAAAGTCGCCGCGCGCTTTGCCCGCAGCATCCTCGAGCTGGGTGGCAACAATGCGATGATCCTGGCCCCCAGCGCCGATCTGGACATGGCCGTGCGCGCCATCCTGTTCAGCGCCGTCGGCACCGCCGGCCAGCGTTGCACAACGCTGCGTCGCCTGATTGCCCATGAGTCGGTGAAAGAAGAGATCGTCACCCGGCTCAAGGCCGCTTATTCGAAAGTGCGCATCGGCCATCCGTTGGAAGGCAACCTGGTAGGGCCGCTGATCGATAAGCAGAGCTTCCAGGGCATGCAGGATGCGCTGGAGCAGGCGTTAAGCGAAGGCGGCAAGGTATTTGGCGGTAAACGCCAGTTGGAAGACCAGTTCCCGAACGCCTATTACGTATCGCCGGCCATCGTCGAGATGCCGGAGCAGAGCGACGTGGTGCGCCACGAAACCTTCGCGCCGATCCTTTATGTGGTCGGCTACAAGGATTTTGCCCAGGCCCTGCAACTCAATAACGCCGTGCCTCAAGGCCTGTCGTCCTGCATCTTCACCACGGACGTGCGTGAAGCCGAGCAGTTCATGTCGGCGGTGGGCAGCGACTGCGGCATCGCCAACGTCAACATCGGCCCGAGCGGCGCGGAAATCGGCGGCGCGTTCGGCGGCGAGAAAGAGACCGGCGGCGGACGTGAGTCGGGTTCCGATGCATGGCGCGGCTACATGCGTCGCCAGACCAACACCGTGAACTACTCGCTGGAGCTGCCGTTGGCGCAGGGGATTACTTTCGACTGAGAAACCGGATCTTCGACCTATGAAGATCCCCTGTGGGAGCGGGCTTGCTCGCGAAAGCGGACTGTCATTCAACATCAATGTCGACTGGTCTGCCGCCTTCGCGAGCAAGCCCGCTCCCACAATTGAACTGTGCAGTGGTTGGGTTTCATTTCCGGAGTCTGGCAATGCCGTTACGCGAAGAATGTCTGTGGGAAAAACTCACGCCGCAACGACCTGAAAATACTGCGCTGACTGGCGAAATCATGGTGGATGTCTGCGTAATAGGCGCAGGCTTTACCGGTTTGTCGGCGGCGGTGCATTTGCTGGAGCAAGGCAAGCGCGTCGCGGTGCTGGAGGCTCATCGGGCCGGGCATGGTGGGTCGGGGCGCAATGTCGGTTTGGTCAACGCCGGCTTGTGGATCCCGCCGGACGAGATAGAAGCCGGCTTCGGCGAAGCGGTGGGCAGCCAGCTCAATCGCATGCTGGGAGCGGCACCGGCGCTGGTGTTCAGCCTCGTCGATAAATACAACATTGATTGCCAGCTACGGCGCGAAGGCACGCTGCACATGGCCCACAACGCCAGGGGCGAAGCGGATCTGCGCAGTCGTGAAGAACAATGGAAGCGCCGTGGCGCCCCGGTGGAGTTGCTCACCGGCCAGGCATGTGCCCAGGCCACCGGCACCTCGAAAATCGCTGCGGCGTTGCTCGACCGGCGTGCCGGCACGCTCAATCCGATGGCCTACACCAGTGGGCTGGCCAAGGCTGCCAGCGACCTTGGCGGCCAGTTGTTTGATCATTCCCCCGTGACGCGCCTGGAACGCCAGGGCCAGCGCTGGTCGGTGCAAACTGCCCAGGGTTCGGTACTGGCCGAGCAAGTGGTGATCGCCTCCAATGCCTACACCGAAGGTGACTGGACCGAGCTGCGGCGCAATTTCTTCCCCGGTTATTACTACCAGGTCGCCTCCGCTCCGCTGACCGAGGAGGCGGCGCAGCGCATCCTGCCGGGTGGCCAGGGCTCGTGGGACACTCGCCAGGTATTGAGCAGCATTCGTCGGGACAAGGACGGGCGTCTTTTACTGGGTAGCCTGGGTAATGGCAATCGCAAGCCCACCTGGTTCCTCAAGGCGTGGGCCGACCGTGTGCAACAGCACTATTTCCCTTACCTCAAGCCGGTGGAATGGGAATGCACCTGGACCGGTTGTATCGCCTTCACCCCCGATCATCTGATGCGCCTGTTCGAGCCGGCCCCCGGTCTGGTGGCCGTGACGGGGTACAACGGCCGGGGTGTGACAACCGGCACAGTGGTGGGCAAAGCCTTTGCCGACTATCTGTGCCACGGCAACGCCAGCGCGCTGCCAGTTCCCTTCGCTGCCATGCGTCCACTGGCCGGGACAGGCTTGCGCAGTTGTTTGTATGAAGCCGGTTTTTCGCTGTATCACGCCGGCCAGTGCCTGCGGATTGTCATCTGAATGTTGAAAAATGTTGCCGTAGCACTCGTTTTCCACCACAACGTCTAGCCTGT
The DNA here is from genome assembly GCF_030687835.1 of Pseudomonas hefeiensis. Taxonomy (NCBI): domain Bacteria; kingdom Pseudomonadati; phylum Pseudomonadota; class Gammaproteobacteria; order Pseudomonadales; family Pseudomonadaceae; genus Pseudomonas; species Pseudomonas hefeiensis. The sequence goes on from NZ_CP117449.1 coordinate 697,995, forward strand.
TATGGTGCGGGTTGTAGCAGTTGTGCACCGCCAGTGTGCAGTTAGGTGACGCGGGTTGTTACAGGCGGGTTGCACGTCGTTTCGTGTGATGGTTGCAATGATGGCTCAGGGAGGGTTGTACCCATTTGGTTCTATGGTTGTACCTTGTGCGGTTTAGACGGTTGCACGCCCAATAAAAAAGGGCTCGAAACAGTCGAAATAACAATAAAGCAGCGACTTTTTTCAGAATAAAAAACCGATGGCACGGCGCTTGCTCTGAGCTTTTCAGTGAAGTCGCAGTGCCAACTAAAAAAACCTTGGAGCACCACCTCATGTCCCAGACGTTTTACAAGAAAGGCTTTCTGGCCCTCGCAGTGGCAGCTGCGCTGGGTGTTTCTGCGTTTGCTCAGGCCGACATCAAGATCGGCGTAGCGGGTCCGATGACCGGTGCCAACGCGGCATTTGGCGAGCAGTACATGAAAGGCGCACAGGCTGCGGCCGATGCAGTCAACGAAGCAGGCGGCGTGAACGGCGAGAAAATCAAGTTGGTGGCCGGCGATGACGCCTGCGAACCGAAGCAGGCTGTGGCCGTGGCCAACCGTTTTGTCGACCAGGACAAGGTTCTCGCCGTGGTCGGTCACTTCTGCTCCTCGTCCACCATCCCGGCGTCCGAGGTCTACGGTGATGCTGGCATCATTTCCATCACCCCGGGTTCCACCAACCCGCAGGTCACCGAGCGCGGCCTGAGCGCGATGTTCCGTATGTGCGGTCGTGACGACCAGCAGGGCATCGTTGCCGGCGACTACATCGTTGATGTGCTCAAGGGCAAGAAAGTCGTCGTCCTGCACGACAAGGACACCTATGGCCAGGGCCTGGCGGATGCTACCAAGGCGCAGTTGGCCAAGCGTGGCGTTGAGCCGGTGCTGTACGAAGGCCTGACCCGTGGCGAGAAAGACTTCAGCGCCGTGGTCACCAAGATCCGTGCGGCCGGTGCCGACGTGGTCTACTTCGGCGGTCTGCACCCGGAAGCCGGCCCTCTGGTCCGCCAGTTGCGTGAGCAAGGCCTCAAGGACGTGAAATTCATGTCCGATGACGGCATCGTCACCGACGAACTGGTCACCACCGCTGGCGGCCCGCAATTCGTCGACGGCGTATACATGACCTTCGGCGCCGACCCGCGCCTGCTGCCAGACAGCAAGGCCGTGGTGGACGCGTTCCGTGCCAAGGGCACCGAGCCTGAAGGCTACACCCTGTACGCTTACGCCTCGATCCAGGCCCTGGCTGCCGGTTTCAACGGTGCCGGGAAAAACGACGGCGAAGCCGCGGCTGAATGGCTCAAGGCCAATCCGGTCCAGACCGTGATGGGCAAGAAGGAGTGGGATTCCAAGGGTGACCTGAAAGTCTCCGACTACGTGGTTTACCAGTGGGACAAAGACGGCAAATACCATCAGCTGGAAAAACAGAAGTGACATGAACGGCTGAATCGCCCGGCGTCCCAGGTGCCGGGCGATTTACCCGTGTCCATGCAGTACCTGTCTTTTCTTCCGAGAGCTGCGCGCACATCGTGCAGCGTCGGCGGCTGAACCCCGGTCCGTCGCAGCGGTGTGCTTGCAGTCTCTCAAATGCGTGAGATTGCGTTATGGATGGTATTTTCCTGCAGCAACTGATCAATGGCCTGACCCTCGGGTCGGTCTATGGTCTGATCGCCATCGGCTACACAATGGTCTACGGCATCATCGGCATGATCAACTTCGCCCACGGCGAGGTTTACATGATCTCTGCGTACCTCGCGGCGATCAGTCTGGCTCTGCTGGCCTGGTTCGGTATCGAATCCTTCCCCCTCATGATTCTCGGCACGCTGGTGTTCACCGTGGTGGTGACCGGCGTCTATGGCTGGGTGATCGAACGCGTCGCCTACAAACCCCTGCGTAACTCCACTCGCCTGGCACCGCTGATCAGTGCCATCGGCATCTCGCTGATCCTGCAGAACTATGCCCAGATCAGTCAGGGCGCTCGCCAACAGGGCGTGCCCACGTTGCTCGAAGGCGCCATGCGCGTGGACATCGGCAGCGGCTTCGTCCAGCTCACCTACACCAAGATATTCATCCTGATCGCCGCATTCGCCGGGATGGCCTTGCTGACCTACATCATCAAGTACACCAAGCTCGGCCGCATGTGCCGCGCCACCCAGCAAGACCGCAAGATGGCCTCCATCCTCGGGATCAACACCGACCGGGTGATTTCCTACGTGTTCATCATCGGTGCGGCCATGGCGGCCCTGGCCGGTGTGCTGATCACCATGAACTACGGCACGTTCGACTTCTATGCCGGCTTCATCATCGGCATCAAGGCGTTCACCGCAGCGGTACTCGGCGGCATCGGTTCCCTGCCTGGGGCGATGTTGGGCGGGATCATTCTCGGTATCTCCGAGTCGCTGTTCGCCGGTCTGATCAACTCGGACTACAAAGACGTGTTCAGTTTCTCGCTGCTGGTGCTGATTCTGATTTTCCGTCCCCAAGGCCTGTTGGGTCGCCCACACGTGGCGAAGGTATAAGTATGTCTGCTGCCAATAAACCGATTGATATCAAAAAGAGCGTCATCGACGCGATCCTGGCCGGCCTGATCTCGCTGATCGTGTTCGGGCCGATTGTCGGCGTAGTGCTCGACGGCTACAGCTTCAACCTGCAACCGGCTCGCGTGGGCTGGCTGGTGGCGATCGTGATGGTCGGGCGCTTTGCCTTGAGCCTGTTTCTGCAAACCCCCAAGGGACTGAAGATTCTCCAGGGTTTCGAAAGCACCAGCTCCGGCGTGCATGTGCTGCCCCCGGACTACAAATCGCGTCTGCGCTGGATCATCCCGGCGCTGATCGTGATCGCCATCGTGTTCCCGTTTTTTGCCAACAAATACGTGCTTACGGTGGTCATCCTCGGGCTGATTTATGTATTGCTGGGCCTGGGCCTGAACATCGTGGTCGGCCTGGCCGGGCTGCTCGACCTGGGTTACGTGGCGTTCTATGCCATCGGCGCCTATGGCCTGGCGCTGGGTTACCAATACCTGGGGCTGGGGTTCTGGACGGTGCTGCCGCTGGCGGCGATTGCGGCGGCGATGGCCGGGTGCATATTAGGATTCCCGGTGTTGCGAATGCACGGTGACTACCTGGCCATCGTGACCCTGGGGTTTGGCGAGATCATCCGGCTGGTGCTCAACAACTGGCTATCGTTTACCGGCGGGCCGAACGGCATGCCGGTGCCGTCGCCGACCTTCTTCGGCCTGGAGTTCGGCCGGCGAGCGAAGGAGGGCGGGGTGCCGTTCCACGAGTTCTTCGGCATGGCCTACAACCCTAACGTCAAATTCCTGTTCATCTACATCGTGCTGTTCATCACCGTGCTGCTGGTGCTCTATGTCAAACATCGCCTGACCCGCATGCCGGTCGGTCGCGCCTGGGAAGCCTTGCGCGAAGACGAGATCGCCTGTCGCTCCATGGGCCTGAACCATGTGCTGGTCAAGCTCTCGGCGTTCACCATTGGTGCTTCCACAGCGGGTCTGGCAGGCGTGTTCTTCGCCAGTTACCAGGGCTTCGTCAACCCGTCGTCGTTCACCTTCTTCGAGTCGGCGCTGATTCTGGCGATCGTGGTATTGGGCGGCATGGGGTCGACAGTGGGCGTGGTCATCGCCGCATTTGTCCTCACCGTGGCGCCGGAGTTGCTGCGCAGCTTCTCGGAATACCGGGTGCTGCTGTTCGGCGTGCTGATGGTGTTGATGATGATCTGGCGCCCTCGCGGCCTGATTCGCATCAGTCGTACCGGGGTGACGCCGCGTAAGGGAGTAGCGCCATGAGCGAAGTAGTGCTTAGCGTTGAAAATCTGATGATGCAGTTTGGTGGGATCAAGGCCCTCAGCGACGTCAGCCTGCAAGTCAAGCGCAACTCGATCTTCGCCCTGATCGGCCCCAACGGTGCGGGCAAGACCACGGTGTTCAACTGCCTGACCGGTTTCTACAAGGCCACAGGCGGCAAAATCGAGCTCAACGTGCGCGGCGAACGGACCGATGTCATCAAACTGTTGGGCGAACCGTTTCGTCCCACCGACTTCGTGTCCCCCAAAACCTTCGCCAGCCGGGTGTTCTACAAGATGTTCGGCGGCACCCACCTGGTGAACCGCGCAGGTCTGGCGCGGACCTTCCAGAACATTCGCTTGTTCAAGGAAATGTCCGTGCTGGAGAACCTGTTAGTGGCCCAGCACATGTGGGTCAATCGAAGTCTGGTGGCGGGCGTGCTCAACACCAAGGGGTACCGTCAGGCAGAAAGCGATGCCCTGGACCATGCCTTTTACTGGCTGGAAGTGGTGAACCTGGTGGATTGCGCGAACCGGCTGGCGGGTGAGCTTTCCTACGGCCAGCAACGGCGCCTGGAAATTGCCCGTGCCATGTGCACTCGTCCGCAGATCATCTGCCTCGACGAACCGGCCGCCGGCCTCAACCCTCAGGAAACCGAAGCGCTGAGCGCGATGATCCGGCTGCTGCGCGACGAGCACGATCTGACCGTGGTGCTGATCGAACACGACATGGGCATGGTAATGAGCATTTCCGACCACATCGTGGTGCTGGACCACGGCAACGTGATCGCCGAGGGCGGTCCCGAGGCGATTCGCAACGATCCGAAGGTGATCGCGGCCTACCTGGGTGCCGATGAAGAGGAGCTGGTATGAGTGGACCTATCCTCGAACTCAAGGAGCTGGACGTATTCTACGGGCCGATCCAGGCCCTGAAAAAAGTCTCGATGCACATTGGGGAAGGCGAAACCGTCAGCCTGATTGGCTCCAACGGTGCCGGCAAGTCCACGTTGCTGATGTCGATCTTCGGCCAGCCGCGGGCGGCGAGTGGGCAGATTATCTATCAGGGCGTGGACATCACGCATAAATCGTCCCACTACATTGCTTCCAACGGCATCGCCCAATCGCCGGAAGGGCGGCGGGTATTCCCTGACATGACGGTTGAGGAAAACCTGTTGATGGGCACCATTCCCATCGGTGACAAGCACGCCAGCGAGGACATGCAGCGCATGTTCGAGCTGTTTCCGCGACTCAAGGAGCGGCGCAACCAGCGGGCCATGACCATGTCCGGCGGCGAGCAGCAGATGCTCGCCATCGCCCGGGCGCTGATGAGCCGGCCCAAGTTGTTGCTGCTCGATGAACCCAGCCTGGGGCTGGCGCCGATCGTGGTGAAACAGATTTTCGCCACTTTGCGTGAACTGGCGTCCACTGGCATGACGATCTTTCTGGTGGAGCAGAACGCCAATCATGCCCTCAGGCTGTCGGACCGGGCCTATGTAATGGTCAACGGTGAAATCCGCCTGACCGGCACAGGCAAGGAACTGCTGGTCAATGAAGAGGTGCGCAACGCGTATCTGGGCGGGCATTGACACGAACCAGCCATGAAAAAACCGGCGAGAGATCGCCGGTTTTTTTATCTCCTGTGCCCGCCACAGATCCCCTGTGGGAGCGGGCTTGCTCGCGAAGGCGGTAGATCAGACATATTGATGTCGACTGACACGCCGCTTTCGCGAGCAAGCCCGCTCCCACATGAAGATTTTCGGGTGTCGGTGGCAATTGTGGACAACAATCCTGAGCCCCTGCGAAACCGCGACATAAAGTCGCCGCAAACAGTTGTTTTGTCACGGTTTTGACTTGTCCCCGTTTGCTGTGGAACCGGCTGTGGGTAACGTGGGAGTAGCTGGCTGTAAGCCTCTAGATACGTGGCTTTCAAGCCTGTGGTTGTTTTTTGATCAGGGTTTTTTGGTCAAGCGCGAGCGATGGTTGTCAACACTTTTATGAGTACCGCAAAAGGTTTGAAAATCTGTGCGCAAGCCTGTGGATAAGTCTGTGATTAAACTCTGGAAAGACCGCGCTGAGGGCCGAGTTTACTGGCTTGAAGCCATCGTTGTTTTTACCATCGGCTTATAGCAGATAAGTCGATCTGCACAACCGGCATTCCAGGGTCAAGGGAAAAAATTTTCCAAACCCTTCGCAAAGCCTTATGCACAGCGGCTTGTAGAATTTGCACTTGCCCCCGATTGCTGTGGACCTGCCTGTGGATAAGGTGCGGGCAACCGGCTGTGGCCCTTGTTTCATAAGGCCTGGAGCCGTTTGGTTGTTTTATGAGCAATCTTTGGGTGGAACCTCGTCTCCAGAAGTCTTGCCCCTACCGTGCCAGGCCGGGCATGCTGGGGGTCGATTTCCATCCATTGGCTGTTTGAGCCCCAAGGAGAACACGATGTCCAACACCCTGTTTATTACCGGCGCAACGTCCGGTTTCGGTGAAGCCTGTGCCCGTCGTTTTGCCGAGGCAGGCTGGAAACTGGTGCTGACCGGTCGTCGTGAAGAACGCCTCAATGCCCTGTGTGCCGAGCTGTCGAAGCAGACCGAAGTGCATGGTCTGGTGCTTGACGTGCGTGATCGCAAAGCCATGGAAGAGGCCATCGCCAACCTGCCGCCGTCCTTCGCCAAGTTGCGGGGGTTGATCAACAACGCTGGCCTGGCCCTGGGCGTTGATCCTGCGCCCAAGTGCGACCTTGATGACTGGGACACGATGGTCGATACCAACGTGAAAGGCTTGATCTACAGCACCCGTCTGCTGTTGCCGCGGCTGATCGCCCATGGCCGTGGTGCCGGGATCGTCAACCTGGGATCCATCGCCGGCAACTATCCATACCCTGGCAGCCACGTGTACGGGGCGAGTAAGGCGTTCGTCAAACAGTTCTCCCTGAACCTGCGTTGCGATCTGCAAGGTACAGGCGTGCGGGTGAGCAACATCGAGCCAGGCCTGTGCGAGAGCGAGTTTTCCCTGGTGCGCTTTGCCGGTGATCAGGAGCGCTACAACGCGACCTATGCCGGGGCTGAGCCGATCCAGCCGCAGGATATCGCCGACACCATTTTCTGGGTGCTCAACACACCGGCCCACATCAACATCAACAGCCTGGAGCTGATGCCGGTGAGCCAAACTTGGGCCGGGTTTGCCATCGAGCGCAACAAGGCGTAAGACCGCGTTATCGTTCATCGCGGGCAAGCCTTGCTCCCACAGAGTTGAATCATCTATGGGGGACAAGCCTTGCTCCCACAGAGTTGACTCATCCATGGGGGACAAGGTCGGTCAAATCCCTGTGGGAGCAAGGCTTGCCCGCGACAGCGATTTACCGGTCAGCCCAGATAATCAGCCAACCCGCGATAGCAGGTCAGCAGGTGATACGGCGTGGTGGAGGGCATGTCCTGGCGGCTGACAGTGCCGTCAGCGTCCAGGCATTCATGCCAGCCTTCGGGGTGCAGGAAGTGTTGCTGCAACGCCTGCAACTGGCGCAGCAACGTCTGGCTTTCGGGGCGCAGGGTCAACGCGCGCAGATACTCGGCCTGGGCCCAGATGCGCTGGGTGGCGTCCCGCGGCGCAACCTGTGCTCCCAGGCTCAGCATGGCGCACACCGCGCCGGATTGCGGGCTCACGCCCTGCTGTTCGGTACGGCTGAAGCTGCTCTCAAGGGCTGTGTGCAGCTTGCTGCCGCGCAACATGGGCGATGAGGCCAGCAAGTAATACCACTCGAACTGATGGCCTGGCTCAAACCAGTTATCCACAGCCTTCACCGGTTTCTCCATCATGACGCGCTGCTGCGGGTCAATGAAGTGCTTGAACATGGCATCGCACAGGGCCAGCAATGCCTGACGCACGTTGACGTCGTCGCGAACCGAGAGGGTGGCGAGGAAGGCTTCGGCCAGGTGCATCAGCGGGTTTTGCAACGGGCCGGACTCGCGTGTCGACCAATCGCGTCCCAGGCTGGCCTCGTAAAGACCGTCTCCGGTCGCAAAGCGCCGGGTGATGACTTCCAGGGCTGCGTTGAGCACCGACTCCACCAGCGGTTCGCGAACCTTGCTCCAGTAATGGGCGCAGGCAAACAGGATGAAAGCGTGGGTGTAGAGATCTTTGCCGGTGTCCAGCGGTACACCTTGGGGGTCAATGCTGTAGAACCAGCCGCCATGTTCGCCATCATGGAAGTGCCGCTGCAGCGAGCGGAACAGTGCGCCAGCCCGTTCTTCGGCCTGTGGTACTTCGCCGATCAGGCTGGCGAACACATACAACTGCCGCGCACAGGCCATGGCCCGGTAGCGCTGGGGCGCGAGCGGCTTGTGCCGGGTATCGAGAGATTCATAGGGCAGCGCCAGCTCGGCATTCCATCCCGGGCCTTGCCACATCGGCACGATCACGTCGTGAAAGTGCTGGCGTACCGTGGCGAACAGGGCAGTCAGTTCAGGCGCAGGAGCGGGGCGGGAAGCATCGGGCATTGGCGGACGTCGTCACGGCTGGAGGGTGATTGCGCGACATGGTAGCAGAGTGGCAAGTTCGAGAGAGGCGGGGCCCTCCAGTCCGTCATCGCGAGCAGGCTCGCTCCCACAGTTGATCGGTGTACACCGTACCTGCGTGGGAGCGGGCTTGCTCGCGAAGGGGCCCTTGACGGCGCCGATGAAATCAACCCGCCAACAACCACACCCCAGCCGCCGCCGAACCTGCTCCGGCCAGACGCACCAGTGGCGCGGCCGCTCGCGGCAAGACGCGAACCACGGCGTAGCCAGCGCCATGCAACGCCGCCGTCGCCGCGACAAAACCGGCCGCGTAAGCCCAGGGACTGGTCATGTCCGGCAGTTCCAGACCATGGGCCACGCCATGGAACAGCGCAAACACCGCCGTCGCGCCAATCGCCAGGCTCAGCGGCGGGCGCACCGCCAGCGCCACTGCCAGGCCCAAGGCCAGCACCGAGGCGGCAATTGCGCTTTCCAGTGCGGGCAGGTCCAGGCCTTCAAAGCCGAGCAAACCGCCGATCAGCATGCTGGCGACGAAGGTGCACGGCAGCGCCCAGCGCGCCGCGCCTTGTTGTTGGGCGGCCCACAAGCCGACCGCCAACATCGCCAGCAGATGATCGAGCCCGCCGATGGGGTGACCGAGGCCGGCCATCAGGCCGTTATCGCCGTGGCCGGGGTGGGCGAAGGCCAAGGCCGGAGTCAGCAACAGGGCGAGGGCGCCAAGCAGGCGTTTGAATGTCATGGATAAGCTTCCTTGTTGAAGGTGTGAACAGTTGAAGTTGAAAGTCAGGCGGCGGTCAGCAAGCCCTGGCGTTCGATGAAGGCGATGATCTGCTCCAGGCCCTGGCCGGTTTTCTGGTTGCTGAACACGAACGGCTTGCCGTTGCGCATCCGTTGGGTGTCGCTGTCCATCATTTCCAGGGACGCTCCCACCAGTGGCGCCAGGTCGATCTTGTTGATCACCAGCAGGTCGGATTTACAGATGCCCGGCCCGCCTTTGCGCGGCAGCTTGTCGCCGGCCGAGACATCGATCACGTAAATGGTCAGGTCCGACAGCTCCGGGCTGAAGGTCGCCGAAAGGTTGTCGCCACCCGATTCCACCAGGATCAGATCCAGCCCCGGAAACCGCCGGTTCAATTGATCCACGGCCTCAAGGTTGATCGAGGCGTCTTCGCGAATCGCCGTGTGCGGGCAACCGCCGGTTTCCACACCGATGATCCGCTCTGGCGCCAGGGCTTCGTTGCGCACCAGAAAGTCGGCATCTTCGCGGGTGTAGATGTCGTTGGTGACCACCGCCAGGTTGTAGCGTTCACGTAGAGCCAGGCACAGGGCCAGGGTCAGTGCGGTTTTGCCGGAACCCACCGGGCCGCCGATACCGACGCGCAGAGGTTGTGTGTTCATGAGGGTCTCCTAGGAACGGAACAGGCGGCTGTACTGGCGCTCATGGGCCATGCTCGCCAGGGACAGGCCAAACGCGGCGCTGCCGTAGTGGTCGGGATCGATGTTTGAGGCGTCGTGCTGGGCCTGTTGCAGCAGCGGCAGCAGTTCGCTGGTCAGGCGCTGGGCGGCTTGCTGGCCCAGGGGCAGGGTCTTCATCAGCACCGCCAACTGGTTTTCCAGCCAACTCCATAACCAGGCAGCAAGAGCGTCCTGAGGGCTGATGTGCCAGGCACGGGCGGCCAAGGCCCAGCCCAGGGCCAGGTGCGGTTCGGTACGTTGTTCAAAAAAACTCCGTGCCGCGGTATCGAGTTCTGGCAGGCCGCCCAACAACTGCTGCAACGAATAGCCCATCTGCCGACTTTCCTGATGCAGCTCACGGGTTTCCCGGCTGGCGCGGTGTTCTTCGCAGTGTTGCCGCAAGGTGTCCCAGTCGTCGGCCGCGGCGGCGGTGCAGTGGGCCAGCAGCAAAGGCGCCTCGAAGCGTGCCAGGTTCAACAGCAACTGATCGCTGATCCAGCGACGGGCCTCGTCGCAGGTTTTGATCTGGCCGTTATCCACCGCCATCTCCAGTCCCTGGGAATAGCTGTAACCGCCGATCGGCAATTGCGGGCTGGCCAGACGCAGCAGCGCCCACGCCGGATTCATGTGCGTACGCCGAACTGATGCAGGCGTGGCGCGTAGTTGAAATCTTCGTCGCCGTGTCGGGAGTGATGATGGCCGCCGCCATACGCGCCGTGTTCCGGTTGGAACGGCGCCTCAATGTTTTCGGCGCTGGCACCCAGTTGTTCGAGCATCGCCTTGAGCACGTAGTCGTCCAGCAGGCGCAGCCAGCCATCGCCCACTTGCAGGGCAACATGGCGATTGCCCAGGTGATAGGCCGCACGGGTCAGTTCAAATGCATTGGCGCAGGTGACATGCAGCAATTGTTCGGGGAGGGCGCAGACGCGCACGATGCGCCCGTCTTCAGCTTGCAGGCATTCGCCATCGTAGAGCGGCGGCTGGCCTCGCTCCAAAAACAGACCCACGTCCTCACCTTCGGCACTGAAACAGCGCAGACGGCTTTTGCTGCGGGCCTCGAAGGTCAGGTGCAGCTCGGCGTCCCAGCGGGGTTGAGTGTCGATTCTGCGATGAATCACCAGCATCGGAAGGCTTCCAGCAATGAACGGTGCTGTGTTTAGAGCAAGGGGCTTGCCAATAGAAGGAGATGTAGGAAATAGCTGGGGTGGCGTTTCAGGATGGTTCGGATTGCGTGCCGTTATGGTGCGCTTGCTGGTGTCGCGCACCATTTTGCAGCTTGCGCGAAATACTGTGGGAGCGCGCCGCTCGCGATTGCGGTGCATCGGTGGAATCAATGTTGACTGACCCACCGCTATCGCGAGCAGGCTCGCTCCCACAAAGGAAACATCTCGGCGGCTACTCGGTACTGCCCAGCCCTTGCCAATGTTTGAGACCAATAAAGATGAACCGCAGTTGCTGGGTAATCTTCGCCTGGGGCGTGAGGTGTTCGGGGAGAGCGTGAGCGGGCGGGTCGATGATGTCAGGCAGGGTGGCAAACACGCTTTTGACGATGAGGTCGGCCATTACGCTCAATGCGGCAAGGTCCAGGTGCTGCAACTTGGGCATCAATGCCAGGTCGGCGGCCAGGTCCGAGCTGATGCCTTCACGCAGACAGGCGATGGCCTTGCGCACGGGCAGCGAGCCGCCGTATTGCTCACGGGCCAAAAACAGGAATTGCGAACGGTTGGCCTGCACCACGTCGAGAAAAATCCGCACCGAGGCATCAATGATGCCGCCCATGACGAATTCGTTGTGGCGCACCAGCCGGATGGTCTCGCGAAAGGTCTGGCCGACTTCGCTGACCAGTGCCAGGCCCAGTTGGTCCATGTCGTCGAAATGCCGGTAGAACCCGGTGGGGACGATGCCGGCGGTCCTGGCGACTTCCCGCAGGCTCAGGCTGCCGAACCCTCGGCCGCACTCCATCAAATGACGGGCTGCATCCATCAAGGCATTTCGGGTCTGTTGTTTCTGTTCGGCGCGGGGCAGCATCGCAGGGCTGACTTCTGATTCACGGAAGCGATGCACTCTAGCAAATCGGCTTTGCCGACGTCGAACGGTAGAGGGGATCTAGCGGGGAAACGAGGTTCTCGGAAAGTAAAAGCCCGATTGCAGGAATCGGGCTTTTTTCCAGGCCACCATGGGCTCAGCTCAAGGCGCTGTTGCGTTCGATTACACGGTCACCACCACCTTCGGCAATGGCGCCCTGTGGGGTGCGCTCGTAGCCACCTTCAACCAGGCCTTTTTCTTCCAGGCGGTCACGGCCACCTTCAGCTACTTCCTGACCCTGAGGGGTACGCTCGTAGCCACCTTCAGCAACTGCCTGGCCCTGAGGGGTACGTTCGTAACCATCTTCAGCTACTTCCTGACCCTGAGGGGTGCGTTCGTAGCCACCTTCAGCGACTGCCTGGCCCTGAGGGGTGCGTTCGTAGCCACCTTCAGCGACTGCCTGACCCTGAGGGGTACGCTCGTAACCGCCTTCAGCCAGTTCCTTACCTTGACGGGTCTGGTCGTAGCCATCATCAGCAACGGTCTGGCTATAGACCGAGCGGCTGTCCTTGATCTGTGGCGTGGCTTGTTCGGAGGCTGGCAGTGCGAAAGCGGTCGAGGCCAGCATTGAAAGGGTGAGGCTCATCAGTAATTGGCGTTTCATGATCATTGCTCCTTGGGGGGGCGATAAAGTGGGTACGGAGGCAATGCTACTCTCGATAAGTCGATATAAAAGTTCATAAACGCAATGGTAATAATCAACGGAATTGATTGTTTGGCCGGAAGGCTCTAGAACGGGTGTTTCCGAGGCGATGTTTTGCACCGCAGTGGGTATTTTGTACCCAATCACGCCTCGCAAAAGTGCGGGGTCGGTAACACGTAGCTGGCGGTTCGGTCAGGTTTTTCGAGTTTTTTGTGCCGTTCATCGCCCATAGAGTTAAACCTGTTGGCTGTTTCGCCAGTCCTACTCTTCACAACGAGCCGATTACAGGTTCGTGCTTCCAAGGCGTCGCTTGTCCGGACGCAGACTTGTCATCAGGAGCCTTGTGCATGACGCGCACCTCAAAAATCCTCGCCTGGACCTTCGCCAGCCTTGTTGTCCTGCTGGCCGTGCTGGTGCTGGTCATCGCGTTCTTTGATTGGAACCGGATCAAGCCGCCGCTCAACGCCAAGGTTTCCGAGGAGTTGCATCGCCCGTTCGCCATCAATGGCAACCTGGCGGTGGTCTGGCAGCGCGAACCGGAGGAGGGCGGCTGGCGGGCCTGGGTGCCGTGGCCCCATGTGGTGGCCGAAGACTTGAGCCTGGGCAACCCGGACTGGTCGAAAACCGCGCAAATGGTCACGCTCAAGCGCGTCGAATTGCGCATCTCGCCCCTGGCCTTGCTGGCGCAGCGAGTAGCGATTCCCCGCATCGACCTGACCGAGCCCGACGCCAACCTGCAACGCCTGGCCGATGGCCGTGCCAACTGGACGTTTGAGTTCGATCCGAAAGACCCGGACGCCGAACCGTCCAGCTGGGTGGTGGACGTCGGCACCATCGGCTTCGACAAGGGCCACGTCACCCTTGACGACCAGACGCTGAAAACCCGGTTGGACCTGCTGATTGACCCGTTGGGCAAACCCATCCCGTTCAGCGATATCGTCGGTGACAAGACTGCGAAAAAAGCCCGGGACGCAGGCGCGGCGCCCCAGGATTATGCGTTTGCCTTCAAGGTCAACGGCCAGTACCACGGACAGAGCCTGGCAGGCTCCGGCAAGGTCGGTGGCTTGTTGGCGCTACAGGATGCGTCGCAACCTTTTCCGTTGCAGGCCCAGGCGAAAGTCGGCGATACCCGTGTCGAACTGGCCGGCACGCTGACCGACCCGATGAACCTGGGCGCGCTGGATCTGCGCTTGAAACTGGCCGGTAGCAGCCTGGCCAATCTTTACCCGCTGACCGGCGTGACCTTGCCGGATTCGCCGCCGTATTCCACCGATGGCCGCCTGATCGCCAAGCTCCACGAGCCCGGCGGGGCACTGTTTCGTTATGAAGCCTTCAACGGCAAGATCGGCGATAGCGATATCCACGGTGACCTGGCCTATGTTGCCAGCCTGCCGCGGCCAAAACTCAGTGGCGCGCTGGTGTCCAATCAACTGTTGTTCAGCGACCTGGCACCCCTGATCGGAGCCGATTCCAACGCTGAACAAAAGGCCCGGGGTGGGGCGAGCAAACAGCCGTCCGACAAAGTACTGCCCGTGGAAGAATTTCGTACCGAGCGCTGGGGCGTAATGGACGCCGACGTGGAGTTCACCGGCAAGCGCATCGTCCACAGTGAGCAGTTACCCTTCACTGACCTTTACACGCATCTGCTGCTCAACGACGGCCAACTAAGCCTCGAACCCCTGCGCTTCGGTGTGGCCGGTGGCCGGCTCGATGCGCAGATCCGCCTCAACGGCCGCACCCGGCCCCTTGAAGGCCAGGCGAAGCTGACGGCGCGGGGTTTCAAGCTCAAACAGTTATTCCCCGGTTTCGCGCCGATGGAAACCAGCTTCGGCGAACTGAACGGTGATGCCGATATCACCGGCCGTGGCAATTCGGTGGCGGCGTTGCTGGGCACCTCCAACGGTACTTTGAAAATGCTCATCAATGACGGCGCCATCAGTCGGGAGCTGATGGAACTGGCAGGGCTGAACGTCGGCAACTACGTGGTGGGGAAAATCTTTGGCGACGAGGAAGTGAAGATCAACTGCGCGGCGGCGGACTTCGATATCAAGGCCGGCCTGGCGACCACCCGCCTGTTCGTGTTCGACACCGCGAACGCGATCATTTACGTCGATGGCACGGCGAACATGGCCACCGAACAACTGGACCTGACCATTACGCCGGAGTCCAAGGGCTGGCGCTTGATTTCCCTGCGCTCGCCCTTGTACGTGCGAGGCACCTTCGCCAAGCCCGCGGCGGGCGTCAAGGCCGTGCCGTTGATACTGCGTGGGGCCGGGATGGTGGCGCTGGGCGTCATTGCCGCGCCGGCGGCCGGGTTGTTGGCCCTGGTTGCGCCCAGCGGTGGTGAGCCGAACCAGTGCGCGCCATTGCTGGAACAGATGAAGGCCGGCAAGGCGCCGGTGACGGTCAAGCCAACCCGCTAGCCGATGGATTGTTGTGATGAGGCTTAGGGCCCCTTCGCGAGCAAGCCCGCTCCCACATTTTGACCGGGTTTCTTCAGAATGAATGCGGTCAAGTGTGGGAGCGGGCTTGCTCGCGAAGAGGCCTGTGAGGGTGTTACAAGTCGGCCAGAATGTCGGCCATGTCATCGGCATGCTCTTCTTCCTGAGCCAGGATGTCTTCGAAGATTCGCCGGGTCGTCGGGTCTTTTTCACCGATGTACTGGATGATTTCCCGGTAGCTGTCGATGGCGATCCGTTCGGCGACCAGGTCTTCGTAGACCATTTCCTTGAGGGTGTTGCCCGCCACGTACTGGGCGTGGGAGTTGCGCGTCAACAGGTCGGGGTTGAACTCCGGCTCGCCGCCCAACTGCACAATGCGCTCAGCGAGCTTGTCGGCGTGTTCGGCTTCCTGGTTTGCGTGTTCGAGGAACTCGCTGGCCGCCACGCTGGCCTTGAGGCCGGTGGCCATGAAGTAGTGGCGCTTGTAGCGCAGCACGCACACCAGTTCCGTGGCCAGCGCTTCGTTGAGCAGGCGAATGACTTCCTGTCGATCAGCGCTATAACCCTCGGTCACGGCGCCGTTCTGCACGTTCTGCCGCGCCCGTTCGCGCAGGGTGGTTACATCGGATAGGTGCATGTCGCTCATCTCGTTCTCCTGGAGGCTGATCCGGTAGGGCGTCACGCTCTGCAGGCGTGATCGCTCTAAATCTGAGTGACGCGATCCTCGAAAAGTTTTACTGAGTTTTTCAGTGCATGAGCGGATTGCCGCGCCTCTTGTTCCAGCCACTGGAAGAATGCCCGCACCGGCGGATGGCGTTCACGGCCCGGAACGCACAGGGCGCTGTAGCCGGCGCCGTTGACCTGGATCTGCGGCCGATAAGCCACCAACAGGCCGCTGGCGACGCTTTCAGAAGCCAGGATATTGCTCGCCAGTACCAGGCCTTGTCCGGCGATTGCCGCTTGCAGGGCGTAATGCTCCTCGTCGTACTCGCGTACGCAAGGTTGCTGGGCCAGCCAGGTTTCGCCGGCCTGGGCGCACCAGGCCTCCCAGCCATGGGCATACAGTTTGGCGTTGTGCCAGCGCACGCTGATCAGCGTGGGCGGCCTCTGCGCGGCCAGGGCCACTTGCTCCGGCGAGCCATACACGCCGAAGTTTTCATCGAAAAGACACAAGCCATACAGGTTCGTGTAACTGTCCAGGCTGTAGCGCACCACCAGATCGACACTGGCGTCCTGATGCAAATCGACCACTTCGCAATGGGTGTCCAGGCGCACGTTGATATTCGGGTGACGTGCATAAAACCGGCCCAGGCGCGGCACCAGCCACAGGCTGGCAAACGCTGCGGTGGTGGAAAGGGTCAGGTGAGTGTTGGTGCGTTGCGGACGCAGGGTGTCGACGCTTTGCGCCACTTCCAGCAGGGCCCCGTGCAGGCTGTGGAACAAGCGTTGGCCGCCGTCGGTGAGCCGCACCTGGCGCGGCAGCCGTTCGAACAGTTGCAGGCCCAGCCAAGTTTCCAGGGCGCGAATCTGATGGGAGACCGCCGTGGGCGTCACCGACAGTTCCGCCGCCGCTGCCTTGAAGCTGAGCAGTCGCGCGGCAGACTCAAAGACGCGCAGTGCGTTGAGGGGCAGCGTGGCAAACATTGCTGATCTCCTGAATTGCGATGAATGAATTTATCTCATCTAGCGTGACGAGCACTCATTTGCCCGGCCGCAGCGTTCGACATCAAGCTGCAAGCCGAAAAGATCTATTGATTCTAGTCGCAATCCAAGGAGATTCAGATGAGCAAAATTCTTGTCGTGCACGGCAGCCCTCGTGGTGAGCGCTCTCACTCCCGACGCCTGACCGAGCGTTTTGTCTCGGCCTGGCAGGCGGCCCATCCGCATGGCCAACTGACCCGTCGCGAAGTGGGGCGCACTGTGATTCCTCCGGTCAACGAAGCATTCATCGCGGCGGCGTTCTACCCCGAACCGCAAGCCCGACCGTTGACCATGCAGGCGGATCTGGCACTCAGTGATGCATTGGTGACGGAACTGCAGGCCCATGATCGGTTGGTCATCTCCGCGCCCATGCACAACTTCAGCGTGCCCAGCGGCGTGAAAGCGTGGATCGACCAGATTGTGCGGATCGGGCTGACGTTCAATCACAGCCTGGATAACGGTGTGTCGCAGTACGAGCCGCTGGTGTTGGGCAAGAAAGCGCTGATCGTGACCAGTCGTGGCGATTTCGGTTTCGGGCCCGGTGGACAGCTTGAAGGGATGAACCACGCCGACACGCTGCTGCGCACTGTGCTGGGCTTTATCGGTATCACCGAGGTGACGGTGGTTGCCGCCGAAGGCGAGGAGTCGGCCGAGCGCAGTTTCGCCCAGTCCTGCGCCGAGGCTGAGCAACGCCTGCTGGGGTTGGCGCAGACGTTCTGATGGCGCGGGTGTCATAGACTGGTCATCATCGATACCGATGCTGACCACCTATTGATCAAGGATGTCGCCATGTCACAACAGTGCGCCACTCGTTACCCGCTGGTGCTGGTCCCCGGAATGCTCGGGTTCATTCGTCTGGTGCTGTATCCGTATTGGTATGGGATCGTTTCGGCGCTGCGCCGGGGAGGGGCAACGGTGATTGCTGTGCAGGTGTCGCCGCTGCACTCATCCGAGGTACGCGGCGAGCAGTTGCTGGGGCGGATCGAGGAGATCCTCAAGCAAACCGGTGCACAGAAAGTCAACCTGATCGGCCATAGCCAGGGCGCCCTCACGGCACGTTACGCGGCGGCCAAGCGCCCGGACCTGGTGGCATCGGTCACCTCGGTGGCCGGCACCAACCATGGTTCCGAACTGGCTGATTACCTGCAGACCCATTACCCGGCCAACAGCGCCAAGGGCCGCTTGCTCAGTGCCTTGCTTCGGTTGATCGGCGCCCTGATGAGCCTGCTGGAAACCGGTTATCGCGGGCCCAGGTTGCCGGTGGATATCCAGGCGTCCCACGGCTCTCTCACTACCGCAGGCGTGGCCCTGTTCAACCAGCAATATCCCCAGGGCCTGCCAGAAACGTGGGGCGGGAACGGACCGGAAGTGGTCAGTGGTGTGCGTTATTACTCCTGGTCCGGGACCTTGCAGCCAGGCAAGACCGACAAGGGACGTAACCTGTTTGATGGCACCCACCGCAGTTGCCGGCTGTTCGCCCGCACCTTCGTGCGTGAGGCCGGGCAATGCGACGGCATGGTCGGGCGCTACAGCTCGCACTTGGGCACGGTGATCGGCGATGACTATCCGCTGGATCACTTCGATATCGTCAACCAGTCGCTGGGACTGGTGGGCAGGGGCGCCGAGCCGGTTCGTTTGTTCGTCGAGCATGCGCAGCGGTTGAAGGCTGCCGGGGTGTAGCCAGTCGGACCGCGTTATCGTTCTTCGCGAGCAAGCCCGCTCCCACAGTTGATCGCATTCTTTCTGAAGAAACTCAGTCAACTGTGGGAGCGAGCCTGCTCGCGATGGCGGTAGATCAGGCACCGAAATTCGCGCAGATGAAGGTGTAACAGGCGTTGTCTACACTGCATCTCATCGCCGTACCCATCGTGCGGCAGCCAGGAGAAAACATCATGAAGATGCTGCGTGCCCCTTTGTTGATGATCGGTTTGCTGTTGTGTTCCCAGGGCTTCGCCGCCACGGCCCAACAGAACAAGATGACCACCTGCAATGCCGACGCTACCGCCAAGGCCCTCAAGGGCGACGAGCGCAAAGCTTTCATGAGCAACTGTCTCAAAGCCACCCCGGCCGCTGCGAGTACCCCGCAGGAACGCATGAAAACCTGCAACGCCACGGCCGCGACCCAAGCGCTGAAAGGCGATGCGCGTAAAGCGTTCATGAGTGAGTGCCTGAAGAAAAAATAACCGCTGGGATTTTCTTCAGCCTGAAGGCCTTATCGCGAGCAGGCTCGCTCCCACAGTAGATTTGCGCTTCCCGGTCCATTGTGGGAGCGGGCCTGCTCGCGATAAGTCTTCACCGGCGCTACAAAAAAACACCTGCACTGTGATCGAGGTCAGCCGATACAATTCCTAGTGCTGTTGGTGGAACGCTGGCAGACTGCCGATCCTTTCACGCCGTTTTGTTCTGAGGCTGTATGCCAACGTTTTCTCAGCGTCATGTCTTGTTGGTGATCAGTTGGGTGATCATTTTTGGTGGGTTGTTGCTGGTGCTGCCGCTGCGCCTGTTGCCGAGCCTGTTGGCCGGTTTGCTGGTGTTCGAGCTGGTCAACATGCTCACTCCGCAGTTGCAACGGCTGATCGAAGGCCGGCGTGCCCGCTGGTTGGCGGTGGCGCTGCTGGGCACGCTGGTGGTCAGTGTGCTGACGTTGATTTTCGCCGGGGCCATCAGTTTCCTGCTCCATGAAGCGGAAAACCCTGGCGCGTCCCTGGACATGTTCATGGCGGTGGTCGACCGCGCCCGGGGCCAGTTGCCACCGTTCATCGACGCCTACCTGCCGGCCAGCGCGGCCGAGTTCCGGGTGGCCATTGGCGACTGGATGAGCAAGCACCTGAGCGACTTGCAGTTGGTGGGCAAGGATGCGGCCCACATGTTCGTGACGTTGTTGATCGGTATGGTCCTGGGGGCCATCGTCGCTCTGCAGCGCATCCCCGACCTGACCAAGCGCAAGCCCCTGGCCGCGGCACTGTTCGACCGTCTGAACCTGTTGGTCAAGGCGTTTCGCAACATCGTGTTCGCCCAGATCAAGATTTCCCTGCTCAACACCTTCTTCACCGGGATTTTCCTGGCGGTGGTGCTGCCGCTGTTCGGTATCCACCTGCCGTTGACCAAGACCCTGATCGTCATGACGTTCCTGTTGGGGCTGCTGCCGGTCATTGGCAACCTGATGTCCAACACCCTGATCACCATCGTCGCCTTGTCGCTGTCGATCTGGGTGGCAATGGCGGCGCTGGGCTACCTTATCGTGATCCACAAGCTCGAATACTTCCTCAATGCCCGCATCGTCGGTGGGCAGATCAGCGCCAAGTCCTGGGAATTGCTCATGGCGATGCTGGTGTTCGAAGCCGCGTTCGGCCTGCCGGGCGTGGTGGCGGGGCCGATCTACTATGCGTATCTCAAGAGTGAGTTGAAGCAGGTGGGGATGGTTTGATCTGATCGGCGTTGCCTGTTCTGACGCCATCGCGAGCAGGCTCGCTCCCACAGTTTGACCGAGTTCCTTCAGAGGGAATGCGGTTCAATGTGGGAGCGAGCCCGCTCGCGATGGCCGCGCCGCAGAGCTCGGATCAGGCCTGGGTGCCGTACCGCTTCATCGCCTCGATCGCCAGCCCGCTGCCGATGCTGCCGAAGATGTTGCCTTCCACATGCCGGGCCAGGGGCAGCATGGCCGAGACGCTGTTGCGCAGCGCCGGGATGCCGCTGGAGCCGCCGGTAAAGAACACCGTATCCACCTGATCGACGCGCACATTGGCATCGTTGAGCAATTGCGTGACGCTACCGCGCACCCGCTCCAGCAGGCCGTCGATGGCCGATTCAAACAGTCCCCGGCTCAGGTCCACGCTCAGCCCCGCCTCGATCCGGTCCAGCGGCACGTGGCGCTGGTCGGTGTGGGTCAGCTGGATCTTGGTTTCTTCCACTTCCATCGCCAGCCAGTGCCCGGCGCGTTGTTCGATCAACTTGAACAGCCGGTCGATGCCCCCGGTGTCTTCGATGTCGTAGCGCATGCTGGCCAGGGCCAGGGTGGATTTTTGTGAGTACACGCCGTTGATGGTGTGCCAGGTCGCCAGGTTCATGTGGTGGCTGGTGGGCATGTAGGCGCCGCTTTTCATGCGGCTGCCGTAGCCGAAGAGCGGCATCAGGCCGGCCAGCGAGAGCTGCTTGTCAAAATCAGTCCCGCCGATGTGCACGCCGCCGGTGGCGAGGATGTCCGCGTGGCGGTTGTCGTGGGTGCGGCGCTCGGGCGACAGGCGCACCAGGGAGAAGTCGGAAGTACCGCCGCCGATGTCGACGATCAGCACCAGCTCCTCTTTCTCGATGGTCGACTCATAGTCGAATGCTGCCGCGATGGGCTCATATTGGAACGAGACTTCCTTGAAACCGATGGCGCGGGCCACGTCCACCAGGGTGTTTTCCGCTTCCTGATCGGCCATTTCATCGTCGTCGACGAAAAACACCGGGCGACCCAGGACCACTTCTTCGAATTCCCGACCGGCGGTGGCCTCGGCGCGTTTCTTCAGTTGGCCAATGAACAGCCCCAGCAGATCCTTGAACGGCATGGCCGTACCCAGCACGCTGGTGTCGTGCTTGATCAGCTTGGAACCCAGCAGACTCTTGAGCGAGCGCATCAGCCGGCCTTCGTAGCCTTCCAGGTATTCGTGCAGGGCCAGGCGGCCATACACTGGGCGGCGTTCCTCGAGATTGAAAAAGACCACCGAGGGCAGGGTGATCTTGTCGTCCTCCAGCGCAATCAGCGTTTCCATGCCGGGGCGCAGCCAGCCGACAGTGGAGTTGGACGTGCCGAAGTCGATGCCGCAGGCACGGGCCGGGGATGCGTTTTTCATGTCTTTCGGGTTCCAGTTGAAAAAACGGCCGCGCAGTGTATGTCAGTGCGGCGCGGATTCGAAGGCCGGTTATCTGCTAATTCGCAAACATCGGCCTTGAAAGACCGTGTCTGACCCCCAAACTTGCTGGCATGAGCCTGGTAGCCACAGGGCGGGTACAAGAACCGCCACCGGCTGCCGATAAACTTCTGAAGCGCCGCCCGGTCACAAACCTTGAGATCGGTCAAACCCCAGGACTTGTATCACGAGCATGCTGCGGGTGGCGGTGCGATATCGATAACGGATGGTGATCCTTCGATGGACTTCAAAGACTATTACAAGATTCTGGGTGTGGAGCCGACGGCTGATGACGCCACGATCAAGGCTGCTTATCGCAAACTGGCGCGCAAATACCACCCGGATGTGAGTAAGGAGAAAGATGCCGAGACCAAGTTCAAGGACGTCTCCGAAGCCTATGAGGCGCTGAAAAGCGCCGACAAGCGCGCCGAATACGACGACCTGCGCCGCTACGGCCAGCACGGCCAGCCTTTCCAGGGACCGCCGGGCTGGCAAAGCCGGGGCGGTTTTGGCGGTGGCCAGGACACCGGCGATTTTTCGGATTTCTTCAGTTCGATTTTTGGTAATCGCGGGCCGGGTTTCGGTGGTGGACAGTCAGGCCGCAGCACCGGCCGTCGAGGGCAAGACGTGGAAATGGAATTACCGATCTTCCTGGAAGAGACCCTGTCGAGCGATTCGAAAAAGGTCAGCTTCCAGGTGCCGCAGTACAACGCCGCCGGCCAGCATGTCAGCAATACCAGCAAAAGCCTGAACGTGAAGATTCCCCTGGGCGTGACCGACGGCGAACGCATCCGCCTCAAGGGCCAGGGTGCGCCGGGTATCGGTGGCGGTGCCAATGGTGATTTGTACCTGATCATTCGCTTTGCCCCGCACCCCAAGTTCGACGTCGAAGGCCAGGACCTGATCATCACCTTGCCCCTGGCGCCTTGGGAATTGGCGCTGGGCACTGAGGTGGCGGTGCCGACCCTCACCGGCAAGATCAATCTCAAGGTCCCGGCCGGTAGCCAGAACGGCCAGCGCATGCGCGCCAAGGGCCACGGTTTGCGCAACAAAGCGGGCGAGCGCGGCTACCTGTTCGTGCAGCTCAAGGCGGTGATGCCCAAGACCAGCGACGAGGCGGTCAAGGCGCTGTGGGCGGAACTGGCGAAGAAAGCTGCGTTTGATCCGCGGGAGAATTTCTGACCGCGGTCAACTGTGGGAGCAAGGCTTGCCCGCGATGATTCAACGCGGTTTCTCAAGAACGAGGCGCCTGTATCGCGAGCAAGCTTTGCTCCCACAGGGGGCTAGACTCGACAGTTACAGCATTGGGAGAAGCAGACCATGAACAACCCGATCATTGAACTGAACCTGATGGAGTTCTGCGAGGCCGCTGCGTTGGCGGATATCCATGTGATTGAAATCGTCGAGCATGGCATTCTCGAACCCCATGGCGCGGCTCCAGCGGATTGGCGTTTCACCGATTACGAACTGCTCCTGGCCAAGCGTGCCGCCAAGCTGCGTCACGACTTGGACCTGGAGTGGGAAGGCGTCGCCCTGGCCCTGGATTTGCTGGAGGAAGTCCAACAGTTGCGCACCGAAAATCGCCGGCTGCGACAGCAACTGAAACGCTGGGTGGGATGACTGGCGGTGGATCCTGTGGGTCATACCCAGTCGAAAAAGCGATAGATAGTTACCACCTTCAGCGGTGAGGCACTGAGTAGGCTCGGGTTTTCCAACATCAAGGATGACCCGATATGCCAGAACCGATTCTTGGCCCTGTGCGCCCTGAAAGCCGCAGCCTGCACTTCGACCTGCTCAAGACCCGAATTCCCGGCTGGTACAGCGGCGCTATCGTGCAGCGCCAGCAGGAGCTGAGCGACCATACGCTGGAACTGCCAGACTGGTACGTGAAGGCCTCCCACCAAACCCGGGCCCGCCTCAAGCACAGTCACGCCCGCTACCGCGAAACCCTGAACCAGATCGACAATGTGTTGGGCAACATCCAGGACCTGCGCGCCTTTGCCGAGCCGCTGCTCAACCAGGCGATCCAGGATGAATTCAAGCGCACCTTGAACGTCAACCAGGTTTATTTCGTTCGCAAATACGGGCGCCAGGCGCGCGGTGATTTTTTTGGCGCGTTGGTACTCGACAGCGAAGGCAGCCATTTCGATCGTTACGAATACCGCGGAACTTCGCTGCTGGAGGCCGCGCTGGCCAATTTCTCGTCCGACGAAGAACACAAATCCGGCTGTGACGACTGCAACCTCATCACTACGGTACGTCCGTTTTATGGCGGCGAGGTTGTCCCGGCTGTCAGCGCCTTTCGTGCCGGGGCGTTGCCGATCGCACCTGACGCCTTTGCCAGGCTGTGCCGCAAGCTGGACCTGGGGCGCCAGTATCAGGAACACATCAACGCCATCGTACGGCCGATCAATCACGAGGTACGCAGCCAGTTGGATCGCCAACTGCGCGAACATCACAAAGAGGGATTGGCGCTTTGTGTCGAGGTCGCCTGGGCCAAGGGTGACATCAGTCTGGCCGCCTACCGAATGTTGCAGCAGGTGGTCAGCGACCAACGCGCGATCATGCTCGATGGCCGGCCGGTGACGTTCACCTCATTGAGCATTTTCGGGGTCGGGCTGGTTGGCCCGGTGCTGATCGGGCCCGACCGTGAAAGCAGTCGTCGGGTGGAACGGGTCGTGGCCTACATGCCGGGCGATCCCGAGCAACCCCTCAAGGAATATGCCGCCAGCGGCGAATTCATGGCCGACCTGCGACAGCGTTTGCATCGCGTTGCTTACCGGCGCTTCTTCAGTCGTTTTGTACCGTTGGGCCAGTTGAGCGGATTTTTCCAGCAGTTCAACCACCTCTATCAACCCGGCGCGCAAGCGGATGCCCGGGCCGATTACCCGCTCAAGTCGAAATTGCCGGCATTGCCTATGCAGACCTCATCCATTCCCGAGCCGTTGTGGGAGTCGCTGCGTCTCAGGCAGATCCAGAAGATCCAGGCCGACGCCCGAACGGTGGCGGTACCCACGGGGGATGAAGACAAGAAGGCGCGCCTGGCGCGGCTGGACAGTTACCTGGATTCGGTAGTCGATGTTTTCAACCTGGCTGCGTTCGTGGTGCCAGGGCTTGGGCCGCTGATGCTGACGGTGGGCGCGGTGCAGATGTGCAACGAGGCGTTCGAGGGCATCGAAGCGTTCGAGCGGGGGGAGACCAGGGAGATGTGGGCGCATTTCTCCAGCGTGGCCCTCAACACGGCATTCGTCGCCACAGGCGCGGCGGTGCTGCCGCACATTCAATGGTCGAGCACGGTGGAGCAGTTGGAACCGGTGCAACTGGCCAATGGCGATTCACACCTCTGGCGCCCTGACCTGAAGCCTTACCAGAGTACGCTGGAGCTGCCTGCGACTTCGGTCCCGGACCCTCAAGGGCTGTACCTTGTCGACGGTCGAGAAGTCGTGCCGCTGGACGGCCAGAATTATCAGGTGCAACAGGACCCGACGACCCAGCGCTATCACATTCGTCATCCTTCCCGGGGGCCGGACGCCTATCAGCCTGGGCTGACGGACAACGGCAGTGGTGCCTGGAGCCATGAGCTGGAACAACCGCGCAGTTGGGAAGGGGCGACGCTGATGCGCCGGCTCGGTTACTGCGTCAAAGATTTCAGCAACGCTGAGCTGGAGCAGATCCGTACGGCCAGTGGCACGAGCGAGCAGGTGCTGCGGCGGCTGCATGTCGAGGGCGAACCGATGCCAGCTTTGCTGGCCGACACGATCAAGCGCTTCGACCTGTGCCGGCAAGTCGACTATTTCATCGGGCAACTGCAAAGCGAAGATCCGCTGCAGTATGAACACGCCGATCCGATGACCCAGTTGCATCTACTCACGGGCTACGGTCCGTGGCCAAAAGGGCTCAAGCTCAAAGTGGTCGACGGTGCGGGCAAGACGCTTTGGGAATACGTTCGCCCATCGCAAGAAGGGGGCCGGGTTCGCGACGTCATCATTCCTGAGAGGAAAGTCCGCACACCCTGGGTGTTGAAGAATCTGATCGAGACGGTGGACGCTGCGGGGGGCGATCTGTTGGTTGGCACGAGCCCGGCGATTGCGAAAACCAATATGGACGCTCGGATCCAGCAGCTGCGCAAGACACTCGCCGCCGTGGTGGTGCGGGAAAAGGTGAACGTGCTTAACGACTACTACGCCAAAGGCGACATGTCGAGCGACCCGCGTGCAGCGCTGATTAAATCCCGTTTTCCCTCGGTTCCAGCGGCGGCCATCGATCAGGTGGTGGCGTTTGCCAGCCCGACCGAGCAACAGCAGATGGCCGCTTGGCACTTGGCGGATGCGACCCAGACCAAACCCATCCCGCTGCGCATCGCCGAGGAGCTGCGTGACTACCAGCGAACGCTGCGCTTGAACCGGGCTTACGAGGGGCTCTATCGAGAGGCGCTGGTCACGGCCGACACGCCCCGACTGGTGTTGGCGACCCTGAAGAGCTTGCCCGGCTGGAACGACGCGGTACGCATCGAGCTGCGCGAGGAGGAGTTTTCAGGTGCCTTGATCGACAGCGTCGGTGCCCAAGGCGCAATGCAGACCAAGGTCGTGGTCAAGAACGGTGAGCGCTACAAAGCTTTCGACGACAACGGCAATGAACTGAGTCATTGGGATAGCCTCTACGATGCCTTGCAGCATGCGCTCCCGGATGCCGAGCGGCGGGCCATGGGCCGACCTTCGATTCATCAGGGCGTCCTCCTGCAAAAGGCTATCGGCACCATGCCATTGAGCCGAGCTTCGCTGGCGAAGCACTTGAAGATGCAACCGCGCAAGCCCTCCTTCAAATCACCGATGCGCCTGGCCTCGGGCAAGGTTGGCTACCCCATGAGCGGCGTGCGGGAGCGGTTGGGCCTGGGCCGGTCACCGGAGCGTCGGGTGCTGGACTTGTACCCGGATTATACGAGCGAGCAAGTCCAGGCCCTGTTGCGGTCCCTGGGGGATCAAGCCGTTCCCGAGCTCAAGCGACGCAAAGTCGAGCTGGATACGCTGATCCGGGATCTGGACCGCTGGGCCAGCACACCCGTATGGTTTGATGCGGGTAATGATCGTGTCGAGCAACTGCTACCCGCGATCAAGCGGGGCATGGCTAATCGAATCGAATGGTGCTGGCGGCGCCAAGGCCCGATCGTTACGGCGGTGGATGGCAGCAGGGTCGGCTATGAGCTTAATCTGAGCGGAGTGGCGTTAGGGACGCTGCCAGGTCTGTCGGCCGACTTCAGCCATGTGGTCTCGCTGAAGCTGCGTAGCATGTACTTGGCCGAACCCTCCTGCGACAAGTTCCTTAAGAGCTTCTCCGCGCTTCGTTGGTTGGACATGTCGTTCAACAGACTGAACGATCTTCCTCCCTCGGTGGAATTGATGGAGGGGTTGACCCGGCTGCACCTGGCGATGAACGAAATCACCCTGTCAGCGCGTAGCATTCAGATCCTTGAAGGACGTACCCGGCTGAAAATCCTCGACCTGAAATGGAACCCCCTGGGCCAATTACCGGATTTCAGCCGGTTGCCCGACCTGCGTGGGCTGAATCTGAACGGTACCGATATCAGCACTTGGCCGACTGGCCTGCGCGACCTGCCGCTGGAAGAGCTGGATTTGCGCAACAACCAGCTGACCGAAGTACCGACCGAACTGACTGATCCACCGGCCGAGCGTGCTCAAGCCACGGCACGGGTCAATGGCGTGACCCTGCTGCAGAGCAATCCGCTGAACGAGGCGACCCAGCAGCGCTTGCGTGACTATTGGACGAACCTCTTGCCGGCGCATCCCGAATGGGCGGCCTTTCGTTTGCCCGGTGCGTTCGAACATGTCCCAGGGGGAAGGCTATTGGATGTGGATCGATGGCTGCTAGACCTGCCCAGGGAGCAACATCAGGACAAAAATACGCTGTGGCGGAGCCTGGAGGCTGAAACGCAATCCAGGGAATTTTTCCAGCTGTTGAACCGATTGGCCGGTTCTTACCAGGAAGTGGAAAATTATCCGGACCTCCAGGCGCGTGTCTGGCAGATGCTTGAAGCGATCAGGGATTCCACCGACTTGCGCCGTGAACTGTTCGACCTGGCTGGCGCGCCGGCGTGTGAGGATCGCGCCGCGTTGTCCTTCAGCTACCTGGAAATCAAATTGATGATCCATAACGCCAAGGCCCTGACAGCGGGAGAGCAGGAGGCTGCGACGCTGATCCGGCTGGCCAAGGGGTTGTTTCGCCTCGATGAGGTGGAGCGAATTGCCCTGCAGGACATCCAGCAGCGGCGTGACACGATCAATGCCCGTGAGGATCTCACCACCGCGCAAAAGAACCGACGCATAAGGCAGATCGAGGAAGTGGAGGTGCGTCTGGCCTACCGTGTCGGTCTCAAGGATCGACTGGAACTGCCGGGACAGCCCAAGGGTGGGCGTTTTATCCAGATGGCGGGCGTTACGGCTCAGATGCTCAATGCGGCGGCGGCCGAAATCCTGGCGCTGGATGATTCGCCGAAGCAATTGCAGTCGCTGGTTGGCCGGGACTTCTGGATCGATTACGTGAAGCAAAAACGCGCGAGCCTTTTCCAGGCGATGAATGATGCCCTCATCGCCAATCAGCTTGCGCTGGATGAGGCGAAAGCGGCCGGAACCCTGGAGGAGCCTGACTATGTCAGTCAATCCGAAACACTGGGCTTGCAACACAAGGTCAAGGAAGCGGAGCTGATTCAGTTATTGACCGAAGAGGAGCTGGACGCCCTGGTGGAGAGCACGGACCTGTAAGACGACGCCATTCCCGCCTGGATCAATGAACCCTGTGGCGAGGGGATTTATCCCCGCTGGGCTGCGAAGCAGCCCCAAAGCCGGCCACCGCGATGTATCAGGTTGATGTGATCAGTTTTTTAGGGCTGCTGTGCAGCCCAGCGGGGATAAATCCCCTCGCCACATGTAACTGTTGGCCGGATACCCAGTGTGATTCAACTCAAAACAGGAAGTAGCGCTGCGCCATCGGCAGCACTTCAGCCGGTTCGCACCACAACAATACGCCGTCGGCCTTGACCTGATAGGTCTGTGGGTCGACGTCGATGCTCGGCAAGTAATCGTTGTGAATCAGGTCGGTTTTCTGCACGTCGCGGCAGCCTTTGACCACAGCGATTTTCTTCTTCAGCCCAAGCTGTTCCGGCAAGCCAGCCTCGGCGGCGGCCTGGCTGATGAAGGTCAGGCAGGTGGCATGCCGCGAGCCGCCGTAGCTTGCGAACATCGGCCGGTAGTGCACCGGCTGCGGTGTCGGGATCGAGGCGTTGGCGTCGCCCATCAGGCTGGCGGCAATCGCCCCGCCCTTGAGGATCAACGTCGGCTTGACGCCGAAGAACGCCGGACGCCATAGCACCAGATCGGCCCACTTGCCCACTTCGATGGAGCCCACTTCATGACTGATGCCATGGGTGATCGCCGGGTTGATGGTGTACTTGGCGATGTAGCGCTTGATGCGGAAATTGTCGTTGCCTTCGCCGTCGCCGGGCAGGGCGCCGCGCTGCTTCTTCATTTTGTCGGCGGTCTGCCAGGTGCGGGTGATGACTTCGCCGACGCGGCCCATGGCCTGGCTGTCGGAACTGATCATCGAAAACGCGCCCAAGTCGTGGAGGATGTCCTCGGCGGCGATGGTTTCGCGACGGATACGGCTTTCGGCGAAGGCCACGTCCTCGGCAATGCTCGGGTCCAGGTGATGGCAGACCATCAGCATGTCCAGGTGTTCGTCGATGGTGTTGCGGGTGAAGGGCCGGGTCGGGTTGGTGGAACTGGGTAGCACGTTGGCGAAGCCGCAGGCCTTGATGATGTCCGGCGCATGACCGCCACCGGCACCCTCGGTGTGGTAGGTGTGGATGGTGCGGCCCTTGAACGCGGCCAGGGTGGTTTCGACGAAGCCGGACTCGTTGAGGGTGTCGGTGTGGATCGCCACCTGCACGTCGTACTGGTCGGCCACGCTCAGGCAATTGTCGATGGCCGCCGGGGTGGTGCCCCAGTCCTCGTGCAGCTTCAGGCCGATGGCACCGGCCTTGACTTGCTCGACCAACGGCTCCGGCAGGCTGGCGTTGCCCTTGCCGGTGAAGCCGATGTTCATCGGAAAAGCGTCGGCAGCCTGGAGCATGCGCGCCAGGTGCCACGGGCCGGAGGTGCAGGTGGTGGCATTGGTCCCGGTGGCCGGGCCCGTACCGCCGCCGATCATGGTGGTGACGCCGCTCATCAGCGCTTCTTCGATCTGCTGCGGGCAGATGAAATGGATGTGAGTGTCGATACCGCCGGCCGTGAGAATCATCCCTTCACCGGCGATCACTTCGGTGCTGGCGCCGATGGCGATGGTCACGTCAGGCTGTATGTCCGGGTTGCCGGCCTTGCCGATGGCTTTGACGCGCCCGTCCTTGAGGCCGACATCGGCCTTGACGATGCCCCAGTGGTCGATAATCAGCGCGTTGGTGATCAGGGTGTCCACGACCTCGGCGGCCAACAGCTGACTCTGGCCCATGCCGTCGCGAATCACCTTGCCGCCGCCGAATTTCACTTCTTCGCCGTAGGTGGTGAAGTCCTTTTCCACTTCGATCCACAGTTCAGTGTCGGCCAGGCGGACCTTGTCACCGACGGTGGGGCCGAACATGTCGGCGTAGGCTTGGCGGGAGATTTTCATGTGTTCGCCTTGAGATTCAATTGAATTTGAGACCGTTCGCTTCGCTCACAGATTCGCGAGCAAACCCGCTCCCACATTTGATCGCATTCCAATGTGGGAGCGAGCCTGCTCGCGAAGGGGCCAGTGCAGACACCCGATGACTTACAGGTCGCCCATCACCCGCCCGGCAAACCCGAACACCCGCCGATGCCCGGCCAGGTCCACCAGTTCCACCTCGCGGCTCTGGCCCGGTTCGAAGCGTACGGCGGTGCCGGCCGGGATGTTCAGGCGCATGCCACGGCTGGCGGCGCGGTCGAAGGTCAGGGCGTCGTTGGTTTCGAAAAAGTGATAGTGCGAGCCGACCTGGATCGGCCGGTCGCCGCTGTTGGCCACGTTCAGCGTGAGGGTGCGGCGACCGACGTTGAGTTCGATGTCGCCAGGCTGGACCTGGTATTGCCCTGGAATCATTGTGGTTGCCCCAAAGTCTTGTAGTAAATGGTGGTCGGGGTGTAGGTCCCGTCCGGGCTCTGGCAGTAGTCGGGCAGTTCGCCGACGCGGATGTAACCCATGGCGCGGTAGAACGCTTCGGCTTCAGAACCGGCCTCGGTATCGAGGTACAGCAGGCCGCGCTTGTGTTGGCGGGCACCGAGTTCCAGGGCGCTCATCAATTGTTGGCCCAGCCCCCGGCGGCGCGCGTCGCCGCGCACCAGCAATTTTTGCACTTCGGCGCGGTTGAGGCCGTTGGGCTTCTGGCACAGGGCAAGCTGCACGCTGGCCTGCACTTGCTCATCCTTGACCACCACCCACAGCAACAGGCTGCCCTGGTCGAGGCAAGCCTGGACCTCGTCGAAATAGGCGCGGGCCTGGACCGCATCAAGGTCGGCCATGAAGCCCACGCTGGCGCCGTAGCCGACGGCATCGAGCAACAGATCGATCAGGCCCTGGCGATAGTGCGCAAAGCTTTCAGCGGGGACTCGACGCAACTGGGCGGCGTTCATCGGTTATCACTCCTTGTCGACGGCAGGCGGTAGCGCCCCTGGGTTGAGGATCAACTGCATGAAGGTCAAATCCAGCCAGCGGCCGAACTTGGTGCCCACCTGGGGCATCTGCCCGGTGGTGATGAAGCCAGCCCGCTCATGCAGGCGAATCGAGGCGGCGTTGGCGCTTTCGATGGCCGCGACCATGACGTGCTTGCCGCACGCCCTGGCACGCTCGATCAGCGCCGTTATCAACAGTGAGCCCAGGCCGTTGCCGCGTTGATCGTCACGCACGTACACCGAATGCTCCACGGTGTGCCGGAAGCCGTCGAAGGGCCGCCAGTCGCCGAACGAGGCATAGCCGAGCACGTTGTCCTCGTCGTCGACCACCACCAGCACCGGATAGCCTTGCGATTGTCGGGCGCTGAACCAGGCCTGGCGATTGCCCAGGTCCACGGCCTGTTCGTTCCAGATCGCCGTGGTGCTCAGCACCGCGTCGTTGTAGATGTCACGGATCGCTGGCAAGTCGGCGTGCCGGGCGTCACGAATGTCATAGGTCATGGCGCAGCCTCACGCGATCGGCTGGTGGACGGTGACCAGTTTGGTGCCGTCGGGAAACGTTGCTTCGACCTGGATCTCCGGGATCATTTCCGGGATGCCCTCCATCACCTGTTCGCGGCTCAGCAGCGTGGTGCCGTAATGCATCAGCTCGGCCACGGTCTGGCCGTCGCGGGCACCTTCGAGCAGCGCGGCGGAAATATAGGCCATCGCCTCCGGATAATTGAGCTTCAAGCCACGAGCCAACCGCCGCTCGGCGACGAGGCCGGCGGTGAAGATCAGCAGCTTGTCTTTTTCGCGTGGGGTCAGGTCCATGTGCAATCCATAAGGGCAGATAAATAATTAGGGCTAAAAACAGTTTCCTGCGGGAGCGAACCTGCGGGAGCAAAGCCTGTGGGCGCAAACCTTGTGGGAGCAAACCTATGGGAGCAAAGCCTGTGGGAGCAAAGCTTGCTCGCGATAGCAGCGCCTCGGTCGATCGCAAGGACCGCGTTATCGTTCATCGCGAGCAAGCTTTGCTCCCACAGAAAGTCATTGCTTGCACACCATTGCTGCTCCCACAGAAAGTCATTGCTTGCACACCATTGCTGCTCCCACAGAAAGTCATTGCTTGCGCACCATTGCTGCTTCCACAGAAAGTCATTGCTTGCACGCCATTGCTCCCACAGAAAAGCAAATTCAGGTACTCCAGATTCTCGGTGGTACGGCCTCTCGACCCAGCAACGCCGGGCGCAGAAGCCGCCACACTTCAATCAACCATCCCCGCGCCAGCAGCGCCTCGCTCGCCAGGCACCGGGCCACGACCAGGCCTGGCAACTGGGTCAGATCACCGCGCACTTCATGGCCCAGGGAACGGCACCGTTCCAGCAACTGGCTATCAATCTCCCCCGTCACCAACAACGTGGCAAACACCGGATCGCCGCCCAGCCCGATGGGCGAGTCGAGCAACCCGTCACCGCCCACAATGCGCTGGCGTTCATGCCAGAGCAACTGCCCGTCGCGGCGGATGTCCAGCCGCGACTGAAAGTGCCCCAGGTCAAATCGCTCACCGCTGGCCGGCCGACCGAGGGCCACCATGTCCCAGTAGAACAAGCGCCCATCACCCTGCAGGTCGATGCTGGTGTTGAGTTCGGCCTGGGCGGCGCTGAAGACGATGGTTTCCTGGGGCAGCCATTCCAGGGTCGCCCCCGCGGCCACGCTCAGGTTCAGTTGCTGATAGGCCGGGCCGGCGGCGCGATACCACTTGGCCGCGCCGGGGCTGGTCAACTGCGCCCAGGCACCGGGGCCGACGTGGGCCGCGAGGTCCAGTCGGTCACCGCCGGCAATGCCTCCGGGCGGGTGGACGATAATGTGCTGGCACACTTCGGGGCCTTCGGCGTACAGGTGCTTTTGCACCCGCAGCGGGCCTTTGTGGCGGCGCTGCACCGGGCGCGTGCAGTCACCGAACCGGGCGTAACCCAGTTCCAGCTCGGCATGCCAGCTGGGGGTGAACAGGGGCGAAGGCGCCAGTGAGAAGATAGGTAGGTTCATGATTTCTGATTATCGTTAGAGCGCTACAGACTAGATCGTAACCAGCCCGCGCACACCCTCGGCTGCCATATTTTCTCCGCGCCCCTGCTGCACGATCTCGCCCCGGGACATCACCAGGTATTGATCGGCCAGCTCGGCGGCGAAGTCGTAGAACTGCTCCACCAGCAAAATTGCCATGTCGCCCCGGGCCGCCAGTTTCTTGATGACCACGCCGATCTCCTTGATCACCGATGGCTGGATGCCTTCTGTAGGCTCGTCGAGGATTAGCAGGCGCGGGCGGCTGGCCAGGGCCCGGCCAATGGCAAGTTGCTGTTGCTGGCCGCCGGACAAGTCACCGCCGCGGCGCAGTTTCATCTGCTGCAGCACGGGGAATAACTCGTAGATGAACGCTGGCACCTCCTTGGCCTCGGAACCCGGAAAACGCGACAGACCCATCAGCAGGTTCTCTTCCACCGTCAGCCGGCCGAAAATTTCCCGGCCCTGGGGCACGTAGGCAATGCCGGCGTGCACCCGTTGGTGTGGCTTGAAGGTGGTGATGGGTTTGCCTTCCCAGCTCACCGCCCCTTCCTTGGCCGGCAACAGGCCCATCAGGCATTTGAGCAGGGTGGTCTTGCCCACGCCGTTGCGGCCCAGCAGGCACGTCACCTCGCCGACCTTCACGTCGAACGACAGGCCGCGCAGGATGTGGCTACCGCCGTAGTATTGGTGCAGCTTGTCGACTTGCAGCATGTCTTGAATCCCCCTCAAGTTCCCTGTGGAAGCAATACTTTTCTGTAGAAGCAATACCTTTCTGTGGGAGCAAAGCTTGCTCGCGATGAACGATAACGCGGTCCTTCCGATAGACCGAGGCGCTGCTATCGCGAGCAAGCTTTGCTCCCACAGGCTCACTTCCACAGGCGCGCTCCCACAGGGGGAATGTGTTTGCGGGTCTATCGACCGAGATACACCTCGATCACCCGCTCATTGTCCTGCACCTGCGCCAGCGATCCTTCGGCCAGCACGCTGCCCTGATGCAACACCGTGACGTGGTCGGCAATCGCGCCGACGAAGCCCATGTCGTGTTCCACCACCATCAGCGAATGCTTGCCCGCCAAGGACTTGAACAGTTCGGCGGTGAACTCGGTTTCGGCGTCGGTCATGCCCGCCACCGGTTCGTCGAGCAGCAGTAGCTGTGGGTCCTGCACCAGCAGCATGCCGATCTCCAGGAACTGTTTTTGCCCGTGGGACAGCAACCCGGCGGGGCGATTGACCGAAGTCGTGAGGCGAATGGTCTCCAGCACCTCATTGATGCGTGCGTGCTGCTCGCCGGTCAGTTTTGCCCGCAGGCTGGCCCACACTGACTTGTCGGTTTTCAGCGCCAGCTCCAGGTTCTCGAATACGCTCAGGGCTTCGAACACCGTGGGTTTCTGGAACTTGCGACCGATGCCGGCCTGGGCGATCTGCACTTCGCTCATGCTCGTCAGGTCCAGGGTTTCACCGAACCAGGCCTTGCCGTCGCTGGGCCGGGTCTTGCCGGTGATCACGTCCATCAGCGTGGTCTTACCCGCGCCGTTGGGGCCGATGATGCAGCGCAGTTCACCGACGCCGATGTACAGGTTCAGAGCGTTCAGGGCCTTGAAACCGTCGAAGCTGACGCTGATGTCTTCCAGGGTCAGGATGGTGCCGTGACGGGTGTTCAATCCCTTGCCGGCAGCCTGACCGAGGCCGATGGCGTCGCGACTGCTGCCTTGGTCTTTGTTGGGTTCAAGGATGGGTTCGAGCATGAAATCGGCGGTTGGAGTGATTCTCATGATTCGCCTCTTTTCTTCAGTAGCCCGATCACACCCTTGGGCAGATACAGGGTCACGACGATGAACAGCGCGCCGAGGAAGAACAGCCAGTACTCGGGAAAGGCCACGGTGAACCAGCTCTTCATGCCGTTGACCACACCGGCCCCCAGCAGCGGCCCGATCAGCGTGCCGCGCCCACCAAGGGCCACCCACACGGCGGCCTCGATGGAGTTGGTTGGCGACATTTCGCTGGGGTTGATGATGCCCACCTGCGGCACGTACAACGCCCCGGCCAGGCCGCACAACACGGCGCTCAGTACCCAGACGAACAACTTGAAGCCCCGGGGATCGTAGCCGCAAAACATCAGGCGGTTTTCCGCATCCCGCACAGCGGTCAATACGCGGCCGAACTTGCTGCGAGCCAGACGCCAGCCGATAAACAGGCTCGCCACCAAGAGCAGCACCGTGGCCAGGAACAGCACCGCCCGAGTGCCCGGTTCAGTGATGCCAAAGCCCAGGATCGAGCGGAAATTGGTGAAACCATTGTTACCGCCGAACCCGGTTTCATTACGGAAAAACAGCAGCATCCCGGCAAACGTCAGGGCCTGGGTCATGATCGAGAAGTACACGCCCTTGATCCGCGAGCGGAAGGCGAAGAAGCCGAACACCAGCGCCAGCAAACCCGGCGCCAGCACTACCAGGCACATGGCCCAGAGGAAGCTGTCGGTGCCGCTCCAGTACCAGGGCAATTCGCTCCACGACAGAAAGGTCATGAACGCCGGCAAGCCGTCACCGGCGGCCTGGCGCATCAGGTACATGCCCATGGCATAGCCGCCCAGGGCGAAGAACAGGCCGTGGCCCAGGGACAACAGGCCGGCGTAGCCCCAGACCAGGTCCAGCGCCAGGGCGACGATGGCGTAGCAGAGAATCTTGCCCACCAGGGTCAGGGTGTAAGCCGAAACGTGCAGCGGGTTATCCACCGCCAACAGCGACAGCAGCGGCAGGCTCATCAGCACTGCCAGGATCACTACGCCGACGGCGATGGTGATTTTGGGGCCGGCCTTTTGCGAGGCCGTGAGCATCAGGGGCTGGTTCATCAGTCGATTACCCGTCCTTTGAGCGCGAAGAGGCCTTGCGGACGCTTCTGGATGAACAGAATGATCAGCGCGAGGATCAGGATTTTGCCGAGCACGGCGCCGATCTGCGGTTCAAGAATCTTGTTGGCGATGCCCAGGCCGAACGCGGCGAACACACTGCCGGCCAACTGACCGACGCCACCGAGCACCACCACCAGGAACGAGTCGATGATGTAGCTCTGGCCCAGGTCCGGGCCAACGTTACCGATCTGGCTCAGGGCCACGCCGCCGAGCCCGGCGATGCCCGAGCCGAGGCCGAAGGCGAGCATGTCCACGCGGCCGGTGGGTACCCCGCAGCAGGCGGCCATGTTGCGGTTCTGGGTCACGGCGCGCACGTTCAGGCCCAGGCGGGTCTTGTTCAACAGCAGCCAGGTCAACACCACCACGAACAAGGCAAAGGCGATGATCACGATGCGGTTGTACGGCAGCACCAGGTTGGGCAATACCTGGATGCCGCCGGACAGCCAGGCCGGGTTGGCGACTTCGACGTTCTGCGCGCCGAACATCAGGCGCACCAGCTGGATCAGCATCAGGCTGATGCCCCAGGTGGCGAGCAGGGTCTCCAAGGGGCGCCCATAGAGGTGACGGATCACCGTGCGCTCCAGGACCATGCCGATGGCGGCGGTGATGAAAAACGCCACCGGCAGTGCGATCAGCGGGTAGAACTCGATGGCGTTCGGAGCGAAGCGCTGGAACAGCATCTGCACCACGTACGTGGAGTAGGCGCCGAGCATCAGCATCTCACCGTGGGCCATGTTGATCACACCCAGCAAACCGAAAGTAATTGCCAGGCCCAGGGCGGCCAAGAGCAGGATCGAGCCCAGCGACATGCCGCTGAAGGCCTGGCCCAGCAATTCGCCGATCAGCAGCTTGCGCTTGACCTGGCCGAGGCTGGTTTCGGCGGCGGTGCGCACCGCCGCATCGGTTTCAACGCCGGGTTCGAGCAGGCCTTCGAGGCGGGTGCGGGCCAGCGGATCGCCGGTTTCCCCCAGCAGCCGGACGGCGGCCAGGCGAACTGACGGGTTGGGGTCCACCAGTTGCAGGTTCGCCAACGCCAGGCTCAGGGCGGCATGCACGTCTTCGTTTTGCTCGCCGGCCAGTTGCCGGTCGAGAAACGCCAGTTGGGCCGGGCGTGCGCTTTTTTGCAGTTGCTGGGCGGCGGCCAGGCGCACATTGGCGTCGGCGGCGAGCAGTTGATGACTGGCCAGGGCGGTTTCGATCAGCCCTCGCAAGCGATTGTTCAGACGCAGGGTCTTGGGCTGGCCGTCGATGGTCAACTGGCCTTGTTGCAAGGCGTTGATCAGTTCGACACGCTCAGGTTC
This sequence comes from Pseudomonas hefeiensis, assembly GCF_030687835.1. Taxonomy (NCBI): domain Bacteria; kingdom Pseudomonadati; phylum Pseudomonadota; class Gammaproteobacteria; order Pseudomonadales; family Pseudomonadaceae; genus Pseudomonas; species Pseudomonas hefeiensis. Next base: position 735,480 of record NZ_CP117449.1, read on the forward strand.
CGGTTGCGCGGCCCAGGTTTGCAGCAGCTTGGCTTGCTGGGGCGGCTTGGCGGCGACGAAATCTTCGGCGTCACCGGCGTGGGCGCCTATCGGCAACAGCAGACAGGCAAGAAGAAGGAGCAAACGATAAAGGGACATAGCTACGTCCTGTAAGACTGCGACGGACCCTGTGGGAGCAAAGCTTGCTCGCGACAGCGGTATGTCTGGAGGACCGCTATCGCGAGCAAGCTTTGCTCCCACAGGGCTAGGGGCATGTTCCCGAACTCAGTTGCTCTTCACCGCATAGTCAGGCTTCTTGTCGTTGCCTTCGATGAACGGGCTCCACGGCTGGGCGCGGATCGGGCCCTCGGTCTGCCAGACCACGTTGAACTGGCCGTCGGCCTGGATCTCGCCGATCATCACCGGCTTGTGCAGGTGGTGGTTGGTCTTGTCCATGGTCAGGGTGTAGCCCGACGGTGCGTCGAACGTCTGGCCGGCCAGGGCTTCGCGGACTTTGTCGACGTCGGTGGACTTGGCCTTCTCAGCCGCTTGCGCCCACATATGGATGCCGACGTAGGTGGCTTCCATCGGGTCGTTGGTCACCGCTTTGTCGGCGCCTGGCAGGTTCTTGGCCTTGGCGTAGGCTTTCCAGGAATCGACGAATTTCTTGTTCGCCGGGTTCTCCACGGATTCGAAGTAGTTCCACGCCGCCAGGTTACCCACCAGCGGTTTGGTGTCGATGCCGCGCAGCTCCTCTTCGCCTACCGAGAATGCCACCACCGGTACGTCGGTGGCTTTGAGGCCCTGGTTCGCCAGTTCTTTATAGAACGGCACGTTGGAGTCGCCGTTGACCGTGGAGATGACCGCGGTCTTGCCGCCGGCCGAGAACTTTTTGATGTTGGCCACGATGGTCTGGTAGTCGCTGTGACCGAACGGGGTGTAGACCTCTTCGATGTCCTTGTCCGCCACGCCTTTGGAATGCAGGAACGAGCGCAGGATCTTGTTGGTGGTACGCGGGTAGACGTAGTCGGTGCCCAGCAGGAAGTAGCGCTTGGCGCTGCCGCCTTCTTCGCTCATCAGGTATTCCACCGCCGGAATCGCCTGCTGGTTCGGCGCCGCGCCGGTGTAGAAGACGTTAGGCGACATCTCTTCGCCTTCGTATTGCACCGGGTAGAACAGCAGGCCGTTGAGCTCTTCGAACACCGGCAACACGGATTTGCGCGACACCGACGTCCAGCAGCCGAACACCACCGCGACCTTGTCCTGGGTCAGCAACTGGCGACCCTTTTCCGCAAACAGCGGCCAGTTCGATGCCGGGTCCACGACCACCGCTTCGAGCTGCTTGCCGTTTACCCCACCCTTGGCGTTGATCTCGTCGATGGTCATCAGCGCCATGTCCTTGAGGGACGTCTCGGAGATCGCCATGGTGCCGGACAATGAATGCAGGATGCCGACCTTGATGGTTTCGGCGGCCTGGACGGTCCAGGCCATGCCCATCGCGGCAATGCTTGCCGAGAGTGTAAAAGCCTTGATCAAGCTACGACGCTTCATTGTGCGATCTCCGTGCAATTATGAGTTTTTTTCGATGGCAGATGCAGACGCTGAAGGGGCTTTTGCAAGGGGTGTGCCCGGTTCGAGAAAGGCTTGGGAATGCGGGGCCGGTGCGATGGGGGACAGTGCCGGCGCACCACGATCGAACGCAGCATGGGCGTTGGTGCGAAGGGATGCGCCACATTGGGGCGAAGGATTGCAGTTCCCCTGTGCGAGCCTGCTCGCGATGGCGGTGGATCAGCAGTACAGAGGTGACTGACGCACCGCTATCGCGAGCAGGCTCGCTCCCACAGGTTATTTGCAAGTCAGGGAAACAGGGGGGGCTTAGCGACGACGCATCAGGCCGATGAAGAACAGACCACCGATAGCGGCAGTGGCGACGCCAATGGGCAAGTCCTCCGGTGCGATCAGGGTCCGGGCGGCCACATCCACCCACACCAGGAACAGGCTGCCGAGCAGCACACACGCCGGCAACAGCCGACGGTGCTCGGCGCCCACCAGGCGCCTGGCAATGTGCGGCACCATCAGCCCGACAAAACCGATCGAGCCGCTGATGGACACCAGCACGCCGGTCATCAGTGAGGCGATCAGAAAGAGCCACCACCGCACCTTCGCCGCGTTCAGGCCCAAGGTTACGGCGGTCTGTTCGCCAGCCATCAGTGCGTTCAGCGGCCGGGCCATGCCCAGCAGCAATACCAGTCCCAACAACACGCTGGCGGCTGGCACCGCCAGCAGTTCCCAGCGCGCCAGGCCCAGGCCGCCGAGCATCCAGAACATCACCGCAGAACTGGCGCGATGGTCACCCAAAAACAGCAACAGGTTGGCCGCCGCCATCATCACGAATGACACCGCCACGCCGCACAGCAACAGGCGATCGCTTTCCAGGCGACCCTGGCGGCTGGCGATGGCCAGCACCAGCAGCATGCTCAACAATGCGCCGATGAACGCGGCCAGCGGCAGGGTCAGCAAGCCGATGATTTCGCCGACATGCAGCACCACGATGACCGCCCCCAACGTCGCGCCGGAGGTGACCCCCAGCAGGTGCGGATCGGCCAGGGGGTTGCGCGTGACCGCTTGCAGTACTGCACCGATCAACGCCAGCCCCGCGCCCACCAGGGCTCCGAGCAGCAGGCGCGGTACGCGGATCAGCCAAACGATATGCTCCTGGCCGGGCGTCCAGTACACGTCACCCACACCCAAAGCCTTGTTCAGCAGGATGTCCCAGACCACCGCCACCGGCACCCGCGCCGGACCGAACCCCAGGGATACCACGCACGACACCAGCATCAGCGCGCCGAGGCAGAGCAGCAGAGCGCCATAGCGACGATCGTTCATTGGCCGTGGAAACCCTTCGCCAGGGTTTGTACCGCCAGCCCGTTATCGATGCCCGGCGTGGCCTGGACGTAGGGGATCACGATGAAGCGCCGGTGCTTGATGGCATCCACCGATTGCAGGGCCGGGTTGTTCAGCAAAAACTGTTGCTTCTGCTCGGCGCTGACTTCACCGTAATCGACAATCACGATCACTTCGGGGTTGCGCTCGACCACGTTCTCCCAGTTCACCCGGGTCCAACTGGTCTGCACGTCATCGAGAATATTGCGCCCGCCGGCCGCATCGATCAGGGCCTGGGGCATGCCGAGACGGCCGGAGGTCATGGCGCGGTCTTCGCCGCTGTCGTACAGGAACACCCGAGGCTGATCGGCGGGCAGTTGCTTGCGCACTTGCGCCACCTGGGCCTGCATCGAGGCGATCAACTCATTGGCGCGATCCTGCACGTCGAAAATCTTCCCCAGATTACGCAGGTCGTTGTAGGTATCTTCCAGCGAGGCTGGCGGACGTTTCATCACGAACGCGCAGGATTCGGTTAGCTCGTACACGTTGATGCCCAGCGGTTGCAGGGTCTGCGGCGTCAAGTCGCCGCCCACCCGCATGCCGTAGTCCCAGCCGGCGAAGAAGAAATCCACGTTGGCATTGAGCAGGGTTTCCACCGACGGGTATTTGGCTGCCAGCTCCGGCAGGCCATCGAGGATTTTCTCCATCTGCGGCGTTACCGATTTCCAGCCACTGATGCCGCTGTAACCCACCATGCGCGACTTGAGCCCCAGGGCGAGCATCATCTGGGTCATGTTGATGTCATGGCTGACGGCGTGTTTCGGCGCCTGGTTGAAGGTCACTTCGCGGTTGCAACTGTGGATTGTCAACGGGTAGCGGGTGGCCTCGGCCAAGGCCTGTGCACTGCCGAGCAGCAGCGGCAGGAGTAGCAGGGAACGCAAGGTCATGATTGGGTTATCCAAGTGATTCGGGGGTGGGCGGCCAAGGGGTGTTCGTCAATTAGCGCCTGGACGCCAAATACGTCGCGCAACAGCGTGGCCGTCAGTACTTCCTTGGGCGTGCCGCTGGCGACGATGTGTCCGTGGTCGATGACGTAGAGCCGATCACAGAACGCGGCGGCCAGGTTCAGGTCATGGATGCTGGCGAGGGTGCCGATCCCCAGGCGCTTGATCAGTTGCAGCAGTTGGAGTTGATAACGCGGGTCGAGATGATTGGTCGGCTCATCGAGGATCAGCAACTGCGGCTGTTGGGCCAGGGCGCGGGCCAGGATCACCCGCTGCTTTTCCCCGCCCGAGAGCGTAGCGAAAGCATGCTCGCCAAAACCTTGCAGCCCCACCGATTCCAGTGACTGGCTGACCAGGCGCAAGTCTTGCTGATTGTCGCCATCGAACAGGCCTTTGTGGGGCGTGCGCCCCATGGCGACCACTTCCTGGACCGTCAGGCCGAAGGCGTCGGGAAACTCTTGCAACACCACGGCGATGCGTTGGGCGCACCAGCGCGAGGACTGTTTCCAGACGTTGTGATGGTCGAGTTTTACCTCGCCTGCCTCCGGCTGACTGAACCGATAGGCGCAGCGCAACAGACTGGTCTTGCCGCTGCCATTGGGCCCGATCAACCCGACAAACTCCCCGGCGCCCACTTGCAACGTGGCGTCACGCAGTTGGAACTGGTGATGGCAGTGGCCATGGCCCAGGGGTGTCCAGGCGAGATGGGAGAGGGTTAGGGCGGTCATGCATTCACTCAAGTTATCGGGCTGAAACACAATCCCATTGTGGGAGCGGGCTTGCTCGCGAAAGCGGTGTATTTGTCACATCAATGTTGGATGTACCGACCTCTTCGCGAGCAAGCCCGCTCCCACATTTGGACGGTGTTCACAGTTTGGAAAGCGGGCGCGATTGTAGAGGTTTCGCGCCGCCTTTCGTTAACGCGCTGTCTTCAACTTGAAGATGAAAGCACCTCAGGCTGGCGATTGAAACGGGTGACGAGCCGATCCAGCAACCACACCACCACCAGCGAAGCCCCTACCAGTGGAAACACCACCGCCAGGGCCAGCATGATGAACACGCCGGTCTTCCAGGTCGGCAGGTCGTGACGCAGCGGTGGTACACCGAATTTGCCCAAGGGCCGACGCTTCCACCAGATCACTACGCCGCTGACGGCGCTGAGCAGGATCATCAGGCAAATCAGCAGCACGATGATCTGGTTCAGCGGGCCGAACATCTTGCCTTCGTGCAGCATCACGCCGGTTTCGGTGGCGCGGGCGACGGCGCCGTAATGTTCCCAGCGCACATCCGCCAGGACCTTGCCGGTGTACTGGTCCACGTGCAGGGTCGCGTCGTTGCGCGGGTCGTCGGCGAATACCGCGATGGTGAATACGCCGGTGGCGGTGGTCGGCAGGGTGATGCTGTAGCCAGGTTCCACTTTGCGTTCGGTGGCGATGTCTTGCACCGCTTGCAGGCTGACAGTCGGCGCGGCGGGACCTTCATGGGCGCCGCCGTGGGCCATGTGTTCGGCATGGTCGCCGGACATCGGCATCGGGGTATTTTCCACGGCCCAGGGTACGGTCTGGCGGTGGGCATTGTTGAGGCTGCCGGCCGCGACGTCGGACTTGGGCATGTCGTTCCACATGGCCGCCGGGAAGCGGTTCCAGAGGTCAGCGTATTGCTTGCCCCAGAAGCCGGTCCAGGTCATGCCGCTGAGCAGCATCACCAGCAGAAACGCCGCGCCCCAGAAGCCGACGACCCCATGCACGTCACGCCAGAACACGCGACCGCGAGCGCTCCAGCGTGGCCACAGCACCCCGGCCGACGATTGCCCGCGAGGCCACCACAAGTACAGGCCCGACACCACCAGCACCACGCCCCAGCCGGCGGCCATTTCCACCAGTCGGTCACCCACGGTGCCGATCATCAATTCACCGTGGATGGCCCGGGCCATGGCTTGCAGGTTGTCTTTGGCGTCCTGCTCACCGAGGACATCGCCATGGTAGGGGTCGATGAATACGTTCAATTCCCGGCCCTTGTCGATCACCACGAACTGCGCGCTGCGCTCGGCATTGATCGGCGGCAGGTACTGTTTGACCTGGCCTTCAGGGTAGGCCTGGCTGACCTGTTTGAGCAACTCGTCCGCAGGCATCGTGTGATGGCCGGCCGGCACATTCAGCAGGCTGCCGTACATCAGAGGGTCGAGTTGCGGCTTGAACAGGTAAATGATGCCGGTCAGGGCCAGCATCACCATGAACGGCGCCACGAACAGCCCGGCATAAAAATGCCAGCGCCAGGCCAGGTGGTAGAAATTGGGTTTCGGTTGGCTCATTTTAAAAGCGCTCCGCAGGGCAAATGTGATCGTTATGTTTTTTGCGGTTGCTGCGCAACCGATCGCGGGCAAGCCTTGCTCCCACAGTTTTTGACATTGCTGTGGGACAAGCCATGCTCTCTCAGCAATGGAGTCCCTGTGGGGCAAACCCTGCTCTCTCAGCAATGGAGTCCCTGTGGGACAAGCCTTGCTCTCTCAGCAATGGAGCCCCTGAGGGACAAGTCTTGCTCTCTCAGCAATGGAGTCCCTGAGGGACAAACCATGTCCCCTCAGCAATGGAGTCCCTGTGGGGCAAACCATGCTCCCTCAGCAATGAAATACCTGTGGGAGCAAGGCTTGCCCGCGATGCTTTTTTAGAAACTCATATCCACCTTGGTCCAGAGCGTGCGCCCCGGTTCGTTGATGGCTTGCGGGTCACTCGCCGGGTAGCCGAACCCGGCGTTGCCGGCCAGGTTCAGATGTTCGGCGTAGGCTTTGCCGAACAGATTGTCGACGCCGCTGCTGACCTTCCAGTGCTTATTGATGCGGTAGGCACCGTTGAGGGAGAACACCCCGAACCCGGAGCTTTTGCCGTAGTCCTTGCCGACTACGTTGCCCTTGTTTTCGTCGACACGGTTTTGCCCGGCCACCACGCGCCACAGGGCACCCGCGCTCCAGCGGTCTTCGCTGTAGGTCAGGCCCAGGCGGGCATCCAGCGGCGGCATCTGCGCCAGGGCGCTGCCATCGCTGCTGTTCTTGCCCCAGGCGTAGGCCAGGGTGGCATCGGCCTTCCAGCGCTCGGTCAGCTTGTAGGCCGCGCCCAGCTCACCGCCCATGATCCGTGCATCGATGTTCTCGGCCCGAGAGGTGGTGCCCATCATTCCGGGCGTGTAATCGAACAGGATGTAGTCGCGCACCTGCCCGACATAACCCGACGCCCAGGCTTCGAGGGTTTCGGTCTTGTACTGCAGGCCGAAGTCGAGTTGGGTGGTTTTCTCCGGTTTGATCGAGTCGAAAGCATTCAGCGAACCGGCGGGGCCGGTGTTGGCCGAAAACAGCTCCCAGTAGTCCGGGAAACGTTGCGCGTGGCCCAGGCCCGCATAGAGAGTGGCAGGGCTGTCGGCCAGATCGTGTTCGTAGCGTACGAAACCACTGGGCAGGGTGTCGGCACGGGTTTGGTCGGCAGTGGGATTGGGCCGGGCGGACATGCCGGAGCCGATGCTTTGGCGGTAATCCTTGGCCGAGGCGCGGTCGAGGCGGGCGCCAGTGATCAGCCTGTCGCGGTCGGCGGCGTACCAGGTCAATTCACCGAACACGCCGTAATTGTGAAAGTCGGCGTCCTTGGTGCGCGGCCGTTCCTTGTAGGTGTCGATGCCCATGCTGCTGCGTTGACGATGCTCGTTGGTCTGGGCGTCCAGGCCACTGATCAATTGCACATCGGCCCAGCGCCAGGTGGCCTTGATGCGTGCGCCGAGGGTGCGGCGGTCAACGTTGGACGCCATGGGGCCGGCCATCATCCCGGTGCCGGACGGCGTGCGCAGTGTGTAGTTGTCCATCACATGGTCGGCGTAGTTGTAGTAGACCTGCGCCTCGATCGTATCCAGCACATCGCCAATGTCCGAACGCTCGAAACGCAAGCCCAGGCTTTCACGCTTGAACTGCGAGCCGTCCATGCCACGCCCGGCGTAGCGCGCTTCACCGTCGCCCTTGCCAGCGGTCAGTTCCAGCAGGGTATCGGCATCCGGCGTCCAGCCCAGCGTCACGTCGCCGTTCCACTTGTCGTAGCGCGACGGCACCGTGTCGTTGTTGCCGTCACGGTAATCGTCCGAATGAGCGGTGTTGCCGATCACTCGCACGTAACCCAAAGGCCCGCCGGCAGCCGCATCCACGACCTTGTCGAAGCGCCCGTTGGAACCGGCCAGTACGCTGGCGTTCACCCGGGTGCCCAGTTCACCGAACTGCTCCGGCTCACGCTCGAACAGGACGGTCCCGGCCGATGCGCCAGGGCCCCAGAGCACGGTTTGCGGACCCTTGATCACGGTGAGCTTGTCGTAGGTTTCCGGCGAAATATAGGACGTCGGCGCGTCCATCCGACCCGGGCAGGCACCCAGCAGCATGCTGCCGTTGGTGAGAATGTTCAGCCGCGAGCCGAACATGCCCCGCAGTACCGGGTCGCCATTGGTGCCGCCGTTGCGCACCAGGGCGAAACCGGGAATGGTCTTGAGATAATCGCCGCCGTCGCTGGCCGGCACCGGTTGGCGCGGATCCTTGGGGTTGGTGACGACGGTCAGGGGCGAGCTGGGGGCGACGGCGGTAATGACCGTCGGGCTCAGCTCTTCGATCTGAGCTTCAGGGTGAGCATGCTCGTCGGCCAGCGCACAGGGCGTGAGCAGCAGGCCGCACAGTGCGGTTGCGGTGTAGCGAAAACGAACCCGTGATTCGTTCGGGGGGCAGCGAACCTGGGCTGCGCCCAATGCGATGACGGCAGAAAACCTGGACATGATGATTCCATCGAACAGACGTAAACGACACGGTCGGGCAACCTGAGGCTGTCTTTGCGACCGGGTGAGGTAAGTGTCGGGGTCTACGCGACGAGGGGCGGTGCGCGGGGGCGGGCACCCGGGAAAAATGACGTCCGGGCATGGCCCAGGCGTGGGGAAGGGCTGGTGTAGGTGTTGGTCGGCGGTGTGTCGAAGGCGGCGAAGGTGTGACCGCCCGGCAGCGCTGGGCAGTTGAACAGCAGGCTGCAATAGCCGCACTTTTCCCACAGAGCGTGATGCTCGCTCTGGGGCGGGCAGTGCTCGGCCACTGGCGCCTCATGCTCGGCGTGGGCACCCGCCGACATGTCCATCTCCATGCTCATGCTCATGGACGAAGACATGCGCTGATCCATCGGCATCGACTGAGAAATCAGTGGACCGATAAAGATCATCAGCATGGCGAACAGGCTGATCCAGCTGCCGCGTGTCAGTCGCATGGGCTGACGTCGGGGCATGGCGGGCCTGGCGCGGGGACTACCCATGAGCAGGCGTGATCAGTGGGCGTGCATTTGGGTTTGGGTATTGTCGGGGGCTTTTTTCTGCACCGCGACATCGACCGTGACATTTCCCGCTTTTTCGAAATGCAGCGTCAGAGGGAAGCGTTTGCCGTCGCTGAGCAGACTGCGATCCTCAAGCCCCAGCAGCATCACGTGATACGCCATTGGCGCGAAGGTGATGGTCGCGCCGGGAGCGATCTCTACGGCAGTTACTTGCTGCATCTTCATCAGATCGTCTTGCTTTACATGCTCATGGAGCTCGGCTTTGCCGGCAATCGGCGTGTCGACACCGAGCAGTCGGTCGGCGGTCTTGCCGTTGTTGTGGATCACGAAATACGCGGCCACGGTCGGCGCGTTGGGCGGCAGTTCCTGGGACCAGGGGGTGAGCGATCTCAAGCTCGCCGACCTTGTATTGATGGGCTTGGGCGAAGCCGACGGGAAGCAGCAGGGCAGCCAGCAGGATAAGTCTGTTCAGCATGGGTCATTCTCCGGAACGATTCAGGACGCAGGGTTATGCGGAAAGAATCAGGCCAGAGGTGAGGCGCGGGGATTGAGGCTCGGCCATTGCTGGCGCGGTGTGGGGCTGTCGAGCAGTGGATGGGCAGTGCCGCGATGGGCCGGCTGAGCATCCAGATACAACTGCGGGACGTGGCCGGTGAGCGCCACCAAGGGCGGTGAGCCTGAGCAGCACCAGCAATGCTGCATCGTCGAGTGATCGTCGTTCTGCGGCGTGCTCTGCTCGAACTTGCCCAAGGAAATCGCCACCCGTTTCGTGCCGCTGGAGGAGCAGAAACTACCCCACAGCAATTGCTCGGCTGGCGACTGGGCCTGTGCCATCGCGCCACCGCTGCCGGAAAGCGGCATGGCAAGCATGTTGAACAGCACTGCGAAGCAGGCGATCCAGGCAAATGCAAGCCGTTGTCGGGACATGGGGCAATCCGCTCGATGGGCGATCAGGTGGCGGTATTTAGCCTGATCGGGGTTGATAAGTAAAAAGAGCGCGTGCGGTGTAGGGTCGCAGGGCTCGCGTTAACAGTAGCAACAGATCTTCAAGGGAGTGCTTTTATGGCAATGGATTTTGATCAGTAGGTACGCACTCTTTGTGGCGAGGGGATTTATCCCCGTTGGGCTGCGCAGCAGTCCAAAAATCTGATCTCGCGGTTTGTCTGATGAACTACATTCACTGCTCTTGGGGCTGCTGCGCAGCCCAACGGGGATAAATCCCCTCGCCACAGGATTGGGTTTGACCAATCGTTTTTGATCAAACCCAAGCCTCTGTCGCTTATCTCGGGTCGACCACATCCAGCGCGCACAAGCCGGCGAATTCTGGCGTAGTTGTAGGCAGCGACGCAGGGCAATGTAGCCTTCTGGCGTAGTTCCGACGGGACAGGTTGTAGGAAGATGCAGGTTTGCGGCGTTGCAACAAAAAAGACGGTCAGGCCAGTTGCCGAAGCCCCTGCAACACCTCATCCACCGTCCCAAATTCCCGATCCACCACCGGCAACACCGGTCGCCGCAAAACCAACACCGGCACCCCCCGCTCCCGCGCCACTTCCAGCTTCGGCTCGGTGGCCGTGCTGCCGCTGTTCTTGCTGATCAGCACATCGATCTGCCGCCGCTCGAACAGCTCGCGCTCGCCCTCGATGTGAAACGGCCCACGGGCATCAATGACTTCGCAGCGCTCATTACCGGGGTAAACGTCCAGGGCACGCAGGGTCCAGAATTGCTCGGGCGGGATTTCGTGCAGGTGTTGCAGCGGCTCGCGGCCAAGGGTGAACAGGGGGCGGTGGAACGGTTGCAGGGCCTGGATCAGTTCGGCCCAGTCGGCCACTTCGCGCCAGTCATCCCCGGCCTGGGGTTGCCATGCCGGACGGCGCAGGGCCCAGCAGGGAGTGCTGCAAGCGCGGGCTGCGTGGGCGGCGTTGTGGCTGATTTGCGCGGCGTAGGGGTGAGTCGCATCCAGCAACAGGTCGATGTCTTGGTCTTGAATGAATTGCGCCAGCCCTTCGGCGCCGCCGTAGCCGCCGACGCGCACCTGACAGATCAGGTCGGTGGGAACGCGGCCGATCCCCGCCAGGCTGTAGATGTGTGTTGGGCCCAGGGTGCGGGCGATGGCCAGCGCTTCGGTGACACCGCCCAGCAGCAGGATGCGTTTCATTTAAAAGCTCCGGCGTGACCGACAACTGCGCCCTGGCGGTCGATGGCGAAGACTTCGACCTGGACCTGGGCCGGCACGATGCTACGGGCGAAGGCCAAGGCGTGTCCGCAGACAGCGTCGCCGAGGGCGATGCCAGCGGCGCTGGCCATCGCCAGGGCTTGCTGGCTGGTGTTGGCCTCGCGAATGCCTTGCTGTAATGCCTGATTGGCACCGATTGCCGCCGCCCATTGCGCCAGTTGTGGCAGGTCGATACTTGAATGACGGCTGTGCAGGTCCATGTGACCGGCGGCCAATTTGCTGATTTTGCCAAAACCGCCACAGAGGCTGAGCTTCTCCACGGGCACCTTTCGCACATGCTTGAGCACCGCCCCGACGAAATCGCCCATTTCGATCAGGGCGATTTCCGGCAGGTTGTAGATCCGGCGCATGGTGTCTTCGCTGGCGTTGCCGGTGCAGGCGGCGATGTGCAGATAACCATTGGTTTTCGCCACGTCGATGCCTTGGTGGATCGAGGCAATGTAGGCCGCGCAGGAGAACGGTCGGACGATGCCGCTGGTGCCGAGGATCGACAGCCCGCCGAGGATTCCCAGCCGGGGATTCATGGTTTTCAGCGCCAGGGCTTCGCCGCCCTCGACGTTGACGGTGACCTCGAAGCCGCCGGTATAGCCAACTTCCTCAGCCAGCCGTCCCAGGTGGTCGCCGATCATTTTGCGCGGCACCGGGTTGATCGCAGGCTCACCGACTTCCAGTACCAACCCCGGCCGCGTCACGGTGCCCACGCCACGCCCGGCAATGAAACGCACCCCCGGCTCGGTGATCAGCCGCACCTGGGAAAATAGCAGCGCGCCGTGGGTCACGTCCGGGTCATCGCCGGCGTCCTTGATCGTCCCGGCTTCGGCACCCAGCTCGGTCAGGCGACAGAAATCCAGGCGCATCTGCACGTGCTTGCCTTTGGGTAGCACGATCTCCACGGCGTCGGCCTGGATGCCGCAAAGCAGTAGCCGGGCGGCCGCCAGACTGGTGGCGGTGGCACAACTGCCGGTGGTCAGGCCGCTGCGCAGGGGCGCGGGTTGTTCGGCTGTTTCGTCACGCATCGAGAGGTTTCGTCAGGTCCAGCAAGGTGATTGGCAATGCCTGGCGCCAGGTGTCGAACTCGCCCAATGGCTGGGCCTGGGCGACGTGGATACGGGTCAGATCGCCGCCATGAAGTTCGCGCCAGTTCATCAGCGTCATCTCACTTTGCAGTGTCACGGCGTTGGCCACCAGCCGTCCGCCGGGCTTGAGCTGGGCCCAGCAAGCGTCGAGCACGCCTTCGCGGGTTACGCCGCCGCCGATGAATACTGCGTCCGGCGGCTCCAGCCCTTCCAGGGCCTGCGGTGCCCGCCCGCGGATCAGTTGCAGGCCGGGCACGCCAAGGGCGTCGCGGTTACGTTCGATCAACCCTTGGCGGCCTTCGTCGGCCTCGATGGCCAGGGCTCGGCAGCTGGGGTGGGCGCGCATCCATTCGATACCGATGGAGCCGCTGCCCGCCCCCACGTCCCAGAGCAGTTCAGCGGGCATCGGGGCCAGGCGGGCGAGGGTAATGGCGCGCACGTCGCGCTTGGTCAGTTGGCCGTCATGCTCAAACGCAGCGTCCGGCAAACCGGCCAGGCGCGACAGACGCAACGCCGAGGGTTCGGCCCGGCATTCGACGGCGATCAGGTTGAGGTCCGCGACAGCGGGATCGGACCAGTGTGCCGCGCAGCTTTCGATCCGCCGCTCGGCCGTGCCACCGAGGTGTTCGAGCATGGTCATGGGGCTGGGGCCGAACCCGCGCTCGCGAAGTAACGCCGCCACGGCGGCAGGACTGTGGCGGTCATTGCTCAGCAGCAACAGCCGGACGCCTGTGGATAAATGCGCGTTGAGTGCCGCCAGGGGCCGCGCCACCAGCGACAGGGTGACCACATCCTGTAAGGGCCAACCCATGCGTGCCGCCGCCAGCGAACAGGACGAAGGCGCTGGAATGACCAGCATCTGCTCGCCAGGCAGCTGTTTGGCGAGGCTGGCGCCTACGCCGTAGAACATGGGATCGCCGCTGGCCAGCACGCACATGGCTTCGCCGCGCCGCGCCAGCAGCGGTTCGAGGGAAAATGGACTGGGCCACAGCTCCCGTTCGCCGCGGATGCACACCGGTAATAGCGCCAGCTGGCGCTCGCTGCCCAGAATACGCGACGCCCGCAGCAAAGCGTGGCGAGCCGCCCGGCCCAGGCCCTTGAAGCCGTCTTCACCGATGCCCACTACGGTCAGCCAGGGGGTCATCTCTGTTCCTCGAATGGATAGGTTTGATCGGCGGGCTTATTGCGCGCGCGAACCGGGCCGCCATCATACCGTGCGCCATCCGTTATGGCGTGGGCCGTTGGGAGCCTGCCGACAATACGACGGCACATTCAACCGCGCCGATTCAGACAGACCGCTATCGCGAGCAGGCTCGCTCCCACAGTTTTGATTGGGGAAGGCACAAGGTCCGTGTTTGCCACAGACCCCTTGTCGGAAGCGTTCACAGAGTCTGTGGCCGCCACAAATCCCTTGTGGGAGCGAGCCTGCTCGCGATGGCGCCGACACATTCAACATCATTCTCTCAAGCAGACACCCGATTTATCGGTAAACGTATTTGAGGATATAGGCATACAGATCGTTGTAGACCGAGTCGGGCACGTGTTCAGCATGGGCCTGGGTCTTGAGCAGTGCCAGGTGGCACTCTTTCACCATTTCTTCGCGGTCGCCGATAAGGTGGAGCCGGTTGTTAATGATGATCTCAAAGGCTTCTGCATAAACCACCTTCGGTCCCGCGATGATCAAGGTCCCGTCCGGACCGATGGTATAGCTGCTTTGAGTGCGCAGGATCCGTTCCTTCAAAGGGCCGAACCCGCGTTCATACAAGAATATCTGCGAGCCGCTGACTGTTTTGGCGGCTGTCTCGAAAGCCAACAGGGTCGCTTGGGCATTGCCCAGGCTGGTATTGAGGGCCGAGAGCGTGACGAACCGTTCCATCTCCTGTTTCTCCAGACTTCTGAGTGCTCTTTTGATACTCGATAGATGAGCGAACTCTTTTTTGCAGGCGATGATGTGGGTTTCGAGCTGATAGCCCGCTGCCGTGGCCATCGCAGGGAAGGCCGCGAAATCGAGGCCGTCGAACGCGCATTCCATGATGATGTTGTATTTGTTCTTGAACGCCTCTGCGAAGATTTTCGAGCAAACTTCTCGAACAAAGGCCTCTGTATGCTCATAAGCATGCAGGACACCGCGTTTGATCATCTCGGCGTAGTGAGGGTGTTTTTCCCGATACTCGGGCAGGTACAGGCGAACATAATTGGCGTAGCGCCTGGAGGGCAGGAGGCTTTTTTCCAGCAGATAGGTTTTACCCGAACCTTGCGATCCGGCGACGATCAGCATTTTGGGGACGGACTGGGCCATGATGCCATTGAACAGCGTGGCGGTGATTTCGGTGAATGCGGTCGTGATCTGTTCCAGGGTGTAGGCGTAATTCGATGCGTGTGGCATATCTTGATGTCCTTATCAAAGATTCCCATGAAGTGAGTGGGTGCCCTTTGAATAAAGCGGGGTTTTACGGCTTGTTCAAATGAGCTTGTGTTCCGGGATATGTACATGTTTTTTAAGGTAAAAATTCTTACGGGAAAGATGTCGGTAACTCACGTCAGCATGGCCGACACAGAACCTCAGTGAGCGCGGGCTTGCTCGCGAAGGCCTGAGCACATTCAACATCATCGTTTCAGGTGGACCGCTATCGCGAGCAGGCTTGCTCCCACCGTTTTGGATCGGTCACCAGCTTCCTGACGGAGCGCGATGCCTGCAATCCGACCAGCAAGCTTTTCATGCCCCCCGGCAAAGCAGGCATAATGGCCGGCCTTCGCCGTTGCGGCGTGCCTTATCGACCGGTTTGCCCTTGAACGAACATCCATCATCCAGCGTCATACGCCCCTCGGGTTGTCCGGGGTTGCTGCGTGTCGTCCAGGCGCTGGACGGTGGGATCTGCCGGGTCAAGCTCGACGGTGGTTCTATCCAGGCGGATCAGGCCGACGCCGTGGCGTTGGCGGCCGAGCGGTTCGCCGGTGGCGTTATCGAGGCGACCAACCGCGCCAATCTGCAAATCCGCGGGATTGGTCCCCAGCATGACGCGCTGATCGAGTCATTGTTGAACGCCGGACTTGGCCCCCGCAAACCGGCCGGCGATGACGTGCGCAACCTGATGCTCAGTCCCTCTGCCGGGATCGACCGGCAGATGTTGCTCGATACCCGCCCGTTGGCCGAGCGGATTCTTCTTACCTTGCAAACCCATGAACGCTTCCATGAGCTGTCGGCCAAGTTCGCCGTGCAATTGGACGGCGGGGAGGGGTTGGCGATGCTTGAACATCACCACGACCTATGGCTCTGCGCTCTGGTTCGCGACGGCGAGCCGTGGCTGGCCTTCGGGCTGGCCGGCGCCCCGCTGGATAAGCCGGACAGCGCCGTGCCCTTGGCCTTGGGACTTGGCTTGGTGGTGGCGGTGCTGGAGTTGTTTCTCGACCTGGCCCGCCCCGACCAGACGCGCATGCGTCACTTGCTGGCCGAAATCCCGAGGGATGAATTGCTCGTTCAGTTGGCCCGCCGCGTGCCGTTGCAACCCTGTCCGGATTGGCGGCGGGGCGCGTCCATCGACGGACTGCACATCGGCATCCACTCCCAGCACGACGACCGGGTCTACGTTGGCGCGGCGGCGCCTTTAGGCCGGCTCGACGCTGTCATGCTGCGCGCAGCGGCGCAATTGGCGCGGGACAAGGGCGATGCCAGCCTGCGTTTCAGCCCCTGGCAGAGCCTGCTGCTGCCCAATGTGCGCCGCGAGGATGCGCACGAGGTGCTGGCGCGGCTCGAGGAACTGGGGCTGTTGGGCTCGGTCGATCAACCCCTGGCGCAACTCATCGCTTGCACCGGCTCCAGTGGCTGCGGCAAAGCCCTGGCCGACACCAAAGCCGATGCCCGTCAGTTGGCTGAGCTGCTGCAACGCCAAGGCCGCGGCCTGAAGGTCCATCTGTCGGGCTGTCCGCGTTCCTGCGCGGCGGCCCATGTCGCCCCCGCCACCTTGCTGGCAGTCGCCCCCGGTCGTTACGACCTGTATTTTCGCGATGCGACGCTGCCGGGTTTCGGCGCGTTGCAGGCGCACGATCTAACTATTGAAGCGCTCGGCCACTGGCTCGACGCTCGCCCCCGGAGCCCCCTTGATGCTTGATTACATCCGCGACGGTCAGGAGATCTATCGCAACTCTTTCGCGATCATTCGCGCCGAGGCCAACCTGGCGCGCATACCGGCCGATCTGGAGAAACTCGCGGTGCGGGTGATTCACGCTTGCGGCATGGTCGAGGCCATCGATGGCCTGCAGTTTTCCGAAGACGCCGGCACGGCGGGGCGCCAGGCGCTGGCCGCCGGTGCGCCGATCCTGTGCGATGCGCGGATGGTCAGCGAGGGCGTGACCCGCGCTCGCCTGCCAGCGAACAATCCGGTGATCTGTACCTTGCGCGACGAGAGCGTGCCGGCGTTGGCCCTTGAATTGGGCAACACCCGTTCGGCGGCCGCTCTGGAGCTTTGGCGTCCGCATCTGGAAGGCAGCGTCGTGGTGATCGGCAACGCGCCGACCGCCCTGTTCTATCTGTTGGAAATGCTCGATGCCGGCGCGCCGAAACCGGCACTGATCCTGGGCTTCCCGGTGGGCTTCGTCGGGGCCGCGGAGTCCAAGGCGATGCTGGCGGCCAACAGCCGTGGTGTGCCGTTCGTGATCATGCAAGGCCGGCTCGGCGGCAGCGCCATGGCCGCCGCCGCCGTCAACGCCCTCGCTACGGAGATTGAATGATGCAGCAGCCTGGACGTCTGATCGGCCTCGGCGTAGGCCCCGGTGACCCGGAACTGATTACGGTCAAGGCCCTGCGCCTGCTGCGCGAATCGCCGGTGGTGGCGTACTTCGTCGCCAAGGGCAAGAAGGGCAACGCCTTCGGCATCATCGAGGCGCATTTGCAGGAGGCGCAAACGTTGTTGCCGCTGGTCTATCCGGTGACCACCGAAGCGTTGCCCGCACCGTTGTCCTATGAACAGGTCATCGCCGACTTCTACGACACCGCCGCCCAACAGTTGGCCGTGCATCTGGACGCCGGTCGCGACGTCGCGGTGATCTGCGAGGGCGATCCGTTCTTCTACGGCTCCTACATGTACCTGCACGATCGCTTGGCCGAGCGCTATGACGCCGAAGTGATTCCTGGCGTGTGCTCGATGCTCGGTGGTGCCTCGGTGCTGGGTGCGCCGCTGGTCTATCGCAACCAGAGCCTGTCGGTGCTCTCCGGCGTCTTGCCCCACGACGATCTCAAGCGTCGCCTGGGCGATGCCGATGCGGCGGTGATCATGAAGCTGGGGCGTAACTTCCCCAAGGTCCGGCAGGTGCTCCAGGAACTGGGCCTGGACGGTCGGGCGTTGTACGTCGAGCGGGCAACCATGGCCAACCAGAAGATCGTACCGCTGGACGAAGTCGAGCCCATGTCCTCGCCGTACTTCTCGCTGATCATCGTGCCGGGCGAACGGTGGCAAGGTTGATGGCGTCCAGGGCGCCGGCGATCGTCATTCTCGGCCCGGGCAGCCTCGCAACGGCCCGGCGGATCCAGCAGCGCTACCCTGATGCCTTGATCCACGGCCTGGCCGGACGGGTTGACGGTGTGGACAGTCAATACCACGAGTTCGGCGCGACACTGCGCGAGCTCTATCAACAGGACACGCCGATCATCGCCCTGTGTGCGGCCGGCATCGTTATCCGCACGCTGGCGCCGCTACTGCTGGAGAAAGGCGTCGAACCGCCGGTACTGGCGGTGGCCGAGGATGGCAGCGCGGTGGTGCCGCTGCTTGGCGGGTTGGGCGGGGTCAATGTCATGGCCCGTGAGATCGCGACGGCGCTGCAAGTCGCTCCGGCAATCACTACCAGCGGCGAATTGCGTTTCGGCACTTGCCTGCTCAATCCGCCGAGCGGTTACAGCCTCGGCGACCTGGAGCAGGGCAAACGCTTTGTGTCCGACCTGCTGGCCGGTGAGTCGGTGCGTATTGAGGGGACTGCGCCATGGCTGGATCAGGCGCAACTGCCCCAGGATGAACAGGCGCGACTGGCCATTCGTATCGACAGCGCTGCGGGTACGCCCGTGAAGGACGAATTACGGATTTATCCGCGCAATGTGGTGGTGGCGGTGCCTGCGGGGGCGCCGGTGTCCATTGACGGGGCCTTGGGTGAGGCCGGTTTGGCAGTGCAATCGCTGGCGTGCCTGTTGGCGGTGGACAGCGACATGGCGCGTCCGGAATTACATGCAGCCGCATCAGCCTTGAACGTGCCGCTACGGTTCGCAGCGGCCAGTGATGACGTGGCCCAATGGTTGAGCGATACCCTTGATCAACCGGCCTCGGTGCGCAGGGTGGGTGATTACGTTATCGCCGTGACCGAGCAGCCCCTCGACGCACAACAGATCGGTCGCCCGCGCGGACGTCTTGCCGTGATTGGCCTTGGCCCGGGCGCTGCCGAGTTGATGGTGCCGGCGGTGCGCGCCGAACTCGAGCGTGCCACCGATGTGCTGGGCTACGAAACCTACGTGCGCATGGCCGGTCCCTTTCGGTCCGATCAGGTTCAGCACTGCACCGACAACCGCGAAGAAATGCAGCGTGCCCGCCACGCCTTCGAATTGGCGGCCCAAGGGCGATCGGTTGTGGTGGTGTCCTCCGGTGATCCGGGTGTGTTCGCCATGGCCGCGGCGGTGCTCGAAGCGCTGCACGAGTCGACGGATGCCCACTGGCACAAGGTCGACCTGCAGATCCTTCCAGGCGTCTCGGCTTCCCTGGCCACCGCGGCCCAGGCCGGTGCACCGCTGGGCCATGATTTTTGCGTGATGTCGCTGTCGGACAATCTCAAGCCGTGGTCGATCATCGAGAAACGCCTGGATCTGGCGGCTGAAGCAGACCTGGCCCTGGCGTTCTACAACCCGATCTCCCGTTCCCGTCCGTGGCAATTGGGGCGAGCGCTGGAGATCGTTGCACAACATCGCACGCCGGCCACGCCGGTGGTGCTGGGGCGTGATATCGGTCGTCCGGGCCAGACCCTACGGGTCACGACGTTGGGACAGTTGACCCCGGAACAGGTGGACATGCGCACCATGGTGTTGATCGGTTCCTCCACCACATGCGTATTTCCGCGCGCCGAAGGGGGCGACTGGGTGTACACACCGCGCTGGTATGGCAGCAAGCCGCTCTGATGAAACCTGGTGGCCCGCATGGGCCACCTCTATCTGCCTTCGTCATATTCGAATCTTCGTGCGTGCAAGACTCCCCGCTGTTTGACGATGTAGATGTTGTGAATGTCTGGTTGCTTGAGTATTGAAATAACTGTTCGACGCACTGGCGCTAAGTACATGGTGTTCGGAAACTTATTGAATTCCTTGTGAGTTGAAGCGCGTTCGAAGTGTGGGCTATGTTTGCTTCCACTTTAAAAATGATCAAGGCTGTAAAGTACTGTTTGCGGCCTAAGTGAACGCTGTTGTTGGATCGCACAGCGGATGGCGGGTGCTTATCTATTGCAGGAGAACGGCGCAACTTCTCCTGACAAGAGTATTTCTTTGGATTGCTTGATACAGATGCTGCCCGAGTGCCTGGGGGCGATCATCGTGCAAGGCTGTCCTGTATTTATATACGATAAATGGAAGTATTGTTTATGAATGAATCTAAGGTTTCATCGGCGGATAACTACGTCGATTTTGTGGGTTTTTTGAAACTAAAGGATCTTGAACAGGCATTAATACCGCACAAGGGCTCCGATCAATATGATTCGGTGCTTCGGTATTACTTCGGTTGTATCGCCCTGTTGGATTCTCCACGCATGTTGGAACCGTTGGGGCTGCTCAAGCAAGCGGTGGCAACCTTACAGGGAAGCAGCCGGCACCGTCGTGCGCCGGAGCCGCTGAGCGCCGATGGCGCCGGGTCTACGAACCTGGCGCAGATACAAACCAAAATCGAGGGATTCGAAGCGCGCCTGCACAACAGCGTCGAGCAGTTGAAACTACCCGCCATCGAAGTGCCAAAAAACCTGCATTTTGTCTGGCTTGGGGGAGGCGTCGGAGCGATTCAGCGTGACTACATCAATATCTGGAAACAGGTGATGGGCCCGGAGGGTTATCGCCTCAGCCTCTGGTATGACAGCGATGCGCTGCTGGCCTATGAGACTAACCGGATCATTGTCGAAGCCGCCAAGGCCGATGCCATGGCCAATGGCGCACAGGCCAGTACCGATGCGCTGGCGTTGGGTGACCGGTATGAAGAACGCGCCATCGTTCTGAAGCAGCAAATGTATGCGCATATCACCAAGGCCATGAAAAACGGCGACAGCGCCGATGAGGCGAGAATCGATCTACTGGTTCGCGCCTACGGTCAGGATAAGGCGCGGCTCAAGACCTTGAGGAACGATAACCGCCTCAGCCTCACGGCCTTGGCTGAGGGGTGTCTGACCTTGCGCGACGTTGCCATCGGTCAGGCACCTCTGCACTTGCGGGATATCTACGAACGCGAGATCAGTCTGCGTGGGATGTTTGCCGGGGGCTCCGATATCGTGCGCATCGAAGCCCTGTTCGCCGAAGGTGGCAGCTATGTCGATATCGATCACCTGCCGCCCCTGCTGGAGAAACTGGGTGAGGTGGACATTGGTGGGTTCAAGACCGACGCGCGCCTGGGGGTGCTGCAGTTGCTGCTTGATCGAAACCCCGAATGGATGCCCGGCCGTCAGGCATTGCGCAGTCAATACACGGATTACTTCAACGCGATCCCGTCGCAGCATCGCGATGCACTGGAGCGTTTCGCTAAAAGCCGGCCGGAGTTGAGCCGCGTTTTCCGCCCGCCGGTGGAGCGCCTGGCTCGCCCGTACGAGCTGCGCGCCGTTGCCGCGCGAAACTCGTTGAGCAACGCTTTTTTGATGGGCCACCCTGGGGCGGCGATGCTCAAAACCGTGCTTGAGCGTTTCAGGCGCAACTATGAAATCGTCGATGCCACCGCTCGCCTGGCCGATGAGCAGAACGTTGCCCTTACCGATGCCGAGACCATGATCGGTCTTGCACGTCAGGCCGCGACGCAGGTTTTCGGTGCATTTCATGAGCTGTCACCGGAAGCGGAAATGGCCGCGGCTTTCCTGGTGGAGGCGGCCGCCACTTACTACAGCGACGGTATTCGTCCCCAGAGCGAAGTGACGATCTATCTGACCGGACCTGCCGCGATGCGTGAGGGGATGACCGATTACCAACGGGCGCATTTTACCCCTCGAACCGCCGAGCAGTGGCGCGCCGAGGCGGTCATTGCGGCCGTCGGCAGCGTCAACGGGGCCACCGAGGAGGAGCTGGATCACTCCTGGAAGGAAAACGAAAGTGACACCGGGCAATGGCTCGATAACGAGAAAAAACGCTGGCGAGAGGGCCAGTTCAAGGCTCGTTATGCCGGTGATATGGCCGAACTGCTCAAATACCGCACGCTCCAGTTCGATGAAGGCTGGCCGGTGGTCGAGGGGCGACATGTGTTGTCCACCGAGCTGCTGCAGCATCTGGCCGATGAGCTGGGTAAACCGTTCATGCAGATGATGAGTCTGAGCCATGACGGTACGGTGATTTTCGACAAGGCCATACCCCTGGGTTTTGATGAGCGTCAGTCGATCCTCACCCAAAGCGCCAGTGCGTTGCCGCCTGCGTCATTGAGCAATCAGCACACGCGCCCGTTGTCCGTCGTTGAGCTTCTGGAGCGCCTCGCCAAAGGCAATGTCGAAGTCGCTCAATTGAGCCCCCTGCAACGGCTGCTGCTGGGGGCCTTGACCGGTGCCAAGGCATTGGATAACCGCAGTTTCGATGCGGTCCGTCCGCAGTTGGATAACCTGGCCAACAACGTCGCAAATCAGGGGAGTGCCGGCGCTTATGCAACGATCGAGCATGCGTTGTATCAACATAAGGCGCCGGCTTTTCTGGCCGGGCTTGCCAGTGCGGCTGAGCATCCGCCCGGGCATGAGGAAACCGCCCTGATCCTGAAGAAAAACGCCCTGGAGCAGTCTTTGACATTGCGCCAATGGGGCCGGCACGTCGCCCGGATCCGGCAGGTGGCGAAGCTTGAGTACCGTGTCCGGATTGTGGAACGCCTCGGCACTGTCCTGGACGGTTTCGACGCCGACACGATCAAGCTTGTACCCCAGGATCTGCTGCTCCAGGGCGATGGCGACAGGGTGGGCGGACGTTGCTATCCCTTGGCCCTGGCAATGGCGGCCGCCTTGTCGCAGGACAAGGTCGCGGTCAACACCTTGCGTGAGCGGTTCTACCTGGGGGTGATTGAGCCTCAGGCCAGTGATTCGCAGACTTTCCTGAACTGCGTGGAGTCATTGCGCAACGTGCAGATCGGCGATGTCGGCAGTGGGTTGGTGCGCTCGGATCTGAATGCGGTCGTCGACATTCTGCAAGCCAGGACAACGACCAGCACGCTGATGCTCAACTCCGACAATCACGCCATGCTGGTGGCCAAAACCATAGAGGGTGAGCGCAGCACTTACCACTTCTACGATCCGAATTTTGGCGTATTCGAGTTCGAGCATTCGACACGCTTCAGCAAAGCGCTGGAGCAGTTTTTCCTCCAGCAGGAGATGGCCAGTCATTACGCCGCGTATGGCGATGCGGCGCGTCCGACCTTCGATCTGATCGAACTGGACGGCGCCAAGGTGGCGAGCCTGGCATTGCCTGACGCCATTGAAGTCTCGAAATTGCTGCAACCCGGCGCGCTGCCGGGGCAGTCGCAGCGCCCCGTCAGACAGCGGTTGGCCAATGCTCGGGGGCAGTCGCTGCAGAGTAATCCTCGACTGGGCAGTTGTCTGCTGGCGCTGGATGGCCATTGGTGGGGGCAGCAGATTACGCAAGCAACGGCCGATCTTCAGCAGACGAATCAATTGGCATCAGACCTTGTGCCGTTGTTCGAAACCCTGGAGGTCATGCCGAACGGATCGTACCGGATGAGCCTGATCGATCCTGAGAGTCCCGAGCACCTGGTACGGGTCACCACTGACGACCATCGATTCTTGCGTATAAAAAGCTATCTCTCGGAACGGTTTTGCGCCTTGGCCAATAAACCGTCCGCGCCCAGCGATCCCACCGAAGTGGGCAGCGTCCACACCCTGAACGCCGGTTTCGCCATACAGGCGTTGATGAATGCGTTGAGGAGACAGGAAGGACCTGATCGCTCCTTGACGCTGGCGGTGCGCCTGCATGCCTATGTCAATTACGCGCAATTGGTCCATGGCAACGTGGTTGATGTGGCGGGCCTGGTGGGGCTGGTTCGCCAGGCACTGGCTGAAGAAAAACTGATTGCCCGTACCGTTGCGCCAGTGGTCAAGGCCGCAGTGGGGACCAGCGTGAGCGAGGCGACAGGGGGACTGCTGCAACTGGCGAATGTCGGCTTCGATATCTATCAGTTGTCGACCGCCGACAGTGAAGTGGCACGCGCTCAGTTTGGCACGCAACTGGCGTTCGACTCGGCCGGGCTGGCGTTGTCGATGGGTGCCTACGCCGTCGGTGCTACCACCGCCGGAGCGTTTCTGGGTGGTGCCGCGGTGATTCTGGGCGGATTGGCGGTGGGGGCGGCGGCGCTGGCTCAGGGTTTCGCCACCATTGCTGAAGAAGCCAGGCAAGTCGGGCTGTTCTTCGATGAGGTCACAAAAGTTCATCTTCAGCCCTATCGCTTTGACGCCATCAGTGGGGCATGGCTGCCGCGTTCTTCGTTGATCGTTCAGACATTGGATCTGACCCGCTCCGAGCTCGCGCTGGGCAGCCCCAGACTGTATCCGCTGCGGGATCATTTCGGAGTGCCGACTTTCGATGACGATTACGCCCGGGCAATCGATATCCGTCGAGAGCTGAATCTGCCAGGTCGAGTCAAGTTCACGCCGCCGCTGGGCCAGGTCGTCGTCCTGCCCTGCACACCGCAAACCTGTTATCGCTACGAGTACAAGGCACTGCCCTTCGCGAGCCTGCGCCATGACAGCGGTTTTGACACGGCGCGGCGTCTGGAGAAAAGGAAAGCGGATGGCGGCTGGCTGTTCCTGTTTTCGTTCTATTCGTTTCCCAGCGATTACATTCTCTACCGCATGGTGCCTGACTATCGACCCACAGTGATCGAGGTCTGGCTCGACGGCGTGGATCGCTCGCTGGTGGTGCCCGTGCTCCCTCCCGTCTGGCACGCAAAGGTCGCCTATCGGATTCGGGGCGCGGGAAAACGATGCGCGTTGGTACTCAATCCCGGCGTGAGCCTGACGCTTGAGTCGATGCCTGCGCAGAAGTCCAGTTGGGTATTGAATGCCCTTTGGGTCGGCGAGAGCGACATCCGCTTCGAGGGTTCAGGGAAGCTGTTTATCGGTGAACTCCAGGTAACGTTCACAGGGACGGGGAGCCATGAAGTCCTGCTCAAGATCACCGACAATCAGGTGCTTCAGGTTGACCTGAACGCACGCAAGCTCACCCTTGTCGAGCAGGATGTGCCGTCGGGCATGAATCGAAAGGCGTTGCAGGGACACCTCAAGACCCTGGCTCAAGAACACCGCCTGGTGATGCCGTATACAGCGGTTCACCACTATCTGATTCCGTTCGAGGCACCGGACGAGCCCCGCTATATCACGGCATGGTACGACGCGAGAGAGGACCGCTTCCTGTACATTCGTGACGATATGCCAGGCGTCGACGACGCCATATTGGGGGCGGTGGCGGGTGGCTCCTGCTATTTCTACGACCCACAGAACCTGATCATCTGGCAAGTCGATGCACTGACCGGGCTGTTGAGCCATCGCTATTGGCTGTGGGGTGCAAACAATGTGACAAGCACCATCAAGAGCGTCGAGGCGGATGCGCAGGGGGTGATTCATGTCGTACAGCAAATCACCCGCGAGGATCAGACCAGCGATGTGCTGGTCTATGTGATCCATGATGGGCAACTGCTGCTCAGCTCGGTCACTCGCGACCTGGACCTGGCGTTGGAGTCGGTCCTGAGTGCCAGACCGACACTGGCCGACTGGTCGCAGGTACTGGGTAACGGCTACCCTTTTACACCGTCTGTTGGCGAAAACGACACCTTCATCACCGTCAATTGGCAGCCGGCCCCTTTCGTTTCAGTCTGCTGGAAGCCCGAGGCACAGTGGCGGGACATGGCGTGGGTTCGCCGTAGCGATAGTTTGATCATCCGTCCCTCTCCCAGACGTAATCATCACCGTGGCTGGGCCGACTCGATCAGGAACATGACGGACCTGACACTGCTCACACCGGCGGGCGACATCGATGTGTTTGTCATCTACGACAGGCTCAGACAGGAACTGTGCCGCAAGCAACATACCGTGGTGGCGGGAAAAGGGCACTGGTCCGAAACATGGATGCGGCCGCGCAAGCTGGACAACGTTCTGGCGGTTGACGGTGGTTACGTGGCGCTGACGGCAGAGGGCCTGTTCTTCAATATGACGAGCCAGGGAAGACTGGCGTTGGGCGGTTTGAGTGAAGGGTGGCTCAAGGACCGGGCGCACTGGTGGTCCGCATTGGAACCACTGGCCCGACAACACGCGACCGACAGCTTTGCCCTGATCGGTTTGACCAACTTCATAGGTGACGCGAGGCTGTGTGCCTGGTACGTCGGCAACCGCTTGTTGCTGGCTGATCTGGGGCACGGCAAGCAAGTGCGCCTGCTCGGTGTAACCCCCGATAGCGAGGCAGCCTGGTTATTTGATGTGTCCAATGGCGACGTCTATCGCCAGCCATTTATCGATCCGCAGAAGCTGGAGGCTGCTTTCGGCACGGGTTCGCAATTGCTGCGGGCCGAGGCGTTGCCCCGCGCGGAGCGGGTGTGGGGGCCCTGGCAGTTTGTCGAGTTGACGGTCGAAGGGGCGGGGCTGCGTGGCGTAACGTTCGAAGGCGTGGTGGTTGCGTTACGAGACCGGGCGCCGGCATTGATTACCGGGGTTACTCACGAATGGGTCGTCGCGCAAGGTGGCCGGGAGTACGAGGGCCTCAGGAAGTTAGTGGCCCAACCATTTCATAGCGCACTGCTGTCAGTGGAGGAGCCCGGCAACCTGCAATGGTTCGTCGCCGAGACCGAACGTGTGATTCGGGTCCCCAAGACGGTCATTCCAGAGTCCTTCGAACTATTGGGCACACAGCAGCGGACCCACGTGCTGCTTCATGAGAGCGAGAATGGAAAGCTGCTGACGTTGCCGGGTGTGGGGCGTCTAGGGCCACTCAGCTATATCCGGCGTGATGCCGAGGTTCTGGCCATTGAGGGCCAAATGAGGATCGATGATCTCCTGCCGCTGATGCCGGACGATGTCACGACCCTGGTCCTGCGCATGGGTCAAGGCGCGGTGAGTTACAGGTTGTCGAAAGCGGTCTGGTTGCGGGTCAAGTCGGTCATCCTCGACTGTCGGCATTCGCTGGGCAGCGCGGTGACAAACCCCGGCAAGCTGATCTGGGCGCACGATGAGCCTGACCAGTTGCTGCTCAGTCGTATCCATGAACACTTGGTAATCATTGATCCGTACAGCGGGCACAGTGTGATTTTTCGTGAGGTGTATGTGGCCGATGTCAATTTGCGCGCAGAGGCCTTGCTCAGTTTTGGAGGGCGACGGCAGTACAGCGTTTCGACACTGATACAGCGGTTGGATGCTCTGCCGGACGCCCGGAACGGCGTCACGCTGAAGGCGTTGTCAGCGGTATCGGCTGCCGTGGAAAACAACCTGGCGGGCTGAGTGGGTCATTCTCTAAAGTCGGCTTGGTGCAAAAAAAGGGTTGCAGGTGGTAGGACCTGCAACCCTTTTTTCTGCGCTGATTAATGGTTCGGCAGGCGGGTCTTTCTCAAAGGAAAGCGGCGCATGAGGTGCTCATGCAGCAGTTGGTTAATGAGCGCTCTTTTGCTGTCCAGTGCGCGCCTGTTCAACGTCAGGAAGGCCCTGCGTTGAACGATTTTGGCTGAGCGTTTTTCCCGGTCCCAGAAGAGAAAACGGCGTCTTTTTATATCAACGCTCAGTTCAAGTTTATAAAGGGCGATCTGAAGGTTGCCTTGTGAGTCGTATCGGGCCGGGATGATTTGAAAGGTCTCGCCTTCCCGGGTTTCCTGGTCAAAAGTCAGCAGGGCCGGTTCATCGGTTTTCAAGGTGTCGAGCGTATCGATCATCGCGTTCGCCTGTCGTGAATCCCTCATGGCTTGAGCGCTCTCTACCAGGAAGTCCGCTACGGAGCCCGTGACGATATGTTGGGTGGTTGTTTGGATGGAGTCGCCATACAGGGACCAGCCCAGGAAATCCAGCGTGCGGACATATTCTTCAAACCAGCCTTGGGCGTCGGTATAGCGATTATGGCCAAGGTCGGCCGAGCGAGTGGCGATGTTATTGCAGTCTGCGAGGTCGTTATGGTCGTGCAGTGAAGGTGTTTCGATGTACGAAACCAGGTTGGGGCCTGTGACCAATCCGGCCAGGTGTATGTTGTTCATGAAGACGCTCCGTGGGTCAGTAGTTGTTTTTTATAAATACAACACTGGCCGCTGACTTCAAGTATGTGGAGTCGTTAAATAAAAACCGGATGTGTGAGGGTGGAGTTACATACAATGTAATTGGTTGGGGTTTTAATTGTTCTTGGGAATAAATTAGATTGGTGCTTGTTCGCAGGAGCGGACATGAATATAACCAAGGAAGTGATGAGATGGAAAAGTTTGAAAGTGAAGTTGGTGTTGCGCAGAGTGCTGAATTGATCCAGGCGCGTATTAACAGGCGCAAGACACTGGCCACCGCTGGCCGGCGTGTACGCAGGTCCATCGAGCAGTCTGACAGCCCGACCAGGAGTCTGGATGCGCTGGTGCTGGGAGATACACTCGTAGGCTACGGCAATAACATGTCGCTCACTAATATGGCGATCATGGAAAACCTGATGAGCATGGCAATCATGGAGGCTAACTTCGAGGTTCCCGGCGGCAAGAACACCCACGCGTGGTATGACGCTTTTATCCAATGCTTGCATGATCTTGGGTGTTTTGTGGCCGACGATGGTTATACCCGCTACTCCGAGAGTTCCCGGCGTGTGGACATGGACTTGGTGATCAGCGATATCGTCAAGGGGCTCATCGACGGCGTAAAGGCCAGTATGCCGGCCGCGACGGTGCTCGGGGCCGTGGTGAACACCACGATTGACGGACTGAAGAACGATAAGGAAACCATCGATCTGTTCGACAGCCAGGTCAAGACGGCCGACGGCACGCGTTTATCCGTCATCCCTTGCGAAGAGTTGGCCAGCGGCCTGCTGATCGCCTCGTCCGCCTCGATAAAGCAGTCCGGTTCTTCGAGTAACGGCGGCGTGCTGTTCGTAAACTGGCAATCTTCAGCGCGGGAGATCTTTCGCGGTAAATCGTTCGTTACCTTCAACCCTGCCCGTTACGAGGCGTTCAGGCAGGACATCGAAGAGTACCTGGGCGTACACCGCAGGGAGGTGCTGAGAAAGCGATTCAACCGTCGCAAGCAAGCCGCGGCTGTTGTTATGGCACCAGATAGCCTCTGACCCCGGTAAAGATGATCTGCGCGGCCAACGCGCAGACAAACAGACCCATCAGGCGGCTGACGATCTGTAAGCCCTGGTCACCCAGAATCCGCTCGATGCGGCTGGACAAGTAAAGCACCACGCCGACGGTGAAGCTGGCCAGGGCGATGCTGATGATGGCCATGAGTTTGTCGTCCCAGTGCGGCTGGCTCACGCCCATCACCAGCAGGGCGCCAATGGTGCCGGGGCCGACAGTCAAGGGAATGGTCAGCGGGACGATGGTCACGTCCTGCTGAACATTATCGGTCTGTACGGCTGACTTGCCTTGGGCCATGCCCAGCGCCGAAATGAACAGCACGCTGCCGGCGCCGATTCGGAACGCATCCACGGTGATGCCGAACACGCTGAAAATCACCCGTCCGAACAAGTACAGCAATACGCTGGACACCAGCGTCGCGATCGCGACTTTCCAGGCCAGGCGCCGTTGTTCCTTGCGCGAGTAGCCGCGAGTCAGGCTGATAAAACACGACAGCACGAAGAAGGGGCTGTAGAGCACCAGCATCTTCAGGTAAACGCTGAACAACACATGAAGCATGGTCGAGGCTCAAGACAGAGAAGGACGTCGGGAGTCTATCAGGCGTTTTGGTGTCTGTCGGCTCAGGACGTCTGCGCGGTACGATTCTGCTGGTCGCGCTGGGCCACCCAATGTTCGATCAGCTCGCGCAGTTGCGACAGCTCCACTGGTTTGGCCATGTGCCCGTCCATCCCGGCCTGACGGGCGCGCTCTTTGTGCTCGGCCAGGATGTGCGCGGTGAGCGCGACCACCGGGGTGCGGGTCCGCTGGTTACCCATTTCCCAGGCACGCAGTTGCTGAGTGGCGGAAAAGCCGTCGAGGATCGGCATTTCACAGTCCATCAAGACCAGGTCGTAGCGTTGCTCCTTCATGGCCTTGAGGGCTTCCTCACCGTTGCTGGCGGTGTCGGGTTGCAGGTTGAGCTTGCCGAGCATGCCGCGGATGACCTTGGTGGAAATGCTGTTGTCTTCGGCCACCAGGATGCGGAAGTCGCTGGGCACTTTTACCGGGACGACAGGCCCGGCGCTCAGCGGGATGTTCGGCGCCTGGCCTTTGTTGCGCTGGTTCAGTTCGTCCGCCAGGGTGGTCTTGAGGGTATAACCGGCCACCGGTTTGGCGAGGATGCGCTTGACTCCGCTGTTGCGCGCCACGATCTTGCTCGGCGCGTTGCTGATGCCGGTGAGCATGATCAACAGGATGTCGTGATTCAGGCTCGGGTCTTCCTTGATCTTGGCCGCCAGTTGCATGCCGGTCATGCCGGGCATGTTCTGGTCCAGCAGCACCACGTCGAAATAGTCCCGAAGGTGAGCCTTGGTACGCAGCAGCGCCAGGGCTTCCTTGCCCGATGGTACCGCGCTGACGTTCAGGCCCCAGGCGCTGCACTGCTGCACCAGCACTTTGCGGCAGGTGTCATTGTCGTCGACGATCAACACCCGCGCCCCTTGCAGCGGACCATCTAGGTCGGAAGTCGGATGTTCGAGGCGATCCGGGTCCAGCGGCAAGGTGAGCCACAAGGTGCTGCCCTGGTTGCTGCCGCTTTTGATGCCGAACTCCCCATGCATCAGTATGATCAGTTGGCGGGCGATGACCAGACCCAGATTACCGCCCAGGCGGGTGGCCGAGAGGAAGTTCTTGCTGTGCAGTTCGGCGTGCATCAGCGTGTCGCGCTCTTCGGCGTCCATGGGTGTTCCGCTGTCCTGCACCGCGATGCGCAGGCGCGGCTGATTGCTGCGCTCGTCCAGCGCCACGACGATCAGCACTTCACCCTCGTCGGTTTTTTTCAGGGCGTTTTCCAGCAGGCTCAGCAACGCCTGGCGCAACCGTGTCGGGTCACCGCTGATCACTCGCGGCACCTGGGGCTGGATAAAGCTGATCAATTCGACATTCTGCTGTTCGGCCTTGGCGCGGAAGATGCTCAGGCAGTCCTCGATCAGCGCATTGAGGTCGAATTGCACGTCGTCCAGTTCGATCTGCCCGGACTCCAGCCGGGAAATGTCGAGGATCTCGTTGATCAGGGTCAGCAGTTCATTGCCGGCGCTGTGGATCGTCTGCACGTAATCGCGCTGCTTGACCGACAGCGGTGTGCCCAGCAACAGTTCGGTCATGCCCAGCACGCCATTCATTGGCGTACGGATCTCGTGACTGATCTTGGCCAGGAACTCGGCCTTGGCATTGATCTCGGCGTTGCTCGCCGCCAGGTCGCGGCTGATGCTGAAACGGCTCTCGTTGATTGAACGCTGGCGCTCGCCCAGGGCGACACTCATCAGCAGTCCGCTGACGCAGATGAACCCCAGTAGTGTGATGATCAGGCCCTGGGGGGCGACTTGCGTGAGCCCTTGCAGGGCTGGAAGGATGATCAGCGTGCCCAGGTTGAAGACCACCATGGCCGCGACAAACAGCCGTGCCGGGCGGTAGCCCTTTTGCCAGTGCCAGGCGCTGACGAACAGCATGCTCAGGCCGGCCAGGGCCACCAGGGCATAGGTCATGATATTGAGCGGCAGTGTGTTCACGAACAACAGCAGCAGGCTGCAGAGCGTGATGAACACGATGTCTCCCAGCAGCAGCCGGTTCAACGGATGCGGGCCCAGGGGCGCGAAGAAGCGGTAGGCGAACATCAGGCCGCAGGGCGCGGTCAGCAGCAGGGCCAAGTAGGCCCCCGGCGTTTGAATCGCCGGCCAGTCGGGCAGCCAGGCGCCAGCCAGGTTCAACAGCAGCACCAGGCTCAGCATCAACAGCCCTTCACAGGCCGCCAGCCACAGGCAACTGCGTGAACGGGTATAGGCGTAGCGGGTGAGATTGTGCAGGATCAGCATCGCGATGCAGCCGAACAGCAACCCATAGATCAGCGTCTGGTTCTGATTGGCGGCTGCCTGTATCGCCGGTTCCAGAGTGACATTGGGCCGCAGTTCGTGGCGGGACGACAGTCGCAGGTAGACGTCCAGCTGTTTGTCGCTGCGAGGCAGGGCCAGCAGGTAATCGCTGCTGGGTACGGGGTGTTCGATACGGGGCAGGGCATCGCCACCGACTTGTTGGTCTACCAGGGCATCGCCGTCCAGCACATAGAGGTTCAGGCGAGACAGGTCTGGCGCAAAGATGCGCAGTATTTGTTCATGCGGGTCGGGGGCCAGCCGGAACCGCAGCCACAATGCCCCGCCCGGCCCGGCGGCCTTCAGGCTGTCCAGGTCGATGGGGCTGAATTGGTTGGTGTAGCGGGCAGAACGGATGTCGCTCAGCTTCAGGTCACCCTGTTCGTCGAGCAATACCGCCCAGCCACTGCCTGGCGCGGCCTGGGCCGGGAGCGTGCAGAGCAGCGTCAGCAGGGTGACGGTTAAACCTATGGCAATCCTGAGCCAGCGCACGGCGAAATCCCTTCGTAGGTTGATGCCAGATTATAACTATGCGCGGCGCCGGAGCAGACAGGCAAGGGCCATGGGCGCTTGCCTGTCTGAATGGCCGGGTTATTCCAGACTTTCGCCACGCTCGCGGGCAATGGCCCGGTAGCCAATGTCCTTGCGGTAGAAACAGCCTTCCCAATCGATCTCGGCGGCAAGCTTGTAGGCCTGCTGCTGAGCCGCGTCGACGCTGGACCCCATGGCGGTGGCGCAAAGCACGCGACCGCCGGCGGTGACTACCTGGCCATCCTTCAGCGCGGTCCCCGCATGGAAAACCTTGCCTTCCAGCCCGGCTGCAGCCTCCAGGCCTTGTATCGCATTACCTTTAGCGTAGTCGCCCGGATAACCCCCGGCTGCCAGCACCACACCGACGCTTGGACGCGGATCCCATTGGGCTTCGACCTTGTCCAGTGCCTGGGCCAGAGCCGCTTCGACCAGCAGCACCAGGCTCGATTGCAGGCGCAGCATCACCGGTTGGGTCTCAGGATCGCCGAAACGGCAGTTGAATTCGATGACTTTTGGGTTACCAGCCTTGTCGATCATCAGGCCGGCATACAGGAAGCCGGTGTAGACGTTGCCTTCCTCGGCCATGCCGCGCACGGTCGGCCAGATAACCTGGTCCATGACCCGCTGATGGACCTCAGTGGTGACCACCGGGGCAGGGGAGTAGGCACCCATGCCACCGGTGTTCGGGCCGCTGTCGCCATCGCCAACACGTTTGTGGTCCTGGCTGGTGGCCATTGGCAGGACGTTCTTGCCATCGACCATGACGATGAAGCTGGCTTCTTCGCCGTCGAGGAACTCTTCGATCACCACCCGGGAACCGGCATCCCCGAAGGCATTGCCGGCCAGCATGTCGCGCACGGCGTCTTCGGCTTCGGCCAGGGTCATGGCTACGATCACGCCTTTACCGGCGGCCAGACCGTCGGCCTTGATCACGATCGGTGCGCCTTTTTCGCGCAGGTAAGCCAGGGCCGGATCGATCTCGGTAAAGTTCTGGTAGTCGGCGGTCGGAATCTTGTGACGTGCCAGGAAATCCTTGGTGAACGCTTTCGAGCCTTCCAGTTGCGCGGCGCCGGACGTTGGGCCGAAGCAGTCCAGGCCACGGGAGCGGAACAGATCGACCACACCGGCGACCAGCGGCACTTCCGGGCCGACGATGGTCAGCGAGACGTTCTTCTCGGCGAAGTCGGCCAGTTGTTCCAGGGCCAGCACGTCGATGGCGACGTTTTCGCACTTGGCTTCGATGGCGGTGCCGGCATTGCCCGGTGCCACGAAAACCTTCTGCACACGCGGATCCTGAGCCACTTTCCAGGCCAGGGCGTGTTCACGGCCACCGCTGCCAATGATCAAAACATTCATTTCAAAAACCTCGGATGACGCTGATTCTGTTGAGCACCTCAGGGATGCTTTTCTGTGGGAGCGAGTTTGTGTGGAGCTGGGCTGGTGTGGGAGCTGGGCTTGCCCGCGATAGCATCACCTCGGTTTGCCTGATAGACCGAGTTGCCTGTATCGCGGGCAAGCCTTGCTCCCACAAAGCCTTGCACCCACATAAATCCAGCTCCCACATTGATCGATGTTAGTGACGGAAGTGGCGCATGCCGGTGAATACCATGGCGATGCCGGCCTCATCAGCGGCGGCGATCACTTCGCTGTCACGCATCGAACCGCCCGGCTGGATCACCGCAGTGATGCCGACCTTGGCCGCGTTGTCGATGCCGTCGCGGAACGGGAAGAACGCATCGGAGGCCATGACCGCGCCCTGTACCTGCAAGCCTGCGTGTTCGGCCTTGATCGCGGCGATGCGGGCCGAGTTCACGCGGCTCATCTGGCCGGCGCCGACGCCGATGGTCTGGCGGTTCTTGGCGTAGACGATGGCGTTGGACTTGACGTACTTGGCGACTTTCCAGGCGAAGATCAAATCGTTGATTTCCTGCTCGCTTGGGGCGCGCTTGGTCACCACTTTCAAATCTTCGCTGCCGATCATGCCGATGTCGCGACTTTGTACCAGCAGGCCGCCGTTGACGCGCTTGTAGTCCCAGGCCGGCGCACGGTCGGCCGACCATTGACCGCAGGCCAGCAGGCGTACGTTGGCCTTGGCGGCGACGATGGCGCGGGCTTCTTCGCTGACCGAAGGGGCGATGATCACTTCGACGAACTGACGCTCGACGATGGCTTTGGCGGTTTCGGCGTCCAGTTCACGGTTGAAGGCGATGATGCCGCCGAATGCCGATTCGGTGTCGGTGGCGTAGGCCAGTTCGTAGGCCTGGCGAATGCCGCCCTCGGCGTCCGGGCTAACGGCCACGCCGCACGGGTTGGCGTGCTTGACGATCACACAGGCTGGCTTGACGAAGCTCTTGACGCATTCCAGCGCCGCATCGGTGTCGGCCACGTTGTTGAACGACAGTTCCTTGCCTTGCAGTTGGGTGGCGGTGGCGATGCCGACTTCGGCTGGCTTGGCTTCCACGTAGAACGCCGCGCTCTGGTGCGGGTTCTCGCCGTAGCGCATTTCCTGGGCCTTGACGAACTGGGTGTTGAAGGTGCGCGGGAATTCGCTGCGACCTTCCGTGCCCAGGGTTTCGGCCGCCTGGTTCACGGTGCCCATGTAGTTGGCGATCATGCCGTCATAGGCCGCAGTGTGTTCGAAGGCCTTGAGCATCAGGTCGAAGCGCTGAGCGTAGGTCAGGCCACCGGCCTTGAGGTTATCCAGTACGCTGGCGTAGTCGCTGGCATTGACCACGATGGCTACGTCTTTGTGGTTCTTGGCCGCCGAGCGGACCATGGTCGGGCCGCCGATGTCGATGTTTTCAATGGCGGTCGGCAGGTCGCAGCCTGGCTTGTTGATGGTGGCTTCGAACGGGTAGAGGTTGACGGCCACCAGGTCGATCGGCTTGATGCCGTGCTCGTTCATGATGGCGTCGTCGATGCCGCGACGACCCAGGATCCCGCCATGGATCTTCGGGTGCAGGGTCTTGACCCGACCATCCATCATTTCTGCAAAACCGGTGTAGTCCGCGACTTCCACTGCGGCGACGCCGTTGTCCTGCAGCAGCTTGAAGGTCCCGCCGGTGGAGAGAATCTCGACGCCCAGCTGTTGCAGTTCGCGGGCGAATTCGAGGATCCCGGTCTTGTCGGAGACGCTGATCAAGGCGCGGCGGATCGGCAGGCGGGTGGTCTGGTCGGTCATTTCAATTTCCATCAAAAGCAAGGGAAGTCAGCAAAAAAGGCGACCGTTTTTTACGCGGGCGCCTTTCTGGTTTGATTGAATGCTTACAGCAGATCGTACTGCTTGAGTTTCTTGCGCAGGGTGCCGCGGTTCAGGCCCAGCAGCTCACTGGCCTTGGTCTGGTTGCCCTTGACGTAGTTCATCACGCTTTCGAGCAGAGGTGCCTCGACTTCCGAAAGCACCAGGTTGTACACATCCGTGACGGCAGCGCCCTCAAGGTGGGCGAAATAATTGTGCAGCGCCTTCTCGACACTCCCGCGAAGGGTCTGACCTTCTTCGCTGGGCGTATTGAGGTGCTGTTTCAAATTTACGTTGTCGCTCACGGGTGTTATTCCACTCACTAAAGTCTCGGTCATCATCGTCATGCGGCCACCCCTTCGTCCCCTGTCAGGCTCTTGTAACGCTCAGCGAAGAACGCCTGAACGTCGGCGCATTGTGCTTGCGTACCATCCAAACGATTGAAACGGGCGCGAAACTCCCTGGCGCCCGGCAGGGTTGCGAGATACCAGCCCACATGCTTGCGAGCGATGCGTACACCCATGACTTCTCCGTAGAAGGCATGCAGCGCGGCCAGATGCTCTAGCAGAATACGTTCCACCTCGGACAATTGCGGCGCAGCGAGCTTTTCGCCAGTGCGCAGGAAGTGTTCGATTTCACGAAAAATCCATGGCCGCCCCTGGGCAGCCCGGCCGATCAACAGCCCGTCGGCACCCGTCGCGTCGAGCACGTACCGGGCCTTTTCGGGCGAATCGACGTCGCCGTTGGCAAAGACCGGAATCGACACCGCCTGCTTGATCGCGGCAATGGTGTCGTACTCGGCCTCGCCGGTGTACAGGTCGGCACGGGTGCGGCCATGCACCGCCAGCGCCGTGATGCCTGCCTGTTCGGCAATCTTCGCCACCGTCAGGCCGTTCTTGTTCTCCCGGTCCCACCCGGTGCGGATCTTCAGGGTCACCGGCACATCGACCGCAGCGACGACCGCCTGCAGGATCTCGGTGACCAGCGCTTCGTCTTTCAACAGCGCCGACCCGGCGGCTTTGTTGCAGACCTTCTTCGCCGGACAGCCCATGTTGATGTCAATGATCTGTGCGCCCAGCTCGACATTGGCCCGGGCCGCCTGCGCCAGCATCTGGGCGTCGCCACCGGCGATCTGCACCGAGCGGGGCTCGGGATCGCCTTCGTGGATCATGCGCAGACGCGATTTGCGGGTGTTCCACAAACTCATGTCGCTGGTAACCATTTCCGAAACTACAAGGCCGGCGCCCAGTCGCTTGCACAGCTGACGAAAGGGCTGGTCAGTGACGCCCGCCATAGGGGCGAGAACCAGGCCGTTCTGTAATGTATATGGGCCGATGCGTACCGCCGACATAGGACTTCCCTGAAGTGGGGCCGGATCATGAGACTTCGAAAAAGGGTTGGCATGATACCCGCTCTCGATGACTGGATAAAGGTCGAATTGGATAAAATCTGAACAGCTATTTTGTTATCGCCAGCGGTTTGGTTCGGCTGCGCTGAGTCAGAAAGCTGCCGCCAATCGTCCGGCCCTGATGTGCATCACTCTGGTGAATGAAAGCTCAGGCTGTAGTTCACCGCTTTAGGTCCCGGGTCGAGGATATCCAGGGCGATATGAATGGGAGTCTGCGGCGGCATTTCCCCCAGGCCTTCGGCATCGCCGCCAAGATATTCACCGGGTTTGAAACGGCGACTGGCGATCAGATGTCCGTTGAGGTCGGCGAATCGCAGCTCCAGCAGCGGGAAAGGCTGGGAGAACGGCGCACGGTTGTAGATGATTGCGTCTACCACCAGGGCGCCGCTGAACTCCGGATGGCTGCGCACCACCAGGTTACTGCTTTTGATTTTGGCGATGTCGACCTTGGACGGCACGTCACAGCCGATGGTCGGGCAAATCTGCAGGAACCAGGGGCGATACTGGTCCTGACGGGCCAGTTCTTCGAAGTGGTAGGCGATGTACTGACCGGCCAGGGCCGCGGCGGCAAACAGTATCAACAGACCCCACAACAAGCGCCGGCCCCAGGGCGAGCGGCGTTTGCGCCAGTCCAGTTGCAGCGGGTCGTCATCCAGGTCCTGAAGGGCCTCGGCGCGTATTCCGGGCTCATGGCGCTCGCGGGCCTTGCGCATCGGCCCCGGTTGCCGCGGTGCTTCGTCGTGATCGTCGCTGGCAGACAAACTTTCCAGGTGTTCGTGGGGCTCGTCGTCCGGCTCCAGGCGTAGCGGGGCGAGCGGCTCGTCGTCCGGTTCCAGCGGTTCCAGCGCCAGGGACAAGGACGGTTCGGTGCGCGGAGGCCGGGCCGGTTCATGGGGGGCGAACGGTTCGACCGGGGGCTGGAGGGCCGTTTCGTCGCGCTCGCTGGCAGACTCGCTGTACAGGCTGTCGGACCAGGGTTCCTGTTCGTTCAGGAGGGGCTCACGCTGTGCGTTCAGATTGTCTTCACGGCGCCGGCCGAAAGTATCCGGTGCCCGGTTGTCACGCCGTTCCAGGCGAGCCAGTTCCTTGTCCAGGTCATCGAGGTCCAGCTCGGCGGCAGTCCATTGCTTTTGGCTGATCGCTCGGGGCGGGGATTCGGCGACGGGCGTCTTGATCGGTGGCGCCAGGGGCGTGACGGTTTCCTTGGCAGCATGCTGTTCCAGCAATTGCCGTGCGGCATTGAACACTTGCAGGCACGAGCCACAGCGAACCACCCCGCGGGCCACGCTCAATTGAGTATGGCTGACGCGAAAACTGGTGTGGCAATGCGGGCACTGGGTGACGAAGCTGTCAGTCATGCGGCAATCCGGTTGATACAGGCGCCCATTCTAGCGCCGACGACCGGTGATGCGCACCCAGCCATCGCGATTGGCGATGGGGTCCAGATTAAAGTCCGCAGCATATGCGGCGGCGACTTCTTCGCCCTGTTCAGCCAGGATGCCCGACAGCGCCAGGCGCCCGCCCGGTTTGACCAGGCTCGCCAGTTGCGGCGCCAGGGATACCAGCGGACCGGCCAGGATATTGGCCACCAGTACGTCGGCCTGAACCTGTGGCAAGTCTTGCGGCAAGTACAGTGGGAACAGCTCTTGGGCAATGTTGTTACGCCCGGCGTTGTCGCGGGATGCTTCCAGGGCCTGGACGTCGATGTCGGTGCCGACCGCTTCCTTGGCGCCCAACAGCAGCGCGGCAATGGCCAGGATCCCCGAGCCGCAGCCGAAGTCGAGCACGTTGCAGTCTTTGAGGTCCTGGCCGTCGAGCCATTCCAGGCACAGCGCGGTGGTCGGGTGTGTGCCAGTGCCGAACGCCAGGCCCGGGTCCAGCAGCAGGTTCACTGCGTCCGGCTGCGGCGCGGCATGCCAGCTCGGCACGATCCACAGGCGCTGACCGAAGCGCATCGGCTGGAAGTTATCCATCCAGCTGCGTTCCCAATCCTGGTCTTCGATCACTTCGCTGTGATGCTCGGGCAACGGGCTGCCGGTGAGCAGCTCCAGATGTGCCAGCACGCTGGCCGGCTCGGTGCCGCCTTCGAACAGGGCCAGCAGGTGAGTGTGGGACCACAACGGAGTGGTATTGAGTTCCGGTTCGAAGATCGGCTGGTCCTCGGCGTCCATAAAGGTTACCGATACGGCGCCGACTTCAAGAAACGCGTCTTCGTAGGTTTCGGCTTGTTCCGGGCTGATGGCCAGACGTACTTGCAGCCAAGGCATGGCGGGCACCTTTGGGAAAAATCTACAGGAGGCAGCACAGGGCTGCAAAGGCGCGCAGTGTACGCCAGGTCGCCATCAAAGTGGATAAGCGAGTCTCGTGCCGCGGGCGTGGTGTTTCGATATATATATGTATGACATGGGGGCAATGCAGGGCGGATAAGGTGCGGGTCCACACAACAGGGAGGAATGTGATGGACAGCACTGCCGAACGGCAAAGAAACATGGAGGGCGCGGGGCCGGAATCTTTCCCGCCGGTGGCCACTGCTCAGGCGACTCTGGAGAAATTGGCGCAATGGCAGGCGGCTATCAACGCGCGACTGCAAACCCAGATGAGCTTGCTGGAGGTACTGGAAGAGTACCTGCTGGTCGAGCTGCGCACCCACTATTACCAAGGCAACATCGATCCACACTTCATTGGCACCCTGCTCGACACGGTACTGCAACGGATGATCGACCAGACACCTCTGGTTCATGACGACGAGCAGGATGCGCCCTACCGCTGGCCCGAGGGGGCTGACCTGAGTTTTTCGGCCGAGCGCCGGGAGTTCGTTGCCCAGGTGGTGGAAAGCGCGGCGTCGAGGTTTGTCGGTCACTACAAGGATTATTTGCGGCGGCATTGGCGAATGGTGTCGCGGGATGTTTCGCTCGAAGCACTGGTCAGGCAGAAGCTTGATGAGCATCGGGTCGCGGTCGACGGGCTTTTCCAGCCTGACCATCTGGCCTGCCTGGACGTCGATCAGTTGCGAGAGCAGATCGAAGAGCTCCAGGACGCCTGGCGCCAGACGAGTCGCTTGACGGCGTTGGCAACAACCCGTGAGCGGCGGGATCTTGGAGCGGTCGCGCGATTGCAATTGCCGCATTGGCTGCGTGGACTGAGCAATCCAGATCGTGAACGGCTGCGGGCTTTTGAAAACCAGGCCGCACTGGCGCAGGCACAGGTCGACGAGCTGGTCGATGGTCTGGGTTCGCTACGGGCCTTCGCTCGGCAATTGGCCAGGGACTATGTCAGGGATGAATTGGACATGGCGGTCGAGCCCGACGGTATTCGCGTGCAGTTGCAGTGGCGAACGGTGATGGGGCAGCCGGCACACACCTACAGCCTGAGTGAGCTGGTGGCGGCAGGCCCGGTAAGGCCGGACGCGGTGTCGGTGTTCCTGGTGGAAAATGGCGGCATGCTGCGTAACCAGTCCCTTTCGCCAGCCTTCATCGGTCGATTGTTGGCGAACGTCGATGCGCCTGCCGGGTACCTGCAAGCACTGGCCGACCGATATGAGTGGGCGGACCTGAAAGCGGCCATGTTCGATTGGTTTTTGGCGCGGCAGCAGCACAGTGCGTTTATCGCGCGTTGTGCGGGCCAGTTGTCGGCGACCGGCCATGACGCTCTCAGCGCCCTATGGGCGAGCGACGTTGCGACGCCAACCGCCAGCGTGTTGCGTGTCGCCGGCCTCGTGCTTCCCAATGGCCTGAAGTGTGCCGATCTTCTTCTGTTCTACCGCGAAGACGTGGGCGACGACGTCAGCGACCTGCTGCTGTACGCCCCCGGTAAACCCGATGGCCAGGAATGGGTCGAATTGACCTCGCTTCGGGCGCTGAGCGGAGAAGTCGGTGCCTGGACCCAAAACGAAGCCGGTCGCGAGTATCTGCTGCAGCAACTCTCTGCGACCGATCATGGGCGGGCCCGGGAATACTTTGCCGGCGTGGCTGAGAAACCAGCCTGGTGGGACCTGGGCAAAGACCTCAGGGGGGCGGTCACCGGTTTCAGGGCCAGTCTTCAGAACGCGGTCTTGACCGGCCTGGCCAATAACCTGACGCAAGTGGAACTGAACGAGTCGCCACGCTGGTACTCGGCCTTGCCGCTTGAGTCCCGGCGCAACATCAGCGGCTTGAACCAGGAGCTTCTGGTTCAGCGGCAGGTGTTCGATGAGCAACTGGTCGATTATGAAGTCTTCATCGATTTCGCTAAGCGCACCTTCGCCCATTTGATTGCGCCGTACCTGCGCAGCAAGGGGGGGCTTGAAGCGGTCGATCCGGCCACTGTGCTCATCGACTACAGCACAGGGCTGGCAACCGAGAGAAAAACGGCCAGCCTGTTGGACCTCGCCATTTTTGGATACGAGCACAGCTCGGATATCGACGACCCCGCAAAAGGCGTGCGTTCTTCTATCGGGCAGGACTTGAAGCAGGTTCGCAGCGCCGAACTGGCGTCATACATTCGCGTGGCTTACCTGGGGGAGCGATATGCCAAGCACATCCGCGCCAGTTTTCTCGATGCCAAGGCCCCTGAGTATTCGAAACGCCGCGAGGCTTACCGCTACATGCTGTTGGCCGGGATGGATCGCGACCTGCGTGTGGCCCATGGCAAGTCGATGTTGAACACCGATGAATTCCAGTGGCTCACCCGGCAAGTCACGCTGCTGAGCGATGGGCGGCCGGTGAGCAGCGCTACGCACCCTGGTGCTGTCGTGACGCGCGAAGGCGTGATCAAGCTGACCGTCGGCGGTCATGTCGTACAAGGGGTGTATGTTTTCACCTACTTCGACCCTCAGGTTTTTTACTGGTTGTACACACCTGACGCTCCGGACGGGATCCTGTTTCGCAAGTACCCGGATTTCTCCGGGAGCATCGCAGCGCAACTGCATCATTACGTACTGGAGCGGGTCGCACTGAGCGCGCGTGCCGCTGTAGGACGTTCGCTGGTGGCTCTGGCGAGCGGGAGCACGCGCGTCGATACCTTGCGCGAATTCAATCGGGTCATGAACATCAGCGACGAATTCGATGCCTGCATCGAGCGCGCTGTCACCGATGTGGAGGACATCACCACAAGCCGTGCCGAAATGATCAGGGATCAGGTGTTCAAGGGGCTGATCTTCGCGGCGGCGCCTGTGTGCATGGTCTACCCACCGTTTGCCTTGTTGCTGGATATTGGCTTGGTGGCTGTCAGCGCCGGGCAGGCGGTCGAGGCGCATGCGCAGGGCGATACGGAAGGCGCGCTTGGCCACTGGCTGGCCGCGACCTGGGGGACGCTGTTTGCCACGCTCGGTGCCGCAAGCATGGCCGCGCTGCTAGGGCGCTCGGCCAGGAACCTGAAGCTCGCCGTGAAACCTTTGTCGTTGTCCGCTCAACGCTTGAGGCGCGCGACATCAAGCGTCGCCAGGGAGGCCGGACCGGTAGTCCCGTCCATACGCCTGACGCGG
This sequence comes from Pseudomonas hefeiensis, assembly GCF_030687835.1. NCBI lineage: Bacteria > Pseudomonadati > Pseudomonadota > Gammaproteobacteria > Pseudomonadales > Pseudomonadaceae > Pseudomonas > Pseudomonas hefeiensis. Next base: position 778,019 of record NZ_CP117449.1, read on the forward strand.
CGCCAGGCGGTCAGCAGAACACCCCAGAACCTGCAGCCAGTGACCGAGGAAGGGATTTTTTTGGGCACCTATCGCAGCCTGCCCAGCGCAACGCAACCGCGCCGTGCTCACTACATACGGAGCAAGGGCAGGTACTACCAGGTGATGGAGGATCCCTACTTCGGCGGTTTGTGCCTGGTGGATGCCAGACGTCCCGGCGCGTTATACAAACTGCCCATCCGCAGGCTGGCGAATGGCAAATGGATCCATAACAAGGTCGGCTTGAGAGGCGGCAATGACCATGTGCGCAACCTCGGGCGAGTGGGGGATCTGCGGGAGGCGTTTGCCGGGCATGTCTTCCCGGATGTGACAAGGGGGGGCGTTGCAGGGTGAGGCCGTGGTGGCGAGGTTCAGCGAGACCGCGGCGGACAACTATCTGTTTTCCCTGAACGCACAGACGTGTGTGATCGCTTCCTTGTACAACCCGACCACCAAGGTTGGGGCGGTCATCCATTTCGATCACAACATCCGCGCACTGATCGAACGCAGTGTCCGCGATGTGACGCGGCACCTGGGGGGCGCGGCCAAGGATATCCGCGCCACCTTGGTCGGCGGGGACTGGCTGACGGGGGCCGACATCGGCGAGCCGGTCAGGATGGTGATGAGGCAACACGGGCTGCGACCGACCTGGGATCACTGGTCGTATTCTTCCTGCCTCGGCAATACCTATGGCGTGTCACTGGATCTGCGCAACGGGGTCACTTCGGTGTTCAAGACCTCACGCAGTCAAGTCGAGCGCTATTACACACCCGTACTGACGAGGGCGAAGCAGGGTTCTGACCCAGTGTCGGTGCGCGCTCGGGGGTTCATGGCGCGCGTGCGCAGCGAGACGTTGGTGGCCAATGCCAACGGTGCCGTTCGCACTCAGCGGGGCAGGCCTGCGACGAGAGCGCAGATCGAAGCGCAAGCATTCCCTACGGTGACGCTGGGCTGATCCTTCACGGTCACCCTGAAAAACAGGCAAAAAAAGACCCCGGCCAAAAGGCCGGGGTCCTTTTTACATCACTCGGGACATCAAGCCTGGTCGGCCAGCTTGTGTTCCAGGTAATGGATGTTGACACCACCTTTGCAGAAGCCTTCGTCACGAACCAGGTCGCGGTGCAGCGGGATGTTGGTTTTGATCCCGTCTACCACGATTTCGTCCAGTGCATTGCGCATGCGCGCCATGGCTTCGTCACGGGTTGCGCCGTAGGTGATCAGCTTGCCGATCAACGAGTCGTAGTTCGGCGGAACCGCATAACCGCTGTACAGGTGCGAGTCGACGCGAACGCCATTGCCGCCCGGGGCATGGAAATGCTTGACCGTGCCAGGGCTTGGCATGAAGGTTTTCGGGTCTTCGGCGTTGATCCGGCATTCCAGCGAGTGACCGCGGATGACCACGTCGTCCTGGGTAAACGACAGTTTGTTGCCAGCGGCGATGCTGAGCATCTCCTTGACGATGTCGATACCGGTGACCATTTCCGAAACCGGGTGCTCCACCTGAACACGGGTGTTCATTTCGATGAAGTAGAAACGACCGTTCTCGTAGAGGAACTCGAAGGTGCCGGCGCCGCGGTAGCCGATGTCGATGCAGGCCTTGACGCAGCGTGCCAGGACTTCTTCGCGAGCCTGCTCGTCGATGCCCGGTGCCGGCGCTTCTTCGAGGACCTTCTGGTGACGACGTTGCAGCGAGCAGTCGCGGTCACCCAGGTGGATGGCCTGGCCCTGGCCGTCGGACAGCACCTGGACTTCGACGTGACGCGGGTTGGTCAGGAATTTTTCCAGATAGACCATCGGGTTGCCGAACGCCGCGCCCGCTTCGGAGCGGGTCAGTTTCGCCGAGGAAATCAGGTCTTCTTCCTTGTGTACCACACGCATGCCGCGACCACCGCCGCCACCGGCGGCCTTGATGATCACCGGATAGCCGACTTCGCGACCGATGCGCAGAGCCGTTTCTTCGTCTTCAGGCAGCGGGCCGTCGGAGCCCGGAACGGTAGGTACCCCGGCGGCGATCATGGCGTGCTTGGCCGACACCTTGTCGCCCATCAGGCGGATGGTGTCGGCTTTTGGACCAATGAAGGCAAAACCGGAGTTTTCGACCTGTTCGGCGAAGTCGGCGTTTTCCGCCAGGAAACCGTAGCCAGGGTGAATGGCGGTGGCGCCGGTCACTTCAGCGGCGGCGATGATCGCCGGGATGTGCAGGTAAGAGTGCGCAGCCGACGCCGGACCGATGCAGACGGACTCGTCCGCCAGGCCCAGGTGCATCAGTTCCTTGTCGGCCTTGGAATAAACGGCGACGGTCTTGATGCCCATCTCTTTGCAGGCACGCAGAATCCGCAGGGCAATTTCACCGCGGTTAGCGATCAGGACTTTTTCCAACTTCGCAGTCATCAAAGGCTCTCCGCGGTTCAAACGATGGTGAACAGCGGTTGGTCGTACTCAACCGGCTGGCCGTCTTCAACGAGGATGGATTCGATCACACCGCTGGTTTCAGCTTCGATGTGGTTCATCATCTTCATGGCTTCGACGATGCACAGGGTGTCGCCTTTCTTCACGGTCTGGCCGACTTCAACGAAGGACGGCGAGGACGGGGAAGACTTGCGATAGAACGTGCCTACCATTGGCGAACGGGCAACGGTGCCGTTGAGCGTTGGCGCGGCAGGTGCTGCTGGAGCGGCGGCGGCAACCGGGGCTGCTGCCGGAGCAGGTGCGGCGGCCGGAGCCTGCATCGGTGCCGGCGCGTAGAACTGCTGGGCCGGGGTCTTGCTGTGACGGCTGATACGTACGGACTCTTCGCCTTCCTTGATCTCGAGCTCGTCGATGCCGGACTCTTCCAGCAATTCGATCAGTTTCTTAACTTTACGGATATCCATGAATCATCAACTCCCAAGGGTCGGTCAGGGGCGTTTAACGCTTGTTGTTCAAGCCGTTGCCTGTCTTTCAAGCTGCTCTAGGGCGGCCTCCAGAGCCAGTCGGTAACCGCTGGCGCCAAGGCCGCAGATCACTCCCACCGCTACATCGGAGAAGTAGGAGTGATGGCGGAAAGGTTCGCGTTTGTGCACGTTGGACAAATGCACTTCGATGAATGGGATGCTCACCGCCAGCAGCGCGTCACGTAATGCGACACTTGTGTGGGTAAAAGCTGCGGGATTGATCAAAATGAAATCCACGCCTTCGCCACGCGCGGCATGGATGCGGTCGATCAATTCGTATTCGGCGTTGCTTTGCAGATAGAGCAAATGATGGCCGGCGGCGCGGGCCCGCTGCTCCAGGTCCTGGTTGATCTGGGCCAGTGTCACGGCCCCGTAGACGCCCGGTTCGCGGGTGCCCAGCAGGTTCAGGTTGGGTCCGTGCAGGACCAATAGGGTCGCCATCTGCTGTTCCTTGTTATCTGTGAGCAGGTGTCAGAACCCGGCGACTATGCCGCAAAGCCTTTATGACTGTCCAGTTCTCTGCAATAGCCAGCACGATGACCGATGTTTGCGCGAAATTTGTGACCATGGTCCTTGATCCGGTCACCTGTTCTCGGGAAGCCAAGGCTAAACCCAGTGGGAGCGAGCCTGCTCGCGATGGCGATACACCAGTCAACATCAGTGCCACTGATTCACCACCTCGCGAGCAGACCACGGCGACCCGTTTCCCTTCATGTCGCCGACGGCGACAAATCGAGCTTTTTATTCCGCGCTGTGTTGCTCCCCCTCCTTGTTGGGCTTTTGCGCAGGACGCGCTGGTTCAGTTGACCTATCTCTCCAGGCACTACTTCCACCCGTTGTCGAGTTACCCGCGCCTTCCACCACCCAGCGGTTCAGAGCGCCGAGTGTGCAGGCAACGTCGGCGATCTCCCCTGGAATTAACTTCTGCGAACGTTCATGGCTGAAACGTATCAGCTTCAATAAAAACCAAAATATGCACAAATGCATTTTTTTGCTTGACCCGCATGGGTGGGCCTCTATAAGGTGGCTTAACTGTATGTACATACAGTATTTCTAAAGCGTCATTTATTTGAATCCATTCATGGACGAGGCAATAACTTATGAAAACCAACACTGAAAAATTTGGTGTAACCCCCCATCAACCCAGCCTTTGGACCCGCGCTGATGCGTTGAAAGTCCGGGCGGACGATCCCACCACCACTCAGCCGCTGGTCAGCGCGGATTTCCCGGTATTGAGCAACGACGTGTTTATCTGGGACACCATGCCCCTGCGCGACTTGGACGGTAACGTGACGTCCGTCGATGGCTGGTCGGTGATCTTCACCCTGACGGCCGATCGTCATCCAAACGACCCGCAGTATCTCGACGAGGACGGTAACTACGACATCCTCCGCGATTGGAACGATCGTCACGGTCGGGCAAAGATGTACTACTGGTTTTCTCGTACCGGCAAGAACTGGGAATTCGGTGGCCGTGTGATGGCCGAAGGGGTTTCGCCGACCGCTCGCGAATGGGCCGGTACGCCGATCCTGTTGAACGACCGCGGTGAAGTGGACCTGTATTACACCGCCGTCACCCCGGGCGCGACCATCGTCAAGGTGCGCGGTCGGGTGGTGACCACTGAACATGGTGTCAGCATGGTCGGCTTCGAGAAGGTCAAGCCGCTGTTCGAGGCTGACGGCAACATGTACCAGACCGAAGCACAAAACGCGTTCTGGGGTTTCCGAGATCCATGGCCTTTCCGCGACCCGAAAGATGGCAAGCTGTACATGCTGTTCGAGGGTAACGTGGCCGGTGAGCGCGGTTCGCACAAAGTGGGAGAAGCAGAAATCGGCGACGTGCCGCCGGGTTATGAAGATGTCGGCAACTCGCGCTTCCAGACCGCCTGTGTTGGCATCGCCGTAGCCCGCGACGCGGACGGTGACGACTGGGAAATGTTGCCGCCACTGCTGACCGCCGTGGGGGTAAACGACCAGACCGAGCGCCCGCACTTCGTGTTCCAGGATGGCAAGTACTACCTGTTCACGATCAGCCATACCTTCACCTATGCCGACGGTGTGACCGGGCCGGACGGCGTGTACGGTTTCGTCGCGGACTCGCTGTTCGGCCCTTACGTGCCGCTGAACGGATCCGGCCTGGTGCTGGGCAACCCGTCCTCCCAGCCATTCCAGACCTACTCGCACTATGTAATGCCAAACGGCCTGGTGACCTCCTTCATCGACAGCGTACCGACCGACGAAACCGGCACGCAGATTCGTGTGGGTGGCACCGAGGCACCCACGGTGGGCATGAAAATAAAAGGGCAGCAGACGTTCGTGGTGGCCGAGTACGACTACGGTTACATCCCGCCGATGCTCGACGTCACGCTCAAGTAACAGCAACGCCGGGGTTTCAGGCAGCGGGTTTGAGGTCGATGACAAAACCGTTGTGGATATGATCGAGATATCCCGCCTGATTCATTGCGACGTTGCTCGCAAGCCCCATTGAACAACGCGTCGTAACCCTCTTCGCGACTGGCTGCAAGGATGCAGCCAGTCGCGAATGCATTCCCTCGAGCAAACCCGCTCTGCCATTCCTATGTTTGAAATGCCTGACTCTGTGGGAGCGAGCCTGCTCGCGATAGCGGCTCATCAGCCAAATAGATCAGCAGCCTACAGACCAATCTGCAGCCCCGACACAACCCCAATATCCAGCCGACACCGCCTTGCGCCATTGCCTACAACTACGCCAGAATCCGCCGGCTTGTGCGTTTTGGGGCCCGTCGGTAGTTTGAGTCTTGTCACTGCTCATCAGTGATCGGGTTTCGCAGCCCGGACTCTATAGGCGCACAACGTCACCTTCGAAAGCAGATCGCCCATGTCTGTGATTTCGTCAGAGGTGGCTGTGCGTGGGAGACCCTCGGGTCTGCCGGTCCCTAGAGTCCCGGTCTGCGAACCCGCGTACAGCTGCCACCCAACACTTCGTTTCGCAGCGAATGGTGGTAGCTCCAATAGACTCTAGGAGCTTTACCATGGTCAAAATTACACCGAACCCGCCATCTGAAGACGAAACCGTGTCTCGTGTTCAGTCGGCTCGTAACAAGAAACTCGATGATGCTGCCAATCGGGCTTTGGATTTCTATCTGAAGCCTACGCCGAAGAACGAAACGTCTGACAAACCCAACACCATCTTTCGTATCGCACCTGATGTTGATTCGGAATGTCTGCTTGCCAATCTCAGTGAAAACCTGGCTTCGGCCAATGCCATGATCAGTGATTTGGCGTTTGATCTTGAGGGATCGCGACGACATTTTGCGTTGGGGATTTTGCAGGTGATTGAGGTGAGTGAGCTGTTGGCGAATCGGGCTTTGGATATTGTTGAGGTGAGGTAACAAGGGGCCGCGCTTACCCCAGGTATGAAAAAAGGTCTTGCTCGGCAAGACCTTTTTTGTAGGTGAGAGATTGGAATAAAGGTCCGTCAGGTTTAGGAGCATCCAGGAATTCGTCGCTCAGTTTGTGCAACAAGGTGCTGCACTAATCACGAATCAAAAAACACGTAACGTTGTGTCCCTAGGGCTACAGCAATCATAAAAATATAGATGTTTGATGCTCGAGGGCTACAAATGACCACCCTGTTTGATGTGGCCGAAATGCTGAAACAGGCTCGAGGTGAGGCCCATTTGAGCCAGGAAGCCTTGGCCAGTCGCGCTGGCGTCTCACGTTCAACGGTGGCGCGTATGGAAACAATGGCTAAAGGGGATATGAGCGTCTCGGCCCTTGTCCGGTTATTGGAAGCGGCCGGATACGATTTGAAACTGGCGAAGGCAGGTCATGAACGCACGGTTGAGGACATCCTGGCCGAGCAGCGTTCCGGGGCAAGCGAGTCCTAGTCACAGACGTAAAGCCGATAGAGAAGTTGTGCAAGTACCTCTTGCACAATTTCACCCTCTCCGCATCGTCGTTCCTTGCTCGCGACGCGCCATGCTGGCCAACATAAATGACGCTGACGCACCGCATTCACGAGTAAACCCGCTCCGCCATTCCTATGTTTGAAATGCCTGACGCAAGCTCCTCTGTGGGAGCGAGCTTGCTCGCGATAGCGGTGCATCAACAACATTTCGGCCAGCTGTTTATCGTGTCTCCACGAGACTAGCCACGACCGACATCACCTTGCGCCATTGCCTACAACTACGCCAGAATCCGCCGGCTTGTGCGCCCTTGGCCGCGTCGGTAGTTTTGATCCTGTCACTGCCCATCAGTGATCGGGTTTAGCAGCCCGTCGAGTTGAGTCGCATCAAGCTTCATCAGTCAGGTATTACCATCCCTGCATTTGATGGTGGCTGTGCGTGGGGCGCCCCCGGGCGCGCCGATTTCTTAACTCGTCGGTCTGCTAACCCGCGCACAGCTGCCACCCACTCGTTTAGCAGCGAGAGGGTTGTGGCCTCACCAAAGAGAGTTAAGGCTATGGTCAAAATTACACCGAATCCTCCGACCACAGATGAGCATGTGTCTCGCGCTCAGTCTGCTCGTAACAACAAGCTTGATGATGCTGCCAACCGGGCGCTGGATTACTACCTGAAGCCTACGCCGAAGGACGAAACGTCCGACAAACCCAACACCATCCTCCGTATCGCACCGGATGTTGATTCGGAATGTCTGCTGGCCAATCTCAGTGAAAACCTGGCTTCGGTGAATGCCATGATCAGTGACTTGGCGTTTGGACTTGAGGGATCACGACGGCATTTCGCGTTGGGGATTTTGCAGGTGATTGAGGTGAGTGAGCTGTTGGCTAATCGGGCTTTGGATATTGTTGAGGTGAGGTAACAAGGGGCCGCGCTTACCCCGGGTATGAAAAAAGGTCTTGCTCGTCAAGACCTTTTTGTCTTCGAGAGTCCCCGAAACGATGAGCTCTAATTGTGCAAGAGGTACTTGCACAATTACGGAACGTCATCGAGGCGATGAACGCTGAGATTGTCCAACAACCTGTTGGATAATTGTCCAAGTCACACGTTACCCCTAACAGGTCGCAACCTCCGGCCTGAAACTACTGGAAGTCAGCCGCTTCAGCGCGATATCAAGCGCCTGATCATCGAACAGCTTGCTTTTACGAGCCGCAGCACCTGCTCCGCCATCCCAATGCTTCAACGCCTCGCGCACGGCAGGAACAGTCGGGGAAATCCCATCCTGGCTCAGCAACCAATCAACCGTTGCCAACAATTCCATGCCGAAAGGCGACTCAAAGCCATCGATCAACTCGGCGGTACGCTCCAAGGCCTGGGTGTATTCCTTGGCCTCTGTTTGAAGATAGGTCTGCAAGAATGCTTTGCGCCCTTCGTCAAACCAGATCACGTCGCTAATACCCGCATCACTGATGCGTTTGTCACAATGCAGATAGCTGCCATCCAGGTTATTGAGCAAATGTTCCAACCGGTTGGCATACGGCCCGTACTTATGAGCAACAAACTGAAGATTCAGAGGGTTTTCGGTGTTTGGCAGCTTTTCGATGGCGCGCTCAAGAAACCAGGCCAGTTTCTGAATCTCAAGCAGGCTGCATTCCATACCCAAAACCCAGTAGCGACGAACCAGTTCGGCAATCAATGCACGAGCCGGCGTGAGCTTTTCCACACCGTTACGCTTGGCGACGTTCAAATATTGGTTAGAAGGCTCAAACACCAGCACGTCGACATCCAGATCGCTCAAGACTTCAACAATCTGCTCGCGAACCTCGGGCCATTTCAAACCACCGTTGCCAGCCCCTAGCGGTGGAACCGCTACGGACTTCACATGGTTTTCAATCAGGAAACGACGCAGGTCTTGCAACCCCTCGGTTATCCACGCCATCTGCGACGGTGACCGCCAGTGCCGTTTGGTCGGGAAGTTCACGATCCATCGCGGCCCTTCCAGCTCATTGACCGCCGTCACGTGAACCTTGCCTGTCTCCACTTCGTTAGCCTTGCAGGCAGCCAAGTACAGGCGGTAATTCTCGGCGAAGCGCTCCTTGAACATCAGCGCGATACCTTTACCCATCACGCCCACGGTATTCACCGTGTTGACTAGGGCTTCGGTTTTGGCTTCCAGAAGGTTGCCTTGGGTAAAACGGATCATTGGAAATACCATCCCGGACGCGCATGGACAGGCAGCGCCAGGCCTCTGGCGGCCACGTCCTGCTCTATGCGTTCTTTCATTGCATCGGTGTAGCACATGATGCCAAGGAGTCCTGTAATGGGTAGATGATTGTGGATCAGCGCTTCGGCCTGATACCGCTCCATCTTCTGAGGGTCGTCAGGATCGCGCTTGAAGTCGCGTCGTTGAATGATAGACCAATCGATCTGGCCGAGATTTGCCAAGTCGCTGTAGTAGTCTGTCCAATCGGGGTAGGCATGGGCAGTCGTGTAGACAAACGGAAGGCCCATCTGCTCAATGCGGTACAGGCTAGAGACCAGAATCACGATCTCATCATTGCTGCGCTGCTGAACACTCCGCCCCGAGTGGATGTTTTTCATCATCACAGAGAAGGGCGTGAAATAGAAGGGCACGTAGTCGGCCAGCACCCCTCCCGGAGCTATGGGGACGTGGCGGGTTCGGCGCTTGTCGATCAAGTCAGGGTTGCCGATGTTTACGTACTGCGGTGACTGAACGTTCGAATTTGCACAGTGCAGACCGTTGTCCAGAATCCAAGGCAGGTTGTCCCGATGGACGATACGCCAAATCAGAGCCTTCTCTGGATTCAGTCTGCTGTAGATCATTTGCGAAACATTCCGGGATTCACGGTGAGGCGTACATTAACACCGGCCTCCCGCATTTTTTCTGTGCAAAGCGCCTCGACATCAGAATTCGGAACAAAAAGTGTAGAAAAGTCATTCGGAGCGATGATGCCGGGAGAGAGGCATTCAGCCATGCAAATGCTCTTGCAGTCGTGGTCCTGGTAGTCTCGGGTGCTCATGACCTCCCAGTTGATGGCTTCGAAGCCCTGGTCGTACTCAAGTAGCTGAATCTCATCGTTTGCCAGCGGATGGCGAGGAATGACTTTCCAACCATTTTTTTGGGCATGTGATCGGTAAACCGAGATCAGTACAAATGTTGTTTTCGGTCTGTTGAACTGCACACTCCCGTCAAATGGATTTGCAGCAAACCAGTGAAAGGGCACATAGCGATCAAGCTCAAGGGCTTGGCGTTTTTTCAGAATTTCGCTGTCGGCTACGTCAATAAAGGTGGTGAGAGCAGCCCGAGGTTTCAGGCCTTCCCTAAATATGCCGTCGAGGTTCTCAGTCGAGGTGAGGTGGTACAGAAGCTTTTGATCCTTGATATTTCTGACTTCTGACATGGCTGGTCTCCTTGACCTATGTATCTAATCTGAGCAGGCTTTAGCCCCTCATTATTGTTCGATCTAGCAAATGGCAAGTTCCCCTGTAGAAATTAGTAAAGCATTTTATGTGATTCTGTTGTGCCATTATTCGGGAGGGACGGCTCACTCCCTTGTCTTTGACTAGTCACCAAGGTGGCCATCACCCTTCATCGCTCGGTTACGTAAATTCCAAAGGACTCAAAACTTGCCTATCAAAACGGATGTCTGGACCGTCGGTCTTGTACCGAACAAGCTTCGCCAAAGCCGATTGGCCAGCGAGCAGCTACTTGAAGAAATGATCATCAGCTCTCCCAGCATTCTTTCTGAGGAGTGGATGCTGATAGGCAGGCAAGAGTCCACCGGAATGGGCGGCCGCATTGACCTACTGGCCATTGCACCTGATGGAAACCTGGTTCTCATTGAGCTCAAAAGAGATCGCACCCCCCGTGAAGTCGTTGCTCAGGCCCTCGACTATGCCGTTTGGGTAGAAAGTCTGCGTGAGAACGAAATCGCGGCGATTTATCAACGGTTCCGACCTGGGAGCAGCTTGTATGCAGATTTTTTCGCGCGCTTTGGTCGTGTGCTCGACGATGATGATCTGAATAAGAGTCATCAACTCATCATCGTCGCCACAGAACTAGACGCCAGTAGCGAACGAATCGTTGAATACCTCAGCAAGCGAGATATTCCGATCAACGTACTTTGCTTCCAGGTTTTCCAGGTGGGTGATCAGCAGTTGCTGAGTCGGTCCTGGTTACTCGATCCTGTTCAGACTCAGGTAAACGCCGTATCGACGAGTGAAGGACACGGCGAGCCTTGGAATGGAGAGTTTTACTGTTCGTTCGGCGACTCTGTCTCGCGCTCATGGGCTGATGCCGTGGAGTTCGGTTTCATTTCTGGTGGTGGCGGTGCGTGGTACAGCAAGACCTTGCAACTCCTCTCTCCGGGAGATCGGATCTGGGTAAATATTCCCCAGCAAGGTTACGTCGGTGTTGGTCGTGTTTTGGGAACATCTACGCCTGCAAACGAGTTTACAGTCATGCAGGGTGGCGAGGAGCGGCCGGTATTAGAGGTTGCGAAACGCGCTACCTATCATGCTGAGTTTGCCGACGATCCGGAGCGCTGCGATTACTTTGTTCCGGTTCAGTGGCTGCAAAGTGTGCCCTTAAGTCAGGCTGTGCGGGAGGTCGGCATGTTTGGTAATCAGAACACGATTTGTCGTCCCACTACTCCTAAATGGCGATGGACGATTGAGCGACTGAAGCAACGATTTCCGCATTACGACGAAGTGGCTGTTGCCGAGGATGTGAGCAAGCGGTAGCGGCGTCTATATTCGCACGGTGGGGGAAGGGAATCGCGCTGAAAATGGGCCGCCTCGCTGTCAAAGCGTAAGCCATTGTGTAGCCCCGGGTGAGTGGTGCAGCAGAGCTTTCCTGCACCGCAAATTCCCCCGTCGTTTTAGTAATTGAGTTTTCCCGATAAATAACCCATCAGGCACCGTGCCGTGGATCCTCATCGAAGCCCGCCGTCGTCTTCAGCATCTTTAAAATCACCAGCGCAAACGCCCGACTTTTGGTTTCGTTGTCCAAAACCTCCAGCGACAGTTTTTCGTGATCGGTCATGGCGTCCAGTACGGTGTTCAGCACTCGCTTCGGGAATAGGCCGTGCATCACTTGTTCGATCGAGTGGTTGTTTACCTGTGCCATCACATCTTCCTGACGACTGATGCGTTGAGCAATGCCGGCAAGGAATTGCAACTGGTCGTCGTCACTCACTTCGGCGCCAAATATTTCGTTGAGGGCCTCAATGATCTCAGATAAACGCTTTTTCTCCGGGTCGTGAGGTTTACCGCTGCCCACGTCGCTGCCAGGTTTTAGCTGATACTTACCTTGTTCCTCGCTCAGGTGCAGTTGATGCTCGGCACGCTTACTCAGTCGGTAATGGGTCAGTCGCAGCTCGCCCACGTCCACGTCGTCTTGTTGCAGACGATCCAGGCGCAGCAGTGGGTGCAAATGCTTGGCATACACACAAAGCTGCTCCAGTTCGCGGTCCTCGTAAGCCACAATCTGCGAGAGGAATTCGTACAGACGTACGAAGCTCTGTAAGTTTTTTCGGAACAGGTCGAGTTGATCTATTTGTTCGCCGGCCTCTTTCAGCGTGAACTCAGCTTTTTTAAGTCCGTTATCATCACCGTTGGCTTCGGCCGTACGTTTGAAATCTAGCGCTTGCTGGCGGGACTCCAACGAGAGGGCGTAGCGCTTGGCAAAGCGCTTCTTGGCCGGCGTGCAGTAATAGCTGAGCTTACTGGCCGCAGCCTTAGGGTCGAAGAAAGCCATGGCGAACGCCTCGACCTCCTGCCAGTAGTAAATTCCCTCGGCATCCAGCTTCTTCTGAAGGTCATAGATGATTTGTGGGTCGGTTACATCACTCAGCTCGGCCTTGGTGTAGTACGGCAAGAAGGCGTCGAGAATATCCTGCGGTTCGTTGAAGAAGTCGAGGATGAAGGTTTCCTTGCTGTCACCGAAAGTCCGGTTCAGCCGTGACAGAGTTTGTACGCAGTCCACGCCTTGCAGCTTCTTGTCCACGTACATGGCACATAGCTTGGGCTGATCGAATCCAGTCTGATATTTGTTGGCCGCGATCATCACGTTGAAGTCTGGGGTATCGAACGCCAGGGCCAGGTCGCGGCCATTTAGGCCAGGGTTGAGCAGGCTGCTGTTTTCCGTCACCTCTTCAGGGATCGCCTCATCTGGTAGTACGCTGCCAGAGAATGCCACCAGCGGGTGCACATCGTTGTAGCCCATCTGCTTTACATAAGCTCTCACCGCTAACTGATAACGCACCGCTTCCTGGCGGCTGCTGGTCACCACCATCGCCTTGGCTTGGCCATTGAGCAGATTGCGGATATTGGCGCGGAAGTGCTCGACGATCACCTCAACCTTTTGACTAATGTTGTACGGATGCAAGCGCACCCAGCGCGCTAGCTTGATACGTGCCTTCTTGCTTTCCACCTCATCGTCTTCGCCATCCGGGTGGGCGATCTTCCAGGCGGTGTTATAGGTGGTGTAGTTGCGCAGCACATCGAGGATGAAACCTTCCTCGATAGCTTGGCGCATGGAGTAAAGGTGGAAAGGCTCCGGCTTATTACTGGAACTGGCCGGCAGCGTAGGATCAGCCGGACGACCGAACAGCTCCAGGGTCTTGGGTTTGGGCGTCGCAGTGAAAGCGTAGTAGCTGATGCGCTCGTTCGGTTGGCGCGCTTGTACAGCAGCGTCCAATAATTCTTCGGTGCTAATTTCCTCGGCGTCTTGCGCATCGCTACCGAGAATCTGCTTCAGCTTGCTAGCTGAGGAGCCGGTCTGCGAAGAGTGCGCTTCGTCGGCGATTACCGCGTAGCGCCCGCTAGCCAGCTTGGGATACTTGTCTAACGCATCGAACAGTGCGGGAAAAGTCTGGATGGTGACGATGATGATGCGCGACTGTTCAGCCAGCGCCTCCGCCAATTGTTCGGACTTGCTTTGGTTGCCGACGTCGCGACTAATTGGTTTGACAACGCCCTGGGCATGCTCGAATTGGTAGATGGTGTTCTGCAACTGGCTATCGAGCACTGTTCGGTCAGTGACTACGATCACCGAGTTAAACAGGCGCTGACCGGCATCGTCGTACAGCGAAGCCAGTTGATGCGCCGTCCAGGCGATGGAGTTGGACTTGCCTGAGCCGGCGCTGTGTTGGATCAGGTAGCGCTTGCCCGGGCCTTCGGCGCGGGTCGTATCAATCAGTGTGTTGACCACCTCCCATTGGTGGTAACGCGGGAAGATCATCGTTTCCTTGGTCACCGGCGTGCCGTCGAAGCCTTCGCTGGTCTTCTTGTCCAAGTGCAGGAAGCGGCCCAGCACCTTGAGCCAGGCATCCGGCTGCAACAGGCGTTGCCACAGATAGTTGGTGGCATATTGGCTGTCGTCGGCAGGCATTGGGTTGCCTGCGCCGCCTTCCTCACTGCCGAGGTTAAACGGTAGGAAGAAGGTGTCCTTACTGGCAAGTTTGGTGGTCATAGCCACTTCATTCTGGCCCACGGCGAAGTGCACCAGTGCGCCACGTTTGAAGGTCAGCAATGGTTCGGGTTTGCGCGTCAGCGGGTCTTTTACCGGGCGGTCGTAGCGATACTGACGTTTGGCGTTTTCCACCGACTGCTTGAATTCGCTTTTTAGCTCCAGCGTGGCGGTGGGGATGCCGTTGACGAATAGCACCAGGTCCAGCCGCGGGTCGTAGCTTTGCCCGCCGCTGCCGGTTTCACGCGCATGAGGGGAATAAGATACCTCTGGCACCACGCGCAGGCGGTTGCACTTATAGCGCTTGAGGGTGTCTGGGTTCATGTCGTGGTCAGGCTGGAAGCTGCAAAGCTCCACCTTCACTGCTGGCAGCTTAAAGCCATGGCGTAGCACATCCAGGGTGCCGCTTTGCTCGAGCTCGCGCACCAGCTTTTGTACCAGCACATCATCCGGGTTGTTCGGGTTGGCCTTGGCGAATTTGTCCCAACGCTCCGGCCAAGCGTCTTTGAAGTAGCCCAGCACATCTTCGGTGTACAACGCCGTGCAGCGGTCGTAGCCGCTGGCCGTGCCGACTAACCAGCCTAGGGCGGCCAGGGCCTCGATGATGTCCTGTTGAAACTGCGCTTCCTTGCTGTCCGCCATTACACGGCCTCTTGTGCTAATTCGGGGGATGGTTTACTGACTGGTGGCTGCCAGCCGCGCACGTCGATTTTGCCGGTGACGGCGGCGGAGATTAGGGCGGTGCGGCGCTCTTGGAGCAACGAAATACTCTCGATTGCTTGCTTACAAGTTTCATCCAATAAACCAGCGTGCCGAGAAACGAATTGGTCAATCTGTATTTGCTCATTTTCAGGCGGTAAAGGCACTGGTGTTCGCCTCAATGCATCAAGAGTGATTTCTTTAAATGTTGCACCTTTGGCCATTAAGTCGAAGTAGTTTTGAGTAGCCTCGGCATTAAGGAATGCGAGAAGAAAATTTCTAGTAATTTGCTTGCCTACTGAGATTTTTGCCGTGCCTTGCGTGAGGTTAGCAATTTTCAACTCATTAGGAACCGGCAAACATTTTCCGACCGATGCGCGTATAGACATGACAATGTCTCCTGGCCGCACACGCGATCGTGCATAAGACTCATCAATATCTGGAGAGGTGAGGGGATAACCCGAAACAGGAAGCTCTTCTCCGCTCATATCACTGGTCCGAATGTATGGGATGCCACCTTCAAACTCTGGACCAGCTTGAACGATTCCATAGGTGATCGAGGTACTCGGATCTACTACATGCTTGAGTTGTTTTACTTTCCAATGCGCCGGCACTTCGCCTAGCCATTCCACGCCAGAATCTTTCATTGGCATCGTAGGGTTGAGGCCTTTAGTGACGGCCTGGGAGATCAAGGCTTGGCGCTTTTCCTTGAGCAGTTCGATCAGACGCTGCTGTTCTTCGATCAGCGCGTGGATGCGGGCGGTTTCATAGTCGAGAAAACGGGCGATTTGGGTTTGTTCTGTGAGCGAAGGAGTGACAACTCGAATGTTACCTAGGAGTCCACGGCTAATTCTTTGCATCGTGGCACCACGCGCGAGATTGCCTGTGTGCTTGAAATATTCTTCACTGCTGAACAAATAAACGATGAATTTTTTATGATATTTAGAGTCCGGCCTAAAAATCACATTATCTACAGAGGTCACTACTCTCCCGCCGAGGTCTGGAGCTACACACGCTCTTCCAATCGGGTTGTTCAGGCGCGAAATTAGGACATCGCCCTCATGGACCTCGGTGCAACTAAGTGAGTGAAACGTTTCCTCTGAAATGAACCCTGCACCTTGTTCTTTGTAAACGCCCTCGCCAACGTTTCCCGTTGTTATGTAACGAATTCCCTCTGATGAAATATCCTTGCTCTCAATCCAGTCGCCATCTAAGAATAATGACTTTCGTTCAAGTGCCATGTACTTAATGGGAACGCTGCACCAATGTTTAGGCACCTCGCCTAACCATTCAACACCAGATTCTCTGTATTCTGGATAACAGGGAAACGTCATGCCGATAGCCCCTCAATCATCTGCTTGATACGATCGGTGCAAGCTTTCAGGTCGCGGTCGATCTTGTCCAGTGGACGCGGTGGCTGGAACACATAAAAGTGACGGTTAAAAGTAATCTCAAAGCCAACAATGCCGACTTCGCCATCCAGAGCGTCGGTCTTGCTCTCGTCGATCCAGGCATCTGGCACATGGGGGATGACTTCGCGCTGGAAGTAGTCGTACACCGACTCGCCCAACGGCACGTTCTCGTTATCGCGCAGGCCGGCGTCTGCTTCGGGTTGGCCTTTGGTGGTGCAGATATCCGCCTCGGGGTCGCGCTCGCTTAGGGCATTGAGTAGGGCTTTTAGCTCCGGGGTACTGAGGCTTACGCTGTGCGTGGTTAGGGCCTTTTTCAGCAGGTTGCTGAACTGCTCGCGGTTTCGGTGCAGCGCGCTGGTGTCCATGGTTTGCAAGGTCGCCATCAGTTGCTGCTGGGCGGTGCCGTCGAGTTTTTGCAGGGCTTTTTCGTCCAGTACCCGCTCAATACGCTCGGCACTGATTTGGAAGTTTAAGCGCAACGGGCGTTCGACGGTAATGCGGCGGTAGCCGAAGGCGTCGATGGGGAAAATTTTGCTCTGCGCAGTGTGCTCGAAGCTGCCATACAGGCGTACCAGCTCGCCGATTTGATCCTCGGTGATGTACTGGCGCTTGCTGCCCAGCGACTTGCGCATTTTGGCGTAGTGCTGACTACCATCGATCAACTGCACTTTGCCTTGGCGTGCAGTGGCCTTGTGATTGCTGAGTATCCATATATAGGTTGCGATGCCGGTGTTGTAGAACATGTCCGTTGGCAACGCAACGATGGCTTCGACCAGATCGTTCTGTAGCAGATAGCGGCGAATCTCCGACTCACCCGAACCCGCGCCACCGGTAAACAGCGGCGAGCCATTGAGGATGATGCCGATGCGCGAGCCACCGTGGCGTGGGTCACGCATTTTGCTGACCAGGTGTAGGAGGAACAGTAGCGAACCGTCGGACACCCTTGGCAATCCTGGGCCAAAGCGGCCGTCGAAACCTTTGTGGGTGTGCTCGTCGGTGATTTGCTTTTGCACCTTTTTCCATTCCACACCGAAGGGCGGATTGCTGAGCATGAAGTCGAAACGTTTGCCGGCCAATTGATCGTTAGACAGCGTGTTGCCAAGCTTGATGCTTGCCACATCCTGGCCCTTGATCAGCATGTCCGCTTTGCAGATGGCGTAAGACTCGGGATTTAGCTCCTGGCCATGTAGGGAAACGCTGACTTTTTCGCTGATGGACTGAATGTACTCATCACCTTCTGACAGAAAACCACCCGTGCCCGCCGTTGGGTCGTAGATGGTGACGATGCTGTTGGGCGTGAGTTTGTGATCCTGATTTGTAATCACCAGGGAAGTAGTCAGGTGCACGATATCGCGTGGGGTAAAATGCTCCCCGGCAGTTTCGTTGGAGCTTTCCGCAAACTTGCGGATCAGCTCTTCGAAAATGATGCCCATACCGAAGTTGCTGATGCGCTCGGGACTCAGGTCGGTAGCAGCAAATCGTTGCACCACTTGATAGAGCAGGTTGGCGCTGGACAACTGCTGAACGAAGTCTTCGAAGTGGAAGTGTTCGAAAATTTCGCGGGCGTCCTTGCTGAAGGCTTGTACGTAACTCATTAAGTCGGCGGCGGTCTGGGTGTCCGACAGGGTTCCTAGCGTCAACGGCGAAGCATTGAAAAATTGCTGACCTGCGGAGCGCAGCAGGATCATTTCGCGCACGGTATCTGGACGGCCTTCCTGGGCGAAGGTTTGCTTGATCACCTCGTCTTTCGTCGGTGCCAGTACACACTCCATACGGCGCAATAAAGTGAACGGTAGGATGATGCGGCCATACTGGGATTGCTTGAAATCACCACGCAGCAGGTCGGCAATCGACCAGAGAAAGGCGGCCGTCTGGGAATGATTTTCCGTGTTCACGCAGCAACTCCTTGGAGTAGGCAAAAAAGCCGAGTTTAACCCGCTGGACTGCCTACATGTCATAGGCGATGCAGGATTGATAGGTTCTTGGAGATATCTGGGCGTTGATAGCTCGGAGGCGAGCTGGGTTTGGGGTTGGGGCAAAGACGGGATGAAAGTTCAGACATTAAAAAGCCGGCTTATGGCCGGCATTGTTAGTGTTTCCACTGCTTTCGCCTTGTTCCCCGTTATCCGTCTGTAAGTGCCGTATTTACTGGATTAAACCATTTCGTTTGTTTCATAATGTCCGCTAAGAGTTTTCGGCGTGCCGGCTTTTTATGGCGGGTGATGTGGCGGGTGAGAAAGGAGAGGTCATGGGCAGTCTGACGACGAGAAGTGTAGAGAAGCTAATCAGGGCCGCAGTGCCGGGTAATACCAGTGATGGGGCAGGGCTTTACTTGCAAATCAGCAAGCCCCGCAAGGTTGGGGGCGGCGTGGTGGCGAGCTGGCTTTTCCGCTATCAACTCGAAAGACGTCGCCGCGAAATGGGTTTGGGTGCCTGTGCCGACGTTACCCTAGCCGAAGCACGCAGCAAGGCGGGAGATGCTCGCAAGTTGCTAACCGCAGGCAAAGACCCTTTAGCCGCTCGTGATGCCGATAGAGAAGCTCAGCGCGAAGCCGAGCGTTTGAGCGAATCGCGCAGGATCACATTTAAGACGTTGGCGCTTGATTATCACAAGTCGCACTCTACGAGTTGGTCTGCTAGATGGGCAGCAGGCTGGCTAAGGAAGCTGGAGCTGTATGCCTTCCCGCGCATTGGAAAGCTACCCACCTTTGAAGTTGAAACCGCCCACATCCTAAAAATCCTGCAACCAATATGGGCGGAAAAGACCCGCACCGCTGACGAAGTGCGCGGGCAGATTGAACAAGTCCTCGATGCCGCGAAAGCTCGGGGACTGCGTACAGGTGAAAACCCGGCCCGCTGGCGAGGGCATTTAGAAAACCTGTTGAGCAAAGCGGAGAAGAAGAAGGCTCGCAAGCGCCAGCACTTTGCCGCTATGAAGTGGCAGGACATCCCAGAGCTTATGAGCAGGCTGGCGGAAATTGAAACGCGGGATGCCTTTGCCGCACGACTGCTGATTCTGACGGGCGCACGGGCGCATATGGTTAGGTTTGCCGCGTGGGATGAATTTGATTTGCAGGCCTGTGTATGGAGGCTGCCTGCTGAGCGTATGAAAATGCGCCAAGCCTTCGATGTACCGTTAGCGCCGGAAGTGGTTACGCTGTTAAACGCTTTGCCTCGTGACGAAGACAGCCCTTATCTATTTCCCGGTCAAGGAAAGAGCGGCGTTATGCACGCGAATGCTGTGCGCAGCTTGCTGCACGGGATGGGGCACGACGACATTACCCGTCACGGCTTTCGGTCTAGTTTTCGTGATTGGGCAGCCGAGCGCACCACCTATCCCCGTGAGGTTTGCGAACTGGCACTAGCGCATGACGAGCGCGATCAGACTGAGGGTGCATATTCCCGAACGGACTTCATTGAGAAGCGCCGCGCATTGATGGCGGATTGGGCGCAGTACGCAACAGGCAGGCTTGCTGAGGTGGTGCAGGGGGCTTTCGGTAGGCGGGCGTAAGGCTGAAAAAGTTGGTTTTCATAGGCGCAAACTTACACAGGCGCGACATAAAAACTTGCATGAATGCGACATATTCGCGACTTAAAAATAAATTATCGTTAATAATCAATAAGTTGCGACATATCAAAGATCGAGGTTTTTTCGACTACTGGTCAATCGTCAGGGTGCCTGTAACCATCTGGTAGAATGGGCAATAACTGGAAACAAGCTCTGGTTATTTCCGTCGGCAAAACCGATAGATAACAAAAGGCCCCGGTAGGACGGGGCCAGTTAGTCAGGACGTTAAGCCGATTTTTCTAACTTAGTCCCGTTCGCGCATTTCATCTAGCAGTGAGGATGGTAAGCCCACTTATTGGGTAGGTCAATGCCATTTTAGCGCGACGCGACAGACGACACAGGAACACTCTACATGTCTGACCGCAGCTTTATTCCCGCCTCCCGCGTCTGCGAGAAGTATGACATTAGCCGTACTACCGTGTGGCGGATAGTTAATGATCCCAGCTTCCCTAAAGAGGCTATTCGCCGTGTAGGCCGTGCCGTTCGCTATGACATAGCACTGCTCGATGCCTTCCTGAACCCTCAGGAGGCTTAACTTATGACGCTTAAAAAACTGCGCCATACGGTGCGGCACGCACCCTTTCGGCCGCAATTCGGATCCTCTTTTGATCCAGTCGTATGGTCATTGATGACTGGGGTGGTTTATGCCTGAGGCCGTCAACTTGTTGGACACCAGCAATGATGCGCAGGTGAAGCGCACAGCAGAGGCCGTGCGCGTGCACCAACCCACTACCCATGAATTGCGCGATGTTTGGAATGTGATGCATGGAGCGGGACGTGTTTACACGTTGCGTCACCAATATGGCTGGGATATTCGCACTGTGCCGACTATTTCGGTGGACGCTCAAGGTCGCACGCATAAAGGGGTGGCCCGTTATGTGCTGGTTAAGGAGGGGGTGTCGGTATGAGCGCCTCATTTATTTCTGGCTTCGGCCAATACCACAGCGACCGCGCCGGAGTTAATCCCCGGCCTTATGTGACGTTCGACTGGCAACAGTTCGGGGACATGCTAAACACCCCCCCAAGTGTGGCTAAGGAGGCCGCGCAATGGGTGATTTTCTCCGAGCTGGCGACACGAGTATCTGCTGAGCAGCGCACCGAAGGGCGTTTTCATGCGCTCTGGTGCGATATTGACGACGCTCAAGGTCGTACCATTGCAGAAACTGCACAACTTGCCTGTGACGCTGTAGGAGGCGCTCAACTGGTCTGTTATGCGAGTCGAAGCGCAACGGAAGAAAACCAGAAAGCGCGGATCGTTATTCCGCTAGCCGGTCTGTTGGGTGGCGCTGATTTTGAGCCGATGCAAAAGGTTCTGAATGATCGTCTAGAAACCGCCGGCCTGATTCCTGATCGTGCGACCGAGCGAGCGAATCAGGTGATGTATCTGCCGAATCGGGGCGCGTTCTACGATCAAGTGCAACTCAAGGGAGCGCGTCTGGACGCTTGCTCCGTGTTCGCTGCTGACCTGGATGCTGAGCGTCAGCGTCTGCAAGCCGAGGAGCAGCGCCAGACAGAAGCCCGAGAGCAATCTAGACTCAAGGCGGCTGAGCGCATGGCGAGCGGGGGGACTAGCCCAGTTGATGCATTCAACGCGGGGTATGACCTAGAGCTAATGCTTACAACCTTTGGCTATCGCAAGCGTGGCAATCGCCATCTATCGCCTCTTTCCACGTCTGGCGTGGCTGGCGTAACGATCAAGGATGGCATTCGCTGGGTTAGCACTCACGGAAGCGACGTATCGGCAGGCATTGGAAAGGTGTCCGGCTCGCAATGCTCCGGCGACGTGTTCGACCTGTTTGTATTTTTCGAGCATGGGGGCGACTACGGGGCCGCCGTTAAGGCTGCTGGTGAGATGTTTACCACTGTCGATGGCATCACTATTACCCAGGCAAACCAACGTGCTCATATGCAAGCGCAAGAAGCCACAGTAGCTCCGGTGGACCTAGCGAGCGTTGGGGGGATGGCGCCCCCCAGTCCGGTTAAAGAGCCTATGCCGGCTAATGAAGATGTTTTCGATCTTAGCCAATTCGCACTAAACGGACAATCCGCACAACTGGAGGCAAAAATGCTTGAAGATACTTTCGTTCTAGGACGTCTTGCCATCCTTGGGCAGGCGACGGCTTTTTACGCAAAACCGAACAGCGGTAAAACACTATTGGTTCTTTGGTTGCTGATTCGCGCTATTGAGGCGGGAGAAGTAAATCCGAAGGATGTTTTCTATATCAACGCAGATGACAACTTTAGAGGGCTAGTGACAAAACTGAAATTAGCCGAGATGTATGGCTTTAACCAACTAGCGCCGGACTTCAATGGCTTTAAGTCCGATATGTTTTTGCGCTACCTGCAAAAAATGATTGAGGATGGAACCGCCAGCGGCAAAGTAGTGATTCTCGACACGCTTAAGAAATTCACAGACGTAATGGACAAGACCATTGCGACCGCTTTCGGGAAGGTTATGCGGGCGTTTGTATCTAATGGTGGCACTGTTATTATGCTTGCGCACACTAATAAACATAGAGGGAGTGACGATAAACTAGTGGTGTCAGGTACTAGCGATATTGTGGATGATGCCGACTGCGCCTATACGCTGGACGTTATTGAAAGCGACGTACTAAATAATGTGAAGACAGTGATTTTTGAGAATATCAAGGCGCGGGGTGATGTTGCCGATTCCGCAACCTATACCTATTCGACGCAAAAAGGCCAGGGCTTTGGTTATGAGGAGTTGCTAGCGTCGGTGCAGGAAGTAACGCAAGCTGAAGCGGAGGAAGCTCGCAGGCGAGAGCAGGCTGAGGAACTAGTACGCAAGAATGCTGACATTATCGATGCAATTTCCGAAGCGATTGGCGAGGGTGTGACGCTGAAAACTGATCTTATCGATGCCGCAGCCGAGCGCAGTGGGATCAGTAAGGCCAAGGTGTCACGGGCGCTGCGGGATCATACGGGAACCAATTATGCAGCGGGGAATCGCTGGAACGTAGGCAAGGGTGATAAAAACGCACAGCCCTATAGCCTGTTGATGTCATTCAGTGCGCCACCTCGACATGCCACGGGCTGGTAAATATAAGGCCACCTTCGGGTGGCTTTTTTGTATCTATACCCCCTCACTCAAAAACATGAGAAGTTTAGGAATTTAGATAAATAGCGGAGCTGTGAGTACACGTTAGGGGCGTTTGCTAGCCTGTCTGGGTTGTGCTTGCCGGACATCCTGTCTCTCTACAGCCTGCGTGGTTGCTGAGTTTCCTAAACTTCTTC
Source organism: Pseudomonas hefeiensis (assembly GCF_030687835.1). Taxonomy (NCBI): domain Bacteria; kingdom Pseudomonadati; phylum Pseudomonadota; class Gammaproteobacteria; order Pseudomonadales; family Pseudomonadaceae; genus Pseudomonas; species Pseudomonas hefeiensis. The sequence continues at coordinate 801,276 of NZ_CP117449.1, forward strand.
ATAATTTCTAATTTCTCAAATATCTTTAATGTTCTATGGTTTTCATACCTGTCAGTAGTGGAAACTCCATCACCCTTCAGCTTGGCTAGAGGGAGAAAGACTGAGCGACATCTGAGGGTTTGGCATCTATATAGAGGATTTGCCTGTCTAGTAGCGATTTGCTACTGTTCTGCATTCACATAAGGAGAAACCATGAACACTCTAATTCTGATGGCGAAAGACATCATTGCCCTGATAATCCCGGTTATGGCCGCATTTTTTGCATATTTCGGTTACATCTTTGGTGGTGGTATAGGTGCTGGATTGGCAGGCGCATCGGGCTTCTTTATAGGTCTCGTCGGCTATGCGGTATTTCAAGCAGCAGTTTCCAAGCAGTAGCGCTGTCCACAGTAGTCTGCCGTCCCTGGCTAGCTTCTCTATGAGTTAGTAGTCAAGGCATTACGGGTTTGGCAAACCGCTGCCGAATGATAGACATTGCCTCGGTGGAACGCTCCTGTACTGCCCTAGGGCCATTGTAGTGAAAATTGGTGAAGTCTAAAACATCGAAGAATGAAGCTGTCGCTCTTTCTCGTTCTTCGGTGTTTTTAAGACTATCTGCGTACTCCTCCAAATCCTTTATGCTTGCTCTACCACTCGTGTAGGCCAACACAATCTCGTGGAATCTATCTTCTTCGAAATTCTCATCCATTGGAAACGCTCCCTATTTTAATGGTTGAGGAGTCATACCACCCTCACGACCTTTTTGGCAAGGCGAGGAGTTTTATCGCGCTCAGTGGAACCCATAGGTGCTGATGACCAACTGCCTATGGTGACGCTAGGAAATCCTGACCGATATATCGCCATATAGATAGCTTGCTAACTGTTCTCGTGTTATTTCCCATACTAATAGACGTGTTTTTACTTGCGATATAATAGGCGCTCTTAATTAATTATATGCAGGTAAATTAACATGGCTCGACAGCTTGTAAATGCTTCAGCTTCGATTGGTTCTAACGATTTGGAACCACTGGTTAGGCTTCTGGAAGGATTGACAAAAGACATTGCGTCTATCAAGTCGGATCTGACTTTCCTTAAGTCTGAAAATATTGAAGCTAATAGAAAAATCGTCAGCGAAAAGTACGGTGAAACAGTAGCTAAAGGGATGGCGAACAACGCGAAGGCATTAGCCGAACTCGCTAATAAGCCTGTGCCAATCACAGAGAAGCTCACCCCGGACCTAAACGAATATTTTTCCGGGAGAGCTTTCTGATGGCCGCCGAAATCCGCAAACCTGGGCGTCCCGTAGGCACCAGTAACCGCAACCTGCTGCAAAGCCTGCTACACCGTATGGCTATGATTGAGGCCAGCCTAGGACTCATCATGGTTCGTTTGGAGGCCCGAGCATGAGCACCGTCGAATTGATTGCCAGCCATGAACAGCAACTAATCGATGCCGAGTTGTTGCTAGCGTCCCTGAATGAACAATGGGAGTCCGCTTGCCGAGCTGGTGAAGACGTGGCGGCGCTAGAGGATCAGATTGATACGACAGCACGGCTAACAAAGCGACTGAGCCTGCGCCTGGAGGCTCTTCAGGATCAGAAAGTCAGCGAAGCCACCCAGGCAAAGATTGACGCCGCCAATGCTCAAGCCGCCGAGGCAATGGAGGCCGTGGAGCGCTTAGTCATGGCTCGCAAATCAATTGCCCAGCTTGTCGAGAAGATGAAGCCATTGATTGACACCCACAACGCGGCATTCCAGGTCATCGCTGATCGTTCGCAGCTTGCCGGGCACACGGTTAGCCTCGCTGCCGTTCGTAAGTCTCTAGAGGCTATCCAGCCGCTGGACATGGGCAACGTTGCGGCGATCACTAACTTGATGGGTACGAAACAGACCCTGGATATCGTCGTTGGTGGTTCTAGCCACTGATCCATCCGCCCGACTCTGACCGGTCGGGCAATACCACAATGGGCCTTATATGCACGTGATCGATGAGTTTGAGCCTGAAGACGATCAGCCCAGTGATGAGCAGTTGCTTATCTGGGCTATCGAAGCCGCCGAGGTAATGCCACCAAGGCGCTGGCTCGCTCGCTGGGGCGGTTTTCTGACGCCGAGGATGTGCGTGAGCAATGGTAAGACAAAGCGGCGCTACAACGATTTAGTGAAGGGTATAGCGAAGGCCACGAAACCGGTGCCAGACCGGGATGCCTCGCCTTATCCGGGAGTGATGTGGGCATAGATGAAAAACTAAATGTGTGCCCGCTGCTCAATTCAGTTACGGGGCCCGTATAGGAATCTCAGCGTCTCCACGCTTTCATGGCGTTAATGCAGTTAGATGAGTTTAGCTTTTTCGCGCTCAAATTCTTCCTGTGAGAGCAATCCCTTCTCCCTCAGCTCGGCTAGCTTGAACAGATCATTCGTTGATTTTTCCTCCTTTGATTTGCTGGGCTCACTGACTGGCATAAAGGCCGAAAGCGACCAGACCAGAGCCACAAGCCATCCGAGAAGCGTCCAGCCAGTCAAAAGGTTTAGAGCCGCTATTGCATTGCCTGAGGGGTGTTCACGCTTGATCGCTATAAACAGCGGTATGAAATAGAACGCAACCGCGACTCCAATCATGATTAATCCGTAAACGAAATCCATACTCAGTTCCTTTTGATAAGCTCAGCCTCGATCTTAGCGTGCGGATGCTCGGTTTGGTAAGGCGAGTAAGCGAGGGAGTGGTTTACGCTGAGTGGCGGGTGAAGTGGTGGGTGATACTTAGACTATTTTTATACCCCTTGCCATTCGTGCCTTCCAGACATTAAAAAGCCGGCTTATGGCCGGCTTCTCGTTGACTAACTCAGTTCGTTTTTGACAAACCTCACCAGCCTTCAAAACGTACATCCGGCTCTTGCGGCCGGCTGTGGGACTTGGTCAGAAAGTGATCTGCCTTGTCGGTGCGAGGTGTGGGCTCGCAAATGTGGGGCGGAGGATACGCGGGTTTGCTTCAGAATCCCAGTGGTAAGTGGTGTGGAATCATTGGGTTAGGGGTGATTCAGATAAAGAGCAGGGGCTGCTGCGCAGCCCAGCGGGGATAAATCCCCTCGCCACAAAAGCTCCTGCCACAGCTCCTTCTGCAGTTCCTGCCACGGTTTCTGGTCTTGGGTGGGTTAGTCGAACACCGGCGGTCTCTGTTTGTTGAGGGTTGACCACCAGAACACCCAGCCGATCACGTGGATGTGTTGCGCGTCGATCTGTTCTGCGCTGAAGACCTCGTCGGGATACGCAGCGCTGTTGTGGCTGCGCAGGCGCAGTCGGTTGCCGGGGATGCGGTGCAGGTATTTGATGCGCAGCATGCCGTCGTGTTCGAGGGCGTAGATTTGGCCGTCGACGATTTGGGTCAGGCCGCGGTCGATGGCGAGGGTGGAGCCGTCTTCGATGCGTTCGGCCATGCTGTCGCCGACCATGGTGGTGCAGATGGCGTCGCTGGGGTTGATGTCGAGGGTTTCGAGGTGGCTGCGGGGCAGGCGGATGGTTTGGTCGGGGATTTCGATGATGTGGGTTTTGGTTGCGCCGGGGGCTATGGGGGCTTCCTTGTAGAGGGGCAGTTCGATGTCCGTGGTTTCCTGCACGCTGTAGACGCCATCGTTTTCGGCGGCTTCATAGGTGACGCCGGGGCCCAGGCCCAGTGGGGTCTGCGGGCCTTCGCCGGTGGCGAGCCATTGCGGGCTGACGGTCAGCAGGCTGGCGATGGAGTAGATGCGCCCTGGCGGGATGCCACGGTTGAACCAGTTGTTTATGTGCTGGGATTTCACGCCGTATAACTTCGCGAAGTCGGCGGAACGGATATGGGCTTCTTTTAGAAGGGCTCTGAAGCGGTCGCCACTGGAAAGTATTTTCATAAACGGAAAGTTTAGGGGCGACTGTGTTTTCGGCAATAAACATGTCGTTCAAATATATAAGACGATCTTTCCGTTTGCAGGATTTGAAAGGGGCGGGCTAAACGCTGTTAAACTTTATTAATACAACTTCGTATTTGTCATCATTAAGACATAAAAAAACCCCGGTGCAAACCGGGGTTCTTCTTTACTTCAGTCTCAGCCTTTGTAGGCGGCAACCGACTTGGTGATCGCTTCGCGGGCGGCGTCAGCACCGGCCCAGCCTTCGATCTTGACCCACTTGCCTTTTTCGAGATCTTTGTAGTTCGCGAAGAAGTGCTCGATCTGCTGGATCAGCAGCGGTGGCAGGTCGGTGTATTCCTTCACGTCGACGTACAGTTGCGACAGTTTGTCGTGCGGTACGGCGATGACTTTGGCATCGCCGCCGCCGTCGTCGGTCATGTTCAGGACGCCGACCGGACGGGCGCGGATGACCGAGCCAGGGGCGACTGGGTAAGGGGTCACGACCAGCACGTCGAGGGGGTCGCCGTCGTCGGCCAGGGTGTTGGGGATGAAACCGTAGTTGGCCGGGTAGAACATTGGGGTGGCCATGAAACGGTCAACGAACAGGCAGTCGCTGTCTTTGTCGATTTCGTATTTGATCGGGGCGTGGTTGGCCGGGATTTCGATCGCGACGTAGATGTCGTTCGGCAGGTCTTTGCCAGCCGGAATCTTGCTGTAGCTCATTGGGCGGTGCCCCCGTTAGTTGACCAAATGACTGGTCGGATTGACCAAAAAGTGGCGGCGATTATAGGCATATTCGGCCGTCGATGCCACGTTACAAGGGTCTTAGAGACCTTAGTATGACGCCTGATAGACCGGATCTTCGGCTTGAAGTTGCCGCAGCCGGGCCAGCGGGTCCTGGCGGTAGAACGCCTTGAGCTGTTCATAGACCCGCGGGTACGCCTGGTGCAGCAGGTCTGGGGCGCTGAAGAAGTATTCGCTGGTGACGGCGAAGAATTCTGCCGGATTCTCCGCTGCGTAGGGATCGATGACGGTTTCTGCGTCCGGATCCTGGTCCAATTGGCGGTTGAGGTCATCGAAAGCCTGTTGCATGGCCTCGGCCCAGTCTTTGACCCGCATGTCGGCATGCAGCGGCGGCAGGCCATTGGCGTCGCCGTTGAGCATGTCGAGTTTGTGCGCCAGTTCGTGGATCACCAGGTTGTAGCCGTCCCAGCCGCCGCTGGCCAGCACGCCGTCCCAGGCCAGGATGATCGGGCCTTGGGGCCAGGCTTCGCCGCTGTGTTCGCCGTCCCATTCGTGCTCGATGCCGCTGGCGTCGCGGTAGCGCTGGGGGCTGAGGAAGTCGTCGGGGTAGAGCACGATTTCGTGAAAGCCCTGGTACCAGTTCAGTTCGCCCAGGTGCATCAACGGCAATTGGGCCTGGGCGGCGAGCAGCAGGCGTTGTTCCTGATGCAGTTCGACGCCGGGCAGAGCGCTCAGGTGTTTGTCATGCAGGAACAGCACGCAGGCTTCGCGCAGCCATTGGTCCTCGGTGGCGTTGATGCCGTCGAGAAAGCTCAGCTGGTGGCGCACCCGCTGCCAGGTTTCCTCGCTGACGGGATGTTTGGCGAGGGTGCGTTGCCGGCGCCAACCGCTCAGGGACCACATGGGCGATCAGCGCGGGTGAGCTTTCGAGGCGCTGGCGGCCAGGCGGCTGCGGATTACGCCGATGACCATCGGCACCAGCGACAGCAGGATGATGCCCAGCACCAGCAGCGACAGGTTCTGCTTGATAAATGGCACATTGCCGAAGAAGAACCCGAGGCTGACCAGGCCGCCGACCCACAGGATGGTGCCCAGGACGCTGAAGGCGAAAAAGCGCGGGTAAGGCATTTTTGCCACGCCAGCGACGAAGGGCGCGAAGGTGCGCAGGATCGGCAGGAAGCGCGCCAGGGTCACGGTTTTGCCGCCGTGCTTGTCGTAGAAGTCGTGGGTTTGTTGCAGGTAGTCGCGGCGGAAGATTTTCGAGTTCGGGTTGCTGAACAGCCGTTCGCCTGCGGTGCGGCCGATGATGTAGTTGGTGCTGTCGCCGAGGATCGCCGCCAGCATCAGCAGGCCGCCGAGCAGCACCGGGTCCATGCCGCCGCCGGCGGCTACCGCGCCGGCGATGAACAGCAGCGAGTCGCCCGGCAGGAAGGGCATCACCACCAGGCCGGTTTCGCAGAAGATCACCAGGAACAGGATGGCGTAGATCCACGGCCCGTAGTTGGTCACCAGCAGGTCGAGGTACACGTCGAGATGCAGAATGAGGTCGAGGGGGTTGAAATCCATGCAAAGCACCTGTGGTCGCGGCCTGACTGGGTTGGGCCTGTGGGTCGGGCTTCGAGTAAGGCTACAGCGCGTGTAGCTTTTTCTTACAAGCCGGGAAGAGCGGCATTATACGAGGTCGAGGGAGGCGTGCGTGGTGAGTTTGTAGCGGGGGATGTCGGTGGCGTGTGGCTGGGTGAAACACCCTGTGGGAGCAAAGCTTGCTCGCGAAGATGGTGGCACATTCAACATTGATGCTGGCTGCTCCACCGCTATCGTGAGCAAGCTTTGCTCCCACAGGTCTGACGGGTGTATGAGCGGGAGAATCAGGCTGGCTGTTAGGCCGCCTTCGCGAGCAAGCCCGCTCCCACAATGGGAACGGGGTACGACTGGGAGAGCCAGGCCGGCTGTCAGGCCGTCTCGCGAGCAAGCTTTGCTCCCACAGATCTAACGGATGTACGACTGGGAGAGCCAGGTCGGCCGTTAGGCCGCCTCGCGGTGGACGTTGATCTCGGCGCCCCGTTAACCACGCTGGCCGAACGCAGGCTTTGCGGAGTGGGCATCCCGGCATGGATGCCGGGATAGCCGCGCTGGGCCATGGATGGCCCTTCGCGGCGGGCCCACGGAGCAATGCCGGAGTGAGGGCATGCCGAGCCTAAGCGAGGCACCAAGTGGTGGGGCAGGAGCGTTTTGCTTACTTTTGCGCTTCTCAAAAGTGAGCCGCCGTCAGGGCGGAACCCTAAGCCGCCGTTACCGCAGCAATGGATATGTCCCCGATCATTGCTCTAGCGGCTCAGATCCCCTCGCTGATCGGCAACACGTAGTTCTTGAACTCGGTGTCTTCCTTGAACCCAATCGACTCGTAGGTCTTCTGCGCCACGTCGTTGTTGCTGCTGGTGGAGACGCGCATGCGTACGGCGTTGGTTTCCTTGGCCATTTTTTTTGCGGTGCGGATCAGGTTGTCGGCCACCAGTTGGCGGCGGGCGTCTTCGGCGACGTAGATGTCGTTGAGGATCCACACGCGCTTGAGCGACAGTGACGAGAAGCTCGGGTAGAGCTGGCAGAAGCCCAGCAACCGGCTGTCATCGTCATCGGGTAACGCCAGGTAGATCACCGATTCCTTGCGGCGCAGGCGTTTTTCGAGGAAGGCTCGGGACGAATCCGGGTAGGGCAGCGAGCCATAGAATTCCCGGTATTTGACGAACAATGGGGTCAGCAGGTCCAGGTGTTCCAGGGTCGCTTGGATAATCCGCATAGTAGGTCTCGTCTGCAAAGGTCGACAGATACTCGGACAGCAACGGCGTTCTGCCGTGCTTCGATGCTGCCTGAAAGCGGATCAAAAACGCAATGTTGTAAACGGATCAGCTTCGGGGCGGCATCAGTAGGAAATTACCTTTCATATCGGCGGCGTTTTCCGAGTCTAAAGTTTGGACCTGGGCGTCGTCCTTCAGATTGACCCCCGAGAGCTGTCTGCGGCAGGCCTCGCGCATCAGGTAGATCAGGCGATGGGCGGCCATGCCGTAGCTCAAACCTTCGAGCCGGACGTTGGAAATGCAGTTGCGATACGCATCGGTCAGGCCGACCTTGGGGTTGTAGGTGAAATACAAACCCAGGCTGTCGGGGGAACTGAGGCCGGGGCGTTCGCCGATCAGGATTACCGACATTTTTGCGCCGAGCCGCTGCGCCACCTCATCGGCCACCGCGACGCGGCCCTGTTCCACCAGAATCACCGGCGAGGTTGACCAACCATCAGCGGCGGTCTGTTCTTCCAGCCGCGCCAGGAACGGCAGCGTATGCCGATGCACCGCCAGCGCCGACAGGCCGTCGGCCACCACGATGGCCAGGTCTGCGCCGCCGGGATTGGCCGCGACGTGGTCCTGCAGGATCTGCACGGAGGCTTCATCGAGCCGCCGACCCAGGTCCGGGCGTTGCAGGTAGCTGTTGCGGTCGCTGGCGGCGCTGTGCAGCAGCAGGCTTTCGCGGCCGCGTTCAGTCAGTTGCGCGCGAATGCCTTCATGGTCGAAGGCCAGGTGCACGGCGTCCCGAGCCTGGGCGTGGGCGTACTGGAAGTCCAGTTGCGCCTGGGTTGGCAGGCTGGTGCCGGTGCGGCCCAGGGCGATGCGCGCCGGGGTGAGGGTGCGCAGATTCAGCCAAGGGTTTTGTGGATCTACAGGTTTTTTATCCATGGGCAGTTCTCTCATCCCAAATGCGGCTTATCCCAAATGAGCTAATGCGTGACGAAACGCCGGTGGCAGGTTGTCGCCGAACCGCACCCGGCCATCGGCCTGGGTGAAGATGCCCATGTTCGCCAGCCAGGTCTCGAATTCCGGCGCCGGCTTCAGGCCCAGGGTCTGGCGGGCATAGAGGGCGTCGTGGAACGAGGTGGTCTGGTAGTTGAGCATGATGTCGTCGGAGCCGGGGATGCCCATGATGAAGTTGATCCCGGCCACGGCCAGCAGGGTCAGCAGGGTGTCCATGTCGTCCTGGTCGGCTTCGGCGTGGTTGGTGTAGCAGATGTCGCAACCCATCGGCACGCCCAGCAACTTGCCGCAGAAGTGATCTTCCAGGCCGGCGCGGATGATCTGTTTGCCGTTGTACAGGTATTCCGGGCCGATAAACCCTACGACGGTATTCACCAGAAACGGGTTGAAATGCCGTGCCACGGCGTAGGCCCGGGTTTCGCAGGTCTGTTGATCGACGCCGTGGTGGGCGTTGGCTGACAGGGCGCTGCCCTGGCCGGTTTCGAAATACATCAGGTTGTTGCCCAAAGTACCGCGATTCAGGCTCAGCCCGGCCTCGTAGCCTTCCTGCAAGACGTTCAGGTTGATGCCGAAACTGGCGTTGGCCGCTTCGGTGCCGGCAATGGACTGGAACACCAGGTCCAGGGGCACGCCACGGTTCGCCGCTTCAATGGAGGTGGTGACGTGGGTCAGCACGCAGCCTTGGGTCGGGATGTCGTAGCGCTGGATGATGGCGTCGAGCATTTCCAGCATGGCGCAGATCGACGCTGTGCTGTCGGTGGCCGGGTTGATGCCGATCATGGCGTCGCCGTTGCCGAAGAGCAGGCCGTCGAGAATGCTCGCGGCGATCCCGGCGGGTTCGTCGGTGGGGTGGTTGGGTTGCAGGCGGGTGGACAGGCGCCCGCGCAGGCCGAGGGTGCCGCGAAATTTCGTCACCACGCGGATTTTCTGCGCCACCAGCACCAGATCCTGCACGCGCATGATCTTCGACACGGCGGCGACCATTTCCGGGGTCAGGCCCGGGGCCAGCGCCCGCAGGCTGTGTTCGTCGGCCGCGTCGCTGAGCAGCCAGTCGCGAAAACCGCCGACCGTAAGATGGCTGACGGCGGCGAAGGCCTGTTTATCGTGGGTGTCGACGATCAGCCGGGTGACTTCGTCGTCCTCGTAAGGAATCAGCATTTCTTGCAGGAAATGGCTGAGGGGCAGGTCGGCCAAGGCCATTTGCGCCGCCACTCGTTCACCATCGTTGAGCGCCGCGACCTCGGCCAGAAAATCCCCGGAACGCGCCGGGCTGGCCTTGGCCATCAAGTCTTTGAGGCTGTCGAAGCGGTAGGTCTGGGCGCCGACCGTGTGTGCAAAACTGGCCATACAGGTTCTCCGTGACGGCGCCGCTGGGCGGCGCCGTGGTTTTCGGCGTTTTACAACTTAGTGCAAGGCTTCTTCAGCTTTCTGAATGGCCGCGAATTCTTCTTCGGGCGTGCCTGCTACCAAGTGGTGCCGACTGTAGAACGCGAAGTAAGCAATTAACACTCCATAGATGATCGCGGCGCCGATGACCACCCGCGGATCCACCAGAAAGCCCGCCACCACGGCGATGCACGCCAGCACCAGGGCCACGCCCGAGGTGAAGATGCCGCCCGGTGTGCGGTATGGCCGGTCCATTTTGGGGCGACGGATGCGCAGGGTGATGTGCGCGGCCATCATCAGCACGTAGGAGATGGTGGCGCCGAACACCGCCACCAGAATCAGCAGATCGCCCTGGCCGGTCAGGGACAGCCCGAAACCGATGATACCGGGGATGATCAGCGCCAAGACCGGTGCTTTGCTTTTATTGGTTTCGGAGAGCTTGCGTGGCAGGTAACCGGCGCGAGACAACGCGAAGATCTGCCGCGAGTAGGCGTAGATGATCGAGAAGAAGCTGGCGATCAGGCCCGCCAGGCCCACAAGGTTGACGAAGTTGCCCATCCAGGTCGAGCCGCCGTAGGCCTTGGCCAGGGCTTCCACCAGCGGGTTGCCCGAAGCCATCAGCGCATTGGAACCCGCGCCGCCTGGGCCGATCACCAGAATCAGCAGGGCGAACGCCACCAGCACCAGCATGGCGCCGATCAGGCCGCGTGGCAGGTCGCGCTTGGGGTTCTTGGTTTCTTCAGCCGCCAGCGGTACACCTTCTACGGCCAGGAAAAACCAGATGGCATACGGAATGGCCGCCCACACGCCGACATAGCCGAACGGCAGGAATGGGCTGGCGCCCGTGGCCGCCGTGACCGGGATGTCCAGCAGGTTGGCGACGTCGAAATGCGGCACCATTGCCACCAGAAACACGCCCAGTGCCAGGGCGGCGACGGCGGTGATGATGAACATCAGTTTGAGCGCTTCACCCACGCCGAATATGTGGATGGCGATGAAGATGATGTAGAACGCCAGGTAGATCATCCAGCCGCCAATGCCAAATAGCGATTGGCAATACGCGCCGATGAACACCGCAATCGCCGCTGGGGCGATGGCGTACTCGATCAGGATCGCCGTGCCCGTGAGAAACCCGCCCCAGGGCCCGAATGCGCTACGGGCAAAGCCATAGCCGCCGCCGGCGGTAGGAATCATCGAGGACAGCTCGGCCAGGGAAAAGCACATGCACAGGTACATCGCGGCCATCAGCAGTGTGGCGAGGAACATCCCGCCCCAACCGCCCTGGGCCAGGCCGAAGTTCCAGCCGGCGTAGTCCCCGGAAATGACATACGCCACCCCCAGGCCCACCAGCAGGACCCAGCCCGCCGCGCCTTTTTTCAGTTCACGTTGTTGGAAATATTCGGAGCCGACTTTTTCGAAGTCGACTGAGGACGTTGCCGGTTGCGGGTTTGCATGATCGCTTGGCATAAGGGTTTACCTGTTTTTATTGTTTTTTGTCCAACCTGATCGCCGATTTAGCGCAGTCCCCTGTGGGAGCGGGCTTGCTCGCGAAGGCGGCGGCACCTTGAGCAACTGTGTGACTGACACACCGCTTTCGCGAGCAGGCTCGCTCCCACAGGGGGAAGTGGGCCAGCCAAAACTGGAGCGCCATCCACAAATCCTGTGTGGGAGCGAGCCTGCTCGCGAAAGCTATCTAAAGGGCGAAGCAGAACCACCTGCCTCGCCCCAATGCCTTAGAAGAACCCCAACGGATTGATGTCGTAGCTCACCAGCAGGTTCTTGGTCTGCTGGTAGTGGTCGAGCATCATCTTGTGGGTTTCACGACCCACCCCGGACTTCTTGTAACCACCAAACGCGGCATGCGCCGGATACAGGTGGTAGCAGTTGGTCCAGACGCGACCGGCCTTGATCGCCCGGCCCATGCGGTAGGCGCGGTTGATGTCGCGGGTCCAGAGACCGGCGCCGAGGCCGAACTCGGTGTCGTTGGCGATCGCCAGGGCTTCGGCTTCATCCTTAAAGGTGGTGATGCTCACCACCGGGCCGAAGATTTCTTCCTGGAACACGCGCATCTTGTTGGTGCCCTTGAGCAGGGTTGGCTGGATGTAATAACCCGTGGCCAGGTTGCCCTCGAGTTTTTCCACCTTGCCGCCAGTCAGCAGCTCGGCGCCTTCGCCCTTGGCGATTTCCAGGTACGAAAGAATCTTGTCGAATTGCTGCTCGGACGCCTGGGCGCCGACCATGGTGTCGGTGTCCAGCGGGTCGCCGCGCTTGATCTGCAGGACTTTGTTCATCACAACCTTCATGAACTCGTCGTAGATCGACTCCTGCACCAAGGCGCGGGAAGGGCAAGTGCAGACTTCACCCTGGTTGAAGAACGCCAGCACCAGACCTTCGGCCGCTTTTTCGATGAAGCTCGGCTCGGCCTGCATGATGTCTTCGAAGAAGATGTTCGGCGACTTGCCGCCCAGTTCCACGGTGGACGGGATGATGTTTTCGGCCGCGCATTTCATGATGTGCGAGCCGACCGGGGTCGAGCCGGTAAAGGCGATTTTGGCGATGCGCTTGCTGGTGGCGAGGGCTTCGCCGGCTTCTTTGCCGAAACCTTGCACCACGTTCAGCACGCCGGGCGGCAGGAGGTCGCCGATCAGCTCCATCAGCACCGTAATACCCAATGGAGTTTGCTCGGCCGGCTTGAGCACCACGCAGTTACCGGCGGCCAGGGCCGGGGCGAGTTTCCAGGCGGCCATCAGGATCGGGAAGTTCCACGGGATGATCTGCCCGACCACGCCCAGCGGTTCATGGATGTGATAGGCCACGGTGTTGCCGTCGATTTCGGCGGCGCTGCCTTCCTGGGCGCGGATGCAACCGGCGAAGTAGCGGAAATGGTCAGCGGCCAGCGGTATATCGGCGTTGAGGGTTTCGCGCACGGCCTTGCCGTTGTCCCAGGACTCGGTGATCGCCAAAACCTCAAGGTTGGCTTCGATGCGGTCGGCGATTTTCAGCAGGACCAGCGAACGGGCCTGGGCGGACGTGGCGCCCCAGGCATCAGCGGCGGCGTGGGCGGCGTCCAGGGCCTTTTCGATGTCTTCGGCCGTGGAGCGCGGGAATTCGGCAATGGGCTGGCCATTGACCGGGGAAGTATTGGTGAAGTACTGACCTTTGACAGGCGCGACGAACTCGCCGCCGATGTAGTTACCGTATTTGCTCTTGAACGAAACGATAGCGCCTTCAGTACCGGGGTGAGCGTAACGCATGATGAGTTCTCCTTGGCTTTTGTGCTTATAAGGGAGCCGCGCCAATAAGCGCTGGTATTAAGCCTAGAGCAAAGGTTGGGCCATCGCCTCGCAGGGCCCGTAAATCAAGACTTTAGGAGGAGTTCGTCGGACAAACGGATGCCGTGCGTGACGATACCGATACAGCGGGTGTGACAGTTTGTGCCAGATGCGAGACAGTCTGTGACTGACAGGTCGCGCCAGCATTGCAAAGGTGGGTGGGCTGGAGGATGCTGGGCCTCACCAGTTGGCCTGCCCAGCAAAGTTGTGGCGAGGGGATTTATCTGTGGCGAGGGGATTTATCCCCGCTGGGCTGCGAAGCAGCCCCCAAAGCAGCCCCCAAGGCAGCCAACTCGATCAATCTGATACACCGCATGCTTAGGTTTCAGGGCTGCTTCGCAGCCCTGCGGGGATAAATCCCCTCGCCACAGGTTAAATGTTAAACAGTTGCTCCAGTGAGGCAGGTCCTTCGGGGAGAATAATAAGAAATGCACAGCAACCACTTGAGTCGCCATGCCCAGCAAGTCCTGACGGTCACCCAGGGCAAGGCCCATTTGCAGGGCCCAGGCAGCGATCCGTCGATTGCCCGCTCCTGGCTGCGCTGCCTTGAGGACTATCACCTCGACCCGGCGCAGAACCTGGCGCCGACGGTGCTTGAGCATGGGCGGGTGCTGGAAAGCCGCGAGCGCCTGCAACAGGTGTTGCACATTGCCGGCACGGAAATGACCAGCCTGCATCAGCAACTCTCCGGCGCCGGCCACGCGGTGCTGCTGACCGACGCTCGCGGCGTGATCCTCAACTGCGTCACCGCCCCCAGCGAGCGCAAGATTTTCGAACGGGCTGGCCTCTGGCTCGGCGCCGACTGGAGCGAAGCCTGCGAAGGCACCAACGGCATTGGCACCTGCCTGGTGGAGCGCCAGGCCCTGACGATTCATCAGGAAGAACACTTTCGTGGCCGCCACACCGGCCTGACCTGCTCGGCCAGCCCGGTTTTCGACCCCCATGGCGAACTGCTCGCGGTGCTTGATGTGTCCTCGGCCCGGCCGGACGTGTCGCGCCAGAGCCAGTTCCACACCATGGCCTTGGTCAACCTCTCGGCAAAAATGATCGAGAGCTGCTATTTCCTGCGCTGCTTCGATAATCAATGGCTGTTGCGCTTTCACTTGCAGGCCGAGTCCGTGGGGTTGTTCAGCGAGGGGTTGCTGGCGTTTGACGGCGAAGGGCGGATCAGCGCGGTCAACCAGAGCGCGCTGAACCTGTTGGGGCATATTCGCGGTGGCTTGCTGGGTCAGCGGGTGGAGGACTTTTTCGATTGTTCACTGGATGAACTGCTCGCGCGGGCCAGTGCCCATGCCAGCGCCAGTTGGCCGTTGCGCACCCGTGACGGGCGGCATTTGTTTGCCGTGCTGCGGGGGCAGCCGCGCAACGTGCCGGTGCCGGTCGTCCCTGCGCTCAAAGCCATCGAGCCTGCCCGGTTGCCGGGCATCTGTCTGGGGGATGCGGCGTTGCAGGAACATTTTCGCAAGGCGCTGCGGGTGTTCGAGCGCGATGTGCCGTTGCTGATCCATGGCGAAACCGGCTCCGGCAAAGAAGCTTTCGCCAAGGCAGTGCATCATGCCAGCCAGCGCGCCGGGAAAAACTTCGTGGCGCTTAACTGCGCAGCCATCCCGGAAAGCCTGATCGAGAGCGAGCTGTTTGGTTATCGCGGCGGCAGCTTCACCGGCGCCCGCAAGGAAGGCATGCGCGGCAAGCTGCAACAGGCCGACGGTGGCACGCTGTTTCTGGATGAAATCGGTGACATGCCCCTGGCCTTGCAGACCCGTTTGCTGCGGGTGCTGGAAGATCGTCAGGTGGTGCCCATCGGCGGCGAGCCCGAAGCAGTCAACGTGCGCATCATCAGCGCCACCCACCGTCAGTTGCTTGATCGGGTGCGCGACGGCAGTTTTCGCGAGGACTTGTACTACCGACTTAACGGCCTGGAAATCCCCTTGCCGGCGTTGCGCGAGCGCAGCGACAAGTCGCAGTTGCTGGATTTTCTGTTGGCCGAAGAGGCGGGCGCCGAAGCGGTGTCCATCGACGAACCGGCGCGCCAGGCGCTGCTGGGGTTCGACTGGCCGGGCAACGTGCGGCAACTGCGCAATGTGCTGCGCACCCTCGCCGCGTTATGTGACGGCGGGCGGATTGGGCTGGAGGATCTGCCAGCGATGATTCGCCAGAGCCCGTCGGTGGTGGTTGAAACGGTGGCGGAACGCCCGCTGGAAGATGCCGAGCGGTTGGCGCTGCTCGATGCCCTGGAACGCCAGCGCTGGCACATGACCCACACCGCCGAGCAACTGGGCATCAGCCGCAACACCCTCTACCGAAAACTGCGCAAGCACGCCATCGCCCGCTGAACCGCGTCGCGACCATTCGCGAGCAAGCCCGCTCCCACATTCTGACCGCATTCTTCCTGAAAGAACTCGGTCAACTGTGGGAGCGAGCCTGCTCGCGATGGCGGCGGCACATTCAGCATCAATGCAAACTGACCCACCGCTATCGCGAGCAGGCTCGCTCCCACAGGGGATTCGCGCTGTCCTGATGGTTGCAGTTCGAAACACAAGGTGCGATTTCCCCCTCCCTACGCTAACCTGCGGCCATGTTTTACGAGGTCGACTATGCACATCCATATTCTCGGTATTTGCGGCACTTTCATGGGTTCGATGGCGGTATTGGCCAAGGAACTGGGCCATCACGTGACCGGTTCCGACGCCAACGTCTACCCGCCGATGAGCACGCAGCTGGAGGCCCAGGGCATTGAATTGACCCAAGGCTACGACCCGGCGCAACTGGACCCGGCGCCGGACCTGGTGGTCATCGGCAACGCCATGTCCCGCGGCAATCCGGCGGTTGAATACGTGCTCAACAAAGGCTTGCCTTACGTGTCCGGTCCGCAATGGCTGGCCGATCATGTGTTGCAGGGCCGTTGGGTCCTGGCCGTGGCCGGCACCCATGGCAAGACCACCACCAGCAGTATGCTCGCCTGGGTGCTGGAGCACGCGGGCATGAGCCCGGGCTTTTTGATCGGCGGCGTGCCGCAGAATTTCTCGGTATCGGCGCGCCTGGGTGGCACACCGTTTTTCGTGATCGAGGCCGACGAATACGACAGCGCGTTCTTCGACAAACGTTCGAAGTTTGTCCACTACCGCCCACGTACCGCGATCCTCAACAACCTTGAGTTCGATCACGCCGACATCTTCCCGGATCTGCCAGCCATCGAGCGGCAATTCCACCATTTGGTGCGCACCATCCCGAGTGAAGGCCTGGTGATCCATCCGACCACCGAGCCGGCCTTGCAGCGCGTCATCGAGATGGGCTGCTGGACCCCGGTACAAACCACCGGTGCCGGCGGGCAGTGGCAAGTGAAGCTGCTCAAGGACGACGGTTCGCAGTTCGAAGTCATGTTCGAAGGCGTGGCCCAAGGTGTGGTCGATTGGGACATGACCGGTCAGCACAACGTCGCCAACGCTCTGGCCACTCTGGCGGCGGCTCGTCATGTCGGCGTGGTGCCGTCCATGGGCATCGCCGCGCTGAGTGCGTTCAAAAGCGTGAAGCGGCGGATGGAAAAGGTCGCTGAAGTGCGCGGCATCACCATCTATGACGACTTCGCCCACCACCCGACGGCCATCGCCACCACCCTCGACGGTTTGCGCAAGCGCATCGGCGATGCACCGCTGATTGCCATCATCGAGCCGCGTTCCAACTCCATGAAACTCGGCGCCCACCGCGACGGCCTGCCGGAAAGCGTGGTGGATGCCGATCAGGTGATCTGGTACGCGCCGGCCAACCTGGGTTGGGACCTGGGCGCCACCGCCGCGTTGTGCACGGTGCCGTCGATTGTCAGCGATTCGCTGGAAGGCATCATCGAGCGCGTGAAGAGCCAGGCCCAGCCCGGTACTCACGTGGTGATCATGAGCAACGGCGGCTTCGGCGGCCTGCACGGCAAACTGGCCGAGGCACTGAAATGAACACTCGCCTGGAGAGCAATGGCCCCGAACGCATCACGCTGGCGATGACCGGTGCTTCCGGCGCCCAGTACGGCTTGCGCCTGCTCGATTGCCTGGTGCGCGAAGACCGCGAGGTGCATTTCCTCATCTCCAAGGCGGCGCAATTGGTGATGGCTACCGAGACCGACGTTACCCTGCCGGCCAAGACCCAGATGATGCAGGCCTTCCTCACCGAATACACCGGTGCGGCGGCGGGGCAGATTCGCGTGTACGGCAAGGAAGACTGGATGTCGCCAGTGGCCTCGGGCTCCGGCGCGCCGGCGGCGATGGTGGTGGTGCCGTGTTCCACCGGCACGCTCTCGGCGATTGCCACCGGTGCCTGCAACAACCTGATCGAACGCGCCGCCGACGTGACGCTCAAGGAGCGCCGCCAGTTGATCCTGGTGCCGCGTGAGGCGCCGTATTCGAGTATTCATCTGGAGCACATGCTCAAGCTGTCGAACATGGGTGTGACGATTCTGCCGGCCTCGCCGGGTTTTTATCACCAGCCACAGACCATCGATGACCTGATCGATTTTGTGGTCGCGCGGATTCTCAATCTGCTGAACATCCCCCAAGACATGCTGCCGCGCTGGGGCGAGTACCATTTGAGCAGTGATGAATAAGCTGCTGATGGTAGTGCTGGCGCTGCAACTGACCGGCTGCGCCACCGCCCGCACCCTGGACGCCGCCAAACCCGGCGCGCCAGTGGTGTATGCCGGGACGCGCCTGGATCTCTACGCCCTTAATGGCGGTTGCTGCGCCATGGACCGTTTTGGTGCGCAAGCCCCGAGCTATCCAGGTCTTGATCTGCCGGGCAGTGCGTTGCTCGACACCCTGTTGTTGCCCTTGTCATTGCTGACGGCACTGGGGGTGGGGTTTCAGGCTACGGGTGGGTTGTAGCACCAACCCTGACTTAAGAAGATCTAACTGTGTCGAGGGGTTTATCTGTGGCGAGGGGATTTATCCCCGCTGGACTGCGAAGCAGTCCCCAAAGACGGGGTTATTGCTCCTGAGCAACGGCATGACACTGGGTTGTGCCAGTTGGGGCCGCTTCGCGGCCCAGCGGGGATAAATCCCCTCGCCACAATGATCGCGCTGTCCCAGGTGTCACTTTATTTGCCCAGCTTACGCAACTCATCCGACTCCACCACCCGCACCCCTTCCTGTTCTTCCAGGGCCAGGCGCCACATGGCTCGGGCCAGTTGGCAGGCTTCGATGCCGTGGTACTTGCCGGGGATCAGCCTCGACAAGGGGCCGGCCAATTGTTCGGCCAACCGCGGTTCGGTGCGTTCGCCCAGTAGCAGGGAAGGGCGGCAAAGGGTCAATTGTGGCCAGTCCTGGGCCTTGAGGGCGGCTTCCATTTCGCCCTTGACCCGGTTGTAGAAGATCGAAGAGGTCGGGTCAGCCCCCAGCGCACTGATCACAATCAGGTGCCTTGCGCCCAGCTCCCGGGCGCGCTTGGCGAAGGCCACTACCAGGTCCAGGTCCACCGCGCGAAACGCCTGTTCCGAACCGGCCTTCTTGATGGTCGTACCAAGGCAGCAAAAAGCGATGTCCACCTGGCCACTGAGGCGGGACAGCAGTTCTGCCGGTTCTCCGACCGGGTTTTCCAGGTGTGGATGCTCGGCCAGCGGCCGGCGTGAAGGCGCCAATACACGTGTGATGGTCGGTTCGTTGAGCAGCCGGTCCAGTAGATGTTCCCCGGTCAGCCCGGTAGCTCCGGCAAGCAAAACATGCTGAGGCGTCAAGTACATAGTGTTTCCCCCTTGATACGATTCAGCTTAGTTGCTCTTTTGGGCCTCGTCGTTCAATGCCGTACTTTGTAATGCTTTGCGCGCTTGTTGCTTGCGCAATAGCTGCCAATGAGAAAGGACGGTCCTGGGCGCCCAGATCTGCGGTTCGGAGGCTTCGAAATTGTCCGCCTGCTCCCGCTCGGCAACGGTGGCCTTGGCGCGCTTGAAGGCTTGCTCAAGGTCGTCGGTCTGGTTCAGTGCCTGGGCGAACAGCGCGTCGCCGAAGTAGGTGAAGTTGGCCTCCTCGGAGCAGCCGAAAGACACCCGGTCGGCGCGCGAAGCGGTCATGATCAAGGTGCGTTCATTTTTGAGCGCCGGGATGAAACCGCCGGAATAACACGCCGAAATCACCACGATCTTGTCGCGATCCTTCAGCGGCGCCAGTACCACGGCCAGTTCATCGGCGGGCAGGTCGGCCAGTTCCATGCGCGGTTGGTCGAGCACCAGTTCGTGTTCGCTGGTGCCGTGGCTGGTCAGGTAGATGAAGATCAGGTCTTCCGGGCCGCTGCGTTCGGCCAAGGTGCTGGCGGCGCGGCGCAGGCTTTCGCGAGTGGCCATGGGCCGGTCACCGAGGTGATCGCGGTGGTTGACCAGGCGGATCTGGCCGAACGCGCCAAAACGGCTGGTGAGCATGTTGGCGACGTAGTCGGACTCGCGCAGGAACACACTCTGCTTGCCGTCGCCGCCCACCGTCAGGCTGTACAGCTCCACCGCGGGCGTCGAGGCCGGAATATTGGCCAGGGCATTTTCCAGCAGGCGCCCCTGGGCCAGGAGGCCGAGTTCGAGCACATCCGGCAACAGTCGGCCGCCAGCGTCACGCACTCGCAGGCCGTTGGCCCAGGTGCCGCTTTGCACGGTGCCATCGGTCAGCGCCAGAGTGCCGCGCCCGTGGTAGGTGTCGTTCTCGAACTGGCCGATATAAAAACTGCCGTCGGGCAGGTTCAGGCGACCCTGGCCGCTAAAGCGCCAGTCATTGAATTGGCCGAGGTAGTGGCTGCCGTCGGCGCCGATCAGTTGGCCCTTGCCGGTGAGCGCGCCTTCCTTGAACTGGCCGATCCAGACATCGCCGTCGGCATTTTCATAGCGACCGCGACCGCTGAGCTGATTGTTCTTGAAACCGCCGATGTAGACATCGCCCTCGGCGCTGTTGAAGGTGCCCTTGCCCTGGAGCTGGCCATCGACGAAATTTCCGGTGAACTGGTTGCCGCTGGCGTCGAAACGCTGGCCTTCACCGTTGGGCTTGCCGTTGACGAACGGCCCCTGATACTGGCTGCCGTCCTCAAGCTCCAGGCGCCCGAAGCCGGAATAGCGGTCGGCCTTGAATTCGCCGCGGTAGATCATCCCGTGTTCTTTGAGCATGCCCTCACCGTCGCGCCGGCCTTGCTTGAAGCCGCCGGTGTAGCTGCTGGTGGGCGTGGTCAGGCTACCCTGGCCGTTGAACAGGCCCTGCTGGAACTCGCCGCGATAGACCTCGCCATTGCTGCCGTGCCATTCCCCGGTGCCGTGCCACTGGCCTTTGTCGAACTGCCCGGCGTACCAACTGCCGTTGGGGTAGTCGACACGTCCCTGGCCTTGCAGCAATCCGTCCACCAGCTCGCCGCGATAGCGTCCGCCGTCGGGCAGGCGCGCGTCGGGTGGCAACAGCGATTCGCCGTCGCCGCAAGCGGTGAGCAGCAGGGTCAGGGCCAAGAGGGCAAATGAGCGCATAACGGGATCCAAGTCATCAGGTCACGAGTATGCCGCAGCTATGCGCGTCAGGAGAAGCGATGCGAAACTGCCGCAGCGGCTTCGCATCCACGAGGGGCTACACGAAGCAGAGCGACAGGGGTTCAGCGATGTAGGCCGGTTTGTCCGAACCCTCGATTTCCAGGGTAGCGGTGGCCTTGAGCAGCCATTGGCCGGGTTTCTTCTCGGTAACGTCCACCAGGTCGACCTTGAGGCGGACCTTGGAGTCGACTTTCACGGGCTGGATGAAACGCACGCTGTCCAGTCCGTAGTTGACGACCATCTTCACGCCTTCGGGCAGGATCAGGATGTCTTCCATCAGCTTGGGCATCAGCGACAGCGACAGGAAACCGTGGGCGATGGTGCTGCCAAACGGTGTCTGCGCGGCCTTGACCGGATCGACGTGGATGAACTGAAAGTCGCCAGTGGCTTCGGCGAACAGGTTAATGCGCTCCTGATCGATGGTAAGCCATTCGGAACGTCCAAGTTCCTTGCCGACATAATCTTTGAGCGCTGCAACGGGAACATAGGGCATTGAGACTCTCCTTGGTTCATCGGTTTTGTCTTTTTTGGAACGGGGATCGGCGTCCCCGGAGAACCACTGTAGATCAACATGACGGGCAGGGAAGGTCATCGACCATGCTTTTTACGAATGCCGACCCATAGCGCGGGCGTGCTTATAATGCGCGCGCATTGTTTGAGTACGTGTTGCAGGGGAGAGATGAAGGATGTTGCTACGGGGCCTGACCTGGCTGGTGCTGTTCCAATTGCTGGGCACCGCCATCAATCATTTGTTCCTGCCGGTGTTGCCGGGGCCGATCATTGGCCTGCTATTGCTGCTGGGCTATCTGGTCATCCGTGGTGAAGTCGGCGAGCCACTGAACCTGGCAGCCGGCAGCCTGCTGCGTTACTTACCGTTGCTGCTGGTGCCGCCAGCGGTCGGGGTGATGGTGTACGCCCGGGCCATTGCCGCCGATTTCTGGGCCATTGTCGGCGCACTGGTGCTGTCGTTGATCCTGTCCATGGCGTTTACCGGCGTGCTGATGCAACGCCTGGCCCGGCGTCACACCCTCGAGTCGGAGGATGGGCAATGATGCTTGATTGGCAGGGCGCCTGGAGCTCGGTGATCCATCATCCGCTGTTCGGTATCGGCATTACCCTGGGCGCCTATCAACTGGTGCTGGCGGCGTTCGAAAAGACCCGTTGGGTGTTCCTGCAGCCGGTGCTGATGTCGATGTTGCTGCTGATCGGTGGTGCTGGTCAGCTGCGGCATCAGCTACGCCGAGTACCGTGAGAGCACGGAAATTCTTAGCATTCTGCTGGGGCCGGCCACCGTCGCGCTGGCGGTGCCCTTGTACTTGAACCTGCGACGGATCCGGCAATTGTTCTGGCCGATTTTTACTACGCTGGTGATAGGCGGGGTGTTCGCCACGGCCTCTGCGGTGGTGTTGGGCTGGGCTTTTGGCGCCGAACACATGATCCTGATGACCATGGCGCCCAAATCGGTGACTTCGCCGATCGCCATGCTGGTGGCCGAGCAGATCGGCGGCGTAGCGGCCATGGCGGCGGTGTTTGTGTTGATCACCGGGGTGCTCGGGGGCGATTCTGGGCCCGAGCATTCTGACGAAGCTGGGTGTCCATAGCCCTGAAGCCCGTGGCATGGCCCTGGGCTTGACCGCTCACGCGGTTGGCACGTCCGTGGCGTTGCAGGAAAGCGAAGAGTCCGGCGCCTTTGCGGCGCTGGCGATGAGTCTGATGGGCGTGGCCACGGCGGTGTTGCTGCCGTTGGTGGTGTCGATGACGGTTTAAGGAACTGCTTATGAGCTTGCCGCTTTTCCCGTTGAACACGGTACTGTTCCCCGGTTGCATCCTCGATTTGCAGATTTTCGAGGCGCGTTACCTCGACATGATCGGTCGCTGCATGAAAATGGGCGAGGGGTTCGGGGTGGTGTGCATCCTTGATGGTGAGGAAGTCGGCATCGCTCCTGACGGATTTGCGCGGGTGGGTTGTGAAGCGCGAATCACCGATTTCTCCCAACAGGACAACGGTCTGCTGGGCATCCGCGTGCAGGGTGGACGACGTTTTATCGTACACCGCAGCAGTGTCCAGGCCGATCAACTGACCGTCGCTGAAGTCGAGTGGCTGGAGGATGAACCGGAACAGCCGCTGCAGGATGAGGATGCTGACCTGGTGGCGCTGCTCAAGGCCCTGGCCGAACATCCGATGGTCGAGGCCCTGAACATGGGCACCGAAGCCACCGGCCAGCAGTCGCTCGCCAATCAACTGGCCTACCTGCTGCCCTTCAATGAGCTGGACAAGCTCGACCTGCTGCAGCTCGATGACCCGCAGCAGCGGCTGGATGCGATCCAGGTCCTGCTCGATGAGTTGCAGGGCGAACTCTTCGCCTGACCCAATTCATATTTCACTGAACAACACTGATCCTTTGTGGGAGCGGGCTTGCTCGCGAAAGCGGTGGGTCATCCGACACAGGTGTTAAATGACCCCCCGCCTTCGCGAGCAAGCCCGCTCCCACATGGATCTCCGGTGTTCATTGGCCCGCCGCTCAATAGGCATACCGCAGCAGCCCATTGGGCAGGTGCCGCAGTGCGAAGAAGCTGAACGCCGCCACCATCGCCGGCAGGATCAACCACCAGATTTTCGGCGGCATGGCCGGCAGCGGGGTCTGGCGCTGGCTCAGCCACAGCACCGCCGCGCAGACGCAGGCGGCGAGCATGGCGCCGGCGACGATGTCGCTCGGCCAATGGGCGCCGAGGTACACCCGCGACAAGGCAATGGCCAACGCCGGCAAACAGCCCAGCAACAGCCAGGTCAGGCGCAGGCGTGGCGGTTGTCCGCGTCCGGCCAGGACGGCCAGGGCCAGGAAAAGGGCAAAGGCGCCGGAGGCATGACCGCTGGGCATGCTGTAGCTGGTCAGCGGCTCGGTCAGGACTTCCGGGCGTACACGGGCGAAAAAGTGCTTGGTGCCGGTATTGGCCAGGGCGGTGAACAGCAGCGTGGCCCCGGCAAAGATTGCCTGGCGCCATTGGCGCGCCAGTAACAGCAGCCCGGTCAGCAAGGCGCTGAAAATCAACATGTAGTGGAATTCGCCGATCAGCGTGAAGGTCACGGCGATTTCATCCAGGGTCGGGCTGCGATGCTCCTGGACCAGAGCCACCAGCCCCTGATCGAACGCTGTGAGATAGCGAAAGCCGATGAACAGCCCGATCAGAATCAACAGGCCCAGGCCTGCAATCAGCGCCGCGGCATGTCGATGGCGCCGCAGGCTGCTGTTGACACTCAACCCGATCATCACCGCGATGCTGCCAATCACGACACCGGCCTGCGGCCAGAAACCTTCGGGCAACGGCAGGCGGATCGCTGCGCCAGTGGCCCAGCCTGGCAACAGATACGCCACGCTCCAGCCGGCGGCGGCCAGCAGACTGACGGCGGCGAAGCGCGGGAAGGGCATGTCGAACATCCCGGCCACCATCGGCAACATTGGCCGTAACGGGCCGATGAAGCGCCCCACCAGCAGGCTGGCGATGCCATAGCGCTGGAAATAGCTTTCCGCCGCGCTCATCCATTCCGGGTGATGCCGCAACCCCGGCAGGCGCCGGATGTTCTGGTGAAAATGCCTGCCCAGGAAATACGACACCAAGTCCCCCAGCAAACCGCCCAGCAGGCCCAGCAGCAATGTCTCGCCCAGCGACAACGCTCCGCTGCCGGCCAGTACCGCGACCGCAAACAACAGCACCGTACCCGGCACGAGCAGCCCGGCGATGGCCAGGCACTCCACACACGCAACGATAAACACCGCCGCCGCCAGCCATTGCGGGTTGGCGGTCAGCCAGCCGGTGATGCTATCGAGCCATGGGCCCATAAAAACAACTCCATTGAATAGTGATGGGCATGCATTTTTTACTGTGGGGAGAGCTTGTGGGAGCAAAGCTTGCTCGCGACGAACGATGACGCGACCTTACTGTCGATCCGTGTCGCCTGCATCGCGGGCAAGCCTTGCTCCCACAAGCCTGCTCCCACAGGGGGATGCGGTATTTCATCAGGGCAACAAAAAATAATCCCGCCCTTCGACCTGTCCGCGACGCAGCGGGTTCCGCGTGCACCAGGGTGCGTAAGCGGCGTCGACGAAGCGGTAGAACAGGTGTTCGTCCCGCCCCAGTGGGATGCCCAGGCGGGTGGTCTGGATCACATTGACCGTCGGCACGCCCACGTCTTCCACCAGCAAGCGCTCGGGGTCGAAGCGTTTGGCGTCCCATTGCGGCACTTTCAGCCCCAGGGCCTTGCACAGCAATGTCTGGCCGGCGCAAAGCTTTTGCGAGGGGCGCGGGCGACCTTGGGCATCGGGATTGTTGAGCAGCATCTGCGCCAGGCTCGCCGGCCCGGAAATAGTGTCGACCCACGGGTACGCCGATTTGATCAGCACCGCATTGCCGGGGCCGTGGGCGCTGAAATTCAGTGAATCGCCACCCCGGGCGTAATACATATAGATGTGGCCGCCATCCAGAAACAAAGCCTTACGTTTTTCCGTGTAGCCCAGCGAAGCGTGGCTGCCCTTTTCGGCGAAGTAATAGGCTTCGGTTTCGATGATCCGTGCGCTGAGCCACAAGTCACCGACCTTGTGGCGGATGACTTTGCCCAGCAGGTCCCGGGCGAGCACCTGGGCATCGCGATCAAAAAAACCGTGGGGAAGGGCGTTTGGCAGTGGCGGCGAATCGGTCATGGCGTGAGACGAAGTGAGGCCAAAGGAAGCGCGATCATAGCAATGGAAAGCTTAATCAGTGCTGAACAGCGACTATTTGCGCAGGTTTTGGTCTTCCGCCGGTCACCACTGTGAGTCCACGCTGTTAGTCGAGGGATACGACAGCTATAATCTGCCGCTTTCCCCTTTGCCAAGACCACACAGACCATGACTGAGTCCGTTCTTGACTACATGACCCGCCTGGGTCGCGCCGCTCGCCAGGCGTCGCGCATCATCGGCCGTGCCAGCACCGCGCAGAAAAACCGCGCCCTGCTGGCCGCCGCCAATGCGCTGGACGCTGCTCGCGCCGAGTTGTCCGCCGCCAATGAGCTGGACCTGGCCGCGGGCCGGGCCAACGGCCTCGAGCCGGCCATGCTCGAACGCCTGGCGCTGACCCCGGCGCGCATCGACGGCATGATCGTCGGTCTGCGCCAGGTCGCGGCGCTGCCGGACCCGGTCGGGGCGATCCGCGACATGAGCTATCGGCCGTCGGGTATCCAGGTCGGGAAGATGCGCGTGCCCCTGGGTGTGGTCGGCATCATCTACGAGTCGCGGCCAAACGTGACCATTGACGCCGCCAGCCTGTGCTTGAAGTCGGGTAACGCGACCATCCTGCGCGGTGGTTCCGAGGCTATTCATTCCAACCGCGCGATTGCCGCCTGCATCCAGCGCGGCCTGGCCGAAGCCGATCTGCCGGCTGCCGTGGTGCAAGTGGTGGAAACCACTGACCGCGCCGCGGTCGGCGCACTGATCACCATGCCCGAGTTCGTCGACGTCATCGTGCCCCGGTGGCGGCAAGGGCCTGATCGAACGGGTCAGCCGCGACGCCCGCGTGCCGGTGATCAAGCACCTGGACGGCATCTGCCACGTTTACGTCAGCGCCCACGCCGAGCTGCCCAAAGCCCAGCGCATTGCCTTCAACGCCAAAGACTTACCGCTATGGCATCTGCGGCGCGATGGAAACCCTGCTGGTGGACCAGGCCGTCGCTCAGGACTTCCTGCCGGCGATGGCCGTCCAGTTCCGCGAAAAAGGCGTCGAGCTGCGCGGTTGCCAGCGCACCCGGGCAATCATCGAGGCGGCAGAGGCCACCGAAGAGGACTGGAACACCGAGTACCTGGCGCCGATCTTGTCGATCCGTGTGGTCGACGGGTTGAACCAGGCCATCGAGCACATCAATCGCCATGGTTCCCACCACACCGACTCCATCGTCAGCGAACACCAGGGCGAAACCCGGCGCTTCGTGGCCGAAGTGGACTCGGCGTCAGTGATGATCAACACTCCGACCTGTTTCGCCGACGGCTTCGAATACGGATTGGGTGCCGAGATCGGCATTTCTACTGATAAGCTGCACGCCCGTGGCCCGGTGGGTCTCGAAGGCTTGACCTGCGAGAAGTACATCGTGGTCGGTGACGGCCAGTTGCGCGGACAGGAGCCGGTCTGACTTGGGCGATCTCGACCCACTGGCCTCTGTGACTACGACCGCTGTGACGGCGACCACCGCGCCAAAGCGCATCGGCATCCTGGGCGGCACGTTCGACCCGGTGCACATCGGCCATTTGCGCGGTGCGCTGGAAGTCGCCGATGCCCTGGCCCTCGATGAGTTACGCCTGACGCCCAGCGCCAGGCCGCCTCACCGGGATACGCCGCAGGTATCGGCTCAAGACCGTCTGGCGATGGTCGAGTGCGCGGTGGCCGGTGTGGCGCCGTTGGTGGTGGACGCCCGCGAATTGCTGCGGGACAAACCGTCCTACACCATGGATACCCTGGAGCTGATGCGCGCCGAACTGGCCGCCGATGCCCAGGTTTTTCTGCTTTTGGGCTGGGACGCATTTTGCGGCCTGCCCACTTGGCATCGCTGGGAAGAGTTGCTCCAGCATTGCCACATCCTGGTGTTGCAACGCCCGGATGCCGACAGCGAGCCGCCGGATGCCTTGCGCAACCTGCTGGCGGCGCGCTCGGTGAGCGACCCGCTGGCCCTGAAAGGGCCGAGCGGACAGATTGCATTCGTCTGGCAGACGCCGCTCGCGGTTTCCGCCACCCAGATCCGTCAACTGCTGGCCAGCGGTAAGTCGGTACGTTTCCTGGTGCCCGACGCGGTCCTGGCCTACATCGATGCGCACGGGCTGTACCGTGCGTCGAACTGAAAAAGGGCGCGCTTCAAGGCACGTGAATGCGTGTAGCGAAGCGCCCGAACATACGAGCAAAACGAGTTTTATATGACTGACAAAGACGTAAGCA
Source organism: Pseudomonas hefeiensis (assembly GCF_030687835.1). Classification (NCBI taxonomy): domain Bacteria; kingdom Pseudomonadati; phylum Pseudomonadota; class Gammaproteobacteria; order Pseudomonadales; family Pseudomonadaceae; genus Pseudomonas; species Pseudomonas hefeiensis. The sequence continues at coordinate 828,879 of NZ_CP117449.1, forward strand.
AAGTAAAGCGCAAGGGCACGTTCAAGAGCGCCCCGCTTCCCGTAGAAGCTCATACTGGCGTGGTACTGGCCGGCGACGAGCTGGTCAAGGTTGCCGTGGCGGCCCTGGAAGACGTCAAGGCCCAGGACATCCAGGTGATCGACGTTCGCGAGAAGCAGAGCATCACGGACTACATGATCATCGCCACCGGTACCTCCAACCGCCAGATCGGCGCGATGCTGGATAAGGTTCGCGAAGCGGTCAAGGCCCAGGGCGTCAAGCCATTGGGTGAAGAAGGCAAGGGCGACAGCGACTGGGTGTTGCTGGATATGGACGACGTCATCGTGCACATGATGACCGCCTCGGCACGCCAGTTCTATGACCTGGAGCGCCTGTGGGCCGGTGCCGAGCAGAGCCGTTCGGCCAGCGCCGCGCACCACAGCCCGGAAAACACCCATGAGCATTTCACCAAGCTCAACAAAGACCAGCAATAAGGGATCGCTGTGCGACTGCGCCTGATTGCCGTCGGTTCCCGCATGCCCAAGTGGGTGGAAGAAGGCTGGCATGAATATGCCAAGCGTCTTCCTTCCGAGCTGGCTCTGGAACTGGTGGAAATTCCGCTCAATACCCGCGGCAAGAACGCCGATGTGGCGCGCTTTATCCGTCAGGAAGGCGAAGCCATGCTGGCCAAGGTCGGGCCGAACGAGCGGATCGTTACGCTCGAAGTGCACGGCAAACCCTGGAGCACCGAGCAACTGGCGGTCGAACTCGATCGCTGGCGGCTGGACTCGCGCACGGTCAACTTCATGGTCGGTGGCCCGGAAGGGTTGGCGCCGGAGGTTTGTGCCCGGGCCGATCAGCGCTGGTCGTTGTCGCCTTTGACGTTGCCGCACCCGCTGGTGCGGATTCTGATCGGCGAACAGTTGTATCGTGCCTGGACAGTCCTGTCCGGGCACCCTTACCACAAGTAATCCAGCCCTCATGCCTCAGCCGATCCGCATCAAGGACCACGAAAAAGACGCCCGCCTGGTGCGTGGTCGCGTCGTGTTCGGTGCAATTGCGGTCGTGGCGCTGATTGGTGTGCTGATCGCGCGCCTGTATTTCCTCCAGGTGATTCAGTACGAGTACCACTCGACCCTGTCGGAAAACAATCGCGTGCATGTGCAGCCGATTCCGCCGACTCGCGGGTTGATTTTCGACCGCAACGGCGTGGTGGTGGCTGATAACCGGCCCAGCTTCAGCCTGAGCGTGACCCGTGAGCGGTCCGGGGATTGGCAGAAAGTGCTCGACGTGATCGTCGAAGTGCTGCAACTGACACCCGAGGACCGGGCGATTTTCGAGAAGCGCATGCGCCAGGGGCGGCGCCCGTTCGAGCCAGTGCCGATCCTGTTCGAGCTGACCGAAGAGCAGATCGCCCTGATCGCCGTGAACCAGTTCCGCCTGCCGGGCGTTGAGGTGGTGGCGCAGTTGGTGCGTCACTACCCTCAAGGGGCGCATTTTGCCCACTCGGTTGGCTACATGGGACGGATCAACGAAAAAGAGCTCAAGAACCTCGATCCGGTCAATTACAGCGGTACCCACCACATTGGCAAGACCGGCATCGAGCGCTTCTACGAGGCCGAGCTGCACGGCCAGGTGGGTTATGAGGAAGTCGAGACCAACGCCCGTGGCCGCGTGTTGCGGGTGCTTAAGCGCACCGACCCGATCCCCGGCAAGGACATCGTTCTGAGCCTGGACATCAAGTTGCAGGAAGCCGCCGAAGCCGCGTTGGGCGGGCGTCGCGGCGCTGTCGTGGCGCTGGATCCGAACACCGGCGAGGTCCTGGCGATGGTCAGCCAGCCGAGTTTCGACCCGAACCTGTTCGTCACCGGCATCAGTTTCAAGGCCTATGCCGAGTTGCGCGATTCCATCGATCGGCCACTGTTCAACCGCGTGCTGCGCGGCCTCTATCCGCCGGGTTCGACCATCAAGCCGGCCGTGGCGATTGCCGGGCTGGACTCGGGTGTGATCACCGCCTCCAGCCGGGTCTACGACCCCGGCTATTACCAACTGCCGAACTACGACCACAAGTATCGCAACTGGAATCGTAGCGGCGACGGGTACGTGGACCTGGAAACGGCGATCATGCGGTCCAACGACACCTACTTCTATGACCTGGCCCATAAGTTGGGGATCGACCGGCTGGCGTCTTACATGGGCAAATTCGGGCTCGGTCAGAAAGTCTCCCTGGACATGTTCGAAGAGTCGCCGGGCCTGATGCCGTCCCGGGAGTGGAAGCGGACGACCCGACGCCAGCCGTGGTTCCCGGGTGAGACGCTGATCCTGGGAATCGGCCAGGGCTACATGCAGGCGACGCCGCTGCAACTGGCCCAGGCCACAGCCCTGGTGGCGAGCAAAGGCAAGTGGTATCGCCCGCACCTGGCCAAGACCATCGAAGGCCAGAAGCCCGTGGACCCCAACCCGGTGCCGGACATCATCCTGCGTAATCCGTCGGACTGGCAGAAGGTCAATATCGGCATGCAGCAGGTGATGCATGGTGCCCGGGGCACCGCGCGCAAGGCCGCCATCGGTGCGCAATACCGGATTGCCGGCAAGAGCGGTACGGCCCAGGTGGTCGCCATCAAGCAGGGCGAGAAGTACGACCGCTCCAAGGTCCAGGAGCGCCACCGTGACCATGCCTTGTTCGTCGGTTTTGCGCCGGCTGAAAACCCGAAAATCGTTGTGGCGGTGATGGTCGAGAACGGCGAGTCCGGCTCCGGCGTTGCCGCGCCGGTTGTGCGCCAGATCATGGACGCCTGGCTGCTGGATGAACACGGCCAGCTCAAGCCCGAATACGCAAGCCCCACCACTGCGGAGGCTACGGCCCGTGAAGAATAATTTCGACCGGATCCTCTCCAGCGAAGATGTGATGCGTCGTCGCGCCACCCTGCTGCAGCGCATGCACATTGATGGCCCGTTGTTGATCCTGCTGCTGACATTGGCCGCCGGCAGCCTGTTCGTGCTGTATTCGGCCAGCGGCAAGAACTGGGACCTGCTGGCCAAGCAGGCCACTTCGTTTGGCATTGGCCTGGTGTCCATGGTCCTCATCGCTCAACTGGAACCTCGGTTCATGGCACGCTGGGTGCCCCTGGCCTATGTGGGTGGCGTGGTCTTGTTGGTGATCGTGGACATCATGGGCCATAACGCCATGGGGGCGACGCGCTGGATCAACATTCCCGGAGTGATCCGCTTCCAGCCTTCCGAGTTCCTGAAAATCATCATGCCGGCGACCATCGCCTGGTACCTGTCCAAACGCACCTTGCCGCCGCAGCTCAAGCACGTGGGCATCAGTTTGCTGCTGATTGGGGTCCCGTTCATCCTGATCGTGCGCCAGCCGGATCTTGGCACCTCGTTGCTGATTCTGGCCGGCGGCGCCTTCGTGCTGTTTATGGGCGGGTTGCGCTGGCGCTGGATCCTCAGCGTGATCGCAGCCGCCGTGCCGGTGTCCGTGGCCATGTGGTACTTCGTGATGCACGACTACCAGAAGCAGCGGGTCCTGACGTTCCTCGATCCGGAGAGTGATCCGCTGGGCACCGGCTGGAACATCATTCAGTCCAAGGCCGCCATCGGTTCCGGCGGGGTATTCGGCAAAGGGTGGTTGCTGGGTACCCAGTCGCACCTGGACTTTCTGCCGGAAAGCCACACTGACTTCATCATCGCCGTGTTGGGCGAAGAGTTCGGTCTGGTGGGTATTTGCGTGTTGCTGCTGATCTACCTGTTGTTGATCGGCCGTGGTCTGGTGATTACGGCCCAGGCCCAGACATTGTTCGGCAAATTGCTCGCGGGCAGTCTGACCATGACGTTTTTTGTTTATGTTTTCGTCAATATCGGTATGGTCAGTGGCCTGTTGCCGGTCGTGGGGGTGCCGTTGCCATTCATTAGCTACGGAGGAACTTCGCTGGTGACGCTACTGTCAGCGTTTGGGGTTTTGATGTCGATCCATACCCATCGCAAGTGGATCGCGCAGGTTTGAATAAGGTGAAGAGTTCAATGCAAGCAATGCGTGGCTGGTCGACGCGATATGCGCCATGGGTCGGCCTGGTCGGCCTCCTGGGCGGTGCGTCGCACGCCCTGGCCGGCGAATATGAAGGTTCGCCGCAAGTAGCCGAATTCGTTGGTGAGATGACCCGCGACTACGGTTTTGCCGGTGAACAGCTGATGGGCGTGTTCCGCGAGGCTCAGCGCAAGCAGTCGATTCTCGACGCGATCTCCCGGCCTGCCGAGCGGGTCAAGCAGTGGAGCGAGTATCGGCCGATGTTCATCTCCGAAGCCCGCATCGCCCGGGGTGTGGACTTCTGGCGCCAGCACGAGGCCGTGCTGGCTCGCGCCGAGCAGGAGTATGGCGTGCCGGCCCAGGTCATCGTGTCTATTATTGGTGTCGAGACCTTTTTTGGTCGCAATACCGGGAATTTCCGGGTGGTCGATGCGCTGTCGACCCTGGGCTTCGATTATCCGCCGCGCGCCGAGTTCTTCCGCAAGGAGCTGCGCGAGTTCTTGCTGCTGGCTCGCGAGGAACAGGTCGATCCGTTGACCCTCAAGGGTTCCTATGCCGGGGCCATGGGCCTGCCGCAGTTCATGCCCAGCAGTTTCCGCGCCTACGCGGTGGACTTCGACGGGGATGGCCACATTAATATCTGGACCAACCCGACCGACGCCATCGGCAGTGTTGCCAGCTATTTCAAGCGCCACGGCTGGGAGTCTGGCGAGCCGGTGGTCAGCCGTGCAGACGTGCGTGGTGACCAGGTCGACGAGGGCCTGACCACAGGCATCGAGCCGACGAAAACCGTCGGGGAGTTGCGGGCGCTGGGTTGGTCGAGTCATGATGCGCTGCGTGACGACATGCTAGTCACCGCGATTCGCCTGGAAGGCGAACAAGGCCCCGAGTACTGGATGGGCCTGAAGAATTTCTACGCGATTACGCGTTATAACCGCAGTGTGATGTACGCCATGGCCGTGCATCAGCTGTCTGAAGAGCTGGTCAAAGCACGGGGCGTCAAATAATGCGGGCATTGCCTACCTATCAACCCCTGAAAGCCGGACCCCTGAAACTGGTAGCGCTGGCTGCGCTATCGTTGCTGGTTGTCAGTTGCTCCACCAGTCGCCCGCCGGCCCAGAAAAGCTCCACTGCCGTGCGCGCCACACCGGGCCTGGACATCAACCGGGCCCACAAGGACGGCGCGCCGTGGTGGGACGTGGATGTTTCACGCATTCCCGACGCCACGCCAACTCTGCACACCGGCCCCTACAAGGCCAATCCGTACACGGTGCTGGGCAAGACGTATTTCCCGATGGCCGAATCCAAGCGTTACGTCGCTTCGGGCACGGCGTCCTGGTATGGCACCAAGTTCCACGGCCAGAACACCGCCAATGGCGAGGTGTATGACCTGTATGGCATGAGCGCGGCCCACAAGACCTTGCCACTGCCCAGTTATGTGCGGGTGACCAACCTGGACAACAACAAGGCAGTGATCCTGCGGGTCAATGACCGTGGGCCGTTCTATTCCGACCGCATCATCGACTTGTCGTATGCGGCGGCGAAAAAACTTGGTTACGCTGAATCCGGCACCGCGCGGGTCAAGGTAGAAGGCATCGATCCGCAGGAATGGTGGGCAAAACGGGGCCGTCCGGCGCCTTTGATGCTCAACGAGCCGAAAGTGGCGCAAACTGCCGCGCCGACCGTAACGGCTTCCACCGGTACGGTCGAGCAATGGTCCCCACCGCCGCAGCAACACGCCGCGACCGTGGTGCCTGTGCCGATCGACGCAAAAAAAAACGCTTCTGCAACAGCGTCTGGCCAGTATCTGCAAGTCGGCGCGTTCGCCAACCCGGACGCTGCCGAACTGTTGAGATCCAAGCTCAGCTCGATGGTCAGCGCGCCGGTGTTCATCAGCTCCATCGTGCGCAACCAGCAGACACTGCATCGGGTACGCCTGGGACCGATCGGTTCGCCGGATGAAGTCCAGCAGGTGCAGAACAGTGTGCGCTTGGCTAATCTCGGTTCGCCGAGCGTGGTCAGCGCGGAATGATTTGATTGAAGGCCCGCTAGCGGTTGGAGCGGGCCAGGTTGTTGGCTCCATGAATAACAAAAGCCCGGCAAGGGATGTGAGTGAGCAGCTTAAATACGCGGCGACCCGTTAGAAGGTTGCCTGTTTAGTATTGCCTTCGGGCAGTTTCCATTAGCGATTTCGAGAGACGGATGAACATCACCACCTTTGCCAAACGCCTTTGCCTGCTAGTCCCGCTGCTTCTCTCACCTGCTGCGTTCGCGGTCGAGATGATGCCCGCCCCTCCTCAATTGGCCGCCAAATCCTTTGTGCTCATGGATGCCAGCAGCGGCGAGGTCCTGGTGGAGAACAACGGTGACCAGCGCCTGCCTCCGGCCAGCCTGACCAAACTGATGACCGCCTACATCGCCACCCTGGAAATCCGTCGCGGCCAGATCGGTGAAAACGATCCGGTGACCGTCAGCGAAAACGCCTGGCGCACCGGCGGTTCGCGGATGTTCATCAAGGTCGGCTCGCAAGTGACCGTCAGCGACCTGCTGCACGGCATCATCATCCAGTCCGGCAACGACGCCAGCGTCGCCCTGGCCGAGCACATCGCCGGCAGCGAAGATGCGTTCGCCGACATGATGAACAAAACCGCCAGCGACCTGGGTCTGACCAACAGCCACTTCATGAACCCGACCGGCTTGCCGAACCCGGAGCATTACTCCTCGGCTCACGATATGGCGATTCTGGCGCGAGCGATCATTCACGAAGACCCGGCGCACTACGCCATCTACTCCCAGAAGGAATTCTTCTGGAACAACATCAAGCAGCCTAACCGCAACCTGCTGTTGTGGCGCGACAAGACTGTCGATGGCCTGAAGACCGGCCACACCGAAGAGGCCGGCTATTGCATGGTGTCTTCGGCCGTTCGTGACGGTATGCGCCTGATCGCCGTGGTCTTTGGCACCAACAGCGAAGTGTCCCGTGCCGCCGAAACCCAGAAGCTCTTGACCTACGGTTTCCGCTTCTTCGAAACCCAGACCTTCTACCAGAAAGGCACCGAACTGGCTCAGGCCCAGGTGTGGAAAGGCACCACCAATCAGGTGAAGGCCGGCTTGGCCCAAGACCTGACCATGACCCTGCCGAAAGGCCAGCTCAAAAAGCTGGTTGCAACCATGACCATGAATCCGCAGATGATCGCGCCAATCGCCAAGGGCGACGTGATCGGCAAGGTGGAAGTCAAACTGGACGACAAAGTGGTGCACAGTGCCGACCTGATTGCGCTGGACGCGGTCGAGGAAGGTGGTATCTTCCGCCGCATGTGGGATAGCATCCGTCTATTCTTCTACGGCTTGTTCAACTGATTGAAGTGTTGACCTGCATGGCCCCGTTCCTGTCCGGTACGGGGCCATGTGCGTTATCACGGCTTACGAGGCCGTTACGCCATGACAGACTCAGAAGTAAAGGCGCCAAAGATCGAGTTCCCTTGCGAGGATTATCCGATCAAGGTAATTGGCGACACTGGTGTGGGTTTCAAGGACAAGATCATCGCGATTCTTGAAAAACACGCCACCGTTGATCACAAGACCCTGGCCGAACGCCAGAGTACCAACGGCAAGTACACGACGATTCAGTTGCACATCATTGCCACCGGTCAGGAACAGCTGTACGACATCAACAGCGAGTTGCGAGCGACCGGGTTCGTGCACATGGTGTTGTGATGCCGGGCACGCTGGGCTTTCGCGAGCTGGGCCAGATGGCTTACGAGCCAGTCTGGCAGGCCATGCAACGCTTCACCAACGACCGCGGCACCACCGCTGGTGATGAAGTCTGGCTGGTGCAACACCCGCCGGTGTTCACCCAGGGCCAGGCCGGCAAGGCCGAACACCTGTTACTGCCAGGAGATATCCCGGTGGTGAAGACCGACCGCGGTGGCCAGGTGACTTACCATGGCCCCGGACAGTTGGTGGCCTATCTGTTGCTGGACGTACGCAAGCTGGGGTTCGGCGTACGCGAGCTGGTTACCCGCATGGAGACCTGCCTGATCGAACTGCTGGCCAGCTACGGCGTGACAGCAGCGGCCAAGCCGGATGCTCCGGGTGTCTACGTCGACGGGGCGAAAATTGCTTCTCTGGGTTTGCGGATCCGCCATGGTTGTTCGTTTCACGGCCTGGCGTTGAACGTGGACATGGACATGGAGCCGTTTCGAAGGATTAATCCCTGTGGCTATGCGGGGCTGGCGATGACCCAGCTGTGCGATCACACAGGATCGATTGAATTTGCCGAGGTAAGTGCCCGGCTGCGCGCGCAGCTCGTCAAACACCTCGACTACGCTGAGCAGACGACCCTCACGGGCGGAATCGACTGATATGACTACTGATGCTGTGCAAACCATGATCCCGACGCTGGATGTTACCGAGCGTCCCGCCCCGCGTGCCAAGGTCGAGGCCGGCGTAAAGCTGCGCGGCGCCGAGAAAGTTGCACGCATCCCGGTCAAGATCATCCCGACCACCGAACTGCCGAAGAAACCCGACTGGATCCGCGTGCGCATCCCGGTTTCGCCGGAAGTCGACCGCATCAAGGCGCTGCTGCGCAAACACAAACTGCACAGCGTCTGTGAAGAAGCGTCCTGCCCGAACCTGGGGGAATGCTTCTCCGGCGGCACCGCCACGTTCATGATCATGGGCGACATCTGCACCCGTCGCTGCCCGTTCTGTGACGTCGGCCATGGTCGGCCAAAGCCATTGGACGTGAACGAACCAGAAAGCCTGGCCATTGCCATCGCCGACCTCAAGCTCAAGTACGTGGTCATCACCTCGGTGGACCGCGACGACCTGCGTGACGGTGGTGCCCAGCACTTTGCTGACTGCATCCGCGAGATCCGCAAGCTGTCGCCGAACGTGCAGCTTGAGACTTTGGTGCCGGACTATCGCGGTCGCATGGACATCGCACTGCAAATCACCGCCGCCGAGCCGCCGGATGTGTTCAACCACAACCTGGAAACCGTACCGCGCCTGTACAAGGCTGCGCGTCCGGGTTCGGACTACCAGTGGTCGTTGACCCTGCTGCAACGCTTCAAGCAGATGATGCCGCACATTCCGACCAAATCCGGCTTGATGCTGGGCCTGGGGGAAACCGACGAAGAAGTCATCGAAGTCATGAAGCGCATGCGCGAGCACGACATCGATATGCTGACCCTGGGCCAGTATCTGCAGCCTTCGCGTAGTCACTTGCCGGTGCAGCGGTTTGTGCACCCGGATACCTTTGCCTGGTTTGCTGAGGAAGGGTACAAGATGGGCTTCAAGAACGTTGCTTCCGGGCCGTTGGTGCGGTCTTCGTATCATGCGGATGAGCAGGCGAAGTTGGTTAAGGCTGAGTTGCTCGGGTCTTGATTTTCTAGCGTTGGTTTTTGGAGTGGTGTGTATATCCGTTTCTTCGGTAACGGCTACTTATGGTTCCGCCCTTACGGCGGGTCACTTTTGAAAAGCGCCAAAAGTAACCAAAAACGCTTTGCCCCACCACTCGGCACCTCGCTTAGGCTCGGTGTGCCCTCACTCCGGCATTGCTCCGTGGGCCGCCGCGAAGGGCCATCCATGGCCCAGCGCGGCTAACCCGGCATCCATGCCGGGTTGCCCACGAACCAATGCCTGCGTTCAGCCAGCGTGGTTAACGGGGCGCCCCAGATCAACGTCCACCGCGAGGCGGCCTGACAGCCGGCCTGGTTTGGGGGTATCGCGTTTCCCCTGTGGGAGCGAGCCTGCTCGCGAAAGCGGTGGTTCAGTCACATGGGTGTTGGGCTTGCTGGCCTCTTCGCGAGCAAGCCCGCTCCCACAGTGGGTCTGCGGTTTACATGAGTTTTGTGGCTGCTGAAGATCACGTGTGCGGGCTTGCTGGCGAAAGCGGTGGTTCAGTTACATGGATACTGGCTTTACTGGCCTCATCGCGAGCAGGCTCGCACACAGTGGGTCTGCGGTTTACATGAGTTTTGTGGTTGCTGAAGATCAAGTGTGGGAGCGGGCTTGCTGGCGAAAGCGGTGGTTCAGTTACATGGATACTGGCTTTACTGGCCTCATCGCGAGCAGGCTCGCTCCCACAGTGAGTCTGCGGTTTACATGAGTTTTGTGGTTGCTGAAGATCACGTGTGGGAGCGGGCTTGCTCGCGAAAGCGGTGGTTCAGTTACATGGATACTGGCTTTGCTGGCCTCTTCCCCCGGTGTCAGGCTAGTTGTCGCCTCTCCAGATTCCTAAAAGCATTTCGGGGGCGGCAAGAGTATGGTCATGCCTTTCTATTCACCTGAACGTAAAGCCGCACTACTGAAAATGATGCTTCCGCCCCTTAGCCTCTCCGCAAAAGAGGTCGCGCGCCGCGAGGGTTGTAGCGATTTTTCTCTCTATCAATGGCGCAAACAGGCTGCTGCCCGAGGCTCTCAATTGTCCGAAAAAAAGCAACCGATAGAGAACTGGTCAGCTGAGTCAAAACTGACAGCGATCATCGAAACATCAGCACTGTCGGAACTGGAACTGGGTGAATATTGCCGCCGCATGGGCATTTTCCCTGAGCAGATTGCCGCTTGGCGCAACGCGTTTATCACCAACAGCGCCAATCAGCCTACAGCTAAAAAAGTTGATGCCGCGCAAGTGCGCGAAGACAAGAAACGCATTCAACAACTGGAGCGTGAACTGCGCCGCAAAGATGCCGCTCTCGCTGAAACCGCAGCCCTGCTGGTGCTGCGAAAAAAGCTCAATGCCTACTGGGGGAGCGACGACGGGGACAACTGACCTTGTTGCCAGAACGGTATTTACTCGTGGGCTGGCTCAACGAAGCCATCACGGCGGGCGCCCGTAGGGCGCCTGCTTGTCAGGAAGTTGGTATTTCGCTCAGGACGCTGCAACGCTGGAGCTTACCGTCCGAAATCCTCGCCGATGGCCGTACGACAACGGTCAGGCCAATACCCTGTAATGCGCTCAGTGAGTTGGAGCGCCAAAGCATCCTGATGCTGTGCAACAGCAAAGCCTATGCTCATCTGCCGCCGAGTCAGATCGTTCCGCAATTGGCAGATGAAGGGCGCTATCTCGCTTCGGAAGCCACGTTTTATCGGGTGCTCAAGGCTGCGGACCAACAGCAACATCGGTCGCGAGCCAAGAGACCACAGCATCATGCTGCACCGACGACGTATGCCGCGACGTCGGCCAATCAGGTGTGGTCCTGGGATATTACCTATCTGCCCACGCCGATTCGTGGGCAGTTTTACTATCTCTACTTGATCGAGGACATCTACAGCCGCAAAGCCGTGGGCTGGAAGTCTACGAAGCAGAAAGCGGAGAAAAAGCGGCGGTATTACTGCAGCGAAGTGTGACTCAGGAAAAATGTTGGCAGCAGCCGTTGGTGCTCCACTCGGATAATGGCGCGCCCATGAAGTCGGTGACCCTGCTGTCCAAGATGTACGATTTGGGCATTACGCCTTCGCGAGGGCGACCTCGCGTCAGCAACGACAACCCTTATTCCGAGTCGTTGTTCAGAACATTGAAATACTGTCCGCAGTGGCCCTTGGGCGGGTTTGACAGTCTGGATGATGCACGTGTCTGGGTGCGGGACTTTATGGTCTGGTACAACACCGTGCATCGCCATAGCAGAATCCGCTTCGTCACCCCGGCCCAGCGTCATGAAGGTAAGGACAATGAAGTCCTCGCCCGCCGCGACACTGTTTACAGATTAGCTAGAGCGAAAAATCCTGGACGGTGGTCAGGAGAAACACGCAATTGGAGGCCAGTAGGGACGGTGTATCTGAACCCTGAAAGAGAGCTTACTGTGACTGCAAAAGTGGCATAACAAAACGGTGTACGCGACAACTACCTTGAAAAACGCCGTCTTCGCGAGCAGGCTCGCTCCCACAGTGGGTCTGCGGTTTACATGAGTTTTGTGGTTGCTGAAGATCACGTGTGGGAGCGGGCTTGCTCGCGAAAGCGGTGGTTCAGTTACATGGATACTGGCTTTGCTGGCCTCATCGCGAGCAGGCTCGCTCCCACAGTGGGTCTGCGGTTTACATGAGTTTTGTGGTTGCTGAAGATCAAGTGTGGGAGCGAGCCTGCTCGCGAAAGCGGTGGTTCAGTTACATGGATATTGGTTTTGCTGGCCTCATCGCGAGCAGGCTCGCTCCCACAGTGGGTCTGCGGTTTACATGAGTTTTGTGGCTGCTGAAGATCACGTGTGGGAGCGGGCTTGCTCGCGAAAGCGGTGGTTCAGCCACATAGATGCTGGACATGCCCAGCTCTTGCTTTGCTTTGCTTTGCTTTGGATCTTGATCTTGATCTGGACGCCCCGTTAAACCACGCTGGCCGAACGCAGGTATTGCGCAGTGGGCATCCCGGCATGGATGCCGGGATAGCCGCGCTGGGCCATGGATGGCCCTTCGCGGCGAGCCCACGGAGCAATGCCTTCGTTCGGGCACACCGAGCCTAAGCGAGGTGCCGAGTGGTGGGGCAAAGCGTTTTTGGTTACTTTTGGCGCTCTTCCAAAAGTGACCCGCTGTAAGAGCGGAACCGCCAGCCGCCGTTACGCAAAAAACGGATATACACCCATAAGCATGCCTAAAAATCGGGAGACTCATGGAACCCACTCACACCCTAAATCCACATCACCCCGTCCCAGCCCTCCCGCCCGAAGGCCTGATCGCCGTGATCGCCCCCGCCGGTCCAGCAAACCTGGAAACGGACAAAGCCATCCAATGGATGCGCGCCCGGGGCCATGAGCTGCGTATATTCCCGGGTGTGTACGAAAAGGACGGCTACCTGGCCGGCAGCGACGAGGTACGCCTCAACGACCTGCATGCCGCATTCGCCGACCCAGAAGTAAAAGCGATCATTTGCCTGCGCGGTGGCTACGGCACTCCACGCCTGCTGGATCGCATCGATTTCGACCTGTTGCGGCGCAACGCCAAGCCCTTCGTCGGCTACAGCGACATCACCGCTTTGCACCTGGCCATCAGCCGTTATGCAGGGTTCGTCACTTTTCACGGGCCGTTGCTCAACGCCGATCTTCTGGGCGACAAGGAACCGCCAACCGTCACTTCCTTTTTCAGCCTGCTGCGCGGGCAGTTGAAGGCCGGCAGTGTACTGAGCCATCCTGCGGCTTATCCGTTGACCACCGTGGCACCCGGTATCGCCTGCGGACGCTTGTTGGGGGGCAACTTGTCGATGATTGCCGCGACCATGGGCACACCCTACGAAATTGATGCCGAAGGCGTGATCCTGTTGGTGGAGGACATCAACGAGCCGCTTTACCGCATCGACCGTCTGCTGACCCAGTTGCGGCTGGCCGGCACGCTGACAAAGCTGCGAGGTGTGTTGGTGGGGGATATCGCCGGGGTGGACGTCGAGGCGTTGAACAAGCTGTTCAAGCAGACCTTCGAGCCGTTTGGCATCCCGGTGTTGTCCGGTTGGCGCAGTGGGCATTGCGACCCGAACCTGACGTTGCCCATGGGCGCGTTGGTGAGGCTGGATGCGGGGGAGAAGAGGTTGGTGCTGGAGCAGGACGTGGTGGTCGGCCGCTAATTGTGTGTTGTTGGCCAGTCAGTCTTCGCGAGCAAGCCCGCTCCCACAGAGTGACCGCGTTCCTTCAGAAGAATACGGTCGCACTGTGGGAGCGCGAAAGCGGTAGTTGCCATAAGGCGATCTAGCGGTTACGCAACCCTTCCAGCAGCTTGTGCGTCGGATACCCATCCGCTGGCCAGCCGAACGACTGCTGGGCGCTGCGTATTGCCTTGCGGGTGTTGGCGCCGATGATGCCGTCGGGCGTGCCTGCGTCGAAGTTGTGTTTGCCCAGCAAGGTCTGCAGTTCGAAACGTTCACTGCGGCTCAACGGCAGATCGTCCTTTGGCCATTGCCCGCTGATCAGCCCCGCGCCCGCGAAGCGCTCTGACAGCAGACTCACCGCCAAAGCGTACGACGAGGAGTTGTTGTACTTGAGGATGGCGCGGAAGTTGTCGAGCACCAGGAAGGCCGGCCCGCGATAGCCGGCCGGCAGCAGCAGGGCCGCCGACAAGTGTTCGGCGCCGGCTGGGACCTGGCTGCCGTTGGGCAGGCTGACGCCCAGTTGCAGCCATTCGGAGACGGGTTTGCGGATCGCGCCATCGGCCAACGGGTAGTCGAACCCTTCTTTGAGCCGTACCTCGAAGCCCCACGGTTGCCCGCGCTGCCAGCCAGAGCTTTGCAGGTAGTGCGCGGTCGAGGCCAGGGCGTCGGTGGCGCTGCCCCAGATATCGCGGCGGCCGTCACCATCGAAGTCCACCGCATGGGTGTTGTACGTGGTGGGAATGAATTGGGTCTGGCCCATGGCGCCGGCCCAGGAACCGAGCATTTTTTCCGGAGCGATATCGCCCTGCTGCAGGATCTGCAGCGCGGCGATCAGTTGCGCATGGGCAAAACCTGGGCGCCGCCCTTCATAGGCCAGGGTCGCCAGGGAATTGATCACCGACTTGGTGCCCTGGAACTGACCGAAATTGCTTTCCATGCCCCATACCGCCACCAGCGCCTGGCGATCGACGCCATAGCGCTGCTCGATGCTTTGCAGGATGTCGGCATGTTGTTGGACCAGGGTCTGGCCCCGGCGTACTCGCAGTGGCGACAGGGCTCCATCGAGGTATTCCCACACCGGACGGCTGAATTCCGGCTGGCTGCGGTCGGCCTTGATGACGCTCATGTCCGGGCTGACGCCGATAAAGGCGCGATCAAACAGGTCGGCACGGATCCCGGCGGTCAGGGCTTGCTTGCGAAAACCGGCTTGCCATTCGGCGAAAGTTTGCGTGGGTGCGATGACCAGGTTGTCACCGGTCGGAACCACCGGCGGCACGATGGCCGGAGCAGGCACGGCAGGGACGGTCTTGAGCGGTTGGGCGTCGGCGGCGGTAGGTTTCTCTGCGCAGGCAACAAGCAGAACGACGCTTGTGGCTGCAATCAATTGGCGCAAGGGCCAACGACGGGAAAGACAAAAGGGCATGCACGGGTCCAGATAAACAAATCAGATGCTGACCTTATCATGCGCAAAGGAGAATAGGGCTGGTCCGGGTGTTTCAAGCCGCCACAAAGCAAGAAGCCTCCCAGTTGTCAGACTGGAAGGCTTCGCGGCGGTAGCTGCCTTTGCCCTTGGCGGGTCGTTCCTGGCGGCTACGGAACAGGGGCTGGGCGATGATGGATTTGGCCTTGTTGGGGCCATGCTTGGATGGCTTTTTGCTCATGATGGGTCTCTCGTGGGTGGGTTTTACGGGGCAAATCATGGGGCAGCGTTGGGTGGTTGTCCAGTCCCTGCATTGTGCAGAAAGTGTCATTCAGACGGACACATGACCTGTGGCGAGAGGAATTGCCCCTCTCTGTGGGAGCAAAGCTTGCTCGCGATACAGACACCTCGGTTTCAGACGCACCGCGTTGCTTTCATCGCGGGCAAGCCTTGCTCCCACAGATATCTGCGCAGCAGAACAGTCTTCAGTGAGTGCTTACTCGGCAGGCAATGCCAATCGCTGCCCAGCCATCAACAGTGACAAGCGACTGAGGCTCATCCACGGTGAACCGGCGGCTTGGCCCTTGATCTGCGCATCGATACGCTGGGCTTCGAGCAGCAGTTGCGCCCAGCGCGATGCCGAATAGCGTTGCAGGGCCTTGCTCATCAGTGGCTTGCGTTTGTCCCACACCGGCGGGCGGGCCTGGCTGAAGGCCTTGTCCAACGGTACCCCCTGGCTGTATTGCAGTGAGAGGTTGGCCAGCAGGCGCAACTCCCGGGCCAGCGCCCAGAGGATCACCGGTGGCTCGACGCCCTCGCCCCGCAGGCCTTCAAGCATGCGCAGAGCGTGGGCGGCTTCACCGTTGAGGATCGCATCGGTCAGCCCGAACACATCGAAACGCGCACTGTCGGCCACGGCGGCCTGTACCGTTTCCACGGTGATCTGTCCGCCCTCGGCCATCAGCTTGAGTTTTTCGATTTCCTGAGCGGCGGCCAGCAGGTTGCCTTCGACCCGGGCAGCGATCAGTTCCACTGCATCCTGGCTGGCCGAGAGGCCGGCCTGGGACAGGCGCTGGCGGATCCAGCTGGGCAACTGGCTGACGTCCACCGGCCAGATCTGTACGAACTGGGTCTGCTGACCCTCGACCAGGGCCTTGCCCCATTTGGTTTTCTGCGCACTGCCATCGAGTTTTGGCAGGCTGATGAGCAGCACCGTGTCCTCGGCCGGACGTGAGCAATATTCGATCAGCGCGGCGGCGCCTTTGTCTCCGGGTTTGCCAGACGGCAAGCGCAGTTCCAGCAGGCGTTTTTCCGCGAACAGCGACATGCTCGCCCCGGCCTGCAACAGCGTGCCCCAGTCAAAACTGGCGTCGGCGGCGAACACCTGGCGTTCGTCGAAGCCTTGCTGACGAGCGGCAGAGCGGATGGCGTCGGCGGCTTCCTGACACAGCAGCGGATCATCACCACTGATGATGTAGACCGGCGCGAGGGCGCCTTGCAGGTGTTTGCCGAGTTGGGCGGGAGCGAGCTTCATAAGAGAAGGCGAGCGGGGCGCCGGAGCGCCCCGCAAGGCTTATTCAGACGGGATTTGCATTGGCGACTGTTGCGGGGTTTCCGCCTCAGCCTTGCGTGCTGCTTCCAGTGCGTCGGCTTCTGCCTTGGCGCGGGCGTCGGCGGTCTGCTGCAACTGGTCCAGTTGGGCCGGGGTCAGTTGTTGCAGGCGCAGCATCATGCGTTGCACGAGGTCACGACGCATTTCGCCACGCACTTCACTCGATTCCTGGTCGGAGCCGGTGATGTTATTGCCATCGTGCAGGTAGACCTTCTGCACTTGCAGTTTGTCGTCCAGCAGCACCAGGTTGTTCTGGCCGCGGATCTCATAGTTCAGGACGTTGTTGAGTTCGTACTCGGCCGAACGGCCGGCACCGGCATAACTCAAGCTGCGCTGGCTTTGCTGTTCGCTGGTCAGCACCAGTTTGTACGGAGCGCCGTTGTAGACCTTCACGCCGCTGTTCTCCAGCGTGTCGCGCAGCATCTTCACGGTATCGCCATAAGCGTCCCGGGCGCTGAGGTCCAGCTCCGTGATGGCCAGTTCGGTGGTGCCGGTGCCGCGCAGTTGGAAGCCGCAGGCGCTCAACAGGACCGCCAGGCCCATTACCAGCAGATTACGTTTGATCATCTTGTTGCTCCCCTTGAAACCCTATGGCTCGACAGTGCGGCCCCGCAGGTTATATTCGGCGCCCGGCCCAAGCCGGCGCCCGATCCAATTAGCTTGCGACGATGTTGACCAGTTTGCCGGGCACGACGATCACTTTGCGGATCGTCAGGCCATCGACGAAGCGCAACACGTTTTCATTGGCCCGTGCGGCGGCTTCGACTTCTTCGCGAGTGGCGGCGGCCGGCATTTCGATCTGGCCGCGCAGCTTGCCGTTGACCTGGATGACCAGGGTCAGGCTGTCCTGCACCAGCGCGGATTCGTCCACCACCGGCCAGCCGGCATCAATCACCGGGTCAGCGTGACCCAGGCGGTTCCACAGCTCGTGGCTGATGTGCGGCGTGATCGGAGCCAGCAGCAGCGTCACGGCTTCCAGGCCTTCGTGAACCAGTGCGCGATCCTGTTCGGTGCCTTGCGCGGCTTTTTCCAGAACATTCATCAGCGTCATCACCTGGGCGATGGCGGTGTTGAATTTGTGGTTCTGGCCGACGTCATGGCTGGCCTGCTTGATCGCCAGGTGGATCGAACGGCGAATGGCTTTCTGCTCGTCGTTCAGGCCGGCGACGTCCAGTTTGCCCGGCAGACCCTGAGTGACGTGGGCTTGAGCCAGGCGCCAGACGCGTTTGAGGAAGCGGTGCGAACCCTCGACGCCGGAGTCGGACCATTCCGCGCTCATGTCGGGTGGCGAGGCGAACATCATGAACAGGCGGCAGGTGTCGGCGCCGAACTGGTCGATCATCGACTGTGGGTCGACGCCGTTGTTCTTCGATTTGGCCATCTTCTCGGTGCCGCCGATTTCCACCGGCAGGCCGTCAGCGATCAGTTTGGCGCTGATGACCTTGGCTTTGCTGTCGCGTTCGAGTTCGACGTCGGTCGGGTTGTACCAGGTGTAGGCACCGTTGGCTTCGCGACGATAGTAAGTCTCGGCGATCACCATGCCTTGGGTCAGCAGGTTCTTGAACGGCTCGTTGGAGCTCACCAGGCCTTCGTCACGCATCAGCTTGTGGAAGAAGCGCGCGTAGAGCAGGTGGAGAATGGCGTGTTCGATGCCGCCGATATACTGATCCACCGGCAACCAGTGGTCAGCCGCGGATTTTTCCACCAGGCCGCCTTCATAGTGCGGCGAGGCGTAGCGGGCGTAGTACCACGAGGACTCGACGAACGTGTCCATGGTGTCGGTTTCACGCCTGGCCGGCGCGCCGCATTTCGGGCAACTGCACTCGTAGAATTCGGGCATGCGCGCCAAGGGCGAGCCGGCGCCGTCGGGTACCACGTCTTCGGGCAGGACCACGGGCAGTTGATCTTCCGGTACCGGTACGTCACCGCAAGTATCGCAGTGCACGATCGGAATCGGGCAGCCCCAGTAGCGCTGGCGGCTGATGCCCCAGTCCCGCAGGCGGAACTGGGTGCGGGAGGCGCCGAGGTTTTTCTTGATCAGAGCCACTTCAATGGCATCGAACGCGCCGGGGAAGTCCAGGCCGTCGAACTCGCCGGAGTTGATCAGTTCGCCGTGCTCGCCATAAGCGTCCTGCCATGGCGCCGGGGTCTGGTCACCGGCGCTGGTACGCACCACGGCCTTGATCGGCAGGTTGTACTTGTGGGCGAACTCGAAATCGCGTTCGTCGTGGGCCGGAACAGCCATTACGGCGCCGTCGCCGTAGTGCATCAGCACGTAGTTGGCGACCCATACCGGGAGTTTTTCGCCGGTGAGCGGGTGTTCGACGAACAGCGAGGTCGGCAGGCCTTTCTTCTCTTGAGTGGCGACATCGGCTTCAGCGACGCTGCCACCTTTGCATTCGGCAATAAACGCCTGCAGCTCGGGATTGTTGTGGGCTGCCAGGGTCGCCAGCGGATGCTCGGCGGCCACGGCGACATACGTGGCGCCCATCAGGGTGTCCGGACGGGTGGTGAAGACTTTCAGGCTACCCGCTTCGCCAATGGAGGCAACGTCGTAGGGGAACTGCACTTCCATGCCCCGGGACTTGCCGATCCAGTTGCGCTGCATGGTCTTGACCTGTTCAGGCCAGCCGGTCAGCTCGTCGAGACTCTCCAGCAGTTCATCCGCATAGGCGGTGATCTTGAAGTAGTACATCGGGATTTCGCGCTTTTCGATCAGCGCGCCGGAGCGCCAGCCGCGACCGTCAATCACCTGCTCGTTGGCCAGTACGGTCTGGTCCACCGGGTCCCAGTTCACCGTGCCGTTCTTGCGGTAGATCACGCCTTTTTCGAATAGGCGGGTGAACAGCCATTGTTCCCAGCGGTAGTAATCAGGCTTGCAGGTGGTGACCTCGCGGGACCAGTCCACCGCCAGGCCCAGGCTGCGCAGCTGGGTCTTCATATAGGCGATGTTTTCGTAGGTCCACTTGGCGGGGGCCACGTTGTTCTTCATCGCGGCGTTTTCCGCCGGCATGCCGAAGGCGTCCCAACCCATGGGTTGCAGGACGTTCTTGCCTAGCATGCGCTGGTAGCGGGAGATCACATCGCCGATGGTGTAGTTGCGCACGTGCCCCATGTGTAGCTTGCCGCTGGGGTAAGGGAACATCGACAGGCAGTAGTAAGTCTCCTTGCCTGGCTGTTCACTGACTTCAAAGGACTTTTGCTCGTCCCAGAACGACTGGGCGGCGGCTTCGATTTCACGGGGCTGATAGTGTTCGTGCATGGCTACTTTTGTACTGAATGGGGTGGCCCAATCCTCTTCGTTGCCATGCTGGACGCAGACGACGCCTGATGCGGCGTTTTCGATGCCCAGCCGAGCTGGAAGTGGAGTTACAGGAAGCGCCGTAGCATACATGACCGTGCTCTGCCGAGGGAAACCCTGATTGCGTGCCGAGGCATTGTCGATACCCGGTGACCGCCGCTGTTCAGGGCCGTTGGTCGCGGCGCCCTGCCGGTTTGCCCAGCGAAGCTAAGCTTCTCAATGGGGAGTGAGTCTTATCTTCAATGAGGTGAGGGATGGTTGAATCACAACGAAAAGTAACTACACCTGAGTTGTACGAAAAACTGATCGATCGTCTCGGGGTGGCCCTGGACGCTGCAAGAACCGCCGGTCGCTTGCGCGATGAACGCCCGGCAGAGTTGGAACTGCGTGGCTTGACCCCCGCGGAGTTCGAGCTGGTCAAGGCTTACCTTGAGCAGGTCGGGCATCAAGCCCCCACCAGTGGGGCCCAGCTACTCAAGCGCCTCGATACGCCCCGTTCGGCCAAGGTTGTATGGCTCAAGGATCGGACACCCACCAGGGATGCTGTAAAAGTCCGGTCACTGCAGTTCAAGTAAAGCCGGATTCACGCTTGTCGCTTTTTTTGATTCAAGGTTATTTCGAATCTGTTGTCGCTTTGCGTCAACCCACCTAGGCTTCGGGCATCTATGGAGATGCCCGATGCCGTTTCGCTATTTCATCAAACAACTTTTATTGCCGCCCGGCATTCTTTTGCTGCTGTTGGTGCTTGCCTGGTGGTGGCGCAACTCCCGGCCGCGCCTGGCGCGCCTGTGTTTCATTGCAGGGGTGGGCGGTTTCTGGCTGATGAGTTTGCCCGTGGTGGTGCAATGGAGCGCCAAGGCGCTGGAGCGCGAGCCGCCGCTGCCTCGCAGCGAATGGGGGACGCTGGCACAACGTGCCGATGCCATCGTGGTGCTCGGTTCGGGCCGTGATCGCGGTGACCTGGCCTGGGGCACCGACCAGCCCACCGGCATCGGTCTGGAGCGCCAGCGGTATGCGGCGCGACTGGCCAAGGCGTCGGGATTACCGGTGCTGACCAGCGGCGGCCTGCACTATGGCTCCCCGCCGAGTGAGGCGAAATTGATGGCCGATTCGATGCTCGATGATTTTGGTGTCACCGTGCGCTGGCAGGAAGGGCGCAGCCGCACGACCTGGGAAAACGCCCGAATGAGCGCCGAAATCTTAATACCGCAGGGGATCAGACGAGTCGTGGTGGTGACCCATGCGTCGCACATGCCACGGGCGGTCTGGAGTTTCGAGCGCTCGGGGTTTGAAGTGGTGCCTGCACCGGTGGGTTTTCTGGGGCAGGACAATGCCCGCCCGCTGGGCGGCTGGATGCCGGAGTTCAAGTCGATCTGGCAGTCGGGGCAGTTGATGAACGAGGCGGTGGGGCAGGTGGGGTACAGGTTGTTCTATCGCTGAGTATTTGGAGGGGCGGGACCTCTGTGGGAGCAAGGCTTGCCCGCGATGAAATCGACGCGGTCCTGCCGTGGGAACAGGGCGTCTGCATCGCGGGCAAGCCTTGCTCCCACAGGAAACTTGTTGACCCCAAGAGGTTTGCCCGCCGCGGGATCAAACCGTCTTGGCCATCCGGCTGGCGATCAAGGCCCAGCCCAGCAGCAACACACACACGATGATCAGCGGCCACGAGCGCCATTGCAGGTATGGCGTCAGCCCGTGCATCGGCACCACTTCGCCGTACAGGATGCCACGCTCGAATTGCGGGATCTGTGCGGTGATCTGGCCGAAGGGGTTGATCAGGCCGGTGACGCCGTTGTTGGTGGAGCGGATCATCCAGCGACCGGCTTCCAGGGCGCGCATCTGCGCCATTTGCAGGTGTTGCAGCGGGCCGATCGAGGTGCCGAACCAGGTGTCGTTGCTGATGGTCAGCAGCAGGTCGCTGCGCGCCGAGAGGCCAGCGGCGAACTCCGGGTAGACCACTTCATAACAGATGAACGGCGCGATCTGGTAGCCCTTGGCTTGCAGCAAAGGCTGGTCGGCCGGGCCCCGGGCGAAGTCGGACATGGGGAGATCGAAGAACGCGATCAAGCCACGCAGGATGTCCTGCAACGGCACATATTCACCAAAGGGCACCAGTTTTTGCTTCAGGTAAGTGCCATCACCTTCGCCGGTCACGGTGATGCCGTTGAAATAACGCTTCTGCTGGTGCACCAGTTGGCGAATCGGGACGCCGGTAATCAGCGCCGAATTTCGCTCAGCGGCAAAGGTGCCCATCATGTCCAGGTAGCCCTGGGCCGATTCCTTGAGCACCGGGACTGCCGTTTCCGGCCAGATCAACAGGTCGACGCGTTTGGAGGCAAAACTCATGTCGCGGTACAACGCCAGTTGCGCGTTGAGCTGCTCCGGGTCCCACTTCATGCTTTGTTCGATGTTGCCCTGGATCGCCGCGACGCTCAGCGGATCGCCCGAAGGGCTGGTCCAGGCATGGCCTTTGAGCGCCATGCCGGCGACCCACGGGCCGATCAGCAGGACCACGCCCGCTGCGATAAAGCCTTTGCGCCTGGTGCGGATCAACCGTGGCGCGTTGTACAGCAGCGCGGCGGTCAGGGCCAGGGTGAAGGACATCAGCCACATCCCGCCCAACGGCGCGAGGCCGGCCAACGGGCCGTCAAGTTGGCTGTAACCGGAATACAGCCACGGAAACCCGGTGAGGAACCAGCCGCGAAAGGCTTCCTGGCCCAGCCACAGGGCGGCGAAGGCCAGGGCGTCGGCCAGCGGGGCTTCGTTACGCCGTAGCCACCGCGCCCAGAGCCAGGCGGGCAGGGCGAAAAACCAGGCAATGGCGGCGATGAACAGCAGCATCAAAAAACCGGCGAGCAGCACCGAGGCGCCGCCGAAGTTGTGAATGCTGACGTAGATCCAGCTGGTGCCGGCGCCAAACAGGCCGAAACCGAAGCACCAGCCACGGCCGATGGCCTGGCGCGGTGAAAGCTCGCGCAGACCCGCATAGAACAACCCGACCGCCAGCAGTGCCAGTGGCCAGATGTCGAACGGCGCCAGGGCCAGGGTGGTGATCGCGCCAGCCGCCATGGCCAGCAGGTTACCGGGCCAGCCGGGGCGGGTTATCCAGCGCATGTGTGTCCTTAGCGGGTCTCGCAGGGTTTATCGGGCAATGGGTGACAGGCGCAGCAAGTGAATCCGACGGCTGTCGGCGTTCAGGATGCGAAAGCGCCAGGAGCCGATTTCCGTGGTTTCATTGCGCTTGGGCAGATGCCCGAAAGCACTCATCACCAGGCCGCCGACGGTGTCGAACTCATCGTCGGAGAATTGGCTGTCGAAGAACTCGTTGAAGTTCTCGATCGGCGTCAGGGCCTTGATCAGGAAGTCGCCGCTGGGCAGCGGCTTGATGTAGCTGTCTTCCTCGACGTCGTGCTCGTCTTCGATGTCGCCGACGATCTGCTCAAGCACGTCTTCGATGGTGACCAGCCCGGCCACGCCGCCATATTCGTCGATGACGATGGCCATGTGGTTGTGGTTGGCGCGAAATTCACGCAGCAGCACGTTCAGGCGCTTGGACTCGGGCACGAAGGTGGCCGGGCGCAGCAAGTCTTTGATGTTGAAGCTGTCGCCGTTCTCCTGAAGGATCAGCGGCAGCAGATCCTTGGCCAGCAGCACGCCCATGACGTCGTCATGGCTCTCGCCGACGACCGGGTAGCGCGAGTGAGCGGAATCAACCACGGCGGGCAGGAATTCGCGAGGTGTCTGGGTCGCCTTGATGCTGACCATCTGCGAACGGGGGACCATGATGTCCCGCACTTGCAGGTCAGCGACCTGGATGGCGCCTTCGACGATGGCCAGCGCTTCGCTGTCCAGCAGTTTGTTCTGGTGTGCATCGCGCAGCAGCTCCAGCAGCTCCTGGCGGTTTTTCGGCTCATGGGCAAAAGCCTGGGTGAGCTTGCCCAGCCATGACTTCTGCCCGTTGCTCGATCGATCTTCGCTCATAGCGATTACTCTGAATCCTTTGTCGTTACAGGTTGATGTATCAGTCTTCGTCGCCGGCGTAGGGGTCGGGGTGACCCAGCTCTGCAAGCAACGTTCGTTCCAGTGATTCCATTTCCAGGGCTTCGTCATCTTCTATATGGTCGTAACCCAGCAGATGCAAGCAGCCGTGAATCACCAGATGGGCCCAGTGGGCCTCAGCGGTCTTGCCTTGTTCGGCAGCTTCGCGCTCCACCACCGGGATGCAGATCACCAGATCGCCCAGCAGCGGTATGTCGAGAAGTTCGTCGGGCACGTCGGCGGGGAACGACAACACATTGGTGGCGTAGTCTTTCTGCCGCCAGGTGTGGTTCAGCTCGCGACCTTCGGCCTCGTCCACCAGGCGGATGGTCAGTTCCGAGTCGGCGCTGCGCTGGCGCAGGGCCAGCTCGCACCATTGGCGCAACTGAGCTTCGCTGGGGGCGGGTCGTTCGCTGGCCAGTTGCAGGTCAAGTTCAAGCATCGTGGCGATTGCCCTTGTCTGCGGTCGCCAGCTCATCCTGATGATTCTCGAAGCGCTCGTAGGCTTCGACGATGCGCTGCACCAATGGATGGCGCACGACGTCCTTGGGCATGAAATGCGTGAAACTGATGCCCGGCACGTCCTTGAGCACCTGAATCACATGGTTCAGCCCGGATTTGGTGCCGCGGGGCAGGTCGACCTGGGTGATGTCCCCGGTGATGACCGCGGTGGAGCCGAAGCCGATCCGAGTCAGAAACATTTTCATCTGCTCGACGGTGGTGTTCTGGCTTTCGTCGAGGATGATGAAGCTGTTGTTCAGCGTACGACCGCGCATGTAGGCCAGCGGCGCGACCTCGATGACCTGGCGTTCGATCAGCTTGGCGACATATTCGAAGCCGAGCATTTCGTACAGCGCGTCATACAGCGGACGCAAATACGGGTCGATTTTCTGCGCCAGATCCCCAGGCAGGAAGCCGAGTTTTTCCCCCGCTTCAACCGCCGGGCGCACCAGCAGGATGCGGCGCACCTGTTCGCGCTCCAGCGCATCGACGGCGCAGGCCACAGCCAGGTAGGTCTTGCCGGTACCGGCCGGACCGATGCCGAAGTTGATGTCGTTGCCCAGGATTTCCTTCACGTAGCGCTGCTGATTCAAGCCGCGAGGGCGAATCATGCCTTTTTTCGTGCGCAAGGCCACGGCAGGTTCCGACGGAGCGTGGTTATCGAGCTCTTCCAGGGCCGACTCCTGCAGGAACAGGTGGACGGTGTCCGGCGACAACTCGTTTCCCTTGGTTTCCCGATAGAGACGGCGCAGCAGATTTTCCGCGGAGGTGGTGTGCTTGGGTTCGCCGATCAGTTCGAACTGGTTTCCGCGGTTGCGGATCTCGATGGCCAGGCGCTGTTCGATCAAGCGCAGATGCTCGTCGAATTGCCCGCACAGATTGGCGAAGCGGCGAGCCTCAAAGGGCTCGAGAATGAAACGATGTGGTTCGATGGGTGCGTTCAAGGTCGTTTTTAGCCGCCCTGGGGCAATTAAGATGAAATCAAGGATAACGCCAGTAGGCTGGGGGCGAAAGCTCTTAATAAACCGAGCAATCTGGTGGGAGCAAGGCTTGAGCGCGATGAATGCCACTCGGTCCCTCAAGAGTTGAGGCGCCTGTATCGCGGGCAAGCCTTGCTCCCACAAGTTCTGTGTTCACAGGAAATCGGGGGTTACTGGATCAGCGAACCGCGCAGGGAGTGCGGTTGCGCGGCGTCGATGTGTACGTCGGCGAACTGGCCGATCAGGGCCGGGGTGTCGCAGCGGAAGTTGACGATGCGGTTGTTTTCGGTCCGTCCTTGCAATTCGCCCGGGTCTTTTTTCGAGTAATCGGTCACCAGAATCCGCTGGACGGAGCCGACCATCTGTCGGCTGATCTCGAAACCTTGCTGGTTCAAGCGATGTTGCAAGGCGTTGAGCCGTTCTTTTTTCAGTTCTTCGGGGGTCTCATCCGTCAGGTCGGCCGCCGGGGTGCCGGGGCGCTGGCTGTAGACGAAAGAATAGGAAAAATCGAAACCCACGTCTTCGATCAGCTTCATGGTCTGCTGGAAATCTTTCTCGGTTTCGCCGGGGAAGCCGACGATAAAGTCCGAACTGATGCAGATCCCCGGCACTGCCGCCCGCAGTTTGCGCAGCTTGGATTTGTACTCCAGTGCCGTGTGGTTGCGCTTCATGGCCGCCAGGATCCGGTCCGAGCCCGATTGCACCGGCAGGTGCAGATGCTTGACCAGCTCGGGAACCTCGGCGTGGGCCTGGATCAGGCTGTCGGAGAATTCCAGCGGGTGCGACGTGGTGTAGCGGATACGGTCGATGCCCTCCACGGCCGCCACCACGCGGATCAGCTCGGCGAGGTCTGCCAGGCGCCCGTCATGGGTCAGTCCGCGATAACCGTTGACGTTCTGCCCCAGCAGCGTCACTTCGCGCACGCCGTTTTCCGCCAGGTGGATGATCTCGGCGATCACGTCGTCGAACGGCCGGCTGACTTCTTCACCACGGGTATAGGGCACCACGCAGAACGTGCAGTACTTGCTGCAACCTTCCATCACCGACACATAGGCGCTCGGGCCGTCGATGCGGGGTTCGGGCAGGTGGTCGAATTTTTCGATTTCCGGGAACGAAACGTCCACCTGCGGCAGTTTGGTGCTGCGCGCGGCGTCGATCATCTCCGGCAGGCGGTGCAGGGTCTGCGGGCCGAAGACCACGTCGACGTAGGGCGCGCGGTCACGAATGGCGGCGCCTTCCTGGCTGGCCACGCAACCGCCCACGGCGATGACCATTTCCGGGTTGGCCAGTTTCAGCTCACGCCAGCGGCCGAGCTGGGAGTACACCCGGTCCTGGGCGCGCTCACGGATTGAACAGGTGTTGAGCAGGATCACGTCGGCGTCTTCGGCGCGGGCAGTGACTTCCAGGGCCTGGTGTTCACCCAGCAGATCGACCATGCGCGAGCTGTCGTACTCGTTCATCTGGCAACCGTGGGTTTCGATGTAAAGCTTCTTGGCCATGGACGGAGTCATCACGTGATTCAAAGAACCGCGCATTATAGGGAACAAGTCACCGGGTTCCTACCGCTGTGCGAGCAGTGGCTATGCTATAGTTCGCGCCCTAATTTTTACCCGCCGATGTGTTTCGCCAGCCATGACCAAACGTGAAGCTCCAATCTACAAGGTGATTTTCCTCAACCAGGGCCAGGTGTTCGAAATGTACGCCAAGCAGATCTATCAAAGTGATCTGTGGGGCTTCCTGGAAGTCGAAGAATTCGTCTTTGGCGAGCGCACGCAAGTGGTCGTCGATCCGAGCGAAGAAAAGCTCAAGGCGCAGTTCGAAGGCGTGGTACGCAGCTTCGTGCCGATGCATTCGATCGTGCGCATCGACGAGGTCGAGCGCCTGGGCACGCCGAAAATCAGCGAAGCCCGCGGCGCGGTCGGCAATGTCATGCCGTTTCCGATGCCGATGCCTGAGAAGTAAACCTGTCGATAAGTTGAGCGCAGTCCTTTGTGGCGAGGGGATTTATCCCCGCTGGGGCGCGAAGCGGCCCTAAAACCTGACACCTCGGTATTAGAGATTGAGTTGACTGCTTTCGGGCCGCTTCGCTGCCCAGCGGGGATAAATCCCCTCGCCACAGGGGCCTGCGGTGGATTCAGGGCAGTGGTGAGAAAGGCGTGCGCCCGTCGGCGTTCTGCAATTCCATCAGGTATTTGCGGAAGATCTGCCCCAGCACCTGGGTCGCGACCTCCAATTCATCGCGAGGCATCTGTTCGGCGACTTCGTCGGCGGTGTCCAGGGCTTCTTCGGCGCCATTGACCGCTGCCATCTTCAAGACAATGTAGGCCTGCACATTATTGGCCTGCACGCCTTCGCCATGGAAGAACATGCCGCCCAGCTTGTATTGCGCCTGGGCATGGCCTTGCAGTGAGGCTTTCTCGAAGTAGCTGAGAGCCAGCTTGAGGTCGCGCGGCGCAGCCTTGCCGTTGTAGTAGAACTCGCCCAGCTCGTATTGCGCTTGTGCATCGCCCGCGTCCGCCGCTTTTTGACAGGCGTCGAGTGCCGGTGCGAGATCTTGTGGCTGGGTGTTGAGCGTGCAACGGCCCATCGCCGGGATCAACAACGAGTTACCGCCTGCTTGTGCGTTCGCCAGCAGCGGCGGAAGGAGCAACAGGCAGCCCAGGGCAAGGGTGCGGCCGGTGCGGTTCATGGGAATCGACTTACCTCTGAGGGGCACGCGGACCCTCCGGGGGATCCAATAAGCGCGCATTATGAAATAAGCAGGGCCATCCTTACAAAGTCTTTACTCGTTTTTCTGCTGCGAGGGTGCGCCAACGGCTACTTCGGGGGTCAATACGTAGGAAAAGGGGGAAGAAGTTGTCGTCAATCACTGACGCCAGCGTCAGCCAGCGTCAGTTATCCACAGGCTTATTTCAACGCGGCGAAGGCCCGCTCGGCAGCGTCAAGGGTGATCTTCAGTTCGGCCTCGCCATGGGCGATGGAGGTGAAGCCGGCTTCGAACGCGCTCGGTGCCAGGTACACGCCAGCGTCGAGCATCAGGTGGAAGAAGCGCTTGAAGCGGTCAGCGTCGCTGGCCATCACATCTTCGAACGTCACGATGTCATCGGCGCCACTGAAGTACAGGCCGAACATGCCACCGGCCTGGGTGGTCACGAACGGAATGCCCGCCGCGTCGGCACGAATCTGCAAACCGTCGAGCAGACGAGTGGTGTAGTCGGTCAGCTCGGCGTGAAAGCCCGGGCGGCTGATCAGGCGCAGGGTGGTCAGGCCGGCGGCCATCGCCAGCGGGTTGCCCGACAGTGTGCCGGCCTGGTAGACCGGCCCCAGTGGCGCGATGCATTCCATGATGGCGCGCTTGCCGCCGAAGCAGCCGACCGGCATGCCGCCGCCGATGATCTTGCCGAAGGTGCTCAGGTCCGGTGTTACGCCGTAATGGGCCTGGGCGCCGCCGAGGGCCACGCGGAAACCGGTCATCACTTCGTCGAAAATCAGCACCACGCCGTGCTGGTCGCACAAGCTGCGCAGACCTTCGAGGAAACCCGGCGCTGGCGGTACGCAGTTCATGTTGCCGGCCACCGGCTCGACGATGATGCAGGCCACTTCCCGGCCGACGTCGGCGAGCATCTTCTCGACTTCTTCGAGGTCATTGAAGGGCAGGGTCAGGGTGTGTTTGGCGAACGCCGCCGGTACGCCGGCCGAACTCGGTACGCCTTGGGTGAGCGCGCCGGAACCGGCCTTGACCAGCAGGCTGTCGGAGTGACCGTGGTAGCAGCCTTCGAACTTGATGATGCTGTCGCGACCGGTGAAGCCCCGCGCCAGGCGTATCGCACTCATGGTCGCCTCGGTGCCGGAGCTGACCATGCGCACCATTTCCATCGACGGCACGATCGAGCAGACCAGATCGGCCATCTCGGTTTCCATGGCGGTCGGGGCTCCGTAGGACAGACCGTGCTGCAACTGGTTGCGCACCGCTTCCAGCACGTCTGGATGGCTGTGGCCCAGGATCATCGGCCCCCACGAACCGACGTAGTCCACATAGCGTTTGTCATCTTCGTCCGTCACGTACGCGCCTTCGGCGTGCTTGAAGAACAGCGGGGTGCCGCCGACACTCTTGAACGCACGAACGGGGGAGTTCACGCCGCCGGGGATGTGTTTCTGGGCGTTGGCAAACAGGGTTTCGGAACGGGACATGGTTGGGCTCTCGAAAACGGAAAATTATTTGATCTGCAACAGATCGTTGAAGGCACGGGCGCGGCGCGTCACTTCCAGGGGGCTGTCGGCGCCGAACAGGCCGTGGACCACGGCCAGCAGGTCGACGCCGTGAGCGACCAGTGGGGCGGCGTTGTCCAGCGTGATGCCGCCGATGGCGCACACCGGTATATGCAGTTTGATACGGGCCTGGTCGAGCAGTTCAAGGTTTGCACTGGGTGCGCCGGGCTTGGTGTTGGAGTTGAAGAAGCGTCCGAACGCCACATAGCTGGCGCCCTCGCTCGCTGCCTGTTCGGCCAGTTCCAGGCTGGCGTGACAGGTGGAGCCGATGATTGCGTCGCGCCCCAGCAGCGCCCGTACCGGCGCCAGCGGGCCATCGGTCTGGCCCAGGTGAACGCCGACGCCCAGGCGCGCGGCCAGTTCAGCGTCGTCGTTGATGATCAACCGGGTCTTGTAGCGCTCGCACAGATTGCGCAGCGCTTCGGCTTCGCGCAGACGGCGGGCTTCGTCGCTGCTTTTATCGCGGTATTGCAGCAGGGTGACGCCACCTTCCAGTGCCGCTTGTACATAAGCGAGAAATTTGCCGGCCAGCAGTTGGCTATCGGTGATGGCGTAAAGGCCACGTAGTTTCATTCCACAGCCTCCGGGGCTACGAGCAGAAATCCAGCGGCAGGCGACGCGGTACGAACTGGCCTTTGCCCAGCTGTTCGGCATCGCGCAGGGTGCGCCAGGTGTAATCCAGTGCGGTCTTGACCGCGCTGGCGAGGTGTTCGCCCTGGGCCAGCCGTCCGGCCAGGGCGCTGGCCAGGGTGCAGCCGGAACCATGGTAGCTGCCGGGCAAGCGCTGGCAGGTGAAAGTTTCGCGGCGACCATCGCGGCTGTACAGGCGATTGTGGACTTCATGTTCGTCGCCGTGACCACCGGTGATCAACAGGTGCTTGACGAAGGGCAGCAGTTTTTCCGCGCACTCATCGGCGCTGCCCTCGGGCAGTTCGGCGAGGATGCGTGCTTCAGGCAGGTTGGGGGTGGCGATGATTGCCAAGGGCAGCAGGCGTTCGCGCATGGCGTAGCCGACTTCATCCTTGCCCAATCGTCCGCCGCCACCGGCACGCAGCACTGGATCGCAGACCATGGGCAAGTGCGGGTGCGCCTGAAGCAGTTCGACCACCGTGTCGACCATTTCCAGTGAGCCAAGCATCCCCAGCTTGACCGCCGCTACCTGCGAATCGTTGAGCACGGCATTGGCTTGTGCCAGCACCCACTCCCGATCGAGCACGCGGAAATCACTCACGTTCACCGTGTCTTGCACGGTCAACGCGGTAACGGCCGGAGCGGCATGACAACCCTGGGCGAGCAGGGCTTCGATATCTGCCTGCAAACCGGCGCCACCACTGGGGTCGTGGCCGGAGAGACAGAGGACAACGGGGCGAGAGCTGTAGATATTCATGGTGCGCGAGCTTACCACCAAACCCCTCGGAGAGGCGCACACCTGTGGCGAGGGGATAAATCCCCTCGCCACAGACTAGGTCTGGTTCCAGGGTTATATTTCAATCTGACCAAAGCAACAGCTCTATCTCAATGCCTGGCGCTGGAACGCCCGTTCTAGAGCCCTCTGTAGGAAAAATTTCAATGGTGCAAATTGGCCATCAACGGCTATGCTAGAAGTGGATCCAACCAATAACAGGTAATGCCGGTTTTACGTCTACTCAGGGAATGGGGGGCTTCCTGATTCAACCGGACAGGCCACGCTGGGGCTTAAATGCGCTATTTGCTGATGTTGCTGCTGTGCTTGCCCCCTTTGGCAAGCGCCCTCGAGTTCGATGAGTTCACCCAAAGCCTGCCCTTGGGTCATGCCCTGCAGGTGTTCGAAGACACCAACGGTACGGCCACCATCGACGATGTCCTGGCAGAGGCTGCGGCGGGTCACTTCAAATCCCATGACAAAGCCACGCTGAACGCCGGTTATTCGCGCTCGGCATTCTGGCTGAAAATAGACCTGAACTACCGTCCCGGCAATCCGGACGCCCAGCGCACCTGGTTGCTGGAACTGGCCTATCCACCGCTGGACCATCTGGACTTGTATCTGCCTGATAGCGCCGGGGCGTATCGCCTGGTTCGCCAGACCGGCGATGCCTTGCCGTTCGCCAGCCGTGAAATTCGCCAGAACAACTACCTGTTCAGCCTGGACTTCAAACCCGGGCAACGTCAGTCCGTGTACCTGCGCCTGCAAAGCCAAGGTTCGATCCAGGCGCCGCTGACGTTGTGGTCGAGCACGGCCTATCTCGAGCAACAGCCTGTGCGCTTGTACGTATTGGGCATCATCTATGGCGTACTGCTGGGGATGCTGGTCTACAACCTGTTCATCTATCTGAGCGTGCGCGACACCAGCTACCTTTATTACATCGTATATATCGCTTCGTTCGGCTTGTATCAGTTGTCGGTCAACGGGGCGGCCGTTGAGTATTTCTGGCCGGACAATCCCTGGTGGGCCAATGCCGCGACGCCATTTTTCATTGGTTGTGCGGGCCTGTTCGGCAGCCAGTTTGCGCGCAGCTTCCTGCAAACCGCGCAACACAGTCGTTGGCTTGACCGGCTGCTGCTGGCGCTGATCGTCTACAGCGCGGTAGTGGTGGGCCTGTCGCTGATGACCAGTTACGCGCTGGCCCTGCGCCTGGCGACGGCATTGGCGCTGGTGTTTACCGTGGTGATCTTCGCCGCCGGGCTGTTCGCCTGGTGGCGCGGCCTGCGGGTGGCGCGTTATTTCATCATCGCCTGGTCGGCGTTCCTGCTGGGGGGCGTCGTCAACACGATGATGGTCCTAGGTTATCTGCCGAACGTGTTCCTGACCATGTACGCCAGCCAGATCGGCTCGGCCATCGAAGTGGCGCTGTTGTCCCTGGCCCTGGCCGATCGCATCAATGCCATGCGCGAGCAACAGGCCCAGACCCTGTTCGACGCCGGGCAGAAACTTGAAGTGCTCAACCAGCAACTGGCCCACAGCAACAAACTCAAGGATGAATTCCTCGCTACGTTGACCCATGAGCTGCGTACGCCGATGAATGGCGTGATCGGTTCGCTGGAGTTGATGGAAACCGTCGAAATGAACGAGGAGTTGACCCAGTATCAACAGACCGCCGCAGGTTCTGCGCGGGACATGATGCGCATGGTCAACGGCATCCTCACCCTTACCGAGTTGCAGGCCGGCAAGCTCAAGGTCTACCCGGCACCGTTCAGCCTGCGCGCGATGGTCGACGCCTTGCAGGTGCAGTTCGGTGCCAATGCAGCGGTCAAGAACCTGGATTTCAAGGTCGACGTGGCACCCGGCCTGACGGACCGGCTGATCGCTGACAGCGGCAAGCTGGCCCAATGCCTGGAATGCCTGCTGGAC
Source organism: Pseudomonas hefeiensis (assembly GCF_030687835.1). Taxonomy (NCBI): domain Bacteria; kingdom Pseudomonadati; phylum Pseudomonadota; class Gammaproteobacteria; order Pseudomonadales; family Pseudomonadaceae; genus Pseudomonas; species Pseudomonas hefeiensis. Next base: position 861,908 of record NZ_CP117449.1, read on the forward strand.
AACGCCGTCAAGTTCACCCGCACTGGGGGCCTGGCGCTGCGTGTCAGTGGCAGGCCGTCGGGGCTCGATCGGCTGGCGCTGTCCTTTGCCGTGATCGACACCGGTATCGGTTTCACTGACCTTGGGGAGGCGAGCTTGTACCAGCGCTTCTTCCAGCTTGACGGCTCGATGACCCGGGAATACGGCGGCCTCGGTGTGGGGCTGGCGATCTGCCGACAACTGGTGGAATTACTGGGCGGACGCCTGACCCACACCTCCGAACCCGGTCGCGGCAGCCGCTTCCAGTTGGATGTCGAGGTGGAAATGGCATTCCCTGTGGAGGTTCCCGCGCCAACCTCATTCAGCCCGCGAGAAAGCGCGCGATTGCCCCAGGATTGCACGGTGTTGCTGGCTGACGACAACAGCATTGATCTGCTGGTGATGCGCGGCATGTTGCTCAAGCTCGGTTACCGGGTGCGTACCGCCGACAGCGGCCGCGCAGCACTGGATATGCTGCAGGGCGAGAATGTTGACGCGGTGCTGCTCGATTGCCAGTCACCACCGCTGGATGGCGTGTCGGTCTGCTGTCAGATCCGTACGCTCGCTGGCTGCGAGGACCTGCCGGTGTTTGTGATCAGTCCCAATCCGAATCACGAGCGCTGCACGTCGGGAGCATTGACCGATTACCTGAGCAAACCGGTGAAATTCGAAGTGTTGCGCACGATTCTGCAACGGCGGGTGCTTTGTCCAAAACAGGGTGAAAGCGCCGATATTTAGGCGGGTATGACACTTTGTTCGGCCTTGGGGCGGTGCTTAACTGAACCTCTGCTGGCCGACCAAGGAGCCCTGTCATGAACCTGCACCAGTTCGCCGAAACTCACGACGTCACCAATCAGCCACCGTCCCTGGATGGCGCCAATCTCTATCGCATCGACCTGCCGCTGCAACAGTGGTCGCAGCGTTTCGGTGCGGGCTGGGCGCAAGGGCGGATCGATGCGTATGGCGAACTGGCCGGCGGGCCGCTGATGGAGGCGGGGTTTCTGGCGAACCAGAACAAACCAGTGTTTTCCAGCCACGACCGCTATGGTCATCGCATCGACCTGGTGGAATTTCATCCCGCTTACCACCAGTTGATGCGCACCGCTGTCGAGCATGGCCTGCCCAGCCTGCCATGGGCTCACCCGCAACCCGGCGCCCACGTCGCCCGGGCCTCGATGACTTATCTGCACAGTCAGGCTGAAGCCGGCACCGGTTGTCCGCTGACCATGACCTTCGCCAGCGTCCCGGCGTTGCGCTTGCAACCGGACCTGGCCGAGCATTGGGTGCCCAAAGCGCTCGCCACCGAGTACGACCCGCGTAACGTCGGCATGGCCCACAAGGCCGGCGTCACCCTCGGCATGGCGATGACTGAAAAGCAGGGCGGCACCGACGTGCGGGCCAACACCACCAAGGCTTATCCGGTGGGCGCCAACGGTCCCGGCCAGGCCTATGAACTGGTGGGCCACAAGTGGTTCTGTTCGGCGCCGATGTGCGATGCCTTCCTGACCCTGGCCCAGACCGACAAGGGCCTGAGCTGCTTCCTGCTGCCGCGCCATCGCCCGGACGACACGCGAAATCAGTTCTATATCCAGCGGCTGAAGAACAAGCTGGGCAACTGTTCCAACGCTTCCAGCGAAGTCGAATTCCGTGGTGCGCTGGCCTGGATGGTCGGTGAAGAAGGGCGAGGCGTGCCGACGATCATTGAGATGGTCGCTATGACTCGCTTCGATTGCATGGTCGGTTCCAGTGCTCTGATGCGCCAGGCCTTGACCCAGGCCAGCCATCACTGCGCGCATCGGCGGGTTGGCGGCAAGCTGTTGAGTGAGCAACCGTTGATGCAAAACGTATTGGCCGACCTGGCGCTGGAAAGCGAAGCCGCCCTGGCGCTGAGTTTGCGCATGGGCCGGGCGCTGGACCACTTGAGTGACGAACACGAGGCCAAGTTCGCGCGGCTGGTGACGGCGGTGGGCAAATACTGGATCTGCAAACGCGCCCCGGCGATGATCAACGAAGCCGCCGAATGCATGGGCGGCGCCGGTTACGTCGAAGACAGCATCCTGCCGCGCCTGTACCGTGAAGCACCGGTGAACTCGACCTGGGAAGGCTCCGGCAATGTGCAGTGCCTGGATGTGCTGCGCGCCTTGTCCAAGGAGCCGGGCATGCTGGAGGTATTGTTCAGCGAATTGGGTGATGGCCACGGCGACAAGCGCCTGGCTGGCCACATCCACCAATTGCACGCCGCGTTCAAGGACACCGACGACATCCAGTACCGCGCCCGGCAATTGACCGAAGACATCGCCGTGGGCCTGCAGGCCAAGCTGTTGCTCGAAGCGGGGAACAGCGAGGTCAGCGATGGTTTTATTGCCAGTCGATTGGCGGGAGGAGGGCGGGTCTACGGCACATTGCCCCGTGGGGTTGATGTGGAGGCGATAGTGGGGCGTTCGACCCCGCAGGGGTTCTGACAGCCCGATTATCCCGATCTACTGCATAGGGCTGTAGTTTGAACCTTGACGTGACGAGGGAGGCTGATAACTCCCTCTTCACCGTGATTGGTTTTGATTAACCTAGCAGGCGGACAATGGCGCCCATGCCGTTGTTCGAGCCAGAAACCAATATTTTCGCGTCAGGTTGTATCTGGATGACAGGACTTGGCCTGTACTCCATTAGTTGGAGTTCAGGGGGGATGAAGTTGGCGTCCGGAGAGCCATCCTTCATATATCTTAGTAAGGCGGTTTTGCTGGATTTTTGGCACAGTACTATAAGTTTTTCGTCAAGTTGTGCCGTTGTATGCAAGGCTTGCCATCCGTAGTCTGATTCGTCGGTTACGAATATTTCCAGGGCGTTTCCGCCGTTAAACGTATCGTCTTGAGTGCCGTCTGCGTTAACGCGTGACAGAAGAGGTAACGTCCCCAGCAGGTTGCCCATATTTCCTTTGAAAATATATCCTGCAGCCAAGGTCTTTCCGTCGGGCTGCTGTGCCAGGTGAATGAGTTCTACATGAGCGCCTCCCGTGCCATCAATCAAGACAAATCCGTGATTGAAGCCGCCGTAACTCAAGTCAGGCTCGCCCTGGTTGGTATAGCGGGCAATGAGCCCGCCTTTTTGGTATATGCCGCTGACCAATACCTTGTCTGCCTGTAAGGCGATGGATTGAAAGCTGGCGCCCGGCATTGAGTACACCACGCCGTTGTTGCCGAAAGTCTCATCCGGCTTGCCCGCTGCATCGAGGCCAAAAATCACGCCGTCACGCCCGGCTCCAGTATCTCTGGTTTCCGTTGCTACAAAAATGCTTCCATCGTCCCTAGCGGCTATTCCCGTTCTATGACGATCCGCGAGCTCTGTGTTGAAGGAAGTGACGCCACCGGTGCCAAACATAAGATCCAGGCGGCCATCGGGAAGCAGGCGAGCGAACAGCGCCCCCTTGAAAAAATAGGAGAACCCATCACCAAGGCCTCCAACTACAACAATTTTTCCGTTTTCTAGTACTAAAAAGTTCAGGAGTGTCAAATAGTCGTTTATTGGAAGCCGAGTATAAACCACACCCCCACTGCCAAACGTGGTGTCTAGAACGCCCTCCGGCGTGTGTTTCACAATAGCCAGGGTGTCCAATTGCTCGGTCACCGAAATTGAAAGTATTTTTCCATCCGGCAGTAGCCTGGATGTACCCTGAAATGGCCCGGACGGAAGTTGAATTCGAACAACACCTTGAGTTCCGAAGCTGTTATCAAAACTACCCGGCGCGGTGCTTTGATTGTTTGATATGTTCATTGGAATAGACCTTGGTTGCTTGGTAGAGGGGCCTTTACAACGCGATCCACTGAAATTCGAAACGTCTTAATGAATGGCAGCATTCACAAGAACAGAATTCACATAAATTACCGGTCTGTATACTGTCAAGAATGACAGCTATTATGAGCGTGGCGTCGATAGCGCCATACAATGGCGGCGAGTTGTTCTCGATTTAATTCTCGAAAGTGATGAGCGCGGACCTGATCAATTTGTCTCCGGCCGGTGCCAGGCCGCCATCGCGAGCAGGCTCGCTCCCGTAATGAGAGGGAGAATGATCGAACGCGCCAATACGCCACTGTTCCCGTTGGACGATGATGCAGGCAAGATGAAGGCCTGCAAGTCAGAACACAGGAAGCTGATCGTGACCGAAGCGTTTATTGTCGTTCAAACCGCCGAACAAGCCGTGGATCGTCTGGCGGCCCTGCACGAGCGTGCGACCACTGCGCTGAACCAGGCGCTCAAGCGGTACCTCAAGGATCGCATCGAGCCGGATGCCGAGCAGCGGGCATTGTTTCGCTATCCCGCCCTGCGACTGACCTATCACTGCCATGGCGAAGTCCCGCAAACCACCCGCGCCTACGCCAAGGTCCAGTTGCCGGGCACCTACAGTGTCACCGTCACCCATCCTGCTGCGTTCCGTAAATACCTGCTGGAGCAGTTGGTCCCGCTGATGCACGACTTTACCGTCACCGTGGAAGTGGGTGTCAGCGAGCAGAATATCCCCTATCCGTACGTGGTGGAGCAGGGTGATGAACTGGCCGGCTCCGGCGTGACCGCCGCCGTGCTGGCGCGAGTGTTCCCCAGCACCGACCTGTCGGCCGCCACCGATGGCATTGCCGACGGCCTCTACGACTGGGAAAACACCGACCCGCTGCCGCTGGCACTGTTCGACGCGGCGCGGGTGGACTTTTCCCTGCGTCGGCTGGTGCATTACACCGGCAGCGACTGGCGCCATGTGCAGCCCTGGATCCTGCTGACCAACTATCACCGTTATGTGGACCAGTTCATTGTCCATGGCCTGGAGCAACTGCGCAGCGACCCGCGTTTTGTGCGCATGGTCCTGCCGGGCAACGTGATCATCGAAAAGGGCATGGACCACGGTGAAGCCTCGGCGATCGCCGCGGGCGTGGTCTGGCACCGCTATCAGATGCCGGCCTATCACCTGCAGGCTAACGATGGCCATGGCGTGACCCTGGTGAACATCGGCGTCGGGCCGTCCAACGCCAAGAACATTACCGACCACCTGGCCGTACTGCGGCCCCACTGCTGGCTGATGATCGGTCACTGCGGCGGGCTGCGGCAGTCGCAGACCATCGGCGACTACGTGCTGGCCCACGCTTACATGCGTCGCGATGGCATCCTCGACCGGGTCGTGCCGCCGAATATTCCGATCCCCGCCCTGGCTGAAGTGCAGATGGCTTTGCAGCAAGCGGCGGCCAATGTCACCGGTGAAAAGGGCGACGAGCTGAAAAAACGCCTGCGCACCGGCACCGTGCTGACCTACGACGACCGCAACTGGGAATTGCGCTGGGCCCAGGAGCGCCCGTTGATCAACCTGTCCCGCGCCGTTGCGGTGGACATGGAAAGCGGCACCATCGCCGCTCAGGGATACCGCTTGCGGGTGCCGTACGGCACGTTGCTTTGTGTCTCGGACAAACCTCTGCACAGCGAGATCAAATTGCCGGGTTCGGCCAACGCGTTCTACGAACGGGCGGTCAACCAGCACCTGAAGATTGGCATCGCGGCGCTGGACCTGCTGCGCAACGAACTCAATTCGCTGCACTCGCGCAAGTTGCGCAGCTTCGACGAACCGCCGTTCCGCTGATGAACGGATGCCCTATTTAAGGGACAGTGGTTATTTAACGGTCGGGCCACTAGCATGGTCGGCCCAGACCGTTAGATGTTGTGTTTGCCATGCCCCGTCCGCCACGTCCCGCTTCCCGCCGTCCTGGCGCGAAACCTCCCGCATCCGCCCCGCGCCGTGTGGCCAAGGCCCCGCCGGCCGAGCCGAGGCTGATCCTGTTCAACAAACCCTTCGATGTGCTGACGCAATTTCGTGACGATCAGGGGCGGGCGACGCTCAAGGACTTTATCGACGTGCCCGGCATTTATCCCGCCGGGCGGCTGGATCGCGACAGCGAAGGGTTGCTGCTGCTCACCAACGACGGGCAACTGCAGGCCCGCATCGCCGACCCCCGGCACAAACTGGCCAAGACCTATTGGGTGCAAGTCGAAGGTGAGCCCAGTGCCGAGCAATTGCAGCGTCTGTGCGATGGCGTGGAGCTGAATGACGGCATGACCTTGCCCGCACAAGCGCGACAACTGGACGAGCCACAACTATGGCCGCGCAACCCGCCGGTGCGCTTTCGTAAAAGTGTGCCGACCAGTTGGCTGGAATTGGTGATTCGCGAGGGGCGCAACCGTCAGGTGCGGCGCATGACCGCTGCGGTGGGCTTGCCGACATTGCGCCTGGTGCGGGTCAGGATCGGTGACTGGACGCTCGACGGGCTGGATCACGGCCAGTGGAAGGAAGTGCCGGCGCGGTTATAAGGTGCCCGTCTCGATCAGGCCGATCACCACGCTCTTGATGACGAATGCCGCCACGCCCAGCCCCAGCACGAAAAACAGGATGAACGAGCCGAAACGCCCGGCCTTGGACTTCTTCGCCAGATCCCAGACGATGAAACCCATGAAAATGATCAGGATGCTGACAAGGCCCGTCATCATCCACTCTTCGAAAACCACAGGATCCATCGAAACACTCCGGCGTGGGCGAGGTTAAAAAGGCGGGGCGAGTATACGGCATGGGAAGAGTGCGAAGGATTGGGCTGCGACGGTGTGTCGCAGCTATTCATCGCCTGGGTGACGCAGCGGCGATCTCTTCAGTCGTGGTGGACATCCGCCCGTTTGAGCATCTGTTTGCAGCGTTCGGACAAGTGAAACACCCGCAGGTGCTTGCCAGCCTTGCTATAGCGTTCACGCAGGGTTTTCAGTGCCGCGATGGCCGAATAGTCGACAAAGCTCAAGTGGCGACAGTCCAGGGTCACCTGGGAGGGATCGTTGGCCGGGTCGAACTGGTTGAGAAACGGCGTGGTCGAGGCGAAGAACAGGGTGCCGTGCAGGCGATAGAGCTTGCTGCCGTCCGCTTCCAGATGCGTGTCGGCGTACAGCTCCCGGGCCTGTTGCCAGGCAAAGTTGAGCGCCGCAATGATAATGCCGCACAGCACCGCGGTTGCCAGATCGGTGAACACCGTGATGGTCGTCACCGCGATGATCACCAACACGTCATTGACGGGCACTTTGTTGATCACCCGCAGCGAGGCCCAGGCAAAGGTCTGCTGGGACACCACGAACATCACGCCCACTAGCGCGGCCAACGGGATGCGTTCGATCAACGGCGACAGAAACAACACGAACAGCAGAACCATCACCCCGGCCACCACGCCGGACAATCGGCCGCGCCCGCCCGAACTCAGGTTGATCACGGTCTGGCCGATCATCGCGCAACCGCCCATGCCACCAAACAGCCCGGAGGCCATGTTGGCCGCGCCCAACGCCACACACTCGCGGTCCGGGTAGCCGCGGCTCTCGGTGATCTCGTCGGTCAGGTTCAGGGTCAGCAGGGTTTCCAGCAGACCGACCATCGCCATTACCACCGCATAGGGCGCGATGATCCGCAAGGTCTCCAGGTTCCAGGGAATGTCCGGCCAGACAAAGGCCGGCAGGCCGCCGGCGATATGCGCCATATCACCCAGGGTGCGGGTCGGCAGACCGAAGAAGTAGACCGCCAGGCCAACCCCCAGGATCGCCACCAGGGCCGGCGGAACACTGCGGGTCAGGCGTGGCAACAAGTAGACGATGGCCATGGTCAGCGCCACCAGGCCGATCATCAGGTACAACGGGCCGCCGCTCAGCCAGGTCTCGCCAGTCTTGAAGTGCTCCAGTTGCGCCAGGGCGATGATGATCGCCAGCCCGTTGACGAAACCGAGCATCACCGGGTGCGGCACCATGCGCACCAGTTTGCCCAGCCGCAACAGCCCGAACGCCATCATGATCAACCCGCCCAGCAGCACAGTCGCCAGCAGGTATTGCACACCGTGCTGCACCACCAGCGCGACAATCACCACGGCCATCGATCCCGCCGCGCCAGAGACCATGCCTGGCCGCCCGCCGAACAGCGCGGTTAGCGTGCAGATGATGAAAGCGCCATACAAGCCCATCAGCGGGTTGAGATGGGCGACCAGGGCGAACGCGATGCATTCGGGCAGCAAGGCAAAAGAAGTGGTGAGGCCGGCGAGGGCGTCGGCGCGAAGACGTGCTGGTTTCATGATTTTCCTGGCGGGGCAGCGCTTGAACATCGGCTGCCGTGGGCGTGGTGCAAAAACAGGGTGGGGATGGTACGGAATTGAGTGCGATGCGGCCAGCCGCAAGAGAACGGTTTTGCATGAAAGTCTTGCGCTGAATTTTCATCAGCGCCGTGTCGCGATGTCCATCAGCGACATTTCTTGTCCGTGTACGAAAATTACTTTCAGTACGTTTGAAGATCGATCCTCGAAATGATTTATGAGTTTCACAACACGACGACGTGACCCCATTCGAGGAGTAACGCATGGCACCTGCATTCGGTTATTGGCTGTTGGTCTACGCGGCCATCGCCATCATTGCGCTGATCGTTTTGATCGCCCGATACCGGCTTAATCCGTTCATTGTGATTACGCTGGTGTCCATTGGTCTGGCGCTGCTGGCCGGGATGCCGCCGTCCAGTGTGGTCGGGGCATATGAGGCGGGCGTGGGCAAGACCCTGGGGCACATCGCGCTGGTCGTGGCCTTGGGCACGATGCTCGGCAAGATGATGGCCGAGTCCGGCGGGGCCGAGCGCATGGCGCAGACGCTGATCGAACGCTTCGGCGAGCGCAACGCCCATTGGGCGATGGTGTGCATTGCCTTCCTGGTGGGGCTGCCGTTGTTTTTCGAAGTCGGTTTCGTGCTGCTGGTGCCCATCGCGTTCACCATTGCCCGGCGCGTGGGCGTGTCGATCCTGATGGTGGGGTTGCCGATGGTCGCCGGTCTCTCGGTGGTGCATGCCCTGGTGCCGCCGCACCCGGCGGCGATGCTGGCGGTGCAGGCGTTCCAGGCCTCGGTGGGGCAGACCTTGCTGTACGCGATCCTGATCGGTATTCCTACCGCGATCATCGCCGGTCCTGTGTATGCCAAGTTCATCGTGCCGCGCATCCAACTGCCGGACGATAACCCGCTGGAGCGACAATTCCTCGACCGTGAGCCCCGGCCCAATCTGCCGGGTTTCGGTATCACCCTGGGGACCATCCTGCTGCCGGTGATTCTGATGTTGATCGGCGGTTGGGCTAACCTGATCTCCGAGCCGGGCAGCGGCTTCAATCAGTTCCTGCTATTCATCGGCAACTCGGTGATTGCCTTGCTGCTGGCGACCCTTCTCAGCTTCTGGACGCTGGGCCTGGCCCAGGGCTTCAACCGTGAATCGATCCTCAAGTTCACCAATGAGTGCCTGGCGCCGACGGCCAGCATTACGTTGCTGGTGGGCGCTGGCGGTGGTTTGAACCGGATCCTGGTGGACGCCGGGGTCACTCAACAAATCGTCGGCCTGGCCCAGGAATTTCAATTGTCACCGCTGGTCATGGGCTGGCTGTTCGCCGCCCTGATGCGTGTCGCCACCGGCTCGGCCACGGTGGCGATGACCACGGCCTCGGGCATCGTCGCGCCCGTGGCGATCGGTCTGGGCTATCCCCATCCCGAGTTGCTGGTGCTGGCCACCGGTGCCGGGTCGGTGATCTTTTCCCACGTCAACGACGGCGGCTTCTGGCTGATCAAGGAATACTTCAATATGACCGTCACTCAAACTTTCAAGACCTGGACCGTACTCGAAACGCTGATCTCCCTGGTCGCGTTCGGCCTGACCCTAGGACTTGCACGCTTGCTTTAATCACAGCGCTCCAACACAGGTGCCGTCATGGACATCCTTTACCAGATTCGCTCCCGTCAGGATTCCTTCAGCGCCGGAGAAGGAAGAATCGCCCGGTTGATGCTCGACGACGTAGGGTTCGCCGCCTCGGCCAGCCTGGATGAACTGGCCCAGCGCGCCGAAGTCAGCAGCGCCACGCTGTCGCGTTTCGCCCGAACCGTTGGCTGCCGCGACCTGCGGGACTTGCGCCTGCAACTGGCTCAGGCCAGCGGCGTTGGCAGCCGGTTTCTCGACCCCGCCGGCGCGCCCGAGCAATCGGCGTTTTATGGGCAGATCGTCGGCGATATCGAGACGACCCTGCGTCAGCACCTGTCGGCATTCGAAGAGTCTCGGTTCAGCGACGCGGTGCGGATGCTCGGCAAGGCGCGGATGATTCATGCGTTCGGGCTCGGTGGTTGGTCGGCGTTGTGCGGTGAGGAGTTACAGGTACGGCTGGTGCGTTTTGGCTACTCGATTGCCGCCTGCCGGGATCCGGTGATGATGCGCATCACCGCCACGTCATTGAGCCAGGAGCATTTGGTCATCGCCTGTTCACTCACCGGCATCACCCCGGAACTGCTCGGCGCGGTTGAACTGGCGCGCAGTTATGGTGCGGCGATCCTGGCCATCACCCGTGCCGACTCGCCGTTGGCCCGGCTGGCCGATGTGGTGCTGCCCCTGCAAGGCGCCGAAACCTCGTTCATTTATAAGCCCACGGCGGCGCGCTACGGCATGCTGCTGGCTATCGATGTGCTCGCCACCGAGCTTGCACTGGCCCACCCCGAAGACAATCAAGAACGCCTGCGACGAGTCAAACTCGCCCTGGACGATTACCGCGGCGGCGACGATCACTTGCCGCTGGGAGACTGAGATGCTGTACGACACGCTTATCCGCAACGCACGGGTCATTGATGGCAGCAACACCCCCGGTTACAGCGCCGACGTGGCGATCCGCGCCGGTCGCATCGAGCGCATCGCCGACCTGCGCGATGCCCGGGCAATTGAAGAGATCGATGCCGCCGGCTGTGTGCTGGCGCCAGGGTTCATCGATGTGCACACCCACGACGACACGGTGGTCATTCGTCAGCCGCAGATGCTGCCCAAACTCAGCCAGGGCGTGACCACGGTGATCGTCGGCAATTGCGGCATCAGCGCTTCACCGGTGAGCCTGCGGGGCGAGCCGCCGGACCCGATGAACTTGCTTGGCGCGGCCCAAGCGTTCGCCTATCCGCGTTTCGAAGATTATCGTGCGGCGGTGGAGGCAGCCACGCCGGCGGTCAACGTGGCGGCGCTGGTGGGGCACACGGCGCTGCGCAGCAACCACATGGACGATTTGTTGCGCACAGCCAGCGTGGGAGAAATCACCGCCATGCGTCAGCAACTGCGCGAAAGCCTGGAGGCCGGCGCGCTGGGGTTGTCCACCGGCCTGGCCTACGCCAACGCATTTTCGGCCTCCACCGACGAAGTCATGCAACTGACCCAGGAGCTGAGCGCATTCGGTGCGGTCTACACCACCCACCTGCGCAGCGAATTCGAACCGGTGCTCGAGGCCATGGACGAGGCGTTCCAGATCGGCCGTCACGCCCAAAGCCCGGTGATCATTTCCCACCTTAAATGCGCGGGTGCCGGTAACTGGGGGCGAAGTCCGCAGGTGCTCGCGGCGCTGGAGAATGCGGCGAAAACCCACCCGGTCGGTTGTGACTGCTATCCCTATGCGGCCAGTTCCTCGACCCTGGATCTCAAACAAGTGACCGATGCCCATCGCATCACCATCACCTGGTCGACGGCTCATCCGCACATGGGCGGCCGCGACCTGGCTGACATCGCCGCCGAATGGGAAGTGCCGCTGCTCGATGCAGCGCGGCGCCTGCAACCGGCCGGCGCGGTGTACTACGGCATGGACGAAGGCGACGTACGACGAATCCTCGCCCATCCGTTGTCCATGGTCGGCTCCGACGGTTTGCCGGAGGATCCGTTCCCGCATCCGCGCTTGTGGGGCGCTTTCCCGCGGGTACTGGGGCATTTCAGTCGTGACGTCGGGCTTTTCCCGCTGCACATCGCCGTACACAAAATGACCGGCCTGTCGGCGGCGCGCTTCGGCCTCAAGCAACGGGGTGAAATCCGTGAAGGCCATTGGGCGGACCTGGTGTTGTTCAATCCACACACCATTCGCGACGTGGCCGATTTCAACGAACCTCAACGGGCTGCCGAAGGGATTGATGGCGTGTGGGTCAATGGTGTCTTGAGCTATCGTGAAGGGCAGGCGAACGGGCGCCGGGAAGGGCGGTTCCTGGCGCGCGAGGGCGATCTGCGCCAGGGGTTCAGTCCATCGAATGGCGTTTAAGCGGCTGAGATTGGGTAAATTGGCGCCACAATAATGGCACTGCGACACTAAAGAAGCCGGATCCAAGGCCGAAGCACTAAGGTCAACCCATCTACACTGGGTCTTTTCAGCCAGGGAGCAACCCATGAGCTTCGGTAAAACCACCCCGATCCTGCGGATCTTCGATGAAACCAAGGCATTGGCGTTCTATGTCGATTTCCTGGGCTTTACCCTCGACTGGCAACATCGCTTTGGTGACGACTTTCCGCTGTACCTGCAAGTCTCCCGCGACGGATGCGTGTTGCACCTGTCCGAACACCATGGCGACTGCACCCCGGGCTCGGCGCTGCGTATCGAAACGGATGAACTGGAAGCTTTCCAGGCGCAACTGCTCGCCAAGCAATACCCCTTCGCCCACCCCCATATCCAGGCCATGCCGTGGGGCAGCCAGGACATGACGGTGGTCGATCCGTTTGGCAATCGATTGGTGTTTACCAATGCGATTAGTGTGTAACGACGGCTGGACCCATTGATGGGCGAGCGGGGGCGTTGTGCTGGATCTGCCGCGACGTGACGAAAGCGCCAAGGCGATGGCTCTTTTTGAATGATTTTAATGACATTACCCAAGGCGCCCATTTCTTCCGGGAAATGGGCGCTTGTCGTGATCAGACCCGGAAGTGACTCACCATCATCTGCAACTGATTGCCCAAGCGTGCCAGTTCAACACTGGACGCTGCGGTTTCTTCGCTGGCGGCGGCGGTCTGTTCGGACACGTCGCGCACGTTGATGATGCTGCGGCTGATCTCCTCGGCCACGGCGCTTTGTTCTTCGGCAGCGGCGGCGATCTGCTGGTTCATCGACTGGATGTTCGACACCGTGCGGGTGATGTTTTCCAGTGATACGCCGGCCTTGCGGGTCAGGGCTACGCTGCTGTCGGTGAGGCTGCGGCTATTGTTCATCACGGCGGCCACTTGTTGGGTGCCATTCTGCAGACCGGCCACCAGCCCTTCGATTTCCTCGGTGGACTTCTGCGTGCGCTGGGCCAGGCCACGGACTTCGTCGGCAACCACCGCGAAGCCACGACCGGCTTCACCGGCACGCGCCGCTTCGATCGCCGCGTTCAGGGCCAACAGGTTGGTTTGTTCGGCGACGGCCTTGATCACGTCCATGACGCTGCCGATCTTGTCGCTTTCCTGTTGCAGCACGGTCATGGCGTCGGTGGAACGCTCCACTTCACTGGCCAGGCGTTCGATCTGGGCGATGGCTTCGTTGACCACCTGGTCGCCGGCCCGGGCTTCACCGTCTGCGGCGGCGGCTGCCTGGGACGCCTCTTCGGCGTTGCGGGCGACTTCCTGAACCGTGGCGGTCATCTCGTGCATGGCGGTCGCCACCTGATCGGTCTCGACTTTCTGGCTGTTGACCCCGGCGCTGGTCTGCTCGGTCACCGCGGACAGTTCTTCGGCGGCGCTGGCGATCTGAGTCACGCCATCACGGATGCCGCTGATCAAGTCGCGCAGGGTCACGCCCATGCGCGCGATGCCTTGTTGCAGTACGCCCAGTTCATCGCGACGGGTGACCACGACGTTTTGCGACAGGTCGCCACTGGCAATACGATCAACCACGGCCAGGGTTTCGCGCAGTGGTCGGGTGATCTGGCGAGTGATGATGACCGCCGCGATGATGCCTACCAGCAATGCCAACAAAGTGCTGACCAGTTGCAGGGTGCGGGCCTGGGCGCTTTCGGCATCGCGACGGTCGAGCTGGATCTGATACAGCTGTTCGCTCAGGGAGACGATGGTCGTGCCCTGGTCGGTCATTTCCTTGCGGGCCTGCGCTGCCTCGGCAATGGCCAGGGTGAAAGCCTGGACGGAGCTGCGGTATTGCGTCAGGACAGCTTCGAGCTGACGCAGCTCATCTTGCCGGGTGCTGGCGAAATACACATTCAGCGGTTGGAGCGAAGCGATGGCGGCGTCCAGTTGGGCGACGGCCTTGCGTTCGTTTTCGGCGTTGCTCTTGGCGGTGTAGCCGCGCACTTCATAGCGGGCCAACATGAACGCCTGCTTGGCCTCGGTGATGGCCTGGTACTGTTCGAAGCGCTGGTCGCTCGAGAGCATTTGCTGAACGTCAGTATTGATCGTCTCGATCAGCTTGTAAGCGGTCCCGGCGTTGGCGGTCATCGTGCCGCGGGCGGTGTTGCCGGTGCGGTAGGCGTTGCGCATTTTGTTCAGGGAAACCTGATAGGCGCTGATCGTCGCGCTCTGCTCCTTGAGCAGCTTGACGTTTTCCGGGCTCTTGAAGCTGCTTAGCAGTGCGTTCTGTTGCGCCACGAAACCATCGAGGGTGGTTTGCACATTCTGTGCGGCGGTCTCGTCGCCATTGGTCAGCATGTATTGCAGGCGCACGACGCGAAGTTTGGTCAGACCGGCATTCAGCTTGGTGATGTCGCTCATCCAGTTGCTGCGGTCGATCAGCCCTCCCAGGCTGGTCCAACTGGTCAGCGCCAGGACGCAGGTCAGTGCCAGCACCAGGCCAAAGCCCAGGCCCAGTTTCATGTTGACGCTAATGTTGCCAAACCAGCTATTCATCAAATTCCTCCAGGAACGTTGTGTTGCTTGATCGTCGGTACGCTGGAAGATTGTTGTTTTTGAGCCAGCTAAAACGTGTAACAGGGCTGTATCGGCTGGCGACTCTGGATCTGAAAGGATTTTTTTCGGGTGTCAGGCATTGGCTGAGGATTTTGCTGCGCGCCTCAGGCTTATCCTGAATTTCAGACAAAAAAAAGCCCGCGGGAGGGCGGGCTAAAACCTTAGTTTCTTGAATGAGCGAGGGGACTTTACCCAATCACGCGAACGTGTGGGGTGAAGAAAAGTTCATGAGGGACGGGTTTCAATGAGCAGGGAAACGAAGCCCTCAACCTGGATCAGATTGAGGGCTTCTCTCAGCGCCTGACAGCCTCAGCCGAGATCAAACCGATCCAGGTTCATCACCTTGACCCATGCCGCGATGAAGTCACTGACGAACTGCTCCTGCGCATCGGCGCTGGCATACACTTCGGCCAGGGCTCGTAGTTGAGCGTTGGAGCCGAAGACCAGATCGACACGAGTGCCGGTCCATTTGGCTTGACCGGTCTTGCGGTCACGGGCTTCGAACGTTTGCTGGTCGTCCGAGAGCGGTTTCCATTCCACGCCCATGTCCAGCAGATTGACGAAGAAGTCGTTGGTCAACGCCCCTGGCCGTTGGGTAAAAACCCCATGCCGGGTTTGGCCGACATTGGTATCAAGCACGCGCAGGCCGCCGATCAGCGCGGTCATCTCCGGGGCGCTGAGGGTCAGCAGTTGCGCCTTGTCGATCAGCAGTGCCTCGGCGGATACGCGATACCTGCCCTTGAGGTAGTTGCGAAAGCCATCGGCGATGGGTTCAAGAAAGCCGAACGACTCGACGTCGGTCTGCTCCTGGCTGGCGTCCATACGCCCCGGCGAAAAAGGCACCGTCACGCTGAATCCGGCATTTTTCGCCGCCTGTTCGATGCCGGCGCTGCCGGCCAGCACGATCAGGTCCGCCAGGGAGATTTTTTTGCCACCGGACTGGGCCCCGTTGAATTCGCTCCGGACCTTTTCGAGCGTCGCCAGCACCGGCGCCAATTGTTCCGGCTGGTTGGCCGGCCAGTCCTTCTGCGGGGCCAGGCGCAGCCGGCCACCGTTGGCGCCGCCGCGTTTGTCGGAGCCACGGAAGCTCGACGCGGCCGCCCAGGCGGTGGACACCAGTTGTGAAACCGACAGGCCCGAGGCCAACAGCTTGTCCTTGAGGGCCGCGATGTCGCTGTCGTTGACCAGGGTATGATCCACTGCCGGGATAGGATCCTGCCAGAGCAGCTCTTCGTTGGGCAGTTCCGGGCCGAGGTAGCGCGAGAGCGGGCCCATGTCGCGGTGGATCAACTTGAACCAGGCGCGGGCAAAGGCGTCGGACAACTGCTCTGGATTTTCCAGGAAGCGCCGTGAGATTTTTTCGTAGATCGGGTCGAAGCGCAGCGCCAGGTCGGTGGTGAGCATGGTCGGATTGCGGCGCTTGGCCGGATCGTGGGCGTCCGGAATGATGCCCGCGCCAGCTCCGTTTTTCGGTGTCCACTGGTGCGCCCCGGCCGGGCTCTTGGTCAGCTCCCACTCAAACCCGAACAGGTTCTCCAGGTAGTTGTTGCTCCAGCGGGTGGGCGTGGTGGTCCAGGTCACTTCCAGGCCACTGGTGATGGTATCGGGACCTTTGCCGGTGCCGAATGCGTTCTTCCAGCCCAGGCCCTGTTGTTCCAGGCCAGCGGCTTCAGGCTCGGCGCCGACATTGTCCGCGGGCCCTGCGCCGTGGGTCTTGCCGAAGGCGTGGCCGCCGGCAATCAGCGCCACGGTTTCTTCATCGTTCATGGCCATGCGGGCGAAGGTTTCTCGGATGTCCACCCCGGCGGCGACCGGGTCCGGTTGACCCTCGGGGCCTTCCGGGTTGACGTAGATCAGCCCCATTTGCACGGCCGCCAGCGGGTTCTCCAGATTGCGTCCCAGGTCGGTACGGCTTTCTTCATTGCCGGGTTCGGCCACCAGTTGTCCTTCGCCGGGATCTTGCATCGCGGCTTTATCCGGTTTGCCGTAGCGGGTGTCGCCGCCCAACCATTTGTTTTCGGAACCCCAGTAGACGTCTTCATCCGGCTCCCAGACGTCGGGACGACCGCCGGAAAAACCGAAGGTCTTGAAGCCCATGGATTCCAGCGCGACGTTGCCGGTGAGCACGATCAGGTCGGCCCAGGAAATGTTGCGACCGTATTTCTGTTTGATCGGCCATAACAGCCGGCGCGCCTTGTCGAGGCTGACGTTGTCCGGCCAACTGTTGAGAGGCGCAAAACGCTGCTGGCCGGAGCCCGCGCCACCGCGCCCGTCACCGGTGCGGTAGGTGCCGGCGCTGTGCCAGGCCATGCGGACAAAGAGCGGCCCGTAGTGCCCGAAGTCCGCCGGCCACCAGTCCTGGGAGTCGGTCATCAACGCATTCAGGTCATTTTTCAGGGCCTGGAAATCCAGGCTTTTGAATGCTTCGGTGTAGTTGAAATCCTCGCCCATGGGGTCGGACAACGGGGAGTGCTGGTGCAGGATCTTCAGGTTCAGCTGGTTGGGCCACCAGTCACGGTTCGTGGTGCCACCACCCGCGGCGTGGTTGAACGGGCATTTCGATTCGTTTGCCATGAGGAGCTACCTTCGGTCGTATTCATCCAGCTATCCAGCCCGGCGGGGCTTCGAATAGCGACAGGCGAAATAAATGACACAGGGCGCAGGGCTCACAGTTCGCTCAACTGATTGTGTATGGCCACACGGCAACGCGCGACGGCGGTCTGGTTGCCAGTACGGTGGCCCACGGCAAGCCCAGTACGGTTCTGAACGCTTCCTATCTCTTGTCAGGTTTCACGGGCCGGATTACACCAGCCTGAATTCAGGCTAGTCCCCCTTTGCCAGATAGCTAATAGGCGCAGTATTAACGGTCGATAGGGATAATCTTTTATCGGGGCCCAGCGGTGAGGCAGATGATATGAATGGCGCCTGCCGTGACGGACCCAACAATGAACAAATGCCCGCGCAGCACGGCCTTCCATGAAGCGGGTCACGCCCTGGCCTTTTGGTGGAACGGCCAACCGATAAAACGCATCACTGTGCGTACCAAGGTCGAGGCCTGCACAGGGCCCCTGTTCGACCTGCGCGGCAACCCGCAATACGCAGAAGGGTTGGTCGAAGCTGACTACCTTGTCCCACGTCCCGCCTTCGACGCCCCGGGGATCGCTGAATACCTGCCCTCGATGGTCGATGCCATTGAACGTGACTTGCTCCATTGCTTCGCGGGGCCCGTGGCCGAAGCGGTCTACCGGCACCGCAGGTCCGACCGGCTGATCAGGGGCAGCGGCCGGGGAGACCTGGACCGGGGGCACGAATTGATCAGCCTGTTGCCACCGCGCAAGCTACTTGTTGCCGAATCCCAGGCCATCGCCCGCAGCAGTTGTCTGGTGCATCGTTACTGGCCTGCTGTGTGTGCGGTGGCGAATCTTCTGCAAGCGCGAGGCATGGTCGAAGGCCACGTTGTGACGGCGCTGTTGTGTGAGATCACCGGGGAGTCGCCCAGCGTGCTGGGCAATGGGGTTAAAAGCCTTGATTCGCGAGCGGGAAGCCGCAAAGGCGTTGATCTGTTCACAGCGCCACTCACCTAAGAAAACGATGAATCCGTGGCCCATCAACATGTCCAGTATGTCGGTGGTCGAAGACATGGTTGTGTTGGCGCTGTTTGAGGAGATTTTGGCGCAGTTATGGCGCAGTTCTCAGAACTGCGCCATTTTTGGATGAAAGAAGTGGCGCAGTTTTGACGAACTGCGCCACAGCTCATCGCAGCAGAGGGATGTATTGTCTTTCGGCAGCTGTATTTCCCTCTTTGCGGCTATCAACGGGGGCGAGCCAGCCGTCCACTCGGCACATCGTCATGGCTAAAGAGGTGACCGTGGCGAGGGAGCAAGCACCCTCGCCACAGGGTGAAATCGATAGCCGCTCACCACAACCACCGACAATAAATCTCTCGCCCCTGTGCAATTGACGAGAATACGGCGTTATACCTCCGCGGCAGCGATTCGTGAAGGTATCAACGACCTGACCAAGCGTTTCAGGCTGCCGTATTAATCGCCTGCGTTTTTTGAAAGGGAATTCCAATGCCTAGCATCATCCCCACCGGCCGCTTGGCGGCCACCCGCACGTCTCGGTTCAGATTGTTCACCACCGCCAAGCCTCAACCCGTCATCGCGGTTGAATGCCCCAAGCAGCCCAGGCGTGCGCGGATGGCCGCTCAGGCCCAGCAGCTGCTGATGAACTATGCGCTGGGCCATTAGATTTTCAGGGCGTTGGCCAGGCGCAACATGGCGGCCTCAATTTCATACGCGGTCAGGGAGGAATAACCCAGCAGCCAGCCCAGTTGCTTCGGCTCGCCCGCGTACAGGCCGCTGAGGCCGGACAGTTGCACGCCGGCAGTGGCGGCCTGACGGATGGTTTTTTCCTCGGACCATCCGGCTTTCAGCAGACAGGGGATTTGTAACCCGCCCGGCGGCAGTTCGGCGGTAACCACCGTGCTCAAGTACGTGCCGATGGCATCGTGCATGATCGACCGGCGTCCGGCATACAGCTTGCGCATGGCCCGGACATGCGCGTTGTAATGGCCGTCTTCCATAAAGCGCGCCAGCGTCAGTTGCAGCGTTTGCGGAGTGTGGCCGTCCATCATGCTGCGCGCATAGGCAAAGGGCTTGACCAGTTCGGAGGGCAGCACCATATACCCCATGCGCAGGCCGGGGTAGAGGGTCTTGCTGAACGTGCCGATGTAGAGCGTGCGCTGATACTTGTCCAGACCCTGCACGCACGCCGTGGGTTGCCCGTCGTAATGGAACTCGCTGTCGTAGTCATCCTCGATGATCCACTTGCCTTTTTGCGCCGCCCAATTGATCAACTCAAGACGCCGCTCCAGCGGCAACGTCACGCCGGTGGGGTATTGGTGCGAGGGCGTGACATACACGCAATTGGCGCCGCTGCGGTCGGCGTACAGCAGGTCGGTGCGGATGCCCCGTTCATCGACATCAATGGGCAGCACCTTGGTTTCGGCGATTTCGAAGGCCTTGCGGGCGCCGTAATAGCCGGGGTTTTCCAGCAGAATCGGCTTGCCGGCGTCTACCAGCAACTGCGCGCACAGATACAACGCCTGGCGCGTACTGCTCAATACCAGCACCTGGTCGGGGGAGCATTTGGCCCCGCGTTCGAGGTTCAGGTAGGTGGCAATCGCTTTGCGCAGGGGCTCGGCCCCTTGTGGATCGCCATGCAGCAGCACGTTCGCGCGATAGTCCTTCATGACCTGGCGTTGCAAACGCTCCCAGACATCCGTCGGGAAGCTACGGGTTTCCGGCAGGCCGGTGGCGAATGCCTTGATGACTTGCTGATCGCGCACGCCGCCGGTGTCGAAGATCATCCGCCCGCGTTGGCTGAGTCCGGCGCCCGGTGCGGCGACGCTGCTCCTGACTTCCTGAGCCTTGAGGCGTCGGCGGCCGGCACCGCGCAATTCGACGCCCACCATGTCGCAGACGTAACTGCCGGCGCCTTCGCGGCGCACGATAAACCCGTCCCGATGCAACTGCACATAAGCGTTCTCAACGGTGTCGCGAGCGCAGCCCAGTGACTTGGACAGCACCCGCGTGGCGGGCAGTTTCAAACCGGGGCCGAGGGCTCCGTCGAGAATCAGCGCACGCAATGCACGTTGGATCCGCTGGTGCAAATCCAGCAACTGAAACTCAGCGTCGTTGAGGCGCATCTTCAGGGTTTCCAGCTCGAAGGTCTTTGCCATGTGGTCTGCTCTCTTTCCATGAACTGGCAGGTAAAGGCAGGCCAGTTTATCCGTAGACTCTGGCCCTCGCCACCCTAGGCTTTACCTCGGTGATTACGCACAGGGCGAGTGTTCTTGAACAGGGGTTACTCAACCATGGTCCGGTCACACAACTTCAGCGCAGGCCCCACCGCTGTGCCGTTGGATGTCCTCACTAAGGCGCACGAGGAGTTTTTTGATTTCGCCGGAACCGGCATGTCGGTGATGGAAATCAGCCACCGTTCGCAGATGTTCATGGCGGTGGCCCGCGAGGCCGAACAGGACCTGCGCGATATCCTCGGGGTGCCTGCGGCCTACAAAGTGCTATTCCTGCAGGGCGGCGCCTCGTTGCAGTTCGCTCAAGTGCCGATGAACCTGATCGGCGATAAAGGCACTGCGGACTACCTGCACACCGGCCTCTGGTCGGGCAAGGCGATCGAGGCGGCGCGGCGCTACTGCGATGTGCGTGTGGTCGCCAGTGCCCACGCGTCCGGTTTCGACCACGTGCCCCACGCCTCGGACTGGCGGCTCAACGCCGACGCTGCCTACTTGCACTACACCGAGAACGAGACGGTGCACGGCGTGCAGTTCATCGACACGCCCGCGAGCGATGCGCCGCTGGTGTGCGATGCCTGTTCAAGCCTGTTGTCCAAGCCGATCGACATCGCCCGCCATGGCCTGGTGTATGCCGCCGCGCAGAAAAACATGGGCGTGGCCGGGCTGACAGTGGTCATCGTGGACCCGGCGTTGCTCGAGCGGTCCCATGCCTTCACCCCGGACATTCTCAACTACGCGCGCATCAGCGACGCGCAGTCGATGCTCAATACCCCGGCGACTTTTCCCTGGTACCTCACCGGCCTGACGCTCAAGTGGGTCAAGCAAAGCGGCGGTCTGCAGGCCCTGCATCAGCGCAACCAGGCCAAGGCTCGAATGCTGTACCACGCCATCGATACGAGTGACGGGTTTTATCGCAACCCTGTGCAGTTGCCGTACCGCTCCATCAACAACGTGCCTTTCCGGCTGGCCGAGGCGGCGCTGGAGAAGACCTTTTTGCGGCGCGCCGAGCAGGCCGGCCTCAATGGCCTCAAGGGCCACGCCAGCGTTGGTGGCCTGCGCGCCAGCCTTTACAACGCCGTTTCAGTGCCGGCGGTCGAGGCGCTGTGCGATTTCATGAACGCGTTTGCGCGTGAGCATGGCTGAGCCGACCGCGCAAAGTGGTCTGGCCTGCTGCGTTAAAGCGTAGGGGGGAAACGTGCCATTCAACGGCTATAAATGACCGCCTACCAGCGGCCGGATACATCGTCCAGCAAGGAGCCAAGACTTATGACATCTACTCAATCCCAATCTTCCCCGCGTCTGCGGGACCTGCTTCACCCGATGGTTGCCGGGCTGATTTCGGTGCTCGTCAATTACGGCGGCACCTTCATCCTGGTCTTTCAGGCCGCCAAGGTCGCAGGGCTCAGCCCTGAGTTGACGGCCTCGTGGGTTTGGTCCGTGTCGATCGGGGTAGGGCTGACCGGGCTGTTCCTCAGTTGGGTGAGCCGCGAGCCGATCATCACCGCCTGGTCAACCCCGGCGGCGGCTTTTTTGATCGTCGCCTTGGCCACCACGCCCTACGCCGAGGCCATCGGGGCGTACATGATTTCGGCCGCAGCGTTCGTGCTGCTGGGCGTGTCCGGCTACTTTGAAAAAGCCGTTCGCCTGATCCCGCCCGGCGTGGCGGCGGGGCTGTTGGGCGGCATCCTGCTGCAATTCGGCATCGGCGCGTTCGCCAGCATGACCGTCGACCCGGTATTGGTCGGGGTGTTGATTGGTGCCTACATCCTGTTCAAGCGCTTGAGCGCGCGCTACGCGGTGGTCGGCATTCTGGTGCTGGGGCTTGGCTTTCTGCTGATGCAGGGGCGAGTGGATTTTACGGGGCTGGCGCTGGAGTTTGCGACACCTGTGTTCACGCGCCCTGAGTTCTCGGTCAATGCGTTGTTGAGCGTGGCGTTGCCGCTTTTTCTGATCACCCTCACGGGCCAGTACATGCCGGGCATGCTGGTGCTGCGCAATGACGGGTTCAACACCAGTGCCAACCCGATCCTCAGCGTGACAGGGCTGGGTTCTTTGCTGATGGCGCCGTTCGGTTCCCATGCCTTCAACATTGCGGCGATCACGGCCGCGATCTGCACCGGTAAGGAAGCCTCCGAAGACCCGTCCAAGCGCTGGATCGCCGGCGTGGCCGCAGGCATTTTCTACATCCTGGTGGGTATTTTTGGCGTGACCCTGGCGGCGGTGTTCATGGCCTTCCCGGCAACCTTCATCACCACCCTGGCCGGGCTGGCCCTATTGGGCACTATCGGCGCGAGCCTGGCCAATGCCATGGCGGACGTGAAATCGCGGGAAGCGTCGCTGATCACCTTTCTGGCCTGCGCGGCCAATATCACCCTGCTGGGCATCGGCGGTGCGTTCTGGGGGCTGGTCATCGGCCTGGCGGCCTACGCCGTACTCAATGGGCAGTTGCCGCGTCGTGAAAAGACTGTTGTCCCTCAGGCCGAACCGCTTGCAGGACACACCAAAGGAGCGGCGAACTGATGCCTGATCAAACCCAAGACTTCAACACCCTGCATGCGCGCCATGGTCGTTACCCACAAGCCGACAGTGTCGAGGACTTTCGCCGCAACCTGGCCGCCGTGCAGCAACGCATTGTCGAGGCGTGCCGTCGGGTAGGGCGGGATCCGGCCGGTGTGCGCTTGCTGCCGGTCAGCAAAACCTTTGATGAAGCTCATCTGCGTCTGGCCTATGCCGCCGGTTGCCGCCTGCTGGGTGAGAACAAGGTGCAGGAAGCACAGCGCAAGTGGGAAGCCATGACCGATCTGCAAGACCTGCAATGGTCGGTGATCGGCCACTTGCAGACCAACAAGGCCAAGCAGGTCGCACGCTTCGCCAGCGAGTTCCAGGCCCTGGACAGTCTACGGGTGGCCGAGGCGCTGGATCATCGCCTGCGCATCGAAGGTCGGCAGATGGACGTCTTCGTCCAGGTCAACACCTCGGGCGAAGCCAGTAAATACGGGCTGGCGCCGGATGATGTAGCGGCGTTCCTGAAAGCCATGCCAGCGTTCCCGAGACTGCGGATTCGCGGGTTGATGACTCTGGCGCTGTTCTCAGCCGACGTGGTGCGTGTGCGCCCGTGCTTTGTCCGGCTGCGTGAATTGCGTGACCGCTTGCTTGAGCACGCCCCTGATGGTGTGTCGCTAAAAGAGCTGTCGATGGGCATGTCGGGGGATTTTGAAATCGCCATTGAAGAGGGCGCGACCGTGGTGCGCGTCGGGCAGGCGATCTTCGGTGCCCGCGCCATGCCGGATGCGTACTACTGGCCGACCGCCGATGCATGCCCCCTCGATGACGACACGCCGTTGTCGATCACTCCCGGCTGTTGATCCATTTCTACAGGAAGGCCCGCAATGTCCGCTGCACCCGCTTACCTCATGCACACTTCAGCCCGCCAACCGGTTTCGTTCAGCCGAGGCCAGGGTGCCTCGTTGTGGGACACCGAGGGTGTTGAATATCTGGATGCCATCGCCGGCGTGGCGGTGACGAGCCTGGGGCATGCCAACCCCGAAATCGCCGCGGCCATCGCCGATCAGGCCAAGGTTTTACTGCACACGACGAACCTGTTTCGCATCCCATGGCAAGAGCAATTGGGCGAACGACTGTGCCTGCTTTCGGGCATGCAAAGGGCGTTTTTCTGCAATTCCGGCGCGGAGGCCAACGAGGCGGCGCTCAAACTGGCCCGTCTGCACGCCAATGCCCGACAGGTGACCCAACCGCAAGTGCTGGTGATGGACAACAGCTTTCACGGGCGCACCCTGGCCACTCTCGCGGCCACCGGCAATCCCGCCGTGCATCGCGGATTCGAGCCCCTGATACCGGGCTTTGTGCGAGTGCCCTACGACAACATCGAGGCGATTCGCCAGGTCGCGGCGCAGTCACCCGATATCGTCGCGGTGCTCGTCGAGCCGGTGCAGGGAGAGGGGGGCGTGCACGCCGCCTCTGCCGGCTACCTGCAGGCCCTGCGCCAACTGTGTGATGAACACGACTGGCTGATGATGATCGATGAAGTGCAAACCGGGCTGGGCCGAACCGGTACCTGGTTTGGTTTTGAACATGCGGACATCGAACCGGACGTCATCACCCTGGCCAAAGCGCTGGGTAACGGTTTCCCCATCGGCGCGTGCCTGGCGCGGGGCAAGGCCGCCGAGCTGTTTTCCCCCGGCCACCATGCGTCCACCTTCGGCGGTAACCCGCTGGCGTGCCGCGTAGCCTGCACAGTGCTCGACATCATGCAGCGCGATCACCTCCCGCAACGTGCTGCCGCCTCGGGCCGCCGCTTGTTGGCGGCCTTGAAGCTCGCGCTACGCAACCATCCTGAGGTGGTGTCCATTCGCGGCATTGGCTTGATGGTAGGCATCGAACTCAATCGCCCGTGCGCTGAACTGGTCGGCCGGGCCCGTGAAGAACAACGTCTGCTGATCACCGTCACACGGGGCACCACCGTGCGCCTGTTGCCGCCGCTGATCTGCGATGACGCACAGATCGACGACATCGCTGCGCGCATCACGCGCCTGCTGTCCCCCGCAGCTTGAATTCTTGACCAAGGACACTTGCACATGTACGACTCGACGCTGACCCTCAACGCTTTCGACCCTGAGCTGTATGAATCGATTCACAATGAAGAGCATCGCCAGGAAGACCATATCGAACTGATCGCTTCGGAGAACTACGCCAGCCCGCTGGTGATGAAAACCCAAAGCACAGTGCTCACCAACAAGTACGCCGAAGGCTACCCCGGCAAGCGCTATTACAGTGGCTGCGAATACGTCGATGTGGCCGAGCGGCTGGCCATCAAGCGGGTCAAGGCTCTGTTCAACTGCGACTACGCCAACGTGCAACCCCATGCGGGTGCCCAGGCCAATGCGGCAGTCTTCCTTGCACTGATCAACCCCGGTGATACGGTGATGGGCATGAACCTGGCCCAGGGCGGTCACCTTACCCACGGTAACCCGGCCAATTTTTCGGGGCGTCACTACACCATCGTGCCTTACGGGCTGGACCCGAAAACCGGCTTTCTTGACTATGACGAGATGGAGCGCATCGCCCTGCAGACACGCCCCAAAATGTTGATCGGCGGTTTTTCCGCGTATTCGCGGTATAAGGACTGGGCACGCATGCGCAGCATTGCCGACAAGGTAGGAGCTATCTTCTGGGTCGATATGGCCCACGTCGCCGGGTTGGTCGCGACGGGCGAATACCCGGACCCGCTGCCCCATGCGCATGTGGTTACCAGCACTACGCACAAAACTCTGCGTGGGCCACGCGGCGGTTTGATTTTGTCCAAGGGACAGGATGAAGCCTTCTACAAAAAGCTCGATAGCGCTGTGTTTCCCGGCGTGCAGGGCGGACCGCTGATGCACCAGATCGCGGCCAAGGCCGTGGCGTTCAAGGAAGCGCTTGCGCCGGAGTTCAGCACCTACCAGACCCAAGTGGTCGTCAACGCCCGCGCCATGGCGGGGGTGTTGCAAAAGCGCGGGTACAAGATCGTCTCGGGCGGCACCGACAACCATATGATGCTGATCGACCTGTCCGATAAGCCCTACACCGGCAAGGAGGCCGACGCGGCCCTAAGCAGTGCCTATATCACCGCCAACAAAAACTCGGTGCCGAATGACCCGCGCTCACCGTTTGTGACATCCGGCCTTCGTATCGGCACCCCGGCGGTGACCACCCGTGGGTTTGGTGTGGAGGCTTGCGAGCAAGTGGCCGGCTGGTTGTGCGACGTACTGGACGCCCTGGAAAACGGAGACAGCGACAGGGTCGGGCACCACGTGCGCGAACAGGTTGTCGCGCTGTGCCGTCGTTTTCCGGTCTATCGCTGAGTCAGGCCCGGCCATTGCCTTGGCAGATATCCGGCCGTGTCGCGTAGATCAGGCAGTGCTTGTCGGCATCATTGTAGTGCCGACACACTCCGTCCCCCCGATCCAGATACTGTGGTGTTGACGGTTTCGTGAGTGGTTTGCAAGTTGCTGCTCTGGTTCGCCAGTTCCACGCCACGGGCTAATCTGAGCCTCAAAGGGGAATGTGGGTTGTCGACAAAACCTGACGCAACCCCATGAACGAGCGAATCTGGCGAACCCCGGGCAGGTAAAGCAATTGCTCCGCGTGGAGCCGGTTGAAACTGTTGCTGTCCTTGGTTCGTATCAACATGAAGTAATCGAATTCCCCTGTCACCACATGGCATTCCATGCAGCCGGACACCTTTTGCGCCGCGGCTTCGAAGGCTGCGAAGGATTCTGGCGTCGAGCGGTCCAGCACCACGCCGATCAACACCACCATCCCTGCATCGAGCGCTTGATTGTCCAGCAACGCGACAATGTCCTTGATCAGGCCCGCCTGCTTGAGGCGTTCGACTCGTCGCAGGCAGGCCGGCGCGCTCAGTTTCACCTTCTCGGCGAGCGCCACATTGGAGATAGAGGCGTCTCGCTGCAGGGTCTTGAGAATGGCGCGGTCGGTCCGGTCCAGCGGGGGCGGCTCTGCGCCTGGGGTGCCGGGTTTCTTGTGGCTGTTTATTGCGTTCATATTTGATTCCGCAAAATAAAAATATGTTCATAATGCTATTTGATGATTTATGTTTCTTTAACTGATTAAAACTTGCAACACATATTTTCAGCTTTGTTCTTAATATTGAACTTGTCGAAGCCGCTCTGAAAGCACCTGGAACGCAGCCTTTTTTGCCTTTCGGTCTGGCGCTTGGATATTCAATAAACAAGGAGCAGAGTCATGAACCTGAATCGTTTTAAACGTTATCCGCTGACCTTCGGTCCTTCTCCCATCACGCCCTTGAAACGCCTCAGCGAACACCTGGGCGGCAAGGTCGAGTTGTATGCCAAACGTGAAGACTGCAACAGTGGCCTGGCCTTCGGCGGTAACAAGACGCGCAAGCTCGAATACCTGATTCCCGAGGCGCTCGAACAGGGCTGCGACACCCTGGTGTCCATCGGCGGAATCCAGTCGAACCAGACCCGCCAGGTCGCTGCCGTCGCCGCACATCTGGGCATGAAGTGCGTGCTGGTTCAGGAAAACTGGGTGAACTACTCCGATGCGGTGTATGACCGCGTTGGCAATATCGAGATGTCTCGCATCATGGGCGCGGATGTACGACTGGACGCCGCCGGGTTCGACATCGGCATCCGGCCCAGTTGGGAGAAGGCCATGGACGATGTGGTGGCGCGGGGTGGCAAGCCGTTCCCGATACCGGCAGGTTGTTCCGAACATCCCTACGGCGGCCTCGGGTTTGTCGGCTTTGCCGAGGAAGTACGGGAGCAGGAAAAACAACTGGGGTTCAAGTTCGACTACATCGTGGTCTGCTCCGTGACCGGCAGTACCCAGGCCGGCATGGTCGTCGGTTTCGCCGCGGATGGCCGCTCGAAGAACGTCATCGGCATTGATGCTTCGGCCAAGCCAGAGAAAACCAAGGCACAGATACTGCGTATCGCCCGGCACACCGCTGAGCTGGTGGACCTGGGTCGTGAGATCACCGAAGACGACGTGGTGCTCGATACACGCTTCGCCTACCCGGAATATGGGTTGCCCAACGAAGGTACGCTGGAAGCCATTCGTCTGTGTGGCAGCCTCGAAGGGGTGTTGACCGACCCGGTGTATGAAGGCAAATCCATGCACGGGATGATTGAAATGGTCCGCCGTGGCGAGTTCCCCGAAGGCTCGAAAGTGCTTTACGCACACTTGGGCGGGGCACCTGCGCTGAACGCCTACAGCTTCCTGTTCCGCAACGGCTGATTAACGCCAATAACCTGGAGGAGCGAGTTTGTTCACGAAGCGCTGGGTTAGTCGGCATCGATGTTGAATGTCACGGCCTCATCGCCGCCCGGAGCAAGTTGCTCCTACCAAGCCGCCGGGAGTACCGCCATGCATGCGATATCGCAATCTGCAATCTGGATCAAGGAGCCTTCGGTGGATGCCGGAGTGGTCATCGTTACCAGCGCCGCGTTGCCCAAATACATGATCGACAAGCTGCACGTGGCAATAGATGACTGGGACCAGGTGGCTTATCTAGCCGTCAAGCAATCCGAGGCGTTGATGGTCGACTGGTTGCGGGTCGGGTCTGGCCCGGAACAATCTGCTGGGGGCTACGCGTGTTATGCCAGCCAACTGTTGCACTGCGTCTCCCACGAAAGTTTTTTACTGGATGTCGAAGTCGGCCCGGTTCCCGGCTTGGCCTGGCTGGGGTCCGTGCGCGGTCACCCGTTGCGCGTCGTCGAACTGGCAACGATAGCCTCATCCACCGCAGCGATGGATCAACAGGTAGAACAAGTGCTTTCGGCGACCCGCCGTCTGGCAAAAAGCGTGCTGCAGGCGCGCGGCGTCATTTAGCCAATGTCCGCGCCAATTCACCTGTTGAATCAACCACCCAAACAACAAAGGCCACGCCTATGAGCCAAGCTGCCGGCTGTCGCAGCAACGCCCTGAAGTGGGTGCGCGAGCCTTCAAATTGCACGCGTGTCGTGGTCATCGCGTGCGGGCTTGATAGCGATCACATTGACTTGATCCATCAGGGGTTCAGCTGTTTTGACAATGTTGCACTGATCCATATCGATGCTGTGAACACGCTGCCTGGCCAGCTCGCTGAAGTGCGAGTGGCCAAGGCTGACTATTGTTTTGTAGTGCTCGGTGAACTGGATGAGCGTTTATTGCGCGACCTTTCCATTGGTCAGCCCTGCATCTACCCGATTGCTTCAGACGGGACGGCCGAACGTTCGATTATTGCGGCGGTAGAACAGGTGAAAAGCCTCGCCCGGGTGAATCGTTCGCACCACCTTGAAGTGTTACCCGACACCTGCAGGAGCTGCTCATGAGCGCGTCCGATATCCAGACCCAATTGCCGGGCCAGACAGTTGAAGATGAACAGGAAATGGCCGAGTGGCAGGAAGCGTTGCTGTCCGTTATCGCTCACGGTGGCAAGGTCCGAGCAAAACAGATCCTCGACAGGCTGGTGGCCTTGGCCGGCACTTGCGAGATCGGTTGGCGACCCAGCCACGGCACGCCTTATATCAATACGATCAGCGTCGAGCAGCAGCCGGTGTTTCCGGGCGACCTGGCGCTGGAAGAGCGACTGGCGTCGATCATGCGCTGGAACGCGCTGGTCATGGTCGCCAGAGCCAACCAGGCCTATGGGGAACTGGGTGGCCACATCGCCAGTTACGCCAGCGCCGCCGATTTGTTTGAAGTGGGCTTCAACCATTTTTTCAAGGCGCGCACCGACACGCGCGGCGGTGATCTGGTGTTTTACCAGCCGCACTCGGCACCGGGCGTTTATGCGCGGGCCTTTCTGGAAGGACGCCTCGAGGAACAGGATCTGCAACATTATCGGCAAGAGATCAGCGCTCGTGCCAATGGCGCTCGGGGTTTGTCGAGTTACCCGCACCCGTGGTTGATGCCAGACTTCTGGCAGTTCCCGACCGGCTCGATGGGCATCGGTCCGATCAGCTCGATCTACCAGGCGCGTTTCATGCGTTATCTGGAACACCGCGGCCTGCAAAATACCTCGGGACGAACCGTCTGGGGGGTGTTTGGCGACGGTGAAATGGATGAGCCGGAAAGCATGTCAGCACTGACCCTGGCGGCGCGTGAAGGGCTGGATAATCTGGTGTGGGTGGTCAACTGCAACCTTCAGCGCCTGGACGGTCCGGTGCGGGGTAACGGTCGCATCATCGATGAGTTGGAGGCTCTGTTCGGCGGGGCCGGCTGGAATGTCATCAAACTGGTCTGGGGCTCCGACTGGGACGGATTGTTTGCCCGGGATAAAGACGGCGCGCTGGTCCGGGCATTGTCGGCGACGGTCGATGGCCAGTTCCAGACGTTCGCGGCCAAGGATGGGCGCTTCAACCGTGAGCATTTTTTCGGCCAGGACGAAGCCCTGGCGCATTTGGCCCAAGGCCTGACCGACGAGCAGATCGACCGCCTCAAGCGCGGTGGTCATGACCTGGTGAAAATCTTTGCCGCGTATCAAAGCGCAATGCTCGAGGGCAAGAAGCCTACGGTCATCCTCGCCCAGACCAAGAAGGGTTTCGGCATGGGCGACGCCGGGCAGGGCAAGATGACCGTGCACCAGCAGAAGAAACTCGATAATGAGGCGTTGATCGCATTCCGCAACCGTTTCAACCTGCCGTTGACCGATGAACAGGCTATCTCGCTGAGCTTCTTCAAGCCGGGCGACGGCAGTGCCGAAATACGCTACCTGCATGAGCGCCGCCGTGCGTTGGGCGGTTACATGCCTACGCGACCGTCGACCTGCGAGTCATTGGCCGTCCCCGATGTAGACAGCTACGCCGGGTTTGCCATCGCCGCCGAAGGCAAGGAAATGTCCACCACCATGGCCTTCGTGCGCATGCTCAGCGGATTGCTGCGGGACAAGCAATTGGGGCCGCGAATCGTACCGATCGTGGCGGATGAAGCGCGTACCTTCGGCATGGCCAGCCTGTTCAAGCAGATCGGCATCTACTCCAGCGTGGGGCAGCGTTATGAGCCGGAGGACATTGGTTCGATCCTGAGTTATCGAGAAGCCCTGGACGGGCAGATTCTCGAAGAGGGCATCAGCGAGGCTGGCGCCATCAGTTCCTGGGTGGCTGCCGCGACCAGCTACTCGGTGCATGGCCTGCCGATGTTGCCGTTCTACATCTATTACTCGATGTTCGGCTTCCAGCGCATCGGCGACCTGATCTGGGCGGCGGCGGATCAGCGCGCTCGCGGGTTCCTGCTCGGCGCGACTGCAGGGCGCACAACCCTGGGCGGCGAAGGCTTGCAGCACCAGGACGGTAACAGTCATGTGATGGCGTCGATGGTGCCCAACTGTCGCGCCTACGATCCCGCGTTCGCCGGTGAGTTTGCGGTGATTCTGGATCACGGCATGCGCCAGATGCTGGAGCGCCAGGTCGACGAGTTTTACTACGTCACCTTGATGAACGAGAACTACCCGCAGCCCAACCTTCCCGAAGGCGTCGAACAGGCGATCATCAAGGGCATGTACGCATTTGCCCGGCATGAAGTGACGAATACGCGCGGCACCGTGCAGTTGCTGGGTTCCGGCACGATCCTGCGCGAAGTCATTGCCGCCGCCGAGTTGCTGGCCCATGACTGGAGCATCGACAGTCAGGTCTGGAGCGTCACCAGCTTCAGCGAGTTGGCCCGGGATGCGCGGGAAGTGGAACGCTGGAATCGCCTGCATCCCGGACAACCTGCCAAATGCAGTCATGTTCAGGAATGCCTCGACGACTCGGCACCGATCATTGCCTGTACCGATTACGTGCGCGCCTTGCCCCAGTTGATCGCCAGTTATCTCGAGGCCCGTTACACCGTGCTCGGCACCGACGGGTTTGGCCGCAGCGATACCCGCAACCAACTGCGCAGGTTCTTCGAAGTGGACCGCCACCAGATTGTCTTGAGTGCGCTGACCTCACTGGTCCATGAGGGGCGTCTGGACGCCAGTGTCTGTGCCGAGGCGATTGCGCGCTATGCCATTGATGTTGATGACGTCGCGCCTTGGGACGCTTGAAACCGACTTCAGACAGAATCGAATTTTCAGGAAAGGGTTATGAAGTGAATCAGTTTGCGATGATGTTGGCTGTGCCGACGCCTTCGCGAGCAAGCCCGCTCCCACCGGTTTTTGTGTTGAGTCCGGATGTTGTGAACACCCGCAACCCCATGTGGGAGCGGGCTTGCTCGCGAAAGCGGTGAGTCAGTTTGCGATGATGTTGGCTGTGCCGACGCCTTCGCGAGCAAGCCCGCTCCCACAGGTTTTTTGTGTTGAGTCCGGATGCTGTGGGCACCCGCAATCCCTTGTGGGAGCGAGCCTGCTCGCGAAAGCGGTGAATCAGCTTGTGATGATGTTGGCAGTGCCGCCGCCTTCGCGAGCAAGCCCGCTCCCACAGGTTTTTGTGTCGTGTTCAGATGTTGTGAACACCTGCAATCCCTTGTGGGAGCGGGCTTGCTCGCGAAAGCGGTGGATCAGCTTGTGATGATGTTGGATGTGCCGGCGTCATCGCGAGCAGGCTCGCTCCCACAGTTTTTTGTGTTGAGTCCGGATGCTGTGGGCACCCGCAATCCCTTGTGGGAGCGGGCTTGCTCGCGAAAGCGGTGGATCAGTTTGTGATGATGTTGGATGTGCCAACGCCTTCGCGAGCAAGCCCGCTCCCACAGTTTTTTGTGTCGTGTTCAGATGTTGTGAACACCTGCAACCCCATGTGGGAGCGGGCTTGCTCGCGAAAGCGGTGTATCAGTTTGCGATGATGTTGGCTGTGCCGACTGAACTGCTCTCGCCGACAGCCAGAATAGTCGCCACCAAGGCCTGCGCGCGAGGCACCAGGGTGTCCAGTTCCAGGTATTCACGATCGGTGTGGACCTTGCCACCCACCGGCCCGAGGCCACACAGGGTTGGAATGCCCAGGCTGGCCGTGAATCCAGAGTCGGCGCAACCGCCGGTGAACTCGCCTTCGACGCTGAAACCCAGCGCCAGCGCTTTTTGTTGGTAGATGTGCAGCAGCCGTTCGCTGTGATGGGCTTCCATCGGTAGAAAGGTCGTCGCTTCCTTGAGGATGGCGCGGGTGCCGATCAGTTCTTCTTCTGCGACGATGGCCTGGATTGCGCTAAAGATCTGATCCCAGTGCTTGAGTTCGATGAAGCGCACGTCCAGCCGGGCGCAGGCGCTAGGCGCAACGGTGTTGCTGGACGTGCCACCGGACATCAGGCCCACATTAGTCGTGATGCCTGCCGAGTAATCGGTCAAGGCATGCAGCTTGACGATCTTGCGTGCCAGGGCCTCGATGGCGCTGGCTCCGTCGGCATGGTTGACCCCGGCATGCGCCGCGCGGCCGCTGACTTCGATGATCAATGTGGCTCCGCCTTTGCGCGCGCTGACCACGTTACCGCTGGCCCGGCCGGGTTCGGTATTGAGCACGGCGCGGGCGGCACGGGCGGCGTTTTCGATATGGGCTCTGGCGCTGCCGGAGCCGATTTCTTCGTCACCGGTGAACAGAACCTGCACCGGATAGGGCAACTGACCGGCGCGTTTGAGTGCCTTGAGCGCGAAGCAATTGAGCACCAGGCCGCCTTTCATGTCGGCGACGCCGGGGCCATAGGCGAGGATGGCGTCGCGGCTATAGCCGCGAGTGGTGGTGGTGCCTTTGGGGAACACCGTGTCGCGATGGCCCAGCAACAGCACCGGCTTTCCAGGTTCGCCTGGCACTTGGGCAAGCATCACGTCGCCAAAACCATCGACCGGCAGGCGCTTGAGCAGGATACCGTCGGCTTCCAGTTCAGCCGCGAGCAGCGCGCCCACCGCGTCGACGCCCGCCTTGTCATAGCTGTTGGAGTCGGTGTCGACGATACGCTGCAGCAGCGCTTCCATGGCTTGGCGCTGGCCAGCAAGCCAGTCCAGCGCCTGTTGTGGAGTGGCGCTCATTGCGCCTGCTCCCGCAACTGATGTTCCTGAGTCAGGCGTGCCGCGTCGTTGCCCAGGTCCCAGAATAGCCCGGCCATGATTTGCAGGCTTTCCTTGACCACCGGTGCGAGCAAGTGCTCGTTCGGCGCATGTTGTGAGCAGGCCGGGTACGAGTGCGGCACCCACAATGTTGGCAGGCCGAGCACGTCCGCGAACACATCGTTGGGCAGCGATCCACCGAGGTTTGGCAGCAGCGCAGGTTTTTTGCCGGTGGTCTGTGTCAGGGAGCTGAGCGCCCAATTGACCCATGGGCTTTGCGGGTCTAGCCGAGTGGCATGCATCACATCGATGCGGCTTTGCCTGACCTCGACATTGCTGAAACCATGAGCGTCCAGGTGGGTGCGCACAGCCGGGATGAAGGTCGTGTAGTCGCTGTTCACCACGAAGCGGATATGGCAGTGGGCGTTGGCCTTGCCAGGGATCGCATGCACGGGGGCGTCCGGGTTGCCGGTCTTGAAGGCGATGACGTCGAGGGTGTTCCAGCCGAACACCTTTTCGCTCAGCGAGAGCTGCGGATTACCCCAGTTGGCGTCGATTTCCGGATCGCCCGGCCCGCCACCCACGTCAATATCGGCCAGTGCCTGGCGAACCGGCTCCGGCAGTGTCTCGGGCATCAGCCCCGCCACTTTCACCCGACCGTGTTCATCGACCATGCTCGCGATGGCATTGGCCAGAATAATGCCGGGGTTGGCCAGCAACCCGCCCCAGTTACCAGAGTGATGAGCGCCCTCGCGCAAGTTGACCGCCAACTCGAAGTTGAACACCCCGCGTGAGCCGAGAAAAATCGTCGGTCGTGATGCCGCCAGGCGCGGGCCGTCCGAGGCGATGAAAATATCTGCCGCGAGCTCTTTGCTGTGCGCGGCACAGAATGCATTCAAGCCCGGCGAGCCCTCTTCTTCGCCCATTTCCAGCAGCAGTTTGACGTTGAAACCCAGCTTGCCGTCGCGAGCCTTGAGCGTTTGCTCCAGTGCGGTCAGGTTGATCAGGTGCTGGCCTTTGTTATCTGCCGTGCCACGACCGTACCAGCGATCGCCCTCAACCGTGACTTGCCACGGCGACAGGCCTTCCCGCCATTGCGCTTCATAGCCACGCACCACATCACCATGGCCGTAACTGAGAACGGTCGGCAGTTCTGGATGTTCAATGCGTGTGGCGATCATGAAGGGACCGCGCTCTGCCACCGGGTTGTCATAGATCTTGACGCTGAAGCCCATCGCCTCGACATGCGGGGTGATGAAGTCATTGAGGTAGCGGTACAACTCAGGCTGGCTGTCCGTTGCCTGGCTTTCGGTGTGCAAGGCGACGCTACGTTCGAGCAGGTTAAAAAATGCGCCGTTGTCAAATTGCTCTGTGGTGTTGCTGATGGCCAGTGAACGACTCATGAGTGGACAAGCTCCAGTGTTTGGGCAGGAATGTCGTGAAGGTGGCAACGCACGTTGCCGCCGATAATCGAATCATTGGCCGGGTAGGCCGTTTTGCACGGTGCGAAGCAGCTCGGGCAGCGTGGATGGAAAGCGCAACCGGACGGCGGTGACATCGGATTGGGAAAAGTCCCGTGCAGGCCGATTTCGGGAATGCCCAGGCGCGGATCGGGCGTGAGCACCGAATCCAGCAAGGCGCGGGTATAAGGGTGGCCGGGTTGAGCGAACAACGCTTCGCGACTGCGTTCTTCGACGATGCGCCCCAGATACATCACCGCGACCCGGTCGGCGAGGTGTTCGATGACCGCCAGGTTATGGCTGATCAGCAGATAGGTCAGGCCGAATTCGCGCTTGAGGTCTTGCAGCAGGTTGAGAATCTGCGCCTGCACCGAAACGTCCAGCGCCGAGGTGGGTTCGTCGCAGATCAACACGTCAGGGCGCATGATCAACGCCCGGGCAATGGCCACCCGTTGCCGCTGACCGCCAGACAGTTGGCTCGGATAGCTGTCAATGACCCGTTTGGGCAGACCGACCACATCGAGCATCTCTTCGGTCTTCTTACGCCGCTCGGCGGTGCTGCCGATGTCATGCACGATCAGCGGCAGGGTAACGATTTCGCGCAGTGTCTTGCGTGGGTTCAGCGAGGAATACGGGTCCTGGAATATCGGCTGAATGTGCCGGGACATTTCCTTGCGATCAGTCGCCGCCAGATGTTTGCCATTGACCAGCACATCGCCGCTGGTAGGTGGCAACAGCCCGAGCAGCATCTTTGCCAGGGTACTTTTTCCACAACCGGATTCGCCTACCAGACCGAGGGTCTCGCCACGCATCAGGCGCAGGGAAACGCCATCTACGGCCTTCAGGGTGGCGGCGGGTTTGAAAAAGCCCTTGTTGATCCGAAACTCACGACGGATGTCACACAGCTCCAAAGCGATGTCTTTTTTCATGACCGTGCACGCTCCTGAAGGCGAATCGGTGCCGGGGCCGGTGCGGCGAACAGGCAGCGCGCCATGTGTCCGTCCTGTTCGACTGCGGGGATGTTTTGCGCGCAGGCTGGAATCGCCTGAGCGCAGCGATTGCGGAACGCACAACCTTGCTGTTCGCCTACCAGGCTCGGCACCAGGCCTGGAATCGAACCCAGCGCCTCACCCGGTTTGGTCCGGCCAGGGATAGGAATACTGGCCAGCAGACCACGGGTGTACGGATGCTGCGGGTTCTCGAACAGTTGTAAGGCAGGAGCGGTTTCGACGATTTCCCCGGCATACATCACGGCGACCCGATCGGCGATCCGTGCCACCAGCCCAAGGTCGTGGGTGATGAAGATCACCGCCAGACCGAGTTCTTTCTGAATGTCGCGGATCAAGCGCAATATCTGCGCTTGGATGGTCACGTCCAGTGCCGTGGTTGGCTCATCCGCGATGATCAGGTCCGGTTCACACATCAACGCCATGGCGATGATCACCCGCTGGCGCAAACCGCCAGACAGTTGATGCGGATACTGACGCAAGCGCTCGGCAGCATTGCTGATACCGACTTTCTCCAGCATCTGAGCGGCGCGAGCCAGGGCATCCTTGCGTGACACCTTACGATGCTGAGTCAGCACTTCGCTGAGCTGATCGCCAATGCTGTAGGCCGGGTTCAACGAGGTCATCGGTTCCTGGAAGATCATCGCCAGACGGTTGCCGCGCAGGTCACACATGCGCCGTTCGCTCTGGCCCAGCATGTCGATACCGTCCAGCGTCAGCCGGGACGCGGTGCGTTTGGCCTTGCGCGGCAACAGGTCCATCAGCGCCAGCGAGGTCAGGGATTTACCGCAGCCGGATTCGCCAACGATGCACAACATTTCACCGCGCTCGACTTCAAAATCCAGACCGCGCACGGCATGCAGCATGTCATCCGGCGTCGGGCTGTTGCCCATGGGAATGTCCACGCGCAGGTTTTTTACATGGAGTAGTGCCATGTTAGGTTCCCTCTATCAATTACGGCCGTCGGGCAGGATCAGATCGCGCAGGCCATCGCCGACCAGGTTGATGCCCAACACCAGAATCATCAGGGCGACGCCGGGAATGGCGATGACCCATGGGGAAAAGAACATGTAGGGTTTGCCTTCGGCGATCATCAAACCCCAGGACGGCGTCGGCGGTTGCACGCCCACCCCGAGGAACGACAGCGCCGACTCCAGCAGGATCGCGTGAGCCATTTCCAGCGTCGCGACGACGATCAGCGCGCCGACCAGATTGGGCAGAATTTCACTCACCAGAATGCGCAGGGTCGAGCAGCCAAGAGCCTGGGCCGACGCCACATATTCAGCATCGCGAATCTGCTGCACCGAAGCCCTGACCACCACCGCGAAGCGATCCCATAACAGGCAGCCGAGCAGCACGATGACCACTTTCAGTGAGCCGCCCATCAGCGAGGCTGAGGCCAGCGCGACCATCACGACCGGCATCGCCAGCCGGGTGGTGATCAGGTAACTGATGAAGGCATCAACCTTGCCGCCGTAGTAACCCGCCAACAGCCCCATGACGGTACCTATAAAGCCGGAAATCAGCGCCGCGGCAATGCCGATGAACAGCGAAATACGTGCGCCGTAGAGCAGTCGCGACAGGTAGTCGCGGCCCAGCTTGTCGGTGCCGAGGACGTATTCCCAGGTGCCGTTAGCCATCCATACCGGCGGTTTCATGCGCAGCATCACGTCTTGCGCATAAGGGTCGTAAGGTGCCAGCCATGGGGCGAACAGTGCGCCAGCGAAGATGATCAGCAACAACACCGCGCCGATGGCGAAACCACGATGACGAAAGCTCTTGCCAATTACTCGGCTCAGGCTGCTCGGTGGTGGCAGGTAGTCATTGATCGCGAGGGTCGTGGGGGTGCTCATGTAAGCCTCCTAGCGCACGCGAATGCGCGGGTCGAGCAGTGCGTTGAGCACATCGGCCAGCAAGGTGAGGATGATGTAGATCACCGCAATCAGCAGGACCACGGCCTGTACCACCGGAAAGTCGTCACGGGCGATAGCGTCCCAGGCGAGTTGTCCGATGCCTTGCAGGGAGAACACGGTTTCGATCACCACCGAGCCGCCGAGCATGAAGCCGAACTCCACCGCCGCCAGCGCGACGACCGGAATCAAGGCGTTGCGCAGTGCATGCTTGAACAACACGCGGGCAGGGCGCAGACCCTTGGCGCGGGCGGTGCGGATGTAATCGGAGCTGAGCACATCAAGCATGCCTGCGCGGGTCAGGCGCATGATTGCCGGAGTCGCGTAGTAGCCCAAGGCAATGGCCGGCATGACGAAGTGCAGCAGGGTCGAGTTACCGGACACTGGCAGCCACTTGAGCGTCACCGCAAACACCACGATCAGCATCAGCGCAAACCAGAAACTTGGCATTGCCTGACCCAGGACGGCAATGCTCAACGCCAGGCGGTCAATCCAGGTGTCGCGTTTGACGGCGGCCAGCACCCCAAGCGGAATCGCCACCAGTAGCGCAATGCCCAATGCCATCGCCCCCAGCCCGAGGGTGATTGGCAGGCGGTTGACGATCAGGTTGTAGACCGATTCCTGAAAGAAAAAAGAGTCGCCCAGATCCAACCGCAGCAAATCGCCCAGCCAGTTGAAGTACTGGGTCGGCAGCGGTTTGTCCAAACCGTACTGCACGCGGATCTGTTCGATCTGTTCGCTGCTGGCTTCCGGTCCGCCAATGGCCGTGGCCAGGTCGCCGGACAGATGCAAAAGAGAAAAACTGATCACCGACACGGTAATTGCAACGCAAAATGCGATACCCAGACGGCGCAGAAGGAATCCAAGCATGGCAAGTTTCCTCGTATCCATTGGCTGATAGGTGTGGGGGACTTGCCGTAGCACGGTTAACACCGCGCGTCACGGCACCTGTCGATTACTTCCAGCTGGACAGAACGAAACGCGGTAGCTCATCCGGGTAGGGCGTGAACGCCAGGTCGGAGGTATAGGCGTAGTTCATCGAGTAATTGAACAGCGGCGCCCAATAGGCCTGCTCGCTGATGCGCTGCAACGCCTTGCGGTAGTTGTCCTTGCGCACTTGCGGGTCGAGGGCGTTGTCGGCGGTCTGCAACCAGCCCTGGACTTGCGGATCCTTGATGTTGTCGTCCGGGTTGCCTTTGAACCAGGTCCCAGCGGACGCCGAGGTGTCGAGAATCGAGAACGAACCCCAGGCCTGGAACGAGATCGGCACTTTGCCGCCACGTTGCTGATCGCGCAGGGCGGCGTACTTCAAGTAGCGCAGCTTGGCGTTGATGCCCACGGCACGCAGGTTGCCGATGATCGCTTCGACATAATCACGGTCGCGGTAAGCGAAGATTTCTGTCTCAAAGCCATTCGGATAACCGGCTTCAGCGAGCAGCGCCTTGGCCTTGACCGGGTCATAGTTGTAGACCGTGGCTGCCGTGGTGTCGCAACCGAACTGCCCCGGATAGCAGGCGACTTGCAAGGGTTTGGCTTCGCCGCCCACCAGTTGTGAGGCCAGTGCATCGCGGTTGATAGCGTGGTTGATGGCCTGACGCACCTTAAGGTTTTTCATCGGGGAGTTTTCAGTCGAGGTGCCACGAGCATCGAGGATCAGGAAACCGATGCGCATGGTTTCGCCGCTGGCCACGGTCAGGTTCGGCATGCTCTTGAGGTTGACTGCCTGGTCCGGTGCGACGCGCCAGGTCCAGTCGACACCGCCGGTCATCAGTTCGGCCAGACGGGTTTCCGCATCAGGGATCACCCGGAACTTGAGGTGGCCGATATGCGGTTGGCCTTGTGGGCTGTCCTTGAAGTAGTCCTTATTGAGCGCCATGGTCACGCCTTCGCCCGCCACTACTGACACCGCTTTATAGGGACCGGTGCCAATCGGTTTACGACTGAATTCAGCCAGGCCGACTTTCTCGAAATACGTTTTGGGGAACATCGGTACGGCGTTGGACAGGTATTCCAGTGCCGCGGGAAAAGCTTTTTTCAGATGAAGACGGACGCTGTAGTCACCGGTCTTTTCCGCGCTTTTGATCCAGTCGACGTTTTGCACGGTAACGACTTTCGCTTCGGGCGATACCACGTAGTTGAGGGTGAACACCACGTCGTCGGCGGTGAAGGCGTCGCCGTTGTGAAATTTGACGCCTTTGCGCAGCTCAAAGTCGATGGTGGTGTCGTCGACCTGTTTCCAGCTGGTGGCCAGCATGGGTTTGTATTCGCTGCTTTCAGGATCGCGGTAGATCAGGTTGTCCCAGATCAGCCGGCCGAGAATCACCCCTTCGCGTAAATCGTTGTGATAGGGGCTGACGTTTTCAGGCTCGCTGTCGGAAGCGTAAACCAGGGTGTCGTTGGCTTTACCGGCATGAGCCGGAAAACTGCTGATGAGGCCCATCAGCGCAAAACTGCAGGCGAAACCTTTGATGCCCATGCCGTCGTCTCCGTTGGCGAGAGTGGTTGAATCAAAGGGCAGCGAATCGCAAATGCGGTAAACGAGGAGGAGAAGCTCAGGCGTAGTTTTTTTTGGTCTGGACACGAATGTAGGGAAAGGCTATCAATGCCACAAGTACAATCTTTCGATACTTGCTTTGCCGAAAAGGCAACCCTCGGGGGCTCCGATGCAGCTGTATGGCGTGCAATCCACGGCGTTGCGCTATTTTCTGGAAGTCGCGCGGTGCGGATCGATCAGCGAAGCGTCGGTGCGGCTCAATGTTGCAGCGTCAGCGGTAAGCCGACAGATTTCCAAGCTGGAGTTGGCCCTGGATGCCAGCCTGTTTGAGCGTCGCGCCCGAGGCATGGTGCTCAGCGAGGCAGGGACGAGACTGGCGGCTTATGCGCGCAAATCGCAACTTGAGGCCGAGCAGGTGGTGCTGGAAATTACCGAGCTGCACGGCTTGCAACGGGGACATGTGCATGTCGCCTGCTCGGAAGGTTTTGCCCTGGAATACATGCCCAGGAACATTAGCGCGTTCAGGCGTGAGTATCAGGGCATTCATTTCACGCTGGAGGTCTGTGCGCCTGCTGAGGCGACGGAGAAGGTTCGTTCCGGAGAAGCCGATCTGGCGATGACCTTCAGTCTGACGCCGCAAAAGGAAGTCAAGGTCGAACATTTCCTAAGCGGGGCTATTTTTGCCGTGGTCTCCAATTCGCATCCCTTGGCCGGGCGTGAAGCGGTCAGCCTCGCCGAGTTGCAACCCTGGCCCATCGCGTTGCCGAAGGCCGATACCACGATACGGCAACTGTTCGATATCTGTTGCGGTGTACAGGGGTTGTTGTTCGACCCGGTCTTGACCACTAATTACGTTGCCGCACTTTATAGCTTCGTCCGCGAAGAAGGCGTGATTAGCCTGGCCAGCGAAATGACCTTGCACAAACAGGTAGCGGACAAGCAGTTGCAATGCTTGCCGATCCTCGATGAAGGCATGCAGGCACGGCGCATCGAACTGCAGAGCATGGCGGGACGCAATTTACCGGCGGCGGTTTCTGCGTTCAGGGATTTTTTGATTGCTGATTTGGCGAAGGCGAAGCGTCGTTGACATGCGAGGAAGGTGAGTTTCCCGGCCCTTATCCCGCATCTAGCTACCCGGAATAACGATTGCCCGCGGTGGCAGAGCCATCAGCGGGAAATAAAACGTCAGGCAGTGTGATTCAGCAGCCGCTCTGCGACGGTAGCGAAAGCGCTATAGCAGCGTTGGAAATCCGGCTTATCCGCGGTATAGAGCAGCGGCTTCAGGCGCTGCTCGAAGTTCGCCTTTAGCCCTTCGTGGTTAGCAGCTGAGGCCAAGCTTCGCCGAAGCACCGCGTATGGGTCCTGAGGTGACCGGGATGATAACCGTGAGAGCATCCGACCAGCGCGCGTTGCATGTCTATACGCCTAGTGTCGTAAACACAGCGATACGCAGACTGGTATTCATGGGGGGGCTCCAGTTTAAACATAATGCTTACCGGCAGCAGCAACCGCCGCCGTTCCCGCCACAGCCCGAGGTTTTCTTACTCGCTACGCTTTCCACTGTCGCCAGCTGTGCTGGATAGCCCGCGTCCTCCAGGGCTGTAAGCAGCGCATGGCTGTCCGAATCGCCGCTGACCTTCACCCGTCCGGCTTGTAGATCCACTGTTACGTCACTGACGCCTTCAAGTGGGTGCAGTGCTTCGGTGACATGTTTGACACATGAACCACAGCTCATGCCTTGGACTTGCAGTTCAACAGTTTTCATGGGCGACTCCTCACAATAAAGTTGATCATGGAAAGACTGACGCATAAGGCTTTTCTGCGGCGTTGGCTTATCCTCAACCTTGCTGCCATGGCAAGGTCAAGCGGTCGTTTTCACTCAATCAATGGAAGCCTGGCGCAGACGCAAGGCGTTGAATACCACCGACGCCGAGCTCACGCTCATGGCCAGTGCGGCAATGAGTGGTGACAGAAGGTGGCCGGTAAGAGGGAAGAACAAGCCGGCGGCTAGTGGGATGCCCATGGCGTTGTAAAGGAAGGCGAAGGTCAGGTTTTGGTGCATATTTCTCACCGTTGCTACTGACAGGCTGCGAGCACGCAGGATGCCGAGCAGATCGCCCTTGACCAGGGTGACCTGAGCGCTGTTCATCGCCACGTCAGTGCCAGTGCCCATGGCGATACCTACATCAGCGCGAGCCAATGCGGGGGCATCATTAATGCCGTCGCCGGCCATCGCCACGCGGTGTCCGGCTTGTTGCAGAGATGCCA
Source organism: Pseudomonas hefeiensis (assembly GCF_030687835.1). Taxonomy (NCBI): domain Bacteria; kingdom Pseudomonadati; phylum Pseudomonadota; class Gammaproteobacteria; order Pseudomonadales; family Pseudomonadaceae; genus Pseudomonas; species Pseudomonas hefeiensis. The sequence goes on from NZ_CP117449.1 coordinate 905,091, forward strand.
CCAGACGTTCTTTATCTTGCGGTTTGACCTCGCCATGCACCTCCTCGATGCCCAACTGGCGAGCTACCGAGCGAGCAGTCGTAAGACCGTCGCCAGTGGCCATGATGACCTTGACGCCATCCGCCTGCAGACGCTCGACGGCCAGTTTCGTGGTGGGTTTGATGGGGTCAGCAACAGCCAGCAAACCCGCCAGGGCGCCATTGACTGCCAGGTACATGATGCTCGTACCGTCGCCGCGTAACTTCTCGGCATGTACTTGCAAGATTTCGGTGGAAACGCCCGCCTCCTGCATCAACGCGGTATTGCCTAGCATCAGGCGGCGACCCTCGACCTGACCGCTTACACCAATACCTGAGGCTGACTCGAAGGTTTCAGGTGTCACCAGTTTCAACCCTGCGGCGCGGGCCTGCTCGACGATGGCGTGGGCCAATGGATGCTCACTGCCCTGATCGAGACTTGCGGCCAACCGCAGCACTTCATCCTGAGTAAATCCGGGCACGGCCTCGACGCTATGGAACGCTGGTCGACCTTCAGTGAGGGTGCCGGTTTTGTCGACTATCAAGGTGTCTATCTTGCGCAGGTTTTCGATGGCGCTTGCATCGCGAAACAATACGCCGCTGCCAGCAGCTTTCCCTGTGGCGACCATGACTGACATCGGAGTCGCTAGGCCAAGGGCACAGGGACAGGCGATGATCATGACCGCGACAGCGTTGATCAGTCCGAACACCCAACTTGGCTCGGGCCCCCACAGCCCCCAACCGAGTAGAGTCAGCGCGGCGATAGTAATCACCACAATCACGAAGTAACTGGCAATCACGTCTGCCAGCCGTTGCATCGGCGCTTTTGAGCGTTGTGCCTGCACAACCATCTGCACAATCTGTGCGAGCAGGGTCGCCGACCCGATCTTCTGCGCCTGCATCACCAGACTGCCGTGGATGTTGAGAGTGGCGCCAATCAGTGCGTCGCCGGCCCTCTTCATGATCGGTATCGGTTCGCCGGTGAGCATCGACTCATCTACAGCGCTTTCGCCTTGCAACACCTGACCGTCGACAGGCACTTTTTCGCCCGGTCGCACACGTAACGTATCGCCGCTGTGTACGTGTGTCAGAGGGATGTCTTCTTCCGTGCCGTCGGCATTGATCCGTCGGGCAGTTTTGGGTGCCAGTCCAAGCAGCGACTTGACGGCAGCCGAGGTTTGCGAGCGAGCCTTGAACTCGAGCATCTGGCCGAGAAGGGTCAGTGAGATGATCACAGCCGCCGCTTCAAAGTACACCCCGATGCGGCCCTCCATCATGAAGTTACTGGGGAATACATCGGGGGCCAGGGTGGCCACAACGCTGTAAAGAAAGGCCGCCGCCGTGCCGAGGGCGATCAGCGTCCACATGTTCGGACTTCGCTGAATCACCGAGCGCACGCCGCGCACATAAAACGGCCAGCCAGCCCAAAGCACCACGGGTGTGGCCAGTCCCAACTCGATCCAGTTTTGCGTGGGGCCGTGAAACAGCACCAAGGCATGGCCGCCCATGGCTAAAACAGTGACGATTATTGTCAGTGGCAATGTCCGCCAAAAGCGCTGAGTGAAGTCCTTGAGTTCTAAGTTCTCTTCTTCCTCCAATTCGGGGATCACCGGTTCTAAGGTCATGCCGCACTTAGGGCAGACGCCGGGGCCGATCTGTCGAATTTCCGGATGCATGGGACATGTGTATTCAGCGGCACCCGTTACTGGTGCAGCTGTTGTCTGATGGACTTGTCCAGTTTTCAGTTGAGATATTCGATAACGCTCGGGCGCTGCCCTGAAGGTCGTTTGGCATTTCTGGCTGCAGAACCGGTAGTTTTGCCCCTCATAATCCGTGCTGAACGGGCTGTCGTTGCTGACGGTCATGCCACATACCGGGTCATGGGAACCGGTGAATTGAGGGGCAGAGTTCTGTATTGGGCCGTGCGCTTGACGAACCTCACGGGGGTGCATGAGCTAACTCCTGTTCGCATCATTGGTTGAGGCTGAGGTTTCGCCGTGATGACTGTGACCACCGTGGCGGTGGCCGAAAAAATGCATCAGCGGGCACAACAGCAAAATCATGTATGGCAGCAAGCCCAGCACATGGCCGTAGTGTTCTCTTGCCAGATAGAACAGCACGATCACCAGCAGCATGCCCAGCGCTATGCCGGGTTTGCTCCTCCAAAATGTTGGAGACCTGTTAGCGGAACGTGGTGAATTCATCATGATTCTGTACTCCTGAGGGAGTGCTTTTTAGTGACGCGTTGTACAGATGCAACGGGCGGCGGTTTTGTCCTTGGCTTATTGGCTAAGGTAAAACCGTCGCGGCATCGCCTACAGGCTTGTACGCGTCACTTGCTCATCGGCAGCTTCATCATGCTCGATTGCTGATCCATCATTCTCATCATCATGTTCATCATTCCCATCCCCATGCCGTCTTTGTTGCCGGCCATGCCCATGCCAGGACAGTTCATATGCATCATGGCCATGCTGTCCTTCATCGTCTTCATGCTCTCCTGCATGGCGGCGTGTCGCTCGGCAGGGGTCTTGGCGGCGGCTGCCTTGTCGTGTGCAGCCTGCATTTTTTGCATTTGCTCGGTCATGACATTGTTTTGCATCGGCGTAGCTGCTTCGCCTGTCTGGGCGGGAGCGGTCGGCGTCTGCTCCGGGTGATGCTCATCGACTGCCGAGGCCATGAGTGGGCTGCTCACGAGCAGAGTGGCGAGGATAAATTTCAATGAGGCATTCATGGCAATCTCCAAAGGGTGAGGACAACTCAGGTAATACCAAGCCGCACCGGGTTGGCGCAGTCAGACAGTGCGCCGAAGATCGGCGCGCAGAAGGTCGGATTAATCGTTGAAACGGACGAAAATCAGGCGGGCAGGCGGGCTGGCCGGTACAGGGCGCTGTAATGCAAGAAAGGCAAAAGCGGAGGGGGTGGCGGGATACAAAATCAGCAACGCAGGGATCAGGAACAGAAACGTCCAACTGAACAGGTCAAATATTTGAAGATGGAGCGAAGGGCTTACAGCTATCGCCGCATCGGCGCAGTGCTGAAGGCAACCGAGGGTATGGGCTTCGTGGCTATCGTGATCTTGCGCGGTGTTCAGCGAAACATGAGTTGTAGCCGGATTGTGGCTGGGCTGTACCAGACATCCCTGGGTCGCTGCCAGACCAAACGCTAACACCCACAGCACGATGGCGAGGCGTATGAACGCTGGTTGACAATGGCGAAACCAGAACATGGAGAATCTCCGGTACTGATTAACGGGTTTTATGTTTTCAACATACAGCACATCGAAGTGCCAAAGTTGATCCATATCAATGTATGCAGCCGGGTGTCGACTCTCGTGGTGTGGTCAAATTGTATGGTTTAGAGCTGGCTTTTGGCTGTCGGTTTTTAGTGACCGCCAAATTTCGCGGTTGCCCTTAACGGCTGCTCGTATTGATGCGGGGATGACTATCCAGAAATAGTACGTGCCGTGGCGGTTTCGTGAGAGGTACGAGGGGACTGGTTTCAAGGGGGGCACCGGTTGATGCCTCATCAGAGTGTCACGCCTTGATGGCGCATCTGCTGAAAATGCCAGCTTCAGATAGCACAGTGCACCGAGAACGCGGCGCTGTGCCGGGGTAATTTGAACCAATCATGTAACTAACTGATATAAATCATATCTTTAGGTTGTGGAGTTCGCCTGGAATACTGTTTGGAATACAGAGTTTTGATGCTGTTGCGTCAGGGCAGTGTCGGGTGATGTGAGCCCGTCACCTATCAGCAAAAGGAGGCTCATGGGGTGCTGGCTAATAATCAAGGTGTATCCCTGCTTCGAATTCACCGGATATCAGCCGCACTATGACTTGCGGTCGCTTCAGTTTGTGCCTTGCGGCCCATTCACCCAGCTGGGCGATCACCGCTATCGGGATTATTACGTGAGCTGTTTCTTGTCTGGATTTTCTTGTCTGGATTGCGCGCGTCGAGCTGCTTGCGATTCCATCTCTTTTTTATCTCATTGATGATCGCCTTTTGCTCGTTACGCCCGAGCAGCCTTTCTCCATCGAAAAACATGAGTAGCTCTTTGTAATTTGTAATGGGGGTGTCTCGCTGAGACCAAAGGCGGTTGTCTTTCTCCAGCTGCTCCCAAGCGCATGCGCTGCGTTTGGCACCTTCCTTTTTGTCTTCGAACTCGAATGCACTGTCCTTTGCCTTGTGCCTAAATCATTCTTTGCGAAGAGATTCGACTCCCTACGCCTTCTCCTTTAGTGTCAGCATTCCAAATATCAATTATGGCAATCCGAACTCGCCAGCTTGGCCCCCAGCCGGGTGCTGCATTTCGAAAAAGCAGTCAGTGTCGAGCTACCGTTACACCTCGCTAGTCATAACCCGGAAACCCTCAGATGGGCGATTCGCTACGCGAAGCTGTTTGAGCGTACGGAGTCGCCGCTCTGGCTTGCCATGCGTGCGTTGCTCGCAGGGGATGAGTGGCAAGTTTTCTTCGGTGTTTGCGACCGTTTATTGGATCAACTCAAGCCTTTTGATGAGCTGATTGTCCGCTCTGAAAAACAGCTTAAGCATTTATCGCTGCTTGAGTTGTTTTCCTACCTCAGCGTGCTGGCTTAGGGGATAACCCACGAAGGTGCTTGCCGAATAGTGGCTGGGCGGATCTCCTGCTTGGACTCGATCTCGCACTGGTCTCCAGGCAAACCCAAAGCCGATAAGAAGTTAGTTTTGGCTGCAAAATTTTAGTTTGACTAGCAAAATGTCACGCTAAGAAAAGCCACCGTGTTACCCTCGGGGTTCACGAGAAGACTAATTTCCAGGGGCACAGCCATGATCCGCTGCCATCTCGCCCGCATGATGGGCGAGCACAAAATGCGTATTGCTGACGTAGCCAGAGAAACGGGGCTCAGCCGCGCCACGGTGACCCTGCTCTACAAAGAAACAGCGCAGAAAGTGGATCTGGAAGCCATTGAGAAACTGTGCCTAATGTTTGAATGTCAAGTAGGCGACCTGCTTGAGCTGAAACCAGCATAGACACCGCTGCTGCCACAGCTCCGGATCACACAGCAAGCGCCTTAACGACATCCAATAAACGACTAAATCCTAGAAAATCAACAGGGAAACCGCATGACCAGCACCCAACAACGCGCCGCTCTGCAGCGCCAGATATGGGCCATTGCCAACGATGTCCGTGGCGCCGTCGATGGCTGGGACTTCAAGCAATACGTGCTCGGCACCCTGTTCTACCGCTTCATCAGCGAAAACTTCGCTGATTACATGACGGGCGGCGATGAGTCAGTCGATTACGCAGCCATGGATAATGGCGACAAGAATATCGCGGCAGTCAAAGACGATGCCATAAGGACGAAGGGTTACTTCATCTACCCCAGCCAGATGTTTGCCAATGTCGTCGCCAGCGCCAATACCAACGAAAGCCTGAACACCGACCTGGCTAACATCTTTAAAGACATTGAAGCGTCCGCCAATGGCTACCCCTCCGAACGCGATATCAAAGGCCTGTTTGCCGACTTCGACACCACCAGCAACCGCTTGGGCAATACCGTCAAGGACAAGAATGCGCGCCTCGCTGACGTGCTCAAAGGCGTAGCCGGGTTGGATTTTGGCACCTTTGACGAAAGCCACATCGACCTGTTTGGCGACGCTTACGAATTCCTCATCTCCAACTACGCCGCCAATGCCGGCAAATCGGGCGGTGAGTTCTTCACTCCGCAGCAGGTCTCCAAGCTGATCGCCCAGCTCGCCATGCACAAGCAAACCAGTATCAACAAGATCTACGATCCCGCTTGCGGCTCGGGCTCGCTGCTGCTGCAAGCCAAGAGGCACTTTGATGAACACATCATCGAAGACGGTTTTTTCGGTCAGGAACTCAACCACACCACGTATAACCTGGCGCGGATGAACATGTTCCTTCACAACGTCAACTACGACAAATTCAACATCCAGCTAGGCGACACCCTAGCCGAGCCACACTTTGGCGATGATAAACCTTTCGATGCCATCGTCTCCAACCCGCCCTACTCGGTGAAGTGGAAGGGCATGGACGACCCCACCCTGATCAACGACGACCGCTTTGCCCCGGCCGGCGTGCTTGCGCCGAAGTCCAAGGCCGACTTTGCTTTTGTGCTGCACGCCCTCAGCTACCTCTCGGCCAAAGGTCGCGCTGCCATCGTCTGCTTCCCCGGCATTTTCTACCGGGGCGGAGCCGAGCAGAAGATCCGCCAATACTTAGTGGACAACAACTATGTGGAAAGCGTGATTTCGCTTGCCCCCAACCTATTTTATGGCACCTCCATCGCCGTGAATATTCTGGTGCTGTCCAAACACAAGACGGACACCACCACTCAATTTATCGACGCCAGCGGTCTGCTCAAGAAAGAAGCCAACAACAACGTGCTGCTGGACAGGCATATCGAGCAGATCATGCAGGTGTTCGACAGCAAGGCGAATGTGGATCACTTTGCCCAATCCGTTCCTTTGGAGAAGGTAGCTGCCAACGACTACAACCTGTCCGTTAGCAGCTATATCGATGCCAAGGACACCCGTGACGTGGTGAATATCGCTCAGCTCAATGCCGACCTGAAAACCACGGTTGCTAGGATCGATCAACTGCGGGCCGAGATTGATGCCATCGTTGCGGAGATTGAAGGTGAGGAGTTGGGGGTATGAGCGGCGTGAGCTTTTTGGAGAGGCTGCTGGATGGTGTAGTGGTGGAGTGGCTACCACTTGGTGACGTTACGAAATATGAACAACCAACTAAGTATTTAGTAGCAACAAAGAACTACAGCGACGACTTTGAAACCCCCGTTCTGACTGCTGGAAAAACCTTTGTACTCGGCTACACGGACGAGGCTCACGGTATCTATAAGGCATCTGAAACGCCTGTAATAATATTTGATGACTTTACGACCGCTAATAAATGGGTGGACTTTGATTTCAAAGCCAAATCATCGGCCATGAAGATGATTACCTCAAGTGACGAAGGTAAGACGTTAATTAAATATATTTACTTCTGGCTTAACACATTGCCAAGCGAACTGGTTGATGGCGACCACAAACGCCAGTGGATCAGTAATTATGCATGCAAAAAAATCCCGATCCCTTGCCCAGAAAATCCCAAGAAATCGCTTGAAATCCAGGCCGAAATCGTTCGTATACTGGATATTTTTACTGAGATGACCGCCGAGCTGACCGCCGAGCTGACCGCGCGAAAAAAGCAATACAACTATTACCGTGACCAACTGTTGAGCTTTAAAAATAGGAATGTAGAATGGAAGGCGCTGTGCGAAGTTGGTGAGTTTATCCGTGGCAAGCGTTTTACCAAGGCTGACTATGTGGAAGACGGAATCAGCGTTATCCATTACGGCGAAATATACACGCGTTACGGCGTTTTTACGACACAAGCTTTTTCTCAGGTCAGAAACAATATGGCTGGGTCACTGCGCTATGCAGAGCCGGGCGATGTAGTGATAACTGACGTGGGTGAGACTGTTGATGATGTTGGTAAGGCAGTGGCATGGCTCGGAGATGAAAAGGTCGCTATTCACGACCATTGCTATGCTTTTCGGCATTCAATGAATCCGAAGTTTGTTTCCTATTGCATGCAAGCGACATCGTTCGTTGCCGAGAAGGCGAAATATATAGCCAGAACCAAAGTGAATACATTGCTGGTTAATGGATTTTCAAAGATTAAAATCCCTGTTCCGTATCCAGATGATCTGGATAAATCCCTTGCAGAACAAGCCCGCATCGTCGCTATCCTCGATAAATTATACGTGTTGACAAACTCCGTCAGCAAAGGCTTGCCGTGCGAAATTGCTTTGCGCCAAAAACAATACGCGTATTATCGCGACTTACTTTTGAGTTTCCCCAGGCCAGAAGAGGTAGCGGCGTAATATGGGCAAGACGCTATCGGAAATAGCTCAACAGTTGAGCACCCCTAAAACGGTTCAAAAAACCGTTCCTGAAAAGACGAAGGTGATAGAAGAGGCTAAACCTGTGCCCAAGGTGCAGCTTATCTATGCCTTTAACGGTACGGGCAAAACACGCCTGTCGCGTGAGTTAAAGCAGCTAATTGCACCGAAGGGCGATGGCGGAGACGGAGCTGGTGAGGCAGATCAGCTTGAGTTATCTCGTAACAAAATTCTTTATTACAATGCGTTTACCGAAGACTTGTTCTTTTGGGATAACGATTTGGCGGGAGATGCAGAGCCCAAGCTGAAGATTCAACCGAATTCATACACGGATTGGTTGCTCGCGCTACTTAAAGATTTGGGGCAGGACGGAAACATTGTCAAGTATTTCCAGCGCTATGCGAATGACAAACTAACGCCACATTTTAGTGAAGACTTCACAGAGGTAAGCTTTTCTCTGGGCGTGGCGATAACGAACGATCTGGCTATATCAAGATATCCAAGGGGGAGGAAAGTAATTTCGTATGGAGTGTCTTTTATGCCCTGTTGGATCAAGTAATCACGATTCTAAATTTCGCCGAGCCTGAAGGCCGGGAGACCAACCAGTTTGACCGCTTGGAATACGTCTTTATTGATGATCCGGTCAGCTCTCTTGACGACAACCATTTGATCGAATTGGCGGTCAACTTAGGCGGGTTGATCAAATCCAGTCGATCCGACCTGAAGTTTATTGTTACGACGCACAGCCCGTTGTTCTACAACGTATTATTCAATGAGCTGAAAAATAAGGTCTGCTATTTGCTAGAGCATCTTGATGATGGAACTTATGCTCTCACTGAAAAGCCCGGCGACTCTAACAAGAGCTTTTCCTATCATCTACATTTGAAGCAAACGATAGAGCAGGCGATTGCTGAAAACAAAGTTGAAAGGTATCACTTCACTTTGCTGCGCAATCTCTACGAAAAAACTTCCAGCTTTTTGGGGTATCCCAATTGGTCGGAGCTCTTGCCTGATGACAAGCAGCTCTATCTGGGCAGGGTCATGAATTTTACAAGCCATAGCACGTTGTCTAATGAGGCCGTTGCAGAACCCACTCCAGCAGAAAAAGCCATGGTCAAGTTGTTGCTCGATAATTTGAAAGACAAATACGGCTTTTGGAAGCAAGAGGGCGTATGAAGGCAGGACCGCCATCATTCCCAGTGATTACCACCGACGCTGGTAGCCATCAAGCAGCGCCCACGCGCTTAGGTGAATGTACGCACCCTGCGTGCTACAACACGAGAGAACGACCATGTCCAAGTACAACCTTACATTGCGCGATCAAACCACTGAGTTCTGCTCTACACCGCGTCTAATGGCGCGCTATAAAGGTAGAGGTATTGCTCAGCAATGAGAATATTTGGCTGACGCAGAAGCGGCTACGGCACGGTGTGCGCCAGCAGGCGGAACAGAAAACCCTCGCCGAGTATGAAAAGTTCAATACACAGCAGCGCATCGAATCTGATTTCGACCGCGACGTGAAAAAGCTGTTGCAGAAAAGGGACGCGCAAGAATGAGCGATTACACGACCATCGCCGAATCGAAAAGCTTCATCGTTCTGGACCAGTACACAAAGGAATCGCAGGTAGCCGAAAGCTATCAGAGCGAAGCCGATTTGGAGCGTGAGTTTATTGAGGATCTGGTCAATCAGGGTTATGAATACCTGCCCGGCCTGAACACGCCCCAAGCCCTGCTGGTCAATGTGCGCATGCAGCTGCAAACGCTTAATAACGCGCAGTTTTCCGACAGTGAGTGGCAGCGCTTTGTTGAGAGCTGGCTGGACAAGTCCAGTGATGGCCTCAATGAGAAAACCCGCAAGATCCATGACGACTACATTCATGACTTCGTCTTTGACGATGGCCGTATCCAGAACATCTACCTGCTGGACAAGAAAAACGTTCTGCGCAACAAGATGCAGGTGATCAAGCAGTTTGAGCAAAAGGGCAGCCACGCCAATCGCTACGACGTGACGATTCTGATCAATGGCTTGCCCCTGGTGCAGGTGGAATTGAAGAAGCGTGGTGTGGCGATTCGTGAGGCCTTCAATCAGGTGCACCGCTACAGCAAGGAGAGCTTGAATAGTGAGCATTCCTTGTTCAAATACCTGCAGCTAGTCGTGATCTCCAACGGCACCGACAGCCGTTACTTTGCCAACACCACTCAGCGCAACAAGAACAGCTTCGACTTCACCATGAACTGGGCGAGGGCCGATAACAGCCTGATCAAAGATCTGAAAGACTTTACCGCCACCTTCTTCCAGAAAGACACCTTGCTGAAGGTGCTGCTGCGCTATTCGGTTTTCGATACCAGCAACACACTGCTGGTGATGCGCCCGTACCAGATTGCCGCCACAGAACGCATTTTGTGGACGATCAACTGCGCGTATCAGGCCAAGAACTGGAGCAAGCGCGAAGGTGGCGGCTTCATCTGGCACACCACAGGCTCCGGCAAGACGCTGACCAGCTTCAAGGCGGCTCGTCTGGCCACTGAGCTGGCGTTTGTCGACAAGGTGTTCTTCGTGGTGGACCGCAAGGATCTGGATTACCAGACCATGAAGGAATACCAGCGCTTTTCCCCGGAAAGCGTGAATGGTTCGGACAGCACGGCGGGCCTGAAGCGTAACCTGGACAAGGACGACAACAAGATCATCGTCACCACCATCCAGAAGCTCAACAACCTCATGAAGAGCGAGCCCGACCTGCCCATTTACGGGAAACAGGTGGTGTTCATTTTCGACGAGTGCCACCGTAGCCAGTTTGGTGAAGCGCAGAAGAACCTGAAGAAGAAGTTCAAGAAGTTTTATCAGTTCGGCTTTACCGGCACGCCGATCTTTGCAGGCCATAACGCCTTAGGTGCGGAAGATACGGCAGGCGTGTTTGGCCGTGAATTGCACTCGTACGTGATCACCGATGCGATTCGCGACCAAAAGGTGCTCAAGTTTAAGGTCGATTACAACGATGTGCGGCCGCAGTTCAAGGCCATTGAAACCGAGCAGGATGAGAAAAAACTCAGCGCGGCTGAAAACAAGCAGGCGTTGCTGCACCCCGAGCGTATCCGAGAGATCACGCAGTACATTCTGAACAGCTACCGGCAGAAAACTCACCGCCTGCACGCGGGAAATAAGGGCTTCAACGCCATGTTCGCGGTCAGCAGCGTGGACGCTGCCAAGCTGTACTACGAGTCTTTCAGGACGTTACAGAAGGGCAGTGACAAGCCTTTGAGGGTGGCCACTATCTTCTCGTTCGCGGCCAATGAGGAGCAGGATGCGGTCGGTGAGATCGAGGACGAAAGCTTCGATGTTTCTGCCATGAACAGCAGCGCCAAGGAGTTTTTGAATGCGGCTATTGCGGACTACAACGGGCTGTTCAAAACCAACTTCAGCGTCGACAGCAACGGCTTTCAGAACTACTACCGCGACCTGGCTAAGCAAGTCAAAGCCAGGGAAATTGACCTGTTGATCGTGGTGGGCATGTTCCTCACCGGCTTCGATGCGCCCACGCTCAACACGCTGTTCGTCGACAAGAACCTGCGCTACCACGGCCTGATACAGGCCTATTCGCGCACCAACCGGATTTTTGATGCGACCAAGACCTTTGGCAATATCGTGACTTTCCGCGATCTGGAACAGGCGACCATCGATGCCATCACCTTGTTCGGCAACAGCAATACCCGAAACGTGGTGCTGGAGAAGAGCTACAAGGAGTACATGGAGGGCTTTACCGATGTGCTAACGGGCGAGGCGCGGCGTGGTTTCGTTGAGGTCGTTACAGAGCTGGAGCAGCGCTTCCCCAATCCTGCAGCGATTGAAAAAGAGTCTGATAAAAAGGCCTTTACCAAGCTGTTTGGCGAGTACTTGCGCGTGGAGAACGTGCTCCAGAACTACGATGAATTCGCCAGTCTGAAGGCCTTGCAAAGCTTGGACATGAACGATTCGGCGGCAATTGAGGCGTTCAAGGCACAGCATTATTTGAGCGATGAAGATCTTGCCGCACTGCAAGCGATCAAAATGCCGGCGGAGCGGAAAATCCAGGATTACCGCTCAACCTATAACGATGTGCGTGATTGGCTGCGCCGGGAAAAAGCGGGCGCAGAAAAGGAAAAATCCACCATCGATTGGGATGATGTGGTCTTTGAAGTGGACCTGCTCAAATCGCAGGAAATCAATCTAGATTACATCCTGGAGCTGATTTTTGAGCACAACAAGAAGATCAAGAGCAAATCGGATCTGGTGGATGAAGTGCGCCGGGTGATTCGTGCCAGTTTGGGTAATCGCGCGAAGGAAAGCTTGTTGGTCGATTTCATCAACCAGACCGATCTGGATCAGATTGGCGACAAGGCCAGCGTGATCGACGCCTTCTTCAGCTTTGCTCAAGCGGAACAGCTGCGTGAGGCACAAGATCTGATCTGCACCGAGAATCTGAATACCGAGGCGGCTAGACGCTATATCACCACCTCGCTCAAGCGTGAGTTTGCCAGTGACAGTGGTACTGAGCTCAATGCTGTCCTGCCAAAGATGAGCCCATTGAATCCGCAGTACCTGACCAAAAAGCAAAGTGTTTTCCAGAAAATCGCAGCATTTGTTGAGAAGTTTAAAGGGGTGGGCGGGAGCGTTTAAAAATATGAAGCTTAGTCTTGAACCATAACCTCGATATGTAAAAAAAAGCCCTAAAGCCTTTTATTTACGGGGCTGTAAGGCTTTTTTTTGCTCTTTCGAATTCAGCGCTAATTGACACTCATGCTTGTGTTGTCGCCGCTTCACATTTACGCTTTGTCCCGTCGCGGTCAATCCCGTGACCGGGTGTCAGAACCTGAATCAAAACCAAGGCGCGGTTTCTTCCATTCCGCACAGCCAGTGCTTCGTGCGCTAGCTGCTGCTTTTCTATGGCGGACCGTGCGGGGCAGGCTTCGGCCTGGCCGGTTCCTTGGTTTCCGGTTTCTGACCCCCGTACGGTTTGCCACCCTTTATCGCGTCAGAACGGTGGATGGCAATCCTTAATCAAACCAAGGAGATAAGGAAAATGGCATGCCCACCTTTTAAGCTCGTGCGCCACCCCGGCCCAATGGTTCAAGCTGCAAACTATCTCGGAGGATTCCGCGATGTTTGATCTTTCGCTTCTCATCGGTCTTCCCAAGCCCAACAGCATCGATACTTCATCGCTTACCCCTGAAGATGCAGCGATTAAACTGCGGCAGGCTGCCACTCTACGGCTTAACGGAGCCCAGAGTATTCTGCTTCATTTTCCGCAAGACGTTGAGTTGGCAGTAGAGCTGTTGGATGACGCAGCCGTGTTGTACGACAAGGCATTCCGAAATTTAACTGGTATTCCAGCTCAAAGCGTTCACCAACAGATCCATGAGTATGTCTCTGTCCCATCTGCTGAAGGCTCTCCTGCGATCCAAACCCCGTGGGGCGATGAGTTCGCTCCGATAATTAAGGACGGTGTTCGTTGCGCAGAGACTTGGCTTGAAGGCTCATCATTACCGTTATGGTGGGCGCTGTCTCAGAATAGAAAACGCCATCGTCCAGGTGATCCCCAAGAGGCATTTGAAGCAGGTTTTTTGCTGCGGCTGCAGCAGACGCTGATCATGCGACGTGAGGCCCTCGCTTCCCAATCAACCCGCTTTGATGCCTGAGTCTGTAATTGACGTTTAAGATTTGCTTTTCCCGCCAAACCCTTCGATCAAGCGATCTTTGATCGCGCTGATCGGAGGGTTCACTCGCTTTTTTCTCGAAGCCTCCGCGTTCCACCCTCCCATTTTCAAATTTGATTAACGCCACGCTTGCTTTCACCCGTCAGTAATCCCCACGATCCTGTCGGGTGCAACGCTATTCAGTGTATGTGCGAATCTTTTCGTTGGGCATGGGTGTAGGTGTGGCGACAGCGGCGACGCCGGCGACAACCCACGTAGAGTGTGGCCTGGGGAATGGCGACAGAAGTGGCGACAGTCGCCACTTTCTCAGCGCATTGACCGTGACGCTTGACCGCCTTTTCGTGTGGGTATAAAAATTGGCGCACGGATCGTTGTCGTTGACAGCACCAGCCCAGGTAGCCAGAACCTTGAAGGCTACGCCACTCGCGTGGTGGTTCTTCCCCAAGTGCGATTAGCGTCCGGCGGCTCGCACGGTCACTCCCCAAGAGTGATGGATGCCTACTCGACCAATCTGCCCATTGCGGCAGACGATGGACCTACCTCGCTGCATTGCAGCAACCTCACCTCTTGGCACACTTCGCTGCGCCAGACCTCGCCCGTCTCTTTCTCCAGGAAAGAGACGGGCGCTCGTACCATTGTTGCAAGCCGCGTCGTACAGGGCATTGCCGCAACTCTCCTCGTGACAATCTGCCTGACAACTCCGATTCGTCGCCATCCGCAACGACGCAGGCGCCGGTGCCGCAGCCCATGGATAGGCTGCACCTGACTGACAGTCAGGCGTGCCCCAGGTGTCGATGTTGTTGCTTTCTCCCACCCAGGATCTCTAGGTGCCGAACTCGTCAGTCGGCACAGTCTCCACCCGCCCGCATCTTCAGATGCGTCTAAGGAGGCCAGATTCATGGTTTTTGCCCTTGCTCCCGGTCGTAAGGAGCCGTTCGTTCCGCGTCAGTGAACACCTCACCGGCCGCAGGGGCCTTGATCCCTGATAACACTCAACAGCCGTGGCGGGACTACGTGAGGAAAACCAGCAATGAACGAGGAGAGGGCCCATGCAGCAGTTAGACCCGAAGCTTGAACTACCACAATCCCCTCGACCGCTGATTGAGTCGAATCCCGTGGCCCAGCCTTATCCGGTGCAGGCTCTGGGTGGGATTCTTGGGCCTGCGGTTGAGCGCATGGCCGAGGTCATCGGTGTCCCTCAGGCACTAGCCGCGCAATCGGTGTTGGCTGCCTCGGCGCTGGCCACCCAAGGTCATGCGGGCTTACAGCTCGACGGACGCAGTTATCCGCTGTCGCTGTACCTGATCACGGTCGCTGCGTCAGGTGATCGTAAGACCGCAGCGGATCGATTTGCACTGCTGCCAGCACGGCAATGGGAGCGTGAACAGTGGCAGCGCTATCGCGAACACCTTGCCCGATACCTTGCCGCACAGCGACAGGCGCAACGTATCAAACCTGGCGATCCTGAGTCCGCGAGCGCAATGTCGCTCGAAGCGGAGCCCTCAGCCCCTAGACTGATCACCACGGACCCGACTATCGAGGCCCTGATCAAGGGGCTTTGTCATGACTTGCCGAGCATGGGCCTGTTCTGTGACGAAGGCGGGCAATTCCTCGGCAGCAGCACCATGAATAGGGATAACCGTTTAAAAGCCGTGACGACCTTATCGTCGCTCTGGGACGGTAGCCCGATTGATCGTGCGCGCTCGATGGCTGGCGAAAGCCTGCGAGCCTACGACCGACGCTTGAGCCTGCACCTGATGCTGCAACCGTATCTAGCCATGCAGTTACTCTGTGACCCGTTGCTGCAGGGGCAAGGCATTCTCGGGCGCTGCCTGATGACTTGGCCCACTAGCCTAGCCGGACAACGCAGCTACCAGGCTGTCGACTTGTCCAAAGACGCTGCCCTAACGCGCTATTACCACCGCCTTTCGGCGCTGTTTCATCAGCCGTGGTCATTGTCTCCTGATGGTGCTCTACAGCTATCACTGCTGACCCTCAGTCCATTGGCCCGTCGTCGCTGGATTGATCTGCATGATGCTATCGAGGCCCAGCTGGGTGAGTTTGGCGAACTAGCAAGCGTGCGGCCTAGCGGATCGAAGGCTGCCGACAACCTGCTGCGTGTCGCCAGCATCCTTGCCGTGGTGGAGGAGAGCAGCGTCGTGGAGGTCGACCACATCCAACGGGCCTCGACCTTAATTGGTTATTACCTTACCGAGATCCAGCGCCTGACCGAACAGGAACCGGTGTGTCGGGTAAAGGAAGAAGCAGATCGGCTGCTGCGCTGGCTCAAGGTCAAAGATTGGAAGCGTTTTAGTATCCGGGACCTGAATCGCAATGGTCCTCGCTTTGCCCGTAAGAGCAGCCGCCATACCACCAAACTGTTGGTCGAGTTGCTTGATCATCACTGGCTGATCACCGACGGTCAGACCTTCGAGGTGCGCCATGTTCAATCTCGATGAAGCACTGCACAACCACTTAGCTCAACGCCAAAAGTATCCGAAAGCGCGGTTTGTCGCCGCGACTGTCGCCACTTTGTCGCCACGCTCAAAGCCAGGCAAGACAAAGGTTGTCGCCGCTGTCGCCGATGTCGCCACCCTCCGGAAAGCTATCACCTCGACGACAGACATCATTCAGTGGTTGAAAGACGAGGGCGCGCTTCTCTACATCGCCGAAAACACGCTGTGTTTTCGCCCGACTGATTGGGCCCAGTTCGCTATTGTGAGTGCGCACTGGCGGGTCCTTTTGCGTGAGCTCGCGGCTGTCGATCAGGAACAGAAAAATGGCTCGCGTCGGTAAGCGATCTGGGCGCAATTTTGGCTTCGGTCGCCAGCTCAGCTATGCCGGCCCTCAAGCTCTGAAAGATCTATTTGGCGACGGCCATTTTGCTACCGTCAAAGCCCATAGCGATCGCTGGCAAGCATTCGTGCGTTGGTGTCGATCCGAGGAAGGGCCGAGGCTTAATGACGCGCGACAGATCGACCGCGAGATCCTCATGCGTTACGCCGCCTGTATGCGGGAGCAAGTTGACCAGGGCAACGTCGGCATCGCCACCGCGCAGAACCGACTGTCAAGCGTGAACCGAACGATGGCTGCGCTGCGCGGTGATCAGTACGTCAAAATCCCCAGTCCGAGCAAGGCGCTGGGCTTGCAGCGCTCAAGCGTGCGCGGGGAGGTCCCGCAAGGCCAAGATCGTGATCAGATCGAGTTGATCGCACGCGTACTGTCAGAGCGAGGTCAGCAACGTGTGGCCACAATTGTGCTTCTGGCCCGGGATACTGGTATGCGCCTGCGTGAAGCGATCTTGGCGGACCTGCCCCGACTGCAACGTGAGGTTCGGCAACTGGGCAAGATCAACATCCAGGATGGCACCAAAGGTGGTCGATCAGGGGCCTCGGCACCGCGCTGGATTACGGTAACGGATCAAGTTCGCGATGCCCTGGATTGGGCCAGCGCGAACTCACCCAATGGCAGCCGGAATTTGTTGGCGTCCGACGAAAGCTACAAAGACTTTATGCAGGCAGTTGTGCGACCGGCACGGGACATCCTGCATGAGCATGGATTGAAAGGTTTTCATGAGCTGCGGGCGGCTTACGCCTGTGAGCGCTATGAGCAACTAGTCGGCTTTCCTGCACCCGTTAATGGTGGTCGTGTTCATCAAGAGGATCGAGCACTCGATCAGCGAGCCCGTAAGCAGATCAGCCACGAATTGGGACATAACCGCATTGATGTGGTGAGTGCCTACATCGGAGGTCGGCGATGATGGCCGAGTTCGACATAGCGTTGTTTCTGCGCCCCGTGCTCAAAGGTGCACATGCCACGCAGCATCGGCACATCAGGCAAGCAGAAAGGATGCACAAGGTGATTCGTGAGCGCTGGGGTTGCGCGACTCCCTGGTCCTGGAGAGAAAAGCACGTGAGATGGTTTCTGGAGCACTACCTGCGATGCTCAGCTCCAGCTACCGTCTATTACTACGACTTAACAGCAGGGTTGATCCGCCGCAGAAAGGCAAAAGTCGTGGTTGCCTGATAGACCTTTAAGCGTGAGCCCCTGAGTATGGGAATGCGGAGCCTTCCCATACTCAGGGGCTTGGCTGAAAAAGCGCATGCATACCAGAGATCTGGCAACTGTCGTCACTCCTTTCGCCCTGCTACACGACACGGATCGTAGCCGGTGGCGCGTACCTTTTGGATGTTCAGCGAATCGGTATGACGTTGCGATCTCTGGTTTGATTGATGGCCGATGCTGACAGGCTGCCGGTGGCCGCCTTCTGGATATGTTCACTCCACCAAGCCATCATCGGACGCCGGCGTTCGATGTAATCCGTCCGGTTGTAGGCGCTACGAACTTCGTCCTTGTCGACATGCGCCAGTGCGACCTCGATCAGCTCCGGATCCCAGCCATGCTCATTCAGGATGGTGCTCGCCATCGAGCGCAAGCCGTGGCTGACTAGACGGTCCTGAAAGCCCATGCGCTTCAACGCCATGTTGGCGGTCTGGCTATTGGCATGGGTGCGGGGGTTTCTATCTGACGGGAACACGTACTCTCTGTTACCGCTGAGTTGCTTGAGTGTCTCCAGTAAAGAAAGTGCCTGATCGGTAAGAGGGATTGTGTGCGGCCGACGCTTTTTCATGCGCTCTGGCGGAATGGTCCAAATGCGCTTGTCGAAGTCGATATCTGCCCATCGCGCGGTGGCTGCTTCGGCAGGGCGGGTCATCGTGTGCAGTTGCCATTCGATCAGGCAGCGGGTCGTGCGTTTGATGCTGGCGTTCGCGATTTCCATCATGAGCTCGGGAAGCTCCTCAGGTGGTAGCGCAGCCATGTTCTCTTTCTTGGGTTTCTTGAACACCGCCCGAATTCCATTGAGGGGGTTCGCGAGTATCAACCCGGAGTTGACCCCGTAGGTCATGATCTCGTTGAGTCGTTGGCTCAATCGTTTCACGGTTTCGAGACTCCCTTTGGCCTCGATTGGACGAAGGATCTTGATAACCATCGGAGCAGTGATTTTAGAGAGCGGCGTTGTTTTCATGCTTGGGAAAACATGAAGCGTCAGCGATCTCCAAATGTCTTCGGCGTAGGCTTTGGTTACGGAGTCTTTCTTCAGCTCGAACCAGGCCGTGGCCACCTTCTCGAAAGTGTGTTCACTCTCCGCAAGTTTGGCTTGCCTTACCTCATCACGCTGGGTTTTGGGATCAATGCCCAAAGCGAGTAACTCACGCGCCTCTGCGGCTTTCTTCCGGGCGTTGGCTAGCGAGAGGTCGGGGTATGGACCAAGCGCCATGTTGATACGGCTTCTGGTCAACGGCTCACGGTAATTGAAATTCCACATCATCGAGCCGCTGGCGCGTACTCGAAGCTGCAAGCCATCGCCGTCGCTGAGGACGAAGTCTTTACCAGTTGCCTTGACTGCCTTGAGCTGGCGATCGGAGAGGCGGGTTGCGTTAGTAGGCATAGGGGCTACCTCCAGCACCGTTTTGGTATCCTGAAAATAGCATTTGGTAGTCCGGGATACCACCTGGGATACCAAAGCGCCTGGAACTCAGAAATCCTCGAAAGCCCCAAAAAGCGCTGAACCCCCTGTATTCACTGGATTTTAGGCACAAAAAAAGACGTCCGTGGACGTCTTTAGATGTTGAAGTGGTGGAGCCGGGGGGATTTGAACCCCCGTCCGCCAGTACTCCGCTGTCGGTACTACATGCTTAGCCGTGTCTATTAAGTTAACCCTCAGCGACCCGACGGGCAGGGTGCTTTGGGCGAGTTGTGTAAGTTTTAGCCGATTCGTCCACAACGTACTGCACGGCGATTCCGTTCTATATGACAATCACTTTGGGTTTACGGACATCCCCTGGTGATTGCTGGACCCGAAGGTACCAGAAGGGAAGGGCTAAGGCTGCTTACGCAGCGAGAGCGTATTCCCCGTAGGTTTCGTCATTGGCAACTATAGGAAGTTGCAACAGTGGATTTACGAGTTCTGTTACCAACTCGGCATGCACCTAAAGTTTCGCAACCGGCGTCGAATCCTAAACGGCCCCGAGCCTGTAGCTCCGTGAATCAGTTGGAGCGACAAGCCTGTGCAGTGTACGCCAATACGTAGCTGAGGCCAACCCGAAGGTTGGCCTCACGCAAGGTTACTGCTGATCGCCCTTGTTGTTGTTCTGCAGTTTCTGAAGAGCCTGGGTGGTCAGCGAGATGCAGTTTTCGACGCCTTCCTTGGTGCCTTTGGCCTGCTCGGCCTTGGCTTGGCTCACTGTGGCGGTAACGTCGGTCTTCAAGCCTTCGCTCATTTGTTGAGCGGTGGTCATGTTGTTGTCAATTTTTTGCAGATTGGTATCGCAAAGGGTTGTTTCCGCTGCAAACACCGGAGAGGCCAACAGTGCCGCGGAAATGAACAAGCCAGCAAATGCAGTGTGCTTCATGTGTATCTCCTTGAACGTTTGGTCTCGGTGCTGGCGGATGGACGTGGCCAGGCCCGAGTCAATAAAGGGCCCGACGGCGTCGGGCCTATTCAAGTGACTACAGTGAAACGCAGGAATTCGATTTTTCTTCGGGGGCGATGGGGAGCCCTTCAGCGTCAGTGGATTTGGGCCGGGTGACGCGATCCACCAGATACACCAGGCCGTGGTAGTCGATTTCGCCATGGCGCGTCAGACCGATCTCGCAGGTGCGGCTGGTGGAGACGCCTTCACTGCAATGCTGCACCGCGTCCTTGAGGGTTCGCAGTGAGTGGGCGTTGAGCTCGGGTGTGGTGAAGCCTTTGTCTCCGGCAAAACCACAGCAATGGATGCCTTCGGGGATCACGACTTGCTTGCTGCATTTGCGCGCCAGGTCGATCAGTGCCTGGCTCTCGCCCAGGTGCTGGGTACTGCAAGTGACGTGTACGGCAATCGCTGCATCCTGCGGGGTGAATTCGAGACGGTCCATCAAGTGCGTACGAATGAATCGCACCGGGTCGTACAGGTCCAGTCGAACATTTCCCAGGTCCTGGACCAGGCGCAGCGTGCAAGGGCTGGTGTCGCAGTAGATCGGGTCAATTCCGCCGCGGCTGGCGTGGAGCAAGGCGCCGATCAACTCCTGGCGCTTGTGCTCGGCCTGTTCTGCGTAGCCTTTGGATGCGAAAGGCTGGCCGCAGCAAAGGTTGTCCACGTTGTCTGGAAAGACCACTTGATAGCCGGCTTTTTCCAGCAGGCGCTGGGTTTTTTCGTACAGCGACATCTGTTCTTTATCACCCGCCGCCGGCGCCATGGCGCGCGACACACACGCGGCCAGATAGACCACGCGCGGGCGTTCGTCGCAGACGGCCGGGCTGAAGCGGATGGCTTTTTCCGGCTGCGGCATGGCGTTATCCCACTGGGGGACCTGCCCCTTCGACAGCCGGGTCAGGCCGGCTGACAGGCGGGCCAGTCGCGGTGCGCCCAGCAGCATTCGGGCGCCGTTGGCGACGTGCAGGGTAAAGCGTGCGCCTTGCAGGGCGATGGCGAAATTGCTTGCCAGCCAATCGGCGGTTTTCGTACGCGTTGCGCTGCGGCTACGGAGTTTTTTCACCAGCTCGCCGGTGTTGATGCCGACCGGGCAACGTTGTGCGCATAACCCGGTGGCGGCGCAGGTGTCGATGCCGTGATATTGATAGGCCGTTTCCAGCGCAGAGGTGTCGATGCCTGCGCGCTTTTTCGCCTGGATGTCCCGCCAGATCACGATGCGCTGGCGCGGGCTCAGGGTCAGGTCTTTGGACGGGCAGACCGGCTCGCAGAAGCCGCACTCGATGCACTTGTCCACTATCTCGTCGGCCGCTGGCAGCGGCTTGAGGTGCTTGAGGTGGATTTGTGGATCTTCGCTGAGCACCACGTCCGGGTTGAGGATGCCGTTAGGGTCGAGCAGGCGTTTGAGTTGCCACATCAACTGGTAGGCGTCGCTGCCCCACTCCAGCTCGACGAATGGCGCCATGTTGCGTCCGGTGCCGTGTTCGGCCTTCAGCGAACCGCCGAACTCCACCGCCACCAACTGCGCCACGTCATCCATGAACGCTTGATAGCGCGCGACTTCTTCGGCGTTATTGAAGCCTTGGGTGAAGACGAAGTGCAGATTGCCTTCCAGCGCGTGTCCGAAAAGGATCGCTTCGTCGTAGTGATGTTTGTCGAACAGCTCGATCAGGCGGTTCACGCCCATGGCCAGTTGCTCGACCGGAAAGGTCACGTCTTCGATGATCACCGTGGTCCCGGTTTTGCGGACCGCGCCCACTGCTGGAAAAGTGTCTTTGCGGATGGCCCAGAGTCGGGCGTTTTCTCGCGGGTCTTCGGTGAAGTCGACCTGTTTTTCCACAGGGAAACCGGCCAGCGATGCCATGATCCGGGCCAGTTGCTCTTGCAGCAAAGAGGACGAAGCCGCGCGGGACTCAATCAGCAGGGCGCAGGCATTTGTCGACAGATGCTGTACGAAATCCGGCATGCCCGGTTTGTCCTGCACCGAACGCAAGCTGCGGCGGTCCAGCAACTCCACCGCCGATACCGGTTGGCTTTTCAACACCGTGACTGCATTGCAGCAGGTTTCCACGTCCGGGAAGACGATCAGCGCCGAGGCTTTGTTCGGATGATCGATGACGGTGTTGTAGGTCACCGCGCTGATGAAGCCGAGTGTGCCTTCGGAACCCACCAGCAGGTGGCTCAAGATATCCACAGGCTCGTCGTAATCCACCAAGGCATTGAGCGACAGGCCGGTGGTATTTTTCAGACGGTACTTGTGGCGAATTCGAGCGGCCAGTTCGGTGTTGGCGCGGGTCTCACGGCCAAGGGTTGCCAGACGTTCCAGCAGTTCGCCATGGCTTGTACGAAAGGCCGCCACGCTGGCTTCATCTTCAGTGTCCAGGCGGGTGCCATCGGCCAGTACCAGGCGGATGCCGGCGAGGGTGTGATAGGTGTTTTGCGCTGTGCCGCAGCACATGCCGCTGGCATTGTTGGCGACGATGCCGCCGATCTTGCAGGCGTTGATCGATGCCGGATCGGGGCCGATCTTGCGGCCGAATGGGGCTAGCCAGGCATTGGCCTGAGCGCCGATCACGCCGGGCTGCAAGCGGATCTGCATGCCTTCTTGGCGAATTTCGCGAGCGTTCCAGTTATCCCCCAGCACGATCAGCACCGAGTCGCTGATGGCTTGCCCCGACAGGCTGGTGCCGGCCGCGCGGAAAGTGACCGGCACCTGGTCGCGTTGGGCCAGTTGCAGCAGGGCTACCACTTCGTTTTCGGATTCGACGCGTATCACCAGTTTCGGAACCAGTCGATAGAAACTGGCATCGGTGCCGAAGGCCAATGTCGACAGCGGGTCGTCGAAACGGCGCTTTTGCGGGATTAGCTGGTGTACGTCGCGCAAGAAAGGGGCCGGAAGCGTCATTGGTCCTCCAGAATCAGAACCACCAGATCCTTCGGACCGTGGGCGCCATAGGCCAGCACCTGTTCGATGTCGGCCGTCTTGGAGGGACCCGAGACCAGCAGCGCGTTGGTGGGCATGCCCTGGGCCCATTCGAATTCCTGTTGCACTTCATAGAAGTTGTCGCGGATTTCGCTGGCCTTGAGCACAGCAAAATGCACCGGCGGAACCAGGCTCATCAGCCGCGGTTCTTCCCGCGTCGGCCAGAGAATCAGGCTTCCGGTCGCCGCAATGGCACCCAAGGTCCCGGTCAGGCTGGCGGGGGTGTCGTTGAACAGTTCGGCCTTCCATTGCTCGACAGGTCGGTCGTAGGCCTTGAGGGTTGGCAGCTCGGGATTGTTCGCCCAGAACTGGGTGATTTTTTGCCCGTGAGGCGTCGTCGGGGCGATGAGCAGGCTTGGCAATTGACGGTCGCGCAGCAACTGCGCCAGCAGCGCCGGCCAACCTTCGCCAGACGTCAGGTGGATTTCAGTGTGCACCGCTTCCATCAGTTTGCGCAGTTGAGCTATGCGCTCCTCGGGGGCGTAACGATAGGTTTTCGTCACCAGGTCGACATCGAAGTTGTCGGCCACAGGCGTGGTGCCGGTCAGGCTTTTACGCAGCTTGGCGAGGATATTGTCCTTGGCGCTCATCGACGGTCTCCCTGCTGGTTCAGGTGTTCGCGGGCCAGGTCATGCAATGAGCGGGCGGCGGGTTTGGGGGCGCTGTGGTTCTGCGTCCATGGGCCGACGTTGTTGGGCGTCAGGGCGCGCAGGCGCGTGGCGAGGAAAGCGAACAGCCGATACAGACGCGGCGAGCTGTTGAGCCGGGCCCAGGCATTCCAGATGAAACGTTCCTTGGGCGAATACTTACTGCCCTGGCCGCGCATCACTGGGTTCGGGCTGTCCGGTGCCTTGACGTTTTCTTCGCGCAGTCGCCGCAACAGCGCCGGAATGGGAATCTTCACCGGGCACACTTCGCCACAGGCACCGCACAGCGAAGAGGCGCTTGGGTGATCCGGCACT
This sequence comes from Pseudomonas hefeiensis, assembly GCF_030687835.1. NCBI lineage: Bacteria > Pseudomonadati > Pseudomonadota > Gammaproteobacteria > Pseudomonadales > Pseudomonadaceae > Pseudomonas > Pseudomonas hefeiensis. The sequence continues at coordinate 929,124 of NZ_CP117449.1, forward strand.
TTGGCCAGGCCCACCATGTGCGGTGTGATGATTTTTCCGATAGGCCCCGGGTAAACCTCGCCGTAGGCATGACCACCGATTCGGGTGTAGACCGGGCAATGATTCATACAGGCGCCGCAACGAATGCAGTTCAGGGTCTGGCGCAGTTCGCTGTCGGCAAATGCCTGGCTGCGCCCGTTGTCCAGCAGGACCAGGTGGACTTCCTGGGGGCCGTCCAGTTCGTCGGCCTTGCGCGGGCCGGAGATCATGTTGACGTAGGTGGTGATCGGCTGGCCGAGGGCCGAGCGGGTCAGCAGCGAGAGCAGCGGCACCACGTCTCGCAGGTTCTCCACGACTTTTTCGATGCCGGTCACGGCAATGTGAACCGGCGGCACGGTGGTGGACATCCGCCCGTTGCCTTCGTTTTCCACCAGCAGCAGCGTGCCGGTTTCAGCCACGGCGAAGTTGACGCCAGAGACGCCGATGTCAGCCTCGAAGAACTTCTGCCGCAAGACCTTGCGACCGATCTGAATGAGTTGGTCAACGTCCTTGGTGTACTCCACGCCAAGTTTGTCGTGGAACAAGGACGCGACCTGACCGGCGTTCTTGTGGATCGCCGGCATAATGATGTGTGAAGGCTTCTCGTGGTCGAGCTGGACGATGTATTCCCCCATGTCGGACTCGAGACATTCGATGTCCCGACCCTCGAGGAAATGGTTCATCTCCATCTCTTCGCTGACCATCGATTTGCCCTTGATCACTTGCCGCGCCTCGTGAGCGCGGATGATCGAGAGGACGATGCCATTGGCTTCGTCCACCGTTTCCGCCCAATGTACTTTCACACCGTTGCGGGTCAGGTTGGTTTCAAGCTGCTCGAGCAGGTCGGGCAACTTCGATAACGCACGAGCGCGGACGGCATTGCCCAGCACTCGCAGATGTTCTCTTTCGTGGGCATCGCTGAAGGACGCTGCCCGCTTGGTCATCAGTGAATCCATCGCCGTGCGAAAGTTGTTTCGCAGTTGCGTGTCGTCCAGGGCCTTGTGGGCCCGGGCGCGAAAATCTTCCTGCACCTCAACGGTCGGAATCAGCGTCGGCGTGCTCATACGACACCCCCGGTACGCTGCCAGAGGAAGCTCGCCAGGTGCTGCCCGCGTAACGCTTGCTGCTGTTTCTCCAGGGCGCCGTTGATATTCATCAGGCAACCGCAGTCGGCACTGACGACCTGGTGCGCGCCGGACTCCTTCAGCGCGCGGGTCTTGTCGGCCACCATCGCGCCGGAAATATCCGGCATGCGAACGCTGAACGTTCCTCCAAACCCACAGCATTCACTTTCATGGCTGTGTTCGACGCGCTCCACGTTGTCCAGCTGCGCCAGCAAGGCACGGCCATGCAGGTGGGTGTTCATTTCCCGTCGTGCCGAGCAGGACGTGTGCAGCGCGACCTTCACCGGTTCGCCACTGTCGTTCAACTGCACTTTGCAGACAAACAGCAGGAACTCGGCCAACTCATAGGTCCGGGCCGCCAGGGCCTGGACCTGTTTGAGCGTATCGGGCTCGTCCTTGAACAGGTCGGCGTAATGCTCGCGCAGCATGCCGGCACAGGAGCCCGACGGCACCACCACCGGATAATCCCCGGCAAACAACGCCAATTGCGCCCGCGCTACCGTCCGGGCCTGCTCGGTGTAACCCGAGGTGTACGCCGGTTGCCCGCAACAGGTTTGCCCTTGCGGGTAGTCCACCCGGATCCCTTCGCGCTCCAAAAGATGAATCGCGTCCATCCCGGCTTCGGGATAGAACAGGTCCACCACGCAGGTTCCGAACAGGTAAACCCGTTCGGGCTTTTTGCTGGGGTACTGCCGAGGCTCGGGCAATGGCGGGGCGACACGGGTCGCATTCGGCACGGCGTTGTAAAAAAGCTCGCTCATCAGGCGTGTCTCCGGGTGGTCCCGGTTATCCGTCCGCTGAGGCTGCTGAATATAGATAAGGAATCTTTCAGCAGCCTTGCAGACCCGGTTATCAATAGCAGACGCCGAATCGTGGTTCGGCGTCGTTCTTTTTCGGTGTTAGCTGTTGTGCTTAGTGCACCAGCATGCCGGTTAACCAGTAGGCTTGGGCCAAGGTGATCAAGCCCACGATCGTTGCAAAGAATAGGCTGTGTTTCAGGGTGAAACGGAATAGATCCGATTCTTTGCCCACCAGGCCGGTTGCAGCACAGGCCACGGCAATGGACTGTGGCGAAATCATCTTGCCGGTCACACCGCCGCTGGTATTGGCGGCTACCAGCAAGGTGTCGTTGACGCCGATCTGGTGTGCGGTAGTGGCTTGCAGCGAGCCGAACAGTGCGTTGGACGATGTGTCAGAACCGGTCAGGAACACCCCCAGCCACCCCAGGAACGGCGAGAAGAACGGGAACGCCGCGCCCGTGCCGGCCAGCACCAGGGCCATGGTGGACGACATGCCCGAAAAATTGGTGACGAAGGCGAACGCCAACACCATGCCAATGGACAGGATAGGCCAGCGTAGCTCGTAGAAGGTTTCTTTTAAAGTGGTAAGACCAGTTCTGAGGTTGATCTTCAGCACCAGCATCGAGATCAAGGCCGAAAAGAAAATCGCCGTGCCGGTGGCGGAAATCGGATCAAGTTTGAAGATCGCCGGGATGGCCGTTGGATTGGTCACGATCGGCGCGACCTTGATCACCATCTGATCCAGGTGCGGGATGGCAAAATTGAACACCCAGCCGTACATCGATCCACCCGGGGCGAACATCGCCTTGAACGGTTTGAGCGTCCAGATCGTCACCAGCACGGTGAGGATCAGGAACGGTGACCAGGCCTTAATGATTTCACCCAGGCTGTAGGGGGAAACCACGGTGCTGCGCGGCTGGCCGAAACCGCCGACGCTGGCGGTAATGGCTGCGCTGGAGGTGGCGCCGGCAATCTGGGCACCCGCGGTGCGTTTTGGCTGCCAGACTTTCAGGAACAGGGTCAGGGAAACCAGGCTGGCCAGGGCCGAAGTGATGTCCGGCAGCTCCGGGCCGATGAAGTTGGAGGTGAAGTATTGGGTGATGGCGAAGCTCAAGCCTGCCACCAGCGCTGCCGGCCAGGTTTCCCGAACGCCGCGCAGGCCGTCCATCATGAACACCAGCCAGAACGGTACGAACAGCGACAACAATGGCAACTGACGGCCCGTCATGGCGCCGATCTTGAACGCGTCGATTCCGGTGACCTGTCCGGCCACGATGATCGGAATGCCCAAGGCGCCGAACGCCACGGGGGCGGTGTTGGCAATCAAGCACAGGCCGGCGGCGTATAGGGGATTGAAGCCCAGGCCGACCAACAGCGCTGCAGTAATCGCTACCGGCGCGCCGAAGCCGGCGGCGCCTTCCAGAAAAGCACCGAAGCAAAAACCGATCAACAACACCTGAAGGCGCTGGTCATCGGTAATCGACAGCACCGAGCTGCGGATCACTTCGAACTGGCCGCTCTTGACGGTCAGTTTGTAGAGAAATACCGCCGCGACGATGATCCAGGCGATAGGCCACAGGCCATAGGCAAAACCATAGCCGGCAGCAGCGAACGCCATGTCCACTGGCATTTGAAACGCGAAGATCGCTACGGCAATCGCCAAGGCCAGGGTGATGCTGCCGGCCACATGTCCCTTGAGGCGAAACACCGCCAGGGCCAGGAAGAAAAATACGATGGGGATAACGGCCGCAAGTGCGGACAAGCCGAGGCTGCCGAGCGGGCTGTAGAGCTGTTGCCAGGTTTGCATAGTGGGTGGGCCCCTAATTGTTGTTGGTCAGGCACTGGTCAGCGATTTTGGGTAATTGGTAAGACCAATTTACAAGCGCTGTCGGCTAGGGTAAAAGCCTTGGTTGTCGCGTGTCAATTTGCCGCTCTCAAACTTTCGTCGAATGAGTGCGGCCGATGGCATCTGATCTGTAGGTATAAGTGGCTTCTGGAGGGTGTCGGCGGGGCGCGGATAGGCCAGAATAGGGAGCCCGGCGAACCGTCGGGATCGTGGAGAGTCGAGTTATGGGGTTTGATCAGATTCGTCAGCGCCGTTTGTCTGACGATATTGTCGAGCGGCTTGAAGGAATGATCCTTGAAGGCACGCTGAAATCCGGCGAGCGCCTGCCCGCCGAGCGTACCTTGGCCGAGCAGTTCGGCGTGTCACGCCCTTCGTTGCGCGAGGCGATCCAGAAGCTGGCGGCCAAGGGTTTGCTGGTCAGCCGCCAGGGCGGTGGCAACTATGTGGTGGAGTCGCTGGGCTCAACCTTCAGTGATCCACTGTTGCAGTTGTTGGAAAGCAATCCTGAAGCGCAACGTGATTTGTTGGAGTTTCGCCATACCCTGGAAGCTTCCTGCGCTTATTACGCGGCACAGCGGGCCACGGACGTGGATCGCGAGCGGCTGACGGCGGCGTTCGAGGAGCTTCAGGATTGCTATTCACGTCATGAAAATGTGAGCCGGGCCGAGGAGGGCGCCGCGGATGCCCGGTTTCACCTGGCCATCGCCGAGGCCAGTCACAATGCAGTGTTGCTGCATACGATTCGTGGTCTGTTCGATTTGCTCAAGCGCAACGTCGTCACCAACATTGGCGGCATGTACAAACAGCGCAGCGAAACCCGAGACATGCTGATCAGTCAGCATCGGGAGTTGTATCAAGCTATTATGGGCGGGCACGCCGAGCAGGCGCGGGAAGTCTCCAGCCGGCATATTCTGTATGTGCAGGAAGTCTTGGAAGAGGTCCGTCAGGAGGTGCAGCGAGTGGCGCGGGCGGAGCGGCGCAAGGGGATGTAGTCAGCTGGTTCTATAGTGATTGCGGACTTCTGTGGGAGCGAGCCTGCTCGCGAAAGCGGTCTGTCTGACACATCAAGGTTGCATGTGCCTCCGTCATCGCGAGCAGGCTCGCTCCCACATTGGATCTTCAGCGAACACAGAATGTGAGTTCGCAAAAGCGCTCCCCAGGCGAAAGAATCAGTCTTCCTTGCCCTTGTTACGCACCGCGCGTTGCAGTTCGCGACCGGCATCGCGTTCGCGCTCGGTATCACGCTTGTCGTATTCCTTCTTGCCTTTGCCCAGCGCAATTTCGCACTTGATCAAATGCTTGCTCCAGTACAGCGACGTGCAGACGCAGGCGTAGCCTTTTTGCTGCACGGCCGCGAAGAGCTTTTCCAGCTCGCGCTTGTTGAGCAGCAGCTTGCGCGACCGCGTCGGATCGGCGATCACGTGGGTGCTGGCGGTGGTCAGGGGCGTGATATGGCTACCCAGCAGCCAGGCCTCGCCGTCCTTGAGCAGCACATAACTGTCGACCAGTTGTGCCTTGCCAGCACGCAAGCTCTTTACTTCCCAGCCGGCCAGGACCATGCCAGCCTCGAAACGCTGTTCGATGAAGTAGTCGTGTCGCGCCTTTTTATTTTGCGCGATGGTCCCTGTGGGGTGTTTCTTCTGTTTAGCCATAGGGGCGGCATTATAGGCAGTTGCGGGCGTGTCGGCTACGGTGAAGCTGCGTGCTTGAGCAGGTTGAATGAATCCCGGACAATGCGGCCTCTTTTTCGAACGCTTGGGCGTGATCACGATGTCGACAGACAAGGTTTCTGTCCACGGCAGTTGGGCTAGCCGCTGGGTCTTCATATTCGCCGCAACCGGTTCGGCCGTGGGGCTGGGCAGTATCTGGAAGTTTCCCTACATGGTCGGCGTCTATGGTGGCGGTGCCTTTGTATTGATGTTTCTGGCATGCATCGCGCTCATCGGCGCGCCGGTGATGCTGGCCGAGACCCTCATCGGTCGCCGCGCCCGGCAAAGCCCGGCCAATGCCCTGAAGGTACTGGCAGTGGAGGCCGGGCACTCGGCCAAGTGGTCGTGGGGCGCGTTTGCCGGAATGATCACGGCGCTGCTGATCCTGTCTTTTTACAGTGTGGTCGGTGGCTGGTCGCTGGACTACATCATCGATATGGGGCGAGGGGACTTTCAGGGTGTGACACCCGATCAGGTCGGCGCCTACTTCGGCGATGTGATCTCCGACCCCTGGCGGCTGACGCTTTGGCATACGATTTTCATGGTGCTCTCCGCGGTAGTGATTGCCCGCGGGGTGGTGGCGGGGCTTGAGCGCAGCCTGCGAATCATGATGCCGCTGCTGTTCGTGATGATCCTGGTATTGCTGGGTTACAGCATGACCACCGGGCACTTCATGGAAGGTGTTCACTTCATGTTCGATTTCCAGCCGGAGAAAGTCATGGACGGCCTGCTGCCAGCCATGGGGCATGCGTTTTTCTCCCTGAGCGTGGGGGTGGGCTCGATCATGATCTATGGGGCCTACATGCCCAAGAACGCTTCCTTGACCAAGACCGTGGTGGGCGTTGCGCTGCTGGATACCTTTGTATCGTTGCTGGCCGGGCTGGCGTTGTTTCCGATTGTCTTCGCCGCCGGCCTGAATCCCAGCGAAGGGCCGGGGCTGATGTTTGTCAGCCTGCCATTCGCCTTCGGCAACATGGCGTTTGGTCAATTCATGGGAGTGGTGTTTTTCCTCCTGGTGGCCATTGCCGCCTGGAGTTCGGCCATTTCCCTGCTGGAGCCCATGGTCGCTTATCTGGTTGAGCGAACCCGGCTCAGTCGCGCCTGGGTGACGTTCTGGCTGGCTTTTACCTGTTGGTTCGTTGGCCTGGGCACGGTGTTTTCCTTCAATATATGGAAACAAGCGAAGTTTTTCGTGAACGAAGGCGGGCTGTTCCATCTCTACCAGTGGGGAGCAACCGGAGGGCTGGATTTCTTCGGCGTGATTGATTTCTTCACCTCACGGATCATGCTGCCGCTGGGTGGTTTGTGTTTCGTGGTGTTTGCAGGATGGGTCATGGGGCGTGAGGCGGTGCGTGATGAATTGTCGCTGCGCAGCCCTGTATTGTTTACCTTGAGCCTGTTCTTGATGCGCTATGTAGCGCCCATCGGCATTCTTGTAGTGTTTGCCGCCCAGCTGTGGAAGTGACGCTTACATGACGACACATATTCAACGTTCGGCCTTGCTGCCCTATCCGGCGCAGGCGTTGTACGACCTGGTCAACGATGTAGCAAGTTACCCGCAATTTTTGCCTTGGTGCTCGTCTGCCGAAGTGCTCGAAAGCTCTGAAACCCATATGCGCGCCAGTCTCAATGTCGCCAAGGGCGGATTGAGCCAGCACTTTGTCACGCGCAATACCCTGGTGCCGGGACAGTCCATTGAAATGAACCTGGAAGAGGGGCCTTTCAATCAGCTCCACGGTGTCTGGGTGTTCAAGGCGCTGGGAGAGAAAGCCTGCAAGATCAGCCTGGATCTGTCGTTCGACTACGCAGGCCCGCTGGTGCGAGCCACGCTGGGCCCGCTGTTCAATCAGGCGGCCAATACTCTGGTCGACGCATTCTGTCAGCGTGCCAAGCAACACGCAGAGCTTGCGCGTTGATTGAGCTGGAGGTGGTGTATGCCGGCGTCGATCGTCAGGTCTTGCGCGTATTTTCCGTGCCGCAAGGCACCAGTGTTCGAGCGGCGTTAGAGGCGTCCGGAATTGCTGCTGAGTTTCCGGAGCTGGATCTGGCCACTTGCCCGGTGGGGATTTTTGGCAAGGTGGTTGCCGATCCGGATCGCCAGCCGGTGCGGGCGGCTGATCGACTTGAAATCTATCGACCGTTATTGGCTGACCCAAAAGAAATTCGTCGATTGCGCGCCGCCAAGGCGGCTCAGGCGCGTCAACCTGATCAATAGCCAGGTCTGAATCGCAGGCAACAAAAAACCCGGCAAGCCGGGTTTTTTATTGAGCAATTTATTGCGGCGAGGTATCCAGTGGTTCTGGCGTCGGGACAGGCACGGTCTCGACGTTGTCCACGTCCTTCTGGATCTGGTCGAGCAACGAGCCTGGCTTGACCGGTTTTTCCGGTTTCGGCTGCTCGGCATTCTGGGTTGGGTCGGTCACCGTAGTGCCGCTGTCCTGGCCCATAATGGCCTCGTCGCGACTCACACCGGGCATGAAATCGCCCGACAGGCTGACAAGTTGGTCATTGGCGTCGAAGATAACGCTGATGCGTTCCTGTTGGCGTTCACCACCACCTGGTTGCAGGCTGTACAAATAATCCCAGCGATCGGCATGGAACGTGTCGGTCAGCAGAGGGTTACCCATGATAAACCGTACTTGCCGACGGGTCATTCCCGGGCGTAACTGGTCTATCATGTCCTGCGTGACGACATTGCCCTGCTGGATGTCGATTTTGTAAACCCCGGGGAATGAACAACCGGCGAGTGCGAGCAGTCCCACAAAGGTGAAACTGGTTAGCAAGAGCTTGGTGTTTTGCATCGGTGGGCGACTTCCACTATCTTGGCTGGGACAACGTAAACGCCGATCATACCCGCATTAAGAGAAGCTGCGAAGCAGCATCGCGAGAAAGCTGACCATGGTTGAAAATAGCGAACTACGCAAAGCCGGCCTCAAAGTGACCCTGCCACGGGTCAAAATTCTGCAGATGCTCGATTCCGCCGAGCAACGCCACATGAGTGCCGAGGATGTCTACAAGGCGCTTATGGAAGCTGGCGAGGACGTCGGTCTGGCCACGGTTTACCGTGTCCTGACTCAGTTCGAGGCAGCAGGTCTTGTGGTGCGGCATAACTTCGACGGAGGCCATGCGGTCTTTGAACTGGACGACGGCAAGCATCACGACCATATGGTCAACGTCGAGACCAGTGAAGTCATCGAATTCTTCGACGAAGAAATCGAGCGGCTGCAGAAAGCAATCGTCGACAAGTATGGCTTCGAGATGGTTGATCACAATCTTGTGCTGTACGTACGCAAGAAAAAGTAAGCATGTCGCGCGGACTTAAGGTTCGCGAAACGAACGAAGGCGACCCCAGGGTCGCCTTCGTGCTTTCTGTCGTTCTCAGGTTTTCGCGGTAACGACCATTTTTTTCGCGTGGGCCAGGGATTCCTTGGTGAGGTCGATGCCCCCGAGCATCCGTGCCACTTCTTCCACCCGCTCATTTTTGTTGAGCTTGGACACGGCGGTACGAGTGGCGTCCTCGCCACGCACCTTGTGCACAAATAAATGCTGGTGTCCTTGGGCGGCGACCTGGGGCAGGTGAGTGACCGTCAGCACCTGGCCGCGCTCCCCGAGTCGGCGCAGCAACTGGCCGACAATTTCCGCTGTCGGGCCACCGATGCCCACGTCCACTTCGTCGAATACCAGCGTCGGTACGCGAGAGGTTTGTGCGGTGATGACCTGGATGGCCAGGCTGATTCGCGACAACTCACCACCGGAGGCGACTTTGGCCAGGGCCTTGAGCGGCTGTCCGGGGTTGGCACTGACCAGCAATTCCACCTGTTCCAGCCCATTGGGTTGGAGGTCGTCACCGGCGTTGGGGCGCAATTCGATGGTGAAGCGTCCGCCCGGCATGCCCAGGCGCTGAATCTCCTGCTCAACGGCGCTGGCCAGTCCTGTCGCGGCCTGGCGTCGCAATTCACTGAGATCCCTGGCCTTCTCCTGATAATGACGGGCATAAGACGCCAGTTCGTCCCCCAGGCGCTCGATGGATTCGTCGTTAGCGTTCAGGGTTTCCAGTTCTTCCAGCAGGCGCTGTTGCAGTTCGGCGACATCGGTTGGCTGGACGCGGTGCTTGCGCGCCAGCGTATAGATAGTGTCCAGACGTTCTTCCAGATATTGCAGGCGCGCCGGGTCGGCATCGAAATGATCCAGAAACCGGTTCAGTTCCCCCACAGCCTCTTCGACCTGGATCTGCGCACTCGTCAGCAGATTGGTTGCTTCGTTCAGGGCCCCCACCGAATTGTTCACGCTGGAGAGCCGGTTCAGGCTGGCTGTCAGTGCATTGAGCACGTTACCCGAGTCGTTTTCGCTGCATTGCTCGACCACTTGCCGGCAAATACCCAGCAGGGTTTCGGCATTGGTCAGGTTCTTGTGTTCCTGTTCCAGCTCCGCCAGTTCATTTTCACCCAGGGCCAGGTTCTCCAGCTCTTCGAGCTGATAGCTCAGCAACTGGTGACGGGCACGTTGTTCGTCACCGGAGTTGGAAAGCCGATCCAGTTCCTGTCGGGTCTGGCGCCATCGCTGGGCGGCCAGTTGAACCTGGCGCGCCAGGTCGGTGGCGCCGGCGTATTCGTCGAGCAGGCGGCGGTGGGTGTCGGTCTTGAGCAGGGATTGGTGTTCATGCTGGCTGTGAATGTCGATCAGCAGCTCGCCCAGGGCCTTGAGATCGCCCAGGGGGCAGGGCGTACCGTTGATGTAACCCCGGGAGCGGCCTTCGGCGGTGATGACCCGGCGCAATATGCACAGGCCGTCGGTGTCCAGATCGCGCTCGGCCAGCCAGGTGCTGGCCTCGGGGATGTCGATCAGGTCGAAGGTGGCCAGGATGTCGGCCTTGTCTGCGCCGGGGCGTACTACGCCGCTGTCGGCGCGATCACCCAGGGTCAGGCCCAGGGCGTCGAGCATGATCGATTTGCCGGCACCGGTTTCACCGGTGATCACGCTCATGCCCCGATCAAGTTCGAGGTCGAGGTGTTCGACGATGGCGTAGTTGTGTACGGACAGGTGCACCAGCATAAAGGCCGCTCCCAGGCTTAGGTCTGGTTATTTATACAGTGTTTTGTTTCGGGCTGACAATGCCTTCGCTTAGCTCGATTTGCTTGGGTGAATGACTTTCTTAGCGCCGGGAGGAATGACTATGCAGCTGCTTTTTGTAAGGTTAATTCGTCGGGCCGCCCTTGAAGCTGAAAAACACGGCCCCATATACCGGGGCAGAAGCGCGAGTTGAGCTCGCGGACGAAGTTGAAAGGAGAAATCTATGGCTGACGAACAGACGCAGGACACGCAAAATCTAGACGCCAATCAGGCTCCCCAGGATTCGGGTGACGACTTGGCGGCACGTGTACAAGTGCTCGAAGAGCAACTGGCCGGTGCGCAGGATCAGGCATTGCGTGTAGCAGCCGACCTGCAGAATGTCCGCCGTCGCGCCGAGCAAGATGTGGAAAAGGCTCACAAATTCGCCCTTGAGCGTTTCGCAGGCGACCTGTTGCCGATCATCGACAGCCTGGAGCGCGGCCTGGAGCTGTCCAATCCAGACGACGAAAACATTCGTCCGATGCGTGAAGGTATCGAGCTGACCCTGAAGATGTTTCAGGACACGCTCAAGCGCTATCAGCTTGAAGCCATTGATCCGCATGGCGAACCCTTCAACGCCGAGCATCACCAGGCCATGGCGATGCAGGAAAGTGCAGACGTCGAGCCCAACAGCGTATTGAAGGTTTTCCAGAAGGGCTATCTGCTCAACGGTCGCTTGCTGCGCCCTGCCATGGTTGTGGTCAGCAAGGCGCCGGCTCCGGTTTCGCCTTCTATTGATGAGCAGGCTTGAAATCGAGCGTAGCGGCCCCATTTAGAAGTCAAGCGTTTAAGTGCTACCGCAGTTAGCCACCACTGCTGCGGCAACAAAATCCAAGTTCCGGGAGAGTTAACATGGGCAAGATTATCGGTATCGACCTGGGGACCACCAACTCGTGCGTCTCCGTGCTGGAAAACGGCAAGGCCAAAGTGATTGAAAACGCTGAAGGCGCGCGTACTACGCCGTCGATCATCGCGTACGCCAACGATGGCGAAATTCTGGTTGGCCAGTCGGCCAAGCGTCAGGCAGTGACCAATCCGCATAACACCCTGTACGCGGTGAAGCGTCTGATCGGTCGCAAGTTCGACGAAGAAGTCGTTCAGAAAGACATCAAGATGGTGCCTTACAAAATCGCCAAGGCTGACAACGGCGACGCCTGGGTGGAAGTGAACGGCCAGAAAATGGCACCGCCACAGATCTCGGCTGAAATCCTCAAGAAAATGAAGAAGACCGCCGAAGATTACCTCGGCGAAGCGGTGACCGAAGCGGTCATCACTGTTCCGGCCTACTTCAACGACAGTCAGCGTCAGGCCACCAAAGACGCCGGCCGCATCGCGGGCCTGGACGTCAAGCGTATCATCAACGAACCAACCGCAGCCGCTCTGGCTTACGGTATGGACAAGGCCAAGGGCGATCACACCGTGATCGTTTATGACCTGGGTGGCGGTACCTTCGACGTCTCCGTGATCGAGATCGCTGAAGTCGATGGCGAGCACCAGTTCGAAGTACTGGCCACCAACGGTGACACCTTCCTCGGTGGTGAAGACTTCGACATTCGTCTGATCGACTACCTCGTCGACGAATTCAAGAAAGAAAGCGGCATGAACCTCAAGGGTGATCCGCTGGCCATGCAGCGCCTGAAAGAAGCCGCTGAAAAAGCCAAGATCGAGCTGTCTTCGAGCCAGTCGACCGACGTGAACCTGCCATACATCACTGCAGATGCCACGGGTCCGAAGCACCTGAACGTGAAAATTTCCCGCGCCAAGCTCGAAGCGCTGGTGGAAGACCTGGTTCAGCGCACCATCGAACCTTGCCGCATTGCAATGAAAGACGCCGGTATCGACGTTGGCTCGATCAACGACGTGATCCTGGTCGGCGGCCAGACCCGTATGCCGCTGGTTCAGAAGCTGGTGACCGATTTCTTCGGTAAAGAAGCGCGTAAAGACGTGAACCCGGACGAAGCCGTCGCCATGGGTGCCGCCATCCAGGGTGCTGTTCTGGCCGGTGACGTGAAAGACGTTCTGCTGCTCGACGTCAGCCCGCTGACCCTGGGTATCGAAACCATGGGTGGCGTGATGACCGCGCTGATCGAGAAAAACACCACGATTCCTACCAAGAAATCCCAGGTGTTCTCGACTGCCGATGACAACCAGAACGCCGTGACCATTCACGTGCTGCAGGGTGAGCGCAAGCAAGCTGCCCAGAACAAATCCCTGGGCAAGTTCGACCTGGCCGAGATTCCACCGGCTCCACGTGGCGTGCCACAAATCGAAGTGACCTTCGACATCGACGCCAACGGCATTTTGCACGTCGGCGCGAAAGACAAGGCCACCGGCAAGACCCAGTCGATCGTGATCAAGGCCAACTCCGGTCTGTCCGAGGAAGAAATTCAGCAGATGGTTCGCGATGCTGAAGTCAACGCCGAAGAAGACCGCAAGTTCGAAGAGCTGGCCAGTGCCCGCAACCAGGGTGATGCCCTGGTGCACTCGACTCGCAAGATGATCGCTGACGCTGGCGACAAAGTGACCGCTGAAGAGAAAACCGCCATCGAGGCAGCCGTGGTTGCTCTTGAAGCGGCGGTCAAAGGCGACGACAAGGCGGCCATCGAGGCGAAAATCGAAGAGCTGTCCAAGGTCTCCGCTCCAGTGGCTCAGAAGATGTACGCCGAGCAGGCTCAGCCGGCTGAAGGCGCGGCGCAGCAAGGCGAGTCGGCCGAAAAAGCCGATGATGTCGTCGATGCTGAGTTCGAAGAAGTGAAAGACCACAAGTAATCGCTTGTTGGTCGGCCGGTTGACTGCATTTGTGCGGTGACTGGTAGGATGTCGCCGCGCGGGAGCTTGCTCCCGCGTTGGCGTGTCTGGAGTCAGTGAATTTTTACAGCATGCGACAGCGTTCGGATGTTGGCGGTGTGATCGGGAATGCTCCTGCTTTCCGAACGAGAGGCACTGCGTTTTGGCCGGTTCCCTGGCTGAAAGTTTAAGACCAGGATCGTTGAATCGACGTGAGTTGGGTCCGGGCCTGTATTGGGGCTCAACGAGTTTGGCGAGGCTCAGGAGAGGTTTGCCGAACGTCCTACAAGAGTGCAAAGACTAATGGCAAAGCGTGACTATTACGAAGTATTGGGTGTCGAGCGTGGTTCAAGCGACGCGGACCTGAAGAAGGCCTACCGTCGCCTGGCAATGAAGCACCACCCGGACCGTAATCCCGACGACAAAGCGTCGGAAGAGTTGTTCAAGGAAGCCAACGAGGCTTACGAAGTACTGTCCGATTCCAGCAAGCGTGCGGCTTACGACCAATACGGTCATGCCGGCGTCGACCCGAGCATGGGTGGCGGCGGTGCCGGTTTTGGCGGGCAAAACTTCTCCGATATTTTTGGCGACGTGTTCAGCGATTTCTTCGGTGGCGGTCGCGGTGGTGCTCGTGGCGGCGCCCAGCGTGGCAGCGATTTGCGCTACACGCTGGAGTTGAACCTGGAAGAGGCGGTGCGCGGTACCACCGTCAACATCCGCGTTCCCACGCTGGTCAATTGCAAGCCATGTGACGGTTCGGGCGCCAAGAAGGGCTCCTCGCCCGTCACTTGCCCGACTTGCGGCGGCATCGGTCAGGTGCGCATGCAGCAGGGTTTCTTCTCTGTGCAGCAGACCTGCCCGCGTTGCCATGGCCAAGGCAAGATCATTTCCGATCCGTGCGATTCCTGCCACGGCGAAGGGCGAGTCGAAGAGTACAAGACGCTGTCGGTGAAAGTGCCGGCCGGTGTCGATACCGGTGACCGCATTCGTTTGTCAGGCGAAGGCGAGGCGGGTGCCCAGGGCGGTCCGACTGGCGACTTGTACGTGGTCATCAATGTGCGCGAGCACGCTATTTTCCAGCGCGACGGTAAGCATCTGTTCTGCGAAGTGCCGATCAGTTTCGTCGATGCGGCCTTGGGCGGTGAGCTTGAGATCCCGACCCTCGATGGTCGCGTGAAGCTGAAAATCCCCGAGGGCACGCAAACCGGCAAGCAGTTCCGGATTCGCGGCAAGGGTGTCGCGCCGGTGCGTGGCGGCGGTGCGGGTGACCTGATGTGCCGTGTTGCGGTGGAAACTCCGGTCAATCTGAGCCGGCGTCAGCGCGAACTGCTGGAGGAATTCCGCAGCTCCCTGGCGGATGACAATAGCCACTCCCCGAAAACCACGGGGTGGTTCGAAGGCGTGAAGCGCTTCTTCGGCGATCTGTAAGGAGCTCGCATGCGACGTATAGCTGTGATGGGCGCTGCCGGGCGCATGGGCAAGGCGTTGGTCGAGGCGGTGCAGCAGCGCTCGCCGCTCTCGGGGCTGACAGCCGCTATCGTCCGGCCCGACAGTACGCTGGTCGGTGCTGATGCGGGTGAGCTGGCATCGTTGGGGCGTATCGGCGTCCCGATGTCCGGTGGCCTGGAGAAGGTCTTGGATGAGTTCGATGTCCTGATCGACTTCACCTTGCCGCAAGTGATGCTGAAAAACCTTGCCATTTGCCGCAAGCATGGCAAGGCCATGGTCATTGGCACGACCGGGCTGGATGCTGCGCAAAAGCAGTTGCTGGCCGAGGCTGGCAAAGATATTCCGATCGTGTTTGCCGCGAACTTCAGCGTAGGTGTGAACCTGTCGCTCAAGCTGTTGGATCTGGCCGCTCGGGTCCTGGGTGACGATGCGGATATCGAAATCATCGAAGCTCACCACCGGCACAAGATCGACGCGCCTTCGGGCACGGCTCTGCGCATGGGCGAAGTGATTGCCGAGGCCTTGGGGCGCGATCTGCAGAAGGTGGCTGTCTACGGGCGCGAAGGGCATACCGGTGCCCGTGAGCGAGACACCATCGGTTTCGCCACGGTTCGTGGTGGTGATGTGGTGGGGGATCACACCGTGCTGTTCGCCACTGAGGGCGAGCGTCTGGAGATCACTCACAAGGCGTCAAGCCGGATGACCTTCGCCAAGGGGGCGGTGCGTGCCGCGTTGTGGCTGGATGGTCGCGAGGCTGGTCTGTACGACATGCAGGATGTTCTCGACCTGCGTTGATGTTTCGGTGTGCTGTCTCGCAAACCTTTTGCCAGGCGCAGCACCAGAAAGCGGGGTTCAGGTTATACTGAGCCCCGTTTTACACCGCCTCGCGACGACCTGTCGCATTCCCCTGCCTTTAAGGCTCATTAGCGGTGGACCAAAAAAGCCTTTTTCTGTAAGCTACAGCTTTAGTGTGTCCACTAAAAGCGCGCAGAATAATTCAGTGAACAAGCGGGGTGACGTGTCCATACGTCACTCCGCTTTTTTACAACCTGCGATCGCCCTTTCAGGCTTTATTTACGGGAGGTCTTCTTGACTAAGCCAGCCATACTCGCCCTTGCTGATGGCAGCATCTTTCGCGGCGAAGCCATTGGAGCCGACGGCCAGACCGTTGGTGAGGTGGTGTTTAACACCGCAATGACCGGCTATCAGGAAATTCTTACCGATCCTTCCTACGCCCAGCAAATCGTTACTTTGACTTACCCGCACATCGGCAACACCGGCACTACGCCGCAAGATGCCGAGTCCGATCGTGTCTGGTCCGCCGGCCTGGTCATCCGTGACCTGCCGCTGGTAGCGAGCAACTGGCGTAACACCATGTCCCTGTCCGACTACCTGAAAGCCAACAATGTTGTGGCAATCGCCGGTATCGACACCCGTCGCCTGACCCGCATCCTTCGTGAGAAAGGCGCGCAGAACGGCTGCATCATGGCTGGTGACAACATCACCGAAGAAGCCGCCATCGCCGCTGCCCAGGGCTTCCCTGGCCTTAAAGGCATGGATCTGGCGAAAGTCGTCAGCACCAAGAAGCAGTACGAGTGGCGCTCCACGGTCTGGGACCTGAAAACCGACAGCCACGCGACGATCGAAGCTTCCGAGCTGCCATACCACGTGGTTGCCTACGACTACGGCGTCAAGCTCAACATCCTGCGCATGCTCGTTGAGCGTGGTTGCCGCGTGACCGTGGTGCCAGCGCAAACCCCGGCGGCAGATGTCCTGGCCCTCAGTCCTGACGGCGTGTTCCTGTCCAACGGTCCGGGTGACCCCGAGCCTTGCGACTACGCTATCCAGGCGATCAAGGACGTGCTGGAAACCGAGATTCCGGTGTTCGGCATCTGCCTCGGTCATCAGTTGCTGGCCCTCGCGTCGGGTGCCAAGACCTTGAAAATGGGTCACGGCCACCACGGTGCCAACCACCCGGTCCAGGACCTGGATACTGGTGTGGTGATGATCACCAGCCAGAACCACGGCTTTGCGGTGGATGAAGCGACCCTGCCGGCAAACGTGCGGGCGATCCATAAGTCGCTGTTCGATGGCACGCTGCAAGGCATCGAGCGTACCGACAAGAGCGCATTCAGCTTCCAGGGCCACCCTGAAGCGAGCCCGGGCCCGAACGATGTAGCGCCGCTGTTCGATCGCTTCATCACCGAGATGGCCAAGCGACGCTGACCGCGTGAAGCCCGAGGGCGGCCCCGAAACCGGTGGTCCCCTTGGGCGCTGCAAAGATTGTTCGACGGCCTAGCCGACTGACCTGCGGATTTGAGTGACAAACCCATGCCAAAACGTACAGACATAAAAAGCATCCTGATTCTCGGCGCTGGCCCGATCGTGATCGGCCAGGCCTGCGAATTCGACTACTCCGGCGCCCAGGCCTGTAAAGCCCTGCGCGAAGAGGGTTATCGCGTCATCCTGGTGAACTCCAACCCGGCCACCATCATGACCGACCCGGCCATGGCCGACGCCACCTACATCGAGCCGATCAAGTGGCAGACCGTTGCCAAGATCATCGAAAAGGAACGTCCGGACGCATTGCTGCCGACCATGGGTGGCCAGACTGCATTGAACTGCGCCCTGGACCTGGAGCGTGAAGGCGTCCTGGAAAAATTCGGTGTGGAAATGATCGGCGCCAACGCCGACACCATCGACAAGGCCGAAGACCGTTCGCGCTTCGACAAGGCAATGAAATCCATCGGCCTGGACTGCCCACGCTCGGGCATCGCCCACAGCATGGAAGAAGCCAACGCCGTCCTGGAGCGCCTCGGCTTTCCATGCATCATCCGCCCGTCGTTCACTATGGGCGGCACTGGTGGCGGCATCGCTTACAACCGTGAAGAGTTCGAAGAAATCTGCGCTCGTGGCCTGGATCTGTCGCCAACCAAAGAGCTGCTGATTGACGAATCCTTGATCGGCTGGAAAGAATATGAAATGGAAGTTGTCCGCGATAAAAAGGACAACTGCATCATCGTCTGCTCCATCGAAAACTTCGACCCGATGGGCGTGCACACCGGTGACTCCATCACCGTCGCACCAGCCCAGACCCTGACGGACAAGGAATACCAGATCCTGCGTAACGCCTCCCTGGCGGTACTGCGCGAGATCGGCGTGGAAACCGGCGGCTCCAACGTCCAGTTCGGCATCTGCCCGAACACCGGTCGCATGGTGGTCATCGAGATGAACCCACGGGTATCCCGCTCCTCGGCCCTGGCCTCGAAAGCCACCGGCTTCCCAATCGCCAAGGTCGCGGCCAAGCTGGCTGTGGGTTACACCCTGGACGAATTGTCGAACGACATCACCGGTGGCAAGACCCCGGCGTCTTTCGAGCCGTCCATCGACTACGTCGTCACCAAGCTGCCACGTTTCGCCTTTGAGAAGTTCGCCAAGGCCGACGCCCGCCTGACCACTCAGATGAAGTCGGTCGGTGAAGTCATGGCCATCGGCCGGACTTTCCAGGAGTCCCTGCAGAAAGCCCTTCGTGGTCTGGAAGTGGGTGTTTGCGGCCTCGATCCGAAGCTGGATCTGAGCCACCCGGACGCCATGAGTGAGCTCAAGCGTGAGCTGACCGTGCCGGGCGCCGAGCGGATCTGGTACGTGGCGGACGCCTTCCGTGCCGGCATGACCGTCGAGCAGATCTTCGGCATGAACATGATCGACCCTTGGTTCCTGGTACAGATCGAAGATCTGATCAAGGAAGAAGAGAAGGTCAAGACCCTGAGCATGTCCAGCATCGACCACGACACGATGTTCCGCCTCAAGCGCAAGGGCTTCTCCGACATGCGCCTGGCAAAATTGCTGGGTGTGACCGAGAAGAGCCTGCGGGCTCATCGTCACAAGCTTGACGTGTTCCCAGTCTACAAGCGCGTTGACACCTGCGCCGCCGAATTCGCCACCGACACCGCTTACCTGTACTCCACGTACGAAGAAGAGTGTGAAGCCGCGCCGTCGACTCGTGACAAGATCATGATCCTGGGCGGCGGTCCTAACCGGATCGGCCAGGGCATCGAGTTTGACTACTGCTGCGTGCACGCGGCACTGGCCCTGCGCGAGGACGGGTACGAGACCATCATGGTCAACTGCAACCCGGAAACCGTGTCCACCGACTACGACACCTCCGATCGCCTGTATTTCGAACCAGTGACCCTGGAAGACGTGCTGGAAATCGTCCGCGTCGAGAAGCCAAAAGGCGTGATCGTCCAGTACGGTGGCCAGACCCCTCTGAAACTCGCGCGTGCTCTTGAAGCGGCCGGCGTGCCGATCATCGGGACCAGTCCGGATGCCATCGACCGTGCCGAAGACCGTGAGCGCTTCCAGCAGATGGTCGAGCGTCTGAACCTGCGTCAGCCGCCTAACGCTACCGTGCGCAGCGAAGACGAAGCGATTCGCGCCGCCGCCAAGATCGGCTATCCGCTGGTGGTACGTCCGTCCTATGTACTGGGCGGTCGGGCGATGGAAATCGTTTACCAGGAAGACGAACTCAAGCGCTACCTGCGTGAAGCGGTTCAGGTGTCCAATGACAGCCCGGTGCTGCTGGATCACTTCCTCAACTGCGCCATCGAAATGGACGTGGATGCGGTCTGTGACGGCAAGGACGTGGTGATCGGCGCGATCATGCAGCACATCGAGCAGGCCGGTGTTCACTCCGGTGACTCCGCCTGTTCGCTGCCGCCTTATTCGTTGCCGGCTCACATCCAGGACGAAATGCGCGAGCAGGTCAAGAAAATGGCCCTGGAACTGGGTGTGGTCGGCCTGATGAACGTGCAACTGGCCTTGCAGGGCGAGGACATCTACGTCATTGAGGTCAACCCGCGCGCTTCCCGTACCGTACCGTTCGTCTCCAAGTGCATCGGTGTTTCCCTGGCGATGATCGCTGCGCGGGTGATGGCCGGTAAGACCCTGAAAGAGCTGAACTTCACCAAGGAAATCATTCCGAACTTCTACAGCGTCAAAGAAGCGGTGTTCCCGTTCGCCAAGTTCCCCGGCGTGGACCCGATCCTCGGCCCTGAAATGAAGTCCACCGGCGAAGTCATGGGCGTGGGCGATACCTTCGGCGAAGCTTTTGCCAAGGCCCAGATGGGCGCCAGCGAAGTGCTACCGACTGGCGGCACGGCGTTCATCAGCGTGCGTGATGACGATAAGCCGCTGGTTGCAGGTGTGGCCCGTGATCTGATCAACTTGGGCTTCGAAGTGGTCGCCACTGCCGGTACCGCCAAACTGATCGAGGCGGCTGGCTTGAAGGTGCGCCGCGTGAACAAGGTGACCGAGGGGCGTCCGCACGTGGTCGACATGATCAAGAATGACGAAGTCACGCTGATCATCAACACCACTGAAGGTCGCCAGTCGATCGCCGATTCGTATTCCATTCGTCGCAACGCGCTGCAGCACAAGATTTACTGCACCACGACCATTGCTGCGGGCGAAGCTATCTGTGAAGCGCTCAAGTTCGGTCCCGAGAAGACCGTGCGTCGCGTGCAGGATCTACATGCAGGATTGAAGGCATGAGCATAACCAAGTACCCGATGACTGTTCAGGGCGCCAAGGCCCTGGAAGAAGAACACGCTCACCTGACCAAGGTCGAGCGTCCGCGCTTGAGCCAGGCGATTGGTGAAGCGCGTGAGCTGGGCGATCTCAAGGAGAACGCCGAGTACCATGCTGCCCGCGAGGAGCAGGGTATGGTCGAGGCGCGTGTCCGTGATATCGAAGGTCGCATGCAGAATGCCGTGATCATCGATGTCACGACGATCCCACATACCGGCAAGGTCATTTTTGGCACCACAGTGGAAATCGCTAACGTTGAGACCGATGAGAGCGTCACCTACCAGATCGTTGGTGAGGACGAGGCAGACATCAAGCTCGGCAAGATTTCTGTCGGTTCTCCCATTGCTCGCGCCTTGATTGCCAAGGAAGAGGGTGATGTGGTGGCTGTGAAGACGCCGGGTGGTGTCATCGAGTATGAGATTGTCGAAGTCCGTCACATCTGAACGAAGGCGTCCGCTGCGAGCCGGCGCCATGATCTGGCAGCTCACCCAGATGTTGTGGGTGGGCGGCGTTTGGTTGTTGCATGTCGGTTTGCTGCCGGTGCTGGGTCGAGTCGGCCTGGCGCCGCTGCTCATCGATGAAATCGCAGCTATGCTGACGTCGCTTCTGGTGGGTTTTTCCTCGGCATGCGTAGTGTTTCAGGCTTTGGTGCTGGTTCAGGCCGAGGGCCTTGACAGTCTATGGCGCGACATTCGTGGGCAGTTGCTGCTCATGTCGTTGTATGCGTGCGGGATGTTTCTTGCTGTGCGTCTCGGCTGGCCGGATGCGAACCTGTGGCAGGTATTCAGTTACCTGGTGCTGGGCTTTTCCGGGCTGGTGCTGGTGTTGCAACCAGTACCCGGATGGAGCAGCAGGGCGCGCGAAGCGCACCCTTGACCCTTTGGCATTACTTGAAGCGGTGAACGTTCGACAGTTGTTTGTTGACGCTGAAATTCTTGCGATAAATCAGTGCCATCTTGCCGATGACCTGCACCAGGTCTGCCTTGCCGGTCTTGCACAGTTCGGCAACGGCAGCCAGGCGGGCTTCGCGATCGAGAATATTGAGCTTGATCTTGATAAGCTCATGATCGCCCAAGGCGCGTTCCAGTTCAGCTAGAACACCTTCAGTCAAACCGTTGTCAGCCACAGTCAAAACCGGTTTCAGATGGTGGCCAATGGATTTGTATTGTTTCTTCTGCTCTTGAGTGAGCGGCATAATCTGACCCCTGCGTCTGATCTTGTAAAAAGCGGCGGCCAGTTTACCCGAGCGAGTCCGGGACCGCCCAGTTAATCACGACCCGTTTTATTTTTTAGAGGTGGCCCGTGGCCCGTTCCAAGACTAGCCAGAACTGGCTCAGAGAGCATTTCAACGATCCGTACGTCAAAATGGCGCAAAAAGACGGCTATCGTTCTCGTGCCAGCTATAAATTGCTCGAAATTCAGGAAAAGGATCGTCTGATCCGCCCTGGCATGACCGTGATCGACCTCGGTGCCGCGCCAGGGGGGTGGTCTCAGGTGACCAGTCGTCTGATCGGCGGTCAGGGACGATTGATTGCTTCCGATATTCTGGAAATGGACAGCATCCCCGACGTGACCTTCATCCAGGGCGATTTCACGGAAGATGCCGTGCTGGCGCAGATTCTCGAGGCGGTCGGAAATACGCAGGTTGACCTTGTGATTTCCGATATGGCCCCCAATATGAGTGGATTGGCAGCTGTCGACATGCCTCGGGCAATGTTCCTCAGCGAGCTGGCCCTGGATCTTGCCGGGCGGGTGTTGCGCCCGGGTGGTGATTTTTTGATCAAGGTCTTCCAGGGTGAAGGTTTTGATGAATACCACAAGGGGATGCGCAAGCTGTTCGACAAGGTGCAGATGCGCAAGCCATTGTCGTCGCGCGATCGCTCTCGTGAGCAGTATCTGCTGGCGCGGGGCTTTCGCGGAATCGAAGGCGCAGCCAGTGATGAGCGTCTTTGATAAAGGCCGATAGTTTTTTTTGTCTCGCCTTGTAAGAGCCGTGTTACGAAAATTACGCGGTCAGAGTTTCACAAAGGGTTACAGACGGCGCCTGCCA
Organism: Pseudomonas hefeiensis; assembly: GCF_030687835.1. NCBI lineage: Bacteria > Pseudomonadati > Pseudomonadota > Gammaproteobacteria > Pseudomonadales > Pseudomonadaceae > Pseudomonas > Pseudomonas hefeiensis. Next base: position 951,605 of record NZ_CP117449.1, read on the forward strand.
GAGTCGTAGGTAATGTAGTAAGTTAGGCCGGTGAATATCATGCGAAGCGCGCGCCAGTAGCGGAGCTTGCTTCAGAGGGTAGTTAATTGAACGATATGGCAAAGAATCTGATCCTGTGGTTGATCATCGCTGCTGTCCTTGTGACTGTGATGAACAACTTCTCCAGCCCTAACGAGCCGCAGACCCTCAACTATTCCGACTTCATCCAGCAAGTCAAGGATGGCAAGGTCGAGCGCGTTGCCGTCGACGGTTATGTGATTACCGGCAAGCGCACCGATGGCGACAGCTTCAAGACCATTCGTCCGGCGATTCAGGACAACGGCCTGATCGGCGACCTGGTGGACAATCATGTCGTGGTCGAAGGCAAGCAACCTGAGCAGCAGAGCATCTGGACCCAGCTTCTGGTGGCCAGCTTCCCGATCCTGGTGATCATCGCGGTGTTCATGTTCTTCATGCGCCAGATGCAGGGCGGTGCCGGTGGCAAGGGCGGGCCGATGAGTTTCGGCAAAAGCAAGGCCCGACTGCTCTCTGAAGACCAGGTGAAGACCACCCTGGCCGATGTCGCTGGTTGCGACGAGGCCAAGGAAGAGGTCGGCGAGCTGGTTGAATTCCTGCGTGATCCGGGCAAGTTCCAGCGCCTGGGCGGCCGTATCCCGCGCGGCGTGCTGATGGTCGGTCCTCCGGGTACCGGTAAAACCTTGCTGGCCAAAGCGATTGCCGGCGAAGCCAAAGTGCCGTTCTTCACGATTTCCGGTTCCGACTTCGTTGAAATGTTCGTCGGCGTGGGTGCCAGTCGTGTTCGTGACATGTTCGAACAGGCCAAGAAACACGCGCCTTGCATCATCTTCATCGACGAAATCGACGCGGTCGGTCGCCATCGTGGCGCCGGCATGGGTGGTGGTCACGACGAGCGCGAGCAGACCCTCAACCAATTGCTGGTCGAGATGGACGGTTTCGAAATGAATGACGGCATCATCGTGATTGCCGCCACCAACCGTCCGGACGTGCTCGACCCTGCGCTGTTGCGTCCTGGCCGTTTTGACCGCCAGGTTGTGGTGGGGCTGCCGGACATCCGCGGTCGTGAGCAGATCCTCAAGGTTCATATGCGTAAGGTGCCAATGGGTGACGATGTCGCTCCGGCAGTGATCGCTCGTGGTACACCGGGTTTTTCCGGTGCCGACCTTGCGAACCTGGTTAACGAGGCGTCGCTGTTCGCTGCTCGTACCGGCAAGCGTGTCGTTGAAATGAAAGAGTTCGAACTGGCCAAGGACAAGATCATGATGGGCGCGGAGCGCAAATCCATGGTCATGTCCGAGAAAGAAAAGCAGAACACGGCGTACCACGAAGCGGGTCACGCGATCGTTGGTCGTGTGGTGCCCGAGCATGATCCGGTCTACAAGGTCTCGATCATTCCGCGCGGTCGTGCCTTGGGTGTGACCATGTTCCTGCCGGAAGAGGATCGTTACAGCCTGTCCAAGCGTGCGCTGATCAGCCAGATATGTTCGCTCTACGGCGGCCGTATTGCGGAAGAAATGACGCTGGGCTTTGACGGTGTAACCACGGGCGCGTCCAACGACATCATGCGTGCCAGCCAGATCGCCCGGAACATGGTCACCAAGTGGGGTCTGTCCGAGAAACTGGGTCCGCTGATGTACGCTGAAGAAGAGGGTGAGGTGTTCCTTGGTCGCGGTGGTGGCGGTCAGCACGCAAGTTTCTCCGGTGAGACGGCAAAGCTGATCGACTCCGAGGTGCGTAGCATCATCGATCAGTGCTATGGCACCGCCAAGCAGATCCTCACGGACAACCGTGACAAGCTCGACGCCATGGCTGATGCCCTGATGAAGTATGAAACCATTGACGCCGAGCAGATCGACGACATCATGGCAGGTCGCTCGCCTCGCGAGCCTCGTGACTGGTCCGGCGGCGGCACCGGTACGTCGGGTACGCCTCCAGCGGTACAGGGCGAGCGTCCGGAAACACCGATTGGCGGTCCGGCTGCTGACGTTTAAGGCTTGAAATGACTTCTGTTCAGTCCTCAACCCGGTTGCCTTGCGGCAATCGGGTTCTTGATTTGTCCCATGTCCATGTCATGGGCATCCTCAATGTCACTCCCGATTCCTTTTCCGACGGCGGTCGATTCAGTCAGCTTGATGCTGCGTTGCGGCATGCCGAGGCCATGGTCGCCGCGGGCGCGACACTGATCGATGTCGGCGGTGAGTCGACCCGACCAGGCGCGCGGGCGGTTTCGCCTACCGAAGAGCTGGAGCGTGTGGCGCCGATTGTCGAGCGCATCCACCGCGAGCTTGATGTCATAATCTCGGTGGATACATCCACGCCAGCGGTCATTCGTGAAACGGCGCGACTTGGAGCGGGGCTGATCAACGACGTTCGTTCCTTGCAGCGCGAGGGTGCCCTGGATGCCGCTGCGGCTACGGGGTTGCCGGTGTGCCTGATGCATATGCTGGGCGAGCCCGGAACCATGCAGAACGACCCGCACTATCATGATGTGGTTAGAGAAGTCGGTGAGTTTCTGGTAGAACGCCTGGATCAATGTGCCGTCGCAGGCATTCCTGCGCAGCGGATCATTCTTGATCCCGGGTTCGGCTTTGCCAAAACACTGGCTCACAACCTGAGCCTGTTCAAACATATGCAAGCTTTACATGCCCTGGGGCGGCCCCTGTTGGTCGGCGTTTCGCGAAAGAGCATGATAGGCAATGCCCTGGGTCGCCCCGTGGGGGAGCGCCTGTACGGCGGTCTTGCGCTGGCGGCACTGGCCATTACAAAAGGTGCGCGCATATTGCGGGTGCATGATGTGGCCGAAACGATGGATGTTGTGCGGATGATCGCAGCAGTGGATTCAGCCGAATAAGAATGACGGAGCACTTATGAGCAAGAAATACTTTGGCACCGACGGTATTCGTGGTCGGGTCGGCGAATACCCCATTACCCCTGATTTCATGCTCAAGCTCGGTTGGGCTGCCGGTATGGCGTTCCGCAAGATGGGTGCCTGCAAAGTGCTGGTTGGCAAGGACACGCGAATTTCCGGCTACATGTTCGAATCGGCGCTTGAGGCTGGCCTGACCTCGGCGGGCGCCGATGTGATGCTGTTGGGGCCGATGCCGACGCCGGCTATTGCCTACCTGACGCGTACGTTCCAGGCCCAGGCAGGCATCGTGATCAGTGCTTCGCACAACCCGCATGATGACAACGGCATTAAGTTCTTCTCCGGCCAGGGCACCAAGCTGCCGGATGATATCGAGCTGATGATCGAAGAGCTGCTGGACACGCCGATGACTGTGGTTGAGTCGAGCAAGATCGGCAAAGTGTCGCGGATCAACGATGCGTCGGGTCGTTACATCGAGTTCTGCAAAGGCAGTGTGCCGACCGGCACCAGTTTTTCTGGCCTGAAAATCGTCGTCGATTGCGCCCACGGGGCAACCTATAAGGTCGCGCCGAGCGTCTTTCGCGAGCTGGGCGCCGAGGTGGTGGTGCTTTCCGCGCAGCCTAACGGTCTGAACATCAATGACAACTGTGGCTCCACCCATACCGAGGCGTTGCAGGCTGCGGTGCTGGCCGAGCAGGCCGATCTCGGGATCGCTTTCGATGGCGACGGTGATCGGGTCCTGATGGTTGATCATACCGGTACGGTCGTCGATGGTGACGAGCTGCTGTTCATCATTGCTCGCGACCTGCATGGGCGTGGCAAGCTGCAGGGCGGCGTGGTCGGTACGTTGATGAGCAACCTCGGCCTCGAACTGGCCCTGGCGGACCTGGATATCCCGTTCGTGCGAGCCAATGTGGGCGACCGCTACGTGATTTCGGAGCTGCTGGAGCGCAACTGGGTGATCGGGGGCGAGAACTCCGGTCACATCGTGTGCTTCGACCATACCACCACGGGTGATGCGATCATTGCGGCCCTGCAAGTGCTGATGGCGCTCAAGGCGCGTAACGAAGGGCTCGCACAGTCGCGCCAGGCATTGCGCAAATGCCCGCAAGTGTTGATCAACGTGCGTTTCGGTGGCGGTGTGAATCCTCTCGAGCATGCGAAGGTCAAGCAGGCCGGCGAGCGTGTAACGCAGGCTATGGCCGGGCGTGGGCGCGTGCTACTGCGCAAGTCGGGTACCGAGCCGTTGGTGCGGGTCATGGTCGAAGGCGAGGATGAAGCACAGGTCCGCGGTTATGCTGAAGAGCTGGCGAAGCTTGTTACTGAAGTTTCTGCCTGAATTCGGCTTGCCAGTCATCAATCGGTTGGGTAACATCTGCGCCCACTTTGACCGACGAGGTACAGCATGCGTCGCCCTATGGTAGCTGGTAACTGGAAGATGCACGGTACCCGCGCCAGCGTCGCTGAGCTGATCAAAGGCCTTCGTCATCTGGCCTTGTCAAGCGGTGTTGACGTCGCGGTATTCCCGCCTTGCCTGTATATCAATCAAGTGGTTGATGGCTTGAAAGGCAAGTCGATTGCGGTTGGTGCACAGAATTCCGCGGTGGAATCCATGCAGGGCGCATTGACTGGTGAAATCGCGCCGAGTCAGCTGGTGGATGCAGGCTGTTCCCTGGTCTTGGTCGGGCACTCTGAGCGTCGCATGATCATGGGTGAGCAGGACAAGGCTCTGATTCGCAAGTTTGCTGCGGCTCAGGGCAGTGGTCTGATTCCGGTGTTGTGCGTAGGGGAAACCCTTGAACAGCGTGAGGCCGGGAAGACCCTTGAGGTTGTCGGGCGTCAGCTGGGCAGTATCATTGAGGATCTGGGTGTCGGTGCTTTTGCAAAGGCAGTCATAGCTTACGAGCCGGTCTGGGCCATTGGCACCGGGCTGACTGCTTCGCCGCAACAGGCGCAGGATGTGCACGCCGCCATCCGCGCGCAGTTGGCGGCAGAGAATTCTGAGGTGGCACGAGGTGTGCGACTTCTATACGGCGGCAGCGTGAAGGCGGCCAATGCGGTCGAACTGTTCGGCATGCCGGATATCGATGGGGGGCTCATTGGTGGAGCGTCCCTGAATGCAGATGAGTTCGGTGCGATCTGTCGCGCCGCGGGAAACTGAAAAAATGCTGGAAACAGTCGTAGTCGTTTTTCATCTGCTGGGTGCATTGGGTGTAGTTGCCCTGGTATTGCTGCAGCAGGGTAAAGGTGCGGATGCTGGTGCGTCTTTCGGTGCAGGTGCTTCAAATACTGTGTTCGGAAGCCAAGGTTCCTCTACCTTTCTTAGTAAACTTACTGCTATACTCGCCGCCGGTTTCTTCATAACCAGCTTGGGGTTAGGTTACTTTGCTAAAGAGAAGGCTCAAGAGCTGACTCAAGTAGGTTTACCAAACCCGGCAGTGTTGGAAGTGCCAAAGCAACAGCCGGCTTCTGATGATGTTCCGGTGCTTCAAGAGCAACAGTCGGCCAATCCGGCGACTGACGTACCTCCAGCTCAAGAGCAGAAGTAAGAAGGTTTCAAACGCTGTATTGCCGAGGTGGTGGAATTGGTAGACACGCAACCTTGAGGTGGTTGTGCCCATAGGGTGTAGGGGTTCGAGTCCCCTTCTCGGTACCAATTATCAGGAGAGCCCGCGATTGCGGGCTTTCTTGTAGGTGGAAGGGTTACATTGACCCTGTAAGGGATCGGTCGTATACTTCCGCCCCAGCTTTGTCGCGGGATGGAGCAGTCTGGTAGCTCGTCGGGCTCATAACCCGAAGGTCGTCGGTTCAAATCCGGCTCCCGCAACCAGTTTCAGGGGCCCCTTCCAAGGGGCTTTTTGTTAGCTGGACACTTTATAACGCCGCTGTTCAACGGCGTTTCAGGGATGGGCTATTCGCCCATTTTTTTTTATTTGCACAGCATGCACAAACATGCACGAGGGGGTTCAGGTGTCGAGCAAGCTAGAACAGTTGCAGGCCTTGTTGGCCCCGGTGGTCGTGGCCCTTGGCTATGAATGCTGGGGTATTGAGTTTTCGGCTCAAGGTCGCCACTCACTGTTGCGCGTTTATATCGATAAGGAAGGCGGCGTATTGGTGGATGACTGCGCCATCGTCAGCCGTCAGATCAGCGGTGTATTGGATGTCGAAGATCCAATCACCTCCGAATACACCCTTGAAGTTTCCTCGCCTGGCATGGAACGCCCTCTGTTCTCCCTTGAACAGTTCGCTTCGTTTGCCGGTGAACAAGTGAAGATCAAGCTGCGCTCGCCTTTCGAAGGTCGACGCAACTTTCAAGGCCTTCTGCGCGGTGTAGAAGAGCAGGACGTCGTGGTGCAGGTAGAAGACCATGAGTTCCTGTTGCCGATCGATATGATCGACAAGGCCAACATTATTCCCAGTTTTGACTGATACGTGCCAGATACTGCGGATCCCGCGGATCCAATGGCTTGCGAAAGGCGAGGCGTACGATGAGCAAAGAAGTACTGCTGGTTGTTGAGTCGGTATCCAATGAAAAGGGCGTACCGGCTAACGTTATTTTTGAAGCGCTGGAGCTGGCTCTGGCCACTGCTACCAAGAAGCGGTTTGAAGACGAAGTTGATTTGCGTGTGGAAATCAATCGCCACACCGGAGCCTATGAGACTTTCCGTCGCTGGACGGTCGTCGAAGAGGCCGACCTGGACGATCCGGCTATCGAAACCTGGCCAAGCAAGGTTGCAGAAACGCACCCTGGCGCCAAAGTAGGTGATGTAGTCGAGGAAAAGATCGAATCCATCGAGTTCGGTCGTATTGCTGCGCAGACCGCCAAGCAGGTCATTGTGCAGAAAGTTCGCGAAGCCGAGCGTGCGCAAGTCGTCGATGCTTATCGCGAGCGCCTGGGGGAAATCATCTCCGGCACCGTGAAAAAAGTCACCCGCGACAACGTGATCGTCGACCTGGGCAACAACGCCGAAGCGTTGCTGGCTCGTGAAGACATCATTTCTCGCGAAACTTTCCGGGTTGGCGTGCGACTGCGTGCGCTGCTCAAGGAAATCCGCACCGAGAACCGGGGCCCGCAGTTGATCCTGTCGCGTACCGCGCCGGAAATGCTGATCGAGTTGTTCCGCATCGAAGTGCCGGAAATTGCTGAAGGCCTGATCGAAGTAATGGCCGCCTCCCGTGATCCGGGTTCGCGTGCCAAGATCGCGGTCCGCTCCAAGGACAAGCGTATCGACCCGCAAGGTGCCTGTATTGGCATGCGTGGTTCGCGTGTCCAGGCCGTATCCGGCGAGTTGGGCGGTGAGCGTGTGGATATCGTCTTGTGGGACGACAACCCGGCTCAGTTCGTGATCAACGCCATGTCGCCAGCTGAAGTGGCGGCAATTATCGTCGACGAAGATGCCCATGCCATGGACATCGCCGTTGGCGCAGACAATCTCGCTCAGGCCATCGGTCGCGGTGGTCAGAACGTGCGTCTGGCTAGCCAATTGACTGGCTGGACCCTGAACGTGATGACCGAATCGGACATCCAGGCTAAGCAGCAAGCTGAAACCGGCGATATCCTGCGCAACTTCATCGAAGAGCTTGAGGTCGATGAAGAGCTGGCACAGGTGCTGGTAGATGAAGGCTTTACCAGCCTGGAAGAGATTGCCTACGTACCGGTGGAGGAAATGCTCAACATCGACGGCTTTGACGAGGACATCGTCAACGAGCTTCGCGCTCGGGCCAAGGATCGTTTGTTGACCAAAGCCATCGCTACTGAGGAAAAGCTGGCAGACGCCCATCCGGCCGAAGACCTGCTCTCGCTTGAGGGCATGGACAAGGATCTGGCGATGGAACTGGCGGTGCGCGGCGTAATTACCCGCGAAGACCTGGCCGAGCAGTCTATTGACGATCTGCTCGACATCGACGGCATTGACGATGATCGTGCCGGCAAGTTGATCATGGCCGCCCGAGCCCACTGGTTCGAGTAATTAGGCGCGGCCTGAGGAGAGAAGTGCATGACGCAAGTCACGGTGAAACAACTGGCCGATGAGGTCAAAACACCGGTAGAGCGCCTGTTGCAGCAGATGCGTGAGGCAGGTCTGCCGCACACCGCCGCCGAGGAACATGTGACCGACAGTGAGAAGCAGTCTCTGCTGACTCACTTGAAGAGCAGTCACAAGGCGAAAGTGGAAGAACCGCGCAAGATCACTCTGCAGCGTAAAACCACCAGCACCCTGCGTGTTGCCGGTAGCAAAAGCATCAGCGTTGAAGTACGCAAGAAGAAAGTCTTCGTACAGCGCAGCCCGGAAGAAATCGAAGCCGAGCGCAAACGCGAACTGGAAGAACGTCGCGCAGTAGAAAATGCTGCACGTCAGAAGGCTGAAGAAGAAGCCAAGCGTCGCGCCGAAGAAGAAGCGCGTCGCCAGCCTGCTGCTGCGCAATCCGCTCCGGCCGAAGCCGTTGCGGCTCCAGCCCCGGCAGCCGAGCCAGTGCGTGAAAGCGCGCCGGTCCAGGCGCCAGCTCCAGCACCTGCGGCCGATACTCGCAAGCGCGACGAACAGCGCCGTCCGGACAAGCCACGTGCCGACGACAACCGTCGGGGCAGTGGCGATGGCGAGCGCAAAAACGCTCCTCATCGTGCTTCGGTCAAGGAAAAGGCACCAGCGCCACGCGTTGCGCCACGTACCACCGACGAAGAAAGCGATGGCTTCCGTCGTGGCGGTCGCGGCAAGGCCAAGCTGAAGAAACGCAACGCCCACGGTTTCCAGAGCCCTACCGGCCCTGTCGTGCGTGAAGTGAAGATCGGCGAGACCATCACTGTGGGCGATCTGGCCCAGCAGATGTCGGTCAAGGCAGCTGAAATCATCAAGTTCATGTTCAAGCTGGGTACGCCGGCCACCATCAACCAGGTACTGGATCAGGAAACTGCCCAACTGGTTGCTGAAGAGCTGGGCCACAAAGTGACCCTGGTCAGCGACACTGCCCTGGAAGATTCCCTGGCCGAGTCCCTGAAGTTTGAAGGTGAGGCGGTTTCCCGTGCACCGGTCGTGACCGTAATGGGCCACGTCGACCACGGTAAAACTTCCCTGCTCGACTATATCCGTCGTGCGAAGGTTGCGGCAGGCGAGGCGGGTGGTATTACCCAGCACATCGGCGCCTACCACGTTGAAACCGACCGCGGCATGGTGACGTTCCTCGACACCCCGGGTCACGCTGCGTTTACCGCAATGCGTGCCCGTGGTGCCAAAGCGACCGACATCGTGATCCTGGTGGTCGCGGCGGACGACGGCGTGATGCCACAAACCATCGAAGCCGTTCAGCATGCCAAGGCAGCTGGCGTACCTCTGGTGGTTGCGGTGAACAAGATCGACAAGCCGGGCGCCGATCTCGATCGCATCCGTAGCGAACTGTCGGTTCACGGCGTGACTTCCGAAGAGTGGGGTGGCGACACTCCATTCGTACCGGTCTCTGCGAAGATGGGTACCGGCGTTGACGAACTGCTCGAAGCCGTTCTGTTGCAAGCCGAGGTTCTGGAACTGACCGCTACACCTTCGGCCCCTGGCCGTGGTGTGGTTGTTGAGTCCCGTCTCGACAAGGGCCGTGGCCCGGTTGCGACCGTTCTGGTTCAGGACGGTACCCTGCGCCAGGGCGACATGGTGCTGGTCGGTTCGAACTATGGCCGCGTGCGCGCCATGCTCGACGAGAACGGCAAGCCCATCAAGGAAGCCGGTCCTGCTATCCCGGTCGAGATCCTCGGCCTGGACGGCACCCCGGATGCTGGCGACGAGATGAGCGTTGTGGCTGACGAGAAGAAGGCCCGCGAAGTGGCTCTGTTCCGTCAGGGCAAGTTCCGCGAAGTCAAACTGGCTCGCGCTCACGCTGGCAAGCTGGAAAACATCTTCGAGAACATGGGTCAGGAAGAGAAGAAGACGCTCAACATCGTCCTCAAATCCGACGTCCGTGGCTCGCTGGAAGCGTTGAACGGCGCCTTGAACGGCCTGGGTAACGACGAAGTGCAAGTGCGTGTGGTCGGTGGCGGTGTCGGTGGTATCACCGAATCCGATGCCAACCTGGCCCTGGCCTCCAACGCTGTACTGTTTGGCTTCAACGTGCGTGCCGATGCCGGCGCTCGCAAGATCGTCGAGCAGGAAGGCCTGGATATGCGTTACTACAACGTGATCTACGACATCATCGAAGACGTCAAGAAAGCCCTCACCGGTATGCTGGGCAGCGATGTTCGCGAGAACATCCTGGGTACCGCTGAAGTGCGTGACGTGTTCCGTTCGCCGAAGTTTGGCGCGATCGCCGGTTGCATGGTGATCGAGGGTGTTGTTCACCGTAACCGTCCAATCCGTGTACTGCGCGAAGACATCGTTATCTTCGAAGGCGAGCTGGAATCCCTGCGCCGCTTCAAGGATGACGCTTCGGAAGTCCGTGCCGGCATGGAATGCGGTATTGGCGTCAAGAGCTACAACGACGTCAAAGTCGGCGACAAGATCGAAGTCTTCGAGAAGGTCCAGGTTGCTCGCAGCCTCTGACTCGCGTACTTCAAGAGCCGCACCGGGCAGTCGCATGAATATGCGCTGCCTCTCAGGCGGACTCTAAACGCAACGCCCGGTCTGGCTTTTGTCAGGCCGGGCGTTTGCCGCTTTCAGACCTCACGGGTTTGACCGTGGGGCAGTAACAGGTAACAAGACATGGCAAAAGAATATAGCCGTACCCAACGAATTGGCGATCAGATGCAGCGCGAGCTGGCCCAACTGATCCGTCGCGAAGTCAAAGACCCGCGCGTCGGCCTGGTCACCATTACCGCAGTGGAAGTCAGCCGTGACGTCGGTCATGCGAAGATTTTCATCACCGTGATGGGCCAGGACAGCGCCGAAGAAATCGCCCAAAGCATCAAGGTGCTCAACTCGGCTGCCGGTTTCCTGCGTATGCAGCTGGCCCGGGAGATGAAGTTGCGCAGCGTTCCACAGTTGCACTTCCATTACGACGAAAGCGTCGTGCGGGGTGCGCATCTGTCGGCACTGATCGAACGCGCCGTGGCTGAAGACAGCCAGCACCCGGTTGCGGCTGAACCCGAAGACACCAAGGAGTAATCGGTGGCTCAGGTCAAACGTATCCGCCGTAACGTCAGCGGCATCATCCTGCTCGACAAACCGCTGGGGTTCACCTCCAACGCGGCGTTGCAGAAGGTGCGCTGGCTGCTCAATGCCGAGAAAGCCGGGCACACCGGCAGTCTCGATCCGCTGGCCACCGGCGTGCTACCGCTGTGCTTTGGCGAGGCGACCAAGTTCTCTCAGTATTTGCTCGATTCCGACAAGGGTTATGAAACCCTGGCGCAACTGGGCAAGACCACTACCACGGCGGACGCCGAAGGTGAGATTTTGCTGGAGCGGCCGGTGACCGTTGGTCAGGCTGATATCGAGGCTGTGCTGCCGGCTTTTCGCGGACAAATCAGCCAGATACCGCCGATGTACTCTGCTCTCAAGCGTGATGGCCAGCCGTTATACAAGCTGGCCCGTGCAGGCGAAGTAGTGGAGCGTGAACCGCGTTCTGTTACTATTGCGCGCTTGGAATTGCTGGCCTTTGACGGTAATACTGCGCGGCTTGCTGTCGATTGCAGCAAAGGCACCTATATCCGGACCCTGGTGGAGGATATTGGTGAACAGCTCGGCTGTGGCGCGTACGTGGCAGAATTGCGACGGACCCAGGCCGGGCCTTTCACGTTGGCCCAGACGGTCACGCTGGAAGAACTCGAAGCGGTACATGCCGAGGGCGGCAACGAAGCGGTCGACCGTTTCCTGATGCCATCGGACAGCGGCCTGCTGGATTGGCCGCTGTTGCAGTTCTCCGAGCACAGTGCGTTCTATTGGCTCAACGGCCAACCGGTACGTGCTCCGGATGCACCGAAGTTCGGCATGGTGCGGGTACAGGATCACAATGGCCGCTTCATCGGTATCGGTGAAGTGAGCGAAGACGGGCGCATTGCGCCGCGTCGACTGATTCGGTCGGAATGACCGGAACCAGCCTGTGTAACAGCAGGCTGGCGAGTGTGGCTGTTAACAGGCACGGTCACTACTCATTTATAGATACAGGGATTTGTCCCTGGCCTGTTGAAGCTGTTTCTTTGAAACAGTTTCCTGACTAAAAGGATTGCCTCATGGCTCTCGACGTTCAAGAAAAAGCTCAAATCGTAGCTGACTACCAGCAAGCTGTTGGTGACACCGGTTCGCCAGAAGTGCAAGTTGCACTGCTGACCCACAACATCAACAAACTGCAAGGTCACTTCAAGGCCAACGGTAAGGATCACCACTCCCGTCGTGGTCTGATCCGCATGGTAAACCAGCGTCGTAAGCTGCTGGACTACCTGAAAGGCAAGGACGTGAGCCGTTACAGCGCTCTGATCGCTCGCCTGGGTCTGCGTCGCTAATCAGCGATTGCGCTAGAGGTTGGTTGTCTGTCGTACGTCAGTGGGTTTTCCGCTGGCGCATGGCAGGCTCCCAGCCTCAAGTTTTATCTGGATACACGTTTTACCCTGGACAGACGTCGGGCCGATTCCCGCCATTGCCCAAGAATTTCGCAAGAAGACAAGTTCCCCAAGAGCCACAAAGAAGGTAGGACACCGTGAACCCGGTAATCAAAAAATTCCAGTTCGGTCAGTCGACCGTTACCCTCGAGACTGGCCGTATCGCCCGTCAGGCCTCCGGCGCAGTGCTGGTCACCGTTGACGACGACGTCAGCGTATTGGTGACCGTTGTCGGTGCCAAGCAAGCCGATCCAGGCAAGGGCTTCTTCCCTCTGTCTGTCCACTACCAGGAAAAGACTTACGCTGCCGGTAAGATCCCTGGCGGTTTCTTCAAGCGCGAAGGCCGTCCTTCCGAGAAGGAAACCCTGACTTCCCGACTGATCGACCGTCCGATCCGTCCGCTTTTCCCTGAAGGTTTCATGAACGAAGTGCAGGTTGTCTGCACCGTCGTTTCCACCAGCAAGAAGACCGATCCGGACATCGCTGCGATGATCGGTACTTCGGCTGCACTGGCAATCTCCGGCATCCCTTTCGATGGCCCAATCGGCGCTGCCCGCGTTGCGTTCCACGAAAGCACCGGCTACCTGCTGAACCCGACCTACGAGCAACTGAAAGCTTCGAGCCTGGACATGGTCGTGGCCGGTACCTCCGAAGCCGTGCTGATGGTTGAATCCGAAGCCAAAGAGCTGACCGAAGACCAGATGCTGGGCGCCGTACTGTTCGCCCACGACGAGTTCCAGGTGGTGATCAACGCCGTCAAGGAACTGGCCGCCGAAGCCGCCAAGCCAACCTGGACCTGGGCTCCGCAAGCCGAAGCCACCGAACTGCTGGGCGCGATCCGTGCCGAATTCGGCGAAGCGATCTCCCAGGCTTACACCATCACCGTCAAGGCCGATCGTTATGCGCGCCTGGGCGAGCTGAAAGACCAGGTGGTTGCCAAGCTGTCCGGTGAAGAAGGCCAGCCATCGGCCAGCGACGTCAAAGCCGCTTTCGGTGAAATCGAATACCGCACCGTTCGCGAAAACATCGTCAACGGCAAGCCGCGTATCGACGGTCGCGACACTCGCACCGTGCGTCCTCTGAACATTGAAGTCGGCGTCCTGCCAAAGACCCACGGTTCGGCGCTGTTCACCCGTGGCGAAACCCAGGCCCTGGTCGTTGCCACACTGGGCACCGCCCGTGACGCGCAACTGCTGGACACCCTGGAAGGCGAGAAAAAAGACCCGTTCATGCTGCACTACAACTTCCCTCCGTTCTCGGTGGGCGAGTGTGGTCGCATGGGTGGCGCCGGTCGTCGCGAAATCGGTCACGGCCGTCTGGCCCGTCGTTCGGTCCAGGCCATGCTGCCAGCCGCTGACGTGTTCCCGTACACCATTCGCGTGGTATCGGAAATCACCGAGTCCAACGGTTCGAGCTCCATGGCTTCGGTCTGCGGCGCTTCCCTGGCCCTGATGGACGCCGGTGTGCCGATGAAGGCTCCGGTTGCCGGTATCGCCATGGGTCTGGTGAAAGAAGGCGAGAAGTTCGCCGTCCTGACCGACATCCTGGGTGACGAAGACCACCTGGGTGACATGGACTTCAAAGTGGCCGGTACCGCCAAAGGCGTTACCGCACTGCAGATGGACATCAAGATCAAGGGCATCACCGAAGAGATCATGGAGATCGCCCTGGGCCAAGCCCTGGAAGCGCGCCTGAACATCCTCGGCCAGATGAACCAGATCATTGGTCAGTCGCGTACCGAGTTGTCGGAAAACGCTCCGACCATGATCGCGATGAAAATCGACACCGACAAAATCCGTGATGTCATCGGTAAAGGCGGCGCGACCATCCGTGCGATCTGTGAAGAAACCAAGGCTTCGATCGACATCGAAGACGACGGTTCGATCAAGATCTTCGGCGAAACCAAGGAAGCGGCAGAAGCAGCACGTCAGCGCGTCCTGGGCATCACCGCAGAAGCCGAGATCGGCAAGATCTATGTGGGCAAGGTTGAGCGCATCGTCGACTTCGGCGCCTTCGTCAACATCCTGCCGGGCAAGGACGGTCTGGTTCACATCTCCATGCTGAGCGATGCTCGCGTCGAGAAAGTGACCGACATCCTCAAAGAAGGTCAGGAAGTGGAAGTGCTGGTACTGGACGTGGACAACCGCGGCCGTATCAAGCTGTCCATCAAGGACGTAGCAGCAGCCAAGGCGTCGGGCGTTTAATCACCCCCTCGCTTAGCCGCTGAACAAGCAAACGCCCCGACTGGTTCGGGGCGTTTTGCTATGCGCGGGAAATCACCGCGTCGCAGGTTGCCTGGCCATAAGCTCAGTGCTAGGTTTAGCCCACCGCCCGTGTAGCTCAGCCGGTAGAGCAGCGCACTCGTAACGCGAAGGTCGCAGGTTCGATTCCTGTCTCGGGCACCAGGTTCTTCTCACTTGCGGTTGTTGCACAGGCTTGCGTCTCTGTTAGGATTCCCTTGTCCCAAAAAGGAAACACATTTGTTTTCAGATGATCCCCGAATGGTTCTGAAGGCCAGATAAACCGGGCTCCACACGGTTTTTTGCGTCAGAGAGATCCTTGATGATCCAGATCCATCTTCCATTCCCCAGATCAACGAGAACGCCATGACTGTGAAAGAGTTGACCCAGGAAGCCAGGCACGAAGAAGCGCTGAAGAAGTACGTGCTGGATGCGCCCCAGTTGCTGGAAGAGATCAAGGACCTGAGCGCCGACGATCAGAAAGACCAGATCCAATGGGCGTTCGAGGACGAGGCCGAAGCCCAGGGGTTGCAACCTTGGGAGTTGACGCTCAAGTACACCAGCACGCCTGAAGAGTTCGAGGAACAGCGCCTTGCCTTGCACAAGGAAGCGGCCGAGGTGCTGGGTGTGGAATGGGATGAATACTGCGAGATGAATAATCTGGTGGTCTGATAAAAACGCCAGCCTTTGAGGCTGGCGTTTTTTGTTGTCAGAGGCTGAGCCGCATCGACAGGTCCACCGCTTTCACATCCTTGGTCATTGCCCCGATCGAGATGTAGTCCACCCCGGTCTCGGCAATCGGGCGCAACGTACTTTCGTTGATCCCGCCGCTGGCCTCCAGCTTCGCCTTGCCGCCGTTCAGGCGCACGGCTTCGCGCATGTCGTCCAGGCTCAGTTCGTCGAGCATGATGATGTCGGCATTGGCCGCCAGCGCTTCTTTCAATTCGGTCAGGCTTTCCACTTCGATTTCCACCGGCTTGCCCGGTGCGATCTTGTGGGCGGCGGCGATGGCCTGGGCGATGCCGCCGCAGGCTGCGATGTGGTTTTCCTTGATCAGGAAGGCATCGTAGAGGCCGATGCGGTGGTTATGGCAGCCGCCGCAGGTAACGGCGTACTTCTGGGCCAGCCGCAGCCCAGGGAGGGTTTTGCGGGTGTCCAGCAGCTTGACCTGGGTGTCGGCAACAAAGTCGGCCAGGTAGCGGGCCCGGGTGGCCACGCCAGAAAGCATTTGCAGAAAGTTCAGCGCGCTGCGTTCGCCGGTCAGCAGCGAGCGGGCCGGCCCTTCGAGGTGGAACAGCGCCTGGTCGGGGCTTGCCCGGTCGCCATCGCGCACTTGCCAATGCACGGCGACGCGCGGGTCCAGTTGCCGGAACACGGCATCGACCCAGGCCGTGCCGCTGATGACTGCGGCGTCGCGGGTAATGATGGTGGCTTTGGCCAGGCGTTCGGCGGGGATCAGTTGCGCGGTGATGTCGCCGCTGCCGATGTCTTCGAGCAACGCGCGGCGCACGTTGGCCTCGATTTCAGCGGTCAGATCGGCGAGACGTAGATTCGGCATAACGGGCTCCACAAACAAAGTGGCCCGATTATAGGGCCAGTGGCCTGTCTCACAAACAATGTTCCTTATGGCTGACGTCTGTTGCCGTCATGCTGCGTGAGCGCTCCGCGCGCAGTCTTGCCTGACGACCCCGGCCCAATCCAATCCACGGCGCCGGATGTCTGTGCCAGGCATCGAAACCTGCATTTGGTCGCATCCTCGCAACATTTCCCCGATTGCCCGGTCACTTATTGCGGAGTATTTCGACCTGGGTCACAGAGTCTGCTGGCATGACCGGGTTCTTTTACCAGATAATCCGCCTTTCAATTGACGTCATGGCTTTGACGTTTCGAGCTCAAAAGCACCCTTTCAGGAGACCAGGATGCACAACGACGGGAATGTAGTGCCTTTGCACAAGGTTTCTACCGATCAGGCGAACCCTTCGCCGCTCGCCCGCCTGCCTGTGATTCTGCTTCAGGTACGCGACAAGGCCGCCCAGCAGTTGCGCCTTGGCTTGCAGGGGCTGTTCGACAATGCCGACGACACGCTGTTTGAAATGGCCGATCGGGCGCGCAACGATGTCGATCAGAATCTGTTCTTCGAGGCCATGCGAGACTTGCGCCTGAAGCGCAAAAGCATTGAGCGCGAATTTATCGAGCAGTTTTTCGAAGCGTTCGTCAGTCTTGCGCAATACGACCTGACCCAAGCCACCTTGACGCCTGCCCAAGCGCCAAACCCCCAGGCTCAGCGCACGCATGATGACCTCGAGCGTCATCTGGCGGTGGAGGCTATGGTCACCCGCGTGCTCAGCCGCGATGGCGCGTCTCTTGAGCAACTGACGGCGCGGCTCAGCGTCCTGCTGACCAGGCCGCTGGCAAACCAGCAGAATCCTTTGAGCCCGGCGCTGCTGTGTGAAAACTTTCTACAGGCCGCTCGTAATCTGGGGGTGGAAATCAAGGTCAAGCTGATCTTGCTCAAATTGTTCGAGCGCTATGTGCTCAGCGAGTGCGATCAACTGTATACCGAGGCCAACCAGTTGTTGGCCGCTACGGGCATCCTGCCGGATCTGAAGGTTTCACCGTTGCGACGGGCATCGGATCGAGCTGACGAAGCCCCGCGTACCAAGGCTGAGAGTGCAGCCGGCCCCAAGGCTGCCGAAGTCGACGACAGCGTGCAGGAAGTGTTTGCTGCGTTGCAGAAACTATTGATGCAGGTGCGTGGCAGTGTGGCACCGACCCTGGAGGCCAGCGCACCGGCCCAGCCGATCTCGACCCGTGACCTGCTGCGCCTGCTTTCCCATTTGCAACAGTACGTGCCGGCGCCAGCCATTGAAGATGAGTTCGACCTGCGCAGCCAGCTCGAACAACTGCTGACCCGGGTGAGCGTCAGGAGTGGCAAGTCGCGAGTGGTCGACGACGCCGATGAGGACGTGATCAACCTGATCTCGATGATGTTCGAATTCATCCTCGACGACCATGATTTGCCGGATTCCTTCAAGGCTTTGATCGGCCGTTTGCAGATTCCGATGCTCAAGGTCGCGGTGCAGGACAAGAGCTTCTTCAGCCGGGGCAACCATCCGGCCCGGCGGCTGCTCAATGAAATCGCCGCTGCGGCCACGGGTTGGGGCGATTGCGACGATCATCAGCGCGACAGCCTCTATCTGCGCATCGAGCAGGTGGTGCAGCGGTTATTGAATGATTTTGTCGATGACCCGGCGATTTTCTCTGAATTGCTGGCCGATTTCCTGGCTTTCACCAGCGATGAAAGACGTCGCAGCGAGCTGCTCGAACAACGCATTCGTGACGCCGAAGAAGGCCGCGCCAAGGCCGAACTGGCGCGTCTGCGCGTCGAAGGGGTACTCAATCAGGTCATGCTGGGCAAGGTGTTGCCGCAGGCGGTGGTGGAGTTCGTGCAACATGCCTGGAGTCAGGTGTTGTTGCTGACCTGCTTCAAGCACGGCAAATATTCAGCCGAGTGGCAGGCCGACGTATTGACCCTGGAACAACTGATCTGGAGCGTCCAGCATCACGAGGAGCCGGATGCCGGCCTGCGCTTGCTCACGATAGTGCCGCAGCTGCTTAAAGCCTTGCGTGAAGGCCTGAGCCGTTCGGCGTTCGACCCGTTTGCCACCGGCGAATTTTTCAGCGAGCTGGAAGCCCTCCACGTGCTGGCCCTCGAACGTATGGGGCAGGTGACGGAACAGGCCCAGCCGTTCAATTCGCCGATCATGGTCCAGGTCTCGGAGAAAATAGTCCTGCGCACCGCTCAAAAGGCCCCGGAGGACAGTGTGGCGGTGCACCTGCCGGCCGATGATGTGGGCCTGATTCAGGTCGATCAGTTGCGGTTGGGGAGCTGGGTTGAGTTCCAGGAGGAAGATGACAACAGCCTGCGCTGCAAACTGGCGGCGATCATCGAGGCTACCGGCAAATACGTTTTCGTCAACCGCACTGGCCTCAAAGTGCTGGAGCACAGCCGCACCAGCCTGGCCCTGGAGTTTCGCCGGGGGACGGCGCGTCTGTTGGACGACACCTTGCTGTTCGACCGGGCGCTGGAATCGGTGCTGGGCAATCTGCGTCAGCTCAATCGCGGCAAGTGATCGCGCAGCCAGGGCCGATCGCGGCATACTGGCGGCATTCACCGACGTCATCGAAGGAACCTGTATGCAGTTGGACCCCGCCAGTGGTTGGTGCGATGGCGTGCGGCATTGCCCATCACCCAACTTCAATGCGCGCCCCGAGGGCGAAATTTCACTGCTGGTGATCCACAACATCAGCCTGCCGCCGGCACAGTTTTCCACGGGCAAGGTGCAGGAGTTTTTCCAGAATCGTCTGGATGTCACGCAACATCCCTATTTTGCCGGTATCGCCGATCTGCGTGTGTCTGCGCATTTTCTGATCGAGCGTGACGGCGTGGTTACCCAGTTTGTCTCCTGTCTGGATCGTGCGTGGCATGCGGGCGTTTCGTGCTTTGAAGGGCGGGAGACGTGTAACGATTTTTCCATAGGCATCGAGCTGGAAGGCACCGATGATCTGCCCTTCACTGACGCGCAATATGCCGCATTGGTCTGCCTGACCTGGCAGTTGCAGGCGGCGTTCAGGGCGATCACGCTGCCGCGCATCTGTGGCCACAGCGACATCGCCCCGGGTCGCAAGACCGATCCGGGGCCGGCATTCGACTGGGCGCGCTACCGCGCGGCCCTGACAGAAGGGGAAGGGCAATGAGTTTTCTGGTGCTGCTGCTGGCGATCTGGATCGAGAAGTTCTCGGCCTTGCGCCATCGGGTCCAGCGTGACGGCGGTTGGCTGCGCGAACTGAACAAACTCGAGACCGGACCGCGCTGGATCAACCGGCCCTGGCTGGTGCTGGTTGTGCTGATCTTGCTACCCGTGGCGCTGCTGGCATTGTTGCTGTGGGTGTTGGAGCCGGTGGCCTATGGTCTGCTGGCGCTGCCGGTGCATCTGTTGGTGGTGATTTACAGCCTGGGTCGAGGGGATCTGCTGGCTGACCTGGGACCGTTTCGTGACGCGTGGCGTCGGGAAGACCTGCAAGCAGCCGATCATGTGGCCAAGCGCGATCTGAACATTGAAGCCGACAGTGGTGAGCAGTTGCTGGAGCAGGTCCAAGGGCATCTGCTGTGGCAGGCTTATCAGAGTTTTTTCGCGGTGATTTTCTGGTATTTCCTGTTGGGGCCGGTCGCGGCCCTGAGCTATCGCCTACTGGCGCTGGCCGCCGAGCACAGTCAGAACCCCGGCGTGGCCGAGCGGGCGGCGCAGTTGCGCCATGCCTTCGATTGGGTACCGGTGCGGCTGCTAGCTGCGAGCTTCGCCCTGGTGGGCAACTTCGTGGCCGTCAGCCGGGTCATGCTGCATGAATTGCTGAACTGGAACATCAGCGCCGCCCACCTGATCGGCAAGGTCGGGCTGGTGGCCGGTGAGATCCCCGATCCCGTCGCCGGGCCGGACGGCATCAACAGCCTGGATCGGCTATGGGAACTGTTGTTGCGTGCAGCGGTGCTCTGGTATGCCGGTTTTGCGCTGTGGACGGTGCTGGCTTAGGCAAGCGCGCGCTCTGTGGCGAGAGGGATTCTGTGGGAGCAAGGCTTGCCCGCGATACAGCGATGCGGTCTTTCAGAAATCGAGGCGCCTGCATCGCGGGCAAGCCTTGCTCCCACAGATAAATGCCTTCGCCACCGAATCATGTCAGGCCTGTCTCGTTAACCTTAAGTTACAAATCTTCCCGCCGATTTAGGCTATACAGGGACAGCGCCCAAATAGTGGCTTTCTGCTGCCCCTGTGCGCATGCCCATAAAAACAAGAAATACAACCGGGAGACTTCCTTGTGAAGAGTTTGCTCTGGCCCGCCGTCGCGCTGATGAACCGCCTGAGCTTCGGCATGAAGTTCAGCCTGATCAGCGTGTTATTTCTGCTGCCGATGCTGGTGACCAACTTCTTTTTGGTGCGCGATTCCTATCGCGAATTCCAGGGCACGCAAGTGGAGCTGCAAAGCCTCGATCTGCTGGGCAGCAGCCTGACCCTGCGGCGGGACCTGGAAACCCTGAACAACCTGGTGCAGATCAATGCCAGCCTCGGTCAGTCCGGCAAGGCCGGGGACGTAGAGGCGAAGATCGGCACCCTCGAAAAACAGGTCCTGGCGCGGTTACAGAGCTTGAAGGCCATGACCGTTGACCCTGAACAGGTCGGCGCTTTCGATGCCAAGCGCGACGAAATGATTGCCGCTTTCAAGGCCCAGCAGGCCGAACGCTCCCTGCAAAGCAAAAGCGCACTGATCGGCAAGCTGCTCAACAGCGCGCAGATGTTCAGTCAAATCATTGCCAGCCAGGCTGGCCTGAGCCGCGACAACCAAGGCGACATCCGCCAACTGAGCGAACTGATCATCGGTGTGACCCCCAACGTTACCCAAACCCTGGGTGAGGGCCGTGCGCTGGGCGCTGCGTCCCTGGGCCTGGGCTTTCTCAATTCGGCGTCGAGCACCCGCTTCGACGAGTTGCTGGGGCAAATCGAAAAGCTCCAGGGTGAATATGATCTCAAGCTCCAGGACGCCCTGGGTTCTAGCAAGGCCGCCGAGCAGGCGCTTGCCACTCAGGCCGAAAGCAGCAAGGCGACCCTGAAGAAAGCCGGTGAATTGATCGAAGATCAGGTGGTGATGGCTGACACGCTGGATGCCCCATGGCTGCCGTTTTACGAGCAGGTCAGCAGTCTGATGGAACAGACCTACCGACTGAACGACGTGACTCTGGGTTTTCTGGACGTTCAGCTGCAGCATCGCCTGGAGCAGAACCGCAGTCACATGGTGCTGCAAGCGGTTGCGCTGGTCGCCGTATTCCTGCTGATTTTTTACCTGTACGCCGGCTTCTACGCCTCGACCCGCACCACCCTCAAGCATCTCGGCGAAATGATGGATAAGGTCGCAGCGGGCGACATGACGGTCAACTTCGTGGCGCGCAGCAAGGATGAGTTGGGGGAGTTGGGTGAAGTGTTCAATGGCACGGTGGCGAAGATCCATGACCTGATCGAACAGGTCGGCCACACCGTTGCCGAGGTCGAGCGCCAGGCCGGACAGGTGGAGGCGGTGTCGGCCCAGAGTAATCAGGCCGTTTCCGGGCAGCGCAGTCAGATCGAGCTGGTCGCCACGGCGATGAACCAGATGTCGGCCACTGCCCAGGAAGTGGCTCGCAGCGCCGCCGCGGCGGTCAGTAGCGCCCACAGCGTGAACGACGAAACCCTCAGCGGGCGCGGGTTGGTGGAGTCGCAACAGAGCAGTATCGTGCGCTTGGCCAGCGAGATCGATCAGTCGGTGCAGGTGATCAATCAACTGGCGACTGACAGCCAGGCCATCAGTCGTGTGCTGGACGTGATCAAGAGCATCGCCGAGCAGACTAACCTGCTGGCGCTCAACGCCGCGATCGAAGCGGCACGGGCCGGAGAGCAGGGGCGCGGTTTTGCGGTGGTGGCCGACGAAGTGCGGACCCTGGCCAAGCGGACTCAGCAATCGACCGAAGAAATCGAAGAGATGATCACCCGCCTGCACGGCGGCGTGGGTGCGGCCGTCAAAGCCATGGGCACCAGCCATGAGATGGCCAGTGGCACGGTGGGACAGTCGGAAAAGGTCCAGCAGGCGCTGGAAAACATTCTCGGCGCCGTCGGTATGATCGTCGACCAGAACCAGCAGATCGCCGCCGCAGTGGAGCAGCAGACGGCCGTGGCCCATGACATTGACCAGAACATCGTCGAGATCAATCGTGCCGGTGAACGCACCGCCGAAGGCGCGCACCAGACCGAGGACGCCAGCCGTGAATTGTCCGCCCAGGTGGTGCAGCTCAAGCAGTTGATCAATGCGTTTCGGGTGTGAGTCTGGCTGATTCGCCGCAAATCCAATGTGGGAGCGGGCTTGCTCGCGAAGGCGTTGGCCCATTCAGCATCAGCTTTTCAGGCAGACCGCTATCGCGAGCAGGCTCGCTCCCACAGTTTTTATCGGTGGTGTTCACAAATTTTGCGTCCGCCGCAATTCCCCTGTGGGAGCGAGCCTGCTCGCGATGACAGCGTCACATTCAGCATCGCCGGTTCAGACAGATCGCTTTCGCGAGCAAGCCCGCTCCCACAGGGGGTCACCAATTGAACAGTTGGCGGGCGTTGGCCGTGCTGGCCTCGGCCAGTTGCTCAGGGCTGATGGTCATAATCCCCGCCAAGGCTTCGCAAATAGCCGGCAAATGCACCGGACTGTTGCGCTGGCCGGGGAACATCGCCGGAGCCATGTCCGGTGAGTCGGTTTCCAGCACCACCGCGTCCAGCGGCAGTTTCGCCAGCACCCGGTGCATGCGCAGGGCCTGGGGCCAGGTGGCGGCGCCACCGAGGCCGAGCTTGAAACCGAGCTTGATGTATTCGCGGGCCTCTTCAAAGCTGCCAGCGAAGGCGTGGATAATCCCCCCGCGCTTGAGGTCAATGCGCTTGAGGGTGGCGATCACGGCGGCATGGCTGCGGCGCACGTGGATCAGCGCCGGCAATTGGAATTCCGCCGCCAGTTGTAGCTGCGCCTCGAACAACGCCTGCTGGCGCTCGCGGTCCAGGGTCTGGATGAAGTAGTCCAGACCGATTTCCCCCACCGCACACAACTGCCGATGCCCGGCCAGGCGGATCAGCCATTGGCGCAATTGCCCCAGGTCATCGGGACGATGCTGATCGAGATACACCGGATGCAGGCCCAGCGCGGCGTGCAGGTCAGGGTCGCGTTGCACCAGATCCCAAACCCGTTGCCAGTTATCCCGGTACACCCCCAGCACCACCATCTGCCGGACGCCCAAGGCGCGGCTTTCGGCCAGCAACGCCGGGCGGTCCGCGTCGAAGTCGGGGAAATCCAGATGGGTGTGGGTATCGATCAGTTCCATGCTTCAATCCTGAAGAATGCTCAGCCCTGATGAATGCGCTGCTTGAACGTACGTGCGATGGCCTGTACACCGGGTTGGTAATCATCGTTTTCGATGGCGGCCAGCGCCAGCGCCAGGGCCTTGTCGGCGATCAGTTGATGCTGCTGGGACATGGCGTTGACCGGCAGCGGCAGGAAGTCCAGTAGTTGTGTATCACCAAAGGTGCCCAAACGTAGCGGGCGCGACTTGAGCGGGAAGTCGTGCAGGGCGTCGAACACCCCTTGCAGCAGCACATAGGAGGTGGGTGATCAATGCGTCCGGCAGGTGCCCCAGTCGTGCGAGCAATTCATCCATCAACTGGCGACCGCATTCACGGCTGAACGACTCGCCGTGCTCGATCAACACCTGGCCTTGGAATCCGGCCAGGGCTTCGTTGAACCCGGCGGTGCGTTCCTGGCCTGGCTGATGCTCAACTCGGGCCGGGCGCTGATCAGCGCGATCTGGCGGGGATTGGTTTCCAGCAGGCTACGGGTCAGTTGCAGGCTGGCCTGGCGGTCATCGCTGATCACCGAGCAGAAATGTGCAGGCTCCATCACCCGGTCGATGGCAATGATCGGGATGCCCTTGGCCTGCAACTGGCGATAACTGTCGTCCCCGGCCGGCAGGCAACTGGCGACGATCAGCGCATCGCAGCGCCGGGCGCGGAACAGTTGCAACAGTTGTCGCTCGCTCTCGGGCGCATCGTCGGAGCTGGCGATCAGCAATTGATAGCCCCGCGCCCGGGCGCCCTGTTCCAGCAGCTTGGCGATGCGGGCGTAACTGGGGTTTTCCAGGTCCGGCAAGATGAAGCCCAAGGTGCGGGTGTGCCGGCTGCGCAACCCGGCAGCCTGGGGGTTGGGCGTGAAGCCATGTTCCTCGACCACCGCGCGCACACGTTCGACGGTGGCGCTGCTGATGCGTTGCTGTTCGGCCTTGCCGTTGATGACATAGCTGGCGGTGGTTACGGACACACCGGCCAACTGGGCGATATCACTGAGTTTCAACCCGGTTTTCCTTGTTTTTTCGAGTATGCCCCGACAATGAGGGGCATCCTACCCGATTCAGGACGACGGTGACTGTCGCGACGGCGGCGACAAGTTGCACTTCAAGGATGAGAGATTATCGAGTAACGTGCCAATCTTTCTAGATTAAACGTTTCAGCAGGCGTATTTTCAAGGTTAGCAGGATTTTTTGGCCCGTCTGCCGCGATAGCGCCAAAAGCCATTCTGTAACGCTAAGCTGATTCATTCAAAACAATACCTGGCGCCAACCCGACGCCAAAAAGGAGAAAGCATGCTCGAGCTCACTCTAGAGCAGATATCCATGGCCCAGACGGCAGTGGATAAAGACGCCGCGCTGCAATTGCTCGCTGACAAACTGGTGGCCGATGGCCTGGTAGCCGAGGGTTACCTGGCCGGCTTGCAGGCTCGCGAGGCCCAGGGCTCGACTTTTCTTGGCCAAGGTATTGCCATCCCCCACGGCACCCCGCAAACCCGCGATCTTGTTTACTCCACCGGGGTGCGTTTGCTGCAGTTCCCCGACGGCGTGGACTGGGGCGACGGGCAGATCGTTTACCTGGCGATCGGTATCGCGGCCAAGTCCGACGAACACTTGCGTCTGCTGCAACTGCTGACCCGCGCCCTCGGCGAGACGGACCTGGGCCAGGCCCTGCGCCGCGCAGGTTCGGCCGAAGCGCTGTTGAAGCTGCTGCAAGGCGCGCCACAGGAGCTGGCTCTGGATGCACAAATGATTGGCCTCGGCGTGTCGGCCGACGATTTCGAAGAGTTGGTCTGGCGCGGCGCCCGTCTGCTGCGCCAGGCCGATTGTGTGAGCAACGGCTTTGCTGGCGTGTTGCAGCAGGTCGAGGCGTTGCCATTGGGCGATGGTCTGTGGTGGCTGCACAGCGAACAGACCGTCAAACGCCCGGGCCTGGCCTTCGTCACGCCGGACAAGCCCATCCGTTATCTCGGTCAGCCATTGAGCGGTCTGTTCTGTCTCGCCAGCCTCGGCGAGGCGCACCAGGCTTTGCTCGAACGGCTCTGCGCGTTGTTGATCGAAGGCCGCGGCCATGAACTGGGCCGCGCCACCAGCAGCCGCAAGGTGCTGGAAGTGTTGGGCGGCGAACTGCCCGCCGACTGGCCCAGCGCGCGCATCGGCCTGGCCAATGCCCACGGCTTGCATGCGCGCCCGGCGAAGATCCTCGCGCAACTGGCGAAAAGCTTCGAAGGCGAGATCCGCGTGCGCATCGTCGACGGCCAGGACAGCGCCGTGTCGGTCAAGAGCCTGAGCAAATTGCTAAGCCTGGGAGCCCGTCGGGGTCAGGTGCTGGAGTTCATCGCCGAACCCGGCATCGCCGCCGACGCCTTGCCGGCCCTGTTGGCCGCGATCGAGGAAGGCCTTGGCGAGGAAGTCGAGCCGCTGCCGCCACCGAGTGCGCCACAGCAAACCACTATGGCCGAAGTTGCCAGCGTCATGCTGGCGCCCGAGTCCGGCAGCCTGATCCAGGCCGTTGCCGCGGCCCCGGGCATTGCCATCGGCCCGGCTCACATCCAGGTGTTGCAGGCCATCGATTATCCGCTGCGCGGCGAGTCGGCGGCCATCGAGCGTGAGCGCCTGCAAAACGCCTTGAACCAGGTGCGCCGCGATATCGAAGGTCTGGTCGAACGCGCCAAGTCCAAGGCCATCCGCGAAATCTTTATCACCCATCAGGAGATGCTCGACGATCCGGCGCTGACCGACGAAGTCGACACCCGATTGAAGCTGGGCGAGAGTGCGCAAGCGGCATGGATGGGCGTGATCGAAGCCGCCGCCAAAGAACAGGAGGCGTTGCAGGACGCACTGCTCGCCGAACGTGCCGCCGACCTGCGGGACGTCGGTCGGCGTGTGCTGGCGCAATTGTGCGGCGTCGAAACCCCGAGCGAACCCGAGCAACCTTACATTCTGGTGATGGACGAGGTGGGCCCGTCCGACGTCGCCCGTCTGGATCCCGCCCGCGTGGCGGGGATTCTCACCGCGCGTGGCGGCGCCACCGCCCACAGCGCCATCGTCGCCCGGGCCCTGGGTATCCCGGCGCTGGTGGGGGCCGGTGCGGCGGTGCTGCTGCTGGCGCCGGGCACTTCACTGTTGCTGGACGGCCAGCGCGGTCGCCTGCACGTGGACCCCGACGCGGCCACGCTGCAACGGGCCACCGAAGAGCGCGACACCCGCGAGCAACGTCTCAAGGTGGCCGCTGAACAACGTCATCAACCGGCGCTGACCCGTGACGGTCATGCCGTGGAAGTGTTCGCCAACATTGGCGAGAGCGCCGGTGTCACCAGTGCGGTGGAGCAGGGGGCCGAAGGCATTGGCCTGCTGCGCACCGAACTGATTTTCATGGCTCACACCCAGGCCCCGGATGAAGCGACTCAGGAAGCCGAATACCGCAAGGTGCTCGATGGCCTGGCCGGTCGCCCGCTGGTGGTACGCACCCTCGATGTGGGCGGCGACAAACCGCTGCCGTACTGGCCGATCGCGAAAGAGGAGAACCCGTTCCTCGGCGTGCGTGGCATTCGTCTGACCTTGCAACGTCCGCAGATCATGGAAGCGCAATTGCGCGCCTTGTTGCGTTCTGCCGACAACCGTCCGTTGCGGATCATGTTCCCGATGGTGGGCAGCGTCGATGAGTGGCGCCAGGCCCGGGACATGACCGAGCGCCTGCGCCTGGAGATCCCGGTGGCCGACCTGCAACTGGGCATCATGATCGAGGTGCCATCCGCTGCACTGCTGGCGCCGGTGCTTGCCAAGGAAGTCGACTTCTTCAGCGTCGGTACCAACGACCTGACCCAATACACCTTGGCCATCGACCGCGGTCACCCAACCCTTTCGGCCCAGGCTGACGGCCTGCACCCGGCGGTGCTGCAACTGATCGACATCACCGTGCGTGCCGCCCATGCTCATGGCAAGTGGGTCGGTGTGTGCGGTGAGCTGGCGGCCGACCCGTTGGCGGTGCCGGTGCTGGTGGGCCTGGGGGTGGATGAGCTGAGCGTTTCGGCCCGCAGCATTGCCGAAGTCAAGGCGCGGGTGCGCGAAGTGAGCCTGGCGCAGGTAAAAATCCTGGCCCAAGAGGCCTTGGCCGTGGGCAGCGCCAATGACGTGCGCGCATTAGTGGAGGCGCTGTAATGGCCAAGATCCTTACCTTGACCCTCAACCCGGCGCTTGACCTCACGGTGCAACTGGCGCGCCTGGAGCCTGGTCAGGTCAACCGCAGCGATGCCATGCACAGCCACGCCGCTGGCAAGGGCGTGAACGTGGCCCAGGTGCTGGCTGACCTCGGCCACACCCTGACCGTCAGTGGCTTTCTCGGTGCAGACAACGCCCAGGCGTTCGAAACGCTGTTCACCCAGCGCGGTTTTGTCGACGCCTTTATCCGCGTCCCGGGAGAGACCCGCAGCAACATCAAGCTGGCCGAGCAGGACGGACGCATCACTGACCTCAACGGTCCAGGCCCGGTGGTTGATGACGTCGCACAGCAAGCGTTGCTTGAGCGACTGGAACAAATCGCCCCGGACCACGATGTCGTGGTGGTGGCGGGCAGCCTGCCCCGAGGTGTCAGCCCGCAATGGTTGCGGGACTTGATCACTCGCTTGAAGGAATTGGGCTTGAACGTGGCCCTCGACACCAGCGGCGAAGCCTTGCGCGTCGCCCTCGCGGCGGGGCCGTGGCTGATCAAGCCAAACACCGAGGAACTGGCCGATGCGCTGGGTTGCGACGTGGTGAGCGAATTTGCCCAGGCTGAAGCGGCGCAACGATTGCACGCCCAAGGCATCGAGCATGTGGTGATTTCCCACGGCGCCGACGGCGTGAACTGGTTCAGTGTCGGTTCGGCGCTGCATGCCTCACCGCCCAGCGTCACTGTCGCCAGCACCGTGGGGGCCGGCGATTCGCTGCTGGCCGGCATGCTGCATGGCCTGCTCAACGCCGATACGCCGCAGCAGACCCTGCGCACCGCCACGGCCATCGCCGCCATGGCCGTGACGCAGATCGGTTTTGGCATCCATGACACCGCGTTGCTGGCGTCGCTTGAACAGGGCGTGCGCGTGCGCCCCCTGACAGAACAATAAGAGGGTTCGCAAGAATGAAATTAGCCATTGTGACGGCCTGCCCGAACGGCATGGTCACCAGTGTGTTGTGCGCCCGCCTGCTGGACGCGGCGGCCCAGCGCCAGGGGTGGAGCACCAGCGTGGAAGTCCATGACGCGGCTCATCCTGAACGCCAATTGTCGGCCGCGACCCTCGAAGCGGCTGAGTGGGTTTTGTTGGTTGCCAGCGGCCCGGTGGACCTGTCGCGGTTCGTCGGCAAACGTCTGTTTCGCAGCACCCCGGCCCAGGCCCTGCAAGACGTTGACTCGTTGCTGCGCCGTGGCGCCGAAGAGGCTGAAGTGTTGGTCGAATCCGAGGTGCTGGAGCAGACGCCGGCGGTCTCGGCTGAGCGCGCCCCGCGCCTGGTCGCCATCACCGCGTGTCCGACTGGCGTCGCTCACACGTTCATGGCCGCCGAGGCGTTGCAGCAAGCAGCGAAGAAACTCGGTTACGACCTGCAAGTGGAGACCCAGGGTTCGGTGGGGGCTCGCAACCCGCTGAGTGCCGAGGCTATCGCCGCGGCCGACGTGGTGCTGCTGGCCACCGACATCGAAGTCGCCACCGAGCGTTTTGCCGGCAAGAAAATCTATCGCTGCGGCACCGGCGTCGCCTTGAAACAGGCCGAAGCCACGCTGAACAAGGCGCTTGCCGAAGGCCGCCAGGAAAGCGCCTCGGGCGCTGGCAGCGCTGCGGCAAAAGCGGAGAAGACCGGCGTCTATAAGCACCTGCTGACCGGCGTGTCGTTCATGTTGCCAATGGTGGTGGCCGGTGGTCTGTTGATCGCCTTGTCGTTCGTGTTTGGCATTACCGCGTTCAAGGAACCCGGCACGCTGGCGGCGGCGCTGATGCAGATCGGCGGCGACACCGCGTTCAAACTGATGGTGCCGTTGCTGGCCGGCTACATCGCCTATTCCATCGCCGACCGTCCTGGCCTGGCGCCCGGCATGATCGGCGGGATGCTGGCAAGCACCTTGGGCGCGGGGTTCATCGGCGGGATCATCGCCGGTTTCCTGGCCGGTTACGCCGCCAAGGCGATCAACCGCTACGCGCGTCTGCCCCAGAGCCTGGAAGCGCTCAAGCCGATCCTGATCATCCCGCTGCTGGCGAGCCTGTTTACCGGTCTGGTGATGATCTACATCGTCGGCAAGCCGGTGGCGGGCATGCTGGATGGCTTGACCCATTTCCTCGACAGCATGGGCACCACCAACGCGATCCTGCTGGGTGTTTTGCTGGGGGCGATGATGTGTGTCGACCTTGGCGGGCCGATCAACAAGGCCGCCTATGCATTTTCGGTGGGGCTGCTGGCATCGCAAAGTTATGCACCGATGGCGGCGGCCATGGCCGCAGGCATGGTGCCGCCGATTGGCCTGGGCATCGCCACCTTTATCGCCCGCCGCAAGTTTGCCCAGACCGAACGCGAGGCCGGTAAAGCGGCGCTGGTGCTCGGGCTGTGCTTCATTTCCGAAGGGGCGATTCCGTTCGCCGCCAAGGACCCGTTGCGGGTGATCCCGGCCAGCATCGCCGGCGGTGCGCTGACCGGTGCGCTGTCGATGTACTTCGGCTGCAAACTCATGGCGCCCCACGGTGGCCTGTTCGTGATGCTGATCCCCAACGCCATTAACCATGCGTTGTTGTATTTGCTGGCGATCGTGGCGGGAAGTCTGCTGACGGCGGTGTCCTATGCGCTGCTCAAGCGGCCGGAAGTCGTGGAGATGGCGCTGGAGCCGGCCAAGGCCTGACCACTTTAGTTTGAACAATGAAAATTCCCTGTGGGAGCGAGCCTGCTCGCGATAGCGGTGTATCAGTCGACAATGGGTCGCCAGACACTCTGCAATCGCGAGCAGGCTCGCTCCCACAGTGGTTTTGGGGTGTTCACAAGATCCCTGTCACACCCGATTAACACGACCATGCTTAAGTTTTCCCTTTTAGGGGAAACACCATGAGCGAATTCGACCTGGGCCGTCGCCGTGTGATGCAAGCCGTGGGTGCGGGGTTGTTGTTGCCGGGGCTGGCGCCGGCGGTGATTGCCTCGGTCAAGGATCGCCCGGTGCTCACCGATGGCGTGCAGTCTGGCGATTTGCAGGGCGACCGGGCGATGATCTGGAGCCGCTGCGACCGCCCGGCCCGGATGGTGGTGGAGTGGGACACCCGCAGCCAGTTGCCCAACCCGCGGCGTTTCGTCTCACCACTGGCCGACAGCCGCAGCGATTTTACCGCCCGGGTTGAACTCACCGGACTGCCGGCCGACCAGGCGATTTTCTACCGGGTGCATTTTGAAGATGCCCAAAGTGGCGTAGCCAGTGAACCCTGGTTGGGTCACCTGCGTAGCGTGCCGCAGTTCAAACGCAACATCCGGTTTGTCTGGAGCGGCGATACCGTCGGCCAAGGCTTCGGCATCAACCCGGACATCGGCGGCATGCGCATCTACGAAGCCATGCGCCTGCGCCTGCCGGATTTTTTTATCCACAGTGGCGACACCATTTACGCTGACGGTCCGGTGCCGGCCCAGATCACCACCGAAGGCGGGCGCATCTGGCGCAACCTCACCACTGAAGCCAAGAGCAAGGTCGCCGAGACCCTGGACGAATATCGTGGCAACTACCGCTACAACCTGATGGACGAGAACGTGCGCCGCTTCAACGCCCAAGTGCCGCAGATCTGGCAATGGGACGACCATGAGGTGGTCAACAACTGGTCGCCGGGCAAGCAACTGGATGAACGCTACCAGACCAAGGATATCCACAGCCTTGTGGGCCGTGCGCGGCAGGCCTGGCTGGAATACGCCCCCATGCGCTTGCAGAAGGCCGACGCAGGCGCACGGAT
The DNA here is from genome assembly GCF_030687835.1 of Pseudomonas hefeiensis. NCBI lineage: Bacteria > Pseudomonadati > Pseudomonadota > Gammaproteobacteria > Pseudomonadales > Pseudomonadaceae > Pseudomonas > Pseudomonas hefeiensis. The sequence continues at coordinate 983,136 of NZ_CP117449.1, forward strand.
CTACCGCAAGCTCGCTTACGGGCCGATGCTGGATGTGTTCGTGCTGGACATGCGCAGCTACCGCGAAGCCAACGACGCCAACCTCGGCGGGGCCAAGCCCTTTCTCGGTCGGGAGCAGTTGGACTGGCTCAAGGGCGAATTGAAGCAGTCCCGTGCCCAGTGGAAAGTCATTGCCGCCGACATGCCCATCGGCCTGGGAGTGCCCGACGGCGAAGTCAGTCCCGGCGTGCCACGCTGGGAAGCGGTGGCCAACGGTGATCCGGGGCCGGCCCAGGGCCGTGAACTGGAGATCGCCGAGTTGCTCGGCTACCTGCGCAAGCATCAGGTGCGCAACTACGTCTGGCTCACCGCTGACGTGCACTATTGCGCCGCCCATCACTACCATCCGGAACAGGCCGCGTTCCAGGAATTCGAACCCTTCTGGGAGTTCGTCGCCGGGCCGTTGAACGCCGGCAGCTTCGGGCCCAATCCTCTGGACAAGACGTTCGGCCCCGAAGTGGTGTTCCACAAAGCCCCCCCGACCCAGAACACGTCGCCGTTTGCCGGGTACCAGTTCTTTGGCGAGGTGAACATCGACGGCCAGAGCGGGGAGATGAGCGTGGTGTTGCGGGACTTGGAAGGCCTGGCTGTGTTCGAGAAGAAGTTGCAGCCGGTTTGACTGTTGGTCCGCGCCAGGAACCTCTGTGGGAGAAGCCTCTGTGGGAGAGGCTTCTGTGGGAGCAAAGCTTGCTCGCGATGGCGGTATATCTGTCTAGAAATGGCTACTGACAGTCCGCCATCGCGAGCAAGCTTTGCTCCCACAGGGGTACTAAAGATGGGCGTTTGTCAGTAGACATCCCGCCGATACCGGCCTTGCTCGATCAAGCGCTCCACTGCCGCGGCTCCGAGCACGTCGTTGAGCACCTGGTCCACGCCTGACGCCATGCCCTGCAAGCTGCCGCAGACATAGATCACCGCACCGTCGGCCAGCCATTGCTTGAGCAGCGCGGTTGATTCCAGCAGGCGGTCCTGGACGTAGATCTTCTGTTCCTGATCCCGGGAAAACGCCAGATCCAGACGTTCCAGATCGCCGGATGTCACCCATTCCTGCAACTCGTCACGGCAGTGGAAATCATGCTCGCGCTGGCGCTCGCCAAACAGCAGCCAGTTGCGCTGCATGCCCTCGGCCACGCGCGCCTTGAGCAGGCTGCGCAGGCCGGCCAGACCGGTGCCGTTGCCCAGCAATATCATGGGCACGCCCTGAGGCGGCAGGTGGAAGCCGCTGTTGCGGCGTACCCGCAGGCTAATGGCGCTGCCCAGCGGCGCATGCTCGGTGAGCCAACCGGAGCCAATACCCAAGTTGCCGTCGGCGTGACGTTCCTGGCGCACAATCAGTTCCAGCAGGCCATCGGCGGGAATCGAAGCGATGGAATATTCGCGCAGTGCCAGTGGCGCCAGGGCATCCACCAGCGCCTGGGCATGCATGCCCACCAGATGGGCGCGATTTTCCGGCAGTTGGCGGTTGGCCAGGGCCTGATCGAGACGTTGGGACAAGCCATCGACCTGCACGCGAGCAACGCCGGCGATGCCCAGGCCCTCCAGGAAATGCTCGATGGCCGACAGGTCGTTACGCGGCAGGATTTCCACCAGGTCACCGGCCAGCCAACTGCTCGGGCCGGGCGCGGTGAGGCCCAGCAGATACACGCCAGAGCCGCTACTGTCGGGGTTGAGCAAGGTACGCTGGTGCAGGGTCCAGTTCTCGAAACTGGGCGCCTGCCAGATGTCCAGCGGAGCCTGGCCGGTCAGTTCGGCCAATTGCTGCTGCCAGTGACGCAAGGCGTAAGGATCGCCACTGTCGACTTCCACTGGGGCGAACAGGGTCTTGCCGCCGTGCTCCGACAGCCAGGCGTGCAGGCGTCGGGCGAAGCCGCAGAAGTTTTCGTATTGCCGATCGCCCAGGCCCAGTACCGAATACTGCAGGCCCTCCAGGCTCATGGCCCGGCCCAGTATTTTGCGCTCGAACCCCCGGGCGCTGTCCGGTCCTTCGCCGTCGCCAAAGGTGCTGACGACGAACAAGGCGTGGCTGCAATTGCTCAGCTCCTGCTCGCTGACGCCGGCCAGCGGCTGAACCTTCACCGGCAAGCCGGCGGCCTGGAGCTGGCTGGCGGTCTGCCAGGCCAGTTGCTCGGCGAAACCGCTCTGGCTGGCGAACCCGATCAGCCACGCCGGTGCGTCGCTGTGGTGGGCGGCCAGTTCCTGGCGCGCAGTCTTGACCTGGCGCTTCTTGCGGCGACGATCCAGGTACAGCAACCAGCCGGTGACGAAGAACAGCGGCATGGTCAGCGCCGCGACCGTCACCAGGATTCGCCCGATCAGGCCGAAATAACTGCCGATATGCAGGGCATAGACGCTGGTCAGCAACTGCGCCTTGAGGCTCTTGTCGCTGTAGCGGCTGTGATGACTGATGACACCGGTGGCCGGGTCGAGGGTGAGCTGGTTCAGCGCCCGGTCATGAGGCGAGTTTCTCAGCAGGTAGTACACCGTCGCCGGCTGCCCGGCCACCGGCGGCATACGCACGTTGTAGGAAGTCAGGCCAGGGCCGGCGGCGCTGTAGATGCTGCTCCACATGGCCCGGTAATCGGCCACCGGCGGCGGGCCGCTCGGCACTGGGCCGCGGTTGCGCACCCGTTCTTCTTTGGGGGAATCGGAGAGCAGGCGGGTTACGCCTTTGTTGTACCAATCGTAGGACCAGGTCAGGCCGGTCAGGGCCGCCAGCAGATAAAACGCCAGGCACCAGGTGCCCGCCACCGAGTGCAGGTCCCAATTGAAACTGCGGCCTTTTTTCGCCCAGTCGAGGGTCAGCCAGGCACGCCAGCTTTTCCATTGGCGCGGCCAGCGCAGGTACAGCCCGGACAGGCAGAAAAACACCAGGATCAGCGTACAGGCACCGGTAATCTGCCGACCCACATCCTCCAGGGCCAGGACGCGGTGCAGCCTGAGCATCAGGCCGAAGAGATCCTGGCCCATTACATCGCCCATGAACTGTGCGTTGTACGGGTTGAAATAGCGCATGGGCCCGCGCTTTTCCCCAGGCGGGGCGGCGAAAATCGCCCGTGCGGCGTGACCGCTGTCGGTCTCGACCCAAAGCATGGCGACGGTTTTACCGGAAGCGGCCTCGATCTGTTGCACCAGCTCGGCAGGCGGCAGGACGCCTTCCGGTTGTTTCGGGACCATCAACACCTGGGGGTTCAACGCCCGCAGGATTTCGTCCTGAAATGACACCGCGGCACCGGTAATGCCCATAAACGCCAGGACCAGCCCGGCGCTGATGCCGAAAAACCAGTGCAACTGGAACAGGGTTTTCTTAAACACGTCGCCCGCCTTTCAGTCAGTGCTGTTCATCACGGCGCGCATGTTATCGAGAACCATTCATAAATACACATAAAAGCCACGCTTATGGGCGCGTTTCGCGCTATTGCAAAAAAGCCCGTGACACAGTCACGGGCTTTCGGGTCCTGCGATCAGCGAATCACACGTAGAACGATTTCAGCGGCGGGAAGCCATTGAATTCCACCGCGCTGTAGCTGGTGGTGTAGGCACCGGTCGACAGCCAGTACAGACGGTCACCGATGGCCAGGTTCAGCGGCAAACCGTACTTGTAGTTTTCGTACATGATGTCGGCGCTGTCGCAGGTTGGGCCGGCGATGACCACTTCTTCCATTTCGCCTTTCTTCTCGGTCCAGATCGGGAACTTGATGGCTTCGTCCATGGTTTCGATCAGGCCGGAGAATTTGCCCACGTCCGTGTATACCCAGCGCTCGACGGCGGTACGCGATTTTCGGGCCACCAGCACCACTTCGCTGACCAGGATGCCGGCGTTGGCGATCAGCGAACGGCCCGGCTCCAGGATGATCTCCGGCAGTTCGTCGCCGAAGTCTTCCTTGAGGAAGCGGATGATTTCCTCGGCGTAGGTTTCCAGGCTGTTGGTGCGGGTGATGTAGTTGGCCGGGAAGCCACCGCCCATGTTGATCAGCTTCAATACGATGCCGTCTTCTTCTTTCAGGCGCTCGAAGATCACCTTGACCTTGGCAATCGCTGCGTCCCAGACGCTGATGTCGCGCTGTTGCGAGCCGACGTGGAAGGAAATGCCGTACGGCACCAGGCCCAGGTCGCGGGCCAGGATCAGCAGGTCCATGGCCATGTCGGTCTGGCAGCCGAACTTGCGCGACAGCGGCCAGTCAGCGGTGGTCGAGCCTTCGGTAAGAATGCGCACATAGACTTTCGAACCCGGCGCGGCTTTGGCGATGTTGCGCAGGTCGGCTTCGGAGTCGGTGGCATACAGGCGCACGCCCTTCTCGTAGAAGTAGCGGATGTCCCGGGATTTCTTGATGGTGTTGCCATAGCTGATCTGATCCGGGCCTACGCCACGGCTCATGACTTTATCCAGCTCATAGATCGAAGCGATGTCGAAGTTCGAGCCTTTATCCTTGAGCAGGTCGATGATTTCCACCGCCGGGTTGGCCTTGACGGCGTAATAGACTTTGGCGAAGTCGAAACCGGCGCGCAGGTCGTCATAGGCCTTGGAGATCATCGCGGTGTCGATCACCACGAACGGGGTTTCCTGCTTGTCGGCGAACGCCTTCATTTTCTGAAAGGTTTCGCGCGCAAAATAATCTTCGACCTGGATCGACATACTTGGGACTCCTACTGGCAAACATCAGGATCAATGGGTGTGAGGGCAAGCAGCCCTCGTGAACGTCCTCCGTATCCCCACTTTGGTTCGCCTACTTCCCAAGGCATTGCCGCCGAAAGCAAAAAGGCCATCCAGGTCGTTTGAGAGCTACTGCGTGCTGTGCGCCTTCGGCGCTACGCGAGCAATACTGCGTTGGAAAGAGGCTCGGAATGCTCATTTACAATCAGTAAACTCCGCTTCCTCGCCTCTTCCCGCCTTGTCTTGCCTGCGCTCGCTACGCTCTCAAACGACCTGGAATTTGATGCCCTTGGCCTTGCTGTCTCGTCGTCAGTACTTGAGCCGGATGGATCGTTTCCAGCATGGACGTTCGGCGCGAACTTTAGGGCGTGAGGGGCCTGAGATCAACAAAAAATGTCGCGTTTTTGCACTCATTCGTCGTGTGCCCCGCGACAGCTCCTGATGTAACCGACCTGTGTGACAGATTGATGTTCCCGTTGAAGTTGTTTTTGAGGTATTTCAGGGGCATTTGTGCGGCCCCATTCGCGAGCAAGCCCGCTCCCACACTGGGCCCGCGGGCAACCACAAAATAGTAGGCTGACGCAAATCCAGTGTGGGAGCGGGCTTGCTCGCGAAGGCGTCCGTCAGGCCACAGCAGTCTCGGCTGGCGAAACAATACTGGTCTTGCCTCCACGGGACTTGCCGGAGCTCAGGTACTCGGCAATCGATTCCTGCGTCACCTCGCCGAGGAATACCCGCTCGGCATCCATCACCGGCAGCCACGAACGGTTGAACTCGTACATGCGCGACAACAGGATCCGCAGGTGTTCATCGTAAGCCGCTGTGGCGTTGAATTCGCTCAGGTACTGCGAGCAGGCGCCGGTCTGACGGTGCAGGTCGCGACGTCGTACAAAGCCCAGGGCTTTGTTCTCGGCGCAGGTTACTACCAGGTAGCGACGGTCATGTTCGTCCATCAACTCCAGCGCCTCGGCCACCGGTGTCTCGGGGCTGACCGCTGGTGCGTTGTCCGCCGCGTCTTCAGCCCGGACCAGCAACAAGCGCTTGAGGGTACTGTCCTGGCCGACAAAATTGCTGACGAACTCGTCGGCAGGGTGCGCCAGCAGCGTGTCGGGGTGATCGAACTGGATCAGCTTGCCGGCGCGGAAGATCGCAATCTTGTCCCCCAGCTTGATGGCTTCGTCGATGTCGTGGCTGACCATGATCACGGTCTTGTTCAGTGCCCGTTGCATCTCGAAGAACTCGTTCTGGATCATCTCGCGGTTGATCGGGTCCACCGCGCCGAACGGTTCGTCCATCAGCAGCAGCGGCGCATCGGCCGCCAGTGCGCGGATCACGCCGATCCGTTGCTGCTGGCCGCCCGACAGTTCACGCGGGTAACGATGCAGGTACTGCTTGGGTTCAAGCTTGATCATGCTCATCAATTCGCGGGCGCGGTCGTGGCATTTTTGCTTGTCCCAGCCCAGCAGGCGCGGGACCACGGTGATGTTTTCCTCGATGGTCATGTTCGGGAACAGGCCGATCTGCTGGATCACATAGCCGATGTTGCGGCGCAGGGTCACTTCGTCCAGACCGGTGGTGTCTTCACCGTTGATCAAGACCTTGCCCGAGGTGGGCGCGATCAGGCGGTTGATCATCTTCAGCGTGGTGCTTTTGCCACAGCCCGATGGCCCGAGGAACACGCAGATCTCGCCTTCGTTGACGGTCAGGCTCACCGAGTCCACGGCCTTGACGTCCTTGCCGTTGCTCTTGAAGGTTTTGCTGAGGTTTTGAAGTTCGATCATTTCAGTAATCCTTTTGGGGTCAGCGAACGTTGCAGCCATTGCAGAAGCAAGTCGGCGAAGATGGCCAGGAGACTGACCAGCACGGCGCCGACGATCAGCATCGACATATCGCTGCGGCTGATGGAAGCGAGGATGAGTACGCCCAGGCCACCGGCACCGATGGTGGCGGCGATGGTCATGACACCGATGTTCATGACCACGGCGGTGCGCACGCCGGCCAGGATCACTGGCACGGCGATGGGCAGCTCGACCATGCGCAGGCGCTGGCCGAAGGTCATGCCGATGCCACGGGCGGCTTCGCGGATGCCGGGTTCCACACCCGTCAGGGCCAGGTAGGTGTTGCGCATGATCGGCAACAGGGAATAGAGGAACACGGCGGTGATCGCCGGCATCGGCCCCAGGCCTTGGCCGAATGTGGAATAGACCGGCAGCAGCAGGCCGAACAAGGCGATCGACGGAATGGTCAGCAGCACCGTGGCGCTGGCCTGTAAGGGGCCGGCGAGAGCCGGAAAGCGGGTCATGAAAATGCCCAGCGGTACGCCGACCACAATTGCCAGGGTCACGGCGATGCCCACCAGGGTGATGTGCTGCAGGGTCAGGTGCAGCACCAGCGGCCAGTCCAGATGGGAAAAGGCGTCAAGAAAATCCATGGCTTTTCCTCCAGGTCATTGGGTTGAGAGCAGGGAATGCTGGCGCAGGAAATCGGCGGCAACGGCGGAAGGGCTTTCGTGGTTGACGTCCACGCGGGCGTTGAGCTGGCGCATGGTTTCATCGTCAAACAATTCGGCCAGGGGTTTGAGCTGCGCGGCCAATTGCGGATTTGCATCCAGAGTCGTCTGGCGCACCACGGGCGCGGCGGTGTAGTCCGGGAAGTACTGCTTGTCGTCTTCCAGCAGTTTGAGTTTGAACGCGCTCAGGCGCCCGTCGGTGGTGTACACCAGGCCGGCGAATACCTGGCCGTTGCGCAGGGCGGTGTAGACCAGGCCCGCGTCCATTTGCCGGAGGTTCTCGCGGGTCAGGTTCATGCCGTACAGCTCGACCATGCCATCCAGCCCGTCGGAACGGTTGGCGAACTCGGTGTCCAGGGCCACCAGGTGATTTTCATCGGCCTCGGCCTGTAACACGGTGTTCAATTGGCTGATGGTGTTGATCTGTGGATATTGCTGCGCGATCTTTTCCGGCAAGGCCAGGGCATAGGTGTTACTGAATTTCGACGGCGTCAGCCAGGTCAGGCCTTTTTTTGCGTCGATTTCTTTCACCCGGGCGTAGGACTGGGCGCTGTCGAGTTTCTCCGTGATGTGGTTGTAGGACACCAGCGACACGCCGGTGTATTCCCAGAGCAGGTCCAGTTGTCCGCTCTCTTGGGCGCTGCGGGCCAGGTTGCTGCCAAGTCCACCGGTGATCTGCGCGTCGTAGCCTTTGCCGCGCAGGTATTGGGCGGTGATTTCTGCCAGCAGCGTCTGCTCGGTGAACACCCGGGCGCCGAGGCGAATCAGCGGTTTTTCAGCGGCCTGGGCAAATCCTGCGAACAGCAGGACGCAGCCCAGTATCAAGCTCAACTTCTTCATAACGATTCCTTTATTGCAGCCGGGTCTATGACGCTCGCAGACCGCGTTCCAGCCAGAGGCGGCTGGCCAGTGTCACCAGGCCGTCGAGCAGCAATGCCAGCAGGGCGGTGCACACCGCGCCGAGCAGCAGTTGCGGCTGATTGTTCAAGGCGATGCCGGGGAAGATCAGGCTGCCAAGGCTGTTGGCGCCGATCAGGAACGCCAGTGGGGCTGTGCCGACGTTGATCGCCAGTGCCACCCGCACACCACCGACGATGATCGGCACGGCGTTGGGCAGCTCGACTTTCCACAGCACCTGGCGCGGGGTCATGCCGATGCCGACGGCGGCTTCCTTGAGGGAGCCCTGGACGTTCTTCAGGCCTTCGTAGGTGTTGCGCACGATGGGCAGCAGCGAGGCGAGGAACAGGGCGAAGATGGCGGGGCCGCTGCCGATACCCAGGAAGCCCAGGGCGATGGCCAGTACGGCCAGGGGCGGCACGGTGTTGCCGATGTTGAAGACTTGCATGAAGCGTTCGGCGCGCCCGACCATCGCAGGGCGACTGAGGGCGATGCCGGCGGGGATGCCCACGATCAGCGCCGCCATCATGGAGGCCACAACGAGCATCAGGTGAGCTTGCAGGTAAAACAGTAAATCGTCGTGGTAACGCTCAATCGTATCGATACCAATCCAATAGACCAGCAGGGCCAGGAGAGCGACGACGATCGCGCCCCCTGTCAGCCCTTTGCCATAGCGGATAGCCACAGGCGGACTCCTTTGTATTTCAGTCGGCGCGCGCTTTCCCGTGCGGCAAACCGTCAAGGTTGCCGGGAAAACGTTCGCGAGAAGCAGCTCTGTTCAGTGCCGGTAAAACGGCCTGTAAATGGAGCCATAAGCGCAGCCTCGTCAGGCTAACTTGCTGATTTTGCAGACCCTGACGAACAGCCGTATCAGGGAGGTGGACGTCTTCACGGGGCGAAAGGTTCCCACGTAAAGGGGCATTTGGCCACCCCGGATGTGCCCAATGGTTCGGTTCCTGGCACAAGTTGAGCTATAATCGCCGCCCTTTTTTGAATCACCTGCCAGGCGATTTCCCATGACCAAACAGGCCGCCGAAGTCGCGAAACGCCGCACTTTCGCCATTATTTCCCACCCCGATGCCGGTAAGACCACCATCACTGAAAAGCTCTTGCTGATGGGCAAGGCGATTGCAGTGGCCGGCACGGTGAAATCTCGCAAGTCCGACCGCCATGCCACCTCCGACTGGATGGAAATGGAAAAACAACGGGGTATTTCCATTACCACGTCGGTCATGCAGTTCCCGTATCGCGATCACATGATCAACCTGCTCGATACCCCGGGCCACGAAGACTTCTCCGAAGACACCTATCGCACCCTGACTGCGGTGGACTCGGCGCTGATGGTCCTCGACGGCGGTAAAGGCGTCGAGCCACGGACCATCGCCCTGATGGATGTCTGCCGGCTGCGGGACACGCCGATTGTCAGCTTCATCAACAAACTGGACCGTGACATCCGCGACCCGATCGAACTGCTCGACGAGATCGAAGCGGTCCTGAAGATCAAGGCCGCGCCGATCACCTGGCCGATCGGCTGCTACCGTGACTTCAAGGGCGTGTACCACCTGGCCGACGACTACATCATCGTCTACACCGCCGGGCATGGTCATGAACGCACCGAAACCAAAATCATCGAGAAGCTCGACTCCGACGAGGCCCGCGCCCACCTGGGCGATGAGTACGAGCGTTTTGTCGAGCAACTGGAGCTGGTGCAGGGCGCCTGCCATGAATTCAACCAGCAGGAGTTCCTCGACGGCCAACTGACGCCGGTGTTCTTCGGTACTGCGTTGGGCAACTTTGGTGTGGACCACGTACTCGACGCCGTGGTCAATTGGGCGCCGCGCCCGCTGCCGCGCGTGGCCAACGAGCGCACCGTAGAACCGGTGGAAGAGAAGTTCACCGGCTTTGTGTTCAAGATCCAGGCGAACATGGACCCCAAGCACCGCGACCGCATTGCGTTTATGCGCATCTGTTCCGGCAAATACGAAAAAGGCATGAAGATGCGCCACGTGCGCACCGGCAAGGACGTGCGCATCGGCGACGCCCTGACGTTCTTCTCCTCGGAACGCGAGCAACTGGAAGAAGCCTTTGCCGGTGACATCATCGGCCTGCACAACCATGGCACCATCCAGATCGGCGACACCTTCACCGAAGGCGAAGTCCTGAGCTACACCGGCATCCCGCACTTCGCCCCGGAGCTGTTCCGCCGCGTGCGCCTGAAGGATCCGCTCAAGTCCAAACAACTGCGCCAGGGCCTGCAGCAACTGGCCGAGGAAGGCGCCACCCAGGTGTTCTTCCCGACCCGCAGCAACGACATCATCCTCGGCGCCGTCGGTGTGCTGCAGTTCGACGTCGTCGCCAGCCGCTTGAAAGAGGAATACAAGGTCGAGTGCTCCTACGAGCCCATCACCGTATGGTCCGCCCGCTGGGTCGATTGCGCCGACAAGAAGAAATTCGAAGAGTTTTCCAACAAGGCCGTGGAAAACCTCGCGCTCGACGGCGGTGGTCACCTGACCTACCTGGCGCCGACCCGGGTCAACCTGGCGCTGATGGAAGAACGCTGGCCGGATGTGAACTTCCGTGCGACCCGTGAGCATCACTAAGCGCTGAGCTATACCCCAAAACCCCGCACCGAAAGCTGCGGGGTTTTTTATTTCCGCCTGGGCACCACCAATCCCCTGTGGGAGCAAAGCTTGCTCGCGATAGCGGAGTGTCAGTCGGTCCCAATGTTGCTGACCCACCGCCATCGCGAGCAGGCTCGCTCCCACACTGGAACTTCGGCGGGCAAAAAAATTATGCTCGACACAGATTCCCTGTGGGAGCAAAGCTTGCTCGCGATAGCAGATTGTCAGGCAATTCAGTGGTGGCTGACCCACCGCCATCGCGAGCAGGCTCGCTCCCACACTGGAACTTCGGCGGGCAAAAAAATTATGCTCGACACAGATTCCCTGTGGGAGCAAAGCTTGCTCGCGATAGCAGAGTGTCAGGAAATTCAGTGGTGGCTGACCCACCGCCATCGCGAGCAGGCTCGCTCCCACACTGGAACTTCGGCGGGCAAAAAAAATTGTGTTTGGCATAGATCCGTCTGTGGGAGCAAAGCTTGCTCGCGATAGCGCTGGGACAGCTTGTGAAGATGTTGAATGTGCCTTCGCCATCGCGGGCAAGCCTTGCTCCCACAAGGTTTCTGGGGTGGGTTGGTAAGCAAACTCAGTTCATAACCGTTCGGGATAAACGTTATGCGAAACCATTCTGTCAGCGGACGGCATTTCTGCCTGCGCATGGGCGTCTTATCTGAGGAACCGACCGTTCAGAAGCAGCGTTTCCTGAACGCCGTCAGGCTTGGGCTTTAACCAGAAAAAAAGGGAATCGGCTATGAACACATTTCTACGCGCGATGATTTTGCTGAAGGTTTTGCTGATGCTGTCCCTCGGTTCATCAGCGGCCTGGGCCGAATGCGATGAGCATGAAAAACAAGCGGCGAACGGGCAAGTGGCGCAGGGCGAATGGATGCTCGCTGCCAATGAAGAACAGCAACCCGGCGATCAGGATGATGACGACTCGACGATTGATGACCCTGATGCCGACGATGGTGATGAGGGTGATAGCCAGACGTAGGGTTCAGACCACAAAAAAACCCTTCCGGCCGATTGATGTTTGATCGGAGGGAAGGGGTTAGTTGTGTTCCAGCCTTATAGACCAAGGCGGTCAATTTGGGGCCGTTGCGCGCCCCAGCGGGGATAAACCCCCTCGCCACAGGGGCGCGCTTGGTCCTTTACGGGTTTACGCCGCGCCGTCGAGGAACTGCTCGGCGTGGTGACACGCCACTTGGCGGTTGTCGAGCAGGCGCAGGGCCGGTTCTTCAGTTTGGCAGCGCTCGGTGGCGTACGGGCAGCGCTTGTGGAAGGCACAGCCGGACGGTGGGTCGAGCGGGTTGGGCAGTTCGCCGACGATCTTGATTTTCGGCTTGTTCGGGTCCGGGTGGATGGTCGGTGTGGCCGACAGCAGCGCCTGGGTGTAGGGATGCAGCGGACGGCTGTAGATGGACTCGTTAGGGCCCATTTCCACCGGGCGACCGAGGTACATCACCATTACGTCGTCGGCCACGTGTTGCACCACGGCCAGGTTGTGGGAAATGAACACATAGGCGGTGTTGAATTCCTGCTGCAGATCCATGAACAGGTTCAGCACCTGAGCCTGGATCGACACGTCCAGCGCCGATGTCGGTTCGTCCGCCACCAGCACCTTGGGTTGCAGCATCATGGCGCGGGCCAGGGCGATGCGCTGGCGCTGACCGCCGGAGAACATGTGCGGGTAGCGCTGGTAATGCTCGGGACGCAGGCCCACCTGCTTCATCATCGCCTGGACTTTTTCCCGCCGCTCGGTGGCCGACAGGTTGGTGTTGATGAGCAAAGGCTCGGCCAGTTGATCACCGACTTTCTGCCGTGGGTTGAGGGACGCATACGGGCTCTGGAACACCATCTGCACGTCTTTGCGCAACTGCTTGCGTTCGGCCTTGTTCGCGCCGGCCACTTCCTGGCCGGCGATTTTCAGGGAGCCGGTGGACGGTTCCTCGATCAGCGTCAGGGCTCGGGCAAGGGTGGATTTGCCGCAACCGGATTCGCCCACCACGGCCAGGGTCTTGCCAGCTTCGAGTTCGAACGACACGCCGTTGAGGGCGCGCACGGTCGCATGGCCCTTGAACATGCCACGGGACACTTCGTAATGACGGGTCAGGTCACGGGCGGTAAGTACGACGGCCATCACGCCACCTCCTGGTTCAACGGGTAGAAGCAGCGGGCGAGGCTGGCGGCTTTCGGGTCAAGGTTGGGGCGCTGCTGACGGCAGTTGTCCTGCACATACGGGCAGCGCGGCGAGAGCAGGCAGCCCTGCGGACGGTCGTAGCGACCGGGGACGATACCCGGCAGCGTCGCCAGGCGCTCGGCGCCCATGCTGTGTTCCGGAATCGCCGCCAGCAGCGCTTCGCTGTACGGGTGGGCCGGGATGTCGAACAGCTCGGGGACCTTGCCCACTTCCACCGCCTGGCCGGCGTACATCACGCACACGCGCTGGGCGGTTTCAGCCACCACGGCCAGGTCATGGGTGATCAACACCAGGCCCATGTTCTGCTCTTTTTGCAGGGCCAGCAGCAGGTCCATGATCTGCGCCTGGATGGTCACGTCCAGGGCGGTGGTCGGTTCGTCGGCGATCAACAGTTTCGGCTCGCCGGCAATGGCCATGGCAATCGCCACGCGCTGGCTCATGCCGCCGGACAGTTGATGGGGGTAGGCGTTCATGCGACTGGCGGCGCCCGGGATTTCGACTTTCTCCAGCAGTTCGATGGCGCGCTGGCGGGCGGCCTTGCCGGACATCTTCAGGTGCAGGCGCAGCACTTCTTCGATCTGGAAACCCACGGTGTAGCTGGGGTTGAGCGCGGTCATCGGATCCTGGAACACCATCGCCAGGTCCTTGCCGACGATCTGCCGACGCTGGCGGTTGCTCAGCTTGAGCATGTTCTTGCCATCGAAGTTCAGCGCGTCGGCGGTAACGATGCCTGGGTGCTCGATCAGGCCCATCAGCGCCATCATGGTCACGGATTTACCCGAGCCCGATTCACCGACGATGGCCAGGACTTCACCCTTTTCCACGGTCAGGTCCAGACCGTCGACCACCGGCACGGCGGTGGCGTCGCCGAAGCGAACGTTGAGATTCTTGATTTCTAGCAGTGACATGGGAATCTCCTCAGGCGGCATTCTTGAGTTTCGGGTCCAGCGCATCGCGCAAACCGTCGCCCATCAGGTTGATTGCCAGCACGCTGAGCAAAATGGTCAAGCCAGGCAGACTCACCACCCACCAGGCGCGTTCGATGTAGTCCCGGGCCGAAGCCAGCATGGTGCCCCACTCCGGGGTTGGCGGCTGGACGCCCAGGCCGAGGAAGCCCAGGGCGGCGGCGTCGAGGATTGCCGAGGAAAAGCTCAAGGTTGCCTGCACGATCAGCGGCGCCATGCAGTTGGGCAGCACGGTGATGAACATCAGGCGCGGCAGGCCGGCACCGGCCAGGCGGGCGGCGGTCACGTAGTCACGGTTGAGTTCGCCCATCACCGCGGCGCGGGTCAGGCGCACGTAGGACGGCAGCGACACGATGGCGATGGCGATCACGGTGTTGATCAGGCCAGGGCCGAGGATGGCGACAATCGCCACGGCCAGCAGCAGCGAGGGCAAGGCCAGCATGATGTCCATCAAACGCATGATGGTCGGGCCGAGCAGACGCGGGAAAAACCCGGCGAACAGCCCCAGCAGGATGCCCGGAATCAGCGACATCACCACCGACGACAAACCGATCAGCAGCGACAGGCGCGAACCCTGGATCAGTCGCGACAGCAAGTCGCGGCCCAGTTCGTCGGTGCCCAGCAGGAACTGGATTTGCCCGCCTTCAAGCCACACCGGTGGCGTCAGCAAAAAGTCGCGGTACTGCTCGCTCGGGTCATGGGGGGCGACCCACGGGGCGAAGAGCGCGCAGAACACGATCAGGGTCATGAACATCAGCCCGGCCACGGCGCCCTTGTTGCGGGAGAACGCATGCCAGAATTCTTTGTACGGGGACGGGTACAGCAGGCTTTGATCGACTGCTACCGAGGTAGTTGGAGTACTCATGGTTTTGATCTCAGCGCTGGTGACGGATACGTGGGTTGGCAAAGCCGTAGAGCACGTCCACGACGAAGTTGACCAGAATCACCAGGCAGGCGATTAACAGGATGCCGTTCTGCACCACGGGATAGTCCCGGGCGCCGATGGCTTCGATCAGCCACTTGCCGATGCCCGGCCAGGAGAAGATCGTTTCGGTCAGGACCGCACCGGCCAGCAGTGTGCCGACTTGCAGGCCGACCACGGTCAGCACCGGGATCAGCGCGTTGCGCAGGCCATGCACGAATACCACTCGCGACGGCGACAGGCCCTTGGCGCGCGCAGTGCGGATGTAGTCTTCGCGCAGCACTTCGAGCATCGAGGAGCGGGTCATGCGGGCGATCACCGCCAGCGGAATAGTACCCAGCACGATGGCCGGCAGGATCAGGTGGTGCAGGGCGTCGAGGAACGCGCCCGGCTCATCGGCCAGCAGCGTGTCGATCAGCATGAAGCCGGTTTTCGGCTCGATGTCGTACAACAGGTCGATGCGCCCCGACACCGGTGTCCAGCCCAGGGACACCGAGAAGAACATGATCAGGATCAGGCCCCACCAGAAGATCGGCATCGAATACCCCGCCAGGGAGATGCCCATCACCCCATGGTCGAACAGGGATCCTCGCTTGAGTGCCGCGATCACCCCGGCCAAAAGGCCCAGGATACCGGCGAACAACAGGGCGGCCAGGGACAGTTCCAGGGTCGCGGGAAACAGGGAACTGAACTCGGTCCAGACGCTTTCGCGGGTGCGCAGCGATTCGCCGAGATCGCCCTGGGCCAGTTTGCCGATGTAGTCCAGGTACTGGGCATACAGCGGTTTGTTCAGGCCAAGGCGTTCCATTGCCTGAGCGTGCATTTCGGGATCGACCCGACGTTCGCCCATCATCACTTCCACGGGGTCGCCGGGGATCATGCGAATCAACGCGAAAGTCAGCAAGGTGATGCCGAAAAACGTGGGGATCAATAATCCCAGTCGGCGGGCAATAAAACTAAACATCTTAAGGTGTACCTCATCAGCCGGTTAGGCGTGCCCGACAGCTCCTGGATAAGAGTTGCCGGGCGTTTTCTTATCTACTTCACCTGGGTGGTGGCGAAGTTATTGGTCGTAAGCGGGCTAATCACATAGCCCTCTACGTTCTTGCGCATTGCGGTAAACATTCGGGTGTGGGCCATGCTGATCCATGGCTGGTCCTGGTTGAAAAGCACCTGGGCCTGTTCATAGAGCTTGGTGCGCTCCTCTGGGTTCACTGTGGCGCGGGCCTGGTCGATCAGCGCCTGGAACTTCTCATTGCACCAGCGCGCGTAGTTTTCGCCGTTCTTGGCCGCTTCGCAACTGAGCATAGGCGTCAGGAAGTTATCCGGGTCGCCGTTATCGCCCGCCCATCCGGCGGAAACCATGTCGTGCTCGCCGTTCTTGGCGCGCTTGAGCATTTCGCCCCACTCCATCACGCGGATGTCGACCTTGATCCCGACTTTCGCCAGGTCGGCCTGCATCATCTGCGCGCCGAGCATCGGGTTGGGGTTGGTCGGGCCGCCGCCGTTACGGGTGAACAGAGTGAACACGGTGCCTTCCGGTACGCCGGCTTCCTTGAGCAGTTGACGGGCCTTGTCCAGGTCCCGAGGCGGGTTTTTCAAATCATGATTGAAGCCCAGCAGCGTCGGCGGGTACGGGTTGACCGCCACGGTGGCGTTGCCCTTGCCAAACAGCGCGTTGACGTAGGCTTCCTTATCGAAGGCCAGGTCGATGGCTTTGCGCACCCGCACATCGCTCATGTATTTGTGGCTGGTGTTCAGGGCGGTGTAGGAGACGGTCATCGCGTCCAGTTCCGCGACCTTCAGGTTGGGATCTTTTTTGATGCTCGGAATATCGTCGGGTTTGGGGTACAGCGCGATCTGGCACTCGTTGGTCTTGAGCTTTTGCATGCGCACGTTGTTGTCGGTGGCGATGGCCAGGATCAGCGCATCAGCCGGTGGCTTGCCACGGAAGTAATCCGGGTTGGCCTTGAAACGAACCTGGGCATCCTTGTTGTAGCGCTGGAAAATGAATGGGCCGGTGCCGATCGGCTTGCTGTTGAGGTCGCCGGTCTTGTTTGCCTTGAGCAACTGGTCGGCGTATTCGGCCGGGTAGATCGAGGAGAAGGCCATGGCGATGTCCGCCAGAAATGGCGCTTCGCGGCGGGTCAGGCTGAACTTGACCGTGTGCTCGTCGACTTTCTCGACGCTTTTGAGCAGCTCTTTGAAGCCCATGCTTTCAAAGTAGGGGAAGCCTACGCTCGACAGCTTGTGCCATGGATGATTCGGGTCCAGCTGGCGCTGGAAACTCCAGACCACGTCGTCGGCATTCATGTCGCGGGTCGGCTTGAAATAATCGGTGGTGTGGAACTTGACGCCTTTGCGCAGATGAAACGTGTACGTCAGGCCGTCGTCACTGATGTCCCAGGATTCGGCCAGGGCCGGAATCACTTCGGTGGTGCCGGGCTTGAAGTCGGCCAGGCGATTGAAGATGGTTTCTGCCACGGCATCGGCAGTGACTGCAGTCGTGTACTGGACCATGTCGAAGCCTTCCGGGCTGGCTTCTGTGCAAACCACCAGGGGTTTGGCCGTGGCGCCTACGGCGACACTCAGCAACGCAGCGGCGATGGCTGCGCGTAGGGGATTCATGTTCATCGGCAATCCTCTGCAATCGGTTCAATGGCAAAAACCGAACGACCGACCTCGTGAGTCGGCCGTTCGGTGGAGGGTTTAGAGAATGTTGAACGGGATGGTGGTGACCAGGCGGAATTCGTTGATGTTGCCATCAGCCTGGTTTTCGCTGGCGCGGTGCGTGGTGTAGGTCGCGCGTACCGCGGTAGCTTTCAGCGGCCCGCTTTGTACGGCGTAAGACGCCCCGATGCCGTATTCGTAATGATGCTCACCGTCCATGGCTCTCACGTCGGTATAGCCGGTGCTGTTGTAATGCGTCCCGTCGATGCCCCAGCCGCGGGCCTGATAGATGTTGAATTTCAGGCCCGGCACACCGTATTCAGCCATGTTCAGACCATAGGCGATCTGGAAGGATTTCTCGTTCGGGCCGTTGAAGTCCGACAGCAGGGAGTTGGCCAGGTAGATGCCGTTGGTTTCGTTCAGGTAGTCGAAGTACTCGTTACCGTCCACTTCCTGGTATGAGAACGTCAGGCTGTGGGCCTGGTGCGTCAGACCAAACGACAGGGAGTAGGTGTTGTTGTCGATATCACCCAGTTTGCTTTTGCCCGAATCCACAGTCCTGTAGTAGTTCAGGCCGGTGGTCAGGCTCAGCACCGAGCTGTCGCCCAATTCGTGGCTGGCGCCGAAGTAGTATTGGTTCCACAGGTCTTCGGCCTGGGTGCCCCACAGGCTGGTGGTGAGGCTGGCGAACGGCTGGTAAGTGATACCGGCGGTGTTCACATGATCAGCTTCGGCCAAGGAACTGCCGTATCCGGAGCGGAACTTGGCGAGGCTTTGCTCGGTACGGGGAGAGCTGCGGTCGAAGGTCGCGACGTCGAATGCCAGGTTTTCCAGTTCTTCGCTGTGCAGGCTCACGCCCTGGAAGCTTGAAGGCAGGGCACGGTTGCCGATGACGTCGACCATCGGGCTGCTGAAGTTTTGACGACCGGCGGTCAGGGTGGTGTTGGAAACCCGCGCCTTGACGTTCGCCAGACCCAGTTTGCTCCACTGGTCGACGGCGTCGCCGTCGGAGTGCGCCAGGGTCCGGTTGGAACCGCCCATGATGTCATCGTGATCACCGAGCAACGCGATCGCGTTGTAGGCGGCGACTTCGGTGCTGAAGCCGACGGTGCCCTGGGTAAAGCCGGAGGTGTAGTTCAGGATGGTGCCTTGAACCCAGTTGGTCCGGCGCGAATCGCTGCGTGTAACGCCGTCGCGCGTATAGCTGAAGGCGCTACCGCGGCGTCGCAATTCGTTGGAATACCAGTTGCGAGTGCTGCCGCTGACCGACTGTCCTTCTACGAAACCGGTGGCTTCGGATTGAGCACTGGTGGTCTTGACGGTCACCGGATTGAACGCCTGGCTCTGCGATTCTGCGTACGCCGTGGCGGTGACGCTGCTGATGGCCAAGGCCAGTAACGCGGTGCTGCTCAGTTTCATGGGTAAAGCTCCTTTTCTTTCTTTTTAATGCCGGTCTTTTTTAGTGATACGGCTATCGGTTTTTACAACTCATCTTCGCTTCGCAAACGTTTGCACTGCGCCTGAACGGTGAATTTCGGCAAGACGTCTGCGTGAGGGCCCCAAATGGGGCCCCGCGGTATGGCTAATCGGTTATGGGTTCAGGCTGACGCCCGAGAACACGCTGCGACCGAAGGGACTGACCTTGAACCCTTCGACTTTGACGCTCAGCGGCTGGTTGACCGTCGAGTGGGCGACAGGGGTGATCGGCACTTGCTGCTTGAGCAACTGCTGGGCCTGTTTGTAGAGCACGGTGCGCTGGTCGCGATCGGTGACGACCTTGGCCTGCTTGATCAGCTTGTCGTATTCCTGATCACACCACATGGAGTAGTTGTTGCCGCCAATGGCATCGCAGCTGTACAGCGTGCCTAGCCAGTTGTCCGGGTCCCCGTTGTCACCGGTCCAGCCGATCAGGCTGACATCGTGCTCGCCGTTCTTGGTGCGCTTGATGTACTCGCCCCATTCGTAGCTGACAATCTTCACCTTCAGACCGATTTTCGCCCAGTCGGCCTGAAGCATTTCGGCCATCAGCTTGGCGTTGGGGTTGTACGGACGTTGTACCGGCATGGCCCAGAGGGTGATTTCGGTGCCTTCCTTGACCCCGGCAGCCTTGAGCAGCTCCTTGGCTTTTTCCGGGTTGTAGGGCGTGTCCTTGATCGTGTCGTCGTAGGACCATTGGGTCGGTGGCATGGCGTTGACCGCCAGTTGCCCCGCGCCCTGGTACACGGCGTTGAGGATGCTCTGCTTGTTCACCGCCATGTCCAGCGCCCGACGTACTTCGACCTGGTCGAACGGTTTGTGACGGGTGTTATAGGCGATGTAGCCGAGGTTGAAACCCGGTTTCTCGATCAGTTGCAGTTTCGGGTCGTTTTTCAAGGCCGGCACATCGGCCGGACGCGGGTGCAGGGTGACCTGGCATTCGTTGGCCTTGAGTTTCTGCACCCGTACCGAGGCATCGGTGTTGATGGAGAAAATCAGGTTTTTCAGCTTGACCCGTTCCGGCGCCCAGTACTGCTGGTTGGCGACGTAGCGGATGTTGGAGTCTTTCTGGTAGCTCTTGAACTCGAACGGCCCGGTGCCGATCGGCTTCTGGTTGATGTCGCTGGGCTTGCCGGTCTTGAGCAACTGATCGGCGTATTCGGCCGACAGGATCGCGGCGAAGCTCATGGCGATGTTCTGGATGAACGCGGCGTCCACGCTGTTGAGCGTCATGACCACGGTCAACGGCCCGGTGGCCTCGACCTTGGCGATGTTCTTGTTCAGGCTCATACCGTTGAAGTACGGAAACTCGGTCGGGTAGGCCTTGCGGAAGGGCTGCTGCGGGTCAAGCATGCGGTTGAAGGTGAACAGCACATCGTCGGCGTTGAAATCCCGGGTCGGCGTGAAGTAATCGGTGGTATGAAACTTCACCCCTTCACGCAGGTGAAAGGTGTATTTCAGGCCGTCTTCGGAAATGTCCCAACTAGTCGCCAGGCCAGGCACGACGTTGGTCGCGCCTTTTTCGAATTCGGCCAGGCGGTTGTACAGCGGTTCGGCGGCATCGTTGTCAGTGGCGGTGGTGTACTGCGCGGTGTCGAAACCGGCGGGGCTGCCTTCGGAACAGAACACCAGGCTGCCGCCGGCTGCCTGGGCCATGGAGGTGGTGGCCAGCAGGCCGGTGCCCAGCAATGCGGATAAAACCAAGGTATGGCGCATGACGCTCCCTCTCTCTATGGGGTGTTTAACAGTGACCGGCGCCCTTGCAGGACATGTCCGGGCACTGAGTTCAGTCCATTGCGAACAGCGATGCCGCAGGGCCAGCAGATCGACCTGGCTCCCGACGGTATGGGCCGCGGGCCAGGCAGTAAATGCGTAACGCCTGAAAGACTTGTGGGAAAAGGCGATACGTCCTAAACCAGCTGCTGTGGTACGCAGTGCTTTTGGATGTGGGCGTTTTCCTGAGTCTTGGTCTCGGCAGATAAAGCAACGGCGCCGTCAGAAACGCCGCCGTTGCCTACCTTTATTTGCTGACGCTGACGCCGTAGAAGGAGTTCAAGCCAAACGGGCTGATCTTGAAGTCCTGCACATTGGCGCGCATGGGTTGATACACCGTCGAGTGAGCGATAGGTGTCATTGGCACGGCGTCCTTGAGGACGTGTTGCGCCTGTTTGTACAGTTCGGTGCGCTTGGCTTGGTCGGTGGTGCGTTTGGCTTGCTTGACGAGGTCGTCGAACTTCTTGTCGCACCATTTGGAGAAGTTGTTGCCGGCCAGGGAGTCGCAGCCGAACAGCACGTTGAGCCAGTTGTCCGGGTCACCGTTGTCACCGCTCCAGCCAATGATCATCGCCTGGTTCTCGCCGCCCTTGGAACGCTTGATGTACTCGCCCCATTCGTAGCTGACGATGTTGACGTTCAGGCCGATCTTCTTCCAGTCGGACTGCAGCATTTCAGCCATCAGCTTGGCGTTCGGGTTGTACGGACGCTGCACCGGCATCGCCCACAGGGTGATGTTGGTGCCTTCCTTGACGCCGGCTTCCTTGAGCAGCGCCTTGGCTTTCTCAGGGTCGTACTTGGCGTCCTTGATGGTGGTGTCGTAGGACCATTGGGTCGGCGGCATGGCGTTGACCGCCAGTTGGCCGGCGCCCTGATAGACCGAATCGATGATCTGTGGCTTGTTGACCGACATGTCCAGCGCCTGGCGAACTTTCAGGTCAGCCAGAATGTTCGGCTCGTTGCTGCCCTTGATCTTGTCCATCACGTTGTAAGCGATGTAGCCCAGGTTGAAACCCGCCTGGTCAGGCATCTTCAACGCCTTGTCTTCCTTCAGCGCCTTGAGGTCGGCGGGGCGTGGGAAGAGGGTGATCTGGCACTCGTTCTTCTTCAGCTTCTGGATACGTACCGACGGGTCGGTGGTGATGGCGAAGATCAGGTTGTCGATCTTCACGTCTTCAGGCTTCCAGTAGTCCTTGTTCCCGGTGTAGCGGATGTTGGAGTCTTTCTGGTAGCTCTTGAACACGAACGGGCCGGTGCCGACCGGTTTCTGGTTGATGTCGGCAGCCTTGCCTTCCTTGAGCAGTTGGGCCGCGTACTCGGCGGACTGGATCGAGGCGAAGCTCATGGCCATGTTCTGAATGAACGCGGCGTCAACATCCTTGAGGGTGAACTTGACGGTGTGGTCGTCGACTTTATCGATCTTGGTGATGTTGGTGTCCATCCCCATGTCGGTGAAGTACGGGAACTCGGTCGGATAGGCCTTACGGAACGGGTCATCCTTGCTGATCATGCGATTGAAGGTGAACAGCACGTCGTCGGCGTTGAATTCACGTGTCGGCTTGAAATACGGGGTGGTGTGGAACTTGACGCCTTCACGCAGGTGGAAGGTGTAGGTGAGGCCGTCTTCGGAAATGTCCCACTTGGTTGCCAGGCCAGGAATCACAGCGGTGCCGCCGCGTTCGAACTGGGTCAGGCGGTTGAACATGGTTTCTGCAGAGGCGTCGAAGTCGGTTCCGGTGGTGTACTGACCAGGGTCAAAACCGGCCGGGCTCCCTTCGGAGCAGAACACCAGGTTAGTCGCCGCATGGGCGAAAGGTGCGCTGGCTAATAAACCTGCGCTGACTAAAAACGGAATGACCGCTTGTTTAAGCATGTTGGCCTCATGATTTGTTGTCATTTTTGGATTTGAGGGCGACCTCGTGAGTCGACCTGCGGATACTTATGCAGGCCCCATACCCAATGCAAGATCCAGAGCCGTTACAAGCCTGAAACAGTGGCACGGACGTACCTTAATGTCGCATCTGTGTAACTTCTGACGCATTTGATCGTTTGCGTGGCCGTTTTCGATACAAGTCGCGCCCGATTCCTGTGCGCCCAGAAGGTATTGATGCACCGCATTGGGGCGGGTATCACCCCATGAAACCCGCGAGATAGAGGGGTGCAACCCAAGGGTCTTTGGGTGTTTAGCGACGCGGTCTTTGTGTGTATCGCTGGTCCCCTGTGGGAGCAAAGCTTGCTCGCGATGGCGGCCTGACAGCCGGGCACGTTCCGCAGCCTGTACCCAGTTCCTACTGTGCGAGCCTGCTCGCGAAGGCGGTCTTGCAGCCGACGCCTTCGCTTCGTCGATCATCAAATCCGTGGCGAGGGAGCTTGCTCCCGCTGGACTGCGTAGCAGCCCCAAAACCTGACACCTCGGTTTTTCAGATGAGTGGAGTGGCTGTTTTTAGGGCCGCTTCGCGCCCCAGCGGGAGCAAGCTCCCTCGCCACGGGGTTTGCGGCGTCAGGAAGCGGCACGAGTCATTCATTTGCGTCAGAAGGATCACCGGCCTCGAACCGAAACATCCCACAGTTTTTTAGGGTTGCCGCTCGGAAGTGCGCTCTCTAACCTTTTTCTTGTCGCTGCGACTCAGCGACCGGGCGTGAGAAACCCGAATAATAGGCATCCAGCCTCTGTACCTGCATAATTGCCGCCAGCTTATCCGCTGCCTGTAGTAGATGCGTTATGGCGGCTGTGTGCGGGCAGGCCTCGGTCTGGCCGAGTACCTATTTCTCGGATTTCTCACCCCTGCACACAGCTGCCACCACTTTGCCGAGTGAGAAACGGCAAGTGATGGTCCTCATCACTAAATAGGTACAAATAAATGGATAAGTCAGTCCCCGACCCACCCTTCAACAAAACCAACCCCCTTTCCGGCTTCGATTCCATCGAAGACCTACTCAAAGACCGCGCCGCCGCCGAGCGGGCGCTTAACCATTACCTCAATCCAAAAAAACCTGAGCCAAGCACCGACCCGCGCATCGACAGCCTGTTTTCCGTCACCGCCAAAGCCGACGCCGACACGCTGCTGAGCAGCACCTCCGAAACCCTGGCCTCGATAAAAGCCATGGCTGAGGACCTGGCCTTTGAAGTGGAGGGCACGCGGCGCAGTGTGGCGTTGGGGATTCATCAGTTGGTGGAGTTGTGCCAGTTGCTGGTGGACAAGGCGTTGGATCAGCTTGAAGTGCCGGCCAGTCCGGTTGAGGTGTAGCGAGAGGGGACGGTACGTCCGACCTATCAACTCAAGGTCGGACACAACCTGTGGCGAGGGGATTTATCCCCGCTGGACTGCGCAGCGGCCCCAACCCTGACACCCTGGTGTGTCAGGTAGATTGAGTCGCTGCCTTTGAGGCTGCTGCGCAGCCCAACGGGGATAAATCCCCTCGCCACAAGGGTATTTCACTGGGCTGGATGTCTCTGTCAGCCCATCCTTACTGCATCAACACCTCAACCACCCCGTCCGCTGTCATGTTCACTTTACTCGTGCCTGCTTCGACTTCCGGGGTGACGGACTCGGCATCCATGGACGCGGCTTTCATCATCATCTGCGGGCGCATGTAGGGCTGTGGGTAGCCGTTGCTGTTGAGGTTCAGGTTGACGATTTTGTAACCCTTGCCGCCCAGGGCTTCGGTGGCCAGTTGGGCGCGGGCTTTGAAGGCGTTGACGGCGTCCTTGAGCAGGGCGTCTTCGCTGGTCTGGCGGGTGGCGGTGGAAATGGTGAAGTCCATGCCGCCCATTTTCAGGTCGGTGAGTAACTCGCCAGTGAGTTTGGACAGGGCCGCGAAGTCGGCGCTTTCCAGGCGCAGTTCGGCGCGTTCGCGCCAGCCGGTGATTTTCTGGCCTTTGTTGTCGTAGACCGGGTAGCTGTTGCGGCTGCCCTGGCGCAGGGTGATGTCCTTGACCTGCTTGGCTTGGCCGATGGCTTTGTTCAGCGTGGTGCTGACGGCCGCGGCGAGTTTGGCCGGGTCGGTGTTTTGCTCCTCCGTGTAGAGGGTGACGATCATCAGGTCGCGGGCGACTTCCTGGCTGGCTTCGGCGCGCAGGGAAATCTGGTTGTAGTGAAGCTCATCGGCGGCCAGGGCCGGCAGGCTGGCGACGGTGCCGAGGCTGAGGGCGAGCAGGGCGGCGTGACGACTGAACGTTTGCATGAAAGCTCCTTGGATGAGGCGCAGGGGTGAGATCCGGACCTGCGTGAACGGTAAGACTCTAGCTTTTATGGGCGGGTTCGCACAGTTACAACTTCTATACAGATTGCAGGTGAGAGGCTTTTTTGTGGCGAGGGGATTTATCCCCGCTGGACTGCGCAGCAGTCCCAGAATTGTCATGATCTAGCTCAGCGTGGTGCTCGACCTTATTTTGGGGGCCGCTTCGCGCCCCAGCGGGGATAAATCCCCTCGCCACAATGGTTGGTGTGTCATTTCGGGGCTGTGGCGCTTTGCCGCATAGCTGCCTGTGCACGCCGCGCCTTGGTTATACTCCGTGCGATCCGCCTGGAGCGCTCATCAGGAGAGCTCATGCTCGCCCCTTTGCAAATGACTTCCGCCTCTCGCCAGAACCTCTGGCGTCTGACGTTTATCCGAATTCTGGTCCTGGCCGCCCAGGCCGGGTCTGTGGGGCTTGCCTATTGGTTCGACCTGCTGCCGCTGCCCTGGCTGCAATTGGCGATCACCCTGGCCTGCTCTTCGATACTGTGCGCGCTGACCGCCATCCGTCTGCGCACCTCGTGGCCGGTGACTGAGCTGGAATACGCCGTGCAACTGGCCTGTGACCTGTTTATCCACAGTGCGTTGCTGTATTTCTCCGGCGGCTCCACCAACCCTTTCGTGTCCTATTACCTGGTGCCGCTGACCATCGCCGCGGTGACGTTGCCGTGGCGGTATTCGCTGATCCTGTCCGGCATCGCCCTGGCGCTGTACACCTTGTTGCTGGCGCGGTTCTATCCGCTGGAAACCTTCCCCATTGCCCGGGAAAACCTGCAGATATACGGCATGTGGCTGAGTTTCGCCCTGGCGGCGGCGGTCATTACGTTTTTTGCCGCGCGCATGGCCGAAGAGTTGCGCCGCCAGGAAGAGCTGCGGGCCATTCGCCGTGAAGAGGGTCTGCGGGACGAGCAATTGCTGGCCGTGGCGACCCAGGCCGCGGGTGCCGCTCATGAGTTGGGCACGCCATTGGCCACCATGAGCGTACTGCTCAAGGAGATGCGCCAGGATCACCACGACCCGGCGCTGCAGGAAGACCTCGGTGTATTGCAGGATCAGGTCCAGCTCTGCAAGGAAACCCTGCAGTACCTGGTGCGTGCCGCCGAGGCCAATCGCCGGCTGGCCATCGACATGCAGGACGTCACCGACTGGCTCGACGAGGCCCTGAATCGCTGGCACCTGATGCGCCCTGAGGCCAGCTATCGCTTCCAGCGTCTGGGTCAAGGACCGGTGCCGCGCATGGCGCCGCCGCCGGACCTGACCCAGGCGTTGCTCAACTTGTTGAACAACGCCGCCGACGCCTGCCCCGAAGGCCTGGAAGTGGCGCTGGACTGGAATGTCTACGAGCTGACCATCAGCATCCGCGACCATGGCGCCGGTGTGCCGCTGGCGATTGCCGAGCAAATCGGCAAGCCGTTCTACACCACCAAGGGCAAAGGTTTCGGCCTGGGCCTGTTTTTGAGCAAGGCCAGCGTGACACGCGCCGGCGGCTCGGTGAAACTCTACCCCCATGAGGAAGGCGGCACGCTCACCGAGCTGCGCCTGCCCCATGCCGACCGAGGAGACGAACATGAGTGACGAGATCCAAGTCGACGGCGAAGAACTGCCGCATCTGTTGCTGGTGGACGACGACGCCACCTTCACCCGCGTCATGGCCCGGGCCATGTCCCGTCGGGGCTTTCGCGTGAGCACCGCAGGTTCTGCGGAAGAGGGCTTGAGCATCGCCCAGGCCGACCTGCCGGACTATGCCGCGCTGGATTTGAAGATGGACGGCGACTCGGGCCTGGTGCTGTTGCCCAAGCTGCTGGAGCTGGACCCGGAAATGCGCGTGGTGATCCTCACCGGCTATTCGAGCATTGCCACCGCGGTGGAGGCGATCAAGCGCGGCGCCTGCAATTACCTGTGCAAACCGGCCGACGCCGATGACGTGCTGGCGGCGCTGTTGTCCGAGCACGCCGACCTGGACACCCTGGTGCCGGAAAACCCCATGTCGGTGGACCGCCTGCAGTGGGAGCACATCCAGCGGGTGCTGACCGAACACGAAGGCAACATCTCCGCCACTGCCCGCGCCCTGGGCATGCACCGGCGCACCTTGCAGCGCAAATTACAGAAGCGCCCCGTGCGTCGCTGAACCTGCGCTGAACAGATGTTGTCCACCCTCGCGGCAAATCGGGCCGTTGTTCTATGATCGGCCCGAGTTTTTTTTCTTTACAGAGCCTTAACCATGAATCAGAACGCTGAATATTCCGCGGTCAATGATGCGGTGCGCGGGCAGTTTTTCCGCCGTGTCTGGCAAATGACCACGCCGTACTGGCGCAGTGAGGAGAAGGGCAAGGCCTGGACGCTGTTAATCGCCGTCATCGTGCTGTCGTTGTTCAGCGTGGCGATTTCGGTGTGGATCAACAGTTGGTACAAGGATTTCTACAACGCCTTGCAGGAGAAGGACAGCGTCGCGTTCTGGCGGTTGATCCTGTATTTCTGCGGCATCGCCGCGGTGGCGATCCTGGGCGCGGTGTATCGCTTGTACCTCACGCAGATGCTCACCATCCGCTGGCGGGCCTGGCTCACGGAGAAACACTTCGCCCGCTGGCTCAATGACAAGAATTACTACCGGCTGGAGCAGGGCGGCTACACCGACAACCCGGACCAGCGGATTTCCGAAGACCTCAACAGTTTTACCAGCAACACCTTGGGCTTGGGCCTGGGGCTGCTGCGCACCGTGGTCAGCCTGGTGTCGTTCTCGATCATCTTGTGGGGCGTGTCGGGCAGCATCCAGGTGTTGGGCTACACCATCCCCGGCTACATGTTCTGGTGTGCGCTGGTGTATGCGGCGGTGGGCAGTTGGCTGACGCACTTGATTGGCCGTCGCTTGATCGGCCTGAACAACAACCAGCAACGCTTTGAAGCCGACCTGCGTTTTTCCATGGTGCGGGTGCGCGAGAATGCCGAGAGCATTGCCTTGTACAACGGCGAACCCAACGAGAACCGGCGTCTGAGTGGCCGCTTTGGCCTGGTCTGGCACAACTTCTGGGACATCATGCGGGTGTCCAAGCGCCTGACTTTCTTCACCTCCGGCTACGGCCAGATCGCGATCATCTTCCCGTTCATCGTCGCCGCGCCGCGCTACTTCGCTGGCAAGATCCAGCTGGGCGAGCTCATGCAGATCAATTCAGCGTTCGGCAATGTGCAGGAGAATTTCAGCTGGTTCATCAGCGCGTACACCGACCTCGCCGCGTGGCGCGCCACGTGTGACCGTCTGTTGAGCTTCCGCCAAGCTATGAGCGACAACGAAGACCGCGTGCCGGCCATCGACGTGCAGAACCAGGGCCATGCATTGAAAGTGCAAAACCTGGGGTTGGACCTGGCCGATGGCCGCCATCTGCTCAGCCATACCGACATGACCGTCGAGCCGGGCGAGCGGGTGATGCTCAGTGGACGTTCGGGCAGCGGTAAATCCACCCTGTTCCGGGCAATGGGGCATTTGTGGCCGGATGGCCACGGCGCGATCCGGTTGCCGGCGGCGCGTTATCTGTTCCTGCCGCAAAAACCTTATCTGCCTATTGGCACCTTGCGCGAGGCGCTGAGTTATCCACAGCCGGGCGACACGTACCCGCCAGAGCGATATGCGCAAGTGCTGGAAACCTGTCGCCTGCCGCATCTGGTGTCGCGACTGGACGAAGCCAACCACTGGCAGCGCATGCTTTCGCCCGGCGAGCAGCAACGCCTGGCGTTCGCCCGCGCATTGCTCTACGCACCACAATGGTTGTATATGGACGAAGCCACATCGGCGATGGACGAAGAAGATGAAGCGACGCTGTACCAGGCGCTGATTGACCAGTTGCCGGGGCTGAGCATTGTCAGCGTTGGCCATCGCAGCAGTTTGAAACGGTTCCATCCGCGACATGTGCGTATCGAAAATGGCCACTTGGTGGAGCAAGCTGTAGTCGCCTGATTGTCACTGCCGAACACCGTTGTGGCGAGGGGATTTATCCCCGTTGGGTGCGAAGCGCCCTTCAAAATCAAAGGTCAACGATATTGATTTGCTGGTAGATCAAGAGGGCTGCTCCGCAGCCCAGCGGGGATAAATCCCCTCGCCACAACGGTGCATGGCGGCAAACTTTGCCAAGACCGTCAGGGAGCACGGTGATCGTACAACCACGTTGCGCTATCATGATGCGCATTCAGCCGCTTGCCGAGACACAGACACATGGAAAGACCGATCGACGTACCACGCCTTCCCCGCAAGCGCCGCAGCCTGGCGCAGGAGCTGGTGACGGTGCTGTCCGAGCAGATTCGCGACGGCCTGCTCAAGCGTGGCGATAAATTGCCCACCGAGTCGGCGATCATGGAAGCCCATGGTGTCAGCCGCACCGTTGTGCGCGAGGCGATTTCCCGTTTGCAGGCCGCCGGCCAGGTGGAAACCCGCCACGGCATCGGCACCTTCGTGCTGGACACGCCCAGCCCGAGCGGCTTTCGCATCGACCCGGCGACGGTGGTCACGTTGCGTGACGTGCTGGCGATCCTGGAGTTGCGCATCAGTCTGGAAGTGGAATCGGCAGGCCTTGCAGCCCAGCGCCGCAGCGACGAGCAACTGGCTGCGATGCGCGCAGCCCTGGATGCGCTGAACGAAAGCGCGTCCCACGCCAGCGACGCGGTGGCCTCGGATTTCGCTTTCCACCTGGAAATCGCCCTGTCCACTGGCAACCGCTACTTCACCGACATCATGACCCACCTGGGCACCAGCATCATCCCGCGCACCCGGCTGAACTCGGCGCGCCTGGCTCACGAAGACCACCAGCACTACATGGATCGCCTGAGCCGCGAGCACGAGGAAATCTACGAAGCCATCGCCCGTCAGGACTCCGACGCGGCCCGCGCCGCCATGCGCTTGCACCTGACCAACAGCCGCGAGCGGCTGCGCCAGGCTCATGAGGAAGCGCAGGCGCAGGGCTAGCTTCTGTCAGTTGCGATGAGGTGAGTCACTGATCCTGTGGCGAGGGGATTTATCCCCGCTGGGCTGCGCAGCAGCCCTCAGGGGCGGCGACTCAATCCGATCAGACATCCAGGTGTGCCAATTTTGGGGCTGCTTCGCAACCCAGCGGGGATAAATCCCCTCGCCACAGGGGAGTGGTGTCGGGCTTTATATCTGTGCCTGTCTGCCAGATATGGCGTGCAGGCCTACGCCTTGATCCGCAACATTTGCGGCTCGGATGTATCGGGATCCCATCCGCTCGCGTAAGTAAACGTGTAACGAAGCTCAACCCCTTCTTCGCCGCTGAACGCTTTCAACTCGTCGCTGCGCAATGTCAGTGTCACCCCCTTGCGTAACTCGGGCTCCTCGAAGTTGTCCGGATGAGTCTCGGGCGTCTTCTTAACAAGCATGGACTCATAAGGACCTACTGATTTAGGCGGCTTCGAGGGGGCGGTGACGGTCAGTTGGACTGACGAGTCCGGCGAGCTGGGGGCTCCCGGGATCTGGACGGTTAACGTCTCTGTCTTCGACAAGTTGATCGTGACTTCCCCCGTGGCTGGATCGACTGGAAAATCTTTGACCGTTGGTTTCTCAAGCGTCGACATGCTGTCACTCCTTGTGAGACGACCGTGATCGTCGCGTACGGGCGACTCACCTTAGGTATGCGGAAAAGGACCACGGCCGGGCGTGTGCACGGCCCCATCCGCGTTATGCGCCCTTCCTGTAACCCTGCCTACTGACAGAGTTGACAGTCGCGATGAGCGGTCCGCTGCCCTCGGATGGCAACATTCCTCAGTCTGCCAGCAAACCTCAAAGGCCCGATCTAAAAGGCTTCTCGCCAAACTCCGCGCGCCTGCCCCCCGACAAAAGACGAAATGCAGTTGACGTTCGTATTTTAAGTTGTACGATGACTTACAACTTCTCTTGAAGCTGAACCGTTTCCTACAACACAAACATTTGCGTCCAGGGTGTTCGAATAATGAATCCACAAGAACTGAAGTCCATCCTCTCGTCTGGCCTGCTGTCTTTCCCGGTCACCGATTTCACGGCTCAAGGCGATTTCAATCGCGACAGCTACATCAAGCGCCTCGAGTGGCTGGCCCCGTATGGCGCCTCGGCACTTTTCGCGGCCGGTGGCACCGGTGAGTTTTTCTCCCTGGCCGCCAGCGAGTATTCGCAAGTCATCAAAACGGCCGTTGATACCTGCGCCACCAGCGTGCCAATCCTCGCCGGTGTCGGCGGTGCGACCCGCCAGGCCATCGAATACGCTCAGGAAGCCGAGCGTCTGGGCGCCAAGGGCCTGTTGCTGCTGCCGCACTACCTGACCGAAGCCAGCCAGGACGGCGTCGCCGCCCACGTTGAAGCCGTGTGCAAATCGGTGAAGATCGGCGTGGTGGTGTACAACCGCAACGTCTGCCGCCTGAACGCCACGCACCTGGAGCAACTGGCTGAACGCTGCCCGAACCTGATCGGCTATAAGGATGGCCTGGGCGATATCGAACTGATGGTGTCGATCCGCCGTCGTCTCGGCGATCGTTTCAGCTACCTGGGCGGCCTGCCGACCGCCGAAGTCTATGCCGCGGCCTACAAGGCCCTGGGCGTGCCGGTCTACTCCTCGGCGGTGTTCAACTTCATTCCGAAAACCGCGATGGATTTCTACCACGCCATTTCCCGTGAAGATCACGAGACCGTCGGCAAGATCATCGATGACTTCTTCCTGCCTTACCTGGACATCCGTAACCGCAAGGCCGGTTATGCAGTGAGCATCGTCAAGGCAGGCGCGAAGATCGTCGGCTACGACGCAGGTCCTGTGCGTACACCGTTGACCGACCTGCTGCCGGAAGAATACGAAGCCCTGGCCGCGCTGATCGACAAGCAAGGCAAGCAGTAACAGATCCGACAAGGCCGCTGAGCAATCAGCGGCTTTTTGCGTAAGGCCTTTTGTAAGGAGAAGCTCTGTGGCAGATGCAAAGCGTTTCGATAACTACATCAACGGTCAGTGGGTGGCCGGTGCCGACTATTGCACCAACATCAACCCGTCTGATTTGTCCGATGTCATTGGTGAATACGCCAAGGCTGATGCAGCTCAAGTCAATGCCGCCATCGAAGCCGCCCGCGCCGCGTTCCCGGCCTGGTCGACCTCGGGTATCCAGGCCCGTCACGATGCGCTGGACAAAGTCGGCAGCGAAATCCTCGCCCGCCGCGAAGAACTCGGCCAACTGCTAGCCCGGGAAGAGGGCAAGACCCTGCCCGAAGCCATTGGCGAAGTGACCCGCGCCGGCAACATTTTCAAATTTTTCGCTGGTGAGTGCCTGCGCCTGTCGGGCGATTACCTGCCGTCGGTGCGTCCGGGCGTCAACGTCGAAGTCACCCGTGAAGCGTTGGGTGTGGTTGGCCTGATCACGCCGTGGAACTTCCCGATCGCAATCCCCGCCTGGAAGATCGCTCCGGCGCTGGCCTACGGCAACTGCGTGGTGATCAAGCCCGCCGAACTGGTGCCAGGTTGTGCCTGGGCCCTGGCGGACATCATTTCCCGCGCCGGTTTCCCGGCCGGTGTGTTCAACCTGGTGATGGGCAGCGGCCGTGTGGTCGGTGAAGTCCTGGTCAACAGCCCGAAAGTCGACGGTATCAGCTTCACCGGTTCCGTGGGCGTGGGTCGGCAGATCGCGGTCAATTGCGTGGCGCGCCAGGCCAAGGTGCAACTGGAGATGGGCGGCAAGAACCCGCAGATCATCCTCGACGACGCTGACCTCAAGCAGGCCGTCGAACTGGCGGTGCAGAGCGCGTTCTACTCCACCGGCCAGCGTTGCACGGCCTCGAGCCGCCTGATCGTGACCGCCGGCATCCACGACAAGTTTGTCGCCGCCATGGCCGAGCGTATGCAATCGATCAAGGTTGGTCATGCCTTGAAGGCCGGCACCGATATCGGGCCGGTGGTTTCCGAAGCCCAGCTCAACCAGGACTTGAAGTACATCGACATCGGCCAGAGCGAAGGTGCGCGGCTGGTCAGCGGTGGCGGCCTGGTGACGTGCGACACCGAAGGTTATTTCCTGGCGCCGACGCTGTTTGCCGACAGCGAAGCCTCGATGCGTATCAGCCGCGAAGAAATCTTTGGCCCGGTGGCCAACGTCGTGCGCGTGGCCGATTATGAAGCGGCGCTGGCGATGGCCAACGACACCGAATTCGGTCTGTCCGCCGGTATCGCCACCACCTCGCTCAAATATGCCAACCACTTCAAGCGTCATTCCCAGGCGGGCATGGTGATGGTCAATCTGCCAACCGCCGGCGTGGATTACCATGTACCGTTTGGCGGCCGCAAAGGTTCGTCGTACGGCTCGCGCGAGCAAGGTCGCTATGCGCAAGAGTTCTACACCGTGGTGAAAACTTCTTACATCGGATCGTAATTGCGACACCGGCCGGAGCGGGGCAATCCGCCCGGCCGTACAACCAGATTTCCCGTATAAAAATAAATAGTGGAAGTAGATTTACATGCAAGAAACCAAGCCGACTCGCGTCCGCTATTTGATCCTGCTCATGCTGTTCCTGGTGACGACGATCAATTACGCCGACCGCGCAACCATCGCTATCGCCGGCTCCAGCCTGCAGAAAGACCTAGGCATCGATGCCGTTACCCTCGGTTATATCTTCTCCGCCTTCGGCTGGGCCTATGTGGCCGGGCAGATCCCGGGCGGCTGGTTGCTTGACCGGTTCGGGTCGAAAAAAATCTATGCCTTGAGCATTTTTACCTGGTCGCTGTTCACCGTGCTGCAAGGTTATGTCGGTGAATTCGGCGTCTCCACCGCCGTGGTGGCGCTGTTCATGCTGCGTTTTCTGGTCGGGCTGGCCGAGGCGCCGTCCTTCCCGGGCAACGCCCGAATTGTCGCGGCCTGGTTCCCCACCGCTGAGCGCGGCACCGCTTCGGCGATTTTCAACTCGGCCCAGTATTTCGCCACGGTGTTGTTTGCGCCGCTGATGGGCTGGATTGTCTACCGTTTCGGCTGGCAGCACGTGTTCATCGTGATGGGCGTGGTCGGTATCGTGTTCTCGCTGGTCTGGCTGAAGGTTATCCACAGCCCGCGTCAGCACCCGATGATCAACGAGGCCGAGTTCAATCACATCGCCGCCAACGGCGCGATGGTCGACATGGACCAGGACAAGGGCAAAGGTAAAAAGACCGACGGTCCGAAGTGGGATTACATCCGCCAACTGCTGACCAACCGCATGATGCTCGGCGTCTACCTGGGCCAATACTGCATCAACGGCATCACCTATTTCTTCCTGACCTGGTTCCCGGTGTACCTGGTGCAGGAGCGCGGCATGACCATCCTCAAGGCTGGTTTCATCGCCTCCTTGCCGGCGATCTGCGGTTTTATCGGCGGCGTGCTCGGTGGGGTGATTTCCGATTACCTGCTGCGCAAGGGCCACTCGCTGACCTTCGCCCGCAAGGCGCCGATCATCGCCGGCCTGCTGGTGTCCAGCAGCATCGTGGCGTGCAACTACGTGGACATCGAATGGATGGTGGTGGGCTTCATGGCCCTGGCCTTCTTCGGTAAAGGCGTAGGCGCGCTGGGTTGGGCCGTGGTGTCCGACACTTCGCCAAAACAGATCGCCGGTCTGAGCGGCGGCCTGTTCAACACCTTCGGCAACCTGGCGTCGATCACCACGCCGATCGTCATCGGCTACATCATCAGCTCCACCGGTTCGTTCAAATGGGCGCTGGTGTTCGTGGGCTGCAACGCGCTGATGGCGGTGTTCAGCTACCTGGTGATCGTCGGGCCGATCAAGCGTGTCGTGCTCAAAGAACCCTCGGCCAGGGATGACCAACTTTCCAGCCTGTCTGAAGCGAAATCCTGAAGGAGCGATGTCGATGCAACTGATTGAACATGCCGATTCGCCCCGTTACATCCGCCTGAATGAGCGGGACAACGTGGTCATTGTGGTGAACGACCAAGGCGTGCCAGCCGGGACTGAGTTCCCGGATGGCCTGGTCACCGTGGACTTTGTACCGCAGAGCCATAAGGTCACCCTGGAAGATATTCCCGAGGGCGGCGAGGTGATTCGCTACGGCCAGGTCATTGGCTACGCGCTGCAACCGATCCCCCGTGGCAGTTGGGTCAAGGAAGACCAGCTGCGCATGCCCACCGCGCCGCCGCTGGACAGCCTGCCGCTGTCCACCGACGTGCCGGCGGCCGATGCGCCGTTGGAAGGCTACACCTTCGAGGGCTATCGCAACGCCGACGGTACCGTGGGCACGCGCAACATCCTGGGCATCACCACCACGGTGCAGTGCGTGACCGGGGGTGCTGGACCATGCGGTCAAGCGCATCAAGGACGAATTGCTGCCCAAGTACCCGAACGTCGATGACGTGGTGGCGCTGACCCACAGCTACGGCTGCGTGGCGATCACCGCCACCGACGCGTACATCCCGATCCGCACCGTGCGTAACCTGGCGCGCAACCCGAACCTGGGCGGCGAAGCGCTGGTGATCAGCCTGGGCTGCGAGAAGTTGCAGGCCGGGCAGGTGATGCATGAGAACGACAGCTCGGTGGACCTCAGCGAGCCGTGGTTGTATCGCTTGCAGGATTCCAGTCACGGTTTCACCGAAATGATCGAGCAGATCATGGCGCTAGCGGAAACCCGGCTGAAGAAACTCGACCAGCGCCGCCGCGAAACCGTGCCGGCCTCGGAGCTGATCCTGGGCATGCAGTGCGGCGGCAGCGATGCATTTTCCGGTATCACCGCCAACCCGGCCTTGGGCTATGCCTCGGACCTGTTGCTGCGGGCCGGGGCGACGGTGATGTTTTCCGAAGTCACCGAAGTGCGCGATGCGATCTACCTGCTGACCTCCCGGGCACAGACCCGGGAAGTCGCTCAGGAACTGGTACGCGAGATGGACTGGTACGACCGTTACCTGGCCAAGGGCGAGGCCGATCGCAGTGCCAACACCACGCCGGGCAACAAGAAGGGCGGGCTGTCGAACATCGTCGAAAAATCCCTGGGCTCGATCGTCAAGTCCGGCAGCAGCGCAATCAATGGCGTGCTTGGCCCGGGCGAGCGCTTCAAGCAAAAGGGCTTGATCTTCTGCGCGACACCGGCCAGTGATTTTGTCTGCGGTACGTTGCAATTGGCGGCGGGGATGAACCTGCACGTGTTCACCACTGGCCGTGGTACACCTTACGGTTTGGCCATGGCGCCGGTGGTGAAGGTCTCGACCCGCACCGAACTGGCCCAGCGCTGGCCGGACCTGATCGACATCGACGCCGGACGCATCGCCACCGGACGTGCTTCCATCGAGGAGCTGGGCTGGGAGCTGTTCCATTACTACCTGGACGTGGCCAGCGGCAAGAAACAAACCTGGGCCGAGCGGCACAAGCTGTACAACGACATCACCTTGTTCAACCCTGCGCCGATTACTTGATGATTTCGTGATCGCTGGAGATCCAGTGTGTGGGCTTGCTCGCGAATGCGATGGTTCAGCTAGCATTGAGGTTGGATGTGCCGCCGTCTTCGCGAGCAAGCCCGCTCCCACAGGGGGGGGCGGTGAGTGTGAACTCTGCATCCATCCACAGGGGATTTGCGGTGAGTGCGGATTCTGCATTCACCCACGAGCAAAATGTGGGAGCGAGCCCTGCTCGCGATAGCGGTCTACCAGACGCCAGTGTCGTTAGTGGCTATCATTAGCCACCTAACGACACCCTTCTCAAGGTCCCCGGCATGCTGGCAATTTTCCTCGAAACCCTGAACATCACCGCGCCGGTGTTTGCCATGTTGTTTCTGGGGACGCTGCTCAAGCGCATCTACTGGATCAACGACAATTTCATCCACATGGCCTCGTCCCTGGTGTTCAACGTCACCATGCCGGCGTTGTTGTTTCTCGGCATCCTGCATGCCGATCTCCACGCGGCATTGCAGCCGGACCTGCTGATCTATTTTTCCATTGCCACCCTGGTGTGCTTTGCCGTGGCCTGGGGCTGGGCGATCTGGCGTTGTCCGCATGAGGACCGTGGCATCTATACCCAGGGCGCCTTTCGCGGCAACAACGGCGTGATCGGTCTGGCACTGGCGGCGAGTATGTACGGCGACTACGGGATTTCTCTGGGGTCGATTCTCGCGGCGCTGGTGATTCTGTTCTACAACACGTTGTCGACCATCGTGCTGGCGGTCTACAGCCCGGTGATCAAGTCCGACCCCTGGAGCATCTGCAAAAGCGTGGTCAGCAACCCGCTGATCATCAGTGTGGTTGTGGCCGCGCCGTTGGCCTATTGGCAGATAGGCCTGCCAAACTGGTTCGAAACCTCGGCCAAATACCTTGCCCAGATGACCTTGCCGCTGGCGTTGATCTGCATCGGCGGCACGCTGTCGCTGGCGGCGCTGCGCAAAAGCGGCAAGATGGCCCTGAGTTCGAGCCTGGTGAAGATGGTCGGCCTGCCACTGCTGGCCACCCTCGGCGCCTGGCTCTGGGGCTTTCGTGGGGCGGAGCTAGGGATTCTGTTCCTGTACTTTGGCAGTCCCACCGCCGCCGCCAGTTATGTCATGGCCCGCGCGGCCGATGGCAACCATGAACTGGCGGCGGCGATCATCGTCATCACCACGCTGATGGCGGCGATTACCACCAACCTGGGGATTTTTGTGTTGCAGTGGGGCGGGTGGATCTAGCTTCAGATTTGCAGTGCTCTTTCGATCCATTCGCGAGCAAGCCCGCTCCCACATTCGACCGCGTTTCCATGGAAGAACGCAGTCAATGTGGGAGCGGGCTTGCTCGCGAAGAGGCCTGACCTACCACTGCAAGACTCAGGCTTTTACTCAGGCTTCTGGTAGCTATCGATCACTTCCTGCGCCGCCCTGAATGCATCAATCGCCGCTGGCACGCCCGCATACACCGCGCAATGCAGCAACGCCTCGCGAATCTCCTCAACCGTACAGCCGTTGTTCAATGCCCCGCGCACGTGGCCTTTCAACTCTTGCGGGCATTTGAGGGCGGTGAGGGCGGCGAGGGTGATCAGGCTGCGGGTTTTGAGCGGCAAGCCTTCGCGGCTCCAGACGCTGCCCCAGGCGTGCTCGTTGACGAAGTCCTGCAACGGCTGGGTGAATTCGCTGGCGTTGCCCAGGGCGCGGTCGACGAACGCGTCGCCCATCACTTGGCGGCGCATGTCCAGGCCGGTCTTTGGAGTGTCGGTCATGGCAAATCCCTCTTGTGGTGTTGACGGCGCCAGGCGCGCAAGGAGCTGAACAACAAAAACGCGAGCAGGGCCGGCAGCACATAGAACAGCATCAGGCGTTCCAGTTGGCCGGCCAGGGGCATACCGGTAGTGAACGACACCACATGCAGCCCATAGGCCAGGTACAAGCTCAAGAACAACAGACCTTCGGCGCGGGTGACGCGGTAGCCGGAATAGAACACTGGCAGGCACAGCACCGCCACGCCGAGCATCACCGGCAGGTCGAAATCCAAAGCATTGGGGGAAACCGAGAGGGGCGATGGGGCGGCGAGGGCGGTCACCCCCAGCACGCCCAGCAGGTTGAACAGGTTGCTGCCGATCACGTTGCCCACGGCAATGTCTCGCTGGCCCCGCAGGGCGGCGATCAGCGAGGTGGCGAGTTCCGGCAGCGAGGTGCCGACGGCGACGATGGTCAGGCCGATGATGCGTTCCGACAGCCCCAGGTCCGTCGCCACCTCCACTGCCGCACCCAACAGCAGGTGCCCGGCGAAAACCAGCATTGCCAGCCCCAGGATCATCATCGACAGACTCTTGAACCAGGACACCTGCGCCACGTCGACCCCCACGGGGTGCGGTCGTGCCGAATGCCGCGACTGGCGCAGCAACAGGCCCAGGTACACCACCAGGGCCATCAACAGCAGCGCGCCGTCCAGTGGCGTCAGTTCCTCGTTCCAGGCCAGTACGAACACCAGCAGGCTGGCGCCGATCATCAGCGGGATGTCCAGGCGCACCAGTTGACGCGAGACGCGCAGCGGAATGATCAGGGCCGACAACCCGAGGGTGACGAGGATATTGAAGATGCTGCTG
Organism: Pseudomonas hefeiensis; assembly: GCF_030687835.1. Taxonomy (NCBI): domain Bacteria; kingdom Pseudomonadati; phylum Pseudomonadota; class Gammaproteobacteria; order Pseudomonadales; family Pseudomonadaceae; genus Pseudomonas; species Pseudomonas hefeiensis. Next base: position 1,022,091 of record NZ_CP117449.1, read on the forward strand.
CCGATCACGCTGCCCACGGCGATGTCGGCGTTCTGCGCCAGGGTCGCTTGCAGGCTGACGGCCATTTGCGGGGCGCTGCTGCCAAAGGCGACCACGGTCAGGCCGATGATCAGCGGCCGCACCTGCAAGCGCGCCGCCAGGCCCACGGCGGCGCGCACCAGCAGTTCGGCACCGGCGATCAGCAACAGCAGACCACCGAACAGTTCGATCAGGCTCAGCAGCGGGATGGCATTGAGTAGGGAAATGACCGGGCTCCGTCTATCAATCGTCGAGGGCTTGCACGCGCACCCGTGCGGTGCCACTGCGTAACATGCCCAGTTGCTCGGCGGCCGCGCGGGACACGTCGATCAGGCGGCCACGGGTGTAGGGGCCGCGGTCGTTGATGCGGACCACGACACTGTCGTTGTTTTTCAGATTGGTGACTTTCACCCGTGTGCCAAACGGCAACTGGCGATGGGCGGCGGTCAGGCCATGCTGGTTGAAGCGCTCGCCGCTGGCGGTGCGCTTGCCATGGTGCCTGGCACCGTAATAAGAGGCGACGCCGGTCTGGTCATAGCCGTGTGGATCGACCGTCCCGCTCTGGCTGGCACAACCGGCCAGCAGGGACAGCAGGGCGCAGGCGCCGAGGAGACGCTTCATGTGGGGTTTCCAACTACAGATAGGGGAGCTGGCCAGTGGGGGCAAGGCCTGTGGGAACAAAGTCAGTGGGAACAAAGCCCTGTGGGAGCAAAACCAGTGGGAGCAAAACCAGTGGGAGTAAAGCCAGTGGGAGTAAAACCTGTGGGAGCAAAGCTTGCTCGCGATGAACGATAACGCGGTCCACTGATGGATCGAGGTGTCTTCATCGCGAGCAAGCTTTGCTCCCACAGGCTCGCTCCCGCAAGAGCGAAGGGAGCCAGGCTTGAAATCTGGCCCCATGGTCATCAGCCCTCGAGTTTGCTTTTAAGCAGTTCGTTGACCTGTTGCGGGTTGGCCTTGCCCTTGGAGGCTTTCATGGCCTGGCCGACGAAGAAGCCGAACATCTTGCCGCGCTTGGCTTCGTCTGCCGCACGGTATTGCTCGACCTGCTCGGCGTTGGCCGCAAGCATTTCATCGAGTACGGCACTGATCGCACCGGTGTCGGTGACTTGCTTCAAGCCGCGCTTCTCAATGATCTCATCGGCGCTGCCTTCACCATTGGCCATGGCTTCGAAGACCATTTTGGCGATCTTGCCGGAAATGGTGTTGTCCTTGATCCGCAACAACATGCCGCCCAGTTGCTCGGCCGACACCGGCGACTGGTCGATTTCCAGACCCTGCTTGTTCAGCAGACTGCCCAACTCGACCATCACCCAGTTGGCCGCCAGCTTGGCGTCGCCGCCGATGCTCACGACTTTTTCGAAGTAATCGGCCTGTTCGCGGCTGGTGGCCAGGACGTTGGCGTCATAGCTCGACAGCCCGAACTGCGCCTGGAAGCGCTCGCGCTTCTGCGGTGGCAGCTCCGGCAGAGTGGCGCGCACGTCGTTGAGGAACGAGTCCTCGATGACCACCGGCAGCAGGTCCGGGTCGGGGAAGTAACGGTAGTCGTTGGCTTCCTCTTTACTGCGCATCGGACGGGTCTCGTCCTTGTTCGGGTCGTACAGGCGAGTCTGCTGGATGACCTTGCCGCCGTCCTCGATCAGTTCGATCTGGCGCTGCACTTCGGTGTTGATCGCTTTCTCGATGAAGCGGAACGAGTTGACGTTCTTGATCTCGCAGCGGGTGCTGAACTCAACCTGGCCCTTGGGCCGGATCGACACGTTGCAGTCGCAGCGCAGCGAGCCTTCGGCCATGTTGCCGTCGCAGATGCCCAGATAACGCACCAGCGCATGGATTGCCTTGACGTAAGCCACGGCTTCCTTGGCGCTGCGCATGTCCGGTTCGGAGACGATTTCCAGCAACGGCGTGCCGGCACGGTTCAGGTCGATGCCGGTGGCGCCGTTGAATTCTTCGTGCAGGCTCTTGCCGGCGTCTTCTTCCAGGTGCGCACGGGTGATACCGACGCGCTTGACCGTGCCGTCTTCCAGGGCGATGTCCAGGTGGCCCTTGCCGACAATCGGCAACTCCATCTGACTGATCTGGTAGCCCTTGGGCAGGTCCGGGTAGAAGTAGTTCTTGCGGGCGAATACGTTGTGCTGGCCGATCTCGGCGTCAATCGCCAGGCCAAACATCACCGCCATGCGCACGGCTTCGGCGTTGAGCACCGGCAGCACGCCGGGCATGCCCAGGTCGACCAGGCTGGCCTGGGTGTTGGGCTCGGAACCGAAGGTGGTGGAGCTACCGGAAAAGATTTTCGACCGGGTGGTGAGCTGGGTATGAATCTCCAGCCCGATCACGACTTCCCATTGCATGTGTTTCTCCTCAGAAGCCGGTTGGGGTGCGGGTGTGCCAGTCGGTATTGAGCTGGTACTGGTGCGCCACATTGAGCAGGCGGCCTTCCTGGAAGTACGGCGCGAGCAACTGCACGCCCACCGGCAGGCCATCGACGAAACCGGCCGGCATGGACAGGCCCGGCAGGCCAGCGAGGTTGGCGGTGATGGTGTAGACGTCTTCCAGGTATTCAGCGACCGGGTCGCTGCTCTTGGCGCCGAGTTTCCAGGCCGGGTTAGGCGTGGTTGGGCCGAGGATGATGTCGACCTCGTTGAAGGCGGCCATGAAGTCGTTCTTCACCAGGCGACGGATTTTCTGCGCCTTGAGGTAGTAGGCATCGTAGTAGCCGGCGGACAGCGCGTAGGCACCGACCATGATCCGGCGTTGTACTTCGGCGCCGAAGCCTTCGCCACGGGAACGCTTGTACAGGTCGATCAGGTTTTCCGGGTTCTCGCAGCGATAGCCGAAGCGCACGCCGTCGAAACGCGACAGGTTCGAGGACGCTTCTGCCGGGGCGATCACGTAGTACGCGGGAATTGCATGCTGCATGTTCGGCAGGCTGATTGGCTTGATCACCGCGCCGAGCTTCTCCAGCTCCTTGATGCTGTTGTGGATCAGCTCGGCGATGCGCGGGTCCAGGCCGGCGCTGAAATATTCCTTCGGCACGCCGATGCGCAGGCCTTGCAGCGAACCGTTGAGACTGGCGCTGTAGTCCGGCACCGGTTCATCGATGCTGGTGGAGTCGTTCGGATCGAAGCCGGCCATGCCTTGCAGCAGGATCGCACAGTCTTCGGCGGTGCGGGCCAGCGGGCCGCCCTGGTCGAGGCTGGAGGCGTAGGCGATCATGCCCCAGCGCGATACACGGCCATAGGTCGGCTTGAGGCCCGTGAGGTTGGTGAATGCCGCCGGCTGGCGAATCGAGCCGCCGGTGTCGGTGGCAGTGGCTGCCGGCAACAGGCGCGCGGCCACGGCGGCGGCGGAACCGCCAGACGAACCACCCGGTACGTGTTCCAGGTTCCACGGGTTTTTCACTGCGCCGTAGTAGCTCGACTCGTTGGCCGAACCCATGGCGAATTCGTCCATGTTGGTCTTACCCAGGGTCACGGCGCCGGCGGCGGCCAGTTTGGCGACCACGGTGGCATCGTACGGGGCCTTGAAATTGTCGAGCATCTTCGAGCCGCAGCTGGTGCGGATGCCCTGGGTGCAGAACAGATCCTTGTGGGCAATCGGTGCGCCGAGCAGGGCGCCGCTCTCACCGTTGGCGCGACGGACGTCGGCAGCCTTGGCCTGGCTCAGGGCCAGCTCTTCGGTGAGGCTGATGAAGCTGTTGAGCTGCGGGTCGAGCTGGGCGATGCGCGCCAGCAGGACCTTGGTCAGCTCTTCGGAGGAAAACTTTTTATCGGCGAGTCCGCGGGCGATCTCGGCCAGGGTCATGTGATGCATGAGAGGCTCTTTCCCTTTAGTCGATGACTTTCGGAACCAGGTACAGGCCGTTTTCGACCGCTGGTGCGATGGACTGGTAGGCCTCGCGGTGATTGGACTCGGTCACGACGTCGACGCGCAGGCGCTGGCTGGCTTCCAGTGGGTGGGCCAGGGGTTCGATGCCGTCGGTATTGACCGCCTGCATCTCGTCGACCAGCCCCAGAATGCTGTTCAGGGCAGAAGTAATGTGTGGAAGATCGGCTTCATTGAGGCCCAGACAGGCCAGATGAGCGATTTTTTCCACGTCGGAGCGTTCAAGCGCCATGGGATTCTCCAGTGGAAAACAAAACGGACGCAGTCTGTCCGTGTGTTAGATTGTCGGAACACTACCGCATTTCTACGGCCCTATGGCCGCGATTGTGGGGTTTGGTGCACAGAAAAGCGGCCAATTTAACATATTGGCGCCTTGCCCAAAATCCCTGTCGTTGTTAGAGTTTGCCGCACTTTTTTACCCACGCGTTGCCTAGGGTCCCTTTCCCATGTTCAAGAAACTGCGTGGCATGTTTTCCAGCGATCTTTCCATTGACCTGGGCACTGCCAACACCCTTATTTACGTGCGCGAGCGCGGTATCGTCCTGAATGAACCCTCGGTCGTGGCCATCCGCACCCACGGTAACCAGAAGAGCGTCGTGGCTGTCGGTACCGAAGCCAAGCGCATGCTGGGCCGTACACCGGGCAACATTGCGGCCATTCGTCCCATGAAGGATGGTGTGATCGCCGACTTCAGCGTCTGCGAAAAGATGCTGCAGTACTTCATCAACAAAGTTCACGAAAACAGCTTCCTGCAGCCCAGCCCTCGTGTGCTGATCTGCGTGCCATGCAAGTCCACCCAGGTGGAGCGTCGCGCCATCCGTGAATCGGCCCTTGGCGCTGGTGCCCGTGAAGTGTTCCTGATCGAAGAGCCGATGGCCGCTGCCATCGGTGCCGGCCTGCCGGTCGAAGAGGCCCGTGGTTCGATGGTCGTCGACATCGGTGGTGGTACCACTGAAATCGCCTTGATCTCCCTCAACGGTGTGGTTTATGCCGAGTCCGTACGTGTGGGCGGCGACCGTTTCGACGAAGCGATCATCACCTACGTGCGCCGCAACTACGGCAGCCTGATCGGCGAATCCACCGCCGAGCGTATCAAGCAGGAAATCGGCACAGCCTATCCGGGCGGCGAAGTGCGTGAAGTCGACGTTCGCGGCCGCAACCTGGCTGAAGGCGTTCCACGCGCGTTCACCCTCAACTCCAACGAAGTGCTCGAAGCGCTGCAAGAGTCGCTGGCGACCATCGTCCAGGCGGTCAAGAGCGCCCTGGAACAGTCGCCGCCGGAACTGGCGTCGGACATCGCCGAGCGCGGCCTGGTGCTGACCGGTGGTGGCGCGTTGCTGCGCGACCTCGACAAACTGCTGGCCCAGGAAACCGGCCTGCCAGTGATCGTTGCCGAAGACCCGCTGACTTGCGTCGCCCGTGGCGGTGGCCGTGCATTGGAAATGATGGACAAGCACACCATGGATCTGCTCTCCAGCGAATAAGTCCGTCTGGATGGTCTATGTTGTTCGCTCCCCGGGCAGCACTTTGCAGTGCTGCCCGTTGACGTTTATCTTCTGTCATTCGTATCCAGGCCGGTTTGATGCCGTATGAATAAAGAAAACATTTGCCTGGGAGGAGCGGCTTATTAAACCGCTTTTTACCAAAGGCCCCTCGCTGGGTGTGCGCCTGCTGGTGCTGACCGTGCTGTCGGTTGCGCTGATGGTGGTCGATGCCCGTTTCACGCTGCTCAAGCCAGTGCGTAGCCAGATGTCGCTGGTATTGATGGAATCCTACTGGATCACCGATTTGCCGCAGCGCTTGTGGCAGGGTGTGGCCAGCCAGTTTGGCAGCCGGACCGAGCTGGTGGCCGAAAACGAAAAACTCAAGACCGAAAACCTGCTGTTGCAGGGGCGCATGCAGAAGCTGGCGGCCCTCACCGAGCAGAACGTGCGGCTGCGCGAGTTGCTCAACTCTTCGGCGCTGGTCAACGAGAAGGTCGAAGTGGCCGAGTTGATCGGCATGGACCCCAACCCCTTTACCCACCGCATCATCATCAACAAGGGTGAGCGCGACGGTGTTGTCCTCGGCCAGCCGGTGCTCGATGCCCGCGGCCTGATGGGGCAGGTGGTGGAGTTGATGCCCTACACATCCCGCGTCCTGCTGTTGACCGATACCACCCACAGCATTCCCGTGCAGGTCAACCGCAACGGCTTGCGGGCGATTGCCAGCGGCACCGGTAACCCGGAGCGCCTGGAACTGCGGCATGTTGCGGACACCGCCGACATCAAGGAAGGTGACCTGCTGGTCAGCTCCGGTCTCGGCCAGCGATTCCCGGCCGGGTATCCGGTGGCGACGGTCAAGGAGGTCATACACGACTCCGGCCAGCCATTCGCCATCGTGCGTGCGGTGCCGACGGCGGCGTTGAATCGCAGCCGATACCTGCTGTTGGTATTCAGCGATCCCCGCACCCCGGAAGAGCGCGCCAACGACGCCGCCGCGGCCCAGGAGGCCGAGGATCGGCAGAACGGCGAGTCGACCGCGGCCCCGGTTACCCCGGCGACAGTCCCAGGCACGACACCGGCCCCCCACGCACCGGCATCGACCCCGACTACAACGCCGGCTGCCGCTCCGGCTGCGACGCCGGCCACGCAAGCGCCGGCGACTCAACCCGCAAGGCCCGCGGCCAAACCGCCTGTCTCCACGCCGGCCGCCGCGCCAGCCACCAGGGGAGCACGAGAATAATGAGCAGTACTCAATCGGGTAACGGCTGGATAGTCTGGCTGACGTTCGCCATCGGCCTGTTGCTCAGCGTTTCACCGCTGCCACAATTCATGGAAATCCTGCGCCCGCTGTGGCTGGCCCTGTTGCTGGCATTCTGGGCGCTGGCGCTGCCGCACAAGGTCGGCATGGTCACCGCCTGGTGCCTGGGGCTGGCCGAAGACGTGCTGTATGGCACGTTGCTGGGGCAGAACGCGCTGATCCTGACGCTGATCACGTTCCTGGTGTTGTCGCTGCAACAACGTTTGCGGATGTTTCCCATGTGGCAGCAGTGCCTGGTGATCCTGGTGATTTTCGGCCTGGCGCAGTTGGTGCAGTTGTGGCTCAGCGCACTGACCGGCAATCGCCAGCCGACCCTGGCGCTGGTGCTGCCGGCGCTGGTCAGTGCCTTGCTCTGGCCGTGGGTCAGCTTCGGTTTGCGTGGCTTGCGCCTGCGTTTCAAAATCAACTGATTCGGTCAGGCATTGGCCCGCACCTTGAGAGGGAGATGTCCTGATGAAACCGCTTTACCTCGCCTCAGGCTCGCCGCGTCGGCGTGAGTTGCTCGCGCAGATCGGTGTGTCATTCACCGCCGTCGGCGCAGACATCGACGAAACGCCCCTGGATGACGAAACCCCCTCGGCCTACGTCGAACGTCTGGCGCGCGGCAAGGCCGAGGCCGGGCGACGTGCTTTGGCAACAGGCGTGGACGGCTGCGTGCTGGGCGCCGACACCGCCGTGGTGCTGGACGGGCGGATACTTGGCAAGCCGCTGGATCAGGCCGACGCCATGGCAATGCTCTTGAGCCTGTCCGGTCGTGACCATGAGGTGCTGACCGCCATCGCGGTACTGGACGGGCAACGTTGTGAATCCCGAGTGGTCCGCAGCCGGGTGAGCTTTCGCGCCATCACCGAACAACAAGCGCTAGCCTATTGGAACAGCGGTGAGCCCCGGGACAAGGCCGGCGGTTATGGTATTCAGGGCTTGGGGGCGGTATTCGTCGCCGGGCTTGAAGGCAGCTATTCAGCCGTGGTCGGCCTGCCGCTGTGCGAAACCTCGGAGCTGTTGAGCCATTTCGGCATACCCTGTTGGCAAACCCTGAGCGCGCGCTGAGCGCCGTCTGACTTGATGCGGCCATTATCGTGAACACGCCTGAACGAGACCCTGCCATGAGTGAAGAGATCCTGATCAACATCACGCCGATGGAATCGCGCGTGGCGGTGGTTGAAAACGGTGTTCTGCAAGAAGTTCACGTCGAGCGCACGCAAAAGCGCGGCATTGTCGGCAATATCTATAAAGGCAAGGTGGTGCGGGTGTTGCCGGGTATGCAGGCGGCGTTCGTCGACATTGGCCTGGACCGCGCGGCATTCATTCATGCCTCGGAAATATCCATGCGTGAAGGTCCTGCCGTGGAGAGCATCAGCGCGCTGGTTCATGAAGGCCAGAGCCTGGTGGTACAGGTCACCAAGGACCCCATCGGTTCCAAGGGCGCGCGCCTGACCACGCAATTGTCGATTCCGTCGCGCTACCTGGTGTACATGCCGCGTACCGCTCACGTCGGCATTTCCTTGAAGATCGAAGAGGAAGCCGAGCGTGAACGCCTCAAGCAGGTGGTCAGCGATTGTGTGGAGAAAGAGGGCATCAAGGAGGCCGGAGGCTTCATCCTGCGCACCGCCGCCGAAGGGGCCGGGGCTGATGAGATTCTCATGGACATCCGTTACCTGCGCCGGCTCTGGGACCAGATAGCCGATCAGATCAAGACCATCGCCACCCCCAGTGTGATCTACGAAGACCTCGGTCTGGCGCTGCGGACCCTGCGGGATCTGGTCAGCCCCAAGATCGAGAAAATCCGCATCGATTCCCGGGAAACCTTCCAGAAAACCACCCAGTTTGTCGCGGAACTGATGCCGGAAATCGCTGATCGTCTCGAGCATTACCCTGGCGAGCGGCCGATTTTCGACTTGTACGGCGTCGAAGACGAAATTCAGAAGGCCCTGGAGCGCAAAGTACCGCTCAAGTCCGGCGGCTACCTGGTGGTGGACCCGGCCGAGGCCATGAGCACCATTGATGTCAACACCGGGGCATTTGTCGGCCATCGCAACCTGGAAGAAACCATCTTCAAGACCAACCTGGAAGCGGCCACCGCCATCGCTCGCCAACTGCGCCTGCGCAATCTGGGCGGAATCATCATCATCGACTTCATCGACATGGAGCATGAAGAGCACCAGCGCCAAGTGCTGCGGACCCTGGAAAAACAACTCGAGCGCGACCACGCCAAGACCAACATCATCGGTATCACCGAGCTGGGCCTGGTGCAGATGACCCGCAAGCGCACCCGTGAGAGCCTTGAGCAGGTTCTGTGCGAACCGTGCAGCAGTTGCCAGGGCCGGGGCAAGCTCAAGACCCCGGAAACCGTGTGTTACGAAATCTTCCGGGAAATCCTCCGGGAGGCACGCGCTTACCAAGCCACAGGTTATAGAGTGTTGGCGAACCAGAAAGTGGTGGACCGCCTGCTCGATGAAGAGTCAGGGAACGTTGCGGAGCTGGAGGCCTTTATCGGTCGTACGATTCGCTTTCAGGTGGAAACCATGTATTCCCAGGAACAATACGACGTGGTGCTGCTCTGAAGTGGCTTCATGAGCGGCAGACCCGCGGATTTGAATACCTTTGCCAGGGGAGCCCGCTGACATGGAGCGTCTGACACGCATTTTGGCCGTGCTGACCCGTTGGGGCCTGGGCCTGTGCGCGCTGCTGTTGGTGCTGGTGGCACTGTATGTCAGCCTCGGCCGGGAACTGGCTCCGCTGGTGGCCGAATACCGCGCCGAAGTCCAGACCCGCGCCAGCGAAGCATTGGGCATCCCCGTGCATATCGGGAGCCTGGACGGTAGCTGGAGCGCCCTGGCGCCCATCCTGCTGGCCCACGACGTGGTGATCGGCGACGGCGCCAATGCCTTGCACCTGGATCAGGTGCGGGCCGTGCCGGACTTGTGGGGCAGCCTGGTGGCGCGTCAGGTGCGCATTGCTCACCTGGAGCTCAGCGGCCTGAAGATCAGCCTCAAGGAAGGCGCAGACGGCAAATGGGCCCTGGAGGGGCTGCCGGTGCAGGACGATCAGCCACTGGATCCCCAGCAACTGCTCGAACGCATGCAGATGATCTCGAAGCTGTCGGTGCTCGACAGCCAGGTGACCTTGCAGCCGCTGGAGCAAGCGCCGCTGACCCTGACCTACGTTGGCCTGAGTCTGCGCTCCGGGGTCGCCCGTCAGCGTCTGGATGCACGACTGACCCTGCCTGACGGCCAGCCCGTCGCGATCAACCTGCGCACCCGTATCCGCGCCAGCGACTGGAAGAACGGCCAGGCCGATGTCTACCTGAGCCTGCCGCAAAGCGATTGGGCCAAATGGCTGCCGGAACGCCTGACGCAGCAATGGCATTTTTCCCGGATCAAGGCTGGCGCAGAGCTCTGGCTGAGCTGGGGGGCAGGCACCGTGCAAAGCGCGGCCATTCGACTGAATGCGCCGGACATCCAGGGCGCGTATGCCGAGCGCAAGCCGGTGCAGATCCATAACCTGGCGCTCAACGGGTATTTTCAGCGCAGTAGCCAGGGATTCACCGCGACCTTCGATTCCCTGGCAATGAGCCTGGGCGAAACCCGTTGGGAATCGCGCCTGCAATTGCAACAGAACAACGCCAGCGAAAAAACCGAAGAACGCTGGCACGTGCAGGCTGATCGCCTCGACCTCACGCCGCTTACGCCGTTGATCCATGCCCTGGCGCCGTTGCCCGAAGGCGTTGCCACGGCGATTGACCGGCTCAAGTTCACGGGTGGCCTGCGCAATGTGCTGGTGGACTACCGCCCGCAGAACAGCGGTGATCAGAAGGTCAGTTTCGCCACCAACCTGGACACCGTGGGCTTTGATGCCTATCGCGGCGCCCCGGCGGCGCGCAATGTGTCCGGGAGTCTGAGCGGCGACCTCGGTGGCGGCGAACTGCGCATGGACAGCAAGGATTTTTCCCTGCATCTGGACCCGATCTTCGCCAAGCCCTGGCAATACTTGCAGGCCAACGCCCGGCTGACCTGGAAGCTGGACAAGCAAGGTTTCACGCTGATAGCGCCGTACCTGAAGGTGCTGGGGGAGGAGGGCCGGATTGCTGGCGACTTCCTGATCCGCCTGCATTTCGACCACAGCCAGGAAGACTACATGGACTTGCGGGTCGGCCTGGTGGATGGCGACGGACGTTATACCGCCAAGTATTTGCCCGCCGGCCTGAGTCCGGCACTGGACGAGTGGCTGCGCACGGCAATCGTCAAGGGCGCGGTGGATCAGGGTTTTTTCCAGTACCAAGGCTCGCTGAACCACGGCGCCGAAGACGCGGCCCGCAGCATCAGTCTGTTTTTCAAGGTGCATGATGCCGAGCTGGCCTTCCAGCCGGGTTGGCCTTCGGTGAGCAAGGTCAGCGGTGATGTTTTCGTCGAAGACAGCGGCGTGCGCATCTTTGCAAGCCAGGGGCAGTTGCTGGACACCCAGGTCAGGAATGTGTCGGTGAACATCCCTCATGTCCCCACCGGCCAGAATTCCCATCTGTTGTTGGACGGCGAGTTTGCCGGTGGCTTGGGCGACGGTTTGAAAATCCTGCAGACGGCGCCGATTGGCACGGCCGAGACGTTCGCCGGCTGGGAAGGCGAGGGCGATCTGCAAGGCAGTGTGAAGCTCGATATTCCGTTGGCTAAAGGCGAACAACCGAAGATCCTGGTGGACTTCAAGACCGACAAGGCCAGGCTCAAGCTCAGCGAGCCGGAGTTGGAGCTGACCCAGCTCAAGGGCGATTTCCGTTTCGACAGCAACAAAGGGTTGAGCGGTAAAAATATCGCGGCTCGGGCGTTCGACCGGCCCGTGACCGCGCAGATTTTTGCCGAAGGCCGTTCCGGTGAACTGACTACACGGGTGGCCGCCTCTGGACAGGTGGAGGTCAAGAAACTCACTGACTGGCTGAAGGTTACCCAGCCATTGCCGGTGGCAGGCGTGGTGCCGTATCAGCTACAGGTGATCCTTGACGGCGCCGACAGCCAACTGTCGGTCAGTTCCAGTCTCAAGGGCGTGACCGTGGATCTGCCCGCGCCCTTCGGGTTGGCGGCCGATGCCGGGCGTGACACGGTATTTCGCATGACCTTGCAAGGCGCGGAGCGCCGTTATTGGGTGGATTATGGCGACCTGGCCAGCTTCACTTACGCAGCGCCGAGCGGACAGGTTGCAGACGGTCGCGGTGAGCTCTTGCTCGGGAACGGTGATGCGGTTTTGCCAGGCGGCAAGGGTCTGCGCCTGCGCGGGACGCTGTCGCAGCTGGATGTGAGTCCGTGGCAGGATCTGGTGGGCAAGTATGCAGGGCAGGATCCGGGCGGGAGCGCCAAACAACTGCTTAGCAGCGTCGATCTGAACATCGGCAAGCTCACTGCCATGGGCACGACCCTGGATCGGGCTTCAGTGCAACTGGACCGCAAGCCCGACGCCTGGGCTTTGCGGCTCGCCAGCCAGCAGGCCAAGGGCACCGCCAGTCTGCCGGACGCGAAGGCCGCGCCGATCGGTATCAAGCTTGACTACATTCGCCTGCCGGCCGCCGATCCGACGGTCCAGGCCGACGAAAACGCACCGGACCCGCTGGCCTCGGTCGACCCCAGCAAGATCCCGGCCATGGATATTGCCATCGACCAGTTGTTCCAGGGGCCTGACCTCATAGGTGCCTGGTCGTTGAAGGTGCGCCCGACAGGCAAGGGGATTACGCTGAACAGCCTGGACATGGGGCTCAAGGGCATGGTCTTGAGCGGCAATGGCGGTTGGGAAGGCGTGCCCGGTTCCACCAGCAGTTGGTACAAGGGCCGCATCGGTGGCAAGAACCTGGCCGATGTGCTCAAGGGCTGGGGCTACGCGCCGAGCGTGACCAGCGAGAAATTCCGCCTGGACGTCGATGGTCGCTGGCCCGGCTCACCGGCGTGGGTCGCGACCAAGCGTTTTTCCGGCAACCTCGATGCGTCGCTGAGCAAGGGCCAGTTCGTCGAGTTGGAAGGTGGCGCCCAGGCGCTGCGGGTATTTGGCCTGCTGAACTTCAACTCCATCGGCCGCCGCTTGCGCCTGGACTTCTCCGACCTGTTCGGCAAAGGCTTGAGCTACGATCGGGTCAAGGGACTGCTGGTGGCGAGTGACGGTGTCTACGTGACCCGTGAACCCATCACCCTGACAGGGCCGTCAAGTAACCTGGAACTCAACGGCACTCTGGACATGGTCGCCGACCGGGTCGACGCCAAGTTGCAGGTGACGCTGCCGGTGACCAACAACCTGCCGATTGCAGCGCTGATTGTCGGCGCGCCAGCGGTGGGCGGGGCGTTGTTTCTGATCGACAAACTGATTGGCGACCGCGTAGCGCGTTTTGCCAGCGTAAGATACGACGTAAAGGGCCCGTGGAAAGAGCCGAAGATTACCTTCGACAAGCCGTTTTGACAGTTCGACGCCAACTCCTTTCTCATCGCGAGCAAGCTTTGCTCCCACAGCCACCTTGGGTGAGGATAAAAAAGAGGGACGCTTCATGCCAGTGGCAGTGATTCAAATGGTCAGCCAAAGCGATGTGCTCGCCAATCTGGCCCGCGCTCGTGTGCTGCTGGAACAGGCTGCCGCTGGCGGCGCAAGGCTGGCGGTGCTGCCTGAAAACTTCGCGGCCATGGGCCGGCGGGATGTGGCAGACATTGGTCGTGCCGAAGCCTTTGGTCAGGGGCCGATCCTGCCCTGGTTGAAACAGGCCGCCCGTGACCTCAAGTTATGGATTGTGGCCGGCACGTTGCCGTTGCCGCCGGTGGACCAACCGGACGCCAGGGTGCATGCCTGTTCGTTGCTGATCGACGATCAGGGCCAGATCGTCGCGCGCTACGACAAGCTGCACCTGTTTGACGTGGACGTGGCGGACAATCGCGGGCGTTATCGCGAGTCCGATGACTATGCTTATGGCTACAACGTGGTAGTGGCCGATACACCCGTAGGACGGGTTGGCCTGACGGTCTGTTATGACTTGCGTTTCCCGGAACTCTATAGCGAGCTGCGCGCCGCCGGGGCTGAACTGATCACCGCGCCCTCGGCGTTTACCGCAGTGACCGGCGCCGCCCATTGGGAGGTACTGATTCGCGCCCGGGCCATCGAGACCCAGTGTTATGTGCTGGCAGCCGCCCAGGGCGGGATGCATCCGGGGCCACGGGAAACCTTTGGCCATGCAGCGATTGTCGACCCCTGGGGGCGCGTACTGGCTCAACAGGATCAAGGCGAAGCGGTGCTGCTGGCCGAGCGCGACAGCATTGAACAGGCGTCCATCCGGACGCGCATGCCGGTGGCCAGCCATCGGCGCTTTTTCTCGCAGGGCGCTCGACAGCGGCCTGTCCAAGACGACGAATTCAAGGCGTAGAACATATGAGCGGGTTGTTGTCCTCAGTCAGTGAACACCTTTTAGCCCCCGGCGGCGTAACCCTCGAAAGCCTGCAAGGCGTGCTGGGCGACTTGGCCGGCCCGGGCATCGATGCTGCCGATCTGTATTTCCAGGGGCAGATATCCGAGTCCTGGTCGCTGGAAGACGGCATCGTCAAGGAAGGCAGTTTCAATCTTGACCAGGGTGTGGGTGTTCGCGCCCAGTCCGGGGAAAAAACCGGCTTCGCCTACAGCAACGCCATCACCCTTGAAGCACTGGGCGCCGCAGCCCGTGCTGCTCGCTCGATCTCCCGGGCCGGGCAGAACGGCAAGGTACAGGCTTTCAGCAGCCAGGACGTGGCGCAACTGTATGCGCCGGACAACCCGCTTGAAGTCATGAGTCGCGCCGAAAAGGTCGAGCTGCTCAAGCGCATCGACGTCGCCACTCGCGCCCTCGATCCACGCATCCAGCAAGTATCAGTGAGCATGGCCGGGGTCTGGGAACGGATTCTGGTGGCCTCCACCGACGGTGGTCTGGCGGCGGACGTCCGGCCACTGGTGCGTTTTAATGTCAGCGTGATCGTTGAGCAGAACGGTCGTCGCGAACGCGGCGGCCACGGCGGCGGCGGACGCACTGATTATCGTTATTTCCTCAGCGAAGACCGCGCCATGGGCTACGCCCGCGAAGCGCTGCGCCAGGCACTGGTCAACCTTGAGGCGATCCCGGCGCCGGCCGGTACATTGCCGGTGGTGTTGGGTTCCGGCTGGTCCGGCGTGCTGCTGCACGAAGCGGTGGGCCACGGTCTTGAAGGTGATTTCAACCGCAAGGGAAGCTCAGCCTACAGCGGGCGCATGGGCGAAATGGTCGCCTCGAAACTCTGCACCATTGTCGATGATGGCACCCTGGCCGGGCGTCGCGGCTCCCTGAGCGTCGACGATGAAGGCACCCCGACCGAGTGCACCACCCTGATCGAGAACGGCGTGCTCAAGGGCTACATGCAAGACAAGCTCAACGCCCGCCTGATGGGCGTGGCACGCACCGGCAATGGTCGCCGTGAGTCTTACGCGCATTTGCCGATGCCGCGCATGACCAACACCTACATGCTGGGCGGCCAGAGCGATCCGGCGGAAATCATCGCTTCGGTGAAAAAGGGTATTTATTGCGCCAACCTCGGCGGCGGCCAGGTGGACATTACCAGCGGCAAATTCGTGTTTTCCACCAGTGAGGCTTACCTGATCGAAGACGGCAAGATCACCGCACCGGTCAAGGGTGCGACCCTGATCGGCAACGGGCCGGAGGCGATGAGCAAGGTGTCGATGGTCGGTAACGATCTGGCGCTGGACAGCGGCGTGGGGACGTGCGGCAAGGACGGGCAATCGGTGCCGGTGGGTGTCGGTCAGCCGACCTTGAAGATTGATGCGATTACCGTGGGTGGCACGGGCGCATGACGGGAGCGCTGGGTGGAGTGCGAGGCCTCCACCCACGGTCGTTACTCAGCGCAGGCCGCGTTGAGTCTCGTCCAGTTCACGAATGTACTTGAAGATTTTACGGCTCGAGGCCGGTGGCTTGTTATGCGCCAGTTCGTGCTGGGCCTGACGGATCAGGGAGCGCAATTGCTGACGGTCAGCCTCCGGGTAGTCGATGACGAACTTTTCCAGCACGCCGTCATCGCCCGCGATCAGGCGATCGCGCCAGCGCTCCAGGCCATGGAAACGTTCGTTGTACTGCCGGGTGGAGGCATCGAGTTGATCGAGCAGAACCAGGATGGCGTCAGTATCCTGGTCGCGCATCAGTTTGCCGATGAATTGCAGGTGCCGTTTACGCGCGATATTCGCGGTGTGCTTGGGCGCATCGGCCAGGGCCCGGCGCAAGGCGTCGGTCAGGGGCAGTTTGGCCAGCAAGTCAGGCTTGAGTGTTGTCAGGCGCTCGCCGAGGTCAACCAGAGCATGCAGCTCGCGTTTGACCTGGGATTTGCTTTTTTCACCCTCGTAGAGGGAGTCGTCGTAAGAATCAACCATGGTGGCAGTCCGCAAAGAAACGCCGCCATGATAACCAGTCGGGGGCCGCTTGTCCGGCCCGGTCGCTCGAAGGCCTCAGGTTTGTACGCAAAGTCGCGAAGGCACTATTCGTACAAACCCTGACCGAAAGCAGAATTTGAGTGGAGAACACCATGAGTGCAGTTCAGAGCGTCGGCCCGCAAGCATTGCCGGCACTGCAGGAACAAGTCGAGCAGATCCTTGCCGAAGCCAAGCGACAGGGCGCCAGTGCGTGTGAGGTGGCGGTGTCCCTGGAACAAGGCTTGTCGACGTCGGTACGCCAGCGCGAGGTGGAAACCGTCGAGTTCAATCGCGACCAGGGGTTCGGCATCACCTTGTACGCCGGTCAGCGCAAGGGCTCGGCCAGCACGTCAGCCAGTGGTCCTGAGGCCATTCGTGAAACCGTCGCCGCTGCGCTGGCGATTGCCCAGCACACCTCCGAAGACGAAGCGTCGGGCCTGGCCGATGCCGCGCTGATGTGCAAGGAATTGCGAGACTTCGATCTGTTCCACGCCTGGGACATCACCCCGGAACAGGCCATTGAGCAGGCGTTGCGCTGTGAGGCGGCGGCCTTCGACGCCGACGCTCGAATCAAGAACGCCGATGGCACGACCCTCAATACCCATCAGGGCTGCCGCGTATACGGTAACAGCCACGGTTTTATCGGCGGTTATGCATCGACCCGCCACAGCCTCAGTTGCGTCATGATCGCCGAAGCCAACGGCCAGATGCAGCGCGATTACTGGTACGACGTGAACCGCCAGGGCACATTGCTGGCGGACCCGGTGAGCATCGGCCAGAAAGCCGCGCTACGGGCGGCCAGCCGCTTGGGCGCGCGGCCAGTGCCGACCTGTGAAGTGCCAGTGTTGTTTGCCGCCGAGTTGGCCGGCGGGTTGTTCGGCAGCTTCCTGTCAGCGGTGTCCGGCGGTAATTTGTATCGCAAATCATCGTTTCTCGAAGGCGCGCTGGGCCAGAAACTGTTCCCGGAGTGGATGACCATCGATGAGCGTCCGCACCTGATGCAGGCCATGGGCAGCTCGGCCTTCGACGGCGACGGCCTGGCCACCTACGCCAAGCCATTCGTGGAGAATGGCGAACTGGTGTCCTACATCCTCGGCACCTATTCGGGTCGCAAGCTCGGCATGCCCAGCACCGCCAATGCCGGTGGCGTGCATAACCTGTTCGTGACCCATGGCGAAGAGGACCAGGCGGCCTTGCTGCGTCGTATGGGCCGTGGCCTGCTGGTGACAGAACTGATGGGCCATGGCCTGAACATGGTCACCGGGGACTATTCCCGCGGCGCGGCGGGGTTCTGGGTCGAGAACGGGGAGATTCAGTTTCCGGTTCAGGAAGTGACCATCGCCGGTAACATGCGCGATATGTTCAAGCAGATACTGGCGGTGGGTAACGACCTGGAACTGCGCAGTAACATCCGCACCGGCTCGGTGTTGATCGAGCGAATGACGGTGGCGGGTAGCTGACCTTCATCGCAGTAAAAAAGGCGCGTCATCCAAGCGGATGACGCGCCTTTTTTATATTTAGAGAAGCCCTGTGGCGAGGGGATTTATCCCCTCGCCACAATGAATCTGCTTCGGACCTGAAGGTTACTCGCCTTCGTCGAAGTAGTTGTTGATCAGTGCTACCAGCGCATCCAGCGCCTCCTGCTCCTGTTCCCCTTCGGTTCGCAGATGGATTTTGGTGCCTTGGCCGGCGGCCAGCATCATCATCGCCATGATGCTTTTGCCGTTGATCATTTTCTCAGGATCACGGCCCACGACGATGTCGCAAGGAAACTGACCTGCCACACCCACGAACTTGGCGGACGCGCGGGCATGCAAGCCCAGCTTGTTGATGATTTCAATTTCCAGAGCAGGCATCGCGATGTGAATCCTTTAGCTGAGGTCGCGGTGGCGAACCTGGACGTTCTTCAGGGACTGTTGCAGGAGCTGACCCAAACGTTCGGTCAGGTAGACGGAGCGGTGATGGCCACCGGTACAGCCGATGGCTATCGTGACGTAGGAGCGGTTGCTCGCGGCAAAGCGCGGCAGCCATTTGAGCAGGTAGCTGGAGATATCCTGGTACATTTCCTCGACATCCGGCTGGGCGGCCAGGTAGTCGACCACCGGCTGGTCGAGCCCTGATTGCTCGCGCAATTCCGGTTTCCAGTAGGGGTTGGGCAAACAGCGCACGTCAAACACCAGGTCGGCGTCTACTGGCATTCCGCGCTTGAAACCGAACGACTCCACCAGAAACGCCGTCCCCGGTTCCGGCTGGTTCAGCAGGCGTAACTTGATGGTGTCGCGCAGTTGATACAGATTCAGGTGGGTGGTGTTGACCTTCAGGTCCGCCAGGTCGGCGATCGGCCCCAGCAGTTGGCTTTCGTCATGGATGGCTTCGGCCAGGGAGCGGCTCGCGTTACTCAGGGGATGACGCCGGCGGGTTTCGGAAAAGCGCTTGAGTAGCGTCTCCTCATCGGCATCCAGGTACAGCACATCGCACTGGATGTGCCGGTTGCGTACTTCCGCGAGCAGTTCGGGGAAGCGCGACAGGTGGCTCGGCAGATTACGTGCATCGATGGACACTGCCACCAGCGGTTGAGCCAGCTCGGTATGGATCAGGGCGCGCTCGGCCAACTCCGGCAGCAGGCCGGCGGGCAGATTGTCGATGCAATAGTAGCCGCTGTCCTCAAGCACGTTAAGCGCCGTGCTTTTACCGGAGCCGGAGCGTCCGCTGACAATGATCATGCGCATGTTTAATGACCGTTCTGCTCGTCCAGGACAACCTGATACAAGGCTTCGTTGCTCTCTGCGCTGCGCAATTTCTCGCGCACTTCCTTGCGGTCCAGCATGCTGGCAATCTGGCGCAGCAGCTCAAGGTGCGCATCGGTCGCCGCTTCCGGTACCAGCAGTACGAACAGCAGGTCGACCGGTGCGCCGTCGATGGCGTCGAAATCTATGGGCGCTTCAAGGTGCAACAGCGCACTGATCGGCGCTGTACAGGTCTTGAGGCGACAGTGGGGAATGGCGATACCGTTGCCAAACCCGGTGGAGCCCAGTTTTTCACGGGCAAACAGGGCCTCGAAGACGTCCTGCATTTCCAGATCCGGCACCTCGCGGTGGATCAGGTTGGCAATTTGTTCGAGGGCTTTCTTTTTACTGCCACCCGGCACGTTCACCTGGGAACGGCCGGGGGTCAGGATGAGTTCTAGTCGGATCATGGATTAGGGGGGTTAACGACCGGTTGCGCCCTGGAGGAGGCTCTGGGTCTTTTCCTTATGCTTTTTGAGTTGGCGATCCAGCTTGTCGGTCAGCAGGTCAATCGCGGCATACATGTCTTCATGTGCAGCGTTGGCAACCACTTCTCCGCCGGGGATATGCAGCGTGGCTTCGATTTTCTGCAGCAGCTTCTCGACGTTCATCGTGACTTGCACGTTGGTGATCTTGTCGAAATGCCTTTCCAATCGTTCGAGTTTCTCGCCGATGTATTCGCGCAGAGGTTCGGTCACTTCCAGTTGGTGTCCACTGATGTTGACTTGCATACAGCTTCTCCTTCGTTGCCAGTGCATAAAGCGGCAGGCAGAAATACCTGCCACTGGAACGCTGTGGCGTGGCCTGTTACATCAACCGCTTGCGTTCGCTCGAAGGTGCGATCCCGAGGGATTCGCGGTATTTGGCGACGGTACGGCGGGCCACCTGAATGCCTTGTGCCTCCAGTAAACCAGCGATCTTGCTGTCACTCAACGGCTTTTTCTGATTTTCCGCGGCCACCAGTTTTTTGATGATCGCGCGGATGGCTGTGGACGAGCATTCGCCGCCTTCGGAGGTGCTGACGTGGCTGGAGAAAAAGTATTTCAGTTCATAGATACCCCGTGGGGTATGCATGAATTTCTGGGTGGTCACCCGCGAAATGGTTGATTCGTGCATGCCCACTGCCTCGGCAATGTCGTGCAGGACCAACGGTTTCATCGCTTCGTCGCCGTATTCCAGGAAACCGCGCTGATGCTCGACGATCTGGGTGGCTACTTTCATCAGGGTTTCGTTGCGGCTTTGCAGGCTCTTGATGAACCAGCGCGCTTCCTGCAACTGGTTGCGCATGAAGGTGTTGTCGGCGCTGGTGTCGGCGCGTTTTACGAAGCCGGCATATTGGGCGTTGACCCGCAACTTGGGCATCGACTCCTGGTTCAGTTCCACCAGCCAGCGGTCGTTGTGCTTGCGCACGATTACGTCGGGAACCACGTATTCGGGTTCGGTGGACTCGATCTGCGAGCCCGGGCGCGGGTTGAGGCTCTGGACCAGTTCGATCACCTGGCGCAGTTCATCTTCCTTGAGCTTCATGCGACGCATCAACTGGCTGTAGTCGCGACCGCCCAGCAGGTCGATGTAGTCGGTGACCAGTCGCTTGGCTTCGGCCAGCCAAGGCGTCTTGGCGGGCAACTGGCGCAATTGCAGCATCAGGCACTCGCCCAGGTTGCGGGCACCAATGCCGGCCGGTTCGAACTGCTGAATGCGATGCAGGACGGCTTCGATCTCGTCCAGCTCAATGTCCAGCTCGGGGTCAAAAGCTTCGAGAATTTCTTCGAGCGTCTCGTCCAGGTAGCCCTGATTGTTGATGCAGTCGATCAGGGTCACGGCGATCAGACGATCGGTGTCGGACATCGGCGCCAGGTTCAGTTGCCACAGCAAGTGGCTCTGCAGGCTTTCGCCGGTGGAGGTACGGGTGGTGAAGTCCCACTCGTCATCATCGCTGCTGGGCAGGCTGCTGGCGCTGGTCTGGTAGACGTCTTCCCAGGCCGTATCCACGGGCAGATCGTTGGGGATACGTTCATTCCATTCGCCATCCTCAAGGTTATCCACCGTCGGGGCGGCTTCCTGGTAGGACGGTTCCGGGATTTCGGTGTTGGTCTTCTGCTCGACGTTATCGGCCAGCGGATCGGTGTTGTCGAAGTCGTCGCCTTCTTCCTGGCGTTCGAGCATCGGATTGGACTCCAGGGCCTCCTGGATTTCCTGTTGCAGGTCCAGGGTCGACAATTGGAGCAGGCGGATGGCCTGTTGCAGCTGCGGTGTCATCGTCAGCTGCTGGCCCATTCTCAAGACTAGCGATGGTTTCATGGCTGGGGCTTAACACCTTATTCGCCGGCGCACATGCGCCATCCACTACAGGGCGCCGAAGCGCCAAACATAAGCAAATTATATGCCTGAAACTGAAGTGTTTGCCTAGGGCGTCGCGTAATAAAAATAGCGACGCCGGGGCGATTGACCAGACACTTTTCGCTTACAGGCGGAACTCATGGCCCAAATACACTTCCTTGACCAGTTCATTGGCCAGGATGGTCGCGGAGTCGCCTTCGGCAATCAACTGGCCGTCATTGACGATATAGGCGGTTTCACAGATATCCAGCGTCTCGCGTACGTTGTGGTCGGTGATCAGTACGCCGATGCCCTTGGCCTTGAGATGGTGGATGATCTGCTTGATGTCGCCCACCGAAATCGGGTCCACGCCGGCAAATGGTTCGTCCAGCAGGATGAATTTCGGTGCGGTGGCCAAGGCGCGAGCGATTTCCACGCGGCGTCGTTCGCCACCGGACAGGCTCATGCCCAGGTTGTCGCGGATGTGGCTGATGTGGAATTCCTGCAGCAGGCTTTCCAGTTCCTGGCGCCGGCCAGCCTTGTCGAGTTCCTTGCGGGTCTCCAGGATCGCCATGATGTTGTCGGCAACCGACAGCTTGCGGAAGATCGACGCTTCTTGCGGCAGATAGCCGATACCGGCCTTCGCCCGACCATGCATCGGCTGGTGGCTGACGTCCAGGTCGTCGATCAGTACGCGGCCCTGATCGGCCTGGACCAGGCCGACGATCATGTAGAAACAGGTGGTCTTGCCCGCGCCGTTGGGGCCGAGCAGGCCGACGATCTGGCCGCTGTCGATGGACAGGCTGACATCACGCACGACTTGACGGCTCTTGTAGCTCTTGGCCAGGTGCTGAGCTTTCAGAGTTGCCATTACGGGGCCTTCTGTTCGTCGGTTTTCTTTTTCGGCTGGAGATGACCATGTCGATCCGTGGGCGCTGCTCGGTGACCTTGCTGCCAGTGGCACGACCGGCGCTGGCCAGCTTTTTGTTCGTGTCGTAGACGATTTTTCTCGCCTTGGGTGGTGTTGCCGTCCTTGTCGATAACCTTGGCGCGATCGATCAGTACGACGCGGTCTTTGGCAGCGTGATACTGGATGGTCACCCCGTAGCCCTGCACCGGCTTGGTGTCGCCTGCGGTTTGCATCTGCTCGAAGTAGGCCAGGTTGCCCACCGAGGTCACCACGTCGATATCGCCAGACTGGGTACGGGTGATGGTCACGGTATTGCCGGTGACCTTCATTGAGCCCTGGGTGATGATCACGTCACCCTTGTAGGTGGCCACACCGTTCTTGTCGTCCAGTTGGGCGTCGTCGGCCTGGATGCGGATAGGCTGGTCGCGGTCGGTCGGGAGGGCCCAGGCGCTCGCGCTTCCCAGTGCTGCGCCCAGACTGAGCAAAATAGGGAGGGTTTTAGCGAGCTTCATACTGTCCTCTTACGTTCGATAGCAGGTGTATCCTGCTTTCCTTCAGATACGCTTTCATTCCCGTGCCGGTCGATACACCACCGGCGCCGTCGATTCTAACGGGTTGCTCGGTCTGCGCATATTCTCGCTGCGGGAAGACTGTCATACGACTGCTGGTGATGATGGTGGTGCGGTTTTTCTCATCGGTCCGGGCGATGCGTACCGAGTCAATCAGCTCTACTTCGGTCCCGTCGGGATTGACTTCGGCGCGCTCGCTCTGCACATGCCACGGAAACTCGGTGCCGCGAAACATGTTCAGGTCTGGCTTGGTGACCAATGTGATCTCGCTGGCCTTGACGTGGTCGACCTTGTCGGACGTCATTTCATACTGCACCTTGCCATCGGGCAGGTATTGCAGGGTATGCGTGTTGGTCGCATACCAGTCGATATCATTTTCCTGGACCTTGACCGCAGGCCGGTCGAGGAAGCGTTCCGGGCTGATGTTCCAATAGCCCACCGCCGCGAAAATCGCTGCGATGCAGCCGAACACCACGACGGTGCGAATTTTCTTGTTCAGCATAAATGGCTCACAGATACGCGGCGTTAGCCGCCTCGAGGCGACCTTGGGCGCGCAGGATCAGTTCACAGAATTCACGAGCCGCACCTTCACCGCCTCGCGCCGTGGTGATGCCGTGGGCGTGCTCGCGCACAAAGCCGGCCGCGTTTGCCACCGCCATGCCCAGGCCGACCCGGCGGATCACCGGCAAGTCCGGCAGGTCGTCACCGAGGTAGGCGACCTGTTCATAGCTTAGGTTGAGTTGGCCCAGAAGCTCGTCCAGAACCACCAGTTTATCTTCGCGTCCCTGATAAAGGTGGGGGATGCCGAGATTCTTTGCGCGCCGCTCGACCACCGGGGTCTTGCGGCCGCTGATGATGGCGGTCTGCACGCCGGCGGCCATCAGCATCTTGATGCCTTGGCCGTCGAGGGTGTTGAAGGTCTTGAATTCGCTGCCATCTTCGAGGAAATAAAGGCGGCCGTCGGTCAGGACGCCGTCCACGTCGAACACGGCCAGTTTGATCGCTTTGCCACGTTGCAGCAGGTCTGTGTTCATTTACATGACTCCGGCACGCAGCAAGTCGTGCATGTTCAGGGCGCCCACCGGGCGGTCTTCGTCGTCGACCACCACCAGGGCGCTGATCTTATGGTCTTCCATGATTTTCAAGGCCTCGGCGGCGAGCATTTCGGCGCGGGCAGTCTTGCCGTGAGGCGTCATGACTTGCTCGATGGTCGCGCTGTGAATGTCGACGGAGTGGTCCAGGGTGCGACGCAGATCACCGTCGGTGAAGATCCCGGCGAGTTTGCCGTCGGCTTCGAGAATGACCGTCATGCCCAGACCCTTGCGGGTCATTTCCATGAGTGCATCCTTGAGCAGCGTGCCGCGTTGCACTTGTGGCAGCTCCTGGCCTGCGTGCATCACGTTTTCAACTTTCAGCAGCAGACGACGGCCCAAGGCGCCGCCGGGGTGGGAGAAGGCGAAATCTTCAGCGGTAAACCCCCTGGCTTCCAGCAGGGCCACGGCCAGGGCGTCGCCCATGACCAGGGTGGCGGTGGTGGAGGAGGTCGGCGCCAGGTTCAGCGGGCAGGCTTCGTGCTCGACATGAACATTGAGATTCACCTCGGCGGCTTTGGCCAAGGCCGATTCCGGGTTGCCGGTGACGCTGATCAGTTGGATGCCCAGGCGCTTGATCAGCGGCAGCAATGTAATGATCTCATTGGTGGAGCCGGAGTTGGACAGGGCCAGGATGATGTCCTCCCGGGTGATCATCCCCATGTCGCCGTGGCTGGCTTCGGCCGGGTGAACAAAGAACGCCGGAGTGCCTGTGCTGGCCAGGGTGGCGGCGATCTTGTTGCCGATGTGGCCGGACTTGCCCATGCCGACCACGACCACCCGACCCTTGCTGGTCAGAATCATCTCGCAGGCACGTACGAAATCAGCGTCGATATGGGGCAGCAAACCTTGTACGGCTTCAAGCTCGAGGCGAATGGTACGTTGTGCCGATTGAATCAGGTCGCTGGTTTGGTTCATGTCAGAGATCGTATGGGCCGATGAAAAGGCGGCGATTATAGCGGCAATGAGCAATTCCCTCACGTTTGTTCGTCATGCTTTGTTCGAACGATTCACATGGCTTGATACAAAGTGTCGCCTTTTTACCTGTATCCGGACTGAACGGGCGCCGGCTTGGGCCTTGGGCGCTTGGCTGTTGCAGTGATATAGTTCGCCGCCGGTTCGGGTGCCCGGCAGTCCGGCGTTTGCCGGTTGGCCAGGACATTCGGATGTGAGGCTGCATCGCAAGGAGTTTAGATGAGTGCCGACAACGCCTACGCGGTCGAGCTGAAGGGGCTGTCCTTCAAGCGAGGGACGCGCAGCATTTTCAATGATATCGATATCCGCATTCCCCGCGGCAAGGTAACCGGCATCATGGGGCCTTCCGGGTGCGGCAAGACCACGCTGTTGCGGCTGATGGGCGCACAGCTGCGCCCCAGCGCCGGCGAAGTCTGGGTCAATGGCCTGAATCTTCCAAAGCTGTCGCGCAGTGATCTGTTCGATGCGCGCAAACACATGGGCGTACTGTTCCAGAGTGGCGCGTTGTTCACCGATCTCGATGTGTTCGAGAATGTGGCGTTCCCGTTGCGGGTCCATACCGACCTGCCGGAAGAGATGATTCGCGACATCGTCCTGCTCAAGTTGCAGGCGGTCGGGTTGCGTGGCGCCCTCGATTTGATGCCGGACGAGCTGTCCGGTGGCATGAAGCGCCGGGTCGCGCTGGCCCGGGCGATTGCTCTCGACCCGAAGATTCTCATGTATGACGAACCCTTCGTCGGCCAGGACCCGATCGCCATGGGTGTGCTGGTGCGCCTGATCCGCCTGCTCAACGACGCGCTGGGCATCACCAGCATCGTGGTGTCCCACGATCTGGCCGAAACTGCGAGCATTGCCGACTACATCTATGTCATCGGCGATGGCCAGGTGCTGGGGCAGGGCACGCCCCAGGAGCTGAAGGATTCGGACAGCCCGCGCATTCGTCAATTCATGAAGGGTGATCCGGACGGGCCTGTGGCGTTTCATTTTCCGGCCACGGATTACCGTACCGATCTGCTGGGGAAGCGCTGATGCGCAAGAAGTCACTGATAGAAAGAGTTCGCTTGTTCGGTCGTTCCGGCATTGATGTGGTGGCCGTGCTGGGCCGTTCCTCGCTGTTTCTGATGCACGCCCTGTTTGGCCGTAATTCGACAGGCGGCGGTTTTGGTCTGCTGGTGAAGCAGCTGCACTCGGTGGGCGTGATGTCCCTGGTGATCATCGTGGTCTCCGGGATCTTCATCGGCATGGTACTGGCGCTGCAGGGTTTCAGCATCCTGTCCAGTTATGGCTCGGAGCAGGCGGTTGGGCAAATGGTTGCGCTGACCCTGTTGCGCGAGCTTGGCCCCGTGGTGACTGCGCTGCTGTTTGCCGGGCGCGCCGGTTCGGCGCTGACGGCTGAAATCGGCAACATGAAGTCCACCGAGCAATTGTCAAGTCTGGAAATGATCGGTGTCGACCCGCTTAAGTACATTATTGCCCCGCGCCTGTGGGCCGGCTTCATTTCCCTGCCGGTGCTGGCGATAATATTCAGCGTCGTGGGGATCTGGGGCGGCTCGTGGGTGGCCGTCGACTGGCTGGGGGTCTACGAAGGTTCCTACTGGTCCAACATGCAGAACAGCGTCGACTTCCTCGATGACGTGCTCAATGGCGTCATCAAGAGTGCCGTATTCGCTTTCGTGGTGACCTGGATCGCCGTGTTTCAAGGCTATGACTGTGAGCCCACGTCAGAGGGGATCAGCCGTGCCACAACCAAGACCGTGGTGTACGCCTCGCTGGCGGTCCTGGGCCTTGACTTTATTCTGACCGCCTTGATGTTTGGAGATTTCTGATGCAAAACCGCACCCTGGAAATCGGTGTCGGCCTTTTCTTGCTGGCTGGCATCCTGGCTTTGCTGCTCTTGGCCCTGCGGGTCAGTGGCCTGGCGCCGACCGCGAGCACCGATACTTATAAACTTTATGCTTATTTTGACAATATCGCCGGTTTGACGGTCAGAGCCAAGGTGACCATGGCTGGTGTAACCATCGGCAAGGTCACGGCAATCGATCTGGACCGCGACAGTTTCACTGGTCGGGTGACGCTGCAGCTGGAAAAGCGCGTGGATAACCTGCCGACTGACTCCACTGCATCCATCCTCACGGCTGGGCTGCTGGGCGAGAAATACATCGGTATCAGCGTCGGCGGGGAAGAAGCCCTGCTCAAGGACGGCGGGACCATCCACGATACGCAGTCGTCACTGGTGCTTGAGGACCTTATCGGTAAATTCCTGCTCAATACCGTTAGCAAAGACGCCAAATGAGGAGCTTTTGAATGATCTCTATCTTGCGACGTAGCCTGTTGGTGCTGCTCGCGGCGCTGCCGTTGATGGCTAACGCCATGGCCGCGCCTTCGGCCCACGAAATCATCCAGGACACCACGAGCCGGCTGCTGGCAGACCTGGCCGCCAACAAAGAGCAATACAAACAGGATCCGAGTGCGTTCTATGATGCGCTGAACGGCATCGTCGGCCCCGTGGTGGATGCCGACGGTATCTCCCGAAGCATCATGACCGTCAAGTACTCACGCAAGGCAACCCCTGCGCAGATGACCCGGTTCCAGGAAAACTTCAAGCGCAGCCTGATGCAGTTCTATGGCAACGCCTTGCTCGAATACAACAACCAGGGCATCACCGTTTCGCCGGCCAAGGACGAAAGCGGCAACCGCACCAGTGTCGACATGCAGGTCAAGGGCAATAACGGCGCGGTCTACCCTGTGTCCTACACACTCGAGAAAATCAACGGCGAGTGGAAGGTGCGTAACGTGATCATCAATGGCATCAACATCGGCAAGCTGTTCCGCGATCAGTTCGCTGATGCGATGCAGCACAACGGCAACGATCTGGACAAAACCATCGATGGTTGGGCCGGTGAAGTCGCCAAGGCCAAGGAAGTTGCCCAGGATGCTCAAGAGAAGCAGGCGCAATGAGTGAGTTGGCGAGTGAGTCGGCCGTTCGTCTGGGCGAATCCGGCGAGTTGTTGATCAGTGGCGTGCTGGATTACCGCACCGGCCCGGCCTTGCGCAAGCAGGGCCAGGCGCTGATCAGGTCGGCCGGTACCGCCGAGTTGGTCATTGATTGCTCGGCGGTGCAGAAATCCAGCAGTGTCGGCCTGTCGCTGTTGCTGTGTTTCATGCGTGACGCCAAGGCTGCCGGAAAAACCTGGAGCATCCGTGGGATGCCCGAAGACATGCGCGAAATAGCCCAGGTCAGCGAATTGACCGAGCTGTTGGTGCACCCCTGACCCACATCTCTGAAAAAGCCCCCCCGTCAGAGTCCTGCTTCGCGGGGTTCGCAGGCGCGGGGCTTTTTTGTATGATGTGCGACCCGTGCGCACAGGGCGCCGATAGAGGTTGAGCATGCAGGCCGTAGAAGTGAAGAGCTTCCTTGAAGGAAAGCTGCCCGGAACTGTCATTGAAGTTGAGGGCGAAGGCTGCAACTTTCAGCTGAACGTGTTCAGCGATGAACTGGCAGCGTTACGCCCAGTCCAGCGTCAGCAGAGCATCTATGCCCATTTGAACCCGTGGATCGCCGATGGCAGCATCCATGCGGTCACTATGAAATTTTTCAGCAGCGCGGCCTGGGCCGAGCGCACCTGAGCCCAAGGGCGTCGAGATTCTTATGGATAAACTGATTATTACCGGCGGCGTTCGTCTTGATGGCGAAATCCGTATCTCCGGGGCAAAGAACTCCGCCCTGCCGATCCTGGCCGCGACGTTGCTGTGCGATGGCCCGGTGACCGTGGCGAACCTGCCGCACCTGCACGACATCACCACGATGATCGAGCTGTTCGGGCGCATGGGCATTGAACCGGTAATCGACGAGAAGCTCAGTGTCGAAATCGACCCGCGTACCATCAAGACCCTGATCGCTCCGTACGAGCTGGTGAAAACCATGCGTGCGTCGATCCTGGTACTGGGACCGATGGTCGCCCGTTTCGGTGAAGCCGAAGTCGCATTGCCCGGCGGTTGCGCCATCGGCTCGCGTCCGGTGGACCTGCACATCCGTGGCCTGGAAGCCATGGGTGCGATCATCGATGTCGAAGGCGGCTATATCAAGGCCAAGGCACCTGAAGGCGGCCTGCGTGGCGCGCACTTCTTCTTCGATACCGTCAGCGTGACCGGCACCGAGAACATCATGATGGCCGCGGCACTGGCCAAGGGCCGTAGCGTGCTGCAAAACGCCGCCCGTGAACCTGAAGTGGTAGACCTTGCGAACTTCCTGATCGCCATGGGCGCCAAGATCAGCGGTGCCGGCACCGATACCATCACCATCGATGGCGTCGAGCGCCTGCATTCGGCCACTTATAAGGTGATGCCGGACCGGATCGAAACCGGCACCTACCTGGTGGCTGCTGCGGTCACCGGTGGCCGTGTCAAGGTCAAGGACACCGATCCGACCATTCTTGAAGCCGTCCTGGAGAAACTCAAGGAAGCTGGTGCCGAAGTCACCTGCGGCGAAGACTGGATCGAAGTGAACATGCACGGCAAGCGGCCTAAAGCCGTCAACGTGCGTACCGCTCCGTACCCGGCGTTCCCGACCGACATGCAGGCGCAGTTCATCTCCCTCAACGCCATTGCCGAAGGCACCGGTGCGGTGATCGAGACGATCTTCGAAAACCGTTTCATGCACGTGTACGAGCTGCACCGCATGGGTGCCAAGATCCAGGTCGAAGGCAACACCGCCATTGTGACCGGTACCGAGAAACTCAAGGGCGCGCCAGTGATGGCCACCGACCTGCGGGCCTCGGCCAGCCTGGTGATTTCGGCTCTGGTCGCCGAAGGCGACACCCTGATCGATCGCATCTACCACATCGACCGTGGTTATGAGTGCATCGAAGAGAAACTGCAGATGCTCGGCGCCAAGATCCGCCGCGTACCGGGCTAGGTCCGGCTGCATGGGCGCAGGGACGCGCCTGTTGATTTCGTTTCAGGTCGAGGGTGGTAACACCCTCGATGTGTGTCCGGCGCCGCTTGCGACCGGGCATGAGTACCTTGATAAGGACTGACGTTTCCCATGTTGACCATTGCACTGTCCAAGGGCCGCATCCTTGACGACACCTTGCCGCTTCTGGCTGAAGCGGGCATCGTGCCGACCGAGAATCCGGACAAGAGCCGCAAGCTGATCATCCCCACGACTCAAGCCGATGTACGCTTGCTGATCGTGCGCGCCACCGATGTTCCGACTTACGTTGAGCATGGCGCCGCCGACCTGGGCGTCGCGGGCAAGGACGTGCTGATGGAGTACGGCGGCCAGGGCCTGTACGAGCCCCTGGACCTGCGGATCGCCCGCTGCAAACTGATGACCGCCGGTAAAGTCGGCGCGCCAGAGCCCAAGGGGCGTTTGCGGGTGGCGACCAAGTTCGTCAACATTGCCAAGCGTTATTACGCCGAGCAGGGCCGTCAGGTCGATATCATCAAGTTGTACGGTTCGATGGAACTGGCGCCGCTGATCGGTCTGGCGGACAAGATCATCGACGTGGTCGACACCGGCAACACCCTGCGGGCCAATGGCCTGGAACCCCAGGATTTCATCGCCGACATCACCTCCCGGCTGATCGTCAACAAGGCTTCGATGAAAATGCAGCACGCCCGTATTCAGGCTCTGATCGATACCCTGCGCAAGGCAGTGGAATCGCGACACCGCGGCTGATTCACCTGCGCGACCTTGAGTCGCGCCCGTCTATCCGTGTCATAGCCAATTTTCTCAGGTGCCCACGCGAATGGACTGGTAGCTTAGGGCGCCTGAGCATTTGCCATTAATGAGGCCCTCGCTATGACCGCTCCCACTTCGATTCGCCGACTCAATGCTGCCGACCCGGATTTTGCACATCATCTGGATCATCTGCTGAGCTGGGAAAGTGTGTCTGACGACTCGGTCAACGAGCGGGTGCTGGACATCATCAAGGCCGTGCGCGAGCGTGGTGATGAGGCGTTGGTGGAGTTCACCCAGAAATTCGACGGCCTGCAGGTGGCGTCCATGGCTGATCTGATCCTGCCGCGCGAGCGTCTGGAGCTGGCCCTGACGCGGATCACCGTGCCGCAGCGCGAAGCCCTGGAAAAAGCCGCATCCCGGGTGCGCAGTTATCACGAAAGACAGAAACAGGACTCCTGGACTTACACCGAAGCCGACGGCACGGTGCTGGGCCAAAAGGTCACGCCGCTGGACCGCGCCGGCCTCTACGTGCCGGGGGGCAAGGCATCGTATCCGTCCTCGGTGCTGATGAATGCGATTCCGGCCAAGGTCGCCGGCGTGACCGAAGTGGTCATGGTGGTGCCGACCCCGCGCGGCGAAATCAATGAACTGGTGCTGGCCGCTGCCTGCATCGCCGGGGTGGATCGGGTGTTCACCATCGGTGGCGCCCAGGCCGTGGCCGCGTTGGCCTATGGCACCGAGAGCGTGCCGCGGGTCGACAAGGTGGTCGGCCCGGGCAACATCTATGTCGCCACCGCCAAGCGCCACGTGTTCGGCCAGGTCGGTATCGATATGATCGCCGGTCCGTCGGAGATCCTGGTGGTGTGTGACGGCCAGACCGACCCGGACTGGATTGCCATGGACCTGTTTTCCCAGGCCGAGCACGACGAAGACGCCCAGGCGATTCTGGTCAGCCCGGACGCCGAGTTCCTCGACAAGGTTGCCGCCAGCATCGACAAGCTGCTGCCGACCATGGACCGCGCCGAGATCATCACCACCTCGATCAACGGTCGCGGCGCGCTGATCAAGGTCAAAGACATGGATCAGGCCATTGAGGTCGCCAACCGCATCGCGCCTGAGCACCTGGAGCTGTCGGTCGCTGATCCGCAGGCCTGGTTGCCGCAGATCCGCCACGCCGGTGCGATCTTCATGGGCCGCCACACCAGCGAAGCCCTGGGTGACTACTGCGCAGGTCCCAACCACGTGTTGCCGACTTCCGGTACGGCGCGTTTCTCATCGCCACTGGGGGTGTATGACTTCCAGAAACGTTCGTCGATCATCTTCTGCTCCGAGCAAGGTGCGTCCGAACTGGGCAAGACCGCTTCGGTGCTGGCCCGTGGCGAGTCGCTGAGCGCCCACGCCCGCAGTGCCGAGTACCGCATTGTTGATGAGCTCGCCATTGAAGGGCAGGGGAAACTGAAATGAGTAAATTCTGGAGCCCGTTCGTCAAGAACCTGGTGCCTTACGTGCCGGGCGAACAGCCGAAGCTGACCCGCCTGGTCAAGCTCAACACCAACGAAAATCCCTACGGCCCTTCGCCCAAGGCCCTGGCGGCGATGCAAACCGAGCTGAACGATAACCTGCGCCTGTACCCGGACCCCAACAGCGATCTGCTGAAGAACGCCGTGGCCCGCTATTACGGTGTGCAGGGCAATCAAGTGTTCCTGGGCAACGGTTCGGACGAAGTGCTGGCGCACATTTTCCACGGGCTGCTGCAACACGATCAGCCGCTGTTGTTCCCGGACATCAGTTACAGCTTTTATCCGGTCTATTGCGGGCTGTACGGCATCCGGTTCGATGCAGTGCCGCTGGACGCGCAGTTCCGAATCGATCCGGCGGACTATGCCAAACCAAATGGGGGGATCATCTTCCCCAACCCGAATGCCCCAACCGGTTGCCTGTTGGCCCTGGAGGCGGTCGAGCAGATCCTTAAAGCCAGTCCGGACTCGGTGGTGGTGGTCGATGAGGCCTATATCGACTTCGGTGGCGAGACTGCCATCAGTCTGGTGGACCGCTACCCGAACCTGCTGGTCACCCAGACCTTGTCCAAGTCCCGTTCATTGGCCGGGTTGCGAGTGGGCCTGGCGGTGGGCCATCCGGATCTGATCGAAGCGCTGGAGCGGATCAAGAACAGCTTCAACTCCTACCCGTTGGATCGCCTGGCGAATGTCGGCGGCGCGGCGGCGTTCGATGATCGAGAGCATTTTGAACAGACCTGCCGGTTGGTCATCGAGCACCGCGAATGGGTGGTGGCGCAACTGCAGGCCAAGGGTTTTGAAGTGTTGCCTTCGGCGGCCAACTTCATCTTCGTCCGTCACCCCCGGCACGATGCGGCAGGGCTGGCGGTGAAATTGCGCGAGCAAGGCGTGATCGTGCGGCACTTCAAGCAGGAACGGATTGCCCAGTTCCTGCGGATCAGCATTGGCACGCCGGAGCAGAACCAGGCGCTGATCGAAGCCCTGGGTGAGCTCTAAAAGCCCGGTGAAAATCCCTGTGGGAGCAAGGCTTGCCCGCGATGGCGCAGTGCCAGTCAACTTAAATGTTGCCTGAGCTACCGCTATCGCGGGCAAGCCTTGCTCCCACAGGTCAATCTTTCCCACAGGTCAATCTTTCCGACTGATTAATGTGTCTATTAGTCTGGGTTACTCGTGATGCTCTTCACCGAGGAATGTCAGCGAAGTAAACACCCCCCGCGTCGCTACGTCCTTATCGTCCTTGAGCGCGATTTCCATCTGCGCGGCGATCACATTCAACCCCTCGTTACGCACCAGCACCTTGGCCCGGCCTTCGGCGTCGGTTTCTGTTGAGACGGTATCGGGCGCGCTGCGGTAATCACCCACCAGCTTCACGCCGGCCGCCGGTTTGCCGTCCAGCAGCACCCGCACCGGCAATGACTGGCCCGGGCCTACGGTCAGCGGGTCGACTTCCGGCAGGATCAGGAACTTGACCTGATCGAGTTTCGGTAACTTCGCCCCCGGCTCGTAGATCGCCAGGCTGTATTTGAAGGTGTGGGTCGATTCAATCGCCCCGGGCACCTTGCTGCGGCCTTCGTTGATCCATTTCTTGTCGGCGGTCTGGGACCACATGCCGTTGTCCAGTTCCACGGCCATCACGGCCGGTGGCTTGAGGGGTTGCAGGCGAGCATGGTCGGGCAGGCGTTCGACGGTGACCGGGATCATCTTGCCGCCCAGGTCATAGGCCCAGGCACCGCTGATTTTCTGCGCCTTGAAGGCATTGTCTTCGGCGCCGTGGCCGTAGATCACTTCGATGTTGCCGCGCCGTTGTTCGGTCCACAGGCCATGGGCCGAGGCTTGTGTGGCCAGGAACAGGCTGAGGAGGGCGAAGGTCTTGGGGTATTTCATTGACTTTCCTTTTTACAGATCAAGGGTGAGGCTGACGGTGAAGTTGCGCGGCTCGCCGGGGTTGACCCAGTAGTTGCTGTACGAGCGCTCGTAATATTTTTCGTCGAAGACGTTATTCAGGTTCAGGCCCACGGTGACGTTGTCGCTGGCCTTGTAATGGGCCAGCAGATCCACTGTGTGGTAGGCCGGCAGTTGAAAATCGCTGCCGGCTTCGCCCGAGCGGTCCCCGACGTATGTGAATGCTGCACCAACGTCGGAACCGCGCAGGTGTCCGTCCTGAAATTCGTAGACGCCCAGCAGACTGCCGCTGCGCTTGGCGACGCCAAGGATCCGGCTGCCGGTGGGAATGGTTTCGTCACCCTTGGTCACCTCGGCATCGATGTAGGCGAAGGCGCCGATCACCCGGATGGCGTCAGTCACCTGTCCGGTGACCTGCAGGTCGAACCCCTGACTGCGGGCCTTGCCCATGGCGCGGCTGGCGTCAGTCCCCGGGTCCAACGCCAGGACGTTTTGCTTCTCTATATGGAATGCTGCCAGGGTGGTGCTCAGGCGGTCGTCGAATAGCTCGCTCTTGATTCCGACTTCATAGCCAACGCCTTCCTCCGGGTCGAAGGTCTTGCCACCGGCATCCAGGCCATTGTTGGGCTTGAACGAGGTGGAGGCATTAGCGAACAACCCGACCTCGGGTGTCAGTTGATACAGCAGGCCGGCCCGCTGGGTGAAGGCGTCATGACGTTGGCGGCTGGTGAGCTGCGTGGTGTGATCGTCAATGCTCTGCTCGAAATGCTCATAACGCATACCGATCATCCCCCGCAGCTTGTCGGTGAAGACGATCTGGTCCTGAAGGTTTAGCGCGCGACTTTGTACACGCTCGAAGAAGTCGCTGCCGATACGCTCACCGGCGGGTTTCGGCTGGCCGTAGACCGGCTGATAGATGTCGATGGGGTAACTGCCGCCATTGATCGTGGTCACGCGCTCGTTCTTGCGATAGTCCTCGTATTCGGTACCGATCAACAGTTCGTGCTGCCAAGGACCGAGGTCGAGCAGCCCGCGTAATTCAAGCTGGGTAATGCTGTCGTGCCAATTGTTGTCGCGCTCGCGGTAGCGGCGGTTCACCGTACGACCGTCGGCGTTCAGCGGCCGCGCTTCTGAGGCGAATCCCCAGAGTTCGCCCTGCTTGTAATGGCTGGCCAGGCGCAATTGCCAGGCGTCGTTAAGCTGATGTTCGAGGGCGGCCTGGAGCATGTTGTTGTGGTTGTCGATGTCGCCGTCGTTGGGTTCGCCCAGGAAGGTCGAGCGGGAAACCCCGCTCCAACGGTTGTTCGGCGCAACGATGCCGCGATCGAACGTTGAACTGTGGCGCACGATTTCGCTTTCCAGCAGCAGGCGCGTGTCGGGGCTCAGCTGCCAGTTAAGGGAGGGGGCAACGAAGACGCGCTTGCTCTGGACGTGATCGCGAAAGCTATGATTGTCCTCGACCGCCAGGTTGACCCGCGACAGCAGGTTGCCTTCGGCGTCCAGAGGCGTGTTGATGTCCAGCGCGGTGCGGTAGCGATCCCAGCTACCGGCGCTGGTTTGCAGGGTGGTGAAGGCTTCGGGCTGGGGTTTCTTGGTGACGATGTTCACGGTGCCGCCGGGGTCGCCGCGCCCGTAAAGGCTGGCCGCCGGACCTTTGAGCACCTCGATGCGCTCAATGCTGGCCGCGTCCGGGGTACTCGGATAACCGCGGTTGGCGCTAAAGCCGTCCTTGTAGAATTCCGAAGTGGTAAAGCCACGCACGCTGTATTCGTAGAGTGTCAGGCCGCCGAAGTTGTTTTGCTTGGACACGCCGCCAGCATATTCCAGGGCCCGTTCAACGTTGGTGCTGCCCAGGTCCTTGAGGACGCTGGCGGGAATCACGCTGATCGATTGCGGGATGTCCCGCAGGGCGGTGTCGGTTTTGGTGGCGCTGGCGGAGCGAGTGGCGCGATAGCCCGTTACGGGACCGGTAGGGGATTCGTAGTCGGCAGAGACATTGATGGCGTCCAGTTCCATCGGCTGGATTTCCTCGGCGATTACCGGGTCACCCAGCAGACCCAAGGCCAGGCTGGCGAGGGAAATCCGTTTTAGAGATGACATGTTATGTTGTTCCAATTCCAAGAATTGAAACAATATAACACTACCAATGAGAATTTATGCTATTGCTGACTTACTAAAATAATCGAGGCGAACACGTTTTTTGTGGCGAGGGAGTGGCCGCCGCGTCTGCGACGCTGCGCTAAATCCCCTCGCCACAAGGGACTTTTGGCCGGCAAGCCGTTCCTATCGCGCAGTTACTCTTCTTCCTTGAGCACCACCGGTGCCGGCGGTGGGCGCAAACCGATTTCAGCGGTGAGCTTGAGCTCCTTGCCGTTGCGCATCACTTGGATGGTGACTTTGTCGGTGGGCTTGATCCGCGCCACCTGGTTCATCGAGCGGCGACCGTCGCCGGCCGGTTCGCCGTCGATGTTCAGGATCACATCGCCCAGTTGCAGGCCTGCCTTCTGGGCCGGGCCATCGCGGAATATGCCTGCCACCACGATCCCGGGACGCCCGGACAGGCCGAAAGATTCCGCCAGCTCCTGGGACAGCGGCTGGACTTCAATACCCAGCCAGCCACGAATCACCTGGCCATGTTCGATGATGGACTTCATCACTTCCATCGCCAGTTTCACCGGAATCGCAAAACCGATGCCCTGGCTGCCGCCGGATTTGGAGAAGATTGCGGTGTTGATCCCGGTAAGGTTTCCGTTGGCATCCACCAGCGCGCCGCCCGAGTTGCCGGGGTTGATCGCGGCATCGGTCTGGATGAAGTCTTCGTAATTGTTCAGGCCCAATTGATTGCGCCCAGTGGCGCTGATGATGCCCATGGTCACGGTCTGGCCCACGCCGAAGGGGTTGCCGATGGCCAGGGCGACATCGCCAATGCGGATGCTGTCCGAACGCCCGATGGTGATGGCCGGCAGGTTCTTCAGGTCGATTTTCAGCACCGCGAGGTCGGTTTCCGGGTCGCTGCCGATCACCCGGGCCAGGGTTTCGCGACCATCCTTGAGGGCCACCACGATCTGGTCGGCACCGCTGGTGACGTGGTTGTTGGTCAGGATATAACCTTCGGGGCTCATGATCACGCCCGACCCCAGGCTCGACTCCATGCGTTTCTGCTTGGGTGAGTTGTCACCGAAGAAGCGCCGGAACTGCGGGTCTTCGAACAGTGGATGGTTGGATTTGTTGACGACCTTGGTGGTGTACAGATTGACCACGGCCGGTGCGGCGGTTGTCACGGCATCGGCATAGGACACCGGCCCCTGCTGCAGCGCCTTGGTCTGTGGCGCTTGCTGCAGATTGACGTCCAGGCTCGGCAGGCCGACCCACTCCGGATAACGCTGGATAATCAGTAGAGCGACAAGCACGCCGGCCAACAGAGGCCAGCCGGAAAAACGCAGCGCCTTGAGCATTAAGCACGTCCTACAAAGGTTGCAGGCGGAGTGAGACCGCCCATAATGTCGCGCATTATACGAGGCCGCGCGCGCCTCTGAACGGGATATTTAGGAGTCTTTTCATGGCCGTAGCCCTGAACACCCTGGTAGAAGAAGCGGATCGTTATCTGGCCGCCGCCAGGATTGCCGATTACTGCCCCAACGGTTTGCAGGTCGAAGGCGCCCCTCAGGTGACGCGCATTGTCAGCGGCGTGACTGCCAGCCAGGCGTTGCTCGATGCTGCAGTGGAGGCTGACGCTGATCTGGTGCTGGTGCATCACGGGTATTTCTGGAAAGGCGAAAATCCGTGCGTCACCGGCATGAAGCAGCGTCGCCTTAAAACCCTGCTCAAGCACGATATCAGCCTGCTGGCCTATCACTTGCCGCTGGATCTGCATGCCGAGGTGGGCAATAACGTGCAATTGGCCCGCCAGTTGGACATCACCGTCGAGGGGCCGCTGGACCCGGACAACCCCAAGGTCGTCGGCCTGGTGGGTTCCTTGTCCGAAGCGATGACACCTCGGGACTTCGCCCGTAAAGTGCAGGAAGTCATGGGCCGCGAGCCTTTACTGATCGAAGGCGAGCAGATGATCCGCCGGGTCGGCTGGTGCACCGGCGGGGGCCAGGGCTACATCGATCAGGCAGTGCTGGCTGGGGTTGATCTGTACCTCAGCGGCGAAGCGTCCGAGCAGACTTTCCACAGCGCCCGGGAAAACGGCATCAGCTTCATCGCCGCCGGGCACCATGCGACCGAACGCTACGGTGTGCAGGCGCTGGGCGATTACCTGGCGCGGCGCTTTGCCTTGGAACACATCTTCATTGATTGCCCGAATCCGATCTGACTAACGCTGAACTGAATGCGGGAGCGGGTCTGTGGAAGCAAAGCTTGCTCGCGATGACGTCGGCACATGCAACACCGCTATCGCGAGCAAGCTTTGCTCCCACAGAGGCTCCCACAGAGGCTCCCACAGAGTCCACCGCAATGCCCGAACCCCCAGGCATATCCATATGCTGTTTCGATCTAGTTGGCGCCCTGATTAGAAGAGGTTGCTGTGCTAGGATTCCCCGCTCGAACACGGCCCGCTGGCCGTTCATAAGAAAGTTTTCGTGAGTAGCCATGGTCGACAAACTGACGCATCTGAAACAGCTGGAGGCGGAAAGCATCCACATCATCCGCGAGGTGGCCGCCGAGTTCGATAACCCGGTGATGCTGTACTCCATCGGTAAAGACTCCGCCGTGATGCTGCACCTGGCACGCAAGGCGTTTTTCCCCGGCAAGCTGCCGTTTCCGGTGATGCATGTCGACACCCGCTGGAAATTCCAGGAAATGTACAAGTTCCGCGACCGCATGGTTGAAGAACTGGGCCTGGACCTGATCACTCACGTGAACCCGGACGGCGTGGCGCAAGGTATCAACCCGTTTACTCACGGTAGTGCCAAGCACACCGACATCATGAAGACCGAAGGCCTGAAACAGGCTTTGGACAAGCATGGTTTCGACGCCGCTTTTGGTGGTGCCCGCCGCGATGAAGAGAAATCCCGCGCCAAGGAGCGCGTGTACTCGTTCCGCGACAGCAAGCATCGCTGGGATCCGAAGAACCAGCGCCCGGAGCTGTGGAACGTCTACAACGGCAAGGTCAACAAGGGCGAGTCGATCCGGGTATTCCCCCTGTCGAACTGGACCGAATTGGATATCTGGCAATACATCTACCTCGAAGGCATCCCGATCGTGCCGCTGTACTTCGCCGCCGAGCGTGAAGTGATCGAGAAGAACGGCACGCTGATCATGATTGACGACGAGCGCATCCTCGAGCACCTGTCCGATGAAGACAAAGCCCGT
Organism: Pseudomonas hefeiensis; assembly: GCF_030687835.1. Taxonomy (NCBI): domain Bacteria; kingdom Pseudomonadati; phylum Pseudomonadota; class Gammaproteobacteria; order Pseudomonadales; family Pseudomonadaceae; genus Pseudomonas; species Pseudomonas hefeiensis. The sequence goes on from NZ_CP117449.1 coordinate 1,061,299, forward strand.
ATCGTCAAAAAGAAAGTGCGTTTCCGTACCCTTGGCTGCTACCCGTTGACGGGCGCGGTGGAGTCCGAGGCCGAAAGCCTGACGGACATCATTCAGGAAATGCTCCTGACGCGAACTTCCGAGCGCCAGGGCCGGGTCATCGACCACGATGGCGCAGGCTCGATGGAAGATAAGAAACGTCAAGGTTATTTCTAAGGGGCTGTCATGTCGCATCAATCTGATTTGATCAGCGAGGACATCCTCGCTTACCTGGGCCAGCACGAGCGCAAAGAGCTGCTGCGTTTTTTGACCTGCGGTAACGTCGACGACGGCAAGAGCACCCTGATCGGGCGCTTGCTGCACGACTCCAAGATGATCTACGAAGATCACCTGGAAGCTATCACCCGCGATTCGAAGAAAGTCGGCACCACCGGTGATGACATCGACCTGGCGCTGCTGGTCGACGGCCTGCAGGCTGAGCGCGAGCAAGGCATCACCATCGATGTTGCGTACCGCTATTTCTCCACGGCCAAGCGCAAGTTCGTCATCGCCGACACCCCCGGCCATGAGCAGTACACCCGCAACATGGCCACCGGTGCTTCCACCTGTGACCTGGCGATCATTCTGGTGGATGCCCGCTACGGCGTGCAGACCCAGACCCGTCGCCACAGCTTCATCGCCTCGTTGCTGGGCATCAAGCACATCGTCGTGGCCATCAACAAGATGGACCTCAAGGACTTTGACCAAGGCGTGTTCGAGTCGATCAAGGCCGACTACCTGAAGTTCGCCGAAGGCTTGAAGATGAAGCCCACCAGCATGCACTTTGTGCCGATGTCGGCCCTCAAAGGCGACAACGTGGTGAACAGGTCCGAGCGCTCGCCGTGGTACACCGGCCAGTCGCTGATGGAAATCCTCGAGACCGTGGAAGTGGCGGGTGACCGTAACTTCACCGACCTGCGTTTCCCGGTGCAGTACGTCAATCGTCCGAACCTGAACTTCCGCGGTTTTGCCGGCACCCTGGCCAGCGGCATCGTGCACAAGGGCGACGAAGTGGTGGTGCTGCCTTCGGGCAAGAGCAGCCGCGTTAAATCCATCGTCACCTTCGAAGGCGAGCTGGAACACGCCGGCCCTGGCCAGGCCGTGACGCTGACCATGGAAGACGAGATCGACATCTCCCGTGGCGACCTGCTGGTGCATGCCGACAGCGTGCCGCCGGTCACCGACAGCTTCGAAGCGATGCTGGTGTGGATGGCCGAAGAGCCCATGCTGCCGGGCAAGAAATACGACATCAAGCGCGCCACCAGTTACGTACCGGGCTCGATTGCCAGCATTGTTAACAAGGTCGACGTGAATACCTTGGAAGAAGGCCCGGCCAGCGCGTTGCAGCTCAACGAAATTGGCAAGGTGAAGATCGCCCTGGATGCGCCGATCGCCCTGGATGGTTACGAGAGCAATCGCACCACCGGCGCGTTCATCATCATCGATCGCCTGACTAATGGCACGGTGGGCGCCGGCATGATCGTGGCCCAGCCTTTGGCCCACGGCCACAGTACCCATCACGGCAAACTGGCCCACGTGTCGGTGGAAGAACGCGCCCAGCGCTTCGGCCAGCAACCGGCCACGGTGCTGTTCAGCGGCCTGTCGGGCGCTGGCAAAAGCACGCTGGCCTATGCGGTGGAACGCAAACTGTTCGACATGGGCCGTGCGGTCTTCGTGCTCGATGGCCAGAACCTGCGTCATGACTTGAACAAGGGCTTGCCGCAGGACCGTGCCGGGCGTACTGAAAACTGGCGTCGGGCGGCTCATGTCGCCCGCCAGTTCAACGAAGCCGGGCTGCTGACCCTCGCCGCGTTCGTCGCGCCGAATGCAGAAGGGCGCGAGCAGGCCAAAGACCTGATCGGCAAGGAACGTCTGCTGACGGTCTATGTCCAGGCCTCGCCAATCGTCTGCGCCCAGCGTGATCCGCAAGGCCTGTACGCTGCTGCCGGCGACAACATCCCCGGTGAGTCTTTCCCGTATGACGTGCCGCTGGACGCCGATCTGGTGATCGACACCCAGGCGCTGTCGTTGGAAGAGAGCGTCAAGCAAGTGCTGGATCTGCTGCGCAAGCGTGGGGCGATCTAAGGAACGCCGCTGCAAGCTTCTAGCTTCAAGCGACAAGAAAAAGCCCGCAGATGAGTGATCGTCTGCGGGCTTTTTGTTTATCTGGAGCTCAACTCGGTCAACTGTGGGAGCGGGCTTGCTCGCGAAGGCGGTGTATCAGCTAACAAATATGCTGTCTGACACTCCGCCTTCGCGAGCAAGCCCGCTCCCACAGGGGGAGTTAGTGATGGTCTGGATACTCGCGATGCATCTGCTCAAGCAACGCGTCCTTGTCCTGCCACAACTGGTTGATCCAGCCCTGGAACTCCAGGCGATAGGCGCCGTCCTGGTCGTAGTTTCTGCCGATGAACTGCGGCGGGATTTTCAACTCCTGAAAATGCACCACCACTTCGTCAACCTTGCCGCAGAGCAAATCCCAGTACCCCGGTCGGTCGCCTGGATAGTGGATGGTCACGTTGATGATCGACTCCAGCTGTTCGCCCATCGCGTCGAGCACAAATGCGATGCCCCCGGCTTTGGGCTTGAGCAGGTAGCGAAACGGTGACTGTTGCTGGGCATGCTTGCCTTCGGTGAAGCGCGTGCCTTCGACGAAGTTGAAGATGCCCACAGGGTTGTTGCGAAATTTCGCGCAGGTCTTGCGAGTGGTTTCCAGGTCCTTGCCTTTCTTCTCCGGGTATTTCTCCAGGTAAGCCTTGGAGTAGCGCTTCATGAACGGGAACCCCAGGGCCCACCAGGCCAGGCCGATCACCGGCACCCAGATCAGTTCCTGCTTGAGAAAGAACTTCAATGGACGGATGCGCCGGTTCAGCACGTATTGCAACACCATGATGTCGACCCAACTCTGGTGGTTGCTGGTGATCAGGTACGAATGCTGGTAGTCCAGGTCTTCCAGGCCGCTAAGGTGCCAGCGGGTGCGGCGCAGCAGGTTCATCCAGGCCTTGTTGTTGCTGATCCAGGCTTCATGAATGTGGCTCATCAGCCAGTCGGTGAAACGCTGGGCGGCGGGGAAGGGCAGCAACAGTTTGAAGATTGCCACGATGAACAGCGGTGTGCAGCAGGCGATGGTGTTCAACGCCAACAGCAGCGAGGCAATGACGCCGCGCACGGGGGCAGGCAGGAAATCCAGCATTTAAATATCCATGGGTCGGTTGGCGGCCTGGATCGCGGTCAGGGCGATGGTGTACACGATGTCGTCGACCTGAGCGCCGCGGGGCAAGTCGTTCACCGGTTTGCGCAGGCCTTGCAGCATGGGCCCGAGGCTGACGCAATCGGCGCTGCGTTGCACGGCCTTGTGGGTGGTGTTGCCGGTGTTCAGGTCCGGGAAGATGAACACCGTCGCCCGACCGGCCACCTGGCTATTGGGTGCCAGTTGTCGGGCCACGGTTTCGTTGGCGGCGGCGTCGTATTGCAGCGGCCCGTCGATCAGCAAACCGTGTTGCGCTTCGTGGGCCAGCAGGGTGGCTTCGCGGACTTTCTCCACCTCTTCACCGCTGGCCGACTCGCCGCTGGAATAACTGAGCATTGCCACCCGTGGCGTGATGCCGAACGCGGCAGCCGAGTCGGCGCTTTGCAGGGCAATCTCCGCCAGCTCCGCGGCGCTGGGGTGCGGGTTCATCACACAGTCGCCATAGACCAGCACTTCTTCGGGAAACAGCATGAAAAATACTGAAGACACCAGCGAGCATCCCGGGGCGGTCTTGATCAGTTGCAAGGCCGGGCGGATGGTGTTGGCGGTGGAGTGGATAACACCGGACACCAGCCCGTCGACCTCATCGAGCGCCAGCATCATGGTGCCAATCACCACGGTGTCTTCCAGTTGCTGCTCGGCCATCGGCGCGTTCAGGCTTTTACTCTTGCGCAGCCGCACCATTGGTTCGACGTAACGCTCGCGAATCGAATCCGGGTCGAGGATCTCCAGCCCCGGCGGCAGTTCGATGCCCTGGGCACGAGCCACTGCCTCGACGTCCGCCGGTTTGGCCAGCAGCACGCAGCGAGCGATGCCCCGGGCCTGGCAAATGGCAGCGGCCTGGACGGTCAGCGGTTCGCTACCCTCAGGCAGCACAATGCGTTTGTCGGCGGCCTGGGCGCGCTGGATCAATTGATAGCGGAACACGGCCGGCGACAACCGCATTTCCCGTGGCGTACCGCAACGCTGATGCAGCCACTTGGCATCCAGGTGGCTGGCGACGAAATCGGTGATGATCTCCGCACGTTCGCGGTCGTCGATTGGAATTTCCTTGTTCAAGCCATTGAGCAGGTTAGCGGTGTCGTAAGACCCGGTACTGACCGACAGCACCGGAAGGCCCGCCTGCAAGGCGCCTCGACACAGGTCCATGATGCGCGGGTCGGGCAGGGTGTCGCTGGTCAGCAGCAGGCCGGCCAACGGTACGCCGTTAAGCGCTGCCAGGCTCACGGCCAGGATGATGTCGTCGCGATCACCAGGGGTCACCACCAGCACGCCGGGTTTAAGCAGCTCCACGGTGTTGCGCATGGTGCGGGCGCAAATGATGATGTTGCTCATGCGCCGGGTTTCGTAATCGCCGGCATTGAGCACCTGCGCGCCCATCAAGTCGGCCACGTCGCGGGTGCGCGGGGCGTTGAGTTCGGGGCGGAACGGGATGCAACCCAGCAGGCGGAAATCGCCGCTGCGCAACAGCGGCGAGTGCTCCTTGAGCCGCGCGGAGAAGACCTCCATGCTTTCCTCGGTGTGGACTTTGTTCAGGATCACGCCGAGGACTTTCGGGTCTTTCGGCCCGCCGAACAGTTGCGCCTGCAGCTCGACGCGACCGGAAAGCTCGGTCAGCACTTCGTTCTCCGGCGCCGACACCAGGATGACCTCGGCGTCCAGACTCTTGGCCAGGTGCAGGTTGACCCGCGCGGCATAGCTGGCATTGCGGGTCGGAACCATGCCTTCGACGACCAGCACGTCCTTGCCGATGGCGGCCTGCTGGTAGAGGGTGATGATTTCTTCCAGCAGCTCATCGAGCTGGCCGTCGCCAAGCATGCGTTCGACGTGTGCCAGGCCCAGGGGCTGTGGCGGCTTGAGGCCATGGGTGCGGGCCACCAGTTCGGTGGAGCGTTCCGGCCCGGTATCGCCGGGATGGGGCTGGGCGATGGGCTTGAAAAAACCGACTTTCAGCCCGGCCCGTTCGAGTGTGCGCACCAGCCCGAGGCTGATGGAGGTCAGACCCACACCAAAATCGGTGGGCGCGATAAAAAAAGTTTGCATGCGGATTCTCTAAAGGTGCATGGCAAAGGCGAGGCTATAACTGCCGTCTACCGTCAATTCAGGCGCCAAGGTTATCGCTAACCGGGGCCTGTGCGCACCAGCCGCAGTTAAAGGACTGGCCAATTTTTTCAGTACGTTGGACAGGATCCAGCACCCAGTTGCGTGATTGCCACGGTGGCTGGTGGCGCAGGTGCTGGGTATGGCCGCAGGACAGCTCGACCACCCAGTGCCCGTCCTCATCCTTATGGAAACCTGTGACCGTTGGTCTGTTCGAGCAGGGCCGTTTGTCCGGGTTCCGTTCGCTTTCGGGCAAATCCTTGTTTAGACTTGTCCGTTCTTCATTCTTATGCAAAAGGTCTCGCCCCATGCTGATCGCCGCCAATAAGGCTGTCTCCATCGACTATACCCTGACCAACGACGCTGGTGAGGTCATCGACAGCTCTGCCGGCGGCGCTCCGCTGGTCTACCTGCATGGCGCAGGCAACATCATCCAGGGGTTGGAAAAAGCCCTGGAAGGCAAAACTTCCGGTGACGAGCTGAACGTTACCGTTGAGCCGGAAGATGCTTATGGCGAATACTCCGCCGAGCTGGTCAGCACCCTGAGTCGCAGCATGTTCGAAGGCGTGGATGAGCTGGAAGTGGGCATGCAGTTTCACGCCTCGGCGCCCGATGGCCAGATGCAGATCGTCACCATCCGCGATCTGGAAGGCGATGACGTCACCGTTGACGGCAACCACCCACTGGCCGGTCAACGCTTGAACTTCCAGGTCAAGATTGTCGACATTCGTGAAGCCAGCCAGGAAGAAATCGCTCATGGTCACGTCCATGGCGAAGGTGGTCATCACCACTGATTTGTGCGCTACGCTCAAGTGAACTGGAAAGGCGCCTGACGGCGCCTTTTTAGTAGGTTGCTGCTAGCATCGCCCCATGGCTGTTCGAAAAGATCCGTAAACCCTGGAGTTCGTCATGAGTGCTTTTCACGACCTTAAACTTAAAGCCCTGGATGGTCAGGAGCTTGATCTGGCGCCGTTCAAGGGGCAAGTCGTGCTGGTGGTCAATGTCGCCTCCAAATGTGGCCTGACACCTCAGTACGCTGCGTTGGAAAACCTCTATCAGCAATACAACGCCAAGGGCTTCTGTGTGCTGGGCCTGCCTTGTAATCAGTTCGCCGGACAGGAACCGGGGACGGAACAGGAAATCCAGGATTTCTGCAGCCTCAATTATGGTGTGACGTTCCCGTTGTCCAGCAAGCTGGAAGTGAACGGGCCTGACCGTCATCAGTTGTACCGGCTGCTGGCGGGCGAGGGGGCCGAGTTTCCCGGGGACATCACCTGGAACTTCGAGAAATTCCTGCTGGGCAAGGACGGTCGGGTGCTGGCGCGTTTCTCACCGCGCACGACGCCGGATGATCCGGCCGTGATCCAGGCTATCGAAAAAGCCTTGGGCTGAACCTCTGGAGCAACCGCCCTGTGGCGAGTTTGGGCACACTCTTGCGGGCATCCTTTTGATCCTCAATCATTCAAATCAATAGTGCTACCCAATGCTCTCCATGGGCCATATTATCGCTGTCATATTCGACCTGCGACCCTGTTTCCGTGGAGTGTCCCATGCCTGTAAAAGCTTTGTTCAAACCCTTTCATCTCGGTGCACTGGAGCTGCCGACCCGGGTAGTGATGGCGCCGATGACTCGCTCCTTTTCCCCAGGCGGCGTGCCGAACGCCAAGGTCGTGGAGTATTACCGCCGTCGTGCGGCGGCTGGCGTCGGTCTGATCATCACCGAAGGTACGACCATCGGCCACAAGGCCTCCAACGGTTATCCGAACGTGCCACATTTTTACGGCGATGCCGCGCTGGCCGGCTGGAAGCAAGTGGTTGATGCAGTGCATGCCGAAGGCGGCAAGATCGTCCCGCAGCTCTGGCATGTCGGTAACGTGCGGAAATTGGGGACCGAGCCGGACGCCAGCGTGCCGGGCTATGGCCCGTCGGAAAAACTCAAGGACGGCCAGGTCGTGGTTCACGGCATGACCCAAGCGGATATCGACGAAGTCATCGCAGCGTTCGCCCAGGCGGCGAAAGATGCCCAGAGCATCGGCATGGACGGCGTGGAAATTCACGGCGCCCATGGCTACCTGGTGGACCAGTTCTTCTGGGAGGGCAGCAACCAGCGCACCGACGGTTACGGTGGAAATCTGGCCAACCGTTCGCGCTTCGCCATCGAACTGATCCGCGCCGTGCGTGCGGCGGTGGGCGAAGGGTTCCCGATCATCTTCCGTTTCTCCCAATGGAAGCAGCAGGATTACACCGCGCGCCTGGTGCAAACACCAGAAGCCCTGGGCGAATTCCTCAAACCGTTGGCCGAAGCCGGTGTGGATATTTTTCACTGCTCGACACGTCGTTTCTGGGAACCTGAATTCGAAGGTTCCGAGCTGAACCTGGCGGGCTGGACCCGCACCCTCACCGGCAAGCCAACCATCACCGTCGGCAGCGTTGGCCTGGATGGCGAGTTCCTGCAATTTATGGTCAACACCGACAAAGTCGCGCAGCCGGCCAGTCTGGAGAAACTGCTGGAGCGCCTGAATAATGATGAGTTCGACCTGGTGGCGGTGGGACGTGCGCTGCTGGTGGACCCGGATTGGGCGCAAAAAGTGCGTGAAGGGCGCGAGCAGGAGATCTTGCCGTTCAGCCGTGAGGCGTTGATGACGCTGGTTTAAGCGGCCTTGTAGGGCCTCATCGCGGGCAAGCCTTGCTCCCACACTATCTTCAGTGAGCACACTATATGTGAGCGACTGATAACTCTGTGGGAGCCAGGCTTGCCCGCGATGCTTTTCAGCGCGGCGAGACCACCTGGGGCAACGATGACTCGATCTGACAAACCCCGCGCAACTGCGTCTCGAACTGCTCGATCACCGATGGCCAGCCCTGGCGACTGGCATGCTGGCGCGCATTGAGCCGCACGCAACGCAAGGTTTCACGCTCCTCCAGCAGCCACCGGGCCGCGTCGCAGAATGCCTCTTCATCCCCCGGCATGGCCAGCACGCCGTTATGACCATGGCGGATGTGTTGTGCCGCGGCGGCCTGATCGTAGGCCACCACACCTAACCCGGATGCCAGTGCTTCCAGCACGACATTGCCGAAGGTTTCGGTCAGGCTCGGAAAGACGAATACATCCCCGGACGCATAATGGCTGGCCAACGACTCGCCACGCTGGGCCCCACAAAAAATCGCTTCGGGCAGTTCCTGTTCCAGCGTGGCTCGTTGTGGACCGTCACCGACCACCACCAGTTTCAGCCGCCGTTCCGGGAAAGCGCTGCACAGTGTTTTGAAACTGCGTTTGAGCAAGTTCAGGTTCTTTTCCGGCGCCAGACGCCCGACATGGATCAGTGCAATATCGTCGTCGCCCAAGCCCCAGGCCTCACGCAAGGTTGTCGAGCGTTTGATCGGGTGGAACAGTTGGCTGTCCACACCGCGGGACAACAGCGCCACGCGCTCGAAATGCCGGCGTTCCAGCTCCATGCGCTGACTGAGGCTCGGCACCAGGGTCAGGCTGGAACGGTTGTGGAACCAACGCAGGTAATGGGTGAGCGCGCGACTCAATAACCCGAGGCCATACTGTTGGGTATATTGCTGGAAATTGGTGTGGAAGCCACTGACCACCGAGATGCCCAGGCGCCGCGCCGCTCGCAATGCCGATAAACCCAGCGGCCCTTCCGTGGCGATGTACAGCACGTCCGGACGATGACGTTTCCAGCGCCGCAGCAGCTTGTGCATCGAAGCCTGGCCCCACTGCAAGCCCGGATACCCCGGTAACGGCCAGCCGCGGCACAGCAACAACTGCTCGTCACTGGCCTGGCGCTGGTCGCCAGCCTGACGGGGCCGTATCAATTCCACCTGATGCCCGCGGGCGCGCAAGCCGTCGCACAGGCGGCCCAGGGTATTGGCCACGCCATTGATTTCCGGCGGGAAGGTTTCGGTGATGAGGGTGATATGCAGGTGTGTGATCATGACCCCAGTGTCGACCGGGGCCATTTCGCCATTATGACGCTTGGATGATGGATTTGTGACCGGTCAGCCTTGCCGGGCCAACGCGGTCTCGGCGCCTTGCTCGCGGACCCAGAACAAGGTCGCCCCGGCCACCGCCGCCGGCATCATCAGGATGTTGACCACCGGGATCAGCAGCACCAGGTACACGCTGCCACCAAAGCCCAGGCTCTGCCAGCGTTTTTCCCGCAGCCAGGCGAGCATTTCGTTCCAGCCCAGCTTGTGGTTGTCCGCCGGGTAGTCGATGTACTGGATCGCCATCATCCACACCCCGAACAGCAGCCACAACGGCGCGGCCACGATATTGATCACCGGAATGAAGGACAGCACCAGCAGGCCCAGGGCGCGAGGCAGGAAATAGCCGAGCTTGCGTGCCTCCCGGGCCAGGGTGCGCGGGATCATGGCGATCAACTCGGCCCAACTGAAGGCCGGGAAATCGTCGCTGCCACGGATCACCACTTCGACTTTCTCCGCGAGAAAACCGTTGAACGGCGCGGCGATGATATTGGCAAGCATGGTGAAGGTGAAAAACACCATCAGCACCACGAGCACCACGAACAGCGGCCACAGGACATAGTTGAGAAAGCTCAGCCAATCCGGCAACGACGGCATCAGCGTGTCGACCCACAGGCTGAACTGGTGGCCGGCCAGGTAGATCAATCCGACGAACAGCACCAGGTTGATCATCAATGGCAATAGCACAAACAATCGCAGACCCGGGCTTAAGACCAGTTTGAGGCCTTCTTGCAAATATTGCGGGCCGGACAGGACGGGGGCGGGCATAGGAGGCTCCGAGCGAAGATGAACGCGCCGACCATACCGGCTTTGCCGGGCTCGGGAAAGCATCGACATGGCGTGTAACAACGTTTGCCGAGTTTATTGAGCTGACCGGTCTGGATAGAGCTCACCTATGAGCTGGATTGTTAAACCGTATTTCCTTAATCTTCGCTCCCTCGATACGCTGCACCCATTCTTTTTTCAGGACTGTCGAACCAAAGCCTTCCCCAAGTGCGTCAACAGTCCCTTTTTATTCGCGCCGCTCACCCGGCGTCCCGGTCCGCCAGGTCCGGTCAACAGGAGCAGGTCATGTCTGAAGTGCGTCATTCGCGAGTGATTATTCTCGGTTCCGGCCCCGCCGGTTACAGCGCTGCGGTGTATGCGGCCCGTGCCAACCTCAAGCCACTGCTGATCACCGGCATGCAGGCCGGTGGTCAATTGACCACCACCACGGAAGTTGACAACTGGCCGGGCGACGTCCACGGCCTGACCGGCCCGGTGTTGATGGAGCGCATGAAAGAGCATGCCGAGCGCTTCGAGACCGAGATCGTTTTCGACCACATCAATGCTGTGGATTTCGCCGCCAAGCCTTACACCCTGACCGGCGACAGCGCGACCTACACCTGCGATGCCCTGATCATTGCAACCGGCGCCAGCGCTCGTTACCTGGGCCTGCCGTCGGAAGAAGCGTTCATGGGCAAAGGCGTTTCCGCCTGCGCCACTTGCGACGGTTTCTTCTATCGCAACAAGCCAGTGGCTGTGGTCGGTGGCGGCAACACCGCCGTTGAGGAAGCCCTGTACCTGGCCAACATCGCCAGCACGGTCACCCTGATCCACCGTCGCGAAACCTTCCGCGCCGAGAAGATCCTGATCGACAAGCTCAATGCCCGCGTGGCTGAAGGCAAGATCATCCTCAAGCTCAACGCCACCCTGGATGAAGTGCTGGGCGACAACATGGGCGTGACCGGTGCTCGTCTGAAGAACAACGACGGCAGCTTTGACGAGATCAAAGTCGACGGCGTGTTCATCGCCATCGGCCACACCCCGAACACCTCGCTGTTCGAAGGCCAACTGGAACTCAAGGACGGTTACCTGGTGGTCAAGGGCGGCCGCGACGGCAACGCCACCGCCACCAGCGTCGAAGGTATCTTCGCGGCTGGCGACGTGGCCGACCACGTTTACCGCCAGGCGATTACCTCGGCGGGTGCCGGTTGCATGGCAGCCCTGGACACCGAGCGTTACCTGGACGGTCTGCAGAACGCTTCGTTCTGATTCAACAGGTACAAAAAAACCGGCTTCGGCCGGTTTTTTTATGCGCGGGTGTTCAACACCGGCCTCCTGTGGGAGCGGGCTTGCTCGCGAAGGCGGTGTGTCTGTTGACATTGATGTCGACTGGAGCACCGCTTTCGCGAGCAAGCCCGCTCCCACAGTTTTTTTGCATTTCAGGAAAGTTGCGCCAGGCACGCCTCCAGAATATCCAACCCTTCCTCCAACACCGCCGCCTCAGTCGTCAATGGCGCCAGCAGCCGAATGATGTGTCGGGATTTGCCGCTGGGCATCAGCAACAAACCAGCCTCCCGCGCCAAGGCCAGCAATTGCGTCACTTGTGCCGATGCCGGGGTGCCGTCGGCATGGGCCAGTTCGATGCCGCGCATCGCGCCGACGCCGGTCAGGCGCCCCAGGTAAGGTGACAGCCCGCGGCTGCGCCATGACTCGTAGCGGCTGACAATCGCCTCTTCCTGTTGCGTGCCCCAGGCTTGCAGGTTTGCGTCGGTCATTTCCTCCAGGGTTGCCAATGCGGCGGCGCAGGCGATGGGATTGCCTGAATAAGTGCCGCCCAGGCCGCCTTTGGGCAGATTGTCCAGCAGCGACTTGCGCCCCACCACGGCGCCCAGGGGGACGCCGCCGGCAATGCTTTTACCCAGCAGGATCAGGTCCGGCTCGATGCCCAGTCGGGAGAACGCAAAGCGCTGGCCGGTGCGGCCGAAGCCGGACTGGATTTCATCGATGATCAGCACGATGCCTTTCTCGTCGCAGAACTGCCGCAGGGCCTGGGCAAAGGTAATATCCATCGGCAGGAAACCGGCTTCGCCTTGCACCGGCTCGACGATGAAACACGCGACGTCACTCACGTCGATCTCGACGCTGAACAACCGCTCCATGGCCTTCAACGCCTCTTCGCGGGTGACGCCATTGTCTTTGCTGGGGTAGGGCAGGTGATAGACCGGTCCGGGCAGTACGCCGACTTTCTGTTTGTAGGGGGCGACTTTGCCGTTGAGGTTGAGGGTGGCCAGGGTTCTGCCGTGGAAACCGCCATCAAAGGCGATGACGGCGGTGCGGCCCGTGGCGCCACGCACGATCTTCAAGGCGTTTTCCGCAGCTTCGGCGCCGCTGTTGGTGAGCATGCCGCTGACCGGGTAATCCACCGGGACAAACGCTGCCAGGCGTTCCATCAGTTCGATGTAGGGCGCGTGCGGGGCGGCGTTGAAGGCGTAATGCGTCAGCCGGGTCGCCTGTTCGCGGATGGCTTCGACAATACGAGGATGGCAGTGGCCGAGGTTCAACACGCCGATGCCGCCCACGAAATCGATGTAGCGTTTGCCGTCGGTGTCCCAGACCTCGGCATTTTTGCCGTGGCTGAGGCTGACAGGGTGCACGACGGAAATCGATTGGCTGATGGTTTCACTGCTCATGGATGACGGCCCGAAGGAAGAAAAGATTCCGTTTATCTAAGCCGCGAGCAGAGGTGGTCGGCAAACGAAATAAAGTTGCCGGGTCAATCTTAAAAGTCGGGATGTGGAGCGACGACTTTCAATGGAAAGAACGCGGCCCTTGTGGCGAGGGGATTTATCCGTGGGAATCAGACCTGTGGGAGTCAGACCTGTGGGAGCATGGCTTGCCCGCGATGAACGATAACGCGGTTCAGCTGTTAAACCTCGGCGCGCCCATCGCGGGCAAGCCATGCTCCCACAGAGAAATCCCCTCAGCACAAAAGCCATGCTCCCACAGAGAAATCCCCTCACCACAAAAGCGGGGCTCGGATCAGCGCCGCCGCAACGGCTGAGCCTCGAACTTCACGCCTGCCAAGCCATGGGCCATCAACGCCCGGATATTGCTGTGGTCGCTGCCCTCTGGCGTGGTCAGTACCGACCGGTAATGTTCGCCAAACGCCAGCAGCGCTTCTTCATCGCTCAAGCCTTCGAGCAGAGCCAGGCCCAGGGTTTTGCAAGAGCCTTCGTTCTGTCCGGCGGTGTTGTCGACGTCACCGTTCTTGAAAGCCTGAGGCTGGTAGTCGTAGCCACTGGCAATAAACGCCAGGGTGTCGGCAAAAATATGTTCGCCGCTCTTGAGGCTGGCGCGCAGGGTGTTCAGGTCAGGCATCGGGTTTTCCTTTGGCAAACGCCGCTTGCTGTTCGGCGCTGGCTTCTTGCTGGTATTGGGCTTTCCACTCGGCGTAAGGCATGCCGTAAACCACTTCACGGGCGTCATCGAGGCTGACCTCGATCTGGCGTTCATCGGCAGCTGCCTTGTACCACTTGGACAGGCAGTTGCGGCAGAAGCCGGCGAGGTTCATCAGGTCGATGTTCTGCACATCCTTGCGGCTGTCCAGGTGGGCAACCAGCCGACGGAAAGCGGCGGCTTCAAGTTCGAGGCGTTGTTGGTCGTTCATGGTGGTCTCTGCGAGACAGCTTCAAGTGGCACGCTTCAAGCTGCAAGTGGGTTTGCGGTCATCAGGGTTAAAGCTTACAGCTTGAAGCTTTTAGCGGCTACGAAGTAGCCCGACTGGCCGCGAGCGTAATCGACACCGACTCGGCAAATCGCAAGGCGTGGGGCTTGTCGACTTCGACTTCGGCATACAGCACCGATTCGTTGGCCATGACCAGATCGAGCAATTCCTGGGTCAGGCGTTCGAGCAGGGCGAAGCGGTTGCCTTCCACGTGGGCGATGATTGCCTTGGTGATGGTGCGGTAGTTCAGTGCGTGGTCGATGTCGTTGTCGCGTACCGCATCCTGGGCGGCATAGAGGATGGTCAGATTGATCAGCACATCCTGCTTGTTGAGGATTTCGTCCTCGTTGATGCCGATGAAAGTGCGCAAGCGCAGGTCCTTGACCTTGATGCGCGCCATGGCGGGTTGAAGTTGTGGCATTTACTTGCTCCGTCGAATCAATTGCAGGAACTCCTGGCGGGTGGTGCTGGACTCGCGAAAGACGCCGAGCATCACTGAGGTGTTCATGGTCGAGTTCTGTTTTTCGACACCGCGCATCATCATGCACATGTGCTGGGCTTCAATCACCACTGCAACGCCGGCAGCCTGGGTGACCTGCTGCACCGCGTCGGCAATTTGCCGGGTGAGATTTTCCTGGATTTGCAGGCGGCGGGCGAACATGTCCACCAGCCGGGCGATCTTCGACAGCCCCAGGACCTTGCCCGTAGGAATATAAGCCACATGAGCCTTGCCGATGAAGGGCAGCAGGTGATGTTCGCACAGGGAATAGAGTTCGATGTCGGCGACGATCACCATTTCATCGCTGTCGGAGGCGAACAGGGCACCGTTGACGATCTGTTCGACGCTTTGTTCATAGCCGTGACAAAGGTACTGCATGGCCTTGGCCGCGCGCACCGGAGTATCCAGCAGGCCTTCGCGTTCCGGGTCTTCGCCCAGGCCGATGAGGATCTCGCGATAATTCTGGGGCGATAGCGCCATGGTGCATCCTCGAAGCAAGGCTATTTGACGTGCCGTCCGCCGTTGACGGTCAGGGTCGTGCCGGTGACATAGGGGTTGTCCAGCAGATAACGCAGGCTCTGATAGATCACTTCGCTGCCGGGCTCAATGCCCAGCGCGGACTTGGCCAGGGCCTTGGTGCGGTAAGCCGCGTCGTCTTCGGGATTGAACAGTAGCAGGGCCGGGGCAATTGCGTTGACCTTGATGTGCGGCGCGTACTTCGCTGCGAACGACAGGGTCAGGCTTTCGAGTCCGGCCTTGGTGGCGCAATAGGCGATATGCTTGCTGCTGCCCTTGCGCGTGACGTCATCGCTGATGTGCACGATATCTGCCAGGGTTGAACGTTGCAGCAGTTCGGCACAATGCAGGTTGATCAGATAGGGCGCGAGCATGTGTACGGCGAACATGGCATTGAACGCTGCCGCTTCGTCGCCTGGCGCCTCGGCCAGCCACGCGGAGGCGTTGTGCACAATGGCCCGCAACCGGTCGGTGTGCTGCTTGAGCTGTTCGATGAAGGACAGGATCCCGGCTTCAGAGGAAAAGTCAGCGAACAGGACGGTCACCCCCAGATCCCGTAGCGTCTGCACTCCTGGGCGCTCGGTGCGGTAGGTGGCGATCACCGGGTGACCGTCTTCGAGCAATCGACGGGCGCAATGCAAGCCGACGCGCTGGGCAGCGCCAGTGATCAGGATCGGAGCGGTGGCGCTGGGCATAGGACGGCTCGGTTCACGGCAATCGCAAAACTATAACAGCCACGCAGGGCAGCGACGACTCTGTGGGAGCGGGCTTGCTCGCGAAAGCGGTGTGTCAGTCAAGCTGATGTTGAC
The DNA here is from genome assembly GCF_030687835.1 of Pseudomonas hefeiensis. NCBI lineage: Bacteria > Pseudomonadati > Pseudomonadota > Gammaproteobacteria > Pseudomonadales > Pseudomonadaceae > Pseudomonas > Pseudomonas hefeiensis. The sequence goes on from NZ_CP117449.1 coordinate 1,076,976, forward strand.
TGACAGGCCACTTTCGTAAACATGGGGATCACTGCTGAAGCCGAACTCTGCGATCGGCGAAGACTACGCAGCATCACTGATTCTGTGTAGACGGCTTGGTTGGCAGTGCTTTGGGCGCTGCACCGTTCAACCAACCCGCCAGCAGATGCGTCGACATCGGGATAAACAGGTAGACCATCAGCGGCGTCAGAATGAGTGTGCTGATCAACACGCGGCTCATCATCCCCAGCTCACTGAGCAACGGTCCCAGCAGGAAATTGAACAGCAGTGACACTGGAAAGAACGCGAGCCAGATGGCTACGGCCTGTTTCCAGCGCGGTGGACGTTGGCCGCTGCCGAACCAACCATCGATACCCCGCACCCTGTGTTCCGAAGGATGGGCAAACAGATCGCTGCCTCGTCCCAGCCAGGCCGTGCGCGAGGCTGAGTGCTCCCAGGCATGCAGGGTCTGCTCGTCGGCAAAACGGAAAATAATCTGGAATTCATCGTCCTGGGGCGGTGGCGCGAGCACGCCGGAGCCCAGGTAGCCGGGGAAGTCGGTAGCCAGCTCTTCGCCTTCACGCAACCAGGCGATCAGGTCCTGATAGCGTCCATTGGCGACACGGCGGGCAACCATCAGGGTGACGGGTGAGGTAGACATTATGTATCTCCGTAAAACAGGTGCGGTACTCCGGGTAGGAGATTCGCGGGAACGCCCCCGGGTGGTGGGTAGCGTCCGTTCGCCAAAAAAGCAGGCAAGGTTTATTCCATATTGAGCGAAAAGCAACAAAGTCGCACGTCGGCTGTGTTTGCTCTTGTCATCATATGACGCAGAGGGAGTACACTGGGATCCAATTTGCCAGCCGGAACTGTCTGCCAAAATGAGCGTAATCACAGAGGATAACTTCGTTTTCCAGGCATCCACTGCCTTGAAGCAGGAGGAACTGTTCCCGATCCGCGAAGTAGCGCGGCTGACCGGCGTGAATCCCGTAACCTTGCGCGCATGGGAGCGTCGCTACGGTCTGATCCAGCCCACTCGCACCGAAAGCGGGCATCGCTTGTACTCTCTGGGCGATATCGAAAAGGTGCGCAGCATCCTCGGCTGGATCGAGCGTGGGGTGGCCGTGAGCAAAGTGGGAAAGATCCTGACCAAGACCGCGTCGGTGCAGCCTGTCTCCGCGCTTATTTCCCCCGATCTGGTAAAAGCCGATTACGCCCAGTGGCAACAACAGGTGGCGGACGCGGTTGGCAACTTTGACGATATAGAGTTGGATCGTCTCTACGGGCAGATATTTTCCACCTATGCGGTGCCGATCGTATTCCAGGACATCCTGATGCCGATCTGGCGGCAGTTGCAGCAACGCCAGCAGGAGTTCGGACAAACCAGCGAATGGGTGTTTTTCGATGGGTTCCTGCGATCACGCATCATCCAGCGACTCTTGCTCAAACGCGAAGCCCATACGCGGCGCGTGCTAGTGGTTGGCATTGTCGGTCAATGCCGAGAGCTGGAGTTGCTGGTCACGGCGCTGTTCGTCTCCAAGGCGGAGGTAGGCGTCAGGGTGTTGACCATCGGGCTGCCGTTCGACGAGCTGACCCTGGTATGCCAGAAAATCCAGCCTTTGGCGTTGGTGCTGGTTTCCAATCATGCACCGCTTCCTGAGTTGCCCAAGCGCCTGAACAAACTGGCGATGGGCCTGGACTGCCCGCTGATGCTGGCCGGTGATGTGTCCGATCTGCTCCAGGGCAGCCTGGCGGGATCGTCAATCGGTTGCCTGGGCGGTGAAGGGACGTTGATGCGCCAGAGGTTGCGACAACTCTTGGCGGGTAGTCTGGATACCTGATGAGCGGCTGGTGAGGCCGCGCTAGGCTAGATATGCATGGCCGGATGGGTCAGACGGTGTTGCTGAAGGATGTATTGGCGCAGGCGTTCGGTCTCATCCTCGTCATTCTGGCTCAGATGGTAGGCGTACAGGCCTTGATCGTTTTCCCGTTCCAGCGTGCCGCGCAGGGAAATCCTTTCATAACCTGACGGGCTGAACCACAAGGCAAATTGCTTTGGTGGCTTGGTGCGACTGCGGTTTTCCAGCAGGATACCTTTGCAGGACACCTCATGGGCCCAGAGCGGACCCGGCTGGCCTCTGGCATTCTCCAGTGCCACCGGTTCGTCAAGGGTGAGGCGCCATGGACGAATCTTCGGCCCGTCTTCGTAGATGCTGGGCACGCCCAGACGCAGGTGCATCGCGTGGAATTCGTCTTCCACCAGATGCAACGGAAAAGTCATTTGCTGGTTTTCAAAGTTGGCGTGCAGCGTGACCTGCTCGTTAGCCGCCAGGCGCGTCAGCAAGTCACGAATTTGCGACCCGCCGTTTACCAGCAAGCTCGACGTTACATCCCGCTCGTTGAGTTGCGGGTTGTGCTGCATGGTCCGGATGAAATCCAATTCATCCTGCGTCAGGAGGGCATCGCGTTGCATGGTGTGCTCGAAATGAGTATTTACATTTTCACTGGTGATTGTAGTGACTGACCGCTAATTCGCCGTTTTGTTTGCGCCGTTCGTCGCTTCGAGCCGGGCGATGGTTGCTCGTGCTTCAGCCAGCTCCTTCTCTAGTTGGGCGACGCGCTGCTGAGCCTTGACCTGCGCCGTCACGTCTTTTTGCACGCCGACGAAATAAGTGCGTCCGTCCGCCTCGCTTTGCACCGTCGATAGAGATAACTCATTCCAGAAAGGGCTGCCGTCCTTGCGGTAGTTGCGCAGTATCTCCCGGCAAGCATCGCCCTGCTTCAGGGCCGTGCGAATCTGTTCCAGAGCCGGCTGATCGCGATCTCCCGACTGCAGGAAACGGCAGTCCTGATAAAGGATCTCGTCGCTGCTGTAGCCGGTCAGCCGTTCGAAAGCCGGGTTTACGTAGATCAGGATATTGTCTTCGTCGCCTTCTTTTTCAGCGATGACGATGCCGTCGTTCGAAGCGTTGATGACCAGTTGCATCAGTTGAGCGTTAATCATGGGCGACATCCCTTGAACATCCCTGTGTGCGCTGCATTTTAGAAGAACCTGGCACTATGTCTACTGGCCATTATCGGTTGTTGAGAGTCAATCGCAGCGTTGCGTCTGAGCCTGTTACTATCGCCGCTCTTTTTATTCCGGTTCAGGATCAGATTGATGAAAGTCGCCATCCTTTCGGGTTCCGTCTACGGGACCGCCGAAGAAGTCGCCCGGCACGCCGCCAAACTGCTCGGTGACGCGGGTTTCGAAACGCTGCACAACCCGCGCGCAAGCCTTGTGGACATTCAGGCATTTGGTCCGGAGGCCTTGCTGGCCGTGACTTCCACGACGGGCATGGGAGAGTTGCCGGACAACTTGATGCCGTTATATTCGACAATTCGCGACCAATTGCCTGCCGCGTTTCGTGACTTGCCCGGCGCCGTAATAGGCCTGGGCGATGCCAGCTATGGCGATACCTTCTGTGGTGGTGGCGAACAGATGCGCGAGTTGTTCGCCGAGCTGGGTGTGCGTGAGGTATTGCCTATGTTGCGTCTGGATGCCAGCGAAAGCGTCACCCCGGAAACCGATGCCGAACCCTGGCTGGAGGAGTTGATCAACGCGTTGCGTGGTTGATGCGATGGTGGGTACGGCCACTGCGTTGATGACTCGCTCGGCCATTAAGCTGGCTGCCAATGCAACTACCGGCCCGGCCGGAGCTGACTAGACTGGGTTAGCTTGTTCATGACTGTTTCAGAACAAGTACCTATAACTAGAAAGCCAGAGGTCAGAGCCGTGAGCGTAGCGCCCGTCCCATCGACACTCAGCATCAAAGATCAGGTCAGTGCCGCCGAATGGCAAACCCGCGTCGATCTGGCCGCCTGTTACCGGCTTGTCGCCATGCATGGCTGGGATGACCTGATTTTCACGCATATATCCGCCAAGGTGCCCGGTACCGATGATTTTTTGATCAACCCGTTCGGGTTGATGTTTCATGAGGTCACCGCCTCTAGCCTGGTCAAGGTCGATCAGGCCGGCAACAAGCTGATGGACAGCCCCTACGAGATCAATCCGGCCGGTTATACCATCCACAGTGCGGTGCATGAGGTGCGGCACGACGTGGCTTGTGTGCTGCATACCCACACCGCGGCCGGGGTCGCCGTGTCGGCACAGAAGCAGGGTGTGTTGCCCATCAGCCAGCAATCGTTGTTTGTATTGTCGAGTCTGGCGTATCACGCTTATGAAGGTGTGGCCCTCAACCACGAAGAGAAGGCCCGCCTGCAGGCGGATCTGGGCGACAATAATTTCCTGATGCTGCACAACCATGGTCTGCTGACCTGCGGCGGCAGCATTGCCGACGCCTTCCTCATGATGTTCACCTTCCAGCGAGCCTGTGACATCCAGGTCCTGGCGCACAGTGGTGGGGCTGAACTGATTGCCATCGAGCCGCAGATACTGGCCGGCGCTCGAGCAATGATTGCCGGGGTGACCAAAAGCGCCCAAGGCATGGGAGGCGCGTTGGCATGGCCGGCGTTGCTGCGCAAGCTCGATCAACAAGATTCGGGTTATAGAAACTGATGCCTCTGGTTCAGATTCCTCTGCGTATTTGGCGCCAGCGCAGCCAGACAATGATGTTCCGTGGCCACGCTATCCGGTATTGGGTGGCGGGGCACGGCGAGCCGCTGCTGCTTATCCATGGTTTCCCCACGGCCAGTTGGGACTGGCATTACTTGTGGCAGCCGCTGGCGCAGCGTTATCGAGTGATTGCCTGCGACATGCTCGGTTTTGGCGACTCGGCCAAGCCGACGGATCATGTCTACAGCCTGCTGGAGCAGGCTGATCTGCAGCAGGCCTTGCTGGCACATCTGAATGTGAAGCAAGCGGTGCACGTACTGGCCCATGATTATGGTGACAGCGTGGCCCAGGAACTGATCGCCCGTCACTACGAAGCGCGCATCGAACTTGCCAGTTGTGTCTTTCTCAACGGTGGCCTGTTCCCTGAAACCCATCGTCCGGTGTTGATGCAAAAACTGTTGCTCAGCCCCTTGGGCTGGCTACTCGGCCGGGCTTTTTCCCGAGAGGGCCTGGTCAAGAGTTTCCGCCAGATATTCGGCCCCAGGACCGGCCCGACCGAAAGCGAAATGGACGATTACTGGAGCCTGGTCGAAGCCCATCACGGACCGCGGATCATGCACAAACTCATCGCCTATATTCCCGAGCGGCGTGTACAGCGAGACCGCTGGGTGCTGGCCATGCAGCGCGACCAAGTGCCGTTGCGGGTGATCGATGGCGCGGTCGATCCGATTTCCGGTGAGCACATGGTGGCGCGCTATGAGGCGCTGATCCCCAACCCTGACACCGTACTGCTGCCCGACATCGGCCACTACCCACACACCGAAGCCCCGGTGCAGGTACTCAAGCATTACCTGGAGTTTCGTGAAAACCTGGCCGAGCCGGTCAGGCAGGTGGTCTGCTCATAAGCCCTGAAGTTTGAAGCACTATTGCGAGCAGGTTCGCACACACAGCAAATCCGGTTCGCATCATCCCCTCACCTTATTGCCCACCATTCACTGGCAACCCTGTTGATTGTGACCGGCCGCCCTGTGCCCGACACTCGGGGCATTGTCCTATTGCCTGCTGGAGTTCTGCCCATGAGTGAATCTGTGCGCTTCGAAGATAAAGTCGTGATCGTCACGGGAGCCGGCGGTGGCCTGGGGCGAGCCCATGCCCTGTTGTTCGCCAGGCAAGGGGCTAAAGTGCTGGTCAACGACCTCGGTGGCTCTGCCCAGGGAGAAGGAGCCAACGCCTCGGCGGCGGATCGGGTGGTCGCTGAAATTCGCCAGGCCGGCGGCATTGCCGAGGCGAACCACGACTCCGTCACCGATGGCGACAAACTGGTGCAGAATGCCCTTGATGCGTTCGGCCGGGTCGATGTAGTGGTCAACAACGCCGGGATCCTGCGAGACAAGACCTTCCACAAAATGGAGGACGCCGACTGGGATCTGGTCTACCGCGTCCATGTCGAGGGTGCCTACAAAGTCACCCGCGCCGCCTGGCCACATTTGCGTGAGCAAAATTACGGGCGGGTGATTTTTACGGCCTCCACGTCCGGCATCTACGGCAACTTCGGTCAATCCAACTACGGCATGGCCAAGCTCGGCCTGTATGGCCTGACGCGCACCCTGGCCATCGAAGGCCGCAAGAACAATATTCTGGTCAATGCAATCGCCCCCACCGGCGGCACCCGCATGACCGAAGGCCTGATCCCGCCGCAGGTGTTCGAACAGCTCAAGCCTGAACTCGTCAGCCCGTTGGTGGTGTACCTGGCCAGCGAGGCCTGCCAGGAAACCTCCGGATTGTTCGAAGTGGGCGGCGGCTGGATGGGCAAGGTGCGTTGGGAGCGCAGCCTGGGTGCCGGCTTCGATCCAAGCAAAGGTTTCTCGCCCGAAGACGTCGCGGCCCACTGGCAACAGATCTGTGATTTCGAGGGTGCGGTACACCCCAACGACAACCTTGAGGCATTGAAGGAAATGATGGCGAATTTGCAGCGCTACACCGTTTGACCTTGCGGCCTCGACCCGTTGCCGTCACGCGCGGCAACGGTGGTCAGGGGACGTATTTCTTCACCAGCGCCGCCAGATTCGCGGCAGTCTCGATGTCCATCACACCGTCGTATTTCGCTGGACGAAAGTGCAGCTGAAAGGCTCGCACCAAACGCTGAAAACCCGCACTTGTGGCGGCTGCCGACGTGTCATACCCATATTTGCGGAACAAGCCGAGCAGTTGCTCGCGAGTCGGCAGGCCGTTGCATTGGTAGGCGCGGGTGTAAGCTTTCTGCGTGGGTTCATCGAACCAGGCGCCGATGCCCTTCAGATACAGCGTATGCCAGGGGAACATCGGGCCGGGATCGCTTTTTCTGCCAGCAGCAATGTCCGAATGCCCCACGACGTTGACCGGGTTTATTTCTGGATAGCGCTTGAGGATGTTCAACGCTAGGTACTCGATGGCCTCGACTTGCTGGGGTTGATAAGGCGGGAAGGTAAATTGCCCTTGGTTATCGGTCGCCAGGTTGACTACCTCCACGCCGATCGAGCTGTCGTTCAGGTTGCTGCGATTACCCCAACTGCTCACACCTGCATGCCAGGCCCGCTGTTTTTCGTCCACCAAGTTGAAAATCTGTGGTTCCTTGAAACCCGCTTTCAAATAGATTGGGTCGCTAAAGTCGGGAATCAGGTAATGGGCGCTGACCGACGGGCCTGTCAGTGCATTGATGGACGACGCGAAATTGCCGGCGGTGTAATGGAAAACCAAAAAACGAACGCGACTGTTAAAACCTTTTTTTGAACGATAGCTTGTATTGTTTATTTGCATTCTCTGTAACTCACTGGTCAATAAATCGAAGCGAAATGCTGCGATTGATTTCAGCGTAGCAGTGGGTTTTTTATGTGCGCGTAGTTGGATTCTGGCTTTGTTGTAGGAACGGGCGCTAAGAGGCTAAGGATTTTAATAATGGCAATAGAAAACCCTTTTGCTGCGGGCTGTCAGCAGCAAAAGGGCGCTGATTGGTTTTTCATTGGATTAGGGTTGCTTGAATCCCGGTTTTCCGTTGGCGGCGCGCCATTTCTTTACTTCCTTCACCACAGCCTCAGGTCCGCTCTTTCCTGCTTCTGGGTAATACAATAAATCTGATCCAGAAGGATGTTCTGAAATTCGTTCAAATTCTAAGACTGCATGAGTGTGAGCCTCTTCTGGATAGAAATCAGCTTCATATATTTTTTTGACAAAAGCCAAAAATTCTAACTCGCTAATCTCGCTTATTGTTGAGTTCATATTTTGTTCTCCTGATGCGTTTGGATGTGCTGTCGAGGTGTCATTAGCCTGATGTTTTCAAGGTGGTAAACATCTCCGCCCAGCGAAATGTATTGCTTGTGATGCAGCTCGTATTTAATGCGAGCGCCAACTCGCTCTGTTTTTTTGACGAATGCTCCATATCCGTTCTTCATATGAGCTAGGCTGCCCGGATCAAACTGTTGAGAAAGTATGGATCGCCAGCAACCGCCTTCCAAAAACTCTCCCGAAACTCCCTGAAATGTCTAAACTCCTTCCCCCTCAACTGATCCGCAATCTGCGACGGAATGGGTGCTCCTTCGCCTTTCGATGCTGCGTCCGTCCACACGCCTGAAACCGGGGTACCCGATCCCAGCGCAACCCCAGGGTCTTCCCGTCGATCCCTGAACATGATGTACAGAGGCGGCAGGCCTGAGTCGATTGGGAAAACAAAAATATAATCATCAAAGCTGTTCTCGGTTATCTCAGGGAATGGATCAATCCTTCCCGCAACAGGCGTTATCGATGCACCTGTAAAAACAGGCGTGGTAGGAGGTTCAATGGGAAGCGCTGTGGGACTGTTTCCGGGTTGAACAATTGGTGTCCAGGTTAAGGTTTTTGGGGAAATACCTGCGGTCGTAGCGATGTAGATATTGTGTTGGGCGTTGTAAGTAACCGGCACTAACGTGACTGCTGAGGGGCTACTCATACCGGCAGTGTTGACTACAAAAATTTCCGACTGGCCATCTGCTGCTACCTGGGAACTAAGGCGTACAGGCAAATCAATGGCCTCGCCAGCATCAGCCATGTCATGTAAATCATCGTTTTGCGTCGGCGTGAGGTCTGAGAGTGGTGTACTGAAAGCAAACCGCTCCGGCAGCTCACCGTTCGCTAACGTGGGTGAATAAAGCAGGGCAGCGAATCCAGCCAAAGCCGGCGCTGCTACTGCGGTGGCCGTTTCGACGGCCATGGCGATCGCGGTTCGTAACGCAGTCTGGATTGCCGAGGTCATTGCCGGGCTTGTGGCCAGGCTACTACCAGCGATCGCAAACACTGGACCAGCTACGGCTGCGGTGCCCGGCATTGGAAATGCACGACCGGCCAGGGCCTGTCGCAGTGCTTGTGCCTGGGCCACGCGTAGTCTCTCGGCTTCGGCGACCTTGCGTGCTTGCGCCGCGGTAATGCGTTTGGCTTCGGCCTGGGCTTCTGCTTGAGCTGCGGCTTCCTCAGCTGCTGCTAGGCGTTGCGCCTCTGCCGCAAGCCGTGCTCGTTCTTCAGCAGCGCGTCTAGCCTCGGCTTCGGCAGCCTTGCGCGCCTGTTCCTGAGCCAAGCGTTGGGCTTCAGCCTGGGCCTTTGCCCGAGCCTCTGCGGCTGCTTTTGCGTTTGCCTCGGCAATGGCATTGTTGTGTGTGATTAAGCGAGCATCCAGTAGCTTGATTTGCTCAGCCAGAAATTTTGCCTCGTACGCCGCAGCATAAGAGACATTCCACTTGGCAATTGCGTTGTAGTAAGTCCTTTGTCCTCCTCGGCGGCCAATGAGCTCGAAACCCTTATAACGAACGTCTTGAACTTTGTGAGTCAGTGGATCATGACCATAATAAGTATTGGCTATTGCTATGTGTTCTTGATGATCTGTCCTCGCTTTGAAAAGTTGTAGTTTGAGTGTTCGTAATTCAATTTCGATCGCATCGGTTCCAGGAGGGACCACCGCAGCAACGGCCGCTCTTGTTTTTGCGAGTTCTGTGTTGGTTATATGAGCGATGTTTCTGATGTTTTCGTTGAAGAGCTCTTCGGTGGAAGTGTTGCTTTCATCCAGTCAATCAAGAGCATAGTCAACGGCATCGTATGCACGATCGGAGTGGTCTGGGCCTGACACGCGCCTTGCGTTAAACCCAAACCCGTCAGGTGACGAAGGCGTGCGAGGTATACCTCTATTTACAAGGATGTTTTTTTCTTGCTGCATATCGAGTTCCTTTCGAATCGAATCTGAATAGCCACACCGTCATTCAGCACGTGCGATCGTTCATGGCTATTTGTGTGGTCACCCATCCTGGGCGACCAAGGAAACTATAAGTTCGATCTCTTAATGCAAGCAGGTGAGCCTTTCCGACAACAACGTAGGAAACAAGAAGTTTTAACTCGGAAATAGCCGCACATAAAAAAGGCCGCTGCAAAAAGCAGCGGCCTGAAAATGACGTTGCAAAGGAGCAAAAACCAACGTCAGTGAACACGGGAGGTGATGGACCGATGCACCAATCCATCCGAAGGACGGTGCGTCAGGCACGAGGGGGCCATGACGACTTGTGCTTGCAGGCCCGTTGCCCTGAAAGCCCGGCCAGCATAGGGATTGGGCATCAGCGGAAACAGCCCGGATCCGGACATGCACCGTTGCAGGGCATGCAACAGTTAACAGGCCCGATGAATATGCGCGGCGCTGATAACCCATCATCCAGTGCGTCCATGGCCGGCGCAAAGCCCCGTATCCCATGGCCTGTAATCCTTTCGGGGTACAGCGCGAATACCTCCTTGGTGCGCTTATCGCTCATGTCGTGCGGCAGTAGGGTGAAGGCTCTGTCACTCACCGGGGAAGACGCATGACAACAATAACAATGCGCGCCATCTTCAAACCGCAGGCGCTGGCCGTCGCGGTGGCCTTGGGTTGCTCTGCCCAGGCGCAGGCCGTTTCATTCAATATTGGCGAGATCGAGGGGCAGTTCGACTCCTCGTTGTCCGTGGGCGCGAGCTGGGGCATGCGCGACGCCGACCGGGACTTGGTCGGCAGCGTCAACGGCGGTACGGGGCAGTCTTCCACCGGTGACGATGGGCGGCTGAACTTCAAGAAGGGCGAGACCTTTTCCAAGATATTCAAAGGCCTGCACGATCTCGAACTCAAGTACGGCGATACTGGCGTGTTCGTGCGCGGCAAGTATTGGTATGACTTCGAACTCAAGGACGAAAGCCGCCCGTTCAAGGACATCAGCGACAGCAACCGCAAGGAAGGTTCCAAGTCGTCAGGGGCGCAGCTTCTCGATGCGTTTGTCTATCACAATTATTCCATCGCCGACTTGCCGGGTACGGTGCGTGCGGGCAAGCAGGTGGTCAGTTGGGGTGAAAGTACCTTCATCGGCAACTCCATCAACAGCATCAACCCGGTGGATGTCTCCGCGTTCCGCCGTCCGGGTGCCGAGATCAAGGAAGGCTTGATCCCGGTAAATATGTTGTTCGCCTCCCAGGGCTTGACCGACAAGCTCACCATCGAAGGTTTCTACCAACTGGAGTGGGACCAGACAGTCGTCGATAACTGCGGCACTTTCTTCGGCAACGACGTGGTGGCCGATGGCTGCACCAGCGGCTACACCGTGGGCAGCCCGGCGATTGCGCCGTTCCAGCCGTTGACGGAGGCGTTCGGTCAGGGCATCGAGGTCTCCAGTGAAGGGGTGATCATTTCCCGTGGTGGCGACCGCGACGCCCGTGACTCCGGGCAGTGGGGCACGGCACTGCGCTGGCTCGGCGATGACACCGAGTACGGCCTGTACTTCATGAATTACCACAGCCGCACGCCAACCGTGGGCACCACCACCGCTGGCCTGTCTACCTTGTCGGCACTGCCGGGAATGGTCGCGATTGCAGAAGGGCTGGCCCCTGGCAGCGGTGCCGGCCTGGCGCAAAGCGTGATGTTGGGGCGTGGTCAGTATTACCTTGAATACCCCGAGGACATCCGTCTGTACGGTGCCAGCTTCGCCACCACGCTGCCTACCGGCACCGCGTGGACCGGGGAAATCAGCTACCGTCCCAACGCGCCGGTGCAACTCAACACCAATGACCTGACCCTGGCGCTGGTCAACCCGATTGCCGGTGGCGCGGCGTCGCCCATCGCGACCTCGCCCGGGGCCGATAACACCGGCTACCGGCGCAAGGAAATAACTCAGATCCAGAGCACCCTGACGCACTTCGTCGATCAGGTCATGGGCGCCGATCGCCTGACTCTGGTGGGCGAGGCTGCGGTAGTGCATGTGGGGGGGCTGGAATCCAAGGACAAGCTGCGTTATGGCCGTGACTCGGTCTACGGCCAGTATGGCTTTGGCGGTGACACCGACGGTTTCGTCACCTCGACCTCCTGGGGCTATCGTGCCCGGGCGATTCTTGACTACTCCAACGTCGTTGCCGGTATCAACTTCAAGCCCAACGTCTCCTGGTCCCATGACGTCGCCGGCTACGGCCCCAACGGCCTGTTCAACGAAGGCGCCAAGGCCATCAGCGTCGGTGTCGATGCCGACTACCGCAACACCTACACCGCCAGCCTGAGTTACACCGACTTTTTCGGCGGCGACTACAACGTTCTCGAAGACCGCGACTTCCTCGCGTTGAGCTTTGGCGTGAACTTCTGATCTGGCTGACAAGGAAAAACCAATGCGCAAGATGATTCTGCAATGCGGCGCCCTGGCCCTGAGCCTGCTTGCCGCGAACGTGATGGCGGCGGTTTCGCCGGATGAAGCGAACAAACTGGGCACCAGCCTCACGCCGCTGGGCGCGGAAATGGCAGGCAATGCCGATGGCTCGATTCCGGCCTGGACCGGAGGCATCGCCAAAGACGCCGGGGCGGTGGACAGCAAAGGCTTTTTGGCCGATCCCTTTGCCGGTGAAAAACCGCTGTTCACCATCACCGCCGAGACCGTGGACAAGTACAAGGACAAGCTTTCCGAAGGCCAGATCGCGATGTTCAAGCGCTATCCGCAAACCTACAAGATCCCGGTCTATCCGACTCATCGCAGCGTCTCGCTACCGCCCGAGATCTACGAGTCGGCCAAGCGCAGCGCCCTCAACGTAACCACCATCAATGACGGCAACGGTCTGGCCAATTTCACCGGTAACCGTTATTACGCATTCCCGATCCCCAAGAACGGCGTGGAAGTGCTGTGGAACCACGTCACCCGCTATCACGGTGGCAACGTGCGGCGGATCATCACCCAGGCTACCCCGCAAACCAACGGCAGCTTCACACCGATCCGCTTCGAAGAAGAGATCGCCGTGCCGTTTCTGATCAAAGACGCCGATCCGGAAAAGGCCAGCAACGTGCTGACCTATTTCAAACAGTCGGTCACCGCGCCGGCGCGTCTGGCCGGTAACGTGCTGCTGGTGCATGAGACACTCGACCAGGTGAAGGAGCCGCGCCTGGCCTGGATCTACAACGCCGGCCAGCGCCGTGTGCGTCGCGCCCCGCAAGTGGCCTATGACGGCCCGGGCACCGCCGCTGACGGGTTACGTACTTCCGATAACTTCGACCTGTTTTCGGGGGCACCGGACCGCTACGACTGGAAGTTGGTGGGGAAGAAGGAAATGTACATCCCCTACAACAGCTACAAACTTGATTCCCCCAGCCTCAAGTACGACGACGTGATCAAGGCCGGCCACATCAACCAGGATCTGACCCGCTATGAGTTGCATCGGGTCTGGGAAGTGGTCGGTACGGTCAAGCCAAACGAACGTCACATCTACGCCAAGCGCCACATGTATTTCGATGAGGATAGCTGGCAGGCGGCGCTGGTGGACCACTACGACGGTCGCGGTCAACTGTGGCGGGTGGCCGAAGGTCATGCCCAGTTCTACTACGCCAACCAGAACCCGGGCTACACCCTTGAGGCGCTCTACGACATCATCGCCGGCCGCTACATTGCGCTGGGGATGAAGAACGAAGAGAAGCGCAGTTACGAGTACGGTTTCCAAACCAGGGCTGCGGACTTCACGCCAGCGGCGCTGCGCTCGAGTGGGGTTCGTTAGTTCTGGCAGCTTTGTCACTGTGGCGAGAGGTTTTATCTGTGGGAGCATGGCTTGCCCGCGATGAACGATAACGCGGTTCAATTGCTGAACCGCGGCGCGGCCATCGCGGGCAAGCCATGCTCCCACTGAATTGAGCCTGACGTTAGATAATCGTGATGACCGGCAATCGATTTGCCGGTCTTTTTTTATGGGCGCCAATCAGCGCGCTGAATATTTCTCCAAAGGTGAGCGCCACAGGACTAGGGTGATGAAACAATAATAAACAGGACTTCGCACATGACCGCCATGACCCCGTGTCCGGACCGTCCTGGATTGCTGCCCCGGCTGTCTTCGACCCATGTGCCGCGCAAGGCCTTGAGCGAGCCCTTGCTGGCCTCCGAGGCGCGGGTAAAACTGCTTTGCGCACCGGCGGGCAGTGGCAAGAGTGCGTTGTTCGCTGAATGTTTCCTGCAGGCGCCCGCCGGGTGCCGGTTGCATTGGCTGCCGTTGGGGGGCGCGACGCTGGACGCGGCGCAAATGTGCGAGCGTCTGGCGCAGACCCTTGGGCTGCCGCCGCTGGATGAAGGGGGCCTGTTGGCTCACCTGGCGGGCTTGCAAGCGCCGACCTGGCTGTTCCTGGATGATTATTGCCGGGTACCCAATCCCGAGCTGGACCAGTTTCTCGATCGTCTGTTGAGCATCAGCAGTCCGGCGCTGCACCTTTGGTTGAATGGTCGCCGCCGTCCTCACTGTAACTGGCCGCGCCTGTTGCTTGATGACGAACTGCATGAGTTCGATGCGCAGGCACTGGTCTTCACCCATGACGATGTCCAGCAGTTGCTCAAGCATCTGCCCGGGCCCCAGGGAGCCCGCACCGCTCGCGAGGTGATACAGCGCAGTGGCGGTTGGTGCGCCGGGGTGCGCATCGCCCTGCTTGAACGTTGTGAATGGGCGCGCAGCCACGCGTCGCCGGGGCGGCCCGGGACCCTGCATGACTACCTTGAGTACGAGTTGTTCAGTACGCTGACCCCGGACCTGGCGCAAGCCTGGCGAGTGCTGGCGCATCTGCCCCGCTTCAATGCCCGGCTCTGCGAGCATCTGTTTGGTGACACGGTGGGCGCCGAATGCCTGCCCTTGTTGCTGGACCTGGGCTGTTTTATCGAACCGTGGGAGCAGTCTTCGGACTGGTTGCAGATTTTCCCGGCTCTGGCCCGACTGGTGCGTGACGAACCCTGGCCGCAGGGACGCTCCTGGCATCGCCGGGCTTGCCAGTGGTTTGCCGCCGAGCAGGACTGGCAAATGGCATTCGAGCACGCCATGCAAGCCCAAGAGTTCGAGGCTGCTGTCAGTTTCCTGCAGCATTTGAATTTTGAGCACGTATTGCAGCGCAGCAACGTGACGCTATTGCTGAAGCTGCATGATCAACAAGGCGAAGCGCTGACACTCGGCACACCGCAATCAGTGGGGCTGGTCACGGCGTCGTTGCTGTTCGCCGGACGCTTCGATCAGGCATCGGCGTGCATTGAACAACTGGCCAGGTTCATGCCGCAGCCATCGGCCTGCCAGCAGCGACAACTGCTGGCCCGGTGGCAGGTGCTGCGGGGCTGGCTGCTGCACCTTTCGGGCGATGGCGAGCAGTCCCGCGAACACTTGCTCCAGGCCCAGACGAGCCTGGACCCAGAGGCCTGGGCCTTACAGCTGTTGTGTCTGTTGGGGCTGACACAGCAGGCACTGCTCAAAGGTGAACTGGCGTCTGCCCAATGGATCAACCGTCAGGCGCTTTGCCTGGCGCGTGCCCAAGGCTCGCTGGTCTTCGAGGGGTTGCTGGAACTGGATCACGCTCAAATACTGGAGCAACGCGGCGCTCCTCACCGGGCCGACCATCTGTTGTGCGCGGTTCAGGCGTTGCTCGATAAGCCGGGGCAGGACTTTTCTGCGTTACTGGGGCGTATTGCCCTGCGCCGTGGTCGCCTGGCATTGCGCATGGGGTTTGCCGAGCGGGCTGCCGAGCAGTTTCAGGCGGGTCTGGAAACGGGCCTGCATTGCCAGGACAAACAGGTGCTTTATGGCTTTCTCGGCAAAGCCATCCTGGCGGCCAATAGCGGCGACTATGGCGAGGCTTTCCTGCAACTGCGCGATGCCGAGCGGATCATGCAACAGCGGCACATCCCCGACACCGTGTACCGTGGCGTGCTGTTGCAAACCAGTTGCCAGTTCTGGCTGCAACAAGGCCGTCCGGAGCTGGCCCATGAAGCCTTGACCCGGGTCTTGCGTCACTTTCGCGGGCCGCAGGCCAAGCATGCGCCTCCTGCGACCCTTGAGTTGATTGCGCGACTTGAGTACCTGCTGGTGCTGACCGAGGTCTACCTGCATCAGGCGCAAGACCCGCAAGCTCAACTCAAGGCAATGATCGCCCGGGCACAGCACTGTGAAATGCATGGCCTGGAAACCGAACTGTATCTGGCGCTGGCTGAAGTCGTCTGGCTGTCCGCTGATCGCTCCCAGGCGCGATCGCTCGTGGAAGAGGGGCTCAAGCGAGTTGCCTGTTGGCGGGCCGAGCAAGCCTTGTGCGAGTTGCGCGCGCGCCAGCCTGATCTGTTGTGCTGGGCGCAATCGGCTGAGCACATCGAGCAGCCGGCGGTGGCAGTCGAAGACACGTTGTTGAGTCATCGCGAACTGGAAGTGCTGGAACTCATTGCGCAGGGCTATTCAAATCAGCAGATTGCCGAACGTTT
The DNA here is from genome assembly GCF_030687835.1 of Pseudomonas hefeiensis. Lineage (NCBI taxonomy): Bacteria > Pseudomonadati > Pseudomonadota > Gammaproteobacteria > Pseudomonadales > Pseudomonadaceae > Pseudomonas > Pseudomonas hefeiensis. Next base: position 1,093,254 of record NZ_CP117449.1, read on the forward strand.
GTTCATATCCTTGCACACGGTAAAAACCCATTCGCGCCGGATACACAGCAAGTTAGGCGTCCAGCGGCGCACGCAGGCGGTCGCCAAGGCCAAAGTCATGGGCGTTATGCGATAAAAAATTCCCAGGGGGAGGACGATTATTTGCCTGCCCCTGCCTCATACCCCATCCGCCAGCTCACGGCCCGGGTCGCCGCCAGCAGTCGTTGCGCCGCCGGGCCGCTCTCGTCGGCATGGAACAGGGAGGTCGGGCCGACGATGGTCATCACTGCCGTCACTTGGCCGACGGCATTGAATACCGGGGCTGACAAGGCATCCACGCCGGGCATCAGCAAGCCATGCACATGGTGCAGGCCGCGACTGCGGATCTGCTGACACAGGGCGGCATAGGCCTGGTCGTCGGCCAGGGCATGGGCGGTGGAGGCGCTCACTTCCTGCTCGCGCAACCCGATCGTTTCGCGCGTCGGCAGGTAGGCGCTGAACACCAGCCCCGTGGACGAGCTGAGCAGCGGCAATACCGACCCCAGTTGCGTCACCACGGTCACTGCTCGTATGGCGGGTTCGATCCGAACGACGGTGGCGCCGTGGTTGCCCCACACCGCCAGGAAACACGTTTCGTTCAAGTCGTCACGCAATTCAGCCAAGGGCAGGGCGGCCACTTGCAACACGTCCATGCCATTCAATGCCGCCAGGCCCACGCGCAAGGCTTCGCGCCCGAGGCCGTAGTGGTTGGTGGAGGTGTTCTGTTCAGCGAAACCGCTGGCGATCAAGGCCTGCAGGTATCGATGAACCTTGCTCGCCGGCATCTGCACGTGTTCGGCCAGGCGCGACAGTGACGTGGAGGGCGACAGCTCGGCCAGGGCCTTGAGGATGTCGGTGCCGACTTCGGCCGAGCGGACTTTCTGTTTACCGTTGCTGAGCGGGGTTTCCATGGAGGCGCTGAGTCCAGAGGCGAATGGGCGTCTTTATAGCTTGACGGTCGCTGTCGAGCAAATTACGTTATGCGTAATTGAATTACGATAAAGATAACTTGTGCGCCTGACGTTTCTTCGTGAAGCGACGAGGTCGTACCCAGTCCTGTGTTCAGGAGGCTCCATGACCCTCGATTCCACAGTGTCGGACCTGGCTTATCAGTCAGGCTTTGGCAATGAATTTGCCAGTGAGGCGCTGCCCGGCGCCTTGCCCGTTGGCCAGAACTCCCCGCAGAAAGCCCCTTACGGTCTCTATGCCGAGTTGTTCTCCGGCACTGCCTTCACCATGGTTCGCAGCGAAGCGCGGCGGACCTGGATGTATCGCATCCGGCCGTCGGCCAATCATCCGGCCTTCGTCAAGCTTGAACATCAGACAGCGGGCGGTCCTCTGGGGGAGGTCACGCCCAATCGCCTGCGCTGGAACCCGTTGGATATCCCCGTCGAGCCGACCGATTTCATCGATGGGCTGGTGCGCATGGCGGCCAATGCCGGCTCGGACAAACCGGCCGGCATCAGCCTCTACCATTACCGCGCCAACCGTTCCATGGAACGGGTGTTCTTCAATGCCGACGGGGAATGGCTGATCGTGCCGCAACTGGGACGGCTGCGCATCGCCACCGAACTGGGGATGCTGGAACTGGCGCCACTGGAAATTGCCGTGATACCCCGGGGCCTGAAATTTCGCGTTGAGCTGCTTGATCCGCAAGCTCGCGGCTATATTGCCGAAAACCATGGCGCGCCGTTGCGCCTGCCGGACCTCGGGCCGATCGGCAGCAACGGCCTGGCCAACCCACGGGATTTTCTGGCGCCGGTCGCTCATTACGAAAACCTTGCCCGCCCGACCACGCTGGTGCAGAAATTCCTCGGTGAGTTGTGGGGGTGTGAACTGGATCATTCGCCCTTCGATGTAGTGGCCTGGCATGGCAACAACGTGCCATACAAATATGACCTGTGCCGATTCAACACCATCGGCACGGTCAGCTTCGACCATCCGGACCCCTCGATTTTCACCGTGCTGACGTCACCCACCAGCGTCCATGGGCTGGCCAATCTCGACTTCGTAATCTTCCCGCCGCGCTGGATGGTGGCTGAAAACACCTTCCGTCCGCCGTGGTTTCACCGCAACCTGATGAACGAGTTCATGGGGTTGATCCAGGGCGCCTATGATGCCAAGGCCGAAGGTTTTCTGCCGGGCGGTGCGTCCTTGCACAGTTGCATGAGTGCCCATGGTCCGGACGGCGAAACCTGCACCAAGGCCATCAATGCTGCGCTTGAACCCGTGAAAATCGACAACACCATGGCCTTCATGTTCGAGACCAGCCAAGTGTTGCGACCGAGCCGTTTCGCCCTGGATTGCCCACAATTGCAGATTGACTACGACGCCTGCTGGGCCTCGCTGCCGGTCACCTTCGACCCGACCCGGAGATAACCCATGACTCACGTTTCCCCTGCCCGTAGCTGGGTGGCCTCCGCCAACGGCCATGCCGATTTCCCCCTGCAAAACCTGCCGCTGGGCGTTTTCAGCGTGCAAGGCGACAGCCCTCGTAGCGGCGTGGCCATAGGCGAGCAGATTTTCGATTTGCAGGCCGCACTGCAGGCGGGCCTGTTTGACGGCGCCGCGCGCGATGCTGTTGAAGCCATGAGTGGCGGACAGTTAAATGCGTTCTTCGAGCTGGGCCGCGATGCTCGGGTGGCCTTGCGCGAACGGCTGCTGGACCTGCTGCGCGAAGACAGCCCGTTGCGGGACCAGATCCAGGCCCAGGGTGCGAAGCTGCTGGTGCTCGCTGCCGACTGCCAGATGCACCTGCCGGCAAAAATCAACGACTACACCGACTTCTACGTGGGTATCGAACACGCGCAAAACGTCGGTAAGTTGTTCCGTCCCGACAATCCGCTGTTGCCCAACTACAAGTATGTGCCCATCGGTTATCACGGTCGTGCCTCGACCATTCGCCCGTCCGGCACCGATGTGCGTCGTCCCAATGGCCAGACCCTGCCGGCCGGCCAGACCGAGCCGACTTTCGGCCCGTGCGCGCGGCTGGATTATGAGTTGGAGCTGGGCATCTGGATAGGCAAGGGCAACGCACTGGGCGAAGCCATCGCCATCGGCGATGCCGCCGAGCACATCGGCGGCTTCTGCCTGCTCAACGATTGGTCGGCCCGGGATATCCAGGCCTGGGAATACCAGCCGCTGGGGCCGTTTCTGTCAAAGAGTTTCCTGACCAGTATTTCGCCGTGGGTGGTGACCGCCGAAGCCCTAGAACCGTTCCGTCGCCCGCAACCGGCGCGCCCGGCAGGCGATCCGCAGCCATTGCCGTACCTGCTGGATAAGCGTGACCAGGCCGGTGGGGCGTTCGACATCGAACTGGAAGTCCTGCTGCTGACCGAAGCCATGCGCGAGCAGAACCTGCCGGCCCACCGCCTGACGTTGAGCAACACCCAGTACATGTACTGGACCGTGGCGCAGATGGTCGCCCACCACAGCGTCAATGGTTGCCAGTTGCAGGCCGGAGATCTGTTCGGCTCGGGCACCCTGTCGGGGCCTGAAAGTGGGCAGTTCGGCAGCCTGCTGGAAATCACTGAAGGCGGCAAAAAGCCAATCGAGCTGGCTTCTGGCGAAGTACGCAAATTCCTTGAGGACGGTGACGAGATCATCCTGCGGGCCCGTTGCAGCCGCGAAGGTGTTGCGTCCATCGGCTTCGGCGAATGCCGGGGCAAGATCCTGCCGGCGCGCTGAGGGACAGGGCATGGAACTCTACACCTACTACCGTTCCACTTCGTCCTACCGGGTGCGCATTGCCCTGGCGCTAAAAGGCCTGGATTACCAGGCCTTGCCGGTCAACCTGATCGCTGTGCCTGGGGGCGAGCATCGTCAGCCGGCCTACTTGGCAATCAATCCTCAGGGCCGGGTTCCGGCGCTGCGTACCGACGAAGGCAGGTTGCTGGTGCAGTCACCCGCGATCATCGAGTACCTGGAGGAGCGTTATCCACAGGTGCCGCTGCTCAACGCAGACCTGGCGCTCCGTGCCCGTGAGCGCGGCATCGCGGCGTTGATCGGTTGTGATATTCATCCGCTGCACAACGTCAGCGTGCTCAACATGCTGCGGCAGTGGGGCCACGATGAAACGCAGGTGACACAGTGGATCGGGCATTGGATCAGCCAGGGGCTGGCGGCGGTGGAGCAGTTGATTGGGGATGACGGCTACTGCTTCGGTACGACACCCGGGATCGCGGACGTGTATCTGATCCCGCAGTTGTACGCGGCCGAACGGTTCAATGTTTCCCTGGAGGCGTATCCACGGATTCGTCGCGTTGCGGCGCTGGCGGCCACGCATCCAGCGTTCCAACAGGCGCATCCGGCAAATCAGCCCGATACACCAGCTTGACATTGATGTTGACCGACCTACCGTTTTCGCGAGCAAGCCCGCTCCCACATTGATTCGGGCGTACGCAGATCAAGTGTGGGAGCGGGCTTGCTCGCGAAGGCTATTTAACAGTCGACGAAGGTGCGCAGGCCTCACACCCCGCTCAATGCACAATCGAATTGGGCGGCAGATGCCCCAGCCGTTCCGTCAGCCGTATTCGCTGGATTGGATCGTCACTGAGCATCAGTGCATGTTCCAGGTCGAAGCGTTCGGCGTTGGGGCAGTCGAGTCGTTGGTACAGACTGGCGCGGGCCAGGTAATCGGCGGCGCTGGCGTTGCCCAGTTCCAGCACCCGTTCGGCGTCGATCAGCGCAGCAATGTAATCGTCGTTAGTCAGATGCAATTGGCGAAGATTGCGCGACAGGCGCTGGAGCATCTGCATGGGCTCGGCACTGACCAGATGCTCGGCTTTGAGTGGCATGTTGGCGCCGTATTGGCGTTGCAGCAATTCCCGACAGTCGTTGGGGTACAACCGGCGCCCGCCACACGGGTCGAGCAGGTGATCGGCACCGGGGACCCGCAACAGGAAGTGACCGGGGAAATTGACACCGACCATCGGAATTTCCAGGCCACGAGCCAGCTCCAGGGCGATCAGGCCGAGGGCGAGGGGCTGTCCACGTTTACGCGTCAACACCTTGTCGAGCAACGCGGCCCTCGGGCGCAGAGGCGTGAAATCGTCCTGGGCGAATCCAAGGTCATTGAGGCGTCGCAGCAAGTGTTGGCCCAGTTCGCTGACGGGCAGCATCGGCAGGTCATGGCTGACACGCTGTTGCAGATCCTTGAAATCCTTCAGCAACGCCGGTACGTCCACTTCGTGATCATGTTCGGCAGCAATCCACAACGCTGCTTCGAACAGCGCCGGTGGGGAGCGGTGCAGGCAATCAAAAAAGGCTTGGCGCGGTGTCATCACAGTCTCCGGGCTATGCCTCGTTTTTAGCTCTGCTGCGGGCTTTCGTCCAGTCTCATCCAGGGAAGGAATCAGGTTATGCCCAAAAGACTGGCCGCCGTGGCGACTTATTCCGGCGCGCTCCAGCAAATTTTGAGCGCACGCCTATACTGGCGGAACAAACAAAAGTGATTCGGGAGCCTGTCGATGTTTGCTCTCATGCAAAGCTCCCGCCTTGAATCGCTGCACCTGAGCGTAGACCCGGCCACCGGGTTGAAGGCGGTGATTGCCATTCATTGCAGCCGTCCTGGGCCTGCTCTGGGTGGATGTCGTTATCTTTCCTACCCCGACGATGAAAGTGCCGTGGTCGACGCCGTGCGCCTGGCTCAGGGCATGAGCTACAAGGCCGCACTGGCGGGCTTGCCGGTGGGCGGCGGCGTGGCGGTGATCATGCGTCCGGCCCATGTCGAAAGCCGGGCCGCTCTGTTTGAGGCGTTTGGGCGCTGCATCGAGCAACTGGATGGCCGCTATATCACTGCCATCGACAGCGGCACTTCGGTGGCGGACATGGACTGTATCGCCCAGCAGACCCGTCATGTGACCAGCACCACGGCTTCGGGAGACCCGGCGCCCCACGCGGCGATGGGGGTATTCGCTGGCATCCGTGCCACGGCCATGGCCCGCCTGGGCAGCGATAACCTGGAAAGCCTGCGGGTAGCGATCCAGGGCCTGGGCAATGTCGGTTTCGCCCTGGCCGAACAGCTACACGCAGCGGGTGCCGAACTGTTGGTCAGCGACATTGACCCTGGCAAGGTTCAACTGGCGATGGAGCAACTGGGCGCGCATCCGATCGCCAACGACGCGTTGCTCAGTACCCCGTGCGACATCCTCGCCCCTTGTGGCCTGGGTGGTGTGCTCAATAGCAACAGCGTGGCTCAGCTACGCTGCTCGGCGGTCGCCGGGTCGGCCCATAACCAGTTGAGCAACCTGCAAGTGGCCGATCAGTTGGAAAGACGTGGAATCCTCTATGCGCCGGACTACGTGATCAACTCTGGCGGCCTGATCTACGTCGCCTTGAAGCATCGCGGCGAAGAGCTGTCGACGATCACCGCGCATTTGTCGAAAATCGGCGCCCGGCTTACGGAAGTCTTTGCTCACGCCCAGGCAGAAAAGCGCTCACCGGCCAGGGTGGCCGATGAACTGGCAGAGCGTTTGTTGTACCGATAAAAAAGATCGCAGCCTTCGGCAGCTCCAGGGGTATTCCATGGAGCTGCCGAAGGCTGCGATCTTTTTAAGGCTTATTCAGCAGGGGCATTGAGCAGTTCGGACAAGGCGTCCGGCTGACTCTTGAACGCCTTGGCGAATACATCGCGATTCTTCGCCATGTAGATGCCGGCTTCCTCAACCTGTTTCTCGCTCAGCGATGGAACGGCTTTTTGCAACACTTCGGCCAGCAATTCGGCGAGTTCCAGCATTTTGTCATGACGGTCAGCTTCGGCTTTATCCATGAACAAGCGCTCCAGATCTCGGCTGCTGCGGTATACCACTTCGACGGCCATTCACCACCTCACATGCCTTCACATTGGTTATCTTTGTGACTACTGTATTTATATACAGCCAAAAGGATAAGCGAATCCCTTCCCTTTGGATAGTGGCTTTTTAATGTAGACCGGTTTCCGCATTTGTCGCGAGGTAGCTGCGCTTGTGTGGGAGCGAGCCCACTCGCGATAGGAGCAGGATCAACCTCACAAAAGTGTCCGGTTGCGGCCCATTGCCATCTCACCCTCAGCCGCTGGCCTTTTTTCTGCATGCAGAACAACCGTCACGTCCAACCCGCATCATCCGGTCGAGTCGACCTAAGGAAACTACATCGTGAAAATCAACTGGGCCGAGAATCTGCGCCAGAACGTACATCAGCTGGCCGAATCCCTGGGCAACCTGTTCGTCGAGACCTTCCATTACCTGGCACTGTTCGCCATCGGCGCGGTGACGGCGTGGGCGGCAGTGATGGAGTTTTTGCAGATGCTCGAGCAGGGGCACATCAAGATCGATGACATCCTGCTGCTGTTCATCTATCTGGAATTGGGGGCGATGGTCGGGATCTACTTCAAGACCAACCACATGCCGGTGCGGTTTCTGATCTACGTGGCGATCACGGCGCTGACGCGCTTGCTGATTTCCAACGTCTCTCACCACAGCCCGCCTGACCTGGGCATCATCTACCTGTGCGGCGGCATCTTGCTGCTGGCGTTCGCGATCCTGGTGGTGCGTTACGCCTCGTCGCAGTTCCCTTCGGTGAAAATGGAGCACCCGCACCGCAAGGTTGGCGCGGGTTCCAGCGAGCATGCCGAAGTGGAGAAGGGCGAGATCTAGAGGCCGGTGGGGGCGGATGTCGCCCTCTGCGTCTGCGGTGGTGGCAGCTTGACGGTGTCACCGCCGGTCATGGCTTCGAGGATCGCCACAGCACTGTGACCTTGCTCAATGGCGATGCCGAACTGAATGCTCTGGACCAGGCGCCGCAGGCGTTCCGGGTCATTGCGTTGCTGGGCGCTGATCATACGCTTGGCGACGATGCGCCCGGCTTTGGACAGGGTCAGCATGATGCTGCCGTCCAGGCCCTGGATGCTCAGGTTGATTTGATACTGCGGCGCAAAAGCGTCGGTTATGAGCTGAAAAGGGTTGTCCATGATGCGTCACCGCCTGATTGAACGTGCAGTTGTTGACCGGCCGTGATCGGGATTAGTTCGCAATACCGGACCACCGGCCATTCCATGATCATGCTTCATCCGGAAGCCATGCTGGTGCTGGACTGGAAGATCCCCAACCTGCGACAGCTCCTGCAGAGAAGTAGCAAGGGGCATGCCGGAAAAACTGTCGGACAATGATCACGGCGCATAGGCGCTGAAGGCTTTGGCAGGCGGGCCGGCGGGATGCCCGTTTCGGGGCAGGAACGGGCGAGTGGTCGCTGACGGTGCAGGGTAAGCGCAGATTTTTCGCGGGGTAAGCAAGGCGAGGTAACTCCCGACAGTAACAGCGCTTTTGCCCGTTGTCCGGCTTTATTTGCATATGAATATTTATCTTTTCGAAGGGGTTGAATTGTTCTGTCGCCAGCCCGACTCTGTATTCAAGGGGTTGTCGCGCTAACGTCGATTGGCCCCTGGCGAGCTAGCCGAAATAAGGGATGAACTATGCAAATCCAAGTCAACAGCGATAACCATATTCAAAGCAGCATCCGACTGGAGGAGTGGGTACGTACTACCATCGAAAGCACGCTCGAACGTTATGAAGAAGACCTGACACGGGTTGAGGTTCATTTGCGGGACGAGAACGGCGATAAGCCCGGTCCCCATGACTTGCGTTGTCAGCTGGAGGCACGGCCAAAGGGCCTGCAACCGGTATCGGTGACACACAAGGCCGATACACTGGAACTGGCCATCGAAGGTGCGGCCACCAAGCTTGAACATGCCCTGGAGCATCTGTTCGGCAAACTTCGCGTCAAGCGCGCGACCGTTGAGACACCGACCGAATCCGTGGCCTTGGCCGATGCGATGCTGGAGGAAGAATTCCTGGAGAACGAACGGGCTGCCCTCAACGGCTGAGCCTAATTCTTTTTACTGACCTACCGAAAACGGGCCTGCCATCGCAGGCCCGTTTTGTTTTTATCGGTCCAGTGTGGCGAGCAAGCCCACCTGCATTGATCGCATTCTCCTGTGGGAGCGGGCTTGCTCGCGAAAGCGGTGGGTCAGCTTGGAAAGTTGTTGAATGTACTGACGCCTTCGCGAGCAAGCCCGCTCCCACAGGGGATTTGGGGGGAGTACCGGGCGCTAGCGCAAAAACGCCTGCCGATATTCGCCAGGCGTCGCGCCCAGGGCCTGGCGGAAGCGATTCGTAAAGTGGCTGGCGCTGGCGAACCCGCAGGCCAACGCCACCTCGCCCAGCGGTTTTGACGTGCTGCGCAGCCAGTGCCGCGCGTGTGCCAGACGTCGAGCCAGCACGTATTGGTGGGGCGGTAGGCCGAAGCTTTCGCGGAACATCCGGGCAAAGTGGTATTCGGACAGCGCACACAGGGCTGCCAGTTGGCCGAGGCTGATGGCATCGGCCAGGTGGCTGTCGATGTAGTCCACCAGCATTCGCCGCTGGTGAGCGGCCAGCCCACCCTTGAGGCGAAGCCCCTGGCGCTGGCCAACCTGACTCAATAGCAGATGGTTGAGTAGGTCATGGGCCAGGCTGGTGGTCAGCAGGCGTTCACCGGGCTCCTCCCAGTTCAGGGCGATCAACTGGCGAAAGCGCTGTGCCTGTTGCGGGTCGTCGAGAAAGGTGGCTTCGCGCAGCTGCACTTGCCGGGGCTCGCGATCCAGTAGCGTGACGCAACCGAGGGCGAATTGCTCAGGGCTGAAGTACAGGTGGGCGAGGCGAATGTCGCCATTGATGACCCAGGCCGATTCATGCCCGGCCGGCAGGACGCAGAGTTTGCCGGGTGCCCCGGTGGTCTCGGGTCGTTCGCGGCGAAATGTGCCGGTGCCACCGGCGATGTAGCACGACAGCGTGTGGTGAGTCGGCGCCTCGTAGTCCTGGGCGTCGTGATGGTTGCTCCACAAAGCGACCGCCATGCCGTCCCCCAGCTCGGCACTGTGCTCAAGGCGAGCATTGGGCGAACTGTTGAGGGCTTGAAAAACTTGCAGGGTTTGCAGTGTGGGCATGATCGGTTCTCTCCAACGCCTTGCATCCTACTCCGTCGATCAGCCTATGCCAGCTTGCCAGCCGACAAAACCGCAAGTTTACGCAAGCGCCCGGTGGTTGGCGGCGCAACACTGGCGGTCATTGTCAGGAGTTGCCGTCATGAACCTCTCGTTGTATCTGCTTACCGTGCTCATCTGGGGCACTACCTGGATTGCGCTGAAATTGCAGTTGGGCGTGGTCGCCATCCCCGTGTCGATTGTCTATCGTTTCGGTCTGGCGGCGCTGATTCTGTTTGTGATGCTCTTGCTCAGCCGGCGTCTGCAAGTGATGAACCGGCGGGGGCATTTGATTTGCCTGGCCCAGGGCCTGTGCCTGTTCTGCATCAACTTTATGTGTTTCCTCTCCGCCAGCCAGTGGATTCCCAGCGGGTTGGTCGCGGTGGTGTTCTCTACAGCCACGCTCTGGAATGCCCTCAATGCCCGCGTGTTCTTTGGGCAAAGGATCGCCCGCAACGTCATGCTGGGCGGCGCTTTGGGGCTGCTGGGGCTGGCGCTGCTGTTCTGGCCGGAGCTCGCTGGCCATAGCGCGAGCCCGCAAACGCTGTTCGGACTGGCGTTGGCGCTATTGGGAACCTTGTGCTTTTCGGCCGGCAACATGCTCTCGAGCTTGCAACAGAAGGCCGGTCTCAAACCGTTGACCACCAACGCCTGGGGCATGGCTTATGGTGCGGCGATGCTGGCGGTGTGGTGCCTCTTCAAAGGCATCCCGTTTGATATGGAATGGAACGCGCGCTATGTCGGCTCGCTGCTGTACCTGGTGATTCCAGGCTCAGTGATCGGCTTTACCGCCTACCTGACGCTGGTGGGGCGCATGGGCCCGGAAAAGGCGGCGTACTGCACGGTGCTGTTTCCGGTGGTGGCGTTGAATGTTTCGGCGTTAGTCGAGGGCTACCAATGGACGGCGCCGGCACTGCTCGGGTTAGTCCTGGTGATGCTGGGGAATGTGCTGGTGTTCCGCAAACCCCGGCCCGTGGCGACGGAAGTCGCCTTGGGCGCGCGCTGAACCAGGAAATGGCAGGCCCGTACAAGGGGCCTGCCGGTTGGTTTACTTCCAGACTTGCGGGTTCACCAGGTTCTTCGGTCGCTCGCCCAGCAAAGCGCTGCGCAAGTTTTCCACCGCAAGATTGGCCATGGCTTCACGGGTTTCGTGGGTGGCCGAGCCGATGTGGGGCAGGGTTACGGCGTTTTTCAGCTGGAACAGCGGCGACTCGGCCAATGGCTCTTTCTCGTAAACGTCCAGCCCGGCGCCGCGGATGCGGTTGTTCTGCAAGGCTTCGATCAGCGCCGGTTCGTCCACCACCGGGCCGCGGGAAATATTGATCAGAATGGCACTTGGTTTCATCAGGGCCAGTTCACGCTGGCCAATCAGGTGGCGGGTCTTCTCGCTCAATGGCACCACGAGGCAAACAAAGTCCGCTTCGGCCAGCAACTGATCCAGCTCACGAAATTGTGCGCCCAACTGGTTTTCCAGTTCAGGCTTGCGACTGTTGCCGCTATAAAGAATCGGCATGTTGAACCCCAGCCGCCCACGCCGGGCAATGGCCGCGCCGATGTTGCCCATACCGACGATGCCCAACGTCTTGCCGTGCACGTCGCTGCCGAACAGTTGCGGGCCGACCGTCGCTTGCCATTGGCCGGCCTTGGTCCAGGCGTCCAGTTCAGCGACGCGCCGGGCACTGCTCATCAGCAAGGCGAAGGCCAGGTCGGCGGTGCTTTCAGTGAGTACGTCAGGGGTGTTGGTGAGCATGAGCCCACGCTCATTGAAGTAGGCCAGGTCATAGTTGTCGTAACCCACCGACACACTGGACACCACTTGCAGGTTCGTGGCGTTCTGCAATTGCTCGCGGCCGAGTTTGCGACCGACACCGATCAGGCCATGCACGTGGGGCAGGGCTTCGTTGAACTGTGCGTTGATGTCGCCGTTCGACGGGTTTGGCACGATCACGTCGAAATCCTGTTGCAGACGTTCGACCATCTTGGGCGTGATACGGCTGAAGGCAAGTACGGTTTTTTTCATCGCAGAAGGCTCATCGGGCAAGGAATACCAAGCACGCTAACATTCTGCATGTGGGTTAGGCGAGAGGGGGAGCGTCGATTGAGGCGAGTCAGTGGCAGGAGTGGAGTACTTATGGGCAGTACCTATGTGGGAGCGAGCCTGCTCGCGATGACGGCGGCACATCCACCATCACTGCAAACTGATCCACCGCTATCGCGAGCAGGCTCGCTCCCACAAGGGATCTTTATTTCATCCCTGGGGTGCTTACGCCGCCCGCAGCGAAATAAACGCGTAGTTGACCGGTGCCTCAGTGACGACCCGGGCTCCGCTGGCCAGGATCTGGCAGGCCACGTCATCGCCGGACAGATGGAACAGCCATTCAGTGGTTTCCTGCTCCAGCGGCTTCAAGCGCACTTGATCGAGGACTGTGGCGAATGCGCTCATGTCCGGCAGGTACGCGGTAAACCCGTCGCCTTTCAGGGCGGTGGTGCGAATGCCCAACGACGCACAGATTTGATCCTTGATCCGGATTTCCTCGCGATCGGCCTGACGTGAACGCTCGATCAACTGCGCCAGTTCCCTGTCGACCAGTTCACCGCCGAGTATCAGTTGCGGTCCGGTCTCCCACGACTCTGGCGGGCATTCCTTTACGGCGGTATTGAGGGGGATGTGCGGGTTGATCTCCATCGGATAGATGCGGCACACCAAGGGGCGGCGCTCGTAGATGCGGCAGAGGTTTTCTTCGTCAAGATTGCGGCAGCGACCCGCGTTATAGGCAGCAAAGGTGATCGCCACGAGGGCTTCGGTGGTGCCGCTGTGGACCCGCGCCGAACGGCGTTCAGCGTGCTCGCGTTGCCCTGCCGGCAGGCCCAGGCCATTGGCCAGGAAGGCTTCCACCAGAACAATCACCTGGCCGCCGTCGTCAGCCCACATCCGCGCCTCGTCGAGGGTCAGGGGGACATGGTGATCGGTGCAGCATTTGCCGCACCCTACGCAGGAAAACGTTGTGTTCATTGAACGCCCGGTCAAAAGCTGGAAAGCGGCGACAGAAAAACGCCGCGATTAACCATTGCGAAGCAAGTTGTGCGCCATCACCGGCTGTTGTCGGCGGGGCGGATGGAGTCCCACTCGGTCACGTAGGCGGTTTTGGATTTTTTGCGGTAAAGGCAAAGCTCGGTGCCCGTCGCGCCTTTCATGTGTTCCTGCGGATACTGGCCTTGCAGCAACAGCGCGGTGTAGCCCACCCGGTCATCGAACTGCGCAGCAGTGCCCACAGGTTCGGCGTTCTTCAGGCCACTGGCCTTGATGCAACTGGCAAGCACGGCTTTGTCATGGATGGCCCAGGCTTCTGGGCTGGAGGCGTGGGCCTGGGCGGCGAGGGCTGTGAAGCCCAAGAACATGAGGGTGTGGGTTTTCATCAGCAAGATCCTTGTTCTGGGAAGCCAGGACGGGAGTATGCCTGAGGTTGGACGGGGGATTTGGGGCGTTATCGCGGGCAAGGCCTGCCCGCGACGATCTCAGTGACCTTGCTCGGCAACCGCTTTGGCCGCCGTGATCAGGCATTTGGTCAGTTCCGGCGAGGAGAACTTGGTCAGTACCCCATTGGCACCGGACAACCGAGCCTTCTCACTGTTCATGGCGCTGTCCAGCGAGGTGTGCAGCAACACATAGAGGTGGGCGAAGTCCGGCGTTTCCCGCAAGGTCCGGGTGAGGGCATAGCCGTCCATCTCCGACATTTCGATGTCGGAGACAATCAGGTTGATCTGTTGCGCAGTGCCTTGCAGGTCCAGAAGGCATTCGATGGCTTCCTTGGCGCTGCGAGCGGTGTGGCATTGCAGGCCGAGGTTACGCAAGGTGTATACCGATTGTTGCAACGCCACCTGACTGTCATCGACCACCAGGATCCGCGCGTTGCCCAGGACTTCGGCGTCTTCCATGCTCAGTTCGGTAGGCGCGGTTTCAATTTGCGCCGGGGCGATGCCGTGGATGACCTTTTCGATGTCCAGCACTTGCACCAGCGTGCCATCCACCGAAGTCACGCCAGTGATGAAGGCGCGGACGCCGCCTGAGCCGAAAGGCGGTGGTTTGATGTCGGTGGTCAGGCAATGCACGATCTTGCTCACCGCCTGCACATGCAAGCCCTGCTTGGAGCGGCTCACATCGGTGACGATCAGGCACCCACCGTCGGGATCTTCCAGTGGCCGTTCGCCGATGGCGCGGCTCAGGTCAATCACCGACAACGAGGCTCCGCGCAGGGTCGCGATGCCTTTGACGTGCGGGTGCGACTCCGGCAGTTTGGTCAGCGGCGGGCAGGGAATGATTTCGCTGACTTTGAGCAGGTTGATTGCCATCAGCTTGCCGCTGCGCAAGGTAAACAGCAGAAGCGAAAGTGAATCTGCGCGGCCTTTGTTGGAAGACATAAAAACCTTCTGTGGAAAAAGGTGGGGCGAGCGTGACGAACGCCAAAACAGCTTTTGATATTGGGTTATCGACTCGTTGGGGGCTGGCTTTAGGGCGAAACCCACAGACAATCGATTTCAAGTCAGTGGCTTGTGAATACACACTCTGTGGCCAGGAGATAAATCCCCTCGCCACAAGGGCCGCGGTGGCAGAAAAGGTTCTATTTTAAGCCCAACCGCCTGGCCATCCGCCCCAGGTTCGCCCGGTCCAGACCCAGTTCCCGGGCGGCGCTGGCCCAGTTGTGCTGGTGTCGTTCCAGGCTGGCGACGATCAGCTTGCGCTGAAAATCGTCCATGGCTTCGCGCAGATCCCCCGCGACCCCCTCCAGGGCCGGTGCAGGGCTGGCGGATGAAGGTGCCGGACTTTGCTCCGGGCTTTGGGGCAAGTCCAGATCCTGGGCGCTGAGGCTGAGAATCTTTGGCCGAACCGGACACCGGCCCAACGCTTTCAAGGCGCTGCGTCCGATCAGGTGCTCCAGTTCGCGCACGTTCCCCGGCCAGTCATACGCCAGCAATGCGGTCTGGGCGTCACTGGTCAGGCGCAGGCTGCCCAGGCCCATGCGCGAACGGTTCTGTTCCAGGAAGAAACCGCTGAGCAGCAGCACATCGCGCCCGCGATCGCGCAGCGCCGGCACCAGCAACGGGTACACGCTCAGGCGATGATAGAAGTCGGCGCGATATCGCCCGTTGCGCACTTCTTCGGCCAGATCGCGATTGGTGGCCGCGATCAGGCGTACATCGACCCGATGTTCCTTGTCCGAGCCCAGGCGTTGCAACTGGCCGCTCTGCAACACTCGCAGCAGCTTGGCCTGCACGGTCAAGGACAGCTCGCCCACCTCATCGAGAAACAACGTGCCGCCATCGGCCAGTTCGAATTTGCCGCGCCGGTCGTTCGTGGCGCCAGTGAAGGCGCCGCGTACATGGCCGAAAAGCTCGCTTTCCACCAGGGTATCCGGCAGGGCGGCGCAATTGAGGCTGATAAGCGGCTGCTCGGCGCGCTTGGACGCTGCGTGGATGGCTTGGGCGACCAGTTCCTTGCCGACTCCGGTTTCGCCGGTGATCAGCACCGTCAGGTCGCTGCCACCCACCAGGTTGATTTCTTCGACCAATCGCTTGTGGGCCTTGCTCTGGCCGACCATGTCGCGAGGTTGCTGGCCGCTGGCCTGGCGGTAGACCTCGGCGCGGCGATGCTCGTCTTCGGCTTTCAAGGCCAGCCGATCGATGCGTTCGGCGGCGCTGACCGTGGCGGCGGCCAGACTGGCAAAGGCCTGCAAGGCGCTCAGGTCGATGGGCTCGAAGCGTTCCGGGTTCAGGGCGTCGAGGGTCAGCAGGCCCCACGGTTGCTCGTCGACGAACAGTGGGCAGCCCATGCAGTCGTGGACCTCCAAGTGCTCATCAAGACCTTCGACCAATCCGTCGTACGGGTCGGGCAACTCACTGTCGGCGGCGAAGCGGGTGGGTTGCGGGTTGGCCAGCAGTGCCTGGAAACGTGGGTGTTCGCTGATCCGGAATCGCCGGCCCAGTGTGTCTGTACTCAAGCCGTCGACCGCCAGAGGAACCAGGCAGTCCCCGTCCAGACGTAACAGCGCGGCAGCGTCGCACGGTAGGAGGGCTCGCAAAGCGCCCAGCAGGCGACGATAACGCTCGCCTTCAGGTAATTCGCGAGACAGGTCGGCTACCAGTGGAAGCAACGAGGTTAGCAAGGAGGTTGCGGTCATAATGACTCCATGTTGTCCTTAAGACTATACGTCGCGCCGTGTCTTTATGACTATCTTGTTTGTAATTGCTTGAAAAATATCAATAATTTTTATGGCATGGAATCTGATAAGGCATAGGTATCCATTTCTGTAGCCCGCGAGGAATCACCCTATGCTCAGCCGAGAAGAACGCGCCATCATCCGCTCCACCGTTCCATTGCTTGAAAGCGGTGGTGAGGCGCTCATTACTCACTTCTATCGCATGATGCTGTCCGAATACCCGCAGGTGCGCCCGCTGTTCAACCAGGCTCACCAGGCCAGCGGTGATCAGCCCCGCGCCCTGGCCAACGGCGTATTGATGTATGCCCGGCACATTGACCAACTCGATCAGTTGGGTGATCTGGTGGCGAAAATCGTCAACAAACACGTCGCCCTGCAGATCGAGCCCCAACATTACCCCATTGTGGGTTCCTGCCTGCTGCGTGCGATCGCCGAGGTATTGGGTCAAGAGATTGCCACGCCCCAAGTGATTGCCGCATGGGGCGCTGCCTATAACCAGTTGGCCGATATCCTGATCGGTGCCGAAGCGGGCATGTATGACCAGAAAGCCGCGGCGCCGGGCGGCTGGCGGGGTGAGCGTGAGTTCATCCTGACGGCCAGGGTGCAGGAGAGCTCGGAAATCACTTCTTTCTACTTCGAACCGACGGACAAAGGAGCGATCCTGGTAGCCGAACCAGGCCAGTACATCGGCATGAAACTGATGTTGGATGGCGAGGAGGTGCGCCGCAATTATTCGCTGTCGGCGCTGGCGGACAACGGTCAGTATCGCATCAGCGTCAAGCGCGAGCCCGGCGGGCGCGTGTCCAACCACCTGCACCATCATTTCCCGATTGGCAGCAGCATCCAGTTGTTTCCGCCGTCAGGGGAGTTCTTCCTGACCCAGAGCGACAAGCCACTGGTACTGATCAGCGGCGGCGTCGGCATCACCCCGACCCTGGCGATGTTGCAGGCGGCGTTGCAAACTGAGCGCCCTGTGCATTTTATCCACTGCGCGCGCAATGGCGGCGCACATGCCTTTCGCGACTGGATCGATGACCTGGCCCAGCGGCATCCACAACTCAAGCGCTTTTATTGCTACGACGAAGATGACGGCTTGAGCCCGGCGGCTGACAAGGTCGGGTTGTTGAGCCAGGAGCAACTGGCGCAATGGTTGCCAGAGCAGCGTGACCTGGATGCCTACTTCCTGGGGCCCAAAGGCTTCATGGCCGCCGTCAAGCGCCACCTCAAGGCACTGGGCGTACCGGACGGGCAGAGCCGCTACGAATTCTTCGGCCCGGCGGCGGCGCTGGAATAACGTCGGGGCGAGCCTGGGAGACAGGTTCGCCTGCATCGCGAGCAGGCTCGCTCCCACAAGGGATTTTGGTGGTGAACGCGATGGGTGAACACCGCAGAAAACTGTGGGAGCGGGCTTGCTCGCGAAGGCGGTTTGTCTGAAACAGTCATGCTGGATGTGCTGGCCTCTTCGCGAGCAGGCTCGCTCCCACAAGGGATTTTGGTGGTGAACGCGATGGGTGAACACCGCAGAAAACTGTGGGAGCGGGCTTGCTCGCGAAGGCGGTTTGTCTGAAGCAGTGATGCTGGATGTACTGGCTTCTTCGCGAGCAAGCCCGCTCCCATAACGGGTTTTGGTGGTGAACACGATGGGTGAGCACCGCAGAAAACTGTGGGAGCGGGCTTGCTCGCGAAGGCGGTTTGTCTGAAACAGTGATGCTGGATGTGCTGGCTTCTTCGCGAGCAGGCTCGCTCCCACAAGGGATTTTGGTGGTGAACGCGATGGGTGAACACCGCAGAAAACTGTGGGAGCGAGCCTGCTCGCGATAGCGGCGGCAGGTTCAACCCCATCCTGCCTGACTCCCCCAGGCAAAATTAATCCGTACTTAACCTTCCTCCTGTTTATTCCCCTCAATATGGGCGGCAGCCGCTCGTTCTCTGTCATGGTCAGCGTGTAGACTTTGGCCATCCGACAGTGCGCCGAGGCTCTCCAGGCTGCGCGTCGATCCAATGCAGACAAAGGGAAACGCAATGAATGAGCAAATGATGCGCTTAGGCCGTGAACGGCGCTATCTGGTGCTGTTGGGGCTGATCTGTCTGGCGCTGATCGGAGGTGCGCTGTATATGCAGGTGGCGCTCGGTGAGGCGCCTTGCCCGCTGTGCATCCTGCAGCGGTATGCATTGTTGCTGATCGCGATTTTCGCCTTCATTGGCGCGGCCATGCGCACCCGTCGTAGCCTGACGGTTTTCGAAGGCCTGGTCGTGCTCAGCGCCCTGGCCGGTGCGGCGGTAGCGGGGCATCACGTGTACACCCAGTTCTTCCCGGCGGTCAGCTGTGGCGTCGACGTGCTGCAACCGATTGTCGATGACCTCCCGCTGGCGAAGATCTTCCCGTTGGGCTTCCAGGTCGATGGTTTTTGCTCCACCCCGTATCCGCCGATCCTGGGCTTGTCCCTGGCACAGTGGGCACTGGTAGCGTTCGTCCTTACGGTGATCCTGGTGCCGTTGCTGGTATCGCGCAATCGCAAACAATTACGCTAGAGCGCCTCAATCAAACGCCCCGGTTTTCTGTAGGACGCCGGGGCGTTTTGCGTTTCAGTCTTAAGGCATGCCAGCCTTGATCCGAGACAAGGATGAGCTGCGACAGCGTGCGACACGTTGTCACACATTTGCTGTTGACCGGCCACTCGCTGCACGAATAAGCACCTTGTCCTGCAATAAAAAATCAGCCGAGGCAGCCTTCGTTCGACTGGCTGCTTCCCCACGTAGCAGGCATTTTTAACAATCGGGCGCCTTGCCGCTCAACCCCCGAATGACGCGGGGTCTACGGGTATAAAAAGCCTCTGGAATCAGCGCAGGCTGTCTAAAACGGGTGTAGTAGACCTACGTTTTCTGGGGTTCTTGTTGAGAATTAATTTCGATAAGATGATGGCTCGTTGCAATTTCTGTGAAAGATTGTTGCTCAATCAGATGAAATTTATTTCAGGATAAGACATGGTTTCCGCCGCCTCAGCTCACTACAATCGCCCGCACCGAATTTCCGACCCGGCTCAAGCTTGAGCCCGTGGGGTGGTCGAAGGGCTCAAAGCCCCATGCGACCCCAGGTGTCGGTGCCTTCCAACTACCCGCACCAAATGGAATTGGGCTGTAACAAGGCCTTTGACCTACGAATTCGAATAAGAACTCACTGCTGGCCCGGGATGTGTCGAACAGCGTCTGACGCTGCGACGGTCAGCCCTTATTCAATCCAAGAAAAATGCCAACCCTTGGCAGGGTGAAGTGTTGGCGATCAAAACCCAACTGCATTGCGCAAGCTGCTTTAGAGGTCGTGAGATGAGTAAAAACAGGTACCCCCGATTACTAGGCTTGTTGCCACTGCTCGGCATGTTGTTGCTGGGGGGCTGCAACATGACGTTGCTCGATCCCAAGGGTCAGGTCGGCCTGGATGAACGAAACCTGATCATCACCGCCACGCTGTTGATGTTGCTGGTCGTGGTGCCGGTTATCGTCATGACCTTCCTGTTCGCCTGGAAATACCGTGCGTCCAACACCAGTGCCACGTACACACCCAAGTGGTCGCATTCGACCAAGATCGAAGTGGCGGTGTGGACCATTCCAGTACTGATCATCATTGCCCTGGGTTACATCACCTATAAGTCGACCCACGCCCTTGACCCGTATCGTCCGCTGGATTCCGACGTCAAGCCGATCACCATTGAAGTGGTCTCCATGGACTGGAAGTGGCTGTTCATCTATCCGGAACAAGGCATTGCCACCGTCAACAAGATCGTGTTCCCGGCCCACACGCCGATCAATTTCAAAGTCACCTCCGACACCGTGATGAACTCGTTCTTCATTCCGGGCCTGGGTGGCCAGATCTACGCGATGGCGGGCATGCAGACCAAGCTGCACTTGATCGCCAACCAAAACGCCGAACTCGACGGTATCTCCGCCAACTACAGCGGCGCGGGTTTTACCGGCATGAAGTTCAAAGCAATCGCCACGACCCAGGAAGAGTTCGACGCCTGGGTCAACGATGTGAAAAAGGCACCTAAACAGCTTGAAAAAGCTGAATACGAAGCCCTTTCCAAGCCAAGCCAGAACAACCCAGTCGAGCTCTACTCCTCGGTCACGCCGAACCTGTTCCAGACCATCATCGACAAATATGAGGGCATGAAACCGGGCAAGCTGATCCACGAGAAGAAAGAGAAAGAAGTGGCCCACAACACGCAAGGGTTGGATTCGAGTTCGCATTCAGCTGCCGGGGCAGAGGAGTAAACGATGTTTGGTAAATTAAGTTGGGAAGCGATCCCGTTCCACGAGCCGATTGTCATGGTGACCCTCGCCATCATCGCGCTCGGTGGTCTGGCATTGTTCGCCGGGATCACTTACTTCAAGAAGTGGACCTACCTGTGGACCGAGTGGCTGACGTCGGTCGACCACAAGAAAATCGGCGTGATGTACATCATCGTTGCCATGGTCATGCTGCTGCGTGGTTTTGCCGACGCGATCATGATGCGTACCCAGTTGGCCATGGCCACCGAGGGTTCGCCGGGCTACCTGCCGCCTGAACACTATGACCAGATCTTCACCGCCCACGGCGTGATCATGATCATCTTCATGGCGATGCCATTCTTCACCGGCCTGATGAACCTTGCAGTGCCGCTGCAGATCGGCGCGCGTGACGTGGCCTATCCCTTCCTGAACTCCCTGAGCTTCTGGTTGCTGGTTTCCGGCGTGGTGTTGATCAACCTGTCCCTGGGCGTTGGCGAATTCGCCAAGACCGGTTGGGTTGCTTATCCACCGTTGTCGGGGCTGCAATACAGTCCGGGCGTGGGGATGGATTACTACATCTGGGCGCTACAGCTATCCGGGCTGGGTACGACGCTAACGGGGGTCAACTTCCTGGCAACCGTGCTGAAGATGCGTACCCCTGGCATGAAACTGATGGACATGCCGATCTTCACCTGGACCTGCACCTGGGCCAACGTCCTGATCGTCGCTTCGTTCCCGATCCTGACCGCTACCCTGGCTCTGCTGACGCTTGACCGCTACATGGATTTCCACATTTTCACCAATGAACTGGGTGGAAATCCGATGATGTACGTCAACCTGTTCTGGGCCTGGGGTCACCCCGAGGTGTACATCCTGATTCTGCCGGCGTTCGGGATTTTCTCCGAAGTCATCTCGGCGTTCTCCGGCAAGAAACTGTTCGGCCACCACTCGATGATCTACGCCAGCGGCGCGATCTCGGTGCTGGGCTTCATGGTCTGGCTGCACCACTTCTTCACCATGGGTTCGGGTGCCAGCGTCAACGCCTTCTTCGGCCTGGCGACGATGCTGATTTCGATCCCCACGGGTGTGAAGCTGTTCAACTGGCTGTTCACCATCTACCAGGGCCGTCTGCGTTTCACCAGCCACGTGCTGTGGACCCTGGGCTTCATGGTGACCTTCGCCATCGGCGGCATGACCGGCGTACTGCTGGCCATCCCGGGTGCGGACTTTGTGCTGCACAACAGCCTGTTCGTGATCGCGCATTTCCATAACGTGATCATCGGCGGCGCTGTCTTCGGCTACATCGCCGGCTTCGCCTTCTACTTCCCGAAAGCGTTCGGCTTCAAGCTGCACGAGGGTTGGGGCAAGGCTGCATTCTGGTTCTGGATCTCGGGCTTCTTCGTCGCGTTCATGCCGCTCTATGCACTGGGCTTCATGGGCATGACCCGTCGTCTGAACGCCACCACCAACCCTGAGTGGGTCCCGTACCTGTACGTCGCCATGTTCGGTGCGGTGATGATTGCCGTGGGTATCGCCTGCCAACTGATCCAGTTGTACGTCAGTGTGCGTGACCGCAAAAAGCCAGAGAACATGTGCGAACACGGCGATCCGTGGAATGGCCATACCCTGGAATGGTCGACCTCCTCGCCACCACCGTTCTACAACTTTGCCGTGCTGCCGAAAGCGGACGTCATCGACCCGTTCACCGAAGCCAAGGAAAACGGTACCGCGTACCAGGCTCCGGCCAAGTACACGCCGATCCACATGCCCAACAACACCGCGACCGGTGTGGTCATGGGGGCACTGCTGACCGTGTTCGGTTTCGCGATGATCTGGCACATCTGGTGGCTGGCGATCGCCAGCCTGGTCGGCACCGTGGTGTATTTCACTATCCATGCCGCCCGTGACGATCAGGGCTACATGGTGCCGGTGGATGTCATCGAGCGCATCGAAGCCGAGCAGCACAAACGTCTGGTCGCGGCCGGGAAAGTCCCAGCCACCGCCACCCGTGTTGAAACCTCGTTGGAACAGGCTTAAACCATGTCGAACTTAGTGACCACTGTTGGACACGCCCATGGTCATGACCATGGGCACGATGACCATCACCATGACTCGGGCGAGATGACCGTATTCGGTTTCTGGCTCTACCTGATGACCGACTGCATTCTGTTTGCGTCGATCTTCGCGGTGTACGCGGTGCTGGTTAACAACGTCGCCGGTGGCCCGTCGGGCCACGACATCTTCGAGCTGCCGTACGTGCTGGGCGAAACCGCACTGCTGTTGTTCAGCTCGATCACCTACGGCTTCGCCATGCTGGCGTTGTTCAAGGGTAAGAAGACCCAGGTACTGGGCTGGTTGGCCATGACCTTCCTGCTGGGCGCCGGCTTTATCGCCATGGAGATCAACGAGTTCCACATCCTGATCGCCGAAGGCTACGGCCCTAGCCGCAGCGGCTTCCTGTCCGGGTTCTTCACCCTGGTCGGCACCCACGGTCTGCACGTGACCAGCGGTCTGATCTGGATGGCGATCATGATGTACCAGGTCCACAAAAACGGCCTGACCGCCACCAACAAGACGCGCCTGAGCTGCCTGAGTCTGTTCTGGCACTTCCTGGACGTGGTGTGGATCTGCGTATTCACCGTTGTTTATCTGATGGGGACCCTGTAAATGGCTAACGCACATTCCCATGATGGCCATGACGCCGGCCACGGCAGCGTCAAGTCCTACGCCATCGGTTTCATCCTGTCGGTGATCCTGACCGTCATTCCATTCGGTCTGGTGATGTACCCGTCACTGCCCAAAAGCCTGACCTTGTGGATCATCCTGATCTTCGCCGTGGTCCAGGTACTGGTGCATCTGGTGTACTTCCTGCACCTGGACCGCTCTGCAGCCCAGCGCAACAACGTGGTCGCGTTTGTCTTTGCCGCGATTGTGATTGTCCTGCTGGTCGGCCTGTCGTTGTGGATCATGTTCAGCATCCACACCAACATGATGGCGAAGTGAGGTAGACCCGATGTCGCTCAAGCACTTTATCCAAATCACCAAACCGGGGATCATTTTCGGTAACGTGCTTTCTGTGGCAGGCGGGTTCTTCCTGGCCTCGAAAGGGCATGTCGATCTGGCCATTTTCCTGGCCGCAATGATCGGCACTTCCCTGGTGGTGGCATCCGGTTGTGTATTCAACAACTGCATCGACCGCGACATCGATATCAAAATGGAGCGCACCAAGAACCGCGCCCTGGTCCAGGGCCTGATCCCGGTGCAACTGGCCCTGGCGTTTGCCACGGTGCTGGGTGTGGCCGGTGTGGCGCTGCTGTACTGGGTGGCCAACCCGTTGGCCGCGCTGTTCGCGGTGATCGGTTTTGTCATCTATGTCGGTTTCTATAGCCTGTACCTCAAGCGCAAGTCGGTCCACGGTACGCTGGTGGGCAGTCTGTCGGGGGCGATGCCGCCAGTGATCGGTTACGTGGCGGTCAGCAACAGCTTCGACATGGCTGCGCTGACGCTGCTGGTGATGTTCAGCCTGTGGCAGATGCCGCATTCCTACGCCATCGCGATCTTCCGCTTCAACGACTACCTGGCAGCCTCGATTCCGGTGCTACCGGTCAAGCGCGGCATCCAGGTGGCCAAGAAGCACATCCTGCTCTACATCCTGGCGTTCCTCGTGGCGACCTTGATGCTGACCTTCAGCGGCTACGCCGGCATGAGCTACCTCGCCGTCGCCGCCGCCATGGGCATGTACTGGCTGTACATGGCCTGGACCGGCTACAAGGCGGTGGATGACACGGTCTGGGCACGCAAGCTGTTCGTGTTCTCGATCTTCACCATCACCGCCCTGAGCGTCATGATGTCCCTGGACTTCAAAGTGCCGAGTGAGTTGTTGCTGACTTACGCGCCTTAAGCTTCAGACGCTGCACAAAAAGCCCCGCCTTCGAGAGAAGCGCGGGGCTTTTTGTCTAGGTGGGGTATGGATTGGCTGTCATTCGTCGTAATAGATTATGGTTGGTTGAACTATACGCAATTTGTCTATAGTTTCTGCCATGCGTACCCTATTTTTTGAAACGACTACGTTCACCGCTATGGTTGGCAATTACCTGACTGACGATGAATATCGCCTGCTTCAGTCCTATATGCTGCAGCATCCAGAGGTTGGTGACGTCATGCCACGTACCGGCGGCTTTCGTAAGCTGCGCTGGTTCGATGAACGTCGTGGCAAGGGGAAGCGAGGTGGGTTGCGAGTCATTTACTATTGGCTCATGAACGATCGTCAGTTCTGGATGTTCGCGATTTATGACAAGGACGAGTTGGAAAACCTGACCTCCGAGCAAGAGAAGACGCTCAAGCGCGCCATAGAAGCTGAGTTGAAAGTGCGAGGTACCTTATGAAAAAGCGCGATCTGTTTGCCGAGATGATGCAAGGCGTCGAGGAGATGGCCGCTCACCGCGAGGGCAAGATTACCCTTCGCCAGATATCGATCGAAGACAAACCGGCTCCCGAGGTGTCGGCCCAAGAAATTGTAGCTTTGCGCGACAAGCTCCACATGTCTCAAGCCGTTTTCGCCAAGAGCATCAGGGCCAGTCCAGGTACCCTTAGAAATTGGGAGCAGGAAAAATCCAAGCCTAATGCCCAGGCGGCTTTGTTGATCAAACTGGTTGAAAAGTTTCCAGACATGGTCGAGCGGCTCGCAGCTGTTTGATCAGCTCAGGTTTTTTGAAAAAGCCCCGCCTTCGAGAGAAGCGCGGGGCTTTTTTCATGAGTGTTGCCTGGGCTGATGATGGCCTGTGGGAGCGGGCTTGCTCGCGAATGCGGTGGGTCAGTTGACGGTGATGTTGGCTGACACGACGCCTTCGCGAGCAAGCCCGCTCCCACAGGTGCTACGGCGAGCACATAATCGTCAAGCGCCGCTGAGTCAGTGTGGGAGCGAGCCTGCTCGCGATGAGGCTGGCACCTTCACATCGATGCAAGCTGAACCACCGCTATCGCGAGCAGGCTCGTTCCCACAGGTATCGGCGGCAGACTGACAACCGCAAAAAAGAAGGCTTATTGCTGGGCGATGCTATAGCCGTCGAACGCCTTTTGCTGTTGCAGGGCGGTGACGATGCTTTTGCGGGTGACCGGTTGTTCGGTGCCGTCGTTGTCCAGGAAAATGTCATTTTCCAGCTCGGCTTGATCGCCTTCGCCGACGAAACTGAAGCCCAGGAATTCGAAGGCCTCGCGGTCGACGTTCGGCTTGGAGCGTGGCGTGCGCAAGGGCAGGGTGACGCTGATGCCGTCCTTGCTGATGACAAACACTTCGGCCTCTTTCTTGGGGCGCGAGGCTTTGCCTTTGCTGCCGCTCGGGTTGCTGATGGCCTGGTGGGTCTGGTTCAGCACTTTCAGGGCCAGGCCATAAACCAGTTCCTGGAAGGCCGGGTCGTCCTTGTAGCTGGACAGGATACGGCTGATGGGGAAGCGGCTGCTCAGGTCTTCCAGTGCCGCGAAATCGGCGGCTTCGGCGTCCTTGAGCTGCTTGAGCTGGCCCATCAGTTCGTAGGCCTTGTCGTCGTCGAAGGCATCGTGGGCCTGGCGGATGGCGTTGCGCAGCTCGCGGATCTGGTCGCTTTCGCGGTTCGACTGGAACGCATCGAGAACCATCTCACTGATGCTTTTGGCCTGAGGCAGATGCTGTGAAAGATTGATGGAGTTTTCGTATTCCGCTTTGGACGACAGAGTGACTACGGATTCAGCGGTATTGGAATCGGACATTGAAATTTCACTACTTCTGTTAGCTGGATGAGGCGGGAAAGGCGTTGAGCTTTTTTCCGGTCGCCTAATCTATTGGACCCGGGCGGCGTTGTCACGGTTGAACCGGTGGCAGGTCGGTATTTGTTGTTCAGGTACGCATCATTGGCAGATCACATTCTTGCCGGCCATCTTGGAGCGATACAACGCCTGGTCCGCCCGGTCCAGCAGCACGGTGTGTTGTTCATCCTCGCGCCGCTGGACCACACCGAAGCTCATAGTGACCTGGAAGTCGCCCACCGGCAGCAGGTCGGACAGGCTCCGGCGAATGGTTTCGGCCATCAGGCAAGCGTTGGCCAGGGAGGTGTTGTGCAAAATCATGATGAATTCATCGCCGCCCCAGCGTACGAGCAAGTCGCCGTCGCGTTCGCAGCGTTTAACGGCCTGTACCACTTGCACCAGCGCCGCATCGCCGAAAGCATGACCGTAACGATCATTGATGTCCTTGAAGTCATCGACGTCCATGGCGATCAGTGACAAGGACTCGCGAAAGCGCTGGGCACGCTCGCAGGCCAGCGGTAGGGCCTGTTCGAGGCGATAGCGGTTGGCGACCCCCGTCAGGGCATCGGTTTCGGCGAGCCTGCGGTTTTCGTCGAGCTGGATCTGCAACTGGTGGTTGACCCGGGACAGTTCCAGGGTGCGCTCCTGGATGACGGCTTCCAGCGATTTGTTGCGCCGTTCCAGTTGTTCGAACAGACGCTTTTTGTCGTCAATGCTGCGATGGGCGCCAATCATCCGCGCCACCGTGCCGTCGGGGTTGCGGGCGATCACATAGCCTCGGTCCTCGATCCACATCCAGGAACCGTCGCGCGTGCGACAGCGGTATTCGGCCTGATAGTGGTGGGAGCGTTGTTGCAGGTGGTCGTCGAACAAAGCCATCACCTGCGGATAATCATCGGGATGGATCACGCTTTCCCACGTCAGCACGGTGTTATCGAGTGAGTGGGGCAGATACCCCAGCATCGTGTACCAGCCGGGATTGCGGTAGACGAACCCGGTGTTGGCGTTCCAGTCCCAGATGCCATCGCTGACCAGCTCAAGGATGGTGTGCAGCACACTTTCGTCCAGACCGGACAGGTCGAGGCGCAGCATATCGATGTTCGAGGCGTCGCCCATCGTCGTTTCCTCAATCAGCCTTGATATCAAAATGCTCGTCCAAGGAAGAAGAGTAGCCGATGGGGCGAGGGGGCACTAGCGGGGGATATTCAGACGGGGTTTGCTGTTGTGGCGAGGGGATTTATCCCCGCTGGGTTGCGTAGCAACCCCAAGGCTGTCGGTTCACATGGCAGGTGAGTCGGGTTTGATGACTTTTGGGGCCGCTACGCGACCCAGCGGGGATAAATCCCCTCGCCACATCATCATTGGGCTTGGGCTTGGGCTTGGGTTTTGCCCCATTGCTGCATCGCAAATTCGACAAAGCTGCGCAGCTTCGGCAGCCGGTAGCGATCTTGGGCATACATCAGGTTCATTGGCCGATGGGGAAGTTGATAGTCCTGCAGCAGCGCTACCAGATGGCCTTCCTTCAGGTCTTGGGCCACCAGTGCATCGGGCAGCATGACCACGCCCATGCCGGCCAGGGCCGCGCGATGCAGGCCCGAGGAGCTGTTGATCAGCATCGGTCCGGTCACCGGCACCTTGATTTCACCTTCCGGCCCGTTGATGGGCCAATGATCCTGGGCGAAGCGCCATTCGTCGTCGGCGGAATAGGCGAACGACAGGCAGTCGTGCAGCTCAAGGTCGGCGGGTTTTTGCGGTGTGCCTCGGCGCGCCAGGTAGGCCCGGGATGCGCAGATGGTCAGGGTGTAGTCCATCAATGGGCGGGCGATCAGCTTCGGGTCGGGAGGGCCGAGACGGATGGCGACGTCGAAACCTTGATCCAGCAGGTCCAGGCGTTGGTTGGTCAGCACCACGTCGAGTTTAAGCTGGGGATGGAGCCGGCTGAATTCGGCCAGCGCGGGGGCAAGGCGCTCGGTGCCAAAGGTCAGTGGCGCGGTGATGCGCAAGGTGCCGGTGGGCTCGCCTTGCGTCTGCTCGGCCAGTCGTTCGGAATCGGCCACCAGCCCGAGTACTTCCAGGCAGCGCTGATAGTAGGACGAGCCGAATTCCGTCAGGCGCTGGCGCCGAGTCGTACGGTTGATCAGGCGCACGCCAAGGCGTTGTTCCAGTGCGCGAAGGTGATTACCTACCATGGTGGTGGACATTTCGCATGCCTGGGCCGCCGCTGTCAGGCTCCCGGTTTCCACCACCTTGACGTAAACCGTCATTGCCTGAAAAAGATCCATTATCAAGTCTGGCTTTAAAATGATTGAAGGAAAGCAGCGTTTATCCAGCAAGAGTGGCTAACCATACTGGAAAAAACCACCTGATGGAGCTTGAAGTCATGACCGCCACCTGCCTGATGACCACTTACCAACCCCTGGCGCTGAATTTTACCCACGGGTTGGGTACGCGCCTGTGGGATCAGGACGGTCGCGAGTATCTGGATGCGGTGGCGGGCGTGGCAGTGACCAATGTCGGCCATTCCCACCCTCGGTTGGTGGCAGCTATCAGCGAGCAGGCTGGCCTGCTGCTGCACACCTCCAACCTGTACGGCATCGACTGGCAGCAACGGCTGGCACAAAAACTCACTCAGCTCTCAGGGATGGAACGGGTGTTTTTTAACAACTCCGGTGCCGAGGCCAACGAAACCGCTCTGAAACTGGCGCGTCTTTATGGCTGGCACAAAGGTGTCGAGCAGCCGTTGGTGGTGGTCATGGAGAATGCGTTTCACGGCCGCACATTGGGCACCTTGTCCGCCAGTGATGGCCCAGCGGTGCGCTTGGGCTTCAATCGGTTACCGGGGGACTTCATCAAGGTGCCATTCGGTGATCTGGCGGCGCTGGAGCATATCCAGCAGGTCCACGCCGAGCGCATCGTTGCGGTCCTGGTGGAACCGATCCAGGGCGAAAGCGGCGTGCAAGTGGCACCGCCGGGCTATCTCAAGGCCTTGCGCCAACTGTGCACACGGCGCGCCTGGTTGCTGATGCTCGACGAGATCCAGACCGGCATCGGCCGCACCGGCCAATGGTTTGCGTTCCAGCACGAAGGCATCGTGCCGGACGTCATGACCCTGGCCAAGGGCTTGGGCAACGGCGTGCCCATCGGCGCCTGTGTGGCCCGGGGCAAAGCGGCCGAACTGTTTACGCCCGGCAGTCATGGCAGCACCTTCGGCGGTAATCCGCTGGCCTGCCGGGTCGGCTGCACGGTGCTGGATATCATCCAGGAGCAAGGTCTGCTGGACAACGCCAGGCATCAGGGTGAACAGTTGCTCAACCGGCTGACGGCCGAACTGGCGGACAACCCGAACGTGCTGGCGATTCGTGGCCAGGGCTTGATGATCGGCGTCGAACTCAAGCAACCGGTCCGCGACCTGAGCCTTTGCGCCGCTCGCGACCACGGTTTGCTGATCAATGTCACTCGCGGCAAGACCATCCGTCTGCTGCCGCCGTTGACCATTGATGGACGGGAAGTGGAAATGATCGTCAGGGGCGTGAGCCGGTGCCTGAAGATAGACTAGGCCAGGCGCGACACGGCTGGACGGAATTTTTGCCAATTGCCGCGTTCCAACGCCAGCCAGAGTCGATAGCCTAAGCTCTGACACTTCAGAATTAAAATACCAGGAGCATCTTCATGTTCACCTCGCGTCGCTTGATTGTTGTCGCAACCGCTGTGGCCCTGCTGTCCGGCTGCGCGTCGCCTAATCCCTATGACAACCAGGGGCAGGCCTCCACAGAGTCCTCCGGCATG
This sequence comes from Pseudomonas hefeiensis, assembly GCF_030687835.1. Taxonomy (NCBI): domain Bacteria; kingdom Pseudomonadati; phylum Pseudomonadota; class Gammaproteobacteria; order Pseudomonadales; family Pseudomonadaceae; genus Pseudomonas; species Pseudomonas hefeiensis. The sequence goes on from NZ_CP117449.1 coordinate 1,123,317, forward strand.
AGCAAGACTGCCAAGTACGGCGGCCTCGGTGCCCTGGCTGGTGCGTTGGCCGGTGCGGCCATCGGTCACGATAACCGTGGCAAGGGTGCATTGATCGGCGCTGCGGTCGTGGGGGCTTCCGCGGCCGGTTACGGTTACTACGCCGACCAGCAGGAAAAGAAACTGCGTGCCAGCATGGCCAATACCGGCGTTGAAGTGCAGCGCCAGGGCGACCAGATCAAACTGATCATGCCGGGCAACATCACTTTCGCCACCGACTCGGCGAACATTGCCTCCAGCTTCTACCAGCCGCTGAACAACCTGGCCAACTCCCTCAGGGAGTTCAACCAGAATCAGATCGAAATCGTGGGTTATACCGACAGCACCGGCAGCCGTCAGCACAACATGGATCTGTCTCAGCGTCGTGCACAGAGCGTGGCGACCTACCTGACGTCCCAGGGCGTGAGCGGTGCCAACCTGACCGCCCGCGGTGCCGGCCCGGACAATCCGGTGGCCAGCAACGCCGACGTCAATGGCCGTGCGCAAAACCGCCGTGTCGAAGTCAACCTCAAGGCTATTCCGGGCCAGCAATATCAGGCACCGGCGCAGCAGGGGCAGACTTACCAGCAGTACCCATAACCGCTAAGCTGCAAACGAAAACGGGGGCCATGGAAACATGGCCCCTCTTTTTTGCGCTCGGTTTCTATCCGCCTGATGCCGACCCCTGTGGCGAGGGGATTTGTGGGAGCAAAGCTTGCTCGCGACACAGGCGCCTCGATTCCTGAAAGACCGCATCGGCTTTATCGCGGGCAAGCCTTGCTCCCACAAATTCCCTCGGCACAAAGGTGTTCACATGGGGCTCAATTCGCCTCTTTCACCGCACTCAAGAACGCACACGTGCGCTCCTGCTGCGGGTTTTCGAAGATCTGCGCCGGAGTGCCCTGTTCGTGGATCTGCCCTTTGTAGAAGAAGCACACCCGGTCGGCGAATTCCCGGGCGAAGCCCATCTGGTGGGTCACCATCAGCATCGTCAGGTTGTGCTCGGCCCCCAGTTTGCGGATCACATTCAGCACTTCACCGCACAACTCCGGATCGAGCGCCGAGGTCACTTCGTCAAACAGCATCACCTTGGGTCGCATCGCCAGCGCCCGGGCAATCGCCACCCGTTGTTGCTGGCCGCCAGACAACTGCGAAGGGTAGTGGTCGAGTTTGCTGCCCAGCCCCACCAGCTCCAATAAATCGGCGGCGCGCTCCCGTGCTTCTTTCGGGTTCATGCCCAGCACCTGCACGGGGGCCTCGATGACGTTTTGCAGCGCGGTCATGTGGGGGAACAGGTTGAAGCTCTGGAACACCATGCCGATCTTGCCGCGCACCCGGCGGATGTGCCGGTCGTTGGCCGGCACCAGCACGCCGTTGCGGTTGGGCATGTGAGTCAGGGAGTCATCTTCGATGCGGATCTGGCCCTGGTCGATGCCTTCCAGGGTCATCAGCACCCGCAACAATGTCGACTTGCCCGAGCCGCTGGGGCCGATGATCGCGACTTTTTCACCGGGCGCGACATCCAGGTTCAGATGGTCGAGTACCGTAAAACTGCCATAGCTTTTGGTCACGTCCTGGAAACTTACAATCGGCCGGGACGGGGTCTGATCTTGCATGGCCGGGGCCTCCTGCTGCGACGCCAGCGTGCTGCGCCGGGACAAATCGGTGGGCGAGGACAGGGGTAAAGTCATTAGCGTAGCTCCATGCGCGTTTCAAGGCGCCGTACCAGATAGGCCAAGGCGAGGCTCAGGGCGAGGAAGAACAGACCGACCATGGTGATCGGCTCCAGGTAGCGGAAATGCTCGGAGCCGATGTTCTTGGCCTGCTGCATGATTTCCACCACGGTGATCGCCGACAGCACCGGCGTGTCCTTGAGCATCGCCACCAGGTAATTGCCCAGCGGCGGTATGATCGGCCGCAGCGCCTGGGGCAGGATGATGTTGCGGTAAGCGTTGTACGGAGCGATGTTCAGTGCCGTCACCGCTTCCCACTGCGCCCGCGGCACCGCGTCAAGGCCGCTGCGATAGACCTCGGCGATATAGCAGGCGTAGTGCAGGCCGATGCCGAGGATGCCGACTTGCATGGCCGTCAGGCTCAAGCCGTAGTTAGGCAGCACGTAATAGAGGAAGTACACCTGGATCAGCAGCGGTGTGCTGCGGATGAATTCGATCACGGCGGTGGCCGGCCATGACAGCCAGACTTTTCGACTGCGCCGACCAATTGCCAGGAACAGTCCCAGGACAATCGCGATCAGAAAACCGATCAGGGTGATGCCCACCGTGTTGAGCGAGGCGCGCAGCAAGTCCGGCAGGATCTGTGCGGCGTAGGACCAGTCGAACAGGGTCATGACAGACCTCCACGCATCCGGCCCCGGCTCAGTCGTCGCTCGACATGGCGCATGCCCAGGTTAATGGCCTGGGCAAGGATGAAATACATCACCAGTGCCAGGCTGAAGATCTCCAGGGTCTGGAAGGTTGCCTGATCCAGCTGCCGCGCGCGAAAGCTCAGGTCGGACAACGTGATCAACGACACCAGCGACGTGTTCTTCAGCAATTCGATCAGCAGGTTGGTGCCCGGTGGAATCGCCGCCAGCAGGGCCTGGGGCAGGATGATCCGTTTGAAACGCTTGAAACCGCTGAAATTCAGCGCCGTGCAGGCTTCGTATTGCCCTTTGGCCACCGAGCTGATGGCGCCGCGCATGACTTCGGCACCATACGCGCCGATGTGCAGGCCCAGGCCGACAATCGCCACGGCGTAGGGGCTCAACTCAATGTTGAACGGCGGCAGTGGCAGCACGAAGAACAACCAGAACAGTTGCACCAGCAGCGACGTGCCACGAAACACTTCGATGTAAGTGATGGAAAACCAGCGCAGCGCTCGCCATGGCGACAGTCGTCCCAGGGCCGCCAGTACCGCGCTGACAATTGCCAGCAGCGAGCCGAAAAAGGTCACCTGAAGCGTGACCCAGGCCCCTTGAATCAATAACGGAAGTAATTCGCCCATGGTTCAACCCGATATCCGATGAAGCAGGGAACAGGCATCACGCACCGCGCGTCATGCCTGTTTCGGCTATGGCTGAGCGCAGAGCTCGGCCGCGGTTTTGCTGGTCACGTTGGATTTGTCGAAACCGAACGGCGCAACGGCCTTGAGGTGTTCTTCAGAGCCTAGCCATTTCTTCAGCTCGGCATTGACCGCATCGCGCAGGTCTTTGTCTTCGGGGCGGAAGGCGAGGGCGCCGTAGCCAATGTGCGACGGGTCGTCCTTGAACTCGGTCATTGCCTCAACCTTGTCTCCGCCCTTGCTGGCCAGGCCCTTCATGGTCAGTTGCGTGCCGACGGCAGCGTCCGCACGGCCGGCGCGCACCGCTTGCAACTGCGCGGTGGTGTCGGGGACCTGGAGAATCTGCTCATCCTTGACCCCGGAATCCCGGGCGTACGCCAGGTTCACCGTACCGGCCATGATTGCCAGCTTCACGTCCGGTTGTTTGGCGATGTCTTCATAGCTGTGGAGTTGTTTCGGATTGCCCTTGGCCACGAGCAGGGCATCGGGTAACTGGTATTGCGGATCGGTGAACAACACCTGCTTGCAGCGCGCCGGGGTGATGTACATCCCCGCGGCAATGACATCGAATCGGCCGGCGCGCAGGCCGGGAATCAGCGAGCCCCATTCGGTGAGCACGCCGTTGACCTGCTTGATGCCCATCTTGGCGAAGATGATCTTGGCGATTTCCGGCGATTCACCGGTGACAGTGCCGTCGGTTTCGGTGAAGGCGAACGGGGTTTCGTTGGCGTAGCCGATCCGGATGCTGCTGTTGCTTTTGACGGTATCGAGGGTGGCGGCGTGAACGCTGCCAGCCAGGCCAAGTACGGCACAGGTCATTAAGAGCCGACGCAGGGGCGCGCATGTGGCGGGAAGGAAATTGCTCATCGATAAAATCTCCTGTTTCTTGTGGATCCGTCGTTTGACGGCTCTGTGGTAGGAGGCAGTGTTACAAGAGCAAAGCGTACAGCGGCTGATCCGGCCATGGCCTGGAATCGGGGACGGCGCCGGTACAGGTCGATCCGGCTTTTTTGTCGGGGTGGTGAACCCGCCTGGATGACGACCTTGGACCGAGCATACAAAAGCCCCGGCACCGATTGCATTGCACTAGGACAATTGCTTTGTCGCGATTGTCGCGGGATGCTGTGCGCACCAGAACACACGCGGGTTGCAGCGTCATGGATAAGTGGAAATCAGCCTTGGACATTGCCCGTAGCGGTGAGTCCAAATACAAGATTCTGGTACAGGCCATTGCCGACGATATCGAGCAGGGCTCCCTGGCCAATGACCAGCGCTTGCCGCCGCAACGGCAAGTGGCCGACGCCATGGGCATCAGTGTGCAGACTGTCACCAATGCCTACAAGGAGCTGGAGCGTCAGGGCCTGGTGCGCTGTGAAGTGGGACGCGGCAGCTTCGTTTCGCGGCGCATGAGCGACCGGGTCGCGACCTACATTCTCGATAGCCCCGAGCGCGCGCTGGTGGATTTTTCCATCACGCGAATCATGCACACCCGCGAGCACGACCAGTTCTGGCGCGACACCTGCCTTGAACTGAGCACCGAAGAAGACCAGCCGTGGATTCATGCTTTTCGTCCGATCGCAGGTTTTGAATCCCATCGTGAAGCGGCCGCCCAGTGGATTGGTCGCCAAAGGTTGAAGGTTGATCGCAACGACATCTTGATCACCAACGGCGCAGCCCATGGGATCTTTCTTGCCCTCGCTTCCCTGGCCGGGCCCGATGATGTGGTGCTCTGCGAAGGCGTGACTGACCACGGGGTGATCGGCAATTCCCAAGTGTTGGGTTTCACCCTCAAGGGCCTGGAAATGGATCGCTATGGCATCGACCCTGAACACTTCGAGGACATGTGCAGCAACGAGCGCATCACCGCGCTGGTGTGCACGCCGAACCTGAACAACCCCACCACCAGTCTGATGCCCGACACTCGCCGACGGGAAATCGCCGAGATTGCCCGGCGCTTTGGTGTGCACATCATCGAAGACGACGTCTACGGTCCGCTGCTGGACGAACGCCGTGCGCCGCCCATCAGCCACTACCTGCCGGAGCTGTCGTTCTATTGCACCAGCATGACCAAGTCGGTGCTCACGGGGCTGCGGATCGGTTATCTGGTGGTGCCCAAGCGCCTGGCGCTGCGTACCGAGAGCATCCTGCGGGTCAATAGCTGGATGGCCACGCCCATGGTGTCGGAAATCGCCGCCCGCTGGATCCGTGATGGCCGCGCCGAGTCGCTGGTGCATTTGCAGCGCCGGCTGTTGGCCGGTCGCCAGGCGATGGTCACCGAGTACATGGGCGAGCATTTGCTGGGCCAGCATCCCCACGCCTTGAACGCCTGGGTCGGCATCCCGTCCCATTGGGAAGTGGACAGCCTGGTGCGGGCGCTACGGCACAAGCACATCGCCGTGACCTCCCCCGACCCGTTCACCGTGCGCGGCACCCCCAAACCCCGTGCGGTGCGAGTATGTGTAGGCGCCGAATGCAGTGATGAGGAAATGCGCCATGCGCTGATCGGCATGCGGGAAATTTTCAACCAATACCCGCAGATCCATGATTTTTAATGCACAAGATTTTTGAACAACACAACCCTCCTGTGGGAGCGGGCTTGCTCGCGAAGACGGTGGCACATCCAGTATTGATGTGACGGGTAGACCGCTTTCGCGAGCAAGCCCGCTCCCACAGGGGAATGGCGGTGGTCGCAGGATTTGTGTTTGCCCCGGCCAAAATGTGGGAGCGGGCTTGCTCGCGAAGGCGGTGGCACATCCAGCATTGATGTGACGGGTAGACCGCTTTCGCGAGCAAGCCCGCTCCCACAGGAGGGTTGTGGGGGGGCTCGGAATCTGTGTTCACCCCAGTCAAATTGTGGGGGGCTGGAGGGGATTCAAGTAATCGAATTAAATTGCCCTAGTACATTCATCACCACAATCCAGCCCTCTTAGACTGCGCCCAACACATCAGCTCGGGACGCGGTCATGGCAGTGTTGCAGCTACAGGATGTCTATCTCGCTCGCCAGCGCATCGAATCGCTGGTGCGGCGTACGCCCATGGAGCATTCCCCCAGCCTGTCACGGCTGATGGGGGTGGCGGTGTACCTCAAACTCGAATCTCTGCAAATCACCGGCAGCTTCAAGCTGCGCGGCGCGACTAATGCTGTGGCCCAGCTCAGCCCCGAGCAACAGGCCCTGGGCGTGGTCACCGCCTCGACCGGCAATCACGGGCGGGCGCTGGCCCATGCGGCTTCCCGCCAGGGAGTCAAGGCGATTGTCTGCCTGTCGAACCTGGTGCCGGCCAATAAGGTGCAGGCGATTCGCGACCTGGGGGCCGAGGTGTGCATCGTCGGTCAGTCCCAGGACGATGCCCAGCGCGAAGCCGAACGCATCGCCAGAGAACAGGGGGCGACCTTCCTGCCGCCCTTCGATCACCCGGCGATCATCGCCGGCCAGGGCACCCTCGGCCTGGAAATCCTCGAACAGCAGCCGGACGTGGCCCAGGTGCTGGTGCCGTTGTCCGGTGGCGGCCTGTTCGCCGGCGTGGCCCTGGCGCTCAAAAGTGCGAATCCGGCGATTCAGGTGCATGGCATCAGCATGGCCCGAGGCGCCGCGATGGGTGCCAGCCTCGCCGCCGGGCAGCCGGTGGAGGTCGAGGAGTTGCCCACGCTGGCGGATTCCCTCGGCGGCGGCATCGGCCTGGATAACCGCTACACCTTCGACATGACCCGACACCTGAGCGATGACCTGCACCTGCTTTCAGAAGCTTCCATCGCCAACGCTTTGCGCCACGCCTATCACGAAGAACGCCTGGTGCTTGAGGGCGCTGCCGTGGTGGGCATTGCCGCTCTGCTCGACGGCCTGATCGAACCGCGTGGACCTATTGTGCTGGTGGTCAGCGGGCGCAACGTCGACACCGAACAACATGCCCGCGTACTCGCTGGGGCCCAGCAATAACCATCAGCCGCAACGGAGCCAGCCATGAGTGAAGTCACCCTATTGAGCGAAGCGGATCTGCGCAGTTGCGTGGCCCTCGACCTGCCCAGCATCGACGCCATCGAACAGGCCTTCGTGCTGCTGGCAACGGCGGCCGTGGCGATGCCGCCGATCCTGCGGCTGGACATCCCCGAACATAACGGTGAGGTGGACGTGAAGACCGCTTACCTGCCGGGCCTGGAGCGGTTTGCGATCAAGGTCAGCCCGGGCTTTTTCGATAATCCGAAACTCGGCCTGCCCAGCCTCAACGGCATGATGATGCTGCTGTCGGCGCGCACCGGTCTGCTGGAGGCGCTGTTGCTGGACAACGGTTATCTCACCGCCGTGCGCACGGCAGCCGCCGGAGCGGTGGCGGCGCGCTGCCTGTCTCGCGAGCAGAGCCGCAGTGTCGCGTTGATCGGCGCCGGCGAACAGGCGGCGTTGCAGCTTCAGGCGCTGCGTCTGGTGCGGCCCATTGAAGAGGTGCGGGTCTGGGCTCGCGATGCACAAAAGGCCCAAGCCTTCAGTGCTGAACTTGCGCGTGATACGGGGCTTTCGGTGACGCCGTGCACAACGGTCGACGCCGCGCTGGAAGGTGTGGACATCGCCATCACCTGCACCCCCAGTCGTGAGCCGCTGATCGAAGCCCGGCACCTGCATCCCGGCCTGCATATCACCGCGATGGGCTCGGACGCGGAACACAAGAACGAGATTTGCCCGCAAGCCCTGGCGGCCGTCGACTGCTACGTCGCCGATCGTCTGAGCCAGACCCGTGTGCTCGGTGAACTGCATCACGCCCTGGCGGCCGGTGTTGTCGGCGATGAGTCGGCGTTGATGGAGCTGGGCCAGGTGTTGGCGGGGCAGCGGGCCGGGCGAACCGATGAGGCGCAAGTCACCTTGTGCGACCTCACCGGCACCGGTGCCCAGGACACCGCCATTGCCAACCTGGCCTTCGAGCGGGCGCGGGCAGCGGGCAAGGGTTTCCCATTCGGTCGTTAACCGATTTTTTATTCGTGCGTCATTGATCAGAGGGCAGGTGGATGTCAGAGATAGTCGTCAATCTTCCGTTCCAGCGGGAGGAATACGCTCAGCGCCTGGCGAAGGTCCGCGTGGCCATGCAGGTCCAGGGCCTGGAGCTGTTGCTGGTCACCGATCCGTCGAACATGGCCTGGCTCACCGGCTACGACGGTTGGTCGTTCTACGTACACCAGTGCGTGCTGGTGGCACTGGACGGCGAGCCCGTGTGGTTCGGTCGCGGCCAGGATGCCAACGGTGCCAAACGCACGGTGTTCATGCAGGCCGATAATATCGTCGGCTACCCGGACATCTACGTGCAGTCGCGCGAACGTCATCCCATGGATTACCTGTCCCGGGAAGTGATCACCGCTCGTGGCTGGGGCGCGTTGACCATCGGCGTGGAGATGGACAACTACTACTTCAGCGCCGCCGCGTACCTGTCGCTGCAAAAGCATTTGCCGCAGGCCAAACTGGTGGACGCGGTGGGTTTGGTGAACTGGCAGCGGGCGGTCAAGTCCCCCCAGGAAATCGCCTACATGCGCATCGCCGCGCGCATCGTCGAGAACATGCATGGCCGGATTCTGGAGCGGATCGAGCCGGGTATGCGCAAGAACGAACTGGTGGCCGAGATCTACAGCAGCGGCATCCTCGGGGCCGATGGCCATGGCGGTGATTACCCGGCCATCGTGCCATTGCTGCCCACCGGTGCCGACGCCAGTGCGCCGCACCTGACCTGGGACGATTCGCCGTTCGAGAAGGGTGCCGGGACTTTTTTTGAGATCGCCGGTTGCTACAAGCGTTACCACTGCCCACTGTCGCGCACCATCTACCTGGGCAAGCCGCCGCAACATTTTCTCGATGGCGAAAAAGCCGTGGTCGAGGGCATCGCCGCCGGCCTGGACGCGGCCAAGCCGGGCAACACCACGGGCGACATTGCCGTGGCATTTTTCAAAGTGCTGGAGAAGTTCGGCATCCATAAGGACAGCCGTTGCGGCTACCCGATCGGTATCAGCTATCCGCCGGATTGGGGCGAGCGCACCATGAGCCTGCGCCCCGGCGACACCAGCGTATTGCAGCCGGGCATGACGTTCCACTTCATGCCAGGTTTGTGGATGGACGATTGGGGACTGGAAATCACCGAAAGCATTCTGATCACTGAAACCGGCGTCGAGACGCTGTGCAACGTGCCTCGTCAATTGTTCGTGAAGGATTGAGCCATGACTGACTTGCCTGCCAATCCCATCAGCGCCACGGTCGATTTCAGCCGCGAGGGCGTGCAGCACGGTTTTCTCAAACTGCCGTATTCGCGAGACGATTCGGCCTGGGGCGCGGTGATGATTCCCATCACCGTGATCCAGCGCGGCAGTGGCCCGACGGCGCTGCTCAGTGGTGGCAACCACGGCGATGAGTACGAAGGCCCGGTGGCCCTGAGCAAACTGGCGCAGCGGCTGACCGCGCAAGAGGTGAGCGGCAGGGTGATTATCGTGCCGTTCATGAACACCCCGGCGTTCCATGCCGCTCGCCGTACCTCGCCCATCGACAAGGGCAACCTCAATCGCAGTTTTCCCGGCAAGCCGGACGGCACGGTTACCGAGAAAATCGCTGACTATTTCAACCGTACGTTGCTGCCTTTGGCTGACATCGTCCTGGACATCCACTCCGGTGGCCGGACCCTGGACTTCCTGCCGTTCGCCGCCTGCCACGTGTTGCCGGACAAGCAGCAACAGGCCCGTTGCGAGGCGGGGATGCTGGCATTCAATGCGCCGTATTGCATGCGCATGCTGGAACTGGACGCCGGGGCGATGTACGACACCGCCGCCGAATCCCAGGGCAAGGTGTTTGTCACCACCGAACTGGGCGGTGGCGGCTCATCGACGGCCCGCAGCGTGGCGATTGCCGAACGCGGGGTACGCAACCTGCTGATCCACGCCGGCATCCTGCGCGGCGAGATCGAGTTGCAGCCATCGTTGATGCTCGACATGCCCGATGCCAGTTGCTTCATCGCCAGCGAACACGACGGCCTGCTGGAGATGTGCCGCGACCTGGGCGACCACGTGACCGGGGGCGAGGTGGTGGCGCGCATTCACGATGCCACCCGCAGCGGCGTCGCCCCCATTGAATACCGCGCCGCCCGCAGCGGTCTGCTGGCGGCCCGGCACTTTCCGGGGCTGGTGCAATGCGGCGATACGTTGGCGGTGATTGCGGATGTGTTGGCGTGAGTCAGGTTGAGCACAGCACCTGTGGCGAGGGGATTTATCCCCGCTGGGTTGCGCAGCGACCCTAAAACCTGACGCCTCGGTATGCCAGACAAATTGAATTCAATAGTTTGGGGGCTGCTGCGCAACCCAGCGGGGATAAATCCCCTCGCCACAATTGATGTATGTCTAGAAGTTTTATGTAACCGCCCGGAGCCCGGCCCATGCACAAGCTCGACCGCTATGACCTCAAGATCCTGCAGACCCTCGCCGAGGACGGGCGGATCACCAAGTCGAGCCTGGCCGAGGCGATCAACCTTTCGGTGACGCCGGCCTGGGAGCGGGTACGCAAGCTGGAAATGGCAGGGTTGATCACCGGCTATCAGGCGCAGATCGACTGGGGCGCGGTGTTCAAGCGTCAACAGGTGCTGGTGGAAATCACCCTGGCCCGACACACCGCCCAGGACATGCGCCGCTTCGAGCAGCGCATGGCCGCCGCCCCGCAAGTCGCGTTCTGTTACGCCACCGGAGGCGGGGTGGATTACCTGGCGATGATCCAGTCTCCGGATATCGATCACTACCAACGCTTTGTCGATCAACTGCTGCTCGAAGACCTCGGTATCGAGCGCTACTTCACCTACATCGTCACCAAAACCATCAAGACCAGCGGCGCCTTGCCAGCGGAGCTGGCGCCGTCAACCTGAGCACCGCAGAAATCACTTTTGCGTACCCTTGTTTCAGAAAAAAACCGAGGTATGACCCACGACAAACACCCGATTACCCAAGCGCCGCTGCCCTAGCATGGTTCCACGCACACGGTTTGGAGTGAACGTCATGACTTATCAACATCCGCTGCTGTTCAAAGCGCTCTGCTACGTCGACGGCCAGTGGGTCCACAGCGACAGCGGCCACAGCATTGCCGTGCACAACCCCGCCACACGTACGGTGATCGGCCATGTGCCGATGCTTGATCAGCCGCAGATTGTCGCGGCGGTGGATGCGGCCCACCGGGCATTCCCGGGGTGGCGTGAACAGAGCCTGGACGTCCGGGGCAAGATTTTACGACGCTGGGCAGCGTTGATCGTCGAACACAGCGAAGACCTGGCGCGGATCCTCAGTCTGGAGCAGGGCAAATCCCTGGCTGAGTCCCGGGGTGAAATCGCCTATGCCGCAAGCTTCATTCCCTGGTTCGCTGAAGAAGCCCGGCGCCTGTATGGGCAGAATATCCCCAGCCATATTCCCAATGCTCACCTGGGTACGATCAAAGAACCGGTGGGCGTCTGTGCGCTGCTGACACCCTGGAACTTTCCGTCGGCGATGATCACCCGCAAGGCCGCCGCCGCCCTGGCTGCCGGTTGCACCGTGGTGATCAAACCGGCCCACGAAACGCCGTACTCGGCTTTGGCCCTGGCGCAACTGGCCGAGGAAGCGGGGTTCCCCGCCGGGGTCTTCAACGTGGTGCTGGGTGAGCCGCAGATGACCATGGAAACCCTGGTCAAGGATCGCCGTGTCCGCTCCGTGAGCTTCACCGGTTCGACTCGGGTCGGCAAACTGGTGCTGCAAGCCGCCGCCCATGATGTGAAGAAAGTCGCCCTGGAGTTGGGCGGCAACGCGCCGTTCATTGTCTGCGCCGATGCTGACCTGGCGCTGGCGGTGAAAGTCGCCGTGGAGGCGAAATTCCAGACCTCGGGCCAGGATTGCTGCGCGGCGAACCGGATTATGGTCCAACGTCCGGTTTATCAGGCGTTCCTCAGCCGTTTCGCCGCGGCGGTACGGGCGTTGCGGGTCGGCCCGGCCATGGTGGATCAGCAGGAGCAGGACGTGGACGTCGGCCCGTTGATGCACCAGGCCGCGCTCGATGGGACTGTCGACCGGGTTGCCGATGCACTGGCCCTTGGCGCCCAGCGCCTGGTCGGTGGTGAAGCCCATGCCTTGGGCGGGTTGTTCTATCAGCCGACCGTGCTGGCTGATGTCACGCCGCAAATGCGCATCTACCGCGAAGAAAATTTCGCGCCCATCGCCGGGGTGATGCCGTTCGACACCCTGGACGAAGCCATCGAAATGGCCAATGACACCGAATACGGTCTGGCGGCCTATATTTGCTCCAACCGCCTGGACCTCATTTATCCACTGATTCGCCGTCTCGACCACGCCATGGTCGCGGTCAACGGCGTCAAGTTTACCGGCCATCCGATTCCCTTCGGTGGCATGAAAGCCTCGGGCCTTGGCCGCGAGGGTGGCAGCGAGGGCTTCGAGCCCTTCGTCGAAACCAAATACTTTTGCCTGCATCATCAAGGCCAGTTCCCAGGAGAGCCCGCATGAGCCAAGAACTCAATACTCTGTTTGAACAAGACCGCGCGCATTTCATGCACCCGTCGACCCACGCCCACGACCATGCCAGTGGTGCGCTCAAGGGCCGGATCATCAAAAGCGCATCGGGCATCCGCATTCGCGACCATGAAGGCCGTGACTTCATCGACGCCTTTGCCGGCCTCTACTGCGTGAACATCGGTTACGGCCGCACCGAAGTGGCCGATGCCATCTACAAGCAGGCCAAGGAGCTTGCCTACTACCACACCTACGTCGGCCACTCGAGCGAGGCGATCATCGAACTGTCCAGTCGCATCATGGACTGGGCGCCAGAAGGGATGAAGAAGGTCTACTACGGCCTGTCCGGTTCCGATGCCAACGAAACCCAGGTCAAACTGGTGCGTTACTACAACAACGTGCTGGGCCGGCCGCAGAAGAAAAAAATCATCTCCCGCGATCGTGGCTACCATGGCTCGGGCATCATGACCGGCAGCCTGACCGGGCTTGCGACCTTCCACCAGCATTTCGACCTGCCGGTGGAAGGGGTCAAGCACACCGTGTGTCCCCACTGGTATCGCAAGGCCCCGGCGGGCATGGACGAAGGGACGTTCGTGCGCTACTGCGCCGATGAGTTGGAAAAAATGATCCTGGCTGAAGGGCCGGACACCGTGGCGGCGTTCATTGGTGAGCCACTGATGGGCACGGGCGGCATCATTGTTCCTCCGGCCGGTTATTGGGACGCGATCCAGGCGGTGTTGAAGAAGTACGATGTGCTGTTGATTGCCGATGAAGTGGTCTGCGCGTTCGGCCGCCTGGGTTCGAAGATGGGCAGTCAGCGCTACGGCATGAAGCCGGACCTGATCACCACCGCTAAAGGCCTGACCAGCGCGTATGCACCGTTGTCGGCGGTGATCATCGGGGAAAAAGTCTGGAGCGTGATCGAAAAAGCCTCCCAGACCGAAGGCGCCATGGGGCACGGCTGGACCTATTCAGGGCATCCGATCTGTGCGGCGGCGGCACTGGCCAACCTCGACATTCTCGAGCGGGAAAACCTCACGGCCAACGCCGAGGATGTCGGCGGCTACCTGAACCGCCGGCTGCGTGAAAGCCTCGAAGGCCATCCGCTGGTGGGTGAAGTGCGCGGTGACGGCATGCTCGCGGCGGTGGAGTTCATGGCTGATCGCGAGCAGCGCAGCGCTTTTGATCCAGCGCTGAAAGTCGGCCCCAGGGTCTCGGCCGCTTGTCTGGAACGCGGCATGATCGCCCGCGCCATGCCCCACGGCGACATCCTGGGCTTCGCCCCACCCCTGATCCTGACCCGCGAAGATGCGGACCTGATCGTCGACATCACCAAAGGGGCTATCGATCAGGTGGCGGGTGAAGTATTGGCTTGAGATTTGTGGTGAACGCGAAATTTTTGAACATCTGCGATCCAGTGTGGGAGCGAGCCTGCTCGCGAAAGCGGTCTGTCTGAGACGGTGATGGTGAATGTGCCGTCGCCATCGCGAGCGGGCTCGCTCCCACAGGAGATTTTCGGTGGTCGCAGGATTTGTGTTCCCCTCGACCAAACTGTGGGAGCGGGCTTGCTCGCGAAAGCGGTCTGTCTGAGACGGTGATGGTGAATGTGCCGTCGCCATCGCGAGCAAGCCCGCTCCCACAGGAGATTTTCGGTGGTTGCAGGATTTGTGTTCACCACGGCCAAAGTGTGGGAGCGAGCCTGCTCGCGAAAGCGGTCTGTCTGAGACGGTGATGGTGAATGTGCCGTCGCCATCGCGAGCAAGCCCGCTCCCACAGGAGGTTTTCGGTGGTCGCAGGATTTGTGTTCCCCACGACCAAACTGTGGGAGCGAGCCTGCTCGCGAAAGGGGTCTGTCTGAGACGGTGATGGTGAATGTGCCGTCGCCATCGCGAGCGGGCTCGCTCCCACAAGGGATCTGCGGTGATTTGAAGAGCCAATAAAAAGCCCGCCCGATCATCTGATCGGGCGGGCTTTTTGGTGGCGCTTGAAAATTACTTCTTCAAACCGTAATGCTCATCAAGCATGCCGGGCGAATTCGGGGATTTGGGGGCGTAGTCCCGGGGCGGTTCCTGGACCTCTTTTGGCGGGGTCAGGCGTTCCCGTGGCGTCTGTGCCGCATCAGCGTGCAGGGCGGCCAGCAAGCGCTGGCGAGTCTGCTCGTCGAGCGCCAGGCGATTGGCACCCTCGGACAAATGATCCTGGACGTCCTGATAGCTCTGGGTGAGTTTTTTCACCAGAGAAGCGGTGCTGTTGAAGTGAGTGACCACTTCATTCTGATAACTGTCGAAACGTTCCTGAATGTCGTCCAGCTGACGTTGCGTGCTGTTAGGCACCGCATTGGGCAGCAGTCGGGCAAGCAGGAATCCAATGGCGACACCGGCAACCAGGGCAAGAGTCGGCAACAGCCAAACTAAGAGCGAGTGTTCCACGAGTCCTTCCTCTATAAACGGCTTTGCTTTACGTTAACGGCTCGGACCTGCGCTGTATACCGCGAAGAATATCGCAATCATGCCAGGCACAGACTTTTAGCTAGACGAGTCGACCCTATTCGGGGTCACGGAGTTCTTTCCCTTGCTTATGCGCGAAACCCCTGTAGTCATTGATGGCCCCGTGGGCCAACTGGAAGCCTTGTACCTGGACAACGAAGCGCCCCGTGGCCTGGCGCTGATCTGCCACCCCAACCCGGTGCAGGGCGGGACCATGCTCAACAAAGTCGTCTCGACCCTGCAACGCACTGCCCGTGATGCTGGCCTGGTTACGTTGCGTTTCAATTATCGCGGCGTCGGCGCCAGTGCCGGTAGCCATGACATGGGCACCGGCGAAGTTGACGACGCCCAGGCCGCAGCCGATTGGCTGCAAAAAAAATACCCGCAACTGCCGCTCACCCTGTTCGGTTTTTCGTTTGGCGGCTTCGTGGCCGCAAGCCTTGGCGGACGTCTGGAAGCCCAAGGCCAACCACCCAGGCACCTGTTCATGGTGGCCCCGGCGGTGATGCGCCTGGACGCGCAATCGCCCTTGCCAATGAGCGGCGAGTTGACCGTGATCCAGCCGGAAACCGACGAAGTGGTCGATCCTCAGCTGGTTTACCAATGGTCGGACGCGCTCCAGCGCCCCCATGAGCTGCTGAAAGTGGCAGAATGCGGACACTTTTTCCATGGCAAGCTGACCGATCTCAAGGATCTGCTCCTGCCGCGCCTCTCGAATTGACAGCAGTCTGACAAGCGATAACCCATGACGACTCGTACCCGCATCCTGACCGGCATCACCACCACCGGCACCCCGCACCTGGGCAACTACGCCGGCGCTATCCGTCCGGCGATCCTCGCCAGCCGCGACAGCAACGCCGATTCGTTCTACTTCCTGGCCGACTACCACGCCCTGATCAAATGCGATGACCCGCTGCGCATCCAGCGTTCGCGCCTGGAAATCGCCGCGACCTGGCTGGCCGGTGGCCTGGATGTGGACCGCGTGACCTTCTATCGCCAGTCCGACATTCCTGAAATCCCGGAACTGACCTGGCTGCTGACCTGCGTCGCCGCCAAGGGCCTGCTCAATCGCGCCCACGCCTACAAGGCTTCGGTGGACAAGAACGTTGAGGCCGGTGAAGACCCGGATGCCGGCATCACCATGGGGCTGTACAGCTACCCGGTGCTGATGGCCGCGGACATCCTGATGTTCAACGCTCACAAGGTGCCGGTCGGTCGCGACCAGATCCAGCACGTGGAAATGGCCCGCGACATCGGCCAGCGCTTCAACCATCTGTTCGGTCAGGGCAAGGAGTTTTTCACCATGCCCGAGGCGCTGATCGAAGAAAGCGTCGCCACGCTGCCGGGCCTCGATGGCCGCAAGATGTCCAAGAGCTACGACAACACCATCCCGTTGTTCAGCAGCGCCAAGGACATGAAGGACGCGATTTCGCGGATCGTCACCGACTCCCGCGCACCGGGCGAGGCGAAGGATCCGGACAACGCCCACCTGTTCACCTTGTTCCAGGCCTTCGCCACGCCGGCGCAGTCCGATGAGTTCCGTAGCGAGCTGTTGCAGGGCCTGGGTTGGGGCGAAGCCAAGAACCGCCTGTTCCAGTTGCTCGACAGTGAACTGGGCGAGTCCCGCGAACGTTATCACCAGTTGATCGAACGCCCGGCGGACCTTGAAGACATCTTGCAGCTGGGCGCGAAAAAAGCCCGGGCCGTGGCCACACCATTTCTCAACGAACTGCGCGAGGCCGTTGGCCTGCGTTCGTTTGTCAGCCAGGTTCAGGTGGCGACCGGCACGAAAAAGAAAGCGGTCAAAACCGCGCGCTTCGTGAGCTTTCGCGAAGACGACGGCAGTTTCCGCTTCCGTCTGCTGGCCGCCGATGGCGAGCAATTGGTGTTGTCGCGCAATTTTGCCGATGGCAAGGCCGCGGGTCAGGTCACCAAGCAATTGCAATCCGGCCAGCCACTGGATGTGCGCAGCGACGAGCTGAGTTTCAGTGTCTGGCTCGACGGCGCATGTGTGGCCGACAGTCCGGCTTTTGCCGACAGCGCCGCTCGGGACGCTGCCATCGAGGCGCTACGCGTTGCCCTGACGCCGGTTCAGGACTAAATCGGGGGCTATTCCGACCATCGGCTCGAATAAGGGCCGATTGCCATTCCCGCGGGCCGTCGCTACAGTGACGGCCCGTTTTTGTTGCCTTGCTAACGAATATGACGCCCCTAGAACGATATCAAGCTGATCTGAAACGCCCGGAGTTCTTCCACGACGCAGCCCAGGAAACGGCAGTGCGGCATTTGCAGCGCCTGTACGACGACCTGGTCGCCGCGTCGAACAACAAGCCGGGCTTGTTGGGCAAACTGTTCGGCAAGAAGAATCAGGCCCCGGTTAAGGGCCTGTATTTCTGGGGCGGTGTCGGCCGTGGCAAAACCTACCTGGTCGACACCTTCTTCGAGGCGTTGCCGTTCAAGGAGAAGACGCGGACGCACTTCCACCGCTTCATGAAGCGTGTGCATGAAGAAATGAAGACCCTGGGCGGTGAGAAGAACCCGCTGACCATCATCGCCAAGCGGTTCTCTGACGAGACGCGGGTGATCTGCTTCGATGAGTTTTTCGTTTCCGATATCACCGACGCCATGATCCTCGGCACCTTGATGGAAGAGTTGTTCAAGAACGGCGTGACTCTGGTCGCCACCTCGAACATCGTACCGGACGGCCTTTACAAGGACGGCCTGCAACGCGCGCGCTTCCTGCCGGCCATTGCGCTGATCAAGGAACACACCGACATCGTTAACGTCGACAGCGGTGTGGATTATCGCCTGCGTCATCTGGAGCAAGCGGAGCTGTTTCACTTCCCCCTGGACGCCGCAGCTGAAGAAAGCCTGCGCAAGAGCTTCCGGGCCCTGACGCCGGAATGCACCCAGGCGGTCGAAAACGATGTGTTGGTCATCGAGAATCGCGAGATCCGCGCCGTGCGTACCTGCGATGACGTGGCCTGGTTCGACTTTCGCGAACTGTGCGACGGCCCTCGTAGCCAGAACGACTACATCGAGCTGGGCAAGATCTTCCACGCGGTACTGCTCAGCAACGTGGAGCAAATGAGTGTCACCACCGACGACATTGCCCGCCGATTCATCAACATGGTTGACGAATTCTACGACCGTAACGTGAAGCTGATCATTTCAGCCGAAGTCGAACTCAAGGATCTCTACACCGGCGGTCGCCTGACTTTTGAGTTCCAGCGAACCTTGAGTCGTTTGCTGGAAATGCAATCACACGAATTCCTGGCGCGGGCGCATAAGCCGTAATCCGGTTCGGATAAAAGAAAGGCCTGCAATTGCAGGTCTTTTTTGTGCGCGTAAGATCAGCGGGTCACCGCAAAACCCTGTGGGAGCGGGCTTGCTCGCGAAGGGGACGGCATGTTCAGCATAGATGCAAGCTGACCCACCGCTTTCGCGAGCAAGCCCGCTCCCACAGGGAATGTATTCAGCTCTGGCTCACGCCGCCTGCTGAAACTGCTGCCGATACTGGTTCGGCGACAACTCGGTATGTTGGCGGAACAGCCGTGCGAAGAAGCTCGCATCGTCGTAGCCGACTTCATAGCTAATGGTCTTGATGCTCTTGCGACTGCCGGACAACAAGCCCTTGGCGGTCTCTATACGCAGCCGTTGCAGGTAATGCAGTGGTTTGTCCCCCGTGGCGGTCTGGAAGCGGCGCATGAAGTTGCGGATGCTCATACCGTGCTCCCGGGCGACGTCCTCGAAACGAAATTTGTCGGCAAAGTGTTCTTCGAGCCAGTGCTGGATCTGCAGGATGATCACATCCTGGTGCAGCTTCTGGCCCCCGAAGCCGATTCTTCCCGGTGAGTAGCTGCGCTGCACTTCATACAGAATGTCTCGTGCCACGGCCTGGGCCACGTTGGCGCCGCAGAACCGTTCGATGAGGTAGATATAGAGGTCGCAGGCCGAGGTCGTGCCGCCGGCGCAGAACAGATTGTCGGCGTCGGTCAGGTGCTTGTCCTGATTCAGGTGTACCTGGGGAAAGCGCTCCTTGAAGGCGCTGAAGAACCGCCAGTACGTGGTGGCCTCCTTGCCATCGAGCAGCCCGGCCTCGGCCAGCCAGAACACCCCGGTGGCCTCGCCGCAGAGCACTGCACCACGGGCATGCTGTTCCCGCAGCCAGGGCAGGACCTGTGGATAACGTTGACAGAGGGTGGCGAAATCATCCCAAAAAGCCGGGAGGATGATCACATCGGTATTTTCCAGGCCGCCGTCCACCGGCATGATTACGTCGCTGAAGCTGTTCACCGGTTTGCCGTCGGGGCTGACCAGCCGGGTTTCGAACGCCGGTGTCAGGCCGTGGCCCAGTTGTTTGCCGTAGCGCAAGCTGGCCAGATGGAAAAAATCCTTGGCTTGCATGAGGGTGGAAGCGAAAACCCGGTCGATAGCCAGGATGCTGACGCGCCGTAAGGGCGTGGAGACGTGCTTGGACATAGTTGATCTTTATTTTTATAGGGGAAAGTGGTCACCAGACGGCTGGATCGTCTTATTTTTTGTCGGATGTGTCCAGTGTCCTGTCATCCCCCGCAGGCTTAGGCTCTGTTGGATAACCCCACCGAACAATAATGAAAAGGTGCGCCATGATCCCAAGAACCCTGTTCAGTCCCGAACACGAACTGTTTCGAGACAGCGTACGAACCTTCCTCGAAAAAGAAGCGGTGCCGTACCACAGTCAGTGGGAAAAACAGGGGCATGTGGACCGTCAGTTGTGGAACAAGGCGGGGGAGGCGGGGATGTTGTGTTCGCATCTGCCGGAAGCTTATGGCGGGCTGGATGCCGATTTTCTCTACAGCACTGTGGTGATTGAAGAAATCGGACGGCTGGGGCTGACAGGCATCGGTTTCTCGCTGCACTCCGACATTGTGGCGCCTTACATCCTGCACTACGGCAGTGAAGCGCTGAAACTCAAGTACCTGCCCAGGCTGGTGTCCGGTGAGATGGTCACGGCCATCGCCATGACCGAGCCGGGGGCCGGTTCCGACCTGCAAGGTGTAAAGACCACGGCGGTGCTGGACGGTGATGAATACGTCATCAACGGCTCGAAGACCTTCATCACCAACGGCTTTCTGGCCGACCTGGTGATCGTGGTTGCCAAGACCGATCCAAAGGCCGGCGCCAAAGGCACCAGTCTGTTCCTGGTGGAGGCGGGCACGCCCGGCTTCGAAAAAGGCAAGCGCCTGGAGAAGGTTGGAATGAAGGCCCAGGACACCTCGGAGCTGTTCTTCCAGGATGTTCGCGTGCCAAAGGAAAACCTGCTCGGGCAGGCGGGGATGGGCTTCGCCTACCTGATGCAGGAATTGCCCCAGGAGCGTCTGACGGTGGCGATCGGCGGCCTGGCGTCGGCCGAAGCGGCGCTGCAATGGACGCTGGACTACACCCGCGATCGCAAGGCTTTCGGTAAATCCATCGCCGACTTTCAGAACACCCGTTTCAAACTGGCGGAAATGGCGACCGAGATCCAGATTGGCCGGGTTTTCGTCGACCGTTGCCTGGAACTGCACCTGCAAGGCAAGCTCGACGTGCCGACGGCGGCGATGGCCAAGTACTGGGGCACTGACCTGCAATGCAAGGTGCTCGACGAATGCGTGCAACTGCACGGCGGCTACGGGTTCATGTGGGAATACCCGATCGCCCGGGCGTGGGCCGACGCGCGGGTGCAGCGGATTTATGCCGGGACCAATGAAATCATGAAGGAGATCATTGCGCGGTCGCTTTGACTATGCGGTGAGTTGAGGGGCGCCTTCGCGAGCAAGCCCGCTCCCACAGTGGTTCTGTGTCGATCACCCAATGGTGCCCAGACACAAATCCCCCGTGGGAGCGGGCTTGCTCGCGAAGGCTTTTTACCAGTCGATCAAGGCGCCGGGTTCGGATGATCCTTGTGGATCGCTTCAATCCCCGCCAGCACTTCATCCGAGAGCTTCAGGTCGACGCTGGCGATGTTGCTGTCCAGTTGCTCAAGGGTCGTGGCGCCGATGATGTTGCTGGTCACGAACGGTTGCCGAGTGACAAACGCCAGGGCCATCTGCGCCGGGTCCAGGCCGTGTTCCCGCGCCAGGGCCACATAACGACTGCATGCGGCTTCCGATTGTGGATTGAAATAGCGCATGAAGCGGCTGTAGAGCGTCAGGCGGCCCCTGGCTGGGCGTGCGCCGCCTTCATACTTGCCCGACAGGAAGCCGAACGCCAATGGCGAATAAGCCAGCAGGCCGCACTGCTCGCGGATGGCAATTTCCGAAAGCCCGATCTCGAAACTGCGGTTGAGCAGGTTGTAGGGGTTCTGGATCGACACTGCCCGCGGCCAGCCACGGGCTTCGGCCAGGGCGAGGAATTTCATGGTGCCCCACGGCGTTTCGTTGGACAGGCCGATGTGGCGGATCTTGCCGGCCCGTACCTGCTCGTCCAGGGCTTCAAGGGTTTCTTCCAGCGGGGTGAAATCTTCGTCGGTTTTGTGCTGGTAGCCCAATTGGCCAAAAAAATTGGTGCTGCGCTCTGGCCAATGCAGTTGATAGAGATCGATCCAGTCGGTCTGCAGGCGCTTGAGGCTGGCGTCCACCGCTTCGACGATATGGCGACGGTTGTGCTTGAGGTTTTTGTCGCGGATGTAGTCGATGGTGTTGCCGGGACCTGCGATTTTGCTCGCCAGAATCCAGTCCGCGCGGTCGCCGCGACGCTTGAAGTAGTTGCCGATGTAGCGTTCGGTGGTGGCGTAGGTCTCGGCCTTGGGCGGCACCGGGTACATCTCGGCGGTGTCGATGAAATTGATCCCGGCACCCTTGGCGCGTTCGATCTGGGCGAAGGCCTCGGCCTCGCTGTTCTGCTCACCCCAAGTCATGGTTCCGAGGCACAGGGCGCTCACGTTTAGATCGGTACGGCCTAGCTGGCGATAATCCATCGGGAACTCCTTGGGCAAAACAATCATAAAAGCAGGTTGAATTATTTTTCGCAATCTGCATAATTGCGCACCTCTTTCTGCAGTGGAAGTGATGCGCCGCCGCCGAAGAATCTTGCCGTTGAACGGACGCGCCGACCCGAGCCCCCGAAAGCGTCTGTATCCGGCTGCCTTTGACTTGTCAAAGTACGCACTATTCAGTAAGATCCGCCGTCTAATTTACAGGGCGGCCCCTGAGGCTATAAAGAATGAAAACTTTTACTGCTAAACCGGAAACAGTAAAGCGCGACTGGTTTGTCGTCGACGCTGCTGGTCAGACCCTGGGTCGTCTGGCCACCGAAATCGCGAGCCGTCTGCGTGGCAAGCACAAGCCTGAGTACACCCCTCACGTCGACACCGGTGACTACATCGTCGTCATCAACGCTGAGCAAGTACGTGTTACTGGCGCTAAAACCACTGACAAAATGTACTACTCCCACTCCGGTTTTCCTGGCGGCATCAAGTCGATCAACTTCGAAAAGCTGATCGCCAAAGCCCCTGAGCGCGTGATCGAGACCGCGGTTAAAGGCATGCTGCCTAAAAACCCACTGGGTCGCGACATGTATCGTAAGCTGAAGGTTTATGCGGGCGCTGCTCACCCTCATACTGCTCAGCAGCCCCAAGAACTGAAGTTTTAACGGAATAGTTCATTATGTCGGCGACTCAAAATTACGGCACTGGCCGTCGCAAGACTGCAACCGCACGCGTTTTCCTGCGTCCGGGCACTGGTAACATCTCCATCAACAACCGCTCCCTGGATAACTTCTTCGGCCGCGAAACTGCCCGCATGGTAGTTCGTCAGCCGCTGGAACTGACCGAGACCGTCGAAAAATTCGACATCTACGTCACTGTTATCGGTGGTGGTGTAAGTGGTCAGGCTGGCGCAATCCGCCACGGTATCACTCGCGCCCTGATGGATTACGACGAAACTCTGCGTGGTGCGCTGCGCAAAGCCGGCTTCGTAACTCGCGATGCTCGTGAAGTTGAACGTAAGAAAGTCGGTCTGCGTAAAGCGCGTAAGCGTCCGCAGTACTCGAAGCGTTAATTTCGCTTTCGCGTTCAAAAGGCGCCCAGTTCCTCACGGAGCTGGGCGTTTTTTTATGGGCGAAATATTTATGCTGTGACAACTTGCCACATCCGTGAAGCCCCTATACTTCAAGGCTTGGCGGTTGAGCCGCTTGGTAATTACCTTGTCAGAACTGGGGCTTTTCATTACCATTCGGCAAAATTTTTATAAGTTCAGATTTTTACTTAGTAGACGCCTGATTTAACAGGCCACAAAGCTGATGGGAGAGGACTGAATGAGCAATGACGGCGTGAATGCAGGCCGGCGTCGCTTCTTGGTAGCAGCCACATCCGTGGTGGGTGCTGCAGGAGCGGTGGGGGCTGCGGTCCCGTTCGTGGGGTCATGGTTTCCCAGTGCCAAGGCGAAAGCCGCAGGTGCACCGGTGAAAGTGAATGTCAGCAAGATCGAGCCAGGCCAGCAGATGATTGCTGAGTGGCGCGGTCAGCCGGTGTTCATCGTCCGCCGTACAGAGGAAATCCTGGGGAATCTGAAAAAGATCGAGGGGCAGCTGTCTGACCCCACCTCCAAGAACTCGATGCAACCGACCTATGTCGACCCGGAGACGCGTTCGATCAAGCCGCAAATCCTGCTGCTGATCGGGATTTGTACGCACCTGGGCTGCTCGCCAACGTTCCGTCCCGAAGTGGCGCCTGCCGACTTGGGCAAGGACTGGGTAGGTGGTTATTTCTGCCCTTGCCACGGCTCCCACTACGATCTGGCTGGTCGCGTCTACAAATCGCAGCCTGCACCTCTGAACCTGCCAGTTCCCCCGCATTCCTATGAAACCGATGACATCATTGTCGTTGGCGTCGATACGGAGACAGCGTGATGAGCAAATTCATGGATTGGGTTGATGCGCGCTTTCCCGCGACCAAGATGTGGGAAGACCATCTCAGCAAGTATTACGCTCCGAAAAACTTCAACTTCTTCTACTTCTTTGGCTCTCTGGCCCTGCTCGTTCTGGTCAACCAGATCGTCACCGGTGTCTGGCTGACCATGAGCTACACCCCTTCGGCGGAAGAAGCGTTTGCTTCCGTCGAATACATCATGCGCGACGTCGAGTACGGCTCGATCCTGCGTCTGTTGCACTCCACCGGCGCTTCGGCGTTCTTCATCGTGGTCTACCTGCATATGTTCCGTGGCTTGCTCTACGGTTCGTACCAGAAGCCGCGTGAACTGGTGTGGGTCTTCGGCATGCTGATCTACCTGGCGCTGATGGCCGAAGCCTTCATGGGCTACCTGCTGCCGTGGGGCCAGATGTCCTACTGGGGCGCCCAGGTGATTATCTCGCTGTTCGGTGCAATCCCGGTCATCGGCGATGACCTGACCCAGTGGATTCGCGGTGACTACCTGATCTCGGGCATTACCCTGAACCGCTTCTTCGCCTTGCATGTGGTGGCCCTGCCGATCGTGATCCTCGGTCTGGTGGTGCTGCATATCCTGGCGCTGCACGAAGTCGGCTCGAACAACCCCGATGGCGTGGACATCAAGAAGCACAAGGACGAGAACGGCGTACCGCTGGACGGCATTGCCTTCCACCCGTACTACACCGTGAAAGATATCGTCGGCGTGGTGGTGTTCCTGTTCATTTTCTGCTCCATCGTGTTCTTCTTCCCGGAGATGGGTGGTTACTTCCTCGAGAAGCCTAACTTCGAGCAGGCAAACGCCTTCAAGACCCCTGAACACATTGCTCCGGTCTGGTACTTCACACCGTTCTACGCGATCCTGCGGGCGATTCCGGACAAGCTGCTGGGCGTCATCGCCATGGGTGCGGCGATCGCCGTGCTGTTCGTCCTGCCGTGGCTGGACCGCAGTCCGGTCAAGTCGATGCGCTACAAAGGCTGGCTGAGCAAAATCTGGCTCTGGGTGTTCTGCATCTCGTTCGTGATCCTGGGCGTGCTGGGCGTACTCGCTCCAACGCCGGGCCGGACGCTGCTGTCGCAGGTCTGCACCTTCCTGTACTTCGCCTACTTCATTCTGATGCCGTTCTACACCAGGCTCGAGAAGACCAAACCGGTTCCGGAAAGGGTGACTGGCTGATGAAAAAGCTATTTTCTGTACTGATTCTTGCTGCTATGCCTGTACTGTCCTTTGCGTCCGCATCCGGTGGTCCTGAGCTGGAAAAAGTCGACATCGACGTTTCCGACAAAGCTGCCATGCAGGATGGCGCACGTACGTTCGCCAACTACTGCATGGGCTGCCACAGCGCCAAGTTCCAGCGTTATGAGCGTGTAGCTGATGACCTGGGCATTCCCCATGAGTTGATGCTCGAGAAGCTGGTGTTCACTGGCGCCAAGCTGGGCGATCACATGAACATCGGCATGCAGCCGGCAGACGCCAAGACCTGGTTCGGGGCTGCGCCGCCCGACCTCACCCTGGTGGCTCGCGTACGTGGCACCGACTGGCTCTACGGTTACCTGCGTTCGTTCTATGAAGATCCCGCGCGTCCTTGGGGTGTGAACAACAAGGTCTTCCCGAACGTCGGTATGCCGAACGTTCTGGTCGGCCTGCAGGGTCGTCAGGTGGTAGGCTGCAAACAGGTTCAAATCGTCGAGGACGGCAAGAAGCAATACGATCCGCTGACTGGCACGGCTTTGACTCACGAAGCCTGCGACCAGTTGACCGTATTGCCCAACACCGGCAGCCTGACTGAAGAGCAGTTCGACGAGAAGGTCAAGAATCTGGTGACCTTCCTGGCCTACTCGGCCAACCCGGTGAAGCTGGAGCATCAGCGCATCGGTACTTATGTGTTGCTGTATTTGGCGTTCTTCTTCGTATTCGCTTACCTGCTCAAGCGCGAATACTGGAAAGACGTGCATTGATAAAGCAGCTGTAAACCGTTGCTGTTAACCGTGCGCGCCCAAGGGCGTCTCTGGATGTAACGAACCTGGTCAGCCGGGTGTTACGGGAGGCGCCCTTTGGGCGCGCTCGTTTTTCCGTTTTTCGATAATTTCAACAAGCGAGGAGGATCGCCATGGGCGTGACCAATCGGTTGGCCTGTTACTCCGACCCCGCCGACCACTACTCCCACCGGGTACGCATCGTACTGGCAGAGAAGGGTGTCAGCGCCGAGATCATTTATGTCGAAGCGGGCCGTCAGCCGCCGAAGCTGATCGAAGTGAAACCCTTACGGTAGCCTGCCCACGCTGGTCGATCGTGATCTGGCATTGTGGGAGTCGACAGTGGTGATGGAATACCTGGATGAGCGTTATCCGCATCCGCCTTTACTGCCGGTGTACCCTGTCGCGCGAGCCAACAGCCGTTTGCTGATCCATCGCATCCAGCGTGACTGGTGCGGTTTGGTGGATCTGATCCTGGATTCACGAAGCAAGGAGCCGGCGCGGGTCGTGGCGCGCAAAGAATTGCGTGAAAGCCTGACTGGCGTATCGCCGCTGTTTGTCGACAAACCGTTCTTTCTCAGTGAGGAACAAAGTCTGGTGGATTGCTGCCTATTACCCATACTCTGGCGTTTGCCGATTCTGGGTATCGAACTGCCGCGGCCTGCCAAGCCGCTGCTTGATTATATGGAGCGCCAATTTGCGCGCGAGGCTTTCCAGGCGAGTCTGTCTGGTGTCGAACGTGACATGCGCTAAGGCTTAGGGAGCCGCTATGAACTCCAGTCGACCTTATCTGGTCCGCGCGCTCTATGAGTGGATTGTGGACAACGATTGCACCCCGCACATGCTGGTCAACGCCGAGTATCCATCGGTGCAGGTGCCGCAGGGTTTTGCCAACGACGGGCAAATTGTCTTGAACGTATCGCCGGCCGCCGTGCGTCATTTGCACATGGACAACGATGCGGTCAGTTTTGAGGGGCGTTTTGGGGGTGTGCCACACACCCTGTACGTGCCTATCGCTTCGATCCTGGGGATTTATGCTCGGGAGAATGGCCAGGGTATGGTGTTCGAGCTGGAATCGCCGCTGGATGGCGAAGAAGAGTTCGAGGCTGATGATGACCTGCCGCCACCGGATGACGAGCCGCCGCGTCCTAGCGGGCGGCCGAGTTTGAAAGTGGTGAAATAGCGGGCTGTGCTAAAGGCCATTCAGTCATGGACTGGGTGAAGGCCTGGCAGCTTGGTTAGGAAAATGCCTGTGTCGTGAGATGCGGGCATTTTTTTGTGGTGTCATGGTTTTTGTGTGTATATCCGTTTCTGCGGTAACGGCGACTTAGGGTTCCGCTCTTACAGCGGCTCACTTTTGGAAAAGCGCCAAAAGTAAGCAAAAACGCTTTGCCCCACCACTCGGCACCTCGCCTAGGCTCGGTGTGCCCGAACGCAGGCATTGCTCCGTGGGCCCGCCGCGAAGGGCCATCCATGGCCCAGCGCGGCTATCCCGGCATCCATGCCGGGATGCCCACTGCGCAATACCTGCGTTCGGCCAGCGTGGTTAATGGGGCGGCGAGATCAAGATCAAGATCAAGATCAAAAGCAGAGCAAAAGCAAAAGCAAAAGCAAAAGCTGGGTAGATGCCAGTATCTATTTAGCGGAACCACCGCTATCGCGAGCAGGCTCGCTCCCACAGGGGTTTGTGGGGGTTCACAGTATCTGCAAGCGACACAAAAACCTGTGGGAGCGAGCCTGCTCGCGATGACGCCGGTACATCCAACATGACTGCAAACTGACCTTCCGCGAACAAGCCCGCTCCCACAGGGAAGCGCGTTCGCTCCAGAACAGGCCGGCTGCCAGGCCGCCTCGCTTTTGATTTTGATCTCGGGCGCCCCGTTAACCACGATGGCTGAACGCAGGCATTGGTTCGAGGGCACCTCGGCATGGATGCCGAGGTAGCCGCGCTGGGCCATGGATGGCCCTTCGCGGCGGCCCACGAACCAATGCCGGAGTGAGGGCATGCCGAGCCTAAGCGAGGCACCGAGTGGTGGGGCAAAAGCGTTTTGCTTACTTTTGCGCTTCTCAAAAGTGAGCCGCTGTAAGAGCGGAACCATCAGTGGCCGTTACCACAGAAACGGATATACACCCCGATCAAACTCTCCCCCCCAAAAAAATGAAGCCAAAAAAAACGGCGCTTTCCGTCTCGGAAAAAGCGCCGTTTTTCTTGAGTACCTGAAGTTCAGTATCAGTCAATGTACTCAAACAACTTGACGATCTTCTGCACCCCGGAAACCCCTTGCACCAGGTTGGTCGCCTGCGCAGCCTCCTGCTTGGTCAGCAGCCCCAGCAGATAGACAATGCCATTCTCGGTCACAACCTTGATGCGCGAGCCGGGAATGCTGGCGTCGGTGAGCATCTGCGTCTTGATCTTGGTGGTCAGCCAGGCATCGTTCTGACGCGCCAGCAGCGAGGAGGGTGGCAGGACCTGCAGTTCGTTATGCACGGTCTTGACCCGCTGCACGGCGCTTGCAGCCTGTTCGGCCTTGGCCTTGAGGTCTGCGCGTGGGGTCTGGCCGGCCAGCAGCACGACACCGTTGAAGCTGGTGACGACGATGTGCGAGTTGTTGTCCAGGTCCGGGTCGGCCTTGGCGATGTTCACGCCTGCCTTGGTTTCGATCAACGAGTCGTCGATCTTGCTACCGAAGGTGCGGGTGCCGCGGTCGTCTTCAATCGGCTTTTCCCGGCTGGCGTTAACCACCGATGTGCAGCCGCTGATGCCGAGGCACAGGGTCAGGGCCAGAAGGCCTAGGCGATTAGGGGTCATTCTTCACTCCCGAACAGTTGGCTGTCGATCAAGTCGCAAAGACAATGAATCGCCAGCAGATGGACTTCCTGGATACGTGCGGTGACATTGGCCGGTACGCGAATCTCGACGTCTTCGGGCAGCAGCAGTGAGGCCATGCCGCCGCCATCGCGACCGGTCAATGCTACGACAATCATTTCTCGATCATGTGCGGCCTGGATCGCCTGAATAATATTGGCCGAGTTACCGCTGGTGGAAATAGCCAGCAACACATCGCCGGGCTGGCCCAGGGCGCGGATCTGTTTGGAAAACACTTCGTTGTAGCTGTAGTCATTGGCGATCGAGGTGATCGTCGAGCTGTCGGTGGTCAGTGCGATCGCTGGCAGGCTGGGGCGCTCGCGCTCGAAGCGGTTGAGCAGCTCCGACGAGAAGTGCTGGGCGTCGCCGGCAGAACCGCCGTTGCCGCATGAGAGCATTTTGCCTTCGTTGAGCAGGGCGTTGACCATCACTTGGCTGGCTTGCTCGATGTGCGGTGCAAGTACGTCCATCGCCTGTTGCTTGGTGTCGATACTGGCCTGAAAAAGCTGGCGAATTCGCGATTGCATGTCCATCAGTGTGACCTTAAGTAGCGCGGCTTATCGGCACAAACATGTGCGGCGCGCAAAGCAAAGAGCAAAAAATTGGGTGAAGGTGTCCGGCTCGGCTCGCCATGGGTGTTGACGCTCAACTGTCGAAGGCGTTCTGCAGCCAGTTCAACTGATCAGCGTTGCTGTCGATGGCAACCACGTCGAAACGGCAGGGGTGATCGGCCCAGCGAGACTCGATTTGCAGGAAATACTGCGCGGCGAAAATCAGTTTCTGGCGCTTGCGTGCGTCGATGCTGTCGAGCGCGCCACCCCATTGAGTATTTTTTCTGTAGCGGACTTCGACGAATACTACTGTATCGCCGTCAAGCATGACCAGATCAAGCTCACCACGTTTACACAGCCAGTTCTGCGCCAGTAGCCGCAGACCCTGCTGTTGAAGATGCGCGAGAGCCTGGCCCTCGGCATCCCGTCCGCTTTGCTGGCGTGATCGGTCAGGCATCAGCGCTGAGTGTCCGGCAGGCGCTGCACCTGGCCGTTGACGAATTCGGCCCACGGCAGTTGACGTTGCACACGCTGGGACTGCGACACTGCCAGGCTGCCCGACAGGCCTTCGATACGACTGTCCGGCAATGCCTTGAGCTGGCCCAGGCGCGGAGCCAGGCGATAGGCGTCTGCGCCCATCGCGTACAACCGGCCCAGGCTACCGGCCGCTTGGGGCCACTGGGCGGTGACCTGCTTGCGCAGCGGGTCGTTGGCATCGAGCAGCCACGGGGTTTCGCAGAAGCGCACGCCGCTCATGTCGTTGTACTGATTCTGGTCGCCACTGGCGCTGAATACATGGGAAGTGGCGTACACAGGCACGTCGCCGGCGTACTGGAAGTTCAGGGTCGGCTTGATCTGCTGGGCCTGTTGCGGGGTCGAGGCCAGGAACAGGAACTCGATGTCCTGGCGTCGGGACGGCTGGGCCGCCACCGTGGTGTCGACTGTGCTTTGCAGGCGCTTGGCGCGACCTTCGCTCTGGCGCAGATGGAACATGTCGGCGATCTGCTGGGCCAGTTGCACTGGCTGGTCGATGCGTTCGACAGCGATGATGGTGCCACCATTGGCCTGCCAGTCCTGGCTGAAGGCTTTGAGGACACGATCACCCCATTCACCTTTCGGCACCATGACTGCGGCACGATGCAGACCGTCCACACGGGCGCGGCGCGACACTTCGCGGGCTTCGTCTTCAGCGGCCAGGCCAAACTGGAAGAGCTGTGCCGGGCCTTGCTCGCCTTCGCTGTAGTTCAGCGCCAGGGTTGTGATCGGCAGTTGCGGGCGGGTGCTCAACTGCTTGACCAGTGGTTTTTCCAGCGGGCCGACCACTAGTTGCACGCCGTCGGCCTGGGCCTTGCGATAGAAGTCATCCAGGGACGTCAGGCGCGAGCTGTCATAAAACTGAATGCTCGGCGGGTTTTGCCCGGCCTGTTGGGCCTGATAGTGGGCAGCCATGAAACCTTCGCGCAGGGCTCTGGCGACTGAGGACAGTGGGCCGTCCTGAGGCAGTAACAGGGCGATCTTGCCCAGAGGTTGGCTGGCCAGCTCCTTGAGCTTGATCAGCGGTGTCGGCAACTGAAGAGCGGCCGGGTGCTTCGGGTTCTGTTCACGCCAGCTATCGATAGCCGCCTGTTGTTGCTCCAGCGTGCCAGCGGTTTTTACGGTCTGGGCCAGGCTCAGCCAGCCACCGAGGTCGTCGGTGGTGGTCGGTTGCAACTGGTCGGTGGGCAGCGAGGCGATCAGCGACCAGATCGCCTCGTGATTTTTTGCCGCTGCTTCATTTTCGAGCAGAGGCGCAATGAAGATCCGCTCCTTGGCGGCTGCCAGGGTCTGGCCATCGGCCTCAAGGGCGCGGGCGTGGACGGTGCCGGTGCGGACCTGTTGTTCCACCGGCAGCTCGCTCAGGTGTTGCAGGCTCGGGTGGCTCAGGGCAGTCAGTGCTGCTTTGGGTTGATTGCGCGTCATTGCCAGTTCGGCCGCCAGGGTGCTGGCGAAAATCTGCTGGCCGGGCTTGAGTTGTTCCATCGGCACCTGTTGCAGGATCTGCGCGGACTGGCCGGCATTGCCCTGGCGGTAGGCCAGGTCTGCTGCACTCAGGCGCAATAGCGCGGCTTCTTCCGGGGTTTTGCTTTGGGTGGCCTGTTCGAGCAACTGCTCGATACTGGCATCTGGGGTCCGTGGAAGTTCGCCAAGGCTGGAGGAGGGCGAACTGGCGCAGGCCGCCAAAAGGGCAGCGAGGCAGAGGGCGGAGAGCAGCCGCAGGCAAGCGATCATGTAAATGTTCCTGATACGAGATCAAATTAGCGTCGAATTGTACCCAAGCACTGGCCGGGGCGCGATGTTAGTGGCGTGAATCGATCAATTTAGGTATTTCAAATGTTTCGGCGGAGCACAAGCGGCCATCGGACAGCGAGGCGCTGCGGGCAGTCGTGACGCACTCGACGCGCTACAATGGCGGTTTTACCGATCATGAGGTGTGCGCTTTGACTGCTCCAGGTGCTTTGAATTCCGCTGCCGGCTCGCTTTATGTGGTGGCGACGCCCATCGGCAACCTGGACGATATCAGTGCCCGGGCGCTGAAAATCTTGCAGGAGGTGGCCCTGATTGCGGCCGAAGACACGCGCCACTCTCAGCGCTTGTTGCAACATTTCGGCATTTCAACGCCCTTGGCGGCTTGTCATGAGCACAACGAGCGGGAGGAAGGCAGTCGTTTTATCACTCGCCTGTTGGCGGGCGATAACGTCGCGCTGATTTCCGACGCGGGTACGCCGCTGATTTCCGACCCTGGTTATCATCTGGTACGCCAGGCTCGGGCGGCCGGCATCAATGTAGTGCCGGTACCGGGGGCCTGCGCCCTGATCGCGGCGCTTTCGGCGGCGGGCCTGCCGTCGGACCGTTTCATCTTCGAAGGTTTTCTGCCGGCCAAGGCGGTGGGGCGACGGGCGCGCCTGGAGTCTATAAAGGAAGAGCCGCGTACGTTGATCTTTTATGAGGCGCCGCACCGCATTCTTGAGTGTCTGCAAGACATGGAGCTGGTGTTTGGTCCTGAGCGCCCGGCGCTGCTCGCCAGGGAGCTGACCAAAACCTTCGAAACTCTCAAGGGGTTGCCCTTGGCGCAGTTGCGCGCCTTCGTCGAAAGCGATAGCAACCAGCAGCGCGGTGAATGCGTTGTGCTGGTGGCGGGCTGGACGGCGCCGGAAAGTGAAGAGGCTGTCAGCGGCGAAGCGATGCGCATCCTCGACCTGCTGCTTGAGGAAATGCCCCTCAAGCGCGCCGCCGCCCTGGCCGCGCAAATCACCGGCGAGCGCAAGAATGTGCTGTATCAGGTTGCGTTGGAAAAACAGAAGGACCAGTGAAACCGGGGCGCGGGGCTGGCCAAGGGCTTTTAGCGCTTGTTCTTCAGGCGGTCTGCCGTTAACCTTCGCGGCGGAGAGTCGATCGGACAGTCGCTGCCCTCTATGAAAATTAGGGGGGGGAGGAAAGTCCGGGCTCCATAGGGCGAAGTGCCAGGTAATGCCTGGGAGGCGTGAGCCTACGGAAAGTGCCACAGAAAATAACCGCCTAAGCGTTTCGGCGCCGGTAAGGGTGAAAAGGTGCGGTAAGAGCGCACCGCACGGCTGGCAACAGTTCGTGGCTAGGTAAACCCCACTTGGAGCAAGACCAAATAGGGTCCCAAGGCGTGGCCCGCGCTGGGACCGGGTAGGTTGCTAAAGATGTCCAGTGATGGCCATCGTAGACGAATGACTGTTCAAGACAGAACCCGGCTTACAGATCGACTCTCCACCTTTTCCCCTCCTGCCAGAATCGCTGGCAGACGCAGTTGCTAAGACCAAAAAAATCTTACTCTTAACAAATCACTTTAACTTCTGAGCGCAGCTTCCTGTGTTCGCTGAAGTTGTGGCGAAAAATCCTACGTCAGATTCCCATCGCCCCTCCAAATACGCTCCTAAATCTCCGATCTATAAGGCTTTTCCTTCAATCCGCGCCTTGACGGTGCGGTGGGCGCATTCCTATAGTGTGCGCAAGTGGCGGAAAGTGGCATGAAGTGGGTTTTTTGAGCTTAAAACGCAAAATTTTTGGAGAAACGCTGACGTGTTTCGCGGAGCTAACGCTATCAGTCTCGATGCAAAGGGCCGTCTCGCCATGCCGAGCCGGTACCGTGACGAGCTCGTTTCGCGGAGTTCCGGGCAATTAATCGTCACGATCGACGCCGTTGACCCATGTTTGTGTGTTTATCCTCTTGATGAGTGGGAAATCATCGAAACCAAACTGCGCGCACTGCCTTCGCTGCGTGAAGAGAACCGCCGCTTGCAACGCTTGCTGATCGGTAACGCCGTCGATCTCGAACTCGACGGCAGCGGTCGTTTCCTGGTTCCACCGCGTCTGCGCGAGTACGCCAAGCTGGACAAGCGCGCAATGCTGGTGGGCCAACTGAACAAGTTCCAACTGTGGGACGAAGATGCCTGGAATGCGGTCTCTGCCGCTGACCTCGCTGCTATTCAACAACCGGGCGCGATGCCTGATGAACTGCGTGATTTGATCCTGTGACTATTGATAGCGGCTTTAACCACATCACCGTACTGCTTGACGAAGCCGTCGAGGCTCTCGCCGTACGTCCTGATGGCTGCTATCTGGATGGCACGTTCGGGCGCGGCGGGCACAGCCGGCTGATCCTCAGCAAGCTCGGTCCGGACGGCCGGCTGCTGGGGTTCGACAAGGATCCTCAAGCGATTGCCACCGGGCAAGCGCTAGCGGCCGAAGACGGCCGCTTTGTCGTTGTGCAGCGCAGCTTTGCGGAGCTGGGATCGGAAGTCGCCCAGCGTGGCCTGGCCGGCAAGGTCAGTGGCGTCCTGCTTGACCTGGGCGTGTCTTCGCCGCAGTTGGACGACCCTGAGCGCGGCTTCAGTTTTCTCAATGATGGCCCGCTGGACATGCGCATGGATCCGTCCCGCGGAATCAGCGCTGCCGAATTCGTCAATACCGCCGCGGCGGAAGAAATCGCCCGTGTGTTCAAGGAATACGGCGAAGAACGTTTTTCCGGCCGCATGGCGCGGGCCGTGGTCGAGCGTCGTGACATCAAGCCGTTCGAGCGCACCGGCGATCTGGCCGAAGTGCTGAAGGTTGCCAACCCGGCATGGGAGAAGGGTAAGAACCCGGCTACCCGGGCTTTCCAGGGTTTGCGCATCCACGTCAATAATGAGCTGGGTGATCTCGAGGCTGGCCTTGAAGCGGCACTTGAAGCGCTTGAGATCGGTGGTCGACTGGTGGTGATCAGCTTCCATTCCCTGGAAGACCGTATCGTCAAACTGTTCATGCGCAAGCTCACCAAGGGTGAGGCCGATAACCTGCCGCGCAACCTGCCGGTGCGTTTCGAAGCCTTCGTGCCGAAAATCAAGATCCATGGCAAGGCGCAGTTTGCCTCCGAGGCCGAGCTCAAGGCCAACCCGCGCGCCCGTAGCGCCGTTATGCGTGTTGCGGAGAAGTTGCGGTGAGCAGGCTCTTCGCCAAGCCCCTGCCTGGCGGCAGCTTTTTTATGCTGCTGCTGTTTATCGGCGTGCTCGTGTCGGCCATCGCCGTGTCCTACAGCGCGCACTGGAACCGGCAGTTGCTCAATAACCTGTACAGCGAACTGAGCGTGCGCGACAAGGCCCAGGCCGAGTGGGGCCGGTTGATCCTGGAGCAAAGCACCTGGACCGCGCATAGTCGCATCGAAGTCCTGGCGACCGAACAGCTGAAGATGCGCATTCCTGGCGCTGCCGAAGTGCAGATGGTGGCGCCATGATGAAGCTCGAAGGGGCACTCTTTCCGTGGCGCTTCCGCCTGGTCCTGGGGTTGCTCGGGATCATGGTGGGGGCTATCGTCTGGCGCATCATCGATTTGCAGGTGGTCGATCGTGATTTCCTTCAGGAGCAAGGCGACGCCCGCAGCTTGCGTCATATTCCGATTCCTGCTCACCGTGGCCTGATCACCGACCGCAATGGCGAGCCGTTAGCCGTGAGCACCCCGGTAACGACCTTGTGGGCAAACGCCAAGGAAATGCAGCAGGCCAAGGAAAAGTGGCCGGCCCTGGCCGCCGCTCTTGGGCAGGACCCCAAGGCCCTGGCTCAGCGTCTTGAAGCCCAGGCCAATAAAGAATTCATCTATCTGGTGCGCGGGTTGACGCCCGAGCAAGGTCAGAGGGTGCTCGACCTGAAAGTACCGGGCGTCTACGGCATCGAAGAATTCCGGCGTTTCTACCCGGCCGGTGAAGTGACGGCCCACATGGTCGGCTTTACGGACATTGACGACCGGGGGCGAGAAGGGGTCGAGTTGGCCTACGACGAATGGCTCGCCGGGGTTCCCGGCAAGCGTCAGGTCATCAAGGATCGGCGGGGCAGGCTGATCAAGGATGTCCAGGTCACCAAAAACGCCAAGGCCGGCAAGCCCTTGGCGTTGTCCATTGATCTGCGCCTGCAATACCTGGCCAACCGTGAGCTGCGTAATGCCATCGTCGAAAACGGTGCCAAGGCCGGCAGCCTGGTGATCCTCGACGTGAAGACCGGCGAGGTCCTGGCCATGGTCAACCAGCCGACCTACAACCCGAACAATCGCCGTAACCTGCAGCCGGCGATGATGCGCAACCGCGCGATGATCGATGTGTTCGAGCCGGGCTCGACCATGAAAGCCGTTTCCATGGCGGCGGCTCTGGAAACCGGGCGCTGGAAGCCGGGTGACACGGTCGAGGTATATCCGGGCACCTTGCAGATCGGCAAGTACACCATTCGGGACGTTTCCAGGAGCGAAGGCCCGGTGCTTGACCTGACTGGCATCCTGATCAACTCCAGTAACGTGGGCATGAGCAAGATCGCCTTCGATATCGGCGGGGAAACGATTTACCGGCTCGCCCAGAAAATCGGTCTTGGTCAGGGTACTGGCCTGGGCTTTCCTGGCGAGCGTGTCGGCAATCTGCCGAATTACCGCGAGTGGCGTAAGGCTGAAACGGCCACGTTGTCATACGGCTACGGTGTTTCCGTGACCGCGATCCAGTTGGCCCACGCGTTTTCGGTGCTGGCCAACAACGGCCGCATGACACCGCTGTCGCTGATCAAAACCGACAAGGCCCCGGAGTCCACTCAGGTCATTCCGGAGGATGTCGCCAAGACGATGCAAGGCATGCTGCAACAGGTGATCGAAGCGCCGCGTGGGGTGTACCGCGCCCAAGTGCCGGCCTATCACGTGGCAGGCAAGTCGGGTACGGCCCGCAAAACCTCCGCGGGCGTCAAGGGCTATGCCGAGAATTCCTACCGTTCGCTGTTTGCCGGTTTTGGCCCGATGAGCGACCCGCGCTACGCCGTCGTGGTGGTCATCGACGAACCGAGCAAGGCCGGCTACTTCGGGGGGCTGGTTTCGGCGCCGGTGTTCAGCAAAGTGATGTCCGGCACCCTGCGCTTGATGAACATCACCCCCGATAACCTGCCGCCGACCCAGCAGGCCAATACCGCCCCGGTCGTACCCTTGAAAGCTGAAGGAGGGCGTGGCTGATGTCCCTGAGCCTGAACAAGATTTTTGCCCATGCCGGCCACGATCTGCTGATTCGCGAATTGGCCCTGGACAGTCGCCACGTGCGTGCCGGGGATCTGTTCCTGGCCGTGCCGGGCGCCCGTTTTGACGGCCGCGCCCACATCGCCGACGCCTTGAAGCGCGGTGCGGCTGCCGTGGCTTATGAAGTCGACGGCGCGACCGTGCTACCGATCACTGATGTGCCGCTGATTCCGGTCAAGGGACTGGCGGCCCAATTGTCGGACATCGCCGGGCGTTTTTACGGCGACCCGAGTCGTCACCTGAACCTGATTGGCGTGACCGGCACCAACGGCAAGACCAGCGTTACCCAGCTAGTGGCCCAGGCCCTGGATCTGCTGGGCCAGCATTGCGGCATCGTCGGGACCTTGGGTAACGGTTTCCACGGTGCGCTGGAGAGTGGCCTGCACACCACGCCGAACCCGATCGCCGTGCAGGCAACCCTGGCCGACCTGAAAAAGGCCGGAGCCAAGGCCGTTGCGATGGAAGTCTCTTCCCATGGCCTGGACCAGGGTCGCGTGACGGCCCTGGCGTTTGACGTCGCGGTATTGACCAACCTGTCGCGCGATCACCTGGATTACCACGGCAGCATGCAGGCTTACGGCGAAGCCAAGGCCAGGTTGTTTGCCTGGAATGACTTGAAGTGCCGGGTCCTCAACCTTGATGACGCGTTCGGCCGACAATTGGCCGCCGATAAGCGCGAGTCCCGGTTGATCACCTACAGCCTGGAAGATGCCAGCGCCTACCTTTATGTACGCCAGGCGCAATTCGATGACGAAGGCGTGCGCGCCACGCTGGTTACGCCCCAAGGCGAGCATCACTTGCGCAGCACTTTGCTCGGTCGTTTCAACCTGAGCAATGTCCTGGCGGCCATTGGTGCCTTGCTCGGCCTGGACTACGCGCTGGATGAAATCCTCAAGGTCCTGCCCAAACTCGAAGGGCCTACCGGGCGCATGCAACGGTTGGGTGGTGGAACGCAACCGTTGGTGGTGGTCGATTACGCCCATACCCCGGATGCGTTGGAAAAAGTTCTGATGGCCCTGCGGCCACACGCCAAGGGCAAGTTGCTGTGTCTGTTCGGCTGCGGCGGCGATCGTGACCGTGGCAAGCGTGCGCTGATGGCCGAAGTGGTGGAGCGCTTGGCCGACGGTGTAGTGGTCACGGACGACAATCCGCGCAGCGAAGACCCGTCGCAGATTTTCGACGACATCCGCGCCGGCTTCTCGGCAGTGGACAACGTCACCTTCGTGGCCGGTCGCGGCCAGGCAATTGCCCAGTTGATTGGCGGTGCGTCGGCGGACGATGTCGTCGTCCTGGCCGGTAAAGGCCATGAGGACTATCAGGAAATCAACGGCGAACGCCATGCCTTTTCCGATCTGGTGGAAGCCGATCACGCTCTGACCGCGTGGGAGGTGGCCCATGCTTAAGGCTTTGAAGCTCAGCGAGCTGACCAATGCTCTGCAGGCGCGTCTGATCGCGGCTGACGCCAGTTTCGATGGGGTAAGCATCGACAGCCGGGCGATTGCGCCGGGACAATTGTTCGTTGCCCTGGCCGGGCCGCGTTTCGACGGCCACGATTACCTGAACGACGTGGCCGCCAAAGGCGCGGTTGCGGCACTGGTCGAGCGGGAAGTGACCAACAGCACGCTGGCGCAATTGCAGGTCAATGACACTCGCCAGGCCCTGGGCCAGCTCGGTGCATTGAACCGCGCCGCATACCGCAACCCGGTCGCGGCCATCACCGGCTCCAGTGGCAAGACCACGGTCAAGGAAATGCTCGCGAGCATCCTGCGCACCCGCGGTCCGGTGTTGGCCACTCGTGGCAACCTCAATAATGACCTGGGTGTACCCCTGACATTGCTGGAACTGGCACCGCAACACAGTGCCGCCGTCATTGAACTCGGTGCCTCGCGGCTCGGTGAGATCGCCTACACCGTGGGCCTGACCAAACCCCACGTGGCCGTGATCAACAACGCCGGGACCGCCCACGTCGGTGAGTTCGGTGGCCCGGACAAAATCGTTGAGGCCAAGGGTGAGATTCTCGAGGGGCTGGATGCCGATGGCGTCGCCGTGCTGAATCTTGACGACAAGGCCTTCGAAACCTGGAAGGCCCGGGCGGGCGGGCGCAAGGTGTTGACGTTTGCCTTGAGCAATCTCGCCGCGAATTTTTACGCCAGCGACCTGGATCGCGATGCTCGCGGCTGCCCGGCCTTCAACCTGCACTGTCCCGACGGCGCAGAGCGGGTCCAGTTGAACCTGCTTGGCACCCATAACGTCGCCAACGCCCTGGCCGCTGCGGCCGCCGCCCATGCTTTAGGCGTGTCGCTGCCGGGCATCGTTGCCGGCTTGAACGCGGTGCAACCGGTCAAGGGGCGTTCCGTTGCGCAGTTGGCCAGCAACGGCATGCGCGTGATCGACGACACCTATAACGCCAACCCGACGTCCATGTGCGCGGCGGTGGATATTCTCGCCGGTTTCCCCGGCCGTACCGTGCTGGTGCTGGGGGATATCGGCGAGTTGGGCGAATGGGCGCAACAGGGACATCACGACGTCGGCGCCTATGCGCGTGGCAAGGTCGATGCGCTGTATGCCGTCGGCCCGATGATGGCCCATGCGGTGGCCGCGTTTGGCGAACACGCACAACATTTCAGCACTCAGGCCGAGTTGATCCAGGCCCTGAGCGCCGAGCAAGACCCGAACACCACCTTATTGATCAAGGGCTCACGCAGTGCCGCGATGGAAAACATCG
The DNA here is from genome assembly GCF_030687835.1 of Pseudomonas hefeiensis. NCBI lineage: Bacteria > Pseudomonadati > Pseudomonadota > Gammaproteobacteria > Pseudomonadales > Pseudomonadaceae > Pseudomonas > Pseudomonas hefeiensis. The sequence continues at coordinate 1,162,973 of NZ_CP117449.1, forward strand.
TCGCCGCGCTGTGCGGTTCCCGTATGGAGAAACATTAATGCTGCTGCTGCTAGCGGAGTACCTGCAACAGTTCCACAAAGGCTTCGCGGTCTTCCAGTACCTGACCCTGCGCGGGATCCTGGGTGTGCTGACCGCGTTGTCGTTGTCGCTGTTCCTGGGCCCGTGGATGATCCGCACCTTGCAGAGCCTGCAAATCGGCCAGTCGGTCCGTAACGACGGCCCGCAATCGCACCTGTCCAAATCCGGTACCCCGACCATGGGCGGCGCGCTGATCCTGTCGTCCATCGGCATCAGTACCGTGCTCTGGGCTGACCTGGCGAACCGGTACGTGTGGGTGGTGTTGCTGGTGACCTTGCTGTTCGGCGCCATCGGCTGGGTCGACGACTACCGCAAGGTCATCGAGAAGAATTCCCGGGGGCTGCCGAGCCGCTGGAAGTATTTCTGGCAGTCGGTATTCGGCCTCGGCGCGGCGATCTTCCTTTATATGACCGCCGCCTCACCGGTGGAAACCACCCTGATCCTGCCGATGCTCAAGGATTACAGCATTCCGCTGGGCGCAGGCTTCATCGTGTTGACCTACCTGGTGATCGTCGGTTCGAGCAACGCGGTCAACCTGACCGATGGCCTCGACGGCCTGGCGATCATGCCGACCGTGATGGTGGGCGGCGCGTTGGGGATCTTCTGCTACCTGTCGGGTAACGTGAAATTCGCCGAATACCTGCTGATTCCCTATGTGCCGGGGGCCGGCGAACTGATCGTGTTCTGCGGTGCGCTGATCGGTGCCGGGCTGGGTTTCCTGTGGTTCAACACCTACCCGGCGCAGGTCTTCATGGGCGATGTCGGCGCGCTGGCGCTGGGCGCGGCCCTGGGCACTATCGCCGTCATCGTTCGCCAGGAAATCGTCCTGTTCATCATGGGCGGTGTGTTCGTGATGGAGACCCTGTCAGTCGTCATTCAGGTTGCTTCCTTTAAATTGACCGGCCGCCGGGTATTTCGCATGGCGCCGATCCACCACCACTTTGAACTCAAGGGCTGGCCCGAGCCGCGCGTGATTGTCCGTTTCTGGATCATCACCGTGATTCTGGTCCTGGTCGGCCTTGCCACCCTGAAGCTGAGGTAGAACGAGTGTCCCTGATCGCTTCTGACCACTTCCGCATCGTTGTCGGCCTCGGCAAGAGCGGCATGTCCCTGGTTCGCTTCCTGGCGAACCGGGGCGTGTCGTTTGCTGTAGCCGATACGCGGGAAAATCCACCTGAGCTGGCCACGCTGCGTCGTGACTACCCGCAGGTGGACGTGCGTTGTGGCGAGCTGGATGTCGAGTTCCTGTGCCGCGCCGACGAGCTCTACGTGAGCCCCGGCCTTGCGCTGGCGACCCCGGCCTTGCAGGCCGCCGCCGCTCGTGGCGTGAAGTTGTCCGGTGACATCGAGCTGTTCGCCCGTCACGCCAACGCGCCGATCATCGCCATCAGCGGTTCCAACGCAAAAAGCACCGTCACCACCCTGGTGGGTGAAATGGCTGCGGCGGCCGGTAAGCGGGTTGCCGTGGGTGGCAACCTGGGAACCCCGGCGCTGGACCTGCTCAGTGATGACGTCGAGCTGTACGTGATGGAACTGTCGAGCTTCCAGCTCGAAACCACCGACCACCTGGGCGCCGAAGTGGCAACCGTGCTCAACATCAGCGAAGACCACATGGACCGCTACAGCGGCCTGCCGGCCTATCACCTGGCCAAACACCGGATCTTTCGCGGGGCCCGGCAGTTTGTGGTCAACCGTCAGGACGCCTTGAGCCGTCCGCTGATGGGCGAGGGGCAACCGTGCTGGACCTTCGGCCTGGGCCAGCCGGATTTCAAAGGCTTCGGGCTGCGGGAAGAGAACGGCGAGAAATACCTGGCTTTCGAATTCCAGAATCTGATGCCGGTACGCGAACTGAAGATTCGCGGTGCCCACAACCAGGCCAACGCCCTGGCGGCCCTGGCCCTGGGACATGCGGTCGGTCTGCCGTTCGACGCCATGCTGTCGGCCCTGCGCACCTTCGCCGGTCTTGAACACCGCTGCCAATGGGTTCGCGATCTCGACGGGGTGGCCTGGTACAACGATTCCAAGGCCACCAACGTTGGCGCCGCTCTGGCTGCCATCGAAGGTCTGGGCGCGGACATTGACGGCAAGCTCGTGCTGATCGCCGGCGGCGACGGCAAGGGCGCCGACTTCAAGGACTTGCGCGATCCGGTGGCGGCCAACTGCCGTGCCGTGGTGCTGCTGGGCCGTGACCGCGAATTGATCGCCCAGGCCCTCGGCGACGGCGTGCCGCTGGTTCGCGTCGCTTCGCTGGACGAAGCGGTGCAGCAATGCCGCGCCCTCGCACAACCGGGCGATGCGGTGCTGTTGTCGCCGGCCTGCGCCAGTTTCGACATGTTCAAGAACTACGAAGAGCGCGGGCAACTGTTCGCCCGGGCCGTGGGGGACTTGGCATGAACCTGATGAACATCATCAAGCCATACCCGTCCCCGCTGATCACCGGGCGCGGCATCGACCTGGATTTCCCGATGCTCGTCGGTTGCCTGGCGCTGCTGGGCCTGGGCCTGGTAATGATCACTTCCGCGTCATCGGAAGTGGCTGCCGTGCAATCGGGCAACACCCTTTATCACATGATTCGTCACCTGATTTACCTGGTGATTGGCCTGGTCGCGTGCATTGTCACCATGATGGTGCCGATCGCCACCTGGCAACGCCTGGGCTGGATGATGTTGCTCGGCGCCTTTGGCCTGTTGGTGATGGTGCTGCTGCCGGGCATCGGTCGCGAGGTCAACGGCTCGATGCGCTGGATTGGCTTCAGCTTCTTCAACGTACAGCCTTCGGAAATCGCCAAGGTCTTCGTGGTGATCTACCTCGCCGGGTATCTGGTGCGTCGCCAGAAAGAAGTGCGCGAGAGCTGGATGGGCTTTTTCAAGCCCTTCATCGTGTTGCTGCCGATGGCCGGCCTGCTGCTGATGGAACCGGACTTCGGGGCCACGGTGGTGATGATGGGCGCGGCGGCGGCAATGCTGTTTCTAGGCGGCGTCGGGCTGTTTCGCTTCACCCTGATGGTGGCGCTGGCGGTCGGCGCAGTGACGGTGCTGGTGCAGGCGCAACCCTACCGGATGGCGCGTCTGATCACCTTTACCGACCCGTGGGCCGACCAGTTCGGTTCCGGCTATCAATTGACCCAGGCCCTGATCGCCTTCGGTCGTGGCGAGTGGCTGGGTGTAGGCCTGGGCAACAGCGTGCAAAAGCAGTTCTACCTGCCCGAAGCCCATACCGATTTCGTGTTCTCGGTATTGGCCGAGGAACTGGGCGTGGTTGGTTCGCTGCTTACCGTCGCGCTGTTCGTCTTCGTCTGTGTGCGCGGCATGTACATCGGTTTGTGGGCCGAGCGGGCCAAGCAGTATTTCGCCGCGTACGTGGCGTATGGCCTGTCGTTCCTGTGGATCGGTCAGTTCCTGATCAACATTGGCGTGAACGTCGGCCTGTTGCCGACCAAGGGCCTGACGCTGCCGTTCCTCAGTTACGGCGGCAGTTCCCTGGTGATTTGCTGTGCCTGTCTGGGCTTGTTGTTGCGCATCGAATGGGAGAGTCGAACCCACTTGGGCAGCGAAGATATGGAATTCCAGGAGAGCGACTTCGCCGAGGAGCCGACTCATGGGCGCTAACGTGTTGATCATGGCGGGCGGAACCGGTGGGCATGTGTTCCCGGCGCTGGCCTGTGCCCGGGAGTTCCAGGCGCGTGGTTACACCGTGCACTGGCTGGGCACCCCACGGGGCATCGAAAACGAACTGGTGCCCGCCGCCGGCCTGGAGCTGCACCAGATCAACGCCAGCGGTTTGCGGGGCAAAGGCAAGTTGTCGCTGCTCAAGGCGCCGCTGATGCTGCTCAAGTCGATCTGGCAGGCACGGGCGATCATCCGTCGGTTGCGGCCGGTATGCGTGGTGGGCTTTGGTGGTTATGTGACCGGTCCTGGCGGTGTCGCGGCGAAACTGGCCGGGGTGCCGGTGATCGTTCACGAGCAGAACGCCGTGGCCGGTACCGCCAATCGGTTACTGGTGCCGTTGGCCGCTCGAGTCTGTGAAGCCTTTCCCGACACCTTTACCCTGTCGGGCAGTCGTCGCACCACCGGTAACCCGGTGCGGACCGAGCTGTTCCTCGATACACCGCGCCCGGCCCTGGCCGGACGCAAGGCGCGTTTGCTGATCCTGGGTGGAAGCCTGGGGGCAGAGCCGTTGAACAAATTGCTGCCCGAAGCCTTGTCGCAGGTCGCTCCCGAACTGCGGCCCGAGGTGTTTCACCAGGCCGGCAAAAACCACGATGAGGTCACCGCCGAGCGCTACCGCGCCGCAGGCGTCGAGGCGCAAGTGCAGCCTTTCATCAAAGACATGGCCCAAGCCTATGGCTGGGCCGACCTGGTGGTCTGCCGCGCAGGCGCGTTGACCATCAGCGAACTGGCTGCCGCCGGTCTGCCCTCGATGCTGGTGCCTTTGCCCCACGCCATCGACGACCACCAGACCCGCAACGCCGATTATTTGGCCCGCGAAGGCGCTGCCTTCCTGATGCCACAAAGAACGACTGGTGCCGCGGATCTTGCCGCGCGCCTGACAGAGGTTTTGATGCAACCGCAAACAATCGAAGACATGGCCCGCGCCGCCCGCCGCCTGGCCAAACCCGACGCCACGACCCAAGTGGTCGATACCTGCCTGGAGGTGGCCCATGGTTGAGAATCGCAAAGCCATGCCGCAACCGGAAATGCGCCGTATCCGCCGCATCCATTTCGTCGGTATCGGCGGCGTGGGCATGTGCGGGATCGCCGAAGTGTTGCTGAACCTGGGCTATGACGTCTCCGGTTCCGACCTCAAAGCCTCGCCGGTCACCGAGCGCCTGGAGTCCTTTGGTGCGCAGATTTTCATCGGCCACCGCTCCGAGAACGCCGCCAACGCTGATGTGCTGGTGGTCTCCAGCGCCGTGAACACGTCCAACCCGGAAGTCGCGACCGCCCTGGAGCGGCGCATTCCCGTGGTGCCACGCGCCGAGATGCTGGCCGAGCTGATGCGCTACCGCCACGGCATCGCCGTTGCCGGTACCCACGGCAAAACCACTACCACCAGCCTGATCGCCTCGGTGTTCGCCGCCGGCGGTCTGGACCCGACCTTCGTGATCGGCGGTCGCCTGAATGCCGCGGGCACCAATGCCCAGCTGGGCACCAGCCGTTACCTGATCGCCGAAGCCGACGAAAGCGATGCGAGTTTCTTGCACCTGCAGCCGCTGGTGGCCGTGGTCACCAACATCGACGCTGACCACATGGCGACCTACGACGGTGACTTCAACAAGCTGAAGAAAACCTTCGTCGAGTTCCTCCACAACCTGCCGTTCTACGGTTTGGCGGTGGTGTGCCTGGACGATCCGGTGGTGCGCGAGATCCTGCCGCTGATCAAGCGTCCGACCGTGACCTATGGGTTCGGCGAAGAGGCCGACGTGCGCGCCATCAACGTGCGCCAGCAGGGCATGCAGACGTTCTTCACCGTGCTGCGCCCTGACCGCGAGCCGCTGGATGTGTCGGTGAACATGCCGGGCAACCACAACGTGCTCAATGCACTGGCCACCATTTGCATCGCCACCGACGAAGGCGTCAGCGACGAAGCCATTCTCCAGGGCCTGTCCGGGTTCCAGGGCGTGGGTCGTCGCTTCCAGGTCTACGGCGAACTGCCGGTGGACGGCGGCAACGTGATGCTGGTGGACGACTACGGCCATCACCCGACGGAAGTCGCAGCGGTGATCAAGGCCGTGCGCGGTGGCTGGCCGGAGCGGCGCCTGGTGATGGTTTACCAGCCGCACCGCTATAGCCGTACCCGCGACCTGTACGACGATTTCGTCCAGGTATTGGCCGACGCCAACGTGCTGCTGCTGATGGAAGTCTATCCGGCCGGCGAAGAGCCGATCCCGGGTGCCGACAGCCGGCAGCTGTGCCACAGCATTCGCCAGCGCGGTCAGTTGGACCCGATCTACATCGAACGCGGCGTGGACCTCGCACCGCTGGTCAAACCGCTGCTGCGCGCCGGCGACATCCTGCTGTGCCAAGGCGCCGGTGACATCGGTGGCCTGGCCCCGAAACTGTTGAAAAGTCCGTTATTCGCCGGGGCAATCGTGGCATCCAGCGAGGGGAAACTGAAATGACTGCTGCCTACGCCAACCTGGTTTCGACCCTGGACCCGAAAGCCTTCGGCCGCGTCGCCGTGCTGTTCGGCGGCAAGAGCGCCGAGCGCGAAGTGTCCCTCAAGTCGGGCAACGCCGTGCTGCAAGCCCTGCAAAGCGCCGGTGTCGACGCGTTCGGCATCGACGTAGGCGACGACTTTTTGCAGCGCCTGCTGAACGAAAAAATCGACCGTGCGTTCATCATTCTGCATGGCCGCGGCGGCGAAGACGGCAGCATGCAGGGCCTGCTCGAATGCCTGGGTATCCCTTACACCGGCAGCGGCATCCTGGCGTCTGCCTTGGCGATGGACAAGCTGCGCACCAAACAGGTCTGGCACAGCCTCGGCATTCCCACGCCCCGTCACGCCGTGTTGGCCTGCGAGGCCGATTGTATTTCGGCGGCCACGGAACTGGGCTTCCCTTTGATCGTCAAACCGGCCCATGAAGGTTCAAGTATCGGCATGGCGAAAGTGACTTCGCTGCCTGAGTTGACCGCGGCATGGAAAGACGCCAGTTCCTACGATTCGCAAGTGTTGGTCGAGCAGTGGATCACCGGTCCCGAGTTCACCATCGCCACCCTGCGTGACCAGGTGTTGCCCCCGATTGCCCTGGGTACGCCGCACACGTTCTACGACTACGACGCCAAGTACGTGGCCAATGACACCCAGTACCGCATTCCATGCGGGCTGGACAGCGCCAAGGAAAAACAACTGATGGACCTCACGGCCAAGGCCTGTGAGGCGCTGGGTATCGCCGGTTGGGGACGGGCGGACGTGATGCAGGACGCCGACGGGCAGTTCTGGTTCCTGGAAGTCAACACCGCCCCAGGCATGACCGATCACAGCCTGGTACCGATGGCGGCCCGTGCCGCGGGCCTGGATTTCCAGCAACTGGTGCTGTCGATCCTGGCCGCCAGTGTCGGCTCTCAAGAGCCAAGAGGTTAAGCATGCAAGGCGCATCGCTTCGTCATCAGCCATCCGCACCCGGTCGCAAGCCGGTGCCGCGGGGCGCCAGCCGAATGGTGGCCAAAGAGCCGATGTCGGCGCGCCTGCCGAAAGCCAACTTTGGTTTTCTCAAGAGTCTGTTCTGGCCGGTGCTGTTGGTGGCGTTGGGGTTCGGTACGTATGAAGGGGCCCAGCGGCTGTTGCCCTACGCGGACCGGCCGATCGCGCGGATCAGCGTCCAGGGCGACCTGAGCTACATCAGCCAGCAAGCGGTGCAGCAGCGGATCGCCCCATTTGTGGCGTCGAGCTTCTTCACCATCGACCTGGCAGGCATGCGCAAGGAACTGGAGCAGATGCCCTGGATCGCCCATGCCGAAGTACGGCGGGTATGGCCTGACCAGGTATCGATCCGTCTGGAAGAACAACTGCCCGTGGCCCGCTGGGGTGACGAGTCGCTGTTGAACAACCAGGGCCAGGCGTTCACGCCGCGGGAGCTGGCCAACTACGAACATTTACCACAACTGTTCGGCCCTCAGCGGGCCCAGCAGAAAGTCATGCAGCAGTACCAGGTGTTGAGTCAGATGTTGCGGCCGCTGGGCTTCTCCATCGCGCGCCTGGAGTTGCGTGAGCGCGGCAGCTGGTTCCTGACCACTGGCGCAGGCAGCTCGGGGCCGGGCATCGAGCTGCTGCTCGGGCGCGGCAACCAGGTGGAAAAGATGCGCCGCTTCATTGCCATCTATGACAAGACGCTCAAAGACCAGATTACGAACATTGCGCGCATCGATCTGCGCTACGCCAACGGCCTGGCTGTTGGCTGGCGGGAACCTGTAGCGCCCACGACGGCCGAACCCGCCGTCGCGAAGAATTAAGAAGAGGCAGGACCCATGGCAAACGTGCAAAGCGGAAAAATGATCGTCGGTCTGGATATCGGCACTTCCAAGGTGGTTGCGCTGGTAGGCGAGGTCGCGGACGACGGCACGCTGGTCATCGTCGGGATCGGTACCCATCCGTCCCGTGGCTTGAAAAAAGGCGTGGTGGTGAACATCGAGTCCACCGTGCAATCGATCCAGCGCGCCATCGAAGAGGCGCAGCTGATGGCCGGTTGCCGGATCCACTCGGCGTTCGTCGGCGTGGCGGGCAATCACATTCGCAGCCTGAACTCCCACGGCATCGTGGCGATTCGAGACCGTGAAGTCAGCTCCGCTGACCTTGAGCGTGTGCTCGACGCGGCGCAGGCCGTGGCGATCCCGGCCGACCAGCGTGTGTTGCACACCCTGCCGCAGGACTACGTGATCGATAACCAGGAAGGCGTGCGTGAGCCCCTGGGCATGTCCGGCGTGCGCCTGGAAGCCAAGGTCCACGTGGTGACCTGTGCCGTGAACGCTGCGCAGAACATCGAGAAATGCGTGCGCCGTTGCGGCCTGGAAATCGACGACATCATCCTCGAGCAACTGGCCTCGGCCTACTCGGTACTGACCGACGACGAGAAGGAACTGGGCGTGTGCCTGGTGGACATCGGCGGCGGCACCACCGACATCGCGATCTTCACCGAAGGCGCCATCCGCCACACGGCGGTGATCCCGATTGCCGGTGACCAGGTGACCAATGACATCGCCATGGCCTTGCGCACGCCGACCCAGTACGCCGAAGAAATCAAGATCCGCTACGCCTGCGCCCTGGCGAAACTGGCCGGTGCCGGTGAAACCATCAAAGTGCCAAGCGTTGGTGAGCGTCCTCCGCGCGAGTTGTCCCGCCAGGCTTTGGCCGAAGTGGTCGAGCCGCGTTACGACGAACTGTTCACGCTGATCCAGGCTGAGCTGCGTCGCAGTGGCTACGAAGACCTGATCCCGGCCGGCATCGTGCTGACCGGCGGCACGTCGAAGATGGAAGGCGCGGTCGAACTGGCCGAAGAGATTTTCCACATGCCGGTGCGCCTGGGCGTGCCCCATGGTGTCAAGGGCCTGGATGACGTGGTGCGCAACCCGATTTACTCCACCGGCGTTGGCCTGTTGATGTACGGCCTGCAGAAGCAGTCCGACGGGGTTTCGTTCTCGGGCATCGGTAGCCGCGACAGCTACAACAGCGACGAGCCGAAGGCACCGCTGTTCGAGCGGCTCCAGGCTTGGGTCAAAGGCAACTTCTAAAGATTTAAAACTTCAGGTGTCAGGTTTCAGGCCTGGCGCGGGAAGATGCAACAAACGCAGTAGGCGAAAAAACTAGAGAATGTAAGGAGAGGGAAAATGTTTGAACTCGTAGACAACATCCCCGCTAGCCCGGTTATCAAAGTAATCGGAGTCGGCGGTGGCGGCGGCAACGCTGTCAACCACATGGTCAAGAGCAACATTGAAGGCGTTGAATTCATCTGCGCCAACACTGATGCCCAGGCGCTGAAATCCATCGGCGCGCGGACCATCCTGCAACTGGGCACCGGCGTGACCAAAGGTCTGGGCGCTGGCGCCAACCCTGAAGTCGGTCGTCAGGCCGCTCTCGAAGACCGCGAACGCATTGCCGAAGTCCTGCAGGGCACCAACATGGTGTTCATCACCACGGGCATGGGCGGCGGTACCGGTACCGGTGCGGCGCCGATCATTGCCGAAGTGGCCAAGGAAATGGGGATCCTCACCGTTGCGGTGGTGACTCGTCCGTTCCCGTTCGAAGGCCGCAAGCGCATGCAGATCGCCGACGAAGGTATCCGTCTGTTGTCTGAAAGCGTCGACTCGTTGATCACCATTCCCAACGAGAAGCTGCTGACCATCCTCGGTAAAGACGCCAGCCTCTTGTCGGCTTTCGCCAAGGCTGACGATGTACTGGCCGGTGCCGTTCGCGGTATCTCCGACATCATCAAGCGTCCGGGCATGATCAACGTCGACTTTGCCGACGTACGGACTGTCATGAGCGAAATGGGCATGGCGATGATGGGCACTGGCTGCGCCAGCGGTCCGAACCGTGCACGCGAGGCCACCGAAGCGGCCATTCGCAACCCGTTGCTCGAAGACGTGAACCTGCAAGGTGCACGCGGCATCCTGGTGAACATCACCGCCGGCCCTGACCTGTCCCTGGGTGAGTACTCCGACGTGGGTAGCATCATCGAAGCCTTCGCTTCCGAGCACGCGATGGTCAAGGTCGGTACCGTTATCGATCCGGACATGCGCGACGAGTTGCACGTTACCGTGGTTGCCACCGGTCTGGGCGCGAAAATCGAGAAACCTGTGAAGGTCATCGACAATACCGTTCACACCTCCATGGCTTCGCAACCGCAACAACAAGTGTCTTCCCGTCAGGACGCACCCGCGGTGAACTACCGTGACCTGGACCGTCCGACCGTCATGCGCAACCAGGCCCAGGCCGGTGCTGCGACTGCCGCGAAGATGAATCCGCAAGACGATCTGGATTACCTGGACATCCCGGCATTCCTGCGTCGTCAGGCCGATTGATGAAATGTATCAGGGGGATACGGGTGATTGGTGTTCAGCAAAGGTCTGGTCTGCTATTATCGCCAGCCTTTGTTGATACCAGTTCGCAATTTGCGCTGAAGCGGCCCATGCCATGATTAAACAACGCACCCTGAAGAATATTATCCGTGCCACAGGTGTCGGCTTGCACTCCGGTGAGAAGGTCTACCTGACCCTCAAACCCGCGCCTATCGATACCGGCATCGTGTTTTGTCGTGCCGACCTCGACCCTGTGGTGCAGATTCCTGCTCGCGCGGAAAACGTTGGTGAAACCACTATGTCGACCACACTGGTCAACGGTGACACCAAAGTGGACACGGTGGAGCATTTGCTCTCGGCCATGGCTGGCCTGGGCATCGATAACGCCTACGTCGAGCTCTCCGCGTCCGAAGTCCCGATCATGGATGGCAGTGCCGGACCCTTCGTATTCCTGATTCAATCGGCTGGCCTGGAAGAGCAGGACGCAGCCAAGAAGTTCATCCGTATCCTGCGGGAAGTGACAGTAGAAGATGGCGACAAACGCGCCACTTTCGTCCCTTTCGAAGGTTTCAAGGTGAGCTTCGAGATCGATTTCGATCACCCGGTTTTCCGTGACCGCACCCAGAGTGCAAGCGTGGATTTTTCCAGCACTTCGTTCGTAAAAGAAGTCAGCCGCGCCCGTACCTTTGGTTTCATGAGTGACATCGAGTACCTGCGCAAGCACAACCTCGCACTCGGCGGCAGTGTTGAAAACGCGATCGTGGTCGATTCCGATGGCGTGTTGAACGAGGACGGCCTTCGTTATGAAGATGAATTCGTCAAGCACAAGATTCTCGATGCAATCGGCGACCTCTACCTGCTGGGCAATAGCCTGATTGGTGAGTTCAAGGGCTTCAAGTCCGGCCACGCGCTGAACAACCAGCTGCTGCGCAAGTTGATTGAGCAGAAAGATGCTTGGGAAGTCGTGACGTTCGAAGACGCCAGCACCGCACCAATCTCTTACATGCGCCCTGTAGCGGCCGTGTAAGCATAAAAACCTCTCTAGTTTTTAAAGGCTGCCTTCGGGTGGCCTTTTTTTATGGCTGTTTTCTGGGACGTCTGTGGCGATAAGGGGTAATGCTGTTTTTTGGGTTGGGCTGGTTGGGTTACATATCCGTTGCTGTGGTAACGGTTGCTTAGGGTTGCGCCCTGACGGCGGCTCACTTTTGAAAAGCCGGGAGCCGGTCGGCCATCGTGGTTAACGGGGCGCCGAGATCAACGTCCGTAGCGAGGCGGCCTTATAGCCAACCCATCAGACCTGTGGGAGCAAAGCTTGCTCGCGATGGGGCCAGTCAGCTCAACTTCCATGTGACTGAACCACCGCCATCGCGAGCAGCTCGCTCCCATATTCAATCTTCAGCGGACACAAAACTTATATTCAACACAGAACCACTGTGGGAGCGGGCTTGCTCGCGAAGAGGCCAGCACATTCAGCATCTTCATCGACTGTGATACTGCTTTCGCGAGCAAGCCCGCTCCCACAGGGGAGACGCGGTCTCACCAGGAACCAGATCGGCTATCAGGCCGACTCGGGTTAGCCGCGGGCCCTTCGCGGCTGCCCACGGAGCAATGCCTGCGTTCAGGCATGCCGAGCCTAGGCGAGGCACCAAGGGGTGGGGCACAAGCGCTTTGGTTACTTTTGCCTGGGCCGGCTTCCGGCTTTTCGAAAGTGAGCCGCCGTCAGGGCGGAACCCTAAGCCGCCGTTACCGAAATAACGGATATACACACCAACCAAGCGCTATAAAAAAACAGCCACAGAGGCTGAGGGCATTACATCGCGCAAACCACACGATTACGCCCACTGGCCTTGGCCTGGTATAGCGCCTTGTCGGCAGCGAACATGAGTTGTTCGAGGTCGCCATACGGCCCTTGGGCCCAAGTGGCAATGCCGATGCTGACTGTCATGGGAGCATCGCCGTCGCGGGCCGGCGGCAGTTGCTCCACCGCCTCACGAACGTTCTGGGCCATGGTAAAGGCGCCAGCGGTGGTGGTTTCCGGCAGTACCACCGAGAACTCCTCACCACCGTAACGCGCTGCCAGGTCGGCCGGTCGACGGACATGCCTGCCGATCAGCTGCGCCAGGGTGCGCAAGGCCTCATCACCACTTTGGTGGCCATGACGATCGTTGAATGCCTTGAAGTGATCGGCATCAATCATCATGACTGACAGCGGTTGGCCCGAGCGCTGGGCCCGCAGCCATTCCTGTTGCAGCGTCTCGTCCAGGGTCCGGCGGTTGGCCAGGCCCGTCAGCGAGTCGACGGACGCCAGTTGCGCCAGTTCCCGCTCGGCATGGTGGCGCCGCCTCAGTTCATGACGCAGCAGCCAGGTGAGCCAGAGCAAGCCGATGCACAATGCCCCCGTAGCCCCGCTGACCAGCAGCGCCGTGCGTTTCCATGAGGCGAAGACCTCATCGGAGGAGAGCGCCACCACCACGATCAACGGCAAGTCGCCGACTTGGGAAAACGTGTACAGGCGCTGCGCCTGATCAAGGCTGGAGACACTGGTGAAGCTGCCGTTGCCTTCGCGCAGGATGCGCATGAAGTTCGCTCGTTTGCTGAAATCCTTGCCGATCAGGTCTTCGGCCAAGGGCGGTTCCTGTGCCAATAGAAAACCGTCGCTGCTGACCAGGTTGACCGAGCCGCCATGACCGATGTTTAGGCTCTTGAACAGCTGGCTGAAGTAACTCAAGCGCATCGCCGCCTCGGCTACCCCTAAAAACTCGCCTCGTTCATTACTCAGCCGATGGCTGAAACTGATGCGCCAGTCCTGCTCTGCACCTCTGGAGCGGAACGGACGGCTGATCTTCATGCCCAGGCTTGGGTCATGGACGTGGGGCTTGAAATACTCCCGATCGGCATAATTGCCTTTGCGCGGTTCGATCGAGGCAGAGTCGGCGATCACATCTCCGTGTTTGTCCAATAGCAATATTTCGCCTTTATAGGGCGCGGCGGTGGAGCGGTCGAACAGGGCCAAGTGGCGAATTGTCGGAGAAACGTCTTCCATGTCGTCGCGTTTGGTAGCGCTGATCAGGCCTTGCAGCGACAGTTGGTACAGTTCGACATTGCGCAGCACGTCGGCGTCGATCAATTGAACGATATTGTTCGCCGCACGTGTCGCCTCCTGTCGGGCGCTGGTGTGTTCGCGGATCAGCAGAAAGCTCACGATACTCAGAATGGTCAATACAACCAGCGAGCTGGCAACTATCAGTACCCGTTCCGAGCGTATCGAAAACGGGGTGATGCCGGGTGTCGCACTACTCACACTCATGGTTCCGATGTCTGCATTGTCATATGGCGATCCGCCCCAGGGCTGCTCATCGTGTAAATCCTGGGCAACTGACCGGTATCAGACAAATGCTGGCCTTTTGCAGGATTGTGCGTGGACCGCCCAAATAGGGCAATCCACCTAATGGCTTATTTCAAGCCGGCAAACGGATTCCGAAGGTATTGGCTCCGTGGTCACTGCGTACGAATACATCCCCGCCATGCATCAGTGCGATTGCCTTGACGATGGCCAGTCCCAGGCCATGGTTGGCCCCACTGTTGCTGCGGGAAGCATCCACCCGGTAGAACCGTTCGAACAGGCGCGGCAGGTGTTCGTCGGTAATCGGTTCTCCTGGGTTGGTGACGCCGAGGCTGACTTGGTCGCCAAGGGCTTCAATGCACACCTCGATGACTTGCCCTGGCGCGGTGTGTTGCACCGCGTTGCTCAGCAAGTTGATCAGCGCCCGGCGCAGATGAGCGATCTCGATCTTGGCCTGGGCATCGCCGCTGACCCGGACCTGGACCTGAGCGTCTTCGAGGATGAAGTCCAGGTAGTCGAGGGTGGTCGCTACTTCACCGGCCAGGGAGGTGCTGGTGAGTTTGGTGGCTTTGCTGCCCTGGTCGGCGCTGGCGAGGAACAGCATGTCGTTGATGATCGAGCGCAGTCGCTCCAGCTCTTCGAGATTCGATTGCAGCACCTCGAAGTAATGCTCGGCCGAGCGCCCACGGGTCAGCGCCACCTGGGTCTGGCCGATCAGGTTGGTCAGGGGCGAGCGCAGTTCATGGGCGACATCGGCGTTGAACGACTCCAACCGTGAATACGCCTGTTCGACCCGGTCGAGGGTGGCGTTGAAGGAACTGACGAACTGACTGAGCTCCGGCGGCAAAGGTGACATCTGCAAGCGCCCGGACAGGCGGGGCGGGGTCAGGCGTTGGGCTTCATCGGACAGCCTGATCAGCGGCTTGAGACCGATGCGCGCCACCCAGTAGCCCAGCAGGGAAGCCAGGATCACCCCGACAATCGCCAGGCTCACCAACGCCACCAGCAAATGGTGCTGGGTCTGGTAGAACGTCAGGGTGTCGATGCCGATCATGAAGCGCAGCGGTGGACGCTGGTCCTTGGCCGGGAACTGGCTCACGAGCACTTTCATCGGGTATTGCTGCTCCGTCAGTTTCAGGTCGCGCTTGCCCAGCGGACCTTCGGCGAAGGCGCGGATCTGCGGATCGGGGCTGCCATATTCAAAGCGCGGATCGCCGCTGACGATCCAGAAGTGGATGCGCTTGTCTTCCTCGCCCAGCAACCGCAGCTTGTTATTGATTTTTACCCAGTGCTCGGGCGTGCCGTAGCGGCCAACCGTGGACTCGAGCACGCTGTAGCGCGCATCGAGTTCGGCTTCCGGCAACAGGCCCAGGCCCTTTTCGACTTGCTGGTACAAGGCCCCGCCGATCAACAGGAACACCAATGCCGCCACCAGCGTGAACATGCCGCTCAGGCGCAGGGCGATACTGTCGGGCAAAGTCATTCTCTGCTCTCCAGTACATAACCCATCCCGCGAATCGTGTGCAGCAATTTCTGTTCAAACGGCCCGTCGAGCTTGGCTCGCAGGCGTTTGATCGCCACTTCCACCACGTTGGCGTCGCTGTCGAAGTTGATGTCCCAGACCATCTCGGCAATGGCGGTTTTCGACAGTATTTCGCCCTGGCGGCGCGCCAGGACGCTGAGCAGCGAAAATTCCTTGGCGGTCAGGTCCAGGCGTTGGCCTGAGCGGGTGGCTTTGCGGCTGATCAGGTCGACCCACAGGTCGGCGATGCTGACCTGCACCGGTTCATGGCTGCCGCTGCGGCGGGTCAGGGCTTGCAGGCGGGCCACCAGTTCCAGGAAGGAAAACGGTTTTCCCAGGTAGTCATCGGCGCCGTCGCGCAGGCCCCTGATGCGGTCTTCGACCCGTTCGCGGGCGGTGAGCATGATCACCGGCGTCTGCTTGCGGGCGCGCAGGGCACGCAGCACGCCGAAGCCGTCCAGGCCTGGCAGCATCACGTCTAGCACGATCACTGCGTAATCGCTTTCCAGCGCCAGGTGCAGCCCCTCGACGCCGTCCGGCGCCACGTCCACGGTGTAGCCCTGTTCGGTCAGGCCGCGATGCAGATAATCCGCGGTTTTTTCTTCATCTTCGATGATCAGAACGCGCATGGCCCCGCCTCAGTCTGTGGTTGCCAGCGCCGCCGTCGGCGCGGGTCCGGGCTGCTGGACGGGCCGATGGAACAGTCGCTCCAGCCATAAGTATATGACCGGTGTGGTGAACAGCGTCAGCGCCTGGCTCACCAGCAGGCCGCCGACCACCGCAATGCCCAGCGGCTGGCGCAGTTCCGCGCCGGGACCGGAGCCGAGCATCAGCGGCAGGGCGCCGAGCAGAGCGGCGAGGGTCGTCATGATGATCGGGCGAAACCGGGTCAGGCACGCCTGGAAAATCGCTTCCTGGGGCGTCAACCCTCCCTTGCGCTGGGCGTCGAGGGCGAAGTCGATCATCAGGATGCCGTTTTTCTTGACGATGCCGATCAGCAGCACCAGCCCGATCAGCGCCATGATCGAAAAATCCTGGCCCAGCAACCACAGCATGACCAGCGCGCCGAGGCCGGCCGAGGGCAGGGTGGAGATGATCGTTAGCGGGTGCACAAAACTCTCGTAGAGCACGCCGAGGATGATGTACACCGCCAACAGCGCGGCGAGGATCAGCCACGGCTGGCTGGCCAGGGAGCTTTGGAACGCCTGGGCCGCGCCCTGGAAGTTGCCGGTGATGGAGGCCGGCATGCCGATCTCGTTCTTGGCCTGGTCGAGCATGCGCACCGCATCCCCCAGCGCCACGCCAGGCGCGAGGTTGAATGACAGGTTGGCGGCAGGGAACATGCCGTCGTGGGCAATGGACAGCGGGCCGTTGGTCGGCGCATCGAAGCGGGCCAGGGCTGAAAGCGGGACCATCTCACCGCTGAGCGGTGAGCGCAGATAGAAATACGCCAGGCTCTCGGCCTTGCCGCGTTGCGCGGTGTCGAGCTCCAGGATCACGTTGTATTGATTGGTCTCAGTCTGGAATTCGTTGATCTGCCGCTGGCCGAAGGCGTCGTACAGGGCCTGGTCGACATCGCTGGCGGTGAGGCCAAAGCGCGCCGCCGCGCTGCGGTCGATGTTGATGTGGGTGATGCTGCCGCCCAGTTGCAGATCGTTGGAGACGTCCCGGAACGCGGGGTTGCCGCGCAGCCTGTCGGTGAGTTTTTGTGTCCAGGTGTTGAGCGTCGGGCCGTCGTTGCTCTTGAGCACGTATTGATACTGGGCGCGGCTCGGACCGGAACTGAGGTTGATGTCCTGCCCGGCCCTCAGGTACAGCACCACGCCGGGAATGCCCAGCAGTTTGGGGCGGATCCGGTCGATGAAGCCGCTGGCCGATACGTCGCGCTGATCCCGGGGCTTGAGGGCGATCCAGAAGCGCCCATTGGCGATGGTCTGGTTGGAACCCGAGACGCCGACGGCATGAGAAAAGGTCTGCACCGCCGGGTCGGCGGCGACGATCGCGGCCAGGGCCTTGTGTTTGGCGACCATGTCGGGGAACGACACATCGGCGGCGGCTTCACTGGTGCCAAGCACCAGGCCGGTGTCTTGTACCGGGAAGAATCCCTTGGGAATGAACACGTAGCCCGCCACTGCCAGCGCCAGGGTCACACCGAACACGCCGATCATCAGCCTCTGGTGGGCCAGGGCCCGACGCAGTATCCGTTCATACCCGCCCAGCAGGCGCTCGCCGAAACTTCGCTTGCTGTGGGCATGATGCACCGGCGCGCGCATGAACAGCGCGGCCAGGGTCGGTGCCAGGGTCAGGGACACCACTACCGAAATCAGGATGGTCGAGGTGGCGGTCAGGGCAAACTCCTTGAACAGACGCCCAACCACGCCGCCCATGAAGAGCAACGGGATGAACGCGGCGATCAGCGAGAAGCTGATGGAAATCACCGTGAAGCCGATTTCGCCGGCGCCCTTGATCGCCGCCTCACGCATGCCCTCGCCGGCCTCCAGGTGCCGGTGGATGTTCTCCACCACTACGATCGCATCATCCACCACGAATCCCACCGAGATCACGATGGCCACCAGGGTCAGGTTGTTCAGGCTGAAACCCATCACATACATCAGGGCGAAACTGGCGATCAGTGACACGCCCAGTACCGCCGAGACAATCAGGGTCGCCGAGAGCTGGCGCAGGAACAGCGCCATCACTGCCACCACCAGCAGCACCGCGATCAGCAAGGTGATCTCCACCTCATGCAGCGAAGCGCGGATGGTCTGGGTACGGTCGTTCAGCATGTTGACCTGCACAGCGGCGGGCAGCATGGCCTCCAGCGTGGGCAAGGCGGCCTGGATGCGGTCGACGGTGTCGACGATGTTCGCCCCCGGCTGACGGAAGATCACCAGGTTGAGCCCCGGCTGCTCGTCGGACCAGGCCTGAATGTAGGCGTCTTCCGAACCGTTGATGACTTTGGCGACGTCCTTGAGATGAACCGGTGCCCCATCCTTGTAGGACACGATCAACTCGCCATATTCCTCGGGCTGGAACAACTGATCGTTGGTGGACAGGGTGGAAACGCTCGACTCGCCATAAAGCGCCCCCTTGGCCAGGTTGAGGCTGGCCTGCTGGAGCGCCACGCGGATGTCGGCCAGGGTCAGACCGATGGCTGCGAGTCGGTCCGCTGAGGCCTGCACCCGGATCGCCGGACGTTGCTGACCGGTAATGTAGATTTGTCCTACGCCATCGATTTGGCTGATTTGGCGGGCGAGCAGGGTTTCGACGTAGTCGCTCAGTTCGGTGCCGGGCATCAGGCTGGAGCTGATGCTGAGGATCAACACCGGGCTGTCGGCCGGGTTGACTTTGCGCCAAGTGGGCAGGTTTGGCATGTCCTGGGGCAGTTTGCCAGCGGCGGTATTGATGGCCGCCTGCACTTCCTGGGCGGCGGTGTCGATGCTTTTGTCGAGGCTGAATTGCAAAGTCAGGTTGGTCGAGCCCAGGGCACTGCTGGAGGTCATCTGGGTAATGCCGGGGATGGCGCTGAATTGTACTTCCAGCGGGGTCGCCACCGACGAAGCCATGGTTTCGGGGCTGGCACCGGGCAACAGAGCCCTGACCTGGATGGTCGGGAATTCCGCTTCAGGCAATGGCGCGACAGGCAGGCGAGGAAAGGCGATCAATCCCAGCAGTATCAGGGCGAACGTCAACAATACCGTGGCGATGGGGTGGTCGATGCACCACGCCGAAACTGAACCGCGGCCCTTCATGGTTTTGGTTCCGACACATTGGCCTGGGCCACTGGGTCACCGAGCACCTGGATGCGGGTGCCCGGCTTGAGCCGTGACTGACCGTCGCTCACCAACTGATCACCCGCGCTCACCCCTTTTATGATGTGCAGGTCGCTGTCCTGATACACCATCACCACCGGTACGTTCTCTACCTGGTCACCCTTGATCCGGTACACGAAAGGGTGCTCCAGGCCGCGCTGAACCACGGTCGGCGGCACCACCAGGGCGTTCTTGTCGAGGGCGGTCTGGATCTTCAACGTCACCAACTGCCCTGGCCACAGCCGTTGCGCGGCGTTGCTGAATTCAGCCTTGGCCCGCAGGGTGCCGGTGTTGGCATTGATCTGGTTGTCGATCAGGCTCAGGCGGCCCTCGCCGAGCATTTCGCCGGAGGTACCATCGGCGCCTATGTAGGCCTGGACCAGCGCTTGCTCGGGTGCGGCCATCAACCGTTGCAAGGTGGGCAGCATTTGTTGGGGCAAGGCGAACTCCACCGCGATAGGGTCGATCTGGGTCACGGTGAACAGGCCGTCCGTGTCGCTGGTGCGCAGGAAGTTACCTTCGTCCACGTTGCGGATGCCGACGCGACCGGTTACCGGGGAGCGGATCCGGGTGTAGGACAACTGCACCTGGGCGGCATCGATGGCCGCCTGATTACCTTGGGCGGTGGCCTTGAGCTGATTGACCAGCGCCTGTTGCTGATCGTAGGTCTGCTTCGATACGCCGTCGTCGACACTGAGCAATTTGTAGCGTTTGAGATTGATCTGGGCCACCGCCAGTTGTGCCTGGCTCTCACCGAGCTGGGCCCTGGCCTGGTCGAGGCTGGCGCGGATGGAACGGTCGTCGATGGTCGCCAGCAGGTCGTCCTTCTTGACCTGTTGCCCTTCCTTGACCAGCAGTCGGGTGAGGATGCCGTCGATCTGCGGGCGGATCACCACGCTGTGCAGCGATAGCACCGTGCCGATGCCACTGGCAAAGCGCGGCACATCCTTTTGCACCACGCTGACAACCCTTACCGGAACGGCCACGGGGGCACCGGATTTGGCGGTGACGGGCTTCATGACATACCAGAAGGCCAGAGCCGCCAGGGCGACCAGGAGCACGACGAGCAGGACGGTTTTTTTCTGGATGTGCATGGATGTGGGAGGCCGGTTCAGGACGGAGGGATTCTTATCTTTCTTATATAGCGTTGCGAGGGGGTCAGGAAGGTGACGCCTAACTGACGGGCTTGTCAGTTTTGTCCCGACTTACTGTCAGACGAGTGGAGGGCTGATTGAATCCGCCCTGCGCGCGCCGGTGTCGGGCGGGTATACTGCCGGCTTTCGCGGCTCGCTCTCCGGGCCCGACTCGCACGCATTACCCGGAGCTTTACATGACTTCCCCAACACCTTCGCCCGCGGACGAACATCCGAACGGCGAACAGGCCGACCGGCTCGACAGCGATGTTTCCAGCGGCGAGAGCGTCAACGCGATCCCGACCTTCAAGTTTCCGTTCAAGCCTGGTGACCTGGCTGCGGCCAAAGGGGCCGGGCAGCAGCCTTGGTACAAGAACGGCGCGAAGAACGGTCACACCAAGACCCCTGGCGCCGCGCCTCCCGGCACACGTCGATCGATGGGCAAGCGCTGAGTATTGCCCTTGGAGCACGGGCGCGAAATCAGTTCGCGACCCGTGCACCGGCCAGACTTCCACTCAACTCATAAGCCGTCAGTTCGGCCTGGTGCGCCGCGAGGATTTCCGGCAGCGAACCGCGCAGATACTCCACCCAGGTCTTGATCTTCGCATCCAGATACTGGCGCGAAGGATAGATGGCGTAGAGGTTCAGTTCCTGGGAGCGATAGTTGGGCATGACCCGCACTAGCGTGCCGTTGCGCAGGCCTTCGATGGCGGCGTAGACCGGCAACACGCCCACGCCCATGCCACTGGTAATCGCGGTTTTCATGGCATCGGCGGAATTCACCAGGAACGGTGAGTTGTTGATGGTGACCATCTCTTGGCCTTCGGGGCCGTCAAATACCCATTTCTCCAGCGGAATGACCGGGCTGACCAGGCGCAGGCAGGCGTGGTTGAGCAGATCGCCGGGTTTTTGCGGGCAGCCGCTGGCTTTCACGTAGGCAGGTGATGCGCAGACGATGCTGTAGGTGATTCCCAGGCGCTGGGAGACAAAGCCCGAGTCTGGCAATTCGCTGGCCAGCACGATGGAGACGTCGTATCCCTCGTCCAGGATGTCCGGCACGCGGTTGGCCAGGGTCAGGTCGAAGGTCACGTCCGGATGGGTTTTACGATAGCGGGCGATGGCGTCAATCACGAAATGTTGGCCAATGCCGGTCATGGTATGCACCTTCAGCTGTCCAGCGGGACGCGCATGGGCGTCGCTGGCCTCGGCTTCAGCCTCCTCGACATACGCCAGGATCTGCTCGCAACGCAGCAGATAGCGTTTGCCAGCCTCAGTCAGGGCGATGCGGCGGGTGGTGCGGTTGAGCAGGCGGGTTTGCAGATGGGCTTCCAGGTTGGAAACCGCGCGCGACACGTTGGCTGTGGTGGTATCGAGTTGCGCGGCGGCGGCAGTGAAACTGCCAGCTTCGGCAACACAACTGAACGCACGCATGTTTTGCAAAGTGTCCATGGAGGGCTCTCTTGGGCGGTGGCAAATTGTGACACGAAGTTACAGTGCAGCCGACCCCGACTAATGGATTATCGCAGTAACGGTAACAAAGATTCGCAGAAAGGTCGGCTTATCGCCGTTCGGTGGGTTGCCTAGAATTGCGGCCAATCCTGGATCGCTGATTACTGTGGGAGCGAGCCTGCTCGCGATGGCGGCATCACATTCCCCTCAATGTGTCTGCCTGGACGCTATCGCGAGCAGGCTCGCTCCCACAGGTGCGTCATCAGGCATGCATCCTCCCGACTCTTCACACCCCCCATCTCAGGAATTTTGCGCAAGTGCCGCGTTGCATCAGCAGAGAGCTGAAGACTCTCAGTGTTTGGCTTTTAACGTTAACCATCAGCGGTTGCCTCGGCACGGGAGGGATTGCGCCGCAAGGCCAGGCATTGTCGGCCAATCAACTGGCCACCGATGAAGCGATCCGCGAGGCTGCCCGCGATGCCCACTGGCCCAGTCGCCAGTGGTGGAATGCCTATGGCGACCGGCAACTGGATCGCTGGATTGACCTGGCCGTGCATGACAGCCCGAGCCTGGCCCTGGCCGCCGCGCGCGTGCGGCAGGCCAAGGCCATGGCCGGTGTCGTCGAGGCTGCCGAGTCGCTACAGATCAATGGTCAGGCGACCCTCAAGCGCCACAACTGGCCCAGCGATCAGTTCTATGGCCCTGGCGAGTTGGCCGATACCACCACTTGGGACAATAACGCGGGCCTGGGCTTGAGCTATGCCCTGGACCTGTGGGGCCGCGAGCGCAACGCCAGTGAGCGGGCCGTCGACCTGGCCCATGTCAGCGTAGCCGAGGCGCGGCAGGCGCAGTTGGAGTTGCAGAACAACATCGTGCGCGCCTATGTCCAGTTCTCGTTGCACTACGCCCAGCGCGATATCGCCGTGGCGACCCTCCATCAACAGGAGCAGATTCTCGACCTGGCGCAAAAGCGTCTGGACGGCGGCATCGGCACCCATTTCGAAGTCAGCCAGGCCCAGGCGCCATTGCCCGAGACCCATCGGCAACTCGACGCCCTCGACGAAGCCATCGCCTTGAGCCGCAATCAATTGGCGGCGCTGGCGGGCAAAGGGCCAGGAGAGGGGGCGCGACTGCAGCGTCCGACCCTGGCCCTCGGTGCGCCCTTGAAGCTGCCATCGGCATTGCCCGCCGAACTGCTTGGCCAGCGTCCGGACGTGGTGGCCGGACGTTGGCAAGTGGCCGCTCAGGCGCGGGGCATCGATGTCGCGCGTGCCGGGTTTTATCCCAATGTCGATCTGCTGGGCAGTATCGGCTACATGGCGACCGGTGGCGGGGCGCTGGAGTTCTTGACCGGCAAGAAACTCAACTACAGCGTCGGACCGGCCATCACACTGCCGATTTTCGACGGTGGGCGCCTGCGTTCACAGCTCGGGCAGGCGGCGGCCGGTTATGACATCGCCGTGGCCCGCTATAACCAGACGCTGGTCGATGCGCTCAAGAGCATTTCCGATCAGTTGATCCGCCGTGAGTCCATGGACAAGCAACACGTCTTCGCTGCTGAGTCGGTGGCGGCCGCGCAACGCACCTACGACATCGCGATGGTTGCGTTCCAGCGCGGACTCACCGACTACCTCAACGTGCTCAACGCCCAAAGCCTGTTGTTCAAGCAGCAACAGGTGCAGCAGCAAGTGGAGGCGGCGCGCCTGACGACCCATGCCGACCTGGTGACGGCGTTGGGCGGTGGGCTGGAAGCCGGCAACGACACCCCTCGCCACGATGCTGAGTAGGCCTTTTGTGACGTCTTTACTTATCCCCGCACGCTGGCTGCACCGTCTGGAATGGCGCCGTGGTTTCTTTGAATGGGCCCGCAGCGACGGGGTGACCTGGGTCTACATTTTCAAAGTGCTGCTTGCCGCGTTCCTGACGTTGTGGCTGGCGATGCGCCTGGAGCTGCCGCAACCACGCACGGCCATGATCACGGTGTTTATCGTCATGCAGCCCCAGAGCGGGCAGGTGTTCGCCAAGAGTTTCTATCGCTTGCTCGGCACCCTGGCGGGCTCGGCGGTGATGGTGGCGCTGATTGCTTTGTTTGCCCAGAGCACTGAGTTGTTCTTGGGCAGCCTGGCGATCTGGGTCGGCGTCTGTTCAGCGGGCGCGGCGCGTTATCGCAACTTCCGGGCCTATGGTTTTGTGCTGGCCGGCTACACCGCGGCCATGATTGGTCTGCCGGCCCTGGCTCATCCGGAAGGCGCGTTCATGGCGGCGGTCTGGCGTGTGCTGGAGATTTCCCTGGGGATTCTCTGCGCGACCCTGATCAGCGCCGCGATCCTGCCGCAAACCGCCAGCGCCGCCATGCGCAACGCCCTGTACCAACGCTTTGGAGTGTTTGCCCTGTTTGTCACGGATGGCTTGCGTGGGCGCAGTAAACGCGAGGTATTCGAGGCGCGTAACGTCGGCTTCATTGCCGAAGCCGTCGGCCTGGAAAGCCTGCGTAGCGTGACGGTGTTCGAAGACCCGCACATGCGTCGGCGCAACGGTCGGCTCAGTCGCTTGAACAGCGAATTCATGGGCATCACCACCCGATTCAACGCCTTGCACCAGTTGCTCGAGCGTTTGCGTAGCCGCCGGGCCGAACAGGTGGTGCATGCCATCAAACCGGGTTTGCAAACGCTGGCCGAGTTGCTGGACGGTTTTAGCGCCCGCGCCCTGACCGATGAAGATGCTGCGCGCCTGGCGGCGGAGCTGGCAACCTATAAAGCCGATTTGCCGGCACAGGTCCGCAGGCTGCGTGGGGTGTTCGAAGAAACAGATCCGAGCGAAGCGCAACGGCTGGACTTCCACACCGCCTACGAGCTGCTGTATCGCTTCGTCGATGACTTGCACGGCTACGCCCAGACCCATGCGTCGCTGGCGAATCATCGCCACGAACGCGAGCGATGGGACGAACCTTTCATACCGCAGACCAACGGTCTGGCGGCTGCGGCGTCGGGGTTTCGGGCAGCGTTCATCCTGCTGGTACTGGGCAGCTATTGGGTCGCCACGGCCTGGCCGAGTGGCGCGACCATGACGATGATTGCCGCCGCCACGATGGGCTTGTCGGCTGCCACGCCCAACCCCAAACGCATGGCGTTCCAGATGGCGTGTGGCACGCTGTTCGGGGCCTTGATCGGTTTCGTCGAGATGTTTTTCATCTTCCCACTGATCGACGGCTTTCCCTTGCTCTGCGTGATGTTGGCGCCGGTGATCATGTTGGGCTCATTCCTCAGCTCGCGACCGCAATACGCCGGGGTCGGGCTGGGGCTGCTGATCTTTTTCTGCACAGGCTCGGTGCCCGACAACCTGACGGTCTACAACCCCTACACCTTCATCAACGATTACCTCGCGATGATCCTTGGCATGCTGGTATGCGCCGCCGCCGGGGCAATCATTCTGCCGCCCAACAGCCGCTGGTTGTGGCGCCGACTCGAACAAGACCTGCGCGAGCAGGTGGTGTTTGCCATCAGCGGCCGGCTCAAGGGCCTGGCTTCGGGTTTTGAAAGTCGCACCCGGGACTTGCTGCATCAGGCTTATGGGCTGGCTGCGGGGCAGCCTCGGGTACAGCGGGATCTGTTGCGCTGGATGTTCGTGGTACTGGAGGTCGGCCACGCGATTATCGAATTGCGCAAGGAACAGGCGATCTTGCCGGTGCATCCGGCCTATGCCCCAAGCCAGCCGTGGCGCCAGGCGATCCGCGTGATGGGGCGGGCGCTGGTGCGGCTGTTCCGCCAGCCCGGCCAGAGCAATCTGGAGCGCGCCCTGCTGGCGGTCGACCACGCCATCAGCCGCGTACAGGCCAGTGACGAACCCTTCGCCCCGCATTTCGACACCTCGGCCCTGCGCCGGGTGAAAAGCTATCTGCATTTCATCCGTACTTCGCTTTTGGACC
This sequence comes from Pseudomonas hefeiensis, assembly GCF_030687835.1. NCBI lineage: Bacteria > Pseudomonadati > Pseudomonadota > Gammaproteobacteria > Pseudomonadales > Pseudomonadaceae > Pseudomonas > Pseudomonas hefeiensis. The sequence continues at coordinate 1,188,749 of NZ_CP117449.1, forward strand.
CGCAATCGCCATTGGCGGCCTACGTCAGGCCGCTGCCCCAGGAACCTGAACATGCCTCGTGAAATCGCCTTCCATGGCGTGTACATGCCCACCATGACCCTGATGTTTTTCATCGCCGCCGCCCTGGCTTGGGCCCTGGACCGTTTTTTGTCCGGGCTGGACCTGTACCGCTTCTTCTGGCACCCGGCGCTGCTGCGCCTGAGTCTGTTTACCTGCTTGTTTGGCGCGCTGGCGCTGACGGTCTACCGTTGAGATCAATGCGATGAAAAAGTTTTTCAGCCTGCTTGCGACGCTGTTGGTGCTTGCCCTTGCCCTGTGGATCGGCCGGGCGTTGTGGGTGCATTACATGAACACTCCGTGGACCCGTGATGGTCGGGTACGCGCCGATATCATCAACGTCGCCGCCGATGTCAGCGGTGAGGTGGTCGAGGTGCCGGTGCGTGATAACCAGTTGGTAAAAAAGGGCGAGCTGCTGATGCGCATCGACCCTGAGCATTACCGCATTGCGGTGAAACAGGCTCGCTCTTTGGTGGCCTCGCGCAAGGCGACCTGGGAAATGCGCAAGGTCAACGCTCATCGGCGTGCCGACCTGGACAGCCTGGTGATCTCCCGGGAAAACCGTGACGACGCCAGTAACATTGCCGACTCGGCCCTGGCCGATTACCAGTACGCCCGGGCACAACTGGAAGCCGCCGAGCTGAATCTCGCGCGTACCCAGGTCCGCGCGGCGGTGGACGGTTACGTCACCAACCTCAACGTGCATCGGGGCGACTATGCGCGCATCGGCGAGGCGAAAATGGCCGTGGTGGACATGAATTCGTTCTGGGTCTACGGCTTCTTCGAAGAAACCAAGTTGCCCAAGGTGCGGGTCGGTGATTCGGCGCAATTGCAGTTGATGAGCGGTGAGGTGCTCAAGGGGCATGTGCAAAGCATCTCGCGCGGCATCTACGACCGTGACAACCCCGAAAGCCGCGAGTTGATCGCCGATGTGAACCCGACCTTCAACTGGGTTCGTCTGGCGCAGCGGGTGCCGGTGCGGATCCATATCGACGAAGTGCCAGAGGGCGTGCTGCTGGCGGCGGGGATGACCTGCACGGTCGTGGTCGAACCTCATGCCGTGCTCTGAGGCATCGCATCAGTGGGTTGATGGTGAGATTTGATACACACCACAGATCCCCTGTGGGAGCGGGCTTGCTCGCGAAAGCGGTAGTTCAGCTTGCACTGATATTGACTGTGCCGACGTCTTCGCGAGCAAGCCCGCTCCCACATTGGATCTTCGCCGGAGATGCGTTTTGCGTTCGCCCCCAATCCCCTCGCCACAGAAGCAATGCCTGTTACTCCTCCGGTACTTACAACGACCCACCTAGCCCGAACCGCTTCATCAAGCCTTTTTCCAGCAACCCCTTGGGCAGCAAACCGGCCATCATCGGCAACACCCGGCTGCCATTGCCCAGGCGCAGCAGGCGCGGGGGGCTGGGTTGCTGCACGGCCTTGAGCAGTCCTGCGGCAAAATCGCTGGCCAGGGTCGGGTTGTCCTGGGAGGCCTTGGCACGGCTGCGGATGCCGTCGCGCAGAGGCCACCAGGGTGACTGTTCGCTGATCAGTTGCTCGGCTTCATGGCCGGCATTTTTGGCGAAGCTGGAGGCGATCGCACCGGGCTGGACTTCCATCACGCGGATGCCGAACGGCGCCAGTTCCATGCGCAATGCATCGCTCAAGGCATGCACCGCCGCCTTCGAGGCGCAATAGGCACCAGCAAATGGCGTCACCAGCACGCCGGAAACGCTGCCGATGTTCACCACCAATCCCTTGGCTCGGCGCAGCACCGGGAACAGTGCGCGGGTCACTCCGACGATGGCGAACACGTTGGTTTCGAACTGGCGCTGCATGGCCGGTACGCCACCGTCCAATAACGGTCCCATGGCGCCGTAACCGGCATTGTTGATCAGCACATCAAGGCCGCCGTGTTGCTGGTTGATGCGTTCGCTCAACTGTTCCAAGGCCTGGCCGTCATTGACGTCCAGTTGTACGGCGGTGAACCCGGCAGCGCTGAGCAGCGCCACGTCCTCATCCTTGCGTGCACTGGCCCATACTTGATAGCCGGCGGCCTTGAAGGCATCGGCGAGGGCGCGGCCGATGCCGCTGGAACATCCGGTAATCAACGCAACGGGCATGGCCATTCCTTATGCAAACAGTGGGAGGGGATCAGTTGGAGAAGTTGCCTTGCAATCGTTCGGCGCGAAACTCCAGGGTTTGTGGACGATAGCCAGGACGCAGCGGTGGCAGGGACAGGCAGTCTTGCCAGTCAGCGCCGGGCTGCAACTCACCAGGGCCGCGATAACGCGGTGCGGTGTACTGATTGTCGGCCAGGTTGATGGTATCGCCGGGTGCGTAGGCCGCGATCCGCCAGCGCAGTTCGATCAGCGGTACATCGTTGCCATTTGTCATGGTCAGCAACAACGGACGGTCGGCCGGGCAGCGTTCGGGGGCGTAAGTGACACGCAGATCCAGACGCGCCAGTTGTCGGGTTTCGCGGCTGTCCTCCCAGAGTACCCACGCGGCCACCAGCCCCAGCCCGACGAACGCCGCCAGGGACACTGGCAGCGCCTTGGCCGGATAGCGCAGCAGCAGGATGAGCCAGGTGATGACCAGCAAGACGCCGATAAGCATGGTTGAAGCCTCCGTTACCGTCACCCCATCCTACCGGAGGGGACGGGCCGTGGATATTCATCCGTCTCGGGCCACCGGTCGCCACTGTCATATCTGACAGTAGGCAAGGGTTGCTTGCCCTTGTTAGATGCCGGGTACGACGCAGCGGTGCCACAACCAAGAGGCCTGATGAGATGGGCATGGATCAGCGAACCCCGAGGCTGATGGCCTTTGACCCAAGGAATTTACCGGTTCGTTCGGTCGACTATTGGCGCAACATCGAGAACGGACCCACGCAACAGCGCATCACCCGCAATCTTTTTGAGGCCGCCGGCCGTTTGGCAAAACAATGGGATCCTCGATTGTGGTTCTTACAACAAGACGATCAGTCGGCACCGGCCAACCTTTCGACGGTTTATTCGCTATCCGCTGCCGCGCTGCGTACCGATAGCGTCGATGCGGGCATGCAGATCGATTTACCAGGACTCGCCGGTGAGGGCTTGCGGGCGTGGGACGGCCGAGGGATGCATCGCGAGGTGGTCTACGACGACTTGCTCCGTCCCGTGGTGGTGCTCGAACAGGGCGCCGGGCAACCGCGCCGATGTGTCGAGCGTCTGAAGTATGGTTATCCGGGGCAGGGCGATCAGAACCACAACCAGTATGGCCAGCTGATCCGTCACGACGACACAGCGGGTACGTTGTTACTGGCGTCGTTTGCCTTGACCGGGCGAAACCTCATGCAGGACCGCCGTTACATCTTCGATGCGGCTTTGCCCGATTGGCCGGAGCCGGTATCCGATCGCGAACAACTCATTGAGCCTGGAAGCGGTGCCGTTTCGACGTGGCGTGTGGGGCCGCTGAGCGATGTGCTGGAGCAAGTCGACGCCCGGGGAAATCGACAACGCCAACACCTTACGCTCGATGGCCGGCTGTCCGGCAGCCAACTGCTATTGGCGGGGCAGGGCGATTGGCAGACGCTGGTGAGTGATATTCGCTACGATGCCCTTGGACAGATCGAGGGGGAAACAGCCGGCAACGGCGTGCAAACCACCCTTATCTACAGCCCTGAAGACGGGCGCCTGGCAGAGCGCCAAGCCCTGCGTTCCGGCCAGGTACTGCAACACTTGCGCTACGTTTATGACCCGATGGGCAACGTGTTGAGCATCGAGGACGCAGCCCTGGCATTCCGCTACTTTGCCAACCAGCGCATCGACCCGATCAGTCGCTTTGTCTACGACAGTCTCTATCAACTGATCGAAGCCACCGGTTGGGAGGCGGGCTCGGTGAACCAAGGGCCCGACTCGCTGAGGCACAACGACCCGGCGGCGGTTAGCAATTACCAGCAGACCTACCGCTACGACGAAGGCGGCAATCTGTTGGCGCTGGTCCACGTCGGGGCACAAAGCCATGGTCGGGAAATCCAAGCTGCGCGCTATAGCAATCGCTGCCTGCCGTACCGCAATGGCGTGCCGCCCACCGAGGACGAAATTGCCGCGGCGTTCGATGCGCGGGGCAATTGCCTGGAGCTGGACGCGGGACGGTTCCTGGCGTGGGACTTGCGTAACCAGCTTGGCTCGGTCACGACCATCGAACGCGCTTCGGGCCTTAATGACAGTGAGGCTTATATCTACGACGGCGGCGGGCAACGTGTGCGCAAGTTGCGCACGCTTCAGACCGGTGCTCGCACGCTCGCCGCCGAGGTCCGTTATTTGCCGGGGCTGGAACTGCGCGCCGACAGCGGCACGGGCGAGGCGCTGCAAGTGATCACTGCCCAGGGCGGGCTCAGCGATGTTCGGGTGTTGCATTGGGAAAGCGCGCCGCCGACCGGCGAGAACGACTGCTATCGATACAGCGTTGCCGATCATTTGGGCTCGGTCGGACTGGAGCTTGCCCAGGATGGGCGGGTCATCAGCCGGGAGCATTATTATCCTTTTGGCGAAACGGCTTATCTGGCTGGGGAGGACGTGGTCGAGGTGGGCTACAAGACGGTGCGTTATTCAGGTAAGGAACGGGATGCGACGGGGTTCTATTACTACGGCTATCGCTACTACATGCCTGGCTTGCAGCGCTGGCTCAATCCGGATCCGGCCGGGGCTGTAGATGGTCTGAACCTGTACTGGATGACCCGGAACAACTCGGTCAGTTTTATCGATGACGATGGCGCCGTTACCAGGAAAAAACTGTCCAACGGATTGTGGAGTCCGGTGATTGCGGTGGGTGCTGAACGAAACATCCCAGGGGCACAGCCTGTTGATATCGGAACTCTACAGCGAAATCTGCCTGCCGCCGCAAAGACGACCAGTATCCATAACGCGCTAACCGAAACCGAACTCAACAGGGTCGAAGTCACCACCCAGTTGTTGAATACCGCGCATAACATTTCTTCTGAATTGAACAACAGACAAGGCGGGGCCAAGCTCCTGTTCACGATGGAAAAACTCACCTATTCCGGAGCAAGTAGTGGAGCACTTAATGCCCTGAGAGTTGTGGAAAATCCGCGGAATATCCCCGAAAAAAACAACGCAATATTGGCCTTCTGGGCGCCTCAAGGCGGCTATGTAGACATACCGGTAGACCCCGGTCGGAGCCATCCCGACTACGTGTTCACCCCAGGGTTCAGCGGTTGTTCACTGACGGTGGATCAGCTCAACGACAATGTGCTCCGTGTTCGCCATGTCCAAGGCGGTAAGGAAAGCGCCGAATACAATGATTTACCTGGCAGAGAACATGGGCTAGGGCTTGGCGCGATGATGGAATACATGGATTACGGCTATGCCTTGAACACCAGGGGTCAAACGGAAGAGGTCATCACCGCTTTCGCTTTTATGAAATTTGACCGTGGAGCTGGTGCCTGGAAGATTTTTCACCAGAGCACCCAGGGGGCTGCTTCGATCGAAAGCTATTCCCCCGGCAGGAAAATCTCTCTGTTCAATCGCTCGAACGCGTCGGTCACGGTTTTTTCAAAGACGAGGGTTCGCAAAGTTCAGTCCAAGCAGATGCTCATAGCGAACCGGTAAGTGCAAAAAAACATGTCTGCTCATCTGTATCGCGACTACCTCTCCGCTGGTCGTCACTGTCATATCTGACAGTAGGCAACGGTGTTTCCTCTTGTTAGATATCCAGTGGCGCTAAGACCAAGAGGCCGGATCGATGGGCATGGATCACAAAACCCCGAGGCTCACGGCCTTCGACTCGCGCAGCTTGGCGGTCCGTTCCGTCGACTATTGCCGCAGCATCGAGCGTGGACCGACGCAAGAGCGCATCACTCGCAATCTTTTCGATGTCGCCGGTCGTTTGGCAAAACAGTGGGATCCTCGATTGTGGTTCTTACAACAAGACGATCAGTTGGCACCGGCCAACCTTTCGACGGTTTATTCGCTATCCGCTGCCACGCTGCGTACCGATAGCGTCGATGCGGGCATGCAGATCGATCTACCAGGGCTCGCCGGTGAGGGCTTGCGGGCGTGGGACGGCCGAGGGACGCAGCGCGAGGTGGTCTACGACGACTTGCTCCGTCCCGTGGTGGTGCTCGAACAGGGCGCCGGGCAACCGCGCCGATGTGTCGAGCGTCTGAAGTATGGTTATCCGGGGCAGGGCAGTGGCGACCACAATCAGTACCGGCAGTTGATCCGCCACGATGACCCGGCGGGTAGCGTGTTGCTGGAATCGTTTTCCCTCACTGCTCAGAACCTTGTCCAGAGCCGTCGCTTCGTCCTTGACGCCGTCGTCCCTGACTGGCCGGAGCCCGAAGCCGATCGCGAAACACTGCTTGAGCCCGGCGAGGGAGCCCGCTCGACCTGGTGCCTTGGCCCCCACGACGACGTGCTGGAGCAGATCGATGCCAGGGGCAATCGACAACGCCAGAGACTGACCCGCGATGGCCGGTTGCGTGAAAATCACTTGTTATTAAACGGGCAGGACGCTTGGCAGCCGCTGGTCAGAGATATCCGGTACAACGCCGAGGGGCAAATAGAGCAGGAAACGGCTGGTAACGGCGTGCAGACCACACTTAAATACAGTCCCGATGATGGCCGGTTGATGGAACGGCATGCCAGACGCACCGACCAGGTGCTGCAAGACCTGTTCTACACCTATGACCCCATGGGTAACGTGTTGAGCATCGAGGACAAGGCCCTGCCGGTGCGCTACTTCGCCAACCAGCGTGTCGAGCCCGCCAGCCGCTTCAGGTACGACAGTCTCTATCAGGTGACCGAAGCCACCGGGTGGGAGGCGGGCGCTGCCAACCAGGGACCGGAGTCCGTCGGCCGCGTCGACCCGGCGGCGGTCAGCAACTACCGGCAGACCTACCGCTACGATGAGTGCGGCAATCTGCTGGAGCTGATCCACGTCGGTGTCCAAGACCATGGCCGTCGGATGAAAACGGCCCGCTACAGCAATCGCTGCTTGCCTTACCGCAGCGGCGTCCCGCCGACAGAGGAAGAAATCGCCGCCGCGTTCGACGCGCGGGGTAATTGCCTGGAGTTGGACGTGGGACGGTTCCTGGCCTGGGACCTGCGCAACCAGTTGAGTTCGGTCACACCGATCGAACGCGCCTTGGGGATCGATGACAGTGAGGTTTATGTCTGCGATGGCAACGGTCTGCGCGTGCGCAAACGCCGTACGCTTCACACCGGTGCGCGCACGCTGGTCGCCGAAGTGCACTATTTGCCTACCTTGGAACTGCGCACCGACACCGGTACCGGGGAGGTGCTGCAGGTCATTACGGCTCAGGGAGGGCTCAACAGTGTTCGGGTATTGCACTGGGAAAGCACACCGCCTTCAGGGGGAAACGACCTCTATCGATACAGTTTTACCGATCACTTGGGCTCGATCGGTCTGGAGCTTGCACAGGACGGGCGAATCATCAGCCGGGAGAGCTTCTACCCCTTCGGCGAGACCGCGTATCTGGATGAGACCGAAGTCAGTTACAAAACGGTTCGTTACTCAGGCAAGGAGCGGGACGCGACGGGGCTTTATTACTACGGTTTCAGGTATTACGCGCCGTGGCTGCAGCGTTGGATCAATCCTGATCCGGCCGGGGCGGTGGATGGGTTAAATCTATATCGAATGGTCAGGAATAATCCAACAGTGCTATTTGATGCAAATGGACTTGCGCCTCAAAAGGGTGACAAAAATAAGTTGAGTGTTTCCAGGCTCAGGGAGTCGTTCGAGTCCTCCGTGGCAACCCAGCTACCGGGGGCGTTAGGCACGCGGACCTTGCCGGCCCCGGTTGCGCTTTGGAACACCTCACCCTTAAGACAAATTACAAACCAGCTCCAACAAGTATCCGTGAACCAGGCAGCCTCGAGAGCTATCCCCTCTCTCGTAAAAAATACACCTGCTGCGCCCGTGCCGGATATGTCCTCAGGAGCGAATCCGGTCCATGCCGAGGGGAAGATGTCCGTTGGTTCACATTCACTGACGCTCACTAAGGGGAAAGTTGTAGTCATGCGAGGGGATGATCGTTCGCCGACGGAAATACATAAAGCGGGTGGTTTTTTCCCCAGGGACAATAGAGGAGCAGCAATCAAGCGGGAGTTCAGAGACGCTTTGGTAACGAAAAAATTTAACACCCTGGCCAATGAACACGTAAGAAGTCCGGTCGCGGGTTATGTATCTACTGGGATGGATGAAGATTCGGGAGGGTACGGTGATACTCGGAACTATCTTTACCGAATGGAGATTCCAGGATTGAAGGAGCGGAGCGTTGACGATCAAACGTTGGGACTTAATTCAACTTTCACGTTCACCCCAAAAGGACGGCTGGACGCTCGTTTGTTAATGAGTGATGCCACTCTTGATCAATCGGAATTCGTTGCGATGATTCCTCCCATGACGGTGGAGGTCACATTCATCACGCCGATCCCGAGCGCTTATATAGTTTCTTTCAGAAAAAGGGGAAGCAGCACTTGGGAAGCGTTTCATTGATGTAAAAAAGCCCCCACCCAACCCACTGCGGATAGGGGACGCAGTGGGCTGGACGGGGGCTTCTTGTACGGCTGATCGTTATTGGGCGATGGTTTTCACCGAGACGCCGCGTTCGATCGGGGTAGAGCGACCGTAGATGTCTTCGAAGCGCTCGATGTCGTCTTCGCCCAGATAGCTACCGGACTGCACTTCGATGATTTCCAGCGGGATCTTGCCCGGGTTGCGCAGGCGATGAACCGAGGCAATCGGGATGTAGGTCGACTGGTTTTCGCAGAGCAGGAACACGTTCTCGTCGCAGGTCACTTCGGCGGTGCCGCTGACCACGATCCAGTGTTCGGCACGGTGGTGGTGCATCTGCAGCGACAGGCACGCGCCCGGCTTGACCGAGATGTGCTTGACCTGGAAGCGACCGCCCATGTCCACCGAGTCATAGGAACCCCATGGACGATAGACCTCGCAGTGGTTCTGGGTTTCGGTACGACCCTGGGCGTTGAGGGTGTTGACCATTTGTTTCACGCCTTGGACCTTGTCCTTGTGGGCGATCATCATGGCGTCCTTGGTTTCGACCACCACGATGTTGTCCAGGCCGATCACCGACACCAGCTTGCCGTTGCCGTGGATCATGCAGTTGCGGCTGTCCTGGACGACGACGTCGCCCTTGGTGACGTTGCCGTTGACGTCCTTGGGGTTGACTTCCCACAGCGACGACCAGCAGCCGACATCGCTCCAGCCGGCCGACAGCGGCACCACGCAGGCGCGCTGGGTCTTTTCCATCACCGCATAGTCGATGGAGTTGTCCGGGCAGCAAGCGAAAGTGGCTTCGTCAAAGGTGATGGTGTCGGCCGTCTGTTCGCTGCGCTCCAGCGTCAGCAGGCAAGTGTCATAGATATCCGGGTCGTGTTTTTTCAGCTCTTCGAGGAAACGGCTGGCGCGGAACAGGAACATGCCGCTGTTCCAGAAGTAACCGCCGGCTTCGACGAACTCGGTGGCGCGCTTGACGTCGGGTTTTTCGACGAAGTGCGAAACCCGGCTCACCCCTTCAGGCAGCAGCGCATCGTTGGTCGACTTGATGTAGCCATAACCGGTTTCCGGTTTGGTGGCCGGTACGCCGAACAGCACCATTTCGCCACGCTCGGCGGCCACGGTGGCCAGCGCCAACGCGCGTTGCAGGGCTTTCTGGTCTTCCAGCACGTGGTCGGCCGGCAGGACCAGCATCAGCTCGTCGCGACCTTCATTGACCAGCATCATGGCGGTCAGCGCCACGGCGGGTGCGGTGTTGCGTCCGAACGGTTCCATCAGGATGCGCTGGGCTTCCAGATTGCGGTTGCTCAACTGTTCGTTGACGATGAACCGGTGGTCTTTGTTGCAGACCACGATCGGGGTGTCCATGCCTTCGAACACCAGGCGTTCGAGGGTCTGTTGGAACAAAGTGTGTTCGCCGGTCAGGGCCAGGAACTGTTTAGGGAATTGCTTGCGCGAAAGCGGCCAAAGACGTGAGCCGCTACCACCTGACAAGATCACCGGAATCATGTTTGTTACTCCTACAAATCGAAATGGTTTTTAGAGCTACTGCGTTCTGTCGTTTCACTCTCTTGTTGTTGTTCCGTACCCGAATGACACCCCGATTCAGGGTGGGGGCGGGCTTGCTCGCGAAAAGCGGTGGTTCAGCCAACATCAATGTTGAATGTGAGACCGTATTCGCGAGCAAGCCCGCTCCCACAGGGGGGGCAACGTCAATCAGGTGAATTGATCAGCGGGTCGACACCGGGCGTTTTACCCACACTGGCGACAGGCTGCTGCCGGAGCCGGTGACGTACAGCACGGCTGCTTCGCCGCGTTCCAGGGCCACGGGCTTGAGGTCGCCGACTTTCTTGTCGCCGTCGAACAGCGCCAGGCTCACTTTCACCGGGTTGATTTCACGTTCGCCACGGCCCTTGGCCGCCACGGTCTTGACCACTTCGGTCTTGCCATCGGCGGTCTTGAGGGTCAGTGCCTTGTCGCTGAGGTTCTGCACGCGTACCAGGGACTTCTGCTTGTTCTTGAACGGTGGTTCTTCGATCAACTGAGGCTGGCCGCTGGCATTGTTGACCAGGGTGTAATAGTGATCGGGGGCCAGTTTGACCGGGACGGTCTGGCTGCCGACCTTGGCGCTGTAGTCGCCGCCGGGCATGAAGCTGAAGTCGCTGCTGGCCAGTGGTGCTACGTCGCTGAGGTTGGTGCTGCCGACGGTGGCGCTGACTTCGGCGTTGCTGGCGTTGTAGATCCGCACGAAGCTCGAGCCTTTTGGCGCAACCGGGCCGTACAGGGCCGCGTCACCGGCAAAGGCGGACAGTGAAAGGGCGCTCATGCTGGCAACCAGGGCAACGGCCTTGAGGGAGCGAGCGGCGAGACGGCGAGGAGTTGTAGTGAAAGTCATGGTGGACCTCTCTTTCAGTTTTGCGCCCGGTCGGGCGTCTCGGATGGGGTGTTGGCAGCTACGTTTTGTTGACGCGCGCCGGCTTGTTTGAGTTCTGCGACCCACTGCGGGTCGGCGTCACCGATTTCGTTGTTCACAGGCAGATAACGTTCAGGAAACTCCCAGATCAGCACCTGTGGCGGGCTGTTCTTGAAGGCGTCGCTCTTGAGGTAGCTGAGCATCGGCAGAATCGGGCCATGGCCGTCTTCGGCATAGTTCACGACGTCGCTGTGCAGGGCCTGCTTGAGGGCACCGACGAAGTTCCAGTTGGGGTTGGCGCTGTAGCTGGTGCCGATCAACGCCACGGGCACTTGGGCATCGGCAAACAGCGCGTCATCGCTGGCCGGCTGGTCGTCGGCTTCGCGGGTGGTACGTTTGGCCAGCGGCTCCTGGGCTGGCATCAGGTTTTCGAACAACGGGTCCAGGGGCAGGAACTGACGCAGGTCGCCCTTGTGAATGACTTTTTCCGCTGGCGTTGTCACGAAGCGTTGTGGCTCGCCGTGAAGTGGCGTGCGCTCGGCAATCGTCTTGGCCAGCTTCTCGGCGGCGACCTGTGCGCCTTCCGGGGTCCAGTGGGTGTCGGTGCGCAGGAACACTTGCTGGCCGCTTTGCTTGGCCTGTTGCATCGGGCCGAGCAGGTCAGGGGCCAGGATCTTGTCCGCCGCCACACGGGCGTGGAAATCCTGATAGAGGTTGGCGTGAATGCTGGACGGCTTCACTTCACCCAAGTGTTCCGGGTAGAGGCGCACCTTGGCAGGCACGATCGCCATCACCAGGGTGATGCCCTGTTCCTTGAGCTTCTGGCGCACGCCTTCGACCAGCGCGTAGTTGCCTTGCAGGTTCTGCTCTTCGTTGACGATCGGGTTGAACTCTTCGTCGCTGTACAGCCACTGATCGCGGCCCAGGACCACGCCTTTGCGACCCTCGTTGAACAGCTTGTAGTCCAGTGCCGCCCAGATGTTGGTGCCCAGGCGCTTGATCGGGAACTCCTCGTCGTAGTGGGTCTCGACGGCTTTGGTCCAGCGACCGTTGAGCACGGTCGCGTCGGGGTTGGTGCTGAAGCCGAAGAAGCTGCGCACCGACCACAGGCCCAGGACCGTCAAGGTCAGCAGGAACAGTGCGATGTAGAAGATGCGTAATGAGCGGGTCATGTTCAGATCCCTCAGAACTGGAAGTAAAGGAACGGCGAGAAGCTTTGCGCCGAGAGTTTGAGAATCGAAGCGATGAACAGCACCAGCACCAGGGTGCGCATCACGTAGCGCGGCCAGTCAGCGACCCAGTACGCCGGTTGCACCTGCGCTTCGACGCCCACGGTGTAGCCCGGTTGATGAATGCTCGACGGGTTATCGCCCGGTACGGCCTTGATCAGTCCCGGTTGTGCGGTGGCCGGGCCATCGGCCTCGGTGTTCACTTCAGGTTTGGTCTTGACCGGTGGACGATTGGTGTAGAGATCGCGCAGGCCGAAGAAGGCGAGGGTGGCGTAGGCCACCACCAGCGTGGCGATTTGCAGGCCGGTGAGGTTGGCACGGGTCAGTTCCGACAGCGACCAGTCGCCGAAGCTGAACATGGCGCCATACATGCGGCCGGCCACGTGCAGGTTCTCGGCACGGAAGATTACCCAGCCCATCACCACCAGCAGGAACGTCAGTGCCCAGCGGATCGGATTGATGCTGCGTGGCATGGTGTTGATGCCCACCGCTTTTTCGATGGCCAGCCACATACCGTGCCAGGCACCCCAGATCACGTAGGTGATGTTCGCGCCGTGCCACAGACCACCGAGCAGCATGGTCAGGAACAGGTTGCGATAGGTCATCAGCGTGCCTTTGCGATTGCCGCCCAGGGTGATGTAGAGGTAATCGCGCAGCCAGGTCGACAGGCTGATGTGCCAGCGTCGCCAGAACTCGGTAATCGACTGGCTGATGTAGGGCTGCTTGAAGTTTTCCATGAAACGGAAACCCATCATCAAGCCCAGGCCGATAGCCATGTCGCTGTAGCCGGAGAAGTCGAAGTACAGTTGCGCGGTGTAGGCCAGGGCACCGAGCCAGGCATCGCCCGTGGTCGGGTTATCCAGGGCAAAGCAATGATCGGCCACCACCGCCAGGGTGTCGGCGATGAACACTTTCTTGATGAAACCCTGCATGAAGCGCGTGCAGCCCTCGGAGAACTTGTCCAGGGTGTGGGTGCGGTTGTTGAACTGATCAGCCAGGTCGCGGAAACGCAACACGGGGCCGGCGATCAGGTGCGGGAAGATCGCCACGAACGCTGCGAAGTCGATCAGGTTGTGGGTCGCCGGCGTATCACCGCGATAAACGTCGATGATGTAGCTGATGGACTCGAAAATGTAGAACGAGATCCCGATCGGCAACAGCACGTGGGTCAGGATGAACGGATTGAGACCGAAGCCGCTGATGATCGCGTTGAGGCTGTCCACACCGAAGTTGGCGTACTTGAAGTAGCCCAGGATGCACAGGTCCACGCCCACACCGAGCAACAGCCAGCGCTGGGCCGGTTTGGTACGCACGCCGGCGGCGCCGACTTTCAGGCCGATCCAGTAGTTCCACAGGGTGACGCCGGCGAACAGCGCCAGGAAGTCCACGCGCCACCAGGCATAGAACACATAGCTGGCCAGCAATAACAGCAGGTTGCGATAGCGTTGCCCGCTCAAGTAGTACAAGCCGAGAAAGATCGGCAGGAACAGGAACAGGAACACATTGGATGAAAATACCATCCCGATCTCTCCATGTTGAATCAACAGTCAAGGGCCAGAGCCCCCCCAAACCCCCCCATGAAAACCGGGGGGTTCATTACCTTTCAGACGCCGTGATTACTGTGGGAGCAAGGCTTGCCCGCGATGAACGATGACGCAGTTCATTCAGTGCCCCCCGCGTCATGGCTATCGCGGGCAAGCCTTGTTCCCACAGGTCCCCTGCCAGGCAGGAGATAGGGCATCAGCTACCTTTTTCGCCTTTTTCCCATGACGGGTCGTACACCTTGGTCAAGTCCCCGCCGAGGCGGAACGTCTTGAACGGTTGCATTTCATGCTTGCGTTCCAGCACATCCTCGGGGCAGGTGTAGAGGCTGCAGAACGGTTCGAGCCAGGCGAACTTGGAATCGACTTTCAGATCCTTCATGTCCTGTTCATCGCCGTTCTTGTCTTCGAATATCTCCGGGTCTTTCACCCCGGCCAGCACCTGATCGCCCAGACGCTTGAGGGCGCCGTTGTTTTCCTGGCGCAGGTCCACGCCGTTGACCTGGGCGAAACTGGCGATCATCGCCAGTGGCGGCAGGGCATAGTTGTGGTAGGACAGGGCCCGTTGCTTGCGCTTGAGTTCGTTGGGCAAGAAGCCCTCGGCGTCGACCTGGTTAACGCCGACCTTGTATTCCTTGACGGCCCAGTCGAACAGGTCGCGACGGTTGGTCGCCACGGAGGTGGCCATCACCGACCAGGCGGCCCAGTAGGAGTGGTTGTTGATTTTTTTCAGCGGCAGATTGTCCCAGTCGCTGACCACCTGATCGGCCATCTTGCTGAACCAGCCTTCGATCAGTTGTGCCTGTTCCTGATGATTGGCCAGTGGGCGAGACTCGGAGAACTTCAGGCGTACATAGGCCGAAGCCATGCTGCCCAGGGCCCATTTGCGCATGGACTTGCCGGTGTGGTTGAAGTCCTTGGACATCAGCGCATCGGACTTGGCCCAGGCGGTCAGCCAGTTCAGGGTGCATTCGAGCTGCTCGGGGCGGCCGTCGCGCATGAATTGCATCACTTGCTTGCTGACGCCGCGCTCGATCCGGGTGATGTCGGAAGTAGCATCGCGGAAGGCCTTTTCCGATTTCACGTTCAGCGTTGCGCGGGCCTTGTCGGAGCCCTCGTACTTGCTGCGAAATTGCAGGGCGCCGGTGTAGGGCGTCGGTACCGCCTCACAGCGCTCGTCAGAGCTGCCCGTCTTGAATTTTTCAATCGGTGCGAAGTAACCCTGGGGCGGGCGTAGCGGGGCCGCGGCCTGCGTCGCTCCGGCGAATATCGCCAGGGTCAGCAGGGACGGCGCCAGCAGCGTTTTCAACGTTCGGGTGCGCATGGTTCTGGTCATGAGACGAGACCTCATTGTCCGATTTGAGCCGTTTGTTGCCCGGCTTGCGGAGATGCGTTGCGTTTGCAGACTTTCGCTTCGATTTGCTGTGGCTCGGCACCGGCTTCAGGTCCCTGGACTTCTACAGCCAGCAGGTTCTGGGAAGCCCAGTCCTCGTCAGTGCGCAATTGGAAGGCGAAACGTCCGTCGGTTTCGGAAGTGTCCGGTTTTTCGATCTTGATATCCTCGTGGCGCCCATTCATGTACCAGAGGGTGGCTTGTAAGGTTTTCACCGACGTATCGGCGAAGCGGATATCGATCTGGTGGCTGCCGTTACGCAGGTCCATGTTCTTGCTGTTGACCATCAATTCGTTCTTGCCGGGCTTGAGGGCAGTCTTGCTGCTCATCAGCGCGGGCTTGCCTTCGCAACCGTTGTTGTCCAGCAACGCCATCATCTGGCGGTAGATGGTTTCCTGGTCCAGGCGATACAGCGGCGAGAATTCCCAGATCAGGATTTTCGGCGGGCTCTTCTGGAATTCTTCGCTGCCCAGGTACTGGATCATCGCGCCTTCCAGACCGCCGCCGGGGAAGGCGACGTTGAGGATGTCGGCGCCGATGGCTTCTTGAAGGAAGCCGGCGAAGTTGTAGTTCTTGCCGCTGTGACTGGTGCCGACGAGGGTGATCTGCGGATCACTGGAGTCGCCGAACAGGTCGCCATCGCCGGCTTCGCCTTTAGGCTCGGTGGTGAACTGGTCCATGTACTGGACCGCATAGCTGGTGCCGCACAGTTGGCCGGCCATGTTGTGCAGGGTGCCGGTCTTGCCCATGCGGCCGGACTTCTTGGTCTCGAACTCACGCTTGGGAATGTCGGCAAAGGCCGGGATCTGCTTGACCTTCTCAGCCACGATCTTCGCCGTGCGCTGGGCGCCGTACGGCGTCCAGTGCTGGTCGCCACGGAAGTAGAAATCGTGGGCCGGCAGGGTGTCAGGCAGGCTTTCGTTGGTCAGCGGCGACAGGTCCGGCACCACATAGCCCATCTGCGCGAAACGCCCGAGCATGGTCTTGTAGTTGGTCAGGGCCTTGTCGAAGTCGTAACTGGCCTTTTCCTGGGGGTTGAGTTTATTGCGGTTCACCAGGCCCCGGGTCGGTTGATAAACGAGCACCAGCTCAACGCCTTTTTTCTTGAACGCGTCGTGCAACTGCTGCATGCGCTTGTAGCCGGCCGGGGTGGTATTGAATTCGGTACGCAGGTCTTCCTGGGTACGGAACAGCCAATCGCCCTGGGCCTGTACCAGTGTGGTGAAGTTCTGCTGATAGCGCGTGGTGTAGTTCTTCGCGTCATGGGCGGCAGGGCACAGGTTGCAGCACGGTTCGGCAGTAAACACAGGCGCTGTGATTTCATCGGCGCGCGCGCCGCTTGTGGCGGCGAGAATGCCGGCAGTCAGGGCGGACAGGCCCAAAAGTTTGATCATCTGTGGGTTCATAAAGGTCATCCTCAGTCCCGCAATTCAGTCTGGCGTTCGACAGGGTCGATCAGCACGGCTTTCTGCTGGCGCACCAGCAGGTCGAGAATTTCATCCTGGCGCTCGCCCAGGATCCCCGAGAAGCTGATGCCGCTGGATTTGGTCGGCGCGAGCATGGACACCCGGTACAGCTCAACGCTCAACGGTGAGTCAATGGACAATGGGCCGCTGCCGTTGGCAGCCAGTTCGCCACCGACCACGATCAGCGAGACCTGGGCGTCGAACGGGTCGAGCTTGATGTCCCGGTCCGTGTCGGACAGATCCTTGATGTGGCCGTAAAGACCGGTCAGGCCGTTGGCCATGGACACGTTTTCGTAAAGGCGGATGTTCACGCTGTTACGAATCCGGATGCCGTGGCGCCGGTTGCTGATCACTTTGTTGCCCCACAACAGGTTGTCACCACTCTCGTAAAGCGTGATGCCGTCGGTGTGGTTCTTGTAGATCTCGTTGTAGGCGATCACGTTGTTCACGCTGTTACGGTCGATCACCAGGCCCGAGAGTTTGTTGTCGTAGCTGCGGTTGTTGAAAATGAAGCTGTCGTTGACCTCACGGGAAATAATGATCCCGTGCTTTTTCTTGGTCCCGTAGACGGTGTTGTCGGCGATGATCAGACGATGGGAACGGTCGTGGGGGTCAATGCCGTAGACGATGTTGTCCTTGTAGGTGTTGCCCTTGACTACAAAGTCGTTGGTTTCGTAGCAGTAGAAGCCGTACCACATGTCCGAGAACTCGGAATCGATGATCCAGCCGGTCGGTTCCGGGCGCTTGAGGACCTTGGCCATGTTGGGCGTGTACTGGGAAATACTCACCCCGTACGACTTACTGTTGGCGTAGCCGAAGCTGGCCATTTTGGTATTGACGATGTAAGTCTCGGTGCCGCCCCAGGACAGCAGGAACGGACGGAATTCGTTGGCCGAACGGAACGTGGCGGGGCCATTGTCCTTTTCGCGCCAGCCGGTGACTTTGGTGTCGCGGATGAACATCTTTCCATCGTTGACCAGGAAGGAGCCGCCCTCTTGGGACAGGCGCAGTTCCTGGGTCTGCTTGTCGATTTCCAGGATGCCTTTTTCACCCACCACAATGGGAATCCTGGCCAGGAACACACCGGGCGAGGTTTCCTTGAGGTATTGCTTGGGCACTTTCTTGGCCAGGTCCTTGAGGTTCATGTAGCCATCGTCGATGAAGATGGCCTGTGGGATGCCGTGCTGGCGCACCACCCACTCGGCCATCTTGTTGTCGCCGCCGATGAAGTCCTTCAAGGCGTTTTCCTGCATCATCCGGCGCACGCTGACCTTGCCGGCCTTGCTGCGCACGATCTTGGCCGCGGCCGCTTCGGCGGTGAAGCCTGTGAGGTCGGGCAGGGTCGGCGCAGCCAGTTCCAGCGGAGCGGTCGGCGCGCTGCTGACGGTGTAGGTCTTGGCCTGCTGCAGTTCCTTGACCACGTTGCCCGGCTTGACCACCGGTTCAACGTTGGCGAACGCCGACGAGCCGGCCAGCAGCATCGCTGCGGCCAACAGGCTGATCGAACCTTTCATCGCCTGGCTGTTCCTGAGGTAGCGGTTCATATCGGGCACTCCCATGGTCATTCGCATCAGAAGCGCCAGATCACGTCGACAAAGGCGCGATGCATGTATGAATCGACCTCTTTGCCGTAGGCGTCGCCTGGCTTGAACACGCCGCCACGAAAGCGCACCAGCGCCGACGGTTCGTCGATGGACTGGCTCAGCGCGGCCGGCAGCAGGCCTTGCTTGAAGTACTTGGTGACCACAAGGTCGACTTCCTGGCCCAGGTCCTTGTTACCGTCGCGCAGTGGCAGGGACGAGGTGGACAGGATCGCGCCGGTTACATCGTCGGTGTTGTTTTCCACCGCGTTGATGCCGTTACTGCCCACAGGCTTGTTGCCGTCCACGCGCCAGAACTTGTGGTACACCAGGCTTGCGTCGTACTCGTCGCGCAACTGCCAGGAACCGAACAGGCTGGCGCTCTGGGTGTTGGCCATTTCGCCCCGGAAGGCTTCACCAAAACGGTGGACGCGCGAACGGGTACCGGTGTAGTTGGCGCGGTTGCTTTGCAGACCGTTCTGTTCGTAGTCCTCGCTGGCGCGGGCATAGGCCGCACCGACTTGCCACTGCGGATCCAGGCGCAGACGGATGCCCAGGTCGGTGGCCCAGCCATCGACGTCGTCACTGCGCTTGAGTTGCGTGGGGCGCGTGCCGTCAGCGTTGAGCGGGTTGACGGTGTCGCGATCGCCAGTCATGCCGGTCAGGCTGGCCCAGTAGTTGACGGTGTTGGTATTCCGCCAGTTGTAGGCGTCACTGTTGGCCTCCAGGCCCAGCCAGGACAGGTCACCGTTCTGGGTCTTGTCCAGGGAGTCGGTGGCTTCGCCTGGAGTCGGGTAGTCGAGGCTGCCATTGTCGTGGGTGTGGTGGGCACGGATCCCGGCCCACTGGCCTGGCATCCACTGGTAGCCCACGTCGCCGTAGACGTGCAGGCGATCCTTGTCGTCAGGCGCCAGTTCCTTGAGGTCGGTGCGGTATTCGCTGAAACGCTCGGCGACACCCAGGTTGGCCCGTAACAAGGTGGTGTCGAAGGTCCAGTTCAAGGCTTCGATATTGGTGTCGCGCCATTGGCCGTCTTCGTTGCGCAGGCGTTGGCGACCGAACTTCAACTGCTCGCCCGGGTAAGGGGTCAGGCCCCGATAGCCAATCCAGAATTCGCGCATGGCCAGGTAGTTCTTCTTGACTTCGCGATCACCGCTGTCGGTTTGCGCGGTCGTGTCATCGGACTGCTGCAGGGTGTCGGTCTCGATGGTGTCGGTTGACGTCACGGCCTGGGCCATGGCGTAAGCGCTCCAGGCACCGCGCTCACCGTAGATCCATGGACGCAGGTCCAGACCGACACCGTTGACGTCGCCCCCACGCTGGGTGCCCAGGTCTCGATCGTCTTCGGACTGGCCGGTGATTTTTACGTCGAGGCCGAAGTTCTGGTCATCGGTCAGGGCCGCCAGGGTCGGACACGACCACAGCAGGGCGAACGTCAGGCCAATGCCGGCCTGCACAAAAGGATTGAGCTTCAAAGGCTTCATAGAGGTTCCTCGCCGTCATCTTCTTTTAGGGCTTGCAGTTCCAGCGTATCGGGGCTCATGGCGCCGCGAATGGCCTGCTCTTGTTGCAGCAGGCGCTGGGCTTGTGCAAGCTGGTTCGGCGGTAATTGGGTCTCGAGGGTCTGGGCAAGCTCGATGGCTTGCGGGGTGTTCTGGACCTTGGCCAATTGACTGAACACATAGGCATTGACCGGGTCGGGCTTGGTGCCCTTGCCTTGGGAGAACAACTGGGCAATGGCGAAGTCCGCGCTGTTCTGGCCGTTGCGGGCGGCCTTGAGCAGATGGTCCAGGGCTTTTTGCGAGTACACCTGGCCCAGGTAACCGCGGCGATAGATCTGGCCGAGGTAGTAATCGGCGGCCACTTCGCGGCCAACGGCTTTCTGGAAATGCGCTTCGGCGACCTTGGCGTCAGCCGGCACCCATTTGCCTTCGTAGTACAGCTTGCCCAGCAACAGATCGGCACGCGGCTGATCGGCGGCGCGGCCGTTTTCCAGGTACTGCATCATCTTGTCGACGTCACCCAGCTCGGGGAAATCATAGAGAATCTGCGCCAGGCTGACCCAGGCAGCGGGATAGCCGGGGGCGATGTCTTCGAGCAACGACTGGGCGGTTTTTTCGTCGGTCTTGCCCAGGCTCGCATCGGCCAGGACGCGGGCGACGCTGTCCACGCGCTGGGCAGACACGGTGCCACTCTGGTGACCGGCCTGCATGTGCTTGAGCAACTCGGCCTGCTGTTCTGGCTGGCCGCGTTTCTGATAGACCGTGGCCAGTTCGACGTAGCAGATGTCGGTGGTGGCCAACGCGGCCTTGCAGACTTTTTCCACTTCATCCAGATGCTGGTCGTAGGTGCCCTGGGTGCGATAGAGCAGAATCTGCGCCAGGCCCGCTTCCGGGTAGCCGGCACTGCGCCATTGGTTGATCTGCTGCTGAGCGTTCACGTTCGGAAAACTTTGAGGGTATTGCAGGTACAGCATCGCCAGCGGGATCAAGGTGTTGCCTTGGCCGTTGGCAAAGGCTTTCTTCAGCAACCCTTCGGCTTCGTGTTTTTCAGCTTCGGTGGAGCCGGGCTTGGCCACCAGCAGGCGACCCAGGCGAGCCTGAGCGCGCGGCGAAATATCGGCCGCGGCGCGGTAAGTCGCCTCGGCTTTTTTCATCTGCTCGGGATCGCGGCTGTTGACCTGAATATCGGCCAGGCCGACCTGGGCTTCGCTGTAACCCAGGTTGGCCAGTTGCTGATAGTTCTGCTGCGCCAGCGTCGTGTCACCGCGCTTGAGGGCTTCGTTGGCCAAGCGCTGGTCGGGCAGGCCGGCACAGCCGGCCAGGCTCACGGCCAGCGCCAGCGCACAGAATGCACGTGTGTGGGAGCGAGCCTGCTCGCGATGCAGGCCGCTCGGTGTACCAGACAGACCGCGTCGATCCCATCGCGAGCAGGCTCGCTCCCACAGGGAATGCGGTGCATTGTTGTTTTGTGGAGTGATCACGGGCATATCCTCGACTTAAATACCGACGGCCATGGCTTTGTCGATCAGCCAGTTCAGGTTCGGGCCTCGGTCGCTGGTGACTTCTACCGGCCGGCCAGCCAGCGAGCTGTCCAGGGGTTCGTCAGGCTGGATCAGTACACGGATATCAGAGGACAGGTCGGCACTTTTCAGGCTGGTGCTGCTGACGATCTTGCCGGTACGGATGGCATCTTCGCCGGCGACCTGGAAGCTGACCGGGGTGCCTGGGCGCACATCGCCGAACTGGCGATAGGAGAAGCGAGCCTCGACGTTGGCTTCGCTGTTACGCGGTACCAGTTGGAAGATCACGTCACCCTTGCTGGCGTACTGACCGTCGGACACCACTTGCTGGGCCACGATGCAGTCGCACGGCGAGGTCAGGGTGCCGGTCATTTGCTTGCCGAACAGTTCCTCGACCTTGGCCGGTTGCAGCTGGTTGTCGTCCAGATGGCCCTTGAGCACATCGAGCATGCTGGTGCTGAAGGTGGCCAGCGGGGCACCTTTGGCGGCCACGCCGTCGGCCTGGACCAGGCTCTGCACGGTGCCGTCGCGCGGCATGGTGATGGACATGCCGGTTACATTCACCAGGCCCGCCTGGGCGTGGCTGACGAAGTACATGCCGTACACCGACTTGAAGATGAAGCCGAACGCCGCCAGGCCGACGATAAAAATCGCCAGGCTGAAAGTCACGGCCCGCAGGCGGCCCAGGGCGGTCATGCCACCGTTGTCATCCTTCTGCTTGCGCGCCTTGGTGAAGTTGTCGCGTTGCAAGGTCGCCAGCACATCACCGACGCCAACGATGTCGCCGGCCAGGTGCGAGGTGATGATGTGACGCAGCGTCGAGATGTCCCGAGGCTCCAGATTCTGGAACTGGCAACCGGTACGACCGGTCTGGCGGTCGTAGGAGCGAACCTGCAGTTCAACGTCCATGGCCAGGCCAAGGTTGTCGATCACGAATTGCAGGCGACCCTTGTACGCTTCGCCCACCTTGAGCGGCATCTGGCCGGCGTTGAAGCACAGGCCTCCGGCGGACAGGTCCAGGACCTTGACTTCCATGGGTGTACGGTCGGGACCGAAGAAACGCAATTTGGCCGGGATTTTCACTCGGGCGTGTTGGCGCTGGGCTTCGGATTCATGCACTACGTTGACATTCACGGCGGTGTTCATAGGGGCGATTTCCTAGTTAATTCAGGCGAGTTCGGTCAGACCATCATCAGCAGCACGGCAACGAAAACGCTGCCGGCGGAGAAGGTCATGGTCCGAGACGACCAAGTGTTGAACCAACGTTGAAAGCTGGCGAGATCACGGGTCAGATGAGTGGGCTGGCGAGTCCAGGACTGTTGGTCGAGGCGGAAGAACACGTAGATCTTCACCAGCGCGCCAACGATCTGGTTGTAATAGAGAATCGCCGGGTAGGCCGGACCGATCCGGTGTCCGGAGCACGACAGCAACAGGGTCAAGAGCAACCGGGTGATGCCGATCCACAGCAGGTACACCAGGATGAACGCGGTGCCGTACTTGAAGCTGGCGATCAGCGCCACGGTCAGGCCCAGCAGGGAAGTCCACATCGACACACGCTGGTCGAACAGCACCACCGAGGTGAACAGGCCCAGACGCTTCATGCCCAGGCCCAGTGCCCGGGAGTTCTGCCGCAGGTTGTTGCCATACCAGCGGAACATCAGCTTGCGACTGGCCTTGATGAAGCTTTTTTCCGGCGGGTGCTCGACGGTATTGATCGCAGCATCAGGTACGTAGAACGTGTCGTAGCCCAGGCGCATCAGGCTGAACCAGCTCGACTTGTCGTCGCCGGTGAGAAACTTGAAGCGGCCCAGGCGCCAGTGTTGCAGCGAATCGCTTTCCACGTCAGCGATGAAGTCCGGGTTGGTGACCACGGTGGCGCGGAACACCGACATGCGGCCGGTCATGGTCAGCACGCGCTTGGACAGGGCCATGGAGCACATGTTGATGTGGCGCTGGGCGAAACGCAGTTTGTGCCATTCGCTCATGATGTAGCCGCCGCGCACTTCGCAGAACTCGTTGGTGGTCAGGCCGCCGACGTTACCGAACAGCTGGAACCACGGCACGGTCTTGCGCACCACGCCTTCGGCGAGCACGGTATCGCCATCAATCACGGCGACCACGGCACGGTCGTCCGGCAAGTGGCGAGAGATGGCGCGGAAACCGAAGGCCAGGCCGTCACGTTTGCCGGTACCAGGAATGCGCACGAAGTCCAGCTTGACGTGCTCTGGCGGGTTCATGCGGGCCCAAAGGCTCTTGACCAGCAGTTCGTCGGACATTTCCACGATGGAGCAGACCACAGTGGTCGGCAGCCCGCAGTCGATGGCTTCGCGGATTACCGAGCTGTAGACCTGGGCGGTGGTCAGCGCGTCGATCCGGAAGCTGGTGACCATCAGGTACACGTGGGACGGATCCGCGGCCTTGCCCAGCTTGCGTACCTTGCGGCGCAGATGCGGGTAGACGATGTACAGAAAGATCATGCCGCGCACGAAATGCGTCGCTCCCATGGAGTAACGCCAGATGCCCACGGCGCCGATCAGGAAAATGAAATCCTTGGATTCGGAGTCGAACGTGGACGTGGGCAACGCCATGGCGATGCCCATCAATAAACTCAAGTAAAACAGCCAACCGGCGGCCTGAAGCAGGCCGTGCTTTAGCCTGTGCATAATCTGCATCCGTCTCTATCTCGGGCGGGCCTTGTGGGCGGCCCGATGGGTTAAGGCAGGCGAAAGGCCGGCCGGGGCCTTGCCCCGGCCGGCAAACAGACTTACCAGCAGATGCCTTCGGTCCGGCCACTCGGGTTGGTGGCCTTGGACATGAAGCCAACCAGGTCGATGACCTGCTTGCCTTCCGGTACGTTCTCGGTCAGCGCTCGGAACTTCTCGTCGCGGTTGCCCAGGATGATGATGTCGGAGCTGTCGATCACCGAGTCGAAGTCGGAGTTGAGCAAGGACGAGACGTGAGGGATCTTCGACTCGATGTAATCCTTGTTCGCACCGTGGACGCGGGCGTATTCGACGTTGCTGTCGTAGATTTTCAGGTCGAAGCCCTTGCCGATCAGCATTTCCGCCAGCTCAACCAGCGGGCTTTCACGCAGGTCATCGGTGCCGGCCTTGAAGCTCAGGCCCAGCAGGGCGACTTTGCGCTTGTCGTGGCTGGAAACGATGTCGAAGGCGTTCTGCACTTGGGATTCGTTGCTGCGCATCAGCGAGTTGAGCAGCGGCGCTTCCACGTCCAGGGAACTGGCGCGGTAGGTCAGGGCGCGAACGTCCTTGGGCAGGCACGAACCACCGAAAGCGAAGCCTGGGCGCATGTAGTACTGGGACAGGTTCAGGGTCTTGTCCTGGCAGACCACATCCATCACTTCACGGCCATCGACGCCGACAGCCTTGGCGATGTTGCCGATCTCGTTGGCGAAGGTCACCTTGGTGGCGTGCCAGACGTTGCAGGTGTACTTGATCATCTCGGCGACAGCGATGTCCTTGCGGATGATCGGCGCATCGAGCTCTTCGTACAGCGATTGCAGAACGTCACCCGAGGCTTTATCGAACTCGCCAATGACGGTCATCGGAGGCAGGTCGTAGTCCTTGATCGCGGTGCTTTCACGCAGGAACTCAGGGTTGACCGCGACGCCGAAATCGACACCGGCTTTCTTGCCGGAGCAGTCTTCCAGAATCGGGATGACCACATTTGCCACGGTGCCTGGCAGTACGGTGCTGCGAACCACGATGGTGTGGCGGGTGGTCTTGTCACGCAGGACAAAACCGATCTCGCGGCACACCGCTTCGATGTAGTTCAGTTCCAGATCGCCGTTCTTTTTACTCGGTGTACCGACGCAAATCATCGACAGGTCAGTATCCCGAATTGCTTCGGCGAAGTTGGTGGTGCCGCGCAGGCGACCTGTTTCAATACCTTGCGCCAACAGCTCGCCAAGACCGGGTTCAACGATCGGCGATTTACCGGCGTTGATCATGTCGATTTTGTCTTTGGCGACATCTACGCCAACGACATCATGGCCCCGTGCAGACAGGCAACCGGCACATACTGCACCGACGTAACCCAAACCAAATATGCTAATGCGCATCGCATTTACCTCTGTTTTTCACGCCACTAAATGGCCGGAGTTAATAGTGTTCAGCGGTCATAGTGCACTCGGAAGTGTGGAATGCAGGCGCCACAATGCCGTGTGCAGGCATACTAAGTTCCGAGTGTCTAAATAAGTGCACTCAAGTTGTGCGCAATGTGGCCTAGTTGTTATGACCTGCCCTGTTATGCAGCCAGTCCTCGTTTTCGGGAACGCTCGTGCAAAGGTCTTTCACCTCTGATCCCTGGCAAAAAGCCCACAAAATCAGAAGCTTGTGTGCTCGGGTGAGCACGTTATAGGGGCGCAGCCTTGGCCTTGTAGGGGATACTAATGGTGCGTTATCTCCCGTCCTTATAGGGTGGATCCAATGAGACGACCGTTTCGCTAAGTTGTCGTGACAACTTGATTACTTCGATCGACGTCCCGCGTAAGTTATCTCGTACAACCACGGCGAGAATCGTTACGGGTGGTATGAGCCGTGCATTTGGACATAGTTCCGATCCGCTCATCGCCATTTTCGAAATTTTTCGAAATATTATGAAAGATGGCACTGACCTCATCATGATGGCACTTGCTCGATTGACCTTTATTAACGGGGAGTTAAGCGGGGTAGATGTTTTTGTGCCACTACCCAATAAAAAATCTGGTGCCACTACGCAAAAAACTGACGTGTGTCGAGTGAAACAAAAGTTAGCGCAGGGGAGGGTCGATTTATTGGCGTCATGGAACTGACGAAGAGGGTGGGGAAGTTAGATGACGCGTTCGGGTTTGATCAAGGCCCCCAATCAGGGGGCAATGGAAGTTGTGCTTTATTCGGGGGCATGGTCTCGCAGGAAAACCAGCTTGTCCGGGCTCGACTGTGATGCACTGAAACGGTAGCCCTGGACATCGAACTGTTTGAGCGCAGCCGGGTCGTTGATGCGTTCCTGAATCACGAAGCGACTCATCAGGCCGCGGGCTTTCTTGGCGTAGAAACTGATGATTTTGTACTGGCCGTTCTTCAGGTCCTTGAACTCGGTATCAATGACGCGCGCCTTGAGGGCGCTGCGTTTGACCGCTGAGAAGTATTCATTGGAGGCCAGGTTCAACAGTATGTCGTCGCCCTGGTCGGCCAGCGCTTCGTTCAGCCACTCACTGATCCGGGTGCCCCAGAACGCATAAAGGTCCTTGCCCCGGGCATTGGCCAGCTTCGTGCCCATCTCCAGGCGATAGGGTTGCATCAGGTCCAATGGGCGCAGCAAGCCATAAAGCCCGGAGAGCATGCGCAGGTGCTCCTGGGCATAGTCGAAATCGGCTTCGGCAAAGCTTTGCGCATCAAGACCGGTGTACACATCACCCTTGAAGGCCAGCAGAGCCTGTTTGGCATTGGCCGGGGTGAACGCCGGGGTCCAACTGCCGAACCGTGCGGCATTGAGGCCGCCGATCTTGTCGGAAACGTGCATCAATTCGCTGATCTGTGCCGGAGAGAGTTCGCGCAATTGCTCGATCAATTCCTGGGAATGATCCAGGTATTGCGGCTGGGTAAAACGCTCAGTGGCCGGCGCAGTTTCGTAATCGAGGGTCTTGGCGGGGGAAATCACCATCAGCATGCAATCGTCTCCTTCAAAGGTGCGGCGATTCTAGGGGGTTGTCCGGGTGGACTCCAGCTATTGGGGTGATAGGTGATGGATGGGCGAGTATTGACGGGCATTTGTGGCGAGGGCGCGCGCGAGCAAAGCTTACTCGCGATAGCGGCAACTCGATTTCTGAAGGAGCGCGTCGCTGCTATCGTGGGCAAGCCTTGCTCCCACAAAGTCCTCTGACCACAAGGGTATTACGCCAGGATCGGCTATGATGCGGCGCGGGTTTCGTTATGGAGACATCCCTTTTGCGTATCGCTCTTCTATTGTCGGCCTGGCTCCTGAGTTTCGCGGCCACTGCCGCGCCCAGCGACATCGCCACGCTGGACCGCAGCACCTGGCCAGAGCAGCTCTCCAGCCCGACGCTGTTCGACGTGGCCTCGCGAGCCGAGATCCTGATGTTTGCCCGGGTCTTGCTGGACACCGATGCCATGGACGAAATCGCCCTCAAACAACACCTGGGGCTGCGCACAATCAACATGGCGGCGATCGACACACTGCGCGCGCGGTTGTGGCAGCGACTGCTGAGCAGCTACAACTTCGCCCAGCAAAGTTGCGACCAGGATGCTTCGTTCTGTTTTCTGGTGGAAGACCTGGCGACCCTGCGCGAAGAGGCGGGCAGGCTCTCGCTCGATGAAAACTCCTATTACATCAAGTGGGCCGAGCCGAGCCGGATCTTCCACACCCAATACCTGGACGAACTGCTGCGCAAGGCCGCGCTGTTTCCGCAAACCAGCAGCGAAATCGCGCGTTTCGGTGATTACGAGCGCAACGGTGATGATCTGAACGACCGGCTGTTTCTGCTGACCTTCGACAGCGCTGCCAACATCACCCCGGACAATACCCCATGGCTGGCTGAGTACCTGCGCAAGTCCAATATGAACGGCACCTTCTTCGTGCTGGGCAAGGACATCCAGGCGCGGCTCGCAGAGCGCTCGGTCAACAACCTCCAGGCCTTGTATTCGAGGCAATGCGTGGGTGTCCAGGGTTGGGAGTTCCGCTCCCACAGCCATTGGCAGGACTGGCAGGACTCGGTACGGCGCAGCGTCGATCTGGTCAAGGGCAAGCTGCCGGAAAACTACGCGCCGCTGTTCCGCCCGCCCCAGGGCCAGCGGCGTGGCGATGCCGGCGCATTTTTTCGCAACCAGGGCCTGCAAGTGGCGCTCTGGGATATCGATCCCCAGGACAGCGCCGGCCGGCTCAAACCCGAGCAAAGCGCCCAGCGCACACTGACCCTGATGCTGTTGTGGCGCCACGGCGTGATCAATTTCAACGTCAAGCAGGATGCAGTGAAAACGGCGCTACCCTGGCTCATTACGCAAACGGCGCAAAGCGGGATCGGCTGGGAAGATTGTCGGGCCGCGTTTCGCTGATTTGGCCAAAGGCCCGGAAACACGGGGGGAGGAGGAAAAAACGGCGCACTTTCATGACGACCGGACTTCCGACTTTAACGGCGCAACGGCGCAACGCCAAGGGTTATTCGTCACTCTGAAAAATAAACTTCAAAAAAGCGTCAAAGTGCTTTTTCCTGTCATGTGTTTTGGAGTATCAAGAAGTCAGACCGCCGAAACCTGCAACACAGGTGGCGTCTTCCAAGACCCAGTTGTGTGCAGTTCACCTCAAGCCCTTGCGGGTGAGTTCGGTGGCTACCTCGAGGCGCAGCACTGTCACGGTATTGCGTCGAATGGCCCCCAAAAAGGTGACCGAGTATGGATGACCACGGACGTAGCCCTTTCTCCAACCAGCCAATCCTGTATGTACTCGATACCAACGTATTGATCCACGATCCAAACGCACTCCTGAACTTCGAAGAACACCATGTTGCCATCCCGATGACCGTGCTCGAGGAGCTGGACAAGCTCAAGAGCGGGCATCACAGTGTCGCCGCCGAGTGCCGGCAGGCGATCCGCCTGATCGACAAGACCCTGGGAGACGCGTCGCCTGAGGACGTTGAGCTGGGTGTGCCGATCCAGCGTGGCAAAAGTGGTCCAAAAGGCCTGCTCTCGATCCTGATGAGCAAGCGCACCGAACCCAACCTGGTGCTGCCCGAACACCTGAACGACAACATCATCATCAACCAGTTGATCGACCTGCATGCGCGCAACCAGGATCAGGCCGTGGTGCTGGTGACCAAAGACATCAACATGCGTCTCAAAGCCCGCGCCTGCGGGATCGCGGCGGAGGACTACAGCACCGACCAATTGGTCGACGATGTGTCGCTGCTGCCCAACGGCTATCACACCATGACCGGCTCTTTCTGGGACCGGGTGAGCAAGGTCGAGACCCGTCAGGACCATGGTCGCACCTGGCACCAGGTGCAGTTGATCGACAATCTGCCGGCGGTGCACATCAATGAGTTCATCATCGACGAACAGGGTTTTGTCGGCTGGATCAAGGAAATCCAGGCCGATAAGCTGCTGATTCTCGATCTGCACCAGGAACCCCTGCTGCATCAGGAGGCCTGGGGGCTCAAACCGCGGGATATCTACCAGAGCCTGGCCCTGTTCGCCTTGCTCGACCCGGATATCCACCTGGTCAACCTGTCCGGCGCCGCCGGTTCCGGCAAGACCATCCTGGCCCTGGCCGCCGCGATCGAACAAACCATGGTCAGCAAGCGCTATCGGCGCATCATCGCCACCCGTAGCGTGCAGGGCCTGGACCAGGAAATCGGCTTTTTGCCCGGCACCGAAGCGGAAAAAATGGAGCCTTGGCTGGGCGCCATTACCGACAACCTCGAAGCCTTGCACATGGATGACGAAAGCACCCATGGCAGCGTCGACTACATCCTCAGCAAAGTGCCGTTGCAGTTCAAATCCCTCAACTACATTCGCGGCCGCAGCTTCCAGCAGAGCCTGATCCTGATCGACGAATGCCAGAACCTCACCCCGCACCAGATGAAAACCATCATCACCCGTGCTGGTGCCGGTTCCAAAGTGGTGTGCCTGGGCAACCTGGCACAGATCGACACCCCTTACCTGTCCGCGACCAGTTCCGGGCTGACCTACCTGACCGAACGCTTCAAAGACTTCCCCAACGGGGTCCACATCACCTTGCAGGGCGTACCGCGCTCGATTCTGGCCGAATACGCCGAATCTCACCTGTAACTGACCATCAGAACCGGGCGACCTCAAGGTCGCCCGGTTTTTTATGACCGTACGAAAACCCCTGTGGGAGCGAGCCTGCTCGCGATGGCGGTGTATCAGATAAAAATTAGGTATCTGATCCACCGCCATCGCGAGCAGGCTCGCTCCCACAAGGGGATTTGCGGTGACTGGGCAATTGCGCTCGCCACAGGTGCGACAATCAAACGTGCCGGAATCTGACTCACAGGTTTACAATCGATACTCCCGATCAGGAGTAACCCTGTGCTGACTCATCTCGATTCCCAAGGTCGCGCCAACATGGTCGACGTGACCGACAAGGCCGTGACGTTCCGTGAGGCCACGGCCGAAGCCTTTGTGCGCATGCTGCCCGAAACGCTGCAGATGATCGTCAGCGGCGGTCACCCCAAAGGCGATGTGTTCGCCGTTGCACGCATTGCCGGCATTCAGGCGGCGAAAAAAACCAGTGATCTGATTCCGCTCTGCCATCCGCTGATGCTCACCAGCGTCAAGGTCGAGCTCAATGCCGAAGGCGAGGATCGGGTGCGCATTGTTGCCCGTTGCAAACTGTCCGGACAGACCGGGGTGGAGATGGAAGCGCTCACCGCTGCCAGCGTCGCCGCGCTGACGATCTACGACATGTGCAAGGCCGTGGACCGGGGCATGATCATTGACGGCGTGCGGGTGTTGGAGAAACTCGGCGGCAAGAGCGGTCACTTTCAGGCGGATGCGCCATGAACATTACTGTGAAGTTTTTTGCGCGTTATCGCGAAGCGTTGGGCGTTGACTCGCAGAAGGTCGAGGGCAATTTCTCCACGGTGGACGATGTGCGGATATTGTTGGCCGCGCGTGAAGGTTTCGATGTATTGAAAGAACCAAACCTGATGTGCGCCCGCAACGAAGACCTGTGCCAGCTCGATGAGCCGCTGGTCGACGGCGACGAAGTCGCATTCTTTCCCACCGTGACCGGAGGCTGAACCATGGCGATTCGTGTGCAGGCCGATCCGTTCGACGCAGGGGGCGAAGTCAACGCGATGCACGCGGCCAATGTCGGTGTGGGGGCGGTGGTGAGTTTTGTCGGCTACGTGCGTGATTTCAATGATGGCCTGGATGTGTCCGGAATGTTCCTGGAGCACTACCCGGGCATGACCGAAAAAGCCTTGGGCAAGATCGCCGCCGAGGCCGAGCAGCGCTGGCCGTTGCTCAAGCTGGAAGTTCTGCACCGCATCGGCGCCCTGGAGCCGGGCGAACCGATCGTCTTCGTGGCGGCCGCCAGTGCCCATCGCCAGGCAGCATTCGAGGCCTGCGCCTTTGTCATGGACTACCTCAAGACCCGTGCGCCGTTCTGGAAAAAGGAAAACACTGTGGATGGCCCGCGTTGGGTCGAGGGGCGCGACAGCGATCATGCGGCGGCGGGGCGCTGGAAGCAGTAGGTAGCCTGTTAGTCATTTGGAGGCTGTGAATCCGCCTTCGCGAGCAAGCCCGCTCCCACAGGGGACCTGCGTCGAGCACAAATACTGTGTACGACATAGATTCCTGTGGGAGCGGGCTTGCTCGCGAAGGGGCCATCAGCCTCCCATCACTTTCCCGATTTCCCCAATTGACGATATGTACATTAAAGTCCAGTATGGATTTATAAGTACATAAAGTCCGTCGTTTCACCTTTCTCTGCCAAAACCAACAACAACCCGCGAGAGATCGATCATGAAAAAACTCCCCCTCATCACCGGCCTGGCCTTGAGCCTGCTGGCCTCCAGTAGCCTGTTCGCCGCCGAGAAAACCTTGCGCATCGGCATCGAAGCGGCCTATCCACCGTTTGCTTCCAAGACCTCCGAAGGGAAGATCGAGGGTTTCGACTACGACATCGGCAATGCGCTGTGCGCGCAGATGAAGGTCAAGTGCCAGTGGATCGAAAGCGAGTTTGACGGGCTGATTCCGTCGCTCAAGGTGAAGAAAATCGACATGGCGCTGTCGTCCATGACCATCACCGAAGAACGCAAGAAGTCGGTGGATTTTACTCACAAGTATTACTTCACCTCGTCGCGGCTGGTCATGAAGGAAGGCGCGGTGGTCGATGACCAGTACGCCAGTCTCAAAGGCAAGACCGTGGGCGTGCAGCGGGCGACCACCACCGACCGCTTCGCTACGGAGGTGTTCGAACCCAAAGGCGTGACGGTCAAGCGCTACAGCAACAACGAAGAAATCTACATGGACCTGGCCTCCGGTCGCCTGGACGCGATATTCGCCGACACCATCCCACTGGACGACTTCCTGTCTATGCCTCGAGGCAAAGGCTACGCGTTCGTCGGACCGGAGCTCAAGGACCCGAAATACGTCGGTGAAGGCGCGGGTATCGCGGTGCGCAAGGGCAATACCGAACTGGTGGCTGACTTGAACAAGGCCATCGATGGGATTCGGGCCAATGGTGAGTATCAGAAGATTCAGGCCAAGTATTTCAAGTCGGATATATATGGCGACTGAAACATCGCCTTCGCGAGCAAGCCCGCTCCCACATTGGATCTCATTGGACACAGATATTGTATTGAACACAGATCCCTTGTGGGAGCGGGCTTGCTCGCGAAGGCGTCAGACCGGGCAATACAAACCTCAGTCCTTCAACTCCTTCAAATGCTTGTAAACCGTCGCCCGCCCCATGTTCAGCACATTGGCCACATAGTTGGAGGCGCTTTTGCCCTTGAAGGCGCCTTCGGCGTGCAGCGCCAGCACCAGTTCGCGTTTATGGTCGCGGGTCAGCAGGTTCAGGCTCAACTGACGCTCGCGCATCCAGGCGTGGAGGAACGTGTTGATCCGCTCCTGCCAGTCATCGCGAAACAGTGAGTCCGGCTGCGGGATCAACTTGCCCGGCGACAGGAACAGGTCCAGCGCGGCCTTGGCGTTCTCGAACAGCGAAATATTCAGATTGATGCACAGCACCGCCAGCGGGCGCCCCCCGGCATCGCGCAGTACGCTGCTGAGGCTGCGGATCTTTTGCCCGTCCCAATTCAGTTTCTCGTAGGGCCCGATGTTCCGTTCGCTGACGTCCTCGCTGAGCATGTCTTCCAGGGACGAGTCATCACCCATCACACGTTTGGATAGATTATTGGCGATGTAATCGACTTTCTGCGTGCGCAGGTCGTGCAGCACTACCTCGGCGTGAGGGTAGAACAGCGTGGCGATAGCGTCGGCGATGGTGCGAAAATTATCCAGTGTCGGGTCGGGTTGCGGCGCGTTCATGACAGGGCTCCAGGCAGCGTCGGCGCCCCGTGAAGCAGGGGCGCGGGGGAGTGTGCCGCAATCGTGGCGATGCGTCACCTGAGTGGGGTCAACCCAGGCGTGTCGGTGACAGCAGGGTGGTGTTCAGGCCGAAACGGGTCAGGGTCTCGGGCAATGGCTCGCCACGTACCAGGGCCGCGCTGGCCTGCCCCATGGCCGGGGAGGTCTGGATGCCGTAGCCGCCTTGGGCTGCGACCCAGAACAACCCCGGTACCTGGGGATCGAAACCGGACAAGAGGTCGCCGTCGTGGACGAAACTGCGCAGCCCGGCCCAGGTGCGGGTCGGACGGCGGATGGTCAGGGTGGTGGCTTCTTCAATCTGGTAGATGCCCATGGCAATGTCCAGTTCTTCAGGCTGTACATCGTGAGGTTCCACCGGATCGGCATTCGCCGGCGAGCCGAGGAACATGCCGGCGTCGGGCTTCATATAGAACGATTCGTCGAGGCTCACCAGCATCGGCCAGTCATGAATGTCCACACCCTCGGGCCCGGCAAAAATGAATGCCGCCCGCCGTTTGGGTTGCAGGCCCAGCTTGCGCGCGCCTGCCATTTCGCCAATGTGATCGGCCCAGGCGCCGGCAGCGTTGATCAGCACCGGAGCGCTGAAGGTCTGGCCGGCGGTTGCTACCTGCCACATCCCCTGAGCGTCGCGGCTCAGGCCCAGCACCTCTGTGTCGGTGTGCAACTGGCCGCCGTTGCGCCGGATACCGCGCAGGTAGCCTTGGTGCAGCGCGTCGGTGTCGATGTCACAAGCCGTGGGGTCGTAGATCGCACCGTGCACCTTGTCCCGTCGCAGAATAGGCAGCCGCACACAGGCCTTTTCGGCGCTGAGTAGTTGCATCTGCGGCACTGTGGCCTTGGCGCTGAGGTACTGATTGTTCAACTCGGCCGGATCGCCGGTGAAATCCACGGTCATTTCGCCCCGAGGGGTGAGCAGCGGGTGTTCGCAGAAACCGGCCGGCGGGGTGTCGAAGAAGTCACGGCTGGCCTGGGTCAGCGCCCGCACTTGGGGCGTGCCATAGGCCGCGGTGTACAGCGCCGCCGAACGCCCGGTGGAGTGGTAGCCCGGATGGGATTCGCGCTCGAGCACAATGACCCGACCGTGGGGCGCCAGCCAGTAACCGGTGGAAGCACCGGCGATGCCACCGCCGATGATGATGAAGTCTGGTGAGGTCATGAAGCTCTCCTGTGGAGCGCGGTGCCGGGCGTTCGCGGAACCTGTGGGAGCGGGCTTGCTCGCGAAGGCGGCAGCACATTCAACATTGATGTGGCAGACACACCGCTTTCGCGAGCAAGCCCGCTCCCACAGGGAATCGAGTTGTGTCAGTGGTGGTGCAACCAGTAAAGCGCATTCGCCAGCGCAACGTCTTCCAGCCCCAGGCCGATAGAGCGGAAAAACACATGGCGTTCATAGCTGGGACGCGCCACATGTTCGCTGAGCAATTCAGGCAAATCCCCAACCAGGCGTGACGCGTCCCAACCGTGCTGTTCAGCGGCAATCAGCATTTCCCCGGCCGAACCGGGGGTGGTCTGACGATAGTCACAGAACACGTCCATGTTGTTGAGGCTCTGGGGTGACACTTCATGGGCGCGCGGAGCATTGGTGCTGATGGAGGTAATCAGGGTCGGTTTGGTCAGCGTCCGCGGGTCAAGCACCGCCTTAGCGGACGAGGTGCAGAGCATCACCACATCGGCGTCGTGCAGCGCCGCTTCAAGGCTGGCAGCGATTTGCAGGCGCGGATCCAGAGCGGTAATCAAAGCAAGCTCTTGCGGCGATTTATCCTGCAAACTGGGCGAGTAGAGGCTGATGCTTTGCCAGTCCCGCAGACCCTTGACGTACTGCACGTGGGCCCTTGCTACTGAGCCGCTGCCGATGACCGCCAGGCGCTGGGCCTGGAACGGGGCAAGGGCATCCACCGCAACAGCGGTGGTGGCTGCGGTGCGGGCGGTTGTCAGCTCTGTGGCATCGCACAGCAGCAGTGGTTGGCCGGTCTGCATCGACATCAGCAACGTCCAGGCGGTTACCAATGGACCTTGCTCGCGCACGATATACGGCGAGGTCTTGACCCCGTAGACCTGATCTTCAGCCAGCACGCCCAGGTAGTTGATGAAATCCCCGGCGCCCTGGGGAAACGCCACAAGTTGCTGGGCCGGTTGGACGGCCTGTCCGGCGGCAAGGTCGTGGAATAGCTTGCGTAAAATCTGCGGTACGTCGACTTGCCCGAGCAGCTCTCGGGCCTGGGCTTGGTTCATCACATAAGGCGCGCTGGGCATCGGGACTCCGAAATGCTTGATGTAAACTATTTTGTCTATTATGGACTTTTAGTTTGATCGAGCAATATGCCGGACAAAAAAAAGCGCAGCCACTTGAGGCTGCGCTTTCTGGTTTGTAGCGTCGGTTAAGGGCGTTTGCGCTCAACCGGACGAAGCAGATGGGTTGGCGGGGTTTCGCAACTGATCTTTTTCCCCAGCAGCGCCTCGATGGACGGTAACTGATAGGAGTCGTCCTCCCCGGCAAAGCTGATGGACACGCCCTCGGCACCTGCGCGACCAGTGCGCCCGATCCGGTGCACATAGTCGTCCGGCACTTCCGGCAGGGTGAAGTTGATCACGTGGCTGATCCCGTCGATATGAATTCCGCGCCCGGCCACATCGGTGGCTACCAGCACCCGGATCTTGCCTTCGCGAAAGCCTTCCAGCGTCTTGATGCGTTTGTGTTGCGGCACGTCGCCCGACAACTGGGCGGCGTTAACGCCATCGCGCACCAGGCGCTCCTCGATACGACGGACTTCATCCTTGCGGTTGGCGAACACCATCACGCGCTCCCAACCGTTGTCGTTGACCAGGTTGTAGAGCAGCTTGTACTTGTCGGCACCGGCTACGGCGTAGATGTGCTGTTCGACATTTTCGCTGGCGACGTTCAGCGCCTCGATCTCGACGATGGACGGGTCAGTGGTCCATTGTTTGGCCAGGTTCATCACGTCTTCGGTGAAGGTGGCGGAAAACAGCAAGGTCTGTCGTTCGCTTTTCGGCGGGGTCTGGCGAATGATCTGGCGCACTTGCGGGATGAAGCCCATGTCGAGCATGCGGTCGGCTTCGTCCAGCACCATCACCTCGACCATGTCCAGATGCACATCGCCGCGCTGGTTGAAGTCCAGCAGGCGTCCCGGCGTTGCCACCAGAATGTCGCAGTGACGGGCTTCGAGGTGCTTGAGTTGCTTGTCGAAGTCCATGCCGCCGACGAACGTCATGACGTTCAGCCCGGTGTACTTGGTCAGGTCGGCGGCGTCCTTGGCGATCTGCACCACCAGCTCGCGGGTCGGTGCGATGATCAGCGCTCGCGGCTCGCCCATGTAGCGTTCTTTGGGCGGCGGGGTCTGTAGCAACTGGGTGATGATGGAAATCAGGAACGCGGCGGTCTTGCCGGTGCCGGTCTGGGCGCGGCCGATGGCATCTTTACCGGCGAGGGTGAACCCCAGCACCTGAGCCTGGATCGGCGTGCAGTACGGGAAGCCCAGGTCCTGGATGGCATGCATCAGTTCAGGGGCGAGTTTGAAGTCGTGGAAGCGGGTCTTGCCTTCCTGGGGTTCTACGACGAAATCCTCGAGCTTCCAGGCGACGACGGGCGGTTTTGGTGCGCGCTCGCGGCGTGGTTTGGGGGCTTCGTTGCGTGGCTGTTCCGGGGTGGGAGCGACAGGCGCGGTGGCCGCGTCTTTTTCTGTGTTCGCAACAGGCGTTGTCCGCTGCGGCTTTTTTTGCACCTCGGCACGGCTCGGGCTGTGGGCAGGTGCGCTGGGGCCAGGCACGAGCTGCTCGACCTCGCTTTTACCGAACATCTTCTTGAGTGCTTTGAGCACGGTCATCTCATCGATTGGTTAAGGAATGTACGCCGGCCAGTGTAATGCAAGAAACGGACGCGGCGTAGTGTGATCGTCAAGGGGTTGACATGCCCCATGCCCGCTTAGCGCAACTGCTCGCTCAGCCAGGTGCCGATGTCGCGAATCTCTTCAGGTAACACTTCGTGCCCCATTGGGTATTCCTGCCATGTCACGGTGACACCATGCTGTTTTAAATACTCTTTCGCGGTCCGCCCCATAGGGTTGAGTACCACTTCGTCGTATTGACCGTGCAGTGCCAGTACCGGAATGCGTTGCTGGCTGGCCGACAATTGCAGTTCTTCGCTGAAAGTCGGTGCATAAGTGGACAGCGCGACCACACCGCCCAAGGGGCCCTGCCATTTCACGAATGCGGTGTGATAGACCACCGCGCCGCCTTGGGAAAAACCCGCCAGGAAAATTCGCGAGGCGTCTATTCCGAGGGCTCGCTGCGCTTCGAGCAGGTCGATGACCCGCTGCGCCGACACTTCGAGCTGCTGCTCGTCGATGGCTCGCGCGGGGCTCAGGGCACGGATGTCGTACCAACTGGGCATGGCGTAGCCGCCGTTGATGGTCACCGGCTGGGTCGGTGCTTGAGGCAGAACGAAACGTGTCGTGAGCAGGCTTTGCTGCAGCATTTCGGCCACTGGCAGGAAGTCGTAGCGATCGGCGCCCAGGCCGTGGAGCCAGATGACGCACGCGTCGGCGGTGCCGCTGGGCTCGAGAATCAAGGGGTCGGTCATGGTGTGCTCCAAATCTGTGCGGGCGCGCTCAATCAGTGCGTTATTACAGTGCGGGCCCGGTGCCTCAGTTAATTAGATGTCGCAATGTTAAAAGTTTTTGTCTTGACGTGTCACATAAGGGGCAAGCGCAGCGGTGTGGTACGGCGTTTGCTTTGAGGTAGCTTGAGTGATGATTCTTACGCTGCGCGGTAACACTATCAGCTTGACGCGACGCATGGGATATCAGAAATCCGGTGATGGATGTTCGCCAATAGCCGCTACGGGCTTCGCGAACGTGAAGGGCTACAGCCCGTTCGGCCGATTGGTGAGAGATGAGTTGGCGCCCTGTTTAGGGGCATTCTCATTATTAGACTCATAGCGAAGGTCCAGACGTCGGTTGACCCTAAAAAAAGCCAACAAGGGTCGGCAATGCCTCATAAGGGTGCGACAGGACTCGAGCTCCGACACAACAAGAGCAAAACTGGAGGTTTGAATGAAGTTACTGAAATCCACCCTGGCAGTCGTGACTGCAGCAGCAGTGCTCGGTGTCAGCGGGTTCGCTCAGGCGGGTGCAACCCTGGATGCCGTACAAAAGAAAGGCTTTGTGCAATGCGGTGTGAGCGATGGCCTGCCGGGTTTCTCGGTGCCTGATGCCTCCGGCAAGATCCTCGGTATCGACGCTGATTTCTGTCGCGCAGTGGCTGCTGCCGTATTCGGCGACGCGAACAAGGTGAAATTCAGTCAATTGAACGCCAAGGAGCGTTTCACCGCGCTGCAGTCCGGCGAAATTGACATCCTGTCGCGCAACACCACCATGACCAGCTCTCGTGACGCGGGCATGGGCCTGATTTTCCCAGGCTTCATTACCTACTACGATGGCATCGGCTTCCTGGTAAACAGCAAGCTGGGCGTCAAGAGCGCCAAGGAACTGGACGGTGCAACCATCTGCATCCAGGCCGGTACCACCACCGAGCTGAACGTTTCCGACTACTTCCGTGGCAACGGTCTGAAGTACACCCCGATCACCTTCGATACCTCCGATGAAAGCGCCAAGTCGCTGGAATCCGGTCGTTGCGACGTGCTGACCTCCGACAAGTCCCAGCTGTTCGCCCAGCGCAGCAAGCTGGCCGCACCGAAGGACTACGTGGTTCTGCCGGAAACCATCTCCAAGGAGCCATTGGGTCCGGTCGTGCGTAATGGCGACGAAGAGTGGGCGAAAGTCGTGCGCTGGACTGGCTACGCCATGCTCAACGCTGAAGAAGCCGGCATCACTTCGAAGAACGTTGAAGCTGAAGCCAAATCCACCAAGAACCCGGACGTCGCCCGTATGCTCGGTGCTGACGGTGAATACGGTAAAGACCTGAAGCTGCCCAAAGACTGGGTTGTCCAGATCGTCAAACAAGTCGGTAACTACGGTGAAGTGTTCGAGCGCAACCTCGGCAAAGGCACCCCGCTGGAAATCGATCGCGGCATGAACGCGCTGTGGACCAACGGCGGCATTCAATACGCACCACCAGTGCGCTGATGGTTCTATCACCCGGTGGGCCAACCACCGGGTGATGTTCTGTTCCATTCTTTGCGGGGCACTTCATGCAAAATTCAATCGGCGCACCTAAGCAGAGGCTTAGCCTCAGCGATCCACGAGTGCGTGCCTGGGTATTTCAGATCGTCACCATTGTGGCGGTGGTTTCACTGGGCTGGTTTCTGTTCGATAACACGCAAACCAACCTTGAGCACCGGGGCATCACCTCCGGGTTCAGCTTTCTGGAGCGCAGTGCCGGGTTCGGCATCGCTCAAACCCTGATCGACTACACCGAAGCGGACAGCTATGCCCGCGTCTTCGTCATCGGGTTGCTCAACACTCTGCTGGTGACATTCATCGGCGTGATCCTGGCGACGATTCTCGGTTTCATTGTCGGCGTGGCCCGACTGTCGAAAAACTGGATCATCGCTAAAGTGGCAACGGTGTATGTGGAGGTTTTCCGTAACATCCCGCCATTGCTGCAGATCCTGTTCTGGTACTTCGCGGTGTTCCTGACCATGCCGGGGCCGCGCGCCGCCCATAACTTCGGCGACACCTTCTTTGTCAGCAGCCGGGGCCTGAACATGCCGGCCGCGCTGGTGGCGGACGGGTTCTGGCCATTCGTGATCAGCGTCGTGCTGGCGATTGTCGCCATCGTGCTGATGACCCGCTGGGCCAATAAGCGTTTCGAAGCCACGGGCGAGCCATTCCACAAATTCTGGGTGGGCCTGGCGTTGTTCCTGGTGATCCCGGCGCTGTGCGCCCTGGTCTTCGGCGCCCCTGTGCACTGGGAAATGCCGGAACTCAAGGGCTTCAACTTCGTCGGTGGCTGGGTACTGATTCCCGAATTGCTGGCATTGACGTTGGCACTGACGGTGTACACCGCGGCGTTCATCGCCGAGATCGTGCGTTCGGGCATCAAGTCGGTCAGCCACGGCCAGTCCGAAGCGGCTCATTCCCTGGGCCTGCGCAACGGTCCGACCCTGCGCAAGGTGATTATCCCGCAAGCCCTGCGTGTGATCATCCCGCCGCTGACCAGCCAATACCTGAACCTGGCGAAAAACTCCTCGCTGGCGGCCGGTATCGGTTATCCGGAAATGGTTTCGCTGTTTGCCGGTACGGTGCTGAACCAGACCGGGCAGGCGATCGAAGTTATTGCCATCACCATGAGCGTGTACCTGGCGATCAGTATCAGCATTTCCCTGCTGATGAACTGGTACAACAAGCGCATTGCGCTGATCGAGCGGTGAGGAAAAGCGCATGACATCCCATACTTTCAAACCTGATATGCCGCCACCGAGCAAAGTGTTCGGGCCGGTGGCATGGATGCGTGCGAACATGTTCTCCAGCTGGCTCAACACCTTGCTGACACTGTTCGCGTTCTACCTGATTTACCTCGTGGTTCCCCCGATCATCAGTTGGGCGATCCTGGATGC
Source organism: Pseudomonas hefeiensis (assembly GCF_030687835.1). Lineage (NCBI taxonomy): Bacteria > Pseudomonadati > Pseudomonadota > Gammaproteobacteria > Pseudomonadales > Pseudomonadaceae > Pseudomonas > Pseudomonas hefeiensis. The sequence continues at coordinate 1,229,620 of NZ_CP117449.1, forward strand.
CAACTGGGTCGGCACCACCCAGGCTGACTGCACCAAGGAGGGCGCCTGCTGGGTGTTCATCCAGCAGCGCTTTGGCCAGTTCATGTACGGCTACTACCCGGCGGACCTGCGCTGGCGCGTGGACCTGACTGTGTGGCTGGCGGTCATCGGCGTGGCACCGTTGTTCATCTCGCGCTTTCCGCGCAAGGCGGTCTACGGCCTGAGCTTCCTGGTGCTGTATCCGATCATCGCCTGGTGCCTGCTGCACGGTGGCGTGTTCGGTCTGGCCACCGTGTCGACCAGCCAATGGGGCGGCCTGATGCTGACCCTGGTCATCGCCACCGTCGGTATTGCCGGGGCTTTGCCGCTGGGCATCGTGCTGGCTTTGGGCCGACGCTCGAACATGCCGGCGATCCGCGTGGTCTGCGTGACCTTCATCGAGTTCTGGCGTGGCGTGCCGTTGATCACGGTGTTGTTCATGTCCTCGGTGATGCTGCCGCTGTTCCTGCCTGAAGGCATGAACTTCGACAAACTGCTGCGGGCACTGATCGGCGTGATCCTGTTCCAGTCGGCCTACGTGGCTGAAGTGGTGCGTGGTGGCCTGCAAGCCATTCCCAAAGGTCAGTACGAAGCGGCCGCGGCGATGGGCCTGGGCTACTGGCGCAGCATGGGCCTGGTGATTTTGCCGCAAGCCCTGAAGATGGTGATCCCGGGTATCGTCAACACCTTCATCGCGTTGTTCAAGGACACCAGCCTGGTAATCATCATCGGCCTGTTCGATCTGCTCAACAGCGTGAAACAAGCTGCCGCCGACCCGAAATGGCTGGGCATGGCCACCGAAGGCTATGTGTTCGCCGCCTTGGTGTTCTGGATTTTCTGTTTTGGTATGTCCCGCTATTCCATGCATTTGGAACGCAAGCTGGACACTGGCCACAAGCGTTAGGAGCGTAGTTTATGAGTGAAGCGATCAAACAGCCTGTGAGCCCTGAAGGCATAATTCAGATGCAGGGCGTGAACAAGTGGTACGGCCAGTTCCACGTGTTGAAAGACATCAACCTGAACGTCCAGCAGGGCGAGCGTATCGTGTTGTGCGGCCCGTCGGGTTCCGGCAAGTCCACCACCATCCGCTGCCTCAACCGCCTGGAAGAGCACCAGCAGGGCCGCATCGTGGTTGATGGCGTGGAACTGACCAACGACCTCAAGCAGATCGAAGCGATCCGCCGTGAAGTCGGTATGGTATTCCAGCACTTCAACCTGTTCCCGCACCTGACCATCCTGCAGAACTGCACCCTGGCGCCGATGTGGGTACGCAAGATGCCCAAGCGCAAGGCCGAGGAAATCGCCATGCATTACCTGGAACGCGTGCGCATTCCAGAGCAGGCGCACAAATACCCGGGCCAGCTCTCCGGCGGTCAGCAGCAGCGTGTGGCCATCGCCCGTGCCCTGTGCATGAAACCGAAAATCATGTTGTTCGACGAACCGACTTCGGCGCTCGACCCGGAAATGGTGAAAGAGGTTCTGGACACCATGATCGGTCTGGCCGAAGACGGCATGACCATGCTTTGCGTGACCCACGAAATGGGCTTTGCCCGCACCGTGGCCAACCGCGTAATCTTCATGGACAAGGGTGAAATCGTCGAACAGGCCGAGCCGAACGACTTCTTCGACAACCCGCAGAACGACCGCACCAAGCTGTTCCTGAGCCAGATTCTGCATTGATCCGGCCTTAGGCATTGAAATAGACCCGGACTTGTCCGGGTTTATTTTTTCCTGGTATTCAGGGTGTCAGAACGGTTTCCTGTTCCGGATGGCGGATAGCCAACAACTGCTTCAAATCAGTGCCCTCGCTCAGTGCGTGTACCTCAGCCATCAGATGGGGGTGACGATCAAGCAGACGCATCAACATGAACAATGGTTGCGGTGGGGCGATTTCGCCACGCTCGTAACGGGAAAAGGCGTTGTGTCCGCCGCCAGACAGCAGCTTCACCGCGTCCTTTTGTGTGAGGTGCAGTTTACGGCGGATGCGTTTCATCTCTGCCCCCATCGCCTGGGAGCAATCTTCGAGCAACTGATCGCTCACGCGGGAGTAACGTTGCGCGCTGTCGGTGTCGTGATCAAATTCGATTTCCCCACAGACCCGGCACTCCCACCCGGCGATGTCGTGCACCTGCCGTGCTACCTGCTTGTAGTCGATGGTAAAGCTACGGCCCTCAAAGTGTTGCATTGCGTCTTGAGTACCGCAGTTGACACATTGCTGCGTTTTCATTGGTCTTTCTCCTTGAAGGAGACTACCGGATGCCCACCGCCGGGGCGGTAGGTCACCTTGATGTAAATCTCCCGATCCTGAAATGTTGTGTGATAAACGTCCTGCCAGACTCGATGATCGGCATAGGTCGTCATCGATTTGTGCAGCATCCGGCACTCCAGCGAGGCAATGATTCGCAGCATCCGGGCAGTGCTTAACAACATTCTTCGAGCGCCTTGCTGAGCGCTCATTGTGAATGGCTTGCTTCCCAGCCTGAGGACTTCTGCCTTGACCACTGTCAGGTCGTAGTGGGGTGTGCTCTTTTCCATAGAACTGTGTGCCTTGTCCTTGAAATTACCCTTAAAGGGTAATTTTGACTAATCGAAAATTTCGCTCCTTTTCCCTCGCATTGACCTTAGGCGGTTGCCGTCCTACAAGAAGCTGACTAATCTGTCAGAAAATTCAACCAGCACTGCCAACCCCTGCGCTTTGCGAACGCTATCGTCATTCTCCAGCGTCCCCGGCGCGCAGTTGCGCCAGAGTCTCAACCTCGTCCTCAACCGGAGTTCGATCTGCACGTCGAATCGTCGACGCTGTCGAACAACAGGTTTGGCAATGGGCCAAGGCCCTTTGCCGACTGTTGATCAATGAACCCTGAACCAGAGCTTTCCATGTCCCGCGATACGCTTGACCGCACGACCCCGACGACGCCCAAACGCGCCGCAGAGCTTGAACATTTGCTGATCGACGCCGAAACCGATGATGAGCAGACCCAGCAGGCCCATCCATTGCTGGGCAAACCCTGGCTGTTACTGCTCGGGTTGATCCTGGTAGCGCTGAACCTGCGTCCGGCGCTGTCGAGCATGGCCCCGCTACTCAGCGAAGTTTCAAAAAGCCTTGGCTTGTCGGCTGCCCAGGCCGGTTTGCTGACCACGCTGCCAGTGCTTTGCCTGGGCCTGTTCGCACCGCTGGCGCCGGTGCTGGCGCGGCGCTTCGGAGCCGAACGCGTGGTGTTGGGAATCTTGCTGGCCCTGGCCGGCGGGATCATTTTGCGCAGTTCTTTCGGCCAGGTCGGCCTGTTTGCTGGCAGCATTCTGGCCGGTGCGAGCATTGGCGTGATCGGTGTGCTGTTGCCGGGCATCGTCAAGCGTGATTTCGCCAAACACGCCGGCGCCATGACCGGCGTCTACACCATGGCGCTGTGCCTGGGGGCGGCAATGGCGGCCGGGGCCACTGTGCCGTTGAGTGAACATCTGGGGCACAGTTGGGCGATGGGCCTGGGTTTCTGGGTGGTGCCGGCGCTGCTGGCCGCCGTGTTCTGGCTGCCGCAAGTGGGCCAGAAACACGGTGCTCATCAGGTGGCGTATCGGGTTCGCGGTTTGCTGCGTGATCCGTTGGCCTGGCAGGTGACGTTGTACATGGGGTTGCAGTCGTCCCTGGCCTACATCGTGTTCGGGTGGCTGCCGTCGATCCTCATTGGTCGTGGTCTGACGCCGACCCAGGCCGGGCTGGTGTTGTCCGGATCGGTCATCGTGCAACTGATCAGTTCCCTGGCGGCACCCTGGCTGGCGACCCGGGGCAAAGATCAGCGCCTGGCCATTGTGATCGTCATGGTCATGACCCTTGGCGGGCTGTTCGGATGCCTCTATGCGCCCATTGAAGGCTTGTGGGGTTGGGCGATCCTGCTGGGGCTCGGCCAGGGAGCAACGTTCAGCCTGGCGCTGACGCTGATCGTGCTGCGCTCGCGGGACGCCCATGTGGCCGCGAACCTTTCCAGCATGGCCCAGGGTTTCGGCTATACATTGGCGTCCATGGGGCCGTTCGCGGTCGGAGTGGTCCACGACTGGACCGGCGGCTGGAGTGCCCTGGGCTGGATCTTCGGCGTGATTGGTCTGGGCGCGATCATCGCGGGCATCGGCGCAGGCCGGACGTTGTACGTCGGGGTCGAGAGCGAAAGAGTCACTGACCTTCGTTGATATCATTTTCATGGCGAATGACGATGGTCTTCTCCGCGGCGGCCGATTATCGTGCAGGCCTACTGAAACGTTTTTCGGAGCCGGTCCATGAGTGATGCCCACAACGCCTTGATCACCCGTTTTTATCAGGCCTTCCAGCGCCTGGACGCCGATGCCATGAGCGCCTGCTACACCGACGACGTGGTGTTCAGCGACCCGGCGTTCGGCGAACTGCGCGGGCGCGATGCCAGCGACATGTGGCGCATGCTCACCACCCGGGCCAAGGATTTTTCCCTGACCTTCGATAACGTGCGCAGCGATGAGCGTACCGGCGGCGCCCACTGGGTGGCGACTTACCTGTTCAGCCAGACCGGCAATACCGTGGTCAATGACATTCAGGCTCGTTTCGTGTTTCGCGACGGCAAGATCTGCGAGCACCACGACAGTTTTGACCTGTGGCGCTGGTCCCGCCAGGCGCTGGGCGCCAAGGGCCTGCTGCTGGGTTGGACGCCACTGGTGCGCAACGCCGTCAGGGCCCAGGCCCTCAAGGGGCTACGGGCGTTCCAGGCCAGTCGCTGATAAGATCGCGGCTTGTTTCCTACACGCCTGTTGAACATCCTGTGACGATCGCCAACCCATCCTCCGAACTGTCCGGGCAAGCCGCAGCCGAACCGGGCAAACCCTGGTTCGTCTACCTGGTGCGGGCCGCCAACGGGTCGCTGTACTGCGGCATCAGCGATGACCCGGTGCGGCGTTTCGCCAAGCATCAAAGCGGCAAGGGTGCGCGTTTTTTTCTCTCCAGTCCGGCGGTGGCGCTGGTGTACACCGAAGCCTGTCGCGACAAGGGTGAAGCCTTGCGCCAGGAGCGGCTGATCAAGAAACTCAAGAAAAGCGCCAAGGAATGCCTGGTGGTGAGTGCTTCGTTGTTCCATCAACCGCGCTGATACGTCTTCATCAGAAGGGTAGGCTGTCTGACCATGGCAAGCTAAGCTGTGGGACTTCCTCCTGCAGTGGCGAATCTCATGTCAGAGCTGATTCTTCATCATTACCCGGCATCTCCCTTCGCGGAGAAAGCCCGTTTGCTGCTGGGTTTCAAGGGCCTGTCCTGGCGTTCGGTGCATATCCCGTCAATGATGCCCAAGCCCGACTTGACGGCACTGACGGGTGGCTACCGCAAGACCCCGGTGCTGCAGATCGGCGCCGATGTCTATTGCGACACGGCCCTGATCGCCCGCCGACTGGAACAGGAAAAAGCTTCGCCCGCGCTGTTTCCCGAAGGTCGGGAGATGATTACCGCGTCCTTTGCTGCGTGGGCCGACTCGGTGGTGTTCCAGCATGCGGTGAGTCTGGTGTTCCAGCCTGAGTCGGTGGCGGTGCGTTTCGCCAAGCTACCACCTGAAGTGATCAAGACGTTTATCAGCGATCGTGCCGGGTTATTCAGTGGCGGTACGACCACGCGTCTGTCTGCCGAACAGGCCAAGCACCAATGGCCAACCATCATGGCGCGTCTTGAGCAACAGTTGCAGCGCGAGGAGGGTGACTTCCTGTTGGGTGATCCATCAATTGCCGACTTCGCCATGGCTCACCCGCTGTGGTTTCTCAAAGGCACTGCGGTGACTGCGCCGCTGGTGGACGCCTACCCGGCGGCCTCGGCATGGCTGGCGCGAGTGCTGGGTTTTGGCCATGGCGCGTCGAACGCGATGAGTTCCGAAGAGGCTTTGGAAGTGGCTCGCAACGCTACGCCGGCAGCGCTGCCAGATGAGTCATTCGAGGCGCCGAACGGGTTCACGAAAGGGCAGCAGGTGGCGATCGCCGCCACCGATTATGGCGTCGACCCGGTGGTCGGAGAGTTGTTGTTTGCCGGTTGTGAAGAGCTGATCCTGCGTCGCGAAGACGCGCTTGGCGGGGTGGTGCATGTGCACTTTCCGCGGTTCGGGTTTCGGATCGAGGCGGTCTGATCTTCACTAAGGAGATGACCGGTGCGCCGCTATCGCGAGCAGGCTCGCTCCCACACTGGATTTGCAGCGGTAATAGGATTCGCGTCCGCCGCGAATCCTTGTGGGCGCGAGCCTGCTCGCGATAAAGCCATCAGATCCAGCATCATCGTCGCCGGACAAACCTATTTCGCGGACAGTGCCTCGAGAATGTTCTGCGGCTCAAACCCACGAATCAACGTGCCATTCACCTCCAGAATCGGGATCCCGCGCCCGCCCAGCGCCTCATAGGCCTTGCGCGCCTGGGCATCTTTCTCGATATCGAACTCGCGATAGGGCACGCCTTTTTCATCCAGGAACCGCCGGGTCGCCTTGCAGTAACCGCACCAGTCGGTGGCATACAGCACGACCCGGGCATTGGCCCTGATCTGTTCAGGCAGCATCTGCGAGGGGTTGAACACCCGCTCGATCTTGCCCCAGTTCTGGTACGCCACAACCACCAGCAGAATCAGTAGAAACTTCTTCAGGACCTTTGCGAGCATCAGTTGCGGCGCTTGAGCTGATCGGTCAGCGCCGTGGGCAGGCCCTTGATGATCAGCGTGCCGGCTTCTTCGTCATATTCGATCTTGGAACCGAGCAAGTGAGCTTCGAAGCTGATGGACAAGCCTTCGGCGCGGCCGGTGAAGCGGCGGAACTGGTTGAGGGTGCGTTTATCCGCCGGAATCTCCGGCGACAGGCCGTAGTCCTTGTTGCGGATGTGGTCGTAGAAGGCTTTCGGGCGATCTTCGTCGATCAGTTCGGAGAGTTCTTCCAGGCCCATCGGCTCGCCGAGCTTGGCCTGGCTGCTGGCGTAATCCACCAGGGTCTTGGTTTTTTCCCGGGCGTCGTCTTCAGGCAGGTCTTCGCTTTCGACGAAGTCACTGAAGGCCTTGAGCAGAGTGCGGGTTTCGCCGGGGCCGTCGACGCCTTCCTGGCAGCCGATGAAGTCGCGGAAGTACTCCGAGACCTTCTTGCCGTTCTTGCCCTTGATGAACGAGATGTACTGCCTGGACTGTTTGTTGTTCTGCCATTCCGACACATTGATTCGCGCCGCCAGGTGCAACTGGCCCAGATCAAGGTGACGGGACGGGGTCACGTCCAGTTCGTCGGTGACCGCCACGCCTTCGCTGTGGTGCAGCAGGGCGATCGCCAGGTAATCGGTCATGCCCTGTTGATAATGCGCAAACAACACGTGGCCGCCCACCGACAGGTTGGACTCCTCCATCAGCTTTTGCAGATGCTCCACCGCCACGCGACTGAACGCGGTGAAATCCTTGCCACCGTCAAGGTACTCCTTGAGCCAGCCACTGAACGGATGCGCCCCGGACTCGGCATGGAAGAAGCCCCAGGCCTTACCTTGCTTGGCGTTGTAGCTCTCGTTGAGGTCGGCGAGCATGTTCTCGATGGCGGTGGACTCGCTCAGCTCGGAGTCACGGGCATGGAGCACAGCGGGTGTGCCGTCGGGTTTTTTGTCGATCAGGTGGACGATGCAATGACGGATCGGCATGGATTTCTCGGCTGATGAAAGAGAGGAGGGCGCGCTCCCCAAAAAAGGCCCAGTGTACCGCAATCACTGGTTTTGGAACCCTGCAAAGCCCCTTTCAGACCCTTCCGACAGGCTATATGCATTTTTTTACCGTTTTAGCGCAAGAAAGCTGACCAAATGGGTAGCTAGAGGCGGATATTTCACAGGCGTTGTGCTAGTTTTGCCCGGTCTTACGCGAAGTCACTGCGTTAAGCGTGCATTCAGCATTTGTCAGGTCGAACCAAACCCGGTTTTTGGCATCTATTACCCCGATCCGTCGTGGTGATTGCCGAGGGTGCCTGATCAATGAGATTGGGCTCGATGGCTGACACTGCACTCTGCAATCCATATGAATTTGATAGGGAAGGAACACTACATGGCTCTTACTAAAGACCAACTGATCGCTGACATCGCTGAAGCTATCGACGCGCCGAAAACCACCGCGCGTAACGCTTTGGACCAACTGGGTCAGATCGTTGCTGATCAGCTGGAAAATGGCGGTGAAATCACTTTGCCAGGTATCGGCAAGCTGAAAGTCACCGAGCGTCCTGCCCGTACCGGCCGCAACCCTTCGACTGGCGCAGCCATCGAAATCGCTGCCAAGAAAGTTGTGAAGTTCGTTCCAGCCAAAGCGCTGACCGACGGCATCAACAAGTAAGATCGCGTTTAAAAGAAAACCGTGCTGCGGAGTGATCCGGGCACGGTTTTTTGTTGCCTGGGGGAAAGTGGTCTGTGGTGAGGGCATTTGTGGGAGTAAGGCTCGCCCGCGAGACAGCCGATGCGATCTTTCAGAAGCCGAGTCGTTTTCATCGTGGGCAAGCCTTACTCCCACAGGCCTTGCTCCCACTCAGTTCTTGTGTACCCAATGCGACTGGCGCCACGCCTGTTGCTGGGCCTCGGTCTGGAAGGTCCAGGCCACGAAGCGGCTCTGCTTCTGCCCTTGGGACATTTCTACGACCTGGCTGTGTAGCGCCCCGGCCTTTTTCAAGGCTGTTTGAATCGCCGGCAGGTTCGATGCCTTCGACACCAGCGTACTGAACCACAGCACCTGCCGGGCCAGTTGTGCGCTTTCGCTGATCAACTGGGTCACGAACCGGACTTCTCCGCCTTCGCACCAAAGCTCTGCGGCCTGACCGCCGAAGTTCAGCACCGGCAGTTTGCGTTTCGGATCGGCCTTGCCCAGCGCGCGCCATTTGCGCTGGCTGCCCTTGGTGGCTTCCTCCAGGGAGGCGTGGAACGGCGGGTTACACATCGTCAGGTCGAACCGCTCGGCCTCTTCCAGCAAGCCCAAAAGAATGTGCTTGCGGTTGGCCTGCTGGCGCAACTGGATGGCTTTGTTCAGCCCGTTGGACTGGACAATGGCCTTGGCCGAAGCGATGGCGGTCGGGTCGATCTCCGAACCGAGGAAGTGCCAGCGGTAATCGCTGTGGCCGATCAGCGGATACACGCAGTTGGCGCCGGTGCCGATGTCCAGCACTTTCACCGCCGCCCCGCGTGGGATCGTGCCTTCGTTGTGGCTGGCCAGCAAATCGGCGAGCAAATGCACATAATCCGCACGCCCGGGGACTGGAGGGCACAGGTAATCCGCTGGAATGTCCCAATGGGCGATGCCATAGAAGGACTTGAGCAGCGCTCGGTTAAACACCCGCACGGCGTCGGGGCTGGCGAAGTCGATGCTTTCCTTGCCGTATGGGTTAATGATCACGAACTTCGCCAACTCGGGCGTGGACTTGATCAATGCCGGGAAGTCGTAATGGCCCTGGTGGCGATTGCGCGGGTGCAGGCTGGCCTTCTCCCGCGGCGCTTTGGCCTCGGTGGCGGGGTTGGGCTTGGAGCGTGCTGGCTTGGGCGTGCGAGGGGCGGTCATGGGCGGGTCGATTCGGCGCTGGCTCAAAAAGTGGCGGGCATTGTCCCACATCCGGCTCGGTCTTGATGACTGCGCGGTTTAAATGTGTGCGGGCTGTGTGGGAGCAAGGCTTGCCCGCGATGAAAACGCCGCGGTCTCTTGAGGACCGCAGCGCCTGAATCGCGAGCAAGCTTTGCTCCCACACAGCCCGCTCCCACAAGGGGTCTTCATTGTTTGGAAAAAGTACCAGGCATAAAAAAGGAGGTCCATCAGGACCTCCTTTTTCAGTGCAAATCCCCGTTACAGGCTGGAGATCCGCGCATGTTGCTCGGCCAGTTTACCCAAGGCCTGTTCAGCCTCGGCCAGTTTGGCCCGTTCCTTCTCGATGACTTCAGCCGGCGCCTTGTCAACGAAACCGGCGTTGGACAGCTTGCCGCCGACGCGCTGGACTTCGCCCTTCAAACGCAGGATTTCCTTGTCCAGACGTGCCAGTTCGGCAGCCTTGTCGATCAGGCCGGCCATTGGCACCAGCACTTCCATCTCGCCAACCAGGGCAGTGGCGGCCAGCGGCGCTTCTTCGCCAGCGGCCAGGACGGTCACCGATTCGAGCTTCGCCAGTTTCTTGAGCAGTGCTTCGTTCTCGTGGAGGCGGCGCAGGTCTTCGGCGCTGGCGTTGTTCAGGAACAGGGTCAGCGGTTTGCCTGGGCCGATGTTCATTTCGGCGCGGATGTTACGCAGGCCCAGCATGAAGGTCTTGAGCCATTCGATGTCGTCTTCGGCGGCCGGATCGATGCGGGTTTCGTTGGCCACCGGCCACGGTTGCAGCATGATCGTCTTGCCTTGGGCGCCCGCCAGCGGTGCGACGCGCTGCCAGATTTCTTCGGTGATGAACGGCATGAACGGATGCGCCAGGCGCAGGGCCACTTCCAGCACTCGCACCAGAGTGCGGCGGGTGCCGCGCTGGCGTTCGACTGGGGCATTTTCGTCCCACAGCACAGGTTTGGACAGTTCCAGGTACCAGTCGCAATACTGGTTCCAGATGAACTCGTACAAGGCTTGCGCGGCCAGGTCGAAACGGAACTGATCGAGCTGACGGGTGACTTCGGCTTCGGTGCGTTGCAGCTGCGAAATGATCCAGCGATCGGCCAGGGTCAGCTCAAAGGCTTCGCCGTTCTGGCCGCAGTCTTCGCCCTTGTCCAGCACGTAGCGCGCGGCGTTCCAGATCTTGTTGCAGAAGTTGCGATAGCCTTCGACGCGGCCCATGTCGAACTTGATGTCGCGACCGGTGGACGCCAGCGAGCAGAAGGTGAAGCGCAGGGCGTCGGTGCCATAGCTGCCGATGCCGTCGGCGAACTCTTCGCGGGTGGCCTTCTCGATCTTCTTCGCCAGTTTTGGCTGCATCAGGCCCGAAGTGCGTTTCTGCACCAGGGTTTCCAGATCGATGCCGTCGATGATGTCCAGCGGGTCCAGGACGTTGCCCTTGGACTTGGACATCTTCTGACCCTGGCCATCGCGGACCAGGCCATGCACGTAGACGGTCTTGAACGGTACTTGGGGCGTGCCGTCTTCGTTTTTCACCAGGTGCATGGTCAGCATGATCATCCGGGCGACCCAGAAGAAAATGATGTCGAAGCCGGTGACCAGGACGTCGGTGGAGTGGAATTTCTTCAGGAACTCGGTCTGTTGCGGCCAGCCCAGGGTGGAGAAAGTCCACAGGCCGGAGCTGAACCAGGTGTCGAGTACGTCGTTGTCCTGCTGCAAGGCAACGTCCGGACCGAGGTTATGCTTGGCGCGGACTTCGGCTTCATCGCGGCCGACGTAGACCTTGCCCGACTCGTCATACCAGGCCGGAATGCGATGGCCCCACCACAGTTGGCGGCTGATGCACCAATCCTGGATGTCGCGCATCCACGAGAAATACATGTTTTCGTATTGCTTGGGCACGAACTGGATGCGGCCATCTTCTACCGCAGCGATCGCAGGCTCGGCCAGCGGTTTGGTTGACACGTACCACTGATCGGTCAGCCACGGCTCGATGATAGTGCCGGAGCGGTCGCCTTTCGGCACTTTCAGGCCGTGATCATCGACGCTGACCAGCAGGCCGGCCGCGTCGAATGCCGCGACGATCTGCTTGCGCGCTTCGAAGCGATCCAGGCCGGCGTATTCGGTCGGGAGCTGACCATCGATGCTTTCGTTCAGCGTGCCGTCAAGGTTGAACACCTGGGCCGCCGGCAACACGTTGGCGTTCTTGTCGAAGATGTTTAGCAGCGGCAGGTTATGGCGCTTGCCGACTTCGTAGTCATTGAAATCGTGGGCTGGGGTGATTTTCACGCAGCCGGTGCCGAACTCGGGGTCGCAGTAGTCATCACCGATGATCGGGATGCGACGGCCAACCAAGGGCAGTTCGACGAACTTGCCGATCAGGGCCTGGTAGCGTTCATCGTTCGGGTTCACCGCCACGGCGGCGTCGCCGAGCATGGTTTCCGGGCGCGTGGTGGCGACGATCAGGTAGTCCTTGCCTTCAGCGGTTGTTGCGCCGTCGGCCAGTGGGTATTTCAGGTTCCACAGGAAACCTTTCTCGTCGTGGTTTTCCACTTCGAGGTCGGAAATGGCGGTGTGCAGCTTGGTGTCCCAGTTGACCAGGCGCTTGCCACGATAGATCAGGCCGTCTTCATGCAGGCGCACGAAGGCTTCTTTCACCGCTTCCGAGAGACCGTCGTCCATGGTGAAACGCTCGCGGCTCCAGTCTACGGACGAGCCGAGGCGGCGAATCTGACGGCTGATGTTGCCACCGGACTCGTCTTTCCATTCCCAGACTTTCTCGAGAAACTTCTCGCGTCCCAGGTCATGGCGGTTCTGGCCCAGGGCTTCGAGGCGACGCTCCACCAGCATCTGCGTGGCGATGCCAGCGTGGTCGGTGCCCGGCTGCCAAAGGGTGTTGCGGCCTTGCATGCGACGGAAACGGATCAGGGCATCCATGATCGCGTTGTTGAAACCGTGGCCCATGTGCAGGCTGCCGGTGACGTTCGGCGGCGGGATCATGATGGTGTAGGAATCGCCCGCGCCTTGCGGAGCGAAATAATTCTCGGACTCCCAGGTGTTGTACCAGGAAGTTTCAATGGCGTGCGGCTGGTAGGTCTTATCCATGCGCGGCGGGACCCTATTGGCATTTATTCAGGAAAAGCCGGGAAGTATAGCGGGAGGGGCAGATGCAAGCCACACGCAGCGAGCTGGAAGCGAGCAGTCATACCGATAGTGTGTGAACACAGTTGAACAATGTGGGAGCGGGCTTGCTCGCGAAGGCGGTGTGTCAGGTATATATGTGCCTGCTGACACACTGCCTTCGCGAGCAAGCCCGCTCCCACAGGGTTATTCGGTGGGCAGAGGGCGTTACTCGTACTGACTCAGCAACCGCTCCATCCGCGCATCCAGCCGGCGCTTGATCTCGGTCTCGATGTGTGGAGCGAAGTCGTCGATGACATCTTGCATGATCAATTGCGCGGCGGCGCGCAGTTCGCTCTCAAGGTGCAGCAGGGCGTCGGGGCCTTTGGCCTCGGTCTTGGGCGCCGGCTTGGGCTCGGGCTGGCCGTTGATCGGCTCGAACAGCAGTGGAATCTGCTCGTCATGCTCGGGCTCGTGCTCCACCGTATCGGTCAGCAGCGGCGGTTGCAGGTTGTCGTCGCCGAGCAGTTGACGAATCGACTCGAGGTCGTCCAGCAGGTGCGTGGGTTTTTGTGGCGGTTTTGGAGTGTCCATCGTGGGCTCAGAGTCGCTGTAAACGGTGGTCTTGCAGAGGATAGCCCTGTTCGCGGTAGAAACGGAAACTCTCCCGCGCGGCTTGCCGGATGGCCGGATCTTCCACCACCACTTCCGCCACGCGGGCGAAACGCTGGGCAAAAGACGGCACTTTCAGGTCAAGGTTGACCAGCAGGTCCTGGTGCTGACCGCAGTCATCCCCCAGTCCAAGCACGATCAATCCCTCGGGTTCGTCTTCGGCCGGGCCATGGGGCACGAAGCTTTCGCCCTTGAAGGTCCACAGGCGTGCATCGAGGTCATCGCGCTGGGCGGCATCGCTGCAATGCAGGTAGATGCGGTGGCCCATGCGCCAGGCCTTCTCGGTGAGCTTGCAGGCGAAATCCAGCCGCGCCGACGGATCGGCGCTGGGCAGGATGTAGAAATCGACTTTGGTCATTGCAGTTCCTGAGCCGCCATTGGCGCCGCCCGACGGCGACGCCAATGCCGGTCATCGGTGTCAGGCCTTGGCGCGGTCCAGCAGGTATTGGGTCAGCAGGGGGACCGGCCGGCCGGTGGCGCCCTTATCCTTGCCGCCGCTGGTCCAGGCCGTGCCGGCGATGTCCAGGTGCGCCCAGTTCAGGTTCTTGGTGAAACGCGACAGGAAGCACGCCGCCGTGATAGTCCCGGCTTTCGGGCCACCGATGTTGGCGATGTCGGCGAACGGGCTGTCCAGTTGCTCCTGGTATTCGTCGAACAGCGGCAATTGCCAGGCGCGGTCGTCGGCTTGCTGGCCGGCGCTGAGCAGTTGGCCGATCAGCTCGTCGTTATTGCCCAGCAGACCCGAGGTGTGGGCGCCCAGGGCGACGACACAGGCACCGGTCAGGGTGGCGATGTCGATCACCGCTTGCGGCTTGAAGCGCTCGGAGTAGGTGAGGGCATCACACAGCACCAGGCGGCCTTCGGCGTCGGTGTTGAGGATTTCCACGGTCTGACCGCTCATGGTGGTGACGATGTCACCCGGCCGCGAGGCGTTACCGCTGGGCATGTTCTCGGCGCAAGCCAGGATGCACACCAGGTTGATCGGCAGTTGCAGTTCAAGCACAGCGCGCAGGGTGCCGAACACGCTGGCAGCGCCGCCCATGTCGTACTTCATCTCATCCATGCCGGCGCCGGGCTTGAGGCTGATGCCGCCAGTGTCGAAGGTGATGCCCTTGCCCACCAGCGCGTACGGCTTCTCGGACTTCTTGGTGCCGTTGTATTGCATGACGATCAGGCGCGGCGGCTGGGCGCTGCCCTGGCCGACGGAGTAGAACGAACCCATACCCAGCTCTTTGATTTTCTTCTCGTCAAAGACTTCGACCTTCAGCCCCTTGAACTCCTTGCCCAGGGCCTTGGCCTGTTCGCCGAGGAATGTCGGGTGGCAGATGTTCGGCGGCAGGTTGCCCAGGTCGCGGGTCAAAGCCATGCCGTGGGCGATTGCAGTGGCGTGGGTCACGGCGCGCTGGACTTCGGCCTGTGCGGCCTTGATGGTCAGCAGGGTGATTTTTTTCAGGGCGCGGGGCTCGGCTTTCTGGCTCTTGAACCGGTCGAACTGGTATTCGCCATCCACCAGGGTTTCGGCCAGCAAACGGTTCTTGCCATAGCTGTCGCGGCCCTTGACCACCAGTTCATCCAGCGCCAGCGCGGCCTCGCTGCCGCCCAGGCCTTTGAGGGTGCCCAGGACGCCGGCGATGATCTTGCGCAGTGCACGGTCGCCCAGCTCGGTGTCCTTGCCCGCACCGACCAGCAGCACCCGCTCGGCCTTGAGATTGGGCAGGTTGTGCAGCAACAGGCTCTGACCGACTTTACCGGCCAGGTCGCCGCGCTTGAGCACGGCGCTGATGGCACCGCCACACAGGGCGTCGAGCTGGGTGGCGACGACGCCGAGCTTGCGGTCTTCACCGACGGCAACCACCAGCGTGGCGGTTTTCAACGTTTCTGGGCTGACGCTTTTTACAACCAGTTCCATGTCCGGATCCCTGAATGAATGGTCAAGATGCCAGGCGCCGACACAATGGCGCGCTGAGCGAGCTTCTTCTATATAAGAGAAGCGCCGGAGCTTGCCGGCGACAAAGGCCGCAGTTTGAACCCCGGTGCCCGGGCCTGACAACCCCACCGACAGCGCTAAGTTGTGGCTTTAAGCGCCGGGTTAAAGCGTGCGAAGTGACAGGCGCCTCCAATCACAGGATAATGCGGCTCTTTTTTCGGCGGCTCGCTGTGGCGGGCCGGCTCGATACGTTTGCTTGTTTGGCCGCCTTAGCCTGACAACTCTGGAGTGTCTGGTTTGATCGTCTTCCGCTATCTATCCCGCGAAGTCCTGCTGACCCTGAGCGCTGTCAGCGCCGTGCTGCTGGTCATCATCATGAGCGGGCGTTTCATCAAATACCTTGCCCAGGCGGCCTCCGGCGCCCTGGATCCAGGCTCGTTGTTCCTGATCATGGGTTTCCGTCTGCCGGGCTTCTTACAGCTGATCCTGCCGCTGGGGCTGTTCCTCGGCATTCTGCTGGCCTACGGCCGTTTGTACCTGGACAGCGAAATGACCGTGCTGTCGGCCACCGGCATGAGCCAGCAACGCCTGTTTCGCATGACCCTCTTCCCGGCCACGCTGGTGGCGCTGGTTGTGGCCTGGCTGAGCCTGAGCCTGGCCCCACAGGGAGCCAATCAGTTCCAGATGCTGATCAACCAGCAGGATGCCCTGACCGAGTTCGACACCCTGGTGCCGGGGCGCTTCCAGGCCCTGCGCGACGGGACTCGGGTCACCTATACCGAAGAACTCTCGGAAGACCGGGTCAACCTGGGCGGCGTCTTCATCACGCAAAAGAACGTGTCTTCCGACACCAAAAAGGACCGCGGCATTTCGGTGTTGGTGGCTGAGAAGGGGCGTCAGGAAATCAACCCCGACGGCAACCGCTACCTGATCCTGGAAAACGGCTATCGCTACGACGGCAAGCCGGGGCAGGCCGATTACCGGGCCATCAAGTACGACACCTATGCCGTGCTGCTGCCCAAACCCGAAGTCAGCGACGAAGTCACCGACCGCGATGCCATGCCCACCTCCAGTTTGCTGGGTAACAACGACATCCGGGCACGCACTGAATTGCAATGGCGCCTGTCGCTGCCGCTGCTGGTGTTCATCGTGACCCTCATGGCGGTCCCGCTGGCGCGGGTCAATCCGCGTCAGGGCCGTTTCCTCAAGCTGCTACCGGCGATTCTTCTGTATATGGCTTACCTGACCATCCTGATTTCCGCCCGCAGTGCGCTGGAGAAAGGCAAGATCCCACCCGCGCTGGGTCTTTGGTGGGTGCATTCGATTTTCCTGGCGATCGGCCTTGGGTTGCTCTACTGGGAGCCACTGCGCCTGAAGCTGGCCAGTCGCCGCAGCGCGCTGGGGGTGGCCCGTGGTTAAACTCGATCGGTACATCGGCAGCAGTGTGTTCCTGGCGATTCTCGCGGTACTGGGGATCATCCTTGGTCTGGCGACCCTGTTCGCCTTCATCGATGAAATGGGTGACGTCAGCGACACCTATACCTTGATGGACGTGTTGAGCTACGTGTTGCTGACCGCCCCGCGGCGGCTCTACGACATGCTGCCGATGGCGGCACTGATCGGTTGCCTGATCGGTCTGGGCAGCCTGGCCAGCAACAGCGAGCTGACCATCATGCGTGCCGCCGGCGTTTCCGTCGGCCGGATCGTCTGGGCAGTGATGAAACCGATGTTGGTGCTGATGCTGGTGGGCTTGCTGGTCGGCGAATATGTTGCCCCGGCCACCGAGAACACCGCTCAGGCCAACCGCTCCCTGGCCCAGGGTGGCGGCGATGCGCAAAGCGCCAAGCACGGCCTGTGGCACCGCCAGGGTGACGAATTCATCCATATCAACTCGGTCCAGCCCAACGGCATCCTGTATGGCGTGACCCGCTACCGCTTCGACGACCAGCGGCACATGCTGTCATCAAGCTTCGCCAAGCGCGCCAGGTTTGTTGAAGATCACTGGCAGCTCGATGACGTCACCACCACCTTGTTCCATGACAAGCGCACCGAGGTGGTCGCCGCGCCGCAAGAGCGTTGGGATGTGGCACTTAGCCCGCAGTTACTCAGCACCGTGGTAATGGCGCCGGATTCCCTGTCGATTACCGGTTTGTGGGGCTATATCCACTATCTGGCAGATCAGGGCTTGAACAACGGTCGTTACTGGCTGGCTTTTTGGGTCAAGGTGTTGCAGCCGCTGGTCACCGCGGCCCTGGTGCTGATGGCCATTTCCTTCATCTTCGGTCCGCTGCGTTCGGTGACCCTCGGCCAGCGAGTGTTTACCGGCGTGCTGGTGGGCTTCACCTTCCGTATCGCCCAGGATTTGCTGGGGCCGTCGAGCCTGGTATTCGGTTTCTCGCCTCTGTTTGCGGTGCTGGTGCCGGCCGGTGTCTGTGCGTTGGCAGGGTTCTGGCTGTTGCGCCGGGCCGGTTGATCAGCGCACCTGTGGCGAGGAGGCTGGGGGGGCAAGGCGGTGTGGGAGCAAAGCTTGCTCCCACTTGCCCGGTGTATCAGGTACAATTCCCGGCTATTTTTCGGCGGGCCATGCCTGCAGCCTTTTTGAGTGTTGATCCGTGAGTGATTTGAGTCATATCCGCAATTTCTCCATCATCGCCCACATTGACCATGGCAAGTCGACGCTGGCTGATCGCTTCATCCAGATGTGCGGCGGCCTGGCCGAGCGTGAAATGGAAGCCCAGGTCCTGGATTCCATGGATCTGGAGCGTGAACGCGGGATCACCATCAAGGCCCACAGCGTTACGCTCTACTACAAGGCCCGCGACGGCATCACCTATCAGCTGAACTTCATCGATACCCCGGGCCACGTCGACTTCACCTATGAAGTCAGCCGGTCGCTGGCGGCCTGTGAAGGTGCGTTGCTGGTGGTCGATGCCGGCCAGGGCGTCGAGGCGCAATCGGTTGCCAACTGCTACACCGCCATTGAGCAGGGCCTGGAAGTCATGCCGGTGCTGAACAAGATCGACCTGCCCCAGGCCGATCCGGACCGCGTGAAGGAAGAAATCGAGAAAATCATCGGCATCGATGCCACCGACGCGGTCGCTTGCAGTGCCAAGACCGGCCTGGGCGTGGACGAAGTGCTCGAGCGCCTGGTGACCACTATTCCTGCGCCGACCGGCAACATCGAAGATCCGCTGCAAGCGTTGATCATCGATTCCTGGTTCGACAACTACCTGGGCGTAGTCTCCCTGGTTCGCGTGCGCCACGGCCGCGTCAAGAAGGGTGACAAGATCCTGGTCAAGTCCACCGGCAAGATCCACCTGGTGGACAGCGTCGGCGTCTTCAACCCGAAGCACACCGCTACCGTCGACCTCAAGGCCGGTGAAGTGGGCTTCATCATCGCCGGCATCAAGGACATTCACGGTGCGCCGGTCGGTGACACCCTGACGTTGAGCTCCACCCCCGACGTCGATGTGCTGCCCGGCTTCAAACGTATCCAGCCGCAGGTCTACGCCGGCCTGTTCCCGGTCAGCTCCGACGACTTCGAGGATTTCCGCGAAGCCCTGCAAAAGCTGACCCTGAACGACTCGTCCCTGCAATACACCCCGGAAAGCTCCGACGCCCTGGGCTTCGGCTTCCGTTGCGGGTTCCTGGGCATGCTGCACATGGAAATCATCCAGGAGCGCCTGGAGCGCGAGTACGACCTGGACCTGATCACCACGGCGCCGACGGTGATCTTCGAGCTGCTGCTCAAGAACGGCGAGACCCTCTACGTCGACAACCCGTCCAAGCTGCCGGACCTGTCGGCCATCGAGGACATGCGCGAGCCAATCGTGCGCGCCAATATTCTTGTGCCTCAGGAACACCTGGGCAACGTCATCACCCTGTGCATTGAAAAGCGTGGCGTGCAGCACGACATGCTGTTCCTCGGTACCCAGGTCCAGGTGACCTACGACTTGCCGATGAACGAAGTGGTGCTGGACTTCTTCGATCGCCTGAAATCCACCAGTCGCGGCTATGCTTCGCTGGACTATCATTTCGATCGTTACCAATCGGCTAATCTGGTGAAGCTGGATGTGCTGATCAACGGTGAGAAAGTCGATGCCCTGGCTTTGATCGTGCACCGTGACAACGCGCACTACAAAGGTCGTGCATTGACCGAGAAGATGAAAGAACTGATTCCGCGGCAGATGTTCGATGTGGCAATCCAGGCCGCCATTGGCGGGCAGATTGTGGCGCGTACAACCGTCAAGGCGCTCAGAAAGAACGTATTGGCCAAATGCTATGGCGGCGACGTCAGCCGTAAGCGCAAGCTGTTGGAAAAGCAGAAGGCCGGTAAAAAACGCATGAAGCAGGTCGGTAACGTGGAAATTCCACAAGAAGCCTTCCTTGCGGTGCTCAGGTTGGATAGTTAGGTCCTATGTCGCTAAATTTCCCGCTGTTGCTGGTTATCGCCGTGTTCGTCTGCGGCCTGTTGGCGTTGCTTGATCTGTTGTTCCTGGCGCCTCGGCGCCGGGCTGCCATCGCCTCCTATCAGGGCAGCGTCAGCCAGCCTGATGGTGTGGTGGTCGAAAAACTCAACAAGGAACCGCTGCTGGTCGAATACGGCAAGTCGTTCTTTCCGGTGTTGTTCATCGTGCTGGTGCTGCGCTCGTTTCTGGTGGAGCCGTTCCAGATCCCGTCCGGCTCGATGAAACCGACCCTGGACGTGGGCGATTTTATCCTGGTGAACAAGTTCTCCTACGGGATTCGCTTGCCGGTGATCGACAAGAAGGTCATCGAAATCGGTGACCCGCAACGCGGCGATGTCATGGTGTTCCGCTTTCCGAGCGATCCGAGCGTCAACTACATCAAACGTGTGGTTGGCTTGCCGGGAGACAAGATTCGCTACAGCGCCGACAAGCGCTTGTACGTCAACGGTGAGCTGGTGGCCGAGCAATTGATCGGCTCCGAGCCGGGCACGCTGGGCAGCGCTGAGCTCTACCAGGAAAAACTCGGCGAAGCCGAACACCTGATCCGCAAGGAAATGAGCCGCTACCGCGCCGCGCCAGACCATTCGTGGACCGTGCCGGCCGGGCACTACTTCATGATGGGCGACAACCGCGACAACTCCAACGACAGCCGGTACTGGGATGATCCGAACATTCCCAAGGACATGCTGGGCATGGTCCCCGACCGTAATATCGTCGGCAAGGCCTTTGCGGTCTGGATGAGCTGGCCGGAACCCAAACTCAGTCACCTGCCGAATTTCTCGCGGGTTGGCCTGATCAAGTAATCCCACACGGCGCTGTTGAACACAGCGCCGAATGCATTTCTGGAGCCTGCACAAGGCTGCCCGAAGGCATGAAGCCAACGATAGTCAGGACGTCATTTTTGAACACAGCGTTAATTGTCCCAAGCCAACGGCGCTTCGCCGCCGTGGCGGTGGAATCCAGCCACGAACTCAGCGTGGGTAAACCGTGAGCGTTTCTCTAAGCCGTCTCGAGCGTCAGCTCGGCTACACCTTCAAGGACCAGGAGCTGATGCTCCTGGCTCTCACTCACCGCAGTTTTGCCGGGCGCAACAACGAACGCCTGGAATTCCTCGGTGATGCCATCCTCAACTTCGTGGCTGGCGAGGCGCTGTTCGAGCGCTTCCCGCTCGCCCGCGAAGGCCAGTTGTCGCGTCTGCGCGCGCGATTGGTAAAAGGTGAGACCCTGGCCGTGCTGGCCCGAGGTTTCGACTTGGGCGAATACCTGCGCCTGGGCTCTGGTGAGTTGAAAAGCGGCGGTTTCCGTCGTGAGTCGATTCTGGCCGATGCCCTGGAAGCGTTGATTGGCGCGATCTACCTGGATGCCGGCATGGAAATGGCGCGTGAGCGCGTGCTGGCCTGGCTGACTTCCGAGATCGACAGCCTGACCCTGGTGGACACCAACAAGGACCCGAAAACCCGTTTGCAGGAATTCCTGCAATCACGCAGTTGCGAGCTGCCGCGCTACGAAGTAGTGGACATCCAGGGCGAGCCGCATTGCCGAACCTTCTTCGTCGAGTGCGAAGTGGTCTTATTGAATGAAAAAAGCCGGGGGCAGGGTGTGAGTCGTCGTATTGCCGAACAGGTAGCGGCCGCCGCAGCACTGATTGCCCTGGGCGTGGAGAATGGCAATGACTGATACAACCGTCACCCGCTGCGGCTATGTCGCCATTGTCGGTCGGCCGAACGTGGGCAAGTCGACGCTGCTCAATCACATCCTGGGCCAGAAGCTGGCGATCACCTCGCGCAAACCCCAGACCACCCGCCACAACATGCTGGGTATCAAGACCGAAGGCGCCGTACAGGCGATCTACGTCGATACCCCCGGCATGCACAAGGGCGGCGAAAAAGCGCTGAACCGCTACATGAACAAGACGGCTTCGGCGGCGCTGAAAGACGTCGACGTGGTGATCTTCGTGGTCGATCGCACCAAGTGGACCGAAGAAGACCAGATGGTTCTCGAACGCGTCCAGTACGTGACAGGTCCCTTGATCGTGGCGCTGAACAAGACCGACCGCATCGAAGACAAGGCCGAGCTGATGCCTCACCTGAGCTGGTTGCAGGAGCAACTGCCCAACGCCCAGATCATGCCCATCTCCGCCCAGCACGGTCACAATCTCGATGCGCTGGAGCGGGTGATCGCCGAGCACCTGCCGGAAAACGATCACTTCTTCCCCGAAGACCAGATCACCGACCGCAGCAGCCGCTTCCTGGCCGCTGAACTGGTGCGCGAGAAGATCATGCGCCAACTGGGCGCCGAGCTGCCGTACCAGATCACCGTGGAAATCGAAGAGTTCAAGCAACAGGGCAAGACCCTGCACATCCATGCGCTGATCCTCGTCGAACGTGACGGCCAGAAGAAAATCATCATTGGCGACAAGGGCGAGCGTATCAAGCGCATCGGCACCGAAGCGCGCAAGGACATGGAGCTGTTGTTCGACTCCAAGATCATGCTCAACCTGTGGGTCAAGGTGAAGGGCGGCTGGTCCGACGATGAGCGGGCGCTGCGGTCGCTGGGTTACGGCGACCTGTAAAGCGTCCAGCGGTACACCACCGACCTTGTGGGAGCGGGCTTGCTCGCGAATGCGGTGTGTCAGTTAACGATTCTGCTGACTGACACACCGCATTCGCGAGCAAGCCCGCTCCCACATTGGTTTCGGGTTGTTTATAAATTGTGCTCCGTCAGTGAGACTGCGTTTCCATGCCCCCAACCCAACCCACCGCCCAACCCGCCTACGTCCTGCACTCGCGCGCCTACCGCGAAAGCAGCGCACTGGTGGACTTTCTTACGCCCCAAGGGCGGTTGCGGGCGGTGTTGCGTGGGGCGCGGGGCAAGGCTGGGACGCTGGCCCGGCCGTTCGTGCCGCTGGAAGTGGAATTGCGGGGGCGGGGTGAGCTGAAGAATGTCGGACGCATGGAAAGCAATGGCGTCGCCGCCTGGCTCAACGGTGAGGCGTTGTTCAGCGGCCTGTATCTCAATGAGTTGCTGATCCGCCTGCTGCCCGCCGAAGACCCCCATCCCGCCGTCTTCGATCACTACGCCGCCACGTTGTTGGCCCTGGCCGAAGGTCGCCCGTTGGAACCGCTGTTGCGTTCCTTCGAATGGCGGCTGCTGGATGACCTTGGCTACGGCTTCGCCCTGAACACCGACCTGCACGGCGAGCCCATCGCTGTGGACGGTCTGTACCGCCTGCAGGTGGATGCAGGCCTGGAGCGGGTCTACCTGCTGCAACCCGGATTGTTCAACGGCGCCGAGCTTCTGGCCATGGCCGAGGCCGATTGGAGCGCGCCGGGCGCGCTGTCGGCGGCCAAGCGTCTGATGCGTCAGGCGCTGGCGGTTCATCTGGGCGGTCGGCCGCTGGTCAGTCGCGAGCTGTTTCGCAAGCCTTGATCAACCCGTATGCTGTGGGCCGAATCTCTGTCCATCTCAGGAGCGCTTTTCGTGAGCACCAGCAATCGCATTCTTCTCGGCGTGAACATCGACCATGTCGCCACCCTGCGCCAAGCCCGCGGTACTCGCTACCCGGACCCGGTCAAGGCCGCGCTGGACGCTGAAGAGGCAGGCGCCGACGGCATCACCGTACACCTGCGTGAAGACCGCCGTCACATTCAGGAACGCGACGTGCTGCTGCTCAAGGACGTGCTGCAAACGCGCATGAACTTTGAAATGGGCGTGACTGAAGAAATGATGGTGTTTGCCGAACGCATCCGCCCCGCACACATTTGCCTGGTGCCCGAGACTCGTCAGGAACTGACCACCGAAGGTGGTCTGGACGTAGCGGGGCAGGAAGCGCGGATCAGCGCGGCGGTGGAACGTTTGTCGAAGATCGGCGCAGAAGTGTCGCTGTTCATCGACGCTGACGAGCGGCAGATCGAAGCCTCCAGACGCGTCGGCGCCCCGGCCATCGAACTGCACACCGGCCGTTATGCCGATGCGCAAACGCCCACCGATGTGGCAGATGAACTGCAGCGGGTAGCCGATGGCGTCACCTTCGGACTGGCCCAGGGTCTGATTGTGAACGCCGGCCATGGCTTGCATTACCACAACGTCGAAGCCGTCGCGGCCATCAAGGGCATCAACGAACTGAACATCGGCCATGCGCTGGTGGCCCATGCGTTGTTTGTCGGGTTCAAGTCGGCTGTGGCTGAAATGAAAGCACTGATCCTGGCCGCCGCCAAACCCTGAGCCCACCACAAAAACCTGTAGGAGCAAAGCTTGCTCGCGATAACGGTTTGACTGTCAGTCCGCTATCGCGAGCAAGCTTTGCTCCCACAGGCCCGCTCCCACATTAAGGGTTGTGTCTGGCTGTCAGAGCGGCGGGGTCTCGGGATTAGGCTTGCTCTTGTCGACACCCGGCACATGCAGGTTGCCCTCGGCCACTTGGTCGCCTTCTAGCTGCGGTTGTGTGACCCAGGTCAGGATGTCGTAGTAGCGACGGATGTTCGCCACGAAATGCACCGGTTCACCGCCCCGGGCGTAGCCGTAGCGGGTTTTGCTGTACCACTTTTTCTGAGAAAGGCGTGGCAGGATCTTCTTCACATCCAGCCACTTGTTCGGATTCAACCCTTCCTTGGCCGCCAGTTTGCGGGCGTCGTCCAGGTGACCGCCACCCACGTTATAGGCGGCGAGGGCGAACCAGGTGCGGTCTGGCTCCTCGATGCTGTCGTCCAGCAGGCCCTTTATATAAGCCAGGTACTTGGCGCCGCCCCTGATGCTCTGCTTCGGATCGAGGCGATTGGACACACCCATGGCCTGAGCGGTGTTCTGGGTCAGCATCATCAGGCCGCGTACGCCGGTCTTGGACGTGACCGTCGGCTGCCACAGCGACTCCTGGTAACCGATGGCCGCCAGCAGGCGCCAGTCGACTTTTTCGGCCTTGGCGTAGTTCTTGAAATGTTTCTCGTACTTGGGCAGGCGCTGCTGCAAATGCTGGGCGAAGGTGTAGGCGCCGACATAACCCAGAACGTCCACGTGCCCGTAGTAGCGATCCTTCAGACGTTGCAGGGTGCCATTCTTCTGCACTTTGTCCAGGTAAGCGTTGATTTCGTTGAGCAGGCTGTTGTCTTCGCCGGGGGCTACAGCCCAGCTCTGGTTGCTGGCATCGCCCAGGTCGAAAGCGACCCGCACGTTGGGGAAGTACACCTGGTTCATTGCCACTTCATTGGAATCCACCAGCGTCAGGTCGATCTGGCCTTCATCCACCATGCGCAGCAGGTCGACGACTTCTACTGCGTCGGACTCTTCGTATTCCGTGATGCCGGGATATTTCTGTTTGAGTTGTGCCAGTTGTTCGGCGTGGGTGCTGCCCTTGAGCACCATGATCTTCTTGCCCGCCAGGGCGGCCGGGTCGGTGGGACGTGACTGGCCGTTGCGGTAGATGATTTGCGGGGTGACTTCGAGGTAGGAGTGGGAGAACCGCACCTGGCTCTTGCGTTTTTCGCTGCTGACCAGGCCGGCGGCGGCCAGTACCGGGCCGTTGGGCTTGCCCAACTGGGTGAAAAGGTCATCGAGGTTGTCGGCGGTCTCGATTTTCAACTCCACCCCCAAATCGTCGGCGAAGCGCTTCACCAGCTCGTATTCGAAGCCGGTTTCACCATTGCGATCCTGGAAGTAGGTGGCGGGGCTGTTTCGGGTAACCACCCGCAGCACGCCATCCTCCTTCACGCGCTCCAGTGTGTTGGGTTTCTCAACACAACCACTGAGCACCAGGAAGAGTCCGGTTGCGATCAGCCACTTGGCGTACCGCGGACGCAAAGCCGTTGGGGAAAACATCTGCGCAGTATACGCAAACGGCCCCGGCCGCCATATCTCGACAGCAGAAGGCCAGTCTGCTAGCCGTTGCAAAACATGTCCACAACTCAGGCGGGCCGGCGTGCGCCGTGTTTTTGCCTCGATGAAAAATATCTCTGCGCGCTCACGCAAATGGGTGTCCAAGGGAGCCGTCCGTGCAAAGACCGACATTCGGCCTGCATCGTACGTGCCGTTTCGGGTGCCGTCGCCAGCGGTTTAGGCTAGAATGCACGGCCTCAAAGCACACCCCTTCCCGAGGCTGTCCCGAAGATGTTGATCCTGCGCGGCGCTCCTGCCCTTTCTGCCCTTTCGCCACAGCAAACTCCTTGAGCAACTGAGCCAGAAGGTTCCGGCTGTCAGTGGCTTGTATGCTGAATTCGCTCACTTCGCCGAAGTCACCGGCGGTTTGACCGGCGACGAACAGCAGGTGCTCGCGCGCCTTCTGAAATACGGTCCCAGTGTTCCTGTCCAGGAGCCGACCGGTCGTCTGTTCCTGGTGCTGCCACGTTTCGGCACCATTTCGCCGTGGTCGAGCAAGGCCAGCGACATCGCCCGCAACTGCGGCCTGGCGAAAATCCAGCGCCTGGAGCGCGGCATTGCCTTTTATGTTGCCGGTGAGTTCAGCGAGGCCGAGGCCCAACTGATCGCCGAGGGCCTGCATGACCGCATGACCCAGATCGTTCTGGGCAGTCTGGAGCAGGCCGCGGGCCTGTTCAGCCATGCCGAGCCAAAACCGCTGACCGCCATCGATGTGCTGGGCGGCGGCCGCGCCGCGCTGGAAAAAGCCAACGCCGAACTGGGCCTGGCCCTGGCTGAAGACGAGATCGATTACCTGGTCAACGCCTTCCAGGGCTTGAAGCGCAACCCCCACGACATCGAACTGATGATGTTCGCCCAGGCCAACTCCGAGCACTGCCGTCACAAGATCTTCAACGCCAGTTGGGACATTGACGGCCAGAGCCAGGAAAAAAGCCTGTTCGGCATGATCAAGAACACCTATCAGATGCACAACGAAGGTGTGCTGTCGGCCTACAAGGACAACGCCGCGGTGATCGTCGGCAACGTTGCCGGTCGTTTCTACCCGAACCCTGAGACCCGCCAGTACGGTGCGGTCCAGGAGCCGGTGCACATCCTGATGAAGGTCGAGACCCACAACCACCCGACCGCGATTGCCCCGTTCCCGGGCGCATCCACCGGTTCCGGTGGCGAGATTCGTGACGAAGGCGCCACCGGACGCGGTGCCAAGCCCAAGGCCGGCCTGACCGGCTTCACGGTGTCGAACCTGCAGATTCCGGGCTTTGAGCAGCCGTGGGAAAAGCCGTATGGCAAGCCTGGGCGCATCGTCAACGCCCTGGACATCATGATCGAAGGTCCTCTTGGGGGCGCGGCGTTCAACAACGAATTCGGCCGTCCGGCCCTGACCGGTTACTTCCGTACCTTCGAACAGTCCATCACCACCCCTCGCGGTGAAGAAGTGCGCGGCTACCACAAACCGATCATGCTCGCCGGCGGCATGGGCAACATCCGCGCCGAACACGTGCAGAAAGGCGAGATCCTGGTCGGCTCCAAGCTGATCGTCCTCGGTGGCCCGGCCATGTTGATCGGCCTGGGTGGCGGCGCCGCTTCCTCCATGGCCACCGGCACCAGTTCGGCGGACCTGGACTTCGCCTCGGTCCAGCGGGAAAACCCGGAAATGGAACGGCGTTGCCAGGAAGTCATCGACCGTTGCTGGCAGTTGGGTGAACACAACCCCATCAGCTTCATCCACGACGTCGGCGCGGGCGGCCTGTCCAATGCCTTCCCGGAACTGGTCAACGACGGCGGCCGTGGTGGCCGCTTCGAACTGCGCAATATTCCAAACGACGAGCCGGGCATGGCCCCGCACGAAATCTGGAGCAACGAATCCCAGGAGCGTTACGTCCTGGCGGTCGGCCCGGCCGACTTCGAGCGCTTCCAGGCCATTTGCGAACGCGAGCGCTGCCCGTTCGCCGTGGTCGGCGAAGCCACCGCCGAGCCGCAACTGACCGTCACCGACAGCCACTTCGGCAACAGCCCGGTGGACATGCCACTGGAAGTGCTGCTGGGCAAAGCCCCGCGCATGCACCGTTCGGCTGTTCGCGAAGCCGAGCTGGGCGACGACTTCGACCCGTCCACCCTGGACATCGCCGATTCCATCGAGCGCGTCCTGCATCACCCGGCCGTGGCGAGCAAAAGTTTTCTGATCACCATCGGCGACCGCACCATCACCGGCCTTGTGGCCCGTGACCAAATGGTCGGCCCGTGGCAGGTGCCGGTGGCCGACGTTGCCGTCACCGCCACCAGCTTCGACGTCTACACCGGCGAAGCCATGGCCATGGGCGAGCGTACGCCACTGGCGCTGCTGGACGCTCCGGCGTCGGGCCGCATGGCGATTGGCGAGACCCTGACCAACATCGTGGCCTCGCGCATCGGCAAGATCTCCGACATCAAGCTGTCGGCCAACTGGATGTCCGCCGCCGGTCACCCGGGTGAAGATGCCCGCCTGTACGACACCGTCAAGGCCGTCGGCATGGAGCTGTGCCCGGAACTGGGCATCACCATCCCGGTGGGCAAGGACTCCATGTCCATGGCCACGCGCTGGAACGATGAAGGCGTGGACAAGAGCGTGACCTCGCCGCTGTCGCTGATCGTGACCGGTTTTGCCCCGGTCACCGACATCCGTCAGACCCTGACCCCGCAACTGCGCATGGACAAGGGCACCACTGACCTGATCCTGATCGATCTGGGCCGTGGCCAGAACCGCATGGGTGCCTCGATCCTGGCCCAGGTGCATGGCAAGCTCGGTTCGCAAGCACCAGACGTCGATGATGCCGAAGACCTGAAGGCGTTCTTTGCCGTCATCCAGGGCCTCAACGCCGACGGTCATCTGCTGGCCTATCACGACCGTTCCGATGGCGGCCTGCTGACCACCGTGGTGGAAATGGCTTTCGCCGGCCATTGCGGCCTGAGCTTGACCCTCGACAGCGTTGCCGAGTCCACCGCCGAAATCCCGGCCATCCTGTTCAACGAAGAACTGGGTGCGGTGATCCAGGTTCGCCAGGACGCCACCCCGGACATCCTCGCCCAGTTCAGCGCAGCTGGCCTGGCCGACTGCGTCTCGGTGATCGGCCAGCCGATCAACAACGCACACATCAACATCACCTTCAACGGCGACACCGTCTTTGAGGGCCAGCGCCGTCTGTTGCAGCGCCAGTGGGCTGAAACCAGCTACCAGATCCAGCGCCTGCGCGACAACGCCGATTGTGCCGAGCAGGAATTCGACGCGCTGCTGGAAGAAGACAACCCGGGCCTGAGCGCCAAGCTCAGCTACGACGTCAACCACGATGTGGCCGCGCCTTACATCAAGAAAGGCATTCGCCCACAAGTGGCGGTGCTGCGTGAACAGGGCGTCAACGGTCAGGTGGAAATGGCGGCGGCGTTCGACCGCGCCGGTTTCAACGCGATCGACGTACACATGAGCGACATCCTCGCCGGTCGTGTCGACCTGAACGACTTCAAGGGCATGGTCGCCTGTGGCGGTTTCTCCTACGGCGACGTGCTGGGTGCCGGTGAAGGCTGGGCCAAGTCGGCACTGTTCAACAGCCGCGCCCGCGACGCGTTCCAGGGCTTCTTCGAACGCACCGACAGCTTCACCCTCGGCGTGTGCAACGGTTGCCAGATGATGTCCAACCTGCACGAGCTGATCCCGGGCAGCGAGTTCTGGCCGCACTTCGTGCGTAACCGTTCCGAGCAGTTCGAAGCCCGCGTGGCGATGGTCCAGGTGCAGGAGTCGAACTCGATCTTCCTGCAGGGCATGGCCGGTTCGCGCATGCCGATCGCGATCGCCCACGGCGAAGGCCATGCCGAATTCGAAAACGAAGAAGCACTGCTCGAAGCCGATCTGTCCGGTTGCGTGTCGCTGCGGTTCGTCGACAACCACGGCAAGGTCACCGAAACCTACCCGGCCAACCCGAACGGCTCGCCGCGCGGGATCACCGGCCTGACCAGTCGCGACGGTCGCGTCACGATCATGATGCCGCACCCCGAGCGCGTATTCCGCGCGGTGCAGAACTCGTGGCGATCGGACGACTGGAACGAAGACGCGCCATGGATGCGTATGTTCCGCAACGCCCGCGTCTGGGTGAACTAAGGGCGTGTACAAGCTCTGCTTCTTCGTCCCGGCCAGCCACGTGGAGGTTGTCAAAAGCGCCGTATTCGCCGCCGGTGGCGGACGGATCGGCGACTATGACCACTGCGCCTGGCAGGTGTTGGGCCTGGGCCAGTTTCGCCCCTTGGACGGCAGCCAGCCGTTCATTGGCGAGGCGGGGCAGGTCGAGCAGGTTGAGGAGTGGAAGGTGGAGCTTGTCGTGACCGATGAGCTGATCCGTGCGGTAGTAGCGGCGCTGAAACTCAGCCATCCCTACGAGACACCGGCGTATGAGGTGTGGCGGTTGGAGGATTTTTGATTTTCCTGCTTAATCGCTTAAATAAAAAACCCGCTGAGTGGATCAGCGGGTTTTTTATTGGGTGTGAGTTTTGTGTGTATATCCGTTGCTGCGGTCACGGCTGCTTAGGGTTCCGCCCTGACGGCGGGTCACTTTTGAAAATCCGGAAGCCGGCCCATACAAAAGTAAGCAAAACGCTCTTGCCCCACCACTCAGTGCCTCGCCTAGGTTCGGCCAGCGTGGTTAATGGGGCGCCCGAGATCAACGTCCACCGCGAGGCGGCCTTAGAGCCGACCTGGCTCTCCCGGTCGTACACCCATCAGATCTGTGGGAGCAAAGCTTGCTGGCGAAGACGGCGGCACATCCAATACTGATGCAAGCTGACCCACCGCTTTCGCGAGCAAGCCCGCTCCCACAGTGGTTCCGTGTTGGACATAAATTTTGTGTTCACTGGAGATTAAATGTGGGAGCGAGCCTGCTCGCGATGGCGGTGGTTCAGTCACATGGATGTTGGGCCAGTTGGCCTCATCGCGAGCAAGCTTTGCTCCCACAAGGGGCTGGTGTCGATCACAAATTCTGTGGTCCACACAAATCCACTGTGGCGAGGGCGCTTGCTCCCGCTGGGGCGCGAAGCGGCCCTAAAACCTGACAACGCGGTGTGCCAGGCAAAGGTCTGCTGCGCAGCCCAGCGGGAGCACGCTCCCTCGCCACAAGAAACTCCTGCCGCATGGGCGCAGACGCTACGGGCGGATTTCGATCATCGTGCCATCCGGCACCAGCTTCCAAACCTCGCGCATGTCCACATTGCGCATGGCAATGCAGCCATCGGTCCAGTCCAGGGTGTGGAACAACTGCTCAGGGTTTTCTTCCGAATCAGGCGTGCCGTGGATCATGATCATGCCCCCAGGTTCCACGCCTTCGCGGCGGGCGCGGGCGGCGTCGCTGATGTTGGGGTAGGAAATGTGCATCGACAGGTAGAAGCGGTCGCTGGTCTTGCGCCAGTCCAGCCAGTAGAAACCTTCAGGGGTGCGCTTGTCGCCCTCTATGAGCTTGGGGCCTTTTTTGGCGCCCTTGCCCAATGAAATGCGATAGGTCTTCAGTGGCTTGCCGTCGTTGATCAATTGCAATTGATGGGCGGACTTGAGCACCAGCACTTTTTCGATGGTCTTGCCGTTGTAGGTTCCCACCGCAGAAGCCTGGGACACCGCGGCGAACGACAAGCAGAACAGGACAAGCAACCAGCGCATTGAAACGATATCCCTAGAGGTGTCGCGGCTATATGGATTTTTATGTATTGGCAGGCTGGGCCAGCGGCGGGATCGATTCGGATCGCACCGGGTAGTCCTCGGTTCGCCGGTCAGCATAGAAGTATTCTAGGGTACGGCCCACCGTCCGAAAAGCCAGCTCGTCCCAGGGAATGTCCGCTTCGTCGAACAGTTTCACTTCCAGACTCTCGGGCCCGGCGGCGAAATCCTCGTCCACCAGTTCGGCGCGGAAGAATACATGCACCTGACTGATATGCGGAACATCTATCAGCGTATAAATGCTCAGGTTGCGCACGCGGGCGCAGGCTTCTTCGGCGGTCTCGCGCACGGCGGCCTGCTCGACGGTTTCGCCGTTCTCCATGAAGCCTGCCGGCAATGTCCAGTAGCCGCGCCGCGGCTCGATGGCACGCCGGCACAGCAGCACTTTGCTGCCCCAGGTCGGCACGCAACCGGCCACGATATTGGGGTTCTGGTAGTGAATGGTGTGGCAGGTATCGCAGACAAAGCGCAGGCGCGAGTCGCCTTCGGGGATACGCTGGGTTACCGGGTTACCGCACTGGCTGCAGAATTTCATGCTTGGGTTCCTGAATGCTGCGCCTATCTTGGCGTCTGCGGGCGGCTGTCGGCAAGTTGTCGTTTCGCGACACGTCGTGGTGCGGGGGTTGGGCGGCTTGCCTGATTGGTGCATGATGCAAGGTAGCGAATAAATCGAGAAGTCTCATGCTGGACGAGCTACTGCATCGAGTAAGCAACCATACCCCACGTGATCTGGAGACTGACCGACGTTTCCCTGAAGCGGCGGTTCTGGTGCCCATTACCCGCAGTGACGAGCCGGAACTGGTCCTGACCTTGCGTGCCAGCGGGCTTTCGACCCATGGTGGCGAAGTGGCCTTCCCCGGCGGGCGCCGCGACCCGGAGGACCCGGATCTGATCTTCACCGCCTTGCGCGAAGCCGAAGAAGAAATCGGCCTGCCCCCCGGTCTGGTGGAAGTGATCGGCCCCCTCAGCCCGTTGATCTCGCTGCACGGCATCAAGGTCACGCCTTATGTCGGGGTGATTCCGGATTACGTCGAATACCGGGCCAACGATGCCGAGATCGCTGCGGTGTTCAGCGTACCGCTGGAGTTCTTTCGCAAGGATCCGCGCGAGCACACTCACCGCATCGACTACCAGGGCTGCAGTTGGTACGTGCCCAGCTATCGTTTTGGCGAGTACAAGATCTGGGGCCTGACGGCGATCATGGTCGTCGAATTGGTCAACCTGCTGTACGACGCCGGCATCGACCTGCACACACCGCCCAAGACTTTCATCAATACCTGAAGCCCCGAGGATCCTCATGAAATACCGCCTGGGTGATGCCCGTGTCGAAACCCACCCACAGAGCTGGGTTGCCCCCAACGCCACACTGGTGGGCAAGGTCCGCCTCGAAGAAGGCGCCAATGTCTGGTTCAACGCCGTGCTGCGTGGCGATAACGAACTGATCCTGATCGGCAAAAACAGTAATGTGCAGGATGGCACGGTGATGCACACCGACATGGGCTTCCCGCTGACCATCGGCACCGGCGTAACCATCGGCCATAACGCCATGCTTCATGGTTGCACGGTGGGGGACTACAGCCTTATCGGCATCAATGCGGTGATCCTCAACGGTGCGAAGATCGGCAGGAATTGCATCATTGGCGCGAACTCGCTGATCGGCGAAGGCAAGGAGATTCCTGACGGTTCGCTGGTGATGGGTTCTCCCGGCAAGGTTGTGCGGGAATTGACCGAAGCCCAGAAGAAGATGCTCGAGGCCAGCGCGGCGCACTACGTCCACAACGCGCAGCGCTACGCCCGCGACCTGGCCGAGCAAGAACAATGAACCCGCCCGAACGCCCGGTTCCTTCGCCCTGCGTGAACATCTGCGCGCTGGACGAGGACGACATCTGCACCGGTTGTCAGCGCACCGTGGCGGAAATCACCCGGTGGAGCCGGATGGACAATGACGAACGACGCGGGGTTCTGGCGCTGTGTCATGAAAGGGCCAAGGCCAGTGGGTTGGTGTGGATGTTGCCAGTGAGGCGCTGATACCCGTGTGTGCATACAAAACTCTGTAGGGCACATACCTGTAGGGGCACATACCTGTGGGAGCAAAGCTTGCTCGCGATGCAGGCACCCAGGTCTCCAGGTGGACTGCGTGATCGTTCATCGCGGGCAGGCCTTGCTCCCACAGGTTTGGCTTTCACAGAAAACTGCTCCCAAAAACCTTTATTTCAGCGACGCCATCGATCCAAACCCACCACCCCCAGTGCAATCCCGACGAACCCCGCCAATATCCCCCCGGCATTGATGAACACCTGTGGATAACCCAGGTTCGCCACGTCCATGAAAGGGTAGGGGTACGCCGCCAGTAATTCCCCCCGCAGCAGGAGCCAGGCGAAGTACACCACCGGGTAAATCATCCACAGCCCGATGTGCTTCATGCGCAAGGTGCCCTTGGGCACGCAGAACCACCAGTAGGTCATGAACAGCAACGGCATGACGTCGTGCAGCAATTCGTCGGCCACAAATTGCCAGCCTTCGGGCTGCCACAAATGTCGCAGCAGCAGGTTGTAGGCCAGGCCGACCAGGGCGATGCTCACGGTTATGCCGCTGCTGACTCCCGGCTGCAGGAACCAGCGCCGGGCCGCTGATTCTCGCTGGATCAGCTCCCAGGTCAGCACCACGGCCACCAGGGTGTTGGTCAGCACGGTGAAGAAACTGAGAAAGTTCACCAGGCCGCCCAGCAAGCTTGCGCCCAGTTCCCAGCGGCCGAGCAGGATCAGGTACAACTGGATGCTCAACCCCGCCCAGCCCAACAGTGCCGCCACTGACACGAAGCGTTGTCGCAGTGCGGGGCGCCGGCGGATATCCATGCCCATGGCTCAGACCGGTCGTTTGGTGCGCATCAGCTTGATGTACAGCCGCTCGACTTTCTCCCGCGCCCACGGCGTCTTGCGCAAAAAGGTCAGGCTCGACTTGATGCTTGGGTCGCTCTTGAAGCAACGAATGTCGATGCGCTCGGCCAGACCCGACCATTCGTAGTGCTGCACCAGGGCGTTGAGGATCTGCTCCAGCGTCACGCCGTGCAGCGGGTTGTTATTGGATTCGGTCATGGGAGGCCTTCGCGCAAAGAGGTGTAAAGCCGCGCACCTTAGCCGAGGTGCCCGCGTGGTGGAAGCATAGCCTTCGCCGTTGGGAGTGAGACCGAGGAGCCATAGCGCACTGTTACCAAATCCGAAATGATCCATGTCAGTAAAAGCCCTTTCTCTATTTGTAACAGGACATTATCCTTGCGCCGCCAGCTGAAACGCTTCTTCTGCCGTGCCAAAGCCTCGGCGTTCAGTGAATCCCCTAAAAAAGATCAAGAATTCCTTCTCTTATGTTCGATGTTCAGACCTTGCAAGACAGCGCTGTCCGGCGCCGTATTGCCGCCAGAAAAACCTTTCACCTGATGGTCAGCCTTGGCGCCCTGGGCATTGCCACCGGCGCTCAGGCCACTCCCGCGTTCGACAGCGACTCGCCCTGGATGCTGGGTGACTGGAACGGCACGCGAAGCGAACTTGCGGAAAAAGGCTACGACTTCAAGTTCGATTACACCGGCGAAATGGGCAGCAACCTGCACGGCGGCTACAACCATGACCGCACCGCTCGCTACAGTGACCAGTTCGCCTTCGGCACGCACCTGGACCTGCAGAAAATCCTCGGTTGGCACGCCGCCGAGTTTCAACTGACGGTCACCGAGCGCAGCGGCAATAACATCAGCAACGACCGGATCAACGACCCGCGTGTTGGCGGTTTCACTTCCGCCCAGGAAGTCTGGGGCCGTGGCCAGACCTGGCGGCTGACGCAGATGTGGTATCAGCAGGCATTTTTCGATGACCGGCTCGATATCAAGGCCGGCCGTTTCGGTGAGGGCGAGGATTTCAACAGCTTTCCCTGCGATTTCCAGAACCTGGCGTTCTGCGGCTCGCAAGTGGGTAACTGGGTGGGCGGCATCTGGTACAACTGGCCGGTCAGCCAATGGGCGCTGCGGGTCAAGTATCACCTCACGTCTGAGCTGTACGCCCAGATCGGGGCCTATGAACAGAACCCGTCGAACCTGGAAACCGGTAACGGCTTCAAGCTCAGCGGCAGCGGCACCCAGGGTGCCGTCGTGCCGGTGGAGCTGGTGTGGTCGCCCAAGCTCAATGGTCTGCCGGGCGAATACCGCGCCGGTTATTGCTACAGCAGTGCCCACGCCACCGACGCCTACAAGGATCGCAACGGCCAGCCGGCCGCCCTGAGCGGCGAGGCGTATCGCAGCGCGTCGAGCAAGCATGGCGTGTGGCTGGGGGCGCAACAGCAACTGACCAGCGTCGCCAGTGACCATTCCCGCGGTCTGAGTGTGTTCGCCAATGCCACGATGCACGACAAGAAAACCAACGCCATCGACAACTATGTCCAGGCCGGTCTCGTCTACAAGGGGCTGTTCGACGCCCGGGCCAGGGATGACATCGGTTTTGCCCTGGCCCGGGTTCACGTCAACCCGGCTTACCGCAAGAACGCC
The DNA here is from genome assembly GCF_030687835.1 of Pseudomonas hefeiensis. Classification (NCBI taxonomy): domain Bacteria; kingdom Pseudomonadati; phylum Pseudomonadota; class Gammaproteobacteria; order Pseudomonadales; family Pseudomonadaceae; genus Pseudomonas; species Pseudomonas hefeiensis. Next base: position 1,265,497 of record NZ_CP117449.1, read on the forward strand.
GAGGCCACCAACCAGGCCCGCGCCATCCAGGATTACGACAATCCGGCCTTTTTGCCACCCCAGGACACCGAGTACAGCGCCGAGTTGTATTACGGCGTTCACGTGACGAACTGGCTGACCGTGCGCCCGAACCTGCAGTACATCCGCCATCCGGGCGGTGTAGACAAGGTCGATGACGCGCTGATTGGCGGGATCAAGATTCAGTCGTCGTTCTAGTCAATGCCACAAAAAAACTGTGGGAGCGGGCTTGCTCGCGAAGACGATTTCACATCCGGCATACAAGTCGGCTGATACAGCGCTTTCGCGAGCAGGCCCGCTCCCACAGCAATCGCTTCAACCCAATTGCCTTTTTCAACTGAACCATGCCCCCTCAAGATCGTCATCTACAGTGACTACTTGCGCGGGACTCCTTAAAACCTCACGGAGAATCACACTATGAGCACTGAGGGTGCTATGAGTCGAAGCCGTCTGCTACCGAGCCTGCTCGGCATTCTGCTTCTATTGATGGGCCTGGCCCTGTTGGCGGGGGGAATCAAGCTGAGCACGCTTGGCGGTTCGCTGTATTACCTGCTGGCCGGTATCGGCCTGGCGCTGACCGGCGTGCTGCTGATCATGGCGCGGCGTGCGGCCCTGGGCCTGTACGCGCTGGTGCTGTTCGCCAGCACGGTGTGGGCGCTGTGGGAAGTGGGCCTGGACTGGTGGCAACTGGTGCCGCGTCTGGCAATGCTGTTTGCCTTGGGCATCGTCATGTTGCTGCCGTGGTTCCGCCGTCCGCTGTTGACCCCCGACGCCTCGCCCATGGGCTCCCGTGCCTTGGGCGCCGCCGTAGTCATTGCCGGTATCACCGCGCTCGCCAGCCAGTTCACCAGTCCGGGTGAAATCAAGGGCCAACTGGACCGTGACAGCGTGCCAGGCATGACCAACACCGCACCGGCGATGCCGGACGGGGATTGGAACTCCTACGGCCGCAGTGCCCATGGTGACCGTTATTCGCCCCTGGCGCAGATTACCCCCGAGAACGTCAGCAAGCTGGAACCGGCCTGGACCTATCGCACTGGCGACCTGCCAGGGCCGAATGACCCGGGTGAGACCACGGCGGAAAATACACCGCTGAAAGTCAACGGCATGCTCTACGTGTGCACGCCCCACAGCCAGGTGATTGCCCTGGAGCCGGAAACCGGCAAGGAGATCTGGCGGTTCGATCCGAAGCTTTCCACGCAGAAAGCGGAAAACTTCAAGGGCTGGGCCCACATGACCTGCCGTGGCGTGACCTATCACGATGACGCGGTGTACACCTCCGCCGAGCAAAGCCCGACCGGCGCGGCCAGCACCACGCCAGCGAGTACCGTGTGCCCGCGGCGGATCTTCCTGCCGACCGCCGACACGCGCCTGATCGCGCTGAACGCCGACACCGGCAAGATGTGTGAAGACTTCGGTGACAAAGGCCAGGTCGACCTGACCGCCAACATCGGCGGCTTCACGGCCGGCGGTTACTATTCCACCTCGCCACCGGCGGTCACCCAGAACCTGGTGGTGATCGGTGGCCACGTCACCGATAACGTCTCCACCGACGAGCCAAGCGGGGTCATCCGTGCCTACGACGTGCACACCGGCGAGCTGGTGTGGAACTGGGACAGCGGTAACCCGGACGACACCACGCCGATTGCCGAAGGCCAGACCTACACCCGCAACTCGCCGAACATGTGGTCCATGTTCGCCGTCGATGAAAAACTCGGCATGCTCTACCTGCCGATGGGTAACCAGACGCCCGACCAGTTCGGTGGTTTCCGGACTCCGGAATCGGAGAAATACGCTGCCGGCCTGACCGCGCTGGACATCGCCACCGGCAAGGTGCGCTGGTACTTCCAGTTCACCCACCATGACCTGTGGGACATGGACGTCGGCGGTCAACCGACCCTGATGGACCTGAAAACCGCCGATGGCGTGAAGCCGGCTGTCCTGGCATCGACCAAGCAGGGCAGCATCTACGTGCTGGACCGCAGCAATGGTCAGCCGATCGTGCCGATCAAAGAGATCCCGGTGCCGCAAGGCGCGGTAGAGGGCGACTTCACCTCACCGACCCAGCCGATGTCTGACCTGAACTTCGTGCCGCCGGTCCTTGAAGAACGTGACATGTGGGGCGTGACCCCGTTCGACCAGATGCTGTGCCGGATCGACTTCAAGTCGCTGCGCTACGAAGGCATGTTCACGCCGCCGTCGCTGCAAGGCTCGATCGTCTACCCAGGTAACTTCGGCGTATTTGACTGGGGCGGTATTTCGGTGGACCCGGTGCGCCAGATCGCCTTCGTCAACCCGAGCTACATGGCGTTCAAATCCAAACTGGTCCCGGCGGCGGAAGTGGCCGGCGGTCCGGGTCGCAAGAGCGAAACCGAAGGCGTGCAGCCGAACAAGGGCGCGCCGTATGGCGTGATTCTCGAAGCGTTGCTTTCGCCAATGGGGCTGCCCTGCCAGGCACCGGCCTGGGGTTATGTCGCGGCAGTCGACCTGACCAACAACAAAACCCTGTGGATGCACAAGAACGGCACTGTGCGTGACAGCTCGCCGGTACCGATCCCGCTGAGCATGGGCGTACCGAGTCTGGGCGGCGCCTTCACCACCGCCAGCGGCCTGGCGTTCCTGAGCGGTACCCTCGACCAGTACCTGCGTGCCTATGACGTGAAAAACGGCAAGCAACTGTGGGAAGGCCGCCTGCCAGCGGGCGCCCAGACCACGCCGATGACCTACACCGGCAAGGACGGCAAGCAATATGTGCTGGTTGTTGCAGGGGGTCATGGTTCCCTGGGGACCAAACAGGGTGATTATGTGATTGCCTATAAACTGCCGGATTAAGCAAAACCGGCGCTCATGAAAAAGGCGACACCTTTGCGGGTGTCGCCTTTTTTAATACCTCGATTTCACACTGGCTTTTGTGAACACAACAAGCCTTTGTGGCGAGGGGATTTATCCCCGTTGGGCTGCGAAGCAGCCCCAAATCAAGCTCCAGGGTGTGTCAGGAAAAACACATTGGCTTTTAGAGGGGCTGCTTCGCAGCCCAACGGGGATAAATCCCCTTGCCAGAGATAAATCCCCTTGCCAGAGATAAAATTCCTTCACCACAAGGATTGTGCTCAGCCTTGGGCTCTTACAGCTCGATCTTGACGGCCTGGGAAGCCCGGGTCGCTTTGGCGCGGGCGGCTTCGATGGACTCGTCTCGCGCCAGGGCTACGCCCAGGCGGCGCTGACCGTTGACTTCCGGTTTGCCGAACAGGCGCAGGGCGGTGTCCGGTTCGCTCAGGGCGGCGCCGAGGTTGGCGAAAGCGGTCTGAGTCGACTGACCTTCCACCAGGATCACCGCCGAGGCCGATGGGCCAAACTGGCGGATCAGCGGGATCGGCAGGCCGAGGATGGCGCGGGCGTGCAGGGCGAACTGCGACAGATCCTGGGAAATCAGCGTCACCAGACCGGTGTCGTGGGGACGCGGCGAGACTTCGCTGAACCACACCTGATCACCCTTGATGAACAGCTCGACGCCAAACAGGCCGCGACCACCGAGGGCCTCGGTCACGGCTTTAGCCACGCGCTCGGATTCAGCCAGGGCCACCGGGCTCATGGCCTGGGGCTGCCAGGATTCCTGGTAGTCGCCCTTTTCCTGGCGGTGGCCGACCGGTGCGCAGAAGGTGGTGCCGCCGACATGGCGCACGGTGAGCAGGGTGATTTCGTAGTCGAAATCGATGAAGCCTTCGATGATCACCCGGCCCTTGCCGGCACGGCCGCCTTCCTGGGCGTAGTCCCAGGCTTGCTGCACGTCATCGGCGCTACGCAGCAGGCTCTGGCCCTTGCCCGAGGAACTCATCACCGGCTTGACCACGCAGGGGAAGCCCAGGGTTTCGACGGCCTTGCGGTAGTCTTCCACGGTGTCGGCGAAGAAGTACGGCGAGGTCGGAAGGCCCAGCTCTTCGGCGGCCAGGCGCCGGATGCCTTCGCGGTTCATGGTCAGTTGCGCGGCGCGGGCGGTGGGGATCACGGTGAAGCCTTCAGCTTCCAGTTCCACCAGCGTGGCGGTGGCGATGGCTTCGATTTCCGGCACGATGAAGTGCGGCTTCTCGGCCTCGATCACCGCGCGCAGGGCCGCGCCATCGAGCATGTTGATCACATGGCTGCGATGGGCCACTTGCATGGCTGGCGCGTTGGCGTAGCGATCCACGGCAATCACTTCAACGCCCAGGCGCTGCAATTCGATTACCACTTCCTTGCCCAGCTCACCGCTGCCACACAACAAAACGCGGGTCGCGGTGGGCGACAATGGAGTTCCGATACGGGTCATCTGAAGGTCCTCAAACAGGAGCGGAGCATCGAGGGTCGCGCGCCGGGCGAGCTTCCCATGGGGAGAAAGCGCGGCATTTTACATGAACCGCAGGTTTTGGCTTCAGCCGGTGACGGCCTGTCTGCGTAAACGCCAGGCCATGATCAGCCACACTGCCGTGACGCCGGCGAATTTCGAGAGCAGCGCGGTGATCACAACGGCCGGTGTCAGGGCATCGATCATGCCGAAGAAAATGAAGGTGTCCAGGGGGATGCTCAGGGCCGAACTGATCCACAACCGGTCATGGAGTGGGCGCTTGGTGATCGTGAACACCAGCCAGTCAATGCACTCGGACACCGCGAACGCCGTGGCACTGGCCAGGGCAATGGTCGGGTCCGAGGTGACATAGGACAACACCAGCGCCACCAGCATCGCCGCGATAGCGCCGTGACCGAAACGGGTCTGCACCATGTCGCGCAGGATAAACACCAGGCCACCCCAGGCCGACCAGATGATGTCCAGGTGCGGCGCGGCGGAAAACGCGAAGTTGATCAGCACGACGCTGCTGATGTAGGCGATCAGGAAAAGCATGGGGCGGGGTACCTGGGAGGAATGTCGGCAAAACAATTGATTATCCGGCCGGAATCGGCAAGGTGATTGACACCATCGACACCCGTCCAACCGCTCGTCTAAAACCAGTCCATATCTGTCAACTCTGACAGTAGGCCGCTGCGTGCATTCGAGCTCTGATAGAGCCTCGGTTTATCTTTTTCATCAGGCGGGGACTACTCATGAGCGACTCATCGAAAACGGCGGATTCAACCATATTGTTGTACCCACCCAGATTGCCCGGCGCCACGGAGCCCGTGCAAGGCGCCAAGTACGGTGTCCCCATCCACCTTTATAACCCGCTGCCTTTCGGCTGCGAAGTCTTGGTGGAAGCTTATCTGGGGCAGCAGCCAAACGACACTGTTTCGATCAACCTCAATGGTGAGGAGGCGCTGGCCAGTAAGCAGACTCAGGGTGTCAATGACGATGTCACGCTGTACATTCCACACGGCAAATTGTTGCCTGGCATGGTCAATCGACTGACTTTCACTGTGACACGCCCCAGTGCGAACCCGGAAACCTCCTACCCGCCGTTGGAGATCCTGTACAACAGCATCCGGCCGGGCAACCAGGACAGGTCACCGGGTGAGCCCGGGCATTCGGAACTGGTGTTGCTATTGCCGGACGAAATCAAAAACGGTGTGGGCCCGGGCTTCGTTAGTGCCACGGTCTGCGTGGAATACCCCTATTGCCGGGCCTATGACGAAATCCGGCTCAACTGTAATGGCCGTGACGTATTTCACAAGGTGGATGCAACCCAGGCCCCCGCCCCGCCAAACCACGGCTCGGCGACGCCTACCCGGATATGTTTCGACGTCACCAGCGCCGATCTGGTCGACGATCCGCAGTTCATGTTTTCCTTCACTGTCAGAGACCAACTCTTTAACAGCCCGGATCTCGACAACGTTTGGTCGGCCGTGCAAATAGTGGATGTGGACAAGGCCGGGCAAAGACTGCCGGCGCCGATTCCACGGGAAGTCCTGAGCGAGGCCGGCGACGACCCAAGCCTCATTGAACTCGAAAAACTGGGGCCCAACCCATTGTCGTTGATCATCCTGACCAGCGACCCGCGTTTTATGCCGGGGGACGTCATCGAGGCGACCTATACGGCAAAAGTCATGGGCCAGCCGGAGATCGTGGTGCCCGTGACGGGTATTGTCGAGGTGGATGAGTTGGGGCAGAAAAAGGCCTGCGTGCTGCAGATCCCTAACGACAAGGTCTTCCCGGACAGTACCGTGCACGTGTCATACAGGTTGTTGAGGGGCACCACACCCGTGGGCTCTTCAAGAACTGCAATAGCGACCGTCGTCGGTGCTGCACTGGCGTTGCCGCCGCCACGCATCATGGAGGCCCGAGACGGTGTGCTCAATCCGATCAATGCCGCCGGTACACTGACCGCGCTGGTGCCGCACTACCAGGGCATGCTGAGCACTGACAAAGTGAGCGTGATCTGGGCCGGGCATGGCACGCCGGAGGGCGGCTCGCACACTACCACGCCGGTGGAGGTGGGCACTGTGGGTGAGAAGCCGATCGATCTGCCGACCGAGCTGGTGGCCTACTGTTTGGGCAAGCCGGTGACGGTCATCTACACCGTGACGCGAGATGTGACCTGGCCACCGTCGCCGCCCCTGACATTAACCGTGCTGGAGCTTCCCGATGCGCAGTTGCCCAAACCCTTGATCGTGGATGCCGCCAATGGCGGTGAGGGTACTGAGTTCAACATCGACAGCTTCGCCTCAGGCTCCCGCGTTACCGTGGAGCCCTGGCCGCTGATCGCCGCAGGCCAGTGCGTGTGGTTGCACGCTGAAGGGACTGACTTGAACGGCCTGGACTTCAATATTGATCTGTACACCGCGAAGCCGTTGAGCGCCGGGGAGGTGACCGCGGGTCTGTCGGTACCGCTGCCGCGGACCCAGATCAATCGCTTGCGCAACGGCTCGGACCTTAAGCTTATCCTGCACGTGACGTTCAATCGCAGCGTCGATAAAAGCCAGGCCATCGCCTTTCCAATACGAACTTATCTGGTAACTCCGCTGCCCCTGGATGACGTGTCCAGATTCGAAAACACTAACTGGAATGGATGGCGTGCTGGACCGGCGGCGCAGGATTCGCGGGATTGGAAGTTTGGTCAGGATGAGAGTGGACGCACACTCCTGGGCAATGGAACCTATACCGACAGTTCTGCCGGGATTGTGTTATGGAAGGGCTACACCGGTCTGCGGATAGGCGCACGCTACGAATTCAGCCTCGACGCACGACGCCACGCGAACACGTCCGATGCGGTGCCCAGCCTGTCGCTCGCGACGAAAACCCATGGACGTATCAGTACGGTTGTCACCTTGGCAACCACCACCTGGCAAGTGCTCAGGGGCGAATTCTACTCGACTGCACGGGACATCGAGCTGCATGTGAACAGTCACCAAGCCAGTGGCGTGGGCAATGACTACTACGTGACCGACATCCGGCTGCGCATGCTGTAGCCAAGGTTCCGCCGCCATGAGCGACGGATGACAGGTTCGCGTGGCGCAGGGGCCAGTGAACGGCCCCTCATTCGTCGTCGCTGCCGTCCGCCTTCCAGTAACCCACGGCCTTCACGAAGTCTTGGTCCAGGCCTTTGTCTTCCAGCAACACCTTGCGAATCTGCCGCGACACCTTGCTTTCGGTCGCGACCCAGGCGTACAGCTTGCCGCCGGGTATTTGCAGCTGTTGCACGGTGGCCAGCAGGGTGTTCTGGCGGCCTTCGCGCAGTACCCAGATCACGTGTACCTGCGCCGGGCTCTGGAGGACTTGCTGTTCGGCGCCGTTCTCCACTTCCACCACCACCAGGGCACGCCGGTTGGGCGCCAGGCCTTCGAGGCGGCGGGCGATGGCGGGCAGGGCGGTTTCGTCGCCGATCAGCAGGTAGCTGTCGAAGATGTCCGGCACGATCATCGAGCCCCGTGGTCCGGCGATGTGGAGGTATTGCCCGGGCGTTGCCTGGGCCGCCCAGGTCGCGGCAGGGCCGTCGCCGTGGAGCACGAAGTCGATGTCCAGCTCCAGGGTGTTCAGGTCGTAGCGGCGCGGGGTGTAGTCGCGCATCTCGGGCATCGGGCCCTGGGCCTTGCCGGCGCTGGGATTGAAGTTTTCCAGGGCGGCGTGTTCCTCGGCGTTCTGCGGGAACAGCAGCTTCACGTGATCGTCCGTGCCGAGGCTGACGAACCCGGCCAGTTCCGGCCCGCCGACGGTGATACGGCGCATGCGTGGGGTCAGGTCCTCAACCCGCAGCACTTGCAGGCGACGGCGTTTGATCTCGTGGCTGACACGGTGAATGGTGTTTGGGTCGACTTCAGTCATTGGCTTGACTCCGGGACAGGTGGCTTTTGCAGTGCATGCCGCAGGTTATACACCGCGTCATGGATTTATGGGGACAATCAGGGCGGCGCAATGTGCGCTGGCTGGCTTCAATGCGCATCCGCCGCTCACCCAGCGCCACGACCGGGCTCTCAAGAGATAGACGTCTGGGCGTCTGCTCGTTTTAACGTTTAATAAATTCAATGTCAGTTGTTTCTTACATCCAAGCTTTTACTTCATAAAAAGTTGCGTCTTTTTCTTCGTTTCGTGTGCTGGATTTACTACACGCCTGTGGGAATGTGCCTGCTTATTTTTAATTAAAGAGAGTTGATCATGCTCCGGCGTTGAGGGTCACGCCGGGCTGTTGTTTGGCCAGGTCCTCAACCCTTCTTTTTTTATTGATTGCTAGGAACAGGTGTTAACCATGCTCAAACAATTCGTAACCGCCGCTTCCCTGACTGCCGCCGCCCTGAGCTCTTCGCTGGCATTCGCGCTCGATGATGCACGCTCCGCGATCCACATCAGTGCGAACATCCCGACCCAGCAGTTCCACGTGCAGCCACGTGACCCGAACTTCGGTAAGGATGAAATCATGAGCTACAACACGGTCAGCGGCACCTTGACTTCGTTGCGCCAGACCTTCGACGTGAAGAACACCGAAGGTTCGGTCCACGCCTACATCGAGGGTGGCCCGGCGGCGCTGTACAACGGTCGTGACTCCATTGCCCTGACCACCAACTTCAATGGCGTCACCCTGACCGCCATCGCTCAGGAAGTGGTCGACGATGCAGCGTCCACGCCTGGCACCCAGGCTGACATGACCATCGCCGCAGCCACACCCCTGGCTACCCAGAACGGCCTGTACACCGCCGACATGACCGTGATCTTCGACGCCGTGCCGCGCCCGTGATGCCCGTCGATGCCCGGTGAGTTTCAGCTCATTCCACGGGCATTGCCGCAGGCCGTCCGGCGCTCCCCAGCCGGGCGGCCAGCACCTGAAACACCCTGATCGCTCGCAGATTATGAGAATTCGTTGATGTTCCCGATGACGCCCATCGCGGGTGCGCTCGCGCTATTGTTGTGCGCGAATGCATTGGCCGCGCCGACTGCCCCCGGTACGACACCGAGAAGCCTGCTGTCCCAGGCCAAGGGCCTGCCGGCGGAGTTTGAATCGCACTTCTTCGATGTGCCTCTGGCGGTTCGTATTGAACTCAATCAACAGTACCTCGGCGAAGCCATGGTGGTCTTGACGCGGGATGATCGTATTACCCTGCTTGACTTCACCGACACGCAGGACAGCACGATAAAAGCTGTCGAGCGCGAGCAATGGGCACAGCATCTCAAACAAGGACAAGTATTGGGCGCCTGTGAAGGCCGCTGTCCGTCAGGGCTGCTGGCCGTGCATTACAGCCTTGAAAATTCATTGGTGTCGATCCTGACCCGGGACGTGGAACGAGGCACCGAAATCAAGCGCTATTACGATCAACCGGAAGGCGGCAGTCTCGGTCTGATCTTCAACAACCAACTGAATATCAACGGTGGCCAAGAGCAGGACACAGGCGGGCGTTATGGCCTCAACGCCAGTTCCAGCGTGGGCAACTGGAGCCAGTCGCTGGACCTTCAGCTTTCACGTCTTGGCGGGCCGGACGACAAGCTGTACCACGCCGTCCATGAGCTCTACACCCAACGAGAGATGGAAGGGACTTTTTTCCGCCTGGGTTATTTCACGCCCAGCTCCGACGGCTTGAATCGGCAGATCCGTTCGTTCGGCGCCAACCCGGACACCGCGTTGGGGGTGATGTACGGCAGCTCCGACAGCCTGGCGATCGAAAATCCCAAACCCAGCGTCTACCCCATTTATGTCACCGCCAGCCGCCAGGCGTCGGTGGAGATTTACCGCAGTGGCCTGTTGATCAATACCCAGGCGGTCGCCTCCGGCTTGCAGAGTCTGGACACTCGGCCCTTGCCCGGCGGTATCTATGAAGTGGAAGTGCGGCTGATCGAGGACGGGCAAACCACCGCCACCAGCCAGGAACTGGTCTACAAACCCAGCAATTGGAGCAACGCCGAGGATCGCTGGCGCTACAACCTGTTCGCCGGGCGCGAAACCAGGCTCTGGAGCAACTGGGAAGACCAGCCCTCGGGGTTCACGACGGCGGGCATCGGCCTCAGCTACCTGTTGCATCCCCGAGTGATCCTGGGCGCTTCCACGCGTCAGGTGCAGGACAAACTGCAAGTGGGCACCTCGGTGGACTGGACGCTGGCGGGCAACACCAGCCTGTACGCCAACGTCTATCAAACCCAGCAGTACGGCACCGGCATGGACTTGCAAGGCCTGTACAGTTACGGCAATGGCAGCGTGGTGGCCAGCCACAACCGCAGTTGGCTGGACACCCGCAACACCTATGAAACCCTGCCGGATGGCACCCGTATCCGTCAGCGCAATGTGTTCGTCGGCCATACCAGCAACTCGTCGCTGTCGGTCAACCATCGCTTGAGCAACAAGACCTCCATCAACGGACGGCTGGCCTACAGCGAGGGTAATGTCCAGGGCACCGGCCTGGACCTGGGTTGGACCCAGCGCGGCAAGCTGCGTGGCAGCGATGCCAACTGGCGGCTTTCAGTGTTCGACCGCCCCGGCACCTCGAGTACCGCCGACCGGCGCAATCGCGGCGTCGACCTGAGCGTTAGCGTCGCCCTGGGCGGGCCGGGTGAGTACTGGTCGGGCAGCCTCGGCACCCGTACCTCGCGGGACGGCGATCGGGACCACAATGCCTCGCTGACCTATCGCCGAAATCTGCAAGACCACGTGCTGCAAAGCGTCTCCGCCACGGCGCTGGCCGACACCTATGGCGTGGGCCTGTCCGGCATCGCCAGCTTCATGACCGACTCGCTTTACGGCGACGGTTTCATTCAGCGCTCGTCCTATAACGACAACCTCACCGGCGGCCTGAACCTGAGCAGCACCGTGGCCGTGGGCGGCCAGAAAGCGGCCTTCACCGGCCTGCCCCAAGGGCGTGGCGCGGGCATGATCGTCGATGTGGAAACCGATCTGGACAATGTCGTCCTGCGCGCTGATGACTTGACCGGCGGCAGCAGCGCGTTGCGTCCGGGCCGTAACTTCGTCCCCATCACTGCTTATAAAAACAGCATGGTGACCTTCGACTTCGACGGCGTGCATCCGCCAGCGGCGAACATCGAGCCTTCACGCATCCGTTATCACCTGAATAAGGGCGGCGTGGACTACCGCAAGATCAGCGTGATGAAAACCGTGACCGTGCTCGGGCGTTTGCTGGACGGGCAGGGCCAGCCGCTTCGGGGCCACCACGTGATCAACCACGCCAGTCGCGGCATCAGCGAGGTGGACGGGTTCTTCTCCATGGAAATGAATACCGGCTCGCCCACCCTGGAAGTGCGCTACGGCAACGAGTTGTTTTGCCGGTTCCGCCTCGACCCGGACAACACCGGCCGCGAAGGCGATGTGTTGATGATCGGTGATTTGCGCTGCACGCCCGACACCCTGGCCGATACGACGCTGGCCGAGGCTGGGACGAAGCAGCGCTCATGAGATCCGTGGGAGCAAAGCTTGCTCGCGATGAACGATAACGCCGTTCACCTGAAGACTGGGGCGCCTGCATCGCGGGCAAGCCTTGCTCCCACAGGTGAATTGCTCACCACCTATTTGCAGTGATCTGTCTTGATGCATGAGGTTGTAAAAATGAAACCCTTATCGGTTGCAGTGCGCAGCGTGGTCTCGCTGTTGTTGTTTGCGTTTGTGCCTGCGGCCAACGCCTTGACCCAGGACATCAGTGCATTGTTCAGGCCTGATCCATCGAAACCCAATGAGAATACTTTTCTCAATACCACGCCTATTAGTGGTTACTGCGCACAATATCCGTCGGAATGCAGGGCAACAAAGATGTTCAGCATTCGGTTGCCCTTTATCTTCAATTCGACCAGTCCTATTCAAGCCAACCATGGGGATGCTCGACAGGGCGCGATGTTTAAACTCCCTACCACTTGGCGCACGACACAGGTGACCCATTCAGCGACCGGTGAAACTGAGGTCGTTGAAGTGCGCTGGTCCGGTATAGGTTCGACATACCGACTCTCTGGTAACGCCATCGACTTGGTAGGTGGCGGCGTGTCGCTTTTGATCGCTCATCAACGGTTATGGAGCGGCCTTAGTTGGGTATATGCCCCCACGCCTTGTAGATACAGCGGTATAGGGTTGTATACCAATACAGACTACACCTTCTTCTGGAAAACCCCGGTAGAGGGCGTGTGTGCAAAAGGGGCCAATTATTTGATCCCTGGCTTTTCTTACCGCTATCTGGACTTTGCCTACGAACTGCGAACCCCCAACCCACTGAAAATGTCCTCCGGCCAATACACCGGATCACTGACCTATAGCGTCGGGCCGGGGCAGGACATTGACATGGGCGATGTCATGCTCCCCAACGATTCAGCACTTACGCTCAACTTCAAACTCGACGTCGAGCACACCCTCAAGGTCGAAGTCCCCCCTGGTGGCAACCGGGTCGAACTGGTGCCCCAGGAGGGCTGGCAATCCTGGCTGAACAGCGGCCGCACACCAACCCGGTTGTTCCGTGACCAACGCTTCCATATCTCCGCCTCTTCCCGTTTCAAGATGGCGCTCGAATGCCAAATCATCAGCGGCAATACCTGCGCGATCTCCGAAGCTGGTAGCGGTCATGCCGTGCCGGTGGAGGTCAGCGTCAGCCTGCCTGAAGGTTTGACCGATGCCGTCGGGCAACCGGTCAACCGTCGCCGGTTACTGCGTGACGGCAGCGGTACCGAACTGTTCCAGCCAGGTTTCTATGTCGATCGCCGGCCGGGCACCCTGCACTTTGAAGTGGCCCGCAACAGCGTCGAAGAGATGCTGGACAGCGGTGCCAAGGCCTATACCGGCAACGTCACGGTGATCTGGGATTCGGAAGTCTGAGTGGCCTTAAGGCCAGCTGTGTTCAGTGAGTTACGTTTAATGCATGAGGTTAAAGAAGTGATGAAACATCTATGGGCATGGGTTGGGTTCTATCTGTTTTGCGGCGTGGCCCAGGCCGGGCCGCAGATTGGTGTCGGGGTGGTCTACGACTACCTCGAAGGCGACAAAAGCACCTACATGAAACGGGTGTTCAACGGCGGCACCTCCACGGCATTCGTCAAGGTCAACATCCTGGAAATGATCTACAACGAGGACGGTACGTATCAGGAAGTGCCGTTGCAGAACCAGGCCAGCGCCATGGCCAAGGACGGCCTGATGGCCAGCCCGGCGCGGCTGATCGTGCCGGCCAACGGCATGCAGGGCACAAGGTTGCTGTTCATGGGCAACCGCGACAAGGAGCGTTACTTCCGGGTGCGTTTCGTGCCGGTGGTGCCGGAAGCGGAGGACGAGTTTGCCATCAGTGCGCAGGAGCGCGAAGAGTACAAAAAGGAACGTGTGGCGGCGGGGCTCAAGGTCCTGGCGGGCTACGGCACGGTGTTTTTTGTACGACCCAAGAACACCCGTTTCGAGACCGTGATCGATGACAGCGCCAGTCATTACCTGATGCGCAACAACGGCAATAGCGTTCTGGTGATCGATGAGTTCAAGGATTGTGCCGCGAAGAAAGAAAACGACTGCCGGCCGACCACCAAGCACCACGTCATGGCCGGTCGCACGTTTTCGTTCGACAAGGAGGCGGGGCGTGAATATCGCTTCACGCTGATCGAGGGCGGCCAGAGCAAGGCCGTCGAGATCAAGGGTTGACGGTTGCCGTCGCCGAACCGTCGTTGACGCCACAGGTAATCAATATGTTCAAGACACTGCTACGCCCCCTCGCATTGACCGCTCTGATATGGCCCTGGAGCCCGGCGTGGGGGGCGGTCGAACGGGAAACCTTCGAACTCTACGTGACCATCCCGACGCTCGACTTCTATGTACTGCCCCTCGACCCGCAGTGGGTCCAGCGTGAACAACGCTTGCCGTTCAGCACCATCACCAACGAGCTCAGCCCGTTGCGGGCGACCTACGAGGTGAAGAACAGCAACGGTGCCATCGGTGCGCGCCTGGGCGAAGAGGCTTACTTATCCAATGGCCGTGACCGTATCGACCTGCGGGTGAGGTTCAACAACGTCGAGTTGAGCCTGGATTCAGCCCACGTGGTGTCAGCCATCGAGGCCCGGCCCGGACGCCAGGTGCCATTGGAAATCGCCGCCATCAAGCCCGCTGACGACTATAAGCCCGGCGACTACTACGGCACGGTGCACATGGTGTTCGATGCCATTGCGCCGTGAGGACCAAAAGCGTGGGGTAGGGCACCCGGTCGAATAAGGGCCGCAAGGTGGTCAACACTTCGTTTCGTTACTCTGAAAAGGTATCAAGCATGTTTAGAAAAATACGGTTCGTGATGACCCTTGCGGCCCTGAGTCCTGCACTGGTGTCGGCGGCTGATGATGCTCGCGCAGCCATTCATATCACCGCGAACATTCCTAACAAGCAGTTCCATGCGCAGCCGCGTAATCCGGACTTTGGCAAGGATGAGGTCATGCATTTCGATCCTGTGAACAGCCAACTGAGCCCGCTGCGCCAGACCTTCGATGTGAAGCACACCGATGGCTCGGTCCATGCCTACCTCGAGGGCGGCCGGGCGTTTTTGACCAACGGCAGCGACGCGATTCCCCTGCTCGTCAGGTTCAACAACATCTCCCTGACCGGCGTGTCCCAGGAAGTGGTGGATGACGCAACGTCCACGCCTGGCACCCAGGCGGACATGCTCATCATGGCCTCGGACAAGGTCTATGACGGTCAGCAAGGCCTGTACACCGCCGACTTGACCGTGATCTTCGACGCGGTGCCTCGCGTAACCCCTTGACTCGCACCGCGTCGCTGACCATCAGTGGCTTGCCACAAGGCGGTCTCCGCTTCGTTTTTTTACTCTGAAAGGTATCAAGCGTGTTTAAAAAAATAATATTCATGACAACTCTTGCGACCCTGAGTCCTTCTTGGGTGTCCGCGGCTGACGATGCTCGCGCAGCCATCCATATCACCGCGAACATTCCCAACAAGCAGTTCCATGTGCAGCCGCGCAATCCGGACTTCGGCAAGGATGAGGTCATGCATTTCAACCCGGTGACCAGAAAATTGACCCCGCTGCGCCAGACCTTCGATGTGAAGCACACCGAAGGTTCGGTTCATGCCTACCTTGATGGGCCATCCTTTCTGTACAACGGCTGGAACCCGATTCTCCTTCTCATCTCGTTCAACAACGTTGTACTGAACGCCACGCCGCAGGAAGTGGTGGATGACGCAACGTCCACGCCAGGTATGCAGGCCGAGATGGTCATCTCCGCGCCGATCCCGCTTACTCCCCTGCAGACAGGTTTGTACACAGGGGATATCACCGTGATCTTCGACGCGGTCCCTCGGGTTACCCTGTAACTCACCACGCCACGCCGTGACTCATTGCCGCGCCACCAGTGGTTTGCATTGGGTCTGGCTACCCGGTTGCAGGTACGGCGAGAGGAACGGCGCCATGCCCTTGAGCACCTGCACCGGCAAGGCCGAGGTGAATTTGAAGTTCTGCGCCGAAGCCCCCGGCACATAGGCGGTGAGGGTGCCGAAATGGCTGTCGCCGATGTAGAACACAAAGGTCGCGGTACGGTTGATCGACTTTGAGCTGATGACCCGCCCGCCGGCGCCAACGGCTTCGATGCGATTGTCGCCAGTGCCGGTCTTGCCACCCATCGACAACGGTGTGCCATCGGCCAGGGTGAAACTGCCGGCCACCCGTTTCGCGGTGCCGGCATCGACCACCTGGGACAACGCACTGCGCAAGGCCTGGGCCACTTCCACTGGCATCACCCGTTTGCCGTTATCCGGGTCGCTGATCAGCCGTGTTTCATACGGGGTATTGACGGCGAAGTCGAGGCTGTCGACGCGTAGCGCCGGGAGCCGGATGCCGTCGTTGAGGATGGTGCCCACCAGTTCCGCCAGGGCGGCGGGGCGGTCGCCGGAGCTGCCGATGGCGGTGGCCAGCGACGGCACCAGATGGTCGAACGGGTAGCCGACTTCCTGCCAGCGTTGGTGGATATCAAGGAAGGCTTCGACCTCCAGCATGGTCCGGATACGACTGTCGCGGGCGCTCTTGTGCCGGCTCTTGAACAGCCAGCTGTAGACCTCCTGGCGCTCGAACCGGCTGGCTTTGACGATCTGGCTGAACTTGGCATCGGGGTTGTTCAGCAGATAACCCACCAACCACAGGTCCAGTGGATGGACTTTGGCGATAAAACCTTGGTCGGGCAGGTCATAGCTGCCCGGGCCGTAGCTGCGGTAGAGCCGTTCCAGGCGTTCGTTGGTGAGCTTTTCGGCACTCTTGGCCGACTTGAGGTGCGAACGCACAAAGTGGTTGAAGCTCTCCTGGCTGTCGCCGGGAAAGAAGTAGCGGTGCACGGCGGCCAGGCGGATCGCGGTGGGGCGCATGCCGTCGAGGAACGTTTCGAGACGCTGGCCCGTGTCTTTTTTCTGGTATTTCTTCCAGAACTTGAGCAGGAACGTGGTGCCTTCGCGGTCGGCAAACTGGGCCAGGTACTCCTGGCGGCGCGGATTCTTGTCGTCCTTGAGCAGCTCCGAACTGCTGTCGGGACCCGCATACGTGGCGTAACGCACCAAGTCACGCATCAGGCGAATGAATGGCAGGTTGATCGACTCGCGCAGGGCGTCCCGCAAGGTGGGATTACGGCCGTTATCTTCTCTACGGAAATTATTGAAGGTGTGCAGCCCGCCACCGGTGAAAAACGCCTCGCCGGGGCTGGCTGAATAGGTACGATCCAGCGCCGCCTCAAGCATCGTCGGCAGGTTGCGATCGTTGTGCTGGATCAGGTAATCGACCGCCCAGCGGGAGAGACGGTCCTGGTCGGCGACCTCGGTTTTTTTCAATGTTGCCGGGGGCTCGTGGGCATAACGTTCGTGCAGTTCGGCGATGATCTGCAGGTAGGTGGTGAGCACCCGTAACTTGGCGGTGGAGCCCAGTTCCAGTTTGCTGCCTTCGTTGATATCGAAGGGTTGGTCGGTGCTGTCGGTCTGCACGCGCACGCGCGAGCCGTCCGGGGTCAACTCCAGCAGGGTGAAGCTGTAGCGCACCTGGGCGGTGCTGGTAGGCGTCAGCAGACGTTCGCCCATCAGGCCGATTTCGGTTGCGAACGCCGGGTCCGCCAAGCGCTTGAGGTAATCGGTGGCCTGGGTCTGCAAGTCGTTTTGCAAGGTGCTGGTGGCGGAGAGGTCCAGGCGGTCGAGGTCGTAGAACGAGCGGTTGAGCAGCGTGGCAAGACGACTGCGGGCGGCGCTGATGCCCTTGTTGATTTCGTTGGGTTGGAGGGTGGGTTGCTGCACCCAGTCGCGATAGCTGACCTTGCTTGCCAGGGTCGCCTCGGCCAGGGAGGCGTCGATCACGCCGTTCTGGGCCAGTAGCCGGACGTGGCTGTCGGTCAGGTGCGCCAGTTCGTCGCGGCCCTTGGACAAGTAATAGGACGGGCGACGCTGGGCGATCATCAACGACAGCATTTCCCGCAGGGCCAGGCCTTTTTCCGCGAGGCTGTCTGGGTCTGTCGCGCTGCTGGACAAGTGTTCGTTGGCACGCTTGAAATCGGCGCCGTACCAGACCCGCAAACCTTCGGCCATGCCGTGGACTTCGCCATGCCCCGGCACGGCAGAGAGCGGCACGCTGTTGAGGTAATCACGGATGACTTTCTGCCGTGCCTCAAGGGTCTGTGGGCCTGCCTGATAGGCACGCACACTGGCGGAAATCATCTGGCGGATTTTCTCCGCCCCCGACCCGGTGAGGCCATCGGCGGAGTGGCGGTATTTTTCCAGCTGCGTTGCCAGTGTGCTGCCCCCGGCGGACTGTCCCGGCAAACTCAGGAGCTTGGCCACCTGGGACCACGCCGCCATGCCGAAGCGCGGCCAGTCCACCGCCGGGTTGGCCTGGGGATGCTTGGGGTCAAGCAAAAAGCGGTTCTCGATGAACAACAGGCTTTGCACCACCACGGGGGGGATTGCCTCGAAGCTTGCGTACAGTTGCTGCGGGTACTTGAACTGGTACAAGGGCGCAACGCGGCAATCGGTGATGGTCAGGCCGGCCTGGATCTTTTCCACGTAGGGAGCGAACAGGCCTTTATCGACGTAGGTCATCAAGGCTGGGGAGAAACGTGCCTGGGCCTGGATCACGTAATCGCGCTTGAGCAACCGTGGCAGGAACTCATCCATCGAGCTGTAGCCCAACCGCCGGTCGAACGGGCCCGCCCCAGGGTAGACGATGGCGTCGCTGGGCCCCGGTTGCACCGAATAGGTCAGAGACGCGGCGTACCGGCTGATCTCCCGGGCCTGAAACCTGGACGTGCGCATTTCCTTGGCCACCGCCAGGCCGACCACCACTACGATAATCAACAGCAACAACCAGAACGCTCGCCAGCCATGCCCTGCTCGGCGTTTTTTTTGGGGTAAAGGTGCTTCTTCCATACGTTCAGTCGGGCCCACAGGTTTACTCGAATCGGTTTGCCATAACGCGCCCATAGTCGACTGATCCATTCACGCATTGATCGGGACTTGCTTGAAGCTTAGACGGTGGTGGCGCGGGCGGCGGGGAAATTGTGGACAAACCAATGTCATAGGCCGCGCCGACGATCCTCTGTGGCGAGGGGATTTATCCCCGTTGGGCTGCGCGGCAGTTCTTTTGAGGCATCCTCAATCCTCATTTGCGACTGCTGCGCAGTCGAGCGGGGATAAATCCCCTCGCCACAGGTGGCGGGGGCTTCAAAGCCATTCAGCGTTCCATAGGGGGTAATCGCCGATTCGATCCACCAGTCCTGCACGAAGTGGATTGGCAATGATGTAGCGGGCGAAGGGCAGCAGGTCTTCGTTGTCGCGGATCGCACGGTCGTGGAAGCCGTTTTGCCAGAGAGGGCCACAAGTCCCGGTCTTGCTGTTCACGCTATGGGTGCATCGAGCTTTCGTAGCACCGATGACCCGGCTTAGTTGGTTATCGATGAGTTGCAGCAGCCAATGGAAATGATCCGGCATGACCACCCAGGCCAAGGACTTTACCTGGCCTGAATCATTCGCGCGCTTGAGTTCGGCGACCAACAGTCTTCCAACTTTCCAGTCGGCAAAAACCGGCCGCCGACGATGAATAACCGCAGTCACCAGATAGGCTCGTCCATGCTCCGAATAACGTCCTCGACGCAGTAGGTGGGAATTGGGTCGTGGATGCATTCCTTGCTTCCTTTGATAGAGGGGGTGAATGCAGCTTAGTCATGGCGCCGTCGTTTCGAAGCTGAAACGTCCGAACGAATATTCCGAAACTTTCGTAGTCCCTGTGGCGAGGGGATTTATCCCCGTTGGGCTGCGCAGCAGCCCTTCTGAGAAGCATCCTCAATCTCCCAGACAATGCTCATGACCTTTTGCGCCTGCTGCGCAGTCGAGCGGGGATAAATCCCCTCGCCACAAGGGGCAGCGGTGCCCAAGAACCCTGCGCTAGAGCCATCGACATGTCCCTAGGCATGACGCTGCACCATCGCTGTGCAATACTCGGCGCCGTTTTATAAATTGGCTGTAATCCCAGGTAATACATCTCCATAAGGACGTATGTTGATGATGTTTATCCCTGATTTTTCCTGGTTTTACAGTGAAACTTTCTGCCTCTGGCTTTTTATACTGCACGGCCCGCTGATCCTGCGGCTTTTGTTCTACAGGACGGTCTGTCCACAAAACAGACCGGTTTCGGCAAGGTGGCAGGCCTATCGGCTTGCGGCTTTGGAGACTCGGTGGTCAATCCAATAACAAAACGAGGTTGTATCCCTATGCCTGTCGGCAATCATCTGCCCCATGGCGAGACCGCTCAGGGTGGTCCGCTCAAACGTGAACTCGGCGAGCGGCATATCCGCTTGATGGCGCTCGGCGCCTGCATCGGTGTCGGGCTGTTTCTCGGCTCGGCCAAGGCCATTGAAATGGCCGGCCCGGCGATCATGTTGTCCTACATCATTGGCGGCCTGGCGATCCTGGTGATCATGCGCGCGCTCGGTGAGATGGCCGTGCACAACCCGGTGGCCGGTTCGTTCAGTCGTTATGCCCAGGACTACCTCGGGCCGCTGGCGGGCTTCCTGACCGGCTGGAATTACTGGTTCCTGTGGCTGGTCACCTGCGTGGCGGAAATCACCGCGGTGGCGGTGTACATGGGCATCTGGTTCCCCGATGTGCCCCGCTGGATCTGGGCCCTGGCGGCGCTGATCAGCATGGGCTCGATCAATCTGATCGCGGTCAAGGCTTTCGGTGAATTCGAATTCTGGTTCGCCCTGATCAAGATCGTGACCATCATTGCCATGGTCATCGGCGGCGTCGGCATCATCGCCTTCGGGTTCGGCAACGACGGCGTGGCCCTGGGCATTTCCAACCTCTGGGCGCACGGCGGTTTCATGCCCAACGGCATGCAGGGTGTGCTGATGTCCCTGCAAATGGTGATGTTCGCCTACCTGGGCGTGGAGATGATCGGTCTGACCGCCGGTGAGGCGAAGAACCCGCAGAAAACCATTCCCAACGCCATCGGTTCGGTGTTCTGGCGGATCCTGCTGTTCTACGTCGGTGCGTTGTTCGTGATCCTGTCGATCTACCCCTGGAACGAGATCGGCACCCAGGGCAGCCCGTTCGTGATGACCTTCGAGCGCCTGGGTATCAAGACTGCCGCCGGCATCATCAACTTCGTGGTGATTACCGCGGCGCTGTCGTCCTGCAACGGCGGCATCTTCAGCACCGGGCGGATGCTCTACAGCCTGGCGCAGAACGGCCAGGCCCCGGCCGGTTTTGCCACCACCTCGGCGAACGGCGTGCCGCGTCGCGCGTTGCTACTGTCTATCGCCGCGCTGCTGCTGGGGGTGCTGCTCAACTACCTGGTGCCGGAGAAAGTCTTCGTCTGGGTGACCTCCATCGCTACCTTCGGCGCGATCTGGACCTGGGTGATGATCCTGCTGGCCCAGCTCAGATTCCGCAAAGGCCTGAGCGCTTCAGAGCGTGCGGCGCTCAAGTATCGCATGTGGCTGTACCCGGTCAGTTCGTACCTGGCGTTGGCATTTCTGGTGCTGGTGGTGGGCCTGATGGCGTACTTCCCGGATACCCGCGTGGCCCTGTATGTGGGCCCGGCGTTCCTGGTGCTGCTGACGGTGTTGTTTTATACCTTCAAGTTGCAGCCCACGGGTGATGTTCAGGGCTCGATGGATACCGCTTCATAAACTGCCGGCAATAAAACGAAAAGCCCCGGTCGGATGATCGTAATGCTGTTCACTTAAGGAAATGGCGCTTTCTGAGGGAGAGTCGTTTTCTTTTGGGGTGGGTTGGACTGGATTGGATTGGATTGGGTACATATCCGTTGCTGCGGTAACGGCAACTTAAGGTTTCGCCCTGACGGCGAGTCACTTTTGGAAGAGCCGGGAGCCGGACCTGCCAAAAGTAACCAAAAGCGCTTTGCCCCACCACTTGGCACCTCGCCTAGGCTCGGTGTGCCCGAGATCAACGTCCACCTCGAGGCGGCCTGAGAGCCGACCTGGTTCTCCCGGTCATACACCCATCAGAACTGTGGGAGCAAAGCTTGCTCGCGATGGCGGTGGCTCAGTCACATGGATGTTGGGTTTGCTGGCCTTATCGCGAGCAAGCTTTGCTCCCACAGGTGATCTTGGGTGTGCATGAGTTCTGTGTTCACTGCGGCCCTTCGCGGCGGGCCCACGGAGCAATGCCTTCGTTCGGGCACACCGAGCCTAGGCGAGGTGCCAAGTGGTGGGGCATGAGCGCTTTGGTTACTTTCGCCTGGGCCGGCTTCCGGATTTTCGAAAGTGACCCGCCGTCAGGGCGGAACCCTAAGCAGCCGTTACCGCAGCAACGGATATGCACACTACCCGTCTGGAAAAAGGCGAGTAGATTTTTCAAAAAAAACGAAAAACAAAAAACAAAAAAACGGCGCTTTTCATTGCTGAAACAAGCGCCGTTTTTCCTAAGTGAACAGCATTGCGGTCGGATGATCGGGGCTTTTTTTCGCAAGGGGATATCCCCTGTACCAGTGGATATCCTTTCTGGTACCTGATGTGCCCGTCAAGCGGCGGCGACGTCCTGCGGCTCAAAACTGTCCGCCCGCGCCATCTGCCACATCCGCGAATAAAACTCCCCATTGACCTCACCGGTCAGCAATTCCCCTGGTTTCAAGAACACATGCAACTGGGAAAACAGCTTGATTTCCGTGGCGGACATGCGTCGTACCAGATGTTTGGGTTGCAGTTGCGAAGGATGGTCGAGGCCGGCGGCGGCGAGCATTTCGGCCAAGGCCTTGAGGGTGTTGCGGTGGAAGTTGTAGACCCGCTGCGCTTTGTCCGGCACGACCAGGGCGCGTTGGCGCAAGGTGTCCTGGGTGGCGACGCCGGTAGGGCATTTGTTGGTATGACAGCTTTGGGACTGGATGCAGCCGATCGCGAACATGAAGCCCCGCGCGGCGTTGGCCCAGTCGGCACCGATGGCCAGTACGCTGGCGATGTCGAAGGCGCTGACGATTTTACCGCTGGCGCCGAGCTTGATCTTGTCCCGCAGGTTCAGGCCCACCAGGGTGTTGTGGACAAACAGCAGGCCCTCGCGCAATGGCACGCCAATGTGGTCGGTGAACTCCACCGGCGCTGCACCTGTACCGCCTTCCTTGCCGTCCACCACGATGAAGTCGGGCAAAATTCCGGTTTCCAGCATGGCCTTGGCAATGCCCATGAACTCCCAGGGGTGGCCCAGGCAGAACTTGAAACCCACTGGTTTGCCACCGGACAGTTCACGCAGTTGCTGGACGAATTGCATCAGTTCGATCGGTGTGGAGAAAGCACTGTGGCGTGACGGTGAAACGCAGTCCTCGCCCATGAGGATGCCACGGGTTTCGGCGATTTCCCGGGTGACCTTGTGCTTGGGCAGAATTCCGCCATGGCCGGGTTTGGCGCCCTGGCTCATCTTGATTTCAATCATCCGCACCTGCGGATTCTGCGCTTGGGCGGCGAAGCGCTCAGGGTCGAAGCGACCTTCACGGGTGCGACAACCGAAATAGCCGCTGCCCAGTTCCCAGGTCAGGTCGCCGCCGTTTTCACGGTGATAGGGGCTGATGCTGCCTTCGCCCGTGTCGTGGGCGAAATTGCCGAGCTTGGCGCCCTGGTTCAACGCCCGAATGGCGTTGGCGCTCAGGGAGCCGAAGCTCATGGCGGAGATGTTGAACACCGATGCTGAATACGGTTGGGTGCATTGCGGTCCGCCGACCATCACGCGAAAACCGCTGGGGTCGCTCAACGGAGCCGGGCGCATGGAATGCCCGATGAATTCGAAACCGGTCTGATAAACGTCGATCAGGGTGCCGAACGGTTTGTCGGCGCTTTCGTTCTTGGCCCGGGAGTACACCAGGGAACGCTGTGCGCGCGAGAAGGGCAGGGCGTCGCTGTCGGATTCGAGCAGGTACTGACGAATTTCCGGGCGGATGCCTTCGACCAGATAGCGGATATTGCCCAGGATCGGGTAGTTGCGACGCACGGCATGGCGGTTCTGCAGCAGGTCGAACAGTCCCAGCAGACTTAACAGCCCCGTTACCAGTGTGATCGGCCAGAGCCAGTCGTGGTTCAGGAACGGCAAGCTGGCGAGGGTGAACACCACACAGCCGGCAAAGAAGGCGTAACGACTCAGCAAAGACAGACTCATGCGGTTTCCTTGGGTTTGAGCGTTGGGTGGGGACGGGGCATTCTGCGCTGGCAGCGAAACGGCGGGCAACTGTGGCAAGGGAGTTTATCTGTGGCGAGGGGATTTATCCCTCGCCTGGGTGGGAGCAAAGCTTGCTCGCGAAACAGGCGCCTCGGTTTCTGAAAGACCGCATTGCCTCCATCGCGGGCAAGCCTTGCTCCAACACAGCGCCGTCTTAGCTTGCCTGTTTCATCTGCCGCACCGGCAACTCCACGCGGAAGGTGGTCCCCACGCCGACCTCGCTGCGCACTGTGATCTCGCCGTGGTGTTTTTTCACGATGCCGTAGGACAGTGACAGCCCCAACCCGGTGCCCTGGCCGACGGGTTTGGTGGTGAAGAACGGGTCGAAGATTTTTTGCAGTGTCTCAGGCGGCATGCCCGAGCCGGTATCGGCGACTTCGATCCATACGGTTTCGTCCTGCACGCCGTTGCGCAGGGTGATGGTGCCACGCTCGGGGCCGATGGCCTGGGCGGCGTTGACGATCAGGTTCATGATCACCTGGTTGATCTGCGACGGCAGGCATTCGACTTCCGGCAACGGGCTGTATTGCTTGACCACGTCGGCCTTGTACTTGATTTCATTGGCGACGATGTTCAGCGTCGAATCCAGGCCTTGTTGCAAATTGGCCATCTGCCATTCCTGGTTGGAGTCGACCCGGGAGAAGTCCTTGAGGTCCTTGACGATCTGCCCGACCCGGCTGATGCCGTCCTTGGACTCTTTGATCAGCAATGGAATGTCCTCGACGAGGAAGTCCAGCTCCACCTGCTCGCGCAGCTTCCTCAGATTGACCACCAGTTCCGGTGAGGCGATGGCCTGCTCGGCACTGTCATAGGCCTGGAGCATTTCCTGGAGTTTGCCAAAGTAGCCATCCAGGGCCCCCAGATTGGAAGAAATGAAACCGATCGGGTTGTTGATTTCGTGAGCGACCCCGGCCGCCAACTGGCCCAGCGAGGCGAGTTTTTCCGATTGGACCAACTGGCTTTCCAGCATCTTGCGTTCGTCGATTTCCATCTGCAGCAAAGAGCTGGCCTGTTTGAATGCCTGGGTCCGCTGCTCCACCAGTTCCTCGAGCTTGCTCATCTGCAATTGCGCGCGGGAGGTCATTTCCCACTTGGTGGTCAGGGTGTTGGCCATTTGCTGGACTTCGATGTTGTCGAAGGGTTTTTTCAGGATCAGCAGTCGGTCATGGCCATTGAGGCGGTCCAGCAGTTCGTCCCAGGAATAGTCCGAGTAGGCGGTGCAGACCACCACTTGCAACAGCGGGTCGTGCTTCCAGAGTTCCTCGATGGTTTTGGCGCCATCCCAGCCCTCGGGCATGCGCATGTCGACAAAGGCCAATGCATAAGGGCGCTCCGTGGTGAGCGCTTGTTGCAGTTTGCTCAGGCCTTCCTGGCCGCCGTAGGCCGAGTCGAGTTCGAATACGGTGCCGGCCGGTTTCGGTGCGTCGCCGAACAAGGCATTTTCCATGTCTTGCAGATCGGCATTGGCCTGATCCTCTGGAGTGAGGATCTTGCGGAAATCGTCATGGATGGCGGGTGTATCGTCGATCAACAGGATGCGGCGGTTGCTCAGACTATTCATGCTCACCTTCTGCGAGTTTCAAGGGCAGTTGTAACACGAACGTTGCTCCTGTGCCTGGTCCCTCGCTGTGAGCGGTGAGGTGGCCGTTCATTTCGATGGCCGCGAGCGCGCAGCTGTGCAAACCGAACCCGTGACCTTCCTTACGGGTGGTAAAACCATGGGCGAAGATACGCGTCATGTTTTCCGCCGGGATGCCTTCGCCTTCATCCTTGACGCTGATCTGCAGGGTTTCGTCATTGATGACCGTGGCCTTGAGGGTCATGTTCCGGGCGTGGTTGGAAACCCCCGCCATGGCGTATTTGGCGTTGCTGATCAGGTTGATCAGAATCAGCAGCAGGCGGTGCTTGTCGCCCAGAATCCGTGGCACGTTGCCGTATTCCTTGAGCACCGTCACGTGGTGGCGGGTCAGGGCGCCGGAGTTCATGCGCAGGGCGTCTTCAAGCAGTTCACTGACCACCAAAGGCTCCACCAGACAGTTGGCACCGGCATAGGATTGCTGGGTGGAGACGATATCCTTGATGTGGTCCACGCTCTTGCTCAACTGCGCCAGTTCGTCGGTAAGGCCTTGCTGTTCGAGCGCGATGGCCTCCACCAGTTGGTTCAGATAACCGGGCAACAGCTTGCCTTTTTCGTCTTCGGTGAGGAAGTGCCCCAGGTCGTGGGGGTGTTCATTGATCAGTTGCATCGCCTTGCCCAGCCCGAGGGCCTTGCTGCCGCGCAGCTTACGGCTGATCAGGTCGGCGGAGATGTTCACGCTGTTGAGTACGTTGCCCACGTTGTGCAGCACGTTGGTGGCAATCTCGGCCATGCCGGCCTGGCGGGCGGTGTCCATCAGTTCGCTCTGGGTGTCCTTGAGCTGGCGGGTGCGTTCTTCGACCCTTAGTTCCAGCTCGTCGTTGGCGGTTTGCAGGGCGTTGTTGACCCGTTTGGTTTCGGCGAAGCTGCGCATCAGCCGGATCGCCAGCCAGATCAGGATCAACACCAGGAACGTGGCGAAAACCAGCAGAAGAATGTGGTTGCGCTGATGCTTGGCGGCAGCTTTCTCCTGGTCTTTGTCCAAAAGGTGGGTGATGGTGTCCAGCCGACCGGCCACGGGAACGGCCTCGATTCCCATCAATAAGTCATTGACCCTGGGTTGTTCGCGCAGGATCAGCGCGATGTGCCTGCTCAGGATATCGACGGACTTCTGGAGACCCTCCGGCAGACGCTCCTTGTTGACGTCCAGCCGGTTCAGGCCCAGCAGCACTTCGGCGGCTTGCTCACGGGTGGTCAGATGGGCGAACTCCATGGCGCTGAGCAACAGGTCGTAGGTGTCGATGGCAACGTTTTGCAGCTGTAGTTTGTCGGTGTCCGAAAGCCGGGCGAACTGGGCCTGGATGTCATCTTCGGCGGTAGGCAGGAAGGCGAGGGAATTGCGCAGTACCGCATTGTGGGATTTGAATTTTTCCACCAGACGGGTTTTTTCCTTCACCGCCTTGAGGTATTCGTCGCGCTCCAGTTCCCAGCTTGACGGTGCATGGCGACCCGGTTCCGCTTCGATGGCGTCAAGGCGCTGCCACAGACGCGCCATCTCATTGAGCGGCGAGACCAGGGGGTCGTAATTGTGGCTCAGGGCGATCCGGGATTTAAGCACTTCGTTGTCCCAGATGGCGTCCTGCTGTTTGAGCAGGCGGATCAGGTCCCGGGATTCAATGTACGAGGCGGCCTGCTGCGTACCTGACCGGATGTAGATGAACAGCAGGACCGACACCAGCAAGAGGCCGAGCAATGCCAGGCCGAGGCGACGCAGGACGGTCATAGCGGCTTGCCCTCCCATTCCCCGGTGAGGGTCTTGAGGAATTCGACGATCAGTTCCGTGTCGTTCTTCAAGGGTTCACGGCCCAGTTGGTACTTGAACATCACTTCCACTGCGCGCTCCAGGGTGGGTGCTGACCCGTCGTGAAAGTACGGGGCGGTGACGGCGACGTTGCGCAGGCTCGGCACCTTGAAAACCTGGCGGTCATCCTCGTCGCCAGTGACATTGAAGCGGCCGTCGTCGGCCCGGGTAGGGTTGCCCCGGTCCTGGATGTAGTCGCCCATCACACCGAATTTCTGGAACATGTTGCCGCCGATGTTCACGCCCTGGTGGCAGGCGATGCAGCCGTATTCCTTGAAGCGCTGGTAACCGAACTTTTCCCGGGGCGTCAGGATGTCGGTATCGCCCAGCAGGTACTGGTCGAAGCGTGAGTTTGGGGTCAGCAGGGTGCGTTCATAGTCGGCCAGGGCTCCCTGGATGTTGGCCTGGGTCACGCCGTCGGGGTAGGCATCGTCAAAATCCCGGGCGTAGTCCGGGTCCTGGCCGATGCGCTTGAGCACCGCTTCCCAGGTACTGCCCATTTCCGCCGGGCTGGTCACGACGATGTGCACCTGTTCTTCCAGGGTGTCGACGCGGCCGTCCCAGAACTGATGGAAGTTCAGGCTGGCATTGAATACCGTAGGGGTATTGAACTCCACCGGTTTGCCGTCGAAGCCCGGGGAAAACTGTTTGTCGTCGGCACCACCCTTGTCCAGGCGATGGCAACTGGCGCAGGAGAGGGTGTTGTTGACCGACAGCCGCGGGTCGTTGAAAAGCCGCAGGCCCAACTGGACGCGCTTGGGGTCGAGAGTCGGAATGGGCGGCAGCGGCTTGAGCGGTTCATCCAATGGCTCGGCGTGAACGGCCACGCTCAATCCCACCAGCAGGCCGAGAGCCAGAATCAGTCCATGTGACGCCATGGGATGCTTTCCTTGAAACTGTTGGTTTATGGAGCTCAGGTGTGTTCACGCAAGCGGGTTGTGGCGTTGTTCCCACTCGTTCATCCACAGGGCAAAGGCTTGTGGTTCCACGGCCTTGCTGAAGTAATACCCTTGGGCTTCCTCGCACTGGTGAAGTTTGAGGAACTCCAGTTGCTCAAGGGTTTCCACACCTTCGGCAATGATGTGCAGGTTCAGGCTCTTGCCCAGGCTGATGATGGTGCTCACCAGTTTTGCGTCATTGCTGTCGATGCTCAGGTCGCCGACGAACGACTGATCGATCTTCAACACATCCACCGGAAATTTCTGCAGGTAGCTCAGGCTCGAGTAGCCGGTGCCGAAATCGTCGATGGCCAGTCGTACCCCCAGTTGCTTGATGGCCTTGAGGATGGCGACGGTGGTGTCGACGTTCTGCATCAGCACGCTTTCGGTGATCTCCAGTTCTAACTGTGTCGGGTCAAGTCCGGTTTCCTTGAGGGTTCGGGCGATGCCTTCGACGAAACCGCGCTGGCGAAAATCGATGGTCGAGACGTTGACCGACAGGTAGAGCGGGCGCATGCCGTCGGCTTGCCAGCGACAGGCCTGCTGGCAGGCTTCCTGGAGCACCCATTGGCTCAGCGGGACGATCAGGCCGCTGTCCTCGGCCACCGGGATGAAATTCGACGGATAGACCAAGCCGTGGTCAGGCCGGTTCCAGCGCACCAGCGCTTCGACGCCGACCACTTTGCCGCTCCTCAGGTCGAGCTTGGGCTGGTAGTGCAGCACGAATTCCTTGCGCTGCAGGGCCAGGCGCAGGCCCGATTCGATGGTCTGCTGCTGTCGCGCCCGCCGGTTCATGTCTTCGGTGAAAAAGCGATAATCGTTGGGGCCGGTTTCCTTGACGTTGCGCATCGCCGTCTCGGCTTTTTTGATCAACGCCACGGCGTCGAAACCGTCGGCCGGATACATGCTGATGCCCAGGCTTGCGGTGACGGTCAGGTCATGACCGTCGATGGGATGGGGCGCGTTGATGGCTGTGAGCAGCTTCTCGGCCACCCCTTTGGTCTGTTGCGGGTCGGTGATGTCACCCAGCACCACCACGAACTCATCGGACCCGTAGCGAAACACCGAGTCGGATTCACGCACTACCGTTGCCAGCGCCCTGGCCACCCGCTTGAGCATTTCGTCGCCCACCGGATGCCCCAGCGCGTTATTGATACGCTTGAAACGGTCCAGGCCGATGAACATCACCGCCAGTTGCCGGTCGTGCCGACGGCACTGCGCCATGGCCTGGGTCAGACGGTCACCGAGCAGCATGCTGTTGGGTAACTCGGTGAGCACGTCGTATTGCAGCAAGTGGGAGACCTTCAGCAACTCCTGGACCCGCTCCTCGATCGTGCGTTCCAGGCTGCGCATTTTTCTCGCCGCATCCTGGGCCAGTTGCCATTTCCAGGTCATGGCACTGGCCATCTGACGGATTTCCAGGGTGTCGAAGGGTTTCTTCAGGATCAGCAACTGATCGTCGAACTCGATGCGTTCGGACATGGTTTCCCAGGAGTAATCCGAAAACGCCGTGCACAACGCGATTTGCAGCCTTGGGTCGGCCTCCCACAAGCGCTCGATGGTTTGCAGGCCGTCCCAGCCCGGCGGCATGCGCATGTCGGCGAACACCAGCGCGTAGGGCTGGCCTTCGGCCTGGGCGCGCTTGACCAGCTCCAGCGCCTCTTCGCCCTGATAGGCCGAGTCGATCTGAAATTGCAGGCGGCTGACCTGGGGTGTGCCAAACAGCAGGCTCTCGGTATCGTCCAGTGAATCGTCGCTACCGGCACCCGGGCTGAGGATCTTGCGAAAGTCCTGGTGGATCGCCGGCGTGTCGTCTACCACCAGGATTCGCCTGTTCGCAGGTACCGACATGGGGTTCATGGATTGCTCTCCGATAACTGGCTGGCCGGCCGGGTCCAATGGTCCGTCACCGGAACGATGGTGCCGGCCTTGAGCAATTCGGCGGCTTGTCCACTGTCGACTGCCGTGCTGAAGTAGTGCCCCTGGGCCTGCATCGACCCGCCGCTGGACATCAGCGTGGTGCGTTGCTCCTGGGTCTCGACGCCTTCGGCGATGATCCCGATGCCCACATCCCGGGCGAAGTTGATGATCGCTCGCAGCGTCATCGCGTTCTCGGGGTCGGCGTTGGCGCTGTCGAGAAACCGTTGGGCGAGCTTGAGGTGATTGACCCGGTAGGTTTTGAGGTAATCGAAGGAGGAGTACTCGGTGCCGAAATCGTCGATGGCAATTTGTACGCCCAGTTCGCACAGCCGCGGCAGTACGTCGTTGTGGGTCCACTTGGTTTGCGCCAAGGTGGCCTCGGTGACGTCAAAGCGCAGGTCCCAAGGAGCCAGGCCCCAGCGGGCAGTGGTGCGCAGCACGTCATAGATCAGCTCGGGACCGGTCTTGAGTTGTGTCAGGCAGAGGTCGATAGCAATTACCGGCGGCGCCACGCCCTGGTCACGCCACTGGCGCATCTGTTGACAGGCCTGGTCCAGCACCCAATGCCCCAGGCCAATAATGATCCCGGTCTTCTCGGCGGCCGGCATGAACGACGCCGGCTCCAGCCAGCCGCGCTGAGGGTGGTTCCAGCGCACTTGCACGCCCATGCCGAGGATTTTCCCGGTGCCCAGGTCGACCTCCGGCAGGTAGTGCAAGTGCAGTTCTTTATTTTCGATGGCCTGGCGCAGGTCGTTGGCCAGGGCGACGCGGTCGGTGACTTCCTGATTAATCTCATCGCTGTGGAAATGGTACTGGTTGCGGCCCTTTTCCTTGGATCGGTACAAGGCCATGTCGGACTGAGCCATCAGGCTGTCGGCGCTTTGGCTCTGGGAGGAGTACAGGCTGATGCCGATGCTCACGGAGATCCGCACGTCGTTGCCGTCCAGGGAGTAGGGCACCACCAGGGCATCCCGGATCTTGGCAGCCAGGGCGGCGCAATGGGTCGCTTCGTGGACATCCAGTTGCAGGATGGCGAACTCGTCGCCACCCAGGCGCGCCACCACGTCGTTCTCCCGGGTACAGCCCTTGATGCGCGCGGCGACCTCCTGCAGCAGCAGGTCGCCGATCGGGTGGCCCAGGGTGTCGTTGATCCGCTTGAAATGGTCCAGGTCCAGGTAAAACATCGCAAACGGTGCCGCCCCCCGGCGAGCCGCGGCAAAGGCTTGATGCAGGCGCTCGATCATGGTGGCGCGGTTGGCCAGCCCGGTCAGGCCGTCGGTGCGCGCCAGCAGGGCGATTTTCTCTTCGGCCAGCTTGCGTTCGGTGATGTCGAGAATGATGCCTTCCACCTCCAGCAGCAGGCCCTGTTCGTTGCGCACCGGAATGTAGCGGTTTTCCACCCAGCGGAACGCGCCGTCGCCGGTGCGCATGCGGAACTCGATGGACGCCCCAGCGGTGTCGCGGTTCAAGACGCGGACCATGGCGTCGTCGATCTTGCCCTGGTCGTCGGGATGGATCAGGGTTTGCGCCCACTCCGGCGAGTTGACCAGTTGCGCCGCGGTATGGCCGAACTTGGTGATGTTGTGGGAAATGTACATCAGCGCAAACGGCGGCTCGCCACGCAGGCGGTACAGAATGGTGGGGCTGTTCTGCACGATGATGTTGGCGTCGGCCAGCTCCCGTGTGCGTTCCTGCACCGCGCGTTCGAGCATGTCCATTTTCAGCGCCGCGTCTTCGGTCATCTGCCATTTGACGGTCAGGGTACTGGCCATCTGGCGGATCTCGATGGCGTCGAAGGGTTTTTTCAGGATGAGCAGGCGGTCGCCCAGTTCGAGGCGCTCGGCGATGTCTTCCCAGGAATAATCCGAATAGGCGGTGCACAGCGCCACTTGCAGCTTGGGGTCGACACGCCACAGCCGTTCGATGGTTTCAAGGCCATCCCAGCCAGGGGGCATGCGCATGTCGATGAACGCCATGGCGTAGGGTTTGCCCTCGGCCAACGCAGATTCCACCTTGTTCAGGGCTTCCATGCCCTGGAAGGCCGAATCGAGCATGAAACTCATGCTGGCAACCGCTACGGGCGCGCCGAACAGGGCTGCTTCTGCGCTGCTCAGGCTGTCCTCGGGGGTCGCATGGGGGCTGAGGATTTTTCGAAAGTCCTCATGAATTGCCGGGGTGTCGTCGACGATGAGGATCCGCCGATTGGCCCTTTCCGTCGGCAGGCTCATGGCCGTGCACCGTCGCGATGCTGACTGCTGAACCGTGGGTGCATCTGATATCCCTTCCGTTGGCATGAGTATTCTGGCCGGTACTTGGCCCTTCATGGTCTACAGCATAGCTGTCTCATTGGGATGCGCTCGGCCGGTCCAGGCAAAATCGTGTCTAAATTCGCGCAATCTACTAGCCTCTGTTTCGGGGGTAGAGTAGAACAGGTGTCGTTAACAGGAGGGGGGTCCAATGGAAGATCAATCGCAGGATGTACCGGTCAGGAAGCCGACGGTGCTGTTGGTCGATGACGAAGAGTCGATTCTCAATAGCCTGCGCCGCTTATTGCGCAGCCAGCCGTATGAAATCCTGCTGGCCGACAGCGGCGCCAAAGCCCTGGAAATCCTCAAGGAGCGGCCGGTCGACCTGGTCATGACCGATGCCCGCATGCCCAACATGGACGGCGCCACGCTGCTGGCGCAGATTCGCAAGCTGTATCCGTCGACCTTGCGCATCCTGCTCACCGGTTATGCCGATGTGGACATGATGACCAAGGCCATCAACGAGGGGCAGTTGTATCGCTACCTCAGCAAACCCTGGAACGATGATGAACTGGTGCAGGCCCTGCGCCAGGCCCTGGCGCACCAGCATTCCGAAAGCGAGCGCCAGCGCCTCGAAGCGCTGAACCGCGAACAGAACGAGCAACTGCGGATACTCAACACCACCCTGGAAAAACGCGTGGCGTCGCGCACCGCCGAGCTGCAGCAGACCGCCGACATGCTCGACCTGGCCTATGACGAGCTCAAGCGCAGCTATGTGACCGGCACCGAGGTGTTTTCGCTGATCGCCAACCTGCGCCTGCCCAAGGCCAAGCAGACCAACCGGCAGATCATCGAGCTGATCCGGGTCTACAGCAGGCTGCACTTTCTGGACGAATCCACCGACCGAGACCTGACCATGGCCGCGGCGCTCTACAACATCGGCAAACTGAGCTGGACCGACAACATGATGGTCACGCCTGCCGACATGCTGCACCACACCGAGCTTGATCTCTACCGGGCCTATCCGAAGCAGAGCGAGTCGTTGCTGATGACCCTGGACCCGATGAAAGATGCGGCGCGCATCATCCTCCATCACCAGGAACGTTGGGACGGCAGCGGTTTTCCCGATCATCTGCGGGGCGAGGCCATTCCGTTCGGTTCGCGGCTGTTGAAACTGGCAGTGGACTTCATCGAACTGCAGCGCGGGTTGATCCTGGAGCGGCAGATGAACAGCGACGAGGCGCTGGTCTACATCCGCAAATACGCCGGCAAACTGTACGACCCAGACATGGTGGAGGACTTTGTCACGGCGTGTGGTGAATACCTGGACGACGTGACCTTGTCGGATCCGACGGTGCAAGTCATGACCACCCGCGACCTGACGGCCGGCATGATCCTGGCCCGCAACCTCAACGCCGACAACGGCATGCTGTTGCTCAACGCCGGCAAGGTGCTGAGCGCGCCGCTGGTGGAAAAGCTGATTGCCTTCGAATCGATGGAAGGGGCGCGGTACAGCGTGTTCGTCAAAATCCCCGAAGAAGAAGCAGACCCTTCGGCACCGAAGCCGATGTTGGGGTGACCGGGCGCTGAAAAACCACACAGTCCCCTCTGTGGGCGCGAGCTTGGCTCCCACAAAAAACGCTCCCACAGTGGTTTCGTGTTGAGTCTGAAGGCGGTGCCAGGCTTTGCTCCCGTCGCTGCGCTCTGTAATCTTGCGGGCATTTTTCTGCCCGGGGGCTTTTATCCATCATGACCATTCCCATCATCCGCATCGCCGCCGCCCTGTTGATCGGACCGGACGGCCGGACCTTGCTGGTGCGCAAGCGCGGCACCCAGGCCTTCATGCAGCCGGGCGGCAAGATCGAGGCCGATGAGCAACCGGTCCAGGCCCTGGCCCGTGAGCTGGACGAAGAGCTTGGGTTGACGATTGATCCGGCTCAGGCCCGCTACCTGGGGGCGTTCAGTGCTCCGGCGGCCAACGAACCGGGTTTTGTCGTGCAGGCTGAAGTGTTTTTGCTGACCATCGATGCGCCGGTTTCGCCCGCCGCCGAGATCGAAGAAGTGCGCTGGATCGACCCGGCCAGTGACGGCGATCTGCTGCTCGCGCCGTTGACAGGCGAGGTGATCCTGCCGTTTTATCGAGCCAGCCTTCTCGAGACGTGCTGAACCCAGACTCAAGGACTGACGCCCATGATTCCATTGCCGGACCTGCTGATTTTTGCCGCCGCCGCGTTGTTGATGGTGCTCACGCCCGGCCCGAACATGATCTACCTGATTTCCCGTTCGATCTGCCAGGGTCGCAAGGCCGGCGTCACGTCCCTGCTGGGGGTGGTGGCGGGGTTCTTCGTGCACATGTTTGCCGCAGCGGCGGGGCTGACGGCGGTGTTCCTGGCGGTGCCCATGGCTTATGAAGTTTTGAAATGGGCCGGCGCACTATACCTGCTGTGGCTGGCCTGGCAGGCGGTCAGGCCCGGCGCACGTTCGCCGTTCCAGGCCCAGCAACTGCCTGCGGACTCGACGCGCAGGCTGATCACCATGGGGTTCCTCACCAGTGCCCTGAATCCAAAGATTGCAGTGTTTTACCTGTCGGTGTTCCCGCAGTTCATCAGCCCGGAACACGGTTCGTTGTTCATTCAGAGCATCATTCTGGGGCTGACGCAAATCAGCGTCAGTTTCAGCGTCAACCTGCTGATTGCCCTGTTCGCCGCCGGCATTGCCTCCTGGTTTGTCCATAACCCCACCTGGCTGGCGGCGCAGCGCTACTTCATGGGTTTTGTACTCGGCGCGCTGGCGTTGCGCCTGATGCTTGAGCAACGGCGTTCGGCGTGAACATTCGACGGCTCGCAGCCGGTGATGCCCAGGCGTATCGCGACCTGATGCTCCAGGCCTACGCGCTTCATCCCCAGGCTTTTACCTCCAGCGTCAGCGAGCGGGCGGCGATGCCGATAAGGTGGTGGGAATCACGTCTGAGCAGTCGGCTGGATGTGTTGTTGGGGGCGTTTGTGGAGCATGAACTGGTGGGCATTGTCGGGCTGTCCCTGGAGCCGCGGGAAAAAGCCCGGCACAAGGCCACGTTGTTCGGCATGTACGTCGCCGACCCCCATCGCCACGCTGGGCTCGGCTACCAACTGGTACAAGCGGCACTCGAAGAAGCCCGACGCCATACCTTTTTACGGCTGGTGCAACTGACTGTCACGGCCGGCAACGATTCTGCCGTCAGGCTCTACCAGCGCAGCGGTTTCGTACTGTACGGCCTGGAGCCGATGGCGATACGGGTGGACGAGGACTACCTCGACAAGGTCCATATGTGGCTGGAGCTCTAAACATACCGCCATCCTCTGTTTTGGGGGGCGGCTTCCATGGTGTGCCAACCAGCCCCCTCTGGGGCGAGCTGAACTCGCGATAGCGGCTGCACACTCACCATCACTGTCGGCTGACATACCGCCATCGCGAGCAGGCTCGCTCCCACAGGGGATTTGTGCTGTGAACACTATCGATGCCACCCAACAAATCCCTGTGGGAGCGAGCCTGCTCGCGATGGGCGCGACTCGGTATTACCGAACGGCACTCACCCCATCCAACGTCGAAAACGAAGTGTCCTTGGCCGTCAGCAAAAAGTCGCGCATGTAGGGCGCATCGAGCATGTCGGTGCGCACGGCGGCGTACAGCGTGGCGAACAAACCTTTCTCCCCCAGCCGCTTGGCTTTCACGTAGCCCCGCGAGCTGTATTCATGCAATGCCCAGTGGGGCATGCCGCAGACACCACGACCGCTGGCCACCAGTTGCATCATCATCACCGTCAGTTCGGACGTGCGTACCTGGGCCGGTTCGATGTCGGCCGGTTCCAGGAAACGGGTGAAGATGTCCAGGCGATCGCGTTCCACCGGATAGGTGATCAGGGTTTCGCTGACCAGGTCTTCGGGCACGATGCAGGGTTTGTTTGCCAGCCGGTGCTGGTTGGCCACGGCGAGCATTGCTTCGTAGGTGAACAGCGGCACGTAGGTGATGCCCGCCAGTTCCAGCGGGTCAGAGGTCACCACCAGGTCCAGATCGCCCCGGGCCAGGGCCGGCAGAGGGGCGAAGGCGAAACCCGAGGCCAGGTCCAGTTCGACTTCCGGCCAGGCGTCGCGGAACTGGTCGATGGTGGGCATCAGCCACTGAAAGCAACTGTGGCACTCAATGGCCATGTGCAAGCGCCCGGCGGTGCCTCCGGCCAGCCGACCGATGTCCCGCTCGGCGCTGCGCAGCAGCGGCAGGGTGGCGTCGGCCAGTTGCAGCAAGCGCAGGCCAGCGCTGGTGAAGCGCACCGGTTTGGTCTTGCGCACGAATAACTGCATGCCCAGGCGTTCCTCCAGTTCCTTGAACTGGTGGGAAAGGGCGGACTGGGTCAGGTGCAGGCGTTCGGCGGCTTCGACCAGGCTATCGGCTTCGCGCAGGGCATGCAGGGTCTTGAGGTGGCGGATTTCAAGCACCGTGGGCTCCATGAGTAAAACTCGTGATCAACACGAAAAGGTTGAGTTTGTCTCATGTAGGGCTGGCTGTCGACAATGGCGCCATCTTTTACAGGAGGACACACACCATGGCCCTGGCCCACACCTTAGGTTTTCCCCGCATCGGCGCCGACCGCGAACTGAAAAAAGCCCTCGAAGCCTACTGGAAGGGCGACCTGGCACCGGCCGCGCTGCAAGCGGTGGGGCGCGAACTGCGGGCCCGGCACTGGCAACTGCAGAAGGATGCCGGCATTGACCTGCTGCCGGTCGGTGATTTCGCCTGGTACGACCAGGTGCTCAGCCACACTTTGACCCTGGGGGCTGTCCCGCCGCGATTCCAAAGCACCCTCGACGCCCAGGCAAAGCCGACTCTCGACACCCTGTTCGCCATGGCCCGAGGCGCCACCGCTGCCTGCTGCGGTGCCGATCACGGGCAAGCCCAATATGCTCAGGAACTGACCAAGTGGTTCGACACCAACTACCACTATCTGGTCCCGGAGTTTTCCGCCGACCAGCGCTTCGCCCTGAGTTGGGAGCAACTGTTCGAGGAAGTGGACGAGGCCCATGCCCTGGGACACCGGGTCAAACCGGTGCTCATCGGCCCTTTGACGTATCTGTGGCTGGGCAAGGCCAAGGGCGAGGATTTCGACAAGCTCAACCTGCTCGAGCGGCTGTTGCCGGTCTACGGTGAAATCCTCAATCGGCTCAAGGCCCAGGGCGTTGAGTGGGTGCAGATCGACGAGCCGATCCTCACCCTCGACCTGCCGCAGGCCTGGAAAAGCGCTTTCGAGCGTGCCTATCACATCCTTCAGTATTCGCCGCTGAAAAAGCTGGTGGCGACCTATTTCAGTGGTCTGGAAGACAACCTCGGCCTGGCGGTGAGCCTGCCGGTGGACGGTTTGCACATCGACGCGGTACGGGCGCCGGAACAACTGGGCCAGGTGCTCGATCGCCTGCCGACTTACAAAATCCTGTCGGTGGGGCTGGTCAATGGTCGTAACGTCTGGCGCTGTGAACTGGAACAGGCGCTGGCGCAGTTGCAGCCGGCCCAGGAGCGTTTTGGCGACAATCTCTGGGTCAGCACCTCTTGCTCTCTGTTGCACAGCCCCGTGGACCTGGAGCGTGAAGACCGGCTCGACCC
This sequence comes from Pseudomonas hefeiensis, assembly GCF_030687835.1. Taxonomy (NCBI): domain Bacteria; kingdom Pseudomonadati; phylum Pseudomonadota; class Gammaproteobacteria; order Pseudomonadales; family Pseudomonadaceae; genus Pseudomonas; species Pseudomonas hefeiensis. The sequence goes on from NZ_CP117449.1 coordinate 1,303,722, forward strand.
CGAACTCAAGAGTTGGCTGGCCTTTGCCGTGCAGAAATGCGGTGAAGTGGCGGTACTGCGCGATGCACTCAACGATCCACAGGCCCCCGGCGTGCAACACGCCCTGGCCAACAGCCGTGACGTGCATGCTCGTCGTGCCGCCTCGACACGCATTCATAAAGCCGAGGTCCAGGCCCGCCTCGCCGCGATAGGACCACAAGACAGCCAGCGGCGCTCGCCGTTTGCCCAGCGCATCGAGCAGCAGCGCGCACGGCTGAAGCTGCCGGCCTTTCCCACCACCACCATCGGCTCCTTCCCGCAGACTCCGGCGATTCGCCTGGCGCGTCAGGCCTACAAGCAAGGCAAGCTGTCGGCCAACGATTATCAGGACGCCATGCATACCGAGATCCGCCACGCCGTGCAGATTCAGGAGCGTCTCGGCCTGGACGTGCTGGTACATGGCGAAGCCGAGCGCAACGACATGGTGGAATATTTCGCCGAGCAACTGGACGGCTATGCCTTCACCCGTTTCGGCTGGGTCCAGAGTTACGGTTCGCGTTGTGTGAAGCCGGCGATCATCTACGGCGACATCAGCCGGCCGCAAGCAATGACCGTCGACTGGATCCGCTACGCACAAAGCCTGACCGACAAGGTGATGAAGGGCATGCTCACCGGCCCCGTGACCATGTTGATGTGGTCGTTCCCTCGTGAGGACGTCTCGCGTCAGGTCCAGGCGCAACAACTGGCCCTGGCCCTGCGTGATGAAGTGCTGGACCTGGAAAAGGCCGGGATCAAAATCGTGCAGATCGACGAGGCGGCGTTCCGCGAAGGTTTGCCCTTGCGACGCGGGCAATGGCAACAATACCTGGACTGGGCGGTGCAAGCGTTTCGCTTGAGCGCCTCGGGCGTGGGCGACGAAACCCAGATCCACACCCACATGTGCTACAGCGAGTTCAATGACGTGATCAAGGCCATTGCCGCCATGGACGCCGACGTCATCACCATTGAAACCTCGCGTTCGGACATGGAGCTGCTGGAGGCTTTCGAAGTGTTCGAGTATCCCAACGACATCGGCCCGGGCGTCTACGACATCCACTCGCCACGGGTGCCGGACACGGCCGAGATGGTTGCGTTGATGAGCAAGGCGGTGAAGCGGATTGCGGCAGACCGGCTGTGGGTCAACCCCGATTGCGGTTTGAAGACCCGGGCGTGGCCGGAGGCAGAAGCAGCGCTGGTGAACATGGTGGCGGCGGCGCGGCAGTTGCGCAGTCAGTTGGCCTGAAGCCGGCGCCTTGGGTCTGTACCTTGAGTCTGTACCTTGAATTTGTACCTGTGGGAGCAAAGCTTGCTCGCGATACAGACGCCTCGATTCCAGAAAGATCGCGCTGGCTTCATCGCGAGCAAGCTTTGCTCCCACAGACAAATCATTCACCGCAGCAGACCATTGGGCAATCTTCATCAAACTGTCACGCAACTGTGGCAGCGCGCTTGAACAAACTTCATCAGACTCGCGCTCTACTGGGGTTCTGCGTTTTGGTGTTTCTTCATGCGTGTATTTATGTTCCTGGCCGCGTTGTTATTCGGCCTGCCGTCGATGGCGGCTTCTCGATGTGATGTCAACGTTGCGACCCAACGGGTCGATCTGGATCAGGTAAGCCTGGCGTACCAGAGCATCGGCCGTGCCTCCGACCCGGTGTTGTTGCTGGTGATGGGCTTGGGCGGGCAGTTAATCCATTGGCCGGACGAAGTGGTGGCTGCCCTGTGCGAGCAGGGCTTTCGGGTGATCCGCTACGACAACCGCGACGTGGGCTTGTCCGCCTGGCGCCAGGCTCCCGGCAGCGCCAACCTGGCTTTTGAGGCCTTGCGCTACAAGCTGGGCTTGCCGGTGGCTGCCCCCTACACCTTGACCGACATGGCCGACGATGGGCTGGGGTTGATGGACGCGTTGCAGGTGCAAAACTTTCATGTACTGGGGGTGAGCATGGGCGGCATGATCGCCCAGCACATGGCGGCCATGGCGCCGCAGCGGGTTGAGAGCCTGACCCTGATCATGACCAGTTCGGGCGCCGAAGGCCTGCCGGCACCCAGTGAAACCCTGGTGAAGCTGTTGTCCCGGCGCAGTGCGCCGAATCGTGAAGTGGCCCTGGAACAACAGGCCGATCTGCTGGCCGCCCTGGGCAGCCCTATGGTGGTGGATGACCGTCAGGCACTGTTGCATCAGGCCGCCCAGGCCTATGACCGGGCCTTCAACCCCGAAGGCGTGCAGCGCCAGATCATGGCAATCATGGCCGAGCCGAGCCGGGTGGCGCTGCTCAATCAACTGCGCGTGCCGACCCTGGTGGTTCACGGCACCGCCGACCCGTTGTTGCCGGTGATGCACGGCGTGCACTTGGCGGCGCATATCCGCGGCAGCCGCTTGAAACTGATACCGGGCCTGGCCCATCGGTTTCAAGAGGCGTTCAAGGAGCCGTTGCTGGGGGCGGTGTTACCCTACTTGCAGCAGCACCGCGAAGACACCTCGCATTGGGCGCAGATCGAGCCGGTGCGGGTGCCGAATCTGCTCTAGCGTTTCCTGTGATAAGGGGACTGACCTGTGGCGAGGGGATTTATCCCCGCTGGGTTGCGAAGCGACCCCAAAACTGGCGCCTCGGTATGTCAGGCTGATCATGTTCGATTGCTTGGGGCCTGCTGCGCAGTCCAGCGGGGATAAATCCCCTCGCCACAGGGGGCTTGCAGTGAAACAGCTACCGTGCCTGCGCCTGCTCCACCAGCCACTCCATCAATTCCTGCAACTGCTCCGACGCTGCGGGCTTACGCGGGTACACCAGGTGATAGGCCAATCCGGTCCTGACCTTCAGTTCGAACGGCATCACCAGTCGCCCGGCGTTCAGGTCGTCGCCTATCAGCGACCAGTCGCCAATCGCCACGCCCGTGCCTTGGGAGGCCATGGACATCGCCAGGTCCAGGGTTTCGAAATGCTGGCCTTTGCTGACGTTGTTCAGTTGCACCTGCGCAGCCTCCAGCCAGGCGTTCCAGTCGCGCTCGTCACTGGTGGGATGGAGCAGCAGATGGTGTTGCAGGTCGGAGGGTGAGCGCAGCGGCACCGGACCTTCAAGCAGTGGACGGGAACACACCGGCGTCAGCTGTTCATCGAACAAGTGCAGGCACGCCAACGAAGGCGTGGGCAGCGGCCCGTAGACCACTGCGGCGTCGAAGGTTTCGCGCTGGAAATCCACGCCGTGGCGGACGGTGGTCGTCAACGCCACCGGTATGTCCGGCCGTTCCTTCTGCCATTGCAGCAAACGCGGCATCAACCAGCGCAATACGCAGGTCGGCGCCTTGAGCTGCACGCTCTGGCGTTTCTCGCCGATCTGCTCCACCGCTTCAGCGATCAGGCCGAACACCTGTTGCACCCGTGGTAACCACGCCTGGCCCTGCGGCGTCAGGCTCAGGCCCCGTGCCTGACGCAGGAACAGCGCATAACCCAAATGCTCCTCCAACCCGGCGATCTGCCGACTCACCGCGCCCTGGGTGATGTGCAGCTGTTCCGCCGCCCGGGTGAAGTTGCAGCACTGGGCGGTGATCAGAAACGTGTGCAGCGCCGGGAGCGGGGGAAGTCGTTTCATTTGGAATCGAGCCATGACGTAGGGACATGGCTAGTATGACTTTTTATCCATTGTTGCGGCTATGGCCTAGCCGTTCCAATAACGCCATTCCCCGAAAACAAGAAGGTCAGTGGCAATGGCGACGTGCGGCGAAGTATTGGTCAAGTTACTCGAAGGGTATGGCGTGGAGCAGGTGTTCGGGATTCCCGGCGTGCACACAGTCGAGTTGTATCGCGGGCTGGCCCGTTCCAGCATCCGCCATGTGACGCCGCGTCACGAACAGGGTGCCGGGTTCATGGCCGACGGGTATGCCCGCGTCAGCGGCAAGCCCGGTGTGTGCTTCATCATCACCGGCCCCGGCATGACCAACATCACCACCGCTATGGGCCAGGCCTACGCCGATTCGATCCCGATGCTGGTGATCTCCAGCGTACAGTCCCGCAGCCAGTTGGGCGGCGGACGCGGCAAGCTGCACGAGCTGCCGAACCAGAGTGCGTTGGTGAGTGGCGTGGCGGCGTTTTCCCACACGCTGATGTCCGCCGCCGAGTTGCCGGGAGTGCTGGCGCGGGCTTTCGCCTTGTTCCAGGCCAGTCGCCCGCGGCCGGTGCACATTGAAATCCCGTTGGACGTTCTGGTGGAAGAGGCCGATGCCTTGCTCGCCTCCACGCCAGTGAACATCAGCCGTGCCGGGGCTGCGCCGAGTGCCGTGGCGCAGATGTCAGCCATGCTGGCGAAGGCCCAACGGCCCCTGATCCTGGCCGGTGGCGGGGCCATTGATGCCGCCCGCGAACTGACCGAACTGGCTGAGTGCCTTGGCGCACCCGTGGCGTTGACCATCAACGCCAAAGGCTTGTTGCCGTCCCGTCATCCGCTGTTGATCGGCTCCACGCAAAGCCTGGTGGCCACCCGCGCACTGGTGGCCGAGGCCGATGTGGTACTGGCCATCGGCACCGAACTGGCCGAGACCGACTACGACATCACCTTCGCCGGCGGCTTCGAGATCCCCGGTGCATTACTGCGCATTGACATCGACCCGGACCAGACGGTGCGCAACTACCCGCCGTACCTGGCGCTGGTGGCCGACGCCCGCAGCGCCAGCCAGGCCTTGCTCGATGGGTTGAAACAACACTCCCTGACCTGGCGCGACAGCGATTGGGGCCAGGTGCGAGCTGCGCGGTTACGTGCGGATCTGGACCGGGACTGGGACGTCGCGACCCGCGCGCAGACCTTGTTCATCGACACGGTTTTGCAGGCCTTGCCCGACGCAGTATTCGTCGGTGACTCCACGCAACCGGTGTACACCGGCAACCTGACCTTCAACCCGGAACATCCCCGTCGCTGGTTCAATGCGTCCACCGGCTACGGCACCCTCGGCTATGCCTTGCCGGCGGCCATCGGCGCCTGGCTCGGCGGCGTCGATTCGGGTCACGGTCGTCCGCCAGTGGTGTGCCTGATCGGTGATGGCGGGTTGCAGTTCACCCTGCCGGAGCTGGCCAGCGCCGTGGAAGCAGGCGTGCCAGTGATCGTGCTGCTGTGGAATAACCAGGGTTACGAAGAGATCAAAAAATACATGGTCAACCGCGCCATTGAACCGGTGGGCGTGGACATCTACACCCCGGATTTCATCGGCGTGGCCAAGGCTCTGGGCTGCTTTGCACACGCCATCGACGGTGTGGAACCATTGCGCGCCGCGTTGCTGGCGGCCCAAGACCGCCAAGGCCCGACCCTAATCGAAATCGATCAGGCGCGCTGGATGATGGAGGTGGCCCAATGAACTTCCCCACCACCCAGGACGGCCTATATATCAACGGCCAATGGTCATCGGGTGACCAGCATTTGCGGGTGATCAACCCGGCAACCGAAGCGCTGCTGACCACGGTCAATGGCGGCGATGAGCGTGCGGTCGATCAGGCTCTGGATGCGGCGACCCAGGCGTTGGCTCAATGGTCGACTACCACCGGCACCGAGCGCGGCGCGATCCTGCGTCGGATCGCCGCCGGCGTGCAGGCCGGTCGTGAGCGGTTGATGCACCTGCAATCGAGCAACAATGGCAAACCGCTGTTCGAAGCGGCCATTGACGTTGATGACGTGGTCGCCACCTTCGAGTATTACGCCGAACTGGCCGAAGGGCTGGACGCCCGGCAGGACAGCCCGCTGGCATTGCCCAGCGATGACTTCAGTGCACGGCTGCGCCGCGAACCCTGTGGTGTGGTGGGATTGATCGTGCCGTGGAATTTCCCGATGGTCACCACCGCCTGGAAGCTCGCCCCGGCCTTGGCTGCCGGCTGTTGTGTGGTGCTCAAACCTTCGGAGGTGACACCGCTGCCGGAGCTGGAACTGGCTTCGATCATAGACGGATGTGGCTTGCCGCACGGGGTGTTCAACCTGATCTGCGGCACGGGTCTGGCCGTGGGCGCGCCGCTGGCGACAGATCCGCGTGTGGCGAAGATTTCCTTTACCGGCAGCAATGCGGTGGGTGTGCAGGTGATGCAACGGGCGGCGGAAACGGTAAAGGGCGTGAGCCTGGAACTGGGGGGCAAGTCGTCGTTGCTGGTGCTGGCCGACGCCGACCTGGAGCTGGCGGTGGAACTGGCCTGTGGTGGCGGTTTCTTTAACGCCGGGCAAATGTGCTCGGCCACCAGTCGCGTGCTGGTCGCCGATGAGCTGGCCGATGAGTTCCTGCAACGGCTCAAGACGCGTGCCGAAGCGATTCGCGTGGCTGACCCGTTTGACCCTGACGTGGAGATGGGCGCGCTGGTCAACCAGGCGCAATACCAGCGGGTGCTCGGGCATATCGACCGGGGCCTGAGCGCCGGGGCGACGCTGGTGTGCGGCGGGCAACGACCCGCGCATTTGCCACGCGGCTATTTTCTACAGCCGACAGTCTTCACCGACGTGCCTGTGGACAGCGCACTGTGGTGCGAAGAAATCTTCGGGCCGGTGTTGTGCGTACGCGGGTTCTCCAGCGCGGAGCAAGCGATTGCCCTGGCCAACGACAGCCGTTTTGGCCTGGTGGCCAGTGTCGTCAGTCGCGATATCGAAGTTGCCGAACAGCTGGCCAATGCTTTGCAGGCGGGACTGGTGTGGATCAACGCCCCCCAGGTGATCTTTCCCCAGGCGGCGTGGGGCGGTTACAAGCAGAGCAGCATGGGCCGCGAGTTGGGGCCTTGGGGGCTGGCGGCGTTTCAGGAGATCAAGCATGTGGTGCGGGCGGTTTGAACGCTAGATGTTCGTTGTCTGCTCTGGCCCTTTCGCGAGCAAGCCCGCTCCCACAGGGTCCTGCATACACAGGTCAAAATGTGGGAGCGGGCTTGCTCGCGAAGGGGGCGGCCCAGTCAATAAGGCACCGAGTCAAACCGTCAACTGCAACCGCGCCAGATCCCGCAGCGGCGGCGCGCCGAACAGGCGGCTGTACTCGCGGCTGAACTGCGAAGGGCTTTCATACCCCACCCGATACCCCGCCGCCGAGGCTTCCAGCCCTTCGGCCAGCATCAGTCGCCGGGCTTCCTGAAGGCGCAGTTGCTTCTGGTATTGCAGCGGGCTCATGGCCGTCATGGCCTTGAAGCGGTGATGCAGGGTCGAGACGCTGAGGTTCACTTCCCGGGCCAGGTCATCGATGCGCAACGGTTGCTCGAAATGGCCGTTGAGCCATTTGATCGCCTGACTGATGCGATGGCTCTGGCTGTTGGTGATGGCGATCTCGTACAGCCGATAGCCCTGGGGGCTGCGCAGCAGACGGTACAGAATCTCCCGGCGCACCAGGGGCGCGAGCATGGCGATATCTTTCGGGCTGTCCAGCAACCGCGCCAGGCGCAACACGGCGTCGAGCATCGGCGTGTCCAGCCGTTCTACATACAGGCCGCGACCGGTGGGGCGCGTGGGTACGCCCAGGGGGCCCGCGTCGGCGATCAGTGCGGTGATTTCCGCCGGATCGATGTCCAGGCGCAGGGCCAGGATCGGCTGGTCAGGCGAAACGCTGGCGATGCAACCACTCAGAGGCATCGAGACCGAGACCACCAGGTAATGGAGCGGGTCGTAGTTGAACAACTCATCCGCCAGGCGCACCTGTTTGCTGCCCTGGGCCATGATGCACAGCGCCGGTCGCGCCAGCACCGGTGCGAATTGATGGGCTTGGCTGTGGCGCGACAGATTCAGCGAGTCGATGGCCGTGGCGTAGCTGCCGTCTTCACTGGTATTGCGGGTGATGATCGACGCCAGTTCGGCGCGCTGTTGTTCCAGATACGTGTCCAGCGGGACGTGGGCGTGGTCAAGCGGCGACATGCCGGAATCCTCAGGAAATGGGGAGCGATGAACAAAGCTTATGTTTGTGCAAGTTGCAGTGGTAGCCACATCCTGTCGAAAGCTTGCCTGATCCTGCACGGCGCATCGAATCGCAACGGCATAATGTGACCGAAACTTGCTTGAAACCTTTTGTTTCAACTTTCTCGGCTCTTCGCGGATGGAGGGCCGATTGGGTCCCGCTCCCGCGCAGGAATGTGCAATGGGTCGGCAGGAATCGACTAACAAGGCTGGCGTCGTGGCGCTTAACCTTTGATCCTGTCGCAGCCTGTCCCGGGCTGCACAACGGATTACCTGGGAGGGTTGAACATGTCTACACAGATCCCCGTCAGTCATATGGCCTTTGTGCGGGCCCGTTCCGGTTGCTCCAAGCCATTGGGGGCACGCCTGAGTACCCTGATCGCGCCTTCGCGCCAGGCTCCCGGATGCCTGCATTTTGCCTTGCAGCAATCGCAATGCGACGCCGATCTGTGGCTGGTGTCCGGGCTGTGGGTCAATCAACAGGCGATGGATGCTTATTTCAACTCACCGGCCATGGCGATCTTCGCTGAACTGGTGCAGGACCTGGTGGTAAGCAGCCTGGATTTCCACACCTTCAGGGAAGTGTCCGCTGCCCAGGCGACCGAAGGGTGCCTGGCGAAGGTACACAAACTGGCGGGTTGAAGGTTTAATGAGCGTCATTTCCCATCGCCAGGATGCGCAATATGGCACGCAAAGCCTTTGAAACCTTCGAAGCTGTTTCCGCAGTCGTCCCCAAAGAGGGCGGCGGCTACTACGCGGCGATTGCCACCAAAGCCATTGGTGGTTCCGGTGCGCCGCGTTTTAACAAGGTGCTTGAAGAACAGACGTTCAAGACTGCCACTGATGCCGACTCGGCTGCGGCCATTGAGTTGACCCATCTCAAGGGTGTGGGCGATGAGGGCGAGCTGATTTGGTAATCAGCATCACCCTGTGGCGAGGGGATTTATCCCCGCTGGGGCGCGAAGCGGCCCTGAATACAGTCCAGTCACCTCGGTGTCAAACCTACCGATTTGGGGCTGCTACGCAGCCCAGCGGGGATAAATCCCCTCGCCACAAGGTGTGATGTGCAACCTTCTATTGAGGACGGTGCATCTTGAATAGCGCCTCAGGGCCCAGCTGGAAATAATCCGCCGGTCCGCCGCCGCGCAAAATCGGCTCGGCGGCGGCGGTGTCGTACACCCCATCCTTCAACAGCCATTTGGCGATATGCACGGCGACCACTTCGCCGAGGATCAGCCAACTGGGCACCAATGCCTTGTCCGCGCGCTGCAACTGGATGATCTGGGTGACCTTGCATTCGAAGGACACCGGGCTTTGCGCCACGCGTGGCACCTGGATCACCCGTGATGGCGCTGGCGTCAAACCGGCCAGTTCGAATTCATTGACCTGTGGTGCGACCATGGCGCAGCTCTGGTTCATCTGCTCGGCCAACGGGCGTGTCGCAAGGTTCCAGGCGAATTCGCCGGTCTGTTCGATGTTGTTCAGGCTGTCTTTGCGCCCGACGCTGCAGAACCCGATGATTGGCGGAATGTAGTTGAAGGCGTTGAAAAAACTGTAGGGCGCCAGGTTCAGGTGACCTTCGGCGTCCTGGGAGGAAATCCAGCCGATGGGGCGCGGGCCGACGATGGCATTGAACGGGTCGTGCGGCAGGCCGTGGCCCTGGGCGGGTTCGTAGTAGTGGATGTCGTCGGGCATGGGGCGAAGGTCCTGAGGATGGATTTTGAGGATGGTGTGGATAGTGCCGGGGGCGACTGTTTTTGTCAGCACCTTGGAACCTTGTGGGAGCGGGCTTGCTCGCGAATGCGGTCAGTCAGTTGATATAGATGCTGGCTGGCACACCGCATTCGCGAGCAAGCCCGCTCCCACATTTTGTTCTTCAGTGAGAGCACTTTTGTGTTCGGCTTGAGGCTGGCCGTTTTCCTGTACCCCAAAAACAACTAAGCCCGGCCGAAGCCGGGCTGTGAGAGAGCCTCGTTGGGATTAGCTGAGAGAGGCAGTGTTGGTGCGATCAAAGCCGTCTTCAGCGACAGTGTTCGAGCCGGTGCGGTCGAAGCCGTCTTCAGCGACAGTGTTCGAGCCGGTGCGGTCAAAGCCGTCTTCAGCGACAGTGTTCGAGCCGGTGCGGTCAAAGCCGTCTTCAGCGACAGTGTTCGAGTTGGTGCGATCAAAGCCGTCTTCAGCGACAGTGTTCGAGCCGGTGCGGTCAAAGCCGTCTTCAGCGACAGTGTTCGAGCCGGTGCGGTCAAAGCCGTCTTCAGCGACAGTGTTCGAGCCGGTGCGATCAAAGCCGTCAGCGGCAACCGTGGCAGCGCCGGTGCGGTCGTAGCCATCAGCGGCAATGGCCGACTGGGTGCGGTCGAAGCCATCGGCGGCGAAGGTGTTGGCAGCCAGTACGGACAGGGTCAGGGCGAGGATCAGTTTGGTTTTCATGGTCGTTCTCCGAAGTGGTCGGCGTTGATCGCCTTGGGTGTGAATTCATATTACGCTTGTTAAATTGATTAAAAATCGCAAAAAAATGCTAAAACAAATCGAATTAATCGATTGGTTGTGGGTTGTCAGTGGACGGCCGATAAATCTCATCACCGGCGTATCCGAACAGCGTTTGTTGAGGATGAGGATGCAGGGCAGGCATTAACCAGAGATTAATGTCGGATAAATCTTCAGACACACGGCACAAAAAAAGGGGCGAACCCGTTCAGGTTCGCCCCTTTCGTTTGTGCGTATTTGCAGGTCAGTCGGTCAAGATCCGCGAATGCTTGCGGGTGTCTTTCATGGTGATGTAGACCAACAGCGACACGGCGATGCACGCCGTCACGTACCAGTAGTAGCCGGTTTCCATGCCGATGCTCTTGAACCACAGAGCGATGTACTCAGCGGTGCCGCCGAAGATCGATACGGTCAAGGCGTATGGCAGGCCGACGCCCAGGGCGCGGATTTCGGTGGGGAACAGTTCGGCTTTCACCACGGCGTTGATCGAGGTGTAGCCGCTGACGATGATCAGCGCGGCCATGATCAGGAAGAACGCACCCCACCAGGTCTGGACGGTGTGCAGGGTGGTCAGGATCGGTACGGTGAACAACGTCCCCAGGATGCCGAAGGCGATCAGAATTGGCCGCCGACCAACCTTGTCCGACAAACTGCCGATCACCGGTTGCAGGCACATGAACAGGAACAGTGTGGCGGCGGAAATGGTGGTGGAGTCGGAAATGCTCATGCCGACAGTGTTCACCAGGTATTTCTGCATGTAGGTGGTGTAGGTGTAGAACGCCAGGGTGCCGCCCATGGTCAGGCCGACCACGGTCATCAACTCTTTTGGATGGCGCATCAAGGTGCGCATGGCGCTTTCCTTGGCTTTTTCCTTTTTAGTGAACGACTCGGTTTCTTCCATGCCGCGACGCAGGTACAACGCCACTATCGCGCACAACGCGCCGATGGCGAACGGAATGCGCCAGCCCCAGGCATACAGCTCTTCGGTGGTCAGGAAGCGTTGCAACACGATCAGCACCCCGAGGGCGATGAGCTGGCCGGAGATCAGGGTCACGTATTGGAAGCTGGAGAAGAAGCCGCGACGCTCCTTGGTGGCCATCTCGCTTAGATAGGTTGCCGAGGTGCCGTATTCACCGCCCACCGACAGGCCCTGAAGCAAACGGGCGACTACCAGCAGGATTGGCGCACCGACGCCAATGGTTTCATAGCCGGGGCTCAGGGCGATGATCAGCGAACCGAAGCACATCAGGTACACCGAGGCCATCAGCGCTGCCTTACGGCCGGCGCGATCAGCATACAGGCCCATCAGCCAGCCACCGATCGGGCGCATCAAAAAGCCCACGGCGAAGATCGCGGCGGTTTTCATCAGTTGCGCCGTCGAGGAGCCGGCCGGGAAAAATACTTTGGCAAAGTACAACGAGAAGGCGGCGTAGACGTACCAGTCATACCACTCGACCATGTTGCCGACCGAACCGCTGAAAATCGATTTGATCCGGCTGGCGGTGGTTCTTTCACGGGCGGGCGCGGCAGCCGACCCGAGGGGAAGGGCGTTGGAGTTATCCATTGAAGGATCCTTCGTTTAATTGTTTTTGTGGAGCGCGTAGGAACGCAGCCTGCCAGGGCTATAGCAGGAGCTGTGCCACGTGGGAGAGGGCCGGTCTAGAGGGGTTTACGGTGTGAAATGAGCGGAAATCCGCTTGTCTTGGATTGGGGGTGGGCGGGAATCCGCTTATTCAGGGGAGATGTGTTGTTGGTACTGGCCTCATCGCGAGCAGGCTCGCTCCCACATTTTGATCTGCGTACACATAACCCTGTGGGAGATTCTATGGTGCCTGAATAGCCCTCTAAACACTTTTTGGCTGGTATTCGCTCTGGTTCTTCAACAGAGCAAATACCACTCGGGCAAGCTTGCGGGCCAGTGCCACCAATGCCTGAGTCGTGCTGAGCCCTCGGGCTCTCAAGGCTTCATAAAACCCCTTCCATGCCGTTGTGCGACGCGCTGACATCGCGGCGTTGTGCATCAGCCTACGCGCCTCCGGATCACCTCGCTTGGTCAGGCAGCGGCGGCCCTTTTTCTTCCCTGAATCCGATATGCGAAGGTCCAAACCTAGGAAGGCAATGAAGGCATCGGCATTTCTGAAGTCTCCGCGCTGGAAGGATGCGAGCAAACGGGCACCGCTCAATAGGCCAATGCCTTCGACTTTCATGCAGCGTTTGAGCTGATCCAGCAGCCCGGCTTCCTTCAATTCTGTCTGGATTGTTTTTTCAACCAGGGCTTCCAGTCTCTGCATGGACTTGATCTGGTTATTGAACGAGGTCTTGAGCAGCGGCTCGTTCGCCCAGCTTTGCTTAAGACTGACACGAGCTTGAACCACGGCCGCCCGACGCCGGAAAAGGCTTATAAGCCGACGGTACAAAGGTGATGGTGGAGTCCAAGGGGTCAGATTTTGCCCTTCGTTTTTTAAATACGGGCCAGTAGCTGAGCATCCAAAGCATCGGTTTTAGCACGAACGTTCACCCCTTGCGGTAATGACTCAGTTCATAACCACCGACCATGTAAATCCTGCAATCGGCCCCATGCGCCAGATCGGCGAACTCCAAGTGATAGATATTGGTGGCTTCGATGGCGACATTCACTGGCGCAGACAAGGCTTTGAGCCATTTCTTGATCGCCGCTTTAGTGTTGGGGATCGTCTCGAGTCGATCTGATTCGGCGTGAAAAATCACCAACTCGTCTTTGGCGACATCAACACCTACGATCGGCTGAGTGATGGGGACAGGCATTGCCATTGAAAATCCTCCGGGCTAAGGTTTGAACACTTGAAGGGTTCACCCAGAGGCGCAGGCTTGTTCCTATCGTCGGTCTAGGCCAGATGCATTCTTTATCGGCGCTTGGGTGAAAGGAGGAGGGGTGAAATCTCCCACGGTCTGTACTGCGGCTAACAGTCAGAAGCGGACTTTGTCCCTCCTCCTCCCTTCAAGTCTTACCATACAAGCGGGTTCGGATCGTTCACAAAATTTGAAGTCCACCACAGATCCCTGTGGGAGCGAGCCTGCTCGCGATGAGGCCAGTACAGTCGCAAAAAATTGCGCAGCCCTAGAGGAACATCTCCCGACTCAACCCATGTCGCTGCATCTTTTCATTGAAGGTGCGACGCGGTAGTTGCAACTCCTCGAGCACCGCTTTCACATCGCCCTTGTGCCGCGTCAGGGCGGCGCGCAGGCATTGAGCTTCGAAAGCTTCCTGTCGGGCCGCGAGGGACTGGCCAGGCTCCGTGTCCAGGACGCGGGGTTGATCCAGTCCCAGCAGGTGACGCTCGGCGACGTTGGCCAGTTCACGCACGTTGCCCGGCCAGTCGTGGCCGAGTAAATGACTCAATTGCGCACCGCTCAAGGGCACGGCGGGGCGGCCCAGGCGTTCGGCGGCGTTGTGGGTGAAGTGTTCGAACAACAATGGAATGTCTTCGCGCCGTTCACGCAACGGCGGCAGGCGCAGCTCGGCGATGTTCAGGCGATAGGCCAGGTCTTCGCGAAAACGTCCGGCGCGGGCTTCGTCGAGCAAGTCAGGCTTGGTGGCGGCGATGATGCGCAGGTCCACATGGATGCTCTGGTTGGACCCCAGGCGTTCGAGCTTTTGTTCCTGCAACACCCGCAGCAACTTGACCTGTTGGGCCAGGGGCATGCTCTCGATTTCATCGAGAAACAGCGTGCCGCCGTGGGCGTATTCGAGCTTGCCGATGCGCTTGCCCTGGGCGCCAGTGAAAGCGCCGCTTTCATGGCCGAACAGTTCGGCCTCGAACAGCGGTTCGGGGATGGCCGCACAGTTCAATGCCACGAAGGGTTTGTTCGCCCTGGGACCGAAGTCGTGCAGGCAACGGGCGACCAGCTCCTTGCCGCTGCCGGTTTCGCCACGGATCAACACGTTGACCGGCAGTGTCGCCAGGTCCAGCACTTGGCGACGCAGGTTTTGCAGCGCCCGTGAAACCCCAAGCAGTGTCCCATCAAGCTTGTCTTTGACGTCGGCCCGCTCGTGCAGGCGACGGTTCTCCAACACCAGCGTGCGCTTGTCCAACGCCCGGCGCAGGCTGCCGAGCAGGGTTTCGGGCGTGAAGGGTTTTTCCAGGAAATCGTAGGCGCCGTCGCGCATGGCTTCCACGGCCATCGGCACATCACCGTGGCCGGTCAGCAGGATCACCGGCAGGTCCGGGTCGCGTCGGCGCACTTCGGCCAGCAGCTCCAGGCCGCTGAGCCCGGGCATGCGCACATCGCTGAGAATCACCCCCGGGAAATTCCCCGGCAATTGCGCCAGGCACTCTTCGGCGCGACTGAACAACTGCACGTCAAAACCCGACAGGCTCAGCCATTGCTCGACGGCGCTGCGAATGCTCGCCTCGTCATCGACGACGATTACTTTTTTCAGTGTGCAAAGGCTAAGCATGCAACTGTGCCTCCTGATCGATCGGCAAGGTCACGCAGAACTGCGCGCCGTTTTCATGATTGTCGGCCGTCAGTCGTCCACCCGATTCATGAATGATTGCAAACGAAACCGCCAGGCCCAGGCCCAGGCCATCGCCCACCGCCTTGGTGGTGAAGAACGGGTCGAACACCTGGTTCAAATGCTCCTCGGCGATCCCGGTGCCGCTGTCACTGACGGTCAGGCGCCACAACTGGTCATCGGCTTCCAGACGCACTTGCAGGCGTTTGAGCGGCTGGCCCGCCATGGCGTCGAGGGCGTTGCCCAGCAGGTTGATCAGCACCTGTTCGAGACGGATTGCATCGCCCCGTACCCACGCCGGGCGGCTCAGGTGCAGCACCGTGCTGACCTGTTCGTCCCGCAGACGCGTGTCCAGCAGTTGCAGTGCCTGGTCTACTACCGCCGCCAGATCCAGCCGTTCGCGCAGGCCGCTGGGGCTTTTGCGGGCGAAGGTTTTCAGGTGGCCGGTGAGGGCGGCCATGCGGGTCAGCATGTCGTCCAGGGGCTTGATGGCCTTGTAGGCATCATCGACCCGGCCGTGATCCAGGAGCAGGCGCAGGGTAGCCAGTTGCATGCGCTGGGTCGTCAGCGGTTGGTTGATTTCATGGGCCAGGGCCGCCGACATCTGCCCCAGGGCCGCGAGTTTGGCTGATTGCACCAGGCCGTCCTGAGCGGTGCGCAAATCCCGGGTGCGTTCCTCCACCAGCCGTTCGAGCTCTTCACGACTGCGCTGGCGCAGCTTCGCCAGGCGCCAGCGCTGGTTGAGAAACAGCAGCAGGAACACCAGGGCCAGCCACAATCCGGCGGCGGCGAGCGCGGCGTTGCGACTGTCTTCAAAGGCGATCTGCGGCCGCCGCAGCAAGTGCAGCGTCCAGCCTTCGGTGCTCAACGGCAAGGACTCCCACAGGTAATCCGCGGGCCCATCGGGGGCCGTGACCCGGGCCAGATGACTGTTGTCGTCAAAGCGTCGCAGCGGCTCAACGGCCAAGGGTTGCAGCGGCTGCTTGTCGTATTGGCGAGTGGCCTTGAGCTCGGCGCGATCGCTATCGGTCAAGGGTTGCAAGTGGCGATAACGCCAGCCCTCTCGGTTGGCGATGAAAATGATGCCCCGTGCATCGCTGACCAGCAAGGTGTCGCTGCCCTGGCGCCATTCGCGTTCCAGTTCAGGAAACTCCAGCTTGACCACCATGGCGCCCAGGAACTCACCGTCGTCGTCGGTTACTGCGCTGGACAGGAAGTAGCCCGGAATGCCACTGGTCACACCCACCGCATAAAAACGCCCGGTGCCCTGGGTTCGGGTCTGGAGGAAATACGGCCGAAAGCCGTAATTGTGCCCGACATAACTGCTGGGCAGGCGCCAGTTGCTGGCCGCGACGGCCAGGCCGGTGTGGTCGAGCAACTCCAATGTGGAAGATTTTGCGGCGCCGTTGATCTGTTCCAGCTTTCGATTCAGCGCGTCCTGTTGCGTTGTGCTGACCGGCCCCTTGAGGGCCGAGCGCAACTCCGGGTCCAGCGCCAGCACGGCGGGCAGGGCGCGGTAGCGTTCGATCAGGGTATGCAGGGAATTGGCGTACAACGCCAATTGTTGGTTCGCCCGGCTGGCATCCTCCTCCAGGGCTTGGCGTTCGGCGTGACGCATGGCCAGGGTGGCGGCAACGATGGCGCCAGCGAGGATTAGCAAGGTGTACAACGACAGACGCAAGGGACGAGGTATTGCCGGCATGTGACTGTTTCAAGGGCTGGAGAGGGATGGGCACGATAGCACGCCGTATGCGGCGATGGGCCCCGGCGCCAGGCTTATCTGAGCATGCTCTGGGTCTTCCTCAATCGACCGATGGTTGCCTCCATTTCCCTTCTCAGGCTTTGCGGTGTGTCGCCACTGGATTGGCCAAATATTTTGCTGAGCGGCCGGTAGGTATTGACGGCGTCAAGTTGTGCCTCGGCAAACAGCGTATCGATGTGGGCCATCTGTGCGTTCAACACTTCAATCATGCCGTTGATGTGCGTATCTGCCCGGGCGATTTTTTCCTCGGTCAGTTCATGACTTGCAGCGCCAATTTCATGAATGATTTCGATGGTTCCCAAAACAGCGCCAACCACGGCTCCTACTTCGCTGGCGGCCACGGTTCCTGTCGCTTTCAGCGCTATTTTGGTGCCCGTGCTGGTCACTTCCTTTCCCGCTTTCAAGACGTTCTTTTGGGACGGCGCGCTGACTGCATGGGCCAGGTCCCGGGCTTTTGCCTTGGCATAGTGAGAAAAGTCCATATTTTTGTATTCGCCTTTCCTGACGATTTTTTCAGGGTCCAGTTTCCGGCTCTTGAAGTTGACCGCTGCGCTGAGACTCAACCGCTCCAGCGCATAATCCAGACCAATGCTTACCGCTTTGCTGGTCGCGAATCCCAACGCGGCTCCCAGCACCATGCCGGGAGGGCCTGCGACGCTGCCCATTGCGGCGGTGGCGATGCCAACCGCCACCCCCGTTCCGTAACTGATCGCCTGTGCACCTACATGGGCGGCGACACGGACCGCCGCGGAGTGGATGTGTGCTGTTGTCGAGCGATGGCTGGCCAGTTGAGTTTGCGCTTCGCTGGCTCTGCGTGAAGTCAGCTTCATGATGTCCGTGAACTTTCTGATCTCCTTGTTCAGTCGGTTACGTTTGCTCCGCTGTTGCCAATAGGCAGCGCTCTGGGCCTTTCTCGCATCTCTCTGGGCCGCGGTCTCGACGATCAACCCTTGGTCGTCGGTAAACGTCATCGGGTTATTGCCGACAAAGCCATACAGGTTCAACCCGTCCACATCCCCCGCCGGGTCCGCGCTGACCCACCGCTGCAACCACGGGGCGTAGTAACGCGCGCCGTAGTAATACAACCCGCTGGTGTCCATTTCCTTGCCTGAATAACGAAGGGTCTTGTAGTCGACTTCAAGGCTGGAGCGGGCGGCGCGCCAGGCGGTGCCACCGAAGGGGTAGTAGTGCTCAAGGCTGATCAAGGCACCGTGGCGGTCCAGTTCCAAGGAGCTGGAGCCCAAGTGATCGTCGAGGTTGTAGCGCAGTTGGTCGGCTTCAATGGCGCTTGGCTGGCCGGCTTCCCAATGCAGGCAACGAACGCTTCCATGGGCCAATGCACAGGTGACCACGTGCAGTTGTTCGCCGTGGCTGCTGGTGCGGATTTCCAGGCCCGGCAAATATCGCGTTTCGTGGCGAGTGCTGGCGGTGGTGTGGGTCTTGCTGACCCGTTCGCCCTGGCTGTAAAGACAGGTTTCGTCATCGTCCGGCAAACCGTTGTCGCGTTTGAGCAAGGTGACTTTACTGAGCTGGTCGCGAGCGTCCCACACCAGCGACTGCGCGCCGCGTTGCAGGTAAAGCTGGTTGCCATGGGCATCGAACAGCGCGTCGAAAGCCGGTTCAGGTTCGCCTTCGGTCCACTGCACGCCTCGGTTGCTGTGAGGGTCGATGCGCAGTGTCCGGGTGTGATTGTTGCCGTCGCGAACATTGACGCAGTCGGGTCAGGTTGTTGCCGGCGTCGTAGTCATAAAGCTGGGTGTAGTTGAAACGATGCCCGGGGTCGATGGGGACGACTGGCTCGGGTAAGCCGGGATGCAGGTGAGGTATCGCGCCCTCGAAACCGCTGGCGCTGAGCAAACGGTAGAGCGAGTCGTAGGTAAAGTCGCGATGACCCTCTATGCGCTGGTTGGCAAAGAACAGAGGGGCGACGGTAAGGTCTTCGATACGTAGCACATTACCCATGGGGTCATGCAGGTACGCCAGGTTCTGGAGCAGGGCTTGCCCGGATTTTCCAGCCTTGAGGGTGCTCAGTTGATCGGTGGCCGGGTCATAGGTCCAGCGACTGGTCACGCCGTTGGCCGTCTCTTGCCGCTCGATCTGGCCGGCGGCGTTGTAGCGGGCGTCCAGCAGAATCGGTTGTGGCGTGTCCTGGTCCTTGAGTTGCAAGTCCACCTGCTTGAGCTGCCCGCCGATGTCCAGGCGCAGGTAACGGCGGTGGCCAGCGGCGTCGGTCTGGCTCACGGGGGTGCCAAGGGCGTCGAGGGTTTGCTCACAGATGTGGGGGATAGCGTCGGTAAAACGGCGTACCTGGCGCAACGGTTCGCCTGACAGCCCGTAACTGTCCAGATGCACAGTGCCCGAGGGGTCACTCTGCTCAAACAACTGCCCGCGCAGGTTGTGATCAGCATCGGCCGTGGCGTCGGCGTAGGTGAAGGTGTCGACCTCGGCTTGGCCGTTTTCTTCCAGGGCGATCGGGCGCAGTTGAAGGTCATAGGCAATACGCCAATGATTGGCGCGCTGATCCCAGCGTTGCCGGGTTTCACCCGCCAGGCCCGGTAATTCCAGGCGCCATCCGGCATCGACGCTGTCGCTACGCAGCGCATGACCTGCGAGGTTATAGAGGTTGGCCTGGTTGGGTTTGGGGGCATGGCCGAAAAGACGAGGGTCCCACTGCTCAACGAGGTGGCCGATGAGATTGTGGTGCTGGCGGGATATCAATGCGGCGGCGAGGGGAGAGGCCTGGCTGCGCAAGTACATGGTTTGTCGCACGGGCAGGCCCCGGCCATCGACGGCAATGACCTCTGGCGTATGGAAGTGGACGCTAGTCATCGGTCAACGACCTCCAGAGGGTTCGTCGGTCTGATCCTTGGTTGAGATGGACGAGCCCTGCTGCTTCACCCGATGCTTCATCTCAGTCCCCTTGGGGCGGCGGAGTGAGCGTGCCGTCTCAGGTATTGGTTGTCCGTTGTCCCCATGGCTTTGTACTCGGCGAGCCCTCGTTGCGCGTGTGCGATATCGGAAAGGGTCGCCTGGGTTTTGCGGCGCAAGCCCGATCGTGTGATGGGTGCCAATACTTCCGGGGGCGTCATGTAGTTAACGTTGGGGAGCACATCGCGCGGGTAAATGACGTCTCGGCCCAGGGTATTGAAAGCATTTTCGGCCCATGCGGAACGTTGCTCGACCGCTGTTTTCCAGTCGGCGAGCATCGTTTCTATTTTGGCGATCTTGACCGGATCAAGCCGGTTTTTGATGTCTTCGGCCTCCACGGCCCTGGCGAACATATTGAGGGTGGCGGGGATGATAGGTATCCACGACGTCATGACCCTGTTCATTACAAAAACCGGGTTGAGGACGGTGTTGAGCGCCGGGTGGATCAGCTCAGTCTTCACATCCCGCCAGTGCTTGATTTCCTTGGCTGGCGCGTAACCCAGCTTGCGATCAATGGCCTCAACGGACATCTGTGAGGTTTGCGGTATGAGCGCGCCCATCAACTTCGTGCTCTTTAAAATCGGCTCTGCCATCGCGCCGGCGACATCCCCGCCAGCGTTGCCACCCGCCAATCCGCTGACCGTTGTATAGGGCGTGGTGAAAGGTGCGTCGGGCAGCACCACGTCGACCAGCTCTGTGCCCACCACGCCGCCTTCATAGCCGAAGACCCCGGTTGCTACCTCGCCCACCAGATTCCCCATCAGGCTCCTGACGGGACTTTTCTGCTGGATAATATTGTGAAGTTGCCCCAGTAACTGATTGGAGTGTCCACTGAGTTCCGAAAGGAAATTTGAGTAAAGCATGATCACGCTTTCTGCTTTTGCCTGCCCGTCAGTATCCAGATAACGCAGCGGATTGTTCCCCACGAACGTGTACCTGTTCAGCCCATCCACATCCCCTGCCGGGTCGGCACTGACCCAACGCTGCAGCCATGGCGCGTAGTAACGTGCGCCGTAGTAATACAGCCCGCTGAGGTCCATTTCCTTGCCCGAATAGCGCACGGTCTTGTAGCTCGCTTCAATCGCCGAGCGCGCCACCATCCATGCCGTTGCGCCGAACGGGTAATAGCCTTCGTGACTGATCAATTGCGCCTGCTGATCCAGCTCCATCATGCTTGAGCCCAGGTGGTCTTCCAGGCTGTAGCGCAATTGATCGGCGTCGATGTCTGCCGGCTTGCCCGTCACCCAATGCAAGCAGCGGACGTTGATGAAACCGGTATCGAGGGTGATGACGTGCAGCTCCTCACCGTTGTCCCGGGTGCGGATCTCCAGGCCCGGGAGATAGCGTACATCCTGGAAATGGTTGCGCTTGGCGCTATGGGTTTCATGACGCTTGTAGACCCGTGCTCCCTGGCTATAGCGATAATGTTCTTCGTCATTGGCGGCGTTTTCGCGGTCGATCAGGGTGATCGCTGCCAGTTGGTCCCGAGCGTTCCATTGCAGGTTCTGTCCAGGCTGCAATGCCAGGAGATTGCCATGGCGATCGAACAGCGTGTCGAATGACGGGGCAGGGTCACCAGGCTGGTATCGCACCCCTCGGTTGCTGCCCGGGTCGATGAACATCTGCCGGGTGTAACCGGCGCCTTCACGCACATGGGTGAGCTTGGTCAGATTGCCGCCCTTGTCATACTCATAGGTTTGCAGGTAGTTGAGCCGGTTGTTGGGGTCGGTCGGCAGGGGCAGGCCAGGTGTGTCCGAGGGCGGGCCATCGTCGTAACCGCTGGCACGGGTCAACCGATAGAGCGAGTCGTAGCTGAAGGCACGATGGCCGTCGACTCGTTGGTTGGCGAAATGGCTAGGCGTATAGGTGTGGTCGAAAATTCGGGTGATGTTGCCCACCGGGTCGTGGACATATTCGAAGTCCATCAGTGCGGGGGCCTGGGTCTTTTGCGAACGTTGTCTGAGCAGTCGAGCGCTGGCCGGGTCATAGCTCCAGTGGCTGGTAACGCCGTTACCCGCGTGCTGTTCGATGATTTGCCCGGCGGCATTGTATTGGGCATCGTGCAACACCGGCTGCCAGTCGCTTTGCCCCTTGAGTCGCAACTGCACCTGCTTGAGCTGCCCGGCCAGATCGTAGCGCGACTGTTGCTGGTGTTCACCGGCATCGGTCCGCTCAAGGACCGCGCCCGAAGGCCCGAGGCGACGACGGCTGGTAAACGCCTTGCTGTCGTGAAAAATACGCGTCTCACAGAGCGGCAGGCCGACCAGGGCATAACTGTCCAGACGCACCGTACCCGAGGGGTCGACCTGCTCAAGCAACTGCCCGCGCAGGTTGTGATCGGCATCGGCCGTGGCATCGGCGTAGTTGAAGGTATCAACTGCGACCTGACTGCTTTCCTTCAGGGCCACCGGGCGCAGTTGCGGGTCATAGGCAACACGCCAATGACTGCCGCGCTCATCCCAGCGCTGCAAGGTTTCACCCGCCAGGCCCGGCAATGCCAGGCGCCATCCGCCATCGATGCTGGTGGTACGCAGCGGGCGACCGGTGAGGTTGTAGACGTTGCGCAGGTTGGCCGTTTGCGTACCGTAGAAACGTGGGTCCCATCGGGCGATAAGGCGCCCGGCGACGTCATACACCTGGGCCGTGACCAGCGTTTGAGTGTCGTCGTTGGTCGAGCGGCGCCAGTAGTCCACTCGCCTGACCGACCCTGCTCGTGCGTCAAGTACCGACAGGCGCGGTGTACCGCCGTAAGTTTGCCTGCTCACTCGTCAGCTTCCCGGGTCCGTGTCGTTGTAGTCGTGGTCGCACAGGTACCAGGGATGATGCACATGCCAGGCTTCATGGCCCTTGGCATTGACGACCTTGACCAGGCGTCCTGGCGGATCGTAGAACTGCTGGTCGTGGTAGCCGTGCAGGCGCAGCGAGGCGTCGTTGATGTAGCGCCAGGCGTCGGCGAAATACGGCCGATAAACCCGCGTGACCAGCCCTTTGTTGTTGTATTCGACCCGTTCGCTGACGCGCCAGCGCGGGTCGGCCAGGTGCTGCAACGGTTCCTCGTTCTGCAACACCAGCGAGCCGTCCTCGGCCACGGCATAGGCTTCTCCAGGCTCGACCCGCTGCTTGGTTTGCAAGGTGCGGCCGAATCCGTCGATGGCGCTGAGGGTGATGCGGATCTGTTGCAACGGATCGTTCGGGTAGCGATCGGCGCTCAGTACCACGCTGTGAACCGGCTCCCGGGCCGTGGTCTGGATCAGCGTCCACAACTGTTCTTCGGCGGCGGTGCGTTCGGCCAGCCGCGCCAGGTGAGTGCGCGCCCAAGCGCGGACATGGCCGCTGGGCATCAAGTAGCGGGCGCTGATCCACTCGTTGCGCTGCGCAAGGGAGATTTGGGCGGGGTCGAGCGCGCCCATCCAGCTGAACTCGTCGGTGCGCACGGCACTGGCGATTCTGCCCAGGGTCGCTTCGGGGTGCTCGATGGCGTAAGCCGGTGTCTCGTCGTCGGGTGGCTCATAAGTATCGATGGCATCGAAGCCTGCCGGCAGGCCATTTTCGGTGCCGAAAAACGTAATGCCCAAAGGCACACCGTCGGGGCCATACAGCGCTTGCTGGACGTTGTCGTTGGCGTCGATGATGGTCTGTGGCAACAGCGAGTGATAGTTGTATTCGACCTGGGTCGTACAGCCGTCCGGCAGGGTAATGGCGGTGGTCATCAGGTGATAGGCATCGTACGTCAGCGTTGTAACACCATGACTTTGGGTTTCCTGCAGGGCGTTGATCCGGAAGAAGCCGTCAAGCGATTGGTAGGTGGCAAAACCGCTTTTTTTCGACCAGAGATTTTCGGCGGTGTCTTCGTCCGGATCTTCTGGCAGAAACAACTGCATGGGCTCAAAGCCGATTTCTTCCAGTTGCCCGCGGATGTCGAAGGGCGGTGGCACGGCGTCGTAGGCGTCCAGCGCCTGCTTGTCGAACTCGGCCGTCTCCAGCGGGCCGAGCAACGCCTGGAACGCAACATCGCCTTGGTCGTCGCGCAGGTAGTTCTGTTCCTCAAGCGCCACCAATTGGCGTGCGGCTTGCCATTGCGAGGAGTCGTGATGTTCGAGGAAGGTTTCATAGCTGATCTGGCGAGGGTTGAGGCCTTGCGGCAGTTCGCCTTTGGGGCGTTGCAAAGCGTTGGCCCGACTGCGCCAGGGCAGGCCCAGGCGCTGACGCAAGCCGGTTTCGTCGAACAGGTGCAGGTGCTCGGCCCGGCTCTCGATAAGGTGGAATACTTGCTGCTGCTCATCATGGGCATCGAGCCACCAGGTGTTCTCGTCTTCATCGTCGAAGGGGGGCGGGTCGAGTGGCGTAAGGCGCCGGGCGTAATGGATGACGAAGCCGTGAATAAGCTGGCCGTAGAGATTCCATTTCAGATTGATGCCGTGCTGGCTTTGCGGGTCATGGGTAAAACCGTCGTATTGATGGCTGAGCGCCTCCAGATCCAGTATCAGCAGGCTTTTGTGGTGGGGATGGGGTTGGCGCAGCAAATAGCGTTGTTGCGTCACGGTGTAAGGCCGGGCCGTATCGCTCGAGTCGGCGGGATGGGTTTCGGTGCGCAACACCTGGCCGCCCAAGGCATAAGCCATTTCCCGGGCGGTATCGGGGTCGGGCACGATGATCTCGTCGGCCTCGTCGCCTTCATGGAAACGGCTCAACAGCGCAGGGCCAAGTGGCACGGCGTCATCGTCGCCGTCGAAACAGTCCTTGAGAGGTTGATTGACGGTTCGGCCGGTGTGGAACCAGGTCTTGACCAGTACCGGCGCGGTAAAGCCGGTTTCCAGTTCACCGTCGGGCAGCTCGCTGTCCACCTGATGCAACCGACCGAAGCCCCGGAACTCACGGTGATAGCCGTCGTAGTCGCCTTCGAAATAGGTGAAGCGCTGGGTCAGGCAATTGCCAGTGATTTCATCCAGCTGTTGCTGACAGGCCAACAACGGCAGGGCCATGGGCAGATAACAGGTCACTTGCTCGCCCTTCACCCGGCGCTGTGCTTTTTCATCCAGCCAGTACTGCGCACTGCTGCGATAGGTCAGGATGGTGCTGCAGCCCATATTGTTATTGGTGGCGTTGAGCAGATAGGGCCGCGCCGCGACGAAGTCATAACGCCAATGTCTGGGCTTCATATCGGGGGGCATGTGGGGCACGCTCAGCATCAGACTGGCGCAACCCAGGCCCTGCAGATCGGCCAGGATGACCTGGCACAGGTTGTCGTACCGCACGCCCGCCGGCCATTGCACCTTGACGGGAGTTTGCTCAAGACCATTGCCGCCGTGGTTGAGGTAGATATCGAAACAGTCGCTGTTCAGGTAGATCAGCGCGGGCGCCCCGGCGCCGTCCAGGTCGGCGATCCGCACCCGGTCGGCGTCGAATTGCTCGTAGCTGAAGGGCAGGGCGCTCATGACAAAACCCTCGCCGAAACGCCCGTGCCCCAGGTTCGGCCAGCACTTGATTTCATCGAAGCGAATCCGGCACAGCTCGGTGCTGTCGCTGCCCAGCAAATTACCGAACAGCACCAGCTCGCTGCGCGAGTCACTGAACAATGGCAGGGCGCTGTCCGGCTCATGGGGAACATTCACCCCCGGTGCGAACCCTTGCTCGCGGAGATTGGCGTACAGCCGAACGCTTTTGGGACCGATCATGGCCAGGGAGCGCAAACCGTCGCCGTTCAAATCGCTCAGTTGCGCGGCGGGGTGCAGGAACTCCGTGGGAAAACGATCAAACGGGGTGAAGGTCGACCAGCTACGGTCCGGGTTGAGGGTATGGAAGCCACTCATGCCAGGCTGGGCAATGACCCAGTTGAGGCGGCCGCTGCCGGTCAGATCGGTCAGCACCTGTATCACTGCCGGTTTTTGACTGGCGACCGGGATACTGTCCAGGCGTGACCACGGCCCATAACCGATGGCATCGTCATCGGGTCCGGCGCGCTCAGGTTCGCGGTAATACCAGGCATCGGTGTAGCGGCACAGAAAACCCGGAAGACCTTCGCCATACAGGTCCACGCATTGGTAATGCTGGCCGGCTTCGAGGGCGGGCATTGTCTCAAGGTCGAAGAATTTTTCGGGTGCCAGGTTGAGGTCGAAATCGGTGTACTGCAACTCGACCGGAGGGTTGTAATCGACACGGCCTTCAGCGTCCCAGTCCTGATAATGGGCGGCTGTCAGCAGGCTGTAGCCCAGCACGGTGGCGGTGTATTCCAGCACCAGCCGCCGGACCAGGGCCGGTTCAGTATCGGCCACGGCGGGGACGTGGTGGAACATCAACACCTGATGACACAGGCGACGCGTGCCGACCTCAAAACCGTATCGATAGGTGTGAAACGGGTCGCTGCGCAGCAGCCAGGGCGCCTCTTCGGGTGCTTGCCAGGAAGGTTGTTGCGCAAGATCGAGGGTGCGTTGCCCATAGTCGAACAGCAGGTGAAAGTGCCAGTTGCGCTGGGCCGGGTCGGGGTCTTCGAAGCAGTACAGGGTGTCACTGGCGCTGGCGTTGCCATAGCACACCCGCCGCAGGTAGCGCTGAGCGCGGTAGTCATGGGGACCGTCCAGCGCGCCAGGGTCAGCCTGGTACTCATAGTAGATGTGCTCGCCTGCCGGGCTGACTTCTTCGAGCAGCAACCATTCGGCGATGCGTGGCGGTTTTGGGGGATCGGGCTCGGCGTCGGGTTCAGGCTCGGTTTCAGGTTCGGCAATGCGCGACGCGTCGGTTTTGCCGTAGCAATACACATGGCCGTTGCTGCCCTGGACACGCCAGAACGGTGCCTGGCCGTCGGTGGGTGTCCACAATTCATAAATATCGAAGGTGCTTTCGGTCCTGGGGTAATAGCGCACCACCGAGCAGGTTGCACTGCCGGGGCCTGCCAGCGTGCGAATGAGCGGTACCTCGTTGTGGAGTTCGGGCCAGCGGTCAACCCCACCGGCGTCGACCATGACATCCTCATCAGCGTAGTGCGGCACACCTCTGCTGGTTTTACGGGTGATGCTGGCGATGGAAAGTTGCATGCCGATACCGAAGATGCCATTACCACCCTGGCTGCTGTAATGCACGGTCAGCGCGGGCGTCAGGTGCCGGGCGGCGGACAGGGGTAACGGCAGTTCAAAAGAGCTTGCCCCTCGCGTGCCGACAGGGCCGAGGCTGTTGCCGAGGGTGGCGATAGACGCACTGCCGGCGATGGTCGGGGGCACGATCTGGAGGGGTGCTTGTTCTGCCATCGGGATCATCTCTGTTAGCCGACGCCAGGGCGAATACCCGGCATGACTTCAGGATGCCAAGAGATGGTCATTGGGTAACCTGTCAGATCTGACAGGTAGGCGGGCATGCCGATGAACGGCTGAACTCACGCCCGGCGGTGAGCATCCCGTGGGCGCGAGCAGTCCATCACATCCAACATCTTCGCTGATGGTTGCACCGCTATCGCGAGCAAGCCCGCTCCCACAGAGGCGCATTGCTCCCATAGAAGTGGCTTGGTTGGCAGGGAAATTGAAGGCAGTCGCAGGGCGCTTGGCTGAACATGGGATTGGCCCCCAGAAGAGGCCTGGCTGAGCACAGGATTGGAGCCCAGAAGAGGCTTGGCTGAGCACAGAACTGGGGCCCACTGAAGATCCAGTGTGGGAGCAAAGCTTGCTCGCGATGACTGAGGCACATCCAGCATGGATGCAAGCTGACCCAGCGCTATCGCGAGCAAGCTTTGCTCCCACAGGTTTTTTGCTTATAAAAAAAGGCCGGTGGGTTTGTCGCCCACCGGCCTTTTTCACGGCGTCAAAGTGCGTGTTACTGCACTTCCACCGCCAGGCTTTCGCTGATTTTCTTCTGCCAGATTGCCGGGCCGGTGATGTGTACCGACTCGCCTTTGCTATCGACCGCCACGGTCACCGGCATGTCCTTGACCTCGAACTCATAGATCGCTTCCATCCCCAGTTCGGCGAACGCCAGGACCTTGGATTTCTTGATCGCCTGAGCCACCAGGTAAGCGGCGCCGCCGACGGCCATCAGGTAGACGGCCTTGTTGTCCTTGATCGCTTCGATGGCGGTCGGGCCGCGTTCGGATTTGCCGATCATGCCCAACAGGCCGGTCTGCTCGAGGATCTGGCGGGTGAACTTGTCCATCCGCGTGGCGGTGGTCGGGCCGGCCGGGCCCACCACTTCGTCACCCACCGGGTCGACCGGGCCGACGTAGTAGATGAAGCGGCCCTTGAGGTCCACCGGCAAGGTTTCACCCTTGTTCAGCATTTCGACCATGCGCTTGTGCGCCGCGTCACGACCGGTGAGCATCTTGCCGTTAAGCAACACGGTTTCGCCCGGCTTCCAGCTCTGCACGTCTTCCGGGGTCAGGGTGTCGAGGTTCACGCGGCGCGCCGACGGACCGGCTTCCCAGACGATTTCCGGGTAAGCGTCCAAAGGTGGTGCCTCCAGCGACGCCGGGCCGCTGCCGTCCAGCACGAAGTGGGCGTGACGGGTGGCGGCGCAGTTGGGGATCATGCACACCGGCAAGGACGCGGCGTGGGTCGGGTAGTCCATGATCTTCACGTCGAGCACGGTGGTCAGGCCACCCAGGCCCTGGGCGCCGATGCCCAGTTGGTTGACCTTCTCGAACAGCTCCAGGCGCATCTCTTCGATACGGTTCTGCGGGCCGCGGGCCTTGAGCTCGTGAATGTCGATGGACTCCATCAACACTTCCTTGGCCATGACGGCCGCTTTTTCCGCGGTGCCGCCGATGCCGATACCCAGCATGCCCGGTGGGCACCAGCCGGCACCCATGGTCGGAACGGTCTTTAGCACCCAGTCGACGATGGAGTCGGACGGGTTGAGCATGGCCATCTTGGACTTGTTCTCGGAGCCGCCGCCCTTGGCCGCCACGTCCACTTCCACGGTGTTACCCGGGACGATGGAGTAGTGGATCACCGCGGGGGTGTTGTCCTTGGTGTTTTTGCGCGCACCTGCCGGGTCGGCGAGGATGGACGCGCGCAGGACGTTTTCCGGCAGGTTGTAGGCGCGACGCACGCCCTCGTTGATCATGTCGTCCAGGCTCATGGTCGCGCCATCCCAACGCACGTCCATGCCCACGCGCACGAACACGGTCACGATACCGGTGTCCTGGCAGATCGGCCGATGGCCGGTGGCGCACATGCGCGAGTTGATCAGGATCTGCGCCATGGAGTCACGGGCCGCCGGCGATTCTTCGCGCAGGTAGGCCTCGTGCATCGCCTGGATGAAATCCACGGGGTGGTAGTAGGAAATGAACTGCAGGGCGTCAGCAACGCTCTGAATCAGGTCATCTTGCTTGATCACGGTCATGAGTCGCGCTCCTCTCTAAAGACGGGAACATTCAATAAGGTGCCGGCCGCTTGGGTGCATCGGTCGACGGGCGGCACCTCTTAAGGCACGCCGGGCATGCTGGCGCGACGCTAAAAAGGCGCGGCAGTATATCGCAGGCCGGCCCCCTGTGGGAGCGAGCTGCCTTTGTGGCGAGGGGATTTATCCCCGCTGGGCTGCGAAGCAGCCCTGAAAGTCAGTCACCTCGGTGTGTCAGGTTGTTCGCCTTCAGGCATCTTGGGGCTGCTTCGCAGCCCAACGGGGATAAATCCCCTCGCCACAGGTTAACCCTATTCCCTAGTCCAAACAGTTATGAGTCAGCCATCAAACACCTGCGTCAATTGGGCCATTGCTTTGACGCCATTTTTCTGCTCCAGAATTGAATGGTCATTTGTCGAACACGCCACTAAAGTGGCGTCTGGCCTGTAGCGTAGGACGCCTCCTGTCAGTTCCTTTCCCATGGTGAGTCAACGATTGACCCATAACGCCATCCAACGTCTTTTGCTGAAACGCTTCGCCTTGGCGGCCGCGACTTACGCGCTGGCACTGGTGTTGTTGTGGTTGGCATTTTTCAGTGGTCATTACCTCGATTCGCTGCGCGATGTCATCATCGGCAGCGTGTTGGTGGTGTTGTGCCAGGCAGGGCTGTTCGCGCTGTTTATCACTGACCGCAACTTGCGGTTCGCCGACCCCAGTCTCACCGAAATACAGGTACTGATCGGCCTGGGCTGGCAGACCTGGGTGATGGCGCACCTGGACCAGGCCCGAGGCGTATTCCTGGTGTTCTATGTGCTGATCCTGCTGTTCGGGCTGTTCCACTTGTCCCGTCGGGTCTTCGTGCGCTGCGCGATGCTGGTGTTTTTCAGTTTCACCGCCATCACCCTCTGGGACGGCTACTTCTTCAGGCTTCCCGACCCCACGCTGGCCGGGTTGCAGGTGTGCGTGCTGTTTATCGTGCTGGTGTGGCTGGTGCTCTACGCCAGTTACGTGCAGAACTCACGCCAACGCATGCGTCAACGGCGGTTTGCCTTGCAGGCGCACCAGGACACTCTGCGCGGCATGATGCGCCAGCTCGAAGATCTGGTGGCCACGGATGAACTGACCGGTTTATTCAACCGCCGACACTTCCTGCGCCTGGCTTCCCGGGAGCTCAACACGCTCAGGCCCGGTGTTGCCCATGGCCTGGCCTTGATCGATCTCGACCATTTCAAGCGCATCAACGACCTGCACGGCCACGCCGCCGGTGACCAGGTGCTTCAGGCATTCGCCGGCGTCGCCACGGCCTGCCTGCGCGAAGGCGATGTACTGGCCCGTTACGGTGGCGAAGAGTTCGTCATGCTGCTGCCGGCCTGCGACCCGTCGCGGCTGACGGCCTGTTGCGAGCGGTTGCGGCTGGCATTTACTGAAGTCGAGTTGATCGGCTTGCAGGTCGGTTCCCTCAGCCTGTCGGTGGGCATGACGATGCTGGAGACGGGCGACGACCTGGACAACGCATTGCAGCGTGCCGACCAGGCCTTGTACCGTGCCAAGCGAGATGGCCGCAATCGGTGCGCCGCCGCCTGGGAGAACGTCGATGCCTGAAGTAAAAGTCGCCGACCGGCAGTGGACGGTGGCGACGGGCAGTAATCTGCTGGACACGCTGAATCAGGGAGGCGTGGCGGTGCCCTACAGTTGTCGCGCCGGCAGTTGCCATGCGTGTCTGGTGCAGTGCGTGAACGGTGATGTGCGCGACAGTCGACCCGACGCCTTGAGCCCCAAGCAGCGCGAGCAAGGCTGGCGGCTGGCGTGTCAGTGCCAGGTGATCGAGGAGGATGTGCAGATCCACACCTTTGACCCACAACGCGACGGCCGCGCCGCCCAGGTGGCGGCGGCGGATTGGCTGAGCCCCGACGTGCTGCGCCTGCGCGTGATCCCTGAGCGGGCGTTGCGTTACCAGGCGGGGCAGCATCTGGTGCTGTGGGCCGGTGACGTCGCCCGCCCGTATTCCCTGGCGAGCCTGCCCGAAGAAGACCGCTTCCTGGAGTTTCACCTCGATTGCCGCGAACCCGGCCAGTTCATCGACGCGGCGCGACAGATGAAAGCGGGCGACCCGATCGTTCTCGGTGAGTTGCGCGGCGGCGCCCTGCATTACGATCCCGAGTGGCACGATAAACCGCTGTGGCTACTGGCGGCCGGCACCGGCCTGGCACCGTTGTTCGGTCTTTTGCGCGCAGCCCTGCATCAGCATCACCAAGGCACGATTCGTCTTATTCACGTGGCCCATGATGCTGCCGGGCACTATTTGGCCAAACCCCTGGCGGCACTGGCGGCCAAGCATCAACACTTCACCGTGGAGCTGCTGACCACGGCCGAGGCGCCCTCTGCGTTGGCGCAACTGCGGCTTGTTTCCCGGCAAACCCAGGCCTTACTCTGCGGCCATCCCGACCGGGTCGAGGCCTTTGCCAAACGCCTGTACCTGGCTGGCCTGCCGCGTAATCAACTGCTGGCCGATGTCTTCCTGACCCGTGGTTGAGCGCTGATCTTCCGACGCGAGACCGACCATGACCGACACCCAGCGACTGCGCTCGCCGGAGGCGGTGGCGGCGCTGTCGGTGTTTATCAACAGGCGTTGAGTTTTTGTAGTGCCTGGGCTGGCCCCATCGCGAGCAGGCTCGCTCCCACAAGGTGGTGGTCAGTAGGAGACTCTGTGGGAGCAAAGCTTGCTCGCGATAGCGGTGGCTCAGCTTGCATCAATGTTGAATGTACCAACGCCATCGCGAGCAAGCTTTGCTCCCACAGTAGATTTGTGGTGTTCATGAATAATGTGTTCAACACAACCCCCCCCCCGTGGGAGCGGGCTTGCTCGCGAAAGCGGTGGCTCAGCTTGCATCAATGTTGAATGTACCAACGCCATCGCGAGCAAGCTTTGCTCCCACAGTAGATCTGTGGTGTTCATGAATAATGTGTTCAACACAAAACCCCCTGTGGGAGCGGGCTTGCTCGCGAAAGCGGTGGCTCAGCTTGCATCAATGTTGAATGTACCAACGCCATCGCGAGCAAGCTTTGCTCCCACAGTAGATCTGTGGTGTTCATGAATAATGTGTTCAACACAAAACCCCCTGTGGGAGCAAAGCTTGCTCGCGATAGCGCCAGCCCAGGCAACACATTTATCAGGCGGCAACAACCAAAAAGCCCCGCCATTCACCTGGCGGGGCTTTTGTTTTCAGCAGTCGGTCACTCAGACCATCGGGTCGCCAACATGCAGGATTTTCATCCCGTTGGTGCCGCCGATGGTGTGGTAGCTGTCACCCTTGGTCAGGATGACCCAGTCGCCGGTTTGCACCACGCCGCGCTTGACCAGTTCATCCACCGCCGCCTGGCTGACTTCGCCCGGTTGTAGGGCGGCCGGGTCGAACGGCACGGTGTAGACGCCACGGAACATGGCGGCGCGAGCCTGGGTTTCGCGGTGCGGGGAGAACGCGTAGATCGGCACCGAGGAGCGGATACGCGACATGATCAGCGGCGTGTAGCCACTTTCGGTCAGGGCGATGATCGCCTTCACGCCGGGGAAGTGGTTGGCGGTATACATCGTCGCCAGGGCGATGCTCTCGTCGCAGCGCTCGAAGGTCTTGCCGATCCGGTGGCTGGAGGTCTTGCTGGTAGGGTGCTTTTCAGCGCCGATGCAGATGCGTGCCATGGCCTGCACCGCTTCGAGCGGGTAGAGGCCGGCGGCGCTTTCGGCCGAGAGCATCACGGCGTCGGTGTAGTCGAGTACGGCGTTGGCTACGTCGGACACCTCGGCGCGGGTCGGCATCGGGTTCTGGATCATCGACTCCATCATCTGGGTCGCGACGATCACCGCTTTGTTGTGGCGGCGCGCGTGCAGAATGATCTTTTTCTGGATGCCCACCAGCTCGGCGTCGCCGATTTCCACGCCCAGGTCACCACGGGCCACCATCACGGCGTCGGAGGCCTTGATCAGGCCGTCGAGGGTTTCGTCATCGGCCACGGCTTCGGCGCGCTCGATCTTGGCCACCAGCCAGGCGGTGCCGCCGGCTTCGTCGCGCAGTTGACGGGCGTATTCCATATCAGCAGCGTCACGCGGGAAGGACACGGCGAGGTAGTCGACTTCCATTTCCGCGG
This sequence comes from Pseudomonas hefeiensis, assembly GCF_030687835.1. NCBI lineage: Bacteria > Pseudomonadati > Pseudomonadota > Gammaproteobacteria > Pseudomonadales > Pseudomonadaceae > Pseudomonas > Pseudomonas hefeiensis. Next base: position 1,336,762 of record NZ_CP117449.1, read on the forward strand.
CCAGTTTGATGTCGGCCTTGTCTTTTTCGGTCAGGGCCGGGGCTGTCAGGCCGCCGCCGCGACGGTTGATGCCCTTGTGATCCGACAGCGGACCGCCGATGGTCACGGTGCAGTTCAGTTCGGTGGCAGTGGCGGTGTCGACGCGCATCACCACGCGACCGTCGTCGAGCAGCAGCTCGTCGCCCACGCCGCAATCCTTGACCAGGTCCGGGTAGTCGATACCGACCACCTGCTGGTTGCCTTCGGTCAACGGATGGCTGGTGGAGAAGGTGAAAGTGTCACCAATCTTCAACTCGATGCGCTTGTTGGCGAATTTGGCGATACGGATCTTCGGGCCTTGCAGGTCACCCAGCAGGGCGACAAAACGGCCATGCTTGGCAGCAAGATCGCGCACCAGCTTGGCACGAGCCTTGTGCTCGTCGGGGGGGTGCCGTGGGAGAAATTCAGACGGGCAACGTCCAGGCCAGCCAGAATCAGCTGTTCGAGAACTTCCGGCGAGTTACTGGCCGGGCCAAGGGTAGCGACGATTTTGGTGCGACGGACGGACATGCAAAACTCCTCAGGTTCAAGCGCCAGCGAAGGCTACTATGCTCTTTGGGTGTAGTCATTGTTCATATGCACTACTTTTTCGTTTCTTTTTCGAAATGAACATTCCTGAAAATTTTTGCGCCTCTACGGCTTCACATTCCTCCTGTGGCGAGGGGATTTATCCCCGCCGGGCTGCGAAGCAGCCCCAAGATGGCAGATGCACATTAACCTGACACACCCAGGTGGCTGGCTTGGGGGCTGCTGCGCAGCCCCAGCGGGGATAAATCCCCTCGCCACAAGAGCACTGCCAAGCTGCGTTTTCGGGTTGAAGATTTTCCCACCCAGGTCGATACAGAGCTCAAGACAGGAGAACCTCCCATGCGATTCGTGCTTTTTATTGCCCTGGCCCTGAGCATCACGGGCTGCACCCGTTGGTCGATGAACCACCACATGAACCTGGCCTACAAGGCCTACGAGCGGGGCAATTGCGAGCAGGTAATGCTCGAACTGTCCAAGGTCGATCGCGCCAGTCGTGCCCGCCGCTACATGCAGCCGGAAGTTTCGATGATGCGCGGCCAGTGCCTGGAACGACAGAAGCTGTTTGTCGATGCGGCGCAAACCTACCAGTTCATCATGACCCAATACCCTAGCAGCGAATACGCCTTCCGCGCCCGGGCCCGGCTCGAAACCCTGCAGAGTCTGGGCCATTACCCGACTCGCAGCGCCTCGGCGATCCGCCCCACGGCGTTCTGACCGTCTGTCAAAAACCATGGCCAGGCGCGATCCCTGGCCATCGCTGCCTTGTACCATTGCGTTTGATGAAACTATCGGGCTGGCCGTCGCCATACCTTAAGCTATATTTGTACAAGTAGTGATTAGAGCCAGGTCTCTAATTAAAGAGGCACCTGTGACCGGCAGAAGTCGAGTCAGAGCGCTCCCAAGCGTCTGGCACCGGAATCGGGGAGAGCGGGCCTGTTCTTGCCGTTCCGAAGTATCGGTAGCCCCTGTAATGGGGGTCGTTCAAAAAGCGATACAGGACATGTACAAAAAGAGGCGAATCGAACGGCACCAGTTGCCGTATTTCCTGCGCGTGTTCAACGGTATGAACGGCAGGCCCATCGGGTTTCTGGGTAACGTGTCGAAAGATGGCCTGATGCTGATCAGCCATTTGCCGCTGATGGTCGGCGCAGACTTTAATCTGCACCTCAAGATCCCTGCCGATGAGGGACCGCAGCTAGACATCGAATTGAAGGCCAATTGCCTTTGGTGTCATGAGGATGTGACGCCGCAGCATTTCGACGCTGGCTTCAGCCTCAACTGGGCGCCGCCGGAGTACGGGCAGCTGGTGAGTGCGTTGCAGCAGTATTTCAGCTTTCATCCGTTGCCAGAGTCGGCTTGAAACCGCCTCTGCAGCAACCGGCCTGACCCTTGCGGGGTTACCTCAATCCAACTTGTGGCAGCGGGCTTGCTCGCCAACGCGGTGGATCAGCTTGCGTCAATGCTCAATGTGCCGACGCCTTCGCGAGCAAGCCCGCTCCCACAGAAAGCAAGGGCATGCCGGACTTGTGAACACCCCAGATCCAGTGTGGGAGCGAGCCTGCTCGCGATAGCGATCTCAAGTACGCCATCGCGAGCAGGCTCGCTCCCACAGGTTCTTCATCGCATCTACGGAATCATTCAGTTGGCTTAATTTTCAGCGCTGAACCTTCGCCTCGTTATCCAGCATCTTCTCCAGCAACAACACACTGAGTCACCGCCACAACTTAACCCATTTGGAAATGCAGATTCGCAAAGATCAATCCGGCGAAGCGTGCAGGCAAACCCACTTCCACCGTGCGGGATCTGGGGGTACTACTGACCACTATCCCCGCTTCGATCAAGCGGCCCAGTTCTTCCGTTGCAAGCCGATCCTTCAAACCTGTGAACACCTTAAACTCCGCACGCGGCATCGCGCCTTGGGTGAGAAGAGCCAACACAGCAGCTGCACTGGTGGGTCTGATACCGGCACGGCGAAGGTCAGGATCCGTAGAGAACACATGAACAACCTGTTCGCGCAACCTGGCTGGGTTTAACGAGGTCGTCATGTATTCAATCTGGTCGTGGCAGACATCGAGCATGAACTCGATGAAGTTGAAGTAGTGACGCTGTGAGAGTTGGCCGCGCCCGTCATAGTCACCTTCACGAGGGCGATCAGCCAAGGCCAGGAAGCGATAGTACTCATCCTGCCTGCGAGCCAGGCCACGAGACAGTGACCAGAGGGAAGGTTTCAGCCCGAGATGAACAAGTTGCAGGTGGGTGAGCATCCGAATCACTCGGCCATTACCATCAAGGAAGGGATGGACAAGCGCCACTCGGTGATGACCTGCCAGGGCCGCGATCAATTGGCGCCGCGGATCCTTTATTCGTCCGTACTGCAGCTGCAGATGCTCAAGCATGGGTCCTGCGGAAATTTATGCGGAAAATAAAACGGCCGATAGCGCCCGTGGTTGCTTGGTTTAGTGATGTCGTACGATAGATTGTTTTCAGCGTTTTTGCGGAATTTTATGCGGAAAATCTAAAATTGATTAATCAGCACCTGCACATGTGCGCAGCCGGCGAAACGGCGGAGAATCTGTAGGCCGGGACTGGTAGGCGAGACCACGATTGTGGCCCGGCATCGGTTTTATGCCCTATACGTTCCCCAAATGTGACATCTGAGCTGCCGAGTGCAACGAGGCTGCGATCTTTTTCCAGGCAATTGAGTCCTGAGCGAAAGACCATCGGACCAAGATCAAAAGATCGTCCGAACGAAGCCCGAGCCTTCGGCAGCTCAGAGCGTCTTAGGGCTGAACCTTCGCCTCGTTATCCAGCAACTTCTCCAGCAACAACACCCCCATCTCGCCCATCTGGTGAATCGCCAGGGCCAGGTTGCGCGGGGCGCCTTCCAGGTCTTCCGATAAATCCAGGATCAGCGTGCTCACCGAGCAGAAGGTTTCGTAGGTGTGCGCGAGCATGCCTTCGGGGTCGGCGTCGGGTGCGACGATGAAGTATTCCGGTTGTTTGGCAGGCTGCTTGTCGGGTTGGCCGTGGTTGGGCTTGAGGTAGTAGTCCAGGGCTTTTTGGGCGGCCTGGTCGAGTTTTTCGGCGTCGAGGGTTTCGTGGGGGGATTGCGGGTCGGTGTGTGGTGGGTTGGGTGTTGCTTTGAACATGATGATCTTCCCTTGCAGTGGTGCCTTGACCACTCCGCGACTAAACGGAGGGGTGGCGGCTGTACGCAGGTTAGTCGACCGGGGAAGGATCACCAAAAACCGGCGCGCCGAAGCGCCCTGCGCACAGCCACCATCAAGAGCAGGGACAGGGAGACCTGACTGATGGAGACGCAATGCATCTTGGTGATGTACCCCGGGCGACTAAACCCGATCGCTGGTTATCAGCGACGCGAATCAAGTTACGGGGCAAGGCCAAGGCGCACAAGCCGGCGGATTCTGGCGGATGTGTAGTCCGTTGCGCAAGGCGCTTTAGTTAGCCAGAAACTTTCTTACAGACACCGCCACTGGTCGGGACTGTCAGGTATGACAGGTGTTCAGTCCAGTGCCTTGTCGTTTACTGCAATCGAGAGTCTCTTGATGGCGACGCTAATCGGAACGCCCGCTGGGACGGTGTTTAAGCTGAAGCTCGGGTGTTTACGGTCTCTGAATTTCTGTTGTCAGTACGAGCCAACTGAAAAAGTTAATCGGGAACGCATCATGGATAATGACGACACTGATGATATTAAAAAGGGCGAAGCCGCCGGCACATCAGAAAAAAATAACGATGTAAGTGTCGAAAAAGCCGATGATTTTTCTGCAGTGTCGGGTGCAGTCCCTAACAATGGGGTGCTTGCTGAGGTGATTCTGGATGCGACGTCTGATGAATATGGAGTAATGGCAAGTGTTAAACTTGAGTACGAAGTGGTGGGCCAGAGGATAAATATTCAGGCAAAGGAATATAAATCGAAATCTAGCGGCTTCCCGCGTTGTGTTCTTTATATGATAGGCGATAACGGCGCCCAGCACCGAGTCAGTGCTGACCCTGCGATACAAGATGATCAATGGCATGTGTACCCACTATCATATAGCCAAGATGCTAGTGGATACGAAACAACCATTTCGTTAGTTGGCTTCTATTGGTTTCAGGGCGATATTTGGTTTGATTATTGGGGCCGTCACAGTGTACGGCTTAGGGTGCGTCCACCAGTCATTACTAAGCCTAAGTCAGGTGAGGATGTAGGAGGCCGGCCGCTGTTTGCTGGCGCAGGTGAAATCGGAGCACAGATTCAGATTTATCGGAGCCATTCGGGCGAACTAGTGCCTCATCTGGTTTCTTATGTTACTTGGCCGGGCCTCTGGAGTCTGTATTTGTTCGAACAGTTGACACTGGGTAGACATGAATTCACCGCCAAACAGACTATCGATGGTATGACGTCAGATTGGGCTCGCAATATCTCTGTAAACGTGATTCTCGGCACTCCCCCAGAAATCACCGGCCCGGATGCCAATTCGGTTCAAGACAGGACCTTTACCGTGACCGGCAACGAAGGGCGTTTGGGTGCCATCGTTCAGATATTCAGAGATCTGACCGACGATCCTAAATTGGGGGAGACCAACCCGTTGACGGGGGCTAATTGGAGCTGTTCCGTTACCGCGCCCGTGGGGAATATATCGCTGGCAGCACTCCAACTAGTAGGCGGGAGGCCATCGGATCGAAGCACACCCCGAGCCTTCAGAGTCCGCCCTCCGGCATTGACCGCCGTCACCGTCACCACCCCGACCGACACCTCAGTGAAATTCGAAGGCGACGGCTATACCGGCTCAACCGTCGAGATCACGGTCGTCAGCGGCCCCAACGTCACAGCGCCGGCCCCTGCGCCGGTAAACGGAGGCAGCTGGAACACAACCGCGACAAACTGGCCATTCGGCTCGTACAGCCTGCGGGCTATCCAGCGGTTTCCCGACGGTGCCAATGGCTGGATTGACTCGCAGCCATACACCTTCCCCGTCAACCTGATACTTCCCGACCCGACCGATATCACCTACACGCCGGTCTACCAGCCGGTATTTTCGGGCAAAGGTTTCAACGGTGCGACGGTGATGCTGTTCAATCCCGGTGGTGCGTCGAAGGTGGCGCCGGATGCTGGCGTGTCGTCCGGTCAGTGGCAGAGCAGGGCATCAGAGGTATGGGGGCCGACATTCAAACGGAAAGTCCATATCAAGCAATACCTGAATGGAGCACCGTCGCCGACCTGGCAGGAAATCGAGGTCACCATCCCACCGCTGGCACCGGTCATGAACGTGCCCGTGGAAAATGGCCTCTCGCCCGACCTCAGCGGCACCTGCTGGCCGGACGCGGTGCTGACACTCACATTCAGTGACAGCGCCACCGAACACCCCGTCGAGAATAACAACGGCACCTGGACTTTCCGCCGCACCGAGCCGTTTGCCCCCGAGGTCATCCACACCGCGACGCTGATCCAGACCGCCGCTCAACAACCCTCACCTGCAGCATCGAGAACCTTCACGGTCGTGCTGCCCGTGCGCAAGCCAGTGATCACTGACCCCAGCGCCAATGCCGAGGTCGGTCGCGAGCTGATCGTCCGCGGGCGTGACGGCATGGCCGAAGCCTCAATGCAGATACGCGATGCGCAGTTCCAAACGGATCTGGGCGAGCCCAAAGTGCTGACCGCCGACGGCGAATGGTCTGTCGAGCTGCCCGTGCTGGACTTTCGTCGCTACACCATCGACGCGCAACAGACCTTGCGTGGGGTGCCTTCCGAGCGCAGTGAGACGGTGACATTCGAGGTGGTGGTGTTGCCACCGGAGTTTGACGTGCCGCAGCCAGGCAGCGACCTGCCGCGCACCATGGTGTTGTCTGGCACAGGCATGCCGGGCGGTCGGGTCGATGTCTGGCTCCAGGGCGCAAGTGAACCGTTGATCGAGGATGTTTTTGTGGGCGCCGAAGGCTGGAGCGCTGAGGTGACGCTGCCGGTGGGCGAGACCACAATTCTGGCCCGGCAACGCTTCGAAGGTCGGCCCTCCAAGGACACTGCGCCGTTGACCTTCAACGTCGTCCCTGCTGCCCCGTTTATTGAAACCCCGGCCACCGACGAGCACATCGGCCGGCGGGTGGTGGTGTCGGGTTTCGGCGTACCGGGGGATACGGTGACGGTGAAGCTGGGCGATGCCACGCATTCGGTCCTGGGCAACAGCCCGGTGCTGGAGGATCGTACCTGGTCGGTGACGGTGGCGTTCGATCAACCCGGCGGCCTCTACGACCTGATGGCCGTGGCGTCGAGCGAGGGGTTTAATTCTGCCGATTCACCGCCACGGCCGGTGGTGCTGGGCACCTATCAACCTTCCATCGACGTGCCCATGGCCGGAGGCTGGGTCGACAACCCGGTCAACTTCGAAGGCCAGGGCCGACCGGGCATCGGCCAGGTGGTGAGCTGGTTCAACCCTGATCAGGTGTGGGCAGCGGGTCTCCCCGTCGCCGCCAGTGGTTGGCAGGGCGGCGCAGCGCAGGCGCTCTCGGCTGGCGGCAACTGGTGCCGGTTCAGGCAGACCATCACCGACACGGTGGACGGCGCGACGGCTTCCGATTGGGTTGAGAGCGGGCGCTTCGAAGTCCTGCTGTCTACCAGTCCGACCCAACTGCCCAACTCCCGATAGATGGTCATGAAACCTGTCGGTTCTGACAGTAGACGGCTTGGGCCCTTAAGCGCCCAATCACGTTAACCAAACGCTCGGCCTGACGGCTTCGTCGGGCCGCTGCGGACCGTTATCGAATTCGAGGTCTCGTTCATGGCTGACTCCCGCCCTGCTTTACAGCTGCTGACTCAGGTGTTCAGTGACCAACAACTCACAGACTACGCGACGCTGCAAACGTACCTCGAAGAGGGCGGTTCGATCTTTGCGCTGGTGGAAAAGGGCGTACAGGGATTGGTGAGAGACTTTGGCGTGAGCCCCGATGACGGCCGTCAGCTGTTACGGCGCTTCAACAGCATGGCCATTTACCTGCGGCGCCAGTTCATCGAACACAGCCTGTACGGTTCTGCGCAAGAGCAGCGGCGGGCGAGCAGTGGCTTGCTGTCGATGGTTCAAGGCCCCAGTTTTGAACTGCTGTTTAACCCCCGGTTCGACAGTTTGTGCCCACCCCAGGCCCTGGAATCTGTTGCGTCACCCGTCGCGTATTTGATTGAGTTGATGAGGTGGATCGAGCAACGCATCGAAGCGGCTTCTAACGATATGTTCAAGCTGCCATTGCATGATCGACGCAAAGACCTGAAGCCGCTGAGCGTGGATTTCAACGCGGTGCATCGATCGGTGTCATCGGTGGACATCATCGTCCCGGTGCTGGAAAGGTTTATCGATCAGGCGCCAGAGAACCTTGAGCAAGCCATGATCGAGGCGCGCTATCCCAATGGGCTGCCTTACTTCCAGCATTGGGTCACGGTGGATACGGTCGCCCGACACCATGGCCTGTCGGTGGGCAGTTTTGCTCAAAGCGTGAGCCGGTCCTTTCCGTATTTTTTCCAGACTCAGGCCTGGTACAACGACGCAGGGCCTGCCCTGGCCCATGCGTCGAGATTGGGACCTTATCAGCGGCGCTTGCTCACGGAGGAGGCTGCCAAGCTCGCCGACCGCGAAGTATTTTATGGGCGCAACTTTGGCACCGATGACATGACATGGCAGGACCTCGAAGAGGTGCGATTCTTCGGCGAACGGACCAAACTCGACACCCGGGGGCTCGAGGCCTTGCTGTCGGTACGCGGCTTCGCGCCAGTGCGTTCGGCCAATGTGACCTACTCGTCGCAAACGGAGCCCGACGTGCCGGAAAGCGGGCGCTCGGGGTCGGTTTATCTCAACGCCAACAACCACCCGGGTGTCAGTATTGTGGGTAGCGCAGATGGCCCTGCGTTCCTCCACAGGCTGTCAGTAAGCCCAGGCGACGCCGCAGGGCTTGCGCATTACGACCGAATGAATCGCAAGTTGCGCCTGGATCAATGGCTGGCACTGCCGAGTGACCAGGTGGATGCGCTGCTGGTGGCGGCCATCAAGGCTGAGGTGCGCGGTGGTGCGGCGGCCGGTGATTGGTGGATCACCGAACAGGTCGTGCACGCGCTGGGGCTGTTTCAGTCATTGCGCGAGCGCTGTGAGTGTCCGGTGAACGACTTTGCCGTGTTTATCGACGAGTTGTCGATTTACGGTCGCGGTGAAGCACTCTCCCAATTCGATCAGGTCTTCAATGGCCAGGGCGATTACCGTGAACCCTTGAAGCTCGATAACGGCACGTTTCCGATCGTGCCGGCACCTGAGGTGCCCGACCTGACCGTCAGCCAACTGTGCAGCGCGTTGGGCATCGACCTGCAGACCTACAACTACCTGGCCCTGGCGATTGCCGGCGCCCATGAGATCACCGGCGACAGCCTGCCGCGTAACCTGGCGATCATGTCCAGTTTCTACCGCATGGTGAAGCTGCCCCGGCTGTTGGGCATCACCCCGGTCGAAGGTGTGTTGATGCTGACGGTGCTGGGTGGGGAGCCTTGGCTCGACGGCCTGGCGGGTGTGCCCCTGATCAACGCCACCGCCAGCGATAGCCCGGATGTGCTGAACCTCATCCAGGCCATGCAATTGTGTGTGGACTGGTGTACCGATCACGACCTGCCGGTGCTCTGGATGGTGCAGCAGGTCTCGCAGCCCTCTGTGCTGGACGCCTCCCTGGACGCCGAGGGGCGGTTTTTTGAACAGGTCCTCAACCTGTTGCCCGGCGCACTGCTCACCCACTCGGCGATCCTGATGGCGGGTGTGCCGGCGATGGCGGGTGCCAGTTGGCTGGAGCTGCTGGGGATGCAAACGACATTGGTCGAGTTCGATGGGCTGGTGCTGTCGCGCACGGGAACCGAAGCTGAATACCTGGCCTTTGCGCGAGAAGAGCTTGAACACGTCGTGGACATCGGCCTTGGGGAACACTATGAGCTGGAGCGCCCCGCCATTGTCGAGAGAATGCTCGCCGTGGTGTTGGAAGCCAGGGACGCCCAGGTCTCGGTGGTCAAGGAATGCCTGGCGGTTTACACGGGTATCGGTGCCGAGCAAGCGCTCGAGGTGCTGGTATGGGCCAACTCAACGGTGAGCCGATTGCTGCGCCTGGTGCTCGAAGGTGACCTTTCGCATCTTGAGGGCTCGGTGAAGAGACGCAACGCACTGGCTGACCCATTGCTTGCGCTGTTGGCCGATGTGCGCCGTCGCAGTGCGGTGGTGGCGAAACTGGAGCTGAGCGCCGAGGTGTTGCGCGACTATCTGGATTATGGCCATAAAGCCTGGCTGGATCAGGAGGACAAGCACGCGTTCACGGTGCGCACGCTTTACTACCTGAGCACCCTCAACCGTGCGTTTGAGCTGAGCGACCAGCCGGCGCAGACGCTGCTCGACTACCTGCGCGAGGTCAATGCGCTGCCTTCTCCGATAGGGGGGCACGCACAACGTCTGGCCGAGCAAGCGGCGTCCATCCGGCTGGCCGGCTTTTTTGACTGGAGCGTGCAAGAGGTGCGCGAGTGCGTCAGCCGCATCGAATCCGAGCACAAAATCCTGAAAAACCTGCCCCAACTGGATCTGTTGATGCGGGTTCGGGTGCTGGCGGCGCGCACCGGCATGGATGCCTTGACGATTTTCCTGCTGGGCGGGCTGCCGGAAGAGATCGACAAACCCGCTTACAAGGAAGCCGCCGAGCATGCCTTGCTGAGCCTGTCCGAATCCGATAGGCCGCTGGTGACCTTCACCGGGGATCTGAAGCAGCTCGTTACCGTGACGTGCGTCGCGGACAATACCGTGGTGGTGATGGCGCCTGAGGAAAAAATCACCTTCACCGTCACCCTCATGGACAGCGATGGGGAGCCGTTGAGCGGAGTCAACGTTTACTGGAGCGCCGAGCTGGGAACCATTGAAACCCAGGCGACGGATATCAACGGGGTGGTTGAGGCCGATTACATACCGGGCAAGGTGATGGGGCAGGACACGCCGCAATTCTGGCTCGATCTGTTTGAGCGCGAGCAAGCTCCTACCGTCGAGGTCATTTACGATAAGAGCAACATAGTTATCCCACCACGGTACCAGTCACCGGTACCTCTGGACGCGGTACCCCCCGGTCAGGAAGTCGAACTCTACGCCACCATCAAGGACAAGTATGGAAACCTTGCGCAAAACCATCTGACGCGCTGGTTAACCACGGTTATGGACGGCGGGGAAGGTACGGTGATTTATCGACCGGATCAGAGCTACACCAACCAGGAGGGCCAGGCCCGAACATTTGCTTCCAGCCCTACCGGCGGAAGGTTCAAGATCGCCGTTGCCCCTGAGGGTGGCGTGTCACTTGAGTTCCAGCCCATCACCTTTGAAAGTGAGGAGCAAGTACCATGACACGGAACACGCTGAGTGACTTGCTCGAAAAACGCCGGACCGCCCTGATTGAATACAGCCTTGGGCACGTTGGTAAAAGTGGCGCGAATCCTCCCTACAACTTCCTGCGTACTCCGGCGGACCTGTTCGAACTGCTGCGCCTGGACCCTCTGGACAGTTACCCGGTGCAGAGCTCCTGGGTCGCCGAAGCGACCAGCTGCGCCCAGCAGTTCATCCACGCCGCCTACCGCAAACTGGAACCCGGCTATGCCGACACCGAGTTCGACAAGCGGGACCTGGCCACCTGGGAACTCTACAACAACTACCCGGATTGGTCGGCGCTGCAAATGATCGCGCTTTACCCGGAAAACTTCATCAACCCCTTCGTGCGGCAGCGCAAGACCAGCCTGTTCAAGACCCTTGAAAACAACCTCAACCAGGCGCGCCTGAACAACGATTCTGTTCAGATCGCTTTGCAGGAGTACCTGCAAACGTTCGAACAGACCTGCAACCTGGACGTGCTCAGCAGCTACATGGACAGCGTCTCGCCGGCCCGGGCCGACTACTACTTTGTCGGTCGCCAGCGGGTGCCGCCTTACCAGTACTTCTGGCGCAAGGCCAAGGTAGAGCTCTCCGACAGTTGCACCGCCATTAACCCGGCGGCCTGGAGTGAATGGCTGCCGGTGGATACGCCCACGGGCGTGATGGTGATGGACATCCGGCCGGTGTTCTGGAGTGGGCGACTGTGCCTGGTGTGGGCCGAATGGCAGTACAAGGTCGAAAGTGAGGACGGGGACGAAGGGGGCGAGGATGAAGAAGGCGAGGACGAAGAGGGCGAAGAGGGCGAAGAGACCCGCGCAAGCCTGCCGCACCGGCTGGACATCAAAGTGGCGTTCATGGCCCAGAATGGCCGGTGGTCGGCGCCGCTGAGCCTGCACAGCAGCGTGCATGACGACGACCTTTCCCAAGGCGCCCGGTTGATTGCAACCGTGTGGGCCGACCCTTACAACCCCAAGGGCAAACTGGGCGTTTTTTTGACCAACGACGAGGCTTCCCTCAAGGTGTTTGCGGTGCGCGATGTGCTGTTCCGCCCCGTGGCCTGGGACGATGGTGGCTGGTTGGAGCAGGCGGCGCTCAAGCGTTTTGTCACGGCTGAGACGGTTCAACACCCGCTGATGAATCAGCCGGCCATGGTCACTGTCGTGGACAGGCCGGGCGCGATGGCACCCTACCTGAGTCTGCAGGCTGCGGTGTTTCGCGTCGATGGCTTCGATGAGCTGGTGGTCTGCGGCTACTGCCGGCCAACGGGTTTGACCGGACTCCCTGTCCTCATGGACTTGAAGTTGGTCGGTCGCACCACCGACGATCCAGAGGAAGCCTCGGAGACTTTTCCCATTGCCGGTGGCTGGAGCACCCCATGGCGGGTTTATAGACGGGCGAGCGGTTCATGGCCGCAGCCGACCACTTTTACGTTGGGTGGCTCCTTGGGGCTGGGTGCCCAAAAGCAGTTTCAACTAACCATTATCAATGTGACGGATTTCCCCCCCGTCTCACTGCTCAAGAACAGCTTCGATGCGGCGCAGTTCCTCTCCCTCAACCAGGCCGAGCTCACCCTTAAATACGCCCGGCTGAATTCGCTGTTCGGCCCAGAGTTGGTCCAGCGTTCCAATATCTCCGTCGATGCGGTGCTGGATTGGGACACGCAGTTTCTGCCGGAGCCGCCCCCGGAATCGAAAACGATCAGTGAGCCCAACGGGGCCTTCGACGGTGCTAACGGTCTGTTTTTCTGGGAGCTGTTTTTCCACCTGCCGCACCTGGTGGCCACACGCTTGCGCACCGAGGACCGCTTCCTGGACGCGCAGAACTGGTTGCATTACCTGTTCGACCCGCAAGCGCCGGCCGACCCCGACAACGGCCAGTACCCCAATCCAAAACCGGCGTATTGGCGCTGCCGCCCCTTGAGTAGCGCCGGCAACCTGGGCTGTGAAACCCAGGCGCCCACCGACCCCGACGCCATCGGCTATTCGGCGCCCCGGCACTTCCAGATCCTGGTGTTCTCGGAGTACGTCAAGAATCTGATGGCCTGGGGAGACTGGTATTACCGCCAACTCACCCGTGACAGCCTGGTAGCGGCCAAGTTGTGTTACGTGCAGGCCGAATTCCTGATGGGCAAGGCACCGGCGGTGCGAACGGTCAACCGCTGGGAAACCGACACGGTGAATAGCCTGATGAGCAAAAGCACGTCGCGACCGGCCCTTGAACAATTTGAACAAAACCTCGCGTTCAGCCTGGCGGACTTTCCTGCCGCTGCCGAAGCGCCGCCGCTGCTGGGGCTGTTGGCCAACGAGCCCTTCAAGGCACCGATCAATGAACAGTTGCTCGCGCTGTACGATTTGCCTGGCCAGCGCCTGCATAACCTGCGCAACAACCTCACCCTGGACGGCAAGCCGTTGGACACGCCGCTGTTCAGCCCACCCACCGATCCCAACGCGTTGCTGCGCGACCTGGCGGCCGGTGGCGCCGGTGCGCCAAGACCCATGGGCGGGCGGTTGGTGGTGGGGGCTTTCCGCTGGCGCACGACGTTCGAGGTGGCATTGCGCGCCGTGCAGGCGCTCCAGGATCACGGCGCCCAGGTGCTGCGATTGCTCGAGCAACGCGATCAGGTCGAACAGCAGGAACTGCAGCAGAACCATTTGGTGGAGCTGGGCACCTACGCCCAGACTGTGCAGGAACAGAACATCACTCAGCTACAGGCGAGCAAAAGCGCGCTGGAGCAAAGCCGGGCGGTGGCAGAGGAGCGGGCAAGCGCTTATGAGCGTCTCTATGAGGAGAATGTGTCGAAGGTTGAGTACGAGGTCATGGAGAGCTTGCAGATTTCCAAAATCCTGGCGTTGACCTCGGCAAGCATCAAACCTGCGGGCGCCATGATTGCCTCGCTGCCCACTATTTTTGGTTTGGCCAACGGTGGGCATCGTCTCGACAAAACGGTCGACGCGGCTTGTTTCGGCCTGGATATTGCGTCGTCGGTGATGCAGATAGACGCGGACAAACAGGCCACCACCGAAAGTTACCGTCGCCGCCGCGAAGAATGGCTACTGCAGCGTAATCAGGCACTGGCGGAGGTGCGTGCGCTCGATGCGCAAATCACCGCCCAGAGCCATGCGGTGAGTGCCGCTCAAACCACGCTGGATCAAACCCTGGTGGCCAACAACCAAGCCTTGACGGTGTACAACTTCATCAAAAAACGCGCAACCAACGCCGAGCTGTACGGCTGGCTGCTGGGCCAGTTCAAGGCGTTGCACTACCAGGCCTACGATGCCGTCGTCAGTCTGTGCCTCAGCGCCCAGGCCTCGCTGAGTGCCGAAACCGGTGACTATGATTCGCAGATCCCCTTGCCCCAGGTCTGGCTGGACAACCGCCACGGTCTGACGGCTGGCGAACACCTGCGCGGGCATTTGCTGCGCATGGAACGCGAGTACCTGCAACGCTATGAACGGCGGTTGGAGCTGGTCAAGACGCTTTCCTTGCGTCAGTTGTTCGATGATGCGAGCGACCCGCAGACGGGCACCAACAGCAGTTGGGCCAGCGCACTGGATCAGTTGCGCAGCAAAGGAACGCTGGAGTTCAAACTCTCTCAATTGCTGTTCGACCGCGACCATCCGGGGCATTACTGTCGGCAAATCAGCTCGGTCGAGGTCGACCTGCCTGTGCTGATCGGGCCTTATGAACATGTACGTGCCACCTTGCTGCAGATCAGCAGCATGACGGCGATCAAGGCCTCCATTCCGGCGGTGGTGTACTTGCATGATCCGGCGGGTAAAGTGGCGCCTTCCGATGTGCAGATCAACCTGCGCAGCGGCCAGCAGATCGCCTTGTCGATGGGGCTTGGCGACCACGGCATGGTGGCGATGAAATCCGATGACAGCATGCTCAATCCCTTTGAAAACACCGGGGTGGTTTCGCGCTGGCTGTTGAGCTTCCCAAGGCCGGAAAAGGAACCGCAGAAAAGTATGCTGCTGTCGTTGACGGACATCATCGTGCGCATCCGTTACATGGCCAGGGCCGGCGAGCCGCCGTTCGTGCGAGCCGTCGAAGATCAGATCACCAAGACCGAAATCAAACTGTCCTCCTCTTCAACCGTCGAAGGAGCAGGCCGCCATGAATAAGCCGATTATCCTGGCCAATGAAAATCTGGTGCTCAATGGCGACTTCGAAAACTGGATCGAACACTGGATACAGGGACCGATTCCGGGTGACTTGGCCATTGGGATGGAATGGTATGCCGAGGAAGACCAGTACATCCGTTTTCTGACCGCCGGCGATGGGGCTTCAGTCAGTCAAGCGCTGACGGCGCCCAAGGATCCGGGGGCTCAAGCTCGCTACGTCCTCACTTTCCTGTGCGAGACGAGGCACACCGAACCGGGCAGGCTGGTCATTAGCAGCGATAAACAGCCGCAGGAGCAGGAAATCCCGCTGCCGCCGGGGGCAGCCCGGGATGCGCGGGAGGATCAGGCACGGCTGAGGGACGGTCAGCCGCTGGACTACATACCCATTCCCTACGACGTCCCGTTGGACCTGCCGTTCAATGCTCAAGACACCCTCACGGTGAGTATTTACAGCCCGCGAAACGCCCCGGATGACGATATCTCGTCCATCCGCATCACGCGCATCAACCTCCAGTTGCAGCTTGAGCCAGCGCTGATGCAAACGTTCAAGCTTGATGAGCAAACACGGCCGGCAACCGGGCCTTTATACGTGTGCCTGGGGGCCTCGGGTGACCTGGCTCATCAACTGGAGTTTGTTCCCGATCCGGGCAATGCCTGGGCCGGCACCCAAGCCGCGTTGATCAGCGATGACAACCCCCAGGGCGCGGTGATGGCGACCCCGGCCTGGGGCGTGGATCGCCCGTTGGATTCGACCTGGACCCTGGACTGCCCGGCAATCGGTGAAGACGGGCCGTATCCGTTCACCATGGACCTGGTCAACCAGTACGCCGCCGAGGTCTATCCGGTGCCGGTGTCGCTGGGTCATCATCGGTTGGCTTTTCGTGGGGTGCTTGAGGCAGCGTATTACCCGGTGCTGGAATACGACCAAAGTGTGCGCGTGGGGGTGCAGGTCAGTTCTTATTACACCGGGCAACCCTTGAGCGACCGAACCGTGAACTGGACATCCACGACCGGAAAGGTCACCAGCGTTGCCGTCAGCCGAACTGACGGCTGGGCCTACTTTGATTTTCAGCCGACGCAGGCCGGTGATGTCGAGATCCAGGCGTCGGTCGAGAGCCTGTACTACGCCTCTGGCATGTTGACTCAAACCCTGACGGTGCGGGTGCTGGCGACGGATCCGTGGCAGGACGTGCTGGCGGTAGTCGAGGGCGTTGAGTCGCCTTGGGAGGAAAAAACCGGTTACCCCAACCGCGGCTCGGATTATCCCCTGGACTTGATACTGTCCGTCGCCAGTCCCTTGCAGGGGACGCAGCTGTCGTTGCACTGGAGCGGTGATTCCCATGAGCAACTGGGGGTTGTCGTCAGTCCGGCCCTTGAAGCGGGGGTGCCGGTCACCGGTACCGAGCTGGCCTGGACCCTGACCAGCGAAGATCGCTATGACGGTCGGTTCGAGTTGCAACTGGCCTGCTCGAAGCTGTTGTTGCCCTCGCCGAAAAAAGCCATGTCGCTGGCGCGCAATCTGGTTCGGGTGGGCGAAGTCCGAGAGGCCAACAAATTTCCCGTGGTGGACGAAAATGAAAGCGTGCTGTTGCGGGTGCAGGTGGTGCATTTCGTGGCCAGCGGCGACGGCGATCCTGTCATCAATGCCCAGGTCGAATGGAAGGTCGGCGACGAGACGATTTCCACCGTCACCACCGGCGCCGGCGGTTGGGCCAGTGTGTCGTACACGCCGCAGAGCGCGGGGGACAAGGTGGTCATCGCCAGCATCAAGGCCCACGCGCAAGCCGTTGCGGTGGAGCAGCCTTTTGATGTGACGGCGATTGCGACCAGCCCTTGGAAAAGCGAAGTCAGTATTCTGCTCGATGGCGAGGAGGTCGAGCGCAATACGCTCGGTGTGCTCTGTCGGCGCGGGCAGACCCACACACTGAAAGTCGTGCCCAACGCCGGCAGCCTGTGGATCGATAAAAACATCAGTTTGCATTGGCGAGGGGCCGCGCCGGATATTGGGCTGGTGCCCAGTGACCTTGGCACGCCCAAGCGGTTGGAAGCGGCTGGCGCCCAATGGACGCTCGCCTCACAGGTCAATACCAGTACCAGCAGCCTGTTTGAGCTGGAGTTGCGCCTTGAGAGCGTTTCAGTCGTTCGCGAGCTGACCGGGCGATTGGTGTCCGAGGACCTGGCGGAAGAAGTCAGCCTGCGGCTCGACCAGATAGCCGCCGCACTGGACGCCCAGGCGCTTTATCCGTGCCTGGGCGCGCTTCACCGGTTTAGCGTTTTGCCCAATGCGCTGAGCCCGCTGGTGGGGTTGGAGTCAACGCTGGCATGGTCCGGGACATCCGCCGACGAATTGGCGGCAACGGTTCGCCCGGCGTTGAATCTTGCGCAACCGATCAACGACGGCGGCGCGATCTGGACGCTGGACTTTACCGCCAGTGAGCAACCGGGCGAGTTTGCCCTGGCGTGGGCAGTGCCTGCGCTGGACTTCGTCGCCAGCGCCAAGCCGATGACGCTGGCGCATAACAAAGTCAGGATCCAGGGCTGGCGCGAATCGCCGGTCGACCCGGTGGTCGGACAGGATCCTGCGTGGCTGTGGGTCCAGGTGGTTTCCCACTTTACCGGGCGTGCCGTGGATCAGGTTCCGGTGACCTGGACAGCGGGCAGTTCAAACGCGCAGCCCACCGACGCCGAAGGCTGGTCCGGTTTTGCCGTGGCGCCGGCCGCCGCCGGCACCCAGGCGGCGAAGGCCTCGGTGAGCAGTCGTTACGACGGCTACGAAGAGGAACGCCTCTTTGAAGTCACGGCGTTGGCAAGTGATCCCTGGGAGGGGCTAACGGTCAGGTTCGATGGCGCAGCGGCGCAACCCTGGGGCGAAAAAACTTACTTCCCACGTCGCAAGGGCGAACATCTGTTCGAGCTGATGGCCCCTGAGAACAGTCCTCTGTTTGAGCGTGAGCTGACGCTTGGCATGACCGGAACCGGGCCAAGCGAACTGGGCATCAGCTTTTTGCCTGACCCCCTGGGAATGCCTCGCGAGTTTCCCAGCGAGGGCTTGCGTTTCACGCTCAGGGCCGGCGATCTGAAGGACGGGGGCTTTGCTTTGCGCCTGGCGTCCCAGCGTCTGGCCAGCCTTTCCCCGGCGAACGCGATGTCGTTGGGCGACGGCGAGCAAGTGCTGGAGATCCGCTGGGACAGCGGCGTTCACCAGACACTGGACTGGGAGCAGGAACTGGTTGAACAGGTCACCGTGGTCTCCTCCATCAGCGGCAAGCCGATTGCCGGGGTGACTGTGACCTGGCGCGGTGATGACCTGGGGGAAGTGACCACCGTGACCGATTATTACGGGGTGGCGCGCGTGCGCTATGTGCCCACCACGCCCGGCGCCGCGCAGTTGACTGCGACGGTGGGGGAAGGGCAGTACGCGTCATCGGTGGTGCTGTCGTACTTTTTGCACGAGCCCCGGGAAATCCAGTCGCTCACCAGCGACAAACCCAATGGTCATATCGGCGAGCTGGTTTCAGCGGTGGTGACCGTGGTGTCGGCCATGACTGGCGAGCCTTTAGAGGACGTCGAGGTGCGATGGGAGTACCCCCACATCACCCTTGATCCGAGTAGAACAAATACCGACGGGCAAGCCTCGGTGCAGTTCAGTCTGCCCGGAGTCAGGAAGGGGGTTCTATACGCTATTGTCATGGGGGGGTATGCGGGCTGGGAGGTGGCAGCTCTTAGCTTTGAACTGGTGCCCGATGACATGACATGGTTGCAGGCGTTCAGACCTTACGTTAATGGCAAATCCGTAGAGTGGTCTGAAGTCAGGTTGAATGTATTCGCTGGACAGATTTGCACGTTGAAGTTGGATTATGCGCGCAGTTGGCTAATTGGCGAGCCGGATGCCCAGATCCGTCTGCAATTCAAGCCGGGCGACGAGGTGCAGGGTCTGGTTTTCGATCCGCCGTTGGGGCAATTGGTTGCGATGGAGCCGGGCAGTACTTCCTTGAGTTGGACTATTTTTACCGACCAGGCGCAAAACAGGCCTTTTGTTCTGGAATTCGATATTCCCTTGATAACCGAAATGCCACCGTCGCCCCCTTTGCCAGGGATCACTCGCGATGAAGATAGCTGGCTGGAGGAGTTCACCTTCTACCTGAACGGTCAGGAATTCGATCTGGCCCATAGAAGGCTCAGCCTGAAAGATGGAACCAATAACACCTGGGAGTTGCGAGTCAAGGAAGGTAGCGCCCTGATAAACGCCACGAGTGTCGCTTTGTGGATGTCGGGCGGAGAAGCGCTTCAGTTGGTTTTCGATCCGCCGTTGTTTCAACCACAGCCCGTGACTACAGCCCCCTTGAGTTGGTCTATCCTGACCAAAGCATCACATTGGGGTTCTTTCACGTTGGAGTTAAGAAGTCCGGACCTGCCCACGCGGTCAATCGACGCCGAGGTGAATGTTCATGGGACCTGACAACATCGGCTATAAATCCCCCGCCTTCTTCCATCCCAAATACAACGTCACCAACTCGGCCCCCAACTCCCGGGGCCGGGCTTGCAGTACCGCCACCCCATGGGCGCTCAAGCGCTCATGCAGTTCGGCCCGGGCGTTCAAGTAATCCACTGTTGCGCAATAGCTCAGGGCTTCGGGCAGGGTTTGCACCGGTGTCTGGCGTATGCGGTCGAGTGCCTCTTCCCGCAGGCTCGCCACCAAAACCCGGTGCTGTTGGCCCAGGCGTTTGATGGCGACCAGCAGCTCTTCATCGTCTTCATCGCGAAGGTTGGTCACCAGCACCACCAGGGCCCGGCGTTTTTGCCGGGTCAGCAGTTGGGTGACGGCGGCCTGGTAGTCGGCCGGGCGCTGGCTGCTGTCGAGGTCGTAGACGGTGTTGAGCAACACGTTCAGTTGACCGGTGCCTTTGACCGGTGCCAGGTAGCGCGGCAGTTCGCTGGCGAAGGTGCTCAGGCCCACGGCGTCGCCTTGGCGTAGCGCGGTGTAGCTGAGCAACAGGCAAGCATTGAGGGCGTGGTCGAAGTGCGCCAGCTCGCCGTCCTGGCTGCGCATGCGTCGGCCGCAGTCGAGCAGGAAGATGATCTGCTGGTCGCGCTCGTCTTCGTATTCCCGGGCAATCGGTGTGCGATGGCGAGCGGTGGCTTTCCAGTCGATCTGACGCAGGCTGTCGCCTTCGCGAAATTCGCGCAGTTGATGAAACTCCTGCCCCTGGCCCCGTCGTTGGCGCTGGCGGATACCCAGTTGGCTGAGCCAGTTGTCCACCGCCAGCAGTTGGCCGTCGTAGAGCCTGGCGAAGTCCGGGTAGACGCGGGTGTGGTCGACTGCGTCCAGCAGTCGTTTGCCGACCCACAGACCCAGTGGGCTGGGCAGGCTGATTTCGCAGTGTTCAAAGCTGAAGTGACCGCGCTTGAGCGGGCGCAGGCGGTAGCCAGTCTGGCTGTGTTGACCGGGTTGCAGCTCGACCGACAAGGGGAGATTTTCGAAGTCCAGGCCGTCGGGAACATGATCGAAAACCTCAATGTTCAGCGGCTGCGCAAAGTCATGGCTGATCTGTAGCCGCACTTCGCTCCAGCGACTCAATGCCAGGCTGCCGGGCATCTGCCGTTGCACCCGGGGCGAGGGCAAGCGCTTGAGGCGCACGGCGTCGAGTATCGCCAGGGCCAGCAGGGCCAGCAGCAGCCCCCAGTGGATCGACAGCAACATCGATGGAACCGCAACGCCCAGCGCCCGCAACGCGCCCAGCACGATGCCGACGGCCAGCAGAATGGCAAGCCAGGTCAGCAGCAGGCGCGAGGGTTTCATTGACGCATCTCCTTTGGGAGAAATGCGGCGCGAGTTTTTGTGGCGAGGGGATTTATGTGGGAGCAAAGCTTGCTCGCGATACAGGCGACTCGGTTTCTGAAAGACCGCATCGCTTCCATCGCGAGCAAGCTTTGCTCCCACATAAGTACTCTCGCCATGCGGGTGTACCTCACAACCGCGGCGCCGGCACTTGATCGAGCAGTTGCTCCAGCACCTGATCCACCGAAAGCCCTTCGATGTCCAGCTCCGGCGCCAGCCGCACCCGGTGGCGCAGCACGGCCAGGGCGCAGCCCTTGATGTCATCCGGCACCACGAACTCGCCGCCGCGCAACAATGCCCGGGCCCGGGCGCAACGCACCAGGGCAATCGAGGCACGCGGCCCGGCGCCCAGGGTCAGGCCCGGCCAACTGCGGGTGGTGCGGGCCAGGCGCACGGCGTAGTCGAGCACCTGATCGTCCATCGGCAGGTCACTGGCGATGCGTTGCAGCGCTTGCACGTCCTTGGCCTGCAACACCGTGCGCAATGGTTGCACATCGAGCATGTCGGCCCGGGTCGAACGGCTGACCTGACGGACCATGTTCAATTCCTGGTCGGCGTCGGGGTAGTCCATGCGCACTTTGAGCATGAAGCGATCGAGCTCGGCTTCCGGCAGTGGGTAGGTGCCTTCCTGTTCGATCGGGTTCTGGGTGGCGAGCACCATGAACGGCTGGGCGATGGGCAAGGCGCGGCCTTCGAGGGTGACCTGGCGTTCCTGCATGGCTTCGAGCAGCGCGGCCTGGGTCTTGGCCGGGGCGCGGTTGATTTCGTCGGCCAGCAGCAGGTTGGTAAACACCGGCCCCTTGCGCAGCTTGAACTGCTCGGTCTGCAAGTCGTACACCGCGTGCCCGGTGACGTCGCTGGGCATCAGGTCGGGGGTGAACTGGATGCGCGCGAATTCGCCGCCGAAACAGCGGGCCAGGGCGCGCACCAGCAGCGTCTTGCCCAACCCCGGAACCCCTTCGAGCAAGACGTGGCCGCCGGCGATCAGGGCCGTGAGCACATCGTCGATCACTGCGGCCTGGCCGACCACCGCCTTGTGCAGCTCGGTGCGGATGGCCTGGGCCAGTTGGCTGGCGCGCTGGCGCTGTTGGGCGGCGTGGGTCTGGCCACCGGCAGGTTCGTTCTGTTCAGTCATAAGGCATTCCTGAGGGTTTGCAGATGGGCGACCTGGCGGCAGAACTCAGCGCTGGACATGCGCTGTTGCGGCCGGGGGCTGAAGGCCTGGCTGATGGCCCGCGTAGGTTGGCGGGTCAGGCGGGCGAGCACTTGCCATTGTTCGGCCACGGCCTGTTGTTCGAAACCGGGATGAAGATGGCGTGCCCGGCGCAGCACGTCCTGTTGCAAGCTGTGCAGCAGATGCTGCCGGCCATTGTGCCGTAGATGAAAAGCGGCGCTGGCCTGCAGGTGTTCCTCCAACTGGCGCCGCGCTTTGGCGGCCGGTTGTTGCAGCGGGCCCTGACGCATCGCCGAACGCCAGAGCCAGAGGGCGATCAAGGCCAGCAGCGCCACCGAGGCCTGGGGGAAATAACGCAGCAACAGCGCCAGCAGGTTGTCGTGATCGATGTCGTACAGCAGCGTCACCTGGGTGTCGGCGCTCAAATACCAGAGCAGCCAGGCGTTGTCGTATTGGTCGATATGGTCGTTCTTCCACAGCTCGGCGTCGGTGAGCACGGTGATCGAGCCCAGGCCGTGGTTGAGCTGCATCATGTGGGTCGCCAACGCGCTGTTGGCCCAGGCCTGGGCGAGGTTCTGCGGGTCTTCGAGGTGGAAGTCGGTGTCGAAACCGACATACGCAGGCGCTTCCTCGTCCTCCAGGTACAACTTGGTCAGCTTGGGGTAGCTATCCTTGATGAGTTCGGGCTCCGGCGCCTTGAGATCCTTGCTCAGGAATTGGCGCAGGCGCACACGGTCCAGCAATAAGTCGCCGCTGCTGGCGGTACTGTTGTCCCATAAGGCCTCGGCGACAAACAGCAATCGTCCACCGGCCTGGGCCCAGTTCATCAACTGATCGACTTCCCACGGGGTCATATGGGTGCGCTCACCCAGCAACAGCAGGCTGCGCTGATCAGGCTCAAGACTGGGCAGGACATCCAGGTTATTGGCGTGCTCAACGTTTATGCCCTGCCGGCGCAGGAAATGTTCGGCGGCCAGGTAGGGATTGGCCTGGGCCTCGGGGGAGGGGCCGTGGTCGATGGTTTCCTGATAGGGCACCGCCTTCAGAAACAGATAGAGGCCCAAGGCGCACAGCAGTGCGGCCACCCCTGCGCCGATCAACAGCCCCGCGCGGCGATTCATCGAGACACCTGCGGCCCGAACAATCCGCGCCAGTCGTCGCACAGTTGCTGTTGCAGGTGTGTCGGCGGTGGGCGATGGCCGTACGCAATGTTTTGCCAGTGCTGGGTCAGGTGTTGGCTGAACGTCAGCAGGCGTTCATGCTCCAGCTGTTCGATGCGTTGCAGCACCTGACCTTCGGTGTCGGCTGGTTTCAAGGGCATCGCAAAGTCATGGTGCAAGCGGCTGAGCAGCGCCCGATACAGCAGGCCCAAGGCCTGGCGAGGGTCCGCGGCCCATAGCTGTTCAACGCTGGTGGCCACGTCGTCCGGCAAGCTCTCTTCGCGGATATCCAGGCCGAACATCTGTGCCGGTACCGGTCGTGCCACGGGGGGGCGTTTTGTCGGTCGCAGATTCACCAAGGCCCTGAGCCTTTCCCGGTAGCGCCAGGCCAGCCAGGCAATCGCCGCCACCAGGCAGGCCCACAGTACGATCTGGATCAGCGCGGCGGCGATGTCGAAGCGTTGGCCGCTCATCCATTTGAACCATGCCTTGAGCCAGCCCGGCGCTTCGTCGGTCTCGGGCGATTCGGCGGTTTCTTCACCCAGGCGATAGCGGGTGAGCGTTTCCGGGTTCTTGAACGGCGGGGCCTGGAGGATCGCCTTGATGCTGTCCCTGGAGGCCTCGCTGGTAAGGGGTTGGTTGAGCAGCCGCGGGCTGTCGGGGGCGGTGCTGTCTTTGGCGGCCCAGGCCGGCGGTGCCAGCGGCACCAGCAGCAGTGCCAGCAACATCAGCGCGGGGACCGTGCTGCTCAGGCGTTGGCGCAGGCGCCGGAATACCAGTTCGATGTCCCAGGCCTCGAGTAGGGTGCGCCGGTTCAGGTAGAGGCTGAAGCCGCAGGCGACATACACCGGCTCCCAGACGATCAGCAGCAGGGGATACAGCAGGTTGATCAGGTGTTCGAGCCACAACCAGTCGTGCTCGGCGACGGCGATCAGCGTCTGCCAGTTCCATTGCAGTTCGACCTGCTGCGGCACGAGCAGGTAGAACAGGGCCATGAGGCCGAACCACAAGGCGATTTCCAGGTGGACACCGATCACGGTCAGCCATTGCGCTGCACCACGGTTGCGTTGCAGCAGCACCCGCAAGCGCTGTTCGCGCGCCTCGCCGTCGAGTCCTTCGAGTTGCACCACGGGCATCAGGAAGCTGCGACTCAGGCTCAGCCGTCGCCAGGTCAGACTCGCCAGCAACTGGGGCTTGAGCAACGTGGGCCACTGGCGCAAGGCCTGTTTCAATGTCGGTGTTTCGCCAAACAGCGCCTTGGAGAGGATGTACAGGGGCAAACGGTCAAAGGCCGGTTTCAACCACCAGAACAGGAACATCGCCAGGGATGGCGAATCCCACAGCAGCAGGGACAACAGCGCAAACACCGGCAAGGTGACAACGGCCCAACTGGTCATGAGCAAACGTCGATGCTGCTGGCTCATCAGCACGCCCAGGTCCATGGCTTCCCAGGTGGTGCGCGGGCGGATGACGACGGTGGCATCACTCAGGCGCATGGCGGGCTCGTCCGGCAAACGCCAGGTAACTGATCACCAAAAGCCACAACAAGGCGCCGACCGTGTATTTGGTGGCGGCTGTCACGGTGCTGGAGGACCAGTACGCTTCGATGAACGCGGCAATCAGCAGCAACAGCATCACGCCGCCGACCATCAGCACGCTTTTGCCGGCGGCGATCCGCAAGGCCTCGCCTCGGGTGAGGCGCCCCGGCGCGATCAACGCCCAGCCCAGTTGCAGGCCGGCGGCACCGGCCAACGTGATGGCGGTGAGTTCGAAGGCGCCATGGCCAATCACGAACGACCAGAACGTCCCACCCGAACCGATCTGGGTCAGGTGCCCGGCCACCGCGCCAATGGTCAGGCCGTTGAAAAACAGGAAGAACGCACTGCCCAGGCCAAACATCAAGCCACTGGCGAACGTCTGAAAGGCGATGCCGATGTTGTGCATGATGTAGTAGCCGAACATGACCCAGTCCTCGCTGGCGGCCCGCTCGATCGAACGCCCCAGGTGCCCGGCGGCCGGGTCGTACATGCCACGTATCTGGCTGACTTCCTCGGCGCTCAACAGGCTGTAGACCAGCTCCGGAAACAGATAGACCAGCAGCCCGATGCCGATCAGGCTGCCCATGAACATCACCCCGGCGGCCAGTACGAAACGCCATTGTTCCCGCACGAGTCGGGGAAAACCGGCCAGGATGAAAGCCGAAAGGCTGGTCGATGGCCGGCTGCGGTCCCGATAGAGTTGCTGGTGGCCGCGCAGTGCCAACTGTTGCAGTGTGTCGGCCGGCAGGCTGCTGTAACCCCTTGCCTGGGCCAGCGCCAGATGATGACAAAGCCTGCGGTAGGCGGCAGGAAAGTCGCTGCTTTGGGGCACGTTGCGGCTGCGCTCCAGTTGATCGAGTTGCCGGGACAGGCGCTCCCATTCCCCTTGGTGGCGGTTTTCGAACAGGCTTTGTTTCATGTTGGCCCCAGCAGGCCACGGGCGATGCCATTGAGTTCGGCCACGGCTTTGGGGGCCTGGACGTTCAGTGGCGCGGCCAGGATGGTCGCCAGTTCGTTGACCCGCGCTTCGGACAGTTCAGCCTGGCGTTCAGCGAAACCCAGCACGGCGCGTTGTTCGTTCAGGCTCAGGGCAAAAGTTGGCCGTATCGGCTGCGCCAGGGGTAGCGCAGGACGCTTGACCGGTCGCTCGCGATACACCACCAGGGTGCCGGCGGCCAGGTCTCCCAGGCGTTTGAAGGCAGGATGTTGCAGGCAACTGATTGCGCCGAAGGTGTAGCCAAAGGGCAGCATGTCGACAAAACGCAGCAGGTTGCGGATCAATGAAGCGGACCAGCCGATGGGTCTGCCGTCGTCCTGCACCACTCGCAACCCCATGATCTGTTTGCCAGGGGAGCGTCCCTGGTTCAGCACCTCGAACAGCACCATGTACCACCAGCTGACGACGAACAACAGGATGGAGCCCAGGCCAATGCCCAGCTCACCAAAAAACGCCAGGATGAAGAACACCAGCCCCAGGATCAGCCCGCGTATGCCCAGGTCGATGGCAAAGGCCAGCGCACGAGGCATCAACCCCGCCGGGCGCAGTGGCAGGTCGATGCCTTCGGGCGTTTCAACCTGATACCGCGTATCCAGTGGCGGGGGCAGCGTCGCGTTCCTTTGCAGTGCTGGTCTCTCGAGCATGGGCAACCTGAGTGATGGGCCGGTGCGAACGTTCAGTCTCGGCCCCGATGCTAGCAGTCTTCGTGCGGGCAAACGACATAACTATGTATGTCATTTCATGGCTTGCAACAGGATTCAGGCCCCGAACACAAAGTAGAACCCCTGTGGGAGCGAGTCTGCTCGCGATGACGGCGGTACATCCAACATCGCCGTTTCAGGCAGACCGCTATCGCGAGCAGGCTCCCACAGTTTTGATTGATGGTGTTCACGAATTTGTACCCGTCACACATCCCCCTGTGGGAGCGAGCCTGCTCGCGATGGCGGCGGCACATCCAACATCGCCGTTTCAGGCAGACCGTTATCGCGAGCAGGCTCGCTCCCACAGTTTTGATTGATGGTGTTCACGAATTTGTACCCGCCACACATCCCCCTGTGGGAGCGAGCCTGCTCGCGATGGCAGTGGCACATTCAACATTGATCAAGACTGACCCACCGCTATCGCGAGCAGGCTCCCACAGGGGTTCAGTGTTCACGGAGCTGGTGTCTGTCTTAGCTCCCATTTGGATTTCAAAAGTTATGCAGCGCTGGCCGCGGGTGGGCTCGAAGGCCTAGACTTCGTCAGTCTTCAGCCCAGGAACAACCCGTGACTTCCATCTTCTGGTACGACTACGAAACCACCGGCATCAACCCGCGTTGCGACCGGCCCTTGCAGGTGGCGGGGATCCGTACCGATTTCGAACTCAATGAAATCGATGCGCCGGTGAATCTGTATTGCCGGCCCAGCGATGACATCCTGCCGCATCCGGCGGCTTGTGCGATCACCGGCATTACCCCGCAATGCCTGGCCGACAAAGGCTTGAGTGAGGCCGATTTCATGACCCGTATCCACGGGCAACTGGCCGCGCCCGGCACCTGTGGCGCCGGCTACAACACCCTGCGTTTCGACGATGAAATGACTCGCTACAGCCTCTACCGGAATTTTTTCGACCCGTACGCTCGGGAGTGGCAGGGCGGCAACAGCCGCTGGGACCTGATCGACCTGGTGCGCGCCGCCTATGCGTTGCGCCCCGAAGGCATTGTCTGGCCGCAAGAGGAGGGGCGCGTCACGCTCAAGCTCGAGCGCCTGACCGCCGCCAATGGTATCGACCACGGCCAGGCTCACGATGCGTTGTCGGACGTGCGTGCGACGATCGCCCTGGCCCGTCTGATCCGCCAGAAGCAACCCAGGCTTTACGACTGGCTGTTCCAGTTACGCAGCAAACAGAAAGTCCTGGATCAGATCCGCCTGTTGCAGCCGTTGGTGCATATTTCCGGGCGTTTCTCGGCTGCGCGAAACTATATCGGTGTAGTTTTGCCATTGGCCTGGCACCCGAAAAATCGCAATGCCCTGATCGTCTGTGACTTGCACCTGGACCCGCTGGGTTTGCTGGACCACGATGCTGAAACCCTGCGTCAACGTTTGTATACCCGCCGTGAAGAACTGCTCGAAGGTGAGTTGCCGGTGCCTCTCAAGCTCATTCATATCAACAAGTGCCCGGTGGTTGCGCCGCTGTCGGTGCTGCGTGCCGAGGACCAGCAGCGGCTGCAACTGGACATGGACCTTTACCAGGCGCGTGCGCTGCGGCTAACTGACGCACAGCAAGTTTGGCAGGACAAACTTCAGGCTATTTATGGTGGCGAGGATTTCACGGCCAGTGAGGATCCCGAGCAACAGTTATACGCGGGCTTCATCGGCGACCGCGATCGTCGATTGTGTGAACAAGTGCGCATGGCTGATCCAGCTCAATTGACGCAAGAGCGCTGGCCTTTTGATGATGAGCGTTTGCCGCAATTATTGTTCCGATATCGCGCGCGAAACTTCCCGGACACGTTGACCGCCGAAGAGCAGGAACGCTGGAGACTTTTCTGTCAGCAACGTTTGTCCTCCCCGGAATGGGGCGCGCCTAATACCTTGCAAAGTTTTGATGAGGCGATGGGGGAGTGGATGGCCCTTTCTACGCCATTGCAGCGCGAGGTACTCGTAGAGTGGCAGGGCTACAGCCAGCAATTGCGCAAACGTTTAAGCCTTTGAGTGGTGATGATTGAAGTGGGTAAATGGCAGGCATAAAAAAACGCCAGCAATCGCTGGCGTTATTCTTGTTCGCATGGAGCGACGCGAACCGGTGAGGCTTAGCCCAGCAGGGTTGCCCAACCTTCAACCACGTCACCGCCCCACTTGGCTTTCCACTCTTTCAGGGTCTTGTGGTTGCCACCTTTGGTTTCGATGACTTCGCCGTTGTGCGGGTTTTTGTATTGCTTAACTTTGCGAGCGCGTTTGGTGCCGGTAGTTTTTACCGCGCCACGGGTTGCTTTGCCCGATTTGGCTTCTGGATCCAGCATAGCAATGATGTCACGCAGCGATTTTTGGTATTCGCCCATCAGCGTGCGCAGTTTGCCTTCGAATTCCAGTTCTTTCTGCAGCTTGTCGTCTTTGGACAGGGCTTTCAGACGTTCTTGCAGTTCTTTGATTGCTTCTTCGGTGCTGCGGTATTCATTGATCAAGGACATGAGGACTACCTTATGTAGGACGCGGGTGACAAGGAGACAGTGAGGCAATAGTAATCAGACAGTTTCATCAAGTAAACATTTAACCGGTGTTTTATTTAATTAATTAGTGCGGCCCCACAAAAATGGCGTTGCAGTTAAATACTGAAACACAGTCTTCACCTCTGCTCACAAATATAGCGTGTTGCCAAAGGCCTGCCTCCATTGCCGGCCGGGCAGACAAATGTGCGCGGCGTGTCATCGATACTGCAGTTTTGCCGCGCAATGGCTAGAATGGCCGCCTTTGTGAAGTTCTGGAGTTACCCTAATGCGCACTTTTCGGCTGGTGATCGCTTGCCCGGACCGCGTCGGCATCGTTGCTAAAGTCAGTAATTTTCTGGCGTCCCATAACGGTTGGATCACTGAAGCGAGCCATCACTCGGACACTCACAGTGGTTGGTTTTTCATGCGTCACGAAATTCGTGCCGACTCGCTGCCCTTCGGCATCGAAGCCTTTCGTGAGGCGTTCGCACCGATTGCCGAAGAGTTTTCGATGGACTGGCGAATCACCGATACCGCGCAGAAAAAACGCGTGGTGCTGATGGCCAGCAAAGAGTCTCACTGTCTGGCTGATTTGCTGCACCGCTGGCACAGCGATGAGCTCGATTGCGACATTGCCTGTGTCATTTCCAACCATGACGCCTTGCGCAGCATGGTGGAGTGGCACGGTATCCCGTATTACCATGTCCCGGTCGACCCACAGGACAAGCAACCGGCATTTGCCGAAGTTTCGCGGCTGGTCAAGCAGCACGATGCCGAGGTGGTGGTGCTGGCCCGCTACATGCAAATCCTGCCGCCAGCCCTGTGCAGCGAATACGCGCACAAGGTCATCAATATCCACCACAGTTTCCTGCCCTCGTTCGTCGGTGCCAAGCCGTATCACCAGGCCTCGATGCGTGGCGTGAAGCTGATTGGCGCCACCTGCCACTACGTGACCGAAGAGCTGGACGCGGGGCCGATCATCGAGCAGGACGTTGTGCGCGTCAGCCACAGCGACAGCATCGAAGACATGGTGCGTTTCGGCCGTGACGTGGAAAAAATGGTACTGGCGCGGGGCTTGCGTTATCACCTGGAAGATCGGGTGCTGGTGCACGGCAACAAGACCGTGGTGTTCTGACTACCACCGCAAGGGGCCTGGACGAGTGATCGCCAGGCCTTTTTTTCATGAGGTTCGCCATGACCGATCCGTTGGACAAAGCCACCTCCCGAGCCCCGGCAACCCTGGGTGAGGGCTGCCTGAGCCGTTACGATCCTGAAGCGTTGAGCCCGGAGGATGGCACGGACTTTCCCGACGCCGCGCAACTGTGGAAACAAACGCACCCCGAGGACGAACCAGCGCCTATAAAGCCTGAAAGCGGTGATTCCTGAATGGGTGTCATGCCTGCCGCAGCTTGATCAATTTCTTGATCAACGGTCGCCCGACCATCAGAAAGAATACTGGTCCACCGGCGACCAGATAAAAGTAATAAGTCACGGCTCGCCAGATCAGAATCGCCGCTGCGGCTGTTGATTTGCCCACCATGGGCGCCAGCAGCGCCGCCGAGGTCAACTCTGCCGCCCCGGCGCCGCCGGGCAGCAGGCTGAACTGCCCCGCGCTCAAGGACAGCATCTGGATCAGGAAACTCCAGGCCCACTGCAAATCCGCCCCCAGGCCGCTCAACGCCAGATACAACACGCTGTAGCGCAGCACCCAGTGAAGGCACGTCAGGCCGAAGACCTGAAACAGGGTCTGACGGGGCAATTTCAGGGTGTCGGTGAACGCCGCCAGAAAGTGCAGGATCTTGCGTCCCCAGCGTTGGCGGGTGGCGGTCTTTACCCGCAAATGTCGCAATAGCCGAGCGCCCAGCAGAATCAGTTTGCGGTGGTAGCGGGCCACGAGCACGCAGCCGAACAGTCCGCCAAACAATGAGACGGCACTCAATGCCAGCATCCATTCGATGCTCTGGCTGAGGTTCTGGAACAAGGCATAAAACAGGATGCCGACCAAGGCGCAGAGGAAAAACAGCAGATCGCTCAACTGATCCATGGCAAACACCGCGCTGCCATGGGCCGGACGCACGCCATTGCGCGCGAGCAAAGCCATCAGCGTCAGCGGCCCGCCACTGCCGCCGGGCGTGGCGCACATGGCAAACTCGGTGGACATGACGACGCCAATGCTTTTGAACCTGCCGATGCGCCCGCGGTGTTCGCCCAGCAGCAAGCGCAGGCGCATGGCGTTCAGGCCCCAACAAAGGACGATCATGCCGAGCATGGTCAGCAGCAGTGACAAGGGAAAGCGCTGCACCCGTGACCACATCTCCCCGCCACCCATCAGCCACGGCACCAGTAACGCCATGAGCAAGGCGGCGCTCAGCCAGATCAGCCGTTTCATGCGGCGTCGCTGACCGGCAGGCCCCGGGTCGCCAGCCATTGGACCTTGGTCATCGGTACGCGGCCATCGTCGAGCAGGCGTTCGAGGGTGCGCAACCAATAATCCCGGGAAAATCCGTGACGCATGTCGACGGGATGCAGACCGAGGCGAATGACCGGCGCCTGGCGCCAGCGCTGTTCACGTTGGTCATTGATGACTTTGGAAAGGCCACGGCGCCAGGCGCTGCGGGCGCTCCATACCAGCCCTGGGGCGTCGATCGGCGTGAAGTCCGGCAAGCGATAGAGATGCTGGGGATCGCTGGTGTAACTCAGTGGCAACTGGCGCAGTGCCTGGCGCGTGC
Source organism: Pseudomonas hefeiensis (assembly GCF_030687835.1). Classification (NCBI taxonomy): domain Bacteria; kingdom Pseudomonadati; phylum Pseudomonadota; class Gammaproteobacteria; order Pseudomonadales; family Pseudomonadaceae; genus Pseudomonas; species Pseudomonas hefeiensis. The sequence goes on from NZ_CP117449.1 coordinate 1,368,487, forward strand.
CTTCGCTCATGAGCCAGGCTGGAGCGACGAACCCCTCCAGCGGCCACTGGTAACGCTGGAAAGTTTCGACACCCGCGCGCAGACGGGCTAGGGCAGCCTCCTCGGACAGGCTGTAGAACTCGCCTTCGTGGGTGTACACCCGGCGCATGAACCAGTCCTTGGGGTGAGTCGCCGGCGGACCGTCGTCGCAATGGTAGTAGCCGTGCAGCACCAGTTCATCGCCGCGCTCGACCCGACCGTCGAGCAGGCGCCGAAAACCTGGGTGATCCTCCAGCGCGTTGGCGTGGTGAAAGTCCGGCACCACCAGCCAGGTCATTGGCACCTGGCCGAGGGCATCGACGGCTTCGACGAAGGGCTGGTAGTCGGGCCAGGTTTGCGGCGCCACATCGTGCAGCACCAATAACAGGCTGGGCGAGTGATTCATCGACACGGACTTCACCTCAACCATTGGCCAACAAGGGCAGTTGTTCACCCAGGACGCTGTGGTAGTGCCCCAGCAGGCTGTTGACCACCGAATCCCAGGCGTAGTGACGCTCCACATGCTGGCGCGCCAGCACACCGCGTCGCTGGCAGCCTTCGGCAAACAACTGCCGCACGGCGTTGGCCATGGCCTGTGGATTGTCGGGCGTGCACAGCAGGCCGCAGTCTTCGTGGACGATTTCGGTGAAGGCCCCGGCCGCCACCGCCACCACACCACAGGGATACCGCTGGCCATGGCTTCGAGAATCACCAGACCGAAGGTCTCTTGGTCTCCGGCATGCACCAGGGCATCGGCGCTGGCCATGAGGCGACTTGCGGCGCCGGACAGAATTCATCGACCACCGTAACGTTATCCGGCACCACCGCGGGCATGGACGAGCCCACCAGCAACAGGTGATAGCGTTCACCCAGGCGTTTCATGCACTTGAGCAGCACCGGCAGGTTTTTTTCCCTGGAGCCGCGACCGGCGAAAATCAGCAGGCGCGTGTCTTCGGCGATTCCCAGTTCGGCTCGCAGTTCCGGGTCGCGGGCGGCGGGGTTGAAGGTTTGCAGGTCCACGCCCAACGGCTGCACGTAGACATTCTTGACCCCCAGCCCGATCAACTTGTCGGCCATGACCTGGCTCGGAGCCAGGACCCGGTCGAAATTGCTGTACAACTTGCTGACATAGGCTTCGATGTTGGGCGTGAACCAGTTGCCCATGCGGTTGCTGACCAGCAGCGGCAGGTCGGAGTGATAGAAACCGATCACTGGCACATCGAGCTGACGCCGGGCGTCCAGGGCAGCCCAAGCGGTCAGGTAGGGATCACCGACTTCAATCAGGTCCGGTTGTAAATCACGCAGGACATTGCGCCAAGGCGCCAGGCGAAGCGGGAAACGATAGCCCTTGCCGAAAGGCAACGCGGGGGCCGGAACCTTATAGATCCCGTCGTGCTCGCTCAGGTGTGCGCCGGGGATCAACAGACTGTGGCGAATTCCGGGCCGATCACTCAGGCGCCGGTGCTTGGCATCCAGATAAGTGCGCACGCCGCCGCTGGCGGGGGCGTAGAACATGGTTATGTCCGCTATGTGCACGATGAACATCCCTCCGGTCTGTATTCTCCTTTGTTGACCTTTAGTAAGAATAGATGTTCGGTTGGGGTTGTGGGCGGCGGGATGTCTGTCAGCAGTGTGTTATTTGAGAGGGTCCCATCGCGAGCGGGCTCGCTCCCACAGTGGATCTGTGTTGTGCACAAACCCCTGTGGGAGCGAGCCTGCTCGCGAAGGCGTCAGATGCGGAAACTGCCCACCAGTTGCTTCAACCGCGCCGCCTGCTGCTCAAGGTCTGAACAGGCGCGCAATGTCGATTGCAGGTTCTCCACACCTTCCTGGTTCAGCGTGTTGATCTCGGTGATGTCGACATTGATGGATTCCACCACGGCCGTCTGCTCCTCGGTGGCAGTGGCCACTGACTGGTTCATGCCGTCGATTTCGCCGATGCGTTGGGTCACGCTGTTCAGGCGCTCGCCGGCCAGGTTGGCGATTTCCACGCTTTCCTGGCTGTGGCGCTGGCTGTCGTTCATGGTCGTGACCGAATCCCGGGCGCCGACCTGCAACTCCTCGATCATGGTCTGCACCTGTTGCGCCGATTCCTGGGTGCGGTGGGCCAGGTTGCGCACTTCATCGGCCACCACGGCAAACCCGCGCCCGGCCTCACCGGCCCGGGCCGCCTCGATCGCGGCATTGAGGGCCAGCAGGTTGGTTTGCTGGGAAATACTGGTGATTACTTCCAGGATCTGGCCAATGTTCACGGTTTTGCTGTTCAGCGATTCAACGTTGCTGCTTGAAGCACTCAGCAAGTCGGACAAGCGATTCATCGCGGCAATGCTGCGATCCACCACGTGTTGGCCGTCTTCGGCCAGGCCACGGGCGTCGCTGGCCTGATGGGAGGCTTGCGCTGCATTGCGGGCGATTTCCTGGGCAGCGGCGCCCAATTGGTTGATGGCCGCAGCGACACTGTTGGTGCGGCTGGCCTGTTCGTCGGAATTAACCATCGAGGAGTTCGACGCGCTCACCACCCGCAAGGCGACTTCGTTGACGTGTTCGGTGGCGGAGGACACTTCGCGGATCGAGTTATGGATACGCTCCACGAAACGGTTGAACGCCGTGCCCAGAATGCCGAATTCGTCCTGGTTCTGGATCGTCAGGCGTTTGGTCAGGTCGCCGTCGCCATCGGCAATGTCTTCCATCGCGCGGGTCATCACATGCAACGGCTGGATCAGCAAACGGATCAACATGCTCAGCAGCGCAATGATGAACGCCACGGCAATGACCGTAGCCACGACGGCCGAGGTGCGGAAATCGCTGAGCATCGAGTAGGCCTTGTCTTTATCCACCGACACGCCGACATACCAGTTCACCGAGGGCAGGCCTTTGATCGGCGTGAAGGTCACGATGCGCGTATGGCCATCGACCGCGACTTCGCTGATCTGGTCGCTGATTTTCGGGGTGTTCGTCGGGTAGGCTTCGGCCAGGGTCTTCATGACCAGGGCTTTATCCGGGTGTACCAGGATCTTGCCGTCGGCGCTGATCAGGTAGGCATAGCCCATGCCATCGAAATCCACAGTCTTGAGGTTGTCTACAATGGTCTGCAGGCTCAGGTCGCCGCCGACGACACCGACATTTTGCGTGGCGTTTTTCGAGGCGCTGGCGATGGAAATGATCAGCCCGCCGCTGGCAGCGTCGATGTAGGGTTCGGTCAGGGTCGAGGTGCTGCTGCTTTGTGCGCCTTTGTACCAGGGCCGTACGCGCGGATCGAAACCGTCAGGCATCTTCGCATCGGGGCGAATGATGAAACTGCCCTGGGCATCGCCAAGGTAGGACGCCATAAAAGTCGAGGTCAGCGCTTTCTGCTCCAGCAGGTGGGTGACGCTGGTCTGGTCGGGGGTGACGGCGATGTTCTGGGCCAGATTCTCGATAAGCAGGATGCGGCCGGTCAGCCAGGTCTGGATGTTATTTGCCGTGACAGCACCCATTTCATGCAGGTAGCTGTCCAGGTCGTCACGGATGGCGTTGCGTTGCAGGTAATCGTTGTATGTCGTGAAGGACGCGAAGGCTGCAATCACGATGAGCGCGGCGGCTATTAGAATTTTATGGCTAAAGCGCAGGTTTTTATTCATGGCTCGGGGGTCCGCTAAGGTCTTGATACGCTAAGCGTGCTTATATATAAGCGCGCAAAAAATGGCTTCACAGTGAAAAAAAGCTGATATTTCCTACTCTCCTTAGGGAATTATCCGACCTTGTTTTCAGTAGGGTCTGTCGCTTTAGATATCGGCCATGCAAGGCCATAGATTAACCACAGGTGACGAAATGCCTGACTCATCGCAACTTGTTATTGGCGCCGACCTTGCCGGCCAACCCATCGCCCAGGCCATGCGTCTGGCCAACCGTCATGGTCTGGTGGCCGGTGCCACCGGCACCGGCAAGACCGTTACCTTGCAACGCCTGGCCGAGACGTTCAGTGATGCCGGCGTGGCGGTATTCGCCGCAGACATCAAGGGTGACCTGTGCGGCCTCGGTGCCGCCGGCAATCCCCAGGGCAAGGTTGCCGAACGTATCGCCGGCATGTCCTGGCTTGGCCACAAACCTCAGGCTTATCCGGTGACCTTGTGGGATATCCATGGCAAATCCGGTCATCCGCTGCGCACCACCCTGAGTGAAATGGGCCCGCTGTTGCTCGGCAGCCTGTTGGAACTCACCGACAGCCAGCAATCGGCGTTGTACGCGGCCTTCAAGGTCGCCGACCGCGAAGGTCTGTTGCTGCTGGATCTCAAAGACTTGAAGGCGTTGCTCAATCACCTCAGGGACAACCCCGAGCTGCTGGGGGACGACGCCGCTTTGATGACCACCGGCTCCAGCCAGGCTTTGCTGCGGCGCTTGGCCACATTAGAGCAACAAGGCGCGGATGCGTTGTTCGGTGAGCCGGCCTTGCAGCTTGAGGACATCCTGCAACCGGCCAGCGACGGCCGCGGTCGCATCCATTTGCTGGATGCCAGCCGCCTGGTTCATGAAGCACCAAAAGTCTACGCAACGTTCCTGCTCTGGCTGCTGGCCGAGTTGTTCGAGCAATTGCCCGAGCGCGGCGACGCGGACAAACCACTGCTGGCGCTGTTCTTCGATGAGGCCCATCTGCTCTTTGCCGATACCCCCAAGGCGTTGCAAGAGCGGCTGGAACAAGTCGTGCGGCTGATTCGCTCCAAGGGCGTGGGGGTGTACTTCGTGACCCAGTCGCCAGGAGACTTGCCGGACGACGTGCTGGCGCAGTTGGGGTTGCGAATCCAGCATGGGCTGCGGGCCTTCACCACCAAGGAGCAGAAATCCCTGCGGGCGGTGGCGGACGGTTTCCGGCCCAACCCGCAATTCGATGCCTTGGCGGTGCTCACCGAACTGGGTATTGGCGAAGCCCTGGTGGGCACCTTGCAGGAAAAGGGCACGCCGGAGATGGTCCAACGAGTGCTGGTGGCGCCGCCTCAGTCGCGGATCGGACCGTTGACCGAAGCCGAACGTGCCGGGTTGATTGCCGGTTCGCCGTTGCAGGGGCGCTATGAAAAACCCATCGATCGCGAATCGGCTTATGAAGTACTGATGGGGCGCAAGGGCTTGGAGCCGCAAGCCGAAGAGGCACAAAGCACAGCGACCGCTGAAGAACCGAGCTTCACTGACAAGGCCGGGGAATTTCTCGGTACAGCGGCCGGCCAGGCATTGAAGTCGGCGATGCGCCAGGCCGCCAATCAGTTGGGACGGCAACTGGTGCGCGGGTTGATGGGGTCGTTGCTGGGGAGCAAAAAGCGCCGGTAGTGTTAAGACCGGGTTGCTGCCTTCGCGAGCAAGCCCGCTCCCACAGTGGTTTTGCGCTAAACACATATTTTGTGTCCGCCGCGTATCCATTGTGGGAGCGGGCTTGCTCGCGAAGGCGGTCTATCATCCAACAGAGATATTCAGATTCAATCCTTGGGCCGCCCATGCGCTGCCAACCGCTCCAGCGCCGCCCGCAGGTTGGGGTCGGTGATGCCATCCGCGGTGGCCTGGATGGTGGCGGCTGCATCGGTGGACAAATCCAGCGTGTGCCCCTTGACGGCGACCTGTACCGTGGGCGGTTGTACCTTGAACAGAATCCGCGTCAGGCCGGTAAACTCCTCGAAGTCCTGCAGTTGCCGTAGCAGGCGCTTTTGCTGATAGCGCAGGCGCGTGGCCCAGTGACCGTCCGTGACGATCAGCAGCAGGCTGCCTTCGCGCCAGGACGCCACGTGGCAATGCTCGCGAGCGGCAGGCTGTAATTGGCTGTCCAGCAGGCGCTGCAAGTGACCCAGTCGTTTGGCGTGGCCGAAGATGGCTTTCAGCGGTTTGGCTTCGCGCAGCAGAACGGCGGGAACCTTGGCTGGAAGAGGGCGAAAGGCCATGAACGAATACCGCAAGTGACAGGGACGCCATGGTAGCAGAAAGCGCCAGGTGCGCCGCGACCGCTCGCCAGGGGCGACCTTACCCGCACAATCAATGAATAACTTCTCTCGTTTGTGGGTTGAAGTTCCCGTAAAAGCCCTTATTTTAGGGAGGCCCCGTCACAGCGCTGTGCCAGCATCGTGGAATAACGCCACTTTCCTCACCATCGTTTCCGGGTAGAATGCTCGTTCGCATGCGGCCATGAGGGCTGCACGGGCGACTCACGGGGCCGCCCTCCATCCCTTTAGTGTGGAAGATCCTGCCGATATGTTTGCGCCTTTGTTAAAGAAACTTTTTGGAAGCAAGAACGAGCGTGAAGTCAAACGCATGCTCAAGACGGTACAGATCGTCAATGCCTTCGAAGAGCAAATGGTGGCCCTTTCGGACGATCAGTTACGCGCCAAGACTGCCGAATTCAAGGAGCGCATCGCCAAGGGGGAAACCCTTGACCAGCTCCTGCCCGAAGCCTTTGCGGTTGCCCGTGAAGCCGGCAAGCGGGTGATGGGCATGCGCCACTTCGACGTTCAGTTGATCGGCGGCATGACCTTGCACGAAGGCAAGATTGCCGAAATGCGTACCGGTGAGGGCAAGACCCTGGTGGCAACACTGGCGGTCTACCTCAACGCACTGTCCGGCAAGGGCGTGCATGTGGTGACGGTCAACGACTACCTGGCCCGCCGCGACGCCAACTGGATGCGCCCGTTGTATGAATTCCTCGGCCTGACGGTCGGCGTGGTCACGCCGTTCCAGCCGCCGGAAGAAAAGCGCGCCGCCTACGCGTCGGACATCACCTACGGCACCAACAACGAATTCGGTTTCGACTACCTGCGCGACAACATGGCGTTCAGCCTGGAAGAGAAGTTCCAGCGCGAACTCAATTTTTCGGTAATCGACGAAGTCGACTCCATTCTCATCGACGAAGCCCGTACCCCGCTGATCATTTCCGGTCAGGCCGAGGACAGTTCCAAGCTGTACATCGAGATCAACAAGCTGATCCCGCAGCTGGAACTTCACGTCGAAGAAGTCGAGGGTGAAGTGACCAAGGCCGGCCACTACACGGTCGACGAGAAGACCCGTCAGGTCGAGCTCAACGAAGCCGGTCACCAGTTCATCGAAGAAATGCTTACCCGTGTCGGCCTGCTGGCCGAAGGCGAGAGCCTGTACTCGGCCCATAACCTGGGCCTGCTGACCCACGTCTATGCCGGCCTGCGTGCCCACAAGCTGTTCCATCGCAATGTCGAGTACATCGTCCAGGACGGCCAGGTCGTGCTGGTGGATGAACATACCGGCCGGACCATGCCGGGCCGTCGTCTGTCCGAAGGCCTGCACCAGGCCATCGAAGCCAAGGAAGGTCTGAACATCCAGGCTGAGAGCCAGACCCTGGCCTCGACCACCTTCCAGAACTACTTCCGCCTGTACAACAAGCTGTCCGGCATGACCGGCACCGCCGACACCGAAGCGTTCGAGTTCCATCAGATCTACGGCCTGCAAGTGATGGTGATCCCGCCTAACAAGCCGCTGGCCCGTAAAGACTACAACGACCTGGTGTTCCTCACCGCCGATGAGAAGTACGCGGCGATCATCGCCGACATCAAGGAATGCATGGCCCAGGGCCGTCCGATCCTGGTGGGTACCGCCACGATCGAAACCTCCGAGCACATGTCCGCCCTGCTCAACAAGGAAGGTATCGAGCACAAGGTCCTTAACGCCAAGTTCCACGAAAAGGAAGCCGAGATCATCGCCCAGGCGGGTCGCCCAGGTGCGCTGACCATTGCCACCAACATGGCCGGCCGTGGTACCGACATCCTGTTGGGCGGCAACTGGGAAGTGGAAGTCGCCTCCCTGGAAAACCCGACGCCCGAGCAAATCGCACAGATCAAGGCCGACTGGCAGAAGCGTCATCAGCAGGTGCTCGAGTCCGGCGGTTTGCAGGTGATCGCTTCCGAGCGTCACGAATCGCGCCGTATCGACAACCAGTTGCGTGGCCGTGCCGGTCGTCAGGGCGATGCCGGTTCCAGCCGCTTCTATCTGTCGCTGGAAGATAGCCTGATGCGTATCTTCGCCTCTGATCGGGTGAAGAACTTCATGAAGGCTTTGGGCATGCAGCCTGGCGAAGCGATCGAACACCGGATGGTCACCAACGCCATCGAGAAAGCCCAGCGCAAGGTCGAGGGCCGCAACTTCGATATCCGTAAGCAATTGCTGGAGTTCGACGACGTCAACAACGAACAGCGTAAAGTGATTTATCACATGCGTAACAGTTTGTTGGCCGCCGACAACATTGGCGAAACCATCGCCGATTTCCGCCAGGACGTGCTCAACGCAACCATCAGCGCCCACATTCCTCCGCAGTCGCTGCCTGAGCAGTGGGATGTCGCCGGTCTGGAGGCTGCCTTGCAGAGCGACTTCGGCGTGGCGTTGCCGATCCAGCAATGGCTGGACGAAGACGATCACCTGTACGAAGAAACCCTGCGCGAGAAGCTGCTGGCCGAACTGATCGCCGCGTACAACGAGAAGGAAGACCAGGCCGGCGAAGAAGCGCTGCGCTCCTTCGAGAAGCAGATCGTGCTGCGGGTGCTGGACGACCTGTGGAAAGACCATCTGTCGACCATGGATCACTTGCGCCACGGTATCCACTTGCGTGGTTACGCCCAGAAGAACCCCAAGCAGGAATACAAGCGCGAGTCCTTCACGCTATTCTCCGAGCTGCTGGATTCGATCAAGCGCGACTCGATCCGCGTGTTGTCCCACGTTCAGGTTCGCCGCGAAGACCCGGTCGAAGAAGAGGCCCGTCTGCGACAGGAAGCCGAAGCCTTGGCCGCGCGCATGCAGTTCGAGCACGCCCAGGCCCCAGGCCTGGAAGTTGCCCAGGAGGAGGGCGCCGAGGTGGATGTTGCCCTGGCGACCGCGCCGGTACGCAACGAGCAGAAGCTGGGCCGCAACGAACTGTGCTATTGCGGTTCGGGCAAGAAATACAAGCATTGTCACGGGCAGATTCAGTAACACCCGTTTCAAACGCTGAACGACCCGCGCCGCGACAGGCCTTCCGCCGTCGCGGCGTTTTGCCATTTGTTTTGTCGTCTCAATGAAGACGGCTTCGATTACATCTATTTAGGAGCGCATTCATGGCTGTTGGTCTTGGTCCGTTGCCAACGTTGCACCCGGTTGCCGGTTTTGAACTCGGTATCGCCTCGGCGGGCATCAAGCGCCCTGGGCGCAAGGATGTCGTGGTCATGCGTTGCGCCGAAGGTTCGACGGTTGCCGGCGTGTTTACCCTCAACGCCTTTTGCGCGGCCCCCGTCATCCTGGCCAAGCAACGTGTCCAGGGTTCGGTGCGTTACCTGCTGACCAACACCGGAAACGCCAACGCCGGCACCGGTGCCCCAGGCCTGGTCGCCGCCGAGCGCACTTGCGCCAAACTGGCCGAACTGGCCGGCGTTGACGCCAGCCAGGTGCTGCCGTACTCCACCGGTGTGATCGGCGAACCGTTGCCGGTCGAGAAGATCGAAGGCGCCTTGCAGGCCGCTCTGGATGACCTGTCGGAAAACAACTGGGCCGCTGCCGCTACCGGCATCATGACCACCGACACGCTGCCCAAAGGGGCCAGTCGTCAATTCCAGCACGATGGCGTGACTGTCACCGTCACCGGCATCAGCAAAGGCGCCGGCATGATTCGTCCGAACATGGCGACTATGCTCGGCTACATCGCCACTGACGCCAAAGTCTCCCGGCAGGTGCTGCAGGACCTGATGCTCGATGGCGCCAACAAGTCGTTCAACCGCATCACCATTGACGGCGACACCTCCACCAACGACTGCTGCATGCTGATCGCCACCGGCAAGGCTGACCTGCCGGAAATTACCGAAGCCAGTGGTGCGCTGTTCACCGCCCTCAAACAGGCCGTGTTCGACGTGTGCATGGAGGTGGCCCAGGCCATCGTCCGTGACGGTGAAGGCGCGACCAAGTTCGTGACCGTGCAGGTCAACGGTGGCGGCAACCATCAGGAATGCCTGGATGTCGGCTACACCGTGGCGCATTCGCCCCTGATCAAGACCGCGCTGTTCGCCTCCGACCCGAACTGGGGCCGGATCCTCGCCGCCGTCGGCCGTGCCGGTGTGCCGGAGCTGGACGTGAGCAAGATCGATGTGTTCCTTGGCGAAGTCTGCATCGCCAGCCAAGGCGCACGCGCCGCTACCTACACCGAAGCCCAGGGCGCGGCGGTGATGCAGCAGGAAGAAATCACCATTCGTATCGAGCTGGGGCGTGGTGATTGCAGCGAAACGATCTGGACTACCGACCTGTCCCACGAGTATGTGAAGATTAACGCTGAGTATCGGACTTAACCGGCTCGGGACCGAGTTGCTGCCATCGCGAGCAGGCTCGCTCCCACACTGGATCTGCGGCGTTCACAGAACCCCTGTGGGAGCGGGCTTGCTCGCGATGGCGCCAGTACAGACACCCAAAAACCACAAGAAAGGAATCCACATGAGCCTGCACCTGATCATCGGCGACAAACACCTCTCCTCCTGGTCCCTGCGCGGTGCGCTGGCCCTGGCGTTGACCGGTGCAAAGTACACCGAGGAACTGGTCAGGCTCGACCAGCCCGACACCCGCGAGAAACTGCTCAAGTATTCAGCCACGGCCAAGGTCCCGTTGCTCAAGACCGAGTTTGGCGTGATCGCCGACTCCCTGGCGATTGCCGAATACCTGGCCGAACAGTTCCCGGATGCCGGCCTCTGGCCCAGGGACGTAGCCGCCCGGGCTCAGGCGCGTTCGGCCTGTGCACAAATGCACAGCGGTTTTTTTGCCATTCGCAGCAACATGCCATTTGACCTGGCCCGCGATGCGCCGCTGGTGCCCATGCCGGCTGACGTCCTGGCGGAAATCCAGCGGATGCTGGCGCTGTGGGCCGAATGCCGTGCGGCGGCCACTGAATCCGGGCCATACCTGTTTGGCCGCTTGAGCCTGGCCGACGTGTTTTTCGCGCCGGTGGCGGTGCGCTTGCGCACCTATCAGGTGGAGTTGCCCGAGGTCGATGCGGCCTATGTCGAAACTATCTATCAATGGCCGGCGTTCAAGGCGTGGCAACAGGCCGGTCTGGAGGAAACAGCGCGGTGAAACGAGTTCATGTAGCGGCGGCGGTCATTCGTGACGCTGCCGGCAAAATCCTGATCGCCCGGCGGGCCGATACTCAGCACCAGGGCGGCCTTTGGGAGTTTCCCGGTGGCAAGGTCGAGGCGGATGAGTCCGTCGAGACCGCCCTGGCCCGAGAGCTTCATGAAGAACTGGGCATTGTGGTCAGTACGGCCCGGCCATTGATCAAGGTGCGCCACGATTATCCGGATAAACAGGTACTGCTGGATGTCTGGGAAGTCTCAGCATTCACTGGCCAGCCCCATGGTGCCGAAGGACAACCGCTGGCCTGGGTCACGAGCCGTGAGCTTTTGAACCATGAGTTTCCGGCGGCCAACCAGCCGATCGTCGCAGCGGCTCGTTTACCCGGCGAATATTTGATTACCCCTGAAGGCCTCGAAACGCCGCAGCTGCTGCGCGGCATGCAAAAGGCTATCGCGGGTGGGATCAAACTGCTCCAGTTGCGCGCGCCCAACGGCTACGACCCGAAGTATCGCGATCTGGCGGTGGATGCGGCAGGTTTGTGCGCCGGCAAGGCCCAGTTGATGCTCAAGGGGCCTTTTGAATGGCTGGGGGATTTCCCTTCCGCCGGCTGGCACATTACCGCCGCGCAATTGCGCAAGCATGCCGCAGCCGGTCGTCCTTTTGGCAAAGACCGTTGGTTGGCCGCCTCCTGCCACAGCGCCGAAGAGCTGTCCCTGGCGCAGCAGATGGACGTGGACTTCGTGACGCTCTCGCCGGTACAACCGACCCAGACTCATCCCGAGGCCCAGCCGCTGGGTTGGGAAGAGGCTTCGCGGTTGATTGAGGGCTTCGACAGGCCGGTGTATCTGTTGGGCGGAGTGGGGCCTGACGAACGGCAAAAAGCCTGGAAAGCCGGGGCGCAGGGTGTGGCGGGGATTCGGGCGTTTTGGCCTGAGGCTTGATTGGGTGGGGTGGCTACCGGCCCCTTCGCGAGCAAGCCCGCTCCCACATGGAATCTGCGATGGACAAAAATTCTGTGCCTGGCAGAAATTCACTGTGGGAGGCTTGATTGGGTGGGGTGGCTGCCGGCCGGCCCCTTCGCGAGCAAGCCCGCTCCCACATGGAATCTGCGATGGACAAAAATTCTGTGCTGGCAGAAGTTCACTGTGGGAGGCTTGATTGGGTGGGGTGGCTGCCGGCCGGCCCCTTCGCGAGCAAGCCCGCTCCCACATGGAATCTGCGATGGACAAAACTTCTGTGCCTGGCAGAGATCCACTGTGGGAGCGGGCTTGCTCGCGAAGACGGCCTGACAGGCGATAAATTTCTCTGCTCAGTCCCCAGGCTTGGCAGCCGCCACCCACAGCACCTCCGCCACCCCTTGTCGCCGGGCAATGACCCGCGCGGCGACGAACAACAGATCCGACAACCGATTGATATACGCCAGCCCCGGCCCGGCCAACGGCTCGACGGCGTTCAACTGCTGGCAACGGCGTTCGGCGCTACGGGCCAGGCTGCGGCAGACGTGGGCCTGGGCGATCAGTGTCGAGCCGCCGGGCAGGATGAAATTCTCCAGCGGTCCCACTTCTTCGTTCCATGCATCGATTGCTGCTTCCAGGCGCTCGACTTCCAGCACGTTCAAGGCCTGATAAGCTGGCATCGCCAGTTCACCGCCCAGGTCGAACAGCCGGTGCTGACAAGGCGCCAGGACCTCGATCAGCTCCTGTAGCGCCGGATATTCAGCGGCCTCTACCGTGAGGCTGGCGAGCAACAATCCCAACTGACTGTTGAGCGTGTCCACCTCGCCAATGGCTTCGACCCGTGGATGGTCCTTGGCTACGCGGCGACCATCTCCCAACCCTGTTTCACCTTTGTCGCCGGTGCGGGTGTAAATCTTCGACAGGCGAAAACCCATGTTCAGCGCTCCAGTTGCTTGTGTTCCTGCGGCACCATTGAAGTGCCAGTCAACGGCAGGCGCAAGGTGAAGCAGGTGCCCTGGCCCGGTGCCGACTGCACTTCCATCTGGCCCTTGTGGTTATTGGTGATGATGAAATACGACACCGACAGCCCCAGCCCGGTCCCTTGGCCGATTTCCTTGGTGGTGAAGAACGGCTCGAAGGTGCGTTTACGCACGTTTTCGCTCATGCCGATGCCGTTGTCCTCCACCTGGATCTCTGCCCACGGTGGGTTCAGCCGCGTGCGCAGGATAATCCGGCCGGGTTCGCTGTCGTCCTGGCGTTGGTGGATCGCCTGGGCGGCGTTTTTCAGCAGATTGAGCAGTACCTGCTCCAGCTCGTTGGCGGTGCCGGGCACCGGGCCCAGGTTCGGGTCGAACTGCCGGATGATCGCCTGGCCCTTGAAGTCGAAACCGATCGCCAGGTCGAAGTCGTTCCCGGCGATCTCCACCGCCTGGTCGATCAGTGCCGGCAGGTCGCAGGGGGCCATCTGCCGGGTACTGCGCCGGCTGAAGCTGAGCATGTGGGTGACGATTTTCGCCGCCCGGGCGCCGGCCTGCTGGATGCCATCGAGCAACTGCGGGATTTCCCGGCTTTGCAGGTAAAGGTTCACCCTTTGCAGTTCGATATTCAGTTGTTCGGCCTGTTCGATGTTCTTCGGCAGTTCTGGCGAAAGACGCCGACGGATGTTTTGCACGTTGTGCAGGATGGCACCCAGCGGGTTGTTGATTTCATGGGCCATGCCCGCCGCGAGGCCGCCGACCGAGAGCATCTTCTCCGACTGCACCATCATTTCTTCCAGCGACAGGCGCTGGGTGATGTCATCGATGCGGATCACCACGCCGCGCCCGGCACCGCCCATCAGTGGATAGAAGGTGAGGGCGTAGTGCCGGGCCTCGTCGTCCTTGGTCCAGGTGACGCGTTCGATCTTCGCCACCGTATGCTGTTCCACCGTTTGCTTGAGCTGTGGCAGGTAAGGCTTGAGCGGTTCGAAGGCGAGGAAGATCGGCTGGTTCAGCGCCTCGTCCAGGCGCGTGCCCGAAAGGGCGCTGGCTTCCTGGTTCCATTGGGTGACATACAGCTGTTCGTCGAGGGCGATCAGGGCCGAGGGCATGGAGTCGATAATACTGTTGAGGTAGTTCTGAAAGCCGGTGAGCTTTTTCTCGATCTTGCTGCGCACCTGGACTTCCAGTTCCAGCTTGCGATTGGTGTGACGGGTTTCTTCGGCCAGGCCCTGGGCCTGGTCGTAGGCGGCCTGGGAATCGTCCCGCGCGCGTTTGAGTTGCTGCTCCCGGGCTTCGATCCGCGAGAGCATGGTGTTGAACGCCTCGGCCAGGCTGCCGATTTCGTCGTGGTTGCCGCGGGCGGCGCGCAGGGAATAGTTCTCCTCGCGGGTGACCTGGCGCGACAGCTCTTCGAGCTGATGAATCGGTCGAGTAATCAGGCGCTTGATCTGCTGGGCAATGACCAGCCACAGCAACACGCTGAAAATCAGGATGCCGAGGCTGGCGGTCAGGGTGCCGGTGTAGAACGCCGTCGGCAGTTCGCTGCTGGCCACCAGTAACAGATGACCCGGCGCCGTCCCCGGACGGGGCAGGGTGATGACCTGATTGCTGCGAAACTCACTGGCTTGCCACGCCTGCATATGGCGGTAATGGTCCGGCAGCTTGAGCTTTTCGCCCTGGTGCAGTTGCGCCAGGCGTGCACCCTCGCCGTCATACAACGCAGCGGCCCGCAGCGGTGCATAGCTGTTGAGCTCATCCAGCAGGCGCTGGGCAGTTTGGGGTGATTGCAGGGCGTCGGCGATCAGGCTCGGGTTGGCCACCAGCCGACCGATGGTCTGCAGGGCCTGGGGCGCCATGCTTTCCTGGGAGATGTAATAGGCGGCGCTGATAAAGGTCAGGTTGGCCACCAGCAGTACGGTGGTCAACAACACCAGCAGGGCGGCCAGCAGTTTCTGGCCGACCGGGAGGTTTTCAAGGCGCTGGCGCAATGGCATCGGACTCTTCGTTTAAAAGGAACACGAGGGCCAGCGTAGCCGCTGCTCAGTCGCCGGGCAATCCGAGGTTGTTCAAGTGGGCAATCAGTCGCTGGCGCAATTGTTCCAGATGTGGCACCGCCAACCGATGGCGCCCGGCAACCTTGCAAGCGTGGCCGAGCAAGTAGCTGATTTCGGTGCGGCGCCCATGGGCGACGTCCTGGTACATCGAGGAGTAGTTGGCGGCAGTGGCCTGGATGACCCGTTCGACTTCCGGCTGCAGGTCTTCGGCCGCCATGGGCTGGCCGCAGCGCTCCAGCAGGTCCGTAAGTTCTGCGCAGAGGGTCGCCACTTCGCAGTGATGCGCCTGCAAGCCGCCGTTCCTGCAGTGATGCAGGACGGTCAGCGGGTTGATCGCACAGTTGAGCGCCAGTTTGCGCCAGAGCCGGGTGAGGATGTCCGCCGTCCATTCGTGGGGTATACCGGCGGCGGTGAGGTCGTCCAGCCAGATCGGTGCCACCGGGTGGGCGGGATCGCCCAGCCAGGTATAGCCGTGGCCGGCGAACACCACGCGCCAGTCACCGTCGCGGAACGCTCCTTCGGTACTGGAGGCACTGATGCAACGGGCCTGGGGAACACGATTGGCGACCGCGTCCTGACTGCCGAGGCCGTTCTGTAGCAGGATCAGCTCCGCATCGGCGCTCAGGCGATGGGCCACGGAAGCCACGGCCGCTTCGGCATCATAGGCTTTGCAGGCCAGGAGCAGGCGTTTGATCGGCTCGGGGGCGTCGGCTGTTTGCCCAGGTACCGGGTAATGCTGGGCCTGGCCCTGTTCCACCAGCGTCAGGCCACCGGCGGCCCGATAGGCCTGCAACCGTTGTTCATTGCGCAGTACCAGCCGCACCGGCAGACCGGCCCGGGCCAGGCGCGCCGCCCACAACGTGCCGAGGCTGCCGGCCCCCAGGACATGCCAGGTAGTAGGCATCAGTTTTTTACTCGGTTTGGCGCAGGCATCGGGGGGCTCGCAGTGTCGACAGGAAAAGACCCGTTATAATGAGCCCGATTTTAACCACAAGCCAAGCACGCGCCTTTGTTACGGGCGCGTCTTTTTTATTGGAGAACACTACATGCCGTCATTCGACGTGGTATCCGAACTGGACAAACACGAAGTCACCAACGCCGTTGAAAACGCCGTCAAGGAACTCGACCGTCGTTATGACCTCAAGGGCAAGGGCAGTTTCGAGTTCAAGGAGAAGGACCTGACCGTCAACCTGACCGCTGAGGCCGACTTCCAGCTTGAGGCAATGATCGAGATCCTCAAGCTGGCCCTGGTCAAGCGCAAGATCGACGTGCAGTGCCTGGAGGTCAAGGACGCCTATGCCTCGGGCAAGCTGATGAAGCAGGAAGCCGTGCTCAAGGAAGGCATCGATAAGGAACTGGCGAAGAAAATCGTTGCTCATATCAAGGACGCCAAACTCAAGGTGCAAGCCGCCATCCAGGGCGAGCAAGTGCGTGTCACCGGCAAAAAGCGTGATGACTTGCAGGAAGCCATCGCGGCACTGCGGGGCAAGGAATTCGGCATGCCTTTGCAGTTCAATAACTTCCGTGACTGACAGCCGGTTGCACAGAGGCATTGTGGCGAGAGGCAAACGCTCTTTTCACAATGCTTCGCCCGGTCTTTCGTGGTTACGGCAATAGAAGGAGAGGTAGATGGACCTGAACGCTGAAGTGGACAACTTGATCAAGGCGTCCGAGGCCTGGATCCCCATGATCATGGAGTACGGCAGCCGCGTGCTGCTGGCGGTGATTACGCTGGCCATTGGCTGGTGGCTGATCAACAAGGTAACCCGCAAACTCGGCGGACTGCTGGCACTGCGCAATGCCGACCTGGCGCTGCAAGGGTTTATCAGTAACCTGGCGAACATCATCCTCAAGATCCTGCTGATCGTCAGCGTGGCGTCGATGATCGGCATTGAGACCACCTCGTTCATCGCGGCTATCGGTGCGGCGGGCCTGGCGATCGGCTTGGCATTGCAGGGCAGCCTGGCGAACTTCGCCGGTGGTGTGCTGATTCTGTTGTTCCGCCCGTTCCGCATCGGTGACTGGATCGAAGCCCAGGGCGTGGCCGGTACGGTCGACAGCATCCAGATCTTCCATACCGTGATTCGTACCGGTGACAACAAAACCGTCATCGTGCCCAACGGCAACCTGTCGAACGGCATCATCATCAACACCAATCGCCAGCCGACCCGCAAAGTGGTGTTCGATGTCGGCGTGGATTACCAAGCGGACCTGCAAAAGGCTCGTGAAGTGTTGTTGGAACTGGCCAAGGACGAGCGTGTACTGGCCGATCCGGCGCCGGAAGCGGTGATTTCCACCTTGGGCGACAGTTCGATCACGGTGTCATTGCGGGCATGGGTCAAGACGGCGGATTACTGGAGCGTGATGTTCATGTTCAATGAACAGGCCCGGGATCGGTTGAAGGACGCGGGAATTGATATTCCGTTTCCACAGCGGGTTATTCGTATGGTCCACGAAGGGGCAGCGCAGTAACGCTTCGGCTCATGAGGCTAATGTTAGTTAGCTTGCTAATTACGAAGTTGCTTTTAAGCTGACATATGATGGGCACAAAAAAACCGCTCACCTGAATCAGGTGAGCGGTTTTTTATTTGTTGCCGGTGTAACTATCGAATGACCGCTGAATTACAAGATGCTCAGAGGGTATTCGACGATGAAGCGGAAGTCGTTGTTGTCGGCACCATTGATAGCGTTGTAAGAGCTATTTGTGCGGTAGAACGCGCTACGAATGCGGAAAGACAGGTCTTTGGCTGGACCGCTCTGCATGACGTATTTGGTCTCGAAGTCCAACTCGTGCTCTTTGCCTTCTTCGCCGCCAGTCTCAATGTTGTCACCGGTGATGTAACGAGTCATGAAGCTCAGGCCTGGAACGCCGTAGGTCTTCATGTTCAAGTCGTAGCGAGCCTGCCACGAACGCTCGTCTGCGCCGTTGAAGTCGGAGTACTGGACGGAGTTGGAGAGGAAAATAGTACCGTTGCCGTCGGCGCCGTAAACGTAGCCGGTATCGCCGGTGGAGCGCTGGTGAGCCAGGGTGAACTTGTGGGCACCGATGGAATAGGCAGCTGCAAGGGACCAGATACGGTTGTCAACGTCACCGCTGAGTTTCTGGCCTTGATCCTTGCTGTCATAGCCGTTGAAATCGAAGTTCAGGGACTGATCTTCGCTGATCGGCAGGGTGTAGTTCAGGTTGATGTATTTCTTTTTGTAGTGGTCTTCAACGTCGGAAGCGGCAACGCCAGCTACAAAATTCTCGGTGAATTGATAGGTTGCACCAGCGATATCAGCGGATTTCAGACCGGTGCCATTGATGCTGTCGTGACCCATGTGGTTCTGTCCGCTGATCGCGGTAAACCGGCCAGCGCTCAGCTCCAGGCCTTCAATTTCTTTGCTGGTGATCATGGTGCCGGTGGCGATTTCCGGCAGCAGACGGCTGTCGTCGGTGGCGAGAACCGGGCTGCCAACGTATTGGCTGCCGTATTTCAGAACGGTGTCAGAGACACGGAACTTGACCGCTCCACCACCAATGGATTGGGTGTCTTCTGGTCGGCCATCGCTATCGTTACCGAAGATGCCATTACCGGTGCGGCCACGACCGCTGTCCAGTTTGACCATGCCGTTGACCAAGGCGTCTACACCGAAACCAACGGTACCTTGGGTGAAGCCCGACTCGTATGTGGCGCGCGCAGCAAGGCCGGTTTCTTCACGATAGCTCTGGCCACCCGGGTTATTCTTGAAATCACGATTCATGTACAGCATACGGGTCAGAACGTTCAGGCTCTGATCTTCAAAAAAGCCCTTGGATTCTTCCTGGGAAGAGGCCATTGCGAACTGCGAGGTACTGGCCGATACAGCCAGTGCGATCATGCTCCACTTCATCACGCGCATCGTGATTTGCTCCTTTGGTTTTTAGATAGAGTCTTGCCGTCCCACCTGTTTTTTTATCTGGGCGGCTCTTTCTTTTTGTGTCGGCGCGAACTTATATCACGACGACATTCATTGGCGATACTTGCCCATCCAATCTTTCAGCTTCTTTACGACCCTGTCGCCTATGGCTCGATCCATGTCGTATTTCGGCTGTTCCGGCGCAATCGGACTTACAACTCGAAGTTGCTTCTTTTTTCCGGCGACGGTGCAAAGAGTCCTTTATTACTGCGCTTGAAGCTCCTTGAGGGCAGCCTTGCCACTTTATTCTCAAGCCTGCAGGTTCGCGCTTGCAGCGGTGCCCTGTAGACGATGGTGGGGATGAATGCAACAAGCATGCTCAAACCCGGTTTCTGTTCACGTTTTTTTCACATTCTTCCTGCTGGCGCGGTGAAACCTCATGAAACCGGGCTCCAAAGGCCTTGTTTTAATTAGGGTTGACTGCTGTGCCGCTCTCGTGTTTACAGCCGCTAAACGCCTCGCGACAACTAAAAACGTTACCGGTTCACCCTGCCGGGTGGGTAGATCACGGATGCTTCGTGCACTGAGCGTAGACGCGTTGTGCTGTTTTGGTGCAAAAAATCTTTACCTTGTACGAAAATTTTACAGGCTCGGTGCGGGAGGCAGTGTGCGCAACGCCCGTCTCAGGCCTGTGTGTTACTGGCTGCGCTGAGTTGGTGCGTGCGCTCTAAAAAAAGCATCGGACAGGGTCATGACTGTACGCAGTGAACCCTTCGGCGTTCGAGGGTATGCTGCGCTTCTGTATCCAACGCAGGCCTGCTGCGTCGGGTAAAAACGATAACCAGCGAGGAGTGTGCGCGGTGTTTGCTTTAGATCCACAACTGCAACAAGACACGTTGGTCATGGGTGATTTCCCGCTGTGCCGGTTGCTCTTGTCCAACGACTCCAATTACCCGTGGTTCATCCTCGTGCCGCGACGGGAAAGTATCAGCGAATTGTTTCAATTGGATGACGCTGACCAGCGGCAGCTATGGAAAGAAACCACGGTCCTGGCCGAAACCCTCAAGGACTCGTTCAACGCTGACAAACTGAACGTTGCAACCTTGGGTAACGTCGTCAGCCAGTTGCACATGCACGTCATCGTGCGCAAACGTGATGACGCGGCCTGGCCAGCGCCGGTCTGGGGCAAGCACCCGGCCAGGCCTTATACTACTGAACAGGTGACGGTCATTCGCGACAGACTGCGAGCGGCCCTGACCGATGATTTCAAGTTTCTGGAGGACTGAGACCATGAACCTTGAAGAGCGTGTAACGGATCTGGAAAGCCGCCTGGCGTTTCAGGATGACACTATCCAGGCATTAAATGACGTGCTGGTGGGGCAGCAGCGAGTGGTCGAGCGTCTGCAGCTGCAAATGGCCGCTTTGCTCAAGCGCCAGGAAGAGATGGCCGGGCAATTCGAAACCTTCGAAGAAGAAGCGCCTCCGCCTCACTACTGACCGACCGGAACGACAGACGATAAAAAACCGCGAGCAGCCCGGCTGCATCGCGGTTTTTTTACGCTTGGGATCAGCGGCGCGGTAGCGCGGCGATCACATCTTCGGCCTGCAGGCCCTTGTCGCGGTTCATTACGGAGAACTCCACGCGCTGGCCTTCGACCAGAACGCGGTGGCCTTCGCCACGAATGGCTCGGAAATGCACAAAAATGTCATCGCCGGAGTCGCGGGAGATGAAACCGAACCCCTTGGACGTGTTGAACCACTTCACGGTGCCGGTATCGCGGTTGGACATGTCGTAGTTCTGCGGTGCGGCGGCCGGTGACGACTTCTTGTAGAAGCTGACAGCCAGGTGCAGTGCCACGGCGAGCAGTGCTGCGGTCAGGCTGAACAGCACGGCCGGTTGACCGGCGATTTGCGGCATGGGCGCCAGCAGGGTCAGGGTTTGCAGGGCAACGGCCAGCACCAGCAAGACGCTGACCAGGTTTTGCAGTTGATGACGTGGGCCTTTGTTCCAGTAGGGGATAACAGGTGCAAGGGTGAGGTTGAGCAGGCCGAAAAAGGCCAGGTAAAGCGCATCGGGATGTTGCAGGTAAGGCGTGGCTTCGGAACCCAGGCTAGGGATGAAGGACAGCAGCAGGGCAGCTGCGCCCATTAGCAAGTGGACGATTTTCAACATTTTGATTGACTCACGGTTAAGACGGATCACAAGGAAGAGCTGGTCGGGGCGGTTCGCTTCGGAACAATAGAGAGGCGTTGGACACATTCCCGAATCAGCCTATGCGCCATGCCCGGAAAAATAGGCGTAGCGACACACTGCCTATTTAACAGCAAAGCCCCGGCCTTCTCAAATCCGTACCGCGCTGTTCGTCGGCGCAAGGGCGCCAGGCAACAGGCAAAGACGTTGAATCTTCCCGCCTCATCGGAACCGTCCGGTGTTGCGGCTTGTCGGTTCAGGAGGGCTGGCGATTTGTCGCAGGCTGCCGGCGGCAACACCCGCTAGAGTGCAAGAGTCGCTAAAGTGCAAGAGCCGCTGTCGAATTCATTACCGCAAGGAGATCAACCACCATGGCAATTGATATCGGGATCAGTGAAGAAGATCGCAAGTCCATCGTCGACGGGCTTTCACGCCTGCTGTCGGACACCTATGTCTTGTACCTCAAGACCCATAATTTTCACTGGAACGTCACAGGACCGATGTTTCGCACCCTGCACCTGATGTTCGAGGAGCAATACAACGAACTGGCGCTGGCGGTGGACCTGATTGCCGAACGCATTCGTGCCCTCGGCTTTCCCGCGCCGGGTGCCTATTCCGTGTATGCGCGTTTGTCTTCTATCAAGGAAGAGGAGGGTGTGCCTGGCGCCGAAGACATGATCCGCCAGTTGGTCGAGGGTCAGGAAGCCGTGACGCGTACGGCCCGCAGCATCCTTCCTTTGTCGGACAAGGTCAGTGACGAACCGACCACTGATCTACTGACCCAGCGCATGCAGGTCCATGAAAAAACCGCCTGGATGTTGCGCTCGCTGCTGGAAGACCGGTAAGCGCCAGGCCTGGCGATGACGGGGCGGTTGGCGTTGTCGCCGGCACTTTGTGTAGGACGTTGTAATTCGTCGCCTGCCTGCTGCTGGCTTGTCCTACGCCGATGGTCATAAAGTCATCTGGAACTGGCGATGCCGTTGAGCTTCCATAGAGCCACAGATTGGTTGTTCCAACTGAGAGGCTCGTATGGCAAAGGAGTGTCAACGGTATGATTCAAGGAAAAGAACCCGGGGAGGGTGTGCATGGGCACTTTCACCCTATTACCATCGACCCGTTCGTCCGAGGGTTCGATATGCAATTGGCCCGCCCTCTGGCCCGATCGATCCGCCTGAACGGGTTCGCCACCTGTCTTCGGCTTGAGCAGGTCTATTGGGATATTCTCGGTGACATGGCCCAGCTCAACAGCTGTTCCGTCAGTACTCTGCTGTCCCATGTTGACCGGGAAGTGCATCTGCGCCATGGCGGGGTGCGCAACTTCAGCGGTTTCGTGCGCGTGGTTTGTGTGGTGCACAGTTTGAAGGAGGCAGGGGCAGAGGCCGTGGGGCGTCATTGGCGTGATGAATGCGTGGCGCCTGTCAGTGGCTGAACCCGGCCGGTAGCGGCCTGTGCCGTCTTACGGCTGCACAGGCCGCATTTAATGGATATAATCCCGCTCTTTGCCGCAAAGCCCAGCCTTTGCGCGAGTAACCTGATCGCCGAGACAACCCCCATGCCGATGTACGACTATCAATGTGCTTCCTGTGGTCATCAGATGGAAGCCATTCAAAAGATCAGCGCGGCACCGCTGGTCGATTGCCCTGCCTGCCAGGCGCCAGAACTGAAAAAGATGCTGTCCATGCCAGGTTTCCGCCTCGGCGGCACCGGCTGGTATGAAACCGACTTCAAGACCGGCGCCAAGAAGAACCTGGCCGGTGGCGACAAAGCTGACTGAGTTGAACACGCGCGAGTTCTTGCACGGGCAGGGCCTCCAACCGAATTTCGAATTACGAGAAGTGAAACCACTACCATGATGCGCAGCCATTATTGCGGCCAACTGAACGAAAGCCTGGAAGGTCAGGAAGTTACTCTTTGCGGATGGGTCCATCGTCGCCGTGACCATGGCGGGGTGATTTTCCTCGATATCCGTGATCGTGAAGGCCTGGCCCAGGTAGTGTTCGATCCGGACCGCGCTGAAACCTTCGCCGCCGCCGACCGCGTGCGCAGCGAATACGTGGTCAAGATCACCGGCAAGGTGCGCTTGCGCCCGGCCGGCGCCGGCAACGCCAACATGACCTCAGGCATGATCGAAGTGCTGGGCTATGAGCTGGAAGTGCTCAACGAAGCGGAAACCCCGCCGTTCCCGCTCAACGAATACTCCGACGTGGGCGAAGAAACCCGCCTGCGCTACCGCTTCATCGACCTGCGTCGCCCGGAAATGGCCGAGAAGCTGCGTCTGCGTTCGCGCATGACCACCAGCATCCGTCGTTACCTGGACGAGAACGGCTTCCTCGACGTCGAAACGCCGATCCTGACCCGCGCGACGCCTGAAGGTGCTCGCGACTACCTGGTGCCGAGCCGTACCCACCCCGGCAGCTTCTTCGCCTTGCCGCAATCGCCGCAGCTGTTCAAGCAACTGCTGATGGTGGCCGGCTTCGACCGCTACTACCAGATCGCCAAGTGTTTCCGCGACGAAGACCTGCGTGCCGACCGTCAGCCTGAATTCACTCAGATCGACATCGAGACCAGCTTCCTCGACGAAAAAGACATCATGGGCCTGACCGAAGGCATGATCCGCAACCTGTTCAAGGAAGTGCTGGGTCTGGAGTTCGGTGAGTTCCCGCACATGACCTTCGAAGAGGCCATGCGTCGCTACGGTTCCGACAAGCCGGACCTGCGTAACCCGCTGGAACTGGTGGACGTGGCCGACCAACTCAAGGACGTCGACTTCAAGGTCTTCAGCGGCCCGGCCAACGACCCGAAATGCCGGATCGCGGCCCTGCGTGTGCCAGGCGGGGCAAGCATGCCGCGCAAGCAGATTGATGACTACACCAAGTTCGTCGGCATCTACGGTGCCAAGGGTCTGGCGTACATCAAGGTCAACGAGCGCGCCGCAGGTGTTGACGGCCTGCAATCGCCGATCGTGAAAAACATCCCTGAAGCCAACCTGAACGTGATCCTCGATCGCGTGGGCGCGGTCGATGGCGACATCGTGTTCTTCGGCGCCGACAAGGCCAAGATCGTCAGCGAGGCCCTGGGCGCACTGCGCATCAAGCTGGGTCACGACCTGAAGCTGTTGACCTGTGAGTGGGCACCGATGTGGGTCGTCGACTTCCCGATGTTTGAAGAGAACGACGACGGCAGCTTCTCCGCGCTGCACCATCCGTTCACCGCACCGAAGTGCTCGCCTGAGGCGTTGGAGGCCAACCCGGCCACCGCTCTGTCACGCGCTTACGACATGGTCTTGAACGGCACCGAGCTGGGTGGCGGTTCGATCCGTATCCATCGCAAGGAAATGCAACAGGCGGTCTTCCGTCTGCTGGGCATCAGCGAAGCGGAACAGGAAGAGAAATTCGGCTTCCTGCTCGATGCGCTGAAGTACGGTGCACCGCCCCACGGTGGCCTGGCCTTTGGTCTGGACCGCCTGGTGATGCTGATGACCGGCGCCCAGTCGATTCGTGAAGTGATCGCGTTCCCGAAAACCCAGAGCGCGGCCGATGTCATGACCCAGGCTCCGGGCGTAGTGGATGCCAAGGCTCTGCGCGAGTTGCATATCCGTCTGCGTGAACAGCCAAAGGCTGAGTAAGGCCGACACCTGAAGGCGCATCTTCGGATGCGCCTTTTCATTGGGGTCGATATTTTTGGTTGCCGGCTACTGTGCGAGCGCAGGGCGGGCAATGTTGCAAAGAGAAACCGGAGCGAGTTATGGCAGGTCATTCCAAGTGGGCGAACATCAAGCACCGCAAAGAACGTCAGGATGCCAAGAGGGGCAAAGATATTCACCAAGTGGATTCGTGAGCTGACGGTCGCTGCCCGCCAGGGTGGCGGCGATCCGGGTTCCAATCCACGCTTGCGCCTGGCCCTGGACAAGGCGCTGGGTGCGAACATGAGTCGCGACATCATCGACCGCGCTATCGCCCGTGGCGCGGGCGCGACCGAAGCCGACAACGTGGAAGAGCTGACCTACGAAGGTTACGGCCCGGGTGGCGTAGCGGTGATGGTCGAGTGCATGACCGACAACCGCAACCGTACCGCCGCCGCCGTGCGTCATGCCTTCAGCAAATGCGGGGGCAACCTGGGCACCGACGGTTCGGTGGCGTACCTGTTCGAGCGCAAGGGGCAGATCAGTTTCGCGCCGGGCCTTGATGAAGATGCCCTGACGGAAGCGGCCTTGGAAGCCGACGCCGATGACGTGGTCAGTCATGAAGACGGTTCCTTCGACGTGTTCACCTCGTTCGCCAGCTTCTACGCCGTGCGCAATGCCCTGGAGGCTGCCGGTTTTGCGCCTGCCGACGCGGAAATCGTCATGCAACCGACCACCAGCGCCGAACTGGACCTGGAGGGCGCTGAGAAGGTGCTCAAGCTGATCGACATGCTCGAAGACCTGGACGATGTGCAGAACGTCTACTCTAACGCCGACATCCCGGAGTCGGTGGCTGAGCAACTAGGTTGATAATCTTTTATCCAGCAGCATGAGTACCAAGGTGGGAGCGGGCTTGCTCGCGAATACGGTGCATCAGTCGACACTTAGTCGGATGTGACGGCCTCTTCGCGAGCAAGCCCGCTCCCACGGGTCCAGGTAACCCCCCTTCAAATCGCAGGCGTTATGACTTTAATCCTTGGTATCGACCCCGGTTCGCGCATCACCGGCTACGGCGTGGTTCGTGATACCGGGCGCGGCTGCGTGTACGTCGCTTCAGGCTGTATCCGCACCGGTGCCGGTGAGTTGCATGAGCGCTTGCAGATCGTTTATCGCGGCGTGCGCGAAGTCATCCAGACCTACGGCCCGGTTACCATGGGCATCGAAAAGGTCTTCATGGCGCGCAACGCCGATTCTGCCCTGAAGCTGGGGCAGGCTCGTGGGGCGGCCATTGTCGCCGGAGCCGAGGAAAACCTGGAAATCGCCGAATACACCGCGACCCAGGTCAAGCAGGCGGTCGTTGGGACGGGGGCGGCGAACAAGGAGCAGGTGCAAATGATGGTGATGCACCTGCTGAAACTGGTCAGCAAGCCGCAGATCGACGCTTCCGACGCCCTGGCCATCGCCATTTGCCATGCCCATACCCGTTCCAGCCTGTTGCCTCATGGCCTGGGAGCCGCACGCAGTCGTGGCGGGCGCCTGCGTCTCTGATAGCATCAGCGCAATCTTTCGTGAGCCCGAGCATTTTGCGCCTGTGTCGTCGACCTCCATGCTCCGGCCGTTACTCGCCAGCCCACGGCTGGCCTACGCCCAAGGATCTGAAACGTGATTGGACGCTTGCGCGGCACCCTGGCTGAAAAACAGCCGCCGCACCTGATTCTGGATGTAAATGGCCTGGGTTATGAGCTTGAAGTGCCCATGACCACGTTGTATCGCCTGCCGTCGGTCGGTGAACCGCTGACGCTGCACACCCATTTGGTCGTGCGCGAGGATGCGCAGTTACTCTATGGCTTCGTCGGCAAGCGCGAACGGGACTTCTTCCGCGAGCTGATCCGTCTCAACGGTGTCGGTCCGAAACTGGCCCTGGCCTTGATGTCGAGCCTGGAAGTCGACGAACTGGTGCGCTGCGTGCAGTCCCAGGACACTTCGGCCCTGACCAAGGTGCCAGGTGTGGGCAAGAAAACCGCCGAGCGCCTGTTGGTTGAGCTCAAGGACCGTTTCAAGGCCTGGGAAGCGGTGCCGGCCATGTTCGCGCTGGTGCCTAACCAGCCGGACGCACCAGCACCTGCGGTCAGCGCGGAAAACGATGCGGTCACCGCCCTGATCTCCCTGGGCTACAAGCCGCAGGAGGCCAGCAAGGCGATTTCCGCTATCAAGGAAAAAGGCCTGAGCACTGAAGATATGATTCGTCGTGCCCTGAAGGGAATGATTTAAGTGATTGAAGCCGATCGTCTGATCGCCGCCACGGGCGCACCCCGTGACCGTGAAGAAGTACAAGACCGTGCGATTCGTCCCGTCAGCCTGGCCGATTACATCGGTCAGCCGGCGGTTCGCGAGCAAATGGAACTGTTTATCCAGGCGGCCCGTGGGCGCAGCGAGTCCCTGGACCACACCTTGATCTTCGGCCCGCCCGGTTTGGGCAAGACCACCCTGGCCAACATCATTGCCCAGGAAATGGGCGTGTCGATCAAGAGTACCTCCGGACCGGTCCTCGAGCGTCCGGGTGACCTGGCTGCGCTGCTGACCAATCTTGAGCCCCATGATGTGCTGTTCATCGACGAAATCCATCGGCTGTCGCCGATCGTCGAGGAAGTGCTGTACCCGGCCATGGAGGATTTCCAGCTCGACATCATGATTGGTGAGGGGCCGGCGGCCCGTTCCATCAAGCTCGATCTGCCGCCGTTCACCCTGGTGGGCGCCACGACTCGCGCCGGCATGTTGACCAACCCGCTGCGGGACCGTTTCGGGATCGTCCAGCGCCTGGAGTTCTACAACAACGCCGATCTGGCGACGATTGTCGGTCGCTCGGCCGGCATTCTCGGGTTGCCGCTGGACCCGGATGGCGCTTATGAGATCGCCCGGCGGGCGCGGGGTACGCCGCGGATCGCCAACCGGCTGTTGCGTCGGGTCCGGGATTTTGCCGAAGTTCGCGCCAAGGGCCACATCACCAAGCCGATTGCCGACCTGGCGCTGAACCTGCTGGACATCGATGAACGTGGTTTCGACCATCAGGACCGGCGCCTGCTGCTGACCATGATCGAGAAATTCGACGGCGGTCCGGTGGGGGTGGACAGCCTGGCGGCGGCCATCAGCGAAGAGCGCCATACCATCGAAGATGTGCTGGAACCGTACCTGATCCAGCAGGGTTACATCATGCGCACCCCTCGCGGGCGGGTGGTGACTCGTCACGCCTATCTGCATTTCGGCTTAAACATCCCGACACGAATGGGTGAGATGCCGGTGGTAGACGAATTCCTCGATGCCGTGGACGATTGAACGACCTCTGTGCAGCGACTTTTTTCAGGTTCGTGCTGTCCCAGACGACACCCGGAGCGTCATTGCATTCGAGAATGAAAAAACAGTTGCCTGGCCGATTGGCAACCTGAGGAGTAAGCACTAGAGTATGCGCGCGCAAAACGGGCTGGAGTCGTTCGCACATCGCTGTCGCGTTTATTACGAGGACACTGATGCCGGCGGCATCGTTTACTACGTCAATTACCTCAAGTTTATGGAACGGGCTCGAACCGAACGGCTGCGGGAACTGGGTTTTGCCCAATCCGCGCTGGCAGGGGAGGACCTGTTATTCGTCGTGCATTCCAGCGAAGCGCGCTACCACGCGCCGGCGCGACTGGACGACGAGCTTCTGGTAAGTGCCGATGTCATCGAATTGAACCGTGTCAGCCTGCGCTTCAAGCAGCAGGTCAGGCGGGCTACGGATAATGCGCTGCTCTGTGAAGGGCAGTTTCTGGTGGCCTGTGTGCGCACCCATAGTTTGAAACCCCGGGCCATTCCCGAAGCTCTACGCACGGCCTTTGCCGGCGTGAGCGGCGCCGGTACATACTCAGAGCAGGAGATAAAGCGTGGAAGCTAACGTCGTCGACCATTCCTCCATGTGGAGCCTGGTCAGCAATGCCAGCGTCGTGGTGCAGTTGGTAATGCTGATCCTGGTAGCCGCATCGGTGACCTCATGGATCATGATTTTTCAGCGCAGCAACATGCTGCGCGCCGGTCGCCGTGCCCTGGAGAGCTTCGAAGAGCGCTTCTGGTCCGGTATCGACCTGTCCAAACTCTACCGCCAGGCCGGCAGCAACCCGGACCCGGATTCGGGTGTCGAGCAGATATTCCGCGCTGGCTTCAAGGAGTTCTCCCGTCTGCGCCAGCAACCAGGCGTGGACCCTGAAGCGGTGATGGAAGGTGTGGCTCGTGCCATGCGCGTCGCCATTTCCCGCGAGGAAGAAAAGCTCGAACAGGGCCTGCCATTCCTGGCTACCGTCGGTTCGGTCAGCCCGTACATCGGCCTGTTCGGTACCGTGTGGGGGATCATGAACTCCTTCCGTGGCCTGGCCACTGCCCAGCAAGCGACCCTGGCCACCGTGGCCCCGGGTATCGCCGAGGCATTGATCGCCACCGCCATCGGTCTGTTCGCGGCCATTCCGGCCGTTATCGCCTACAACCGCTTTGCTGCCCGCAGCGAAACGCTGACCAGCCGTTACTACACCTTCGCCGATGAGTTCCAGGCGATCCTGCACCGCAAAGTGCACACCAGCGAAGAATAAGCAGGTATTTCCCAATGGCTTTAATCGCTCGAGCCCGAAAAAAGCGCAAGCCGGTTGCCGAGATGAACGTGGTGCCTTACATCGACGTGATGCTGGTGCTGCTGGTCATCTTCATGGTGACCGCGCCGATGCTCAATCAGGGCGTGAAGGTTGATCTGCCCAAGGTTTCCAGTGAAGCCTTGCCGCAGGACAACAACACCCAGGTCCTGACCATTTCGATCAAGGCTGACAAGACCTACTACTGGAACCTTGGCAGCGAAGTCGACACCGAGAAGCAGCAGGACCGGGCAATGACCTTGCCACAGATGACCGATGCAGTGACCAAGATCATCAATGCCGGCAACAGCAACGGCAAGCGCACCCAGGTCTTCATTCGCGGCGACAAGACCGTCGACTACGGTGCCGTGATGGGCGCCATGGGCGGCCTGCAAAAAGCCGGGGTCGGTAATGTTGGCTTAATCACCGAGGCACCCTGATGCAGCAACAGCGAGAGCCGTCCGCCTCGGAAAGCTACTTCTGGCCTAGTGTCTGGGCAATTGGCCTGCATGTGCTGGTGTTTGGCATGCTGTTCGTCAGTTTTGCCATGACCCCGGAGCTGCCGCCGGCCAAGCCGATCGTGCAGGCGACCCTGTATCAGCTCAAGTCCAAGAGCCAGGCCACCACGCAGACCAACCAGAAGCTTGCCGGTGAGGCGAAGAAATCCGCCGCGCGCCAGACCGAAGTCGAGCAGATGGAGCAAAAGAAGGTCGAGCAGGAAGCGATAAGAGCTGCGGAACAAAAGAAAGAGCAGGCGGCTCAAAAGGCCGAAGAAGCCAGGAAGGCTGACGAAGCCAAGAAAGCCGACGAAGCGAAGAAGACCGCTGAGGCCAAAAAGGCAGAAGAGAAACAATTGGCTGATATAGCCAAGAAGAAATCCGAAGAAGAAGCCAAGAAAGCCGCTGAAGAAGAGGCCAAGAAAGCGGCCGCTGAAGAAGCGAAGAAAAAGATTGTCGAGGACGCCAAGAAAAAAGCGGCCGAAGACGCCAAGAAGAAAGCTGAAGCTGACGAGGCTAAAAAGAAAATCGCCGAAGACGCGAAGAAGAAAGCCGCCGCCGACGCCGCCAAGAAAAAGGCTCAGGACGCAGCGCGTAAATCCGCCGAAGAGAAGAAGGCCCAGGCCTTGGCAGATTTGCTTTCCGACACGCCAGAGCGTCAGCAGGCATTGGCTGATGAGCAAGGCGATGAAGTCGCCGGCAGTTTCGATGATTTGATTCGCGCCCGAGCGGCGGAAGGCTGGGCTCGTCCACCTTCGGCACGCAAAGGCATGACAGTAGTATTACAAATCGGCATGTTGCCCGACGGTACGGTTACCTCGGTCAGCGTGTCCAAGTCCAGCGGTGACGGCCCGTTCGACGCTTCGGCGGTCGCGGCGGTCAAGAACATTGGGCGATTGACGGAAATGCAAGGAATGAAACCGAGCGATTTTGCTCCCTATCGTTCATTCAAGATGACATTCACACCTGAGGATCTAGCCTTGTGAGAAACCTTCTTCGATCAATGCTGGTCGTTATCTGCTGCCTGGCAGGGATAGCGGTAGCAGAGGAAAAGAACATTCTGGTCACCAGCGGCAGCGACCGGGCGACCCCGATCGCCGTCGTACCGTTCGGCTGGCAGGGCGGTAGCGTCCTGCCGGACGACATGGCGGAAATCATCGGCAATGACCTGCGCAACTCGGGTTACTACGCGCCGATTCCGAAGCAGAACATGATCAGCCTGCCGACCCAGGCCAGCGAAGTCATCTACCGCGACTGGAAAGCCCTGGGCGCCCAGTACCTGATGGTCGGCAACATCGTACCGGCCGGCGGTCGCCTGCAGGTGCAGTACACCCTGTTCAACGTCGCCACCGAGCAGCAAGTGCTGACCGGCAGTGTGTCGGGCAGCGTCGATCAACTGCGCGACATGGCGCACTACATCTCCGACCAGTCGTTCGAAAAACTCACTGGCATCAAGGGCGCGTTCTCTACCCGCATGCTCTACGTGACGGCCGAACGCTTCTCCGAGAAAAACACTCGCTACACCCTGCAGCGTTCAGACTATGACGGCGCTCGCGCAGTGACGCTGCTGCAATCGCGCGAGCCGATCCTGTCGCCGCGTTTCGCCCCCGATGGCAAGCGTATCGCCTACGTCTCGTTCGAGCAGAGGCGTCCGCGTATTTTCATGCAACACATCGACACCGGTCGCCGTGAGCAAATCACCAATTTCGAAGGCCTGAACGGTGCGCCAGCCTGGTCGCCGGACGGTACGCGCCTGGCGTTCGTGCTGTCCAAGGACGGTAACCCGGACATCTATGTGATGAATCTGGCTTCGCGTGCGATTTCTCGCGTGACCAATGGTCCCGGCATCAACACCGAACCGTTCTGGGGCAAGGATGGCTCGACCATCTACTTCACCTCCGACCGTGGCGGCAAGCCGCAGATCTACAAGACCAGCGCCAGTGGTGGCGGTGCCGAACGCGTGACGTTCGTCGGTAACTACAACGCCAACCCTAAACTGTCGGCGGACGAAAAGACCCTGGTGATGATCCATCGCCAGGATGGCTTTACCAATTTCAAGGTGGCGGCCCAGGATCTGCAGCGCGGTAGTGTAAAGATCCTCACTGATAGCACTCTGGACGAGTCGCCTACTGTTGCGCCCAACGGCACCATGGTAATCTACGCCACCCGCCAGCAGGGCCGGGGAGTCTTGATGCTCGTGTCCATTAATGGACGCGTGAGGCTCCCGCTTCCTACCGCACAAGGCGAAGTCAGAGAACCGTCCTGGTCCCCTTACCTGAACTGACGCGGCGCAATACGTTTTACTTAACACACTGGGGTTCA
Source organism: Pseudomonas hefeiensis (assembly GCF_030687835.1). Classification (NCBI taxonomy): domain Bacteria; kingdom Pseudomonadati; phylum Pseudomonadota; class Gammaproteobacteria; order Pseudomonadales; family Pseudomonadaceae; genus Pseudomonas; species Pseudomonas hefeiensis. The sequence goes on from NZ_CP117449.1 coordinate 1,400,713, forward strand.
TTAGGAGTTTCACGATGGAAATGCTGAAGTTTGGTAAATTTGCTGCGCTGGCTCTGGCCATGGCTGTAGCTGTAGGTTGCTCGTCCAAAGGCGGCGACAACGCCGGTGAAGGCGCTGTTGATCCAAACGCTGGTTACGGCGCTAACACTGGTGCAGTTGACGGCTCCATGAGCGAAGAAGCTGCTCTGCGCGCAATCACCACCTTCTACTTCGAATACGACAGCTCGGACCTGAAGCCAGAAGCCATGCGCGCTCTGGACGTTCACGCCAAAGACCTGAAGGCGAACGGTGCTCGCGTCGTTCTGGAAGGCAACACCGACGAACGTGGTACTCGTGAGTACAACATGGCACTGGGCGAGCGTCGTGCGAAAGCCGTTCAACGCTACCTGGTACTGCAGGGTGTTTCCCCAGCTCAGCTGGAACTGGTTTCCTACGGCGAAGAGCGTCCAGTTGCTACCGGCAACGACGAGCAGTCCTGGGCTCAAAACCGTCGCGTCGAACTGCGTAAGTAATTCGTCATGCGAACGTGCCGCCGTGCTGTAACTGTTCTGGCTCTCAGCCTCGCGCCGCTTGCGGTGTGGGCTGCGGTTCCCGTGGTCGATAATGACAATAGCGCAAGCAATTATCCGCCTGCAGGTTACGGTACGAGCGGCGCCTATGCCGGGGGAGGGGTTTCGGCCCCTGTCTCGGCACAGGGCCAGCTGTTCAACCAGCTGCAGCAAATGCAAGATCAGATTTCACGCCAGCAAGGCGCGATTGAAGTTCTGCAAAATGAAGTTTCGCGCATGAAGCAGGAAAGCCTGGAGCGATACCAGGATCTTGATCGGCGCATAGGAACCGGTGTTGCACCTGCCGCGACTCCTGAGAATTCTCCAGCCGGTGGCGACTTGAGCGCCCCTGGCGCAGCCGCAGGCGCGGGGGCAGCCGCTCCGGCACCTGCAGCCGGTGGTGAGCCGGCTGATCCGGCGAAGGAAAAGCTCTATTACGATGCCGCCTTCGACCTGATCAAGGCCAAGGATTTCGACAAGGCCAGCCTGGCCTTTGCCGCTTTCCTTCGCAAATACCCCAACAGCCAGTATGCGGGTAACGCCCAATATTGGCTGGGTGAAGTGAATCTGGCCAAGGGCGACCTGCAAGGTGCCGGCCAGGCCTTCGCCAAGGTTTCGCAGCTCTATCCCAAGCACGCCAAGGTGCCGGACTCGCTCTACAAACTCGCTGACGTGGAGCGTCGCCTCGGTCACACCGACAAGGTCAAGGGCATTCTGGAGCAGGTGGTGGCCCAATACCCGGGTACATCCGCCGCCCAACTGGCCCAGCGTGACTTGCAGCGTATGTGAAGCTGTTTGATCCGTTTCGAAGAAACCCGCACTTGTTGCGGGTTTTTTCGTTAGAATTCACGCCCTTTTTATGAAACACGCTTCTTGGGGCCTGCGCGTTGGCGGGGTTGCTGGAAGTGCCTGACGGAGGCGGACAGCCTGTTTAGCTGTTACGCCCGTGGCGACTATGCAAGACACATTGAGAATCACCGAAGTTTTTTACTCGTTGCAGGGTGAAACGCGAACGGCCGGGCTGCCCACAGTATTTGTGCGCCTCACCGGCTGCCCGTTGCGTTGCCAATACTGCGACAGTGCCTACGCCTTCAGTGGCGGCACACTGCGAAGCCTCGACGATATCCTTGAGCAGGTAGCCGGCTATCGCCCGCGCTATGTCTGTGTCACGGGCGGCGAGCCACTGGCTCAACCCAACGCCATCCCCTTGCTCAAGCGGTTGTGCGATGCCGGTTACGAGGTCTCGCTGGAAACCAGCGGCGCCTTGGACATCGCGCCCGTTGACCCGCGGGTCAGCCGCGTCGTCGATCTGAAGACCCCAGGGTCCAAGGAAGCCCATCGCAACCGCTATGAGAACATCGAACTGCTGACGCCCAACGATCAGGTCAAGTTCGTCATCTGTTCGCGGGAAGACTATGACTGGGCCGTGTCCAAGCTGATTCAGTACGGTCTCGACCAACGGGCCGGCGAGGTGTTGTTTTCGCCGAGTCATCATGACCTGAATGCCCGGGAGCTGGCGGACTGGGTGGTGGCGGACAATTTGCCGGTGCGCCTGCAATTGCAGCTGCATAAATATCTTTGGAACGACGAGCCGGGGCGCTGATATGACTGAACACTCGAACATTGCAGAAAAACGTGCGGTCATCCTGTTGTCCGGCGGTCTGGACTCTGCGACGGTCGTGGCCATGGCTCGCGCCGAGGGCTACAGCTGCTACACCATGAGTTTCGATTACGGCCAGCGTCATCGTGCTGAACTGCACGCCGCCGAGCGGGTCGCCCAGGACCTGGGCGTCGTTGAGCACAAGGTAATCGGCCTGAACCTCAACGGCATTGGCGGCTCGGCCCTGACCGACAGCTCCATCGACGTGCCCGAAACACCCAGCGAAGGCATCCCGGTGACCTACGTGCCGGCACGCAACACCGTGTTCCTGTCCCTGGCCCTGGGCTGGGCCGAGGTGCTGGGTGCCCGTGACATCTTCATCGGCGTCAACGCCGTGGATTATTCCGGCTACCCGGACTGCCGCCCGGAGTTTGTCGAAGCCTTCGAACGCATGGCTAACCTGGCGACCAAGGCTGGTGTAGAAGGGCAGGGTTTCCGTATTCAGGCGCCACTGCAGAATCTCAGCAAGGCCGACATCGTCCGGGCCGGGGTGAAGCTTGGCGTGGACTACGGGCTCACCGTTTCCTGCTATCAGGCTGACGATCAGGGGCGTGCCTGCGGTAAATGCGACAGCTGCCGCCTGCGTGCCGAAGGCTTCGCAGCGGCGGGTGTGAGCGATCCAACCCCTTATTTTTGATTTATTTCAAATTAGGTGTTGAATAGTCCTTAGAAATCAGTATTATACGCGCCACCACACAGCGGGTCGTTAGCTCAGTTGGTAGAGCAGTTGGCTTTTAACCAATTGGTCGTAGGTTCGAATCCCACACGACCCACCATTTTTGCAGTTTTAAAAGTCTGGAAGGCCCACGAAAGTGAGGATTTCCGGATTTTTTTTTGCCTGTAGAAAAAGTCGCAGATCGAAAGCCGAAACCACTCGACGGTTCGAGTGGTTCCCTGGGCTCGTTAAAGCAGGCCGTCCTCGGCGCATACCTTCACGATCTGCTCGCGAAACCAGATGTTGGCGTTGTCCTGACCGGGTTTCTCGCTCCACATCATATCCAGCGTAAAATTCGGTAAGCCCGCTGGTGGCCTGCGATGGCTGTATTTGCCTTCATCGCAGGTCAACGCCTGGATGCGCCGAGGCAGAGTCAGGATGAAATCGGTCCCGGGAATCATATTCAGTGCTGCCACGTAGCTGTTGGCCCGGGCGACAATCTGTCGGTTGTAGCCTTGCCGGGCGAGCCAGCCATCCACCATATTGGTGTCGGACGTCCAGGGCGTCGGAAAAACATGCTGGCAGGCAACAAACGCTTCCAGATCAAATTCCTCCTTGGGCAGCGTAAAGTTTTTATCGACCACGCAGACCAACTCATCTTCCAGCAATATTTGCGATCGTAATCCCTTGGCGCTGCGATGAAAGTTGGGACCGAAACAAATGACCAGATCGAAGCGACCCTCCATCAGTTCGTCAACTGGAATATCTTTGTGGAATTTCGTGATGTTAATGATGACGGGGAAACGACTGCCAATGAATCGTTTCACTAACTGGGGAAGTATAAGAAGTTCAAAATACTCCGGGGCGCAGATATTGAATGTTATTTCTTTTTGGGTCGGGTCGAAAGTTTGAATGCCGGAGTGGCATATATTAATGGTTTTGAGGATGGTGAGTACGTGGCTGTACATGGCCGTGGCTTTGTTCGTGGGCCGCATGCCACTACGGGTATTGATGAATAACTCATCTTCAAAACTTGTGCGCAGCTTCTTCAGGCAGTAGCTCACGGTTGACTGGCTCACGCAAAGGGTCTCGGACACCTCGGTGACGCTGCTTTGCTCGTACACCGCGACAAACACCATCAGGTCCTGCATGTCCAGCTTTCTAAGCAAATTACTATTGAGCATAAGATCCTTCTCGGCGCAATCCATCAGGTAGCGTCCCTTGTTTTTATGACAAAGGGGTTTATTTATATATTAGCGGAAGGCATTTATTTTTTAAATGGCTTGTGGGAATTTTCTTAAATATGCTCGCCTCGCTTTTTATAGAAATCCTGCACAAGGACGGAGGAGGACGATATGCAAATTCGCGTCGCAGAAACTAAGACACCGTTATGGGTGCAAGCCACTGAAGTAGTGAAAGAGAAATTTCGCAGTTCTTATTCGGCATCGGTTGAGCCGAACCCACAATACTTTGCGGTCACCCAGGATCCGTCAGACCGTATTCTTGCCTGTGCCGGTATTACATTCGCGGACCACCGCACACTGTTCTCCGAGCAATACCTGGCGCAACCGATAGAAGCGATTTTGTCCCAGCGCCAGGAGAAAACGATCGACCGCTCAAACATTGTCGAGATTGGCAATCTGATCTCCCATCACCTGACGGCCGGCATGATTCTGGTCAACATGATCCCCCTGCTGTCCTGGTGCATGGGCGGGCATTACTTGTTGTGTACGGTGACGCCCCGGGTTCGGCAAATGATGGAAAGTTGCCAGATCGATTTCGAGCCGCTGCTGACAGCAGACCCTACACGCCTGACCGAAGACGGTGGCAAGAACTGGGGGACCTATTACTCCAAATTGCCGGTCACCGGGTTCATCCGGGTAGACCCGCAGCGCTCGCGCTTCGCGGCCATGACGCTCAACACCTCGTTCACCCAACTGCCCAGCGATTCACTGGCGAGGGCGCAGCCATGAGCGGTGGGTTTATCCATCAATTGCAAAGGGCGTTGCAAGACAATCGCCAGGCTGTCTGCGCGGTGGACTGGTCGGCGTCGGGCGGCGAGCCGCAGGCATTGACCTATGGCGAGCTGGAACATCGGGCGCTCAATCTGGCCGCCGAACTGCAACGGCGTTTTCCTTGCCCGGCCCATGGCGATCATGTGGTCTTGGGAATTGCCACGCGTAACAGCAGCGACTGGCTGGTGGCCGACCTTGCTTGCCTGTTTGCCGGGATCACCGCATTACCCTTGCCGTTGGCTTTCAGCCAGGCCCAGGCAGAGCATTTGGCCGAGCGTTGCGACGGGTTTGTGGTGGATGCCGCCGGGCAGCGAACACTGGCACAGCGTTGGAAGTTGAATTTCCCTGAAAGCCGTTTGCGCCACATCAGCGAGCCGGTCATCGAACAGCCTTTGTTGCATACGCCCGATGGCGATGAAGACTGGATCTGCAAAATCATTCACACCTCGGGCACGACCAGTCGGCCGAAGGGCGTGCAGTTAAGTACCCAGGCGGTCGGTGCGGTGCTGGCATCGCTGCGTCAACGCATGCCCGCCGATGCTCATCGCCGTTACCTGTCGCTGGTGCCCTTGAGTTTGCTGCTCGAACAGGTGACTGCCGCCTATCTGCCGTTGCTGGCGGGCGGAACCGCGCATTTCTTGCCACCGAACGAAGCGTTGCTCGGCGAGCCAGGGGCTTCGCCACAGCGTCTGGTCGACTGGATCCTGCAGGTCCAGCCAACGGCCTTGACGGTGCCACCGGTCATGGTCAATCGCTTCCTGGAACAAATGGACGAGGGAGGCGAGCAGGGCGAGCGCCTGGCGGGCTATCTGCAATCGGGTGTGCATATTACCTGCGGCGGCGCGGCGGTCAGCATCGATGTGCTGCGCGGTCTGGCTGAGCGGGGCATTGCTGTGTACCAAGGCTACGGCCTGTCCGAGAACGCCTCGGTGGTCAGCATGAACACCTTCGAACAGCAGCGCCTGGGCAGCGTGGGCAAACCCTTGCCCCATGTCCAGGTGCGTATCGGCGCTGACCAGACCATCGAGGTCAAGAGCAGCTCACTGTTCAGCGGCTATTCCGGCACGGACCCCAGCGCCTGCTCCATGTCCGGCGATGGCTGGATGGACACCGGCGACCTGGGAATGCTGGACGCCGATGGCTACCTCTACGTGCACGGGCGCAAGAAGAACGTGATCTGCCTGCCCAACGGGCGCAACGTCAGCCCCGAACAGGTTGAGCTGGAATATCGCAAATACCCCGGCGTCAACGATGCCGCGGTGTTTTTCGATGAGCGCCACGGCCTGGTGGCGTTGCTGTGTGTCGAGTCGGCACCGGCGCGCGATGAACTGGTGGCCTGGTCCGCCGGGCGTTTTTCCGACATCGAACGACCGAGTCGACTCTGGTTGTTGACCCAGGATGACCCGTTGATCGAGCAGCTTTACACCGTTACCGGCCGACCGAAACGCGCCGACATCGCCACTGTTTTTTCCACTCTGCAAGGGACTGCATCCAATGACCACGCCTGCCTTTCACTTTGAAACCGCGGACATTTCCATCGTCGAGTCGCACCACTTCGCCAGCCTGGGCAAGAGCGAGCTGTATGAGCTGCTGGGCCATTACGGGGTCGTGCTGTTTCGCAACTGTATCCACAGTGCTGAAGATTTCAGCGCCTACGTCAAGCACAACAGTTCGCGGCTGAGCCTGGATCCGGCCCGCGTCATGGTGGGCGGCGCGGCACAGTTGGTGGACGCCGGGCATCAGGCGGTTGGTCTGCACTGTGAAAACGGCAACTCGCCGTTCTGGCCGGACATGACTTGGTTCTATTGCCAGGAAGCACCACGCAAGGGGTCGCAAACGACGTTGTGTGACGGTGAGAAGGTGTTGGCGAAACTGTCCCCGGTCTGCCGCCGATTTTTTGAAGAAAACCCTATCCGCTACAGCCGTACCGTTGCGGGGGAAAAGTGGCGTCGCTTGGTTTGCCACTATTCGCCTGCGTTGTCGGACCCGGCGGCCGTCGAAATCGAGGATCTGTGGCAAATCATCGGGGAGGACCCGCAGACGGTTATTTCCTTCAACCCGGCCGATGATTCGATTCATTACGCCTTCAGCACCCCGGCGATCCTCACGTCCGCGTTCAGCCAGCGTCCGGCCTTTGCCAACAGCATTCTGGGACCGTCCTTCAACTACGAAGCTCCTGTGATCGACACCGTGGGCGGGCAGCCGATCCCTGCCGGGTTTCTGCTGGAAATTGCCGAAGTGTCCGCCCAGTACACCTGCCCGGTTGGCTGGCGCGACCATGACGTGGTGATGATCGACAACCGTCGGGTCATGCACGGTCGTGAAACCATCGTCGACGAACGTCGACGCATCTTCAACGCCTTGAGCTATCGCTGAGACTCATCATGAATAACAAAAAATACATCATCAGCGGACAGTACGAGACCTACCTAGACGGCGATGGTCGGCAGATTATCGACCTGACCGGCGGGTTCGGTTTCCAGGTGCCGCCCGTGATCGAGGCGGTCAGTCGCCAAGCGGACATCATGGGGTTATCCAACCGGGTGCTGATGTCCGAACCGCTGATTGCCTTGTGCCGACGCCTGGCCGAGCTGCTGCCCGCGCCGCTCGTCAACTCTTATGTGTGCAGCTCCGGGGATGAGGCGTTCGAGGGTGCATTGAAGTTGTGCAAGGGCCTTAAGCCCAAGGGCAACACCATCGTGTTCATCCAGGGCGGTGATTATGGTGCGCTGACTTACGGACGTTGCCTCAACGCCGCGCAAGACGATCTGACGGTGCAGGATTTTCTGGGGCTCAGGCGGGTGGCGATTCGGCATCTGGCTGACCTGGACGCGGTGGACTGGAGCGATTGCTTCGCGGTGTGCCACAGCAACACCCGCGTGGACGCCAACGGCCGATTGCAACTGCTCGATCCTGCCTTGCTCGAGCAGTTGCATGCCCGCGCAGCACAGGCTTGCGCACCGGTCATCGCGGTCGACACCCACAGTTGCCTCGGTAGCCTGGGTTCGCTGTTCGGTTTCCAGCGTTATCGTCCTGTCCCGGACATTGTCGTGCTTGGGGGACCCTTGGGGGGCAGCGCGATTCCCATCGGCACCTATACCTGCAGCGAGCGTATGGCCTGGCAGGTCTATGGGCGAAGCAGTCCAGCCAAACACGGCAGCACCACCGCCGGTAACCCGATGGCGTGTGTAGCGGCCCTGGCCGCCCTGGATTATGTGCAGGCTCACGACTCGCCTCGTCATTGTCTGGAGAACGGTCAGCAACTGGCGCAAACCCTTGCTTCATTCGGTGCCGTGGCCGTGGGCGGCTGGGTCAGCCTGCCGCTGGCCGATGACCTGCAACCGTCCCTGCTGTGCGAAGCGCTTTACCAGCAAGGCGTTTATATCAACCCACCCCGGGGCCGCGAATTGATCTTGCGCTGCCCGATCACTGCACGCCCCGAACAGATTCAACGTGCCGCCCACCTCATCAAGGAGACGCTAAGCCATGTCCTTACTCAGGCCGCATGAACAACTGCTGGATGATTGCCAGCGGCACTGGAGCGCATCGGCGGCCAAGCTGTATCGCCTGGGCAAGACCAGCGTCGAACAGCAGACCGATGGCATCCATGTCACCGACCACACCGGCAAGCGCTTCATTGATTGTGCGTGCAGCTACGGGGTGTTTATCGTCGGGCATCGCAACCCGACGGTGCGTGAGCAGGTGCAGACGCAACTGAATCAGTTGGCCTGGGTCCCGGAAGGCCGGCGCCATCCGCTTCAAGACAAACTGTCCGAGCGGCTTTGCCAACTGGTGCCGGGAGAATGGGGCGACGTGCAATTCATGGTCTCGGGCGCCGAGGCCGTCGAGCAGAGCCTGCGTTATGTGCTGCGGATCCAGCCCCAGCGCCGCAGGATCGTAGTGATGAGCGGCTCCTACCATGGCAAGACCCTGGCAGCGATGAGCATTCTGGGCCAGCAACAGCACCACAGCAGTTATGGCATTGCTTGCCCCGAAGTGACCTGTGTCCCCTACGGCGATTTCGCCGCCCTGCAAAAGGCCGTGGGCGAGGGTGTCTGTGCGGTGTACGTCGAGCCGATTCTGGGCGGCGCTCATCTACAGGTGCCCCCGGTGGGCTACATGGCCAACCTTCGCGCCTTGTGCGACGCCACGGGCACCCTGCTGGTGGCGGATGAAATCCAGACCGGTTTCGGGCGCTGCGGCAAATGGTTCGCCGTGCAATATGACGACGTGGTGCCCGACATCATGATCCTCTCCAAGGGCCTGACCGGCGGCTACACCTCGTTCGCTTGCGCCATGTACAGCCAGCGCCTGGCCACCCAGTATCCGCTCAGCGAAATCGAACCCGACACGCGAACCAACGGCGGGCATCCGCTAGCCTGCGCCTCGGCGCTTGCGGCCATCGACTACATTGAGCAGCACAATCTGGTGGAGCTCTCGCGGGTCAACGGCGGGTTGCTGCGCCACGGCCTGCAACGACTGGCCTTGCGTTATCCGCACATTGTCGAGGATGTGCCGGGCGTCGGCCTGATGACGGGCCTGCGCCTGCGTGGTTCAGTCTATGAGGCGCTGATGAGCATGGAGCTGGGCAAGCGTGGCGTCCACGCCGGGCACTCAATGAATGAAAAGGCCGAACGCCCGGTGTTGCGTTTCTATCCGCCGCTGAACATCACTCCCGAAGCCTTGCAGCATGTCCTGGCAATGATCGAAGAGTCCCTGCAGGCCATCGATCGGCGCCCGGCGTTGGCGGTGAAAGCGTTTTCCCTGGTGGTGCGCAACATGTACCTGTTGCCCAACAAGTGGCTGCGCAGCAAGGAGGCGTCATGAGCCTGTTCAACCCCGATACGCTGACCCTGCGGGAAATGGCCGGTCTGCTGCGACGTGGTGTGCTGACCAGTGCCTCGTTGCTGGAGTTTTACCTGCAACGCATCGCTGAGCGTAACCGGCAGATCAACGCACTGATCCAGTTGGCGCCGGTTGAGGAACTGCGGCGCCAGGCCCGCGAGGCGGACGAGATGGCGCGCGTTGGCCAGATCAGTGGTCCGTTGCATGGCATTCCCATCACCATCAAGGACGTCCTGCATGTGCGTGGTTTCAAGATGTCCCGGGGGTTGGGGGAGCTGTTGGGCGAACCCAGCGAGCAGGACGCAACGGCCGTCGCCCGGCTTCGCCAGGCCGGAGCGATCATCCTGGGCATCAGCAATGTGCCCGAGCTGTGCATGGCCTTCGAAACCGATAACCTGGTCTACGGCCGGACCCTGAACCCCCACGACCTGCAACGCTCCGCCGGCGGCAGTAGCGGCGGGGAGGCAGCGGCGATCGCTGCCGGATGTTCGCCGGCCGGGCTGGCGTCCGATGCCTGCGGCAGCGTGCGGATACCGGCGCACTTCAATGGCATTTGTGGTTTGAAACTGACCCAGGGAAGGGTGCCGTTGACCGGTCAGTTTCCCAATGACCGTTCCGGACTGTTTCACATGACCTCGGCCTTTGGCGTGATGGGCCGCTATGTCGATGACCTGGCGCTGCTCGGCCAACTGATCAGCGGTGCCGACGGGCAGGATCCGGACACCGTCGATGTACCGTTCGCCGACAGCGAGCCGCTGGCCAGCCTGCGGGTGGCGCTGTTCTCGGCGTCGAGCCGCACGCCGGTCAGCGCGGCGGTGAGCCAGGTCTTGCAGCACGTCGAACGGTGCCTGGGCCCGGTGGTGGCCGAGGTGAGTACGGTCGCGCCGCCGATGCTTGATGAAGCCTGCGATGTGCTGTGGCGGGTATTCATCACCGGCGCCGACGCCGGTCGCGGCTGGCGGCAACTGTTCGAGTCCATGAACAAGCAACGTTTTACCCCGGCCATCGCTCAACTGCTGGACATGAGCGAGGCGGTGGAGTTGACCGTGGATGAAGTCAAACGCGACTGGATCATGATCGATACGTTTCGCTATCAGTTGGCGAAGTTCTTCAAGCAGCACGACCTGTTCATCTGCCCGGTCTTTCCAGACGTCGCGTTCCGCCATGGAGAATCCCTGAAGGATCGCGACCAGTATGCCTTCGTGTTCCCGTTCAGCCTCAGTGGTTCCCCGGCCGTGGTGATTCGCGCCGGAACTGACCCGGCCACCGGAATGCCCATCGGCATCCAGATTGTCGGACCCCACTGGCAGGAGGAACGGTTGTTGGCGGTGGCCGCTTTCCTGGAGCGTGAGCTGGAGCGCTGGAGTCCGGTTACGCCCCGTCCGGCATCGACGTACTGACCGCCCTCAAGCCGTAACGGCTCTGGCGTTACGGCTGCTGAGCACCAGTGCCAACATGCCGATACCCACCAGTGCAGCACCGAGGATCTCGATCATCAGCGGTAGCTGCCTGAGCCAGAACCAGTGCAGCACGGTCACGAACAGGGTGCTGAGGTAGACATAGGAAATCACCGTGGACGGCGCGATCACCCCGATTGCCCGGTGCAACAGCCAGAAAGTGGCGAGGGTGCCGAACACTGCCAGGTACATCAGCCAGCCGATGTCCAGCGTCGACAACTGCAGAGCGCTGCGCCAGCCGCCGCTGAACAGGCAAAACACCAGCAGAAACAGCGCTCCGAACAACATGTTCCAGAACGTCATCGTCACCGGGTCGCGACCTTTGAGTGCGGTGGCCTTGAACCGTTGACTGAGGGGGGAATACAACGCCATCGCCAGGCAGCCGGCACCGAAAACCAGCACGGGATAGAGTGCCGGCAATTGTCCCGGGGCCGAGCCCTTGAGGGTCAGCAATACAGCACCGATCGCCGCAACCGACATCGGCAGCAGGCGGGTCTTGAGGCTCGGACTGGGCAACAGAAACACTTCGAAGAACAAGGTCATCAACGGCACCAGCGTATACAGCGTCGCGGTATTGACCGCCGAGGTGTAGCGCAACGCTTCGAACAACGAACCGAAGTACGTCGCTAGCAGCAGGCCAAGTACGGCATGGGCCAGCAGGCCTTTGCCGGAGATCGGCGAGGTGTTTTTCAGGAGTAACAGCGGCAGGAACATCAGGGCGGAAAACAGCAGCCGCAACCCCGTGAGCAGGATCGGATCGATTGATTGGCTGACCTGCGCCGCGGCAAAAAACGACGCTGCGATCAGTATCGCCCAGATGAGCATGCCCCAGTGAGCGGCTGCGAAACCGACGTTTTTCATCAAGGTTCTATTCCTGCTTTCAAATACCGGAACGTCATGAAGGACAAATCGGCCGGCCGTCATGGTGAGTGTGAGCAACAGGGCCGCAGTAAACTGCAGCCCTTTGACGCCACTAGCTGATGTGTCGCGCGTATTGTTTGGGATTGAAGCGCAGGACCATCACGATCATCAGCGCCATGACTGCCGTGAGCGACCACCAGGCCCATTCAAAGCTGCCCAACTGATCGCGGATCATCCCGGCAATCAACGGCGAGAGCCCGGCGATCAGGTAGCCGATACCTTGCACGAACGCCGTCAGACCACCGGCCCGACGTGGGTTGTCCAAGTGATCGAGGGACACGATCAGGCTCATCGGGAACAGACCGCCAATGCCCAGCCCCAGCAGGCAAGGCCACAACAGGCTGAAGCGGTCCGGGCTGAGGATCAGGCCGCAGAAACCAGCGATGATCAGGACCAGCAAAACGGCCAGGACCAGGCGCTTGTCCTGGCTGCGGTTGGCAATCGCCGGGGTGACGAGGCCGGACAATACTTCCATCGCGGTGAGGAACCCCAGCAGCAGGCCGGCATGCTGTTCGCTCCAGCCTTTCTCCACGTAGTACGGCGCCAGCCACGCGAGCACGCAGGTGTAGGAGGCGGTGCCGAGGCCGAAGAAGATCGCCAGCAGCCAGGCCCGCGAATTGCTGAAAAACGATTCCTGGCGCTGCGCCGGGGCTTCGGGCAAAGGCGTGACGGCCGCGCGCTGAGCGTACCAGCAGCCCAGCGCTATCAGCGCCAGCAGTGCCCAGATCGCCAGGCCGATACGCCAGCTGCCGGTCTGCGCCAGGACGAATGGTGAAAACGACGCGGCAATCGCCGCGCCGCCCATGATGGACGTGACGTACAGGCCCATGAACAACGAGACGTTGTCGGCGAAGCGCGATTTGATCAGTGCCGGCATCACGGCCTGGATCAGGGCGATACCGATCCCCGCCAGCACCGCGCTGATAATCAGCTCGGCGGCGCTGTCCAGGTACAGGCGCGATGCCGTGGCGATGCCGATGATCAGCAGCGACAGCACGATGGTGCGGTGTTCACCGATGCGCAGGGCAATGCGCATGCCTAAAAACATTGCCAAGCCCATGGCCATGACCGGCAACATGGTCAGTAACGAAGCGGTGCTGAAACTCAGCGGCACCTCGCCGCGAATGGCTGACAACAACGGCCCGACCGCCGCCATAGAGGGGCGCAGGTTTAGTGCCACCAACACCACGCTGACCATCAGCCAGACGGCGTGGGTGCTTGAAGTTCGAACGTTTTCCATAACAGAGCCTTGCTGGATAAAGCTCCATTAGGCTGGGGTGTGAAAGGCGGGGCAAACTGAAATCTGGTGGGGGGTATTTAAAAATCAGGTGGTTCACCAGCCGGTCTGGCCACTGACCCTCTGTGTACGAACCTGCTCGCGATGGCGGGTACGCTAGCGTGCATCCATGTTCAACACATCTTCTGTGGGAGCAAGCTTTGCTCCCAGATTGAACGGCGACAGCGTTGGATTTCCCGGCCACACACATGTCCTCTGTGGGAGCAAAGCTTGCTCGCGATGGCGGTGGGGCAGCTTGCATCAATGTTGAATGTGGCTCAGTCCTCGCGAGCAAGCTTTGCTCCCACATTGAACAGCGACAGCCTTCGGTTTCCCGGCCACCGGCATGTCCTCTGTGGGGAGCAAAGCTTGCTGCGACAGCGCAGGGGCAGATTGCATGCGTGTTGAATGTGGCTCAGTCATCGCGAGCAAGCTTTGCTCCCACATTGAACCGCGACAGCCTTCGACTTCCCGGCCACCGACATATCCTCTGTGGGAGCAAAGCTTGCTGGCGACAGCGCAGGGGCAGATTGCATGCGTGTTGAATGTGGCTCAGTCATCGCGAGCAAGCTTTGCTCCCCCATTGAACGGTGACAGCCTTCGACTTCCCGGCCACCGATAATCCTCTGTGGGAGCAAAGCTTGCTCGCGATGGCGGTGGGGCAGCTTGCACCAATATTGGATGTGAAGGCCTCTTCGCGAGCAAGCCTCGCGCTCAAAGGGCTGCTGGTTGATTGGAAATTCCCTGGCAGCCCGTCAGTAGTCCATCTCCGGGCTCAACGTTCCCAGCCATGCCACTAACGCCAGTATTGTCACCGCCACGGATAACTCCAGAACCATGCTGCGCCGCAGGGCATTGACCGCAGCTCGGTGCTCGCCGGTCTGCCGGGCCTGCTCCAGCAAGGGAGTTAAATGAAAGCGGTTCAGCGCGGCGAACACCAGCATCGCCGCGAACAAGGCGACTTTCAGTGCCAACAGTTGACCGTAGGTGCTGTCGAGCAGCCCGTCGACGCGGGGGCCGACGATGAACAGATAATTCACTACACCCGTCACACTGATCACCACCACAATCACCGCTCCGACGGTTTCAAACCCGGTCAGGGTTCGCGCCAGGACCGACAGACGGCGCTCAGCCTGGCGAAGCAGCAGGGCAAACGCAGCCAGGGCGCCCACCCAGCCGCCCGCCGCCCACAGGTGCATAAAATCGGTGATGAAGTGCCAGTTACGGCGCTGGCCTTCGTCCATGGCGCCATGCCCGGCCCAGGCCAGTGTCGCAAGGGCCACGGCACCGCTCAGGGTGACCAGCCACAAGCTGGCGGTTGGTGCTGGGCGGTTCAGGGCCACCGCTATTGTCGCCAGCAACAGCGCGGCGATCCGAACGCTCCAACTCAAACCCACGTCGGTCTCGAACACCATCATTTCGATATGCGGCAACAGCTCGTTCCAGTCGGTGACACCGCTCATGGCCCAGGCCATGCACAGCATGGCGGCCGCAGACAGCAGCAGGCCGAACAGCGCCGTGGCCAGCAGAAGTGCCCTGAAATGCACCACCACGCCCGAGATCCGTTCTGGGCCGCGCAAGCTATACAGGCCGAAAGCCGCCAGGCCGAACAACAACATCAAGTCCAGATACAGGGCCAAGCGCAGGACAATGTTGAGCAGATCGATGTTGATCGAGCCGCTCAAGTCACTTCACCTTGAACGTGACATTGCCGGTGATCGGATGAGTATCGGATGACACCGCGCGCCACTGGACCTGGTAGGTGCCGGCGGTGAGCGGGGCGTTCGGGGTAATGACCATGGTTTTGGGATCGTCGCTGCCGGAGACCTTGGCCTTCATGGGCATGGGCGAGTGCGCCGACATGCCGGGCATCCCCGTCATGACCAGCTTGGCGCCGGAGAATTTGGTCATCAGGTTCTCGGAAAAATGCAGTTCGATTTTTGCCGGCGCCGCACCTTCAGCACCTTCGGCGGGTGTGGAGGAAAGCAGCTTTGGGTGCGCTTGGGCCAGGCCACTGATCAACAGGCCTGTGGACAACGCGATGGTGACTACAGCGGTTCTGATAAATGACATGCAAGGACTCCTACAGCACAGGTTTCTAGTTTTTTTGGTGGATTGCAATTACAAACACCCTCAGAACCACATGCGCACGCCCAGCACCAGGCGTGCCTCGCTGCGGTCTTCGCCTTCTTCGCGGGCATAGTCGGCGGTGTTGCCGTAGACGCGGTTCCAGGTGACGCCGATGTAAGGGGCGAACTCGCGGCGGATTTCGTAGCGCAGCCGCACACCCACTTCAGTGTCTGCCAGCCCGGAGCCGACACCTCGACCGGGGTCGTTCTTGCCGTAGAAGTTGGCTTCGGCGGTGGGTTGCAGAATCAGACGATTGGTCAGCAGGATGTCGTAGTCGCCTTCCAGGCGCAGCGCACTCTGACCGCCTTCACCGATGAACGCGGTGGCCTCGGCTTCGAAGTTGTACAGCGCCATGCCCTGTACACCGAAGGCCGCCCAGGTTTGCGGGTCGCCCGGCTTGAAATCCTGGCGCACACCGGCGACCACATCCCACCAGGGACTGACGGCGTGCCCCCACAGGGCCTGAAGCTCGGCTTCCTCGGTCTTGCCGTTGGTGCGTTCGCCTTCGGAGCGCAGCCACAAGCGGTCGATGTCGCCGCCGATCCAGCCCGAGGCGTCCCAACTCAGGGCGCTGCCATCATCGGCGTCCTGCCATTCCAGTTGATCGATCAGGAAGAACGAGTTGACCGCGCTGTCATGCACCGCGTGGCCGCCGTGGTCTTCAAAGACGGCGGCGCGGTCGGCGGCGGTCAGCTCGGGGATCGGCGTGCGGCTGGTGGTGGGGGCTGATTCCATGGATTCCATGCCCTGCATCGAGTCCATGCCTTGCATCTGGCTATGGTCCATCCCCTGCATCTGACTGTGATCCATGCCTTGCATGTCATCGCTCGCGGCCCAGGCCGAGCCAGTGGCGCTCAGGGTGAGGCTGGCAATAAGTGCCAAGGGGTAGTGAAAAACACTGGTCATGGTCGGCTCCTCATTCCTGCACCCGAACTTCACGGAACATCCCCATCTCCATGTGGAACAGCAGGTGGCAGTGATATGCCCAGCGTCCGAGGGCGTCGGCGGTGACCCGGTAACTGCGTCTGGAGCCCGGCGGCACATCAATGGTGTGTTTACGCACCATGAACTGGCCGTTCTCGTCCTCCAGATCGCTCCACATACCGTGCAGGTGGATGGGGTGAGTCATCATGGTGTCGTTGATCAGCACAATACGCAGGCGCTCGCCGTACTTGAGCAACAGCGGCGCGGCGTCGGAGAACTTCACGCCGTTGAATGACCAGACGAACTTTTCCATGTGCCCGGTCAGGTGCAATTCGAGGGTGCGACCCGGTTCGCGGCCGTCCGGGTCGGGGAAGGTACTGCGCAAGTCCGAGTACGTGAGCACCTTGCGACCGTTGTTGCGCAGGCCCATGCCTGGATCATCGAGCTTGGGTGCGACGCTCATGGCCTGCATGTCCACCAGCGGATTGTCTTTTTCGGAGTCTGGATGGGAGAGCATGTCGTCCATGCCTTGCATGGAGCCGTGGTCCATTCCCGCCATTTGACTGTGATCCATGCCCGCCATGCCCTGCATCGATCCGTGATCCATACCGCCCATGCCCATGTCGTCCATGGTGACCAGCGGCCGCGGATCCAGCGGTGGCACCACTGCCGAGAGACCGGTACGGGTCGCCAGGGTGCCACGGGCGTAGCCGGTGCGGTCCATGGATTGAGCAAACAGCGTGTAGGCTTCTTCGCTTGGCTCGACGATGACGTCATAGGTTTCGGCCACGGCGATGCGCAATTCATCGACGCTCACCGGTTTGACGTGCTGCCCGTCGGACGCCACCACGGTCATTTTCAGGCCGGGGATGCGCACGTCGAAATAGGTCATGGCGGAGCCATTGATCAAGCGCAGGCGAAGTCGCTCGCCGGGTTTGAACAGACCGGTCCAATTCATGTCCGGTGCCTGGCCGTTCATGAGGTAGGTGTAGGTGGCGCCACTGACATCGGCCAGGTCGGTGGGATTCATCTTCATTTCGGCCCACATCTTGCGATCGGCCACGGTGGCGGCCCAGCCGTTCTTGCCGACATCGTCGATAAAGTCACCGACGGTGCGTTTGTTGTAGTTGTAGTAATCCGACTGTTTCTTGAGCTTGCGGATGACATCAGCGGGGTCTTCGTCGGTCCAGTCGGTGAGCATCACCACGTAGTCGCGCTCGTACTGGAAGGGCTCGGGCTCCCTGGCGTCGATCACCAGCGGGCCGTAGACCCCGGACTGTTCCTGGAAACCGGAATGACTGTGGTACCAGTAAGTGCCGTTTTGCCGGACCTTGAACTGATAGACGTACATGCCATCAGGCTCGATGCCCTTGAAGCTCAGCCCCGGCACGCCGTCCATGTTGGCCGGCAGCAGAATGCCGTGCCAGTGGATGGAGGTTGACTCTTTCAAACGGTTGCGTACCCGCAAGGTCACGGTATCGCCTTCGCGCCAGCGCAGCAGTGGGCCGGGGATGCCGCCGTTGATGGTCTGGGCGATGCGCGGATTACCGGTGAAGTTGACCGGGCTCTCGCCGATGAACAGGTCGAACTCGGTGCCCGTCAGCACGTTGGGCTGGCTCGGGCTGGTCACCGCCCAGACCGGTGCGCGCCACAAGCCCAGGCCACCCAGGATGCCGCCGGCAGCCAGGCCTTTTACGAAGGTTCGACGGGAAGTATTTGATTGCATGCCGTTTGAATCCGTCAGTCGATTTGCAGGTTTGAAAAGAAGATGACACAGGCGGGAAGGGCGGGTGATTACATTTCAGTCAGGTTGGCGGGGGTGGAGCAATCCTTGAGCACGACCTTCTGGCCAGTGGATTTGTCTGTGGGAGCAAAGCTTGCTCGCGAAACAGACGCCTCGATTTCTGAAAGACCGCATCGCCGTCATCGCGGGCAAGCCTTGCTCCCACAGATAAATCTCTCACCACAGGTGTTGTGTTCGGCTCGGCTGCCTTTAACTGGCCGGCCGGGCACAGATCAGAATGATCTTTTGCAACAGCGGGTTATTCTGTAGCCTTGCCGGCTTCACGCTATACCGTGCCTGATTGATACCCACTTTCCCGGCGGTACCCGAGTGGTCCGGAGCCGGGTGTATACTCGACTTTCGCGCAAAACGCGCCTGCAGGTCTTGCGAACATGACGCAAATTTCCGAACGCCTTCTGGTTCAGGCCCATCTCGACGCCAAACAGCCCAAGCCGCTGACCGCCGAGCAAGAGGCCTGGTACCGCGCCGCCATCGCCGCCGAGCTCAAAGCTCAGGATGCAGTGCTGGTCGCGCACTTCTACTGCGATCCGGTCATCCAGGCCCTGGCCGAAGAGACCGGGGGCTGTGTGTCCGACTCCCTGGAAATGGCCCGCTTCGGCAATGCCCATCCGGCCAAGACCGTGGTGGTGGCCGGGGTCAAGTTCATGGGCGAAACCGCCAAGATCCTCAACCCCGAAAAACGCGTGTTGATGCCGACCCTGGAAGCCACGTGTTCCCTGGACCTGGGTTGCCCGGTGGACGAGTTCTCGGCGTTCTGCGACCAGCATCCTGAACGCACCGTAGTGGTGTACGCCAACACCTCGGCGGCGGTCAAAGCCCGGGCCGACTGGGTGGTGACGTCCAGTTGCGCACTGGAAATCGTCGAGAGCCTGATGGACAACGGCGAGACGATCATCTGGGGCCCCGACAAGCACCTGGGCACTTATATCCAGCGCAAGACCGGGGCCGACATGCTGCTCTGGGACGGCGCCTGCATCGTCCACGAAGAGTTCAAGTCCAAGCAATTGGAGGACATGAAGGCGCTGTACCCGGACGCTGCGATCCTGGTGCACCCCGAATCGCCAACCTCGGTGATTGAACTGGCCGACGCGGTGGGCTCCACCAGCCAGTTGATCGCTGCGGCCCAAAGCCTGCCGAACAAAACGCTGATCGTCGCCACTGACCGTGGCATCTTCTACAAGATGCAGCAGTTGTGCCCCGACAAGGTCTTCATCGAAGCCCCCACGGCCGGCAACGGCGCGGCATGCCGCAGTTGCGCACACTGCCCGTGGATGGCGATGAATACCCTGGAGCGCACGCTCAAGAGCCTGCAGGAAGGTGCCAATGAGATATTCGTCGACCCGGCGCTGATCCCCCAGGCCATTCGTCCGCTCAAGCGCATGCTGGACTTCACCCAGGCGGCGCGGATGAAGCTGGCGGGCAATGCCTGAAGTTGAAGAAAATCTTCAGGCTCGCAGGGCTTTCTGTGGCGAGGGGATTTATCCCCGCTGGGTCGCGAAGCGGCCCCATCTGGTCATCCTGACACTCCGTGGTGTCAGGTTTTAGGGCCGCTGCGCAGCCCGGCGGGGCAGTGCGACGTTTCGATAAAACCCCTCGCCGCAATGTATTCCAACCGCTGATTTGGTGTGCTTATTTGGTCTTCTTGGGAATCCGCACCAACTGCGTATCCGAGTAAATGTCATGCCAGGTGCGCTTGCGCTTGTCGAACAGTGACCAGATGAAGCCCAGTCCCACCAGCAGCAATGACGCGATCGACACGACAAATCGCAACAGTGCCTGCCACAGGCTGATAGCCGTGCCATCGGCGTTCTGTACGCGAATGCACCACACCTGCATGCCCAGGGTCTGGCCGTTGTGAGTCCAGAATTTGGCGAAGAAGCCGAACAGCACGAAAAGCAGCACGGTAGACAGCAGCGGGTCGCCGTCCAGTGCGCCGGCGTCGGTGAGGGCGCGCATTTTTTCTTCGCCGAGGATCGCCATCTGAATCATCTTGTAGACGCCGCCGGTGACGATCAGCAGGGCCGTGCACAGCAAAAAGTCATAAAACATCGCGGCCAGGCGACGGCCCAGGCCGACGGGAGGGAACTCGCCTTGCGGGATGAGCAGGTGTTTGGGCATGACAGTCTCGGACGAAAAAGAAGCCATTTTACGGATTTACGCCCATAAAAAAGCCCCTGATATCAATCAGGGGCTTTTTAGTTTCTCGCAAGCTTAGCCTTCGGCTAGAACCTCGTCAGCCTGCATGCCTTTCTGGCCCTGCACAGCAACGAAAGTGACTTTCTGGCCTTCTTTCAGGCTCTTGAAGCCGTTGCCCTGAATGGCGCGGAAATGCACGAACAGATCCGGACCGCTTTCAGGCGTGATAAAACCAAAACCTTTCTCGTCGTTGAACCACTTGACGGTACCGCTCTGACGCTCAGCCATTTTCTTATTTCCTTGACGCTAAATTAATGACAGCCTCTTTCACATGAAAGAGTACTGGGGCTGGGTTGCAGGAAAGTAAGAGACGTCGAGCGGGATGTAGCGAACTTCATAAGCTACTGCCCAGGTCACGATTCCAAGCGACCCATGCAAACACAGTGATCAAACTTTACGCCAACTATGAACAAAAAAACAACCCCCTCTGAAGGCCCCGTATTTGCTCAGCATTCTGGTATTTACAGGTGCTGCGGGCTTGGGCTTATTCGATAGGCTAGTTCAATTGTTTTCAACGTTATAGGTGCAATTTCAATATCGAATAGATGCACCTTTTTATGGCGGTTACGTTACACATTAGTGCACGTATAACGTAGCCGCGTTACGTATGGAAACAGTCAATCAGCCACGGTAGTAGCGTTGCGGGACGAATGGCATTTTGCTTACAAGCAAAGGCACCTTTTTCCCACGCACCATGGCCCAAACGGGTGTGTCCAGTGCGACATATGCACTATTTAGATAACCCATCGCTAGAGGGCCGCCCAGCGATGGGCCGAAACCGCCGCTGCACACGGCTCCGATGATTTCACCCGCGTCATTGACCAGCTCTGCGCCTTCGCGCACGGGTGTGCGTTCCTGGGGCAGCAGGCCGACGCGTTTGCGGCTCACACCGCTCTGCTGCTGGGCGAACACGGTTTCTGCCCCCGGGAAACCACCGGCCCGGGCGCCATCGGCGCGGCGGACCTTGGAGATAGCCCACAGCAGGCTGGCTTCGATCGGGGTCGTCTCGGTGTTCATGTCGTGGCCGTAAAGGCACAGGCCGGCTTCCAGGCGCAGGGAGTCGCGGGCGCCGAGACCGATGGCGGCCACTTCCGGTTCGGCCAGCAGGGCACGGGCCAGTTTTTCGGCACCAGCGGCGGGTACGGAGATTTCGAAACCGTCTTCACCGGTGTAGCCCGAACGGCTGACAAAGCAGTCCATGCCCAGCAGCATGACGCGTTGGAACTGCATGAAGGTCATCTTCGCCACGTCTGGCGCCAGGCGTGCAAGCACGGTGACGGCGGCCGGGCCTTGCAGGGCGAGCAGGGCGCGGGCTTCGAACAGTGGCTCGATGCTGCACTGGTTGCCGATATGGGCGCGCAGGTGGGCCAGGTCCTGATCCTTGCAGGCCGCGTTGACCACCAGGAACAGCTCGTCGTTGCCCAGGTTGGCGACCATCAGGTCGTCGAGGATGCCGCCGTTTTCGTGGGTGAACATGGCATAGCGCTGCATGCCCACCGGCAGGTCGATGATGTCCACCGGCACCAGGGTTTCCAAGGCTTTGGCGGCGTCTGCGCCGCTCAGGCGGATCTGGCCCATGTGGGACACGTCGAACAGCCCGGCTTGATCGCGAGTGTGTTGGTGTTCTTTCATCACGCCCAATGGGTATTGCACCGGCATGTCATAGCCGGCGAACGGCACCATGCGGGCGCCGAGTTCGAGGTGCAGGGCGTGCAATGGGGTCTTCAGCAATTGTTCGGTGGACATATCAGCTCCTGGAAAAAATGTAGAAGTGAGGCAAGCGCATCAGCATTCGATGATGTTGACCGCCAGACCGCCGCGGGCGGTCTCCTTGTATTTGCTTTTCATGTCGGCACCGGTCTGGCGCATGGTGCGGATGACTTTGTCGAGGGAGACGAAGTGATGCCCGTCGCCGCGCATGGCCATGCGCACCGCATTGATGGCTTTCACCGAGCCCATGGCATTGCGCTCGATGCACGGCACTTGCACCAGGCCGCCGATGGGGTCGCAGGTCAGGCCGAGGTTGTGTTCCATGCCGATTTCGGCGGCGTTTTCCACCTGCTGCACGGTTCCGCCCAGCACTTCGCACAGGGCGCCGGCGGCCATGGAACAGGCCACGCCGACTTCTCCCTGGCAGCCGACCTCGGCGCCGGAGATGGAGGCGTTTTCCTTGTACAGGATGCCGATGGCGGCAGCGGTCAGCAGGAATCGCACGACACCGTCTTCATTGGCCCCAGGGATGAAGCGCATGTAGTAATGCAGCACGGCCGGGATGATTCCCGCCGCGCCGTTGGTCGGGGCGGTGACGACGCGGCCGCCGTAGGCATTTTCTTCGTTGACGGCCAGAGCATACAGGTTGACCCAGTCCAGCACCGACAGCGGGTCGCGCAGCGCAGCTTCGGGGTTCTTGCACAACTGGCGGTGCAGCGCCGCTGCCCGGCGCTTGACCTTCAGCCCGCCCGGCAGGATGCCTTCGTTGCGGCACCCGGCCGCCACGCAATCCTGCATCACCTGCCAGATTTTCAGCAGGCCGGCGCGGGTTTCGGCTTCGGGGCGCCAGGCACTTTCGTTGGTCAGCATCAGTTGGCTGATGGACAAACCATAGGTGGTGCAGTGGTTCAACAAGTCCTTGGCGCTTTTGAACGGGAAGGTCAGAGGGGTGGCATCTTCGACGATACGGTCGGCGCCGGCAGCGCTTTCGTCGACGACAAAACCACCGCCCACCGAGTAATACTCGCGGCTGCGCACCTGCAGGCCCGCCGCGTCGAAGGCGCGGAAAATCATGCCATTGGGGTGAAAGGGCAGCGGCTTGCGAATCATCGCCAAGTGCAGTTTTTCGTTGAATTCAATGCAATGCTCACCCAGCAGGTTCAGGCGTCCGTTGCTGCGAATCTCTCGCAAGCGGGCGTCGACCGTTTCGGTGTCGACGGTATCCGGATGCTCGCCTTCCAGACCCAGCAGCACGGCCTTGTCACTGCCGTGGCCTTTGCCGGTGGCGCCGAGTGAGCCGTAGAGCTCGACCTTGATGCTGGCGGTGGCGTTGAGCAGGTCGTCACGACGCAGCCCTTCGACGAAACGGGCTGCGGCACGCATTGGGCCGACGGTATGGGAACTGGAGGGGCCGATGCCGATTTTGAACAGGTCGAACACGCTTAACGACATGGTGTTTCTCCGGTTTCTTTTTATGAGGATCGACGGTTGAAGGTCTGACATGGATCCCCTGTGGGAGCGGGCTTGCTCGCGAAGGCGGTGTGTCAGTCGACATCTACTTGGCTGACACACCGCCTTCGCGAGCAAGCCCGCTCCCACAAGGGGATATGCGGTGTTGTTGAGAGGGCGGGCAAACCCGCCCCTCTCACTAGGTCAAGCGTAGCTTTCGATCGACGGGCAGGCGCAGACCAGGTTGCGGTCGCCGAACACGTTGTCGACCCGGCCTACCGGCGGCCAGTATTTGCCGTCGATCAACGACGCCACCGGGTACACCGCTTGTTCGCGGCTATAGGGGTGGGTCCACTCGCCAACGATTTCCGCTGCGGTGTGGGGGGCGTTTTTCAGTGGGTTGTCGTCTTTGTCCAGGCTGCCGTTTTCCACCGCGCGGATTTCTTCGCGGATGCAGATCATGGCGTCGCAGAAGCGGTCCAGCTCTTCCTTGGATTCGCTTTCGGTCGGCTCGATCATCAGCGTGCCGGCCACCGGGAACGACATGGTCGGGGCGTGGAAACCGAAGTCGATCAGGCGCTTGGCCACGTCATCGACACTGATGCCGCTGCTGTCCTTGAGCGGGCGCAGGTCGAGGATACATTCGTGGGCCACCAGGCCGTTGCTGCCGGAGTAGAGCACTGGGTAGTGTTCTTCCAGACGACGGGCAATGTAGTTGGCGTTGAGGATCGCCAGTTGCGACGCACGCTTGAGGCCCGCGCCACCCATCATGCGGATGTACATCCAGGTGATCGGCAGGATGCTGGCGCTGCCAAATGGCGCTGCGCACACCGCGCCTTCCTTGCGCGTCATGTTGGCGTGACCCGGCAGGAACGGTGCCAGGTGGGATTTGACGCCGATCGGGCCGACGCCCGGGCCGCCACCACCGTGAGGAATGCAGAAGGTCTTGTGCAGGTTCAGGTGCGACACGTCGCCGCCGAACTTGCCCGGCGCGCAGAGGCCGACCATGGCGTTCATGTTGGCGCCGTCGATGTACACCTGGCCGCCGTTGTCATGAATGATGCCGCAGATTTCGCGGATGCCTTCTTCGAACACACCGTGGGTGGACGGATAGGTGATCATCAGCGCCGCGAGGTGCTCGCGGTGCTCGGTGGCCTTGGCCCGCAGGTCCTCGATGTCGACGTTGCCGCGCGCATCGCAGGCGGTCACGACCACACGCATGCCGGCCATGTTGGCGGTGGCCGGGTTGGTGCCGTGGGCCGACGATGGGATCAGGCAGATATCGCGACGGTCTTCACCACGGCTCTGGTGATAGGCACGGATTGCCAGCAGGCCAGCGTATTCCCCCTGGGAACCGGCGTTGGGTTGCAACGACACCGCGTCGTAACCGGTGGCGGCGCAGAGCATGGCTTCCAGTTCGTCGGTCAGTTGCTGGTAGCCGGCGCTCTGCTCGGCGGGGGCGAACGGGTGCAGGGCGCCGAACTCGGCCCAGGTCACCGGGATCATTTCGCTGGCGGCGTTGAGCTTCATGGTGCAGGAACCCAGTGGGATCATGGTGCGATCCAGGGCCAGGTCCTTGTCGGCGAGCTTGCGCAGGTAGCGCATCAGCTCGGTTTCGGAGTGATAGCGGTTGAACACCGGGTGGCTGAGGATCGCCGACTGGCGCACCAGCTCGGCCGGGATACGGCTTTGCACGGTGGTGGCCAGGGCGGCGAAGTCCGGCAGCGCCTTGCCGTCGGCCAACAGGCTCCACAGCGTTTCGACGTCAGCCTGGCAGGTGGTTTCGTCCAGGGACAGGCCCAGGCGTTCAGCGTCCACCACGCGCAGGTTGATGCGCTGGGCACGCGCCTTGTCGTGCAGGGCGGCGGTTTGCGCGCCGGTGTGCAGGGTCAGGGTGTCGAAAAAGCTGTCCTGCTCGACAGCCAGGCCCAATGCGCCCAAGCCCTTGGCGAGGGTCGCGGTGAGGTGGTGGATGCGGTTGGCGATCTGTGCCAGACCTTTAGGGCCGTGATACACCGCGTACATGCTGGCGATGTTGGCCAGCAAGACCTGAGCGGTGCAAATGTTGCTCGTGGCTTTCTCGCGGCGGATGTGTTGTTCGCGGGTCTGCATCGCCAGGCGCAAGGCCGGCTTGCCGAAACGGTCCACGGAAACACCCACCAGACGCCCTGGCATATCGCGCTTGAAGGCATCCTTGGTGGAGAAGTACGCCGCGTGTGGACCGCCAAAGCCCAGCGGTACGCCGAAGCGCTGGGCGCTGCCGATGGCCACGTCGGCGCCGAATTCACCCGGCGCAGCTAGCAGGGTCAGGGCCAGCAGGTCTGCGGCAACGGCGACCAGGGCGTTGGCGGCGTGGAAGCGTTCGGTCAGTTCGCGGTAATCGAACAGGTCACCGTTGCTGGCCGGGTATTGCAACAGCGCGCCGAAGAAACTGCTGACATCGGTCAGTTCGCGCTCGTCGCCCACGACCACGTCGATGCCCAAGGGCTCGGCACGGGTGCGCAGCACGTCGAGGGTTTGCGGGTGGCAATGGCGGGAGGCGAAGAAAGCATTGCTGCCCTTGTTCTTGCTCAGGCGCTTGCAGAAGGTCATGGCCTCGGCGGCGGCGGTGGCTTCGTCCAGCAAGGATGCGTTGGCGATCGGCAGACCGGTGAGGTCGCTGATCAGGGTCTGGAAGTTCAGCAGTGCTTCGAGACGGCCCTGGGAAATTTCCGGCTGGTAAGGGGTGTAGGCGGTGTACCAGGCCGGGTTTTCCAGCAGGTTGCGCAGGATCGGCGCTGGTGTGTGGCAATTGTAGTAGCCCTGGCCGATGTAGGTCTTGAACAACTGGTTCTTGCCGGCGATGGCTTTGATCGAGGCCAGTGCAGCGGCTTCACTCTGGCCGTCGCCCATGTCCAGCACGCTGGTGCCCTTGATGGATTCGGGAATGACGCTGGCGCTCAAAGCTTCCAGGGAGTCGTAGCCCAGGCGTTCGAGCATGGCTTGCTCGTCGCTGGCCCGAGGGCCGATGTGGCGGGCGATGAATTCGTTGGCGGTGCCGAGATTAACGGTCATGGTGCGCTCCTCAGGCTTCGGCGTTGGCTTTGATCAGACGGTCATAGGCGTCCTGATTCAGCAGTTGGCCAACTTGGCTGGCGTCGGCGGGTTTGAATCGGAAAAACCAGCCTTCGCCCAGCGGATCTTCGTTGACCAGTTCCGGGTTGCTTTCCAGGGCCGGGTTCACTTCCAGCACTTCACCGTCCAGCGGCATGTACACACCGCTGGCGGCTTTCACCGATTCCACGGTAGAGGCTTCATCACCCTTGGCGTAGCTTTGCAGTTCCGGTAACTGAACATAGACCACATCGCCCAAGGCGTTCTGGGCAAACGCGGTAATACCGACGGTAACGCTGCCGTCGGCTTCAGTGCGCAGCCATTCGTGATCTTCAGTGAAACGCAACTCGCTCATGGAAACTCCTGGGGCCAGATTCGTCTGGTGGACGCGAAGAAAGGCGCGGGGCTTGGCCCGGCCGAATGGTTATATCCTTAGCAAGAATGCGGCCAATGCTAATAAATCCTTATGTATCAATGAGTTGATTGTTTTTATCGAAAGCAATGTGTATTGATCTGTAGCGAAATCGCTACAGCTATGCGCCCGGAAAAAATCGTTGTGGGATCAAAGCCTTGCGCGGCGCCGCTTAGCGGCAAGTGTATCGATATCGTTCCGCTGTAGCGCTTTCAGTACAGATGGAGGTCGTTTTTGACGCGATTTTTGACCACAACCCAGAACCCTTGTGGGAGCGGGCTTGCTCGCGAAAGCGGTGTGCCAGTCGATATCCTATTAGCTGACACACCGCTTTCGCGAGCAAGCCCGCACCCACAGGGGGGCGAGTAAAGCTAAGGCTTGCCGGAAATCCCGTACTTGCGCAACCGATGGGCAATCGCGGTATGGGAGGTTTGCAGGCGGCTGGCGAGCTGGCGGGTGGAGGGGTAGTTGACGTAGAGGCTTTCGAGCAGGTGTTTTTCGAAGGCTTCCACGGCTTGCTCAAGGCTCTCGACTTCCACATCACCCTGGCGCGCCACGGAAGTGCCGGCAATGTCCAGGTCGCCAATGTCCACCAGGCTGCTCTCGCAAATGGCTGCGGCGCGGAAGATCACGTTCTGCAGTTGCCGCACATTGCCCGGCCAGCGGTTGCCCAGCAGCGCCGGGTAGGTGCCGGGCGCCAGGCGGCAGACCGGGCGCTGGATCTGCGCACAGGCCTGCTGCATGAAGTAGCGCGCCAGCAGCAAGATGTCCTGGCCACGCTCACGCAGCGGCGGGACTTCGACGTTGAGTACGTTCAGGCGATAGAACAGGTCTTCGCGGAACGAGCCTTCGCTGACCATTTTTTCCAGGTTGCGGTGGGTCGCACTGAGGATACGCACGTTAACCTTGATTTCCCGGTCGCCGCCGACCCGGCGGAAGCTGCCATCGTTCAAGAATCGCAGCAGCTTGGCTTGCAGGTAGGGTGACATCTCGCCGATTTCATCGAGAAATACCGTGCCCTGGTTCGCCAGTTCCATCAGCCCGGGCTTGCCACCCCGTTGCGCACCAGTGAAGGCGCCGGGGGCGTAGCCGAACAGTTCGCTTTCGGCGAGGTTTTCCGGCAGCGCGGCGCAGTTCAGGGCCAGGAACGGCGCGCCGTGACGGGCACTGATGGCGTGACACGCCCGGGCCACCAGCTCTTTGCCGGTGCCAGTTTCGCCCTGGATCAGCAAAGGCGCATCCAGAGTTGCCACTCGCTGGGCCCGGGCCTTGAGGGTGCGGATCGCCGGGGATTCGCCCAGCAGCGCGTCAAACCCTTCGGCGTGGTCGTGGTGCAGCGCGGACAGGCGTTCGCCGATGCGATTTGGCTGATAGAGGGTCAGCAACGCACCGGCGTTCGTGATGGGCGTGGCGTCCAGCATCAAGGTCTGGCCGTTGAGGGTGATTTCCCGCAGCGGCAGACGGAAGCCGTTCTCTAGCAGGCTACCCAGCAGTGCTTTGTCACCGAACAGCTCGGCCACGCTTTCCCCGGTCGGTTCACGCCCATAGAGGGCGATCAGCGCCGGATTGGCCAGCAATACGTTGCCAGCGCTGTCCAGGGCCAGCACCGGGTCGGTCATGGCCGCGAGCAGGGCATCGAGCTGCAAGTGCCGACGCTGGCCCGGCAGGATGTCCACCACGGTAACCGCCTGCACGCCCCGCACGCTGAACAGCGCCTCGCGTAATTCGTCCAGCACCTGCGGGCTGAGGGTCGGGGCGTCGATGTAGACGTTGGGCGGCACCATCTCCACCGCATCCAGATTGAGATTGCGCCCACCGAGCAAGGCCAGGACTTCCTGGGTAATGCCGACGCGGTCGATGAAACTGACGTGGATACGCATGGGGCGGTTCTGGGTTCTGGAATGCGGAGGGTGGCAAGTATGCCTTGGGGCGGGCTATTGGTGAAATCCTGGTGCGGTACTTGAGAGCGACGGTGACCCCCTGTGGGAGCGGGCTTGCTCGCGAAAGCGGTGTATCAGTCGACATCTAGTTGGCTGACACTACGTCTTCGCGAGCAAGCCCGCTCCCACAAGGAGATCTCGGTGAGGCCAGGGTTTACAACCCCACATCCCACTCCGGCGTTTCGGGGAATCTGAGCACCAAAAAATCCAGCAGGCTGCGCAGCGCCGACGGCATGTGTTTGCGTGAGGCATACACTGCGTACATGTTCATCCGGCGCGGTTCGGCGTGGGGCAGCAGTCGGGTCAGTTCGCCATTCTTGATGTGAGCGCCGGCCTGGTAGCTGGGCAGCATCGCCACGCCGGCACCAGCAATCGTTGTCTGTAGGAGCGTGCTGGCTTCGTTGGCGCTGATGTTGCCCTGCACCGGCACCGAGACCTGCTCGCCGTCCTGCTCGAAATGCCACAAGCTCTTGCCGACGTAGGAGTGGGTCAGGCAGTTGTGCCGGCTCAGGTCTTCCACGCGCAGCGGTGTCGAATGCTCACGCAGATACCGCGGCGAGGCGCAGATCACCGAACGGCAGACCGTCAGGCGCCGGGCAATCAGGTTCGGGTCAAGGTCGTTGCTCATGCGGATCGCCAGGTCGATGCGTTCGTCCACCAGGTTCACGGTGCGATCGAGCATTTGCAGGTCGATGCTGACCCCTGGATAGCGCCTGACGAACTCGGCCATGGCCACCGCCAATTGGGCCTGGCCGAACGAGGTGCTGGCGCTGATGCGCAGCATGCCCCGTGGCGCGTCGTGCGGCGTACTGACGGCGGCCTGCATGTCGCCGGACAATTCCAGCATCTGCCGACAGCGCGGCAGGGTTTCCAAACCCGCAGCCGTCAGGCTCAGCTTGCGGGTGGTGCGGTGCATCAGCCGGGCACCGACCCAGTCTTCCAGTTCCGCCAGATACCGTGAAACCACCGGTCGTGACAGGTCCAGGTGCTCGGCCGCCGCCGACTGACTGCCCAGTTCCACCACGGCGACGAACACTTGCATTGCTTGTAGACGATCCATGATTTGCCCGATTTCAGAAACAAACTATGTCCAAGCATCGCATTTTTTGAAACGAGTCAGGTCACTAAGCTCCGTTCATTCCCAATCGGGCTTTTGCACAACGGAGCACAACATGATCGGATCCACCTTATTCAAGCGTCTGCTGCTGGCAAGCGCTTCGATGGTTTTGGCGGCCAACACCTGGGCTGCCGAGCTTGCGCTGGATGTCTACAACCCCGGCGCGGCGGCAGTTTTCCCGGTGACCTCGGTATTGGTCAGCGGAGAAAAAGAGGTGATCCTGGTGGACGCCCAATTCGGCAAGTCCCAGGCCGAACAGTTGGTGGAGAAAATCCGCGCCAGCGGCAAACAATTGACCACGATTTACATCAGCCACGGCGATCCCGACTACTATTTCGGTCTGGAAACCCTGACCGCCGCGTTCCCGGATGCCAAGGTGCTGGCGTCTGCGCCGACCGTCGAACACATCAAGCACACCCATGGACGGCAAGTTGAAATATTGGGGGCCGATCCTCAAGGCCGATGCGCCGACTAAAGCGATTGTGCCTCAGGTACTCCAGGGCGACAGTCTGACCCTGGAGGGCAAGCGCTTGCAGGTCATCGGTCTTGATGGCCCGCAACCGGACCGCAGCTTCGTGTGGATCCCGTCGATCAAGGCCGTGGTAGGCGGCGTGGTGGTGGCCGAGAACATTCACGTCTGGATGGCCGACACGCAGACGCCGCAGTCCCACAAGGACTGGCTGGCGACGCTGGACAGCATTGAACAACTGCAACCGAACACAGTGATACCGGGCCATTACTTGGGTGAAAGTGCCCGGTCCCTGGCTCCGGTGAAATTTACCGCCGACTACATCAAGGCCTTCGACGAGGAAACCGCCAAGGCCAAGGACTCCGCCGCGCTGATCAGCGCCATGAAACTACGCTATCCGGACCTGGGTGAAGACAGCTCCCTGGAACTGAGTGCCAAGGTGGCGAAGGGCGAGATGAAGTGGTGAATACCGATCTTTGATCAGAGCACCGTTGTGGCGAGGGGATTTATCCCCGCTGGGTTGCGCAGCAACCCCAAAACAGGCGAAGCGCTCCGTCTGATAAACCTCAATGTCAGCTATAGGGCTGTTACGCAGCCCAGCGGGGATAAATCCCCTCGCCACAAGAGCCTGTATTTCAACATCGCTAACCAATGGAGAACACCATGAGCAAAATCGCAATCATCGGCGCCACCGGGCGTGCTGGCAGCCAATTGCTGGAAGAGGCCTTGCGCCGTGGTCACAGCGTGACGGCCATTGCCCGCAACACGGCCAAGATCGGTGACAGGGCCGGTGTGGTCAGCCAGCAGTTGGATGTATTGGACAGCGAGGCGTTGACCGCGGCGGTAGCCGGTCATGATGTGGTGATCTGCGCCGCCCATTTCGCCACCGTGCCGGCCGACAAGCTCATCGCCCCAGTCAAAGCCGCTGGGGTCAAGCGCTTGCTGGTGGTGGGCGGGGCCGGTTCGTTGCTGCTGCCGGACAATAGCCGCGTGATCGACAGCGAGGGCTTCCCGGAGGAATACCTCGCCGAAGCCAGCGCCGGTGCATTGTTCCTGGATGTGCTGCTCAAGGAACAGGACCTGGACTGGACCTTCCTCTCGCCCTCGGCGGAGTTCGTCGAGACCGAGCGCACCGGTCAGTTCCGTATTGGCAAGGATCACCTGCTGTTCGACGCCACCGGGCGTAGCTGGATCAGCTTTGCCGATTACGCCATTGCAATGATCGATGAAGTGGAGACGCCGCAGTTTTCGCGCCAGCGCTTTACCGTCGGTTATTGAGCCACTGGTTTGGGTAGGCGCTCCTACGGGGTCAGCTGTGGATTCTCATCCACACGCTGACCAGCACCGTCGCCGCCATCAGCCACGCCACCGCCGCCACGGCCAGCGAAGCCTCAAGGCGCATCCGGTCGACCATTACATACAGGGTCGCCAGGTACACGAAGTACGGAATGATTGACCACATGCCAAACACGATGGTGGTCTTCAGGTCGTCCACCGACCGGCCCTTGCCAACAATGTAGTGGGCGATCAGGGCGAAGGTCGGGAACAACGGCACCAGCCCGGCGATGTAATAATTTTTGGTCTTGGCGAGCATCGCCAGGATCACCACCACGGCTGCACCCAGCGCTGCTTTGAAAATCAGGTCCACAGGTCTACCGCCCCAGGTTAATGGCTCAGGCCATATTTTTTGACTTTGTCGAACAGTGTGGTCTTGGCCATGCCCAGTTCGAGACTGGCCTGGGTCAGGTTGCCACCGCTGCGTTGCAGGGCGTCCACCAGCAGGTTGCGTTCGAAGGCTTCCACCGCTTCGGCGAAGGCCAGACCCTGGCTGGCGCCGCTGGCCCCCGACTTCTTGAAGGCCGGCAGGCCGAGTGCATAGCGCTCGGCGACGTTGCGCAGTTCCCGCACGTTGCCCGGCCAGTCGTGGCTCATCAGGTTGGACAGCGTCTGGTTGTCCAGCTCCGGCACCGTACGGTCGAAGCGCAGGGACGATTGCTGCAGAAAATGCTCGAACAGTTGCAGAATGTCTTCGCGGCGCTCGCGCAGTGGCGGCAGTTCCAGGGTCACCACGTTGAGGCGGTAATACAAGTCGCTGCGAAACTGCCCGGCCCGGCCCAGTTCGTCCAAGTCGGACTTGGTGGCGGCAATGACCCGGCAATCCACGGCCACGCTCTGGTTCGAACCCAGGCGCTCGAGGGTGCGTTCCTGCAACACTCGCAGCAACTTGATCTGCAAGGGCAGGGGCATGCTTTCCACTTCATCGAGGAACAGCGTGCCGCCGTCGGCGTGCTCGATCTTGCCGATCCGCCGTTTGCCAGCGCCGGTAAAAGCGTTGGCCTCGTGGCCGAAAATCTCGCTTTCGAAGAGGTTTTCCGGCAGCCCGCCGCAGTTAAGCGCGACGAATTGTTTGCTATGGCGCCGACTGAAATCGTGCAGGCAGCGCGCGACCAGTTCCTTGCCAGTGCCGGTTTCGCCTTCGATCAGCACGTTGGCCGAGGTGTCGGCCACGTTGGCGATCAGTTCTCGAAGGTGTTGCATGGCCGGTGAGCGGCCGATAATCCGGCCTTCCAGAGAGTCGCGTTCGGCCAGTTGCCGACGCAGCGATGAAACCTCCCGGGCCAGGCTGCGCTGCTCCAGGGCGCGGCGGGCGACGTCCACCAGACGTTCGGGGGAGAAGGGTTTCTCCATGAAGTCATAGGCGCCGTTTTGCATGGCGCCGACGGCCATGGAGATGTCCCCGTGGCCGGTGATCAGCACCACCGGCAGGCTGCGGTCCCGGGCCTTGAGGCGGGTCAGCAGTTCCAGGCCATCGATGCCCGGCAGGCGAATGTCGCTGATGACGATGCCGGCAAAGTCATCGCCGACCCGCTCCAGGGCCTCTTCGGCGCTGCCCACGCCGATGCAGGGAATGTCTTCCAGGGACAGGGCCTGCT
The DNA here is from genome assembly GCF_030687835.1 of Pseudomonas hefeiensis. Taxonomy (NCBI): domain Bacteria; kingdom Pseudomonadati; phylum Pseudomonadota; class Gammaproteobacteria; order Pseudomonadales; family Pseudomonadaceae; genus Pseudomonas; species Pseudomonas hefeiensis. The sequence goes on from NZ_CP117449.1 coordinate 1,434,267, forward strand.
GGCAACCCAGCAGGACATGGGGGTCGTCTTCGACGATCAATACGCTCAGGTCGTGGTTCATGGTTGCTCGGCAGGTAAAGGGCTTACCAACGGTAAACTGAGGGCAAACGTGGTTCCACCTTCGGCCGGATGCTCGACGCCCAGATGCCCGCCCGCAGCGGCGGCCAGGCTCGCCGAGAGGGTCAGGCCCAGGCCCAGGCCCTGTTCGCCGGGTTTTGTGGTAAAGAACGGTTCGAACAAATGCTTGCGCGCCTCGGGATCGATGCCATGGCCGTTGTCCCGCACCCGCAGGCGATATTTGCCATCAGCGGTGTTGCCTTCAAGCCACAGCCGCGGCTCGGGTTGGGTCTGCATGGCGTCCAGGGCGTTGCCGATCAGGTTCACCAGGATCTGCTCAAGGCGCGTCTGGTCGATCTGCACCTGTACATCGTCGAAACCGGCATGCACTTCGACGTTCAGGCTTTCGAGGCGGCCGCCCAGCAGTTGCAGGGCGGCTTCGACCGCCTTGCCGAGGCTGGCCCGGCCCTGGTCGTCCCCGCGCCGGGCAAAGGAGCGCAGGCTGGCAGTGATCCGGCCCATGCGGTCGATCAGGTCGTTGATGGTCTTGAGGTTGGCGCTGGCGATATCCAGCTGGCCACGCTCCAGGAAGCGTACGGTATTGCCGGACAAGGTGCGCAGCGCGGCCAGCGGCTGGTTGAGTTCATGGGCGATGCTGGTGGACATTTGGCCGATGGCGGCGAGTTTACCGGCCTGCACCAGTTCGTCCTGGGCCCGGCGCAATGTCTCTTCGGCCTGCCGCCGTTCGCGGATCTGACCCTTGAGCCGTTCGTTGCTGGCCCGCAGGTCGGTGGTGCGTTCGGTAATCCGACGTTCGAGCTGGTTGTTGGCTTCCTGCAAGGCTTCCCGGGCGGCGAGACGGGTGGCGATAACCTTGCGCCGCTCGTTCCAGGCGATCAGCAGGAACGCCACCAGCGCGAAGGCCACGGCCACCAGGATGCCCTGGTTGATCGCCTGGCGACGCAGGTCTTCAAGTGGCGTCAGCAGGGTGAAATTCCAGGGTGTGTCGCTCAAGGGGCGGGTCTGTGACAGGTAACTGATGGCCCGTTCGTCGGACACCAGTTCGGCGTTGGCCGGGAAGGTCAGTTTCTCCATGCCTTCAGCCAGCCGTTCCCGAGCCAGGGGAATCAGCTCGTTCAGTGGGAACCAGTAATATTGCAGGCTGCGGGCCAGGCGTTCCTTGGTTTCGTCGCTCAGCGGTCGCACGGACTTGAGCCGGCGCGCCGGATCACTGGACAAAATGATGATGCCATTCTCGTCGCTGACGAAGGCTTCCAGGCGCGCGCGCTGCCAGCGCTCTTCCATGGCTTCGAGGCGCACTTTGACCACCGCGACGCCGATGATCTTGCCCTGTTGTTCCAGGCCATGGGCCAGGTAGTAGCCAGGCTCGCCGCTGGTGCTGCCGATGCCATAGAAGCGCCCCGGTTGGCCGCGTACGGCGTTCTGGAAATAGGCGCGAAAGGACAGGTCTTCACCCAGGTAACTGTCGACGTCGCGCCAGTTGCTGGTCGCCATGACCCGGCCTGTGGTGTCCATCACGTACACGGCCCGACTGCGGCTGCGCCGATTCAGGCCTTCGAGGTATTCGTTGACAGTCTTGCGGTGCTCGGGCGTCGGGTCATCGAGCAGTTTCGAAACGCTGGACTCAAGCTCCAGCAGGCTCGGCAGGTAGGTGTACTTGCTGATCTCGCTCTCGACCGCACGGGCGTGCAGCTCCAGCTGGCGCTCACCGTTCTCGCCCAGACTGCGAATACCGTAGTGCTCACTGATCCAGAAGCCGAGGTAACCCAGGCCGATCATCAGGGCAATGACCAGCGGCGGCAGAAACAAATGGCGAATCAGACGGGGCTTCACGGCAAGTGATGGCGGCGCGGCGCGATAGAGAGTGGGGTCGCATTTCATCACAGAAGCCTTGGGTCAACCACAACGCAAATCCATAAGCCAACACAGGACCACTGTGGGAGCGGGCTTGCTCGCGAAGCGGCGGCACATTCAACATTGATGCAAGCTGAACCACCGCTTTCGCGAGCAAGCCCGCTCCCACAGGGGGGAGCGGTGTTGTTTAGTGCTGCAGGATTTTCTCAAGGAAGTGCTGCGCACGTTCGGAGCGGGCGCTGATGTCGCCGAAGAACTCTTCCTTCTCGCAGTCTTCGATGATCTGGCCCTGGTCCATGAAGATCACCCGGTTTGCCACTTTGCGGGCGAAGCCCATTTCGTGGGTCACGCACATCATGGTCATGCCTTCGTGGGCCAGTTGCACCATCACGTCGAGCACTTCGTTGACCATTTCCGGGTCAAGGGCCGAGGTCGGTTCGTCGAACAGCATCACGATCGGGTCCATCGCCAGGGCACGGGCAATCGCCACGCGCTGCTGTTGGCCGCCGGAGAGCTGGCCCGGGTGCTTGTGGGCATGGGCCGACAGACCGACCCGCTCAAGCAGTTGCAGGCCTTTCTGGGTGGCTTCTTCCTTGCTGCGGCCCAGCACCTTGATCTGCGCGATGGTCAGGTTTTCGGTGATGGTCAGGTGTGGGAACAGCTCGAAGTGCTGGAACACCATGCCGACGCGCGAGCGCAGTTTTGGCAGGTTGGTCTTCGGGTCGGCGATGGACGTGCCGTCGACCACGACGTCACCTTCCTGGAACGGCTCCAGGGCGTTCACGCACTTGATCAGCGTGGACTTGCCCGAACCCGACGGGCCGCACACCACCACAACTTCACCCTTGCTGACCTCGGTGCTGCAATTGGTCAGTACCTGGAAGTCCCCATACCACTTGTTGATGTTCTTGATAGAGATCATACGGCGAACCTTTTTTGCAGACGCTTGACCAGCAGCGAGGCGGCAAAGCTGATTGTGAAGTACACGAGACCTGCGACGATCAGGAACTCATGGGAGCGGCCGATGATGTCGCCATTGGCTCGCGAAGCATTGAGGAAGTCCACCAGGCCAACCGTGTAGACCAGCGAGGTGTCCTGAAACAGGATGATGCTTTGTTGCAACAGCAACGGGGTCATCTTGCGGAACGCCTGGGGCAGGATGATCAGGCGCATGGTCTGGCCATAGTTCATGCCCAGCGCCTGGGCGGCGCCCATCTGGCCCTTGGGGATCGACTGCACGCCGGCCCGCACGATTTCGCAGAAGTACGCCGCCTCGAACATCATGAACGCCACGACGCAGGAACCGAACGCACCGATCGGTGTGTCTTCGCCAGTGATCCAGCGCAGCACGAACGGCACCGCCAGGTAGAACCAGGTGATGACCAGCAGCAGCGGGATCGAGCGGAAGTAGTTGACGTAGGCGCCGGCGATGCTGGAGATCAGCTTGTTGTGGGACAGGCGCATCAGCGCCAGGATCGTCCCCAGGATGATCCCGCCAACCACACCCAGGGCCATCAGCTTGAGGGTCATCAGCATGCCGTTCCACAAACCGGGAATGGCCGGGATGATGCCTGTGAAGTCGAGTTCCATTATTTACCCCCCGCGGAGATCAGGCCGGGCACCGCGACTTTCTTCTCGACCATGCGCATGAGCAGCATCAGGCTCATGTTCAGGGTGAAGTAGATCAGCGTCGCCAGGGTGAAGGCTTCGAACAGGTTGGCGGAGAACTCGGCAGTCTGTTTGGTCTGTGCAAGCAATTCCATCAGACCGATCAGCGAGGCTACGGAGGAGTTCTTGAAGACGTTCAAGAATTCCGAGGTAAGCGGCGGAATGATGATCCGGTAGGCCTGGGGCAGCAGGACGTTCCAGTAGATCTGCGGCAACTTGAAGCCCATGGCCCTGGCTGCGGCTTCCTGGCCGCGTGGCAGCGCCTGGATACCGGTGCGAACCTGTTCGCAGACCCGGGCGGCGGTGAACAGGCCCAGGCACACGACGACGCTCAGGTAGGCCGAGGTCGTGGGGTTCAGGTCCTGCTTGTACCATTCCTGCAGGTCCGCAGGCAGCAGGTCGGGCACCAGGAAGTACCAGATGAACAGCTGAACCAGCAGCGGCACGTTACGAAACAGTTCCACGTAGCCGGTGGCGATACCCGACACCAGGCGGTTCGGTACGGTGCGCATCACGCCCAGGACCGAGCCCAGCAGTAGGGCGATGATCCAGGCCACGACGGCGATGGCGATGGTCCAGCCCAGGCCGGCCACGTACCAGTCGAGATAAATCTCGCTGCCGATGCCGGTGGACTTGAAGAACACGCCCCAGTCCCAGTTGTAATTCATTAGGGTCTCCCCTCAGATCGATCGATATGCAAATACCCGCCTGGGGAAGCTCCATTCCCACCCGACCCTTGAGGGTCAGGCACACGCGATCGGCTCGACAGCCACCGGTTCGAGTGTTTCCAGATATGCCAGCAGGGAGTGACCATCCCCTGAAAGCGCAAAAGCACCTTCAGGGGACAAGGTTAGTCAGAAATCAGGATTTCTTTTCGTCGGCCGCTTTGTCGGTCGGTTCGGCGATCAGCTTCTTGAGCTCTTCGCTCATCGGGAAGTTCAGGTTCAGGCCTTTTGGCGGGATTGGCTGCATGAACCATTTTTCGTAGATCTTGTTGATTTCGCCAGAAGCGTAGGTGGCCTTGATGGCGTCATCGACTGCCTTTTTGAACGGCTCGTCACCCTTGCGCATCATGCAACCGTAGATTTCGAAGGACTGCGGAGTACCGGTCACGGCCCAGTCGGCGGGTTTCTTGGCCTTGGCCATTTCACCGGCCAGCAAGGCGTCGTCCATCATGAAGGCAACGGCGCGGCCGCCTTCGAGCATGTTGAACGATTCGCCGTGGTCCTTGGCCGAGATCACGTTCATGCCCATTTGCTTGTCGGCGTTCATGGACTTGAGGATGCGCTCGGACGTGGTGCCGGCGGTGGTCACGACGTTCTTGCCTTTGAGGTCGGCGAAATCCTTGTACTTGGAATCTTTCTTGGCCAGCAGCTTGGTGCCGATCTCGAAGATGCCCACGGAGAAGTCAACCTGTTGCTGACGCTCGACGTTGTTGGTGGTGGAACCGCATTCCAGGTCCACGGTGCCGTTTTGCACCAGCGGGATACGGGTTTGCGAGGTAACCAGGTTGTACTTGACCTGCAGGTTCGGCACGTCCAGTTCTTTTTTCAGGGCTTCGACGACTTTCAATTGAATGTCGTGGGAGTAGCCGACCGGTTTGCCGGACGCGTCCGCGATGTAGGAAAACGGAATGGAAGCGTCGCGATGCCCGAGCGTGATGACGCCGGACTCTTTGATCTTTTTCAGCGTGCCGGTCAGTTCGGCGGCGAAAACCGGAGTGCTGATCAGAGCGGCAGCAATGGCTGCGCCCAGGAGATGGGGAACGATGCGCATCGATATTTCCTCGACATTGTTTTTCTTATTCAGCCGGTTCGTCGGCCCTGAGTGCTTCGAAGTACCTGGCAGATCCTGTTGTGTTGGCATGCAGGTATTCGTCTCGAGGGAGTGTAGAGCATGAGTCGTGCCAGACCAGTCGACTGTCGTTAACTTTATGTTTTTAAACGTAATTAATCTTTTGTTTCATGTTTTCGACAGGCTGTTTATCCGGTTAGCCGAATTGACTGGAGGGTCGCGTTCGGAAAACCGAATGGCTTGAGCCCCACTGATTCCTGTGGGAGCGGGCTTGCTCGCGAAAGCGGTCTAACTGAGTCGACGATGTTGAATGTGCCGCCGCCTTCGCGAGCAAGCCCGCTCCCACAGGGCCTGTGGCGGGGGCCAAATAGCAAAAAGCCCCTGAATCGCTGGATTCAGGGGCTTCGGGTTTAGCAGGCTATCGATCAGGCCGCTTCGATCTTGCGACGGTTGTGCTCGACCTTATCCAGGTACTGCTGCAGCTTTTCCTGCTCGACCGGGGTGGTGAACAAGCCCAGCTTGCTGCGGCGCCACAGGATGTCGTGGGCATCGATGGCCCATTCATCGCTGCACAAGTAGTCGACTTCCCGGGTGTAGAGGCCAGCACCGAGGTGTTCGCCCATGTCACCGAGGCTGTGCACGCCTTCAAGCATGCGCCAGGTGCGGCTGCCGTAGGTGGTGGCCCAGCGGCGGGCGAGCTCGGTCGGTACCCAGTCGAACTTGTCGCGAATTGCCGAGCACAGCGCTTGCGGGGTGGTCATGTTTTCGCCGCCGGGGAGGGTAGCTACGGCGGTCCAGCTCGGGCGCATTTGAGTAAAGTACGGCGCCAATTGCGCCATGGCCGATTCGGCCAGTTTGCGGTAGGTAGTCAGCTTGCCGCCGAACACCGACAGCAGCGGGGCCTCTTCGCCACTGCCCGAGAGTGCCAGGGTGTAATCCCGGGTGACGGCCGATGGATTGTCGGATTCGTCGTTGCACAACGGACGCACGCCGGAATAGCTGTGCAGGATTTCGTCGCGGCTGATCTGCTTCTTGAAGTGAGCGTTGACCACTTTGAGCAAATAATCGGTTTCGCCTTCGGTGATCGCCACTTTGGCCGGGTCGCCGGTGTATTCGCGGTCTGTCGTACCGATCAAGGTGAACCGGTTCAGATACGGAATGGTGAAGACGATGCGCTGGTCTTCGTTTTGAAGAATGTGCGCGTGCTCGCCTTCGTAGAGTTTTGGCACGATCAGGTGGCTGCCCTGGATCAGACGAATGCCGTAAGGCGATTCCAGCTTCAGGTCGTCGCGAATGAACTTGGCAACCCATGGACCGGCAGCATTCACCAGCGCCTTGGCACGGATCGAAAACAGACTGCCGTCGGCGCGTTCCAGATGCAAATGCCACAAGCCTTTACTGCGGCGGGCGTTCACGCAGCGTGTACGAGTGTGGACATGGGCGCCTTTTTCCCGGGCGGCCATGGCGTTGAGCACCACCAGTCGCGCATCGTCGACCCAGCAGTCGGAGTATTCAAAGCCTTTGGTGATCTCGCTTTTCAGCGCGCTGTCGGCGCCGAATTTCAGGCTTTTGGAACCGGCAAGTTGCTCGCGCTTGCCCAGGTGATCGTAGAGGAACAGGCCGGCGCGAATCATCCAGGCGGGGCGCAAGTGCGGACGGTGGGGCAATACGAAGCGCATCTGCTTGACGATGTGCGGAGCCTTGGTCAACAGCACTTCGCGCTCGGCCAGCGCTTCGCGCACCAGGCGGAATTCGTAATGTTCGAGGTAGCGCAGACCGCCATGGATCAGTTTGCTGCTGGCCGAGGAGGTATGGCTGGCCAGGTCGTCCTTTTCGCAAAGGAACACCGAAAGACCGCGCCCCGCTGCGTCCGCGGCAATCCCCACGCCGTTGATCCCACCGCCAATGACGGCGACGTCGTAAACCTCTGCGAGAGGGGGCGTAGGCAAGGTAGAAGTGGGCATCGGCTGGCCTCGGGTTCTTTTTTCGAAATTTTTGAATTCGAACATTAATGTTCATTTGCGAAAATACTAGCCCATAAACACGGCAACAGCCAGCCGTCTTCGATTGAAAATACTGATCAAAGGAAGCTGAAAGGAAAATTTTCGAACATGAAGCGGGTCGCTGATGTGGTCGGAGATGCTTTTGTGGCGAGGGGATTTATCCCCGCTGGGCTGCGCAGCAGCCCTAAAACCAGGCGACTCGGTATATGAGGCAAATTGAGTTGACAGTATTGGGGCTGCTGCGCAGCCCAGCGGGGATAAATCCCCTCGCCACAGGGTTTCGGGGGGAGCTCAGACCACTTCCAACCGAATCTTGTGCTGGCTCAGCAATTGCGCCAGGGCAGGCACTGGCTGTTGATCGGTCACCAGGCAATCGATCAGGCTGATCGGCCCCAGTCTGACCATGGCGTTGCGCCCGAATTTGCTGGAGTCCGCCGCCAGAAGCACCTGTCGGGCGTTGGCGATGATTGCTTGGGAGACTCGCACTTCCTGGTAATCGAAATCCAGCAGGCTGCCGTCTTCATCGATCCCGCTGATGCCCACCAGAGCGAAGTCGACCTTGAACTGGTTGATGAAGTCGACGCTGGCCTGGCCTACCACCCCTCCGTCACGCCTGACGTTGCCGCCGGCGATCAAGACTTCGAAGTCGTCTTTGGCGCTGAGGATCGAGGCCACATGCAGATTGTTGGTGATGACCTTCAGATGGTTGTGATTGAGCAGCGCCCGGGCGATGGATTCGGTGGTGGTGCCGATGTTGATGAACAGCGAGGCGTGATCGGGAATCTGGGCAGCGATGGCTTCGGCGATGCGCTGTTTCTCGTCGCGCATCTGATCGGCGCGCATGGCGTAGGCGGTGTTTTCAACGCTTGAATCATAGGCTGCACCGCCGTGGTAGCGGCGCAGCAGGTTCAGTTCCGCCAATTGATTAATGTCGCGGCGGATGGTTTGCGGGGTGACAACGAATAGCTGCGCCATTTCCTCGATGCTGACGTAGCCGCGTTCGCGGACCAGTTCGAGGATTTGCTGCTGACGGGGAGGCAGATTCATGGGGCTTCCTTTGGGCTGCCATACAAAATTTGCCCATGATGCCGCAGGAATCCCCTCCCGACCAGTTTCACACCTTCGTCGTCCCCAGCTTCGGCTTATTCAGCGTCTTCGTGAGGTTCCCAGTCGCGGGTGCGGCTGACCGCTTTCTGCCAGCCGGCGTAGAGTTTTTCCTTGGCCTGCTCGTCCAGTTGCGGTTCGAATTCGCGTTCGATCACCGCCTTGCCGCGCAGTTCTTCCAGGCTGCTCCAGAAACCGCATGCCAGGCCGGCCAGATACGCGGCGCCCAAGGCTGTGGTTTCACGCATTTTAGGACGTTCGACCCGGGTGCCAAGAATGTCCGCCTGGAACTGCATCAGGAAGTTGTTCGCTACCGCACCGCCATCCACGCGCAGGGCCTTGAGGCGTTCGCCCGAGTCCTGCTGCATGGCGTCGAGCACGTCGCGCGTCTGGTAGGCAATCGATTCCAGCGCTGCACGAATGATGTGATCGACCCGCACGCCGCGGGTCAGGCCAAACAGCGCGCCACGGGCATAGGGATCCCAGTAGGGGGCGCCCAGGCCGGTGAAGGCGGGCACCAGGTACACGCCGTTGCTGTCCTTGACCTTGTTGGCGAAGTATTCGGTGTCGAGGGCGTCGTTGATGATTTTCAACTCATCGCGCAGCCACTGCACGGTGGAGCCGCCGTTGAATACCGCGCCTTCCAGGGCGTAGGCCACTTCGCCGCGAGGGCCGCAAGCGATGGTGGTGAGCATGCCATGATTGGATTTGACCGCTTTGTCGCCGGTGTTCATCAGCAGGAAGCAGCCGGTGCCGTAGGTGTTTTTCGCCTGGCCTGGCTCGACGCACATCTGGCCGAAGAGGGCGGCCTGCTGGTCGCCAGCGATGCCGCCGATGGCGATGCCGCTCTTGGTGCGGCCATAGATTTCCGAGGACGACTTCACTTGCGGCAGCATTTCGCGAGGGATGTCGAGAATTTCGAGCATCTTCGCGTCCCACTCCAGCGAGTGAATATTGAAGAGCATGGTGCGCGAGGCGTTGGTGTAGTCGGTGACGTGGACCTTGCCGCCAGTAAATTTCCAGATCAGCCAGCTGTCTACGGTGCCAAACAGCAGTTCACCATTACGCGCACGTTCGCGGCTGCCTTCGACGTTGTCCAGGATCCACTTGAGCTTGGTGCCGGAGAAATACGGATCGGTGACCAGACCGGTGGTTTCGCTGATGTACGGTTCGTGGCCGTCACGCTTGAGCTGCTGGCAGATCTCGGTACTGCGCCGGCACTGCCAGACAATGGCGTTATAGATCGGCCGACCGGTGGTCTTGTCCCAGACCACGGTGGTTTCGCGCTGGTTGGTGATACCGATCGCGGCGACCTGGTCATGGTGCAGGCCGGCCTGGGCCAGGGCTTCCACCATGACCGCACTCTGGGTGGCGAAGATTTCCATCGGGTCGTGTTCGACCCAGCCGGCTTGGGGGTAATGCTGGGCGAATTCGCGCTGGGCGGTGCAGACCACGTTGGCATCACGGTCGAAAATGATCGCCCGCGAGCTGGTCGTACCCTGGTCGAGGGCAATGATGTAGTTCTTGTTCTGAATGTCGGTCATGTCGATTGCCTTGGGACGTAAATAATGGGTGAGGCCATGGCGCACGCTGAGTTGGGCAGAAACGTGCGCCCACTGTTTCAGGACGTTTTGGGTTTGCCGTCAATGGCCGGGTTTGCATCCTCCGTAGCAGCCATGGCGTTGGGCAAATGGCGGGCAATCAGCCCGCGATAGGCTGCAGCGCCCAGGCATGCACCCACGATCGGTGCAAAAATCGGAACCAGGAAGTACGGGATGTCGCGTCCACCCGTGAGGGAAATTTCACCCCAGCCGGTGAAGAAAGTCATCAGTTTAGGGCCGAAGTCCCGTGCCGGGTTCATCGCGAAGCCTGTCAGCGGACCCATTGAGCTACCGATCACCGCGATCAGCAGGCCAATCAGCAGCGGTGCCAGCGGGCCGCGAGGCAGGCCATTGTTGTCATCGGTCAGGGACATGATCACGCCCATCAAGATGGCGGTGATGATCACCTCTACTAGAAAGGCCTGGCCGGTGGACAATGCCGGATGCGGATAAGTGGAAAATACCGAGGCCAGCTCAAGGCTGGCTTCAGTACCACGAATCATGTGTCGGGACTGTTCGAAATCGAAGAATAGATTGCTGTACAGCGTGTAGACCAGGAGAGCGCCACAAAAGGCGCCAGCCACTTGGCAGATGATATAGAAAGGTAACTTACGCTTTTCAAAGTCGGTGAAAATACACAGGGCGATGCTGACGGCGGGGTTCAGGTGTGCGCCGGAAACGCCTGCGCTGAGGTAGATCGCCATACTGACACCGACGCCCCAGATGATGCTGATTTCCCACAGGCCGAAACTCGCACCCGCGACCTTGAGCGCTGCAACGCAACCGGTGCCAAAGAAAATCAGCAGGGCAGTCCCCAGGAATTCGGCCAGGCATTGGCTGGAAAGGGGTGGCTGTTGTAAAGCAATTGTCATTCAAACCTCGGTTTTTGTTGTTGTCTGGCGCGACCGATAAAGCCCGATCCCGCGTTTATCGTCGAGGCAGGATCCTCATCCTGAACTCGGGGTGTTGTTTGAGACCTGTGTTTGCGTTTTCAGTTTCGAAAAAATATAGACAAGAAACGCTGGTGTCAAAGGTCGAAAGTGAACCATTGGTCATATTTAAACTATTCGTGGCGTGAATGACTGTTTTGCTGACGCGGCGTCACTGGGTTGGCAGCCCAGTCCCAGCGCCTTTTGGCCGACGATGACTTAGAATCCGGCCTCTCTTATTCGATTTTCCTCAGGAGCGATCATGACCCCGGCATTGGATCTGCTTAAAAAAGTGCGCGCCGAGCATCGCATTCACAGTTATGAGCACGATCCCAAGGCAGCCTCCTATGGCTTGGAAGCGGCAGAAAAGCTTGGACTGGATCCGGCGCAGGTCTTCAAGACGTTATTGGCGGCCAGCGAAAAAAGCGAATTGTTGGTGGCGGTGGTCCCCGTGGCCGGCAGTCTGGATTTAAAAGCCCTGGCCCATGCCGCCGGCGTAAAAAAAGTCGAGATGGCCGATCCCGCGGCCGCCCAGCGTTCGACCGGTTATCTGCTCGGCGGCATCAGTCCGTTGGGGCAGAAAAAACGTCTTCGCACGTTTATCGACAGTTCTGCCCAGCCGTTTGCCAGCATCTTTGTCAGTGCAGGAAGGCGGGGACTGGAAGTGGAGCTGGCGCCTGCGGTGTTGGCCGAGCATACCGGGGCGACGTTTGCGGATATCGGGCGTGCTTGAGCCCAGCGGTGGGCGGGAACAAGTGCCGCCGCCACAGGGGTGGAAGGCTTAAGCTTGCCGGGGGCTTCAGGGCTGTAGGGTGAAAATTCGTCGGATCTGTCACTGGAAAAGCAGTATCTCGCCACCTCATGCTCATGCATCAATGACAAGGAGAAGTGCCATGCAGCTCGCGTTTCATCAAGTTGATGCGTTCAGTGACCGGCCATTTGGCGGCAACCCCGCGATGGTCTATCGGCTCGATGCCTGGCTGGCCGATGACTTGATGCAAAAGATCGCCGCCGAACATAACCTGGCTGAAACTGCTTTTCTGGTGCGCGAAGGCCAGCATTGGCATATCCGCTGGTTCACGCCCACCACCGAGGTACCGTTGTGCGGGCATGCCACCTTGGCCAGCGCTTATGTGCTGTTCGAGGTTTATCACGAAACCGTCGAGCGACTGGACTTCATCTGCCGATCCGGGGCATTGAGCGTCACTCACGAAGGTGATCGGCTATGGCTGGATTTTCCAGCCATCGTCCCCAGCGAGTTGGGTGCGTCCCTGGCCGTCCAAGCGGCCTTGGGTGTTGAAGCGGTGGATGTGTTGAGCTCCAACGAACTGTTCGTCGTGCTGGAGTCGGAACAGGCGGTGCTCGATTGCAAGCCGGACATGGCGGCCCTGGCGAAACTGCCGTGGCCGGGCGCAATCGTGACTGCGCCGGGAAGCCGGCATGATTTTGTCTCGCGCTATTTCGCCCCGGCGATTGGCATCAATGAAGATCCGGTCACAGGCTCGACCCATTGCAGTCTGATTCCGTACTGGTCCAGGCGCCTGGGCAAGCTGGGGCTGACGGCTTATCAGTGCTCGGCCAGGGGCGGCGAACTGTTCTGCCGACTGGAGGGGGAGCGGGTGAAGATTGGTGGGAAGGCGACGTTGGTGGCCAGTGGGACGTTGCTGCTGGGGTGATGCTGACCCTTTGTGGGAGCGGGCTTGCTCGCGAAGGCGGTGTGTCAGCCACCTTGATGTTGAATGTGCTGCCCTCTTCGCGAGCAAGCCCGCTCCCACAGTGGGTCGTGTTATCAGATGGGGGTGCTGTAGCGCCGCACGCCGCTTTCCACGGGAGGGATATGGGCCGCCGTGCTCCCTGATGCCTGGAACAGCACCAGGTGTTCCGCCGCTACGCGGATGCCGACATCGTCGCCAACCAAATGGTCGGCGTGGCTCGGAAAGATGGATTCCAGTTGCGCTCCGGTCGGCAATTGCAGGCGATACAGGGTTGAAGCCCCCAGGAACGTCTTGCCGACAATCCTGCCTGTGAGCGCACTGTCCGGTGCGTAGACGATATCGTCCGGGCGCAGCAGCACATCCACCGCACCACCGATGGGCCAGGTGTAGGCCCGGTTGCCGCGCAGGATACCCAGCTCGGTTTGCACCGATTCCGGGCTGTCGAGCTGGCCGCGAATGAAATAACCCTGGCCAATGAAGCTGGCGACAAATGGCGTCAGCGGTTCATGGTACAGATTGTACGGTGTGTCCCACTGCTCCAGCCGACCTTCCTTGAACACCCCGACATGGTCGCTCACCGCGAAGGCTTCTTCCTGGTCGTGGGTCACCAGAATCGCGCTGGTGCCACGGGCCTTGAGAATGTCCCGCACTTCATGGCTGAGCTTGCGTCTCAGCTCACCATCGAGATTGGAGAACGGCTCGTCGAGCAACAGCAACTGCGGTTCCGGTGCCAGGGCGCGGGCCAGGGCCACACGTTGTTGCTGACCCCCGGACAGTTCATGGGGCAAGCGCTTGCCCAGGCTCTTCAGGTTGACCAGTTCCAGCAGCTCCTCGATCACGCGCTCCTTGTGCGGATGCTTGCGAATGCCAAACGCTATGTTCTCGGCCACGCTCAAGTGAGGGAACAGCGCATAGTCCTGAAACACCATGCCGATGCGGCGTTTTTCCGGGGCGAGGGTGAAACCGGCGCGGGAAATGGTTTTCCCCGCCAGTTGGATCTCACCTTCCTGTACCGGCTCGAAACCGGCGATGGCTCGCAGCGTCGTGGTCTTGCCACACCCGGACGAGCCGAGCAGGCAACCGATGTCCCCGGCATTGAGATGCAGGTTGAGGTTCTGGACGACGCGCTGGTTTTGATAACCGCAAGTCAGGTTCTGCAGGTTCAGTAATAGGGTATGGCTCATGCGTGGTGGTACGCCGGCTCGACAAGAAACTCGAGCAAGGCCTTTTGGGCGTGAAGGCGATTTTCTGCCTGGTCCCATGCCACGGAGCGCGGGTCATCCAGCAGGTCGACGCTGATCTCCTCGCCGCGATGGGCGGGCAAGCAGTGCATGAACAGCACGTCGGCGTCCGCCAGATCGAGCAGGGCGCGGTTGACCTGAAGCGGCGCGAACAGTTTCAGACGCTTGGCGGTTTCCTCTTCCTGGCCCATGGAGGTCCAGACATCAGTGCTCACCAGGTGCGCGCCGGCCACGGCCTGTTTCGGATCACGGACGATGGTCACCCGGTCCCCGGCCTTGGCCACCAGTTCGGCACTGGGGTCATAGCCTTCCGGGCAGGCGATGCGTAGCTGGAAGTCGAACTGGATCGCGGCTTCTATATAGCTGTTGCACATGTTGTTGCCATCGCCGATCCAGGCCACGGTCTTGCCCTGAATCGAGCCGCGGTGTTCGAGGAACGTCTGCATGTCGGCCAGCAACTGGCAGGGATGCAAGTCATCGGACAGACCATTGATCACCGGTACGCGGGAGTGCGCCGCAAACTCAGTCAGCGTGCTGTGGGCGAAGGTACGGATCATCACCGCATCGAGCATGCTCGACATGACGATGGCACAGTCGCCGATCGGTTCGCCACGGCCCAGTTGGGTGTCGCGGGGTGACAGGAAGATTGCCTGGCCGCCGAGCTGGATCATGCCGGCTTCGAAAGAAATGCGGGTGCGGGTTGATGACTTCTCGAAGATCATTCCCAGCACACGGTTTTTCAGGGGCTCGAACAGTACGCCGCGATTACGCAGGTCCTTGAGCTCCACGCCTCGACGGATCACGCCGAGCAACTCGTCGGGCGTGAAATCCATCAGGGAGAGAAAGTGCCTTGCGCTCATGATTGACTACCTTTTGTCACTGATCGCAGATGCTCAAAGCCTTGTTTCATGAAAAAACGGGCGAGACCTGCGGCAAAAGCCGCACGGGGCGACGAAATAGGGGAAGGCGCGATCTTATAAGGAAATGTCGCGTCTTACCAATAGGGCTACAGTTTTAGGGGGTTTCAGCGAGGTCATAACAGACGTGTGAAGACGTGTATGAAGCCGGTTTCCTGACAGCAGCAACCCATTTGTACACCGGCCTTGCGCAGCTTGGCAATCAAGCCGGGTGGGCACGCCATGGCGCAGGGGCGGTTTACGGCCTGACCTTGCGTGATTTCGCTGGTCGGTTGCTGGGCGTGAATATTTCCTAATGCCAGGGCCTGGGTTATAAATGAGCCTTACAAGCAGGAGCCCCGAAATGGATTCGAAAGAGCAACAACTGATGGAACTACTGGGGCTGACAGCGCGCTCCCTGACTCACCTGACCGCTTCGGTGACGTCCATGTCATTCGAATTGTTGCGCAGCGACGACGAGGTGACCAAGGCTGCCGGTCGTCGAATGATTGATCGCATGGCCACCATCAGCTCCGGGCTCGACGAGCATTGGCGCTTGATCGGTGAGTTGACGGGTGTGCCCATCGCTCAAGAACAAGTGGAAACCATTGAGGAGATCCAGTTGCTGGCGCCGCCCCCCGACCAGCCTTGAGATCACTTTATCGGCGGGCCTGATGCCCGGCAATTCACAGGACGCACGTCGCTGGCGCGGTGGCGGATCCCGCGCCATAGTTTTGTTCCCGCGGCCGAAAGCGCCTGCCACGAATAAAATAGAGACTGGCCATGACCAAGACTCTCCACCACCGTGCGTGCCATCTGTGCGAAGCCATCTGTGGCTTGACGCTTGAAACCACTGAGACCGAAGGCCAGGGCCTGGCGATCACCTCGATCAAGGGCGATCCCCTGGACAGCTTCAGTCGCGGCCACATCTGCCCCAAGGCGGTAGCCCTGCAGGATATCCAGAACGACCCGGATCGCCTGCGCCAGCCCATGCGGCGGGTGGGTAGCGAGTGGCAGCCTATCGCCTGGGAGGAGGCCTTCGAGCTGGTGGCCGAACGCCTGGCGGGGATTCAGGAACGCCACGGCCAGAACGCGGTGGCGGTCTACCAGGGCAACCCCAGCGTGCATAACTATGGGCTGATGACCCACAGCAACTATTTTTTGGGCCTGCTGAAAACCCGTAGCCGCTTCTCGGCGACCTCGGTGGACCAACTGCCCCACCATCTGACTAGCCACCTGATGTACGGGCACGGTCTGCTGCTGCCGATTCCGGACATCGATCACACCGATTTCATGCTGATCCTGGGTGGCAACCCGCTGGCATCCAATGGCAGCATCATGACGGTGCCGGACGTGGAAAAACGCCTCAAAGCGATCCAGGCCCGGGGCGGTAAAGTGGTGGTGGTCGATCCGCGCCGCAGCGAAACGGCGGCTATGGCGGACCAGCACATTTTCGTTCGCCCGGGCGGCGATGCCGCTTTGCTGTTTGGTGTGCTCAATACCCTGTTCAGCGAGGGCTTGACCCGTGACAGTCACCTGCCGGTGGATGGCCTGGAAGACGTGCGCCAGGCCGTCGCGACCTTCACTGCTGAAGCGATGAGCCCGCTCTGTGCTGTGCCGGCTACGCAGATCCGTCAGTTGGCCCGGGACTTCGCTGCCGCGCCCTCAGCGGTCTGTTATGGGCGGATGGGCGTCTCGACCCAGGCGTTCGGCACGCTGTGTCACTGGCTGATTCAGCTGATCAACCTGGTGACCGGTAATCTTGACCGGGTCGGCGGGGCCCTGTGTACCGAGCCTGCGGTGGATCTGGTCGCCACTACCTCGGGAGGGCATTTCAATCGCTGGCAAAGCCGGGTGTCCGGGCGTCCCGAATACTCGGGCGAGTTACCGGTTTCAGCTTTGGCCGAGGAGATGCTCACCGAGGGCGAAGGCCAGATTCGTGCGCTGGTCACCGTGGCAGGCAACCCGGTGCTGTCCACCCCCAACGGGCGGCAACTGGAGCAGGCGCTGGACGGGCTGGAGTTCATGGTCAGCGTCGATTTGTACATCAACGAAACCACGCGCTACGCCGACCTGATCCTGCCTTCCACCTCGGCTCTGGAAAACGACCATTACGACACCACGTTCAACCTGTTCGCGGTGCGCAATGTGACCCGTTTCAACCGTGCGATCCTGCCCAAGCCCGAAGGGGCTCTGCACGACTGGGAAATTTTCGTCGGTCTGGCCAAGGCTTTCGCTGCCCGAACCGGCAAAGAACTCAAGCCGACCATGCCGCCGGCGCAAATGATCGATTTCGGCCTTCGAGCAGGCGCCTATGGCGATGCTTCGCCGTATAAGCTGTCCCTGGCGACCCTGTACGACCATCCCCATGGCATCGACCTGGGCGCCCTCAAGCCCAACCTGGCTCCTCGGTTGAAAACCGAAAACCAGCGTGTGCAGGCTGCTCCGGCGGTCATTCTTGCCGACCTCAAGCGCTTCGCCGTGTTGCAAGCGCCACAGGCGGATGAGTTGCTGATGATTGGTCGTCGTCATGTGCGCAGCAATAATTCCTGGATGCACAATTTCCACCGCCTGGTGAAGGGCAAGCCGCGTCATCAATTGCTGATGCACCCGGAGGATCTGAGCAGTCGCGGGTTGAGCGACGGGCAGCGGGTGAGAGTCAGTTCGCGGGTGGGGGTGATCGAAGTCGAGGTGCAAGGCAGTCTGGAGATGATGAAAGGCGTGGTCAGCCTGCCCCACGGCTGGGGCCATGCCCGGCCGGGCGTGCAGATGACCATTGCCAGCGCCCAGCCCGGTTCGAGCGCCAATGACCTGACCGATGACTGTCAGTTGGATGAGTTGTCTGGCAATGCGGCGCTCAATGGGGTTCCGGTGACGGTGGTGGCTGCGTGAATTTGTCTGTCGGGGAGACCGAGCAGCGTGCTCGGCTTTCCGTTACAATGCGCCACCGTGTCGACATCTGAAGTCGCAAAGTTTAAGCCGAGGTGCTCCGTGGATATCATCGAAACGATTAAAGACCAGATTGCCAACAACACCGTCCTGCTTTACATGAAAGGCTCGCCGAATGCGCCGCAGTGCGGCTTCTCGGCCAAGGCTGCTCAGGCTGTGATGGCGTGTGGCGAGAAGTTTGCCTACGTGGACATCCTGCAGAACCCGGAAATCCGCGCCAACCTGCCCAAGTACGCCAACTGGCCAACTTTCCCGCAACTGTGGGTTGCCGGTGAACTGATCGGCGGCAGCGATATCATGACCGAGATGGCGGCCGACGGCTCTTTGCAGACCACGATCAAGGCTGCTGCCGAGAAAGCTGCAGCGAACAAGACAGAAGCCTGATCTCACATCCGTATTCACCACGCAGGTTGTGACTGAATGCGGACACTGTGGGAGCGGGCTTGCTCGCGAAAGCGGTGTGTCAGTCGCTATTGATGTTTCTGATACAACGCTTTCGCGAGCAAGCCCGCTCCCACAGGGGATTTAAGTGAGCCTGGAATCCAGGCACTAAAAAGCCCCGCCTCTCGAAAGAGGGCGGGGCTTTTTAGTGGCTTGCTTTTGGGGACGGTTACTCTTCGCCCATCTGCGATTGCAGGTAGTTCTCAAGACCCACTTTGTCGATCAGACCCAGTTGGGTTTCCAGCCAGTCGATGTGTTCTTCCTCGGACTCGAGGATGTCTTCAAGCAGTTCGCGGCTGCCGAAGTCGCCCACGCTCTCGCAATGGGCGATGGCGACTTTCAGGTCGGCGTGGCCGGCACGCTCGATTGTCAGGTCGCACTCGAGCATTTCCTGAGTGTGTTCGCCGATGTGCAGCTTGCCCAGGTCTTGGACGTTCGGCAGCCCTTCGAGAAACAGGATGCGCTTGATCAGCTTGTCCGCGTGTTTCATCTCGTCGATGGACTCATGGTACTCGTGCTTGCCCAGCTTGTTCAGGCCCCAGTCCTCGTACATGCGCGCATGCAGGAAGTATTGGTTGATCGCGACCAGCTCATTGGCGAGGATTTTGTTGAGATGCTGGATGACTGTAACGTCGCCTTTCATGGTGAGGGCCTGCCCTGTAGTAGCTGTATATAAGGCTGAGTTTGAGCCGCGCACTGGCGAGTGTCAAACCTAAGTTATTGAATAATAAATGAAAATTAATCGGAATAAGAATGTTTGTGTTCCGCGTCTGGAGTCTAAGCGCTTGATTTACAGACATAAAAAAACCGGGCATTGAGCCCGGTTCTTCAAGAAGCTGGATTTAAGCGGCAGTAAATTCTACCGGATAGGGAATCGAGGCCTGGGCCGTTTGCACTTTGGCGAGGGTCTCGCGAACCACTTCCTTGGCAAGGCACGCACATTTGCCGCATTGGCTGGCTACGCCGGTGGCCTGGCGGACTTCGCGGTAGCTGCAGCAGCCTTCATAGATCGCTTCGCGGATTTGTCCGTCGGTGACGCCAGTGCAGAGGCAAACATACATAAGTAAGAACCGTCGCTGGTTGTGACTCAATTGGGATGGATCTTAATGTTAACGAGAATGATTGTCAAAGTGCTTTCTGAAACCCTTGCACCAGAGCTGACGAACGGTTTTTTTATCCAAGGCAAATAGGGAGTATGGGAAGGGAAGGGAATTTTTGGACTCACCGAAAAACCGTTGAAGACAGGCCAAATTCGCAGTGTATGATGGTCGGTCCTTACGAAGCGGGTTCGTGTCACAGGGCTGTCGCCCAAGGGTGGCAGGCTGGCCCGGACCTTGTTTTCACGTTACTACACCAGGAGATATCCAATGAGCGTACTCGTAGGCAAACAAGCCCCTGACTTTACCGTTCCTGCCGTCCTCGGCAATGGCGAAATCGTCGACAGCTTCACCCTGTCCTCGGCCATCAAAGGCAAATACGGCCTGGTGTTCTTCTACCCGCTGGACTTCACCTTCGTCTGCCCATCCGAGCTGATCGCGCTGGATCACCGCATGGACGACTTCAAGGCCCGCAACGTTGAAGTCGTTGCCGTTTCGATCGATTCGCACTTCACCCACAACGCCTGGCGCAACACGCCTATCAACGGTGGTGGTATCGGCCAGGTGAAATACACCATGGCTGCTGACATGAAGCACGAAATCGCCAAGGCCTACGACGTTGAGTCCGAAGGCGGCGTGGCCTTCCGTGGCGCGTTCCTGATTGACGATAAAGGTGTCGTTCGTTCGCAGATCATCAACGACCTGCCGCTGGGCCGTAACATGGAAGAGCTGATCCGTCTGGTCGACGCGCTGCAGTTCCACGAAGAGCACGGCGAAGTTTGCCCGGCCAACTGGAAGAAAGGCGACAAGGGCATGACCGCATCCCCTGAAGGTGTTGCCGCTTATCTGGGCGAGCACAGCGACAAGCTGTAAGCGCAACAGGCATAAAAAAACCGGCCCTCGATGGGCCGGTTTTTTATGGGGAAGGGTTTATCCCAATGGTTGAAAAACACCCGCAACATCTGTGGGAGCAAAGCTTGCTCGCGATACAGGCGCCTGGGTATCTCTGGGACACCGTGCCGTTTCATCGCGGGCGAGCCTTGCTCCCACAGTCTTGATGCTTAGTCAGCACATCAATCGTCGAAATCCTGCCAGCCCCCCATGTCTTTCCACCGATTGACGATGCCGCAGAACAGCTCGGCGGTCTTCTCGGTGTCGTAGCGAGCCGAGTGGGCTTCACGACCATCAAAGTCGATGTCGGCCGCCTGGCAGGCCTTGGCCAATACGGTCTGGCCGTACGCGAGGCCGGCAAGGGTCGCGGTGTCGAAGCTGGAAAACGGATGGAACGGGTTGCGCTTCATGTCCAGGCGCGCAACGGCGGCATTGAGGAAACCCAGATCGAAGCTGCTGTTGTGGCCGACCAGGATCGCCCGTTTGCAACCGTTAGCTTTCAGCGCTTTGCGCACGCCACGAAAAATGTCGGTCAGGGCCGTCTCTTCACTCACTGCCATGCGCAATGGGTGATCAAGCTTGATCCCGGTGAACTCCAGGGCCGCCGCTTCGATGTTGGCGCCTTCGAAAGGTTCGACGCGGAAGAAATAGGTGTGATCGGGGAACACAAAACCTTTTTCGTCCATGCCAATGGTGGTCGCGGCGATCTCCAGCAGCGCATCGGTGGCGGAGTTGAAACCGCCGGTTTCTACGTCGACGACAACCGGCAGATAGCCCCGGAAGCGCGCTGCCATGGGGTGACGGGCACCGCCCGAGCCACCGTTGCCATCCAGCTCATCGTCGAAATGATCTTCACTCACACACTTTCCTCCAGCAGGCGCCAGCGCAGTTTTTCACCGGCGCGCAGCGGGATAACAGTCAGCTCGCCAAAAGGCAGGCTGGCGGGGGCGGTCCACTCGTCGCGAACCAGGGTAATACGATCGGTGTTCACTGGCAGACCGTAGAAACGCGGACCATGCAGGCTGGCGAAGCCTTCGAGTTTGTCCAGCGCATTGCGTTGTTCGAACGCCTCGGCGTACATCTCGATGGCGGCGTAGGCGGTGTAGCAGCCGGCGCAACCACAGGCTGCTTCCTTGGCGTGCCGGGCGTGTGGCGCTGAGTCCGTGCCGAGGAAAAACTTGGCGCTGCCGCTGGTGGCGGCGTCGAGCAAGGCCTCTTGATGGGTGTTGCGCTTGAGGATCGGCAGGCAATAGAAGTGCGGCCGGATCCCGCCCACCAGCATGTGGTTGCGGTTATACAGCAGGTGATGCGCAGTAATGGTTGCGCCAACGTTCGCCGGGGCTTCGTTAACGAACTGCACGGCATCACCGGTGGTGATGTGTTCGAACACCACCTTGAGGGTCGGGAAGCGTTCCACGACACGACGCATGTGCTCATCGATGAAGATTTTTTCGCGATCGAACACGTCGACATCACCGCGAGTGACCTCACCGTGGATCAACAACGGCATGCCGACTTCAGCCATGGCCTCCAGCGCCGGGAAAATCTTGTCGATGCTGGTGACACCGGAATCGGAGTTGGTGGTGGCGCCAGCGGGGTACAGCTTGGCGGCATGGACGAAGCCGCTGGCCTTGGCCTCGCGGATCTCTTCGGGCTGGGTGCGGTCGGTGAGGTACAGCACCATCAGCGGTTCGAAGCGACTGCCAGCCGGGCGTGCGTCGAGGATGCGCTCGCGATAGCCGTTGGCCTCGGTGGCGTTGCGCACTGGCGGAACCAGGTTAGGCATGATGATTGCGCGCCCGAAGGTGCGCGCGACATCGGCGACGGTATGGGTCAACACAGCACCATCGCGAAGATGAATATGCCAGTCGTCGGGACGCAGCAGGGTCAGGCGGTCGGACATTGGGGGGCTTCCAGGCGGGTCAAACTCTGGGGAATGCTACCGGAAAAGACCGATTCAGGCACCCGCTATCAAGTTCTGGCGCAAGTTACCGATAGCTCGTACAGGTGTGCCACGAATCAGTGGGGCGCCCCCGGACAGGCGTCATACGCTCAACGTGTGTCGATCTTCGTATAAAAAGCCATTGGAGCCTCCCGTGCGCCAGCGTTATTTAGCCTTGCTCAGTGTGTTTGCCAGCCTTCCCGCCATGGCGCTCACTTTCCAGACCCGTCTGGAGAGCATTGAGTGGACGGTCGAAGGCGACAAGTTCGAGTGCCGGCTGAGTCAGCCGGTCACCGATTTCGGCAGCGGTGAATTTGTGCGTCAGGCTGGCGAGCAGGCGATTTTCCGGCTCAAGTCCCATAACCCGATGCTCGGTGGCGGTTCGGCAACCTTGCTGGCGGCTGCCGCGCCTTGGCAGCCGGGACGAGGCGATATCAACCTGGGCTCGGTCAGGCTCGGCAGCGGCGATGTATTGTTCAACAGCTCCCAGGTCCAGGCGGGCCGTTTGATCAACGGCCTGATGGAAGGCCGCAGCCCGGTGGTACGGCGTAACACGGGGGACGGGCGGGTTTCGGAAGTTCGGCTGCTGCCTGTGCGCTTCAACAAGGCCTTCAGCGACTACCAGGGTTGTGTGGCGAAACTGTTGCCAAAGAATTTCGAGCAGGTGAAGCATTCGCAGATCGGCTTTCCCGGCGAAGGGATTGAACTCGACGCCCGGGCCAAGGCTCAGTTGCAAGTCATGATCGATTTCATCAAAGCCGACCCGACCGTCAATCATGTCGAACTCGACGGTCACTCCGACAATAGCGGCAACCGTCTGACCAACCGTGAGCTGTCCCGTCGCCGTGCCCTGGCGGTCCAGGACTTCTTCAAGGCCAACGGCTTTCAGGAGTCGCAGATCACCGTGCGGTTCCACGGCGAACGTTACCCCCTGGTGCCCAACACCAGTGCCGCCAACCGGGCCAAGAACCGTCGTGTGGCCGTGCGCCTGGAGCGGGTGGCGGTGCCCGAAGCGCCGGCACCGCAGGCCACACCTACCGCGCCACCCCCTGCCAAGGTTCCGGCGCCGACCGCGACGCCAGCCAAGCCCACTGCAGCCACCACCGCGCGGACATCCTGACCGGTGTGAATCGTCGCGCGCTCGACATAATCTGTCGCTTCGTCGTCATAAGCTGTCGCGCCCCTGTAAATTATCTGCGCTGGACGTTAAACTTCCCGGCTTTCCGTACAACCCGTGGAGTGATGGCATGGCGGACGTAAACAAGGTCGTTCTGGCGTATTCCGGCGGCCTGGACACTTCGGTGATCCTCAAGTGGCTGCAGGACACTTATAACTGCGAAGTGGTGACCTTCACCGCTGACCTGGGGCAGGGCGAAGAAGTCGAGCCTGCACGCGCCAAGGCTCAGGCCATGGGCGTCAAAGAGATCTACATCGATGACCTGCGCGAAGAGTTCGTCCGCGACTTCGTGTTCCCGATGTTCCGTGCCAACACAGTTTACGAAGGCGAGTACCTGCTGGGTACGTCCATCGCCCGTCCGTTGATCGCCAAGCGCCTGATCGAAATCGCCAACGAAACCGGTGCCGACGCCATCTCCCACGGTGCCACCGGCAAGGGCAACGATCAGGTACGTTTCGAGCTCGGTGCCTATGCCCTCAAGCCCGGCGTGAAAGTCATCGCTCCGTGGCGCGAGTGGGACTTGCTGTCTCGTGAAAAGCTGATGGACTACGCCGAGAAGCACGCCATCCCGATCGAGCGCCACGGCAAGAAGAAATCCCCGTACTCGATGGATGCCAACCTGTTGCACATCTCCTATGAAGGCGGCGTGCTGGAAGACACCTGGACCGAGCACGAAGAAGACATGTGGCGCTGGACCGTCTCCCCGGAGAAGGCTCCTGACACCCCGCAATACCTGGAGCTGACCTATCGCAACGGCGATATTGTCGCGCTGGACGGCGTGGAAATGAGCCCGGCCACTGTGCTGGCGACCCTGAACCGTATCGGTGGCGAACACGGCATTGGTCGTCTGGACATCGTCGAGAACCGCTATGTCGGCATGAAGTCCCGCGGCTGCTACGAGACCCCGGGCGGCACCATCATGCTGCGTGCTCACCGCGCGATCGAGTCGATCACCCTGGACCGCGAAGTGGCTCACCTCAAAGATGAGTTGATGCCCAAGTACGCCAGCCTGATCTACACCGGTTACTGGTGGAGCCCGGAACGTCTGATGCTGCAACAGATGATCGACGCCTCCCAAGTCAACGTGAATGGCGTTGTGCGCCTGAAACTGTACAAGGGTAATGTGATCGTCACCGGGCGCAAGTCTGACGACTCACTGTTCGATGCCAACATCGCGACCTTCGAAGAGGACGGTGGCGCTTACAACCAGGCCGATGCCGCCGGCTTCATCAAGCTTAACGCCCTGCGCATGCGCATCGCGGCGAACAAGGGTCGCAAGCTGTTCTGATCCTTGCTGCTCCATGAAAACGGCCTGCCATTGTGCAGGCCATTTTTTTGGGAGTTCCCTTTCTCATGTGCTGCTCATTCGTTGTGGCACTGTCTCTTGACCACTCATCCATCCTGCCTGTCCGATACAACTTCTGCGCTGTCGCGGCTGCAAATGATGTAGATGACGATGGGTGTGTGTTCCGTGGCGTGTTTTGAGCGTTTTGGTCGATTGGCCTCAATCAAGTCTTCTGAAGGCTTGTGTACTAGGAAAATGACCCGTTGCGGTTCCTTTTTCCGTCGATGAAAACGTATCGGCAATCTTTTAACCTTGTTCGTCCGGCGGAAGATGCGTTTACGCCGACCGTTCGAGTCATCCATGGTCTTCATGAAATGTTTGCTCTTGCGAAAGTCGGAAGGTGAATATAACGAACGATAGTTGAAGTTGAGTGTGATGAAGAAAAGCAGCAATAGATAGAAAGGAAAGCTGATCAGAAACCAGAGGTAGTATTCACGGTCCTGATCGTCCAGAAAAGGCAGGGAAATGGCGGCGGAAGTTTCGGATAAAGTTGCGAATATGGCGATCAGTGTCATGGGGTTGGTGATGGTTTTCAATGGTTTGTTCATGGTTAATGCTCATCGGTCATTCGGGCTCGGTGATTGAAGTTGGGTGGAATGAGTAATTGCTAAGTTCAGTGTGGGCTGATAATGGCAGCGGTTCCTGGATGGAACGGTTGAATTAATTTCGCTTATTTTTTATGTTAATTCAAATTCATTTAAATGGCGGCGTGGTTGTTTTGTTGGTAAATAATTCAGTTACTTTTTATGAGTGCAGTGACTTCCGGCAACATGCACAGAGGGCGGCGGGGGAATAAAAAGGCGCTTGATTCAGAGGGGGGTGGGTCGCTGGACGGAGCGTCTCCTCTCTGTAAAGAAATTCATGGCACGTTATTTTCAAAGGAATTTGTAGGATTTTTCTGTATCGCTTGTAGGTTGCGTCTCTCGGTGCGAGCAGTCAGGGGGGGCGGCATGCCAAGGTAGAATTGACTAGGCTATTGTGCGTGCTCTAAAAATTCGAACAGCGAAGTTGGATTTGCCCATGAATAAAGTGCTGATCGTGGATGATCATCCCGTCATTCGTCTTGCTGTACGTTTGCTAATGGAGCGTCATGGATATGAAGTTATTGCCGAAACCGATAATGGCGTCGATGCGTTGCAACTTGCCCGTGAACTTATGCCCGATATCGTTATCCTGGATATCGGCATTCCGAAACTGGACGGGCTGGAGGTCATCGCACGGCTGACCGCCAACCCTTCGCCTTTGAAAGTCCTGGTGCTGACTTCCCAGGCACCTGGACATTTTTCGATGCGGTGCATGCAGACGGGGGCGGCCGGTTATGTGTGCAAGCAACAGGATCTCACTGAGTTGCTCAGCGCAATCAAGGCGGTGCTGTCCGGTTACAGCTATTTCCCCAACCAGGCGCTGCATACCGTGCGTTCGAGCCTGGGGAACGCGAGCGAGTCCGATATGGTAGATCGTTTGTCCGGGCGAGAAATGATGGTCTTGCAGCAACTGGCTCGCGGAAAAACCAACAAGGAAATTGCCGATGGGATGTTCCTCAGTAACAAGACCGTCAGTACATACAAGACCCGCTTGTTATTGAAGCTTAATGCTCGCTCGCTGGTTGATCTGATCGAACTGGCGCAGCGTAATGGGTTGGTGTGAGTTTTCCCCGGTCACGCGTGCTCAGTAAAAAGCCTCCATCAGGGAGGCTTTTACGTGTCAGAGGTCAAAGTCGTAATCGGCCAGTTGTTTCTGCAATCGACGCTCCTCCAGCAGATTATCGATCGTGCGACGTTTGCTCAGATTGGTCTTCGCTGTTTCCACGACCACGGGTTCAGCATCCTCGGTCTCTACGGCGATGAATTCGTCTTCTACATCCAGTTGTTCTTTGCCAGCACTCATGGGATCGACTCCAGGCTTAGACTGCCTTTGGCGCTCCTTATATCGACAAACCAGCGGCGGGTAAAAAAGATTTTTTCAATCGTCGAATCAATAAAAGCAATAGCGCCTCAATCGTCAGAGGTCTTGTGCTTGTATTCGCATAGATCCTCGATCCGGCAACTGCCACAGCGGGGCTTGCGCGCCAGGCAGACGTAGCGTCCGTGAAGGATGAGCCAGTGGTGGGAGTCGAGCAGAAATTCTTTCGGTACAAATTTCATCAATTTTTTTTCCACTTCCACAACATTTTTGCCTGGTGCCAACCCGGTTCGGTTGCTGACGCGGAAAATGTGGGTGTCGACCGCCATGGTCAACTGACGAAATGCGGTATTGAGCACCACGTTAGCGGTTTTGCGACCGACGCCTGGAAGGGCTTCCAGCGCCTCGCGAGTCTGTGGGACTTCGCCACCGTGGCGCTCAGTCAGCAGGCGGCAGGTCTCGATCACGTTTTTTGCCTTGCTGTTGAAAAGGCCGATGGTCTTGATGTATTCGGACAGCCCTTCGACGCCCAGGGCGTGGATCGCCTGCGGCGTATTGGCCACTGGGAACAGTTTGGCCGTGGCCTTGTTGACGCCGACGTCGGTGGACTGGGCCGACAGAATCACCGCGATCAACAGTTCGAATGGCGAGTTGTAGGCCAGTTCGGTCTTCGGTTCCGGGTTGTCTTCATGCAAGCGACGAAATATTTCCAGGCGTTTTGCGGCGTTCATGGGCGCGGCGTTTCCTCGATCGTTGAGTGGGGTTTGGCGCCCGTCCAGGCTTGGCGTGCTGCCAGCAGCAGGCCGAGCAGAATGAATCCGCCAGGGGCGAGCAAGGCCAGTGATATTGCGTTGCCGATCAGCTCGCGCAAGGTGCCCAAGCCGATCATCAGCAGGCCGAACAGCCCCGCCAGCCTGAGATGTTCGGACAGGCGCGAGCCGACGAAGACGTCGTCATGCTCCAGCGCCACGCAGCTCAAGGCGATCCAACCAATGTAAAGGCTCAGCGGTTGATACAGTTCCAGTACCCAGGCTTGCGCAATAAGGCCTGCGCAAGCCGTCAGGGTTGCGGCCAGCACGACGGATGCGAGCAATCGTTGAGGTGCTGTCAGGCGTGGCCGTAACAGCCCCATGGCCCAACCATGGCCGGCACTGATCAGTGCCCAGGCCAGCCATACGCCCAGCGCATTTACCAGCGAATCGCTGGCGCCGACCAAGGGGACGAGCAGCAGGCCGCGGGTCAGTATCAATGGCTTATTCATCAATGCTCACTCCGGTCAGTTGAGCCTTATGCTCGTCGAAGTAACGCAGTGCATCGTGAATGGCCTGCAGGACTGACCGGGACGTGACGGTCGCGCCAGCCAGTTGATCGAACTGTCCTTGATCCTTTTTCAAGGCCCAACCGCTGTCGGTGGGGGCCTGGAGCGATTTACCGTTGAAGGTTTGCAGCCAAGCGTTCGGCCAGCCGGCGATGGCCGCGCCCAGACCGGGGGTTTCTGACTGGCGCAGGGTTTTCACGCCCAGCAACCGCCCCTGCGGGTCGATAGCGACCAGCAATTCGATGCTGCCTTCATAGCCCAGCGCCTGGCTACGCAGCAATACCGCACTGGGCTGGCCGGCGCGAGTCGCCAGATAACCGCGCAACAGCGTGCTATGGGCCAAGGTCACGGGGGCTGTTACGACAGGCTGTCCCAATGGCCGATTGTCATAACGGTCGGCCGGCAGCACCTCGAGCAAGACTCTGTTCGCGATGGCTTGCTGTTGATCCTTGATGCGCTCTGCGGTGCCCAGTTGAACAAGGTAAGTGGCCCCGGTACCGAGACCGATCAGCAGAGCCAGGATGGCGACGCCACGGTCGTTTTTCATAGGGGCTGCGGCCTGTGTCGCGCCTCGGCGAAACGCTCCAGTGCGGGTACACCGAGGTTCATCAACAGTACCGCAAACGCCACGCCGTCCGGGTAACCACCCCAGGTTCGGATCAGATAAGCCAGCAGTCCTACGCCTGCGCCAAACAGCAGGCGAGCGAGGGGGGCTTTGGCGCCCGAAATCGGTTCGGTCACGATAAAAAACGCGCCCAGCATGGTCGCGCCAGTGAGCAGATGAAACAACGGCGAGCCATTGGAGTCGGAGCCCGACCCGTTCCAGCACAACAAGCTGATGCTGAACAAACCGGCGAGCATGCCCACCGGCGCGTGCCAGCTGAATACCCGTTGTTGCAGCAGGAACAGTCCGCCGGCCAGAAACGCCAGGTTGATCCACTCGACGCCGCGCCCACCCCAGCGGCCGAACGCCGGGTTGGCGGCGAACAGTTCATCAATGGTCAGGCTTTTGTTGATTCGCAGGCTGTCCAGGGCCGTTGCTCCTGCCCACCCATCAGGCCCCGGTTGAACACCGAACACCTGTTGCAGGCCTTCAGACAGGCCCATGCCGTGGAGTGCAGGCCATTGATTCAGTTGCTGGGGAAACGCTACCAGCACCAGGGCGTAACCGAGCATCGCCGGGTTGAATGGGTTATTGCCGACACCGCCCCACAGCTGCTTGCCGAACACCAAGGCGCAAGCCGTCGCTGTGACGGTCAGCCACCATGGACAATACGCCGGCAAGGCCAACGCCAGCAGCGTGGCGCTGACCAGCGCGCTGCCATCGTTCAGTTCGGGTTTAAGCGGTCGACGCCGCAAGCGCAGCACCAGTGCTTCGACGGCCAGCGCGCTAAGGCCCGCCAGCAGCAGGTTGAGTATCACGCCCCAGCCATAAAACCATGTCAACGCCAGAATGCCGGGCAGTGTCGCCAGTAGCACCCGCAACATTGCCTGCCGCAGCCGTTCGTCCATGGGCTCAGGGAGCGACATGAGCATCCACCTGGCGTTCGGCGTTTTTCACCGCTTGTTCCAGGGCCTGTATGTGTTCATCCGGCGCTCCAGCGGTCCTGGCCTTGCTGAGTTCAGCGCGACGCATCGCCAATTGGATCTTGGCCCGCTTCAGCTCGGCACTTTGAACGGGGGCCGGGGTTGAAAGGCTGGGCTGCGCGGCGCCTTCCAGCTGCGTCAAGGCTTGTTGCGCCGCTTCGAACTGGCGCTGTAGCACGATCAGTTGCGACTGTTGTTCGAAGGTCGGCGGGTGGCCGAATGCTTTCAAGGATTTGTTTAGCTGCGCCCGGCTCATCGCCAGGTCGACCTTGGCTTTTTTCAAGGCTGCATCGGCGTTGGCGACTTTTTGCGCTCGTACACGTTCCAGTGCCGCTTGCACGGGGTCGACGGATTGGGTTTGGGCCTGGGAGGCACGCTGTGTACGGGCCAGGCGCTCGGCGAGACGCTGCTCCTCTTCGCGGCGCAGACGTGCGTTGCGCTGTTCGAAGCGCCGCCGGGCATGGTCGCGCTTGGCGGTTCGCGCCCGTTGTTCTTCGATGCTGGGGGCCAGACCACCCACCACCGGCACTACGGTTGCCGTTGGCAATGGGTGCATTTCGATGCAGTCGACCGGGCAGGGCGCCACGCATAGATCGCAGCCTGTGCATTCGTCGACGAGGACGGTGTGCATCAGCTTCGCCGCACCGACAATCGCATCTACCGGGCAGGCCTGGATGCACTTGGTGCAGCCGATGCATTCGGCTTCGCGAATAAAGGCGATTTGCGCCGGGGCTGAGCCACGGCTGGTATCCAGCTCGAGCACCGGTACTTTCATCAGGTCGGCCAGAGCCGCGATGGTTTCACGGCCACCGGGCGGACACTTGTTGATCGACTCGCCCTGGGCGATGCCTTCGGCGTAGGGCTTGCACCCGGGGTGGCCGCATTTGCCGCATTGGGTCTGCGGCAACAGGGCGTCGATATGTTGAATCAGACTCATGCTTTGACCAGCCCGCGCAATCCAAGAAATGCCACCGCCATGAGCCCTGCGCCGATCAACTGGATCGGCAGGCCTCGAAAGGGTCTGGGGATATCGTTATCGAAGGTGCGCTGACGCAAATCATCGAACAGGCTCAACACCAGCCAGAAACCCAGGCCGGCGCCCAGGCTCACGGCGACGGCGAGGCCCAGGCCGTGGTCATCCCGGCTGTTGAGCAGCGTGATGCCCAGTATGCCGGCATTGCCCAGCAGCAGTGGCCACAAACCATCGAACGGTAGCGTCGGCAGCCAGCGCCCCAGCCGGTGCAGCAACGGTGCAATCAGCAACACGCTCAAGGACAGCCATGCAAGCAGGCGCAGCGAGGTCAGATTTGCCGGAACCAGCAGCCAATGATCGATTAGATAACCCAAGGTGCCGACCATCAGCATCAGGCACGCCGTCGCCAGGCCCAGGGCGTGGACTTGCGTTCTTCCATTGGCCGCCAGCAGCGGATTGACACCCAGCGGCCAATGCAACACGAGGTTGTTGATCAGGGCTGCGCTGAACAGCGTGAGGGCGATTTCGGTCATGGGCGTGTTGGCAAAAAGAACCTGTCTATAGAGGTTAGGCATTATCCGGCATGCCGGGAGGGTGGGCCAGATATGAAAATCCCACAGCCGCCTGCCAGGCGACTGTGGGATCGGTACAGCGCGTGGTCGCGTTATTTGATCCGCTGACCCGGCTTGGCGCCGCTATCGGGGCTCAGCAGGTAGATTTCTTCACCGCCAGGACCGGCCGCCATCACCATACCCTCGGAGATACCGAAACGCATTTTGCGTGGCTTGAGGTTGGCAATCATCATCGTCAGTCGGCCTTCGAGCTTGGCCGGGTCCGGATAGGCGCTCTTGATGCCGGAGAACACGTTGCGCTGCTCATCGCCGATGTCCAGCGTCAGGCGCAGCAACTTGTCGGCACCCTCGACGGCTTCAGCCTTGACGATCAGGGCTACGCGCAGGTCGATGGCGGCAAAGGCGTCGAAGTCGATCTCCGGCGACAGCGGGTCCTTGGCCAGTTCGCCATTGCCGGCAGGGGCGCCGGTGTCGGTCTGGCTGGCGGCCAGGTCTTCTTTCGAGGCGTCGGTCATGGCTTGCACCTTGGTGGCATCAATGCGAGTCATCAGCGGCTTGAACTCGTTCAGTTGATGGTTGCTCAGCAGCGTCTGGTGGTCGTCCCAGGTCAGCGGCGCGACGTTCAGGAACGCCTCGGCATCGGCGGCCAGCAGCGGCAGCACAGGCTTGAGGAAGATCACCAGTTGGCGGAACAGATTGATGCCCAGGGCGCAGATCGCCTGGACTTCGTCCTGCTTGCCTTCCTGTTTGTTCAGTGACCACGGTGCCTTGTCGGCGATCCAGGCATTGGCGCGGTCGGCCAGGGCCATGATCTCGCGCATCGCACGGGCAAAGTCACGGGCCTCATAGGCTTCGGCGATGCTCGGGGTCGCCGCCAGAAAGGCTTCGGTCAGCTCCGGCGCGGCGTTACCGGCCACCAGTACACCGGCGTTGCCTTTGTGGATGAAGCCGGCGCAACGGCTGGCGATGTTGACCACCTTGCCCACCAGGTCGGAGTTGACCTTCTGCACGAAGTCTTCGAGGTTCAGGTCCAGGTCGTCCACGCCACGGCCGAGCTTGGCCGCGTAGTAGTAGCGCAGGTATTCCGGCGACAGGTGATCCAGGTAGGTCCGGGCCTTGATGAAGGTGCCACGGGACTTGGACATTTTCTGGCCGTTGACGGTCAGGTAGCCGTGGACATTGATGCCGGTCGGTTTACGGAAACCGGCGCCTTCGAGCATGGCGGGCCAGAACAGCGCGTGGAAGTTCACGATGTCCTTGCCGATGAAGTGATACAGCTCGGCGGTGGAGTCCTTGGCCCAGAACGCATCGAAGTCCAGCTCCGGCGTGCGGTCGCAGAGGTTCTTGAAACTGGCCATGTAGCCGATCGGTGCGTCCAGCCACACGTAGAAATACTTGCCCGGCTCGCCGGGAATCTCGAAGCCGAAATACGGGGCATCGCGGGAAATGTCCCACTGTTGCAGGCCGGCATCGAGCCATTCGGCGATCTTGTTGGCGACGGCGTCCTGCAGGGTGCCGCTGCGGGTCCAGGTTTGCAGCATTTGCTGGAAATCCGGCAGCTTGAAGAAGAAATGCTGGGAGTCCTTGAGCACCGGGGTCGCACCGGAAATCGCCGATTTCGGGTCTTTCAGGTCCGTAGGTGCATAAGTGGCGCCGCATTTTTCGCAGTTGTCGCCGTACTGGTCTTCGGTGCCGCATTTTGGGCAGGTGCCCTTGATGAAGCGGTCGGCCAGGAACATTTTCTTTTCCGGGTCGAAATACTGGGTGATCGAACGGGTCGCGATGTGCCCGGCGTCACGCAGCTTCAGGTAGATCTGGCTCGACAGCTCACGGTTTTCTTCGGCGTGAGTGGAGTGGAAGTTGTCGAAGTCCACCAGGAACTCGGCAAAGTCGGCGCTGTGTTCAGCCTGGACATTGGCGATCAGTTGTTCCGGGGTGATGCCTTCCTTTTCCGCGCGCAACATGATGGCCGAACCGTGGGCGTCGTCGGCGCAGACATAAATGCATTGGTTGCCGCGATGCTTCTGGAAGCGCACCCACATATCGGTCTGGATGTATTCCAGCATATGGCCCAGGTGAATCGAACCATTGGCATAGGGCAGGGCGCTGGTGACGAGGATCTTGCGTGGCTCGGACATGGGGCTCGGCTACTTGATGAAACGGAGGTCGGCCACTATAAAGCGCTGGCGGCTTTTTTTCACCCTTCGGGGCTGTTTCGGGATGCATTGCCGGGAGCAGCAGAGCACAACTGTGGCGAGGGGATTTATCCCCGCTGGACTGCGCAGCAGTCCCAAAACATTCGAACCTGACCAGTTTGATCCACCGAGGCGCCTGGTTTTGGGGTCGCTTCGCAACCCAGCGGGGATAAATCCCCTCGCCACAAAGATATCCGCGCGACAGTAATCGGGTCGCCACAAAAGCACGTGGGGCGTAGGATAGCGGCCTGTTTTCAAGTCTTGCTATCGGAGTTGCCCATGAGCGCCGTCAATCGCGCAGCGGTGGAAGCCGTCCTTCGCCAGTACACCGACCCCTACCTGAACCAGGACCCGGTCAGCGCCGGATGCGTGCGTGCCATCGACATCCAGGGTGATCGCGTCAGCGTTCAACTGGAAATCGGCTACGCCGCCGATCTGTTCAAGAACGGCTGGGCGCAGATGCTGCAGATGGCGATCGAGGCCTTGGAGGGTGTGGTCGCCGCTAAAGTCGAAGTCACCAGCGTGATCGCTGCCCACAAGGCCCAGGCGCAAGTGCCGGGGCTGGCGAACGTCAAGAACGTGATCGCCGTGGCCTCGGGCAAGGGCGGTGTGGGTAAATCCACCACCGCCGCCAACCTGGCCCTGGCCCTGGCCCGTGAAGGCGCGAAGGTCGGGATTCTCGATGCGGACATCTATGGTCCGAGCCAGGGCATCATGTTCGGCGTGGCCGAGGGTACCCGGCCGCAGGTCAAGGATCAGAAGTGGTTCGTGCCGATCCAGTCCCATGGCGTGGAAGTGATGTCCATGGCCTTCCTGACCGATGACAACACGCCGATGGTCTGGCGTGGGCCGATGGTTTCCGGCGCCTTGCTGCAACTGGTGACTCAGACCGCCTGGGGTGATCTGGATTACCTGGTGATCGACATGCCGCCAGGCACCGGGGATATCCAGCTGACCCTGGCGCAGAAAGTCCCGGTGGCTGGCGCGGTGATCGTCACCACGCCGCAGGATCTGGCCCTGCTGGACGCCCGCAAGGGCGTGGAGATGTTCCGCAAAGTGAACATCCCGGTGCTGGGTGTGGTGGAAAACATGGCCGTGCACATCTGCTCGAACTGCGGACATGCCGAACACCTGTTTGGTGAAGGCGGCGGGGAAAAACTGGCGAGCCAGTACGGAGTCGAACTGCTGGCCTCGCTGCCGCTGTCGATGCTGATTCGCGAGCAGGCCGATGGCGGCAAACCCACGGTCATCGCCGAGCCGGACAGCCAGATCGCCATGGTCTATCAGGAACTGGCCCGCCACGTAGGCGCGCGGATCGTGTTGCAAGAGGCCGCGTCACCGGCGATGCCGAACATCACCATCAGCGACGATTGATCGGGTGAACGGCAATCCCATGTGGGAGCAAGTCTGTGGGAGCAAACCTGTGGGAGCAAACCTGTGGGAGCACAGCTTGCTCGCGATGACGGCGTCACATACAACACATCTGTGGCTTTAAAACCGCTATCGCGAGCAAGCTGTGCTCCCACAAGCTCGCTCCCACATTTGGTTATGCGCTGGGTTTAGATCCGCAACCCGCCATCCATCTCCAGGATCCGGCCGGTGTAATAGTCGTTCTCGAAGATATACGCCGCCGAATGGGCGATCTCTTCGGGTTTGCCCATGCGTTTGAGCGGGATGCCGGAGGTCATTTTTTCCAGGGCTTCGGGTTTCATGCCCAGGGTCATTTCGGTTTCGATGAAGCCCGGCGCGATGCCGGCGACACGGATACCGTAGCGCGCCAGTTCCTTGGCCCAGGTTACCGTGGCCGCCGCGACACCGGCCTTGGCCGCCGAATAGTTGGTCTGGCCGACGTTGCCGGCGCGCGAGATCGACGAAATGTTGATGATCGCACCGCTGTTCTTCAGCTCGACCATTTTCGCCGCCACTTCACGGGTGCACAGGAAAACACCCGTGAGGTTGACGTCGATCACCGCCTGCCACTGGGCCAGGCTCATTTTGCTCATCTCACCGTCCTTGACCTTGAGCAGCAAGCCGTCGCGCAGGATCCCGGCATTGTTGATCAAGCCGTGAATCGCGCCGAAATCCTCGGCGACCCGGGCGACCATGTCGCTCACTTGCTCTTCATTGGCAACGTTGCACAGATATGCCCGGGCCTCGACGCCCTTGGCCGCGCAGGCGGCAACTGCCTGATCGAGTTTTTCCTGGTTGAGGTCCACCAGGGCGAGCTTGGCACCTTTGCCGGCGAAATACTCGGCCATGGAGCGGCCCAGACCCTGGCAACCGCCGGTGATAATGATTACTTTGTCGGTGAGTTGCATTCGCATGTCCAGATTACAGAGCGGTTGGAGGATGTCCTTTTACTGGCCTCTCGATCTGCGACGGCGTAGCCCGGCTGCACATGAGAACTGCCCAAAGGCGCGCTGGTACATTGCTCCAGTCGCCTGACCGTTTCCAGACGGATTTTATTAAAGGAGTCATAATTTGAGCGTTGAAGCTGCCAAGCATGCACGAGAATTGCTGCTCAAGGAATACCGTGGAATGCTCTCCACCCATTCCAAATCCATGCCCGGTTTCCCGTTCGGCTCCGTGGTGCCATATTGCCTGGATGACCAAGGCCGTCCACTGATCCTGATCAGCCGTATCGCCCAGCACACCCACAACCTGCAAAAAGACCCCAAGTGTTCAATGCTCGTAGGTGAGCGGGGGGCCGAGGATGTGCAGGCCGTCGGACGCCTGACTTATCTGGCCGAGGCGCGCAAGCTGGAAGACAACGTCGCCATCGACGCCGCCGCTGAACGTTACTACCGTTATTTCCCTGAGTCGCAGAACTACCACAAGGCCCATGACTTCGATTTCTGGGTGCTCAACCCCGTGCGTCATCGTTACATCGGTGGTTTCGGTGCCATTCACTGGATCGACCAGATCACCCTGGCCAACCCTTTCGCCGGCAAGGCCGAAGCCAGCATGATCGACCACATGAATGCCGACCATGCCAAGGCCATCGCGCATTACGTCGAGCTGGCCGGTCTGCCCGCAACCGAACCTGCGCAACTGGTCGGTATCGACAGCGAAGGCATGCACCTGCGTATCGGTCAGGCCCTGCATTGGCTGGCGTTTCCAGCGCCTTGCAATACGCCGACACAAGTGCGCGAAGCCTTGGTTTATCTGGCTCACGCCGAGCAATGGCCAAAAAATGCTGAGGCTGACGCTTGAATTCACGAAAGGGCGACGTCATTTAGGGTTTGATAGCAAGGCATTCTTGCGTTGAGGAACCTTTTGATGCGCCCTTTTTTGTTGCTCTTTCTGCTGTTCCCGGTGTTGGAGCTGTTCGTATTCGTCAAGGTCAGCGGTGCGATCGGGTTTTTCCCGGCGTTGCTGCTGGTCATTCTCGGCTCGATGCTCGGCGTGTTCGTGCTGCGCATCGCCGGCCTCGCCACGGCCCTGCGTGCCCGTGAAAGCCTGAATCGTGGCGAGTTGCCTGCCCAGACCATGCTCGAAGGCCTGATGCTGGCCTTGGGTGGCGGTCTGTTGATCCTGCCTGGCTTCATCAGCGATGTGCTGGGCCTGGTCATGCTGCTGCCGTTCACCCGTCGGTTGCTGGCCAATAAAATGCGCCAGCGTGCCGAAGAACAGGCGATTCGCCAGCGAGCCTTCGCCGACGACCTTCAGTCCCGTGGCGGGCCGGCTCCGCGAGAGCCCGTGGGCCGCGAACCCGATGTGATCGAAGGCGAGTTCGAGCACCGCGACCCCAAGTAAAAACCGCGACACGGCACCTTCGGGTGCCGTGTTCGTTTTCGGCTTCGTGAAGTAAAAAATTTTCTACCCGACCCTTGAAATCGGCTTGTACGCCCTTATGTATGGGTCACCGCAAGGTTTCCGGTGGCGACACTGGACAGACTTCCGCGGTTCGCTTGACGAACCGCATCCGGCTCCGCCGGCTTTTGTTAAACCCGCCGGGACTACACCGGCCGATGAAAACCAAAATTAGGAGAGATCGACAATGAAGCTTCGTCCTCTGCATGACCGCGTCGTCATCCGTCGCAGCGAAGAAGAGAAGAAAACCGCTGGCGGTATCGTCCTGCCAGGTTCGGCTGCTGAAAAAGCCAACCACGGTGAAGTTCTCGCTGTAGGTCCAGGCAAGGCACTGGAAAACGGTGAAGTACGTGCGCTGGCCGTGAAAGTGGGTGACAAGGTTGTGTTCGGCCCTTACTCCGGCAGCAACACAGTGAAAGTCGACGGCGAAGACCTGCTGGTGATGAGCGAGAACGAAATCCTCGCTGTCCTGGAAGGCTGATTCCCCCGCTCATTTTCCCGTTACTACAAAGTATTTAAGGATTATCGATCATGGCTGCTAAAGAAGTTAAATTCGGCGATTCCGCCCGCAAGAAAATGCTCGCCGGTGTCAACGTCCTGGCTGACGCAGTAAAAGCGACCCTGGGCCCTAAAGGCCGTAACGTGATCATCGAGAAGAGCTTCGGCGCTCCGACCATCACTAAGGACGGCGTTTCCGTAGCCAAGGAAATCGAGCTCAAGGACCGTTTCGAAAACATGGGCGCGCAGCTGGTCAAAGACGTTGCCTCCCGTGCCAACGACGACGCCGGTGACGGCACCACTACCGCGACCGTTCTGGCTCAATCGATCGTCAACGAAGGCCTCAAGGCTGTCGCTGCCGGCATGAACCCGATGGACCTCAAGCGCGGCATCGACAAGGCGACCATCGCCATCGTCAAAGAGCTTAAAGCCCTGTCCAAGCCATGCGCTGACACCAAGGCCATCGCTCAGGTCGGCACCATCTCGGCCAACTCCGACAACTCCATCGGCGACATCATTGCCGAAGCCATGGAAAAAGTCGGTAAAGAAGGCGTGATCACCGTTGAAGAAGGCTCGGGCCTGGAAAACGAACTGTCGGTTGTAGAAGGCATGCAGTTCGACCGTGGCTACCTGTCGCCGTACTTCGTCAACAAGCCGGACACCATGGTTGCCGAGCTTGAGAGCCCGCTGATCCTGCTGGTCGACAAGAAAATCTCCAACATCCGCGAAATGCTGCCAGTGCTCGAAGCCGTTGCCAAAGCCGGCCGCCCACTGCTGATCGTGGCTGAAGACGTTGAAGGCGAAGCCCTGGCGACTCTGGTTGTGAACAACATGCGCGGTATCGTTAAAGTCGCTGCCGTCAAGGCACCAGGCTTCGGCGATCGTCGCAAGGCCATGCTGCAGGACATCGCCGTACTGACCGGCGGTACCGTTATCTCCGAAGAGATCGGCCTGAGCCTGGAAAGCACCACCCTGGAGCACCTGGGTAACGCCAAGCGCGTGATCCTGTCCAAGGAAAACACCACCGTGATCGACGGTGCCGGCGTTGAGGCTGATATCCAGGCTCGCGTTACTCAGATCCGCGCACAAGTGGCCGAGACTTCGTCCGACTACGACCGTGAAAAACTGCAAGAGCGCCTGGCCAAGCTGTCTGGCGGCGTTGCAGTGATCAAGGTTGGTGCCGGTTCCGAAGTTGAAATGAAAGAGAAGAAAGCCCGCGTTGAAGACGCCCTGCACGCAACCCGCGCAGCCGTCGAAGAAGGCGTGGTACCTGGCGGCGGCGTGGCACTGGTTCGTGCCCTGCAGGCCATCAGCGAGCTCAAAGGCGACAACGATGACCAGAACGTGGGCATCCAGTTGCTGCGTCGTGCTGTTGAAGCACCGCTGCGCCAGATCGTTGCCAACTCCGGCGACGAGCCAAGCGTTGTGGTCGACAAGGTCAAGCAGGGTTCGGGTAACTACGGTTACAACGCTGCTACTGGCGAATACGGCGACATGATCGAAATGGGTATCCTGGACCCGGCCAAAGTGACCCGTTCGGCTCTGCAAGCGGCTTCGTCGATTGCCAGCCTGATGATCACCACCGAGGCGATGATCGCTGAAATCAAGGAAGACGCTCCAGCTGGCGGCGGCATGCCAGACATGGGCGGCATGGGTGGCATGGGCGGCATGATGTAAGCCAGCCTTACCCCTGTACTGAAAAACCCCGCCTGCGAAAGCAGGCGGGGTTTTTTAATGCCTCGGGTTTATCCCAGCATTGGCAGGGGCCGGGGGGCCCTGTGGGAGCAAAGCTTGCTCGCGATCGCGGTGGGTCAGCTCGCCAGATGCGGAAGCTACCATCGCCATCGCGAGCAAGCTTTGCTCCCACGGGGTTTAGGCGCTAACAGGATGCGCCTCGGTCACTCGATCAGCTTTAACGGCCGGCCTGTAGAGGATGTAGTAGTAACACCCCAGGCAAATCAGCCAACAGAACACCGCTGTCCAGACATTGTGGGAAAAGAAGTGCGCCCCTTGCATCATCCGGCTCACGGAGAACAACGTTCCCAGGGTGAAGGCGAATATGAAGGCCTGGCGGGCCAGGCGCGGACGGCGGTCGCGCAGTACGAAGAACAACGCAAACAGCGTAAACCCGGCGGCGGCGTGACCGCCGGGCCAGCATCGGCCGGGTTTGTCGGTGGCCGGGCGCGGGCTCAGCAGTTCGCTGTAGGTTTGCTTGCCGCCGAACTCCTTCAGGCTCCAGGGGCATTGCACTGCCGTCACGGCTTTCATCGGCGTGACGAACGAAGTGGCCAGCGCCAGGGAGAGCACCAGGCAACCCAGTTCGCGTTTGAACGGCTTGAGCCAGGTGAGGAAGAACGTGCAGATGAACCCGAGAATCGACAGCACAGAAAATGCGATGACCACCTGTTTGGCCCGGTCATGCAGGATATCTTCCAGAAAAAAAC
Organism: Pseudomonas hefeiensis; assembly: GCF_030687835.1. Classification (NCBI taxonomy): domain Bacteria; kingdom Pseudomonadati; phylum Pseudomonadota; class Gammaproteobacteria; order Pseudomonadales; family Pseudomonadaceae; genus Pseudomonas; species Pseudomonas hefeiensis. Next base: position 1,474,294 of record NZ_CP117449.1, read on the forward strand.
TGTGCCGACCGATGAATCCGTCGACCGGATCGTAAAACAGCCTGGCCAGGTCCATGTCCAGCGTGGTCAGTTCCAGCAGCACCAGCATCACCGCGACAGCGATGGGCAGGCCCAGGACAACACGGAAATTCAATGGCCTGGAGACGGGACGGGTGGCAGTGGAAACCATGGCAGTACCTTTGGTGGAGGTGTTCTTGAGCAGCACGTTGCGCGCAGTCTGGGCCGGGTGCCGTGGGCGAGGTGTGAATGCCGGGTGAAAAACTTGTCAATGTTCGACTCTCGACCCTTGTGGGAGCGGGCTCACCACTCCGACAGCCGATACAACCCTAGCCGTGATTCACACTTGGCCTTAAGCTGCGCGGGCCACGATGACCGTCCACGTGCGCAGAGGAGATGCCCATGCGAATTCTGTTGGTTGAAGACAACCGTGACATCCTGGCCAATCTGGCCGATTACCTGGGGCTCAAAGGCTACACCGTCGATTGTGCCCAGGACGGCCTGTCGGGGTTACACCTGGCCGCGACCGAGCACTATGACCTGATCGTGCTCGACATCATGCTGCCGGGCATCGACGGCTACACCTTGTGCAAGCGCCTGCGCGAGGACGCCCGACGTGATACGCCGGTGATCATGCTCACGGCCCGGGATCAACTGGACGACCGCCTGCAAGGGTTCAAGTCCGGCGCCGATGATTACCTGGTCAAGCCTTTTGCCTTGTCGGAGCTGGCGGCGCGGATCGAAGCGGTCATGCGGCGGGCCCAGGGCGGCGGGCGGCGCGCCTTGCAGGTCGGTGACCTGAGTTACGACCTCGATACCCTGGAAGTCACCCGTGAAGGCAAACTGCTGAAGCTCAACCCGGTAGGCCTGAAGCTGCTGGCGGTCTTGATGCAGAAAAGCCCCCATGTGTTGCGGCGGGAAATCCTCGAAGAAGCCCTGTGGGGCGATGATTGCCCGGACAGCGACAGTCTGCGCAGCCACGTCCATCAGTTACGTCAGGTGATCGACAAACCGTTCGACAAACCGCTGTTGCACACCGTGCATGGCGTTGGTTACCGCTTGGCCGAGGGCCGAGATGGAGTTTAAGCAGAGCCTTGCCCAACGGATCATCATCGCCTTCGCGCTGATGAGCGCGTTGGTCGCCGGGGCATTCGCCATGGGCATCGTGGCGACGGTTCACTTAGTGGAAGAAAGACTGATTTCCGCCGGACTTGGGGGGGACCTGCAACGCCTGCTGCTGATGGACAGCGTTTCGGACTGGAGTCACCGTCCGGAACCTGACCAGTTGTTCTATTTCAGTGGCGGCCCGGGGGACTTCGACTTGCCCAAGGACCTGCGCCACCTGGATCGCGGTTTCCACGAGGTCTTTCGCGCGCAATTGTCGTATCACGCCATGGTCGAGATTGTTGACGGTCGACACTACGTGCTACTGCAGGACCAGAGCGACTTCGAAGAGCGCGAACGGGTGCTGTTCGCCGTCGTACTGGTGGGCTTCGTGCTCAGCCTGGCGTTGGCGGTTTTCCTGGGTTGGGTCCTGGCTCGTCGGGTGATGGCGCCGGTCGTGCGCCTGGCTCGGCAGGTGCGTCATCGTGATCAGCTCCTCGGGCTGGCCCCGCCGCTGGCCCCCGATTATGCCGCCGATGAAGTGGGTGAGCTGGCCGTGGCGTTCGACGCTACGCTTGGGCGACTGCGCCAGGCTTTGACGCGTGAGCGGTTGTTTACCAGCGACGTAAGCCATGAGTTACGCACGCCGCTGATGGTCCTGGCCAGCTCCTGTGAGCTCTTGCTGGAGAATCCTGCCCTGGATCAGCGCGGTCGCAAACAGGTCGAGCGTATCAGTCGGGCCAGTGAAGAAATGCGCGAGTTGGTGCAAACCTTCCTGATGCTCGCCAGGACCCAACGCGAAGACAACGGCATGTCGCCTCGGTTGACGTTAGGCCAGGTGGCAGAGGACCTCGTTGGGCTGTGGCGTGCTCCGATCGAAGCCAAGGGCCTGACGCTGATCTTCGAGCCGGGGCAAACCGCCGACACGCCGTACAACGCCACGTTCCTGACCGCCGTCATGGGTAACTTGCTGCGCAACGCCTTGCACTACACCGATCAGGGCTTCATTCGTCTCACGCTGTCTGCCAGCGGGTTCGTGGTCGAGGACAGTGGCGTGGGCATTCCCGAAGAAAAACGCGAGGCAATGTTCGAACCGTTCGTGCGGGGTAACGAAAAGCGCGGTGAAGGGCTTGGTTTGGGACTTTCGTTAGTGCAGCGGATTTGCGAAAACCAGGGCTGGACAGTGAGCCTCAGCACGATGGAACCCAATGGCTGTCATTTTGAGGTTGAATTGCATTCTCGTAGCTGAGCACGGAGCTCAAGCCTGGCTGTTGGAAATATCTTGAAAGCCGTCGAGTGCCTGCATGATGAAGTTTTCACAAAGGGATGACTTGGCGCGGACATGTCCATCCCTAACGTGGGAGCCATTGCATTATGGAGGCTCCCGCCAATGTCCAATCCCATCAAGCTCGACTTTTCCGAAAAATATGACGAAAAGCACGCCCACCAATACCTGCATAAGCACCAGACCGGTCTGAGTCGACGTCTTTCCCACCGCCGTGATGAACAACTGGCACGCACGGCTTTGGCGTTGGCAGGTGATCCTGGCCTGGTGCTGGACTTGCCGTGTGGTGCCGGCCGTTTATGGCCTGTGCTGGCCGAAAAACCGAACCGGGTGATCATCGGTGCGGACAATTCCGAAGCCATGCTCATGACAGCGATGAACGCTCAACCTGCCGATGTCGTAAAACGGGTACAACCCTTGCACGCCTCCGCGTTCGACATTGCCTTGCCTGATAACGCCGTCGACAGCATTTTTTGCATGCGCCTGCTCCACCACATCGGTGAGCCTGCGCATCGACTGGCGATTCTGCGGGAATTCGAGCGTGTCACCCGTGACAGCGTGATCGTTTCATTGTGGGTCGATGGAAATTTCAAGGCCTGGAAACGTAAGCGTCTGGAGCGCACGCGTGGGCAGAAAGGCTACCAGAATCGGTTTGTGTTACCGGCCGCTACAGTCGAGGGTGAGTTTCGACAGGCCGGTTTTCGCATTCAGGAACGACTGGATTTCCTGCCGCTCTATGCCATGTGGCGAGTTTATGTATTACGCAAGAGGTAACAGCATGGTTGTGCAGGCAGTAGAGACAACAGCGGTCCCCCGCTGCAGCTTCGAACACTTCTGGAATCAGCAGGGTGAATGGGTGGAAAAGCCCAATGTGCGTCGTGGCGGTGAAAGCGGTGTGCAGCGGATCCGCAGCGGCGACGGCGATCTGCTGTACGCCAAACGCCAGACCGGACACACTTATCGTAGCTTGCTGCATCCGTTTGGACGCCCCACCGTGCTGCGCGAACAAGATGCCCTCCTGGAACTGACCCGACTCGACGTCAGCGTCCCTAAGGTCATCTTCTGTGGCGCACAGCGGGACCCGATTCACAAGTGGCGTGCGCTACTTGTGACCCAGGCGTTGGACGGTTTCGTGGAACTGGAACACTGGTATGCCGCAGGCGGACGCGAGCGTCATGGCGAGGCGGGGCATGAGCGAATCCTACAGGCATTGGCTGAGAACCTGGCTCGGATGCATAAGGGACGTTGGCAACATGGTTGCCTCTATATCAAGCATGTATTTGTGCGCGTGACCGGAGAGGGCGAGTCGGCCCGGGCCGAAGTGGCTCTGCTGGATTTGGAGAAATCCCGGCAACGCCTGACTTCCCGGACTGCGGCGTCCCACGACATGAAGCAACTGCGACGCCATTCGTCGTTCAGCGATTCAGAGTGGGAAAAACTCGTCTACTTTTACAGGGCGGCGTTTGGCAGCGCTATCAAGGGTTTATAGTGATGAAACTAGAAATTGCTAGAGGTTTGTTCTTAGTGGGAGCTCTGGCAGTTGCATCAATGGCGGTGGCGGTCTGGGAGCAGCCCCGGTCGCAGATCCTCAGTGCCTCTCAACTGGGCGCGTACTGTCCTTTGCCACGGGTGGCCAAGGCCAGCGAGGCAATCCGTCCAGACGACGATCTGTTGCTGTTCATGTTCAGTCTTTCCCAAGGCATGAGGCCTCAGAGTTGATGGACAGAAAGCCAGGATAAAGGCCTCGCGTATGCGAGGCCTTTATTTTTGGAGCGCAGCCTTTGGCAGCGCCTTCAGAGTCAGTGGCCAGGTTAGGGTTTGTCCGGCTTGGCCAGCAGTGTATACACGCAGGGCAACACGAACAGTGTGAACAACGTGCCAATCGACATCCCGGTGGCGATCACCAAGCCGATGTCGAAGCGGCTCACCGCCCCGGCCCCGGTAGCGAGGATCAATGGCACCATGCCAAATACCGTCGCCGCGGTGGTCATCAGTACCGGACGCAAACGAATCGATGCGGCTTGCTCCACGGCCTCCCGTGGGGTTAGCCCCTGTTCCCTGCGCAGCTGGTTGGTGAACTCAACGATCAGGATCCCGTGCTTGCTGATCAGGCCGATCAGCGTCACCAGCCCTACCTGGGTGTAAATGTTCATGCTCGACCAGCCGAGGAATAGCGGAATCAAGGCGCCGCAAATCGACAGCGGCACCGTCACCAGAATCACCAGCGGATCCCGGAAGCTTTCGAACTGGGCGGCCAACACCAGGAAGATGATCGCCAGCGCAAGGGCAAAGGTGACCCATAGCGCGCTGCCTTCCTGGACGAACTGTCGCGAAGCCCCTGCGTAGTCGAAAGCGAACCCTGCCGGAGCCTCTTCTTGGGCAATCTGGCGGACCGTCTCGATGGCTTCGCCCATACTCACGATGGGAAAACCCGAGATCGTCACCGCGTTGAGTTGCTGGAACTGATTCAACTGCCGTGGTCGTGCCCGATCGCTGACTTTGATCAGCGTCGACAGCGGCAGCAATTCACCCTGGGTATTTTTTACGTAGTAGTTGTTCAACCAGTCCGGGTTGTCCCGGAACGGCCGTTCGACCTGGGCGATGACCTTGTAGCTGCGCCCTTCGATGGTAAAGCGGTTGATCTCGGCCTCCCCCAGCAGGGTGGCGAGGGTGCCGCCCAGATCTTGCATCGAGACGCCCATCTGGGCGGCCTTGGCGCGATCGATGTCCACGACGACCTCGGGTTTGTCGAAAGCCAGGTCAACGTCCATGAAGGCAAACTTGCCGGACTCCAGTGCGCGCTTTTTGACCCGGTCGGCAATCTGCAACAGCGTCGCGTAGTCCTTGGGCGAATTGATGACGAAGGCAAATGGCAAGCCTTCGCCGGTGCCAGGCAGGGAGGGCAGGTTGAAACCGAATATCTGCAAGCCGGGGATGTTCTCCAGCTTGGCCTGGACTTCCGGCAGGATTTCCATCTGGCTGCGGCTGCGTTCGTTCCAGGGTTTGAGCAGGAAGCCACCGATGCCTGACTGCACACCGTTGTAGCCATTGATCTGGAACGAGGAGTAGTACTCCGGGAACTCCTTGAAGATGGTGATGAAATGATCGGTGTAGCTGTTCAGGTAGTCGAGATTGGTCGGCTGGGGGGCATTGGCCATCATGAAGATGATGCCCTGGTCTTCATCGGGGGCCAGCTCGGACTTGGAGAACATGATCAGCACCGGAATCAGCAGCAGCACGATCACCGCGAACACCAGCACCACAGGCCGGGTATTGAGCATGCCGTGAAGCATGCGCTGGTAGCGGTCTTTAAGACGTTCGAAAACCACGTCCAGTCTATGAGCCAGTCCCGAGGGGTTCTCCTCGTGACGCAACAGCATGGCGCACATCATGGGCGAGAGGGTCAGTGCGACGATCCCGGAAATCACCACCGCCCCGGCGAGGGTCAGCGCGAACTCCTTGAACAGCGCCCCCGTGATCCCCTCCAACAGACCGATCGGCGCGTACACCGCCGCCAGCGTGATGGTCATCGAGACCACCGGCATAGCGATCTCCCGGGCACCTTCAATTGCAGCGTCGAACGGACTTTTGCCTTCCTCGATGTGCCGGTGGATGTTTTCCACCACCACGATCGCGTCGTCCACCACAAGACCAATTGCCAGCACCATGGCGAGCAGGGTCAGGAGGTTTATCGAGTAACCCATCAACTGCATGAAGAACATCACGCCAATCATCGACAGCGGGATGGTCACCACCGGGATGGCCACCGAACGCAGGGCGCCTAAGAACAGGAACACCACGACGATGACAATCAGCACCGCCTCGAAGAGGGTTTTGACCACCTCGTCGATGGAAGCCTGGATGAACAGGGTGGCGTCGTAGGCGATCTCGGCCTTGAGGTTGGCCGGCAGTTGGGCCTCCAGATCCGGCATGATCCTGCGCACTTCCTTGATCACGTCCAGCGGGTTCGCGCCGGGGGTGGCCTTGATGCCGATGTACACCGAGGGCGTGCCACCGAAGGAGCTGATGGTGTCGTAGTTCTCGGCGCCCATCTCCACCCGGGCGACATCGCGCAGCAGCACCCGGCTGTCGCCGTCGGTCTTGAGCGGGATCGCCGCGAAGGCCTCGGCGGACTTGAGTTCGGTGTTGGCGTTGATACTGGTGACCACGTATTCGCCTTTCACCTCACCGGCGGCCGAGAGGAAGTTGTACTGGCGCACGGCATCGGTCACGTCGGCGGCGGTGAGACCAAAACCGGCCAGCTTGACCGGATCCAGCCACAGGCGCATGGCGAAGACCTGGTTGCCGAGAATCTCCGCTTCGGCCATCCCCGGCAGTGTCGCCAGTTTGGGCTGGACCACCCGCGACAGATAGTCGGTGATCTGCGGGTTATTCAGCTCCTTACTGAAAAAGCTGATGTACATCAGCGCCGAGGCATCGGCGGCCTCGCGGCTGAGCACCGGGTCTTCAGCGTCCTGGGGCAGCTGGTTCTTGACCTCGTTGGCCTTGGCCAGCAACTCGGTAAAGAGCCGGTCGCTGTTGGAGCCAATGCGGGCGTAGACCGATATCACCGAAAAATTCTGACGGCTGACCGAGGTCATGTAGTCGATGCCCTCGGCGCTGGCGAGGCTCTGTTGCATCGGTTGGGTGATATAGCCCTGAATGGTCTCGGCGTTGGCCCCGGGGTAAGCGGTGGTCACCGTGATCAGGGCGTTCTCCATCTGCGGGTACTGGCGCAGGGGGAGCTTGCTCCAGGCCTGGAAACCCAGCAGCACGATCAACAGGCTGACCACGGTGGCGAGCACCGGACGGCGAATGAGCGGATCAGTAAAAGCCATGGGGGTTCCTTGATCAGTCCGCGGGTGGCGGGCTGTTCTGTTCGGTCAGGGTCTTGTCGTCGCTGATGGCGATGGGCGTGCCGTTATCCAGTTTGATCTGGCCCGCGATCACGACCTGTTCGCCGCTCTGCACGCCTTTGGAAACCAGCACCTGCCCGTCGCGTCGCTCACCGGTTTCGACGAACCGCCGTTCGGCGATCAGGATCGGCTGGCCCTTGTCATCTTTCTCGACGTTGCCGTCGTCGGTTTTCTTCTGCGTCACCACGTACATGGAGTTGCCGTAGAGGGTGTAGGTCACGGCGCTTTCCGGCACGACGATGGCGTTGGCCCTATCCGGGAGGATCACCTGCAGGCTGGCGAACATGCCGGGCAACAGCCTGCCGTCGGGATTGCCCAGGGTGGCGCGTACCAGCACATTGCGCGTGCTGTCTTCGATCTTGGGGTTGATCGCGCTGATGGCGCCGACGAAGGTCTGGCCGGGATAGGCCGAGACACTGACGTTGATTGCCTGGCCAACCGCAAGCTTGGGTACCGCTTGCTCGGGGAGGTAGAAATCCACATACAGGCTGCTCAGGTCTTGCAGGGTGGCGATCACCGTGCCGCTGGCCAGGTAGTCGCCGACGTCCACCTGGCGAATGCCGATGGTGCCGCTGAAAGGTGCGAGGATGTGTTTCTTGGCCAGCGAAGCCTTGAGCTGGTTGACCGTGGCCTGGTTCTTTTTCAACTGCGCCGCGAGCCGGTCGAATTCGCCCTTGGAGATCGCCTGGCTGCCCACCAGTTGCCGACCCCGGCCAAAATCAAGTTGCGACAGGCCAAGGTCGGCCACGGCGGTTTCCAGCAGCGCGCTTTCGACGTCACTGTCCAGTTGCACAAGTGGCTGGCCGGCCTTGACCTTTTGCCCCGACTGGAACTGCACCTTCTGCACTGTCCCGGCAATCTCCAGGCTCAGGTCTACGCCTTGCAGCGCGGTGAGGCTGCCGACGGTGGGCAGGCGAGTTTGCCAAGGCTGCTCGACAGCCGTGGCCACGGCGACGCTGACCGGCGGTTTGGGGGCAGAAAACATCTGGATCTGCTGGTAAACGGAGAAACCCTTGTAGCCGGCCAGTAGCAATACCACCAGCAGGACAACACCCAACATGATCAGCATGCGGCGTCGCAGCATGTTCCACTTCCTTGGAAATAAGCCGAGAGAAAAGACAGACAGGCGGGCACATTACTCCGAGTGCGCGACCGATTCAAAACGATGTTCATCGGTAATGTGTAGGGATTTTTCCTAGAAGCTGCCCGCTCGCTTGTCAGATCAAATGCAAATGGTTGTCCCAGAGCCCCGCGGGCAGATCCAGTGGCTTTGCAACCAGTTGTGACTGCCGACAATCGTAATAGCGGCAACGACCCTGACCCGACGTCACGACGAAACCGTCGGCCACCGCCCCTACACCGGCGCAGTCCGGCAGAGGCGCATCCAGGCGTACTTCGCCACTGTCCAGGTCCCAGATAAAAAAGCGGTTGCCACGGGGCGCTGTCAGGGCCACCAGGCGCAGGTCGCTGTGTACGGCGACGCTGGCGGTGTAATGACCCATGGCCTGCAATTGATGCTCGGCCACCGGGAATGCCTGAAACGGCTGGCCTGGACGCTTGATCGCCAAGAGCTCGGAGGATTCGTGGGCATCGCCCATGAATTGCTGGCCGGACACGATGGTGCCATCGCTGGCGATGCCCATGTGGCGCACGCTGTTCATCGATTGGGCGAGGGTTTCCTTGCTCAGCAGGGTGCCATCGCGCTGCATCAGCACCAGGCTCGGCTCCATGGCATTGAGGTTCATCTCGACGCGGCTTTCGGCCTCGGTGCGGATGCCGCCGTTGGCGACCACCAGCGTTTCGCCGTCGGGCATCCACGACACTTGGTGAGGGCCGATGCCGTGAGTGGACAGTTCGCCGCTGTGCACCAACCGTTCGCCTTCGAAACGGTACACACCCAGCAGGCCGCGCCCGGGATCGGTGGTGTCATTCTCGGTGGCGTACAGCCATTCACCGCTATTGTGAATCACCGCGTGCCCATAGAAATGCCGGTTCGGCAACGAGGTGATGGTCTGCAGCAACGAACCGTCGCGCAGGTCGATCAGGTAGCTTTCGGTGCCTGGGCGACGGGCGACGAACAGCGCAAACGGTTGTGTCGGATGGTTGATGATGTCATGGCATCGCTGCTTGACCTGGGTGGCAAACACCCGGCTGCCGTCCAGTCGGTAGCCAACGGCGTAGTGCTTGCCGTCGCTGTCGTCCCGTGCCGAAAGCAGGAGCGGACTCTTGTCCTTTTGTTTGAACAGCGTCCAGCCGCCCAGGGTAACGGCGCCGAGCAGCAGGCTGCCCAGTGCCAGAGCCTGACGTCGAAACATGATCAGTCACCGTCGTTGGCATTGAAGCCCAATTGAATCCCCAACGCCTTGGCCAGTTCGCCTTCGTGCAGGCGATGGACAACGTTGAGGCTGTCGTACAGTTCGTTGAGCTGCTGGCGCCCGGCGTCGTCACCGAGCATTTCGACCAGTGAGCGCTGGCTTTCGGCGAACAGTTTCAACGAGGTGTCGTAGGCCGCGTCGATCTTGTCGGCCAGGGGTTTCTGCTCGCTTGGCAACAGGCTGCGCAGGCCCTTGTTGTCCACGCCGACCCAGACGGTCCTGGCCGCGCTCAGGCTGGCTTGCAGGCCTTGCAGCGACGACTGGCTGCGCCAGGCATCGGCCTGGAAAGGTTGTGGGACGCCCTTGCTCTGACGGCCCATCGGCGTGCCGAGTTTCTTCTTCAAGGTGTCCAGGGCGGTGACCTGGACCCTCAGCAAATCGGCGATCGCCTCGTGGGAATCGGCGTAGCGCTGGTTCGGAAACTTGCTCATCTGGGCAAGCATGCCGTCGTTGGTGTTCCAGCGTGACAGGATATCTTCGGCCAGTTGTTTCTGACGTTCACCGATGGCGGTCAGCAGCGGGCAGTACTTGGCTTTTTGCGCGCTGTCGGCCATGTCGATCTTGGCGTCGAACAGCAGGTACTCATAGGCGGAGAGGCCCTGGACCACAACGCTGGACTTGGCCAGAGCGGCAACGTCGATCTGCGGCTGGTTATTGACCAGTTGCTCGACCTGACGGCCCACCAGGTTTTTCTTGTCCGGCCAGAACTGCACCTGCCAGGCGCGGTTGCCTTCGGCCAGTGGGCCGATCAGCAGCGGTTGCAACTCGGCCCAGGCTTTTTGTGCCTTGAGGAAGTCGGCGCGGGCGGTCTCCAGGTTTTCCTTGCCCTGGCAGAACGCCAGGGCGCTGGTTGCCAGTTGCCGGTCGGCCTCGACCCAGCGGCTGTAGGTTGGCAGGATCACTTGCTTGGCGATCGCCGCCGAAGTGACCGCTTGCGGATCCTGGGGCGAGCAGGCGCCGAGGGCGATAGCGGCGAGGCTGGTGAACAACAGCTTGGGACGGAACATGTCGGACTCCCGTGTTTCGGAAAATGCGTTTAAAGGGAATTCAGGAACGCCAGCAACGCAGCCCGTTGCTCGGCATTGAACGCTAGGACCTGTTGCTGCGCCGCTTGCGCTTCGCCGCCATGCCACAGAACGGCTTCGAGCAGGTTGCGCGCGCGACCGTCGTGCAAGAACTGGGTGTGACCACCGACGGCTTCGGTCAGACCGACGCCCCACAGCGGCGGGGTCCGCCAGTCACGGCCGCTGGCCTTGAATTCGCTGCGGTTATCGGCCAGGCCTTCGCCCATGTCGTGCAACAGCAGGTCGGTGTAAGGGCGGACGACCTGGTTTGCCAGTTCCGGTTCGGCAGCGTTGGCGGACGTGGTGTATTTCGGTGTGTGGCACGACTGGCAGCCGGCCTGGAAAAACAGATTCTTGCCGGCCAGCACCTGAGGCGAGTTCACCTCGCGCCGGGCCGGCACGGCGACGTTGCGGCTGTAGAACAGCACCAGCCGCAGAATGTTGTCGCTGACCTCCGGCTCGCCATCGGGGCCGTTGCCGTTCGGCGCGCGCTTGCAGTCGATCTGGACTTGGGTGCAGTCGTCGAATGGCCGCAGACTTGTGGTAAGACCCATGTCACCGGAAAAGGCGTGGACATTCTGTTGGTTGAGGTTCGGTTGTCCGGCCTTCCAGCCGAAACGTCCCAATACGGTTTTTTGCTGGATATCGTCCCAGACCTGGTTTGGCCGGCCGGTGATGCCGTTGTTCTCCCGGGCCTGGGCTTGAGCGTTGGCCAGGATAGCTTCATCGGGGATGGCTTCGAGCAGCCCCAGGCCGATCATCGGCGGTGCGACGCGGGCCGAAAGGCGTGTGTCGGGGTGCATCGGACCATAGCCCAGTTGGGTAATCTGCAGGTGCGGCTTGCGCAGTTCTACGACCGTGCCGTCCTTAAAATGCACCGGGACCGGCGTGTAATCGACCCGCACCTTGCCTTCGGGAACGACGCCGGGCACGGACATGTCCTGCAATTGCCCGCCATAGGTCGGCTCCGGCACCACCCCCAGTTGTTCAATGATCTTGGCGTAGGGCGGGGCATCGGGAATCGACAGGCGCACCAGCATCGACACAGCGTTCGCCGCGTCCGGTGCCGGCGGATGGCCGCGACCGTCCTTGATGTGGCAGTTCTGGCAGGCGTTGGTATTGAACAATGGTCCAAGGCCGTCTCGGGCGGTGGTGGTCGATGGCGCGATCACCCAGGGGCTGCGGAAAAAACTGTTGCCCACGGCGAAGTCCACGCGCCGCGAAGGCGGCAGGTTGGCCGAGGGCAAAGAAAAGGCGTTCTGATCACTCTTGCGCACCGTCGCCCCGCCTGCGGACCGGGCTTCGCCGGGTTCGGCCTGGGTAAAACGCGGGGCATCATCGCAGGCACTCAGGCCCAGGGCCATGAACAGAGTGCATAAGCGAAGAGGCAGCGACGGCATTGGACTTCCTGGAAGACGAGTGAAACGAGGGCGCAAAGTCTAACAGGGCGCAGGGGTTTGAATAAGAGGAATTATCGTTTGGTTCGAGGCGGGGCAGTTTGGCCTGTGGGAGCAAAGCTTGCTCGCGATAGAGGCGCGTCGATTCTGAAAGATCGCGTCGCGTCCATCGCGGGCAAGCCTTGCTCCCACAATGCGCAGGCTCAGGGCTGAACGACCGCCCCTGGCACCAACGGTAACTCCAGGCTCGCGATGAACCCGCCCTCGGGATGGTTGGCCAGCACCAGTGCGCCGCCATGACGCTCGGCGGCGCGACGGGCGATGGCCAGACCCAGGCCATGGCCGGCGGCGGTCTGGCCGGGGGCGCGATAGAACGGCTCGCCCAACTGACCCAGGTGTTCGGCCTCCACGCCTGGACCGTGGTCGCGCACGCTGATCAGGATCCGTTCGCCCTGGCGCACCGCGCGCATCTCGATCGGCTGCCCGGCCGGATTGAAGCGCTGAGCGTTGCGCAGCAGGTTATCCAGGGCCCGTTCGATCATGGTCGGCCAGCCTTTGAGGGCCAGGTTCGGCTCAACGTCCAATCGCACGCTTTGTTCCGGTGAGGCCAACTGCGTGTCTTTTTGCAGGGTCATCAGCAGCTCGTTGAGGTCCACCTCTTCAGCGCCAGCATTGTCGGCATCGACCCGGGCCAATACCAGGATTTCGCTGATCAGCGCCTCCAGGCGATCACATTCGCGGGTCAGGCGCGGCCAGAGTTTTTCACGCTCCTGAGGGCTGGCCCGTTCCGCCAGCGCCAGGGCGATGCGCAGTCGTGCCAGGGGCGAGCGCAATTCGTGGGACACATCGCGCAGTAATTGACGCTGGCTGGCGATCAGGCTTTGCAGGCGCGCGCCCATACGATTGAAATCGGTGGCCAGCACGCCAAATTCATCCCGGCGGTTGGCCAGTTTGGCGAGGCTGTTCTGCTGGTAAGTGGCCTGCCCCAGGTCATGCACCGCACCGCGCAGGCGGCTCAGCGGACGGGTGATGGAGAAGGTCACCAGCAGGCTGAACAAGGTCAGCACCACCAACGCGATCCCCAGCGCACTCAGAGGCCAGAGCAGGCTGCCGCGGTGCCATGCGTCCAGTTCGGGGTGGGGAATGCGGTAGATGAACAGGTATGTATCGCCGGTCTTGGCGCTGGTGAATTCGTCGGTCAGGCGCCGCCAGGGCAGGCGCCGGTCGTCGTTGTTCTGTCGCGCCTCGAAGGCTGCGGCGCGACGCGGGAAAGTGCCGCGGACCACCGGGACGCCGCTTTCGTTGAGCACCTGAACGTTGATGTGATACTGGTGCTTGCGCTGTTGCAGGATCTGCTCGGCGGCGTCTTCGCCCTGACTTTCGTAGGTTTGCGTCCACTCTTCGGCCAGGGTATTGAGGCCCGGATGGCGGCTGAGGATCCAGGCATCCTGGTTCAGCATGTGGCCCAACAGAATCGAAAGCCCTGCAACCAGGGCGATGGCCAGCCAGAAACTGGCCAGGATGCGCCAGAACAGTGAACGCACGATAAATCCTCGAAAACAAAGAAAGCCCAACGGCGATTTGCCGTTGGGCTGGGGAGCGTCAGCGCATTATTGCGCTTTTTGCGGCTGCTGCGCTTTCCAGGCCTTGAACTCGGCCCATTCGGCCCGACGCTCGGCTTGTTTCTTCTGGATCGCATCAAACTCTTTTTGCTGCTCAGGCTTCAACAACCCGCGGATCTGGGCATCGACTTTTTCGTGCCGGGCCGCCATTTCATCTTTCATGGCTTTCTGATCGGCTGGCGACAGTTTGGCCAGGTACTTTTCTACCAGTTCGCGGCGCTCGTGGCGCTGTTCGCCCATGATCTTGTGCATCTGCTGGCGTTGTTCGCGGCTCAGGTCCAGTTGGCTGTACGGACCTTTGCCGTGCATCTGGCCGCCATGACGCGGGCCGTCCATCGGGCCCATTGGTCCCATCGGGCCGGCGCCTTCAGGCATGGCCATCGCAACGGTAGGCACGGCGGCAGCGAACATCAGAGCGATAAGGGTCTTGCGCATGGTGTATCTCCTTGTCTCGTTCCCGGTCAGTTCCGGATGTGTTCAGATTACGGAGATCAAGGTCAGCGGCGGTCAGGGGTGCGTAAAGCTTGGGTAAAGACGTTTTGGTGCAGACCTGACAAATCTGCAGGACCGAGCACAAAGCCCTGTGGGAGCAAGGCTTGCCCGCGATGAAGGCAACATTGTCTCTGGGGGAACCGAGGCGCCTGCATCGCGAGCAAGCTTTGCTCCCACAGTCCAGCGGCGCAGTGCTTAGAGGTTTTTGCTCCCACAGTCCAGCGGCGCAGTGCTTAGAGGCTTTTGCTCCCACAGCCCAGCGGCGCAGTGCTTAAAGGCTGTAGTAATAACCACGGCTACGCAGCGCCACGATGCGCGGGCGACCGTCGGCGTGAGGGCCGATTTTCTTGCGCAGGTTGCTCACGTGCATATCGAGGCTACGGTCGTACAGGGTCAGCTTGCGTCCCAGGGCGATCTGCGCCAGATCCTGCTTGTCCAGAGGCTCGCCCGGCTGCTTGAGCAGCGCTTCGAGCAGGCGGCTTTCGGAAACGGTCAGGGTCTGCTCCTGCTCATCGATGCTGACCACACCACGCACCGGGCTGAAGGTCAGGTCACCCAATTCGATCTGGCTGGACACAGCCATGGGGTGGCTGCGGCGCAATACGGCGCGCAGACGCGCGGTCAGTTCCCGCGGGTCGCAAGGTTTGGCCAGGTAATCGTCGGCCCCCAGCTCCAGGCCCAGGATACGATCCAGCGGTTCGCCACGGGCCGAGAGCATCAGTACCGGCAGCTCCGGGTGATCGTTGCGCAGTTGCTTGAGCAACTCCAGGCCGCTGCCGTCGGGCAGCATCACATCCAGCACCACCGCTGCCGGCGCGGTTTCGGCCAGGGCCTTGCGGGCGCTCTGCCCATCGTGGCAGGCCCGGACCAGAAAACCTTCCTGACCCAGCCAACTGCCGAGGAGCTCACACAGCTCCTGGTCATCATCAATCAGTAACAGCTCGCTCATGACTCACTCAATTTAGCCATTGCCGACGTTGTCTACGTCCACCGCTGGCAAAGATACCGCAGAGCAGGGCCAATAGCGCTACCCCGGCACCAATGACGAACCACTGCTGCTGATCGGTCAGCAGGCGTGGCAGGGGGCTGGCCTGGGCCTCCTTGAGTTGCAGTTTCAGGCGCTGGTTCTCCTGGCGCAACCGGCCTACCAGCACGCTCTCGCGTTCGCCGTTGGCATTTTGCAGTTGCTGGGTCAGTTCCTCGCGCATGCGTTCGCTGTTTTTCAAGCGTTGCTGCAATTCGTTGATCTGACTGCCTGCGCTCAAGGACAAGGGCGTCGAATGACCGCCGTCGGTGCTTTCTTCCCCATGGGCGGGAGCCCCGAACGCCAACGAGACCCATAACAGGCACAGCGGACCTTTGCGCATTGCAGCTCCTGAATTCCAATCGAGATTAGACAGGTTGTCGGCAGGCAAACGAGAACAATGAGCGATTGAGCGCAATGAGCCGCGAAGGCTCATCGCACAGCAGGATTTACGGCAGGACTTGCTTGAACGGCTTGACCACGACATTGGCGTAGACACCGGCAGCCACGAACGGGTCGGCCTCGGCCCAGGCTTGCGCCGCGACCAGGGAATCGAACTCGGCGACGATCAGGCTGCCGGAGAAACCCGCCGCGCCGGGGTCATTGCTGTCCACCGCCGGGTGCGGGCCCGCCAGCACGACGCGGCCTTCGGCCTTGAGCTGTTGCAGGCGCGCCAGGTGTTCAGGGCGGGCGGCCAGGCGTTTTTCCAGGGAATTGGCGACGTCGGTGGCAATGATTGCGTAGAGCATGTCAGTCCTCGGTTTTTGGCGTGGTGGTGTCGGCATCGTGCAGGTGACGGGACAGGTAGATGCCCTGGCCAATCAGGAACAGCAGCGTCATGCCCAGGCTGCCGAAGACCTTGAAGTCGACCCAGTAGCTCTGGAACGTGAACGCGACGAACAGGTTGGCGGCGCCGCAGAACAGGAAAAACGCGATCCAGGCGATGTTGAGCCGGGTCCAGATGACGTCCGGCAGGTTCAAGGCGTGGCCCATGATGCGCTTGATCAGCAGGCGATCGCCGACGAAGTGACTGCCGATGAAGGCCAGGGCGAACAGCCAGTTGACCACCGGGGCTTTCCACTTAAGGAAGGTTTCGCTGTGGAAGGCCAGGGTCAGGCTGCCGAAGACAAGGCAGGCGATCAGGGTCAGCCACTGGCTTTTCTCCAGTTTGCGTTGGGACACGAACAGTGCGCCATAGACCACCAGCGAGCTGATGATCAGCATCGCGGTGGCGCTGTAGATACCGCCTACAGTCAAGGAGTGGCCGGCAATGTCGACGGTCCGTGGGTCAAGCTTGTAGACGATGAAAAACAGCAGAAGCGGGATGAAGTCGATGAATTGTTTCACAGTGGCAGCCAGAAGCAGGATGTGGCGGCATAATAACAAACATCCTTGGCCGCGATAGGGCCAGCTGATTTGAGGTAACAAACTCTCGTGAATGTTGATTTGCACTGCCATAGCACGGCCTCCGATGGCGCCCTGGCGCCTGCGGTTCTGGTGGCGCGGGCGTTCGAGCACGGCGTGCGAGTCCTGGCCCTGACCGATCACGACACCCTCGAAGGCCTCGACGAAGCCCGTAGCGCGGCGACGGCGCTGGGCATGCAACTGGTCAACGGGGTCGAGTTGTCCTGCACCTGGGGCGGCGCGACCATTCACGTACTGGGTTACGGTTTTGATGTGAATGCACCGTCCCTGGTCCAGGCCATTGCGCAACTGCACGATGGCCGCTGGCTGCGTTCCGAGGAGATCAGCCGCAAGCTTGCCCTCAAGGGCATGCCCGGTGCGCTTGAGGGCGCCCGGCAAATCCAGCAGGAACTGGGCGACAGCGGCAACGCCCCGGCCCGCCCGCACTTCGCGGACTGGATGGTGCGCGAAGGTTTCGTCAAGGACCGCGCCGAGGCGTTTCGCAAATGGCTGGGGGCCGGCAAGCTCGGGGACGTCAAGCAACACTGGCCGACCCTGGAAGAGACCGTCCAAACCCTGCGAACCGCCGGGGCCTGGGTCAGCCTGGCGCATCCGTGGCACTATGATTTCACTCGCAGCAAGCGTCGTCGTCTGGTGGCCGACTATATTCAAGCAGGGGGCCACGCCATCGAGGTGGTCAATGGCCATCAGCCGGCCGAGCAGGTCGGCAGCCTGGCGATTCTGGCCCGTGAGTTCGGCCTGCTGGTGACCGCCGGCAGTGATTTCCATGGCCCTGGAGGCTGGTCCGAGATAGGCGAATACCGCCCGTTGCCGGAAGATCTGCCACCACTATGGTGTAGATTCAAACATGATCCCGTTACCGCCACCGTCTGAACAGGTAGAACACGTGAGTCAATTTTTCCAGATTCATCCGGAAAACCCGCAAGCGCGCCTGATCAAACAGGCGGTGGAAATCATTCGGGGCGGTGGTGTGGTGGTCTATCCCACCGATTCTTCCTACGCCATCGGTTGTCAGATCGGCGACAAGAACGCCGTAGAGCGGGTAAGACGCCTGCGTCAGCTGGATGACAAGCACAACTTTGCGCTGATCTGCAGCGACCTGTCGCAGTTGGGCCTGTTCGCCAAGATCGACACCGGCACCTTCCGCCTGCTCAAAGCCCACCTTCCAGGGCCTTACACCTTTATTCTCAACGCCACCCGGGAAGTCCCGCGGCTGTTGTTGCACCCGAAAAAACGCACCATCGGCCTGCGGGTGCCCAGCCACCCCATTGCCCTGGCGCTGCTGGCGGAGCTGGGTGAACCGCTGATGAGCGTGACATTGATCATGCCCGGCGAGACCGAACCGATGAATGACCCTTACGAGATGCGCCAGTTGCTCGAGCATCAGGTCGACCTGATCATCGATGGCGGGTTCGGCGGTATGAAGGCCTCCACGGTGATCAACCTGGCCGATGGCGAGCCGCAAGTGGTGCGTATCGGTTGTGGCGATCCAGCCCCGTTTCTGGTCGAGGCCTGAGTGTCCGCAGTGGAAACCGCCGTAGAGAGTGCCGACAGCCAGGCCGGCGCGCAGCAAGAGCTGCCGTTCGCCATGGTTTATGGCCAGGCGGTCATGGAAATGCCCCTGGACCTGTACATTCCGCCGGATGCGCTGGAGGTGTTTCTTGAAGCCTTCGAAGGCCCGCTGGACCTGCTGCTGTACCTGATCCGCAAACAGAACATCAACATCCTCGACATCCCCGTGGCGGAAATCACCCGCCAGTACATGGGCTACGTCGAACTGATGCAGTCGGTGCGCCTGGAACTGGCGGCCGAATATCTGGTGATGGCGGCCATGCTCGCCGAGATCAAGTCGCGAATGCTGCTGCCGCGCTCGGCAGAGATCGAGGAGGAGGAAGACGATCCGCGCGCCGAACTGATCCGCCGCCTGCAGGAATACGAACGCTTCAAAGTGGCGGCCGAAGGCATCGACGGCTTGAGCCGGGTCGGGCGCGATGTGGTGGTGCCCAAGCTCGATGCCCCCGAGGCGCGAGCGCGCAAATTGCTCCCGGACGTCAGCCTCGAAGAGTTGCTGATGTCCATGGCCGAGGTGCTGCGCAGGGGCGACATGTTTGAAAGTCACCAGGTCAGCCGCGAAGCACTGTCCACCCGCGAGCGCATGAGCGATGTGCTGGAGCGGCTCAAGGGCGGCGGCTTTGTGCCCTTCGTCGAGCTGTTCACCGCCGAGGAAGGGCGACTGGGGGTGGTGGTGACGTTTATGGCGGTCCTGGAATTGGTCAAGGAATCCTTGGTCGAGCTGGTGCAGAATGAGCCGTTCGCAGCGATCCACGTGCGGGCACGAGCCGAATAACGAGCAAATCAATGAATCTGACTGAACCCCGCGAGCTGGCACCGTTGCTTGAAGCTTTCCTGTTGGCCTCGGGAAAACCGCAATCGATGGAGCGCTTGTTCGAACTCTTCGAAGAAGGCGAACGGCCCGAACCGGCCGTGTTCAAGAAAGCCCTGGCGCTCTTGGGTAAGTCCTGCGAGGGGCGGGCGTTCGAACTCAAGGAAGTGGCTTCCGGCTACCGCCTGCAGATCCGCGAGAAGTTTTCGCCCTGGGTCGGGCGTCTGTGGGAAGAACGTCCTCAGCGCTATTCCCGCGCCATGCTCGAAACCATGGCATTGATCGCTTACCGCCAACCGATCACCCGGGGTGAAATTGAAGATGTGCGGGGCGTGGCGGTCAACAGCCACATCGTCAAGACGCTGCTTGAGCGCGAGTGGATCCGGGTCGTTGGCTATCGCGACGTGCCGGGTAAACCGGCGATGTTTGCCACCACCAAGGCTTTTCTCGATCACTTCAACCTCAAGAACCTCGACGACCTGCCGCCGCTGGCCGAACTGCGGGAGCTGGAACCCGAGCCGATGCTGGAGTTCGACGACGCGCCGGTGCCCCAAAGCTTGCAGGCGCTGGCCGACGCCAGCGCCGAGCCGGAGGAACCCAAGGAAGAAACCAGTTTCCATTCGTTGTTGCTGGAACTGGACACCATGGAGGAGGGGCTCAAGACCGATTTCGACGATCTGCATCGCGAGGCAGCGGATCCTGACGGCGAGACGGATGAACCCGCGCAACCTGGCAGCGAAGTTGAACTTCAGGCCGAGCCTGAATTGAGCGACGAAGAAGCCGAGGCCCGCGCCCTGGCCGAAGCGATTGAAAACGAACGACGCCAGTTTGAGGATTGATCCGACGGGCGTCGCAGATATTACGGACACACCTCAACCCTCTGTGGGAGCGGGCTTGCTCGCGAAGGCGGTGGTTCAGTCAACATTGATTAACCTGACACTCCCTCTTCGCGAGCAAGCCCGCTCCCACATTGGTAATGCGGCGCAGCAGGACATGATCATGAGCTCCACCAAAGACCCCTGCATCAGCCTCTGCAAGTTCGACGACGACATCTGCATCGGCTGTGGCCAGCGTGAGATCAAGGCCTGGAAGAAACTCGACAAGGATGACAAGCGCACGGTGTTGGCCGAAGCGGCCCTGCGCCTGATCAAACTGGGCGCCACCGGTCGGCGGAAAAAGCGCTGAAGGTTCGTCGATCAGCTAGTCTCTGATGCGCAAATGCCTTAACGAGCGTATGATTCGCGACCCTTTGGCGATCCCTTCGTCATAGACCCGTTTTCAAAGTGTCAGGCCACGCCTGACCCGACCACACCGGGAGGTGCCCAGAATGAAAGACCAAGACCAGAACGACAGCCAGGAAATCGGCCCAGCAGGCGAGAAGCTGCAAAAAGTTCTCGCCCGTATCGGCGTTGGCTCGCGCCGCGACGTGGAAACCTGGATCACCCAGGGCCGGATCAAGGTCAACGGCAAAGATGCCACCTTGGGCCTGCGTGTCGACATGCACGACGCCATCACCATTGATGGCAAGGTGATCAAGCGCGAAGAGGCCGCCGAAACGGTGCGCCGCGTGATCATGTACAACAAACCCGACGGCGAAATCTGCACCCGTGACGACCCGGAAGGCCGTCCGACCGTGTTCGACAAGATGCCGCGTCCCAAAGAAGGTCGCTGGATCAACATCGGTCGCCTGGACATCAACACCACCGGTTTGCTGATGTTCACCACCGACGGTGAACTGGCCAACCGCCTGATGCACCCGTCCTACGAGATGGACCGCGAATACGCCGTGCGTGTACGTGGCGAAGTCGATGACGAAATGATCGAGCGCTTGAAGGCCGGCGTTGTGCTGGAAGACGGCCCGGCGCGTTTCACCGACATCAAGCAGGCACCGGGCGGCGAAGGCTTCAACCACTGGTATCACTGCGTGGTGATGGAAGGTCGTAACCGTGAAGTGCGACGCCTGTGGGAATCCCAGGGGCTGGTGGTCAGCCGCCTCAAGCGCGTGCGTTTCGGTCCGGTGTTCCTCAACTCCGACCTGCCGATGGGCCGCTGGCGCGAAATGAGCCAGTACGAAGTCGACATCCTGGCGGCCGAAGTCGGTCTCAAGCCGGTGGCGATGCCGCAGATGACCGCCAAGAGCAAGGACAAGCTGGAGCGCATGCAGCGTAAATCCTCGCGTCCGATGGGCAAGACCGAGCGCGTGCGCACGCTGCGTCCTGCCGCAGATGGTCCGGCCGCAGGTCCGCGTCCGTCCCGCGAGCCGCAGATTGAAGGTGAACGCCCGGCCCGCAAGCCTGCGCCACGTCAGGACGGCGAACGCGGCCCGCGCACGCCACGTCCGGCCAACGGTCGTACCGAGCGCGGTGAAGGTCGCGGGGCTCCGGCCGGTCGTGGTACGCCGGTGGCGGATCGCCCGGCCGACACCAAGCGTCCGGCCAAGCCCGCACCGAAAAAACGCCCGGGCATCGTCCTGGTCGACCGCGACACGCCATCGGGCAAACGTCGCGGTGCTCCGGCGGGTTCGGGGCAGCGTCCGGGGTTTGGGCGTCGTAAGCCGGAGTGAGGCAGTTGTGAGTTTCTAGCTGCAAGCTGCAAGAAAAAACGCCAACCGTTGGGTTGGCGTTTTTTTGTCTGGTTTTAGTGATGCAGGGCCGGTGAGTCCGCCTTCGCGAGCAAGCCCGCTCCCACATTGGGGCGCTGACGATCACAAATTCCGTGTCCACTGAAGATCAAATGTGGGAGCGGGCTTGCTCGCGAAGGGGCCAGCAGCCGCACGCCCCTCCTAAAGGTTGTCCTACAGCACAAACCGCCCATCAAACATCGGCTCATTATCCAGCGCCAACATCCCCTTCTCGAAAATCAGATCCAGGTGATGACTGCCCTTGGCCCCGCCACCCAGCCCCAGGTGCAGGCCGCAATGGCGCTCCTCGAAACCGGCATTGCGGGCATAGAGGCTCTTGACCCCTTCGTTGGTGCCGATGCCCAGTTCCTCGATGCGCCGGTTGGACGGGTTGGCGTCCAGGTACTTGTTGAAGTCGTGTTCCAGGCCCGGCACATCGCTGGCGACTTTCTGAATGGTGGAGTCTTCGATCCACAACTCCAGCGGCGATTGCAGCACGCCGTACTTACGCGCGAACGGGATGGTGCTCAGAAAAGTACCGACGAATTTCACCTGACCGTTAATGGTGTCGCTGTGGGTGGCGATTTCGCCGGGGGCCAGATCATAGTTGCCCAGACCGTTGATGTCGGTCCACTTCCTGACACTGTTGAGGGCCGTATCGAAATACGAGCCGTGGTCATCCTGGAAGCTCAAGGTCGTCGCCTGGGACATGCGCCGGATCAGGTGGCTATTGAGCCCGGCGATGCGCTGGGGAATCACGCTGAAGGTGTCGTAGAAATACTCGCCGTAATCCTTGAACAGCAGCGATTTCTTCCAGTTGTCCGCCATTACGCCTTGCAGTGCTCGGACAAAGTCCGGGCCGTCGGGGCGTGGGTTGGGCAGGGTGGAAGAGTCGTAGAAGAAGATGTACAGATCGCTGTCGGCAATGGCCTTGGACAGTTGCTCCGTGGATTCAAGGTCCAGGCGCATGGCGCTGAACCGGAAGGGTGAGCCGCTGCCAGCCTGTTCGGCGATGGCGCCGGTCAGCGCTTCGTAGTCGGCCGTATGGCCGAGCAATACCTTGGCAGTCTGAATGCCAGCCAGGGCAGGATGGTGTTCGAGGTAGTAAAGGAAATGTGAGATGGCTCGTTGTGTGTCCATGCTTATTCTTCCCTGACAGTGGTGTTGGCTTCCCTGAGAATCTGCAAAGTGGCGGAGCCGACCGGCCGGATCACCTCCGCCGGGTAGTGTTTACAGGGGCCACATCGCCGTGCCGAACGGAACGACGGCGTCGGCTTGCATCATTTCAACGGCGGCTTCATGGGTCGGTGCTTCAAACCATTCGTCCAGTTGCAGTTCGGTTTCCAAGTCTTTGTCCAGTGCTTGCATAGTGAATCTCCTAGATGACTTTTACGGAAAGTTGCGGGGTCGACTCCGCGATTGAAAACTGACCGGAATCGGCTCCGCACAACTTGCCAGCACGACGCGTTGGCAAGTCGCTGAAAACCTAGTCGAGGGTTTTTTGGAATGCAAAAAAATAAATTATTTTTTTCGTTTGAACTTTTTATTCTATTTTTATCTGGGAAATTACTCATTCAAAAACAGCCGCCTGGGTGTTTTTTTAAATAGGTAGCTACCTACCGTCAATTTGTGGTCAGGCTACGGAAATTTCCTACCTGGAAAGCTTGCGTTACGCATCGTAAAGGAATGTTGACGATTGTTGCCTTGTGAGCGGCCCTCTATCGGCGTTTAGGATGGCTGTAAGAAAAAGCTTCCGAGGGCACCGGTTTGACGAGTTTTTTGATACTTCGCAGCGCTTGTTTCAGGCCAACGGGAAGGGTCAGATGCGCGCCATACCTGAAGTGTGGGGTGAGACGCTGATCCGGTGGTGTCTGGCAGCAGGAGGGCGGCAGTGTACAATGCGCCGCGTTTTACTGTGACCCTTCGCGTACCCACGCATTTTCAAGGTTATCCGCCTTGTTCACTCCGCCATGCCATAAGCGTGTCGGGTTCGATTTCGTCACAGATAAAAACAAACAGGTGACGCATGACCGTTGTAGAAAATACGCATTCAGGCGAGCTGAAACGCGGCCTGAAAAATCGACACATTCAACTGATCGCCCTCGGCGGCGCGATCGGTACAGGCCTGTTCCTCGGCTCAGCGGGGGTGCTGAAGTCAGCCGGCCCGTCGATGATCCTCGGTTACGCCATTTGCGGCTTCATTGCCTTCATGATCATGCGCCAGTTGGGCGAGATGATTGTCGAAGAGCCAGTGGCCGGCTCCTTCAGTCACTTTGCCCACAAGTATTGGGGCGGTTTCGCCGGCTTCCTGTCGGGCTGGAACTGCTGGATTCTTTATATTCTGGTGGGCATGTCCGAGCTGACCGCGGTCGGCAAGTACATCCACTACTGGGCGCCGGACATCCCGACCTGGGCCTCGGCGGCGGCGTTTTTCGTCCTGATCAACGTCATCAACCTGGCCAACGTCAAAGTCTTTGGCGAGGCCGAGTTCTGGTTCGCGATCATCAAGGTCGTGGCGATTGTCGGCATGATTGCCCTGGGTAGCTATCTGCTGGTCAGCGGCAATGGTGGTCCGCAAGCTTCGGTGACCAACCTGTGGGCCCACGGTGGATTCTTCCCTAATGGCGTGAGCGGCCTGGTGATGGCGATGGCGATCATCATGTTCTCCTTCGGTGGCCTGGAAATGCTCGGCTTCACTGCCGCCGAGGCCGACAAACCGAAAACCGTGATCCCCAAGGCCATCAATCAGGTGATCTACCGGATCCTGATTTTCTACATCGGCGCTCTCGTGGTGCTGTTGTCCCTGACCCCCTGGGACAGCCTGCTGAACACACTCAATGCCTCCGGCGATGCCTACAGCGGCAGCCCGTTCGTGCAGGTGTTCTCGATGCTGGGCAGCAATACTGCGGCGCACATCCTCAACTTCGTAGTGCTGACCGCCGCATTGTCGGTGTACAACAGCGGCACTTACTGCAACAGCCGCATGCTGCTGGGCATGGCCGAACAGGGCGATGCTCCCAAGGCCCTGGCCAAGATCGACAAGCGCGGCGTGCCGGTGCGTTCGATCCTGGCTTCGGCGGTGGTCACGCTGGTGGCGGTGCTGCTTAACTACTTCATCCCGCAGCATGCGCTGGAGTTGCTGATGTCGCTGGTGGTCGCGACCCTGGTGATCAACTGGGCGATGATCAGCTATTCGCACTTCAAGTTCCGCCAGCACATGAACCAGACCCGCCAGACACCGTTGTTCAAGGCGCTGTGGTATCCGTATGGCAACTACGTCTGCCTGGCGTTCGTGGTGTTCATTCTGGGGGTGATGTTGCTGATTCCCGGCATCCAGATATCGGTCTACGCGATTCCGGTGTGGCTGGTGTTCATGTGGGTGTGTTACGTGATCAAGAACAAGCGCAGTGCCCGGCATGAACTGGCTGGGGCGGCTGCTGCGAAGTAGGTAATCCTCAAATATGACAAACCCGGCCAAGTGCCGGGTTTGTTGTTCAGGGAAGGTACAAAACCATGGGAACAAAACCTATGGAAATAAAACCTGTGGGAGCAAGGCTTGCCCGCGATGAACGGTAATGCGGTTTATCGATAGATCGCGGTGACTGCATCGCGGGCAAGCCTTGCTCCCACAGACCTCTCCACAGGTCAGGCTCTCACAAGCCTCATTCCAGCGGTTTCGAGTATCCTGTGGCTCCTGATACCGGACCTCTTTTTCCATGCTGGCAATTTCCAACACTGTGCACATCCCGGACGCCGAGATCGAGCTGACGGCCATTCGCGCCCAGGGCGCCGGGGGGCAGAACGTCAATAAGGTCTCCAGCGCTGTGCACTTGCGCTTTGACATCGCGGCCTCGTCCTTGCCCGATTTCTACAAGGAGCGGTTGTTGGCGCTGCGCGACAGTCGCATCACCAGCGACGGTGTGTTGATCATCAAGGCCCAGCAATACCGCACCCAGGAACAGAACCGGGCCGATGCCCTGGAACGCCTGACCGAGCTGATCCTTAATGCCACCAAGGTCGAGAAGAAGCGCCGTCCGACCAAACCGACCCTGGGCTCGAAGAAACGTCGTCTGGAATCCAAGACCAAGCGCGGTTCGATCAAAGCCGGGCGCGGCAAGGTGGACTTCTAGTTGTTCTCCCGTTCCTGGCGATACTTCGGCGCCT
This sequence comes from Pseudomonas hefeiensis, assembly GCF_030687835.1. NCBI lineage: Bacteria > Pseudomonadati > Pseudomonadota > Gammaproteobacteria > Pseudomonadales > Pseudomonadaceae > Pseudomonas > Pseudomonas hefeiensis. The sequence continues at coordinate 1,500,162 of NZ_CP117449.1, forward strand.
GGCGGTACAGGTAGAGACTCAGCAGCAACCCGCCCAAGGCCGCCAGCGCGGCGAACAAAAAGATCGAAGCAAAACCGAAACCCGCGGCGATCGCACCGGCCAACGGCCCGGTAATTCCCAGGGACAAGTCAATGAACAACGAATAGGCGCCCACCGCCGCGCCACGGCTGGAGGCCGGTACCAGGTTGACCGCTTCCACCCCCAGCGCCGGGAATACCAGGGAAAAACCGAAACCGCTCAATGCCGCGCCGGCCAAGGCCCAGTGTGCATCCGGTGCCAGCCACAGCAACAACAGGCCCAGGGTTTCCACCGACAGGCAGGCAATCGCCACCCGGAAGCCGCCCAGGCGGTTGATCAAATTACCGAACAGCAAGCGCGCGCCGATGAAGCTGGCGCCGAACAGGCTCAGGCACAGCACCGCGTTGTCCCACTGCTGCGTGGCGTAATACAGGGTGATGAAGGTGGCGATGGTGCCAAAACCGATGGAGCCCAGGGCCAGGCCGCAGCCGTGGGGCAGGACTCGTCCGAGAACGTGCATGAATGGCAGCCGTTCGCCCGTGACAATGGGCGCCGCCGTTTTCGGCCAGGCCAGCGCCAGCCCCAGCAACGCCAGCAAGATAATGCTGACGCCCATGCTCCACAGCCCCAAGGTTTTCACCAGCCACACCCCCAACGGCGCGCCAATCGCCAGCGCGCCGTAGCTGGCGATGCCGTTCCAGGAAATCACCTTGGCGGTATTCGCCGCGCCGACCCGGCCGATGCCCCAGCCGATCGATCCCGAGCCTACCAGGCTTTCGGCGCTGCCCAGCACCAGGCGGCCAATCAGCAGGCTGATGAGGCTCAGCGTCGGTAGGTTTGATGTCCAGGCGGACGCCAGCATGAACACACCGCTCAGCCCGCAACCCGCGAGGCCGAACATGACCGCGCGCTTGCTCCCCAGGTTGTCGATGATCCGTCCGGCATAAGGACGGCTGAGGAGGGTAGCCAGGTACTGGACGCTGATCACCAGCCCGGCGATCACCGCGCCGAAACCCAGTTCGCCGTGGACGAACCCGGGCAACACGGCGAGGGGAATGCCGATATTCAGGTAGCCAATGAAAGTGAACAGAACGATGGAAACGACTTGCAGCGTGACCGCCAAGGGGCGCTGGGTATCTGACATGGGTAGAGGGTCCACGGAGCAGCAGGATAGATAGGCTGCTTATGATAGCGGTGCCCACGACCGTGAAGCGTGGAAAAGTAGAACTATTTGCCCGATGGCGCTGGGTTGTCGTCTTGTCCGGCCACCAGATGCGTGGTGACCAATGCGGCGAGGGCGTTTTCTTCAGTGCCGAAACGTGCCAGCAGCGCGGCTTGTTTCTCTGGGGATAGGCGCGTCCAGATATCCACCATCTTTTCGGCGGTGCCGATCAGAACGCTGGCTTGGGCTTCGCTGAAGGTAGGGTCATCGGTCATGGGGGCTCAGGATTCAGGCAGTGTGGAAAGCGCATCTTAGCGCTTTCCACACGGTCTGGTCGTGCGGGTGAATCAGTCTTCGCTGTCGGCCTGGCGGCGTTCAGTGGCTTCTTTGGGCTCGGGTTGCTGGGCGTCTGGTTGCCCCCCGGCTTGTAGCGTGGTCGTCTGCTCAGTTTCGTGCAGGCTAGGGAAGGGGAGATTAGGAATCTCGTGCATATCGCGCTCCTCGCAAAGTCTGTTGGTAGATCTGGTAGATCCGCGCTTTTACAAAGCTTGGGCAGGATACAGCAGAAGAAATGACAAAAAGACTTTTAAGTTCCGTTGTGGCGACAAAAGGGCTTGTCTAGACAGGACATATCCAATTACCAAGTGACTGCTACCGGTCGTCGCGAAGGCTCAAGAATGCGCCCGCCGGGTCGATGGCTTGGACATATCCCTGCATTCGGTTGCGACACTGCACACCACGAACATGGAGGTCGGGAAGTGTTGTCCGTGAGCTTGGCTCTTTCTTCTTTCCAAGAGATATCCCTCCATGTTTCTACAAAAATCCCTGAGAGCGCAGATTCTCGCCTTGCTCAGTGGCAGCCTGCTGGCGATGTTGCTGATTGCCCTGGCGTCTTTCCATTTCCTTTCCAACGGCGTCCAGAATTATCGCAACCTGATCGATGGCCCGTTGCGTGCGTCGCAATTAATCGATGAGGCCAACCTGCAATTCAAGGTGCAGGTCCAGGAATGGAAGAACGTTCTGTTGCGCGGCAAGCAGCCGGCCGACCTGGCTAAATACTGGAAGCAGTTCGAGGATCGCCAGCACGATGTCCAGGGCATTCTTGGTCAGTTGATCGGGCTGGAAGGGGTTGCGACGCCCATCAAGACTCGGATTGAGGGGCTGCGAGAAGAACATCTTCAACTGGGCGTGGCCTACCAGAAGGGCCGTGATGCGTTTGTGACGGCGGGCGGCGATGCGGCGGCGGGTGATGCGGCGGTCAAGGGTGTGGATCGCGCGGCCAGTGAGCAAATGAGTGCGCTGGTGGTGGAGTTGCGCAAACTTGCCAGCGAACAATCGGCGCAGATCAGTGCCGGTGCCGATCGCACGATTATGCTGGGCACCGTGGTCATGCTGGTTTCCGGCCTGCTGATCGGGCTGTTCAGCCTGTGGCTGGTCAATCGCAACCTGGTGCAGCCGATCCGCAACCTGATCGAATACGTGACCCAACTGAGTCGCGGCCGTTTCGCTGAGCGGGTGGTCAGCAACCGGCAGGACGAATTGGGTGACCTGGCGCTGGCCGCCAATACCCTGCGCGACTTCCTCGCCGAAACCTTCACGCGTCTGCAACGCAGTGCCACGGAACTGGACAGTGCCAGCGGCGAGCTTAATGCCATCGCCAGCCTGATGAGCCAGGGCACCAGCGAGCAATTTGAACGCACCGATCAGGTGGCGACGGCGATGAACGAAATGTCCGCCACCGCCCAGGAAGTCGCCCGCCATGCCGCCGACGCGGCGCGGGCTGCTGATGACGCCGATCACTCGGCGCAGCAGGGCGAAAAGGTTATGCAAGGGACCATTCACACCATCACCCGCATGCGCGGTGAAATCGCTAACACCGCTACGGTCATCCGCCAGTTGGAAACCGACAGTGGGCGCATTGGCAAGGTGCTGGAAGTGATCCGCGGTATCGCCGAACAGACCAATCTATTGGCCCTCAACGCTGCTATCGAAGCGGCCCGGGCTGGCGAGGCCGGACGCGGTTTCGCGGTGGTTGCCGATGAAGTGCGCAGTCTGGCCCAGCGCACCGCCTCGTCCATCATCGAGATCAACCAGATTATCCAGACCGTGCAAACCGGTGCGGTGGACGCGGCCCAGGCCATCGAGAGCGGACAGTCGCGCAGTGAAGAAAGCGTGGAGCAGGTGACTCAGGCCGGTGCAATGCTCGAACGCATAACCCAGGCTGTGGAAGCGATTCGCGACATGAACCGTCAGATCGCCACTGCCGCAGAAGAGCAGACCTCGGTGGCGGAAGACATCTCGCGCAATCTGACCGAAATCACCTGCATCGCCAGTACTAACCTGGACAATGTGCAGCGCACCGAAGCCGCGAGCCGGAACCTGCACGGTTTGTCGGGGCAGTTGAATGAAGTGACGGCGCGATTGAGTGCCTGATCATCGTTAGTACTAGTTGTTCGAAGACGTAAAAAAGCCGCGCAACCCTAAGGTTGCGCGGCTATTTTTTGATGTTCAATCAAGTGTCTTGTTTGTTCGACAGGACTTTGCCGGTAGTGGCGTCGAAGTCAACGTCAAACTCTTTGCCATCGGGAGTTCTCAGTTCAACTTCATATTCATAACCATTGAAGTGGTTGTCCAGGTCGGTGTCGGTGATAGTGGCGCCCGGGTGCAACTTCAGGGCCTCTTCATTCATCGATTCCAGCGACTTGATCTTGCCTTCCTTGACCAACTGAGGGATTTGGTCGATGCGAACATCAGCCTGGGCCAGGCCAGCGGTGAGGGTCAGGGCTGCGGCAGTGAACAGGGCAGTCAAAGTTTTCATGGGGTCTTTCCTTGCTGTGATTAAGGGGTGTGTTGTTTAAGTGGGTTCAGATTAACTGTGGCAACTTAATTCACCCTTAATTCAGTAACCGTTGTTCTTCAGCACCTGCGCCACACTGCCTGTTTCGGGACGCTTGAGGTACTTGAGCAGTTCACGGGTGCGGTTGGTGAAAATGCCATCCACGCCGGCATCCATCACGTTCTTGAAGTCTGCCGCCTCATCCACAGTGTAGACGTGCACCAACAGGCCCTGGTCATGGGTGTATTGGTTCATCCACGGCTGCACCAAGTCCGAATAACTCTGGCTGCCACCATTAACCAACGCGGCGGACGGCCCGGTGCCGATGGCACCGTGTGCTTTGGCGAATTGGACCCATTGTTCAAACTCGGCGTTGTCCTTGGGCTGCTGTTTGGCGTAATAGGCCGCCTTGTCCGTTTCGCCGGACTCGGCAAACGTCACCTTCGACTTGGCCTCGATGTAGCCATCGCCCACCCATAACAGCAGCACCTTCGGTACGTTCGGCATTTCTTTTTGCAGCAGTTCGAGGCTGCTCTTTTCAAAGGTTTGCAAGACCACTTTACCTTTGCCCTGACCTACTCCGGTGGCGCGTTTGGCGAGCTTGGACCCCGCTGGGCTCAACCAGCCGCGGTCCTGCAATTTATCCTTCAGATCGCGCTCGATGCCGGGGAACAGCTTCGGCTCCTTGGTTTCGATGTACAGCCCCGGTTTGTGCTGCGGGTTGCCTTCGGCGATGTTGATGACTTCATCAAGGGTCAGAATTTTCAGGCCCACGAACGACGGGCGAGCACGGTCCGGGTAGGCGGCGTTGAACCAGCTGCCGGCATCGAGGGTTTTGAGTTCCGCCATGGTGAATTCGTTGGCGGTGCTGTCCTTGCGCTCGGGAAACTTGGTCGCGACATCCGTGGTGCGCAGCAGGCTGTCGTCGTGCAGCACGAACAGTACGCCGTCCTTGCTGCGTTGCAGGTCCAGCTCCAGGTAATCGGCGCCCAGGTCGCGGGCCAGTTTGTAGGCGGCGGCGGTGGTTTCCGGCGCATCAAACGAGGCGCCGCGGTGGGCGATTACCGCGGGGTGAGGAATGCCCTGAAGGGCCGCCAGGGACTTGGGGGGCGCGGCTTCGCCGGCCTGTGTCTGGCCGAAGCCAAGCAGCAGGCTCAGCATCAGGGCGCTACGGGTGAAGGTGACAGGCATGCTCGAGATCCTTTCGTGGGTTTCGCAAAGACCTATCTTTTAACAACTGAACGTTCCTGGCGCTATCGCTATACCGACATAAAAATGCGCAAAGCAGATTTTTCCCACGCTTTTCCAGGCCGCTTTGCAGTACGCTTGGCCGCACCAGTTTCCCCGGCAGAGGGAAACCCGAAGACAGCATCCACTTGCCTTGCGTGTAAACCATCGATCAGACGTCCTGCGGGACGCATCCATGAGGTTTACCATGCGCACCACTTCGACATTCATCTGCCAGGCCGCCGACCAGCTCAAGGGTTTTGTCGGCCTGAACCGCAAAACCGGCCAGTACATCGTGCGCTTCAGCGAAGATGCCTTTGGTATGGACGTGGCCGACGACGGCATCATCCCCACCTGCGAATTTGTCTGGGCTGCGGCGGCGGACGGCACCATGGCCCTGAGTCGCGAGCGCCTCCAGTTGCTACTGGACCAGAACATCGACGACCGGATCAACCTCACCGAACCGTTGCGGGTGTACATGGCCCGCAGCGACCTGCCGGAGATTGTTGCAGTGCGCCAGTTGGTGGAAGGCTAAAGCCACGCCGATTATGAAGCCGCTTATGAATTAGGTGAGAACCCCCTGCGGGAGCAAGGCTTGCCCGCGATGAGGGCGGCACATTCAACAAGGATGCAAGCTGACCGAGCGCTATCGCGAGCAGGCTCGCTCCCACAGGGGATTTGAGGTGAACACCGAATTGATTAACCCTGAAAACCAATGTGGGAGCAAGGCTTGCCCGCGATGACGGCGGCACATTCAGCATGGATGCAAGCTGACCTGCCGCTTTCGCGAGCAAGCCCGCTCCCACAAGGGATTTGCGGCGGATACCGAATTGGTTAACCCTGAAAAACCAGTGTGGGAGCAAGGCTTGCCCGCGATGACGGCGGCACATTCAGCATGGATGCAAGCTGGCCCACCGCTTTCGCGAGCAAGCCCGCTCCCACAAGGGTATTTGCGGTGGATACCGAATCGGTTAACCCTGAAAAACCGGTGTGGGAGCAAGGCTTGCCGGCGATGGTGGAGGCACATTCAGCATGGATGCAAGCTGGCCCACCGCTTTCGCGAGCAAGCCCGCTCCCACAAGGGATTTGCGGCGGATACCGAATTGGTTAACCCTGAAAACCAATGTGGGAGCAAGGCTTGCCCGCGATGACGGCGGCACATTCAGCATGGATGCAAGCTGACCTGCCGCTTTCGCGAGCAAGCCCGCTCCCACAAGGGTATTTGCGGTGGATACCGAATCGGTTAACCCTGAAAAACCGGTGTGGGAGCAAGGCTTGCCCGCGATGGTGGTGGCACATTCAGCATGGATGCAAGCTGGCCCACCGCTTTCGCGAGCAGGTTGTGCAGGCTGGCATCAGGGCTGGCATCAGGGCTGGCGTTGGAAGGCATAGTCCCGTTCGACCTTGCACACCCGCGTGTGGCAATGGGCGTACCAGGTCGAGCGACCGCGTTCGCGGATTGCGCTGTGTTCGGGGTGCTGTTTCCAGGCCAGGATCGCTGCTTCGCTGCTCCAGTAGGACACGGTGATGCCTAAGCCGTCTTCGCCGCGGGCCGCTTCGACGCCGAGGAACCCCGGCTGCTCCTGGGCGAGGGTGAGCATGCGCTCAGCAGCTTCGGCATAACCCTGGTCCCCCTCAGTGCGCAGGGAGGTGAAAATCACCGCGTAATATGGGGTGCTCATGATGCTGTCCTCCGGCAAGCCTCGACAAACGCACTGACCAGCGGCGGCACACGTCCCTCCAACGCGGCGCGCTCAGGCTGGAACAGGGTTGCGACAAAAAAAGGATGATCGCCCAGCTCCACGGCCCGTAAATCGCCAGCCGAATCCCGGGCCACGGCGTGCAAACGGTCACTCAGCAAATCGCGCTCAAACTGTGGGTTGACCCCAAAGCTACACCGATAACCTTCGAAAACCTTGAGGCGACCATAGGCCTTGGCAATCAACGAATCGGCGTCAAGCTCAAGACAGTCGATGGTTTCGATCAGCGCACAGCTCAACGGCGTCAGCAATGCCCGTTCAGCATCGGGAGTTGTTTCGCCATGGGCGGCATCGGCCCAGCCCATCACATTGCGCGCGTATTCCAGCACGGCATGCTGAAAACCGCCGCAGGTGCCGAGGAAAGGGCGACGCTGTTCGCGGGCAAAACGAATGGCTTGCAAGACGCCGCTTTCGTTTCGGTAAGGGCTGCCGGGCACGCACCAGACCCCGTCGAAATCATTCAGGACGGCGCTGTCGGTGATGAGGTCGGTGGCCAGCCATTGAAAACCAATGTGATGACCGGCTTGTTTGCTGACCAGTTCGAGTGCGATGGGGATGGCCCGATGGGCCGTTATTTGAGGGTCATAGTCGCCGATCAGGGCGATGTGCAAAGAACGCTGGTTTTCCATGAGAGGCTCGCCGCTTGTTGATTCCTGGTCGCCACTATAAATTGGCGCTCACGCAATCAATATTGGCGTTTACCCAAGTGATCAATGCACCGACGCACTATCGTCTGGACTATCCCGATCTGTCCCTGATCCTGGCGTTGGTCCGTGGCGGCTCGCTGGCCCGGGCCGCGCGCTTGCTGCAGGTGGATGTGTCCACGGTCTTCCGCTCGGTACGGCGGCTGGAGGCCGCCCTGGGCCAACCCTTGTTCGAAAAAAGCCGTGCAGGGTATTTGCCCACGAGCCTGGCCCAGGCGCTGGCTGAGCAGGCCGAGCGCGCCGAACAAGCGTTGGAGGCGGCGCGTATCGGGGTGGAGCAGGGCGGTGAGGTCGTCAGCGGCACGGTGCGCCTGACCTGCACCGACTCGGTCCTGCAAGCATTGTTGCTGCCGGCGCTGGCGCGGTTCATGCCTGCTTACCCGGCGCTGTCCCTTGAGCTGAGCACCTCGAACGACTTTGCCAACCTGAGCCGCCGCGACGCCGACATCGCGTTGCGACTGACCCGTACGCCGCCGGAACATCTGGTCGGGCGGGCATCTGGGCAATGTGGTTTATCGGGTATGTGCCAGTGCAACTTATCTGCGATCGCTGGAGCGGGATGATCTGGCCGCCATGACCTGGGTCGCGCCGGATGACTTTCTCCCCGATCACCCCACTGTGGCTTGGCTTGGCGCCGTCAGCATCTTCCTGGCGTGGTGCCGGCTTATCGCTGCAATAGCATGCTCTCGGTCACCGAGTTGGTTCGCGCCGGGCTGGGGGTTGCGGCGTTGCCGGACTTTCTAATCGGCGAAAACAAGGGCCTGACGCCCATTGGCGAACCGCTGGCGGAGTATGACACGGCCCTCTGGCTGCTGACCCGGCCGGACTGTCGCGCCTTGCGCTCAGTGGTGACATTGTTCGATGAGCTCAGGTGCAATCTGCGCTTGCACTGACTTTTGACCCACAGGGCCTTGATGGCTCAATCGAGGATGATCTCCCGGCGGTATAGTGACTTGAGCCCCAGCCCCCGGCAGAGAACATCATGATGACAGAATCGTCGCAGCCCACTTCCAAAGCACCTGTTGATCACTTGCGCTTTCATCGTCCCCACGCGCATTTGGGGCCGACCTTTGGTAATGACCGCTTTGCGCTGCGCGCGGAAGCATTCGCGCGTTTTTTCGGGACTCCTATGTTCCTGGGTGCGCAGACCCTGATCGTGTTGATCTGGATAAGCCTGAACATGTGGGGTGTGGTTCATTTCGATGCTTACCCGTTCATCTTGCTGAATCTGGCGTTCAGCCTGCAATCGGCCTATGCCGCCCCGCTGATCCTGCTGGCGCAGACACGCCAGGCCGCGCGGGACAAGGCCCAAGCCGAAGCTGATGCTCAACATCGCGAAGCCCTGGCCATTGCCAACAGTGAGCGTCAGGCCCAGGCCGCACAGAACACGGCGCAATTGCTCGAGTTGTTGGAGCAGAACACCCGCCTGACGGAAATGACCAAGGCATTGACCGAGCGAATCGACTGCCTGACCACCGAAATGCACGAGAAATTCGTGAGCAAGCCAGCGATGCCGTAACTCGTTTCTGCGGTGGTAGCGATACTCAGACCTGGTAGCGAGCCAGGAACATATCGAGGGCCGATTCAATCACCTGAATCTGTTCATCCTGAGTCAGGCACGGCTGGCCCATGGAAATTTGGGGCCAGAACGCGAACGTCTTGATCAGCCCGTGCATCTGTTGCGCTGCAAATTCCGGGTCCACGGCCTTCAATCGGCCATCGGCCTGGGCCTGACGAATCCACACGGTCAGGCCTTCTTCGCGCTGACCCATGCGCGCAACCATATCCTGGGCCCGCTCGGGCGAATGAATCGTCGCGGCAATGGCGATGCGCGCCAGGTCGAGGAGATTATTGTCCGCCAGCATGTGCAGTTTGGTTTGCAGCAGCTTTCGAAGCTGCTCGCGCAGGGGCTGCTCCGGGCTGTAGGCCATGTCCTGTTCTGCGGTAATGCTGTTCCACAAACGATTCAGGATTTCCGCGAACAACGCTTCCTTGCTTGGGAAGTGGTTGTACACCGTGCGTTTGGATACACCGGCCGTCGCCGCGATCTTGTCCATGCTGGTGATTTCGAAACCACTGCTACGGAATTCGGCAATCGCGGCCTGGAGGATGGATTCGCGTTTTCGCTCGGTGAGGCGCTGCAGCGGTACGGTCATGGCTATTCGTCATAGTAAGAAGAGAAATTACACTTGGTAGTTTACTTGCTCTCGGGATTGATGCAATCTACAAACTACACCGAGTAGTGTAGTTTCGAATCAAACGGCTGAGCGTGCATGCAACGGCCATTAGCGTCCCACAACGGCGAAGCGCAATTGCGACGACGTCCTTGGAGTTTTCGCACCATGACCATTTTTTTCTTCGACTGACAGCCCTGCGGTGCTTCCTTCATCCCGGCAGGAACAAGGAAAGTACCGTAACCACGCCCATACACCGCGTGAAGGGCTCGGCCAGATGCTACGCATCATGTGGAACATGATCTTCCACAAGCCGCGCGACACCCGCCCTGCGGGCACCATCGAGGTACAACCACTGACCCGCGCCGACCTGCTGGCCGCGCCGAACAACAGTGTTTTTCGCCTTGGGCATTCCACAGTGCTGCTCAAGCTGCGAGACAAATTCTGGCTGACCGATCCGGTTTTTTCCGAGCGCGCCTCCCCTGTGCAATGGGCTGGCCCCAAGCGTTTTCATCAGCCGCCGATCAGCCTGGAAGAGCTGCCGCCGATTGAAGCGGTGATCCTCTCTCATGATCACTACGACCATCTCGATCATCAGGCCATTATCCAAATCGCCGCCAAGACCCGGCATTTCCTGGCCCCTCTCGGGGTGGGGGTGACACCCTGATCAAATGGGGCATCGACGCCAGCAAGGTGCGTCAGCTGGACTGGTGGCAGGGCACCGAAGTGGACGGCATTGAATTCATCGCCACACCCTCCCAGCATTTTTCCGGTCGCGGGCTGTTCGACGGTAACAGCACGTTATGGGCCTCGTGGGTGATGATCGATGGCGCCACCCGAATTTTCTTCAGTGGCGACACCGGCTATTTCGACGGCTTCAAACGCATTGGCGAGCGATACGGCCCATTCGACCTGACGCTGATGGAAACCGGCGCCTACAACGTCGAATGGCCGCACATCCACATGCAGCCGGAGCAAACCCTGCAAGCGCATATCGACCTCAGGGGGCGCTGGTTGCTGCCGATTCATAACGGTACGTTCGATTTGTCGATGCATGCCTGGTACGAACCCTTCGATCGCATCCTGGCCCTGGCCTGGGAGCGCAACGTCTGCATCGCCACCCCACAAATGGGTGAAGCCTTCAGCCTCGCGCAGCCGCAACGTGGCCGGGCCTGGTGGCTGGACGTGGAGCCCTCGGCTTATCAAGACCAGCCCGACATGGCCTGACTCGCGACGCATCGATCATTCGATCATGGCGTAGTCTGGCCGCCCCATTGGATCCGGCGTGGCGCCTTTGATATTCATGCCGCGCCCCGGTGCAAAGCCAGGGAAGAACACCAGGCCTTCGGCTTCAAACCGAAAGGCCAGGGCCAGGCGGGTCACATCAAGCAGCTCGCCCCCGGCTTCGAAGCGCCGGATGGCCTGGGTCGAGACCCCAGACTGGCGTGACAACTCCTCGACACTCCAGCCGAGCATGGCTCGAGCCTGCGCGCTGTGGGCAGGGGTGAATTGATAGACAGCGATGCGTTCCAGAGTGGTTTTGATTGCGAGCGAGGCCATGGGAGTTCTCCAAAGCTGTGGATTCAAAAAATACTGTGTTTTTGTACAGTTGTTTTGAGTCCTGATCAATCTCATTTTTTTGATCAATGACCGGTGGTCTTCTCCAGCCAGGCGCTCGGCGCGTGACCCAACACCCGGCGAAACATGGTGGAGAACGCCGCAGGGCTGTCGTAACCCAGATCCAGGGCAATACGGGTGACCGAATCGCCTACGACCAAGCGAGACAGTGCCGACATCACACACGCCTGTTGTCGCCATTGGCCGAAACTCAACCCGGTTTCCCGGCTGAACAGCCGATTGAACGAGCGCAGACTGACAGGCAACTGCGCCGCCCATTGAAGGGGCGAGGCGTGGGCGTCGGGGTCTTTCAGAAACCCCTGGCACAGGCCGAGCAGGCGTGGGTCCTTGGGCAGTGGCAGGTGCAACGGCAAATGAGTGCTGCGCAACAGTTCGTGCAGCAACAGATGGATCAGCGCGCCGTCGCGTCCGGCCTCGTCGTATTCCGGCACAAGCTCCACGGCTTCCAGCAGCAACTGGCGCATCAGGGACGACACGCTGATGACCTGGCAACGGGCGTCCATGGCCGTCACCGCGGCCGGTTCGATGTACAAGCTGCGCGTGCTGACCCCCAGCATCAGCACCTCATGGGCAACCCCGGGCGGGATCCACACTGCCCGTTGCGGCGGCACCACCCAATTGCCGTCTTCGGTGCGGACCTGCATCACGCCAGTGGCGCCATACAGCAACTGTGCCCGGCGATGTTGGTGCGAGGGCAGTAAATGTCCGTGGGGGTAGTCGGTGCCAATGGCGACGACAGCCCTGGGGATCGCATCCAATAAATCGATCGAAGTGTTGCGCATCGAGGGACTACTCATCATTGGCGTAAACGCAAACATTATTGGCCTGTTTGCTAGAGCGGGCCAAGCTTCGCTTATCTAACGTGGGGCGCCTCCCATTTCACGGATTCGCCTCGATGTTCTATGTATTGCTTGCGTGCTTCGGCTGCCTGAGTGGCGTAACGGCGGTGTTGTTCGGCTTTGGTGGCGGTTTCGTCGTGGTGCCTTTGATGTATCGCATGCTGATGGCCCATCATTCGGATGACGCCATCGGTGAATCGGCCATGCACATTGCCGTCGCCACCTCCACCTGCGTCATGATCGTCAACGCCCTGGTCGCCACCGGAAAACACCAGCGTGCCGGTCAACTGATGCGTCATTACCTGTGGCCGTTCGGCGGCTTCATCGCGCTGGGTGCGGTCTTCGGCGCAGCAGCCGCCACTTGGCTCAATGGTGAGGTTATCCGCTACGCCTTCATGGCTTACCTGGGCCTGACCATCCTGGATTGCCTGCTACGGCGCGGTTTTCTGACACGCGCCAGCGATGCCGTCCTACGCCCTTTGGCGCCAATGGAGACCGCGTTGGGCGGCACAACCACCGGAATCATCGCCACAATGCTGGGCGTCGGCGGCAGCGTCATGACCGTGCCACTGCTGCGCCGTTGTGGCCTGAGCATGTCCCAGTCCACGTCGATGGCCAATCCACTGAGCGTGCCGGTCGCGTTGGCCGGCACTGTCACCTACATGGCCTTGGCCAGCTTCACCGGGACAGACTTCGGCCCGTGGTTTGTCGGTTTCGTAGACTTGCTGGCCTTTGTTGTGCTCACACTCGGCGCGCTACTGGGCATCCGCCTGGCAACGCCATGGATCGGGCGGATACCGGATCGGCTACATGCGAGGGTGTATGTGGGGTTGTTGATGTTGGTGATGGTTGGGATGTGGCTGGGGTAGGGTAGCTATTGACCAGCCAACCCCGGCGCTTCCCGAATAATGAAGTGATCCAGGTTCTCGATATCGGCACTGAACACCCCGAACGTCTGTTCGGGGTTTTTCTTGCTCGGCACCTGTTTTAACTCCGGCGTCACGCCATAAAAGAAGCAATACAACGGCGCGTCACTCTCGATGGCGTGCTTGATCTCTTCCAGAAACGCTTTGCGCTTGCGGTAGTTGTCGATCAGCTTCTTGCTCAGGTAAACGTTGACCGAGTAAGGCTTCTTCTTCGCCTCGTCCGGTTGCTTGAACCAGACCTTTGCTTCGAAGTCGATGCGAAAGCTCTGGGTGTAATCCTTGATCTCCTTGATCTTGCCCCAGTAAATCAGCCCCTTGTTGTCCAGCAGGTACTCGATCTTCTTGAAGAACGATCCATAGGACGCCGTGTGCTCGCCAATCTTCAGCGGCATGCGCTTGAGCAGGTCCTTGTCCGCGAAGTTCGACACAAAACACTCCACCGGATGGGCGAAGACACTGGTCTTGTCCGGTGCCGAATCACGGCTTGGGTGCTCGACATTATTGGTGGCAGAAGGCTCTCGCTCGGCGCGCAGAACGTCCGCCGCCATCGCCGGGCTGGAGGGCTTACGCACGTACTCACGCCGAGTCAGCAACAACTCCGACGGGAAATGCTCCTCCGGACCGTCATCCGTTTCACCACCATCCACCTCCAGCCCCGACGCTGGAGTCTTCAGGCTGACATAAGGACAACCCTCGATATGCCGCGTGCTGGGGATGTTCTTGAAGTGCGGCGTGCGCACGTAATTCACATTCTTGGCGTTGAACGTCCCCAACACATTCGTCACATCAAACGCCGCCCGACAGGCATCGTTGGGGCACTGGAACTGTTCCTTCGCGGAATCGAACGCCACCGTCTCGTCAAAATTCAAATCGCGCACGTCATAAATCGACAGCTTGTCGTCGAGGCTGAGGCAGTAGGCGAGGTCGAATTTCATTGGGGCTCGGGTCCATGAGGGGAAATGTATTAATAGCGAAGGGCAGGGCCGGTTGCACTCGAAGTTTCAACACACCACAAAAAACCTGTGGGAGCGAGCCTGCTCGCGATGCCCAAAACCAACCCAGCCATCAAGCCTGCCGCAAACCTGTGACCTGACCCCAACCCGTGGCGAGGGAGCTTGCTCCCGCTGGGTTGCGAAGCGGCCCCCGTTTTTGCTGCCATGTGCAAGATGTCGATCAAGGCTCTGTACCAGATCGAGAAGGACAAGGGTAATCCGACCCTCAGCACCCTCGACTCCATCCTGAGGAAATTCGGGCTTAGCCTGGGGCTGACCAAGACTGCCAGAACCATTTACTCGCCGCCTCCTGAGCAGCGAAAAACGGACTCTAAAATGCCCGTTCGCGGCGCCAATCCTAAACGTAAGTCCGTGGGACAGCTCAGTAGAGTTGCTACTCTGCCAAACACTGGAAAGGCAAAGGATGATGACAAGGAATGACCGTATGAGTGAACAGCTACACGTAACCTTACAAGAAGCATGGTGTGCGTGCATGGCAGGGCGACAGGGTAGTGATCACCAAGGCCGACAAGCCTTATCTGAATCTGCTACCCCATGTCGATACACCGCAGGCGCGCAAACCTGGGGGGTTGAAGGGGAAAATTCGGATGCCGGCAGATTTTGACAGCACCCCCGAGGACATCATCGAAGGTTTTGAAGGCCGGCTATGAGTTGAGTTCAGACGAATCTTCTTGATCTGAGTTTTCAGCAGAAGCCTCAGCCATGCAGGCCTCGTCGAACTCCCGCATAGTGGCCTGGTCGATAGCGCCGATTTTCAGCAGTGCTTCGGCCGAGCTGTGAATCGACTCGAAGGCGTCAGTTTTGAATTCTTTGGTCATCGCCTATCTCCATAGTTTTTCCCGTCTAACAGACGCTGGAAGTGTCCCGATACCATTGCTTCACACAGAAAAAAACGCGGAAACCTCCCCGCGATTTTCAAATACAGCGCGGCAATCAAACCTGCCACCATCACTGTGGCGAGGGGATTTATCCCCGCTGGGCTGCGCAGCAGCCCCAACTCAACGATTCATCACTCAGCAACCAACCGACCAACCTTCTCATACAAAGACAAAGTGAAGGCCTCCTTGTCACTGGCAAGGTGACAACGTCGATGGCAGTTCGGACACAGCGCAACGGCATTGGTAATGCTATCCGACCCTTTCTGAGCCAGGTGCTTCACATGATGCACTTCAAGAAACGGCAGCCCATCCACCTCGAACGGCGCTTGCTGACCGCAACCTTCGCAGACACCTTTAGCCAACTCAGCAACCCACGCCCGGACTTTCGGATCCCGCGCGTAAGACGTCGTGGTCGTACTGACTTGCTGTGGGTTTGGATTCCCTGATGGCGCGATCTTAAGCCCTTTCTTTTGCAGCTTGGCGGCTCGATTGATCAACGTCTTGTGATCAGCGGTTGGGGCAGATTCTCCCGCCCCAGGCACCACTTTATTAGCAAGCACCTTGCGGATTCGCTGAGCCACACCAGCGCCAATGTTCTTAGCGGGCATGTAGCCGCTGATTCGCGGCAAATCCATCTGCTCCAGCACCGCCGAGATATTTTGCATGCGGTACTCAACTGACGAGGCGCTGCGCTTGCTCAATGGCCCATCACGCAAAAGTTGGTTCTCCACCGACTTTCTGAAGGTTTGGCCGTTTAACTCGCGATCGAGCATATTCAAGTAAGCATCAACCGACGCCTCAAGCTCTTCGTCGCTCCAGCCGCTTTTTTCCTTGGGGGTATCCATACAATCGCCGAGGGTTAAAAACCCTCGGACGATACTGACTGGCCATTACGGCTGTCTACGAAAATTCCTACAGAAGAAGCAGAGCCTTCGCTCGGAGGGGCCTACGACACTGAATGCCCAGATATTTGAAACACCTCCAACAGCCTACGCCACCAAGGTTTTGCCGCCACCGCTCGGCCGCGAGTCCGGTTGAGCAACAGGTACGGCATGTCCCG
The DNA here is from genome assembly GCF_030687835.1 of Pseudomonas hefeiensis. NCBI lineage: Bacteria > Pseudomonadati > Pseudomonadota > Gammaproteobacteria > Pseudomonadales > Pseudomonadaceae > Pseudomonas > Pseudomonas hefeiensis. Next base: position 1,516,397 of record NZ_CP117449.1, read on the forward strand.
AAGCCGAATCCAACCGTCGTTTTGCCAATGCAGCAGACTTAGGGACATCTCCGGCCAGTCCAAAACGCTCAACATCGGCCGCTCGGTATCGCTGGAGGCCTGAGCGTCCCGCAATGCCGGTACCACCTGATGCGTCAGCCACTCGCGCAACAAGCGATTCCCCGGCGCGTAGTGGTAAACCAACAAGGCGTACACGCCAGACTCGCTGAGCATCAGCCGCTTTTCAGGCTGGCCGTGATAACGAATCAACAGAACGTGCCGCTGGTCCTCATCCAGTTTGCTGACCATACGATCGCTCAGGTGCATACCCATCAATCGGCCGAGGTCACGGGCGCAGAACCAGGGTTGGTTTTCCAGGAGGAGGGTGTGGAGGTGGAGATTTAGGCGAGTGAATACCGTCGGCATGTAAGGATCAGGCATGATCGATCTCCGAGGTGTACGGAGAGCTGGCTGGTTCTTTCTTGAGCATAACTACCTCTACGTATTGGAGTTAACGGCGCGAGCCCGACGTAGAGGATGTAAGAAAAATCCCAACAAGCATTTCGCTATACCGAGTTGCACACGTCCTTGAACAGTATGCGGCTCTATATTTGGCGATCAGCTACTACGTTGGGCGTTTCTTAGGCACCTGCGACTAAGATAGGTAATGAGGAGATGCGGCGTCAATGCGCAACGATTCTGAGTTTTTCGTAGGACAAAGGTCGCTTGGCTGTCCTGAAGTTAAACGCGGTTTTGGTTCCATGGAAAACAAAAAACCCCGTTTTCACGGGGTTTTTATTTAAGCGTGCAGCCTAAGATTTTTCTTTCGAATCAATCCCAGCTAAGCGCCCCACCCGTCTGATACTCAATCACCCGAGTCTCAAAGAAGTTCTTCTCTTTCTTCAAGTCCATGATCTCGCTCATCCAAGGGAACGGGTTAGTCGTCCCTGGATACTCTTCCTTCAGACCAATCTGCGACAGGCGACGGTTAGCGATGAACTTGAGGTAGTCCTCCATCATCGCCGCATTCATCCCCAACACCCCACGAGGCATGGTGTCGCGCGCGTATTCGATCTCCAGTTGGGTCCCTTGCAGGATCATCTGGGTCGCTTCTTCCTTCATTTCGGCATCCCACAAGTGCGGGTTTTCGATTTTGATCTGGTTGATCACGTCGATGCCGAAGTTCAGGTGCATGGATTCGTCGCGCAGGATGTATTGGAACTGCTCGGCGACACCGGTCATTTTGTTGCGGCGGCCCATGGAGAGGATCTGGGTGAAGCCGCAGTAGAAGAAGATGCCTTCCAGGACGCAGTAGTAAGCGATCAGGTTGCGCAGCAACTCTTTGTCGGTGTCCGGGGTGCCGGTTTCGAACTTCGGATCGGAGATCGAACGGGTGTATTTCAGGCCCCAGGCGGCTTTTTTCGCGACCGATGGGATCTCGTGGTACATGTTGAAGATTTCGCCTTCATCCATGGCCAGCGATTCGATGCAGTACTGGTAGGCGTGGGTGTGGATCGCCTCTTCGAACGCCTGGCGCAGGATGTACTGGCGGCATTCGGGGTTGGTGATCAGGCGGTACACGGCCAGGACCAGGTTGTTGGCAACCAGGGAGTCGGCGGTGGAGAAGAAGCCCAGGTTGCGCATCACGATGCGGCGTTCGTCGTCGGTCAGGCCTTCCGGGGTTTTCCAGAGGGCGATGTCGGCGGTCATGTTGACTTCTTGCGGCATCCAGTGGTTTGCGCAGCCGTCCAGGTACTTCTGCCAGGCCCAGTCGTATTTGAATGGCACGAGCTGGTTGAGGTCGGCGCGGCAGTTGATCATGCGCTTTTCATCGACGGCGACACGGGCGGAGGCGCCTTCGAGTTCGGCGAGGCCTTCGGCGACGTCGAGTTTGTCGAGGGCGGCCTTGGCGCGAACGATCGCGGCCGAGTCGCTGGCCGTCACGGCCCGGGCTTCGAGGGCGGCGGCACCGCCGGCGCTGTCGAGGCGGTCCATGTTGGCTTCAGAAGCGTGGCCGGCGTTGGCGCCTTTTACAGCGACTTCGCCGTCTTCTTTGTCGAATTCGTCCCAGCTCAGCATGACGTGTTGTCTCCTGCGTGAGGGCCAGATGCCCGTTGAAGGCCTACTGGCCGCGGTGGATCTTGGAAAATCGTTTGTTGCAGCAGCTGACGCAGGCAATAAACAAAAAAATGTACGGGTCGTTCTGAAGCGGCTGTGAACGCGAGGAGGCGATGGGCCTCTGCGTGGGCTTCAGGCTGGTTTGACTCCCTGTAAGGGAATATTGCAGGCCCGTTTAAGGCGGCATTATAAGGACTTTTTTGCCTACGTGCTGCGGCGAAATCGCCCACGGAGGAGGTGGCGGGCGGCATATCCGCGTGGGAGCAAGGGTTTACAAGGCTTTGGCCGTTGTAGATTTTTTTTGCATGGGTCGGGAGACGGTATTTTTTGATCAAAAAACGAGCGTTTTTTGCGGTTTTGCACTACATGTTGTGTTTGTAAGGGCTTTTTGACGGTTACAGACACAACCAAGCCCGATCGAAATCGGGCTGTGGAAAATGCCATTAATGATCAACCGATGCGTGCCGAACCGGTGTGGTCGTAGCCATCTTCAGCGACGGTAGCCGAGCCGGTGCGGTCGTAGCCGTCCTCAGCAACGGTGGCCGAGCCTGTGCGGTCGTAACCGTCTTCAGCGACAGCGGAACCGGTGCGGTCATAGCCGTCAGCTGCAAAGGTCTGGGCGGCCAGGACGGACAGGGTCAGGGCGAGGATCAGTTTGGTGTTCATGGAGGTGGCTCCTGGTTCGTTTAAGTTGATCAGCCGTTGGAGCAGCCGGTGCCCATGACGCTGTAGCGCAGGATGTGGCGCTGGCCTTTGGAGTCGTCGTATTCCATCTTGGCCGGGACCACTTCGCAGACGTTCGGGATCTCGCTCATGGAGATGACTTTGGCGATGTCCAGGTGGGTGGAGTAGGTGTACTCCTCAATGGCGGGTTTTTGCTGTGCAACGTCGGTCGGGGCCTCGTCTGCCATCGCGGTGGCGCTAAGGCCGGCGATGACCAGAACCCATAAAGCTTTCATCTGTTTCACCTTTTTTGAGGTCGAGTGGGGTCACGCAACCTTTTTGGGGCTGCGTGTGGAGCAGGTTTTGGGAGTTGGATTAACGGCCTTCGTGGGGGCTGTGTTGCGTTAATCGTGTTTGCCGGTTGGCGAGGTGGATTTTAGGGGGTGGGGTTAATCGCAAAAAGACCGGGTTTTGATAAACACTGTTGGTTGATCTGGTAATAATCGTCGTCGGAAGCGGTGGCGGTCTGTTACATCTGTGTTGGATTTACCGCCGTCTTCGCGAGCAAGCCCGCTCCCACAGAGGGTCTGTGTTGGACAGAAGATAGGCGTTCACTGAAATTCAACTGTGGGAGCGGGCTTGCTCGCGAAGGCGGCGTTACATCAAAGATTGATATTGACTGACCCACCGCCATCGCGAGCAAGCTCGGCTCCCACAGGAAAATGCCTGCTGGCAGGGGGCTTCACGTTAGTACCGACATTTTGTAGGGACTTGTTACTACCATCGTCGAATGGTTCTATAGGCCTGCCCCGGCTACAACGGGTACATACAAAAACAACTATGTCACCGAGGTAAGAAAGATGAGTGCGGCTTCTCTGTATCCCGTTCGTCCCGAGGTAGCGGCTAACACGCTGACTGACGAGGCGACCTACAAGGCCATGTACCAGCAGTCGGTGGTCAACCCGGATGGTTTCTGGCGCGAGCAGGCCAAGCGCCTCGACTGGATCAAGCCTTTCACCACGGTGAAGCAGACGTCCTTTGACGATCACCATGTCGACATCAAAGTGGTTTGCCGATGGCACCTTGAACGTTTCCTACAACTGCCTCGACCGGCATCTGGCCGAGCGCGGCGATCAGATTGCGATCATCTGGGAGGGCGATGACCCTGCCGAGAGCCGCAATATCACCTATCGCGAGCTGCATGAAGAAGTCTGCAAGTTCGCCAACGCCCTGCGCGGCCAGGATGTGCATCGCGGCGACGTGGTGACGATCTACATGCCGATGATCCCCGAAGCCGTGGTCGCCATGCTGGCCTGCACCCGGATCGGCGCGATTCACTCGGTGGTGTTCGGCGGTTTCTCGCCGGAAGCACTGGCCGGCCGGATCATCGACTGCAAATCCAAAGTGGTGATCACTGCTGACGAAGGTATTCGTGCCGGCAAGAAGATCCCGCTCAAGGCCAACGTCGATGATGCGTTGACCAACCCGGAAACCAGCAGCATCCAGAAGGTCATCGTGTGCAAGCGCACCGGTGGCGGTATCAAGTGGAACCAGCACCGCGACATCTGGTACGAAGACCTGATGAAAGTGGCCGGCACCGTTTGCGCGCCGAAGGAAATGGGCGCCGAAGAGGCGCTGTTCATCCTCTACACCTCCGGTTCCACCGGCAAGCCAAAGGGCGTGCAGCACACCACCGCCGGCTACCTGCTCTATGCGGCCCTGACCCATGAGCGCGTGTTCGACTACAAGCCGGGCGAAGTCTACTGGTGCACCGCCGACGTCGGCTGGGTCACCGGCCACAGCTACATCGTCTACGGCCCGTTGGCCAATGGCGCGACCACGCTGTTGTTCGAAGGCGTGCCGAACTACCCGGACATCACCCGGGTGGCCCAGGTCATCGACAAGCATAAGGTCAATATTCTCTACACCGCGCCGACCGCCATCCGCGCGATGATGGCTTCGGGCACCGCCGCCGTCGAAGGTGCCGATGGCAGCAGCCTGCGCCTGCTGGGTTCGGTGGGTGAGCCGATCAACCCGGAAGCCTGGGACTGGTACTACAAGAATGTCGGCAAGGAGCGTTGCCCGATCGTCGACACCTGGTGGCAGACCGAAACCGGTGGCGTGCTGATCAGCCCATTGCCGGGTGCCACAGCGTTGAAGCCGGGTTCGGCCACGCGTCCGTTCTTCGGCGTGGTGCCGGCGCTGGTGGACAACCTCGGCAACCTGGTGGAAGGCGCGGCCGAAGGCAATCTGGTGATCCTCGATTCGTGGCCGGGCCAGGCGCGGACGCTGTTCGGTGACCACGACCGCTTTGTCGACACCTACTTCAAGACCTTCAGTGGCATGTACTTCACCGGTGACGGTGCGCGTCGTGACGAGGACGGCTACTACTGGATCACCGGTCGGGTGGACGACGTGCTCAACGTGTCCGGCCACCGCATGGGCACGGCCGAGATCGAAAGCGCCATGGTTGCCCACCCGAAAGTCGCCGAAGCGGCGGTGGTGGGTGTGCCGCACGACATCAAGGGGCAGGGCATTTATGTCTACGTGACCCTCAATGCCGGCGAAGAAACCAGCGAGGCCCTGCGTCTGGAGCTGAAGAACTGGGTGCGCAAGGAGATCGGTCCGATTGCCTCGCCAGATGTGATCCAGTGGGCCCCGGGCCTGCCGAAAACCCGTTCCGGCAAGATCATGCGCCGCATCCTGCGCAAGATCGCCACGGCGGAATACGATGGGCTGGGTGATATCTCTACCCTGGCTGATCCGGGTGTGGTGGCGCATCTGATCGAGACGCACAAGACCATGAATGTTGCCTGACGGTCGCCCGTAACACCGAAAAGCCCCGCCCGGTTTTGCCGAACGGGGCTTTTTTATGGTCGCGGCGCGGACCTCTGTGGCGAGGGGATTTATCCCCGCTGGGCTGCGCAGCAGCCCTAAAGCCAGGCAACTCGGTGTGCCAGACAGATTGAGTTGGCTGCCTTGGGGCTGCTGCGCAGCCCAGCGGGGATAAATCCCCTCGCCACAGGTTCGGTGTTCGAACGACCGAGTTGCCTGGCTTTTGGGGCTGCTGCGCAGCCCAGCGGGAGCAAGCTCCCTCGCCACAGGGTTTGGTGTTCGGCTGACAGGTGTTCGAATAATATCGGCGTTTAAAGTAGGAGGGGTCTGAGCGTTACCGACGTTTCCAAATGTGTAACCAAAGGCGCCATCACGGGGCGATGTGCAACGCAATGCCCCGTTTCAGGGCCTTTGCTCGCTGTTCGTGAAAGAAGGCGACACGCTGTGCTTGCCGGATTAGAAGGGTTTGCGAATAATGGGCCCGCTATTTGCAGCATGGATCGGTTCCCTTTCTTTTGCTCTTGCATGAATTTGCGGGGCTGTCAATGCGCTCAGGTCGCGTTTTCTGTGCTTCTGTAATTTGTTGTCGCATTGAAGAAATATCGGCTTCGGGCCTGTCGTTAGAATGCCGATCACTCGCTCGTCGTGAGCTGCGTTGAATTGACGCACGCTTTCTTAGGACGCAGCACTAAAGTTCGTTCCACCCATTCGCATATTGGGCTGTTGCTCACTCTGCCGTTTTTGCCCTTTCCCGATGGAGTCCCAAGATGAAGAAACTTGTGCTGCTTGGCGCCCTGGCACTGTCCGTGCTGTCCCTGTCGACATTCGCCGCAGAAAAGCCCCTGAAAATCGGTATCGAAGCGGCTTACCCTCCGTTCGCCTCGAAAGCCCCGGACGGCAGTATCGTCGGTTTCGACTACGACATCGGCAATGCGCTGTGCGAAGAGATGAAGGTCAAATGCGTGTGGGTCGAGCAGGAATTCGACGGCCTGATCCCGGCGCTCAAGGTGCGCAAGATCGACGCGATCCTGTCCTCCATGTCCATCACTGAAGATCGCAAGAAGTCCGTTGATTTCACCAACAAGTATTACAACACCCCGGCCCGTCTGGTGATGAAGGCCGGTGCCCAGGTCAGCGAAGGCCTGACCGAGCTCAAGGGCAAGAACGTCGGCGTGCAGCGCGGTTCAATCCACGAGCGCTTCGCCCGTGAAGTCCTGGCTCCACTGGGTGCCGAGATCAAGCCGTACGGTTCGCAGAATGAAATCTACCTGGACCTGTCCGCCGGCCGTCTCGACGGCACCGTGGCAGACGCTACCCTGTTGGATGACGGTTTCCTCAAGACCGACGCCGGCAAGGGCTTTGCGTTCGTGGGCCCGGCCTTCACCGATGTCAAATACTTCGGTGACGGCGTAGGCATCGCGGTTCGCAAGGGTGATGCCCTCAAGGACAAGATCAACGGCGCAATTGCCGCCATTCGCGAGAACGGCAAATACAAGCAAATCCAGGACAAGTACTTCGCCTTCGATATCTACGGCCAGTAACAACGTCCCGCCACTCGTGCGAAATGGCGCAAGCAACAGGATCTCTGCGGTTTGCGCCATTTTTTCATCCCACTCTCGAGGATCTGAATCATGTTGAAAGGCTACGGGGCTGTCATCCTCGATGGCGCATGGTTGACGCTTGAGCTCGCCTTGTCGTCCATGGCCCTGGCCATTGTCCTGGGGCTGATCGGCGTCGCGTTGCGCCTCTCGCCGGTGCGCTGGCTGGCGTGGCTGGGTGACCTGTATTCCACGGTCATTCGCGGCATTCCCGACCTTGTGCTGATCCTGCTGATTTTCTATGGCGGCCAGGACCTGCTCAATCGCGTGGCGCCGATGCTCGGTTTTGACGATTACATCGACCTGAATCCGTTGGCGGCCGGTATCGGTACCCTGGGGTTCATCTTCGGTGCGTACCTGTCGGAAACCTTTCGCGGCGCGTTCATGGCCATCCCCAAGGGGCAGGCCGAGGCGGGCATGGCGTATGGCATGAGTGGGTTTCAGGTGTTTTTCCGGGTGATGGTGCCGCAGATGATTCGTCTGGCGATTCCGGGGTTCACCAACAACTGGCTGGTGTTGACCAAGGCCACGGCGCTGATTTCGGTGGTGGGCCTGCAAGACATGATGTTCAAGGCCAAGCAGGCGGCGGATGCCACCCGCGAGCCTTTCACCTTCTTCCTGGCAGTGGCGGCAATGTACCTGGTGATTACCAGTGTCTCGTTGCTGGCATTGCGTCAACTTGAGAAGCGCTATTCGGTAGGCGTAAGGGCGGCTGATCTATGATCTTCGACTACAACGTCATCTATGAAGCCTTGCCGCTGTACTTCAGTGGCCTGCTGACCACCTTGAAGCTGCTGGCCCTGTCGCTGTTCTTCGGTCTGCTGGCGGCGTTGCCCCTGGGGCTGATGCGGGTGTCCAAGCAGCCGGTCGTCAACATGACCGCCTGGCTCTATACCTATGTGATTCGCGGCACGCCGATGCTGGTGCAGCTGTTTTTGATCTACTACGGATTGGCGCAGTTCGAAGCCGTGCGCGAGAGCTTCCTCTGGCCGTGGCTGTCCAGCGCGACCTTCTGTGCGTGCCTGGCCTTTGCCATCAATACCAGTGCCTACACCGCCGAAATCATCGCCGGCAGCCTGCGCGCCACGCCTAACGGTGAGATCGAGGCGGCCAAGGCCATGGGCATGTCACGCTACAAGCTGTATCGGCGGATTCTGCTGCCATCGGCCCTGCGCCGGGCGCTGCCGCAATACAGCAACGAAGTGATCATGATGTTGCAGACCACCAGTCTGGCCTCCATCGTGACCCTGATCGACATCACTGGGGCCGCGCGCACGGTGAATGCGCAGTACTACTTGCCGTTCGAGGCTTACATCACGGCCGGCGCTTTCTACCTGTGCCTGACTTTTATTTTGGTGCGCCTGTTCAAGCTGGCCGAGCGCCGCTGGCTGGGTTACCTGGCCCCGCGCAAGCACTGATAACGCATCGATCCGATCGACTGCTCAACGACTGACGTTTTGTGAGAACCGACCGCATGTACAAGCTCGAAGTCCAAGACCTGCATAAACGCTATGGCAGTCACGAGGTGCTCAAGGGCGTGTCCCTCAAGGCTGCCGCCGGCGATGTGATCAGCATCATCGGCTCCAGTGGCTCGGGCAAGAGTACCTTCCTGCGTTGCATCAACCTGCTTGAGCAACCCCATGCCGGCAAGATTTTGCTCAACAACGAAGAGCTGAATCTGGTGGCGGGCAAGGACGGTGCCTTGAAGGCTGCCGATCCCAAGCAACTGCAACGCATGCGTTCGCGGCTGTCGATGGTGTTTCAGCATTTCAACCTGTGGTCCCACATGACCGCGCTGGAAAACATCATGGAAGCGCCGGTGCATGTGCTGGGCGTGGCCAAGGCCGAGGCGCGCGAAAAGGCCGAGCACTACCTGAACAAGGTCGGCGTGGCGCATCGCAAGGACGCCTACCCGGGCCACATGTCCGGCGGCGAACAGCAGCGCGTGGCGATTGCCCGGGCGCTGGCGATGGAACCGGAAGTCATGCTGTTCGACGAACCGACTTCGGCCCTTGATCCGGAGCTGGTGGGCGATGTGCTCAAAGTGATGCAGGCCCTGGCGCTGGAAGGCCGGACCATGGTGGTGGTGACCCACGAAATGGGCTTTGCCCGGGAAGTGTCGAACCAACTGATCTTCCTGCACAAAGGCATCGTTGAAGAAAGCGGCAATCCGCGCGAAGTGCTGGTCAATCCGCAATCGGAGCGGCTGCAACAATTTCTTTCGGGCAGCCTCAAGTAATCGCTCCCGTTACGCGCCTGATTCAGGTCATGCTGCGCACTGTGCGCCAGATGGTCTAATTTGGTTGCAGCCGCTTTTGGCTTTAACACTGTTTTCGCTTCGGATTGCCCACCATGACTGCCCATCGAATTGGTTTCCTGATTTGGCCCAGCACTAAAGCCTTGACGCTGGCGCTGGCCGAGGAGGCCTTGCGTGTTGCTCAGCGGGTGCATCCGGATGTCGTCTACGAGCTGTCGTTCTTACAGGCTGAGCCGCAGACCGAAGGCGCCTGGCAGCTGCCGGGCGAACCCTGGGCCGGCAAGCTCGAAGGTTTCCAGAAGCTGTTTCTGCTGGCTGACGAACCACCGACCGCTCTTGCGCCACCCCTGAGCAGCGCGCTCAAACAACTGGTGCGTGCCGGTTGTGTGATTGGTGGTTTGTCCGCCGGTGTCTACCCGTTGGCCCAGTTGGGTTTGCTCGACGGTTTCCGCGCCGCCGTGCATTGGCGCTGGCAGGACGACTTTGCCGAGCGTTTTCCCAAGGTCATTGCCACCAGCCATCTGTTTGACTGGGACCGCGATCGCTTGACCGCTTGTGGTGGCATGTCGGTGCTCGATCTGTTGCTGGCGGTGCTGGCCCGCGATCACGGCGCGGAACTGGCCGGCGCGGTCTCGGAAGAACTGGTGGTCGAGCGCATCCGCGAGGGGGGCGAGCGCCAGCGCATCCCGCTGCAGAACCGTCTGGGCTCCAGCCATCCGAAGCTCACCCAGGCCGTGCTGTTGATGGAAGCCAACATCGAAGAGCCGCTGACCACCGACGAAATTGCCCAGCATGTGTGCGTGTCCCGTCGCCAGTTGGAGCGGATCTTCAAGCAATACCTCAATCGCGTGCCAAGCCAGTACTACCTGGAGCTGCGTTTGAACAAGGCCCGGCAGATGCTGATGCAGACCAGCAAATCCATCATCCAGATCGGCCTGTCCTGCGGCTTCTCCTCGGGGCCGCATTTTTCCAGTGCCTATCGCAACTTCTTCGGCGCCACGCCCCGGGAAGACCGCAACCAGCGGCGCAGCAGCAGCCCGTTCGAATTGTCGTCGGTGCCGTCCGAACGCGGCTAGGGCCGGCACCTCCTCTGTAAGGGCGGGGGTATGTAACCCTGTGGCGAGGGGATTTATCCCTGTTGGGTTGCGAAGTAACCCCAAGACAGTCAACCCAAACTATCTGGCACACCGAATTGCCTGGCTTTAGGGTTGCTTCGCAACCCAGCGGGGATAAATCCCCTCGCCACAACTGTTTTGCATGGCGAGGGAAATGTCGGCGCCGGCGCCTAAAATCCCGCGACAACGTTTAAACTGCGCCTTTGCGACCCTATTTGTCGCATTGCCATAAACCCGCTAAAAACGGGGGGTGGCGCTATAAGAAGTTGTCGCTTGGCGACAAGGCCGGGCTGAAAACTGTCCTTACAATCCCCTCATCGCTCGCCAGTTCCAGGCGGGTGTTCCTCTTCAGGAGACTCCGATGTCCGTTGAGCAAGCCGCCGTACAACGCGCCGATTTCGATCAGGTTATGGTCCCCAACTACGCGCCAGCTGCTTTCATACCTGTGCGTGGCGCCGGTTCCCACGTGTGGGACCAGTCCGGTCGCGAACTGATCGACTTCGCCGGCGGTATCGCGGTCAACGTATTGGGGCATGCGCATCCGAAACTGGTCGCCGCCCTGACCGAACAAGCCAACAAGCTGTGGCATGTGTCCAACGTCTTTACCAATGAGCCGGCCCTGCGCCTGGCCCATAAACTGGTCAATGCAACCTTTGCCGAGCGGGCTTTCTTCTGCAACTCCGGCGCCGAAGCCAACGAGGCCGCCTTCAAGCTGGCCCGTCGCGTCGCGTTCGATCGTTTCGGTAGCGAGAAGTACGAAATCATTGCCGCGCTCAACAGCTTCCACGGCCGTACGCTGTTCACCGTGAACGTGGGCGGGCAATCGAAGTACTCCGACGGGTTCGGTCCTAAAATTACCGGCATTACCCACGTTCCCTACAATGACCTGGCGGCTTTGAAAGCAGCCATTTCGGACAAGACCTGCGCCGTGGTGCTGGAGCCGATCCAGGGCGAGGGCGGCGTACTGCCGGCCGAGCTGGGTTACCTGCAAGGTGCCCGTGATTTGTGCGATGCCCACGACGCGCTGCTGGTATTCGACGAAGTGCAGACCGGCATGGGCCGTAGCGGCCATCTGTTCGCCTACATGCATTACGGCGTGGTCCCGGACATCCTCACCAGCGCCAAGAGCCTGGGCGGTGGTTTCCCGATCGCGGCAATGCTCACCACCGAAGCGTTGGCCAAGCATCTGGTGGTCGGCACCCACGGCACCACTTACGGCGGCAACCCGCTGGCGTGTGCGGTGGCCGAAGCGGTGATTGATACCGTCAATACGCCTGAAGTGCTCGAAGGCGTCAACGCCAAACACCGCAAGTTCAAGGCCCGCCTGGAGCAGATCGGCGAGAAATACGGCCTGTTCACCCAGGTGCGTGGTTTGGGGCTGCTGATCGGCTGTGTGCTGAACGACGCCTGGAAAGGCAAGGCCAAGGACATTTTCAACGCCGCCGAGCAGGAAGGCCTGATGATCCTGCAGGCAGGTCCGGACGTGATTCGTTTCGCTCCGAGCCTGGTGGTCGAAGATGCCGACATCGATGCCGGCCTGGACCGCTTCGAGCGGGCCGCGGCGAAGCTGACGCAAGCCTGATTTGTCAGGCTGAACCGGCTCTAGTGTGGGAGCGGGCTTGCTCGCGAAGAGGTCATCACATTCAACGCAAATGTTGACTGACAAATCGCCTTCGCGAGCAAGCCCGCTCCCACACTGAGTATTTTTTCTTTGTGTCGACCAATGGGTCGAACCATTTATTTCAAGTAAAGGAGTGACACCATGCTGGTGATGCGCCCCGCACAAATGGCGGATCTGGGCGAGGTACAGCGTCTGGCTGCGGACAGTCCGATCGGTGTCACTTCCTTGCCGGATGACGTGGAACGCCTGAGTGACAAGATCGCCGCGAGTGAAGCCTCATTCGCCGCCGAAGTCAGTTTCAACGGCGAAGAAAGCTATTTCTTCGTCCTTGAAGACTCCGCGACCGGCAAGCTGGTGGGTTGTTCGGCCATCGTTGCCTCGGCCGGTTATTCCGAGCCGTTCTACAGCTTTCGTAACGAGACGTTCGTTCACGCTTCCCGTGAGCTGAAGATCCACAACAAGATCCACGTGCTCTCGCAGTGCCACGACCTGACCGGTAATAGCCTGCTGACCAGCTTCTATGTGGTGCCGGAATTGGTCGGCTCGCCCTGGTCGGAACTCAATTCGCGCGGGCGCCTGCTGTTTGTCGCCAGTCATCCGGAGCGCTTTGCCGATTCGGTGGTGACCGAGATCGTCGGCTACAGCGATGAAAATGGCGATTCGCCGTTCTGGGACGCCATCGGTCGTAACTTCTTCGACCTCAACTACGCTGCCGCCGAGCGCCTGTGCGGGCTGAAGAGCCGCACCTTCCTTGCCGAGCTGATGCCGCATTACCCGATCTACGTGCCGCTGTTGCCGGACGCCGCCCAGGAAGCCATGGGCCAGGTCCATCCGCGTGCGCAGATCACCTTCGACATCCTCATGCGCGAGGGTTTCGAGACCGATCATTACATCGACATCTTTGACGGCGGCCCGACTCTGCATGCCCGCGTCTCGGGGATCCGCTCGATTGCCCAGAGCCGCGTGGTGCCGGTCAAGCTCGGCGAGCCCGTCAAGGGCGCCGGCCGGCAATACCTGGTGGCCAATGCCCAGTTGCAGGATTACCGCGCCGTTCTGCTGGAGCTCGACTACGCGCCGGGCAAGCCGGTGACCCTGGATATGGAAGCGGCCGAAGCCTTGGGCGTTGGCGAAGGTGCCAGCGTGCGCCTGGTGGCGGTTTAACGCCTTCTGGTGGCAGTTTAACGCCTTACAGCTGAGTTTCGCGGGTGGCGTAAGCGGCCCGTATGAGGAGATAGCATGATCGTTCGTCCCGTACGCAGCAGCGATTTACCCGCTCTGATTGCCCTGGCCCGTAGCACCGGCACCGGCCTGACCACCTTGCCGGCCAACGAAGAGCGCCTGGCTCATCGGGTCGGCTGGGCCGAGAAGACCTTTCGCGGCGAAGCCGGGCGTGGCGATGCGGACTACCTGTTCGTGCTCGAAGACGACGACGGTCGCGTGGTGGGCATTTCTGCCATCGCCGGGGCCGTTGGGTTGCGTGAACCCTGGTACAACTTCCGGGTCGGCCTGACGGTCAGCGCCTCTCAGGAACTGAACATCTATCGGGAAATCCCGACGCTGTTTCTGGCCAACGACCTGACCGGCAATTCCGAGCTGTGTTCGCTGTTCCTGCACGCCGACTACCGCAGTGGCCTCAATGGCCGCATGTTGGCCAAGGCACGGCTGCTGTTCATCGCCGAATTCCCGAACCTGTTCGGCAACAAGATCATCGCCGAGATGCGTGGCATGTCCGATGACAGAGGTCGCTCGCCGTTCTGGGAAAGCCTGGGGCGGCACTTCTTCAAGATGGAGTTCAGCCAGGCCGATTATCTGACTGGCGTGGGCAACAAGGCCTTCATCGCTGAGCTGATGCCCAAGTTCCCGCTGTACACCTGTTTCCTGTCGGAGGATGCCCGGGCGGTGATCGGCCAGGTCCATCCCGACACGGAGCCGGCGCTGTCGATGCTCAAGAGCGAAGGTTTCAGCTACCAGGGTTACGTCGACATCTTCGACGCCGGCCCGGCGGTTGAATGCGAAACCGGCAAGATCCGCGCGATCCGTGACAGCCAGGCACTGGTATTGGCCATCGGCACGCCGGGTGACGACGCCACGCCGTTCATCATTCATAACCGCAAACGCGAAGACTGCCGCATCACTGCCGCACCGGCGCGCTTCGCCGCGGGCACCCTGGTGGTTGATCCGCTGACTGCCAAACGTCTTCAACTCAACGCCGGCGATCAGGTGCGCGCCGTTGCGTTGTCCGCTGCTCGGGAGTCGAAATAATGAAGTCGCTGTACATCGCTGGAAGCTGGCTGGAAGGTCAGGGTGATCTCTTTGAGTCGTTGAACCCGGTGACCCAGCAAGTGCTGTGGTCGGGCAGTGGCGCCACGGCGGCGCAGGTGGAGTCGGCGGTGCAGGCCGCGCGTCAGGCCTTCCCGGACTGGGCCCGCCGCTCGCTGGATGAGCGTATCCAGGTGCTGGAGGCGTTTGCCGCTGCCTTGAAGAGCCACGCGGATGAACTGGCCCACTGCATCGGTGAAGAAACCGGCAAGCCGTTGTGGGAAGCGACCACCGAAGTCACCAGCATGGTCAACAAGGTCGCCATTTCGATTCAGAGCTACCGTGAGCGGACCGGCGAAAAAAGCGGGCCCCTGGGTGACGCCACCGCCGTGCTGCGGCACAAGCCCCACGGTGTGGTGGCGGTGTTCGGCCCTTACAACTTCCCCGGCCATTTGCCCAACGGTCATATCGTCCCGGCCTTGTTGGCGGGCAACAGCGTGTTGTTCAAACCCAGCGAACTGACCCCGAAAGTCGCTGAGCTGACGGTCAAGTGCTGGGTCGAGGCCGGCTTGCCCGCGGGCGTGCTGAACCTGCTGCAAGGCGCACGGGAAACCGGTATCGCCCTGGCGGCCGACCCGGGCATCGACGGGTTGTTTTTCACCGGCTCCAGCCGCACCGGTAACCTTTTGCATCAACAGTTTTCCGGGCGTCCGGACAAGATCCTGGCGCTGGAAATGGGCGGTAATAATCCGCTGGTGGTGGATGAGGTGGCAGACGTGGACGCGGCGGTCTACACCATCATTCAGTCGGCCTTCATTTCTGCCGGCCAGCGCTGTACCTGCGCGCGCCGCCTGTTGGTGCCAGAAGGGGCGTGGGGTGATGCCCTGCTGGCGCGCCTGGTGGCGGTCAGCTCGACGCTGGAAGTCGGCGCCTTTGATCAGCAACCGGCGCCGTTCATGGGCTCGGTGATTTCCCTGGCCGCAGCGAAGGCGCTGATGGATGCGCAAAACCATTTGCTGGGCCTGGGCGCCGTGCCGTTGTTGGCCATGACCCAACCGCAAGCCCAGGCGGCGTTGCTGACGCCGGGCATCCTGGATGTGACGACGGTGGCCGAGCGTCCTGATGAGGAGCTGTTCGGGCCGTTGTTGCAGGTGATTCGCTACTCGGATTTCGCCGCGGCAATCACCGAGGCCAACAACACCCAATATGGTCTGGCTGCGGGTCTGCTGTCGGATTCCCAGGAGCGTTATCAGCAGTTTTGGCTGCAGAGCCGTGCCGGCATCGTCAACTGGAACAAACAACTGACCGGCGCCGCCAGCAGCGCCCCGTTCGGCGGTGTTGGGGCCTCGGGCAACCATCGCGCCAGTGCTTACTATGCGGCCGATTATTGTGCGTATCCGGTGGCGTCGCTGGAGACCCCGAGCCTTGTCATGCCGGCTGCCCTGACCCCTGGTGTGCGAATGTCTTGAGACCGCCATCGCGGGCAAGCCTTGCTCCCACAGGCGCTATGCAAAACCTGTGAAGGCAAGCCTTGCTCCCACAGGAGCTATGCCAAACCTGTGAAGGCAAGCCTTGCTCCCACAGGAGCTATGCAAAACCTGTGAAGGCAAGCCTTGCTCCCACAGGCGCTATGCCAAACCTGTGAAGGCAAGCCTTGCTCCCACAGGCGTTATGCAAAACCTGTGGGAGCAAGGCTTGCCCGCGATAGCCGCGCTGCGGTGTTCGATGAACCATTACTTGATGCCTATAAAAAACAGATTCTCGTGGAGCCTCGCTGATGAAATCCTATGAAGTCAACTTTGACGGTCTAGTGGGGCCGACCCACAACTACGGCGGGCTCTCGTACGGCAACGTCGCGTCCCAGAGCAATAGCCAGCAGTCCTCCAACCCCAAGGAAGCGGCGTTGCAGGGCCTGGCGAAAATGAAAGCACTGATGGACATGGGCTTCCAGCAAGGTGTGCTGGCGCCGCAGGAGCGTCCCGATGTGGCTGCCCTGCGCCGGTTGGGCTTTGCCGGCAGCGATGCCCAGGTCATCCAGCAGGCCGCCAAAGAAGCGATGCCACTGCTGGTCGCCAGTTGCTCGGCCTCCAGCATGTGGGTGGCCAACGCCGCTACCGTCAGCCCAAGCGCCGACACAGCTGACGGCCGCGTGCATTTCACCGCCGCCAACCTGAACTGCAAATACCACCGCAGCATTGAACACCCGACCACCAGTCGCGTGCTGGGGGCGATGTTTGCCAATCAGCAGCACTTCGCCCACCACGCCGCGCTGCCGGCGGTGGCGCAGTTCGGCGACGAAGGCGCGGCCAACCACACGCGCTTCTGCCGGACCTACGGCGAGGCCGGTGTTGAATTTTTCGTGTTCGGCCGCAGCGCCTTCGATGCCCGTTTCCCCGCGCCGCAGAAGTACCCGGCACGCCAGACCCTGGAAGCGTCTCAGGCGGTCGCTCGTCTGCATGGCCTGAGGGAGGAGGGCGTGGTCTACGCCCAGCAGAACCCGTCGGTGATCGACCAGGGCGTGTTCCACAATGATGTGATCGCGGTGGGCAACGGCGAAGTGTTGTTCTACCACGAAGACGCGTTTCTCGAGACCGACCGGATGCTGGCCGAGTTGAGCAGCAAACTCGCCAAGGTCGGTGGGAAATTTCAGTCGGTGTGCGTGCCGCGTTCGGCGGTTACCGTCGATGATGCGGTACGTTCCTACCTGTTCAACAGCCAGTTGCTGTCGCGTCCCGACGGCTCGATGCTGTTGATCGTGCCGCAAGAATGCCGCGGCAACGAACGCGTCTGGCAATACCTGCAAGGCCTGACGGGCTCTGGCGGAGTGATTGGCGAAGTGAAGGTCTTCGACCTCAAGCAAAGCATGCAGAATGGCGGTGGTCCGGCTTGCCTGAGGCTGCGCGTGGCTCTCAATGAAACCGAACTGGCAGCCGTCAACCCAGGGGTTATCATGACCGCGCCGCTGTACGATTCGCTGACCCAATGGGTCGAGCGTCATTACCGCGATCGCATGACCGAAAACGACCTGGCGGACCCGCAGTTGCTGCTCGAATGCCGGGCGGCACTGGATGAGCTGACACAAATCCTTAAACTTGGTGCGGTTTATCCTTTCCAGATCAATTGAAAGCGCGCGCGACCTGACTACAGTCAAAGCAGGGCGCGTTGCCTTTTTCCCCTGACGAGAACGTAAAAACATGAGCGATACCTTGCAACTGATCCTTGAAGACACCGACGGCACCCAACTGGAAACCTCCTGCACCCGCGTTGCGGTCATGTGGCAAGGCAAAGAGGTGTGGATCCAGCAGGATGGCCGCGGTCAGTTGCTGATCGGCGTCGATGTCGAGGAAGGGGATGAGGAATACGCCAACCTGCTGTTGCGCCCATTGGCGACCAACCTGGTGAGCCTGCAACTGGAAATGGAACCGGCCGACATGGGCGACGATGATCATGTCCATGGCCCGGATTGCGGCCACGACCATTAAGGAGCCGCGCTATGCTCGCCCTCGGCAAATTGCTTGAACTGACCCTCGCCGGCCGTGAACCGGCGGAGAAGACTCAACTGACTGTCGAAGGCGTACGGATGCGCTGGCTGAGCGAGGGCGCGCTGGAGGTCAAGCCGCCCCAGGCCCGGGACAATGGCCAGGACCTGTTACTGTCAGCCGGTATCCACGGCAACGAAACCGCACCGATCGAACTGCTTGATCGGTTGCTGCACGACATCGCCCGTGGGGATCTCAAGCCACGGGCACGCATTCTGTTTCTGTTCGGCAATCCCGAGGCCATTCGTCGCGGAGAGCGTTTTGTCGAGCAGGACGTCAATCGGTTGTTCAATGGTCGCCATGAGTTGAGCGGCGGCGCCGAGGCGTTGCGGGCTTGCGAATTGGAGCGGTTGGCCGCCAGTTTCTTCAGCGCGCCGGAGCGCAGTCGCTTGCATTACGACCTGCACACCGCCATCCGGGGTTCGAAGATCGAGCAATTCGCCCTGTATCCGTGGAAGGATGGTCGCCAGCATTCACGCCGAGAACTGGCGCGCCTGCGTGCCGCCGGCATGGAAGCGGTGCTGCTGCAGAACAAGCCGTCCATTGTGTTCAGCGCGTACACCTATGACCAGTTGGGGGCCGAGTCTTTCACCCTGGAACTGGGCAAGGCCCGGCCGTTTGGGGAAAACGACGGCGTCAACGTCAGCCTGCTGGAAACCCGCCTGCAACAGATCATCGAAGGCAACGAACCCGAATCGGACGAAAGTCTGGACGGCCTGCAGCTGTTCAGCGTTGCGCGGGAAATCATCAAGCACAGCGACAGTTTCCGCCTGAACCTGCCGGCGGACATCGAGAACTTCTCGCAGCTTGGAAAAGGTTATGTGCTGGCCGAAGACATTGCCCAGACCCGTTGGGTAATCGAAGAAGAGGGCGCCCGCATCATCTTCCCCAACCCCAAGGTAAAGAACGGTTTGCGGGCCGGGATCCTGATTGTGCCGGCGACGGACGAAAACCTGGCCTGAGTCCCAAACTGATACAAGCCCTTTGTGGGAGCGAGCCTGCTCGCGATGACGGAGTGTCAGTCGCCACTGATGTCGACTGATACATCGCTATCGCGAGCAAGCCCGCTCCCACATTTGGATCTGTGACCACATTTGGATCTGTGTCTGGCCTTAAACCGCTACCGCCCGCTGCTCACTACGACGCAGCCCGCGGGTCTTGTGCAACGTATCGGCACAGGTCTTCGCCGCTTCCTGGCCCTTGTGCACAAAATGCTCAAAGAAGAACTTCTGATGTTCTTCCCCTGCGTGGAAGTGATGGGGGGTGAGTACGACCGAGAACACCGGCACTTCGGTTTCCAGCTGAACCTGCATCAGGCCGCTGATCACCGATTGGGCGACGAATTCGTGACGATAGATGCCGCCGTCCACCACCAGGCCAGCGGCGACGATGCCGGCGTAGCGGCCGGACTTGGCCAGCAGTTTGGCATGCAGCGGGATCTCGAAGGCGCCGCCGACTTCGAAGAAGTCGATATCGCTTTCCTGATAACCCTGGCTGATCATTTCGGCGACGAAGCCTTTACGGCTCTGGTCGACGATTTCCTTGTGCCAGCAGGCCTGGATGAACGCGACGCGCTCGCCCGGATGATGTTTGCTTTTGCTGTCGATTGCGGTGGGTTGCATGTTCTGGTTCCTGTTTGTGTAAAAAACAGGGCGTCATGAATCGAAGGGGATTCGAGGGGCGTCGCGCGCAGACGGTCGCAGACGGCCCTTGGGTGCCGATCCCGTTCTCTCTTCATCCGGACTATGACCGTCGGCCCCGGAATCACACCGGGTCTGCTGACCTTGACGCTGCACCGCAAAAGCCGTGTATCGCCAAGCGCTCGCGGGCTATGCACCTTGCGTGCAATTACCGCCGGTGGGGAATTGCACCCCGCCCTGAGAACGTTTCGCCGCCACTTTTTGTGACGACGGACGATCTTTAACACATAACCCCTTGTGGGAGCGAGCCGTGGGAGCAAAGCTTGCTCGCGATGGCGTCGGGTCAGGCAGTATTGATGTTGACTGACCCTCCGCTATCGCGAGCAAGCTTTGCTCCCACGGCTCGCACGCAAGGGGGTTGTTGCCCTTTCCGTTGACCGGGCTTGATTATTCCGCGCCAAGCCCGCAGTAATTACCCTTCGAAAGGGATTTTCCCCCACCTGAACCCGAGGCCAGATTCATGCGTGTTATCGATCTTCGCAGCGACACCGTCACCCAACCTTCCGCCGCCATGCTGGATGCGATGGCCAGCGCGCCGACCGGCGACGATGTGTATGGCGAAGATCCAACTGTCAATCGCCTCGAGGCCGAACTGGCCGGGCGCCTGGGCTTTGCCGCAGCGCTGTTCGTACCCACCGGCACCATGAGCAACTTGCTCGGGCTGATGGCCCATTGCGAACGTGGTGATGAGTACATCGTTGGCCAGCAGGCTCACACCTATAAATACGAAGGCGGCGGGGCGGCGGTACTGGGGTCCATCCAGCCGCAACCCCTTGAGGTGCAAGCGGACGGTTCTCTGGACCTGGAGCAAGTCGCCGCCGCGATCAAACCCGATGACTTCCACTTTGCCCGCACTCGCTTGTTGGCGCTGGAAAACACCATGCAAGGCAAGGTCCTGCCGCTGGACTATCTGGCCCGGGCCCGGCGTTTCACGCGCGAGCACGGCCTGGCGTTGCACCTTGACGGCGCGCGGCTGTACAACGCCGCGGTCAAGTTGAATGTCGATGCCCGGGAGATCACCCAACATTTCGATTCGGTGTCGGTGTGCCTGTCCAAGGGCCTCGGCGCTCCCGTTGGCTCAGTCCTCTGCGGCAGCGCTGAACTGATCGGCAAGGCGCGCCGGCTGCGCAAGATGGTGGGCGGGGGCATGCGCCAGGCCGGAATCCTGGCAGCGGCGGGGTTGTATGCCCTGGATCATCAGGTCCAGCGCCTGGCCGATGACCATGCCAATGCCCAGCGGCTTGCCGAGGGCTTGCGTGGGGCGGGGTACGAGGTCGAGCCGGTACAGACCAACATGGTCTACGTGCAGATAGGCGAGCGGGCCGAGGCCATCAAGGCGTTTGCCGACGAGCGTGGCATCAAGCTCAGCGCCGCACCACGCCTGCGAATGGTGACCCACATGGATGTCAGCGGCGCGCAAATCGACGAAGTGATCCGCTCTTTCGTCGACTTTTCCCGTAACTGACCCGCCAAGCGGTCCAATTGACCGTTTCTATCGCATAAACACGCTGTACCCCACGCGAAGGGCCGATATAATGCGGCCCTTTGCCGTTGCTTCGTCTGTTGACGTTTTGCACAGGCCTTTGGCCGCAGCCTCCGTGGAAGAACCTAATGAAAAGCGCAGAAATCCGTGAAGCCTTCCTTCGCTTCTTCGAAGAGCAAGGCCACACCCGAGTAGCCTCCAGCTCTTTGATTCCGGGCAACGACCCGACCCTGCTGTTCACCAACGCGGGGATGAACCAGTTCAAGGACTGCTTCCTGGGCCAGGAAAAACGTGCCTACACCCGTGCGGTCAGCAGCCAGAAGTGCGTGCGCGCCGGCGGCAAGCACAACGACCTGGAAAACGTCGGCTATACCGCTCGTCACCACACCTTCTTCGAAATGCTGGGTAACTTCAGCTTCGGTGATTATTATTTCAAGCGCGACGCCATCACCTTCGCCTGGACCTTCCTGACCTCCGACAAGTGGCTGAACCTGCCCAAGGAGAAGCTCTGGGTAACGGTCTACGCCACCGATGACGAGGCTTATGACATCTGGACCAAAGAGGTCGGTGTCCCGGCTGAACGCATGGTGCGCATTGGCGACAACAAGGGCGCGCCATACGCTTCCGATAACTTCTGGACCATGGGTGACACCGGCCCGTGCGGCCCTTGCACCGAGATTTTCTACGATCACGGCGCCGACATCTGGGGCGGCCCACCCGGCTCGCCGGAAGAAGATGGCGACCGCTACATCGAAATCTGGAACAACGTCTTCATGCAGTTCAACCGCACCGCCGATGGCGTGTTGCATCCGTTGCCAGCGCCGTCGGTCGACACCGGTATGGGCCTGGAGCGGATCAGTGCGGTGTTGCAGCACGTTCACTCCAACTACGAAATCGACCTGTTCCAGAGCCTGCTGAGCGCTTCGGCCAAGGCCATCGGTTGCAGCAACGACAACCAGGCTTCGCTCAAAGTGGTGGCCGACCATATCCGTTCCTGCGGCTTCCTGATTGCCGATGGTGTGTTGCCGTCCAACGAAGGTCGTGGCTATGTGTTGCGTCGGATCATTCGTCGCGCCTGCCGTCACGGCAACAAGCTGGGCGCCAAGGGCAGTTTCTTCTATCAGATCGTCGCGGCCCTGGTGGCCGAAATGGGCGAGGCCTTCCCGGAACTCAAATCCCAGCAGGCCCACATCGAGCGCGTGCTCAAGGGCGAGGAAGAGCAGTTCGCCAAAACCCTGGAGCAGGGTTTGAAGATCCTCGAGCAGGATTTGGCCGAGCTCAAGGGCAACGTGGTACCGGGTGACGTGGTGTTCAAGTTGTACGACACCTACGGTTTCCCGATGGACCTGACGGGCGACATCGCCCGCGAACGCAACCTGACCCTCGACGAGGAAGGTTTCGAGCGCGAGATGGAAGCCCAACGAGTGCGCGCGCGCTCCGCCAGCTCCTTCGGCATGGACTACAACAGCCTGGTCAAGGTTGACGTGGCCACCGAATTCACCGGCTACGCCGCCACTACCGGCTCGGCCAAGATCGTGGCTATCTATAAGGACGGGCAGTCGGTCGACATCCTGAGCGAAGGCCAGGAAGGGGTGATCGTCCTGGACCAGACGCCGTTCTACGCCGAGTCCGGCGGGCAGATCGGTGATAGCGGTTACCTGCAGGCCGGCAACTCGCGTTTCGATGTGCGTGATACCACCAAGACTGGCGGTGCATTCCTGCACCACGGCGTATTGGCCTCGGGCAGCCTGATGATCGCCGCTTCGGTAGCCGCGCATGTCGATGCTGAGGTTCGTCACGCCACCTCACTGAACCACTCGGCTACGCACTTGCTGCACGCTGCGTTGCGCCAGGTACTGGGTGAGCATGTTCAGCAGAAGGGCTCTTTGGTCGACAGTCAGCGTTTGCGTTTTGACTTCAGCCATTTCGAGGCCATCAAGCCTGAGCAACTCAAGGCGCTGGAAGACATCGTCAACGCCGAGATCCGCAAGAACTCGCCGGTCGAGACCGAAGAAACCGACATCGAGACCGCCAAGCGCAAGGGCGCCATGGCACTGTTCGGCGAGAAGTACGGCGACAGCGTGCGTGTACTGAGCATGGGCGGCGACTTCTCCGTGGAGCTGTGCGGTGGCATCCACGCCAACCGGACCGGTGACATCGGCCTGCTGAAGATCATCAGCGAAGGTGGTGTGGCTTCCGGCGTGCGTCGCATCGAAGCGGTCACCGGCGCGGCGGCCCTGGCGTACCTCAACGCCGCCGAAGAACAACTCAAGGAAGCGGCGAGCCTGATCAAGGGCAGCCGTGACAACCTGATCGACAAGCTCTCGGCTGTGCTGGAGCGCAACCGTCTGCTGGAAAAGCAACTCGAGCAGTTGCAGGCCAAGGCTGCCAGCGCCGCGGGCGACGATCTGTCGGCCCAGGCCGTGGACGTCAAGGGCGTGAAAGTGCTGGCCGTGCGTCTGGACGGTCAGGACGGCAAGGCACTGCTGGCGCTGGTCGATCAATTGAAAAACAAACTCGGCCGCGCAGTGATCCTGCTCGGCAGTGTCCATGAGGAAAAGGTCGTTCTCGTCGCAGGCGTGACCAAAGACCTGACTGGCCAACTCAAAGCCGGTGATTTGATGAAGCAGGCCGCTGCGGCAGTGGGCGGCAAGGGCGGTGGTCGTCCGGACATGGCGCAAGGCGGCGGCACCGACGCCGGCGCGCTGGACGCAGCACTGGCCCAAACCGTTGCATTTGTAGAGCAGGGTATTTAAGGCAGTGCTCCGGGGTCGCCGTCTAGTGGCGGCTCCGGTCGCTGTTGAGTGATTATTGGGCGCCCTTCATGGGCAGAGGCGGCTTTGAAATGGCTTTGATCGTACAGAAATTTGGAGGCACCTCGGTCGGCACTGTCGAGAGAATCGAACAAGTCGCCGACAAGGTTAAGAAATTCCGTGAAGCGGGCGATGACCTGGTGGTTGTGCTGTCGGCAATGAGCGGCGAGACCAACCGTCTGATCGATCTGGCCAAGCAAATCAGCGGCGACCAGCAGCCGGTTCCGCGCGAACTGGACGTGATCGTTTCCACCGGCGAGCAGGTGACCATCGCCTTGCTGGCCATGGCGCTGATCAAGCGGGGCGTGCCGGCGGTGTCCTACACCGGCAACCAGGTGCGTATCCTGACGGACAGCGCGCACAATAAAGCGCGTATTCTGCAGATCGACGATCAGAAAATTCGCGGCGACCTGAAGGCCGGTCGTGTCGTGGTGGTCGCCGGTTTCCAGGGTGTGGACGAGCACGGCAACATCACCACCCTCGGCCGTGGCGGTTCCGATACTACGGGCGTGGCGCTGGCGGCGGCGCTCAAGGCCGACGAATGCCAGATCTACACCGATGTAGATGGTGTCTACACCACCGACCCACGGGTGGTGCCTGTGGCTCAGCGCCTGGACAAGATCACCTTCGAAGAGATGCTGGAAATGGCCAGTCTCGGTTCCAAGGTGCTGCAGATCCGGGCTGTCGAATTCGCCGGCAAGTACAACGTTCCGCTGCGCGTTCTGCACAGCTTCAAAGAGGGTCCGGGCACCCTCATTACTATTGATGAAGAGGAATCCATGGAACAGCCGATCATTTCCGGCATCGCTTTCAACCGCGATGAAGCCAAGCTGACCATCCGTGGCGTGCCAGACACCCCCGGCGTGGCGTTCAAGATTCTCGGCCCGATCAGTGCCGCGAACATCGAAGTCGACATGATCGTGCAGAACGTCGCGCACGATAACACCACCGACTTCACCTTCACCGTGCACCGCAACGACTACCAGGCCGCAGAAGCCGTGCTGAAAAAGACCGCTGACGAAATTGGCGCCCGGGAAGTGGTGGGTGATACCAAGATCGCCAAGGTCTCGATCGTCGGTGTCGGCATGCGCTCTCACGCAGGCGTGGCCAGCCGTATGTTCGAATCCCTGGCCAAGGAAAGCATCAACATCCAGATGATCTCTACTTCGGAAATCAAGGTTTCCGTGGTCATCGAAGAGAAGTACCTGGAGCTGGCCGTGCGCGCCCTGCACACGGCTTTCGAACTCGACGCTGCTGCCCGACAGGGCGAGTAGGGCGTTGTCTGAGGGCGCGGTTTACCGCGCCCTTTGTTTTTCTGAAAGGCGCGTTTCAAAACTGTTCTTTTGCTCGCGCTGGTCAATACTAGGCTTGTAGGCTGCGACCGTTTCGGTTGTAGGTCCAATGCCTTTTTTTTGCAGACTGTTGTCCCTGAACTGAATTGCGTGAGGAGAAAGGTATGCTGATTCTGACTCGTCGGTGCGCAGAGAGCCTGATTATTGGCGATGGCGAAATCACCGTGACCGTGCTCGGCGTCAAAGGAAACCAAGTGCGTATTGGCGTCAACGCTCCGAAAGAGGTCGCGGTGCACCGAGAGGAAATTTACCTGCGTATCAAGAAAGAGAAGGACGACGAACCAAGCCATTAATTTTTATCGATTTTTATGTTTGCAAACGGGGATGAAGGTGGTTAATATACGCCCCGTGTTGCGGAGAGCTGGCCGAGTGGCCGAAGGCGCTCCCCTGCTAAGGGAGTACACCTCAAAAGGGTGTCGGGGGTTCGAATCCCCCGTTCTCCGCCATTATTTATTTAGTGCGACGTAATCTGGCTTTATCGGTAAGTTGTTGAAATTACTGAAAAAAGCGCTTTACAAAAAGATTCGGCGACCTATAATGCGCGGCAACAAATGCACTCGTAGCTCAGCTGGATAGAGTACTCGGCTACGAACCGAGCGGTCACAGGTTCGAATCCTGTCGAGTGCACCATTTAAGAGTTTTTTGCAGTGATGCAAATAACTTGGCTTCAACCAGTTGTGATCTGGTATAAAACCACAACTTGCACTCGTAGCTCAGCTGGATAGAGTACTCGGCTACGAACCGAGCGGTCACAGGTTCGAATCCTGTCGAGTGCACCAAACACCAAAAAGCCCGCGTTAAACGCGGGCTTTTTGCTGTCTACGATTTGCCTTTCACACACCCTTTCTCATCGAATACGACCTCTGCGCTGCGGCCTTTTTTCGCTTTATAAGTATATCGAGTACTCGAATTCCGGATTTTGACCGAGTCCGGTTTGCCCAGAGCGCTTTCCACGTCCTGCTGGCTCATGCCGCTAATGATTCGCTGGTTAATGATCGCTTCGCGGCGTTGCCTGGCGGTGAGCAGATTCCTGCAGCGGTCTTCAAGCTGGCCGACAACAGTCGGTTCCTTGCGCTTGGCTTTGTTGCCGGATGTTTGCCGAAACTCCGCTTCGGGCAGCATGGCCTCTGTCATCGGCGCGGTCCTGCCCGGGTTGATCGGGTGGATCTGCTGAAGTGACAGGGTCTCACCCGGGCGGCAACTCAGGGTGGTGAAGGTCACGTGCCCGGCGGTACTTTCACAACGATGCACGCTTTGCCCGGTAGCCGCCAAAGGCAGGCAGGGCAGGGCGGCGAATAAAAACAGGTAGCGACGGACAGGCATCCTGACGTCCTCCTTGACGGTGAAGAAGAGAAGGTTAGCCGCTACATTTTTACCCGGGCGTGTGTTTTCTTTTCAGGATAAGTCGTCGTAGGCATAGAGGTTCAATCTGCGTTCAGGTATGTCTCGCAAGCGCTTGTTCTTGCCATGATTTTTTAACGTTTAAAAGTGTCAAGCGGTGTATGATTGCGCCCGTCAGCCCCGCCGGGGCTTGTGGAATATCCCATGGACTTACCCAGTAGTTACTCAATATCCCGTTTCACCAATCATGAACTGACTGATTGATCCTTCCGGCGTGCTCCACTGCTGGGAGTGGAGTTCGCCTATGACCGAAATAGAAGTAAAAAAAACGCAGGAAAGCCTTCAGGATCGCCTTGCTCAAGTCGTTGAGCTGCTGCATCGCCAGCGGGTGGTCGAAGACCTGACGCATCGCCAGGAAGGCCCGCATCACGACCTGGTCGAGAACCTGGTCCACCGGCAGAACCTCGTCGAGCTGCAACGCAAGCTCGATGACCTGCACTCCGCCGACGTCGCCTACATCCTTGAAGCCTTGCCGCTGGAAGAGCGTCTGACGGTCTGGCAGTTGGTCCAGGCTGATCGTGACGGTGACATCCTGCTTGAAGTGTCCGACTCGGTTCGTGAAACCCTGATCGCTGACATGGATGATCACGAGCTGCTGGCGGCGGCCAAGGAAATGGACGCCGACGAACTCGCCGACCTTGCGCCCGAATTGCCACGGGACGTTATCCACGAACTGATGGAAACCCTCGACGGCCAACAGCGTGAGCGCGTGCGTTCGGCGTTGTCCTATGACGAGGAGCAGGTCGGTGCGCTGATGGACTTCGAGATGGTGACCATCCGTGAGGATGTCAGTCTTGAAGTGGTATTGCGTTACCTGCGCCGTCTCAAGGAGCTGCCGGGGCATACCGACAAGCTCTTCGTGGTCGATTACGACGGTGTGCTTAAGGGCGTGCTGCCTATCAAGCGATTGCTCGTCAATGATCCGGAAAAGCAGGTAGCCGAGGTCATGGCCAGTGACCCGGTGAGTTTTCACCCGGACGAGGATGCCTACGATGCGGCCCAGGCGTTCGAACGTTACGATTTGATTTCTGCACCCGTTGTCGACAAGAACGGTAAGTTGATCGGCCGTCTGACCATTGACGAAATGGTCGACCTGATTCGTGAGGAGAGCGAAAGCGAAGTCCTCAACATGGCCGGTCTGCGTGAAGAGGAAGACATCTTCGCCTCGGTCTGGAAGTCCCTGCGTAACCGTTGGGCCTGGCTGGCGGTCAATTTGGTCACGGCTTTTATTGCGTCCCGGGTCATCGGTCTGTTCGAAGGCTCCATCGAAAAACTGGTAGCCCTCGCGGCGCTGATGCCTATCGTTGCGGGGATTGGCGGCAACTCCGGTAACCAGACCATTACCATGATTGTCCGCGCCATGGCGCTGGATCAGGTCAGTACCGGCAATACGTCGCGGTTGATGCGCAAGGAACTGGCCGTGGGCTTGATCAACGGTCTGGTTTGGGGGGGCGTAATCGGCGTGGTGGCGTACCTGCTGTATGGCAGTTGGTCACTGGGAGTGGTCATGACCGCCGCGATGACGCTCAACTTGCTGTTGGCGGCCTTGATGGGGGTATTGATTCCCATGACCCTGGCTCGATTGGGACGTGACCCCGCCATGGGGGCCAGCGTGATGATTACCGCCATGACCGACAGCGGCGGGTTCTTCATTTTCCTGGGGTTGGCGACGATTTTCCTGCTCTGATTCGCGCCTCAATAAAGCCCGCCAATTTGGCGGGCTTTTTCGTGGGTGCCAGAAATCTCAGTCACCAAATTTCAGACAAAAAAAAGCCAGCACAAGGCTGGCTTTGAATGTCTTGGGTGCGATCAGGACGCGTCTGCGGCCATTTCTGCGTCATGGGCAATCAGCGAAACGAGGGCGTTTTGCTGGCGATGAGAGAGTTGTCGGAATCGTTGAAGCAGCTCGCGCTCATGCAATGACAGCTCTGGGCTGTCTAGCCGCATGCTCAGCTCTTCACCCAACGCACCTTCCTGAATAAGGCTTTGCTCAAGGCGCGCGATGATTTCGGAGTTCATGCTGCGGTGATGATTACGAGCCACCTCGGCAATGCGTTCCCGCATTCCGTCTGGCAGACGTACGACGAACTTGTCAGCCGTACGGCTGGAATAAATTGCCTGTTTCATTGGGCGCATATATTTAACCGGTTAGTTCAGGGGAGCGGTTCTCGGGATTGGCCGCAGGATGTCGATAGGACAAGCCCCTTAGCCAAATGTTCAACCTGAATTGTTAAGAGGCCCGCATCATGCCTCAAAATTGCCAGATCATTGGCGCCAATTCTGTGACAAATATTGATCCGCGTAAAGGCGTTCTGCCAGTACCCTTCGTCAAAAATGCGGACTGGTTGGAAAAATTCCCAGGTCCGCATCTTGTGACCACGGCATCGTGTCTATGTGCCATACCGTCCGGCGGATAACCGTGACGTAGGCACCAGCGCGGTGCTGTCCTTGTATTGTATAGGATAGTGGCAATTTGCCGATTTACTAGAATGAGCAGAGTGGGCCAGATGAGCGGCGGCCCGGCCCGGGTTCTTCGGTGGGAGACTTGGCCAGCGGTACATCTGCCTACACTTAAAAAGCCATGGACGACATGACAAACGCCAGGCTGACCGTTAACATGCACGCCGTCCAACGCACCGCGTTTCTCGTGGTCGACTTGTGTCTCAGTAGCTCAATTGGATAGAGCATCCCCCTCCTAAGGGGAAGGTTGGCAGTTCGAACCTGCCCTGGGACACCATCTTTCTCCAACCCTCCAATAGTTTGCCTCCCTTTCGCCAAATCCCCATGGTGGGGGCGGACGTCGGTTCGTTCACCGCGAAAAAATCCATCTCGTACAGGTCCGACCAGACGATTTCTGTCGGTGGTTTTTAATGCGTCCTGTGAGACACGTCTCTTTTTTGAGCAGAAAGTTTCTCCTCCCTTGAACCGAAGGCGATATGCAGAGTCTGGTGTGCGCGTAGTTTTGCGCATCAGCAGCGTGAGTATTTTTGGTGTCAGCCTGGATTTTCCGGCGTTCCCCGAAATGAAAAGACCGATACCGGTGCTTTGTCTGCTCGCCAGTTTGCTGCCATTTTCGTATCGAGGGATCGAACATGTTTTCACCCGCCCATTGGGCGAGGTCGTACCTGGCTTTGCTGTGCCTTTCTCCGCTAACGCTCGCTTACGCTGCACCCACCCCCGGCGACACGGACCTGATCCGTGAGCGCCAAGATCGCTTGCTCGAAGAGCAGCGTCGGCGGCTTGAAGAACTCAAGGATCTGCCGGGCAAGCCCGCAGCGCCCCAGGCTCCGGTTGCTCCGAGCGACAGCCGTTGTTTCCCCATCAAAACCATCGAAATCAAGGGCGCCGACAGTCTTTCGGCCAGTGAGCGCGAACAACTGCTCAAGCCCTATATCAACCAATGCCTGGGCGTGTCACAGCTTAACGAGTTGCTCAAGGCCATCACCGACTACTACCTGGAAAAAGGTCTGGTCACCAGTCGTGCCTATTTGCCGCAACAGGACCTGTCCAGCGGTCACCTGCAAGTGCTGGTCGTTGAGGGCCGGCTGGAAGGGCTGAAGGGGGCCGAAGGCAGTGGTCTATCCGAGCGGGAGCTGGTTATGAGCTTTCCCGGCAAGGCGGGCGATTTGCTCAATCTGCGGGATATCGAGCAAATGGTCGACCAACTGAACCGTTTGCCATCCAATCGCGTGCAGATGGAGTTGGCGCCGGGACAGGATCTCGGTGGCAGTGATGTGCTGGTCAAAAACACCCCGCAAAAGCCTTGGCGCGTTGGCTTGGCGCGGCATAACGATGGCCAGAAGAGCACCGGCGAACAGCAATGGGGCACCTCCTTCGACTGGGACAGCCCGCTGGGCCTGGCCGATCAACTGGCATTGCGCGGCGGCCACGATGCCGTCAGCGATCACCAGAAAACCTCGCGCAATGCCATGCTCTATTACAACCTGCCGTTTGGTTGGTGGAACCTGAGCTACAGCTACAGTCAGAGCGAGTACCGCGCCCTGGGCCAGGCCAACGGCTTCAATTTCAAGCAGAGCGGTGACAGTCAGAGCCATCAGGTGCGCCTGGAGCGGGTGGTCCATCGCGACGCGGTGAGCAAGACTTCGCTCAACACCGGCTTGGCGTACCTGCGCACTAACAACTTCGTCAACGACAGCAAGCTCGGTAATAGCAGCAATCGCATCAGCGAGGCGCAGTTCGGCATCAATCACGGACGACGGGTCGGCAATGCATTCGTCAACCTGGACCTGGGTGTACAGCAAGGCATCGGCGCTCTCGATGCCCAGCGCGACGACGATCCGGGTCCCGGGCAGGCCGACGCCCGCTACCGCAAATACACCGCCACCCTCAGCTATTTGCAGCCCTTCATGCTGGGCGGCGAATCCTTCAGTTTCAGCAGCCTGATGACCGGCCAGCGCAGCGAGGATGCGCTATTCGCCTCGCAGCGCATGAGCCTGGGCGGACTGGCGTCGGTCCGAGGCTACAAGGACCAGACGCTGTCCGGCGACAGTGGTGGTTACTGGCGCAACGATCTGCGCTGGAGCCGCCCGGTGACGCTGGAGTGGCTGCGCCCGGTGTTCGCCGAATACGGCACCAGCCTCGGTTACGACCAGGGCGTGATTCGCGGCAATCGCTACAACGGCGACCAGCACGGGCGCATGTCGAGCCACTCGCTGGAATTGTTTGCCCGTGGTGAGCACCTGAGCGCCAGCGTCACCTTTGCCCATTCCCTGGAACGTCCGGATGCCCTGACCGAGCGCGAAGCGCCGATCTACTTGCGCGTGGATGTATCTATCTAATTTCTGTTGCAACGAGACCTGATCATGGACGACCGCCAACACGCCTTTCTGGCCCGCCAGCCTTCTGCTGCCTTGCAACCCCCCGAGCACTTCTGGGGCATGCCCAAGCGCGGCCTGGCATTCCTGTTGGCCAACGTCATGTTCTGGCAGCCGCTGTGGGCCCAGGCGGACGGGATCGTAGTCAGCGCGCCGGGCACCCGTCTCGGTCAGGCGGGCAACGGCGTGCCCATCGTCAACATCGCCAAGCCCAACGGCAGCGGTCTGTCCCACAACCAGTTCAAGGATTACAACGTCGGCAGCAACGGCGTGATCCTCAACAACGCCACCAACGTCACCCAAGCCACGCAACTGGGCGGGATCATCCTCGGCAACCCGAATCTCAAGGGCGCGGGCGCCAAGATCATCCTCAACGAAGTCAACGGCGGCAACCCGAGCCAGTTACGCGGTTACACCGAAGTGGCGGGGCAGTCGGCGCATGTGATCGTCGCCAACCCTTATGGCATTTCGTGTAACGGCTGTGGGTTTATCAATACCCCCAAAGCGACCTTGACCACCGGCAAACCGATTATCGAAAACGGTCAGTTGAGTCGCTATCAGGTTGACCAGGGCAGCGTTGCGATCGAAGGCGCAGGCCTCAACGCCAACAACGTCGACCGTTTCGAGATCATCACCCGCAGCGCCAAGATCAATGCCGAGATCCAGGCAAAGAATCTGACGATTATTGCCGGGCGCAACGACGTCAACGCCAACACCCTCAACGCTACCGCCCGCGCCGACGACGGCAGCACCAAGCCGCAACTGGCCATCGACTCGTCGGCTCTGGGCGGCATGTACGCTGGCGCCATCAAACTGGTAGGCACCGAGGCGGGAGTCGGGGTCAAACTCGATGGCAAGATGGTCGCCAGTGGCGGTGATATCCAGCTTGATGCCAATGGTCATTTGAGCATGGCCGAGACGGCTGCCACCGGCGCCGTCGACATCCAGGCCAAAAGTGTGGAAACCCGCGGCCAGGTGTACGCCGGTAGCCGTCTGGACGTGAAGACCCCGGGTGACCTGACCAGCCAGAACAACCTGGTGGCGCGCGACAGCATTCGCCTGGACAGCGGCGGCACGCTGAGCAACAACGGGATTATCGAAGCCGGGGTCAACGCCGATAACAGCCGCAATACCGCAGGTGATGTCACCCTCACTGCCAAGCAACTGAACAACGGTGGCAGAACTGTTATCGCCAGTCGCGACTTGAATGTCACGACCACGGCGGCGCTGAACAACCAGGGCGGTACGCTCAGTGGGCAGCGCAAGACCACCGTCACCGGCAACATGGTGGATAACCGCAACAAAGGCCGCCTCCTCGGCGGCACCGAACTGCACCTGAACGCCGATCAAGTCCTCAACAGCCAGGGCGGCCTGATCAATAGCCAGGGCCTGCTGACTGCCAACCTGGGCCACCTGGAAAACAATGCAGGTGAACTGTCGAGCCTGAACAGCGCGACGCTGATCCTCGGCAGCCTGGACAACCTGACCGGTCTGGTCATGGCCGGCAAAAACCTCGACATCACCAACACCGGCGCGATCAAAAACCAGGGCGGCGAGCTATCCAGCCAAGGCGTCATGACCGTGCGCACCGCCAGCCTGGACAACCGCAGCAAAGGCACTGTTGCCGCCAATGGCAAGCTGGTGGTCACGGCGACCGGTAAGGTCAACAACGCTGACCAAGGCCTGATCGCCAGCCGCAGTGCCGGCGTCGAGCTCGAGGCCTCCAGCTTGGATAACGCCAAGGGCACTTTGCAGGGCAAGGGCTTGGTCACCGTGGATGTATCCGGTGATATCGATAACCAGGGCGGTACGATCATCGCTCAAGACGCCGACCTAAACATCGAAGCGGCCAACCTGGACAACCGTGGTGGCGTGCTCTCCAGCGTCAAGGCCGCCCTGGAGGCGCGCACCACTGGCGTGCTGAGAAATGGCTATGACCTCGATGGCCAGGGCGGCACGATTCAGGCCCAAGGACTGAACATCCAAGCCTTGGCGGGGCTGTTCAACGACGGCGGGCGCATGGCCGCACAAGCGGGCGATATCGTGATCACCAACGCGGGTGCGGATATCGACAATCGCAGCGGTGGGATGTACGCCACGGGCAAGGTCAAGGTCATTGGCCGGGACATAGACAACAGCGGCGGCGGGCAGGTCAGTGCCAATCGCATCGACTTTGACCTTTCGGGCGCGCTGAACAACAACGCCGGCATCATCGAAAGCCAGGACAGCCTGGATATTCTCGCTGCCAGCCTGAGCAACCAGAAAGGCCAACTGCGCACCCTGGGCCAGAACAGCACGACGGTATTCAACATCGGTGGCCTGTTCGATAACAACGACGGCACCCTGGAAACCGCCAGCCAAAATGTCGGGCTGGACACCAACAGCCTCCAGAACGTGGGTGGCAAGCTGTTGCACACCGGCCTGGGAGTGTTCGGCATCAGCCAGGCCAACCTGGGGCAGGCCGGCGGTCAGCTGGTGACCTACGGCAACCTGACGGTGACGGCTGACCGCTGGACCAACAGCACGGCGATCCAGGCCGGGCACTTGGTCGTGGATGTCGACCAGATGACCCAGACCGCCACCGGCCAGTTGCTCAGTACCGACAGCCTGGTGGGCCGTGGCAGCAACTGGCACGTTGACGGCCTGATCGGCAGTGATGGGACCATCGACCTGCAACTGACCGGCGCCTATACAGGCAACGGCCGCTTGAGCAGTCTCGGCACCTTGGGCCTCAAGGCCGCGCTGATCAATCTGGAGCAAAACGGCAGCATCGCGGGCGCTGGCAACACAACCGTCGTGGTCGATGGCGTCCTCAACAGCTACGGTCGCCTGACCTCGGCGGCGGATATGAGCGTCACTGCCGCCACGATCAACAACTACGGCACGTTGGGCAGTGCCGGCGCGCTCGGCGTATCGACCGGCGACCTGCTCAACGAGCGAGGACTGATTTTCAGCGCAGGCAATACCAGCCTGCGCGTCGACAGCCTGACCAACCGTTACGCCGATATCTACAGCCTGGGCAACCTGAGCATTGATCGCGATGGGCTTGGCACGCATGCCAGCCGCATCCTCAACAGTTCCGGCTCGCTGCAGAGCGACGGCAGCATGCGCCTGGCGGCCAGCACGATCGACAATGTGCGCGAGATATTGACCACCAACGATGCCGGGATCTACACCGCCTCGATCAGGGGAGTCGCCTGTATCGCAGGCGTCAATGCCGGTGATTGCAGGGGCGGCAAGCAAAACCAGGTCTGGCAGATCATTCAGCGCGACAAGTTCGAAGTGACCGCGGCCAGTGCCGCCTCCAGCATCACCACCGGCGGCAACCTGGATATCCAGGGCGGCGCCCTCACCAACCAGAGCAGCAGCATCGGTGCCGCCGGTGCATTGACCGCCAATCTGGTCAGCCTGAACAACATCGGCCTTGAGACCGGCGAGATAGAAACCTCGCGCACTTTCATGTCCGCTCGCACCCGCAGCCCAGGTAGCCGGCGCGACGCCGCCAATACCTTTACCAACAAATACTGGATTCAAAGCCCCACCTACGACCCCAACGACCTGAGCGGTCTTGAAGCGGCGATGAGCCGTTTTATCGGCAGAACCGAACGTGAGCTGCCGCAGTTCCGTACTCAAATAGCCACCACCGATAACCAGACCTATGCCGCGATTATCCAGGCCGGCGGTGCCATCAACATTCCTACCCAAGGCGACGTCAACAGCGGCGTCGTGCGTGGCGGCTACAACTACGTCGGCGCTGGCCCACGCACCGACACCCAGGCCGACAACGCCTTCTCGACCCGTATCAGCGTCAATCGGCAGCTACCCCCGAACCTGATTCAGCAACAGGTCGATCCGCTGGCCTTGCCGGGCTTTGACTTGCCCACCGGGCAAAACGGCCTGTTCCGCATGAGCGGCGACGGCTCCACCACGCCAACCCAAAGCACGGGCCTGACGCAAGTGCGTGGCCTGCCGGATCGCTCGTTCCAGGCCAACCCGCAAAAGTACCTGATCGAGACCAACCCGGCGCTGACCGACATGCGCCGGTTCATGAGCTCCGATTACCTGCTGACAAACCTGGGCTACGACCCGGACACCGCCGCCAAGCGCCTGGGCGACGGCTTCTACGAACAACGCCTGATCCAGCAAGCCGTGATCGCCCGCACCGGCCAACGCTTCCTCGACGGCCAGAACTCCGACGACGGCATGTTCAAGTACCTGATGAACAACGCCATCGCCAGCAAGGACAGTCTCAACCTGTCCCTAGGCGTCAGCCTGACCGCCGAACAGGTTGCGGCCCTGACCCATGACATCGTCTGGATGGAAAACCGGACGGTGAATAATCAACAGGTGCTGGTGCCGGTGCTTTATCTGGCCCAGGCCAACAATCGTCTGGCGCCGAATGGTGCGCTGATTCAGGGCTCAGACGTCAGCCTGATTGCGGGTAGGAACCTGAACAATGCGGGCACCTTGCGTGCGTCCAGCAACCTGAGGGCGACGGCGGGCGACAGTCTGGTTAACAGCGGGTTGTTGGAGGCGGGGAATCGTCTTGAGGCGTTGGCGGGGAATGATCTTACTAACCGGGCGGGTGGGGTTATTGCTGGGCGGGATGTCAGTGTTGTTGCCGTGACCGGTGATTTGACCAATGAGCGAACCATCACGCGGCATGCCAGCAGCACTGGCTACAAGACTGAGCAACGCGACTTTGCTGACAGCGCGGCGCGGATTGAGGCGAGTCATGACCTGAGCGCGGGCGCTGGGCGGGATATTGCCAATGTTGGTGGTGTGCTCAAGAGTGGTAACGACACCACATTGCGCGCAGCCCGAAATATGAACATCACCGCCGCCGAGCAGGTGGACAGCCATACGCAGGGCAGCAAACATCGAGACCAGACCATTACCCAGAATGGTTCTAGCGTTACGGTTGGGCGCGATCTTCAGGCCGCTGCGGGCGGTGACCTCAAGGTGGTCGCTAGCCAGGTCGAAGCCAAGCGGAACTTGGCCATTGTCGCTACCAAGAACTTGACCTTGGGGCCAGCGGCGAATGAACAGCATTCGTATGGCCAGAGCAAGAAGGTCAAGAGCATCGAGGATCATGTCCAGCAGGTGTCCACCACGCTCAAGGCGGGCGGGGATGCGACGCTGAGCGCGGGGCAGGATCTCACGTTGGTAGCGAGTACGGTCAACGCGGGGAATGAGGCGTATCTGGTGGCGGGTAACAACCTCGCCCTGAGGGCCGCGGCGGATCAGGACTACAGCTTCTACAGCAAGACCAAGAAGTCTTCTTCCGGGAAGAAATTCCGGCTGGATGAAACGGACAGCACCACCCAGGTGGGCAGCCTGGTCAGTTCTGGCGGCAACAGCACACTGGTGGCGGGAGAAAACCTGCTGTTGGCGGGTAGCGCGGTGACCGCCGAGAAAGGTGCGACGAAATTGGTCGCAGGCAAGGATGTTCAGATTTTTGCCGTGACGGATTCCGACAGCGCTCGACATGAGCGTAAGGAAAGCAAAAGCAGTTGGGGCGGGTTCAAGTCGAGCAAAGTCCAGGACAAGGTCGACGAGAAACGCACCACGGCGGTGGGCAGCATGGTCTCCGGCGAGACGGTTACGGTCGCGGGCGGCCAAGATGTGAAAGTGACGGGCTCGTCCCTGGTCAGTACCGGTGATCTGGCAGTCCAGGCCGGGCGCGACCTGACCATCGACGCGGCGCAGAACACCTTCTCGCGCACCGATATGCATAAGGAAAAGAATCGTGACCTGACAGGTGTGCTGACCGGTAACAAGCTGGGCCTGGATGACATGACGGGCAACCAGCATCTGTTTATCAACAGCCAGAAGCACAACGGCACGGCTACAGAAACCACGCTCACCGGCAGCACAGTTGGCTCCAGCTCCGGCAATGTAACGCTGACGGCTGGGCGCGAGTTGAGTGTGGTGGCTAGTGATCTAGTCAGTACCAAAGATATGTCCTTGAACGGTGCTAACGTCACCATCGCTGCCGGGACTGAAACAGCGGATCAGATCAGCAAGGATAACTCCAGAAGTTTGGCCGTGGGGCGTGTAGTCGGCGGGATAGTGGTCGATACCGTCAAGAGCATTCGTAATGATGTACGGGCGGCACAACAAGCCGATGACAGCCGCTTAAAGGCAGTTAAAGCTGCGCAGGCGCTGCTTTCGGCCTACAACGCCATGCGCGGCGATGACAGTGCGGCTAATGAGTCGGATGGCAGGCCAGCCAACAGCAAAGGCTCTTTTATCAAAATTGGTACTGAGCTGGCTTCTACTCGCAAGAAGAGCACCAGCGAATATCACGCTGAAACGGTCAAACAATCGACACTCAACAGTGGTGGCAGCCTCGCCATCGTCGCCACGGGTAACGCGCCAGACACCAAAGGCGATATCCATATTGTTGGCAGCAGCCTTAAGGCCAACGACACCTTGTTGCAGGCCAAAAACAACATCACTCTGGAAAGTGCTCAGGACCGAAGAAATTGGGATAACCAGAACACCACCAACAAGACCAGTATTGGAGCCAGCTTCAACATCGGTGAGCAGATGGGGTTCACCCTCGACCTCGGTGCAAGAATGGCCAAGGGGATGGGGACCGGTCGTGAGGTCACCCAAGTCAACAGCACGGTCGATACGGGACTCCTGGTTCTAAAAAGTGGTCAGGACACCACGCTGGCGGGCGCTCAAGTGCGGGCTGACGCTATCAAGGCGGATATCGGAGGCAATCTGAACATCGCCTCGCGCCAGGACGAGGCAAGCCAGAAGAACAAACAAACCAGCGGCGGCGTAGGGGTGAGTATCTGTGTGCCTCCGTTCTGCCTGGGGGCAATGGTATCGGGCTCCGCTGAATTCGCTGGCAGCAAAATGAACAGCGATTACAAGGCGGTGGCCCAGCAGACCGGCTTCTTCGCGGGTAGCGGCGGTTACGACATAAATGTCGGCAAAAACACCACGCTTCAAGGCGCGGTGATTGCCAGTGAAGCCAGTGTCGACAAAAACCATCTCAGCACTGGCCGGTTGTTGGTCAGTGACATCAAAAACAAAAGCGATATCAAAAGCCAGGCCGCGGGCCTGAGCTATTCCGGTGCCACCGCAGGATTCGATGACGCCCGCTCCGGTGTCGGCGGCTCGATACCGTTGATGCTCAAGGAGTCCGACAGTAGTAAAACCCGTAGCGCCGTCAGCCTTGGGACGATCGTCGTGCGTGATGCTGCCGGGGCGAATGATCTTGAAGGTTTGAGTCGCGACACCGCCAATGCCAACGCTCACCTCGATCGGCCGGATGAAAAGGCCATGCAGGAGCGTATCGACCTGATTCAAAGCTCGGCGCAGTTGTCAGGCACCGTGATCAGTATGGTGGGCAAGGCCAAGGCAGATGCGGCAAACAAACAAGCGAAAGCGGCGGTTACCCCTGAGGAAAAACAAGCGGCTGCGGTTGCACTGGCTGACGCCAGTAGCTGGCAAGTGGGTGGTGATAAGCGGCTCATGGCGGACATCACGTCAGGGCTGATCGCTGCGGGTCTGGGCGGGGCGACAGGCAGCACAGCGGTTGGAATTGTTGCTAATACGTCGTCCAGTGACATCTTCAACAAAATCGGCAGCTTTGCCGATGCGCAGAAAAATCGAAAAGGAATTGACGACGCGACCCGAGCCGCGTGGGCGGAAGGTGGCGCGGCACGCGTGTTGTTGCATGCGTTGGCGGGGGCAGCAATTGGTTTGTCCAGCGGCAATGCCCAAAGTGGTGCGTTAGGGGTAGGTGCCTCCGCAGCGCTCATGCCATCCATAAGTAACGCGCTAAGTGGTAGCTCGCTGAATGAGAAAGAGCAAAACGCGCTGGCCACCCTAATTGCGATGAGTTTGGGGGCAGCGCTTGGTACAGGAAGCGGAGTCAGCGGCTCGGTGGTTGCGGGCAGCGGTGCGGCCTCAGTTGACCTCAATAACCGTCAGTTACACATCGTTGAGGTCAATAGAATAAAGGCTTTGGCCGGTAAGTTTGCCGAAGATCAGAAGATTTCCGTCCAAGAGGCAGAGGCCAGGCTGCTTGCCCAGGCTCAGCAAAGTGTCGACAAAGACTTCGCCACCGATCATGCGATGGTTGATCTCGGAGCGGTCGTCTTTCTCCGGTCCCAGGCAGAGACGTTTGTTGACGAAAACGGACGCGTGATGTTGATGTTTGCGCCGAGCGGCAAAGATGCTTATGAAAACGCCGGGATGTATGGCCACACTTGGAGTCAGTTTACAAACGAGCAGCGGGCGATGTTGAGCGCCGCGTCAAGCAAAACCCAGTCTCAAAAGGAAAGCGAGATATGGGATGCTACGCGCAATACTGCCCTTGCCGGTTTGGGCAAAGGGGTCGTGAATTACCCTAGCGACTCCATTAACGGAATTATCGATCTCGGAAAGCAGCTTTTTCATGTTGACGGAGTGGGTAATGAGGTTGTTGGCGTACCTCTGGACTACAGGAATGAGACAGAGCAGGAGATTGCCAAGGGTACGCAGAATCTGATAAGCAATGCCATGGCGACGTTGGGCGCTGCGTGGACCTCTACTAGAAAGGGCGTTAACACTGTAGAGAGGGAAACCGAAACCTACTTTAGAGTCGAAGGTGGCGGAAGTGGCAAGAAAACAAGCCAAAACCGGATTAGTGTGAATGAAGATGGTAGTGTGACTATTGATTCCGGGTGTAGCGGCCAACTGTGTGTAAGTACAAACGGTCCTAATCATGCTAGTTATTATCTTGCAAACAGACGGGCTGATGGGGATGTAGTGGTTTTTGAAGTGGATGCAGCTTTGCATAAGGAAATCATGGCTTCGGCGATTCAACAAAAGCCGATGCCGAACGTACCTAGGGACCCTAATGCTCCTAAAATTGTCGATCCGGGTAAAGGCGAGCCGAGTATCTCACTAGAATTACCTAAGGTATGGGATCGTCTGATTGAGCAAAGCTCTTCGAAAGCGCGGGTGTTAACAAGTAAGGAGTTTGTTGATGAATTTGGTAAATGATTTTGACAGCCTGCTTGAAAATATTTTCGAAGGAAGGAAGGACTTGGCTGTGTTTGTCGTTGGCGGTAGGTGCTATTACCTCGCAGATGATAAAGAAAATTTTTGCATTGATGTAAGGCCTGAGTATCGAGGGTATGTTGAGCGCGGTGTTATGGATGGTGATCTTTATGATGCTGCCATTTCTGCGTTTAGAGGTGGCGTCCCGGTCCTAGATATTAATACGTTTCAACGTTACCTAGATAATAACGGGGTTAAAGTTTACTCTTCTGCTTGGATGGGTGATTTTTTTAAGTATGGTCACTCCGTTGCCTATTTTGCTGAGTTCTATAGACATATAGAAGACGTTTTGTCTGGTCGCGCAGAAGCTCGTCTGGCCGAGTGGGATAAGCTAAGGATGAGGCTGCCTCGATTCTACATAAATCTTGATGGTAGGATATTTCAACATGTTGATTGGGATAGGTCGCATGAGTCTTATGTCCCTTCAGATTGGAATGCAAAAGCGTCTAGTGAGTTCGGAGAGTTGATTCCGAGTGAGAAAAAATATTGGATAGTGGATGGAATGGATTTTTGGCGTTTGCAATCTCAGGGGTAATTCTGAGGTGGTGAAAATGACTGGGATAGTGAAAAAAGGGTAGTGAGAAAAGGGACAGAATTATTTGGTTTCTCAATTCTTAATAAGTCCCCTTTTTTCTTAAATGTGTCTAGTCCTGAAATAGGTTTACACCTATTTCACCCCAACGCCCGATGCATCGCATCGGGCGTTTTGTATTTCAGAGACAGGTGTGGACGCTCGCGGTTGTAGATCGATACCGACTCACTGACCATCTTCTTCGCCTGCGTTAAATCCTGTGGCCGCTGGAGCAAAAGCTCTGTCTTCAATATCCCGTTGACCCGCTCTGCCAAGGCGTTTTGGTAGCAGTCATAGCCATCAGTCATCGAGCACCTGATGCCGTGCTTCGCATGCAACTCCTGATATATTCCCGAGCAATACTGGCTGCCTCTATCTGAGTGATGCACCAGCGGCTGCTCCGTTCGACGGTATTTCACCGCTCGGCGCAGCGCCTGCGCGACCGACTTGGTGTGTAGGCTTTCATGGACGTGATAGCCCACGATCTTTCGTGAAAAAGCATCCGTCACAAGGCTCAAGTAGGCCACACCTTCCTGAGTGGGCAGATAGGTGATGTCAGCCACCCAGACTTGTTCCGGGCCGCTGGGAATAACTTGATTAGGGCCGGGTTTGAGCAGGTTTGGATGACGCCGAAAGCGGTGATGGCTGTCGGTTGTCTTGTGATACGCCCGCTTGCGGGCTACCAATAAACGCCGTTCACGCAGAATCGAAAACAGGCGATCTCGACCCACTTGCAGCTCAAGCTGAGGTTGGCACTGCAGCAAGTAATGCAGCTTTCGGGCGCCCAAACGTGGCTGCCGCTGACGTTTTTGCTGAACGAAATCGGCAACTTTCTGATCCAGAGCGAGACGCGCCGCATCGGCGCGATTGCGTTTGTAGTAAGCCTGTCGGCTTATCCCCATGAACTGGCAAGCCCTGCTGATGCTCAAGTTTTGGATTCGTTTTTGCGCGAGGACTTGCCGGGACGCTTTTTTACGACAGAGAGACCGTAGTCATTTTTCAAGACATCCACGACCGCCTCGAAAAACTGCGCTTTCTGATTGGACAGCGCCAACTGCTCTTCAAGCTCTTTGATGCGTTGCTCTGGCGTTAATGGTCGGTTTTTGTCGGGCATAGACCCCATCCTCGGCGAGCCAATGTATGTGCCTGGGCTCCAATCTTGCCGACCATGCTTGCGTAACCACGTCAGAACGGTCGTTTTGCCTTGAATCCCGTAGCGCTCCTGAGCCTCTTTATAACTCAGCTCGCCTTTTTCGACCTGGTCGACGACCGACAATTTAAAGGTCAGCGTGTAGTCTCGCTGACTACGCCTTTTTCCTGCTTCCATTACGCCCTCCTGAAAATAGATCAGAGGGTGTAAACCTTATTCAGGACGGGACAATGTTTCCAAATAAATCTGTCCCCTTTTCTCCAAGCACCGACCTGCCGAAGAATGAAAATGAGTTCGGCGCCACGATGCCGATCGCCATCAGCGCCAGCGATGACGCCAGCAGCGTCACCCGCAGCGGTATCAGTGGCGGCACGATTGTCATCAGCAACGACGCCGAGCAGCAGAAGCGCACCGGCAAGAATGGCGAGCAAACCGTCGCCAGCCTCAACCGCGACGTGTCCAGCGACCGTGACACCAGCGGCGTGCTCAAGCCGATCTTTGATGAAGACGAGATTCGTGCCGGTTTCGAGATCGTCGGGGCGTTCGCCAACGAAGCCAGCACCTTGCTTGCCAACAAGGCCAAGGAAGTCGATCTCAAGCGCAAACAGGCTGAAGCCGCCGAGGCCAAAGCTCTGGACCCCAACGCCCAGCTCACTGACACCGAACGCCTGGCGCTGATCAACAGCTCCCAGCAGTTGAAGGCGCAAGCCCGCAACATCGCCGACAACTGGGGCGCGGGCGGCACCTACCGGCAGATCACCACCGCGCTGGTGGGCGCGGCCAGCGGCAACATCAGCGGCAGCAACGGCGCCTTCGTTCAGGGATTGGTAGTCAATTACGTGCAACAGCGGGGCGCCGGCTACATCGGCGATCTCGTCGCAGACGGCAAACTCACCGAAGGCTCGCCACTGCACGCCGCCCTGCACGGCATCGTCGCCTGCGCAGGTGCCGCCGCCAGCAGCCAGAGCTGTGGCAGCGGTGCCGCGGGCGCAGCGGCCTCGAGCCTGCTCACCGGCCTGTTCTCCGAAGCCAGCCCCGATGAAAGCGAATCCCAGCGTGAAGCCAAGCGCAACCTGATCGTCAGTATCGTCACCGGGCTGGCCGCCAACAGCTCCTCGCTCGACCCGGCCACCGCCAACAGCGCCGCCGGCGCAGCGGTGGACAACAACTGGCTGGCGACCCAGCAGTTGGTTCAGGCGGAGAAGGAGTACAGCGAGGCTGACGGTCTCGGGGCCAAAGCGCAGGTGATCGCCAAGTGGGCGTACATCCACAAGAAACAAGACGTCTTGACCCGCTTCGGCGTGGGCAAAGGCTTGGTGCAGGCGGGCTGGAGCGACGTCGAGGGTCTGGCGCAATTCCTCCTCCATCCGGTTGACGGAATCAACGGCCTCAAGGCCCTGGTCAACGACCCCGAGGCCCGCAAGCAGTTTGGCGACGGGGTGGTCAACGAACTCAACGCTAAACTCGACCGTGTTAAAGATGCCCTGGAAAACGGCGGGGATGATCGCGCCGTGCAATTGGGCCAGGACATTGGCGAGCTGGTTTGGCAGGTTGGCAGTATTGCTACGGGGGTTGGTGGGGCGGCCAAGGGTGGCGTGGCATTGGCGAAAGCCGGGATCAAGGTGGGCACGGAGGGGCTCGAGGCGATGGCCGGCCTGGCCAAGTTCGATAAGCTGGTGGCCCGTGGTGGGCAGTTTAACCCCAACGGCACCCCGCTGATGGATTTCCGGGCGCTCACCAACGCACAGAAGAGCATCATCGGCGATGTCATGGGCGGTGAGCGGATCAAGTCACTGGTGCCGAGCGCCGAGAAAATTGGCCGGGCCCCGGATATTGGCCAAACCGGTATTGATGACTTGTACAAGGTCGACAAGCCGGGTGTTGATTACTTGGTTGTGGAATACAAGTTTGGCTCGTCCAAGCTGAAGCCGACCAAAGACGGTTTGCAGATG
The DNA here is from genome assembly GCF_030687835.1 of Pseudomonas hefeiensis. Lineage (NCBI taxonomy): Bacteria > Pseudomonadati > Pseudomonadota > Gammaproteobacteria > Pseudomonadales > Pseudomonadaceae > Pseudomonas > Pseudomonas hefeiensis. The sequence goes on from NZ_CP117449.1 coordinate 1,560,704, forward strand.
AGTGATGATTGGTTACAGGGAACCAACACTAACTACGACCGCATTCTGGAATCGGTCGGTGGCAACCAAAAAACGGCTGACAGCATCAATAAAGCAATGGCGGCTGGTCGCGTCGAGAAGTGGTTGGTTCACACAGATCCATTCGGAAACGTTACCGTAGGTGTTCTGGAAAAAGGCGGGAAGTTTGTGACTGATCCGGTTGCAACATCCAAGTTACTGGGGGGGATTCAATGATTCGGGCACCGCTGGGAGACTCCCGCTATTGGTCGGAATGGGTTGAGTATGGTGATGAGAGCATCGTCGAGGCGCTTGAGACCGCCGCTAAACCTGCCGGCGATCCCGACTATGCGCCGCAGTACGTTTTCATCATTGCGCAGAAACACTGGCACCAGATGCTACGACGGTATTCCGCTGGAGATCCGATAGCGGACCTGTCGCGATACTTTCCTGGGCTGCTCGATGCCTGGGAAGAGGCCGAGCGCCTTGGCGCGACGGTCTGGACCCAGGAGCAGCAATTCACCCGCCACAGCTGGCGTGTCAACTACGACCATTACATCACCTGCTTCTGGCTGGTGGGGTTGGGATTGGCGCTGGATATCCCAGATGACCAGTGGAAGCGGTTGTTGGCGCTGATCGGTAACGAAGGCGGGGACTTGTTGCTCGACCGAATAATCGCGAGTCGCAGCCCTGAACGCAAAATAGGTTCAGCGCTTCTTTACCCAAAACCCTACGCTCGGTTGCTGGCGGCGGTAGACGCTCCGGCGGATTCGCAAGCATCGCTGTTGAATGCATTCGTCAAACATTGGTACACGGACGTGCGTACCGGTGCCAAGTCTGGCTCTGATCCTCAGGCCGTCAGTTACAGACATCCCTATTGGTACACCTACGGCGATGAAAACTTCGACGGCGGCGCCTATTTCGGTCGTTGGTGCGTGGAGGCGGTGGCGGCGGTCAAGGCTTTTGATATGGACGATTCACAGTGTTTGGGGCTTGAGCATTACCCAGGGGACTTATTGAGGCCCAACGGCCCGAGTACGCACCCGGTAACGCGGCAGGAAGCCGAGCCACCTGCAACGGTGGCTGCGGAAAGTAAAGCTGGATTTTGGGCGAGGTTGTTGGGGCGGCGTTAGCTGTCCCGAAATGGGCGACCCACAAGTCGCCCGTTTTCTTTATTCCCCTTTTCTTCAAGAACCAGCGAGAAATATGGCTACCCTTTTTTCGAGGTAGGCAGGAGGTCGGTATGAAATATTACTTACTGCGCGAAGATATGCAGATTCCTCAATGCCGGTATTTGGGAGAAATCAAACACTGCAATAATTGGCTCTTCATTGATCCTCCGGTTGTGTACATGGAACCCTGTACCTATACGCTCGACGTTATCAACGAAGGTGTGAGTGTGGATTTTTCCTTGGCTGGATATACTTCTGTGCCGGTCCTGAGCAATAAAGCCAGAGATGCGCTGATTGGAATTCCCGAGGTTGATGAACCCTATAGGAATATGGTGCTTGAGCCTGTGACGGTTGCAGGGGAACAATTTTTTAATCATTACTATGTAATGATTGTCGAAACCCAATTGGATTGTGTAGACGAAGCACGTTCTGACTTCGAAAAATATGAAATCAATGATCCCGTACGACCGGATAGGGCTGGTGAGTACAGGGTCTTTCTGAACCTCGTGATTGATCCCGACAAGGCTCAGGGGAAGCACATTTTTCGTCTCGGGAAGCACTTGGGGGCGTTGACTGTGAGTGAACAAGTGAAGCACCGTTTGGAGCGTGCAGGCTTGGCCGGAATGCTCTTCGAGGGGGTTAACGGGGAAAGCAGGGTCGTGTGCTGAGCAGGCGAGCAATTGGCCCACAGCATAGGATTCTGCCAGCAGAGGAAGCCATACGATGAGGGATGAGGATTTCGGGTATTTCATCAGTGTAATGGGGGAAGCCACATCTCATCGGCAAGCGCCAGACTCCCACCTTGCGAAATATCGTGGAGTTCTACCTGACGTGCTGCTCGGCTATTGGCAGCAAGAAGGCTGGTGCGGGTACGCCAATGGGCTTTTCTGGACAGTGGACCCGGATGACTACAAACACCTGCTCGATATGTGGCTCGCGGACACTGTATTTCCGCAGATAGATAACTACCACGTTATTGCGAGAAGTGCGTTCAGGACCCTTTATGCCTGGGGAGAAAAGTACAATCAGAAAATTGTTGTTTCGTGCCCGACGGGCTCCTTCGTAGCATTGATGAGTAAGCTGAAAGCGCCCAGTAATAATCCAGACCTTGCCATTCAGACATTTTTCGCTATGTCTGATAAGGAGCGTTTCGATTTGGAAGATGGTCAGGGTGAGTTTCTATTTGAGCGAGCGCTGGCGAAGTTGGGCCCTTTGGACGAAAGTGAGCTCTACGGCTTTGAGCCGGCTTTGTTCGTTGGAGGCACTGCGTCGTTAGAGCATTTGGTTAAGTGCAATCTGGATGTCCATTTGACGGTGCTTAGTCGAATGCGATCCTGAGAAGCAGGGGGGGCCGTGAAGAAAACGGGCGACCCACTAGGGGAGAGGGGGGAGATTTATTTAATTGCTCTGTTCTTAAATAAAACTATCCCCTTTTCTTTTTCTCCTTTTCTTGGTAATTGTTGGTTTTAAGAATGCACCTAAGGGTGGGAGCTGATGAGTGAGCAGGAGCTGTATCAAAGAATTGGCCAGCTTTTGTTGGATGCTGGTCCTTCGGAGGCTCGGAAAATAGTTGTTAGAGCCAGGCTTTTTGCTGAGGGTGATGGAGGAAGTTATGAGTTTGACTATTTCGATAAGGTAAACCACTCCAGCTGGTTTGATCCGGATAGCAGGGCTGTGGGGGATTTAACAGAATTATTGGTTGAGCTCCGGGGCTTCTATGTTGAAAATGGTTTGTGCCACAACGGAAAAGCCTGGTCTTCGTGTGCAGTCACCCTGGATGTGAAGGAAATGAAAATTAGCATTGACTATAACTATGATGATTGATTTGTTTTCGTTCATGGAGGTTGGAGAAGGGACAGAGAATGTTGCATGGAATTTCCAAGCGAGCCGAGGGAGACCGGGGAAAAACCCCGCTTATGTACAACTTTTTAGTTAGAAAACGTGGTCTGTTCCTGTTATTCCTCATGAGAACGCACCGAAGTGAAAAAAAATAATAACCTACTTGAGCAGCACCGACGCTGGCTTTCCCGGTCGGAAGGCATGACGGCTCAGGAGCTTGCCTACATTGAAGAGGATCTGGCCAGCGACTCGTTAGGTGGATTGAACAATGTGGCTGATTCATTGGGGATGCTGGCGACCTATTATGGCATTCAGGGCGAAGTCGCTATCAGTGACAGAGATGCTTCTGGCTGGGAGCATGTCTCGCGCTCGATGATGTATCGTTATTTGGCGCTGATGCTCAAAGCAAAGGCTTTCTCCAAAACGAGTTTTCTTCAAGGCGTCAAAACTGTCCCCAATTTGACTAATCAATTGAGCATTACCGGATGCTTGCTGGCCGGATTGATAGTGGCTGATCGTCGAGATCTGGCTGCGTCCGTAGCCGATGTGCTGGCGGGGATGCTGACCATCAATGGCGCCGTCGATTCCAGCTATCTTAAACAGCGTCGATTCGAACCGTTCATGCTCTGGCTTTATTCAGTCTATGCACAAGGAGATACGCTTCCAGAGATCAAGTCGATGGATCTGGGTATTTATCAAAACGTGATAGACGAATGGACAAATGAGCAAGGGCTTGCTCATGCACTGGAAGAGCTATGTCAATATCACTTATCCAATGTTGAAGACAACGGTGGGGCCTGGGACCCTGAATTCAAATATGCGCCTTTCGATTTGTTGCCTTTGGAGATCCACGCGATTTTCCAGGTCCGACAGCAACTAGGTTTGACTGTTCCAGCTGTGTCGAGTCCTTTATTGTCCGCAGAGACGGCTGCGCTGGAGAACCTGGTCATCATTTCTGATCAGCTTGCGGTCCGGGTAGAAACGGCCTACGAGAGTTTCTTCGGGGTTTAGACGCAGGAGCTATCACAGAGGGAAAAGGGAAAAGAGGACAGATTTATTTCGGGAAAAGGGGGCAGATTTATTTAATTACTCTGTTCTTAAATAAATCTGTCCCATTTTCTTCTATTTTTCTTCTAAAGGGTGTCCTTTTCGGCTTCTTTTCGGGTTTTCTACCGCCAAAGGTTAAGCAATGATTATGCGTTTAGAGATGGTTGAGAAGAGCCTCGTCGAAAAACTAAAAATCTCCAGTGAAGAGCAGCGACGAAGTGCGGTAAAAGTAGCCTGTGAGCTTGCTTTTCAGGCCTGTCCGGTAGATGTGCCTATTGTTACCGAATCCCTTGGGCAACTATGTCTTGGTAATAAGCTCACGGCTGAGCAGGCTTCTGGGCTAGATATTTTGGTTGCGCAGTTAGATGAACAGTATTTTGACTTGCAAGATAGCCTGAATGATGGGCAAAACTTAGATGTAAAAGTCCATCGGTTGTTTAGCCAGGCGCGTGTTGTATCGGCGCTGTCCTTGGCCGGTGGAGAAAATTCGCTTATGGCAGCGACCGAAGCGATATATGAGGCATCATCAGCTGTTGATGATAGGATGTATATTTTTAAATCCGTATTTTCGGTTTTGTCAGAGTCTTAATGTTAATTGTTAAAGCTGTCTCCTTTTTGGGAGGGTCGCCGGGGACAGCCCGCGTTTCTGTACAGTTTTTTAAAGAGAAAACTTGGTCTTTTCCTGTTTTCTTCTTTGAGAGAAATTCTACAGGTGAGGTTGTTGCGCCTCGGAGTGCTTCGTAATGAAGTTGAAAATTGAATTTCCCAAGAATTTGGTTACGAATGAGTTGCTTCGGCAGAAGCGGATTCCCTGTGTATGCAAGATAGCCAGCGAGTTTGAGGTTTTTTTTGCGGAAACTATTCCTGAATCGTCTGGAGTGGTGTTGGGATGGGATCGAAAAAAATTGGAGTTAAGAGCTGTTGCAGGGGCAGGTGGTCAGTATACGCATCATGCTTCTGGCATGATTACTCTGAAGGACATTGGGGATGGTGTTTATGAAATAATTGATCTTGAGATGTTTTATAGGAGTTTTGGTTGGTGCGCTATCTTGAGGGGCGGTGAATATGCACCACCAGGGGAATTCTGGGACGAAGAGTAATGGTTGCGAGGATTTATTGCCGCCTTCACCAAAAACTGGCGAGAACTAAACATGAATTCTTTGTTGTCGAACTGGTGTGCCTTCTGTGAAGACAGGGCGGTTTTCGATAAATCTCACTTTTTGGGATTGTTGAAAGCGCACAGTGGCTCCGAGGAGATTCGACGTATATTTAGTTATTTTTCGTCCTCGGAAGAGTTGGTTGATAGAGTTGAGCGCGTTCTTGCCTCTGGAGATGTGGAAACGTCTCTGTATCTCTTGCCAAGACTTAAAGTTGGAAGTGATGAGCTAATTCGGCTAGGTCGGGAGTGGCTCAAGGAGCAAGAAAGAGTATGTGGGGTTCTCGGTGACTCCGAAGTCCTCAGTATTTGTGAAGATGCCCGAGTGCTTTTTGTTAATGGTCACGATATGGATCATTGGCTTCAACAAGATATACCTCATTATTGGGTTTTTGATGAGATTGGGGATGCGATCAGAGGAAGCCGGGTTTCTGATACTGAGCAAATTTATGCGCTGTTTGAGGCGCTTTATGGATTGGCTGCGGATTATTATCTTGCTTGGTATGTTGGGCGGCCGTTGTTTAAATTCGAAATTGATTTGGAACCCTATTTTAGATTCTGGCGGGCTGGAGGAAGATGTGCTCTCACCGAGAGTGGGTTCTTTGTAACTAACTAGGGCTAGTATGGTTAAGGTGGAGGGCGGATTTTTTTAATTGCTTTGTTCTTAAATAAATATTTCCCTTTCTTTCGTTTTTTTCTTTCTTTTTTACGAGCGAACACCACCTTGTCCAGCACTGGCTAGGATACGCACCCGACGGTTTCGATAGAATGAAATATCTTGTGTTGGGATGTTTCCCATTGACTTGCAGGACATTTCCTAGAAAATCCCAACCCCTTGCGCCTGCCGATTCCGGTGCCTAGTCTTTGTTCGCCGCTGCCAATCCAGCGGTCGGGTTTAGCAGCTCGAAATCACGTTAGGCGCATGGCAACTGCCATTCAGTGCGGGCGTTTTTATTGCTCGAAGTCTTATGGCGGCTGTGCGCAGGGCATCTTCGGGTGCGCCGGTTTCCTAACGTACCGGTCTGCTAACCTGCGCATGGCTGCCACCCATTCGTTTAGCAGCGAACGTGGCGGCCCCCACTTACGTTAGGGGTATTCCATGGACAAACTCATACCAGACCCACCCGTTCCCCCGCTGCATCTGGACATCGCAGCCGACGCCAACGCCGAACGTGTCATCGATTCCTATTTGAACCCCAAACCTGCCCAGCCTGACAAGAAGCCTTCCCCCGACCAGCTATTCACTGTCGTGGAGGGCATTGATGCTGAGAGCCTGCTGGCCAACCTCAGCGAAACCCTGGCTTCTGCCAATGTCATGGCCAATGACCTTGCGTTCGAATTGGAAGGCTCTCGACGGCATTTTGCATTGGGGCTGCAACAGTTGATTGAACTGGGGCAGATGTTGGCAAACCGGGCGCTGGATGTCGTAGACCCCAGATAGGCGCCGAGAAAAACGGATTTGATCAATGTCGACCGATCAAATCCGTTTTTGGTAGGAGCTGTCGAGCGAAGCGAGGCTGCGATCTTTCTCCTGACAGTTGAATTTGAGGCGAAGATCAAAGGATCGCAGCCTCGCTTCGCTCGACAGCTCCTACAGCCCCTGACCTAAGAGCTGGCCTTTTGTTAAAGGCTGAACCGCCCAACCATGCTGGTCACGTCCTGGCACAGTTGACCGTGTTCTATGCCCGGCAGGTAGCCGATAGGTCCCGGAACTTCCCCACACAATCTCTTAACGGAACGCCATTTCCTGCCGATACCCTGACGAGCCCTGTTTTCTATAGCGTTTCGGCGCGCGAAAACGGCTAGCAATGCGCGCCACACCGGGCGGTGACACGGCGTTTCGTTGTTTTGCCATTGGGTGCATCTTCTTACTTGCCTGGACATCCTCGATGCTGGCGTACCACCAAAAAAGTTTTCTGATCGTCGATGATTTCTCGGATTTCCGCAGTTCCGTCCGGTCCATGTTGCGTGAACTGGGCGTCAAGGACGTGGACACCGCTGACACCGGTGAAGTGGCGCTGCGCATGTGCTCGCAGAAGCGCTATGACTTTATTTTGCAGGACTATCACCTGGGCGACGGCCGCAAGAACGGTCAGCAGGTGCTGGAAGACCTGATGGTCGAGAAGCTGATCAGCCATGAAAGTGTGTTTCTCATGGTGACGGCTGAAAGCAGTCAGGCGATGGTGCTCAGTGCCCTGGAGCATGAGCCCGATGCGTACCTGACCAAGCCGTTCAATCGTTCGGGCCTGGCTCAGCGGCTGGAGCGGCTGGAGCAGCGCAAGACCCTGCTCAAGCCAATCCTGCAAGCCTTGGATCGTGGCAAGCCGATGGAGGTGCTCAATGCCTGTATCGCCCTGTGCAAGCAGGATCCGCGCTACGGGCCGTTGTGTCTGCGTTATCGGGCCGATGCGCTGCGGGACTTGAATCAGAACGAAGCCCTTGAGCGTCTGTACAACACCATCCTGGCTGACCGTCCTTTGCCGTGGGCCTATGCGGGGCTGGGGAAGTTGTTGTTCAAGCGCGGCCAGGTCGGCCAGGCCAAGGACGTGTACGAGAAGGCCTTGAAAGTCTTCCCGATGATGCCGGCGCTGTATGACGGCATGGCTGAAGTGCTGGTGGCCGAAGGCGATACAAAGCAGGCGCAACACGTGCTGGAAGAGGCGGTTCGTCTGTCGCCCCTGGCGGTGCGTCGACAGTCGCTGCTGGGCAAGCTGGCGATGACCAACGAAGATTTCGAGACCGCGTCCAAGGCCTATCGCCAGGCGGTGGGGCAGGGCGCGCAGTCGCGCTTCAAGGACCCGGAAAGCAACCTCGGCCTGGCCCATGCACTGATCAGCAAGGGCAGCGAAAAAGGCCTGGATACCCGCACCCGGCTGGAAATCAACACCACCCTCAGCGCCGTGGCCAAGGAAAATATCAACGATCCTGGGTTGCAGGTGCGTGCGCGGTTGATGAAGGCCACGAGCCTGTTGCTCAACGATGCCGAAACCGCCGAAAAGCTCACCGAGCAGGCCTTGCAGCGTCTCGACGGCATGGAGCAGTTCATGAGCGCCGAAGCCGCGTTGCTGGTGGCCAAGCAATTGCAGATGCTCGGCCAGACCAGCGCCGGCGAGTCGATGCTCAAGAACTGCGCAGAGATCTATGGCGATGATCCGGCGGTGATGCAAGGCATCGCCAAGCTGACCGACGATCCGAACATCCTCAATCAAGGCAATGCCGCCGCCGAGCTGAACCGTGAAGGTGTGCGCGTCTATAAGACCGGCGCGTTGCCCGAGGCGCGAGAGCTGTTCCGTCGAGCCCTGAAGATGCAACCGAAGAACATCAGTATTGCTTTGAACATGGCGCAGTCACTGTTGCATGGCACCGATACCAGCGTGGAGTCGGAATTGCTGCAGGAGTGCCGCGCCTGCCTGAAACTGGTGGGCATGATGCCCGACACCGATGCGCGTTTTACGCGTTATCAGAAACTGCGAAGCAAGGCATTTGGCGATGAATGACAGCGAACAGGCTCTCGATTTTTCCACGGTGATCGCATCTACCGTGCACGACATGAAAAACTCCCTGGCCTTGCTCATGCAGGCTCATACCCAGTGGCTCGAGCGTTTGCCCGACCCTGAGCGGCAGACCTCGGAGCAGGGCGTCATGGAGTTCGAGTTCGCCCACCTCAATGGCCTGCTGGTGCAGTTGCTGGGGTTGTACAAGCTGGGGGTCAACCAGTTACCGCTGCATCCGGCCTATCACGAGCTGGATGACTTTATCGAGGCGCAACTGGCCGGTCATCAGGATGTGTTCCGCAGTCGCGGGCTCATGGTCACCTACGATGTCGACCCGCTGAGCCCCCTGGGTTTTTTCGATCGAGAGCTGATTGCGTCGGTGCTTGATAACAGCATCAACAATGCCATCCGCCACGCGCGCCAGGCGCTGCTGATCAGTGCGAGCGACGAGGCCGGGCAACTGGTGCTGACCATCAATGACGACGGCGAAGGCTACCCGGCCGAGATGATCGAGCGTCAAGCCGAGTATGTGCAGGGCATCAATCACAGCAGCGGCAGCACCGGGCTGGGTTTGTATTTCGCCGCGCGGATTGCCGGGTTGCATCAGCGTGGCGGCCTGTGCGGGCGTACCGAGATTGCCAATGGCGGGGCGTTGGGCGGGGGCGTGTTCCGGATTTATCTGCCCTGAACAATAGCCCTGGCAATACAAAGCAACTGTGGGAGCGGGCTTGCTCGCGAAGGCGGTGGGTCAGTTTGCAAATGTCTTACTGACACACCGCCTTCGCGAGCAAGCCCGCTCCCACACTAGATCCCACATGTCCCCAACACTGAGTGTTTATTGTCTTGGGCCGCTTGATATTCCGAACACCCGAAGCCTATTTTGTACGGGTTGCCGTTCGCGGCTCGCACATTACAAGGATTGCGTCATGACGACCGATGGCCAGTGTTCACTCGCGCAGCGACTGACGGGCATTGATGAGATTGAGTGTGTCACCCCGGATTTGAATGGCGTGCCACGAGGCAAGGTGATGACTGCCGAGGGCTTCCTCGAGGGTCGACGGTTGCAGATGGCGCGGGGTGTGCTGTTGCAATGCATCATGGGCGGTTATCCGCCGTCGCGTTTTTATGGCAGCGACGACGGCGACCTGGCGCTGGTGGCCGACCCGAAACACATTCACCGCTTGCCCTGGAGCGAACAGCCGCGAGCCTTGGCGATTTGCGACGCCGATGAGCTGAGCGGGGAAAGCTCGCGGCTCTCCACGCGCGGCCAGCTCAAGCGCGTTGTTGCCCGTTATGCAGCCCTTGGCCTGGCGCCGGTGGTGGCGACCGAGCTGGAGTTTTTCGTGTTCGCCCCCAACCCGGACCCGACCCAGCCGTTCCAGCCGCCTGTGGGCCTGGACGGACGGCGTGAAGACGGTCACTCGGCGTTCAGCATCAGTTCCAATAATGGCCTGCGACCGTTCTTTAAAGAGGTCTATGCATGCATGGCGGCGCTGGGCTTGCCCCGCGACACCTTCATGCATGAAATGGGCGTGAGCCAGTTCGAGATCAATCTGCTGCACGGCGATCCTCTGTTGCTGGCCGACCAGACGTTTCTGTTCAAGCACCTGCTCAAGGAAGTTGCCCTCAAGCACGGCCTGACCGTGGTCTGCATGGCCAAGCCCCTGGCCCATACGCCGGGCAGTTCGATGCATATTCATCAGAGCGTCGTCGAGCTGGACAGCGGCCGCAATGTGTTCAGCGACGAAGCGGGCGAGCCGACGGCGGCGTTCCGGCATTTCATCGGCGGGCAACAGGCCGGCATGGCGGATTTCACTGCGCTGTTCGCGCCGAACGTGAATTCCTACCAGCGCCTGTGTCACCCGTTTGCATCACCGAACAATGCCTGTTGGTCCCATGACAATCGTTCGGCCGGGTTGCGGATTCCCGCCAGTTCGCCGGCGGCCCGTCGGGTCGAGAATCGCTTGCCGGGTGCCGATGCCAACCCGTACCTGGCGATTGCCGCGAGCCTTGCCGCGGGGCTTTATGGCATCGAAAGTCGCCTGGAGCCGAGCGCCGCGATCCAGGGCGAATTCCAGGTGCCGGATAATCTTTCGCTGCCATGTACCTTGCATGCTGCCCTGGAACGTCTGAAGCGTAGTCATCTGGCGAAGGAACTGTTCGGTACGGAGTTCATCGAAGGCTACATCGCTTCGAAGACCATGGAACTGACCAGCTTCTTTGATGAAATTACTCCCTGGGAGCGGCGTGTTTTAGCGGCCCAGGCATAACCAAACGTCGCATTCGGGCTATCTTCTAAATAGCCCGTACTCATCTCAAGGAGCCGCTCGGAACGCCGATGCGCCAAATCTGGAAACCTTTTCGAGCGCTGTATTTCGCTTCGCTGATGATGTTGATCGGCTCGGGCCTGCTGAGTACCTACCTGGCCTTGCGCCTGGCCGCCGACAATGTCGACAGCCTGTGGGTCGGTGCGCTGATGGCCGCCAACTATTTCGGCCTGGTGCTGGGCGGCAAGATCGGCCACCGGCTGATCGCCCGCGTCGGGCACATCCGGGCTTATTCGGCCTGTGCCGGGATTGTCGGTGCGGCGGTGCTGGGCCATGGCCTGGTGGATTGGCTGCCGGCCTGGATCGTGCTGCGGGTGATCGTCGGCCTGGGCATGATGTGTCAATACATGGTGATCGAGAGCTGGCTCAACGAGCAGGCCGAAGCCAAGCAGCGTGGCGTGGTATTCAGTGGCTACATGATCGCTTCCTACCTGGGCCTGGTGCTGGGCCAGTTGATTCTGGTCATGCACCCGTCCCTGGGGCTTGAGCTGCTGATGCTGGTGGCGCTGTGCTTCGCCTTGTGCCTGGTGCCGGTGACACTGACCCGACGAATTCACCCGGCCGCCCTACATCCGGCGCCCATGGAACCGCGCTTTTTCATCAAGCGGGTACCGCAGTCATTGAGTACGGTACTGGGCTCGGGGCTGATCGTCGGTTCGTTCTATGGCCTGGCGCCGCTGTACGCCTCTCAGCAGGGGCTGTCGACCGAGCAGGTTGGTCTGTTCATGGGTAGCTGCATCTTTGCCGGATTGCTGGTTCAGTGGCCCCTGGGCTGGCTGTCCGACCGATATGACCGGGCGCTGCTGATCCGCTGTTTTGCGCTGGTGCTGACGGTCTGTGCGCTGCCGTTGGCGATCCTGCCGACGGTGCCGTTGGAGGTGCTGTTCGTCGCGGGGTTCTTCTGTTCGCTGGTGCAGTTCTGCCTCTATCCGCTGGCGGTGGCGTTTTCCAACGACCACGTCGAAGCTGATCGCAGGGTGTCCCTGACCGCGATGCTGCTGGTGACCTATGGGGTTGGCGCCAGCATCGGGCCGCTGGTAGCAGGGGTGCTGATGAAGATGTTCGGCAGCCAGATGCTCTATGCCTTTTTTGCCTTCTTCGCCCTGGTGCTGGTGTGGCGAATCCGGCCGAAGGCGGTGACCAACCTGCATCAGGTCGACGACGCACCGCTGCATCACGTGGCGATGCCGGACAGCATGTCCAGTTCGCCGCTGGTGGCGTGCCTCGATCCCCGGGTGGACGAACAAGTGGTGCAGGAGCAGATGCACGTCGATCCTGTGCCGACGGAAGAACCGGCCGACGAAGAACCTGTCATGGAGGAAGCTGCCGCCGAAGAGGCGAGCGACGAGCCGCCGACCCTCGATTTCACTCAGGCCAGGCCTTGAGTGGGTCGAGGATAAAGGCCTGAGGCAGAGGGTAGGGGATCGGAGCGCGGGCTGATTGCGCCGGACAGGTAGACCGAGGTGCTCCCCCAATCGCGAGCAGGCTCGCTCCTACAGTTGATCTGCGGTGGATACAATACTCCAGTTCGCAGCAGATCCAATGTGGGAGCGAGCCTGCTCGCGATGAAGTCAGCCCAAACACAGCAGCTCTCAGGTCAGAGGCGTGTAATCAGGCATAAAAAAACGGGCAGTCACCGCAAGGGACTGCCCGTTTTTTTACGTGTCGAAAATCAGAGGTCGTCTTTGTCGAAGCGACGGGCTTCGCGCTGCAGCTGATAAACGAAACGCTCAACCTGCCGTTGCACCAGGCCGCTGACGTTGTGGAAGCGCACGCCGGCGAAGGTGGTGTTGATCCTTTCTTCGAAATGCAGATAGCGCAGTTCGACCGGTGCGGTCATGTTGCCGAAGGGCAATGCCGCGATAAAACGCTCGTAGACCTGGCCCAATTGCAGGTGCGCGGTAATGTCACCTTCGAAGCGCAACTTGCAGCCCGTGGCGGAAATGTCCAGCAGCTTGCCGTCAACCGGTGACTTGAGTTTGTCACCGCCCAGCTCGACGTTTATCAGTTGAGCCAGCTTCAGGGCGGCGCGGAAGGCGTTGCGGCGTTGGTGGTAAACCACTTCGTCAGGCAAGGCGCCGCGATAGCAGCGGCCGTCGCTGGACTCATCGATGGTCAAAGGGCCGTTGCTTTCCCACGCGATGCGCACGCCGTCATGGAAACCCTCGACCCGAAACGGCTCGCCCGCCAACAGGAAGCGTTCGCCGTCCCGGGGGATCATTTCGTCCAGGGCGATGACGTTAAGCTCCCGGTCGACGTCGACCAGATAGCTCTGGAAGCGCTGGCTGCGTTCGTGGAAGGTGATGATCAGCGGATCATGGCTATCTTGCAGCATCCGCAGGTTGCCGGAAATTTCCAGGGGCGTGGCGAGGACCTTGGGCGGCTGCGGAGCATCATCCGCGTTTGAGGCATTGAACACGGTGGGTCAATCTCCAGGCAAAATACGACGAGTAGCCGGCATTTTGCCAGCATGTGTCGCGCGTTGATAGAGCGCCGGCACTGTTCGTTTCATGCCTGGCTGAGCGGGCGGTGCTTGACCATCTTGGCGGTCGAACCGCGAGCGTCATAGAGCGTCGGGATTTCACCGCCGTTGAGGATGCGCAACTGATTGGCGGTGGCGGCTTGCTGAACCTGGATCGACTGTCCATTACGAGTGTTGGCAGCCTGGCATTGAGCAAGCAGGTCGTTGAGCACTTCGCTTTGGGACAACAGTTGATCGCCCACCGACGACTGACTGGCCAGTTGCTCAAGGCCGTCGCGATTGGCGGGCAGGTTGAGGCTGGCGAGGATCTCGCTGCGCTTGCGGCCATGCTGATCGAGCAGAATGATCAATGCCTGTTTCTGCGCCAGAATATTCTCCAGCGACGGCATGTCGCGACCGTGCAATGCCAGGGACTCGGCCTGCAATAGCTCCAGCAGTTGTTGCGCCGGGGCAAAGTCGTCGGTGATCAGTTGCAACAAATTAGTGTCGTGCATGGCTGGCCTTGGGGTCTTAAGCGTCCAAAAGCCTGGCGCAGGCGGTGGCCTAGCGCTGGGCTTCGAAGTTGAGCAGTTTGCTGGCTACACGGTTGCTGTCGACTTTATAGCTGCCATCGGCGATTGCTGCTTTCAACTCGGCCACGCGGGCGTTGTCGACGACAGGTTGATCGCGCAGCTTGTCAGTGACCTTCTGCAACTGCTGAGCCTCATTGCTGAGGTGTACCGACTCCCCGTTGCTGACAGTGGCGGCTTGTTCGGCCGGCGCGGATTTGTCGGTTTCGACGGTTTCCTTGCTGGCGTTAGGGCGCGTGGTGCCTGTCAGCGGTGAAGAGCTGTTTAAACGATTGAAATCGATGACCATGGTAAAAAACCTCTGGGTATTTGGACGCTTGCCATGTTTTCGGCCATCCCCCAAAAAACTTTAGGCTCATTTATTCAATGAACGTGCGCACGTCTGCGCTTGCCTTTGCGTAAGGCACAGTCTAGGGAACACCGTGGGCAAGCGCCAGCTCTCTACCCATTTCCAACCGATCGCTACATAGCCACTTCCACATGGCCGGGGGCCATTACCTGCGCCTTGATAACACGTTGGGAATTAAGGTTTCTCACTCGAATCTGTTCACGCATGCCACCGTTGGACAATGCCTCGCCCGGCATCCGCACGGCCAGGGTGCCGCTGCGGGCGGTGATGACCACCTGATCGCCTTTGCGGATCACTTCGGCTTGTTCCAGATGGACCAGAGTAATGACTTGGTCGGCGACCATTGGTCGGACAAGTTTCTGGCCGATGGCCCGATCGACAGAGGTCAGGAAACCCTGGTTGATCTGGCTGACATCCCGTTCACGCAGCGTCACGTCCTGAGGCTCGACGATCCCGGCCCGCTTGAGCGGACGGGTGGTGGTGACGATTTCGCGAAACAGGCGCACTTGAGCGGGTACGAACACCGTCCAGGGCGCGGCGCTGTCGCAACGCAGCTTCACCGTGACCCGGCCCAGTGGTCTGCCCGGGCTCTCCAGTGAGGCAGTCAATTCCCTGTCACACATGGGCATGCGCAGGCGCGGGTCGAGCTGGTTGACTTCGATTTCGTAGCGCCCTTCGGTTTGACTGGTCGCCAGGTAGTCTTCTACGGTGAATTCAAGAAAGCCCTGAGTGACGCCGATAAGGAGATCAGGCAAGGTAACGGGAACAGCACCAAAGGCAGGGCCGCCCAAAGCGAGCAGGCAGGCAGCCAGCAGTGCACCGAACCAGTGGCGGCAGTGAGTGGTCAGGCGTCGAAAAAATGTCGTTTGTGCGTTCATGCCGGTTCAATAGCAAGCCCCGTGCCGTTTAGTGATGAATGCGCGTCGGACACATTAGCGTTAGGTAGGAGTCAGGGCATGGCGGGAGTAATGGATTCGGTAAACCAGCGAACTCAGCTGGTCGGTCAGAATCGCCTGGAGCTGTTGTTGTTCCGTCTCGACGGCCAGCAAATGTACGGGATTAACGTATTCAAGGTCCGCGAGGTGCTCCAGTGCCCGAAGCTGACCCTGATGCCCAAGTCCAGCCCCGTTGTGTGCGGTGTGGCCAATATCCGCGGAGCGACCATCCCGATTCTCGATCTGGCGATGGCGACCGGTTCGGGGCGGCTGCTGGATCAGAGCAATCCGTTTGTGATCATCACCGAGTACAACACCAAGACCCAGGGCTTCCTGGTGCGCTCGGTGGAGCGCATCGTCAACATGAACTGGGAGGAGATCCATCCGCCGCCCAAGGGCACCGGTCGCGATCACTACCTCACGGCGGTGACCCGGGTCGATAATCAGTTGGTGGAAATCATCGACGTGGAGAAAATCCTCGCCGAAGTGGCACCAACCCCGGAAACGATTTCCGTGGGGGTGATCGACGCCGAAACCCAGCACAAGGCGATTTCGCTGCGGGTACTGACCGTCGATGATTCGTCGGTGGCACGTAAGCAGGTGACCCGTTGTCTACAAACGGTCGGTGTCGAAGTGGTGGCGTTAAACGACGGACGCCAGGCCCTGGATTACCTGCGCAAGCTGGTCGAAGAAGGCAAGAAGCCGGAAGAGGAGTTTCTGATGATGATCTCCGACATTGAAATGCCGGAGATGGACGGGTACACCCTGACGTCGGAAATCCGCAACGACCCGCGCATGCAAAAGCTGCATATTGTCTTGCACACCTCGTTGTCCGGTGTTTTCAATCAGGCGATGGTCAAGAAAGTGGGGGCCGATGACTTCCTGGCCAAGTTCCGGCCCGATGACCTGGCTTCCCGGGTAGTCGAGCGCATCAAGGCAGCAGAATAAAGGTCGGGCGCGTTGTGCGCCCGGCAAGTCAATACGATGAAAGAGGCGGTATCTTGTCTACGGGTAATTTGGATTTCGAACAGTTCCGGGTCTTCCTGGAAAAAGCCTGTGGCATTTTGCTTGGTGAAAACAAGCAATACCTGGTGTCGAGCCGTCTCAATAAATTGATGGAGCAACAGGGCCTGAAATCGTTGGGCGAACTGGTCCAGCGCATCCAGACCCAGCCGCGCAGTGGGTTGCGCGAGATGGTGGTGGATGCCATGACCACCAATGAAACCCTGTGGTTTCGCGACACCTACCCGTTCGAGGTGTTGAAGAACAGGGTGTTGCCGGCGGCCATCAAGGCCAGTCCGGGGCAACGCTTGCGGATCTGGTCGGCCGCCTGTTCGTCGGGGCAGGAACCCTATTCGCTGTCGATGTCCATCGATGAGTTCGAGCGGACCAATATCGGCCAGTTGAAAATGGGCGTGCAAATCGTCGCCACCGATTTGTCCGGAACCATGCTCAATAACTGCAAGACCGGCGAATACGACAGCCTGGCTATCGGGCGCGGCCTGTCGCCTGATCGCCTGCAACGCTACTTCGACCCCAAAGGACCGGGGCGCTGGGTGGTCAAGGCGCCGATCAAGAACCGTGTGGAATTCCGCTCGTTCAACCTGCTGGACAGCTACGCCAGCCTGGGCAAGTTCGACATCGTGTTCTGCCGCAACGTGCTGATCTACTTCTCTGCCGAAGTGAAAAAAGACATCCTGCTGCGCATCCACAGCACGCTCAAACCGGGTGGCTACCTGTTCCTCGGTGCCTCCGAGGCATTGAACGGGTTGCCGGACCACTACCAGATGGTGCAGTGCAGCCCGGGGATCATCTATCAGGCGAAGTGATTTGCTTGGGTCTTCAAAAAAGCGGGAGTCCTCAGGGGCTCCCTTTTTTATACCTGCCAATTTCCTCCCCACCACCACTATCCCTGTGGGAGCGGGCTTGCTCGCGAATGCGGTATGTCAGTCGAAATAAATGTCACTGTCACACCGCATTCGCGAGCAAGCCCGCTCCCACAATTTGAGTGTCATTGCCCTTGAGAAGCGGCAGAAAAGCGGCAGACAGCGGAAACCGATTGCCGCTTTTCTGGCATTGCCGCTTTGCCGATGCCCGCAAAGCCCCGGTTTATGGGCTTTTTGAAAGTGGCACGACGCTTGCTATGTCCATCGTACGTAAATTCTGGTCACCCGAAGGTTTCCAACATGAGCATCAGTTTCGATAAAGCGCTCGGCATCCACGAAAAGGCCCTGAGCTTCCGCGCCCAGCGTGCTGAAGTCCTGGCCAACAACATCGCCAACGCCGACACCCCGAACTTCAAGGCTCGGGACCTGGACTTCTCCAAAGTGCTCGCCGAGCAGAACGAGAAGACCAAGAACGGCCACTTCGCCCTGAACATGACCAACAGCCGTCATATCGAAGCCGAAGGCCTGGGCAATAGCGATGAATCGCTGATGTACCGCACGCCGATGCAACCTTCGATCGATCAGAACACCGTGGACGCTCAACTGGAACAGTCCAACTACACGGAAAACTCCGTGAACTTCCAGGCCAGTTTCACCCTGCTCAATAGCAAATTCAAAGGGCTGGTATCGGCCCTGCGCGGAGAGTAAGTCATGTCGATTGCGAGCGTATTCAACATTGCTGGCAGCGCCATGAGTGCCCAGACCACGCGTCTGAACACCGTCGCCAGTAACATCGCCAACGCCGAGACCGTTTCGTCGAGCATCGACCAGACCTACCGTGCCCGTCACCCGGTCTTCGCCACCATGTTCCAGGGCGGCCAATCCGGCGGCAGCGGCTCGCTGTTCCAGGAGCAGGACGCCGCAGGGCAGGGTGTACAGGTGCTCGGCGTGGTCGAAGACCAGAGCAACCTCGACGCGCGCTATGAGCCGAACCATCCGGCCGCCGACGCCAAGGGTTACGTCTATTACCCGAACGTGAACGTCGTTGAAGAAATGGCCGACATGATTTCCGCCAGTCGTTCGTTCCAGACCAACGTCGAAATGATGAACACCGCCAAAACCATGATGCAGAAGGTCCTGACCCTCGGTCAGTGATAAGGGGCGAGTCACATGAGCGTCACTAACACCACCAGTGGTTTGAGCCTCAACGAGATTCTGGCCAACTCCTCGGTCAAGACCAACACCACCAACGATGGCCTGGGCTCGGCGACAGCTGCGGCTACCGGTTCCAAGGAGCTGGGCAAGGATGCATTCCTGCAACTGTTGGTCACCCAGCTGAAGAACCAGAACCCGCTGGAGCCGCAGGATAACGGCGAGTTCGTTGCCCAGTTGGCGCAATTCAGCAGCCTGGAAGGCATCACCACGCTCAACGAAACCGTGAGTGGTATTGCCGGCAACTACAACTCATCCCAGGCCCTGCAAGCCTCTTCACTGGTGGGTCGTTCGGTCATCGCCCCGGGTGACAAGGCTGTGGTCGATACCTCCAAGAGCCTCAACGGCACGGTAGTGGTACCGGCTTCGGTGTCTTCCCTGGCGATCAAGATCGCGGACAAGGACGGCAAGACCGTCCGTACCATCGAGCTGGGCAGCCAGAATGCCGGTAACTCGGCCTTCATCTGGGATGGCAAGAACGATGCGGGCACCACGCTTGAGTCGGGCACTTACACCTTCACTGCTTCGACCACTATCGACGACCAGGCCGTGTCGCTGATCACCAACCTGCCGGCGACCGTCAGCAGCGTGACGATCAGCCAGACGGGCGGTGAGCTGATGCTCAACCTCGCCGGGCTGGGCAGCATCGCCCTGTCCAAAGTACAAACTATTGGTATGTAGAGCCGACTAAACCGGCAAAAGGAGTGCAACATGTCTTTCAACATCGGCCTTAGCGGTCTCTATGCAGCCAACAAGCACCTGGACGTGACCGGCAACAACATCGCCAACGTGGCGACCACCGGTTTCAAATCCTCCCGTGCGGAATTCGAAGACGTCTACTCGGCCACCCGGCTGGGCAGCGGCAGCAAGACCGTCGGCAACGGCGTGCGCCTGGCCAACGTCTCCCAGCAGTTCGGCCAGGGTGACGTCAACAACACCGGCAACGTGCTGGACATGGGCATCCAGGGTTCCGGTTTCTTTGTCCTGAGCAACGACGGCTCCCTGAGCTACACCCGTGCCGGTACGTTCAAGACCGACAAGGATGGCTTCGTCACCAACAGCGACGGCACCGCGCGTTTGCAGGGCTATGGCGTGGATGCCAATGGCAACATCCTCAACGGTATTTTGACCGACCTGCGCATCGACACCTCCAACCTGCCGCCGCAAGCGACCAGCCTGGTTTCGTCGACGATTAACCTGAATTCGACGGCGACCCCGATTTCACAGGCGGCTCCCTACGTATTCGATCCAACCGATACCGCCACGTTCACCAAGCAATTCACCACCCCTGTCTACGATACCCAGGGCAACCAGCACTCCATGGACCAGTATATGGTCAAGACTGGTGCCAACACGTGGGATGTCTACACGCTGATCGATGGTCGTAACCTGGATGGCAGCGCGCCGGTTGCGCCGAACGCTCCCGTTCCTTCGACGATGACCTTTGATTCGAGTGGTAAGTTGGTTCAGGTCAGTACTCCAGGACCGGTCACAGTTCCGCCGACCGCGCCGACCATCAGTAACGATTTGGAACTGGACGGTTGGGTGCCGGGTACCGTGACCAACGGCGTGTGGACCGCCAACGGTGCCGGTTCGTCGACGATTACGGTCTCCATGGCCAACACCACCCAATTCAACGCTGACACCGCTCGGTCAATCCCTGCCCAGAACGGCTACGCCACCGGCCAGATCACCAACCTGACCATCGATGGTAGTGGTGTACTGCTGGCCAACTTCAGCAACAACCAGACCAAGCCGATCGGTCAGCTCGCCCTCGCCAGCTTCACCAACGAGCAGGGCCTGCAGCCGGTAGGCGGCACCAGTTGGAAAGAAACCTTCGCCTCGGGCATCCCGGGCTACGATGCTCCGGAAACCGGAACCCTGGGTTCGATCGTCTCCAACTCCCTGGAAGAGTCCAACGTCAACCTGACCAACGAACTGGTCGAGCTGATCAAGGCCCAGAGCAACTACCAGGCGAACGCCAAGACCATCTCCACCCAAAGCACCATCATGCAGACCATCATTCAGATGGCCTGATATCGAAGGTTGTCTGAAAGCTGCACAAGGAGCCCCTCGCAAGAGGGGCTTTTTTGTGGGCGGGTGTTTTGTGGTGCTCGTCCCGGCGCCATCGCGAGCAGGCTCGCTCCCACAGGTGGACGCATTCCAATGTGGAAGCAGGCTCGCTCCCACAGGTGGACGTACTCTAATGTGGGAGCAACTGTCTTGGATGATTTATTTAGCCATCGTTCCAGGGACAGCAAGCCTCCCACAGCTCCAGGCCATGCAAAATCTGAGGGGGTCTCCGTGATCGCACTTTAGGCGACGCGGCCCTTCCACTCAGAACCATCCCGGATCATTGCGTTTAGACGTACCAGCAAGACACGCATGCATGCGATGAGCGCAACCTTGGCGCATTTACCTTTCTCGCGAAGCGCCTTATACCGCGCATTAAAGTCAGGCTGATACCTGATCACTGACCAGCAGGCCATGTACAGAGCGCGCCTAGCGGCGAACCTACCTCCGCTGATGTAGCGTTTGCCTTTGTGCGTGCCGCTATCGTCGTTATAGGGGGCGATGCCTGCCAATGCAGCGATCTGATGCCGGCCAACCTCGCCAAGCTCAGGAAGATAGGCCATTACACTGGCCGCCGTAACCAGACCGATCCCCTTGACCGAACGCAGATGAGTAACTTTTTCACGGTCCAGGCTTTCAGCGCTTTGACGGATCAATTTTTCTATCGACTTAACGGCTTCACACAGATAGTCGATATGACTCTGCAACGCGGGTTTGACTGCCTCAGACGACGCTGTCTTAAGCCTGCGCTTGTCGTCATCTCTCTGCTGAACAAAGTTTTCCCGTTGCTGGACCAGTGCGCGCAAGTCGTCCTGTTCGACACTTGTGATCCGGCTGTTAGCAGATTTGATAACCGCTGCAAATTGCGCCAGGAGGCGCGCATCTATCGGGTCGGTTTTAGCTTGTTGTCCCATTGCTTTGGCAAAGCTCTTGGCTCGGCAGGGGTTGATCCGAATGACCTCAAAACCTGCAGCCTGAAGCGCTTTCATGACGTTTCGCTCGTAACCGCCAGTGGCTTCCAACAACACACGGGTGACCTGATGGAGCAGCAGCCAACCAATTAATCCAGGAAAATCATCTTCAGCGTTAGGGCAACTCACCCCAACATCTAAGAGATCAACCTGAACCTGAAGACTGTCTTTTGAAACATCAATACCTGCTGGATAGGAAAACATGGCCAAACCCTCTTACACTCAAGGTGAGAGCGCTCTGGCTTGGCCCACGCTTGTAACTGTTCGAGGTGGGCTCGTTCAACTGTTCGGGCTCAATGACCAGAGTGGAGAGGTGAGTGGCAGCATGGGCTCCCACACGTGCTTTAAGCACTTCGGGCGTTCAGCTTGCCACCCACCGCTCTCACCTTCAGTCTAATCACGATGCAAGACACAAGCGGGCTTGCTCGCGAAGGCGTTGGCACATTCAATAGGGTCACTGGCTGAACCACCGTTTTCGCGAGCAAGCCCGCACACAGTAATTTTCAGTGAGCGCAAATCTTGCGAACGAACCGGAACCAATGTGGGAGCGAGCCTGCTCGCGATGGGGGCAGCCCAGTCCCTACTTTTCTCAAGGCAAAAGAAAACCCCCGATCAGTCCAGCGAACTCATCGGGGGTTCCTTTTAGCAAGCGCCTTGCAGCGCTCACCCACTCAGCTTATTGGCAAGCTTCGCAATCCGGCTCGTCGATCGCACAGGCTTTTGGCACGGGTGCCGGGCCGGCTGGAGCCGCCAGGACCGAATCGTCACCGTGGTTGCCGCCGCTGGAAACAGCGTTCAGCTTGCCGGTGTTGATGGTCGACTTCTCGGTGCTGGTGGCGGCCAGGGCACGGAGGTAGTAGGTGGTTTTCAGACCACGGTACCAGGCCATGCGGTAGGTCACGTCCAGCTTCTTGCCCGAGGCGCCAGCGATGTACAGGTTCAGCGACTGAGCCTGGTCGATCCACTTCTGGCGACGACTGGCCGCGTCGACGATCCACTTGGTGTCCACTTCGAACGCGGTGGCGTAGAGCTCCTTGAGCTCCTGCGGGATGCGCTCGATCTGCTGCACCGAACCATCGTAGTACTTCAGGTCGTTGATCATGACCGAGTCCCACAGGCCGCGGGCCTTGAGGTCGCGAACCAGGTACGGGTTGATCACGGTGAATTCGCCCGACAGGTTCGATTTCACATACAGGTTCTGGTAGGTCGGTTCGATCGACTGCGACACGCCGGTGATGTTGGCGATGGTGGCGGTCGGTGCGATGGCCATGATGTTGGAGTTACGGATGCCTTTCTGTACACGGGCGCGAACCGGTGCCCAGTCCAGGGATTCGTTCAGGTCAACATCGATGTACTTCTCGCCGCGCTGGGCGATCAGGATTTGTTGCGAATCCAGTGGCAGCACGCCCTTGGACCACAGCGAACCCTGGAACGTCTCGTATGAGCCGCGCTCGTCGGCCAGGTCGCAGGAAGCCTGGATCGCGTAGTAGCTGACCGCTTCCATGGACTTGTCGGCGAACTCGACCGCAGCGTCCGAACCGTACGGGATGTGCTGCAGGTACAAGGCGTCCTGGAAACCCATGATGCCCAGGCCGACCGGACGGTGCTTGAAGTTGGAGTTCTTCGCTTGCGGCACCGAGTAGTAGTTGATGTCGATCACGTTGTCGAGCATGCGCACGGCGGTGTTCACGGTGCGTTGCAGCTTGGCGGTGTCCAGCTTGCCATCGACGATGTGGTTCGGCAGGTTGATCGAGCCCAGGTTGCAGACGGCGATCTCGTCCTTGTTGGTGTTCAGGGTGATCTCGGTGCACAGGTTCGAGCTGTGGACCACGCCCACGTGCTGCTGCGGGCTACGCAGGTTGCACGGGTCCTTGAAGGTCAGCCATGGGTGGCCGGTTTCGAACAGCATCGACAGCATCTTGCGCCACAGGTCTTTGGCCTGGACGACCTTGAACAACTTGATCTTGTTGTACTCGGTCAGGGCTTCGTAGTACTCGTAGCGCTCTTCGAAAGCCTTGCCGGTCAGGTCGTGCAGGTCCGGCACTTCGGATGGCGAGAACAGGGTCCACTTGCCGTCGTCGAAGACGCGCTTCATGAACAGGTCAGGGATCCAGTTGGCAGTGTTCATGTCGTGGGTACGACGACGGTCATCACCGGTGTTCTTGCGCAGCTCGATGAACTCTTCGATGTCCATGTGCCAGGTTTCCAGGTAGGCACACACCGCGCCCTTGCGCTTGCCGCCCTGGTTGACCGCCACGGCGGTATCGTTGACTACCTTGAGGAACGGCACGACGCCCTGGGATTTGCCGTTGGTGCCCTTGATGTACGAGCCCAATGCGCGCACCGGGGTCCAGTCGTTGCCCAGGCCACCGGCAAATTTGGACAGCATGGCGTTGTCGTGGATGGCGCCGTAGATGCCCGACAGGTCATCCGGCACGGTGGTCAGGTAGCAGCTCGACAGTTGTGGACGCAGGGTGCCGGCGTTGAACAACGTCGGGGTCGAAGCCATGTAGTCGAAGGACGACAACAGGTTGTAGAACTCGATGGCGCGGTCTTCACGCTGCTTCTCTTCGATCGCCAGGCCCATGGCCACGCGCATGAAGAAAATCTGCGGCAGTTCGAAACGGATACCATCCTTGTGGATGAAGTAAACGGTCGTACAGGGTTTGCAGGCCCAGGTAAGTGAACTGCTGGTCGCGCTCGTGGTTGATCGCCTTGCCGAGCTTTTCCAGGTCGAACTCGGCCAGTACCGGGTTCAGCAATTCGAATTCGATACCCTTGGCAACGTAGGACGGCAGGGCCTTGGCGTACAGGTCGGCCATCTCGTGGTGGGTCGCGCTCTCGGCGACTTCCAGAAAGCTCAGGCCTTCGGCACGCAGGGTGTCCATCAGCAGGCGGGCGGTCACGAAGGAGTAGTTCGGCTCGCGTTCCACCAGGGTGCGTGCGGTCATCACCAGTGCGGTGTTGACGTCCTTGAGTGCGACGCCGTCGTAGAGGTTCTTCAGGGTTTCGCGCTGGATCAGGTCGCCGTCAACTTCTTCCAGGCCTTCGCAGGCTTCGGTGACGATGGTGTTCAGGCGGCCCATGTCCAGCGGCGCCAGGCTACCGTCGGCGCGTGCGATGCGGATCGAAGGGTGAGCCAGCACCGGGGCGTCAGCCGGGGTGCGGATGGCGCGCTCCTTGGCGCGCGAATCACGGTAGATCACGTAGTCACGCGCCACTTTCTGCTCGCCGGCACGCATCAGGGCCAGTTCGACCTGGTCCTGGATTTCTTCGATGTGGATGGTGCCACCCGACGGCATGCGACGCTTGAAGGTCGCGGTGACTTGCTCGGTCAGGCGGGCCACGGTGTCGTGGATGCGCGACGAAGCGGCGGCGGTGCCGCCCTCAACTGCGAGAAACGCTTTGGTGATGGCGACGGTGATCTTGTCATCGGTATAAGGAACGACAGTGCCGTTACGCTTGATCACACGCAGTTGGCCAGGCGCGGTAGCGGCCAGATCCGAGTTCGAATCAGCGGCCAGCGGCGCGGTGCCCTGCGGGTTCTCGCGAGTTGTGTCGGTGTGCATGGGTGTCTCCACATTCTCTATGTTTGTTTGGGCACCATCACGGTGCCCACCGTTCCGTCCTGAAGCACTACAACCGACTGGCGCCGGGTATAACAACTTCGGGACAGTAGGAAGCAGGCCTGAATACCGCTTCCTTCCGAAGTTCTGGGTTTCGAGCCTGGGCTCGAAACCGGATTGCAGAGGTGCCTGCAATGGACTGCAACACCCGTACCGTTCTGGTCATTTTCGACCTTGAAACAGTGGCCATCCGCAGAGGGCGGTCTGGTCTTGGGGGAATGCGGTGTTTCAGCCGGACAAAGGCAAGAAAAGCGCTTGAATTCTCTGTCCGACTTGTGTTTGGTTTTTGGTCGAAAACCCTACATGTAGGGTTTTTTACGCGACGGGCTACAAGATAATGCGTTTTGGGGGATGAATGCAACGTACTACCTGTGGATAAGCCTGTGCGTAATTTGTGTGCGAAACATGGAACAGCGCTGTAGGCCGCGACCTTGCTGGAGTGGACCTTTTTTCATCGTTTTGACGATCCGAAAACAGCCCGGTGGTTTCTGCGGGCGCGGACGTTACCACACAAATCCCGCGCGACCGAACGCATTTGTCCGCTTGTTTTATGCTGGGCCGGCGTTTATACAATCGGCCCGTGCATGAGCATGGTTATCCTCCTTTAACATGACAAAAAGATGGGGGGAGGCGCTGTATTTGAAGGCGCTCCTTGTGGCGAGGGGATTGTGCTGATCCTTCCTTTTATATTCACAACAAGACGAGGCCCCCCGTGGAACAAGAAGCCTGGCAGGTATTGATCGTCGAGGATGACCAGCGGCTGGCCGAGCTGACTCGCGAGTACCTGGAAAGCAACGGCCTGCGTGTTGCCATTGAAGGCAACGGTGCGGTGGCGGCGGCGCGGATCATTGCCGAGCAGCCGGACCTGGTGATTCTCGACCTGATGCTGCCCGGCGAGGACGGCCTGAGCATCTGCCGCAAGGTGCGCGAGCATTACGACGGACCGATCCTGATGCTCACCGCCCGCACCGACGACACCGATCAGATCCAGGGTCTGGACCTGGGCGCCGACGATTACGTTTGCAAACCGGTGCGGCCACGCCTGCTTTTGGCGCGTGTCCAGGCCTTGTTGCGGCGCAGCGAACCGGAACCGGCCACGCCGCAAAAGCCGCGGCGCCTGCAGTTCGGCCCGCTGGTGGTGGACAACGCCTTGCGCGAAGCCTGGCTGCGAGACAGCGGCATCGAGCTGACCAGTGCCGAGTTCGACCTGCTGTGGCTGCTGGTGTCCAATGCCGGGCGCATTCTGTCCCGGGAAGAAATCTTCACCGCCCTGCGGGGCATTGGCTATGACGGCCAGGACCGTTCCATCGACGTGCGCATCTCGCGCATCCGCCCCAAGATCGGCGACGACCCGGATCATCCACGGCTGATCAAGACCATCCGCAGCAAGGGTTATCTGTTCGTTCCTGAAGCTTGCGTAGACCCGGCGCCGTGAACTCGATCTTCCTGCGCATTTACGGCGGCATGTGCGCGGCCCTGGTGCTGGTGGCGGTACTCGGCGTGCTGGCCCTGCACTTGCTCAACCAGACTCGCAGTGAGGCAGTACCGCGAGCGTCTGGCCCACGGCACGTTTTCCTTGATGGCCGATAATCTGCGGCCCATGAACGACACCGAGCGCCGCCGGGCCCTGGCCGTGTGGGAACGCCTGCTGGGCATTCCCCTGGCGTTGCAGACTTACGCCCAGACCGACCTGGATCTCGGCCAGCGCACCCGCGTGCTGCGCGGCCAGGCGCTGGTGGAGCAGACCGGGCCCCATGCGGCAAAAGTTTATCGACTGGTCAGCGACGCTGAAAAACTGATGCTGGTTGGGGAAGTCCGCCAGATCAGTGAGCAATTGGCCCGGGCGACCATTTACTTGCTGGCCGATGAGTTGGTGCGCTACCCGGTGGCCGAGCAGCCTGAACGCCTGGCGCAACTCAAGCGGGAAAAAGGTTTTGGTTTTGACCTGCGGCTGATGACCATCACGCAGGCGGACATGGACGAAGATCAGCGGCGTCGCGTAGCCGAAGGCGACACGGTCATGGCGCTGGGCAAGGGCGGTGACTCGATCCGGGTGTTCGCCGGTATGGTCGGCACGCCGTGGGTGCTGGAAATCGGCCCGCTGTACCAGATGAACCCTTATCCGCCTGAGTGGCTGGTGCTGATCGCGGCGCTGGGGTTGAGCCTGATCGGACTGATCGTTTACCTGTTGGTGCGCCAGTTGGAGCGGCGCCTGCGGGGCCTGGAATCGGCCGCTACCCAGATCGCCCAGGGCAGTCTGGAAACCCGGGTGCCGGCCCGCGGCGCTGACTCGGTAGGGCGACTGGCCGCCGCGTTCAACGGCATGGCCGAGCACTTGCAGCAGTTGTTGGCGATTCAGCGGGAGCTGGTGCGAGCGGTGTCCCATGAATTGCGCACCCCGGTGGCGCGCCTGCGTTTTGGCCTGGAGATGATCGGCAGCGCCACCACGCCCCAGGCCCGGGACAAATACCTGGCGGGCATGGACAACGATATCGAAGACCTGGATCGGTTGGTGGACGAGATGCTGACCTACGCGCGACTGGAGCAGGGGTCGCCGGCCCTGAATTTCCAGCGCGTGGATCTGGATGCGCTGGTCAATCAGGTGATTGAAGAATTGGGACCGCTTCGGGCCGGGATCACGGTCGAACGCGGCCTGTGCCTGTCTGCCGCTGATTGCGATGGCGCCTGGGTCGAGGCTGAGCCGCGCTTCCTGCATCGGGCCCTGCAGAATCTGGTGAGTAATGCGATGCGTCACGCCAGCTCCCGAGTGACGGTCAGTTATCAGGTGGGTCAGTTGCGTTGTCGGGTGGATGTGGAGGACGACGGGCCCGGCGTGCCGGAGGCGGCGTGGGAGCGGATCTTCAAACCCTTCCTGCGCCTGGACGACAGCCGGGCCCGTGCTTCAGGTGGCCATGGATTGGGGTTGTCGATCGTGCGGCGGATCATCCACTGGCATGACGGCCGGGCGTTGATCGGCAAGAGCAAGAGTCTGGGTGGAGCCTGTTTCAGTTTGAGCTGGCCGAGGCATCAGGACAGGTCTTGAGGCCCGTGGTGAAGGGTAGGACGCTATCGCGGGCAAGCCTTGCTCCCACAGAGTGCATGGTTTCCTCTCTAAATGTGGGCTCCTGTGGGAGCAAGGCTTGCCCGCGATGGGACCCTCATTAGCACCACAAATCTCAGGCCTTGATCCCTACCAGACTCAACAACTGCCCATCCTTCACAGCAAACTGCGCCGACAGCTCACTGCCATGAGACCACTCGGCCGACAGGTCGGTGAGCAACCGCAGCCGCACCTGCCCGCCGTGCGTCCATTCCAGCACTTCGGCATGTTCGAAATAAAAGCGCTGCCTGACGATCGGGTACAACGCCTTGAACAGGCTTTCCTTCACTGAAAAGGTCAGGGTCACCAGCAATGCCCGGTCCTCTTGCCGGGTTGCGGCCATGCGCAGCAGTTCTGGCGGAGTGAGGATTTCACCGGCCAGGCGCTCGGCGCGCTCGGGGTCGAGCAGGTTTTCCAGGTCCATGCCCAGCCCTTGCCAGTGGTGTTTTCTGGCGACGATGGCCGCTGCCCGGCCGGTGCTGTGGGTGATCGAGCCACTGACATGGGCTGGCCATATCGGGGCGCGGTCGTCACCGATGGCCGGCACGCAGATCTGGCCGTCCAATTGATGAAGGGCTGCCCGGGCGCAGATCCGTCCGGCAAGGAATTCCGCCTGACGCTTGGCCACCGAACGCTGGATGCTCGCGGGCGGTTCGATGGCGCTGTGCAAAAAATCATTGCCGCTCAGCAGCAACGGATCGAAGCGGGTGCTCAGCAGTAGGGTGTCGGGCAGGACTTGAGGCAACAGCCATTGATCGTCCAGGGGCGTGCAGCATGCGGGCAGGGCGGGGAGAGCATTCATGCCCGGCATTTTGCCGGGTTGGCGTGAGGCTGGGTAGTGGGGCATGGAGATTGTGAGCAGGTGAGGCTTTTGTGGCGAGGGAGATCCCGCCGCGTCTTCGACGCTGCGCTGTCGCGCAGTGAACCTGGTCCTGTGGCGAGGGGATTTATCCCCGTTGGGCTGCGCAGCGGCCCCAAAACCAGGCGACTCGGTGTGCCAGGAAGATTGAGTTAACTGCTTTAGGGCCGCTGCGCAGCCCAGCGGGGCGGTGCGACGTTTCGCTAAACCCCCTCGCCACAAAGGAGGCGCACTCGCCTAACTGAGGCCACCTTGCCGAACTGTGTTTGGCAGAAAGTTTTATTTTTAAAAATCAGCAGGTTGTAGTTTGTTCTATGAGAGCAAGCTCCCTCGCCACAGGTGGTTGTTTCAGTTGAAGGATGGGTTTCAGTCAAAAATCTTCTTGAAGAACTTCTGCATGTCCGCCCAGGACTTTTCATCGGCTTGTTTGTTATAGCCAATGTCCGGCCCGCCATGTTCACCGTGACCCAGGCGGTCGGCGTCGGGATTGCTGAAGCCGTGCTTGGCGCCTTCAAGGTTGACGAACGTGTAGTCGGCACCGGCCTTGTCCATCTCGCTCTTGAACGCGGTGACGTTGTCCGGGGTGACCATGCTGTCCAGCGCGCCATGTTCGACCAGGATCCTGGCCTTGACGCTGTCAGGTGTGGCTGGGGTATTGGTGACCAGTGCGCCGTGGAAACTCACCACGCCGGCCAGCGGAACACCCTGGCGCGCCGCATCCAGCACTACTTTGCCGCCGAAGCAGTAACCGATGGCGGCGATTTTGTCCGGGTCGGTGTGGGGCTGTTTCGTCAGCAGGTCGAGCCCGGCCTGGAACCGCGCACTGGCCGCCTTGCCGTCCTTGAGAGCGGCCTGCATGAACGCCATGGCGTCCTTGGGATGCTCGGTGTTCCTGCCGTCGCCGTACATGTCGATGGCCAGCGCGCTGTAGCCCAGGCCCGCGAGATCACGGGCGCGGCGCTTGGAATAATCGTTCAACCCCCACCATTCATGTACCACCACCACGCCCGGGCGCGGACCTTTGACCGCGTCGTCGTAAGCGTAGTAGCCGATCAGTTGGGTGCCGTCGGCACTGGTGTAGGGGATCTCCTGGGTCTGGATGGCGGCGTGGCTCGCAGCGCTAAAGGCCAGAAGTACAACAGCAAGCAACCGGTGCATGACGGATCTCCTTGAAAAAAGTATGAGTGAGACAGAACACTCTAGCCGATTCATTCAGCGCAGGTTCAGAGAACGTTCAAGGGCCATTCAGGGACGGTTGGTTAACGTGGCTGCGACTTCACAAACCACCCACGTTACACAGGAGCTTGAACATGACTCACATGAAAACTCTGCTGTTGGCTTTCACGGTGCTGGGCGCCAGCGCCATGGCCCACGCCGATGACAACTTCGCCAGCCTGACCCTCGGCCAGACCAGCGACAAGGTCAAGAAGTCCGACGCGCTGAACGCTAACCTCAACCACCCGAACGCCGACGGTATCATCGGCAAGGACACCACCTATGGCGTTCGATTGGGCCGGCAAAACGATCAGGGTCGCTACTACGCCACGTACGACAACGTCTCGGGCACTCACAATGGCATCAAATTGCGCCAGGAAAACCTGCTGGGCAGTTACGATATGTTCTATCCGGTCACCGGCAGCACCAAGCTGTTCGGCGGCGGTACGGCGGGCCTGACCAAACTGACCCAGGACTCTCCCGGCTATAGCCGTGACAGCGATATCGGCTACGCCGTAGGCCTGCAAGCTGGCATCCTGCAGAAGGTTTCGCAAAACACCTCGCTGGAACTGGGTTACCGTTACCTGCGCAGCAACGCCAGCACCGAGATGAGCCCCCACGCAGGTGGCAAGGTGGGATCGCTGGACCTGACCAGCAGTGCCCAGACCTATCTCTCGGCCAACTACACGTTCTAAGGCTGGAAGGTGAGCGTGGGCAGCCGGATCGGCCCAAGACGATCCGGCACCGCTTCTCGTGAACCGATGTGCATGACTGGATTGTTCGATATGCCTGGGAGAGCCCCATGAAATTATTGGTCGTCGAAGACGAAGCCTTGTTGCGTCATCACCTGCAAACCCGTCTCACCGACAGCGGCCATGTGGTGCAGGCCGTGGCCAATGCCGAGGAGGCCTTGTATCAGGTCGGGCAATTCAATCACGACCTGGCGGTGATCGACCTGGGCCTGCCGGGCATCAGCGGGTTGGAGCTGATCCGCCGGTTGCGCTCCCAGGACAAGACCTTCCCGATCCTGATCCTCACCGCCCGCGGCAACTGGCAGGACAAGGTCGAAGGCCTCGCCGCCGGTGCCGACGACTATGTGGTCAAGCCGTTTCAGTTCGAAGAGTTGGAGGCCCGCCTGAACGCGTTGTTGCGCCGTTCCAGTGGCTTCACCCAGTCGACCATCGTGGCCGGTCCGTTGCTGCTGGACCTCAATCGCAAACAGGCGTCCCTGGGTGAGGAGCCATTGGCGCTGACGGCCTATGAATACCGCATCCTTGAATACTTGATGCGCCATCATCAGCAGGTGGTCGCCAAGGACCGCTTGATGGAGCAGCTTTACCCGGATGACGACGAGCGTGACCCCAATGTCATTGAAGTACTGGTGGGGCGCCTGCGCCGCAAACTGGAAGCCCCGGCCGGCTTCAAGCCGATCGAAACCGTGCGTGGTCTGGGTTACCTGTTCAACGAGCGTTGCCAGTGATTCGTTCGCTACGGCTGCGGTTGATGCTGGCCGCCATGACCCTGGCGGTGTTGTTCATGCTCGCATTACTGCCGGCCATGCAAGGCGCGTTCAGCCTGGCCTTGCAGGAGTCCATCGAACAACGCCTGGCGTCGGACGTGACCACGCTCATTTCCGCTGCCCGAGTGGAAAACAACCGGTTGAAGATGCCGGCACAATTGCCCGATGAACGCTTCAACCTCGCCGACGCCCGACTGCTGGGCTACATCTATGATCGCGACGGGCGCCTGGTGTGGCGGTCCAAGGCCACTCGGGAAGAGAACATCAATTACGCGCCGCGCTACGACGGCCAGGGCAATCAGTTCGCGCGTATCCGCGAAGACAACGGCCAGGAGTTTTTTGTCTACGACGTCGAAGTCAAACTGCTCGGCGGCCAGAGCGCGGCGTTCAGTTTCGTCACCCTGCAACCGGTACGCGATTACGAAGTGACGCTCGACGGCCTGCGGGAAAATCTCTACCTGGGCTTCGGTGCGGCGCTGGTGGTGTTGTTGGCCCTGTTGTGGATTGGCCTGAGCTGGGGGCTTCGCGCGTTGAGGCGCCTGAGCCAGGAACTGGACGAAATCGAAAGCGGAAGCCGGGAAAGCCTCAGCACCGAGCACCCGCGGGAGCTGTTGCGCCTGACCGGCTCCCTCAACCGCCTGTTGCATGGCGAGCGGGAGCAGCGCAGCCGCTATCGTGATTCCCTCGATGACTTGGCCCATAGCCTGAAAACCCCGCTGGCGGTGCTGCAAGGCGTGAGTGAAGACATGGCCCGGCGCGCCGAGGACCGTGGGCAGGCCTGGGTGCTGCAAAGCCAGATCGAGCGCATGAGCCAGCAGATCGGCTACCAGTTGCAGCGCGCCAGCCTGCGCAAAAGCGGTCTGGTGCGCCATCAGGTGCGCTTGCGTCCGGTGCTGCAAAGCCTGTGCGATACGCTGGACAAGGTCTATCGCGACAAACGTGTCAACGTCAGCTTCGATCTGCCGGAGCAGTGCCATGTGCCGATCGAGCAGGGCGCCTTGCTGGAAATGCTCGGCAATCTGTTGGAAAACGCCTATCGGCTATGCCTGGGCGAGGTGCGCATCAGCGTGCATCAGACCCTCGGCGGCATTGAGTTGTGTGTCGAGGATGACGGGCCGGGCGTGCCGCCGGATCAACGCGCACGGATTC
The DNA here is from genome assembly GCF_030687835.1 of Pseudomonas hefeiensis. Lineage (NCBI taxonomy): Bacteria > Pseudomonadati > Pseudomonadota > Gammaproteobacteria > Pseudomonadales > Pseudomonadaceae > Pseudomonas > Pseudomonas hefeiensis. Next base: position 1,593,681 of record NZ_CP117449.1, read on the forward strand.
TGCAACGTGGCGAGCGGCTGGATCGCCAGCATCCGGGGCAGGGCATTGGGCTGGCGGTGGTCAAAGACATCATCGAGAGCTACGGCGCCCGGTTGACCCTGGGGGACTCAGAGCTGGGCGGGGCGGCGTTTCGGATTCATTTTGCGGTGGTTTGACTGCTAACGGATACCTGCTGGAATCAGACCTGTGGGAGCCTGGCTTGCCCGCGATGGCAGTCTTAAGGGCACCATCGCGGGCAAGCCATGCTCCCACAGGTTGTTCTGGGCGGAGCGCGGTGGTGTGTCCACTGAAAATCAGCAACCCCTCCATCAACTCTCCTGCTCCCGATAAGCCCCCGGCGTTACCCCCGTCCATTTCTTGAACGCCCGGTGGAACGCCGACGGTTCAGAGAACCCCAGCTGTTCGGCAATCTGCTGCAACGACAGGTCCGCGCGTCCCAGATGGTAGATGGCGATATCCCGCCGCAACTGATCCTTGAGTTCCTGGAAGCTGGTGCCTTCCTCCCGCAGATGCCGGCGCAACGTCTGCGGACTGATGTGCAAATGCGCGGCGACGGTGTCCAGGTCCGGCCAGCGTGCGGCGTCGCGGCTGAGCAGGCGGCGTAGCTGGCTGCTCAGGCTGTTGCCATCGTCAGGGCGTGACAGCAGGTCGGCGGGGGAGTGTTCGAGAAAGTGTTTGAGGGTTCGTTCGTCCTGCAGCAACGGCATGTCCAGGTAGCGACTGTGGAACAACAGGCTGCAACGTTGCGCCTGGAACACCAGCGGGCAGGGGAACAACAGATCGTACTCGGCCCCATGGGCCGGCTTGGCATAGCTGAATGTCGCCTGTTCCAGACCGATCCGCTGGCCGATCAGCCAACTGCCGAGGCGATGCCAGATCACCAGCAGGCTTTCGGCCAGGAAATGGTCGGGGTCGCGCAGTGTGGATTCATCCAGGCTCAGGCGCACCCGGTCCCCTTCCGCCTCAAGTGTCAGGCTCGGAGCGTCCGGGAACAGGCTGTAAAACAACAACCCGCGCTGAAGGGCCTTGCCCAGGGTCCGACAGTGGATCAACGCGTGGCACATCATGGCAAACGTCCCGGGTTTACTCGGGGCCAGACCAAACCCCAGATACTCATCCCCCAGTGCCAGCCGCAGCGCCTGCAACAGGCTGGCGAACTGCGCGGGCGCTATGCGTGCTCGCGGCTCGTCCAACAGCTCCGGGCTGATGCCCAGTTGTTGCAGCAAGGGACCGTAATCGAAACCTTGCCGGCGCGCGCCACCCAGGGCGGCGCGGGCGAAGTGGCTGGCGATTGTGCGTTGGCGCATGGCAGGAATCCGTTTATTGAGCGGCCGATGGTAGCAGGGGACTTCAGCTCGACAAGGCGGATATCCGCCAAATCCCGGAGGGGGAACGGCCGTGTGGGCGGGAATCCGCCATCTCTGTCTGGCTGTTCAGGTGTGTTTAACGACGTGTAGCCCTTACGGATCAAGGGGTGTAGGCATTTTCCGGAAAATGGCATGGGCCTTGCGATAGGCATCCGCAGGTCTGCCGCTGTGCAGCCGCCAAAACAAATCCCTCCAATGCAGGAGGGTTCGAAATTGAGGTTTCGTGGACGACAGGTGGATGTTGTCACACGGGACACTTGAGGAAGGTTTGCCATGACGACTCGTCAGCCACTGTACAAATCCTTGTATTTCCAGGTGATCGTAGCCATTGCCATCGGCATTTTGCTCGGTCACTTCTATCCGCAGACCGGCGTTGCCCTCAAACCGCTGGGTGACGGATTCATCAAGCTGATCAAAATGGTCATCGCCCCGATCATCTTCTGTACTGTTGTCAGCGGTATTGCCGGCATGCAGAACATGAAGTCGGTGGGCAAGACCGGTGGCTACGCGCTGTTGTACTTCGAAGTCGTCTCCACTATCGCCCTGTTGATCGGTCTGGTCGTGGTCAACGTCGTGCAACCGGGCGCCGGCATGCACATCGACGTGACGACCCTGGACACCAGCAAGATCGCCGGTTACATCTCGGCCGGTAAAGACCAGAGCATCGTGGCCTTCATCCTCAACGTGATCCCGAACACCATCGTCGGCGCGTTCGCCAACGGCGATATCCTGCAAGTGTTGATGTTCTCGGTGATCTTCGGTTTCGCCCTGCATCGCCTGGGTGCCTACGGCAAGCCGGTGCTGGACTTCATCGATCGCTTCGCCCACGTGATGTTCAACATCATCAACATGATCATGAAACTGGCGCCCGTCGGTGCATTTGGTGCCATGGCGTTCACCATCGGCGCCTACGGTGTCGGTTCGCTGGTGCAACTGGGCCAGTTGATGATCTGCTTCTACATCACCTGCGTGGTGTTCGTGTTGGTGGTGCTGGGCGCCATCTGCCGGGCCCACGGCTTCAGCGTCGTCAAATTGATCCGTTACATCCGTGAAGAACTGCTGATCGTGCTGGGCACTTCCTCGTCGGAATCGGCCCTGCCACGCATGCTGATCAAGATGGAACGTCTGGGCGCACAAAAATCCGTGGTGGGTCTGGTGATCCCGACCGGCTACTCGTTCAACCTCGACGGCACTTCGATCTACCTGACCATGGCTGCGGTGTTCATCGCCCAGGCCACCGACACTCAGATGGACCTGACTCACCAGATCACCCTGTTGCTGGTGCTGCTGCTGTCGTCCAAAGGTGCTGCCGGCGTGACGGGTAGCGGTTTCATCGTGCTGGCGGCGACCCTGTCGGCCGTGGGTCACCTGCCGGTGGCCGGCCTGGCGCTGATCCTGGGTATCGACCGCTTCATGTCCGAAGCCCGCGCCCTGACCAACCTGGTGGGCAATGCTGTCGCCACCCTCGTGGTTGCCAAGTGGGTCAAGGAGCTGGACGAAGACCAGTTGCAGCGTGAACTGGCTTCCGGCGGTCGCGGCATCTCCGATACCCGTGAAGAAGATGACCTGGGCGTGGCCGAAGGCCCAACTCCAGCGGCTGTGAAGTAACCTTTCGCAGCAATAAAAAACCCGCTTCGGCGGGTTTTTTCATGGGCCCGAGTTCTCAAGGCTGGCGCGACTCCTTTGTGGCGAGGGGATTTATCCCACACTCTGTGGGAGCAAGGCTTGCCCGCGATGCAGGCGATGCGGTCTTTCAGGAATCGAGGCGCCTGTTTCGCGAGCAAGCTTTGCTCCCACAGCCCAGCGTCGCCACAAGGATCTGTGACAGCCTTGAGCGCAATGGTCAGCCAGACTGACACCTGCGGTAATTGCCCCACCGCCAACCCCTGCCTAGTCTTGAGGGCATCACCCCTCGGAGATCGCCCATGCAAGGCCCACTGGCATCGCTCAAGGTTCTGGACTTCTCGACGCTGCTGCCCGGTCCGTTCGCCTCGCTGTTGCTGGCGGACATGGGGGCCGAGGTATTGCGCATCGAGTCGCCGACCCGCCCGGACCTGTTGCGCATACTGCCGCCCCATGATCAGGGCGTCTCGGCCAGCCATGCCTACCTCAACCGCAACAAACGCAGCCTGGCCCTGGACCTCAAGCAGCCGGCGGCGCTGGAGGTGATCAAGCAGTTGCTGGGCGACCACGACATCCTGCTGGAACAGTTCCGCCCCGGCGTGATGGAGCGGCTGGGCCTGGGGTACGAAGCCTTGAAGGCGATCAATCCCCGATTGATCTACGTGTCCATCACCGGCTACGGCCAGACAGGGCCCTACAAGAACCGGGCCGGCCACGACATCAACTACCTGGCCCTGGCGGGGCTGGCCAGCCATACCGGTCGTGCCGACGCCGGGCCATTGCCGCTGGGCATCCAGGCGGCGGACATCGCCGGTGGTTCACTGCACGGGGTGATCGGGTTATTGGCGGCGGTGATCGCCCGTCAGCAAACGGGGCACGGCCAGCATCTGGACGTGAGCATGACCGACTGTGTGTTTAGCCTCAACGCTCTGGCCGGCGCGGGTTATCTGGCCTGCGGCGTGGAACCCGAGTGGGAAAACCAGATGCTCAACGGTGGCAGCTTCTATGACTATTACCGCACGAGGGATGGCCGTTGGATGTCGGTGGGCAGCCTGGAGCCGGTCTTCATGCAGGCGTTGTGCGAGGCCCTGGGACGGCCGGAACTGGCGACCCAGGGGCTGTCGCCCGATCCAGATCAGCAACGGCAGCTAAAGCAGCAACTGCAGGCCGAATTCGAGAAGCATGATTTCGCCGAGCTTTGCCGGTTGTTTGCGGGGATTGATGCTTGCGTCGAACCGGTGTTGAGTCTGGAAGAAACACTCAGGCATCCCCAGTTAGCGGCTCGGGACGTCGTGATCCAGGTGCCGCGTGGCGATGGCTCGAGCCAGGCGCAGATGGCCTGTCCGTTGAAGTTCTCGCAAGGCTTGCCCGAGCCTCGGTATATTGGCGCGGGGCTGGGAGCGCACACCGATCAGGTGTTGGGGGAGTTGGGGTTTAGTGTTGAGCGGATTGCTCAATTGCGTGATGCCGGGGTGGTTTTGTAGTGTTCTTTCGGGCCTCATCGCGAGCAGGCTCGCTCCCACACTGGATCTATGGCGCTCACAAAACCCTTGTGGGAGCGAGCCTGCTCGCGATGAGGCCAGCCCAGACACCACAGAAACCAGCTACTCCACCCGAGTCTCCCCACTGAACACCAAGGTATTGCGGCAACTGCGGCACAAATAGCGGCGCCCCTGGCGCACCAGGCTGTGGCGCTGGGCCGAGAAGGGAAAGTCGCTGCCGTCGCAGGGGCATTTGTAGATGTAGCGAGTCACGCTGCGGCGTTTGATCTCGTAGGTATGGCAGCGGTTGGGCGGCAGTTCGTACACGCCGCGCATGATCAGTTGCCACTCTTCGCCATGGGGCTGAATACGTTCGCCAAACAGTTGATGGGCAATCAGGTGCGCGACCTCGTGGGCGACGGTCTGCTTGAGAAAATCTTCGGCGTTTTCCCGGTACAACTGTGGATTGAAGCGCAGCAGATTTTCATGCAGGTGCGCGACACCGGCCTTCTGGCCACGCAATTTGAAGCTGACCACGGGGCGTTTGAAAGGACGTTTGAAAAAGGTTTCGGCTTGTTGGTAACACTCTTCGACGCGGGTATTGAGTTGCTCAAGCATGCTGTACGGGTCTCCAGAGGCTCGAGTATGCCGCAAGCGTCGGCCATTGCGAATCGCCCAGACGCCCAGTGGTCGTTTTCGACAGCGCCAAACACAGGAAGGCCGCCTTGCGGCGGCCTGTATTGGCAGATAGTGCTTTGTTTTCAGGAGAGAACCCTGAGCGGGTTCGAACGTTTCAGCTGGTATACACCGGACCGACGCCCAGCCCCCAGACAATCACCGTGAACGCCATGATAGCCACCAGCACCACCAGGCCCACGGCAAGCACCGAGCTGGAAAACAGGAAACCCTCGTCCTGAGGAATATTCATGAAGGTCGGCAGGCCCACATACAGCAGGTAGACCGTGTAGCAGATCGCCGCCGTACCGACGATCATCCCCAGCCACATGTGCGGATAAAGCGCCGCCAGTCCGCCAATGAACAAAGGTGTCGCGGTGTAGGTGGCGAACGCGACGCAGCGCGCCAGGCTCGGGTTGGCATCATAGGTGCGTGCCATCCAGTGCACGAAGGCGCCCATCACCGCCACGCCGCCCAACATGGCGAGGTACGACATGATGGTCATCCACAGCGCACTTTCCTGGGTCAGCATCACCGGTGGCCGGTTGCCGATGACCCATCCCACCTGCGTGGTGCCGATAAACGCCGATACCGCGGGAATGGCCGCCAGGATCAACGTATGGGTGAGGTACATGTGGCTGATGCTTTCCTCCTGATCGCCACGGATTTCTTTCCATTCTTGATCAGGGTGGGTAAAGAGCCCCACGACATGATGGATCATAGTCAGTCACTCCTTTGTTATTGCCATCGCCCCCCAACGGAGCGCCTACGGGCCAAACGGCCGAGTAAGTACAGGTCTGTAAGTGTGTGCGACCTTATGTCGCAGTATAGAAAGGAGTTACCTCGAGGGGGATGGGTGGCTTAGAGCAAATCGCGCTGTAGGCGACGGTGTTAATCGCCGATGGGTCTGTGTACATCGCCATTGGCAAAGAATTCCTTTTGTGACGAGGCCATTGTGGGAGCAAGGCTTGCCCGCGATGGAAGCGGTGCGGTCTTTCAGAAACCCAGGCGTCTTTTTCGCGAGCAAGCTTTGCTCCCACAAGGCCTTCGCCACAAAAGCGCATGTCATCAGCCTTCGCCGACGGCGGATTTTTTGCGTAAAATGCCGGCCTTTCGTCACACCTCACGGATTTCGCGTCATGGGCACTCTTACGGTCAACCAGAACAAACTGCAAAAGCGCCTGCGCCGCCAGGCCGGTGAGGCGGTCGCTGATTTCAATATGATTGAAGACGGCGACAAGGTCATGGTCTGCCTGTCCGGCGGCAAGGACAGCTACACCTTGCTTGATGTGCTGATGCATTTGCAGAAGGTTGCGCCGATCAAGTTCGACATCGTCGCGGTGAACATGGACCAGAAGCAGCCAGGTTTCCCCGAGCACGTGCTGCCGGCCTACCTTGAGTCGCTGGGCGTGGAATATCACATCGTCGAGAAAGACACCTATTCGGTGGTCAAGGAACTGATTCCGGAAGGCAAGACCACCTGCTCGCTGTGCTCACGCTTGCGTCGCGGCACGCTCTACACCTTTGCCGACCAGATCGGCGCGACCAAGATGGCCCTGGGGCACCACCGCGACGACATCGTCGAGACCTTTTTCCTGAACATGTTCTACAACGGCTCGCTCAAAGCCATGCCGCCCAAGTTGCGTGCCGATGACGGGCGCAACGTGGTGATCCGCCCGCTGGCCTACTGCAACGAGAAAGACATCCAGGCCTATTCGGACTTCAAGCAGTTCCCGATCATCCCTTGCAACCTGTGCGGCTCCCAGGAAAACCTGCAACGCCAGGTGGTCAAGGAGATGTTGCAGGAGTGGGAGCGCAAGACCCCGGGGCGCACCGAGAGCATTTTCCGCGGCTTGCAGAACGTTGTTCCGTCGCAACTGGCGGACCGCAACCTGTTCGACTTCACCAACCTGCGCATTGACGAAAGCGCCACGCCGCGATTCGTCAACGTGGTGAACCTCTGACGAGCTCAGCGGCTCCTATTCACGGCGCTCGTGGCCAGGCCAGTTGGAGCGCCGTTTTCATTTCCGACCCCAGGAGAGGGCATGCGCGATTACAAGTGGCTGCATGAGTATTGTCTGAACCGCTTCGGTTCGGCGGCTGAACTGGAAGCTCACCTGCCTGTTCCCAAGACCCCGGCTCAACTGCGCAAGATCAGCGACGACCGTTACCTCTCGACCATGGCTTTGCGAGTATTTCGCGCCGGGCTCAAGCACAGCCTGGTGGACGCCAAGTGGCCGGCGTTCGAGGAAGTGTTTTTCAAGTTCGATCCGGAAAAAGTCGTGCTGATGAGCGCCGAGCACCTGGAGCGGCTGATGCAGGACGCGCGGATCATTCGCCACTTGGGCAAGCTCAAAAGTGTGCCGCGCAACGCGCAACTCATACTGGACGTGGCCCATGAAAAAGGCAGCTTCGGCGCGCTGATCGCTGACTGGCCGGTGACCGACATCGTCGGCCTGTGGACCTACCTGAAAAAGCACGGCCATCAACTGGGCGGTCTGTCGGCTCCGCGTTTCCTGCGGATGATGGGCAAGGACACCTTCGTGCCCAGTTATGACGTGGTGGCCGCGCTCAATGCGCAGAACATCATCGACAAAGTCCCCACCAGCCTGCGGGATCTGGCGACGGTGCAAAACGCCTTCAACCAGTGGCATGAACAGAGCGGTGGACGGCCGATGAGCCAGATTTCGATGATGCTGGCGTATACCGTCAATCATTGAGACCGCATCGCGAGCAGGCTCGCTCCCACATGAGATTTGTGGCGTTCACAGATCCCCTGTGGGAGCGAGCCTGCTCGCGATAGCCATCTATCAGGCGACGGAAATCTCGCCTTCCCCAGCCAACCGCCGGTTCAACTGGAACCGCCAGCGCACATACAGCAGGGCCGAGCAGAACACCGCCACGCTCGCCGTCATTTCCAGCAAACCGAACATCTGTCGGTTCGGGTCATAGGCCGCCAGCGCGCCCTTGATGAAATACAGGTTCACCACAAAGCACATCCACGAATGCCCGCGGGGGCTGCCGCTGATCATGCCTGGCGCCAGTATCAACAGCGGCACCAGTTCGATCAGCAGAATCACCCAGGGGCGCGCGCCGTGCAGGTCGGCAATCAGCAGGTAATACACACAGAGCAGCCCCACCAGGCCGAAAAAACACAGCAGGCTCAGGACCCGGGCGATGCGTACCCGTGGTTCCAGCCAGTGGATGGGCGGCAGGATTTTTGGCTTCTTAGCCACGGCCGTTCTCCAGCAGTAGTGCGGTTTTCGCCAGGCGTAAACCCAGTGCCCGGCACAGCGCGACTTCATGTTCGTTCAAGCCACTTTTACCGTCGGCCCCGGCGTGATGACTCGGGCCGTAAGGCGTGCCCCCGCCCTCGGTTTCGAGCAAGGCCGACTCGCTGTAGGGCAGGCCGGTGATCAACATGCCGTGGTGCAACAGCGGCAGCATCATCGACAGCAAGGTGGTTTCCTGGCCGCCATGCAGGCTCGCGGTGGACGTGAACACACCCGCCGGTTTGCCCACCAGGGCGCCGGTCAGCCACAGGTTGCTGGTGCCATCGAGAAAGTACTTCAGCGGTGCGGCCATGTTGCCGAAACGGGTCGGACTGCCCAGGGCCAGGCCGGCGCAGTTTTTCAGATCATCAAGGGTAGCGTACAGCGGGCCTTGCTCGGGAATGTCCGGCGATACCGCTTCGCACTCGGCGGAAATCGCCGGCACCGTACGCAACCGGGCTTCCAGCCCGGCCTGCTCGATGCCACGAGCGATCTGCCGGGCCATTTCGTTGGTGGAGCCACTGCGGCTGTAATACAACACCAGAATGTACGGCGTGCTCACGGCAGGATCTCCAGGATCTGCTCCGGCGGGCGCCCGATCACAGCTTTGTCAGCGGTTTCCAGAATCGGCCGCTCCATGAGTTTGGGGTGGGCGGCGATGGCGGCGATCAATTGGGACTGGCTCAGGTTTTCATCGGCCAGGTTCAGGCTCTTGTATTCGTCCTCGCCGGTGCGCAGCAGTTGCCGGGCGGTGATGCCGAGCTTGGCCAACAGGTGTTCCAACTGCGCTGCGTCGAGCGGGGTTTCCAGGTAGCGGACCACGGTGGGCGTCAGGCCACGGGCCTCCAACAGTTCCAGCGCGCCGCGGGATTTGGAGCAGCGCGGGTTGTGATAAAGCGTCAGATCGGTCATGAGCGGGTCGCATCTTGCGTAAGGTGGCGGCTATTCTACTGTGTCGCGAGGTACCGGGCACCTGAGACTGGCGCGTTCGAAAACGGTGGCCCGCGCCGACGTTCACATTCACTACAAGGATTGGCACATGGCAAGGCGATTGACGACGGCACTGACATTCATGGGGATTTTGTTGCTCGCCGGCTGCGGGAATGACTACGGGGTTGACCAGAACGGTCAGGCCATCGCCGCGCAACGACTGGACAAACAGTGGGTGGTGCTCAATTACTGGGCCGAATGGTGCGCGCCGTGCCGCACCGAAATTCCAGAGTTCAACACTTTGGCCGACCAACTCAAGGGACGCAATATCGGCGTATTCGGCGTCAATTTCGACCAGGTTCAGGGCGAGGAACTCAAGAGCGCCAGCGAGAAGATGGGCATCCGTTTCACCGTGCTGGCTCGGGACCCGGCCGACTTTTTTGATATCCCGCGCAGCGAAGGGTTGCCGGTGACTTACATCATCGACAACCAGGGCAAGGTGCGCGAGCAGATGCTGGGGGAACAAACGGCGGCGGGGGTGATGGCCAAGCTTGAGGCGTTGCAGGCGTTCAAATAACCACCTGTGGGGCTAGGATGGATACCTTGTGGCGAGGGGATTTATCCCCGCCGGGGCGCGCAGCGGCCCCTCTGCGTTCCGTCTGACACACCACAGTGGCATATAGATCTTGGGGCTGCTTCGCGGCCCAGCGGGGATAAATCCCCTTGCCACAAGGGATCTCGTCGTAGTTCGGGTCTCAACCTTCCTCCAACCACCACCGCAGTGGCTTGCCCTGGGCCGGCCAGAAGCGCATCTGTTCGGTGGGCGACACGTCCCAGCGTTCAACCTTTTCCAGCGCCCGCAAGAAGCGTGCTTCCTGCTCCATCAGCGCCGGGGCGCAGAGTTTGCGGGTGCTGCCGATCTTGCCGAAGCTCAAACGGTGGCCTTCCAGGGTGTAGGGCGCGAACCAGTGGTTACAGCCGCCGTTGCCGTAGGCCCGACCGTCGTCCCCGAGGGTGATGGTCAGGTTGCTGTAGTCCATCAATGGCCGTTCGCCAATCCATTCCAGGATGTAGCTGCGGTCCTGCTGCAGTTGCACCGGCTCGGCGGCGCAACCTATCAGGCCGGCGCCGATCAGCGCGGCCAGGGCCAGGCGTTTCATCAGGCGGCTTCCTGGCATGTTGGGCACACGTGTTTTTCACCGACGGTGGTCCAGCCCAGCTCGGCAATGCGCGCGGTAGCGGCCGGTTTCTGCGCCTTGACGCCGAGTTTGGCGTCGACGGCAAATTCAAAGCTCAGTTGCTTGGCGCAGCGGTCGCAGTTGACCTGCCAGGTGTGGATCGCCAGTTCGCCGAACACCGGGCCGGTGGTCATGGCGGTCCATTGACCCATGGGCTTGAGCAAGTGCCGAACGGTGTCCACGGTCAGGCGCATGGACAAGTCCTTGCTGCCTTTGAGGGTGACGAGCAGCACATCGTTGGCCTGGATCGAACCGCCGTTGCCGGTGACCTGATAGCGGCCCGGCGCCAGGGCGCGGACTTCGGTCAGGGTGTGTTGCGGGTTCATCAGGGTGTAGCGGAAATCGTGTTCGGCCATGGGTCCTCCAGATAGGCGCGATATGCTAGCACGGGCTATGGGTTGGGATGGCAGCCACGGGTTTTGCCGACGAAACGCCACCCGTGGGAGCGGGCTTGCTCGCGAAGGCGATTTGTCTGTAATACATTGGCCGACTGACACACTGCTTTCGCGAGCAAGCCCGCTCCCACAGAGTTGTTGTGTTGACTGATAGAGCTGCTCAGCTGTCCACCAGGTTTTGTGGAGTGCCAGCGGCCCAGGCGGCGATGTTGTCCAGGGTTGTCGCGGCGATGGCGGCCAACGCTTCATGGGTCAGGAAGGCCTGATGCGCGGTGACCACCACGTTGGGGAAAGTCAGCAACCGGGCCAGCACATCATCCTGCAAGGGCAGGTCGGAGCGGTCCTCGAAGAACAGTTGCGCTTCTTCCTCATAGACATCCAGCCCCAAATAGCCCAACTGACCGCTTTTCAATGCCTCGATCAAGGCGGGTGTGTCCACCAGGCCGCCGCGTCCGGTGTTGATCAGCATCGCGCCACGCTGCATGGCAGCCAATGAATCGGCGTTGATCAAGTGTCGGCTCTGCTCGTTGAGCGGGCAATGCAGGCTGATGATCTGCGCTTGCGTCAGCAGATCAGCCAGGGGTAGGTAATGGGCGCCCAGGGCTTGGACCTGCGGGTTGGGGGCCGGATCGTAGGCCAATAAGCGGCAGCCGAAGCCGGCCATGATCCGCGCGAACGTCGCGCCGATCTGCCCGGTGCCGATCACGCCAACCGTCTTGCCCACCAGGTCGAAACCGGTCAGCCCATGGAGGCTGAAATTGCCGTCCCGGGTACGGTTGTAAGCGCGATGCAAGCAGCGATTGAGGGCCAGGACCAGCGCCACGGCATGTTCGGCCACGGCATGGGGCGAATACGCCGGCACCCGGACGATACTCAACCCCAGCCGTTTGGCGGCGGCCAGGTCGACATGGTTGTAGCCGGCCGAGCGCAGGGCGATCAGCCGCGTGCCGCCGTTTGCCAGTCGCTCCAGCACTGGGGCGCTCAGGTCATCGTTGATGAAGGCGCACACCACTTCATGGTGTTCGGCCAGGGCCACGGTGTCGAGGTTCAGGCGTGCTGGCTGAAACTGCAGTTCAAGGCCTGCGGGTGCCGGGGCTTTACTGAAACTGTCGCGGTCGTAGGTCTGGCTGCTGAAAAGAATTGCGCGCATGGCGGCCTCCTGGCGCTGAGTAGGTGAACGCGGTAGGGGCTGCCGAAGGTCGCTCGGCAGCTCCTACGGTCGGGGTAGGAGCTTGGATTTTCCTTGATCCTGGGTTTTGGGCTATTGCCCTGGATCAGGCGCTGATGCGTGCCTCGTTGGCCAGGCGGTCGATGGCACGCTCCAGTTCCTGCAGGGCGGCCTCGGCCTTGGGGTCCTGTTGCTTGAGCAGGGTCTCGCTGCGCTGGCAGGCGGCGCGCAATTGCGGTACGCCGCAGTAGCGAGTGGCGCCATGCAGGCGGTGAACCCGTTCGATCAGGGCGCTGTGATCATTGGCCTCGCTGGCCTGGCGAATCGCTTCGCGGTCGGCTTCCAGGGACGCCAGCAGCATCGCCAGCATGTCCGCCGCCAGATCGGCCTTACCGGCGGCCAGGCGCAGGCCTTCTTCATGATCGAGCACCAGCAGTTCGCTGCCGCCCTGAGCATCGGCGTTCCGGTCCGGCGCCTGGTTACGCAGGGCCAGGCCGGTCCATTTAAGCACTACCTGGGCCAGTTGCCGTTCGCTGATGGGCTTGGTCAGGTAGTCATCCATGCCACTTTGCAGCAGGGCGCGTTTTTCGTTGGCCATGGCGTGGGCGGTGAGGGCGACGATCGGCAGCGGCGTACAATGCCGCTCGCTTTCCCATTGGCGGATCGCCTCGGTGCTCTGGCGACCGTCCATGCCGGGCATCTGGACGTCCATCAGCACCAGGTCGAAGGTCTCCTTTTGCACCGCCTTGACCGCGGCATAACCGCTCTCCACCGCCAGCACCTTGGCGCCCATGTCTTCGAGCAGCGTTTGCACCAGCAGCAGGTTGGCCGGGTTGTCGTCCACGCACAGCACTTTGGGCGCGCGGCTGCTCACCGGTTCGTTGGGTTCGTTGCGGGGCGGGCGCGGGTTGACCAGGTCGGAAAGCGAGCGGCGCAACTTGCGGGTGCAGGCTGGTTTGGCCTGCAATTGGCTGTGGGGGTTGGGCACGGAGAGGTGGTACAGCGTCTGTTCGGTGGTGGGGCACAGCACCAGTACCTTGCAGCCCAGGTGCTCAAGATCCCAGATGTGCTGGCTGAGACGTTCCGGCGGCATGTCGTTGCTGGTGATGCCCAGCACGGCCAGGTCGATCGCCTGATCGGTCTGGTGGGCGACGGTCACACCGTTGGTCAGGTTTTCCAGAGTGTTGAACGGCGTCACCAGCAGGCCGCAGTCCTCAAGCTGGTGTTGCAGGGCCTGACGGGCCAGTTCATGGTTTTCCAGCACCGCTACGCGCCGACCCAGTAACGGCGGGCCCGGCAAATCCTCGGCGTCGTCACGGGTCTTGGGCAGGCGCAGGCTGATCCAGAACTCCGAGCCTTCGCCCGGCGTACTGTCCACGCCGATTTCGCCACCCATCTGCTCCACCAGACGCTTGGAAATCACCAGGCCCAGGCCGGTGCCCCCCGGTTGCCGGGACAAGGAGTTGTCGGCTTGGCTGAACGCCTGGAACAGGGCCCGAACGTCCTGGTTCGACAGGCCGATGCCGGTGTCCTGAATGCTGATGCGCAGTTGCACGCTGTCGTCGTGCTCGTCTTCCATCATGGCGCGGGCGATGATGGTGCCTTCGCGGGTGAACTTGATCGCATTGCTCACCAGGTTGGTCAGGATCTGCTTGAGGCGTAGCGGATCACCCACCAGCGACAGGGGGGTGTCCCTGTAGACCAGGCTCACTAACTCCAGTTGTTTGGCGTGGGCGGCGGGGGCGAGGATGGTCAGGGTGTCCTGCAGCAAGTCCCGCAGGTTGAATGGAATGTTGTCGAGCACCAGTTTGCCGGCCTCGATCTTCGAGAAATCGAGGATTTCGTTGATGATGCCCAGCAGGCTGTCGGCGGATTTTTCAATGGTGCCCAGGTAATCGAGCTGACGCGGGGTCAATTCGCTTTTCTGCAGCAGATGGGTGAAGCCGAGGATGCCGTTGAGCGGTGTACGGATTTCATGGCTCATGTTCGCCAGGAATTCGGACTTGATCCGGCTCGCTTCCAGGGCTTCCTTGCGGGCCAGGTCCAGTTCGATGTTCTGGATCTCAATGGTTTCCAGATTCTGGCGCACGTCTTCAGTGGCCTGGTCGATGCTGTGCTGCAATTCTTCCTGGGCGTTCTGCAAGGTGCTGGCCATGCGATTGATGCCCGACGCCAGCTCATCCAGTTCCTGGCTGCCCAGAGGTGGCAGACGGGTTTCCAGGTGACCATCTTTGAGTTGCGCCACGGCGTGCTTGATCTGGCTCAGTGGCCGGTTGATCGTGCGACCCATGCGCAACGCCAGCAGTGCAGTCAGGCACAGGCCGGCGGCGATCAACAGCAGGCTGGCGAACAGGCTGCGATAACCGCGCAGCAGCATGCCGCTGTGGGACAACTCCAGCTCGACCCAACCCAACAGCCGATCGGCTTCTTCGGGGATCAGCTCGCCCGCCAGGTTGCGGTGCTTGCCGAATACCGGCAACAGGTAGCGCGTGGCGTCGTGGCCGGTGCGTTGCAGCAGTTGGGTGCTGTTGCCCTCCGGGGCGCGGTTGAGCATGGTCGGGCCGGCGTGGGCCAGCGATGTGCGATCAGGGGCCAGGAAGGTCACGGCGCGCACGTCCGTTTGCTCGAGGGACTGGGTGGCAATCCGCTCCAGCAGATCGGTGTTCTGGTTGCTCATGGCCGGGGCGACCAGCGGCGCCAGCTGTTCGGCGATCATTTCGCCACGTTGCAGCAACTGGGCGTGCAAGTCCGATTGCTGCATCCAGGTGAAATAGCCGCCCAGGACCAGCGCCATCAGGCTGGTCGGCAACAGGGTCAGCAACAGCACGCGGCCTTTGATTCCCAGTTTCTTGAGCACACTTTTCTCCTGCATCCAGCGGTCTGTTTGAGCTTTGCGCGCATCCGGCACGCAATACCTGCGCAGTGTAGCGATTTGCGGGCGGGCAATCTTTGTAAAATTCATGTCGCCGTGCATCGGTCTTGCCGGTTGCCGTGCCTCGGCGATACCTTCAATTCAATCAACTCGCCCTAAGTGTGCATGATTGCTGAGTTGCCGCTTGCAGCCCGCTTTCGCTGCTTATTCCCATAAGCCATAACCACCACACTTTGCGTGATATGGCCTGGCAAGGTTTGCCGGTATGATAGGCGCCCCCGCAGTCCGGATTGCGAATACGCCATGACCGTGCAGTACCCCACTATCGCCGATTGCGTCGGCAACACTCCGCTGGTTCGTTTGCAGCGCCTGCCTGGCGTTACCAGCAACACGCTTTTGCTCAAGCTCGAAGGGAATAACCCGGCGGGTTCGGTCAAGGACCGGCCGGCGCTGTCGATGCTCACCCGTGGCGAATTGCGTGGGCAGATCCGGCCCGGCGATACGCTGATCGAGGCGACTTCCGGTAACACCGGCATCGCCCTGGCCATGGCGGCGGCGATCAAGGGCTACAAGATGATCCTGATCATGCCCGACAACTCCAGTGCCGAGCGCAAGGCCGCGATGACCGCCTATGGCGCCGAATTGATCCTGGTGAGCAAAGACGAAGGCATGGAAGGCGCACGGGACCTGGCCGAGCGTATGCAAGCCGAGGGTCGCGGCAAGGTGCTCGACCAGTTCGCCAACGGTGACAATCCCGAAGCCCACTACACTTCCACCGGCCCCGAGATCTGGCGTCAGACCGACGGCACCATCACCCATTTCGTCAGCTCGATGGGCACCACCGGCACCATCATGGGCACCTCGCGCTATTTGAAAGAACAGAACCCGAACGTGCAGATCATCGGCTTGCAACCGATGGAAGGCTCGGCCATTCCCGGCATCCGTCGTTGGCCCGAGGAATATCTGCCGAAGATCTACCAGGCCGATCGCGTGGACCGCATTATCGACATGGCCCAGAGCGAGGCCGAGGACATCACCCGGCGTCTGGCCCGTGAAGAAGGCATCTTTTGCGGCGTGTCTTCGGGCGGTGCCGTGGCGGGCATGCTGCGCTTGTCCCAGGAGGTTGAAAACGCGGTGATTGTCGCGATTATCTGCGACCGAGGCGACCGCTACCTGTCGACCGGCATTTTCGACGCGCCCAACTGATGGCCAAGCAAGAAAGAGGTCTGCGCTTCCAGCCCAGCGGCGGAAGCCGGGCCCCGCAGGTGCCTACCGGAAAGAAGCAGCGCTTGACCATCGAACGCTTGGCCAACGATGGTCGGGGCATCTCCTTTCTGGACGGGCGTACCTGGTTTGTGATCGGTGCACTGGCCGGCGAAGAGGTCGAGGCGCGGGTGCTTGGAGCCCATGGCAAAGTGGTCGAGGCCCGCACTGAGCGGGTGTTCCTGTCCAGTGAACTGCGCCGCGCGGCGCCGTGCGCCCATGCCGGTCGCTGCGGCGGTTGCAGCGTCCAGCATTTGCCCCACGATGAACAACTCGCCCTGAAACAGCGCATGCTCGCCGAGCAGTTGTCGCGGGTCGCCGGCGTGCAGCCGGATGAATGGGCCGCGCCATTGAGCGGGCCGGAACTCGGTTACCGGCGTCGCGCCCGGGTGGCGGTGCGCTGGGACCAGAAGGCGAAAAAGCTTGAGGTCGGCTTTCGTGCTGTCGGCAGCCAGGACATCGTTGCCATCGGCGATTGCCCGGTACTGGTACAGCCCTTGCAGCCGATCATGAACCGCTTGCCGGAGATGCTCCGTCGCCTGAGCAAGCCCCAGGCGCTGGGGCATGTGGAATTGTTCGCTGGCTCGTCCATGGCGGTGTTGCTGCGGCACATGTCGCCACTGTCGGGCCCTGACCTGACGATCCTCAAGGATTTCTGCGCCGCCCACCAAGCCCAGTTGTGGCTGCAAGGTGAAGGCGAGCCGCAGCCGGTCGAACCGGGACAGACGCTGGGTTATCGCCTTGAGGCCTGGGACCTGGAGCTGGCTTACCGGCCGGGAGATTTCATCCAGGTCAACGCCGGGGTCAACGAGGCGATGGTGGCCCAAGCCCTGGATTGGCTCGCGCCCCGCGCCGAGGAGCGGGTGCTGGACTTGTTCTGCGGTCTGGGCAACTTTGCCTTGCCCCTGGCCAAGGCTGTGCGCCAAGTGGTGGCGGTGGAAGGTGTACAGGCCATGGTGGACCGCGCGGCGGCCAACGCGGTCAGCAACAATTTGAATAACACTGCCTTTTTTCAGGCCGATTTATCCCAGCCGTTGTCGGGTGTTGAATGGGTCGGCGAAGGCTTTTCTGCGGTACTCTTGGACCCACCCCGCGACGGTGCTTTCGAGGTGGTGCGCAAACTGGCATCCCTGGGTGCCAGGCGGTTGGTATATGTATCGTGCAACCCGGCAACTTTGGCCCGGGACACGGTCGAATTGATCAAGCAGGGCTACCGGTTAAAACGTGCCGGGATTCTCGATATGTTTCCTCAGACGGCACATGTCGAGGCCATGGCGTTATTTGAAGCGAGCCAGGATGGCTTGTCCGACTGACCCGTTCGTGCCAACCGCCATAGCCCTGGGCGGGGACACGGGCAACGAAGGTCAGCGTTGTTGACGCATTGAATCTGCGTCATAGGGAAGGTATGTAAAGATGGTACAGGTGAGAGCACACCAGCCGATCAACACCGACGGCAGTATCAATCTCGAGGCTTGGCTCGATCACGCGGTCAGTATCGACACGGCACTGGATCGCGAAGCCTTGAAAGAAGCCTGCGAGTTCGCTCGTGAGGCAGAACAGCAACACAATGCGGCGAAGAACCTCTGGTCCGAAGGCACCTCGAGTTTTCAGACGGGCCTTGAGATCGCCGAGATTCTCGCCGACCTCAAGCTCGATCAGGACTCCCTGGTGGCCGCGGTGCTGTACCGCGGTGTGCGCGAAGGGCAGATCCAATTGCCGGTGGTCAGCCAGCGCTTCGGCACGGTGGTCGCCAAGCTGATTGACGGCGTGCTGCGCATGGCGGCTATCAGTGCCAGTCTCAGTCCGCGCCAGTCCATGGTCCTGGGCACCCAGGGCCAGGTGGAGAACCTGCGCAAGATGCTGGTGGCCATGGTCGACGACGTGCGCGTCGCTCTGATCAAACTGGCTGAGCGAACCTGCGCGATCCGTGCTGTGAAATCCGCCGACGACGAAAAGCGCAACCGCGTCGCCCGGGAAGTGTTCGACATCTACGCGCCCCTGGCCCATCGCCTTGGCATCGGCCACATCAAGTGGGAACTGGAGGACCTGTCTTTCCGCTACCTGGAGCCCGACCAGTACAAGCAGATCGCCAAGTTGCTGCACGAGCGGCGTCTGGATCGCGAGCGCTTCATCACGGATGTGATGACGCAGTTGAGGGAAGAGTTGCAGGCCACCGGTGTGGAGGCCGACATCAGCGGCCGGGCCAAGCACATCTATTCGATCTGGCGCAAAATGCAGCGCAAAGGGCTGGAATTCAGCCAGATCTACGACGTTCGCGCCGTTCGCGTACTGGTCCCGGAAATGCGCGACTGCTACACCGCGCTGGGTATCGTGCACACCTTGTGGCGGCACATCCCCAAGGAGTTCGACGACTACATCGCCAACCCGAAGGAAAACGGCTATCGCTCCCTGCACACTGCGGTAATCGGCCCGGAAGGCAAGGTGCTGGAAGTGCAGATTCGCACCCACGCCATGCACGAGGAAGCCGAGCTGGGGGTTTGCGCCCATTGGAAATACAAGGGCACCGACGTCAAGTCGGGCTCCAACCACTACGAAGAGAAAATCTCCTGGCTGCGTCAGGTGCTCGAGTGGCATGAAGAACTGGGTGACATCGGCGGTCTGGCCGAACAATTGCGGGTCGATATCGAACCGGATCGGGTCTACATCTTCACCCCCGACGGCCATGCCATCGACCTGCCCAAGGGCGCCACGCCGCTGGACTTTGCCTATCGGGTCCACACCGAGATCGGCCACAACTGCCGTGGGGCCAAGATCAACGGGCGGATCGTGCCGCTCAACTACAGCCTGCAAACCGGTGAGCAGGTCGAGATCATCACCAGTAAACACGGCACGCCGAGCCGCGACTGGCTGAACCCGAACCTGGGCTACATCACTACATCGCGAGCGCGGGCGAAAATCGTTCACTGGTTCAAGTTGCAGGCTCGCGACCAGAACGTCGCCGCCGGCAAGACCCTGCTCGAGCGCGAGCTCAGTCGCCTGGGCCTGCCGCAGGTGGATTTCGACAAGCTGGCCGAAAGGGCCAACATGAAAACCGCCGAAGACATGTTCGCCGCCCTCGGTGCCGGCGACTTGCGCCTGGCGCAACTGGTCAACCTGGCCCAGCAACTGGTGGAGCCGGAGCGCGGCAACGAACAGTTGGAACTGATCCCGCGCAAGGCCACCGGCTACAAGCCCGGCAAGCGCGGCGACATCCAGATCCAGGGCGTGGGCAATCTGATGACCCAGATGGCCGGCTGCTGCCAGCCGTTGCCAGGAGACGCAATCGTCGGCTACATCACCCAGGGTCGTGGCGTGAGCATTCACCGCCAGGACTGTGCTTCGGTGCTGCAACTGGCCGGTCGTGAGCCGGAGCGGATCATCCAGGTCAGTTGGGGCCCGGTGCCGGTGCTCACCTACCCGGTGGACATCATCATCCGCGCCTACGACCGTTCCGGCCTGCTGCGTGACGTGTCCCAGGTGTTGCTGAACGAGCGGATCAACGTGTTGGCGGTCAACACCCGTTCGAACAAGGAAGACAACACGGCGCTGATGTCCCTGACCATCGAGATTCCGGGGCTGGATGCGTTGGGGCGGTTGCTGGGGCGGATTTCCCAGTTGCCAAACATCATCGAGACCCGGCGTAATCGGACGCCGGGCTGATCGTTAACCCCTAATGTGGGAGCGGGCTTGCTCGCGAAGGCGGAGTGTCAGTCGACATCAATGTTGTTTGACACTCCGCCTTCGCGAGCAAGCCCGCTCCCACAGTGTTTTGTGTGATGGGACGAATTTAATGTACAGCCTTGAAGACCTGCTCCACCTGATGAACCGCCTGCGCGACCCGCAGTACGGCTGCCCGTGGGATATCAAGCAGACCTACGCGACCATCGTCCCCCATACCCTGGAAGAAGCCTACGAAGTGGCCGATGCCATCGAGCGCGGCGACTTTGATCACTTACAGGGTGAACTGGGTGACCTGTTGTTTCAGGTGGTGTATTACAGCCAGTTGGCCCGGGAGGAGAATCGCTTTGAATTCGCCGGTGTGGTCGACAGCATCACCCGCAAGCTGATCCGTCGACACCCCCATGTGTTCCCTACCGGTGATCTGTATGCGCCCATGGACTTGCCGCGACTGAACGAAGAGCAGGTCAAGCAACGCTGGGAAGAAATCAAGGCCGTGGAACGGGCCGAGAAGGCCACTGCGCCCGAGCAGTTGTCGCTGCTCGACGATGTACCCGTGGCGCTGCCAGCGCTGTCCCGTGCGGCGAAGCTGCAAAAGCGTGCGGGACAGGTCGGTTTTGACTGGCCAGGTCCCTTGCCGGTGCTCGACAAGGTCCGGGAGGAGCTGGACGAAGTGCTCGAGGCCATGGCTGACAATGATCCGCTGGCCATCCGCGACGAGATTGGCGACCTGCTGTTCAGCGTGGTGAACCTGGCCCGGCACCTGAAGATTGACCCGGAAACGGCCCTGCGTGACGCCAATGGGAAATTCGAGCGACGTTTCCGATTTATCGAACAGGCATTGCGCGACACCCACCGTCCCATGGAAGATTGCACCCTCGAAGAGTTGGACGCCTTATGGGGCGAAGCCAAACGTCAGGAAAAGAATTTGCCCAGCTGTGGCTGAGGCCGTTGCCTAAGTGAGTAAGCACCATGAGCCTTTCCCTTCGCGACCAGTTGCTCAAAGCAGGGCTGGTCAACCAAAAGCAGGCCAAGCAGGTCGGCAAAGAGAAACAGAAACAGCAGCGCCTGGCCCACAAGGGCCAGATCGAACTGGATGACTCCCAGCAGCGTGCCGCCCAGGAGGCGATGGCCGAGAAGGCCAAGCGCGATCAGGAACTCAACCGTCAGCAGCAGGAAAAGGCCGAGCAGAAAGCCCGCGCCGCGCAGATCAAGCAATTGATCGAAGTCTCGCGTTTGCCGAAGCTGACGACTGAGGATTATTACAACTTTGTCGACGACAAGAAGGTCAAGCGCATCTCGGTCAACACGCTGATGCGCAACAAGTTGAGCAGCGGCTCGCTGGCGATCGTCCATCATGCCGGCGGTTACGAAGTGATCCCGCGCGAAGCGGCCCTGAAGATCCAGGAGCGCGACCCCAAGCGCATCGTGCAGCTCAATACCCAGACCGAAGAAGTGGATGCTGATGATCCGTATGCGGCGTATCAGATCCCTGATGATTTGATGTGGTAAGTCGGACACCAGGCTAAATACAAAACCTGGAGCATCTGCAGAGGTCTTCAGGAAAACTGTGGAAGCCTGTGGGAGCAAAGCTTGCTCGCGATCGCACTGTGTCTGGTAGAAAAAATATTGCCTGATACTCCGCTATCGCGAGCAAGCTTTGCTCCCACAGGCCCACAGGCCCACAGGTCCATGAGGTTTCTGTCGTTCAGGATTCTGCCATCTCAAGCGAGCGCTGCCTTTCCTGGCATTCCAGCTCGGCCTTATAGCTATTGGCATCCGTCTCGGAGTGGAACATTCCCACCAACAGGTCCTGTTGGTGTACATCCCAGATGCGGATACCGGCGGCAATACCTTCGTGGGACATGTGAGCGTCATCGCGTTCAGTTACTTTCACAGTCATCTTGCAAGCTCCAATCTCTGTTATCTGCAGCAAGGCGTGTGCAGGACTTTGTTATAGATTTTGGTAGCGTGCTAAGTAAACGCTTCGGTGCGTTAAGAAGTTTTCATGAAAGTCGCACGCTTCCTACAGGCCAGGCAGTGCGCGGCATTCGGTCGCAGGGGGCTTTCATGAAGAAGATTTCATGTGGGACACAATGCTCATGATGAAGGCCAATACCTGTGGGAGCGGGCTTGCTCGCGAAGGCGGAGTGTCAGTCGACATCAATGTTGTTTGACAAGGCGCCTTCGCGAGCAAGCCCGCTCCCACAGAGTCATTGGGTGGTCATGAAATCCGGGTAACAAAAAGCCCCGCATTTGACGGGGCTTCTCTTGATATCGGCGTCGATCAGCTGCCTTTGACAGCCTTGCCGTTAACCGTACCGTCCTGGAGCATGATGTTGTACTCCTTGCCGTCAGTCTCGACCTGTTGCAAGCGCACCAGCAGGTAATCCCAGTCCTTGGCGAACCAGAGGACGGTGGTGCGTTTGCTTTTTGTCGGGTCGCGCACTCGCTCGACCTTGATCGCTTCGATCTGGCCGGCCTTGGTGTCGACCTTCTCCGAGCCCAGGACGCGGAAGTCATAAGTGTCGACTTCGCCATCATCGACAACCTGATAGCTCATGCTTTTCTTGCCGGCCGCTACGTCGTGCTGCAGGGCTAACTGATAAGTGGATTTATCGACCATGCCACGGTTGAGTGGCAGTTTTACCGGATCGCCACGATCGGTGCCGGTGACCATCTTGGTGTTCCAGTCGAAATCCAGATCGGCTTTCTTGGACTTGCCCAAGCCGCCACGCTCAAAGTGGTAGGACTGTGGCAGCAGGGTGTCCTTGTCCAGGGTCAGGGTGCTTTCTTCCGTCAGGCTGGCGATCATCATCGAAGCCTTGAAGCTCAGCTTCCAGGTGCCGTTGGCTTCTTTGGTCAGACTGCGCTCGGCGGTGCCGCTCATGGGCAGCTGTTTCCAGTCGGCGGTGTAGCTGGCGGAGAACGGTTGAAGGTCTGCGGCCTGTGCCAGGGGCAGGGCAAGCAGAGCGCAAGCGAAGAGCAGGGCGCGACGCATAAAATCTCCTAGTATCGAATCAAATGGCCGCTGGCGGCGAGCAACTGGCCGTCCAGTGAGGCACCGCGATCGTCGAGGGTCAGCCGGCCTTCGGCAAACCAACGCACGGCCATCGGGTAGATCTGGTGTTCCCGGGTGTGAACCCGTTGGGCCAGGCTTTGCGGCGTGTCGTGCAACTCTACCGGTATTACTGCCTGTACGACCAGTGGTCCGCCATCGAGTTCCTCGGTGACGAAGTGCACCGAGCAGCCATGCTCCGGGTCTCCGGCCTCCAGCGCGCGCTGGTGAGTGTGTAACCCTTTGTATTTAGGCAGCAGCGATGGATGGATATTGAACAGGCGGCCCTGGTAGTGACGCACGAAGCCGGCGCTGAGGATGCGCATGAAACCGGCCAGTACCACCAGTTGCGGATTGAACGTGTCGATCTGTTCGATCAGCGCGGCATCGAAGGCTTCGCGGCCATCAAACGCTTTGTGATCCAGGACACGGGTGTCGATACCCGCATCCCTGGCGCGTTGCAGGCCGTAGGCATCGGCGCGGTTGGAAATCACCGCGCGGATACGGACCGGGTTATCACCGGTCCGCGTGCTGTCGATCAGGGCCTGCAAGTTGCTGCCGGTACCGGACAACAGCACCACGACATCACAGGTTGCAGGCATCTGCTCTTGCATCAGTGAGCCTTAAGGTTCTTCAGCTCGACCTGGGCAGCGCCTTCGGCTGCAGTGCTGATCTGGCCGATGACCCAAGGTTGTTCGCCGGCTTCACGCAGTACATTCAGGGCCGTCTCGACGT
The DNA here is from genome assembly GCF_030687835.1 of Pseudomonas hefeiensis. NCBI lineage: Bacteria > Pseudomonadati > Pseudomonadota > Gammaproteobacteria > Pseudomonadales > Pseudomonadaceae > Pseudomonas > Pseudomonas hefeiensis. The sequence goes on from NZ_CP117449.1 coordinate 1,617,436, forward strand.
GCTCCTGGGCTACGCAGATGACCATGCCTACGCCGCAGTTCAGCACGCGGTGCATTTCGGTTTCATCGACGTTGCCTTTTTCTTGCAGCCAGTCGAACACGGCTGGCCGGGTCCAGCTCGCCACGTCAACCACCGCCTGGGCGCCTTTTGGCAGCACGCGCGGGATGTTGTCCAGCAGGCCGCCGCCAGTGATGTGGGCCATGGCCTTGACGGCGCCGGTGTCCTTGATCAGCTTGAGCAGCGGCTTGACGTAGATGCGGGTCGGGGCCATCAGCAGGTCGGCCAGTGGCTTGCCGTCGAGCTGGGTGTTTTCGATGTCGGCGCCCGAGACTTCGATGATCTTGCGGATCAGCGAATAACCGTTGGAGTGCGGGCCGGACGATGGCAGGGCGAGGAGGGCATCGCCAGCGGCGACTTTCGAACCGTCGATGATTTCGGCTTTTTCCACGACACCGACGCAGAAGCCGGCCAGGTCGTAGTCTTCGCCTTCGTACATGCCTGGCATTTCAGCGGTTTCGCCGCCGACCAGGGAGCAGCCGGACAGCTCGCAGCCGGCGCCAATGCCGGTTACCACCTGGGCGGCGGTGTCGACGTTCAGTTTGCCGGTGGCGTAGTAGTCGAGGAAGAACAGCGGCTCGGCGCCGCAAACCACCAGGTCGTTCACGCACATGGCCACCAGGTCGATGCCGATGCTGTCGTGCTTGTTCAGGTTCAGGGCCAGGCGCAGCTTGGTGCCGACGCCGTCAGTGCCCGAAACCAGCACCGGTTGCTTGTAGCCGGCCGGGATCTCGCAGAGGGCGCCGAAACCGCCCAGGCCGCCCATGACTTCCGGGCGCGCAGTGCGCTTGGCGACGCTCTTGATGCGTTCGACCAATGCTTCACCGGCGTCGATGTCTACACCGGCGTCCTTGTAGCTCAGGGAGGGTTGCTTGCTCATGATCCAGGCCTTTAGGGGGGATTTCTGGGTAACGACCGACCGCCGGGGCCATTGAATAACCGTTGTACGAATTATTCCGGGTGCCCAGCCATTGCCGGTCTGCGAAGGCGCGCGATTTTATCAGGCTTGAGGGGCAGCGGCCATCCTCGCGCCGACGGGCAGGGATATATCCTTGGAAAAAAACCGATATTTCTCCTATTGGTGCTGCGCGATGCGTCTGTATAAGGTGTAGCGGTAACCGGCTATGGTTATGACAGTGCGAAACTTCCAGCGGGCGTGTGAATGTTTTGCCAGGTGCTGTGGTCACAGCCATGCTCAATTTTCTTCACACGGCCTGTTCCAGCCGTTATGTCCGGGAATCTTCCATGCGCTTTTTCAAACTCTTGTCTGTGGGCTGCCTGTCGTTGATCAGCGTGGCGAGCCATGCCGAAAACCTCAACAGTCTCTATCAGGTGCTCGAGCCGGTCAGCAGCCAGGCCCCGCAAGAACGTGACCAGGCGACTCTGCGCGCCCTCGACACGCTGGTGCTGCGCCTGACCGGCGACGCCAAGGCCGCCCAGAGTCCCGGTCTGGCGGCGATCCGCAAGGACCCCCAGCAGATCATTCTTCAATATGGCTACGACGCCGGGCCGCCGGAAAGCCTTAAGGTGGATTTCGATCCGGCGAGCACCGACCGGGCCTTGCGTTCGGCGGGGTTGTCGCTGTGGGGCACGAATCGGCCAGCGATCCTGGGCTGGTGGCTGAACGATTCGGCGGAAGGTTCCAACCTGGTGGGTGATGGCCAGGGCAGTGCCGCGCCACTGCGCCGCGCCGCCCAGCACCGTGGCCTGCCACTGCACCTGCCCCTGGCGGACTTGAGCGAACAGATCGTTGCTACGGCGCCAAACCTGGAAGGCAGTGATCCGGCGCCGCTGCGCGAGGCGTCGCAGCGTTATGGTGCAGACGCCTTGCTGGCGGTCCATGCCAAGGAGGAGGGCGGCCAATGGCAGGCGACCTGGCGTTTGTGGCAGGGTGACCAACGCGAACAGGGCACTGCCCAGGGCGCCGACCCCGCCGCCCTGGCCGATGCGGTGATGCTGGCGGTGAGTCAACGCCTGGCGCTGCGTTTCGTCACCAAACCGGGCGTGGCCACCGAGCAACTGCTGGAAGTGCAGGGCATGAATCTGGAGCGTTACGCGGCGCTTGGGCGTTTGCTCGAACCGTTCGGTGGGCAGTTGCAGCGGGTTGAAGGGGACCGGATCATTTATCGGGTCAACGGCAGCGCCGAGCAGTTGAAGGCGCAATTGGCCCTGGCGAGACTGCAGGAAATTCCTGCCGGCGAAGCCGTGGCGCCGGTGCCAGTGTCGGTACCGGCGGCCCAGCCAGCCGCCGATGGCTCGGTCCCGGCCGCCGCGCCACCGCCTGAGCCGACGGCCAACCTGCGGTTTCGCTGGTAGTTTTTCTTTCTTATATAGCTAGGAGTGGTTCATGGGCGATACGCGGCGTTGGTTCTGGTTGGGTGGGATCGCCCTGCTGTTTGTATTCATCTATTTGCTGCATCCGATCCTCACGCCGTTTCTGGTTGCGTTGCTCCTGGCCTATCTGTTCGACCCACTGGTAGACCGCCTGGAAAAACTCGGCCTGTCCAGGACCTGGGGTGTGGTGTCGGTGTTTGCGCTGATCACCTTGATTGTCATCGCCCTGATGCTGGTGCTGATACCGATGCTGGCCAAGCAACTGATGCGCCTGTACGAGCTGGCGCCGCAGATGCTCGACTGGTTGCAGCACACCGCCGTGCCGTGGGTGCAGTCAAGGCTGGGGTTGGCCGAAGGTTTCTGGAAGTTCGACAAGGTCAAGGCCGCTATCAGCGAGCACATGGGCCAGACCTCTGACATCGTCGGTGTGGTGTTGAGCCAGGCCACGGCCTCGGGATTGGCGTTGATCGGTTGGCTGGCGAACCTGGTGTTGATTCCGGTGGTGGCCTTCTATCTGCTGCGCGACTGGGACTTGATGATGGCCAAGATTCGCAGCTTGCTGCCACGCCATCGCGAAGAACGCATCATGACCCTGGCCGGCGAATGCCATGAAGTGTTGGGGGCGTTTGTGCGTGGGCAATTGTTGGTGATGGTAGCGCTGGGCTTCATCTATGCGGCGGGATTGATGCTGGTGGGCCTGGAGCTGGGGCTGTTGATCGGCTTGATCGCCGGGCTTGCGGCCATCGTGCCCTACATGGGCTTTGTCATCGGTATCGGCGCGGCGTTGATTGCCGGTTTGTTCCAGTTCGGCGGTGATCTGTACCCGATGGTCGGCATCGTGGCGGTGTTCATGGTCGGGCAGGCGCTGGAAGGCATGGTGCTGACACCGTTGCTGGTGGGCGATCGCATCGGCTTGCATCCAGTGGCGGTGATCTTTGCGATCCTGGCCGGTGGTGAGTTGTTCGGTTTTACCGGGGTCTTGCTGGCGCTGCCGGTGGCGGCAGTGATCATGGTGCTGGTGCGCCATATGCACGATCTGTACAAGGATTCAGACATTTACAGTGGCGTCGAAGACCCCGAGCTATAGCGCCAATGGCGGGCGTGGCGGTTGTCCCGGCGTCAGGGAAACCGCCGCTCCATTGTTCTGTCGCTGCAAACCTTTGATTTTGCTCGTGGTCCGGCGCATTGTGCGGTCCGCGTCACGGGTATAAACTTTGCGCACTTTACACAGAGGCCACTAACGGTTCTTTTGGAACTGTTCAGTCAGCATGAAACCGATTCAGCTGCCCCTAGGTGTGCGTCTGCGTGATGACGCCACCTTTATCAACTACTACCCAGGCGCCAATGCCGCTGCACTCGGCTATGTCGAGCGGCTTTGCGAAGCCGACGCCGGCTGGACCGAGAGCCTGATTTATCTGTGGGGCAAGGACGGGGTAGGGCGTACGCATCTGTTGCAGGCCGCGTGCCTGCGGTTCGAGCAATTGGGCGAGCCGGCGGTGTATTTGCCATTGGCCGAGTTGCTGGATCGCGGCGTTGAGATTCTCGACAACCTTGAACAGTACGAACTGGTCTGCCTGGATGATCTTCAAGCGGTGGCCGGCAAGGCTGATTGGGAAGAAGCGCTGTTTCACCTGTTCAACCGGTTACGCGACAGCGGTCGGCGTTTGCTGATTGCAGCATCGACGTCGCCGCGGGAGCTGCCGGTGAAGCTGGCCGATCTCAAGTCCCGTCTCACCCTGGCGCTGATTTTCCAGATGCGCCCGCTCTCCGATGAAGACAAACTCCGTGCATTGCAGTTGCGCGCGTCCCGGCGTGGCCTGCACCTGACCGATGAGGTCGGGCACTTTATCCTTACCCGCGGCACCCGCAGCATGAGCGCGCTGTTTGAATTGCTCGAGCGCCTCGACCAGGCGTCGCTTCAGGCCCAGCGCAAGCTGACCATCCCTTTTTTGAAAGAAACCCTTGGCTGGTAGACGTCGCAGCGATAGTGGCTTATAGCCTGTTTCTGCCACGGCACAGCCCGCGTCCCTTCTGGGCTGCAGGCTGCATGAGGACTGGAAACGGTTTTGGCGCTTAGATGTAAACCTAAAACCGAGAAGTCACATTTGCATCGATTGAATTTGCAAATGAGCTTGATAGTGGGCATAGTCTCGCCATCTTTACAACTTCAGCCACGGTCGTGCCCATGCTAAGTCGCTTCGCACCCCTGGTGCCTCTCGCACTCGTTACCCTGTTGTTCGGTTGCGCTGCCCACTCTCCAGTGTCTCAGCAAGCGCAACAACCACAGGTCCAAAACTCCGTTACCGCCCAGTCTTCCTCTGTTGCACTTCAAGAAGAAATGGCCACCGACAAAGAGCTGGCAGACTTCGCCGGCAGCAAGCCTTATCAGCTTCCAGTGCTGGCTGACAGCATCCTGGAGCGAGGCATGTCCTTGATCGGTACCCGCTATCGTTTTGGCGGTTCCTCCGAAGCCGGCTTCGATTGCAGCGGTTTCATTGGGTATCTGTTTCGCGAAGAGGCTGGCATGAATCTGCCGCGCTCCACTCGCGATATGATCAACGTGAAGGCCCCGCTGGTTGCTCGCAACGAACTTGAACCGGGTGACCTGCTGTTCTTCGCCACCAACGGTCGTCGTGGTCGCGTCAGTCACGCCGGCATCTACCTGGGTGACAACCAGTTCATCCATTCCAGCAGCCGCCGCAGCGGTGGTGTGCGAATCGACAACCTGGGCGACAGCTACTGGAGCAAGACCTTCATCGAAGCCAAGCGCGCCCTCGCCATGGCACCGACCGTGGTCACTGCTCGCAAGTAAACGCACAGTTTGTAAGGCAAACTTAAAGTCTTACTTGAAGTTTGTCTCATAGCCGCTAGAATCCATGATTATTGATTGATGGCAATCCGCCTGCGTATTCCGCAGGCGGCTTTGTTTTCATGCTTACGGCAGAAAAGCCGCATCCAGATCAGGATTGTTCTGCATATGTCGACGTCGGCCCGCCTCGCTCTCATGTTCTTTGCCGCGCTGCTCAGCGCTTGCGCCAGCCGTACTCCGCCACCTGCGCCAGTGCGGGCTCCGGTGGCATTCACTCCCGCGCAAAGCTTTTCCCCGGTTGCCGAAGACGTGCTGTTCCGGGCGCTGGGGTTGGTGGGAACGCCCTATCGTTGGGGCGGTAATACGCCGGATTCAGGTTTTGATTGCAGTGGCTTGATCGGCTATGTGTATCGCGATGCGGCCGGTATCTCCCTGCCGCGTTCCACCCGCGAGATGATTGGCATGCGCGCCCAGAGTGTCGGTAAGGACGCGTTGCAGACCGGTGATTTGATTTTCTTCGCCACTAACGGCGGCTCTCAGGTCAGCCATGCCGGGATCTATGTCGGGGAGGGGCGTTTCGTCCACGCGCCAGCGACCGGGGGTACGGTCAAGCTCGACAGCCTGTCCAAGGCTTATTGGCAGAAAGCCTATCTAAGTGCCAAGCGTGTGTTGCAACCGGCACATCTGGCGCGTAATCCCTGACCTGGGGTACTCAGCTCAGTGCCAATGGGTGGCGAGGGTTGTGTGGGAGCAAAACTTGCTCCCACACAGAGGGGGTAAACCCCTTGCCACTAGGGTGTATTGGCATTATTTAGTTGAAACCCGCCAAATCTTGTTCCCCACATCATCAGCCACCAACAGCCCGCCCTGCTTGTCGATTACCACACCCACTGGCCGGCCCTGGGCTTTTTCATCTGCATTCAGGAAACCGGTCAGCACATCCAACGGTTGCCCCACCGGCTTGCCGGCGTTGAACGGTACGAAAATCACTTTATAGCCGCTGTGGGGCTTACGGTTCCATGAGCCGTGCTGGCCGATGAAAGCGCCTTCAGTAAACGGCGCGGGCAAGGTGCTACCTTCGGCGAACGCCAGGCCCAGTGACGCGGTATGGGGGCCGACGGCGTAATCCGGGGCGATGGCCTTGGCCACCAGTTCCGGCTTTTGTGGCTCGACCCGCTTATCGACGTTCTGCCCGTAATAGCTGTAGGGCCAGCCATAGAAGCCGCCGTCCTTGACTGAGGTGATGTAGTCCGGGACCAGGTCGCTGCCGATCTCATCACGCTCATTCACTGCGGTCCATAGCGCGCCGCTGCGCGGCTCCCAGGCCAGGCCGTTGGGGTTGCGCAAGCCCGAGGCGAAGATGCGGTGATTGCCGCTGGCGCGGTCCACTTCCCAGATGGCCGCGCGGCCTTCTTCGGCCTCCATGCCGTTTTCCCCGACATTGCTGTTGGAGCCGGTAGTGACGTACAGCTTGCTGCCGTCCTGGCTGGCGATCACGTTTTTGGTCCAGTGGTGGTTGAGCGTGCCGCCCGGCAGGTCGACGACCTTGGTCGGCTGCGCCTTGATTTGCGTATCGCCCTCGTTATAGGGGAAACGAATCAGTCGGTCGGTGTCGGCCACGTACAGATCATTGCCGACCAGCGTCATACCGAACGGTGAGTTGAGGTTCTCCAGAAAGACCGTACGGGTTTCGGCGATGCCGTCGTGATTGGCATCACGCAACAGGGTAATGCGATTGGGGCTGGGCACCCCCGCACCGGCGCGGCCCATGACTTTCTCCATGACCCAGCCACGGATGCCCTTGGAATCGTCCGGCTTGGGCGGGGCATTTGTTTCCGCTACCAGCACGTCACCGTTGGGTAGCACGTAGAGCCAGCGTGGATGATCCAGCCCTTCGGCGAATGCGCCCACTTGCAGTCCCTGGGCCGGGGTGGGTTTGGCGCCATCCGGCCAGCCGACAGCTTCAGCAATGTTGACGGTGGGGATCAGGGTCTTGTTCGGTTCCGGCAGTTTTGGCGAGGGGCCAGTGCCGTCGGAAACCTGCAGCGTGGAGGACTCGCCGCAAGCAACAAGCCCTGCGGCCAATGCGACGATCAGAAGGTGTGGTGGCTTGAGCATGCGGGCTTCCCTATGAGTGCATGGTAGTTACTCATAGAGAAGCTTAGACCCGCGATGGTTCAACCGGTCAGCCGTGGGCCTGCTTGAACAGCACGGCGATGCCCGGATGATAGTGCCCGGCCTCATTGCGCAACTTGCGATAGGCATAGGGGAAGTACCAGGCCACTGCGCAGGTATTTTCCTTCTGCAGTTCGTCGATCATGTCCTGCAACTCTTCCGGCGTGGCGCTCTGCTGGGCTTTTTGCGGTGCTACAAACAGGCAGCCTAATCTCAGGTCACTGGAATAGCTGATACGTTTGGCGTCGCTGGTAACGTCGAGCAGCGGCTGGTTGAGGTTGAGACTCTTGACCTTCGGCCAGCGTTGAGTGGCCTGGATGAAGGCGCGCTCCTCGGTGCCGGCGATGAACAGATCGGCGCTGACGTTGCGCTCGCCTTCTTCATTCTGCTTGCGGGTGGGGGTGTTCTGCAGCGTGACCATCTCGGCCATCCAGGCTGCGGCCGACAGCAAGCCAAGATTGGCTTTTTCATCGAACCAGTAAGGTGTGTCGTTATCGCCGCGCACGGCGTTGTAACGGTCGATACAGTCAAACCAGCGTTCCAGCACCGGGCGCAGGAATTCCAGTTTTGGATTGCTGATGATCATGCCTTGCATGCTTTTGCCCTCTTGTTCTTGTGATATCGGGTCGTGATGCCTATTTGATATCACTTGCCGCAGCATGGCACAAGATTGGCGTCATTTTATTGATGGGGGCCAATATCCGCTGTTGAACCTGTGGCGGCTTTAATTGACGCTCCACCCCCAACCCTCTAACCTTCGCGGCTTGTTTCAGGTGCTCTGTGGCCGGGCGATCGTTGGGTCGACAGAGTGAAACAGGGAAGCCGGTGAGTGCATACGAACCCGGCGCTGCCCCCGCAACGGTAAATGAGTCAACGCTGTGCTAAAGCCACTGTGTCCGTATGACATGGGAAGGCGCGCAGCCCGGCATCACGCCGCTCATGAGCCCGGAGACCGGCCTGATTCATCCAACGGCATCACGGTGGGCGATGCCAGGCTTGTTGCCGTCTTTTTTGTGCCCGCCCGCCGTTATCCAATCCCAACGGAGAGCTCCCATGACCGACACCCCCGATCGCGACGAACGCCACCTGGCGCGGATGCTGCGCAAGAAAGCCGTGATCGACGAGCGCATCGCCAATTCGCCGAATGAATGCGGCCTGCTGCTGGTGCTGACCGGCAACGGCAAGGGCAAGAGCAGTTCTGCGTTCGGCATGCTGGCCCGGTCCATGGGGCACGGCATGCAATGCGGCGTGGTGCAGTTCATCAAGGGGCGTAACAGCACCGGTGAAGAGCTGTTTTTCCGCCGCTTCCCGGAGCAGGTGCGCTTTCATGTCATGGGCGAAGGTTTCACTTGGGAAACCCAGGATCGCCAGCGTGACATCGCCGCCGCTGAAGCGGCTTGGGCGGTCTCGCGTCAATTGCTGAGCGACCCGTCCATTGGCCTGGTGGTGCTCGATGAACTCAATATTGCCCTCAAACACGGTTACCTTGATCTGGACCAGGTGTTGAGCGACTTGCAGGCCCGCCCGCCGATGCAGCATGTGGTGGTGACCGGTCGTGGCGCCAAGCCGGAACTGATTGAGCTGGCCGACACCGTCACCGAAATGGGCATGATCAAGCACGCGTTCCAAGCGGGTATCAAGGCGCAGAAGGGCGTCGAACTGTGAGTGATGTTCCCTTGACGAGTCGTCACTGCCCGGCAGTGCTGATCGCCGCCCCAGCTTCTGGGCAAGGCAAAACCACGGTCACCGCTGCCCTGGCCCGCTTGCATCGCAATCAGGGGCGCAGGGTGCGGGTCTTCAAGTGCGGGCCTGATTTCCTCGACCCGATGATCCTGGAGCGGGCCAGTGGCGCGCCGGTCTACCAACTGGACATGTGGATGGTCGGCGAGCAGGAGAGTCGTCGATTGTTGTGGGAAGCCGCCGCCGAAGCCGACTTGATTCTGATCGAAGGGGTGATGGGGTTGTTCGATGGCACGCCATCGAGCGCCGATCTGGCACGGCATTTCGGTGTGCCGGTGCTGGCGGTGATCGATGGCACGGCCATGGCCCAGACCTTCGGCGCCCTGGCCCTGGGCCTGGCGCGGTATCAGCCGGACTTGCCCTTCGCTGGAGTGCTGGCCAATCGGGTCGGCACCTTGCGTCATGCGCAGTTGCTCGAAGGCAGTCTGACCGAAGGCCTGCGCTGGTACGGCGCCTTGTCACGGGAAACCGGCATCGAGCTGCCAAGCCGTCACCTTGGGTTGGTCCAGGCCAGTGAATTGAATGATCTGGACCTGCGCCTCGACGCCGCCGCCGATGCCCTGGCTGGCAGTTGTGAAGTGGCGTTGCCGCCAGCCGTGGAGTTCGCCGCGCCACAGGTGATTGCCGCGCAGCCGTGGCTGGAAGGTGTGCGCATCGCCGTGGCCCGGGACGAAGCGTTCGCCTTCACCTATGGCGCGAGCCTCGATTTGTTGCGAGCCATGGGCGCGCAACTGAGCTTCTTTTCACCTATTCATGACACCGAACTGCCGGAGGCGGACAGTCTGTATCTGCCCGGTGGCTATCCGGAATTGCACCATGTGGCGCTGGCGCAAAATGCGTCGATGCTGGCGGCGATCCGCGGGCACCATCAAGCTGGCAAGCCCTTGCTCGCTGAATGCGGCGGCATGCTTTATCTGTTGGACTCGTTGACGGATGTGGATGGCACCCGTGCCGAACTGCTTGGGTTGCTGGCCGGTGATGCGCAGATGCAAAAGCGTCTGGCGGCCCTGGCACTGCAATCGGTGGAGTTGCCGGAGGGCACTTTGCGCGGGCATACCTATCATCATTCCCTGACCAGTACCGGGCTGGAACCGATTGCCCGAGGCCATAGCCCCAATGGCGGGCGAGGGGCAGAGGCGGTTTTCCGGCAGGGCCGGATGACGGCTTCCTATGTGCATTTTTTATTTTCCGTCGAATCCGAGGGCGATTGCTGCGCTGTTTGCGCCTGATCTTCAGGCCGCTATCACGAGCAGGCTCGCTCCCACATTTGATCACCTGACCCCTGTGGGAGCGAGCCTGCTCGCGAAGCGGTCATGACAGACAACGCCTTTCCCCTGGCCGAACGCGACGCCATCTACCGGGCCATCGCCGAGCGCCGCGACATGCGCCACTTCACCGGCGGCACCGTTGAGCCAGCATTGCTGCGCCGCCTGCTGGAAGCCGCCCATCAAGCCCCCAGCGTGGGACTGATGCAGCCGTGGCGGTTCATTCGCATCAGCGACCGCGCCTTGCGTGGGCAAATCCGTCAACTGGTGGAGCAGGAGCGCGTCCGCACCGCCGAGGCCCTGGGCGAGCGCAGCGATGAATTCATGAAGCTCAAGGTTGAAGGCCTCAACGATTGCGCCGAAGTGCTGGTGGCGGCGTTGATGGATGATCGCGAGCGCCATATTTTTGGTCGACGAACCCTGCCGGAAATGGACCTGGCCTCGCTGTCCTGCGCGATCCAGAATCTGTGGCTGGCCTCTCGCGCCGAAGGATTGGGGATGGGCTGGGTTTCTCTGTTCGAGCCCCAGGCCCTGGCCGAGTTATTGGGCCTGCCCGCCGGTGCCAAGCCGCTGGCAATCTTGTGTCTGGGACCGGTCGAGGTTTTTTACCCGGCGCCGATGCTCGCCCTGGAAGGCTGGGCGCAGCCGCGTGCGCTGGATGAATTGCTCTACGAAAACCATTGGGGAGTGAGCCCATGAGTGTGGCGTTGCTCAGTGCCGCCGCAGTGGCGCTGGATGCGCTGTTGGGCGAACCCCGACGCTGGCATCCGCTGGTCGCCTTTGGTCGCTTTGCCGATCGTATCGAGCAGCGCTTCAACTCCGGCGGGCGTGGCTGGCGCAGCCATGGCGTGACGGCGTGGATCATCGCCGTGGTGCCGTTGACCCTGCTCGCGACGGCACTGTCCTGGGCACCGTTGGTGGGTTGGCTGGTGGACATCCTGGCGCTGTACCTTGCCCTTGGCCTGCGCAGTCTCGGGGAACATGTCGAGCCGGTGGCCCGGGCTCTGCGCGGTGGGGATCTGGACGAAGCGCGTCGGCGGGTCGGCTACCTGGTCAGTCGCGAAACCGCCGACCTGGATGAGACTGCCGTCGCACGTGCCGCCACGGAGTCGGTGCTGGAGAACGGCAGCGACGCGGTGTTCGCCGCGCTGTTCTGGTTCGCCGTCGCTGGCGCGCCCGGTGTGGTGTTGTACCGCCTGAGCAATACCCTCGACGCCATGTGGGGCTATCGCAACGAGCGCTTTGAGCGCTTCGGCTGGGCGGCGGCCAAGATTGATGATGGGCTCAACTATATTCCGGCGCGCCTGGTGGCGCTGACTTACGCCGTGCTTGGAAAAACCCGCCTGGCGCTCAAGTGTTGGCGCACCCAGGGCCCGACTTGGGACAGTCCCAATGCCGGGCCCGTGATGGCCGCCGGCGCCGGTGCCCTGGGGGTCGAGCTGGGTGGCGCGGCGGTGTATCACGGCCAACTGCACCAGCGTCCGCCCCTGGGCGAGGGCGAGCCAGCGAGCGCCGACGCCATTGATCGCGGCTGGCAACTGGTCCAGCGCGGCGTATGGTTGTGGTTGCTGATTCTCTGCCTGGGAGCTGAGTTTTATGCTTGAGCACGGTGGGCGGTTGCGCAACGCGGCCCGGCAATACGGGATTACCGAGGCGCACTGGCTCGACTTGTCCAGTGGCCTGGCGCCCTGGCCGTTCAACGTACCGGTGATCGCACCGCGGGCCTGGGCACGCCTGCCCGAGACCGATGACGGATTGGAACAGGCCGCCTGCGATTATTACGGCGCCATGCATGTGCTGCCGGTGGCAGGTTCGCAGATGGCCATCCAACTGTTGCCGCGCCTGCGCCGTGCCGGCAAGGTCGGCGTCCTTTCGCCTTGCTACGCCGAACACGCCGAAGCCTGGCGTCGCAGTGGCTACATCGTGCGCGAAGTACTGGAGCCGGAAGTGGACTTCTTCCTCGACAGTCTCGACGTGCTGGTGGTGGTCAACCCGAACAATCCCACGGGCTTGCAGTTGAGCCCCGAGCGCCTGCTGGACTGGCATGCCCGACTGGCCCAGCGCGGTGGTTGGCTGGTGGTGGATGAAGCGTTCATGGATGTCACGCCGCAACTGAGTCTGGCCGCCCATACCCATCAGGTCGGGCTGATTGTGTTGCGTTCGTTTGGCAAGTTTTTTGGCCTGGCCGGGGTGCGCCTGGGGTTTGTATTGGCCGAGCGCCGCTTGCTCAAGTTGCTTGCCGAACAAGTCGGGCCGTGGGCCGTCAGCGGGCCGACCCGGGTGGTGGGTCAGGCGTGCCTGCTGGACACCGACGCCCACGCCCGCCAGCGCCAACGCTGCGAAGACACCAGTCAGCGCCTGGCGCTGACGCTCGAACGCCACGGCTTCAAGCCTCAAGGCGGCTGCGGGTTGTTTCAATGGCTGGTCACTGAACACGCCCAGGCACTTTACGATTTCATGGCCCAGCGCGGCATTCTCCTGCGGTTGTTTACCCACAACAGCAGCCTGCGCTTCGGGTTGCCGGCCGATGACGGTGAATTCCTGCGCCTCGAACAGGCTTTCGAGGCTTACGCCAAGGACATCCAATGACCACTGTAATGGTGCAGGGCACCACGTCCGATGCCGGCAAAAGCACTCTCGTCACGGCGTTGTGCCGCTGGGTCAGGCGTCAGGGGGTGAGCGTGGTGCCGTTCAAGCCACAGAACATGGCGCTCAACAGCGCGGTAACGGCCGATGGCGGCGAAATCGGCCGTGCCCAGGCCGTGCAGGCCCAGGCGGCTGGTCTCCAACCGCATACCGACATGAACCCGGTGCTGCTCAAGCCCAACAGCGACACCGGCGCCCAAGTCATTATCCATGGCCGCGCCGTCACCACCATGAACGCCGTGGCCTATCACGATTACAAAGCCATCGCGATGCAAGCGGTGCTGGCTTCCCATACACGCCTGAGCGCGGCGTATCCGGTGGTGATGGTGGAGGGTGCGGGTTCTCCGGCGGAGATCAATCTGCGCGCCGGTGACATTGCCAACATGGGCTTTGCCGAAGCGGTGGACTGCCCGGTGCTGCTGATTGCCGATATCAATCGCGGCGGCGTATTCGCCCATCTGGTGGGCACCCTGGAGCTGCTTTCGCCCAGCGAACAGGCGCGGGTCAAGGGCTTCATCATCAACCGTTTTCGCGGCGATATCGCCTTGCTGCAACCGGGCCTGGACTGGCTTGAGGCGCGCACCGGCAAACCGGTGGTTGGCGTGTTGCCGTACGTGATGGACCTGCACCTGGAGGCCGAGGACGGCCTCGATCAACGGCAGGCCGACAAGGCCGAACAGGTGCTCAAAGTAGTGGTGCCAGTATTGCCGCGCATCAGCAACCACACCGATTTCGATCCGCTGCGCCTGCATCCACAGGTCGATCTGCAATTCATCGGCCCAGGCCAGCCCATTCCAGCGGCTGACTTGATCATCCTGCCGGGTTCAAAGAGCGTGCGTAGCGACCTGGCCTACCTGCGCGCCAACGGTTGGGAGACGGCCATCCATCGTCACCTGCGTTATGGGGGCAAGCTGCTGGGCATCTGCGGCGGTTTGCAGATGCTCGGCCAGCAGGTCCACGACCCGTTGGGGCTTGAAGGTGCGGCCGGTTCCAGTGTCGGGCTGGGCCTCCTGGATTTCGAAACGACTCTGGAACACGAGAAGCAGTTGCGCAATGTGCGCGGGCGACTGGTTCTGGAAGAGGCCGAGGTCAGCGGGTATGAGATCCATGCCGGTGTGACCGCAGGCCCCGCATTGGAAAACCCGGCGGTGCAGTTGGATGACGGTCGTTGTGATGGCGCCCTGAGCCTGGATGGGCAGATTTTTGGCACCTATCTGCATGGGCTGTTCGAGTCACCGGCGGCCAGCAGCGCCTTGTTGCGTTGGGCCGGGTTGCAGGATGTGCAAACGGTGGACTACCACGGGTTGCGCGAGCGGGACATCGAGCGGTTGGCGGATCTGGTGGAGCGGCATTTGGATACCGGGTTGCTGCGTGAGCTTTGTGGAATTTGAGATGCCTGTACCGGCCCCTTCGCGAGCAAGCCCGCTCCCACAGGGAATTTGCGTACACAGCAGATTTAGTGTGGGCTCTGTGGGATTTAGGGTGGCTGGGCTGGCCTCATCGCGAGCAGGCTCGCTCCCACGTTGGATCTCTGATGACCACAGAGTTCATGCACACCATAACGCCCCCTGTGGGAGCGGGCTTGCTCGCGAAGAGGCCAGTCGCCACACCGCCAAATAAAAGGTAACAACCCATGCTGCAACTGATCCTCGGCGGCGCCCGCTCCGGCAAGAGTCGCCTGGCTGAAAAACTCGCCACAGACACCCGGTTGCCCGTCACCTACATCGCCACCAGCCAACCCCTGGATGGCGAGATGAACGAACGGGTCGCCCAACACCGGGCTCGCCGTCCGGCCGAATGGGCGCTGGTGGAGGAGCCGTTGGCCCTGGCGCGGGTGCTACGCGATAACGCAGGTTCAGGGCAATGCCTGTTGGTGGATTGCCTGACGTTGTGGCTGACCAATCTGCTGATGCTCGACAACCCCGAGCAGCTGAACGCCGAGCGTGACGCCCTGCTGGAGTGCGTTGGCGCGCTGCCGGGCGAAATCATTTTTGTCAGCAACGAGACCGGGATGGGTGTCGTGCCGCTGGGCGAGTTGACTCGCCGTTATGTCGATGAAGCCGGTTGGCTGCATCAAGCTTTGGCCGAACGTTGCCAGCGCGTCGTACTGACCGTTGCCGGCCTGCCCCTGACTCTCAAAGGTACTGCGTTATGAATCATCGCTGGTGGCTAGACCCGTGCAAGCCCCTCGACACCCAGGTCCTGGACCAGGCCGCGGCCCGTCAGCAACAGCTGACCAAACCGGCCGGCTCGCTGGGGCAGCTCGAAGCAGTGGCAGTGCAACTGGCGGGCCTGCAAGGGCAGGTCAAACCGAGCCTGGATCAACTGTGGATCGCGATCTTTGCCGGTGATCATGGTGTGGTGGCCGAAGGCGTATCGGCCTATCCCCAGGAAGTCACCGGGCAGATGCTCCTCAACTTCGTCAGCGGCGGCGCGGCGATCAGTGTATTGGCGCGGCAACTGGGCGCTTCGCTGGAAGTGGTGGATCTGGGCACCGTGACCACCGTTCTGGACCTGCCGGGTGTGCGGCATCTGAATGTGGGGCCGGGCACCGCGAATTTCGTGCAGGGGCCGGCGATGACCGTGCCCCAAGGCGAGCAGGCATTGCTGGCCGGACGTGACAGTGTGTTGCGTGCCGTCGGCTCCGGAACGCAGCTGTTCATCGGCGGCGAAATGGGCATCGGCAACACCACGGCGGCCAGTGCCCTGGCCTGTGCCTTGCTTGACTGCCCGGTGACTCATCTGGTCGGGCCCGGCACTGGGCTGGACGCCGCGGGTGTCAGGCGCAAGACCCAAGTCATTGAGCGTGCCCTGGCGTTGCACGGCGCGCAGCGCAACGATCCACTGCAAACCCTGTTCAACCTGGGCGGGTTTGAAATCGCAGCGCTGGCTGGTGCGTATCTGACCTGCGCCCAGCAAGGCGTTGCGGTGCTGGTGGATGGTTTCATCTGCAGCGTCGCGGCACTGGTGGCGGTGCGCCTCAATCCTGCATGCAGACAATGGTTGTTGTTCGGCCATCGCGGTGCCGAGCCAGGGCATCAGCACGTTCTGGAAACCCTTGGCGCTGAGCCGCTCCTCGACCTGGGCCTGCGCCTGGGCGAGGGCAGTGGTGCGGCGTTGGCGGTGCCGCTGTTGCGCCTGGCGTGTGATCTTCACGGGCAGATGGCGACGTTTGCCGAAGCGGCCGTGGCGGATCGTCCAGCATGACTTTGCACCTGGACCTGCTGCGCCACGGCGAGACCGAGCTGGGTGGCGGGCTGCGTGGCAGCCTCGACGATGCCTTGACGGACAGGGGCTGGGAGCAGATGCGCGAGGCTGTCGTGGCGGGCGGTCCATGGGATCGGCTGGTCAGTTCACCGTTGCAGCGTTGCGCCCTTTTCACTGAGCAACTCGGCGCCCAACTCGGCCTGCCGGTGCATCTGGAAAAGGATCTGCAGGAACTGCATTTCGGTGCCTGGGAAGGCTGCAGCGCAGCGGCGTTGATGGACACCGACGCCGAGGCGCTGGGCCGCTTTTGGGCCGATCCCTACGCATTCACTCCACCGGATGGCGAGCCGGTGCTGGAGTTTTCAAAGCGAGTCCTGGCGGCGGTTGAACGCCTGAGGACCGCGTATGCAGGGCAGCGCGTGTTGCTGGTCAGCCATGGCGGGGTGATGCGATTGTTGCTGGCGCGAGCCCGTGGTCTGCCTCGGGAGCAGTTGCTCAATGTCGAAGTGGCTCATGGCGCGCGGTTTTCTCTTCGGGTGGCGCCTGGTTTGGTCTTGAAGGAAGAGGGCTGAAGATGCTGGCGTTCTGGATCGCCTTGCAGTTCCTGAGCAGCCTGCCGGTTCGCTTGCCTGGCATGCCTGAACCGGCGCAGTTGGGACGTTCGTTGCTGTTCTATCCGCTGGTGGGACTGTTGTTCGGCGGCTTGTTGTGGGGGCTTGATGCCCTGTTGCTTGGCACGCCGCTCTTGCTCCATGGCGCCCTGTTATTGACCGCCTGGGTGCTGCTTAGCGGCGGCCTGCACCTGGATGGTCTGGCCGACAGCGCGGATGCCTGGCTCGGTGGTTTTGGTGATCGCGAGCGCACACTGCTGATCATGAAAGACCCCCGTAGCGGGCCGATCGCGGTGATTACGTTGATGTTGGTGCTGTTGCTCAAATTCAGCGCATTGTTGGCGCTGATCGAGCAGCGACAGACCCTGGCATTGATCATCGTGCCGATGTTGGGACGCGGTGCCTTGCTGGGATTGTTTCTGACCACACCCTATGTGCGCGCCGGCGGGTTAGGGCAGGCGCTCGCTGACCATCTGCCGCGTCAAACGGGCTGGCAGGTATTGCTGGCCTGTGCGGTGGGCGGCGTGTTGGTGGCGGGCTGGGTCGGGGTATCGGCGCTGGTCATCGCCCTGGCGGTATTTATCGGGTTGCGCCAAATGATGTTGCGCAGGCTGGGAGGCTGTACCGGGGATACGGCAGGCGCTTTGCTGGAGCTGCTTGAAATGGCGGTGTTGGTTGGGCTGGTATTGATCTGGAATTGAGCGTTACCTGTGTTGGGGATTTGGCTTGAAATTTCCTGAATTAAAATTTGCATTCATTTAATCGCGGGTATATACACGCACTATGCTTGCCTCCCAATGTTTGTGCATCAACCTGCGTCGTGCCGCTCGTGGCGTCAGCAGGTATTACGACGGCGCCCTCGATGGCTTCGGGATCAACGTCGCCCAGTATTCCTTGCTGAGTAACCTGGCGCGCCTGGACCAACCGAGTATCTCTTCCCTGGCCGAGGCTATGGGCCTGGACCGCAGCACCCTGGGGCGCAACCTGCGGGTTCTGGAAGGTGAGGGGCTGGTGGCGCTGGCCGAGGGTGAAGACCTGCGCAATCGCATCGTCGAACTCACTGAAGCCGGGCATGCCCGGCTGGCGGCGGCGTTGCCGGCCTGGGAAGCGGCGCAACAACGATTGATCGATAAGCTGGGCGCCGAAAAGCGCGCAACGTTGCTGGCCTTGCTGGATGAACTGGCGTGAAGCCGGTTCGTTCGATGATAAGCGGGTATATACCCGTGACCGGAGAATAAAAATGACATCGATGTGGCGTACCTGTGGTTGGGTTCTGGTGGGCGGCGCGCTGATCCTGGCGTTGTCCCTGGGTGTACGGCATGGCTTCGGGCTGTTTCTGGCGCCCATGAGTGCCGAGTTTGGCTGGGGCCGCGAGGTGTTTGCCTTCGCCATTGCCTTGCAGAACTTGATCTGGGGCCTGGCGCAGCCTTTTACCGGGGCGCTGGCCGACCGCTTCGGTGCCGCGAAAGTCGTGCTCATCGGTGGCGTGTTGTACGCCCTTGGTCTGGTCTTCATGGGCATGGCCGACTCACCATGGTCGCTCTCATTGAGCGCGGGTCTGTTGATTGGTATCGGCCTGTCCGGCACATCGTTTTCGGTGATCCTCGGCGTGGTCGGGCGTGCTGTGCCGCCGGAGAAACGCAGCAT
This sequence comes from Pseudomonas hefeiensis, assembly GCF_030687835.1. NCBI lineage: Bacteria > Pseudomonadati > Pseudomonadota > Gammaproteobacteria > Pseudomonadales > Pseudomonadaceae > Pseudomonas > Pseudomonas hefeiensis. The sequence continues at coordinate 1,635,927 of NZ_CP117449.1, forward strand.
GGGAATGGGGATCGCCAGCGCCGCCGGCTCCTTCGGCCAGTTCGCCATGTTGCCGGGCACACTGGGTCTGATTGGCTGGCTCGGCTGGTCTGCCGCGCTGTTGGCGCTAGGGCTGCTGGTGGCGCTGATCGTGCCGCTGGTGAGCATGCTCAAGGACACGCCTGCGCCGCTGACCGGTCATGAGCAAACCTTGTCCGAAGCTCTACGCGAGGCGTGCAGCCACTCCGGCTTCTGGTTGCTGGCGGTTGGCTTTTTTGTCTGTGGGTTCCAAGTGGTATTCATTGGCGTGCATTTGCCGGCCTATCTGGTGGACCAGCACCTGGCGGCCAGCGTCGGCACGACCGTGCTGGCCCTGGTCGGGCTGTTCAATATCTTCGGCACCTACACCGCGGGCTGGCTGGGCGGTCGGATGTCCAAGCCGCGCTTGCTGACCGGGTTGTACCTGTTGCGGGCGGTGGTGATCAGCCTGTTCCTGTGGTTGCCGGTGACGACTACCACGGCTTACCTGTTCGGGATGGCGATGGGCTTTTTGTGGCTGTCGACGGTGCCTTTGACCAACGGCACGGTAGCGACGTTGTTTGGTGTACGAAACCTCTCGATGTTGGGTGGGATTGTGTTCCTGTTCCACCAGTTAGGTTCGTTCCTGGGGGGCTGGCTGGGTGGGGTGGTGTACGACCGCACCGGCAGTTATGACTTGATCTGGCAGGTGTCGATCCTGCTCAGTCTGCTGGCGGCGGCGTTGAACTGGCCGGTCCGTGAGCGTCCGGTGGCGCGGCTGCAAGTTCAGGCAGGTGCGGCATGAGCCGCGTAGGCCCGTGGTTGATTGCTGCCGGTGCCGGCCTGCTGCTGGCGATCGCCTGGTGGGGCTGGCATCAGGGTGGGTTGGCGTTGATGCAACTGGGCATGGGCGCCTGCTGAGCGGTGGACGGCGCCGGGCACGGGGGAGTAACGTCGTGGTCTGACGTGCTTTCAAGGAGATTGCGACATGCTGATGCGCAGGCTTGCTATACCCGCTCTGCTGCTGGCTTTGACCGGGCACGCATGGGCCGCGGACTGTCCACCTATGCTGGAGGGCTCGCTGCCCAAGTTGCGGGCCAAGGAAAATATCGATCTGTGCCAGCGTTTCGCCGGCCAGCCGCTGGTGGTGGTCAACACTGCCAGCTTCTGCGGTTTCGCCCCGCAGTTCAAAGGTCTCGAGGCACTGAACCAGCGCTATAAGAGCGACGGTCTGCAAGTGCTGGGGGTACCGTCCAATGACTTCAAACAGGAGTCCAAGGACGGTGCTGAAACCGCCAAGGTCTGCTACGTCAATTACGGCGTGACCTTCACCATGACCGAGCCTCAAGCGGTACGCGGCGCGGACGCCATCCCGTTGTTTCGGCATCTGGCCGAACAGTCCGGTGCGCCGAAATGGAATTTCTATAAATATGTCGTGGACCGCCAGGGCAAGGTCGTCGCCAGTTTCTCCAGTCGGACCAAACCCGACGATCCTGAATTCATCAAGGCGGTAGAAGCGGCCATCGCGTCCCGACCCTGATCGCCAGTCACGAAAAAGCCCCGCCTCTTTGCAGAGCGCGGGGCTTTTTTCGCTTCAGATGGCGAGGGGGTCAGGCCCGCCGTGAATCATCAGAAGCGGTAGGTTGCACCGACGCCGAAGCCGTTGGCGCTGTTTTCGTATTCAGCGTCGTAGGATTGGCCCAGGGCGTTGCTGTGAGTGACGTTGACTTTCTCTTCCTTGAGATAGGAATACGCCACGTCGATGGTCAGGTCTTCGGTCGGGCTCCAGCCTGCACCCAGGCTGAAGATGGTCCGGTCGCCGGTAGGGATGCGTGGCGAGCGATCAATGTTGTTGGTCGGTGACTGGTCGAAGGTCAGGCCAGTACGCAGTACCCACTGTTTGTTCAACTGGTAGGACGTACCGATGGCGTAGGCCCAGGTGTCATGCCAGTTCTGGTCCTCGGTAATGGTGCCAAGGAACGCAGGGGCCAGTGCGCCACCGTTTGCAGGCGTGACGCCTTCGTTGTTCACGGTGATTTCTTTCAAGCGGCTCCAGCGAGTCCAGGTGCTGCCGGCATAAAGGGTCCAGGCATCATTGAGTTGCTGGGTGACCGAAAAGTCCACCGACTCAGGTGTTGTGATGTCCAGCGAAGCGTCATAACGCGCCCCGCTCAGGAACCCGGCGGGAGTACCGGCACCCGGGCTTACCTTGGTGTGGCCTTCAAGCTTGTACTTGACCTTGGAGTGGTAGGTCAGGCCAACACGAGTGGTGTCGGTCGCCTGGACCAGCACACCGATATTGTAGCCATAGCCAATGTCGTCGCCCTTGATCTTCACGTCGCCATCGTTCGGCGAAAGCGGTGTGGTCAGGGTCGATTCCAGTGCGCCGGAAATATGGTTGATGGTTGGGCCGAAACCGATCGACACCTTGTCGTTGAAGGCGTAGCTGACGGTTGGCTGGAAGGCGACGACTTTCACTTCGCTCTTGCTGCCAAAGTTGCGACCCTGGAAGCTGCTTTCGTAATCGGTGATCAGGCCGAATGGTGCATATACACCCAGGCCGAAAGCCCATTGATCATCGATAGGCTTGACGTAGTAGCCCATCGGAACGGCAGTGAACGGCACCATGTCGCCCTTGTTGGTACCGGATTGGCTACCGCTTGCGTCGTTGATGTCGGTGGACGCGTCGATGGCGGCCATACCGCCCGTTACCTGCTGGCGCTTGAGGCGCGACATGCCGGCCGGGTTGCCAAACACAGTGCTTGCATCATCGGCAGCGGAAGAACGCCCAGCGAAACCGGTGCCCATGCCACTGATGCTTTGTTCGTTCAAGGCAAAGCCACTGGCGAAAATCTGCGTGGATGCCAAGGTAACGGCAAGGCCAAGGGTGGTTTTGAGCATCATTTTTTTCATTGTTAGAACTCCAGGTGATCACCGGGGCGAAAATTACCAACATTTTCGTGTAAGCGCTATAGGCTGTATGGCTTGATTTAGAGCGGTTTTGTAGGACAATCAGACCAGGTTCGCGGCTGTTGTAGGAATTTTTCAGATTTCACCTTAGCAGGCGACCTGATTCAGCGGCGAAACACAACGTTGCCAGGCGCCGGTGAAATCCCGCAGACGCCCTTGAGGGTGAAATGTCTGGCGCCAGATCCGGGCCATGCCCAACAGATCATCGGCTTCTGGAAGCGCAAGGTTCTGTTCCTCCACCAAAAGCCAGGCAATGGCGGTGGCGTAGCGCAGGTTGACAGTCAATTCCAGGTGCGGGCCGCTGAGAAAGGCGTGCTGGCTGGCCAAGCCCCGAACCAGGCTGGCTCGTTCCGGATCCAGCGCCAGATAATGGTCCCAGAGCGCCCGGTGGCGGGGTTCGGGAATGCGGTACAGGCCGTGCCCGCGACGGTCATGCAGGGCTGATCCCAAGGCAGACTGGCTGGCGGCAATCCCCAGCAACAACGATTCCGCCGTTGCACTGTGGCGCTCCAGATACAGGAGCGTCGGGCGGATCACATATCGACACAGTTCGCTGGCAGCGATACCCATAAAACCCTCGAAGCGTGAAAGGGGGCAGAGCCTGAATAGGTGTGGGCTTGGCAGCAGTGGTTCGGTTCAGGCTCCGCCGGAAGCGGATCATGCCGCTTGACTTGAAGTGTAGTGTTATATTCCCGCTGTAAAGGACTGTTTTTAAAACATCTTCGCCGAACGGTTATAACCGTTATATCCCCCGGTGCTTAAGCCATTGCGCTTTATCGAGAAATTTTGGGCAATAAAAAGCCCCGCATTTTGGGCGGGGCCTTGGGGTTTCAGCCTTTGTGGCGTATCAGGCAACCAGTGCCTGACGGGTACGCTCGATCACGGCCTGCAGCGGCTCTGCGCTGGAGTACTGATCGGGGTACAGGCGTTCGCTGTGACGGGCGATGCCATGTTCGTTGACCAGGGTGAAGCTGAAGCAGCCTTTGCGAGCGGCCATGATCAGGCAGTTCATTGGGGCAAAAGCGTTGGTTAGGGTGCGGATGGCATCCTGTGTATGGATTTGAGTAGACATGTTATGGGTGTTCCTACAAATGACACGGTTAAGAACCGTGCAACGTTAAAACGTTCCAGTAACGTCGACCACCATTGGTCGAACGAAGAACCCGACTGGAACAAAGCAGCCAGTTTGAGCGCTATATAAAGTGCGCGCTTGGGCTGGCAGGTAGGTACTTAGGAGGGCAGGCAACACATCAAGGGCAAAGGTTCTGGGCCCGGGGTGAAGATCCTGATCAATTTTGCAGGCTGGTTCGGTCAGAGTAACGAGTCTGGCAACAGCCTTTGCAATCGATCAAAGGCAGTGTTGACGCAAGAATTACCTGGAAACCATCGAGGGGGTCGCTCTCTTTTTGTCGGTGAGGCTTCTCTTGAAGAAGGCTGACCGTGGAGATGTGTTCGACCCGGAATTGACTTTCAGCTTGGTACTAACGCCGCGGATAGTAACGGATCGAGTGATCGAAGGGAAGGACGTTGGGCAAAAAAGATCATGCCTGGCCGCGACATGATCGTTTGTTTGCCCTTAGGGTGGTCGGCTATAGCACAGGAGCCGAGTAATGGATTTGCGACCAGCCAAAGGACAACGGCCCGCACGTCGTCAGGTTATCCCCAGGTTTTAGCGCACAAATGAGCCAAAACAGCGCAGCGATACAGCCGGTTGACGTGTTACTTGTGCACACTCAATCCGGGGGTTGTCACCGTATTGTCATGTGGGAACAATCTGGGGTGGGTGCCTGTATCCAAAATTTAAGTCAATGAAAAACATCGCTTTTTTTTACTGGTGAAAAAATCGTCAGTTTGAGCGCAGGCCCCATTCCACAGGGCTTACGGCGACTTCAGGGGGGGTTGTCCACTGAGTTATCCACAGCTTCTGTGGATTGTCCCAAGCGCTTGCTCTAGGACGGGCGTGCCGGTTTTTTTCGACTTTACCCGTGCGAAAAAAGGAGTAGAGTGGCGCGCCTTCCTGATCTGTCCCACAGTGCTTTATGAAGTTTCGCTCAGTATCAAATCCTGTTACCTCCACACCCTCCGGTGTTACCCCACCCAAACGTATTTCGATGCGCGTGGCCGAATGGCTGCTCGACAGCCCGCGCCTTGGGGAAAATAACAGTGTCAAACACTTGGCCGGCCGTTTACTCAAGCAACCGGCCCGGGAAGGTGTGGTCGCTGCGCAAAGTCGCCTCGGCCAGTTGATGTGCCGTGAATGCGGGAACGCGCGGGACCGTCGTATTGGCCAGGATCTGCTGCGCCAGGCTGCCAGGGCCGGTGATCATCGTGCTCGCCAGGCGCTGGGTGAAATCGAAGACTGAGCTGGGCAACCCCTGGCCGCTTGGTTAACCTGCGGGCTTTATTTCATCGGCGGGAATTGTCATGGCTATGGATTTGACCAGCCTGTTGTTTGGCCTGGCGGGTGCGGCAGTGCCGTTGCTCGCCCTGGCCTGGCACCTGCAACGCCAGGCCAGCGCCGCGCAGACCGAACTCGCATTACTGCAAGAGCGCCTGGCTACTGCCCACATGGCTCACGACGGCTTGAATGCCCAGCTCGATGCGTGCCGCGATGAAATCAGCGACCTGGGCCAAGCCAACGCCGCCCGGCAAGCCGAGCTTGCCGCCGCTTGTCGTGAAGTCGAGTTGCTGCAGATCGAACGCGACAATGCCCGAGACGCGGCCCACGCCTGGAATCTGGAGCGCGCCGGAAAAGAAGCGGAACTGCGGCGTCTTGATGCCCAGGCGGCTTCGTTGCATGCCGAACTGCGTGAGCAACAGGAAAGTCATCAGCAACGTCTGGACGACCTGCAAGGCTCGCGAGACGAGTTGCGGGCACAGTTCGCCGAACTTGCAGGAAAAATCTTCGACGAGCGTGAGCAGCGCTTCGCTGAAACCAGCCAGCAGCGGTTGGGGCAGTTGCTCGATCCGCTGAAGGAACGCATCCAGTCCTTTGAAAAACGTGTCGAAGAAAGCTATCAAGCCGAGGCGCGGGAACGCTTCTCTCTGGGCAAGGAGTTGGAGCGACTGCAACAACTGAATCTGCGCCTGAGCGATGAAGCGACCAACCTGACCCGCGCCCTCAAAGGCCAGAAGACCCAGGGTAACTGGGGCGAGCTGATCCTGGAGCGGGTACTTGAGCACGCCGGCCTGGAGAAGGGCCGCGAATATCAGACCCAGGTCAGCCTCAAGGGTCCGGACGGCGAACGGTTCCAGCCAGACGTGCTGATTTACCTGCCCGGCGACAAGCAGGTGGTGGTGGATTCCAAGGTCAGTCTCACGGCCTATCAACAATACGTGGCGGCCGAGGACGACAGCATTGGCCAACTCGCTCTCAAGCAACACGTGGTGTCTTTACGGGCACACGTCAAAGGTTTGGCCGGCAAGGATTACAAGCGCCTGGATGGTTTGCACAGCCTGGATTTCGTGTTGTTGTTCGTACCGATCGAGGCCGCATTTTCTGCCGCGCTGCAAGCCGAACCGAACCTGTTCCAAGAAGCCTTCGACCGCAACATTGTGATCGTCAGCCCGACGACACTGCTGGCAACGTTGCGGGTGATCGACAGTTTGTGGAAACAGGAGCGCCAGAGTCAGAACGCCCGGGAAATCGCCGAGCGGGCAGGGTGGCTGTATGACAAGTTCGTGCTGTTCATCCAGGACCTGGACGAAATAGGCAGCCGTTTGCAGCAACTGGACAAAGCCTACAGTGCTGCGCGCAACAAACTGACAGAAGGGCGCGGCAACCTGATCAGCCGCAGCGAACAACTCAAATTGCTCGGCGCCCGGGCCAGCAAAAGCCTGCCAGCCGAATTGCTCGAACGGGCAATGACGGGTGTCGATGGGCTGCCGGAACTGCCTGAAGAAACCGAAAATCCCCAGGTCTGATACGAGCCTCCGGGATTGATGCAAAAAAACTGGGCTAAATGCCAAACAGTGTGTGCCTGACAGGCGGGAAACCGATCTTCTCTACAACGGCAAATGCCGACTCAACAACGCCCTCAACGCGGCCGGCTTCACCGGTTTGGCCAAGTAATCCAGTCCTGCCGCATGCACCTGCGCCACCGTCTCAGGGCGGCCATCGGCGCTGATCACCACGCCAGGTATCGGTTCACCCATACGGGTGCGTAACCAGGCCATCAGCTCGGTTCCGGTCTCTCCATCGTCCAGATGAAAATCCACCAGAGCCAGTTGTGGTCGGCCTCCCTGGGCGAGCAGGTGCTCGCACTCCTGACGGTTTCGCGCTGTCCACACCTGGCAGCCCCAGCGAGTCAGCAGGCTGTTCATGCCGATCAGAATGCTGTCTTCGTTATCGATACACAGCACCAGGGCGCCCTTTGGCAAATGACCGTTGGGTTCGGCAACGGGCTTGGGCAAAGCAGTCTGCGCCCGGGCCAGCGGTACGCTGACGCTGAATACGCTGCCGCGCCCTGGCCAGGAACGTACCCGCAAGGTGTGACCCAGCACGCGGCACAGTCCGTCGGCGATCGCCAGGCCCAGGCCCAGGCCTTTTTCGGCACGGGTCTGATGGCTGTCGAGGCGTTTGAACTCTTCAAAAATGACCTGCAGTTTGTCTTCGGCGATGCCCGGGCCGCGGTCCCATACCTCCAGGCACAATTCGCCGTTGCGACGGCGAACGCCCAGCAGCACCGGTCCCTTGGCATAGCGGAAGGCATTGGTGAGGAAGTTCTGCAGCACACGGCGCAGCAACTTGATGTCGCTGTCGACCCGCAGTCGCGAGCCCCGTACCCGGAATTTGAGGCCTTGTTCCTGGGCCAGTACCTTGAACTCGGCGCCGAGGGTATCGAACAGCTCATTGAGGGCGAACGGATTGCGGTCAGGGTTGATCTTGCCGTTCTCCAGCCGGGAAATGTCCAGCAGGTCGGTGATCAGGTCTTCGGCCGAGCGCAGCGAACTGTCCAGGTGGTGCACCAGTTGCTGGGCCTCGTTCGGCAACCCGTCGTGCTGATGGGACAAGGCCGCGGAGAACAGGCGCGCGGCGTTGAGCGGCTGCATCAGGTCATGGCTGACTGCTGCCAGGAACCGGGTCTTGGATTGGTAGGCCGACTCGGCGGTGCCTTTGGCCTCGGTCAGGGCCATGTTCAGTTGCGACAGTTCCCGGGTGCGCTCTGCCACCCGTTGTTCCAATCCTTCATTGGCTTCAGTCAGGGCCTGTTCGGCTTCACGGAAAGCGGTAATGTCGGTAAAACTCATGACGAAGCCGCCGCCGGGCATGGGGTTGCCGATCAGCTCGATCACCCGGCCATTGGGGAACAGTCGTTCAGAGGTATGGGCACGGCCCTGGCGCATCCAGTGCAAGCGTCGAGCGACATGAACCTCCGCTTCGCCCGGGCCGCAAAGGCCGCGTTCGGCGTTGTAGCGGATGATGTCGGCGATGGGCCGGCCGACACTGATCAAACCGTCCGGGTAGTTGAACAGCTCCAGGTATCGACGATTCCAGGCCACCAGCCTGAGGGACTGATCAACCACGCTGATGCCTTGGGTGATATTTTCGATGGCACCTTGTAGCAGTGCGCGATTGAACTGCAGCACTTCCGAGGCCTCATCCGCGATTCGGACCACATCCTCCAACTGCATTTCCCGACCTTCAATCGCGGCTTTTACCACCGCCCGCGTCGAAGAGGCTCCCAGCACACCCGCCAGCAGCCGTTCGGTGTGGGCGATCCATTCACTGTCGGCATTCTGGTTCGGGTTGAAGCCTTTGCCCTGGCGGTAGGCGAAGCGAATGAAACTCTGGCGCGCCCGTTCTTCGCCAACGAAGCGCGCGGCCAATTGCAACAGGTCTTCGATGTGTACCGCCAGCATCGAGCGGGGGTTGGGGCGGGCGCTGATTTCCTGGCCGATGAAGCGTCCGGCCTGCCAGTGTTCCGACACGCGGGTGCGCGATAGCACGGAGATCCAGGCAAACAGGGTGAAGTTCCCGGCCAGGGACAACACAACCCCTTGGGTCAGCGGTGAAATAGGCAGGTTCAACGGGTTGCCATGCAGCCAGGCAAGCCCCGGGAAACTGTTCAACGACCAGCCCAGGCTGTGGGCCGCGATCGGCAACACCAAGGTGTAGAACCACAGGAAAATCCCCATGGCGAGGCCGGCGAACACGCCGCGGCGGTTGGCCTGTTTCCAGTACAGCGCGCCAAGCATGGCGGGCGCCAGTTGAGTTACGGCGGCGAAGGCGATCTGGCCGATGGTCGCCAGGCTCGCCGTCGACCCCAGCAGGCGGTAGCTGACATAGGCCAGCAGCAGGATCACCACAATGCTCACCCGGCGAACCGACAGCATCCACTGGCGAAACACTTCGAAGGGGCGCTCGGCGTTGTTGCGGCGCAACAGCCAGGGCAGCAGCATGTCGTTGGACACCATGGTGGAGAGTGCGACACTCGCCACGATGACCATGCCGGTGGCCGCCGAGGCGCCGCCAATGAACGCAAGCACCGCCAGCGCCGGGTGGGCCTGGGCCAAAGGCAGGCTGATGACGAATGAATCCGGCAGCACCGAGTCGGGTAGCATCATCTGCCCGGCGAGGGCGATGGGTACCACGAACAACGCGGCCAAGGCCAGGTAGGCGGGGAACACCCACTTGGCCAGGCGCAAATCCTGGGGCTCGATGTTCTCGACCACGGTCACGTGAAACTGCCGCGGCAAGCAGATGATCGCCATCATCGCCACCCCGGTCTGCACCACCATGGACGGCCAGTTGATGGTTTCTTTCCAGTATTGCTCCAGCCGCGGCGCAAGCATCGCCTGGTTGAACAGATCGTCGAAGCCGTCGTAAAGGCCATACGTGACAAAGGCGCCAACGGCAAGGAAGGCGAAGAGCTTGACCAGCGACTCAAAGGCAATGGCCAATACCATGCCTCGGTGGTGCTCGGTGGCGTCCAGGTTGCGGGTACCGAACACGATGGTGAACAGCGCGAGGATCAGTGAAACGATCAGCGCCGTGTCCTGGGCGCGGGTGCCCGTGGTGTCGGCCCCGGCGCCAATGAGCAGGTTCACCCCGAGGACGATGCCCTTGAGCTGCAAGGCGATATAAGGCAACACACCCACCAGGCAGATCAGGGCAACCACAATCGCCAGGGATTGGGACTTGCCATAGCGGGCGGCGATGAAGTCAGCGATGGAGGTGATATTTTCCTGCTTGCTGATCATCACCATTTTCTGCAGGACCCACGGTGCCAGCACCAGCAACAGGATCGGCCCGAGGTAAATCGGCAGGAATGACCAGAGTTGTTCGGCGGCCTGGCCTACCGCGCCAAAAAATGTCCAGCTGGTGCAGTACACCGCCAGCGACAGGCTGTAGACCCACGCCCGCACACGAGGGGGCAGCGGCGTGCTGCGCCGGTCGCCGTAGAAGGCGATGGCGAACAGGATGGCCATATAGGCCAGGGCAACAACGGCGATCAGCCCGCTGGACAACGACATGGAAGCTCCTGAACGAAAGACCCCGGGGCAGGCCCGGCAGGACAGTCTCGCATGCCCGCTCAGGTTCGTCAGTGTCGACCAAGGTCGAGGCGTGTCGAGGTGTCGCAGGTGGGGAAAAATGCTCAGATTATTTGATGTTCTTTCGGGCCTCTTCGCGAGCAAGCCCGCTCCCACATTGGATCTCCAGTGGGCACAAGATTTGTGTTCACCACAGGTCCCATGTGGGAGCGGGCTTGCTCGCGAATGCGGTCTTACTGAGCCAGCGCGATATCCACCAACCGATACAACTCCTCAACCGCCAGCGGCGCGGTGGCAAAGAGAATGCGAAACACCGTGGGTGCGACCACCACATTAATCAGTCGCTCGACCCCCGGGTTTGGCTCGTCGGGATAGCGATCCAGGATGGTCTGCAACTGGCCGCTGATGATGCCCACACAATAGCCCGGCGTGGCGCAGGCCTGGATGTCGCGCATCATGTTGCGCCCGGGTTCGGAGCTCATTTCGTCCAGGTATTGTTCGGCCCAGGCGCGAAGATCCCCGCGCAGGCTGCCGGTATCGAGCGGTTCGCTGTCCGGGCGCATGCGGGCGATTGCAACGTCGCCCAGCAATGCCGGCAGGTCGCCCCAGCGCCGGTAAATGGTGGACGGCGTTACGCCTGCGCGGGCCGCGATTTGCGGCACGGTCAGAGTGGCACGGTCCTGCTCCTGGAGCAGGCTGCGAACCGCCGAATGAATCGACTCTTGTACCCGGGCGCTTCTGCCGCCGGGGCGTAAACCTTCTTTAATAGCCATGGATCGGACCTTAACACAAAGAATTTGCTTTAAGCGCGCGTCGATAGCACACTCCACAAAAGCGAAAAATTAGCTTTTGTGGATTGCCTTTGTGGAGTGTGCCCATGTCCCGTCCCGCTTCGACCCGTGCCAGCCTGATATTCCTGGCAATCACCCTGCTCGGTTTCCTCGCGGCGTCCAGCGCGCCAACCCCGCTGTATCACCTCTATCAGGAACAACTGCAATTTTCCCCTGGGATCCTGACGCTGATTTTCGGTGTATACGCGTTCAGTCTGTTAGCGGCCCTGTTGACCGTGGGTTCGCTGTCGGATTATCTGGGGCGCAAGCCGGTGATTTTCGTAGCGCTGTTGCTCAACATGCTGGCGATGCTGCTGTTTATCAACGCCGACAGTATCGCCTGGTTGATTGGTGCACGGTTGATTCAGGGCTTCGCCACAGGCATGGCCACCAGCGTGCTTGGCGCTGCCTTGCTGGACTTCGATCGTCGGCAAGGTCCGCTGATCACCAGCGTCGCGCCCTTGCTGGGCATGGCTTGTGGGGCGTTTGGCTGTGGCATGTTGGCCGAGTTCGCGCCGTTGCCCCTGCAACTGACGTACTGGATTCTGCTGGGGTTATTCCTGATCCAGGCCATTTACCTCTGGTTTCTGGCAGAGAGCGTCAGCCCGCAACCGGGTGCCTGGCAATCCTTGCGCCCGACCTTACATGTGCCGATCCAGGCACGGCGCGCCTTGTGGCTGATACTGCCGTTGAACCTGGTGGCCTGGGCGGTGGGCGGTTTTTACTTGTCACTGGCGCCTTCATTGGTTCGGGCCGCAACCGGAACCACCTCCAACTTGATTGGCGGCGCGCTGGTAGCGGTGCTGACGCTCACCGGAGCGTTGAGCATCTACGCGCTGCGCAACCAGGTGGCCGACAAAATGCTGCGCCTGGCCGCCAGTCTGTTGATGGTCGGTCTGGCGCTGGTATTGATCGCAGTGCATGGTGCCAGCTTGCCGTTGTTCTTAGTTGGCACGCTGGTCACCGGCAGCGGTTTCGGCGCAGGCTTTCTGGGGGCATTGCGCAGCATTATGCCGTTGGCCTTGCCCCATGAGCGGGCCGGGTTGATGTCGGCGTTTTATGTCCTCAGTTATTTGGCCTTCAGCCTGCCGTCGCTGCTGGCGGGGAGCCTGACCCGGGTGTTCGGGCTGATCCCGACCACCGATGGCTATGGCGCGGTATTGATTGTGCTGTCGATCGTTGCCTTGTTGGGGCTGTCACGGCAGGCGCGGCCCTCGCCTGGTTTGGGTTAACCTTGGCTTCTCAACTTTTTTCTTTGGCGCGATCTCTTTTGAAAATTATCCGCAGCAAATCCTTTACCGGCGACCGCGCCTGGGCGGCATTGGATATCGCCAACATGAACGGCATTACCACGCGCTTGCACTGGACCGACCAGCCCTACAAATGGCACATCAATGACGGTCAGGAAGTCTTCGTGGTCCTCGATGGGCAAGTGCAGATGAGTTATCGGGAAGAGGGGGTCGAGAAAGACGCCTTGCTGGGCGCGGGGGATATTTTTTACGCATCGGTGGGCACCGAACATGTGGCCAAGCCATTGGGGGAGGCGAGAGTTCTGGTGATTGAGACTGAGGGTAGCGTCTGATAAATATTAGTATAATCGATAATATATAGAGATATTACCCGTTATATAGATATTCGATTTGAATCTAGCATGGCGCTATCTCATCCGAGAGCAGGAGTTCGCCATGCCATGCTGTGCTGCAACAAACCGTTTGCGTCCACTCAGTCATTTACCCAGGCCATTGGAAGCCATTCGCCAGTTCACGCCTAACTGGTTTGCTGTCGTCATGGGCACCGGAGTATTGGCCCTGGCCTTGGCGCAATGGCCGGGAGATGTCCCAGGCTTGCGCGTCCTGGCCGAAGGGTTGTGGTTGTTCAGTATCCTGTTGTTTGTGTTGTTCACCGGGCTGTACACCGCCCGTTGGGTGTTGTTCTTCGACGAGGCCCGGCGGATTTTCGGTCATTCAACGGTTTCGATGTTTTTCGGCACCATTCCCATGGGGCTGGCGACCCTCATCAATGGCTTGTTGGTATTCGGTTTGCCGCGTTGGGGCGAGGGCGTAGTGCCGTTGGCTGAAACGTTGTGGTGGATCGACGTGGCGATGTCCCTGGCCTGCGGCGTGCTGATTCCGTTTTTGATGTTCACCCGCCAGGAACACCGGATCGACCAGATGACCGCCGTGTGGCTGTTGCCAGTGGTGGCGGCCGAAGTCGCCGCCGCCAGTGGCGGGTTGTTGGCACCGCACCTGGCAGACGTTCATTCGCAACTGGTCATGCTGGTCACCAGCTATATCCTCTGGGCATTTTCCCTACCCGTAGCGTTCAGCATTCTGACGATTCTGCTGCTGCGCATGGCCTTGCACAAACTACCCCACGAAAACATGGCCGCCTCGAGCTGGCTGGCCCTCGGCCCGATCGGTACTGGTGCCCTGGGCATGTTGTTGCTGGGAGGCGATGCGCCGCTGATTTTTGCCGCCAATGGCCTGCCGGGCTTGGGCGACGTCGCCGCCGGCTTGGGGCTGGTGGCCGGTATCACCCTGTGGGGGTTCGGGTTCTGGTGGATGCTGATGGCGCTGCTGATCACCGCACGGTATTTGCGCACAGGCATCCCGTTCAACCTCGGGTGGTGGGGCTTTACCTTCCCCTTGGGCGTGTATGCGCTGGCGACGCTGAAGCTGGCGAGCTTGCTGAGCCTGGGGTTTTTTACCGTGTTCGGTTGTGTGCTGGTGGCGATGCTGGCGGTGATGTGGCTGATTGTCGGCCGGCGCACGCTGCTCGGCGCCTGGCACGGCGAGCTGTTCGTGTCGCCGTGTATTGCGGGGCTGGCGAAATAATCGTTAAAGACAGGTAATGTGTGGCCTGGATCGAAAAACCTCATTCCAATAAGCGACCACGCCACTCAGGAACATGGAAGATGAGTCACCCCTCGCAGTTCACCTTGCTTCGCACACGGCGTTTCCTGCCGTTTTTCATCACGCAATCCCTTGGTGCGTTCAACGACAACGTGTTCAAGCAGTCGCTGATCCTGGCGATTCTCTATCGGTTGACCATCGAGGGTGACCGTTCGATCTGGGTCAACCTGTGTGCGCTGCTGTTTATCTTGCCGTTCTTCTTGTTCTCGGCGCTGGCGGGGCAGTTCGGGGAAAAATTCGCCAAGGATGCGTTGATTCGTCTGATCAAGCTCGGCGAAATCGCCATCATGACGGTGGGCGCGGTGGGTTTCCTCTTCGATCACTTGTGGTTGATGTTGGCGGCGCTGTTCGCCATGGGCACCCAGTCGGCGCTGTTCGGGCCGGTGAAATATTCGATCCTGCCGCAAGCGCTGCGTGAGGACGAACTGGTCGGCGGCAATGGCCTGGTAGAGATGGGCACGTTCCTGGCGATCCTCATCGGCACCATCGGCGCCGGGGTCATGATGTCCTCGGCGCATTACGCGCCAGTGGTGGCGACCTCGATTGTCGTTATCGCCGTGCTCGGTTACCTGGCGAGTCGCGGTATTCCGCGGGCAGCGGCGGCCTCGCCGCAGATGCGTTTGAACTGGAACATTTTCAGCCAGTCCTGGGCCACGCTTAAACTGGGTCTGGGACAAACCCCCGCGGTGTCCCGCTCCATTGTCGGCAACTCATGGTTCTGGTTTGTCGGGGCGATTTATCTGACACAGATCCCGGCCTACGCCAAGGATTGGATGCACGGTGATGAAACCGTGGTGACCTTGATCCTGACGGTGTTCTCGGTGGGGATCGCCCTGGGTTCGATGCTGTGCGAGAAGTTGTCCGGGCGTAAAGTCGAGATCGGCCTGGTGCCGTTCGGCTCGTTCGGCCTGACCGTGTTCGGGCTGCTGTTGTGGTGGCATTCCGGTGGAATTCCCGGCAGCGTCGATGGCTACGGCTGGCTCGAAGTGCTCGGTTTCGGCCACGCCTGGCTGGTGCTGATCGACATCCTCGGGCTCGGTGTCTTTGGTGGTTTCTACATCGTGCCGCTGTATGCACTGATTCAGTCGCGCACCGCCGAGAATGAGCGGGCGCGGGTCATCGCCGCCAATAACATTCTCAACGCGTTGTTCATGGTGGTTTCGGCGATTGTCTCCATTGTCCTGCTGGGCCTGCTTGAACTGTCGATTCCACAGCTGTTCCTGGTGGTGTCGCTGCTGAACATTGGCGTGAACACCTACATCTTCAAAATCGTCCCTGAATTCAGCATGCGTTTCATGATCTGGCTGCTGAGCCATTCCATGTACCGCGTGGAACATCGCAACCTGGATGCGATTCCCGATGAAGGCGCCGCGCTGCTGGTCTGCAACCACGTGTCCTTCGTTGACGCCTTACTGATTGGCGGCGCGGTGCGTCGGCCGATTCGTTTCGTGATGTACTACAAGATCTACAACCTGCCGGTGCTCAATTTCATCTTTCGCACCGCCGGGACGATTCCGATTGCCGGACGCCAGGAAGACATTCATATCTACGAAAACGCCTTCACGCGCATCGCTCAATACCTCCAGAACGGCGAGTTGGTGTGCATCTTCCCCGAAGGAAAATTGACGGCCGATGGTGAGATCAATGAGTTCAAGGGCGGGCTGACGCGCATTCTTCAGGAAACACCTGTGCCGGTGATTCCCCTGGCGTTGCAGGGGTTGTGGGGCAGTTTCTTCAGTCGCGACCCGAACAAGGGACTGTTTCGCCGGTTGTGGTCGCGGGTGACGTTGGTGGCGGGTCCGGCGGTCGCCGTTGAGGCAGCGGAGCCCGCGAAGTTGCAGGCATTAGTGGGGGATTTGCGCGGGGCTGTCCGGTAACGAGAGACACCTTGTGAAAGTAGACCTGTGGGAGCAAAGCTTGCTCCCACAGGTCTAGCCCCTGCAAGCCTCTATGTCTACAGATCCTGCTCCTGCAGGTGAACTCAGGCGCTGACCTTAAGTCCGATCAACCCGGCAATGATCAACGCCACACTGGCCAGCCGAATCAGCGCCATGGACTCACCAAACAGAATGATCCCGGCAATCACCGTGCCCACGGCACCGACACCGGTCCAAATTGCATAGGCCGTGCCCAAGGGCAGCTCCTTCATCGCAAGGCCCAGCAGGCCAAGGCTGATTGCCATGGCCGCAACGGTCAATACGGTAGGGAGCGGGCGACTGAAGCCGTCGGTGTACTTCAGGCCGACAGCCCAACCGACTTCGAACAGGCCGGCAAAAAACAGAATGATCCAGGACATCACACACCTCCATCGATGGATGGGGTCGTCCCCGGATTTAGATCGATCGAGTGGCGGGGTCGTCCCCGCGATGGGCATATAGATTGCCCATTATTGACCACTCGATCAAGTCTGCTTTTCAGTCCGCCGCTTGGCGGGCGAGCAGCTCACGGTCCTGTTTTTCGCTCATGCGCCGGAAATACGTCGAGAGCAGTGCCCCGGAAATATTGTGCCAGACGCTGAACAGCGCGCTGGGTACCGCCGCCAGCGGCGAGAAATGCGCACTGGCCAGGGCCGCGCCCAGACCGGAGTTTTGCATGCCCACCTCCAGTGACAAGGTCTTGCGCTGGGCCAGCGGTAACCCGAACAGGCGACCGGTGAAGTAACCCAGCAGGTAGCCGAAGCTGTTATGCAGCATCACGATTGCCATGATCAGCAGGCCGGACTCGGCGATCTTCGCCTGGCTGGCCGCCACTACCGCCGCAACAATGATCACGATGCTCACTACCGAGATCAGCGGCAGCACTTCGACCGCGTGACGAACCCGATCACCCAGCAGGCGTTGAGCAACGATGCCCAACACGATGGGCAGCAGTACGATCTGCAGGATCGACCAGAAAAGCGCCGAGAATGACACCGGTAACCAGGCGGAAGCCAGCAGCCAGATCAGCGCCGGGGTCAGCAAAGGCGCGAGCAGGGTGGTGATGGCCGAAAGCGACACGGCCAAAGCCAGGTCACCGCGGGCCAACCAGGTCATGACATTGGAGGATGTACCGCTCGGGCAGCAACCCACCAGAATCACCCCGACGGCAATCTCCGGTGGCAGGCTGAATGCCTGGCAAAGCAACCAGGCCACGCCGGGCATGATTACAAATTGTGCAATCACGCCCAGGACCACCCGCCCTGGATGACGGCCCACTTCGGCAAAGTCTTCCAGCTTGAGCGCCAGACCCATGCCGAACATCACCAGCCCCAGCAAGGGGACGATGGCGACTTTCAGATCGACGAACCACTGCGGCAGCAAGAATGCCAGCACGGCAAAAAACAGCACCCAGTAAGCGAAGGTATTGCCGACAAAACGACTCAATGCAGCCAGTGCGCGCATGACCTGATCCTTATTATTAAGTAGCACCACAAAAGCAATGTGGGAGCGAGCCTGCTCGCGATAGCGGAGTATCAGTCAACCTATCGGTAACTGTCACTCTGCTATCGCGAGCAGGCTCGCTCCCACAAGGGTAATCATTTGGCTGTTAGATCCCTTGAGGCATCTCTTCACCACCCAACGCCTCGACCAGCGCCGGCAGGAACTCGCCAAACGTCAACATCATCAGCGTGAAGCTGGCGTCCAGTTGGCCGAGGGCCTCGTCTCCGCCGTCCTGTTCCGCCTGGTCCTGCAACAAGTCTTCGAACTTCAGGCGCTTGACCACCATTTTGTCGTCGAGCACGAAAGACAGCTTGTCCTGCCAGGCCAGCGACAGTTGGGTCACCACTTTGCCGGTGTTCAAGTGCAGCTGGATTTCGTCGCTGGTCAGGTCCTGACGCTTGCAGCGCACGATGCCGCCATCTTCGTGAGTGTCGCGCAGCTCGCATTCATCCAGCACGAAGAAATCGTCGGCGGCTTTCTGGGTCTTGACCCAGTCGGTCATGATGGCGGTGGGTGCCGTCTTTACGGTCAGTGGGCGAACCGGCAGTGAGCCGAGGACTTCACGCAGGGTAGAGAGCAGGTCTTCGGCGCGTTTCGGGCTGGCGGAGTTGACCAGGATCAGCCCCTGTTTCGGTGCGATGGCGGCGAAGGTGGACGAGCGACGAATGAACGCGCGCGGCAGAAACGCCTGGATGATTTCATCCTTGAGCTGGTCCCGTTCCTTTTTATAGACCTTGCGCATTTGTTCGGCTTCGATCTCTTCGACCTTTTCCTTCAGGGCATCGCGTACGACGCTTCCTGGCAGGATGCGTTCTTCCTTGCGTGCGGCGATCAGCAGGAAGTCCTGGCTGATGTGCACCAGGGGTGCGTCTTCGCCTTTGCCGAACGGCGCGACGAAACCGTAAGTGGTCAACTCCTGGCTTGCACATGGACGCGCCAGTTTGCTGGCCAGTGCAGTTTCCAACGCCTCGGCATCAAAAGGCAGATCTTGGGTCAGGCGATAGATAAGCAGGTTTTTGAACCACATGGGGTGAGTCTCTCCTTTATACAAAGGGGGGCATTATTCTCTTCGCGGCGCCATAGGCCAACCCTTCGCTAAGCCTTTGGAAGGCCTGAAAAAATTAAAGTAAAAAGTGCTTGCCAGCTTTGAGGACGCTCCGTAGAATGCGCGCCACACCGAAAGCGAAGGGTGATTAGCTCAGCTGGGAGAGCGTCTGCCTTACAAGCAGAATGTCGGCGGTTCGATCCCGTCATCACCCACCATTCGCTCCATGTGTTACGCGCAGCGGTAGTTCAGTCGGTTAGAATACCGGCCTGTCACGCCGGGGGTCGCGGGTTCGAGTCCCGTCCGCTGCGCCATATTCGGTTATCTGGAACACTGAACGCCAGATCACCACAGAAAGCCCGCTAACGCGGGCTTTTTGCTGTTTGCAGTTCCTGCGGTGCGCTTTGATCACATTTTTTTGCTGAATAGCTAATTAAATCAGCACGTTAGGAAAATTTGTGAGAGAATGCGCCCCGCATCGAAAGTGAAGGGTGATTAGCTCAGCTGGGAGAGCGTCTGCCTTACAAGCAGAATGTCGGCGGTTCGATCCCGTCATCACCCACCAAGCTTTCAATGTTACGCGCAGCGGTAGTTCAGTCGGTTAGAATACCGGCCTGTCACGCCGGGGGTCGCGGGTTCGAGTCCCGTCCGCTGCGCCATCTTCGGCAACCTGGAACACTGAACGCCAGGTCGCCATCAAAAAGCCCGCTCAATGAGCGGGCTTTTTGCTGTCTGGTGTTTGCCGGTTATCTACTGTTCGGCATTACGACGATGACGGTAGTCGCTGACCGCTTCATACACGGCTTTGCGCAAACGGTTGATGCCGCCGATGGGGCGATGGGCCTCAATGCCAAACCATGGGTTGAAGGACTGGTTGTCACAGGCCAGGTTCAATTTGGGCGTATCGAAATCCTGGGCCGGGACTTTGATTCGCGCTACGGTCTCGAACGGAGCATCGCTCTCTCGCCATTCAATACTGGTGTCTTCGATCGGCATGTACTTGCTCGGGTCCTGGCGCTGGATCTGCAGGACAAAACACGCCGGCATCCGGTCTGTGGATAACTGTTGCGTCAGTGCGCTTCGCAAGAAATTCGGCAGTGCCTGGTTTTGTGCGGGCAGGGTGTAGCTAGGGCAGCTATCCGGGTCGGGTGCTACGCGAAACTTCGCGTTAGCCTCGCCAAATTTGTAGGGCGATACCGAAAAATACGTGGTCTGGGTCGGGCTGTCAGGGGCCGGGGCAAGTGTCTCCAGGGCGATGAACAGGTGGCGGATCTGCCAGCTCCGGGGGATCCAGGCTCGGAAAGAACGCCATCGCCTTTTTTCCATCGGCCTGGGCGGCCACATTCTGACGATATTCGGCGACATCGCTGACGAAGAAGTTCGGATGGTTGAACATCACAAAATCCTGTTCACCTTGCGACTGGCGGTCCCCCAGCAGTTGTTTGCCTGGCACGTCCAGCAGCTTGATCGCCATCCCTCGCGCATCGCGCAGGCTGTCGAACTGCGGGTAGGCGTTGCCGTTGGACAAGCGAATCGTCGCTTGCCAGACCTTTCCCGGCTCGGCAAATACACCCTGGCGCAACGGTGCTGGCAGATCGTCCGGTACCTGTACTTGAGCCATGACGCAGCCGTGGGCCTTGGCATGGGCATCGCGCAGGTAGCGCGTGCCTTCGCGGTGCTGATCGACGATGCGGATAGCGGTCTGGATGATGTCCTGGGTCATGGCCGCTTCGCCAGATGGAATCTGCTCTTTATCCGAGACCGGCCCGCTGTGTTGCCAGGCGAACCAGGCCGTGGCCAGCGCCCAGCCGAGCAGCCCGATGCCCAGCAGCCACAGGAGCGTCTTGCCCAAAAAGGCGCCGAGGCGCAGCCAGAGCGTAATTAGCATGGGTCAATCCTTTTGCCTGAGGGTTTCATCATCACAGTTGCGATTCCAGCGGCCCGCCCAGCACCTTGAGGTACTCCAGCAACGCCCAGCGTTCCTGTGGTTGCAGCAGGCGACCAATCACACCATTGCCCCGCTCACCTGCGCGAAACTCATGACCGCTGTTGTGGTTGCCGGTGATCCGGGTGTCGAACAAAAAGCCATTCGTGAAGGCTTCGGTGCGATAGCCCAGGTGCCGTGGGTCGTATTCGAAGCTGCCTTTATAGAAGGTGATCGCCCGTTCGTCCTGAGGGGACAGCAACTGATAGATCGTCGGCACTGAGCCGTTATGCAGGAAGGGCGGCGTGGCCCAAACGCCAGCCAGGGGGCGGGCTTTGTAGGCGCGCAGTTCGCGTACGCCGATGGGCAGGCCAAAACCATCCAGCGCCGGGCGCTCCACCGGTGTCACGCCAGCGTCACGGTAAGCCCGTTCTTCGACAAAAGCGGTAACGTAGGCCAAGCCTTTGGCGACCGACACCTGGCTCAAATCCAGCGGCGTCGTCGGGGTCGGATGCAGTTGTACGTCCAGTTTGGCCAGTTCGGCCGGATCCCATTGCAGGCTGGTCAGATCGAAGCGGTGGTCGGCAATGTTGTTAGCGGTACCCGGATCGGTGCCGATCACCTTCACCGGCAACATGTTCAGGTGCTGGACGGGCCTGTCGGGGCCTTGGACCACTTTAGGCACGTGACAGCCGGCACAGTTTTCGGCGAACAGCGCCCGGCCCTGTGCGGCCAACGGCAAATCGATAGGACCAAGCAGTTCCTGAGGCCACTGCGGGGCCTTGAGCAATTGCAGGGTCTCTTCAATCTTGTGCAGATCGCGCACGCGCACGCTGGAGGGGTATCGCGCATCACCTTGTAAGGGTTTGCCTTGGGCATCGAAGAAATTCAACGTAGCGCCGACCCCCAACGCTTCGCCGACGTTTCGGGCCATCGGTTGCTGGGCCGAACCGTTCCACTGCACCCAGTCGAATGTCCATATGTCCCACAACTGCGGGTAATCCACAGGCGCATTGGCGACCCGGTAATTCTTGTCGGAGATAGCATCGCCGAAGCTGGCATTGGCAATCCGTCCAAAGGCATCTGTACGGCCAGGTCCTTCCTCGGTGGGGTAGAGGCCGCGGTGAGTGTCGTTCCAGGCCACGCGCAGGAACGTATCCAGAGAAGCCTTGAATGATGTGCGCAATTGTTCATGGCCGGCGTCGTAGTCCTGCCCCAGGACCTGACGGGCGAAGCGCTCGAATTTCCAAGGGTTGTAGTAGGTCGAGGCCAGACTGGCGACCAACGCCTGTCCAAAACTGCCACCGCGCAATGTGGGAACACTGGAGGGCAGGACGTGCTGGGCCGAACCACCATCGATCCGTATCGCCTGGCCCTTGAAGCGCAACTCGCCGGTGTGACAGGCGGCGCAGGTGATATCCAGGAATTGATCGGTGCTGCCCGGATTCTGATGGCGTGTGAAACCTACGGGCAGGTTGCCAGGGTTATCTGGCGAAGCGTTCTGCGCCGGGTCCACCAGAAAGCCGAATCGGGCCAGGTATTCAGGCGAAGCGAAGCGCTGTTGCGAGAACGGCAATTCGAGGGCGGTGAACCAGTCATAACGCAAACCTTTGACCTGGGTACCCTGGGGAGTGAAATAGTACGTCTGGCGCTCGGCGGCGCTCCATTGATCCAGATAATGCACCTGTTCGACCGGTGTATAAGCCGGCAGGCGAGGGTTGGCAACGTAATAGAGCACCACGGCCACGGCGATGATGAGCAGCGCGAGGAGCAACAAGAGAAGGCGAGAGAGCAGGCGCACAGTAACGTCCTTGTTTTTTTGATATGCCCTTATGCCTCAGCGCCGCCTGGCCGGCAAGTGGCCATTACCCCTCGGGCTGTGGGAAGCGGCAATTTGTCCCTGTATGTAATAGATGACAGACGCTTCATCCGCCCAGGATTAAAAAGCGTTTACGCACGTGAACTTATCATCGCTTTGCTGCTCACATGCCGGTAGCCATTGGTCGTGGCCGCCTGATAAGCTCGCGGCTTTATTCGATTGCCCTTTTGGCGCATGAACAAGGAAATAGCATGAAACAGCATCGGTTGGCGGCGGCGGTGGCCCTGGTTGGCCTGGTACTCGCGGGTTGCGACTCGCAGACCAGCGTAGAGCTGAAAACCCCGGCGCAGAAAGCTTCCTACGGTATTGGCCTGAACATGGGCAAGAGCCTGGCTCAGGAAGGTATGGATGACCTGGACTCCAAAGCAGTTGCCCAGGGCATCGAAGATGCCGTCGGCAAGAAAGAACAGAAGCTGAAAGACGAAGAGCTGGTCGAAGCCTTTGCCGCACTGCAAAAACGTGCCGAAGAGCGTATGGCCAAGATGAGCGAAGAGTCGGCAGCCGCCGGCAAGAAATTCCTCGAGGAAAATGGCAAGAAGGAAGGTGTTACCACCACCGCTTCCGGCCTGCAGTACGAAGTGGTCAAGAAAGCCGACGGCCCGCAGCCTAAGCCGACCGACGTCGTGACTGTTCACTACACCGGCAAGCTGACCGACGGCAAAGTGTTCGACAGCTCCGTGGAGCGTGGCAGCCCGATCGATCTTCCGGTCAGCGGTGTGATTCCGGGTTGGGTCGAAGGCCTGCAACTGATGCATGTCGGCGAGAAGTACAAGTTGTACATCCCGAGCGAACTGGCCTACGGCGCCCAGAGCCCGAGCCCGGCGATCCCTGCCAACTCGGTTCTGGTGTTCGACCTGGAACTGCTGGCGATCAAGGACCCGGCAAAAGAAGAAGCAGCCCAGTAACTCAGGCTGTCTATAACAACGACGCCTCGCTTATGCGGGGCGTTGTTGTATCCGGGCGCTGGTAAACATCAAAAAACCGAACGCTCGGCGCGCACTACAGTCATAGGCAATACAGACGCTGTGCTAGACCCAGTCGGCCCGTCAAGTCAATGAAATGTTGGGTTTTTTTATGTGAGTAAAAAACGCCCGATCTGACTGGGGGCCTTATTTAACGGGGGCTTCAGCGCGGAAATGCAGCTCTGTTCACAAGGTTATCCACAATTTGTGTGGATAACATTTCAGTGGGAGAAAACATGAAGGCTCCGTGGAATTTTGCGCGTTTTCTGCCCTTGGCAGGACGACTGCTGGCCCGCGGTCGATTGCCGACGTTGTTGTTTGCCGTGGCCAGCAAAGGCGCCCGGGAGGGTGGTCGGTTAGGCAAGCTAAAGGAGGATCTGCGTTTGCTGCAGGCCCTGTGCCTGGCCTACTGGCGTGGCGAATATCGGGCCGTCAGTGCCAAGTCGCTGCTTTCGATCGTGGCCGGACTGATGTACTTCCTCAGCCCTCTGGACGCGATTCCGGATTTCCTGCCCATGTTCGGCATGTTTGACGATATCGCCGTACTGGCGTGGATCATGAAGACCCTCGACAGTGAACTCGAAGCCTTCCGCGCCTGGCGTTATCGGCAATCTCCCGAAAAGCTCGCTCAAGTCGAGCGACTGCCCGACACCCCGGAACAGCTCCAGCTCCAAGGGCAGAAAAAGCACTGATCTGGCCCCTGTTTCCCCTCTGAGATTGATCGCCCCGCGACCTTAGCCGCTATTAGGATTACACTTCCAAGGAAAAAGCTGACTCGCTAAGTGTTGTTGTCCTACGGGGTAGACATGGATATTCAAATAATCACACGCGACGGAGAGCCCGAATACGCGGTTTTGCCGTGGGATCAGTACCAGTCGTTATTAAAGGCAGCAGGCATCAATCAAGCCCCGCCGCACGAAGCCACAGTCCGTCATGCGGCGGCAGCCGACCAGGTTCTTCCAGGTCTGGATCAATTACGCAGTTTGCGCGAAGGGAAGGGCATCGCCATTGAAGCGTTGGCCCGCACAGTAGGTATTAGCCCGTCTTATCTGGCCATGATCGAAAGCGGAGAGCGTCAGCCCGATGCCGCGATTCGGCGCAGTCTGGCCTGGGAGTTGACGGTGCCGGGTTGGAGGGATCAATTGTGAGTGTTCGCATCAGTCGGCAGCATTGGGACGGGTTGTTGGGTGAACTGGATCAGGCGCGCCGCCAGCGCCATTTATTGACGTATCGGGCCTTGCTGGAGCGCTTGCAGCTTCCCAGCCCGGCCATGCAGACCTTGACCGCAGCGCTTGAACACTTGGCAGCGCTGGATGCCCGCGCTGAACAGCCGCTGCGAAGTTCGCTGGTCATCAGTCAAGGGGCAAGCCGGTTGCCGCGTACCGGCTTCTTCGAGTGCGTTGAACGTCTCGGGCGCTTTTCCGGGCCTTCCGATGGCGTGGCCGCCGCTTCCTGGCACGCCTCGGAAGTGGTTCGGGTATTCGAATACGAGTACCCCGAATCTGCGGAGGCTTGAGTGCTCTGGCGTATCAAGGCGCGGGCCGGTTATTGGCTGGCGCGTCGATTGTTTCATTGGGCCTGGTTCGTTCGCCAGCCCCGTGGCTGGTCCTGGCTGGAAGGCCAATTTGCCCGCATGGCGAACCTGGGGGATGTCGGTGCTCAAAGTTTCTATGGGCATATCCTGACGTTCCGCGGCCAGGGCCTGGGTGCCCGGGAAGAGGGCGTTCGCCTGCTGCGCCTGGCGGCGCTGGCGGGGGATGGCAAGGCTGCCTATCAAGTCGGTGTGATCAGCCTGACCGGTTCCGCCAGCAAGACGCCGGACCCGATAGAGGCGGCGCGCTGGTGGGGTTTGGCGGCGAAAGCCGGGCATCCGTTGGCTGAGATCAAGCTCAAGGCGCTCGAAGGTCACGACCAGTAGTTTTATCCACAGGCATTTTTGGAAACATCTTTCCTTTCGGTCGGCTGTTCGTTCGTCATGTGGGGCTATTTAGCGAATCGCCCTACATTCACCGCCTCTTTCCCTGACTTATTTCCCCGGCCATCCCCGGCAAAGTCTCGCGCTCCCTGAGTGCTGCGAGACGTCTGCCCATGTTCGATCGTTTTTCCCTGCCGGCCCTTGAGCGAGCTGTGTCCTGATGGATCAGGTACGCCGTATCGAGCAGGAACTCGACAGCTTCAAAGACACCCTGACGCTCTACCGCGAGCAGCTCGAGCGCTGGTACAGCCAGACGGCGGACCGCGCCAGCCATGCGGCCGACCTGCCTTCGCTGATGGGCATGGAGCGGCTGATTCGCTTCGGTGACAGCACCACCGCTGTCAGCATCGGCGACGATGATTTCCTCTCCACCGTCGTCCAGTGCCCTCAGGGCGGGGTGATGACCATCGAGAGTAAGTTCGAGTCGGTGTACGACGTTCCGCTGGGCGACATCGTGGTGGATGTGGTGGACGTGGACAGCGGCGAGGTCACGCCCGTCACCCTGAATACCGAGGGCCTGGGGACCTTCAAGGGGACGGCGGGTAAGACCTATCGGGTTCATGTCCAGGACAAAGAGTCCCCCCAGCAAATCGCCGATCTGTTTTCTTCCTACGATGGCTTGAGCAAGGATCTGACGGACTGGTTGCGCGGCGAGTGGCAGGGGTTCAAGCCGCAATGGGCGCAGCAATCCTTGGCAACCTCCGCGGCTGCGGTGGGCAATGGCCTGCTCGCTGGCAGTTGGGCGGCGATTGAGGGGGTGTGGGACAGCATCAGTCTGCTGTCGGACATTCTCAAGGATCCCGGCGAGTTTGCTGATCGGTTGGGCGAGAGCGCGGATCAGCTAAAAAAACTGGCGGAAGAAACGCCATTGCTCATGGCCAAGCTGCAACTGCTGGCCAGTGACGAAGCCGCCTTGTGCCTGCTGGTGCGCACCGCCAGCCTCTGGCTGGAGATGCTGCCGCCCAGTGAGATGGCGGGCGAAACCGCCGAAGCCCTGTCGACGGCGGTGGTGACGCTGCTGATCGATTTGTTGATCGGCGTGGCGCTGACCTTCGCCGGGGCGGGAGCTGGTATTGCTTACTTGTCGCTGCGTCTGGGCAAGCTTGGCGCGGGTTTGCTGAGTGCTGCCCAGCGGTTCGTCAGCGCTATCTTTGCGGTGGTCAACGGTTTCATGGCCTACGTAGACCGCTACAAAACCGTGGCGGCGCGGGGTGTGGCGGCGGGAATAAAGAAAGGCCGGATGCAACTGCGCTGGGACGCGCAGCGCAATACCACACTGAAAAAAGACGAACCCCACGACGACGCCCCAAGCCAATCAAAAAACCCCAACGGCGACAGCGCCGACACGGCGGCCCTGACCCAGACCAGCGGCTGTCCGGTGTCGATGGTCACCGGCGAGGAACTGCTGACCCTGGACGACGGCACCCTCGATGGCCGGCTGCCGTTTGTCTTCACCCGCTTGTACCGCACCAGCGCGGTGGACCTGGACGTCGGCCTGGGCCGTGGCTGGAGCCATGCCCTGGCGCATCGCGTGTTGCTTGAGGGCGAGCAGCTCGTCTGGATCGACCAGGAAAACCGCCGTACCACGTTTCCGCTGCCCTCCGACCAGCGCCCGGCGATTCACAACAGCCTGGCCCGCGCGGCGATTTATCTCGGGATTGAGCCGGACGAACTGATCATCGCCCAGCCCGGCGAAGGCGCGCCTTTCCTGCACTTTCGCGACGGCCATCTGACTGCCCTCAGCGACCGCTACGCCAACCGCCTGACGATCCAGCGCAACATCCACGGCGACATCAGCCGCCTGGACAACGGCGCCGGGCGTGCCCTGCGCCTGCGTTATGAGCATCGTCACCTGGTCGCCATCGACTACCAGAGCTTTCACCCGGCCCTGACCCTGGACGAGGCCTGGCGCACCGAACAGACGCTGATGGCTTACCGCTACGACGCCCGCTGGCGATTGATCGAAGCGAGCAACGCCGCCGGCGAAAGCGAACGCTACGACTACGACGACCAGCACGTCATCCTGCAGCGGCAACTGGCCGGTGGCGCGAGTTTCTTCTGGGAATGGCAAGGGGCAGGGCGCGCAGCCCGTTGCGTGCGGCACTGGGCCTCGTTTGCGCAGATGGACACTCGCTACACCTGGGGCGAGGACGGGCAGGTCACGGTCCAGCACCTTGATGGCAGCCAGGAGGTGTACGTCCACGACGCGCGGGCGCGGCTGGTACGCAAGGTCGAACCCGATGGCGGCGAGCACCTCAAGGCCTATGACCCACAGGGCCGGCTGATCGCCGAACAGGACCCGCAGGGCGCCGTCACCGAATACCGCTACGACGAAGCCGGACGGCTGGTGGCGCTGATTCCGCCAGACGATGAACCGACGTCCTACGAATACCGCAACGGTTTCCTGCACGCCCGCTCGCGCGGCAAAGCCGTGTGGCAATACCGGCGCAATGCCCAGGGCGATGTGATCGAGGTCATCGATCCGCACGGCCAGGGCACCGGTTATGACTACGACGCCCAGGGGCAACTGCTGGCGATCCGTTACCCCGACGGCAGCGAACACCGGTTTACCCGCAATCCCCTGGGCCAACTGACAGAAGAAACCCTGCCCGACACGGGGCGCCGGTGTTTTTCCTACGACGCCCTGGGGCGTTTGCTGACCCGCCAGGACGAACACGGCGCCCTTACGCACTACCAATGGGACGCGGTGGGCCGCCTGCTCGAAACCACCTTGCCGAGTGGCGCGACCCGCGCCTGGCGCTACAACGCCTATGGCAAGGTCACTGCCGAGCGCGATGAGCTGGGCCGGACCACCCGCTATGAATACGCCGACGACCTGCACCTGATCAGCCGTCGCCTCAACCCCGACGGCAGCGAACTGAAGTATCGCTACGACTCGGCGCGGCTGTTGCTGACTGAAATCGAAAACGAGTCCGGCGAAAAATATCAGCTGGATTACACGCCGAACGGATTGATCCGACAGCAGATCGACTTTGACGGCCAACGCAGCGCCTACGCCTACGACCTCAACGGCCACCTGCTGGAGAAAACCGAGCACGGCGCGGACGGCGCCCAATGGGTCACCCGCTACCAGCGCGACGGGGCCGGGCGACTGCGGGTCAAGACCTTGCCCGACGGCCAGGCCATCGAGTACCGCTACGACGGGCTCGGCCGGCTGGTCCACGTCAACGACGGCAGCGATCACCCGCTGGCCTTCGAATACGACGCCCAGGACCGGCTGATCAGCGAACACCAGGGCTGGGGCACCCTGCGTTATCGCTACGACGCCGCTGCGGGCGCCTCAATCACCTGCGCCTGCCGGACAACAGCCAGCTCGACTACCACCACGCCCCGGGCGGCGCGCTGACGGCCATCGACCTGAACGGCTCGCGCCTCACCGAACACCAGCTTCATGGCGGGCGCGAACGTCAGCGCCGCCAAGGCCTGCTGCTCAGCCAGTACGACTACGACGAACAGGGCCGGCTCAAGGCCCAGACGGTGTGGCAGAACCAGCAGCAACTGTTCTGGCGCGACTATGCCTACAGCGCCAATGGCAACCTGCAGTCCATTGCCGACAACCGCAACCGCCGCCATTACCAGTACGACCCGCTGGATCGCCTGATCGGCATCGATTATTCCCACAGCGAGCCGCCAGAACACTTCGCCCACGACCCGGCCGGCAACCTGCTGATGCAGGACCGCCCCGGCCCGACGACCCTCAAGGGCAACCGCCTGCTGATGGAGGGCGACCGCCACTACGACTACGACGCCTTCGGCAACCTGATCCGCGAACGTCGCGGCAAGGCCCAGTGCCTCGTCAGCGAATACCGCTATGACAGCCAACACCGGCTGATTGGCGTTACCACGGCGTACGGACGCGAAACGTCCTACCGCTACGACGCCTTCGGCCGACGCATCAGCAAGACCGTGGATGGCCTGACCAGTGAATTTTTCTGGCAGGGCGATCAGGTCGTCGCCGAAAGCAGCCCGCGCCACCACCGCAGCTACGTCTACGAACCGGGCACCTTCCGCCCACTGGCCCTGCTCGACGGCAAAGGCCCGAACGCCTGCCCGTTCTATTACCACCTCGACCACCTGGGCACGCCTCAGGAACTGACCAACTACGGCGGCACAATCGTCTGGTCAGCGCGCTACAACGGCTACGGCAAAACCACCGAACGGGTCCACGGCGGCGGCGAACAGCTGGAACAACCGTTGCGCTTCCAGGGCCAGTACTTCGATCCCGAAAGCGGCCTGCACTACAACCGGCACCGCTACTACAATCCCGAAACCGGCCGCTACCTGAAGCCCGACCCGAGCAAACTGGCGGGTGGGCTTAATGGATATCGCTACACCCTGAACCCGACGGGGTGGGTGGATCCGTTGGGGTTGGTGGATTGTCCGGGGAAGGGTGGTTGCAGGTCGGCGGTTGGGGATCAGGATCCGGCGGCTAAGGTTGGGGTAGATGAGGGTGAGCCGGCGCTGCCCAAGCCGACCGCCGCTGAGTTGGCCGAAAAAGAAGTAAGGCGTCTAGATCGGGAGCAAGGCATGCATATGGTCAGTAAACATAGCCTTGCGGTTTCAGATCAGGTATGGAAGCGACGGGCAATTGACGGTACAGATCCCTTAACTGGTAGAACCCCTTCGCATAGAAACGGGAATCCAAGTTCAAGGTTTAACAGTTGGGAGCTACAGCTAAAGGCCTATGAATTAGCAATTGCAAAGAAAAATAGCGGGTATGAACTGCTGGTGGACAAAAACGGAAGCAAATATCTACGAGCAGATCTACCGGGTGCAGGGAAAGGATATATTCCAAATCCTAGAAATCCAAACGATCCAAAATTGGTTAACATGAATCGCATAGAAATGAAGTTTGATCGGGATACCGAAATTCCATTTACACTGTATCCAATAAAATAGGAAACAATAAAGTGATCGATCCAAGCACTGGCCAGCCATATATGCCCACGCCTGCGTATTTTTTAGGTTGTTTTGACATATATGATCGAGAAGAAACGCTAGGGGAAGAGCTTGAAAAGTATGACCCCAACAACCCTGTGGATCGAGAGGTGTTAATCTTGAAATACTCGCTGTCTAAAAAATGGAAAATAACGTACAGGCAAAAATTCGCATTATATAAAAGTTTAGAAGAGGCGTTGCGAGACAGCGGTTATGATTTTCAGGCTTTATTAGAGCATGATTGTCAGGAGTGCTCATCGCTACCCAACGGGTGGGACGCAATGGACAATCCAAGAATTTTTTTTGCAGATATATACAGACTGGCGAGTGAGCTGTGGGCGGATGATCTTCGCAGGGCTGAGTCTGAGGACATATCTACTTGGTATTATGTATAGCTGAATTGCCAAAAAAATGAAACCCAAACCAAGCATGATGCCGCTGATCGGGTTGTTGTTTGTATTTAATGTTGAGAATGTTCGCGACGAGAAGCGGGAGGAAATTATAGTTTCAAAAAACATAAATATCGATTCTGAGCTCTCTGAGTTGTTTGATCTTTTGCTTAAGCCGGAGTTTTTGCGTTATTCGCCCAGTGCGCAGGACAAATATATTGAAGCAATCAAATATTACCTGGAGGCTGGCGACAGCTTTGATGATTTGTTTGAAGATATGGATACATATTTTGATCAAGAGATTCATGATCAGCGACACTTTATGAGGGTGTTGTTGAGCTGCCTTAAACGCTATCAATCAGAGAATGTTTCAGAGTTGTAACTCATGGGCGATTGAATTTTGATAAAGTCTAGACGATATGGCTCGTATATGCCGAAAGAAAGTTTATTGGATAGTCACGCCGGAGATGTGAAGTCGCCGAGGCCGAGGAAGTGGAGAGCTAACTGTAGTACCAAATTCAATAGTTTTCGAATGCAGCATCAAGCTATAAATGAGGCGCTGACCCGAGAGGCACGAGGCCTCCCACGCTTCACGGGCGAAGACAAGAAAGGCAATCCAGTCGTGCGCATGTATATGCCCAAGGTTGGGCAGGGATACATACCCAACGTAAATGACAGAGAGAATCCAATATTTCAAAGCGAAATCAATGTATTCGAAGTCCGGTTCGATTACGAAACGCTACGTCCGGTCACTGCTTATCCTGTAGGAGGTTTTGATGTTGATGCATCCGTTTCTTGATCGTCTCTATGATCCTCAGATAGGTCATTTTCTCGGCGGCTTTGAGGTGTATGATTGCGAAGAGACTCTGGGTGAGGAACTATTGCAATATGATATTGAATGTGCCAGAGATCGGAAGAAGCTAATTTATAAATATGTGGTCCATCGTTTCAGAAATCTAAGCTATCGTCATAAATTTTTATTTTTTTGTGTGCTCGCAATTGCACTCGACGATCCGGATTATGACTTTAGTAAGGTGTTCGAACACGAAGTGGTTTCACATTCAGCCCTTCCGCCGGGATGGGATGAAATGGAGGATTTCAGAGTTTTCTTTGAGGATATCTATAAGTATCTAGCAGAAGAGTGGAGCGAGGAGCTCGATAAAGCCAGTCAGGAAGACCCCACAACCTGGTAGTTCAGATAAGGCAAATATTTGATGGTGGTTGCCCAGAGGCAAATAATCGAGTTTTCTACTGCTAATCAACACGCCACGAAATCGTTTTTCGTGGCGAGGAAGCTCGCTCCCGCTGGGCCTGTAGGACCTGCCTCGCGAAGCGAGGCTGCGATCTTTTCCCAGACAGTTGAATCTAAAGCGAAGGATCAAAATCAAAAGATCGCAGGCTTCGCCAGCTCCTACAAAGTCCAGCGGGAGCAAGCTCTCATGGAACAAACTACAACCTGCTGATTTTTAGAAATAAAATTTTCTGCCAAACACAGTTCGGCAATGTGATCTCAGTTAGGCGAGTGCGCCTCTTTGTGGCGAGGGGATTTATCCCCGTTGGGCTGCGCAGCAGCCCCCAAACCAGGCAACTCGGTGTGCCAAGAAGATTGAGTTAACTGCTTTAGGGTCGCTGCGCAGCCCAACGGGGATAAATCCCCTCGCCACGGGATCGGCGCCAGGTGTTTACACCGACAACCCCAACCCCACCACAGCCTCCCGCCCAGCCAAACCATCAACCAAGTACACGCTCCCTCCCAAAATCTCCTTGGCATGATGCTTGGCCTGCGAAGCCAGCTCAGCCAACTGGCTCGCATCCAATTCCCCGCAAGCCTCTGACCGCAGATGCACTACCCCAATCGACAGCGACAGCAAGGCAAACTCCTGTCGGACCCCCTGCCGATTCAGCGCGGTGAAACAGCCCGCTTCCAGATGCTCGGGGCGGTAGAAGCGGCGGCAGTGGGTCTGGAAGTCGCTCAGTAGCTGATTCAGGCGTTTGCGCCAGTCTTCCGGGCCGAGGACCAGCAGGAAGTCGTCGCCGCCGATGTGACCGACGAAGTCGCGGCTGGGGTCGATGCGTTCGTTCAGGCATTGGGCCAGGCACAGCAGGACTTCGTCGCCGCGGCCGTAGCCGTAGATGTCGTTGAAGGGTTTGAAGCTGTCGATGTCCACGTAGCAGATCACTGACTCCTGTCGTTGTTGCAGCAAGCGCGTCAGGCATTGCTGGATCGGCACGTTGCCCGGCAGCAGGGTCAGCGGGTTGGCGTAGCGGGCCTGTTGGATTTTCAGTTCGGTGATGAGCTTGAGCACGTCGATCACCCGGCCCAGGCCCAGGTAACTGCCGTTGAGGGTGATGATGAAGTCTTCTTCGATGCGTTGTCGGGCGCGGCTGGTGATGAGGCGGCTGACTTGTTGCAGCGACTGGTTCAGTTCCACCGCCAGGAAGTCATCGCTCATCAGGCGGCTGATGGGTTTGCGGGCGAAGAGGTCGGTGGCGAAGGGTTTGAGCAAGGCATCCGAAAGGGAATGACGATGGACGATGCCGCAGGGCTGGTCCTGATCGTCCAGTACCGCCAGGGAGTTGAGGTTGGCCTGGCGCCGAAACGCCTCCAGCACGGTGGCCGTCGGCGTGTCGTGGGCCATCGCCGGTTGTTCGTTGAGCAGCGCCCCGAGGTCGTTGACTTCGTCGGTCAAGGCCACCGCGCCGGCGTCCTGCCGGGGCATCAACGCCCTGGCGTCACGGGAGGGCTGCTCCTGCGGGCGAGCGAGCAGATAACCCTGAACCAGATCGACGCCCATCTCTATCAATACCGCCAGTTCTTCCGGCAGTTCGATTCCCTCGGCAATCACCTGGGCACGGGAAGCCCTGGCGATTTTCAGGATCGAGCCGACGAATTCGCGCTTGAGGGCGTCCTGATGGATGCCATCGATAAAGTGCCGGTCGATCTTCACATAATCAGGGCGCAATTCGGACCACAGCCGCAGGCTCGAATACCCGGCACCGAGATCGTCCAGGGCAATGGAGAAACCCATGGCCCGATAATGATGCAGGGCGGTTTGCAGGAGCTGGAAGTCGTCGATCGGGGTTTGTTCGGTCAGTTCAATTACTACCTGACTGGGCGCAATGCCGAAGTCCTGTAGCAATTGCAGTGTGCGCCCCGTCTGGTGCGAGGATTCCAGCAGGGACTCGGGCGAGACGTTGAGAAACAGCTTGCCCGGCAGTTTCTGCTCATTGAAACGTTGGCAGGCGCTGCGTCGGCAGGCCAGTTCCAGTTCACTGAGACGTCCGGCCTGGCGGGCCACGGAAAGCAGGGCGATGGGCGAGTGCAGCGGGCTGTTGGACGGCCCGCGTGTCAGGGCTTCATAACCGACGATGCGCCGTTCGGAAAGGCAAATGATGGGTTGGAACAGGCTGTGCAAACCGCTTTGAGCCAGGATTGAACTCAAGGCACTCAGCTGTTCTGTCGTGGTCATGGCGTTCTCTGGCGATAAAAAAAGGACTGGGCGCCATCCGTTCAAGGAGGCGCCCGGTCCTGTATTTCACGACAGAATGATGTCAGTTTGATGACGCTGCGGGGAGCGTCAGCATTAAATGGCCATCATCTCAGTGCTTGGCAATCGCCGTGTTGAGTTTCAGGTAATCGAGGAGGATACGACCCGTCTCGCTCAGGTAGGCATCGTCTTCCGGTTTGGTTTTTTCCGGCTCGGCGATCAGGTCTTCATCCTCTTTCTTCAGTTCCTTGAGCGGCTCTTCGCCCTTGGCTTTGCGCCGCAGGTTTTCCATGGTCAGTTGCTTGGCTTCGATGTCGGCATGCTGTGCGCGCCGCTCGGCTTCGTTGAGGGTAACGGTTTTCTCCAGCATCAACTTCTGCGCCAAAGCCAACTTGTCGCGGATGAAGACAAACTCCGCGTCTTGGGACGTGCGAGCATCGTGATCGGACTTGAGTTGCGCCAGGAACGGCTTGAACGGATCCACGGCCGGCTTGATCGCAGGCCGGATGGTGTCCCACGGCATGGCCTCGGGCAGGGCGCTTTCACCGATTTCCTTGGTGTCGATGATCGACGGGTAGTCGATGTCCGGCAGCACGCCCTGGTGCTGGGTGCTCTGGCCGGAAACCCGGTAGAACTTGGCCAGGGTCAGCTTCAGTTCGCCATGGTTGAGCGGCTGGATGGTCTGCACGGTGCCTTTGCCGAAGGTCTGGCCGCCGATGATCAGTGCCCGGTGATAGTCCTGCATGGCGCCAGCGAAAATCTCCGAGGCCGAGGCCGACAGGCGATTGACCAACAAGGCCATCGGGCCCTTGTAGAACGCACCCGGGTTTTCGTCCTCGAGCACATCCACGCGGCCATCGGCGTTACGCACGAGCACGGTCGGGCCCTTGTCGATGAACAGGCTGGTCAGTTCTGTGGCTTCCTGGAGGGAGCCGCCGCCGTTGTTGCGCAAGTCGATGACGACACCGTCGACTTTTTCCTTCTGCAACTCGGTCAGCAGTTTCTTCACATCGCGCGTGGTGCTCTTGTAGTTCGGATCGCCGGCACGGAAGGCCTTGAAGTCCAGGTAGAAGGCCGGGATCTCGATCACACCGAGCTTGTAGTCCTTGCCGTCCTGTTTCAGTTTGAGGACGGATTTTTTCGCAGCCTGCTCTTCCAGCTTCACCGCTTCACGGGTGATGGCCACGACTTTGCTGGTCTGGTCGTTCGGCGCATTGCTGGCCGGGATGACTTCCAGGCGTACCACCGAGCCTTTCGGGCCGCGGATCAGCTTGACCACTTCGTCCAGGCGCCAGCCGACCACGTCGACCATTTCCTTGTTGCCTTGGGCGACACCAATGATCTTGTCCGCCGGGCCGACCTGTTTAGTCTTGTCGGCAGGCCCCGCCGGCACCAGGCGCACGATCTTCACTTGATCGTTGTCGCTCTGCAGCACCGCGCCGATGCCTTCCAGGGACAGGCTCATGTTGATGTCGAAGTTTTCCGCATTATCTGGCGACAGATAGTTGGTGTGCGGGTCGTAGGACATGGCGAAAGTATTGATGTACGCCTGGAAGATATCTTCGGCGCGAGTCTGGTCCAGACGGGCCAATTGGTTCTTGTAACGTTTGGTCAGGGTTTCCTGGATCTGCTTGGAATCCTTGCCGGCGATCTTCATGCGCAGCACTTCGTCCTTGACGCGTTTGCGCCACAGGTCGTCAAGTTCAGCGGTACTTCTGAGCCAGGCGGCG
Source organism: Pseudomonas hefeiensis (assembly GCF_030687835.1). Taxonomy (NCBI): domain Bacteria; kingdom Pseudomonadati; phylum Pseudomonadota; class Gammaproteobacteria; order Pseudomonadales; family Pseudomonadaceae; genus Pseudomonas; species Pseudomonas hefeiensis. The sequence goes on from NZ_CP117449.1 coordinate 1,671,900, forward strand.
TCCTTGCGATCAACCTGCAAGGTTTCCTTGGTCTTGAAGTCGATCTTGTCGACGCCTTTGTTCAACTCGGCAAGGGCGTAATCCAGACGCGCCTTCACGCGGTCCAGGTAGCGCTTGTAGATGGTGAACCCGGCGTTCAGGTCGCCGCTCTTGAGGAAATCGTCGAACTGGGTTTTCCACTTGTCGAATTCAGCGATATCGCTGGCCAAAAAATAGCTGCGCGAGGGATCAAGCAGCTTCAGGTAGCTGTCGTAGATGATGACCGAGCGCGCGTCATCGAGCGGCGGCTTGCTGTAGTGATGGCGCTTGAGCAATTCAACGACGTTGAGGCTGGCAATCACCTCGTCGCGATCGGGCTGAAGCTTGTCCCAGCTATTGGCTGCGAACGTATCGTTCGACAGCGGCAACAGACCGAGGCCAATGACAAGCGCGAGGGCGGTGCTGGGGAACAGGTGCTTCATGCTGATTCGACGCAGGGACAATTGATAACGCATATTAGGCCGTCTTTGAAGTCGCCGGTTCCATGTGGCCCGGGCGCATAATGCAAGAAAGCCCGGCGTTACAGCAACGGGCCCAGTCGAGACTCACTATGGAGGCACCGTGAAAGCATTGCAAGGCGTTGAAGGCCAAGTGGTATGGGCAGATGAGCCAAGTCCGACGTGTGATGTAGGGCAAGTTCGCATCCGCGTGGCGGCCGCCGGTCTGAATCGAGCCGATTTGTTACAAAAGGCCGGGCATTATCCGCCGCCGCCCGGTGCCAGCCAGGTACTGGGCCTGGAGTGTTCCGGGGTGATCAGCGAAGTCGGAGCGGGCTCCTCGTGGCAGGTGGGTGATCGCGTTTGCGCCTTGCTGGCCGGCGGCGGGATGGCCGAAGAGGTGGTGGTCGATGGCCGGCATGTGCTGCCGGTGCCTGAAGGTTTATCCCTGGCTGAGGCGGCCGCGCTGCCTGAGGTTTACAGCACCGCGTGGCTCAACCTGTTTCAGCTGGCTGCACTCAAACCAGGGGAGAAAGTGCTGCTGCACGCCGGGGCCAGTGGTGTCGGTTCGGCCGCGATCCAGTTGTGCAAGGCCTTCGGCAATCCGTGTTGGGTCAGCGTCGGTTCGGCTGATCGTCTGAGTTATTGCGAGGCGCTGGGGGCCCAGGGCGGCGTGATACGCACCGATGGCCTCGAGAGCCTGAACGACTTCGCCCCTTTCGATGTGATCCTCGATCCGGTGGGCGCGAACTACGCCAAACTCAACGTGAAACTTTTGTCAGTTGACGGGCGCTGGGTGTTGATCGGCCTGATGGGCGGGCGCTCGACCGAACTCGATCTGGCGCAGATGTTGGGCAAGCGTATCCAATTGCTCGGTTCGACCTTGCGCAGTCGTGACGATCAGTTCAAGGCCGACCTGATCAGTGAGCTGGGGCAACAGGTGTGGCCGCTGTTCACCGACAAACGCCTGAGCCCGCAACTGGCCAGGACCTTTGCGATCAAGGATGCCGAAGCGGCGTTCGCGGAGCTGGCGACCAACAAGGTGTCTGGGAAGTTGGTGTTGGTGATTGATGAGAACCTGAGCTGACTCCCAGAGCTGGGAGCGGACCTGTGGGAACTGAGCTTGCTCGCGATAGCGGTGGGTCAGTTTGCATTGATGCTGAAAGTGCGGCCGCCATCGCGGGCAAGCCTTGCTCCCACATGGGGCCCGAGTGCTCATGTATTCGGCGTTCACCACAAATCCGCTGTGGGAGCAAAGCTTGCTCGCGATAGCGGTGGGTCAGCTTGCATTGATGCTGAAAGTGCGGCCGCCATCGCGGGCAAACCTTGCTCCCACATGGCGCGCGAGCGCTCATGTATTCGGTGTTCACCACAAATCTCCGTGGGAGCAAAGCTTGCTCGCGATAGCGGTGGGTCAGTTTGCATTGATGCTGAAAGTACGGCCGCCATCGCGGGCAAGCCTTGCTCCCACATGGGGCCCGAGTGCTCATGTATTCGGCGTTCACCACAAATCCGCTGTGGGAGCAAAGCTTGCTCGCGATAGCGGTGGGTCAGTCTGCATTGATGCTGAAAGTGCGGCCGCCATGGCGGGCAAGCCTTGCTCCCACATGGCGCGCGAGCGCTCATGTATTCGGTGTTTCAAATTCCAAAGGGCCCGCCATCGCCGGTGGCTTGCACCGCTGACCGGCGAACCCAGACAAGCCGACCTTTGGTCGGTAGCCCGTATCCGATGCGCGCGCCCTGCTAGCGTTAATTAATGGAGGGATGGGGGTAAGGTAACCGCAGCTTTCATTTCACCCACCAGGTGAAGAGGTTGATCATGGCCACCACCGAATGGCGCATGCAGGGCGTCGAATTCATTGCCTGCAACTGCAATTGGGGCTGCCCCTGTCAATTCAACGCACCACCGACCCATGGCCACTGCCACGCGGTGACGTCGATGCGAGTGGAACGCGGGTATTTCAATCAAGTGGCGCTGGGAGGCTTGTGTTGGGCCGCCACCTTCGCTTGGCCGGGTGCCATCCATGAGGGTAACGGCAGTTGTCAGGTGTTCATCGATGACCGCGCAGACGAGGCGCAACGCCAGGCCCTGCTGACCATCCTCTCTGGCCTGGAGAGCGACCCCGGGGCCAACGTGTTTCAGGTTTTCAGCAGCACCATGAGTGAAATGTTCGAACCGCAGTTCGTGCCCATCACCCTGTCCATCGATGTCGATCAGCGGTTAGCGCACCTGGACATCCCAGGCGTGCTGCAGGCCAGCGGCGAGCCGATCCGCAACCCGATCGACGGCTCACCTCATCGAGTCCGCCTGTCCCTGCCCGACGGCTTCGAGTTTCTTGAGGCCGAAGTAGCCAGCGGCAGCTACCAGACGCATTCAGCCCTCAAGCTCCAATCCCAGGGCAGTCATAGCCACCTTGCCCACGTGCACTTCACCGGCCATGGCATAGAGCCGTAAAAATGGCAGAACCTCAGGCGGTGACGCAGAGCAAGCGACTGACAGGCGAGCAGTTGTTGTTTCTGCTCTGCCTGCTCGCGCTGACCGCCCTGGCCTGGCTGATTCTGCTGCAAATGGCCCGCGACATGAGTGCGCCGGGCGGCATGGCCGATGCGGCAATGGCCGGTATGTTCATGCCCTGGAGCCTGGACGATGCTCTGCTGATGTTCGCCATGTGGGTGGTGATGATGATCGGCATGATGCTGCCCAGCGCCCTGCCCATGCTGCTGATCTACCAGCAGATGCTGCGCAAGCGCATGCCGGCACCGCAGAGACATCTGGCCCTGCTGCTGTTCTGCAGCGCCTATGGCTTGGTCTGGGCCGGCTTCGCTCTGGGCGCTACGGCGCTGCAATGGGCGCTCGAGCGGCTCGCGCTGCTCAGTCCGGGGATGCACAGCAGCAGTACCGCGCTGGCCGCCGGCCTGCTGCTGGTCGCAGGCGTCTATCAGTGGTTGCCAAGCAAGGCAGTCTGCCTTGAGCATTGTCGCGGGCCGCTGCATTTTCTTCTCGGCTACTGGCGCCCCGGCGTGCTCGGCGGCTGGCGCATGGGGCTGGCCCATGGCGCTTACTGCCTGGGCTGCTGCTGGGCCCTGATGGGCCTGCTGTTCGTGGTTGGCGTGATGAACCTGCTCTGGGTGGCAGTGATCGGTGCCTTCATCCTGCTGGAGAAAAACCTGCCGCAGGGACTCTGGCTCAGTCGTATCTGCGGTGTGTTGTTGCTCGGCTGGGGCCTGTGGCTGCTGCTGGGCTAGGCGAAACCTGTGTGGGAGCGAGCCTGCTCGCGATTGCGGTGTGTCAGCTAAATCAATGCCTGCTGATCCATCGCAATCGCGAGCAGGCTCGCTCCCACAGGGTGGGGCTTATTTCCAGGTATGGATCGGCCACCCGGCCGCTTCGGCATGGGCCTTCAACACCGGATCCGGGTTCACCACATGGGGGTAATCCACCCGCTGTAGCAGCGGCAGGTCATTACGCGAGTCGGAATAGAAACTCGCGCCCTCAAGGTTTTCTTCCTCGGCATCCAGCCAATCCAGCAGCCGCGCGATCTTGCCTTCGCGATAGGTCAGAGTGCCGACGGTCTTGCCGCTGTACACCCCATGGGTCACTTCGAGTTCAATCGCCAGGATCTCATCGATGCCCAGGCGTTCGGCAATCGGCTTGACCAGGTGCGTGCCGGAGGCGGAGATCACCAGGACCCGGTCACCGGCCTTGCGGTGTTCGGCGATGGTCTTGGTGGCGTCGCTGAAGATGATCGGTTCGATGAAGTCTTCCACCCACGGCGTCACCAGGTGTTCGATTTCTTCCGGGGTACGGCCGATCATCGGTTCCAGGCTGAAATCCATGTACGCTTCCATGCTCAGCTTGCCGTGGCTGTAGGCGTCCATCAGCTCGTTGTTGCGACGCATGAACGACTCCGGATCGACCCAGCCCAGGCGTCCCATCTGTTCGCTCCAGAGGGTGGCGCAATCGCCGTGAATGAGGGTTTCGTCCAGATCAAAAATTGCCAGGGCCATCAGCGCGCTTCCCTTTTCAAAATCAGCTTCAAAATCAATAAAGCCATCAGGCTACCTCACACAGCGCCGTCGGATCGATGAAAGTGACAGTCGTGTGCCATCGGGGTGCAAATCGGCGGCGGAACGATTGAGCACATCGACCACCAGCTCTACGCCGCGAGCCTCGACCCGGTAACGGATCACGTTGCCCAGCAGGCTGTGGCTGCGGATCAGCGCATCGGGCTCGCCGCTGAGGCTCAGTTCAATGGCTTCCGGGCGAATGGCGAGGCGACCGGTCACTGGCCGTTGCAGCAGTTTGCTGGCGCTGTCGGCGTCCAGCAGGTTGTAGTTGCCGATGAAGCCGGCAGCAAAGACATCGACCGGCGCCGTGTAAAGGGTTTCGGCATCGCCGCTTTGTACGATCTTTCCCTGGTTCATCAGGAAAATCCGGTCAGACATGGTCAGGGCTTCTTCCTGATCGTGTGTGACGAAGATCGTGGTCAGGCCCAGCTCGCGCTGGATCTGTCGGATCTGCTCGCGCAAGTGCTTGCGAATCCGTGCATCCAGGGCTGACAGCGGCTCGTCCAGCAGCAACAGCCGCGGGCGGGTCACCAGGGAGCGCGCCAGGGCCACGCGCTGGCATTGGCCACCGGAAAGTTGATGGGGGTAGCGAGCGGCAAAGTCGTGCAATTCCACCAGTCGCAGAATTTCCAGCACTCGCTGGCGGCTGTCCTCGGCCGCAACCTTTTGCATGCGCAGGCCGAAGGCGACGTTCTGTTCCACGGTCATGTTGGGAAACAGGGCATAGCTCTGGAACACCATGCCAATCCCGCGTTTTTGCGGGCTCAACGGCACAATGTCCTGGCCGTCCAGCAGGATCTGCCCGGCATCCACCGCCGTCAGGCCGGCAATGCAGCGCAGCAGTGTGGACTTGCCGCAGCCGGAAGGGCCGAGGAGGGTGACGAACTCGCCCTTATGGATTTCGCAATTGATGTCGCTGAATACCGGCGTGCCGGCATAGCTTTTTTGCAGGTGTTGGACGCTGACGTAGCTCATTGGCTTTTGTCCTTGTTCAAGATGTTGGCCGCCCAGGTCAGGACCAATACGAAGAAAAAGTAGGAAATCACCAGCGCACTGGTGAAGTGACCGCTGCTGTTGCGCATGTTGTTCAGGTACACCTGCAGGGTTTCATAGCGGGTACCGACGAGGATGTTGGCAAACACGAACTCACCGAACAGGAACGAAAAGGACAGCAGCAGCGCCACCATCAAGCCCTTGCGCAGGTTCGGCAGCACCACCAGCAAAGCCGCCTGGAAAGTACTGGCGCCGAGCAGTTGGGCGGCGTCCATGAGGTCGCGCAGGTTGATGGCTTGCAGGTTGTTGGTGATCGCCCGGTACATGAATGGCAGGGCAACGGTGAAGTAACAGCCGATCAGGATCCACGGCGTGCCTACCATTGCCAGCGGCCCGGAGCCGTAGAGTTGTAACAGTCCCACTGAAGACACCACCGGCGGCACCGCGAAGGGCAACAGGATGAGGATGTTCATCAGTGCGTCGAGTTTTGGAAAGTGGTAATGCACCACAAACAGCAGGGGCAGAATCAATACCACCGAAAGCACCAACGCGCCGACGCAGACGATCAGTGATTGGCCGAAGGCGTTGAGAAAGCGCGGATCGCTCCACAGCTGCACATACCATTTGAAGGTGAAGCCGCTGGGCAGCACGGTGGCCGACCAACTGCTGGCGATGGAGTAGATCAGCGTGCCGGCGAGGGGCAACAGCAGGATGGCGAACAGCAGGTACACCACCACCCGATGATAGAGCCCGGCAGAGCTCGATTCAGCGCGAGACATGGTAGCTCCTCTTGAGCAGCAACTGATGGACGACGGTCACCAGGGTCATCAGCGCCACCAGCACCACGGCCAGGGCGCTGGCCATGTTCGGGTCGAGGGAAATGTCCCCGGAGACCATGGCGGCGATGCGAATCGGCAGGACGTTGAAATTACCGGTGGTCAGTGCGTACACCGTGGCGTAGGCACCGAGCGCATTGGCCAGCAGGATCACGAACGTGCCCAGCAGCGCCGGCGTCAGCACCGGCAGGCCGATGTGCCGCCAGAACTGCCAGCCGTTGGCGCCCAGCAATGCGGCGGATTCGCGCCAGTCTTCGCGTAGCGCGTCGAAGGCCGGGTAGAGCAGCAACACACCCAGGGGTATCTGGAAGTAGGTGTAGAGGATGATCAGCCCGGTTTTCGAGTACAGGTTGAAATCTTCAATGATCCCCGCCTGTTTGAGCATGATCGTGATGCTGCCGTTGAACCCCAGCAAAATGATGAAGGCGAAGGCCAGCGGCACGCCGGCGAAGTTACTGGTCATGTTGGCGAAGGCGTTGACGAAGTTGCGCAGGCGCGAATCGACCCGACGCAGGGAGTAGCTGCCGAGCACGGCAATGATGATGCCGAGCACGCTGGACCAGAAGCTGATTTCCAGGCTGTGCTGGATCGCCTGGCGGTAAAATTTCGAGCTGAAAATTTTGCTGAAGTTGGCCAGGCCCCAGCCGAACTCTTCCGATTCCAGGCTGTTGACCAGCACCCAGAGCAGCGGGGCTATCTGGAACACAATGAAGAAAATCGCGAAGGGCACCAGGCACAACGCTGCCAGCCATTTGCCGCGCGTCATGGCATTCACTTGAGCAACTCCTGGCAATAGGGTTTGTCGTGGTTAACGCCGAGCAACTGGCAAATGGTGCCGCACAGTTCGGTCTGCCGGGGTGCGGCATCGGGGTTGAGGCTGAAGCCGCTGCCCAGGACAAACAGTGGCACTTCCCGTTCTTCAGCCAGCAGGCCGTTGTGGGAACGGTCGTTGTTCATGCCGTGGTCGGATGTCACCAGCACCTGATAACCGGCGTCGAGCCAGGCTTGCAGGTAAACCGCCAGGTTGATGTCGGCCGAGCGGGCGCTGTTGCGGTATTGCGGGGTGTCGAGGCCGTGCTTATGGCCGGCATCGTCGATGTTCATGGGGTGTACCAGCAAAAAATTTGGCATGTAGCGCTGACGCAGGTGTTCGGCGTCGGCAAACAGATGAGAGTCGGGGTAGTGGTCATTCCAGTAGAAATGGCCGTATTGAATCGGCAACTCGGGGTTTTCGGTATGACGATCGCGACCGGCCACGAACGGCGAAGCGTTGTAGAGCTCGCTGACCCAGTGATAGGCCGCGGCTGCCGTACTCAAGCCACCTGCGGTGGCGTAGTGGAAGATGCTGCGCTGGTTCGACAGGCGCGTGACATTGTTGTGCACGATCCCGCTGTCGATGGGCACGACGCCGGTGAGAATGCATTCATAGAGCGGACGGGACAGGGCGGGCAGTTCACATTCCAGTGTGTAGAGCGCCGCGCGTCCTGCGCCGACATAGGCCTGCAAATGCCCCATGGCATGTCGGGCGACCTCGTAGTTGAGGCCGTCGAGCACCACCAGGATGACGTTGTGCTTCATGGGTACCGGGACTCCGGACAGATACCAGGAAACTCGGATCCAGCAAGCTCCACTGTGAGAGCAGGCCTGTGGGAGCAAAACTTGCTCGCGATGAAGGCGACACGGTCCAACTGCAAGACCGTGTCATCGTTTATCGCGAGCAAGTTTTGCTCCCACAGGGCCTGTTCCCACAATTGGATTGCCTGTGGATAGCCGAGCGGGAGCTATTGCCTCACTCCATATTGATGATCACTTCTTCCTGCCACTTCTGCGGCAGTGTCTTGGAGGTTTTTTCCCACGCATCCGCATCCTTGATCGGGGTCACGCCTTTGTACTGCTCGTTGGGCAGCAACTTGGCCTTGACCTCTTCAGGCAAGGTCAGGTGCTCGGCGCGAATCGGACGGGCGTTGCCCTTGGCCAGGTTGATCTGGCCGGCGTCGCTGAAGATGTACTCGCGAGCCAGTTTGGCGGCGTTCGGGTGCTTGGCGTATTTGTTGATGATGGTGGTGTAGCCGGAAATGACCGAGCCGTCGGACGGAATCAGCACGACGTAATCATCCGGGTTGGCCATCTTGGCCTTGTAGCTCAGGCCGTTGAAGTCCCAGACCACGCCGACTTCGACTTCACCTTTTTCCATGGTGGCGATAGTCGGGTTGGCCATGGACAGGCGCCCTTGTTTGGCGATCTCGGCGAACATCAGCAGCGCCGGCTGAACGTTTTTCTCGTTGCCGCCATTGGCCAGGGCCGCTGCCAGCACGCCGTTGGCGGCTTGGGCGGCGGTGCTCACGTCACCAATGGAAACTTTGTATTTGCCGGTTTTCAGGTCGGCCCACTTGGTCGGCACTTCGGAGCCGTGCAACAGCTTTTTGTTGACGATGAAAGCGATGGTGCCGGTGTAGGCCAGGGCCCAGTTGCCGTCCTTGTCCTTGGCCCAGTCCGGAACCTGTTCCCAGGTGCTCGGCTTGTAGGGTTGAACCACGCCTTGCTTGACCGCGATCGGGCCGAAAGCTGCGCCAACATCACCGATATCGGCGCTGGCGTTGTCTTTCTCGGCGGCGAACTTGGCGATTTCCTGGGCCGAGCTCATGTCGGTGTCGATGTGTTTCAAGCCATGGATTCTGGCCAGGTCATCCCAGGTGGCTTTCCAGTTCGCCCAGTCATCGGGCATGCCGACGCTGTTCACGGTGCCTTCCGCTTTCGCAGCGGCTTCCAGTGTTTTCAAATCGGTGTCAGCGGCCATGGCAGCAGTGCACATGGCAATGGTCGAGCCTAACAGTGATGCCAGGAAAAACTGTTTCATCCGAAGCTCCTATGGGCGTTTTCAACGCTGCGATTGCGGTTGTGTTGGTCTAGGTCAGCAATACCTGAGCCAATGTAGGCGAGCCCTGTGACATTTTGATGTCGGTGCAGGAGAGGCCGGCAATTGCCCAGCTTGGGCAAAGTGGCTGCCAATTAAGCGTAGACCATGGTTAACCGGCTGATCTGCAAGGACTTGGCCGCTAATTTGCACGCATGGCAATGAACCGTTCGGCGGTTCTGTCATCTACCAGTCATGTGCAGTGCCTAGGCTTGCAAGCATGAGAAACGGATGGATGCTCCATCGATTTCGCCCCGAAAGAGTGCTGGTCTAGTCCAGATAGGTAACGTTGATGCGCATCGAGACAACCAAAGCGGTGACAACCATCGGGCAGGTTCTGCAGGAGCAGCTCGACCACGGCTTGTTGGCGCCCGGCAGCAAGTTGCCGGCCGAGCGCAAGCTCAGCGAATTGTTCGGCACTACACGCATCACTGTGCGTGAAGCGCTGTTGCAGCTCGAAGCCCAGGGACAGATCTATCGCGAGGAGCGCCGTGGCTGGTTTGTCTCGCCGCCACGCCTGGCCTATAACCTGATGCAGCGCAGCCATTTTCACGCCATGGTGACCGCCCAGGGGCGCGTGCCTTCCACTCAGGTGATCTCGGCCCGCCTGCAACCGGCTTCGGCGGCGGTATGTGCCTGGCTGCAATTACCGGCGCTGTCCAGTGTGATCCAGATCTGCCGCGTGCGACGTATCGATGAGCGGCTGGTGCTGTATGTCGAGCATTATCTGAACCCGCAGTACTTCCCGGACATCCTCGAATTCGACCTCAATCAGTCCATCACCGAGTTGTACACGCGTCATTACGACTTGCACTACGGCCGGGTGAAGTTCGAGATTGTGCCGACCTCTTTACAGCCTGAAGCGGCGGCGGCGTTGAAAGTGTCGGTTGGCAGCCCTGGCTTGCGGATTGCCCGGGTCAACTATGACCAGCATCAGCGGCTGATCGATTGTGACCTGGAGTTCTGGCGTCATGATGCGATTCACGTTGGGGTGGACGTGCCAGAACAACCGCCGGCTGCCTGAGGTGAGGTCAGATCGACTCGTTGAGTTTGGCCAGAATCCTGAACACCACTGTGGCAAGTATCAGCAACATGCCGATCCACATGGCAAACACCCCGACGTTCTTGTCTCGGAAGTTGAAGCCGATGGCCAGCAGGATCATGCCGGCGATGATGGGCACCAGCATGGCATTGAACGCAGACATCGGAATCATGGTGACGGCCTTGTCGGAGGGGATAAGGTCAGTCTAGTTGGGGTTTTGCCGGGAGGTGATGATGTATGTCATGGCTCCCCTCAATCCGGAGGCGAGCACTGTTGTGGCGAGGGGATTTATCCCCGCTCGGCTGCGCAGCAGACGCACTTGGGCCGCTACTGACGTGTGAAGTATTGCGGTGACTGGGCAAAGGGCTGCTCTGCAGCCCTACGGGGATAAATCCCCTCGCCACAGGGGTAAGCATTTCCCGGTTAAAACAGATGCTGCTGTGGTTACGGCAACTCACGACAGGCATAAAACGCGCTCAACACTTTCACCAGGTGCGCCAGGTCATGACTGCCGCACAGTTCGCGGATCGAGTGCATGGCGAAGGTCGGCAAACCGATGTCCACCGTGCGTACGCCCAACTGACTGGCGGTGATCGGGCCGATGGTGGAGCCGCAGCCCATGTCGCTGCGCACCACGAAGCTCTGCACCGGTACTTCCTCGGCCATGCACAGGTGACGGAAGAACCCGGCGGTTTCGCTGTTGGTGGCGTAGCGCTGGTTGGTGTTGACCTTGATCACGGGCCCGGCGTTGAGCTTCGGGCCGTGGTTGGCGTCGTGCTTGTCGGCGTAGTTGGGATGAACGCCGTGGGCATTGTCCGCGGAAACCAGCAGGGATTTCTGGATGGTCCGTACGAACTCTTCACCTTCAGGCAGCAAACGACGCAGGGTCTGCTCCAGCATCGGACCGTCGGCGCCACAGGCCGAGCAAGAGCCGACTTCCTCGTGGTCGTTGCACACCAGCACGCAGGTCTCTTCGCTGTCGGCATTCAACAAGGCTTGCAGGCCGGCGTAGCACGACAGCAGGTTGTCCAGGCGCGCGCCGGCGATGAAATCGCCATGCAGGCCGATGAGCGCGGCGCTTTGGGTGTCGTAGAAACTCAGCTCGTAATCGAGCACCACGTCGGCGTTCAGGCCGTGCTCGCGGGCCAGTTGATCGGTGAGTACGGCGCGGAAGTCGACGCGCTCGTCACCGGCGAACTGGGCGAGGATCGGTGGTAACTCATTCTGCGGGTTGATCGCCCAGCCCTGGTTGGCTTCGCGATTGAGATGGATGGCCAGGTTTGGAATCGTGGCGATCGGCGCCTTGAAATCGATCAACTGGCTTTCGACCTTGCCATCGCGGCGGAAGGTCACACGCCCGGCCAGGGACAAGTCGCGGTCGAACCACGGTGCCAGCAACGCACCGCCATAGACTTCCACGCCCAGTTGCCAGAACCCGTGGCGCTGCAGTTCCGGCTGGGGCTTGACCCGCAGGCAGGGGCTGTCGGTATGGGCGCCGACCAGGCGGATGCCGTCGTGCAGCGGTGAGTTGCGGCCCAGCTTGAAAGCGATGATTGAAGAGTCGTTGCGCGTGACGTAGTAACGGCCGTTGGCCTCGGTGGCCCAGGTCTCGCGTTCGTCAAGACGCTGATAACCCTCTGCCTCCAGACGTTGGGCAAGGCTGGCGGTGGCATGGAACGGGGTGGGGGAGGCCTTGAGAAAGTCGATCAGGCCATGGTTCAACTCTGCGCGCATAAATAACTCCAGACAGCAATGCGCGGCAGTTTACCGTATTGGGGGGCGATGGGGAGGGTGGCCAGTGATTGATATCCGCGTTGAATGTGCCGTCCCCATCGCGAGCAGGCTCGCTCCCACATTGGATTACAGGCGTACACAAGTTTTATGTTCACCCTGAGCCCCCGTGTGGGAGCGAGCCTGCTCGCGATGGGGGCGACGCGATGTCTCAGAACGGCGCCGGGCACTCGAAGCGCAGCCGTTCGCCGCTTTGCGGGTGGGTGAAGCTGAGCATGCTGGCGTGCAGGCACAGCCGTGGCCACGCGGCGAGGGCCTGGGGATGGGCGTAGAGACCGTCGCCCAGCAGCGGATGACCAATGGACAGCATGTGCACGCGCAACTGGTGCGAGCGCCCGGTGATCGGCGTCAGTTCGACCCGGCACCAGTCGCCACAACGCTCCAGCACGCGCCAGAAGGTCAGGGCGTGTTTGCCCTGCTCGTGGTCCACCACATGGCGCGGTTTGGTCGGCGGGTCGTAGCGCAGGGGTAGGTCGATGCTGCCGCTGTCCAGTTCCGGTTGGCCCCAGCACAATGCTGTGTAGGCCTTTTCGGTTTCCCGGTCATGAAACTGCCGAGACAGTTCGCGGTGGGTATCCGGATCCCGGGCCAGCAGAATGATACCGGAAGTTTCCCAGTCCAGCCGGTGCACGATTCGCGCCTCTGGATAGCCGTTTTCCTGCAGGCGGGTGATCAGGCAGTCTTTGTTGTCGTCGGCCCGACCGGGCACGGACAGCAGCAGGGTCGGCTTGTCGACCACCAGGACGGCGGCGTCCTGATGGATGATACGAATGTTGGACAGGGGCATTAAAACAGTCTCGTAACAAACGCCAACGGCGGCTCGGGCCCTTTTTCCTAACCCTGAGGGAGCAAAGCTTGCTCGCGATTAAACAACACGGTCTGTCTGTTAGATCCGGTTGAGGCTATCGCGAGCAAGCTTTGCTCCCACAGGGGGAAGGACTTTGGGACCCGGAGCCGCCGTGGGCACCCGCAGGATCGATCAGCGATCCGGCAGGGTGATATTGAGTTCCAGAATCGAGCAACTGCCCTGGCTTTCCAGCGCCACATGCACATCATCAGACCCGATGTTGACGTACTTGCGGATCACTTCCACCAGTTCTTTCTGCAAGGCCGGCAGATAATCAGGGGTGCTGCGCTGGCCGCGCTCGTGCGCCACGATGATCTGTAGACGCTCTTTCGCGACCGAGGCGGTACTTGGCTTTTTGTTGGCACGAAAGAAGTCAAAAAGATTCATTACCTACCTCCAAACAGGCGCTCGAAGAAACCTTTCTTCGTTACATCGAGGAATCGATGCTCTACGGTTTTGCCCAGCAGGCGATCGACCGCGTCGCTGTACGCCTGACCGGCGTCGCTCTGGTCGTCGAGAATCACCGGCACACCCGAGTTGGAGGCCTTGAGTACCGCTTGGGATTCAGGAATCACACCCAGTAGGGTGACAGCGAGGATTTCCTTGACGTCTTCGACGCCCAGCATTTCGCCATCGCTGACGCGTTGCGGGTTGTAGCGGGTCAGCAGCAGGTGCTCCTTGATCGGCTCTTCGCCGTTCTCGGCGCGCCGGGATTTGCTCGCCAACAGGCCCAGCATGCGATCGGAGTCGCGCACCGATGAGACTTCCGGGTTGGTCACGACGATCGCTTCGTCAGCGAAGTACATGGCCAGGTGGGCACCTTTCTCGATACCGGCCGGGGAGTCGCACACCACGAACTCAAAGTCTTCCTTGAGCTGCATCAGCACTTTTTCCACGCCTTCCTGGGTCAGCGCGTCTTTGTCGCGGGTCTGGCTGGCGGCCAGCACGTACAGATTCTCAAGGCGCTTGTCCTTGATCAGGGCTTGTTGCAGGTTCGCTTCACCGTTGACCACGTTGACGAAGTCATAGACCACGCGACGCTCGCAACCCATGATCAGGTCCAGGTTACGCAGGCCGACGTCGAAATCGACGATGACTGTTTTGTGGCCGCGCAGAGCGAGGCCGGTACCGATAGCGGCGCTGGTGGTGGTCTTACCCACACCACCCTTGCCGGATGTAACCACGAGAATCTTGGCCAAGGTGTTTCACCCCTAAGGAAAAAGGACTTTGTCAGCCCCTGAAAAACATCTCTTGAAACTGCTGCAATTGGACAGGCTTGGCTGGAATTGGATGCTGGACGGGGTCTACCTCCGGTAAACACTGCCTTGTCCTTTTTCCTACGTCGTTTAAGCCGTTTTCGCTACGTTTTAGAGATGCTTGGAAAATGCGGCAGTATCCGTTAAAGCCGAATGATGTTCAACACGTCGCCCGACAGGCTGACCTGGACGCCGGCCCCCCACAACGGGTCGCGACGCAGATCTTCGGAAACCTTGTACTGCCCGGCGATGGAGATCAATTCAGCGCTCAACTGCTGACAGAAAATCCTGGCTTTCGTATCGCCCTTGACACCGGCCAGGGCACGGCCACGCATTGGGCCGTATACATGGATGTTGCCATCGGCCAGAAGTTCCGCACCCGGGCTGACCGAGGACACCACGACCAGATCGCCACCCTGGGCATAAATCTGCTGCCCGCCACGTACCGGGGAGGTGATGACTCGGGTCGGCTTGATGGTCGGCTCTGCTGGTTTTTCCGGTTTTTTCCGGGGCTCGGCCGGGCTCAACTCCAGCACGCGTTCCCGGGCGCCGGAGGGCGGCAGCACCGGAATGTCCACGGCGATGGCGGCGGCGATGTCTTCGATGCGGCTGGCCCGGATCGCCAGGGTGCGCAGGCCGTGCTGACGGCAAACCCGCATCAGGCCGGGCAAATCCACCGCGCCTTCGCCGGCCGGCAGTTTGTCCAGCGCCAGCACCAGCGGGGCATTGCTGAAAAAATTCGGGGCCTGGGCGACTTTTGCTGCCAACTGCCGGTCAAGGCTCTCCAGGTCATTGCGGGCCAGCTCCAGCACCGTAATGGCGAGCATGCTGCCCTTCAGCTGGAACACGGGATCTTGGTCTAGCGGTTCGGTTTGGCTCATGGTCGGCGTACAACGGCTTGTCACTAAAAGTGCCGAGACTTATAACGAGATCGTCCCCGGGCCGCAAGCCGGGTCGAACGATGTAGAATGCGCGGCCCATGTCTTTATGGAAGCTGTAATGGATCGCCCGCGTTTTCGAGCTGCATTTTTTCATCCGCGTTTCTGGCTGCTGTGGTGTGGCCTGGGGCTGTTGTGGCTGATCGTTCAGTTGCCCTATCCGCTGCTGCTGCGCGCCGGTCGTGCATTGGGTGCGCTGATGTATCGTGTGGCCGGCGACAGACGGCGCATTGCCCGGCGCAATCTGGAACTGTGTTTTCCTGAAAAGTCCGCTGCCGAGCGCAAGCATCTGCTCAAGGAAAACTTTGCCTCCACCGGCATCGCCTTCTTCGAAATGGCCATGAGCTGGTGGTGGTCGCGCTCGCGCCTGGCGAAGCTGGCCCATGTCGAAGGGCTGGAGCATCTCAAGCAGGCCCAGCGCGAGGGCAAAGGTGTGATTCTGATGGCGCTGCACTTCACCACGCTGGAAATCGGCGCGGCATTGCTCGGTCAGCAGCACACCATCGACGGCATGTATCGCGAACACAAGAACCCGCTGTTCGACTACATCCAGCGTCGCGGGCGCGAGCGGCACAATCTTGATTCCCTGGCGGTGGAGCGTGACGACGTGCGCGGCATGCTCAAGCTGCTGCGGGCCGGCCGGGCGATCTGGTATGCGCCGGACCAGGACTACGGCGCCAAGCAAAGCGTCTTTGTGCCACTGTTCGGAATCCAGGCCGCGACGGTCACGGCCACCAGCAAGTTCGCTCGCCTGGGCAAGGCACGGGTGGTGCCATTCATCCAGGAGCGTCTAGCTGATGGCAGTGGTTACCGTCTGGTGATTCAGACGCCACTGGAGGATTTTCCAGGGGAGACCGAAGAGGCCGATTGCATCCGTATCAATCGCTGGGTGGAGCAGTCGGTCAGTAAATGCCCCGAGCAGTACCTTTGGGCTCACCGGCGCTTCAAGAGTCGTCCGCCGGGCGAGCCGAAGCTGTATGACAAACGCGGTTAAGCCTCTAGTCCACTTATTGAACACGGAGCGTTGCGATGACCCCACTTGAACCGGTGACAGGTTTGATTCTTTCCGGCGGCGGGGCTCGGGCAGCGTATCAAGTGGGCGTATTGGCAGCGATTGCCGAACTGTTGCCGGACGGCGCGGACAACCCGTTCCCGGTGATTGTCGGCACCTCGGCCGGGGCAATCAACGCGGTCAGCCTGGCCAGTGGGGCGATGGACTTCAAAACCGCCATCGAGCGTCTGACTGCCTTCTGGCAAGCGGTGCGCAGCCATCAGGTGATGCGCAGCGACTGGTGGGGCGTGATCGCCCAGGCGACACGTTTCATCAGCCACAGCCTGCTGGGCCTGGGCGCCAGGTTGCCGGTGGCCCTGATCGACAGTTCGCCATTGCGCGAACTTCTCCAGTCACAGTTTCATGCCTCGGGTATCGAACAGGCGATCGCGCAGCAGCAACTGCGGGCCGTGGCGGTGACTGCGTTCGGTTATGAGTCCGGTCAGGCCGTGACTTTCTATCAGGGCCGCGGCACCATCGACGCCTGGTTGCGGCACCGGCGAATCGGTGTGCCGGCCCTGTTGTCGGTGGAACACCTGCTCGCCAGTTCAGCGATCCCCCTGCTGTTCGCGCCAGTCAGGATCGGCCCGGAATATTTCGGCGACGGCGCGGTGCGTCAATCGGCTCCCATCAGCCCGGCCCTGCACCTGGGCGCCAATCGCGTGCTGGTCATCGGGGTCAGCGGTAATCCGCGCGGCCTTGGTTCGCCAGAGCCGTTGCAGCGCAGTTACACCGGCCAGCAACCGACCCTGGCGCAGATCGGTGGCCACATGCTCAACAGCACGTTCATTGACAGCCTGGAAAGCGACATCGAGTTATTGGAACGTCTGAACGGCTTCAGTCATCTGCTGCCTGATGACGTGCCGGCTCATACGTTGGGTGCGGCGCCGGTGGAGGTGTTGGTGATTTCGCCGAGCCAGCCGATCGACGAAATCGCCGCCCGCCATCGCCTGGAATTGCCTCGCGCGCTACGCATGTTCCTGCGCGGGCCGGGCGCGACCAAGACCAGCGGCGCCGGGGTGCTGAGTTATCTGCTGTTCGAAGCGGGCTATTGCAGTGAACTGATCGAGCTGGGGCGCCAGGATGCGTTGGCCCAGCGCGAGGAGCTGAGCCGGTTTTTGCGGGTGTCTCAGGGTTGATGCGAGCACATTCATCGCTATCGTGCCAAATCTGAGCCCGACCCCAAACCCCTGTGGGAGCGGGCTTGCTCGCGAAGGCGGCCATGCATTCAACATCGGTGCAAGCTGATCCATCGCTTTCGCGAGCAAGCCCGCTCCCACAAGGGATCTGTGGTGGGCTCTGAATTTGAGACCAACAGAGACTCTGTCCGATCAGAAATGATACTTCAGCAAGAAGCTGGTATTGCTCTGATTGGTCTTGAAGCCTTCGCTGTCTTCGATCCCGTATTTGTTCTTCCAGTAGTCGTATTCCACACCCACATACAACTGTTTGGCGCCCAGCTTCAGTGCCTTGCCCAAGTCATATTTGATTTGCGGGTTGATGTGCAGGTTGGCGTGGTAGGTGCCTTTGGAGTTGCTGTCGTTGTCCACCACCCAGTCGATGAAACCGTCGATCAGGATGTCGGATGAACCCACCGGGAGGGTGTAGGCCCAGACCGGGGTGATCTGCCAGACATTGTCACCGGCGCGTGGGCCTTCGGTCTGACGGTTGTAGAAATTCAGCTGGAAGTAATCAAAACCGGGAATCGCCAGGTCGAAACCCGGGCCGATCAGGTACGACTCGTTGTCACCCTCGCCGAACTCATAGGTCATGGCCAGCAACACATCTTTGATCGGACCCAGTTCCAGCTTCTGGTCGAAAATTTTGCCGAACGACAGGCGTGGGCTGAACTCACCGTAGTAGGTGTTCGGGCCGGAATTGCTGTCGTCCTGGCCGTTGTAGAAAATCCGGTCGAGGAAGAAGAAGTTGTCGCCGTATTTCCAGGCATCGGCGTGCTCGAAGGTCACGGTTTGCTGGATGCGCGGGTTGACCTGAAAATCCTTGCCATAGAGGTAGGTCAGGCTGTTGTTCTGCCATTGGAACAGGTCGTCGGCCATCGCTTGGCCAACGGTCAGCAAGGATCCCGCAAGTATCAGGCTGGTGCACGTATGTTTCATTCGGTTTGCTCCCAAAGGTAAGTGGTACTGCATTTTTTTAAGGTCAGCGCTCTGGTGTGGCGCCTTTTTTTTCACGGAAAAAACATCCGTTCGGTCAGCTTTTTGTTTGTGACAAGCGCTGACAGCAAGAGCTGAGCCAAGACCGGGATAAATCGGAAAATGGCTTGTTCAGTGGTTTGAAACGGTCGAAAAAGTGTTTTCAGAGAGAGCCGACATCTGCCAACAGCGCAATGTTGGCGTATCGGTCAGGATCAGCTTGTTTTAAGAGTTGCCAGTTTCAAACGGCCGCGCAGGATACGGCCCTGCATTCATGGGCTCAAGTGCCCTGCAACGGCGCATTCGTGGCAAATTTGGGGCGTGATGGCGGGGCTGGTTCATCTGATGCTTTCCTCTTGTTTTTATTGTTGAGGCGCAGGCAGTCGCTGACGGGCGACCGGTCGTGTGCCGGTCTGCCTGTCAGCGGTATTACGTATGGCGGGTGGTGCCAGGTTTGACGTCGGCGGTACTCAGTTGGTCTGCGCCCCCTGGGTGATCCACGCGCCGATCAGGTCGCGCTCCTGTTGGGTCATCTGGGTGATGTTGCCCAGAGGCATGATCTGCGTGGCCACGGCTTGGGCCTGGATGCGCGCGGCTTGTTGCTGGATCTGCTGCGGGGTATCGAACATCACCCCTCCCGGCGCTGCGCTGAACAACGGGCTGGTGGGTTTGGCCGAATGGCAGACCGAGCAGCGCTCCTGAATCACGCTGTGGACCTTCTCGAACGAGGGGCCTTGGGCATTGGCGGCCTGGGCCGGCGTCGATGATGGTGCTGCCGCTGCTGTCGCCGGTTTTGCTCCGCCGCCCACTGCCGTTTCCGGCAACGGTTGGTACTCGATCACACCAGGGGCCTTGGCCACTTCCGGCGCTGTGGCCATGGGCTTGGGACCTGTGACATAAGCCAGGCAGATCATCGCCAGGGCGCCGACCGGCAGCGTCCAGGCATACTTGTTGCTGTCGTGGCGGGTATTGAAATAGTGACGCACCAACACCGCTGCCACGGCGATCCCGGCCAGGATCAACCAGTTGTACTGGCTGCCATAGGTGCTCGGGAAATGGTTGCTGATCATGATGAACAGCACCGGCAGGGTGAAGTAGTTGTTGTGGCGCGAGCGCAACAGGCCCTTGGCCGGCAGCGCCGGATCAGGCGTGCGGTTCTCGGCAATGGCCGCCACCAGCGCGCGTTGAGCCGGCATGATGATGCGGAACACGTTGCCGACCATGATCGTCCCGATGACCGCGCCGACATGCAGGTAGGCACCGCGACCGCTGAATACCTTGCTGAACCCGTAGGCTGCAGCGATCAACAGCACGAACAGGATCAGGCCGAGCAGGGCAGGGCGTTTGCCCAGGGCCGAGTCGCAGAGAAACGAATACACGAACCAGCCAACGAACAACGAGCCGATGCCCAGGGCGACGCCTTCGGGCCCGCTCAGGCTGCTGCCCGGTGCCAGCAGGTACAGGGTCGGGTTCCAATAGAACACCAGGCATAGCAGGGCGACGCCCGACATCCAGGTGAAGTAGGCTTCCCATTTGAACCAGTGCAGATTGTCCGGCATGGACGGCGGCGCGAGTTTGTATTTTTCCAGGTGGTAGATGCCGCCACCGTGGATGGCCCACAAATCACCGGCCAGACCGCTTTTGGGGTTGACGCGATTGAGGTTGTTTTCCAGCCAGACAAAGTAGAACGACGCGCCGATCCAGGCCACGCCAGTGATCATATGAACCCAGCGTACGCTCAGGTTCAGCCATTCCAGCATATGTGCTTCCACAGTCTTTACCTCTTGCCCGTCACGCTTGTTTTCGCGTGATCGGACGCTTCTCTTGGGGACAGTGTGAAAACGTAGCGAGCGAAGGCAAGACAAGGCGAAAACTGGCGAGAAAGCGGAGTTGACTTTAGTCAATGAGCATTTCGAGTCAGTTTTCAACGCAGTATTGCCGAGCGCAGTAGTTTTCACTCCGTCCGCTGGTGGGGGGCGAGGATCAACAACTCATCCTCTTTGAAGAAATGCTCATCGCAGTTATTGCCTGTGCCACTGCGATCAACCACCAGGAAGTCATCCCGCTTTTCGATCGTCAGCACCGGGTGGTGCCAGACGCCGCGATGGTAATTAATGCCCTGCCTGCCGTTGGTGACGAAGGCGCGGACCAAGCCTGATACAGGTACATCGCCAAGTGGCGCGACCACGATCAGAAAGGGGTTGCCGAGCAGCCCGATGAAAGCCTGGCTGCCCAGCGGATGGCGCTCCAGCATGCGTACGGTCAACGGCATGTCCAGCGCATCGGCGCGGAAGATGCTGATGATCGCCTTGTCGTCCGGCTCGGCGGTTTCAACCGTCGCCAGGCGATGGAAGCGCATGGTCGAACCGTTGTTGATCATGAAGTGATCGCTGCCGTCGGTTTCGATCACGTCACCGAATGGGGCGAAGGCTTCTTTGGTCAACGGTTCGATCTTGAGTGTGCGCATGCTGGTCTTCTTATCCAAAATTTTGTGTTGTTCGTTCTGTGGGAGCACAGCTTGCTGGCGATGGCGCCAGTGCCGACGCCATCGCCGGCAAGCCGTGCTCCCACAGGAAGTTACTTCGCGACCTTGCCAAGCACCCGCAGGCGACTTACACCACCATCCGGGAACACGTTCAGGCGGATGTGGGTAATCGGTCCCAACGCCTTGATCTGCTCGGCGAAGGTGTGTTCGGCGTGCATTTCCAGCTTCTGGCTGGGCAGTAATTCGCGCCAGAACAGCGACTGGGTTTCGATCTGGCTGTCGGTACCGCCCTTGACGAACGCGCCCTGGATCGAGCAGCTGTCCGGGTAGTTGCCCTTGAAGTGCAGGGTGTCGACGATGACTTTCTCGACTTCACCGGCATGGCCCAGGGCGACGATCACCCAGTCATTGCCGGGGGTACGACGACGGGCGGTTTCCCAGCCATCGCCCATGTTCACCCCGCGACCGGGGTTGAGGATGTTGCTCATGCGACCGAAGTGTTCGTCGGAACAAGCCAGGGCGCGACCGCCATTGAGGGCCGCGGCCAGGTCGATCTGTTCATTGTCGCCCACGACTGACCAGTCGCGGTACGGAATGCCATAGACCCGCAGCCGGGCCACGCCACCATCAGGGTAGATGTTGAAACGCAGGTGGCTGAACGCCTGGTCATTGCTGATTTCATGGTAGTGGTGACTGTCGCCTTTCAGTTCGACGGCCGACAGCACTTCAGTCCATTGGGTATGTTCGTCTGGCTCGCCCGAGGTCAGGAAGCAGGCTTCCAGGGACGCCGACGGCGGGTAGTTGCCGGTGAAGAATGAAGTGTCGATGTCCAGGCCTTTGATCGAACCCGGCACGCCCAGGCGGATCACCGCGCTGTCGTAGCCTTCGAAGCGCTTGCGGCGCGACTCCCAGCCGTCCATCCACTTGCCGTTGTCATCGAACACGCCCTCCTTCCATACGGCTGGAGTCGGCTGGAATAGACGGTTGGCGTCGGCGAACCAGTCATCGGTGACCGAAATGATCTTGGTGCCCAGGCGGGCGTCGGCCAGGTTGACGAATTTCTCGAAGGGTACGGCGTAAGCTTTCATTCTTCTTGTCTGCCTTTAATAAGTTGGCTGGGGATGCTTGCAGGGGCCTGGGTCTCAGGGCTGCTTGCTAGAGAGTCAGTAATCGGAACAACGCGATCTTGTTGATCTCTGCCAGCGCGCATTTGAACTCGGTGTCTGCCGAGTGGTGGATGCGCGTTTCGAACGCCGCGAGGATCTGATGCCGGTTGCTGCCTTTTACCGCCATGATGAAGGGAAACTTGAACTTGGCCTTGTAGGCGTCGTTCAGCTCGGTGAAGCGTTGAAACTCATCGCTCGAGCATTGGTGAATACCGGCGCCGGCCTGTTCGTTCGTGCTGGCTTCGGTCAGTTGGCCCTGGACAGCGGCTTTGCCGGCCAGGTCCGGGTGAGCGTTGATCAGGGCCAATTGGCTGGCGTGATCGGCACTCAACAGGATGTCGCTCATGCGCTGGTGCAGGGTTTCGATCTGGTCGATCGACGGGTCCTGGCCCAGGTCGAAAGCCTTTTCGGCGACCCATGGCGAATGTTCATAGATATCGGCGAAGGCTTTGACGAACGCTTCGCGGCTCAAGGTCGAAGGCTTGAGCGTCTGGAATGCGGTCATTTCGAAACCCTCGATTTCAAAGCGCCCGGATGCGGGTGAGTCTGCTGCCAGTGGCGGGCGATGTCGACGCGCCGGCTGAACCAGACCTGCTCATGACCCTTGGCGTATTCAAGAAAACGCTTGAGGGCCGCAAGGCGGGCAGGGCGGCCGATCAGGCGGCAGTGCAGGCCGATGGAAAGCATCTTCGGCGCCTCGCTGCCTTCGGCATACAGCACGTCGAAGGCATCCTTGAGGTATTGGAAAAAATCGTCGCCCTTGTTGAAACCCTGGACCTGGGTGAAGCGCATGTCGTTGGTGTCCAGGGTGTACGGAATCACCAGGTGCGGCTTGCCGGTGGGGGTGTTCGGTTCCCAGTAGGGCAGGTCGTCGTCGTAGGTGTCGCTGTCATAGAGAAAACCGCCTTCTTCCATGACCAGCCGGCGGGTGTTGGGCCCCGTGCGGCCGGTGTACCAGCCCAATGGGCGTTCGCCGGTGATTTCGGTCAGGATGCGGATCGCTTCGAGCATGTGCTCGCGTTCCTGGGCTTCATCCATGTATTGATAGTCGATCCAGCGATAGCCGTGGCTGCAGATTTCGTGACCGGCGGCGGCCATGGCACGGATCACCTCCGGGTGGCGCTGGGCAGCCATGGCCACGGCGAAGATCGTCAGCGGAATATCGAATTCCTTGAACAGCTTGAGGATCCGCCAGACACCGGCGCGGCTGCCATACTCGTAGAGCGATTCCATGCTCATGTTGCGCTCGCCCGGCAGCGGTTGGGCCGAAACCATTTCCGAGAGAAACGCTTCGGACTCCTTGTCGCCATGCAGGACGTTGCGCTCGCCGCCTTCCTCGTAGTTGAGCACGAAGGACAGGGCAATGCGGGCGTTGCCCGGCCACTGAGGGTGGGGAGGGTTACTGCCGTAACCGATCAGGTCGCGTGGGTAGTCAGCGCTCACTGCAGTTTTCCTTCTTGTTCGAGCCATGTAGGTGGCGCCCGGGTGATGAGTCACAGGATGGCGTCACAGCGATGGATTAATTGTATACAACTTTATGTGTGCTTTGTAAGCCTGAATTTTTGCATTTTTCACGGCCGCCCCTTGCTCGTCTACACTGCAAGAAACCTGCCCATTTGGTCAGCTAAGGCATGGCAATCCTATGTGTCTGCTGGTTTTATTGCTGATCGGGTTCGAACCCGTGTCGAATGCGGTAGGGGATAAATTTCTGTTTTTTATTGTGTACAATTTTCTTTTAAAGTGTCTTAATTCGCTCATCGCTGCAGCGTTACGTGCTCCGAAACGGTGCGGCTTGTCTTTCAACTGATTCAGGAGGCGTCGGGCCGGACTGCTTTGCAGCGAGGCGCGCACAATCAATGGGACGTTTGACTACTCACGTTTTGGATGCCGCACACGGTTGCCCGGGCAGCTCGATCAAGGTCGAGTTGTACCGCGTCGAAGGTGCGCAACTGCAATTGGTCGCCAGCGCGCTGACCAACAGCGACGGCCGTTGCGATGCACCGTTGTTGCAAGGGGATGACTACCGTAGCGGCGTCTACCAGATTCAATTCCATGCAGGCGATTACTACCGCGCCCGTGGCGTCCAACTGTCCGAGCCGGCGTTCCTGGATGTGGTGGTGCTGCGCTTTGGTATTTCGGCCGAGCAGGAGCATTACCACGTGCCCTTGCTGATTTCTCCCTACGCTTACTCAACCTATAGAGGCAGTTGATCCCCCAAGCAACTGTCTTGTCCTGGAAGCGACTGCGCATGTAGCTTCTTTGGTTTTTCGCCCGCTCACACTGCGGGCTTTTTTTCGTCCGTGGTGTTGGGCAGGGCCTTATCGCGAGCAGGCTCGCTCCTACACTGGATTTTTGCCGTTCACAAAAACTTGTGGGAGCGGGCTTGCTCGCGAAGCTTTTGCCTTTTAGCGGCTCAACAGGGAAGCCGCTCCGGCGCCACTGAACAACCCGGCACTGGCCCGATTGAACCAGCTCTGGCCCTTGCCCGTGCGCAGATACCGTGCCGCGCCATGGGCACCGAGGCCATAGGCCAGCTTGCACAGCAGGTCGAGCACGGTCCAAGTGGCGATCATGATCAGCAGTTGCGGCAGGAACGGTTGTTCGGCGCTCAAAAACTGCGGCAGGAACGCGGCGAAGAACAGAATGTCCTTGGGGTTGCTTGCGCCCAGCACGAATGCCCGGCCGAACAGGGCGCGAAAGCGCGGGATGGCAGCGGCCTGGGGCACTTCGGCCCCCTGGGATGGCTGGCGCGATTGCTGCCAGCTCTGCCAGGCCAGGTAAAACAGATACAACGCGCCGACAATCTTCAAGGCACTGAACAGTTGCTCCGACGCCAGCAGCAGTGCACCGAGCCCCAGCGCCGATGCGCTCAACAGGCAAATCGAGGCGATCACGCCACCCAGGAACGCCGGATACGAACGGCGCAGGCCATAGTTCAGGCTGTTGCCGATCATCAGCAACGACAGTGGGCCGGGGATGAGGATCACCACCAGGGCGGCGCCGCTGAACAACAGCCAGGTTTCCAGATTCATTGCTTTGCTCCTGATGCAAGAACGCCTCACCCGACGGGGTGAGGCTGATGAATATTCCGTGTCTACAAGAAGATGAACTTGGCGATGAAGATCGCGCAGAGCACCCACAGACTGACAGAAATTTCCTTGTGTTTCCCCGTGCCGGCCTTAAGCACCACATAGGTGATGAAGCCCAGCGCAATCCCGTCGGCGACCGAAAAGGTCAGGGGCATCATGATGGCCGTGACGATGGCCGGAATGCTATCGGTCGCTTCGTCCCATTCGATGTGGGCCATGCCCCCCATCATCAGCATGGCGACATAGATCAAGGCACCGGCGGTGGCGTAGGCGGGGATCATCCCGGCCAGTGGTGCGAAGAACATCGCGGCAATAAATAGCACACCGACCGTCACGGCGGTAAGTCCTGTACGGCCACCCGCCGCGACACCGGCGGCGCTTTCCACGTAGCTGGTCACCGGCGGTACGCCGACCATGGCGCCGAACACGCTGGAGGCGCTGTCGGCTTTCAGGGCCTTGGACAGGTTCTCGATCTTGCCATCAGGTTTGACCAGCCCGGCACGCTGGGCAACGCCCATCAGGGTGCCGGCGGTGTCGAACATGTGCACGAACAGGAAGGCCAGCACTACGCTGATCATGCTGACGTTGAATACGCCGACCACATCCATCGCCATCCAGGTGGGCGCCAGGCTCGGAGGCGTCGACATGACCCCGTTGTATTGCACCAGTCCCAGGCCCCAGCCGGCCAGGGTCACGGCGATAATGCTGATCAGGATCGCGCCGAACACACGGTGATAGCTGAGCACGGCGATCATCAGGAAACATACGGCGGCCAGCAGCGGGCCGGGTTCGTGCAGGGAGCCGAGCTTGATCAGGGTAGCGGGGCTGTCCACGACGATACCGGCGGTCTTCAGGCCGATCAGTCCGAGGAACAACCCGACTCCCGCGCCCATGGCATAGCGCAGGCTCACCGGAATACTGTTGAGCAGCCATTCACGCACCCGCGACAGGGTCAGGAACATGAACAGCACACCGGAAACAAACACCGCGCCCAATGCGGTTTCCCAGTTGTAGCCCATGGTGCCGACCACGGTGTAGGTGAAGAATGCGTTCAGGCCCATGCCCGGTGCCAGGCCCACCGGCCAGTTGGCGTACAGGCCCATCAGCAGACAACCCAGGGCGGCGGCGATGCAGGTCGCGACGAATGCGGCGCCGTGATCGATGCCGGCGTCGGCCATGATGTTGGGGTTGACGAAGATGATGTAGGCCATGGTGATGAAGGTCGTCAGACCGGCAATCAGCTCGGTCTTCACCGTGGTGCCATGCAAGCTGAGTTTGAAGATGCGCTCCAGCCAGCCAGTGCGTAGTGGCGGCGAGAGGTCCAGCGTCCGGGCTTCGGGTTTGCGGCTTTCCACAGCGAGTACTCCTCAAGAGTTTTATTGTTATTTCCAGCACGCACGCCCCCTGAGGGTGGCTGCGTTGCTTTGAGGCAGGTAAGGCTGGCGAGGTTTTTGACCTGATGGTCAAGAACTCGCACGAAGCGAATTATGCTTTTGTATACAAATAAAGCAAATAATGTTTTCGATGTTGTCGACGAAAAGTCTGGGGGATAGGGATATATCGACTGTGAGAATGCCATCGCGAGCAAGCTTTGCTCCCACAGAAGGGGGCTTGTGGTTTACAAATTGGTGTTCCCCGAGGTGCTATGTGGGAGCAAGGCTTGCCGGCGATAGCAATAGATCAGGCGATACACGCCTTACAGAGCAAAACTCAGTCAACAGCCACCCGCCCCAGCCCCAGGTTCACCGCCAGCCACCCGTTCACCGCCGTCTCCCCCGCCTCGGCAAACACTCGCTCGAGCAATTTCACCTGCTCACGACGCAACGCCTGTTCGAAGCGCTCGCCGTCGGCCGTCAGTTCCAGCAGTCGCTTACGTTTGTCAGTCTGGGATGCGACGCTGTTCACCAAATGCATTTCCATCAACTGCCGCAACGGCATGTTCAACGCCTGCTTGCTCACGCCGAGCAGCGTCAGCAATTCCTTCACGCTCAGGGATGGATAGCGGGCGATAAAAAAAACGATGCGCTGATGCACCCGGCTCAACCCACGACGCTCAAGCATTTCATCGGCCTTGGCGGTAAACGCCTGGTAACCGAAGAAGAACGCTTCCATGGCCATTTGTTGGGAGGCCGGGTTTTTAAGGTCAAGCATATTGACGTATCCAGAGAGGTCGGAGTAATTTCGGTCAATCAGTTTGACTCATTTTTCCAGTGACCCGCTACAGGTGACCCTCCATGGCTTTTTCCGAGCGTGTCTCGCGCCTCAAAAGTTCTTTGATTCGAGAAATCCTCGCCGCCGCGCAGCGTCCTGAAGTGATGTCGTTCGCCGGTGGCCTGCCGGCCGAAGCCATGCTGCCGAAAGTCGAATGGGTGGCCATGCCGTTGTCCATGGGCCAATACGGCATGAGCGAAGGTGAACCGGCGTTGCGCGAAGCCCTGGCGGCGCAGGCGCGGTCACTGGGCCTGGCGTGTGAGGCCAGTCAGGTACTGGTGGTCAGCGGCTCCCAGCAAACCCTCGACCTGGCGGCCAAGCTGCACATCGATGTCGGCACCCAAGTCATGCTGGAAGCGCCGACCTACCTGGCCGCGTTGCAGATTTTCCAGCTGTTTGGCGCCGACTGCATCACGGTGCCCTTGGAGGCCGATGGTCCGGATCTGAAACAGTTGCGAGTCCGGCTGGAACAGTATCGGCCCGCGTTCATCTACCTGATTCCCACCTTCCAGAACCCCTCGGCGGTGCGCTACAGCGAGGCCAAGCGAGATGCGGTGGCGGCGCTGCTGGATGAATTTGGCGTGACCCTGATTGAGGATGAGCCCTACCGCGAGCTGACCTTCGACGGCGGCAGCGCCACGCCGATTGTCAGTCGCTTGAAGAAAACCAGCTGGATCTACACCGGCACTGTGTCGAAAACCCTGTTGCCGGGGCTGCGGGTGGGCTACCTGATCGCCAGCCCGGATCTGTTCCCACACCTGCTGCGGCTCAAGCAGTCGGCGGACCTGCACACCAACCGCATCGGTCAGTGGCAGGCACTGCAATGGATCGGCACCGAGCAGTACCAAAGCCATTTGAGCGAGTTGAGGGATTTTTACCGGGATCGTCGTGATCGGTTCCAGACGGCGCTGCTAACACATTTTTCCGACATCGCGCACTGGAACGTGCCCCAGGGCGGGCTGTTTTTCTGGCTGACCCTCAAGCAACCGCTGGACACCCGCACCTTGCTCGACGCGGCCCTGGCTGCCGATGTGGCGTTCATGCCGGGAGAACCATTCTTTCCCGAGCCGGACAAGCATCCGGGGCATCTGCGGTTGAATTTCAGCCACATTGACCCGGCGCGGTTGGATGAGGGGCTTAGGCGGTTGGCGGGGGTGGTGCGGGAGGCGTTGGCGGAAAAAGCAGCCTGACTTATGTGGTGACTGGACTGGCCCCATCGCGAGCAGGCTCGCTCCCACAGGGTTCAGAGTCGATCACAAAACCCAGTTACCCACAGTTCCATTGTGGGAGCGAGCCTGCTCGCGATAGGGCCCGCAAATACACCATAAAACTATCAGACTGCAGCAAACCGCTTATCCAGATAATCAATGATCACCTTGGACTCATACATCCAGGTGGTCTCGCCATTCTCTTCGATGCGCAGGCACGGCACTTTGATCTTGCCGCCTTGCTCCAGCAGTGCCTGGCGATCCTGCTCGTTGTTTTTGGCATCCCGCAAGGCCACTGGTACGTTGAGGCGGTGCAGGGTGCGGCGGGTCTTCACGCAGAACGGGCAGGCGTGGAACTGATAGAGCGTCAGGCTGCGGGCGGCCTGATTGACTTGCGCCTGGGCTTCGGCCGGACGTTGCTTCTTGCCGGGGCGGGTGATGAAGTCGATGAAAATAATCAGCTGGCCCAAGCCAACTCGTAGCGCTTTGACGATCACGGTATTAAGCCTCGCGACAGGGAAGAAGAGGGCGCGCAGCTTACCTGATTTTTCACAGGCGAAAAAAAACCGGCGATCAATGCCGGTTTTCTTCATGCAGGGGTTACTTGATCAGACTGAGGAATTCGCTGCGGGTCGCGGCGTTTTCGCGGAACTCACCGAGCATCACTGAGGTGATCATCGACGAATTCTGTTTTTCCACACCGCGCATCATCATGCACATGTGCTTGGCTTCGATCACCACCGCCACGCCCAGGGCGCCGGTCACCTGCTGGACCGCGTCGGCGATCTGGCGGCTGAGGTTTTCCTGGATCTGCAGGCGACGTGCGTACATGTCGACGATGCGTGCGACTTTCGAAAGCCCCAGCACCTTGCCACTCGGAATGTAGGCCACATGGGCCTTGCCGATGAAGGGCAGCAAATGGTGCTCGCACAGCGAGTACAACTCGATGTCCTTGACCAGCACCATTTCGCTGTTGTCGGAGCTGAACAAGGCACCGTTGGTGACTTCTTCGAGGGTCTGTTCATAACCGCGGCAGAGGTACTGCATGGCCTTGGCAGCGCGCTTGGGCGTGTCGAGCAGGCCCTCGCGGGAAACGTCCTCGCCCAGTTGGCCGAGAATCGCGGTGTAATTCTGTTCCAGAGACATGAAACTACCTGTGGGATTTTACGCAAAGGGCAAGGGTACGGTGGCGGACACGGCGCTGCAAGCTCGGCAATCGGGCGCTACTCGTCGCGGCCTTCCATCATGGTGCGCTTGAGCATCACATACACCGCTCCGGCGCCCCCGTGTTTCGCCTGGCAGGAGGTGAAGCCCAACACTTGCGGGTGCTGGCGCAGCCAGGTATTGACGTGGCTCTTGATCATCGGCCGCTTGCCATCCAGTCGCACGGCCTTGCCGTGGGTGACGCGCACGCAACGGATCTCGAATCGGGTAGCTTCGGCCAGGAAGGCCCAGAGGGTTTCCCGGGCCTTCTCCACGGTCATGCCGTGCAGGTCGAGACTGCCTTCGAAGGGAATCTGGCCAACCTTCAGCTTGCGCATCTGGCTTTCCTGGACGCCGTCGCGAGCCCACATCAGCTCGTCTTCAGGGCCTACGTCGATCACGAACTGGTCGGACAAGCCATCCACGGTGGTGGCATCGGTGCGCACCGTGGCGGCCTGGCGCAGCTTGGCGATTTGCGCGCGATCTGCCTTGGGTTTGCCGGTCTCGGCACGGTCGTGTTTGATCGGTTTTACGCCCTGGATCGCACTTTTGAACAGGGAAAAGTCGTCGTCTTGCATGTCAGCCTCCGCGAAGGCCGGCCAGTTTACCCAACTCCTGCGGGAACAGGCGCGACAAAACGTCGGGCGGCGGGTCAGTCGTGCTTTTTCATCAAGTGAGGAGCCATGGCCAGCTCCAGGGATTGGCGAGCCCGACGGCGGCAAAGACGCCACAGCCAGACGCCGAAAAGCAGTACCAGCAAGCCGATCACCAGAATGATCGTTGAGCCGAGCGGGGTTGCGTTCAACTCGCCCAGGGCGGGCGGGCGGCCAAGCAGGCTGGCAGCGCCGGCCATGGCCAGCAGTACACCGAGCGTTGCCAGGAGCGCCGCGAGTGCGGCACCGAAACGCAAGCGCCAGTTGCTCGGGCCTTTGGGCCGCAAGCGACGTGCGTCAAAACCATCGGATAACTTCATTCCGACCTTCCTCAATGGGTATCGGCCCTTCGACCGGAAGATGTTCGGGTTGTTCCTGACACTACGGCAATTGCGGCAAATGAGAGGCTTTTGCGGATAAGCGGCACAACGGGCCGCTTATCGAGGGGAGTCAGATGAAATCGCGGGTCAGGGCCAGGGTGGCGAAGTTGTCCGCCATGATCGCCATTTCGGTCTGGTGCACGTGTTCGGCGCTCAGGACACCGCCCTTGTGTGGCAGATCGCGAGTGGCGCAGGCGTCTTCGACCAGGGTGCAACGAAAGCCCAGGTTCTTGGCGGCGCGCACGGTGGTGCTGACGCTGGAATGGCTCATGAAACCGCAAACGATCAGGTCCAGGGGGCCGAGGTCCTCCAGGCGTTTTTTCAACTCGGTGCCATGAAACGCGCTGGGCAGCAGTTTTTCCACCACGGTTTCGTCGCCCTGGGGTTCCAGGCCGGTAATGAACTCCCCGCGTTCGCCCTGTGGATCGAACAGCCCGCCATGGGTGCCCAGGTGACGCACATGCACGATCGGCCGGCCGGCGGCACGGGCCGCGCCGAGCAATTGCCTGATGTTCGCGACCGCTGCATCCATGCCACTCAACGCCAGGGGGCCGGCGAGGTATTCTTTCTGGGCATCGATGATGATCAGCGTCGCTTGACTCAGATTGGCCGCCGCGTAACCGCGACCGCTGAGTTGAAACATCGTTTTTGGAACGGACATTCTGGGGCTCCTTCGAGTGGGGCTTTTGCGACATTCTCCTCTGGCTGAGCGGTTCTGTGAATCGCTTCCATCGCAAGGGCCGTCGTTGCTGGCCTACAGCCTTGTCAAGATGTCCGTCTTGTTCAATAGTCAGCGCAAAAAACGGATAAATCCTACATCTGTCCCGGCCTTTTTCGTGCGTGTTTGAGGCGTGTTTTGGTGGGGTGTTTTGGTGGGTTAGTGTTTGGCTGGTAGACTCGCCAGTCGTTTTTTCTGGAGTTTGCCGCCGTGATCACTTCCCGTCTCCGTACCCTGCGCGACCATATACGTTGGGCCGTCAGCCGTTTCCATGGAGAGGATCTGTTTTTCGGCCATGGCACCGACAATGCGTGGGATGAGGCCCGTCAGCTGGTGTTGGGCGCGTTGCATCTGCCGTGGGAAATTGCCGATAGCTACCTGGACTGCCGTCTCGAAGACGAAGAGCTGGTCCATGTGCAGCGCCTGCTGCGCCGCCGCATCGCCGAACGTATCCCGGCGGCCTACCTGCTGGGGGAAGCCTGGTTCTGCGGGATGTCTTTCATCGTCGACGAGCGCGTGCTCATTCCACGCTCGCCCATTGGTGAACTGATCGAAAACCGTTTTGCGCCCTGGCTGGGTCAGGAGCCGGCACGGATTCTCGACCTCTGCACCGGTTCCGGCTGCATCGGCATCGCGTGCGCTTTTGAGTTCCCGGAGGCGGAGGTGGTGCTGGCTGACCTGTCGTTCGAAGCGCTGGAAGTGGCCAACCAGAACATCGAGCGTCACGGCGTCGACGAGCGCGTGTTCACTGTCCAGGGGGATGGTTTCGAGGGGTTGCCGGGCCAGCGTTTCGACCTGATCGTGTCGAACCCGCCCTACGTCGATGCCGAAGATTTCGCCGACATGCCGCAGGAGTACCAGCACGAGCCGGAACTGG
Source organism: Pseudomonas hefeiensis (assembly GCF_030687835.1). Lineage (NCBI taxonomy): Bacteria > Pseudomonadati > Pseudomonadota > Gammaproteobacteria > Pseudomonadales > Pseudomonadaceae > Pseudomonas > Pseudomonas hefeiensis. Next base: position 1,704,255 of record NZ_CP117449.1, read on the forward strand.
GCCTGGCCTGTGGCGATGACGGCTTGAACCTGGTGCGCCGGATGCTGGCCGAGGCCGCCGACCATCTGACCGAGAAAGGTTTGTTGATTGTCGAGGTGGGCAACAGCCAGGTTCACGTCGAGGCGTTGTACCCGGAAGTCGATTTTGCCTGGCTGGACTTCGAACGGGGCGGGCATGGTGTGTTCATGCTCAGTGCCGAACAGTGCCGTCAGCATCAGGCGTTGTTTGCTTCGCGGGTTTGAGGACAATTGATCTGACGGAACCGTCCTTGTGGCGAGGGGATTTATCCCCGCTGGGCTGCGTAGCAGCCCCCCAAAGAGCTGAATGCGATTTGCCTGACACATTGCAATGGCGGGATTCAGGGCTGCTACGCAGCCCAGCGGGGATAAATCCCCTTGCCACAGGTTAAAGTTTGGTCAAACACCCTGCGGCAGTCATCAACTACGCGTCGCAATCCAGATCAACAACCCGGCCTGGAACATGGCAAATGCCACCAGGCAGGTAATGGTGAAACGCAGGCCGTTGTCTTCGCGTTTGAACTTGGCGACCTTTTCTTCCTGCTGCTTGAGTTTGACTTCCTGCTCCGCCAGGTTCTGCTCGGCTTGCTGGAGCATCTGCGCGGCTTCGAGAATTTCCACGAACTGCAGTTTTTCGGTGTTCCAGTCTCCCAGCAGATTACCCACCTGCGCTGGCTTGACGCTGCCTTTGAGGTGCTGGGCGTCGGCGTAGACCACTTCGAAACCATGGGCTTTCAAGAAGTGGTCGCGGCGCAGGCGGGTGTCTTCGTTCAGCGCGTCCTTGTTATTCAGATCGCTGCCATCGACCCGGTAGCTCGACCAGCGCTTCTTGGCCCAGGTAATGCCCTGGGCGGCGAGGAAGCGGCCGATGCCACGGTTCAGCGGCTCGACCTGCAAGCTGTCCGGGGAAAAATACAGGCGTTTTTCGACGTGATCGGCCCAGACGTCCAGATGATTCTGTTCCTTGCGCACCCGCTGGCCCGGCAACTGGATGCTCATGCGCAGCAAACTGCGCTCCTTGCTGTGGCGCTCGGCATAGCTGAATTCGACAAACCGCAGCGGCCGCGCACCGGTGGCACGGTCGGTCTTGAGCGGTGCCAGCCGGAGCATTTTATGGTGCTCGGTCTGAACATCCGCCCAAGGCAGCTCCGCCACTGGAGCGGCGGGCGTTTCGGCGGGGGTGTCGGGTGAAGTCTGAGTGTCAGTCATAACGGCAAAATCCTGTCCAGGCCGGCTCGTCGGCAGCCACAGCGCTGTCCGACACCGGTCTATCGGCCGTTTTTGCCAGGACTGGAGGGGGAAAACCGCTTATCGAGCGGGTAACGAGCTAATAAAACTCAGAATGTGCGTGCCCAGTTCGGCCGCCAGGGGCAGGTTTGGATCTTTGTAGGACGCCAATTGCCGTTTCATGTCGTTGGGGACGATGCGCATGACATGGTTCATGCCCTTGATCAGCGCCAGCTCGGCGTCGGGTTTGGCGGCTTGCAACTGCCTGGCGTCATCGACGCTGACTTGAATGTCATGGCTGCCCTGGATAATCAACGCCGGCATCTTCAACGCCGCGAACGCCTGGGCCGGCGCCTGGCGAAACAGCGAGATCAGGTAGGGCTGCACGCTGGGGCGAAAGATGACCAGCAGTTGCGGCGGCACGTTCTCGTCAAGTCGACCAGCCTTGAGGCTGTCCAGCAGCTCATTGGCACGCACCATCAGGGGGGGAGGCAGGCGGCTACTCAGTTGTTGACGCAGCACCTGGTCGATCGGCCGGGCACTGCCGGACAGCGAGATGACCGCGGCTGCATTGGCCTGGAGGGCGGCGAGGCTGGCGATCAGTGCGCCTTCGCTATGACCCAACAGGATCAATGGACCCATTCGCGGATCGGCGGCCAGTTTGCGGCTCCAGGCCACGGCGTCGGCCACGTAGGCTTCGACGCTCAGGTTGCGTTCGTCCGGGGTCGCGGCAAGGCTGGCGGCCACCCCGCGTTTGTCATAGCGCACGCTGGCGATGTTGTGTTTGGCCAGCACCCAGGCCAGGCGCTTGAGGCTATCGTTGCGCCCGCCGTCGGGGTTGTTTCCGTCGCGGTCGGTAGGACCCGACCCGGAAATGATCAGGACAACCGGCACCGGTGCGTCGGATTTGGGTAACAGCAGCGAGCCGAAAAGCTCGCCGTTGCCGGTGTCGAGGCTGATCGGTCGTTGCAGGACGGTGGCCTGGGCCACGCTGGAAAGCAGGCCGGTAAACAGGGCAAGGCTCAAGGCAAGCAGCTTTAACATCATCACGCCATTAGTTACGAAGGTGCCGGTTGGACTGACAGGCACCGATAAGGTTCGAGGATGAACTCGTCGGGGAGCCTGCGTATACTGGCGCCCACTACGAATCCAAGGTTGAGTCTCTCAGCGTTTTTCACGGAGCACCCTGCATGTCCGGCAATACCTACGGCAAGCTGTTCACCGTTACCACCGCGGGCGAAAGCCATGGCCCGGCGTTGGTCGCCATTGTCGACGGCTGTCCGCCGGGCCTGGAGATTTCCCTGGACGATCTGCAGCGTGACCTGGACCGGCGCAAGCCGGGCACCAGCCGCCACACCACCCAGCGCCAGGAAGCCGATGAAGTCGAAATCCTCTCCGGCGTGTTCGAAGGACGCACCACCGGCTGCGCCATTGGCCTGCTGATTCGCAACACCGACCAGAAGTCCAAGGACTACTCGGCCATCAAGGATCTGTTCCGCCCGGCCCACGCCGACTACACCTACCACCATAAATACGGCGAGCGCGACTACCGTGGCGGCGGCCGCAGTTCGGCCCGGGAAACCGCGATGCGCGTGGCGGCCGGTGCGATTGCCAAGAAGTACCTGGCCAGCCAGGGCATTGTGATCCGTGGCTACATGAGCCAGTTGGGTCCCATCGAAATCCCGTTCAAGACCTGGGAGTCGGTGGAACAGAATGCCTTCTTCTGCCCCGACCCGGACAAGGTGCCGGTCCTTGAGGCCTACATGGACCAATTGCGTCGCGACCAGGATTCGGTCGGCGCGAAGATCACCGTGGTGGCCGAAGGTGTGATGCCGGGCCTGGGCGAGCCGATTTTCGACCGTCTCGACGCCGAACTGGCCCACGCGCTGATGAGCATCAACGCGGTGAAGGGCGTGGAAATCGGCGCCGGTTTCGCTTGTGTCGCCCAGCGCGGCACCGAGCACCGCGACGAGCTGACCCCGCAAGGTTTCCTGAGTAACAATGCTGGCGGCATCCTCGGTGGCATCTCCTCGGGCCAGCCGATCGTGGCGCACCTGGCATTGAAGCCCACCTCCAGCATCACCACGCCGGGGCGTTCCATCGACATCCATGGCAACCCGGTGGACGTCATCACCAAGGGCCGTCATGACCCGTGCGTCGGCATCCGCGCCACGCCAATCGCCGAGGCGATGATGGCGATCGTGCTGATGGACCACCTGCTGCGTCATCGCGGCCAGAACGCCGATGTGCGGGTTAACACCCCGGTGCTGGGCCAGCTTTGATGGCTGACCTGCCGACCGCCGTGGCCTGACGACCATGGCGGCTCTGCCGTACTGGCGGCTCTCCAGTTTCTATCTGTTCTATTTCGCGCTGCTCGGTTCGACGGCGCCGTTTTTGGCGTTGTATTTCGATCATCTGGGGTTCAACGCGGCGCGCATTGGCGAGCTGGTGGCGATTCCCATGCTGATGCGCTGCGTGGCACCGAACATCTGGGGCTGGTTGGGGGATTACACCGGCCGGCGCCTGGCGATCGTGCGTTTTGGCGCGATCTGCACGTTGCTCACGTTTTCGCTGATCTTCATCGACCAGAGCTACGCCTGGCTGGCGCTGGTCATGGCGCTGCACGCGTTCTTCTGGCACGCGGTGTTGCCGCAGTTCGAAGTCATTACTCTGGCCCACTTGAGCGGGCAAACGTCGCGCTACAGCCAGATCCGCCTGTGGGGTTCCATCGGCTTTATCATCACCGTGGTCGTGCTCGGCCGGCTGTTTGAATGGCTGAGCCTGGACATCTACCCAGTGGCACTGGTGCTGATCATGGGCGGTATCGTGCTCGCCAGCTTCTGGGTCCCCAATGCCCAACCGACCCAGGGGCCGCGAGTGGCGGGGGAAGGTTTTCTGCGGCAACTGCGCAACCCTGGCGTACTGGCGTTTTATGGGTGCGTAGGGCTGATGCAGGTCAGTCACGGGCCGTATTACACCTTTCTGACGCTGCACCTGGAAGGCCTGGGCTACAGTCGCGGTCTGATCGGTATGCTCTGGGCCATTGGCGTGGTGGCGGAAGTCTTGATTTTCCTGCTGATGAGCCGGATCCTGGCACGGTTTTCCGTGCGCCGGGTGCTGCTGGTGAGTTTCCTGCTGGCGGCGTTGCGTTGGCTGCTACTGGGCTCACTGGCCGAATTTCTCTGGGTCCTGTTGTTTGCCCAGGTGTTGCACGCGGCGACCTTCGGCAGTTTTCACGCAGCTGCCATCCATTTCGTGCAACGTAGCTTCGGCCCACGCCAGCAAGGCCAGGGCCAGGCGTTGTACGCCGCCCTGGCCGGCATGGGCGGGGCGTTGGGCGCGTTGTATTCCGGCTACAGCTGGAACGCCCTGGGTGCCAGCTGGACTTTCAGCATCGCCAGCCTCGCAGCCTTCGCTGCAGCCGTTATCATTGCCACACGTATGCAAGAGGACAGGCCATGAGCCTTACCCGTGAACAGCTCGCCCGGGAAATCATCGACGCCGGGCGTTTTTTGTATGGCCGCGGCTGGTCCCCGGCCACCAGTAGCAACTATTCGACCCGGCTTGCCCCTGACCAGGCCTTGCTCACCGTGTCCGGCAAGCACAAGGGGCAACTGGGCCTGGATGATGTGCTCGCCACCGACCTGGATGGCAACAGCCTGGAGCGCGGCAAGACACCCTCCGCCGAAACCCTGCTGCACACCCAGCTGTATCGCTGGCGCCCGGAGATCGGCGCCGTGTTGCACACCCATTCGGTGAATGCCACGGTGTTGTCGCGCCTGACAAAGCAAGCCTTCATCGACTTCGAAGACTACGAATTGCAAAAAGCCTTCAGCGGTGTGTCGACCCACCAATCCTGTGTCCGCGTGCCGATTTTCGACAACGACCAGGACATCGCACGCCTGGCCGGCCAGGTGCAGCCGTGGCTCGAGGCTCACCCCGATTGCGTCGGCTACCTGATTCGCGGTCATGGGTTGTATACCTGGGGACCGAGCATGAACGATGCCCTGCGCCAGATCGAAGCGTTCGAGTTTCTGTTTGAGTGTGAGCTCAAGACCCGCGCACTCCTGAACCGTTAATTTGCTGGAGCCCTAACCATGAGCAGCCTGTCCGTCTATCACGTCTCAAGCCCCGACATTCCGAACAAGGTGCTGACCCACTTCGAAGACATCGCCGCGACCCTGGCTGATAAAGGTGTTCGCTTCGACCGCTGGGAAGCGGCGACGAAAATCCAGCCCGGCGCCGGCCAAGACGAAGTGATTGCCGCCTACAAGACCCAGATCGACCAATTGATGACCGAGCATGGCTACGTCACGGTCGACGTCATCAGCCTCAACAGCGATCACCCGCAAAAAGCCGAACTGCGGGCCAAATTCCTCGATGAACATCGCCATGGTGAGGACGAAGTACGATTTTTCGTCGCCGGTCGTGGCCTGTTTACCCTGCACATCGACGACTACGTCTACGCGGTACTGTGTGAAAAGAACGACCTGATCTCGGTGCCCGCGGGTACGCCGCACTGGTTCGACATGGGCGAGCATCCGCATTTCGTTGCCATTCGCCTGTTCAATAACCCGGAAGGTTGGGTGGCGAAGTTCACTGGCGAGGACATCGCCAGCCGTTTTCCGCGCCTGGAGGACTGACACTGTGCCGATCAAAGCCATTCTCACTGACATCGAAGGCACCACCAGCGCGGTGAGTTTCGTGTTCGATGTGTTGTTTCCATATGCCGCCAGGCATCTTCCGGATTTCGTTCGCCAGCATGCCGGCCGCGCCGACGTGGCCGAGCAATTGGCAGCGGTGCGTCAGGACAATGGTGAGCCGGGGGCTGACATCGAGCGCGTCATCGCGATCCTGCTGGAGTGGATCGCCGAAGACCGCAAGGCCACGCCGCTCAAGGCGTTGCAGGGCATGGTCTGGGAGCAGGGGTATCAGGCCGGGCAGTTGAAAGGGCACGTTTACCCGGATGCGGTGCAGGCGCTACAGCGCTGGCATCAGGAAGGTTTACGGCTGTTCGTTTATTCCTCGGGCTCGATCCAGGCACAGAAGCTGATTTTCGGCTGTTCCGAGGCTGGCGATCTGTCACCGTTGTTCAGTGGTTATTTTGACACCACGTCGGGGCCCAAGCGGGAAGTGCAGTCCTACCAGCGCATCAGCGCGGCGGTGGGCGTAGCCCCGGAGGAGATTCTGTTTCTGTCGGATATCGTCCAGGAGCTGGACGCGGCCCGTGATGCCGGCATGGCCACATGCGGATTGGCGCGCGAGGGCGGTGAGCTGCCAGGGCATGTCACGGTGGACAGTTTTGCCCGGATTGATCCTGCGCGTTTTTGATAAACAGACTGCGGGAGCGAGCAAATTCGCTCCCGCAAAAAAAGATCAGGCGCTGTGATAGGTCGGCAGCGCAAAACGATGCTGGCTTTGCAGCATGGCGATCTGTGGCAACTCGCTGGCCTGTTCCGCCAGGTCGCGACGGATCGCGCTGATCGCCCAGGACAGTTGGTCCCCGGCGTGCAACTGAGCGTAGGAAATTGTGCGTTTAAACAGTTTGCCTTCGCTGTTGCGCAGGGTCAGCAGGATACCGCCATCCGGACGGGCCTGGGTGGTCACTTCGTAGTTGGAAAACAGGGACGCAAACTTTTCTTGAATCATGTTCATATTTGACTGCTCCATGGTATTGGCAAACCGTGGAGGGGTAGTTGCAGTGTCTGTGCCAGCGTTGGATTTTATTAAAAATCGTTATAAAACAATCGGTTAATAATTTTCCCTATTTTTGCTTTCGTGCAACTTGCATGAATGGCCATCGTGCATCCTGCATTTTGCGTGGTCGGCTGATCTTTTGTTGAACCAATTGGGTTTCTGGCGCTCATGCTCCGCCTGTCGTGAGCGGTGGATACAAAACATTGCAAAAACCGCATGTACAGCCCCGGAATCGCTGGCGTAATTTCGAGCGCAATTGAGCTCCAGCCCGACAACAAGAACCGAGACCCACGAGGTCGAACGGGAGTCACCATGAGTCGTACATCCAGCGACGCCATTACCTGGGGCAAGATGCTGCGCAAGCTACCCACGATTGCCAGGGCCATTCCCCGTATCGTCAAAGGCATGAAGCTCGCCAACGTCCAGGACCCGACCCAGCCTTGCGGCCTGGGCTGGTATTTCGAGCAGGCCACGCAGCGCAATCCCCAAGGGCCGGCGTTGCTGTATGGGGACACGGTGTTGAGTTATGCACAGGCCAATGAACAGGCCAATCGTATCGCTCATTACCTGTTGGCGCAGGGCATCGGCAAGGGTGACTGCGTGGCGATTTTCATCGAGAACCGGCCACAGTTGCTGGTGACGGTGCTGGCGGTGGCGAAGGTCGGTGCGGTCAGCGCCATGGTCAACACCTCGCAGACCGGGGATGCGCTGGTACACAGCCTGGCGTTGGTCGCTCCTGTCGCTGTGGTGGTCGGGGATGAACGGGTCGCGGCCTTCAACGACGTGCGAGCCCGTACTTCACTGTCAGGCAGCCGAACCTGGTGGTTGGCCGATCAGGACAGCGCCGCCGCCCCTTGCGGTTTCGTCGACTTGATAAGCAGCAGCGCCAGTCACCCAGGCGAAAACCCGGCCAGCAGTCAGCAGGTTTTTTTCAACGATCCGTGTTTTTATCTCTACACCTCGGGCACCACTGGGCTGCCCAAGGCCGGAGTTTTTCGCCACGGGCGCTGGATGCGCACTTCCACCAGTTTCGGCTTGATCGCCCTGGACATGCAGCCTGCGGATGTTTTGTATTGCACGCTGCCGCTGTACCACGCCACGGGTCTTTGTGTGTGCTGGGGGGCGGCGATCTGCGGCGCCTCGGGGTTTGCGATCCGGCGCAAGTTCAGCGCCAGCCAGTTCTGGAGTGACGTTCGCCGTTACCGGGCCACCACCCTGGGCTATGTCGGTGAGTTGTGTCGTTATCTGGTCGATCAACCCACCAGCGCTGAAGACCGGCGGCATGAGGTCAGGAAGATGATCGGCAACGGCTTGCGCCCCGGGGCCTGGTCGGCCTTCAAGACGCGTTTTGGTGTCGACCATATCTGCGAGCTATACGCGGCCAGCGACGGCAATATCGGCTTCACCAATGTGCTGAATTTCGATAACACCGTCGGGTTTTCCCTGATGGGCTGGGAACTGGTGCAGTACGACCATGACAGTGGAGCGCCATTGCGCAACCTGCAAGGCCGGATGCAGAAAGTGCCCAAGGGTGAACCGGGCCTGCTGATGGCGCGCATCGACGACAAGGCGCCGCTGGACGGCTACACCGATCCGGCCAAGACCGAAAAAACCATCTTCAAAGATGTCTTCGTTCCGGGCGACCGTTACTTCAATACCGGTGACCTGCTGCGCAACATCGGTTTCGGCCATGGGCAGTTCGTTGATCGCCTCGGTGATACCTATCGCTGGAAAGGCGAGAACGTCTCCACCACGGAAGTTGAAAACGTATTGTTGCAGCACCCGCAGGTGGCCGAGGCGGTGGCTTATGGCGTCGAGATCAATGGCACCAATGGCCGTGCCGGGATGGCGGCGATTACCCCGTCCGAATCCCTGGCTACCCTGGATTTTGTTGAGCTGTTGCAATTTTTGCAGTGCAAATTGCCGGCCTATGCGGTGCCGTTGTTCTTGCGCATCAAGGTAAAAATGGACACCACCGGCACCTTCAAATACCAGAAAAACCGTCTCAAGAGCGAAGCCTTCGACCCTTGCGCCACTGACGATGAGCCGGTCTACGCCTGGTTACCTGGCACCGCGACCTATGTGCGGGTTGACCGGCAACTGGCGGCGCAGATTCAGCAAGGACAGTACCGTTATTGATTCTGGCTATGCACGGTGCAGAGAAAAAAGGGATGACAGGCCTGGAGTCCCTCGGGAAACTAGCCGCTTTGCAAAGACTTAAGTGGAGTTTCCCATGTCCGATACAAGCCGCCAGATGACCCCGGAAGAGGCAGCGGAGTTCGCCGAACAGGTGTTCAATGTCGCACGCCAGGGCGACGCCGCCATGATGGCCGCCTTGCTGAGCAAAGGCCTGCCGCCCAACCTGCGTAATCACAAGGGCGATACCTTGCTGATGCTGGCCGCTTACCACGGGCATGTGGAGACGGTGAAGGTATTACTGGAAAACAAGGCCGATCCGGAAATCCGCAACGACAACGGCCAGAGCCCGATTGCCGGTGCGGCGTTCAAGGGCGACCTGGCGGTGGTCACCGCGCTGGTGGATGGCGGGGCGCAGGTGGAAGGCTCTTCCTTCGATGGTCGCACCGCGTTGATGATGGCGGCGATGTTCAATCGTGTGGAAATCGTCGACTACCTGATCAGCAAAGGCGCCGACCCCAAGGCCAAGGATGCCAACGGCATCTCGGCCCTGGATGCAGCCAAAACCATGGGCGCGGTGGATACCACGGCGCAGTTGGAGAAGTTGTTGGGTTGATCTCTATCTGTTGGGAGTACTTGAAGTCTGACGCTGCTTCTGTGGCGAGGGGATTTATCCCCGCTGGGGCGCGAAGCGGCCCTACAACCTGACAACCCGGTGTGTCAGGTTATTTTTTGGGGCTGCTTTGCAGCCCAGCGGGGATAAATCCCCTCGCCACAAAAGCTCCCTGGCCACAGCTTTCTGACTCAATCAATGTGATGCGCTATCCTGCGCGCCCTCAAAACCCAATCGCCACAGGATGTTCTCCATGAAAGCCGCACTCGTCGAACTCATCAGCAAAATCAGCTCCGGCTGCCTGGGCGATGCGGACATTGCGAAAATTGCTGACGAAGCGGCCCAGGCCTACGCCGACCCAGCGGCTTTTCTGGCGGCCAACCCGGACATCAACTACGACGACAGCTTCCCGATGCCATTGGGCGAATGGGTTGTGGTGGGGAGCCTGCCGGATACTGTGTTGTTCCAGGCTGATACTTATGTAGAACTGTTCGAACAGATCGTTGCCTCGTTCGGCCCCGGTGTGGCCTTCAATCTCAAGCCCAAGCAACTGGCGAAAACCGAAGCCCTGACGGCGCTCAATCGCATCCAGATCCAGATGAGCAGCCTGAACAAGGAAAACGGCGGCTATGTGCTGATGAATTTCAGCCAGTTGCTCGACGATGAACTGCAAATGGTTCTGGTGTACGGCAACGACGTGCCGCGCGTGCTGGAGCTGTGCGCCGAAGTCGGCATCGTCACCGCGCCGGCCCTGGAAGCGCTCAAGGTTGCGGTCCACGTCTGAAGCAATAAAACGGAACCCTCGCCGGGCCCCCGCTATCCTAAGTGTGCATATCACCATCTGGGAGCGACACCATGGGTTCCACCTTCAACGGCCTGATTGGCCTGATCATCCTGGCGCTCGATATCTGGGCGATCATCAATGTGCTCAAGAGTGGCGCGGGAACGGGGGCGAAAGTCCTGTGGGTGCTGTTGATTCTTCTGTTGCCAGTGCTGGGCCTGATCATCTGGGCGATTGCCGGGCCGCGAGGTAACGTGCGGATCTGACCGCTCTTTGAAGGTGCCCGGCAGGCCTCGGCCGCCGGGCGTTCAACCCTGCCGCGACGGTATCAGGCCGTCGCCAGTGAGTGTTTTTTCGAAGCGCTCAGGAAACTCAGCAAGGCCATCAGCGGGAAAGCACTGCCGATGATCACCACCCACAACCAGCCGCCATGTTCGTACACCGCGCTGGCAATCGATGAACCAAACGCGCCGCCGACGAAGATGCTGGTCATGTACAGCGCATTGAGACGACTGCGGCTTTTGGCATCGAGGGCGTAGATGGTGCGCTGCCCCAGGACCATGTTCATCTGCACGCAGAAATCCAGCACCACACCGGTAACCGCCAGGCCAATGACGCTGTAGAGCGGATGGATGAACGCTGGCAGAAAACTCAGGCTGGCCAATAGCATTGCCAGCAGCGAAGCGATGCGGGTATGTCCGGCATCCGCCAGGCGACCGGCAATGGGCGCGGCGATGGCGCCAATGGCACCGACCAGGGCGAACAGGGCGATTTCAGTTTGCGACAGGCCGTGATTGCGCGACAGCTCCAGCGGCACGGCGGTCCAGAACAGGCTGAAGGTGGCGAACATGCAGGCCTGGTAAAAGGCTCTTTGGCGCAACAGCGGCTGCTGGCGCAACAAGGTACCGAGCGAGCCCAGCAGTTGGCCATAAGAGGCGCTGTGGTCAGGTTGGCGCTTGGGCACGGTCAATGCCAGGACGATGCTGATCGCCGCCATCAAGGCCGCGGCGATCATGAACATTGCCCGCCAGCCGAAGTGATCGGCCACCACGCTTGAGATCGGTCGCGCCAGTAGGATCCCCAGCAGCAGGCCGCCCATGATCCCGCCCACGACCCGCCCTCTGGACTCTTCCGGGGCCAAGTGCGCGGCCAGCGGGATCAGGACTTGCACCGACACCGAACTGAATCCCACCAGCAGTGAAACCAGCAGGAACACGTTCGGCCGGTCGGTGAACGCTGCCGCCAACAGACTGGCGATCGCCACAACGGTGGTGAGGATCATCAGGCGGCGGTTTTCCAGCAGGTCCCCCAGCGGCACCAGGAAAAACAGGCCCAGGGCATAACCGATCTGGGTCAGCGAGACGATCAGGCTGGCCATGGTGCTGCTCAGGCCGACGTCGGGCGCGATCAGTTCGATAATGGGCTGGGCGTAGTAGATGTTGGCAACGATGGCGCCGCAGCAAAAGGCAAACAGCAGGACCATGCCGCGAGTCAGGCTGGTGCTGGCGGGCGAGGTGGGTGAGTGGGCACTCATGGCGATCTCGTCAGTGAATGGAAAGAGTGGCGTGAGGCTAAAGAGTTAACGGGCTCTGAAACAGGCTTTGTGGCTGATATCTGACATGCTTGCCATTGATGATGAGGCAGCCTCAAGGGGCTGTGAACATTGAAAATGCCTTGTCTATTCCAGTTTCTTGAATAGCGCATTGCCGCAACGGGAGCAGAAAGCGGCGCCATGATCGTGGTTGTTTTTACTGCAGACCGGACAATCATGCTTGAGTTGGTCGGCGCCGCGCATGGCCGTGGCCAGTTCAGCGGTGAAAATACCCGTCGGTACCGCGATGATCGAGTAACCGGTGATCATCACCAGGGACGAAACCACCTGGCCCAATGGCGTCTTGGGCACGATGTCGCCGAAGCCCACGGTGGTCAGCGTGACGATGGCCCAATAGATGCCCTTGGGAATGCTGGTGAAGCCATTCGCGGGGCCTTCGATGACGTACATCAAGGTGCCGAATACGGTCACCAGGGTCGATACGCTGACCAGGAACACGATGATTTTCTGCTTGCTCCCCCGCAGCGCTGCCATCAGGTAGTTGGCTTGCTTGAGGTAAGGGCTGAGTTTGAGCACGCGGAAAATCCGCAGCATGCGAATGATGCGAACGATCAACAGATACTGGGCGTCGCTGTAGTACAGCGCCAGGATCCCGGGCACGATCGCCAGCAAGTCCACCAGGCCGTAGAAGCTGAACGCATAGCGCAGGGGCTTGGGCGAGCAATACAGGCGCAGACCGTATTCGACGATGAAGATGAAGGTGAACCCCCATTCAATAGCAGCCAACAGGGGCGCGTAGTTCTGGTGCACGCTGTCGATGCTGTCGAGCATTACGATCACCAGGCTGGCGAGGATGATCAACAGCAGTGTGCTGTCGAAGCGTCGGCCGGCCACGGTGTCGGTCTGGAAAATGATCACGTAGAGGCGTTCACGCCAGTTGTTGCTATCCATAACCTTCGCCTGAACCAATAGTCAGCGAAGCCTAGGGTGATTGCCCCGCAAAGTGCAAGGCGCAGTGTCGCGACTGGCCGGCTGCCACACCCGGTGGGTGGCATGAACCAGCCAGCAGGCCAGGATGAAGGGCGCGGTCAGCGGCGCCAGACCAAGGGCGAGAAAGCCCGGTGTGAGCATGACCGCCAGCACGATACCCGCCAGCGGCAACCATCGCTGGCGGTGTTGTTGGCTGAGGGCCAGTGCCACCAGGGCCGGGTTATAGCCGCCGAGCCCCAACAGGGCTTGGGTCGTGTCGTGATGCAGCAGGGAGAACGCCAGGCCTGCGGCTGAACCCAGCATCGTCCACCCGGCGGCGCGTGGGTTGGCAATCAGCAGACCCACAGCGATCAGCGCGCCGGCTAATGGCTGGTCGAGAAACATGACCTGGCCCAGCCCGCGCCAATAAGCGGCCAGCAAATTGGCCATCGTCATTTCAACCGAAACGGGCGACGGCTGTGCCGGGGCAACACTCAGCAGCAACCAAGCCAATGCCACGAACGGCGCGGTGTAGGCGGGCAGGCACTGCGGGCCACGGCTGCGCTTGAGCCACTGCTGAGTCAACATCGCGCTGAGACCGCCGCTGGCAATAATCAATGGCGGCAACACGGCTGACCAAGGTAACGCGAGACTCAATAGCAGGCCCAGCAGGATGCCGTTGTAACTGAACAGTCCGGCCTGTCGATCAACCTTGGCGTAACCGCGCCGCTGGGCGGTGAGCAACCCGGCCACGCCGCCAAGCAACGCACCGCCAAACAAGGCGGGTGCGGTGAAGAGAATCGCCAGCAGGCACAACAGGCCACACAGCGGATGACGCTGGAGGAAAATCTGGCTGAAGCCGTTGAGCAGGGCGGTGGCCCAGTCGGGGCAGTGGGTGTTGGGCATGGTTGGTATGTCTGATGGACCCAGTCGATCTCCTCGCGAGCAAGCCCGCTCCCACAGGTGATTTGCGGCGTTCACAAAACTTCTGTGGGAGCGGGCTTGCTCGCGAAGGGGCCAGTACAGGCGCTAGATTAGGGTTTCGATGCGCAACGAATTGGTCGACCCCGGCTGCCCGAACGGTACGCCGGCTGTGATCAGCAGGGTATCGCCGCGCTGGGCCATGCCTTGAGCCTGGGCGATTTCCAGAGCGGTGGAACAGACTTCATCCACCTGCTTCAACCGGTCATTGACCACCGAATGCACGCCCCAGGCCACGGTCAAACGGCGGGCCGCCTGCAGATTGGGTGTGAGGTTGAGGATCGGCACCGTCGGTCGCTCCCGCGCCGCCCGCAGGCTGGAACTGCCCGATTCGCTGTAGTTCACCAGTACGGCCACTGGCAGTACGTTGCTGATACGACGGATTGCACAACTGATGGCGTCCGATACCGTGGCTTCGGCTTTCGGCCGGCTGACATCCAACTGCGCCTGGTAGTCCGGGCCGTTCTCCACCTGGCGGATGATCTTGCTCATCATTTGCACGGCTTCGAGGGGGTAATCGCCGGAGGCAGTTTCCGCCGACAGCATCACCGCATCGGCCCCTTCAGCCACGGCGTTGGCCACGTCGGTGACTTCGGCTCGGGTGGGCGCCGGGGAGAAGCGCATCGACTCGAGCATCTGGGTAGCCACCACCACCGGTTTGCCGAGGGCGCGGCAGGTGCTGATGATGTTCTTCTGGATCTGCGGCACGCTTTCGGCCGGCACTTCGACACCCAAGTCACCCCGGGCAACCATGATCGCGTCGCTCAGTTCGGCGATCTCCCGAAGCTGGGTCACCGCCGACGGTTTCTCGATCTTGGCCATCAGGAATGCCTTGTCGCCAATCAACGCACGCGCCTCGCGGATGTCCTCGGGGCGCTGCACGAACGACAGCGCCACCCAGTCCACGCCCAGCTCCAGGCCGAAGCTCAAGTCGCGGCGGTCCTTGGCGGTCAGCGGGCTCATGTCGAGCACGGCCTGGGGTACATTCACGCCTTTGCGGTCCGACAGTTCGCCGCCGTTGAGCACTTGGGTGTCGATGGCATCGGCATGCTTGGCGGTCACACGCAAGCGTAGCTTGCCGTCGTCCAGCAGCAGGTCCATGCCGGGCTCCAGGGCCGCGATGATCTGTGGGTGGGGCAGGTTGACCCGCTGTTCATCGCCGGGCGTAGCGTCCAGATCCAGGCGCAGAGCCTGGCCGCGTAGCAGCAGCACTTTGCCGTCGGCGAATGTGCCCACTCGTAGTTTCGGGCCCTGCAAGTCCATCAGAATGCCCAGTGGGTAGTTGAGCTGCTGCTCGACTTCACGAATCCACTGGTAGCGCTGGGCGTGGTCGGCATGTTCGCCGTGGCTGAAGTTCAGGCGGAAAATATTCACACCGGCGTGCACCAGTTCACGGATGTCATCGACCCCACGGGTAGCGGGGCCGAGGGTCGCGAGGATCTTGACCTTTTTATCAGGCGTCATGGTTGGGGTTCTCAAGAATCAGGATGGCGCGAAAGTCGTTGACGTTGGTGCGCGTCGGCTCGGTGACGATCAACGCCTCCAGCGCGGCGAAATAGCCGTAGCCGTTGTTGTTGTCCAGCTCGTCGCTGGCGCTCAGGCCCAGTTCGGCGGCACGGCGATAACTGTCCGGGGTCATGATGGCGCCGGCGTTGTCTTCGGAACCGTCGATGCCGTCCGTGTCACCGGCCAGTGCGTAGATGCCTGGATGACCCTTGAGGTTGTCAGTCAGGCTGAGCAGGAATTCTGCGTTGCGTCCGCCCCGGCCATTGCCGCGCACGGTGACCGTGGTTTCGCCGCCGGAGAGGATCACGCATGGCGCCGCCAGAGGCTGGCCGTGCAGAGCAATTTGCCGGGCGATGCCGGCGTGGACTTTCGCCACTTCCCGGGATTCGCCTTCCAGGTCGCCGAGGATCAGCGGACTGAAACCGGCCTGGCGGGCTTTCACCGCCGCCGCTTCCAGTGATTGTTGGGGGCGGGCGATCAATTGGAAGTGACTGCGGGCCAGGCTCGGGTCGCCGGGTTTGACGGTTTCCGACTCCGGGCTTCGCAACCAGTTGCGCACCGCGGCCGGTATTTCAATGTTGTAGCGCTTGAGGATCGCCAGGGCTTCGGCTGATGTACTGGGGTCGGCCACGGTGGGGCCGGAGGCGATGACCGTGGCGAGGTCGCCGGGCACATCGGAAATCGCATAGGTGTAGACCGTCGCCGGCCAGCAGGCCTTGCCCAGGCGCCCGCCCTTGATTGCCGAGAGATGTTTGCGCACGCAATTCATCTCGCCGATGGTGGCGCCGGACTTGAGCAAAGCCTTGTTGATCGATTGCTTGTCGGCCAGGGTGATGCCAGCTGCCGGCAGCGCCAGCAGCGCCGAGCCCCCGCCGGACAGCAGGAAAATCACCCGGTCGTCTTCGTTAAGGTTGCTGACCAGCTCCAGCACCCGTTGGGCCACCGCCAGGCCCGCCGCATCCGGCACCGGGTGAGCGGCTTCCACTACTTCGATCTTCTGGCAGGGCGCACCATGGCCATAACGGGTCACTACCAAACCAGTGACGTCGCCCTGCCAGCAGCGCTCGACCACCTGCGCCATCGCCGCGGCCGCCTTACCGGCGCCGATGACGATCACCCGGCCGCTGCGGTCGCTGGGCAGATACTGTTCAAGGACATGCTGCGGATGGGCCGCGTCGATGGCTGTGGCAAACAGCTCGCGGAGCAAATGTTGCGGATCGACCGACATGGCGGACTCCCGGGATTCTTGTTATTTGAAGGGCAACGCAGACCCCCTTGTGGGAGCGGGCTTGCTCGCGAAGGCGGTGTGTCAGTCAATACTTTATTGACAGAAAGATTGCCTTCGCGAGCAAGCCCGCTCCCACAGGGGGATGTGTCAGTTATCGCGAATCGAGAAACTCGCCATGTGCTCCAGGCCCTTGATCAGCGCCGAGTGATCCCAGTTGCTGCCGCCGATGGCCGCGCAGGTGCTGAACACTTGCTGGGTGTTGGCGGTGTTGGGCAGGTTGATGTTCAGCTCCTTGGCGCCTTGCAGGGCCAGGTTCAGGTCCTTCTGGTGCAGGCTGATGCGGAAGCCCGGATCGAAGGTGCCCTTGATCATGCGCTCGCCGTGTACTTCCAGGATCTTCGAGGAGGCAAAACCACCCATCAGCGCTTCGCGAACCTTGGCTGGATCGGCGCCGTTTTTCGCGGCGAACAGCAGGGCTTCGGCCACGGCCTGGATGTTCAGCGCGACGATGATCTGGTTCGCCACTTTCGCGGTCTGGCCGTCGCCGTTGCCACCCACCAGGGTGATGTTCTTGCCCATGGCCTGGAACAGCGGCAGGGCGCGTTCGAAAGCGGCGCTGTCGCCACCGACCATGATGCTCAGCGTGGCGGCCTTGGCGCCGACTTCACCACCGGACACGGGGGCATCGAGGTATTGCGCGCCTTTTTCATTGATCCTGGCCGCGAACGCCTTGGTGGCGGTGGGGGAGATCGAACTCATGTCGATGACCACCTTGCCCGCGCCCACGCCGGCCGCCACGCCATCGGCGCGAAACAGCACGTCATCGACCTGCGGGGTGTCCGGGACCATAACGATGATGAACTCGGCTTCCTGGACGACTTCCTTCGGGTTGGCCAGCGCCACCGCGCCGCCGGCCAGCAGATCGGCGGGGGCCGGGTCGTGGTGCTGACTCAGGAACAGACTGTGCCCGGCCTTTTGCAGGTTCATTGCCATGGGATGGCCCATGATGCCGGTGCCGATGAATCCGATTTTAGCCATGAGAAAATCCTCTTGTTGTTATCGTTGCTTCAAGCAAATGAGGGACTGCTTTCCTGTGGGAGCGGGCTTGCTCGCGAAGGCGGTGTATCAGACCGCATATTCGTGAGCTGACACACCGCCTTCGCGAGCAAGCCCGCTCCCACAAGGGATTTGTTGGGTCAGACCGCGTTATGGCTTTTCAGCCAGCCAAGGCCCGCTTCCGTGCTGGTCAGCGGTTTGTATTCGCAGCCGACCCAGCCCTGGTAACCGATGCGGTCCAGGTGTTCGAACAGGAAGCGGTAGTTGATCTCGCCGGTCCCCGGCTCGTTGCGTCCCGGGTTGTCCGCCAGTTGCACATGGTTGATCTGACCCAGGTGCGCCGACAGGGTCCGGGCCAGGTCGCCTTCCATGATTTGCATGTGGTAGATGTCGTATTGCAGGAACAGGTTGGCGCTGCCCACCTGCTCGCGGATCGACAGGGCCTGGGTGGTGTTGTTCAAGTAGAAACCGGGAATGTCACGGGTGTTGATGGCTTCCATCACCAGCTTGATGCCTTTGGCTTGCAGCTTCTCGGCGGCATATTTCAGGTTGGCGACGAAGGTTTTCTCCACCAGGGCCTTGTCGCAGTTCTGCGGACAAATCCCGGCCAGGCAGTTGACCTGGGTGTTGCCCAGCACCTGGGCATAAGCGATCGCCAGGTCAACGCCGGAGCGGAACTCTTCAACCCGGTCCGGCAGGCAGGCAATGCCGCGCTCGCCCTTGGCCCAGTCGCCGGCCGGCAGGTTGAACAGCACTTGGGTCAGGCCATTGGCCTGGAGCAGCGCCTTGAGCTCGGCGGAGCTGTAGTCATAAGGGAACAGGTATTCGACGCCCGTGAAACCGGCCTTGGCGGCCGCTTCGAAACGGGCGAGGAAATCCTGCTCGGTGAACAGCATGGACAGGTTGGCTGCGAAACGCGGCATGGTGGGTCTCCGGTAAATATTTGTAGATCCCTGTGGGAGCGGGCTTGCTCGCGAAAGCGCTGTGTCAGCCAACATCTTTGTTGGATTTGAAGCCGTCTTCGCGAGCAAGCCCACTCCCACAAGGCAGTCAGTCGAGCAATGAAATCGCTGTCGGCGCATCGTTGCCCACCAGCGCCAGGTCTTCGAATTCGTTGACGGCGTTGATCTCGGTGCCCATGGAAATGTTGGTCACCCGTTCCAGGATGATCTCGACGATCACCGGTACCTTGAATTCCTCGATCAGCTCCTGGGCTTTGCGCAGCGCTGGCTGGATGCCGGACGGTTCGAACACCCGTAGCGCCTTGCAACCCAGGCCCTCGGCCACGGCGACGTGGTCCACGCCATAACCGTTGAGTTCCGGTGCGTTGAGGTTGTCGAAGGACAGTTGCACGCAGTAGTCCATGTCGAATCCACGCTGGGCCTGGCGGATCAAGCCCAGGTAGGAGTTGTTCACCACCACGTGGATGTACGGCAGCTTGAACTGTGCGCCTACCGCCAGCTCTTCGATCATGAACTGGAAGTCATAGTCGCCCGATAACGCCACGACCTTGCGATTCGGGTCGGCCTTGACCACCCCCAGCGCTGCCGGGATGGTCCAGCCCAACGGGCCGGCCTGGCCGCAGTTGATCCAGTGGCGCGGTTTGTAGACGTGCAGGAACTGCGCCCCGGCGATCTGCGACAGCCCGATGGTGCTGACGTAGCAAGTGTCCTTGCCAAACACCTGGTTCATTTCCTCGTACACACGCTGGGGCTTGACCGGCACGTTGTCGAAGTGAGTCTTGCGCTGCAGGCTGGCCTTGCGCTGCTGGCAGTCCTGCAGCCAGGCGCTGCGGTTTTTCAGTTTGCCGGCGGCTTGCCATTCGCGGGCGACTTCGATGAACGCCGTCAGTGCCGAGGCAGCATCGGAAACGATGCCCAGGTCCGGGGTGAACACACGGCCGATCTGGGTCGGCTCGATGTCCACATGAATGAAGGTGCGGCCTTTGGTGTAGACATCCACCGACCCGGTGTGGCGGTTGGCCCAGCGGTTGCCGATGCCCAGCACCACGTCTGATTTGAGCAGCGTCGCATTGCCATAGCGGTGAGAGGTTTGCAGGCCGACCATGCCGACCATCAATGGATGATCGTCTGGAATCGTGCCCCAGCCCATCAATGTGGGAATCACCGGGATACCGGTCAGCTCAGCGAATTCCACCAGCAGCTCGCTGGCATCGGCGTTGATGATCCCACCACCGGCCACCAGCAAGGGGCGCTCCGCCTGATCGAGCATGGCCAGGGCCTTCTCGATCTGCACGCGGTTGGCCGCAGGCTTGGCCAGAGGCAGCGGTTGATAGGCATCGATGTCGAACTCGATCTCGGCCATCTGCACGTCGAACGGCAGGTCGATCAGCACCGGGCCCGGCCGGCCGGAGCGCATCTCAAAGAAGGCCTTCTGGAAAGCGTACGGCACCTGGCCCGGTTCCAGGACGGTGGTTGCCCACTTGGTCACCGGCTTGACGATGCTGGTGATATCCACAGCCTGGAAATCTTCCTTGTGCAGGCGGGCGCGGGGCGCTTGGCCGGTGATGCACAGGATCGGGATCGAGTCGGCCGAAGCGCTGTAGAGCCCCGTCACCATGTCGGTCCCCGCCGGACCCGAGGTGCCGATGCACACGCCAATGTTGCCGGCCTTGGTGCGGGTGTAGCCCTCGGCCATGTGGGAGGCGCCTTCAACGTGGCGAGCGAGGACATGATCGATGCCACCCACCTTTTGCAGGGCAGAGTACAGCGGGTTGATCGCGGCACCCGGGATGCCGAAGGCGGTGTCCACGCCTTCACGGCGCATCACCAGAACGGCGGCTTCGATTGCTCTCATTTTGCTCATGGTTTTGTGCCTCTTACGTTTTGTAATTGTATACAAGTGGCTTTGCGTAGAGTGTATTCACGGCGGGCGGCGCAGGTCAATCCATTTCCTCAAGCACCTGTTTCATTCGTCGGAAGGCCGTAAACGCTGTGGCTTTTCGTCGCACAGGATGTGTTGTTGGAATTATTGTATACAAAAAATAAAATCATTGTGTTCTATTGTATGCGTCTGGTTTTTCCGAAAGCAATGCCGGGAACGCTTCCCACAACAAAAAAAGGACAGCACTCATGAGCGTTTTAACCTTGAAAATTGCCGTCAACCTGACGGGGCAAGCCCTTGCCGCAGGCCGCGAAATCAGCGCTGCGCCACTGACCATTGCGGTCCTGGACAGCGGCGGCCACCTGATTGCCTTGCAACGCGAAGACGGCGCCAGCCTGCTTCGCCCTCAGATCGCTATCGGTAAGGCCTGGGGTGCCATCGCCCTGGGCAAGGGCTCGCGCCTGCTCGCCCAGGACGCCCAACAACGCCCGGCCTTCTTCGCCGCGTTGAACGGCCTGGGGCAGGGCAGCGTCGTGCCGGCACCGGGGGGGGTGTTGATCAGGGATCAGGATGGGCGGGTGTTGGGCGCCATCGGCATCAGTGGCGATACCTCGGACATTGATGAGCAGGTTGCGATCACGGCCGTGGGAGGGGTGGGGTTGAAGGCGGATGCGGGGGTGGTTTGATGCTGCGGTGAAGTGACTATCGCTTTCGCGAGCAAGCCCGCTCCCACAGGTCCGATGATGGACACAAAATGTTTGAACACAGCAAATCCCCTGTGGGAGCGGGCTTGCTCGCGAAAGCAATCGACCAGACACATCCGGCTAAAAGTTTGACCATGATGCTGCATTCACAGCGCTAGCCTTTCAAAACTTTATTGGGAAAGGGGGGGCAACGGATGCCTTTACGTGCAGCTTCACATCGTCTGCGCATCGGTCGCTATGCAGAGCAAAACCGCATCTATTTACTGACAGCCAATACGCGCGGGCGCGGGCCTGTCTTTAAGGACTATGGCTTGGGCAGGATAGTCATCCGTCAATTCAAGGAGGTACAGGAGCAGGGCATTGCTGATTCCCTGGCTTTTGTCGTTATGCCTGATCATTTCCATTGGTTGATCCAACTGTATCGCGGATCCTTGGGGCAGTTGATGTGCCAGGTGAAATCCTTAAGTGCCAAGGGGGTCAACGAGGCGGTTGGCAGGACGGGGAATCTCTGGCAGCAGGGGTTCCATGACTGTGCATTACGGCGGGAGGAAGACTTGGTAAAGCTCGCTCGTTATGTGGTCGCGAATCCGTTGCGGGCGGGTCTGGTGGAGCGACTGGGTGACTATCCGCTGTGGGATGCGATTTGGGTTTGATCCAATACCGAGTTGCCGCCATTCGCGAGCAAGCCCGCTCCCACAAGGGATTGGCGGTGTTTGATAATTTTTGGTCCGCCATCGAACCCTGTGGGAGCGGGCTTGCTCGCGAATGGGCGTTCCGCAATTTTTTAGTCCACCTCACACCCCTTCAACACCAACCGAATAATCGTCTGCGCCGCCGCTTCATAATCCGCTTCGTCCAGTTTCGCCTTGCCGGTCACGGCGCTGATCTGCCAGTCGAAGTCGGCGTAGGTCTGGGTGGCTGCCCAGATGCTGAACATCAGGTGGTTGGGGTCGATGGGGGCGATCTGGCCGCGGTCGATCCAGGTCTGGATGCAGTCGATGTTGTGCCGGGCCTGGGCGTTGAGTTGTTCGACCAGGTCGGCGCTCAGGTGGGGGGCGCCGTGCATGATTTCGCTGGCGAAGACTTTTGAGGCGAAGGGCAGGTCGCGGGAGATGCGGATCTTGGAGCGGATGTAGTGGCTCAGCACTTCGCCGGGCACGCCATCGGCGTTGAACGGGGTTGAGGCCTGGAGGATTGGCTCGATGATACTTTCCAGTACCTCGCGATAGAGGTTTTCCTTGGATTTGAAATAGTAATAGACGTTGGGTTTGGGCAGGCCCGCCTTGGCCGCGATATCGCTGGTTTTGGTCGCCGCGAAGCCCTTGTCGGCAAATTCTTCGCTGGCGGCACGCAGGATCAGTTCTTTGTTGCGCTCGCGGATAGTGCTCATAAACCCAGGGGTTCCTTGCCTGTTCTGGCGGTTGCGCATGGTAGCACCGGCCTCCAGAGGCGCTCAAGAATGCCCCGAGGCTACGTCGGGCGCGCTATGCTGCGCAGCATTATTATTCAAGGAGCTCCTCCATGGCCGGAAGCAGTTTGCTGTTGCTGATCGACGACATCGCCACGGTACTCGACGATGTTGCATTGATGACCAAGATGGCCGCCAAGAAAACCGCCGGCGTGCTCGGCGATGACCTGGCGCTCAATGCCCAGCAGGTGTCAGGCGTGCGTGCCGAGCGGGAAATACCGGTGGTCTGGGCGGTGGCCAAGGGGTCGTTCATCAACAAGCTGATCCTGGTGCCGTCGGCGTTGGCCATCAGCGCTTTCGTGCCCTGGCTGGTGACGCCGCTGTTGATGGTGGGGGGCGCCTACTTGTGTTTCGAAGGGTTCGAGAAACTGGCCCACAAGTTCCTTCACAGCAAGGCGCAAGACCAGGCCGAGCATGCGCAACTGGTCGAGGCCGTGGCCAATCCGGCGGTCGATCTGGTGGCCTTCGAAAAGGACAAGATCAAAGGTGCGATACGCACCGACTTCATCCTCTCGGCGGAAATCATCGCCATCACCCTCGGCACCGTCGCTAATGCACCGCTGACCCAGCAGGTGATCGTGCTGTCGGGCATCGCCATCGTCATGACGGTTGGCGTCTATGGCCTGGTGGCCGGGATCGTCAAGCTCGATGACCTCGGGTTATGGCTGACGCAGAAGCCGGGGCAATGGGCCAAGAGCATCGGTGGTGCCATCCTGCGCGCCGCGCCCTACATGATGAAAGGCCTGTCGGTGATCGGCACGGCGGCGATGTTCCTGGTGGGCGGCGGCATCCTGACCCATGGCGTGCCGGTGGTGCATCACTGGATCGAAGGTGTAGCGGCCAGTGCTGGCGGCGCCGGGTTCATCGTGCCGTTGCTGCTTAATGCGGTGGCCGGGATCGTGGCGGGGGCGCTGGTGTTGGCGGGTGTGATGGTAGTCGGCAAGGTCTGGAAAGCGCTGAAAAGCTGAAGCTGACAACACATGACAACTGTGGGAGCGGGCTTGCTCGCGAAGGCGGTGTATCAGACAACACATTTGTTAGCTGATACACCGCCTTCGCGAGCAAGCCCGCTCCCACAATGGGTATTTGTGTTGGCCGCAGGTTACTCGGCAATCTGCAACTTGCGCGATTCGGTATACACGTAACGCACCTTCTCATATTCGAATGGCGAGTTCAGTTGGCCATAGCGGAAGCTGGTCTGGTGGCGCTTGTCCACGGCGCGCAGAAGCAGCAGTTCCGGGTGGTTGCCGCTGACTTCTGAAACGTTGAGGAAGTTGATCGCCGATTCAGCTGTGTAGTCCACCAGCAATCCCGAGGTGTCGCGCAGGTTCGAAGGCCCGAAGATCGGCAGTACGAAGTACGCGCCGCCGGGCACGCCATAGAACCCCAGGGTCTGGCCGAAGTCTTCGCTCTGGCGCGGCAGGCCCATGGCAGTGGCCGGGTCCCACAGGCCGGCGATGCCGACGGTGGTGTTGAGCAGCAGGCGCGCCGTGGTTTCCATCGAACGCTTGCCCTTGAATTGCAGCAGGCTGTTCATCAGGTTCGGCACGTCCCCCAGGTTATTGAAAAAGTTGCTCACCCCGGTACGCAGGAAACCTGGCGTGATGTAACGGTAGCCGTCGACGACTGGCAGGAACACCCACTGATCGAATCGATAATTGAAGTGGTAGACGCGGCGGTTCCAGGACTCCAGCGGGTCATAGACGTTCAGGGCGTTGAGGGTCGAGCGCTCGAACTCGCGCTGGTCCAACCCGGGGTTGAACTTAAGCTTGCTCAACGGTTCCTTGAAACCGTCGGAATCCACCACCACAGGCGCGTTGGCCTTGCTGTTATCGGCGTGGACCATGCCGGCACTCATTAACGCGGCGATAAGCAGGAGATATTTAGCCACGGAAGAACTCCAGCATGGCGTCGCTGTTGACGCGGTAGTTAAGGTTGCCGCAGTGGCCGCCCAATGGGTAAACCGTCAGGCGGTCGCCAAAGGTCTTGCGCAAGAAACCCAGGTCACCCGGGCCGAGGATGACGTCGTCGGCGTTGTGCATGATGGCAATCTTCGGGCTGTCGTGCAGGTAATCCTTGAGCGCATAAAGGCTGACCTGATCGATCAGTTGCAACAGGCTGCCGCCGTCGGTGCGCGCGCGCCACATCGGAATTACCTGCTCGGTGAGGTAACAGTCGAAATCGCATTGCAACGCGCGCTTGAGGAACGGCGTCAGGCTGGTGCTTTCGGTGATTGGGAATTTGGGTGGGATGATCAGGCCGCGACGGTTGATCAGGTCCGAAGTGAATGCAATGTCGGCCGCCGAGAAGCGGAACGAGGTGCCGATCAGCATCGCCATCTGCTCGTTGGTCAGGTGTTGCTTGGACTGCTGGAAGTCATAGAGCAGGGCATCGTTGAGATCGATGTAGCCTTTTTGCTGGAAGTAGCGGGTCAGCTTGTTGAGCACCAGCTCATAAAAAGTGGTGGTGTTGTTGATGCCCTTGACCTCGGTCTGGACCAGCTTGTCCAGGTTGGTGATCGAGGTGTAGAGGTTTACCGGTGGGTTGAGCAACAGCACTTTCTTGAAATTGAAGCTGCGTCGGGTTTCGTCCAGATGGGCGACGAAGGCCGCGTCCAGGGCGCCGAGGCTATAGCCGGTGAGGTAATACTCGGTCACGGGCAATTTGGGGTTTTGCGCCCGCACGGCCTGCATCACCCGGTACATGTCTTCGGCGTCTTCCTTGGTGATGCCGGGTGTAGCGAAGCGCGAAGCGGCACTCATGAAGTCGAAGCTGGTGGGCGAGGACAACTGCACCACGTGGTAGCCGGCCTTGTAGTAGAGGCGCTTGAGGTATTCGTTGAGGGTACTGTCGTAGCGCGCGCCGGTGCCGGCGATCAGGAAGATCAGCGGCGCGGGCTTGTCCTGGGTCGCCATGCGGTAGGTGAGGCTTTTCACCGGCCAGAAGTTGTCCGGCAGGATGAACTCGCGTTCCGGGCGCAGGGTCAGGCTGTGGTCCGCCTGGTCGATATCTTCGATCGGGGGCAGCTCCGGGCGCAGGTCCGGTGGCGTGGTGGCGATAGTCGCCTCGAACGGGTTGGTCAAAGGGTAGCCATAGCTGGCGGCATCGATGTCCACCGCCAGCGCGGACGCACTCAGAATAAGGCCGCCGGCGAGGGCAGCGAAGCGCAAGGAATGGAGCATGACTGGATCCCTTAGAGGAAGATGCCGATTGAAGTTCGCAGGCTATGACCGCCGAAGTGAAGCCAAGTGCCATGATCGACGCAAAAGAGGCACAAACGGGGCGCGATAGTAGCGCGAAGATACACGTTCACGCGTGGTAGCGGCTAGTTATCTGGCGGTTTGCCGGATTCTGCCATGACCGGCAAGACGGCATTTTTGTTGGCCCAAATGCCTGAGGCAGGTAGCTGGCGTTCTGATGTCGTTTCTCGTTGCCTCAACGTCGCAGGCAGAGCAGGTTCCAGATCGGCGCAGGTTGATGATCAACGAGTCAGTACTCCACTGACGTTCGGACCGGTTTTGCAGGCGAGCGTGATGGGGGCGCTGTGCACCATAACAATACGTTGACGCCGCTCGGCATCCGTCGGGCGCAGCACTTTCGGGGAAGTAACGATGAGAATGCGACGACTCTTGGGCGCAGGTGCCGCACTGGTACTGGCGATCAGTTCCACATTGGCCAGCGCCGAAACCAAAACCCTGAGCATCGGTTATGTCGACGGCTGGTCCGACAGCGTCGCGACCACCCATGTGGCGGCCGAAGTCATCAAGCAGAAACTGGGCTATGACGTGAAGCTGCAAGCGGTCGCGACCGGGATCATGTGGCAGGGCGTGGCCACCGGCAAGCTTGACGCGATGCTCTCGGCCTGGCTGCCGGTGACCCATGGCGACTACTGGACCAAGAACAAGGATCAGGTGGTCGACTACGGTCCGAACTTCAAGGACGCAAAAATCGGCCTGATCGTGCCGGAGTACGTCAAGGCCCAGTCCGTGGCTGACCTCAAGACCGATGACAGCTTCAAGAACCGCATTGTCGGTATCGACGCCGGTTCAGGTGTCATGATCAAGACCGAACAGGCCATCAAGGATTACGACCTGACCGGGTATCAACTCAAGGCCAGTTCCGGCGCCGGCATGATTGCCGAGCTGACCCGTGCCGAGAAGAAAAAAGAATCCATTGCTGTCACCGGTTGGGTGCCGCACTGGATGTTCGCCAAGTGGAAACTGCGCTTCCTGGAAGACCCAAAAGGCGTCTACGGCGCAGCTGAAACCGTAAACAGCATCGGCAGCAAGGAGTTGGCCGCCAAGGCACCGGAAGTGGTCGCGTTCCTGAAGAAGTTCCAGTGGAATTCGAAAGACGAGATCGGTGAGGTCATGCTGGCGATTCAGGAAGGCGCCAAGCCGGACGCCGCTGCCAAGGATTGGGTTGCCAAGCACCCGGATCGTGTGAAGGAGTGGACCGGCAAGTAATTCGCCTGGTTTAACGCTCTCGAAAACCGCATGACTTGGCGTCATGCGGTTTTTTTGTGCCTGCGGATCTTAGCCTTGCGCAAATCCCTGTGGGAGCGGGCTTGCTCGCGAAGGCGATCTGTCTGTTGGCAACTCATAGACTGGCACACCGCATTCGCGAGCAAGCCCGCTCCCACAAGGGAAATATGAAGGTTTGCGGGGGCAATCGATAAACGTCATGTCGTTCTAATACTAAGGTCGTCTGGAACCTGGCCTTCAGCCGCATAGAGTAGCGCTGTTGCAATTAAATCTGTGCTGCGAGGATAAAAACAATGAACGACAGCATTTACCTCTCGATTCAAAACAGCCCGCGTTTCAAGGAGCTGGTGAGAAAAAGAGAAAAGTTCGCCTGGATTCTCTCGGCGATCATGCTTGGGTTGTATTCAGGCTTCATTCTTCTGATTGCCTACGGGCCGCATATTCTCGGGGCCAAGATTTCGCCCGAGTCCACCATTACCTGGGGTATCCCCATAGGTGTCGGTCTGATTGTCTCGGCCTTCATCCTGACCGGTATCTACGTGCGACGCGCCAACGGTGAGTTCGACGATCTGAACAATGCGATTCTCAAGGAGGCTCAGCAATGATCCGGCGTCTAATGGCTCTGTTGAGCATCGCAGCGTTCGCACCGGGCGCCTGGGCGGCTGAAGCCCTGACCGGTGCCGTGCAGAAACAACCGCTTAACGTCGCGGCCATCCTGATGTTCGTGGCCTTCGTCGGCGCGACTTTATATATCACTTACTGGGCGTCCAAGAAAAACAACTCGGCGGCCGACTACTATGCGGCCGGCGGCAAGATCACCGGCTTCCAGAACGGCCTGGCAATCGCGGGCGACTACATGTCGGCGGCGTCCTTCCTGGGGATTTCCGCGCTGGTGTTTTCCTCCGGCTACGACGGCCTGATCTACTCCATCGGCTTCTTGGTCGGCTGGCCGATCATTCTGTTCCTGATCGCCGAGCGCCTGCGTAACCTGGGTAAATATACTTTTGCCGACGTGGCGTCCTACCGCCTGGGGCAAACCCAGATCCGCACCTTATCCGCCAGCGGCTCGCTGGTAGTGGTTGCGTTCTACCTGATCGCGCAGATGGTCGGTGCCGGCAAGCTGATCCAGCTGCTGTTTGGCCTGGACTATCACGTCGCGGTGATTCTGGTCGGTATCCTGATGTGCCTCTACGTACTGTTCGGTGGCATGCTGGCCACTACCTGGGTGCAGATCATCAAGGCGGTGCTGTTGCTGTCGGGTGCGTCCTTCATGGCACTGATGGTCATGAAGCACGTCAACTTCGACTTCAATATGCTGTTCTCCGAGGCGGTCAAGGTTCACGCCAAGGGTGAAGCGATCATGAGCCCTGGTGGCCTGGTCAAGGATCCGGTCTCGGCGTTCTCCCTGGGTCTGGCGCTGATGTTCGGTACCGCTGGCCTGCCACACATTCTGATGCGCTTCTTCACCGTGAGTGACGCCAAGGAAGCTCGCAAGAGCGTGCTGTATGCCACTGGCTTCATCGGTTACTTCTACATCCTGACCTTCATCATCGGCTTCGGCGCGATCCTGCTGGTCAGCACCAACCCGGCCTTCAAGGACGCAGCAGGTGCCTTGCTCGGTGGCAACAACATGGCAGCGGTGCATCTGGCCAACGCCGTGGGCGGTAGCATCTTCCTGGGCTTCATCTCGGCCGTAGCTTTTGCCACCATCCTGGCGGTAGTGGCGGGTCTGACCCTGGCCGGTGCCTCGGCGGTGTCCCATGACCTGTATGCCAGTGTCGTCAAGAAAGGCAAGGCCAACGAGAAGGATGAGATCCGCGTGTCGAAGATCACCACCATCGCCCTGGCGGTGCTGGCGATCGGCCTGGGCATCCTGTTCGAGAAGCAGAACATCGCGTTCATGGTGGGCCTGGCGTTCTCCATCGCGGCAAGCTGCAACTTCCCGGTACTGCTGCTCTCGATGTACTGGAAGAAACTGACCACCCGTGGCGCCATGATCGGCGGTTGGCTGGGCCTGATCAGCGCAGTGGGCCTGATGGTGCTCGGTCCGACCATCTGGGTGCAGATCCTGGGTCACGAGAAGGCGATCTTCCCGTATGAATACCCTGCGCTGTTCTCGATGGCCATTGCCTTCGTCGGCATCTGGTTCTTCTCCGTCACCGACAAGTCGGCTGAAGGCGTGAACGAGCGGGCGCTGTTCTTCCCGCAGTTCGTGCGTTCGCAGACGGGTCTGGGGGCGAGTGGGGCGGTTAGCCACTAACCGCAACTGCAAGGCGAAAGCTTCAAGTTAAAGTGTTGTGTTTGAAGAAGTACCCCGGTCGAGAGGCTGGGGTATTTTTTTGTGTTGGGTTTAAGGGGCGGCAGGCCTGCCGCCCAATCGCGAGCAGGCTCGCTCCCACATTGAAATGCATTCCCCTGTGGGAGCGAGCCTGCTCGCGATGGCGTCGGACCGGGCGAAGACGATGGGGAGACACAAACAAAACGGCCCCCGCTCTCATATAAGAAGCGGGGGCCGTTTCGGTGCAGCTTGGTACCTATCGCAAGGCAGGTCTTACTTGCGGTCTTCCAGCTGGGTGATGTCACGCGACTCGTAGCCGGTGTACAACTGGCGCGGGCGGCCGATCTTGTACGGGCTGGAGAGCATTTCTTTCCAGTGGGAGATCCAGCCCACGGTCCGCGCCAGGGCGAAGATCACGGTGAACATGCTGGTTGGAATGCCGATCGCCTTGAGGATGATCCCCGAGTAGAAGTCGACGTTCGGGTACAGCGAGCGCTCGATGAAGTATGGGTCGGTGAGGGCGATCTCTTCCAGGCGCATGGCCAGTTCGAGTTGCGGATCGTTCTTGATCCCCAGTTCCTTGAGCACTTCGTCGCAGGTCTGCTTCATGACGGTGGCGCGCGGGTCGCGGTTCTTGTAGACCCGGTGACCGAAGCCCATCAGCTTGAACGGATCGTTCTTGTCTTTGGCCTTGGCGATGAACTTGTCGATGTTCGAGACATCGCCGATTTCATCGAGCATGGTCAGTACCGCTTCGTTGGCACCGCCGTGGGCCGGGCCCCAGAGTGCTGCGATACCGGCGGCGATACAGGCGAACGGGTTGGCACCCGAGGAGCCTGCCAGGCGCACGGTGGACGTGGAGGCGTTCTGCTCGTGGTCGGCGTGGAGGATGAAGATCCGGTCCATGGCCTTGGCGAGCACCGGGCTGATCGGTTTGATCTCGCACGGGGTGTTGAACATCATATGCAGGAAGTTTTCTGCATAAGTCAGGTCATTGCGTGGGTACATCATGGGCTGGCCCATGGAGTACTTGTAGACCATGGCTGCCAGGGTCGGCATCTTCGCCACCAGGCGAATCGCGGAGATTTCGCGATGCTGGGGGTTATTGATGTCCAGGGAGTCGTGGTAGAAGGCCGAGAGGGCGCCGACAACGCCGCACATGACGGCCATCGGGTGGGCATCGCGACGGAAGCCGTTGAAGAAGGTCTTCAACTGTTCGTGAACCATGGTGTGGTTCTTCACGGTGCTGACGAACTGGGCCTTTTGCTCTGCGGTTGGCAGCTCGCCGTTGAGCAGCAGGTAGCAGGTTTCCAGGTAGTCCGATTTTTCAGCCAGTTGTTCGATCGGGTAGCCGCGGTGCAGCAGGATGCCGTTGTCGCCGTCGATATAGGTGATCTTCGACTCGCACGAAGCGGTCGACATGAAACCCGGGTCAAAGGTGAAACGGCCCGTGGCCGTCAGGCCCCGTACGTCGATTACATCGGGACCAACGGTGCCGGTTAAAATGGGCAGCTCGACGGGGGCTGCGCCCTCGATGATCAACTGCGCTTTTTTGTCAGCCATGTGGCCTCCTATTAATGCTTGGAATCATCAGACAGACCCCCCACGCAGGGCCCGCACCACTATAGTGAGATAAATTCGAATGTCAATTTGCCTAAAGTCTTGCTCCAGAAGGCTTTAACCGGACTTTTTCCGCGAAATTGCCTGCCGTTTACGCCTTTTGCTTCATATGTGCAATGCGCTATTAGGGGAAGGTGAACGCGTTGTCATTAGTAGCCTAACTGTCTATACTCGGCCACCGACCGCCAGGGGCTTTTGGGCCTGCTTTCTTGGGGGTCGTCACTCCCTGGGTGGTGAGTACCTGACCAGTGCGCGCCCCAACAACTTTGCCCTGATTGTTAGGGGCTCTTCAGTGTGAAAAAAAGCCGTGAAAAGCCAACGACCTGTAAACCTAGACCTAAGGACCATCAAACTCCCAGTCACTGCTTACACGTCCATTCTTCACCGTATCTCCGGTGTCATTCTCTTCGTCAGCCTGGCCATCATGCTTTATGCATTGGACAAGTCGCTCGACTCGGAAGAAGGCTTCGGTCAGGTGAAAGCGTGTCTGACCAGTCCGCTAGCCAAGCTAGTGATTTGGGGCATCCTGTCCGCCTTGCTGTATCACCTGGTTGCCGGTGTGCGCCACTTGATCATGGACATGGGCATCGGTGAGACGCTGGAAGGCGGCAAGCTGGGCTCGAAAATCGTTATCGCCGTTTCCGTGGTGGTAATCGTTCTGGCAGGAGTCTGGATATGGTAACCAACGTCACGAACCTTTCCCGTTCGGGCCTCTATGACTGGATGGCGCAGCGTGTGTCTGCGGTCGTTCTCGCGGCTTACTTCATTTTCCTGATCGGATATGTCGTAGCAAACCCAGGCCTTGGCTATGCCCAATGGCATGAACTGTTCGCAAACAACTGGATGCGTATCTTCAGTCTGCTGTCGCTTGTCGCGCTGGGCGCTCACGCCTGGGTCGGCATGTGGACCATCGCGACCGACTACCTGACGCCGATGGCGTTCGGCAAGTCGGCGACTGCCGTACGTTTCCTCTTCCAGGCAGTATGCGGCGTCGCGATGTTTGCGTACTTCGTCTGGGGTGTGCAGATTCTTTGGGGTATCTGATTCATGGCTAACATTCCTACGATTTCTTTCGACGCCATCATTATTGGTGGCGGCGGTGCCGGCATGCGCGCAGCGCTGCAACTGGCACAGGGCGGTCACAAGACTGCCGTGATCACCAAGGTTTTTCCGACCCGTTCGCACACTGTTTCCGCTCAGGGCGGCATCACCTGCGCCATCGCTTCGGCCGACCCGAACGATGACTGGCGCTGGCACATGTACGATACCGTCAAGGGTTCCGACTACATCGGTGACCAGGACGCTATCGAATACATGTGTCAGGAAGGTCCGGCCGCGGTTTTCGAACTGGACCACATGGGTATGCCATTCTCGCGTACCGAGCAAGGTCGTATCTACCAGCGTCCGTTTGGCGGTCAGTCCAAGGACTACGGCAAGGGCGGCCAGGCTGCGCGTACTTGCGCGGCGTCCGACCGTACCGGTCACGCCCTGCTGCACACCCTTTATCAGGGCAACCTGAAAGCCGGTACCACGTTCCTGAACGAGTACTACGCCGTTGACCTGGTGAAGAACGAAGACGGCGCCTTCGTCGGTGTGATCGCGATCTGCATCGAAACCGGCGAAACCACCTACATTCGCGCCAAGGCCACCGTACTGGCGACCGGCGGTGCCGGCCGTATCTACGCGTCCACCACCAATGCCCTGATCAACACCGGTGACGGTGTCGGCATGGCACTGCGTGCTGGCGTGCCGGTACAAGACATCGAAATGTGGCAATTCCACCCGACCGGCATCGCCGGCGCCGGTGTACTGGTCACCGAAGGTTGCCGTGGTGAAGGCGGTTACCTGATCAACAAGCACGGCGAGCGTTTCATGGAGCGTTATGCTCCGAACGCCAAGGACCTTGCCGGTCGTGACGTGGTTGCCCGGTCGATGGTGAAAGAAATCATCGCCGGCAACGGTTGCGGTCCGAATGGCGACCACGTGATGCTCAAGCTTGACCACCTGGGCGAGGAAGTGCTGCACAGCCGTCTGCCAGGTATCTGCGAACTGTCCAAGACCTTCGCGCACGTCGACCCGGTCGTCGCGCCGGTTCCAGTGGTTCCAACTTGCCACTATATGATGGGCGGCGTTGCCACCAACATTCACGGCCAGGCGATGACCCAGAACGCCGAAGGTGTGGACGAAATCATCCCTGGCCTGTTCGCGGTGGGTGAAGTGGCTTGCGTATCGGTTCACGGTGCCAACCGTCTGGGCGGCAACTCGCTGCTCGACCTGGTGGTATTCGGCCGTGCTGCCGGCCTGCACCTGGAAAAAGCGCTGACCGACGGTATCGAGTATGACGATGCCACCGACGCCAACATCGAAGCCGCCCTGGCGCGTCTGTCCGCTCTGAATGAGCGTACCGAAGGCGAAGACGTGGCGACCCTGCGTCGCGAGCTGCAAAACTGCATGCAGAACTACTTCGGTGTATTCCGTACCGGCGAATACATGCAGAAGGGTATTGATCAGCTGGCGCAATTGCGTGAACGAATCGCCAACGTGAAGATCAACGATAAGTCGCAGGCGTTCAACACTGCACGTATCGAAGCGCTGGAATTGCAGAACCTGCTGGAAGTGGCCGAAGCCACCGCCATCGCGGCAGAAGTGCGCAAAGAGTCCCGTGGTGCCCATGCCCGCGAAGACTTTGAAGACCGTGATGACGAAAACTGGTTGTGCCACACCTTGTTCTTCCCGGGTGAAAAACGTGTCGCCAAGCGTGCGGTGAACTTCTCGCCGAAGACCGTTCCGACGTTTGAACCCAAGATCCGGACTTACTAAGGGTGGCCGCCATGTTGCAAGTCAGTGTTTATCGCTACAACCCTGATCAGGACGCCGCGCCGTTCATGCAGGATTTCCAGGTTGATACCGGTGGTAAAGACCTGATGGTGCTGGACGTGCTGGCCCTGATCAAAGAGCAGGACGAAGGTTTTTCCTACCGTCGTTCTTGCCGCGAGGGCGTTTGCGGCTCCGACGGCATGAACATCAACGGCAAGAACGGCCTGGCGTGCATCACGCCGCTGTCCGCCGTGGTCAAGGGCAACAAGCTGGTTGTCCGTCCGCTGCCAGGTTTGCCGGTCATTCGTGACCTGGTCGTCGATATGAGCATCTTCTACAAGCAATACGAGAAGGTGAAGCCATTCCTGCAGAACGATTCGCCGGCCCCGGCCATCGAACGTCTGCAGTCCCCGGAAGAGCGTGAAAAGCTCGACGGTCTGTACGAGTGCATCCTGTGCGCCTGCTGCTCGACCTCGTGCCCATCCTTCTGGTGGAACCCGGACAAATTCCTGGGCCCGGCCGCTCTGCTGCAAGCGTATCGCTTCCTGGCAGACAGCCGCGACACCAAGACGTCCGAGCGTCTGGCTGCACTGGATGACCCGTTCAGCGTATTCCGCTGCCGCGGGATCATGAACTGCGTCAACGTCTGCCCGAAAGGCCTGAACCCGACTAAGGCCATCGGTCACATACGTAACATGCTGCTGCAAAGCGGCGTGTGATTCAGCTGCTGTACCCGTAGAACCGCTGTACCCGTAAAGGCCGGGGCGTGGGCTTCAACCCGCGTCCTGGCTATAACCAGAACCGCCGCTCACAAAGCGGCAGTTCTTATTTTGAAGAAATGAGACAAGCAGGGGCATCCGGGCTGGTACCCGGACTATCAGCGTGATCCTAAGTGGCTTGTTTTGGTCGCTGCATTCGGACTTCTGCAAGTTTGCTCGGTGTTTTCGCCGATGGTGTTCCCCAAATCGAGGGTGACCAAGCATGCAAGAAAGCGTGATGCAGCGCATGTGGAACAGTGCCCACCTCTCCGGTGGTAACGCTGCCTATGTGGAAGAGCTCTACGAGCTCTACCTGCACGACCCTAACGCTGTGCCAGAAGAGTGGCGCACCTACTTTCAGAAGTTGCCGGCTGACGGTAACTCTGCCACTGATGTTTCGCACTCGACAATTCGCGATCATTTCGTGCTGCTGGCAAAGAACCAGCGCCGCGCTCAACCGGTGTCTGCCGGCAGCGTGAGCAGTGAGCACGAGAAGAAGCAAGTTGAAGTGCTGCGACTGATCCAGGCCTACCGGATGCGTGGCCACCAGGCAGCCCAGCTGGACCCGCTGGGGCTGTGGCAGCGTCCTGCACCAGCAGACCTGTCGATCACTCATTACGGCTTGACCAATGCCGATCTTGATACGACCTTCCGTGCCGGCGACCTGTTCATCGGCAAAGAGGAAGCGAGCCTACGCGAAATTCACGAAGCGTTGCAGCAGACATATTGCCGCACCATCGGTGCCGAATTTACGCATATCGTCGATTCCGAGCAGCGCCAGTGGTTCCAGCAGCGTCTGGAAAGCGTTCGTGGCCGTCCGACCTTCTCCGCTGACGTCAAGAGCCACTTGCTCGAGCGCGTCACGGCCGCCGAAGGCCTGGAAAAGTACCTGGGCACCAAATACCCGGGCACCAAGCGTTTCGGCCTGGAAGGTGGCGAAAGCCTGATCCCGCTGCTGGACGAACTGATCCAGCGTTCCGGTTCCTACGGCACCAAGGAAGTCGTCATCGGCATGGCCCACCGCGGCCGTCTGAACGTGCTGGTCAACACCTTCGGCAAGAACCCGCGCGAGCTGTTCGACGAGTTCGAAGGCAAGAAGAAGGTCGAGCTGGGCTCCGGTGACGTCAAGTATCACCAGGGTTTCTCGTCCAACGTGATGACCACAGGTGGCGAAGTTCACTTGGCGATGGCGTTCAACCCGTCCCACCTGGAAATCGTTTCCCCGGTGGTCGAGGGTTCGGTCCGTGCCCGCCAGGATCGTCGCAACGATCCGACTGGCGAAAAGGTCCTGCCGATTTCCATCCACGGTGACGCTGCATTCGCCGGTCAAGGCGTGGTCATGGAAACCTTCCAGATGTCGCAGACCCGCGGCTTCAAGACCGGCGGTACCGTTCACCTGGTGATCAACAACCAGGTCGGCTTCACCATCAGCAACCCGGAAGACTCGCGTTCCACCGAGTACTGCACCGACGTTGCGAAGATGATCCAGGCACCGATTCTCCATGTGAATGGCGATGACCCGGAAGCCGTGCTGTTCGTGACCCAGTTGGCCATCGACTACCGCATGCAGTACAAGCGTGACGTGGTGATCGACCTGGTCTGCTACCGTCGTCGCGGCCACAACGAGGCCGACGAGCCTAGCGGCACCCAGCCTCTGATGTACCAGCAGATCGCCAAGCAGCGCACCACCCGTGAGCTGTATGCCGAGCGCCTGACCCAGAGCGGTGTGCTGGACGCTGAACGTGTCCAGGAAAAAGTCGATGAATATCGCAATGCCCTGGACAACGGCCTGCATGTTGTAAAAAGCCTGGTCAAAGAGCCGAACAAAGAGCTGTTCGTGGACTGGCGTCCGTACCTGGGTCACGCCTGGACTGCTCGTCACGACACCCGTTTTGATCTCAAGACCTTGCAGGAACTGTCCGCCAAGCTGCTGGAAATTCCGGAAGGCTTCGTGGTCCAGCGCCAGGTCGCGAAAATCTACGAAGACCGGCAGAAGATGCAAGCCGGCGGCCTGCCGATCAACTGGGGTTATGCCGAAACCATGGCATACGCGACCCTGGCGTTCGAAGGTCACCCTGTGCGCATCACCGGCCAGGACGTAGGCCGCGGCACTTTCTCGCACCGCCACGCGGCGTTGCACAACCAGAAAGACGCCAGCACCTACATCCCGCTGCAACACCTGTACAAAGGCCAGCCACGTTTCGACCTGTACGATTCGCTGCTGTCCGAAGAAGCCGTCCTGGCGTTCGAATATGGCTACTCCACCACCGAGCCGAATGCGCTGGTGATCTGGGAAGCCCAGTTCGGCGACTTCGCCAACGGTGCCCAGGTGGTTGTCGACCAGTTCATCACCAGCGGCGAGCACAAGTGGGGCCGTCTCTGCGGTCTGACCATGCTGTTGCCACACGGTTATGAAGGGCAGGGGCCGGAGCACTCTTCGGCACGTCTGGAGCGTTACCTGCAGCTGTGCGCCGAGCACAACATCCAGGTGTGCGTACCGACGACCCCGGCTCAGATCTACCACTTGCTGCGCCGTCAGGTGATTCGCCCGCTGCGCAAGCCGCTTGTAGTGCTGACACCGAAGTCATTGCTGCGTCACAAGCTGGCGATCTCGACTCTGGAAGATCTGGCCGAAGGCTCGTTCCAGACCGTTATCCCGGAAATCGACGCTCAGGATCCGGCCAACGTCGGTCGCGTGGTTCTGTGCAGCGGCAAGGTCTATTACGACTTGCTGGAAAAACGCCGTGCCGAAGGCCGTGACGATATCGCCATCGTGCGTCTCGAGCAGCTGTACCCGTTCCCGGAGGACGACCTGGTCGAAATCCTGGCTCCGTACAAAAACCTGAAGCACATCGTCTGGTGCCAGGAAGAGCCGATGAACCAGGGTGCGTGGTACTGCAGCCAACATCACATGCGCCGCATCATCAGCGGTCACAACAAGTCGCTCGTACTTGAGTACGCCGGCCGTGACGCTTCTGCTGCACCTGCTTGTGGTTATGCATCGATGCACGCCGAGCAGCAGGAAAAACTGCTGCAAGATGCCTTTACCGTTTAATGCCTTCGCGCACCTGAAACCGAATTTAAGGAACCACAGATAATGGCTATCGAGATCAAAGCCCCCACTTTCCCGGAATCGGTTGCCGATGGCACGATTGCCACCTGGCACAAAAAACCGGGCGACGCGGTCAAGCGCGACGAACTGATCGTCGACATCGAAACCGACAAAGTTGTCCTGGAAGTACTGGCCGAGGCTGACGGCGTCCTGGGCGCCATCATCAAGGGCGAAGGCGAAACCGTACTGTCGGCCGAAGTGCTGGGCTCCATCGAAGCGGGCGGCGCTGCTGCCGCTGCTCCGGCGGCCGCTGCCGCACCGGCCGCCGCTCAGGCTGCTGCTCCTGCCGCTGGCGGCGAAGACGATCCAGTCGCCGCTCCAGCTGCTCGCAAGCTGGCTGAAGAGAACGGCATCAACATCGCTTCCGTTGCCGGCACCGGCAAGGGTGGTCGTGTGACCAAGGAAGACGTGGTTGCAGCGGTTGCCGCCAAGAAAGCCGCTCCGGCCGCTGCGCCAGCCAAGGCTGCCGCGCCTGCCGCTGCCGCTCCGGTGTTCGCTGCCGGTGATCGCGTTGAAAAACGCGTTCCGATGACCCGCCTGCGCGCCAAGGTTGCCGAGCGTCTGGTTGAAGCCCAGTCGAACATGGCGATGCTGACCACTTTCAACGAAGTCGACATGACCGAAGTCATGGCCCTGCGTTCGAAGTACAAGGACCTGTTCGAGAAGAGCCACAACGGCGTACGCCTGGGCTTCATGTCGTTCTTCGTCAAGGCTGCCACTGAAGCGCTGAAACGCTACCCGGCCGTCAACGCGTCGATCGACGGTTCCGACATCGTTTACCACGGCTATGCCGATATCGGTGTCGCGGTTTCCAGCGACCGTGGCCTGGTGGTTCCGGTACTGCGCAACGCCGAACTGATGAGCCTGGCTGAAATCGAAGGCGGCATCGCCACCTTCGGCAAGAAGGCCCGTGATGGCAAGCTGTCCATCGAAGAGATGACCGGCGGTACGTTCACCATCACCAACGGTGGTACATTCGGTTCGATGATGTCGACCCCGATCGTCAACCCGCCACAAGCGGCGATCCTGGGCATGCACAACATCCTGCAACGCCCTATGGCGATCAATGGTCAGGTCGTGATTCGTCCGATGATGTATCTGGCGCTGTCCTACGATCACCGCCTGATCGACGGTAAAGAAGCCGTGACTTTCCTGGTAACCATCAAGAACCTGCTTGAAGATCCGGCTCGTCTGCTGCTGGATATCTGATTCGCCGCGAGGGCCGGTCGGTTGACCGGCCTCTTGCTGAAATAACCGGTTTCGTCCCACGACGGTCTCCACAAGTGACCGTCCGGTTTGATTCGAGAAGGAATGACTCATGACTCAGAAATTCGACGTGGTAGTGATTGGTGCGGGCCCTGGCGGCTACGTAGCGGCCATCAAGGCTGCGCAACTGGGCCTCACCACTGCCTGCATCGAGAAATACACCGACAAGGAGGGCAAACTGGCCCTCGGCGGTACTTGCCTGAACGTCGGTTGCATTCCGTCCAAGGCGCTGCTGGACAGCTCCTGGAAGTTCCATGAAGCGCAGGATGGCTTCAAGATCCACGGTATCAACCACGCTGGCGTGACCATGGACGTGCCAGCGATGGTTGGCCGTAAGGCCAACATCGTCAAGGGCCTGACCTCTGGCGTTGCCACCCTGTTCAAGGCCAACGGCGTGACCTCGATCCAGGGCCACGGCAAGTTGCTGATGGGCAAGAAGGTCGAAGTGACCAAGCCAGACGGTTCGGTTGAAGTAATCGAAGCCGAGAGCGTCATCCTGGCACCGGGCTCGCGTCCGATCGACAT
Source organism: Pseudomonas hefeiensis (assembly GCF_030687835.1). NCBI lineage: Bacteria > Pseudomonadati > Pseudomonadota > Gammaproteobacteria > Pseudomonadales > Pseudomonadaceae > Pseudomonas > Pseudomonas hefeiensis. The sequence continues at coordinate 1,743,894 of NZ_CP117449.1, forward strand.
TCCGCCGGCTCCGGTGGACCAGAACGTGATCGTCGATTCGACCGGCGCTCTGGAGTTCCAATCCGTACCAAAACGCCTGGGCGTGATCGGCGCTGGTGTGATCGGTCTGGAACTGGGTTCGGTCTGGTCGCGCCTGGGCGCGCAAGTGACTGTTCTTGAAGCTTTGGACACCTTCCTAATGGCCGCCGACACCGCGGTTTCCAAGGAAGCGCTGAAAACCCTGACCAAGCAAGGCCTGGACATCAAACTGGGCGCTCGCGTGACCGGTTCCAAGGTCAATGGCGAAGAAGTTGTGGTCACCTACACCGACGCCAATGGCGAACAGACCATCACCTTCGACAAACTGATCGTTGCGGTTGGCCGTCGTCCAGTGACCACTGACCTGCTGGCTTCCGATAGCGGCGTGGAAATCGACGAGCGCGGCTTCATTCAGGTTGACGATCAATGCGCCACCACCGTACCGGGCGTCTTCGCCATCGGTGACGTGGTACGCGGCATGATGCTGGCGCACAAGGCGTCCGAAGAAGGCATCATGGTGGTTGAGCGCATCAAGGGCCACAAAGCCCAGATCAACTACGATTTGATTCCATCGGTTATCTACACCCACCCGGAAATCGCATGGGTCGGTAAAACCGAGCAGGCCTTGAAAGCCGAGGGCGTTGAAGTTAACGTCGGCACCTTCCCGTTTGCCGCCAGTGGCCGTGCCATGGCAGCCAACGATACCGGTGGTTTCGTGAAAGTCATCGCCGACGCCAAGACGGATCGCGTATTGGGCGTTCACGTCATTGGCCCAAGCGCTGCCGAGCTGGTACAGCAAGGCGCGATCGGTATGGAATTCGGCACCAGCGCTGAAGATCTGGGCATGATGGTCTTCTCCCATCCGACCCTGTCCGAAGCCTTGCACGAAGCGGCCCTGGCCGTAAATGGCGGCGCCATCCACGTGGCCAACCGCAAAAAGCGTTAATAGACAATAAGAAACCACGGCGGTATGGCCCGTCGTGAGCCTTGCGAGCAAGACTCACCGCGGAATATCCGCTGGACGCAGCCTTGCGTAGCGGCACCGGTCAACTGGAACGCTACGCAAGCAGCAGTCACAGGTGGTGCGGCACCATAACGGTGCAGCACCGAATGCGCAGTACCTAACGAAGACGGTAATAAGCATGAATCTTCACGAGTATCAGGGTAAGCAGCTGTTCGCTGAGTACGGCCTGCCAGTATCCACCGGCTACGCGGTAGACACCCCGGAAGCGGCAGCAGAAGCTTGCGACAAAATCGGCGGCAGCGAATGGGTTGTCAAAGCCCAGGTTCACGCCGGTGGTCGCGGTAAAGCGGGCGGCGTCAAGCTGGTTCGCAGCAAAGAAGACGCCAAAGCCTTCGCACAGCAGTGGCTGGGCAAGCGTCTGGTGACCTACCAGACTGACGCCAACGGTCAGCCAGTCACCAAGATCCTGGTTGAATCGTGCACTGATATCGCTAAAGAGCTGTACCTGGGCGCTGTCGTTGACCGTTCGAGCCGCCGTATCGTGTTCATGGCTTCCACCGAAGGTGGCGTGGACATCGAGAAAATCGCTCACGATACCCCTGAGAAAATCCTCAAGGCCACCATCGATCCACTGGTTGGCGCCCAGCCATTCCAGGGTCGCGAGCTGGCATTCCAGCTGGGCCTGGAAGGCAAGCAGGTCACTCAGTTCGCCAAGATCTTCGTAGGCCTGGCCAAGCTGTTCCAGGACCACGACCTGGCGCTGCTGGAAGTGAACCCGCTGGTGATCAAGGCCGACGGCGATCTGCACTGCCTCGATGCCAAGATCAACATCGACGCCAACGCCATGTACCGTCAGCCTAAGCTGAAGACCTTCCACGATCCGTCGCAAGACGATCCGCGCGAAGCGCACGCTGCCAAGTTCGAACTGAACTACGTGGCCCTGGAAGGCAACATCGGCTGCATGGTCAACGGTGCCGGTCTGGCCATGGGTACCATGGACATCGTCAACCTGCATGGCGGCAAGCCAGCCAACTTCCTCGACGTGGGCGGTGGTGCTACCAAGGAACGCGTAACCGAAGCGTTCAAGATCATTCTGTCCGACACCAACGTCGCTGCGGTACTGGTCAACATCTTCGGCGGCATCGTTCGTTGCGACATGATTGCCGAAGGCATCATTGGCGCCGTGAAAGAAGTCGGCGTGAAAATCCCGGTTGTTGTTCGCCTCGAAGGCAACAACGCTGAGCTGGGGCGCTAAAGTACTGGCAGAAAGCGGTTTGAACATCATCGCTGCTACCAGCCTGACCGACGCTGCTCAACAAGTCGTTAAAGCTGCGGAGGGCAAATAATGAGCGTCCTGATCAATAAAGACACCAAGGTTATCTGCCAGGGTATTACCGGTTCGCAAGGTAGTTTCCACACCCAGCAAGCTCTGGAATACGGCACCAAGATGGTGGGTGGCGTAACGCCGGGCAAAGGCGGCACCGAACACCTGGGCCTGCCTGTCTTCAACACTGTCAAAGACGCTGTTGCTGCCACTGGCGCTACCGCCAGCGTGATCTACGTTCCAGCTCCTTTCTGCAAGGATTCCATCCTTGAAGCAGCGTTCGGCGGCATCAAGCTGATCGTCTGCATCACCGAAGGCATCCCGACCATCGACATGCTGGAAGCCAAGGTCAAGTGCGACGAGCTGGGTATCACCCTGATCGGCCCTAACTGCCCAGGCGTGATCACTCCAGGCGAATGCAAGATCGGCATCATGCCAGGTCACATTCACTTGCCAGGCAAGGTTGGTATCGTTTCCCGTTCCGGCACCCTGACATACGAAGCCGTCAAGCAGACCACTGACGCCGGTTTCGGTCAGTCGACTTGCGTCGGCATCGGCGGTGACCCGATCCCAGGTTCCAACTTCATCGACATCCTGAAGCTGTTCCAGGAAGACCCGAAGACCGAAGCGATCGTCATGATCGGTGAGATCGGCGGTTCGGCTGAAGAAGAAGCGGCTGCCTACATCAAGGCTAACGTGACCAAGCCAGTTGTTTCCTACATCGCGGGTGTGACTGCTCCTCCGGGCAAGCGCATGGGCCATGCTGGCGCAATCATCTCTGGCGGCAAAGGCACTGCGGACGAGAAATTCGCCGCTCTGCAAGACGCAGGCGTGAAAACCGTGCGTTCGCTGGCAGACATCGGCAAGGCCCTGGCCGAGCTGACTGGCTGGGAAATGAAGAAGTAAGCTTCGGCTGACTTTTTTGTTCCAGCAACAAAGGCCACCTTCGGGTGGCCTTTGTCGGTTTCGGATGTATGTGGCGCCAAATTGGGGCCTGCTCGCGATGACAGAATTACAGTCACCAACCATTTAGATGCAAAAACGCGACACGGAAATGTCGCGCATCGGATAGTTCGCCCCGTAACAGTGCGTTATTCGCACTAATTCGTTAGGCTACTCGCCATTTTTGCGCCCGCTACCCACAAGGAAGCGGCGCGCATAACGGGTTGGTCTTATACGGATCGGCAGCATTTCCCTCCATCCTCAAGGGAAGTCCCTCTCTAAATTCCGATTCAGCAGTGTGGTTTCCTTAAATGAAAGTGTTGAAAGGCCAGGACATCCTGGCGCTTGGTTTCATGACATTTGCCCTGTTCGTCGGGGCTGGCAACATCATCTTCCCGCCTATCGTCGGTTTGCAGTCCGGGCCCCATGTCTGGATGGCGGCGCTGGGCTTTCTGGTCACGGCGGTCGGGCTACCGGTCATCACGGTCGTTGCGCTGGCCAAGGTCGGCGGGGCGATGGATGCCTTGAGCAGTCCAATCGGCAAGGTTGCCGGTGGCCTGCTGGCGGCTGTGTGCTACCTGGCCGTCGGGCCGCTGTTTGCCACCCCGCGCACCGCCACCGTCTCGTTCGAAGTCGGGCTGGCGCCGTTGACCGGTGAAAGCCCGCTGGCGCTGTTTCTCTACAGTGCGGTGTATTTCCTGCTGGTGTTCTTCATCTCGCTCTATCCGGGTCGCTTGCTGGACACTGTCGGGCGATTCCTTGCCCCGCTGAAAATCATTGCCCTGGCCGTGCTGGGCATTGCCGCGTTTGCCTTGCCCGCCGGCGATATCGGCGTGGCGACCCCTCAATACGAGGCCGCGCCGTTCTCCCAAGGGTTCATCAATGGTTACCTGACCATGGATACCCTGGGCGCATTGGTGTTTGGCATCGTCATCGTCAACGCGATCCGTTCTCGCGGTGTCGAGTCGCCGGCCTTGATCACCCGCTACGCCATCATTGCCGGACTGATCGCCGGGGTCGGCCTGGCGCTGGTCTATGTCAGTCTGTTCCGTCTGGGGTCAGGCAGCCATGAAGTGGCCGCGGGCGCGAGCAACGGCGCGGCGGTGCTGCATGCCTATGTGCAACACACGTTCGGCAGCCTGGGCAGCGGTTTCCTGGCGGTGCTGATTTCCCTGGCGTGCCTGGTCACCGCAGTGGGCCTGACGTGCGCTTGTGCCGAGTACTTCAGTCGTGTCTTGCCGCTGTCGTACAAAACGTTGGTGGTCATCCTGGCGACGTTTTCGCTGCTGGTGTCGAACCTCGGACTGACTAAGCTGAATCGCTTTCTCGATCCCGGTCCTGACCGCGATTTACCCACCGTGCATTGCCTTGGTGGCCTTGAGCTTCTGCAAGGACTTCTGGCATGAGCAGGGGCGCATTGTCGGCCCGGTCATGCTGGTGTCATTCCTGTTTGGCCTGATCGATGCGCTTAAAGGCGCCGGACTGGCGGATTGGATGCCGACGCAAATGGCCCACCTGCCATTGAGTGAGCAGGGCCTGGCCTGGCTCGTGCCGTCGGTGATGACCCTGGCGGTGGCGCTGGTGTGTGATCGTCTGCTGGGGCAAGCGCAGCGAAGCGCTGGCCTGAGTTGCCGCGGCCTGCCACGAGCGGGCCCGCCGGTTAAAAAGAAATGCCCCGTATCAATCGATACGGGGCATTTTTTTATGGCGCCGGTGCCGTGCCTTTTTCCTTGGACTAACGTCGAAGCATTGTCTTGAAAGGCTTACGCCGAACCTGTGGGAGCGAGCCTACTCGCGATAGCGGTATATCTGCCACCTCGAGACTGACCTGACGCCATCGCGAGCAGGCTCGCTCCCACAGGGTCAATCGCAAGCTGCTCCATGTTCTTCGTCAGATAAGGAATTACATGTCATTCATCCAAGCCAATCTGATCCATCTTCTCGCCGCTGTCTGGTTCGTCGTCTGCTGGGGCGGCTACACCCGTTATGCGTTGTTGAAAGCCCGCGATACGGCCTGTCTGGCCAGCGTCATGCACTTATATCGCGAAGACTGGATGCGCCGCATGCTGCTGCGTGAAAACCGTATCGCCGATGCCAGCGTGATCGGCAATCTGGAGCGCAACGCCTCATTCTTCGCCTCCAGCACGCTGATCATCCTGGCGGGCATCCTGACGGTGCTCGGGGCGTCCGATCGTGCGGTGTCGTTGCTGGCCGACCTGCCGCTGGTGCAGCAGGCGTCCCAGGGCATGTCGGAGGCCAAGTTGCTGTGCCTGGCGCTGGTGTTCGTGTATGCCTTCTTCACCTTCAGCTGGTGCATGCGCCAATACAACTTCGCGGCGGTTCTGGTGGGGTCGGCGCCGATGATCGGCGAGCGACATGTATCGGCGCAGGAGCGCAAGGCCTTCGCGCTCAGGGCGGCGCGGGTGATCTCCATGGCCGCCAACCAGTTCAATTTTGGCCTGCGCGCTTATTATTTCGGCATGACCATGTTGGCGTGGTTCGTCAGCCCCTGGTTATTCATGTTGATGAGTACCGGAGTGGTGTTGGTGCTGTACCGCCGGGAGTTTCACTCCGACGTACTGCAGGTCATGGTTTACACCCCCACCGAGGCACCATTGCCTGATGTAGGCAAGGACCCGGCCTGACCGAACAGTCACTATCAAATTGCAGACAAAAGAAAACCCGCACCAGGCGGGTTTCTTTTAAGCTCAAACAGTATTAGTTGGTTGCCGGCGCGGTGGCGGGCGCTGTTGCAGGTGCTTGTTCCTGTGTAGCGGCTTCGTTCGATTCGGCCTGATCTTTGGCGGCTTCGGCGTTTTCTTTCGCCGCGTCGTTCACTTTATCCTGTGCTTCGCTCATTTTTTCCTGAGCTTGCTCAGCGTGTTCGGTGGCATCTTGAGCTTTGTCCTCGGATTTTTTATCGCAGGCAGCGAGACCGAGAGAGGCGGCCAACATCAAGGCAATAGCTAAAGTCTTACGCATGGGGTGTTTCTCCTTATGGAAATAACTACTGGCCTTTTGAACGCCCTCCCTTGGATTAAGTTCCTCTTTTGCTACAGATATATAACTTTGCATGGGAACGGAACTTTACAGGGCGTACCCGTTACCGCGTCTGCTCACTAATAAAGGCGTTAATCCAATGGCGCAAGACCCCGTTTTTGAGCGTGCGACACGCTTTTTGTCCGCGCTGCGACATTGCCAGATGTTGGGCTTGAAGTTGCACAGCGCCAGTCGTGAGGGGCTGACCGTGATCCTGCCTTACAGCCCCCAGATCGTCGGCAACCCCCTTACAGGCATCATCCATGGTGGCGCGTTGACCTCATTGATGGACACGGCGTGTGGCATGTCGACATTGTGCGTGTTGCCGCAGTTCGAGGTCTGTCCGACCCTGGACCTGCGCATCGACTACATGCACGCCGCTGAGCCGAACAAGGATGTCTATGGCTTTGCCCAATGCTATCGGGTCACTCAGGACGTGATCTTCAGCCGTGGTTTTGCCTATCAGGACGACCCCGAACAACCCATCGCCCATGTGGTGGGCACCTTCATGCGCCTGGGCCAGCACGCCAGGGGAATCAACAGGGGTGGCCCGCTGGCTGCCGTAGGCAAGCCATGACCGATATCACTGAGGAACAACTGCGCCATGCATGCGAGCGAGGCGACTACGCGTTGCTGCTGGCCTCGATTCCCTATGCACGGCTGATCGGTGTCGAATGCTCGCGTCAGGGCGAGGAGCTGCTGTTTCGCCTGCCGGCCAACAAGGACAACATTGGTAACCCTTTATTGCCGGCCATCCACGGCGGCGTCATCGCCGGTTTCATGGAGTTGTCGGCCGCGGTGTATCTGCTGATTGCCACCCGTGCGACGGGCGTGCCGAAAATCATCGATTTTTCCCTGGATTACCTGCGCGCCGGGCAGTTTCGTGACACTTATGCCAGATGCCAGGTCTGGCGCCAGGGGCGACGGGTGGCCAATGTCGCGATCACCGCCTGGCAGGATGTCGAGGCCCAGCCCATTGCCACTGCCCGGGCGCATTTCAAGATTCAGGAGTCTTCAAAAACGCATTGCCCTTGAAATCATCACCGTTGCCCCCACCTTGAGGACATCCCGCCGCCAATCTCAGCGAGGCGGACACCACCATCCACTTGGAGTTTGATGACCATGAGCGTGGAAACTCAAAAGGAAACCCTGGGCTTCCAGACCGAGGTGAAGCAACTGCTGCACCTGATGATTCACTCGCTGTATTCGAATAAGGAAATTTTCCTTCGCGAGCTGATTTCGAACGCCTCTGACGCTGTCGACAAATTACGTTTCGAAGCCCTGTCCAAGCCAGAGTTGCTGGAAGGTGGCGCCGAACTGAAAATCCGCGTGAGCTTCGACAAGGACGCCCAAACCGTCACCCTCGAAGATAACGGCATCGGCATGAGCCGCGAAGAGGTGATCACTCACCTGGGCACCATCGCCAAGTCCGGCACCGCCGATTTCATGAAGAACCTCTCCGGCGACCAGAAAAAAGACTCTCACCTCATTGGCCAGTTCGGTGTCGGTTTCTATTCCGCGTTCATCGTCGCTGACCAGGTCGAAGTGTTCAGCCGCCGTGCCGGCCTCGCTGCAAGCGAAGGCGTGCATTGGTCGTCCAAGGGCGAAGGCGAGTTTGAAGTCGCCACCGTCGATAAGGCTGATCGCGGCACCCGTATCGTGTTGCACCTCAAGTCTGGCGAAGACGAATTCGCCGATGGCTGGCGCCTGCGCAACATCATCAAGAAGTACTCCGACCATATCGCGTTGCCGATCGAGCTGCCGAAGGAAGTCACCGCTGCCGAAGGCGAAGAAAAACCGGAAGTGGAATGGGAAACCGTCAACCGCGCCAGTGCCCTGTGGACACGTCCACGCACCGAAGTTAAGGACGAGGAATACCAGGAGTTCTACAAACACGTCGCCCATGATTTCGAGAACCCGCTGAGCTGGAGCCACAACAAGGTCGAAGGCAAGCTGGAGTACAACTCGCTGCTCTACGTGCCGGCCCGTGCACCTTTTGACCTGTACCAGCGCGAAGCACCACGCGGCCTGAAGCTTTACGTGCAGCGCGTATTCGTGATGGATCAGGCCGAATCGTTCCTGCCGCTGTATCTGCGCTTCATCAAGGGCGTGGTCGATTCCAATGACCTGTCCCTGAACGTCTCGCGGGAAATCCTGCAGAAAGACCCGATCATCGACTCCATGAAGTCGGCGCTGACCAAGCGTGTCCTGGACATGCTGGAAAAACTGGCGAAGAACGAGCCAGAGCAGTACAAGGGCTTCTGGAAGAACTTTGGCCAGGTGATGAAGGAAGGCCCTGCCGAGGACTTCGCCAACAAAGAAAAAATCGCTGGTCTGCTGCGCTTTGCTTCCACCCAGGGTGACGATGGCGAGCAGATCGTTGGCCTGGCCGACTACCTGGCCCGCGCCAAGGAAGGTCAGGACAAGATCTACTACCTGACCGGTGAAACTTATGCACAGGTCAAGAACAGCCCGCATCTGGAAGTCTTCCGCAAGAAAGGCATCGAAGTGCTGCTGCTGACCGACCGCATCGACGAATGGCTGATGAGCTACCTCAGCGAGTTCGATGGCAAGAGCTTCGTTGACGTGGCCCGTGGCGACCTGGACCTGGGTAACCTGGATTCGGAAGAAGACAAGAAAGCCGCCGAAGAAGTCGCCAAGAGCAAGGAAGGCCTGGTTGAGCGGATCAAGACTGCCCTAGGCGATGCCGTCAGCGAAGTGCGGGTTTCTCACCGCCTGACCGACTCCCCGGCGATCCTGGCCATTGGTGAACAGGACCTTGGCCTGCAGATGCGGCAGATCCTTGAAGCCAGCGGCCAGAAGGTCCCGGATTCCAAGCCGATCTTTGAATTCAACCCGGCTCACCCGCTGGTGGATAAGCTCGACAACGAGCAGAGCGAAGAGCGTTTCGGCGATCTGTCGCACATCCTGTTCGATCAGGCCGCCCTGGCGGCAGGTGACAGCCTGAAGGACCCGGCGGCGTACGTGCGCCGCCTGAACAAGCTGTTGGTTGAACTGTCAGCTTAATCAAGTGCAGGAAAAACCCGCTTCGGCGGGTTTTTTCATTTCTGGTGTTCCGTTTCAAGAGGAGTCCGTCATGAGTCAGGTTACGGTTCGTTCGCTGGTGTATCAGATCGATGGTCAAACCTATGAGGGCCGCCTGGCCTTCGACGTAAGCCAGCAGGGCTCGCGCCCGGGTTTGTTGATGGCGCCCAATTGGATGGGCGTAGGGGCGGGGGCCGAGGAAATCGCCAAGTCGGTGGCGGCCAACGGCTATGTTGTGCTGATCGCCGATCTCTATGGCCAGGAGGTGCGCCCGACCAATGCCGATGAAGCCGCCGCGGCGATGATGCCGCTCAAGAATGACCGTGCCTTGTTGCGCAAGCGCATGCAGGCGGCGTTCGAGCAGCTGCAAAGTCAGGGTGAGGCGCAGGTCGATGCGTCCAGACTTGCCACGTTCGGCTTCTGCTTCGGTGGTTGCTGCTCCCTGGAGCTAGCGCGCACAGGCGCAGCGTTGAAGGCCGCCATCTCGTTCCATGGCACCCTGGACACACCCGATCCGGCGGATGCGCAGAACATCAAGGGGGCGGTGCTGGTCATGCATGGCGCCTCGGACCCGTTGGTGCCTAAAGAGCAACTGCCGGCCTTTGAAGACGAAATGAACGCCGCCGGGGTGGATTGGCAACTGCTGAGCTACGGTGGCGCGGTGCATTCGTTCACCGATCCAGAGGCTAATGTCCCGGGCAAGATGATGTACGACGCCAAGGTTGCCGCACGGGCGTTCAGGTCGATGCATAATTTGCTGGATGAAGTGCTCAGGGGCTGAGTCGGATTAAGTCTGGTTTTTCTGTTGTCTGGGCCGGCCCCTTCGCGAGCAAGCCCGCTCCCACAGTGGATCGCGACGTTTACAGATGCTGTGTTCGCCAGAGATCAAATGTGGGAGCGGGCTTGCTCGCGAAGGGGGCAGCCCAGACATTCTTGGATTCAGGGCAACTCAATCCGCTCACTTTCCCCCGGCACGGTCGGCCAGTCCCCGGCCGCCCAACGCCGGCGGGCTTCGTCTATTCGCGCCGGATCGCTGGAGACGAAATTCCAGTTCATCCGTCGTGGCCCGTCCAGTGGCGCACCGCCGAACAGCACGGCATGGCAGTCGCTGTCGGCGAACAGCGTCATTTCCTCCCCGGCCGGGAGCACCACTAACGAGTGGGGTTCCAGTGGTTCACCGTCTAGCTGTGCCTCACCGCTGAGCAGATACAGTGCCCGCTCTTCATGCTCAGTGGGAATCAGCAGGGTTGTTGCGGTTTGCAGGTTCAGCTCGGCGTACAGGGTAGGGGACAGCGTCGGGACTGGCGATTGCAGGCAAAAACCCGACCCGGCGATCATCCGGATTTTTATCCCCAGGTTATCGCTGACCGGCAGGGTGTGTGCCGGATGATGGCTGTAGTGTCCAGGTCCCTGTTCATGGGATTGGGGCGAGGCCAGCCAGACTTGCAAGCCATGCATGATGAAATCGCTGCCCAGCAGTGTCTCGGGCGTGCGCTCGACATGGGCAATGGCGCTGCCCGCGGTCATCCAGCTGACGTCCCCTGCATCGACTATTTGATCGGAGCCAAGGCTGTCCTTGTGCTGGAGTTTCCCTTCGAACAGGTAGGTGAGGGTCGACAACCCGATGTGGGGATGCTGACGAATGTTCATGCCTTGACCGGCCTTGTAGGAGGTTTGCAGCATGTGGTCGAAAAACACGAACGGTCCGACGCTGCGACACTTGGCGGACGGCAGTGGGCGAAGAATCGGCTGGCCTTCCACATCTTCTGCGCGTGGGCGAATGGTCAGGGGCATGATCATGATGTCTTCCAGGTTGAACAACGGATGGGTAAAGCATAACCCGCTGTGACACCTTGCGGCACATGGGCCTTGAACCCGGACGGGACGGTCGGGGTCTATCCTGTTCATAGCCTTCTGGAGTCCGCCCGTGCCCTTGACCCGTCTGATCTTCGCCTGGCTGCTGGCCGTTTCGAGCAGCGGCGTCATGGCCCGCGAATATACCTACAGCGATGCGCACCTGCATTACGTCGATTTCTTTCAGGAGACTGCCGGCATGCCCGAGTTACTGAAGGCGATGGCCGACAATCGCATCGAGCATGTGATGATTTCCGGCATACCGGTGGCCAAGAAATGGCATGAGGACGAGCCAAAACGCCCGCGTTACTACGCCGGTGACGATGCGGACGCCTATTGGTACAGCGCCACCGATGTGATTGTCGCGGCGGCGGTGAGCAAGTTGACCGCTGAACAACGTCAGCACTTTCATCCTTTTTTGTCCGGCTTCAACCCCAACGACAAGAACTCCGCCATGCATATCCAGCGCATGCTCGATCTCTATCCGGGGTTGTGGCAAGGCATTGGTGAGGTGTTCACCCGCCATGACGACCTGACGGCGCTGACTTCGGGCGATACCCCGCGGGCCAACAACGAGGCCATGACGCGGATCTATCATCTGGCGGCAGAGAACGATCTGCCGGTGCTGCTGCACTCCAACATCACCTCCAAGCGTGAGAAAAATGCGCTGTATTTGCCGGAAATTGAAGAGCCGCTGCGTAATCATCCCCACACGCGGTTCATTTGGGCGCATGCCGGCACCAGCATGGAGATCCATCGTCACCAGACGCGGCTGGATTTTCTGTTGCCGACACTGACCCGGATGCTGGAGAGCTATCCGAACCTGTACATAGACCTGTCCTGGAGCGTGCTCACGCCGTACTTGCTGGACGAGGCGGGCAAGCCCCGCGAGGCGTGGATCAAGCTGGTGGAGCGCTTCCCGGAACGCTTCATGTTGGGGTCAGATGTAGTGGGACGTTTCGACAACGTCGGTAAGGAATTACGCAGCTTTGATTCGTTCCTGGATGCGCTACCGGAAGGTGTGGCGAGGAAAGTGGCTCGGGATAATTTCCTGGCGGTGTTATGTGGGAGCAAGGTTTGCCCGCGATGAAGGTCTTACAATTTCGCAATGGGGGAGGGTGCATCGCGAGCAAGCTTTGCTCCCACAGAAGCTATCAGTGCACAAGGTGACCATCGCTTTGTCATCAGCCTGTCACCCCCGCGTCATACCCTCGCGCTCATCTCAATCAAGGAGCGCACTATGCACCTCACCCGTTCAAGCGCACTGGTCGCGCTGTTGTCGGTCTGCGGCCTGGCCCAGGCAGAAGTTCGTGTCGAAGGCCCGGTGGAGTACGGTATCTTCGAAGGACCTCAAGCTGAACTGCAATCGGGGGAGCGGGTTCTGCGCCGCAGCAACGAGCAGATCCGCGAGACTGAAAGTGTGCCGGCCAAGCTGGGCACCAAGTTCGGCCTGCGCTACCGCTTGGTGGGCAAGGTGGCTGACGACCAGCCATTGACCCTGTTGTACTTCACGCCAGGCATTCGCACCCCTGATGGCGTGCGCCACGATAAATTCGAAGTCACCCAGAAACTGGTGCCCGGTGCGCCTCAGGATGTGATGGCCTACGAATTCACCGAAAGCCACGAAGTGGTGCCGGGGGAATGGCGGTTCATGGTGTTCCAGGGTGATCGATTGCTGGCGCAGCAGCGGTTTGTGGTGCGCTGAATTCCATCCACTGTAGGCCTCATGTGGGAGCGGGCTTGCTCGCGAATGCGGTGTGTCAGGCACCATATTTGTCAGCTGAAACATTGCATTCGCGAGCAAGCCCGCTCCCACATAGAACTCAGGCATATTTGCCAGGCAAAAAAACGCCCCGAACCAGTCGGGGCGTTTTTGTGTGTGGCGTTGCGGCGGGGCTTACTTGCCCTGCCAGCGCTTCAGTACCAAGGTGGCGTTGGTGCCGCCGAAGCCAAAGCTGTTGCTCATTACGGTGTCGATTTTGGCGTCTTCGCGAGTTTTGGTCAGAATCGGCAGGTCGGCCACTTCCGGGTCCAGTTCCTCGATGTTGGCCGAACCGGCGATGAAGTTGCCTTCCATCATCAACATGCAGTAGATCGCTTCGTGAACGCCAGCGGCGCCCAGGGAGTGACCCGACAGGCTCTTGGTGGAGCTGATGGCCGGGGCGTTGGCGCCGAATACTTCGCGCACGCCTTTCATCTCCGCCACGTCACCGACCGGGGTCGAAGTGCCGTGGGTGTTCAGGTAGTCGATGGGCGTGTCAACGGTGGACATGGCCATCTGCATGCAGCGGATGGCGCCTTCGCCGCTTGGAGCGACCATGTCGTAGCCGTCGGAAGTGGCGCCGTAGCCGACGATTTCCGCGTAGATTTTTGCGCCACGGGCCAGAGCGTGTTCCAGCTCCTCTACCACCACCATGCCGCCGCCGCCAGCAATGACGAAGCCGTCACGGTCGGCATCGTAGGCGCGGGAAGCTTTTTCCGGGGTGTCGTTGCGCTTGCTGGACAGGGCGCCCATGGCGTCGAACAGGAACGACTGGCTCCAATGTTCTTCTTCACCGCCGCCAGCGAACACGACGTCCTGCTTGCCCATCTGGATCTGCTCCATGGCGTTGCCGATGCAATGGGCGCTGGTGGCGCAGGCAGAGGCGATGGAGTAGTTCAGGCCCTTGATCTTGAATGGCGTGGCCAGACAGGCGGAAACGGTGCTGCTCATGGTCCGCGTGACACGGTACGGGCCGACACGCTTGACGCCTTTTTCGCGCAGGATGTCCAACGCTTCCATCTGGTTCAAGGTGGAGGCTCCACCGGAACCGGCGATCAGACCGGTGCGCGGGTTGGACACCTGCTCTTCGGTCAGGCCGGAGTCAGCGATGGCGTCCTTCATGGCCAGGTAGGCGTAAGCCGCCGCATGGCCGACGAAACGGTAGATCTTGCGATCGATCAGCTCTTCGAGGGGAAGGTCAATGGAGCCGGAAACCTGGCTACGCAGACCCATTTCGGCATATTCCGGATTGAACCGGATGCCAGGGCGACTTGCACGCAGGTTAGCGGAGACGGTCTCTTTGTCATTGCCTAGGCACGAAACGATGCCCAGACCAGTGATAACGACGCGGCGCATGCGGATAACCCTTAGAAGTTGTCAGTGGAGGTGAAAACGCCGACCCGAAGGCCTTCGGCGGTGTAGATCTCGCGACCATCCACAGCTACCGAACCATCGGCAATGGCCATGTTCAGCTTGCCCTTGAGGACGCGTTTGATATGAATGTTATAGGTAATCTTCTTGGCGGTCGGCAGAACCTGACCGAAGAACTTCACTTCGCCCGAACCCAGGGCGCGACCGCGGCCCGGCAGGCCTTGCCAGCCGAGGAAGAAGCCGACCAATTGCCACATGGCATCCAGGCCCAGGCAGCCCGGCATCACCGGATCACCTTCGAAGTGGCAGGCGAAAAACCACAGGTCAGGAGTGATGTCCAGCTCGGCGACCAATTCACCTTTGCCGTACTTGCCACCCTCTTCGCTGATATGGGTGATGCGATCCACCATCAGCATGTTCGGGGCGGGCAGTTGCGCGTTACCTGGGCCGAACAGCTCACCGCGACTGCAGCGCAGCAGGTCTTCCCGAGTAAAGGCGTCTTGTTTGGTCATGCGAGCTCCTCAATAGTCCCATGCGGCAGGGTGGGGCAAATCTTCCCGGCCGATCGAAGCGTTCATGCCTCGAATCGACAGCCTACTCATAGACTATTGCGTTGTAGTGAAAGTCACAGCACACAGGAAATGAATGTACACCTGTGCACTGAAATTTTTATTCAAGCCCCAATCGGGACTTGTTCGGGTGCTTAAGACTGCCGCACTTTCGCCTTTCACGCCAGTCGCAGATGGTTTAAACGCCTGCACTAACGCACCCAGCGCTGCAGAATTTGCTGCAGATCAGCTCTTTTGAACGGTTTGGCCAGGTAATCGTTCATGCCCGCCGCGAGACAGGCTTCGCGATCGCCCTGCAGCGCATTGGCTGTCAGGGCAATGATCGGCACCTCGCCGCAGCCGGGTAACTGGCGGATCTGTCGCGTGGCTTCGTAGCCATCGATGATAGGCAGCCGGCAATCCATCAGGATGGCCTCGAACATCAGGCTTTCGGCGCTACGGATAGCCTGGGCGCCGTCAGCGGCGATGCTGACGGTGAACCCCAGACTGCGCAACATGGCTTCGATCACGGTCTGGTTCACGGGATTGTCTTCCACCAGCAGCACATTGCGACCCTCGCCATGACCGCTGCCGCTACCGTCGGGCAGCCTTGGCGCCAGGGTCATCGGTGCCTTTTGCGACAGGGCCAGAGGGATCTCAAGGGTAAACACCGAACCCCGGCCCTCTTCGCTCTGGGCGCGCAATGTGCCCCCCATGCGCTCAGCCAGGGTGCGGGCAATCGGCAGCCCCAGACCGGTGCCACCGTAGCGCCGGGAAATCGAACTGTCGGCTTGCTGGAAGGCATCGAACATGCGCTCCAGGCTTTCGGTCGCAATCCCGATGCCACTGTCGCGCACCGTGCAGGTAAACCACAGGAGTTCGTGATCCAGCGCCTGCCACTGGCATTGCACGGTGACGCTGCCTTGCTCGGTGAATTTCAGGGCATTGCCGATCAGGTTGACCAGGATCTGCCGGATCCGCGTCGGATCGCCTTGCACCTGTAAAGCCTGCATGTCGTCAGGGATCAGCAGGTCCAGGCCCAGCTTGCGTTGCGCGGCGCTGTGCTGGAACGCCTGGGCGCAACTGGCAACCAGCTCCGCCAGATTGAACGGGATGTGCTCCAGCTCCAGGGCCGAGCGCTCAATGCGCGAGAAGTCGAGGATGTCGTTGATGACCTTCAACAGGTGCTCGGTGGATTCGCTGGCCAGCGCCGTGTACTCGAACTGCTCCTCCGTCATTTCGGTGGTTTCCAGCAGTTGCAGCATGCCCAGTACACCGTTCATGGGGGTGCGCAGTTCATGGCTCATCATTGCCAGGAATTCGGATTTGGCGCTGTTGGCCTTTTCCGCCTCTTCCCGGGTTTTGATCAACTGCGCCATGGCCTGGTGCTGTTCACGGCTGGCTTGCTCGAGACCGTCGGCCAGATTGTTGATATGCCGCGACAAGGCCCCCAGTTCGGCATCGTCGACGATGGGCAGCGGCGTGCTGTAGTCGCCTTGCTGGATCGCCATGACTGCGTTGCCGATGTCGCGTATTGGCCGGGACAGGTTGGATGCCAGGCGACGTGCCACCAGAAAGGTGAACAGCAGGGCGAACAGCGCCAGGATTGCGGCCTTGAGCAGGATTTCCTGCTGCCGCTGGCTGAAAGCGTCACTGGACATGCCGACGATCACCCGGCCCAGGTAATCCTCACCGGGCGCCTCGATGGTCGTGCTGTTGCCTTGCAGAAAATCATTGTTCAAGGCAATGCGCTGCAGGCGAACCGGCGCCTGGAAAACCTCGATCTGCTGGGAATGATTGCGGCTTTGCGCGGGTTGCTCGACATACACCACAACCCGATCCGTGCTGTCTTGCACCTCGAGAAAACGCACATGAGGCGTGGCCAGCGTGGCGGTGAGCAGGCTTTCCAGCACCTCGTTGTTGCCCGAGATCACCCCATATTCCGTGGCAGGGGCCAGTTGGTTGGCGATCAACTGCCCGGTGTGGTTGAGTTCCTGGCGCAGGTCCTGGATTCGCACGAAGGTAAAGAAGCTGATCAACAGCACCGTCAGCAGCAATGCCGGGCCGAGGGCGATAAGCTGGGTGCGGGTATTGATGTCCCAACGGCGACGCAAGGTCATGGGCGTTGTTCTCCTTCGGCCAACTGTGCAGCGACGGATTCGGCGTTAATCGGTTCGATTCCCAGTGAACGGGCGACCTGTTGGTTGCTCAGGACTTTGAAGCGGGCCGGATACAGGGTGCGGGGCCAGGTGGTGGCGGGGCGGTCAAGCAAGTCGTCGAGAATTGCCAGCCAGTCTTCCTGGTCGCTGTAGGTGCTGGCCAGGCTGCCGGCCTTGACGAAAGCAGCATTGGGCCCGATCAGCGCACGTTGCCGGGCGTAGCTGCTGAGCAACAGGTTTTTTACCGTCTTGGGGTTGTACAGATCGGGGTCGTCGAGCCCCAGCAGCACATCGCTGTTGCGCAGCAGTTTTTGCAGAGGGCGGCTGTCACTGGTGTCGTCCCAGCGTTCACTCACGATCTCCAGGCCCAACGGCGTCGCTGCCTGGCGGATTTCTTTGAGCAGGAATTCGCTGTGCTCGTCGAACAGCACGCCGACCCTGCGCATTTGCGGAAGGATCGCGCGAATCAGGCGCAATTGCCGCGCCTGCGGTGGATCGCTCCACAACAGGCTCAGGTGATCGGGCGTTGTCTCGCCCAGGCGGTCCCGGGCTTGTTGGCGGCTGATTCGCAATACCAGGGTGGCCGGCCCGTGAGTTTCCTGCAGGCGCCAGTCGAGACTGGGCAGGTCAAGCAAGATCAGGCGGACATTGCGTGGCAGTTTGCCGGGCGCCGGCAGGCTGGCCAGAGGCGTAAACCTGACTTTGTCCTCGGGGCGCAGGGCCTTCAGGGCCTGGGTGAAAGACTGCACACCAGGGCTGTTATGCACGCCGGTCAGTACAATCTCGGCAGCCCGGGCCTCGATCGTTGCCAGCCAGCCTGCAAGCACCAGGCACAGCGCCAGCGGCAGGCGGCCACGAAAGGGCGTCTTGCGCGATCGAGCCCGGAACATCTAGAACGACAACTCCGCGGTGAAATACAGGACGTGGCGGGAGTCGTAGCGGTTGTCGACAAACGTGGTGGGCTGGTTGTCGAGGCGCTGTTGCAGGACGCCCGCCAGTTCCAGGTTGGCCTTGCCCAAAGGAATGCGTTTGGAGAGACGGGTGTCGATTCGTTCAAAGCGATAGCCGTTCAGGTCGTCGGCGCCATAATAGAACACTGCACTGTTCCAGCCTCGGCCCCAGTCCCGCAGCCAGCCGGCCGAACCGCTGTTGCGGGCGGTCGGCTGTTCGTCGAGGGCGTTACTGGCCAGGGCATCGACGTAGGCATAGGTCAGGCGCAGGCGGTCGGCGCTGGTGATGCGCCAGTCGAGTTGGGTTTCGGCCCCGGAAAACTGTGATTCATTGGCGTTGCTGGCTATGTACTGATTGTTGCGCAGGGGTTCGCTGATCATGCCGGTGATTTCGTCATGGAACAGCTTCACATCGACCGCCAGCCCCAGGTTCATGAAATAACCGTTGTAGCCCAGTTCCCGGGAGCGCATGTGTTCCTGGTCCAGGTTCCCTGGGCCTCGGGTCTGGACAAAGTAACGGGCGCTGCTCTGGCCGAAGGCGGTGGGCTTGAGGTTGGTGACCTGATAACTCCAATTGACATTGTTCTCGAACATGTCCGGCGAGCGCACCGCCTCGGAGTACACCGCCCGCAGGCCATGACGCGGGGTGATCAGGTAGTTGACCGCCACCCGCGGCGTCAGCGAGCTGCCGGTCAGGTGGGTGTCTTCGAACATCGCACCGCCCTGTACCAGCCAGTGCTCGCTGGCCCGCCACTCCAGCTGACCGAACAAGCGCCAGGTGGTGTCGTCCAGCGTGCCGTTGAAGTACGTCTCGGAGTTGGCCCGGTCGTAGCGATAGTTTGCCCCGGTGACCAGTCGCAGGCTGTCGGACAGGCTCAGGGTGTCCTGGATTTCCAGGTCGTAGCGCGACTCACGGGCGCTCTGGTCGATATCGCCGCACAGGGTTTGCGAGGCGCCGTTGCGCCATTGATCGAGCACCTGATTGGCCAGCGCCTGTTCCTGTGGGGTGCCGGGTGGCGCACCGGTGCCGGTGAAGCTGGGAATATTACGCGCCAGCTTCTCGGCGTAGTTAGGGTTGAGCAACCACAGATCGGTCAACTGCGGGCTGAAGGATACCTCGGCATCGCACGCACGCCAGGTCTGCTGGCGATCCCAGTGCTGAATCGAGCCTTGTACATAAAGGCTGTGGTTGGGATTCAGGTCCAGGTTCCAGCGCAGCGAACCGGCGTAGTCCTTGGCGACAACATCGGAATTATCCCCGGCGGCTGTAATCCCGGCGAACACTGGACGGTAGGTATAAGGCCGCTGATTGGTCCCGTCCTTGGCGTTCAGTTGCCAGTCGATGCTCTGCTGTTCGTTCAGGGTCTGGCTGACGGACAGGTTGAAACGGTTCAAGCGTCGACTGTCGCGGTAATCGGTGCCGTTGCGGTTACTGTCAAAGCCGTCGTCTTCCTGGCCGGACAATGAGAGCCGCAGGTCACCGCCCTCCCAACCGCTGCCCTGGCTGGCATACCAGTCGCTGATGCCACGCTCGCCACGGGTGATTTTCAGGCGCGTGCCATGGCTGTCGGCCGGAGCGCGGGTGATGATATTGACCACCGCCATCAGGGCATTGGCGCCGTAGCTGACGGTGTTGGGGCCGCGGAAGACTTCGATCCGCTCGATGTCCTCCATGGCCACCGGAATATCGCTCCAGTCCACCGTGGCCAGGCCGGCGCGATACACCGAGCGGCCATCGATCAGCACCTGCATGCGCCGGGCTTCGGTGGCGTTGGTGCCGTGGTAGTTCACGGCAGCCTGGTTGCCGCTGATATTGCCGACCATCATGCCTGGCACCAGGCGCAGCAGTTCGCTGATGTCCCGGGCGCCGCTGGCCTTGATCAATTCGCTGTCCAGCACGGTCATGCTGCCGGGGACCGCCGCCGGCGATTGCTTCAGGCGCGTGGCCGTCAACACTTGGGGCAGGGGCTGGCTGTCGACGAACAAGTCGTCGGCCAGCACTGGCGGGCTGATGAACAGCGCCAATAGTAGCGACGAGCCTGAACGGGAAGGGCCAACGAACACGACACAGCCTTTGATTCGGGAAAGGATGGCGGGCATGTTAACCGAGGTGAGCGACTTTTCCATTCACGTTGACAGCATTTTCCTAGGAATTGATGGTCAGCTTCCTACAACTGCCGGTAATTGTAGTCGGGGCTGGTCGCGATCCGGCTGCTCCGTATAATGCCCGGCATTGCCACTTGGTATGGATGAACGGATTGCATATGACTGAACAGCGCCCGATTGCGGTCCTGGGGGGCGGGAGTTTCGGTACCGCCGTGGCCAATCTGCTGGCCGAGAACGGCCACCCGGTACGCCAATGGATGCGTGACCCGGAGCAGGCCGAGGCCATCCGGATCAATCGCGAGAACCCGCGTTACCTCAAGGGCATCAAGATCCGCCCTGAAGTTGAGCCGGTGACTGACTTGCAGGCGACTTTGCAAGACTGCGACCTGTTTTTTGTCGCCTTGCCGTCCAGCGCCTTGCGTTCGGTCCTGGCGCCCCATGCCGAACGCTTGAGCGGCAAATTGCTGGTGAGCCTGACCAAGGGGATCGAAGCCCAGACCTTCAAGCTGATGAGCGAGATTCTCGAAGAGATCGCCCCGAAGGCTCGAATCGGCGTGATTTCCGGGCCGAACCTGGCGCGCGAGATCGCCGAGCACGCCCTGACCGCCACCGTGGTCGCCAGTGAAGACGAAGAGCTGTGTCAGCGGGTCCAGGCCGCGCTGCATGGCCGCACCTTTCGGGTCTACGCCAGCGCCGACCGTTTCGGTGTGGAACTGGGCGGGGCGCTGAAGAACGTCTATGCAATCATCGCCGGCATGGCGGTGGCGCTGGGCATGGGGGAAAACACCAAGAGCATGCTGATTACTCGGGCCCTGGCGGAAATGACCCGCTTTGCCGTCAGCCAGGGCGCCAATCCCATGACCTTCCTGGGGCTGGCCGGGGTCGGCGATTTGATCGTCACCTGTTCCTCCCCCAAGAGCCGCAACTACCAGGTCGGCTTCGCCCTCGGTCAGGGGTTGAGCCTGGAAGAGGCCGTGTCGCGTCTGGGCGAAGTGGCCGAAGGGGTGAATACGCTCAAGGTACTCAAGGCCAAGTCTCAGGAGTCTGGGGTCTACATGCCACTGGTCGCGGGGTTGCATGCGATTCTGTTCGAAGGGCGCACGCTGGAACAGGTGATCGAACTGTTGATGCGTGGCGAACCCAAGACCGACGTCGATTTCATTTCCACCAGTGGCTTCAACTGAGCCTCAATTGATCAGAAGCAGGAGCAAACCATGAACGATCCAAAAGGGCAGGCCCGATACGAGTCCATCCTGCTGCGTGTGTTGTGGATGGTGATTTACCTGCTGGTCTGGCAGGTGGCGCAATTCATCCTGGGCGCCGTGGTACTGGTGCAACTGATCTACCGGCTGATCTATGGCGCGCCGAGTGCCAGCCTGATGAACTTTGGTGACAGCCTGAGCCAGTTCCTGGCGCAGATCGGCCGTTTCGGCACCTTCCACAGCGACCAGAAGCCCTGGCCATTCGCGGACTGGCCAACCCCGCGCACGCCGGAAGGTGAAGCGCCTCACGCCGTGGCTCCGGCCCCGCATCCGGTTCGGGACGAGGAGCCGAAACTATGAAACTTTGGGTATTGCGTCATGGTGAGGCCGAGCCTCATGGTGCCCGTCCCGATCCCGAGCGGACCCTGACCCTGCATGGTCGTGAAGAGGTGCTGCGCAGCGCTGGCCGGTTGATGGGCGAGCCGTTGCGGGCCATCTACGCCAGCCCTTATGTGCGCGCCCAGCAGACCGCGCAACTGGTGCGTGAAGCGCTGGGTTTCGAACCGGCGCTGATCACCGTGGACTGGCTCACCCCGGAGACCCGGCCGCAAACCGTCCTGGAACACCTCAAGGATCAGGATGATGTACTGCTGGTCAGTCATAACCCGCTGGTGGGCAGCTTGCTGGGTTTTCTCCAGCATGGGCACTTGCAGCAACCGGAGCAGGTGCAAACAGCCGGGCTGGCGGAGCTTGCGGGCGATCTGCCCTTGGCTGGGGCTATGGCGCTCAAGAGCATCAAGCACCCATAAGATTGAGCACCCTGAAAATCATAAAGGAAGGGCAACGATGAGTCTGTGGCGCACCACCCCCAACATTGAGCAACTGAACCTCAAAAGTAAAAACACCATCAGCGAAGTGCTGGACATTCGTTTCGAATCTTTCGACGACGAATCCCTGACCGCCAGCATGGTGGTCGATCACCGCACCCATCAGCCATTCGGCCTGTTGCATGGCGGTGCGTCGGTGGTGCTCGCTGAAACGGTCGGGTCCATGGCCGCCTATCTGTGCGTGGACACCAGCAAGTTCTATTGCGTGGGTCTGGAGATCAATGCCAATCACTTGCGCGGTGTGCGCAGCGGTCGGGTGACGGCCACTGCCCGGATGATCCATCTGGGCCGCACCACCCAGGTCTGGGACATCCGCCTGACCAACGACGAGGGCAAGGTCAACTGCGTGTCGCGCCTGACCATGGCCGTGGTGCCGCTGGGCGAGCAGCCGCCGGCACGTTGACGCTCTAGCTGGACGCAATCCTGCGGTGAGGGGATCTTCTGTGGGAGTAAGGCTTGCCCACGATGGTGTCGACGCGCAACACCTGATCCACCCCAGCGTCTGCATCGCGGGCAAGCCTTGCTCCACAAGTCTCCTCGCCACATGGGCAGTGCTGACAGCTTGATAGCCCCATAGCCCCATAGCCCAAGCCCGACTGTCATCATTCCTGTCAGTTACGGTCATTGCCGCGCCACCGGGTTGTGCGGACAATCGTTGGCAGTTTCCCCATGGATCCACTGTCATGTCGCAACAGGTGTTTTTCGCCCACGCCAATGGTTTTCCCTCGGCCACCTACGGCAAGCTGTTCGCCGCGCTGGCGCCGCAGTACGAGGTCGCGCACCTGGAATTGCACGGCCATGACCCGCGTTTTCCGGCGGACGATAACTGGCACAACCTGGTGGACGAACTCATCCATCATCTGGAACAACAACCTGAACCGGTGTGGGGCGTCGGCCATTCCCTGGGTGGCGTTCTGCATCTGCACGCCGCATTGCGCTGTCCCCAGTTATATCGTGGTGTGGTGATGCTCGATTCGCCGGTGCTGACCCGTGCCGATCAGTGGGTGATCCTGGCCGCCAAGCGCCTGGGGTTCATCGATCGCCTGACTCCGGCGGGACGGACGTTGGGTCGGCGTGAAGAGTTCACTGACCTGGAATCGGCCCGGCAGTATTTTTCCGCCAAGACGCTGTTTCGTGGGTTCGACCCGGAATGCTTTGACGCCTACCTGCAACATGGTTTGCAGCAAGTCGGCGACCGCTTGCGGCTGCGCTTCGATCCGGCCACGGAGATCAGCATTTACCGCGGCGTGCCGCACACCAGTCCCGGGCGGGCCCGTATGCTCAAAGTGCCGCTGGCGGTGGTGCGCGGCCGGCAGAGTCGCGTGGTGATGCGTCATCACACTCGTTCGGTGGGGCGAATGCCCCATGGCGAATCCCTGAGCATGCCCGGCGGCCACATGTTTCCTCTGGAACGTCCTCAGGATACGGCCAGGCTGCTCAAGGAGCTTTTTCAGCGTTGGGAAGGGCGCAGCTTATGAGTGTGGTCGAAGAAGTCCGCCTGAGCCTGCCCCACATTGAACTGGCAGCCCACCTGTTCGGACCGGAGGATGGCCGGCCGGTGATCGCCTTGCACGGCTGGCTGGACAACGCCAACAGCTTCGCCCGGCTGGCCCCCCGGCTTGAGGGCCTGCGGGTCATTGCCTTGGACATGGCCGGTCACGGTCACTCCGGGCATCGTCCGCCCGGTGCCGGCTATGCCCTGTGGGACTATGCCCATGATGTGCTGCAAGTCGCCGAACAACTGGGCCTGGCGCGTTTCGCCCTGCTGGGGCATTCCATGGGCGCCATCGTCTCGCTGGTGCTCGCCGCCGCGTTGCCCGAACGGGTCACGCACCTGGGGCTGATCGACGGGGTGATCCCTCCCACGGACAAAGGCGAAAATGCCGCTGAACGCATGGGCATGGCCCTGCAGGCGCAGCTGGATTTGCAACAAAAACGAAAACCGGTCTACAAAACCCTCGACCGGGCCATTGAGGCCCGCATGAAAGGGCTGGTGGCGGTCAGCCGCGAAGCCGCCGAGTTGCTGGCCCAGCGCGGCCTGATGCCGGTGCCGGGAGGCTACACCTGGCGCACCGACAATCGCCTGACCTTGCCATCGCCGCTACGCCTGACCGATGAGCAGGCCATGGCCTTCGTGGCGCGGGTCGCTTGTCCGGCGCATCTGGTGGTGGCTGCCGACGGCATGCTTGCCCGACACCCTGAGTTGCTGGAGCGTCTACCCTTCAGTCATGAACGGTTGCCCGGCGGTCATCATTTGCACCTGAACGACGAGGCTGGCGCCGCGCTTGTAGCAGACTGTTTCAATCGGTTCTTCACCGTTTCTTGACTTGCGCCCGGCAACTGTCGAGGCTGGGCGGGTTGAAAAAGGGAGACAACCATGACAGATCTCTGTTTAGCGGCCTCGCAGCGCATTGATGACACCGGCCTCACCCCAGAGACCCAGGCCATGCCGATCCGATGAAATTATCCATTCATTCACTCGCCTTGCTTACGCTGGCCTGCTTCAGCCCGGCATCGTTTGCCGCCGATGTTCCCGGCAGTCGGGACCTGGAGCGGGTGCCCCGCATGCCCGACGCGCAAATTGTCGATTACCGGCAAACCACTGACCTGGAGCGGATTTATCCCCTGGGTTCGATCCGCAAGATCAGCGGCCAGTTGCGTTTCGACGGCCAGGTCGATGCCCGTGGCAACACCACGTCGGTGACCTACGAACTGCCGCCGGAACACTCCGCCACCCAGGCCTTTACCGCCGCCCGCGAAGCCTTGCAGAAGCAGGACGCGCAACTGTTGTTCTGGTGCCAGGCCCGTGATTGCGGCGAAAGCAGCCTTTGGGCCAACGAAGTGTTTGGCAATGCCAAGCTCTACGGCGCCGATAACGGTCAGGCTTACCTGCTGCTGCGCCTGGCGCCGCCCGCGGACAACACGCTGATTGCGCTGTATGGCATTACTCGTGGCAATCGCAAGGCCTACCTGCACGTCGAACAGTTCGAGGCAAACGCCTCGCTGGGAAGCCTGCTGCCCACATCGGCCACGCTGTTGCGCCAGCTCAAGGACACCGGCGTGCTGGACTTGCCGCGCCTGGTCGGTGAGCCGGACGAAACCTGGTTGCGCCTGCTGTCCCGGGCGCTGAACCTGGACACGGGCCTTCGGGTGACTGTCGGCGGTCCCCAGGCCGAGGCCTGGCGGCAGGCACTGATTGCCCAGGGTGTCCGGGCGGCGCGAATGGAGGCCGCCAGGGGCGATGCGGCGGGCCTGCATCTTGAGCTGCTGCGTTAAGCTGTTTCGGGCGACGTGCTTCGCGCCGTCAGCCCGGCCCTGTTTCTATTTCGAGACCTGACATGCTCAATAACGATCGGCTGTTGGTGCAGATCCTGCTCCTGGTGTTGTTCGGTGCAAGCTTCTGGGTGATGGCTCCGTTCTGGTCGGCGCTGTTCTGGGGCGCGGTGCTGGCGTTTGCCAGTTGGCCGCTGATGCGCCTGCTGACCCGCTGGGTCAATGGTCGCGAGTCGCTGGCTGCGGCTTTGCTGACCGTGGGCTGGATGGTGCTGGTGGCGGTGCCACTGGTGTGGCTGGGCTTCAACCTGGCCGATCATGTGCGCGATGCCACGGCATTTATCAAGAATGTGCAGGTCGAAGGCCTGCCCGATCCGCCAGTATGGCTGGCGGGCCTGCCGCTGGTGGGCGGACGGTTGGTGGGTATCTGGAACAGCATCGATCAGCAAGGTGCAGCCATGATGGTCTCCGTCAGGCCGTATCTGGGTCAGGTCGGCAACTGGCTGTTGGCCCGCAGTGCCCAAATCGGCGGTGGCATTCTCGAACTGGCCCTGAGCATTGTGTTCGTGTTCTTTTTCTACCGTGACGGTCCGCGCCTGGCGGTGTTCGTGCACGGGTTGCTGGAGCGTCTGATCGGCGACCGTGCCGGTTACTACATCGAACTGGTGGCCGGTACGGTGCAGCGTGTGGTCAACGGCGTGATCGGCACTGCGGCGGCCCAGGCGGTGCTGGCGCTGATTGGTTTCCTGATCGCTGGCGTACCGGGGGCATTGGTGCTGGGCATCGTCACCTTCCTGTTCAGCCTGATTCCCATGGGGCCGCCCCTGGTCTGGATCCCCGCCACGGCATGGCTGGCGTGGAAGGGCGAATACGGGATGGCGGTGTTCCTGGGGATCTGGGGCACCTTCATCATCAGCGGCGTGGACAACGTACTCAAACCCTACCTGATCAGCCGTGGCGGAAACCTGCCGTTGGTGATCGTGTTGCTGGGGGTGTTCGGTGGCTTGATTGCCTTCGGTTTCATTGGGCTGTTCATTGGTCCGACCCTGCTGGCGGTGGCCTACAGCTTGCTGACGGACTGGAACAAGAGTCAGGCGCGATCACCCCACTCCTGAGGCCAGCACAAACCTTTGTGGCGAGGGGATAGATCCCCTCGCCACAAGTGGGCTTCGATCCGGCAGGCAAGCCTGGCTCTGAAAAAGCCAGGGTTGCCGGTCAATCAAGTCGCCACATTCAGGTATTTCCCCACGGGGGCGACATCATCCAGCGAGTATTGTCGGCTGAGGTTGGCGATCATCCTGTTCAGCGCTTCACTGACGTTGGTCTGGTCGGTGGAGCTGTCGCCGGTGCGGTTGGCCTGTACAGCGCTGGTCAGTTCGCTGGTGTCGATGCTGCTCTGAGCATCGGCGTCGAGCTGGCTGAGCAACGCCTCACTGGAGGCCTGTTGTGGCGGAGGCGGTGGCGGGGCGAGGCTGGCGGCGAGTTCGTCGAGGCTGACGGTACCGTCCTCATTCTCGTCCAGGGCCGAGAATATTTCCTGGCTGTCGGCAGTGCTGCCGGCGCTCGCCAGACCATTGCTCAGCTCCTCGCTACTCACCTCGCCATCACCGTCGGCGTCCAGGGTGCTGAGCAGCGCATCGGCCAGTTCGGTCGTCGGCGCCTGGTCTCGTGGTGGCGGAGGCGGTGGCGCCATCGCGGCTATCTCATCACTGCTCAGGTCACCGCTGCCGTCGCTGTCCAGGTCGCTGAAATTGTCGCTCAGGCTGACCAGGATGCCGTCGTCACTCTTGTGCGACAGGGCCGTGCTCAATTCATCCTGATCGACCGAGCCGTCGGCGTTGCTGTCGAGCTTGCTGAGCAGTTCCTTTTGAAACTGCTGGCTGCGGGCACTGCTGCTCGCGGTACTGCTGGTACTGGTATAGGTTGAGTAACTGCTGACGCTACCGATCATGAGCGCTCTCCTTGGACTGGGATAACCGGTGGGTGTACCGGCTTATACAGCCTCGATGGCGCAGTTGTCGTGGGTGTGTGGGGTTTGTACCGGCGGGTGTACAAATTCAGCCCCCGGCGCTGCTCCCACATGGGATTGAGGTTGTTTCAGGTGCGCGGCAAGCGGATCACCGCCGTTAACCCACCCCCCGGCGTTTCTTCCAGACTCAACTGCCCGCCCAAGCGTTCGGCGGCTTCCCGGGCGATGGTCATGCCCAGGCCGACGCCGCCGGAGTTGCGGTTGCGTGAGCCTTCCAGGCGATAGAAGGGCTCGAACACCGCTTCGCGTTTATCCGCTGCAATCCCGGGGCCGTGGTCAATCACCCGAATCACTACCTGGTCGCGCTTGTCTTCCAGCGCAATCAACGCATGGCCGGCGTAACGCAAGGCATTGTCCATGAGGTTGTTGATACACGAGCGCAATGCCATCGGCTGCACCTGTAGCGGCGCGCAGCCACCGCTGGCTTGCACGTCGGCACCCTGGTCCTGGGCGTTTTCGCTCAGCGATTCCACCAAGGCCTGCACGTCCATCCATTGCAGCGCTTCGCTGGTGCGTTGCTCGTGCAGGTAGGTGAGGGTGGCGTCGAGCATGCCAATCATATCGTTCAGGTCCTGACGCATCTGGCCCTGCAGCTTGATGTCATCGATCTGTTCCAGGCGCAGCTTGAGCCGCGAAAGCGGAGTGCGCAGGTCGTGGGACACCGCACCGAGCATGCGCGAACGCTGCTGCACCTGCTCGCGAATTCGCTGTTGCATGAGGTTGAAGGTATGGGCAGCCTGGCGGGCCTCCCGGGGGCCAGTTTCCTCCAACGGTGGGCTGTCGAGGTTTTCGCTCAGGCGTTCGGCGGCATCGCTCAGGCGCTGGATGGGCCGGGTCAGCAGTTTGGCGCCGTACCAGGCGGCGACGATCAGGCACACGAACTGAAAGGTCAGCGGTACCACCGGGCCTCCGAACCAGGGACGTGGAGTGTGTTGGGGGGGCGGGTTAAAGCGCGGTGGACCTTCGCCTTGCCGGGAGAATTCCGGCGGTGGCCCGGGGGGCGGTGGTGGGCCGTAATAAAAAAACCAGGCAAAGGCCAACAGATGCGCCAGGACGATCGCCAATAACAGCACGCCAAACAGGCGGCCGAACAAGGTGTCGAGGCGCAAGCGCATCAGCCGATGTCTCGGGCGTCGAACAGATAGCCCTCGCCGCGGACGGTCTTGATCAGTTGCGGCGCCTTGGGGTCGTCACCCAGCTTTTGGCGCAGGCGTGAGACCAGCAGATCGATGCTGCGGTCGAACGCCTCGATGGAGCGTCCACGGGCGGCGTCGAGCAACTGTTCGCGGCTCAGTACCCGGCGCGGTCGTTCGATGAACACCCACAACAGCCGGAACTCGGCGTTGGACAGCGGCACCACCAGCCCGTCGGCGGAGATCAGCTGGCGCAGTACGCTGTTGAGTCGCCAGTTATCGAAGCGAATATTGGCCCGTTGCTCGGTGCGGTCGTCGCGCACCCTGCGCAGGATCGTCTGGATCCGCGCCACCAGTTCCCTGGGTTCGAAAGGCTTGGCCATGTAATCGTCGGCGCCCAGCTCCAGGCCGATGATGCGGTCGGTAGGCTCGCACCGGGCGGTGAGCATCAGGATCGGAATGTCTGATTCGGCGCGCAACCAGCGACACAGCTGCAAGCCGTCTTCGCCTGGCAGCATCAGGTCGAGCACGACCACGTCGAAATGCTCAGCCTGCATCGCCAGGCGCATGGCCGCGCCATCGGTCACGCCGCTGGCGCGTATGCTGAAACGGGCCAGATAATCGATCAGCAGCTCACGGATCGGCACATCGTCATCGACGATCAACGCCCGGGTGCTCCAGCGTTTATCATCGTCGGGCGCTTTTTTGATCGCCAGAATTTGCAACAGGGGTGTTCTGCATGGGTGCATCATCTGCCAGGTAAGCTGCCAACCACAAAGAAGGCGGCGAGGTAGTGGCTCCAGCATAGGCTCCGGGCCGCGAGGCGGGAAGCGCTGAAAGGACGGGGTGCGGCGCCAGACGGTAGCGTGCGGGCGTGTTGCGCGCGTGTCATGAGTGTATCGACTTCGACACAAAGGCCGGCATCGTCCATGCTGTCCGGGCACGATGATGATTTACCGATCATCGGGTCCCGCACGGGCGCTGGTTCCGCTACAATGCGCGCCGATTTCGACTTGCCTGAGAGCCCGCTCATGTCCGCCTGCCAGACGCCCATCATCGTTGCCTTGGATTTCCCTGCCCGTGACGCCGCCCTGAAGCTGGCCGACCAGTTGGACCCCAAGCTGTGCCGGGTCAAAGTCGGCAAGGAGCTGTTCACCAGTTGCGCTTCGGAAATCGTCGGGACCCTGCGTGACAAGGGTTTTGAAGTATTCCTGGATTTGAAATTCCACGATATTCCCAATACCACCGCCATGGCCGTCAAGGCAGCCGCCGAAATGGGCGTGTGGATGGTCAACGTACATTGCTCCGGCGGCCTGCGCATGATGGCGGCCTGCCGTGAAGTGCTGGATCAGCGCAGCGGTCCGAAACCGTTGCTGATCGGCGTGACCGTGCTGACCAGCATGGAGCGCGAGGACCTGGCTGGCATCGGCCTGGATATCGAGCCTCAGGAACAGGTACTGCGCCTGGCGGCGCTGGCCGAAAAAGCCGGCATGGACGGCCTGGTCTGTTCGGCCCTGGAAGCCCAGGCCCTGAAAACCGCGCATCCGTCGCTACAGTTGGTGACTCCGGGGATTCGTCCGGCGGGCAGTGCTCAGGATGATCAGCGCCGCATCCTGACCCCGCGTCAGGCACTGGACGCCGGCTCCGATTACCTGGTGATCGGCCGACCGATCAGCCAGGCAGCGGATCCAGCCAAGGCACTGGCGGCGGTTGTGGCCGAACTGGCCTGACTAAACGCCGGGGTTTCCCCTTGTGGGGGCGGGCTTGCTCGCGAATACGCAGTGTCAGGCGCCCTTTATGCCAGCTGACACACCGCATTCGCGAGCAAGCCCGCTCCCACAGTTGATGTGTATCAGACCTTAAGCACAAGCTTCCCGAAATTCTCCCCGCTGAACAATTTGGTCAGTGTCTCGGGAAATGTCTCCAGTCCTTCAACGATGTCTTCCTTGCTCTTGAGCTGCCCCTTGGCCATCCAGCCGGCCATTTCCTGTCCTGCGGCGGCGAACTGAGAGGCATAGTCCATGACCACGAAACCTTCCATGCGCGCCCGGTTGACCAGCAGCGACAGGTAGTTGGCCGGGCCTTTCACCGCTTCCTTGTTGTTGTACTGGCTGATGGCACCGCAAATCACCACGCGAGCCTTGAGGTTCAAGCGACTGAGCACCGCATCGAGGATGTCGCCGCCGACGTTGTCGAAGTACACATCCACGCCTTTGGGGCATTCGCGCTTGAGGCCGGCATGGACGTCTTCGTTCTTGTAGTCGATGGCGCCATCGAAGCCCAGCTCATCGATCAGGAATTTGCATTTGTCGGCCCCGCCGGCGATGCCCACCACACGGCAACCTTTGATCTTGGCGATCTGCCCGGCGATGCTGCCCACCGCACCGGCGGCGCCCGAGAGCACTACCGTCTCGCCGGCCTTGGGCGCGCCAACGTCCAGCAGGGCGAAATAGGCGGTCATGCCGGTCATGCCCAGTGCTGACAAGTAGCGCGGCAATGGCGCCAGTTTCGGATCGACCTTGTAGAAGCCTCGCGGCTCGCCAAGGAAATAATCCTGCACACCCAGCGCACCGTTGACGTAGTCACCGACCGCAAAACCCGGGTTGTTCGAGGCAACCACCTGGCCTACGCCCAAGGCGCGCATCACTTCACCGATGCCTACCGGCGGGATGTAAGACTTGCCTTCGTTCATCCAGCCGCGCATGGCCGGATCCAGGGACAGATATTCGTTCTTCACCAGAATCTGACCGGCTTCCGGTTCGCCGACCGGTACTTGCTGATAGGTGAAAGTCTCACGGGTCGCAGCGCCCACCGGGCGTTTGGCGAGCAGGAACTGGCGATTGGTCTGGGCAGTCATGGCTGGCACTCAAGATGAATGAAGCCTTGTTGATAGACCTTCGAAGCGTTTGTCGCAAGGTTTGCTGATGCAGCGAATGCAGTTCGATCGAACCCAGTGATAATGACGCCGGGGCTGTTATCACTGGCGCCCATGAACGCCCAAACGGCAATTGGATAGTGCTGCCGCATCGTCCGGACCTGTGACTAGACTGGCGTCATCTCCCGCACTCTTCGAGGATTTGACAATGAGCATGACGTTTTCCGGACAGGTCGCCGTGGTCACGGGCGCAGCCGCGGGCATTGGCCGTGCGACGGCCCAGGCATTCGCGGCTGAAGGCCTGAAAGTGGTGGCGGCCGACCTGGACGTGGCGGGTGGCGAGGGCACGGTGCAGTCGATTCGCGAGGCGGGCGGTGAAGCGGTGTTTGTGCGCTGCGACGTGACGCTGGAAAGCGACGTGCAGAACCTGATGAACGAAGTGATCAATGCCTATGGCCGCCTTGACTACGCCTTCAATAACGCCGGGATCGAAATTGAAAAGGGTAAGCTGGCTGACGGCACCCTCGACGAGTTCGACGCCATCATGGGCGTCAATGTGAAGGGCGTCTGGCTGTGCATGAAATATCAATTGCCGTTGCTGCTGGCTCAAGGTGGTGGCGCTATCGTCAATACTGCCTCGGTGGCGGGCCTGGGGGCGGCGCCGAAGATGAGCATTTATGCGGCGTCCAAGCACGCGGTGATCGGCCTGACCAAATCGGCGGCCATCGAATACGCCAAGAAGAAAATCCGCGTGAACGCGGTTTGCCCGGCGGTGATCGACACCGACATGTTCCGTCGTGCCTATGAAGCGGATCCGAAAAAAGCTGAGTTCGCCAACGCCATGCATCCGGTAGGACGCATCGGCAAGGTCGAGGAAATCGCCAGCGCGGTGCTGTATTTGTGCAGCGATGGCGCTGCATTCACCACCGGTCATTCGTTGGCGGTGGACGGCGGCGTCACGGCTTTCTGAAGAGCGTTTTGTTTAGCTTGTAGGATTAGGCCCGCACTTGTTGTGGGCTTTTTCTTTGGGGTTTAAAAATCCCCCGTGTCAGCCCCTGAATGTGTTTCAAATGGTGAGAATCGGCGGTTTTGGTGATGTTGTCGTACATCGTCTGGAGGCGGCCTGTGCTTAACTGTTTCCGGAGATAAAACAGTTGCTTAGGAGCTTGGTTACTCATGGAGTTGAGAATCGACCGGCAGGCCCTGGTGCCTGTCGTACAGCAAATTGTCGATGCGCTGGCCGGCTGGATTCGACAGGATGCGGTACAACCGGGGACTCGCCTGCCATCCATCCGCCAACTGGCGCGGGAAAATCTGCTCAGCCAGTCCAGTGTCAGTGAAGCGTGTGAACGCCTGGTGGCCCAAGGGGTGTTGGCGTCGCGCCATGGTTCGGGTTTTTTCGTCGCGCCGCCCCCGTCGTCCAGCGACGAGCCCTCTGACAAAGACTGGCTGGAAGACACGCAGATCACCCAGGACAGCGTGCCTCAGAGCTCGCAGTGGGAACTGACGCTGGGCTGTGGCGGGCTGCCTGAAAGTTGGCGTGAAAGCGATGATTTGGGCTACGCGATCCGTCAGGTCACCCGCACCGATATGGCAGGGTTGTTCAATTACAGTACGCCAATGGGGCTCCCCGCTCTGCGGGAGCAACTGTCCAGACGCCTGAAACAATTCAATATCCAAGCCGATAAAAACCTGATCCTGACCACCACGGGCGCGACCCACGGCCTGGACCTGATTGTGCGCACACTGCTTGAGCCTGGATGCTGCGTCGTGGTGGAAAGTCCGGGGTATTCAAAGCTGTTCGACCTGCTCAGGTTGCATAAAATCGACATGATCGAACTGCCCAGGACACCGCGCGGCCCGGACATCGATGCACTCCAATGCCTGTTGGCGACGCACCGGCCCAAGGCCCTGTTCGTCAACAGCGCTTGCCACAATCCGACCGGCAGCAGCCTGGCCCCGGTCGTGGCCCAGCAACTGCTGCAACTGGCAAAAAAATACGCCATGTTGGTGGTTGAAGACGATGTCTATGCCGACTTCCAGAGCTCAACCCGAACCCGGCTGGCAGCGCTGGATACCGACGTGGTGTACGTGGGCAGCTTCTCGAAAACCCTGAGCAGCTCATTGCGAGTCGGCTTCGTAGTGGCCGGATCGTCTGTCATCACACGCCTGAGGGATGTCAAGGGCATTACCAGCATGGGCGGCTCACGGTTCTGTGAGTCAGTGCTGGCCAATCTTCTGGCCAGCGGCGCCTATCGCAAACTGGTCCAGCGTCAGCGACAGCGTTTGAATGGCGACATGGCAGCGGTGTTGCAGGTGCTGGAGGATGCGGATTGGGAAGTCTTTGGCAAGCCGGCTGGCGGGCTGTTCATTTGGGCGCGTCCACCGTTATGCAACTACGCTACGTTGCAGCGCCTGGCCAAGCGGTTCGGTGTGGTGCTTTCCTCTCGTACAGCGTTCAGCCCTTCGGGCGCTGAGAGTGACTGGCTACGGATAAACGTGGCCCACGCCAGCGATTCGAGGGCCCTGGCATTCTTCCGGGCCGCGGCTCTGGATCGACCTCAAGTGTCCTGAAAACGACGGCGCTGTAGCTTTTTGCCATTATTCCGACGCCAGCATCTTGTGCTACAGGGCGTCTCGTTGCGAATCTGCAATCAACACACACTGGCAGAGGACTGGGCGCAATGATTTCGGCCGTGCAAAGACGTTTTGCCAACCTGGGTATGGCAAAAAAACTGGGTCTGGGGTTTGTCCTGGTGCTGCTGCTTACCGCAGTGGTGGCGGCCATCGGTGTCTGGTCCCTGCAAACCATCAGCCATCGCTTCAATGGTTTGAAGCAGATGTCGTCCCTCAACAGCGGGTTGCTCAAGGTCCGGCTGCTTGAGCAGGAGTATGCCTTGCGCTCCGACCCCAAAACGGTCGATGCCTTGCGGCTGGGGGTGGACGGATTGATTGCCCAGGCCAACGAGCTCAAGGCGCAATCGGCGGCCAACGTGCCAGTGATGAACGACGTGGAGCAAGCCCTGGCGGCTTATCGCAAGGCGTTCGACGAGTTCGTCGAGCTGAGCCAGAGCAAAGACCTGGCACTGGAAATGGCCAGTTGGTCGGTCTCCAGCGTTGCCAATAACCTGGATGTGCTGCAAGCGGGGCTGGCGGATGATGGCGCTTATACCTTGAAAGAGTCCGAAGGCAAGGAGGGCGCCGAGTTCATCGAGCAGGCCAATCAGATCAGCGAAGTGTCACGGTTGATGTTGCAGGCCATGAACGAAGCGCGGGTACGCCTGGATCAAAGCCGCAAAGGCTCTGACGAGGGCGGGCAGGGCACTATCGAACAGGCCGAGCAGGCCATGAAGCAGGCCGAGGTGCTCAAGACCACCGTCAAGGACTCGGGATACCAGACCGTGCTTAACGAAGTGGCCGGGCACATCGCCGGTTTCAACGAAAAACTCGCCGAATACACCGGCCTGCTGGCCCAGGAGAAAATCGTCTACCAGCAACTGCACCAGCGTGCCTCCCAGGTAGTGGAGCGGGTTGACCAGGCTTATACCGCCGAGGACGGTGCCATGCAGGCGGAACTGAAGAAAAATTCGCTGCTGATCATCGGCTCGTCGGCCCTGGCGCTGCTGGTGGGACTGATTGCGGCCTGGGTGATCACCCGACTGATCGTAGGGCCGTTGCGTAGCGTCATCCGCGTTGCACAGCAGATTGCCTCGGGCGACTTGAGCGCAACGGTGCAGGTGACGCGCCAGGATGAGATCGGTCAACTGATGCTCGCCATGCAACAGATGGGGGCGGGCCTGAGCGGTATCGTCAGCGGTTTGCAGGCCGGTATCGAACAGTTGGCCAACTCTGCCCAATCGCTGTCGGCCGTGACCGAGCAGACCAATCTGGAGGTCAGCAGCCAGAAGGAGGAGACCGAGCAGGTCGCCACGGCCATGAACCAGATGACCGCCACCGTGCACGATGTGGCGCGTAATGCCGAGGAAGCGGCCCAGGCGGCCCAGACCGCCGACGATAAGGTTGAAAGCGGTCAGCAGGTGGTGCGCCAGAGCATGGTGCGCATTGAGCAATTGGCCGATTCGGCCACGTCAGCCAGCAGCAGTATTGAAAGCCTCAGCGCTGAGATCCAGAACATTGGCACGGTGTTGAGCGTGATCAAGAGCGTGGCTGAACAGACCAACTTGCTGGCGCTCAATGCTGCCATCGAAGCCGCCAGGGCCGGTGAGCAGGGCAGGGGCTTTGCTGTGGTGGCCGATGAAGTGCGGGCCCTGGCCAAGCGCACGCAGCAGTCCACCGAGGAAATCGAACGACTGGTGAGCGCTTTGCGCTCGGCAGCCCAGACTTCCGTGCAGCAGATCCAGAGCAGTGGCGAGCTGGTGAAGATGGCGGTCAGTGACGCACTGCAAACCGAAAGCGCCCTGGGGAGCATTGCGGCGGCGGTGTCACTGATTCAGCAGATGAACCAGCAGATCGCGGCGGCGGCCGAGCAACAGAGTTCGGTGGCTGAAGAGATCAACCGCAGTGTCACCAGCATCCGCGCCAGTGCCGATCAATCTTCCCTGGCGATGCAGGGCAATGCTGCGTCGAGCATTGAGCTGGCGCAGTTGGGGGTTGAACTCAAGGGAATGGTGGGGCATTTCAGGTTGTGAGCTGACGACGTAGCACTTGTGGCGAGGGGATAATCCCCTCGCCACAGATGAGTCAGGCTTGAGAGCCCAACCCGAATATCAGTCGTAAACCCTCTTCTTCTTCCAGTCCGCGTCCGCTTCGACTTCCTTCAATCCTTCGGTCAACTGGTTGACTTCGCCTTCGACGGGTTGGGTGCTGGCCAGGACCATGGCGTTGGCGCGGGCCAGGAGTTTTTCCAGGTAGGCCAGTTGCTCGGCGTAGACCTGTGGTTCCTGTTGCTTGCGCAGGTACTGCACGCCACGTTCGAACGCCAGGCGGGCCTGTCCCGGTTGTTCCTGTTGCAAGGCTTGCTGGCCGAGGTTGTTGAAAAACTCGATGTGCAACAGCACCAGAATGTGCCGCACTTCGCGGATCCAGCGCTTGGCTTCGTTGGTCGGCAGGAAACCGTCCTGAGCAGCGCGGGTGACCTGACCGTGCAGGGCTTCGAGCAGAAACCGTACATCCTTGGCCTTGGCTTCAGTCTGGATCGGTGCCGGTGGATTGTTCACCGGGATTGATTCACCCTGGGCGGCCAGCGCATTCAGTTCGTCCAGGCGCGCCTTGACCGCTGTATTGGTTTTCTCCAGGTTCAGCAGGCGCTGGCAGACGTTGATCTCAAGACGCGTGATCAACAGCTTCAGAGCCGGGGTCATCAATTGTCCGGGGAAGGTCTCGGTGAGCTCGCCACAACGACGCAAGCGGTCGTTGAGTTCAACCTTGGTACGGGCCTTTTCCAGCTTGTTGTTTTCCACCACATGGTTCATGTAGCCAATGGCGATCAACAGTGCGATCCCGGCTACGACGAGCAGGGTGATCATGAGTGGTGTCACCGGTAAGACCTCTTTATTGGGGTTCGCATATCAAGAGTGTAGTGGCTTGGCTTTTAAGCGCATAGGCCCGCGCGATGCGATTAGACGGGCGTTGCGCTGTGTATGAAAGTGCGGCGAATGTGGGTGCACATTGCCACTATTTGTCGGGCACGACTATAACGTCTTGGCGGACGACAGAATATAGGCGCCAGAGACCAGACAGGCAAAATGTGCGAACAGGCCTCAAACCGGGCGAAGTCATTGATTTAAATAAATTTATATCTGGGGGTTGACGACCCAGCAATCCATCCATAGAATGCGCGCCACTTACAGCGTAAAGCACTTAGCCAAACGCAATAAGTAGTGAATGTTGTACGTGTGTCCCCTTCGTCTAGTGGCCTAGGACACCGCCCTTTCACGGCGGTAACAGGGGTTCGAGTCCCCTAGGGGACGCCAATGCGGGAATAGCTCAGTTGGTAGAGCACGACCTTGCCAAGGTCGGGGTCGCGAGTTCGAGTCTCGTTTCCCGCTCCAATTTTAAACAGCGTTGCCTTCGGGCAGGGCTGAGTGAAACCAGAATCGATATCTTCGGGTACGGATCTGGGCACTGGAACACACACCATGTGTTCCGGGCAGCGTGTCCCCTTCGTCTAGTGGCCTAGGACACCGCCCTTTCACGGCGGTAACAGGGGTTCGAGTCCCCTAGGGGACGCCATTTGCGGGAATAGCTCAGTTGGTAGAGCACGACCTTGCCAAGGTCGGGGTCGCGAGTTCGAGTCTCGTTTCCCGCTCCAAATTCAAAAAAACGCCGCTCATTGAGCGGCGTTTTTTTTCGTCCGTGAAAAAGCGATCCTCAACCTTCGAGACTATCCACCAGGCTCTCCAGTGCGTCTGCACTCTCGTCTTCCGGCGGCTCGGGAGCGGGAGTCATTGTCCGCCTCTGCTGCGCCAGGCGGTATTCGCTGGGTGTGCAGTTGGCGTACTGCTTGAAGGCGCGGGCGAAGTAGGAGGGATCCTTGAAACCGGCCTCATAGCCGATACTGGTAATAGGCATCTGGCTATTGTCGAGCAGTTCCTTGGCAAAGCTCATGCGTTTGTTCAGCACGTAATCGGTGAAGCCAAGCCCGTTGGCTTCCTTGAACACACGGCTGAAGCGGAACGTTGTCATGC
Organism: Pseudomonas hefeiensis; assembly: GCF_030687835.1. Lineage (NCBI taxonomy): Bacteria > Pseudomonadati > Pseudomonadota > Gammaproteobacteria > Pseudomonadales > Pseudomonadaceae > Pseudomonas > Pseudomonas hefeiensis. Next base: position 1,782,022 of record NZ_CP117449.1, read on the forward strand.
CGCATCGCTTGGCCAGGTCCCGTTGATCGATGCTGTCGCGAAAATGCTGGTCGATGTACAGCATGATGTGGCTCAGGGCCTGGTGTTTCTGGTGTCCGGAGGTCAGACGAATGCTGTCCGGCAGGGTTGGAGCGTGGTCGATCAGCGAAGTCTTGCGCGGGCCACAGGTGTGGCGGCGTAGCTCGCATAATTGCACCAGGGCCGTCAGGTAGCGCTTCCTCTCCGTGGCCGACAGGGGCAACACCATGTATTCCCAAACGCTGGAGCGCATGGCCCATACAGCCAGTTCCTCAGAATGCTGCACGGTGAACATGGTAATGGGAGTGGCGGGAACGGTGCGCTTGATCTCCAGTAACCGCCTCAGGCCCGGCGTATCTGGGCGATCGAAATGGATGCAGATCATGTCTGCCTGTTCCCCGCCGGGCAGCAGGGCGTTTTTTGCCTGGGTGCAGTCGCAAGTGTCCTCGAACTGGCTGACAAGTTCCGGGGTGGACCGATCGTGAGTCAGATCGAACCACAACAGCTTTGGCTTTCTGGTCAGATTCGGCGTCATGTGCCTACCACTCAGCGGTACTACTGCTCTTAAGCTAGCAGTATTGCCAATGTGCCATCACTTCGCCGAATAATTTTTTATAAAAAGCTTTTTTTAAAGCGCCGCAAGCTCAAAAGCGGCAGAGCGCAAATCATTGCGAGTTGCAATAGCAATACATGTCTGGCCCCCGCGCAAAATAATCCTAGCGATGCGCAAAATCCTCCTAACGGCTATCCCCACCCCCTGACTAGGGTTGCATCAGGCAGTTGCAAAAGTACTGCCCCTGAAAACAACCCTGATGAGGTGCGCAAAATGACTCTTCAAACAATCAAGGCTTCGGTATTGAAGTTCGCCAAAGATGAAGACGGCCTGACCATTGTGGAATACGCCGTGGCGGGTGGTTTGATCACCGTGCTGGTGGCCGCCGCCTTCGTTCTCGCTGGGCGGTGCCGTGAATACCAAAATCCGCGCGCTGTGCCAGGCCGTCAACGGCAACGTCGCCTGCTGATAGCAACAACTGCGCGGGGACACGGCAATGTTTACGGAACCGTCGCTTGCGACTCTTTTGCTGTGAGTACAACGAATAACTCAAATGGACTTGGCGTTGTCCCCGACAACTAGGTTCATGGTGCTACACCCTTTCTCAACGTTGAGGTGAAGAAAATGACTCTGCACACAATAAGAACTTCGATCAGCCGGTTCGCCAAAGATGAAGACGGCCTGACCATTGTTGAATACGCCGTAGCGGGTGGTTTGATCACCGTGTTGGTGGCAGCAGCCTTCGTCCTTCTCGGCGGCGCGGTGGACACCAAGATCCGTGCGCTGTGCCAGGCCGTCAACGGCAACGTGGCCTGCTAACGATAACTGCAACAGGGAGACGCGCCATGTCCATGGAATTGCTGGTGTCGACGGTACTGCTGCTTGGACTGCTAGGCGTGGCGGTGGTGAGCGATTTGCTTCGCCACCGCATCCCCAACACGCTGGTCCTGTTGGGCCTGGCCTTGGGCATGGCCGGTCAGACTTATACGGGCGGAATCAGCGGAACGGGTGACAGCCTGCTGGGGATGCTGATCTGTTTCGCGCTGTTTTTGCCCATGTATGCGGTGGGTGGCATGGCGGCCGGTGACGTTAAGTTGATGGCCATGGTGGGCAGTTTCCTGCCGGTTCATTACGCCTTGTGGGCTGCGCTGTTCAGCCTGATTGCCGGTGGCGTGTGCGGTTTTCTGATCGTGCTGGCCCGCGGTCAGTTGCTCCAGACCCTCCAGCGTTACTGGTTGATTGTGCGAGCCCAGGCTTACCTGGCGCCTACGGCGGATGAAGTGGCCGGCAAACCTTTTCCTTATTCGATCGCGATCCTGATCGGCACCTTGAACAGCGTCTACTGGCAGCTGGTTGCCGATGGTTGGGGAGTCTAGTCATGCACGTCATCAACGATAGTGATGCCTACCCCAGTGAACGGGAAGCGGTGCAACGCCTGGCTCCTCAGCCATGCACGATTCAAGACACCGGCCTGAGCGACAGTTTTCTCGGCGAGCTGGTTTGCAAGCATCTGCACGACGCCGGTGTGTTGGACCTGCCACGGCTGGTGGAACGCCTGGCGCTGACCGGCGCGGTACTGGAAGAAGTCCTGGGGTTCCTGCGCAAGGACGGTCGGGTCGAAGTGCTCGGCCAGCTCGGGCAGACGAGCGTACAGGCCTTGCGTTACAGCTTGACCGAACGTGGCCGCAGTGCCGCCCGCGATGCCCTGGCTCGCAGTGGTTATATCGGTGCGGCACCTTTTCCGGTGAGTAGCTATCGGTCCCTGATCAAGATTCAGACCATCCACCATGGGCGTATCACCGCCACCGACATGCAACGTGCCCTGGCCGGGATGGTGCTGTCGCAAGGCATGCTCGATCAATTGGGCGTGGCGCTGAATTCAGGGCGGGCGATCATGATTTACGGCCCGGCGGGCACCGGTAAGACCTATGTCAGCAGTCGTCTTATCCGGCTGTTCGCCGAGGCCATCTGGGTGCCCCATGCCATCGTCATCAACGAGTCAGTGATCGAGATCTACGACCCGCAGGTGCATCAGCGCCTGGATGACAAGAGCCAATCGAACAATCTCATGCTCAATGAAGGCATCGACCGTCGGTTGTTGTGCTGCAAACGCCCGATCGTCATCACGGGTGGCGAGTTGAACATGGAACAGCTGGATGTTCGCTACGACCCCTTTACTCGCCAGTACCAGGCCGCGTTGCAGCTCAAGGCCAGCAACGGCCTGTTCATCATCGATGACATGGGCCGCCAGCGCATGGCCCCGGCCGAGTTGCTCAATCGCTGGATCGTGCCGATGGAAGAGAAGCGTGACTTCATCAACCTGGGCGGTGGTCGCCATTGCGAGTTGCCGTTCGATCTGGTCCTGGTGTTTTCCACCAACCTCAACCCCCTGGAACTGGCTGACGAGGCCTTTCTGCGCCGCATTGGCTACAAGGTGCAATTCGGTTACCTCAAGCCCGAAGAATACGAGCGCATCTGGCGCCAGGAGTGTGAACGCCTGGGCATTCCCCATGATCCGCTGCTGGTGCGCTATGTGCTGCAGCAACTTTATGCGGGTGAGGGCATGCCGCTGGTGCCTTGCCATCCCCGTGACCTGTTGAACATGGCGCTCGATCGCCAGCGTTACCTGGGCGGTTCCGGGCCCCTGTTGCCGCAAGAGCTGGAATGGGCCTGGCACAACTACTTCGTTCAGCTCGACTTCCTTTGAATCGGAGATACCGACATGAGCTCTCGTACGCTTTCGCTGATTGGCGTTTCCCTGGTAATGGGCCTGGGGGCCGCATGGATGGCTGACTCCTGGCTGAGCGCACGACTTAACGCCAAACCCGATGATCATTTGCGAAGTGTGGTGGTTGCCACCGTGCCAATTCCCTTCGGGCAGATGGTCGAGGCCCAACAGGTTACGACCGTGCGCATGCCCATGGATACGATCCCGGACGATGCCTTTGATTCCAGCGAACAGGCGGTGGGCAAGATCGCGACGTTCGACATTCTGCGCGGTGACATCGTGCGGGGCGCGCGTTTGAGTGAGCACCTGGGTGGTAGCACCCTGGCGTCTCTGATCGATCCTGACAAACGCGCCATATCGGTACGGGTCGATGATGTGGTCGGTGTGGGTGGGTTCCTGTTGCCTGGGAACCGGGTCGACGTGCTGGCAACCAAGACCACCAGCGCCGGCAGTAACAACGCCGTGTCCCGGACCATTCTTGAAAACCTGCGGGTGCTGGCGGTGGATCAGACGGCGGGCACCGACAAGACCCAGCCGGTGGTGGTGCGGGCCGTGACGCTGGAAATGTCGGCCACTGAAGCCGAGGCGCTGGTGACTGCGCAGACTGAAGGCAAGTTACAACTCGCCTTGCGTAACCCGCTGAACCTGGAGAAAAAAACCGTGGTCGTGGCGCCCCCTCCTGCTCCGGTGATGGCGGTGGCACCCGCTGCGGTGCCCAGGGCCGTGGTGCAGCGCAGCCCCAAAGCGCAGGGCAGCGGGATCACGGTGATCCGTGGAATCGAAAGCAGTGTCGTCAACGTTCGCTGAAAACGCGTAGAAAAATGCCTGGCCCCTTCGGCCATGGCGATGCCGATCCTCATGCGTCGGCAAACGAGGGCTCGATCATGAATCCCAGTATCCGGCAGCCTGTCACTGTGACGCTTCGGCGCCAGGAAGGAGCAGTGAGTGTATTGATGGTGATCGCGTTAATGGCGATTTCCATGATGGCGGCATTGGCCCTGGATGGCGGACACATGCTGCTGAACAAGACCCGCCTGCAAAATGCCGTGGATGCCGCCGCCCTGAGCGGCGCCAAGACCCTGAGCCAGGTGACGGGCGGTCTCAACATGGCCAGCACGACTCGGACCGCCGCCCTCGACACGCTGTCACGAAATGCCGACGCGGCAGGCAACGCTGAATTGGCAACCGCTGTTGCCGGCAACCCGGGTGCGTTCGCCGCGGTGGAGCTGGCCAGCAGCGTTTATGGCCCGTTTTCCTATCCCGGGCCGTCGGATGCCAAGTACGTACGCGTGTCAGTGTCCAGTTATCAGTTGAGCGGTTTTTTCTGGAGTTTCGTTCAAACGATGGGCAGTACCGGCCTGGGCAATAAGGCCGTGGCGGCGATCGCCACCGCAGGCCCCAGCCCGACAGCTCCGTGTGATCTCGCGCCCTTGATGGTCTGCGGCGACACCAGTCAATACGACCCGGCTGCCGGAAATTTCTGGAGTTATCGCTTTGGCGACCTGACGGTGCTGAAGACGGCCGCGGGCAACACTTCGCCCATCGGGCCGGGCAATTTCCAACTGCTCGATTTCGGCTCCGGCGGCAGCGCAGTGCGCGAAGACCTGGCGGGCGGCGGTTCGGTCTGCCGCAGTGTCGGGGACAACGTCCAGACCGCGCCGGGCAACAAAGCCGGCCCGACGTCCCAAGGCTTGAATACGCGATTCGGTATCTATAACGGCCCGGTCAGTTCTTCGGACTATCCACCCGACCTGGTCACCACTTCGAGCAACCCGGCGATGACCTATGACGATTCGCTCTCCCAGGCGCAATACAAAGGACAGCCCATTACTTCGAGCAACGGCAATCTCACGGCCGGCGGCGAGGCGATTTTGGACTACAACGACTGGCGAACAACGGTCGCCGCCTGTGTGGCCGGAGCTGGCAATGGCTGCGAGAGCAACGGGGTTTTCGAACGGCGGATGCTCAAGATCGTGATCGGTGACTGCACCGGCAAACTGAGCGGTTCTACCTCGATTCCCGTCCTGGGGTTCGGCTGCTATTTCGTTGTGCAACCGGTTAATGGCGGAGGTTCGGACTCCATCATCTTTGGCCAGTTCGTCCAGGAATGCGAAGGCGATAATGTGCCCGGCCCCACGCCGGTCAGCGATACCGGCCCGCAGGTCATTCAGCTCTACAAAACCTATCTCAACGGCAGCGGCACTCCGAGCACCGACTCGTAGGAGGCTTCATGAGACTTGCCCATTTCAAACCAGCGCAGGCCCAGCAAGGCGTGGCGCTGGTGGAATTCACCCTGGTATTGCCGTTGTTGTTGCTGCTGTTGCTGGCTTTTGGCGAGTTCGGCCGCATGCTCTTCCAATACAACGTGCTGCTACAGGCCAGTCGTGATGCCAATCGATTCGTCGCCGGCCAGGCCTGGAATACCACCCTGGGCACCATCACCCTGAACAACACGCTGCAGACCCAGACGAAGAATGTCGCGGTGTACGGCACCCCGAGCCAGGCCGGCACCGCTGTGGTGGCCGGGTTGACCACGGCCAACGTGGAGGTCGCGGCGGTGGGTGTTGACCATGTGCGTGTCACCATCACCTACACCTTTTGCCCGGTGATTGGCGCGGGCAATTGCGGCGGAACAATTCCCGGTTTTTTCGGCAGTGCCATTGCGCTGGGTATCCCGCTGGTCGCGACCACCGTCATGAGGGCGTTGTGATGAACAATAAGCACATGCAAGGCACCTATATCGTGGAGTTCGCCTTCGTTGGCCTGCTGGTGTTCGTCCTGCTGTTTGGTGTGGTGGAGATGGGCCGACTGTACTTCACTGCCAACGCCCTGGATGAAGCCGCGCGGCGCGGCGCGCGCCTGGCGGCGGTGTGCAATATCAACGACCCGGTGGTGTTGCGCCGGGCCATCTTCAATGCCGCGACGGACGCAGGCACCAGCCAACTGATCAGCAGCCTCGCCACTTCGAACCTGGCGCTGACCTATCTGGATGTGAACGGCGCGGTGGTGGCGAACCCCGCTGACACGGTCAGCGCCAACGGCTTTCGCGCGATCCGCTACGTCCAGTTGAGCGTGCAGAACTTCGTTTTCAATCTGTTCATTCCCGGGTTTGGCGTGCCCATTACCTTGCCCGCGTTCCGGGCGACCTTGCCACGCGAAAGCCTTGGGCGTCATTCCGATTCCGGGGAGATCACACCATGCTGAACACCAGGGAAACTCCACTCTCCACCATCACCGGCAAACCCGGGCTGCGGTTACTGATCAGCAGTCGTGACGCTTCGTCCCTGCGTGATTTGCAATGCGTCTGCCAGCGCATGCCTTGCCTGGAAGTGAGCACGCGCCTGGTGAGCAACGGCCATGTCGATCCGCTCTATGGCCTGGAGCGTATGCCTGACCTGCTGTTGTTGCGGGTCAGTCACTTGTGGCGCGAAGAGCTGGCGGCGTTGCTGCAGCGTCCGGCCCATGAGCGTCCACCGATGCTGGTGTGCGGTCTGATGGGCGAGCAGGAAGGCATGCGTTTGGCGATGCAGGCCGGCGCCCGGGACGTGCTGCCTGAACCTTTCGCCGAGACGGAACTGGTGGCCGCCCTGAATCGTCTGGTTGCGGAGGTCCGCGTTGGCCACGGCGCCCAAGGCAAACTGGTCGCCGTGATCAGCGCCAAGGGTGGTTCCGGCGCTACCCTGGTGGCCTGCAACCTGGCCCAGCAACTCAGCGCCCAGGCAGGTTCCACCCTGTTGCTGGATATGGACCTGCAATTTGGCAGCGTGACCCATTACCTGGATGTCGCCCAGTCCCATAGCCATCTGCAAGTGCTGCAACAGGTCGAGGACCTGGACAGCATCGCCCTGCGAGGTTTTTGCAGTCACTTCAGTCCGACCCTGCACGTGCTGGGTGGCCGCAGCGGTGAGTTGTGCCTGCCACAGGACGCCCAGCCGGAACAACTCGACGCCCTGTTGCAACTGGCCCGTGCCAGCTATGACTGGGTGGTAGTGGATCTGCCGCGTCAGATCGACCACCTCACCGGCTCCGTGCTGGAGCAGGTCGACCGGGTGTACGTGGTGGTTCAACAAAGCGTCAGCCATCTGCGCGATGCCAGCGCGCTGGTGCGGATCCTTCGCGAGGACCTGGGCGTGCGCGGGGACCAGTTGCAGATAGTGGTCAACCGCTATGACAAGGCGGCCGCGGTCAGCCTCAAGGATGTCGCAGAAGCCCTGCGGTGCACCAACCTGTCGAAATTACCCAATGACTTCAACCTGGTCAGCCAGAGTCAGAACACTGGCGTGCCGTTGGGGCTGCATGCGCCGAGGGCGGCCATCACCGTTGCCCTGCGCGATTTGACCGAAGACCTGGTCGGTCACCAGATGGCCGTAGACAAAGGCCTGCTCAAACGTGCCTTCAACCGTTTTTTCGGGGGGTGACCCATGATCAGCGACTTCCGCAACCGCTTGCGTAAACAGTCCGGTAAACCTGCCATTGAGCTGGCTGGCGACAGCCTGCCGGATCCCACCCAGCAATTGATGGCCTGGGAGCATGCCATCCCCGACGTGCTCTACGAAACCCGAAGCCAGGTGACCCCGGTGGAGGCCCAGTGGCGAGAAAAAATCTACCAGCAACTGCTCAAGGTCATGGACCTGTCCTTGCTCGACTCTCTCGAGCAGGCCGAAGCCACGAGGCAGATACGTGATATCTGCCAGCGTTTGCTCGATGAGCATTCGGCGCCGGTAAGCTCTGCCAGCCGTCAGTTGATCATCAAGCAGATCACCGACGAAGTGCTCGGTCTGGGGCCTTTGGAACCATTGCTGGCCGACCATAGCGTGTCCGATATCCTGGTCAACGGTTTTGCCTCGGTCTATGTCGAACGCTTCGGCAAGCTGCAAAGAACCGACGTGCGCTTTCGCGACGACCAGCATTTGCTGAACATCATTGATCGCATCGTCTCCAGCCTGGGGCGGCGTATCGATGAGTCGTCACCCCTGGTCGATGCCCGTCTCAAGGACGGCTCGCGGGTCAACGCAATCATCCCGCCGCTGGCCATCGACGGTCCGAGCATGTCGATCCGTCGCTTTGCGGTGGACCTGCTCAATACCGACAGCCTGATTCAGGTGGGCACCATGACCCCGGCCATTGCCTTGTTGCTCAAGGCGATTGTCCGCGGGCGCTTGAATGTACTGATTTCCGGCGGCACCGGTAGCGGCAAGACCACCATGCTCAACGTGCTGTCCAGTTTCATCCCCCACAACGAGCGCATCGTCACCATCGAGGACTCGGCGGAACTGCAACTGCAGCAACCTCACGTGGTACGCCTGGAAACCCGTCCTTCGAACATCGAGGGGCGCGGCGAGGTGAGTCAGCGGGAACTGGTGCGCAACAGCCTGCGGATGCGCCCGGACCGCATTGTCATCGGCGAAGTGCGCGGCGCCGAAGCGCTGGACATGCTCACCGCCATGAACACCGGTCACGACGGCTCCCTGACCACGATCCACGCCAATACAGCGCGTGATGCGTTGGGGCGAATCGAGAACATGGTGTCGATGACCGGCGCAACTTTTCCGATCAAAGCCATGCGTCAACAAATTGCCTCTGCCATCGATGTGGTGATCCAGCTGGAGCGTCAAGAAGACGGCAAACGACGGGTGGTGAGCATGCAGGAGATCAATGGCATGGAAGGGGAGATCATCACCATGACCGAAATTTTCTCTTTCACGCGCCAAGGCATCGGTGAAAACGGCGAGGTGCTTGGGGATTATCGGCCCAGCGGCATGATCCCGGCCTTTCGCGACGTGCTGGCCAGGCGCGGCATCGAGTTGCCGCTGACCCTGTTCCGCCCTGAGTGGATGGAGGCCCGGTCGTCATGAACAACATCCCCAGTGAGTTCATCCTGACTTTTCTCGCCATGGTATTCATCGCCGTCTTCCTCCTGTCCCAGGGCGTGGTGGTGCCGGTGTTCGGCGAGGCCGGAAAAATGCGCAAGCGCATCCGTGGGCGCCTGCATGTGCTGGAGAAAGCCAACCATCTGCCCAACATGCAGACCGTGTTGCGGCAGAAGTACCTGACGCGCCTGTCACCCTTGGAAGCCCGGCTTGAACAGTTGCCGTTCATGGCCAACCTGACCCAGTTGATCGAGCAGGCCGGCCACGAATATCGGGCTTATCGGGTGATGGTGCTCGGGTTGGCCCTGGGCGTGGCGGCCGGTGCCGTGGTGCTGATGTTCTGGCCGGTATGGTGGATGGCGCTGCTGGTGGCCTTTGCGGTGACCTGGCTGCCGGTGCTGAAAATCATGCGTGACCGTAACAAGCGTTTCGCCGCCTTCGAGCAAGGCTTGCCGGATGCACTGGACGCCATGTGCCGGGCCTTGCGCGCCGGGCACCCGTTCAACGAAACCCTGCGCCTGGTCGCCGAGGAGCACAAGGGGCCGGTCGCCCAGGAGTTCGGCATGACCTTCGCCGACATCAACTATGGCAACGATGTGCGCCGGGCCATGCTCGGCCTCTTGGAACGCATGCCGAGCATGACGGTGATGATGCTGGTGACCTCCATACTTATCCACCGCGAAACCGGTGGCAATCTGACCGAAGTACTGGAGCGCCTGAGCCGCTTGATCCGCGGGCGCTTCCGCTTCCAGCGCAAGATCCGGACCTTGTCGGCGGAAGGGCGCATGTCGGCCTGGGTGCTGGTGTCGATCCCCTTCGTGCTGGCGATCGCCATCGTGCTCACCAGCCCCAGCTACATGCCTGTGCTGATCAATGACCCTATAGGTCACAAGCTGATCATCGGTGCGTTCTGCGCCATGTTGCTCGGGATTCTCTGGATACGAAAAATCATCCGGATCCAGGTTTAAGCGCCCTTGCGGCGAGAGGTATCAGTCATGGATTTTCTGCTCGGGTTGTTCAGTCGGTTTACGGGAAACGAGGAGGCGGCACGGCTGTTGTTCATCGCCGTGATCGGCCTCAGTACGGTACTGGCGGTCGTCGCCATGATCCTGCTGATGCTGGGCCTGCAGGACCCGGTGCAACGGCGCCTGGCGCTGATCAAACGGGGGTATTCCGGCAGCACGCAAGGGCAGGAGGCGCCAGGTAACCTGCAACTCTTGCTGGAACGGGTCGGCCAGCGTTTCGCAGCGACTGATCCGACCCAGGCCAGCGCCACCCTGACCCTGCTCACACACGCTGGCTACCGTTCCGCCTCGGCGGTGCAGATGTACTGGGCCGTGCGCCTGATGCTGCCGTTGCTGATGCTTGGCGTTACGTTGCTGCTACTGCCGCTGATCAAGGTGTCCTTGATTGTCGGTCTGCTGGTGGCGACTCTGATGGCGGGTATTGGATGGCTGCTGCCGGCGCTTTACGTCGGGAAGCGCAAACAGGCGCGACAAGCCCGGCTGCGGGCGGCATTTCCCGATGCGCTGGACCTGATGGTGGTGTGCGTCGAGTCAGGCCTGGCCTTGCCCACTACCATAGAACGGGTGGCTGAAGAGATGTCGGTCAGCCAGGTTGAACTGGCCGAAGAGTTGGCCTTGGTGAACGCGCAGATCCGCGCGGGTATCACCAGCACCGACGCTCTCAAGCAACTGGCCCTGCGCACCGGCCTGGATGATATCCAGGGCCTGGTCAGCCTGTTGGCCCAGAGCATCCGCTTCGGCACCAGCGTGGCCGACACCCTGCGTATCTACGCCGATGAGTTTCGTGACCGGCGCACCCAGGCGGCGGAGGAAATGGGCGCCAAAATCGGCACCAAGCTGATCTTTCCGCTGATTTTCTGCCTCTGGCCAAGCTTCTTCCTGGTCGCCATCGGCCCCGCCATGATCGGTGTGTTCAGGGCCTTTGGAAATATGTAGAGAGACGTACGACCCCATCTGTACCAGCCTGTGGCGAGGGAGCCTGCTCCCGCTCAAGCAGCGCAGCGGCCCCGTTTGGCGGCTGCTACGCACCCGAGCGGGGGCAAACCCTCATGGAACAAACTACAACCTGCTGATTTTTAAAAATAAAATTTTCTGCCAAGCACACTTCGGCAATGTGATCTCAGTTAGGCGAGTGTGCCTCCCTTTGTGGCGAGGGGATTTAGCGAAGCGTCGCACCGCCCCGTTGGGCTGCGCAGCGGCCCTAAAGTAGTTAACTCAATCTTCCTGGCACGCCGAGTCGCCTGGTTTGGGGGCTGCTGCGCAGCCCAACGGGGATAAATCCCCTCGCCACAGGACCTAGTTCACTGCGCGACAGCGCAGCGTCGAAGACGCGGCGGCCACTCCCTCGCCACGATGATGACTGCCTGAAAGCCAATACCCAGCCGGCACGCAAAGGTCATCACCTGAAAACCCATACCCAACCGAACACCACTCCCGTAGCGAGGGGATAGATCCCTCGCCACAAACAGGCGCGCTCGACCTGATGCAAGGCAGACCAAAAGATCGCAGCCTTCGACAATGCCTACCCCGGATCGGATGTAGGCATTGTCGAAGGCTGCGATCTATTGTTTTTCCACTGTGTGTCAGTTGCTGCTGGTGATTTCCCCACCCGAGTCCTGTTCGAAGAATTCCGGGATCGGGTAAGTGAAACTATTGAGCCAGCGCTGCATGGCCAGTTCGCGTTCGGTGGCCGAGGCGGTTTGCAGGTGGGTTGAGGCCACCACCCCGCGAATCTGCAACTGCATCCAGCTCTCCGTGCCCTGTTGCGCGGCCGAAGAGGGGCCAGGTTCAATGGCCCAGGCGGTGGTGGACAGGCAAGTCATGCACACGATCAACAGTTGTCTGGTTTTCATCTCTTGGACTCCTCGTAAGGCTCTACTTGACCGCATCGGATGAGGCGTCGGCCATATCGGTCAAACGGTTCGCGGGTGACGTCACCCCGGTAGGGGCCGAGCCTCTGATTTTTTCCGCCCGAGCTTGAGCATCGGCCACTTGTTTGGGGCTCAGGTTGGCCATATTTGCCAGTTCGGCTGCCTGCTTCCAGTTGTCCTGGTAAATCAGCAGCGTCACCATGTTGAAGGCGGCCAGTGAGTCTGACTGTCTGAGCTCCATGGCGGTCATGAACTCGAAGCGGGCTTCAGGGATCCGTCGTTGATTGAGATAGACAACCCCCAGGTCATTGCGGATTTTCCCTTCGGTGGGGGACATTTTCACAGCGCGCTGAAGGTGTTCGGTGGCGCTAGCATGATCATGTCTGGCCGCCGCCAATTGGCCGAGGCCATGCTCGCCATCGGCGGCCAGGCAAGTGCCGAGTAGGCTCTGGTACAACGGCTCTGCTTCATTACGTCCCATCAGGCGCAGCACGCGCGCCTTGCGCAGGCGGACCTGCACCAGATCCTCCGGCAGACCTTCGAGGTTCGCCAGGCTGGCGTACAAACGACCATCATTGGCCATGTCATCGGCCAGGTTCAGCGCCAGTTCCTGATCGGATCCGGGCTTGGCGCAACTGGCCTGGCGCGAAGCCACACCATTGCTGGCGCATCCGACAAGCATCAAGGTCGCCGCTATCGCGATCACTGCTTTCATGGAATGTCCCCTGACATCAGGTTGAACACGTGGACGCTTGCACTTCAGGCGCCGGCTCATTGGGACAGCCCGTTACGGTTGTCGAACTCGCCGTTTTCGAGGAAGTACATGCGGTAGAAACTGGGGTCGTAATTGCGCAGCTGTTCGCCCGGCAACGTGGGCAGTTGTGCGTCGGCGGCCAGGGGTTGGACCAGGTGCGGCGTGACGATCATCAGCAGTTCGCGTTCTTCACGATTGATGGAGTTATCGCGAAAGAAAGCGCCGAGAATCGGAATATCACCTAACCCCGGCAATTTGTTCACCTGGGAGGCGTTACGCGTACTGATCAGGCCGCTGATGACGAAGCTTTCGCCATCGGCCAGGGCGATACTGGTATCGGTACGGCGTACGGTGAGCGCCGGAACCAGCGTGCCGGCGATGTTCACCGCGTTGGTGAAGTCCAGTTCACTGACTTCCGGTGCCACCTTGAGCATGATGCGGTTTGTTCCGATGACGGTGGGCGTCAAGGTCAGACGAATCCCGAATTCCTTGTACTCGATGGACACGTTGTCGCTGCCGGCGCTGGGCACCGGGATCGGCACTTCGCCGCCGGCCAGGAAGCTCGCGCTTTGCCCGCTCAGGGCCACAAGACTCGGCCGCGCCAGGGTGTAGGCGAAGCCACTGCCTTCCAGCGCATTGATCATCAGCAGGGTTTGTCCGGTGGCGAAGGACAGGTTGAACATGTCGTTATTGACCGGCAATGACGGCCGGACCACGCCACCGATGGTGGGCAGGGTTCTCGGTGCGCCGAACAGGAAGTTGCCACGGCTGCCGAAAATAGAGGTTGAGGCTTCCTTAAGCTTGGTCCGGCTGACTTCGACGAAACGGATGTCGGTCTGCACCTGGGCGAGCAGCATAGGGTCTTCGGAGGGTACGTTCGCTGCGCTGGTCAGTGCCGTGGTGGCCCTGCCTTTGACGAAGATCATGCTCTGGCGGGGGATTTTTGAACATGCTGTCCAGACCATCAGGCTGGTGGCGCCCGGCGCCAGGCCCGTGAGAATGAAGGCATCGCTGCCGCTGGGTTGTACGTCGGCAATCTTCGGGTCACCCACCGCCAGCTTCGTTACGGGGGCCAGGATACGCAGTTCGTTCTGAAGCCCTTGGCCAACCTCGAAGGTCGCTGGCAAATTGTCCAACTGAGAACAATTTGCCGTGGCGGCCTGGGCCGCTTCCAGGCCGAGGCCCATCCAGAACAGACCATGGATCAATTGCTTTAAAGCGGGCAGGGTACGATAGCTCATGAAGTGATCCTCGACAGAGAGGCCGTCCTAGGCTTACCAAATGCCTCGGATCACTTAAGGGGCCCGGGCTGCCCCTTGTATTTCACCCGTTCATCGAGCGGCTGCGGTGAGCGCCTCGTCGCTAAGCGAGCGGGCGCATCCCACCGGCCTGACCGAATGGCAGGCAGCTTTCGAAACAAGCTTTTTGAGCCCCGCAATACCGGGGTGACGAGCAGGGTGACCCGTGTTGATCAGGTCGCCCGAGGGGGGATTTATTCTCCGCCGTGCCCGCTTCTTTCTGAAGGTAGTTCATGCATGGCAAAGCGCCACGCCATAAACAAAAAAACGACTAAAAAGTGACGGAAGGGAAATTCTCGGCAAAGTTGCCGTCAATAATTTGTCTTTTATGGGTTTCGTGGGCGTATTACAGGGAAAGGATCAGCCGCCCAGCAAACAGAATCAGGATCACGCCCATGGTCCGTTCGAACCAATGTCCCAAGCGCATGAACACTTCCCGCACCCGGGCGCTGGAAAAAAACAACGCGACGACGATAAACCACAGTGCATTCACCAGGCACATCCAGACCCCGTACAACGCCTGGATCTGCAGCGGTGTGGTGGTGCTGATCAGCGTGGTGAAGATCGCCAGGAAAAACAGCGTGGCCTTTGGGTTGGTCGCGTTGGTCAGAAACCCGGTGACAAACGCTTTGAATGGCGTTTGCCGGGCGGTGGTTTGATTGTTGGTTTGCTCGCCTTCAAGGGTGGATTTGGGTTGGCTGCGCAGCAGGCTGACACCCAGGTAAAGAATGTAGGCACCGCCCACCACCTTGGCGACCATCAGTAACCAGGGGAAGGTGTGCATCAGCGCACCCACGCCCAGCAAGGTGTAGATCACATGCACCGAGATGCCGGCGCCTATGCCCAATGCTGTGCAGATTCCGACCCAGCGGCCAAAACGAACACTTTGGCGGATCGTCACGGCGAAATCAGGGCCGGGTGCGACCACCGCAAGAAAGTGAACGGTGGCCAGGGCCAGGAATTCGCCAAGGTAGCTCGATAGCATTTCAACTCCGAACGGTCAGGGGCGAGGCATCGCGGCGATAACCGATAAAAAAGAGAAAAGGCTCAGGCGCGGATATTTCATACCCGCATCGGAATGTGTGCGGGATTATAAGTTGTGTGGAAACGGGTGATAATCCGTTCAAATTACACAGGGCTTTTGCTTCATGAGCACAAATCAATCGCTGGCCTTGCTCGCCGAAATGGCCATTTTCGTCAAGGTCGTGGAGACCGGCAGTTTCTCCGAAGCGGCCAGGCAGTCAGGCTTGTCACCGTCGGCTGTCAGCCGCAGCATCTCTCGTCTGGAAAAGGCCTTGGCGACCCGATTGCTGCAACGCACCACCCGCAAGCTGCGCTTGAGCGATGGCGGGGAAGAAGTGTTCAAGCGCTGTCGGGAAATGGTCGCCGCTGCCCGGTCGGTAATGGAAGTCAGCGGCCAGTTCACCCATGAAGCCGAGGGGCGGATCCGGGTCAGCGTGCCCAAGGCGGTGGGACGCTTTGTCATTCATCCCCACATGTCCGAGTTTTTGCGTCGCTACCCCAAGGTCGATGTGGAGTTACTGCTGGAAGATCGGCAGGTCGATCTGATCGATGATCACGTTGACTTGGCTTTACGGATCACCGACCAGCCGCCGGTCGGGCTGGTGGGACGTCAGTTGTTGACCATTGACCACCTGCTCTGCGCCACACCGCGCTACCTGGCCGAGCACGGGATCCCCGAGCATCCCCACGATCTGCTGGAGCACAGCTGCATCTACTTGGGAGAAACCCCGCACGACGCTCGCTGGAAATTCCGGAAAGGCACCAGGTCCGTCACCGTCGGCGTGCGTGGGCGCTATGCCGCCAATCATACGGGCGTGCGGCTGGAGGCTGTTTTGCAGCACATTGGCATCGGCAGCTTGCCGTACTTCACGGCCCGTCATGCGCTGGAGCAAGGGTTGATCGTACAGGTGCTGGCGGATTGGACGTTCCTGGCCTCCTACCAGGGTGGTTTGTGGCTGCTGCATTCGCCAACCCGCTACCTGCCGCCCAAGTTACGGGTGTTCATTGATTATCTGGTGGAGTGCCTGGAGAAAGAGCCCACCTTGAATACGGCGGGCCACAAAAAAGGCCCGCCGGATTAACCGTGCGGGCCTTTGCATGACTGATCGAAATCAGTGTTTGCTGTCCTGATCCGACATCGCCAGCAATTGCTTTTCCTGGTTCCAGTCGAAGGGTTCGTCGTTTTGCTCTGCTTCGAAACGACGTTCTTCCAGAGCCTGGTACAAGGCGATTTCTTCGTCGGGCATGTAATGCAGGCAGTCACCGGCGAAGTACCACAGCAGGTCACGAGGCACCAGGTGGGCGATCTGTGGATAACGGACAATGACCTGACACATCAGGTCCTGGCCCAGGTACTGGCTTTCGATCGGATCAACGGGCAACTGCGCGCGCAATTCGTCGAAGCGCTCCAGAAACAGGACATGGCTTTCTTCGGGAACCTGTTCTGCCTCACCCACGGCGACCAGGATGCTGCGCAAGTGGTCAAGTAAGACAAGGTGATCGGCAACGACGTTGGACACGAGTAAGTCCTCAAGAGCAAAACGGGCGCAGGAGTATAAAGCGCTTGCGCCCGTTTTTACATGGTACAGAGCACAGGGGCGCCAGGATCAGCGGACCTTGTCCTCGGCGAGCGTGAGCTCGTCCTTGTCGAAATCATCCACGTCGATCACTTTACGTCGGGCCGCTTCGGCCTCGCGCAGGGTCTGGGCTTCGCCGGCCTGTAGCACGCCGGCTTCGAGGGCCGCATCGATCACCTGTTCGCCAGGGGCGGGGTTGAGCTGACCCTGTTTGAGCGCACCGTGCAGTTTCTTGTGCAGCGGATGAGCAGCGGCCAGCAGGTCGCAAGCGTGCTGCAGTGCACCCACCGGATCGTCGACTGATTGCGGGCGATAGCAACCCTGCAGCAACTCTTCGAGGGTCGGGTCACCCTTGGCCCGGCCGATCACCGCGGCCACTTCGGCGTCGAGCCTGTCGCTCGGACCTTTGTGGCGACGGCCGAAGGGGAATACCACCACGCGTAACAGACAACCGAGCACGCGGTTCGGGAAGTTAGCCAGCAGTTCGTCCAGCGCACGCTCCGCCTGGCCCAGGCTTTCTTCCATGGCCCAGGTGAACAGCGGTTCCATATGGTCCGGCGAGTCCAGGTCGTGATAGCGCTTGAGCGCTGCGGAGGCAAGATAGAGGTTGCTCAATACATCCCCAAGGCGCGCCGACAAGCGTTCGCGACGTTTGAGTTCGCCGCCCAGCAACATCATGCTCAGGTCCGCCAGCAGGGCGAATGCCGCCGCCTGCCGGTTAAGGGCGCGGAAATAACCCTGGCTCAAGGCGTTGCCGGGGGCTCTTTCGAAACGCCCCAGGCCCAGGTTCAGCACCAGGGTGCTGGCGGCGTTGCTGATGGCAAAACCGATGTGTTTGAGCAGCAAGCCGTCGAATTCGATCAGCGCCTGGTCTTTGTCTTCTCGCGTGGCCAAGGCCATTTCCTTGAGCACGAACGGGTGGCAGCGAATCGCACCCTGGCCGAAGATCATCAGGTTGCGTGAAAGGATGTTCGCGCCTTCGACCGTGATGAAGATCGGTGCGCCTTGCCAACTGCGCCCCAGGTAGTTGTTTGGCCCCATGATGATGCCCTTGCCGCCGTGGACGTCCATGGCGTGGCTGATGCATTCACGACCCCGTTCGGTCAGGTGGTATTTGAGAATCGCCGACAGCACCGAAGGTTTTTCTCCCAGGTCCACCGCGTTGGCGGTCAGCATCCGGGCGGCGTCCATCATCCAGGCGTTGCCACCGATACGGGCCATGGCCTCCTGAATACCTTCGAAGGCCGACAATGGCACGTTGAATTGCTCGCGTACCTGGGTGTACTGGCCGGTCACCAGGCTGGTGAACTTCGCCGCCCCGGTGCCCACAGCCGGGAGGGAAATCGACCGACCGACCGACAGGCAGTTCATCAGCATCATCCAGCCCTTGCCGAGCATGGGCTGGCCGCCGATGAGAAAGTCCAGCGGGATGAACACGTCCTTGCCCCAGTTCGGTCCGTTCATGAAAGCGGCGCCAAGGGGCAGGTGACGACGGCCAATATTGACGCCAGGGGTGTCGGTGGGAATCAGGGCAAGGCTGATGCCCAGGTCTTCTTCATCGCCCAGCAGGTGATCGGGGTCATAGGCCTTGAAGGCCAGGCCGAGGAGGGTGGCCACCGGTCCCAGGGTGATGTAGCGCTTTTCCCAGTTCAGGCGCAGGCCCAGGGTTTCCTGACCTTCCCATTCGCCCTTGCAGATGATGCCGGTGTCGGGCATCGCTCCGGCGTCGGAGCCAGCCAACGGCCCGGTCAGGGCGAAGCAGGGGATATCGTCGCCACGGGCCAGCCGTGGCAAGTAGTGGTTGCGTTGCTCGTCGGTACCGTAGTGCAGCAGCAGTTCGGCCGGGCCGAGGGAGTTGGGGACCATCACGGTAGACGCCAGGTCGCCGCTACGGGTGGCCAGTTTCATTGCCACCTGGGAATGGGCATAGGCGGAGAAGCCCTTGCCGCCGTATTCCTTGGGGATGATGAGCGCGAAGAACCCGTGCTCCTTGATGTGTGCCCAGGCGGCGGGCGGAAGGTCCATGGCCTGGCCGATCTGCCAGTCGCTGACCATGGCGCAGAGTTCTTCGGTGGGGCCGTCGAGGAAAGCCTGTTCCTCCTCGGTCAGTTGCACCTTGGGATAGGCCAGCAGCGTGTCCCAGTCCGGCCGGCCACTGAACAGTTCACCGTCCCACCACACCGTCCCGGGCGTCGATGGCGTCGCGCTCGGTTTCTGACATGGGAGGCAAGGTCTTCTGGAACCAGTTGAACATCGGCGCGCTGAAATACTTGCGACGCAGGTCCGGCAGCAGCAGTGGGGCCGCGACGGCAGCGAGCGCTACCCAGAGGATCAGCATCAGCCAACCGGGAGCGGGACTGAAGAGGCTCATGGCCAACAGATAGACCGCGATGATACCCAGCGCAGGCAACGGGGCGGTGCGCCGGTGCGCCAGCCAGGCTTTACCGACGACCAGAACCAGTATCCACAACAACAGCATATGTAATCCTCCGTGAACCAGGGCAAAACCGACCCTCAGAGCTTAGACGGCATCTGCAAAACCGGCGGTCGGCGCGATGTGATTGATTTCGTGGGAAACCCTGGATGCATTGCGCCAGTCTGGTTGGCAACAGCCGTGGGAAATCGTTCGTTAACAAAGTGAGAAAGCGCCATTTGTTTGGCGTAAACGCCGTTATCACTGGGTGTGGGGCTGGCGATAGACTCGAAGACACTCATTCTCAGCCGAACACAGAATCCCCTCGCCACAAGGGCGGCGTCCGGTTCTACGGACGCTGGCGTTTTCCGAGAGGTCTTTATCATGCAGCAATACCTGAACCCCAGCCGCTTCATCGACAGCGATCACCCTGCGGTCATCGAGTTCGCCGAAACCCATCGTGGCACTGACCGCGACCCGCAGGCACAAGCAATCAGCCTGTATTACGCGGTGCGCGAGGCCGTGCGCTACAACCCCTATACCTTCAGTCGCGATCCGCAGACCCTGCGTGGCAGTTACGCGCTGGCCTGCGGTGAAAGCTATTGCGTGCCGAAGGCGACCTTGCTGGCCGCCTGCGCTCGCCATTGTGGTATCCCGGCGCGCATCGGTCTGGCGGATGTGCGTAATCACTTGTCCACTGCGCGCCTGCTGGAATTGCTCAAGAGTGACGTGTTCGCCATGCACGGCTATACCGAGTTCTACCTCAACGGGCGCTGGGTCAAGGCCACGCCGGCCTTCAATCAAGGTTTGTGTGAGTTGTTCGACATAGCCCCCCTGGAATTCGATGGCCTCCAAGACAGCGTTTTCCACCCGTTCAATCGCCAGGGCGCCAAGCTGATGGAGTACGTCACCGACCACGGCCAATTCGCCGATGTGCCCGAAGCGTTCTTCTTTGCGCACCTGGAAAAATGTTACCCGCACCTGTTCGGCGAGCAAATGCCGCACCTGCTCGGCGACATGCAGGGCGATTTGAGTCGCGGCTGATCCGGCGTATGCTGCTGCGGCATTTATCCATCGGAGCAAGCCGTGATGCTGAAGATCTGGGGTCGGAAAAATTCATCGAATGTGCGCAAGGCGCTGTGGTGCGCCGAAGAACTGGGGCTGGCCTACGAGGCCATCGACGCGGGCGGTGCGTTCGGCGTGGTGGACACGCCTGAGTATCGTGCAAAGAACCCCAATGGCCGCGTCCCGATGATCGAAGACGACGGTTTCGTGCTTTGGGAGTCCAACACCATCGTGCGTTATCTGGTGTCTCGCCACGCTCCGGGTTCGGCCTGGTATCCGGCAGACCCGCAGGCTCGGGCCATGGCTGATAAGTGGATGGACTGGACCACCTCCTCGTTTGCCGATCCGTTTCGCACCGTGTTCTGGGGTGTGTTGCGCACCCCCGCCGAGCAGCAGGACTGGACGGCGATCCATGCGGCGATCAAGGTCTGCGACGGCTTGCTAGCGATGGCGGACCAGACGTTGAGCGAGCAACCCTACCTTTCGGGGGATGAAATCGGCATGGGCGATATTCCCTTGGGCAGTTTCATTTATGCCTGGTTCGAGATGCCCATCGAACGTGCTGCGCTGCCTCATCTACAGGCCTGGTACGCCCGGCTGCAGCAGCGTCCGGCGTATCGCAAGGCGGTCATGACCGCGTTGACTTAATACTTACTATCGACACGCTTGACTGTACTTGTGCGGCGACGCCACGCACCATTGCTTTCGTGCGCCGTGGTTGTATTGCTCGCCGTGCGCCCTTATCTAATTCTTTCTTCCCCTTCTTGGTGCGTAATCCGATATGAGTTCCGCTCTGTCCATCCGGCAGCTAACCAAAACCTACGGCAACGGTTTCCAGGCCTTGAGTGGTATCGATCTGGACGTCGCCGAAGGTGATTTTTTCGCCTTGCTCGGCCCCAATGGTGCCGGCAAGTCCACCACTATCGGCATTCTTTCCACCCTGGTGAACAAAACCAGCGGTACGGTGAATATCTTCGGTCATGATCTGGACCGTGAACCCGCGGCTCTCAAGCGCTGTATCGGCGTGGTGCCCCAGGAGTTCAATTTCAACCAGTTCGAAAAGACCTTCGACATCGTTGTGACCCAGGCCGGTTACTACGGTATCCCGCCGAAGATCGCCAATGAGCGCGCCGAGAAATATCTGACTCAATTGGGGTTGTGGGACAAGCGTGATGTGCCGTCCCGTTCGTTGTCCGGCGGCATGAAGCGGCGCCTGATGATTGCTCGTGCCCTGGTGCATGAGCCACGCCTGCTGATCCTCGACGAACCAACTGCGGGTGTCGACATCGAGCTGCGTCGTTCGATGTGGACCTTCCTGACCGAGCTGAATCAGAAAGGCATCACCATCATCCTCACCACCCATTACCTGGAAGAGGCCGAGCAGCTGTGCCGCAACATCGGCATCATCGACCACGGCACCATCGTCGAGAACACCAGCATGCGACAGTTGCTCAGCCAACTGCATGTGGAGACGTTCCTGTTGGATCTGAAGAACGATCTGAAGACCGTGCCGCAACTTATCGGTTATCCGGCCCGTCTGGTGGACCATCACACACTGGAAGTCCAGGTGGATAAAACCGTCGGCATTACCGGCTTGTTCTCCCAACTGGCGCTGCAAAACATTGAAGTGCAGAGCCTGCGCAACAAAACCAATCGCCTCGAGGAGTTGTTCGTGTCTCTGGTGGAGAAAAATCTGGCGAAGGTGGCTGTATGAGTTCCGAGCTGCGACCCAACCTCATTGCCCTCAACACGATCGTTTATCGCGAAGTCCGACGCTTCATGCGGATCTGGCCGCAGACCCTGCTGCCGCCGGCGATCACCATGGTTTTGTACTTCGTGATTTTCGGCAACCTGATCGGCCGGCAGATCGGCGACATGGGTGGCTTCACGTACATGGACTACATCGTGCCGGGGCTGATCATGATGTCGGTGATCACCAACTCCTACGGTAACGTGGTCTCGAGTTTCTTCGGCAGCAAGTTCCAGCGCTCGATCGAGGAACTGATGGTCTCGCCGGTTTCGCCCCATACGATCCTGATCGGCTACACCCTGGGCGGTGTATTGCGTGGGTTGGCGGTGGGCTTGATCGTGACCTTGCTGTCACTGTTCTTCACCGATCTGCAAGTGCACCATTTGGGCGTGACGATATTGGTGGTGGTGTTCACCGCCACGATCTTTTCGCTGCTGGGGTTCATCAATGCGGTGTTCGCGCGCAACTTCGATGATATTTCCATCATCCCGACGTTCGTGCTCACGCCACTGACTTACCTGGGCGGAGTGTTCTACTCGATCTCCCTGCTGCCACCGTTCTGGCAGACCGTGTCCCTGGCCAACCCGGTGCTGCACATGGTCAACGCGTTCCGCTACGGCATCCTTGGGGTGTCGGACATCCGGATCAGCGTTGCGATCACCTTCATGCTGGTGGCAACCGTGGTGCTTTATGTGGGTTGTGTGCGGCTGTTGGTCGGTGGGCGGGGGATGCGTACTTAGAACTCGGCAGGTGTGCTGACTGGCATACCGCTATCGCGAGCAGGCTCGCTCTCACATGGAAATGCAAAAAAGGCCTCCATTCAATGGAGGCCTTTTGGTTTCTCACATCCGGCTTTTCTTGCGCCGTCTCCACTGCCGCGCCACCCACCAGCGCCAATAGATCATGGTCATGAAATAGGCCAGGGCGCCCAGCACCAGGCCGGTCACCACCGACCCCAGCAGAAACGGCTGCCACAAGGTGGACAGCTGGTTGGTGATCCATTCCCAGGTCAGTTCTTCCGGTAACGTGCGGGCAGGCACATCCATCAACCAGGCCCCGGTCTGGTAGGTGCAGAAAAACACGGCGGGCATGGTGAGGGGGTTGGTCAGCCAGACCAGGCTCACCGCAATCGGTATGTTGCCGCGTACCGTGATGGCCAGCGCTGCGGCCAACAGCATCTGTAAGGGGATCGGCAAAAAGGCGGCAAACAGGCCGACGGCCATCGCCCGAGCCACCGAGTGTCGGTTGAGGTGCCAGAGGTTGGGGTCGTGCAGCAATGAACCGAGAAAGCGTAAGGATTTATGTTCCCGAATACTCGCTGGGTCAGGCATGTAACGTTTGAAAAGGCGCCGGGGCATAAGGCTTCTCGGTCGGTTCAAAGCGGTAAGGCCGCAAGTATGTCCGCATTCTACGGCCGACTGATTCAGACTTTGTGACAATTGTTAACGCGCAGCGTGCCGAAGACCGACTAAGCCTGAAGAGAAGACTCTCAAGGACAGGCTTATGCGCACAGGGATGCTCGCGCTTGCACTCGGGCTGCTGACCCCGGTTTTTTGCCCGGCGCTGCCGCCGCTGTGGCTGATTGCGGTCATGCCTGTGCTGGCGCTGATGGTTTTGCCGTTTCGAACTCATCCACTGGGTTTTTTCCTGATCGGGCTGGCTTGGGCCTGTCTGTTGGCGCAGATGGCCTTGGACGAGCGGTTACCTGTCGCGCTGGACGGAGAAACCCGCTGGGTCGAAGGGCGCGTCGTCGGGTTACCGCAATACAGCGAGGGTGTGGTGCGTTTCGAACTGGCCGATACCCATTCCCGCCGCACACGGCTGCCGGCGTCGATGCGCCTGGCCTGGTTCGGTGGACCGCCTGTGAGCAGCGGCGAGCGATGGCGATTGGCGGTGAAGCTCAAGCGCCCCGTCGGTCTCCTGAACCCCCATGGCTTCGATTACCAAGCCTGGCTGTTGAGTCGGGGCATCGGCGCGACCGGTACGGTAAAGGACGGTCATCTCCAGCAACCTGCCCAAGGTGCCTGGCGTGACGGTGTGCGTCAGGCGCTGGCGCAAGTTGACGCCCAGGGCCGCTCCGGGGCGCTGGCGGCATTGGTCCTGGGGGACGGCGGCGGATTGAGCCGCGATGACTGGCAGGTGCTGCAAGACACCGGCACGGTCCATCTGTTGGTGATTTCCGGGCAACATATCGGGCTGCTCGCCGGGCTGGTGTATCTGCTGGTGGCCGGTGCGGCGCGCTATGGTGTGTGGCCGGCGCGTCTGCCGTGGTTACCTTGGGCCTGCGCGCTGGCCTTCAGCGCAGCCTTGGGCTACGGCTTGCTCGCCGGCTTCGAGGTGCCAGTGCGGCGAGCCTGCGCCATGATCGCCCTGGTGCTGCTGTGGCGCTTGCGTTACCGGCATCCGGACCCTTGGTGGGCGTGGCTGCTGGCTTTCAATGGGGTGCTGGTGTTCGATCCGCTGGCCAGCCTGCGGCTGGGGTTCTGGCTGTCGTTCGCCGCGGTGGCGATCCTGGTGTTTACTTTTGGCGCTCGGCTGGGGCCCTGGCGCTGGTGGCAAACCTGGACCCGTGCCCAGTGGCTGGTTGCGGTCGGGCTGTGCCCGATATTGTTGATATTGGGTTTGCCGGTCAGCCTCAGCGGACCCCTGGTGAACCTGTTGGCGGTGCCTTGGGTCAGCCTGCTGGTGTTGCCGCCGGCGCTGCTCGGTACGGCGTTGCTGCCGGTGCCGTTCGTGGGTGAAGGACTGCTTTGGATCGCCGGCGGGTTGCTCGATCTGCTATTCAAGGGGCTGGCGCTGGCGGCCGGACGAATACCGGCATGGGTGCCTGCGGCTATCCCTGTATGGGCATGGGGCATGGCCGCTCTTGGGGCTTTGTTACTGTTGCTGCCCAAAGGTGTGCCGCTGCGGGTACTGGGATGGCCCATGTTGCTGCTGGTGGTTTTTCCTCCGCGGGAGGAAGTTCCACCAGGCCAAGCTGAAATCTGGCAACTGGACGTGGGCCAAGGCTTGGCGGTGTTGGTGCGCACCCGTCGTCATACGTTGCTTTACGATGCGGGGCCGCGCTTTGGCGAGGCCGACGCGGGTGAGCGCGTGGTGCTGCCCACCTTGCGCAAGCTGGGCGTCGCCGGGTTGGACCTGATGCTGCTCAGTCATGCTGACGCCGATCACGCCGGAGGCGCCCAAACGGTACGCAACGGGTTACCAACGACTCGGGTCGTCAGCGGAGACCCGGCCGCGTTGCCTGCCGCTTTGCAGGCAGAGGCGTGCGACAGTGGTGCGCGCTGGGAATGGGACGGGGTCTGGTTCGAGCTGTGGCAATGGTCATCAGCCCTTGAAAGCAACCAGCGGTCCTGCGTTTTGCTGATCGAGGCGGGGGGTGAGCGGCTGTTGCTCACCGGAGACATCGATAGCCATGCCGAGCGCGCTTTGCTCGACGGGCCTCTGGCGGTGCCGATCCAGTGGCTGGCGGCGCCCCATCACGGTAGCCGCAGTTCATCGTCGATGGTGCTGCTGTCACGCCTCAGACCCCATTCGGTGTTGATCTCCCGAGGCCAGGGCAATGCATTCGGGCACCCTCATCCCCGGGTGATGGCTCGCTATCGCCGCTTGGGCATGGCGATCTACGACAGCGCTGAACAGGGTGCCATTCGTCTGCAACTGGGAGCCTTCGAACCGCCGCACCTTCAGGCCGGCCAACGGCGATACTGGCGCGACCCGCCGTCTGCGGGACCATGGCCGCAACCTTGACCCGGGTCATCCTCGACGACGGTGTTATCGGCGGGGCGGGCCTGCAAGGCGAGTCTGTATGATAAAGTGGCGCACTTTTTCGAGGGGGCTGTCACTGTGTGGGAATTGGTCAAATCCGGCGGCTGGATGATGTTGCCGATCATTCTGAGCTCCATCGTGGCGCTGGGGATTGTTGCCGAACGGCTGTGGACCCTGCGGGCCAGTCGCGTGACCCCGGAGCATTTGCTTGGCCAGGTCTGGGTCTGGATCAAGGACAAGAAACTGAACAAGGACCGGCTCAAGGAGCTGCGGGCCAGTTCACCGCTGGGTGAAATCCTCGCCGCGGGCCTGGCAAATTCCAAGCATGGTCGCGAGATCATGAAGGAGTGCATCGAAGAAGCCGCCGCCCGGGTCATCCATGAGCTGGAACGCTACATCAATGCCCTGGGCACCATCGCCGCCATGGCCCCGTTGCTGGGCCTGCTGGGCACGGTGTTGGGCATGATCGACATTTTCAGTTCGTTCACCGGCGCCGGCATGACCGCCAATGCCTCGGTGCTGGCAGGGGGGATTTCCAAGGCCTTGATCACCACGGCCGCCGGATTGATGGTGGGGATTCCTTCCGTGTTCTTCCATCGGTTCCTGCAGAGACGCATCGATGAGCTGGTGGTGGGCATGGAGCAGGAAGCCATCAAGCTGGTCGAGGTGGTGCAAGGCGACCGTGACGTGGACCTGGCCGAGGGCAAGAAGTGAAATTCCGCCGCAAACCACGGGAAACCGTCGAGATCAACCTCGCGTCGCTGATTGACGTGGTGTTCATCCTGCTGCTGTTTTTCGTCGTGACCACCACCTTCACCCGGGAAACCCAGCTCAAGGTGGAGTTGCCGGAAGCGGTCAGCGGCTCGCCGGCCGAAGACCAGCAACTCAAGAACCTGGAAGTCACGATCAGTGCCGAAGGGACGTTTTCGGTGAACAATCAGTTGCTGCCCAAGAGCGACCTGGCGAGCCTGATCGATGCGCTGCAGAAGGAGTCCGGCGGCGACACCAGCCTGCCGCTGTCCATCAGCGCCGACGGCAAAACCCCTCATCAATCCGTCATCACCGCCATGGACGCGGCCGGCAAGCTCGGCTTCAGCCATCTGCGCATGACCACCGTCGAGGCGGCGCCGGCACCCTGATGGCCATGTCTGATCGATTGCTTGCCGCCTGGTACGAAGGTCACCCGGCCCTGACGCTGTTGCGGCCACTGGAGTGGTTGTACCGGCGGGTGGTGATGGGCAAACGCGAGCGTTTTCTGGCGGGCGAGGGTGAGATTTACCAACCGCCCGTGCCGTTGGTGGTGGTGGGCAACATCACTGTTGGCGGCACTGGCAAGACGCCATTGATCCTGTGGATGATCCAGCATTGCCAGCGCAGTGGCCTGCGGGTCGGTGTGGTGAGCCGGGGTTATGGCGCCAAACCACCCCATTTGCCGTGGCGAGTCGAGGCCGGGCAGGGCGCCGACATCGCCGGTGATGAGCCACTGCTGATTGTCCAGCGCAGCGGCGTGCCATTGATGATCGATCCGGATCGCAGCCGGGCGGTCCAGGCGCTGCTGGAGGCTCAACCGCTGGACCTGATCCTGTCCGACGACGGCATGCAACATTACCGCCTGGCCCGGGATCTTGAGTTGGTGCTGATCGACAACGCCCGCGGCCTGGGCAATCGACGTTGTCTGCCTGCCGGTCCGCTGCGTGAACCCGCGGAGCGTCTGCAATCGGTCGATGCCGTGCTGTATAACGGCGCCAGCGCCGACCGCGAAGACGGCTTTGCCTTCGAACTGCGACCCACTGCCCTGGTGAATCTGGCCAGTGGCGAACGGCGGCCACTGGACCATTTTCCGCCTGGCCAGGCCCTGCATGCGGTGGCCGGCATCGGCAATCCCCGGCGTTTCTTCAACACCCTCGAAACGCTACACTGGCGACCTATACCGCACGGGTTTGCCGACCACGCCCAATACAGCGCCCAGGCATTGAATTTCACGCCGTCGTTGCCGGTGGTCATGACGGAAAAGGACGCGGTCAAATGCCGTGCCTTCGCCGAGCCCCATTGGTGGTACCTGGCGGTGGACGCCGCGCCGTCGCCAGCCTTCGCGGACTGGTTCGATACCCAGTTGATGCGCCTGTTACCGGATCGGCTTTTGCCTTAAAACCATTTATCCAGGGAAATCTTCATGGACACCAAATTGCTCGACATTCTGGCCTGCCCGGTCTGCAAAGGCCCCCTCAAGCTCAGCGCCGACAAAACCGAGCTGATCAGCAAAGGCGCAGGCCTGGCCTATCCGATTCGCGATGGCATCCCGGTGATGCTCGAAAGCGAGGCCCGTACCCTGACCACCGACGAGCGCCTGGATAAATGACCGCAGCCTTTACCGTTGTCATTCCGTCGCGCTTTGCCTCGACGCGCCTGCCCGGCAAGCCGTTGCTGTTGATCGCCGGCAAGCCGATGATCCAGCACGTGTGGGAACAGGCTTGCAAAAGCAGCGCCCAGCGCGTGGTAGTGGCGACCGACGATGGGCGCATCGTGGAGGCCTGCAAGGGCTTTGGCGCCGAAGTGGTGCTGACTCGCGAGGATCACAACTCCGGGACTGATCGCCTGGCGGAAGTCGCCGCCAAGCTGGGCCTGGAGCCCGACGCCATCGTGGTCAATGTGCAGGGCGATGAACCGTTGATCCCGCCCAGCGTGATCGATCAGGTTGCAAACAATCTGGCAGCCCATCCCGAAGCGCGCATGGCCACCCTGGCCGAGCCGATCGAGGATCTGCAAACCCTGTTCAACCCCAACGTGGTCAAGGTTGTCAGCGACCTCAATGGCCTGGCACTGACTTTCAGCCGCGCCACCTTGCCCTGGGCCCGTGATGCATTCGCGCAAAGCCGGGAGGTAATGCCTGACAGTGTGCCGTATCGCCGCCACATCGGCATTTACGCTTACCGCGCAGGTTTCCTCGAGGATTTCGTCGCCTGGGGCCCGTGCTGGCTGGAAAACACCGAATCCCTGGAGCAACTGCGTGCCCTGTGGCACGGCGTGCGAATCCACGTCGCCGATGCGCTGATTGCCCCGCCGACCGGCGTCGACACGGTGGAAGACCTCGAGCGCGTTCGTCGCCTGCTGGAGGCCTGATGCGGGTTCTGTTTGTCTGCCTCGGCAACATCTGCCGATCACCCACCGCCGAAGGCATCCTGCGGCACAAACTGCGCGAGGCCGGGCTGGCCGAACAGGTGGAAGTCGCTTCCGCCGGCACCGGTGACTGGCATGTCGGCAAGGCTCCGGACAAACGCAGCCAGGCTGCGGCCCTGCGACGCGGCTATGACTTGTCGGCCCAGCGTGCCCGGCAAGTCAGCCGGGCTGATTTTGCCGCGTATGACCTGATTCTGGCGATGGACGGCAGCAACCTGCGCAACCTCAAGTCCCTGCAACCGGCCAATGGTCGGGCCGAACTGGATTTGTTCCTGCGCCGCTACGAGGCTGAACTTGATGACGTACCGGACCCGTACTACGACGGCGAACAGGGTTTCGAGCAAGTGCTGGATCTGATCGAACGTGCCACGGATCGCCTGGTGATCGAGTTGAAGGGGCGGTTATGACCTTGCAAGTGCGGGCCGGCGTCAGCCTCAAGCGGTTCAACAGCTTTGGCGTGGACGTCACCGCCCGGTTATTCGCCGAAGCTCACAGCGACGCCGATGTTCGCCAGGCGCTGGCCTATGCCAGCGCCAATGAAGTGCCGTTGCTGGTGATCGGTGGTGGCAGCAACTTGCTGCTGACCGGCGATGTCGATGCGCTGGTGTTGCGCATGGCCAGCCAAGGGATTCGTCTGCTCAGCGATGATGGCGAGCGGGTACTGATCGAAGCTGAAGCAGGCGAACCGTGGCACCCTTTTGTCCAGTACACGCTGGCGCAAGGCTGGTCGGGGCTGGAGAACCTCAGCCTGATTCCCGGTACGGTGGGGGCCGCGCCGATGCAAAACATCGGTGCCTACGGCGTGGAGATCAAGGATGTATTCGCCGGCCTCACCGCCCTGGATCGGCAAACCGGTGAGCTGCGCGATTTCACTCTCGAAGAATGCCGTTTCGCCTACCGCGACAGCCTGTTTAAGCAGCAAGTGGGTCGCTGGCTGATCCTGCGAGTGCGCTTTGCCCTCAGTCGCGCCGCGCATTTGCACCTGGAGTACGGTCCGGTCCGCCAGCGGTTGACCGAACTGGGCATCGAACAGGCGACTCCCTCGGATGTCAGCCGGGCCATCTGCAGCATTCGCAGTGAAAAGCTCCCTGACCCGGCGGTGCTGGGCAACGCCGGCAGTTTCTTCAAGAACCCGCTGGTGCCGGCTTCGCACGTCGCGCAACTCAAGCTGCAATACCCGGATCTGGTGGCTTATCCACAACCCCGGGGGCAGATGAAAATTGCCGCCGGTTGGTTGATCGAGCGCGCTGGCTGGAAAGGCTTTCGCGAAGGCGACGCTGGGGTGCATAAGTTGCAGGCCTTGGTGCTGGTCAACTACGGCTGCGCCACCGGTCCGCAATTGCTGGATCTGGCCCTGCGCATCCAGAAAGACATTGCCGAACGTTTTCAGGTCGATCTGGAAATGGAGCCCAATCGGTACTGAACCTGGCTTTCACCGAGCGCCCTGCACAACCTCGCACAAGGATCATTTGTGCAGGATTGTGCAGGGCGTTTTGCTTAATCCTGGGTTAATTTAGTGGGCTAACGATGCGACCATCGCATTAATGAAGGCCCGGTGCAGACGCTTGCGTGTTTGCACAAGAGAGCCCAATTAGCCTGAGTCAGTCTGCGCCAACCGAACCGTTGCCCAAACGGCAGATTGCTCGACCCCATAACTCGATCACTATGCGGGCGTGCCCATGATTACCCTGAAGCTCAATGGAAAAGATCACCAACTGGATGTGACCGAGGACATGCCGCTGTTATGGGCTATCCGCGATGTAGCCGGTTACAACGGCACCAAATTTGGCTGCGGCATGGGCCTGTGCGGCGCCTGCACCATCCACGTCGACGGTGCCCCGGTGCGTAGTTGCATCACCCCGATTGGCTCGGTGAAAGGCCAGAATGTCACCACCATCGATGCGCTTCACGTCGACCCGGTCGGGCAAATTGTCCAGAAGGCCTGGCTCGATACGGCAGTGGCCCAGTGTGGCTACTGTCAGGGCGGGCAAATCATGTCCGCGACCGCTTTGCTCAAGACCAACCCCAACCCGAGCGATGAGCAGATCGAGGAGGCGATGGTCGGCAACATCTGCCGCTGCGGCACCTATAACCGGATCAAGACTGCGATCCGCCAGGCTTCCACCCACCTGAAGGAGGCCAAGGCATGAGCCGCTTACCTAATGATTTTGTGCTGAGCAACTTCAGCCGGCGTGGTTTCCTCAAAGGCGCGAGTGCCACTGGCGTGTTGGTACTGGCTGCCAGTTGGGGCCTACCGGACGCCTTTGCCGAGGACAAGAAATTCGGCGGCGAGGGCATGCCCAATGGTGTGATCGACGACCCGAAAGTGTACGTGAGCATCGCCGCTGATGGCAGTGTGACGGTGATCTGCAACCGTTCGGAAATGGGCCAGGGCGTGCGTACCAGCCTGACCATGGTGGTGGCCGATGAACTGGACGCGGACTGGGCACGGGTCAAGGTGCAGCAGGCACCGGCTGATGAGGTGCGCTTCGGCAACCAGGACACCGACGGTTCGCGCAGCATGCGTCACTGGTACGAGCCGATGCGTCGTTGCGGGGCCGCCGCCCGGACCATGTTGGAACTGGCCGCCGCTGCCCAGTGGAATGTCCCGGCGAGTGAGTGTCGTGCCCAATTGCACAAAGTCGTGCACCAGCCTTCCGGTCGGGAACTGGGATATGGCGCGTTGGCCGCCGCGGCCAGTGCCTTGCCAGTGCCGGCCGGTGACAGCCTGCGCCTCAAGCAACCTTCGGAGTTTCGCTACATCGGCAAGGAGTCGAGCCGGGCCATTGATGGTGAAGACGTCGTCAACGGTCGTGCGGTGTTCGGCGCCGATGTACATTTCGACGGCATGCTCTATGCCGTCGTGGCTCGCCCGCCAGTCTATGGCGGCAAGGTCAAGAGCCTGGACAGCAGCGCGGCGCTGAAAGTGCCAGGCGTGGTCAAGGTGCTGCAGATCGAAGGACGTCCGCTGCCCTCCGAGTTCCAGCCTCTGGGCGGCGTGGCGGTGGTGGCGAAAAATACCTGGGCGGCGATCAAGGGCCGCGAGGCGCTGAAAATCGAATGGGACGACGGTCCGAATGCCGGCTATGACTCCGTCGCCTATCGCAAGGAGCTGGAAGCCGCCGCCCTCAAGCCTGGCAAAGTCTTGCGCAACACGGGCGACCTCGATGAGGCGTTGGCCAAGGCCGACTCGACCCTGGAGGCGTCCTATTACCTGCCGCATCTGTCTCAGTCGCCGATGGAGCCGATGGTTGCCGTCGCCCGGTTCAAGGATGGCCAGTGCGAAGCCTGGGCACCGAGCCAGGCACCGCAGGTCACCCGTGAACGCGTCGCCGAACGATTGGGGATCCCTTTCGACAAGGTCACGGTGCACATTACGCTGTTGGGTGGCGGTTTCGGGCGCAAGTCCAAACCCGATTTTGTCCTCGAAGCGGCCGTGTTGGCCAAGGAGTTTCCAGGCCAGGCGGTACGGGTGCAGTGGACCCGCGAAGATGACATCCATCATTCGTATTTCCACACCGTATCGGCCGAATACCTCAAGGCTGGCCTGAACCAGGACGGGATGCCGTCCGGCTGGCTGCATCGCACCGTAGCCCCGAGCATCACCGCACTGTTTGCACCGGGCATGACTCACGAAGCGCCGTTCGAAGTGGGTATGGGCGTGACCAACATGGCCTACGCGATTGCCAACATGCGCCTGGAAAATCCCGAAGCGGTGGCCCATACGAGGGTCGGCTGGTACCGCTCGGTGTCGAACATTCCCCACGGTTTTGCGATTCAGAGTTTCATCGACGAATTGGCCCACAAGGCCGGCCAGGATCCACTGGCGTATCACGTCAAATTGCTTGGCCCGGACCGTAAGATCGATCCGCGTACCTTGAATGAAGAATGGAACTACGGCGAATCCCCCGAGCGTTATCCCATCGATACGGCGCGGATCCGTACGGTGCTGGAAACCGCCGCCAAGGCCGCCGGTTGGGGCCGTAAGCTGCCCAAGGGCCGTGGCCTGGGGCTGGCGGTGCATTACAGCTTCGTTACCTACGTGGCGGCAGCGCTTGAGGTGGAGGTCAAGGACGATGGTACGTTGATCGTGCACAAGGCCGATATTGCCGTGGACTGCGGCCCGCAGATCAACCCCGAGCGCATCCGCTCCCAGTTCGAAGGCGCCTGTGTCATGGGCCTGGGCAATGCGGTGGTGGGGGAGATCAGCTTCAAGGATGGCAAGGTCCAGCAAGACAACTTCCACATGTACGAAGTGGCGCGCATGTCTCTGGCTCCCAAGGAGGTCGCGGTGCACTTGGTCACGCCGCCGGGCGAGGTGCCGTTGGGCGGGGTAGGTGAACCGGGTGTACCGCCGATTGCGCCGGCGCTGTGCAACGCGATTTTCGCCGCCACCGGCAAGCGCATCCGCACGCTGCCCGTGCGTTATCAGTTGCAAGGTTGGCAGCAGGCCAAAGCCTGATGGACAGCGTTGATCTGAACGTCTTGCGCAGCGTGCTTGAGTGGCGCCGCGCCGGGCAGCGGGTGGTGTTGTTTACGGTGGTCCAGACCTGGGGTACCGCGCCGAGGCCGCCGGGGGCGATGTTGGCCCTGCGCGAGGACGGCGTGGTAATTGGCTCGGTGTCGGGTGGTTGTGTCGAGGATGACCTGATCGCCCGGTTGCACGATGGGCGTATTCCGGCGGACGGTCCGCCGGTGCAGCTCATCACCTATGGCGTGACTCGTGAGGAGGCGGCGCGTTTCGGCCTGCCGTGCGGCGGCACCTTGCGCCTGACCGAAGAGCGGGTCGGCGATTGGCAATGGGTCGCAGAGCTGCTGGAGCGCTGCGAAGGCCATGAGATTGTCGCCCGTGAGCTGACCGTCGCCACAGGCGAAGTGGTGCTGACGCCGGCCAGTAAAACCGACGCCCTGGTATTCGACGGTCAAGCCCTGCGGGCCATCTACGGCCCGCGCTGGCGACTGCTCTTGATCGGTGCCGGACAACTGTCGCGTTATGTGGCAGAAATGGCCCGGTTGCTGGATTTCGAGGTGTTGATCTGCGATCCGCGCAAGGAATTTGTCTACGGTTGGGAAGAGCAGCATGGCCGCTTCGTTTCCGGCATGCCTGACGAAGCGGTGTTGAGCATCCAGACTGACGAGCGCACGGCCATTGTCGCCCTGACCCATGATCCACGATTGGACGACATGGCGTTGCTCACGGCCCTGGACTCCAAGGCTTTTTATGTCGGGGCCTTGGGCTCTCGGGTTAACAGCCAGAAGCGCCGGGATAACCTGGCTCAGCTAGGCTTGTCAGCACAGGCTATCGAGCGGCTGCACGGGCCGATCGGTTTGCACATCGGCAGCCATACGCCGGCGGAAATCGCCTTGTCGTTGCTGGCTGAAATCGTGGCGATCAAGAATGGCGTCGAGTTGCGCCAGAAGAAGCCGCTGTAATCAGCAGGCGAGGAGGAGGGATGTCTGGATCGATTGGCGTGATCATTCTCGCGGCAGGATCGGGCAGTCGTTTCCGTGAGGTTGCAGGCCAGGACAAAGATAAGTTGCTGGCCGATTGCACGGGCCGTGATGACGCCGTCCGATCGGTCATTGAGCAGGTGTTGGTGAACTTGCCAGCCTCCCTGGAAAAGCGTGTGCTGGTGACCCGCGAGGATCGTCCACAGGCGATTCGCATGGCGCAGGCTTATGGGTGCGATTTTGTCGAGCTGGACTCGCCCGGCCTGGGTGACAGTATCGCTGCGGGTGTCCAGGCTTGCCCGGACCTTGATGGCTGGTTGATCGTGCTGGGTGACATGCCGTTCATCCTGCCGTCGAGCATCGAGCAGGTGGTGGCGCGGATCAGTGAGGATGGCATCAGTGTGCCGGTCCTTGGGGGTGAATATGGGCATCCTGTCGGATTTGGCCGTGCGTTTGGTGCGAAATTGATGGCATTGACCGCAGATCGCGGCGCCAAGGTGTTGTTTACCGGGGCGCGAGTGGTTGAGGTGGCGGTGGACGATCCTGGCGTGACGTGGGATGTCGATGTGCCAGAGGCACTGGCCTTCAAATAACAGACGACGCAGAACCCTGTGGGAGCGGGCTTGCTCGCGAAAGCAGTCTGACATTCAGCATTGATATAGCTGACCCAATGCCATCGCGAGCAAGCTTTGCTCCCACAGTAGATATTTCAGTGGATATAAGTCTTGTGCCCGGCCGCAGCTCTCCCTGTGGGAGCCAAGCTTGCTCGCGATAGCGGTCCGGCATTCAGCATTGATGTAGCTGACCCAACGTCTTCGCGAGCAGGCTCGCTCCCACAGTGGATCTTCAGGGGGCATAAAACTTGTGCCCGGCCGCAGTTCGCAGCTTCCCCTGTGGGAGCCAAGCTTGCTCGCGATAGCGGTCTGACATTCAGCATTGATGTAGCTGGCCCGGCGCCATCGCGAGCAGGCTCGCTCCCACAGTAGATATTCAGCGGGCATAAAACTTGTGCCCGGCCGCAGTTCCCCCGGTGGGAGCGGGCTTGCTCGCGAAAGCAGTCTGACATTCAGCATTGATGTGGCTGACCCAACGCCATCGCGAGCAGGCCCTGCTCCCACAGGGTGTGTGTAACTTGAAGGCATAAAAAAGCCCCGCCTGGCGTCAACCAGGCGGGGCTTTTTACTGGGCGGTGGAATCAGGCGTGAGGTTTAGGCTCGTGCTCTTTTTCCAGGGCTTCAGTGTGGCGAGGTGCGACTTCTTCAGCGGAGTGCTGAGGTTCATCGATCACTGGAGCCGATTCAACGGTAGCTGGTTCATCTGTGGTTTCAGCGACCGGGGCAGGGGCTGCCTCGATTGCTTCCTCCACGGGTGCCGACTCAGCGGCAGGCGCTTGAGCAGCGGCAGCGGCGGCCTGTTCGGCTTCCTTCTGCAGCCGCTCGGCTTCACGCTTGCGGCGACGCACTTCACGTGGGTCGTTCGGCGCGCGGCCGTTCGCGGTCAGGGCGCTGGCAGGTGCAGGCTCATCCGCCGGTGCAGGCGCTTCGGCGATCACAGGCGCCTCGACCACTGGAGCCGGCTCGATCACTTCTGGTTCGGCTGCTTTCACCGGTTCTGGTGTCGGCTCTGCCTCGACGACTGGTGTCGGTGCGGTTGGCTCGGCGTGCCAGTTGAACGCGGTCTGCTCTTCGCGCACTGGCTCCGGTGCTTGTTCCTCGGCCGCAGTCTCGACCACAGGTTGCGCGGCAACAACGGGTTGCTCGACGACCGGAGCAGGCTCGGCCTCGGCTTGAGGTTCGGCTTCACGAACCGGTGCAACTTCCACTTCTGGCGAAGCAGTCATTTCAACCGGGGTGGTGGCTTCGACCACAGGTGCTTCAACCGGCGTGTTTTCCACCGCAGTGGTGGCACGTTCGGCCTGTTCGTGAGCCTCGGCTTCGGCGGGAGCGCTGATCGAGCTGCTGGCAACCGCGGCGGTGACGGCCAGGCCGGCAGCCAGGTCGGCAGCGCTTGGCGCTTCGGCGTTCTCGGTGGATTCGGATGCTTCCGAACCTTCGATCACATTGCCGTTGGCGTCGCGTTGACGCTCACGACGGTTGCTGCGACGACGCTGGCCACGGGAGCGGCGGCGTGGACGATCGCCTTCGGCATTGTCCTGACCGTCTTCCTGCAGTTGCTCTTCGCTGTTCAGTACTTCGTCTTCGCTGGCAGCGACGGCCTGCTCGGCGCGTGGCTGACGCTCTTCACGTGGTGGACGCGGTGCGCGCTCTTCGCGAGGTTGACGGGCCGGACGCTCTTCAGCGGTGGCGGCAGCAACGGCGGGGGCGGCATCCAGCGGTTCGCGCAGTTCACGAACACGTTCTTCACGCTCGCCACGTGGCTTGCGATCTTCACGAGGTGCGCGAG
Source organism: Pseudomonas hefeiensis (assembly GCF_030687835.1). NCBI lineage: Bacteria > Pseudomonadati > Pseudomonadota > Gammaproteobacteria > Pseudomonadales > Pseudomonadaceae > Pseudomonas > Pseudomonas hefeiensis. The sequence continues at coordinate 1,818,766 of NZ_CP117449.1, forward strand.
GCTGGCGTTCTTCGCGCGGTGGACGCGGTGCGCGCTCTTCGCGAGCTACGGCTGGCGCTTCCTCACGGGCTTCGCGCGGCTGGCGTTCTTCACGAGGCTCACGTGGCGCGCGCTCTTCACGCGGTGCGCGTTCTTCGCGTGGCTTGCGCTCTTCGTCACGACGACCGTTGCGGTTGCGGGTCTGCTGGCGACCGTTACGGCGCTCTTCGTTGCGGGCAGGCCGCTCGGTAGCGGCAGGCTTGGCGACGACGGCCGGGGTAGCAGGCTCTTCCTTGGTGGCGAACAGGCTGACCAGGGACTTCACCAAGCCTTTGAACAGGCTTGGTTCCGGCGCGGTGGCAGGTGCCGGTGCCGGCGCGGCCGCTTCGGTCGGAACCGGTGCGTTGGCGCGGGCTGGAGCAGTCTTGACCGCGGCTTCCTGGCGAACCAGGGTGCGAGTGGCGGCAGCCGGCTGGACTTCTTCCACTTCGGCAGCGGCAGCAGCGATTTCGTAGCTGGTCTGATTGGTGTGGGCTTCCGGGCTGTCATCACGCAGGCGCTGCACTTCGAAGTGCGGCGTCTCAAGATGATCGTTCGGCAGGATGACGATGCGGGCGCGGGTGCGCAGTTCGATCTTGGTGATCGAGTTGCGTTTTTCGTTGAGCAGGAACGCAGCCACCGGGATCGGCACCTGGGCGCGGACTTCGGCGGTGCGGTCTTTCAGCGCTTCTTCTTCGATCAGGCGCAGGATCGCCAGGGACAGCGACTCGACGTCACGGATGATACCGGTGCCGTTGCAACGCGGGCAGACGATGCCGCTGCTCTCGCCCAGGGAAGGGCGCAGGCGCTGACGGGACATTTCCAGCAGGCCAAAGCGCGAAATACGACCGACCTGTACGCGAGCGCGGTCGGCTTCCAGGCACTCACGGACCTTTTCTTCCACGGCGCGCTGGTTCTTGGCCGGGGTCATGTCGATGAAGTCGATGACGATCAGGCCGCCGATGTCGCGCAGGCGCAACTGACGGGCGATTTCCTCGGCGGCTTCAAGGTTGGTCTGCAGGGCCGTTTCTTCGATGTCGCTGCCTTTGGTGGCGCGCGCCGAGTTGATGTCGATGGACACCAGGGCTTCGGTCGGATCGATGACGATGGAGCCGCCGGATGGCAGTTCAACGACGCGCTGGAACGCAGTCTCGATCTGGCTTTCGATCTGGAAGCGGTTGAACAGCGGAACGCTGTCTTCATAGAGCTTGATCTTGCTGGCGTACTGCGGCATGACCTGGCGAATGAAGGTCAGGGCTTCGTCCTGGGCTTCGACGCTGTCGATCAGCACTTCGCCGATGTCCTGGCGCAGGTAATCGCGGATGGCGCGGATGATCACGTTGCTTTCCTGGTAGATCAGGAACGGCGCGGAGCGATCCAGCGAGGCTTCTTTGATGGCGGTCCACAGTTGCAGCAGGTAATCGAGGTCCCACTGCATTTCTTCGCTGCTGCGGCCAAGGCCGGCAGTGCGCACGATCAGGCCCATGTCGGCAGGTGCGACCAGGCCATTGAGGGCTTCACGCAGTTCGTTGCGCTCTTCGCCTTCGATGCGGCGAGAGATGCCACCGGCGCGAGGGTTGTTCGGCATCAGGACCAGGTAGCGGCCAGCCAGGCTGATGAAGGTGGTCAGGGCCGCACCCTTGTTGCCACGTTCTTCTTTTTCGACCTGGACGATGACTTCCTGGCCTTCGCTCAGGACGTCCTTGATGTTGACGCGGCCTTCTGGGGCCTTCTTGAAGTATTCGCGGGAGATTTCTTTGAGGGGCAGGAAGCCGTGGCGCTCAGAGCCGAAATCGACAAAGGCAGCCTCAAGGCTTGGTTCGATGCGAGTAATCCGGCCTTTATAGATGTTGGCCTTCTTCTGCTCGCGTGCACCGGATTCGATATCCAGGTCGTAGAGGCGCTGGCCGTCTACCAGTGCAACACGCAACTCTTCGGGTTGAGTTGCGTTAATCAGCATTCTTTTCATGTAGTACCGTCGGTTTCCGGGCTGCCGGAAACGGCGTTCGGCACACACGACTTCTCACGGTCGGTGTCAGGTGCGTCATGGAAGTGGCCGGGCCATTCCAGTGTCCAGCGAGTTCGACCCAATGATGGCGAAGTCGCGACGGACGCGTCCTGCTTGCTGGCTGTTCAAGCACTCAGTCAGGAGGAGGAATCAACCGGCGCCTGTGGACGAGATGAAGCGTCTAAATATAAGCCTAGTGCTACACAGTCCGACGGTTGTACATCTCCACCCTACACGTATCCCTGATAATCGGGTGCTGCCGCGCGCAGAATCCGCAGCGGGTTGGCATTTACCGTGAGCTCCGAAAGGGGAGGTCACGCATCATGGCTAATTTAGGCGTTGTTTCCGAAGCTCTCGCTCGGGGTCGTTTGCGGGTGACTGCACTTTGTGAACTGGCCGTGAATATGGCGTGCAAGGCGAGTCAAAACTCTGCTTTGCCGCGTATTTCAGGCCTCATGTCACCTGCGCTCGTTACACCTGCGAACTCTGCCGTTATCTAGCAAAAGCCCCGTAGGACGGCCTCTCGTCCTCGTGAATTGCGTTGGTCAGGGCCGGTTTTTGACCGTTAGTCCGCTGTCCAGCCGCTTTTGGCGGCGTTCGCGACTATAGCAGCAATGATTAAGTGCTTCAATTCCATAAAAAATTGTTATCATCGCCGCCATGACGACTACTGCCCCTTCGACCCCTGGCGTTCAACTGCTCGAGGTCTCGCCGGAATATGCCGGCCAACGAATCGATAACTTCCTTCTAGCCCGACTCAAAGGCGTGCCCAAGACCTTGATTTATCGCATTTTGCGCAAGGGTGAAGTGCGGGTGAACAAAGGTCGGATCAAGCCCGAATACAAGCTTCAGGCGGGCGATATCGTGCGCGTGCCGCCGGTTCGCGTGCCCGAGCGCGATGAGCCTGTGCCCCTGGCCCAAGGGCTGTTGCAGCGCCTGGAAGCCTCGATCGTCTTTGAAGACAAGGCGCTGATCGTGCTCAACAAGCCCGCGGGCATTGCGGTTCACGGCGGCAGCGGCCTGAATTTCGGCGTGATCGAGGCCTTTCGTCAGTTGCGCCCCGACACCAAGGAACTGGAACTGGTCCATCGCCTGGATCGCGACACCTCCGGCCTGCTGATGATCGCCAAGAAGCGCAGCATGTTGCGGCACTTGCATGAGCAATTGCGCGGCGATGGCGTCGACAAGCGCTACATGGCGCTGGTGCGGGGGCGTTGGGAGGCATCCATCAAGCAAGTCCGCGCACCGTTGCTCAAGAGTAACCTGCGTTCCGGCGAGCGCATGGTGGAAGTCAACGAAGAAGGCAAGGAGGCGCTGACGGTGTTCAAGGTGCTGCGCCGCTTTGGTGATTACGCCACCATGGTCGAGGCCAAGCCGGTGACTGGCCGCACCCACCAGATTCGCGTGCATACTCTGCATGCCGGGCATTGCATCGCCGGAGACAGCAAGTACGGTGACGACGATTTCAGCAGGGAAATTCGCGAACTGGGTGGCAAGCGCCTGTTTCTCCATGCCTACATGTTGACGGTACCGTTGCCCGATGGCGGCGAGTTGAAATTGCAGGCCCCGGTGGATGAAATGTGGGCCAAGACCGTGGAGCGGTTGAGTGCATCCTGAATACAAGCTGCTGATCTTCGATTGGGATGGCACTCTGGCGAACTCCATCGGTCGGATTGTGGAGGCAATGCATGTCGCCTCTGACCGGGCGGGGTTTGCCAGGTGTGATGATTTTGCCGTGAAAGGCATCATCGGCCTCGGGTTGCCGGAAGCGATTCGTAGTTTGTACCCGGAGATTGGCGACGATGAGCTGCTGGTTTTCCGTCAGTATTACGCCGACCACTACATTGCCTTGGAGGCCGAGCCTTCGCCGTTGTTTGACGGTGTGGTAGACACACTTGAATCCCTGCGGGGCGAGGGGTATCGCCTGGCTGTCGCCACCGGCAAGGCGCGTCGTGGGCTGGATCGGGTACTGAAATCCCATGGCTGGGAGGATTATTTCGATATCACCCGCGCTGCGGACGAAACCGCGAGCAAGCCGCATCCGTTGATGCTCGAGCAGATCATGGCCCACTGCGACATGCGGCCGGAACAGGCGTTGATGGTGGGCGATTCTTCGTTCGACCTGCAGATGGCGCGCAACGCCGGTATGGGGTCGGTTGCGGTGAGCTACGGTGCGCAGACGATCGAGGCGCTGCAGGCCTTCGAGCCGCGGCTGGCGATCGACCATTTTTCTGAATTGCACGCCTGGCTGAGCCGGCGGGCCAATTAAGTTTTTGCTGGGGATACAGGCATGACCGACGAATGGAAGGCACCGCCCAAGGCGAGCGCCGAGAACGGTGACGATAAAAGCTGGAAGCTGTTGGAGAAGACCCTGCTGGCTGGGGTGCAGGAGCAGCGTCGTTCCCGCCGCTGGGGCATTTTCTTCAAGCTGCTGACGTTTGTTTATCTCTTTGTTGCGTTATTGCTGTTCACGCCACTGATGGATCTGGAAAAAAGCGCCGGGCGGGGATCGGCGTACACCGCGTTGATCGACATCGAAGGCATGATTGCCCATAAGGAGCCCGCCAGTGCGGACAATATCGTCGGTAGTCTGCGGGCTGCTTTCGAAGATCCCAAGGTCAAGGGTGTGGTGTTGCGCATCAACAGCCCGGGTGGCAGCCCGGTGCAGTCGGGGTATGTCTATGACGAGATCGTTCGGTTGCGCGCATTGCACCCGGGCATCAAGGTCTACGCGGTCATCTCCGATCTGGGTGCTTCCGGTGCTTACTACATTGCCAGTGCGGCCGATCAGATCTATGCCGATAAAGCGAGCCTGGTGGGCTCTATTGGCGTGACGGCGGCCGGCTATGGGTTTGTCGGGACGATGGAGAAACTGGGCGTGGAGCGCCGGGTGTACACCTCTGGCGAGCACAAGTCGTTCCTTGATCCGTTCCAGCCGCAAAAGCCTGAAGAAACTGCGTTTTGGCAAGGCGTGCTCGATACGACCCACAAGCAATTCATTGCCAGCGTCAAGAAGGGGCGCGGCGAGCGCCTCAAAGACAAGGAGCATCCCGAGCTGTTCTCTGGTCTGGTTTGGTCTGGGGAACAGGCCTTGCCGCTGGGCTTGATCGATGGCCTGGGCAGTGCCAGTTCGGTGGCGCGGGATGTGATCGGCGAAAAGGAGCTGGTGGACTTCACCATCGAAGAGTCGCCATTTGATCGCTTCTCGAAGAAGCTGGGGGCAAGCATCGCCGAGCATCTGGCGATGTGGATGGGGTTCCAGGGGCCGACGTTGCGCTAGTTCGTTGGTTCGCGCGATCTTCTGTGGCTAGAGGGCATTTATTTGTGGGAGCAAAGCTTGCCCTCGCTACAAGTTGTCTGTTGGCTCAGGGAACCGGCACACCCTCTGCCAGCAACATATCCACAAGACGAATCAACGGCAGGCCGATCAGGCTGGTGGCGTCCGGGCCTTCTGTGCTTTGGAACAGGCTCACGCCAAGCCCTTCGGCCTTGAAGCTGCCTGCGCAGTCATAAGGTTGCTCGGCCAGCAGGTAGCGTTCGACGCGTGCCGGGTCCAGCGTACGCATGTGGACGGTAAACGGAACGCAATCGACCTGGCAGGCGCCAGTTTGGCTGTTGAGTAGCGCCAGACCGGTCAGAAAGGTGACCCTGGCGCCGCTGGCGGCCAGCAGTTGTTCGCGAGCGTTCTCGAAGGTATGGGGCTTGCCCAGAATGCGCTCGCCGAGCACGGCCACCTGATCCGAGCCGATGATCAGGTGCGCCGGGTGGCTGTCCGCCAGGGCCAGGGCTTTTTCCCGGGCCAGGCGTTTTACCAGGTCCAGTGCTGGCTCGCCAGGGCGATGGCTTTCGTCGATGTCCGGCGAGCTGCAGACGAACGGCAGTCCCAGGCGGGCAAGCAATTGCCGGCGATACGCTGAGCTTGAGGCGAGTAATAAAGGCAGCATGGGCATCTCCAAAAGGCAGGGGCGAATTCTAGCGAGGCGTGCAAGTGACGGACAGGGCTGAATTTCCTTTGACATGGCCGGGTGCATCCCTATAATGCTGCGCCTATGTTGAATGACCCGATTCCACCTCACGTTGACCCGCGCAAATTGGCTGACCGTGGCACCACCCTTCAAGGTGAGCTGCTGCTGGCCGATTTGAAGAGACTCTGCGACCCGCTTTCCGACGATGTCGGTACGGTCCAGGCCAAATTCGTTTTTGAACGAGATGAACGTAAATCTGTGGTAATTCACAGCTTTATCGACACTGAAGTCAAAATGGTTTGCCAGCGTTGTCTTGAGCTGGTCACCCTGCCGATCCACAGCGAATGCAGTTACGCCGTGGTGAAGGAGGGTGCGAATACCCAGTCGTTACCGAAAGGTTATGACGTGCTGGAACTGGGCGAAGATCCATTGGATCTGCAGTCACTGATCGAGGAGGAGCTTCTGCTCGCCTTGCCCATTGTGCCTGCTCATCATCCGGAAGAATGCCAGCAGCCGGCGGGAGCAGATGAGCCCGAACCGAGCGAGGACGAGGTAACGCGGTCCAACCCGTTCAGTGTATTGGCGCAGTTAAAGCGTGACCCAAACGTTTAGGAGTTAATCAATTATGGCTGTTCAGCAGAACAAAAAATCCCGCTCTGCCCGTGACATGCGCCGTTCGCACGACGCTCTCGAGGCTAGCACCCTGTCTGTAGAAAAAACCACCGGTGAAGTTCACCTGCGTCACCACGTATCGCCAGAAGGCGTATACCGTGGTCGTAAAGTGATCGACAAGGGCGCTGACGAGTAATCCTTGTCCGCTCAAGTCATCGCGATTGACGCAATGGGCGGGGACTTCGGTCCCCGCAGCATTGTTCAGGCCAGTCTTGCTTGTCTGAATGCGACACCCTCGCTGCACCTGACCCTCGTCGGTCAACCTTCCCTTCTAGAAGAAATGCTCAACGGCCAATCGGCTGTGGATCGTGCGCGCCTGACGATCGCACCTGCGTCCGAAGTCATCACCATGGACGAGAAGCCAGCCCAGGTTCTGCGTGGCAAGCCTGACGCCTCGATGCGGGTGGCCCTTGAGCTGCTGCGCGATGGCAAGGTCCAGGCGTGTGTCAGTGCAGGCAATACCGGTGCGCTGATGGCGCTGTCGCGTTACGTGCTCAAGACCCTGCCGGGTATCGACCGGCCGGCAATGGTCGCGGCCATCCCCACCCAGCGTGGTTTTTGCCAACTGCTCGATCTGGGCGCCAACGTCGATTGCAGTGCCGAGCATCTATTGCAATTTGCGGTGATGGGCTCGGTAGCGGCTGAAACCCTGGGTATCGTGCGTCCTCGTGTGGCGCTGCTGAACATCGGTACCGAAGACATCAAGGGCAATCAGCAGGTCAAGCTGGCAGCCACGTTGTTGCAGGGCGCGCGGGGCATCAATTACATCGGCTTCGTTGAGGGTGACGGGTTGTACCGGGGTGAGGCGGATGTGGTGGTGTGTGACGGTTTTGTCGGCAATATTTTGCTTAAGTCCAGTGAGGGCCTGGCGACCATGATCGGCGCGCGCATCGAGACACTGTTCAGGCAGAACCTGGCCTCGCGGATGGTCGGTGCCCTGGCGTTGCCGTTGATGCGTCGGCTGCAGGCGGACCTGGCGCCGGCGCGGCATAACGGGGCAAGTTTTCTCGGGCTGCAGGGTATTGTGATCAAGAGTCATGGTTCGGCGGGCGTGCAGGGGTTTCAAAGCGCGATCAATCGCGCGGTGATCGAAATCCAGGAAAACCTGCCGGAGCGTCTTCATGGGCGCCTCGAAGATTTGTTAACTTAGGCGTTTTCGTCCGACAATGCTTAAATGTGACCGGTCGGTTCAAGCCGCCATCCAACTGTCAGTTTCCTAGCGCCCCCTGGGGCGTCAATTTTTGACGACAAGATCATTAGGGGCTTTGTTTTCATGTCTGCTTCTCTCGCATTCGTCTTTCCTGGGCAGGGTTCGCAGTCCCTCGGCATGCTTTCCGAGCTGGGCGCGCAATACCCGTTGATCCTCGAAACATTCAAAGAAGCTTCCGATGCTCTGGGCTATGACCTGTGGGCACTGACCCAGCAAGGGCCGGAAGAGCAACTCAATCAAACCGACAAAACCCAGCCGGCCATCCTGACCGCCTCGATCGCGCTCTGGCGCCTGTGGCTGGCCGAAGGGGGCGCGCGCCCGGCGTTCGTCGCCGGTCATAGCCTGGGCGAATACAGCGCCCTCGTGGCCGCCGGCAGCCTTAGCCTGGGCGACGCGGTGAAGCTGGTGGAGCGTCGTGGCCAACTGATGCAGGAGGCCGTTCCGGCCGGGCAGGGCGGCATGGCCGCGATCCTGGGCCTGGAGGATGCCGATGTACTGGCGGCCTGCGCCGAAGCTGCGCAAGGTGAGGTGGTCAGCGCGGTGAACTTCAATTCGCCGGGGCAGGTGGTGATAGCCGGTGCCAAGGCCGCTGTCGAGCGCGCCATTGAAGGGTGCAAGAGCCGTGGCGCCAAGCGCGCCATGCCGCTGCCGGTCAGCGTGCCATCGCACTGCGAGCTGATGCGTCCGGCCGCCGAGCGTTTTGCCGAATCCATCGCCGCCATTGATTGGCAGGCGCCACAGATTCCAGTGGTACAGAACGTCAGCGCCGATGTGGCTGCGGATCTTGAGACCCTCAAGCGCGATCTGCTGGAGCAACTCTACAAGCCGGTTCGCTGGGTCGAATCGGTGCAGACCCTTGCCGCCAGGGGCGCGACCGAACTGGTCGAGTGCGGTCCTGGCAAAGTGCTGGCCGGTCTGAACAAACGCTGCGCCGAAGGCGTGTCGACTTCCAATCTCAATACCCCAGATGCTTTCGCTGCCGCCCGTGCAGCGCAGGCCTGAACAGGAGAAGCTTGCATGAGTCTGCAAGGTAAAGTTGCACTGGTGACCGGTGCAAGCCGTGGCATCGGCCAGGCCATCGCCCTGGAACTGGGTCGTCAAGGCGCCATTGTTGTAGGCACCGCGACTTCCGCTTCGGGCGCCGAGCGCATCGCCGCGACCCTGAAGGAAAACGACATTCAAGGTGCCGGTCTTGAGCTGAACGTCACGAGTGATGAGTCCGTGGCGGCGGTGCTTGCGAGCATTCAGGAACAGTTCGGTGCGCCGGCGATCCTGGTCAATAATGCTGGCATCACCCGCGATAACCTGATGATGCGCATGAAAGATGACGAATGGTTCGACGTGATCGATACCAATTTGAACAGTCTGTACCGGCTGTCCAAGGGCGTTCTGCGTGGCATGACCAAGGCGCGTTGGGGTCGAATTATCAGTATCGGCTCGGTTGTGGGTGCCATGGGCAACGCAGGCCAAGTAAACTATGCTGCGGCCAAGGCCGGTCTGGAAGGTTTCAGTCGTGCGCTGGCTCGTGAAGTGGGTTCGCGCTCGATTACGGTAAACTCGGTCGCTCCGGGTTTCATCGATACCGACATGACCCGTGAACTGCCGGAAGCACAGCGTGAAGCCTTGTTGACGCAAATTCCGCTGGGTCGTCTGGGGCAAGCTCAAGAAATCGCGTCTGTGGTCGCTTTTCTTGCGTCGGACGGTGCGGCATACGTGACTGGGGCTACAATCCCGGTAAACGGCGGGATGTACATGAGTTAAATGTGACGGATTGCTTCAAATAAATGTCATACGAGCTGTCTAAAATCCGTTATAAAGCTGCAATCTATTTATAGGCGGCGGGCCATAGGGTTTGAGGAGTGAAGCTTTCGGTTGAAAAACCGAAAAGTCTTTCTATACACTTACCCACCGGCCAGCTGCCTGAATTTGTCCATTAGGAGTGAAAACAAGGTATGAGCACCATCGAAGAGCGCGTCAAGAAAATCGTTGCCGAGCAACTGGGCGTCAAAGAAGAAGAAGTGAAGAACGAAGCTTCCTTCGTTGAAGACCTGGGTGCCGACTCCCTTGACACCGTTGAGCTGGTGATGGCTCTGGAAGAGGAATTCGAGACCGAAATCCCTGACGAAGAAGCTGAAAAAATCACTACTGTTCAGCTGGCTATCGACTACATCAATGGCCATCAGGCGTAATCATTTTTAGTCGTCGCTAGCTGTCATGGAAAAACCGCACTGCCATCACGGCGTGCGGTTTTTTCTTTAGGCCTGATGCAAAGTCGTCATTAGAATAAAGGAGAGTGCTGTGTCGCGTAGACGCGTCGTAGTCACCGGTATGGGTATGTTGTCGCCACTGGGCACGGATGTGCCGAGCAGTTGGCAGGGCATTCTGGCTGGCCGTAGTGGCATTGGTCTGATCGAACACACCGACCTTTCTGCCTATTCCACCCGTTTTGGCGGCTCGGTAAAGGATTTCAATGTCGAGGAGTACCTGTCGGTCAAGGAGGCCCGCAAGCTCGACCTGTTCATTCAATACGGCCTGGCAGCCGGATTCCAGGCCGTACGTAACGCCGGGCTGGAAGTCACCGACGCCAACCGTGAACGGATCGGCGTGGCCATGGGGTCGGGTATTGGTGGCTTGACCAATATCGAAGAAACCAGCCGTACGCTGCACGAGTCGGGGCCGCGACGGATTTCTCCGTTCTTTGTGCCGGGCTCGATCATCAATATGATTTCCGGTTTCCTGTCCATCCACCTGGGTGTGCAGGGACCTAACTACGCTATTGCTACGGCGTGTACCACGGGCACCCACTGCATTGGCATGGCCGCGCGCAATATCATGTACGACGAAGCCGACGTGATGATTGCCGGCGGTGCCGAGATGGCGGCCTGTGGGCTGGGCATGGGTGGCTTCGGTGCATCCCGTGCGCTGTCGACCCGCAACGACGAACCGAGCCGCGCCAGTCGGCCATGGGACAAGGGCCGTGACGGCTTCGTATTGTCCGACGGTTCCGGTGCGCTGGTACTCGAAGAGCTGGAGCACGCCAAGGCGCGCGGCGCGACCATTTATGCCGAGCTGATCGGCTTTGGCACCAGCGGCGATGCGTATCACATGACGTCGCCACCCGCTGATGGTGCCGGTGCTGCCCGCTGCATCACCAACGCCCTGCGTGACGCGAAGGTCAACGCCGAGCAGGTGCAGTACATCAATGCCCATGGCACTTCGACCCCGGCGGGTGATCTTGCCGAAGCCCAGGCAATCAAGACCGTGTTCGGCGAGCACGCCTACAAACTGGCGGTCAGCTCGACCAAGTCCATGACCGGCCACCTGTTGGGTGCCGCAGGCGCGGTGGAAGCGATCTTCAGCGTGCTGGCGATCAACAGCCAGGTGGCACCACCGACCATCAACCTCGATGAGCCGGACGAAGGTTGCGACCTGGACTTCGTACCGCACACGGCCCGTGGCATGGACATTGATGTGGTGCTGTCCAACTCCTTCGGTTTTGGCGGTACCAACGGCTCGCTGGTGTTCCGCCGGTTCGCCGGTTGATGGAAAGCTGGGTCGACGGTCAGCCTGCCGACGTTCTGTCGCTCAAGGACCGCGGCCTGGCTTACGGCGATGGGTTGTTCGAAACCATCGCCGTGCGCAATGGCGAACCCGTGTTGTCGGACCGCCATCTGCAGCGCCTGGGGCTCGGTTGCCAGCGGTTGGCGTTCAAGGTTGACCTGGCTGCGCTTGCGGCTGAGTTGCGCGCCTACGCGCAAGGCCTGGGTGACGGTGTACTTAAGCTGATCGTGACCCGCGGTGACAGTCTTCGCGGTTATGGCGCTGATCCCTCGGCGGTGCCCCGGCGCATCCTGCTGGGCAGTCCACCTGCCTCCTATCCTGTAGCGCATGCCGAGCAGGGCGTTCGTCTGTTTCCTTGCGTCACGCGCTTGTCCGAGCAGCCCTTGCTGGCCGGTCTCAAGCATCTCAATCGTCTTGAACAAGTGTTGGCTCGCGCCGAATGGAGCGACGCCGAGCATGCCGAAGGCTTGATGCTGGACACGTCCGGACGGGTGATCGAAGGCGTCTTCAGCAACCTCTTTCTGGTGCGCGATGGCGTATTGATCACAGCGGACCTGAGCCGTTGTGGCGTGGCCGGCGTGATGCGGGCCGAATTATTGTATCAAGCCGAGTCTCAAGGCATCGCCACGCATGTCACCGACATCCGCCTCGAACAGCTGCATCAGGCCGACGAAGTCTTCGTCTGCAACAGCGTTTATGGCGTATGGCCGGTACGCGCATGCGGTTCGGCGCGCTGGTCGGCCGGGCCGCTCACCCGTAAACTGCAAACCCTTGCCCGCACGCTATTGGATGTTTGATTCGTGAGACGTAAATTCTTGCTTCTGCTGGAAACCGGACTGGTTCTGGCGGTGCTACTGTTGGGCACTTGCGCCTGGAAAATTCATTCGGCGTTGCAACAGCCGCTGAACATCACCCAGGAAGAACTGCTGGACGTCCCCAACGGGACCACCCCGACCGGAACCCTCAAGCGCCTGGAAGCCGATGGCCTGATCAGGGACGCTTTCTGGTTGCGGGTTTATTGGCGTTTCAATCTTGCCGGTCAACCGTTGCACTCCGGTGAATACCGGATGGTGCCGGGCATGACGATGGAAAGCCTGATCGAGGTCTGGAAGCGCGGGGAAGTGGTGCAATACAGCGTTACGCTGGTGGAGGGGTGGAATTTTCGCCAGGTTCGCGCAGCGCTGGCCAAGGATGAAAAACTCCAGCAGACCCTCGCCGGCCTGAGCGACAGCGAAGTGATGGACCGCCTGGGGCATTCCGGGATATTCCCCGAAGGACGGTTCTTCCCGGACACCTATCGCTTCGTGCGTGGCACGTCGGACGCTGACCTGCTGAAAATTGCCTACAATCGGCTCGAAGACGTGCTTGCCAAAGAGTGGGCGCAACGCGCCGCCGATTTACCTTACTCCCAACCCTATCAGGCGCTGATCATGGCGTCCCTGGTGGAAAAGGAAACCGGCGTGCCTGAGGAGCGCGGGCAGATCGCCGGCGTCTTCGTGCGCCGTATGCGCCTGGGCATGCTGCTGCAAACCGACCCTACCGTGATCTACGGACTGGGCGAGCGCTACAACGGCAAACTCACCCGTGCTCATCTGAGGGAAGAAAACCCCTACAACACCTATCTGATTCCTGGCTTGCCCCCGACGCCGATTGCGATGGTGGGGCGCGAAGCGATTCACGCCGCGTTGAACCCCGTTGCCGGCAACAGTCTTTATTTCGTCGCCCGTGGTGATGGTAGCCATGTGTTCTCCAATGACCTGGATGCGCACAATAACGCGGTGCGCGAATATCAGCTCAAGCGCCGAGCCGATTATCGCTCCAGTCCGGCCCCGACTGCACCGGACGAGGAGCCTGTCGACGAACCAAACGCCAGCGAGCCGCCGCGCTCGCAATGACTTTGTTTAAGGATCGCCCGTGACTGGCTTGTTTATAACGCTGGAAGGCCCTGAGGGCGCCGGCAAGAGCACCAACCGCGAATACCTGTCCGAACGCCTGCGAGCCGCCGGTATCGAAGTGGTGCTGACCCGCGAGCCCGGCGGTACGCCGCTGGCCGAGCGGATTCGCGAGGTGCTGCTGGCGCCGGTCGAAGAAGTCATGAATCCTGACACCGAGCTGCTGCTGGTGTTCGCCGCCCGGGCACAACACCTGGCCGAAGTGATTCGCCCGGCGCTAGCCCGTGGCGCGGTGGTGCTCTGCGATCGTTTTACCGATTCGACCTATGCCTATCAGGGCGGCGGACGGGGCTTGTCCCTGGAGCGCATCGCCGCGCTGGAAACCTTCGTCCAGGGTGACCTGCGGCCGGACCTGACCCTGGTGTTCGATCTGCCGGTGGAAATCGGCCTGGCCCGCGCCAGCGCCCGGGGCCGCCTGGATCGTTTCGAGTTGGAAGGCCAAGCGTTCTTCAATGCGGTGCGCAATGCCTTTTTGAGTCGCGCCAAGGCTGATCCGGCGCGTTACCTGCTGATTGATGCCGCTCAACCATTGGCACAGGTCCAACAGGCCCTGGACGGTTTGTTACCGCGTTTGCTGGAGCGTGCCCGTGGCTGAAGCCTATCCCTGGCAGGACGGGCTCTGGCAGCAACTGGCCGGAAGGGCACAGCATGCCCATGCCTATCTACTGCACGGCCCGGTCGGTATCGGCAAGCGGGCGTTAGCCGAGCGCTTGATGGCCAGTCTGCTTTGCCAGCGCCCGGGTGTCTCGAACGCATGCGGTGAGTGCAAGTCCTGCCTATTGCTCAAGGCCGGCAGTCATCCTGACAATTACGTGTTGGAACCGGAGGAGGCGGACAAGGCGATCAAGGTCGACCAGGTCCGGGATCTGGTCAGCTTCGTAGTCCAGACCTCGCAGATGGGCGGGCGCAAGGTGGTGCTGATCGAGCCGGTGGAGTCGATGAATATCAATGCCGCCAACGCCTTGCTCAAGAGCCTTGAAGAGCCTTCTGGCGATACCGTGCTGTTGCTGGTCAGTCACCAGCCTAGCCGCTTGCTGGCAACCATCAAAAGCCGTTGCGTGCAGCAGGCCTGTCCGTTGCCCAGTGAAGCGATGAGCTTGAAGTGGCTGGCCGAGGCCTTGCCTGACAACAGCGACGAGGAACGTGTCGAGCTGCTGACCCTTGCCGCCGGCTCGCCTTTGGCGGCTGTCAGCCTCCAGGCGCAGGGCGTGCGTGAACAGCGGGCGCTGGTGGTGGATGGCGTGAAAAAGCTGCTCAAACAGCAGCAGTCCCCCACGCAACTGGCTGAAGGCTGGAACGCCATTCCGCTGCTTCTGCTGTTCGACTGGTTCTGTGACTGGTCGAGCCTGATCCTGCGCTACCAGCTCACCGAGGACGAGACCGGCCTGGGACTGGTGGACATGCGCAAGGTCATCCAGTACCTGGCGCAAAAAAGTAGCCAGGATAAAATCTTGAACATTCAGGACTGGATTCTTGCCCAACGGCAGAAGGTGCTGAGCAAGGCGAACCTCAATCGGGTGCTATTGCTCGAAGCGCTGTTGGTGCAATGGGTGAGTTTGCCTGGTCGAAACTGACAGGCATCGCTTGGGGGCGTTCTCGATTAGTTTGAGAATGCCCCCTAGACTCAGCTCAATCGCAGCGGAGATCAGCATGAACGAACCTGTCAGTCCCGGGCCACGCAACGGCATCCTGTCCCTGACCATCAAGGATAAGTCGGTGCTCTACGCCGCCTACATGCCCTTCATCAAGAACGGTGGCCTGTTCATTCCCACCAACAAGAATTATCGCTTGGGCGATGAGGTGTTCATGCTCTTGAGCTTGATGGACGAAGCGGAGAAGATACCGGTCGCCGGCAAGGTGATCTGGATGACGCCCAAAGGCGCCCAAGGCAACCGGGCTGCCGGTGTCGGTGTGCAGTTCAACGACGGCGACCATTCAGCCCGCAATCAGATTGAAACCCACCTGGCCGGAACCCTGAAATCCGACCGTCCCACCCATACGATGTAGCCCGCCCTCTATGCTTGTAGATTCCCATTGTCACCTTGACCGGCTTGACCTCGCGGCCCACGACGGCTCCCTGGATTCCGCGCTTGACGCCGCACGTCAGCGCGGGGTTGGGCACTTTCTGTGCATCGGCGTTAGCGCTGACAACGCTGCCGACGTCAAAGCCCTGGCCGAACGCTATGAAGATGTCGACTGTTCGGTCGGCATTCATCCTCTGGATGTTCAACCCGATGCGACGCCGGCCTTGGGCTGGTTGTTGCGTGAGCTTGATCATCCGCGGGTGGTCGCCATTGGCGAAACCGGGCTGGATTATCACTACGAGCCGCAAGCCGCCGAGGTTCAGCAGGCTTCGTTCCGGCTGCATCTGGAGGCTGCGCAACAGACCGGCAAACCGGTGATCATCCACACCCGCGGCGCCCGGGCCGACACCCTGGCCTTGTTGCGTGACGCCGCGCTGCCCCAAGCGGGTGTGTTGCATTGTTTCACCGAAGACTGGGACATGGCCAAGGCCGCGCTGGACATGGGGTATTACATTTCCTTGTCCGGGATCGTCACGTTTCGCAATGCCGACGCACTGCGGGACGTGGCTAGCAAAGTGCCGGTCGATCGCCTGTTGGTGGAAACCGATTCGCCGTACCTTGCGCCGATTCCTTATCGCGGCAAGCCGAACCTTCCGCAATACGTGCGGGAAGTGGCTGAATTTCTGGCGATGTTGCGCGGCGAGTCCTACGAGCGGTTTGCAGAGCAGACTACGGAGAACTTCAAACGGCTGTTTCCGTTGGCCCATGTCCGCTCGGTGCAAGCCTGAATTCCAGGCAAAAAAAACCCGGGTTCTGGGGGGTGAATCCGGGTTAAGACCATTAGGAGTAAAACAAAGGCACACGGTCCGTTGGTACCTTTACCGGCGCGTCACTTGGGGGAGATGTCGCGCCGACAGTTCAAGTATTGATCAGTATGCCGACGCGTCCAGTTTGGCGGGGCTGGTTTTTAAACAAATTTGGAATACGTTCGCTTCGGATAAGTTCTCACTGCCGTCAAAGCCAGTCGTTACGGTGCGGTGAAGCGAATGACAGGAAGCAGAACCTGCACGGTTTTGTGAAGAACTGTGGTTGGGAACGGATGATCCGTGCATTTTTGCGTAAGTTAGGCATAATACTCGGCTTCGAATTTTGACCCTTCAGACCTTTTTCTTATGCACAAAGAACCCCGTAAGGTCCGTGAGTTTCGTCGCCGCGAGCAGGAAATTCTCGACACCGCGCTCAAGTTGTTCCTCGACCAGGGTGAAGACAGTGTCACCGTCGAGATGATTGCGGATGCCGTGGGTATCGGCAAAGGCACGATTTATAAACATTTCAAATCCAAGGCGGAGATCTACCTGCGCCTGATGCTTGATTACGAGCGCGATTTGAACGAGCTGCTGCATTCGGCTGATGTGGACAAAGACAAGGAGGCTCTGTCCCGGGCCTACTTCGAATTCCGCATGCGCGATCCGCAGCGTTATCGCTTGTTCGACCGCCTGGAAGAGAAGGTGGTCAAGGGCAATCAGGTGCCGGAGATGGTCGAGGAGTTGCACAAGATTCGCGCTTCGAACTTCGAACGCCTGACCCTGTTGATCAAAGGCCGGATCAGCGAAGGCAAGCTCGAAGACGTGCCGCCCTATTTCCACTACTGTGCCGCCTGGGCGCTGGTGCACGGCGCGGTGGCGCTGTATCACTCGCCGTTCTGGAGCAACGTGCTGGAAGATCAGGAAGGTTTCTTCCAGTTCCTGATGGACATAGGCGTTCGCATGGGCAACAAGCGCAAGCGAGACACCGACGTTCCGAGCAGCTAAGTCATTCAGCTGCCTAATTGCGTCATGTCCGCTTACATGGCGCAGTGTCCCAGGAATATACTCAGGCTTGGGTCTTGCGAAAACTTGAATTCTGGGTCAGGTTTCGTAGGTCCGATTCTTCTTTCGCCGGAGTGATCCATGATCGTTGACCGTCAAGGCAGGCGTTTTCGCAATTTGCGAATCAGCCTGACCTCAGCCTGCAATTACGCCTGTACCTACTGCGTGCCCAACGGCAAGCGGCTGGTGGCTGCGCAGGATGAACTGTCGGCCGAGGCCATGGCGCGAGGCGTGGCTTACCTGATCGAAGCTGCCGGTATCGAGCGGCTGCGTATTACCGGCGGCGAACCGCTGGTCAGCCCCAAGCTTGAAAGCTTCATGACGGCGGTGGGGCAGATGGGCCTGGAAGACATCAGCCTGACCACCAATGGTCAGTTGCTGGCGAAAAAGCTGCCGTTGCTGGTAGACGCCGGCATCCGCCGGATCAACGTTTCCCTCGATACCTTGGACCCCGACGCGTTTCGCAGCATTGCCCGTGGCGGTGATTTGGCGACGGTGCTCGACGGCATGGAGCAGGCTCGGGCGGCGGGTCTGAAGATCAAGGTCAACATGGTGCCGTTGCGCGGGCAGAACCTGGATCAGGTGATGCCATTGCTCGAGTACTGCCTGGATCGCGGCTATGAGCTGCGCTTCATCGAGCTGATGCGCATGGGGCACCTGGCCAGCGACTCCAACGCGTTCCTGCAGCAATTCGTCAGTCTTCAACAGTTGCTGAGCCTGATTGGCGACCAGTACGAGTACCTGCAAGCCGACGCGCCGGTGGATGCCACCGCAGTGCGCTACGAGATCCCGGGGTTGGGGCATTTTGGCGTGATCGCCAACGAAAGCGTACCGTTCTGCCGCACTTGCTCGCGGTTGCGGCTGTCCTCCACGGGCTGGTTGCATGGCTGCCTGTCGTCGAGCAACCGGCACTTTGTCGGCGATCTTCTGGACAAGCCCCGTCATCAGGCCTTGCCGGCCCTTCAGCGGTTATTGGTCAAGGCGTTGGGGGACAAGCAGGAAGTGGCCTTCTCCGGCGGCGCAACCATCATGAAAATCATCGGTGGTTGACGAATGCTATCGCGGGCAAGCCTTGCTCCCACAAGGTGAACACCGTGCCTGTGGGAGCAAGGCTTGCCCGCGATAGTAATTTCCCATTCACTTGGATGTGTCTGACACCCCCCATTTCGATGAGCTGGCGCAAAAGCTGCATCCCATGGCCATTCGCCGGTTTTCCGTCACCGGTTTTTGGAGGGTAGGATGCGTAGCCTGGTTTTGCTGCTGGCCGTTTTGGCGCTTGGTGGCTGCATGAATGTCAGCGACATGGGGGAGGGCGTGCGCTATCACATGAGCGACGCCGGTTTGCTGGATCACAGCGACAGCCGTCGTGTGAATAACCTGCGCATCCAGCCGGATTCGTTCATCTACATTGCCCAGGGCGCCTTCGCGCCTCCCGGCAGTGCCTACCCGCGGCCCAATGTCGTCGCCGAAGAGGCCTTCAACGGTTTCATCGAGTATTTCCCCATGGTACGTCGCGCCCGGGTTCCCGAGGGCCTGGACCAGGCCATGGGCGAGGCCCGGGCTGCCGGTGCTCACTACCTGCTGTATACGCGGTTCGCCAAGGCCGACAACCGCATCGGCAATACCGATGAGTGGCTGGATGAAGAGGCCGTGGACCGCTTGGGGGTCGACACTAGCGTCATTCAAATCATGTTGATCGAGACCAGCACCCAGTATTTGATTGATACTGCACGCATCAAGAGTCGTGGCGGTTTACTGACGTTGCACGACAAACAGCCAGAAGACCTGATCGCCCCCCCGTTGCGCGAGTATGCCCGCAGCCTGCTGGGAGTGAGCGACCAGTAAAACCAAGGAGTCACCATGAGCGGACCGCAAAAAGCCAATGACCTGCTGGGGCAGATCCCCAAGACCAAAGGTTTGCCGCCAGTCCACTTGTGGAACCCTGACTTCTGCGGCGATATCGACATGCGCATCGCCCGGGATGGCACCTGGTACTACCTGGGCACGCCTATCGGGCGAAAGCCTATGGTCAAGCTGTTCTCCACCATCATCCGCCGCGACGGCGATGATTACTTCCTGATCACTCCTGTGGAAAAAGTTGGCATCAAGGTCGACGATGCGCCGTTTGTGGCGGTGACCCTGGAAGTTGAAGGGCTGGGTGAGCAGCAGCGACTGCGCTTCACCACCAATGTCGAGGAAACCACTGAGGCCGGCGGCGAACATCCGATGCGGGTGGTGATCGATCCGCAGACCCAGGAGCCCGCGCCCTACGTACACGTACGCAGTAACCTCGAAGCGCTGATCCACCGCAATGTGTTCTACCAACTGGTGGAACTGGCGGTCAGTCGCGAGATCGACGGGCAGAGCTGGTTGGGGGTGTGGAGCGGTGGGGTGTTCTTTCCGATAGGCCTGGAACCGTAGACCCTGTGGGAGCGGGCTTGCTCGCGAAAGCGCCAGCACATCCAGCCTCTTCTCGACTGACCCACCGCTTTCGCGAGCAAGCCCGCTCCCACAGTGGGTAACGTAAAATTCAAATTGACACCCAATCGTATGATGATTAGTTTGGGCCTCTATAGAAAGTGGCCCACGGGGTGTTCATGTCCAGCAGTTTTCACGCATCGACCGTCGATTGGCTGGGGGGCTGGATAGCCGCCGGTCAGGTCAAGCCTGGGCAGACCATCAAGGTTGAGGCCGACCTCGGCCAGCAACTGGGCGTCAGCCGCACGGTGATCCGCGAAGCGATCAAGACCCTGGTGGCCAAAGGCATGCTGGAAGTCGGACCGAAAGTCGGTACGCGAGTGTTGCCGGTGCGCCGCTGGAACCTGTTCGATCCGCAGGTGGTCGGCTGGCTGTCGCGTAGCGGCCTGCCGGAAAATTTTGTCGATGACCTGCTGGACCTGCGGCGCACTATCGAACCGATGGCGGTGCGCTGGGCCTGTGAGCGCGCGACGGCTGATCAGGTGCAGGCGATTCGTCTGGCCTATCATGCCCTGGAGCGCGCGGTGGACAGCGGTGCCGATTACAACCGTGCCGACCAGTTCTTCCACGAGTGCATCCTCGCCGCTAGCCATAATCAATTTATCGAGCAAATGGTCCCGGCCCTGGGCGCGCTGCTGGCGGTGTCGTTCGAGGTGTCCGCCGCCGACCCGGACGAACTGCGCCGCACCTTGCCGATCCACAAGGATATTGCCGAGGCCATCGCTGCCCGTGACGCGGCGCGGGGTGTCTGGGCCTGCATGACCTTGATCGATAACGCTGACCTGGCCATCAAGCGTTTTTACCCTAACGTCATGGCTGGGCGGACAGAGACCGTCGGGCAAACAGGAAACAGGAGTTTTCAATGATGTGGACGGCTGTGACAGAGCACCGGGCGACATTGGGGGAGGGCCCCTTCTGGGATGAACCGACTCAAGCGCTGTATTGGGTCGACATTGCCGGCAAGCAGGCGCTGCGGCTGATCGGCGCCAATGTGCAGATCTGGCAGATGCCCGAGCATGTGTCCGCCTTCATCCCGACCCAGAGTGGCGATGCGCTGGTGACCCTGAGCAGTGGCGTCTACCGGTTGGATCTGGAGTCGCCGGGTCTGGAGCCGCGCCTGACACTGCTGTGCATGGCCGATCCCACGCCTGGCAATCGAGCCAACGAAGCCCGTTGCGATGCCCTGGGCCAGCTCTGGCTCGGCACCATGCAGAACAACATTGGTAAAGAGGGAGAAGACCTGCCCATTGCGCGGCGTTCTGGGGGGCTGTTTCGCATTGACAGCGATGGCCGGGTCCTGCCGCTGTTGCGCAAGCGCGGCATTCCTAACACGCTGTTATGGAGTCCTGATGGCACTACGGTGTATTTCGGCGAAAGTCTCGACGGCACGCTTTATCGACACTTCATCTATCCCGACGGTAGCCTGGCCCCCGCCGAGGTCTGGTTTGGCCCTCACCCGCGCGGCGGGCCCGATGGCTCGGCAATGGATGCCAGGGGCTATGTCTGGAATGCTCGCTGGGACGGCAGCTGCTTGCTGCGACTGGACCCGGACGGTCATGTTGATCGGGTGATCGAGTTGCCGGTCAGTCGCCCTACCAGCTGTGTGTTCGGTGGTGAAGACCTCAAGACGCTGTACATCACCAGCGCGGCGAGCCCGCTTGGCCATCCACTTGACGGAGCGGTGCTGTCGATGCAAGTCGATGTGCCAGGGGTGAGCTGTACGCGGTTTGCTGGTTAGATCCCAAAATATGGGATGTAAATATATATATTGAGATTATTTGGCGGTCGGGTTTATAGTCGGTTCCATCAGCGATACGCACTCACACTAAAAAAACAAGACAGGTGAAGTGATGCAACGATCTTCCTCCGTACCGCCTGGCGGCGTACGCGATTCCAAAAGCCTATCGGCCGGTCATCTCTGGATGTCCGGTTTTCGTCGTGCTTACGGACAGGAGTCTTGAGTCATGGCCCAGACCCTGTCCTTGTCACCGATGCCCGAACCACCGAAAGGCGAACGCCTGAAAAACAAAGTGGTGCTGCTGACCGGTGCCGCTCAAGGCATTGGCGAGGCGATCGTCGCCGCGTTCGCCTCGCAGCAGGCCCGTTTGGTCATCAGTGACATCCAGGGCGAGAAGGTTGAGACAGTCGCTGCCCTCTGGCGTGAACGCGGGGCGGATGTGCAGGCACTCAAAGCCGATGTGTCCAACCAGCAGGACCTGCATGCCATGGCCCGTCGTGCCGTCGAGCTGCACGGTCGCATTGACGTTCTGGTGAACTGCGCGGGCGTGAACGTATTTCGTGACCCGCTGGAAATGACCGAGCAGGATTGGCGCCGCTGCTTCGCCATCGACCTGGATGGTGCCTGGTACGGCTGCAAGGCGGTGTTGCCGCAGATGCTCGAGCAGGGCGGGGGCAGCATCATCAACATCGCTTCGACCCATTCATCCCACATCATTCCCGGATGTTTCCCTTACCCGGTGGCCAAGCACGGTCTGCTCGGCCTGACCCGTGCATTGGGTATCGAATACGCGCCTAAAGGTGTGCGCGTGAATGCCATTGCACCGGGCTATATCGAAACCCAATTGAATATCGACTACTGGAACGGCTTCGCCGATCCACATGCCGAACGCCAGCGTGCGCTGGATCTGCACCCGCCACGCCGCATCGGCCAGCCGATCGAAGTGGCAATGACGGCCGTGTTCCTGGCCAGCGATGAAGCACCTTTCATTAACGCCTCATGCATCACCATTGATGGTGGACGTTCGGTCATGTACCACGACTGAATATTCCAGGATTTCAGTCGGAAACTTCGCCTGTAATCCAATCATCATACGATATGACTATTTGGATCTATGCTGTGCAGCTACATGTTTGACCGCCCAGCCTGCGTTTTTCCACTGATGTTGGAGCAGGGCCCTGGACGTTTTGGCTTTCAATAAAAAAAACAAGGAGACAGCTATGAATCATCGTCGTGGGATCCGTTCCCTGTGCCGTGCCGCCCTGGCGGTTACTGCGCTCAGCCTCAGCAGCAGCTTGCTGGCGGCCGAAGAAGTGAAGATCGGTTTTCTGGTCAAGCAGGCCGAGGAACCCTGGTTCCAGACCGAATGGGCGTTCGCCGAAAAGGCCGGTAAGGACAGGGGCTTCACGGTGATCAAGATCGCCGTGCCCGACGGCGAGAAGACCCTCTCGGCCATCGACAGCCTCGCCGCTAACGGCGCCAAGGGGTTTGTTATCTGCCCACCGGACGTGGCGCTCGGCCCGGCCATCGTGGCCAAGGCCAAACTCAACGGTTTGAAAGTCATTGCCGTGGACGACCGTTTTGTCGACGCCAACGGCAAGTTCATGGAGGACGTGCCGTACCTGGGCATGGCCGCGTTCGAAGTAGGCCAGAAGCAGGGCGCAGCGATGGCCGCTGAAGCCAAAAACCGCGGTTGGGAATGGAAAGACACCTATGCCGTGATCAACACCTACAACGAACTGGATACCGGCAAGAAACGCACCGACGGTTCGGTCGATGCTTTGAAGAAAGCCGGCATGCCGGAAGACCATATCCTCTATTCGGCGCTCAAGACCCTCGACGTACCCGGCAGCATGGACGCCACCAACTCGGCCCTGGTGAAACTGCCTGGCGAGGCCAAGAACCTGATCATCGGCGGCATGAACGACAACACGGTGCTGGGCGGCGTGCGCGCCACCGAAAGCGCCGGGTTCAAGGCGGCCAATGTGATCGGGATCGGCATCAACGGCACCGACGCCATCGGCGAGTTGAAGAAAGCCGACAGTGGTTTCTTCGGGTCGATGCTGCCAAGCCCGCACATCGAAGGCTACAAGACAGCCGAGATGATGTACGAGTGGATCACCACCGGCAAAGAGCCACCGAAGTACACCGCCATGGACGAGGTGACGCTGATCACTCGGGAGAACTTCAAGCAAGAGCTGGAGAAGATCGGCCTGTGGAACTGACGGTCGGTTGATTCAAAAGCGGCCCTGGCCTGACGAGTGCCGGGGTCGCTTGATCTCTGTGAGTTCGAGGTGGTTATGCAAGCGCAAACAGCGACACAGCAACACAACATTGGCGCCAGCCTGCGGTTCAACGGGATTGGCAAGTCCTTCCCCGGCGTGCAGGCGCTGGCCAATATCAGTTTCGTTGCTCACCCGGGGCAGGTCCATGCCTTGATGGGCGAGAACGGCGCGGGCAAGTCCACGTTGCTGAAGATCCTCGGCGGTGCCTATATCCCCAGCAGCGGCGACCTGCAGATTGGCGAGCAGACGATGGCTTTCAAAGGCACCGCCGACAGCATTGCCAGCGGCGTGGCGGTGATCCATCAGGAGCTGCACTTGGTGCCGGAAATGACCGTTGCCGAAAATCTGTTCCTGGGGCATTTGCCGGCCCGTTTCGGCCTGGTCAATCGTGGGCAGCTGCGCCAGCAGGCGCTGGCGCTGCTCAAAGGCCTGGCCGACGAAATCGACCCCCAGGAAAAAGTCGGTCGCCTGTCCCTCGGCCAGCGCCAACTGGTGGAAATCGCCAAGGCCTTGTCCCGTGGTGCCCATGTCATTGCCTTCGATGAACCCACCAGCAGCCTCTCGGCACGGGAAATCGACCGCTTGATGGCGATCATCACCCGCCTGCGGGACGAGGGCAAAGTGGTGTTGTATGTCAGCCACCGCATGGAAGAGGTGTTCCGTATCTGTAACGCGGTCACGGTGTTCAAGGACGGCCGTTACGTGCGCACCTTCGAGAACATGAGTGAGTTGACCCACGATCAGTTGGTCACCTGCATGGTCGGTCGCGACATCCAGGACATCTACGATTACCGCCCCCGCGAGTGCGGCGACGTGGCGTTGCAGGTCGAGGGGCTACTCGGCCCGGGCCTGCGTGAGCCGGTGAGTTTCCAGGTGCATAAAGGCGAAATCCTCGGCCTGTTCGGGCTGGTTGGCGCCGGTCGTACCGAGTTGCTGCGCCTGCTCAGTGGGCTGGAACGCCAGACTGACGGGCGCCTGGTTCTGCATGACCAGGAGTTGAAACTGCGTTCGCCCCGGGATGCCATTGCCGCTGGCGTATTGCTCTGCCCGGAGGATCGCAAGAAGGAAGGCATCATGCCCCTGGCCAGCGTCGGCGAGAACATCAACATCAGCGCTCGCGGCGCCCATTCCACCCTGGGTTGTCTATTGCGGGGCGACTGGGAGCGGGGTAACGCCGACAAGCAGATCAAGGCGCTGAAAGTGAAGACGCCATCGGCGGGTCAGAAAATCATGTACCTGTCTGGCGGCAATCAGCAGAAAGCGATTCTCGGTCGCTGGCTGTCGATGCCGATGAAAGTCCTGCTGCTGGACGAGCCTACGCGCGGTATCGACATCGGCGCCAAGGCCGAGATTTATCAGATCATCCACAACCTGGCGGCCGACGGTATTGCGGTGATTGTGGTGTCCAGCGATCTGATGGAAGTGATGGGCATATCCGACCGAATCCTGGTGCTCTGCGAAGGGGTTATGCGTGGCGAGCTGCCGCGTGACCAGGCCAACGAATCCAACCTGCTGCAACTGGCGCTGCCACGCCAACGCGTTGCCGACGCGGCGAACTGAGAGGTAAATCATGACCATTCAAAACAATGCACTGCCAACGGCACGCAAACCCCTGGACCTGCGGCGCTTCCTGGACGACTGGGTCATGCTGCTGGCGGCTGTGGCGATCTTCGTGCTCTGCACCCTGATGATCGATAACTTCCTCTCGCCGCTGAACATGCGTGGCTTGGGCCTGGCGATTTCCACCACGGGTATTGCGGCCTGCACCATGTTGTATTGCCTGGCTTCCGGGCACTTCGACCTGTCGGTGGGCTCGGTGATTGCCTGTGCCGGTGTGGTCGCGGCGGTGGTGATGCGTGACACCAACAGCGTGTTTCTGGGAGTCAGCGCGGCGCTGGTGATGGGGCTGATCGTCGGGCTGATCAACGGCATCGTCATTGCCAAGCTGCGGGTCAATGCGTTGATCACCACGCTGGCGACCATGCAGATCGTCCGCGGCCTGGCCTACATTTTTGCCAATGGCAAGGCGGTGGGCGTGTCCCAGGAATCGTTCTTCGTGTTCGGTAACGGCCAGATGTTTGGCGTGCCGGTACCGATCCTGATCACCATTGTCTGCTTTCTGTTTTTCGGCTGGTTATTGAACTACACCACCTACGGGCGCAACACCATGGCCATCGGTGGCAACCAGGAGGCGGCGTTGTTGGCGGGGGTAAACGTTGATCGGACCAAGATCATCATCTTCGCCGTTCATGGTGTGATCGGTGCCCTGGCGGGTGTGATCCTGGCCTCGCGCATGACCTCGGGTCAGCCAATGATCGGCCAGGGCTTTGAACTGACCGTGATCTCGGCTTGCGTGTTGGGCGGGGTGTCGTTGAGCGGCGGTATCGGCATGATTCGCCATGTCATCGCCGGGGTGCTGATTCTGGCGATTATTGAAAACGCGATGAACCTGAAGAACATCGACACCTTCTACCAGTACGTTATCCGTGGCTCGATCCTGTTGCTGGCGGTGGTGATCGACCGAATGAAACAACGCTGAAATTCACGCCGACCGGGCCGGCCGCAATCGCGAGCAAGCTTTGCTCCCACAGGATTTGTGCCGGACATATCAATGTGGGAGCGGGCTTGTCCGCGAAGGTGTCGGCACATTCAACATTTTCTTAGCTGACCTACCGCTTTCGCGAGCAAGCCCGCTCCCACAGTTTTTTGTGCCAGGCACAGAACCTCGGCACCGCGAAGAACCGTTGTGGGAGCGGGCTTGCTCGCGAAGGCGTCGGCCCTGACACCGACAATCAACCGGCCTTGCGCAATGCTTCAACCAATTCCTGCTTGCGCATCTTCGAACGTCCGGGAATATTCTTCGCCCGGGCCTCTTTCATCAGGTTATCCACAGTCTGGGTCGTGAGGGAGGCCTTGCTGGTGCGCGAATGACCTTCGCGGGTCTTGGCTGCGCGACGGGCCGACTCCTCGCGGTCGGTTTTCTTTTCTGCGGCCGGTTTTGCCTTCCCCGACCCACCGGACCGTTCGCCACCGCCAGACTGCTTGTTCACCGTCGCCCAGGCGCGTGCCTCGGCCTTATCCTCGGATAAACCCTTTTTCTCATAACTTGCTTCAATGTGTTCGGCTTTGCGCTTTTGTTCGGCTGTGTATTTGTCTTTGCTTCCACGAGGCATGGGAATCTCTCCTCAAGTGTGTGAGCAGAGCCACCCGCCAGGCGTGCGTCGCTCGCTCCCCGGGGTTACTGGCTGGCGCCACCCTCGGAACCCGAACCGCCGGTAGTGGTTTTCGAACCCGTGCCGGTTTCGGCGTTATCGGGGGCATTGGAGTTCGGTGTATTCATGCCGCCCTGACGACCCGCATCATTGCCCTGCACCCGCGGATCGGTGCCGTTGGCGGGAGGCTGACCATTGTTCAGGCCACCGCCGGTACCGTCGGTGTTCAACTTGGGCATGCCTTCGGTCGCGGGGGAATTGGGCGCCTGTACCGGATCGGTCGGCCCGGTGCCGTCGGTGGTGGCTGCGAAAGCCGCCGAAGACAGCAGTGTGGCGAATGTGAATGCAGTCAGCCTTGATGAGATCATGGTGTCGCCTCCTTTTTCAGAATGCTTGCCTGATTTTGGGCTGTCCCGAATCCGGGTTGGTGCCTCGCAGGCGACGAATGGTACTGCAGGAACCGTCACTCAAAATTCTTCTTTGAGATGTGACGAGCGCAGCGTAGCGGCTTAGTATGGCGCTTTCAATTGGCTACAAGGCCCGTTCATGTCGATCCAGATTCGTCCTGCGCAACCCAGCGATGCGCCTCAAATCCTTGCCTTCATCACTGAACTTGCCGATTACGAAAAGGCCCGTCACGAAGTCATCGCCAGTGTGGCGGACATTCAGCGCAGCCTGTTCAGCGAAGGCTCGACCGCCCATGGGCTGATCTGTCTGCGTGATGGCGTGCCCATCGGTTATGCGGTGTTTTTCTTCAGTTACTCCACCTGGCTGGGCAGCAACTGCCTGTACCTCGAGGACTTGTACATCACGCCTGACCAGCGCGGCGGCGGGGCGGGGAAGACGTTGCTGCGCCATCTGGCAAAAATTGCCTGTGACAACGATTGCGGTCGCTTCGAGTGGAGTGTGCTGGACTGGAACACGCCGGCGATCGAGTTCTACAAATCCCTCGGCGCGCAACCCCAGGAAGAGTGGGTGCGCTACCGGATGGACGGCCAGGTGCTACGGGATTTCGCCCAAGGCAACTGAGCGGTTCATGAGTACGCGGTGCCCGCGTACTCGGCAAACCCCGGCCGTTGTTCGAGTCGTTTGCAATAAGCGGCCACGGCTGGGTAGTTCGGGCGTTCCATGGGCGTCTGGCGCCAGCGATGCACCGACAGACCGATGAGTACATCTGCGAGGGAAAAATCCGCACCGGCCACGTAGGCGCCAGTACGGTTCAACTGATCCTCGAGCAATCCCATCTTTTCATTCCAGCCTTTGACTCCGGCGGCGATGCGTTGTGGGTCTTGGCAATCCGGATCCTTGCGCACCAGCGCGTAAAACGGATAACCCCAAGACGGGTTGAGTTCGGTCGCTTGCCAATCCATCCACTGCTCAACGCGCGCCCGGGCGGCCGCTTCGAGGGGCAGCAGATCGCTGCGTCCATGCTTGCCCGCCAAGTAGCGGCAAATGGTGTTGGACTCCCACAGCACACCGTTCTCATCAATGATCACCGGTACTTGGGCGTTGGGGTTGAGAGCCAGGAATTCGGGCTTATGGGTCGAGGCAAACCCGATGCCCCAGTCCTCGCGTTCGTAGGCGATTTCCAGTTCCTGGCAGGTCCACAGCACTTTTCTGACATTAATGGAGGAAGTGCGACCGAGGATTTTCAGCAGTTGTCCCATAACCATTTCCCTGAGTTCTAAGGCGTCCGGCAGAGAACGTAGCAGGGTTCGCGGGCAAATGGCGATTGGGCTTCGCAGTTGATATTTATATCCCAATATATGGGAGTGACATTTATATATTGAGATTATGCTGCGCCCAGGTTTATAGTCCGTGCACTCACTGCCAAAAAACAAAACAGGTGAAACGGATGCAGGCGCAACTGATTGCGCTCGATTGGGGGACCACCTCATTACGGGCTTACAAACTCGCCGCCGGTGGCGAGGTGCTCGAACAGCGCTCGCTGTCGTCGGGGATCATGCAATTGCCCTCAGGGCCGCGCAGCCTGGCTGGCGAGGTATGCGTCGACGGTTTTGAACTGGCCTTCGACGAGGCGTGCGGCGATTGGCTCGACGCCCAGCCAGGCTTGCCTGTGATCGCCTGCGGCATGGTCGGCAGCGCCCAGGGCTGGCGCGAAGTGCCTTACTGCGACACGCCTGCCAACGTCGCCAATCTCGGACACTCCCTACAAACCATCCGCAGCCTTCGCGGTGTCGATGTGCACATCGTACCGGGGGTGATCCAGCGTTCGCGGTTGCCCAATGTCATGCGCGGCGAAGAAACCCAGGTGCTCGGCGCCTTGCACAGCCTGCCGGACGAAGCGGTGCTGATCGGCCTGCCTGGCAGCCATTCGAAATGGGTGGAGGTCGTCAACGGCTGCATCGTGCATTTCGACACTTTCATGACCGGCGAGATCTTCGCCGTGCTCAGTGACCACAGCATTCTTGGCCGCACCCAACAACGCGGCACGGCGTTCGATTGCCTGGCCTTTGATCGTGGTGTGCAGGTGGCGTTGTCGGTGGACGGCCAGATCGGCCCGTTATCCACCGTGTTCAGTGCCCGCAGTCTGGGCTTGACTGGCGAGCTTAATGCCAGCGCCCAGGCGGATTACCTTTCCGGTCTTCTGATCGGTCATGAACTGACGGCCCTGGCCACCGTGCAACGCCGACGGCGCGACAGCATCCATCTGCCAACGGTCGTGCTGATCGGCAACTCCCAACTCTGTATCCGTTATCAACGGGCTCTCGACGCCTGCGGTTTTGCCCGGGTGACCCTGGCCGAACAGGCCACCGAACGTGGTTTGTGGCAACTGGCCGTGGCGGCTGGGTTGCTTGCTTCCACCGCCCCCTGAACCTGACTGGAGGTCTGACATGCTCACACAAGCACTGGCGCACAACGGGCTGATCGCAATCTTGCGCGGTCTGCGTCCGGAAGAGGCCGCCGCTATCGGCGAAGTCCTTTATAGCGCCGGCTTTCGCGTCATTGAAGTACCGCTCAATTCCCCCGAACCGTACGAAAGTATCCGCATCCTGCGCAGTACCTTGCCCGCCGATTGCCTGATCGGTGCTGGCACGGTGTTAACACCGGAGCAGGTCGAGCAAGTGAAGGCCGCCGGTGGCCAGGTCATCGTCATGCCCCACAGCGATCCGAAGGTACTGCGTGCAGCGAAAGCGGCGGGGTTGTACCTGTCGCCTGGCGTCGCCACGCCCACCGAAGCCTTTGCTGCGCTGGCTGAAGGGGCTCATGTGTTGAAGATGTTTCCGGCCGAGCAAATGGGCCCGGCGGTGGTCAAGGCCTGGCTCGCGGTGTTGCCGGCCGGGACCGTACTGGTGCCGGTGGGCGGGATTACGCCGGACAACATGGCGGTGTTCGTCGAGGCCGGTGTCAAGGGATTCGGCCTGGGTTCC
Source organism: Pseudomonas hefeiensis (assembly GCF_030687835.1). Lineage (NCBI taxonomy): Bacteria > Pseudomonadati > Pseudomonadota > Gammaproteobacteria > Pseudomonadales > Pseudomonadaceae > Pseudomonas > Pseudomonas hefeiensis. Next base: position 1,849,149 of record NZ_CP117449.1, read on the forward strand.
GGCTTGTTCAAGCCGGGCCTGACGGCGGACGAAGTCGCGGTGCGCGCCAAGGCCTACGCCGAGGCATGGAATGCTTTGATCTGAAGACTTTTCCAGCGCCCCGTGCGCTGCATCTGACAAGAGAGACAACAAGATGAAAATCACCAAACTGACCACGTTCATCGTTCCGCCGCGCTGGTGCTTCCTCAAGGTCGAAACCGACGAAGGTGTCACCGGCTGGGGTGAACCCGTGGTCGAAGGCCGCGCCCACACGGTGGCGGCGGCCGTTGAGGAATTGTCCGACTACCTGATCGGCAAAGACCCACGCAACATCGAAGACATCTGGACCGTGCTCTATCGCGGCGGCTTTTACCGTGGCGGCGCGATCCACATGAGCGCCCTGGCCGGTATCGACCAGGCGTTGTGGGACATCAAGGGCAAGGCCTTGGGTGTGTCAGTCAGCGATTTGCTCGGCGGTCAGGTGCGCGACAAGATTCGCGTGTATTCGTGGATCGGCGGCGACCGTCCGGCGGACACCGCCCGGGCGGCGAAAGAAGCCGTGGCGCGGGGTTTCACCGCTGTGAAGATGAACGGCACCGAAGAGCTGCAATTTCTCGACACCTTTGAAAAAGTCGACCTGGCCCTGGCCAACGTCGCGGCAGTACGGGACGCAGTCGGGCCGAACGTCGGCATCGGCGTGGACTTCCACGGTCGGGTGCACAAGCCGATGGCCAAGGTGCTGATGAAGGAGCTTGATCCGTACAAACTGATGTTCATCGAAGAGCCGGTACTCAGTGAGAACTACGAGGCCCTGAAAGAACTGGCACCGCTGACCAGCACCCCGATCGCCTTGGGCGAGCGGCTGTTTTCCCGTTGGGACTTCAAGCGTGTACTCAGCGAAGGCTACGTGGACATCATCCAGCCGGATGCGTCCCACGCCGGCGGCATCACCGAAACCCGCAAGATCGCCAACATGGCTGAAGCCTACGACGTGGCACTGGCGCTGCACTGCCCCTTGGGCCCCATCGCCCTGGCGGCGTGCCTGCAGCTGGATGCGGTTTGCTACAACGCCTTCATCCAGGAGCAGAGCCTGGGCATCCACTACAACGAGAGCAACGACCTGCTGGATTACATCAAGGATCCGCAGGTGTTCGACTACGACAAGGGCTTCGTGAAAATCCCGAATGGCCCGGGCCTGGGCATCGAGATCAACGAGGATTACGTTATCGAACGCGCGGCCATCGGCCACCGCTGGCGCAACCCGATCTGGCGCCATGCCGATGGCAGTTTTGCCGAGTGGTGATTTGCGCCTGATCACTCTGATAGGAATCCTTTCAGGAGCAAAAGACTTCTGTGGAGCAAGGGGCTCTGTGGGAGCAAGGCCCTGTGGGAGCAAGGCTTGCTCCCACAGGGACTTGTTCAATCCTTGCCGTATTCGACAAATATAAAAAAGAGGCACTCACATGCAAGCGCACACCCTGAGCGCGCAAGCGTCGTTGGTGACGCCCAGCCGCAAACGTTTTTTCATCATGGTCCTGCTGTTTATCACCGTGGTGATCAACTACCTGGACCGCAGCAACCTCTCGATCGCCGCCCCCGCGCTGACCAGTGAGCTGGGCATCGATCCAATCCACGTCGGGCTGATTTTTTCGGCGTTCGGCTGGACCTACGCGGCCATGCAGATCCCCGGTGGCTGGCTGGTGGACCGGGTGCCCCCGCGTATTCTGTATAGCGTTGCCCTGTTGCTGTGGTCAGTGGCCACGGTGATGCTCGGTTTTGCCGCCAGCTTCATCGCGTTGTTCGTCCTGCGCATGGCGGTGGGGGCTCTGGAAGCGCCGGCCTACCCGATTAATAGCCGCGTGGTGACCACCTGGTTTCCTGAGCGCGAGCGGGCCACGGCCATTGGTTTCTACACCTCGGGGCAGTTCGTCGGGCTGGCCTTCCTGACACCGGTATTGGCCTGGCTGCAACACGCCTTCGGTTGGCACATGGTGTTTGTCGCCACGGGTGCGGTGGGCATCATCTGGGCGGTGATCTGGTACGCGGTGTATCGCGAGCCGCGGGATTTCAAAGGGGTCAACGCCGCCGAGATCGAACTGATCCGCGAAGGCGGCGGGTTGGTGGATATCCAGGCCGATACAGCCAAGGCCAAGTTCAGTTGGGCGGACCTGGGGATCGTCCTGACCCAGCGCAAGCTGTGGGGCATTTACCTGGGCCAGTTCTGCTTGAATTCCACGCTGTGGTTTTTTCTGACCTGGTTCCCGACCTACCTGGTGAAATATCGCGGCATGGACTTCATCAAGTCCGGCCTGTTGGCGTCGCTGCCGTTCCTCGCCGCGTTCGTCGGTGTGTTGTGTTCCGGGTTCTTCTCCGACTGGCTGATCCGTCGCGGTTCCACGGTGGGGTTCGCCCGCAAGCTGCCGATCATTGGCGGGCTGCTGATCTCTACGGCGATCATCGGCGCCAACTTCGTCGAGTCGACACCGCTGGTGATTGCATTCCTGGCCCTGGCGTTTTTCGGCAATGGCCTGGCGTCGATCACCTGGTCGCTGGTGTCGACCCTGGCGCCAGCGCGGCTGCTCGGGCTGACGGGCGGGGTGTTCAATTTCATCGGTAACCTGTCGGCCATCGCCACGCCCATTGTCATTGGTTTCCTCGCCAGCGGCGATTCGTTTGCCCCGGCCATCACCTACATCGCCGTGCTGGCGTTGATTGGCGCGCTGTCCTACATCCTGCTGGTGGGGAAGGTCGAGCGCATCGAGTTGTAGTCCGACGGGGCGGGCGACCATAATGCCGCCCGTTCCCCGCTCACTGTTGAAGGCCGGATATGCAGCAAGACGATCCAAAAATCACCAAGGACGCGGCGCCCACAGGCACCCAGACACTGCTGCGTGGTCTGGGTGTGGTCCAGGCAGTCGCCAGCGGCGCCCGTGACCTGAAGGAAATCGCCCGGTTGATCGGCACTACCCGCAGCACCACCCATCGCCTGGCCAGTTGCCTGGTGGATGAGCGCTACCTGCGCGTGGTGCCGCAAGTGGGTTATCTGTTGGGACCGAAGCTGATCGAGTTGGGTTTTCAGGCCCGGGAAGAGTTGCCGCTGGTGAGTCTGGCGGGGCCGTACCTGGACGAGTTGTCGGCGCTTACCGGTGACACCGTCCACCTGGCGATTCGCGAGGGCGACGAGGTGTTGTACCTGTTGAAAAATCCGGGGCGCAATGGCCCGGAAATGCGTTCGCGCGTGGGCCATCGCATGCCGCTGGCGCGTACCGGGATCGGTAAAGCGCTGATGCTCGATGATTCTCAGGAGCAATGGAAAAGGCTGTATGAAATCAGCTTGCCGGCGGGTGGGAAGAATCAGTTCTGGCCCCAGCATCCAGAGCAATCCTGGGAGCAGTTCCAGCAGCGGATGGTGGAGTATGTAGCGGGCGGTTATGCCTTCGATCTGGAAGACAACGAGCCGTCGATTCGTTGCGTGGCGGCGCCGATCCGAGATGCCGGCAAGCGTATCGTCGCCGGTATCAGCATCGCGAGCACCGTACCGTATATGCCGCTGGAAAAAATGGCCGAGCTGATTCCCCTGGTCAAAGGGGTCACAGCCCGGCTGTCGGCGGAACTTGGCGCGAAGGTCTGACGAGCGTCAGGCTTTGAGCGTCGCCATGTCGATGACGAAGCGATACTTCACATCGCCTGCGATCATGCGGCTGTAGGCCTCGTTGATCTGGCGGATGTCGAGCATTTCAATGTCGCAGCTGATGTTGTGTTCGGCGCAGAAATCCAGTACTTCCTGGGTTTCGGCAACACCGCCGATCAACGAACCGGCCAGGACCCGACGGCCCATGATCAGTTTTGCCGCGTGTACCGGCGGATCGATCGGCTCGACCAAGCCCACCAGGATGTGCACACCGTCGAAACGCAAGGTGTCGAGGTAGGGGTTGAGGTCGTGCTGCACCGGAATGGTGTCCAGCAGGAAGTGGAATCGCCCGGCCGCGGCGGCCATCTGTTCGGCGTCTGTAGATACGATCACATGGTCCGCGCCTTGACGACGAGCTTCTTCGGCCTTGCTCGCTGAGCGAGTGAACAACGTGACTTCTGCGCCCATGGCCTTGGCGAACTTGATGCCCATGTGGCCGAGGCCGCCCATGCCCAGCACGCCGACCTTGTCGCCGGCCTTCACGCCGTAGTGCTTGAGGGGCGAGTAGGTGGTGATGCCGGCGCACAGAATCGGCGCGGCGCCGGCCGGGTCGAGTGTTTCCGGGATGCGCAGCACAAAGTGTTCGCTGACCACGATGCTGTTGGAGTAACCGCCCATGGTGTGACCGCCGCTCACACGGTCCGGGCTGGCGTAGGTCTGTGTCATGCCCTGGTAGCAGTATTGTTCCAGATCAGCGCGACAGGCTTCGCACTCGCGGCAGGAGTCGACCATGCAGCCAACGCCCACCAGGTCGCCAATTTTATAGCGGGTGACATTCGCCCCGACAGCGGTGACTTTTCCGACGATCTCATGGCCGGGCATCAACGGATAAACGGCAATACCCCATTCATTGCGGGCCTGGTGGATGTCGGAGTGGCATACGCCACAGTAGAGAATGTCGATCGCCACATCGTCGGCGCGCGGGCTGCGGCGTTCGAACTTCATCGGGGCGAGGGGGGTGGTGGGCGATTGGGCGGCATATCCGATAGCAGTGTACATAATAGACCTCGCTAAGCAGTGAACGGTGAGGTGGTCCATTGTGGGAGTCATGTCGGTTCGCGGCGATGGCGATTCCTACGCGTGTCATGCCTATTCCTCCGACATTGGCTATGGTTTGATCCTACGAAGCATTAGACCTGCGATGATGCTTTCATCCCTTTTTTCGTGAAGTTTTCCCCATGTTGTTGACCCGTCATCTTGATGCCAATGCCACTTTGGTTTCGCTGATTGAACCCCTGGCGACCCGTGACGGTTTCGTGCCTACGCAACTGCCCGGCGTGCAAACTCTTCGCGCCAGCCAGGACGTCGCCCGTGGTCCACAGCTCTACGAGCCGAGTCTGGTGATCATTGCCCAAGGCAGCAAACTGGCGTTCCTGGGGCCTCGCACGCTGGAGTACGGTGCGGGGCACTATTTGATCCAGGCGCTGCCGGTGCCGTTCGAATGCGAAACCTACGCCATGCCCAATGCTCCGCTGCTGGGGGTTTCCGTGGCAATCGATCGGGCGATACTGGGGGAGCTGGTGCTGGCCATGGGGCTGGTGCCGGGGCGGAGCCTGGCCCCGCAGACGCCGGAATCGATGACCTGCGCAGTGCTCGATGACGCCATGCGTGGGTGTGTCGAACGCTTATTGCGCTGCCTGCACGATCCATTGGAATGCCAGGTCATGGGTCAGGCGCGGCTGCGGGAGCTGCTGTTCGTCGCCTTGCGCGGCCCTCAGGCCGACGTACTGCGCGCGCTGGTGGAGCAGCAAGGCCAGTTCGCCCGTATTGCCGCTGCCCTGAGCCATCTGCACGCACATTTCACCGAGCCGTTGAATGTCGAGACGTTGGCCAGTTGCGCGAACATGAGTGCTTCGACCTTCCATGAACATTTCAAACGCAGCACGCTGTTGTCGCCGGTGCAGTACCTCAAGCGACTGCGTCTGCTTAAGGCTCAGCGGTTGTTGCTGATCGAGGGCATGGGCGTGGCCCAGGTTGCGCATCAGGTGGGGTATCAGAGTTCGTCGCAGTTCAGCCGGGAGTACAAGCGTTACTTCGAGCGCAGTCCAGGGGAAGAGCGCGCGGCGTGATCCAGCGCAAATCCCCCTGTGGGAGCGGGCTTGCTCGCGAAAGCGGTTTATCTATCAGTATTTTTGTGACTGACACGACGCCTTCGCGAGCAAGCCCGCTCCCACATTTTGGACCGTGGTGGTTCTTGAAATCGCAGGCAACAAAAAGGCCCCATGTCGGGAGCCTTGATGTTCAGCGAATCGGCTTACATGTTCGGGTAAGTCGGCCCGCCAGCGCCTTCCGGCGAAACCCAGGTGATGTTCTGTGCAGGGTCCTTGATGTCGCAGGTCTTGCAGTGAACACAGTTCTGGGCGTTGATCTGGAAGCGCTTCTCGCCATCTTCCTGGGTCACCACTTCGTACACCCCGGCCGGGCAATAGCGTTGGGCCGGTTCGTCGTACAGCGGCAGGTTCTTGCTGATCGGGATGCTCGGGTCGGTCAGCTTCAGGTGGCAGGGCTGTTCTTCTTCATGGTTGGTACCGGAGATGAACACCGAGCTGAGTTTGTCGAAGCTGATCTTGCCGTCCGGTTTCGGATAGTCGATTTTCTTGCAGTCAGCCGCCAGTTTCAGGCAGGCATAGTCTGGCTTGTTGTCATGCAGGGTGAACGGCAGCTTGCCGGCGAAGATGTTCTGGTCGAGCCAGTTGAAGCCGCCGCCGATGATCGCGCCGTACTTGTGGATCGCCGCGCCGAAGTTGCGGCTGGCGAACAACTCTTCATACAGCCAGCTGGCCTTGAACGCGTCGACGTAGGAAGTCAGTTCATCCGCGCCTTCGGAGCCTGCAAACAGCGCATCGGCCACCGCATCAGCGGCGAGCATGCCGGACTTCATGGCGGTGTGGCTGCCTTTGATCTTGGCGAAGTTCAGGGTGCCGAGGTCGCAACCGATCAGCGCGCCGCCCTTGAAGACCATTTTTGGCAGCGAATTCAGGCCGCCCTTGCAGATGGCGCGGGCGCCGTAGCTGACACGCTTGCCGCCTTCCAGGTACTGCTTGAGCACCGGGTGATGCTTGAGGCGCTGGAACTCGTCGAACGGCGACAGGAAAGTGTTGCTGTAGGACAGGTCGACGATCAGGCCGACCACCACCTGGTTGTTTTCCAGGTGATAGAGGAAAGAGCCCCCGGTATTTTCGCTGCCCATGATGTCCAGCGGCCAGCCAGCGGTGTGCACCACCAGGCCGGGTTGGTGCTTGGCCGGGTCGATTTCCCAGATTTCCTTCAGGCCGATGCCGTAGTGCTGGGCATCGGCGTCGCTGTCCAGGTTGAAGCGCTTGATCAGTTGCTTGCCGATATGACCACGGCAGCCTTCGGCGAACAGCGTGTACTTGCCGCGCAGTTCCATGCCAGGGGTGTAGAGGCCTTCCTTCGGCTTGCCTTCGCGGTCGACACCCAGGTCGCCGGTAATGATCCCGCGTACTACGCCGTTCTCGTCGAACAGCGCTTCCTGGGCGGCGAAGCCCGGGTAGATTTCCACGCCCAGGTTCTCGGCCTGCTGGGCCAGCCAGCGGCACAGGTTGCCCAGGGAAATAATATAGTTGCCTTCGTTGTGCATGGTCTTGGGCACAAAGAAGTCAGGGATTTTGCTCGCGGCCTCGGCGTTTCTCAGGACATAAATGTCATCGCGCACGACGGGCGTGTTCAACGGTGCGCCGAGCGCTTTCCAGTCCGGGAACAGTTCGTTCAGCGCGCGGGGTTCGAACACCGCGCCGGAGAGGATGTGCGCACCGACTTCGGAGCCTTTTTCGACCACGCAGACGCTGATTTCCTTACCGGCTTCGGCGGCCTTCTGTTTCAGTCGGCAAGCGGCAGACAGGCCAGCGGGGCCGGCACCGACGATGACCACGTCGAATTCCATGTATTCGCGTTCCACAGGCTATCTCCTACTCAAGGCTCACAGTTTTTTCTAATTGGAGGTTTGGCGTTGCATCCATGATCTGCTTCGCGAAATCGACGAAAGCGGCAATGAATGACCCGCGGTTCTCTCTTAAGCGGCGCATTATATCTACACCACTCTCAGGGTCCAATACAAACGTTTGTTTGAAATAGCCGCAGGCCAGATAAATCACTGACGTACGGCTTATGACTGACCATTTTGCCGTATTGACCGGAATGGGCGTTCCGGTCAAGATACGGGCGGTTTTGCGCTCGCCGTAGGCTGACTGTTGGTTCCAAGAGCACCTCTAAAGACAGGGCGAAGGCAGCACAAAGTGACGTATTGCGTGGTTCGGACGCGCAGTTTACACGCCGCGATAATGAATGACTCGTCGGTCATCACTGACGAACGGTCTTCACTCCCGTGAGCAAGGTCATGTGTGGTTCATGCCGGCGTTTTTAGAGGTGCCCTTGCGCCCATGAGCATCAACCGCCAGGTTCGCCTAGGCGACTTTCTTTTCACCGGAGAGTAACGAGGAATCCATGAAGGTTCTTGTAGCTGTCAAACGAGTGGTCGACTATAACGTCAAGGTTCGCGTCAAGGCGGACAACTCCGGCGTCGACCTCGCCAACGTCAAGATGTCGATGAACCCTTTCTGCGAAATCGCCGTAGAAGAAGCCGTACGCCTGAAAGAAAAAGGCGTGGCGACTGAGATCGTCGTCGTTTCCATCGGTCCGACCACTGCCCAGGAGCAACTGCGTACCGCGCTGGCGCTGGGTGCTGATCGCGCCATCCTCGTCGAATCCGCCGAAGACCTGACTTCCCTGGCCGTGGCCAAGCTGCTCAAGGCTGTTGTCGACAAGGAACAGCCACAGCTGGTGATCCTTGGCAAACAAGCCATCGACAGCGACAACAACCAGACCGGGCAGATGCTTGCGGCATTGAGCGGCTACGGTCAGGGCACGTTCGCGTCCAAGGTTGAAGTGTCCGGCGACAGCGTTGCCGTGACTCGCGAAATCGACGGCGGCGCGCAGACCGTTTCCCTGAAACTGCCGGCCATCGTCACCACCGACCTGCGTTTGAACGAGCCGCGCTACGCGTCCCTGCCAAACATCATGAAAGCCAAGAAGAAGCCGCTTGAAGTGCTGACGCCTGACGCTTTGGGCGTTTCCACCGCCTCCACCAACAAGACCCTCAAAGTCGAAGCGCCGGCTGCACGCAGCGCGGGCATCAAGGTCAAGTCGGTGGCTGAACTGGTCGAGAAACTGAAAAACGAAGCGAAGGTGATCTGATCATGACTATCCTCGTAATCGCCGAACACGATAACAAGGCGCTGGCTCCGGCCACGCTGAACACCGTTGCTGCTGCCGCTAAAATCGGTGGCGATATTCACGTGCTGGTTGCCGGCCAGGGCGTTGGCGCCGTGGCTGAAGCCGCTGCGAAAATCGCTGGCGTGGCAAAAGTACTGTCGGCCGACAACGCCGCCTACTCGCACCAACTGCCAGAAAACGTTGCGCCGCTGGTTGCCGAGCTGGGCAAGGGCTACAGCCACATCCTGGCTGCCGCTACCTCCAACGGCAAAAACATCCTGCCGCGCGTTGCCGCTGCGCTGGACGTCGACCAGATCTCCGAGATTATCTCGGTAGAAAGCGCCGACACCTTCAAGCGTCCGATCTACGCCGGCAACGCCATTGCTACCGTGCAGTCCAATGCTGCGGTCAAGGTCATCACCGTACGTGCTACCGGTTTCGACCCGGTTGCCGCCGAAGGTGGCTCGGCTGCCGTTGAAGCGGTAGGCGCTGCCCACGACGCCGGCATCTCCAGCTTCGTCAACGAAGAACTGGCCAAGTCCGATCGTCCGGAACTGACCGCTGCCAAGATCGTCGTTTCCGGCGGGCGTGGCATGCAGAACGGTGACAACTTCAAGCACCTGTACGCCCTGGCCGACAAGCTCGGCGCTGCCGTCGGCGCATCCCGCGCCGCGGTCGACGCAGGTTTCGTCCCCAACGACATGCAGGTCGGCCAGACCGGCAAGATCGTCGCGCCACAGCTGTACATCGCCGTCGGTATTTCCGGCGCGATCCAGCACCTGGCCGGCATGAAAGACTCCAAGGTGATCGTCGCGATCAACAAGGACGAAGAAGCGCCGATCTTCCAGGTGGCCGACTATGGCCTGGTAGCGGACTTGTTCGAAGCCATCCCTGAGCTGGAGAAGCTGGTCTAATCCGGCGTCTTCACTTATAAAGAGCCCGGCCCTTTGGCCGGGTTTTTTATTATCTGCACGTTGTTGTCACTGCAAGGGGAGCATATCGCCATGGATCTTCGCCGTTTGGCTGGCGTGTCGTTGCTGTGGGCGCTGGCCGTTGTGCCAGGTCAGTCTGTCGCCGCCGGCAAATGTGAACGCCTGATCGCCACCGGTAGCCCGGATGCGCCGCCCTACTTGTGGCAAGACCCCCAGGATCCCAAGCACCTGATTGGCGCCAGTGCCGACCTGCTGGCGCAAGTGGCGACAGAGCTGGGGATCAAGATTGAACTGCTCTATGCCGGCAAGCGCGCCCAGGCACTGGACGAAGTGCGCAGCGGACGCATGGACCTGCTCGTCGACGCGGCGCTGACCATCAGCGAGCTTGAAACCCTGGACTATGTTCATCCGCCCTTGCTGGAAAACGATTACCTGGTCTGGACCCGCAAGGATTCGACACTGGTCATCACTCAGCCCGAGGACCTTCATGGTCATCCTGGGGCATTGTCGCAAAAGGCGCGAATGACCCAGGCATTTGACGTGTTTGCCGAACAACAATTGTCCCTGACCCGTACCCCCAACCTGACTGAAGCCTTTCAGAAACTGCTGCTGGGGGAGGTGGAGTATGTCCTGGCAGGGCGCTACTCGGGCTTGGCGATGACTCAGACATTGGGCATGGCCAACGACCTGCAGGCGGTGCCGCAACCGCTGGATACTCCGGGGCTGTTCCTCGCGGTTTCCCATAACTCCGCTTGCAATGACCCATGGTTGCGCGGACAGCTGGCGCAAAAGATGACAGAATTGGCCGCGTCCGGCCTGACGGAGACTGTGTTGCAGCGCAATACCGAGCGTTGGAAAACACAGTTGCAGCCACCTGTCGGTGCCCCAAAACAGTAGGGAACATTAGTGACTATTCGACCTCTTTTCGCTGCCCTGGCCGTTTTGGCTCTGGCGGGTTGCGCAGCCGATCCGGCGCCGAATGAACAGATCCGCCTGACCGAACAGGCCCTGGAGCAAGCCCGGGCCGTGGGCGCCACATCCGAAGAAGTGCCCGAGTTGAAACTCGCCGAAGAAAAGTTTGCCCGCGCCAGGTCCAACATGGCCGACGAGTCGTTCAAGAAGGCCCGCATGCGCGCCGAGCAAGCCGAACTGGATGCACGCCTGGCCGAAGCGAAGGTGCTGACCCTCAAGAGCGAGGAACACCTGAACGTGCTCAACACCCGCATCGAGCGTTTGCGCAAACAGCTGAGGGATGATGCCCAATGAAGCAGTCCCAAGTATTTGGCGGCCTGATCCTCGCAGGCCTGGCCAGCTTGTACGGTTGCGCGGGTCAGCGCAGCGAGGTGGCGCTGGAAAAGGCGGGTACCGACTTCCAGAAGGTCAAAGAAGATTCCAATGTATTACGTGCCGCGCCCAAGGACGTGATCCGCGCCAGCGAGTCCCTGGCCCGGGCCGATCGCTTGTCCAGCTACTGGGGCAGCGGCGGGGACGTACTGCATTACGCCTACCTGAGCCAGCGCTACAGTGCGATTGCTCGGGAGCACAGCAACCAGGTGCTCAACGAAGAGCGCGCAGCAAAGCTCGAGCTGGAACGCCAGCGCCTGCAACTGGCCCTGCGCGAGTCCAAGCTGCTGAGCGTCCAGCAACAGGGCAAGTGGCTGGAAGAGCAGATCATGGCGATGGCGACCACCCAGACCGATCGCGGCCTGGTGATGACGCTCGGTGACGTGCTGTTCGACACTGGCCAAGCGCAGTTGAAGAACTCGGCTAACCGGGTTGTGCTCAAGATTGTGCAATTCTTGCAGCTCAACCCCAAGCGCGTGGTGCGTATCGAAGGTTACACCGACAGCACTGGCGGCAAGCAGGAGAACCTCAAGCTGTCCCGTAACCGTGCCCAGGCGGTGGCGGACGTGCTGGTGGACTTGGGGATCGACGAAAAGCGTATTCAGGTCGAAGGCTACGGTGATGAGTTCCCGGTCGACGTCAACGCTTCCGAGCGTGGTCGGGCACAGAACCGTCGGGTTGAAATTGTGTTCTCCGACGAGAAAGGCCAGCTCGGCGCCACCCGCTAAGGGCTGCGTTGCTGGAGAACCCGGCCCCCTTCAGAGGTGCCGGGTTTTTTTTGCCTGCGGATCGGTGATTAATGAGTACAGTTGGGGCTGTCACTGCACTGTATGGTCGAGTAATCTGGCAACTGTCCCCGTACACTTCTAAACTGTTCCGGTATTGTCTCTCACAAGAATAAAATGCCCGTGAAATCGAGTGCTGCGTCATGACCAACCTCCTGCTCTATCAACGTATTGCCCAACAACTGGCTGAAGACATCCGGCGTGGTGTGTATCAGCCTGGTGAACGTGTGCCTTCGGTGCGCAAGATGAGCTCGCAGCTCAACGTCAGTCATGCGACGGTGCTGCAGGCCTACGCCAACCTTGAAGATCAGGGGCTGATCCGCGCGCGGCCACAATCGGGTTACTACGTGCATCAAACCCCGGCCCTGACGGCGCCGACGCCGGACATCGCCCGGGTCGAGCGTCCGGGGCTGGTCACGCGCAGCAGCATCATCCAGCAGGTATTGGTCGAGTCACGCCGCGAAGGGGTATTTCCCCTGGGCGCGGCGGTGCCAAGCGTCGACTACCTGCCTGTACGGGCCCTGCACCAGCAATTGGCCAAGGTGACGCGCTTCCACAGCCCGCGGGCGTTCAGCTACATGTTCAGCCCGGGCTTCGAGCCCCTGCGGCGCCAGGTGGCGATTCGCATGCGCGATGCCGGGGTGGTGGTGGATCCCTCCGAAGTAGTGATCACTCACGGTTGTGTGGATGCGCTGCAAATGTCCTTGCGGGTACTGACCCGGCCAGGAGACCTGATCGCCGCCGAATCGCCGACCTACTACGGTTTGCTGCAATTGGCGGATCTGCTGGGCCTCAAGGTCATCGAGATCCCCAGCGACCCGGTCACCGGCATGAGCCTGGAAGCCCTGCAACTGGCGGCCAACCAGTGGTCGATCAAGGCGTTGGTGCTGACCACGCGCTTGAGCAATCCCCTTGGCGGGACGATGCCCGAGGAGCGGCAAAAGCAACTGTTGCGCCTGGCTTCGGATTTCGACATCCAGATCGTCGAAGATGATATTTATGGCGAGTTGATGTTCGAACAGGGACGCACCAAGGCGCTCAAGGCCTATGACCGGTTGGACCGGGTCATCTACTGTTCGAGTTTTTCCAAGACATTGTCGCCAGGCGTACGTATCGGCTGGATGATCGCTGGCAAGTTCCAGCAGGAAATTCAGCGGCTCCAGACCTTCAGCACGCACTCGGCGTGCAGCGTCACGCAGATGGGCATCGCGGCGTACCTGGAAAATGGCGGCTATGACCGGCACTTGCGTTATATCCGCCAGGAGTATCGCAAAAACCTCAGCGCCTTTCAGTTGGCAGTGCAGCAATACTTCCCCGAGGGTACGCAAATGAGCCGTCCCACCGGCGGCTTCATTCTGTGGGTCAGCCTGCCGGGACGGGTCAACACCCAGGAGTTGCATGTGCGGGCGTTGCAGCAAGGTATCAGCATTGCACCAGGGCTGATTTTCAGTAACACCGAGCAGTTCAACCACTGCATCCGCCTCAATTGCGGAACGTCCTGGAACCGTGAGGCCGAACGGGCCTTGATGACGCTAGGCCTGCTGGCCACCCAACTGTGCCAGGAGACCGCCAGCGGTTTTTGATAGAAACGGGTGGACCCGGTCTGATGTGCTTGTCAGCGACGGATTAACAGGCGAGCATGGGGATCTCTGCCGTAAGTGCCGTAGTGTCTATGAAAGCCATTGCTCCTGCCGCCTGGGTTTTGATCGGCCTGTTGACTGCCTTCCCTTCGGAAGGCGTCGTGGCTGCGTCGGCGCAGGAGAAACCGGCCGCCAGCGCCACTAAAAACGCGTCGAAGAAAAAACCGGCAGTTGTTAAAAAAGCGCCCGTAAAAAAAGCCGCAGCAGCGAAGAAAAAACGTGCCCCTGTTGCCTCCAAGAGCACATCTGCCCGCGAGATCGCCAAGACCCGGTTACCGCCGGCCAAGCTCGACTTGAGCCTGCCTCAAGACATGGTCGAGAATCTACAGCCTCCGGGTACGGTGCCGTTACCCAAGCGTGAACCTTTGTTGCCGTCCATGTTTGGGGAAAAACCGGGACCGTTTCAACTCAATGGCCGTTTGCTGAGCAACGAAATGCAGTTGCCGCTGCGCAATCAAGAGCGCAATGAAGTGGAAGGCGCGGCGCTGGAGTTTGAGTTCAAGCAGTAATCCTGTGCAGCGAATCGCTGACTGTATGGTCACCCTGTCGTGATAGAAAAAACACCTGAACGGTAATTTAAAACGAGTGTTTTAGCCGTTACTCTGTATCTGTTACCAATCATTACCTGTCGTGAGGATGTCGTCGTCATGAAATGCCGTGAAGGCTGTGGCGCCTGCTGCATCGCCCCTTCCATCAGTTCGCCGATTCCTGGCATGCCCCACGGCAAGCCGGCGGGAGAACGTTGCGTGCAGTTGTCGGTCGATAATCTGTGCCGGATCTTCGGCCAGACGGAACGCCCGGCGGTGTGTTCGGCATTCGAAGCTGACATCGAGGTCTGTGGCAACAGCACTGAAGACGCCATCCGGCTGATCGGTTGGTGGGAGCAAATCACGGCAGCGTAATGGGGCAAGTCCGGAACGTCGACAACAAGGAAAATAATTATGGGTTCGCTGCATCGTATGGCTGTGTTGTGTGGTTTGACCGTGCTGCTGGCAACGGCAACCGTTCAGGCAGAAGACTGGAAAGTCGTCAAGGAAGAGGACGGCATCAAGGTGTCGCTCAGTGACGTGGCCGGTTCCAAGTACAAGGCCTACCAAGGCGTGACTGTCATGAAAACCACCATGGCCAAGCTGCAAGCGCTTCAGGAGGACGTTTCGGCCGCCTGTGCCTGGATTCACGAGTGCAAGAGCCAGGAGCTGCTCAAGCATGAAGGTGACCAGAGCTGGACCTACACCCAGTTCAACACGCCCTGGCCGGTTACCGCGCGAGACTCGGTGTTGCAAGTGACCACCGTCAAAGGTGCCGATGGCAGCCTGACCCGCAACCTCAAAGGTGTGCCAACGTATTTGCCTGAAAAAAAGGGGTTTGTGCGGGTCACTCAAGTCGAAGGCTTCTGGAAATTCACGCCCAAGGACGCCGGTCAGATCGAAGTGATCTACCAGGTCCACACCGAACCGGGTGGCGATGTTCCTTCCTGGCTGGCCAACAAATTCGTGGTGGATGCACCGTTCAACACCTTGAAAGCCTTGAAAGAACTCGCCGAAAAATAATCGTCGGCGTTGCATGAAAAAACCGCCTGTGAGGCGGTTTTTTCATGCGTGCCGTCCAACGCCTGAGTGGAACGATTGTTCAGCCCTCAATGTCGAGATAAAGGTAAGCCTGGCCCTGAATCGATCAAGGAGACACCGATGCAAAAGTGGGAAATCACTTTCGTTGATGACCACGGCGAAGCCATCGCCGAGCAATTCGACTATGACCAGGAGCCCACCATGGAGCAGGCTGCCCAATTGATTCGCCAAAAGCTGCTGCCCGTGCCCACCCAGCTTGATCTCAATGACCTGGAGGGTCGCACCGCAGACCCCACCGTCAAGAATCTCAAGTCCCAGCACAGTATAGAAATCATCAGCATTACACCGGTTTCATGAAGTCACTGCCTGGCCCCGCTTGGCAGTGACCACGACTTGCAGCTACTCTGCAATTGAGATCAGCGAAAGGATCGCGTAGGTCCGGTCTTGTCAGCTACATGCTTGTGTCCCGACGGTAATTTGATGCCGTATCGCTGCAACCCAAGGGTTGCCCGCACGGGAAGACGGAAAGTCTATCCATCGGTTTGAGGAGGACGTTTCATGAGCACAGCCTATCAAGAAGACATCAGCACCAGCGTGCTTCGCCGCATGAAAGAAGGCGGTTTCGATTTCTCACAATTTCATCCCATCGAGTTCTACGCCATTTTCCCGGATGAGGAGCGGGCGCGCAGGGCAGCAGGTCAATTTCGGGGTGAGTCATTGAATGCACAGATCAGCGCACGGGACGACGGGGCCTGGTCATTGGAGTTGAGCCGGGTGATGTACGCCACCTACGATGACATTGGAGACTTCGAACAAAACTTCGAGGCGGTGGTGGAGCCTTTGGGTGGCATCATCGAAGGTTGGGGTGTCAAACAGGAAATACGGCGTCTGCACGCCTGAAAACTCATTCACGCAACCCGAGCAACGGCTGACCTATGTGTCGGCCGTTTTCATAAGGTGTGCTCCTGCAAGGTCACCTCAGCCACAAAACCGACTTCATGGGGCCAACGGCTGTTTACGCCCCGCCATGTGCTTGAGATACCCCACCAGCAGATCCAGCTCCGAATCCGGCAGCACCGTGGCCGAGAACCCCGGCATCTTCCCTTGGGGCCAGCGACGCAGGCTTTGTGGGTCGCGGATATAGCGCTTGAGGAAATCCCCGGAAAAGTACTCGGTAGGATTGAAGGGGATGTTCAGATCCGGGCCAAACTGCGCGTCGCCTGCGCCGTTGAGCCGATGGCAAGCCAGGCAGTTTTTCTGGAACAGTTCAAAGCCCTTATAGACTGGATCATCCTGAGTCACCGTGGGCGCTGGCAGCAGGGCAGGGAAACGTTCGGCTACCGCTGACAGGCGCTTGATGGTTGCCACCGCGTACGGCCATTGTTCGGGGCTGATGTGGCCTGCCTGGGGGTTGGTCCAGACCAGGTAGAACGGCCCGGCGCTACCCTTGCCTTCACCCAGTGGGGGCCAGGGCTGGGTCGGGTCTTCAATTGCCAGCCAGGCTCGAGCACCGTTGGTGTTGAGTAACGGTGCCGCCGGCAATTCGGCGGCAAATCCGTCCAGCGCCACGGCCTGGAGATGGTCGTCAGGTTCGACGCCAGCCAACAGCGCTGTCAGCGGCACGGCGCGATAATTCATCGGTTTTTTGTAGGAAACGTCTTCAGCGATCTGGATCGTTCGGGCTTCAGGATGCTGGAGCAGTTCTTCGGTCTGCCAGGTACGAGCAGTCGTGCCCAGCTCCAGCACCAGCTGCGCGGCAAACAAGGGCGTGCTGAGCAGCAGCGCCCCGAACACAATGAGAGCTTTCACGAGGATCGTCTTCCATGTCGAGGGAGTGCCGCAAAGGTTGGCACAGCCACCGCGACTCGAACAACGAACTCGTCACATTTTTTGACGATACAAGCACTACCGCTTGCCGATGATACGGACGTCCACGTGCAGGACTCAGCCGATCATCTTGGTGATATTCGGCACAATCAACAGCAGCGTCGTGGCGAAGAGAATGAGTCCGGCTTGGCGAACTTTCGAATGTTTGAACATGGCTGACCCGCCTTTTTTGTTATTTCCTGAGGCCAGCCTGCATATCTCCTGACGGCTGGCGTTGCACTTCCTGTCTGACAAGCGCCTCGGCAAAACCCGACGACTATCTTGTACAAGGATTACATTAGGGGCCTCAGCCGCCTTTACTTAGATCCAATTCGTATCAATTCTCTACCGATCGCTATTAAACGGATATGAGGCCTAGTGCCACCTTCGTGAAGGCCCTTTTGCTAGACACTTTGCTCACCTGAATCGGTTAACCCGATAGCATGCTACCGTTCGTCTGAGCGTGGCCGTCAACGTCGTTGAGCACTGCGGTCATTGAATCTCGGGCTGCTGGGCTTATGGTTGGAGCCATTGCATTGTCCCAGTGGTTTGAGGATGTCATGACCGAAGCTTTGATTTTTGACGCATTACGCACCCCCCGTGGCAAGGGCAAGACCGATGGTGCTTTGCACAGCGTCAAGCCGGTGAATCTGGTGGGTGGCTTGCTCAATGCCATGCAGCAGCGCATGGGCCTGGACACCAGTCAGGTAGACGATATTGTGCTCGGTTGCGTGACGCCGATAGGTGATCAGGGCGCCGACATCGCCAAGACCGCCGCGCTGATTGCCGACTGGGATGTCAGCGTGGCAGGCGTGCAGCTCAACCGGTTCTGCGCCTCGGGCCTGGAGGCGGTGAACCTGGCGGCCATGAAAGTGCGCTCCGGGTTCGAGGATCTGGTGGTGGCCGGAGGTGTTGAATCCATGTCTCGCGTGCCTATGGGCAGCGACGGCGGTGCTTGGGCGCTTGACCCCCAATCCAACCTGCAGGGCCACTTCACGCCTCAGGGGATCGGCGCTGACCTGATCGCAACCCTGGAGGGCTTCAGTCGCGAGGACGTCGATGCGTTCGCGCTGCACTCCCAGCAAAAGGCCGCCCGGGCCCGGGCCGACGGCTCGTTCAACAAATCCCTGGTGGCGGTTCGGGATCAGAACGGCATCGTGCTGCTGGATCATGACGAATTTATCCGTGCTGACTCGACCCTGGAGGGCCTGGGCAAGCTCAAACCAAGCTTCGAAGCCATGGGCCAGATGGGCTTCGACGCTACGGCGCTGCGGGTCTACAGCCATGTGGAACGGATCCACCATGTCCACACGCCGGGCAACAGTTCCGGCATCGTCGATGGGGGCGGCGCTGATGCTGATCGGTTCCGAAGCCAAGGGGCAGGCGCTGGGGCTGCAACCGCGGGCGCGGATTGTCGCCACGGCTGTCACCAGCACTGATCCGACCATCATGCTCACCGGCCCGGCGCCGGCTACCCGCAAGGCTCTGGTCAAGGCTGGGCTGCGGGTGGAGGACATCGACCTGTTCGAAGTCAACGAAGCGTTCGCCTCAGTGGTGCTCAAGTTCATCAAAGACATGGCCATCGACCCCGCCAAGGTCAACGTCAACGGCGGCTCCATCGCCATGGGGCATCCTTTGGGGGCTACAGGCTGCGCAATCCTCGGCACCTTGCTCGATGAGTTGGAGGCGCGTCGCCTGCGTTATGGCCTGGCGACCCTGTGTGTCGGCGGCGGCATGGGCATTGCCACCGTTATCGAACGTCTCTGAGCCCCCGACTTCAAGGAATACTTTTCATGAGCGATGCCATCCGTTACGAAACCGGCCAGGACCGGATCGTCGTCCTGACCCTGGACATGCCAGGCCAGAGCGCCAACACCATGAATGCGACGTACCGCGAGGCCATGGCCGCCTGCGTCGCCCGGCTGACTGCCGAAAGAGACTCGATTGCCGGGGTGATCATTACCTCGGCCAAGAAAACCTTCTTCGCTGGCGGCGACCTCAACGAACTGGTCAAGGTCGGTAAACCCCAAGCCAAGGCATTCTATGACATGGTTCTCGGGCTCAAGGCGCAACTGCGTGCCCTGGAAACCCTGGGAAAACCGGTGGTGGCGGCCATCAATGGCGCAGCCCTGGGCGGTGGCTGGGAAATCTGCCTGGCTTGCCATCATCGTGTGGCACTGGATCACCCGTCGGTGCAGATTGGCCTGCCGGAAGTCACTCTGGGCCTGTTGCCCGGTGGCGGCGGGGTGGTGCGGATGGTGCGGTTGCTTGGCTTGGAAAAGGCCTTGCCGTATCTGCTCGAGGGTAAGAAGGTGCGCCCGCAACAGGCGCTGCAGGCCGGTCTGGTCGATGAGCTGGCGGTGGATCGCGAGGACCTGTTGAACAAGTCCAGGGCCTGGATTCTCGCCAACCCAAGCGTGGTCCAGCCTTGGGACATGAAGGGCTATCAGATCCCGGGTGGCACGCCGTCTCATCCGAAAGTCGCGCAAATGCTGGCGATAGCACCTTCGATCCTGCGCAACAAAACCCAGGGTTGCCTGCCCGCGCCCGAGAAAATTCTCTGCGCGGCGGTGGAAGGTGCCCAGGTGGATTTCGACACCGCCCACGTGATCGAAACCCGCTACTTCACCGAGCTGACCACCGGCCAGGTGGCCAAGAACCTGATTGGCACTTTCTGGTTCCAGCTCAACGAAATCAAGGCCGGTGGTTCGCGTCCGCAGGGCTTTGCACCTCATCTGACGCAAAAACTCGGGGTACTCGGCGCCGGCATGATGGGGGCTGGTATCGCCTGCGTCAGCGCTATAGCCGGCATTGAAGTGGTGCTCAAGGACGTCAGCCTTGCCGCCGCCGAGAAGGGTAAGGCCCGTGCGGTGGCGCTGCTGGATAAACAGGTCGCCCGCGGGCGGCTCACCGCCGAACAGCGCGACGCCACGCTGGCGCGGATTCAAGCCACTGACAGCGGCGCTGACTTGGCCGGTTGCGATCTGATCATCGAGGCCGTGTTTGAAGATCGCGCCCTGAAAGCCAGCGTCTCAGCCGCTGCGCAAGCGGTTGTTGGGGCGGACGCGGTGATCGCCTCCAACACCTCGACCTTGCCCATCACCGGCCTGGCGACGGCTGTGCCGGACCAGACGAAGTTCATCGGCCTGCATTTCTTCAGCCCGGTGGAGAAAATGCCTCTGGTGGAAATCATCAAGGGCGCCCGCACCAGCGACGAGACCTTGGCACGAGGTTTCGATTTCGTTCTGCAAATCAACAAGACGCCGATTGTGGTCAACGACAGTCGTGGCTTCTTCACCTCCCGGGTATTCGGCACCTTTACCAACGAAGGCATCGCCATGCTGGGCGAGGGCGTGAGCGCACCGATGATCGAGACCGAGGCGCGCAAGGCCGGGATGCCGATTGGACCTCTGGCAATCTCTGATGAAGTTTCCCTCAGCCTGATGAGCCATATCCGCGAGCAAACCGCCAAGGACCTGCGAGCGGAAGGGAAAACGCCGATCGAGCACCCCGCGTTCGCCGTGATTGACTTGCTGCTCAACGAATACAAACGACCAGGCAAAGCCGCCGGGGGCGGTTTCTATGAGTACCCGGCCGACGGGCAAAAGCACCTGTGGCCGGAACTCAAAAGCCGTTTCGAGAAAGCCGACGGGCAGATTTCGCCACAGGACATCCGCGATCGCCTGCTGTTCATCCAGGCCCTGGAAACCGTGCGTTGTGTGGAGGAGGGCGTGCTCACCGCGACGGCGGACGCCAACGTCGGCTCGGTCTTCGGTATCGGTTTCGCAGCCTGGACCGGCGGTGCGTTGCAGTTCATCAACCAGTACGGCCTGGAGGATTTTGTCGCCCGCGCTCAGTATCTGGCCGAGCAGTATGGCGAGCGTTTCTCGCCACCGGGCTTGTTACTGGAGAAAGCCGCCAGGCAAGAACTGTTCTGACCGGCAGGGAAGGGGCTTGCCTTGAGGCGGTGTTTCAAGGCACGCTCAGGGTGTGCATTATTCCCATCATCGTGTCAGGTATTTTTTATGTCGCTGCGCATCTGCATTTTGGAAACCGATATCTTGCGTGCGGAACTGATTGACCAATATCAGGGTTACGGGCAGATGTTCCAGCGCCTGTTTTCACAACAGCCCGTCGCGGCTGAGTTCATTGTGTATAACGTCATGCAGGGGCAATACCCCAACGATGATGAGCAGTTCGACGCGTACCTGGTGACCGGCAGCAAAGCCGATTCCTTCGGCACCGACCCCTGGATTCAAACCCTCAAGACCTTCCTGCTGGACCGCTACCAGCGAGGCGACAAGTTACTGGGCGTGTGCTTCGGTCATCAACTGCTGGCGCTGTTGCTGGGCGGCAAGGCCGAGCGCGCCACTCAGGGCTGGGGCGTGGGCACGCACCGCTACAAGCTCGCGGCCAAGGCGCCATGGATGAGCCCGGTGATGGAAGAACTGACCCTGCTGATCAGTCACCAGGACCAGGTCACCGAATTGCCGGAAAACGCCACGGTCATCGCGTCCAGTGATTTTTGCCCGTTCGCCGCCTACCACATCAACGATCAGGTGCTGTGCTTCCAGGGCCACCCGGAATTCATCCACGATTATTCCCGGGCGCTGCTGGAGATTCGCCAGCAACACCTGGGTGAGCAGATCTACAGTCAAGGCATGGCCAGTCTTGAACAGGCGCATCACGGCACAACAGTAGCTGAATGGATGATGCGTTTTGTCGCGCACAAGCCTGAGACCGAAGCGGCCCAAGGCTAAAACACCCTCGCCCCCCACATTTGACAGGCAGGCGATCAAATGTGGGTGCGAGCCTGCTCGCGATGAATGTCACGCCAGCCTCAACTGCATACACGCTCGCCTACAACCACCCCGAACGCTTGAAGCTCCCCCACAACGCGGTACAGCCCACCGCAATAAACCCCAGTACCAGAAAGTACCCGTAGTGCCATGTCAATTCCGGCATGTTCTCGAAGTTCATCCCATAGATTCCGGCCACCGCGGTGGGAAACGCCAGGATCGCCGCCCACGCCGCGAACTTGCGCTGTACCACGCTCTGGCGCGACGCTTCGAGCAGCACGCCGATTTCAATGGTCTGGCTGGCAATGTCCGCCAGCGTCGCCAGGTCTTCCATTTGCCGCGTGACATGAATCTGCACATCACGGAAGTACGGGCTCATGTTTTTGTCGATGAAGGGGAAGTCCAGTCTTTGCAGTTCTTCGCTGATTTCCACCATGGGTGCTGCGTAACGACGCAGGCGTAATACGTCACGGCGCAAACTGTGCAAGTTCTGAATATCCCGCTCGTTCAGGGCGCTGCACAGTACGTTGCGCTCCAGTTCATCGATCTCGGCGTGAATGGCTTCACCCACCGGCTGGTAGTTTTCAATGACGAAATCCAGGATGGCATAGAGAACGAAATCTTCCCCGTGCTCCAGCAGAATGGGCCGCGCCTCACAGCGCTGTCGCACATGGGCGTAGGACGCCGAGTGGCCATTGCGGGCGGTGATGATGTAGCCGTTGCCGGCGAAGATATGAGTCTCGATGAACTGCAGCTTGCCGTCCTTGCGCACTGGTGAATACGTGACGATAAACAGCGCATCGCCAAAGGTCTCCAGCTTGGGGCGGCTGTGCTTCTCCATCGCGTCTTCAATCGCCAATTCATGCAGATTGAATTGACGTTGCAGGTTGGTCAGCTCCTGGGTGCTGGGCTCTTCAAGCCCGATCCAGACAAAATGACCGGGTTTGGCTGCCCAGGTGCTGCCTTCGTCGAGGGTGATGTTGGTGACTTTCTTACCGGCGCTGTAAACCGCAGCAGCAACGACTCTACCCATGATGGTGGTTCACTTCTTCTTGGAAAATGGCAGTGGCAGGCAATCTGTAGCTTAGTGTGCCCTGCTGCTTGAGAGTCAGCAAAATCCGCTGAGTTCGCCGGTAGAGTCAAATGCCATACAGGTAAAATCAGAATCGTGCGGGCTTTTGTGGCGAGGGGATTTATCCCCGCTGGCTGCGCAGCAGCCATCTCACAGCGAACTCAACCTACCTGACACTCCGAGTTGCCTGTCTTTGGGCTGCTGCGCAGCCAGCGGGGATAAATCCCCTCGCCACAGGGTTATGTGCCCGGCTGGCTATTGTTTAACGGGCGCGTTAAACAGCCTGCACCTGCCGGTCCATCGCCGCGATGCACTCGCGCATCTGTTCACGGCATTGGGCGATGAGCTGGGGCATGTCGTCCAGGCTCAAGCCCGCCGTGGGAATGGCCGGTAGCGAGCGTATGAGGATGTCGCCGCTTCGCCAGCGATTGAGGCGCGTGTGCTTGATGTAGCTGCTGACGCACACCGGAACAATCGGCACCCCGGCAGCGATCGCCATCTGGAACGCGCCTTTCTTGAATGGCAGCAGATCCTCGCCAAGATTACGCGTGCCTTCCGGGAACACCCAGATTGATGTGTCCTCGTGCTGCAAGGTATGAGTGGTGGTCAACATCGACTGGCGCGCCTTGATCGCGTTGCCCCGGTCGATCAGCACATTGCCCGCCAGCCAGCCAGAACAACTGCCCGAACAACGGCACCCACTTCAGGCTCTTCTTGCCGATGCACACGGTGCGATACGGCACCACGTTGCCGAACACGAACAGGTCATAGTTGGATTGATGGTTGGCAATGATCACGCAGCTCTGGGATTTATTCACCAGCGTGTCGACCTCGGCCTTTACCCGCAGACGCAAAATGCACATGGCGGGCCACGCATACAGCCTGGCGCATAAACGGCTGTTGTCCGGATTGAACGGGCGACACAGCCCCAGGATTACCCCGAGCACACCCGCCAGCACAAAATGCAGACCCATCAACAACATACGCAATAAAAACAGCATCTACAGGCCCCATCGGGACAAAAGGTGGCGCAGTGTACGGATGTGCACTGTTTTCGGCAATTGCCGCTATAGATGTAGGAGATGGGCGATGTTTGAGCGCATGTTTCCGAATAACGTGACAGAAGCAGGCTAGAGCGGTTGTCGGTTTTTAAACGGAGCCTGTAAGAAAAAGCCCGACGCAGAGGTCGGGCTTTTCGTTTTGCGCTGTGGAGCGCTAACCCATGTGCTCCTGATCCAGCAGGATTGCACTGTCCAGCGTCTCCAGCAGAGCCTTGCGCACTTTCAGCTTGGTGTTCTTGTGGGCGGTCATGTTGATTTTCTTCAACTGACGCGCGGCCTCCAGCGCCGCGCCCTGCAGTTCTTCGGCTGATACCACCTTGTCGAGGAAACCGGCATCCACAGCGCTCTGCGGGTTGAACATCTCGCCATTGATCACCGAGCGATGGAACGCAGACTTGCGCAGACGATCACGGGCCAGCTCAATGCCTGCGTGGTGCATGGTCATGCCGATCTGCACCTCGTTCAGGCCAATGCTGAACGGTCCATCGACACCGATGCGATAGTCCGCCGACAGCAGCAGGAACGCACCCTTGGCCACCGCATGCCCGGGGCACGCGACAACGACGGGGAAGGGGTGCGACAACAGGCGACGGGCCAGGGTCGAGCCGGCCGTAACCAGGCTCACCGCTTCCTTGGGACCGGCGGTCATCACCTTCAAATCGTAACCACCGGACAAAATCCCCGGTTGCCCGGTAATGATCACCACCGCCCGATCCGTCACAGCCTGATCCAGCGCAGTGTTGAACGCGGCAATCACATCCGGCGAGATGGCATTGACCTTGCCGTTGTTCAAGGTCAGGGTCGCGATACCGTCTTCGAGATGGTAGGCAATCAGGTCGCTCATGGCGCTATTCCTTGTAAGAGAAGTGACGCAGACGTTACCCACCGCCGCAGGCCAGGTAAAGCGCTGTGACTGACTCACCGGTCAGCCCCCGGCCCCCACAAACCGCCTGACCGCCCCATCGCTCGCGCCTTGCTCCATGGAACACTGCGCGCACCAACCCGAAGATTGGCCGGTTTGCCATGCCCCGATGCGTTTGAAATGCCCGATCACCTTAACCGCATGAAAATTCTGAAAAAAACCTTTGCCATCGGAAAAGCTTTCGACTACATTAGCGCGCCTCGACAGACTGAACAGTTTGCCGAGACACGGTGAAGTGTCCGAGTGGCTTAAGGAGCACGCCTGGAAAGTGTGTATACAGGAAACTGTATCGAGAGTTCGAATCTCTCCTTCACCGCCATATTCTGCAAACACAAACCCCCGATTTTCCTAGAGAAAGTCGGGGGTTTGTGGTTTTTGGCGTCTGGAAAAGGGTGATATGGGACCGGGGGGCTACCCGCGTGGTGGCAGCAACCACGCATAGGAACCAGGCCCAGGTGTCCGCGCCGTTCCACTAAACAGCATCAGGCAACCTCTCAGCAGCATCAAGCAAAAGCTTCCGAGCCCATGCCGTTAAGGTTCCTCTTGAAGAGGTTCCTATCAACGATATTGTTGTGAGAGAAAGATCATGACCCCATGGATGAGTTTGGCTGTGCGCCTTCAGGCTGTCGCGCTGTGTTTGATGCTTTCAACGAACACGGTCTCAGCGTCGCAAGCCGCTGACCAAAACACCAATACCGACTTGGTGCGCCAAGCATTTACTAACTGGCAGCAAGGCCAAGGCACTGCTTTCGATCTGCTGGCGCCCGACGCAACGTGGACCGTATCTGGATCAAGCCCTGTTTCCGGTGTGTATAACAGCAAGTCGGATTTAATCGAGCGAGCCGTACGACCGATCACCGCTCGGCTGGCGACACCCATTTCCCCTACCGTGCAAAGCATTGTGGCCGAGGACGATGTCGTGGTGGTTCTCTGGAAGGGAGAAGCCATGGCGCTTGACCGCAAGCCCTACAACAACACTTACCTGTGGCACATGACATTCAAAGATGGCCAGATCACCGAAGTAAATGCCTTTCTGGACACCTACGTGTTGAATGACCTTATGCGTCGGGTTGATCCTGTTCGGTAATACCCGTACAGCGCCAGGAAACAAAGTACGGTCTTATCGTCGGGCCCGCGCATGTGGTGTGAATGGCCCGAAAAAACGGCTCGTTGAATAAACGAGCCGTTTTTTTATGCCGGTGTTATCCAGACAAGTGCCTGGCTATCAAAGATGATCGGCATCGATCACGGCCTTGGCAAACGCCTGCGGATCTTCCTGCGGCAAGTTGTGGCCGATGCCGCCGCTGATCAACCGGAATTCGTATTTGCCAGTGAAGCGCTTGGCGTAATCCTCGGGAGCTGGGTGCGGCGCGCCGTTGGCATCGCCTTCAAGGGTGATGGTCGGCACGCTGATGGAAGGCGCCGTCGCCAGTTTCTGTTCCAGCGCGTCGTACCGGGTCTCGCCCTGGACCAAGCCGAGACGCCAACGGTAGTTGAACACGGTGATCTCGACATGGTCGGGGTTTTCCAGCGCCTTGGCGCTGCGGTCGAAGGTGGTGTCATCGAATGCCCATTTTGGCGACGCCAGTTGCCAGATCAACTTGGCGAAGTCGTGGGTGTTTTTCTCGTACCCGGCGCGGCCCCGGTCAGTGGCGAAATAAAACTGATACCACCACTGCAACTCAGCCTTGGGCGGTAGCGGGTTCTGGCCGGCGGCCTGGCTGCCGATCAGATAGCCACTGACCGCGACCAGCGCCTTGACCCGCTCCGGCCACAGGGCCGCGACGATGTCCGCCGAACGTGCGCCCCAATCGTAGCCACCGAGCACGGCTTGCTTGATCTTCAGCGCATCGATGAAGTCGATCACGTCACTGGCCAGCGCGGCCGGTTGACCGTTGCGAAGTGTCTTCTCGGACAGAAAATGCGTATCGCCGTAGCCTCGGGCGTACGGCATCAGCACGCGGTATCCCTTCGCTGCGAGCAAGGGCGCGACTTCGTCATAGCTGTGAATGTCGTACGGCCAGCCGTGCAGCAGAATCACCACCGGCCCATCGGCGGGGCCGGTTTCAGCGTACGCCACGTCCAGCAGACCGGCCTTGACATGCTTCAGCGCACCGAACGGGGAGGGCGTTGTATGTGTGACGCCGGACTTGATCGCGGTTGGCTGCGCGGCGCTGGTGGATTGCCCATGGGCAACCCCGAGCGCGCCGAGCAGACTGAGCGCGAGGATGGATGAGCCGAGCACGCGGCGATGGGTTTTACCGGTTTTGCTGTGCTGCCGTGCCGTTTTCATAGTGATGCCTCCGTTGCGAGCGTGGGTCAGGGGCTCTGGTTGATGCCCTTGAAACCTTGGGTGCATTTGAACGGGGCAACGTATCCGGGCTGTGTCGAATGGGAGGCAAAAGTGCAAGGTTATGTAGCGAAGTATCCTCGGGATACACGAGGATACATGGCAGCAGAATATGTGGCTGAGAACAGCAGAGCCTACCTCTGATCCTTGCGCGTTCGGTTGCGCGTACAAGTGGTCAAGCAAGAGTGCATTGTCGTAATGACTTCCACTGTCATGCGTCTATGATCACTGATCACCTGGAGCGAGAACTTGAAATGGATGCCCACATTCGCCTCGCAACAATCGAGGACGCGCAAGCAATAAGCAACGTTGTGATCAGCGCTCTGCGCCAATCCAATGCGAAAGATTACCCGGCCGATGTAATCGCCCGTGTGGAGCAGAGCTTTTCTCCACTGGCGATTGAGCGATTGATGGCGCGGCGTCGGGTGTATGTGGCATCTGTCGAACAGCGGGTTGTCGCGACGGCCAGCCTCGATGGGGATGTGATCAGAAGTGTTTTTGTAGAGCCGAGCTATCAAGGAGCAGGCGTTGGCAGGCGGCTAATGTCAGTCCTGTGTTCAGCCGCTCTCGACTTGGGCCTGGAGACTTTGCATGTGCCATCCTCTATTACAGCTGAGAGTTTTTACACCGCGCTGGGATTCCATAAGGTACGTGACGAATTCAACGGCGCCGAGCGCACGATCATCATGCGTAAATCCATGACGCAAACCACCCCCACGCTCCAGACCCGCCGCCTTATCCTCACGCCTTTGCAACTGGTCGATGCAGCGGCTATTCAACAGCTGTTTCCCCATTGGGAAGTGGTGCGTTATCTCGACAGTCGCGTGCCATGGCCCTATCCGAAAGACGGCGCTCTGACGTACGTTCGCGACCATGCCCTTCCCGCCATTGCGGCGGGGCGTGAGTGGCATTGGATGATCCGCACTTGCGAAGATCCGGCACATTGCATCGGGAGCATCAGCCTGTATGACCAACCTGGGAACAACCGGGGTTTCTGGCTGGCGCCTCAATGGCAGGGAAAGGGCTACATGCGCGAGGCTTGTGAGGTTATCAACGCCTATTGGTTTGAAACCCTGGGGCGTCCCGTCATGCAAGTGCCCAAGGCGGAGGGCAATCATGCTTCGCGTAAAGTTTCGGAACACGAAGGCATGCGCATGATCGCGACACAGCAGGGTGATTTTGTCTGTGGGCCATTGCTTAAGGAAGTCTGGGAAATAACGCGGGAAGCGTGGCTTGAGAAAAAATCGGCTTTGGAGGCAATTGAGCAGGGTGCAAATGAGCCCGGTCGCCTTTGACGGTCATTCACTGCAGTCGCCAGACCTGACTATGACTACAGGCAAAGGAGTGTGAATTGGATATTCCACAGGGCTTCAAACCGTTATTTCGCAGCAGTCCTTTTCTTGATCTACTAGGCCCTTTCTACTATCGGGAAAACGCCGAAGGATTCACCGTTGGGATTCGGGTCGAGAAGAAACACACCAATGCGCGTGGACTCGCTCACGGAGGGTTGTTCATGGCGCTGGCTGATATTGCTTTGGGCTACAGCGCTGCCTTCTCGAAAGATCCGCCACTCAAGCTCGTGACCACCACAATGACCACTGATTTCGCTGGCTCCGCTAAGGTAGGCGATTGGTTGGAGGCTGCCGTTGATATTCAAAAGTCCGGTAGCCGACTGGTTTTCGCCAATACCTATATAAGCGCTGGAGAGGAGCGCGTGGTACGAGCCAGTGCGTCTTTTCTTGTGGTTGGTTGAAAGCATCTGGGGACGCACTACAGACGTCGAGCTTTGCATTCAAGCCCCCGCTGCGATGATGCGCGGGGTGCTAAGTTTTACCGTCAGCAGTGATCAAGGAAGAACGCATGGAACCGATACTTAATCGAATAATGCTGTATGTACGGGATGTCCAGGCGACCTGCGTTTTTTATGAGCGTCATTTCGGCTTTGTCAGTGAAAAACATGCCGATGATCGCGTCACGGAGTTGGGGTCTGCAAACGGAGGCGCGATTCTGATGGTTCACCCGGCAGGGAAGGGCGTTAAAACGGGACAAGTCACAGTCAAGCTTGTTTTTGATACCCGGGATGTTGAGGGCTTCAAGGAGAAGTGCATGGCCCAAGGCTTGAAGTTTGGCGCCACCCACAAGGCCGACGGCTATTCATTCGCCAATGCCAAAGACCCTGACGGCAACGTCATCTCTATCTCCAGTAGAGCGTTTGCATGCCGCTGAGCTTTCATAAAATGCACGCCAATGGCGATGATTTTGTTGTCGTGGACGCGCGAAACTCAACCAATCCCATAACAAATGCCATGGCCCGGCGGATGGGGGATCGCAACCGAGGCATCGGTTTTAATCAACTCGCGGTGATGCTCGATTGTGAGGATGCAGACGCGCGCCTGATGTTCTGGAATGCAGATGGCTCCACGCTGGACGTTTGCGGCAGCGCGACGCGGGGCGCCGCGGATCGGTTGATGCGCGAATCGAATGTGACTTCGATAACGCTACGCACCCATCGCGGTTTGCTCACTTGCGAACGAACTTCACCCGACGCAATTTCCGTCAACATGGGGCAGCCGCTTTTCGGCTGGTCGGACATTCCCTTGGCTGGGGACCTGGACACCGCTGTTCTGCCACTGGCTGGCAGCCCGATTGCGTGCAGCATGGGCAACCCACACTGCACTTACTTTGTGGAGGATCTGGCGGACGTTGATATCGCGACCATAGGACCTGCAATCGAAACCAGCCCTTTGTTCCCGCTCAAGACCAACGTGCATTTCGTTCAGGTCATCAATCGAAAGCACATTCGTTTGCGCATATGGGAGCGGGGCGGTGGCATCGCACTCGGCTCAGGTTCCTGCTCTTGTGGCGCCGCTGTGAACGGGATTCGTCGTGGCTTGTTGGATCATTGCGTTGAGGTTGAATGTGATGGTGGCAGCGTGACGGTTCAATGGGATGGCCTGGGACCGGTTTTTCTCATCGGGCCGGTAGAGGCAACGTTTTCGGGAGTTATCACCGATAGTTTTCAGCAAATCTCAACCTGATAGCGAAAAGTGCCAGCCGCTCCCCGTGACAGCCGATATTCCAGGGGTTGACGGTCGTAGCCCAGGGCAACCCGTTCAACTACCACCACCGGGCTGCCGGCCGTCACTCCCAGCGTGGCGGCCAGTGGCTCGTCGGCCGAGGCGACGGTGAGGGTTTCCCGGGCTGATGCGACGCGCATGCCGCAGCGTTCTTCGTAGAAGGGGTAGAGCAGGGTGCCGAAGTCGTTCAGGTCAGTGTCGAGTAGGGCGCCGAATTGAGTGGCCGGCAGCCAGATTTGCTCGTGGAACAGCGGCCGACCGTCCATGAGGCGCAGGCGCTCCAGGCGGATGGTGGAGTCGTGCTCGGTCAGATTCAGCGCCTGGCGCACGTGGGTGTCCGGGGCTTCCTGGGTGCGACTCAGTATGCGGCTTTGCGGCACTTGCGATTGACCGCTGGCATCGACCTGTCGAAAGAAACGAAACAGTGAACCGTCGAAGTTGGGCCGGCGCACGAACGTGCCACGGCCCTGGGCACGCAGCAGCAGTCCTTCCCCGACCAGCGTTTCCACCGCTTTGCGCACCGTGCCCACCGCAACGCCGTAGTGACGGGTCAGTTCTGCCTCGGTGGGAATGGCTTCACCGGGCAGCCATTCACCTGCGGCGATTTTCGCCAGCATCTCTTCGCGCAGTCGTTGATAGAGCGGCAGTCGCTCGTCATGTCCAAGGTGTGTAAGGGCCATACCGTCAATCCGATTCCAAGCAATGCACCACTTTACCTCACTGGGCGCGTTGACAGGGATGGTTGTTTATAGATATGGTCATTCAGTCATCTATATGAATTTCAGGTCTGTAATCACCTTACATGCCTGGCAGGCTTCCACAAAAATCAACAAAGGCAGCTTCCTGATGTCCCTGTCGTTCGAAGGCATAGATACTCACGCCCACATATTCCGGCATGACTTGCCCATGGCGAGTGATCGCCGCTACAGCCCTGATTACGACGCCTTGGCCGAGCACTATCTGGGGCATCTGGATCGCTGCAGCCTTGCCCAGGGTGTGCTCATCCAGCCGAGCTTCTTGGGAACCGACAACCGTTTCATGGTTGAGGCCCTGCAACGTTACCCACAGCGCTTGCGAGGTATCGCGGTGGTCGAGCCGGACATCGAGGATGCGCAGCTCCAAGCATTGGCCAAGGCTGGCGTGGTAGGCGTTCGCTTGAATCTGATTGGCAAGGCGCCGCAGGACTACATCGGTGCGCGTTGGCAGACTTTTTACCAGCGACTGGCCCGGCTTGGCTGGCAGGTTGAAATCCAGTGTGGCTTCGATGCCTTGGTCCTGGTTGTGCCGTTCGTTCTGGCGACCGGCGTCACGGTGGTCGTGGACCACTTTGGTCTTCCCTCTAATGGTATCGACCCGAGTAACCCCGCCCATCAGGGCTTTCTGGCCTTGCTCGGCGAGGACAGGCTGTGGGTCAAGTTGTCCGCCGCCTATCGCAGTCAGTCAGACCTGCCCCGCGCTGCCTGCGTGCTGGCGCAACTGCGCCAGGCGTGTGGCGGTATTGATCGTTTTGTCTGGGGCAGTGATTGGCCCCATACCCAGTTCGAGTCGCGTACCGGCTACGACGCGCAATTGGCCTTTCTGCACGCCTTGTTTCCCGACCCGGTGGAGCGCCGGCAGGTGTTGGTGGATAACCCCACGATCCTGTTCGGCTTTGCTGCGTCGACGCGTTGAATTTCCCATAACAAAATAATACGGAACACACATCATGATGAGCCTGTACGTCGTCGCCGCGATCGTTCTTGCTGTCGCGCTGGGATACACCACCAAAATCAACATCGGCCTGTTCGCCATCGCCTTTGCCTATCTACTGGGCTGCTTCGGCATGGGCTTGAGTCCTTCTGAAATCATCGGCATGTGGCCGCTGAAGATTTTCTTCATCATCTTCTCGGTCTGCCTGTTCTACAGCTTCGCCATCGTCAACGGCACGCTGGAGAAACTGGCCGAACACCTGCTCTATCTCTGTCGTAACGTGCCGCACCTGTTGCCTTATGCGGTGTTTCTGACCGCTTGCCTGATTGCCGGGCTCGGCGCGGGTTACTACACGGTGCTGGCTTTCATGGCCCCGCTGACGCTGCTGCTGTGCCAGCGCACGGGCATGAGCCTGATACTCGGTGGCATGGCGGTGAACTACGGGGCCCTGGGCGGTGCCAACTTTGTTTCCAGCCAGAGCGGCATCATCTTCCGTGGCCTGATGACCGGCCTGGGTGTTCCCGAAAGTGAAGCCTTCATCAATGGCCTGGCCATCTTTGCCAGCACCATGGTCATTCCACTGGTGGTCATCACCGCGTTCGTATTCTTCGCTGGCCACGGCCGTGCGCTGAAGAACGCGGCGGTCGCGATCGAGACGCCGAGCCCGCTCAATCGTGAGCAAAGAATCACCTTGTGGCTGACCCTGCTGATGATGCTGATCGTGTTGGCCGGTCCCATCGCGCACATCCTGTTCCCGGACAATGCGACGGTGACGTTCGTCAACTCGAAGGTGGACATCGGCCTGATCGCCAGCGTGTTCTCGGTGATCGCGCTGATGCTCAAGCTCGGCGACGAGCGCAAAGCCATCGCCTCGCTGCCTTGGGGCACGCTGATCATGATTTGTGGTGTGGGCATGCTGATTTCGGTGGCGATCAAGGCTGGCGCCATTGACGCTTTGGCATCGTGGATCGGCGGCAACATCCCACCGGTGCTGGTAGCCCTGGTGTTCGGTGTCGTCGCTGCGCTGATGTCGATTTTCGCCAGCACCTTGGGAGTGGTCACCCCCGCGCTGTTCCCCATGGTGCCGCCGCTGGCCGCCGCCATGTCGATCGACCCCATGGTGCTGTTCATCAGCATCGTGGTTGGCGCCCAAGCCACCTCGATCTCGCCGTTCTCCTCTGGCGGCAGTCTGATCCTGAGCTCTTGCGCCGATGAGCAGAGCCGAACCCGGCTGTTTCCCCAATTGCTGCTGCGTGCCGCGCCCATCGGTTTTGTTGTGGCGATGCTGTTTAACCTTGCGCTGACTTTTGCCTGAAGCGTTTTGGCTTTGGCAGGTCTGGGAAGTGCAGGTCTGGAAGGTGCAGGTCTGGGAGGTGCAATTCACTCAAGGCCTGCCCGAACCCCTTGTGGCGAGGGGATTTATCCCCGCTGGGCTGCGCAGCAGCCCCAAACCAGCTGGGATAAATCCCCCTCGCAACAAAGACGCTTAAGATCGACGGCTCAGCTCTCAGGGGTAATGACTGAATCTGGACCGGGCTCGGCAGCCAGCTTTAACCGGTCAGCCTTACTGATGTATTTGGATTTCTTTGGCGGGGCCAGTTTGGCACTCGCCTTTTTTGCGTGAGCCTTGAGTAACTGATTTAGTTTTTTACGACGATTCATACTTTCTACCCGGTTTGTAAAGTCTTGGATGATGGTGAACGTTTGGGCGTGAAGCCAAGCAGTGATTTTGCGCTTCACAGGCGGCCTTGCTGCCCGGAAGCCTACCCCCAACCCTCAAGCCGCATGGTCGCGCGCACCAGGCGTTGCTCCTCCTGTTCGATCTCCTTGAGGTTGTCGCGGATGCTGTGGATGTGTTCGCGCGCAGCGCGCTGAGCTTGTTCTGGCAGGCGCTCGATGACGGCGTGATAGAGCCGCGAGTGCTGGCGGTCGATCTGGCGTTTTTGCATGGGGCGATGGTAGAGGTTGTTGACCGAGGCGAACACCGTACTGAGCATCAAGTCGGTCAACGACTGCAGGGTGTGCAGCAACACCGGATTGTGCGAGGCCTCGCAGATCGCCAGGTGGAAGGCGTGGTCAAGGCGAGCATGTTCGCGCGGCTCGGCAGGTACGGGCTGGCTGTGGGCGGCGAGCATTTCTTCGTAGCGCCGGGTGAGCAGGACAAAGTCCGCATCTGTGCCGCGCAAGGCGGCCAGGCGCGCTGATTCGGCTTCCAGCAGTGCGCGCACTTCCAGAAGATCAAACAGGGTACGTGGCTGCGAATTGAACAGGTGCATCAGTGGGCTGGCATCGCGGCTCCCATTCAGCGTGGCCACCCGTGAGTCGCGGCCTTGGGCGGTCTCGATAATGCCGCGCCCGCGCAGCACTTTCAGCCCCTCACGCAGCGCCGAGCGGGATATCCCCAGCTTCTCGCACAGGCGGCGCTCCGAGGGCAGTGCCTGGCCAACCTTGAGCACGCCATCGACGATCAATCGTTCGATCCGCTCGGCGACCACATCACTGACCTGGCGGCGAACGGCGGATGTTTCTTCGAGCATGTCAGAGGCCTCGGCTAACTGGTAGTACCAGTTCTAAATGGTCATTCACGCTGCACCCAATATAGCTATCAACCCCTTTATATGTAAGGCCGTTGGCAAGGAGAGGCTAGAGGTTTGCTTAAACAAACTGGTCATACCAGTTCATTCGGTAATGGACGACCGCCCTGCAAGGCTCTACATATAGCGCATAACAAGCGGCCGGCTCGCTACCGGCGCCGCACAAAAGAACAATAAAGCGAGAAAGCCTGCCATGAGTATTTTGTACGACGAGCGCGTTGATGGGGCGTTGCCGGAGGTGGATAAGTCAGCGCTGCTGGCCGAATTGCGGCAGCAGCTTCCGGACCTGGAAGTGCTGCACACCCAGGAAGACCTCAAACCCTACGAGTGCGACGGGCTCTCTGCCTACACCACTACGCCGATGCTGGTGGTATTGCCTGAGCGCATCGAACAAGTCGAACGCCTGCTCAAACTCTGCTATCAACGCCGTGTGCCCGTGGTGGCACGCGGGGCCGGGACGGGCTTGTCCGGTGGTGCGCTGCCGTTGGTCCAGGGGATTTTGCTGGTGATGGCGCGCTTCAAGCACATCCTTGAAGTCAATCCAGAGGGGCGTTTCGCCCGTGTTCAGCCGGGCGTTCGCAACCTGGCCATCTCCCAGGCGGCCGCCCCTTACGACCTGTATTACGCACCGGACCCATCCTCACAGATCGCCTGTTCGATTGGCGGGAACGTCGCCGAGAACGCCGGAGGCGTGCACTGCCTCAAATATGGCCTGACCGTGCACAACCTGCTCAAGGTGGAAATCCTCACGGTCGAAGGCGAGCGCATGACCCTGGGCAGCGATGCCCTGGATTCGCCCGGCTTCGACCTGCTCGCCTTGTTCACAGGCTCCGAAGGCATGCTGGGGATCATCACCGAAGTCACGGTCAAGCTGCTGCCCAAGCCGCAGGTGGCCAAGGTGTTGCTGGCCAGCTTTGATTCGGTGGAGAAAGCCGGTCGCGCAGTGGGTGAAATCATTGCGGCCGGCATCATCCCCGGCGGCCTGGAGATGATGGACAACCTGGCCATTCGCGCCGCCGAAGACTTTATTCACGCCGGTTATCCGGTGGATGCCGAAGCCATCCTGCTGTGCGAGCTGGACGGTGTGGAGGCCGACGTGCATGACGATTGCGAGCGTGTCCGCGCAGTGCTGGGCGAGGCCGGCGCCACCGAAGTGCGCATGGCCCGCGATGAGGTTGAACGGGTCAAGTTTTGGGCCGGGCGCAAGAACGCCTTCCCGGCCGTCGGGCGTATCTCGCCGGACTATTACTGCATGGATGGCACCATTCCACGTCGAGAACTGCCCGGGGTGCTCAAGGGCATCAGTGAGCTGTCCGAGGCGTTCGGCCTGCGTGTGGCCAACGTGTTCCATGCCGGTGACGGCAACATGCACCCCTTGATTCTGTTTGATGCCAACCAACCCGGCGAGCTGGAGCGGGCCGAGTCCCTGGGCGGCAAGATTCTTGAACTGTGCGTCAAGGTGGGCGGCAGCATCACCGGCGAACATGGCGTGGGGCGCGAGAAGATCAATCAGATGTGTGTTCAATTCAACAGTGATGAACTGACCCTGTTTCACGCGGTGAAAGCCGCCTTCGATCCGCGTGGCCTGCTCAACCCCGGCAAGAACATTCCGACCCTGCACCGCTGCGCCGAATTCGGCGCCATGCACGTGCATCACGGCCAACTGCCCTTTCCTGAACTGGAGCGCTTCTAATGGTGATGCAGCACGACTGCGACGCCAGCGAGGCGCTGCTGGAACAAGTCAATCACGCCCTCAACAGTGCTACGGCGTTGCGTATTCAGGGGGGCAACAGCAAGGCGTTTCTCGGTCGCAAGGTCGAAGGCGAAGTGCTCGATACCCGTGCTCACCGCGGCATCGTCAGCTACGACCCGACCGAGTTGGTGATCACCGCCCGCGCCGGCACGCCGCTGGTTGAGCTGGAGGCGGCGCTGGACGCGGCCGGGCAGATGCTCACCTGCGAACCTGCGCAATTTGGCGGCGCCGCGACCCTCGGCGGGATGGTTGCGGCAGGTCTGTCGGGCCCGCGCCGGCCCTGGTCCGGCGCGGTTCGTGACCTGGTCCTGGGCACTCGCTTGATCACCGGAACGGGCAAGCACCTGCGCTTTGGCGGCGAGGTGATGAAGAACGTCGCCGGCTACGACCTGTCGCGGCTGCTGGCCGGTAGCTTTGGCTGCCTGGGGGTGATTACCGAGGTGTCGCTCAAAGTGCTGCCCAAGCCGCGGCAGTGCCTCAGTCTGCGGCTGGAGATGGACGCCGCCCTGGCCTTGCGCAAACTGGCCGAGTGGGGCCAGCAACCCCTTTCGCTGAGCGCCGCCAGCCATGATGGTCAGGCGCTGCACCTGCGCCTGGAAGGCGGTGAAGGCTCGGTCGCAGCGGCCCGCGAGCGCCTCGGTGGTGAGCTACTTGACAGCTCGTACTGGGTTGACCTGCGCGAGCAGCGCCTGGACTTCTTCGCGGACCCGCGCCCGCTCTGGCGTTTGTCGGTGCCGACCAACACTGGCGTGCTAGCGCTGCCCGGTGAGCAACTGATCGACTGGGGGGGCGCCCAGCGCTGGCTCAAGTCTGATGCCGATGTCGCGCTGATCCGCCAGATCGCCGCCCAAGCCGGTGGACACGCCACCTGCTTCACCGCCGGCCACGGCGACAGTCCGTTCCATCCGCTGGCCGCTCCGTTGCTGCGCTACCACCGACAGCTCAAAACCCAGCTTGACCCCCAGGGCATCTTCAACCCTGGCCGCATGTATCGCGAGGTGTAGCAGTGCAGACCCATCTGAGTGAACAGGCCAAGCACCTGCCGCGTGCCGAGGAAGCCGAACGCGTCCTGCGTAGCTGCGTGCATTGCGGCTTTTGCAACGCCACCTGCCCGACCTACCAGCTCATTGGCGACGAGCTGGATGGCCCACGTGGGCGCATTTACCTGATCAAGCAAGTGCTGGAAGGCAACGAAGTCACGGCCAAGACCCAACTGCACCTGGATCGCTGCCTGAGCTGTCGCAACTGTGAGACCACCTGCCCGTCAGGCGTGCAGTACCACAACTTGCTGGATATCGGCCGCGCGGTCGTCGATGCCGCCGTGCCGCGCCCGCTGGCTCAGCGTGTACTGCGTCAAAGCCTGCGGGCCGTGGT
This sequence comes from Pseudomonas hefeiensis, assembly GCF_030687835.1. Lineage (NCBI taxonomy): Bacteria > Pseudomonadati > Pseudomonadota > Gammaproteobacteria > Pseudomonadales > Pseudomonadaceae > Pseudomonas > Pseudomonas hefeiensis. The sequence goes on from NZ_CP117449.1 coordinate 1,886,877, forward strand.
GCCCCATGCGCGGCTGTTCAAAGGGCTGATTGAGGTCGGCCAGGTTTTCCGTCCGCTGTTGCCGGCCAGTCTCAAGGCCAAATTGCCGCGCACTGCCAATGCCGCCAAACCCCGCCCCGAGCCACGCCATGCTCGCCGTATGCTGATGCTTGAGGGCTGTGTGCAGCCTGGCCTGGCACCTAACACCAATGCCGCCACGGCGCGGGTGCTCGATCGCCTCGGCATCAGCGTCACACCGATCAATGAAGCTGGTTGCTGCGGCGCGGTGGACTACCACCTCGACGCCCAGGAGCAAGGCTTGCAGCGTGCGCGGCGCAACATCGATGCCTGGTGGCCCGCCATCGAGCAGGGCGCCGAGGCTATTGTGCAGACCGCCAGCGGCTGCGGCGCCTTCGTCAAGGATTACGGCCATTTGTTGGCGCAGGACCCGGCCTACGCCGAGAAAGCCAGGCGCGTCAGTGCGCTGGCCAAAGACTTGGTTGAGGTGCTCAGCGTCGAACCTCTGGAGCAACTGGGTGTGCATGCCGACAAGCGCGTGGCTTTCCATTGCCCCTGCACCTTGCAGCATGCGCAGAAGCTGGGCGGCGCCGTAGAGAGCGTGCTCGCTCGCCTTGGTTTCGGCCTGACGGCTGTGCCCGACGGCCACCTGTGTTGCGGCTCGGCGGGGACCTATTCGTTGACCCAGCCGCAGCTGTCCAGGCAGTTGCGCGACAACCGACTCAATGCCCTGGAAAGCGGTAAGCCGCAAGTGATCGTCACCGCCAACATCGGCTGCCAGACCCACCTCGACGGCGCCGGCCGCACCCCTGTGCGGCACTGGATCGAACTGGTCGAAGAAGCCCTGAACTAACCGGAGAACAGCATGCTTAGCAAAGCCGTATTGAGCCAGACCGAAGTCAGCAAAATTCTCGCCGCTGCCCGCAGTGAAGCCGAGAAAAACCACTGGGCCGTGACCATCAGCGTGGTCGACGACGGCGGTCACCCACTGGCCCTGGAGCGGCTGGATGGCTGTGCACCGATCGCCGCCTACATCGCCGCCGAGAAGGCCCGCAGCGCCGCCATCGGGCGTCGTGAAACCAAAGGTTATGAAGACATGGTCAATGGCGGGCGTAGCGCGTTCCTGTCGGCGCCGCTGCTGACTTCGCTGGAAGGTGGCGTGCCGGTGATTGTCGACGGCCAGGTGATTGGCGCGGTGGGTGTTTCCGGGGTCAAGGCCGATCAGGACGCTCAAGTGGCCAAAGCCGGTATCGCCGCACTGGGCTGATTGCAAGGGCTAGGCGCTTGTTCAGTGAGCCGCTTGTTCAGTGAGTCGCTTGCTCGGTGAGCCGCGCTGACACCTGACGCCGGCCATCTACTGTTTTTTTGGAGAGTGAAAATGACTGATCGCGTGAACTGCCAGCGTTTGCAAGTGGCCGTCAACCTGCAACGTTTCGTCGACGAGCAAGTGCTGCCCGGCACCGGGATTGAACGCGAGGCGTTCTGGGCCGGTTTCGACGCCCTGGTGCATGACCTGGCGCCGCACAATCGTGCGCTGCTGGCCGAGCGCGATGCGCTGCAGGCGAAGCTGGACAGCTGGCACCGCGCGCACCCAGGCCCGATCAGCGACATGGCGGCCTATCGCGACTTTCTCGAGTCCATCGGCTACCTGTTGCCGCAGCCAGACACGGTGCGGGTCAGCACCGCCAACGTCGACAGCGAAATCACCCACCAAGCCGGTCCACAGCTGGTAGTGCCGATGATGAATGCCCGCTACGCCTTGAACGCCGCCAATGCGCGCTGGGGTTCTTTGTACGATGCGTTGTACGGCACCGATGCCATCGCTGAAGACGGTGGTGCTCAAAAGGGCCCGGGCTACAACCAGGTGCGTGGTGACAAAGTCATCGCGTTCGCCCGCGCGTTTCTCGATCAGGCCGCGCCGCTGGGCATGGGTTCCCATGCCGATTCGGTCAATTACCGGGTCAGTGAGGGGCAACTGCAGGTGACCCTGGCTGACGGCACCCAGACCGGTTTGGCCCAGGCTGACAAGTTCGTCGGTTATCAGGGCCAGGCCAGCGCACCGACAGCGGTGCTGCTGAAAAACAACGGCCTGCACGTGGAAATCCAGATCGATGCCGGCAGCCTGATCGGCGCCAGCGATGGCGCAGGGGTCAAGGACCTGTTGGTGGAGTCCGCACTGTCGACCATTCTCGACTGCGAAGACTCCGTCGCGGCAGTCGATGCGGCCGATAAAGTGCTGATCTACCGCAACTGGCTCGGCCTGATGAAAGGCGACCTCAGCGAAGCGCTGGAAAAGGGCGGCAAGTCTATCGTGCGCCGTCTCAACCCGGACCGCGAGTACACCGCTGCCGCTGGCGGTGCGTTGACGCTACACGGCCGCTCGTTGCTGTTTGTGCGTAACGTCGGGCACCTGATGAGCAACCCGGCGATCCTCGACGGCGAAGGCCACGAGATCCCCGAAGGTATCCTCGACGGCGTGATGACCAGCTTGATCGCCCTGCATGACCTCCAGCGCCACGGGAACTCGCGTACCGGCAGCGTCTATATCGTCAAGCCGAAAATGCACGGCCCGGCTGAAGTGGCCTTTGCCGATCAGTTGTTCACGCGCATCGAGGACCTGCTGCAGTTGCCCCGGCACACCCTGAAGATGGGAATCATGGACGAGGAGCGCCGCACCAGTATCAACCTCAAGGCGTGTATCGCCAGCGCGGCGGCGCGGGTGGCCTTCATCAACACCGGCTTTCTCGACCGCACCGGTGATGAGATGCACACCGCCATGGAGGCCGGCGCAATGCTGCGCAAGGGCGATATGAAGGGCAGCGCCTGGATCCAGGCCTACGAGCGCAACAACGTGCTGGTTGGCTTGAGCTGCGGTCTGCGTGGCCGGGCGCAGATAGGTAAGGGAATGTGGGCCATGCCGGACCTGATGGCGGCCATGCTCGAGCAGAAGATCGCCCATCCCCAGGCCGGCGCCAATACGGCCTGGGTACCGTCGCCGACCGCCGCCACCTTGCATGCCTTGCACTACCATCAAGTGGATGTGCAGGCGGTGCAACGCGAGCTGGAAGCCATCGACCTCAACAGTCAGCGCGACGACCTGCTCAATGGCCTGCTCAGCGTGCCGGTGGTGGCCGAGCCTGACTGGAGCGCCAGCCAGATCCAGCAAGAGCTGGACAACAACTGCCAGGGCATCCTCGGCTATGTGGTGCGCTGGGTCGAGCAGGGCGTGGGTTGCTCCAAAGTGCCGGATATTCACAACGTCGGCCTGATGGAAGACCGCGCCACGCTGCGTATTTCCAGCCAGCACATTGCTAACTGGCTGCACCACAACGTCGTCAGCCAGACGCAGGTGCGCGCAAGCCTTGAGCGCATGGCCAAGGTGGTCGATCAGCAGAACGCCGGCGATCCGCTGTATCGCCCCATGGCCGCCGACTATGCTGCTTCGATGGCGTTCCAGGCCGCCTGCGACCTGGTGTTCAAGGGCCGCGAGCAACCCAGCGGCTACACCGAACCGCTGCTGCACGCCTGGCGTCTACGGTTCAAGCAACAGGCCTGAGGGAGGTTAATTGTCGAGGGTGCTGCGGTGTCCATCGTGACCGCAGCCCCGAAAACCCTTGCCTTAGCAGGGGCGCAATACAACAGGCCCCGACAGCCCATGGCTGCCGGGGCCCTTGAGCATGAGCGCGGCGACGGGTGATCCCTGTCGACGCGGTTCGCGGAGCACATGTGCTCTGGATGCGTGGCGCCGGAAACCCCCGGCAAACTGTGGTTCACAACAATAAAAAGGAACCAAAACCATGAGTCAAACACTGCTGTCCATCTTGGCCTTCGTACCGCTGGTACTGGCGGGCGTGTTACTGATCGGCTTTCGCTGGCCAGCCAAATACGCCATGCCCGTGGTTTTCGTACTTACGGCTCTGATCGGCCTTGGGGCCTGGGACATGACGTTGAATCGGGTCCTGGCGTCCTCGCTGCAGGGCCTCGTCCTCACGGCGGCGATCCTGTGGATTGTTTTCGGCGCCATTCTGTTGCTCAACACCCTCAAGCATTCCGGCGGCATCAGCTCCATTCGCCGTGGCTTTGCCAATATCAGCCCGGACCGGCGGGTCCAGGCGCTGATCGTGGCCTGGCTGTTCGGCTGCTTTATCGAGGGCGCTTCCGGCTTTGGTACGCCTGCCGCGGTAGTCGCGCCGTTGATGGTTGCGTTGGGCTTCCCGGCCATGGCTGCAGTGGTACTCGGCATGCTGGTGCAGTCCACGCCGGTGTCTTTTGGTGCCGTCGGCACACCCATGGTGGTCGGGGTCACCGGCGGCCTTGACCAGACTGGTCTCGGCGCGCAACTGGCTGCGGTCGGCAGCAACTGGGACGTGTTCTTCCATCTGATCGTCTCGCGGGTGGCGATCATCCATGCCCTTTGCGGGATTCTCATGCCGCTGATCATGATCAGCATCATGACCCGCTTCTTCGGCAAGAACCAATCCTGGCGCGAAGGCCTGGTCATGGCGCCGTTTGCGATCTTCACCGGGTTCGCCTTCGTCATTCCTTACGCAGCCGCCGGGGTGTTCCTCGGTCCGGAATTCCCCTCGATGATTGGTGCCCTGGTGGGCCTGAGCATTGTGATCCCGGCTGCCAAAGCGCGCTTCCTGTTGCCCAAGACCACCTGGGATTTTGCCCCGGCCAGCGAGTGGCCAGCGGAGTGGATGGGCAAGATCGAGATGAAACTCGACGACATGGCCGGCAAGAAAGCGATTTCCGTCCCCATGGCCTGGGCTCCCTATGTGCTGCTGGCCGTGTTGTTGGTGCTGTCGCGCAACATTCCACCGCTCAAGGCCTGGCTGCTGTCACTGAGCTTCGGGGCCAAAGACATTCTGGGTGAAACCGGCGTGTCTGCCAGCCTGGAATTGCTCTACCTGCCAGGTGGCCTGCTCTGCGTGGTTGCGCTGATGACATTCTTCTTGCACCGCATGCGCGCCAGCGAATTGGTTGCCGCCGTGAGCGAATCGAGCAAAACCTTGCTGGGCGCCGGTTTCGTGTTGATCTTCACCATCCCGATGGTGCGTATCCTGATCAACTCAGGGGTGAACGGATCGGACCTGGTGTCGATGCCGGTGGCAATGGCGCGTCTGGTCGCAGACAGTGTCGGCAGCGTGTACCCGTTCTTCGCCCCGGCGGTGGGCGCACTGGGCGCATTCATCGCCGGCTCCAACACCGTGTCCAACCTGATGCTGGCGCAGTTCCAGTTCAACACCGCGCACCTGTTGGGCATCTCTGGCGCGCTAATGGTGGCGTTGCAATCGGTAGGCGCGGCGGCCGGTAACATGATCGCCATCCACAACGTGGTGGCGGCGTCGGCGACAGTCGGCCTGCTGGGTCGCGAAGGCATCACCCTGCGCAAGACCATGCTGCCGACGCTGTACTACATCGTCCTGGCCGGTATCATCGGCATGATCGGCTTCTATTTGCTGGGTATCAGCGATCCGCTGATGAAATCCTGAAACCTGCCGGCTGCCCGCCGATGGGGCGGGCAGCTTCGGTCAGGCGAGTCCGCCTGAGCTAAACCAGCGCATCTGTTGACAGGTTGTAAATGAAAGCCCCTGATTCGTGATGAATCAGGGGGCTTTGTTGTGTCTGGCGTTTTATAGAAGGGTACCTGCCGGCGCCGCATCCAGCCGTCTTGCAATCACATCCATCACGTCGCAACCGTCCCGCAGTGGAATGCAGCAAAGCTGTGCCAAATCCTGAAGAGTCGCAGGGTCGACGCTCTGTTCATCACGCATCGCAAAATTCTCAAGAAACTGAGTAGCGGCGCGGATTCGGTAGGCGGCTGCATCGAGCAGGATGTGTAGCGGGGCGCAAGTATCGACATAGAGGGGTTGGTCGTCGGCGTTGCTGGTAAGGCTCATGTATTGGTTCATAAGTAAGCTCCACTGGATAGTTTTGCCCACTGCGGGTCGCCAAACCCGGTCGCCATTTTGGGCGACGCCGAGACTATAGGCGCCACCGCAAAAAATACGCAAGGGATTGATAGCGCGGAGGTTTCCCAATCACATGTGGGATATTTCCGTAGCTCAATTAGCCAGTTTCGCCATTCCTCCCCCATTTACGACCCTACACGTCCCACAATCCAATCGCGCATTCCCCTCCGGCGCGAGATAATACGGCCCGGCTTGGGGTCACAACCGCTTCCCCCTGATTGTATTGGCGACTGAGAGGGATCGATCGCAATGACAGACTGGCTGCAAAGCTATGGAGAGATGGCTGAACGGGTGCGCGGCCACGATTGGGAGGCCAGCCCGCTCGGGCCGCCGAAGCAGTGGCCCGATGTGCTGAAGACCACCGTAGCGCTGAGCCTCGCCTCTCATTTTCCCCAGGCCATCGTGTGGGGACCGGACCTGATCACGTTGTACAACGATGCCTTCGTGCCCATCCTCGGCCATAAACCCCAAGCGCTGGGCCGGCGGTTCGATGAGGTGTGGAAGGAAGTCTGGAGCGACATCGGCCCGATTGTGCGGGCGGCTTTCGAGGGGCAGGCGACTTATATCGAGAACTTCCCTCTGATCATCGAGCGTGGCGGCGGCCTGGAACAGGCGTACTTCACGTTCTGCTACAGCCCCATCCGTGATCAGTTCGGCAAGGTCGTGGGCATGCTGGACACCGTCACCGAGACCACCTCCACGGTGTTCATGACCCAACGCCTGGCGGTGCTGGATGCCATTGGCAATGCCGTGGCGAATGCCACCGACCCGCAGGCCATCATGGCAACCACCACGCGGATTCTGGCGGCGCACCTGAACCTGTCCAATTGCGCCTATGCGGATATGGATGAGGACGAGGATGGCTTCACCATTCGCGGTGATTGGGCTCGGGCGGGGTCACCCAGTATTGTCGGGCATTACCGGCTGGCGGATTTCGGTCGGCTGGCGGTTGCCAACCTGCGGGCCGGCAAACCACTGGTGGTCAACGATAACCTCAAGGAGCTGGCGCCCGAGGAAGCGGCGACGTTCCAGGCGATCGGTATCGCCGCGACCATTTGCGTGCCGCTGATCAAGAACGGACGTTTGACCGCATTGATGGCCATCCACGATAAAACCCCGCGGGTCTGGTCCAGCAACGATCTGGCGCTGCTGATGGAAGTGACCGAGCGCTCCTGGGCTCACATCGAGCGGACCCGTGCGGACGCCGCCGTGCGCGAGGGGCTCACGGCCCTGGCGGAACTGAACGCGACGCTGGAGCAGCGGGTCGAGGAACGCACCACGCGCCTGAAGCAGACCGAAGCGGCCCTGCGCCAGTCGCAGAAACTTGAAGCCATCGGCCAGCTCACCGGCGGCGTGGCCCACGACTTCAACAACCTGTTGACGATCATTCGTTCCTCCGTCGACTTTCTGCGCATGCCCAACCTGTCCGATGAGCGTCGCAACCGCTACATGACGGCGGTGTCCGAGACGGTGGAGCGTGCCGCCAAGCTGACCAGCCAGTTGCTCGCCTTCGCCCGGCGTCAGCCGTTGAAGCCGCAAGTCATCGATGTGGGCAAGCAGGTGCAAAGCCTCGGCGACATGCTGCAAACCGTCACGGGCGCGCGGATTCAGGTCAAGGTCGAACTGAGCAACCGGCCTTGTTACATCCGCGCTGACGTGAGCCAGTTTGAAACGGCGCTGATCAACATGGCCCTCAATGCCAGGGATGCCATGGACGGGCAAGGCACGCTGTCGCTGCGGCTCATTGGCGGTGCTGGCATGCCGCCGATCCGTGGTCACTCGGGAGCCGGGCAGTCTTTTGCCGCCATTGCTCTGGCGGACACCGGCACCGGTATTGCGGCAGAAGTCCTGGAGCATATTTTCGAGCCGTTTTTTACCACCAAGGAGGTGGGCAAGGGCACCGGGCTGGGGTTGTCCCAAGTGTTTGGCTTTGCCAAACAGTCTGGCGGCAATGTGGATGTTTCGACCGTGGTTGGGGAGGGCACGGTGTTTACCTTGTACCTGCCGGAAGTCGAGCCTGAAGAGATTCATGAGCCCATTCAGGAGGAAACCACGCCCCTGCTGCTGGAAAAGGGCAAGCGTCGGGTGTTGATCGTGGAGGACAACCTGGAGGTCGGGCGTTTTGCCAATCAGATCCTGCAGGATCTGGGCTACGAAACGGCCTGGGCGACCAATGCCGAGGAGGCACTGGACATGGTTGGCCCGGATGCGATGGCGTTCGACGCGATATTCTCCGACGTCGTCATGCCCGGCATCAGTGGGATTGCCCTGGCCAAGGCACTGCGCCGGCGCCGCCCGGATCTGCCGGTGGTTCTGACGTCGGGTTATAGCGAAGAGTTGGCTCACCGTGGCCACGAAGATTTCGAGTTTCTATCCAAGCCCTATTCGGCCGATCAGGTTTCCCGGATTTTAAGCCGCACGATGGCCGGGCGGATTGAATAAAGCTGTCCGTGCGCAAATCACGCAGCTCCATTCGTCGGCCAAACGTCTACCTGAATAATCAGTCCGTTGATGACCGGCTAGTCTGAAAGTCGTGAAGGCCGATATTTTTCAGGCAACGGGTTGTTGCCGGTGTGGGCCTCGACGAAAAGGGGAAAGGCGATGGGAGCACCGTACAGCGAGGATAACGGAGCCGCATATCCGATCAATGAAGGTTTGCAGTGTGGTCAATCGGCCTACAGGGCTGACTTTGGCGACGAGCCGATCAAATCCATCAGGACCAAGGTGTCAAAAGTGCCGCGAGGGGAAAAGGCCAAGTTCCTGCCCAGGGTCCCGGTCAGCAAGTAATGTTACAACTCTTCAATGCAGCCCCGTCATCGTGGCGAGGGAGCTTGCTCCCGCTGGGCTGCGCAGCAGCCCCCAAACCAGGCAACTCGGTGTGCCAGGAAGATTGACTTAACTGCTTTAGGGCTGCTGCGCAGCCCAACGGGGCGGTGCGACGCTTCGCTAAATCCCCTCGCCACAACACCATTCCAGCCTCTGGCAAAAAAAATCCTCATCTTTTTTCTCGCGACGGTTTCTTTCACGTTTCTTTCACAACCGCACGCGTAGTCTTGGCTCATCCGTTAGAAAGCAGTAAAAGCAGTACCTGCCCGTTTCCCCAGCGGGCTTTTTTTTGCCTGTCATAAAACTACCTCACCGATTGTTGTCCAACTGACATGGCCCAACGCTATCTGGCGTAGACTGACGCCCGCGCGCGCTGGCCATCTTTCCCCGATGCGGCATTCTTGAGGTTTTTATCATGCGTTTAACTTTATCCAGCTTGGTACTTGGGCTTTTGGTTGCTCAGGGCGCTATGGCCGCCGGCGACGGCACTGCCGCGGTTGGCGGTGGCCTGGGCGGTGCGTTGGGTAACGTAGTCGGCCAGCAGATGGGCGGCAGCACAGGCGCGGCCATTGGCGCCGGTGTCGGCGGTGCAGCCGGCAGTGCGGTGGGGGCTCGTAAGGGCAGCCGTACGGAAGCGGCGATTGGCGGTGGCTTGGGGTCGGCCGGTGGTTCGATTGTCGGTAACAGCCTGGGCGGCTCGACGGGCTCCACCATCGGCGCAGGCATTGGTGGCGCGGCGGGTGGTGCGTTGGGCAGCAACCTGTCCAATGACAATGATGGTCATTCGGGTGGTAAGAAGCACAAACACAAGAACAAGCATAAGAACAAGCATCGTTAATCTGGTGTTTGGATGAGAAAGACCCGGCCTTGAGCCGGGTTTTTTGTTCTCAATAGGTTCGCAGCTTATCTGCTCACAGTCCTGTGGCGTTTCTTTGCGTGGTTATTCACCGGAACGTTTCCCCTCTCTGCACCTCGAATTCATACACCCATCAGCAATTGAGAGGTACGTCATGACCCCGGAAACCGAAGGTACGGAAGAAAAAGGCCCCTCGGGCGTTCCTTTCGTCAATGACCCGGGCAATGAAGACCCCGGCTCGCTGATGGACGACGCCCAAGTGCCCTTGATCGAGGGTGAGGAGGTTGAAGACGCTGAGATTGAGGACGAGTCCTACGATTGAAGTCGCTCAAGCTGACTGTCTGTGTTCTCAAAACTGCATGGCGTGTTGTCCCGTCATCAGGAGGTTGCCATGACTGCCGATTCGCCTGTCCCTGACGATGATGAAACCCCGGAATACCCGCTACCCTCGCCAACCGACTCCCTGAGTCGGGACCAGCGGCCGCCTGACGACGAAGCCGGGGTAGAGCAAGTGCCGAGTGAGGGTGAGGATATCGAGGCGAGCCCGGACGATCCGGACATTGCCGGTAACGACGCCTCTGGCGAACCGAGCTGATTGCCGGTTCCGCCCGTCGATTTATCGGCACCATCGGTCAGGCACGATTGCCACACATCAGGTAGGTAACCTTAAAAAGGGAGACTCACCATGATGAAATCAAATGTGACAGCGCTGACTCTGGCCGGGATTCTGTCGGTCAGTTCCATTACAGTTTTCGCCGAGACTTCGGGCGGCAATCCCCCTGTAGATAAGGGCGGGATGCCACCCTCCACCGAGATGGAAGCCGGCACCCCCTCGGGCACGGGGGGCGCTTTGCCGCCGGGTTCAGTGGAGGGCGGTAATGGCAGCGACGCCAGTGGTAGCAGCACCAGTCCTGGCACGGGCAGCGACTCAATGAGCGGCGGCAGTTCCATGGGCGGCGATTCCTCCAGCAGCGGAACCGGGGCCGGAACCAGCGACAGCGGTGGTAGCTCCGGTGACGGCGGTTCGAGTGGTTCCAGCCAATAACGCATCGCTTATCAACTGAACCTGATCTTTGTTATGGCGAGGGGGCACGCTCCCTCGCCTATGACCGTCGCCCACACAGATTTCCCATTGCCTGTACCAAGCCCCTCTCGTTATCCTGCTGAATCCTTTAAGGCGAACACTTTTGCCTTGGCCAAACCGGGGCCATCTCTGGAACCTTGTGTTGATAACGGATCAGATGCGATGAAAGCACCGCTGCAAGAGTTTGGCCCGATCAAGGCTGTGATTTTCGACATGGATGGGCTGTTGCTGGACACCGAGGGCATTTACACCGAGGTGACTTCCATCATCGCCGAGCGCTACGGGCGCACGTTCGACTGGAGCGTCAAGCAGAACATCATCGGGCGCGGTGCCGGGGATCTGGCCAACTATGTGGTCCAGGCGCTGGAGTTGCCGATCACCCCGGAAGAATTCCTGGTGATCCGCGAGCCCTTGATGCGCGAACGCTTTCCGCACGCCCTGGCGATGCCCGGCGCTGAAGAGTTGGTGCGCCATTTGAAGGCCCATGACGTTCCGATTGCGGTGGGCACCAGTTCGTCGAGCCAGTCGTTTGCGCTGAAAACCACGCTGCACCGGGACTGGTTCGCGTTGTTCGATTTCATCGTCACGGCGGATGACCCGGAGGTCGGCGCGGCGAAACCGGCACCGGATATCTTCCTGACAGCCGCCCGACGCCTGGGTGTTGCACCCCGCGATTGCCTGGTGTTCGAGGATTCACCGTTCGGGGTGACCGCGGCGAAAGCGGCGGGGATGACCGCCATTGCCATTCCGGATTCGGCCATGGCCGATGAAAAATACGCCCATGCCGACGCGATCATTCGTTCCCTGAACATGTTCCAGCCAGGCCTGTGTGGTTTGCCAGAACTGGAATGGGCCTGACGACACAGCGACCCATAATAAAAAACGCCGATCATGGTAGAACCCATGACCGGCGTTTTTTATGGCCTGGATCAGGCGCCGAAACCCCCGTCGATAGTCAGGCTGGCACCGGTGATGTAAGCCGCTTCCGGGCCTGCCAGGTAGGCGACGAAACTGGCGATTTCTTCGACGGTGCCGTAACGGCCGATCGCCATCAATGCCATCAGGCTAGGGGCGAAATCGCCGTCGGCCGGGTTCATGTCGGTGTCCACCGGGCCGGGCTGCACGTTGTTGACGGTAATGCCGCGCGGGCCCAGGTCGCGGGCCAGGCCTTTGGTCAGGCCCACCAGGGCGGACTTGCTCATGGCATAGGGGCCACCGCCGGCGAAGGGCATGCGGTCGGCGTTGGTGCTGCCGATGTTGATGACTCGTCCACCTTCGCTCATGTGCCGAGCCGCTGCCTGGGTGGCGATGAATACGCTACGCACGTTGATCGCCAGGGTCTGGTCGAAGTCTTCGAGTTTGAACTCGTCCAGCGGTGCCATCGCCAGCACGCCGGCGTTGTTGACCAGGATGTCCAGCCGGCCAAAGGCTTCGACGGTGGCATTGACGGCGTTGCGGATGGCCTCTGCGTCGGCGCTGTCGGCCTTGATTGCCAGGGCCTTGCCGCCGGCTGCGATGATACTGTTCTGCAGTTCTTCGGACTTGGCCGCGGAGCTGACGTAGGTGAAGGCCACGGCGGCGCCTTCTGCTGCCAGGCGCTTGACGATGGCGGCGCCGATGCCGCGAGAACCGCCCTGGATCAAGGCGACTTTACCGCTCAGTGCTTGGTTACTCATGATGATCTCCAAAAAGTGCCGGGGCGAGATGCCGCGGTGATGGGGCGAGTATCAAGAAGGTGCGGTGGGCTGTGTAGACCGCCATTGCTATAGTCTGTCTAAACCAAAAGTTTAGAGTGAGTCTCATGGAGACCTTCAACAGTATCGAATGTTTTGTGCGCAGCGCCGAAGTCGGCAGTTTTGCCGAGGCGGCGCGACGTTTGAGCGTGACCCCGGCCGCGGTGGGTAAAAGCGTCGCCAAGCTGGAGGCTCGAATGGGCGTACGCCTGTTCCAGCGCAGCACCCGCAGCCTGAGGCTGACCGAAGCCGGCCAGTTGTTCTTGAGGGAGGTCGGCAGCAGCTTCAACACCATTCAGAACGCCGTCGCCAACCTGGCCAGCGCCGGAGGGCAACCGGCAGGGACGCTGAAGGTGAGCATGGGCACGGCGTTCGGCCGATTGTTTGTCGTGCCGTTGCTGGGGGAATTTCTGCGACGTTATCCGGCGATCAACCCGGACTGGCATTTCGATAATCGCCAGGTGGACCTGATCGGCCAGGGCTTCGATGCGGCCATTGGTGGCGGCTTCGAGTTGCCCCAGGGGGTGGTGGCGCGCAAATTGACGGTGGCTCATCGAGTGCTGGTTGCCTCAACCGAGTACCTGCAAACCCATGCCGCGGTGACAGAGCCGGAAGATCTTTCACAGCATCAAGGCATCCTGATTCGTTCACCACAAACCGGGCGCGTGCGTTCCTGGCAACTGACCAGCCGTAATCGGGAACACAGCCCGCTGACGCTCAAGACGCGCATGACCATGAGTGATTCGGAAGCCGATTGCGCCGCCGCCGCCCAAGGGCTGGGCATCGGGCTGGTGAGCATGCCGATCGCCGTTCCCTTTCTGGAAACCGGGGCGCTGCAGCGGGTGCTGCCGGACTGGTATGTAGACGATGGCAACATCTCCATCTACTACGCCGAGCACAAACTGTTGCCGGGCAAGACCCGGGCGTTTGTGGATTTCATCATCGAGCAGTTTGCCGGGCAGGGGTTGGCGCGGCGGTTTAGTGCGGTTTGAGCTGGGCTCTGGGCTGGGTTGCTCCCATCGCGAGCAGGCTCGCTCCCACACGGGTTTTGTGGTGATCGCACATGTTGCGTCCACCCAAAATCCCTGTGGGAGCGAGCCTGCTCGCGATGGGAGCGATGCGATTCAGAGCGGTGAACTCACCGCCCAAACCGCCCCGGCCAGCCAATGATGGTCTTGGGCCGAGGCGTGGCATAGGTGCGCACTTTCGAGGTGGATAACCCCAGCCGTACCAGGGATTCGGCAATGGTCACCGCCGCCGTCACGCCATCGACCACCGGCACCCCGGTGCGCTGGCGGATCTGCTCACCGAGCCCGGCCATGCCGCCGCAACCCAGGCAGATCACTTCGGCCTTGTCCTGACTGATCGCCAGCTCTGCCTGTTGCACGATGGCTTCGACCGCCCGTTGCGGGTCTTGCTCAAGCTCCAGCACCGCCAGGCCACTGGCGCGCACCGAGGCGCAGCGATCGAACAGGCCGGAGAGCTTGAGGCGGTCTTCGATCAGCGGCACGGTGCGGTCCAGAGTCGTGACCACCGAATAGGCGTGACCCAGGAACATCGCGGTGCTGGCGCCAGCGTCGGTGATGTCCACCACCGGCACATTGAGCAGTTCCTGCAAGCCTTCGCGCCCATGTTCGCCGTAACCGGCCTGGATTACCGCATCAAACGGTTGATCGTAGGACATCACCCGGTCCATCACCGCAATGGCGGCCAGGTAGCTTTCGAAATTGCCTTCGATTGAGTCGGCGCCGAAGTAGGGCGTGAGCCCGACGATCTCGGTGCCCGGCGCGGCCACGGCCTGGGCTTGTTGGGCGATGGCCTGGGTGATGGATTCGGTGGTGTTGACGTTGACTACAAGAATTCGCATGAGCTGTCCTTTTCCATAAGCGCAAGTAGGCGGCCCGTCTGGCGGGCCGTTTTAACAATCAGCGGCAGAGGTTATCCACAGGGATGGAAAAATGTCAGGTTCTTGCGGTCCGCATGGTTTTTGTAGGCACTGCGGTTTTTTTCAGGCCTTGGATTTGCTGATGATATTGCCAGCGTGCAGCCCGCATTCTTTCTGCGTGGCTTCTTCCCACCACCAACGGCCTTCGCGTTCATGCTGGTTCGGCAGCACCGGGCGGGTGCAGGGCTCGCAGCCGATGCTGATGAAGCCGCGTTCATGCAGGCTGTTGTAGGGCAGTTCCAACATGCGGATGTAGCCCCAGACTTCTTCGCTGGTCATCTGCGACAGCGGGTTGAACTTGTACAGGGTGCGCTCAGGGGTGGAAAACGCCGTGTCGATTTCCAGTGCGGCTACCTGGCTGCGGGTGCCGGGGCTCTGGTCGCGACGCTGGCCGGTGGCCCAGGCGCGGACATCGGACAGCTTGCGCCGCAGCGGCTCGATCTTGCGAATGCCGCAGCACTCGCCGTGACCGTCCTTGTAGAAGCTGAACAGGCCTTTTTCCTTCACGAAGGGCTCGAGTTTCGCCGGGTCCGGCGAGATCAGTTCGATATCGATCTTGTAGTGTTCGCGCACCTGTTCGATGAACCGATAGGTTTCCGGGTGCAGGCGACCGGTGTCGAGGCTGAACACCTTGACGTTCTTGTTCAGCTTCCAGGCCATGTCCACCAGCACCACGTCTTCGGCGCCGCTGAAAGATATCCACAGGTCATCGCCGAATTCGGCGAAGGCCAGTTTGAGGATGTCCTGTGGGGACTTGTTGGCATAGGTCGTGGCGAGTTCCACGACGTCAAACGTTGGGCTCATCAGGGCGGCTTCCTACAGGTCGGTGGCGCTGGGCGCTCTATATGGGGCTGATGGTAACAAAAGCTGTCGGGGCTGGCGCGCTCCTGTGCGTTGCGCAGGCATCGACGAATGGCTAGAGTCGGCAGTCCTTTTGTTCGCTCAACCGATAAACAGCAAAAAATGGGAGTGTCTTGTGGAAATTGCCTGTCTCGACCTGGAAGGTGTGCTGGTCCCGGAAATCTGGATCGCCTTCGCTGAAAAAACCGGTATTGAATCCCTCAGGGCAACCACGCGGGACATTCCCGACTACGACGTGTTGATGAAGCAACGGTTGCGCATCCTCGATGAGCACGGCCTCAAGCTCTCCGATATTCAGGAAGTCATCGCCACCCTCAAGCCGCTGGACGGCGCCATTGAGTTTGTCGACTGGCTGCGCGAGCGCTTCCAGGTGGTGATTCTTTCCGACACCTTCTACGAATTCTCCCAACCCCTGATGCGTCAGTTGGGTTTTCCAACGTTGCTCTGCCATCGTCTGATTACTGATGACAGCGGGCGGGTAAGCGGATACCAGCTGCGTCAGAAAGATCCCAAGCGCCAGTCGGTATTGGCCTTCAAGAGCCTGTACTACCGGGTGATCGCCGCAGGGGACTCCTACAACGACACCACGATGCTGGGTGAAGCCGATGCCGGGATTCTGTTCCATGCGCCGGACAATGTGATTCAAGAGTTCCCGCAATTCCCGGCAGTGCACAGTTTTGCCGAATTGAAGCAGGAATTCATCAAGGCCTCGAACCGTAGCCTGAGCCTGTAAGACTGTCGCAAGACCTGTGTGGGCTTGCTCGCGAAAGCGGTGTCTCAGCCAGCATGGATGGTGACTGACACGACGTCATCGCGGGCAAGCCTTGCTCCCACAGGGGTATGACGCAATCCTGTGGGAGCGCACCTGCTCAGCCTTGCTCCCACAGGGGGATGACGCGAGCCTGTGGGAGCAAGGCTTGCCCGCGATGCTTTTAGAGGTCTTGCAAGGTTTCGAGCAAGACCCGAACCTTGGTAATCGACTCCTGATACTCAGCCTGCCAGTCCGAATCCGCGACAATCCCGCCGCCGCCCCAGCAACACACCTGTCCATCCTTGACCAGCAAGCTGCGAATGGCGATGGAGCTGTCCATCTCCCCGCGCACGTCCAGGTACAGCAACGAGCCGCAATACAGCCCGCGGCGGGTCGGTTCGAGTTCGTCGATGATCTGCATGGCGCGGATTTTCGGTGCGCCGGTGATCGAGCCGCCGGGAAAACTGCCCGCGATCAAGTCCAGAGCGTCCTTGGCGTCGGCCAACTCGCCGGTCACGCTGCTGACCAGATGGTGGACGTTGGGGTAGCTTTCCAGGCTGAACAACTCCGGCACGTGCACCGAGCCGATGCGGCAGGTGCGGCCCAGATCGTTGCGCAGCAGATCGACGATCATCAGGTTTTCCGCCCGGTCCTTGGCGCTGGCCAGCAGCTCGGCGGCCTGTGCGGCGTCTTCCTCAGGCGTTGCGCCGCGTGGGCGCGTGCCCTTGATCGGTCGGGTTTCCACATGGCCTTCGCTGACCTTGACGAAGCGTTCCGGCGACAGACTCAGCACCGCGCCGCCATCGGGCAAGCTCTGGAAACCGGAAAACGGCGTCGGGCAAGCCGCCCGCAGCGCCTGGTAGGCGACCCAGGCATCGCCTTGGCACGGGGCGCGGAAGCGCTGGGCGAAGTTGACCTGATAGCAGTCACCGGCCTGGATATAGGCCTGGATCCGTTCGAACGCCTGGCGATAGGCATCGCTATCGAGGTCGGGCGCCATGGGCGCTTCAAGGCTGAAGGCGGTCACAGGCGCTGAGGTTGGCTGGCTGAACAGCGCAATCAGGCGCTGGCGTTCGCTGTCGGCGCAGTGAGGGTGAAACACCAGCTGGCTGGTCCCGGCCTGATGGTCGGTGACCAGCGCCCAGTCGTACACGCCGAACCGTGCGTCGGGCAGGTGCAGATCGTCTTTGGCGTGGGACGGCAGGGTTTCGAGGTGTCGGCCGAAGTCGTAGCTCAGGTAGCCGATCAGGCCGCCTGCGAAGGGCAATTGCACCGAAGCCGGCAGTACAGCTCGCCCCAATTGCGTCAGATGAATGCGCAGGCGTTGCAGGAAATCGGCACCGCTCTCGTCTGGCAATACCGCCAGATGTTCCAGCGGCCAGGCACTGAGCAAATCATAGCGTCCGCGTTCGGCGCTTGGCCGGCCGCTGTCGAGCAGCACACTGCCCGGGGCATGACGGATCACCGCGAAATACTCGGCGGGGTTGGCGCGGTAGGGCAGCGGGTGTACGGAGCAGGTTGGCATGGGCGGGGCGGGTCAGCCGTTCAGGCGGGGTGGCGATTGTAATCCCTCTGTAGGATTTGCTCCTAGAGGGATGTCGGAGATGAGTAAGTATGGGGCCATCGAAAACATCTGGCTGTGAACACCTTGTGGCGAGGGGATTTATCCCCGCTGGGTTGCGCAGCAACCCTAAAACTTACCACCTCGGTGTATCAGGCTGACTGCATCTGCCTGTTTGGGGCTGCTTCAACCCAGCGGGGATAAATCCCCTCGCCACAGGGGTGTTTCAGCCTTCAACCCTCAACCGGCGGAATATGCCCAAACAACTCCTGGGCAAACGCCACGCGTTCCTCGACGGTTTCAACCACGCCACGGGCCTTGAGTTCTTCCAGGCGCGCTTCCACGGCGTGGGTGCGCAGGGTCAGGCCGCAGTCGTTGGCGATCTGGATGTTCAGCCCCGGTCGGGCGTTGAGTTCCAGGATCAACGGACCTTTTTCCTGGTCCAGCACCATGTCCACGCCGATGTAGCCCAGCCCGCACAGTTCATAGCAACCGGCGGCCAGTTTCATGAAGCCATCCCAGTAGGGCAGTTGCACGCCGTCCACCGCGTTGGTGGTGTCAGGGTGTTTGGTGATGATGTTGTTCAGCCAGGTGCCGCGCAGGGTCAGGCCGGTGGCGAGATCTACGCCGACACCGATGGC
Organism: Pseudomonas hefeiensis; assembly: GCF_030687835.1. Classification (NCBI taxonomy): domain Bacteria; kingdom Pseudomonadati; phylum Pseudomonadota; class Gammaproteobacteria; order Pseudomonadales; family Pseudomonadaceae; genus Pseudomonas; species Pseudomonas hefeiensis. Next base: position 1,905,107 of record NZ_CP117449.1, read on the forward strand.
GCCCTGGTGCAGGTTGGCCTTGCCGCCGGACTGGCGGGTCGGCAAGCGCAGCATGGCCATCACCGGGTAGCCCATCAGTACGATGATGCGAATGTCCGGCACTCCTTCATAACTGATGCTCTTGAAGATCTGGTCCGGCGTCACGCGATATTCGATCAGCGCCCGGTCACGGTGTCCACCCAGGGAATACAGGCCGGTGAGGATGCTGGACACATGGTGTTCGATTTCTTCATGGCTGATGATCTTGCCGGACACCGTGCGATAGCGGCCCTCAAAGCGGTCGGCAATGACGATGATGCCGTCGCCGCCGGCGCCCTGGGCCGGCTTGATCACGAAGTCGGTCCGCCCGTCGATGATCTCGTCGAGCTTTTCGATTTCCTTCTCGGTGGAGATCACCCCATACAGCTCCGGCACATGGATGCCGGCAATGATGGCCCGTTCCTTGGTGATGATTTTGTCATCGACGATCGGGTACAGGCTGCGCTTGTTGTATTTGAGCACATAGTCGGCGTTACGCCGGTTGATGCCCATGATGCCCCGGGCCTCCAGGGCCTTCCAGGTCTTCCACAGGCCGAACATTATGAGTCAGCCTTGACGAAGGCCTTGAACCGCACCAGCTCGGTCAGGCGGTAGCCGCGGTAGCGACCCATGGCCAGCATGAAACCTACCAGAATCAGCAGGATGGCCGGGAAGGTGAACACGAAGTAGATCAGTTCCGGCACGCTCATGATCAGGTGCGCCAGGGCGGCGGCGAACAGGGTGCCGATGGCCACCTTCATGGCGTGGCTGGCGCCGCGCTCTTCCCAGGTAATGGACAGGCGTTCGATGGTCATGGTCAGAATCACCATCGGGAACAGCGCTACCGACAGCCCGCGTTCCAGGCCCAGCTTGTGGCTGAACAGGCTGATGGCGGCGATCAGCACCACCACGAACGTCAGCACCACCGAAAGCCTTGGCAGCATTTGCAGCTTGAGATGTTCCAGGTAGGAGCGCAGTGACAGGCCCAGCGCCGTGATGACCGTGAACAGGATGATCCCGAAGCCCAGCTGGGTTTCGCGGAAGGCCAGGGCGATCAACACCGGTGTGAACGTGCCCAGGGTCTGCAGGCCGATCAGGTTGCGCAGCACCAGAATCACCAGCACGCCGATCGGGATCATCACCATGATCATGAACGTCTGCTGGGTTTGCAGCGGCAGGCCGTAGAGCGAGTATTCGAGGAAGTTGGCGTCGGTGTTTTCGTCCGTCAGCTTGGCCAGGCGAATGGCGTTCATTTCGCTGTTGTTCATGGTGAAGGTGACGTTGGCTTTCTTGCCGCCATCGACGGTGATCAGGCTTTCATCACCGGTCCACCACAGCAGGCGGTCGCTGGGCAGGCCCCGTTCACCGGTGTCCGGGTTGAAGTACAACCAGTCGGCGCCGTTGAAACTGCGCAGCCACAGTTCAGGCGACTGCGGTTGGTCGGCGACCAGGCGGATGGTGTGGACCTTCTCCACCGGCACGTGGGCGATGGACAGCACCAGCTCGACGACTCTCGCCTTGCTGGCCGTGGACGGATCGCCGGCCAGCAGCAACTTGACGTTGTCATCGTTGGGGTTGTTGACCCGTTTGATCGCTTCACTGATGAAGGTCTCGACGTCGGCCGAGTGCTGGCGGATCGGCGCGAGCAGGGCTTCGGCGGCCAGCTTCTCGGGGCCTTCGACGGCGATGCTGTCGCGGAAGGTCGGGCCCTTGATCTTGGATTTTTCCGAGGTATAGCGCTTGGTCAGCACCAGGCGGTAATACAGCGTCTGGTTGCCCTTGGCCCGGCGGGCCGACCATGTGACCTTGCGGTTACCGTCCACCCGGTTTACCGCCACACCGTAGTTATTGGAAATGAAACTCTCGTTGAGACTGACATAGTCCATGCTCAGTGGCGGCACGAACATCTGGATCTTCACCGGATCCTTGGCATTGGGGACGAACTCGACCTTGGCGTCGATGTTCCACAAGTCGTCGGTGGCGTCTTCGGTCACGGGGATGCCGAGCACGAAAATCTGATAGGCCGTCACCGACACGCCCAGCACCACCAAGATGGCGATCAGCATTTTCAAATGGAGGGTAAGAGAGCGCATTGGAATTACTCTGCGGTTTGAGCGGCATTGGCGCAGGCGGGTTTGCCGGCAGCGTATTTGAGACTGGGGTCGACCAGCGCGTCGAAGCGTTTGAGCGCTTCGGAGCCGATCAGTAGCGGGTATTGGAATGCGCTGCGGTCGGTGAGGTTCACTTCGATGCTGCGCAGGGCCGAGCCCATGCAGATGTCCAGTTCGATGACCGGCCGAGCCGTGTAGTTCTTGCCTTCTTCGGGGTCATAGTCCCCGGCGCGGCGTTTAATCTTGCTGACCCGGGCCAGCGGACGTTCGATAGGGTGCGAATGCGCCGCGTCGATGGCCAGGTAAAAGCGTACCCAGGATTCGCCATCGCGTTTGAAGCGCTTGATGTCCCGGGCGCTGAGCGAAGCGGTTTTGGCGCCGGTGTCCAACTTGGCGGCAACCTCCAGGTCGATGCCCTGCAGGGCGGCGTATTCATTGAGACCATACACGGTTTTTTCACCCGCCAAGGCAAGCCCCGGCAGGCACATGAAACAAAGAACAGCAGATAAGGGCTTGAGTGTCATAAATCCTGGTGCACAGTGTTCCGTTTGTCGGTTCAGGCCCTGGCATTACTGCACAAGCTCCCTGGATTGCCTTCTCTAATAGAAGGAGAGCGGCAAATTGCGGCGGCATTCTAGCACGGTGGTTTTCTGACGCCACCGCCGGCCGGATCCTACGACTCATCCGGGTGGACGGTTATGGTGGGAGCGACTCTTAGACGATTGTCGACAATGTTCAATTTTTCTTTGACGTAAGCGCGGCGATTGGTTAGTTTTTGCCTTGTAGATATCAAAGGTGTCGACAATATGCTCGATCAGCTCGAATCCCCGCCTCTGGTTCAGGACGATTCGGAAACCCTTTCCGAGAACGTCTTCCGGCGTATCCAGGCCGCAATCGTGCGAGGCGATATTGCCCCTGGCAGCAAGATTTCCGAGCCCGAACTGGCACGCACCTACGGCATCAGTCGTGGCCCGCTGCGCGAGGCGATCCATCGCCTGGAAGGCCAGCGCCTGCTGGTGCGGGTGCCTCACGTGGGCGCCAGGGTGGTGTCCCTGAGCCACGCCGAGTTGCTGGAACTCTACGAGATCCGCGAGTCCCTGGAAGGCATGGCCTGCCGTCTGGCGGCCGAGCGCATGACCCTGGAAGAAATCGATGAGCTGCGCCGGGTCCTGGAAACCCATGAGCGCGACGCGGCGTTCCAGGCCGGTGTCGGCTATTACCAGCAGGAAGGCGACTTCGACTTTCATTACCGGATCATTCAGGGCAGCGGCAACCGCACCTTGACGCAAATGCTCTGCGGCGAGCTGTATCAATTGGTGCGCATGTACCGCATCCAGTTTTCCACCACGCCCAACCGTCCGCGCCAGGCCTTTGCCGAGCACCACAGGATTCTTGATGCCATCGCCGACCGTGACGGTGAACTGGCTGAATTATTGATGCGCCGGCACATCGGCGCCTCCAAACGCAACATCGCGCGTCATTTCCAGGACAGCGCCGCCACTGAACGAGGTGAGTCATGAGCAACAGCACTCCAGGCCAGCGTTTTCGCGATGCGGTCGCCAACGAGCATCCGCTGCAAGTGGTGGGCACGATCAACGCCAACCACGCGCTGCTGGCCAAACGCGCCGGTTTCAAGGCGATCTACCTGTCGGGCGGCGGCGTGGCGGCCGGCTCCCTTGGCGTGCCGGACCTGGGCATCACTGGCCTGGATGACGTGCTGACCGATGTGCGCCGTATCACCGACGTCTGCGACCTGCCGTTGCTGGTGGACGTGGACACCGGGTTTGGCTCCTCGGCGTTCAATGTGGCACGCACGGTCAAGTCGATGATCAAGTTCGGCGCGGCGGCCATTCATATTGAAGATCAGGTTGGCGCCAAGCGCTGCGGCCACCGTCCGAACAAAGAGATCGTCTCGCAACAGGAAATGGTCGACCGCATCAAAGCCGCCGTCGACGCGCGCACCGATGACAGCTTCGTGATCATGGCCCGTACCGATGCCCTGGCCGTGGAAGGCTTGGAATCGGCCCTGGACCGCGCCGCCGCGTGCATCGAGGCCGGTGCCGACATGATCTTCCCGGAAGCTATTACCGAACTTGAGATGTACAAGCTGTTCGCCAGCCGGGTGAAAGCGCCGATCCTGGCCAACATCACTGAATTCGGCGCGACCCCGCTGTACACCACCGAACAACTGGCGGGCGCTGACGTATCCCTGGTGCTGTACCCGCTGTCGGCCTTCCGCGCCATGAACAAAGCGGCCGAGAACGTCTACACCGCGATCCGCCGCGACGGTACGCAACAGAACGTCATCGACACCATGCAGACTCGCATGGAGCTTTACGATCGCATCGACTACCACACCTTCGAGCAAAAGCTCGATGCGTTGTTCGCGGCAAAAAAATGAACAGAGCGCAGCCTCTACAAATCTAAAAAATGGAGACAGCAAATGGCCGAAGCAAAAGTACTCAGTGGCGCCGGGCTCCGTGGCCAGGTGGCCGGGCAAACTGCATTGTCCACCGTAGGCCAGTCAGGTGCCGGCCTGACCTATCGCGGCTACGACGTTCGCGAGCTGGCGGCTGACGCGCAATTTGAAGAAGTGGCTTACCTGCTGTTGTACGGCGAGCTGCCGACCCGGGCGCAACTGGACGCCTACACAGGCAAACTGAGCCATTTGCGGGACCTGCCTCAGGCCTTGAAAGAGGTGCTGGAGCGCATTCCCGCCGACGCCCATCCGATGGACGTGATGCGCACCGGCTGCTCGTTCCTGGGCAACCTGGAACCGGAGCAGAATTTCTCCGAACAGCACGACAAGACCGACCGCCTGTTGGCCGCGTTCCCGGCGATCATGTGCTACTGGTATCGCTTTAGCCACGAAGGCCAGCGCATCGAGTGTGTGACTGACGAAATCTCCATCGGCGGCCATTTCCTGCACCTGCTGCATGGCAAGAAGCCGAGCGAGCTGCACGTCAAGGTGATGAACGTCTCGCTGATTCTGTATGCCGAGCACGAGTTCAACGCCTCGACCTTCACGGCGCGGGTGTGTGCCTCGACCCTCTCTGACCTGTTTTCCTGCATCACTGCCGCCATTGGTTCGCTGCGCGGCCCGTTGCATGGCGGGGCCAACGAAGCGGCGATGGAAATGATTGAGCGCTTCAAGTCGCCGGAGGAGGCGATCAAGGGCACTTTGGGGATGCTCGAGCGCAAGGACAAGATCATGGGCTTCGGCCACGCGATCTATAAGGACAACGACCCGCGCAACGAGGTGATCAAGGGTTGGTCGAAAAAACTTGCCGACGAGGTGGGTGACACGGTGCTGTTCCCGGTTTCCGAGGCCATCGACAAGACCATGTGGGAACAGAAAAAACTGTTTCCCAACGCCGATTTCTACCATGCCTCGGCGTATCACTTCATGGGCATCCCGACCAAGCTGTTCACACCGATCTTCGTTTGCTCGCGCCTGACCGGCTGGGCCGCCCATGTCTACGAACAACGTGCCAACAACCGCATCATCCGACCGAGCGCCGAATACACCGGCGTCGAACAGCGCAAGTTCGTGCCAATCGAACAACGCTGAACTGGAGGGGCTGCAATTGAAGGAACAAAACCCCTTGTGGGAGCGGGCTTGCTCGCGAATGCGAACTGACATCCAACATTGATGCCGACTGATACACCGCCTTCGCGAGCAAGCCCGCTCCCACAGTGGACCGAGTTCACTTCAGTAGCTCCAGCCCCTTCCTGAAACCACCGTGACCCGAGTGCTGACGATGAACACAGAATTTCGCAAACCGCTGCCCGGCACTTCGCTGGATTATTTCGACGTTCGCGGGGCCGTGGATGCCATCCGGCCTGGCGCTTACGACGGCCTGCCGTATACCTCCAGGGTGCTGGCGGAAAACCTGGTGCGTCGCTGCGACCCGGCGACCCTGAGCGAGTCGCTGCTGCAACTGATCGAGCGCAAGCGCGATCTGGACTTCCCGTGGTTTCCGGCCCGGGTGGTGTGCCATGACATCCTCGGCCAGACCGCCCTGGTGGATCTGGCCGGCCTGCGCGACGCCATCGCCCTGCAGGGGGGCGATCCGGCGCAGGTCAATCCGGTGGTGCCGACCCAACTGATCGTCGACCACTCGCTGGCCGTGGAAAGCGGCGGGTCCGATCCCCAGGCGTTCGCCAAGAACCGCGCCATTGAAGACCGGCGCAACGAAGACCGCTTCCACTTCATCAACTGGACCAAGAAAGCCTTCAAGAACGTCGACGTGATCCCGCCGGGCAACGGGATCATGCACCAGATCAACCTGGAAAAAATGTCACCGGTGATCCAGCAGCGTGACGGCGTGGCGTTTCCCGATACCTGCGTGGGCACTGACAGCCACACCCCCCACGTCGATGCCTTGGGCGTGATCGCCATCGGCGTCGGCGGCCTGGAAGCCGAAAGCGTGATGCTGGGGCGTGCCTCGTGGATGCGCCTGCCGGAAATCATTGGCGTGGAGCTGACCGGCAAGCTGCAACCGGGCATCACCGCCACCGACATGGTGCTGGCGCTGACCGAATTCCTGCGCAAGCAAAAAGTCGTCGGTGCCTGGCTGGAATTTTTCGGTGAAGGCGCCAGTGCCCTGACCTTGGGCGACCGCGCGACCATTTCCAACATGGCCCCGGAATACGGCGCCACGGCGGCGATGTTCCATATCGATCAACAGACAATCGATTACCTGAAGCTCACCGGCCGCGAAGACACCCAGGTGCAGTTGGTGGAAACCTATGCCAAGCATGTGGGCTTATGGGCCGATAGCCTCAAAGGCGCGCAGTACGAGCGAGGGCTGACCTTCGACCTGTCGTCGGTGGTACGCAACATGGCCGGCCCGAGCAATCCTCACGCCCGCGTCGCGGTATCGGATCTGGCCGCCAAAGGCATCTCCGGCCAGTGGGACGATGTGCCCGGGCAAATGCCCGACGGCGCGGTGATCATCGCCGCGATCACCAGTTGCACCAACACCAGCAACCCGCGCAACGTGATCGCCGCCGGCCTGCTGGCGCGCAACGCCAACCGCCTGGGCCTGACCCGCAAGCCGTGGGTCAAGTCGTCCCTGGCGCCGGGCTCGAAAACTGTGGCGCTGTACCTGGATGAAGCCGGTCTGACCAAAGAGCTGGAGCAGTTGGGGTTTGGTGTCGTGGCCTTCGCTTGCACCACCTGCAATGGCATGTCCGGTGCGCTGGATCCACTGATCCAGCAGGAAATCATCGACCGCGACCTGTACGCCACAGCCGTGTTGTCGGGCAACCGCAACTTCGACGGGCGCATCCACCCGTATGCCAAGCAGGCGTTCCTTGCATCGCCGCCGCTGGTGGTGGCCTATGCCATCGCCGGGACCATCCGTTTCGACATCGAGAAGGACGTGCTCGGCGTGGTGGATGGGCAGGAAGTCCGCCTCAAGGACATCTGGCCGAGCGACGAGGAGATCGACGCGGTGGTCAAGGCTTCGGTGAAGCCGGAGCAGTTCCGTCAGGTGTACATCCCGATGTTCGCCATCCAGGAGGACACCGGGCCAAAAGTGACGCCGCTGTATGACTGGCGCCCGCAAAGCACCTACATCCGCCGTCCGCCGTATTGGGAAGGGGCGCTGGCCGGTGCGCGGCCGCTCAAGGGCATGCGTCCGCTGGCGGTGCTGCCGGACAACATCACCACCGATCACCTGTCGCCGTCCAACGCCATCATGCTTGACAGCGCCGCTGGCGAATACCTGGCGAAAATGGGCCTGCCGGAAGAAGACTTCAACTCATACGCAACCCATCGGGGCGACCATCTGACCGCCCAGCGTGCGACCTTCGCCAACCCGAAGCTGTTCAACGAGATGGTCCAGGAAAACGGCAAGGTCAAGCAAGGTTCTCTGGCCCGTGTCGAGCCGGAAGGCAAGGTCATGCGCATGTGGGAAGCCATCGAAACCTACATGGAGCGCAAGCAGCCGCTGATCATCATCGCCGGTGCCGACTACGGCCAGGGCTCTTCCCGCGACTGGGCGGCCAAGGGCGTGCGCCTGGCCGGTGTCGAGGCGATTGCCGCCGAAGGCTTCGAGCGTATCCACCGCACCAATCTGGTAGGGATGGGGGTGTTGCCGCTGGAGTTCCAGCCGGGCACCGACCGCAAGACCCTGGGCATCGACGGCAGCGAGATCTATGACGTAATCGGCGAGCGCACCCCGCGTGCGACGCTGACCCTGGTCATCACCCGTAAGAACGGTGAACGCGTTGAAGTGCCGGTGACTTGCCGCCTCGATACCGCCGAAGAAGTGTCGATCTACGAAGCCGGCGGTGTGCTGCAACGCTTTGCCCAGGACTTCCTCGAATCGGCGGTTGCCGTTTAAATCACTGCTGCGGACACCGGCTGGTGTCCGCTTAAGGAAGAGCATCATGGCTCACGCACCTCAAATCAGAATCCCGGCCACTTATATGCGTGGTGGCACCAGCAAAGGCGTGTTTTTCAGTCTGCAAGACCTGCCGGAAGCGGCTCGCGTCCCCGGTCCGGCCCGGGATGCGTTGTTGCTGCGGGTGATCGGCAGCCCGGATCCGTACGAGAAGCAGATCGACGGCATGGGCGGTGCGACGTCCAGCACCAGCAAGACCGTGATCCTGTCCAAGAGCACTCGGGCGGACCACGACGTCGATTACCTGTTCGGTCAGGTGTCCATCGACAAGCCGTTCGTGGACTGGAGCGGCAATTGCGGCAACTTGTCGGCGGCGGTGGGTTCGTTTGCCATCGGCGGCGGTCTGGTGGACGCCGCTCGTATCCCGCAAAACGGCGTGGCGGTGGTGCGGATCTGGCAGGCCAACATCGGCAAGACCATCATCGCCCATGTGCCGATCACCGACGGTGCGGTGCAGGAAACCGGTGACTTCGAACTCGACGGCGTGACCTTTGCGGCGGCTGAAGTGCAACTGGAATTCATGGACCCGGCGGCCGAGGAGGAGGGCGGTGGCGGCTCTATGTTTCCCACCGGTAACCTGGTGGATGATCTGCAAGTGCCTGGAGTCGGTACGCTCAAGGCGACCCTGATCAACGCCGGGATCCCGACGATTTTCATCAATGCCCGGGACGTTGGCTATACCGGGACCGAATTGCAGGGTGCTATCAACGGCGATCCGAAGGCTCTGGCGATGTTCGAAACCATCCGCGCCCATGGCGCCTTGCGCATGGGCCTGATTCAGCATCTGGACGAAGCCGCCCAGCGCCAGCACACGCCGAAAGTGGCGTTTGTCGCACCGCCGGCGGACTACATCTCCTCCAGCGGTAAGGCCGTGACGGCGCAGGACGTCGACTTGCTGGTGCGGGCGCTGTCCATGGGCAAACTGCACCACGCCATGATGGGCACCGCGGCAGTCGCCATCGGCACAGCGGCGGCGATCAGCGGCACGCTGGTGAACCTGGCGGCTGGCGGGATCGACCGCAACGCTGTGCGCTTCGGCCATCCCTCCGGCACCTTGCGCGTCGGCGCCGAGGCCAGCCAGGTCAATGGCGAATGGACCGTGAAAAAGGCGATCATGAGCCGCAGCGCGCGGGTGTTGATGGAAGGGTTTGTGCGGGTGCCGGGGGATCTCCTGAGCTGACACTTGACCCAGGCAAACCCGTGGTGAACGCGGAGTCTGCGAGCATCCGCGATCAAAACTGTGGGAGCGAGCCTGCTCGCGATAGCGGCGTTTTTCAAGGTAGTTGTCGCGTACACCGTTTTGTTATGCCACTTTTGCAGTCACAGTAAGCTCTCTTTCAGGGTTCAGATACACCGTCCCTACTGGCCTCCAATTGCGTGTTTCTCCTGACCACCGTCCAGGATTTTTCGCTCTAGCTAATCTGTAAACAGTGTCGCGGCGGGCGAGGACTTCATTGTCCTTACCTTCATGACGCTGGGCCGGGGTGACGAAGCGGATTCTGCTATGGCGATGCACGGTGTTGTACCAGACCATAAAGTCCCGCACCCAGACACGTGCATCATCCAGACTGTCAAACCCGCCCAAGGGCCACTGCGGACAGTATTTCAATGTTCTGAACAACGACTCGGAATAAGGGTTGTCGTTGCTGACGCGAGGTCGCCCTCGCGAAGGCGTAATGCCCAAATCGTACATCTTGGACAGCAGGGTCACCGACTTCATGGGCGCGCCATTATCCGAGTGGAGCACCAACGGCTGCTGCCAACATTTTTCCTGAGTCACACTTCGCTGCAGTAATACCGCCGCTTTTTCTCCGCTTTCTGCTTCGTAGACTTCCCAGCCCACGGCTTTGCGGCTGTAGATGTCCTCGATCAAGTAGAGATAGTAAAACTGCCCACGAATCGGCGTGGGCAGATAGGTAATATCCCAGGACCACACCTGATTGGCCGACGTCGCGGCATACGTCGTCGGTGCAGCATGATGCTGTGGTCTCTTGGCTCGCGACCGATGTTGCTGTTGGTCCGCAGCCTTGAGCACCCGATAAAACGTGGCTTCCGAAGCGAGATAGCGCCCTTCATCTGCCAATTGCGGAACGATCTGACTCGGCGGCAGATGAGCATAGGCTTTGCTGTTGCACAGCATCAGGATGCTTTGGCGCTCCAACTCACTGAGCGCATTACAGGGTATTGGCCTGACCGTTGTCGTACGGCCATCGGCGAGGATTTCGGACGGTAAGCTCCAGCGTTGCAGCGTCCTGAGCGAAATACCAACTTCCTGACAAGCAGGCGCCCTACGGGCGCCCGCCGTGATGGCTTCGTTGAGCCAGCCCACGAGTAAATACCGTTCTGGCAACAAGGTCAGTTGTCCCCGTCGTCGCTCCCCCAGTAGGCATTGAGCTTTTTTCGCAGCACCAGCAGGGCTGCGGTTTCAGCGAGAGCGGCATCTTTGCGGCGCAGTTCACGCTCCAGTTGTTGAATGCGTTTCTTGTCTTCGCGCACTTGCGCGGCATCAACTTTTTTAGCTGTAGGCTGATTGGCGCTGTTGGTGATAAACGCGTTGCGCCAAGCGGCAATCTGCTCAGGGAAAATGCCCATGCGGCGGCAATATTCACCCAGTTCCAGTTCCGACAGTGCTGATGTTTCGATGATCGCTGTCAGTTTTGACTCAGCTGACCAGTTCTCTATCGGTTGCTTTTTTTCGGACAATTGAGAGCCTCGGGCAGCAGCCTGTTTGCGCCATTGATAGAGAGAAAAATCGCTACAACCCTCGCGGCGCGCGACCTCTTTTGCGGAGAGGCTAAGGGGCGGAAGCATCATTTTCAGTAGTGCGGCTTTACGTTCAGGTGAATAGAAAGGCATGACCATACTCTTGCCGCCCCCGAAATGCTTTTAGGAATCTGGAGAGGCGACAACTAGCCTGACACCGGGGGATAGCGGTGGTACAGCCAGCAAAGATATTGGATGTGCCGGCCTCATCGCGAGCAGGCTCGCTCCCACAGTGGATTTGTGGTGAACACAGAATCTGCGAGCATCCGCGATTAAACCTGTGGGAGCCGAGCCTGCTCGCGATGAAGCCGGCACAGTCAGCATTGATGTCGCCTGATCCACCGCAATCGCGAGCAAGCCCGCTCCCACAATTTATCTGTGATGGACTTGAGTTCTGGGTCCGCTGCAAATCCCTTGTGGGAGCGAGCCTGCTCGCGATGAGGCCGGCGCAGTCAGCATTGATGTCGCCTGATCCACCGCAATCGCGAGCAAGCCCGCTCCCACAAATTCATCTGTGATGGATTTGAGTTCTGGGTCCGATGCAAACCCCTTGTGGGAGCGAGCCTGCTCGCGATGAGGCTGGCACAGTCAGCATTGATGTTGCCTGATCCACCGCTTTCGCGAGCAAGCCCGCTCCCACAAATTAATCTGTGATGGATTTGAGTTCTGGGTCCGCTGCAAATCCCTTGTGGGAGCGAGCCTGCTCGCGATGAAGTCGGCACAGTCAGCATTGATGTCGCCTGATCCACCGCAATCGCGAGCAAGCCCACTCCCACAATTCATCTGTGATGGACTTGAGTTCTGGGTCCGCTGCAAATTTTTTGTGGGAGCGAGCCTGCTCGCGATGAGGCCGGCACATCCAACATCTTTGCTGGCTGTACCACCGCTATCGCGAGCAAGCTGCTCCCACAGTGGATCGCATTCCTGCTGTCAGCCCTCTGTCAACGCCGTGATGACCAGGTCCACATTGCTTTCCAGCTCCGCCACGGGATCGGCGGCGTCGGTGCTCAGGACCAGTAACTGACTGCCGCCCTCGGTGATGGCCGCTTTCACGGTATCCGAGGGCTGACGATGATGCAGCACCCGCTTCACGTCGTTGTCTTTCAACGTGGCGGTCAGCTGCTGGAGGGCTTCGGGTGTCCATTCGGCGTCGGGTCGGGCATCGGTGCTGATTCCGTCCAGATTCAAGCCACTGATCAAGTAACCGAAATGCTCGCTCAGGCTGACCACGCTCAGGTTGTCGGCACTGGCGAGGCGCTTTTCACTGTCGGCGCTGAGTTTTAGCAGGCGTTGCTTGAGCGCCGCCAGGTTGGCGTCGATCTTCGGTTTGGCCGTTGGCGCCAGGCGCACCAGGTCGGCGGCGATTACATCAGCCATCCGCCCCAGGTTATGGCTGGCCATCCACGGTTGGCTCGCCAGGCCATCGACCGACCCCGATTGCACGGCGATGCCGGGCAGGGCGCCGTCCACCGGGCGGGCAGCATCGACTTCGACGATGCGGATGTTGCTGCGTCGGGCCATGGGGTACAGCGGATCATCCGGCCACAACGAGCGCAGACCTATGACGGCGTCGGCATCGCGGGCCAGTTTGCTCAGCGCCGGCGCACCACGGCCGCTGAAGTAGGCATTCTGGCGCGTACCGGGCAGATTGGCCGGGGTGGCGCGCTCCAGGCTGACATCAGTGCCCTTGAGCAACGCCTCACCCAAGCCGTAGGTGACCGGCAACGAAGCAAGCAGGCGCACCGGTTTGCCTTCGGCGGCGAAAGAAGGGCTGGTTACCAGACCACACAGGGCCACGGCCAATGCCAGTTGTCGCAATGAAAAAACCATTTATCCAAGATTCCCTTTGAGGCTGGGGACAACACCCCGGGCGATGGCGGCCAGGGCGAATGCGATGCCGGCCACCAGAATGATCGCGGCACCGGACGGGATCGGCAGGTCGAAGACAATCGGCGCGAGAATCCCGCACAGGGTGCTGACGGTTGCGATCAGCACGGAGCACCAGAAAAACCCTTTCAGCGACTGGCTGAGCAGACGCGCTGCTGCTGCCGGAATCACCAGCAAGGCCCCCACCAGAATCGCGCCGATGACTTTTACTGCCGCCACGGTGATCAGCGTCACCAACACCACGAACAGGTAATCCAGTGTCTTGACCGCTACCCCGCGCACCGCCGCCAGTTGCGGGTTGAAACTGGCGAGCATGATGCGGTTGTACAGCGGCAACGCCAAAGCCATCACCAGTGAACCGACCACCGCCAGCACCAGCAGGTCATTGCCATTGACCGTCAGCACCGAGCCGAACAGCACGTTCTCCAGGATGTGCACGTTGATCTTGCCCGCCAGGATCAGCAACAGGCTGGCGCCCAGGGCCAGGGACACCGAGAGGAAAACGCCGATCAGCGTGTCCGGTGCCAGACCGGTGCGGTTGCGCAGGTAATTGAGCAGGATGCCGAACAGCAGGCAATAGCCGAACAGGCTGCCGTAGGGCCCGGTGTAGGGTTCGCCGAGCAGGATGCCGACCGCCACGCCGGTCAGCGCCGCGTGGCCCACCGCTTCGGAGAAAAACGCGAAGCGCTTGACCACCACCAGTGTGCCGAGGCCACCCAGGACCGGACCGATCAGCAGCCCGGCCAGCAACGCATTGACCACAAACCCGTAAGCCAGCGCTTCGGGCAGGTAGCCAGACGACGCCCAGCCCTGGACCATCAAACGAAAGGCTTCGTAACTCATCAGGTGGCGCTCCCGTTCTGGCGTGGGTGAGTGGAAAACAGCGTCAGCAAGCGCTCCGGCGTCAGGGTCTGGCGCGGCGGGCCATCGAACAGCACGCGGCGGTTCAGGCCGGTGACGCGGTCAGCCAGGCGCCCGACGGCTTCCAGGTCGTGTTCGATCCACAGCACCGTGATCCCGGCTTGGCGCCAGTCTCGCAGCAGTTGTTCAAACACCTGGATGCCGGCCTCGTCCAGCGCTGACATCGGTTCATCCAGCACCAGCAGTTGCGGCGCGGGAATCAGCCCCTGGGCCAACAACACCCGCTGGCGCTCGCCGCCGGACAGCGCGCCCATGCGACGCTTGCGTTTGTCCTGCATGCCGACCCGTTCCAGGGCCTGGCCGATGGCGCCGACGTAATGCTTGCTCAGGCCGAGAAAGGCCGGCCGGCGTTGGCACATCGCTGCCATGAAATCATCCACGGTCATAGGCAGGCCCCGGTCGAATTCCAGGGCCTGGGGCACATAGCCGATGACACCGGGCTCACCCGGCCATTGCAGGCTCAAGCGTCCCTGGTGGGGCATCTGTCCCAGCAAGGTCTTGATCAGCGAACTCTTGCCGCCGCCGTTCGGACCCACCAGTGCATGAATGCTACCGGGCTGCACCTGGAAGGTCACAGCGTCGAGAATCGTAGTGCGGCCCAGGTTCAGGCTGACGTCGCCGAACTCGATCAAGGGACCGACGTGTTGCAAGGTGAGCGTTTCCTGGACAGTCATGCGCCGGACTCCTGAATGGCCCGGACCACGGTGTCGAGGTTGCCAGTCATTTCCTTTTCATACTTCTCGGCGCTGTAGTCGCCGTAGGAAATGTGCGAGAGCGGGTACAGTTTTACCCCCGACTCCCGCTGGATGGTGTCGACGTAGGTGGAGGGAAAGTCCATCTCCGAGAAGATCACTTTCACGTCCAGTTCGCGCAGTTGGTCGATGGTCTTCTTCAACTGGCTAGGGCTCGGCTCGATGCCATGGGCCGGCTCGACCACGGCGGTGACCTCCAGGCCGAATTCGCGCAACAGGTAATCGTAGGCGGCGTGGACCGTGGCGACCCGCAACTCGGCATTGGGGGCCTGGGTCAGCTTTGCCAGGGCCGCAGCACGCATTTGCCTCAGGCGCTTGCCATAAGCGCGGGCGTTCTGGGTGTAGACCTTGGCGTTGTCCGGATCAAGCTTGCCCAGTTCCCGGGCGATGTTATTGACCTGGGCAATGGAGGCGCTGATGGACAGGAAAGTATGCGGGTTCACAACCTTGCCGGCGCCCCGGGCGGCGATCCCGGTGGCGGCCAGCAGCGGTACGTTTTCGTTGGCTTCGATCACGTTCACGTTCGGGGTTTCGCTGGCGGCGATCATCCGGTCGGCGAAATCGTCATGGCCCACGCCGTTGAGCACGATCACATCGAGACCGCTGATGCGCTTGATGTCCTCGGCACGAGGTTCGTAGGCGTGGGGGTTGAAACCGGCCGGGATCAGCGGCACCACTTCGGCCTTGTCGCCGACGATGTTGGCCACGTAGCTGTAATAAGGATGCAGGGTGATGCCGATACGCAGGCGCTTGGCCGCTTCGGCGCTGGCCAGTGGGGTGAACAGGCAGGCGAGCAGGCCGATCAGCAGAAGGCCCAGCAAGGGACGGCGTTGGAATGCAATAGACATGGGCAAACGGTCTTCTCTCGAATGAGGGCGTGGGGTCAGTGCCGATGCTGGCGCGTTACGCCGGCGTCGAACTGCGCGACGATCTGTTTCCAGCCGGCGGCGGACAAGGCGGTATCGTCCAGATCGCTGGAGACGGCGACGCTGTTGTCGCGATTGAGCCAGATGTCCGGGGCGGCGTCGGATGCTTCGTCGATGCGCATCAGAAATGAACCGGCGACGGATGGATTTGCACTGGCGCCGAAGTAGGCCCGGTTCTCCACTTGCCGCCAGACATGTCCGCCTCGGCTGACGGAACTGGCGTCCTGAGCGAACGGGGCAAAGCCTTCTTCGGCGAGGATTTGCGGGGTTGGCAGGGACTGCTGTTCTTCGCGTAGCAGACGGATCTCATCCAGGGTCACCCGCAGATCGGCATAGATGCCTTGCTCGGCGGCGCTGAGATCGCGGCGGGCGTCGAGCTGATGGGCAGGCACATGGCTGACGTCCCGGGTTTCACCGTGCCAGGCCACCACCGATCCGGCCATCAGAACGATGATCAGGCACAGCAGCAACACATACAGGGTTTCATGGCCGGCGCCGGCGGGGCGGATCACTTGGGTGGTGGGATTACTCATGGGGCCTCGATATCGGCTTGGTCGATTTCCACCACGTGGCCGGGGCCGGCGTCGAAGAGTACGTAGAACTCGGCATTGGGTTTCTTGAACGTCAGCGTTGAATCGGCGCCGAGCTTGCCCGGCACCAGGATGGTTTCGTCATAGCCGATCACATCCAGGGTCACCCCGGGCGCGCCGCTGCCATCGGAAAAACCGCCAGTGCACTGGATCTGCTCGGCATCAATGGCTTTGCATTCACACATCGGGTTGTGGGCCAGGGCGTTGCTGCTGGCGCCTGCGCAGAGCAGCAGCGCCAGGCTGTTGAGATAGCGGCGGGCAATCATGGTTGGGTTCCTTGGGTTTTCAGCCAGGCGATGGTGGCCGGCGAGGCCTGGCTCAGGGGAATGGAAGCCTGGTGCATCGAACCGTCCCAGCCTTCAAGGGTGATCCACAACTCAGCGTCGGGCCGGGTCTTTTGCGGCACCGGCAACAAGGTGCCCATGCGATAGGGCGAACCGAAGAAAATCACCCCGGCGGCCCGCAGGCTGCGAGGTTTGCCGATGCGCAGATAAGTAGCCTTGACCTGGCTGATGCAGCGTTGGCACAGCGCGGCAGTGAAGTGCTTCATAGGCCCTGCCGGCCCATTGAGGCGTGGCGCTTCGTCGCGAAATTCTGCAAGGCGCAAGCTCCAGGGGCCGACCTGGACTTCACCGACCTCCCGCTCACCCAGCCCGGCATCGCCGCGGAATAACGCGGCTTCGGAGAAGTACTTGGGCATGAAACCCAGGGGAATCAGCAAGAGCAGCACGTTGAGGTGGAAGCGCCATTTGCGCCAGAACACACTCAGGCGCGATGGCGGTGCGGTGGTGGAAGGGGTCACAGGTTGCCCTCCGCTGATTCACGGTGGATGGACGGCTGCAATAACGGCGCAGGTTGGGCTTTCCGGGAAGGTTTTTGGCTGCGCTTGAAGGCATTTGCGGTGGCCAGGGCGGTGCGTTTGGTCCAGATCAGCAGCCCGCTGAGGACCATCATGCTCATGATCAAACCGAAGAAGAACCAGATGAGCTTGATCCAGAGGCCGCCGAAGTCCCCAGTGTGCAACGGGCGCATGGATTCGGTGACGAACTCCAGCGCTGTGCGGTCCGACAGCAGTCGCGAGGCGGCGACCTCACCGTTATAGGGATTGATGGTGGCGGTCTGGAACATCAGTGGATACCAACCGCGTCCACCGATTTCCAGATGGCTATAGGCGTTGCCGGGCAGGCTGACGAAGCTCGTTTCCAGGCCAGGGATGCGTTGCTGGGCGATTTCAATCGCACGGTCCAGGTTCAGTTGCGGCGGCGCAACCCCTTCGGCTGACAGCGGAACACTTTCACGCGACACCACCGGGATGACCGGTGCGCTGGAAATGGAAATCTGGTTGTCCGACAGTAGCGCCTGGATCAGGAACCAAGTGCCGGTAATGGAAATGACCGCGATGAACCAGATCGACCAGATACCGCTGAGCCTATGGAAATCCCCCCAGAAAATGCGTGCGCCGTGGCGGATCCGCAGGGTCGGACGGAAAAACCCCTTCCAGAAACGCTTGTAGACCACCAGCCCGGTCACCAGGGATGCCAGCAGCGGCAGGCCGAGGAGTGACACCAGGTACCAGCCCCAACTGAAACCGTTGGTGAACGGTACCAGCCACCAGCCATGCAGGGCACGGGTAAAGCCTCTGAAATTGAACGTCGGCGCCGAGCCCTGGACGATGCCGCTGTAAGGGTTGACGTAGATCTTGTCGGGGCGCCCGTCGGGGTAGGTCACGCCGACCTCCAGGGCAAAATGCGACTCATCCGGGCGCACGATGCTCTGCACTTGAGTTTGCGGCTGGGCTTGCTTGATGGCGGCGACGACCTGATCGTAGCTGAGCAGCGTTGCGTCGTCCGAGGGTTTGCTGGCGCGCATCTCGGGATTGACCAGCCAGACGATTTCCTGGCTGACCACCGCCAGCGTGCCGGTGACGCAAACGATGAGTACGAAAAACCAGATGGGCAGTGCCAGCCAACTATGAACCAGGAACCAGAGTTTGGAGCGGGATTTCTTCGACATGATTTGAACGTCTTGATTCGATGAAAGGTTCGGTATTAGGGGCTTCGTAATCCCCTGAACCCTGAAAAGCCGGCCGTGGCTTTTGCCGACGCGACCTGCTGCATCTAATTAAGACGAACGAGCAATGGAAATCCCGAAGCGAAAGCTGAAAGAA
Organism: Pseudomonas hefeiensis; assembly: GCF_030687835.1. Taxonomy (NCBI): domain Bacteria; kingdom Pseudomonadati; phylum Pseudomonadota; class Gammaproteobacteria; order Pseudomonadales; family Pseudomonadaceae; genus Pseudomonas; species Pseudomonas hefeiensis. Next base: position 1,923,655 of record NZ_CP117449.1, read on the forward strand.
AATGTTTCGCGTTTGCGAACTGGATGTATTTCCACGTTTATTGGGGCAACCGGATGGACGGAAAACGCAAAAAACTGTGGCAAGGGGATAGGTCCCCTCGCCACAAGAGCAGGTTAGCCGTCAGCCCTGCTGTTGAAACATCTCCCTGGCCCGCTGTTCAATCTGTTCCTGCGTCAGATCCTCCTTGTGCGTCGCCAGAAACCACACATGCCCATAGGGGTCTTTCAAGGTGCCGCTGCGATCACCATAGAACTGATCCTTGACCTCGGATATCACCGTGCCACCGGCGGCAATCGCTTGGGCGAACGCATTGTCCACATCTTCGACATAGAGATGCAGGCCTACCGGCACCGATTGTTCGGGGTTACGCAACGGCCCTTGATCACAAGGCGTGCCGAGCATGATGGGGCAGTCGCCGATCCGCAGCTCGGCATGACCGACGCCGCCGTCCGGCATGGCCAGGCGCATGACCTCGGTGGCATTGAAGGCTTTTTTGTAGAACTCGATGGCTTCAGCGGCTTTTTGAATGCCCAGGTAGGGCGTGATGCTGTGGAAACCTTCAGGAATGGCTTTGACACCCATGACGTTTCTCCTTGTTGTTATGGGGAGGCGAAGAGGGCCTCGCCGTTTTGCGCCCATCCACTATAGGACAGCGACTTGGGTGCGGCGCATGACCCGACGAACGTTTCACGGCGCGTCCAGCAGATGCGCTCCCGGCCCGCGCTTGCCCAACACATCGCCTTGGTTGCGCAGCGGGCAACCTTCCATCGACAGGCAACCGCAGCCGATGCAGCCGTTGAGTCGATCGCGCAGCGCTATCAACTGGTTGATGCGCTGATCCAGCTCGCGGCTCCACTGCGCCGAGAGGATCTTCCAGTCGCTCGCCGTTGGGGCGCGGTCGTCCGGCAAGGTTTTCAAGGCGCTGCCGATCTCGGCCAACGGAATGCCCAAGCCTTGGGCGACCTTGATCAGTGCCACACGCCGCAACACTTCCCGAGGATAGCGGCGTTGGTTGCCCTGGTTACGGCTGCTTTTGATCAGCCCTTTGGATTCATAGAAGTGCAGGGCAGTGACGGCCACGCCACTGCGGGCGGCCACTTGGCCGACGGTGAGTTCCTGGTGGACGTTTATCTGTGTCATCACCTGCATTCTCTGCTTGACCTTGAGTTAACTGGAGGTTTTACCCTGCACGCCATCGGACCGCAAGATCCGCCCTACGTACAGCGAGGACCTTTCATGCAATCACCAAGGAACAATCAGAGTTTTACCCAGTTGATGGAGTTCGACATCGAACCTCAATGGCAACAGGCGCTGGTGACGGCCCTGTCAGAACAGACCGAGCGCCTGGCACGGGGGCAAGCGGGATTTCTGAGTGCCAGTATCCAGGTCAGCGAGGACGGACGACGGGTTCTCAACTATTTGCATTGGCAAAACCGTGAGGCGGGCGAAGCGGCGTTTCAGAGTTTCGAGCGCGGTGAGCAGGATTTCTGGCGGCTGATCCAGGCCCATAGGGCCAAGGCCGTGACATTCGGCTCGTTCCAGGTGTTGCGTAACATCGAGCGCAGTGCCGACAACGCGCTGCATTGCCAGTTGGTCGGTTAAGTGCAGCGGATGATCCGAGGCAGCAATACCCACTATCAAAAGGGTTGATTTCTGCCGCGCAGAGTCGGCGGGTAGCCTTTGTTCATCGCCTCACTTCAGAACACTGGATACTCGCCATGAATCGGACTTTTGCTGTTTTGCTGCTGTTGACGGCCACTGTATTGAGCGGTTGTGCTTCTTCGTCGCCGGAGTTACGCCCCTACACCGCCGAAGAAACCCGGGAACTGGCCCTTGAAGCCTTGAATCGCCGGGGCCTTTCGTTCGACGAGTATCACGCGAAAAAAGCCGAGTTGCTCGGTCCTTCGCAGAAAAACGTAGGTTTCGACGACCAAGGGCAAATGAGTGCCGAGCGAGCCATGAAGCTGCCAGGGCGGCCGAGCTGAGGGACTGTACCGCTCGAAGTTTTGCCTAACTGTCCATGGGTTTGGATCAGGACGTGGGGTAGGGTCATGAATTGACTCACCGTCCCAATGGATACGCCTGCCATGACCCTTTCGCTAGACCTGTTGCTGGGCTTCGCCCTGTTTGCCCTGGTGACCTCGATCACCCCCGGTCCCAACAACACCATGTTGCTGGCCTCGGGCGTCAACTTCGGTTTCAACCGCACCATTCCTCACATGCTGGGCATCACCTGCGGCTTCTTTTCCCTGGTGCTGGCGGTGGGCCTTGGCCTGGGCGCGGTGTTCCAGACCTATCCTCTGCTCTACACCGTGCTGCGCTACGTAGGTGCGAGCTACCTGTTGTACCTGGCGTGGAAAATCGCCCACTCCGGGCCGGTCTCTGAGAGCCGGCCAGGGGATAGCACGCCCATCAGCTATTGGGGGGCGGCGGCGTTTCAGTGGGTCAATCCCAAGGCCTGGATCATGGCCATCGGAGCCATCAGCACCTACACGCCGCTTCAAGGTTATTTCTTCAATGTGGTGGTTATCGCCGCGGTGTTTGCCCTGATCAACCTGCCGAGCGTAAGCCTGTGGGTGGTGTGCGGCAGCCTGTTGCGCAATCTTTTGCGTGATCGTCGCTGGCTGCGCCTGTTCAACTGGGGGATGGCGCTATTATTGGTTGCCTCGCTATATCCGTTGCTACTCGAAAGCATCGGCTGAGGGCTGAGCTTGGGGCGGATGCCTGTTAAGCTCGCTGATCAGTCGCTGCGGCAGATTTCCAGAACCCTTGGTGCAAGCGAACAACACTATTTACGAGCAGGAGAAACGATGAGTACCGAGCCTTTGACCCAAGGACTGGTTCCCCAGCGCCTGGCCCAAATCCGCCAGTTGATGAATCGCGAAGGCATTTACGCGCTGCTGGTGCCATCGGCCGACCCGCACCTGTCGGAATACCTGCCGGGCTATTGGCAAGGACGGCAATGGTTATCGGGGTTTCATGGGTCGGTGGGGACTCTGATCGTCACGGCGGACTTCGCTGGCGTCTGGGCCGATAGCCGTTATTGGGAGCAGGCCACCAAGGAACTTGAAGGCAGCGGTATTGAACTGGTCAAGCTCATTCCCGGTCAGGCCGGCCCCCTGGATTGGCTGGCCGAACAGACGCCTGAAGGCGCAGCGGTGGCGGTTGATGGCGCGGTCATGGCTGTGGCCTCTGCCCGGACCCTGAGCGGCAAGCTTGAGGCGCGTGGGGCGCGATTGCGCACCGACATTGATCTGCTCAAGGAAATCTGGAGCGATCGCCCAAGCCTGCCGGATCAACCGGTCTACGCGCATCTGCCGCCGCAGGCGACCGTCAGCCGGGTCGAGAAACTCGCCAAACTGCGTGAAACTCTCAAGGAGCGTGGTGCTGACTGGCATTTCATCGCCACGCTCGATGACATTGCCTGGCTGTTCAACTTGCGCGGCGCGGATGTGTCGTTCAACCCCGTATTCGTTTCCTTTGCCTTGATCAGCCAGCAACAGGCAACGCTGTTCGTGGCCCTGGATAAGGTCGATGTACCACTGCGTGCTGTTCTTGAACAGGACGGTGTGACCTTGCGTGATTACAGCGAAGCGGCGGTCGCATTGCGGGAAGTACCAAGTGGCGCGAGCCTGCAGATCGATCCGGCGCGGGTCACGGTCGGTTTGCTGGATAATCTGGACAGTGGCGTGAAGCTGGTCGAGGGACTCAATCCAACGACGCTGGCCAAGTCTCGTAAAAGCCCGGCCGACGCCGAGCACATCCGCCGGGCCATGGAGCAGGACGGCGCGGCGCTCTGCGAGTTCTTTGCCTGGCTGGAAAGCGCCTGGGGTCGCGAGCGCATCACCGAACTGACCATCGATGAGCACCTGACCGCGGCCCGTACACGCCGGCCGGAGTTTGTCTCCCTGAGCTTCAATACCATCGCCGCGTTCAACGCCAACGGCGCGATGCCCCATTACCACGCCACGGAGCAAGCCCATGCGGTCATCGAGGGCGATGGCTTGCTGCTGATCGATTCTGGCGGCCAATACCTGGGCGGCACCACCGATATCACCCGTATGGTGCCGGTCGGAACGCCCACCGTGGAGCAGAAGCGTGATTGCACCCGCGTGCTCAAGGGCGTGATTGCCTTGTCTCGCGCCAAATTCCCACGGGGCATTCTGTCGCCGTTGCTGGATGCCATCGCCCGGGCGCCGATCTGGGCCGAGCAGGTGGATTACGGTCACGGCACCGGTCACGGCGTCGGTTATTTCCTCAACGTTCACGAAGGTCCGCAGGTGATTGCCTATCAGGCCGCCGCCGCGCCGCAGACCGCGATGCAAGCGGGCATGATCACCTCTATCGAACCGGGTACTTATCGTCCGGGCCGTTGGGGTGTGCGCATCGAAAACCTGGTGTTGAATCGTGAGGGGGGGAGCAGCGAGTTCGGCGAGTTTCTCGAATTCGAAACCCTGACCCTGTGCCCGATCGACACTCGCTGCCTGGAGCCGTCCTTGCTGACCCAGGATGAAAAAGACTGGTTCAACACCTACCATGCCGAGGTTCAGCGTCGATTGAGCCCGTTGCTGGAGGGCGACGCGCTGCAATGGCTGAACACGCGGACAGCAGCGATCTGATGTAGGGCGTTAGCTGAGGCCTTCAGGGGAGAGACCCAACCGATTCTGTTCGAAGAACAGTTCGGTTGGGTCTAGGGTCATCTACAGATGACGATCATGCTGCGACTGGTATAACCGGCGGGGTTGAGTCCGAAAGGATAATCCCCCGGCTCCTCGACGGCGTCACCCGACTTTGCGATCACCCTGTAACCTTTGGGTGCGCATGAATTGGCGGCACTGGCCGCGCACTGCTCCCAGGACGAGGACAGGCCAGAACAGTTGATATGCAAGCCTTTTTTACCGCGTTTGACTTCAGTTCTCGTGGTCGCCGCGCAGCCCGCAATTGCAAGCACAACGATCAATATCAAAATTCGTTTCATTCCCGTCCTTATCACCGCCGCAGATCTTATGTCCACGTGCGATTGTGTTCGCTTTTGCTTTAAGCGTTCGTGACGTCCTGTATGAAAATTCCATGTCTGACATTAGGTTACGGGCTAAACATGGCCTAAATGTGTGGTAAATACCAGAGCTTCCTTAAATCCTGCCTCAATCAACCGCGATGGCGGGCTTCGCGGCGCTACCCATCGTCAGCGTTGCGCCGACTGACGCCAGGATGATGCAGCCGATGGCCGCCCATTGGGCCAGGGATAAGTACTCCTGGAGGAACACGAGTCCTGACAGCGCGCCGAAGGCGGGTTCTATGCTCATTAGTGTGCCGAAGGTGCGCGCTGGCATTCGTGTGAGGGAGATCATCTCCAGAGTGTAGGGCAGGGCAGTGGACAGGATGGCGACGCCAATGGCGATTGGAATCAGGCTCGGCGTCAGCAATGCGGCCCCTGCGTGGACGATACCGATAGGCGCGACGAAGAGGGCCGCGATCATTACCCCCAGTGCGGCGGTTTGCACGCCGTTGTCCGCGCCAGCCTTTTGGCCAAACAGGATGTACAGCGCCCAGCAGAATCCCGCACCCAGGGCATAACCGGCGCCGACCAGGTCAATGCCGCTGCTGGAGGCTCCAGTCGGTATCAATAGAAGCAGGCCGGTGATCGCCAGGGCAATCCAGAGAAAGTCGATGGCCCGACGCGAAGCGTAAATGGCAACCGCCAGAGGACCAGTAAATTCCAGTGCCACGGCAATTCCCAGCGGAACCGTTTGCAGCGACATATAGAAAAGAAAGTTCATGCCGCCTAACGCCATCCCATAGACGATTACGGTGCGCAGGGATTGAGCCGAGAGCTTGGCGCGCCATGGCCGCAGCAACAACAGCATGATGAGACTGGCAAAGATAAGCCGCAGCGTTGTAGTGCCTTGTGCGCCCACGACCGGGAACATGCTTTTGGCAAGTGAAGCTCCCGACTGGATGGATGCCATGGCAATCAATAGAAGGGCGACCGGGTAAAGGGTGGTTGCCAGGCTGCGATGTGGGAGAGTCATTACTAAGAGTCGTCCAAGATAAAAGCGGGGAAGGCTGGTTTGCGCAATATACTGCGCAATCGCAGCGATTCCGTCTATATATAAGGAGGATTTCAGCGGGGTGCGTCTGGCTGGATAGAAAAATCAAATTAGGGGTTGACGGCAAATCCTGGACGTCTATAATTCGCCCCACTTCCGGCGCAGTCGAAACGTAAAACTCCTTGAGTTTCAATGAGTTAAACGATTTTTGGCGGCGCAGGGCTTCAGATCATCGAAGCCTGGGAAGCAGTTGGTGGGGCGGTTTACATGGCTTCGTTAACGATTCGGTCTTCTCGATCGGAAGCGGTCAAAAAGAGGTGTTGACAGCAGCGAGTAACGCTGTAGAATTCGCCTCCCGCTAACGAGAGATCGGAAGCGCAAGTGGTTGAAGTTGAAGAGGAAACTTTGAAAGCTTCTTAAAATAACCGCTTGACAGATACACCGGGCGCTGTAGAATGCGCGCCTCGGTTGAGACGAAAGGCTCAACCCACCGCTCTTTAACAACTGAATCAAGCAATTCGTGTGGGTGCTTGTGGAGTCAGACTGCTAGTCAACAGATTATCAGCATCACAAGTTACTCCGCGAGAAATCAAAGATGTAACCAACGATTGCTGAGCCAAGTTTAGGGTTTTCTCAAAACCCAAAGATGTTTGAACTGAAGAGTTTGATCATGGCTCAGATTGAACGCTGGCGGCAGGCCTAACACATGCAAGTCGAGCGGTAGAGAGGTGCTTGCACCTCTTGAGAGCGGCGGACGGGTGAGTAAAGCCTAGGAATCTGCCTGGTAGTGGGGGATAACGCTCGGAAACGGACGCTAATACCGCATACGTCCTACGGGAGAAAGCAGGGGACCTTCGGGCCTTGCGCTATCAGATGAGCCTAGGTCGGATTAGCTAGTTGGTGAGGTAATGGCTCACCAAGGCGACGATCCGTAACTGGTCTGAGAGGATGATCAGTCACACTGGAACTGAGACACGGTCCAGACTCCTACGGGAGGCAGCAGTGGGGAATATTGGACAATGGGCGAAAGCCTGATCCAGCCATGCCCGTGGTGAAGAAGGTTTCGGATTGTAAAGCACTTTAAGTTGGGAGGAAGGGCATTAACCTAATACGTTAGTGTTTTGACGTTACCGACAGAATAAGCACCGGCTAACTCTGTGCCAGCAGCCGCGGTAATACAGAGGGTGCAAGCGTTAATCGGAATTACTGGGCGTAAAGCGCGCGTAGGTGGTTCGTTAAGTTGGATGTGAAATCCCCGGGCTCAACCTGGGAACTGCATTCAAAACTGTCGAGCTAGAGTATGGTAGAGGGTGGTGGAATTTCCTGTGTAGCGGTGAAATGCGTAGATATAGGAAGGAACACCAGTGGCGAAGGCGACCACCTGGACTGATACTGACACTGAGGTGCGAAAGCGTGGGGAGCAAACAGGATTAGATACCCTGGTAGTCCACGCCGTAAACGATGTCAACTAGCCGTTGGGAGCCTTGAGCTCTTAGTGGCGCAGCTAACGCATTAAGTTGACCGCCTGGGGAGTACGGCCGCAAGGTTAAAACTCAAATGAATTGACGGGGGCCCGCACAAGCGGTGGAGCATGTGGTTTAATTCGAAGCAACGCGAAGAACCTTACCAGGCCTTGACATCCAATGAACTTTCCAGAGATGGAGGGTGCCTTCGGGAACATTGAGACAGGTGCTGCATGGCTGTCGTCAGCTCGTGTCGTGAGATGTTGGGTTAAGTCCCGTAACGAGCGCAACCCTTGTCCTTAGTTACCAGCACGTTATGGTGGGCACTCTAAGGAGACTGCCGGTGACAAACCGGAGGAAGGTGGGGATGACGTCAAGTCATCATGGCCCTTACGGCCTGGGCTACACACGTGCTACAATGGTCGGTACAGAGGGTTGCCAAGCCGCGAGGTGGAGCTAATCCCACAAAACCGATCGTAGTCCGGATCGCAGTCTGCAACTCGACTGCGTGAAGTCGGAATCGCTAGTAATCGCGAATCAGAATGTCGCGGTGAATACGTTCCCGGGCCTTGTACACACCGCCCGTCACACCATGGGAGTGGGTTGCACCAGAAGTAGCTAGTCTAACCTTCGGGAGGACGGTTACCACGGTGTGATTCATGACTGGGGTGAAGTCGTAACAAGGTAGCCGTAGGGGAACCTGCGGCTGGATCACCTCCTTAATCGACGACCGCAGCTGCTCCATGAGCTCCCACACGAATTGCTTGATTCATTGAAGAAGACGATTGGGTCTGTAGCTCAGTTGGTTAGAGCGCACCCCTGATAAGGGTGAGGTCGGCAGTTCGAATCTGCCCAGACCCACCAATTTCACATGGTGTCCCCTGTAGCGATACGGGGCCATAGCTCAGCTGGGAGAGCGCCTGCCTTGCACGCAGGAGGTCAGCGGTTCGATCCCGCTTGGCTCCACCATTACAGATTGGTACCAACGTTTAAAGCTTAGAAATGAGCATTCCACCAAGACGGTGCTGAATGTTGATTTCTAGTCTTTTGATTAGATCGTTCTTTAAAAATTTGGGTATGTGATAGAAAGATAGACTGAACGTTACTTTCACTGGTAACGGATCAGGCTAAGGTAAAATTTGTGAGTTTAATCGCGAATTTTCGGCGAATGTCGTCTTCACAGTATAACCAGATTGCTTGGGGTTATATGGTCAAGTGAAGAAGCGCATACGGTGGATGCCTTGGCAGTCAGAGGCGATGAAAGACGTGGTAGCCTGCGAAAAGCTTCGGGGAGTCGGCAAACAGACTGTGATCCGGAGATGTCTGAATGGGGGAACCCAGCCATCATAAGATGGTTATCTTGTACTGAATACATAGGTGCAAGAGGCGAACCAGGGGAACTGAAACATCTAAGTACCCTGAGGAAAAGAAATCAACCGAGATTCCCTTAGTAGTGGCGAGCGAACGGGGACTAGCCCTTAAGTGGCTTTGAGATTAGCGGAACGCTCTGGAAAGGGCGGCCATAGTGGGTGATAGCCCTGTACGCGAAAATCTCTTAGTCATGAAATCGAGTAGGACGGAGCACGAGAAACTTTGTCTGAATATGGGGGGACCATCCTCCAAGGCTAAATACTACTGACTGACCGATAGTGAACTAGTACCGTGAGGGAAAGGCGAAAAGAACCCCGGAGAGGGGAGTGAAATAGATCCTGAAACCGTATGCGTACAAGCAGTGGGAGCCCACTTTGTTGGGTGACTGCGTACCTTTTGTATAATGGGTCAGCGACTTATTTCAGTGGCGAGCTTAACCGAATAGGGGAGGCGTAGCGAAAGCGAGTCTTAATAGGGCGTCTAGTCGCTGGGAATAGACCCGAAACCGGGCGATCTATCCATGGGCAGGTTGAAGGTTGGGTAACACTAACTGGAGGACCGAACCGACTACCGTTGAAAAGTTAGCGGATGACCTGTGGATCGGAGTGAAAGGCTAATCAAGCTCGGAGATAGCTGGTTCTCCTCGAAAGCTATTTAGGTAGCGCCTCATGTATCACTGTAGGGGGTAGAGCACTGTTTCGGCTAGGGGGTCACCCGACTTACAAACCGATGCAAACTCCGAATACCTACAAGTGCCGAGCATGGGAGACACACGGCGGGGCTAACGCCGTCGTGAAAAGGGAAACAACCCAGACCGTCAGCTAAGGTCCCAAAGTTATGGTTAAGTGGGAAACGATGTGGGAAGGCTTAGACAGCTAGGAGGTTGGCTTAGAAGCAGCCACCCTTTAAAGAAAGCGTAATAGCTCACTAGTCGAGTCGGCCTGCGCGGAAGATGTAACGGGGCTCAAACCATACACCGAAGCTACGGGTATCACTTAGGTGATGCGGTAGAGGAGCGTTCTGTAAGCCTGTGAAGGTGAGTTGAGAAGCTTGCTGGAGGTATCAGAAGTGCGAATGCTGACATGAGTAACGACAATGGGTGTGAAAAACACCCACGCCGAAAGACCAAGGTTTCCTGCGCAACGTTAATCGACGCAGGGTTAGTCGGTCCCTAAGGCGAGGCTGAAAAGCGTAGTCGATGGAAAACAGGTTAATATTCCTGTACTTCTGGTTATTGCGATGGAGGGACGGAGAAGGCTAGGCCAGCTTGGCGTTGGTTGTCCAAGTTTAAGGTGGTAGGCTGGAATCTTAGGTAAATCCGGGATTCTAAGGCCGAGAGCTGATGACGAGTTACCCTTTGGGTGACGAAGTGGTTGATGCCATGCTTCCAAGAAAAGCTTCTAAGCTTCAGGTAACCAGGAACCGTACCCCAAACCGACACAGGTGGTTGGGTAGAGAATACCAAGGCGCTTGAGAGAACTCGGGTGAAGGAACTAGGCAAAATGGCACCGTAACTTCGGGAGAAGGTGCGCCGGTGAGGGTGAAGCACTTGCTGCGTAAGCCCACGCCGGTCGAAGATACCAGGCCGCTGCGACTGTTTATTAAAAACACAGCACTCTGCAAACACGAAAGTGGACGTATAGGGTGTGACGCCTGCCCGGTGCCGGAAGGTTAATTGATGGGGTTAGCTAACGCGAAGCTCTTGATCGAAGCCCCGGTAAACGGCGGCCGTAACTATAACGGTCCTAAGGTAGCGAAATTCCTTGTCGGGTAAGTTCCGACCTGCACGAATGGCGTAACGATGGCGGCGCTGTCTCCACCCGAGACTCAGTGAAATTGAAATCGCTGTGAAGATGCAGTGTATCCGCGGCTAGACGGAAAGACCCCGTGAACCTTTACTATAGCTTTGCACTGGACTTTGAATTTGCTTGTGTAGGATAGGTGGGAGGCTTTGAAGCGTGGACGCCAGTTCGCGTGGAGCCAACCTTGAAATACCACCCTGGCAACTTTGAGGTTCTAACTCAGGTCCGTTATCCGGATCGAGGACAGTGTATGGTGGGTAGTTTGACTGGGGCGGTCTCCTCCTAAAGAGTAACGGAGGAGTACGAAGGTGCGCTCAGACCGGTCGGAAATCGGTCGTAGAGTATAAAGGCAAAAGCGCGCTTGACTGCGAGACAGACACGTCGAGCAGGTACGAAAGTAGGTCTTAGTGATCCGGTGGTTCTGTATGGAAGGGCCATCGCTCAACGGATAAAAGGTACTCCGGGGATAACAGGCTGATACCGCCCAAGAGTTCATATCGACGGCGGTGTTTGGCACCTCGATGTCGGCTCATCACATCCTGGGGCTGAAGCCGGTCCCAAGGGTATGGCTGTTCGCCATTTAAAGTGGTACGCGAGCTGGGTTTAGAACGTCGTGAGACAGTTCGGTCCCTATCTGCCGTGGACGTTTGAGATTTGAGAGGGGCTGCTCCTAGTACGAGAGGACCGGAGTGGACGAACCTCTGGTGTTCCGGTTGTCACGCCAGTGGCATTGCCGGGTAGCTATGTTCGGAAAAGATAACCGCTGAAAGCATCTAAGCGGGAAACTTGCCTCAAGATGAGATCTCACTGGGACCTTGAGTCCCCTGAAGGGCCGTCGAAGACTACGACGTTGATAGGTGGGGTGTGTAAGCGCTGTGAGGCGTTGAGCTAACCCATACTAATTGCCCGTGAGGCTTGACCATATAACACCCAAGCAATTTGTTGACCCGATACATCAAGGGCACCAGATTGCGGTGTGTGAAGACGCTATGAACCGAAAGTTCGCACAACACACAAATCTATCGCATACCCATTCGCTGGCACGTGACCGCAAGGCACGCACCGGCTACCGAATTTCTTGACGACCATAGAGCATTGGAACCACCTGATCCCATCCCGAACTCAGCAGTGAAACGATGCATCGCCGATGGTAGTGTGGGGTTTCCCCATGTGAGAGTAGGTCATCGTCAAGATTAAATTCCGAAACCCCTATCTGCTGACGCAGGTAGGGGTTTTGTTTTTGTACCTAAAAAAGGATGACTTGAAGAGGTCATCCTTTTTTTGCATCAGGTGGTCAAGCCCCAGGGACCGGGCAGCTCAGGTCGCCTTCTTCGCACTTGAGGTAGGTCTTGAACGTCTCGACCCGGGCCTTGGTTACGGCAGTGGTGCAATTGCTGTGAATCAGCGGATAGACGCTACCCCCTTCGACCCCGGACGCAGAAAAATTGCATTCGGCGTCACGGAAGCTGATCCAGGCCCGCTGTGCCTTGACCAGTAATTGCTTGGCCTGCGGGTCATCTTTCAGACGCGCAGTGATCTGCTTGTACAGACTGTTCAGCTCGTCGTCAGCGGCTTTGTTCTCTTGGGCTGCGCACTGGTTCATCGCTCCCTGGGTGGTCGCATTGGCGCAGTCATTGGCTTGGACGACGCCGATAAAAAGCAGCGGTGTCAGGCCCAGAAACAAGCGTGGGGACATGGTCGATCTCTCCTTGATGGGGTTACAAATGCCGAAGGAGTGTACCCAAACGCTGCGTCGATACAACTTTCTGGTTGGCCTTGTGGTCTTACAGGCCTACTGTTAAACACAGGAGGTGACTCATGCATTCATCCGATCGCATCGAAAGAAAAATTCTGCTCAAGGCACCGCGCTCTCAGGTCTGGCGGGCCTTGGCCAATGCCGAAGCCTTCGGTCAGTGGTTCGGCGTCGCGCTTGAGGGCAAGCGATTTGTCGCGGGCGACCGTACCCAGGGGCAGATCACCTATCCAGGCTATGAACACCTCATCTGGGACGTTGCGGTAGAGCGGGTCGAGCCGGAGCGGGTTTTTTCGTTTCGTTGGCATCCGTACGCCATTGAACCGCAGGTGGACTACTCCCAGGAACCGGAAACGAGGGTTCAGTTCGAACTTGAAGACATGGATGGCGGCACTTTGCTCAAAGTGGTGGAGTCGGGTTTTAACGGTATCCCTGAGGCGCGCCGACTTAAGGCTTTTCGTATGGACAGCCGTGGCTGGGACGAGCAGATGGCGAACATCGAAGCATTCCTGGCCAAGGCCTGATCCTCAGTGCCCGAGCAATCTAAGGGTTTACGGAAGGGCTGCTATAGCGAATGTCTTACACGTCATGGTCACTATCTCGTCTGTTGCGTTTTGGATCCGATGCGTAATCTGTACTCATCCACTGAAGCACAGGGAGTGCTTCAGGATCAGGGACGATCGACCTTGCAAGGATGGCTATCGACAGGGAGTCGTAATGGTCTTGGAAAAACCCGCCTCGGCGGGTTTTTTTTCGTCTGCAGAAAAGCCGACCTATCACGCCAGGCGTCGCGCCATGGTGCGGTCCGAACCGTCAGCGGCCACAGCCTTCTGATATCCCAACGTTTGGGTAAAGAAACGGTCCTGCTGCTGGCTCGGCAGGGCAAAGGCACTGACGCTCAATACGAAGGTGGTAACGGCGATCAAGGAACTGAAAGTTTTCATGGCAATGACTCCGGTCGTATCAAAGGGGTTGAATGCCGGGTCGTTCAGATGTCGCGATCTGCTGAACCCGCTGCAGCCCGGACGGTTGTCTTGCTGCATGAGTTCAGAGTAAGGGCGAGGAGGGAGGTGCCATTAGACAGATACTGCCCCTGATTTGCCTGATCCTATTTGTGTACGGGATCAGGCACTACTTGCCTGCAAGAGCTGGGCACGCAGCCGGGCGATGTCCTTGCTCGGCGAGGCGCCGAACAGACGGCTGTATTCGCGGCTGAATTGCGAGGGGCTTTCATAGCCCATTTTGTAGCCGATTGACGAAACGTCGCTGTTCTCCGCCAGCAGCAGCCGTCGGGCTTCCTGCAGGCGCAGCTGTTTCTGGTATTGCAGCGGGCTCATGGCGGTCACGGCCTTAAAGCGATGATGCAGTGCCGAAGGGCTGAGATTGATCATTTGTGCCAGGCTATCGATGCTCAGCGGTTCGGCATAATGAGTGTTGAGCCACTCGATTGCGCGATTGATACGGTGGGTTTGCGTGTCGGGGATGGCAATTTCGTGCAAGCGCTGGCCCTGGGCACCCCGTAGCAGTCGGTAAAAAATCTCCTGTTGGGCCAAGGGCGCGAGAGTGGCGATATCGTCTGGACTCTCCAACAGCCGCAGCAAGCGCAACACCGCATCGAGCAGTGGCGCATCGATGCGGTCCAGGAATAACCCGCGACCGGTCCGTTGGGTCGGTACCTCGATGGGGTTGGCGTCGGCGATCAGACGACAGATCTGCGCCGGGTCGATATCCAGACGAATACACAGGTAGGGGTGCTCGGGGCTGGCTTCGATCACCTGGCCAGCCAACGGCAGGGTAACCGAGACCACCAGGTAGTTGAGCGAATCATAGACGTAACATTCATCCGCCAGCCGAACCTCTTTGCGCCCCTGGACGATCACGCACAAACCGGGTTTGTGGACCGTGTGCAGGGCTTCGGTTGGCTGGTCGCTACGGATCAGGTGCAAGGCCTCGATGGCCGTGGGATGAACGCCGAATCCCGGGGCGAAGCGCTTCATTAGTTCCGCCAGTTCGGCACGGCGCTGGTTGACGCCGTCGTCAGGCGCTACGTGTAAGGGCGTGGATACCGACATGCCGATCTATCTCCCTGGCCAAATGCGCGGACCGCGCTAGTAAAACCGATTGTACGCCCGGCGACCAGAGTCGGTTTTATCGCTACAGGATCGTGCAAGGGCGCAGGAGGATCCGGCTAACCCAGACACGGATCTGCTCCTTAATCTGGACCTGTCAAAACGCTCCCAACGGGGGGCAATACTTCCAGACGAGGAAACCATCATGTCCGCTATTCAAAATAAAGTTGTGGTCATCACCGGCGCCAGCAGCGGTATTGGCGAAGCCGCCGCACGGTTGCTGGCTGCCCAGGGCGCCCGAGTGGTGCTGGGTGCGCGGCGCGTCGATCGTTTGCAGGCACTGGTGCAGGAACTCGCAGCCGAGGGCCAGCAGGCAGCATGCAAAGCCGTAGACGTGACGCGTCGTGATGACGTCCAGAGCCTGATCGACTTCGCTGTCGAGCGATTCGGCAAGGTCGATGTGATCGTCAACAACGCCGGGGTCATGCCACTCTCCAAACTCGAGGCGCTGAAAGTTGACGAGTGGGATCGCATGATCGACGTCAACATTCGTGGCGTACTCCACGGCATCGCCGCCGGTTTGCCTTTGATGCAACGCCAGCGCAGTGGCCAGTTCATCAACATCGCTTCCATTGGTGCCTACACGGTCAGCCCGACCGCAGCGGTGTATTGCGCCACCAAGTTCGCCGTGCGGGCGATTTCCGAGGGTTTGCGCCAGGAGGTTGGCGGTGACGTGCGGGTGACGGTGATTTCCCCTGGCGTAACCGAGTCGGAGTTGGCCGAAAGCATTTCCGATGAAGGCGGGCGCGCCGAGATGCACGAGTTTCGCCGGATCGCCATTCCCGCCGAGGCGATTGCCCGGGCGATTGCCTACGCCATTGAGCAGCCGGCCGATGTGGACGTCAGCGAACTGGTGGTGCGTCCGACGGCCAGCCCGTTCTGAATTGAATCGACCCGGCAGGAGATTCTCCAGGCGTTAATCGTTATTGCAGCGCCAATCGTGCCGCTGCTCGTTGAGTAATCTGCGAGCGCACTCGAAACGACTCTGCTGCGCGCCGTTTGGCTTCATCCAACACTTGGGTCGGCGCGGTGTCCGGGCAGCCGGCGGTGAACGGCGGGGCCGGGGCGTATTCAAGCTGTAGCTGGACCAGTTCGGCGGTGTCTTGGTCGAACAGTTCGGCCGCCAGGGTCAAGGCAAAATCGATCCCGGCGGTGATGCCACCCCCGGTGAACAGGTTGCCGTCGCGTACCACGCGCTCCTTGACCGGTGTGGCGCCCAGGGGTTGCAGCAAACTGTGATAGGCCCAGTGGGTGGTGGCCCGTTTACCCCGCAACAGGCCCGCCGCACCAAGCACCAGTGAGCCGGTGCACACGGAGGTGATGTATTGAGCGTGGGCCGCCTGTTGCTTGATGAAAGTCAACGTCTGCTCGTCTTCCATCAACGGCCCGACACCGCTGCCACCTGGGATGCAGATCACATCGAGCTTCGGACAGTCTTGGAACGTGGTGGTCGGTAGTAACACCAGTCCGGTGCTGGCGGTGACTGGGGCCAGGTCTTTCCAGATCAGGTGCACCTTCACGTCTGGTAGCGAGGCCAGCACGTCATAAGGGCCGGTGAGGTCCAGTTGTTGAAGCTGGGGGAATAACAGAAAACCGATCTGCAACGCCATGGCGCTTTCTCCTGAAGTAATGCCTGAGGGTGGACGGTTTAACTTTAGGCCCGTAGGCTCTGGCGTATACGCCAATAAACCCACGAATCACGCCAATATGCAAAATCCACCGAAAACCGTTCATGTATTGGCCTTCGCCAACGTGCAGGTGCTGGATGTCACCGGGCCCTTGCAGGTCTTTGCTTCGGCCAATGATCTGGCACGCCAGCAAGGCTTGCCGTTGCCTTACGCGCCGACCGTGATAGCTGCCGGCGGCGGGGCGGTGATGTCGTCGGCGGGGCTGACGCTGCTGGCCGAGCCGCTGCCGAGCGAAGGCAGCGATACATTGCTCATCGCTGGCGGTTGGGGGGTGTACGAGGCGGCAAAGGACACGGCGCTGGTGGCTTGGGTCAGGGACCATGGCCTGCGCTCGCGACGCGTGGCGTCGGTGTGTACCGGGGCGTTCCTGCTGGCCGCCAGCGGTTGGTTGGACGGACGGCGAGTGGTCACACACTGGACCCGTTGTGAACAACTGGCCAGGCAGCACCCGCAACTGCGGGTCGAACCCAACCCGATTTTTATCAACGACGGTCCGGTCTGGACTTCGGCCGGGGTTACGGCCGGCATCGACCTGGCGTTGGCCCTGGTGGAAGACGATTTAGGCCGCGCCATCGCCCTGGAAGTCGCCCGGCAACTGGTGGTGTTCCTCAAGCGTCCGGGCGGGCAATCACAATTCAGCGTGACCTTGTCACTGCAGAATCAGGGCAGTCGTTTTGACGACCTGCACGCCTGGATCGCGGAAAACCTCACCCTGGACCTGGGCTTGCCGAATCTGGCGGCCGAGGCGGGGATGAGCGAGCGCAGTTTCGTGCGTCACTACCGCGCCGACACCGGCCAGACGCCGGCACGGGCGGTGGAACTGATTCGCGTGGAGACCGCCCGCCGGCTGTTGGCCGACTCTGCACTGTCGATCAAACGGGTAGCAGTGCAATGCGGCTTTGGCAGCGAAGAAACCCTGCGTCGCAGTTTCCTGCGGGCCATGGGCGTGACGCCCCAGGCATATCGCGAGCGTTTCGCGGTCAGCCTTCAAGCAGATCCAGCAATGCCCTGAGCGTGGCCTGGGGGGCTTCCTGGGGAATGTTGTGGCCGACGCCGCTGAGCACCCGACGCTCGTAGAAACCGCTGAAATGTTCGGCGTCTTCGTCGAACTCAACTGCAGGCCCAACGCCATCGTCGGCACCGCACAGGGAGATGCTCGGCACACTGATGGCCGGTTGCGCGGTCAGTCGTTCCTCCATCCACTCCAGCGTCGGGTCGCCCGGTGCGTACATGAAGCGATGGCGGTAGGAATGAATCACCACCTCGACGAAATCCGGGTTGTCGAAAGACGGGGCACTGAGGGGAAACAGCGCTGTGCCGCGCTTCCAGGTGGGTGACCACAGGCGCCAGAGCAACTGGCACAGTTCGCGCCGGTTCTGCGTCAGGCCCTCGACGCCGCGAGCGCTATGGAAGTAATACTGGTACCACAATCTGTGCTCGGTCTCAGGGGCCAGCGGCTGTGCCGAGCGGGGAATGTCCTGCAAGTTATAGCCATCCCCGGTCACCAAGCAGCGAACCCGTTCGGGCCACAACGCCGCCACGATACACGCGGCCCGACCGCCCCAGTCGTAGCCGCACAACGCTGCTTGAGGGATGGCGAGTGCCTGCATCAGGTCCAGCAGATCCTGGGCCAGCGCCGCTTGCTGGCCGGAACGCAGGATGCTCGGGTTATTGAACCGGGTCGGGCCGTAGCCGCGCAGGTACGGCACGATGACCCAATAGCCGCGCAGGGCCAGGGCCGGTGCGACTTCATCAAAGGCCCTGGGGTCGTAAGGGAAACCGTGGAGCAGAATGACCGGCGCACCGCTGGCGGGGCCGTGCTCTTCGTAGGCGATGCGCAGCAGAGGCGTCACCGCGAAGTTGATTCTGGGCGCCTGGTTCATGTCGACCTCCTGCACGGCTCGGTTGCCGTTATGCGGGTTCCTGATTCACGTATTTGGCCCGATCTGGCGTGAAGGTCACGATCATGTTCGTGCTGGAGCAGGTCAGGGTGCGGTCCTGGGACAGGTCGATGTCCAGGTCTTCACCGCGCAGGCCCTGCCATTGAGCGAGGTATTTGAGGCAGCCGAACTTTTCGTTTTTCTTCAGGCTGCGGCTGACACCGCCTTTCCAGCCG
Source organism: Pseudomonas hefeiensis (assembly GCF_030687835.1). NCBI lineage: Bacteria > Pseudomonadati > Pseudomonadota > Gammaproteobacteria > Pseudomonadales > Pseudomonadaceae > Pseudomonas > Pseudomonas hefeiensis. Next base: position 1,942,027 of record NZ_CP117449.1, read on the forward strand.
AGCACCGGCAATTCACCGGCCAGGCAACGTTGCGCCAGCTCGGGAAACTTCAGCGCCCGGTCGCGGCCGATTTCCCAGCATTTGATCAGGCCCTTGTCCTGGCCTTCCCAGAGGTCTTCCCGGGTCAGGCCTGTTCGCGGCGCAGCGGTGATAGAGCGTTTTACATGGGTCATGTCAGATCCTTGAATCGGGTTTTATCGGGCAGCTCCGCTGCACCCTTGAGTGCATCGATCTTAGGAGGGGTTTGCGGGGCTGGCAACCTGAAACAGGTAGTAGCGATAGATGGAGAAATATCGGTGCCCGCTTCTGTGGCGAGGGGATTTATCCCCGCTGGGCTGCGTAGCAGCCCCGAAAACGGTCAACTCGGTCTGTCTGGCGAATTGGATTGGCCTCTGGAGGGGCTGCTACGCAGCCCAGCGGGGATAAATCCCCTCGCCACAAGGGTGTGGTGTTCCTACAAAAAAATAGGTGAACCGGAATTTTCTGACGAGTCGTGGCGGTTGCCGGTTCGGAAACGGCGGGGCTAGGCTTTGCCGGTCGCTGCAAAATCAGCGACCGGGTTTGGTCGCCCGGGTTTAGAATGGCGCACGGTGCCGCGCGAGCGGCTGTCTGCTTTATGGCTGACTGTGCGTGGGAGGGCTTCTGGCCCTGCCGGGTTTCCATTCCCTGGTCGACCAACCTGCGTACAGTTCGCCACCCTCCTGCTTGGTCGCGGAAACGGCGAACTCCACTTTTGAATGGAGCTTCACAAATGGTCAAGATCACCCCCAACCCTCCACGCGCCGAAAACCTGTCCGCCTACACCACCCTCGACACAAAAAAACTCCGCAAAGCCGCCGATCGGGCGCTGAATGTTCACTTGTCTCCCGCAGCCAAACCCGACACCCGGGACGGCCAGGTATTTTCAGTGGTCCCGGGCCTCAACACCGAGTCCGTGCTGACCAGCCTCAGCGAAACCCTGGCTTCGGCCAACGCCATGGTCAGTGACCTGGCATTCGAGCTGGAAGGTTCCCGGCGGCATGTTGCGCTGGGGATTCAGCAGTTGATTGAACTGGGTACGTTGCTGGCCAATCGAGCGTTGGATGACATCGAAGTGGCAGAGCCTACGCGATAGTCGTTACACCCTGTTCTCTGTGGTGAGGGGATAAATCCCCTCGCCACAAGGGTGTGGAGTTCCTACAAAAAAATAGGTGAGCCGGAATTTTCTGACGAGTCGTGGCGGTTGCCGGTTCGGAAACAGCGGGGATAGGCTGTGCCGGTCGCTGCAAAATCAGCGACCGGGTTTGGTCACCCGTCCAATGTCAGGCGCACACGCGCCAACCTCAGCGCTTTAAGTCGCGAGGTCGGTGAACTCAATTTCAAGCTAGGAGTTTCACGATGGATAAGATCACCTCCCCAAAAGCCGAAAACCTGTCCGCCTACACCACCCTCGACACAAAAAAACTCCGCGAAGCCGCCGATCGGGCGCTGAATGTTCACTTGTCTCCCGCAGCCAAACCCGACACCCGGGACGGCCAGGTATTTTCAGTGGTCCCGGGCCTCAACACCGAGTCCGTGCTGACCAGCCTCAGCGAAACCCTGGCTTCGGCCAACGCCATGGTCAGTGACCTGGCATTCGAGCTGGGAGGTTCCCGGCGGCATGTTGCGCTGGGGATTCAGCAGTTGATTGAACTGGGTACGTTGCTGGCCAATCGAGCGTTGGATGACATCGAAGTGGCAGAATCGACGCGGTAGTAGATACACCACTTGTTGTGCTGCGCTTTGGTGGTGCAGGGTGGGAGCAAGGCTTGCCCGCGATGAAGGCGACGCGGTCCTGAAATCGAGTCGCCTTCATCGCGGGCAAGCCTTGCTCCCACAAAAGCGGGAATTGCGTTCACTCGCAAGCCCGGTTCACGGCTGCCAATGCGTTTTGTCCCCACTCAATTTACGGTCCAGGAAACTGGCGGCGCTGATCAGCGCCAGGTGGGTCAAAGCCTGGGGGGTGTTGCCCAGGTGGTAGCCGTGGCTGTCGAACTCCTCGGCGTACAAGCCCAGCGGGTTGGCGTAGCGCAGCAGTTGTTCGAACTCCAGCTGGGCTTTTTCCACGCGGCCGGCGCGGGCCAGGCATTCGACGTACCAGAACGAACACGCGGCGAACGAGCCTTCGATACCGCTGAGGCCGTCGACGGCGCTTTCGTCGTTGCGGTAGCGGTACACCATGCCATCGCGCACCAGGTCTTTTTCAATGGCATCGAGGGTCGAGAGCCAGCGTGGGTCGCGGGCGCTGACGAAGCGCACAAGCGGCATCAACAACATCGAACCGTCGAGAGCGGTGCTGCCCAGGCGCTGGACAAAATGCTGCCGTTCCTCATTCCAGAAATTTGTCCAGATGTCTTCATAGATGGCCTGGCGAGTCTGGTCCCAGCGGGCGAAAGGCGCGGGCAAGGAGCGTTTGACCGCGAGGCGGATGGCGCGGTCGACGGCGACCCAGCACATCAGCCGCGAATGCAGGAAGTGCTGCTTCTCGCCGCGCATTTCCCAGATGCCGACGTCTTTGTCCTGCCAGATATCGCATACCTGATCGACCACATTGACGGCGTGTTTCCAGCCCTGATTGGAAATGGCTTCGCCGTACTTGTTGACCAGGTACACCGCGTCCATCAATTCGCCGAAGATATCCAGCTGCACTTGTTTGTAGGCCAGGTTGCCGATGCGCACCGGCTGCGCATGACCAAAGCCGCTGAGGTGGGGCAGCTCGACTTCTGGTAACTCCAACCTGCCGTCCAGGCCGTACAGAATGTTGAGTTTGATCGGCTGATCGCAGCAGTCGCTGACCCGGCCCCGCAGAAAACGCATATAGGCGTTAGCTTCTTCAACGAAGCCCAGGCGCATGAACGCGTAAACGGTGAAGGAAGCATCGCGGATCCAGGTGTAGCGGTAATCCCAGTTGCGCTCGCCGCCACGGGTTTCCGGCAGGCCGAAGGTCGCGGCGGCGAGGATGGCGCCGTGTTTGCGTGAGGTCAGCAGTTTCAGGGCCAAGGCCGAGCGGTTGACCATTTCCCGCCAGCGCCCGCGATAGGTGGACTGGCCAATCCAGCCGCGCCAGAACCCCAGGGTTCGCTCCAGGCATATTGCGCTGGCGTCGCTCGTGAGGCGCGGGTCGTCGATGCCACCCAGCAGGAACTCGGCGGTCTGGCCTTGTTCCAGAGTGAATTCAGCCATGGCGGCATGACAGTCCAGGGTCATGGCCTGATCCGAACACAAGCGCAAGGTCGGTTGTTGCGCTGCTTCGAAGAGGACGTGATCACCGTCCTGACGCGCCGTGGTGGCGGCTCGCGCATAGTCGTGGCGTACCGCGCAGCGCATGCGAAACGTTGCGCGGCCGACGGTCATATGCACCTTGCGCATCAGCACCGGCAAGTCGTCCTCGCTGTCGCCGATGGGCAGCATGTCGGTGATCTCCACCACCACGCCATCACTCAGCCAGCGGGTTTGCAGTACGTTGGTGTCAGGCAGGTAGATTTGCTGGCGACGGGCGTGGGGCAGGTCCGGGGCCAGTTGAAAGATCCCCGCGTCGGGCGTGTCCAACAGTGAGCAGAAAATCGATGGGCTGTCGAATTCCGGCCAGCAGAAAAAGTCGACACTGCCGCGGTCATTCACCAACGCAGCACTGCGCATGTCGCCGATGATGCCGTGGTTCTCGATAGGGCTTTGTGTTTCGTGATAGTTAGCCATTGCCGCGAAACCCCGGATAAAGGCTCATCCCGCCATCGATGAACAAGGTGGTTCCCACCACATAATCGGACAAGTCTGACGCCAGCCAGACCACTGCGTTGGCGATATCTTCCACATCGCCGACACGACCGTAAGGAATCAGCTCCAGCAATTTTTTCTCCTGTTCCCCTTCGGTGACCTCGCGGTTGATGGCCGTGCGGATCGCACCGGGCGCGATGCTGTTGATGCGGATGCGCTGGTGGCTGGTTTCCTGGGCCAGACTCTGCATCAGCAGATCGACGCCGCCCTTGGACGCTGCGTAATTGACGTGACCGGCCCAGGGGATGCGCTGGTGCACCGAACTCATGTGGATGATTTTGCCGGCGGCCCGGGACACGCCCTGGCGAATACCTTGCTGGTTGAAAATCCGCAGTGCAGCGCGGGCGCAGAGGAACTGGCCGGTGAGGTTGACGCCGATCACGGTGTTCCAGTCCTCCAGGCTCATGTCGACGGCGGCGGCGTCTTTTTGCAGGCCGGAATTGGCGATCAAAATGTCCAGCGCACCAAAGGCGTCCAGGGTCTGGGCGAACAGCCGCTCGACGTCTTGCTCATTCGACACATCGGCGCCGATGGCAACGGCGCGGCCACCCGTTTCGTTGATCTGACGGGCCAGTGCTTCGGCCGGCCCGGCGCTGGAGTGGTAGTTGAGCACCACCGCGGCACCGGCCGCCGCCAATGCCTTGGCCGAGCCCGCACCGATGCCGGAACTGGCGCCGGTGACCAGGGCAACCTGTCGAGCGAGGGATATCTGCATGGTCTAGCACCTTGAGTTGAGGGCTTTACCTGCTGACTGGTATGAGGTGCGTGGAGTTCATTTGGGTGAAGCGATCTTCACGATGGAATGTTCGCGCCACCCATGGCGCGAACACAAAACCTGTGGCGAGGGGATTTATCCTCGCTGGGGCGCGAAGCGGCCCCATTCAAACTGTATGCCTCATCACCGTTGCCAGGTTTTGGGGCTGCTGCGCAGCCCAGCGGGGATAAATCCCCTCGCCACAAAGGCAGCTTGCCCCAAGTCAGCTCTCACCACCCACGCCCCGAATTCACCCAGAAATTCACCGACAGCGAAGTGGACACCGACTCCACCTGATGGAACCAGCCTTCAGGCAGGAACAGCAGGTCCCCGGCCTCCAGCGTCACCCGCAGGAAGGTCACGTCACGGGCGCGGGGGAAGCGCTGGTAATCCGGCGCGTCAGGGTTGAAATCGCAGCCGTCCAGTCCGCCTTGGGGCGCCGTGGACCAGGTGCCGAGGGCTTCGCGGTGATGGGGCGCGGCGAGGGTGAAGGTTTTCTGGCCCCATACCTGGGCGAACAGGTTGTCGGTGTCGTCGCGGTGCAGCGGGGTGAGGGTGCCCTTTGGGCCGATCCAGATGCGCGGTGGAATGAACAGCGACGGGTCGAAATAGGGCGGGTAGTTGATTTGCTCCATCAACTGCGCCGGCAGGATGTTGTTGCCCATGTAGGCCGGCGGTTCGCCATCGGCGCCCTTGACCGCCGGGTTGTCCAGCGAAGCAATGAAATCGGCCATGGACGTGGAGCGGAAGTCTCGCTCGGTGGAGAAAGTTTTCTTCACGTAGTCGCCGTGACGGGTGATGCCTTGCAGCTCGGCAAAATGCACCAGGGATTCTTCGCGACTGAGCTTGAACAACGGCCAGTCCTGCAAGGCATTGCTGATGACCACCGGAATGCCATGGGGCAGGTAGCGCGCCTGAAACGCTTGCACCGTCAGCTCGCTACGCGGCCGACGCTCCACGCTGCGTTGGGTCGGCAGGCTGGCGGTGAGCTTTTCGCTGAAGCGCGGCGGGGTGGGATAGCGCTTGTTCATGTCGACCTTTTCCACCGCGCTAGCGCCGTGGCGGGCATGCTCGATGATCTGCGGCAACAACGTCGCCAGGCCCATGTTGCCGCCGATCTTCAGGCGTCCGCTGGCAAACAGCTCCTCGACATTGGCCAGGCCGGCCATGATCCCGAGAAAGTCCTTTTCCGCCACTTCAATGATCACGTCGGGGCTGCTGTGGCGACCGGCCTGGGTGCGGCTGCTGGTTCTGACCTCGGACCAGTACGCCTGCTGGGGGCCGAACACGAATTGGAAAACACCTTCGATACCAACGGCGCCGGCGTTGGCGAACAGTTTGCCCAGGATGGTTTGCAGGTCCACGGCGGTCACTCTTGTCGGTTTTGGTCTGAGCAGGTAACGAGGGCCGGGAGCGAAAATTTAACCCTAGCGGGTTGCGACCATGAACACACGGGGGAAGGGCAGTAGCACCGTTCCATCGTCCAGGGCTGGATAAGCCTGTTCGACGGCGTTGAGATACTGCTCCAGGTATTGCCCGCGTTGCACCTCATCCAGCGGGTCGAGAAACGGTCGCAAGCCGCTGCCCTTGAACCACTCCACCACGCCGGCGGCGCCCCCGGCTAGCGGGTGATGGTAGGTGGTGCGCCACACATCGACGCGGGTGCAATGGGGCTTGAGGATCGAGTAGTACAGGCTGGCGTCGGCCACTTCCGTGCGCGTATCGGCGGCTCCGGCCAACTGGCTGGCCCAGGGCCCATTGGCGGCGATCTCCCGCATCAAGCGGTGGGACGGCTGGTGCAGCGTGTCGGGCATCTGGATGGCCAGGCTGCCACCCTGGGCCAGTTTGCTGACCAGTGACGGCAGCAGGGTCGCGTGGTCGGGCAGCCATTGCAGCACCGCGTTGGCGAAGATCACATCGAAGGGGCCGGGTTCGTCCCATTGGCCGATGTCCGCAGTGTCGAATGTCACTTCGGGCAGGCGCTGGCGGGCGGCCTGGATCATGTCGCTGGAACTGTCCAGGCCGCGCACCGCGGCGCCGGGAAAGTGCTCCACCAACAGTTCTGTAGAATTGCCGGGGCCGCACCCCAGGTCGATCACCGAGCGTGCTTGTCCCGGCGGGATGGCGGCCAGCAGGTCCCGGGCCGGACGGGTGCGTTCCTGTTCAAACGTGACGTATTGCTTGGCAGACCAGGTCATGGCGTTCTCCTTGCGATGGGGCGAGCCGAGGTGTCGCCAGTATAGGGGGCGTGAGAGGCCATGGGGCAGGTACGGCGACGCTGACTAATTCAGGCTGTCGCCACTTCGTTATCTTCCATACACAACGGATCGGAGAAAACCGCAGTGACCCAACTGACCTTGCTATGCCTGCCGTATTCCGGCGCCAGCGCCATGGTTTACAGCCGCTGGCGGCGCAAGGTGCCGCAATGGCTGCAGGTGCAGCCGGTTGAACTGCCGGGACGCGGGGCGCGTTTCGGCGAGCCGCTGCACACCGACATGGGCCCGTTGGCGATGCAACTGGCCCGGGAACTGCGCCCCATGCTCCAGGCCCCTTATGCGCTGTTCGGCCACAGCCTGGGCGCATTGCTGGCCTGCGAAATCGCCCATGCCTTGCGCGAGCTGGGTTGCCCGGAACTGGTCGCGCTGTTTGCCTCGGGCACCGCGGCGCCGACGATGCGCGCTGATTACGATCGCGGGTTTGCCACGCCGAAAACCGATACCGAATTGATCGAGCAACTGCGCACCCTCAATGGCACCAGCGAAGAAGTATTGGCCAATGAAGAACTGATGGCCCTGACCTTGCCTGTGCTGCGGGCGGATTTTCTGCTGTGCGGGCGCTTCCAGCCGCGAACCCGAGCGCCGCTCAAATGCCCGGTGCACGTGCTCGGCGGCACCACCGACAAGGCCAGCACCGAGCAACTGATCGGCTGGCGTCGCGAGACATCGGGCAGCTTTTCGGTGGACATGCTGGCGGGTGGGCACTTTTTTATCCATGAGCACGAGGCCAGGGTGCTGCGCCTGATCAAGGATCAGTTGAGCGTGCATCATCGACGGCATGGGTTGGCGACTGTGGCGAGGGGATTTATCCCCGCTGGGCTGCGCAGCGGCCCCGAAAATGGTCAACCCAGGTTGTCAGATTGATTGAGATTGTTCTCCTGAGGGGGCTGCTTCGCAGCCCAGCGGGGATAAATCCCCTCGCCACAGTGTGGGTGGACTGTTGCATGTCTGGATGCTCTTCCTGACCTCTATTCTCAAACGCTAATTTTTCCGGTCTGCATTCGTTTTATAGGGACGACATGCCTTTGTGCCTTGTGCCCACTGATTCCGGATACCCAGAAATGAATGCTGAAGACGCCTTGAAACTTGCTCGCCGGTTTATCGGGTTGCCCCTGGACAAGCGCCGGATGTTCCTGGCGGCGCTGGACAAGGAGGGCGTCGAGTTCAGCGGTTTCCCCATCCCCCAGGGCGTCGAAGCCGAAGATCGCCAAGCCTTGTCCTACGCCCAGCAGCGTATGTGGTTTCTCTGGCAACTGGAGCCCGGCAGCGCGGCCTACAACCTGCCGGGGGCGGTGCGGCTCAAGGGCGCGCTGAGCCTGACGGCGCTGGAGCAGGCTTTCGCCAGCCTCGTCGCGCGTCACGAAACCCTGCGCACGGTGTTCCAGCGTCAGGCGGACGATAGCCTGTTGCAAGTGCCGACCTGCGCGCCGCTGGTGATCGAACAACAGGATTTTCGTGCCTTGCCGGCCGCCGAGCGCGAACGGGCGGTGGCCGAGGCGGCGCAGCAACAGTCGCTGCTGCCCTTCGATCTGGCGGTCGGGCCGCTGCTGCGGGTCAAGCTACTCAAGCTCGACGAGCAGGAACACGTGCTGTTGCTGACCTTGCACCACATCGTCTCCGATGGCTGGTCGATGAACGTGCTGATCGACGAATTCATCCGTTGCTACGACGCCCATGAAGCGGGGCAGTCGCCGCAACTCGCGCCGCTGCCGATTCAGTACAGTGACTACGCTCTGTGGCAGCGCCGCTGGCTCGAAGCGGGCGAACAGGCGCGGCAACTCGAGTATTGGCAGGCACAACTGGGCAGCGAGCATCCGGTGCTCGAACTGCCGACCGATCACTCGCGCCCGGCGATGCCGAGCTATCGCGGCAGTCGTCATGAGTTTGCCATCGATGCCGCTTTGGCGGAGCAACTGCGCAGCACCGCCCAGCAGCATGGCATCACGCTGTTCATGCTGTTGCTCGGCGCGTTCAACGTGCTGTTGCATCGCTACAGCGGCCAGTCCGATATCCGCGTCGGCGTGCCGATCGCCAACCGCAATCGCGATGAAATCGAAGGCCTGATCGGCTTCTTCGTCAACACCCAGGTGCTGCGCAGCGAACTCGACGGGCAAACCCGTGTTGCCGATTTGCTCCGCGCAGTCAAAGAGACCGCGCTCGGTGCCCAGGCTCATCAGGACCTGCCATTCGAGCGCCTGGTCGAAGCCTTGAAGCTGGAGCGCAGCCTCAGCCATACGCCGTTGTTTCAGGTGATGTACAACCATCAGCCGCACGTGGCCGACATCACCACGGTCAGCACCGCGTCCGGGCTGGAACTCGGCATGCTCGACTGGCAGGGCCGCACCACCCAGTTCGACCTGACCCTGGACACCTACGAAAAGGCCGGCAAGCTGCACGCCGCGCTGACGTACGCCAACGACCTGTTCGAAGCACCCACCATCGCGCGCATGGCCCGGCATTGGTTGCGTTTGCTGGCGGCGATGGTCGCCGATCCATCGCAACGCATCGGCGAATTGCCGCTGCTCGACGCCGACGAGCACAACGCCCTGGTGCACGGTGGCAATGCCACGGCCCAACGCTATCCGAGCGACCGGTGCATGCATCAACTGATTGAAGCGCAGGTGGTGCGTACCCCGGATGCTCCGGCGTTGTTGTTTGGCGAACAACGCCTGAGCTACGCCCAACTCGATGCCCGGGCCAACCGCCTGGCCCATCTGCTGCGTGAGCGGGGTGTGCGGCCGGACAGTCTGGTGGGGATCTGCGTCGAGCGTTCGGTGGAAATGGTGGTCGGCCTGCTGGCGATCCACAAGGCCGGCGGCGCCTATGTGCCGCTGGACCCGGAGTACCCGCAGGATCGTCTGGCCTACATGATCGAAGACAGCGGCATCGCGTTGCTGCTGACCCAGCGCTCGCTGTCGGCGGGGCTGCCAACCGCTGGCGTCACCGTGATTTTGCTTGATCAGCCGAGCGGCTGGCTCGACGGTTACAGCGAGCGTCGCCCCGAGGTGACGGTTGATCCGTTGAGTCTGGCCTATGTGATCTACACCTCCGGCTCCACTGGCAGACCCAAGGGCGCGGGCAATAGTCACGCGGCACTGGTCAACCGTTTGTGCTGGATGCAGCAGGCTTACGGCCTGGACGACAGCGATGCGGTGTTGCAAAAAACCCCGTTCAGCTTCGACGTGTCGGTGTGGGAATTCTTCTGGCCGCTGATGGCTGGTGCGTGTCTGGTGGTGGCCGCCCCGGGCGCGCACCGCGACCCGTTGCAACTGATCGATATCATCAACCATTACGGCATCAGCACGCTGCACTTCGTACCGTCGATGCTGCAGGCGTTTATCCATGAACCGGGCGTGGAAACCTGTGAAGGGCTAAGGCGCATCGTTTGCAGCGGCGAAGCCTTGCCGCTGGACGCGCAGAAACAGGTCTTTGCCAAACTGCCGAACGCCAGCCTCTACAACCTGTATGGGCCGACCGAAGCGGCCATCGACGTGACCCACTGGACATGCGTCGACGAAGGTGCCGATTGCGTGCCGATCGGTCGGCCGATCGCCAACCTGCGCACCCACGTGCTCGACGCCCAATTGGCGCCGGTGCCGTACGGCGTGCCTGGGGAGTTGTACCTGGGCGGGGCGGGGCTGGCGCGCAGTTATCACCAGCGCCCGGCGCTGACCGCCGAGCGTTTTGTGCCATGCCCCTTCCATGACGGCGCGCGTCTGTACCGCACCGGCGACCGGGTGCGCCAGCGTGCCGACGGGGTGATCGAATACCTTGGCCGCCTCGACCATCAGGTCAAGCTGCGCGGCCTGCGCATCGAGCTGGGCGAAATCGAAAGCCGCCTGATGCAGCACCCGCTGGTGCGCGAGGCGGTGGTGCTGGTGCAGGACGGCAAGCATCTGGTGGGTTATCTGGTACTGGAAAACACCCACCCGAACGAACAGTGGCAGCAGGACCTCAAAGCCTGGCTGCTGGGCAGTCTGCCGGAATACATGGTGCCGACCTACCTGATGCCATTGGCCAGATTACCGGTCACCGCCAACGGCAAACTGGACCGCAAGGCCCTGCCACAACCGGATGCCGCGCCGCAGCAAGCATTCGTCGCGCCGCAGGATGCGCTGCAGATCGCGCTGGCTGAAATCTGGCAGGACGTACTTGGGCTGGAGCGGGTCGGCCTCGAAGACAATTTCTTCGAGCTGGGCGGTGATTCGATCATCTCCATTCAAGTGGTGAGCCGTGCGCGACAGGTCGGTATCGGCATCAATCCGCGTGATCTGTTCCAGTACCAGACCGTGCGCAGCCTGGCCCTGGTCGCCAGCCTCGACCAGCACAGTGCGGTGGATCAGGGACCCATCACCGGCGATGCCTTCCTTGGACCGATCCAGCAGCAGTTTTTCTCGCGACCGATGAACGCCCGTGAGCACTGGAACCAGTCGCTGTTGCTGACCGCTCGCGAGCCCTTGAATGGGCAATGGCTCGACGCGGCGCTGACCTGCGTGATCAATCATCACGATGCCTTGCGCCTGCGCTTTGTGCCAGGCGCGGACGGCTGGCAGCAGAGCCACGGACCGTTGCAGCAAAGCGCTGATCTGTGGCTACGCGCTGCCCAATCCGCCGAGCAATTGAATGCGCTGTGCGACGAGGCGCAGCGCAGCCTCTCCCTGCAAGAGGGGCCGCTGTTGCGCGCCATGCTGGTGAATCTGGCCGACGGCAGTCAGCGCCTGGCGCTGGTCATCCATCACCTGGTGGTAGACGGTGTGTCGTGGCGGGTGTTGCTGGAAGATTTGCAGCAGGCTTACGAACAACTGGCGGCGGGTGGTGGCGTGACCTTGCCGGCCAAGACCAGTGCGTTCCAGAGCTGGACCGCGCGTCTGCACGCCGAAGCGTCGCGCTTTGACGATCAGTTGGCCTACTGGAAAGCCCAGCACCAGGGCGCGCTGGACCTGCCGTGCGAGCGTCCCCAGGGCAGCCTGGAAAATGCCCACGGCGCGAAGATCGAATGGCGTCTGGATGCCGACCTGACCCGACAATTGCTGCAACGGGCGCCTGCGGCGTATCGCACCCAGGTCAACGATCTGCTGCTGACCGCGCTGGCCCGCACCCTCAGTCGCTGGAGCGAGCAGCCAGGCACGCTGATCGAACTGGAAGGTCATGGCCGTGAAGCGCTGTTCGATGACATCGACCTGACCCGGACGATGGGGTGGTTCACCAGCCTGTTCGCGGTGAAGCTGACGGCCACCGACGATCTCGACGGTTCGATCAAGGCAATCAAGGAACAACTGCGCGGTGTCCCGGACAAAGGTTTGGGTTATGACGTGCTGCGTCATTTGGCGGCACCTTCGGTGCGCACCGAGCTGGCGGATCTGGCGCCACCGCGCATCACGTTCAACTATCTCGGCCAGTTCGACCGGCAGTTCGATGAGTCGGCGTTGTTCGTGCCGTCCCGCGAAGGCAGCGGCGTCGCCCAGGATCCGACGGCACCACTGGCCAACTGGCTGACCGTGGAAGGTCAGGTCTATGGCGGCGAACTGGCGATGAGCTGGGGGTTCAGCCGTGAGATGTTCGACAGCGCGACCGTGCAGCAACTGGTCGATCGATACGCCATTGAGCTCAAGGCGCTGATCGAGCATTGCGCCAACCAGGTCACGCCGCAAGCCACGCCGTCGGACTTCCCGATGGCGCCTGTCACTCAGGCGCAACTTGACGGGCTGCCGGTGCCGGCCGGCCAGCTCGACGACCTCTACCCGCTGTCGCCGATGCAGCAGGGGCTGTTGTTCCACACCCTCTACGAGCAGGCCGCCGGTGAGTACGTCAACCAGTTGCGGGTGGACGTGCAAGGCCTGGACATTGAGCGTTTCCGCGCGGCTTGGCAGGCCACCGTCGATGCGCAGGACATCTTGCGCAGCGGCTTCGTCTGGCAGGGGCAATTGCAGCAGCCGCTGCAGATCGTCCACAAGAAGGTGCAATTGCCGTTCACGGTGCTGGACTGGCGCGAGCGTAGCGACCCGTCGCAGGCCCTTGCCGCGCTGGCCGACACCGAGCGCGCACAAGGTTTCGATCTGAGCCAGGCGCCGCTGTTGCGCCTGGTGCTGGTGCAGACCGGCGCCGGGCAATGGCATTTGATTTACACCTATCACCACATCTTGATGGACGGCTGGAGCAATTCGCAGCTGCTCGGTGAGGTGATGCAACGCTACAGCGGCCGCACGTCGGCCAGCGCCGTCGGGCGTTATCGCGATTACATCGCCTGGCTGCAACGTCAGGACGGGCAATTGAGCGAGGCGTTCTGGAGCGCTCAACTGGCGACTTTGCAGGAGCCGACCCGCTTGGCGCGCGTGATCTCCGCCAGCGAAATCCACAGCGGTCATGGCGATCACTTCCAGACCCTGGACGTCCCGCGCACCCAGGCCCTGGAACAGTTTGCCCGCCAGCAGAAAGTCACCCTCAACACCCTGGTGCAAGCGGCGTGGCTGTTGTTGCTGCAACGCTATACCGGTCACGACTGCGTCGCCTTTGGCGCCACCGTGGCCGGGCGTCCGGCGGACTTGCCGGGCATCGAGCAACAGGTCGGCCTGTTCATCAACACCTTGCCGGTAATCGCCGCGCCGCGCCCGGATCAATCGGTCGGTGCCTGGCTGCAAGCGGTGCAGGCGCAGAACCTGAGCCTGCGCGATTTCGAGCACACGCCGCTGGCCGACATCCAGCGCTGGGCCGGGCAGGGCGGCGAAGCGCTGTTCGACAACATCCTGGTGTTTGAAAACTACCCCATCGCCCAGGCCCTGCAAGAAGGCGCCGGGCAGGGCGTGGTGTTCGGTGAGGTCACTCACCAGGAGCAAACCCATTACCCGTTGAGCGTTGCGGTGACCATTGGCCAGAGCCTGGCGCTGCACTACAGCTTTGACCGGGCGCATTTCAGCCCGGCGACCATCGCCGGCATCAGCGAGCATCTGTTGCAACTGCTGGAACGCTTCGCCGAATCGGCGGTGCGCAACCTGGGGGAAATCGCCTTGGCCGGCGCCGAGGAGCAGGCCCGGCAACAGGCTGCCAACCACCCGCAGCCGTACCCGACCGACATTGCCGTACACCAGCGCATCGCCCATCTGGCGGCGCTAAACCCGCACAGCACGGCGGTGATCTTTGACGGTCAGCGTTTCAGTTATGGCGACATCGAGCAGCGGGCGAACCAATTGGCCCACGCACTGATGGCCCATGGTGTGGGCCCGGAAACCCGGGTCGGCGTGGCTTTGCCGCGCAGCGAAGGGGTGATTGTCGCGCTGCTGGCGGTGCTCAAGGCTGGCGGTGCTTATGTGCCGCTGGACACCGGCTACCCCCGTGAGCGCCTGGCGTACCTGATCGAGGATTCAGGGCTGGCATTGTTGCTCACCGACTCCAGGGTGTCAGCGCAGTTGCCGTTGGAAGGCGCCGCCCAGGTGCTGGAACTTGACCGCCTGGATCTGAGCTCGCAACCGCTGAGCGCACCGTCCGTCCAGATCGACCCGCAGAACCTCGCCTACGTGATCTACACCTCCGGTTCCACCGGTCATCCCAAGGGTGTGAGTGTGGCCCATGGTCCGCTGGCGATGCACTGCCAGGCCATCGGCGAACGCTATGAAATGCACAGCAGCGATTGCGAATTCCATTTCATGTCCTTCGCCTTCGACGGCGCCCATGAACGCTGGCTCACCAGCCTGACCCACGGTGCCTCCTTGCTGATTCGCGATGACAGCCTGTGGACCCCGGAACAAACCTACAACGCCATGCGCGAGCACGCTGTGACGGTGGTGGCGTTCCCGCCGGTTTACCTGCAACAACTGGCCGAACACGCCGAGCGCGAAGGCAACCCGCCGAAGGTGCGGATCTATTGCTTTGGCGGCGATGCGGTGGCCAACGCCAGTTTCGAACGGGTCAAGCGCGCCCTGAATCCAGATTTCATCATCAACGGCTACGGCCCGACCGAAACCGTGGTCACGCCGCTGATCTGGAAAGCGGGTCGTGACGTGGTGTGCGGGGCAGCGTATGCGCCCATCGGCAGCCGCATCGGCGACCGTAGCGCCTACGTGCTGGACGCCGACCTGAACCTGCTGCCTCAAGGCATGGCCGGTGAGCTGTACCTGGGCGGCAGCGGTCTGGCCCGGGGTTACCTCAACCGTCCAGGTTTGACGGCCGAGCGGTTTATCGCCGACCCGTTCAGTGCTGACGGTGGCTTGCTGTACCGCACCGGCGACCTGGTGCGCCAGCGCGCCGACGGCACCTTCGATTACCTGGACCGCATCGACAACCAAGTGAAGATTCGTGGTTTCCGCATCGAACTGGGAGAAGTCGAAGCCAGCCTGCAAGCCCTCGATGGCGTGCGTGAAGCGGTGGTGGTCGCCCAGCAAGGCAGTGCCGGCAGCGGCAAACGTTTGGTGGCCTATGTGGTGGCCGATGAGTCAACGGCCCCGCGTGCCGATTTCACCGAGCACCTGCGCGACCAGCTCAAGGCCACCCTGCCGGCGCACATGGTCCCGGCCTATCTGCTGCTGCTCGAACGCCTGCCGCTGACCCCCAACGGCAAGCTCGACCGCAAGAACCTGCCCAAGCCTGACGTCAGTCAATTGCAGCAAAGTTACGTGGCACCGCGCAGTACCCTGGAGCAGCAACTGGTGTCCATCTGGCAGGACGTGCTCAAGCTCGGGCAAGTCGGCTTGCGGGATAACTTCTTCGAACTGGGGGGCGATTCCATCGTCTCGATCCAGGTGGTCAGCCGTGCCCGTCAGGCCGGTATTCATTTCACCCCCAAAGACTTGTTCCAGCACCAGACCATCGAAGCGTTGGCGGCGGTGGCGCGTCTGGGTGAAACCACGCACGTCATCGATCAAGGTCCGGTGAGCGGTGAGCTGACCCTGTTGCCGGTGCAACGGCTGTTCTTCGAGCAGGCAATCCCTGAGCGTCAGCACTGGAACCAGGCGGTGATGCTCAAGCCCATGCACGCTCTGGATGCCCGTGTGCTGGCGCAAGCCTTGAGCGCGCTGGTGGTGCATCACGATGGCTTGCGCTTGAGCTTCAGCGAACGCAGCGAGGGCTGGCAGGCTACTTACCGGTCTCCGGCCAGCCACTGCGCGGACCTGCTCTGGGCCGTGGACGCGCCTGACGCTCAGGCGCTGGAAAACATTGCCAATCGCGCGCAACGCAGCCTGGACCTGCAAGACGGGCCACTGCTGCGGGCGGTGCTGGCGACGTTGGCCGATGGCAGCCAGCGGCTGTTGCTGGTAATCCATCACCTGGTGGTGGACGGCGTGTCGTGGCGGATTCTGTTCGATGATCTGCAAAGCGCCTACCGGCAACTGGCCGACGGCGGGATGCTGCAGTTGCCAGCGAAAACCACCTCGGCACAGGAGTGGGCCGAACGTTTGCAAAGTTATGCCCGCAGCGCGCCGCTGCAGGAAGAACTGGCTTACTGGCAGACCCAGTTGGAGGGCGTCGATGGGCGGTTGCCGCTGGATAATCCCCAAGGCGGCCAGCAGAACCACCTCGCGCTGACGGTACGCACCCGGCTCGATGCTTCATTGACCCGCCAACTGCTGCAAGACGCGCCCAAGGCCTATCGCACCCAGGTCAATGATCTGCTGCTCACCGCGTTGGCCCGGGTCATGGTGCGCTGGACCGGCAGCGACAGCGCATTGATTCAGCTCGAAGGCCATGGCCGCGAAGCGTTGTTCGATGACGTGGACCTGACCCGCACCGTCGGCTGGTTCACCAGCCTGTACCCGGCCAGACTGACTCCGTCGACGGACCTGGGGAGTTCCCTGAAGCAGATCAAGGAGCAGTTGCGCTCGATCCCCAACAAAGGCCTGGGTTTTGGTGCCTTGGCCCATCTGGCGGATAACCCGACGCAGGCGATCCTTGCCCGGCTGCCAGTACCGCAGCTGACCTTCAATTACCTCGGGCAGTTCGATGCCAGCTTCAGCGAAACGCAAGGTGCCTTGTTCGTGCCAGCCAGCGAAGGCGCCGGCGATGAATTGAACGCCCAGGCACCGCTGTCCAACGTCCTGGCGCTTAACGGCCAAGTGTTTGGCGGCGAACTGAACCTGGGCTGGACCTTCAGCCGCGAGCAGTTCAACGAAGCCACGGTCCAGGCCCTGGCCGACGATTACGCCCGCGAGCTGCAAGGCTTGATCGAACATTGCTGCCATGGCGAGCATGGCGGCGTGACGCCGTCGGACTTCCCCCTGGCCCACCTGAACCAGCAGCAACTCGATGGATTACCGGTGGCGACGGCGCAGATCGCCGACCTCTATCCGTTGTCGCCGATGCAACAAGGGATGCTGTTCCATAGCGTCTACGGCGACGCCACGGGCGACTACATCAACCAATTGCGCCTGGACGTTGAAGGCCTGGAGCCGCAACGTTTCCGTCACGCCTGGCAGGCGGCGGTGGAGGCCCATGACATCCTGCGCACGCGGTTCGTCTGGCAGGGTGACCTGCCTGATCCGGTGCAGATCGTCAGCAAGCAGTTGGACTTGCCTTACCGCTTGCATGATTTGCGGGGCGATGCGCAGCGCGATGAAACCTTGCAGGCCCTGGCCGAAGCCGAACGCCGGCAGCTGGACCTGAGCGCGCCGGCCCTGTTGCGACTGCTGATCGTGCGGCTC
Source organism: Pseudomonas hefeiensis (assembly GCF_030687835.1). Taxonomy (NCBI): domain Bacteria; kingdom Pseudomonadati; phylum Pseudomonadota; class Gammaproteobacteria; order Pseudomonadales; family Pseudomonadaceae; genus Pseudomonas; species Pseudomonas hefeiensis. The sequence continues at coordinate 1,959,477 of NZ_CP117449.1, forward strand.
GATGAGCAGCGCTATCAGTTGATTTACACCCACCATCACATCCTGATGGACGGCTGGAGTAACTCGCAACTGCTCGGCGAAGTGCTGCAGCGCTACAGCGGCCAACCCGTCGTCGCCTCTGGCAGCCGCTTCCGGGACTACATCGCCTGGCTGCAATGCCAGGATGCGGCGGCCAGCGAAGCGTTCTGGAAGCCCGTGCTGCAACGCCTGGAGGCCCCGACGCGGCTGGCCGATGCCGTTGCATCACCGACCCAGACCGGCGCCGGTTATGGCGATCACGTGCAAGTACTGGACGAGGCGTTGACCCGACGTCTGGAAGCCTTCGCCCGCGCCTCGAAAGTCACCGTCAACACGCTGGTACAGGCCGCGTGGCTGCTGCTGTTGCAGCGCTACACCGGCAAAGACACCGTGGCCTTTGGCGCGACGGTGGCCGGTCGTCCGGCGGACTTGCCCGGTATCGAGCAGCAGATCGGCCTGTTCATCAACACCCTGCCGGTGATCGCCAGCCCTCGGGCCGAGCAGTCCCTGGACAGTTGGCTGCAAGCGGTACAAGCACAGAACCTGGCGCTGCGCGAGTTCGAGCACACCGCGTTGCTGGACATCCAGCGCTGGGCCGGGCAGGGCGGTGAAGCGCTGTTCGACAGTTTGCTGGTGTTCGAGAACTACCCGATTTCCCAGGCGCTGGAACAGGGCGCACCGGACGGTTTGCGCTTTGGTCCGCCGCTCACCCAGGAACAAACCAGTTACCCATTGACGCTGTTGGTGGGATTGGATCGGCAACTGTCGGTGCACATGAGCTACCAGCAGGCGAGTTTCTCGGCGGCCGCGGTGGAACGGCTGGCGGCCCATCTGGCTCAGTTGCTGGGCCAGATGACTGCTCATGGAGAACGCTGCCTGGGTGAGTTGTCGATGCTGGAGTTTGATGAGCATCAGCGCCTGACCCATGACTGGAATCCGCTGGACGCGCCGTTCGAACAGAATCTGTGCATCCACCAAATGATTGACCGTCAGGCTCAAGCCACGCCGGATGCCCTGGCGGTGACCTTCGCCAACACTCGCCTGAGCTACAGCGAACTCGATGGCCGCGCCAATCGCCTGGCCCACCAGCTCATCGAGATGGGCGTTGGCCCGGAAGTACGGGTGGGCGTGGCGATGCCGCGCTCCGAGCAGTTGTTGATTGCCTTGCTGGCGGTGCTCAAGGCCGGCGGCGCCTACGTGCCGCTGGACCCGGATTACCCGGCCGAGCGTGTGGCCTACATGCTCGACGACAGCCGCGCGCGGGTGCTGCTGACCGAGCAAGCGGTGGCGGCGACGCTGACCGTGCCGACCGAAACCGCTGTGCTGATGCTGGATCAGCTCGACCTGGCGCACTATCCATTGAGCGCGCCGCCCACAGCCGTGACGCCCGACAACCTCGCCTACGTGATCTACACCTCCGGCTCCACCGGCCAACCCAAGGGCGTGGCGATTGCCCATCGCAACGTGCTGGCGCTGATCGACTGGTCCAGATCGGTCTACAGCCGCGACGACATCCAGGGCGTGCTCGCTTCGACTTCGGTGTGTTTCGACTTGTCGGTGTGGGAGCTGTTCGTGACCCTGGCCAACGGCGGTTCGCTGATCATCGCCCGCAATGCGTTGGAGTTGCCGCAACTGCCGGCCCGCGACCAAGTGCGCCTGATCAACAGCGTGCCCTCGGCCATCGCCGCGTTGCAGCGCAACGGCGAAATCCCGCCCAGCGTGCGCATCATCAACCTGGCCGGGGAACCGCTGAAGCAAAGCCTGGTGGATGCGCTGTATCAACAGCCCACCGGTGAGAGCGAGCCTGTGCAAGCCAAGCCTCTAGAATCAGAGTCTGCAAGAGCAGAACCTGTGGGAGCAAAACCAGTAGAAGCAGATGCAGTAGAAGCAGAGCCAGTAGAAGCAGGTGCAGTAGGAGCAGAGCCTGTGGGAGCAAAGCTTGCTCGCGATAGCATTCTATCGGCTGGCCCATGTGTAGCTGACCCACTGCCATCGCGAGCAAGCTTTGCTCCCACAGATTTGGCTCCCACAGAATTAGCACTCACAGGCTGTGCTTCCTCAGACTGTGCTTCCACAGGCGTACTCCCTCACGGGATCGAGCACGTCTACGACCTTTACGGCCCTTCGGAAGACACCACCTATTCCACCTGGACCCGCCGCACTGCCGGCGGCACGGCGAACATCGGCCGGCCGCTCAAGCACACCGCCAGCTACCTGCTGGACGCCGACCTGCACGCGGTGCCCCAGGGCGTTTCGGCCGAGCTGTACCTGAGCGGCGCGGGCATCACCCGTGGCTACCTCGGCCGCGCCGCGATGACGGCCGAGAAGTACGTACCCAATCCGTTTTCCACAACCGGCGAACGTCTGTACCGCACGGGTGACTTGAGCCGTTATCGCGCCGATGGCGTGCTCGAATATCAGGGCCGCATCGACCATCAGGTGAAGATCCGCGGCTTCCGCATCGAGCTGGGAGAAATCGAAGCACGGCTGCTGCAACAGCCCCAGGTGCGTGAAGTGGCGGTGCTGGCCCAAGACGCCCCGGGCGGCCAGCAACTGGTGGCCTACGTGGTCGCTCCGTCCCTGAACCTGGAGGTCACCGAGGAGCAACGCGCACTGCGCGATGAACTCAAGGCCAGGCTCAAGGAACACCTGCCCGATTACATGATTCCGGCCCACCTGCTGTTCCTCGATCAATTGCCGCTGACCCCCAACGGCAAGCTCGACCGCAAGGCCCTGCCGGCTGTGGACGCTGGTGGGTTGCAGGCCGGTTATGTCGCTCCGGTCAGTGAGCTTGAGCAACAGGTCGCGGCGATCTGGGCACAGGTGCTCACGGTGCAGCGCGTGGGCCTGAACGATCACTTTTTCGAGCTGGGCGGCCATTCGCTGCTGGCGGTCAATGCCGTCTCGCGCATGGCACTCGAACTGGGGTTGACCCTGACCCCACAGCTGATTTTCCAGCACCCCGTCCTCAGGGATTTTGTCGCGCAACTGGACGCCGGGGACGCGCCAATCAATGAACAGAAACTCAGCAAGCTGCAAGCCCTGCTTGATGAAATGGAGGAGGTTTGATGGACAAGAGTGTTGCTTTGACGATTGCCAAGCGCTTTATCACTCTGCCGCTGGACAAACGTAAGCTGTACCTGGAGAAGATGCTCGAAGAGGGCGTCTCGCCGGCCAATCTGCCGATTCCCCAGGTACGTCTCGGGTTCGACCACATCCCGCTTTCCTACGCCCAGGAACGTCAATGGTTCCTCTGGCAAATGGATCCCCACAGCTCGGCTTACCACATCCCCAGTGCCCTGCGCCTCAAAGGGCACCTGGACGTGCCGGCCCTGGAGCGCAGTTTCAACGCACTGCTCGAGCGCCACGAAAGCTTGCGCACCACCTTCAGCGAGAACGGCGAGCAAACCGTGCAGGTCATCCACCGGCACATGCCCCTGGGCATCGCCGTGCAGGCCTTGACCTCCGCTCCGTCGGCCAGCCAGGACGACGCCATCAAGGCGTTCGTCGAGGCTGAAACCGCACGCCCGTTCGATTTGCGCCAGGGGCCGTTGCTGCGGGTTTCGCTGTTGAAAATCGCCGAGGACGACCACGTGCTGGCGCTGATCCAGCACCACATCATTGCCGATGGCTGGTCGATGCAGGTGCTGGTGGATGAACTGGTGCGTCACTACGCGGCCGACACCGCCGGCCAGCCGTTGGCGTTGCCAGTGCTGAGCGTGCAATACGCCGACTATGCGATCTGGCAGCGTCACTGGCTCGAGGCCGGTGAGCGTGAGCGGCAGTTGGCCTATTGGGTGCAGACCCTGGGCGACGAACAACCGGTATTGGAGTTGCCCCTCGATCATCCGCGCCCGCCCGTGCAGAGTTTTCGCGGTGCGCGCCTGGACCTGAACCTGCCGCCGGAACTGGGCGCGGCGCTCAAGCAGTTGGCCCAGCGCGAAGGCGCCAGTCTGTTCATGGTCTTGCTGGCCTCGTTCCAGGCCTTGCTGCATCGCTACAGCGGCCAGCCGCAGATTCGCGTCGGCGTGCCGGTGGCTAACCGCAATCGGGTCGAGACCGAGGGCCTGATCGGCTTTTTCGTCAACACTCAGGTGCTCAACGCTCACGTGGATGGACAACTGCCGTTCGACCGTTTGCTCGCGCAGGTCAAGCAGTCGGCCATGGCCGCCCAGGCTCATCAGGACTTGCCGTTCGAGCAGTTGATCGAGGCCCTGCAACCTGAACGCAGCCTCAGCCACAGTCCGATCTTCCAGGTCATGTTCAACCACCAGACCGCCAGCGACACCCAGGAGCGGCAACTGCAGCTGCCACACTTGAGCGTCGAAGACCTGGTGTGGGAAGGGCGCACCGCCCAGTTCGATCTGACCCTGGGCACTTATGAAACCGGGCAGGGTGTGGCGGCGGAGCTGACTTACGCCACCGATCTGTTCGAACCCCACACCATCGAACGCCTGGCCCGCCACTGGCAGAACCTGTTGCAAGGCATCGTCGACGCGCCCCAGCAGCGCATCGGTGAGTTGCCGCTGCTTGACACCGTCCAACAGCGCCGCACGCAGCAAGACTGGCACCGCGTGGTCGACCATGGCAGCGACGGCCTGTGCGTGCACCAGCGCATCGCCGAACAGGCGCGCAAAACGCCTGATGCACTGGCGTTGACCATTGATGGACAGGCCTTGAGCTACGGGCAACTGGAGGCGCGCGCCAACCAGCTCGCCCATCACTTGATTGGCCTGGGCGTGACGCCGGACCAGCCGGTGGGCATCGCGGTGCAGCGCAGCGCCGAGATGATTGTCGGCCTGCTGGCGATCCTCAAGGCCGGCGGCGCTTATGTGCCGCTGGACCCGGCGTACCCCGAGGATCGCCTGGCCTACATGATCCAGGACAGCGGCATCGAGTTGCTGCTGACCCAGGCCCGCTTGCAGGCCCAACTGCCGATCCCGGCGAGCCTGCGCACCCTGTTGCTGGACCAGCCGGACGCCGCTTGGCAGGCCGCACCGGCCACGTGCCCGATGGTGCCATTGACCGCCGAGCACCTGGCCTACGTCATCTACACCTCCGGCTCCACCGGTAAACCCAAGGGCGTCATGGTCCGTCATGGCGCGCTGAGCAACTTCGTCATCAGCATGATCGCCCGGCCAGGCATCACGGCCAGCGATCGCATGCTGTCGCTGACGACGTTTTCCTTCGACATTTTTGGCCTGGAAATCTACGGGCCGCTGTCGGCCGGCGCCAGCGTTGTACTGACCGGCCAGAACGTGCACCAGGATCCGCAAGCGGTGCTGGCGCTGATCGAACAACACGATGTGACGGTGTTGCAAGCCACGCCTTCGAGCTGGCGTATGTTGCTGGATCATGAGCACTCGGCGTTGCTGGCCGGTCGCACGTTCCTCTGCGGCGGCGAGGCGTTGCCCCTGGAGTTGGCGCAACGACTGTTGGCGCTTTCGCCGAAGGTCTGGAATCTCTATGGCCCGACCGAAACCACGATCTGGTCGGCGGTGCATCCGCTGAGTCTGGAAAACAGCCGTCCGTTCCTGGGCAAGCCGCTGGACAACACTGCCCTGTATATCGTGGGCAGTGACCTGACGCTCAACCCTCCGGGCGCGCCGGGTGAGTTGCTGATCGGCGGCGACGGGCTGGCCCGCGGCTACTTTCAACGTCCGGCGTTGACCGCCGAACGGTTTGTGCCGGACCCGTTCTCCACTAGCGGTGAGCGGCTGTATCGCACCGGCGACCTGACCCGCTATCGGGCCGAAGGCGTGGTCGAGTACATCGGACGCATCGACCATCAGGTCAAGATTCGCGGCTTGCGCATCGAGCTGGGTGAAATCGAAGCCGCGCTGCTGGCCCAGGACAGTGTGCGGGAAACCGTGGTGGTGGCCCATGAAGCCCCGACCGGTGCGCAACTGGTGGGTTATGTGGTGCCCGCGACCGCTGAAGTAGCGGACGAGTCTTCGTTACGCGCTTCGCTCAAGTCCGCACTCAAGGCGCAATTGCCCGAGTACATGGTTCCGGCGCACCTGGTGTTGCTGGCGCAACTGCCGCTGACGCCCAATGGCAAGGTCGATCGCAAGGGGTTGCCGGCGCCTGATGTTGGCGATGTGGAACGGGTTTACGTGGCACCCCGCAGTCAGCGTGAGCAACAGGTGGCGGCGATCTGGCAGGAGGTGCTCAAGCTTGAGCGAGTAGGGCTGGAGGACAACTTCTTCGAATTGGGCGGGCACTCGCTGCTGGTCACCCAAGTGGTGTCTCGGGTCCGTCGGGCGTTGGCTATCGAAGTGCCGCTGCGCAGCCTGTTCGAACACAGCACGTTGCAGGACTTTGTCAATGCTCTCGACGTCGGCCAAGGCGAACAGGCGCCTGCGATGGTGCCGGTGTCGCGTGACGCACCGCTGCCGCTGTCGTTCGCCCAGGAACGGCAGTGGTTCCTGTGGAAAATGGACCCCGACAGTGCCGCCTACAATATTCCGACCGCGCTGCGGATGCGCGGTGTGCTGGACAAAATCGCCCTACGCCACAGTTTTGATGCGCTGCTGGAACGTCACGAAAGCCTGCGCACTGAGTTCGTGGAGGACGATGGCCGCACCTGCCAGGTGATTCGCCCGCAGGGGCAGGTCCACTTCGTCGAGCAATGCCTGGCAGTGGCTAACGAGGCCAGTATTCAGGCGTTCCTCGAGCAGCAGACGCAACGCCCGTTCGATCTGCTGAGCGAGGCGCTGTTGCGCGTGGCGCTGCTGGAGTTGGGCGAGCAGGAGCACATTCTGGTCCTGACTGTGCATCACATCGTTGCCGACGCCTGGTCGTTGCAGGTGATGGTCGATGACCTGATGAGCCTGTATTCGGCGTTCATTCAGGACCAGCCCGCGCAGTTACCGCCTCTGGCGGTGCAATACGCCGACTATGCCGTCTGGCAGCGGCAATGGATGGCCGCCGGCGAACGGGAGCGACAACTGGCGTACTGGACCGGGCAACTGGGGAGCGAGCAACCGCTGTTGGAGCTGCCCACGGACCATCCGCGCCCGGCGCAGCAAAGCCTGCGCGGCGCGCGTTTGCCGATTGTGCTGGATCCCTCGCTGAGCGACGCCCTCAAGGCCCTGGCCCGACGGGAAAACGTCACGCTGTTCGTGCTGTTGCTCGGTTCTTTCCAGGCGTTGCTACATCGCTACAGCGGTCAGGCCGACATCCGCGTCGGGGTGCCGATTGCCAACCGTCATCGCCTGGAAACCGAGCGGTTGATCGGTTTTTTCGTCAATACCCAGGTGCTGCGGGCCGAATTCCACCGTGATCTGACCGGCGCGGATTTGCTGCAACAGCTCAAACAGACAGCCATGGCGGCTCAGATGCATCAGGACCTGCCGTTCGAGCAATTGGTCGATGCCTTGCAACCGCAGCGCAACCTGAGCCACAGCCCGTTGTTTCAGGCCATGTTCAACCACCGCAACGAAACCGGCGCGGCACTGGCCAATGCCTTGCCGGGCCTGGCGGTCGAACCGCTTGGCTGGGAACAGCGCACCGCACAATTCGACCTGAGCCTGGATACCAGCGATAGCCCGCAAGGCCTGCACGCCGCCCTGACCTACGCCACGGATCTGTTCGAACCGGCCACCATCGAGCGCATGGGCCGGCATTGGCTCAACCTGTTGAAAGGCCTGGTGCAGGACCTGCATCGGCCCGTTGCGCAGTGGGCGCTACTGGACGCTGACGAACGGCGGCGGATGCTGCTCGACTGGAACGCGACGACGGCCCAATACCCCCTTGATCGCAGTGTGCACGGGTTGATCGAAGAACAGGTGTGGCGAACCCCGGACGTCCCGGCGCTGGTTTTCGGCGAGCAACGCCTGACGTATGCCCAGCTCAACGCTCGGGCTAATCGCTTGGCTCACCGGCTGATCGAGCAGGGTGTCGGTCCGGATGTGCTGGTGGGCATTGCCGTGGAACGTTCCGTGGAAATGGTCCTGGGGCTGTTGGCGATTCTCAAGGCCGGCGGCGCCTACGTGCCGCTGGACCCGGAATATCCACGGGAGCGCCTGGCCTACATGTTCGAAGACAGCGGCATCGATTTGCTGCTGACCCAGCGCCACTTGCTGGAGCAATTGCCGATCCCGCAGGGGCTGCGCAGCCTGGTGCTGGATCTGCCCGATGACGGGCTGCAAGCAGGCCGCGACACCAATCCGCACGTCGAGCTCGACGGTGAGAACCTGGCGTATGTGATCTACACCTCGGGGTCCACCGGCAAGCCCAAGGGCGCGAGTAATCGTCATTCGGCGTTGGTCAACCGACTGTGCTGGATGCAGCAGGCCTATGGGCTCGATGCCGCCGACAGCGTGCTGCAAAAAACCCCTTTCAGTTTCGACGTATCGGTGTGGGAGTTCTTCTGGCCGTTGCTGACCGGCTCGACGCTGGTGGTGGCCGCGCCGGGCGCTCATCGCGACCCGACGCAACTGATCGAACTGATCACCGCGCACGGCATCACTACGCTGCACTTTGTGCCGTCGATGTTGCAGGCTTTTCTGCAAGACCCACATGTGGCCGAATGCACCAGCCTGAAACGGATCGTGTGCAGCGGTGAAGCCTTGCCGGTGGATGCACAGCAGCAGGTGTTCGCCAAATTGCCGAACGCCGGCCTGTACAACCTCTACGGTCCGACCGAGGCGGCCATCGACGTCACCCATTGGACCTGTGTCGAGGAGGGGCGCGACAGCGTGCCGATCGGTCAGCCGATTGCCAATCTGGGCACCTACATCCTGGACGCTGAATTGTCGCCCGTGCCGGTCGGTGTGACGGGCGAGCTGTACCTGGCGGGCGAGGGCCTGGCCCGTGGTTACCATCGACGCGCGGCGCTGACGGCCGAGCGGTTCGTGACCGGCCCCTTCGGCAATGGTCAGCGGCTGTATCGTACCGGTGACCTGGCGCGCTACCGCGCCGATGGCGTGATCGAATACGCCGGGCGCATGGATCATCAGGTGAAAATCCGTGGCCTGCGCATCGAGTTGGGTGAAATCGAAGCGCGCCTGGCCGAGCACGCCGAGGTGCGCGAAACCGTCGTCATCGCCCAGGACGGCACCTTGCTGGTGGCCTACCTGGTGCCAGCCCGCGCTGAACTGCTGAGCGCCGAAGACGCGGTCCGCCAGGTGCTGCAAGGTCGCCTCAAGGAGCATTTGAGCCAGTCCTTGCCCGACTACATGGTGCCGCAGCACTGGGTGTGGCTGGAAAAAATGCCCGTCAGTCCCAACGGCAAACTGGAGCGCAAGGCGCTGCCCAAAGCCGATATCAGCGCCAGCCCCAAGGCTTACATCGCACCGGTCACCGCCCTCGAACAGACCCTGGCCGCGATCTGGCAAAGCGTGCTCGGGCGCGAGCAAGTGGGGGTGGGTGACAACTTCTTCGAGCTGGGGGGCGATTCGATCATCTCCATCCAGATGGTCAGCCGGGCCCGGCAGGCAGGCATCCATTTCAGTCCCAAGGATCTGTTCATACATCAGACCATCCAGGGCTTGGCCAGCGTGGCGACCCTGGGTGACAGCGGGCTGGCTATCGATCAGGGGCCGGTGACGGGAGAGACGCTGCTGCTGCCGTTCCAGCAATGGTTTTTCGACCAGCCCATGGCCGAGCCTCATCACTGGAACCAGTCGGTGTTGCTCAAAGGGGTGCGGCCGGTACACACCGGGCATCTGGAGCAGGCGTTGCAGGCATTGGTTGCCCATCACGATGCCTTGCGCCTGGCCTTCAAGCGTGAGGACGACGCCTGGACCGCCCGTCATCAAACACTCGCCGAACAGCAGGCGGTTTGGCACCGCTCACCGCTGTTGTGGACCGCTGAGGTGGCCGATGCCCCGGCGCTGGAACGCTTGGCCGAACAAGCTCAGCGCAGCCTGGACCTGGAAAGCGGCGCGTTGTTGCGCGGCGTCCTGGCGACCCTGGTCGATGGCAGCCAACGGCTGTTGCTGGTGATCCATCACCTGGTGGTGGACGGGGTGTCCTGGCGCATTCTGCTGGAAGACCTGCAACAGGCTTATGACCAATTGCAGGCTGGCCAGGCGCCGAAACTGCCGGCCAAGACCACGGCCACCCAGGCCTGGGCACAACGCTTGAAAACCCATGCGGGCAGTGCAGCGTTGCAAACCCAGATGGCGTACTGGCAAGGGCAACTTGAGGGCGCTCGCGACGATTTGCCCTGTGACCGGCCGCAGGGCGAACTGCGCAGGTGCCATGGCGCGCAGGTCCAGACGCGTCTGGATAAAAACCAGACCCGCCAACTCTTGCAGCAAGCGCCAGCGGCCTATCGCACCCAGGTCAACGATCTGCTGTTGACGGCCCTGGCCCGGGTGATCGCTCGGTGGACCGGGGAGGCCTCGACCTTGATTCAGCTGGAAGGCCATGGCCGCGAGGCTCTGTTCGATGACCTCGATTTGAGCCGCAGCGTCGGCTGGTTCACCAGTCTGTTTCCGGTCCGGTTGACACCGGCCGCGACCACCGAGGATTCGATCAAGGCCATCAAGGAGCAATTGCGCGCGATACCCGACAAGGGCCTCGGATTCGCCGTGCTGCGCTACCTGGGTGATGAGCCGACGCGGCGTGCCCTGCAGGCGTTGCCGGTGCCACGCATCACCTTCAACTATCTGGGCCAGTTCGACAGCGGATTTGCTGATGACGCCGCTGGGCTGTTTATTCCTGCCAGCGAATCGGCGGGCGCGCCACAGAGCCCGCTGGCGCCGCTGGACAACTGGCTGACGCTCAATGGCAGTGTCTACGCGGGTGAGTTGAGCATCGACTGGACATTCAGCACGCAAATGTTCGATGAGTCGACGATCCAGGCGCTGGCCCTGGATTACGCTCAGCAGTTGCAGGCGTTGATCGAGCACTGCTGCCAGACCCGGCATCAGGGCTTCACACCGTCGGACTTCCCGCTGGCCGGGTTGAGCCAGCCCCAACTGGACGCGTTGCCGCTGGCTGCGCGGCAGATCGAAGACATCTATCCGTTGTCGCCCATGCAGCAAGGCATGTTGTTCCATACGCTGTATGAGCAACAGGCCGGCAATTACATCAATCAACTGCGTGTTGATGTTGCAGGCTTGGACGTCGAGCGCTTCCGCCAGGCCTGGCAGGCGGCCATGGACGCCCATGAAGTGCTGCGCAGCAGTTTCGTCTGGGACGGTGATTTCAAGCGGGCGCTGCAGGTGGTGCATAAACAGTTGGAGGTTGCGTTTGTGCTCCATGACTGGCGCGCCCGTCCGGACCTGTCCCAAGACCTTGAAACTCTTGCCTTGGCGCAGCGCCAGCAGGGTTTCGAGCTGGATGCGGCGCCGCTGTTGCGCTTGCTGGTGGTGCGCGTGGCAGAGGAGCGCTATCACCTGATCTACACCAGCCACCACATCCTGATGGACGGCTGGAGTAACTCGCAACTGCTCGGCGAAGTGCTGCAACGCTACAGCGGCCAACCCGTCGTCGCCTCTGGCAGCCGCTACCGGGACTACATCGCCTGGCTGCAACGCCAGGATGGCGCCGCCAGCGAAGCGTTCTGGAAGCCGGTGCTGCAACGCCTGGAGGCCCCGACGCGGCTGGCCGATGCCGTTGCATCACCGACCCAGACCGGCGCCGGTTATGGCGATCATGTACAGGTTCTGGACGAGACGCTGACCCGACGTCTGGAAGCCTTCGCCCGCGCCTCCAAAGTCACCGTCAACACGCTGGTGCAGGCCGCGTGGCTGCTGCTGTTGCAGCGTTACACCGGCAAACACACCGTGGCCTTTGGCGCGACGGTGGCCGGTCGTCCGGCGGACTTGCCGGGTATCGAGCAGCAGATCGGCCTGTTCATCAACACCCTGCCGGTGATCGCCAGCCCTCGGGCCGAGCAGTCCCTGGACAGTTGGCTGCAAGCGGTACAAGCACAGAACCTGGCGCTGCGCGAGTTCGAGCACACCGCGTTGCTGGACATCCAGCGCTGGGCCGGGCAGGGCGGTGAAGCGCTGTTCGACAGTTTGCTGGTATTCGAGAACTACCCGATTTCCCAGGCCCTGGAGCAAGGCGCACCGGACGGTTTGCGCTTTGGTCCGCCGCTCACCCAGGAACAAACCAGTTACTCATTGACGCTGTTGGTGGGATTGGATCGGCAACTGTCGGTGCACATGAGCTACCAGCAGACGAGTTTCTCGGCGGTCACGGTGGAGCGGCTGGCGGCCCATCTGGCTCAGTTGCTGGGCCAGATGACTGCTCATGGAGAACGCTGCCTGGGTGAGTTGTCGATGCTGGAGTTTGATGAGCATCAGCGCCTGACCCACGACTGGAACCCGGTTGATGCACCGTTCGAGCAAACGCTGTGCATTCACCAGATGATTACCCGCCAGGCCGAGGCCGCGCCGGACGCCCTGGCGGTGACCTTCGGCAATACTCGACTGAGTTACAGCGAACTCGATGGCCGCGCCAATCGCCTGGCCCACCAGCTCATCGAAATGGGCGTCGGCCCGGAAGTACGGGTGGGCGTGGCGATGCCGCGCTCCGAGCAGTTGTTGATTGCCTTGCTGGCGGTGCTCAAGGCCGGCGGCGCTTACGTGCCGCTGGACCCGGATTACCCGGCCGAGCGTGTGGCCTACATGCTCGACGACAGCCGCGCCCGGGTGCTGCTGACCGAGCAAGCGGTGGCGGCAACGCTGAGCGTGCTGACCGAAACCGCTGTGCTGATGCTGGATCAGCTCGATCTGGCGCACTACCCGTTGAGCGCACCGCGCACAACCGTGACGCCCGACAACCTCGCCTACGTGATCTACACCTCCGGCTCCACCGGCCAACCCAAGGGCGTGGCGATTGCCCATCGCAACGTGCTGGCGCTGATCGACTGGTCCAGATCGGTTTACAGCCGCGACGACATCCAGGGCGTGCTGGCCTCGACGTCGGTGTGCTTCGACTTGTCGGTGTGGGAGCTGTTCGTGACCCTGGCCAACGGCGGTTCGCTGATCATCGCCCGCAACGCGTTGGAGTTGCCGCAACTGCCGGCCCGCGATCAGGTGCGGCTGATCAACAGCGTGCCGTCGGCCATTGCGGCGTTGCAACGCAGCGGTGAGATTCCGCCCAGCGTGCGCATCATCAACCTGGCCGGGGAACCGCTGAAGCAAAGCCTGGTGGATGCGCTGTATCTACAACCCCTCACCTGTGGGAGCGGGCTTGCTCGCGAAAGCGATGGGGCAGACAACCAGATGCCAACTGACAGGACGCCTTCGCGAGCAAGCCCGCTCCCACAAGTTGGCGGGATTGAGCACGTCTACGACCTTTACGGCCCTTCGGAAGACACCACCTATTCCACCTGGACCCGCCGCACTGCTGGCGGCACGGCGAACATTGGCCGGCCGCTCAAGCACACCGCCAGTTACCTGCTCGACGCCGACCTGCAAGCGGTGCCCCAGGGTGTGTCGGCCGAACTGTACCTGAGCGGCGCGGGCATCACCCGTGGCTACCTCGGGCGGGCGGCGATGACGGCCGAGAAGTACGTACCCAATCCGTTTTCCACAACCGGCGAGCGCTTGTATCGCACGGGTGACTTGAGCCGTTATCGCACCGATGGCGTACTCGAATATCAGGGCCGCATCGACCATCAGGTGAAGATCCGCGGCTTCCGCATCGAGTTGGGAGAAATCGAAGCACGGCTGCTGCAACAGCCCCAGGTGCGTGAAGTGGCGGTGCTGGCCCAAGACGCTCCGGGCGGTCAGCAACTGGTGGCCTACGTGGTTGCTGCGGCGTTGCAAGCGGACGAAAGCAGTACGCGCGCCCAGCTCAAGGCAGGCCTCAAGGAGCATCTGCCCGACTACATGATCCCGGCGCACCTGTTGTTCCTCGAACACCTGCCCCTGACGCCCAACGGCAAACTCGACCGCAAGGCCCTGCCAACCGTGGATACCGGGTTATCGCAAAGTGGTTACGAGGCACCCGAGGGTGAGCTGGAGCAACAGATTGCCGGTGTCTGGCAAGAGGTGCTGGAGCTGGAACAGGTCGGTCGCAACGACCACTTCTTCGAGCGCGGTGGTCACTCATTGCTGGCGACCCAGGCCGTTTCACGCTTGCGCAAGCTGACCGGCTATCCGCTGAGCCTGCGTGACCTGTTCGATCATCCGCAGCTCAAGGCGCTGGCGGCGCTGATGGCCGGCACCGTCGATGGGCCGGTCCGGGCGGGTGATTCCCGTGAGGTGCGGCTCCAGGCCCATGGGCCACGACGTTCGGCGCCGCTGTCGTTGGTGCAGCGACGTTTGTGGGTCGCCGAACAATTGTCCGGCAGCACTTCGGCGTATGGCATGCCCATGGCGCTGCGCCTGTGCGGCGAGTTGTCGGTGGAGCGTCTGATGAGCAGCTTTGCCGACGTGGTACGCCGCCATGACGTATTGCGCACTGCGTACCGCCAAAACCAAGAAGGGGATCCGGTGGCGCTGATTGCCGATGAGGTCCGACTGGACTTTCCGGTGATCGACCTGTCTGGCCTGTCACCCAGTGCCCGGCAGGAACAGGTGGCCCAGGCGACCCTGGAAAATGCCCGCACCCCGATCGATCTGGAGCAGGCACCGCTGTTGCGCGGACGGATCCTGCACCTGGGGCCGACCGAACATGTGTTGCTGTACGCCATGCATCACATCATCTCCGATGGCTGGTCGATGGGGCTGTTGATCAACGAACTGGTGCAGGTTTACGAGGCCTCCCTCAAGGGTGAAGCGATGCCGCTAGCGCCCCTGGAGATTCAGTACCATGACTTCGCCTTGTGGCAGCAGGCGCTGGAAGAACAGGGCGTACTGGCGCGTCAGGCCGACTACTGGAAACACCGGCTCAGTGGCTACGAGGGGCGCCTGAACCTGCCGCTGGCACGTCCTCGGGGCCAGACCGCTTCCTACGACGGTGATGCGCTGCAGTTCCAGCTGCCCACCGCGCTGACCGGGGCTTTGCGCCGGCTGTCCAGCGAAGCCGGGGTCACGCTGTACAGCACGCTGCTGGCGTCCTTCCAGGTGTTGCTGCATCGGCTCTGCGCTGCGCAAGATCTGGTGGTAGGGGCCGACGTGGCCGGTCGTGAGCAACCGGAGCTGGAGCGGCTGATCGGCTTCTTCGTCAACGTATTGCCCCTGCGTTCGCGCTTGGACGCCGATGCCACGTTCGCAAGCTTCCTGGCGCAAACCCAGGACAACCTGCTCAGCGCCCTGGAGCATCAGGACTTGCCGTTCGACCAGATTGTCGAAGCCTCGGGCGTGCCGCGACACAAGGGCATGAATCCCTTGCTGCAGGTGTTGTTCGTGATGAACAACGTGCCGGTGCGCACCCGCGCCATGAAGGGGGTGAGCGTGGAGTTACTGCCGGCGCTGGAGACCCATTCTAAATTCGACATGGCGTTGTTCGTTGACGAAGAAGAAGGGCAATTGCGCGGCACTTGGCAATTCGCCACAACCTTGTTCGGACATGAGCGTATTCAGCACCTGATTCAGGCCTGGACCGCCCTGTTGGAACAGATCGTCGCTGATCAGGACATTCAATTGGGAGCTATCAGCATGCCAGTCGACAACTTGGCGGCCGCCGCCAAGCCTGCCACCGTCCCGGGGCCCAAGGCCGATAAGCTGGGCAAGTTTCTCAAACGCTCCGTGACACCGCTCGCCAAGCCTCGCCCGGCGCGGGTGCGTGAATCACTGGTGGCTGCACCGCAACGATTCCCGTTGATGCTGGAGCCGGGTGAACCCCAGCTGGATGTCATCGAGTGGATTCATCAGAACCGGCCGCTGATCGAGCAAAAGCTGGCCGAACACGCGGGCATTCTGTTCCGCGGTTTTGAACTGGACGGCATCCAGGGCTTTGAAGCGTTCGCCGAAGCGATCCAGCCCGGCCTTTATGGTCAGTACGGCGATTTGCCGAAGAAGGAAGGGGGCAAGAACACCTACCGTTCCACGCCGTACCCGGAGCGCAAGATGATTCTGTTCCACAACGAAAGCTCCCATCAGGACCGCTGGCCGCGCAAGCAGATGTTCTATTGCGAGCAAGCCGCGCCTGTGGGCGGTGCGACCCCGGTGGTGGATTGCCGGTTGATGTACGAAAAGCTGCCGTCGGACCTTCGCGAGAAGTTCGAAGACAAAGGGCTGCTGTATGTGCGCACCTTCACCGACAAACTCGACGTGTCGTGGCAGCACTTTTTCAAGACCGAGGACCGCCGCGAAGTTGAGGCCCGGTGTCGGGCGGGCGGTATCCAGTGGCGCTGGCTCGACAACGACGAGTTGCAGACCCGCACACCGGGGCCGGCGATCATCACGCACCCGATCACCGGGGAGAAGTCGTTCTTCAATCAGGTGCAATTGCATCACATCTATTGGCTGGAGCCGGATGTGCGGGAGGACCTGCTGTCGATGTTCGGTCTGGAGCGCATGCCTCGGCATGTGTATTACGGCGATGGCACACCGATCGAAGACGAGGTGATGGCGCGGATCGGTGAGTTGTATGAAGCCTGCGCGGTGCGTTTCGATTGGCAGAAAGGCGATGTGATCCTGCTGGACAACATGCTGGTGGCTCATGCCCGCGATCCGTTCGAGGGCCCCCGCAAGATCGTGGTTGCCATGGGCGATATGTATGACCGCAGCGCGCTGGAGGGGCAGGCCGATGCCGGGCTCGCCATCCAGGGCATCCGCAACCTGGAGGAAACCGGAGCATGAACGAGGTATTGATGGACCAGCAAGACCCCGGCTTTGCCTTGACCCCCGAGCAACAAGCGCTGCTCGAGCAACTGTCGAGCACGGCGACCTGTGGCGAAGCATTGCGTTGGCTGAGCGTGGTCATCGACGGCGATCTCGATCCGCAGCGATTGCAGGTCGCGTTCGATGCGGTCCTGGCGCTGCAGCCAATGCTGCTGGCGCGGCTGGACAAAGTGGCCGGTTTCCACGGTTTGCGTCAGGCCGCCAGCGGCGCCGCTCGTTTCCCGCTGACGATACAGGCAGGCGAGCAACGGACCGAGGATGTCCAGGCACAGATCAAGGATTCGCTGGGCCGTGCTTTTGTGGTGGGTGAATCGCCAAACGTCCAGGCGGTACTTTATCGTCTGGCGCCGCTGCAATGGCAACTGGTACTGGGCATCGCCCGCTACAGTGCCGATGCGCAATCACTGAATCTGCTGCTTGAGCAAATCCAGCAAGCGTACGCCGCAGTTCAACCGCCGGAAGACGAAGCGCCGGGCGAGTTTGCGCAGTACCTGGAATGGCGCAGTGAGGTGGTGCTTGATGAAGATGCCGCCGCCGGACGAACCTACTGGCAGCGATACCTGCACGGCGCGCAGACGGACATCGCCACGCCGTGGTTGGCCGCGCGCAGCGCCGGCAGTGAGAGGGGGGCCGCCGATACCTGTGTGTCGCTGACACTGGAACCGGCCCAGCGCGACGCGTTGCAACGGTTGGCCGAGCAGCTCGGTCAGCCGCTTTCCACGGTGTTGCAAGGCGCGTGGTGGGTGTTGCTGGGACGTTTGAGCGGCCTTGAGCAGGCGCTGGTGGGCGTGCGTCATGACAGCCGTGGCGACTATGAATACTTCGCCAATGCTGTGGGGGTGTTCGAGAAAACCCTGCCGCTTAGCGTTTCGTTGCCTGACACGATGTCGTTCAGCGAGTGGCTGGACGAGCTGGCGGCGCGCCTGGAAGCCCATCGCACCTGGCAGGAATACTGGGCGCCGGAACTGTCGCCTGAGGCGGCGCGGCCGGCCTACGGCTTTACGCTGGGGCAGGCGAACCGGGCCGGCAACAGTGGCGGCGTTAACTGGGCTGCAGCAGAGTCCGTGCGGGTGCCGGCAGATCCATTCGAGTTGCTGTTGCAGGTCCAATTAAACGCTGCCCAGCAGCTTGCCGCGGTCAATCTGTACTACGCCAGCTCGCGCTACTCGCCGGCCTCGGCCAGCGCCGTGCTGGAACAGTACGGCGTGCTGTTGGCGTCGATCCTTGCCGCTCCACACACCGCATTGGCGCGGCTCGACCTGTTGAGTCGCACTGCAGAGCAGCGCTTGCTGGCAATCAACCCAGCGATGCAGGCATTGGCTGATCGCCGTTATCTGCCGCAGCGCATCGCCGATCTGGCGCTGCATACACCGAACGCCATCGCCCTGACCGACGCCCGTCAGCAATTGAGCTATGGCCAGTTGCAAGCCCGGGTCGACAGCATGGCGCAGGGCCTCAAGCAGCAAGGCGTGGGCGCCGGTTCGATTGTCGCGCTGGCGTTGCCGCGCTCGGTGGAACTGGTGATTGCAATGTTGGCGAGCTGGCGCATGGGGGCGGCGTATCTGCCCCTTGATGTGCAGTGGCCCCAGGCGCGTCAGGCGTTGATGCTGGAACAGGCCGGCGCGGCGTTGTTGTTGACCGATGCGGCGCATCTGCCGGCCTGGCAGGATCAGCCGTATAAGGCGCTGACGGTGGCTGAGCTGAGCCATCCGGCTACGCCACTGCCCGCGCTCGCCACTCAGGGTAACGATATCGCCTATGTGTTGTTTACCTCCGGTTCTACCGGTATGCCCAAAGGCGTGGTGATCGAGCATCGGCAACTGCTCAACTACACCGCCCAGGCCAGTCAGGCGCTGGGGCTTGCCCAGTGCAAAAACGTCGGTTTCAGTTCCAGCGTGGCGGCGGACCTGGGCAATACGGCGTTGTTTGGCGCGTTGTTCAACGGTGCGACCCTGCATGTGGCCAGCGATGAGCAGATGCAGGACGGCGCGTTGTTTGCCCAGTACTTGCAACAGCAACAGATCGACTGCCTGAAAATCGTGCCCTCGCACCTCGCGGCGCTGCTCGACAGTGACCGGGCGAGGCTGCCGGGTACCCTGGTGCTTGGCGGTGAGCCGATTGCGTCGACGTTGGTCGAGCGCATCGCCCGGTTGCGCAGCGATTGCCGGGTGTTCAACCACTACGGGCCGACCGAAGCCACGGTGGGGGTAATGATTCATCCGCTCTCACTGAACGGCGCGGCCGGCGACTGTACGGCGCTGACCCAGGTGCTGGGCAACAACCAGGTTTACGTGCTGGACGCCGATCTGCGTTTGGCGCCGGTGGGCGTGCTGGGTGAGGTGTATCTGGGCGGAGCGCAGTTGTGCCGGGGCTATCTGAATGCCGAGGCCGATGCGCAGGCGTTCATCCAGAGTCCCTTTGATCCGGCGCAGCGTTTATATCGTACCGGTGACCTGGCGCGTTATCGGCCGGACGGGGCGATCCAGCTATATGGACGGCGCGATCAGCAGGTCAAGGTGCGTGGGTTCCGTATTGAACTGGCGGAGATCGAGGCCGTGCTTGTGCGTATGCCACAGGTGGCCGAAGCATTGGTGTTGCCGGCAGCGTCGGTCGAGCAGGGGCTGTTGGCCTTTGTCGTGGCGCAGCAGGGACTGTCGACGGGCTTGCTCGACGCCGCGCGCGCTGAGCTCAGCGCCTGCTTGCCCAGCGTGATGGTGCCGCAGCACATGCAATTGATCGAACATTTTCCGCGACTGGCTAACGGCAAGATTGATCGCAAAGCACTGCAGCAGCTGGCGGGGAGGGGAGCGGATGACGCAGACGCCGCGCCACGCGATGCGCTGGAGCAATTGCTCGCCGCGCGCATGGCGCAGTTGCTTGGGCTGGAGCGACTGGGCATCGATCGCGATTTCTTCGCCGCCGGAGGTCATTCGTTGCTGGTGATCAAACTGGTGGCCGGTATTCGCAAATTGTTGCAGTGCGAAATTCATCCAGGGCTGGTCTTCGATCATCCGACCGTGGCGTCGTTGGCCCTGGCCTTGCGGACGGTAGAGAGCAGTCCGGGGCAGCTGGAAAAAATGGCCCAGCTGCGCCTGCGCATGGAGGCGATGAGTCCGGAGGAAAAGGCACTGCTGACCGAACAGGCTCGGCAACTGCAAGCCGCCAAGGCTGGCCAAGGCAGTTGACATCGCATGAAACAAAAGGCCGGCGCTCATCTGCGCCGGCTTTTTTTTTAACTTTCTACGCGAATGATAAATAAACTCATTCCGGTTTTTGGCAGGTGCTGCGTCTTACTAAGGTATGTGGGCAAATCGGGTCGGGCAGGATGCTCAGGCACCGGGTTTGTTCAGCAAAGATTTCGCCGTCGTCCAGCCGGATGACCGTGCCCGGGGAGGGGCCGGTCGGCCACGCACTGACACATTGCCCTGGGGCAATCGATCGTGCGGGTTCTCTCGTGCTGGCGAGCGGCGGGCCCTTCGGCCCCATGGACTTTTACTTCTACCAATAATAGAGAGCACGATGTCATCCATTCATGAGTTGAAACCTCTGTTCAAGGCACTCGTCATGTCCCGCGGCCTGCGTTCGCGTCGGGTGTTGACCGGTCTGGGGCTGGTCTGCCTGCTGCCACTCAGCGCTCAGGTGATGGCTGAAGACGTTAGCGTCGACATCCCTGCGCAATCGCTGCCCCAGGCACTGCAAGCGTTCGGTCAGCAGACCAACCAGCAAGTGATCTACAACGCCGGCGATATGGCCGGGCTGAAAAGCAACCGCGTCAGTGGCAAGATGAGCCCGCAGGCGGCCCTCGCCGAATTGCTCAAGGGCACGGGGGTGCGGTACAGCGTTGAGGGCAATACCCTGATGCTGCTGCGCGGTTCTGCCACTGGGTCCCTTGAACTGGGCGCGACCACCGTCAAAGCACAGGAGCTGGCGGCGACGACCGAAGGCAGCAAGTCATACACCAGTAACGCCGTGACCATCGGCAAGGGCACCCATACCCTCAAGGAAATTCCTCAGTCGGTCACCGTAATGACACGCAAGCAGATGGATGACCAGAACCTGGTCAACCTCAAGGACGCCGTCAACCAGACTACCGGCATCGTCGGCCTGCAGGGCGTTGGCCAAGGCATGATCCTGTCGTCGCGCGGTTTCCAGATCGACGACTGGCAGTACGACGGCGTGCCGATCCCGCGCAATACCTATTCGCTGGGCAACTGGGCGACCCAGGACCTGATCTTTTTCGACCGCCTGGAAATCATGCGCGGCGCCTCCGGCCTGCTGCAAGGCACGGGCAGCCCCGGTGGTGCCGTCAACCTGGTGCGCAAGCGTGGCCAGAACGCACCGACCGTGACCCTGACCGGCAAGGCCGGCTCCTGGGATCACTACGGTCTGCAACTGGACGCCGGCGGCCCGCTGAACCAGGCCGGCAACATCCGCGGTCGCATCGTCGTCGACGAAGACCAGAGCAATTCTTTCGTCGACCATGCGTGGAGCAAGACTCACTCGCTGTACGGCGCGCTGGACGTCGACCTGAGCGAAGACACCACCCTGGGTTTCGCGGTCAGTCAATCCAACGGCGAATCGCGGGGCAACATCCGCGGCCTGCCACGCTACGCCGATGGCAGGATGCCGGACGTGTCGCGCTCGACCTACACGGGGGCGCGCTGGAACCGCTCCGAAATCGACGTCACCACCCTCTACGCCGATCTGGAGCACCGCTTCAATGAGGACTGGGCGTTCAAGGTCGGCGCGGTGCACATGAGCGAAGACAACCAGGCGAAAAACCAGCGCGTCCAAAGGGGGGGTGGTCTCCTGCCTGATGGTAGCGGCGTGCAATATGCCGACTTCCTGACCGATTTCCAGTCCACGAAGGTCGGTCTCGACATGAACCTGACCGGCAAGTTCGAAGCCTTGTCGATGGCGCAGGAAGTCATGCTGGGCGGCAACTACTCCCAGCTGGAAACCGATGACCGCTACGCCCGTACATTCAACAACACCAGCGACTCCATCTTCGACATCGACAATGACCGTCCGGACATCAGCTACGACAGTTTGATCGCCGCGGGCGGCCTGGGCGTCCTCAGCAAATACGATATCCGCCAGAAGGGTGTGTACGGTACCTGGCGCGTCAAGCCAGTCGATGATCTGACACTGGTGCTGGGCTCTCGCGTCAGTTGGTATGACTACAGCTACAAGGCGAAAAACGAAACCTCAGCCGGTATTACCCCCTACTCGGGAACCACCGGAACTGAAACCGGCGTGGTCACGCCCTACGCCGGTATCATCTATGACCTGAGCCGCGAATGGGCTGTGTATGCCAGTTATACCGACGTGTTCCAGCCGCAGACCAATCGTGATGCCAACGGTTCGGTGCTCAAGCCGATAGTCGGCACCAACTACGAAGTCGGCCTCAAGGGCGAGTTGATGGATGGTCGGGTCAATACCTCCCTGGCAATCTTCCGCTACGACCATGAGAACCGTGCCATCAACGACGGTGGTTCGGGGTGTGGTGGCTCGGGTTGCTCGGTAGCCTCGGGCAAAGTGCGCAGCCAGGGTATCGATGCCGAAATCAGTGGTGAAGTGATAGACAACCTGCAGCTGTTCGCGGGTTACACCTACAACACCACCAAGTACCTGGAGGACCCGGACAATGAAGGGAGTATTTTCAGCACCTGGACGCCGAAACACATGCTGCGTGTGTGGGGCAACTACCAGTTCACCGGCGACTGGAGCCGTGTCAGCACCGGCTTGGGCTTCACCACCCAGAGCCATACGATGGTTTACGACTACGATCGTGAAATCCCGGGTTACACCGTATGGAACGCCCGTGTCGGCTACCAGTTGACGCCGGAAATCGCTTTGGCGGTGAACGCCAATAACCTGTTCGACAAGACGTACATTACGTCCGCCTACAATCAGATCAATGGCAACAACAACTTTGGTGATCCGCGTAATCTGATGTTCAGCGTGACGTACAAACCGCAGTTCTGATCCTCGCGAGAGTGAAATAGACCTGCCTTTTGCGTGATGTTGTTCGCTTAAGGAAACGGCGCTTTTTTCGGATGGGGAAAGCGCCGTTTTCTTTTGGGCTGGGTTGGGTTGGGTTGGGGGGCATATCCGTTGCTGCGGTAACGGCTGCTTAGGGTTCCGCCCTTACGGCGGGTCACTTTTGGCAAACGCCCCAAAAGTAACCAAAAGGTCTTGCCCCACCACTCGGCACCTCGCCTAGGCTCGGTGTGCCCGAACGCAGGCATTGCTCCGTGTGCCCGCCGCGAAGGGCCATCCATGGCCCAGCGCGGCTATCCCGGCATCCATGCCGGGATGCCCACTGCGCAACACCTGCGTTCGGCCAGCGTGGTTAACGGGGCCCCCAGATCAAAATCAAAAGCGAGGCGGCCTGACAGCCGGCCTGTTTCTTGCGGGTGTCCGCCCATCCGACCTGTTTGAGCAGGACCTGTGGGAGCAAAGCTTGCTCGCGAGGCGGCCTGACAGCCGGCCTGTCTCTTGCGGGTGTACCCCCATCAGATCTGTTTGAGCAGGACCTGTGGGAGCAAAGCTTGCTCGCGAGGCGGCCTGACAGCCGGCCTGTCTCTTGCGGGTGTACCCCCATCAGATCTGTTTGAGCAGGAGCTGTGGGAGCAAAGCTTGCTCGCGAGGCGGCCTGACAGCCGGCCTGTCTCTTTCGGGTGTACACCCATCCGACCTGTTTGAGCAGGACCTGTGGGAGCAAAGCTTGCTCGCGAGGCGGCCTGATAGCCGGCCTGTCTCTTGCGGGTGTACCCCCATCAGATCTGTTTGAGCAGGACCTGTGGGAGCAAAGCTTGCTCGCGAGGCGGCCTGACAGCCGGCCTGTCTCTTGCGGGTGTACCCCCATCAGATCTGTTTGAGCAGGACCTGTGGGAGCAAAGCTTGCTCGCGAGGCGGCCTGACAGCCGGCCTGTCTCTTGCGGGTGTACCCCCATCAGACCTGTTTGAGCAGGGCCTGTGGGAGCAAAGCTTGCTCGCGAGGCGGCCTGACAGCCGGCCTGTCTCTTTCGGGTGTACACCCATCCGACCTGTTTGAGCAGGACCTGTGGGAGCAAAGCTTGCTCGCGAGGCGGCCTTATAGCCGACCTGCTCTTGCGGGGGGACTCAATCCAATTGTGGGAGCGGGCTTGCTCGCGAAAGCGGCGGGTCAGTTTGCGAGGATGTTGGATGTGCCTGCGTCATCGCGAGCAGGCTCGCTCCCACAGTTTTTGTGTCGTTTGCAGATGCTGTGAATATTCGCAACCCCATGTGGGAGCGAGCCTGCTCGCGATAGCGGTGGTTCAGGCACACCGGGCCTAAGCGAGGTGCCGAGTGGTGGGGCAGAAGCGCTTTGGCTACTTTCGCCTGGGCCGGCTTGCGGATTTTCGAAAGTGACCCGCCGTAACGGCGGAACCCTAAGTGGCCGTTACCGCAGCAACGGATATACACACCTACCCCAAGCGCTATTCCCCTTCTATCGTACTGGCCCAAAAAACCTCGACCAACGAATCAAGCAACCCGTCATCAAAAATCATACTGCGGTGAGGCAACGGCGAATGCAGCGAGCATTGCAGCTCCCCGGTCAGGCTGTAGCCCTTGATCAAGGCTTCGCAGAATGCCAGTTCTTCCGGGGTTTTTTCCGCTTGTGTCCACCAGCAACTGGGGCGTACCCGTACCGGTTTGAAGGTGAACCCGTCGAAGGCTTCCAGCAAACGATCATGCACGGAAAACGCCTGGGCGTTCATGACTTCATCCTTGACGCTCTGCACGATCGCCAGCAAGTCGCCTCTCTGCGGCTCGATCTGGCTGGCGGCCCAGTCATGGAATGCCTTGACCGTGCTCTCGGGTTGCTCACGCCGATAAATCGCCGTGCGTTCCGTAAGGGTCGGAAACAGCAGGTCGAAGTATTCGATGGCTTCAATCAGGTCCTGGGAGGCCGGATCGGCTTTTTCCAGGTCTGGCAGATGCCGATGACGCGGCAACGCTGCCGGATACAAATGCTCGGGAACCGTGCTGTCCACCAGGCCGAGAAAACTCACGGTGTGGCCCTGGCTTTCCAGCAGGGCCGCGATGTCCAGTGCTATGGCGCCGCCCAATGACCAGCCCATCAAGGCATAAGGGCCTTGCGGCTGGGTCTTGACGATTTCCTGGCTGTAATCGGCGATCATCTCGCGCCAGGCTTCAGGCCCGGCATGCGGTTCACTGAAGCCGCGGTGCATGACGCCAAAGGTGCGTGCCCGATGTTGGAGTTTGCGCGCCAGCGGCTGGTAACAGAACACGATGCCGCCGCTGGGGTGCAGGCAAAATAACTGCGGTGCGCTGGCCGGTGCGTTGTTCAGTTCGACCAGGCATTGGGTCTGTTCCCGATGTTTTTGCGAAATGAACAGGGCCAGCTCGGCGACGCTCGGGTTGGCCAGCAACTCTTGCAGCCGCACGCTGATATTCAGGCGTGCCTTAAAGCTGGCAATCAGTTCGATCGCCAGGATCGAATGCCCGCCCAGTTCAAAGAAGCTGTCGTTGACACCCACGCGCGCAACCTTGAGGGACTGTTGCCAGAGCTGTGCCAGGGCTTCTTCCAGCTGAGTGCGAGGCGCCAGGTAATGGGAATGCCAAAGACCGGCGTCGGGTTCCGGCAAGGCCTTGCGGTCGAGCTTGCCATTGGCATTGAGGGGGAAATGATCGATGAACAGCAGGTGGCTGGGCACCATGTAGTCCGGCAACTGCGCTTTGAGTGCGCTCAACAAGCCTTCTCGTAACTCGGCCGTGGCCGGTTGCGCGGCAATCACGTAGGCGACCAGCTGCAGGCCGCCCGGGCCTTCATGGGTCAACACAATACCGTCTTGCACCGCCGGCAGCATTTGCAGGCGCGCCTGGATTTCCCCCAGCTCGATGCGGAACCCGCGAATCTTGACCTGATGATCCAGGCGTCCGATGTATTCGATGCTGCCGTCGGTGCGGTAGCGGGCCAGATCCCCGGTGCGATAGAGGCGGCCACCCGGCAGCGGGTCGAACGGGTCGGGGATGAAGCGGGTGGCGGTCAGGTCGGCGCGTCGGTGATAGCCGCGGGCCAGGCCGGCCCGGCCAACGTATAGCTCACCGATGCAACCCTTGGGCACCGGGTTCAGATGAGCGTCGAGCAGATACCAGGACAGGTCGACTATGGGTTCGCCGATGGGGCTTGCGGCCTCGCTGTGCAAGTCACTCATCGACAACGGCCGCCAGGTGACATGCACAGTCGTTTCCGTGATGCCATACATATTGATCAGTTGCGGCGTCTGGTCGCCGAAGCGTTCGAACCAGGGGCGAAGACTCTGTACATCGATCGCTTCGCCGCCGAAAATTACCTGTCGTAACCGGTGGACAAGAGGTTGCCCAGGCTCGCAGGCGACCTGTAACAGCGACTTGAACGCCGAAGGTGTCTGGTTGAGCACCGTGACGTTTTCCTGGCAAAGCAGGGCATGGAAATCCTCCGGCGAACGGCTCACGGCGTGGGGCACGATGACCAATCGGCCGCCGTGCAGCAGGGCGCCGAAGATCTCCCACACGGAAAAGTCGAAGGCATAGGAATGGAACAGGCACCAGACATCCTGATGATCGAAGCTGAACCAGTGGTCCGTGGCTTGGAACAATCGGCTGACGTTGTGGTGCGCCAGCAGTGCGCCTTTGGGTTGGCCGGTCGAGCCTGAGGTGTAAATCACGTAGGCCAGGTTATCCGGGTCCATCGGCACATTCGGATTGTGCTCGGGATAGGGGCTATTGGTCTCGACCGAATCCAGCAACAGACAGTTGATGTCAGCGGGCAGCGCCAGCGATTCCCGCAGATGAGCCTGGGTCAGGATCTGCGTGACGCCGCTGTCCGCGATCATGTAAGCCAGGCGGTCGGCCGGGTAGGCGGGGTCCAGCGGCACGTAGGCGCCACCGGCCTTGAGGATCGCCAGCAGGCCGATGATCATCTGTGGCGTACGCTCGCCGGCGATGCCGACCAGCACGTCGGGCCCGACGCCTTGCTCGATCAGCCGATGGGCCAGTTGGTTGGCCTTTCGGTTGAGTTCGGCATAGCTCATGTGCTGCCCTTCAAAGGTCAGGGCGATGGCGTCGCCTGTGCTGGCGGCGTGGGTTTCGATCAACCGGTGCAGACACTGTTCGCTGCGCAGTTGGGTCGGCTGACGGTTCCAGTCGCCCAGGCTTTTTCGGTGTTCATCGGCGCTCAACAATTGCAGTTCGCCGAGCGCGCATCCAGGCGTCTCGACCAGGCCCCGCAGCAGGTTCTGCCAGTGGCCGGCCATGCGCTCGATGGTCTCTGCGCGGTACAGATCACGGCTGTATTCGAACGTTGCCAGCACCTGTTGCTGGGAATAATCGACATCCAGCGACAGGTCGAACTTGGCCTGGTTGTCACCGGTACTGAGAAACTCCAGCGTCAGTTGACCCAGGCTTGGCGCCGACGGTGAGGACGAGCCGGTGCGCCAGTTGAACAAGACCTGGAACAGCGGGTTAGAGTCCTGCACGCCGGGGCGTTGCAGTTGATCAAGGATCAGTTCCAGCGGGTAGTCGGCATGTTCCAGCGCGGCGAGCGACTGCGCGCGCAGGTCCCGGAGGAAATCCAGCGCGCTGCGGGTCGAGTCGATCCGCGCCCGATACACCTGGCTGCTGACGAAAAATCCCACCAGATCCTGGCTCTCGTGGCTGTTGCGGTTGGCGTTCGGGACGCCGACGGTGAAGTCGTTTTGGTTGCTGTACCGAGCCAATAACAATTGCCAGGCCGCCAGCGCCACGACAAAAGGCGTAAGTCCCTCCCGCTGACAGAACGTATCCAAGGTCTGGACCATTTCCGGGTCAAGTGACACCTGCACGCGTCCGGCCATGTGGTGCTGATTGGCGGTGCGTGCAAACTCCTGAGGCAGTTCCAACGCCGGCAGCTCATGGCCCAGGTAGTCGCTCCAATAGGCGCCACTGCGGTGGCAGGCCGGGCTCTGCACATAGTCGCCACGTTGCCAGCTCGCGTAGTCGGCGTATTGCAGCGGCAACGACGGCAGCGTTGACGGATCGCCCAGCAAGGCCTGGGCATAGGCCATGGTCATGTCCTGCATGAGGATCGTGTTGGACCAGGCATCGGAAACGATGTGATGCATGTTGAGCAACAACACATGCTCGTCACTGCCCAGCCTGAGCAACATTGCCCGCATCAGCGGCGCCTGGGTCAGTTCGAACGGTTGTCGGGCGTGCTGTTCGATGCGCTGTGAAAGCGCCAACTCCCGTGTCGGCTGATCGAGCGTGGCGAGGTTCTCCCGGTGCACGATCAGGCTGGCGTTACGCTCGATCACCTGGGTGGCGGCGCCGTCGATTTCAGTGAACGCGGTGCGCAGGATGTCGTGTCGGTCGATGACGCGATTGAGTGCCTGCTCCAGAGCGTCGGCATCAAGGTCGCCCGTCAGGCGCAGGGCGCGCGGCAGGTTGTAGGCCGAACGGCTCGGGTCGCGCTGTTGCTCCAGCCACAAGCGCTGCTGGGCGAAGGACAAGGGCGCGCGGTCCGGCCTGCTGCGGCTGGAGCGGGCTTGCATGGCGTCAGCGTCCTCCTCCAGCAGCAGGGTCAGCAGGTCATCATCTAGCAATGGGTTCATGGTGTTCTCGCGGTTCAGGCAAAGGCTGCGGGGGCTTTTTCACTGATGACCTGACCGGCCTGCATCCGGACCAGTTGATCGGCGATGTCGAAATAGCGGTCGTCGTGGGAAATGACGATGATGGTTTTGCCCAGCGCCTTCAGCTCCGGCAGCAGTTCGGTATAGAAAACGCGGCGGAACACCGGATCCTGGTCGGCGGCCCATTCATCGAACACCAGCACTGGGCGCTCCTCAAGCCAGGCGTTGAGCAACGCCAGGCGTTTGCGCTGGCCGGTGGAAAGATCGGTGGTGCTGAAGGCGCCGTCCTGAATGCGAACCTTATGAGCGATTTCCAGGCGCTCCAGGTAGCGGTTGGCGTCGTCAGGCACCTGCTGGTCACCCTGAACCAGGTCATCGAACAGGTAATAGTCAGCAAAAATCGTGGTGAACAACTGGCGATAATCGTCCCGCTGCGTGGCCCCTACCGGCGCGCCGTCCAGGAGGATTTCGCCGCCCTGGGGGAAATAGAGGCCCAGCAGCAGTTTGATCAGCGTGGTCTTGCCGCCACCGTTTTCACCGACGATGAACACAATGTCGCCCTGGGCGATGGACAGGTTGACCGGTCCCAGGGCGAAGGGTTGGCTGCCTTCGACCGCCGGGAAGGCGTAGTGCACATCACGCAGTTCAAGCTGCTGGAGCGTTGGCCTGGAAAGGCTCTTGTCGTCCAGCAGCAGGTGCGGCTCCGGTGAGGAAAACTGCTCGTCCAGCTCGGCGATGCGCTTGAAGGCAATGTTTGCCCGGCTGATGACCGGCAAGGTCATCACCAGGTATTCCAGCGGGCCCTTCATGTACAGCAGCACCAGCACGAAACCGCTAAGCACGGCCTTGTCGGTGCCCAGCCACAGCGATTGCAGGGCCAGCACCAGGCCGATGACCACAAAAAACAGCATCGAGCCGAAGGTCTTGGCCATCACGAAGGTGTTGACCGCGCGAATATTGGTGTCGCAGATATTGTCGGCGGTGGCTTCGATGCGCTGGCTGAACATGCGCTGGCGGCGTGGGCGATGAATGCGCAGTTCCTTGGCGCCGGCGGCGATTGCACTGTAGTGTTTTTGCAGCGCGTCTTCGGCCTCGCGGGCGGCTTCGAACCCCCTGATTCCACGAGCCCGGGCCAGGTATTGCACGACCGTGCCGATCACCAGCGCCACCAGCAGCAGCAAGAACATCGGCAGTGACAGGTAGGCCAGATAAACCAGGCAACCGAGGGTCACGGTGAAGGCGATGGCCAGCGGTGCGAACGAAAACGCGAAATTGCTGACGGTGTTGACGTCGTGGGTCAGTACCGGGATGAGCCGGTGGCTGCGATAACGTTCGATCTGTTCGATGGGCGCCAGCAGCACCTTCTTGCCCAGGGATTTACGCAACCCGGCGATGATGTTCTGACCGACGTGGTTGCTACCGATGTCCGATAGAATCGAGGTCAGCAGCGCCACCGCGCAGAGCACCACGAACGTTACCAGCGTCTGGGCTGTGGGTTTGGCCGCGGCGTTCAGGGCGTCGTTGATGGTCGCCAGCAGGGCGGTGATGCTCAGGCCGCCAAGCATGCCCAAGAGGATGGAGCCTACGACAATCAGCCGGAAGGGTTTGAGCAGGGTGAACAGTTCGTTGATCACCCCGCGTGTTGGTTGGCTCATGGAGGTTTCCCTGCTTGTTGAAAAGGGCGAAGGCCATCACGGGTGGTCGCCGGGAGGGCTTTAGGGCGCAGGCGCGCTGGGTTGGGTTGTGCCCATCTTTAGAACGATTGGAGGGCAGAGGAATTTATCCTGTGGGAGCAAGGCTTGCCCGCGATGCAGACACCTCGATTTCACAGAAAACCGCGTTGCCTTCATCGCGAGCAAGCTTTGCTCCCACAGGGGGCGCCTACATATCCCGCGCCACCCGAAAGCCGATCCAGTCACCCCGATTGCCCGGCACCAGCGCGTTACGGTTGCCGGAGCGGGAGAACACCGGTGCCTCGCCCCAGTCGTTGCCGCGGATGCGCTTGAACTCGCATTTGCCAGTCAGCCAGGCGCTGCCGTCGCTTGGGGCACCGACGTAGTTTTCGTTGTAGCAATCGGCCGTCCATTCATAGATGTTGCCGTGCATGTCGTACACGCCGAAGGCGTTGGGCGCGAAGCTGCCGGCCGGGGCGGTGAAGTTGTAGCCGTCGGCCGCGCCGTAGGTGTTGGCGTGCTGGGCGATGCTGTATTCCTTGCCCTCGTCGAACGGGAAGGGGAACGGGCCGGTGCTGCCGCCGCGTGCGGCGTATTCGCGCAGGGACTCGCTGACCAAGCGGTATGGCTTGCCGGTTTTTTTCGACAACCAGGCCACGTAAGCGTTGGCCTCTTCGAAGTTCATGCACACCGCCGGGTGCCGATCGGTGTATTGCTTGCGTGGGTCGCTGCCCTGGTAGTCCGGGATGCCAGCCTTGCACGCGCGGCCGGGACGTTTATCCCCGTCGGGCATCGAGTAGCCGGTGTCGCGCAGGTAGGCGAACCATTCGCCTTTCAATACCTGGAAGCGGCTGATGGCCAAAGGCTTGTCGAAGGTCACTGGGTGAATCGGGCCTTCATCGGGTTCGCGACCCACCTCGTCTTCCGCGGTGCCCATCTGAAAGGTGCCGGTGGGCAGCACGACCATCTCAGGGCAGTCCTTGCAGTCGCGAAAGACCTGGCCCGGTTGCGACGCCTGGGCGCCTGACGGCAGCAGGGCGGCGAGGGCCAGTGCCGGGAATAGCGTCAACGAAAAACTGTTCATCCATCTCTCTCGATAAAGTCAGATTCAGAGTGTCTTGCCCAGCAAGCCCATGAAGCGATCGATCTCGGCTTCGGTGTTGAGCAGGCCCGGCGCGGTTCGAATGACCGGCCCGGCGTCGCGATGCACGGCGTCGGCGATCACCCGGTTTTGCATCAGGTAGGCGGCGATCTCATCGCTCTTGCGACCCTTGACCCGGAAGAAGGTGAAACCGGCCGACAAGTCCGGGCTCATGGGCGTGACCAGCTCGATTTGCGGCAGTGCCAGCAGCTGTTTTTTCAAATAGGTATTGAGCGCGTGAATGCGCGCCTGCACCTCGGCTTTGCCCAGTTGCAGGTGCAGCTTGAACGCTTCGTCCGCCGCCCAGCGATGCTCGAAGGCGTGGTAGCCGCCGGGCGTCAGGGTGGTGGAAAACGCCGTGGCTTCGGAGAAGGTCGGGATGATCGGCGTGACGTACTTGAGCTCTTCGCTACGGCTGCACACCAGGCCGGTGCCCCGGGGGCCGAACATCCATTTGTGGGTGCCGGCGATGAAGAAGTCGCAATTCATCGCTGGGAAGCTCAGGTCTTCAACACCGAAGCCGTGCACGCCGTCCACCACGTAGACGATGCGCTGCTCATCGTTGCGGCCCTGGTTGTGCTTGTCCACCAGCGCGCCGATCTTGTCGATTGGCAGCTTCACGCCGCTGCCCGAATGCACCCAAGTCATGCCGAGTACGCGGGTTTGCGGACGGATGTTGCGGTCGATGGCGCTCAGGATTTCCTCGTGGCTGGCGTTGTGGGCGTTCTCGAACAGTTTGATCTTGCGCACCCGGGTGCCGTCCCGTTGGCTGCGCAAATCCAGGATGGTATGGGTGGCGTAATGTTCGTGGGCGGTGCTGAGGATCTCCTGGTCGGCTGCCACATGGACGCCGCCGTAGATCATCGCCAGGCCCTCGGTGGTGCTGCCGGTGAGAGCGATCTGCGCAGGGTTCGCTTGCAAGTAGCGGCCGGCCCAGGCCCGCACATTTTCCTCGCGCTCCTCGGTGACGCCCAGGTCCCAGTCCATCAGCAGCCCCGGGTTTTTATCCAGGGCCGCGCGATGCCTGTCGATGGCCTCACGTACCGGGCGCGGGTGGGTGGTGACCAGGAAATTGGAGAAGTGCAGGTAGTCCGGGTCCTGGTTGAACAGCGAGCGCAACTGCGCCCATTTATCCCGGGGCAATGGCGGCAGCGGATCGGCAATGGCCGGGGCGGGAAGACTGGCGGTCAGCGGCAGGCCGGCGGCCAGGATCCCGGCCTGCTTGAGGAAGGTCCGGCGCTCATTCATGGCTGGGCGGCCCCCCGGGTCGAGGCCACGGCAGGCCGGGCGGCTTGCTGGACCTGATCCCAGACCCGCAGAAAGTTGCCGCCCCACAGTTTGGCGATGTCCGCTTCGGAGTAGCCGCGGGTCAGCAGTTCGGCGGTGACGTTGCGGATCTCACCCACGTCTTCCCAGCCCTTGACGCCGCCGCCTTCGTTGAAGTCCGAACTGATGCCGACATGGTCGATGCCGATCTTGCGCACGGTGTAATCGATGGCGTCGCCCAGGTCCTTGAGGCTGGCCTTGGGTTCCTCCTCCAGAATGCCGTAGAGCTGGCCGGCGTATTCACCGAATTTCTGTTCCGGCCACGCGGCGATGATCGGATCGCCCGGCATCAGCGCCATGGCCAGGTTGGGCAGCGGTGGCAGGTCGAAACGTTGGCGCAGGTCGTTGAGTCTGTCCTGGGTCTTTTGCGTCAGCGGGCGCAGGTATTGGGAGAAACCGACGATCTGCACCACGCCACCGCTGGCCTTGATCAGCTGCATTTCCTTGTCGCTGAGGTTGCGCGGGATATCCACCATCGCCCGAGGCGCGGAATGGGAGGCCACCAAGGGCGTGCGGCTCAGGTGCGCAACTTGCTCGAGGGCCTGGGTCGACATCTGCGAGACGTCGATGATCACGCCCAGGTCGTTCAGGCGCGCCACCGCTTGCTTGCCAAGATCCGACAGGCCGCCGAGGGCATCGGGTGAGTCGTTGAAGAACGGCAGTGGACGCGAGGAGTCGGCCCAGTCGTTGTTGCCGATGTAACTGAAGCCGAACATGCGCATGCCGCGCGCCGTCCACAGGTCCAGCAGGCTCAGGTCATGGCCCAGCGGATAGGCGTTGAGCATGCTGATGAAAATCGCGAACTTGCCTTCGCCATGCAGGCGCCGGAAATCATCCGGGGTGTAGGCGATGGCGACCTGGTTGGGAAAGTCGCGGACCATGCCGGTGATGATCTTGAAGCGCACTTCCTGCTGATTGCGCGCTTCCTCGACGAAGCCGGCGGTGGGTTTGTGCGGCGCGTTGGGGCCGTTCCACAGCTCCGGCCAGCCGAAGATCGTCAGGGCCGCGCCGGACAGGTGTCCGCGGTTGGCTTTGACCAGGTCGAACTGGCCGCTGCCATCCTTGTCTGCTTCGTTGCCGGCGGTGCCGAAATCCAGCGGTACGGAGATGTGGCTGTCGAAGGACAGCAGGCGCTCGTGCAGTTCCCTGGCCTCTTTCATCACTTTGACCGGATAGCCGGGGTTGTCTCGCCACCAGTGGTCCCAGGCCGCGAGGCCGCCACCGACCACCAGTGCAAGGGCCAGGGGCACGCCGATGAAGAGAGCTTTTTTCGAACGTGGTGTTGTCATTGCCGATCTCAGTCAGGTTCGCTGCGGGGGGCTTTGCTATCTGGGGAGAACGAGTGATCGGCGGGGAAATTTAGCTGAGCCTGATGGCCCCATCGCGAGCAAGCTTTGCTCCCACAGGTGACTGTGCTGAATTCCGGTGACTGTGTTGAATTGCACTGTGGGAGCAAAGCTTGCTCGCGAGGCGACCTTAGAGCCCACCAGCCTCTAACGAATGTACCCAGTTCCAATGTGGGAGCGGGCTTGCTCGCGAGGCGACCTTGCAGCCGACCAGTCTCTGCCGAATGTACCCGGAACCATTGTGGGAGCGAGCCTGCTCGCGATGAGGCCCTCGAGGCCGCCACAATGTTCCCTTTAAATTTGTCCCTCCACCCATCGTTCTAGCTTGGATACCGCCCGCCCCAGGGCCGAACACAGGTAAGGCAATGACGATTTCTCGACGATGGTTCTTGGCGGGCCTGGCGCTGACCGGTGCCGCCGTGCCTGCGGTGTATTACGGACATCGCGAACTGACCCGGCCGGACCCCACCGTCACCCCCGGCGAGGCCTCGTTCGATGTGGCGGACGTGGCGGGGCAGCGCCGGGCCGATACGTTGCGGGGTATCTGGACGATCCGTTTCTCAGGCAGCGACGCGGGCCTGGACGGTTTGCCCCAGGACGGTCTGCAAGTGTTCCTCGACATTGCCCACAAGGGCCGTGGCCTGGTGGGCTGCCTCGACACCGCTGAGCGGTTGCGCGCCGGTGATGAGCCGCGCTATCGAGTGTTGGGCGACTTGGCGGGGGATGACAAGAAACAATTGAGCTGGCGCCTGATCGGGACCCGGCAGGATGCGCCGGACTACGAATTCATCATGACCCTGGACGAAGTCTGGGCCGGCTTCGGCAATGCCGGCACCGCGACCCTCAGCGGTCGCGTGTTGCGCCTGGATCGCCCGCTGGCGTTGCCGGAACTCGACCATCAGTTCATCGCCCGCAAGCTGCCGTTCCCCGAAGCCCGCGAGCGCACGCCGCTGAGCCCGCCGTTGCTGGCCTGGCTGGTGTCGCCGGAGCATCGGCTGTTCCATCAGCTCTGGCACGCCTCGCGGGACAAATGGCACAGCCTGGACGAAGACAAGCGCAACGCCCTGCGCGGCATTGGCTGGCAGCCCGGCCCACGGGACCATGAACGTGACGCTCGCGGCAAGCGCAAGGATCGTAACGGTTCGGGCGTGGATTTCTTTTTCATGCACCGGCACATGCTCGGCACGGCCCGTTCGTTCCAGCCGCTGCCTTCGTGGCCGCGCTTCCCGTTGCCGCAGCCGGAGCTGGAGCGTGATCGCCTGGGCTTTGCCCGGTATTTCGATAACCACGATGGCACGGCCTTGCCGCCCACCTGGCTGGCCAGCGGCGACGAGCAGTACGCCCAATGGGTGAGTGACATCAAGACTGCCGAGACCTATCACAGCAACTTCCAGGTCTGGGAATCGCGCTACCGCGACCCGCGCTACCTGTCGAAACTGACCCTTGGCCAGTTTGGCTCGGAAGTGGAACTGGGCCTGCATGACTGGCTGCACATGCGCTGGGCTTCGGTGCCTCGCGATCCTTCCAACGGCCACCCGGTGCCCTTCGCCCGCGACCCGGCCGACTTTGCCCAGCGCTGGTACGAACCGGAAAACGACTTTCTCGGCGACCCGTTTTCCTCCCATGTGAACCCGGTGTTCTGGGCCTTCCACGGCTGGATCGACGACCGCCTCGAAGACTGGTTCCGCGCTCACGAACGTTTCCATCCGGGGGAGGTGAGCCGGCTGGAAGTCAACGGCGTGCCCTGGTTCGCCCCCGGCCGCTGGGTAGAAATCGCCGACCCCTGGCTGGGCCCGGTCACCCACGGCTGCAGCACCACACCGGGGCTACAGGTCGGGCGTTCGGTGGAGATGGACCCGGAAACCATGAAACTGGCCCTGCGCATTACTTTCGGCAGCGACGATAAAAAACTCTCCGAACTGTTTCGCCGCGTGCCGCAACGGCCGTGGTATGCGCGTAATCTCAAGAGTAAGCCGGTGTAAAGCTTCGCTTCCCAAAGAAAACCAAAGCGAACGCTGTTGTGGCGAGGGGATTTATCCCCGCTGGGCTGCGCAGCAGCCCCATTAGCCGGCACCTCGGTGAATCAGTTGTTTTGAGTGCGCTGGTTTGGGGCTGCTTCGCAGCCCAGCGGGGATAAATCCCCTCGCCACAAATATCACTTGGCTTTAGCGGGCATGCGCCTTTAACGCGGCACAGCGATGTCCAGCGCACGGTTCGCCAGCAGCTCACTCAGCTCGACCATCTGCTGGATTCCCAGGGCAAAACTCCGCCGCGCGCCTTCCAGATCAAAGGCCAGTTCGTTGGCCATGACATTCACCGAGGCGAGGGTTTCGCTGAGGTTGGCCAGCAGGCATTCCAGGTTTGCGCCTTCAGCGACGGTGAACAACTGGCCCGGTGGCGGATTGGGTTTTTCAGGTTTGGGATCGAGGTAAAAGGCGAGGGCGCGGTCGGCGGCTTCGTTGAGTTTTTTGGCATCGTCTTCGGGGGGATTGGGGGTGATCTTGAACATGGTGTAACTCCTAGTATTCATTTTCAGGAGCCGACACCATCGCTACCAAACGATGGGGTGGCGGCCGTACGCGGGTTGGTAGACCGGAGCACTAGGAACCCGGCGCGCCCGAAGACGCCCTGCGCACGGCCACCATGAAACAGACGCCGAGACAGCATCTGTAGGAGGTGGCGCTTGCGCCTAGTTAACTCGCGGGCTACCAAACCCGATCGCTGAAATCAGCGACCCGGAAACAGTAAAAGCCACGAGCCAAGCGCACAAGCCGGCGGATTCTGGCGCAGTTGTAGGCAACGGCGCAAGGCAGCGTAGCCTCGCTCGGGAGTCCTACATGGCCGGATAAACAGAACCCAAGCCGAACAGACTATGTGTGGCTAGAAGATTGATCTGTGGGAGCAAGGCTTGCCCGCGATGCAGGCACCTCGGTCCTCCTGAAACCGTGTCGCCTGTATCGCGGGCAAGCCTTGCTCCCACAGGGGATAAGTTTCCCTCCCCTTCATTTGTCACTTGGCTTGAAGGGAGGGGAACACCTAGCGCGGCGCGGCGATGTCCAGCGCACGGTTCGCCAGCAGCTCACTCAGCTCGACCATCTGCTGGATTCCCAGGACAAAACTCCGCCGCGCGCCTTCCAGATCAAAGGCCAGTTCGTTGGCCATGACATTCACCGAGGCGCGGGTTTCGCTGAGGTTGGCCAGCAGGCATTCCAGGTCTGCGCCTTCCGCGACGGTGAACAACTGGTCCGGTGGTGGATTGGGTTTTTCAGGTTTGGGATCGAGGTAAAAGGCGAGGGCGCGGTCGGCGGCTTCGTCGAGTTTTTTGGCATCGTCTTCGGGGGGATTGGGGGTGATCTTGAACATGGTGCAGCTCCTGATTATTCAAAGGGCGCTGCCAGACATCACTTGCAGATGATGGGGTGGCAGCTATGCGCGGGTCTGCAAGACCGGGAAACCAGGAACCCGGCAGACCCGAAGGTCTCCCGCACACAGCCGCCATTGAGCGACACGGATGTGTCGATTGGCTTGTGGCTATGCGCCTGGTATTTCGTCGGGCTTGCAGACCCGATCACTGATGGGCAGTGACGGGAAACAAGTTATCGACAGGGGTTAGGCGCACAAGCCGGCGGATTCTGGCGCAGTTGTAGGCAACGGCGCAAGGCAGCGTAGCCTCGCTCGGGAGTCCTACATGGCCCGATAAACAGAACCAAAGCCGGACATCATTTATGAAGATGGAATGATCTGTGGCGAGGGGATTTATCCCCGCTGGGCTGCGCAGCAGCCCCAAAAACCAGCGCACTCAAAACAACTGACACACCGAGTCGTTGGTTATGGGGCTGCTGCGCAGCCCAGCGGGGATAAATCCCCTCGCCACATCATGTCACTAGGCTTGAGGGTGGGTTCCAGGCCTACATCACCCGCCAACCCCCACCCAACGCCTTGTACAACGCCACGCTCGCCTGCACCCGCGCCAATCGCAATTGCACGTTCATGTCCTGGGCGGCGTACAGCGTGCGCTGGGTTTCCAGCACGGTGAGCAGGTCTTCGGCGCCGGCCTGGTAACGGCTCTGGGCGATGTCGAAGGCGCTCTGGGCCTGGTGCAGTTCTTCGCTTTGCCATTGCCGCTGCCGGTCGAGCCCATGGATGCCGTTCAGGGCTTTTTCGACGTCGGCGAAGCCGTTGATGATGGCGGCGCGGTAGAGCTCCAGCAGTTCTTCCTGGCGGGCGGTGGCTCGGTCGCGTTCGGCCTTGAGGCGTCCGTTGTTGAAGATCGGCGCGGCCAAACCTGCGGTGAGGTTGTAGACGTTGTTGCGCAGCAACTGCTCGGCAATGTCGGCGCCGGTCGCCACGCTCAGGCCCAGGGTCACGGAGGGCAGCATGGCCGCGCGGGCCACGCTGATGTCGGCCTGGGCGGCGGCGAGGCGGGCTTCGGCGGCGGCGATGTCGGGACGGCGACTGAGCAGGTCGCTGGGCACCCCGGCGTCGATGGCGGGCCAGTGCAAACGGTCGAAATTCTCATCGTCGAGTGTGACCGACTGCACCGGTTGCCCCAGCAGCGCCGCCAGGGTGATCAAGGCTTCCCGGGCCTGCTGCTGCACTTGAGGCAACCTGCGCTGTTGCGCCGCCACCAGGCTTTTTTGCTGGGACAGCTCCAGGGCCGTGGCACTGCCTGCGTCGTAGCGGGTTTGTACCAGGTCGAGCACGCTCTGGGCGTTGGCCAGGTTCAGCTCGGCGATGCGTTGCTGTTCGCGCAGGGACAGCGCCTGGGTGTAGCTGTTGGCGACAGCGCTGAGCAAGGTCAGCTCCACGGTCGCCCGGTCGAACTCGCTGGCCGACAGACTGCTCAGTGCGCTGTCCCGGGCCGCCCGTTTGCCGCCCCAGAAATCCAGCTCATAGCTGGCGCTGAGGTGGGCGTCGTAGTAGTCGATGGTGCGATTGTCCCGATTGACGTCCAGTTGGCTGTAACCCTTGCCCCGCAACAATTCCTGGCGAGTGCCGTTGAGCCCGGCCGTGATCTGTGGCAGCAGCGGAGCGCCGGCGATTACCGCGCCGGCCCGGGCCTGGCGTACCCGGGCGATGGCAGCGGCCAGGTCGTGGCTGTCCAGGCGGGCTTGTTCGATCAAGCGGTTCAATTGCGCACTGCCGAATTGCGTCCACCATTGCTGGTTGTCGGTGCGAGCAGTGGCGGTGTCGAAACTCTGCCAGGCCGGTGGCGGCTGGATGCCGCTGTCCGGCGCCGGCGCGGGGGTGCCGCAGGCGGCCAGCAACAGGCCGGCGGCCAGGAGGGTCAGGTGCGCTTTCATAGATTGACGTTCATTCACTGGTGAGGGCCGCGACCGGGTCGAGGCGAGCCGCCTTGCGGGCCGGCATGAAACCGAAGACAACGCCGGTGACCAGGGCGCAGCCGAAGGCGCCGAACACCGCCAGCCATTCAAAGGCCACTGCGATCTTGCCCAGCAGCAACGCGCCGCCCACCAGCAGGGCCAGGCCGATGCCGGCCAGCCCGCCGACCACCGAGAGCATCACCGCTTCGGTGAGGAACTGGCGCAGGATGTCCCGCTGGCGAGCGCCGGTGGCCATGCGAATGCCGATCTCGCGGGTTCGCTCGCGCACGGTCATGAGCATGATGTTCATCACGCCGATGCCGC
This sequence comes from Pseudomonas hefeiensis, assembly GCF_030687835.1. Lineage (NCBI taxonomy): Bacteria > Pseudomonadati > Pseudomonadota > Gammaproteobacteria > Pseudomonadales > Pseudomonadaceae > Pseudomonas > Pseudomonas hefeiensis. The sequence continues at coordinate 1,998,971 of NZ_CP117449.1, forward strand.
CCACCAGCAGCGAAATCGCGGCAATGGCACCGAGCATCAGCGACAGTGTGCCCTGGGTGCGTGCCTCGGCCTGGATCATTGCGGCGTTGTTGGTCAGTTCGAAATCCTGCTTGCCGTCGTGCAGGCGCAACAGGGTGCGTGAGATGGCCTGTTCGGCCTCCTTGACCTTACCCGCGTCCCGGGCGGCGATCACCACATACTCGGGATGACGGCTGCCGAACAAGCGCACGCTGGCGGCAGAGTAGGGCACGGCGATGCGGTTGTCGGCGTCCGAATCCCCGGAGCTGGCACCTTTTTCCGCCAGCACACCGACCACCTGAAAGGGCACGTTCTCAATCAGGATGTAGCGGCCGATGGGATCGTCGACCTCCTTGAGCAGCTTGTGCCGGACCTTGTGACCGATCACCGCCACCGCCGCAGCGCTGCGCTCATCGGCCTCGGTGAAGTAGCTGCCCTGGGCCACCGGCCAATTGAAGATGGTCGGGAAGTTCGTGTCGTTGCCGCCCACGTAGCTGGTGTGGTCGAGGTTGCCGAAGCGCACGCTGGCGTCGGCGCCGTTGACCGGCATGATGCGCTGCACCTGGGGCAGGGCGGCGAGGGCCGCGAGGTCGTGTTCGCTGATAATGCCCTTGGCGGCGCGCGGGGTGGGCGCGGTACCGTTGAGGTAGATGATGTTGGAGCCGAAGGCGCCCATCTGGGCCATGACCTGGCGCTTGCTGCCTTCGCCCACCGCCAGCATCACCACCACCGAGGCCACGCCGATGACAATGCCCAGCAGCGTCAGAGCGGTGCGAAAGCGGTTGATCCACATCACCCGCCACGCCGCTTGCACGGCGTCGAGCAGTTCGCCTTTCCAGGCGCCGTTGTGTTCGCTGCCGGCGCTCAGACGCTGGCGCAGGTCCACCGCTTGCAGTGCCTTCGGATTGGCTTGCACGTCGTGCGGCAAAGCGCCGGCGCTGTCGCTGATGATCAGCCCGTCGCGAATCTCAATGATGCGTTTGGCCCGCGCCGCCACCTCGCGGTCGTGGGTGATCAGGATCACCACATGACCCTGGCTCGCCAGTTCGTCGAGCAGCGCCATGACCTCGATGCCGCTCTGGCTGTCGAGGGCACCGGTGGGTTCGTCGGCGAGGATGATGTGGCCGCCGTTCATCAAGGCCCGGGCAATCGACACCCGTTGCTGCTGGCCGCCGGAGAGTTGATGAGGGCGGTTGCCGGTGCGGCTGGCCAGACCCAGGCGTTCGAGCAGGGCGCTGGCCCGGGCGTGGCGCTCGGCGGCGGAGGTGCCGGCATAGATGGCCGGCATCTCGACGTTCTCCTGGGCGGTGCCGGAAGGAATCAGGTGATAGCCCTGGAACACGAAGCCGAAGGCTTCGCGCCGCAGCCAGGCCAGTTCATCGCTGCCCAGGCGAGCGACGTCTTCGCCGGCAAACCGGTATTCGCCGCTGGAGGGGCGGTCGAGGCAGCCGAGGATGTTCATCAGCGTCGATTTTCCGGAGCCGGACGCCCCGACAATCGCCAGGAATTCCCCGGCGTGAATGGACAAGTCGATGCCGCGCAGCACCTCCACCCGCGGGCTGTCGCCACCGCCGTAGGCCTTGCGAATGTCCCGCAGTTCGATCAGGGGCGTGTTCATTCAGCCTCCGCTGCCGGTAGCCGGACCGATCAGCACGCGGTCGCCTTCGCGCAGGCCGTCGATCACTTGGGTGCGCAAGCGATCACTGACGCCGGTACGCACGGTGCGCCGCTGGATCTCGCCATTGTCGGCCACCACCTGCACTTGCCCGGCGTTGGCCTGCAACGCGGCGGTGGGCACGGTCAGCACATCGCGTGCCTGGGCGGCCACAAAAAACACCTGGGCGGTCATTTCCGTCATCAGGGCGCGGTCGGCATTGTCCACATCCAGCAACACGGTGTAGAGCACCACCCGTTCGCTGCCGCTGCGCCCGCCGGTGAGGCTGCCGCCCTGGCTCGCTTCCAGTGGGCGCGGCGGCACCGGCAGCACCTGGCGTACGGTGCTGCTCCAGCGACGGCTGCCGCCGGCCAGGGTGGTGAAATAGGCGTTCATGCCTGCTTTGACGTGACCGATGTCCGCTTCCGAGACTTCGGCCCAGACCGTCATCGGTGACAGGCGGGCGATGCGCAGGATCAACGGAGTCTGCTGCTGGGCGTTGAGGGTCTGGCCTTCCCGGGCGCCAACGGCGACCACGGTGCCGCTCATGGGCGCAAAAATGCGCGTGTAACCCAACTCGGCCTCGTCACTGCGCAGGTTGGCCTGGGCCTGGCGGATCTGGGCCTGGAACATGTCGATGCGCGCCTGGGTCGCTCGCACCTCGGCCCGGGCGGTTTGTACGTCTTCCTCGCGGGTCGCGCCGCCGGTCTTGAGTTGCTGCTGGCGGCGGAACTTTTGCTGGGCCAGATCGTGCTGGGCTCGTTGTTCCTGGAGCTGGGCCTTGAGGTTTTCAATGGAGAAGCGTCCGGCGTCCAGCTTGGCCTTCTGCGTGGAAGGATCGATCTCAACCAGCAATTGGCCTTCGCGAACTTCGTCGCCGGCTTCTACATGAATCTTGCGGATCTGCCCGGACGCCTGGGCGCCGACGTCCACGTAACGCCGCGGTTGCAGGGTGCCCAGGGCGGTGACGCTGTTTTCGATATCGCCACGGGTGACGGGTGCGGTAATAAGCGATTCACGGCTCGGTGCCACCGCTTGCCAGGCGGCGAAGGCCACGGCTGGAAGCAGGGCGAAGGTTAAAAAGCCAGGCGCGTCGGGTAGGGCGGGGACGTTTCATGCAGGGTTCCGGCCGGTGGTGTCGGGCCCGTTCCATGAGGGGCAGGGACGGGAGGCTGTCTTGGTAAACGAGCGCTTCGGACGGGAATTTACTGTGTGAAACACTTGGTAGCAGGATGGCGGATGGGCAACGCAACAACCAAGACAGGTGATGTTGTGGCAAGGGGATTTATCTGTGGCGAGGGGATTTATCCCCGCTGGGCTGCGCAGCAGCCCCAAAACCTGCTACTCAAAACATCTGGCACACCGAGTTGTTGGCTATGAGGGGCTGCTGCGCAGCCCGGCGGGGATAAATCCCCTCGCCACAAAAGCAGTGTCTGGCGCCTACTTATCTGAACGAATCAGCCTTAATACAAACCAAAGCTTTAAATCTATATGAGAATTACTATAAATTACGCGATTGAATCTGCCACTATCGTGCCATTGCCGATTTCAGGCGGGCCGAATTGGCCCAGGGATAGCTGTCGCAGGCATTGCGCAGGGGAGTCATGTTGGAAAACTACTATCGCGAACTGGTGTGTTTCCTGAACGCCAGGCTTGGCAACCGCCAGGCGGCCGAGGATGTGGTGCATGACGCCTATGTGCGGGTGCTTGAGCGCGCCAGTGACACACCCATCGAGCAGCCCCGGGCGTTCCTGTACCGCACCGCGCTGAACCTGGTGATCGACGGGCATCGGCGCAATACCCTGCGCCAGGTCGAATCCCTGGAGGTGCTGGACAGCGAAGAGCGCTTCTTCACCCCATCGCCCCATACCAGCCTTGACCATGGTCAGCGCCTGGACATGCTCCAGCGCGCCCTGGCCGAGTTGCCGCCGCTGTGCCGCGAGAGTTTCCTGCTGCGCAAGCTTGAAGGCCTGTCCCACCCGCAAATCGCCGAACGCCTGGGCATTTCCCGGTCGCTGGTGGAAAAGCACATCGTCAACGCCATGAAGCATTGCCGCATTCGCGTGCGGCAGTGGGACGCGCATTAATTCGCCCACGCCGGTCGCATCACGGTAAATTTTTTTTCACTGTCCTCGTTCCTCTCAACAGACGACTTGCCGGCTTGCCAAAGATCGGTCGGGTCACCCAGGCTTTTCGCGCCCTGTTGAGGGCCTCTCCAGAGGACACTGGACATGACACAGGCAATTGCTTCGCCCAACGTTCACGACTTGATCGGTATCGGCTTCGGCCCCTCGAACCTGGCGTTGGCCATCGCGCTGCAGGAACGGGGCCCGGTTCAGGGCGAACTGGATGTGTTGTTCCTCGACAAGCAGGCCGACTACCGCTGGCATGGCAATACCCTGGTGACCCAGAGCGAGTTGCAGATTTCCTTCCTCAAGGACCTGGTGACCCTGCGCAATCCCACCAGCCCTTATTCGTTCGTCAACTACCTCAAGCATCACGGCCGCCTGGTGGACTTCATCAACCTCGGCACGTTCTACCCGTGCCGCATGGAGTACAACGACTACCTGCGCTGGGTGGCCGGGCAGTTCGCCGAGCAGAGCCGCTATGGCGAAGAAGTGCTGCGCATCGAGCCGGTAGTGCATAACCAGCAGGTCGAAGCCCTGCGGGTGATTTCCCGTGACAACCAGGGCGAAGAGTTCGTGCGCACCACCCGTTCGGTGGTGGTCAGTGCTGGCGGTACGCCGCGCATCCCCGAAGCGTTCACCGCCTTCAAGGATGACGCGCGGGTGTTCCACCATTCCCGGTACCTGGAGCGCATGGCGACCCAGCCGTGCGTGAGCGGCCAGCCAATGAACATCGCCATCATCGGCGGCGGGCAGAGCGCCGCGGAAGCTTTCATCGACCTCAACGACAGCTTCCCTTCGGTGCAGGTCGACATGATCCTGCGCGGCTCGGCCCTCAAACCAGCCGACGACAGTCCGTTCGTCAACGAGGTGTTTTCGCCGGAGTTCACCGACCTGGTGTTCCAGCAACCCCACAGCGAGCGCGAGCGCTTGGTGAACGAATACCACAACACCAACTATTCGGTGGTGGACATCGACCTGATCGAACGCATCTACGGGATTTTCTATCGTCAGAAAGTCTCGGGCGTGGCCCGCCATGCCTTCCGTACCCTCACCACGGTGGAGAAAACCACGGCCACCGATGCCGGCGTGGAGCTGGCGGTGCGCAACAACGCCACCGGTGAGCTGACCGTACGCCGTTATGACGCGGTGGTACTGGCCACCGGTTACGAACGGCAGATGCACCGCACATTGCTGGCGCCACTCGAGCAATACCTGGGGAATTTCGAGGTAGACCGCAACTACAAGTTGATCACCGACGAGCGCTGCAAAGCCGCAATTTACATGCAGGGCTTCTGCCAGGCCAGTCATGGCCTGAGCGATACCTTGCTGTCGATCCTGCCGGTGCGCGCCGATGAGATCGCCGGCTCGCTGTATGAGCACGGGAAAAATCTCGGGCAGGCTCGTCCGGTGCGAGATTTGCTGTTGGCGGCTGTATAGGCGAGAGCCGCGCTGCAAAAAACAGTGTGGGAGCGGGCTCCTGAACTGGCCGGCATCAGGTAACTCACAGGAAATTCTTCAGAAACTTCCTACACTCACCTCACGCGTCCTGTCTTTCAGGCAGGCGCGTTGACGGTTCGCTGTTCCCTCGCTTTGGCAGTCTGAACCCATCAACCGGTCCTCCCTGACTTGACGTGAAGTCGGTGGTGTTCCGGGCCGACTACGCCAAACGAAACAACCTGATCCAAATGACGCTGTTTTTACGCACAGGCCTGGTGGCGCTGTTGCTGGGCTTATCAAGTGTGGCGCCACCGGTTGGCGCGGCCCCCGAGTCGCTGCAGATACTCGGGCGTTCCAGTGTGAACGACTATTCGGTATCCCTGGGGGAGGCCGACTGGAACTGGCTACGTCGCAAGGGAACGTTGCTGTTGGGCGCCTCGGCGCCGGATTACGCGCCTTTCGGTATCACCGGCAATGGCAGCGACTATGAAGGCCTCACCGCCGACTATGCCCAGTTACTGGGGCAGTTGTTGCACGTCGAGGTGCAGGTGCAGCGATACGCGTCACGGGAGGCATCGCTCCAGGCGCTGCGCAGCGGTGAGATCGATATGCTCGGCACGGCCAACGGCTTCGAAGCCAGCGACCCGCAGTTGGCGATGTCCCAGGCCTATGCCGATGACCTGCCCACCCTGGTGGCCCGCGTCGCCGATAGCCAAGACTTGCCCACCGACCTGGCGGGCATGCGCGTGGCGATGCTGTATCACTATTTGCCCACCGAGACGGTCAAGGCGTTTTATCCGGATGCGGCTTTGCAGCTGTATCCCTCGACCTTGAGTGCTATCGGCGCTGTGGCGTTTGGGCAGGCCGACGTTTACCTGGGGGATTCGATCAGCTCCAATTACCTGATCAGCAAGAACTACCTGAACAACGTCCAACTGGCTGATTTCTCCCGCCTGGAAGTGCAGCCGTTCGCCTTTGCGGTCAGCCGTGGGAATTCGCGCCTGTTGCGCATTATCAACGCCGCGCTGCAAGCCATTCCTGCCAGTGAACGCATGAGTATCCTGCGGCGCTGGAGCGCGGGCGGCGCAAGCATGCCCGGTCAGCAGCCCCTGCATTTCAGCGTCAAGGAACAGCGTTGGCTGGATGCACATCCGCGGATCACGGTGGTCGTCAACCAGAACTTCCCGCCACTCACCTTTATCGATGAACAAGGGCATTTGCGCGGTATCAGTGCTGATGTGCTGGCCAGGATCAGCCTGCGCACCGGCCTGAAGTTCGATATCCAGCGGGGTCACTCGCTTCATGATGTGATCGAGCGTGTCACGACCGGTCGGGCCGACGTCCTGGCCGCCGCGCCACCCAGCCCCGAGCTTGAGGGGGTGTTGCGCTTTACCCGGCCGTACCTGAGCAATCCGTTCGTGCTGGTGGCGCCCTCCAGGGGCAAGGTGCCGTTGACGTTGGACCAGATGGAGGGCAAACGCTTGGCGCTGATCCGGGGCAACGTGCTGCGTGAGTACCTGCTGGAACAGTTTCCCCGGGTACACCTGGTGCCGGCTGAAAACGCCGCGGGCGCGATGTCCATGGTCGCCGCCGGTACGGTGGACGGCGCGATCAATTCGCTGATCAGCGCCCGCTATATGATTTCCCGCCAGTACCGCGGCAAACTGCAAATCACCAGTACCGTGGGGACTTTGCCGGCGCGCGTGGCCCTGGCGACTCACCGTGATGCGCCGGAGCTGCATTCGATCCTGGACAAGGCGCTGCTGAGCATTTCTCCCGAAGAAATGGACGAGTTGACCAATCGTTGGCGCAGTGAAGTGGTGATCGACGACAGTTACTGGCTGCGCAACCGCACCACCATCGTCCAGGGTTTCTCCATCGCCGCGCTGCTGTTGCTGCTGGCATTGGGGTGGGTCGTGTACCTGCGGCGTCTGCTGGAACAACTGCGCGTGGCCAAGCAAAGCGCCGATGATGCCAATCGGGCCAAGACCACTTTTTTGGCAACCATGAGCCATGAAATCCGGACACCCATGAACGCGGTGATCGGCATGTTGGAACTGGCCCTGAAGAAAGCCGACCAGGGTGTCATGGACCGGGTCGCCATCGAAGTCGCGTCGGGCGCCGCTCGCGGCATGCTCGACTTGATCGGTGACATCCTCGACATCGCCCGCATCGAGTCAGGCAGGCTGTCGCTGGCGCCGGAACGGGCCAACCTGCGGGAGCTGATCGAATCGGTGGCGCGGATCTTTGAAGGCCTTGCCTGGCAGAAACACTTGCACTTGCAGTTGGCACTCGACACCGCGATCAACCACGACGTCTTGATCGATCCGTTGCGTTTCAAGCAGATCGTATCGAACCTGCTGAGCAATGCCATCAAGTTCACCGACCAGGGGCTGGTGCGCTTGAGTGTGCGAGCCGAACCGGGTGGCGACGCGCAGTACCTGCCAATCCGCCTGCGCGTCGAAGACACCGGCTGTGGTATTTCGGCCGAGGATCAGCGCCGCTTGTTCAGCCCTTTTACCCAGGCCAGCAACAACACCCAGTCGGCCCGCAGCGGCTCCGGGTTGGGGCTGGTGATCAGCCGCACGCTCTGCGAAATGATGGGGGGCACCCTGACGTTGAGCAGTGTGCCGGGGGAGGGCACGCAGATTGAAATCCTGCTGAGCCTGCCGAAGCTCGATGCCTTGGCTCAAGCCCCGTCGGCTGAGAGCGAGGCGTGGGTACCCGTGCGTGCGCTGAACATTCTGGTGGTGGACGACTATCCGGCCAACCGCCTGTTGCTGGCCCAGCAATTGAGCTATCTGGGACATCGCGTCCGGGACGCCGAGGATGGTGTCCAAGGGTTGCGCGCCTGGCGTGCTGAACGATTCGATGTGGTCATCACCGACTGCAACATGCCGTTGATGAGCGGCTACGAACTGGCCCGGGCCATTCGCGATTCAGAGCGGGCCGAGGGCTTGTCGCCGGGGGTGATTCTGGGCTTCACGGCCAATGCCCAGCCCGAGGAAAAGGTCCGCTGTATCGAGGCTGGAATGGACGATTGCCTGTTCAAACCCATCAGTCTCAAGGAGCTGAACACATGCCTGGCTTCGGTCTCGCAGGATTGCGCCCCGGTGGCCGATGAAGCGGCGCCTTCCTCGGCCACCGATGACATCGACTTGAGCAGCCTTGAACAATTGAGCGCAGGTGACACTGGCTCAATCAAAAAACTGCTAAAGGAATTGGTCAACAGCAATGCCGAAGACTTGGCTCAGTTGATGCGTCTGCTCGCTCGACAAGACCTGCCCGGGTTGGCGGACCTGGCGCACCGGGTCAAAGGCGGCGCACTGATGATCAGGGCCCAGGGCCTGATTGCCGCCTGCGAAGCCCTGGAAAGTGCCTGCCGTGGGGGCGACCGGCCGTTACTCGCCGCCGCCGTGGATGAGGTACGCCAAGCCATGGACCAGCTGACGGAACGGCTGGAGGCCTATGTGGCAGGGGAGCCTGCTCCCGCTGAGCCGCGAAGGGGGCCACTCGGGCCTTCTCATGGATAAGCGAACCGCGTAGTCATCCCGAAGCCACATGCGAAGTACCTTTTTCCTCCCTTTTTTGGGATTCGTCCTACAGCGCCTCTCAAAAGCTTCCTCTAGCCTGACGGCCCTTAACGATTGGGATGCCTGTCATGCCGAACAAAGCATTACGTATCATGATTGCCGACACGCAACATTTTCATCGAGTGAGGCTTGAATACCTTTTCAATCAACAGGGTTATTTTCGGATTGCCCCCGTGAGTGGCCTGCAGGAACTGCTGACGCTGGTGGAGTACGGCAGCGAGCCGTTCGACCTGGTCGTGGTCAATGCCGGGCTGGCGAATGGAGCCCTGGACCTGCACGATTTCATCCTCGACAACCCGCAGCTTCGTCACGCGATGATTTACAACACGTCACAGATCGGCCTGTCCTCGACGGCTGTCGCGCGTCGGCCTGGTATGCACCTGAGCCCGGCCCAATTGCCTGACCTTGCGTCATTGGCGAGTCTGATGCAACGGATTGATCCCCAAGCCTGCGAGTTGACGCGACCCTGGCTTCGCCCCCTCAGGCAAGGCCACGCAGGGTGATGCTGTACCGTTGGTCGGCACTGTCAGACCTGACAGGTGGCCGGGTCTGTCGTTTGTGCAACAGTCCCGAGCAGTCATGGCATCGGCACCGTTTGCATTTACGTGGGGAGTTGCCTTGAAAGACGTATTGATCGTGGATGATCACCCTGTCATACGAGGGGCATTGCGGCTCATTTGCCAGAACGAGGGGTTTTCCCGAATCAGGGACGCGAGCGGTGCAGCCGACGCCAGGGCGTTGATCAAGGAAGGGGCGCCAGACCTGGTGATTCTGGACCTGGTGATGAACGGATTCGATGGCATGGACCTGTTGGTCTGGATCATGGCCCAGTTCCCTGGGTGCGGTGTGCTGGTGTTCACTTCCCAGGATGCGCAGCACTTCTGCAACCGCTGCATCTCGGCCGGAGCCAGGGGCTTTGTGACCAAAAAAAGCGACCTGAAAGAACTGATCAAGGCCATTCATGCCTTAAAGTCCGGTTACTCCTATTTCCCGCAAATGCCGGTCAGGCTGGATTTTCACCAACGCACGGAACAGCAGTCCCTGGAAAGTCTCTCGACTCGCGAGCTATCCATTCTGCGAATGCTGGCCATGGGGATGCGCGGCAAGGACATCGCCGAGGCCTTGTTCCTGAGTCCGAAAACCGTCAGCACCTACAAGACCCGTCTGCTGGAAAAACTCGGACTCAAGACGCTGGTGGGTTTGTCGGATTTCGCCAAGCGCAATCACCTTTGAATAACACCAGAACCTGTGGGGGACTGTGGTGACTTGCAGTTTTCCCAGGTCCTTCATTGTTCTCCAAATAGAACGCTAAGGCCGGTTTTTGCTGTCTAGTGCTTCAAGTGGGTCGGTTTTAAGCTATGTCCATCAAATCGCAGTACCTGATTTTGGAGACACAGCATGAAAAACATCATCGGCGTCTACACCAGCCCACGACCCCATTGGGTCGGTGACGGCTTCCCGGTTCGCACGCTGTTTTCCTACGACAATCTGGGCAAGCACATCAGCCCGTTCCTGCTGCTTGACCATGCGGCACCCACGGAGTTTTCACCCACCACCGAGCGTCGCGGTGTCGGCCAGCACCCTCATCGTGGTTTCGAAACCGTGACCATCGTCTACCAGGGTGAACTGGAACACCGGGATTCCACCGGCAGCGGCGGCAAGATCGGTCCTGGCGACGTGCAATGGATGACCGCCGCTTCGGGGATCATTCACGAAGAGTTCCACTCCGAAGCCTTCGCCCGGCAAGGCGGGTTCATGGAAATGGTCCAGCTGTGGGTCAACCTGCCCGCCAAGGACAAAATGGCCCCGGCCGGCTACCAGACGATCCTCAAGGGCGACATTCCGAACATCGAGCTGAAGGACAACGCCGGCAGCCTGCGCCTGATTGCCGGCCGCTTCGAGGGGCATCAAGGCCCGGCGAAAACCTTTACCCCCATCGATGTCTGGGACCTGCGCTTGAATGCCGGAAAAAACCTGACCCTTGACGTACACGATGGCCACAACACCGCACTGGTGGTGCTGCGCGGCACGGTCCAGGTCAACGGTCGCGAGCGGGTCGAGGCCGGGCAACTGGCCCTGCTTGACCGGGCCGGCGACCAACTGAGCCTGCAAGCCAATCAGGACGCGGTGGTGTTGCTGCTCAGCGGTGAGCCCATCGACGAACCCATCGTTGGCCATGGCCCGTTCGTGATGAACAGCGAGCAGGAGATTCACCAGGCCTTCAACGATTTCCACTCCGGTCGTTTTGGCGCGATGGACGACTGAGGCGAAACCACAGCCACCCCAAAGCAAATGTGGGAGCGGGCTTGCTCGCGAACGCGGTGTATCAGGCGCATAGACGTTGACTGACACGCTGCATTCGCGAGCAAGCCCGCTCCCACACTGGTTTGGGGTGATCTCTACAGCGTGTTCAATCTGTGCCAATCTTCGCCCCATGACCTTCCTGGAGCTGTCCCGATGCTGCCTCTGATCTCCGATCACCCACTGCTGAGTGCTTTGGTGTTGCTGGTGCTCGACATTCTGCTGTGGCGGCTGGTCAGTGCTGATCGGACCTATTGGAAGATCGGCGGGCGGCTGCTGATTTTTTCGTTGTTCAGCGCGCTGCTGTTCAACGAAGGCCTCAACCCCATGCAACCGGCCCAGTGGGTTGACGACGTACCACGCCACTTGGCGGCCACCGGTTTACAGATTGCCTGGTGGCTGTTCGCGGCGCGAACCCTGACGGTGATGATCGGCGCGGTGATGATGCAACGGGTGGGTCATACCGGGCGGCTCTTGCAGGATTTGATCGGCGCGGTGATCTTCCTGATCGCCGTCATCGCGGCCTTGGCGTATGTGCTGGATCTACCGGTCAAGGGTGTGCTGGCAACGTCCGGGGCGATGGCTATTATCGTCGGCCTGGCCTTGCAGAGTACCCTCAGTGACGTGTTCTCCGGGATCGTGCTCAACACCACCAAGCCTTATCAAGTCGATGACTGGATTTCCATCGACGGCACCGAAGGCCGGGTCACCGACATCGACTGGCGCGCCACGCGGTTGCAGACTGCCCAGGGCAGCATGGCGGTGATTCCCAACTCCTTGGCGGCCAAGGCCAAGATCATCAACTTCAGCCGGCCCAGCGACGTCCACGGGTTATCCATCAGTATCCCGGTCAGCCCGCATGCGCGGCCACAAACCGTGATCGATGCGCTGGAGCGGGCGATGATCGGCTGTCGTTCGCTGCTTGCCAGCCCGGCACCCTGCGTGACACTCAAGAGCACCGGCAGTACCGGGGCGGAATATGAAATCAGCGGGTTCGTCGCCTCCATGGGCCAGAAGCGCGAAGTGCGCAACCAACTGTTCGACCTGGCGTTCCGGCATTTGCAGGCCTCGGGCGTGAGCCTGTTGTCCACCAGCGAAAGCGCGTCCGCCAATGGCGTGTCGCGGCCCCGTGCGTTGCTGGAAAGCTCGAGTATTTTCTCCACCTTGCGCCAGGATGAGAAAGACACCTTCAGTCAGAACATGACCCTGCAGACCTTCCGCGCTGGCGACATGATCTTGCCGGCCGGGGAGGTCAGTGATCATTTGTTCATCATCGAATCCGGGGTGGTCAGCGTGACCCTGTTTCGTAACGGCCAGCCGTTCGAGGCCGGACGCATGGGCCCGGGGGAAGTGATCGGCGAAGCCGGGATCGTTTCCGATCAGCCCGCGTTGGCGAGCTTTTCCGCCAAGACTTTCTGCACCCTTTATCGCATTGAGAAGAGCTACCTCAAACCCTGCCTCGAGACTCGCCGCGACATCAACGACGCGATGAAAAACCTGCTGGACGTGCGCACGCACCTGGCCCAGAACCTGACTCGCGACGTTCCCAAACCGGTCGCCAAGAAGCGCTTCCTGCAATGGTTGCGCAGTCGGGCCTGAAGCCTATCTTGAAGTTCCCCAGTCCTCCTGTGGCGAGGGGATTTATCCCCGCTGGGCTGCGCAGCAGCCCTAAAATCACCCAGTCGGTGTGTCAGGTAGATTGAGTCTGCTGCTTTGGGGCTGCTGCGCAGCCCAGCGGGGATAAATCCCCTCGCCACAATAAGTCTGTGTTAATTGCCAAATGGTCGCATCGCTTCCCATTGGCCCCCCGAACTTCCCAACAATTGGCTATTTGTACCGCGCCACCGCGAGGCTAACGTAACGCCACACCCAATTGTGCTGGAGTTCATCATGCAACCGCGTATCGATTTCTATACCGCCTCCCCTGAAGCTTACAAAGCCATGCTGGCGTTCGAAACCGCTGCTTCGAAACTGGGCCTGGAAAAATCCCTGCTGGAACTGGTCAAGCTACGCTCCTCGCAAATCAACGGTTGCGCCTACTGCATCGACATGCACACCGCCGATGCCCGCAAGGACGGCGAGACGGAGCGTCGCCTGTATGCCGTGACCGCCTGGCGCGAAGCCCCGTTTTTCACCCCTCGCGAGCGCGCCGCGCTGGCCTGGACCGAAGCGCTGACACGCTTGAGCGACACCCATGCGCCAGACACCGACTACGAATTGCTGAACCAGCATTTCACGCCCAGGGAAATGGTCGACCTGACCGTGGCAATCAACGCCATCAATGGCTGGAACCGCTTGGCGGTGGGCTTTCGCAAGATGCCTGAGGCGTAATCAGCAGAAAAATACCTGTGGGAGCCTGTGGAGCCTGTGGGAGCCTGTGGGAGCAAAGCTTGCTCGCGATAGCGGTCCAACAGTCCATGCAGCATTGACTGACACACCGGCTCCCACCTAGATTTAATGCTCAGCTGTGAAGCTTCGGACGACAGGCTCCGTAATAGGTTTGCTTCGGCTTAATAGGAAGCATTACTATTCACGCCCCGTCCCCACAGCCCAGTGCAATGACCCCCAAGCCGCCCCGCAGACCTGGCTTTTTCGAGCATTACGAAGAGTTGATCGGCACCTGGACCCCGTCGCCTGAATCGCCAGCAGGCCGAGGACCTGGCCCACGATACTTTCGTGCGGGTGCTCGAGTCCGATTCGGCCGATGTCCAGCAACCGCGGGCCTATTTGCACCAGACGGCGCGCAACATTGCGGTGGATGGCTATCGGCGCGAAGATCGACGGGGCGCCATGGAGGAGGTGGCGCTGGACCATAGCCAGTCGCTTTCGGGCGACCCGGAGCACTTCATGCACGCGATCCAGCTGGCAGACTCCATCGAAAGGGCGCTTGCCGAGCTGCCGGCCAATTGCCGTACGGTGTTTGTCTGGCAGAAGATCGAAGGCTTGACCCAGGCGGAAATCGCCGCGCGCCTGGGCCTGTCAAAAAACATGGTGGAAAAGTATATGATCCGCACCCTGCGGCATCTGCGCGATCGTCTGGACGGGGCTGGCCAATGATCCGTCGTTATCTTCCACCTGAGCCACAGGACCTTCCATGATGGATAACCGTGAATGCCCGTGCGGGCAGAACCGGGTTCGCGACGAGGCGGCGCAGTGGTTCGTGCGTTTGCAAGCCCCCGCCATGAGTGTCGATGAGCGCCAGCGTTACGAGGCCTGGCTGGACGAACATCCTAATCACCGCGACGAAATTCTGCTTCTACAGGGGATCTGGAGCGCCACGGACCTGCTGCCCAAGGAGCGGTTGCAAGCGCTGTGTGAGCGCCCCGCCGAACGTCCCAAACGCCGGTCGCTGCTGCGCTTCGCCGTGGCCGCCGGGCTGCTGGCGATGGCGGTCGGGCTGGGGTTGTTCAGCGGCTTGGGTGCTTCCAGCGATTACAACGCTGAATTTGCCACGACCCTGGGCGAGCGCCGGCATATTGCGCTGCCGGACGGTTCGGTGATCGATCTCAACAGCCGCAGCCGCGTGCGTATTCAGTTCGCCCACCATCAACGGCGCGTGGAGCTGGCCGAAGGCGAGGCGTTGTTTCGCGTCGAGCATGACGCCGGCCGCCCGTTTACGGTGGAGGCGGGCAACGGCCGGGTGACGGTGACCGGAACACGCTTCGATGTGCGCCGCGATGCCGACTCAACTCGGGTGGCGGTGGAGCAGGGCAGTGTCAAGGTCCAGGGGCGCGACGCGTCACAGACCGAGTTCGTCAACCTCTCGGCCGGCCTTGGCACTCGTATCGACGCCCAGGGCAAGGTCGCCGCACCTTATGGCATCAACGCCGATGAACTCACCGCCTGGCGCCACGGCAAACTGGTGTTCAACAACGCTCCCTTGAGCGAAGTCGCCCAGGAGGTTTCCCGTTATCGTGCTAAACCGCTGCGCATCGGCAGCGCGGCGGTGGGCAACCTGCGCCTGACCAGTGTGTTTCGCGCCGATAACCCCGAGGCGCTGCTCAAGGCTTTGCCGAACATCCTGCCGGTGGCCGTGCGCACCCTGGATGACGGCAGCCAGGAAATAATTGCCCGGTAAATTCAGGTTTTTTTCGAGTTCTTCGTCTTCTTGTCCAACTGCAACTGGTTTGCATTAACAGACGCGTATTCTTGCGATTCAACAGGACAAGGTTCGACGTGAAAACCTCCTTCAAAAACAACAACCGCGCCCCCTCCCGCTGGCTGCCGCTGGCCCTGACCCTGGCCGTCAGCGCCGCACCGCCCCAGGCCTTCGCCGATCAGGCGGCCACGTCTATTCACATCCAGGCGCAGCCGCTGGGCCAGGCCTTGAGCCAGCTCGGCCAGCAGACCTCTTTGCAGATGTTCTTCAGCCCGGAGTTGGTGGCCGGCAAGCAAGCCCCGGCGGTGGACGGCAACCTGTCCCCGGAAGCGGCCCTGGGCCAATTGCTGCAAGGCAGCGGCTTGCAATATCAGATCGATGAAGGTTCGGTGACCGTGCTGCCGGCATCCTCGGCGTCCACCGGCGGCCCGCTGGAACTGGGGACCACCGACATCCAGGTGGTCGGTGACTGGCTCGGCGATGCCAATGCCGAAGTGGTGCAGAACCATGCGGGCGCGCGCACGGTAATCCGCCGCGAAGCGATGGTGGAGCAGGGTGCGATGAACGTCGGTGATGTGCTGCGGCGGATGCCAGGGGTGCAAGTGCAGGATGCCAATGGCACCGGCGGCAGCGACATCTCCCTGAACGTCGGTGTGCGCGGTCTCACTTCGCGCCTGTCGCCACGTTCCACGGTGCTGATTGACGGCGTGCCGGCGGCGTTCGCGCCTTACGGTCAGCCGCAACTGTCCATGGCGCCGATTTCTGCGGGCAACCTGGACAGCATCGACGTGGTGCGCGGCGCCGGGTCCGTGCGTTACGGGCCGCAGAACGTCGGCGGCGTGATCAACTTCGTGACCCGCGCCATCCCGGAAAAAGCCACCGGTGAAATCGGCACCACCCTGGAAACCTCCCAGCGCGGCGGCTGGAAGCACATCGACAGCGCTTTTCTCGGCGGCACGGCCGATAACGGCATGGGCGTTGCGCTCCTGTATTCGGGGGTCAACGGCAATGGCTATCGCCGCAGCAACAACGACAATGACATCGACGATGTCATCTTCAAGACCCATTGGGCGCCCACCGAGGTGGACGACTTCTCGCTGAACTTCCATTACTACGACGCCAAGGCTGACATGCCCGGCGGCCTGACCCAGGCGCAATACGACGCGGACCCGTATCAGTCCGACCGTGACTGGGACAACTTCGCCGGCCGGCGCAAGGACGTGTCGTTCAAGTGGATCCGCGAGATCAGCGAACGCACCCAGGCCGAAGTGCTGACCTATTATTCCGACAGCTACCGTGGCAGCACCATCGCCTCCCGGGACCAGCGCAACCTGGCGTCCTACCCGCGCACTTACTACACCTTCGGCATCGAACCGCGCGTGTCCCATGTGTTTGACCTGGGCTCGACCACCCAGGAAGCCAGCGTCGGTTATCGCTACCTCAAGGAAGGCATGCACGAAGAGGCCAGCCGCCTGGCGCTGCGCGATAACCAGCCGGTGGTGCGGCCGGGGTCCGATGGTCACGTCTATCAGGACCGCACTGGCGGCACCGAAGCCCATGCGGTCTATATCGATGACAAGATTGATGTCGGCCAGTGGACCATCACCCCGGGCATTCGCTTCGAACGCATCAGCACTCAATGGCACGACCGCCCGGTGCTCGACACCGCTGGCCGTCCGGTGCAGGAAAAACGCCGCAGCATCGACAGCAACGAACCACTGCCGGCCCTGAGCGTGATGTATCACCTGTCCGATGCCTGGAAGCTGTTCGCCAACTACGAAACGTCGTTCGGCAGCCTGCAATATTTCCAGCTCGGCCAGGGCGGCGACGGCAACAACACCGCCAACGGCCTGAGCCCGGAAAAAGCCAAGACCTACGAGATCGGTACGCGCTACAACGATGACGTGTGGGGCGGGGAAGTGACGCTGTTCTACATCGACTTCGACGACGAGTTGCAGTACATCAGCAACGATGTGGGCTGGACCAACATGGGCGCCACCCAGCATCAGGGCCTGGAAGCTTCGGTGCATTACGACATGGCCGCGCTGGACCCGCGCCTGGAAGGCCTGAGCGCCAATGCCGGTTTCACCTACACCCGTGCCACTTATGAAGGCGATATTCCGAGCTTCAAGGGCCGTGACCTGCCCTTCTACTCGCGTCAGGTGGCGAACCTGGGGTTGCGTTATGCGATCAATCGCTGGACTTACAACCTCGATGCCTTTGCCCAGTCCAAGCAACGTTCACCCGGTAACAGCGTGAACCCCGACGGCAGCTTCAGCGACGACTACATCACCGACGGCAGCGCCGATGGACGCTACGGTGACATGCCGGGTTACGTGCTCTGGAATGTGCGCGCTGGCTACGACTTCGGTTCGCAGCTATCGAACCTGAAGGTCGGCGCCGGGGTGAAGAACCTGTTCGACCATCAGTACTACACCCGCTCCAGCGACAACAACTCGGGCATCTACGTCGGCGCACCGCGCACGTTCTTCGTGCAGGCGAGTGTAGGGTTCTGATGAACAACCAGGGTTGAAGCGTACTCCTGTGGCGAGGGGATTTATCCCCGCTGGGCTGCGCAGCAGCCCTAAAATCACCAACTCGGTGTGTCAGGCAGATTGAGTCGCCGCTTTGGGTCTGCTGCGCAGCCCAGCGGGGATAAATCCCCTCGCCACAGATAAATCTCCTTTCCATAGAGAGAGTGGTGTAAGGACTCAAACCTTCAACACTTTCCCACTGACCGCCACCGCCACCAACGACAGCGCAATCAAGCCAAACGCAAAGCTCAGACTGCTGCCATGGGCGACGAATCCGATCAGCGCCGGGCCTGCGAGGATGCCGGCGTAGCCGATGGTGGTGATGGCCGGTACGGCGATCGCTTCAGGCATCAGCGTCTGCTTGCCCACCGCGGTGTACAACACCGGCACGATGTTCGAACACCCGGCCCCGACCAACGCATACCCCAACAGCGCCGCCTGCCACATTGGCGCCAGCGTTGCCAGCAGGAACCCGGCAGCGGCGGTCGCGCCGCCATAGATAATCACGCGTTTGGCGCCCAGGCGATGCACCACCGAATCCCCCGTCAACCGGCCGACGGTCATGGTCAGCGCGAACGCGGCATAACCGAGCCCGGCATAGGCGGTTTCCACGCCGCGCTCGGCGGTCAGGAATACCGCGCTCCAGTCCAGCACCGCGCCTTCGGCCAGGAACACGATGAAACACAGGATGCCGATAAACAGCACCACGCCGTGGGGAATGGCAAACGCCGGTCCCGAACTATCACTGCCATAGGGCAGCAGGTGCGGTGCCGCTTTGAACAGTGCCACCAGCAGCAATGCGTTAACCACCAGCGTCGCGCCCAGCGGCGAAAGGCCCAGGCCAAGCAGCGCGCTTACGCCGGCCGCGCCAATGATCCCGCCGAGGCTGAACATGCCGTGAAAGCCCGACATCATGGTCTTGCCACTGGCCCGCTCGACGATCACCGCTTGCAGGTTGACGGTCGAGTCCACGGTGCCGAGGCCGGCGCCAAACAAAAACAAAGCCGCCACGAGCCAGGGCAGGGACGTCATCGTCGCCAGCAGCGGCAACGCCAGGCAGATCAGAATCGTCCCGCCACTGAGCACCCGACGGCAGCCAAACCGCGCCGCCAGTGCGCCGGAAATCGGCATCGCCAGAATCGACCCGACCCCAAGGCATAACAACAGCAACCCGAGAGTGCCTTCGTCCAGGTTCGCCCGCACCTTGGCGTAGGGCACCAGCGGCGCCCAGGCCGCGATCCCGACACCGGCGATGAGATAGGCGATGCGTGTGGACATCTGTTCCAGGCGTCCGGGAATGAAAGTTGGCGGTGGCGTAATGGCAGTCATGAAACGTCCTTGGTCTTGCGATGCGATGGTGCGAGCGGGCCTATGCTTGCACATCCACTGACCGCACCGCGACCTCAAGGTGCCGACCGATGCGCACGCGTCGCGAGTACGTTTTGATGCCATAGCCTTGGCCGGCATAAAGTACGGTTCTTGCTGGCTGATTCCGGGTTTGATCCATGACGCAGTTTTATGATGCACGGGGCAATATTTATGGCGTGGTCTCACCGCAGCAGATTCGTGCCCGAGGCATTGACCTGCCGCCGTCAGCCGCCCAGGCTGCCCAGGCCCGCCAAACCTGGAGCCGCGCCGCGGTGCAGGCCTTCTGTAGCTGGGCACCTGGCCAGGCGCCGCCGGATGCCAAGGCTCATTGCAGCGATGGTCTGTTGATCGGCCCGTTCCAGAGTGAGCCACCTTTTGATCTGTTGATCGTCAACACCGACGGCACCCTGGCCGAGCGCAGTGGCAATGGCTTGACGATTTTCTCCCAGGCGCTCAAAGAGCAAGGCTTGATGCCGAGCGACGGTGAGTGTGTTCTGCAGGTTCATCACGACAAGCGTGAAGGCGTGTCACCGCTGCAAACGACGGTTCGCGTGGCTGAGTTAGAAGGTCTCGCGGGCTTCTGGCTGGACCTGGGGAAACCACGTTTCGGGCCCAGCGCTGTAGCTGCTCGAGATGTGCAAAGCGTGATCGTCAACCAGCGCGAAGTCAGCCGCGTAGCGGCGCTTCATGCTTTGAATCCGGCCTGGGGCAACAGTCAGTTCGTGAACATTGGCAACCCGCACTGCGTGACTTTGGTGGACAGCGCCGAGACGTTGCCAAGCAATCCACAGATGCGTGCCCCGGCATTGGCGCACAGCCTGACTCGTATTGCCTATGCACCGCCCTGTGGGTCGGGGGTTCCCTGTCCGGTGGGGGTGAATCTGCAATGGGCCTGGTTCGAGGCCGAAGGGCGAATCGTTGCCCGGGTGTTTGAGCGCGGCGAAGGTCCCACCGCTTCTTCGGGTACCAGTGCCAGTGCGGTGGCGTGCGCTGCGTGGCGGGTGGGTTGGCTGAAGGCGGGGGCGGTGAGTGTGGTGATGCCGGGTGGCACTGCGCCGATTTTGCTGGAAGAACAGGCGGGTGAGCTGGTGAGGGTCAGGTTATTTGGTATCGCGCGGCTTGTGCCGTAGAGTTTCTGGACGTTCTGTGGCGCGGCCAATGACGTCTTCGCGAGCAAGCCCGCTCCCACAGTGGATCTGTGTCGTACGCAGCGTTTGTGTCCACCGCAGATCCACTGTGGGAGCGGGCTTGCTCGCGAAGGCGGCAGCACATCCAACCTTGATGCAACTGACCCACCGCTATCGTCAGCAAGCTCGCTCCGAAATTCAGTCTAACTGCTGCGCAAACTCCACCACCGGCATCTGCCGCTTCATCAGCACTTCGCCATGGCGAATGGAGTAAAGCGGCAGGCCCTGGCTGCGGATCACCTCGTAGTCACTGTCGGCCGAGAGGATCAGCAGGTTCGCCGGGCGCCCGGTTTCCAGGCCGTAGCGCTCGCCCAGGGCCATGGCCCTGGCGCTGTTGTCGGTGACCAGGTCCAGGGCGCTTTGCAGGTTGCGATAACCCAGCATGTGGCAGATGTGCAGGCCGGCTTCCAGTACCCGCAGGATATTGCCGTTGCCCAGGGGGTACCATGGGTCGACGATGGAGTCCTGACCGAAGCACACGTTCATCCCCGCTTCGAGCAGTTCATTGACCCGGGTGACGCCGCGGCGTTTAGGGAAGTTATCGAAACGGCCCTGCAGGTGGATGCTTTCGGTGGGGCAGGAAACAAAGCTGATGCCCGAGTGCCCGAGCAGGCGAAACAGCTTGGCGCAGTAGGCGTTGTCGTAGGAACCCATGGCGGTGGTGTGGCTGGCGGTGACGCGCGCGCCCATGTCGCGGCTGCGGGCTTCTTCGGCCAGCACTTCGAGAAAACGCGAGTGCGGGTCGTCGGTCTCGTCGCAATGCACGTCTACCAGGCAACCGGTGCGCTCGGCCAGGTCCATCAGGAATTTCACCGAGCTTACGCCTTGATCACGGGTGTACTCGAAATGCGGAATGCCGCCCACCACGTCGGCGCCCATGCGGATCGCTTCTTCCATCAGCTCGCGGCCGTTGCGGTAGGACTCGATGCCTTCCTGGGGAAACGCAACGATCTGCAGGTCGATCAGGTGACGACTTTCCTCGCGCACTTCAAGCATCGCTTTGAGGGCCGTGAGATCAGGGTCGGTGACGTCGACATGGGTGCGCACATGCTGGATGCCGTGGGCGGCCAATGCCTGGATGGTTTTTTTTGCGCGGGCCTTGGTGTCTTCCTGGGTGATGGTGGCCTTGCGTTCGCCCCAGCACTCGATGCCCTCGAACAGCGTCCCGCTCATGTTCCAGCGTGGTTCGCCGGCGGTGAGGGTCGCATCCAGATGAATGTGCGGTTCGACGAAGGGCGGCACTACCAGATTACCGCCGGCGTCGAGGTCTTGCGCACCGAGGCTCGGGGCTTCGGTCTGGCGAGCAATGCTGGCGATCAGGCCGTTTTCCAGGTGCAGTTCATGCAAGCCTTCGCGGTTGCGCAGGCGGGCGTTGATGATGTGCATCAAGCGAGTCCTTCTCAAAGATCCTGTAGGGGGGTATCGGCGGCGCGAGTTCCCAATAGGCCGATCAATATCACATACGTTAGCGCGCCGTTGGCGATTCCTACCAGTGGCGCAACCCAAGGCGAATTGAACGCAGCGAGGGTGCCTGCGCCGTACGCAAACAGCCCTGGCCAGTTGAAGGCCGGTAGCTGGGCCTGGGCCAGACGCGGATAGCGGCCGCGCCAGCGGAAGAAGAAATCGGCCATGATCACCCCGCCAATGGGTGGGATCACCGTGCCCAGCAAAATCAGGTAAGGCACCAGCAGATCGTACATGCCCAGCAGGGCCAGTAGCGTGCCGATCGCCGCACCGCCCAGGGTCACGGTTTTGCGCCGACGGGTGCGCAGCAGGTTGCAGCCGGCCACGGCGAAGTTGTAGATGGTGTTGTCCTGGGTGCTCCAGATGTTGAGCAGCAGCATCGCCATCGCCGCCATGGCGAAGCCTTGCAACAGCAGCACTTCCACCACGTCTGGCTGCTGATAGACGATGGCTCCGTAGGCGCCGATCAATACCATCAGGCCGTTGCCGATGAAAAAGCCGATCAGGCTTGCCAGCACCGCGATCTTCGCCGAGCGGGAAAACCGCGTCCAGTTGGTCGCCTGGGTGGCGCCGCTGACGAACGTGCCGAACACCAGCGTGATGGCGGTAGACCAATCGAGACTGCCCGTTGGCACTATCGCCAGCAAGCCATCGAGGCCGCCGACCTTCACTGTCGCGACCCACATCGACAATATCAGCAGCAACATCATGGCCGGCACGGCGATGTACGACAGGATTTCCAGCCCGCGATAACCAATGTAGGCGGTGACGCAGAATCCCAGGCCGAACAGCACCATCAGCCCCAGCACGGTGCCTTCGTTCAAATCAAAATACTTGCCCAGTACCACTGCCGCCGTCGCCGTGCCCCAGGCGTACCAGCCGATCTGGGTGAAGCCCAGGATCAAGTCGCTGAGCTTGCTGCCCACCTCACCGAAACAGAAGCGACCCATCAGCACCGAATTGAGCCCGCTCTTGAAAGCGATATAACCCAGGCCGGCGGCGTACAGGCCCAGTAGCAGATTGCCAATCACGATGACCGTGAGCACTTCGGCAAAACCGAACGCCACCCCCAGCTTGCCCCCGGCAAACATCGTCGCGGTGAAAAAGGTGAAGCCCAGCAGCACCATGGCCGTGGAGGCCAGGCCCTTGCGGGCGTGCATCGGGACTTCGCTCAAGGGATAGCCGTTGCCCGGATCGTTTTGAGTCATGTGGAGGTCCTTGCGCAGGAGGGAGATGTCGCAAGCGTGCAGCGCCCGTGCCAAGCGAGTGATCGCGAGGTTATTTATAGCCAATGCGTGGGACTGGGTGAGTGAAAAGAACGAAAGCGGTGCGGTGGTGGTTCAAGTTGGAACACAGGTTCCACGGCCTATGCGGTTTCCTTGTGGGAGCGGGCTTGCTCGCGAAGGCGGTGTGTCAGCGATGGATATATTGGCTGGCGCACCGCTATCGCGAGCAGGCTCGCTCCCACAGGGTAATGCAGCGTTCTTCAGCTCGGGGAATGCAACGCTGGAAACCGCAACACTGCCGCGACGATGGCCTCCGGCGCGTCTTCCTGGACTAAATGCCCGGCATTGGGAACGGGATGAAACTGTGCGCCCGGTATCATCCGTTGCAACGCACGACCGCGTTCGATGGGGATCCACTGATCGTTTTCTCCCCAAAGGATCTGCGTCGGGCAGCGCACGGTTGAATACAGCGGCTCGACCTCGTGGGTATAGCGTTCGTCCATCTGCGCGATCTGCCGATAGAGCGCGGCCTGGCCGGTCTCGCCCAGCCAGGGCTGCACGTACGGCGCCAGTTCTTCATCCGGGATCTGCCTGTTGATCGCACCCCGGATATAGGTCGGCACGATGGCCCGCTGAATGTAATCGGGCAGGCCGCTGAACGCCGCTTCATACTGGCGCACATGCTGGACAAAGGGTGAACCCCAGGGCGACAGCGCCACCGGATCGATCAGGGTCAGGCTGCGGTAGTGCTTGCCGTTGAGCAGGTGCGCGCGCAAGGCGGTTGCGCCGCCAAAATCGTGGGCCACCACGTCCGGGCAATCCAGGTTCCAGTGCTCCAGTAACTGTGCGAGCAACTGGTTTTGCACGCCAAGGGAAACATCTGCGTCCGGTTGGGCGGATTGGCCGTAACCCAGCAGGTCAAAGTAATGCACTTTGTGATTGGCGAAGAACAGCGGGGCGATTCGGTGCCACACGTAGGAAGAGAAGGGCGTGCCGTGGACAAACACCAGCGGCGGGCCGTCGCCGTGGACGGCGTAGCGGATGCGGTGTCCGTTGAAGTCGTAAACCTGATCCAGCGGCCAGTGGGTCATGATCGAGCCTCTGTCTGAAAGGGGTCAGGAGATCATAGGCCAATGCAGGCGGGTCGCTAGTGGCCTGTGTGACTAGGTTCTGTGGGAGCAAGCTTTCCTCCCACAGATTTTATTCGCCGCGGTAGATGCAACCGCTGGTGCAGGTTTCATGGATGCGGATGGCACTGAGTTCCGGCAACAATGGCTTCAACTGATTCCAGATCCACTGGGCCAGGACTTCGCTGGTGGGGTTTTCCAGGCCGGGGATGTCGTTGAGGTAGTTGTGGTCCAGGCGCTCGTAGAGCGGCTTGAAGATCGCCTTGATCTCCGAGAAGTCCCGAATCCAGCCGGTGTGCGGGTCGATATCACCGCTCAGGTGAATCGCCACTTTGAACGAGTGGCCATGCAGGCGGCCGCACTTGTGACCGTCCGGCACGTGGGGCAGGCGGTGGGCGGATTCGAAGGTGAATTCTTTGAAAATTTCCACAGGTTCAGGCTCTTTAAGGTAGCGGTCGCGAGGCAGGCGGCGGAGTTTATCAGTTTGGTTCCGGCGTTGCGCGACCGTGCTGACTAAAGGGTCAGCAAACGCTCGCCCAGCCCACCGTTGGCCGCCAGTTCAAGGAACTCGTCACCGAGCCGGCGGCTTTCGTCCATCGCTGTGCGCCAGTATTTGCGGCGGCTCGTGTCATCGCCCATGAAACGCTTGAAGTCGTTACGGTCCGGCAGTTTGCCGAAGGGCAGGCGCGCCAGGTATTCACGGGACGGCGCCAGTAACAGCACGTCCTGCAGACGCTCGGTATTTCCCCGGCGCCATGGCAGGCCCTTGTCGAACCAGCCGGGAATGACCCGGTCGGTGAAGTGCGGGTACAGCACGATGTCTTCGCCGCTGTAGGGCAGGTCCAGGTGGTAATCCAGCAGGCCGCCGTCGCGGTAGGTGCCAACACCGGCGCCGGGCAGGTCGCGCACGCCCTCCATCACCATCGGGATCGAGCCGGATGCCAGCAGCGCCTGGCGCAGATTGCCGGCCGCCAGCGGGACGAAGCGTGACGGAAAGTCGTTCAACGGGTGCAACGGCGGCGCCCGGCGTGGGTCGTGGACGATCAGCCGTTCGAAATGCCGCGACAGGCGCGCTCGGCCTCGCAGGTTGTCGGCGATCACCGACGACAATCCCAGGCCGAGCCGCCCGCGATGATCCTGGGCCAGCAAACCGTGACTTTTGACCACCATGATGTTGAGCCGGTAATGCAGGTTGTCGAGGATCGACGTGTCGCGGCCCTGGAGCAGATCATCGAGCATGCGCTGCGAACTCTGGCTGACCCCGGCCATGGTCACGCCTTTGGCAAAGCTTTGCTCGTTGTACAGGGTGCCCAGGCGCCGGATCCCCTCGGCGGCATCTGGCAGGCAGGCGCTGGCGAAGCGCCAGGAGCCTACCGAAGCACCGATCAGCGAGCGCTCCCGCGGCGCGGCGGGCAGCCACTCGCCGAACAGCGCCAGGTCCAGCCCCTGAATGCCCAAGGCCTTGGGGCCACCGGCGGCGCCCGGCAGAATGCCGACATCGGCAGCGTTCAGGCCAGCCTGGCGAATGCGCGCCAGAGCACGAGGGCCGGCCTTGAGGGTCAGGGCGGGGAACTTGATGTGGATGGCGGTCATACCGGTCTCGAATGGTGCAACGGATAATTTAACGGCATCAGCCCTGTCGCAGCGAGTCTGCTCGCGATAGGGGTACGTCAGTCCCATCAATGTTAACTGACAGACCGCTATCGCGAGCGGGCTCGCCCCCACATTGATCTGTGTTCAATGATGGCAATTCAGTTTCAGTTAAGTTCGCCCCGATACAGTTCCCCGGTAAAGATTACAAAAAAAGGAGACAATCCATGAACCGCCTGACTGCCTTTTTCATCGCGACCCTGATGGCCATCAGTGGCTTGGCCAGCGCACGAGACCTCACGGCCGACGAAGCCAAAAAACTGCAGGACGCTGGTACCATTCTGTCCATTGAAAAACTCAACGCCACTGCCTTATCCAAACACCCTGGGGCCACCTTGACCGATACCGAGCTGGAACAAGAGTACGGCAAGTACATCTATCAGGTGGACCTGCGCGATGCCCAGGGCGTTGACTGGGAACTTGAATTGGACGCGGTCGACGGCACGGTGCTCAAGAATCATCAGGATCTGTAATGAAGCTTAATTTACGCCCCCGCAGTCGTTGGGCGCTGGCGCTGCTGGTGTTCTGTTCGCTGGCCGTTGCCCGCGACCTGGACCAGGATGAGGCCCTGCAATTGCGGCAGCAGGGCGTGATCTTGCCTCTGGAACACTTGCTGCAACAGGCACTGGATCGCCACCCCGGCGCCAAATTGCTGGAGGCCGAGCTGGAAGAAAAACACGGCGTCTATATTTATGAAGTCGAGTTGCTGGCGACCGACGGCGTCGTGCGCGAACTGGACCTGGAGGCCGCGACCGGCCGTTTACTCAAAGATGAGGAAGACTGATGCGCCTGCTTCTGGTGGAAGATCATGTTCCTCTGGCCGACGAAGTGATGGCCGGGCTGACGCGGCAGGGCTATGCCGTCGATTGGCTCGCCGATGGTCGCGACGCGGTTTATCAGGGCAGCAGCGAGCCTTATGACCTGATCATCCTCGATCTCGGTTTGCCGGGTGTGCCGGGGCTGGAAGTGTTGGCCCAATGGCGCGCGGGCGGCCTGAGCACGCCTGTGCTGATCCTGACCGCCCGTGGTTCCTGGGCCGAACGCATCGAAGGCCTCAAGGCTGGGGCCGACGATTACCTGACCAAACCCTTTCATCCCGAAGAACTGCACTTGCGGATCCAGGCGCTGCTGCGCCGCTCCCATGGCCAGGCCAACCAGCCGACGCTCCAGGCGGCCGGGCTGCATCTGGATGAAGGTCGCCAGTGTGTGAGCCGCGACGGCACTGAAATCCAACTGACCGCGGCCGAGTTTCGCCTGCTGCGCTACTTCATGCTCCATCCCGAGCAGATCCTTTCCAAGAGTCATCTCGCCGAACACCTGTATGACGGTGAAACCGAGCGCGATTCCAATGTGCTGGAAGTCCATGTCAACCACCTGCGGCGCAAGCTGGGCCGCAGTGTGATCGAAACCCGTCGCGGCCAGGGTTACCTGTTCGGCGGGCAGGCGCTGTGAGATCCATCCAGCGGCGCCTGAGCCTTGGCCTGATCGGTGTGATGGTGGTGGTCGGCCTGGTCCTGGCGCAGACCAGCCTGTGGCTGTTCGAGCTGGGTTTGCAGCGGTATCTGGAGGCGGGGCTGCGCAACGACAGCGAGAACCTGCTGGTCGCCCTGGTGCGTGGCCCGCAAGGTTTGCAACTGGATGAGCGACGCTTGTCGCCGGCCTATCTGCGACCGTTTTCCGGGCATTATTTCCGCATTGATTTTGCCGATACGCATTGGCGCTCTCGCTCCCTGTGGGACCAGGAGTTGCCCCGTCTCGACCATCCGGGGCTGCACAGCAACCTGCAACTGGGGCCTGACGGTCAAAAACTGCTGGTACTGCGCACCGACTATCGGCGTCTGGGCCAGGCGATTTCCATCAGCGTGGCCCAAGACTACACGCCTGTGCGGGACAGCTTCCTGCGCATGCAGCAGATCGGTCTCGGCCTTGGGTTGGCGGGGCTACTGCTGATTCTGTTGTTGCAACGCATCACGGTGCACCGCGCCTTGCGCCCGCTGGACAAAGCCCGGGAGCAGATCGCCCAGTTGCAGCGCGGGCAACGTTCGCAACTCGATGAACAGGTGCCGCGGGAACTGGAACCGCTGGTGGCGCAGATCAACCATTTGCTGGCCCATACCGAAGACAGCCTTAAACGTTCGCGCAACGCCCTGGGCAACCTGGGTCACGCCCTGAAAACCCCGCTGGCGGTGCTGCAAAGCCTGGCTTCAAATGAAAAACTCGACCCTTACCCCGAGCTGCGCAAGCTGTTGCTTGAACAACTGGAGCAGGTCCGTCAGCGCCTGAACCGCGAACTCAACCGCGCCCGACTGTCCGGCGACGCCTTGCCCGGCGCCCATCTTGACTGCGACGCGGAACTGCCGGCGCTGCTGGCCACGCTGAATATGATCCATGGTGAGCACTTGCACCTGGCTTATGTCGCGCCGCCCGGCCTGCACCTGCCCTGGGATCGTGAAGACCTGCTGGAGCTGCTGGGCAACCTGCTGGATAACGCCTGCAAATGGGCCGACGCGCAAGTGCGCCTGACCGTGACCGAGACAGCCGAGGGGTTCAGCCTGGCGGTGGAGGATGATGGCCCAGGCATTCCCGCAGACCGCCGCGATCAGGTCTTCAGCCGGGGCACGCGGCTTGATGAACAGACCGACGGCCACGGTCTGGGGCTGGGCATCGTGCGGGACATCGTTGACACCTGGGGCGGGACGCTGGCGCTGGGCGACAGCGAGTGGGGCGGGCTGAAGGTCATGATCATATTGCCCAAACGCTGATCTCTCATTCGCTTGTAGCCCTGTGGGAGCGAGCCTGCTCGCGATAGCGCCGGTTCAGTCACATCAATACCGGCTGACAGATCGCTATCGCGAGCAGGCTCGCTCCCACAATGGTTTTGGGGCTGGACTCAAGATATCGGTGTCCCCCCGCTCCCACAGGTGGATCGGCTGCGGATATAAAACCCGCCGCATGACCCTTGCAGCTTCTCGCCGCTTCCTGCAAAGTCGCGACCTTTTTGTCCGGTGGCTCTCCATCGCTGTGCTTTGAGGTAATGATGATAAATGCAGTAATTGCCGCGGTTGGCGTGATGCTGGTGCTCAGTCTGTCCCGCGTGCATGTGGTGATCGCGCTGATTATCGGCGCTCTGGTGGGCGGCCTGACTGGCGGCCTGGGCATCGACGCCACGCTCAAGGCGTTCAATGCCGGCCTCGGGGGCGGGGCAACGGTGGCGTTGTCCTACGCTTTGCTTGGCGCTTTCGCCGTCGCGATTGCCAAGTCCGGCATGGCTCACGCCCTGGCCGACAAAGCCTTGGCCATGGTGGATCGCCAGGATGTCGCCGGTGGCTCGGCGGTCAAATGGGTCCTGATCGGTTTGCTGGGAACGGTAGCGGTCGCCTCCCAGAATATTCTGCCGATCCATATCGCCTTCATCCCGCTGTTGGTGCCGCCGCTTCTTTATGTGCTGACCAAGCTGCAGCTGGACCGTCGGTTGATCGCCTGCGTCATGACCTTTGGCTTGATCACGCCCTACATGTTCCTGCCGGTGGGCTTTGGCAATATCTTCCTCAACGAGATCCTGCTGGCCAATGTCGCCCGCAGCGGCGTGGACGTCAGTGGCATCAACATCACCCACGCCATGGGCATTCCGGCGCTGGGCATGGTGTTTGGCTTGATCATGGCGTTTTTCACGTATCGCAAAAAACGCGTCTACGACCTGAAAACAATCGCCAGGGCCGAACAGGTAACCGTACGCTATAACCCGTTGAGCCTGTTGGTGGCGGGGCTGGCGATCGCGGCGGCGTTTGCCATTCAGCTCCTGCTGGATTCGATGATCATCGGTGCCCTGGTCGGGTTCCTGATTTTCTCGGTATCGGGGGTGGTGCGCTGGCGCGAAACCGACGACCTGTTCACCGAAGGCATGAAGATGATGGCGATGATCGGTTTCATCATGATCGCCGCCTCGGGTTTTGCCGAAGTGATGAAGGCTACAGGTGAAGTCCAGAGCCTGGTGGTGGAAACCTCGGCGACTTGGATCGGCCATAACAAGGGCATCGGCGCACTGATGTTGCTGGTGGGCTTGCTGGTGACCATGGGTATCGGCTCGTCGTTCTCCACGGTGCCGATCCTGGCGACGATTTTCGTGCCGTTGTGCCTGCAACTGGGCTTCAGCCCACTGGCGATCGTCTGCATCGTCGGCACCGCCGGCGCCCTGGGCGATGCCGGCTCGCCCGCTTCGGACTCGACCCTGGGCCCGACCTCCGGCCTGAATATCGATGGCCAGCACCATCACATCTGGGACACCGTGGTTCCGACCTTCATCCATTACAACCTGCCGCTGCTGGTGTTTGGCTGGGTCGCGGCGATGGTGTTGTAACCCGGGACCGAGTCGCCTTCATCGCGAGCAGGCTCGCTCCCACATTGGATCTTCTGTGAACACGAAACCCGTGAACTCTTCTGATCCCTGTGGGAGCGAGCCTGCTCGCGATAGGGCCCCCCAATTCAGCACCTCTTTAGCTGACCACTCGCGCAAGCCCCTTCACCTTGTCCTACAGTTTTCCCGCGCCGTGCCGTTAACACAGTTAACCACGCCATAAAACCGATAAGAGTGAACAGTATGCGCCTGAGCCTGAAGGCTAAAGTTCTGTCCTTGGCAATACTGCCGGTATTGCTGTCCGCCGTTATCATCAGCCTGACCACGGCCTTCATTTTGAAGGAACAGGCCGGCAAAGAGGTCCAGCAAACCCGCGAACGCTTGCTCCGCGACGCCAAGGCCACGCTGCAGAATTACGTAGCGGTGGGGCTTACCGCCATCAAGCCGTTGTACGATGCGTCAGCACCCGGGGATAACGCCGCGCGGGCCGAGGCGATCAAGCTGCTGTCGAACGTCACCTACGGCAAGGACGGCTACTTCTTCGGTTACGACTCCGAAACTGTCCGTCTATTCAAGGCCAACAGCCCCGATGGTGTGGGCAAAAACTTCAAGGACAACCGCGATCCCAACGGTGTCTATGTCAACCGTGACCTGGTGAAAGTCGCCAAGGACGGGACCCACTATCTGGAGTACAGCTCGCCACTGCCAAACAGCAAAGAACTGGTGCCAAAGCTCGGCTACACCGACTACCTGCCCAAGTGGGACATGGCGGTCGGCAGCTCGGTCAACCTGGACGGCATTGAAGCTCAGGTAGCACTGGTTGAGGGCAAGGTTCAAGAACGTCTGCAAGGCGTTCTGCTGAGCATTGTGGGTATCGCTGTCGTGGTATTGCTGGTGATTGCGGTGGTGGGCATGTTGCTCGCCAATGCCATCCTGCGGCCGCTGCACCTGATGAAAGACAACCTCGATGACATCGCGGCGGGCGAGGGCGACCTGACCCGACGCCTGGCGATCACCAGCCAGGACGAGCTTGGCCAACTGGCCGGCTCGTTCAACCGATTTGTCGACAAGATTCACGGTTTGGTCCGGCAGATCACTGAAATGACTTCGCAGCTGACTGGGCTGGTGGCGCAGGTTTCCGAGCAGGCGCAGCGCTCCGAGCAGGCCATGGAGCGTCAGCGTCACGAAACCGACCAGGTCGCCACGGCGATCAACGAGATGTCTTCGGCCGCCCAGGAAGTGGCTCGCAGTGCCCAGGGTGCCGCCGTCGCGGCCCAGCAGACCGACGAAGAAGGTCAGTCCGCCAAGCGTGTGGTGGCCGGCAGCATCCAGCAGATTCATGCACTGGTGAACGATATTCGCAGCAGCGGCGTGTCCCTGGACAGCTTGCAACAGGACGTGGCTTCGATTGTCAGCGTACTGGGGGTGATTCGCTCGATCGCCGAGCAGACCAACCTGTTGGCGCTGAACGCCGCCATCGAGGCCGCTCGTGCCGGGGAAGCAGGACGCGGGTTTGCCGTGGTGGCTGATGAAG
Organism: Pseudomonas hefeiensis; assembly: GCF_030687835.1. Classification (NCBI taxonomy): domain Bacteria; kingdom Pseudomonadati; phylum Pseudomonadota; class Gammaproteobacteria; order Pseudomonadales; family Pseudomonadaceae; genus Pseudomonas; species Pseudomonas hefeiensis. Next base: position 2,030,646 of record NZ_CP117449.1, read on the forward strand.
TGCGGGCCTTGGCCAGCCGGACTCAGCAAAGTACCCAGGAAATCCAGGGCATGATTGATCGCCTGCAATCGGGCACTCACGCGGCGGTGGAAGCGATGCGCCGCTCCAGCGAAGCGGGCGATGGCACGTCAGTGCAGGCCAACGAGGCGGGGGCGTCGCTGGACACCATGGCGCAGTTGATCGGCACCATCAACTCGATGAACGCCCAGATCGCCAGCGCTGCTGAAGAACAGACCGCCGTGGCCGAAGAAATCAACCGCAGCGTGCACCAGATCGCCGTGGCGGTGGACAGTGTCGCCGACGAAACTCAACTCGGTGCCCAGACCTCCCGCAGCCTCGCCGATCTGGGCCAGCGCCTGGGCAACCTGGTGGGGCAGTTCCGCATCTGAGTCGTGCAGCAGGAGCTGGCGAAGGCTGCGATCTTTCGTGCTCGATCCGGATATTTCGCCTGGGTAACCGGGCCCTATCGGGAAAGGAGGATCGCAGCCTTCGGCAGTTCCTGCCGCGGGTTGAAAAATTGTTAGTTTACGCACCCTGCACTCACCACAAAATCTCTGTGGGAGCGGGCTTGCTCGCGAATGCGGAGTGTCAGGAGCGAATATATTGGCTGACACACCGCATTCGCGAGCAAGCCCGCTCCCACATCCGTTCGGTGGCGTCTGTCTGATTTTTTGACGTGTCTAAGGTTCCCGAACATCGCGCATCAACAACCCGAACCGCAGATCCACTGCATCGGGAATCGGCACGTACACCACATGTCCGTCTCCCGGTGCCACGTCGATGCCCTGGCCTTTGACGTCCTGCAACTGATGCAGGTCGAAGTGAAAGTTGCCCTTGGGGGTCATCAATTCCATGTGATCGCCCAGGCCAAAGCGGTTCTTGACCCGGACTTCGGCCAGGCGCTCGCGCCGCTGGCCGGTCAATTCGCCGACGAACTGCTGGCGCTCCGACACCGAACTGCCGTTCTGATAGTTCTGGTACTCATCATGAACATGCCGCCGTAGAAAACCTTCGGTGTAGCCGCGCTGGGCCAGGGATTCGAGATCGGTCATCAGGCTGCGATCAAACTCCCGGCCGGCCACGGCATCGTCAATCGCCCGGCGATAGACCTGGGTGGTGCGTGCGCAATAAAAGTGCGACTTGGTCCGGCCTTCGATCTTCAGGGAATGCACGCCCATGCGGGCAAGCCGCTCCACGTGTTGCACGGCCCGCAGATCCTTGGCGTTCATGATGTAGGTGCCGTGCTCGTCCTCGAAGGCCGGCATCGATTCCTCGGGACGGTTCGCTTCCTGGAGCAGGAACACCTGGTCGGTGGGCGCGCCGAGGCCCAGGGTCGGTTCGGCTGGCCAGGTTTGCACGATATCGCCCACCGCGTTTTCCTGCGCCGGTTGCGCCGAATATTTCCAGCGACAGGCGTTGGTGCAACTGCCCTGGTTAGCGTCCCGCCGGTTCAGGTAGCCCGACAGCAGGCAACGGCCCGAATAAGCCATGCACAGCGCCCCATGGACGAACACCTCCAGTTCCATGGCCGGTACCTGCTCACGGATTTCGGCGATTTCCTCCAGGGACAGCTCCCGGGACAGGATGATGCGGCTCAGGCCCTGTTGTTGCCAGAACTCGACGCTTGCCCAGTTCACAGTGTTGGCCTGCACCGACAAATGAATCGGCATCTGCGGGAAATGTCGGCGCACCAGCATGATCAAGCCGGGGTCGGACATGATCAGCGCGTCCGGCGCCATGGCGATCACAGGTTCCAGGTCTTTGAGGAAGGTGCGCAGCTTGGCATTGTGGGGGGCAATGTTCACCACCACGTAGAAGCGCTTGCCCAGGGCCTGGGCCTCGCCAATGCCCAGGGCCAGGTTAGCGTGATCGAACTCGTTGTTACGCACACGCAGGCTGTAGCGCGGTTGGCCGGCGTACACCGCATCGGCGCCGTAGGCGAAGGCATAGCGCATGTTTTTCAGGGTGCCGGCGGGGGCGAGCAGTTCGGGGGCAACGAAGGGCATGGTGGCGTCGGATCGCAAAAAGCGGCGAGAGTACGCCACGACGCTCCGGGCGCAATTGATCTGGATCAACACAGGGAGCGAAGGTGAAGGCACTCCGGCGAATCCTGGCTGACTAACGTTTATCGCGCCAAGGATATGGAAAAGAAATGAACCGAAAGAGCCTGCAAAACAAGTCCCAGATACTGCTGTTGATCCTGGTTACCCTTGCATTCATCTGGATCCTGTTGCCGTTTTACGGCGCGGTATTCTGGGCAGTGATCCTGGGGATCGTCTTTGCGCCGATGCAGCGCCGCCTGCAGTTGAAGTTCGGCTGGCAGCGCAACCTTACTGCGCTGCTCACCTTGAGTATTTGTGTGGTGATCGCGATTTTGCCGGTGATCGTCATCAGTACGTTGCTGGTCCAGGAAGGGGCGGCGCTGTACAAGAGCCTGGAAAGCGGAGAGTTGGACATTGCCGATTATCTGGCCCGCTTCCGGGATGCCTTGCCGCCTTACTTCCAGAACCTGCTCGACCGTTTCGGGCTGGGTAACCTGAACGGGCTGCGAGAGCGGATCGTCAAAGGTGCGATGCAAGGCAGCGAATTCTTCGCCACCCAGGCGTTCAGCTTCGGCCAGGGCACGTTTCAGTTCCTGGTGAGTTTCTTTGTCATGATTTATTTGCTGTTTTTTTTCCTGCGTGACGGCCCTGAGCTGGTGCGCAAGGTCCGTACCGCCGTGCCCCTGGCGGAGTACCAGAAACGTCGCCTGCAGTTGAAGTTCAACCGGGTGGTGCGAGCGACCGTGAAGGGTAACCTGCTGGTGGCCATCACCCAAGGGGCGTTGGGTGGGCTGATTTTCTGGATACTGGGGATTCCGACGGTATTGCTCTGGGCGGTACTGATGGCCTTTCTATCGCTGCTGCCGGCCGTGGGTGCGGGACTTGTCTGGGGGCCGGTGGCGCTGTATTTCCTGCTCTCGGGTGCGATTTGGCAGGGTGTGGTACTGACGCTGTTCGGGATATTCGTGATTGGCCTGGTGGACAATTTCCTGCGTCCGATCCTGGTGGGCAAGGATACGAAGATGCCTGACTACATGGTGCTGGTCTCGACGTTGGGCGGGCTGGCGGTATTCGGGCTGAACGGATTTGTGATCGGCCCGCTGATCGCCGCGCTGTTCATGTCGTGTTGGGCGTTGTTCGTCGAAAGCAAGCCGCGGGTGCGACTGCCTTAGGCCGTCAGCAGATAAGGGCCGATGCGTTGTGACAGGGCCTTGGCGGCGGGCAATGAAGTCAGCGGACCGCTGATGGTGACGCCGTCCTGCACCAGATACCAGCAGGCCAACAGCCCACGTTCCCTGAGCGGGGCGGGCACAGCACTGCCAATGACAGACATGATTTGAACCTTGGGCATGGGAAACCTCCATCAATCGATGGGGTTACCTTACGACTCAGTAGGGATGAGGAAAAATCAACTGCTTCAATAGTAGGAATCGATGCCGCTCAATCGACGACCAGATCGAGCATGTGCACCACTTCCTGCTCGTTGAGCAGGCCCTTGCGCACCAGGTTTTGCGTCAGCAGCGAAAGAAACTTGGCGCTGCGGTGACCTTCCAGGTGCTTGAGTTCAGTCAGCGTGTTGTACACCTTGCTGGAGGTACACAGATCGGTGTTGCGGTGGGGGTTTTGCGTGGGCATGCCTTCGTCCTTGTTGTTATGGAGATGTTGTTGGCGGACAACGCCAGTGTGCGAGGTCCTCATGACGCGCACGTGACGGTCGGGGCCTGGAAAATTCAAGCAGGATTCAGACCATGATGCCTGTTCGGGCCTGACTGATTGTTCCGGCAGCGACATCGGCAGGCCTTTTCAATCATCAGCACTTTTTTTTACCCACAAAAAAGCCCCTGAATCTTTCAATTCAGGGGCTTGATTTACTGCTGTCTGGCTCCACGACCTGGACTCGAATAGAAAAATAACTATCTGTTTTACAATGAAATTATGCTGATTTATAAAATTTATATCCCTACGATTATCCTAATTAAGCTCGTATTTTATGCGAATTCTTCGATACCCCATGAGCACGGCAGCAGCAAGCTGCCGAAGGCGGCGTACGCAGGCCATTCTGTGCTGGATCAGAAAAACACATCATAGTGGCTGCTTTTGGCCCAGAGTGTTATAGATCAGAACCGTATTTATCGCCAGACAGTCTTTAGCCCAGTTCTTAGCGTTGATACAAAGGTCTCCAATGAAGGATCTTTCTCAGCATTTTGCTTATGCCTGCCGATGAAAATCCACTCATCTTCTGCCCAAAAAATTCGAATTGTTTTGGGTGATTTTCGGTCGAATACAACTTGATAGATTCTCGTTTCTCGCTGCTGGACGACGACGCATTGCTCAAGGCAAACCAACAGTCGTTGCCCTGGCTCCAGGGTCGGAGCATTGAGCGGGAGGCGCTTCTCAATTTCTGTTTTTCGCATGATGACTGTCGTCCTTAAAATTCAGAAACCGTACGCGTTGAATCAAAAGCAAGGGAGATCCGCTGCTGCGAGGTACGCATCTGGAGCCTTTGCGCATGACGCCATATGTGCTCTTCAAGGTGGTAATCATCACGGTCAAGTAAGCCATTTCGGAGCCTGTGCAGACAATCACCTTCAAGGTCTGGAATTGATAGCTCGCTACTTATTGTGAGAGCCCTTTGGTTCCGCTTGTTCTCGATCTGGCCGGCAAATCCTGTTATCGCGGGAAACTGGCCGCATGGCCGTGCGCCCTCAAAGCCACGGCATTGGGCGGACCGACTCGGACCCAGGTGACTGAGGTGCTTCGACAGTCCTGCTCATGACTAGCCTCCAAGGGGTCATATGTGCATAATATTATCATGCAGTGATAATGGAAAGGCAATCCGCTCGCCCTTGCTTCAGGCAGAGGCGAGGTCTTTTGATCGATTGCCGGGAGGCAAAGACATGCATGAGAACAGCAATACGTGAGCGCTTGGAGACCCGTATGAAACGTGAGGACGTAAAAACCAAACACGCTGAAGGCATTCAGTTTGATACCCATTTGATTGCCAACCCGGCCAACACCCAGGAGTGGATCGCCTTCTTTAAAAAGGATGCAGGAAGAAGCTTCTTCCTGGTCAATGACAACGAAGAAATCGAACCCTTTCGGTACCTTGATGATTTGATTCATGAGCTGCGAGAAATCGGTATCAAGGTTGCTGAAATTCATTTTTGAATTCTTTTCCTTGGAGTGTCGGCATGTCCGTCAGAATTGAGCATCTGTCTAGTCAGAGTGAAAATCTATGGTCCGTGTGTATTGGAGCCAGGCGCATTCAATTCCGCAATGAGCAGGGTGCAAAAGATTACGCAGCAAAGCTAAAAGAGCGTATTGAAGCTCCGCACTCATACCCTCGTGCATTGCCGTCCGCCTACAAGCGCGGTTGCAGCAAGTAATAGTGCTTAATGACTTTCTATTAACGCTAAAGTTACGGTAACAAAATATTGTTTCTTCCGTAGAGTGCTGTGGAACTTAGTAAGTCGAATTAATTTTCATGCTGCGCTCCTGCAATTGCACAGCATTCGGCGAATGAGCACCCGTCCAACCAGTCTCTGGTGTTCATAATGAGGGTAAAAGTACCACTATGAAGCCTGCACTAATTGCTATGTCACGAACTGCGGGAAAGTTGGCTGCGGAGGTTCTGAGCATGATTGCGCCTCACGTCAGGCCCGGGGTTTCGACCAATGAGCTTGATAAGCTCTGCCATGACTATATTGTCAACGTGCAGAAGGCCACTCCAGCCAATATCGGTTATCACGGTTTCCCCAAAACCTTGTGCACCTCCATCAATCATGTCGTATGCCACGGAATCCCGTCAGATAAAGAACTCTCGGATGGCGATATCCTCAATATTGATGTCGCGGTGCTCAAGGATGGTTGGTTCGGTGATACAAGCCGAATGTATTTTGTCGGCGAGCCAAGCGCAGAGGCTCGTCGGCTGGTGGACACGACCTATGAGGCGATGTGTGCCGGCATTCATGCAGTAGGCCCCGGTGCCACGCTCGGTGATGTCGGTCACGCCATTCAAACCGTGGCGCACCGTGAAGGGTATAGCGTAGTGCGTGACTACTGTGGACATGGCATTGGCATGGTTTACCACGATGAGCCACAGGTCCGTCATTATGGCAACCCTGGTGAAGGTATGAGACTGAAACCGGGCATGATCTTCACAATCGAGCCAATGCTCAATGCTGGAAAGCACGGTGTAAGAACGCTGGGGGATGGCTGGACCGTGATCACCAAGGATCTTTCGCTCTCGGCCCAGTGGGAGCATATGGTCTTGGTCACCCGCGATGGCTTTGAGGTGTTGACTGCGTGGCCGGATCAGCCCGTGGAGTATAAGAAGATTTAATCCAATCCGGCAGACTGTCCTACTGGTAGGTCAGAGTGGAGCACACGTAGAAAATCGCCAGCTCGTACTGAGCTGGCGACTCGGACGGAGCGCGTGTTTGTTGATTCTCTATTTAGTCACGCAAGTAGGCAACCAAGGCGTCAGCGAAGGACTCAGTTGTACCAGTCCCTCCCATATCGGGTGTCACTTGATCGCAGGAGCTTTTCAGAACAACGCGGATAGCTGTACGAATGCGTGTCCCTTTGTCCACCATGCCTAGGTAATCAAGCATGTCTGCGGCAGCCAACAACAATGCACATGGGTTCGCGATGTTCTTGCCAGCGATGTCCGGTGCCGAGCCGTGGACCGCTTCGAAGATGGCCGCATCGGCGCCGATGTTGGACCCCGGCGCCAAGCCCAGTCCACCCACCAGGCCTGCGCACAAGTCTGAAAGGATGTCGCCAAACAGGTTGGTGGTGACGATGACATCAAATTGATGGGGATTCATCACCAGCTGCATACAGGCGTTATCGACGATCATCTCGTGGAATTCGATTTCCGGATAATTCGCAGCAACCTCACGCGCCACCTCAAGGAACAACCCGGAGCAAGACTTGATGATGTTGGCCTTGTGCACCGCGGTCACTTTCTTACGGCCTTTGCTACGAGCCAGCTCGAACGCATACCGCACGATGCGTTCGGAGGCAGTGCGTGTTACACGAATGCTCGCCAGAGCGACTTCGCCGTCCTCCGAAATACTTTGTCCTTCTGGTAGGTACGCTCCTTCGGTATTTTCGCGCACCGTGATGATGTCGATATCTTCGAAACGCGAACGGGTGCCTGGGAAACTGATCGCTGGTCGGACATTGGCGTAGAGATCGAAGTGGCGGCGAAGGTGGACGTTGATCGATGAGAAGCCGCGGCCAATCGGCGTTGTCAGAGGGCCTTTGAGTGCGACACCATGTTTGGCGATCGTCTCTATGGACGCGGGCGGCATCAGTTGCCCATGCTGCTGCAAAGCCTCCAAACCGGCCTCAACGAAGTCGTACTGAAGATTGCAGTCAAGGGCATCGAGTACGCGTAGCGTCGCTTGCATGATCTCAGGGCCGATGCCGTCACCCTTGATGATTGCGATAGTTTTGCTCATGGTCTCTTCCTTAACAGCGCTTTGTCGGCCGCTGTATTGATTGGGTCACTGAGACCTGGTGTCACGAGTCTGCTGATTGGCATTGACTGTCTGGCGGCTTTCACCGCGCCAGTGTGCTGTGTTTCATCCTCCGCGCCGTGACTGCGCAGGTCATCGCGGATCAATAGACGGGCGACCTGAGTGGGTGTCAGTTCTCGCGCCGCACAAAACTACTCAAGGATGCGGCTGTAACGGGCGAGCTACCGGATCAAGGATGCTGTCATTTGCTCCATCGAAGATGCGCACAACATTAACATGTAATGTTAATCGCATGTGCTGGCTAGGAGCGTTTTCATCCTGAGACGACAAGGTGTTTGAATGTCTGTGCGTTACATGTTGAGGTAGCTTTTGGGCAGGAATAGAAGAGGACGAGTTGTGGCTCGGATCATTCTTGACGTCGTACTGCCAAACCAAAATCGACGGACTCGCGAATGACCAAAAGCGCCCATGATCATCAGATCGATATCGTGTTCGGTCTGATAGGACTGTAAGGCGAGCTCTACTCTCCCGCCACAGATGGCTGTTCGCACGTCACACCCGACTGATTGCAGAATGGCTCCTGCCGCATCGAGTCGTTCCAGATTCTTCGACGTGTTGGCTGCGACCATGACCAGGTGCACGGGCAGCTTTGTGAGAACTGGACTCGCTGCCAGCATTTTCACCCCCATGTGCGTGTCCTCACTCCCGTCATAAGCAAGCATCAGGCTTCGTGGTGGGTTGAAGGAACAAGGGGTGACCAGGATCGGCTTGTGCAAAGCATGGATGATGGTTTCGAGCTGGTTGAGTCGGGGACAGAACGAGCTTTGTTTTCCCATGACTAGCCAGCGCATGTCAGTTTCCATCTCGAGTAACCGACCCAACAGTTCTCCGTCGCTTTGACGAAGTTCCGGCTGTATTACGCCATCCGCGATCGCTCTTTTTCGAGCGTTTTGCAGCATTATCAAGCCTTGCTTCAACGCCTGCTCATGGCGCTTTTCGTCCAGCGACATAGCTTCTAGCACGTGCGCAAGGCTGCCGGGTCGTATCTCTACGCCAGCGGGGCGTTCTACAACATTCAGGAGGGTTAACGGCAATACAAAGTTGAGACTGGCCCAAGCGGCGTAGTCGCAGACGGCCGGAGATGTATTTGAACTGTCGATACAGGCCAATATGTGGGTCATCACAACCCTCATCTCGATGATCTTGAAGAGCCGATCACCACGCGGGCTAAAAACGAAAAATACCCGCTCGGCGAGGGCGCCGCTTTTAGCGTGCCAGCGAGTGGGATCAGTCGCTGGACACCTGGCACGTCATAAATAGAAACGATCAACGTAGTGAAAATCCAGTATAGCAACGCCTGGAAAGCTGCTTGCAGGCAAGCTGTTCACCTTCGGATGACGCGGCGGACAAAAAGCCTGACGTCGTCAAAGGCAGGCACGATCGCCAGCGTCACCAGAACCATCGCGAGCGGTACCGTTGAGATATAACCAATGTGTTTGAACCCAAATGCACCCACCACGCCGCCAAAGAAGAAATTCAGCGCAAGCAGTATCAGTATTTTGAGTCGGGTCCGATTGGCGAGAACTTTTGGATGCTTCGATGTGTTGACGGCATTCCAATAAAAGAGTTTTCCAAACTCAATACCTATATCCGTGATGATGCCGGTGATGTGCGTCGTTCGGATTTCGGCTTTGGAAATTTTGGTGATCACCGCGTTTTGTAGCCCCATGATGAAACACAGCAGCATCACGGTGACGGACACGAATAGACCATCCACGGTGGATAGCTGGGCTCCCAGAAAGCCAAAGCAGATGAGCAAAAAAGCTTCGAACAAGAGCGGCACTGCAAACTCGCTGTGCATGCGTCTGCGGCGGGAATAATTGACCATGACCGCCGAGCACGCGGCCCCAACCAGAAAGGACAACAGAGCGCCGGTGCCACTGAGTACCAGGTCGTAGGCTCCCAGCACGCTATTATCTGCCATCGAGGAGACGATACCTGTCATGTGTGAGGTGTACTGATGCACCGCCAGGAAACCACCGGCATTGATTGCCCCTGCTACGAAGGCCAGGGCAAATCCAAGATGTCGGTTTGCGTCTGTGGTACGCCGTCGCCCAGTGAGGCTCCTAACATATTTGATCGGCATTCATTCACCCCTGTCCCAAGCGTATGAGGAGCAAGAAAGCCAACCGATTATGTACATCTGATATCACCAGGTCCTCGCGATTTAGGCTGGTCTGCTCGTTGAGTGTTAAAGCCGCTGACTGTCTTTTTTTCTGATCGGTGATCAGGATTGCCTGGGATGGCAACTCTGTGTGGTGATTACCTGCTGGGGGAGCAGACGGGGATCCCGAAAGCTTCACCCCGCGATCAGCCAAGAGCGGATGATCTTGCAAATGGCGGGCTGTCGATATTCAGGACGTGCTGCGGCTGGATGATCCCCGAGTGCGACAGCTGCCAACCTTGTAAAAGGTCGTGCAGCTGCGGCACATCAGCATGATTGACGTCAGCTTAGAGCGGGTAGTGCGTCGGGTAATGCAGCTTCGCAACGCCGGTGTCGATAGCGGCCTTGGCCACTGCGCCGGCTATTGCTCCGAGCAGGCGAGCATCGAGCGCTTTGGGAAGAATGTAATCGCGCCCAAACTCAAGCTTATCGACGTTGAACGCTTGCAGCACTTCCACAGGGGTTGGCTCTTTGGCCAATTGGCGCAGTGCTTCCACCGCCGCAATTTTCATCGCTTCGTTGATCCGGGTTGCCCGAACATCCAAGGTCCCGCGGAAGATGAACGGAAAGCCCAGAACGTTATTAACCTGGTTCGGGTAGTCAGAACGACCGGTCGCCATGATCAGGTCATCACGTGTGGCCATGGCCAGCTCGTAGCTGATTTCAGGATCCGGGTTCGAGCAGGCAAACACGATCGGATTGGGTGCCATCGCTGCCAGTGCTTCAGCCGGAAGGAGATTGGCTCCAGACAGACCGACAAACACGTCAGCACCGTTCATGGCTTCCATCAGTGTACGAGGGCCTCCGTCGTTAACGAACTGTGCTTTGTATTGATTGAGGTCTTCCCGTGCGGAGTGGATGACACCGGTGCGGTCGACCATGTACAGATTGCTTTTTTGGGCGCCCAGACTAAGCAGCAGGCGCATGCAGGCAGTGGCGGCGGCACCAGCGCCGAGGCAAACAATTCTCGCGCTCTCCAGGGTTTTGCCCTGAATCTCCAGCGCATTGAGCATGCCGGCAGCGGTGACGATGGCAGTACCGTGTTGGTCGTCATGGAAGACCGGGATGCTGCACTGTTCGATCAGAGCTTCTTCGATTTCAAAGCACTCAGGGGCTTTGATGTCTTCCAGGTTGATGCCACCAAAGGTGTCGGCAATGCGCACGACTGTATCGATAAAGGCCTGGGAACTCTCAGCATTGACTTCGATATCGATCGAGTCGATGCCGGCAAAACGTTTGAACAGCAACGCTTTGCCTTCCATGACCGGCTTACTGGCCAAGGGGCCTAGATTGCCGAGGCCCAGAATGGCAGTGCCGTTGGTGATCACGGCCACCAGATTCCCTTTTCCAGTAAAGCGATAGGCGTTCTCCGGATCCTTCGCGATTTCGCGAACGGGCTCGGCTACGCCTGGGCTGTACGCCAGTGCGAGTTGGGCTGCTGTGTCGGCGGGCTTGGTCAGCTCAATGCTGATTTTCCCTGGGGTTGGGAATTCGTGGTAATCCAGTGCAGCCTTCTTGAAGTCGGTAGTCATGCGATCCCCTAATTAGACGTTGATTATAATGCCATGTTAACACTATTATAATGCAAGGCAACGAGGTCCTGACCCACAGACCAGGGTCAAATTGCCGGCTTGAACGCTGCTGATGAAGGGGTTTGTCAGCCAGCGGACCAACTCTATTGGCCCTAAGACTTCAGGGCGGGCCTGTATTTCTTGGTCAATAGAGATCCTCCTATGCTTGAACCCGTCTTAGGCCACCTCGTGTGGCCATTTTTTTGCGCGTTCGAATACCCCAATGTGCCACGCCCTAAGCGCGGCACATTGGAATTCAGAGTTTTCTCATCGCTTCTTGGATTTGATCCGCGTACTTCGACAATTGCGTGAGTTCGTGACCCAGTTGCGTAGGGGCCTCTGCGTGGGTCATTACGTCCAGATCAGCGTTGATCAGTGGTCTGGGTTGGGAGCGTGGTGAATTCGCGGAAAGGTATGCGGTGCGTCGATTCTTTCTTTGAGTGTGGCCGCATAGTCCTTCGCCCCTTGCTCGGTACGAAATTGAATGCTGCGGCTACCGAAACAAACAGACCAAAGCTCGTCGCTTTGACCGGACAGATGCTCAATTTTTACTGACATGATCAAACTCCCTGAGCGTAACTATCAGAAATGAACTTCGGCGGACTTGATACCCAGCTCGCGAAGCTCATGGATCAGGTCATCGAGGCGTCCAAATGACTCAATCTCCTCGTTGTCATTGACCAGAAAATAGCTTCTCCCTGCATCCTTTTTGAAAAGAATGATCCACTCGTGCGTGTTGGCCGGATTGGCTATCACATGCGTGTCGAAGTGCATGCCTTCACCGTGTTTGGTTTTGACGTCTTCGCGTTTCATGCGGGGTCTCCGGGCATATGGTTTAGCTCTCTCTGCACCGAATCTACAGCGTTGCTGGTGTCGTACCGAGGCTAGGCCAATTGCTTTGCTATTATCACTACGTGTGAATATTATGCACATGCCACCAGAGCGAGGCTAGTCATGATTGCGTTACGAGAAGCTTGGAAAGCGGGCTTGTTAGGGCGCGAGCATTGGCTTCGAAATATCGTCTCAGGGGTCATCGTCGGCGTCGTGGCGCTGCCGTTGGCCATGGCATTTGCCATCGCCTCGGGCGTCAAGCCAGAGCAAGGGATCTACACGGCCATTGTTGGTGGTTTGTTGGTTTCGCTGTTCGGCGGAAGCCGGCTTCAGATTGCCGGCCCAACTGGGGCGTTCATCGTCATTTTGGCCAGCGTGACGGCCAAGTACGGTGTTGATGGCTTGCAGATCGCGACAATGATGGCCGGGGCAATTTTATTGCTGCTCGGCATCACCAAGCTTGGCGCACTTATCAAGTTCATCCCTGACCCCGTGATTGTGGGATTCACCGCCGGCATCGGGGTGATCATTTGGGTCGGGCAATGGAAAGACTTTTTGGGCTTGCCGAAAATCAGTGGCGACCATTTCCACGAGCGGCTGTGGCACCTCATTCAGGCCCTACCCAGCCTACATGTGCCCACGACACTGTTAGCGACCTTGAGCCTGGCGTTGGTGATACTCGCACCTAAAATACCAGGCGTAAGGCGCGTTCCCGGCCCCCTGATTGCTATGGTCGTTGTGACGGCGTTGCATTCTTATTTTCAATTCGACGGCGTGGCCACGATCGGGAATGCATTTGGAGGAATTCCCCAAGGACTGCCCAAAATTGGCCTTCCTGAAATAACGCTGCCGCAAATTATTGAATTGATTGGCCCTGCGTTTGCGATCGCGATGCTGGGGGCGATCGAGTCGCTGCTCTCTGCTGTTGTTGCCGACGGGATGGCCGGTACCAAACATGACTCCAATCAGGAGTTAATCGGACAAGGCATTGCTAACCTGGTCACTCCTCTGTTTGGTGGCTTTGCTGCGACAGGCGCGATCGCTCGAACAGCAACCAACATCCGCAATGGTGGCAACAGTCCAATCGCGGGTTTTGCACACGCCCTCACTTTGATTTTACTGATCCTCTTCTTGGCGCCTTTGGCTTCGGATATCCCGCTGTGTGCATTGGCTGCGATCTTATTCGTGGTCGCTTACAACATGAGCGAACTGAAGCACTTCAAACGCATGGTCAAACGAGCCCCCCAAGCCGACGTTGCCATCCTGTTAATTACCTTCAGCCTCACCGTTTTCAGTGATCTGGCGATTGCGGTGAACATTGGGGTCATTCTCGCCATGCTGCAATTTATGCGTCGGATGGCGTCTTCTGTGGAGATTCAGGTAATGGTTGAAAAAGAGCTGGAGGTAGAGTTGCGTATGAATGGGCATGTACACCTTCCCCCCGGTATTTTGGTTTACACCATTGAGGGGCCTCTCTTCTTTGGCGCAGCAGAAACCTTTGAGCGCGTTTTGGCTCAAACACACACCGATCCTGGGACTTTGATTATTCGACTAAAGCGAGTGCCGTTCATGGATATCACGGGCTTACAAACGCTGCTCGAAGTCATTGAGCAGCTGCGCAAGCGCAGCATCGTCGTGAAGTTGTGTGAAGCCAACGAGAAAGTCCTCGGCAAGCTCGACAGGGCAGGGATTCTTCAGGCGCTCGGCTCAGAGCATTATCATGCTGACTTCAATGGTGCACTGGTCAGTTATGTCCAGATTAACAAGACTCAGGGCTAGAGGTGGGGGCCGGGGGCAGGAGTGAATGAGGCACGATGAGCGGGCATTTGTCGTGCCCGCTCATACATGGATGAATCATTTGCCATTGGCCGCAATTTTGCTTTTGGTAGAGTAGGACACGCCATGCGTCTCCAGGTAGTCCCTAATAAGCTGACGAACGACCTGAGAAGGCGTCAGATCCTGAGACGCACAAAGCTCCTCAAGTGCTTTTTTCTTGACGGGATCAATGAGCACAGTTAATCGTGCAGTCTTATTTTCCATGGGATTGCCTGTACCCTAAATCGGTCGATGATAATCAAATTATAATAGCCGGGCATTCATTTGTCACCGGTTAGGTTCGCTACTGCTAGCTAGATTGGCCGTGGTCAAAAGGTGGCACCGAACAAACGCCTGCCAGCGATCACTGTGCGCCTTGACCGTGCCGTAATGCCCGACGCCAAACAGATCGCGCAACGCCTGTGGCCCGGCATAACTCAGTTGTCGTCCATAGCCAAAATTTCGCCCATCCCGTCTACCTACCAATGCCATGATCAAACTCCGCTCGAAGCCAAAACCTTCGAAACTTTCCCCACGTCATCCCGCCAAGAATGTTGAGTGTTATCAGGGATCAAGGCCCCTGCGACCTGTGAGGGTTGTCCGCTAACGCGGGACTGGCGGCCCCTTACGACCGGGAGCATGGGCGTCTCATGATCTGGCCTCCTGAGCACTTCCGCAGAAGTGGGCGGGTGGAGGCTGCGCTGGCTGACGAGACCGGCACCGCGAGATCCTGAGTCAGGAGAAGGCAGTGAGGCGATGACCGGGGCATGCCTGACTGTCAGTCAGGTGAAGTCCATTCCGTGGACTGCGGCACCATCATCTGCATCGCTGTTGCTGGTGACTTCGGTGTTTGTCACGCCGATTGTCACGAGGTGGAATGCCGCAAAGCCTTGTACGAACTGGGCTGTAGCAGCGGTAGGAGCGCCCGTCTCTTTCCGGGAGAAAGAGACGGGCGAAGGTTGGCGCAATGAGATGGCCAAGCGGATAGGTTGCTGCAGGGCAGCTATGAAAGGGGATGAGTTGCCGCAGTGGGCACGCTGGTAAAAGTAGGCATCCATCACATCGCTGTGACCGTGCGAGCCGCCGGACGCTAATCGCACTTTGGGAGAACCACCACGGTGTGGCGTAGCCTTGAAGGTTCTGGCTACCTGGGTTGCTGTCAACGACAGCGCTTTGCCCGACCTTTTCTACGCCAGTGGAGAATTCGGGTCAAGGCTCGAATTTTTGGGAGTTCTGCGGCTGTGGATGAAATTATCCACCGATGGAAATCAGTGTTTTTCCACAGACAATTGCGTGGGCTTTAGATTTTTAAGTGAGGTCCATCCAAACAGGGCGGCTTTGCAGCCCCGTTTGGATGGACCCGCGTGGACAAACGGATCACTGAGATATGAGGACCGAGCGCTTACTCGGTTGCGCCACGTTTTGCTTTTAGGCGAGTGACGTTCGCACCGGTCTGATTGGCGAATTCGCGTGGGCTGACATGCTTCTGCTGATTAGCCTCAAGGTAGCGACTCCACCAGTTCATGATCAGCCTGCGCTCCTCGATGAACTCGGCCTTGTGGATATAAGCGGCGCGGACGTTGTTGCGTTCCTTGTGGCTCATCTGCCGCTCGATGGCTGTGTCCGTCCACAAACCCGACTCGATCAGTGCGCTGCAGGCCATCGAACGAAAGCCATGGCCGCAGATCTCGGTTTTGGTGTCGTACCCCATCTTCCGAAGCGCGCTGTTCACCGTGTTTTCGGACATCGGTTTCCAAGACTTGGTATCGCCTGCGAACACTAAGTCAAATTTGCCGGTGAGGGCGTGGATCTGCTCGAGCAGGGCGACCGCTTGCGGCGATAAGGGTACAAGATGGATATCGCCGGCCATCTTCGTGCCCCTTGTGGAAAAGGGTACGCCTTCCAACGCTGGTCGCGTGTCGGGTATTTCCCAGACGCCACGCTTGAGGTCGAACTCGCTCCAGCGGGCGAAGCGCAGCTCGCTGGAGCGTACAAACACGTGCAGCGACAGCAAGACCGTCAGCCGGGTAAGTGCACGGCCTTTATAGGTGTCGATCCGTTCCTGCAATTCAGGCAAGCGCGATAAGGATAAAGCGGGGCGGTGGACAACTCGCAAGGCTTTGATCGAGCCTACGAGGTCGTAAGCAGGGTTTACGGCGATAAGCCGGAGGCGCTTTGCCTCGCGCATGATGCTCTGCAGGTAGTTTTGTACCCTTAAAGCAATGTCTATCGTTCCGCGCTTCTTGATCGCTTCCAGGGGCCGCATAAGGTCGTGGGTGTCCAGGTCGACAATGGCGCGGGCGCCGATCAGCGGGAAGAGGTGAGTTTTGAGGCGATTCATCACTGTCTTGGAATAGTCCGGTGCCCACTTGGCTGACATTTCCGTGTGCCAGCCGAGAGCAACGCTTTCAAAGGTGCGGCCTTTGAGCAGAGCGTCCGTCTTGGCTTGGTTCTTGGCTCCTATGGGATCAATGCCATCCGCCAGCATACGCTTGACCTCCAAGCGTTTGCGGCGCGCATCGGCGAGGCCAACGATGGGGTAGTTGCCGAATGAGGTCAGTCCTTCGCGGCCATCAGGTTTGACATATCTGAGACGCCAGCCTTTGCGACCATTGGGTTGGACTAGAAGGTAAAGGCCGTCGCCGTCGAAAAGCTTGTAGGCGCGGTCTGTGGGCTTGGCCGAACGGCAAGCGGAGTCGGAGAGTGGAGCAGTGGTGCGCGACATAAGGGTACTCCCTTTTATCGAACTGAGCTTTATCCCAAACTCTACCCTTAAAACGGCTGGTATCCACCGGAATCCGACGGAACGCCAAAACGAAAAAACCCGCCAGAAGGCGGGTTTTTCGGGGGATTCAGAGATTTTGGAAGCCTTCTCTGGAACCTTGTCTGGCTCCACGACCTGGACTCGAACCAGGGACCCAGTGATTAACAGTCACTTGCTCTACCAACTGAGCTATCGCGGAATGACGCGTATGTTACTGATTGGAAAAGAGAAGTCAAGCTTCTCTTGTCGGCCGGCGCGTTCCTCGGGTCCGTTGGCGATTAATCGCTGATTGGCGGTTACCGCAAAGGCGGGAGAGGGCTACCATGGGCCCCCGGAAGTGGCTGGACGCGCTGCCGGCCATTCGCCAGACAAAGGTTTGCGCCATGAATCATCTGTTACCGCTTCACACAGGCAACCACACCGAGGTGCGCCTATGAGCACCGCCCAGATCAGCTTACCCAAGGGCGTGGGCCCGCACGCCGAGAAACTTTACGACGCCATCACCCAGGCCAGTAACGCTGATGAGCTGAACCGTGCCGGCGGCAAGGCCGAGGGTTTTGTCCTGGGGCTGGAAAGCACCAAGGCCATCAAGAGCCAGATTGCCGAGTCGTTGTATGTCATCTATGACGACGCCGCGAGCCAGCGGGCGACGGAGCTGTAGCCTCGACAAAAGGGTTATGCCTGGCGCTTTTGTGGCGAGGGGTATGCCTGACCGGATAGGCATACTTAAAAAAACGGGAAACCCAATGGTTTCCCGTTTTTCATCCAGCGCCGAATGCTTCAGATCACCTGAACAATGGCCTTGGTTACCGCATCAATGTTGTTCTGGTTCAGTGCGGCCACGCAGATGCGGCCGGTGTCCAGGGCATAGATGCCGAACTCGTTACGCAGGCGCGTCACTTGTCCAACGGTCAGGCCGGAGTAGGAAAACATTCCGCGCTGGCGTGCGACGAAGCTGAAATCACGGTGCGGGGCGGCTTTAGCCAGCATGTCCACCATCTGGTTGCGCATGCCACGAATCCGCAGGCGCATTTCAGCCAGCTCTGCTTCCCACTGGGCCCGCAATTCCGGGCTGTTGAGCACGGCCGCGACAATGCTGGCGCCGTGGGTCGGCGGGTTGGAATAGTTGGTGCGGATCACACGCTTGACCTGGGACAGCACCCGGGCACTTTCTTCTTTCGATTCGCTGACGATCGACAGGGCGCCGACGCGCTCGCCGTACAGGGAGAACGACTTGGAAAACGAGCTGGAGGCAAAGAAAGTCAGGCCCGACTCGGCGAACAGGCGCACGGCGGCGGCGTCTTCGTCGATACCGTCGCCAAAGCCCTGGTAGGCCATGTCCAAAAATGGAACATGATTCTTGGCCTTGACCACGTCCAGCACGTTTTTCCAGTCTTGCGGGCTCAGGTCCACGCCGGTCGGGTTGTGGCAGCAGGCGTGCAGCACAACGATTGAGCGGTCGGGCAGGGCGTTGAGGTCTTCCAGCAGGCCGGCACGGTTCACGTCATGGGTAGCGGCGTCGTAGTAGCGGTAGTTCTGCACCGGGAAACCGGCGGTTTCGAACAGCGCGCGGTGGTTTTCCCAGCTTGGATCGCTGATGGCCACGACGGCGTCAGGCAGCAATTGCTTGAGGAAGTCGGCACCGATCTTCAATGCGCCGGTGCCGCCCACGGCCTGGGTGGTAATGATGCGGCCGGAGGCGATCAGTGGTGAGTCCTTGCCAAACAGCAGGGTCTGGACCGCCTGGTCGTAGGCGGCAATGCCGTCGATCGGCAGGTAACCGCGGGAAACGTGTTGGGCCACGCGAATCGTCTCGGCTTCGACAACGGCGCGCAGAAGTGGAATGCGCCCCTCCTCGTTGCAGTAAACACCCACGCCCAGGTTGACCTTATTGGTACGGGTGTCGGCGTTGAATGCTTCGTTGAGGCCCAGGATGGGGTCGCGTGGTGCCAATTCGACAGCGGAAAACAGGCTCATTATTGCGCGGCTCTGAATGGAGTGTGAGGGGACGTGTAGCGCTCCAGCCGAATGCACTAGAGCGGTGCACAAACGGGGAGCTAGTATAGAGGCCATCACCGGGCGCGGCGACAGGCGATTCGGTTTTTAAGGCAAGTATTTTCGTTTTTTTCGACCGTTAGTCCCCTGGCAGCGTCAAAGACTTCAAGGCGTGTAGGACGTTCGTCTTGAAAGCGAAGGCATTCACCTCCACATTGTGTGCATCCCAGTTTTTTCCTCGGGCGACATCAGTCGTTTCGGTCTTTCTCGTTCCTGTTGGCTGGCCGACAGGGGTGAACCCAGAGGTTATGTTATGTCTGAATTCCAGCTAGTCACCCGATTCCAGCCCGCCGGCGACCAGCCGCAAGCCATTCGCCTGATGGTCGAAGGCATCGAGGCCGGGCTGGCGCACCAGACGCTGCTCGGTGTGACAGGCTCGGGCAAGACTTTCAGCATCGCCAATGTGATTGCCCAGGTGCAGCGCCCGACCCTGGTGCTGGCACCGAACAAGACCCTGGCGGCGCAGCTGTATGGCGAGTTCAAGGCGTTTTTCCCCAACAACGCGGTGGAGTACTTCGTCTCCTATTACGACTACTACCAACCCGAGGCCTACGTACCGTCGTCGGACACCTTCATCGAGAAGGATGCTTCGATCAACGATCACATCGAACAGATGCGGCTCTCGGCCACTAAGGCATTGCTCGAGCGCAAGGACGCGATCATCGTCACTACGGTGTCGTGCATCTATGGCCTGGGCAGCCCGGAAACGTACCTGAAGATGGTCTTGCACGTTGATCGCGGCGACAAGCTCGACCAACGCGCCTTGCTGCGCCGCCTGGCGGACCTGCAATACACCCGCAACGACATGGATTTCGCCCGGGCGACGTTCCGGGTCCGTGGTGACGTGATCGACATCTACCCGGCGGAATCGGACCTGGAGGCGATCCGCATCGAGCTGTTCGATGACGAGGTAGAGAGTCTTTCGGCGTTCGATCCGCTGACCGGCGAGGTGATCCGCAAACTGCCGCGCTTCACCTTCTACCCCAAGAGCCACTATGTGACGCCACGGGAAACCCTGCTGGACGCTATCGAGGGGATCAAGGTTGAGTTGCAGGAGCGCCTGGAATACTTGCGGTCGAACAATAAACTGGTGGAAGCCCAGCGTCTGGAGCAGCGGACCCGTTTCGACCTGGAGATGATTCTGGAACTGGGTTATTGCAACGGCATCGAAAACTACTCGCGCTACCTGTCGGGTCGTCCGTCGGGCGCGCCACCGCCCACGTTGTATGACTATCTGCCGGCCGATGCCTTGCTGGTGATCGACGAATCCCACGTCAGCGTGCCCCAGGTCGGCGCCATGTACAAAGGCGACCGGTCCCGCAAGGAAACCCTGGTGGAATACGGTTTCCGCCTGCCCTCGGCCCTGGATAACCGGCCGATGCGCTTTGACGAATGGGAAAGTGTGAGCCCGCAGACGATTTTCGTCTCGGCCACCCCAGGCAACTACGAGGCCGAGCATGCCGGCCGGGTGGTCGAGCAGGTGGTGCGGCCCACCGGGCTGGTCGATCCGCAGGTTGAAGTGCGCCCGGCGCTGACTCAGGTCGATGATCTGCTCTCGGAAATCTCCAAACGTGTGGCAGTGGAGGAGCGGGTGTTGGTCACCACGCTGACCAAGCGCATGGCCGAAGACCTGACCGATTATCTGGCCGACCATGGCGTGCGGGTGCGCTACCTGCACTCGGACATCGACACGGTGGAGCGGGTCGAGATCATCCGCGACCTGCGCCTGGGTACGTTCGATGTGCTGGTGGGGATCAACCTGCTGCGCGAAGGCCTGGACATGCCGGAGGTGTCCCTGGTGGCGATCCTCGACGCCGATAAGGAAGGCTTCCTGCGCTCCGAGCGTTCGTTGATCCAGACCATCGGTCGGGCCGCGCGTAACCTCAACGGCCGGGCGATTCTCTATGCCGATCGCATCACCGGCTCCATGGAGCGGGCCATCGGCGAGACCGAGCGTCGTCGCGATAAACAGATTGCCTTCAACCTGGCCAACGGCATCACGCCCAAAGGGGTGTTCAAGGACGTCGCCGACATCATGGAAGGCGCCACCGTGCCCGGCTCGCGCAGCAAGAAGCGTAAGGGTATGGCCAAGGCCGCCGAAGAGAGCGCCCGTTACGAAGCCGAACTGCGCTCGCCGAGCGAAATCAGCAAACGTATCCGCCAGTTGGAAGAGAAAATGTACCAACTGGCCCGGGATCTGGAGTTCGAAGCAGCGGCGCAGTTGCGTGACGAGATTGGCAAGCTGCGCGAGCGGTTGCTGACTGTCTGAGGTTGTGTGGCGACTGTAATGGCCTCATCGCGAGCAGGCTCGCTCCCACAATGGACCGCGTCCAGTCCGGACAACTCGGTTCCCTGTGGGAGCGAGCCTGCTCGCGATTGAAGGTGCCTCGGTCTGACAGGTGCCACACAAATCCCCCTCTCACTGGAGCCCGCCTACCATCGCCTGTTACCATTCGCCCCCTGTTTCATCTTCGCTTTTATATTCTTTCCGAGACATGCCATGACCACCGTCCGCACCCGCATCGCGCCTTCGCCCACTGGCGATCCTCATGTCGGCACCGCTTACATCGCTTTGTTCAACTATTGCTTTGCCAAGCAGCACGGCGGTGAGTTCATCCTGCGGATCGAGGACACCGACCAGTTGCGTTCGACTCGCGAGTCCGAACAGCAGATCTTCGACGCCCTGCGCTGGCTGGGCATCGACTGGAGCGAAGGGCCGGACGTCGGCGGCCCGCACGGTCCTTACCGCCAGAGCGAGCGCGGTGACATCTACCAGCAGTACTGTCAGCAACTGGTAGACATGGGCCACGCCTTCCCGTGCTTCTGCACCGCCGAAGAGCTGGACCAGATGCGCGCCGAGCAGATGGCCCGCGGCGAGACCCCGCGCTACGACGGCCGCGCGCTGCTGCTGTCCAAGGAAGAAGTCGCCCGTCGCCTGGCCGCTGGCGAGCCCCATGTGATCCGCATGAAGGTGCCGACCGAAGGCGTCTGCGTGGTGCCGGACATGTTGCGTGGCGATGTCGAGATCCCCTGGGATCGCATGGACATGCAAGTGCTGATGAAGACCGACGGTCTGCCGACGTATTTTCTGGCGAACGTGGTCGACGATCACCTGATGGGCATCACCCACGTCCTGCGCGGTGAGGAGTGGCTGCCGTCGGCGCCGAAACTGATCCTGCTCTACGAATACTTTGGCTGGGAACAGCCGCAGCTGTGCTACATGCCGCTACTGCGTAACCCGGACAAGAGCAAGCTGTCCAAGCGCAAGAACCCGACGTCGGTGACCTTCTACGAGCGCATGGGCTTCATGCCCGAGGCGATGCTCAACTACCTGGGGCGCATGGGCTGGTCGATGCCGGACGAGCGCGAGAAGTTCTCGCTGCAGGAAATGGTCGAGCACTTTGACCTGTCGCGGGTGTCGCTGGGTGGTCCGATCTTCGATGTCGAGAAACTCTCGTGGCTCAACGGTCAGTGGTTGCGTGACCTGCCGGTGGAGGAGTTTGCCGCGCGTGTACAGAAGTGGGCATTGAACCCCGAGTACATGATGAAAATCGCTCCCCATGTGCAGGGCAGGGTGGAGACGTTCAGCCAGATCGCCCCGCTGGCCGGCTTCTTCTTTGCTGGCGGCGTGACCCCGGATGCGAAGCTGTTCGAGTCCAAGAAACTTTCGGATGATCAGGTGCGCCAGTTAATGCAATTGATCCTGTGGAAACTCGAAAGCCTGCGTCAGTGGGAAAAGGACAGCATTACCGCGACCATCCAGGCCGTGGTCGAATCACTGGAACTGAAACTGCGTGACGCCATGCCGCTGATGTTCGCCGCCATTACTGGTCAGGCCAGCTCGGTGTCGGTGCTCGACGCCATGGAGATCCTCGGCCCGGACCTGACCCGTTTCCGCCTGCGCCAGGCCATTGATCTGCTCGGTGGTGTGTCGAAGAAGGAAACCAAAGAGTGGGAAAAACTGCTGGGTGCGATCGCGTAAGCACTCGACGAGGCAGGACATACCCCGGTTTTCCGGGGTTTGTCGGTAAGTGATTGTTATCCCGGCAAAAAACTTTCAAATTTGTTGAAAATAAATTTGACAGCCCTCTGATACGCCCTTAAGATTCGCCCCGTCCTCAGCGATGAGGGGCTATAGCTCAGCTGGGAGAGCGCTTGCATGGCATGCAAGAGGTCGACGGTTCGATCCCGTCTAGCTCCACCAATTTACACTTCAAGGTCTGGCCACGCGGGTCTTGAAGGGATCAGCACTCAGCGTTGATCAGTTGTATAGAAGGGTTTGCGTCCCCTTCGTCTAGTGGCCTAGGACACCGCCCTTTCACGGCGGTAACAGGGGTTCGAGTCCCCTAGGGGACGCCAGTTTTACAGAAGCGATGTTGCAAGATATCGTTCCGCCGCGAGGCGAAAAATCCGGGGCTATAGCTCAGCTGGGAGAGCGCTTGCATGGCATGCAAGAGGTCGACGGTTCGATCCCGTCTAGCTCCACCAATTACAGGTTCAAGGTTTGGCCACACCGACCTTGAGTCGATCAGTTCTCAGCGCTGATCAAGTTCAGAAGGTTTGTGTCCCCTTCGTCTAGTGGCCTAGGACACCGCCCTTTCACGGCGGTAACAGGGGTTCGAGTCCCCTAGGGGACGCCACGATTACCCGCTCTGCGGGATTTTATAAGGGTCATTCAATTCTTGAATGGCCCTTTTGTTTGTCTGGCGTTCGGCCAATCTCCAATTCTATGAAAGATACTTCTGACCAGTGGTCAATATTTCCGCTTGCGGAAAATTATTACATGGATAATATTTCAGTCGTAATATTCGGAGGTGACGATGAGCGATAAAAAAGCGCAAACCCGTGAACGCATACTCAAGGCCGCCAGTGCTGCGCTGATCCAGCGTGGTCCGGCCGAGCCGAGTGTCGGCGAGGTGATGGGCGCGGCCGGGCTGACAGTGGGCGGTTTCTACGCCCATTTCGAAAGCAAGGATGCCTTGATGCTGGAGGCGTTCAAGCAGCTGCTCAGCCAGCGTCGTGGACTGATCGCCGACATGGATAGCGAATTGACCGGTGAAGAACGACGCGCCCTGGTGGCGGCGTTCTATCTGTCGCGCAAGCACCGCGACTCCACCGAGCAGGCCTGTCCGATTCCGGCGTCGGTCGGCGAACTGGGTCGGCTGCCGGATGAGTTTCGTGCAGTGCTCAATGAACACATAGAGCTGTTGGTTGCACAGTTGGCGGCCAGCCCGGAAGACGCCGACAAAGCCTTGGCCGACGTCGCCTTGATGGTTGGCGGCCTGGCCCTGGCGCGGGCGTTGGGCCCGGGCGAGTTGTCGGACCGTTTGCTGCGCGCCGCCAAATCGGCAGTGCGATGAGCTAAGGCGCAAGCCCTGGAGATGAGCGATGGACAGGTTGAGCTGGATTCGTGGCGTCAATGGCACGCTTGGCTGGGTGGCCCCGCGCCTGGTTGCGAAAAAAATGCGGGGACTGTTCATGCGTCCCCGAAACTTGCCGCCACGGGACTGGGAATTGCCGCTGCTGGCGACTTCCGAGCGTATCACCCTGCGTTTCGGTCTTTCGGCCTTGCGCTGGGGCAAAGGTCCGACCGTCTTGTTGATGCACGGTTGGGAAGGGCGGCCCACCCAGTTCGCGGCGCTGATCATGGCGCTGGTGGATGCCGGTTACACGGTGGTGGCGCTGGACGGTCCGGCCCATGGTCGGTCTCCTGGCCGCGAGGCGAATGTCTTGCTGTTCGCCAGGGCCATGCTCGAAGCAGCAGCGGAATTACCGCCGTTGCAAGCTGTGATCGGGCACTCCATGGGCGGCGCCAGTGCCATGCTGGCGGTTCAGTTGGGGTTGCAGACCGAGACTTTGGTCAGCATCGCTGCTCCTGCACGGATTCACGGAGTCCTGCGTGGGTTCGCCAGAATGATGGGGTTACCGCCCAATGCTCGTTCTGCCTTCATTCGCCTGGTGGAAAACGATGTGGGCATGCGAGCCTCGAAGATGGACGTCGCCCATTACCAACTGGACGTGCCGGGGTTGATCGTCCATGCCGACGACGACACCTTTGTCTCGGTGAAGGAATCGCAACTGATTCACGAAGCCTGGTTCGACAGTCGCTTGCTGCGCTTGCCACAGGGCGGGCACCAGCGGGTGCTGGCCGATCCGCGCGTCATTGATGGTGTGTTATCGCTGTTGGCCGGGCGCAGCCTGCAAGCGCGGCAATCGGCTTGATCTGTGGGAGCAAGGCTTGCCCGCGATGGCGGTCAAGCTCGGATCCGTTACACTGGCCCCAACCAAATTCGACCGGGAGAGGGGCATGGGCTGGGATCGGGCAACGCCGTTCATTATTGATCTTCAAGTAAATGCTGAAGACATCGATGGATTGGGCCACGCCAATAATGCGGTGTACGTCACCTGGCTCGAGCGCTGTGCCTGGCGCCATTCCCAGCGGCTGGGGCTGGATCTGGTGGAGTATCGGCGGCTGGACCGGGCCATGGCGGTTGTGCGTCATGAGATCGATTATCTGGCGGCCGCCTACGAAGGTGACGAACTGCAACTGGCCACCTGGATCGTCGACTGGGATCAGCGGCTGAAGATGAACCGGCATTTCCAGCTGATTCGCCCCAGCGATAACACCACTGTGCTGCGCGCCCAGACCACTTTTGTTTGCATCGAGCTGTCCACTGGCAAACCCAAGCGCATGCCGCCGGAATTTATCGAAGGCTATGGTCCAGCCCTGAAGGCATCCGGCGTCCTTATCGACTGACCCATTGTTATCGCGAGCAGGCTCGCTCTCATAGGGTCAAGCAACCTACCAAAAAAATGCCCGCATCTTTCGATACGGGCATTTTTTGCTTTTCAGAAACAACTTGCCGCTTGAAGCTTATGGCTTGCTGCCGCCGACTCACTGATCATCAAAATACCGCTCATGCCAATCCACCAGCGGTTGCGGCGAGTTGAGTTTCTGGCCGTAGATCACCGAGTACGACAACACGTTCTGCACATATTGACGAGTTTCGTCGAAGGGGATGCTTTCGACCCAGACATCGAAGCTCAGGTGGTCGGCGCCGCGCAACCACTGGCGCACCCGCCCGGGGCCGGCGTTGTAGGCGGCGGAGGCCAGGACCCGATTACCGTTGAACTGGCTGTGAACCTGGCTCAGGTAAGCCGCACCAAGCTGGATGTTCTTGTCCGGGTTCAGCACTTGCCTGGGGGAGGCCAGCGGGATGTTGAACTTGCGTGCGGTTTCCTTGGCGGTGGCAGGCATCAACTGCATCAGGCCGCTGGCGCCGACACCGGAGCGGGCATCTTCCATGAAGGCACTTTCCTGTCGAGTGATGGCGAACACCCAGCTTGAATGCAGGCCGCGAACCTTGGCTTCACGCACCAGGGTATCGCGGTAGGCCATTGGGAACCGGATATCCAGGTCGTCCCAATATTTGGCCTGGCTGATGGTGCGGATCGCCGGGAAGTACCATTTCAAGTCGTAGGCCAGTTTCGCCTGGGCGACCATTTCGTCCCGGTTGAAGTGGCGGGTGACGTGATACCACTCGCGACGACCGTCGACGATCTGTCCCCGGGCATGAAACTCCAGCGCCCGACGAATACCCGGCGTGTTGCGCACTTTATTGATCAACGCCTGGCTCATCACCAGGGGCTTGTTGTTAAGCGAGTAGGGTGATTGGGAGCGATCGGCGGCCAGGAAACCGTAGAAGTCCCGCTCACGGGCCAGATGCTTGTAAAGCGTCAACGCCTCGGGGTTCTGTGGCTGCGCCAGCTCCAGGCTGCGGGCCTGCCAGTAGCGCCAGCGGCTGGTGCTGGCCAGTGTCTCGGGCAGGCGGCGAGTCAGCTGATAGGCGTCGTCCCAGCGGGCCAGGCGCAACAACAGGCGCAAGCGCCATTCCGAGACAGTATCGTCGCGCAGTTCCGGGTCGTATTTTGTCATCACGCCCAGGGCGCGGCTGTCGAAACGCTTGGCCAGGGTCAGGCCTATTTCCCGGGCGATGGCTACTTTTTCATGCTTGGAAAAATGCATGGTGCTGGCGTAGCCGTCCAACAGCGCCATGGCTTTCTCTGGATCCTGACGGGCCAGTCGCCGCAAGCCGAGGCTGACGATATCGGCCATCGCCTCATCGGCCGGGCTGAAGCGCGATGGCTGGTTGAGTAATTCGGGCTTTTGCGCCACGTCCACCAACAGCTTGCCGCGGGGGGCGAGGGTGGTCAGGCCGCTGACCAAGCTTTTGGCCAGTGGATAATTGCGAGCCTGGGCGGCCAGTTTGGCGCGCTCCCAGCGCTTCTGTTCAGTCAGCTGACCCTGGGTCGCCCACAGGCCGAACAGCGCATCGCAAGCGGCCGGTTGGGATTTGCCGGTGAGCCAAAGCTTTTCGGTGTTGGCGTAGCCTTCGGCCTTGAGGCCATGGCTGAGCTGATACCGGGCGTTGAGACAGTCCAGCTCGGTG
Source organism: Pseudomonas hefeiensis (assembly GCF_030687835.1). Lineage (NCBI taxonomy): Bacteria > Pseudomonadati > Pseudomonadota > Gammaproteobacteria > Pseudomonadales > Pseudomonadaceae > Pseudomonas > Pseudomonas hefeiensis. Next base: position 2,057,884 of record NZ_CP117449.1, read on the forward strand.
AAGTTGAGCTTGGGGTCGTAGTACTTGACGAAGGTCTTCCAATCGCCACGGTCGGCCAGCCAGCGCAACCAGCGCAGCTTCATCCAGTTGGCCTGGGGCAGGTCGCCGTGCTCGGCGAGGAATTTCTCGATTTCGGCATTGCTGGCGCTCTTGAGGCGAGCGGTCAGTTCGTCGTAGGCCAGGTAGGGCTCCAGCGGATAGTCACGCAGGGCCTGGCTGTAGCGAAAGTAGGGGCCGGAATCACCTTTGGCCAAGGCGCGCTTGGCTTCGTCGTAATACTGACGCTGTGTGGAAATATCCACCGCCTGGGCGGTTTGAACGGCAGTGGCACATACAAATAGGCAAGATAAAACACTGAAAAGGCGACTGCGCATGATACGTCCGGGCAAAAAAAACATGACAAGCCCAAGGGTTAACCCAGGGTAACTGTCTGTAGCTTAGCCTTTTGCCAGCAATGGGCGAAAGCTTTGCGGGGTCATCCGCACAAGTTCGCAACATTTGTTATGCAGAGTGCTTCGCAGATTGCTTCAGTGGCGAAATTGGCGGACTTCTGGGGCCTCATCTCAGGTAGAATGCGCGCCCGGTTTTTGGAGAAGCTCATGACCCTGCTCAAATTCAGCGATGTGTCCCTTGCTTTCGGCGCTATGCCGTTGTTGGACAAGGTGTCCTGGCAGATCGCCCGTGGTGAGCGGGTGTGCATCATCGGCCGCAACGGCACTGGCAAGTCCAGCATGATGAAGCTGGTCAAGGGCGATCAGAAGCCCGATGACGGCTCGGTCTGGCGTGCGCCAGGCCTGAAAATCGGCGAATTGCCCCAGGAATTGCCGGTGGCCGACGAGCGGACGGTATTCGACGTGGTCGCAGAAGGTCTGGATGGTGTCGGTGCGTTGTTGGCGGAATATCACCACCTGAGCCAGAACATCGTCACCGACGCCGACCTGGACAAGTTGATGCATGTCCAGCACGACCTCGAGGCCCGTGATGGCTGGCGTCTGCAGCAGTTGGTGGACAGCACCCTGAGTCGTCTGCAACTGCCGGCCGACAAGACCCTGGCCGAGCTGTCCGGTGGCTGGCGTCGCCGGGTCCTGTTGGCCCAGGCCCTGGTGTCCGAACCGGACCTGCTGCTGCTCGACGAACCTACCAACCACCTGGACATCGGTGCTATCGCCTGGCTTGAAGAAGCCTTGAAGGATTTCCAGGGCGCGGTGCTGTTCATCACCCACGACCGGTCTTTCCTGCAAAACCTGGCGACCCGGATCCTTGAACTGGACCGCGGCGGCCTGATCGACTGGAACGGCGACTACGCCAGTTTCCTGGTGCACAAGGAAGCGGCGCTGGCGGCGGAAGAAACCGCGAACGCGCTGTTCGACAAAAAACTGGCCCAGGAAGAAGTCTGGATTCGCCAGGGTATCAAGGCCCGTCGCACCCGTAACGAAGGCCGTGTACGGGCGCTCAAGGCACTGCGCATGGAGCGCAGTGAGCGTCGCGAACGCACGGGCAAGGCCAACATTCAGTTGGACACCGCTGACAAGTCCGGCAAGCAGGTGATGGTTCTTGAGAACGTGAGCTTTGCGCACCCTGGCGGCCCGTTCCTGATCAAGGACTTCTCCATGGTGCTGCAGCGTGGTGACCGCATTGGCCTGCTGGGCGCCAACGGCACTGGCAAGACCACCTTGCTCAAGCTGATGCTCGGCGGTCTGGTACCGACCAATGGCAAGGTGGAGGAGGGCACAAAGATCGACGTCGCCTACTTCGACCAGTTGCGCCATCAGTTGGATCTGGAGAAAACCGTCATCGACAACGTGGCCGAAGGCCGCGATTTCATCGACATCGATGGCCAGAGCCGCCATGTGTTGAGCTATCTGGGCGACTTCCTGTTCAGTCCCCAACGTGCCCGTACCCCGGTCAAGGCGCTGTCTGGTGGCGAGCGTGCCCGTCTGCTGCTGGCCAAGCTGTTCAGCAAGCCGGCGAACCTGCTGGTGCTCGACGAACCGACCAACGACCTGGACGTGGAAACCCTCGAGTTGCTGGAAGAGGTGCTACTGACCTTCAACGGCACCGTACTGATGGTCAGCCACGACCGGGCATTCCTCGACAACGTTGTCACCAGCACCCTGGTGTTCGAAGGCGAAGGCCTGGTTCGTGAATACGTCGGTGGCTATCAGGACTGGCTGCGCCAGGGCGGTTCGCCGCGGTTGTTGGGCGTGACCGAGAGCAAATCCGGCAAGGCCGACTTGAATTCGGCCGTGGTCAAGGCCGAGCCTGCTCCGGTTGTGGCGGCACCGGCGGCGGCACCGGCGAGGAAAAAGCTCAGCTACAAGCTGCAGCGCGAGCTGGAAGCATTGCCAGGCGATATCGACGCGAAGGAGAAGCAGATCGCGGCGGTGGAAGCCGAAATGGCTGACATTGGCTTCTATCAGCGTCCTGCGGCCGAAACCGCCAAGGTGATCGCACACCTGGAGCAGTTACAGGCTGAGCTGGACGCATTGGTCGAGCGCTGGGCTGAACTGGACGCTTGATCCCTTGAGATAGAAAATCCCGGCGCTCAGCAATGAGCGTCGGGATTTTTATTTGAAACGCTATTCCCCTGTAGGGGTGAGCCTGTGGGAGCAAAGCTTGCTCCCACAGGTTCATGGTTTTATGTGCGCTTGACCAGATGCACCGCGAGCACATCGCAAGGCGCGCCGTGTAGCACGTCATTGGCGGTAGAGCCAAGCAGCAGCGCCAGGCCGTGACGGCCATGGCTGCCCACGACGATCAGGTCGCAACCCTGTTCCTTGGCCAGGTGATGGATCTCCTGGCGTGGTTGGCCGTAGGTCAGGTGGCTGTATTCCTTTTTCAGGGCTGGGTATTTCACGATCAGCCGGTCAAGGCGTTCCTTGGCTTGATCGAATTGTTGTTGTTGCAACTGGGAAAGGTCCATCGGCACATCACCGCCGAAGGCCATGGCCATTGGTTCGACGATGTGAACCAGCGACAGTTTGGTGTCTCGACCTTCGCAAAGGGCCAGAGCACGCTTGACGACGGGATCACATTCTTCAGTGAGGTCGACGGCGACCAGGACGTGTTCGTAGTACATGGAAGGCACTCCAGAGAATTGCGATACGGTAAGTATGGCTGGTTTCAAGCACATCGACGGCGACGTGGGTCAATCGTCATGGCTCATCAGAATTCGGGGAGTACGAATATGACGGTCTGGATAGTGGTGTCAATCCTGTTGGTGGTATTAAGCCCCCTGGCATGGTTGCGCCCGTCCCGTGTTCAGAGCGGTCGCATGGCGTTGCGCATGGAGGCGCGGCGCCTTGGCCTGGCCATGCAACTGGCTCCGCAGGAGTGGCCTCACTGGCTCGGGCAGCAGGCGCCAAACCCTTGCGCCCAGTACCATCGGCCCCGACGGGGCAAGCAGCCGGCTATCTGGACCTACTGGCAAACCGCGCCGGGCGTATGGGTCAATCAGTGGCGCGAAGTCTGCCAGAATGAGTCGTTGCTCAATCATTTCGAAAAATTGCCAGCTAACGTCTACAAAATCGAAGCCGATGGGCAAATGATCGCCTTGTACTGGGGCGAGAAAGGCGAAGCGAGTGTTTTGCAGGAGATTTCCTCGGTGCTGAAAGCGCTGGCCTGAAACGCTGTAGGAACTGCCGAGCGAAGCGAGGCTGCGATCTTTACCCAGACCATTGAGTCTCAATTGAAAGATCAAAAGATCGTCCGAACGCGGCCCGAGCCCTCGGCAGCTCCTGCGGGCATAAAAAAGCCCGACAGTCTCATCGGGCGGGTTGGCCAGGCAGGCCGGTAATCGAAGCTGTTTACGGGGCGTTCGTTCGAAACGTCCTTCTCCAAAGATATAAAAGCGTTTCCGCCAGCTTAGCCGGTTGAGTCCGGCGTGCATGGAATTAGGGCGACTTTTCTAATTATTGATTCTATGAATGGCCATGCATGCAGCGCCGTGTTGCAGATCCGTGCGCTACGCAAATGACCGGGAAGTCGCGTTAAAGCCCCTGTTTAGGGCGATTGACAATTGTCGGAAATTCCGTGAAGGTGGCGTACCCAAATCAAACGGGCGTATGAATTGAGCGTTTGTATTTTCCGAACGTTCCTACAGAACCCCGACTATCGCGTTGACGGGTGTGCCTGGCGGATTGGCGTAGCATCGGCGGTAACGTCAATGCCGAACCAGCAGTCAGCGTTCAACGTGTACTGTTCAGCTTCCATATCGTGGAGATCAGTTGATGATTTACGAAGGTAAAGCCATCACGGTTAAGGCTCTTGAAAGTGGCATCGTCGAACTGAAGTTCGATCTCAAGGGTGAGTCCGTCAACAAGTTCAACCGTCTAACCCTGAATGAACTGCGTCAGGCCGTGGACACCATCAAGGCAGATGCTTCGATCAAGGGTGTGATCGTCAGCAGCGGCAAGGACGTATTCATCGTCGGTGCCGACATCACCGAGTTCGTCGACAACTTCAAGCTGCCCGATGCCGAACTGATCGCTGGCAACCTCGAAGCCAACCGTATTTTCAGCGACTTCGAAGACCTCAACGTACCGACCGTCGCGGCCATCAACGGCATCGCCTTGGGTGGCGGCCTGGAAATGTGCCTGGCAGCGGATTATCGCGTCATGTCCACTGTGGCCAAGATCGGCCTGCCGGAAGTCAAGCTGGGCATCTACCCGGGTTTTGGCGGTACCGTGCGCCTGCCGCGCCTCATCGGTGCCGACAACGCCATCGAGTGGATTGCCGCCGGCAAGGAAAACCGTGCTGAAGACGCGCTGAAAGTCGGCGCCGTGGATGCCGTGGTCGAGCCTGGCAAACTCCAGGAAGCGGCCCTTGAAACGCTCAAGCGCGCCATCAGTGGCGAGTTCGACTACAAGGCCAAGCGCCAGCCGAAGCTGGAAAAGCTCAAGCTCAACGCCATCGAACAAATGATGGCTTTCGAAACCGCCAAGGGTTTCGTCGCAGGTCAGGCAGGCCCGAACTACCCGGCGCCGGTCGAAGCGATCAAGACCATCCAGAAGGCCGCGAACTTCGGTCGCGACAAGGCCCTGGAAGTCGAAGCCACCGGTTTCGTCAAACTGGCCAAGACCTCGGCTGCACAGAGCCTGATCGGTCTGTTCCTCAATGACCAGGAACTGAAGAAAAAGGCCAAGGCCTACGACGAAATTGCTCGTGACGTGAAGCAGGCCGCCGTACTCGGCGCCGGTATCATGGGCGGCGGTATCGCCTACCAGTCGGCGTCCAAAGGCACGCCGATCCTGATGAAAGACATCAACGAACACGGTATCGAGCAGGGCCTGGCCGAAGCCGCCAAGCTGCTGGTCGGTCGTGTCGATAAAGGTCGCATGACCGCGGCGAAGATGGCCGAAGTGCTCAACGGCATTCGTCCAACCCTGTCCTACGGCGATTTTGGCCATGTCGACCTGGTGGTCGAGGCTGTAGTCGAGAACCCGAAGGTCAAGCAGGCGGTACTGGCTGAAGTCGAAGACAAGGTCAAAGAGGACACTATCCTCGCGTCGAACACCTCGACCATTTCCATCTCGCTGCTGGCCAAGGCCCTCAAGCGTCCGGAAAACTTCGTCGGCATGCACTTCTTCAATCCGGTGCACATGATGCCGCTGGTGGAAGTGATCCGTGGCGAGAAGTCCAGCGAACAAGCGATCGCCACCACCGTGGCCTACGCCAAGAAAATGGGCAAAAATCCGATCGTCGTCAACGACTGCCCGGGCTTTTTGGTCAACCGCGTACTGTTCCCGTATTTCGGCGGTTTCGCCAAGCTGGTCAGCGCCGGTGTGGACTTTGTACGCATCGACAAGATCATGGAAAAGTTCGGCTGGCCGATGGGCCCGGCGTACCTGATGGATGTGGTCGGCATCGACACCGGCCACCACGGTCGTGACGTCATGGCTGAAGGCTTTCCGGACCGCATGAAAGACGACCGCCGGTCGGCCGTCGACGTGCTCTACGAAGCCAAGCGCCTGGGCCAGAAGAATGGCAAGGGCTTCTACGCCTACGAGACCGACAAGCGCGGCAAGCAGAAGAAAGTAGCCGATTCCTCGGTGCTGGAAGTGCTCAAGCCGATCGTCTATGAGCAGCGCGAAGTCACCGACGAAGACATCATCAACTGGATGATGATCCCGCTGTGCCTCGAAACCGTGCGTTGCCTGGAAGACGGTATTGTCGAAACCGCCGCCGAAGCCGACATGGGTCTGGTCTACGGTATCGGTTTCCCTCCATTCCGTGGCGGTGCACTGCGCTACATCGACTCGATCGGTGTTGCCCAGTTCGTTGCCCTGGCTGACCAGTACGCTGATTTGGGCGCGCTGTACCACCCGACTGCGAAGCTGCGTGAAATGGCCAAGAACGGCCAGAGCTTCTTCGGTTAAGCGCCCAACGACTAGAGCGAGAGAACATTTATGAGCTTGAATCCTAGAGACGTCGTGATTGTCGACTTCGGTCGTACGCCGATGGGCCGCTCCAAGGGCGGCATGCACCGCAACACCCGCGCCGAAGACATGTCGGCGCACCTGATCAGCAAGCTGCTGGAACGTAACGTCAAGGTCGACCCGAACGAAGTCGAAGACGTGATCTGGGGCTGTGTGAACCAGACCCTGGAGCAGGGTTGGAACATCGCCCGCATGGCATCGCTGATGACCCAGATCCCTCACACCGCAGCCGGCCAGACCGTCAGCCGCCTGTGCGGTTCGTCCATGAGCGCGCTGCATACCGCTGCTCAGGCGATCATGACCGGCAATGGTGATGTGTTCGTCGTCGGTGGTGTCGAGCACATGGGCCACGTGAGCATGATGCATGGCGTCGATCCGAACCCGCACATGTCGCTGTACGCGGCAAAAGCCTCGGGCATGATGGGGCTGACCGCGGAGATGCTCGGCAAAATGCACGGCATCACCCGCGAACAGCAGGACGCCTTCGGCGTGCGCTCCCACCAGCTCGCGCACAAGGCGACCGTGGAAGGCAAGTTCAAGGACGAAATCATCCCGATGCAGGGCTACGACGAGAACGGTTTTCTGAAACTGTTCGACTACGACGAAACCATTCGTCCGGAAACCACCCTGGAAAGCCTGGCGGCCCTCAAGCCGGCCTTCAATCCAAAGGGCGGCACCGTGACAGCCGGTACTTCCTCGCAGATCACCGACGGTGCTTCGTGCATGATCGTGATGTCGGCCCAGCGTGCCCAGGACCTGGGCATCCAGCCGATGGCGGTGATTCGTTCGATGGCCGTGGCCGGTGTTGACCCGGCAATCATGGGCTATGGTCCAGTACCGGCGACGCAGAAAGCCTTGAAGCGTGCGGGTCTGAGCATTTCCGATATCGACTTCTTCGAGCTCAACGAAGCTTTCGCCGCACAGGCCCTGCCAGTGCTGAAAGATCTGAAAGTGCTCGACAAGATGAACGAGAAGGTTAACCTGCACGGCGGCGCGATCGCCCTGGGTCACCCGTTCGGTTGCTCCGGTGCGCGTATCTCCGGCACGCTGCTCAACGTTATGAAGCAGAACGGTGGCACCTTTGGGGTGTCCACTATGTGCATTGGCCTCGGTCAGGGCATCGCCACTGTCTTCGAACGCGTCTAAGCGTTACGTCGATGGAAGCCGGGGCCAAGTGCCCCGGTTTTTGTTTTTCCGGGTTTAGAAAAAAAAGATTTTGTTTTTATTTTGAAAAGATTTCAGTGAGGGCCAAAGCATGCCGATACAACCTGGGCTCTACCAACATTACAAAGGTCCGCAGTACCGCGTATTCAGTATCGCGCGGCATTCCGAGACCGAGGAAGAAGTGGTCTTCTATCAAGCCCTGTATGGCGATTACGGCTTTTGGGTGCGTCCCTTGAGCATGTTCCAGGAGTCCGTCGAGGTTGACGGTGAGCAGGTGCCACGCTTTGCTTTGGTGCAGGCCGAAGAGAGCCCTTTTTCCAAGCCTTGAGGCCGTTACCGGGGCAACCCTGCGCTTGACCTCACCTTGCAGCCACTATATATAGCGGTGCCGCGTCAGGCGCCAACCGCCTTTCACTTTTTAGAATTCAGGAATTTTCTGATCCATGGGCAAATCGCTGGTCATTGTGGAATCCCCGGCTAAGGCCAAGACCATCAACAAGTATCTGGGCAACCAATACGTGGTGAAGTCGAGTATCGGCCATATCCGAGACCTGCCCACCAGCGGTTCGGCTAGCGCCAGCAAGGAGCCAGCCGCCAAGCGTGGCAAGGCTGCCGCCGGTGAAGCGCCGGTGCTGTCGCCGAAGGAGAAGGCGCGCAAGCAACTGGTCTCACGCATGGGGGTGGATCCGGACCACGGCTGGAAAGCCAAGTACGAGATCCTCCCAGGCAAGGAGAAGGTCATCGAAGAGCTGCGCCGGCTCGCCAAGGATGCCGACACCATCTATCTGGCGACGGACTTGGACCGCGAAGGGGAAGCCATTGCCTGGCACCTGCGCGAAGCCATTGGTGGGGATGACAGCCGTTACAAGCGCGTGGTGTTCAACGAAATCACCAAGAAGGCCATCCAGGAGGCCTTTTCCCAACCAGGCGAGCTGGACATTGATCGGGTCAACGCCCAGCAGGCGCGACGCTTCCTCGATCGCGTAGTGGGCTACATGGTCTCGCCACTGCTGTGGGCCAAGATCGCTCGCGGTCTGTCGGCCGGTCGCGTGCAGTCCGTCGCCGTGAAGCTGGTGGTGGAGCGCGAGCGCGAAATCCGTGCGTTCATCCCTGAAGAATACTGGGAAGTTCACGCCGACCTCGGCACCGCCAAGGGCGCTACCGTGCGCTTCGACGTGGCCCGGGAGAAGGGTGAGGCCTTCAAGCCGCTCAACGAAGCCCAGGCCATGGCCGCGCTGGAGAAGCTCAAGGCTTCCAGCTACAGCATCGTCAAGCGCGAAGACAAGCCGACCAGCAGCAAGCCGTCGGCACCGTTCATCACCTCCACGTTGCAACAGGCCGCCAGCAATCGCCTGGGTTTCGGCGTGAAGAAAACCATGATGATGGCCCAGCGTTTGTACGAAGCGGGCTACATCACGTATATGCGTACCGACTCGACCAACCTTTCGGTCGATGCCGTGACAATGGCGCGCACATATATAGAAAGCGAGTTCGGCAAGAAATACCTGCCGGAGACGCCGAACGTCTACAGCAGCAAGGAAGGCGCACAAGAGGCTCACGAAGCGATTCGTCCATCCGATGCCAACACCGAGCCAAGCAAGCTGTCGGGCATGGAACGCGATGCCGAGCGCCTCTACGAGCTGATCTGGCGCCAGTTCCTGGCCTGCCAGATGTTGCCGGCGCAATACCTGTCGACCACCGTCAGCGTCGGTGCCGGCGACTTCGAGCTGCGCGCCAAGGGCCGCATCCTGAAGTTCGACGGCTACACCCGCGTCATGCCGCAAATCACCAAGCCGGGTGACGACGACGTCCTGCCAGACATGGCCCAGGGCGATGTGATGAAGCTGATCAAGCTTGATCCAACCCAGCACTTCACCAAACCGCCGGCCCGTTATTCGGAAGCCAGCCTGGTCAAGGAAATGGAAAAGCGCGGCATCGGTCGTCCTTCGACCTACGCGGCGATCATTTCCACCATTCAGGACCGCGGCTACGTGGCGCTGCACAACCGTCGGTTCTATTCGGAAAAAATGGGAGACATCGTCACCGAGCGTTTGTCCGAGAGCTTCTCCAACCTGATGGACTACGGCTTCACCGCCGGCATGGAAGAGAACCTCGACGATGTGGCCCAGGGTGAGCGGGACTGGAAAAACGTCCTCGACGAGTTTTATGGCGACTTCAAGAAAAAACTCGAAGTAGCCGAAAGTGCCGAGAACGGCATGCGGGCCAACCAGCCGGTCATGACCGACATCCCATGCTTGACGTGTGGTCGTCCGATGCAGATCCGCACCGCCTCGACAGGCGTGTTCCTGGGTTGCTCGGGCTACAGCCTGCCACCCAAGGAGCGCTGCAAGGCGACGGTCAACCTGGTGCCGGGCGATGAAATCGCTGCGGACGACGAGGGTGAATCGGAATCCCTGGTGCTGCGCGGCAAGCACCGCTGCCCAATCTGCAGCACGGCGATGGATGCCTACCTACTGGATGAAAAGCGCAAGCTGCACATCTGCGGCAACAATCCCGATTGCGCCGGTTACGAGATCGAACAGGGCACCTATCGCATCAAGGGCTATGAAGGCCCGAGCCTGGAATGCGACAAGTGTGGCAGTGAGATGCAACTCAAGACCGGCCGCTTCGGCAAGTTCTTTGGCTGCACCAATCCGACCTGCAAGAACACCCGCAAACTGCTCAAGAGCGGTGACGCGGCGCCGCCGAAGATGGACCCGGTGAAGATGCCTGAGCTCAAGTGCGAGAAGGTCAACGACACCTATATCCTGCGCGACGGCGCGTCCGGCCTGTTCCTGGCGGCCAGCCAGTTCCCGAAAAACCGCGAGACCCGTGCGCCGCTGGTAATGGAGATCGTGCCGCACAAGGACGAAATCGATCCGAAGTACCATTTCCTCTGCGCAGCACCGCAGAAGGATCCGGAAGGTCGTCCAGCGGTAATTCGCTACAGCCGCAAGACCAAGGAGCAGTACGTGCAGACCGAAGTCGACGGCAAGCCAACCGGCTGGAAGGCGTACTACGACGGCGGCAAATGGACCGTCGAGGACAAGCGCTGATCGCCAAGGCTTGTCTGAAGATAGGGGTTCCCTGTGGCGGGGGAGCTTGCCCCGCTGGACCGGTTCGACGTTTCGGGCGGGGCCGTCCCAATAACCTCAAGTAAACAAAAGGCCGCATGACAACCCAAGGGTTTTCATGCGGCCTTTTTGTTTTTGCCTTGCAGTGGCCTCGGTTGTTCCACGACACTGTCGCCCTTGCGTGAAGCTTTTATTTCGTTGGGGAGAATGCCGCCATGGCCCACGAACTCTATACCCGCACCAATCAGAAAATATATTTCGCCGGCCTGTCGCTCGAAGCGCTCGCCAGGGCAGAGGATGGGCGGGCGATGAATTCTCCCGCGCTGACCCAGGCCGGGCGCGAATCGGCGCTGTTTCATCTGTACGGCGCGTTGTTGGGGTTGTGCCATGAAATTGCCGGGTTCTACCGCCTGCCGCAAGCAAATGCGCCCCGGGCCGAACTGCTGTTGACCCGCGAAGTATTGGAAACCATCGCCATCCCGGAACTGGCCGAAATGGTCGAGCTGGCGCACAACCCGCAAACCTGGCTGGCAAAGCTGTTGGCGGCACACGCGGCGCTGTTCGAGCCGCCCCGGGCTCCTCGCAAGCCTAAGGGGGACGTGACTCAGCCTTTGATCATGGCGGTCAATCTGGACGAAGAAGAGCCCGAGCAGGCGTTGAGCCGGGAGGAGCTGGAAAGCTGGCGTCAGAACCTCAAGAGCCTGGCAATCCGCTTTCGTGAAGGGCTGAACGAGTGTTGAGTTTGCCCCGATCTGTAATATTCGCCCATAACGCTTGGTCAAGATCCCGAGCGAAGCCTGGCCGATGACTATATAATCCTCGCCTTTCGTGGAGAACAGACTTTTATGCCAACGTCCTTTCTAGAAATTGTCGAACTTCCTGATGGCCGCATCGAGCTGCGCAGGGCCGAGGACGAGGGTTCTCTGGTTACCTTGAACTTCTCCGAGGATGCCAAGGCCTTTCTGCAAGGCCAGCACGTCGAAGTCGCCAAGGCGATGTTGAGTGTGGGCGTGCAGATGGCAGGTCGTCTGGTTGAAGGAGAATTCAACAAGGAAGAGGGGCCGCGGGTTCTTCATTGATCCCGCCTGTCGGCTTTTTGGAAGATAGTGTCCTGGCCGGCTTCTCTGTCCTGGAGAAGCCCTGCGTTTGTCTTAGCCCAATCGAATATTCAGGCTTTGTGCGTCCCCGGTGCGCGCGGCGCTGATCAACTGTTGCCGTGCGGTCGTGGTCAATGGATTGAGCCAGCTGACCACCGTATGGCTGCGGCCCAGGCGCAACGCTTCGCAGGTCAGTTGCTGGGCGCTTTGAGTGCCCCGCGGTTGTAGCAGCAGGATGCGCTCACGGTTCAGGCCCGCATCTCGCAGCCAGGCCTGGGTGACGCTGGCCGGTGGTGCGATTAACGTCAGCCAGCGAGCGTCCTGGTCCTGGCTTAGCTCGCGCAGGATCGGCGCCAGCAGGTTCAGGCAGTTCCCGGCTGCACCACGTAACGACAGTTCGCTGAAGGCCTCGGGCTCGGTGCCCCAAGGTGACTCGATCACCTCTTTGAGGGCGGGAACCAGCGGTTGGGCCATAAACGCCTCGAACAGCGGAAGTTGAGTGTGTTGTGGTGCGTGTGGGAACTGCATAAAGCCTCCTTTAGCGGCGGATAACGCCGACACTCAAGCCTTCGATGACCAGATCCTGATCTTTAAGATTGACTTCGATAGGGGCGAATTCGGGGTTCTCGGCAATCAGCCAGACCTTGCTACCGTCGCGCTTGAAACGCTTGACGGTCACTTCATCGCCGATTCGCGCCACCACGATCTGGCCGTTGCGGGCTTCGCGGGTGGTGTGGACTGCCAGAAGGTCACCGTCGAAGATGCCGATGTCCTTCATGCTCATGCCGTGCACGCGAAGAAGGTAATCAGCTCGTGGATGGAAGAACGACGGGTTGATGTTGCAGGACTCCTCGACATGCTGCTCGGCGAGGATCGGAGCGCCTGCTGCTACCCGGCCGATGATCGGCAGGGTGGTTTCGTCGGCCTTGGCCTCAAAGCCGGGGATACGAATGCCGCGGGATGCGCCCGGGGTCATTTCGATAGCGCCCTTGCGAGCCAGTGCCTTGAGGTGTTCTTCAGCCGCGTTGGGCGACTTGAAACCCAGTTCCTGAGCGATTTCCGCGCGGGTCGGCGGGTAGCCGTTGTCTTCGAGGCAGCGTTTGATGAAGGCCAGAATCTCTGCTTGGCGTGGCGTCAGCTTTAGCATATTGATCGCTCTGTCTTTTTATACAGTGACTGGGATTATATACAGTGGGCGCAGCTTGGCAATCCTCCTTTTATCGCAGGCCGCTGGACGGTCGGTCGGGCCGCAAAAACGTCATGGGCTACAGCGGACCGTAGGTGTGGTTAAATATCTGACCGGGCGTTCGCAAAACGCCCCGGCAGGCTTGACAACCCCAAGGCTGAAACGTATGTTTCAAACAAGTGTTTGTCAGGCGGAGTAGCCATGGCCCAGTCGGAAACCGTTGAACGCATTCTCGATGCTGCCGAGCAATTGTTCGCGGAAAAAGGTTTCGCTGAAACTTCATTGCGTCTGATCACCAGCAAGGCCGGGGTGAACCTGGCGGCGGTGAATTATCACTTCGGTTCGAAGAAAGCGCTGATCCAGGCGGTGTTCTCGCGTTTCCTCGGGCCTTTCTGTGTCAGCCTGGATCGTGAGCTGGAGCGGCGTCAGGCCAAGCCAGACGTCAAGCCAACCCTGGAAGAGCTGCTGGAGATCCTCGTCGAGCAGGCCCTTGTCGTGCAGCCGCGTAGCGGTAACGACCTTTCCATTTTCATGCGCTTGCTGGGCCTGGCATTCAGCCAGAGCCAGGGCCACCTGCGGCGTTATCTGGAAGACATGTACGGCAAAGTGTTCCGTCGTTACATGCTCCTGGTCAACGAGGCCGCCCCGCGCATTCCGCCGATCGAGTTGTTCTGGCGCGTGCATTTCATGCTCGGCGCCGCCGCCTTCAGCATGTCCGGCATCAAGGCGCTGCGGGCTATCGCTGAAACCGATTTCGGTGTGAATACATCGATTGAGCAAGTGATGCGTCTGATGGTGCCATTCCTGGCCGCTGGCATGCGCGCCGAAAGTGGCGTCACCGATGAGGCCATGGCTGCCGCGCAGTTGCGTCCGCGCAGCAAATCGACCCCGGCGCTCGCCAAGGCCTGAGTACACGGGTGGGCGCGGCTGCCTACATCCGCTAAGCTAGCGGCCCATGCCGACTCTCGTTTCGAACCCGCTTTATACTTCATTGCATAACCGTGATCTGCCGGGCCTGGAGCCCGGCGGCGCGGTCGTGCGTGCGCCGCTGTGCGGGTTCATTGTTATCAAGGAAATACTATGACTGCTGGCCTGCAAGGCTCGTTGATGGTGGACGTCGCCGGTACCTGGTTGACGGCCGAAGATCGCCACCTGTTGCGCCAGCCCGAAGTGGGTGGCCTGATCATTTTTGCTCGCAACATCGAGCATCCCCGTCAGGTGCGCGAGCTGAGCGCCTCGATTCGCGCCATCCGTCCCGATCTGCTGTTGGCGGTCGATCAGGAAGGCGGGCGTGTTCAGCGCCTGCGCCAGGGGTTTGTCCGTTTGCCGGCAATGCGGGCGATTGCCGACAACCCGAATGCCGAATACCTGGCCGAGCAGTGCGGCTGGATCATGGCCACTGAAGTACTGGCGGTCGGCCTCGATTTGAGTTTCGCCCCGGTGCTGGACCTCGACTATCAACGCAGCGCGGTGGTCGGCAGTCGTGCCTTCGAAGGCGACCCCGAGCGTGCCGCGCTGTTGGCAGGTGCCTTCATCCGGGGCATGAACACCGCCGGTATGGCCGCCACCGGCAAACATTTCCCCGGCCACGGCTGGGCCGAAGCTGATTCTCATGTGGCCATTCCCAACGATGAGCGCAGCCTTGAACAGATCCGCGCCAATGATTTGGTTCCGTTCGCCAAACTGAGCAAGCAACTGGCGGCAGTTATGCCGGCCCATGTCATTTATCCGCAGGTCGATGCCAATCCAGCCGGTTTTTCCCGGCGCTGGTTGCAGGACATCCTGCGTGGCGAATTGCAGTTCGATGGCGTGATCTTCAGCGATGATCTGTCTATGGCGGGCGCTCACGTGGTCGGGGATGCCGCCAGTCGTATCGAGGCGGCGTTGTCGGCCGGTTGCGACATGGGGCTGGTATGCAACGACCGCGCTGCTGCGGAACTGGCCTTGAGCGCCGCCCAGCGGTTGAAGGTCAAGCCATCGGCGCGGATCGCACGCATGCGCGGCCAGGCATTCGCCTCCACCGAGTACCGCCAGGACCCACGCTGGCTGACGGCAATCGGCGCGCTGAAAACCGCCCAACTGATCGATTAAGGACGTTTGTCATGACCGTTTACGCAATTATCGGCGGCACTGGCCTGACCCAGCTCGAAGGTCTGACCATTCGCCAGTCCCTGGCAGTAGAAACGCCCTATGGTGCGCCATCGGCCGAGGTGCAGATCGGTGACTACGCCGGGCGCGAAGTGCTGTTTCTGGCCCGTCATGGCCATCCGCATCGCTTGCCTCCTCACCAGGTGAACTATCGCGCCAACCTCTGGGCGTTGAAGCAGGCCGGTGCCGAGGCGATCCTGGCGGTCAATGCCGTGGGCGGGATTCATGCCGCGATGGGGACCGGGCATTTCTGCGTTCCTCACCAATTGATCGATTACACCAGCGGCCGTCAGCACACCTATTTTGCCGATGACCTGGAGGCGGTTACTCACATTGATTTCAGCTACCCCTACAGCGAGGCGCTGCGCCAGCAACTGATCGCCGCCCTGGCCGCCGAAGGCTGTGGCTACAGCAGCCATGGCGTATACGCCTGCACCCAGGGCCCGCGCCTGGAAACCGTGGCCGAAATCGCCCGCCTGGAGCGCGACGGTTGCGACATCGTCGGCATGACCGGCATGCCGGAAGCGGCGCTGGCCCGTGAGCTGGAGCTCGATTACGCCTGCCTGGCCCTGGTGGTGAATCCGGCGGCGGGCAAGTCCACGGCTGTGATCACCATGGCCGAGATTGAGCAGGCGCTGCATGACGGGATGGGAAAGGTGAAGTCGACGTTGGCGCGGGTATTGGCGGCTGGCTAGCGGAACAGACAGTGAAAACGGTCGCAGAGGTGTCCTGCTGGCGGCCAGGGGGATTCGTACAAAACTCTGGGAAAGCTCCGATTTTCGGCTTCGTTATCCATCATTAAAGTCCTGAGCCCATGATTAAATCGATTGCACAACTTCTTGAGACTGAGTGGGCGGAGTCGTTCGATCAGCGTACGCTCGCTCGTGGATTCGACTACGCCGAGGGAGAACGCGTCCGGATACTGCAAGTAGGTGAGCGATCGGTTCACGCTGAATGCGAGGGTACTGGTGCTAATGTCTACCAGCAGGTGATCAAGCTCATTCGTTATCGGGGTTACGACGAGGTTCGTTACGAATGCTCGTGCCCGGTTGGCGGCGATTGCAAGCACTGTGTCGCCGTCATGTTCCATTTGGTGGGGGATGAACAAGCGCTGCAAGCCGGCTGCGGTGACGAACATCTGAGCCGCGATCTTCAAGCCTGGATTGAGCATATTCCTGCGCAAGGTGCCGATTTGACTGCCACCGGCAATAGCTCCGATGTCCGGCTCTTTTACAAACTCAAGAGCGCAGATACCGGGAGGTGGATGCTGGAGCTCTTCAAGGGCCGTCAGCTCAACGATGGTTCCCTGCGGGACCTGAAAGCGTTCTACCAGCTTGCCGACATGCTGATTCGTTTGCCGAACTACATGTCTGACATTGACCAGCAGATCGGTCGGTTGCTGATCAGCAGTCAACATTTTCATGGTCAGGTGAACAGCTATCCGCTGCAAGGACGCAATGGCGCCGATGTACTGGCGCTTGCATTGCAGTCTTCGCGCTTGTTCTTCGAACTGGACCCGCCGCAGCCGCTCAGCGCAGGGGCTCAGAAGCCGGCGCAGTTTTCCTGGGCGGAGCAGCCCAACGGCAACTACAGGCCTCAGTGGCAAAGTGCCGATCAACGGCCAGGTAAGATTCTGCCGCTTGAGCCGCTTCATTATCTGGATGTGTCCCGCAGGGAGCTTGGTCGGCTGACCTATGAAATGGACGACAAGCTGGCCTGCCATTTATGCCTCGCGCCAGAGATTCCCGCTCGCCAGGCAGTGCTTTTCAGCCATCGAATCAATGCTGTCGACCGACCCATCCCTGCGCCAAAAAAACTGAGCGAGCGCATCATCGACGATGTTGAGCCACGGGCGGTGCTGACGTTGGGAAGCGAACTCAACCTTAGGCACTGGAAATCGGTTCCAGAACATCGTGCGGCGTTGACCTTTATTTACGACGGTCATGTTGCGGACGATAAAGAAATCACGCAGGTATCGGTCCTGTCCGGGACCGAGACGTTGCGCATCCGGCGCAAGCCGGATGTCGAGCAAGCCTTTCGCAACGTTCTGCGTAAGCTAGGTTTCAAAAAGGCCAGTCGCAAGAGCCTTGCACTGGCGGGTAGCGCGGGTGAGATGTTACAGATGCCGGATGACGCCGCCTGGTTGGCGTTCATGGATAAAGGCCTGCCGAAGTTGCGGGCCGCCCATTGGCAAATTGATATCGAAGACGGCTTTCATTTCGATCTGCAACCGGTGGAGCAGCTGTACGCCGACATTGAGGAGTCTCCTGGTCGAGAGTGGTTCGATTTACAGTTGGGCATTGTCGTCAATGGCAAACGACACAGCCTGCTGCCGATTTTGCTTCATCTGCTTCGCTCGAACCCCGAAATGATGGACCCGGACAAGCTCGACCAGCGCCGTGATGAGCAGTTGATGTTGATCGATCTCAACGACGGAAAATTCATGGTGGGGGCCGGCGTGAAGGTCGCGTTGCCGTATGGGCGGGTCAAGCCGTTGATGGCGACCCTCGGCGAGCTGTACATGAAGGAACATCGGGGCGACTCGATACGTTTGAATGCCTTTGATGCGGCCAGGCTGAATACACTCGAAGGTCTTCCCCTGGTCTGGCAAGGTGGTGAGCGGTTGCGCGCTTTCGCAAAGCAATTGCATAAGTCAACTCATGTGCATGTCCCTGCGCCCGAGGGGCTCAAGGCTATGCTGCGACCGTATCAGCTCGAAGGGCTCAATTGGATGCAAACCCTGCGGGAGTTGGAGGTCGGCGGCATCCTGGGCGATGACATGGGCCTGGGTAAAACCTTGCAGACCCTGGCTCATCTGCTGTGCGAGAAGCAGGCCGGACGCCTGGATGTCCCGGCGCTCGCAGTCATGCCCACCAGCCTGATTCCCAACTGGCTCGACGAAGCGGCCCGCTTTGCGCCGCAACTCAACGTCGTGGCGCTTCACGGCGCCGCCCGGCAAAAAGACTTCGCCAGCCTGGCACAGTACGACCTGATATTGACGACTTATGCCTTGTTGCCACGGGATCTTGAGGTGTTAAAGCCCCAGGCCTGGAGTGTGCTGGTTCTCGATGAAGCGCAGAACATCAAGAACCCTACCAGCAAGGCCGCGCAGGCTGCCCGCGAACTCAACGCCCGACAGCGTCTGTGCCTGTCCGGTACGCCCCTGGAAAATCACTTGGGCGAACTCTGGTCGCTGTTTCATTTCCTGTTGCCCGGGTGGCTGGGGGACAGCAAAAGCTTTAACCGCAACTACCGGACCCCCATTGAAAAGCACGGCAACAGCGAGCGCATGCGGCATCTGACGGCCCGGATAAAACCTTTTTTGTTACGGCGCAAAAAAGAACAGGTCGCCACCGAGCTGCCACCCAAGACTGAAATCGTGCATTGGGTTGACCTCAGTGACGGGCAGCGGGATGTTTATGAAGCGGTGCGCGTCGCCATGGACAAGAAGGTGCGCGACGAAATTGCCCGTAGCGGCGTGGGGCGCAGCCAGATCATCATCCTGGACGCGTTGCTCAAGTTGCGCCAGGTCTGCTGCGACCTGCGGCTGCTCAATACCACGCAGACCACCAAAGCGCTGCGTTCGGGCAGCGGGAAGCTGGTCAGTTTGATGGAGATGCTTGAAGAGCTGCTTAGCGAGGGGCGCAAGATTCTGTTGTTTTCCCAATTCACCTCGATGTTGGCCTTGATTGAGGATGAGTTGCAAAAGCGCAGCCTTGACTATTCGTTGTTGACCGGCAGCACCACGGATCGCCGTACTCCGGTGAGGGATTTTCAAAGTGGCAAGGTGTCGCTGTTCCTGATCAGCCTCAAGGCCGGTGGTACGGGGCTCAATCTGACGGCCGCCGACACGGTGATTCACTTCGATCCATGGTGGAACCCGGCGGTGGAAAATCAGGCGACCGACCGGGCTTATCGAATCGGTCAGAACAAGCCTGTGTTCGTTTACAAGCTGATTGCCCGGGGCACGGTGGAAGAGAAGATGCAGGCTCTTCAGCAGGATAAGGCCGCGTTGGCTGGCAGTGTGCTGGATGGTGGAATGACGGGTGGATTGGCGCTTGAGCAGAGCGATATCGAAGCGCTGTTTGCGCCGTTGCCCAGGGCCTGATTTGCCCGGCACATCCAATACCTATGTCACCGGTTAGGCTATCGCGAGCAGGAGACTCGTGGTGCGCTCACCTCAGGACAATGTGGGAGCGAGCCTGCTCGCGATGACGGCGGCACAGCCAACCTCTCCGCCAACTGAACCACCGCTGTCGCGAGCAAGCCCGGCTCCCACAGGGATCGCTGTGAATCAGCGTTTTTCCAGCTTATCCGGCAACGGCGCGAACAGCGCCTCGATATCGTCGCTTTGCAGTTTCCAGTCTCCGGCCACGCGCCCGTCCAATACGCCGGCTGCGAGGTCGGATTTCTCCTTCTGCAGTAACTGAATTTTCTCTTCCACCGTGCCTCGGGCAATCATTTTGTAGACGAACACCGGCTTCTCCTGGCCGATGCGATAAGCCCGGTCGGTTGCCTGGTTTTCGGTGGCGGGGTTCCACCACGGGTCGTAGTGGATCACCGTGTCAGCCTCGGTCAGGTTCAGGCCCACGCCGCCGGCCTTCAGACTGATCAGAAAGATCTGACGCTTGCCGCTCTGGAATTCCTTGACCGGCGTACGTCGGTCCCGGGTCTGGCCGGTCAGGATGGCGTAATCGACGCCGCGTTTCTTCAGTTCGTCTTCGATCAGCGACAGCATCGACGTGAACTGGGAAAACAGCAGGACCCGACGACCCTCTTCAAACAGCTCTTCGAGCATTTCCATCAGGCTGTCGAGCTTGCCTGAAGTGCTGCCCCGGGCGGGCAGGGCAGCATCATTGAGCAGGCGCAGGTCACAACAGACCTGGCGAAGTTTGAGCAGTGCCTCGAGAATGATGATCTGGCTGCGAGCTACGCCTTTGCGAGTGATCTCGTCGCGTACCTTCTTGTCCATGGCCAGGCGCATGGTTTCGTAGACGTCCCGCTGGGCATCGCTGAGCTCGACCCAATGAATGATCTCGGTCTTGGGTGGCAGTTCTGTCGCCACTTGCTCCTTGGTCCGGCGCAGCAGAAAAGGTTTTATCCGACCGTTGAGGTGCTGCAGTCGCACATCGCTGCCGCGCTTTTCAATCGGCACGCGGTAGTCTCGGTTGAAGCTCTTGACGTCCCCGAGCCATCCCGGCAGCAGGAAGTGGAACAGTGACCACAATTCGCCCAGGTGGTTTTCCAGGGGCGTACCGGACAGGCACAGCCGCTGTCGGGCGTTGAGTTCGCGGGCGGCCTCGGCGGCTTTGCTGTTCGGATTCTTGATGTACTGGGCTTCATCGAGGATCAGCACGTGCAATGGCTGTGCCGCCAGGCGCTCGACATCCTTGGGCAGCAGCGCATAGGTGGTGAGGACCAGGTCGTAATCGCCCAGCCGGTCAAAATGCTTCTTGCGCCCGGCGCCGTACAGGGCCAACACCTTGAGTTGCGGGGTGAAGTGGGCGGCCTCGTCGAGCCAGTTGGGGATCAGGCTGGTGGGCATGACCACCATGCAGGGGCGGTCGAGGCGCCCGGCGTTTTTTTCGCTGAGGATATGCGCCAGGGTTTGCAGGGTTTTACCCAGGCCCATGTCGTCCGCGAGGATGCCGCCCACTTCGAGCTGCCTGAGCGATTGCATCCAGCTCAAGCCTTCAAGCTGATAAGGCCGCAGCGTGGCGTTCAAGCCTTCTGGCGCGGTGCTGGTGTAGTCCTTGATGTCCCGCAGGCGTTGGGCCAGGCCACGGATGTGCTCGCCGCCTTCCCAGCGCAGGGGCATGTCTTGCAGCGGGTTCAGGCGCAGGGCATCCGCGCTGTTCAGGCGCAGCTTGGTGGTGCCGGGCTCCTGCAGGTAAAACTCGCCCAGGGTCGCCAGTACCGGTTTCAGCCGGCCATAGGGCAGGGCCACTTGCTGCGGGCCGAACTCGGAGTTCGGACGGTTGGGCAAGTTGACCAGAATGAGTTCGTCATCGCGACGCCTGGCCAGGCGTTCCGGGTTGAACAGTTCGATGTGCGAGCGCATCAGGTTCAGCAGGATCGGCAGCAGGCTCAATCGCTCGCCGTTGACGATAATCCCCAGTTCCAGGTCGAACCAGTCCCGTTCCGGAGTTTCATCGACGGTGGCGTACCACTCGTCCACCGCCGTCAGGTCGAAACCGAAATCCTCGTCGATCTGCAACTCCCAGCCCTGACTACGCAGTTTCGGCAGATCGTTGAGGGTGAACGTCAGCCAGGCACTGTCGTTGACCATCTCGTACAGCTCACCGGCGCTTTCGGGCAGGGCCTTGCTTTGGCGGGTTGCGATTTTGAAGCCGAGGATTCGTAGCTGTTCGCGGTAGGACTGCTCCACCTCCGTCTGGCGTTTTATCCGCAGCGTCTGTGTGTCCTGGCGAATCAGTACGTCAGTGTTGCGCTGGCCGCTGATGTATTCGTCCAGGTAGCTGAAAGACAGAGCGGCGCGGTGCTGGATATAGCGCTGCATCTTGCCGTTGCGCGGCTCGAAGGCGCTGAACTCGATGCTTGCCAGCCACAGCCGCGGCACTGGCTGGACGTTGTCCACCAGCACTTGCGGCGGGGCCTTGGGGCTGCGGTTTTCCAGCACTGCCTGGAGTTTCTCCAGTAACTGCGCGTCTTTCTCGGCGGCCGGGTAGGCCAGGGTTTCCTGGACTTGCAGCAGCACCGCCGCGCAGTGCTTGCAGTTGATGCGCACCGGGCAGGTACAGGCGGCTTCGAGCAGAATCAGCGTGCCTTTGGCTGACTCTTTAAGGCGAATCGTCTGGCGGTAAACGTTGCCCCCAGAACCTTCACAACTGGCGGTGATGGTGCTGTCGCCGGCCTCGACGATCCTGACGCGGTTTTCCAGCGCGTAACGGCGCCCACGCTCCAGGCTCTGTTCCTTGAATCGATTGACCCAGGAAGGTGCCAGGGGTTTGCTCAGGGGCGAGGGCATAGGCGCGCCGATCAGTCCGGAATGACGTCAGGCGCCTGCCGTGGCGCGGGCGCAGTCAGCGAGGTGATTTTGATCAGCAGGCCGAGATGGCCGTTGTCGAGGAAATTCAATTGGCCATTTTTGGTATGGCTCTGCTGTTTGAGACGTTCGCTGGAAGTGACCAGGCCATTGGTGTCGATCTGGTTGATCCAGAAGTCGGCATCCACGTCGGTAAAACGCCCCAGTTTCAGTTCCAGGGTCCCTTCGATGGGAAACTGACCGAACTGTTCTGCGCCGTCACTGACGGCGATTCTGCTGCCCTGTTCGCCCAGGTTCTGCTGCCAGGCTTTGTGCATCAGCACCGTGTACTGGCCGCTGGCGTTGAGTTTTTCCACGATGTGACCCAATGCAGGCGTGCGCTGGCTGTTCGCGTCCAGGCGTTGCGCACCCGCGTCCCAGTCCTCCGGCGCGGCGCGGCTGACAATCGCCGGCTCGGCGTTCTGGCGCATCAGGATCATTTCAACCTGATACAGGTCATCGGCAAACGCCAGGGGAGCGACCAGGGTCATCAACAAGGTCAGTGAGCGGAACAGGCGCATGGGGCGTCCTTCAAGCAGGGGTCGGAGTGAGGCGCTCGAACAGCGCTTCTACGGTATTGAAACGCTCTTCCGGGCGTTCCATGGGCACCATGAATTTGAACATCGTGGCACCTTCGAACTTGTAGCGTTTGGGCTGGCCCTGGATCAGCTTGATCAGGACCAGTGGATCGACCGGCGTCTGGGCTTCGAATTCGATACGACCGCCATTGGGGCCGCCATCGACTTTCTTGATGCCCAGTTGCTCGGCCTTGAGCTTGAGCCAGGTGGTACGCACCAGGTTCTTGGTTGGCTCCGGCAGCAGGCCGAAGCGGTCGATCATCTCCACTTGCAGGTCCTTGAGGCCTTCTTCGTCGGTGGCCGAGGCGATGCGTTTGTAGAGAATCAGCCGTGCGTGGACATCCGGCAGGTAGTCTTCCGGGATCAGCGCCGGTACCCGCAGATTGATCTCCGGCCCGCCACCCAACGGTTGGTCGAGGTTCGGTTGCTCACCCTTGCGGATCGACTTGACCGCCCGTTCGAGCATTTCCATGTACAGGGTGAAACCCACGGCCTGGATCTGGCCACTCTGGCCGTCGCCCAGCAACTCGCCTGCACCACGGATTTCCAGATCGTTGGTGGCCAGCACGAAACCGGCGCCCAGGTCCTGGGTGTTGGCGATGG
This sequence comes from Pseudomonas hefeiensis, assembly GCF_030687835.1. Lineage (NCBI taxonomy): Bacteria > Pseudomonadati > Pseudomonadota > Gammaproteobacteria > Pseudomonadales > Pseudomonadaceae > Pseudomonas > Pseudomonas hefeiensis. Next base: position 2,081,216 of record NZ_CP117449.1, read on the forward strand.
CTTCCAGGCGCTTTTCCGCGTCCGGAGTGATCTGCTGGCGCGGCGGCGTCAACAGGTAGGCGTAGGCCTGGTGGTGACTGCGCCCGACCCGACCGCGCAACTGGTGCAACTGGGCCAGGCCGAATTTGTCGGCGCGCTCGATGATGATGGTGTTCGCGCTCGGCACATCGATGCCGGTCTCAATGATGGTCGAGGCGATCAGCACGTTGAAGCGCTTGTGGTAGAAATCGCTCATCACCTGTTCGAGTTCACGTTCGCGCATCTGCCCGTGGCCGATGGCGATGCGGGCTTCCGGCACCAGTTCGGCCAGGTCGGCAGCGCATTTTTCGATGGTCTTGACGTCGTTGTGCAGGTAGTAGACCTGGCCGCCACGCAGCAGCTCGCGTAGCAGGGCCTCCTTGATCGTGCTTTTGTTCTGCTCCATGACGAAGGTGCGCACCGACAGGCGCCGGGCCGGCGGCGTGGCGATGATCGACAGGTCACGCATGCCCGACACCGCCATGTTCAGCGTGCGCGGGATCGGCGTGGCTGTCAGGGTCAGAATGTCGACCTCGCTGCGCAGGGCCTTGAGCTGTTCTTTCTGGCGCACGCCAAAGCGGTGCTCTTCGTCGATGATCACCAGCCCCAGGTTTTTGATCTTCACATCGTCCTGCAGCAGTTTGTGCGTACCAATGACGATGTCGATCTTGCCCTCGGCCAGATCGGCCACGGCCGCATTCACTTCCTTGGTGGATTTGAAGCGGCTCATCACCTCCACGGTGACCGGCCAGTCGGCGAAGCGGTCGCGGAAACTGTTGTAGTGCTGCTGGGCAAGCAGGGTGGTGGGCACCAGGATCGCCACCTGCCGGCCGCCGTGAACGGCAATGAATGCGGCGCGCATGGCCACTTCGGTCTTGCCGAAACCAACATCGCCGCACACCAGCCGGTCCATCGGTTTGGGCGCGAGCATGTCGGCGCGCACGGCTTCGATGGTGGTCTGCTGGTCGACGGTTTCTTCGAAGGGAAACCCGGCGCTGAAGGTTTCGTAGTCGGCTTTCGGGTCGGCGAAGGCATATCCCTCGCGGGCGGCGCGACGGGCGTAGATGTCCAGCAACTCGGCGGCCACGTCACGCACTTGTTCGGCGGCCTTGCGCTTGGCTTTCTGCCAGGTTTCCGAACCCAGCCGATGCAGCGGTGCCAGGGCGTCGTCGCTGCCGGTGTAGCGGGCGATCAGGTGCAGGTTCGCCACCGGCACATAGAGCTTGGCGCCCTCGGCGTATTGCAGGGTGAGGAACTCGGCAGCCTGGTTGTCGATTTCCAGGGTCGCCAGGCCCAGGTAGCGGCCCACGCCGTGGTCGATATGCACCACCGGCGCGCCTTCGCGCAGTTCGGTGAGGTTTTTGATGACGGCGTCGTTGGCGGCGTCGGCGCGTTTCTCGCGGCGGCGGCGCTGCATGACGCGCTGGCCGAACAACGGGCTTTCGGCCACCAGCGCCAAGGCCGGGTCTTCCAGGACAAGGCCGTCGTTCAGCGGCGCGATGGTAATCGCCAGGCGATCTTTGCCCGCGACGAAGTCCGGCCAACTGTCGACGGTTTTTGGTCTCAGCTTCAGGCGTTCGAGCAATTCCAGCAGCACTTCACGACGGCCGGCGGATTCAGCGGTGAACAGCACGCGCCCCGGGAACTCGTCGAGGAAGCCCGCCAGCGCCGCCAGTGGCTGTGTGGCCTTGGCTTCGATCGCCAGGTCCGGCAAGGCCTTGGCCGGGAAGCGTTCGCGGCCGACGCCGGTTTCCACGTCCTGCTGACTTGCCACCACGCGTGGCCAGCTCTTGAGTCGGGCAAAGCAGTCTTCCACCGGCAGGAACAGCTCGGCCGGTGGCAATAAAGGACGGGAAGGATCGACGCGGCGCTCTTCGTAGCGATTGCGCACATCGTTCCAGAAATTTTCCGCCGCCTGTTCGATGCCGGGCAGGGAAAACACCTGGGTGTCCTGGGGCAGGTAATCGAACAGGGTGGAGGTTTCTTCGAAAAATAGCGGCAGGTAGTACTCGATACCGGCGGGAGTGATCCCGCTGCTCAGGTCCTGAAAGATCGGGCAGCGACGGAAATCCACATCGAAACGTTCGCGAAAGCGCGCCTTGAAGCGGGTCACGGCGTCTTTTTGCAGCGGGAATTCCTTGGCCGGCAGCAGGCGCACCGACTGTACTTTGTCGATGGAGCGTTGGTTTTCCGGGTCGAAGGTGCGCAGGGTTTCGATTTCGTCATCGAACAGGTCGATGCGGTAAGGCAATTTACTGCCCATCGGGAACAGATCGATCAACGCACCGCGCACCGCGAACTCGCCATGCTCGTACACCGTGTCGACGCAACGATAGCCACTGGCTTCAAGACGGCTGCGCATTTGCTCGACGTCGAGCTTCTGGCCGATGTCCAGCACCAGGCTGCTGCCCAGCAAAAACTGGGTCGGCGCCAGGCGATGTAGGGCCGTGGTGATTGGCACTACCAAAACGCCATGACTGAGCTCCGGCAACCGGTAAAGGCTGGCGATTCGCTGGGAAATGATGTCCTGGTGGGGCGAAAACAGATCGTAGGGCAGGGTTTCCCAGTCCGGGAAATGCAGCACGGGCAAATCCGGGGCGAAGAAACTCAGTTCCTGTTCGAGCCGCTCGGCGCTTTGGCTGTCGGCGGTCAGCAGCAGGGTAAAGCGCTTTGCAGCGCTGGCAGCCTCGGCGATGGCCAGGCTCAGGGCGGCACCGGGCAGGTTGCCCCAGTGCTGTTTACCTGCCGCGGCAGGGAGAAGCGGGAGACGCAGAACGGGCACGGAAGGTTGAGCTCCAGCGTTGCGACAAAGTCGACAATTGTAGCGGGGGAAGGGGGCAGCTGTCAGTCGCAGACTACCCCGGCAGACAGGAAAACCACGGTGCGACAGGCGCGCATTGCTCCGCCGAGTACTCGGCGGCATAATGTAGCCCCTTTTTTCAGCCCCTACATGTGGAAGGTTCCCGTGACTCAGAAGCCCGACCAGTGTCTTGGTGAATGGATCGATCGTGAAGCACTCGCAGAAGCGATGATCCCTCTCATCGGTCAGCTCTACCGCAATAACAACGTGGTGAGCTCGATCTATGGCCGCAGCCTGATCAACCAGTCTGTCATCGCGATTCTCAAGGCTCACCGCTTTGCTCGCCACCGTTCTTCCGACGACAGCGAACTCTCCGTCCACGAAACATTCCCCCTGCTCAAGGCCATGAGCGAGCTCAAGCTCGGCGCGGCTTCGGTGGACCTGGGCAAGCTGGCGTTCAAATTCCGTAACGAAGGCAATGGCCGTAGCGCCGAGCAGTTCGTTCGTGAAGAGATGGCTGATGTGGTTGGCCAGCAAAACGTTTCGGCACGCAAAGGTACCGACGTCGTGCTCTACGGCTTCGGTCGTATCGGCCGTCTGCTGGCGCGCATCCTGATCGAGAAAACCGGTGGTGGCGACGGTTTGCGCCTGCGTGCCATCGTGGTGCGCAAAGGCGCGGAGAACGACCTGACCAAGCGCGCCAGCCTGCTGCGTCGCGATTCGGTCCATGGTTCGTTCAACGGCACCATTACCATCGACGAAGAAAACAACACCATCACTGCCAACGGCAACCTGATCCAGGTGATCTACGCGAAGAACCCGACCGAGGTGGATTACACCCAGTACGGCATCAAGGATGCGCTGCTGGTGGACAACACCGGTGTCTGGCGTGACGCCGATGGTCTGGGCCAGCACCTGGCATGCCCGGGTGTCGACCGCGTTGTTCTGACCGCGCCTGGCAAGGGCAAGCTCAAGAACATCGTTCACGGCATCAACCACAACGAAATCACCGCTGACGACAAGATCGTCTCCGCCGCTTCCTGCACCACCAACGCCATCGTGCCGGTGCTCAAGGCGGTGAACGACAAGTTCGGCATCATCAACGGTCACGTTGAAACCGTTCACTCGTACACCAACGACCAGAACCTGATCGACAACTTCCACAAAGGCGACCGCCGTGGCCGTAGCGCCGCGCTGAACATGGTGATCACCGAGACCGGTGCCGCCACCGCCGCAGCCAAGGCTTTGCCTGAGCTGGCCGGCAAGCTGACCGGCAACGCGATCCGTGTACCCACGCCGAACGTATCGATGGCTATCCTCAACCTGAACCTTGAGAAAGCGGCCACCCGTGAAGAGATGAACGAGTACCTGCGCTACATGGCGCTGCACTCCGACCTGCACAAGCAGATCGATTTCGTCAATTCCCAGGAAGTGGTGTCCACCGACTTCGTTGGCTCGCGCCATGCCGGTGTGGTCGACGCTGAAGCAACCATCGTTCAGGACAACCGCGTTGTGCTGTACGTTTGGTACGACAACGAGTTCGGTTATAGCTGCCAGGTCGTTCGCGTGATGGAAGACATGGCCGGTGTCAACCCGCCAGCGTTCCCGCGCTAAGCCTTAGCCGCCCATGAAAACGCCCCGACTTGTCGGGGCGTTTTTTTGTCTGGGTTTTCTGTCGCCTGGGCTGGCCTCATCGCGAGCAGGCTCGCTCCCACATTGGAGCGCGTAAATCCCTGTGGGAGCGAGCCTGCTCGCGATAGCAATCTGTCAGGCACCGCTCGCCGCCAAGGCCTGTGCAGTCCGCAGTTCATGCCGATTACCCTTGAACAGCACCAGGGTAGCAATCAACCCCAGCACCGCCGCCCCACTGAGCCATATCCCCGGCGCGGCCTTGTTGCCCAACACATGAATCAGATAAGTACAGGCCGCTGGGGTAAATCCGCCGAAGGTCGCTGTTGCCAGGCTATAAGCCAGAGAGAAGCCGGTGGTGCGCACTTCGAGCGGCATGATTTCCGTCAAGGCGACTACCATGGCGCCGTTGTACGATCCATACAGAAACGACAGCCACAACTCCACGATCAACAAATGACTGAAGCTGGGGTTCGCCACCAGCCAGGACAGCGCGGGATATGCCGTGAGGATCGCCAGAATAGTCGCACCCAGCAGCAAGGGCTTGCGTCCGATCTTGTCGGAAAAAGCTCCCATCACCGGCAGCCAGAAGAAGTTCGACAGACCGATGCATACTGTGACCAGCAACGCATCCAGGTCCGACAGGTTCAGTTCGGCTTTACCGAAGGTCGGTGTGTACGCCGTGATCAGGTAAAACGACACCGTGGTCATCACCACCAGCGCCATGCCGGCCAGGACGATGCCGAAGTTCTGACCGATGGAACGGATGATTTGCGACAAGGAAGGACGATGCTTTCTCGCTTGGAACTCAGGTGTTTCTTCCAGTGAACGACGGATCACGAATATCACCGGCACGATCATGCAACCCACCAGGAACGGCACGCGCCAGCCCCATTCGCCCATCTCCAGGGGGCTCAGCCAGTGATTGAGGCCAACACCCAGCAGACCGGCGAACACTACGGCGGCCTGTTGACTGGCCGATTGCCAACTGACAAAGAAACCCTTGCGCCCCGGCGTGGAAATTTCCGCCAGATACACCGACACGCCACCCAGCTCAACGCCAGCGGAGAAGCCTTGCAGCAGTCGCCCCAGCAGCACCAACAGCGGTGCCGCCACGCCGAGGGTGGCGTAACCCGGCACACAGGCGATAAGCACGGTGCCAGCGGCCATCATCGCCAAGGTGATGATCAAGCCTTTGCGGCGGCCGTGCCGGTCGATGTAGGCACCGAGAAAAATCGCCCCCAGCGGGCGCATCAAGAACCCGGCGCCAAATGTGGCCAGGGACAGCATCAGCGAGGCGAAAGCGCTGTCGGTGGGGAAGAACGTCTTGGCGATGGCCGTGGCGTAGAAGCCGTAGACCATGAAGTCGAACATCTCCAGGAAGTTGCCGCTGACAACCCGGAAAATCGCCTTGCCGTTGCTGGTGTTGGAAGACATGGGTAGCTACTCGTTCTGGTAAATCTTGTATGAAGGCGCTGCACCCCTGTGGGAGGCTTGCAGGAACCTTGGAACCTTGGAACCTTGGAACCCAGGAGCCCAGGAACCCAGGAACCCAGGAGCCCAGGAGCCCAGGAGCCCTGGAACCTGTGGGAGCAAAGCTTGCTCGCGATCCAGGCGATGCGGTTCAACTGCAAGACCGAGTCATCGTTCATCGCGAGCAAGCTTTGCTCCCACAGGGCTCCATTGGCTCTCACAGGGCTCCATTGGCTCCCGCGGGTTTTTTTGTGTGCACTGGCGTTCATAATGGCCGGCGTGGTTTCGAGGGGGGATGAAGATTTGTTAACTGGACGGTGGATGGGGCTTGTGGTCTTGCTCGGGGCCCTGGCTGGCTGCGGCAGCGGCGAGAGCCTGGAGCGCTTTGATGGACCGACCATGGGTAGCCGTTACTCCATCCAGTACGTCAGGCGTTCCGCCGCGCCCGGTCCGAAGGAGGTGCAGGCCGAGGTGGAAAGCATCCTTGGGCAAGTGGATCGACAGTTCTCTACCTATCGCAGCGATTCGGACATCGAACGTTTCAATGCGTTGCCGGCCAATAGCTGTCAGCTCATGCCCGGCCCGGTCCTGGAGCTGATCCGCGTGGGCGAGCAGTTGTCGGCTCAAAGCGATGGCTCGTTCGACCTGACCGTGGAGCCGCTGCTGAACCTGTGGGGCTTCGGTCCCCAGTCCCGAGAAGAGAAAGTACCGACCGCAGAAGCCCTGGCCGTGGTGCGCCAACGCGTCGGGTATGGTCATCTGTGCATCGACGGCGACCGCTTGTGCAAAGACGCTGCGGTGGAAGTCGATTTCAACAGCCTCGCTGCTGGTTATGCCGTCGACCGTATCGCTGCCAGGTTCAAGGCCTTGGGCATCGACAGTTATCTGGTCGAGGTCACTGGCGAACTCAAGGCCGCCGGACGCAAACCCGATGGTGCGGCCTGGCGTATCGCCCTCGAAGAACCTCGGGACGACCGGAGGGTGGCCGAGCGTGTCATCGAGGTCAACGGCTACGGGGTTTCCACCTCGGGTGACTACCGTAAATATTTCGAGCAGGGCGGCAAGCGTTATTCCCACACCTTTGACGGCCGCACCGGTACGCCGGTCCTACACAACCTGGCGTCAGTCACGGTGATTCATCCTTCGGCGTTGATGGCCGATGGACTATCGACGCTGTTGCTGATTCTCGGTCCCGAACGGGGTTGGGACTATGCCGAAAAACACGGTGTCGGGGTATTTTTCGTGCTGCGCGATGGCGATCGTTTTTTGACTCGTACCAATGATACGTTTGAACGCATAAGCAGCGCGAAAAGCCAATAACGACAGCGCAATGAAAGGCTACCTGTGGCGAAATAGCGCAGGCAAAACTAGCCTACGACGCGACCAAGGGGTAATGTGCGCGGCGTTGACGCTTCTATAGACTGTGGCCGGGCTTATGAACCGGCCCCAAATTGTTCCTTCATGTCGCTGGCCGGCATGATTTAGCCGTGGTGCCAAATGTGGTGCCGCGGCCTGTTCTGAGGAGTACGCATGGCTGTCTACAACTACGACGTGGTGGTATTGGGTTCCGGCCCGGCGGGAGAGGGCGCGGCAATGAACGCCGCCAAGGCAGGGCGCAAGGTCGCGATGGTCGACAGCCGTCGGCAGGTCGGCGGCAACTGCACCCACTTGGGCACCATCCCGTCCAAGGCCTTGCGTCACTCGGTCCGGCAGATCATGCAGTTCAACACCAACCCGATGTTCCGCGCCATCGGCGAGCCGCGCTGGTTCTCCTTCCCGGATGTGCTCAAGAGCGCCGAGAAGGTGATCTCCAAGCAAGTCGCCTCGCGCACCGGTTACTACGCCCGCAACCGTGTCGACGTGTTTTTCGGCACCGGCAGCTTTGCCGACGAGCAGACCGTTGAAGTGGTTTGCGGCAATGGCGTGGTCGAAAAGCTGGTGGCCAAGCACATCATCATCGCCACCGGCTCGCGCCCCTATCGTCCGGCCGATATCGATTTCAACCACGCGCGTATCTACGATAGCGACACCATCCTGAGCCTGGGCCATACCCCGCGTAAGCTGATTGTCTACGGCGCCGGGGTGATCGGTTGCGAATACGCCTCGATCTTCAGCGGCCTGGGTGTGCTGGTCGAACTGGTGGATAACCGCGGCCAGTTGCTGAGCTTCCTGGACTCGGAAATCTCCCAGGCCCTGAGCTATCACTTCAGTAACAACAACATCACCGTGCGTCACAACGAGGACTATGACCGCGTCGAAGGCGTGGACAACGGCGTGATCCTGCACCTCAAGTCCGGCAAGAAAATCAAGGCCGATGCCTTGCTCTGGTGCAATGGCCGCACTGGCAACACCGACACCCTGGGTCTGGAAAACATCGGCGTGAAGGTCAACAGCCGTGGGCAGATCGAAGTTGACGAGAACTACCGCACCTGCGTGACGAACATCTTCGGCGCAGGTGACGTTATCGGTTGGCCGAGCCTGGCCAGCGCCGCCCATGACCAGGGCCGCTCGGCGGCAGGCAGCATTGTCGACAACGGGAGCTGGCGCTTCGTCAACGATGTACCGACCGGCATCTATACCATTCCGGAGATCAGCTCGATCGGCAAGAACGAGCAGGAGCTGACCCAGGCCAAGGTGCCCTATGAAGTGGGCAAGGCCTTCTTCAAGAGCATGGCGCGGGCGCAGATCGCCGGAGAGCCGCAGGGCATGCTGAAGATCCTGTTCCACCGCGAGACGCTGGAAGTGCTGGGCGTGCACTGCTTCGGTTACCAGGCGTCGGAGATCGTTCACATCGGCCAGGCGATCATGAACCAGCCGGGTGAGCTGAACACGCTGAAGTATTTCGTCAACACGACGTTCAACTACCCGACCATGGCCGAAGCCTATCGGGTAGCGGCCTATGACGGGCTCAACCGGCTTTTTTGAGCGGCTCCGGCCGGTGGCCTGAGCCGGCCGGGGAGACCGATTTCAGCAATTCTCGAGGGTGGCAGTGGCCAAACCGGGAAAGTCTGTAATCAGGCTGTCAACGCCGAAGTCGGCGAGCCTGCGCATCAGCGCGGGCTCGTTGACCGTCCACACCGACACATGCAACCCCTGACGCTGCGCCTTGATCAGGCGTTCCGGCGTACACAGGGTCCAGTTGAGCGCCAGAATCTCACAGCCATAACTCTGGGCGACCTTCAGCGGGTCGAGCCAGGCGTATTCGGCCACCAGCCCGCGGGAGATGTCCGGGGTCAGGTCCAGGGCCGCCTTGAGTACTTCGCGGGAGCCTGAGGTGATGGTGATTTTTTCCAGCAACCCGAAACGCTCGGCCATTTCGCGAATCCCCAGCACGGTGGCAGCGGCGCGGGTGCGTGAGGCGCTCTTGACCTCCAGTTGCCAATGCTCGAAATCACATTTTTCGAACAGTTCCTCCAGGCGCGGGATCGGGCACGGCTTGATCCAGCCCGGGCCACCCTTGCGCGCGTCGTAGGTCACCAGCTCGGCGGCCGAATGCTCCACGACCTTGCCCCGGCGATCGGTGGTGCGCTTGAGGGTCGGGTCGTGGATCACCATCAACTCGCCGTCCATTGAAAGGTGCAGGTCCAGCTCGCATCGGCGCACGCCGTGCTTGAGGCATTCCTGGAAACCGGTCAGGGTGTTTTCTGGCGCTTCGCCCTTGGCGCCGCGGTGGCCATAAATGAGGGTCACGGTTCTTCCTTATTGATGCCTGATTCGTTCAGTTCTCGCGCCAGGCGCCGCTCCTGCGCCTGCTTCTGCAGGATGTAGCGGGCCAGCAACTGACGCTGGGCATCGGTGGGGCGTTCGAACTCGGTGCCCACGTCATAGCCGTCGTCCTTGGGGTCGCAATGAGTAACCCGGGCCCGGAGCAACAGCCCCAGCGCCTGGGGCATCAGCACCATCTTGATCGACAGGTGCGCGCCGACGGCAATGGGGCTGGGGGATTGGAAGTCAATGCCGCCTTCGGAAATGATCACCGGCTGCGGCTCGCCGATTTCTCCGAGTGCGGTCAGGGCGATGACCTGGCTGAGCAGATCGATGCGTTTGTGCATGACTTTCAGGTACGCGGCGATGCTGCGCTCGCGCTCGCTGATCTGGCGCAGCAGGTGCTGCGATTCGAATTCGCTCAGGTGCAGCTCGCTGAGCAGATTGAACAGTGGAGAAGCATCCTGCAACACTTCCTGGCCAGCAGCTTCAGGAATGGAGAGGGGCCGAATTTCCAGTGCGATCGTGTCCTCGATACGGTAGTATTCGCGGCGATCTTCTTCATCTAATGTCGACATGGCGAACCCATGGTAGCGGCGGTGGTCTGAGTGTAAAGCTGGTTTGTGACCCCCGCCACAAGGACGTTCCTTTTCCCTCCGAACAAGCCCCGACATGTTCAGACCTCTCTTCGTATTTATCGGCACGCGTTATACCCGTGCAAAACGTCGCAATCATTTCGTATCGTTCATTTCCCTGACTTCAATCATCGGGCTGGCCCTTGGCGTGGTCGTGATGATCGTCGTGCTGTCGGTGATGAACGGTTTCGACCATGAAATGCGCACCCGCGTGTTGGGCATGGTGCCCCACGCCACCCTCGAAACCGGCGAAGCCATCAGCGACTGGCCGAGCCTGGCCGCGAAGGTCAAGCAGAACCCGCAGGTGCTGGCTGTTGCGCCGTTCACCCAGATGCAAGGGCTGCTGACGCACAATGGCAAGGTTTCCAAGGTCTTGCTCAATGGCATTGACCCTGGGCTTGAGCGGCAGGTGTCGATCATCGACAACTTCATGAAGCAGGGCAAACTCGACGACCTGGCGCCAGGCAGCTTCGGCATCGTCATCGGCGACAAGGCGGCGGCCAAGCTCGGCGCCGCCATCGGCGACAAGCTGACGTTCGTTGCGCCGGAAGTCACCGTGACCCCGGGCGGAATGTTCCCGCGCATGAAGCGCTTTACCGTCGTCGGTATTTTCCATGTCGGCGCTGGAGAGCTGGACGGTTACCTGGGCGTCACCAATCTTCAGGACCTGGCTCGTCTGCATCGCTGGAAGCCGGATCAGGTCCAGGGCCTGCGGTTGAAGTTCGACGATCTGTTTCAGGCACCGCGGGTTGCCTGGACCATCGCCCAGCAACTTGGCGAAGACCGCTATTACGCCCGGGACTGGACGCGCACCCACGGCAACCTGTACCAGGCAATTCGCATGGAAAAAGCCATGATCGGCCTGCTTTTATTGCTGATCGTCGCCGTGGCCGCGTTCAACATCATCTCCACCCTGGTAATGGTGGTGAACGACAAGAAAGGCGATATCGCCATCCTGCGTACCTTGGGCGCCACGCCGGGGCAGATCATGCGGATCTTCATGGTCCAGGGTACGGTCATTGGCGTGATCGGTACGGTGGTCGGCGCCTTGGTCGGGATGTTTGCCGCGCTGAACGTCAGTGCCGCGATTGCCGCACTCGAAGGCTTGATCGGGCACAAGTTTCTCAACGCCGACGTGTATTTCATCGACTACCTGCCGTCGCAGTTGCAGACGGACGATGTATTGATGGTCTGCGGCGCCGCGTTGGTCCTGAGTTTCCTCGCCACCCTGTATCCAGCCTGGCGTGCCGCGCGCACCCAGCCTGCGGAGGCGTTACGTTATGAGTGAGTCGGGCATGAGTGAAAAAGCAATCTTGAGCTGCCGTAACCTGGGCAAATCCTACGAGGAGGGGCCGGAGTCGGTGGTGGTGTTGTCGGGCTTGCAGCTGGAGCTGCATCCGGGCGAGCGTGTGGCGATTGTCGGCACCTCCGGGTCGGGCAAAAGTACCTTGCTCAATCTGTTGGGTGGCCTCGATACACCGACCGCCGGCAGTGTCTGGCTGGCGGGCGAAGAACTCTCGGCGCTGAATGAGAAGGCCCGTGGCCTGCTGCGCAACCGTTCCCTGGGCTTCGTTTACCAGTTCCACCATTTGCTGCCTGAGTTCACCGCGCTGGAGAATGTCTGCATGCCGCTGTTGATCGGTCGCACCGCGATTCCCGAAGCCCGGCAGCGGGCCACGGCGTTGCTGGAGCGGGTCGGATTGGGTCATCGCCTGGAACATAAGCCGGCAGAGTTGTCCGGTGGCGAGCGCCAGCGCGTGGCGATTGCCCGGGCCCTGGTCAACAAGCCGGGGCTGGTCATGCTCGACGAGCCGACCGGTAACCTCGACTCCCACACCGCCCAAGGCATTCAGGACCTGATGCTGGAACTCAGTACGTCAATGCGTACCGCATTCCTGGTGGTGACCCACGACATGAACCTGGCCCGGCAGATGGACCGCGTCCTGCACTTGCAGGAAGGTTGCCTGACGCCCATTTGACCGACCGAAACCCGGCGCTTGCTGCAAGCGCCGGGTCTTTAATTTTCATACGGTGCCCCGCGAATGTTCAGACCGTTATCGATCTTCATCGGCACGCGCTATACCCGCGCCAAGCGCCGCAATCGCTTTGTTTCGTTCATTTCCATGACCTCGATGATCGGCCTCGCCCTGGGGGTGCTGGCGATGATCGTGGTGCTGTCGGTGATGAACGGCTTCCAGCGCGAAATGAGCTCGCGCATCCTGGGTATGGTGCCCCACGCCACCATCGTCGGCGTCAAGCCGATCGACGACTGGCAGCCGGTGGCCGCCGCGGCGCTGAAAAATCCTGAGGTGATCGCCGCCGTGCCGTTTACTGAAATGGAAGGCATGCTCAGCCATAAAGGCGCGATGCAGCCGATCCAGATCAGCGGCATCGACCCGGCCCAGGAAGGCAAAGTGTCGATTGTCGCCCAGCATATTGTCCAGGGGCGTCTCGATGCCTTGAAACCAGGCGAATTTGGCGTGGTGATCGGCGAAATCACCGCCCGGCGCTTCCGTTTGAACGTCGGTGACAAACTGACCCTGATCGTGCCGGAAATCAGCACCGCGCCGGGCGGCATCACTCCGCGGATGCAGCGCTTGAATGTGGTCGGCGTGTTCAAGGTTGGCGCCGAGCTGGATGGCTCCATGGCGCTGATCCACGTGGCCGACGCTGCGCAAATGCAGCATTGGCAGCCGAATCAGGTGCAAAGCGTGCGCCTGGCGGTCAAGGACCTCTACGCCGCGCCGCAAGTTTCCGGCGACATCGCCACAGGCCTCGGCGCGGGCTACAAGGCCGACGACTGGACCCACACTCAGGGGCAGCCTGTTCAGTGCCATGAAGATGGAAAAAACCATGATCGGCCTGCTGTTATTGATGATTGTCGCGGTGGCGGCGTTCAACATCATCGCGACCCTGATCATGGTGGTTAATGACAAGGGCGCGGATATCGCGATCCTGCGCACTATCGGCGCGACGCCGCGGCAGATCATGGCGATCTTCATGGTCCAGGGCACGGTGATTGGCGTGGTCGGTACACTGGTCGGCGGCGTGCTCGGGGTGATTGCGGCCTTGAACGTCAGTGACCTGGTAGGTTGGGTGGAAAGGGTAACGGGCCAGCATATTTTCAGTTCCGACGTGTATTTCGTCAGCAACCTGCCCTCGGAGCTTCAACGCGGTGATGTGCTGCTGATCTGCTCGGCCGGGTTCATCCTGAGCTTCCTCGCCACGGTTTACCCGGCCTGGCGTGCGGCGAAGGTCGAGCCGGCGCAGGCGTTGCGGTATTCCTGAATCAGTGCAAAACCTTGTGCCAAGTCGACACTCTCTGTGGCGAGGGGATTTATCCCCGCTGGGTCGCGAAGCGGCCCTAAACCCTGGCATCTGGGTGTAGCAGGCAGGTTGAGTTGACTGTATTGGGGCTGCTTCGCAGCCCAGCGGGGATAAATCCCCTCGCCACCAGGGATTGCGTCGGGCTTAATCCCCCTTCGGCAACTCAATCAAAAACCGCGTCCAGCCATCGGCCGATTCGCAGCGGATCTGCCCGCCATGGGCGCGGATGATCGAGCGGGTGATGGCCAGTCCCAGCCCAGCGTGTTCGCTGCTGCCTTCCTGGCGAGCCGGGTCGGCGCGATAGAAACGGTCGAACAGACGCGGCAGCAAGTCCGCTGAAATCCCGTTACCGCTGTTCTCCACGTTCACATGCACCTGTCGAACACCCTCGACAATATGTACCCGTACTTCGCCACCGTTAGGCGTGAAGCGCAAAGCATTGTCCAGCAAGTTGGACAGGGCCCGGCGCAACATGCTGCGGTCTCCCTCGATGCGAGCGTTGCCTTCGCGGCTTAAACGAACGTGGACGTCTTCGGCCAGCGGCGCGAAAAACTCCAGCAGCAGATCCACTTCCTGAGCCAGTTCCAGCGGTTCGCGGCTGGGTGCCAGCAAGCCGTGGTCAGCCTTGGCCAGATAGAGCATGTCGTTGACCAACTGCGCCATCCATTGCAGCTCTTCAAGATTGCTGTGCAACGCTTCGCGATAGTCCTCCAGCGAGCGTTCGCGGGTGAGGGTGACCTGGGTGTGGGTCAACAGATTCGACAACGGGGTGCGCAATTCATGGGCGATGTCGGCAGAGAACGCCGAGAGCCGTTGAAACGCATCGTCGAGGCGTCGGAGCATGTCATTGATGCTGTGGGCCAGTTCCGCCAGTTCGGCGGGCATGTGTTCTTCCGGCAGTCGGGCATTGAGAGAACGGGCCGAGACGCTGCCGGCGATGGCCCCCATGCGTCGTAACGGCCGCAAGCCGCGACGGGCGGCCCAGGCGCCGAGCAGGGCGGTAGCCAGGGCGGACAGGCCGACCGTCAACCAGATCAGGCGCTGCATGCGCTGCAGGAAGTGCTGGTGGTGGGTGATGTCCAGCAGCAGCGTCAGTTGCGGCGAATCCGGACGCTCGGGGTACAGCGGCGCATCCAACACCCGGTAATCAGTCTCGGCGTCACTGAGGGTGGACAGGCCAGGACGCTCCGCCAACTGCGCCGGAATCCGCAGCGAATTGTCGTACCAGCGCACCCCATCGCTACCTTTGATGCGCAAGGCCAGGTCGGCTTGGCGACTGAGTTCATCTGCCAGACGGCTTTTGGTCTGCTCGGCATCAAGCCCTTGCAGGGCGCGGCGCAGGCCGATCAGCTTGCCTTCAAGCAGTTGCTGATCCAGCTCGATGAAGTGCGCCTCGCTGCCCCGGCTGAACAGCACGCCGGCAAACAGTGACACCACGGCGGTACAGGCGGCGAACAGCAGTGCTAGTCGGCTGCTCAGCGACCAACGCCCCCTCACAGGTTGCGCTCTTCAAGGACATACCCCATTCCCCGCACGGTGTGGATCAGCTTGCTAGGGAAGTCATCGTCGATCTTGATTCGCAGGCGCCGTATTGCGACTTCGATGACGTTGGTGTCGCTGTCGAAGTTCATGTCCCAGACTTGGGAAGCAATCAGGGATTTGGGCAGGACCTCGCCCTGGCGACGCAGGAGCAGCTCCAGCAAAGCGAATTCCTTGGCGGTGAGGTCGATGCGCCGGCCGCTACGTTCGACGCGGCGGCGGATCAGGTCCAGGCGCAGGTCCGCCAGTCGCAGGCTGGTTTCCTGAGGCGTCGAGCTGCCTCGGCGCAACAGGCTGCGCACTCGCGCCAGCAATTCGGAAAAGGCAAAGGGTTTGACCAGGTAGTCGTCGGCGCCCAACTCCAGGCCATGTACACGATCCTCAACCGCATCCCGCGCGGTGAGAAACAGCACCGGCGTATCCAGGCCGGCCCCGCGCACGGCCTGCAGAATCTGCCAGCCATCGCGGCCGGGCAGCATCACATCGAGGATCAGCAAGGCATATTCACCGCTCAAGGCCAATTGCTGACCGGTAATGCCATCGGCCACCAGATCGGCGTTGAACCCGGCTTCGGTCAGGCCCTGGCGCAGGTATTGGCCGGTTTTGGTTTGGTCTTCGACGATCAACAGTTTCATGGGCAGCTCAAGGCGTTGTTGGAACGAGGGCGTTATACCGCGTCGGGCGTGGCCGTGGCTCTACCTGACAAAGTTGTAATCGAGCCGTCAGCCGATTGGCAGGCGTGCAGGTATAGAGTGCCCACAGGCTGAATCTGACAGGAGTATGGACATGTTAATGGCAAACCGCTTGATCCTGACCGCCTTTGCACTGGTGCTCAGCGCACCATCGTGGGCGTCACCGGGCCATTTTGATTTCGGCCAGCCTGCGTCGGCGGCCAAGGCCAGTCGCAGCATCGATGTGGTGATGGGGGATATGACCTTCGATCCCGGCGCACTTGATATCAAGGCAGGGGAGACCGTTCGGTTCGTCCTGATCAATAAAGGTCAGTTGCTGCATGAGTTCAACCTGGGCAATGCCGCGATGCACGCCCAACATCAGCAGGAAATGCTCAAGATGCAACAGAGCGGACAGTTGACCCCGACCGCGATGAAGCAGGGGATGGCTCATGGCTCCATGGCCCACGGGCAGGCCGGTATGCGCCATGAAGACCCCAACAGTGTGCTGGTGGAGCCGGGCAAAACCGCCGAGCTGACCTGGACCTTCAACAAGACCATGCGGCTGGAGTTCGCCTGTAATGTGCCTGGCCATTACCAGGCCGGGATGAAAGGCAAGCTGACAGTCAGTCAGTAAGCACTCAAAGGCTGGGGCAAAGGCTGATAGAATCTGCTGATTCTTCAGTCAGGTTTCCGTCATGCATCCCGCAGCCGAACATTCGCCGCTGGGCAAATCCAGCGAATACATTGCCACGTACACGCCGTCATTGCTGTTCCCGATCCCGCGCACCGCGAAATGGGCGGAACTGGGTCTGACGGCCGAGACCCTGCCGTACAAGGGCGTGGATTTCTGGAACTGTTTCGAGCTGTCATGGCTGCTGCCGTCCGGCAAACCGGTAGTGGCCATTGGCGAATTCGCAATTGCGGCGGACTCACCGAACATCATCGAATCCAAATCCTTCAAGCTGTACCTCAACTCGCTGAACCAGACACCATTCGCTGATACCGCGAGCCTGGAAGCGACCCTGCGCCAGGACTTGTCTGCGGCTGCGGGCAAACCCGTCGGCGTGCGGATCCGTAGCCTGAAGGACGTGGAAGGTGAAGGTGTCGTGGCATTGCCCGGCGTGTGCATCGATGACTTGGACATCACCGTCGACTCTTACGAGCATCCGCGCCCGGAGCTGCTGCGTTGCGATGATTCGCGCATCGTGGAGGCAAGCCTGCACAGCCATCTGCTCAAATCCAATTGCCCGGTGACCAGCCAGCCAGACTGGGGCAGCGTGGCGGTGCAATATCGCGGCGCGGCGCTGGACCCTGCCAGCCTGCTGGCCTACATCGTCAGCTTCCGCCAGCATTCGGATTTTCATGAGCAGTGCGTGGAACGGATTTTTCTCGACCTGCAGCGGCTACTCAAGCCGGAAAAGTTGACGGTGTATGCGCGTTATGTGCGCCGGGGTGGGCTGGACATCAACCCGTATCGCAGTACTGAAGAGGTACAACTGCCGAACCATCGCCTGGTCCGGCAATAAAGATCTAATGTGGGAGGGGGCTTGCTCGCGAATGCGGTATGTCAATCGACATCGGTGTTGGATGTACCATCGCCTTCGCGAGCAAGCCCGCTCCCACAGGGGATTGCGTTTCATATCGTGAAAACTGAAAAAGCCCCGCTAGCGATAGCAGGGCTTTTTGCATTTGAAGGGTTCAGATCCCCATGTTGCCCAAGGCTTGCACGATGTTGCGCAAGGTCCCGGCAATGGTAGGGTGATCCAGTTCGAAGCGCTCGACGGCCAGGTTCACGCCATCGACCAGGTCAGCATTCTGAAGCTTATTATCCAGTTCGATCTCGGCTTCGAGCTGCATCATCAGTTGATGCAGATTCTCGCGCTCCGGCTCGGAAAGCGGCGGGTTCTGTTCCAATTGCTCGCGCAGTTCATCAAGTTGTTTCTGCAGTTCGCGGGCAGGCATTGGCGTACTCCCTTTATTGATAGGCACAGCCATGGACCGCGACGGTGCGTCAAAAGTCCGTGGCTTGCCTTAAGAGTAATCCACCCTCGTGCACCTTGCATGATCTCGGTCAGGGCTTTTCGCCTTTGAGCCGACGCAGGCTGATATCCGCCAGGCAGGTGTCGAGTTCACCCAGATGATCGATCACCGAATGCACGCCCAGGCCGAACAGCTGCACGGTCGCCTTCGCGCGCTTGGTCTCCCGTTCCTGTTGGCTCAGGACCTGCCATTCGTTCGGTGCCAGACCACACAGCGAGCCGCAGGAGGCCAGCCCGATGGTCCACAAACCTGCATTGAGCCCCGACTGCAACAAACGAGGCTCACCGCTGACCAGCACGCAACCGTCCAATTGCTGGACGTTTAATGCCATCAAGGCCTGCCAGCAAGCATGCGGGGCCGGCCAAGGATAATTTGTTGCTGGAAGTTGCGGCGCTTTGATCCACGCCGGTAACGAAGCTGCCAGGCTATGACTGACGGCCGGTGGCAGCTCGTCGAGCCAGGCGCAGGGAGTCTCCTGAAGCTGCAAAAGACGCAGGCTTTCGAGGGCACCGGGGGTCGGCTGCGAATGCTCAGTAGGTATTGCACCTGACTGTCGCGCCCTTGCCCCGAAATCCACCAGGCAACCGCTCAAGCCAAACAGTACGGCGGTCAGGCTGGGTGCGGGCAGGGGCAGGGTTTCGGCGCGGGGCATGGGAGCGTCCTTGAAATATCTCGCAGCCTAACCTTCGTCAATGACAGTCCAATGACAGTGAAATGATGGCGTTAGATTGCGGAAAGATCCTACAGTCAGCTTCTCTTTCAGTGCTGTCTATCCAGGCGTTCCGCTTTATACTAGCGCCCTTACCGCCTGGGCTCGGCGCCCTTGCCTGAATAATCCAAGGAGTTTTCCCCTATGCGCTGGAGCCATTGTCTAGCTCAGTTGTGCTTCTCTGCCTGCGTCCTGCTGGTTCCGTTCGCCGCCCAGGCCGCTACGGAAGACGATCCTTGGGAAAGCATCAACCGCCCGATCTTTACCTTCAACGACACCGTTGATACCTACGCGCTCAAGCCGCTGGCCCAGGGTTATCAGTACGTGACGCCACAGTTTCTCGAAGACGGCATCCACAACATGTTCCGCAACATCGGTGATGTGGGCAACCTGGCCAACAATGTATTGCAGGCCAAGCCGGCTGCTGCCGGGGTCGACACGGCCCGGTTGATCTTCAACACCACCTTCGGCCTGTTGGGCTTCTTCGACGTGGGCACCCATATGGGCCTGCAACGCAGCGATGAAGATTTCGGCCAGACCCTGGGTTATTGGGGAGTCGGCAGTGGTCCGTACGTGATGCTGCCGTTGTTGGGTCCAAGCACCCTGCGCGACGCGCCGGCCAAGCTTGTCGATGACTACACGGCCCCTTATCGTTATATCGACAACGTCTCGGTGCGTAACTCGATCTTCGGCTTGAACATCGTCGACACCCGCGCCAGCCTGCTGTCTGCCGAAAAACTGGTGAGCGGCGACAAGTACGTGTTTATCCGCAACGCCTTCCTGCAGAACCGCGAATTCAAGGTCAAGGACGGCCAGGTCGAAGACGATTTCTGATTTCGACCTGCACGCAGGAAGGCGGCCCTTGAGGCCGCCTTCTTTGCTTTGGCACGCCGTTTTGGCAAGGATCGAACCTTCCATTGAGTTACGCTTCGCTCGGTTCTTATAACTCTCTGTACTTTGACAAACCAAGACGGCAAGCGGCTATCTGCATGAGCTTGAAACACCCCGCGGATGGGAGTACCGTCTGCGCCTTAGAAGGGCACCTCTGATGTAACTGTGTGTAGGACAAGGGCCTGCACCCGGTACGACAGAGAGGCTAGAAAGCGAATCCAGTAGTGAGCGCCAGGCCCGGTTGCCCAGCCCGCTACGCCAACCTAATTCTGGCGCCGTTTGCCCACATGCCAAAAACCAGTGCCACGCTGCTGATAATCGATGATGACGAAGTGGTGCGAGCCAGCCTCGCAGCCTACTTGGAAGACAGCGGTTTCAGCGTCCTGCAGGCCAGCAACGGTCAACAGGGTCTTCAGGTATTCGAGCAAGACAAGCCCGACCTGGTCATCTGCGACCTGCGCATGCCGCAGATGGGCGGACTCGAACTCATTCGCCAGGTCACCGAGCTTTCCTCGCAGACCCCGGTCATCGTGGTTTCGGGTGCGGGCGTGATGAATGACGCGGTCGAGGCGTTACGCTTGGGCGCGGCCGATTACCTGATCAAGCCCCTTGAAGACCTGGCCGTGCTCGAACACTCGGTGCGTCGGGCCTTGGACCGTTCACGCCTGCTGGTGGAGAACCAGCGTTACCGCGAAAAGCTGGAAACCGCCAACCGCGAGCTGGAAGCCAGCCTGAACCTGCTGCAGGAAGACCAGAACGCCGGCCGCCAGGTGCAGATGAACATGTTGCCGGTCAGCCCTTGGACCGTCGACGATTTCCGTTTTGCCCACCAGATCATCCCGTCGTTGTATCTGTCGGGAGATTTTGTGGACTATTTCCGGGTAGATGAACGTCGCGTGGCGTTCTATCTGGCGGACGTTTCCGGCCACGGCGCATCGTCAGCGTTCGTGACGGTGCTGTTGAAGTTCATGACCACACGCCTGTTGTTCGAGTCCAAGCGCAACGGCACATTGCCAGAGTTCAAACCCTCAGAAGTTCTTGGGCATATCAACCGGGGCCTGATCAGTTGTAAGCTGGGTAAACACGTCACAATGGTCGGCGGAGTCATCGACGAGGAGACGGGTTTGTTGACCTACAGTATCGGCGGTCATCTGCCGTTGCCTGTGTTGTATACGCCAGACAGTGTTCGTTACCTGGAAGGGCGTGGTTTGCCGGTGGGCCTGTTCAATGAGGCTACCTACGAAGACCACGTGCTGGAACTGCCGTCGACCTTCAGCCTGACGCTGATGTCTGATGGCATTCTGGACCTTTTGTCAGAACCTACACTCAAAGAGAAAGAAGCGGCCTTGCCTGAACGGGTAAGCGCAGCGGGCGGCAGCCTGGAAGGCTTGCGTCAAGTGTTTGGATTAGCCACGCTAGGGGAGATGCCGGATGATATCGCCCTGTTAGTGTTGAGCAGGAATCTTTGATGAGTACCGGTAGAATCCAGTTCGCCGAGCAGGACGGCACCTTTGTCCTGAAGTTTGTCGGTGAAGTGCGCCTGACCCTCTGTTCGGCGCTGGATGCGACTATTGAGCGGATCTTCACCGCGTTGAACTTCAACGCCATCGTGATCGACCTGACCGAAACCCGCAGCATCGACAGCACCACCCTGGGCCTGCTGGCCAAGCTGTCGATCCTGTCGCGGCAAAAGGTCGGCCTGCTGCCGACCGTCGTCACCACCCACAACGACATCACCCGTCTGCTGCAATCCATGGGCTTCGACCAGGTGTTCAATATCGTGGGCGATCCCGTGCCATGCCCTGAGTGCCTGGACGATCTGCCTGATCAGGATCAATCGGAAGAGGAAGTGCGGATCAAGGTGCTCGAAGCCCACAAGATTCTCATGGGGCTGAACGATTCCAATCGTGAAGCGTTTCATGACCTGGTGAGTGCGCTGGAACGGCCCTGATCCATCGGTTTGCGTAGACTGAGCGGGCCTCATCGCGCGCAGGCTCGCTCCCACAAGGTCTTGCATCGACCCCCATCTCCGAATCGCCCAAAAGCCCCCTGTGGGAGCGAGCCTGCTCGCGATTACGTCCGGCCAGCCGCCACCTTCCCAAGCATATAAAAAAGGGCGAACCCAGCAAGGTTCGCCCTTTTTCTTACTTCGAAATCACCTCAAAGCTTGGCTTGCAGCAACGCCTCCAGCTTCTCCTGGTCCCGAGCGAACTGACGAATGCCTTCAGCCAGTTTCTCGGTCGCCATGGCGTCCTCGTTGGACAACCAGCGGAACTGCGCTTCATTGAGACTCAAGCGCGCTTCGCCGGCTTGGCCAGGCGCCAGTTTACGTTCCAGCTTGCCCTCGTCGACGGCCAGTTTTTCCAGCAGATCCGGGCTGACCGTCAAGCGGTCGCAGCCGGCCAGTTGCTCGATCTGGTTGAGGTTGCGGAAGCTTGCGCCCATGACCACGGTTTTGTAGTCATTGGCTTTGTAATAGTTGTAGATGCGCGTCACCGACTGCACGCCCGGATCATCGGCACCGGTGTAGTCGTTGCCATTGGCCTTCTTGTACCAGTCGTAGATGCGGCCGACAAAGGGCGAAATCAGGAACACGCCGGCATCGGCACAGGCCGCAGCCTGGGCGAAGGAGAACAGCAGCGTGAGGTTGCACTGGATGCCTTCACGCTCCAACTGCTCGGCGGCGCGAATACCTTCCCAGGTGGACGCGATCTTGATCAGCACGCGATCACGGCCAATACCGGCCTTTTCGTACAGGTCGATCAGGCGATGCGCACGTTTCAACATGGCTTCGGTATCGAACGACAGGCGCGCATCCACTTCGGTGGAAATACGCCCCGGAATCACCTTCAGAATCTCTTGCCCAACCGCCACGGCGAAACGGTCGCTGGCCAGGCCTACATCGCCTTTGCAATCCGCCACACAGGCGTTCAGCAGCTCGGCGTAGCCTTGAATGGCCGAGGCCTTGAGCAGCAGGGAGGGGTTGGTGGTGGCATCCACGGGTTTAACCCGGGCGATGGCTTCGAAGTCGCCGGTATCGGCCACTACGGTAGTGAATTGTTTGAGTTGTTCCAGCTTGGAAGTCATGAGCGTGCTCTGTCCTATGGGTCTGTTGACATTACCCGAGGGCCGGCAGCCACTCAAGGGCGTGAAGAGGGATCGATGGCCCCAGCGGCAACAACCAGAAAACGGTTGTTTGAAAGGCCGGGCAGGTATCGGTAGATACGATGCCAAAACAGCACGCAGGTTCAAAGCAAGTGACGGTTAACGCCCTTCGAGCAACTGCCCCGCCTGATCCAGCAGCGCCAACGGATCCTTGGCCTTGTGAATATCCACCGACAACAACTGCCGAAACCGCCGCGCCCCCGGAAAACCGGTGCCGAGCCCCAGCACGTGTCGGGTGATGTGATGCATCGCCCCGCCTGCGGCCAAGTGATTGGCGATATATGGCCGCAACTGCGCCAGCGCCTCGGCCCGGGTGATGACTGGAGCGGTGCTGCCAAACAGTTGTTGATCCACCTCGGCCAACAGATACGGGTTGTGATAGGCCTCGCGCCCCAGCATCACGCCGTCGAACGTGCGCAAATGCTCATGACACGCCTCCAGCGTCTTGATCCCGCCGTTGAGCACGATCTCCAGCTCCGGAAAGTCCGCCTTCAGCCGCGCCGCCACGTCATAACGCAGTGGCGGGATGTCGCGATTTTCCTTCGGCGACAACCCCTCCAGAATCGCAATCCGCGCATGTACGGTAAAGCTCGTACATCCGGCCTCGCGCACCGTCCCGACAAACTCACACAACTGCTCGTAGCTGTCCCGCCCGTTGATCCCGATCCGATGCTTGACCGTCACCGGAATCGACACCGCATCACGCATCGCCTTCACACAATCGGCCACCAACTCAGGATGCCCCATCAGGCAGGCGCCGATCATGTTGTTCTGCACTCGATCGCTCGGGCAGCCGACGTTGAGGTTGACCTCATCGTAGCCGTGTTCCTGGGCCATGCGGGCGCAGGCGGCCAGATCGGCTGGGACACTGCCGCCCAATTGAAGCGCCAGGGGATGTTCGGCTTCGTGGTGGCGCAGGAAGCGTTCGTGATCGCCGTTGAGCAAGGCGCCGGTGGTGACCATTTCGGTGTAGAGCAGGGCGTGTTTGGAGAGGATGCGCAGGAAGAAGCGACAGTGGGCGTCGGTCCAATCCATCATGGGTGCAACACTAAAGCGCCGAGACAGCGTAGGCCTTGTATTTACTGGGCTAAAGCTCTGTTTATCTAGCATTTTCTTCAACGTGTTCTGGGCGTGATTTCGGGTGTTTTCAGGCGTTTTTGAGGGGTCGGTGGTACGATGTACCACTTCAAAACTGACGCGTACCACTTTTGACATGGCGACTATCAGGGCAAGAAAACTGGCGGATGGGTCTGTTAGCTACACGGCTCAGATCCGCATCAAGCGCGACGGAGTGCAAGTCTATCAAGAGAGCCAGACCTTCGCCCGAAAACAGGCGGCGCAGGCCTGGGCGCGAAAGCGTGAATCCGAACTGGATGAACCTGGTGCGATTGAGCGAGCGAGCCGCAAAGGCGTCACGCTCAAAGAGATGATTGACCAGTACCTGATCGAGGTTGAGAAAGCCCGGCCGCTGGGCAAGACCAAACGAGCAACCCTCACGGCCATTGGCGAAACGTACATGGGTAAGCTGGACGATACCCAGGTCAACACGCAATGCCTGGTCGATTACGCGCTATGGCGAATGAGCCCCGAGGGGGGAGGCGTACAGCCGCAGACCGCCGGCAACGACTTGGCCCACCTCGGTGCGGTGCTTTCCATTGGCAAAGACGCTTGGGGTTATCAGCTTGATCCTCTGGCGATGGGGGGCGCACGGCGCGTACTGCGCAAGCTCGGCTACAACTTGAAAAGCCGCGAGCGTGACCGGCGCCCTACGCTGGACGAGCTGGGCAAGCTCATGAAGCATTACCAGGACATGCAGGCTCGGCGTCGAAGCATCATCAACATGATGAAAGTGGTGGGCTTCGCGCTGTTCTCGACGCGCCGACTCGACGAAATCACCCGGATTCGCTGGGACGACCTCGACGAGCCCGGCCAGCGAGTGTTGGTACGCGATATGAAGAACCCAGGCCAGAAGATCGGCAACGACGTGTGGTGCTACGTGCCAGACGAGGCCTGGAAAATCCTCCAGACCATGCCCCGTGTCGGCGAAGATATTTTCCCCTATAGCCCTGAATCAATTTCCACGTCCTGGGCGAAGGCCTGCAAGATCTTGAATATCCAGAATCTGCACTTCCATGACCTCCGGCACGAAGGTGTAAGCCGTCTGTTCGAAATGGACTGGGATATTCCCCGGGTGTCGAGCGTTTCAGGACACAGGGATTGGAATTCGCTGAGGCGCTACACCCACCTACGTGGCAAGGGTGATCGCTATGTGAAGTGGGAATGGTACGAAGAGATATTGAGGGCGCCCGTCCAACTGGGCGCCGCATCAATGAAATGGCTCAAACGGCGTGTTTTAACCCGTTGAGCTGGTTGTTCTCCTTAACCGCGGCTGCGCGCTGTTGATCGAGATACGCGGCCAAGTCGGTGATATGGATCCCCTTGGCCGACTTCTGGCTACGTTCCAGGCGGGTGATCGGGATCTTGATCTGCCCGCTCATCACCTTGCGTTGAAACATGTCGGGCGTCAGGTGCGTGAAGTAGTCCCGGCAAACCTGCTCCAGCGAGATAATCGCCTGGCCGTCGTACTGGGCCATCAGGATAAAGGCTGTGTTCATGATGTCCCTCAAATTCGAAACGATTGGTGAATGAGCGTCGGCCGGGCGGCACGTCCTGCAGGTTGCGCCTCGTTCGCCTGGATCTCGCAAATGAACCTGTGCCTATTCCGATTCGTTGCGCTCAGCGCGTTGGTGAGCCGTGGCAACGCGCCGATACATTGCTCATAGGCATCCGGCCCATGCCAGCTTTGAGCAGGCAAAACCTGGCAGTCAGTACGAGTTGCGTCGCTGCATAAGTACAAAAGCAAGAGGACCGTCATACGTTCCCCTTCCGCCCAAGGCGGGGACGGACATGCGTTGGTTTTATCGCTGAAGCCATAGCAACGACCCGCATATCGCTCTCGCTCAGCTCCATCTCCTTACTGCCTGATGGGGTTGCGGGAAATAATCGGTTGGCCTGTACAAATGCGGAGAAGGCCTCGTCGAAGTGCGCGGCCAGCGCGTTTCGCAAGGCGTCGTAGTGAAGCTCGAACTCAATTGCCTCAGCCGGTGTAACTTCCACGCCGACCTTCTTTGGTCGGCCCCGGCTGGTATACAGGCCAGGTGTACATGTGTCGCACACCTTGGACATGATCTGCGCCGCGAGCTTACGGTCGTACACGTTCAAAATCGGAAACCAACGGATTTCTCGGCACTCGTCGTTTAAGTCGTCGATGGTTAAGCCGTGACGCGCTAACAAGTTATTCAGCATGCGTTGCGCATTATCCTTCTCGCCGCCTTCGCCGCGCTCTGCGAGGGCCATTAGCTTGCGTAGCTTGGCCTGGACCTTCGCATCGCCTCCACGGGGCATGTTTGCTTGCATGGTGCTTCTCCTGGTAAGCGGTGGGGGAGTTGCCGCTCCCCGCGTTCCGCTTTTTTTGATTGTCAGCGTGCGTAGCGACGCGTTTGGTTTTGTCTTATTGCTTCCCGCTCAGCCATGAAAGCTGCCCACTCCAGCGTTTTGCGCTTCTGGCGAATCCGACTACAGGCCTGGTGCTTGCGGGTGGAGCGCGCTTTGCCACAGATATCGCAGCGGCTGGGCAGGTCGAGGCGTTGACTTGCCATGGCTGGCCGTGTCCTCGCTGGGCTGACAGACATAATTACTGCCCTCCCATGAGCATGCGTGTCAGGGCGTTGGGCTGGCCGTCCGGTGTCAATTTGCTCAGCGGCTGGGTGGTGGTGCGTCCATTGGCGCTACGCAATGTGGCTACGCCGCCGTTGATCTCTTCAATCACAGCTTTGCGAGCACTGAAGCGATAGCTGCGACCGCCGCCACTGATTGCCACGTAGCTGACCGTGTCGCCGATACCCAGCGGGGTTGTGGTAGCCTCTGCGGTGCTACCTTGGGTTTGACTCACTTGCATGGTGCTTCTCCTTTGGTGGTAGGTGTCGGGGAGTTGCCGCTCCTCGACACCGTCTTTTCAGGCCGTTGTGGCCTGGTCTTGCTTGATGATCGCGATGACTTCGTCCCGGTCCTTCGCATAAGCGAAAGGCAATTCGCCGCCTGGGCGAGTGATGGGGTAGCGCGCTTCTGGCAACCGGCACTCGGCCACGGTGTAGCCGCTGTCGGTAATCCAGCAGTTTTGCTGCACTTGCCCGTCTCGGTTGCGTTTCGGTGCCCACTTCATGCCCAGACCCTACGCAGGTCCTGCCAGATCTCATCGCCGTCGGGGAAATAGGTGTGAACCTCTTGCTCGGGGCTGTTATCCAGCCGCAGGACTGCAATGCAGTCGTCGAACAGGCCTGCGTCGAGACGGCGCAGCTCGGTCAGGTCAAACGGATGTGCCGGGCCGTTGTACAACCCGAGCAGAAAACGCCCGATTACCCCGCTTTGACCTGTGTCGCGCTGCGCGACCGGCAGCAAGCGAACCAGCGCCTCGACGCCGGCTTTGCGGATGGCCGGACGTTCGGCCTGGTACTGGAACAACTCGTCAAAGGAATCTTTGAGCGTTTTGTTGTGCATGGTGCTTCTCCTTGAGTGGCAGGCGTTGCCGCGCCTGGTGTGTGTTGCTGTCGATTGGTCAGGCCTGAAAGTGCCAGCACTTCACGATTGGCTGCTTGGTGATGACCGCGTTGCTGTGCTTGGCCTGGTGAGCCCGCACCGCGCTATCCGTCGCCTTGTTGATGTCGATCAGCTTTCGAGAGCGGGAATCCTTCAGCCGCTCGCGCAGCTCGCTGACATCGGCAATTTTCTGGCGATGCTCTGCGGCGCACTTCACGAAGTCGTTGAGGTTGATGGCGATGATGTTGTCTTTCTTGCTGTGGTTGACCACGGGCCCATCGGCGTCGAGGCCTTCCAGGTACTCGTACACCTCCCAAAATTCGGCCACGACCGGATGATCGGAACTGATGGAGGCCTGGCGCTCTATCGCCATGCGAATAATCTGAGTGCGGGTGTTGCTGATCTGCGCATCGGTGAGCGAAACCACCATCCGCAGGCAGTCGAGCAATGCGAGCAGTTGGGCGTGGTTCTTGTTGATCCGCTCGACACGGATGTAGCCGCGCAGCTTGTTGCCGCAATGTACGCAGTCGCTTTGCTCGTCTTTGAAAGGAGTGTCGCAAGCGAAGCAGTGCGAGTGCAGGCAGCGCAGTTTCGCTTCGTAGCCGGGCAGGCGCTGTGCAAACAGATCCATGACGTCGGCTTCTTTACGCACGGCCTGCAACACGAAGTTGCTCAGCGTCGCGCCTTCCAAGGCGTTGAGTAAGTCCGCAGCTGCGCGGCTCTCTGGGGTCACGTTCGGCCGCACGAAGTGCAGTTTGACGATCCGGGTCATGATCGCTTCGGAGGCCACCACCGGCGCGTTCTGGCTGATGGCGATCGTTCCCCGAAAGGGGGGCTCATACGTCTCGTTGCCGGCGGTTTTAACCCCTTTGGTCGCTAGGGTGCCGCCGCCGTAATAATCCTTTAGCTCATCCCATTCGAAAGTTTTGGTGTGTGCCTTGTCTTCGCCGCTTCGGTCGGATTCCAGCAACACAATAGGCATGCCAGACACCTGACCCATCAAGCGGCTGCGGCCGGCCTTGGTGGATTTGGACGGGTCGAAGCCCTCATACCCATCACGGCCGAGTAGTTTCCATAACAATGTCAGCAAGGTCGTCTTGCCGGCACCGGCTTCACCGGTGGCCTCAAGGAAGGGGAACGACTGGTAACGATGACGGATTTGCTCAGCAAACAGTGAGCCGAACCAGAACGTCAGGGCGACGATGCCCTGGGTACCGAAGCATTGCCACAGTAGATCTAGCCAGCGCGGGTCGTAGTTTTTCGCATCCTTGGTAAGTTGAATCTTCACTCCCTTCTGCAAACTCTTGAGTTTCAGCTTGCCCATCTCGAAAAACTCTTCTTCGTTGATTGTGATCAGTTGCCCTTCGCGAACGGCCACATCGTTGAACACGTAGCAGCCGTATTCCCGGCTGTAGCCGACGTAGTCGATGGTCTGGACGGTTTTAATGCCAAACAGTTGGTCTTTCATGATCTTGTCCAGCTGCTGTCCACTGCCGGTGAATACCGCCCCGGCGCCCATGCCAAGAAGCCTTTTCTTGAACTCACTGGCAGCAGCGACCTGGCCGCCGGTGAAGGTGTTTTTCACGGAGCCACCGTCGTGTGGGAAATCGACGCGGAAGAAATACCAGGACTCGTCGGTTATCTCGTTGCGCTGGAAATACAGTGCCTTGGGGTAGCAATTCGCGATCTCGACCACGCAGCCAGACATGCGCAGTGCCTTTTCGCGAATGGCCTTTTCGTTGAGTAGTTGGTCTTCTTTTTTGTCGCTGTCATCGAGCGCCTGTTTGGCGCTGTTGAACTTGGAAATATCCAACTTCCACCAGTACAAGCGGGAGTCGAAACAGAAGTGAAACTCCTCCCGTTCCCGCCACTGGTACATGAGCAATGCTTTATCGGTGGCGCTCTCGGCGATCAGCAGAGCGCCCTGGTGCTTGGCTTCTTTGAGGTCTTTGTCGATCCGCTGGGCACGTGCCTCGTCACCGTCCAGAAACGCCCAGCGTTGATGCAGATCGTTCCAATCGACCTTTCGAGCATCTGGTTGTGGGATCTGCGCGGCCTCGCAGACGAAGCCCAGCTCGCGAGCCTGCCTGACCCACGATTTAGTGTACTTCTGCGCGCCAGGCTCGTTATCCAGGGCCCAGACCAACTTCGGCGGCTTCCCCTCACAGTCTGCTATCAAGGCCTTCAACGACTCCTCAGGAAAAGCGTTGGAGGACAACGCTGCAACAGCGGAAATGCCGTTATGAATGAGCGCGATGGCATCGAAAATGCCCTCGACAATCCACAGTTCATCAACCTGGAGTACATCGATACAAGGTGGACACCACCAGTAGCCCTTGTAGCTTTGCTTGGGTTGGAAGCGAGCCTTCTTCTTGCCGAAGCGTGAGGGCTGGTCGATCAAGCGCTCCCAGTACCCGCCATGCTCAAGGGGGAATCGCACCGTGGCCGAGCCAATATTCAGGTCGCGGTCAAAGTAACTTTCCTGGGTGTACCAGCCCTCAATCAGCTCCAGCCGAAAGCCGCGAGCAAAGGTGAGGTATGCCTTTGCGGTAGCTGTTGGCTCATCGTTGGTGGCTGGCGCTCGCTTGCTCCAGTCGTCAAAAAGGTCGGGGTAAAGCTCCTTGACTGGGGCCTGGTATCGGCACTTGTCCTCACGGCCGCAGCGAATAAACCAGGGTTCATCATGGCGAGAAAACAAGCGCTTCTGGTTGCACTGAGGGCAAGTGCCCTTGCGCATGTAATTCGTGCCAACCATGTGTTGCAGGCCGTAATCGGACTCAAGGCGCTGAAGCACATCAGCGCGCAGATTGTGTTCCATGGGCTTACGTACATAAGTTTTTGAGCCATGGGAAATGTCGAGTCGCTTATTCATCGGGTCTTACTTCACTTCGCCGAGACTGTATTTAAGGGCGCCAATCAGGCGTTTTTGCGCGGCCATCACCGGGAAGGCCGCGAGCAACGAGCCATGCCGCAAACCCTCGGGGATCCTGCGAAAACGGTCGTCGTACCAATGCTCGTTGAACTGCTGGGCGTACTGGCTCCGTAGCGCTTGGAGCAGCGCTTCGGCCTCTTCGCGGGGCAGTTTTGCGGTGATGGCGACGTCGATTTGCATGGTCCACCTCGGATTTCGGGCAAAGCTCACCCAAACCCACGGGAAGCGGGGCAGGGCGGGTTGTTTAAACGGGGTTTACTGAGGGTGTTGCTTCAGCGCGTCATCGCGCTGGGCGAGCAGGGTCTGCGGCAGCAGCCTTGCCGGAACCGGGTACCGAAGGTCGGCCCGGGTATCGATCAGGTGGACGACAGTGCTGCCCGGGCTGTTGCCCCAGTCCACGCCGATCCACTTGCGCTGGTTGATGACCTGTAATTCGGTCCAAGCGTTGTGCACAAGCTTCTGCGCCATGAACACCGGCACTTCCAACGCGGTGGTCATATGCCGAACGCAGTTTTCGTACAACAGATCAGAATCCACCAGGTGCTGCGCTTCGTGCCGTTGCAGGTAGGCGAACGCCACCCGTTGCATGCTGCTGCGGTAATCGTGGTCAAGCTCTTCATGGTTCATTGCGCACACTCCATTTCCATTTGGTCGAGCAGGTCGGGTTGATCGTTGGCGGATTTCATCGCAGCACGGCGCAGGGCAATGTCGGCGATGGGCAACTTGACGGAGGGGTTAGCCATACCGCTGGGGCTCATTTCATGAGTCATTTCGAACTCAGCCCGCACCGACCAGCCGCAGGCCTCGTTGGTGCATTGCAGGTAGGCCACCCGCAGGAAAATGTGTGTGCCTTCGCTGGTGCGGATACGCATGCGGCCGAGGCAGTGAGGGCATACCAGCTTGTAAGTGCTCAATGCTTGCGCTCCTTGCTGTGCAGTTGGATGGTGGCAAGCACTTCGGAGTGGCGCGCAGCCATGTAGCGATTGTGAGCGCCGAGAATCGCCGCAGCCTCGCCTGGTTCAACTACCCCGTCCTCCAGCGCTTTCGCGATGATCTGATCGACGTAACCACGCTTCGCAGCGGCATGTACCGACCGGCTGTACAGGTCAATGTTGTCCAGCGTCTCGGGTTTAGCGAGCGGCACGAACATGCCGCCATACATGGCTGCGATGTATTCAGGCAGGTGAGTCGTGCCGGCGTCCTGCTCGAGCAAATGAATCTGCTCATCGCTGAGAGGTCGGCTGCCGGCGTTTTCGTAAACATGGTTATCGAACTTCTTCAGCTCATAGCCGAGCCGGGCAGCGGCGCACTCGCGCCCGCCGGGGTAAGCGCAGATGACTGCGCTCATCACTTGGCGCTTGGTCGCTAGTAGTGGGCGTTTCATGTTCTGGTTTCTCCCTGGCGCCATCGGCCCTACAGTCATTTCACACAGCCTTGCATTCTGTATGCTCGTTTGAATCCGCCAGGATTCCGGGTAGGACTTCCTTGCCGATCACCTTGGAGAGGTCACGCAGAATGCGGAACGACAACCGCCCCCGAGGCAGCGTGTCGTGACCGGCCCAGCGCTGGACTACCTGAGTCACCGTGCGAGGCTCGTAGCCGTGACTGATCGCGAACTGGCGGAAATTACTGCCGTGCTCAATCAGTCGCGCCTGGATCTGGCGCTTTTCCATGGCTTGGCTCATGGTTGATGTGTTCCTAGTTGGTTAAGATGTACTCGTTACGTATAAGCCTATTTACTCTTTTTGCATAAATCAAGCGGTATTGACTCTAAATGAATAAAACGTCGCTCGACGCCGTGCTTGATCGTTTGATGACGGTTTTTTCGGTTGATAACGATAGCGAGCTGGCTAGAAAGCTCCATGTGAATCGCCAAACGCTTGGCAGCTGGCGAAGCCGTCAGTCAATTCCTTATTCGTTGTGCGTAAGCGTGAGTGACACCGTAGGAATCTCACTGGACTGGCTCCTGGCGGGTGAGGGCCCCATGCTTCGCAATGCGCCTGAGACGAACCCCACACCAGCTCTGATTGACCCCCGGGAGGAGGCCATGCTTGAGCTGTTCCGGTCGTTGGGAGAGGCGGGTAAACGGGAGATACAAAGCGCTGCTGAGGAAAAGAAACGCTTAATGGACATCGAGCAGCGCCTCAAGGATTTGACTGAAGCCCTTGCCGATACCAAACGGCCAGCATAATCTGTACCCATTAAGAACGGATCAGCCAGTGCAGGACGCCGATGATCCATTCGCTCCAGCCCGTGCCTGAGGCGAACGAGAAGTCATTGGTGTCGCGCAAGTCAGCAGAGGGATTTGAGACATGCAAAGCAGTAGTTCTTTCTACCGTTGTCGTGAGCTTTTTAAAACCGCAGGTAAGTCGCTGAGCCTATCAGGCACCGCGCGTTCTCACTTCTTAAACAGTCATGGCTTACAGTTACACATATCTAATCTTGATATGTGCTTAGGTTGTGTTGCCAATAAGTCTAAAATTTACTCTTGAGATATATGAGGCGTTAATGATAAATCCTCTGTCCTATATTGATGCGCTTCAAGTTCGAGATGTCTCATTTAAGAGTGTAAGGAATGCTTTAAAAAATCACGATCTACCTGTTTCGACTGGGTGGCAGCAGACTGTCGCAAAGATTGTTCCGGAACTTAAGAGAAAAGATACGAAGGGCGCTTGTGCCGCCTCGCTTGTTTTGATTCATAACGAGATGACACTTTACTGTGATAAGGTTGTCAAGATCTATGAGGTGGATACAAAAGTTATCAATCTCCTGATTAATGCGATGAGTAAGGGCTTTGTTGATAAGGGCAGCGTATACACGAAGGGTTTTCCCTTTCCTCTAACGATTGAAGAACTTTTAAAGGCTCCATTAGATATCATCTGTGCCGCTCAGTGGGATGAAAAAGATCGCTCCAATTTTATGATGTGTTCGAAGCAGTACATTACTGAGCGAGAAGAGCTTCCGGGCGATTCTCTAGATGATGACGCGACAAAAGACTTTGGGGTTTTTGACGAATTAATAGGTATTCGTCGCAGACCAATACAACTGTACGATGTGGTGAGCCTTCTGCCTGATGACGGGTTGATAGAGATCAGGCTAGATGGAGTCAAGAAATTCAATGCTGACGATATAAGTCGTCGTTTACGTAGAATTGAACAGCTGGTTTCTCAATTTGCTGCGAAAAATATTGGTGCGCCTGATGTTCTAGGTACCAAGTTGAATTTTTATCCCGCTATTAAGAAACTTTATGATACCAATGACGGAGTGGTTGGAGAGCTAGGGCATGTCACAGACGCGGCTGGTATTTACCGTGAAAAGATGAGGCACAAGAGCCGAGACGTGCGATTGGATCCTTATCACCATGGTGGCACGGTTGCTGTAGTTGATCTGAATGCATATTCGATATCAAAACATTGGCCTTCACCTGCGGGGAATGGAGAGCCCGAGATTTCCATTCCTGCACACTTTTCAATAGCGAGCGACAAAAATCCAGTGATTGATATTCTGCATGTGCTAAACTGCACATCTCAGGAAGATTACGATTTTGTATTAAATAAAGTTCTATAAGAGCTTATTATGAAGAAAGATGTAGTCATTAACCGTATAGCAGATGACGATCCTTCAGAACCTCTGAAGGGAGCTTGCTTGCGTCTTGTTGAATATGTCTACTCTCATGATGATATTGCTCATTTGACTTTTACAAGGCTTGCTAACATAGCTGGACTTGATGATTTGTTACTCGTGGTTCAGATGACGCAATATCTTACGGGGGCTTCAGTTCCTTTATTAGATATGAAATTTGAATTAATAATTGAAGATGAAGTTTTTTATTTGGATCCTGAGTACCTGGATGAGGCGCAACGAATAAATAAGCTTATGCATCCAGAGTATGGGGTTGAGGTCCCTGACTACGAGAACAAAATTTATCCATATTTTGTGCCGAGTCGTGCAGTGGTGGAGGGCAAACAGGAATGACTGAGCTTGCTCTCGATAACTTGACAATAGCTCAGCTAAGAGCTATGGGGCCAATAATTCCTGGGGTAGAATTGTTTTTTAATCGACTTCTAGCGAATACGTATGAAGATTTTGTTAAGGTGTTTTATAAGGATCTCGACGCTGTTCTCGGCGGTTTTCAGGAGAATCCTGAGTTACTAAAAAAAGATGGTGAGGACAGGCTAAATACAGAAATAAAACGAGCTCTACGTCTTCTTGGTTATATCGCTACTCATGACGAAAAGATTGGTGGTCATTCCGATCTGGTAGTTCGTGGTAAGAAAGATAATTTTTTATGGATAGGTGAGGCTAAGATTCACGCGGGTTATGATTATCTTTATAAAGGCTTTCAACAGTTAACGACTCGTTACTCCACCGGCGACGTTAATCAGGATTGTGGTGGTATGTTGATTTATATTAAGAATAATGATGCTGCGAGTGTTATGGCTGCTTGGAGAGCTCATCTGGCGAGCCAAGCTCTGGAAGGTTATATCGAAGCCGCCTGTAACGAACGTCCAAATTTCGTATTCTATAGTGTTCATAAGCACGACAGGTCTGGAACTCCTTTTAAGGTGAAACACATCGGTGTCATTCTTGGCTTTGACCCAAAAGATAAAAGGGCGGCCAAGCCAAAGGCCGATAAAGGTGCAAAGAAGAAAGCGACTTCTTCTTAGGATATGGGCGAGTCGGTAGGATTTTTCATTCGTTGGTACTCTCTCGTTACCGCCCGTTTTGCAGTTTTTTCGCTCGCATACAACCACCGCAACCGCTTCGGCTTGCTCTGATCCCCAGCAGTCACGGTCTTCTCCTTCCCGGTCTTCTTGTCGCGGTAGTACGCGATGATCCCTGTGTAATCCCCTTTGTTTTCTTCCGCTAACCCCTCAACCGTATCCTCAGGCAGCTTGCTCTCCAGTTCCAGGCTCGTGGTGTATCCATTGTCCGGGCTGAGGGTGTGCTGCACGTTGCCGCCGTACCAGATGATCTCGTCAATCTCCGGTTTCACGCCCTGGAGCGTGTAGGTCAGTTCGGGAATAAGGTCGGGCCGCCCCCGCGCCAGGGTATAGCTGAGCGTCGCGCTGCCGCGTTGCAGTCGATTGAATTCCGCCCGGGCAGCACGCAGGGCGGACTGGCGGTCGCTGAAGGTGTGGCGCAGGTCTTTCAGGTTTTCACCACCCCCGGCAATGGCCTCCTGTTTCTTCGCACTGTTCACGTCGTAGAAATAGGCGCGCACACCGTCGTAGCTGTCGCGGTCAGCTTGCAGGTAGCGGTGCTGGTCGCCATCGGCGCGGGTGAGGGTGATATGCGGCAGCTCGGCGCCGGTGGCCGTCTTGCCACCGCCCGCCGGCAGGCATAGCAGGCAGCCGGCCTTGACGGTGACCACCGCGTCGAACTCTTCCCCCACGCGGCTGATCAGGTTGGCGTCGGATTCGTTGGCCTGGTCCAGTTGAAGAATGGGCAATCCGTCCAGGGCGCCGGCGATGGTGGCGGTGAGGCCGTTGACCAGGGCGATATCGCCCAGAACATCGCCGAGGGTGGTGTTGCTCCAGCTGCGCTCGCGCTTGGTCTTCAGGCCTTTGCGAAGGTCTGCCGAGCGGGCGCGGATGCTCAGTACGTCCGGCGCTCCGCTGTGTTCGGTTTCATCGACGGTGTAGGTGCCTTTGTCCACCAGGCCTGTGTCGCTCCAACCCAGCCACAGTCGGATGGTCGCGCCTTTGGGCGGGATCGCCAGCAGCCCGTCGTGGTCGCTGAGGGTGATGCTGAGCTGGTCGGCCTCGATCCCGCGATTGTCGGTCAGCTCCAGGCTCATCAGTCGTGGGCTGATCAATTGGGCGATGTCGTTGCCATCGACCGTGATACGAAACGCCGGCACCGGGTAGGCCGCATCGCGGCGATAGCGTTCGACCAGGTCTTCTACGTAACCGGTAACCTTGGACAGGGCAGCATCAATCACAGCAGCGCCCTCAAAATGTTGACGCCTGCGCTGGTACCGGCGCCGAGCAGATCGATCCGGTCGTCATCGATGCGCTTGAGGTTGACCGTGAATTCAATACGCCGAGGCGTGCCGTCACGGAAGAACAGCGTTTTGGTTTCGCTCAGACCATCGATAATCCACAAGCCGTAGATGCGGCCGCTGCCTTCGACCATCGGCCAGGCCTTGCCGGTGTTCGCCATCAGCCGCAGCGCGTCGAGGCTAAGGGCGCTGCCGGCCAGCTCCGGGAGGATGACGCCGGGTAGGGTGATGGTGTCGTCGCCGCGCCCGACAAACTGCCGAGCCGGAGCGGCGCCGACGCGGCTGTTGCTCGCATGGCGCCATTCGGTTTGGCGTTGCAGCTCCTGGTAAGCGGCGGTGGACAGGCTGAACACGAACATGCCCAAGGCAAGCATCATAGGGATTACTCCAGATCTGACAGTTTGCTGCGCTGGCGGGCGGCCTTTTCGCTGGCGATGCGCGCCAGCTCGGCCCGTACGGCGCGGCTGATCGCCTGGGCGTCCATGCCTGGCGTGGTGTGGATGTTGATTTCGTAGGTGTCGTGGCTGTCATGAGCCGGCGCCGGGGCAGGGCTGATGGGCGCCCGATCATCGATCGACAACGAAGAGGCAGCGGCAGCCCCGACCGGGAATTGCGGCAACGGCATGGCGGCCAGCGGCATGGCGGTTGCGCCGAGGGCCAGTGTGCCGGCTGCCGTGAGTTGTTTGCTCAGGCTGGTCATGGCGCTCAGCGGCCCGTTCTGGCTGCCCTCAAGCCCCTGGGCCAGGCCGGCCATGGTGAAGCCGCCCAGCTCTGCGAACACACGGGAGGGGCTGTGGATGTCGAGCTTTTCCTTGAACCAACCAATCACCGCATCGCCTGCCCCGGTGATGGCCTCCTTGGCTACGGTCAGGCTGTTGGTGATGCCATTTGCCAGGCCTTGAATCATCTGCGTACCCAGTTCAGCGAACTGTGCAGGTAGGCCTAACAAAAGGCTGAGCATATTGCCGATGACGGCGCCGAAACGTTCGCCCATTGACTGAGCGGCGCCACCGACGTCTTCGACGGGCGCAAGGAGCTGGCCGAACCAGGTGATCAGGCTGCTGACGCCATCTGATATCAGACTGAACAGGGGGCGTGCGATGCTGCCCAGAAGCTCCATGGCCGCGCCGACACCTGGCAGCGTCATGACGACCTGACCCAGGTTCAGCAGCGATTGGCCGAGCCCGGCGAAACTATCCAGGACTGGTTGTAGTGCACCGACCAGGCCTTGCCAGAAACCGAGAAAGAAACCCTTGATGGGGTTCCAATACTTGTAGACCAGGACACCAGCGGCAACCAGGGCCGCGATGGCCGCCAGCAGCCAGCCGATGGGCGTCGCCATAATGGCGGTACCGACGGCACTGATCGCGCCGCCGAGCATCGGTAGCACGCTGGCGGCAGCTAGGCGGGCGCTGCTGACGAAAGCAGGTAACGCACTGAGCAAGCCACCCGCCGAGCGAGTGGCTACCAACGACCGCCAGACTTTCCCGAGCCTGCCGATGTTGGCACCGGCGCCTGCGGCTGCGGTGCGCGTGCCGATCAACTGGGCCTTAACAATGCCCAGGCGAATGCCAAACATACCCATGCCGTACCGCACCATGGCGAATGGGCCGAGGAGGCTCGCCATCGTCAATGCCAGGCCACCAAACACGAAGGCCAGACCGGCCACAGCCGCTACCACCTTGACCAGGCCGCCGGCCAATCTTGGGTTCTCCCGAGCCCAGGCGCCGATGCTGTTGGCAACCTCCCCGAGCGTGCTGATGATTTGTTTCAGTTCGGGCGCAACAGCGGCGCCAAACTCGGCCAGGGCGTTGGTGAAGCTGCCCTCTGCGGCCTCCATGACGTTGGTGAGAGTGGCGAGTTGTTCGTTGACCCGCTTGCGCAGGTCGGCTTGGTTTTGCAGCTTCTGTTGCACTTCCCGATAACCCGCGATCCCCTTGTTCATCATGGTGTTCAAGGTGGTCATGGTTTCGGAGTCGTCCCCGAACAGCAGCTTGATTGTGGACGTGCGGTCCTCATCGTTCAGTGACTTTAGTTTTTCGACCTGGGCGAACAGGTTGTCCAGGCCTGCGAAGTTGCCTTTGTCGTCGGTGAACTTGAAGCGGATGTTTTTGCCTTCCAGCTCCATGATCTTGTTGACGTCCTTGACCCCGTCCTTGTCCAGGCCGGCCTGGAAGATCTTCCGGTAGGCGTTACCGGCCGCGCCGCCTTCCATGCCAGCCTGGTCCATCATGATCAGCAGCGGTGCCAGCTCGGCGGCCGCGTCGATGCCCGATTTTTTGATGGTGTCCATGACCGGCGCGATCTTGCTGAAGCCCTGGAGCATGTTGGTCGGGTCTACACCCGAGTAGAACCCCCGCTGGATGATGTCCATCAGCGCCATCATGTCTTTTTCGGATGTTCGGGTGGCGTCCTGCATCTTCGCGGCAAATTCAGCCGCGGCGGTTACGGGCATCTGCAACTGAACGCCCAGGTACGCGGCCGCTTCGCCGGTGCCACCCAGGATGCTTTTTGCGCTGAGGCCTTGGCGCCGCAGCATGGTCATCATTTCCTGAAAGTCGGCCGTAGTACCAGGTAGGCGGTCGCCTAGCTTGGTCGCCAGATCGGTGATTTTCTGGAAGTCTTCAGACACCTTGCCGGTGTCGTCCATCATCGAAACCTTGAGTTGCGTGGCCGAGTCTTCGTTCGGCGCAAAGGCACCGATGGCCTTGGCCACTGGCCGACTCGCTGCATATCCCACACCCAGGCCGGCGGCGCCGTTCATCGCCATGTTGCCGGCGAGGTTCTGGGTTTTCTCCAGCTTGGCACGCTCGATGGCAAGGCGTTTTTGCTGAGCATTCAACGCGACCAGGCGTTTTCCCTGTTCGCTGATGCTGGCGTTGGTGGCGCTGATTTGCTCGCGCAGCTGGCGTTCGTGGCTGCTGAGGTTTTTGGTGCTGATACCGGCGCCTTGCAGTTTGCTGCGCAGGGCCTGGAGCTGTTCGCCCTGTTGTTGATGTTGTTCCTTGAGCTTCTGCGCTTCGCGTACGGCTGCCCGAAAATCCTTGGTCATTGCCTTGGTCGGCGCACCGGTGGCAGCGAACTGCTGGGATAGCGCCCGTACTTTGTCGCGGGCGGCGACGAGGGCTTGCTCGGTTTGCTCGGCGGCAGCGCGCTGGGTGCGCCAGGCGCTGACGTCCTTCTGTTGGGTGTTGAGTTCCTTGAGGCGGTCGCGGGCTTCCTTGAGGGCGCGGGCGGCCCCTATGCTGCCGTTGTTGATGGCCTTCAGGGGGCCGCTCGCCTTGTCGATGGCGTTGAGCAACACCTGAAGTTTTAAGTCATTCGCCATCGGTGGAACTCCGCACCCGGGCGCGTTCGCGCCACTCCATCAGTTCTTGCAGACCCAGCTGGTCCATGTCAGCTGGTGCCCAATGGAAAACCACGGCCAAGTCGGCCATGGCATCTTCTACGCAACGAGGGACGCATCCGTCTTCACCGACTTCTGCAACAAAAAACCGGAGATCTTGCTGCCACAGGCGAGCAGGTCGGCCGGGTCCATGCTGGCGGCTTCGGGCGCGGTGATACCCGGTGCGCTGATGCGCGGCAGGATCTTGATGAGGGTGGCCACGTCCATATTCAGCAGGTCCACCAGTTGCACACCGCGCAGCTCGCCGGATTGCGGTTTGCGCAGGGTGATGCTGTCGATGACGGTCTTGCCACGGGTGATCGGGGTGTCCAGGGTGACGGTGTTGTCGTCAACCGGCGGCAGGGCTTCGAGGGTGTCTTCAGGTTTCATATGGGGCTCCAGATTGCAGGGTTAACCGCCCTGGGTCAGGGCGAGAAGGCTCAGATGCCGAGGGCTTGGCGCTGCTTTTCCAGCATGTCCACGCCATCGACGATTTCGATGAAATTGAGCAGGTCGATTTCGATGATTTCTTCGTTATCGACGATCAGTTTGTAATAGGTGCAGGTGGTAGTAATGCTGTGCTCGGTGTCTTCGCCCGGCTGCGCATCACCCATTTCGATGGTCTCGTGCCGGCCGCGCATCACGACTTCCACGGCGCTGATCTCGGCGGTGTCGTCCTGCTGAAACGAGCCGGTGAAGCGCAACGCGACCCCCGAGGCGTTGACGGCGCCGAACTGTTTGAGGGCGATCAGATCCAGGCCACCGGTCTTCCATTCGAACTGGATGCCATCATCCGAGAAACCGAGATCGGCCTTGACCGGGCCGTTCATGCCGCCGCCGCGATAGCCTTCCATCTTGCGGCCGAGCGGGGGTAGGGTGGCGCTCTTGACCACACCGAGGTAGCTGTTGGCGTCGTTGAACAGGTTGAGGTTTTTGAGTTTGCGGGGCATGGCCATGGCGGGGTTCTCCGTTGCTCAGGCACAGGGTCAGCTCCCCTTGCGGGGAGGCCCGGTTTAGCTGTTGATCTTGCTGGCGAAGTCGATCAGGTAGCGGTCAGTGATGCGCTGCCGCAACGTGAGGTCTTCCAGCGGTGGCACCGGCGTGTAGTCGTAATCCAGGAACAGCTTGCCGGCCTTGAGCGTGTCCTTGTCGTTGGCGTCCTCCGGGTACCAGCACTGGCCGCCGATCAGGTAGCCCGCCGCGACCATCTCGCGGAACTTGGCATTGACCCCTTCGATGATGTCGCGCACCAGGGAGGCGTGCATGGGCTTGTCCACTGCCCACATGTGCGCCTCGGCCATCGTGTCTGCGAGGATCTGCGCGGTACGGGTGTAGTTTTCGAACGCAAACAGCGGGTCTTCGCTGGTGGTGCGGCTGCCCCAGAAGCGAAAGCCGCCCTCATTGATGAGCGTGGTGACTTCGTTGCTGTTGAGGTAGTTGGCGTCTGTCGCCGGGTTTTGCAGATCCCAGAACACGTCGGCGCTGATGCCGGTGACGCCGTTGACCGCGACGTTGGACAGCGTTTTGTGCCAGCCCACGTCCTGATCGATCTTGGCGCGCAGGCCCAATGCCCGGGCCACGGCCGAAGCGGTGACGGTCGCATTGGTGACGGTGCTCCAGTTCTGGAATTCAGGCCAGATCACCATGGCTTCGCGAGCGCCGAAGTTGTCGCGGTAGGCAACCACCTCTTCCTTGGTTTTGCAGCCCCAGGCACTGACATAGGCGAAGCCGCGCAACTGCTGCGCGATGGTGACCAGAGCGGTGGCGACCGGCAGGCTGTCGAGGCCTGGTACACCGAGAATGCGCGGCACCATGCCGACGCGAGCCTTGGCGGCGAGTAGGGCTTTCATACCGGTGTATTTGCCCTCGGCCGTGGTGGTGCCGATCAGGGCGCTGGTGGTTTCTGCCTCGGTCTCGCCTTCTTTCACCCGCACGACGATGGTGTAGGGCTTGGTTTGGTCGGCGATGGCTTGGAGGCTCTTCGCCAGAGTGCCCGTGGTGCCGGCCTTGCCGATGGCGGTTTGGACGTTGGTCAGCAGTACCGGTGTGTCGAACGGGAAAGCGGTGGCATCAGCATCGTCGGCCGTGCAGACCATGCCGATAACAGCGGTGGGGATGGTGCGAATGGGGCGGGTGCCGTCGTTGAGTTCGATGACCCGCACGCCGTGAAGATAATCGGCCATGGGTTTGCCTGCGCAGTGATTGGGATGACAGTGCACAGGCTGCCGCGCGCGCGCCGGTAGGGCGAGCGCGGGGGCTTGTAGGGAGGGGCATTACAGAGGGCGGTGGGGTTTTTACTGGAGCTGTTCAGCGATCGAGGCCGGAGCGACCGGCCTGAACTCAAGGTCCGGAAATACTTCCGCCTGCGGCCAGTCCCGTAGGGCTTGGCGATACGCTAGCAGTCCGGAGAATTGGTCCAGTGTCAGCGTTGGGGGTAGTTGCAAATCCTGCTCATCCCGATGTCGTGTAACCAGCCACTCAGTGTTTCGGATTTCTGAATCACGCCAATTTCGCTCGAAAGCGATCATCTGCTCAGGCGGTGTGACCCGGTCAACGGCCTTCGGCCAACCGTTGACGACGATTATTTCTTTACCTTGATCGATAGAATCTCTCAGGTCCTGGTACTCCTCCTGGGAAAGTTCCACACAGACCTTGTCGATAGCATCGCCATAAGGCTCCCCTGGATAAAATCCACCAGTTTCGGGACAGAAGAAAATAGCCATATCAATACCCCCAATATTCCCAAGTGCCAATCACAGTAGGCATAGCGACTGTGGCCTGGTTATTCACGCACATGGTGACAGTCGTTTTGGATGAGCCGTTAGGTCGAGGCTGGACGTTTGCCAAGCCTTGGTTATGAACCGTTCCTGAGCCCGAAAGTAGACCGTTGGGAAAAGCCTTGGGTAACGTAATCACCAGCCCGACATAGGCGCCGCTCGCCAGTGCCGAAACTGTAAATGTTCCCCACTGGCGAATTAATCCCCCCGGATAGTGCTGATAGCCACTAGCCCCTACTGAAGCTTTAAAGTCATCAGAGGTAACCCCTACAAACCAAGGTGTCCATTCCCCCGCGTTCTGCATGACGCGTATTGCAAAGATCGGCGTCTGACCGCTGGACAGCCCCCCAGTGATTCGTTGCACCAGGTAGTTGGTGCTCATGTAGCCTTCAACAACAAGGCTGTAACGGACTGAGGGAGACCAGCCGGGCGGGATGTTCAGCATCCCAGACATCGGAGTCAGGTAATTACCCGGAATCAGGTAATTATTCATGTCCACTTCAGTGCTCAAAATACCGCGACCAGCCCCGAACGCACCTACCGTCAACATCGCCCCAGCGGCGAGATCCAGCGAGCTGGCCTGTTTTGGCGTATTCAGCTCGTTCCACATTTGAGCCCAAGAGGTCCAAACACCGGCCGAGTTTCGAGTCCGCATGAAGGTAATGGGGGTGGTGTTGCTTACCAGGGAGTCCCACCACTGTGTGGCCATATTGGAGCTACCGCGCTCCATATGAAAAATCGTACCGTTAGGAATTACCGAGGAGGTTCCCGGGTTTAAGGGCTTAGTACCCGTGGTACCCACGGCAACCATGTAAACACCGGTAAGCGCAATTGTGTCGATGTTCCCCCCATAGTTGAAAGCAGCAGCACCTAAGCCGTACTGAGCCATGATGGCCCGCACCGCCGCCGACGTTGCGATCTGGGTGCTGTTGTCGGTCCCGGCTACCGTCGGTGCAGTAGGCGTTCCAATCAAGGCTGGAGAGTTGAGCGGCGCAAACCCTTGCGTCACGTTCTGGAATACCAGCGCCGTAGTGCCCAGGATGATTGAGCCGTCAGTTACCAGTTGCCAGCGCGAATCTGCCAGCGTGGAGCCTTGCTCGACTGACAAAATCATCGCTGACGTCACTTCGGCATTGCTGTCGGCATCCGGTGCCCGCAGCCATGCCGCGTTAGCAGCAACGTAGATACCATTGTCCTTGGCTGCCGTTTGGTTCTTCACCAACACCCGGTCACCTGCAAGCAACGTAATGCCGTCAACGACCTGCAAACCAGTCAGAGCAATGTTGCCCGTGGTGGCCACGCGCACCGACTGCTTGTTGTCGAGCTTGTACAGCTCCTCGCGAATTTTCGAATCCACGTAGGTGCGTGTCGCCAGGACAACGCTCGGGTCGATCTTCAGCTCGACGTTGGCGGTGTTGCTGACGATGAGGTTCATCCGCACCACCTGGGTACGGCCCGAGCCTTGACTCAGCAACGGCTTGAAGCTTGGCGCGCAGTTTGCCACGGCGACGAGGTCCCCATCGGCGTCATACAGGCCGACCTCTCGAATCCACCACCCCCCGACGTTTTCTGGGATGACTTGTTCGGCGACAATGATGTTGGGGTTGGCTGGGTCCACGCTGAGTTGGTTCAACGGGGCACGACGGCGCTCGTTGATCAGGTGCGTTTGCTGCTCGTTGGGGATCGGGTCGGTGTCGTTCGCATCACCGACGCCCATCTGCGCAAATGTCCAGGGGACCCCCAGGGCGTCCGCGTTGGCCTGCTTGGCTTTGCCAATGGCGGTGAGAATGGCAAAAAACTGGCTGTTTTGGTCTGTCATGGGTAGATGTCCATGGTGTCGATCTGGTGTTCACGGCCGCCCTGGTGGATGTAGCCCGTGACCTCGATGTCTCGCTGTGTAGGTGGGTAGATATCAATCTCGTCGCCTTCGGTGATGCAGGCCCCGATATGAATTGAGCCGGTGGTTTCCAGGCTGATGGCGAGCCCGGTGAGGTGGCGTGTCAGGGGCTTGGCGTCGTCGATCAACCAGGTGAGTTCCTGGTACATCTCTTCGGTGATTCCGGTGTCGAGCACGCCGACCTTGAGCTTGAAGGTGGCGCGAGGGCCGACCGGAACGGTCTGCCACCATTCGATGATTTCAATTAGGTAGCCGAGGGGTTCAACGACACGGCGTAGAGAGCCGATAGTGCCCTTGCG
This sequence comes from Pseudomonas hefeiensis, assembly GCF_030687835.1. Classification (NCBI taxonomy): domain Bacteria; kingdom Pseudomonadati; phylum Pseudomonadota; class Gammaproteobacteria; order Pseudomonadales; family Pseudomonadaceae; genus Pseudomonas; species Pseudomonas hefeiensis. The sequence goes on from NZ_CP117449.1 coordinate 2,125,711, forward strand.
CGAATGGATGTAGTACGCGCTGCGGATGGCGGCGCGCTTGGCCGCTTCGGTCCACTTGCTGTCCCAGCGATCCACAGAGAAAGCCCAGGCCAGGTAGGGCAAAAGGGGCAGTGGGCAAAGGTCGGGGTTGTACAGCGTGCGCAATGGAATCGGCACACGCTGGATCTGGGCCAGCGCTTGCGCCGCTTGACGCTCCAATGGCGTCGAGTTGCTTGGAAGCAGGGGCGCGTCTGCCATCATTCGACCCCCAGCGCCAAATCGACGGCCGTGCAGTACGGGGCCTGGTACTTCGTGGCAACGATGTCCGTCCAGTTCTCCAGCACGACCTTGCGCACACCCTCAACGTGCAGCGAGGCGTGGATAATGGATTCCGAAACCTCCAAGCCCAAGCGGCGCCGTTGGTGCACGAAAGCTAGCAGCTGCGCATTGGCCGCCGCGAGAATCAACTCGCTCTCAGGGCCGGACGTCGAGAGAAACAGCTTGGCCTTGACCTGGTAGTTGATGACCTGGGCGCTTTGGACAGTAAGCCGATCCGCGACAGGGCGGCGGTCGTCGTCGCTGAGGTAGGCATTGACCTTTGCCAGCAGCGCGGGCGAGGCGGTGCCGTCGCCCAGGATTGATTGCACGGTCACCACCGCCTCGGCCGGGGCAGGGCTCTCGGCGGTGGCGTCGGCAACCTGGCCGTCAGCCGAGCGCGCATGGAAAATGTAGCTGTTACGTGGGCCGGCAGTGCTGAGGCCTTCCCACGCCATCTGCGCCCGCTCCCGCAGGCTGTCGTCGCTTTCCATCAACAACGGGACCGGCGGCACGGCCGAAGGCTTGGCGGCCTGAATGACCAGACGCTTGACGTTGAAGTTGCCGGCCAGGTTCTCCAAGTCGCTGCCTTTGGCGAGGGCCAGCATATTGGCGACGGACGCCTCATTGACGCGCTGGCGCCACACTGTCTCTCGGTAGGCGTTCTCCTGGAGCAGTTTGGTCAGGGGTTCAGATTCCAGCTCAAGCCGTGCAGCGATCTCGGCTTGTTCCTCGACCGGCCAGAGGCCGATGGCGTAGGCCTTGCGCTCGGCGAGGATCTGCTCGTAATCGATCTGCTCCACGACCTCGGGCGCGGGGAGCTGGCCCAGGTCAATCGCGACGAATGAATTCATGCGCTACCCCCCAAGTTCAGCGGCACGCTCAGGCTCAGCGGCTCGTTGCTATCGACAATGCTGCCCTCAATATCCAACGAGGATTGACCTTGCAGCGTGGCGCCCTGGAACTGCACGCGGCTCAGGCTGATACGCGGCTCCCAGCGCATCAGCGCCATGACGGTGGCCGCGTACACCTGCAATCGAGTGATGTCGTTGAACGGGTGGTCCACCAGCTCGGGCAACAAGCTGCCGTATTCGCGCCGCATGACCCGGGTGCCAATGCGCGTGCTGAGGATGTCGCTCATGGATTGGGCGATGCTTTCCATGGTGCTGATGGCGGCGCCGGTGTGTCGGTTCATTCCGGTTTCCCCGTCTTGCCGCTGCCAGGCGTGACGCCGCCGTGCGGGTGGTTCACCAGGCTGATGCCGGCCGCCACTACGTCTACCGAGACGGTGACCCTACCGGTGACGTTCTGGTCGCCCGTCTGGGTGTAATCGCCCTGGTGCGTGATGTTGCCGACGATGTTGATACCGCCGGTACTGACCAGGTTTGTGGTGCCGCCGTCTGTGAGCGTGGCGTTGAGGTGGTGGGCGACGCTGTCGTACTCGATCACCGTGCCGTCGCGGTAGGTGACGCGGTGTAGGCCTTCACGGTCGCCGTTGGCGGGGATCTGATCGCTGAAAAGGCCGGTCAGGGCGACACCGTTGCCGAGCTGGCCCGAGGGGCTGAACAGCAGAACTTGTTCGTTGACTGTCGGAGGGTTCCACTCCCGGTCGGCACCGGCCCGTAGCGCGATCCACGGCAGCCAGGCAGTGGTCAGGGTTCCGGTTTTGACCTGCACACGCGGGGGCTGCATCTGGACGGCAGCGATGGTGCCGAAGCGGATGAGGTTTTCGATCAGGCGGGCGAGGGTGGCTAAGTCGTTCATGGCGCCGATGATGGCGTCGTGCGCATGGGGGCGCAGCTCATTGAACTTGTATGTAGGTTTTTTACATTGAGTGATTTATTGTTCTGCCCGCACAAAACTCACCGGTGCGCGATGATTTTTTAATTCTATGGTGTCCTCTCGACCTACTGGACAGGACATGGATGAGTGATGATTGAAGGAAGTAGTGATGGAATTTCAACAGGTTGTAGATTTTTGGGTCGAACATTGGGGGAAAATTTCGGCGGTGGTCGCTGGGGTGGGTGCTGTGGCGGGAGCAGTAGCCAAAATTGTAAGCCTATACAAGGCGTTCAAGAGCCGTGTGAAGAAATACAGAGGCCCGTTAGATTCGAAGTTTTCTAATTTTCTGTTTGAAAATCGAAACTCTGTGCTGGATCTTGAACTTGTGCTTGATGAGGAGCAAAGCGGCCAATTAGTAGATTGGCTGCTTGATGAAAACCCGGCAGCGACTACCTTCTTTAGTATCGAGGCGGACGATGCAGGAACAGAGATTGGTTTCTTTCACAAGATCCAGAAATTCACTGGAACATGCGTTTTAGAAGTGATGTCCATACCGAGGGATTTTTCAAGGTTCATAGCATAGAAGGGCCTTGGCAAGGATGGATGGCGGTAACGCTGAAAGGGGTTGGGAAGGAGCATGTAAAAGACAAATGAAACTTAGCCTCTAGGCTAAATGGGATAGCAATTTTTCTCGAATGATGTCTATGTCCGATTCCGTAAAGCCTAGCAGCTCCCGGCGATCATAAGTTACATCTGGCGCACCCTGTTCCGCACGATCCTTTAGACCGAACTGATGCGTCCGGGCTATCCGGGCTATCCGCCCGGTGAAGCCAACACTGATGGCGTTTCCATCACCTTGCACTTTCAAAAAACTCGCTGTGCGCAGCTTCAAAAACATTTTCAATTTCCGTTTTACCCGGCCTTGTTTTCCCCGAAGGTTGCGCTGCTTTCGCGGCGCGTACTTGCTCCCGTCCGGGTTGCGCTGGACGATGATTCGCTGTTGCTGGCTGCGCCGCAGGGCCTGGCCGATGCTGCGGGCCAGTTTGTTGCGCGATGCGGGTTCCAATTGCCCCAGTAAGCCGGCCGCCCAATCCTCCAGCGTTTCCAATCGATTGGTCATTTCGGCACGACCCATTCACCGCCGGTGCCTTGAGCACTAGGTATCCACGCCGGGTCGAGGAACGCGGCCACCTGTCGAGGTTCGCCAGGATGGTGGATGGTGGTATTGCCATCGGCGTCTTTCGCCACCACGACGCGCTCGGTCAGCGGCAATGTCAGGCTCATGTCCACTTTGCTGTTGTCCAGGATGTCAGCCTCGAACTGGATGCCCTGGGCGGACTTGTTCAGGTTTTCCAGCAGCTCGGACTGGTTCACGCTCAGCCACCCCAGCAACGGCAACATGACGCTGTCGGGGTGACCAGCGTAATCGGTGAGGATGACCTGTAAATCAAAGCTGTATTCGAACGACAGCGAGGCAGCCGCGGTGCAGCGGATTTTACCGTTGTCGATGAAGATCAGCAGCCGGTCGGGGTTGTGCTTGAGTTCGGCCACTGTGCTCAGCAGATGGGCGCGCAGGCTTTCGGGTTTGTTCATGGGGCCGCCTGTTGATGCTTGAACACCATGTCTACCTGGCCGGCGCATTCAGCCCATGCGGCTTCGACGCGGTCCTGGTCGGTGAGCTGATCGCCGTTATTGAGTGGGCTTGTCGCCGGCAGGGTGCAGGGCACCACGGCCGGACAGCCACTGACGATAAGCGTCGGCGCCGGTGAAGGCGGGGCGCTCGCGCAGCCGGCGAGCAAGCTCAGGCAAAGGCTGGTCAGCCCAGTTGCGAAGGTCTTCGTTTTCACGTTTCAGCGCCTCGATGGTTTGCTCGCGCTTTGCCAGGCCCTGGCGCAGTTGATCCTGCTGGGTTCGCAGGGCAGCCTGGGCAATGCGCTCGTCGTTCAGGGTGTTTTGCAGGGTGCTGAGATTGGCGCGCAGCCTGTCAGCTTCATCGCGGGCGATTTTGATGTCCTTCCCCGCCAGTTCGGTGTTCTTCTCGGCCACGGTGATGCGTTGTTCCTGGCCCCAGATGAGCAGTGCCAAGGCGCCCAGCAGGGCGATGCCGTACAGCGCCTGGCGCAGGGTACTCATGCGCGGTACCAGCCCAGTTTGTTCATGTCGCCGATGTCCATCAGCTCCACCGGACTTCGCACGATGACGACCCGGCAACCGGGGGTCATGTAGGCCAGGGCTTCGCACAGCAATTCCATATCGGCTTGCTCGGTATTTTCGGGCACCACCAGCAAGTTGCCGTCCTGCACGTTCAACTGTTGCACGCGTTCAAGGTCGATCATTTTAGGAACTCTCCAAGGTAGAGCAGCCGGAATTCTTCGGGGCTGTACGAAGCGCGGGCCTCTTTGAGAATGTCGGACAAATCGACCGGCCAGGTATATCGACAGAGCTGTCGGTCGTTGGCTTCGATCAGCCCTAAAAGCAGATCGTTTTCTGCTGTTTGCTCGCCCAACGTTCGTAGGAATTTCGGTGTGGTTGCGTAGTAGGCGCCGGCATGGATTTTGGTTGAGTCGAGCCAGTCAAATTCGTCGTAAAACCAGATAACACCCTCATCGTCTTCTCTGCACGGCACCTCTTCGTCATTTCCCCAAATGAATGCGCCAGGCAGGCGGTGGCGAATATCTTCGACCGAACCCTGCAAGGTGACGAAACACACCCTTTTGCCTGCCGCAAGACAAGATTTCGCGTGTCGAACAAGCCGTTCGGTTTTCCCCGTTTGCCTTGGACTGATTTCAAGGTAAGCGATTCGAGGGGGAATCATGCCGCCACCGCCTGGCCGCATCCGCACTCAGCATGCCGCTCATAGGCGCGCTGGAGCTTGATGTCGTATAGGTTCCGTTGGTAATCCGGGCCGTTGTAGAGCTTGGCGAACTCGGCCCATTTACGGCCTTTCAAGGCCTTGTGCAGCACCGGGTCGGTCTGGATGAAACGCACGAAGGCGGCGAACTGTTGAGACTCGCCTGCACTCATGTCCTCGACCAGCGCTTGCACGCTGACATAGCCCAGGCGTTTCCAGTGAAAACCCATGATCTGGAACGCGCCCCAGGAGGCGGATTCCAGCGCGGCGGTGTCATCGATCAGGCGCGCATGGCTCAGGCGCTGATGCTCAGCAGTGCCGCCGGCATAGCCGCCGGACTTCGGATTGACGATGGCCGGATTGGCGGCGGCCAGTTGGTCGGCGTGGCGCTTGAGTTCGTCGGGGTTGTCACCTTCGTGGCGCGGCGTGGCGAGCTGGCGATACATGATGTGCCGCTCGAACAGAATCACCGGCTTGCCATTCGCCAGGAAGCCCTTGCCCTTGGATTCAACCTCGTTGACGGCATAGACGCTTGCCAGCGGTACGTCGAGGGTCTGCGCGGCCTGTACCAGGTCTTCGTTTTTCAACAGGGGCTGACAGTCACCGCCGGCCAGGCTGGCCAGGGTCTTTTCGCCGACAACGCCATCGGCGACCAAGCCGACTTTCAACTGATACGCCCGAACAGCCGCTTCAGTGGAATCGCCATAGTCGCCGTCTACCACCAGCCCGGCGCCGTGGTCGTTCAGGTTCTTTTGCAGGATGCGCACCGCTTGCGAGCGGTCGCCGTGGCGAAGCGTCGTCATAGCTGTTCTACCTTGCGAGTGAAAAATTTCTTGGCAGCGGCGCGAGTCCCCTCGACTCCAAGCAAGCCGATTACCCCACCGAAGAACGGTGCGGTTGAGGCGGGGATACCGAGCAGCGCCAAACCATGACTGGCGGCCAATGCCAGGGCGCCGCAAAGGGGGGCCTCGACTGCCATCCGCCGCAGGGTGCCGCCGCCATACATGATCCGTAGGGCGGCGATGGTCAGAGCCAGGATCCCCGCATAAAGGGCAGGCCAGTTTTGTTCGAGCCAGGCGGCGAGCCAGGCCCAGGTGTCGGGACGTTCAGGCATGCGCTTCATTCCGTAATCCAGGGTTGGTGGGTTCGTGGGCTCGTTGCAGGTTGATCAGTCCCATAGGTTCACCATCTGCCGCTGTGGCGCAGCCGTCTGGGCTTCGGGCATCTGCACGGCCAAGCCTTGGGGCAGGATCGGCCCGTAGTCGGCCAGGCCGGGGTTGGCTTCGAGTACCGCTTCGGTTACGCCAGCGGTGCGGCCGTAGTGTCGCCAGCACAACGCGTCAACGGTGTCGTTTTGAAAGGCTCGGACGGTGACGGGCATCAGATCAGCTCCACGGTGGTGCGGTTGATGCCGAGGAAGTCGCGCACGGCCCAGCGCAAGTCGCGGCGGTAGTCGTCGATGTTTGGCGTGAGGTCTTCGGCGTTCTGGTTGCCGCTGTTGGTGCTGTCGTAGGAGCGGTAGCGCTCACACACTTCGGCTCCGGTGGCGGCCTCGATGGCGCGGCGGTAGAGGTGCACCAGGACAGATACGTCGTTGATTTTTTCGCCGGGAACGTCCGCCAGTTCGGCATGGCCTGCGGCTTGCTGGATGGCGCGCCATCCGCTCAGCTCGCGGTTGACGCTAATAGCTGCGGCGACGGCGGCGGTTTCCAAACGTGGCGCGGTGACACTGGCATCGATCCGCAGGGTGGCTCGCAGCTCGTCGAGATCAATCGAGGGCCAGAAGGCGTCGGTGTTGATATGGCCGCTGGCGACGGGGCCGCCGGCTACGAATCCGCTCATGGAAAAGCACTCAAAAATAGGTCGCCGGTGGTCGGGGCTTCACGTTCAGGAGGAGCGGCCTGGCCGATCCGCCCCGAGCCGGCGGGGTGCGTGGGGACGCTCGGTTAGCCAGCGGAGCCGGCAAGTTTGTTGAGCAGGCGTTCGGCCCGCTCCAGATCTTTCTTGCCACCGCAGGCGTCGTGCAGGGCGATGGCTTTTTTCAGTAGATCCACACCGGCCTGAAGCTTGCCGGGTTGGCCCGGGGCCTCTTCGGTGATGCCTTCCAGCGTGGCGCGGCCCATGGCGAGAAACAGCTTGGCGCGGGCCTGGTCGGGCATGTCTTCGGCGTCGGTGAGTTCGGCGGTGCGGTGCAGGATTGCCAGGTCGAACGGTTCGCCAACCTTCTGAGCCTTGAAAGCTGCCGTCGCGACTTCCTCGGCGACCAGGCAGCCCAATGTGCGGGCGAAGCGGTCGGGCATGACCATCTTGTGTTCCAGCACGTAGGTCGCGATGTCGAGCCCACCGGTGAAGTCGCCGGCATCGAAGCGCCAGACCATGACGGTGGTCAGTACCTCGTCCTGCGCGCCCTGGCCGCCTTCCAGCACACCTTGCACATAGGATTCATAGCTCGGCAGCAACTGGCGCTTGAGTTCGGCCTTGCCCTGGTTGGACTGGACCTGTTTCAGGCGCAGGCGGTCTTGTAGGAGCTGATTGAGCTGATGCTCGTAGGCCGTCGCGCCGGCCATGGTCTGGGTGGGCTCGGTTGCTGCCGCCTCGATGGCGGCAGTGACGCGCTGGTAGTGGCGCTTGGCGAGGCTGTTAGCCATGGATCAGGCCTCCTCAAGCTCGATGTTTTCGATCAGGCAGCCGAGGCCGTAATCCTCAACGACATACGCGTCGTTGCTGGACTCGTAGTTTTCGATGCGGTTTTTTTCCGGTGCTTCTTTGACATAACGACGCCGACCACCGATCTGCCAGTAGATAGCCAAGTTCGTCAGGGTGGTGACCAACGCCGCGCCGTCAGGAACATAGGGCACTTCGACCGGTTGCTTCCCGCCCATGCGCTTCTGCGAAAGGATCATGTCGGTTGCCAGTTTTTCGGAGGCTGGCTGTTCCTTGTTGATCAGCGGGAAATATTTGTCGTGCACCAGATTGCTGCCCAGGATGACGACGATGCCCGGATCCTTGCGGTGCCATGGGTCGATGAGGTTGGCGACCGCATCGAATACCAACGCATCAAGGTTGTTGTAGTCAGCCGTGGTACCGCTGCCGATGATGATCTTGCCGGCAGTTTTCCCCTCTTTGAGAACACGCGCAGGCGCGTTGAGGCGGTACTGTTCCAGCCAGCCGATATTGACGTCTTGCAACAGAGCATTGACCTGGCGGTCGGTCGTAGCGGCTGCGCTGACACCATTGAAGCCGATCATGATGCGGTCGAGCGCCTGGCGCTTGAGGATCGCGTCGCGCAGGCGAGCCTGGAAGTCTGGAAATTTCGCCCAGGCGTCGAGCTGCGCGTAGCGGATCGCGGTGTCGAAGTCGGTTTTCTTGGCCTCGTAGCCTTTCTTGTCCAGGGAGGAGACGTCGCGAGGTTGGCGCACGCCGTTGCCGGTGGTGTCGGTACGACCGGCAATGGTGCTGCTGACACCCAAGCCGACTTTCTCGCCTTGGAGTTCATCGACGCCGATGATGCCGATCTTGCCCAGGAACTCGCTGGATTCCTGCATCCGGGTTTCCAGCGTCTGCTGAACCGTAGGGTCAACGGAAAAGGTCGCGGTGGTAGAAGACACACCGTTGAGTCGGGCGAGCTGGCTCAGGTAGGCGTTGAAGTGTTCGCGAGTATCGTTGCGCATGAATATCGTCCTTCGTTTGTTCGGGGCTGTGGGTGGCCGGCTGTTAGCAGTCGGTCATGACCTGTTTGTCGCCACCGGTAACCGGAGGGCGCGTCTTTTGGTTGTGGTCCTGGGTGGTGGAAAGCTTGTTTTTCAGCTCCGTGAGTTCCGTGCCGACCTGGTCGAGCTGGGTTTTCAGCCCCGCCGAGAATTTCTTTTCGGCGGCCAGTTGGTCGGGTAGATCCTTGACGTGTTCGGCGATGGCTTCGACGGCTTCGCCGATCTGGGCGAACTCGTTATCGTCCTTGACCTGCTTGCCGGTCAGCAGCGCTTGCACCTTGTTGAACAACTGGGCGCCGATGCTGGGCTTCTCTTCGATCTCCTCGAACTTCAACTCGGTTTCCACCGCCTCGGTAAACATCGAAGTTGCCGAGTAGTGGCGATCCTTGAAGGGGCTGGCGTCCGGTTTCTGGGCTGAGAACGCCAGGACGTCGGTGCCCAGGCTGGCGGGCGAGTCAGTGACCGCCAGGCCGACGATGTAGGCTTCGCCGGTGTCGGCAAAGCTGTCGTCGATTTCGATGGAGGTGTAAATCTTCTGTTTCGCCTTGTTCATGGCGATCAGCTCAGGGGTGGGCTCAACCTGGGCGAACAGGGCCAGTTTTTTCTGACCGTTGATGTCCACCTCTTCGGTTTTCACTGCCAGGACATCGCCATAGGCCTTGAACGGGCTATCGGGCAACAGGCTGCGGAAATGCTCCAGCCAAATACGGGCGCCGTAGGTGGACGGGTTGAAGTTCTTGGCGGCCTGTTCCAGCCAGCTGCGTTTGATGGTGCGCTTGTCCGAAGTAGCGCCCTCGACGGCGACGCGGAACCAGTTGCTGCGAAACTTCTTCATGCCGGGAATCCTCAGTGCGTTGGGCGCCTGCTGGGTTGAGCAGTGCGTTGCAATGAGGGGCATGGTCGTCACGGGCGCGAGCGGCGGCAACGAGGCGGGACTGTAGGCGGGGAGGGTACAAGGGGCGGCGCTATTGAGTCGTCGCCATGGGCGGCAGCATCTCGGCCATGACGACGACCTGCCTGCTGCCTATCGATCCACGACGCCAATCCAAGTTCCTGTACTGGATGGGTTGGCGCATCTGCGAGATTGCCGAGGCTACGGGCGAAAAGGAAAAAACGCTACACAGCTGGAAGGCCCGCGACGAGTGGGACCGGGCCGACAATGTCGAACGCATCGGCGGCGCCCTGGAGGCGCGCTTGGTGCAGTTGATCCTCAAGGACAACAAGACCGGCGGCGATTTCAAGGAGATCGATCTGCTGCATCGCCAGCTTGAGCGCCAGGCCCGCATTCAGCGTTTCCAGAGCGGCGGCACCGAAACCGACCTCAACCCGAACCTCGCCAAGCGCAACGAGGGACCGAAGAAAAAATCCCCGAAGAACGACATCAGCGAAGACCAGATCGAGCTGCTGCGCGAGGCGTTCATCGACGGCTGTTTCGACTACCAGAAAGACTGGTACCGGGCCGGCAACCAGCGCACCCGCGTCATCCTCAAGAGCCGGCAGATCGGCGCCACGTACTACTTTGCCCGCGAGGCGTTTATCGACGCCCTGGACACCGGTCGCAACCAGATTTTCCTGTCGGCTTCGAAGAACCAGGCCTACCTGTTCCGTGGCTACATCCAGGCCTTTGCCCGGGAAGTCATCGGCGTCGAGCTGACCGGTGACCCGATTGTGCTGCCCAACGGCGCCGAGCTGTTTTTCCTCGGGACCAACGCCCGCACCGCCCAGGGCTATCACGGCAACTTCTACTTCGACGAGTTCTTCTGGACGTTCAAGTTCGAGGAGTTGAACAAGGTCGCCTCGGGTATGGCGATGCACAAGAAGTGGCGCAAAACCTATTTCTCCACGCCGTCGAGCATGGCCCACGAGGCCTACACCTTCTGGACCGGCGAACGCTTCAACAAGGGCAAACCCGCCGCGCAGCACACCAAGGTGGACGTGTCCCACGGCGCACTCCAGCAGGGCCGGTTCTGCGAGGATCGGCTATGGCGCCAGATCGTTACGATCCTCGACGCTGAGCGGGGCGGGTGCGATCTGTTCGACATTGAAGAGTTGCGCCGGGAGTACAGCCCCGAGGCCTTTGCCAACCTACTGATGTGCGAGTTCGTCGATGACGGCGCTAGCATCTTCCCGCTGTCGGTGTTGCAGTCTTGCATGGTCGATAGCTGGGTGGAGTGGGCCGAGGACTACAAACCTTTCGCCATGCGCCCATTCGGCGACCGTCAGGTATGGGTCGGCTATGACCCGGCCGAGACGGGCGATTGTTCCGGCCTGGTGGTGGTCGCGCCGCCCCTGGTGCCCGGCGGCAAATTCCGCGTGCTCGAGCGCCACCAATTTCGCGGCATGGACTTCGCCGCCCAGGCCGCCGCCATCAAGGGCGTGTGCGACCGCTACTGGGTGACCTACATCGGTATCGACGTCACCGGCCTGGGCAGCGGCGTGGCCCAGCTGGTGCGCCAGTTCTTCCCGGCTGTTACTACCTTCAGCTACTCGCCCGAGGTGAAAACCCGCCTGGTGCTGAAGGCCTACGACGTGATCCACAAGGGCCGGCTGGAGTTCGACGCCGGCTGGACCGACATGGCCCAGTCGCTCATGGCGATTCGCAAAACCATCACCGCAGGCGGTCGCCAGTTTACTTACACCGCCGGCCGCAACGACAACACCGGCCATGCCGACCTGGCCTGGGCGCTCTTCCACGCATTGCAGAACGAACCGCTCGAAGGGCAGACCGCTGCCAATACCGGGCGAATGGAGATTTTCACATGACCGAACAACTCGCCAGCCAAGAGCTACTGCCGGCCACCCTCGACGCCGCCAGTGCGGGTACCCAGGTGTTCAGCTTCGGGGAGCCGACGCCGGTGCTGGGTGGTCGGGAGGTGTTCGATTACCTGGAGTGCTGGTTTAACGGGCGTTGGTATGAGCCTCCGTTGTCGCTTAACGGTCTGGCCCGGTCGGTGGGGGCGAGCGTGCATCTGCATTCGGGGTTGATGTTCAAGCGCAACCTGTTGAGCAAGACGTTTATCCCGCATCCGATGTTGTCCCGGGCGGCTTTTGAGCAGTTCGCCCTGGACTTTCTGTGTTTGGGCAATGGGTATCTGGAAAAGCGCCGTTCGGTGCTGGGCAGCACCAGGCAACTGGTGCCGTCGTTGGCGAAGTACATGCGGGTAGGCCCGGAGGGGCAGTTCTACCAAGTGCAGGGGTGGAAGAACGAGCACGCCTTTGAGGCTGGGAGCATTTTTCATCTGCGCGAGGCGGATCTGCACCAGGAGATTTATGGGTTGCCTGAGTGGATCAGTGCTTTGCAGTCGGCGTTATTGAATGAGTCGGCGACGCTGTTCCGGCGTAAGTATTACGAGAACGGTAGTCACGCGGGTTTCATCCTGTATATGACCGACGCGGCACAGACTGAGGCGGATATCGACGCTTTGCGTAAAGCGTTGAAGGAGTCGAAGGGGCCGGGGAATTTTCGGAATTTGTTTGTCTATTCGCCGACCGGGAAGAAGGACGGGATTCAGCTAATCCCTGTCAGCGAGGTAGCGGCCAAAGACGAATTCAACTCGATCAAGAATCAGACCCGTGATGACGTGCTGGCGAGTCTGCGCATTCCACCGCAGTTGATGGGCATTGTGCCGCAGAACGCGGGCGGGTTTGGATCGATCAGGGAGGCGGCGCAGATCTATGCGGCCAACGAGCTGGAGCCCATTCAGACACGGATGACGCAACTGAATCACTGGCTAGGGGAGGAGGTCCTGCGCTTCAAGCCCTATGAGATCAGGGGGGAGGCCTAAAGCCTCCGCGCAGCAAAAGGCTATCTTCGAAAAAGAGAGGTCTTGCTAGGCATGATCATAGGGTCATGCGAGTTGTAGTCGACCAATGCGATATGTGAGTCGTTGAATTTCTGAAAATGGACTACATAATTTGACGTTTTATAACCGCCGGCCGGGTTGCGACAGAGATTCCAGCGGGGATGGCCGATATGAACATGCCAAAGTCTGTGTCGCTTAGCAAAAGCGATCTTTGCCTGACGGTTTGGGTCTGAATGAGGAACGTTGTCGGTGGGGCCTTTTTTTCCTATGAACGTGCGCAGACCATGCGTCTCAAAGTGGAATACAAACTCCTCAATGAGGTCTTGCTCGTCTTGGGAGAGATTTACAAACAGACCGGTGAAATGTTCGCTGAATTCTACTTGGTTCGGCATTTATTGGCGTTCTCGCGCATCCATTCACGAAAGCTTTCGCGTGGCAAACCTTCAGGCATGACGAAGCGCTGCCCTTCCTCGATAGCCTTTCGCATGCGCGTGATGTCGAAATTGACCTCCTCTGACGAGGGGTCGTGCTGTGCTGGCTGGTATTCTCTTTTCATGGTCCTTGCACCCACTGGGTGATTGCGGTTCTACGCCTGAAACAGACAGCCATAATTTATGGTGACGATTTCACTGAAGGTATAGTCTTTGATCGCCCGCGCAACCTAAAAGTTAATGGTGTAGGCGAATATCCCGACGGAAGGTCAATTCGCCATCAGCTCTGAAGGCAGCTTACCGTCTCGGCCTTACGTTCCCACAGTCGCCCCTTCTGAAGCCATTCAAATACGTGATGTTTGCAATTTAGCCGCCCTCTGAGGCGGCTTTTTTTCGTTGATGAATCGTGCCCTGATGTGGTGCGTTATTCGGGGCCTGTGGCGTGCTTCACACCTGGCGCGCGCCGTCGTCCCCCCACCGCGCCTGCGGGCTAAATAGGTCTTTTTTTCTGCACTTCTGCGCCGTAACCCAAGTCAAGCCAGCCGGGGGCTGTCTGATCGTATCCAGGCTATGGAGTACCTGCGGAACCCTGCGAAGGGGGGCTTTTCGCAACTCTCACACGTACGCCCGGTGGCCAAATTCAATTGGTGCCTCGGGAAAAAGGTTAGGTTTTTTTTAATTGGGTTATTGATAGCTGGAAGCCCCGTCTTTGTTGGGCTTGCGACCTAACTTTGATGGGTTAGGTTGGGTTAGGTTAAAGGTTATGTTTTTTTAAGTGTCTGTTTTTAAAGGAGTTTAATAGCTAAAAATTTAACATCAACAAAGGTTAGGAAATTACCAAACCTAACCAAAAGCTAACCTTGGAAATCCGCCGCAAAGCCTTATCCGGCAAGGCTTTCAAAGTGGTGGGCGAAAAACTAACCCTCCTAACCCTTTTCCCATGGGTCAACATGAAAATGCCGAATAAGCCTAGGGCGGGGCATCTGCTGAAGCTGTATTCAGAGTTGCGCAATCCTCAAGCTCTCATTCACTCGCACGCACTCTCATCCACGGTGCGTCAGTCCGTGAGGTTGTGGGTGGTGTTGGGATTGGAGCGACAAGCACTACAGCGCGCCCATGAGCATGCTGTCTGGTGCCTGGAGAGGATTTTGGAGGAGAGTGAGTGGTGCGAAAGTGCTACAGGCTTGGCTGCTCAGAAAGGCTCGTATTTACGTGGCCGGCCCTCTGATTCGAGCCAGACCTTGTTTTATATGGCCTGCATTTTCACCAATCGTGCTAAGCGCGCCTCGAACATTCTCACTCGTCTCTGAAGCGTCTTGCTGCTCAACCCACAGTGTCAACTCCATTACTGCTGCTTCTAGGGCTAATTGATTTTGATAAAGCCGTTCCAGAACATCCGACAGGGAGTATTCGCTTGCCATGGCTGCCGACTCGATTCGAAAGAAATTAAGCATAGCAGTAACCCTGATCGGGATTGCTAGACGCAGCGAGAACGGGGTAGGACTTCAGTGCGCTGGATTGGTGTTGCTACAGAAGTGGTACGGGCTTTTACGGGGTGCGCTACAAGGCTGGTTTACGTAGGCTGTAGAATTAAACATTCCAATCCATCTTACGTTCTCACGAGTGACGACTTAGCCACCGGCCCTCCATGGGGTGTTTCGCCAGCGCCTGGCCGAGGTGGAGAGCGCCGCCAGCAAGGATGATTGCCAGATCGCCGTGGCCCGCGCCGAAGGCCTGGTGGGCGGTCTGGAGGCGCTGACCCAAGGCATCACCGCGCTGCAAATTGAGCAGATGTATCTCCTGATCGAGAATACCGCCATCGCATGTGTAACCGAGTTTGAGCTGAATGGCCCGCCGCTCTCTGTTTAAGGCAAGGTCGCTTAAAGCTGAACGTCAGTCGCTAGCTTGGCCATTAGTTCGCTGGCGATATTGTCGACAAGGATTTTTATTAAGAATCATTGAGGTGGAAACATCGGTTTTAGCTTCCCTTCCACAAATTGATGAGGCTTCCAGCCCCCAACAATTTTATCCACGACAAAAGCATCAAATACACTCAAGGCTTGAGCGCCCATCGTTGCTATGCCACCAGTAAACGCAATATCAGTTGCAACTCCTAAGCCTGTAAAAACTGCCCAGCGCAAGCTCTTCCCTGATAATTTCTGAGTCCATGTTTCTTTAACGATTTCTTGGTAGTACGCCTTGATTAATTCGGCGTCTACTGGTTGTTTGTGTAACCAGTGTCGAAACTTGTCGGCAGTGTCTAGCAAATCGACTATAGATGAGAATGGTACTTTGCCGGTGTTAACGGCCTCGCGTATTGCGTACGCATCTGTTAGCGTGAGGTCTGTAAAATTTCGGATTTCAGTTTGGCTGGAGTCATATATCTTTACTATATTTTCAAATGTGCTGGCCTGGACGATTCGCTCAAATGGATTTACGGCGATCTCGGAGTTAAGCGTTGCGGCGATGTAGTTACATTGGTAGGCACTTTGCAATAGCGTCAGCAGAAATCCTTCAGTAACAGTCCAGTCCTTGGGGGCGGTGCGTTGAAAATGTCCATTGAGATTTGGGAAGTCAATGTTTGTGTCAACGTAGAAGAACCCGTCTCGCTGCTTCTCGATGTTGAATCGGAAGTCGGCAGGGCACGTATATGCTGGAACTAATTCATTAATTACTAATCTCATTGTATCTGAAGTGGTTTTGCTTTCAGCAATTGTCTGATAAACCGACCACAAGTTGTACTGTTCGTAGCTCATTGGCTTGAGCAGATTGGTGAATTGTTTGGCGCCAATTTTAGCTTGGCTTGTCTTGGCTGTAGCTTCGAGGAAAGTCTGTGGGGCTCTGATTTCTAAAACATTCTTGGGTACGGAGATTCTTATAAATTTGTGTTTGTCCCGTTGGTTTGGGATGTGATTTGTAGATACTAGCGTATCGTCGTCAAAATAGTGAATCTCAAGTCGTTTATCTCGAAGTAGGCTTAAAACAATAAAGGGTGGGATGCGAGAGAAAAGGTAAGATAACGTCTGGCTGTTGGCAGCGATGATAACTTTTCCGTAAAAAAGAAGACCTTCAGCAATTGCCCCAATATCTAGGAGCTGTTTGCTGGGACCTACAGCGTTTCTGAATGTTATCGCCTCAAACATGCGTTTTCCTCAGTAAAGGGGCGGTTTTTGTTAGCCAACATCGTAGGCTCTGATTCTCGCTGGGAATCGCGTCCGTCTGATCGCGAATCTATAGCAATCGTTTCGCTTCCCTGTCTACTGATTCCTCACCTATTACATGACGCGCCTTGGTCACGCCCCATGCCATCGCTCTCGTCATCGATTCGTTAGGCCGGGAGTCGAACGCCTCTTCGTATACTGATTTGCCCGAAGGGGCGTAGACGCCGATGAACATCTGGGTAGCGCCTGTACGCGAGAGTCTCACCCGCACTTCTAGGTAAGAGCAGTCGCTCAGGGTTTTCTCATCGGTCCTGTGATGAAGCGTGGGGTCTGACCTGCTCCAGTAGATATCGCCGCGCACTTGCATACGGCCCTTTAGCAGCCCATCTGCTGGAGGGTTAATATTTGATAAGGGACGGGATGCTTAGCCTTCGGAGAGAGAGTGGTACAAAAATGGTACGCAGTCAGGGGAGACAAGCTAGAAGTCAAATAAAACGGGGGCTGTAAAGAAAATGCGCCCAATCCATCATGGGGGCGACGGAAAAACGGTGGGACAGTGAAATAGCTGGGATCATGTGCATCGCTTGATCCAATCGATCAAGATACGAGCAGGTGCCTTGTTTCGATAGATAAAACTGCAGCCTCTCTAGCCGCTTTGATTGCAGGAGTGGACTGCGCAGGTACCCCCACGACCTTATCACATACGTCACACACTGAAACCAAAACGCCCTTTACCTCACCAACACCATCGTCGAATGGTACGTTTCTGCGGGTAAGTGTCGTCTGGACCAAGCCTTCGCAGTGACAGCAAATCGCTCGACTCTTATCGCGCTCTTGATAAAGCTTCATAGTCATTAACTCATTGATGAGCGCCGGAACTATAGGCTTCCTGATAAACCTTCAGCAAGAAATTGTCACGTAGGAAACTTCCCTAAATTATGTGCGATGTCGATTATAGGGCTGCTGGGCTGCAGAGTCTTTGAACTCTCAAAACTGAATCGCCTGGTACGCTTCCCGGTAACCTAGGTCACTTCATCTGATGGGTTCTGCCTCGAAGAAAAAACTGAGTAGAGTGATGTGTTGTCTCACTCGCTCATGCTCATACTAATGATGGCTTCGGTTTGGATATCAACCAGACTTAACGCACCATCAGAAAATGCGCAACCAGTGTCGATATATACGACATTGCCCAAGCGCATAATGCTGGGTACTGTTGAATGTCCAACATAGAGTCGGTCTATTCCTTCGATGGGCGTGTGGTCGTTTTGCTCGATTTTTTCTCTAGCATACAGCGCTGTGTCCAAGGCTTGCCGCTGATGCTGCGCTCCCGATTTTCCAGTGATAGCATCTTTAGCTTCTTGCCAGCCATCGTTACCCCTTATGACAGGGGCTTCGGCATGGACTATTCCAATTGTTTGATCGCTTGCTAAATTGATTTCAATGATCAGTGGAAGTGCTTGCAAGATTTTTAAAAGCTCATGCTGAACGGCTGGTTGTAGCTCGTAGAGCCAGGCACCACCGTTTCGGATATGTCGGGGTATGTCCCCATAGCCGGAGATGCAGTCAATAAGCATCTGCTCATGATTGCCACGGACGGCATGGAACCACGGCTTCTCAAGCCATTTCAATATATCGATGGAGTCGGGGCCTCGGTCGATGAGGTCTCCCACGGAAAAAATACGATCCAGCTCAGTGTTGAAGTCTAGGTTGTTTAAGGCTGCTGTTAAAAGTTTGAAATGTCCGTGAATGTCGCCCACCACAAAGTCGCGACCTTTTTTGTTGGGTGGAAAAGATCTCGTCCTGTACATTTTGGTGCTTCAGCAGATGTTGATTGGCGGTGACTGTATCACTTGGCGAAATAAACAGTAAGCCGCTGGGCGGGGGAGCAACGTTGTATGGTCAAGCTTGAATCGCCTGCCCAATACACTTCTCAAAAACCTGCTCCATAGGCTCCATGACGCCGTTGTAAGCCGCGATATTGGCGTAGATCCACTCGTCCTTCTCAATCCCCCACCAACTGATTTCAAACCCGGCATTCATGATGAGGTGTTCAAACAGAATGCGCTGGGCACGGCCATTGCCTTCGCGGAACGGGTGTACGACGTTGATGTCGGAATAGGCCTCTGCCACGGCAACTATCAGTCCAGCCCGGTCCATGCCTTCGAACCAGTTTGCCGCCGCGATGGTCGTGAAGACCTTGCTGGCTTCCTTCTCCATGTATTCTGGTTGGCAAAAGCGGGTGGCTTGTTTGGACATGCCGACGGTGCGCAGTTCTCCGGCCCATTCGAACAGGTCCGAAAAGAGGACTCGATGAATGTTTTGAAGGTAGGCCAGGCTGTAGGGGGGAGGGCTGAATTCGACGTTGTCCGCTGCGATGGCCGAGAGTTGTTGTTCGGCTTCGCTTAGGGTCGGTTCGTCACGGATATCGAGTTTGTTGCGAAGGACTGTGGAGCCGGGATAGCAATAAGCGTCCTCGCCGACTCCATATTTGTCAGCCATCAGGTTCTGGTCTGGGTAAAGGCCTTCAAGACCTCTTCACGCGTTGGCATTTTGCGTTCGCCGTCCGCGAAGGTCACTTTGAAACCTTCCAGACGGAGGCTGGCCGCGTAGTTGGATCTACGCGTTCTCGCGGCATAGGCCTTTTTGGTTTCAAGGCTGACATTGCCCATGGGCTGGACCTCAAATCGCGTTGGTGGGCGGATTATAGCCCATCCCGCAGACGTGGCCTATGTTGCGGCTCGGGCGAAAGGAGTGAGCGCTCATTCGTTTCGAGATTTGTCCTTGCAGCTCATAGCTGCGCTGCTGAATCCATCGCCGGACACCCCCATCGGAAATTTCCCTCAAGACGCGTCGCTCCCCGCTGACTATCCACCCAATTACCCCGTGCGCTAAGTTCTCTCCGTCGCTGCAAATTCAGCGGCAGGGTGTGGAAGCCCTTACTCACTAAGCGCGTACCGCCGCAAAATTTAAAGCAGGCACTTTTCTTATGTCTGCTGTTAAATTACGGCGGCTGTACGCGGGGCGTCTTCGGACGCGCCGAGTTCCTTAGTGCTCGGACCTTCCACACCCGCGTACAGCTGCCACCCATCATGTGGAAGTGATGTCGGCAGATTTTTTCTCACTAAGGAATCAGCCAATGAAAAAGCTCACCCCCAACCCTCCGAAAACCACAGCCAATCCAAGGTGGTTTTCGTCTAGCGTCACCCAAGAATATCTCCTGCCAAATATCCGAATCTCGATCCCGAATTCGCTCTCTTTGCCAGCGGCACCCCAATCAGCCACTGACCTCCCATCCCCGCAGGAGTAACCCCTCATGTCCCGCTACATGCCCATCACCGGTATCGAAAACAATTTCCACGCGCTCCTGATCGACACGCAAGCGCCGCTGGACGTGCTGCACGACACCGCCGCCTACCGCATCGCCGCCGTCACCCAGTTACTGGAGAACCTCGCCATGCGCGCGGACATCAGCACAGACGCGGTGGTACTCCATGATTTCGCCCAGGTGCTAGCAATCCCCCTGCGCGATGGATGTGACTTGCTGGATGTGATCGGCCGGCGATTGCAGACGCAGGTGCTGGCGTCGCAATCGGAATCGGCGACGTAACAAGGTTCCCCTTTGACGTGATGCCGTTCATCCAAGGGGGTCAGTGACTCCGTGGCGAGGGAGCACGCTTCCTCGCCACAATGTGTCCTACAAATCTTAAGTGAGCAGCACCGCTATCCCACCGACGGATGCTTTATTGGTGTGAAATCCAAACAAGTCCTGTGCCGTTCGAGCTGTGTTTCGGCAGGCGTTATCCCCCTAGCATTCCTTCACTCAATCACCCAAGAAGGAATCCCACCATGCAACGTTTCGCCCGTCGTTTCCTCGCCGCTTGTGCATTCTCTGGCGTCGTCGCCAGCACCGGTGCATTGGCTGATGCCCATCCCACCATTCGAGCCATGTCGGGGGCCGAGCCGATCAAGCAGCTCCCCGCTGGTAAAACGGCGTTACTGGTAATCGATTTTCAGAACGAATACTTCACCGGCAAAATGCCCATCCCTGACGGCGCTGCTGCGCTGACCAACACCCGCGAACTGATTGAATTCGCCGATGATCAAAAAATGCCGGTTTTCCATATCCAGCACGTTGCGCCGGCCGGTTCGGCGGTGTTTGCCGAGGGTGGCGAAACCGTGAAATTCCACCCGGACATGCAGCCCAGGGCCCAGGATGTTGTCTTGCAAAAGACCACTGTCAGCGTCTTTGGCAGTACCGATCTGGACAAGCGTTTGAAGAGCGCTGGCATCGAGAACCTGATCATCTCCGGTCTCATGACCCACGCGTGCGTGGCGGGTGCGGCCCGTGATGCGGCGCCGCTTGGCTACACTGTGCTGGTCGCCTCCGATGCATCGGCCACCCGCGCGATCACCCGGGTCAGTGGCGAGACGATCGACAAGGACGCCTTGCACAAGGCCGCACTGGCCGAGGTCGAGGATACTTTCGGTAATGTGATGACCACCGCCCAAATCATCAAGCTGCCGGTGCGCTAAAAAATGAATCAGATGCTCGCCATGCGCGTGTTTCGCTGCATCGTGGAGGCGCAGGGTTTTTCAGCTGCGGCCGAGCGACTGGACACCACTCATTCGTCGGTGTCGCGAAACTTGCAGCAATTGGAGTCCGTGCTGGGCGTGCGTCTGATCAATCGCAATACCCGGCGCATGAGCCTAACGGCAGCAGGTGAACGCTACTACGCCGCTTGCGTGGATATTCTGGATCGCGTTGATGCCGCGTCCCAGGCCGTGACGCTGGAACAGGAACGACCCTCCGGACTGCTTCGCATCAGTGCCCCGCTGGTGATCGGTACGCTGGAGCTGGCCCGTTGGTTGCCGGCATTCCAGGAGCGTTATCCGGACATCCAGGTCGATCTGTCTTGCTCGGATCCACTTGTCGATCTGGTGGCCGATGGGTTCGATGTGGCGTTACGGATTTCTGGACCGCTGGCCGACAGCAGTCTTGTCGCTCGCTTGCTCAGCGTCTCACCGCTGGTTTTGGTGGCGGCTCCGGCCTATGTCTTCAAACGCGGTCTGCCGCGCGGCGTTGCTGAACTCAACGATCATCGGCTGCTGACTTATGCTTCGGCCACTCAGTGGGTACTGGTGGGTGAAGCAGGGGAGTCGAGCACGGTGGATTGCGCCAGCAGCTTTCATACGGACACCATCACCGCCTTGCACGCCTGCGCTCTGGCGGGCGGGGGAATTGCCGCGTTTACCCTGGCGACGGTGCAAGATGACCTGCTGACGGGAAGACTGGTGCGGATTCTGCCTGAGTACACGCTTGGGCAGCGGCACTACTATGCGCTTTACCCGCACGCCCGGAATTTGCCGGCCAAGGTTCGAGTGTTTGTGGATTACATGGCGCAGTATTGCGGCAGTAAGGTCTGATTGTCCCCTGACTGAACAAAGTGACCGTTGAGCGCCTCCGGTTGGTGGCACATTGATATATTGGTAGGCTAGGCACTCGTTACCTATCGAGTGGGTCAGTGTGTCTACCGAGCGAATTTTCCAGTTGGAGCAAGCCCTTATGGCGGTGATCGCCGCGGCGGGCAAGATGGGTGTGAGCAGTGATGAACTGTGCGCTCAGGCGGTGGGTGGGTTGATGTTTGAACACCACTGGAACTGGGCAAACGCGCAATACGCGCAAGGGGCGGCTGACGAGATCGACAACGCGTTGAGCCTTCTGGTGGGGAAACCGCCGCTGCAAACCGGGTCGTCGGCGATTGAGGCCGGCTCCACTACGCTGCTCAATCCGCAAGCCAATCCGCGGCCTGTCAGTTTTATTTGATACGAATGGGCGCCCATTTGCGTGGGTGCCCTTATCGCGAGCAAGCGTTGCTCCCACGGGGCAAGGGCTCACTGTGAGGTTGGATGTTAATGCTGCGCCCGATACTCAGGTGCGGCTTCCAGCGAGGTCTTTTGACCGTTTTCCTTGGACGTTTGCCCCGATGTATCGGGTAGCGACGCGACATGAACGGTACGAGCCGGGATCGCAAACCGCACGCCGATTCTGGCGAACTCTTCCATCATGCCCAGGTTGATCGCCTGTTGGACGTCCATGTAAACGTTGTAGCTGGGGTCCAGCACGATATACACCGTTTCGAATTCCAGAGCGCTCTCGCCGAAGCTGCGAAAGTGCGAGCGGTCGAAGCGGGTCTTTTCCTGGGCCCTGATGATGTTTTCGACAAGGACCGGCACTTGCCTTAGCTGTTCTGTCGAGCAGTCATGGGGCAGGGCGAATTCAAAGACGATGCGTCGCTCCTGGAGTCGTTTGTAGTTCTGGATGGTGGTGCTGATCATTCCGGCATTGGCCATCACGATTTGCTCGCCACCCAGGCTGCGGATGCGCGTGGTTTTCAAACCGACATGTTCCACCGTACCGGCCAGGGAACCCACGACAATGAAGTCGCCGACTTCGAACGGTTTGTCCACGGCGATGGACAGTGAGGCGAACAGATCACCGAGGATGTTCTGCACCGCCAGCGCCACGGCGATACCACCGACCCCGAGGCTGGCGATAAAGGCGGTGATGTTCACGCCCAGGTTGGAGAGCATCGCCAGGAGCACCACGGCCCAGAGAAACACCTTCGCACCCCACAGGCTCAGGGTGGCCAGGGCGCTTTTCTGGTGGATGTCGGTGTGGCTGTGGCGGGCGAAATAATGCAGCAACGCCAGGGCGATTGCCCGGTTGGCCCAGAGCCCTACTTGCAAGGCCGCGACCACGAACCAGAGGCTGCTGACCCGGTCAAGCCAACGCTCCGGCAGGTCCAGAACGCCGACGCCGATGAGAATGGAGGCCAGTAATAACAGCGTATTGCTGGTGCTGGACAATACTTCGACGGCGATGTGGCTGACGTAGGCGTCGGGTTTCTGTGCCTGGGCCTGCACTTTTCTCAACAGCAAACCGATGCCGGCCCTGACGATGGTGAAACTCACCACCATCACACCCAAGGCCAAGAGCCAGTTGGCGATAGAGATGCCCAGCAATTGGGTGTCGGTAAGGAATTGGAGAGAGCTTGAGTCCATTTGAACGGTCACCTGTGCCATTGCTGTTCAGGTTTGGGCCTTTGCCGACTTTGGCGTGAGAACCTGGGCAGGGCATGAACCTGTTAGTTCGCGCAAAGCACGGGCCGTTCAATTTTGTTCGCCGAGAGCAGTTGCGTGCGGGAGTGCTGGCGGCGTAGTTTCCTGTGCTGGGCCTTTGTCAGAGCAATGCCATGCACATGACCGAACTGAGCAATGAGGAGTTGGAGCCGTTGCGCCAGGCGCTCATCCTGGCGGGTCTGCCAGTGGACGACCTGAACCAGCCGGGTCGACGTTTTTTCAGCTTCAGGCAAGCAGACGCTCAGACGGCGTTTGGCGGGATCGAGGGGGAGGGCGCGGACCGATTGTTACGCTCTCTGGTGGTCCTTGAGGGGCAGCGGGGGCGCGGCATAGGCGCGGCGATGCTGGTCGCTCTTGAAGACTTTGCGAAAAACGAGGGCGTGGAACGCCTTCACCTGCTCACTGACAGCGCCGCCGCGTTCTTTGTCGCCCAGGGGTATCAGGCGCTTGACCGTTCGCTGGCGCCGATGTCGATCAGCGAAACAGCTCAATTCAAGTCCTTGTGCCCGGCTTCGGCGACCTACCTGAGCAAAGGCCTCATCTAACGCAGTAGATGCACGGCCAGGCCGGTCAGCCCGCATCCCAGTAGCACCTGGATGACCCCGTGCTTGTAGCGAAACAGCGCAATGGCGGCGGCGAGCGCGATGATTGCCGACGGCCAGTCCAGTGCGCCGGAAAAACCGCTGGGCCAAAGCACGTGGTAACCGAAGAAACAGGCCAGGTTGAGGATCACCCCGACCACAGCGGCAGTAATCGCCGTCAGTGGTGCGGTGAATTTCAGCTCGTTGTGCGTCGATTCCACCAATGGCCCACCCGCCAGGATGAACAGGAATGAGGGCAGGAACGTAAACCAGGTCACCAGCGTAGCGGCAACCGCGCCAGCGAGGAAGGCCTGTTCAGGGCCGAACACCTGCATCACGTAGCCGCCGACGAACCCGACGAAGGCGACGACCATGATCAACGGGCCGGGAGTGGTTTCGCCCAGGGCCAGACCATCGATCATCTGTGTCGGGGTCAGCCAGCCGAAATGTCCGACAGCCCCTTGATACACGTAGGGCAAAACCGCATAGGCGCCACCAAACGTCAGCAAGGCTGCCTTGGTAAAGAACCAGGCCATTTGCGTCAGGGTGCCTTCCCAGCCGAACACCATGGTCAACACACCCATCGGCAACGCCCACAGCAGGGCCCCGATGATCGCTAGCCGGGCCAGTCGCAGGGCGCTGAACCGGGCATGCTCCGGGGTCGGGGTGTCATCGTCGATCAATGCCGGGCCAAAGGACTTATGGGTGGTGCTGTGGCCGCCCAGGCTGAACTTTTCCGGTGCCCAGCGGCCACCGAAGTAGCCGATGACCGCCGCTCCCAGCACGATCAGCGGGAAGGGGAGGTTGAACGCGAATATCGCGGTGAACGACGCGGCGGCGATTGCCCACAGCCAACTGTTCTTGAGCGCGCGCGAACCTATCCGGTGGGCGGCATGCACGACGATGGCGGTCACGGCGGGCTTGATGCCATAAAAAATCCCGGCCACCACCGGCACTTCGCCAAAGGCGACATACAGCCAGGACAATGTAATGAGAATGAACAGCGAAGGCAGCACGAACAGCGCCCCGGCAATGATCCCGCCCCAACTGCGGTGCATCAGCCAGCCCAGGTACGTCGCCAGCTGCTGTGCCTCGGGGCCTGGCAGCAGCATGCAGTAATTGAGGGCATGCAGAAAGCGTCGTTCGGAAATCCAGCGCCGGCGCTCCACCAGCTCCTGGTGCATGATCGAGATTTGTCCCGCCGGCCCACCGAAACTGATGAAGCCCAGCTTGAGCCAGAACCAGAATGCCTCGCGCAAGCTGATGGCCGAGGGGCTGGACAACGGGTCGTCGACGGTCTGGATGGGCTTATTCATGGTCGGCGCGGTACTTGAATGGCAAGGGCGATCTACGTTATGGGGCGTTAGGCAATTTTGATAGCCCTGGCAAGGCGTTTCTTGGAAAAAAACCGGCTTCACGGGCTCGCACCCACGGGTTGAATTCTCCTGCCTGGATGGATGAATTTGTCAGGGTGAAGTGCAGGATTTTGGATCCATTGAGCCACCCATCGGTTACGCCACACCGGCAAATTGCCGCCGCCCCAAGCGGTAGGCTAAGCTCACGAATATTGGGGGCTTTGAGGGTTTCGCTCATGCTTTGCCCCCCTCAGGAATTCGCTTGCCTATCCCCAATTTTGATCCGTTCCATGTCCCGGGCGGTGCCCTCAAGCGCCTGCCGTTGCTCAAGGCAGCGGTGGCGTTTATCGCGGCGGTCTGCCTGTGTCTGTGTGGCTTGCTTTTTTTGCAGCTGGAACAATCCCGTCGTTACGACCTGGAGTCGGCCCGCATCGCCTCGGCCAACCTTACCCGGGCCATGGCCCAACAGGCGCAGGACACGTTCCAGCAGACAGACCTGGTCCTGACCAGCCTGACGGACTGGATAGAGAGCGACGGTTTCGGTCCGACGCTGCAACCACGTCTGCAGAAAACCTTTGCCCGGCGCGTGCAAGCACTGGAGCAATTGCATGGCCTGTTCCTGTTCGACAAGCACGGTCATTGGGTCATTACGTCCTTCGAACAACTGCACAGGGGCCCGGGGATAGCAGATCGGGACTACTTTACGTTCCATCAGCAGAACACCGCCCTGATCGCCCATATCGGGCCGGCTATCCGCAGTCGACAAAATGGCGACTGGATCATCCCGGTGTCGCGGCGCTTGAATGATCAGGACGGCAATTTCCAGGGCGTATTGTTGGCCGGGATCAAGATGTCGTACTTCGATCAATTTTTCGAAAGCTTCAGCCTCGCTGACCAAGACGAAATGGTCCTGGCCTTGTCCGACGGGACCTTGCTGGCCCGGCGGCCCTTCGACGAGGCGAAAATCGGTCGCTCACTGGCCGAGGAGCCCGTCTTTCAGCATGAGTCGTCCAGCGAAAGCGCCGGTACCGCGACCATCCGTTCCGCCGCCGATGGGGTCCTCAGGCTCTATGATCACCAGCATTTGCAAGCCTATCCGCTGGTGGTCACCGCCGCGATGTCCGAGCAGGCGATCCTCGCGGGTTGGCACGACAGAGCCTTCAAATCCAGTCTCATTGTGGCGGTGGTGGTCTTGGGTATCTGCCTGTTCGGCTGGGTATTCGTGCGCCAAGTACGCAACAGCGAACGGATCGAAGCGGACCTGCGCAAGGCCCAGGAAGCGTTGGAACTGATTGCCACCCATGACAGCCTGACGGGGCTTGCGAACCGACGGCTGTTCGAGCGGGCTCTGGACATCGAGTTCGGCCGAGGCGCTCGCCAGCGCAGCCCATTGAGCCTGATCATGCTCGATATCGATTTTTTCAAGCGCTACAACGACACCTACGGGCACGTTGCCGGCGACCATTGCCTGGCGGAAATGGCTAAGGTGCTCAAGAGTTGCTGTCATCGCAAGGCTGACCTGGCAGTGCGTTATGGCGGCGAGGAGTTCGCGGTGCTGCTGCCCGATACCAACTTGCAAGGGGCCTTGGCCCTGGCCGAGCAGATCCGCCGCAGCGTTATCGACAAACACATCACCCATGCCGGCTCTCCCACCGGCTACCTGACGGTGAGCCTGGGCTGCTACGCGTTTGTGCCCAGCAGCCTGGACAGCATTGAGGTGTTTATCCAGCGTGCCGACGCAGCGCTTTATCAGGCCAAGCACAGCGGACGCAACCGTGTGGCGGCCTTGTCGATGGAAGGTGGGCTTGATGCGCTGGAGCGTTCGGATCGTTGAGATCGTTTGAATCATCGGCGGCTTGCTACGGTCAATTGTTCAGGCTCTGCACCAGTGAAATGGAAACCATGTTGTAGGTCCTGTCTCATACTCTTGGGGGGCAACCTGGGCAAAGCCATGGGCTTGTCGGTCACCGCTAGTGTCCTGGATCTGGAGCTCTGACCCGATGAAAAACCTGCGCATAGCGACCTTCAATATCAATGGCATCCGGGCCCGACTGCCCAATCTGCTGGAATGGCTGGAGCGGGAGAAGCCTGACATTGCCTGTTTGCAGGAACTCAAGGCCGCGGACAAGGACTTCCCCGCTGCGCAGCTGGAATCGGTCGGGTATGGATCGCTCTGGCATGGCCAGGCGTCCTGGAACGGCGTGGCAATCCTGGCCCGTGATGCACAACCGCTGGAGAGCCGCCGCGGCTTGCCCGGCGGCGACGATGACAGCCACAGTCGTTACCTGGAGGCGGCGGTGCATGGCGTGCTGGTGGGGTGTCTTTATCTGCCTAACGGCAATCCGCAGCCAGGGCCCAAATTCGCTTACAAACTGGCTTGGTTCGAACGGCTGATCGACTATGCCCAGGGGCTGCAGGCCAGCGATCATCCGGTGGTGCTGGCGGGTGATTACAACGTGGTGCCCACCGACATGGACATCTACAACCCGCGTTCCTGGCTCAAGGATGCATTGCTGCAACCGGAAAGCCGCGAGTGCTACCAGCGGTTGCTCGAGCAGGGTTGGACCGATTCGTTGCGCCACCTGTACCCGGACGAGCGGGTATACACCTTCTGGGACTATTTCCGTCAGCACTGGCAAAAGAACTCCGGGCTGCGCATCGACCACCTGCTGCTCAACCCGGTGGCCAGTCCATACCTGAGCGAGGCAGGCGTGGATGCATGGGTCAGGAATCAACCGCACCCCAGCGACCATGCTCCCACCTGGATCCGGCTCTCTTCGCGAAAACGTCGGTGAGGGAACAAGGTCTCCAGGCCAGTTATTGTCTCGCAAAGACGAATGCCTTATATCTGCACCCCAGCAGCGTGCTTTTTGTTAGCCCTGCACCGGACAGGAAAGGACACCCTCATGAGCCAACCCCGACTGAGCGATTCGGGCCGTTATCTGCAACGCCTGGGTTTTGACAAACCGCCAGCCCCGACCCTCGACACCTTGCGCCAGCTTCAACGACGCCACACGGCCGAGTTCCCCTTTGAAACCCTTTCAACGCTGCTGGGCCAACCCGTGCCCATTGACCTGGAATCAGTGGAACGAAAAGTCTTCGAGCAAGGCCGCGGCGGCTACTGCTATGAGCTCAATCAACTATTCCTGGCGCTGCTGCTGGAACTGGGCTTCGAAGCCCGAGGCATCACGGGACGGGTGGTGATGAATGCCCCCGAAGGCGCCTGGCCTGCCCGCACCCATCGCCTCAGCCTGGTGACGTTGGATGGCGTGCGTTACACCACCGATGTCGGCTTCGGCGGCATGGTGCCCACCGCACCGTTGTTGCTGGACAGCCGTGACACCCAGGCCACTCCCCACGAGCCCTATCGCATCGAAACTCATGAAGACGGCTACCTGCTGCGCGCCTGCGTGGCCGATGAATGGCGACCGATGTACCTGTTCGATTTGCAGCGCCAGGAAGAGATCGACTACACCGTCGGCAATTGGTATGTCAGCAACCACCCTGAATCGCCGTTCATGGGCCGCTTGATGGTGGCCCGCACTGGCGATGGGTTGCGCAAGACCCTGAACGGCAACAGCTATGCCTTGCACCGCATAGGAGAGCAGAGCGAGCGCCGGACAATCACCGACGCCGACGAACTGATCGACCTGCTGGAAAACGAGTTTGGTCTTCGCGTACCGCCACGTGAGCTTTTACGGCCCGCAGTGGTTGGACTTCTTAGCGACGCAGAGGATTGCCGGTGATGGAGTGATTCACTGTTGATGATGGGCTGCGCAACAAGTTGTATACAACTCTATGGACATTTGTCCTGAGTTTTGAATACAGTGTGCGCATAACAAAAAACAGGGAACTCCCGAACCATGAAAACGCCCCATGTTTCACTCCCACGGCCCGAGGATGAAAACCTTGGCGTCGGCGCGAATATGGCTTATGGCCTGCAACATGTGTTGACCATGTACGGTGGCATCGTCGCGGTGCCGCTGATCATCGGCCAGGCCGCCGGGTTGTCATCGGCGGACATCGGCTTGTTGATTGCCGCGTCATTATTTGCGGGAGGGCTGGCGACGTTGTTGCAAACCCTTGGACTGCCGTTTTTCGGCTGTCAGTTGCCTCTGGTGCAGGGCGTTTCGTTTTCCGGGGTCGCGACCATGGTGGCGATCGTCGGCAGCGGCGGGGAAGGGGGATTCCAGGCCATCCTGGGCGCGGTGATCGCCGCCTCCTTGATCGGCTTGCTCATTACCCCGGTGTTCTCACGAATCACCCGGTTCTTTCCGCCGCTGGTCACCGGCATCGTCATCACCACCATTGGCCTGACCTTGATGCCGGTAGCGGCCCGCTGGGCAATGGGCGGCAATAGCCACGCCGCCGATTTCGGCAGCATGGCCAATATCGGTTTGGCCGCCGTGACTCTGGTCCTGGTGTTGCTGTTGAGCAAAATGGGCAGCGCGACGATCTCGCGGCTGTCGATTCTGCTGGCAATGGTCATTGGTACGGTTATCGCCGTATTCCTTGGCATGGCGGACTTCTCATCCGTCAGCCAAGGCCCGATGTTCGGCTTCCCCACACCCTTCCATTTCGGCATGCCGACCTTTCATGTCGCGGCCATTCTGTCGATGTGCATCGTGATCATGGTGACGCTGGTGGAAACGTCCGCCGACATCCTCGCGGTGGGCGAGATCATCGACACCAAAGTCGACTCCAGGCGTCTGGGCAACGGTTTGCGGGCCGACATGCTGTCGAGCATGATCGCGCCGATTTTCGGCTCCTTCACCCAAAGCGCCTTTGCCCAGAATGTCGGGCTGGTGGCGGTGACGGGGATCAAGAGCCGTTTCGTGGTGGCAACCGGCGGGGTATTTCTGGTGGTACTCGGCTTGCTGCCGTTCATGGGCCGAGTGATCGCCGCAGTGCCGACCTCGGTGCTGGGCGGTGCCGGTATCGTGCTGTTCGGCACCGTGGCTGCCAGCGGCATCCGCACGCTGTCAAAAGTTGACTACCGCAACAACGTCAACCTGATTATCGTCGCCACCTCCATAGGTTTCGGCATGATTCCCATCGCCGCACCGACTTTCTACGATCATTTCCCGAGCTGGTTCGCGACGATCTTCCATTCGGGTATCAGCTCTTCGGCGATCATGGCAATCGTGCTGAACCTGGCGTTCAATCACTTCACCCGGGGTAACTCGGATCAACAGTCCGTATTCGCCGCCGGTACCGAGCGGGTGTTGCGCTACCAGGACCTGGCGGCGCTGCGCGAAGGCGACTACTTCAGTGACGGCAAGCTGCACGACTGCGATGGCAATGAGATTCCGGTGGTGGCGGAGGCCGCCCATGCACCGGCAGAACATGGCCCGGTGCGGCTCAAAAGCAGTGAGCACGTCTGAGGACAGACACGCCGTGGCGAGGGAGCGGCTCCCTCGCCACGGGCTTATCGCTTGACTTTATTTCTCTTGGCTGGCTGGCCAGTGACCCTCGATCACAGGCTGTTTTTTGTGTCGCCTAAGCGGCTGATTACCAGCGCGGGCGCCCGTAATGACCGCGAGGCGGGCCGTAGTAATAGCCCCGTGGTGGCCCGTAATACACCGGTGCCGGGCGATAGTAGACAGGTCGCTCGATGTAGACCGGCTGCGGCTGGTAGTAGACCGGTGGCGGTTGTTGCACATAAACCGGTTGTGGCTGGACATAGACCGGTTGCTGCACATAGACCGGACGGTCACGGCTGAGGATCGCCGAACCGACGATGGCCGAGCCGACGATTGCGCCAAACACAGCGGGCCCCTCCCAACCACCTCGACCATGGGCGGATGCCTGGCCGGTGACCGCGAGTGCCCCCATGAGCAGGGCGATGATGGGGAGTTGACGGTTCATAACGATTCCTCGTTTCAGCCCCGGCGCCTGTGGTCTGCAACAGACCCGAATGAGGGTCGCGGGGATACTTGCTCTGACAGCGATTTTTCCAGAATTTGCCGTACCGTTGGGTAAATAATGTGTAAGGTCTGTAGTGGTTTCTTTACTGCAAGGAGTCAAGCATGCAGATCAACCCCAACAAAGATACTCAACTGTGCATGTCGCTATCGGCGCGCCCCGGGAATTTCGGCCTGCGCTTTCACAATCACTTGTATGAGCAACTGGGCCTGAACTTCTACTACAAGGCATTCAGCAGCCAGGACTTGCCCGGTGCTGTTGGCGGTATCCGCGCCTTGGGCATCCGCGGGTGCGGGGTGTCGATGCCGTTCAAGGAAGACTGCATCGCCCTGGTCGACGAACTGGACCCTTCCGCTGCGGCGATCCAGTCCATCAATACCATCGTCAACACTGATGGCCATTTAAAGGCCTACAACACCGACTACATCGCTGTCGCCCAATTGCTGCAAACCCATGCGGTGCCCAAGGATTCGACCTTTGCCTTGCGCGGTAGCGGCGGCATGGCCAAGGCCGTGGCCAGTGCCTTGCGCGACGGTGGTTACAAAAACGGTTTGATCGTTGCCCGCAACGAAACCGCCGGGCGAGCCCTGGCCGAATCCCTGGGTTACGAGTGGCAAGCTCAATTGGGGCAGCGACGGCCGCAGATGCTGATCAACGTCACGCCGATCGGCATGAGCGGCGGCCCGGAAGCCGACCAGTTGGCGTTCGAGCCCGACACCATCGCAGCGGCCGAGACGGTGTTCGATGTGGTGGCGATCCCGTCGCAAACGCCGCTGATCGTGCGTGCCCAGGCTGAGGGCAAACGGGTCATCACCGGGCTCGAAGTGATTGCGATCCAGGCTCTGGAACAGTTTGTCCTCTACACCGGCGTGCGGCCCAGCGCGGAGCAATTCAAGAAGGCCGTGGCGTTCGCTCGATCCTGATCACTCCAGCCGCGCCAGCCGTTCTTCCAGGGCGGCGATCCGCGCTTCGAGTTCTTCGATGCGTTCCAGCGACACGCCGCTGCCGGCAGCCCGTTCTACGGGATGCTGGCGGGCGGCGAGGATCGCTTCGATATCCGCCGGGTCGCCCATGGCGTGCATATAACGGTCCTCCCGCTGGCCGGGCTGGCGCGGCACCAACAGCGCCAAGCCACGGGCGATCAGCCGTTCAAGCTGATGCACCACCTGTTCAGTGTCTTCGAAGTCGTGCATCCGGCCGCTACGGGTCAGCAGTTCATTGACCGTCTGCGGACCGCGCAAGAACAGCAAGCCCATCAGAATCACCTGGGCCGGCACCAGCTCCAGGGCCTTGTCGACCCGATGCTCCCAGCGGTCGGCCCGGCTGCCCATCACCAGTTTGGTAAAGCCGCGACCTTCCAGCGCACGCAGGCTCTGGCCGACCTGGCCCAGGTTGAGGTTCATCACCGGCTCACGGCTGGTCTTCTGATTGCAGGCCAGTACCAGGGCGTTGAGCGTCAGCGGGTAGGTCTCAGGGTTGGTGGCCTGCTTTTCGACCAGCGCGCCGAGAATGCGGATTTCCGTGCTGTTGAGCCGTGGTTCTTCGGCCGGGCTTTGTTCTTCGATACTCATCGCGCGTTCCCTATGCTGTGGAAGCCGCCTAGCCTAATCCTTGCGCAATAAAAGACAAGGTGTGCAATAAGGCGTGGCTATAATCGCACCCGTTTGATTTGTCCTTTCCTGCCACCTGCATGAGATCGCCATGACTATTTCCCTGTACGCCGCTTCCATCCCGGTTTTCAAGCAGATGCTCAACGCCCTGAGTGACGTCCTGAACAAGGCTGAAGCCCACGCCACTGCGAAAAACATCGATCCGAACGCGTTCCTGCAAGCCCGCCTGTACCCGGACATGTTCCCGCTGGTACGCCAGGTGCAGATCGCGGTGGATTTTGCCAAAGGCGTGTCCGCGCGCCTGGCCGAGCTTGAAGTGCCGAAATATGACGATAGCGAAACCACCTTTGCCGAACTGCAAACCCTGATCGCCAAGGTATTGGCGTTCATCGACGGTATCAGCCCCGAGCAGATCGACGGCAAGGAAGGCATCGAAATTGTCACCCGTCCGGGCACGCCGAAGGAAAAACGCTTCACCGGCCAGAACTACCTGTTGACCTATGGTCTGCCGCAGTTCTTCTTCCACGTGACCACGACCTATGCGCTGCTGCGCCACAATGGCGTGGAAGTGGGCAAACGCGACTACATGGGCGCGTTCTAAACCCGCCAGCATGAAAAAGCCCGGGACGGTGTGGGCCGTCCCGGGCTTTTTTGTGGCGGTCTGTTGTACTCGGTGGCTGTGCCATCGCTATCGCGAGCAGGCTCGCTCCCACATTGGATTTGTATCTGCCACAAAACCCTGTGGGAGCGAGCCTGCTCGCGATGACGCTCATACCTCCAGCACAGTTGTCAGGCCATGCGTTCGTGCTTCTCTTCCTCACCCAAGCAAGCCGCTGCCGTGAACAGCACATCGGTGGAGGAATTGAGCGCAGTCTCCGCCGAATCCTGCAGGACACCGATAATGAAGCCCACCGCGACCACCTGCATGGCGATTTCGCTGGGAATGCCGAACAGGCTGCATGCCAGGGGAATCAGCAACAGCGAACCACCGGCCACTCCGGACGCGCCGCAGGCACAAATGGCCGCAACGACGCTCAGCAGCACGGCTGTCGGCACATCCACCACGATACCCAGAGTGTGCACCGCCGCCAGAGACAGCACGGTGATGGTAATGGCGGCGCCGGCCATGTTGATGGTCGCGCCCAGCGGGATCGATACCGAATAGGTGTCTTCGTGCAGGCCCAGGCGCTTGCTCAGTTCCAGGTTCACCGGAATATTCGCCGCCGAACTGCGGGTGAAGAACGCGGTGATGCCGCTCTCGCGCAGGCAGGTGAAGACCAGTGGGTACGGGTTGCGACGCAGTTTCCAGAACACAATGAGCGGGTTCATCACCAGCGCCACGAACAGCATGCAGCCAATCAACACGGTCAACAGGTGAAGGTAACCCAGCAACGCGCTGAAACCTGAGGTTGCCAGGGTTGAGGCCACCAGGCCGAAGATCCCTAGCGGGGCGAAGCAGATAACCACGCGCACGATCACGGTCACACCGTTGGACAGATCCCCGAGCACGGCGCGGGTGGTTTCGCCAGCGTGGCGAATGGCAATGCCCATCCCGATGGCCCAGGCCAGAATGCCGATGAAGTTGGCATTCATCAGGGCGCTGACCGGATTGTCCACCACACTGAGCAGCAAACTCTGTAGCACTTCACCGATGCCGCCGGGGGCGGTGACGGCCACCTCATGGGACACCAGAACAAGGTTGGACGGAAACAGGGTACTGGCAACCACCGCGACCACCGAGGCGGCGAAAGTGCCGAGCAGGTAAAGGAAGAGAATAGGCCGGATATGAGTTTCCTGACCGTGCTTGTGGTTGGCGATCGACGCCATGACCAGCACGAACACCAGGATCGGTGCCACGGCCTTGAGCGCTGACACGAAGACCTTACCGATGAATGCGGTGGACTTGGCAAGGTCCGGCGCCAGCCACGCCAGGATGATGCCGGCGATCAGACCGATGACGATTTGCGTCACCAGGCCGGTGCGTTTGAGGCGGTGTAGAAGGGACGGGGACAAAGCAGTCATAACGGCATCTCTGATTTTTTTTGTGCGCAACGGTCGACCCCTCAGGGCAACAAGCGGGCAGGCCACATGAGCGGGACCGAAAAGAAAGTACAGCGTTTGCAGGGCGCGGACTTTATCACAGACCGCTGAAAAATCTGACGGACCTGTGACGATCCGTCGCTTGGGCGCTCACTCGCGTTTGTCTGAGGGGCACATTCTGTTAGGCTTTGGGCCAATCCCCTTTCTACTCTGCCGGCGGCCCTTTTGGGCTAACGCTGGTGTCGTTGTTTCGCTGGAGCTCTGCATGTTGTCTGTTTTTCTGTTGTCAGCGGCTGGTTTTACAGTGCTGACCACTGAATTCATCATCGTTGGCCTGTTGCCATCCATCGCCCGCGACCTGCAAGTCACGATTGCCCAGGCCGGGCTGTTGGTGACGCTGTTTGCATTTACCGTGGCGGCGTTCGGGCCGTTCCTGACCGCCTGGTTCGCCCGTTTTGAGCGGCGCAAGCTGTTTATCAGTGTGTTGGTGATATTTGGCCTGGCCAACACGCTGGCGGCTCTGGCCCCCAATATCGGAGTAATGGCCATTGCCCGATTGATCCCCGCTCTGGGCTTGCCGGTGTTCTGGGCATTGGCCAGTGAAACAGCAGTGGACATTGTCGGGCCGCAGTTTGCCGGGCGGGCCATCGCCCGGATCGGGTTTGGTATCGTCTGTGCCACCGTATTCGGTATTCCGGTGGGCACCTTGATCTCTGATGCGTTCGGCTGGCGCAGTGCCTTTGCGATCTTGGCGGTGGTTGCGTTCGCCAAGGCTTTGCTGCTGTTTATCTACCTGCCAAAAACCAATCTGCACCAGCAGCAAGTCAGTTTGCGTTCGCAATTCCAGATATTGCGCAGCCCCTTGATGCAGGGCCATGTGCTGCTGTCGATTCTGGTGTTCAGCGGCATGTTCACCGCTTACACCTACCTGGCGGATATCCTCGAACGCCTGGCCGGGTTCGACGGCACGCTGGTGGGCTGGTGCCTGATGGGCTTCGGGGCCGTCGGTCTGGTGGGCAACTCCCTGGGTGGCCGCGCGGTGGACCGACATCCCTTGATCGCCTCGATGGTGTTTTGTCTGTTCATGATTGGCGGCATGGTGGCGCTGGTGCCGAGTATTCATTCGACCCTTGGGCTGGCGGCGGCGATGGGCATATGGGGCGTGACCCAGGCAGCTCTGTTCCTGGTCAGTCATGTACGGCTGATGAAGGCCGCGCCTGAGGCTCCAGCCTTTGCCGCATCGCTGAACATCGCCGGGGCCAATCTGGGCATTGGCCTGGGGGCAATGGTCGGGGGGCGCGTCATCGATACCCTGGGCCTGGGCAGCATTGGTTTTGCCGCGTCCGGGTTCATCCTCATATCGATCCTGCTGGCGTTATTGCTGATGACCTTCAAGCCCCGCGCCGCCTGCGCCGACTGCTAAGCGCTGAACAGCTCGCGACGCGCGCCTTCGGCGATAGCGACGATGCCCGGATGGCTGACCTTACGCTCCACGGAAATGGCGTAGAACGACTCGCTGACCGCATCGGTCTGGCCGATCACCTGTACGCCGTACTGACGCTGAACTTCTTCGGCAATCACGCTCGGGCCGATGAAAATTCCGCTGCCTGATTGCCCGAAGGCCTGCATCAGCGCGCTGTCGTCGAATTCGCCGACGATGCGCGGTTGGATCTGCTGCTCGGCGAACCAGCGTTGCAAGCGGCTGCGTACTACGGTTTCGGGGCCTGGAATCAGCAGAGGGGCGTCATGCAGGCCGCGGGGAAAATCCGCCCCGTAACGTTCGGCCAACGCAGCGGTGGCGAAGAAACTGATCCCGCATTCTCCCAATTTCTGGCTGTAGCCCTTGATGTCCAGGTGGGTCGGCATCGGACTGTCGGAAATCACCAGGTCCAGCCGCTGGATCGCCAGGTCTGCCAGCAGCCGTTCGAGTTTGTCTTCGCGGCAGGTGATGCGCAGCGGCTCACTCAGCTCCATGGTCGGCGCAAGTAGCCGATAGACGATGGATTTTGGCACCACATCTGCCACCCCGACCCGGAACAGCGTCTGCTGCTCATTGGGCTGGGCCCGCAACATCAGCTCCAGTTCGCCGCCCAACTGGAACATGTGTTCGGCATAGGGCAGCGTCTGGCGGCCGGCCTCGGTCAGCTCCAACTGGCGCCCGACGCGGCGAAACAACTTGATGTTATAGGTTTGCTCGAACAGTGAAATTTGCCCGCTGATGGTTTGGGGTGTCAGGTTCAGTTGCTCGCAGGCCCGTACAATGCTGCCGGTTTTGGCCACCACCCAGAAGTAATGCAGCTGTCGATAATTGAGCATGATTCAAGCCGATTCGTAAAAACCGAAGTATAACCGCTGAAAATACGAATTTTCCTGAAGTATTCTCCTCTCTAGAATGCCGGCCCATCGGTGAGTCACCTCTGGTGCTCTGTTTAACTTTGAGAGGCATTTATCCATGACGTACAAATCCTTGGGTTTCGCGGCCTTGTTGGCAGTGTCTTCAATCGCGCTCGTTGGCTGCGAACAGGCCGAAAAAAGCGCGCAGCAATTGATGGGACAAGCAGCTGAAACCGCCAAGCGGGCAATCGATGACACCCATAAGGCCGCCGAACAGGCTATCAGCGAAGCCAGTGGCGGTTTGATCAGCCCGAAGGAAAAGCCAGCGGAAGATGCAGAACCATCCGAAACCTCCACCAAAACCATCTAAGCCCGTCATATCGAGTCAGGACTGACCCATGGATTATCTTTTACAACTCGCTGCCAGCCCCACTGCATGGATCGCGCTGGCGACTCTGGTCGTCATGGAAATCGTGCTTGGCATCGATAACCTGATCTTCATTTCGATCCTGACCAATAAACTGCCCGAACAGCACCGCGCCAAGGCGCGGCGTATCGGCATTGGCATGGCGCTGATCCTGCGCCTGGGCTTGTTGAGTACCATTGCTTTCATCGTGCAGTTGACTGAGCCGGTTATCGAAATACTCGGCCAGTCGTTCTCCTGGAAGGACATGATCCTGATCGCCGGCGGTCTGTTCCTGCTGTGGAAAGCCACCACCGAGATCCACCACAGCATGGACCCGGCCCCGGATGATCCAAAATCCGCCACCTCCGGGGTGACCCTCGGATTTGCCGCTGCGATCGGTCAGATCCTCATGCTGGACCTGGTATTTTCCATCGACAGCATCATTACCGCCGTGGGCATGACCGAGCATCTGCCGATCATGATCATTGCTGTGGTGATCGCGGTATTGGTGATGTTGTTGGCGGCCGAACCGCTGGCCAAGTTCATCAATGACAACCCGACGGTGGTCATGCTGGCGCTGGGCTTCCTGATCATGATCGGTATGACGCTGATCGCCGAAGGCTTTGGTGCTCATGTGCCCAAGGGCTATATCTACGCAGCCATGGCGTTCTCGGCAGCGATTGAGGTGTTGAACATGATGTCGCGTCGCCGTCAGCAAAGGGCGATGGCCGATAAAGCCTGATTGCAGGCAGTCAAAAGCCGTCCGGGGTTCATCCCCGGGCGGCTTTTTTGATTTTTGAAGGGGGAACGGTCAGTGTGCGGCGGCGTGGCGCCTGGCCGGTTTTGGCGCTTTTTCCGCTCGCGCTGGCGGCGCGTGATGATGGCGGCGAGCAATGCGCAGAACGCCCCACAGCATGGCTGTGGCGACGCTTAACCAGCCGAATATCAGCATCAGGATCGTTGTGGTCAGGCTCATCTGTGCCTCCTTCTGCCCCAGTTCAGGGCGACGCACTCGTTACAATGGACAGTCTAGTCGCTAAAGTGTTGCAGGGAATCGATCGGCAGTGACGACAGACGGACCGGTTCGTTCTATCGCCGCCATGGGACTGTTGTTTAAGGCTATACCCACGTCTCTCTGCACCTTATGATCGATGGCCCTTGCCTGGCCCGATGTCGGGTGCCTTAACAAGAGAGTCCTCATGTTTCCGGTAATTTCCTCTTTTCGATCACTGGTCCTGGT
The DNA here is from genome assembly GCF_030687835.1 of Pseudomonas hefeiensis. Taxonomy (NCBI): domain Bacteria; kingdom Pseudomonadati; phylum Pseudomonadota; class Gammaproteobacteria; order Pseudomonadales; family Pseudomonadaceae; genus Pseudomonas; species Pseudomonas hefeiensis. The sequence goes on from NZ_CP117449.1 coordinate 2,164,374, forward strand.
GACGGCGTGTCTAACGGCCCTGGCGGGTTGCGCAGGCAGTGTGTCGCCGCAGATTCAGCGCCTGCCCGAGCGGGTGGAACTCAACAGCGTGCCGTTCTTCCGTGGCGAAATGTACCAGGGCGCTCCCCAATCGCTGGCCAGCCTGCTGACGCTGCAAGGCACGGTGATTACGCCGGGATTGCTGGAGAAGCCTCTGCATCTGCCGGAAGGCGAAGCCCATTTGCAGCAGAACCTGCAAACCCTGGCGCGAGAGTATGGACTGGTGGTGTACCCCCTCGACAGTGAACTGCCAGCACTGTTGGAGCAAATCGCGGCGGGTTACCCCGTGCTGGTGCGCTATACGGAGGGCTCGGCTTTTTGGTCTGGGCCGAGGTACAGCATTCTCGTCGGTTACAACCGCCAAAAGCAGACGGTCTTGCTGCGATCGGGGATGAACCGGCGGCTGCTGATGAGCTTCAGTGGGTTTGAGTCGGCTCTCAAAGATGCTGGAGGCTGGGCGGTACTGGTCCAGCGACCTACGCAGCTCCCGGCCAAGGTAAACTCCCAGCGCTGGTTGAAAGCTGCGGGTGAACTGGCCGGGGCAGGGCAGGAACAGGCAGCGGCCCGGGCCACTCAAGCCCTGAGCAGCGCCCACTGATCTCATGCCCCGTTCGTCACTTGTCGGGCACCACCGGCCATGCCAGAGGCTCCTAACCTCAGGGGCCGGAATATCCGGCCCATGATTGCGAGGAGAAAAGCATGGCACAGTCGAAAACACCCACGGGGCCACATTCTTCTGAACATTCTTCCGGCGATGATTTGGGATTTGATCCTGACTCGCCGGATCTCGGCGATCCTCAAGTTGATCCGATAGGCCCCGCCAAGGCGCCTTTGGACGAAGAGGACGAGCAGGAGGAGCCCGGTTCCAAAGCGTATGACCCGCTGGGTGATCTAAAGCCTTGAATAAAACAAAGCCCCGCTGAAGCGGGGCTTTTTGTCAGGCTAATTTACTTGGACGCCTCGACTACACCGGTTTGGCGGCTCTTGAGGTTCTTGGCCGCCTTGTATTGAAGGGCCACGGCAGGAACGCTGGCGCTTTTGCCGGTTTCCACCCAGCTACGGATCCGGCTGGCGTCGGCGAAGTGGGTGTATTTCCCAAACGCATCCAGCACTACCAGGGCCATCGGTCGATTGCTCATTTTCGTTACCAGCACCAGACAGTGGCCGGCCTGATTGGTAAAGCCGGTCTTGGTCAGCTGGATGTCCCAGCCAGCCTTGTGGACCAGGTGGTCGGTGTTGCGAAAGCCCAGGCTATAAACCGGTTTGCGGAACGTTACGGTCTTTTCCTTGGTGGTACTAAGTTCGCTGAGCAATGGATATTTGCGGGCCGCGATCAGCAGTTTGGTCAGGTCGCGGGCGGTGGAAACGTTATGGATCGACAGGCCTGTGGGCTCGACATAGTGGGTGCTGGTCATGCCCAGCGCCTTTGCCTTGGCGTTCATGGCGGCGATGAACGCTGCGTAACCGCCCGGATAGTGATGGGCGAGGCTGGCGGCGGCGCGGTTTTCCGACGACATCAGGGCGATCAGCAACACGTCCCGGCGTGACAGTTCGCTGTTGAGTTTGACCCGGGAAAATACGCCCTTCATCTCCGGTGTATTGGCGATGGTCATGGAGATGTATTCATTCAGATCCTGTCTGGCATCCAGCACGATCAGGCCGGTCATCAATTTGGTCACCGAAGCGATGGGCACCACCACGTCGGGATTGCTGGAATAAACGACTTTATTTGTCTGCAAGTCCAGCAGCATGGCGCTGCCCGAGGCGACTTGCAGTTTTGAGGTGTCTCGCGGGGTGGCGATGGTTTCCTGCGCGTCGACATTTTGCGTGATAAAGGTACCTGTGAAAGCGATGAACAGGCTGAGGATAGAAAGACGGATTTTCACGCGAGTAGACTCGATAGAGTTGAAGGTGCCATGCAGCAATGGCTTGTTAACAAGCGCTGCATTTTATGAGTATGGGCGAGGACAGCGCTATATGCCTGCGTCGTCGGGGCTTGCGCTTAAATAAAGTTTAATGAAGGGCCCAAAAACTCCTGTGGGAGCGAGCCCGCTCGCGATAGCGGTGTCAGCCAACATTGATGAGGGCTGATACAACGCTATCGCGAGCAGGCTCGCTCCCACAGGGTTTAGAGTTGGGCTGAAAAGGCTTATCAGCTATGCAGCGTCTCCGCCGCATACAAGGTGTTTTCCAGCAGGCAGGCGCGGGTCATCGGGCCTACACCGCCAGGGACTGGGGTGATCCAGCCTGCGCGGGGCAGGGCGGTTTCGTAGATCACGTCGCCAACCAGCTTGCCATCGTCCTGGCGGTTGATACCCACGTCGATGACGATGGCGCCTTCCTTGATCCACTCACCTTTCACCAGGCCAGGCTTGCCGGCGGCAACCACCACCAGGTCGGCGCGGCCGACGTGTCCAGCCAGGTCCTTGGTAAAGCGATGGGTCACGGTGACGGTGCAACCGGCCAGCAGCAGCTCCATGGCCATCGGACGGCCAACGATGTTGGACGCGCCGACAACCACGGCATCGAGACCGTAAAGGTCCACGCCGGTGCTTTCCAGCAACGTCATGATGCCTTTGGGGGTGCAGGGCCGTAGCAGCGGGATACGCTGGGCCAGGCGACCAACATTATAAGGATGGAAGCCGTCGACATCTTTGTCCGGGCGGATACGCTCCAGCAGTTTGGAGGCGTCGAGGTGTTCAGGCAGGGGCAGTTGGAGCAGAACGCCGTCGATGTTCGGGTCGTCGTTCAGGCGATCAATCAGATCAGCCAACGCTTGTTGAGTGGTTTCGGAAGGCAGGTCGTAGGCCTGGGAAAGGAAGCCGACCTCTTCACAGTCTTTACGCTTGTGCGAGACATAAACCTGAGAGGCAGGATCGCTGCCGACCAGGATCACCGCAAGGCCGGGCGTACGCAGACCTTGCTGGCGGCGCTCGGTGACTCGTTGGGCGATCTGCTGGCGCAGGCTGGCGGCGATCGATTTGCCGTCGATAAGTTGTGCAGTCATTGCGCGTGGTTAACCATCGAGAGGGGAAAAAAAGAGAACGCATTCTCGCATGCCGAGGCGTGAGGGCAAAGGCGCTTGGTCTGCAAATTCCCCTAACCCCTTTAATTAAATGAATTTTTTTTAAAAAAGAGTTGACGACCTATCAGGCCGTCTATAACATTCGTCGCACTTGTCGGGCACAGCCTAGCACTGGTTAAGAAGGTGGAGCAGAGTGAGTTGTTTTAACTCGGTAACACTGAAAGCACTTAGTTTGTAATCGTCCAAGAATACAGATTAAAAAGGCGCCCGTAGCTCAGCTGGATAGAGCATCCGCCTTCTAAGCGGATGGTCGCAGGTTCGAGTCCTGCCGGGTGCGCCAATTAGGCAGCTTTGGCACAAGTAAGGCAACAAGGCAATATGGTGGGCGTAGCTCAGTTGGTAGAGCACGGGATTGTGACTCCCGTTGTCGTGGGTTCGATCCCCATCGTCCACCCCATATTCTAGAGAGGCGCCAGATTTAACAATCTGGCGCCTTTGCTTTAAAAGCTTGATACGCGGATGTGGTGGAATTGGTAGACACACTGGATTTAGGTTCCAGCGCCGCAAGGTGTGAGAGTTCGAGTCTCTCCGTCCGCACCATACAAGTCGCTATTTAAATAGCAGAGAACGGCGCAGTACCTGAAGAGGGCTGCGCCGTTTTTGTTTTCGCGGTTTTTGTGTTGTATGCCGGCCCTGACTCGGGGTAGGCGGGGTGCCTGGATCGTCGCGATTGTGTTTCGTGATGATGCGTGGCATGTCCGTCGGTCTCCTCGGGAGACCGGATGTCGGGCGGGTGGGTTTGCCGCTTCTATATATAGAAGCGTTAGAAGCGTCGGCCCAGAGCCTCGCAATGATCAACTGTATTTGCAAACCGGGCGAGACATGACCGTATGTCCGCCCCTAAATCCGGCGCCTGTTTCCAGCCCTCTTTCAGTAGGGTGACTTCTTGAGTTTGACCTACTAGAATGCATGCCCTTGATTCTGGGGTCGGAAACGCCCGGCCAACGTCTGTGCAACGAGGAATATCCATGCAAGTTTCTGTTGAAAATACTTCTGCTCTTGAGCGCCGCATGAGCATCACCGTGCCGGCTGAGCGCATCGAGACTCAGGTCAACAAGCGTCTGCAGCAGACTGCCCAAAAGGCCAAAATCCCAGGTTTCCGCCCAGGCAAAGTGCCAATGAGCGTGATTCGCCAGCGTTACGAAGCTGATGCGCGTCAGGAAGCCGTGGGCGACGTGATCCAGTCTTCGTTCTACGAAGCGGTTGTCGAGCAGAAACTGAACCCGGCCGGCGCTCCGTCCGTTGAGCCTAAGGTGCTGGAAAAGGGCAAGGACCTGGAGTTCGTTGCCACGTTCGAAGTATTCCCTGAGTTCACGGTTGCCGGTTTTGAGTCCATCGCCGTCGAGCGTCTGAGCGCTGATGTTTCGGATGCCGACCTGGACAAGATGCTGGACATCCTGCGCAAGCAGAACACCCGTTTCGAAGTGGCCGATCGTGCCGCCCAGAATGAAGATCAACTGAACATCGATTTCGTCGGCAAGGTCGACGGTGAGGTGTTCGCCGGTGGTTCTGCCAAGGCTACGCAGTTGGTGCTGGGCTCCGGTCGCATGATCCCTGGCTTCGAAGAGGGCCTGGTTGGCGCCAAGGCCGGTGAAGAGCGCGTTCTGAACCTGACCTTCCCTGAGGATTACCAGAACCTGGACCTGGCTGGCAAAGCCGCCGAGTTCACCGTGACCGTCAACAGCGTTTCCGAGCCAAAACTGCCAGAGCTGAACGAAGAGTTCTTCACCCAGTTCGGCATCAAGGAAACCGGTCTGGAAGGTTTCCGCGCCGAAGTTCGCAAGAACATGGAGCGTGAACTGCGTCAGGCCATCAAGTCCAAAGTCAAGAACCAGGTCATGGACGGTCTGCTGGCCTCCAACCCGATCGAAGTGCCAAAGGCTTTGCTGGACAACGAAGTGAACCGTCTGCGTGTACAGGCTGTTCAACAGTTCGGCGGCAACATCAAGCCGGACCAGCTGCCAGCCGAGCTGTTTGAAGAACAAGCCAAGCGCCGCGTTGTGCTGGGCCTGATCGTCGCTGAAGTGGTCAAGCAGTTCGAACTCAAGCCTGACGAAGCCCGCGTTCGCGAGCTGATTCAGGAAATGGCTTCGGCCTACCAGGAGCCTGAGCAAGTCGTGTCCTGGTACTACAAGAACGACCAACAGCTGAACGAAGTCCGTTCGGTTGTGCTGGAAGAACAAGTTGTGGATACTGTTCTGCAGAAAGCTAGCGTGACCGATAAAGCGGTCTCTTACGAAGAAGCGGTCAAGCCGGTGGAAGCTCCACAAGCCGATTGATTGTTCTGCGGTAAGAAATACACACCCATAAGCCAGCCTTCGCGCTGGCTTATGCGTATTCAAGACATAACTATTTGGGAGTGACTGCGAGACATGTCCCGCAATTCTTTTTATCAGCAGAACTCTGACATCCAGGCCGCAGGCGGCCTGGTCCCGATGGTTATCGAGCAATCTGCCCGTGGCGAGCGTGCCTATGACATCTATTCGCGTCTGCTCAAGGAGCGCGTCATTTTCCTGATCGGCCCCGTTGAAGACTACATGGCCAACCTGGTTGCGGCGCAACTGCTGTTCCTTGAAGCGGAAAACCCGGACAAGGATATCCATCTGTACATCAACTCACCTGGCGGCTCGGTGACAGCAGGCATGTCGATCTACGACACCATGCAGTTCATCAAGCCCGACGTTTCCACCATCTGCATCGGCCAGGCCTGCAGCATGGGCGCATTCCTGCTCGCCGGTGGCGCGGCGGGCAAGCGTCATTGCCTGCCTAATTCGCGCATGATGATTCACCAGCCGTTGGGTGGTTTTCAGGGGCAGGCGTCGGACATCGACATCCATGCCAAGGAAATCCTGCACATTCGTTCGCGCCTGAACTCGCTGCTGGCCCATCACACCGGTCAAAGCCTCGAAACCATTGAGCGCGACACCGAGCGTGACAACTTCATGAGCGCTGAGCGTGCGGCCGAATATGGCCTGATCGACTCCGTGATCAACAAGCGTCAAATGCCTGCCTAAGCCGCTCAAAATGCAGGTGGTTGGGATGACCGGCCGCCTGCGGGCTTGAAAAAGCCCGCAATTGCCTTCATCTTGTGTTGCAAGCCTATCGGATTTGGATCGATCGAATGACTGACACCCGCAACGGCGAGGACAACGGCAAACTGCTTTATTGCTCCTTCTGTGGCAAAAGCCAGCATGAAGTACGCAAATTGATTGCCGGCCCCTCGGTCTTCATTTGCGACGAGTGCGTCGACCTGTGCAATGACATCATCCGCGAGGAGGTGCAGGAAGCCCAGGCCGAAAGCAGCGCGCATAAGTTGCCTTCGCCTAAAGAAATCAGCGGCATCCTTGATCAATATGTCATTGGTCAGGAGCGCGCGAAAAAGGTATTGGCCGTAGCGGTGTACAACCACTACAAGCGCCTGAACCAACGTGACAAAAAGAATGACGAGGTCGAACTCGGCAAGAGCAACATCCTGCTGATCGGCCCGACAGGCTCGGGTAAAACCCTGCTTGCCGAAACCCTGGCCCGTTTGCTGAACGTTCCATTCACCATCGCCGACGCAACCACCCTCACCGAGGCAGGTTATGTGGGTGAGGATGTCGAGAACATCATTCAGAAACTGTTGCAGAAGTGCGATTACGATGTGGAAAAGGCCCAGATGGGTATTGTCTACATCGACGAAATCGACAAGATTTCCCGCAAGTCCGACAACCCGTCCATCACCCGGGATGTTTCCGGCGAGGGCGTGCAGCAGGCCTTGCTCAAGTTGATCGAAGGCACGGTCGCTTCGGTTCCGCCTCAGGGTGGTCGCAAGCATCCGCAGCAGGAGTTCCTGCAGGTCGACACGCGTAACATCCTGTTCATCTGCGGCGGCGCGTTCTCCGGCCTGGAAAAGGTTATTCAAAACCGTTCCACCCGTGGTGGTATTGGTTTCAATGCCGAAGTGCGTAGCAAGGAAGAGGGTAAGAAGGTCGGTGAATCCCTGCGTGAAGTCGAACCTGATGATCTGGTCAAGTTCGGGCTGATCCCGGAATTCGTGGGTCGCTTGCCGGTTCTGGCGACGCTGGACGAGTTGGATGAAGCAGCATTGATGCAGATTCTGACCGAGCCGAAGAATGCCCTGACCAAGCAATATGCCAAGCTGTTCGAAATGGAAGGTGTAGACCTGGAGTTCCGTTCCGACGCGCTGAAATCGGTTGCCAAGCGAGCCCTGGAGCGTAAAACCGGTGCCCGTGGGTTGCGCTCGATTCTGGAAGGCGTATTGCTCGACACGATGTACGAGATCCCCTCGCAGTCCGAGGTGAGTAAAGTCGTGATCGACGAAAGCGTTATAGAAGGTAAGTCCAAGCCTTTGTATATCTACGAAAACAAAGAGCCGGCTGCCAAGGCCGCGCCGGACGCTTAAGCGTCCCGGTGTCGGAATAAAGAAGGGGCCTTCGGGCCCCTTTGCTTTTTGCGCGTTTTAGACGTGTCTTTGCGCTTGTTTTTTTTCAAGGCTGCCCCCATCTTGGTTTCAAGCTTACTTCCATCTGTTTCCGGCCTTGTGGCCGCCGTAGAGGCGAAATCATGAAGACAACCATCGAATTGCCTCTCCTGCCATTGCGTGATGTCGTGGTGTATCCGCACATGGTTATCCCGCTGTTCGTGGGGCGCGAGAAGTCTATCGAAGCCCTCGAGGCTGCGATGACGGGTGACAAGCAGATTCTTCTGTTGGCGCAGAGAAATCCTGCTGACGATGATCCCGGCGAAGACGCACTTTATCGCGTGGGTACAATTGCAACGGTTCTGCAGCTACTCAAGCTGCCCGACGGCACCGTCAAGGTGCTGGTCGAAGGCGAGCAGCGGGGCACGGTCGAGCGTTTCAGCGAAGTAGACGGCCATTGCCGGGCCGAAGTGTCACTGATCGACGAAGTGGACGCGCCTGAGCGTGAGTCTGAGGTGTTTGTCCGCAGTCTTTTGTCGCAGTTCGAACAATATGTGCAGTTGGGCAAGAAGGTGCCTGCTGAGGTCCTGTCGTCGCTTAACAGCATCGACGAACCTGGGCGGCTGGTCGATACGATGGCGGCCCACATGGCCCTCAAGATCGAGCAGAAGCAGGAAATTCTCGAAATCATCGATCTGTCTGCCCGCGTCGAACACGTGCTGGCATTGCTTGATGGCGAAATCGATCTGCTGCAGGTCGAGAAGCGCATTCGTGGTCGCGTCAAGAAACAGATGGAGCGCAGCCAGCGCGAGTACTACCTGAATGAGCAGATGAAGGCCATTCAGAAGGAGCTTGGCGACGGTGACGAAGGGCACAATGAAATCGAAGACCTGAAAAAGCGCATCGATGCTGCCGGTCTGCCCAAGGATGCGCTTGCCAAGGCCCAGGCCGAGCTGAACAAGCTCAAGCAAATGTCGCCGATGTCTGCCGAAGCCACCGTGGTGCGCTCCTATATCGACTGGCTGGTCCAGGTGCCGTGGAAAGCCCAGAGCAAGGTCCGTCTGGACCTGGCTCGTGCCGAAGACATTCTCGACGCCGACCATTACGGTCTGGAAGAGGTCAAGGAACGCATTCTCGAATACCTCGCCGTGCAAAAGCGCGTGAAGAAAATCCGCGGCCCGGTACTGTGCCTGGTGGGGCCTCCTGGGGTCGGTAAAACATCGCTGGCCGAGTCGATTGCTCATGCAACCAATCGAAAATTCGTGCGCATGGCCCTCGGTGGCGTACGCGATGAAGCGGAAATTCGTGGTCATCGCCGCACTTACATCGGGTCGATGCCAGGAAGATTGATTCAAAAGATGACCAAGGTCGGCGTGCGCAATCCGCTGTTTCTTTTGGATGAAATCGACAAGATGGGCAGCGATATGCGCGGTGATCCCGCCTCTGCGCTGCTCGAAGTGCTTGATCCTGAACAGAATCACAATTTCAACGATCACTATCTGGAGGTCGACTACGACCTGTCGGACGTGATGTTCCTCTGCACCTCCAACTCCATGAACATTCCGCCAGCATTGCTGGATCGGATGGAGGTGATTCGTCTGCCGGGCTACACCGAAGACGAGAAGATCAACATCGCCGTCAAATACCTTTCGCCCAAGCAGATCCAGGCCAACGGCCTGAAAAAAGGCGAGCTGGAATTTGACGAGGAAGCGATTCGCGACATCATCCGCTACTACACCCGCGAGGCGGGTGTGCGTGGTCTGGAGCGGCAAATTGCCAAGGTCTGCCGCAAGGCGGTCAAAGAGCATGCGCTGGAAAAACGCTTTGCGGTCAAGGTGACAGCGGATCTGCTGGAGCACTTCCTGGGTGTGCGCAAATTCCGCTACGGCCTTGCCGAGCAGCAGGATCAGATTGGTCAGGTGACCGGGCTTGCGTGGACTCAGGTCGGTGGTGAGTTGCTGACTATTGAAGCGGCCGTGGTACCGGGCAAGGGGCAACTGATCAAGACCGGTTCGCTGGGCGATGTGATGGTCGAGTCGATCACCGCGGCGCTGACGGTAGTGCGCAGCCGCGCCAGGAGCCTGGGCATTCCCCTGGACTTCCATGAGAAGCGCGACACCCATATCCATATGCCAGAAGGGGCAACGCCCAAGGACGGCCCTAGCGCCGGCGTGGGCATGTGTACGGCCCTGGTCTCCGCGCTGACCGGCATTCCGGTGCGTGCCGATGTCGCCATGACCGGTGAAATCACTCTGCGTGGCCAGGTATTGGCCATTGGCGGCCTGAAGGAAAAACTGCTGGCGGCTCACCGTGGCGGGATCAAGATCGTGATCATTCCTGAAGAGAATGTCCGCGATCTGAAGGAGATTCCTGACAACATAAAGCAGGATCTTCAGATCAAACCGGTTAAATGGATTGACGAGGTCCTGCAAATTGCGCTGCAATACGCGCCGGAGCCCTTGCCGGATGTGGCTCCAGAGATAGTCGCGAAGGACGATAAGCGAGAGTCTGACTCTAAGGAAAGAATTAGCACGCATTAATACGTATTTGCCTGGGGGGCTTCCTTGACAGTTTTTTAGAGCCCTTGTTATAAAGCGGCTCTTAAGTGTCTGTAGGCCATTCAGCACTCGTTTTTGCTTTCACCAAAAAAAACTTAGAATCATCTCAAAATAGATATAAGGGGACTTAGAGTGAACAAGTCGGAACTGATTGATGCTATCGCTGCATCCGCTGATATCCCGAAAGCTGCTGCTGGCCGTGCGCTGGACGCTGTGATCGAATCCGTCACTGGCGCTCTCAAGGCCGGCGACTCCGTTGTTCTGGTTGGTTTCGGCACCTTCTCCGTGACTGATCGTCCAGCACGTACAGGCCGCAACCCACAGACCGGCCAAACGCTGGAAATCCCTGCTGCCAAGAAGCCTGGTTTCAAAGCTGGCAAGGCCTTGAAAGAAGCCGTTAACGACTAAGGTTTTACCGAGTTTATCCGGGTCGGGGTCATGCCTGGCTTGGCAGCGGAGCGGTAATACGGCCGGTGTGTAGCCGGTCTGTCACGCCAGGACTCGCGGGTTTGGGTCCGTCCGCTCCGCCAGTTACGAGAAGGCGCATCCTCGGATGCGCCTTTCTTCTATCCGGATTCTACCCACGCTCCACGGTTGCCTAAATTTGAAGTTCAACCGTTTCTGGGGGACGCATGCTGCAGAATATCAGGGACAATTCACAAGGCTGGATTGCCAAAGCCATCATCGGGGTCATCGTCGTATTGATGGCGTTGACCGGTTTCGATGCCATTTTTCAAGCCACCACCAACAGCAATGACGCAGCCAAGGTCAACGGCGAAGAGATCAGCCAGAACGAGCTGAGCCAGGCGGTCGACATGCAACGCCGTCAGCTCATGCAACAGCTGGGCAAGGATTTCGACGCTTCGATGCTGGACGAGAAAATGCTGCGCGACTCAGCGCTCAAGGGCCTGATTGATCGCAAGCTGTTGTTGCAAGGCGCGCAAGATTCGAAATTCGCTTTCTCTGAAGCCGCGTTGGACCAGGTGATCCTGCAAACGCCTGAGTTTCAGGTCGATGGCAAATTCAGTGCCGAGCGTTTTGATCAGGTGATCCGCCAACTGGGTTACAGCCGCATGCAATTTCGCCAGATGCTGGCTCAGGAAATGCTGATCGGCCAGTTGCGCGCAGGTCTGGCTGGCAGTGGATTCGTCACCGATACCCAGGTGTTGGCCTTTGCCCGTCTGGAAAAACAGACCCGTGATTTCGCCACCTTGAATATCAAGGCCGACTCGTCGGCGGTGAAGCTGACCGACGATGAGGTCAAGGCTTACTACGACAAACATGCCAAGGAGTTCATGACGCCCGATCAGGTGGTCATCGACTATCTCGAGCTGAAAAAGTCTTCCTTCTTCGATCAGGTCAGCGTCAAGGACGAAGATCTGCAGGCGGCCTATCAGAAAGAAATCGCGAACCTGTCCGAACAGCGTCGCGCTGCGCACATCCTGATTGAAGTGAACGACAAGGTTACCGAAGCCCAGGCCAAGGCCAAGATCGAAGAGATTCAGGCTCGTCTGGCCAAGGGCGAATCGTTTGAGGCTTTGGCCAAAGAGTTCTCCCAGGACCCTGGCTCTGCGAATAATGGCGGCGACCTCGGTTATGCCGGTCCGGGCGTCTACGATCCGGAGTTCGAGAAAGCGCTGTATGCCTTGAGCAAGGATCAGGTTTCGGCACCGGTGCGCACCGATTTCGGTTATCACCTGATCAAGCTGCTGGGTGTCGAAGCACCTGAAGTGCCTACCTTTGCCAGCCTCAAGGACAAGCTTGTCCGCGAGCTGAAAACCCAGCAGGTTGAGCAGCGTTTCGTGGAGGCAACCAAGGAACTGGAGGATGCCTCCTATGAAGCCTCCGACTTGGCGCAGCCAGCCCAGGACCTGAAACTGACCGTTCACACGTCGGCGCCGTTCGGCCGTGAGGGTGGGGAAGGGATCGCGGCCAACCGCGCGGTGATCACCGCCGCGTTCAGCCCGGAGGTACTGGATGAAGGGGCTAACAGCACCGCCATCGAGCTGGACCCGGAAACCGTCGTGGTGCTACGAGCCAAGGAACACCGCAAGCCTGAGCAACTGCCGCTGGAAAGCGTGGAGGGTGCCATTCGCACTCAACTGGCCAAGGAGCATGCCAGCGCTGCGGCCAAGACCCGGGCCGATGAGCTGATCGCCGGTCTGCGCGACGGTAAGACTGCCTTGGACAAACCTGTCGAAGGTCAGAGCTGGAAAGTCATCGAAGCGGCGACCCGCAGCCAGGAAGGTATCGACCCGGCGGTACTGCAGGCGTTGTTCCGGATGCCGAAGCCCGAGTCGAAAGACAAGCCGACGTTCAGCAGTGTGACGTTGCCCGACGGTAGCTTGGTCGTCGTGCGTTTGAATGGTGTAAACGAAGCGGCGGCGCCGACTGACGAGGAGAAAGCTCAGTATCGACGCTATCTCGCCTCTCGTGTCGGCCAGCAGGACTTCGCTGCTTACCGCAAGCAATTGGAAAGTGAGGCGGACATCGAGCGCTTCTAAGTGCCCTGATGGCTTGCCCCAAAACGACCCGGCCGAAAGGCCGGGTTTTTTGTGTCTGTGTGTTGCATCGGACGCTATCTTCGTCGGGCCATCGAGTTCGCGTCTTTTTCCGGCCTGTAACCCCCAGTAGACTTGTAACCCCTTTGAGACAAGATTAGCCACGCTGCCTCCCAGCGTTCTGTTGCACAATACGCCCCGGATCGTTTTCCTCAGGATGTTCAATGTTCAGATCATTTCATATGCGCACCGTCGGGCTTGCACTGGTGCTGGCTACAGCAGTCGGTTGCTCGTCGAAGAAAACCGCTATCTACGAGCATGAAAACTTCGATGATTCCGGTACGTTCTCGCGCTCCTATTCAGTGAATGATGCGGCGACCTGCGAAGCTGGACGCCGGGCGTTACTCAGCCAGGGCTACATCATTACCAGCAGCGATCCGAAGCTGGTCAGCGGTCACAAGAGTTTTCAGCAGACCGGCGAAACCCATATGGAGATCAGTTTCAATCTGGTCTGTGCTGAAGACGGCGGTCCCGGACACCGTGCGACCATGTTTGCCAATGCCTTGCAGGACCGTTATGCACTGAAGAAAACCAACAATTCCGCGAGCCTGGGCGTGGGGGTGCTGGGGTCGGTTTCGATGCCGATCGGTTCGTCCGATGATTCGATGGTCAAAGTTGCCAGCGAAACCGTCTCGTCGGCCAAATTCTATGAACGTTTCTTTGCCCTCGTGGAGCTGTTCCTGCCTCCCGAGGCGAAGAAACCCGTGGAAGAAACCGAAAAACCCAAAGCGGAGCTGGGCGTTCCGGAAACCCGGGTCGAGCCGGCGACGTTGTCACCGGTTTCTACTCCAGAACCTGCCCCGATGCCCGTACCTGCTCCTGCTCCTGCTCCTGCTCCTGAGCCGGAACCTGCGCCCGAACCGGCACCAGCGCCTGTCGCGCCGGTAGAGGAGGCCACGCCCGCGCCTGTCGAGACTTCTCCTGCAAGTTCGGAGCCGGTCGCGCCGCCGGCCGAGCCCGCACCCATCGCACCCAGCGAACCTGAATCATCCGAGCCAGAATCGTCGACGCAAGCCATTACACCGCCACCCTCCAGCACCTTGCCGGCTCCCTCCGAGCCAATCCAGCCGCTTCCCGCCTCTTGATACTCAGTGGCAAGGGTGGAAATCCCTTGCCACACCTGCAAACAGTAATTTCCCAACGCTGTGCTACGTTTAATTCATGAAGCTTTTGCTTCATGTTTTGTTCATAAAGCGGCTTTATGCTGATTCCAGCGCCATCAGGCATCGGTTTCAACGTTACGTAGGGGAAGGACTCAAGATGGATGAATATCAGGAAGAGCTGCTGGAATATCAGGCGTATGAGCTCGATCCCTTGGAACCCGCCGAAGATGCGACGGAGTTGTAGATCAAGCTATAAGTTGTAAGCTTGAAGCTTAAGTGCTTCTACGACTGCGCCGAAACTCTCCAGGAGTCTGGTTGTTCCAGCGCTTGAAGGCGCGTTGAAATGCCTCGGCTGAGGCGAATCCCAGCAGGTAAGCGATTTCGCCGAATGCCAGTTCAGTGTCGCGAATGTAGGTCATGGCCAGGTCGCGGCGGGTGTCGTTGAGGATTGCGCGAAATTGCGTGCCTTCTTCGGCCAGTTTGCGACGCAGTGTCCAGGTTGGCAGCTTCAGACGCGCCGCCACTTCTTCCAGGTCGGGTTCCCGGCCGCCGTTGAGCAACGGCCCCAGCAGTTGGATGATGCGCTCGCGCAGGCTGCGGGTGCGGGTCAACTGCTCCAGTTCCCGTTCACACAGCTGAATCAGGTGTCGCCAGGTGCCAGGGCAATGCTGGGGGTTGCGTTGGGCGAGACTGTCCAGCCCCAGGCGCAGCTGATTGTGTTCGGCGCCGAACTGGATCGGACAGTCACCGACCGCGCGATAGGCTTCCAGGTATGCCGGTTCTTCGAACTCGATTTCTATACGTTCAGCCCTCAGCGCGACGCCACAAACGCAGGACAGCTGCGCAAGCCAGCCGGCGATGATCGAATCCACGACAAAGCGGTTGTAGGCGTTATAGGGGCTGATGGAATAGAACCGCAGCCACGCGCCTCGGGCGTCCTCATGAAAACTCGACTGACCGCGATAGTTGGAGCCGTACAGCGGCTCAAAGCGGATCATGCACCGCGCGGCTTCGCGCACCGTCGGCGCTTGGGCTGCAGTCACGCCCGCCAGCCCGGCCTGGCTCAAGCGACTAAGTTGGCCCATGCGCAAACCCAAGGCAGGGTCCTGGGTCTGTTGGATGGCTGCATGGCCCAGGCGCATGTAACGCGGGATCGACAGGCGAGCCCCGGGTTCGGCCAGCCGTGCTGCATCCAGACCGTATTGTTCGAGCAACGGCTGGGGATCTTGCCCATGGCTGGCCACCGCGTCGGCCAGGCTATGGACGAAGCTGACTGATAAGTCTCCCAACCGCATCGGTTGCGGTTTCATGGTGTTACAGCCACAGGTTCAGCAGGCGGGCACCACGGGCTTCGCCGTCGGAGAAATGCTCACCTTTATGGCTGATGAAACTGCGCCCGGCGCTGCCGCTGTCCCAGAACTGCCCTCGCAGGAAGACACTGATGCCGCCCCTGGCCTGGCTGCTGGGCGGCTGGCTGGTCAATGTCAGGCGATGCCAGGCCTGGCCTTCACTCACTTCCCCAGGCTTGAGGCTGACTTCGCTCGGCGTGGGCAGCCCTTTATAGCCACTCCAGGGTTTGTCCCAAGCATCGCGACCGTTGACGAACGCAGGCACCGCCACCAGTTGCGCACCTTGTTCATTAAGCTGCCGATAGTGGAGCGGGTACCAACTGTCGCTGCCGATCAGCACGCCCAGGCGACCGGCAGGGGTGTCGACGACGCTGATTGTGTCCGGCTGGTCTGGCCCAAGCACGCCCTGTTGCTCGAACACAGGATGCTGTTGGCGCTGTGGCTGGCCCAGCGGCCGACCGTCGCTGCCGAACACCAGGCTACTGTTGTACAGCGCGCCGCGGCCCACCTTCAGTTCGCCATCGCTGACGCTTGGCTCGGGCAGCACGATGGAGCCGGCCACCAGGGTCACGCCGAACTCCTTGGCGAGTCCACCGAACAGTGCCTGGTAGTCACGGGCCATGGTGTCGGCTTTCATGCGCAGGTAAGCATCGTCCAGTCGGTTGTCACCTTGTGCGCTGACCAGCGCCCGGACGAACGCCAGCGGGTTGCTGACCGCCAGCCAATTCATGGCTTCCTTCAACGTGGCGGCCTGATACAACTCGTCTTTTTCACCGCTGACCATCAGCCAGGTGCCAATGTGCTCGGGCAACACCACCACGGTTTTGTCATTGAGCAAACCCTGGTCACGAGCGGCCTGAAGATAGGCCGCGAGTTTGCGATGCAGGCGTTCGGGGTTCTGGTAGTCGGTGGGGAACAGTTCGGGCTGGATGCCCAGCAAGTTGCCTCGATCGGCGGGGGTGCCCTGGTCAACCGCCAGATTGATGCGAAGGTCTGACAGGTAATGACCCGCCGGACGATCCACCGTCCACAGTGCGTAGGTGATCAGGGCGGCAATCAAGGCCAGTGACAACAGTAGGTACAGAAGTTTGCGCATGGGGAACAGTCAGCGGCCGTGTGCGGATTCACTGACTAGGGTAGGGCCCACGACGGGGTGTTGCCAAGGGGCGTTGCGCATTTGGATCATTAAGTTGTCAGTTACGGCCATTGAGCACGCACCTCTCGGCTCTTAGGCTGTCTGGTATGACTGATGGAAGCCGCAGAGCCTCCACATTTTTCCGTGATCGCCCGTTGTGGAGTTATCGATGACCGCCCCTCATTACCCGCACCTGCTGGCCCCGCTGAACCTGGGTTTTACCACGTTGCGCAACCGCACCCTGATGGGGTCGATGCACACTGGTCTTGAAGAAAAACCCGGTGGTTTCGAGCGCATGGCGGCGTATTTTGCCGAGCGTGCGCGTGGCGGCGTGGGGCTGATGGTCACCGGCGGAATCGGGCCGAACGACGAGGGCGGCGTGTACTCTGGCGCGGCCAAGCTGACTACCGAGGAAGAAGCCCTCAAGCACCAGATTGTTACCCGTGCCGTACACGAGGCCGGCGGCAAGATTTGCATGCAGATTCTCCACGCCGGGCGCTACGCCTACAGCCCCAAGCAGGTGGCACCGAGCGCGATCCAGGCGCCGATCAACCCGTTCAAGCCCAAGGAGCTGGACGAGGAGGGTATCGAGAAACAAATCAGTGATTTCGTTACTTGCTCGGTCCTGGCGCAAAAAGCCGAGTACGACGGTGTCGAGATCATGGGCTCGGAAGGTTATTTCATTAACCAGTTCCTGGCGGCCCATACCAACCACCGCACCGATCGCTGGGGCGGCAGCTACGAGAATCGTATGCGCCTGCCGGTGGAAATCGTGCGTCGGGTGCGTGAGGCGGTCGGGCCCAACTTCATCATCATCTTTCGCCTGTCGATGCTCGACCTGGTGGAAGGCGGCAGCAGCTGGGACGAAATCGTTCAATTGGCCAAAGCCATCGAGCAGGCCGGGGCGACGATCATAAACACCGGTATCGGCTGGCACGAGGCGCGGATTCCAACCATCGCCACCAAGGTTCCGCGAGCGGCGTTCAGCAAGGTCACCGCCAAACTGCGCGGTTCGGTGAGTATTCCGCTGATCACCACCAACCGCATCAACACCCCTGAAGTGGCCGAGCAGATCCTGGCCGAAGGCGACGCTGACATGGTGTCCATGGCGCGGCCGTTCCTGGCCGATCCGGAGTTCGTCAACAAGGCTGCCGCCGGGCGCGCGGATGAAATCAACACCTGCATCGGCTGCAACCAGGCCTGCCTTGACCATACCTTCGGCGGCAAGCTCACCAGTTGCCTGGTGAACCCACGGGCGTGCCATGAAACCGAACTCAATTACTTGCCGGTCACCCAGGTGAAAAAAATCGCTGTGGTCGGTGCCGGCCCGGCCGGTTTGTCCGCAGCCACCGTGGCGGCCGAACGGGGGCATCAGGTGACGCTGTTCGATTCGGCCAGCGAAATTGGCGGCCAGTTCAACATCGCCAAGCGGGTGCCAGGCAAGGAAGAGTTCTTCGAAACCCTGCGCTATTTCAAGCGCAAACTGCAGACCAGCAACGTCGAGCTGTGCCTCAACACACGGGTGGATGTGGCGCAATTGGTTGCCGGTGGTTTCGACGAGATCATCCTGGCCACCGGTATTGCCCCGCGAGTACCGGCGATCCCTGGTGTGGAGCATGCCAAGGTGCTGAGCTACCTGGACGTGATCCTGGAGCGCAAGCCGGTGGGCCGCAGTGTCGCGGTGATCGGCGCCGGTGGTATCGGCTTCGATGTGTCGGAGTTTCTGGTTCATCAGGGCATAGCCACTAGCCAGGACCGTGCAGCGTTCTGGAAGGAGTGGGGCATCGATACCCGGCTCCAGGCTCGCGGCGGGGTCGCCGGGATCAAGGCCGAGCCCCATGCCCCGGCGCGCCAGGTGTTCCTGCTGCAGCGCAAGAAGTCCAAGGTTGGCGACGGCCTGGGCAAGACCACCGGTTGGATTCACCGCACGGGGCTGAAGAACAAGCAGGTGCAAATGCTCAACAGCGTCGAGTACCTGAAAATCGACGACGAAGGCTTGCACATTCGTATCGGTGAGGCCGGCGAGCCGCAACTGCTGGCAGTGGACAACATTGTGATTTGCGCCGGCCAGGATCCGTTGCGCGAGTTGCAGCAAGGCTTGGAAGCGGCGGGGCAAACTGTTCATCTCATTGGCGGTGCCGACGTCGCGGCGGAGCTGGATGCCAAGCGGGCGATCAACCAGGGGTCGCGATTGGCGGCGCAGTTGTAAGACACCGAATCTGCGGGCGCCTGAGCCCCTGTGTGCGAGCCTGCTCGCGATAGCGATGAGCCAGTTGCATGAGAGTTTACTGACCCACCGTCATCGCGAGCAGGCTCGCTCCCACAGGAGGTTGCAATGAGCACAGACACGCAGGTCATCACGACCGAGCTGTTAAGCTTGCAGCTTGTCCCGATTCGGCCTGCTGCAATGTTGCTTTCCTGCCTCGACTGGCACCCACAACCCCGCCTGGAACCCCTTCATCTGGACTGGCTCGCCCGTGCCGGAGTTGAAGTGGCGGTGTTGCGTCTGGACCAGATCGATCCACTGATCAGCGGCAACAAGTGGTTCAAGCTGGTTCACCATGTGCGCGCTGCTCATGAGGCCGGTGCCCAGGGGATCATGAGTCTGGGCGGTGCCTATTCCAACCATCTGCATGCGCTGGCCGCTGCGGGCAAGCGCTTCGGGTTCCCAACGGTCGGGCTGCTGCGCGGCCATCCCCAGGAAACGCCGACGGTCCTCGACTTGAAAGCGTTCGACATGGATCTGCACTGGCTGGGTTATGGCGGGTACCGAGGGCGGCACGCCGCGGATTTCTGGCTGCCCTGGCAGGCGCAATATCCGCATTTGCACCCGGTGCCCGAGGGTGGTTCAGGATTACCCGGTGCCCAAGGCTGCATGGCTTGGGTGACCAGTGCCCGTGAACAACTGGCGGCGTTGGGGTGGGCGGATTATCACGGTTGGTGGCTGGCCTGCGGCACCGGAACCTCATTGGCGGGGCTGGTGCTGGCCGAAGCGGGGCAGCGTGCGGTCTACGGTGTATTGGCCGTGCCTCAGGACCACGGCGTGGCACAGCAGGTCGAGAGCATTGTGGGGCCAGCGGGCCTTGGCAATGCGCGTTATGAGTTGTTCGACGGCAGCCGTGGCGGCTTCGCCCGGGTCGACGCCGAGCTCGTCGCCTTCATCCAGGCCACTGGCGCCATCGAACTGGAGCCGCTGTACACCGGCAAGGCGTTGATGTTGCTCAAGGCTCGGGTCGAGGCCGGACAGTTTGCCTGCGGCACCCGCTTGATTTTCGTACACACCGGCGGCTTGCAAGGCCGCCGAGGGTTTGAATGACCGGCGTCAGCCTCGTTTGGGCATCATCCGCAACAGGGTGTTATCACGCACGATGTAGTGGTGGTATAGCCCCGCCAGAGCATGCAGGCCAATCAGCCAGTAGCCGATAGTGCCCCCCAACTCATGCCAGCCCTCCAGTTGTTTGGCAAAGTCTTTGTCCTGATCGATCAGCAGCGGCAAGTCGAAACCATAGAACATCACCTGATGTCCTTTGGCACTGGTGATCAGCCATCCCAGCAGTGGCATGGTGATCATGAACAGGTACAACGCCCAGTGCATCAGGTGTGCAAGGAAGATCTGCCAGGCAGGCGAGGCGGGAAAAATGGCCGGAGCCTTCCCCCTGCTGCGGGCGAACAGGCGTAACCAGACCAGCACAAACACCGTCAGGCCGAGCATGAAGTGCGCTTCCTTGATCAGGGTTCGGCCGTCACTGTCCTTGGGGAATATCCCTCGCAGTTCGATGCAGGCATAAACCACGGCCAGCAGAATCAACATCAGCCAGTGCAAGGCGACCGTGACGGTGCTGTAGCGGTTTTCCGAGCTTTTCCAGGGCATGCAGGTATCTCCAGTCATCAGGTAAAGCACCGTCTTGAGCGGCGTTGTGCTTTTTACTGTAAGCCCGTTTCGCTAGGTTTGCTTGAGCCAGATCACGTTTGCCAGCATGAAATCCCGGTCAATACATTCACATGACGGCGGGCTGTTACGCAGCCGCGCGGGAACAAGCAGAGATGTCAGGGCGTCAGGTCTGGCGGGTTCAGGAGCCAATCCAATAGAGGTCTCGCATCATTGTGGTCCTGCACCGGTTTCGGCGGCGTAGGAGATTGTCCACCGCCGGTATCGACTCCCCCCAGGCATAGCACCGGCCTGTCGGGGTCGCCGTCGAGAAAACTCACCAGCACTTCGCTGCCGGCCATCAAGGCTGGGCCGTCGTGCAGCGTCAGTCGCGACACCGGCAGCGTGATGCCTTCGCTATCCGGCGTCCACAGGCTGACGGTGACATGACCGCGCTCATCGCGGCCGGCCGGCTGACCGGCAGGGCCGAGCACATGGGCCAGGTGGTAACCGGGGATGCATGGTTTGGGGTGCTTGAGGGCCGGCCTGAAGACGGTGGACCATGGAATGGCAGAGAACCGGTTACGGTAGTCCCGAGTTGCCGGTGTGCGCGGCTGGTTCGTTTCAAGGATGGAAAACTGCCGCCCGCGGTGCTGGATTTCGGTGATCAGCCATTGGTCGTTGAAGTTGGAGACCGGATGTTCACAGATCTGCACGATATGGCCACTGCGCAGGACCGGGTGGGTGCTGTGCCCTTGGATCTCCCGCTGTCGACAGCGCAGCCGCTCAAGTTTCCGGCGGCCGGCTTGATAACGATGAGCCAGCGCCGGATTGCCCCGTATCGTCTCGTGGTTTTCACCTTCGAAGGCGTGGTTCGCCGCGCTGTCGCCGACTTGGGTTATCTCGCGATCACTGCACCCGAGCGGCAGGCCAGGCGCCAGTGAGTGGTGACGCTGGTACAACTGCTTGATGGCCGGCTGCTGGCCGGCATCGGGGCGCAGGGTGAGTTCGACCGGACGCGCGCAGAAGCTTTTTGGGTCTTCGGCGAACACCAGGACATGATCATGGGGGGTGTGTTCGAAGTGGTAATGAATGCCTTCTTCCTCGCACAACCGGTGCAGCAACTCCAGGTCGCTCTCATCGTACTGGATACAGAACGGGCGGCAGGGGTACTGCCCATGTGGCAGATCGAAGCGGTAACGGTGGGCGGCTAGCGCGTGGTCTTCCAACAGGCGATGCAGTATCTGCACTACGTTGAGTCGATAGAAAACCCGCCGCCGCGGTCCCTGTTCCAGACGCTGCAGGTAAGGAACCAGCGTCAAACGATAGCCGATGCGATGCGATGCATGAGCAGTCAGGCCGACGCTTTGCACAATTGCATGCACGCCGGATTCGCCATCCAGTCGCAGGAAGGCTGGCTGGCCCAACAGAGTGTCGGGATTGATCGGCGGCGCCAGGCCAATCAATTCAAGGTCGAAGCGGTACGGCTGGTTAAGGGCTTCGCGACCGTTGAACCTCAGTACTTGCAGTCGCAAGTTGCTTTGCGTGAGTGTCAGGCTGAAGGGACTTTCCGTGTCGTTGCGCATCGCCGTTCTTACTTGCTGGGGGAGAAGGTCATGAGAGTACGGAACCACGGGATGAAAGGGGGCGGCGAATCGTTGTTTCGGAAATTCCCTACAACACGCTGGGGAAATGTTGATTCATCAGGGACAATTTTTTGGTCGATCAGCCGGTTTAGGCCGTATAAACTTGCGCCACAGCGCCGGCCAGCAGATGTCTCGGCGTGACAGACAAGAGAGTGAGTAATGGGCGCACAGTGGAAGGTTAAACACAAAGAAGCGGCTGCCAATGCCAAGGGCAAGATCTTCGGCAAACTGGTGAAAGAAATCACCATTGCCGCGCGCAACGGCGCTGACACCGCCACCAATGCACACCTGCGGCTGGTGGTTGAGCAGGCGAAGAAGGCCTCGATGCCCCGCGAAACCCTGGAGCGCGCGATCAAGAAAGGTTCCGGCCAACTCGGCGAAACCGTGCAATACCACCGTGTGACCTACGAGGGGTTCGCACCGCATCAGGTGCCGCTGATCGTCGAATGCGTGACCGACAACATCAACCGCACCGTCGCCGAGATTCGCGTTGCGTTCCGCAAAGGCCAATTGGGTGCCTCGGGTTCGGTTGCGTGGGATTTCAACCATGTCGGCATGATCGAGGCTTCCCCGGACAGCCCGGACGCCGATCCGGAAATGGCGGCTATCGAGGCCGGTGCCCAGGATTTCGAACCGGGCGAAGACGGCGCGACGCTGTTTCTCACAGATCCCTCCGACCTTGATGCGGTGCAGAAGGCGCTGCCGGAGCAAGGTTTCACCGTATTGTCTGCCAAGCTCGGTTACCAGCCGAAAAACCCGGTCAGTGGTCTGACGGACGAGCAGATGGCCGAAGTCGAAGCGTTTCTTGAGGGCCTGGACAACCACGATGACGTGCAGGACATGTTTGTCGGGTTGGCCGGCTAAGCACTACAGCCTACTGTGGCGAGGGAGCAAGCTTCCTCGCCACAGTCGCGCAGTAAGCCTTCAATCTCATCAAACCCCGGCCGCGCCAGTACGTCTGGCTGACAGCAGCGCGCCTGTAAATCCTGCAGCGGTGCCATATCCTCGGCACCGAGTTCCCGATCGATGCGCGCCAGCAGTTCCCCCAGCAGAATCCCGAACGCCCGCACTTCGATGCGTTGTAACGCACGGGTTTGCACGGTGTCGGCAGTGGCGTGGAAAGACGCCGCGCCAAAGTCGCCCAACAGGCAATCGCCCTGGTCATTGCAAAGAATATTGTGCCCGTACAAATCGCCGTGGGTGATGCCCTGGCGGTGCAGGTGCGCCGCCACCGAGGCGATGCCCAGGGCGATACGCAAGGCCACGGGGGCACTCAAGCGCAGCTTGGCGTCATACATGTCACGGGTGCAGGACTCCAGGCTCGGTAGCCCCGCCAGGTTGCGGTAGCTGGGCTCGATCAATGCCATCACCAATCCGGCCTGTTGTTCGGGGTGCCCGGTGATCTGGCCCAGCACGTCAATCAGGTTCGGGTGCCGACCTGCGGTGATGCAGGCATGCATTTCATGCAACGGCGAGCCGTCGCTGGTCATCTGGCCTTTGTACAGCTTGAGCGCGACGTTTCGCGCGACCTGGCCCGGTGGTTGCCACAGTGCCTGATGAATCACCCCTGAAGCGCCTTCGCCTAACTGTTGTTGCACGTTCAGTTGCGACCAGTCGATGGGCGTCGTCCCGGCCAGGACGTCGGCATTGGCCTGGGTTTCCAACGGGTTGCCGGCATAGGCCAGCCAGCTCAGGCTTGGCAACTCCAGCAACCATTGCGGCAGCTCGGTTGGCTGATTGGCGGCGATGCGCAGCAGTTCGAGGCGATGGCACTGGCCCAGGCTCGTGGGCAACTGCTGCAATCGGTTGCCAGCCAGCATGAGCTTTTGCAAGTGCGGGCGTTGGCCGAGTTCTTGCGGTAACTGACTGATACGGTTGTCCGTCAGGATCAACCAGCGTAACAGCGGTGGCAGGGCAGCGCCGGGCACGCGTTCGATGCGGTTGGCCTTGAAGCCGACCATGGTCAATTCCGCGCAACGGCCCAGGCATTCGGGCAGTTCAACGAAGTGGTTGTCCGAGCAGAACAACACTCGCAGGCGGCTCAGCCGATGCAGATCATCGGGCAGCGCAGCCAACCGGTTGCCGCTGAGATTGAGGACTTCGAGCGAGTCGGCCAGGTCGAAGATTTCCGGGGGGAACTGCGTCAGGCCGCAGGACAGATCCAGCCGTTTGATGCCGGACAGATGGCCGGCGCGCAGTTGGGCGAGGGTGTGCATGAGAGGTTCGCTGCTGATCAAGGGGCGGGCATAAAGCCCGAAGCCCCACAGTTAACCAATAATCAGCCCAACACAAAACCCTGTGGCGAAGGTTTTATCTGTGGGAGCAAGGCTTGTCCGCGATTCAGGCACCTCGCTTTCTCGCAGGCCGCGTTGCCTTCATCGCGGGCAAGCCTTGCTCCCACAAATGTGTCTAGCGCTCGACGCTGCGGTTCCAGCGCGCGTTCCAGGCTGGGCGTTGCTCGTTGACCTGGTCCCAATCCACCGCAATCGCCGTTTCCAGGTACTGCTTCATCGCCTCTACCTGGCCGCGGGTTTTGTCGGTGGTCGGCGTAGTGGGGTTGGACGGGATCTGGTCGCCTTCTTCAAGGGCGATCGCCTGGGCCTCGGGCGTCAGCAGGAAGGCGGCGAGCTTTTGCGCCAGTTCAGGCTGGGTGTTCTGGGCGATGGCGCATTCAGCGACGTTGAGCACCACCGCGCCCTCCTTGGGTTGCGCATACTCGACCGGCATGCCCTTGAGTTTGAGTGCGGTCACTTGGGTCGGCGTCAACGGGAACAGCGCGGCTTCGTCGGTCTGCAGCATTTCGGAGATCTTTGCTGAGCTGGGGATATATTCCAGCACGTTACGTCCGACGGTGTTTGGCCAGGCCTTGAAGCCCGGTTCGACGTCGGCTTCGCTGCCGCCCTGGATCCGGTTGAACATCAAAAAGCCGTGCAGGCCGAAGGTCGAGGAGGCCAGCGATTGGAACACCAGTTTGTCCTTGAAGCGCGGATCGGCCATGTCCATCCAGGAGGTGGGCGCATTCCAGCCATTTTCCTTGAACAACCGAGTGTTGTAGGCAAGGCCCGTGACACCGAGGCTGACGGCCACGGCTTGATCCTTGATCCGGCCCTTGGTCGGAATCTGGGCCAGGGACGGGCTGTTCTCGAGCTTGTCGCACAGCCCCATGGCAATGGCGCGGTACATGATGCCGTCGTCGAGGAACATCACGTGCATTTGCGGGTTGCCTTTACTGGCCTGGACTTTCGCCAGGATGTCGGCGGAGGTGCCGGGCACGATCACCACTTTGACGTTGTTGGCTTTTTCGAAGGCCGGCAAGACCTTGTCGGCGTAAAGCCGCTCCATGGTCCCGCCGTTCATGCCCAGGTAAAGCGTCGGCTCGGCCAGCGCCTGGGTGACCGGGAGCAGGGCGCCCAGGCAGGAGAAACCCAACGAGCAAAAACCGAACAGTGCAGTGCGTTTGACGTTATTCATTGGCGCGACCTTCCTCTATCAAGCAACGGAGATGGAGTGAAACCGGGTGATTGAAAACGCATCCAGCGACGTTTTTGACGCGCCGCAGCAGATGATCTCGGTGAGCGCCTGGCCCACCGCGGGACCGATCTGAAAACCCGCGCCGGCAAAGCCGAACGCATGCAACAGGCCGGGTTGGGTGCTGCTGTGGCCGATCACCGGTTGGCGATCGGGCAGGTAACCTTCGGTGCCGCTCCAGGTACGAATGGCCTGGGCACCCTCCAAAAAAGGGTAGAGCTCGACGGCTTGACGCAGGATTTCGATCACTGCGTTCTGGCCGGGGCGGGCGCGGGCATCGTCCAGGGCAAAACCTTGACCGCCCCCCAGCACGCAGTTACCGCGGGCGACCTGGCGCGCGTAGATACCACCGCCCTCCACGCCGGTGCTGGCATCCATCACCAAAGGTAACGGCTCGGTGACCAGCATCGCCGGATGCCCGGCATGCATCGGCACCGCTTCGCCAAATTGCGCGGCAAAATGGCTCGCCCAGGCCCCCGCGCAGTTCAGCAGCCAGGGAGCCTGAAGCACCAGTCCCGTTACGGTATGCACAGTAAAGCGCTGGCCGTCATGTTCCACATGGCTGACTGCGCATTGTTCGTGGATCTGTGCGCCGTGCCTGCGGGCCGCCTGGGCAAATGCCGGGGACACCAGTCGTGGGTTGGCGTGGCCGTCGTCCGGACAGAGGGATGCTCCCACCGCAACTGCGCCGACCCAGGGGAAACGGGCGCGCAACTGGTCACGGTCCAGCAGTTGCAGATCAAGGCCGAAGCCCTGGCTGTTGGCGGCGTAGGCGTGCAGGGCCCGCAGGTCGTCGGGGCTACGGGCCAGTTTCAGGTGACCACTGCGCTGGTACTCTCCATCGATGCCGATCAACTGCGGCAACTGGCTCCAGATTTCATGGGCCCGTTGCGACAGCGGCAGTTGTGACAACGGTCGACCCTGGCGCCGCACCCCGCCGTAGTTGACACCGCTGGAGTGCGAACCGCAGAAGTCTCGCTCCAGCAATGCCACCCGGCGTCCGGCTTTGCTCAGGAACAGCGCGGCCGAGGCGCCGACGATACCGCCGCCAATGATCACGACATCCACTTCGATCATGGCTCGACCTCCAGGCCAAACGGTACGGGTTTGACCGGCGCCTGTGCCCGCATCCGGCCGATTTCGCCGATGGGGCGCCCGCTTTCGCGGGCAATGATTTCCGCCGCTGCCGCGCCACACATTCTCCCTTGGCAACGCCCCATGCCGACCCGGCAATGGGCCTTGACCCGGTTGATTTCCCAATGACCTTCACCCACTACCCGGCGGATCTCGCCTGCGCTGACTTCTTCGCAGCGGCAGATCATCAGGTCGTCAGCGGCGTGGACGGCCCAGTCCGAGGGGAAGACAAAGGCGTGCTCCAGGCTCTGTCGGAAACGGCCGATGCGTTCCAGCGATTGTTCCAGTTGGGTGCAACGCTGCGGGTCGATCAGGTAGCCGAGGTCTTCGAGCAAGGCCAGGGCTACACGTTCGCCGGCTATTTCAGCGGCGTCGGCGCCCATGATTCCAGCGCCGTCGCCCGCCAGGTAGATCCCCGGCACGCTGCTGCGACCGGCATGGTCGCGCTGTGGCAGCCAGGCGCGGTTAAGGGGGTTCCAGGAAAATTCGCAGCCCAGCAGGTCAGCCAGTTGAGTTTCGCTGCGCAAGCCGTGGGCGAAGGCTACCGCGTCGCAATCGAGTGATTGCAAGCCTTTGCTGTTGCGCCATTTCAGTGACTGGACGCGCCGTTCTCCGTCGATCCGCGTCAGGCTCGCCCCCTGGTGTACGGCGATGCCGTGGCTGGTCAGCCAGGCGCGATAGTAGAGCCCCTTGGCCAGTGTGGCCGGTTGGGCCAGCAGGCCGGGCAGGGCGCGAGCCTGGGCGCTCAAGGGCGAGCTGTCGAGTACCGCGACCACCTTCGCGCCGGCCTTGGCGTACTGATAAGCCACCAGATAAAGCAACGGGCCGCTGCCAGCGAACACCACCCGTTCGCCGATGGCACAACCCTGGAACTTCAGGGCAATCTGCGCCGCGCCCAGGCTGTACACACCCGGCAGTGTCCATCCAGGCACTGGCAGGATTCGGTCGGTGGCGCCCGTTGCGACGATCACGCTGGCGTACTCCAGGCGTGCGGCGCGGCCCTCATGCAAGGTATCCAGCAGACCGGCCTCGGCGTTCCACACCAGCGTGTCTGGCCGATAATCGAGCTGTTCGCGCAACTCGTTGAAGGTTTGGTGCAGGGCACTGGCTTTGTGCGCCTCAAAGCCATACAACTTGGCCGGCGAGCGTTTGAAATTGGCCGGTTGTTGCCGATAGATCTGTCCGCCACCGCGTGCGGCTTCGTCCAGCAGGATCGGGTATACGCCGTGGGCGACCAGGGTCTGGGCGGCGCGGATACCCGCCGGGCCGGCTCCGATGATGGTGACCGGCTTCATAGCCACCCCGTTGGCGATGCTGTGGGATTTATGGTGTTATCGTCGCAGCCATCGCGAGCAGGCTCGCTCCCACATGGGGGCGACGGTGGTGCTTGATTCTGAGAGCGCCGCAAGTCTCCTGTGGGAGCGAGCCTGCTCGCGATGGGATCATCCCAGACGGCATTGTTCATGGCTGGCGCCCCGGTTCGCGGCTGATTTGCTGGCCGGCTTCAAGTAGCGTCGAGCAGGCGCGCACGCGGCGGCCATCGCCCAGGCGGACCCAGCAATCCTGGCAGGCGCCCATCAGGCAGAAACCGGCCCGGGGCTCGGCGCTGAAGTCGCTGCCGCGCAAGTGTTCGCTGCAGGTCAGCACAGCGGTGAGCACGGTGTCGCCCAGCAGACCGATGGCTGGTTCGCCGTCGAGGGTAAAGTCCAGGGCCGGGCGGTCGCCTTCGGCCAGTCGTTTCAGCAGAGCCATGGCGCCCTCATTGTTTGCCCACCAAAACCCGATCCAGGCCATAGACCCGGTCGAGCACAGTCATGGTCAGCGCCGTGAGCGCGATGACCAGCGCCGACACCGCCGCCATCATCGGGTCGATGGATTCGGTGGCGTAGACATACATGCGCACCGGCAGGGTTTGTGTGGCGGGTGAAGTGACGAAAATCGACAAGGTGACCTCATCGAAACTGTTGATGAACGCCAGCAACCAGCCTCCGGCCACCCCGGGCAGAATCATTGGCAAGGTGATTTGCCGAAACAGCGTGAAGCGCCCGGCCCCGAGCGATTGCGCGGCCTGTTCGGCGCTGCGGTCCAAGCCAATGGCCGAGGCCAGCACCAGACGCAGCACATACGGTGTAATCACCAGCACATGGGCGAAAATCAGCCAGGTGAAGCTGCCGTTCACACCCATCAGCGCAAACAGCCGCAACAGCGCCACACCCAGTACCAGGTGCGGAATGATGATCGGCGACAGGAACAGACCATTGAAAAAATCCCGGCCAGGGAATTGGAGCCGAGTGATCGCCAGGGCTGCCGGCACCGCGATCAAGGTCGCCAGCGACGCCGCGCTGAACGCCAGAATCAGGCTGTTGTAGAACGCATCGATAAAATCGGCGCGCTCGAACACCGCACGGAACCAGCGCAGAGAAAACTCCGTGGTCGGCAGGCTCAGGGTGTTTTCCGGGGTGAAGGCAACAAGACAGACCACCACCAGCGGCGCCATCATGAACACCACCACCAGGGCATGAAACAACAGGGCGAAAGGACCGTTCCTGGACATGACGAGTTACCCCAATGACTTCTTGTAGCGGCCTTCGATCATGCGGTTCCACGACAGCATGATCAGCAGGTTGAGCAGCAGCAGTGCGACGGCAATGGCCGCGCCCATTGGCCAGTTCAGCTCTGACAGGTACTGGTCATAGATCAGCGTGGCGACCATTTTCAGGCGGCGTCCGCCGAGCAGACCGGGAATGGCGAAGGAACTGGCGGCGAGGCCGAATACGATGAGGGTGCCGGACAATACGCCAGGCATGATCTGCGGCAGCACGACCTTGCGCATCACCGTCAACTGGCTCGCGCCTAAGGACAACGCGGCCTGTTCGGCGGCTGGATCAAGCTTTTGCAGCGAGGTCCAGACCGGGATGATCATGAATGGCAGCATCACATGCACCAGGGCGATGACCACGGCAAACGGCGTATAGAGCAGCTTCATCGGTGAGCCGCCGAAGGCTTGCAAAGTCTGGTTGACCAACCCGTCGGCGCCCAGCAGCAGGCTCCAGCCGAAGGCCCGCACCACCACCGAAATCAGCAGCGGCGTGAGAATCAGAATGAGGAAAATCGAGCGCCACGGCGCGCCCATGCGGCTGAGGATATAAGCCTCGGGCACGCCGATCAGTACGCACAAAATTGTGGTGAGTGCGCTGATCCAGAGTGTGCGCAAAAAGATCTCGTAATAGTACGGGTCGCTCAGCAGGCTGACGTAGTGGTCGAGGGTGTAGGCGTTTTCGTCGATGCCCGTGCCGTAGTCGAAGACGTTGAACGACAGCACCAGCGTCAGCCCCAAGGGAATGACCAGCAGACCCAGGTACCAGGCCAGGGCGGGGGCGGACATCAGATAGCCTTGTTTTCCCCGGCGCATTGCATCGATCAGCTTCATGCCGGCACCTCGTCCACGCTCAGCACGCGCAGCAGCGCCGGATCCCAGTCAAGACCCACCGCCGTGCCTTCGGTCATCGGCGCGCAGCCATCGTTGCGGCGCACCACGCTGAGTTCGCCCAGGCTGGTCGAGACGCCGTACAGCCATTGGCTGCCGAGGAAGAAGCGGCTGACGATGACGCCTTGCAAGCGACCCGAGCCGGCTTGGCACAGATCGATTTTCTCTGGACGCAGGCTCAGGACCAATCGGCCGTGGCCCTGGCTGCAAGCTTGAACGTTGCCCTGGCTGTCGCGTTCGCCGGGTAGCAGGTTGGCTTTGCCGACGAAGCCGGAAATGAATTCGGTGCGCGGGTGTTCGTAGAGGGTGTACGGCGCGTCGATCTGAGTGATACGCCCGGCCTGCATCACCACGACCCGGTCACTGATCGACAGTGCTTCGGACTGGTCGTGGGTCACCATCAATGTGGTGATCCCGACTTCCCGCTGAATGCGGCGGATTTCGTACTGCATCTCCTCGCGCAGATTGGCGTCGAGGTTGGACAGCGGTTCGTCGAGCAGCAGCACCGGCGGTTCGATCACCAGCGCCCGGGCCAGTGCCACGCGCTGACGCTGGCCGCCCGAGAGTTCCCGTGGGTAGCGCTCGGCGTGCAGGTCCAGACGCACCAGCTTCAGGACCCGATCCACCCGTTGCTGCAGCTCGGCGCCGGGCACTTTGCGCATGCGCAGGCCGAAGGCGACGTTGTCCTTGACGGTCATGTGGGGGAACAGCGCGTAGCTTTGGAACACGACACCCAGGCCCCGGCTGGCGGGCTTGGCATGGGTGATATCGCGACCGTCCAGCAGGATGCGCCCACTGCTGACTTCAACGAAGCCGGCGATCATTTGCAAGGTGGTGGTTTTGCCGCAGCCGGAGGGACCCAGCAGTGAGACGAATTCGCTTTTTTCCACCGAGAGATGGGTGTCCACCACGGCATCGATGTCGCCGTAACGTTTGCCAAGTCCTTCAAGTTGCACAAAAGCCATGATTGCGCTCCACCTGAGATTGTTATGCGTCGCCACAAGGCGCGCTTTTTTGTATGGGCAGATACGAAAGGATGCTGCGGGGTGCGTTGGCGCTCGATGTTAAGTCGGCTGCCGCTGTTGTTCGAATCGCCCCTGTATGGACGCAGAGTAGGACGAAGAATAGGATGGGCTCAATGGACTATTTCACTGAGACGACGACTATTTTCAGTTTACTTCGGTGAGTAAATTTAACTAACGAGAAAATCCATGCAGGATTCCACTGATCGGAATAGCGAGAAAAACGAAGTCGGGGTTGGCGCGGTCTCCAGACTGTTTGCCGTGTTGCGCAGCCTGGGTGACACCGTCGAGGGCGGGGAACGGGTCACGCAACTGGCTCAGCGTATCGGCCTGTCTCAACCCACCACACATCGCATGTTGCGCAGTCTGATGGACGAGGGCATGGTCGAGCAGGACGCGCGCAGCAAACGCTATCGCCTGAGCCTGGACTTCTTTGCCTTGGCCGCGCGTGCCGGGAACACCGGCAACCTGCGTGAGCTGACGCGGCCAGCCATGCTGCGGTTGTCGGCGTCCCTGGGGGATTCGTTGTTTCTGCTGGCGCGCAGCGGCTTCGATGCGATCTGTCTGGACCGCAGCGAAGGTCCTTTCCCGATCCGCACATTCACCGGAGACATTGGCGGTCGCGTGGCGTTGGGCGTGGGACAGGGCAGCCTGGCGATCCTGGCGTTCCTGCCGGAAGAAGAGCGCGACACGGTGATCCAGTACAACCTGCCACGGCTCAAGGATTTTCATTTGTACGATGAAGTCTTCCTGCGCACGGAAGTGGAGAGCGTGCGCGCATTGGGCTACGCCGGACGCAATACTGGCGTGTTGCAAGGCATGGCCGGGGTGGCCGTGCCGATCCTGGATCGGGAAGGCCGCGCCGTGGCGGCGTTGAGTGTGGCGACCGTGAGTGATCGACTGGGGCCGGACCGCCTGCCGACGGTGGTGGAAATGCTCAAGCGCGAGGCGGCCCAGATCGGGCCGCGGATCAATCCGTTCGACCCGCTGTTGCGCAGGCCCTCGCAGGTGTTTGGGCAGGGTTAAATTTCACGGACATCCCCGACCCCTGTGGGAGCGGGCTTGCTCGCGAAAGCGGTGTGTCAAAAACGACATTGATGTTGAATGTGCCAGCGCCTTCGCGAGCAAGCCCGCTTGTGTCTTGCATCGTGATTAGACTGAAGGTGAGAGCGGTGGGTGGCAAGCTGAACGCCCGAAAGTGCTTAAAGCACGTGTGGGAGCCCATGCTGCCACTCACCTCTCCACTCTGGTCATTGAGCCCGAACAGTTGAACGAGCCCACCTCGAACAGTTACAAGCGTGGGCCAAGCCAGAGCGCTCTCACCTTGAGTGTAAGAGGGTTTGGCCATGTTTTCCTATCCAGCAGGTATTGATGTTTCAAAAGACAGTCTTCAGGTTCAGGTTGATCTCTTAGATGTTGGGGTGAGTTGCCCTAACGCTGAAGATGATTTTCCTGGATTAATTGGTTGGCTGCTGCTCCATCAGGTCACCCGTGTGTTGTTGGAAGCCACTGGCGGTTACGAGCGAAACGTCATGAAAGCGCTTCAGGCTGCAGGTTTTGAGGTCATTCGGATCAACCCCTGCGAGCCAGAGCTTTGCCAAAGCAATGGGACAACAAGCTAAAACCGACCCGATAGATGCGCGCCTCCTGGCGCAATTTGCAGCGGTTATCAAATCTGCTAACAGCCGGATCACAAGTGTCGAACAGGACGACTTGCGCGCACTGGTCCAGCAACGGGAAAACTTTGTTCAGCAGAGAGATGACGACAAGCGCAGGCTTAAGACAGCGTCGTCTGAGGCAGTCAAACCCGCGTTGCAGAGTCATATCGCTATCTGTGTGAAGCCGTTAAGTCGATAGAAAATTGATCCGTCAAAGCGCTGAAAGCCTGGACCGTGAAAAAGTTACTCATCTGCGTTCGGTCAAGGGGATCGGTCTGGTTACGGCGGCCAGTGTAATGGCCTATCTTCCTGAGCTTGGCGAGGTTGGCCGG
The DNA here is from genome assembly GCF_030687835.1 of Pseudomonas hefeiensis. Classification (NCBI taxonomy): domain Bacteria; kingdom Pseudomonadati; phylum Pseudomonadota; class Gammaproteobacteria; order Pseudomonadales; family Pseudomonadaceae; genus Pseudomonas; species Pseudomonas hefeiensis. The sequence continues at coordinate 2,197,302 of NZ_CP117449.1, forward strand.
CATCAGATCGCTGCATTGGCAGGCATCGCCCCCTATACGACGATAGCGGCACGCACAAAGGCAAACGCTACATCAGCGGAGGTAGGTTCGCCGCTAGGCGCTCTGTACATGGCCTGCTGGTCAGTGATCAGGTATCAGCCTGACTTTAATGCGCGGTATAAGGCGCTTCGCGAGAAAGGTAAATGCGCCAAGGTTGCGCTCATCGCATGCATGCGTGTCTTGCTGGTACGTCTAAACGCAATGATCCGGGATGGTTCTGAGTGGAAGGGCCGCGTCGCCTAAAGTGCGATCACGGAGACCCCCTCAGATTTTGCATGGCCTGGAGCTGTGGGAGGCTTGCTGTCCCTGGAACGATGGCTAAATAAATCATCCAAGACAGTTGCTCCCACAGGGGATCTGCGGTGATCAGAAGTTCTGTGTCTGCTTGAGCATCTGCGCCGCGGGCATATCGCTGGGCACCACCATCGCATAGTTGTACCCGGCCCCCGACCAATACTCGGCTTGCAGCTCGCCGTCGCGACGGCTGCCACGGGGCAGCAGGAAATTTTTCGGGCCTGGTGGTCGCACGTAGAAGCTGATCTTCTGGCCGCTCGGATCCTGATAAACCACCATCGCCGCCGCCCCTTGCTCGGTGCTCAGCAACCGTCCGCTGACCGGCTTGAAACCTGCCCCCGACAGGTCTGGCAGGCGGTTGGCCCGGGTGAAATAACGGTCGAGCCAGCCTTGCATGTTGCTCTCGTCGCCGCCTTGGAAATCGGCCGGCAGGATGCCTTGCTGGGCAAACAGTCGATACGCCTGCAAGGCGTCGGTCATGGGCAGCATAGTGCTGGCAAGCGTCATCTCCCGGGCCTTCCAGCCGCTCAAACCGCCGACACTGATGGCCAGCAGCAACACTGCCGCGCTGGCCAGATGGCGATGGGACCGATGTTTCAGACGTTGGCGGATCACTGTCGGGTCGAGGTCCGGATTAGGCGGGTGCTGCAGGCTTGCGCTCAAGTTTGCGCGCAAGTGTTGTGCGTCCTGTTGCCAGGCTCGGACCCGGGCGGCGACTTCCGGGTGATTAGCCAGGTAGTTTTCCATCAGACGCTGGTCGGCTTCGCTCAGTTGACGATCGACGAAGGCGTGCAGGTCGTTGTCGCTGGGGGGCATGCTGATCATTTGAGTATCCGCAGGGCAGGGCGGGTGATTTCGCCGTCGCTGAGTTGGCGCAGGGCTTGGCGGGCGCGGGATATGCGTGACATTACGGTGCCGGTCGGCACGTGGAGGATGTCGGCCACTTGCTGGTAGCTCAAGCCTTCCACCGAGACCCACAGCAACAGCGCGCGTTGTTCGGTCGTCAGTTGATCGAAAGCCTCGAGGGACGATTGGGCGATCACGCTGCGCTCGGCTGAAGGGTGAGCATCGTCGCGACCGGTGAAAAATTCCAGCATGCGTGCATAGCGCCGGGAACGACGATGGCTATCTAGAAACTGTCGATAAAGAATTGAGAACAGCCAGGCCCGAAGGTCACCGTCGGCACGCTTGTCGTTCCATTTTGACAATGCCCGCTCCAGGCACGCTTGCACCAGGTCGTCAGCGTTGCTGGGGTTGCGTGTCAACGACACGGCAAAACGCCGTAGTCGGGGGATGAGCATGCGCAACTGTTCGTCGAGTTCGTTCATGGCTGTGCTTCTTTGGCGGTCACTGCGCCGGGAGTGGAAAGACGACTCGCGAACGAGATTATTCCAGCCTGGAAAAAATAAATACGAGGCGTGGGAATAAAACCTTCAGGCTTTCGTCTGACGGGTCCTTTGTACAAATGGCCTTGGGCCTTGGAGCTTCGTCATGGTTGACCCTTCCTCTGAACCGAGCCGGCCGCCGTTGGGTGCCGCCAGCCTGGCGCTGCGCTTGACGGGCATCGCTGTGATTGTCGCCGCGTTGGCCGGGACCTTTGCCTACGTCAATGGAACCCTCGACCCACAACGCCTGACGCCGAATGCGCTGGTCAACGTGCTGGAAAAGAACAACGGCGTGCACCCCGGCTTTCGTCGCAATCACTCCAAAGGGGTTTGCGTTGCGGGTTATTTCCAAAGCAGCGGTGAGGCTCGCCCCTATTCCAGTGCGCAGGTTTTCATGGAGGCGCGCACGCCGGTAGTCGGGCGGTTTGCCTTGCCCAGCGGCAACCCCTACGCGCCGGATAACAGCGTGCCGATCCGCAGTCTGGCGCTGCGCTTCACCCAGGCCAACGGCCAGCAGTGGCGCACCGGGATGAACAGCATGCCGGTGTTTCCGGTGGGCACACCCGAAGCGTTCTATCAGTTGCAACAGGCCCAATCGCCGGATCCGGCCACGGGCAAACCCAACCCTGCGGCCGTACCCGCCTTTTTTGCCGCGCACCCGGAAGCCAAACCGTTCCTGCAATGGATCAAGACTGCCAAGCCATCGGCCAGCTATGCCACCGAAACCTACAACGGCATCAATGCGTTCTATCTGGTCAATCCTGCGGGACAACGCCAGGCGGTGCGGTGGGGCATGGTGCCGGTGGCCTCGGATGGCACGGACGTGACGCCACCCCAGGGCGCTGACTTTCTGGAACAGGATCTGGTGAAACGCCTGGCTGCGGGGCCGTTGCGCTGGCAGCTGAATATCACTTTGGCCAATCCGGGCGATCCGGTGAACGACGCCAGCAAAGCCTGGCCTGAAGATCGAACGGTGCTCAACGCCGGTACGCTGGTGCTGGAGCGCGCCCAGGCGCAGGACGACGGCGAATGCCGCGATATCAACTATGACCCGCTGATTCTGCCCAGTGGCATCGAAGGTTCAGAAGACCCGCTTTTGGCGGCGCGCTCTGCCGCGTATGCCAGTTCGTACTTGCGGCGCACCAGCGAAGTCAGTCAATTGCCCGCCAACCAGGAGTCCCGCCCATGAGCGCCCCTCGACACTTCGCACCGCTGGCTCGACTGCTGCACTGGTTGATGGCATTGATGGTCATTGCCATGCTCTTTATCGGCGCGGGCATGGTGGCCTCGGTGTCCGAGCGCCATGAATGGCTGCTTCAATTGCACAAACCCTTGGGCATCGCGATTCTGCTGCTGGTGATCGTGCGCCTGCTGGTGCGCTTTACGACACACCAGCCGCCGTTGCCAGCCGATCTGCCGGGCTGGCAGGCGTTGGCAGCCAAGGCGTCCCATGCTCTGTTGTATGCCTTGATGTTGATTCTGCCGTTGTTGGGTTGGGGCATGATTTCAGCGGCGGGAGACCCGGTGATGCTCAGCAGCTCCCTGCAATTGCCTTCCATCGTACCGGCGGATGCCCAGACCTTCGCACTGTTGCGCAAGGCCCATGGCTACCTGGCTTATCTATTGTTCCTGACCGTGCTGGTGCATCTGGCGGCGGCGCTGTTTCATGGTTGGGTGCGTCGGGACGAGGTGTTGGACAGCATGCTGCGTGGCAAGGGTTGATGATTGTGGGAGCAAGCTTTGCTCCCACATTGCTGCCCCCCCAGGGTGTCCACCTTGGACAGGGGTTGATCAGGTCGTTGGATTAACGCAATTCGTCAACCATGGTCTCAATGGTGCTCAACACATCCTTGCCCAGTTGCATCGATCGCTTGCCGGACCAGCCGGTGCGAGGGTCCGGGTGGTCGTCGTGGTCCTTGAACGGCATCTCCAGGGTCAGGGACAGGCAGTCGTATTTCTGGCCGACCGCGTTACAGGCCAGGGTCATGTTGGCCTGGCCTGGTTCGTCGCGGGTGTAGCCGTAAGTGGTCTGAAAGTCTTTGGTCTGGTGCTTGAGATCGCTGCGAAAGCGCTCTTCGAGTTCGGCAATGCGTGGCGTGTAGCCTGGGTTGCCTTCGCAACCGGCGGTGAATACGTGAGGGATTTCCTCGTCACCATGAACGTCCAGGAAAAAATCTACGCCGTACTTTTCCATTTGCTGCTGCACGAAAAATACCTCAGGACTGATTTCCGGACTGGCGTTCTGCCACGCGCGGTTGAGATCCTGCCCCATGGCGTTGGTACGCAGATGGCCATGGAAAGCACCGTCCGGGTTCATGTTAGGCACCAGATACAGATCGGCCTTGGCAAGCAGTCGATTCAGTTGCGTGTCGTCCAGGTGCTGCAGGCGTTCGATCACGCCTTCCATGAACCACTCGGCCATGTGCTCACCGGGATGTTGCTGGGCGATGATCCAGACCTTGCGTCGACCTTCGGCACCGCTGCCCTTGCGCAGTAGTTGAATGTCGCGGCCTTCCACGCTTTTGCCGACGGCCAGCAGTTCGGTCCCGGCCTTGTGCAGTGCCTGCTCGATCAACCAGTCGTGGCGGCCACGGCTGTAGGGTTCGAAATAGGCAAACCAGGCGTGAGACTGTTCGGCTTCCAGGTGAAAGCGCAGGGCGTCGCCTTCGAACTGTGTGGGAATACGGAACCAGTTGACGTGATCATAAGAGGCGACTGTCTGGTAACCCGTCCATGCCTTGTTATAGGACGATTGACTGACATTGAGCAGGCGAAAAGAATATTCCTGGCCGACGTGCAAGCCACTGGCCTTGAAGTGAAACCACTGGAAGTGGGCGCTACGGGTGTCGGGTCTGATCTTCAGCAGCGATTGCAAAGGATTGCTGATGTCGACGATCTCGATGTTGCCGCTGTCGAAATTGGCGCTGATATCAAAGGAAGATTTAGCCACGGTCACGATTCCTGTGATGGATTTTATGACCGTTTACTTTACACGCAAGGAGGAGGGTGTCGGGACGATTTGCGTGACAGAAAAGAGGGGGCGTCCTCCCTGGACGCTAGAGGAGCTTAGTGAGTCCGCGATTGATTCTCAAGTGCTGCCTGTCGATAGTTTTCGACGGTAGGGTGTGGAGCGCTTGTAAAGGAATGTTCATTTGCTATCATCGCCGCCACGAATGAGCGACCCCCAAAGACTTCATTAGCCTGAAGCCATAAGCCGAAAAATCGGCAAAAAAAGACCCGGCAAAAAGCCGGGTCAAAAACCGTGATTAGCCTGATGAGGAGATATTCCAGAAGTCCGACCTAAGGTCTTCTGGACTATCGACTGATCTCGTGACCAGCTGATGCAATAATAATCATTATCATTTGCAAGTCAAATGTTTTTATCCCGCCTATTGGAAAATATTTTCCTGGTCCCGCATTCGCGGCACCATTCCCACGTGATACGCCTAGCGAGTAGGGTAGCCATCCAGTGACCGGTCAAGCATCACCTTGACCAGATCAATCATATGCACCACTGAAAACGCCAGGTCGCGGTTGGACCCTTGTAGTCGGCCGGCGGATTCCTGGGCGGTGGCGGCCGCACAGCGCAGCAGGTCGCAAGCATGGACCAGGGCCTCTTCCGCACTGATGTTGCGGTTTACGTCGAAGAAGCGATGTTCTGTAGACGCTTCTGAAATACCCGGTTTCAAGTAATAGTCCAGGGCGCGTTGGGCTGCCGGGCAGTCCTGTAGCGAGGTGAAGGTACTGTCGAAAGGGTGGGTGGTCTCATCGTTGTTGGGTCTGTCCATGGGGTCTAGATTCTCCGTGTAGGGGCTGAAATCCTGAATCCAGAATAGTACCTATCGTAATTGTGACGATAATTTAAATACTACATTTTGTGTTTTGATGGTCGGAGCCAGCCAAGTATCGTGCCGCACATGGATAAATGGATAGAGTTGGTCAAGGCCAAGATGAAGGAGCTGCACATCACGCAAGTGGTGCTTGCAGAACGTTTGGGAATGTCCCAGGGCGGCGTCGGCCATTGGCTGACCAAGCGCCGGCAACCCAGTGTCGACGACATGAACCGGGTCCTGCGGGAGCTGGGGCTGGAGTTTCTTGAAGTGGCGATGGTGATCCGCGAGCCGGACACCTCCACCGAGGAAGGCATGGCCCTGGCGCAGAAGTACAATCCGTACTTCCGCTACCCGGTAAGCGATTGGAGCGAGGTAGGCGAGATCCGTGAAGGCGATCTGGCGTCCTACAGTCAGGCGCGCTATGAGCTGACGGACTATCACGCTCAGGGGGACGCATTCTGGCTGGTGGTGATGGGGGATGCGATGACCTCACCCAGCGGGTTGAGCATTCCCGAGGGGATGTCGATCCTGGTTGACCCGGCCATTGAAGCGGTGCCTGGCAAACTGGTGGTTGCCCAATTACCTGACAGCAGTGACGCCACCTTTCGCAAGTTGATTGAAGAGAGCGGGCAGCGATACCTGGTCCCGCTCAATCCCACCTACCCGAAAACCCTGTACACCGCGCAATGCCGCGTCATCGGTGTGGTCGTGCAGGCCACCATCAGGTTCTGACTGGATCGGCCCGGGGGAGCGGGCCGATACTTATTCTTCGAACTCCACCAACGCGCAGCCCTCGCTGACCATTTCGCCTTCCTGGCAATACAGAGCCTTGATCACGCCGGCTTGGGGCGCGCGAATGCTGTGCTCCATTTTCATCGCCTCCAGAACCACCAGTTGCGCCCCGGCTTCCACCGTTTGGCCGGCGCTCACCAGCACCCGAACGATACTGCCGTTCATGGGGGCGGTCAGGCCGCCTTGATGGCTGTGGCTGGCCTCGGCGGCGGCCAGCGGGTCGTACATGTCGACGCGGTGCAGGTCACCTTCCCATTGCAGATAAAGGCTGTCTCCCTGTCGAATGGCGCGATGCCTGCGCCGCTGGCCATTGTGCTCAATCACCAGTTGTTCACCCAGGAGTTCCGTACGACCGGCCGCGACGTCCAGGGTCAACGCTCGATCCTGACCCTCACAGCCAAGGTGCACAGTGATCTGTCTTGGCAGCCCCAGACGCAGTCCGGCGGTATGGGCCCAGGGTGAGTTGGCATCGTCGGGTCGTACGTGCGGTGTCAGACTCAAAGCGAAGCCATGGGCCGCCGCGAGCCAGAAGTCGTCATCCAATTCGCCAGTCTCTGGCAATAGTTGCGCCTGGTAACGTGGGATAAATCCGGTATCCAGCTCCGCCGCCGCGAAGGCGGGGTGGGCCACGATACGTCGTAGAAAACCGATGTTGGTTTTCAGCCCGCCGATGGCAAACTCGTCGAGCATGCTCAAAAGCCGCAACCGCGCCTGTTCACGGTCTTCGCCCCAGGCAATCAGCTTGCCGAGCATCGGGTCGTAGAACGGTGAAATCTCGTCACCTTCCTCCACGCCGCTGTCGACTCGACGACCCGGTGCCGCACTCGACTCGCGATACAACGCCAGGCGCCCGGTAGCCGGCAGGAAGTCGTTGGCCGGGTCTTCGGCATACAGGCGCACCTCGATAGCGTGGCCGAGCAGTGGCACTTGCTCCTGCGTCATGGGCAGCCGCTCGCCACGTGCCACGCGAATCTGCCATGCCACCAGATCGAGACCGGTAATGGCTTCAGTGACCGGGTGTTCGACCTGCAGGCGCGTGTTCATCTCCATGAAGAAGAACTCACCGCGTGCATCCAGCAAAAACTCCACGGTACCGGCACCGACATAACCGATGGCTTGAGCCGAGCGCACGGCGGCTTCGCCCATGGCACGACGCAGTTGCGGGGTCAGGCCGGGGGCGGGGGCTTCTTCCACCACTTTCTGATGCCGACGCTGGATCGAGCAATCACGCTCATTGAGGTACAGGCAGTTGCCGTGTTGATCGGCAAAAATCTGAATTTCCACGTGCCGTGGCTTGAGCAGGTACTTTTCCACCAGCATCCGCGAGTCGCCGAACGACGATTGCGCTTCACGCTGGGCCGAAGCCAGGGCTTCGGCCAGTTGGCTGACGTCCTCGACCACTTTCATGCCTTTGCCGCCACCACCGGCAGTGGCCTTGAGCAGTACCGGATAGCCGATGCGTTCGCAGGCGTCGCGGAAGGTATCCAGGTCCTGGGCTTGACCGTGATAACCGGGCACCAGAGGCACGCCGGCGGTTTCCATCAGGGCTTTGGCGGCGGACTTGCTGCCCATGGCATCGATGGCCGAGGCGGGCGGGCCGAGGAAGATCAAACCGGCGTTTTCGATGGCCCGGGCGAACTCGGCATTTTCCGAAAGAAACCCATAACCGGGATGGATAGCCTGGGCGCCGCTGGTCTTGGCAGAGTCGATCAGTTTGTCGATTTGCAAATAGCTGTCAGCGGCCTTGCTACCGCCCAGATCAACGCGGATATCGGCTTCACGGCTGTGACGGGCATCGCGGTCGGTGGCGCTGTGCACGGCAACCGTGGTCAGCCCCATGGCCTTGGCGGTGCGCATCACGCGACAAGCAATTTCACCACGGTTGGCCACCAGCAACGTGGTGAGGATGGGGGCGCTCATCAACGCGGCTCCTTGTTGTTCGACTCGGCTTGCCAGTTGGGCGAGCGCTTTTGCAGGAACGCTCGTAGACCTTCCTGGCCTTGCGGACTGACGCGGATGCGGGCGATGGCATTTTCGGTGTAGCGCCGCAAGGCCGGTGTGAGGGCGCCGTTGCCGACTTCGCGCAACAGTTCCTTGCTGGCACGCATGGCCGCCGGACTGTTGAGCAACAGGTTGTCGACCCATTGTTCGACCTGCTGGTCCAGTGTTTCGGCCGGGTAACTCTCCGACAGCAAACCGATTTCTTTCGCCCGTTGCCCGTCGAAGCGTTCAGCGGTCAGGGCGTAACGCCGCGCGGCCCGTTCTCCGATGGCTTGCACCACGAACGGGCTGATCACCGCCGGCGCCAGGCCAATGCGTACTTCCGACAGACAGAACTGCGCCTGATCGGCGCCAATGGCCATGTCGCAGGCGCTGATCAGCCCCAGCGCGCCGCCAAACGCCGCGCCTTGCACCACCGCCACGGTAGGAATTTTCAACTTGGCGAGGTTGTACATCAGCTCCGCCAGTTCCCGGGCGTCGTCGAGGTTGGTGTGGTAATCGAGTTCGGCTGACTGCTGCATCCAGGCCAAGTCTGCACCGGCGCTGAAGTGTTTACCGCGACCACGGATCAGCAAGAAGCGCAGGTTCGGATCACTGCTGACATGGTCCAGGGCAAGGATCAGTTCGCGGATCATTTCGGCGTTGAACGCGTTGTTTTTCTGCTCACGGCTGAGCCACAAGGTCGCAAAACCGCGGGGGTCGCTGAGCAGTTCGAGGGTATTGAAGTTATCCATGTGCATTCCCCGTTTACATCCGGAACACGCCGAAGCGGCTCGGTTCGATGGGCGCGTTCAACGACGCGGACAAGGCCAGGCCCAGTACATCGCGGGTCTGGGCCGGGTCGATGACGCCGTCGTCCCACAGCCTCGCGCTGGAATAGTAGGGGTGACCCTGCTCTTCGTACTGATCGAGAATCGGTTGTTTGATTTCAGCTTCCTGAGCGGCGCTGAACGGATGGCCGCTACGTTCGGCCTGTTCACGCTTGACCTGCACCAGTACGCCGGCGGCCTGTTCGGCACCCATCACGCCAATCCGCGCATTCGGCCACATCCACAGGAACCGTGGGTCGTAGGCGCGGCCGCACATGCCATAGTTGCCGGCACCAAAGCTACCGCCGATGATCACGGTGAATTTCGGCACCTTGGCGCAGGCCACCGCCGTCACCAGCTTCGCGCCGTGCTTGGCGATGCCGCCGGCTTCGTATTTCTGCCCGACCATGAAACCCGTAATGTTCTGCAGGAACAGCAGCGGGATGCCGCGCTGACAGGCCAGCTCGATAAAGTGCGCACCTTTCTGCGCCGCTTCTGCAAACAGAATGCCGTTGTTGGCGAGAATCGCAATCGGGTAGCCGTGCAAATGGGCAAAACCGCATACCAGCGTCGTTCCGAACAGCGCCTTGAACTCGTCGAACAGCGAACCGTCCACCAGCCGCGCAATCACTTCACGTACGTCAAACGGCTGCTTGGCGTCCGCCGAAACCACACCGTACAGCTCGTCGCTTAAATACAGCGGGGCAATGGGCGCACGTTGCTGCACTTCGCCGAGCTTGCGCCAGTTGAGGTTGGCGACGCTGCGGCGGGCAATGGCCAGGGCGTGTTCATCGTTGTCGGCGTAGTGGTCGGCGACGCCAGAAATCTTGCAATGCACATCGGCACCGCCCAGGTCTTCAGCACTGACCACCTCTCCAGTGGCAGCTTTCACCAGCGGAGGGCCGGCGAGGAAGATCGTGGCTTGCTGGCGGACCATGATCGCTTCGTCGGCCATCGCCGGCACGTAGGCGCCACCGGCGGTGCAGGAACCCATGACCACGGCAATTTGTGGAATGCCCATGGCGCTCATGTTCGCCTGATTGAAGAAGATCCGCCCGAAGTGCTCACGGTCGGGAAACACTTCGTCCTGGCGCGGCAGGTTGGCGCCGCCCGAATCCACCAGATAAATACACGGCAGTCGATTCTGCTGGGCGATGGTTTGGGCGCGCAGGTGTTTCTTCACCGTCAGCGGATAGTAGGAACCGCCTTTAACCGTCGCGTCGTTGGCGACAATCATGCACTCGACGCCTTCCACTCGGCCGATCCCGGCAATCACGCCAGCGGCCGGAACGTCTTCGCCATACACCCCATAAGCCGCCAGTTGGCTGATCTCAAGAAACGGCGAACCTGGATCGAGCAAGCGATTGATGCGCTCACGGGGCAGCAGTTTGCCCCGCGAGGTGTGGCGCTCCTGCGCCTTGGGACCGCCACCTTGTTGGACCTGAGCGAGCAGGGTGTGCAAAGCGTCGACCTGTTTGAGCATCGCCTCGCGGTTGGCGATAAATTCTGCTGAGCGCGGATTGAGCTGGGTATGCAGCGTGGCCATGGTCAGCTCCGTTTAGCGGGTTTCGTTGAACAGTTCACGACCGATCAACATCCGACGAATCTCACTGGTACCAGCACCGATTTCGTACAGCTTGGCGTCACGCAGCAGGCGGCCGGCCGGGAATTCATTGATGTAGCCGTTACCACCCAGAATCTGGATCGCGTCGAGGGCCATCTGCGTGGCGCGTTCGGCGCTGTAGAGAATCACCCCGGCGGCGTCCTTGCGCGTGGTTTCGCCGCGCTCGCAGGCTTGGGCCACTGCATAGAGGTAGGCGCGGCTGGCGTTGAGTTGGGTGTACATGTCCGCGACTTTGCCCTGGATCAACTGGAATTCGCCGATGCTCTGGCCGAACTGCTTGCGGTCGTGGATGTACGGCACGATCAGGTCCATGCAGGCCTGCATGATCCCGGTGGGGCCGCCCGACAGCACGACGCGCTCGTAATCAAGGCCGCTCATCAACACTTTCACACCGCCGTTGAGCACGCCGAGGATGTTTTCTTCCGGGACTTCGACGTCATCGAAAAACAACTCGCAGGTGTTGGAGCCGCGCATGCCGAGCTTGTCGAATTTGTTGCTGCGGCTGAAGCCTTTCCAGTCGCGCTCGACGATGAAGGCGGTGATGCCGTGGGGGCCTTTTTCCAGATCGGTCTTGGCGTAGATCACGTAAGTGTTGGCGTCGGGGCCATTGGTGATCCAGGTCTTGCTGCCGTTGAGCACGTAGTGGTCGCCGCGCTTGTCGGCCCGCAGCTTCATCGACACTACGTCGGAGCCGGCGTTGGGTTCGCTCATGGCCAGGGCACCGATGTGCTCGCCGCTGATCAGCTTGGGCAGGTACTTGGTTTTCTGTTCGTGATTGCCATTGCGGTTGATCTGGTTGACGCAGAGGTTGGAATGGGCGCCGTAGGAGAGGGCGACCGAGGCCGAGCCGCGGCTGATTTCTTCCATTGTCACCACGTGGGCCAGATAGCCAAGACCGGCACCGCCATATTCTTCCGGTACGGTAATGCCCAGCAGGCCCATGTCGCCGAATTTGCGCCACATGTCGGCGGGGAACAGGTTGTCGATGTCTATTTGTGCCGCCCGTGGCGCCAGCTCAGCTTTGACGAAGGACTGAACCTGATCACGAAGCATGTCGATGGTTTCGCCGAGGGCAAAGTTCAGGGATGGGTAGCTCATGGGGCACCTTTTGGCTTTTTTGTCGGGTGTGGAGAGGGGCAGTATTGGCTCTCACCTTTACGTTAACGTAAGCCTGTGGCGAATGCCTGTCAATCACCCTTTACGTTAACGTTAACTTGAGCCACAGTAAGTGCGTTTGAGTCAGCAGGTTCACCGATACACCCACTAATAAAGACAAGAGGGGGCATCATGGATCAACCCGGTTCGCAATCGCAGCTCAGCTACACCCGCGGCTCCCAGGCCAAGGCCCTACTGGCGCACACCATCGGCCAGGCCTTCGACCAGACTGTGGCCCGGTATCCCGATGGCGAGGCGTTGGTGGTTCGCCATCAATCGCTGCGTTATACCTGGCGGCAACTGGCCGAAGCCGTCGACTTGCATGCCCGAGCCCTGTTGGCGTTGGGCTTGAAAGCCGGCGACCGTCTTGGTGTGTGGGCCCCCAACTGTGCTCAGTGGTGCATCAGCCAGTTCGCCAGCGCGAAGATCGGTGTCATTCTGGTCAACATCAACCCGGCGTATCGCAGTTCCGAACTCGAATACGTGCTCAAGCAGTCAGGGTGCCAATGGCTGGTCTGCGCCGCAGCGTTCAAAACCTCGGATTATCACGCTATGTTGCAAGCGCTCGCGCCTGAGCTGGCGGAGCAATCGATCGGTCAGTTGCGCAGCGAGCGTCTGCCGGATCTACGAGGTGTGATCAGTCTGGATGCTCAACCACCCTCAGGCTTTTTGCCCTGGCCGCAACTGGCAGCCCTTGGCGCTGCGGTTTTGCCTGAGCAACTGGTCGAGCGCCAGACCAGCCTACACCATGATCAACCCGTGAATATCCAGTACACCTCCGGCACCACCGGCTTCCCCAAGGGCGCGACCCTCAGCCATCACAACATCCTCAACAACGGTTACATGGTCGGTGAAAGCCTGGGTCTGACGGCCAGCGACCGGCTGGTGATCCCCGTGCCGCTCTACCATTGCTTTGGCATGGTCATGGGCAACCTGGGCTGCATGACCCACGGCAGCACCATGATCTACCCCAACGATGCCTTCGATCCGTTGCTGACCCTGCGGACCGTGGCCGAAGAAAAAGCCACGGCGCTGTATGGCGTGCCCACCATGTTCATCGCCATGCTCGACCAGCCGCAACGGGGCGATTTTGCTTTGTCCAGCCTGCGCACCGGGATCATGGCCGGGGCCACTTGCCCCATTGAGGTGATGCGCCGGGTCATCAGCGAGATGCACATGGCCGAAGTGCAGATTGCCTACGGCATGACGGAAACCAGCCCGGTGTCGTTGCAGACCGGTCCTTCAGACGAACTGGAACTGCGCGTGACCACCGTTGGCCGCACCCAGCCGCAGCTGGAAAGCAAGATTGTCGACGCGGCCGGCAATATCGTTCCCCGTGGCACCATCGGCGAGTTGTGTACCCGTGGCTACAGCGTGATGCTCGGTTACTGGAACAACCCCAACGGCACTGCCGACGCCATCGATCGGGACGGTTGGATGCACACCGGCGACCTGGCGACCATGGACGAGCAGGGTTATGTCTGCATCGTCGGGCGCAACAAGGACATGATCATCCGTGGCGGTGAGAACATTTATCCGCGTGAGCTGGAAGAGTTTTTCTTCACGCACCCCGCTGTCGCTGATGTGCAAGTGATCGGCATCCCGTGCTCGCGTTACGGTGAAGAAATCGTCGCCTGGATCAAGTTCCACCCCGACCACAGTGCCACCGAGCAAGCGTTGATCGCCTGGTGCAAAGAGCGCATTGCCCACTTCAAGACACCGCGTCATTTCAAGTTCGTCGAGGAGTTCCCGATGACCGTGACCGGCAAGATCCAGAAGTTCCGCATGCGCGAAATCAGCATTGAAGAACTGCGTAATAAAGAAAGCTGAACACAAGCCCTTGTGGGAGCGAGCCTGCTCGCGATGCGGTGTGTCGGTCACGGCTTCAGCCGCCGCTGCCGCACCGCGTCGGTTCGATCAACCCGAAAATGACTGAAAAACCCAAATGCCAGACAGCACAAAGGGGAGCCGAAGCTCCCCTTTAATTTTGTCGTCACGTGCTCTTTTTTTATTATTGAGGGGCGGCCTATTGTTGTTTTTAGTAGCCGTGACCCTTTACCGCTGTTTTGGTGATCCCCATCCGGGATCAAGAGCAAACGTATTTTTTTGAGCGCTGATCTGCTTTTTCGCTTCGCGATCCAACCGATTCGGGGGCTACCTGAAGGTAGTTTTATTGTTCTCTGCCCGGTTGCGGGTTGCTCCTGAAAGCACCCTGAAAAGCCATCTTCTCCAAAAAAATCTGTTAGCTGCGCCTCTGCCGTGTTGTTTTTGTTATGTCAGAGTCGTTTCGTCTTGTTTTTATTGGGTGTGTCGCATTTTTTATTTTTGTTATGCCAATGATATAGCAGGGGTCGTGCCAACTTTTAAAAATACTTATAAATCAATTGGTTATCTTTTTTGTGTGAGATAGCCGACAGTCCAAACCCGACAAATTGTTTCCGTGTTACTCGTTTCGTAGCTGTTACACCCTGGAGCGGTAACACCTCAATGTGCGGCGCGCGCCTTGGCTACCCGCGAACCGGTAGGGCGACCCAGCACGTCACAGATCTGCCGGCCGGCAGCAACCAGTGCGTCCAGGTCGACGCCGGTTTCAATACCCAGGCCATTGAGCAGGTACAACACGTCTTCGGTGGCGACGTTACCGCTGGCGCCCTTGGCATACGGACAACCGCCCAGGCCTGCGATAGAACTGTCAAACACGGCGATGCCTTCCAGCAGACTGGCGTAGACGTTGGCCATCGCTTGGCCGTAGGTGTCGTGGAAGTGCCCGGCGAGTTTTTCCCTGGGCACTTCAGCCGAAACCACCTCGAACATTTTGCGTGTGGCGCCAGCGGTACCGGTGCCGATAGTGTCCCCCAAGGACACCTCGTAGCAGCCCATTGCGTACAGTTCGCGGGCGACCCACGCCACTTGTTCGGGCTTGACCGCACCTTCGTACGGGCAGCCCAGCACGCAGGAGACGTAACCGCGCACGCTGACACCGTTCTGCCGGGCGGCCTCCATGATCGGCACGAAGCGCTCAAGGCTTTCCTTGATGGAGCAGTTGATGTTGCGCTGGGAGAATGCTTCGGACGCGGCGGCGAACACGGCGACCTCTTTTACGCCGGCCGCCAGCGCGTCTTCAAAACCCCGCAGATTCGGCGCCAGGGCGGCATAGGTGACGCCGGGCTTGCGCTGAATCTGCGCGAACACCTCGGCGGAGCCGGCCATTTGTGGCACCCACTTGGGTGAGACAAAACTGCCGACTTCGATGTAACCCAGGCCGGCGGCGCTCAGGGCATCCACCAGGCGCACCTTGTCGGCGACACTGATGGGTTGTGCTTCATTCTGCAGGCCGTCGCGAGGGCCGACTTCAATCAGGCGTACAAAGGAGGGAAGGGACATGGGGATTGACCTGTAGTTGAGTGCGCCGATCCAGTGTGGGAGCGGGCTTGCTCGCGAAGGCGGTGTATCAGTCGACATTGATACTGACTGTCCGGGCCCCTTCGCGAGCAAGCCCGCTCCCACAATGAAATTGTGTCGTTACTGCAAGATTTCCTGGCCTTTGATCGTCTGCTCCAGGGCCTGGATGCAGCGTTCTTCGGCGGTGTCGAGTTCCAGCTTCATCTGTTCGATGTCCAGCAGTTGCTGTTCAAGTTGCTCCCGACGCTCGGTGATCTTCGCCAGCATGCTGTGCAACTGTTTCTGATTGCCGCTGGTGGGGTCGTAGAGTTCGATCAGTTCACGGCACTCGGCCAAGGAAAAACCGATGCGCTTGCCCCGCAGGATCAGCTTCAGGGCTGACTTTGTCCCGAGGCGAATAAATGCGTTCCTGGCCACGTCGCTCCGGGCTCAGCAGGCCTTGCTCTTCATAGAAACGGATGGCCCGGGTGGTGATATCCAGTTCGCGGGCGAGGTCGGAGATGCTGTAAGTCTGGCTGCTCATGGAAGCGCTCGAAACGAAAGGGGCTGGCGCTAAGCTAATGGCAGCTTGACGTTCGCGTCAAGCAATGAGGTCTCAATGCAGACACACCACCTGTGGGAGCGAGCCTGCTCGCGATAGCGATATATCTGTCAGCAACAATGCTGACTGACCCCAGCGCTATCGCGAGCAGGCTCGCTCCCACAAGGGATTTCCTAAACCTTGTCGAGCTTCTTCTCATGAGCCGTCACCTGCTGGCACAGCTCAATCATCTGTTCGCGCATCCAGCGGTTGGCCGGGTCCTGGTCGGTGCTTTCATGCCAGTAGAGATGGGTTTCCACGGGAGGTACATCGTTGACCGGCAATACGAAGGCATGCAAATCGTGACGACGGGCAAAGCGCTCGGGCACGGTCATGACCATGTCGGTCTGTTGCAACACCTGGGACGCCATCAAGTAATGCTGGGAGCGCAGGGCGATCTTGCGTTGGATGCCCATCTTGCCTAGCGCCAGGTCGACATAACCCAGGCCGTTGCGGCGGCTGGAAATATGCACATGAGTCTGGGCCAGGTAATCATCGAGGCTGATTTTTTCCTTGCCCGCCAGTGGGTGCCCCTTGCGCATGGCGCATACATAACGGTCTTCCATCAGCTTGACGTGGCGCACTTGCGGGTCGGTATTGAGTGGTGCGTCGACGGCGAAGTCGAGGCGTCCGGCGGCCAGTTCCTTGGTGGTTTCGCGGCGCTTGGACAGGAAACTTTCGATCGCCACGGTCGGCGCCAGGCGTCGCAGGCGCTGGAACAGCAGCGGCAGGATCACGCCTTCGGTGAGGTCGGTCATGCTGATGCGGTAGGTCTTTACCGCCTGCAGCGGATTGAAAATCCGGCTTTCCTGCACCGACACCCGCAGCAGCGATAAGGCATTGCGCACCGGGCCAATGATGTTCTGGGCCATGGGCGTGGGCACCATGCCCTGGGCGGTGCGCACGAACAGCGGGTCATTGAAGGTTTCGCGCAAACGCGCCAGCGCATTGGACACCGCCGGCTGAGTGATGCCGACAATCTGCCCGGCGCGGGTCAGGTTGGCTTCGGTGTAGATCGCATCAAAGACGATGAAAAGGTTGAGGTCGACCTTGCTCAGATTCATGGCGCTGCACTCTTGTTCTTAGGCTTGTTGTGAGGTGCCGGGTGGCGATGCAAATCAGTGAACCATATATCGGTGATGAATGTTAATACACGCTGAGAATAGGTTAGGTAAATTTTCGTAGCTGAACTAGCATCGATTTCATGACCTAAAAACAACCTCTGCCAAGAAGGTGCTTCTCATGGATTTTGCGTATTCCCCCAAGGTTCAGGAACTGCGTGAGCGTGTTACCGCGTTCATGGACGCCTACGTATACCCGGCTGAAGCAGTGTTCGAACGGCAAGTGGCCGAAGGCGACCGCTGGCAGCCCACCGCCATCATGGAAGAGCTCAAGGCCAAGGCCAAAGCCGAGGGGCTGTGGAATCTGTTCCTGCCCGAGTCCGAGTTGGGCGCTGGCCTGACCAACCTCGAATACGCGCCGTTGGCAGAGATCATGGGCCGTTCCTTGCTGGGGCCGGAGCCGTTCAATTGCTCGGCGCCGGACACGGGCAACATGGAAGTGCTGGTGCGCTACGCCAATGAAGAACAAAAACAACGCTGGCTGGAACCGCTGCTGCGCGGCGAGATCCGCTCGGCCTTCGCCATGACCGAGCCGGATGTTGCTTCTTCGGACGCCACCAACATGGCCGCCCGCGCCGAGCGCGATGGCGACGAGTGGGTGATCAACGGCAAGAAGTGGTGGACCTCAGGGGCCTGTGATCCGCGCTGCAAGATTCTGATCTTCATGGGCTTGAGCAATCCCGACGCGCCGCGTCATGCCCAGCACTCGATGATTTTGGTGCCGGTGGACACGCCTGGGGTAAAAATCGTCCGTCCGCTGCCGGTGTTCGGCTACGACGACGCCCCCCACGGTCACGCCGAGGTGCTGTTCGACAATGTGCGGGTGCCGTACGAAAACGTCTTGCTGGGCGAAGGGCGCGGCTTTGAAATTGCCCAGGGTCGCCTCGGCCCGGGCCGGATCCACCACTGCATGCGTTCCATCGGCATGGCCGAGCGTGCATTGGAGTTGATGTGCAAACGTGCCGTCAGCCGCACCGCCTTCGGCCAGCCGTTGGCGCGCCTGGGCGGTAACGTCGACAAGATCGCCGATTCACGGATGGAAATCGACATGGCGCGCCTGCTGACCTTGAAAGCGGCGTACATGATGGACACCGTCGGTAATAAGGTCGCCAAGAGTGAGATCGCCCAGATCAAGGTCGTTGCGCCGAACGTGGCGCTGAAGGTCATCGACCGGGCAATCCAGATTCACGGCGGCGCGGGGGTTTCCAACGATTTCCCGCTGGCCTACATGTACGCCATGCAACGCACCCTGCGCCTGGCCGACGGCCCGGATGAAGTGCACCGCGCCGCCATCGGCAAGTTCGAAATCGGCAAGTACGTGCCCAAGGAGATGTTGCGCAGCGGGCGCTGAGAGGTCATCCACCAGGAGCCTTTGTAGGAGCAAAGCTTGCTCGCGATAGCGGTGTGTCAGCTTGCATCAATGTAGAAGGCGCCGCCGTCATCGCGAACAAGCTTTGCTCCCACAGGTTCATCCTGTGGGGCGAGCTCGCTTACTCCTTGACGCTCATGTACTCCTCGGCCCAACGGATGTAGTCCTCGGGCTGGGTGTAAGTGTGGGTCAGCTCGGTGGCGCTCAGATCCGACGCTTGGGTGAAGATCTGCCGCTGTTCGCGAAGGCTGTCATAGGTGGCCTTGATCGCGGCGAAGTAGGCACCGTGACCATCAATGGTGACGCGCACGCCGAGCTCTGCCAGGCGTTTGTCGTCACGCAGCAACGGATTGCCATAGGTGACGAGCATCAACGGCACGCTCAGGTTTTCGCTGATCTGCGCCAGGTGGTCGAAGTCCTGTACACCCACCATGCAAATCCCGTCGGCACCGGCACGTTCATATTGCTGGGTCCGACTGATGATTTCCTGGACCGGCAAGATCCCGGCGTTGGTGCGGGCAATGATCGCCATTTCCGGGTCGACCCGGGCTTCCAGCGCTGCGCGAATCTTGCCGACGCCTTCGGCCACGCCGATCAGGTCGGTGGATTTACGGCCAAACTGGGCCGGCAGCAGCGTGTCTTCGATGGTCAGGGCCGCCACGCCGGCGCGCTCGAGTTCGATGATGGTGCGCATCACGTTCAGGGCGTTGCCATAGCCGTGATCGGCGTCGGCAATCACCGGCAGTTGGGCTACGCGGCCAATGCGGGTGGCCTGCTCGGCGAATTCGCTGAGTGTAATGAGGGCAAAGTCCGGTGCCCCCAATACTTGCAACGACGCGACCGAGCCTCCCAGTATCCCTACTTCAAAGCCCAGGTCGGCGGCGATGCGCGCTGACATCGGGTCAAACACCGAGGCGGTGTGGTAGCAGGTATCGCTAGCCAGCAGTTGGCGAAAGTTGCGACGCAAGTCTTGATGGGAAAGCCTGGGCATATGAGTTCCACCATTGGAATGGAAAGGCTTGAGCAAAAGTGTCAACGCCGAAAGAACCAAAGGCTATCACGCGCAAGGCTCAAAGATGATGACGAATGTGCATGGGCGATGTTTGCGTCGTATTGAAGAGAAACTCGACACGTTGTAGGCGATAATTGACCTGACCAAGGTGCCGGCAAATGGTCGGTGGTTAGCGCGTGTCAGTGGGTGAGTATTTGTGCTCGAACGAGGCCTACGCCGCCACCGCCTGCCGGCCCTGTTTAAACAACGCGACGGCGCGCACTGTGTCACCCGGTTGCACCTGCAGGCGTTTGGCGGTGAGACGGTCCACCAGCAGGCTGTGGCCGTGCTGGTGTGCCCGGGCACTGGTGACGCGACAGCTTTCCAGCCGTCGGTTGTGGATCAGCCAGAGCGGTGCCTGTTCGTCCGGCGTGCCAATGGCCAGGGTCAGTGACTGGCTGTCGCGTACGGTCCGGATTTTCGCAACGGGCGCTTCGATCACCGGGCCGCCATCGAAAATGTCGATGTAGCCTTTATGGGTAAAGCCCTCGGCGCCGAGGATTTTCATGGCCGGCTCGGTATTGGGGTGGGCCCTGCCGATGGCCGCCCGGGCCTGTTCGGTGAGCAGGCAGGTGTACAGGGGTTGGCGCGGCATCAGTTCCGCGATGAAGGATTTATTGCCCAGGCCGGACAACTGATCGGCGTAGCTGAAATCTTGCTGGAAGAAGTGCCGGCCCAGACTGTCCCAGAACGGTGAGCAGCCGTGCTCGTCGGCGTGCCCTCGCAACTCGGCGATCAGCTTTTCGCCGAACAGCTGGGAAAACTCGGCCACGAACAGCAAGCGCGCCAGGGACAGCAGGCGGCCGTTATGGCCGCGGCGTTGTTCTGGGTGCAGGAACAACGAGCAAATCTCCGATTGCCCGGTCATTTCGTTGTTGAGGAACAGCGTGGGTATCTGCCGCTGGATACCCAGTTCAGGCGCCGAGCTGACGGTGACCCCGACCCGATAGTTGTACCAGGGTTCACGCAGCCCGACCGCGCCGGTCAGGGCGCTGATACCGACCACTTGTCGGTCATCGTCCTCGAGCACGAACAGGTAATCGGCATCGGCGCGTTCGACTTGTCCGGCAAAGGTGCGCTGGGCCCAACGCACTCGATGGGCCAGGCGTTCTTCGTTGGCGGGCAGGCTGGTGAACCCTGGGCCCGCGCAGTGGGCCAGGTCCAGCAAGGCAGGCAGATCCGTCAGAGCGACCGGGCGAACAATCATGATGCAGCTCCTGCATCGTGCCAGTCGGGGCGCTGATGCCAGGCAAGGAATCGAGTCATGCTCATAGCGCAACCACCCGGGCCCGCTCGCCGTCGGTGATCCCCAGCGCTGCCAGCATTTGCGGTGCCAGGGACACGGTGTCCTCGGCACCGACGTCAAGCTCGGCCACGATGGCCCGGTAATTCCCCAGGCCGTCGTTGCTCAGCAAAAAACGGCCCCCGACGTCAATGCTTGAGCATTGCCGGGCCGTGGCTATACGGCTTTGGGTGATGGAGCGGATGTTCGCCAGACGGGCATGCAGTGTCGGCCCGCCGTCGAAAATATCCACGTAGCTGTTGGTTTCGAAACCCTCGCGCGCCAGGATGTCGAAGGCTTCCTGGCCGTCGGGATGCACCCGGCCGATACAGGCTTGAGCCGCCTGGGACAGCATGGGCACATAGATTGGGTATTGCGGCATCAGTTCGGCGAGAAAGGTGCGGCTCTGCAGACCGCACAAGCGTTCGGCTTCGGCGTAGGGCAGGTCGAAAAAATGCTGGCCGACGGCGTCCCAGAACGGCGACTGACCGTCATCGCTGCTGAAACCGACGATTTCAGTGATCACTGATTCGGCAAAACGGTGCGGATGAGCGGCGATGAACATCAGTCGGGCCCGGGACAGCAGCTCCGATTCCGGCGTGCATACCCGTCCGGCGTCGATGTGAAAACCGCGCAGCAGCGTCTGGCCATTGAGGTCCTGGCACAGCGACAGCGCGGGTACGCCATGCTGGATGTTCAGTTCCCGGGACTCGCTGGTAAACGGTCGGTGGCGCAGGCTGTAGAACGGCTCGTTGCAGCCGGTGCTGGCGAGAATCTCGGAGCAACCGGTTAGTTGCCCGGATGCCAGGTCCTCCAGGACGAAGAAGTAATTCTCTGCACCCGGACTTTGCACATCGGTCTCGAACGAGGCACACGAATCGAGGATTTTCTCCCTCAGGCGCCCGGTGTCGTCGGGAAGCGATGTGACGCCCACCAGGCTGTCACGGGCCAGTTGCTGCAATTGCGGCAGGTCGCTTAATTGAACTGGACGTAAGACCAGCATGGATTGCACTCCTTCTCCAAAGAGCCCGGTGACTTACACCGGGCTTGACGATCACTGTCGATGTCCACGCATTGTGACGGCGGCTGGTCGAACCCTTCGACTGCCGATCCTCAATGTCCTGCGGGGTCAGGCAGGGCGGTATCGCTGCCGAACTTATTGAGCACCGCCAGATAGACCAGGCCCGCGGCAATCCATATCAGACCGAGCTTCTGCGCATCCACGCCCATGTTGTACATGATGGCCGCGACGATACCGAAGCCGATCAAAGGGCAGATCAGGTGGCGAATCACCTGGCCGGACCGCTGGCGCCGCCAGTGATGGTTGATCACGGTGATATGCAACAACATGAAGCCGCTCAAGGCGCCGAAATTGACCAGGGAAGTCAGGGTGTCCACGGCATCGATGAACAGGTAGCAGATCAACAGCGACAGCACCGCAACCAGATAGATACTCAAGTACGGGGTGTTATGTTTCGGATGGACCTTGGCCAGCACCTTGGGCAACTTGCCGTCCCGGGCCATGCCGAACAACAGGCGCGACACCGCTGCTTGCGAGGTGATCGCCACGGCCACGCCCCAGGCCAGCGCCGTGGCAACAGCGGTCAAAGTGGCCAGCCAACTGCCGGCAGCCAATTCGGCAATTTCATAAAACGCGGTATCGGCGGATTTGAAGCCCATGCCGGCCGCCAGGTCGGTGGCAATCCAGGTCTGCACGACGAAAATCACCCCCATCACCAGCAGCGTGATCAACGCCGCCTTGCCCACGCTGCGCCCCGGATCGTTCTTGATTTCTTCGGCCAGGGTGGAAATGGCATCGAAGCCCAGGAACGACAATACAGCGATGGATACGGCCTGCATCAACAGCGCGAAATCAAAACGCTCCGGGCTGTACAGCGGCGCCAGGGTCAGTTGGCCGTTACCGGCGCCACCCTGCAAGGCATTCCAGGCGTAGAACAGAAAAATGGCCAGCACCATCAGTTGCGCCAGCAGGAAGATGATGTTCATCCGTGCGGTGAAGGTGATGCCCCGCAGGTTGACGAAGGTCGCGCTCACCAGGAATGCGAGAATGAAACCGACCTTGGGAATGTCCGGGTACAAATGATTCAATGCCATGGCGGCGTAGACATAGAGCAGGGGCGGGATCAGCAGATAGTCCAGCAGCATCAGCCAACCGGCGATGAAGCCCACGTGTGGGTTAAGACCCCGTTGCGCGTAGGAATAGACGGAGCCAGCCACCGGAAAAGCCCTGGCCATGCTGCCGTAGCTCAGGGCCGTGAACAGCATCGCCACCATGCCGATGATGTACGCCAACGGCACCATTCCTGGCGCCTCGGCGTTTACGTAGCCATACACGCCGAACGGTGCGATGGGGATCATGAAGATCATCCCGTACACCACCAGGTCCGTCAGCGACAGGCTGCGCTTCAACTCCTGTTTGTAGCCAAATTCCTCGATACTCATGAGCCGTTCTCCTTCTCAGCTGTGTGTGGATTTGCTCTTGTTGTGTGTCGTTCAAAAGCGTGCCGCCGCTTACCCCTATAACAATGGCGCCAGGTAAGCACTCCAGGCCTGCACCGCTGTCGGGCTGCGTAGCAGGTCGTTGCGCACTTCGATCAACACCGAGTCCAGGCCGCGTGCATCGCCATGTACCGGAACCGTCATATCGGTCGAAGGGTTGATTTTGTACGGCTGGTTGCCGGCTACCCGCAGCGAGTGCCGGCTCAGGCCGTCGACGATGCGCTGGGCATAGTCCTTGGCTTCGCCGAACAGCACGCCCGCTTCCAGGGCGCGCGGCTGGCCGTAGAAAACCGGCGTAAAACTGTGGATGCCCACCACCCGCACCGTCCGGTTGTCGGCCAGGCGCTGGTCGATCAACGCTCGCAGTCGATCATGGAAAGGATGGAACAGGCACTGCTGGCGATATTCACGCGTGGCCTCATCCAGGGACTGGTTGCCTGGTATCTGGTAGATCTCGCTCTGGGACGGAATGCTGTCGGGTACGTGAAGCGGGCGGTTCAGGTCGATCAGCAGCCGTGAATAGTTAGCCGCCAACAAGGTCGCTCCAAGGGTTTCGGACAGTTGCTCGGCCAGCGCCAGAGCGCCTAGATCCCAGGCAATGTGCTCCTGGGCCGCCGTCTCATCCAGGCCCAGATCGTTCAACGCAGCGGGGATGAAGCGGTCGGCGTGTTCGCAGACCAATATCACCGGGTGTTCGGCGTCTTCCCGGATCAAGCGATAGGCCGGCCCGGTGTAAAGGCCCGATTCAGCACATTCAATAGATTCGCGCATAATGCTCACACAGCTCGGCAGGTGACAGCGCCTGGGTCAAGGCCAGCTCCTGGGCCTTCAAGGCGAAATAGGTTTCGACCAGCGGGCCGGGCAGGGCTTCGAACAGCGCCCCGCTGTGGCGCAGGCAATCCAGCGCCTGGGCCAGGGTCGTCGGCAGGGCGATAATGCCACGGGCACGACGTTGCTCTTCGTTCAATTCATCGGGTATTTCATCGGTGACCGCCGTGAGCGCCAGCCGTTGCTCGATGCCCAGTCGCCCGGCAATCAACAGGGCCGCCATCGCCAGGTGCGGCGAAGCGGTGGCATCCATGGCGCGAAATTCCAGGTTGTACTGGGTCGCCACCGGTTTGCCGCTTACGCTCACCGTCGGGCAGATGCGCAGCGCCGCTTCGCGGTTACGTTGTCCCAGGCAGGCGTAGGACGCGCTCCAGTGATGCGGTTGCAGGCGTTCGTAGGACACTGGCGTCGGCGCGGTGATCGCGCACAGGGCGGGCAGGTAGTGCAGCACCCCGGCGGCCCAGTGCTGGCCCAGGCCCGACAGGCCGTTGACGCCGCCAGCATCATGCAGCACGGGGTTGCCGTCCAGGTCCTGCAGGCTCATGTGCAAATGCACGCCGTTGCACACGGCATGTTCCGACGTTTTGGGGGCGAAACTCACATCCAGGCCCATTTGCCGGGCGATCTCCCGGGTGATTTCCCGCACGTTCACCGCACGGTCGGCGGCGGCCACGCCCAGGGTCGGGCGGCAGGTGATTTCATACTGATGCTTGCCGTATTCCGGCAGGAACATTTCCGGTTCGACGCCGCCTGCCCGCAATGCGCTGAGCAACCATCCGGCGAACCCGGCTTGCTGGCGCTGGGCCTGGAGGCTGAAGGCCAGGCGATCCGGTTGGGGGTGGGGGGTATCGAGGTTGAATTCATGTTCGAACGCGGCGAACACCTGCAAGCCCAGCTCGGCGCGATAACGTTGCACTTCGTCGTGCAGCAATGTGCGAGGGCAAGCGGCCCAGGGCCGACCATCGGTTTCCCGCACATCGCAATGAATGAAATCCAGGGCGGGCGCCTGGGCATCCGGGCCATTGTCGACAGTTACCCGGCTGGACAGGTCCGGGATCAGTCGCAGGTCACCATAAGCGCCCCAAGGGTTGGCCGATGCGATGATGTCCTGGGGCGTCAGCGCACTGTTGGCCGGCACCCAGCCACAACCGGCGTCGACGTAGTGGGGCAGTTCATCACTGGGGAACGAGCGGCCGCGGGTCACGCCGATCAGGTCGGTGCAGACCAGCGTGGACACGGGCAGCGGGGCCAGGGGCGTTGCGGCATCGAGACGGCTCATGGCTGCATCTCCTGCAAACGACCGAGTACGGTGTCGGTATCGGTGATCCAGCAATAACCTTTGATCGCGTTCAGGCAGGCCAGATGACGTTGTTCGCTGTAAGTGGCGCAGGCATCTTCCACCAGCGTGACCAGATAGCCGCGGTCGGCGGCGTCACGCACGGCCATGTCGACGCACTGGTCGGTGACGATGCCGGCGATGACCAGATGACGGGTCTGCAGGTTGCGCAGCACGTAGTCGATGTTGGTGGAGTTGAAGACCCCCGAAGACGTTTTGGGCAGCACGATCTCGTTTTCCCGCGGTGCCAGTTCGGCGATGATCTGTGCTTGCGGGCTGTCTTTGGGCAGGTGCATGTCCGACAGTTTGTGGTCCAGCGAGCGATCGCGACCATCGGCGGTCAGGCTCTGGATGTGGGTGTGCAACACGTTTTGCCGCGCCGCACGCACCGCATCGAGCAGGCGCTGCTGATTGGGGATTACCTGTTGGCGGGCACGGCGGATGAAATACTCGGCCTCGGGCGTGGCCAGGTGGGCATCAAATTGCGGTTCGAGCCAGGCGCGCTGCATGTCCACCAGCAGCAAGGCGGTATGGTCGCAGGTGAACGGCAAATCCCGGGGGGAGTGGTGAGGGAGCGAGAACATCCTTATTTTTCCTCCAACAGGTGCGTGTTGAACGCCGTGCGCAAGGTGTCGATGCCTTCCAGACGTTCGGCCAGATCAGGGCATTGCAGAGTCAGGCAGGCGATAAGCGCTTCGACCTGGGCCAGCGCCGGCACCAGGCTGTCGAAGGCCGAGATCGATTCCACGGGCGCACTGATGATCAGGTCGGCCAGTTCCCGTAACGGTGAGGTGTAGACGTCGCTGAACAGTACGACCCGCGCGTGGCGCTCCTTGGCCGCGCTGGCCACGCGTTGGGCCTGGGCCTGGTAGCGACGATAATCAAAGATCAGCACCACGTCCTGGCGCTGCACGTCGAACAACCGGTCAGGTAACTGGGCGTTGTCTTCCAGAGCAAAACAGCCGGCACGCAGCAGGCGCAAGTGGTTGAGCAGGTATTGGGCAAGGAAGCTGCTGAAACGCCCGCCAAAACAGTGCACCTGATGTCGGCTGTCGAGCAGCCATTGCACAAGAATGCGCACGTCTTCGGGTTGAGTCAGGGCCTGGGTGTCGGTGAGGATACGCTGGCTGGTCGCCAGGTACTGGCTCCAGGTGTCGCCTTGCTGCAATTTGGCCCGCGGTTGCAACAGGGTGCGAGGGGAGCGCAGGCGATGGTCCATGTCACTGAGCAGCGCATCCTGGAATTCGGCATAACCGCCAAATCCGAGTTTTTTCACCAGCCGCACGATAGTCGGGTCGCTTACGCCGGCATGATCGGCCAGGCGCGACATCGGCCCGAGGCCGTTGCGCGGATAGTGATCAAGCAGGGCCCGTACGACCTTGCGTTCCGACGGCGTCAAAACCAGGCCGGGATCGGTAATCAGGTCTCTAAGAGGCGGCATCCGTGCTCCTTGCCTGGATGGGTGTTGGATTTCTTTCATAACTCCTGAAAATAGTATTTATGTAGCGGGTACTACATGTCCAGCGGTTTTTACGTTCTGTTTAAAATGCTCGAAAGTAGTGCGAAAGCCTTGTAGGACGGGGACTTGATAGCGTAGATCCGTTACGTCAGTTGATGCCTATGTCGGTGTAAGACATAACGCTTTTTTGTCTCAGTTATTTGATTTCATATAAGGTGCTGTACAAGAAAAAGCCTGAATGTCGCCTCCATGAAACCCGTTCGATCACCTGAGTACCCTGCGTGCAAGCCACTCGCCTGACCCTGATGTGCCATGCCCGCACCGTCGCCCAGAAACAGGCGCGTTTCGGCCTGGATGAACCGCTGGATGCAGACTGGCTGGCCAGGCGCCCGGAGCCCGGTCACGGCTACCGAAATGTTCGGCAACTGCTCTGTGGACCGGAGTTGCGCACCCGGCAGACGGCCGCAATGTTCGGCGATGAGCCCCTGGTGGTCGCTGACCTGGCCGACTGCGATCTGGGTCGCTGGCGTGGATTGTCCGTCGACCAGTTGCTCAAGGCTGAACCGGACCCCCTGCAAACCTGGCTCGATGATCCCGATGCCGCTCCCCATGGCGGCGAATCCGTCACTCGCCTGTGTCATCGTGTCGGGGCCTGGCTGGCCAGCCTGGAAGGCCGGCCGGGGCATCTGCTGGCCGTCACCCATCCGTTTGTGATTCGCGCGGCCCTGGTGACCGTATTGGGCTGTCCGGCAGCTGCCTTCAACCGTATCGACATCGAACCGCTGTCCACTGTCGAGTTGCGTTTCAACGGGGTGTGGCGGTTGCGTACCCAGGGGCCCGGCCAGGAGTCACTCGAATGAAAAAGCTATCAGTCATCGGCATCGGTGCCGGCGATCCGGATTACCTGACGATGCAGGCGGTGAAAGCCTTGAATCGGGTGGATGTGTTCTTTCTCATGGACAAGGGGCCTGCCAAGCAGACGTTATTGGATCTGCGGCGGGAAATCTGCCAACGCTACATCGTTGATCGTACCTACCGTTTCGTCGAAGCCCACAGCCCCGAGCGAGAACGCGGCGACGTGGACTACGCCGCCAGCGTTGAAGATCTGAACCGTGCGAAGCAGGCCACCTTCGAGCGGTTGATCAATGAAGAGTTGTCTGACGGGCAGTGCGGTGGTTTTCTGGTCTGGGGCGATCCATCGTTGTACGACAGCACAGTGCGTATCTTGCAGTCGATTCTCGACGCGGGTCGCTGCGCCTTCGAATTCGAGGTGATTGCGGGCATCACCAGTGTCCAGGCCCTCGCGGCGCAACATAAGGTGCCATTGAACAGCATTGGCGGTTCGCTGGAGATCACCACGGGCCGCCGGCTGGCAGCGGGGCTGGTGGGCGATGCCGAAAGCGTGGTGGTGATGCTCGATGCTGAAGATGCGTATCGCCAGGTATCCGATCCGGACACGCATATCTACTGGGGCGCCTATGTGGGCACACCGGATCAGATCCTCATCGCTGGTCGGTTGGAGGAGGTGGCCGAAGGTATCGAACGTACCCGCAAGGCCGCACGGCAGGCTAACGGGTGGATCATGGATACTTATCTGTTGCGCAAACCTTGATAACTCAAACCTTGATACGTCAGACCCCAATGTTCGACAGTCCATACGTCAACTGACCGCCTTCGCTCCACGTCCAAACCGTTCCCGGTACACCGACGGTGCCAGCCCCACCACGCTGCGAAATGCCACGCGAAAGCTCTCCACCGAGCGGTAGCCGCACAACTGGGCGATGTTGTCGGTGTTATTTTCGGTGCTTTCCAGCAGTTCGCGAGCCCGGGCCAGGCGCTCATGTTGCAGCCAGGCCTTGGGCGACAGGCCGCAAGCCTGGGTGAAATGCCGCAGGAAGGTTCGTTCGCTCATGGCCGCCTGGCTGGCCAGTGCGCGCACACCGAGCGGTTCGTGCAGGCGTTCGCGGGCCCAGTGCATGACACCGGACAAATCGCTGCGTGGCGTGCGGCTGACAGGCGAGGGAATGAACTGCGCCTGACCACCCGTGCGTTGTGGTGACATCACCAGTCGCCGCGCCACGGCGTTAGCAACCTGAGTACCGAAATCCCTCGCCACCAAATGCAGGCAGGCGTCAATGCCCGCCGCGCTGCCGGCCGAGGTAATGACTTGTCCCGAATCCACGTACAGCACATCCGGGTCTACCAGGATGGCGGGAAAGCTTTTGGCCAGTTCGTCGGTGTAGCGCCAGTGAGTGGTAGCGCCCAGCCCATCGAGCAATCCAGCGGCGGCCAGCACGAACGCCCCGGAGCAGATCGAGAGCAGGCGCGCGCCTCGGGCATGGGCGCAGCGCAGTGCCTCAAGCAGCGCCTGCGGTGGTGGTTCGTCGCGACTGTGCCAGCCGGGCACCACGATGGTTCGCGCCATTTGCAGTATTTCCATGCCGCCATCGGCCAGGATCTGGAAGCCGCCCATGGCACGCATCGGGCCGTCATCGACGGCGACGATCCGGTGTTTGTACCAGGGGAAATCGAACTCAGGTCGGGCGAGGCCGAATATCTCGATGGCGATGCCGAATTCGAAGGTGCACAGGCCGTCGTAGGCGAGGATGGCGACCAGACCGGGATTGGGCTGCATATGGCGGAAAATTCCCACAGAGTGTCGTGTGCGCCACTGTAGCGGTAAGCACCGGGCGGATAAAGTCAGCTTTCGCCATCATCCAACTTTGGAGTACCCAACGATGACCAGCCTGGTTCGCGAAGTTCCTGCTGCCCCGTCCGACATCGCCCTGCAGCATTTCAGCCGGCGTCTGACGTTTGAAACTGATTGCTCCGACGTTCACGCCAGCCAACAGACTGGAGAAGTCGATTTCGTGCTGGTGGATGTGCGCGGGCCACTGGCTTTCGAGCGCGGGCATGTGCCCGGGGCGATCAACCTGCCAACCCGGTCGCTCACCGCCCAGTCGCTGGCGGCTTATCCCAAGACCGCGCTGTTTGTGGTCTATTGCGCAGGCCCGCATTGCAACGGCGCGAACAAGGCGGCAGTGCGGCTGGCGACCCTGGGTTATCCGGTCAAGGAAATGATCGGCGGCGTCATGGGCTGGCTCGACGAAGGCTTTCGTCTGACTGGCGCAGTGGAGTGCGCGGCGGACAAGGCTATCGGCTGTGACTGCTGACCCTTTGAGCGGGTGGGGTGTAATCCCTGTGGCCTGGTTGTTTCTATAAATATTTGTCGCCTCAACACAATTCGCCTCCTGAGTGCCCCTCTAGACTGCCGGCCACTTCGGTTTTTACTGACCGAACGCTGCCTAAGAATTTGCCAATAATCTGCTAATAAAAACCCTGCGCACTCAGGAGCAAAAATGAAGAAGCTAGTAATGTTCGGTGCCCTGGCACTGTCCGTGTTGTCCTTGTCGGCCGTGGCCGAAGACGCCAAGCCGATCCGCCTCGGAATCGAAGCCGGTTACCCGCCTTTCTCGATGAAAACCCCCGACGGCAAGCTGACGGGCTTCGATGTTGATATTGGCGACGCGTTGTGTGAGCAGATGAAGGTCAAGTGCACCTGGGTCGAGCAGGAGTTTGACGGCCTGATCCCGGCGCTGAAAGTGAAGAAAATCGACGCGATCCTGTCGTCCATGACCATCACCGATGACCGTAAGAAAAATGTCGACTTCACCATCAAGTACTATCACACCCCGGCGCGTTTTGTGATGAAGGCAGGCAGCGACGTCAAGGACCCGCTGACCGAACTCAAGGGCAAGAAAGTCGGTGTGCTGCGCGCCAGTACCCACGACCGTTTCGCCACCGAGGTGCTGGTGCCCGCAGGCATCAATCTGGTGCGCTACGGTTCCCAGCAGGAAGCCAACCTGGACATGGTCGCCGGTCGTCTCGACGCCATGCTCGCCGACTCGGTCAACCTCGACGACGGCTTCCTGAAAACTGACGCCGGCAAAGGTTTTGCCTTCGTGGGCCCGACCTATGAAGATGCGAAGTACTTTGGTGGTGGCGCCGGCATTGCGGTGCGCAAGGGTGACAAGGCCCTGGCCGAGAAATTCAACGACGCCATCACGCAAATCCGCGCTAACGGCACGTACAAGAAAGTGCAGGACAAATACTTCGCTTTTGATGTCTACGGGCATTAATCGTTGAAACCAAGGTGGCCCGCCGTTGACCCGGTCGGCCACCTTTTTCATGGGCGAGTGTTTTTACCGGCCACTCGTCGAAATACCGTCATTGGGAGTTCCTCATGCAACGCATCGACCATACCCTGCCCTGGAGCCACCTGGGCACCGAGCGCCGGCTCAGTGTGTTTCGTTACGGCCACGGTCCACGCAAGGCCTATATCCAGGCCAGCCTGCACGCCGATGAATTGCCCGGCATGCGCACGGCATGGGAGCTGAAACAACGACTCAACGAGCTTGAGACCCAAGGCTTGCTCAACGGCGTGATTGAACTGGTGCCCGTGGCCAACCCCATCGGCCTGGACCAGCATGTGCAGAGCGCGCACCTGGGGCGTTTCGAACTGGGCAGCGGCAAGAACTTCAATCGGTCTTTCGTGGAGCTCAGCACGCCGGTGGCACAACGCATCGGTGACCGCCTGGGCGACGACCCGGCCGCCAATATCACGCTGATCCGCCAGACCATGGCTCAGGTGCTGGATGATTTGCCGGCGCCGCCCTCACAACTCGAAGCCCTGCATCGCCTGCTGCTGCGCCATGCTTGCGACGCCGATGTCACCCTGGACCTGCATTGCGACTTCGAGGCGGCGATTCACTTGTACGCCTTGCCGCAACACTGGCCGCAGTGGCGCTCCCTGGCCGCACGGCTGAAGGCAGGAGTGGCGTTGCTGTGCGAAGACTCTGGCGGCAGTTCGTTCGACGAGTCCTGTTCCTCGCCCTGGTTGCGCCTGGCCAAGGCCTTCCCCGAAGCCGCGATCCCGCTGGCCAATCTGGCGACCACGCTGGAGCTGGGCAGCATGGGCGACACCCGAGTGGATCAGGCCCAGGCCAATTGCGAAGCCATTCTCGGGTTCCTGGCCGAGCAGGGTTTCATTGGTGGTGACTGGCCGCCCGTGCCCGCGCAATGTTGTGAAGGTTTTCCGTTCGAAGGCACTGAGTACCTGTTCGCGCCGCACCATGGGGTGGTGAGCTTCCTGCGCGAGGCCGGTGAGTGGGTCCAGCAGGGCGATCCGTTGTTCGAAGTGGTCGATCCATTGAACGATCGGGTCACCACGGTACGGGCCGGTACCAGCGGCGTGTTGTTTGCCCTGGACCGCGGGCGCTATACCCAGCCTGGAATCTGGCAGGCGAAAGTTGCCGGGCGAGAGCCGATTCGCGCGGGGAAATTGATCAACGACTGATAACTGCTGTCTACCTCAGCGCACGCTCGTTGCCGTGCGGCTGTCGAATGATGGAGGAAGACTGATGTTCAAAGCGCTCGCCCTGTTGCTATTGGTAGTGTCTTGCGGTTTGCAGGCTCAGCCTGCGCTGCACACCGATTTGCCCCTCGATTATCTGGCCCATGCCGATGAGCAGGCCAGAAACCGGCCGCTGGTGATCTTCCTGCATGGCTCCGGCGGCAGCGAACAAGACCTGTTCGACCTCAAGGATGAGTTGCCCAGTGACTACAATTACCTATCGGTACGAGCGCCCAAGACCGTGGAACGGGGCCAGTATCAATGGTTTGCCAAGAAGGGCGAGGGCGCCTACGACGGTGATACGGCGGACCTGAGGGCCAGCGGCCAGATGCTGTTGGATTTCATCGAGAAGGCCCGGATCAAGTACCCGACCGATGCGAGCAACGTATACCTGGTCGGTTTCAGCCAGGGCGCGATGATGAGCTATGAGGTTGCCCTGCGCCATCCCGAGGCCGTCGGCGGCATTGCCGCGCTGGGCGGGCGGGTGCTGTCAGTGCTGCGGGCCGAACTGACCCCCGACGAATCACGCCGGACCCTGGCTGTGTTCATCGGTCATGGCACGGCGGACACAGTGATCCCTTACCATGACGGCACCGAGGCAGACAGCTTCCTCAAGACCCTGGCCCTGGAGCCCGAGTTTCATGCCTATCCGGGCGTTGGCCACAGCGTCAGTGCCATGCAGGTGCGGGATCTGCGGGCCTGGCTGGAGCGGCTTAATCCCTGATTCAGTTCCAGGGATGTTGAATGTGCCGGCGCCATCGCGAGCAGGCTCATTCGCACATTTTTCCGGGTGGCTCGCAGACGCTGTATCTGTCACCGGTTCTGTGGGAGCAAAGCTTGCTCGCGATGAATTGCGGGTTGGATATAAAGATTCATGTCGCCACAGAACCTCTGTGGGAGCGAGCCAGCTCGGGATGAAAACAACTCGGTCTATCGGTCACTGCCCAGTGACGATCTGCTTCACCAGCGCCTCATGCCCGGCCGTGTCGCTGGCCCGGGAAATGATCTGTACCACTGCCATACGCGTGCCGGAAGCGCCCAGCAACGTGGTATCGAGGGTCGGCCCACCGCCTTGGGTCGCCTTGGTATCGAGCTGGCGCAGACCCAGGCCGGTGCCTTTTTGGGTCAGGCTTTTCTCGCTCAGGATCCTGGCGTCCGGCAGGGCCTTGGTTTTCTGAACGGCGAAGTCGGCCATGGTGGTATCGAGGAACGTACTGTCGTCGTCCTTCACATTCGAGCCATCGATGATGGTGTTTTCAGCCGTGATCACCACGGTTTTGCTGGTGGCATTGCTGTACATCGTCCCCTTCGCCCCAGCCGTGCCCTGGGCGGCGTCGCCAGCCGGAAGCGGTGTCGCGGTGAACCCCTTGGGCAGGGTGAAGTTGAACTTGCCACCCAACATGGAAACCTTTTGTTCCGGGGCACCGCCGCCGGTTTTGGGCTGGGCGGCATAAGCAGGCATCACCAGCAGACTGGTAATGGCCGTCAGCACCAGGGCGGCGGCTTGTTTACTTAACAATGACATTGAAACTCTCCACAGAGGGGCGTGCTTGAGAGCGATCATCCCATGGGCATCCAACCGGCTCCAGCGCCGGTCACGAGTGCGCCACATCATTTGCGCGCGGGGCAGAGGCGCGCACCAGCAAGCGGCGGGTCACCAGCAGCATGACCACCGACACCGCGACACTCACGACAAAGGCCGGCATGCCGAGAACCGGCAAGGTGAGGGCCAGGGTCAGGCAGAACGCGCTGAAGCAATACATGCCGGTGGCCGTGGCCCGCAGCAACGCGGCGGTGAAGGCCGCGCCCCGGGTTTGCTGGGAGAACACCGCCATGACACTGCCCAGCACCGGGAACACCGCCAATAACCCGCTCCAGCGTTCCCCCACGGTGCTGGCCAGCAGGGTCACCGCCAGGGTCAACAGCGCGCCGGCGACCATGCGCAGCAACAGTTTGTCGGATTTGGGCGCCGGGCCAGTCATCACCGGTCGTACCGTCGGGAACAGATAAGGCGCGGCCAGCAACGCAACAATGGCGATCACGCTCGACAGCGGCAGCGAGGCCGGTAACCAGGACAGAACCATTGCCACCAGCGCCCAGACGCCCAACGCGATACCCAGCGCCCAAGGCCAGTCACGATGCTGGGCGACCCGGGCGTACACCACACAAAATGCAATCATTGCGAACATGGCCGACAGCGCCGCGGTCGCCGACTGAGCGGCAAACGCTTCGCCCTGTTCCAGGGCCAGGAACAACAGAATCGGTCCCACCACCACCGGCAACCCCGACAGCCAACCGGCCACGCTCGGTCCCCAGCGCCGGCCCGCCAGGGAAATCAGCAGCAGGAAAGCGGGAATCACCAATAATTTGAGCAGCAGCACGGGATTATCCTTGTCAGGCGTCGGGCCGACACGTTAGCACCGACCCCTCAGTTTCAGCGATCCCAGTAAGGCACTTCGCCAAAGCACTGCAGAAAAAAGTCGATCACGGTACGCACTTTTACCGACAGACGTCGGCTGCCCGGCCAGAGGATGGCGATCTGCTGGGGTTCAAGGCTGTTGGAGGCTTCGTAGTCGCGCAATACCGGCACCAGGCTGCCGTTGCGCACGGCTTCGCCGATCAGCCACGACGGAAACATCACCAGCCCCAGTCCTTGTTCGGCCGCCTGGGTCAGGGTGTCGGCGTGGTTGCCGGTGATCGGGCCTTTAACGCTGTAGGGCGTCCAGGCCTGACCTGGACGGCGGAAAAACCAGCGCTGCTGGCCGGCCACGCCCTTGTAGGCCAGGCACTGATGGTTCGCCAGATCCTGGGGTTTGAGCGGCGTGCCGCGGCGTGCCAGGTAAGCGGGGCTGGCGGCGATCTGAAAGCGGTGGGGGGCGAGGATTCGCGCCTGCATGCCTGAATCGTGCAGCGGACCGATGCGAAACAGCAGGTCCGCGCCTTCCTGCAATGGGTCGACATAGCTGTCGGTTTGCTGGATGTCCAGTTGCAGCTTCGGGTAGCGCTCACACAATGACCCCAGCCACGGCGTCAGATGGCGCTGGCCGAACACAACCGGGGCATTGATCCGCACCAGTCCGGCCGGCTCACTGTGTTGTTCCTGCAGCGCCTGTTCGGCTTCTTCCAGTTGCACCAGTAACAGGCGTGCATGATGACCCAGCAGGCGGCCAGCCTCGGTGGGCGAAACGGCGCGGGTGTGTCGATACAGCAACTGCTGGTTGAGGGCCTGTTCCATCAACTGGATCTGCCGGGAAATCGACGACGGCGCCAGGCCTTCGCGGCGGGCCACCTCCGAGAAGCTGCCGTGGTCGAGCACGGCGACAAACAATCGCAGGGCCTTGAAGCCGAGTTCGTTGAGACCGTGCATGACCTGCTCCGCTGTGCGAGTTACGCAAAAGTGTTGTCTTGATGATCCCATTTATTGCACAGCTGCGCCAGCCGATAATCCCGCTCATTGTTCTTCATCACAGGTTCTGATCATGCAAGCGTCTTCACTCAACGCAACCGCGCCGGCGGCTGCCTCCAAACCACGCGCGCTTTTGCGCTGGCTGTTGCTGCCCCTGGTGATTCTGGCCGGCATGGGGCTATCGGTAGAGGCCGGCCTGCTGGGGCCACTGGGGGTTCAAGTGGGGCACCTCTGGGCAACCCTGAGCATTTTCGGCGTCGGGTCGGCGATTCTGTTTCTGCTGTTGCTGCTCAGTGGCCCGCAACAAGGCCCCGCTTTGAATGAATTGCCGCGTTGGCAGTTGATCGGCGGTTTTCTGGGACCGATCTACGTGGTGGTGCTGACGCTTGCCACGCCCCACATCGGCATTGCCATGACCATGGTCGCGATCCTTTCCGGGCAAGTGGGCAAAAGCGTGCTGATCGACCATTTCGGTTGGTTCGGTGCAACCCGCAAGCGGGTCAACGGCGAGCGCTGGCTCGCCTTGGCGCTGATCGTTGTAGCCCTTGTCCTGATCGCCCGAGGTTGAATATGAATGTGTTTTTGCTATTGCTGCTGGTCGTTGTTGCCGGTGCGGTGTTGAGTGTGCAGGCGGCCATCAACGGTCGCCTGGGCCAGACGGTCGGAGTGCTGCGCAGCAGTCTGCTGACATTCGTGGTGGGCACGGTGGTCACCGGGTTGCTGATCGTATTTTTTGAACCCGCTCACGCCGTCAGCCTGCTGGACGTGCCGAAATGGCAACTTGGCGGTGCATTGTTTGGTGTGGTGTACATGATGGTCATGGTCGGCGCGGTGCCAAGGGTCGGCACCGCCGTGGCGACCGTGGCGGTGATCCTCGGGCAGTTGGCCATGGGCATGCTGATCGACAACTTCGGCTGGTTGGGCAATCCCGCTATTGATTTGTCCGGGAGCCGGGTGCTGGCAATGGCCTGCCTGGCACTGGCGCTGGTGTTCATGTATCGCAGCAGTGCGCGGCAGGCCTGAGAACGTCAGTCGGGCTCGACGTCCAGTTGCAGACTGTCATCGTCCAAACGCTCGATGCGCCGGACAATGCCGCTCATGCGCCGGCCCTCGGCACGGAACACCACGATCTGGGCTTTTTCCAGATCGTCCGGCAGCGGTGGTTGTATGTGCAGCGCGAACCACGGCGGTTCACCGTCGTCGAGGCGTTGGACATCGTACTGGCAGTCAATACTTTTGGTCTGGTGACCAAACAGCGTGTCGAGGCCGTAATCAATGTGGGTGCTGTCGTCGGCAGCCGGGGCGAGGGACATCGGCGGTCTCCTGAGATGAGTGCTCGGTGGGTCTTCTAGTGATTCCTCTGGTGGGGGAAAATTCAATGGGTTCGCGCCGGCACTGAACCGGCGGCGTTGCTGCTAGAATCGCCCACCTTGACTTACGAGAGGTATGCCCATGAGCGAGCCGATTCGCCTGACCCAGTACAGCCACGGCGCCGGTTGCGGCTGCAAGATTTCGCCACAAGTGCTGGAAGTGATCCTGGCCGGCAGCGGTGCGCAGAACCTTGACCCCAAGTTGTGGGTCGGCAATGCCTCCCGCGACGACGCTGCGGTATACGCCATCGATGAGGAGCGCGGGGTGGTCTCCACCACCGATTTTTTCATGCCGATTGTTGACGATCCTTTTGATTTCGGTCGCATCGCCGCCACCAATGCCATCAGCGACATCTACGCCATGGGCGGTGATCCGTTGATGGCGATTGCGATTCTCGGCTGGCCGGTCAATGTACTGGCCCCGGAAATTGCTCGCGAGGTGATTCGCGGCGGTCGTTCCGTATGTGACGAGGCGGGTATTCCCCTGGCGGGCGGCCATTCGATCGACGCACCCGAGCCGATTTTCGGCCTGGCGGTCACAGGCCTGGTGCAAAAGCGCCATATGAAGCGCAACGACACCGCCACCGCTGGCTGCCGCCTGTACCTGACCAAGCCCTTGGGCATTGGCATCCTCACCACCGCAGAAAAGAAAGGCAAGCTGCGCGCCGCCGATGTTGGCCTGGCCCGCGACTGGATGTGCACGCTCAACAAACCGGGCAGCCGTTTCGGCAAGCTCGACGGCGTGGCGGCGATGACCGACGTCACCGGTTTCGGCCTGCTCGGGCATTTGGTGGAAATGGCCGATGGCAGCCAGTTGACGGCGCGTATTCGCTACGACGCGGTGCCGCGTCTGCCGGGCGTCGAGTATTACCTTGACCAAGGCTGCGTGCCGGGCGGTACGTTGCGCAACTACGACAGCTACGCCAGCAAGGTTGGGCGCGTGCAGGAACTGCACAAGCGAGTGCTGTGCGACCCGCAGACCAGCGGTGGACTGCTGATCGCCGTCACGCCCGAGGGCAACGAAGCGTTTCTGGCGGTCGCCGCTGAACTGGGGTTTGCACTGGAGCCGATCGGTGAACTGGTCGAGCGACAGACCTACGCGGTCGAGGTGTCTTGATGACCAATGACATCACCGATTACCGCGACATTTTTCTCAACGACCGACCGATGATGGACACCCGTGCGCCCGTTGAATTTCTCAAGGGCGCATTCCCCGGCGTGGTCAATCTGCCGTTGATGACCGACATCGAACGACAACGGGTCGGCACGTGCTACAAGCAGCAGGGCCAGCAGGCGGCCATTGTCCTGGGGCATCAATTGGTGTCCGGCGACACCAAGGCGCAACGCATCCAGGCCTGGGCCGAGTTCGCAACAGCCCATCCTGATGGTGTGTTGTATTGCTTCAGGGGAGGCTTGCGCTCACAGATCGTCCAGCAGTGGCTCAAGGACGAGGCGGGCATCGACTATCCCAGGGTCGGCGGCGGCTACAAGGCCATGCGTACATTTTTGCTGGACACCGTCGAGCAGGCGGTTGCCCAATGCGACTTGGTGTTGCTGGGCGGCATGACCGGCACCGGCAAGACAGAAGTGCTGACTCAACTGGGCAACAGCCTGGATCTGGAAGGTTACGCCAACCATCGCGGTTCGAGCTTCGGCAAGCGCGCCACCGGGCAGCCTTCCAATATCGATTTCGAGAACCTGTTGGCCGTGGATGTGCTGAAAAAACGTGCCGCAGGTATTGAACAGTTCGTGCTGGAAGATGAAAGCCGCATGGTCGGCAGCTGCGCCTTGCCACTGCCTTTGTACCAGCGCATGCAACAGGTTCCGATGGTCTGGCTTGAAGACAGCGTGGAACGGCGGGTCGAGCGGATCCTGAGTGATTACGTCATCAACCTGAGCGGCGAATTTGTCGCGGTCCATGGCGATGAAGGGTTCTCGCTGTTTTGCGAACGGTTGCTGGAGAGCCTCAATAACATCCACAAACGCCTGGGTGGCGACCGCCATCGACGTTTGCTCCAAATCATGGAAGCCGCCCTGGCCGAGCAGGCGAGCAGCGGCGCCGTCGACTTGCATCGCGGCTGGATCGAAGGCCTGCTGCGTGAATACTACGACCCGATGTATGTGTTCCAGCGCGAGAAGAAGGGCGGGCGGATCGAGTTCGCGGGTGAGCAGGGGGCGGTGCTGGAGTATCTGCGTGAGCGAGCGGCCCGCAAAGGGTGATCGAGCAACTATGACTGGTCACCGCCAACCCCTGTGGGAGCGAGCCTGCTCGCGATAGCGGTGGATCAGTGGCGGTGATTGAGGAAGTATCGTCGAAAATAATGCCCGCAGCCTACGTCGGGCAAGTTTCCTGCCCGTTGTCCAGGCCTTGCTTATAGTTCTGACTGGTGAGGCTGGCCTTGCCGTTGTGCCAGGTCAGGGTCAGCACGTACAGCGAATCGAAATCCCCCGATTCCCAGTCATCGGTAATCGTCTGCTTCTTGCCCATCGCGTCGCTGGCGACCTCGTTGATCAGCTCCGGCAGGTAGCCGTGCGACCAAGCGGTGTAGATGGTCGAATTGTGGTACTTGTCGTCCAGCAGTTCGTCAGCCAGGTCACTGGTGTCATTGGCGGAATACTCGATGTTCACCGGCAGCCCGAGCTTGATAGCACTGGGACTGATGGTCATCAGCGGGCGAATATAACTGTAGGAATTGTCCTGCTCACCCTCTTCGACGTTGCGGGTCGGGTTGGCCGCGAACACATAGTCGGCCTTGCCGAATTTCTCCGGTAGCAGGGTGGCCAGGTCGATGGCGCGATTAAGCCCCTGGCAGTTGAGCTGGCCCAGGCCGCCGGCGGGTTTTTCGGCGTGGCGCAGGAACACCAGGGTCTGGGTGCCATCGGCCGGTTCGGCGCGGCTGATGCTGGGTTCCAGCAACAGCACCAGGCCACCCATTGCAAGGAGCGTCGGCAATACCAGCCACGAGCGGTGTTTGAAGCGTTTGGCAAAATTCAGTGGGTTCATCATCGAATATTGTTCTTCGGTTCTCTCAAGTCAGGCTGACAAACCCGGGCACCACGAAGTTTTTGGCTTCCGATGTTTTCCTTGTCGTGACGCCGCTTCGATTTCTCGGGGCATTGCTCAGAGTCTTCTGGCGCCCTTTGGTTCGATACCGACCGATTCCGTGCACTGTAAGGCCTCCTGCCAGGAGGTAGGGCGAATGTTAGCGACAGGATGTTGCGAATTTAAGAATGGGGCGTGTGAGTTTCGTGACGCGTTCATTTGGGTTTCGTATTTAAAGAATCTCCCTACACCTGCTGTCTCCTCCTCTGACTTATTTGATGCTCAAGGATCGCCAGCAGGTGTTGACGCTCACGCCCGATTACCATCAGTTGCTGGATCTGGCTGTGGGTGTCATCGCACCTTGGGACCCGGCCGTGGATGGCGACGAGGCCCAATTCGAGGTGCGTGGTTTCATTGCCGGCGACGGCATGCCCGAGGACCCTGCCACCGGCAGCCTGAACGCCGGGCTGGCCCAGTGGATGCTGGCCAAGGGGCTGGCACCGTCGCGCTATGTGGTCAGCCAGGGCTTGACCATGGGCCGGGCGGGGCGGATTCATGTTGAGCAGGTGGGCGAGGACGTCTGGATTGGTGGTGCGGTGGTGACCTGCGTCAATGGCTCACTGACCTTGTAAGCCGATTATTGCCCGGCCGGTAAAACTCTGTTTTCCGGTCGGCGTTTGTGCCCAGGCCGGTCAGGGCATAAGCTTTATCCCCTGCGATTGAGCACCCATTTTCCCAGGAGTCCCATGTCCAGCCAGTTCCCCGAAGCACGTCCACGTCGCCTGCGTCGCAATGCGAGTCTGCGCAGTCTGTTCCAGGAAACCGAATTCACCCTGAACGACCTGGTGCTGCCGATTTTCGTCGAAGAAGAAATCGATGACTTTGTGCCGATCAAGAGGATGCCGGGCGTGGCGCGCATTCCTGAATCGAAACTGGCCGGTGAGATCGAGCGGTATGCCCGTGCCGGCATCAAGTCAGTGATGACCTTCGGCGTGTCCCATCACCTGGACAGCGATGGCAGCGACACCTGGAACGAGCGCGGCCTGGTATCGCGCATGGCCGGGATCTGCAAGGACGCGGTGCCGGAAATGATCGTGATGTCCGACACCTGTTTTTGTGAGTACACCGATCACGGCCATTGCGGGGTGCTTCATGGGCATGAAGTGGACAATGACCGGACCTTGCTCAACCTGGGTAAACAGGCCGTGGCGGCAGCGCGTGCCGGGGCCGATGTGATCGCTCCGTCCGCCGCCATGGACGGACAGGTCCAGGCCATTCGCAAAGCCCTGGACGAAGCCGGTTTCAGCCAGACGGCAATCATGGCCTATTCAACCAAGTTCGCCTCAGCGCTCTACGGTCCGTTCCGCGAGGCGGGCGGCAGTGCCTTGAAGGGCGACCGCAAAAGCTACCAGATGAACCCGATGAACCGCCGCGAAGCACTGCGCGAATCCTTGCTCGATGAGCAGGAAGGGGCCGATGCACTGATGGTCAAACCTGCCGGCGCGTACCTGGATATCATCCGCGACATTCGCCAGGCTTCGAACCTGCCCTTGTCGGCCTATCAGGTCAGCGGCGAGTACGCGATGATCAAATTCGCCGCCCAGGCCGGCGCCATCGACGAAGCCCGCGTAGTGCGAGAAAGCCTTGGCGCGATAAAACGAGCCGGGGCGGACCTGATCTTCACCTATTTTGCGATGGATCTGGCGTTAAGCGGGATCTGATCGACGCTGGATTCCTGTGGGAGAGAGCCTACTCGCGGCAGCGGCGGGCCAGCTTGCATCGATGCCGAATGTGCCGCCGTCATCGCGGGCAAGCCTTGCTCCCACAGACCTCACCCATCACAAATCTACTGTGGGAGCCTTGCTGCCATATTGATGGTGTTAGGCCACCCATCTCTCACATCAGGTTTCTGCGGCTGTCGAACCTGCTTCCCTCACAAGACCTTTCTTGGCTCTGATGAACCGAACATAGCCTGTGCCGGCTTTTGATCGTATGGTTGCTGCGCAATAACAGACTTGATGGAGCAACATGCAACTCAATCGATTGATGATCAGCCTCGCCGCGTTGTTGACCCTGGCCGGTTGCGGCAGCCGTCAGACCCAGGAACCCGAACGCCAGCCCGCCGAGGTCAAGGCGCAGATTGTGCGGTTGTTGCCGGCGAAGACCGCGGATCGCGAAGGCTGGGCGACGGATATCTACGTGGCTTTTGCCGCTCAGCAGATCCCACCCACGACGCAGAATATCTGTTCTGTCCTGGCGGTGACCGAACAGGAGTCGACGTTCCAGGCCGATCCGGCGGTGCCGGGGTTGGGCAAGATCGCCCGGCAGGAAATCGACCGTCGCGCGGCAAAGATGCACATCCCAGGTTTGTTAATCAGCGGCGCGCTCCAGGTGCGTTCGCCCAATGGCAAAAGCTACAGTGATCGGCTCAATGCCGCGCGCAGCGAGAAGGAGTTGAGCGCGATTTTCGATGATTTCATTGGCATGGTGCCTTTGGGCAAGACGCTGTTCGGCAGCTTCAACCCCGTACACACCGGCGGGCCGATGCAGGTCAGCATCGCGTTTGCCCAAGCCAATGCCCGGGATTATCCCTACGTGGTGGATGGTTCGATTCGTCGGGAGGTGTTCAGTCGTCGCGGCGGGATGTATTTCGGTATCGCACATCTGCTGGGGTATCCGGTGAGCTACACCGAACCGCTGTATCGCTTCGCCGATTTCAATGCCGGGTGGTACGCCAGCCGCAACGCAGCATTCCAGCATGCGGTGAGTCGTGTGTCAGGCATTCCCCTGGCCCTCGATGGCGATTTGATTTTGCATGACTCCATCATGCCAGGCAGCACTGAGCTGGCAGTGCGCACATTGGGCAGGTCGCTGGGTATGCGCAACCCGACCATTCGCGATCAACTGGAGCAGGGCGACAGCCTGGCGTTCGAGGACAGCAAACTCTACAAGCGGG
This sequence comes from Pseudomonas hefeiensis, assembly GCF_030687835.1. Lineage (NCBI taxonomy): Bacteria > Pseudomonadati > Pseudomonadota > Gammaproteobacteria > Pseudomonadales > Pseudomonadaceae > Pseudomonas > Pseudomonas hefeiensis. The sequence goes on from NZ_CP117449.1 coordinate 2,240,370, forward strand.
TGTTCGAATTGGCTGAGAAGGCCGAGGGCAAACCGTTGCCGCGGGCAGTATTGCCGGGAATCGTGCTCAAGAGCCCGAAAATCACGCGCAAGCTCACCACGGCGTGGTTCGCCAAGCGGGTAGATGAGCGTTATCGACGCTGCATGACGCGGGCTGCGGGACGCTAGGGCAAACGGCGGGCAACGAAAAAGCCCGGCGGATAAGGCCGGGCTTTCATTGTGATGCATCAGGTTCCAGAGGTGTTTGAAGCAGTGTGGCGAGGGGGCTTCTTCGCCACACATTGAGTTGGGTTTCGTCACGCATTTGGATTGAACAACTCATACACGGTTCTGAGTCAGACGATCAGAACCACCTTCAGCGACGCGATTCTGTTGCAGACGATCGGAACCGCCTTCGGCAACGCGGTTCTGTTGCAGACGATCGGAACCGCCTTCGGCAACGCGGTTCTGTTGCAGGCGATCGGAACCACCTTCAGCGACGCGATTCTGTTGCAGACGATCGGAACCACCTTCAGCGACGCGATTCTGTTGCAGACGATCGGAGCCACCTTCGGCAACGCGGTTCTGAAGCAGGCGATCGGAGCCGCCTTCGGCAACACGTTTTTCGATCAGTCGATCAGAGCCACCTTCGGCAACGACCGCGTGGGAGGAGGCGGCGAATGCGTTGGCTGCCAGTACCGAGAAAGCGAGGCTGAGGATGAGTTGGCGTTTCATGATGGTGTGCTCCGGGGATGCAGTGGGTTGGTGTGGAGCCATTGTTGCGCGGGGTGACTATCAAGAGAACTTCATTGGCCTGATGGTGAATATCGACGGCGGTGATAGCTCGTTGGCCTGCTATCAGCCAATATCGATGTTGATTGATTCATCGGCATTGCGAGCAGGCTCGTGTCCATGGAGAGTGCGGGTCGTCTGCCGGGTGGAACACTGGTGGGCTTGCGGGTTCTACCGGCTACCCCAAGCGCAGGAGGCAAGTTCATGTATCAGTTATTCGGCTACAGGCAATCGGGCTCTTCGGCTGTGGAGATCGCCCTGTGCCTGTGTGGCGTGCCTTATCGCCATGTCGATGCTTATTCGACCGAAAACAATGAGGCGGCGAAAGAGCTCAAGGCACTGAACCCTCAAAAACAGGTCCCGACCCTGCAATTGCCGGACGGTTCGGTACTGACCGAAGCCGCGGCAATTCTGATTCACCTCGGGCTGGCTTTTCCTGAATCGAAGTTGCTGCCGGACGCTCCGGCCCAACGTGCGCAAGCCATACGGGGCTTGGTCTATATCGTCGCCAATTGCTACACGCCCATCGGCATCATCGATTTCCCAGAGCGCTGGCTGGTCGACGCGGACGAAGCGACTCGGCAGCAATTGGTATCGGGCACCAAGCAGCGGCTATATCGCAACTGGGCGCTGTTTGCCGACCAGTTTGCGCCTCAACCTTTTCTCAGCGGTGCCGAGCCGGGAGCACTGGATATCATGGCTGCAGTGGTCACGAAGTGGGAAGACACCCGGGAGGCCATGCTAAATACCCGGCCGCAGTTCTACGAGCTATTGGAGCGCATCGACCATCATCCACGTATTGCGCCGGTGCTGTCGCTGCACTGGCCCTTGTAGGAGCTGTCGAGCGTAGCGAGGCTGCGATTTTTCTGAGTAGCAAACGAAAGGTCAGAGCCGAAAGATCGTCCGAAAGCGCCCGAGCCTTCGGCAGCTTCTACGGGTCAAGGGCATGCCATGTTGGTGGCGGCTTGCTCAACGAGGCCGACAAACTGCCGGACATTTTGCTGATGAGCCGTCACCAGTTCGTCGATGCTGCTCCCCGCCGGCGTTTGCAGGCTGTTGCGGCAGGTCAGGGTACGGGCTTCGTTGCTCAGAGTGCGCAGGCGCCATTGCACGTCCATACGGGCATATTGGCCGGGAATAGAATCGAAGCGCTGCACATCCACCCGCAGTAATAACTTCGCTGCCCCGGGGTTGCTCAGTTGCTCATCCAGGCTGCTGTGCAGTTCATCGGCCAGGCTGGCGCCCCACCATTGCGTTTCAAGAATCGCCAGCCCGCTGTTGCCTTGGCGAATGACCATTTGTGCCCGGTCCACCTGAGGCGGAACGCTCACCTGCTCGAGCTGTATGTCCACGTTCGTGCGTGGCTGGCCGGCAGGTTGAGCGGGGCTCAGGGTGTGGTACTGAATCGGATCGCCGCGGCAGGCAGCAAGCAGCAGTGCCAAGGCAACCAGGGGGAGTTTCAGCATCAGCGGCATGGGGCGTGCTCCTGTGGTCATTCTTTCACCGGCAATGTGAGGTTCTGCGCCGGTGCATCCTTGGGGCGGCCGCGAAGCAGTGATTCGGGATGGCGGCTCAGGTAGTCGGACAGCTCGCGCAACGAACGCGACATGCGCCCAAGATCGTCCAGGGTCTGGGTCAGTTGTTCGCGTTGCGGCGAATCTTCGGCCAGGGTCGAGTTGGCCGATTGCAGGGTCTTGCTCACGTCCTGCAAAGTGTTTTGCACGCTTGGCAGAGTCTTGCTGTTGAACTGGGCCAGGCCTTTGCGCAATTCCACCAGGTTGCCGTTCAAGTTGCTGGCAACGCTTTCCAGGGGCAGCTTGTTGATTCGCTCGACCATCGCCTGCAGTTGTTCCTGCAGCTGCTGGAGACTGCCCGGGATAGTCGGTATCCGGACGGGGCGGGCGTTGGCGTCGAAAGCGACCTTTTCGGCCTTGGGGTAGAAGTCCAGCGAGATGTACAACTGCCCGGTCAGCAGGTTGCCGCTGCGGGCCTGGGCACGCAGGCCGCGTTCGACGAAACTGCCGATCAGGCGAGCGCCGGCGGCTTCGTCATCCGGGTTGTGATTGAGCGCCTTGAGCAGTTTTTCATGGGCTTTGCCCAGGCGCTGAGGGTAGAACACCACGCCGACATTGACCGGGAAGCTGCGCAGCTTCTCATCGAAATCCAGATTGATGGCCACGACCCTGCCCACTTCGACGCCCAGGAATTCGACCGGTGCTCCGACCCGCAAGCCGCGCAATGCCTGATCGAAACGCAAAGCCAGGTATTGCGCCTTGCCATCAGGCGGCGCCAGGGCGCTCTGCTGGTCGGCAAACAGCTCGAATGTCTTGTCTTCGGTGGCAGGGCTGTCGTTGGGGCTGTATTCCGGTGCCCGGAACGCGATGCCGCCCACCAGCAGCGCCGAGAGTGATTCGGTCTTGACCGCAAAACCGTTGGCGCCGACGTTCACGTCCACGCCGCTGACGTTCCAGAACCGGGTGTTTTCGGTGACGTAGACATCGTTGGGCGCATTGACGAATACGTCGATGTTGACCCCTTTGCCATCGGTATCCAGCGCATAGGACACCACCTGGCCCACCGGAATCTTGCGCAGGTACACCGGCGAGCCGATGTCCAGTGAACCAAGGTCCTGGGAATGCAGGGTGAAGCGTTTGCCCGGCTCACCGTAGGTGATCGGTGGCGGAGCTTCCAGGCCGGTAAAGGATTTTGCGCGAACTTTCGATTGACCGGCGTCGGCCCCGATGAAATCCCCTGACAGCAGGGTGTCAATCCCGGAAATACCACCGGCCCCGATGCGCGGCCGTACGACCCAGAACACCGAGTCCTCGTGCGTGAAGGTATCCGCCGTCTTGGCCAGCTTGACCGTGGCGGTGACGTTCTTCTGGTCATCGCTCAATTGCACGTCGGTGACCTGGCCGATGACCACGTTGCGATATTTCACCGGTGTCTTGTTGGCGGTCAGGCCCTGGCCGGTCTTGAAGGTGATGGTGATGGTCGGACCTTCCTGCAGCCAGTTGTTGACCACCAGGGACAGTCCTACCAGTACCGCGATGATCGGCACGATCCATACCAGCGACACCGTCCAGCGGCGGCTGGTGACGTGGGCGCGACCTGGGGTCGGTTGCTGCCCGTCAGTGGCTTGCGACTTCATCCATGGCCTCCTCGGATGGTGGGGTGTCCCAGATCAGGCGCGGGTCGAAGCTCATGGCCGACAGCATGGTGAACAGCACCACGAGGCCGAAGAACAGGATGCCCGGTCGCGGTTCGATATCGCTCAGTGCCTGGAACTTTACCAACGCCGCCACCAGCGCCACTACCAGCACGTCGAGCATCGACCAGTAGCCGATGACTTCTACCAGCCGATACAGTTTCGCCCGCTGAACCTGGGCCCAGGTGCTGCGCCGCTGCACGGTGACCAGCAGCAAGGTCAGCACCACGAACTTGACGCCTGGCACCGCGATGCTGGCGATGAAAATGATCAGGGCGATGTCCCAGGCGCCGCCCTGCCAGAATTCGATGACGCCACTGATGATGGTGCTGTCGGCACCATCCCCGAGCATCTGGGTATTCATCACCGGCAGCAGGTTAGCCGGAATGTAGAACACCAACGCCGCCAGCATGTAGGCCCAGGTACGGGTGAGGGTCTCGGGTTTGCGTCGGTGCAACGGGGCGTCGCAGCGGGGGCAGGTCTCGGGTTCGTCGCTCATGTCACAGGCCAGGCCGCAGCTGTGGCACAGGCACAGGTTCAGGTCACGCGCCAAGGGCGGGAGGGGCAACGGCTCGCGGTTCATGAGTCGCCCCACAAATCGCGCACATCGCGCCCGGCGATGCGGATCATCAGCAGGCTCAGGGCGGCCAGGGCGAACAGGCCGATGCCCGGCAGCACGTCCAGCAACCCGGCGAGCTTGATCACCGCCACCAGCGCACCCAACAGGCACACCTCCAGCATGCTCCACGGCCGCAGGGTTTCCAGGCCGCGCATGCACAGGCTGAACCCGGGCGCCCGTTGGTTGGTGTAGGCATAGGCCAGCACCCAGATCAGCAATACCAACTGAAAGACCGGTGCAATAATGATCGCCACCGCGGCCACCAGGGCGATGAAGGTGATGGGGCCCTGGCTCAGGGCTACGATGGAATCCCACAGCGTAGCGCTGTTGCTCAGGCCCTGGAGGCGGATGCTCATCACCGGATAGATGTTGGCGAAGGCCCACAACACCGCTGCCGTCACGCTCAAGGCCAGGCGTTGTTCAATGGTCAGGCCGTTGTAGCGCTGGATTACGGCGCCACACCGCACGCACGAGGCTTTCTGATGCGCAGCGAGCACTATCGGTTCGTACACCGCATCACAATGTTCGCAAATGATCAGTCGGTCGGTATCGGCCATCAGGATGCTCGGCAGGAACAACTCCTTCAATATAGAAGGCGGTTGAGATTGAGCAACCCGCCCGAACGGGTCATTCGCCGCGAATGTATTGCTCCAATTGTCGGATCAGGTCCGCCTGCTCGGCAATCGCTTCCTTGACCAGGTCGCCGATGGACAGCAGGCCGACGAGCTTGCCGTCCTCGACCACCGGCAAGTGCCGCAGATGCTTTTCGGTCATGATGCTCAGGCAGGTTTCGACATTCTGGTGGGGGTCTATCGTGATCACGGGCGACACCATGATGTCGCCCACTTTCGTGCCCACTGAAGAGCGGCCACGCAAGACCATTTTGCGCGCATAGTCACGCTCACTGATGATCCCCAGCACTTCGCCGTTCTTCACCACCAGCAAGGCGCCGACGTTTTTTTCGGCCATGCGCATCAGCGCCTGCAGCACCATGTCGTCCGGTGAGACGGTGTGCACTTGCTGGTTTTTTTCGTCTTTGATCCGGAGCAACTGCGCGACGGTTTTCATGGGGAAGCCTCGGGTGTTGTTTTTTGCGGGTGGTTTAAGAATCGTAGACCCAACGGCGCAGAGCAAGCGGTAAAGCGGCAGTCAGTCGTCCAAAAGCGTCATTGTCGGTGAATTCACCACAAAAGTGATGCCATACACTGTTGTGGCGAGGGGATGTGGGAGCAAGGCTTGCCCGCGATGCGGGCGCCTCGTTTCCCTGGAGACCGCGTCGTCTTCATCGCGGGCAAGCCTTGCTCCCACAGATAAATCCCCTCGGCACAGGTAGAATCGCGTCTCACGCAAAATTCGAGGTTGCAGCGGTGGATTTACAGCAGGGCTTTGTCCTGACCCGGCATTGGCGCGATACTCCGGCCGGCACCGAAGTCGAATTTTGGCTGGCGACCGACGCCGGCCCCCAGCGCGTGCGCCTGCCAGTGCAGCCGTCGGTGGCATTCGTGCCACAGATTCAGCGCGGTCAGGTCGAAGCCTTGCTGCAAGGGGAGAAGGACGTTGAGTTGCGGCCCCTGGACCTGCTGGATTTCGAGCATCGACCGGTGCTGGGTCTGTATTGCCGGCAACACGCGCAGTTGATGCGCCTGGATACCACCTTGCGCCGTGCCGGTGTGGATGTGTTCGAAGCTGACATCCGTCCACCTGAACGCTACCTGATGGAGCGGTTTATCACCGCGCCGGTCTGGTTCGGTGGCACAAAAGTCTCTGACGGCCTGCTGCTGGACGCCCAGATGAAACCGGCCCCCGAATATCGTCCGCCATTGCGCCTGGTATCGCTGGACATCGAAACCACCGCCCAGGGCGATTTGTATTCCATTGCCCTTGAAGGCTGTGGCGAGCGTCAGGTGTATATGCTCGGCCCGCCCAATGGCGACGATACAGGTGTGGATTTCCAGCTTGAGTACTGTGAATCTCGCACCTTGCTGCTGAAGAAACTCAACGATTGGTTCGCCCGTTTCGATCCCGACGCGATCATTGGCTGGAACCTGGTGCAGTTCGATTTGCGCGTGTTGCATGAGCACGCCCGGCGCCTGGCCGTGCCGCTACGCCTGGGGCGAGGCGGGGAGGAGATGCAGTGGCGCGAGCATGGTGCGCGCAACAATCACTTTTTCGCCTCGGCGGCGGGCCGGCTGATCATCGACGGCATTGAGTCGCTGCGTTCGGCGACCTGGAGTTTCCCTTCGTTCAGCCTGGAAAATGTCGCCCAGACGCTGTTGGGAGAGGGCAAATCCATCGACAACCCGTATCAGCGCATGGACGAGATCAACCGCATGTTTGCCGAGGACAAACCGGCCCTGGCCCGCTACAACCTCAAGGACTGTGAGCTGGTGACACGGATCTTCGCCAAGACCGAACTGCTCAAGTTCCTGCTGGAGCGGGCCAGTGTCACCGGTCTGCCGGCGGACCGCAGCGGCGGTTCGGTGGCGGCCTTCACGCACTTGTACATGCCGCTGATGCACCGCCAGGGTTTCGTCGCGCCAAACCTGGGCCAACGTCCGCCCGAGGCCAGCCCGGGCGGTTTTGTCATGGATTCCCAGCCGGGGCTCTACGAGTCGGTGCTGGTGCTGGATTACAAGAGCCTGTATCCGTCGATCATCCGCACCTTCCTGATCGACCCGGTGGGCTTGATCGAAGGCCTGCGCCACCCGGACGAAAGCCAGTCGGTACCCGGCTTTCGCGGGGCACAGTTCTCTCGCACGCGGCATTGCCTGCCGGCCATCGTGGCGCGGGTGGCCGAAGGCCGGGAAACCGCCAAGCGTGAACACAATGCACCGTTGTCCCAGGCACTGAAAATCATCATGAACGCCTTCTATGGCGTGCTCGGTTCCAGTGGTTGTCGCTTCTTTGATCCACGGCTGGCGTCGTCCATCACGCTGCGGGGTCACCAGATCATGCAGCGCACCCGACAGTTGCTCGAAGCCCGGGGGCATGTGGTGATTTACGGTGATACCGACTCCACGTTCGTCTGGCTACGCCGGGCCCACGGCCAGGAAGAGGCGGCGACCATTGGCCAGGAACTGGTGAGTTACGTCAATCAGTGGTGGCGCGAACACGTGCGGGACGAATTCGGCCTGGAGAGCGCGCTGGAGCTGCAGTTCGAAACCCATTTCAAACGCTTTCTGATGCCCACCATTCGCGGCGCGGAAGAGGGCAGCAAGAAGCGCTATGCCGGGTTGGTCACCCGCGCCGACGGCAGCGACGAGATCGTCTACAAGGGCCTGGAAACCGTGCGCACCGACTGGTCGCCCCTGGCCCGGCAGTTCCAGCAGGAGCTGTACGGGCGGATTTTCCACCGCAAGCCTTATCAGGATTATGTGCGCGATTATGTTCACCAGACCCTGGCCGGAGCGTTCGATGACCGCCTGGTCTACCGCAAGCGCCTGCGCCGGCCTCTGGACGACTACGAACGTAACGTACCGCCCCACGTGCGGGCCGCGCGGCTGGCCGACGAGTTCAACCTGCGCCAGGGCCGCGCGCGGCAATATCAGAACGGCGGGTGGATCAGCTACGTGATTACCGTCGCCGGCCCCGAGCCGCTGGAAATCCGCAGCGCGCCGATCGATTACGATCATTACGTGACCAAACAGCTACAACCGGTGGCGGACGCGATCCTGCCGTTTGTCGATGACGATTTCTCGACCCTGGTGGGGGGGCAGATGGGCTTGTTTTAACGGCTGCGGCGTTGTTGCTGCAGGCCGGCTGCTCTTGTGGCGAGGGGATTTATCCCCGCTGGGCTGCGCAGCAGCCCTAAAGCAGTTAACTCAATCTTCCTGGCACACCGAGTTGCCTGGTTTGGGGGCCGCTGCGCAGCCCAGCGGGGATAAATCCCCTCGCCACAGGACCTGGTTCACTGCGCGACAGCGCAGCGTCGAAGACGCTGCGGCCACTCCCTCGCCACAAAAAGCTCTTTGCTCGTGAGAACTAGACCATCGCCAACCGCTGCTTGCCCTCTGGCTGCGGGAACATCAAGTCCAGCGCCGCCAGATCCTGGGGTGCGAGCTTCAGGTTGGCCGCTTCGGCGTTCAGGCGCACATGTTCAGTCTGAACGGCTTTGGGAATGGCAATGACATTGTCCTGGCGCAACAGCCAGGCCAGTGCGATCTGCGCGGGGGTTGCGCCGTGGCGTTCGGCGATCTGCCCCAAGGTGTGGTCCTTGAGCAGTTGCCCGCCCTGGCCGATCGGGCAGTAAGCCATGACTGGCATGCGTTGCTGTTGGCACCAGGGCAGCAGGTCGAATTCGATGCCGCGCTCCTGCAGGTTGTACAGCACCTGGTTGGTGGCGCAGGCCGGTGAAGCCAGTTCTTCGAGGTCCGCGACATCAAAGTTCGACACACCCCAGCGGCCGATCTTGCCTTCTTCGCGCAGCCGTTCGAACGCTTCGACGGTTTCTTCCAGTGGGTATTGCCCGCGCCAATGCAGCAGATAAAGGTCGATGTAGTGGGTGTCCAGGCGCCGCAAACTGCGTTCGCAGGCAAGCGCAATGCCTTTGCGGCTGGCATTGTGGGGGTAGACTTTGCTCACCAGGAAAACCTGGTCCCGCAGGCCGGTGATCGCTTCGCCAACGACTTCTTCCGCGCCGCCTTCGGCATACATCTCCGCCGTGTCGATCAGCGTCATGCCCAATTCGATGCCCAAGCGCAGGGCCGCTACTTCTTTCTTGTGACAGGACGGATCCTCGCCCATGCGCCAGGTGCCCTGGCCGATCACCGGTACGGCTTCGCCGGCCAATTCCAGAGTCCTCATGCCTACCTCCTGTTTACTCGAACGTTAGACGTGTGGCAGCAGGATAGACCAGGTGTTCAAACGTTGATCGTTCCCAACCGCGTGGGAACGATCTTTTCGTGGAGGGGTTTATTGCGCGGAGAACTTCAACACCATGGTCTGGGTGTAGGTCTGACCTGGGTCAAGCCGGGTCGACGGGAAGTTCGGCTGGTTTGGAGAGTCGGGGTAGTGTTGGGTTTCCAGGGTGAACGCGCCCCAGTGTGGATACACCTTGCCGTGCTTGCCCTTGACCGTGCCGTCGAGAAAGTTGCTGGTATAGAACTGCACGCCAGGCTCGGTGGTGTAGAGCTGCAAGCGCCGTCCGGACTGTGGGTCGTAGACCTCAGCGGCCAGTTTGCTCACGTCGCCCTTGGCGTCAAGCGCCCAGTTGAAATCGAAACCGCCCTGTTTGGGTTCGGCGAATTTGAGCTGCGGGTGATCAGCCTTGATATGGGTGCCGATGGCGGTGGGCTTGGTGAAGTCCATCGGTGTGCCGGCCACCGGAGCCAACTCACCGGTAGGGATGAGTTTGCCGGTAACCGGGGTGTAATGGGCGGCGTGCAGGGTCGCGACCTGTTTCAGTATGTCGCCGTTACCGGCACCGGCGAGGTTGAAATAGCTGTGGTTGGTCAGGTTCAGCACCGTGGGTTTGTCGGTGGTGGCCTGGTACTCGATGCGCAATTCATTCTTTTCGTTGAGGCTGTAGGTGACATCTGTCTTCAGTGCGCCAGGGAAACCCATCTCGCCATCCGCCGACAGGTAGGTCAGGGTCACGCCCACCGAGTCCTTGCCGTCATGGGGTTCGGCTTTCCACACGCGCTTGTCGAACCCTAGCGGTCCGCCATGCAGGGAGTTGCTCTTGTCGTTCTGCGGTACCTGGTAACGCTTGCCGTCCAGCTCGAACGCACCGCCAGCCAGGCGATTGCCGAAGCGGCCAATGGTTGCGCCGAAATACACGTTGCCGTTCTTCTGGTAACCCTGCACATCGTCGAAACCCAGCACCACATCGGCGGTCATGCCGTTCTTGTCCGGCACGATCAATGACTGGAGGATCCCGCCGTACGTGATGACAGTGGCCTCCATGCCGTGGCTGTTGCGCAGTACGAATTTTTCCACGGCGGTACCGTCGTTGGTCTTGCCGAACGCTGCGCGTTCGTTGCTCAGGCCAGCGGCCTGGGAAGCAGAGGTGGCGATCATCAGAGACACTCCGAGAGCCGTGAGCAGATGTCTGGATTCAAGCATGGTGTGACCTTCCTTCCTGTCTTGTTGTTGTTTGGAACGCGGGTCGAGTCCGGTGTTTAGTCGGATCGCGATGAAGGTTTATTCGATTAGTAGTCTTTCTATTTGAAAGGATAGAAGGGATATATAGCCATTAATCGCGATTAATCAATTAAAAAGTCATACTAATTGAGTGGGCGGATTTTTCTCGCCTGTGTGGTTTTCCCTCGTCCATCGCACTTTTACGTTTTTTGCCGCTCTATCCATGGCCAGGAAGCGGCGACCCCCACCGCCTCCCCAAGCCCAGACCGAGACTCGATGGCCGGTGTTTTTCATTCCGTGATGGTGTCGCGACGTCGCTGTTCAGCGCTGTTGGCCGGCGTGTTGATGTTGCTTGGCGGCGGGTGCAGTCAGCAGCAGGGGCAGGACATGGTCACTCAGTTCAGCAACACCAGGCCCCAGGAGCTGCTGCAGACCAGCGTTGACCGCATGGCCACGCTGGCGATGCACGACAACCTGCAAAGCCTCTATCTGTTGATGAACAAGCTTTATCTGCGCAATCCCGAAGAGTTGCGCAAGTCCGGATTTCTCGACGCCCGTGCCGCTGAAAAGCAGGTACGCCTGGCCATCGAGCAGCAACAACCATTACCGACCTTGGGCGGCAAGAAAGACCTGGCCGCCCTGAGCTATGCCATGAGCCCGGAGTTCCTGGGTGACCGGGTGGGGGCGTTCATCTACGCCATTGGCAGCATGCTGGTCACGGCCCATGGCAATCGTCTCGAGTTCTACATGACCGACGCCATCGATCCGCGGTTTGTCAGCAACGCGGCGCGCAATATCGAAAAAGCCACCTGGATACTCAGCCAACGACAGGACAAGGACGGTAAGCCGCTGCTGTTTTCCAACGAGATTTCGGAGGAGGGCAGTAATCTCAGCTTCGCCGTGGAGTTCGGGAAAATCGTTGCGCGCCTGGACCTGCTCACCCAAATGCTGGACGAGCGCTACCGGCGGATCGGTCTGAACTACGCCCAGAGTTTGCTCTTTCTTAACTTCCTGCCCGTTCAGTAACGTGAGGGTAAAAAGGAATAAAGATAGATCACATCGATATAGGTGGTTATAAGAAAAATCGCTATGCTCGCGACCAGATTTTATTTCATGCGGTCGCGCTTAATGGATTTCGGTAATGTCGGTTTAGTCATAGCGGGCTTGGTCGTCGGTTTCATCGTCGGGATGACCGGCGTGGGTGGCGGTTCGCTGATGACCCCCATTCTGTTGTGGTTTGGTATCAACCCTGCAACCGCAGTGGGTACGGATCTGCTGTACGCGGCGATAACCAAGTCCGGGGGGGTACTGGTTCACGCCAAAAACCGCAACATCGATTGGGCCATCACCGGCTGGTTGACCTTGGGCAGCGTGCCGGCGGTTGGGTTGACGCTGTGGTTTCTCAGCAGCCTGCACAGTTCGCCCGACGCCATGAACGCGGTCATCAAGCAAGCCCTGGGTTTTGTGCTGTTCGCTACCGCCCTGGCGATCCTGTTCAAGAAGCGCCTTCTGCAATTTGCCCATGATCGTGCGGGCGGCCACTACAATCCCACCGGATCGCGGCTCAATGTGCTCACTGTCGTCACTGGCCTGGTCCTGGGCGTCATGGTTGCGCTGACCTCCATTGGCGCTGGCGCACTGGGCACCGTCGCACTGTTCATTCTCTATCCATTCCTGGTCACCAAGCGCCTGGTGGGCACTGAAATCGCCCACGCGGTGCCACTGACCCTGGTCGCCGGCCTGGGCCACGCCAGCATGGGCAACATGGACTGGCACATCCTGGGTTACCTGCTGATCGGTTCGTTGCCGGGCATCTACCTGGGCAGTCACTTGTCGGGGCGCATTTCCGATGAGGTGCTGCGCCCATGCCTGGCAGTGATGCTGGCGATGATCGGGTTCAAGTTGGCGTTCTAACCTGCGCACCAATCAATGTGTGCGAGCCTGCTCGCGATGAGGCCGGTACAGCAAACACCTGCTTGACTGACTGTGCGCCGTCGCGAGCAGGCTCGCTCCCACAGGAGTTGTGCCCGACTCCTGTAACGAAATTGTTCATCTCCTACGCCACGGTTGCGCAATGACCCCTCTGGCCTAAGCTTCAAGGCAGGCAGACGCGGTATTGGGCGACTGTCGCGGAACAATCGCCACCATGCGCAATCAGTACAGCGTAGATATCAAAAGGAGAGGCGCATGCTCATTCGGTCGTTGACCTTCGCTACCTTGCTGGCCATTGCCGGTCCCTTGTTCGCCGCAGATGGCGACTCACCCTTGGCGGTGGACAAGGGCAAATCCCGCCCCTTGATTGTCATCGCGCCCAGCACTGTTGACCCTGCCTGGGTCAGCCTGAAAAAAGCCCTGGAGGAGCCGGCCGGCAAACAGGGCTTTTCCGAGCGCAACCTGGTGCTTTACACCGTGCTCAACACGATGGGGCAGCGCGACGGCAAAGACCTGGACCCGCAAAGCACCATGGCGCTGATCCGTTCACTCAAGTTGGGGGCCGGTGCCCAGACCAAGATCATCCTGGTGGGCAAGGATGGAGAAAAGAAGCTTGAGCACTCAGGAGCGATCGAGCTGAAGGACATCTTCGACACCGTCGATAAACTGCCTTCGGCAGAACAGGAAGCGGCGGCGCCAACCCCGACTCCCGCGCCTGAAGCCGCACCGGCCAAGGATGTGAAGGGCGCCAAGGCGAGCAAACCGATGGCTGAGCCGAAGCCGCTGGAGGATTGACCGGGCAGGCGATGAGATCCCTTTGTGGCGAGGGAGCAAGCTCCCTCGCCACAAAGATTTGCGTAGCCTATTGTTTCTCCAGCGCCGTCAGGATCTTGTGCGCCGCCTTCACCCGCTCCTCAATCGGGTAGTTTTTGTTTGCCAGTATCACGATCCCCATAGCCTTTCCTGGTACGAATGCCGCATAGGCACCAAAGCCACCGGTCGAGCCGGTCTTGTTGATCCAGCTATTGTCCGGTGCGGGCAAGGGTGGGTTGAGCGGTTCCACTTTTTGTGGCATCAGCGCCATTTGCGGTGCATTACCGGCCAATAACGCGTCAAGCGTGACTGGGTAAGGGTAGAACTCCCAACCCAATCCCTGGGTCATGCCACTGGCTTTGTAGAACCCGGTGTGCGTCGTGGCGATGGCCTGCCGCAGATCGGCGTCCAGCTTTTCGGGCCGCAGGTTAGCCTCAATGAAGCGAAGCAAGTCCGATGAACTGGTTTTCACGCCATAGGCTTCGGAGTCGAGCGCTCCCGGTCCGACCCGCACAGGTTTGCCGTCCTTCGCGTAGCCTTGGGCGTATCGGTTCAATTGGTCCTTGGGCACCCGCACATAACTGTGCTTGAGGCCCAATCCCGGCATGAGTGTCTGTTCCATCACATCATCAAACGGTCGACCCAGGCTGCGGGCTGCCAGGTAGCCGAACAGGCCGATGCTCGGGTTTGAATAGAGCCGCTGGGTACCGACCGGGTAGAGTGGTTTCCAGGTCTTGTAGTAACTGAACATCCGGTCCGGATGGTCCGCTTCGCCAGGAAACTGCAAAGGCAGGCCACCCGGCGTGTAGGTGGCGAGGTTGAGCAGGCTGATGCCTTGCAGGGCGCTGCCGCTCAGCTCGGGGGCGAAGCGACCGGCCGGGTCCGACAGGGACAATTTGCCCTGGGCCTGGGCGTAGGCACCGAGGGTGGCGGTGAAGGTTTTGCTGACCGAGCCGATTTCGAACAGCGTCTGGTCGGTCACTGCCTGCTTCGTGTCCTTGGAGGCGACCCCGTAATTGAAGTAATGACGTTCACCCTTGTGAGTGATTGCCACGGCCATGCCGGCGATGTCCTGTTGTTTCATCAAGGGCTGGATCACGGCATTGACAGTGTCTTCAACGCGTTCCTGGGCAAAGCCCGTTGTCGTTCCGCAGGCGATGAAAAAAGCGCCCGTGAGTATCGATTTGGCAATGTGCATGTCTGACCGTTCTCCATGAGTCCTGATGATGCCAGCTGCTCTGCCAGCAGCTTTGGGGCACTCAATCTAGGGAGTTTTCGGTTGTCCGGCAATCGTGGGCCTTGCGGTCCGAACGGGGTTGCGAGTCATCTGACCGGGTTGCAAGAGACTTCCTACGAAAATCTTTAGCGTCCGGGCATTCAACGGACTCATGGCAAACCACACAAACCACTGGTCGCCGGGTAAACTTGCGCTCTTTCTAAAGGAGTCCACATGAGCTACTACCAGCCCGGCATTCTCGCCACCCCTGTTCCGCCTCAGGCCCGTCACTTGTTTTTTGCCCTGGAATCGGTCGAGGCGCTGCCGGCTGCGATCGATAAGCTTTTGTTGCAACTCGATGGGCGAGTAGTGATCGGCCTTGGCGAGTCGCTGGTCCAGGCGCTGGGTGCGCAGGTCGAAGGCCTGCGGGCATTTCCGGCCCTGGCCGGCGTGGGCGTGGACAACCCTTCGACTCAACACGCGCTGTGGTGCTGGCTACACGGCGAAGACCGTGGCGAGCTGCTGCACCGCAGCCGCGCCATCGAGGCCGCTCTGGCCCCGGCGTTGCGCCTGGTGCAGATGAACGAAACCTTCCGCCACATGACCGGCCATGACCTGACCGGTTATGAAGACGGCACTGAGAATCCTCACGATGAAGCGGCCATCGCCGCCGCCCTGGCCCAAGGTGTCGATGGGGTGCGCGGCGGCAGTTTCGCGGCGATCCAGCAATGGCAGCACGATCTGGACGGTTTTGCCGCCATGCAGCCCCATGAGCGCGACAACATCATGGGCCGGCGCCTGAGCGACAACGAGGAAATCGACGATGCCCCGGAGTCGGCCCACGTCAAACGCACCGCCCAGGAAAGCTTCGCCCCAGAAGCCTTCGTCGTACGCCGCTCCATGCCGTGGATTGAAGGGGATCGTGCTGGCCTGATGTTCCTGGCGTTCGGTTTCTCCCTCGACGCCTTCGAGGCTCAACTGCGGCGCATGAGCGGGTTGGAGGACGGCATCACCGACGGTCTGTATCGCATGAGCCGACCGATTACGGGAGGCTACTACTGGTGCCCGCCGTTGCTGGACGGGCGTCTGGATCTACGGGCTTTGGCCCGCTGAACCCAGCGCAAGCGCAACGGCTTGTGCAAAAGTACAGCGTGAACGCTATTCTTGGGCCGGACGTCTATCCGTGGAATGGGGAGAGCGAACGTGGATAAAGTCATCGTCATCACCGGTGGCGGCCGCGGGATTGGGGCGGCCACGGCGCTGTTGGCTGCCGACCTGGGCTATCGGATCTGCATCAATTACCAGTCTGATGAAGGCGCCGCGCAGGATGTGCTTGGACAGGTCCGGGCCAAGGGTGCACAGGCGATTGCCGTGCGGGCGGATGTGAGCATCGAAGATGAAGTGGTCGCGCTGTTCGACCGTGTGGACGCTGAGTTGGGCCGTGTCACCGCTTTGGTGAACAACGCCGGAACGGTCGCCCACAAGTCCCGGCTCGACGAAATGTCCGAGTTTCGCATTCTCAAGATCATGAAGACCAACGTCCTGGGGCCGATTCTCTGCGCCAAGCACGCGGTGCTGCGCATGTCGCCCAGGCATGGCGGGCAAGGTGGCAGTATTGTGAACGTCTCCTCGGTGGCCGCCCGCCTGGGCGCGCCGGGCGAGTATGTCGACTACGCGGCCTCCAAGGGCGCGCTGGACACCTTCACCATTGGCCTGTCCAAGGAAGTGGCCGGGGAAGGTATCCGCGTCAATGCCGTTCGCCCAGGTTATATCTACACCGATTTCCATGCCCTCAGCGGCGACCCGGACCGGGTCAGTAAGCTGGAGTCGGCAATTCCCATGGCCCGTGGCGGCCGTCCCGATGAAGTGGCTGAAGCGATTATCTGGTTGCTGTCGGACAAGGCTTCGTATGCGACCGGGACGTTTGTGGATTTGGGGGGCGGGCGCTGAGCGCTGAAACATAAGTTGTCTGTTCTGCCGCCATCGCGAGCAGGCTCGCTCCCACATTGGGTTTGCGGCGAGACGAATATCTCAGCTACTCAGCAGATCTCATGTGGGAGCGAGCCTGCTCGCGATGGGGCAATAACAGACAACCCAATATCAAAACGACCGAATAATCCGCCCCAACGTCTCCATAGCCTTCTCCGACACTTCGGTCCACGGGCTGCCATAGTTCAAGCGGATACAATTGCCGAAACGCCGGGTCGGTGAAAAAATCGGCCCCGGAGCGATGCTGATGCCCTGGGCCAAGGCCATCTGGAACAGTTTCAGCGAGTCCATCTGCTCGGGCAGTTCCAGCCACAGAAAATACCCCCCCGCCGGCTGGCTGACGCGGGTCTGGGCGGGGAAGTAACGGGCGATGGCGGCGAGCATGGCGCTTTGCTGTTCTTCCAGAGCGTAGCGCAGTTTGCGCAGATGACGATCATAGCCACCGTGTTGCAGGTAATCGGCGATGGCCGCCTGGGCCGGCATCGAGGCGCACAGCGATGTCATGAGTTTGAGCCGTTCGATCTTCTGTGCGTAACGCCCGGCGGCGACCCAGCCGATGCGATAACCCGGCGCCAGGCTCTTGGCGAACGAACCGCAATGCATCACCAGCCCTTCGGTGTCGAACGCCTTGGCCGGCTTGGGTGCCTGCTGGCCGTAATAGAGTTCTGCGTAAACGTCGTCCTCGATCAGCGGCACCTGATGACGGCGTAGCAACTCCACCAACGCCTGTTTTCTTTCCTCGGGCATGGTCGCGCCCATGGGATTCTGGAAACTGGTCATGCACCAGCACGCTTTGATCGGGTGGCGCTCCAGCGTCTGCTCCAATACGTCCAGATCAATCCCGTCGCGCGGGTGTACGGGGATTTCCACCGCCTTGAGCTTGAGCCGCTCCAGCACTTGCAGGCTGGCGTAGAACGCTGGCGCCTCGATTGCCACCAGGTCGCCGGGCTCGGTCACGGCTTGCAGGCACAGGTTCAAGGCTTCCAGGGCGCCGTTGGTGACCAGCAGTTCTTCCATGGGCAGCATCAGCCCGCCGACCATGTAGCGCAGGGCGATCTGCCGGCGCAGTTGCGGATTGCCCGGCGACATGTCCGTGACCACCACTCGAGGGTCCATATCCCGCGTTGCGCTGGAGAGCGAGCGGGACAGTCGTTGCAGGGGGAACAGGGTCGGGCTGGGGAACGCCGAACCGAACGGTACAGTGGCCGGATCCTTGATCGAGTCCAGCACCGAAAACACCAGCTCGCTGACGTCGACTTCGGTGCTGTCGTGCACCTGGGTGCTGATCACCGGCTCGGCAAACGGATTGGGTGCATGGGCGTTGACGAAGTAGCCGGAGCGCGGCCGGGCCCGGATCAGGCCACGTCGCTCCAGCAGGTAATAGGCCTGGAACACTGTGGACGGGCTGACGCCGTATGCCTGGCTGGCATAACGCACCGACGGCACACGCTGTCCTGGCCCCAGCACGCCGGAGCGGATCAGTTCAGCGATGTCATCGGCGAATTTCTCGTAGCGTTTCATAGCGGGCTCAGTCTTGAGTGACACAGGGTTTTGGGCTTTTAAACGGTGGGAGCGGGCTTGTGGGAGCAAAGCTTGCTCGCGAAGAACGATGACGCGACCTTACTATTGATATCCGTGTCGCCTGCGTCGCGAGCAAGCTTTGCTCCCACAAGCTTGCTCCCACAAAAGTTTGGCATCTTAAGCCTCAACGATTTACCGGCGCCACAAAGCGGCTGGTGGCCTCACTGAAGGTCTCAGGCTCGTCACTGTCGGCCACCTTGAAGATCATCTCCCGGGAACCGCTGCGGGGCCGTTCGCTGAGCATCGCCACCGACACCGGTACGTCGAGGATTTCCCCCGGCGCCAGGCTCAATTGCGTTCTGCCCTGCAGGACAAAGCCCTCGGCGTCCGTCAGGGACAACTGATAATCCTGGCGCTGCTGGGTCTTGTTGATGATTTTCAGGCTGTAGATGTTTTCGATCTGGCCCAGGCTATTCTCGCGGAACAGCCCGCGGTCCTTGGTCACGTCCAGTGAGACCATGGGGCGTTCTACCAGCGCCACGGCCAATGCCCCGATCATCACCAGCAGCACGGCGGTATAACCGATCAACCGGGGCCGCAACAGGTGAGTCCTGCCGCCTTGCAACTGATGTTCAGAGGTGTACTTGATCAGGCCACGGGCGTAACCCATCTTGTCCATGATCGAGTCGCAGGCATCGATGCAGGCGGCGCACCCGATGCACTCCATTTGCAGGCCGTCGCGAATGTCGATGCCGGTGGGGCAGACCTGCACGCACATCTGGCAATCGATGCAATCGCCCAAGCCCAGATTGGCCGGGTTCACTTCGCGCTTGCGCGGGCCACGGATTTCGCCACGGGTCGTGTCATAGGAAATGGTCAGGGTGTCTTTGTCGAACATCACGCTCTGAAACCGTGCATAGGGGCACATGTGCATGCACACCGCTTCACGTAGCCAGCCAGCGTTGAGGTAGGTGGCGCCGGTAAAGAACAGCACCCAGAACAGACTGACACCGGCTATTTGCAGGGTCAGAAGCTCTTCGGCCAGTGGACGGATCGGCGTGAAATAACCGACGAAGGTCAAGCCGGTGAGCAGGCTGATAGCCAGCCACAACGTATGTTTGGCTGAGCGACGCAGCAGCTTGTTCAAGGTCCAGGGCGCCGCCTGCAGCTTGATCCGCTGGTGCCTTTCGCCCTCGGTGATTTTCTCGCACCACATGAAGATCCAGGTCCAGGAGCTTTGCGGGCAGGTGTAGCCGCACCACACCCGACCGGCAAATACGGTGATCGCGAACAGGCCGAAGGCGGCGATGATCAGCAGTGCCGACAGCAGGATGAAATCCTGGGGCCAGAAAGTCGCACCAAATATGTGGAATTTGCTTTCGGCGAGGTCCCAGAGCACCGCCTGGCGGTCGCCCCAGTTCAGCCATACGGTGCCGAAAAACAGCAGGAACAGAAGCCCTGCACCGCTGATGCGCAAGGTGCGGAACAAACCGGTAAAGCTGCGGGTGTGGATCAGGTTATCGGTGGTCCGGGCCTTTATCTTCGTCGGCGCGGGCTCGAAGTGCTGTATCAACTGGACGGGGATTCTTTCGCTCATGGTCGGTCGCTCCTCAGCCTGTAACTGGCCGGCGCACTATGACCATCGAACTGTTTTCATAACAGACTCAGGTATCTCGATAAAAACCGGATCAGATGCCCTGAAGCCTTGGCCCTGCGACACTTTGATGCATCCAGGATCAGACCAATATCCCTATGGCGAGGAGCCCTGTGGGAGCAAAGCTTGCTCGCGATGCAGGCTCCTCGGTGCCACAGACCACCAAGTTGTGTTCAACGCGGAAAACACAGAGGACTATGTTCTTTAACCAAAGGGACTCAGATCACCGAATCGCTATCAGTCGCCTTGAGGTTCTTACGCCCATCGACCGCCCCGGCCACGGTCAGGGCATCGGCTTGCGCCTCGGTGATGTAGACCCGACCACCGTTGAGATCCACCGCTGACATGGCTTTTTCCGAGTCCGTGATAATGGTCAGCTCGCTGGCGGCCCGCTGTTCGTTGATCTCTTCGGTGTCGAAAGAGCAGATTTGGTTGCTATCGATACTTACACTCATGGTTACGTTTCCTTCTGGATGTCCTGAACGTTAGGCGCCGGCCCGCAGCCAGGGTTCGTTGCGTCTGATCAGCGGTCGGGCGCACCTCTGGCCTGGCTTGCGGTCCATCGTTTATCGACTGGAAAGAGGACCGTTCATGGACGCCTGGTGGCATGAAGTCTGGATAACCCTGCAATCGGAATTCGCTGATATCACCGATGCGCAGCAGATGACGCGGGTAACCGTGCGCCTGCTGATGGCCGCGGTGTTGGGCGGCATCCTGGGTTTTGAACGTGAACACAAGGGCAAGGCCGCCGGGGTTCGGACCCATATGCTGGTGGCCCTGGGTGCGGCGCTGTTTGTCCTGGTGCCGCAGATGTCCGGCTCTGAAGCCGACGCCATGAGCCGAGTGGTGCAAGGCGTCATCGCTGGTATCGGTTTTCTCGGCGCGGGCACCATCCTCAAAGGCAACGACAGTGACGAAAGCCACGTAAAAGGCCTGACCACCGCCGCCGGTCTGTGGATGACTGCCGCCATCGGCGTCGCCGCCGGACTGGGGCGGGAGTCGACCGCAGTGCTCAGTACGGTGTTGGCGCTGGCGATCTTCAGTGTGATGCCGCTGATTGTCCGGGCGCTGGAGAAGGAGGATAAGCCGTGACTGCGATCTCCAGCCAGGACACATAATCCAGTGTGGGAGCGGGCTTGCTCGCGAAAGCGGTGTGTCAGCCAAGGTTTCGTCGACTGACACGCCGCTTTCGCGAGCAAGCCCGCTCCCACAGTTTTTTTGTTATCCACTAGGCTGTTAATCAAACCCGCTCCGGCGGCGCCTCGCTCGGCGGGTCGCCCAGAGGGGGCTGCGGATCAAGCGGCGGGTCTTGCTCCGGAATCGGCTCGGGGTCAGGACCGGGCGGCGGCAGGTTGGGGTCGTCAATGTTGGGATCCGGGGTTTCGGCCGGGATGGGGATGTTCATCTGGACGGGTCTCCGTGACGCACATGGCTTGAGTCGTGCTTAACCTTGTTGACCACCTTGCGCCTGGTTTGATCCCGCTGGCATCGGGGCAAATCACTCTGAACTTTTAACCGGTGGTTCGGTTCGGAGTTTAAGTGAGTTTTTTCAGGGATCCTTTTTTTCAAGGACTACTGGGCCTTTACCGCCACAACGTCCATGGGGCGTAAAAGGAGCGATGTTCGATGACTGCTGAACACCCGACTGACCTGACCTACAACCCGCATTTGCCTCTGTCCCAGGCCCTGTTACTGCCGCGTATTGCAATTGAAAACACCATGCCAGTCATCGATGGCGGGCAATTCGCGGCCAAGGCCGTGGCTGGGCAGGGCGTGATCGTGACCAGTAAAGTGTTCGCCGATGGCCATGACAAAATGGCTGTGCGCATCCGTTGGCGCGCGCTGGAAAATGACGCCTGGAACAGCGAGGTCATGATCGAGTTGGGCAATAACGGCTGGCAAGGCCAGTTCAATGTGCCGGAGCAGGGCCGTTATGTGTTCCGGATCGAAGCCTGGATCGATCAGTTCGCCAGTTTCCGCTATGAGCTGGAGAAGAAATTCGGTGCCGGGGTTCCCATCAGCCTCGAATTGCAGGAAGGGCGCAATCAGGTGCAGATGGCCGCCGAGCGCAGCGAAGGTGAGCTGAGTGAGCAACTGGCCGCCTTGCACCATGAGCTCTCCGGCCTGTTGCCGACTGAGCAGGTGGCGTTGTTCCTGGCGCCGCGCAGCGCCGCTCTCATGTCCCGGGCCGATCATCGGCCATACGTCAGTCTCAGCCCCGAATATCCACTGGACGTGGAGCGCAAGCTGGCCGAGTTCGCCAGTTGGTACGAACTGTTTCCCCGTTCGATCACCGATGATCCCAAGCGCCATGGCACCTTCAATGACGTGCATTCGCGTCTGGCGATGATCCAGGACATGGGCTTCGATGTGCTGTACTTCCCGCCGATTCACCCCATCGGTCGCAGCTTTCGCAAGGGCCCGAACAACTCCCTCACCGCCGGCCCCGACGACCCGGGCAGCCCCTACGCCATCGGTAGCGAGGAGGGCGGTCACGAAGCGATTCACCCGCAGTTGGGCTCTCGCGAGGATTTCCGGCGCCTGGTGTCGGCGGCGGCCGATCACGGCCTGGAAATTGCCCTCGACTTTGCCATCCAGTGTTCCCAGGATCACCCGTGGCTTAAGCAGCATCCGGGCTGGTTTAGCTGGCGGCCGGACGGCACGATCAAATATGCGGAAAACCCGCCGAAGAAGTACCAGGACATCGTCAACGTCGACTTCTACGCCGCCGATGCGATTCCCAGCCTGTGGCTAGAGCTACGGGACGTGGTGGTGGGTTGGGTCAATGAAGGCGTGAAGATCTTTCGCGTCGATAACCCCCACACCAAGCCGTTGCCATTCTGGCAATGGTTGATTGCCGATGTGCGGGCCCAGCACCCTGAAGTGATGTTCCTCGCCGAAGCCTTCACCACGCCGGCCATGATGGCACGCTTGGGCAAGGTCGGTTATTCCCAGAGCTACACCTATTTCACCTGGCGTAATACCAAGGCTGAACTGGCGACGTATTTCACCGAACTCAACGAATCGCCGTTACGCGAATGCTACCGGCCGAATTTTTTCGTCAACACGCCGGACATCAACCCGGCGTTTCTCCATGAGTCGGGGCGCGCCGGGTTTCTGATCCGCGCGGCCCTGGCGACCATGGGCTCGGGTCTGTGGGGCATGTATTCGGGGTTTGAGTTGTGCGAATCGGTCCCGGTGCCGGGCAAGGAGGAATACCTCGACTCGGAAAAGTATGAAATCCGCCCCCGGGACTTCACCGCGCCCGGCAACATCATTGCCGAAATCGCCCAGCTCAACCGCATCCGTCGGCAGAACCCGGCGTTGCATACACACTTGGGCCTGACGATCTACAACGCCTGGAACGACAACATCCTGTATTTCGGCAAGCGCACCCCCGACGGCAGCAATTTCATCCTGGTGGCGGTGAGTCTCGATCCGCACACCCCGCAGGAAGCCAATTTCGAGTTGCCGCTGTGGGAGATGGGTCTCCCGGACGACGCCCAGACCCAGGGCGAGGATTTGATGAGCGGGCATCGCTGGACGTGGTATGGCAAGTACCAGTTCATGCGGATCGACCCGGTGTACCAACCGTTCGGGATATGGCGGATCAGTGTGGCGTGACGCGCAAGGATGGCTTTTGTGGAGAGGGAGCTTGCTGTGGCGAGGGGATTTATCCCCGCTGGGTTGCGAAGCGACCCCAATAGATTAAGCCCGATATGTCTGGTTGCCCGCGTTAAAGCCTTTTTGGGGCTGCTTCGCAGCCCAGCGGGGATAAATCCCCTCGCCACAAATAGACATCGCCCCATAAAAAGACCTCACAAGCCTGTTTCAGCGGCTTTACAGAATTTCTCAGGAGTTGCAAATGGCGAAGAAACCCCGGTCTGCCACCTTTATCAAAGACCCGCTCTGGTACAAGGACGCGGTGATTTATCAGGTCCACGTCAAATCCTATTTCGATTCCAATAACGACGGGATCGGTGATTTTCCCGGGTTGATCGCGAAGCTCGACTACATCGCCGATTTGGGCGTCAACACCATCTGGCTGCTGCCGTTCTACCCTTCACCCCGGCGCGACGACGGTTACGACATCGCCGAATACCGGGGCGTCAGCCCCGACTACGGGACCATGGCCGATGCACGGCGTTTCATCGCCGAAGCCCACAAGCGTAATCTGCGGGTGATCACCGAATTGGTCATCAACCACACCTCCGACCAGCATCCGTGGTTCCAGCGCGCGCGCAAAGCCAAGCCGGGTTCGAAGGCGCGGGATTTTTACGTCTGGTCCGACGACGATCACAAGTACGATGGCACGCGGATCATTTTTCTGGACACCGAGAAATCCAACTGGACCTGGGATCCGGTGGCCGGCCAATACTTCTGGCACCGCTTCTATTCTCACCAGCCGGACCTCAACTTCGACAATCCCCAGGTGATCAAAGCCGTACTGTCGGTGATGCGCTACTGGCTGGACATGGGCATCGACGGTCTGCGTCTGGATGCGATCCCGTACCTGATCGAGCGCGACGGTACCAACAACGAGAACCTGCCTGAGACCCACGACGTCCTCAAGCAGATCCGTGCCGAAATCGACGCCAATTACCCCGACCGTATGCTGTTGGCCGAGGCCAACCAGTGGCCGGAAGACACCCAGCTGTACTTCGGCGATGTCGACGCCCAGGGTTTGAACGGTGACGAATGCCACATGGCGTTCCACTTCCCGCTGATGCCGCGCATGTACATGGCGCTGGCTCAGGAAGACCGCTTTCCCATCACCGACATTCTCCGGCAGACCCCGGAAATTCCGGCCAATTGCCAATGGGCGATTTTCCTGCGCAACCACGATGAGTTGACCCTGGAGATGGTCACCGACAAGGAGCGCGACTACCTGTGGAATTACTACGCGGCCGACCGTCGGGCGCGTATTAACCTGGGGATCCGCCGACGTCTGGCGCCGCTGATGGAGCGCGACCGTCGCCGTGTCGAGTTGCTCAACAGCCTGCTGCTGTCGATGCCCGGCACGCCGACCTTGTACTACGGCGATGAAATCGGCATGGGCGACAACATCTACCTGGGCGACCGCGATGGCGTGCGCACGCCGATGCAATGGTCCATCGACCGCAACGGTGGTTTCTCCCGCGCCGACCCGGCCAGCCTGGTGCTGCCGCCGATCATGGACCCGCAATACGGCTACCAGTCGGTCAACGTCGAGACCCAGGCCGGCGACCCTCATTCATTGCTCAACTGGACCCGGCGAATGCTCGCGGTGCGCAAGCAGTCCAAGGCCTTTGGCCGTGGCACGCTGAAGATGCTCTCGCCCAGCAACCGACGGATCCTGGCTTATACCCGTGAATACACCGGCCCCGATGGCAAGCACGAAATCATCCTGTGCGTGGCCAACGTATCCCGTAGCGCCCAGGCCGCGGAACTGGACCTGTCGGCCTATGCAGGCATGGTCCCGGTGGAAATGCTGGGGGGCAATGCCTTCCCGCCCATCGGCCAACTGAATTTCCTGCTGACCCTGCCGCCATACGGCTTCTACTGGTTCGCTCTGGCGACGGAAAACCAGATGCCGAGCTGGCACGTGGAGCCGGCCCAGAGCCTGCCGGACTTCACCACCCTGGTGTTGAAAAAACGCCTGGAAGAACTGCTTGAAGCACCGTCGCGCACCACCCTGGAGCAAACCATCCTGCCGAGCTGGCTGCAGAACCGTCGCTGGTTCGCCGGCAAAGACAGCGCGATCGAGAAGGTCAACATTGTCTATGGCGTGCGCTTCGGCGATCCGCAGCATCCGGTGCTGCTGAGCGAAATCGACGTTACCAGCGGTGGTCAGACACTGCGTTACCAACTGCCGTTCGGTCTGCTGGCCGAGGACCAGGTGGGCGCGGCGTTGCCGCAGCAATTGGCGCTGTCTCGGGTTCGCCGGGTTCGCCAGGTCGGTTTGATCACCGACGCGTTCAGCCTGGAAAGTTTCGTGCGGGCCGTTCTGCAAAGCATGCAGACCGCAACGGTGCTGCCATGCACCGAGGGCGAGTTGCGCTTCGAGCCGACTGAAGGGCTGACCGCCCTGAATCTGGGAGACGAGCCGGAGGTGCGTTATCTGTCGGCTGAGCAGTCCAACAGTTCAGTGGTGGTGGGCGGCAGTCTTGTACTCAAGCTGATCCGTAAAGTGGCTTCGGGCGTACACCCGGAGCTGGAAATGAGCGCCTATCTGACAGCCGCAGGTTTCAGCAACATTTCGCCGCTGCTGGGTTCGGTGATCCGCCGCGACAGCGAAGGCGAAGAGGCGCTGCTGATGATCGCCCAGGGTTATCTGAGCAATCAGGGCGATGCTTGGGAATGGACGCAGAACAACCTCGAACGCGCTCTGCGTGATGAGCTGGCCGATGCGGTGTCCGAGCAGGAGCAGCACTACAACGCCTTGGGCGAACTCAAGGACTTCGCCGGCATGCTCGGCCAGCGCCTGGGGGAAATGCACGAGGTACTGGCCCAGACCACCGACGACCCGGACTTCGCGCCCCAGGCCACCAATGCCAAAGAAGCCCAGGCCATCGGCAAGGACGTGGCCGCGCAGGTTGAGAACGCCTTGCGTCTGCTCAAGCAGAACCAGGGCCAATTGAATCAAGCGGACCAAGGCCTGGTTGCACGCTTGCTGGAACACAAGAAAACCGTCCTGGCGCACATCCAGGCACTGGCCGGGAAGGCTGTTGGTGGCTTGCGCATCCGCGTCCATGGCGACCTGCACCTGGGGCAGGTGCTGGTGATCAAGGGCGATGCCTACCTGATCGACTTCGAGGGCGAGCCGGCACGGCCACTGCATGAACGCCGGGGCAAGCACAGCCCGTACAAGGACGTCAGTGGTGTGCTGCGCTCCTTCGATTACGCGGCGGCCATGGCGATTCACCTGAACAACGTCGACAGCACCGCCGACGCCGATGTGGCGCGGCAAAGGGTGGCTGATCGTTATTTGAAAGAGGCCCGTCAGGCATTTGTTGAGGCATATCGGCTGGCGGCAGCTAGTCTTGCCCATGAGTGGAAGGATGCTGAAGGCGAAGACGCCGCACTGGCGTTGTTCGGCCTGGAGAAGGCGGCCTATGAAGTGGCCTATGAAGCCGAGAATCGCCCCGCCTGGCTGCCCGTGCCATTGCACGGTCTGTACGGGTTATTGAGCGGGCTGAAACCCTTTTCCGACTTAGCCGGACCGATTTAGTGGAGAGAATCATGAGTGTCTCGAACAAAGAACCACAGGGGCAGGCCAAAGAGTCGTTGCTGCCGTCCCCCCATGACATCGACGCGCTGGTGCGCGCAGAGCATCAGGACCCGTTTTCCATCCTTGGCCCTCACGGCGATGGTGCCGGCGGGCAGTTCATCCGGGCGTACCTGCCCGGCGCCTTGAGCGTGCAAGTACTCGCCCGCGATGGCGGCGAAGTACTGGGCGATTTGCAGCTCAGCGAAACCCCGGGTCTGTTCGTTGGCCATTTCGACCGCGCCCAGGCGTACCTGCTGCGCACCCGCTGGGCCGGCGGTGAGCAGGTGGCCGAAGACCCCTACAGCTTCGGGCCATTGCTGGGGGAGATGGACCTTTACCTGTTTGCCGAGGGCAATCATCGCGACCTCAGTTCCTGCCTGGGGGCGCAATTGACCACTGTCGATGGCGTCGCTGGCGTGCGCTTTGCCGTATGGGCGCCGAATGCGCGGCGGGTCTCGGTGGTGGGCGATTTCAACGTCTGGGACGGGCGACGGCATCCAATGCGCATCCGTTATCCGTCCGGGGTATGGGAGTTGTTCATCCCGCGGATTGGCGCGGGCGAAGGTTACAAATACGAAATTCTCGGTGCCCACGGCATTCTGCCGCTCAAGGCTGATCCGGTGGCCCTGGCCACCCAGATGCCGCCGGACACAGCCTCGAAAGTGGCCGCGCCGTTGAAGATCGAGTGGCAGGACGAGGAGTGGATGCAGCATCGTGCTGAGCGGCATCTGCCC
Organism: Pseudomonas hefeiensis; assembly: GCF_030687835.1. NCBI lineage: Bacteria > Pseudomonadati > Pseudomonadota > Gammaproteobacteria > Pseudomonadales > Pseudomonadaceae > Pseudomonas > Pseudomonas hefeiensis. Next base: position 2,268,156 of record NZ_CP117449.1, read on the forward strand.
AGTGCGCCGTTATCGATCTATGAGCTGCACGCCGGCTCCTGGCAGTGCGAAATCGACGAGGCGGGGGAGGTTGCCCGGCAATACACCTGGCATGAGATGGCCGAGCGGCTGATTCCCTACGTCAAGGACCTGGGTTTCACCCACATCGAGCTGATGCCGATCATGGAGCATCCGTTCGGGGGGTCCTGGGGTTACCAGCCGCTATCGCAATTTGCCCCGACGGCGCGTTTCGGCTCGCCGGACGATTTCGCGGCGTTCGTCAACGCCTGTCACCAGGCCGACATCGGCGTGATTCTCGATTGGGTGCCTGCGCATTTTCCCACCGATACCCACGGTCTGGCGCAGTTCGACGGCACCGCGCTGTATGAATATGGCAACCCGCTCGAAGGCTTCCACCAGGATTGGGACACCCTGATCTACAACCTGGGGCGCACCGAAGTCCATGGTTTCATGCTCGCTTCGGCCCTGCATTGGCTAAAGCATTTCCACGTCGACGGCCTACGTGTGGATGCCGTTGCGTCGATGTTGTATCGCGATTATTCACGCAAGGCCGGCGAGTGGGTGCCCAATCGCCACGGTGGACGGGAGAACCTGGAAGCCATCGACTTCCTGCGACACCTCAATGACGTGGTGGCGCTGGAAACCCCCGGTGCGTTGGTGATCGCCGAAGAGTCCACCGCCTGGCCCGGCGTCAGCCAGAGCACGCAACAGGGTGGCCTGGGTTTCGCCTACAAGTGGAACATGGGCTGGATGCACGATTCGCTGCATTACATCCAACAGGACCCGGTGTACCGCGCCCATCATCACAACGAACTGAGTTTCGGCCTGATGTACGCGTGGTCCGAGCGTTTTGTTCTGCCGATTTCCCATGACGAAGTGGTGCACGGCAAACGCTCGCTGATTGACAAGATGCCAGGCGATCGCTGGCAGAAATTCGCCAACTTGCGGGCTTATCTGAGTTTCATGTGGGGCCACCCTGGCAAGAAGCTTCTGTTCATGGGCTGCGAGTTTGGCCAATGGCGTGAGTGGAACCACGACCAGCAGTTGGACTGGTATCTGTTGCAATACCCGGAGCACCGTGGGGTGCAGAAGCTGGTGACCGACCTGAACCGTCTCTATCGCGAAGAGCCGGCGCTGCACGATCAGGACGACGCGCCTCAGGGTTTCCAGTGGCTGATTGGTGACGATGCGGTGAACAGCGTCTACGCCTGGTTGCGCTGGAGCAAGGAAGGCCGACCGGTGCTGGTGGTTGCCAACTTCACCCCGGTGCCGCGTGCCGCTTATCGGGTAGGCGTGCCGTTTGCCGGACGCTGGGTGGAGCTGCTCAACAGCGATGCCGACACCTATGCCGGTTCCAACTACGGCAACGGCGGCGGTGCCTTCACCGAAGAAGTGGCCAGCCATGGCCAGGCGCTGTCACTGGAGCTCAATTTGCCGCCATTGGCAGTGTTGATTCTGCGGCCGGAGGGTTAACAGCAGGTCCTGTCACGCAGTAACCCTGTGGGAGCGGGCTTGCTCGCGAAGGCGGCCTGACAGTCACCGTTGATGTGGACTGTCAGACCGCCTTCGCGAGCAAGCCCGCTCCCACAATAATGGACTCACCTACAGAGAATCGGTGATTGTTTAGCGCACCAGGCACGGCTGCTTGTTGTTGAACGTCCAGCCCGGAATCAGATACTGCATTGCAACCGCATCATCCCGCGCGCCAAGTCCCATCCCTTTGTACAGTTCATGAGCCTTGGCCAATTGGTCGGTGTCCAGCTCGATTCCCAGTCCCGGTTTTTTCGGCACCTGTACGCAGCCACCCTGGATCTGCAACGGAGCCTTGGTCAACCGCTGACCATCCTGCCAGATCCAGTGCGTGTCGATCGCCGTGATGTCACCCGGTGCGGCAGCGGCCACGTGGGTGAACATTGCCAGGGAAATGTCGAAGTGGTTGTTGGAATGCGAGCCCCAGGTCAGGCCCCATTCGTTGCACATCTGCGCCACTCGAACGGAACCCTGCATGGTCCAGAAGTGGGGGTCGGCCAGGGGAATGTCCACTGACTGCAGGGTGATGGCATGGCCCATCTCGCGCCAATCGGTGGCGATCATGTTGGTGGCGGTTTTAAGACCGGTGGCGCGACGAAACTCGGCCATCACCTCACGGCCCGAATAACCATTCTCTGCACCGCAAGGGTCTTCGGCATAGGCCAGGACTTTGTGCTGGTCGCGGCACAGGCGGATGGCCTCCTTGAGTGACCAGGCGCCATTCGGGTCCAGGGTGATACGTGCCTGAGGGAAGCGTTCGGCCAGGGCGGTGACGGCTTCGATTTCTTCGTCGCCCTTGAGCACGCCGCCCTTGAGCTTGAAGTCCTGGAAGCCATAACGCGAATGAGCGGCTTCGGCCAGGCGCACCACGGCGTCGGCGTCCAGGGCTTTTTCGTGGCGTACGCGGAACCAGTCGTTGTCGGCGTCCGGCTCGCTGCGGTAGGGCAGGTCAGTCTGCTGGCGATCACCCACATAAAACAGATAACCGAGCATTTTCACTTCATCACGCTGCTGGCCTTCGCCGAGCAGGGCGGCTACCGGTACATCCAGGTGCTGGCCCAGCAGGTCCAGCAACGCCGCTTCCAGGCCGGTGACTGCGTGGATGGTGATGCGCAGGTCGAACGTCTGTAAGCCACGACCACCGGCATCCCGGTCGGCGAAGGCCTGGCGTACGGTGTTGAGAATTTTTTGATAAGTGCCGATGGGGCTGCCGACCACCAGCGAGCGGGCGTCTTCGAGGGTCTGGCGAATGCGCTCGCCGCCAGGCACTTCACCCACGCCGGTGTGGCCGGCGTTGTCTTTGAGAATGACGATGTTGCGGGTAAAGAACGGGCCATGGGCGCCACTGAGATTCAGCAGCATGCCGTCATGACCGGCCACCGGCACGACCTGCATGCTGGTGATGATGGGAGCTTTGGTGGCTTCTTGGGTCTGCATGTTTTTCCCACTCGTTGTTTTTATGCGGGGCATCGCAGAAGGGCGATGTTGATAGACATCATACAACTTGATTTTTTTATCTTACAAGAGAGCCTGGTCGGTTTTTTGGGTGAGTTGGGTTAAGAAAACTCACAATCTCCTTTATTTGCTGGGGGCTTGTAGCAAGGAAAAGAAATATCGGGACGCTCGGTTTAGCACTGGCGGAACTGCTCTCTGACTGAGATGATTGCACTTGTCATACAAGCTTAGGGCCATGGAGTGTTTTCCTCATGACCCGCCTGCTCCGTTTGGAGGACCCACGGCCCATGCAGCCAGACATCGAGGCAACGCCGCGCAAACGCACCCACAACCTGGCCCATGACCTGGTGGCGAAGCTGAGCCAGAGCATTTTGTTGGGGGCAGTTGAAGCCGGGGGAAAAACTGCCGTCGGAAGGTGCCATTGTGCAGGCCCATGGTGTCAGCCGCACGGTGGTGCGTGAGGCGATATCCAAGCTGCAGGCTTCCGGGTTGGTGGAGACTCGCCACGGCATCGGCACCTTTGTGCTGGAACAGACCGGCGAGCCGGGCCTGCGGCTCAATGTCGACACCGCCGCAGGTGTGCGGGGGATCCTGGAACTGCGCCTGGGCCTGGAAACCCAGGCGGCGGCCTTGGCGGCCATGCGCCGCAGCGAACGCCAGCTACAGCAGATGCGCCAGGCCCTGGATGATTACCAGCGGTTGCTCAGCAATAACGACAGTTGTGTCGACGCCGACCGGCGCTTTCATTTGCTCATCGCGGAAGCCACGGACAACACCTGTTTTGTCGAAATCATGCAGCATCTGGGCAGTGCGATGATTCCCCGAACCCGGGTGAACGTGGTCGAACGCGGTCAAGCGGATCTGGGGAAACTGGCGCAGTTGGCTAATCTGGAGCACGAGGCGATTTTCAATGCCATCAAACGCCAGGACCCGGATGCCGCTCGTGCCGCCATGTGGCTGCACCTGACCAACAGCCGCGACCGGTTTGGCGCGGGGGCCTGAAGGCTCATCGTCGCCTGACCTACCGCCATCGCGAGCAGGCTCGCTCCCACAATGGATCGATGGTGTTCTTTGATTTTGTGCTCAAAACCCAATCCCCCTGTGGGAGCGGGCTTGCTCGCGAAGGCGGTGGGTCAGTTGGCAGTGATGTTGAATGTACCGGCCCCTTCGCGAGCAAGCCCGCTTGTATGGTAAGACTTGAAGGGAGGAGGAGGGACAAAGTCCGCTTCTGACTGTTAGCCGCAGTACAGACCGTGGGAGATTTCACCCCTCCTCCTTTCACCCAAGCGCCGATAAAGAATGCATCTGGCCTAGACCGACGATAGGAACAAGCCTGCGCCTCTGGGTGAACCCTTCAAGTGTTCAAACCTTAGCCCGGAGGATTTTCAATGGCAATGCCTGTCCCCATCACTCAGCCGATCGTAGGTGTTGATGTCGCCAAAGACGAGTTGGTGATTTTTCACGCCGAATCAGATCGACTCGAGACGATCCCCAACACTAAAGCGGCGATCAAGAAATGGCTCAAAGCCTTGTCTGCGCCAGTGAATGTCGCCATCGAAGCCACCAATATCTATCACTTGGAGTTCGCCGATCTGGCGCATGGGGCCGATTGCAGGATTTACATGGTCGGTGGTTATGAACTGAGTCATTACCGCAAGGGGGTGAACGTTCGCGCTAAAACCGATGCTTTGGATGCTCAGCTACTGGCCCGTTATTTAAAAAACGAAGGGCAAAATCTGACCCCTTGGACTCCACCATCACCTTTGTACCGTCGGCTTATAAGCCTTTTCCGGCGTCGGGCGGCCGTGGTTCAAGCTCGTGTCAGTCTTAAGCAAAGCTGGGCGAACGAGCCGCTGCTCAAGACCTCGTTCAATAACCAGATCAAGTCCATGCAGAGACTGGAAGCCCTGGTTGAAAAAACAATCCAGACAGAATTGAAGGAAGCCGGGCTGCTGGATCAGCTCAAACGCTGCATGAAAGTCGAAGGCATTGGCCTATTGAGCGGTGCCCGTTTGCTCGCATCCTTCCAGCGCGGAGACTTCAGAAATGCCGATGCCTTCATTGCCTTCCTAGGTTTGGACCTTCGCATATCGGATTCAGGGAAGAAAAAGGGCCGCCGCTGCCTGACCAAGCGAGGTGATCCGGAGGCGCGTAGGCTGATGCACAACGCCGCGATGTCAGCGCGTCGCACAACGGCATGGAAGGGGTTTTATGAAGCCTTGAGAGCCCGAGGGCTCAGCACGACTCAGGCATTGGTGGCACTGGCCCGCAAGCTTGCCCGAGTGGTATTTGCTCTGTTGAAGAACCAGAGCGAATACCAGCCAAAAAGTGTTTAGAGGGCTATTCAGGCACCATAGAATCTCCCACAGTAGATCTGTGGTGGACGCCGCATCTGTGAACACCCAAGAACCACAGTGGATCTGTGGTGAACACCAATCTTGCAACCGCCCGACATCCCTGTGGGAGCGAGCCTGCTCGCGATGGGGGCGGCAAGTCGTGCTCAAAGCCAGCAGGCAAAAAAAACCGGCGCAACCCAGGTTGCGCCGGTCGTGTTGCCAGTGAATGTGCGGATGTTCGTGGGTCCGCGCATTCACTGTCGGGCTCTTTACCGCTTACGCTCGTTCCAGCGCCAGGGCCACGCCCTGTCCGCCGCCGATGCACAGCGTCGCGAGGCCTTTCTTGGCGTCGCGCTTGATCATTTCGTGGAGCAGTGACACCAGCACACGGCAACCCGAAGCACCAATCGGGTGGCCCAGGGCGATGGCGCCGCCATTGACGTTGACCTTCTCCATGTCCCATTTCAGCTCTCTGGCCACGGCCAGTGACTGGGCGGCGAAGGCTTCGTTGGCTTCGATCAGATCCAGTTGATCCAAAGACCACCTGGCCTTGTCCAGGCAGCGACGGGTGGCCGACACCGGGCCGATGCCCATGATTGCCGGGTCTACCCCCGCATTGGCATAGGCGCTGATTTTCGCCAGTACCGGCAAGCCCAGTGCCTTGGCTTTTTCCGCGCTCATCAGCAGCACGGCGGCGGCGCCATCGTTCAGCGACGAGGCATTGCCGGCGGTCACGCTGCCGTCCTTCTTGAACGCCGGCTTGAGCTTGCCCAGGGATTCGGCGGTGGTGCCGGCCCGGGGTTGTTCGTCGGTGGCAAAGGCCACGGGATCGCCTTTGCGCTGGGGAATCAGGATCGGCGTAATCTCATCGGCAAACCGGCCACTTTCAATCGCCGCCACGGCCTTCTGCTGGGAAGCGGCGGCAAAGGCGTCCTGCTCTTGGCGGCTGATGTCGTACTTGTCCACCAGGTTCTCGGCGGTGATGCCCATGTGGTAATCATTGAACGCATCCCACAAACCATCGGTGATCATGCTGTCGATCATCTGCGCGTGGCCCATGCGCAGGCCAGTGCGGGCAGCCGGCAGCACGTACGGGGCCAGGCTCATGTTTTCCATGCCGCCGGCGATGATCACCTCGGCATCGCCACAGCGGATCGCCTGGGCGCCCAGGTGCAGGGCCTTGAGCCCCGAGCCGCAGACCTTGTTCAGGGTCAGTGCCGGCACCGCATGGGGCAGGCCAGCGAGGATCGACGCCTGGCGGGCCGGGTTCTGTCCGCTGCCAGCGGTCAACACCTGGCCAAGGATCACCTCATCGACCTGCTCACCCGAAAGCCCCGTCTGTTCCAGCAACCGACGAATCACCGCGGCACCGAGTTGCGGTGCGGGAATGGAGGCCAACGACCCCTGGAAACTGCCAATGGCAGTACGGGTAGCGGCGACAATCACGACTTCTTGCATCGAATCTCTCCTCACTGGGCAGCGAACTGCATTTCAGGCACATGGTCCGGCACGATCAGTTTGCCGGCAGTCTTGGCGACGATTTCCTCGACGCTGACGCCTGGGGCACGTTCTTTGAGAATGAAGGCGCCGTCCTGGATTTCCAGGTAGGCCAGGTCAGTCAGCACGCGCTTGATACAGCCGGCACCGGTCAGCGGCAGGCTGCACCGGGGCAGCAGTTTCGACTCACCGTCCTTGGACGCATGCGTCATGGTGACGATGATGTTCTCGGCACCGGCCACCAGGTCCATCGCGCCGCCCATGCCCTTGACCAGCTTGCCAGGGATCATCCACGAGGCAATATTACCTTCCACGTCTACCTCGAAGGCGCCCAGCACGGTCAGGTCGATGTGCCCGCCACGGATCATGGCAAAGGATTCGGCCGAAGAGAAGATCGAGGCGCCAATGCGCGCGGTAACGGTCTGCTTGCCGGCGTTGATCATGTCGGCATCAACCTCGGCTTCGGTGGGGAACGCGCCCATGCCGAGCAGGCCGTTTTCCGACTGCAGCATGACTTCCATGCCTTCGGGGATGTAGTTGGCGACCAGGGTCGGAATGCCGATGCCCAGGTTCACGTAATAGCCGTCCTGCATTTCGCGGGCGACGCGTTGAGCCATTTGTTCGCGGGAAAGTGCCATGTTGTTATTCCTTCATTCGGGCTGGGGGCGGGGTCACTTGCGCACAGTGCGCTGTTCGATACGCTTTTCGAACGTGCCGCAAATGATCCGGTCGACGTAGATGCCTGGGGTATGGATCTGTGTCGGGTCCAGCTCGCCGGGTTCGACGATTTCTTCGACTTCCACCACAGTGATCTTGCCGGCCGTGGCCGCCAACGGGTTGAAGTTCTGGGCGGTGTGGCGATAGACCACGTTGCCGAAATGGTCGGCTTTCCAGCCTTTGACGATGGCGAAGTCGCCTGTAATGGATTCTTCCATCAGGTACTGGCGGCCATGGAATTCACGCACTTCCTTGCCTTCTGCCACTGGCGTGCCGACCCCTGTGGCGGTGAAGAACGCCGGGATGCCCGCGCCGCCGGCGCGCATTTTTTCCGCGAGGGTGCCTTGGGGGGTAAGCACGACTTCGATTTCGCCGCTTAGCAGTTGCTTCTCGAAAAGAGCGTTTTCGCCGACGTAAGACGCGACGACCTTGCGGATCTGCCGATCTTCCAGCAATACACCCAGGCCGAAGCCGTCGACACCGCAGTTATTGGAAACCACGGTGAGGTCACGGATGCCCTTGCGCTTGATCTCGGCGATCAGATTCTCCGGGATGCCGCAGAGGCCGAAGCCACCGGCAATCACCGTCATGCCGTCTTGCAAGCCTTCCAGCGCTTCTTCGTAGCTACTCACACGTTTGTCGAAACCTGCCATAGACACCTCTTTTATTCTTGATGGGGTCGCAATGAAATGCAGTGTTGCGCCAAGTCATATATTTGTTAAGTTGATTTTTAGGTTGGATTGATTGATAAAACTCACTAATGGCCGATATCCGTTTACGGCTTGAAACTGACCGCTTGCCGCCGGGAGTGCAGCGACCCATGACTCTCAAGCAAATCCGCGCTTTCCTCGCCGTGGCCCAAAGCCTGAGCTTCGCCGTGGCCTGCGAGCGGCTGCATCTGTCCCAGTCGGCCCTGAGTCTGACTATCAAGGCCTTGGAAGAAGGCTTGGGCGGGCGTCTGTTCAGTCGCAATACCCGTAACGTGGCGCTGACGCCCGAAGGCGAATCGCTGCTGCCCCTGGCCCGGCGCCTGGTTGCCGATTGGGACAATGCCGAGGACGAAATGCGCCAGCGCTTCACCTTGCAGCGCGGCCGTGTCACGTTGGCGGCGATGCCGTCATTTGCCGGCAACCTGCTGCCGCCCATTCTCAAGACCTTCCGCGCCCGTTATCCGAATGTCAACGTCACGGTCAACGATGTGATCAACGAACAGGTGCTGGAAATGGTTCGTGATCGGCACGTCGAACTGGGGGTCGCGTTCGAGCCGATGCAGAGTTCGTCCCTGGCCTTTACCCCGTTGTACTTGGACCGTTTCGTCGCGGTGGTGCCGCTGGATTCGCCACTGGCCCAGCGCAGCGAGATACAGTGGCAGACGTTGCTGGAACAGCCGTTTATCACGCTGCAACGACCTTCCACCGTGCGGGTGATGCTGGAAGAGCATTTGCAAAGCCGAGGCATGAAACTGCCGGTGGAGTTCGAGAGCCATCAGTTGGCGACGGTCGGCCGCATGGTCGCCAGCGGGTTGGGGGTGAGCGCGGTCCCGGCGTTGTGCGTCGGGCAGATGCATGAGCTGGGCGCCCGCTGCATCACCCTCAGCGATCCAGTGATAGAGCGGGCCATCGGTGTGCTGACCAAGCCGGGGCATGAACTGTCGGCGGCGGCGCAGGCGTTGTTCGATACGCTCAGAGATCAGGATATCGGTGCGCAGTTGACCACGAAGTAACCACAATCCCCTGTGGGAGCGGGCTTGCTCGCGAAGGCGGTGGATCAGTCGATATCTGTGTAGCTGACACACTGCTTTCGCGAGCAAGCCCGCTCCCACAGGGGTATTGCATGGTGTCAGATCAATAGTGGCAACAGTTGCTCACACGGCTCTTCAAGCTTCAGATCCAGCAACTCATCGGCCCGTGTCTTGCCTCGGTTGATCGCCAGCAATGGCTTGCCCTGTTCCTTGATCGCCCGGCACAGGCGAAACGCCGACCAGGCCATCAGCGACGAGCCCACCACCAGCAGGCCGTCCGCCTGTTCGACGGCGTGCATGGCGCGAAGGGCGGTGGCCGCGGCGACGTTTTCGCCAAAAAACACCACGTCGGGTTTTAAGCGCTCGCCGTTGCAATGGGGGCAGCGGGGCACCTGGAAGCGCGCCTCGAACGCGGCGTCCAGCAGGGTATCGCCGTCCGGCGCCTGAACCGCGTCAACACCGGCCAGGTACGGATTCTGCGCTTGCATCAACAGCTGGATCTGCTGGCGCTCACTGCGCTGCTCGCAATCCAGGCACAACACCCGATGGAGGCTGCCGTGAAGTTCGATCACGTCTTGGCTGCCAGCCTGGTCATGCAGGGTGTCGACATTCTGGGTGATCAGGCCGCTGATGCGTTGGTGCGTCTGCAACATCGCCAACGCCTCGTGGGCCACGTTCGGCCGGGCCTGACGAACCCGCGGCCAGCCCAGCATCGCCCGTGCCCAGTAGCGCCGTCGCGCCTCGGGTTTGGCGAGAAATTCCTGGTACATCATGGGTTGTCGACCCCGTCGCACACCCTCGCTGTCCCGGTAGTCGGGAATGCCCGACGGGGTGCTGATGCCGGCGCCAGTGAGCACCAGGAAACGGCGCCCGACCATATGCTCCAGCAATTGATCGATCGGTTGACGGTGAAAATCGTCGGGCATAGATGTCGCTCCGCTGGCCTGGAGTCGTTGAGGTTAGCACCATGGTTCGGCGAGAGGGTCGCGGATGCCTTTCGTCGCCCTGCGTTGTTGTTTCGTCAAACTTTCCCCGGTTGCGTGACATCCACCTTTATGTACGGCACTCAACACTGTCGTGCTGCAATGCAGTGTCGACCCTAAGCGCTGAGCGTGACAAACGCGGCCGCTGACGTGCTTGGGTCGCATTTAACGCACCGAGAAGAGGAGGCGTATGAAACAGACCACCGGTGAAGTACGGGCCATCAATCGACAGAGGGCAATGGTCGGTGTGTACGTCGAGCAAGAAGACAACCACACAGTCCTTGAGCTCGGTTCAGCCAATGACATCGATATTGGCGACGTCATGGAGTGGGACTGTGGCAAGGCCTTGGGCACCCAGTCTTATCGCAACCTGACCAAAGGCTGGACCGCCGAGGTCTATGTGGCGAACCATGGCGTTGCGGCGGCGAACCTTGAGGTTCAATTGCTGGTGTGATCCTGACAACTTTAAAACCCGGAACCAGGAGAGCGAATATGAGCGAGTTAAAGTGCGCTTGCCCCGATTGCCAATGCGATGTGAACCCGCAACAGGTGTTCAATCACGATGGCGAGGCCTGTTGCAGTCAAGCCTGCGCCGAGCAACATCCAAACGGTGAACCTTGTCCGGCACCGGATTGCCATTGCGAACGCAGCGGCAAGAATGGCGGGCCAGACGTGAATGGCAATTAACTGGATGACGCGCTGGAGGAAACATTTCCGGCCCGAGATCCCATTTCACCCATATATCAATTCGGATAGCGGCCCGCTAACGATTGGCATCGCTAAAGTTGAGTATTGAACTTTTTATCGGGCGGCATTGTTTGATGGACCGTTGCAACTCGACACCGCAGTCAGAGCGTTGGATTGCATGAGCCGTTCGTCGCCGTTTGCCAGATATGTTTAAAACCTTGTCGACGCCAGGTTTTCCGAATACTACGAGCCAGCGGGTTCGCAAACATCAGCTAACGAGGTGAATGAAATGGCTAACACAGGAAATAAGAATCCTGGCAATTTCGCTAACGATCGTGAAAAGGCATCGCAAGCGGGGAAGAAAGGCGGCCACGCGTCTGGTGGTAACTTCGCGAATAATCCGCAACGAGCATCCGAGGCCGGGCGCAAGGGCGGCCAAGCCTCGGGTGGGAACTTCGCCAATGACCCCGAACGTGCAGCCGCAGCGGGCCGAAAAGGCGGCCAAGCCTCGGGCGGCAATTTTGCCAAAGATCCTGAGCGGGCCTCCGAGGCCGGTCGAAAAGGCGGTCAGGCATCCGGCGGCAATGTTACCAACGAACGTTAGCCAGTTTCCGAAGCGGCTGGAAAAGGCACTGAAAACAGCCAGGATGATGGGCGCAACTCTTAATATCCAATGACCTCGAGGGCCCTATGTTAATAGCATGGGGCCTGGTGGATTTATATATATCGGGGCTCGTGGCGATTAATATTCGCCAGGCGTAAGCGGCCTATAACCTGTTCAGTTTCCGGGCATTTCTGCAAGTGCGCCTTAGTCATTACCGCTCGTCTCGTTTATTAAATAAAAGATAAATTTTAATTGTTTAACTTCTTCAGATTTTCTGTGGGCCTGCCCCGACAGTGTCCCCTTGGCTTGTGTCCTGAACGAGGAGTTTCATCATGTTCTTACATAACAAACGACTGCAGTACACCGTGCGTGTCGCCGAGCCTAACCCAGGGCTGGCTAATCTGTTGCTTGAGCAGTTCGGCGGTGCCCAGGGCGAGTTGGCGGCGGCGTCGCGCTACTTCACCCAGGCCCTGTCCGAGGATGATCCCGGCCGCAAGGATCTATTGATGGACATTGCCACCGAAGAACTCAGCCATCTGGAGGTGATCGGCTCGATCATCGTGATGCTCAATAAAGGGGCCAAGGGCAGAATGGCCGAGGGTGTGGAAAAGGAAGGCCAGTTGTACCGGGACATCAACGGCGCCGGTAACGACTCTCACATCACCAGCCTGCTTTATGGAGCCGGTTCCCCGCTGACCAATTCGGCCGGGGTACCTTGGACAGCTGCTTACGTCGACACCATAGGCGAGCCGACAGCGGATATGCGCTCGAACATCGCCGCCGAAGCACGGGCGAAAATCATCTATGAGCGCCTGATGAACCTCACCGATGATCCTGGGGTAAAGGAAGCGCTGGGCTTTTTGATGACCCGTGAGATCGCTCACCAAATGTCCTTCGAAAAAGCCCTGCACTCGATCCAGCCGAATTTCCCTCAAGGTAAATTGCCCGGCATGCCAGAGTTCACCAACGTGTACTTCAACATGTCCCAAGGCGAGCCTTCGGTGCGTGGCCCATGGAACCAGGGCGAGGCGTGGGAATTCGTCGAGAATCCAACGCCGGCGGTGGATGGCGGTGATGGTTTGGCGAGTGTGCAACTGAGTAAAAAAGACGAAGCACTGCTGAGGGACATGAAGGCGCGCACCCTGTCCAACCCGGAAAGCGACCCCATGACAGGTGCCGACTTGGGTTCAGGGATGCAAGGTGACAAACTGTAGGAAACCGGCGAGGGGGCCTGGCTCCTTCGCCTGAAAATTGCGCTTGATCGTCCCTGTCGTTGCGGGGACGATCAGGCATGACCTGGCACAAACCAGTAAGGATGTTCGATGGACCAGCCCACCTCCCGGATCCGATCGCCCTGGCGTACCTGGCTGGATCCTGTGCAAAACAACCTGCTGCTGGGGGTGAGCTTCTGGCTGGGGCTGGTGGTGGTCGCCGCGTTACTGCTCTACAGCGGTTACAACGCATTGGTAGGGGCCGACCGTCATAATCTGGGGTATGCGGTACTGGGCGGCACCGCCGGTTTTGCCGCCACCGCCCTGGGCGCGTTGATGGCGGTGGTGCTGCGGGATATCTCCTCGCGCACCCAGGACATCATGCTCGGTTTCGCCGCCGGCATGATGCTCGCCGCCAGTTCGTTTTCGCTGATCCTGCCGGGTATCGAAGCGGCACAAAATATCGTTGGCAATCAGTTGCTCGCCGCGTTTGTCGTGGTGCTCGGCCTGGGCCTGGGCGTGGCCCTGATGATCGGCCTTGACCGGTTCGTGCCCCACGAACACGAAGTGAGTGGCCGGCGCGGTCCGCAATCGGAACGCATCAACCGTGTCTGGTTGTTCGTACTCGCCATCACCTTGCACAACTTGCCCGAAGGCATGGCCATCGGCGTGAGTTTTGCCAATGGTGATCTGAGGGTCGGCATGCCCCTGACCACCGCCATTGCGATTCAGGACATCCCCGAAGGACTTGCCATCGCCATGGCGCTGCGGGTCACCGGGATCAGCGCGCTGCGTGCTGCGTTGATCGCGGTGGGCTCGGGACTGATGGAGCCGCTGGGCGCGGTGATCGGGCTGGGCATGTCCTCGGGCGTGGCTGTGGCGTATCCCATCAGCCTGGGGTTGGCGGCGGGGGCCATGATCTTTGTGGTGTCTCACGAAGTGATTCCGGAAACCCACCGCAACGGCCACGAAACGCCCGCCACGCTGGGGTTGATGATGGGGTTTGCGGTGATGATGTTTCTCGACACGGCACTGGGTTAGCAGGCTGTCGAGCACTGGACCCACGAAGGTTTTAGCGAGATCGGAATCGGGCCTGGCGAACGCGTCAGCGCCCGATTTTTTGTGCCCGCAAACAAACCAGCGGCCTGTGATACCGCGCGGCGTCCCGCAGTGAAACTCGTTTGAACTACGCCTCAACCTGCTCCGTCATCTGTACTGAGAGGCACGTAGTCGGGCACCCCCTCGGGGCTTCCCGGTATCGAGTATTCGTCACGGAGGCGATGGACAGACATGACTATCCCGGACAACAACCCCGAGCGAGAAAACGGCACCTCGGGCCCGACCCGGCCCGAGGATCACCTGAACCACATCAAGGAGGACGTAAGCGAGGCCATCGGCAGCGCTCGTGAGCAGGCCGATGCGCAGTTCGGCCAATACCGCGATACGGCGGCGGATCAGATCGATGCACTGGCGCGCGGGGCCAAATCGGCCGTGTCGGAGATTGAGGCCAGCGACACCCTGGGCCTGTCCCACTATTTGGCAGACATGGCCGATTCAATGAGCGGCCTGTCCAGCAAATTACGCCACATGAGCGCCGAGCAATTGCTGCATGACGGTTCTCGACTGGCTCGGGAAAACCCGGGACTGTTCCTGGCCGGCAGCGTAGCGGTGGGTTTCGGTCTGTCGCGGTTTCTGAAGGCCGGCAGCTCGCCTGTCCCGGCCGAAGCAGTCGATCCCGCCGCCGGCCACTCAAGCCCGCCAAGCGGAGGATTTGCCGCCCGTGGACCCTTTGATCCGAACCCTGATCCCATCGGCCCTGGCAGTAACACCGCCAGTGGCCTGGCCACCGGCATTACTCCCGCTTCGCCCAGTACCCAGGACCATCCCAGTGATGCCGCTACCGGCTCGTTGCCCGGTTCGGCCAATACCCGAGGAGAATTGTAATGAACCGACCAGACCCAGATATTCAGCGTCCCGTCGGGACGTCGATGCCCGATAACGATGCTTCGGTGGTGGGGTTGTTGAAGCAATTGACCCATGAAGTCCCCTCGCTCTTTACCAAGGAGCTGGCGCTGGCCAAGGCCGAATTCCAAGCGAGCCTGAACACTTTGAAAGCGGGTATCGCCGGGGTGGCTGGTGGGGCGATCGTGCTTCTGGCCGGTTTTATCATCCTGTTGATGGCGGTGGTCTATGGCTTGAGCACGATCATGCAGCCCTGGCTCGCGGCGTTGATCGTCGGCGGGGTGGTCATGATCATCGGTTTTATCATGGTGCAGTCGGGCAAGAAGCAATTCGAACCCTCCCACTTCAAGCCTGACCGAACGCTCGATGCGCTGAACAAAGACCAGCAAGCCCTGCGGAGGAAAGTCTCATGAAGGATCAATTCACAACCGAATCCCAAAAGAGCCCGGAAACCATCGAGCGCGAGATCGACGAGCAACGGGCCCACATCAGCCATATCGTCGATGCCCTGGGCAGCAAGTTCACGCCGGGACAGATGCTCGACCAGGCGCTGACTCTGGTCAAAGGCAACGGGTCGCAGTTTTTCGGCAACCTGGGCACCACTGTGCGCAATAACCCGGTGCCCACCGTGCTGACCACGGTGGGGTTGTGCTGGCTGATGCTCGGACAGAACCATCCTCCACGTGTTGGCTATCGCGTCGGCCCGGACCAGGATGCCAGCGGCTGGAGCGAAGGGCTTGCCGGTGGCCTGGACAGCGCCAAGGAGCATCTGCACAGCACCACGGATTCGTTGCGCGACGGGTTTCATCATCTCAAGGACAAGGCTTCGCATCTGGCCGACGGTTTGGGTGCCAGCGCCAGTCATGCCCGAAGCAAAGCTCATGAGACGGGTGAGCGCATGGCCCATGGCTCGCAGGACCTGGGTGATCAATTCAGCCGTCTGCTCAAGGAACAACCGTTGATGATGGCGGCGGCGGGAATTGCTCTGGGTGCCATGCTCGGCGCCGCGCTGCCCAGTACCGCCACTGAACAGCGGGTGATGGGCAAGACCAGCGCCGATCTGGCCGACAAGGCCAGGCAAGCGGCCCGCGAGGGCTATGCAACGGTGCGCGATAGCGTGAGCAAAACGACCGAGCATCGTGACGAAGCCTCACCGCGTGCTCAGGCGCGTTCCGCTACGGACCTGTCTGACGGGCTGGGCACTTCATAAAGTGAACCAGGATACCTGGCGCAGGGTTGCCAACGCCTGTGCCGGGTTGCTGTCGAGTCTGACCGTGGCCAAAGTCCCATGACCGGCCGGCGCGGTGCACACGTCGTCCCTGGACGGGGCGGCGGCTGATTGGCAGTTCGAGCAATTCCCGCGGTTTTGAACTGCCATCGCGAGCAAACCCGCTCCCACAGTGGTTTTGTGTATTCCCTCTAAGCCCCTGTTTCTCGCGACCTATACTCAACCCGTGGATGACTTGACCCTGGGATGGCGCAATCGTGCTGCGTACACTGATGCTGGCCGTTTTGTTGGTTCTGGCGGGGTGCGCCACGTCGCCGCGCGAGCAGCAGGTCGCCACCGTGGCGGTTTCCCAGGACACCTGGCGGCAGGTTGACCGGCAGATCGTCGCCGCGTCGAAAAGCGCTATTGAACAGGCCGGGCTCTACGCCCGCGGCTCGATGGAGCATTGGCGGCGGCTGGTATACGAACGGACCGAGATTCAATTCATCCCCTGGTTCAGCAGCTACTGGACCCAGGAATGGCTGGCGGTGAAGGTCAGTTGGTATGCCGCCAGTGCCGAAGGCGAAGAGGACGCCGCAGCCAGGCGCTTGGCGATATATCTGCAAGAGCAATACCGCGAGCAGGTGCTGGCACCCGTCGCGGTGGAGATCGACCCGGAGGCGATCAGGGCCAACGCGACGGGTTATTACGTGCGGCTGCTCAATCAACAGGTTCAAGCGATAGCACAACGGCATCGAATCCCGCCGGAGCTGATGAGCCGGCGTTTGCACGGCATTCCTGCCATCAGCTTGGGTCCGCCAGCGGCGCGTAACGCCTCGCTGTATGAGATGGCGCATACCGAGCCGCTCAATACACTGCCGGCCTACGCCGCGCTGATCGATCACGTCAACAAGGCCGCCATCACAGGTTCAGGGCCATCGGATGCGGTGATCGCCACGGTGGCAGAACGCACCAGTGAAAAGATCGAAGCGCAATTCGCCACGCGAGGTGCGGCCGGGGCGGCGGCAGCCGTGGCCGGGAAAGCGGCGGGGGCGTTGATTTCAGTTGGCGTGGCGGGGATTCGCGCGATCATTCATGAGGGCGAGCGTCCGGAAATGGAAACGCAGATCCGCAAGAGCCTGAGCGCCGCGTTCGACGAAGCCTGGTTCCAGTCGCTCAAACATCCCCTCAGCGGAGTGATGGCACCGGTGTACTACCTGGCGGAGGAAATCGAAGGCAGCCTGGTGGCGGCGGACCTGGCCAATCGGGCGGTGGAGTTGCCAGTCATCAAGCCGTGACGGGCGGCTCATTCTGCCCCGAGGGTGACGCGGCAACCCTTGCGATGGCGGATCTGTTCGTCCGAGGGGCGTTCCTTGATGAATTCGAAGCGCGGCTCACCTTCGCTGTAAATCACCAGCCAGCCCCATTCCAGTTCATTTTCATCCTGCCCGGGCTTGGGGGGCGAGGCCCACCAGGGTTCTTTCTGCATGATCTGACGCATCGATGTCTCCTGCCGATTGATCCCTTCAACTATAGACCGCTCGATTTGATGACAAGCGCCCGTGAAATCTCATGAATTGTGTGGGGGCAAGGCTTGCCCGCGAAGCAGGCAATTCGGTTCGAGATAGACCGCGTTACCTTCATCGCGAGCAAGCTTTGCTCCCACAGATCCTCTGGCAACAGACATGCTGGGCTATTGAGTGTGCTCTGATCGCCCCCATCAGCGTCTAGCGTCTGTATCCCCGCACTCGAACGGGGAATGACCGGACCCATGCGCACATGCAAGCATTGTTGAACGAGATCCTCGATGCGGTTCGCCCCCTGATAGGTCAGGGCAAGGTGGCCGACTACATTCCAGCCCTGGGCACCGTTGCGGCCAATCAGTTGGGCATCGCCGTCTACGGCAACGACGGCGAGATGTATTGCTCAGGCGACGCTGAAACGCCGTTTTCGGTGCAGAGTATTTCCAAGGTTTTCAGCCTGGCGCAGGCCATTGGCCATTCCGGCGAGGCAATCTGGGAGCGATTGGGCCATGAGCCGTCCGGCCAGCCCTTCAATTCTTTGGTGCAACTGGAGTTCGAACGCGGTCGGCCGCGCAACCCGTTCATCAACGCCGGTGCCTTGGTGATCTGCGACATCAACCAGTCGCGTTTCGCCGCACCAGCTCTTTCGATGCGCGATTTCGTACGACGCCTGTCGGGCAATCCGCAGGTCATGGTGGACGGCAAGGTCGCTGAGTCGGAATACCAGCACCGCGCCCGCAATGCGGCGATGGCCTACCTGATGCAGTCCTTCGGTAATTTTCATAACGATGTGGAAGCGGTGCTGCGCAGCTATTTCAGTCACTGCGCATTGCGTATGAGCTGCATCGACCTGGCCCGGGCATTTTGCTTTCTGGCCAACGACGGGTTCTGCAAACACAGCGGCGAACAGATCTTGAGTGCCCGCCAGACCCAGCAGGTCAATTCCATCATGGCCACCAGTGGGCTGTACGATGAGGCCGGCAATTTTGCCTATCGCGTTGGCCTGCCGGGCAAGAGCGGGGTGGGCGGCGGGATTGTTGCCGTGGTGCCGGGGCGTTTCACGGTGTGCGTCTGGTCGCCGGAACTCAACGTTGCCGGCAATTCCCTGGCGGGCATGGCGGCGCTGGAATTGCTCAGCCAACGGATCGGCTGGTCAGTGTTTTAACGCCCAAACAAAGGGCCCGTTCCAATCAGGAACGGGCCCTTGGTTTTAAGCGCGATCAGCAGAGGCGGTCGATGACCCGAACCTCGGAGGTATTGTGCATCGACTGCCACGCCTGGGTCAGCGTTTGCAACACGGGCCCCATGAAGTCTTTGTCGGCTGCGGCCTTCTTGCCTACGTAGCCCTGGCCGCGACGATACATCTTCAGCCGGGCACACAGGTCTTGCCGGTTCTTCTCGAATTCGTCTTCCTGGGTGAACGGCGACAGGCAGTCCATATGGACCTGGCCATTCTTGCTGATCCACAGGATGTGGCTGTCCAGGGTGTCTTTGTGCGCTGCGAACATGCGAGCCAGTTCATCAATAGATGGTTGATTATTCAGATTCATGTGTAAGCCCCTTGACCATTTGGTTGATCTGTCTGGTGGTTCGCAAAACTTCGCTTCTTTCGGTAAGTGCCTGCCCAGTGCTGTATGGCTAGCACCGAAACCAGGCCGTCAGCGCTCGTCCGTCGTACTTCGACGGGGTCGTGCATCGGTTGTGTAGTGTTATCGAAGGGCTGCTACGCAAATGCGTTACAACGAAGAGAAACAGCGAAAAACCTTCAGGCATTGTCAACTTTGAGGGTCGACCACGCGCGTCATGAGGATTGATCGCCGACGTTTCTCGTCCTTGTCACCGGACGGTCATGCCAGGTCAGCACCTTCAATCTGCCTTGTGGGCAGTCCCTTATCCAAAAAACAGCTCGGCGGTCAGACGAGCTTGCTCAAGCATTTACCTGTACTCCCGATCGGGGAGACGTCCGCATCATGCAAGGCCAAATCGGAGGCGTCAACGGTTTTGTAGTGAATATTTTTAAGCACTACATATTGTCGGACAAAATGGTTTGGGTATGAAAAATTGGCGAAAGGGTGCGTAGGGCGGTCGTTGTGGCGAGGGGATCTGTGGGAGCAAGGCTTGCCCGCGATTGAGGTGACGCGGTCTACCTGAAACCGAGTCGCTTGCATCGCGGGCAAGCCTTGCTCCCACAGGGGCATGCTCGACAGGACAGTGTTGCTCCCACAGTGGGCATGTTCGACAGGACTGTGTGAGCCCGTGCTCAGGTGGCCTTGGGCGTTTTGCGAGGTGCGCCCTTGGCCTTGCGCTTGGCCGGCTTGCGTTTGTTTTTCCATGGGGTGGCCCCACGGCCGGCAGGGCTGGCCGGGCCGTTGATGGTCAGGTTCATGCCCTGGCAGCGAGCGATGTGTTTGCTCATCCAGGCGGCCTGGCGGGTCACGAATTCTTCCAGGCTCATTTCACCGCTTTGCACCATGTCCAGCGCCTGCTCCCAGATGGCGGTGGTGCCTGGATCGGCGATGGCACGGGGCACCGCATCAATCAGGCTGAAGGCCGCCGGTGTGGCGGACAAGGCCTTGCCGTTTTTCACCAGATAACCGCGCTCGAGCAGGCCCTGGATGATCGAGGCCCGGGTCGCTTCGGTGCCGATGCCGGTGGTGTCCTTGAGCTTTTGCTTGAGCAGCGGGTCCTCCACCAGCCGGGCAACGTTCTTCATCGCCTTGATCAGGTCGCCCTCGGTGAACGGCTTGGGGGGCTGCGTCCACAGGTCCTTGGGTTTCACCTCGTCGACGGTGCAGTCGCGACCTTCGACCAAGGCCGGCAAGGTTTGTGGTGCCGGTGCTTCACGGCCTCGTGCCGGGGCCAGCGCTTCGGGCAGGGCGCGTTTCCAGCCGGGTTCGACGATCTGCTTGCCCACGGCCCGCAGTGCCTGGGCGGCGCAGTCGAAGTCGGCCTGGGTCCGGTCGTATTCGTGGTTGGGCAGGAACTGCGCCAGGTATCGCGCCCGTATCAGCGTATAGACGGCCCGCTGCTTGCCGGCGAGCTTGTCGAGGTTCTTCGCCGCCGCGGTGGGGATGATGCCGTGGTGGGCGCTGACCTTGGCGTCGTTCCAGGCCCGGGATTTGCGCTGCGGCTGCAAGTGCTCGCGCAGTGGCGCAAGACCCGGGTCGGCTTGGGCGAGGGCGGCGAGGATGGCCGCAGCTTCGCTGTGCTGGCTCAAAGGCAGGAAACCGCAATCGCTGCGCGGATAGGTGATGAGCTTGTAGGTCTCGTACAGCGACTGGGCAATGTCCAGGGTTTCCTGGGCACCGAGGCCGAGTTTCTTCGAGCAGACTTCCTGCAGGGTACCCAGGTCAAACGGCAACGGCGCCGCTTCGCGCAGGCGCTCGGTACGCACTTTCATCACCCGGGCGGTAGCAGCGTTGCTCATGGCCAGGGCAGCGTCGCGGGCCAGGGCCTGGTTCAGGCAACGCTCCTGGTCGTCGCAGGCATCCGGGTCGGCGCGCCACTGGGCAGTGAAGACGGTGCCGTCGTGGCGCAGTTGCACGTCGATGGCCCAGTAGGCGACCGGCACGAAATCCGCGATGCTGCGGTCACGATCCACCACCAGTCGCAGGGTGGGTGTCTGCACGCGGCCTACCGGCAGCACGCCCTGATAACCGGACTGGCGCCCGAGCAGAGTGAACAGGCGGCTCATGTTCATGCCGATCAGCCAGTCGGCCCGGGAGCGGCCGAGAGCCGAATGGTAGAGGTTGAAGGTTTCGGCGCCCGGCTTGAGTGCGGCCAGGGCCTTGCGGATCGACGCTTCGTCCAGGGCTGACAGCCACAGCCGCTGGATCGGCCCGCGATAGCGGCAATGCTCCACCAGTTCACGGGCGATCATTTCGCCTTCACGGTCGGCGTCGGTGGCGATGACCAGCGACTTGGCTTCCCCCAACAGGCGCTTGACCGCCTTGTACTGGCCCGCGGTTTTCGGTTTGACGGTCATTTTCCACTGCGTCGGCACGATAGGCAGGTCTGCCAGTACCCAGCGCTTGTAGCGGGCATCGTAGGCGTCCGGCGGGGCGGTTTCCAGCAGATGGCCGATGCACCAGGTGACTGTGACGTTCGCGCCCAGCCAGCAACCGTCACCGCGCCGCGTGGCACCGAGCACGGCAGCGATGTCCTTGGCCTGGGACGGTTTTTCACACAGGTACAGCTGCATAGCGCCCTTTTCCTAAGCAGATTTCATGGGGCTGTAGCATGGTCATGGATGGGCATCGGAGCAAGTTTTATCTGTATGGATATACAGATAAAACGTTGCGGTGCGTTGCTCCAGGGCGGTTATCGCAACGTTTGGCGGTGTATTTGCACGCAGAATGAATTTCTCGCAAGGGCATCGCTCATAACTTGCAGAGCGGTTGAAACCGCAAAGAACGTTTATGGGGTCAAGGAGAGTCACTTTCATGAATTCGATGCCAAAGGGCAACGGACAGGCGACCGCGCGTTTGATTCTTGTCGTAGAAGATGATCAGACGATTCTGGAGTTTCTGTGCGAAATCCTGCAGGACGAGGGCTTTGCCGTGGAGCCCCGGGAAAGCGCCGACGCGGCGTTGGAGTTCCTTGAGCTGAGCGCTGACGATGTGGACTTGTTACTCACCGATATCACCATGCCGGGCAAGCTGGACGGCGCGGACCTGGCCAATTTGACCGGTGAGCGGTGGCCGCAGATACCCTTGTTGATCATGTCCGGTTTTGAAACCCCGGAGAGCGCCGGGATCAAGCACCACGCCTCGTTCATCGCCAAGCCCTGGGCGCTGGGGCAGATGTTGGATCTGGTGGAGAGCACGGTGAAAAATCATTCTGTGCATTGATGGGCGTATCCCGGGCCTTATGGCGAGGGAGCAAGCTCCCTCGCCATAAGGAAGTAGCTCTTCAGTTTTTATCCAGGTCCACATTCCGGGTTTCCCGCAGGCAAATCATGCCCACCACCAGGCTCACCCCGGTGATCACCACCGGATACCACAGCCCGTAGAAAATGTCCCCGGTGTAAACCACCAGGGCAAACGACACGGTGGGCAGGAAACCGCCGAACCAGCCGTTGCCGATGTGGTAGGGCAGGGACATGGAGGTGTAGCGGATGCGGGTCGGAAACAGTTCGACCATCAGTGCCGCCAGTGGCCCGTAGCACATGGCTGAAATGATGATCAGCGCCACGATCAGCGCCACGATCATCGGCCGGTTGATCTGCTGGGCATCGGCCTGTTGCGGGTAGCCCGCCAGGGTCACTGCGCCGCGCAGGGCGGCTTCGTCGTAGCCTTCAAGCTTCACATCTCCGACGCTGACCTGCACATCACTGCCGGCCGGCGCCGCGACACTGCTGTAGGGCAGGCCTTGCTTGACCAGGAAGGTCTTGACCTTGTCGCATGGGCTATCGAAGCGCGCCTTGCCCACCGGGTCGAACTGGAAGGTGCATGTGGCCGGATCGGCGATCACAGTGATCGGCGCCTGACGGCTCGCCAGGTCGATGGCCGGGTTGGCGTAGTGGGCCAGTGTCTTGAAGATCGGAAAGTACAATGCCGTTGCCAGCAACAGGCCAATCATCAGCACCGGTTTGCGCCCGACTTTGTCCGACAGCCAGCCAAAAAAGATGAAGAACGGGGCGCCGATGACCACGCTGACGATCAGCAGGCTGTTGGCCAGGGCCGGATCCATCTTCAGGAACTGGGTGAGGAAAAACAGCACGTAGAACTGCGCGGCGTAGAAGGTCACCGCTTGCCCGGCGTTGATGCTGAACAGGGCGATCAGCACCACCTTGAGGTTTTCCCACTTACCAAAGGATTCGCGGATCGGCGCCTTGCAGCACTTGCCTTCTTCTTTCATTTTCAAGAAGGACGGCGATTCGTGCAGGCTCAGGCGAATCCAGGTGGAGATGCCCAGCAACACGATCGACAGCAGAAACGGAATGCGCCAGCCCCAGACTTCGAACTGATCGCCCGTGAAATAACGACAGCCCAGTACCACCAGCAGCGAGAGCAGCAGCCCGAGGGTGGCAGTGGACTGAATCCAGCTGGTGTGGAAGCCGCGCTTGCCCATCGGCGCGTGTTCGGCGACGTAGGTGGCGGCGCCGCCGTACTCACCACCCAGGGCCAGGCCCTGAAGCATGCGCAGCACCACCAGGATGATGGGCGCGGCAATGCCGATGCTGGCGTAGTTGGGCAACAGGCCGACGCAGAACGTCGCCAGGCCCATGAGCACGATGGTGGCCAGGAAGGTGTATTTGCGTCCGATCATGTCTCCCAGCCGTCCGAACACCAGTGCGCCGAAAGGCCGCACGATAAAGCCGGCGGCGAATGCCATCAGGGCGAAGATGAATGCCGTGGTGTCGTTGACCCCGGCAAAGAACTGCTTGCTGATCACCGCCGCCAGGGCGCCATAGAGGAAAAAGTCGTACCACTCGAACACCGTCCCCAAGGACGAGGCGAAGATGACTTTCTGGGTTTCCTGGCTGGTGCCGGCGCTGCGCGTGGCTTCCAGGGACTGAACATGTTCAGACATTTGGGTATCCCTCACAGTGATTGTTTTTGTTGTTCCACTGTCGACGCCGGTACAGCGTCTCCTGTTTTGATACGTTCCCTTTGCTTACATACATTCCCCTTGTGGGAGATTCTATGTTGCAGGGCAACCCTGCAACATAGGTGTCGGCTGGTACTCGCTCTGATTTTTCATCAAAGCAAATGCCACCCGGCATAACTTTCGGGCCAGCACCACCAATGCCTGGGTTTTTGAGAAACCTCTCGCCAGGTATGACTCGTAGAACGGCTTCCATCTAGGCGAGCGGCGTGCTGTCATTGCAGCGATATGAGCCAATCGGCGTATCTCTGAATCGCCCTTCTTGGTGAGGTGCCGTTGACCCTTCTTTTTTCCGGAGTCATCGACCCTCAAGTCCATCCCCAAAAACGCGATAAATGCATCGCTGTCCGCAAAATCACCTCGCATGAAACTCGTCGCCAATCCAGTAGCGACCAGTTCACCAACGCCCTCGATGGCTTTGCAGCGGCCGATATTCGCCTCAATTCCCGCTTCTTTGCTGACTTTTCGTAGCAACTTCTGAATGGCCTGAATCGCCTGTTCGAACGCCTTTTGCTGAGTGGCCAGCGTTTTTTTTAACAGAGGCTCATCGTGCCAGCTCAACATCAGGCCGGTATGGTTCTTGACCAGCGTCGCACGCCTATGAAGCAGGCTTTTTAACGTCGTGTAGGCTTTCGGTGGCGGGCTCCAGAGCCGCAACTCGTGCTGTTCATTGGTTAAATACCGCGCCAGCAGACGAGCATCACAAGGATCGTTCTTAGCCCGCTGGCCGATGCCGCGACGATAATTGCTCACCCGATAAGCATCCACGACATAGACCTGATGCCCCATCGCATGAGCCAGCTCGACGGTGTCCAGGTGGTAGATGTTGGTTGCTTCGACGGCTAGAGCACTTTGGGCGGGCAACGTTTTAAGCCAGCGTTTGAGGGATGTTCGGTCATTCTTGATGGTGTCAGTGGTTTGCAGGTCATAGCGATAAACAACAACTTCGGCCTTGGCTATATCAATACCAACAACCGTCTGCGAGGTAAGGATTGTCATAGCGAATCCTCGGAGCTAGGGTTTAGGTGCTTGTCGGGGTCTACCTTTGCGCTGGCTTGCCTCTATTGTCGGTTTTACCGATGAATTCCTTATTGGCGCTTTGGGTAGAAGGGGCGGGACGAGAAGTCTCCCACGGTCCGTACTGGCTAGAGTCGGAATCGAGCTTTTAGTCCCGCCCACCCCTTCAAGTCTAAACATACAAGCGGGCTTGCTCGCGAAGGCGGTAGGCCAGTCGACATCATCGTTAGCTGACACACCGTCTTCGCGAGCAAGCCCGCTCCCACAGGGGGACTTGCTTGTTCTTCAGGCCGTGACAGGGTCTTTTTGGGGCGAGGTGCTGCGGATGTCCGCTTCAAGCATCATCTGTGCGGCCTTCTCGGCAATCATCAGCGTCGGCGAGCAGGTGTTGCCCGAGGTGATGCGCGGCATGATCGAGGCGTCGGCGACGCGCAGGCCGTTGACGCCGTGGACCCACAGTTGTGCATCCACCACCGCGTCACGGTCCTGGCCCATGCGGCAGGTGCCCACCGGGTGGAAAATCGTCGTGCCTATACGGGCGGCGGCCTGGTGCAGTTCTTCCTCGGTTTGCAGGCTTGGTCCCGGCAGGTATTCCACCGGCTTGAAGGCGCTCAACGCCGGGGCGGCAACGATGCGTCGGGTCAGGCGGATGGCGTCGGCGGCGACCCGCAAGTCTTCGGGATGGCTCAGGTAATTGGGCTGGATCAGCGGCGCCTCGTGCGGGTCGGCCGAGCGAATGTCTACCCGACCACGGCTTTGCGGACGCAAGTCACAGACCGACGCAGTGAACGCCGGGAAGCTGTGCAGTGGTTCGCCAAAGCGTTCCAGCGACAACGGCTGCACGTGGTACTCGAGGTTGGCCGAGGCCTGTTCCGGCCCCGAGCGGGCGAACGCACCGAGTTGGCTGGGGGCCATGGACAGCGGGCCGCTGCGATCATAGAGGTAGCGCAGCCCCATGCCCATCTTGCCCCACCAAGTGCCGGCGATCTGGTTCAGGGTACGGGCGTTTTCCAACTGGTAGATCAGCCGCAGTTGCAAGTGATCCTGCAAGTTACCGCCCACGCCGGGCAGCTCATGAACCACGCCTATGCCCAGACGTTGCAACAGGTTGCGCGGACCGATCCCCGAGCGCTGCAAAATACCCGGCGAGCCTACAGCGCCAGCGCACAGCACGATTTCCTTGCGCGCCTTGAAAGTCATGCTTTTGCTTTGCCAGCGGGCGCTGACGGCGTGGGCCCGGTTGTCACGCAACAGCACGCGGTCGACTTCAACGTCGGTCATTACCGTGAGGTTGGGGCGCTGGCGAACCGGTTTGAGGAAGGCCTTGGCCGCGTTCCAGCGCACCCCGGCTTTCTGGTTGACCTGGAAGTAGCCGCAGCCTTCGTTGTCGCCGCCGTTGAAGTCGTCGACGCTGGGGATGCCGCTCTGTTCGGCAGCGGTGCGAAACGCATCGAGAATTGGCCATGACAGGCGCTGGCGTTCGACCCGCCATTCCCCGGCGGCGCCATGGAACTCGGAGTCTCCGGCAAAGTGGTTTTCGCTTTGTCTGAACAACGGCAGCACGTCTTTCCAGGCCCAGCCAGGATTGCCCTCGGCGGCCCAGCTGTCGTAATCCGCGGCCTGGCCGCGCATGTAGATCATGCCGTTGATGGAGGAGCACCCGCCCAGCACCTTGCCCCGTGGGTAACTCAGTGCGCGTCCTTGCAGACCCGGTTGCGCCTCGGTCTTGAAGCACCAGTCGGTGCGCGGGTTGCCGATGCAGAACAGGTAGCCGACCGGGATGTGAATCCACGGATAGTTGTCGCGCCCGCCCGCCTCAAGCAACAACACCCGGTGTTGCGCGTTGGCGCAAAGCCGGTTGGCCAGCAGGCATCCGGCAGGGCCGGCGCCCACGATCACGTAATCGTATTCATCGACGACAGGTTGCATTCGCGACCTCATTTTTGTTCTTGTGGGATGCATCCTAGTTGTTAGGTTTCGTCAAAAGAATGTTAGTTTTTGCGCAACCGCTGTGCGTTTTTAAACAGTCCTGCTTTCAGGCGTGTTCAAGGATGGCCCATGTTTGACTGGAATGACCTGCGCTACTTTCTGGAACTGCAACGCAGCGGTCGTTTGCTCACGGCTGCACGACGCCTGAACACCACCCATGCCACGGTGGCCCGGCACATCGAAGCCATCGAGAAAAGCCTGGGCACCGCGCTGTTTGTCCAGCATGCCCAAGGCTATGAACTGACCCCTGCTGGCGAATCGTTGCTCAAACACGCCGAAGCCATGGAAAACGTGGCGCTGCTGGCTCAGGAGGACATCACCCAGTCCAGCGCGCCCTTGGGCAAGATCCGCGTGGGGGTGACGGAAGGGTTGGGCATCATGTTTTTAGCCAGCCGCATGGAGGGTCTGTTCCAGCGTTATCCGGGGCTGGAAGTGGAGTTGGTGGCGGTGCCGCGTTTTGTCAGCATCCTCAACCGCGAAGCGGAAATCAGCATTCACCTCGAACGCCCGGTGGCCGACCTGCTGGTGACCCGAAAACTGACCGACTACAGCCTGGCGCTCTACGCCAGCCAAGCCTATCTGGACCGTTCGCCACCGTTGCGCAGTCGCGAGGACCTGGCCCGCCATGCCTGGATCGGCTACGTCGATGACCTGCTGTTCAGCCAGGAGCTGATGTTTCTCAACAGCTTTTGTCGTAACCCTCAGGTGGTGTTCCACAGCACCAGCGTCATCGCCCAGCAACAGGCTGCCCGCTCGGGATTGGGGATCGCCGTACTGCCTTGCTACATGGCCAGCAGCGACCCGGCCCTGGTCCCATTGCTGCCGGATGAAACCATCCGCCGCAGTTACTGGATCAGCACTCGCCGCGAACTGCACAAGTCCGTGCGCCTGCGGGTGCTCTGGGATTACGTGGTGCAGTTGTGCGAGCGCGAGCAGGGGTTGCTGCTGCCCTGATCACGCAGTAACCCGTGGGGTTGTTGACTGACTGGCGGTGCTTGTCAGAAAAAACCGAAAAGAGTACAAATGTACTCCATGACAACTCTCACCCCCCGCCGTACCGCCATCCTGACCTTCATCCGCGAACGCATCGCCGAGCAGGGTCAGCCCCCCAGCCTCGCTGAAATCAGCGAGGCGTTCGGTTTCGCCTCCCGCAGCGTGGCGCGCAAACATGTGCTGGCGTTGACCGAAGCCGGTTTCATTGAAGTCAATCCGCACCAGGCCCGGGGTATTCGCTTGCTGAACCAGCCGCCGCGTCCCGAGTGGCTGGACGTGCCGGTGCTGGGGCGGGTGGCCGCCGGTCTGCCGATCGGTGCTGATGCCGAGGTTCACAGCCGCCTGATGCTCGACCCGGCGATGTTCACCAAGGCGCCGGATTACCTGCTACGGGTCCAGGGTGACTCGATGATCGAGGATGGCATTCTCGACGGCGACCTGGTGGGTGTGCAGCGTACGCCCCAGGCCTCCAACGGCCAGATCGTCGTGGCGCGCCTGGACGGTGAAGTCACCATCAAGCGTTTCGAGCGAATCGGCGAGCGGATACGTTTGCTGCCGCGCAACCCGGCCTACCAGCCGATCAGTGTCGAAGCCGACCAGGACCTGGCCATCGAAGGCGTGTTCTGTGGCTTGCTGAGGCAAGGCTGATGGGCGCTGTCGTTGCACTGGACACGCTGTTCAACGGTGGCCAGGTCTGGAAGGGCCGGCCCGCGCCCCCGGCCGCCAGCCCACAACCCACCGGTCATGCGGCACTGGACGCGGCGTTGCCCAGTGGCGGCTGGCCGGAAGCGGCGCTGACGGAACTGCTGGTCGCCGCACCAGGCGTGGGCGAGTTGCAACTGGTCTGGCCGACCCTGGCGCGGTTGACGGCGGCGGGGGAGCGGATCGTGCTGGTGGCGCCGCCCTTCGTGCCCTATCCCCAGGCCTGGCAGAACGCCGGGGTGGACCTGCGCCAGTTATCAGTGATCCGGGCCGATGAGCGCGATGCCTTGTGGGCTGCCGAACAATGCCTGCGTTCGGGCAGTTGCGGCGCGGTGCTGTGCTGGCCCCGCCAGGCTGACGACCGCGCTCTGCGCCGCTTGCAAGTGGCGGCGGAAACCGGCCAGACCCTGGCGTTCGCCTGGCGCTCGATCCAGGAAGCCATCAACCCGTCGCCGGCGGCCCTGCGCATTGCCATCGATGGCCGGCCAGGGCAATTACGGGTGCTCAAGTGCCGGGGCGGGCTGGCCCGGTCGACGCCCATTGCCTTCGCCACGCTCAGCACACAGACAGAGCATTGAGGTTGCGATGCGCTGGGTCTGCATACTCTTCCCGCAACTGGCGCTGGACGCCGCGCTGCGTCAGCGTCCCGATCCCGACGAGCCCTTGGCGCTGTTGACCGGTCCGGCCCAGCGCCGGGTGCTGCAAGCGGTCAATGACCCGGCACGGGCCCTGGGTTTGCGTCCCGGCCAGACCATGACGGCCGCCCAGGCCCTGAGTAAAGGGTTTGCCACGGCCGAATACGACGCGGCGCAGATCGAACACTGGCAACAGTTCCTGGCGGCCTGGGCCTACCGTTTCAGCTCTCAGGTCAGCGTGCATTACCCGCGCACGCTGGTGTTCGAGATCGAGTCGAGCCTGGGCCTGTTCGGTCCCTGGCCGGCGTTTGAGAAACGCCTGCGGGCCGAGCTGACGCAACTGGGATTCCGGCATCGCATTGTCGCCGCCCCCAACCCGGTGGCGGCGCGGGTGTTGGCCAATGCCTACGACGCCTTGGTGGTGCCCGACATCGAAACCCTGCAAGCCTGCCTGGGACAGATGCCGGTAGAGCGTATCGGACTTGCGCCCGAGGTCGCCACGGCGCTGTCGCGCATGGGGCTGCGCCAGTTGAGCCAGGTCCAGGCCTTGCCCCGGCACACCCTGGCGCGGCGGTTTGAAGCCCAGGTGCTCAAGCACCTTGATGCGCTGACGGGCAGCCGCACCCTGGCACTGTCGTTTTACCTGCCGCCGGACCGGTTCGATGTGCGCATCGAGCTCAACTATGACGTGCAATCCCACCAGGCGTTGTTGTTTCCGTTACGCCGGCTGACCGGTGATCTTTCGGCTTTCCTGTGCGGTCGTGACAGCGGCGTACAACGCTTTGACCTGCACTTGGAGCACGCCGGGTTGCCGGACACGCTGATCAAGGTCGGCCTGCTCAGCGCTGAACGGGATCCTTCGATGCTTTTCGAGCTGGCCCGTGGTCGGCTGGAGCAGGTGCAGGTCGAGGCGCCGGTACGTGGCTTTCGCTTGTGTGCCGAAGACCTGCCCAGTTTCGTGCCCCAGCGCCTGGAGCTGTTCGACGAGCGGCCTCAGCAGTCCTTGCCCTGGGAGCAATTGCGCGAGCGGCTGCGGGCCCGGTTGGGGGACGACGCGGTGCAGGGCCTGGGGTTTCGCGATGACCATCGGCCTGAATGTGCCTGGCAGATGACCTCTCAACGCCAGCCCCAGACATGTCCGGTACGCGAGGGCGTCCGGCGTCCCGGCTGGCTGCTGGACGAACCCCAAGCCTTGCAGGAGAGCCAGACGCGAATCCTCATGGGCCCGGAGCGCATCGAGTCCGGCTGGTGGGACGGCGCCGACGTGCGCCGTGATTACTATCTGATCGAAACCCGCGCGGGCCAACGGGGCTGGGCCTATCGACCGGTGGGCGAGGGCGGTCCGTTGTGGCTGCAGGGCTGGTTTGCATGAACATCGAATATGCCGAACTGCATTGCCTGTCGAACTTCAGTTTCCAGCGCGGTGCCTCCAGCGCCCTGGAGCTGTGCCGTCGTGCGCAACAACAAGGTTACAAGGCCCTGGCAATCACCGATGAGTGCACCCTGGCCGGGATTGTCCGGGCCTGGCAGGCTGCCAGGGAGCTGGACTTGCACTTGATCGTCGGCAGTGAGATCCAGATCGAGAACGGTCCGAAACTGGTGCTGCTGGTGGAGAATCTGCAAGGCTATCAGGCCTTGTGCCGGTTGATCACCCGCGCCCGCCGCCGCAGCGAGAAAGGTTGCTATCGCATCGTGCGCGAAGACTTCGACGAGCCCTTGCCGGGGTTGCTGGCGTTGTGGGTGCCCGGTGACAGCGATCCCGAGGGGCAGGGGCGCTGGCTGCGGCAGATATTTGCCGAGCGCTTGTGGTTGTCGGTCCAGTTACATTGCGGGCAGGACGACCGGCGTCGACTGGCGGACTTGCTGGCGCTGGCGCAACGGTTGGACCTTGTGGCCGTCGCCACGGGGGACGTGCACATGCATGGGCGCGGCCGCCGCGCCCTGCAGGACACCATGACCGCCATCCGGCACCACGTCACGGTGGCCGAGGCCGGCCAGCGCCTGCACCCCAACGGCGAGCGCCACTTGCGCAGTCTCCAGGCCCTGGCCGACATCTACCCGCGCGCCTTGCTCGACGAAACGTTGAACATCGCCCGGCGCTGTACGTTCGACCTTGGTCAGTTGCGTTATC
Organism: Pseudomonas hefeiensis; assembly: GCF_030687835.1. Classification (NCBI taxonomy): domain Bacteria; kingdom Pseudomonadati; phylum Pseudomonadota; class Gammaproteobacteria; order Pseudomonadales; family Pseudomonadaceae; genus Pseudomonas; species Pseudomonas hefeiensis. The sequence continues at coordinate 2,299,685 of NZ_CP117449.1, forward strand.
AATACCCACGCGAACTGGTGCCTGAGGGCCATACACCCGCGTCCTGGCTGCGGGAGTTGACCGAGCGCGGTATGCGCCAGCGATGGGAGAAAGGTGTGCAGGACAAGGTCCGCCAGCAGATCGACAAGGAGCTGGCCCTGATCGCCGAGCTGCGCTACGACAGTTATTTTCTCACGGTGCAAGACATCGTCAGCTTCGCCCGCGACCGGCATATTCTCTGCCAGGGCCGTGGTTCGGCGGCCAACTCAGCGGTGTGCTACGCCTTGGGTATCACCGAAATCGACCCGAGCCAGACCAGTATGCTGTTCGAGCGATTCCTGTCCCGGGAGCGCAACGAGCCGCCGGACATCGACGTCGATTTTGAACACGAGCGTCGTGAAGAAGTGCTGCAGTACGTGTTCCAGCGCTACGGTCGCCATCGTGCGGCATTGACGGCGGTGGTCAGCAGCTACCACGGTGCCGGCGCGGTGCGGGACGTCGCCAAAGCCTTGGGCTTGCCGCCGGATCAGGTCAACGCGCTGGCTGACTGTTGTGGGCGCTGGAGTGACGAAGCGCCGCCAGTGGATCGTCTGCGCGAAGGTGGTTTCGACCCGGACAGCCCAGTGTTGCGTCGGATCTTGAGCCTGACCCGACAACTGATCGGTTTTCCCCGACATTTGTCCCAGCACCCTGGCGGCTTCGTGATTTCCGAACAGCCCCTGGACACCCTGGTGCCGGTGGAAAACGCCGCCATGGCCGAGCGCACCATCATCCAGTGGGACAAAGACGACCTGGACGCGGTCGGGTTGCTCAAGGTGGATATCCTGGCCTTGGGCATGCTCAGTGCGATTCGTCGCTGTTTTGATCTGATCGCGCATTACCGCGGCCAGCAGTACACCTTGGCGACGTTGCCCAAGGATGACGCGGCCACCTACGAAATGATCACCCGCGCCGACACCATTGGTGTGTTCCAGATCGAGTCGCGCGCGCAAATGGCGATGTTGCCTCGGCTCAAACCCGAGTCTTTTTATGACCTGGTTATTGAAGTGGCCATCGTACGACCGGGGCCGATCCAGGGCGGGATGGTGCACCCGTATCTGCGGCGTAAAAACAAGGAAGAGGCGGTGACATACCCCTCCAAAGCGTTGGAAGAAGTGCTCAAGCGCACCTTGGGCGTGCCTCTGTTTCAGGAGCAGGTCATGCAGATCGCCATCGTTGCGGCTGATTACAGCCCGGGCGAAGCTGACCAGTTGCGTCGTTCCATGGCTGCCTGGAAACGCCACGGCGGTCTGGAACCGCATCGGGAGCGCCTGGCGGCAGGAATGGCGAAAAACGGTTACACAGCAGAATTCGCCGCGCAGATATTTGAACAGATCAAGGGGTTCGGCAATTACGGTTTTCCTGAATCCCACGCCGCCAGCTTCGCCTTGCTGACCTACGCCAGCAGTTGGCTCAAATGCCATGAGCCGGCGGCGTTCGCCTGTGCCCTGATCAACAGCTGGCCCATGGGGTTCTACAGCCCGGACCAGATTCTGCAGGATGCCCGCCGGCATCAGTTGCAGATCCGCCCGGTGGACGTACGCGCCAGTGACTGGGATTGCAGCCTCGAACCCATGGCAGGCCGACAACCGGCGCTTCGCCTGGGCCTGCGCATGATCAAGGGCTTTCGCCAAGAGGATGCCCATCGTATCGAAGCGGCCCGCCGGCATCGGGCCTTCAGTGACGTGGCCGACCTTGGCGAGCGCGCGCAACTCGATGCCCGGGCCCAGGCGCAACTGGCCGACGCCGGTGCCTTGCGTGGCCTGGCCGGTGATCGGCATCGCGCTCGCTGGGAAGTGGCCGGGGTACAGAAACAGCTGGGCTTGTTCGCCGGTTTGCCCAGTCAGGAAGAACCGCCCGTGGATCTGCCAAAACCCACGGTGGGGGAGAACCTGTTCGCCGATTACGCCAGCGTCGGTACGACGCTGGGGCCCCATCCACTGGCCTTGTTGCGCCCCGAACTGCGCGCCCGACGCTGTCGCAGCTCACGGGAACTGCAGGATGTGGAGCATGGCCGCAACGTCAGCGTCGCCGGCCTGGTCACCGGCCGCCAACGGCCAGGCACGGCCAGCGGCGTGACTTTCGTCACCCTGGAAGATGAGTTTGGCAACCTCAATGTGGTGGTCTGGCGCGACCTGGCCGAGCGCCAACGCAAAGCCTTGGTGGGTTCGCAATTGCTCAGGGTCGACGGACGTTGGGAAAGTGTCGGTGAAGTTCGTCACCTGATCGCCGGTCGTTTGAGCGACCTGACCGAGTTGCTGGCGGGTATCCAGGTGCACAGCCGCGATTTCCGCTGAACCCAGCTGCCATACAGCAAGCAGTCCGGACAAAACTGCATCGTGACCTCAGCATGAAACCAAACGCCAGCGCAGCGCTCGAAGCTCTGAGCACAAGGGACTTGTGGTATGCCGATTCCCTGCTGGCATTTTCGAGGTTCAGAATCGACTCATGCAGTTCTTATCCCAGAATCATGGATGCCCCGGTTGGGGCGGTGAAATGGCCGGGCGTATCCGGGCGTTCGATTGGAGTCAGACCGAACTGGGCGCCATCGAGCACTGGTCTGCCAGTCTGCGCAGCGCAGTCCAGATGCTGCTGGCGTCGCCTTTGCCAATGGTCATGTTGTGGGGCCGTCAGGGCTTCATGATCTACAACGATGCCTATGCCGAGTTCGCTGGAGGGCGCCATCCGTACCTGCTGGGCTGCGCGGTAGAGTTGGGCTGGCCGGAAGTGGCCGAATTCAATCGTCACGTACTGGATGTCTGCCTGGCCGGCGGCACCTTGTCCTATCGCAGCAAAGAGCTGGTATTGCTACGCAATGGCAAGCCTGAAGATGTATGGATGGACCTTTATTACAGCCCGGTGCCTGACGATGATCAGTCTCCGGGCGGCGTGTTGGCGATCGTCGTGGAAACTACCGAGCTTGTGCTGACCGAGCGCGCCCGTCAGGAGGCGGAACGCAGCTACCGCGCCGTCAACGAGCGCATTCAGTTGGCCCTCTCGGTCGGGCCGCTGCTGGGGTCGTTTGTCTGGGACATCCAAAACGATACACTTTCCGGCGATGAGCGTTTTTCCCGCACCTTCAATTACCCGCCAGACACGCCACTGGATGCATTACCTGTCGAGATTGCCCGCCAGAACATCCACCCCGATGACCTTGAGGAGGTGAACCGGCGGGTCGAGCTGACCTTGCACACCGGGACACCCTACAACGCTGAGTATCGGGTGCGCCGCCTGGACGGTGATTACCTGTGGGTGCTGGCCAGCGGGCGATGTGAATTCGATACGTTGGGCCGCCCCCTGCGTTTTCCCGGTGTGCTGATTGATATCAACGAACGCAAGGCGGCTGAAGCATCACTGCTCAAGTTCACCCGTGATCTGGAGCAGCGTGTCGCCGAGGAAGTGCATGCGCGGTTGACGGCCGAAGAACAGTTGCGCCAATCGCAGAAACTCGAAGCCATTGGCGGACTCACTGGCGGTGTGGCCCATGACTTCAACAACTTGCTGCAGGTGATCGCCGGCAACCTGCACCTGCTGGGCTCGCCACGAACCGGACAACGTCAATGTGCAGCGACGGGTCAGTGCCTCCATCGAAGCGGTGGAGCGGGGCGCCAAACTGTCCTCGCAATTGCTGGCGTTTGCCCGACGCCAGCCGTTGTCACCGGCGGTCTACAACCCACGGCGGATCTTCGACGGCCTGGGCGAGTTGCTGCAACGGGCCTTGGGCGAAACCATCCAGATCGAAGTGGCCTTGCCTGCCGAACCCTGGTGCGTTCATGTCGATCGCAATCAACTTGAAAACGCTTTGCTGAACCTGGCGATCAATGCCCGCGATGCCATGGACGGTGAAGGCACCATTGGCCTGATTGGCGAAAACATCGTGCTCGACGAATCCTCTTGCGTCGGCAAAGGCATTCCAGCCGGCGACTATGTGCGTTTGTCGGTGATCGATCGCGGCGCAGGCATGCCTCCCGATGTCCTGAAATCATGTGTTCGAGCCGTTTTTCACCACCAAGACCGACGGCCAGGGTACCGGGCTTGGATTGAGCATGGTGTTCGGGTTCGTCAAACAAAGTGGCGGGCATATCGAGATTGCCAGTGACGTGGGTAAGGGCACCCAGGCGCAAATGTATTTCCCCCGCAGTCTGCAGCCTGAAACAGGGGAAGAGACGCCACAGGGCCCGCTGCAGCCTGGCGGGCAAGAGACGATTTTGGTGGTGGAGGATAACGAAGAGGTGCGCCGCGCGTCGGTAGAGCTGCTGGAACAATCGGGCTATCGGACACTCACGGCGGCCAACGCTGATGCGGCCATGGAGCTTTTGCTCGAAGGCGTCTCGGTGGACCTGATTTTTACCGATGTGGTCATGCCCGGTCTGATCAAGAGCTCGGACCTGGCTGCCTGGGCCAAGGTGCAGGCCCCGCCGGTGCCCGTGCTGTTCACTTCGGGCCACACCCGGGACATCATTTCCCGCAACCACCAATTGAGCCCAGATACCCATCTGCTGAGCAAACCCTACGGTCCGGAGGCCTTGATCACTATGGTGAGGACTGTATTGGGGAGTTGATCGCAACGCGGTAAACAAATGGAACCGAAGCCGCCGTGTCACCTTCAAATGACCATGACCGGTCATCAATCCGGCCTGTCATGAACGAGGTGTCTATGAACCAAGATCCTGAAAACACCCAGCCAGCCAGCCCCGCCGGGGCAGGCAAGGCCCAGAGCGCCGACAGCGAGGTCGATCAAAAGAATCACCACCAGGACAACGACAACACCTTCAGCCCTGGTTTCAAGCCTGACCCGGACCGCCCGGAATCCGGTGAGAGCACTGACGCCGATATCGACACGGACGGCGGCTAGCAGAGCTCATGACAAGCCCGACTCGATGGTCGGGCTTGTCCATGCTTCAAGCTTTATTTGCTCGGATGAGCGGCCTGGAGTTTCTTGGCCATCTCCAGATGTTTTTCCAAGTCTGGAAGCATTTTCTGAGCGAACGCCTTCAGCTCGGTGTTGCCGGTCTTCTTGTCGTCAGTGACGGTTTCGGCTTCTTTCTTGAACAGGGCAATGGTTTCTTCGTGGGCCATCACCTGGTTGTTGGCGTAAGCCGCATCAAACGACTCCTCGCGCATGTCGAGAATCTTGGCCTTGGCCTGCTTCACCAGCGTGGTTTCGTCCGGCACTTCGATATCGTGTTTTTTCGCCAGCGAGATTAACTCCTCATTGGCTTTGGTGTGGTCGGAAATCATCATGTTGGCGAACGCCTTGACGTCGGCCGAGCTGCTCTTTTCCAGGGCCAGTTTGCTGGTTTCGATTTCCGCGATACCACCGGCCGCCGCGTTGTCGACGAAGTCGTTGGAAGTCGCGGCCCAAGCCATGCCCATGCTGGTACTCAAGGCAACTGCCAGGCCGAGTTGACGCAGGGTAAATCCGTCCATAGGTAGGTCTCCACACAGGTTATACAAGGGACTTGTGTCGTCCTGTTCAATGGAGAGCGACGGGCGGACAAAGGTTTGATCGCAAAGCGTGCCGGTACGACGAACGGTCACCGCTGGTCGGATTGACGGTCGACAGAACCCCGTCGGCGAGGCCATTCTGATGGTCGACGAGCGCCGTAGACGGCGTTAGCCATCGTTCTACCAAAGGAGGTGTTCCATGCCGGTGAACCACGATTTGTGCCAGGATCTCAACTGCACAAAAGACGACATCCAGCAAAGACGCAGCGAGAATCCAAGGCTCGACTCGTTACTTCTCAAATACTCCCAAATTGATGCCGAAGTGGTCGACGCCGAGAAGCCGTCGTCTGCCGCACTGTCCGATGTTGCCCTGAAGACGCTCAAGGAGAAACGTTTGCAGGTCAAGGACGAGATCGCGCAGTACTTGCAGGGATAGCCATACGGCCGGGCTGGTGGTGAGGGCCCTTTGTGTCGCGAAGGGCCCTCTGGCTAGAGGCTTTTTGTGTACCGCAAATCCGTCAGGTCAGCGGATCCCAGCGCTGGGACCAGTCGCTGCCGGTCGTGACGATCTGGCGCAGCACTTCGAAGGCTTGCTGCAACGCCGCCGAATCCCGATCCCGGGAGTACACGAGGTAGGTCGGGTAGTTGAATTCCGGCGCCTTGGGCACCCGCTCCAGGATGCCGCTGTCCAGGTAGCTCTGCACGACCCGGGTACGGAAGTAGCCGCTGCCGCCGTTTTCCAGGATGTACTGCAGGGCCAGGGGGCCGAGGTTGAAGGTCACGGCCGCCTTGGCCTTGTCCGGCAACGCGGTGTCGTGCTGACGACGGAAGTCTGCACTCCAGTCGATGTACACGTAGGGCTCGGGACGGCTGGCCAGGCGTACCAGGATCAGTTTCTCCTCCAGTAACTGTTCCACTTGCAGCCTCGGCCAGTATTCGGGCTGATACACCACGGCGGCATCCAGCAGGCCCAGTTCCAGTTGTTGCAGCAGTTTCTCGCCATCGCGGATGTCCATGCGCAGGGCATGGCCGGGGATTTTATGGCGCAGCTCCTCGGCCCAGGCGAGCATCAAGGGATTGCACAGGCTGACCTCGCCACCGAGGTGTAAAACGTTGCGGAAACCCTCGGGCAAGGGCAGGTCCCGTCGGGCCGCTTCCCAGGTCTGCACCAGTTGATTGGCATACACCACGAAGGCTTCACCGTCGGCGGTCAGCCGCGCGCCGGCACGGTTGCGCACAAACAACACGCAGCCGAGTTGGCTTTCAAGCTTCTGGACCCGCGCTGTGATGGCTGTCTGGGTGACATGCAGCTTGTCGGCAGCCGCGGCGAGACTGCCGTGGCGGACGATTTCCAGAAAGGTACGGGCGAGGTCGATGTCCATGGTCAGGCCGATGCGGGGAAAGCGGGGATTGTACGATACCTGCGAACCACCGCAGGGCCCTTTGCTGGATGTGCCGGCGCTATCGCGGGCAGGCTCGCGCCGACAATTTTCCCGGGTGATGAAGATTGAGCTTCGCCCCAGATCCCTTGTGGGAGCGAGCCTGCTCGCGATAGCGATGGGTCAGCCAGTGAAGATGTTCAAGTAAAAACACAAATCCCGCCACAGGGGCGGGATTCGTTTGCAGCCAGGGCACCCGGGAAAAGGGCGGGCAGACTCAGCCTGGGAACAGCTCGGACAGTTTCATCGCCAGCATCATGTCGCCTTCGGCGCGCAGCTTGCCGCCCATGAATGCCTGCATGCCGTCGGTGCTGCCGTCGACGATGCCTTCGAGGGTTTCGCCATCCATCACCAGGGTCACCTGGGCGTCCGGGTTTTCACCTTCCTGCAGTTCGCAAGTGCCATCCTTGACGATCAGCGAGAAATTCTGGGTATCGTCGATGCGGAAACCGAATACCAGGTCCAGGCCGGCAGCGGCGGCTGGGTTGAACTTGGCTTTCATGGCTTGTACGGCGTCGGCTACGGAGGTCATGGTTTCGATCCTTATTTGGGTTATACAGCAAGGGTCTACAGTAATCCGGACTCAGCGAAAGGTGATGAGATCCGGGGCCTTCAGCAGTTGCAGGTGGGCCTGACTGTTGAAGGAAGCCAGGGCTACCTCGCGGCCCCTGAATTTCAGGTGGTTGAGCGAGGTGTTGACGATTTGCCAGTTCAGTTCGAAGGCCTGCCGCGCAGGCATCTGGGTGATCAGGTGGAGCAGGGCGGTGATGGTCCCACCGGAGGTGAACACGGCGATTTTCTGGGAATTGTCGGCTTGCTCCAGAATGCGCTGCAGGCCGGCCTGGACGCGTTCGACGAAGCCTAGCCAGCTTTCCAGTTCGGGCGGGTCGTATTGGCCGCCGAGCCAGCGTTCGATGATCAACGCGAAGATGCGCTGGAATTCGGCGCGGTTCTGTGCGGCGTTGCGCAGGATGTACAGGGCTTCGGGTTCCTGGGGGAGCATGTCCGGCAACAGGGCGCGGATCACCGCGTCGGCGTCGAACTCATTGAATGCCGAATCGATTTCCAGCTTGGGAACCGGTAGCCCGGCGGCGGACATCCGGTCCAGCGCACCGGTGGCGGTATCCTGCTGGCGGCGCAGGTCGCCCGAAAGACAGCGATCGAACACGACACCCAGTTCGGCGAGGTGGCTGCCCAGCACTTGCGCCTGGCGTACACCGTTTGGCGAAAGGACATCGTAGTCGTCCGCACCGAAGGAGGCTTGGCCATGTCGAATCAGATAGATACTGCCCACGTCCGCGTCATCCCGGTACGTTGAAGGTTTGGCGAGGTTATGAGGATGACGGTGAGCTGTCAATGAAAAAACATACGCTTGTTTGAAATGCCCGTTACAGCCTTGTGCAGCCGCGCTTGCGTTAAGGTAACCATAGGTTTCATGGCTGGTCGCGGCGCAGGCGCATGGGTATGCTGAACGTGTTGAGTGCCCGCGCTTGAGCGGCGTTTTGAATTTATTAGGAGCCATCGTGGAGTTTTTCATCGAATACGCCAGTTTCCTGGCCAAGACTGTGACGCTGGTGATTGCCATCCTGGTGGTGCTGGCCAGTTTTGCTGCCCTGCGCAGCAAGGGACGGCGCAAGTCTGCCGGCCAGTTGCAGGTGAGCAAACTCAACGACTTCTACAAGGGGCTGCGTGAGCGTCTGGAGCAGACGCTGCTGGATAAAGACCAGCTCAAGGCCCTGCGCAAGACGGAAGGCAAGGCTGAAAAGGCCGCCAAGAAACACAAGGACAAGCCGGCAGCCAAGTCTCGGGTATTCGTGCTGGATTTTGACGGTGATATCAAAGCCTCGGCCACCGAAAGCCTTCGTCATGAAATCACCGCATTGCTGACCCTTGCGACCCCGAAGGATGAAGTGGTGTTGCGCCTGGAAAGCGGCGGCGGCATGGTCCACAGCTACGGCCTGGCCTCGTCGCAACTGGCCCGGATCCGTCAGGCCGGTGTGCCGCTGACGGTGTGCATCGACAAGGTCGCGGCCAGCGGCGGCTACATGATGGCGTGCATCGGCGAGAAGATCATCAGCGCCCCGTTTGCCGTTCTTGGCTCCATCGGCGTCGTGGCCCAGTTGCCTAACGTCAACCGTCTACTGAAGAAACACGACATCGATTTTGAAGTGCTGACGGCCGGTGAATACAAGCGCACGCTGACGGTGTTTGGCGAAAACACCGAGAAGGGCCGGGAAAAATTTCAGGAAGACCTGGACATCACCCATGAGTTGTTCAAGAACTTCGTGTCCAACTACCGTCCGCAACTGGCCATTGATGACGTGGCGACCGGTGAAGTCTGGCTGGGCGTCGCAGCACTGGACAAGCGCCTGGTGGACGAGCTGAAGACCAGCGATGAATACCTGGCTGAACGAGCCAAGAGCGCCGAGCTGTACCACCTGCACTACGCCGAACGCAAAAGTTTGCAGGAGCGTATCGGCATGGCGGCCAGCGGTTCGGTGGATCGGGTGCTGCTGAGCTGGTGGAGCCGCCTGACCCAGCAGCGGTTCTGGTAACTCGCGGACAGAGGTCTTCCATTAGCCCCTGTAGGAGCGGGCTTGCTCGCGAAAGCGGCGGCACATCCAACATCATCTGTTCAGGTGCACCGTCTTCGCGAGCAAGCCCGCTCCCACAATCGTTCCGGGGTGGGCTGAAGATTGAGGTTCACCATCAATTTTCTCCTACAAAAAAGCCCTGAACCGGAACATCCGGATCAGGGCTTTTTCATATTTCAGGTTTCAGCGACGACGAAACAACGGCAGCGGTTCGTCAGTAGCTGCCTGGTAGGTCACCGAGAAGTCCTTAAGGCTTTCGAGGGCTTCAAAGGGGTCCTTGTCGGCGCGCAAGGCAAAGGCGTCGAAACCGCAACGGCGCATATAGAACAATTGGTCACGCAACACATCGCCAATCGCCCGCAATTCGCCCTTGAAGCCATAGCGGTCACGCAGCAGGCGAGCGTTGGAGTAGCTGCGCCCGTCGGTGAAGGCCGGGAAGTTCAGGGCGATGACCTGGAGCTGATTGGCGTCATCACCGATTTCCTCCGCCTCTTCGTCAGCGTCCAGCCACACACCCAGGCCGCCATCGCGGGCCTTGAGGGCGTGAGCATGATCGCGCCACAGGGCCAGAGGCACGATCAGGTCGTCGCAGTTGGAAATACCATCGAGGGTCGCGTCCTTGGGCAACAGGTGCCAGGTTTCGTCGGTAACCTCGTCGTTCTTAATTATTCGCTGCATAGACGCGTTCCTTGAAGAGGTCGATGCCGATACGTTGATAAGTGTCGATGAAACGCTCGTCTTCGGTACGTTGTTCGATGTACACGTCGATCAGCTTCTCGATCACGTCAGGCATGTCGTCCTGGGCAAACGACGGGCCGAGGATCTTGCCCAGGCTGGCATCGCGGCTGCCGCTGCCACCCAGGGAAACCTGGTAGAACTCCTCGCCTTTCTTGTCCACGCCGAGGATGCCGATGTGGCCGACGTGGTGGTGGCCACAGGCGTTCATGCAACCGGAAATGTTCAGGTCCAGCTCGCCGATGTCGAACAGGTAGTCCAGGTCGTCGAAACGACGCTGGATCGACTCGGCGATAGGGATCGACTTGGCGTTGGCCAGGGAGCAGAAGTCGCCGCCCGGGCAGCAGATCATGTCGGTCAGCAGGCCGATGTTCGGCGTGGCGAATCCTTGCTCGCGCAACTCGCCCCACAGGGTGAACAATTGGCTCTGTTCAACGTCCGCCAGGATGATGTTCTGTTCGTGGGAGGTGCGCAGTTGACCGAAGCTGTAGTGCTCAGCCAGGTCGGCCACGGCGTCCAGCTGCTTGTCGGTGATGTCGCCCGGCGCGACGCCGGTCGGCTTCAGTGACAGGGTTACCGCGACGTAGCCCGGCTTCTTGTGGGCCAGTGTGTTGCGGGTGCGCCAGCGGGCGAAGCCCGGATGTTCTTTGTCGAGTGCGGCCAGCTCGGCGTCCTGGTTGCTCAAGGCCTTGTAGTCCGGGTCGACGAAGTGCTTGGCTACGCGATGGACTTCGGCTTCGGTCAGGGTGGTCTGGCCGCCGCGCAGGTGCGCCATTTCGGCCTCGACCTTCTCGGCGAACACTTCTGGCGTAAGGGCCTTGACCAGGATCTTGATCCGCGCCTTGTACTTGTTGTCACGACGGCCGTAGCGGTTGTACACCCGCAGGATGGCGTCGAGGTAGCTCAGCAGGTCTTGCCATGGCAAGAACTCGTTGATGAACGCGCCGACCACTGGGGTACGGCCCAGGCCGCCACCCACCAGCACACGGAAGCCCAGCTCGCCCGCGGCGTTGTAGACCGTCTCCAGGCCGATGTCGTGAACTTCAATGGCCGCACGGTCCGAGGTCGAGCCGTTGATGGCGATCTTGAACTTGCGCGGCAGGTAGGCGAATTCCGGGTGGAAGGTGGTCCACTGGCGAACGATCTCGCACCAGGGGCGCGGGTCGATCAACTCATCGGCCGCGACACCGGCGAACTGGTCGGTGGTGACGTTGCGCAGGCAGTTGCCGCTGGTCTGGATCGCGTGCATTTGCACGGTGGCCAATTCAGCCAGGATCTGGGGCACATCTTCCAGGGCCGGCCAGTTGTACTGGACGTTCTGGCGGGTACTGATGTGGGCGTAGCCTTTGTCGTAGTCGCGGGCAATCTTGGCCAGCATGCGCACCTGACGCGAGGTCAGTTGGCCATAAGGCACCGCTACGCGCAGCATCGGGGCGAAGCGCTGGATATACAGGCCATTCTGCAAACGCAGAGGGCGGAATTCTTCTTCGCTCAGCTCGCCTGCCAGATAGCGTCGGGTCTGATCACGGAACTGCTTGACGCGGTCCTCGATGATCCGCTGATCGTACTCGTCATATACGTACATATAAGTCTCGTTCTCAGGCTTGGGCCGATCAGAAACAGCTGTGTGTTGGCTCGCTGAAATCGGATTCTGCCTCGGCAATTCTGCGCGCACGGCCGCGCACTCCTATAGGAGCCGGTGCAAGATACCTGTTTTGGGTTATGCGCAAAAGTGATGTTTGAGTATATGTAAAGAACCAAATCGACTAATGGGATTGATTATTGCCTAACCCACATTTGTCGTGCGGGCAATCATCGTCTTAACTGTGGTCGAGTCCCTATGCAATCACCTACAAAACCGACAAGAGGCGATGCAATGAGCAATCCGACCAAAGCAAGGAAAAGCGACAGTTCTGTTGATGCCTGGGCCATTTTGTTTCTGATTATCCTGGTGGTGGGCACCGCGGTGTTCTGGGTCAGTCACCAATAGAGCGGTGGTGAAAAAAACTGTGGGAGCGAGCCTGCTCGCGATAGCGGTGGTTCAGTCAGCCATGAGGTGACTGACAAACCGCTATCGCGAGCAGGCTCGCTCCCACAGGGTTATGTGTTTTTAGTCAGATATTTCTACAACCCCGCCAGGTGCACCACCAGCTTGACGATGCCAAACAGCGTCAGGGCGAAGATCACCGTGAAGACGATGCCCAATACCACGAAGTGGCTCGGCTTGCCGTGGGTGAAGTCACGGGCGCGATTCTTGCCGCTTTGCACGCCGAAAGCGGCAGCCAGCACGCTGTGCATCATCTGCCACAGGGTAGGCGGCTTGTTGTCGATCGGATCGTCCATAAATCCCTCGTCTGCCATGGGTTTGGAACAAGCATAGACAAAAGATCGCAGCCTGCGGCAACGCCTACAGGAATACACCAAACCCTGTAGGCGCTGGCGAAGCCCGCGATGTTTTAAAAGCTCTTAGTTGTCGTAACCCAAATTCGGTGCCAGCCAGCGCTCAGTCACACTCAAGTCCTGGCCTTTGCGCGCGGTATAGCTCTGGACCTGATCCTTGTCGATCTTGCCCACGGCGAAGTATTGCGCCTGGGGATGGGCGAAATACCAGCCGCTGACGGCTGCCGCCGGGAACATGGCGTAATGTTCGGTGAGGAATACGCCGCTGCGTCCAGCCTTCAGTTCGCTGGCCGCGGGGTCAAGCAGGCGGAACAAGGTGGCCTTCTCGGTGTGATCCGGGCAGGCCGGGTAGCCGGGGGCTGGGCGGATGCCGGTGTATTGCTCCTTGATCAGGGCGTCGTTGTCCAGGCGCTCGTCCTTGGCGTAGCCCCAATGTTCCTTGCGCACCTGCTGGTGCAACCATTCGGCGCAGGCCTCGGCCAAGCGGTCGGCCAGGGCTTTGACCATGATCGAGTTGTAGTCGTCGCCGGCTTCCTGGTAGGCCTTGGCGACTTCTTCGGCGCCGATGCCGGCGGTGGTGATGAAGCCGCCCACGTAGTCGGTCACGCCACTGTCCTTGGGGGCGACGAAGTCGGCCAGGGAGAAGTTCGGCTTGCCGTCAGTCTTGATGATCTGCTGGCGCAGGTGATGCAGGCGGGCCAGTGGCTTGCCATCCTCGCCATAGACTTCCAGATCGTCGTCATGCACCTGGTTGGCCGGCCAGAAGCCGAACACGGCGCGGGCGCTGATGAGTTTCTCGTCGATGAGCTTGCGCAGCATCGCCCGGGCATCGGCGTACAGTGCGGTAGCCGCTTCCCCGACCACTTCGTCGGTCAGGATGCGCGGGTACTTGCCGGCCAGGTCCCACGAGATGAAGAACGGTGTCCAGTCGATGTATTCGGCCAGCACGTTGAGGTCGATATCGTCCAGCACCCGCGCGCCGATAAAGGTCGGCTTGACCGGCTGGTAGCTGCTCCAGTCGAACTGCGGCTTCTTCGCCACCGCGGCCGGGTAGCTCAAGCGTTCGGTACGGGCGCTGCGGTTGGCGGTGCGCTCGCGAACGTCGATGTACTCCAGACGGGTTTTCTCGACGAATGCCGGCTTGAGTTCCTTGGACAGCAACTGGGTGGCCACGCCCACGGCGCGCGAGGCGTCGGTGACGTAGATCACTGCGTCGTTGCTGTACTTGGGTTCGATCTTCACCGCCGTGTGGGCCTTGGAGGTCGTGGCGCCACCGATCATCAGGGGCAGGTGGAAGTCCTGGCGCTGCATCTCGCGGGCCACATGCACCATCTCGTCCAGGGACGGAGTGATCAGGCCGGACAGCCCGATGATGTCGCACTTCTGCTCCTTGGCCACCTGCAGGATCTTCTCCGCCGGCACCATCACGCCCAGGTCGACCACGTCATAGCCGTTGCAACCGAGCACCACGCCGACGATATTCTTGCCGATGTCGTGGACGTCGCCCTTGACCGTGGCCATGAGGATCTTGCCCTTGGCTTCCGGCTTGTCGCCTTTTTCCGCCTCGATGAACGGAATCAGGTGAGCCACGGCCTGCTTCATCACCCGGGCGGATTTCACTACCTGGGGCAGGAACATTTTGCCCGCGCCGAACAGGTCGCCGACGATGTTCATGCCGGCCATCAGCGGGCCTTCGATGACTTCGATCGGGCGGGCGAAAGACTGGCGAGACTCTTCAGTGTCTTCGACGATGTGCGTGGTAATGCCCTTGACCAGCGCGTGTTCCAGGCGCTTGTTCACTTCCCAGCCACGCCACTCTTCGGTCTCCGCTTCCTTGACGCTGCCGTCGCCCTTGTACTTGTCGGCGATGGCGAGCAGGGCGTCGGTGCCTTCAGGCGTGCGGTTGAGGATCACGTCTTCCACGGCGTCGCGCAGTTCCAGCGGGATCTGGTCGTAGATCTCCAGTTGGCCGGCGTTGACGATGCCCATGGTCAGGCCCGAGCGGATTGCATACAGCAGGAACACCGAGTGAATCGCCTCGCGCACCGGGTTGTTGCCCCGGAACGAGAAGGACACGTTGGACACGCCACCGGAGGTCAGCGCATAAGGCAGTTCGTCGCGGATGTAGGCGCAGGCGTTGATGAAGTCCACGGCATAGTTGTTGTGTTCTTCGATACCGGTGGCGACGGCGAAGATGTTCGGGTCGAAGATGATGTCTTCCGGCGGGAAGCCGACTTCATTGACCAGGATGTCGTAGGAGCGCTTGCAGATTTCCTTCTTGCGCGCTTCGGTGTCGGCCTGGCCGGCCTCGTCGAAGGCCATCACCACCACGGCGGCACCGTAGCGCTTGCACAGCTTGGCATGATGGATGAACTGCTCGACGCCTTCCTTCATGCTGATGGAGTTGACGATGCCCTTGCCCTGGATGCACTTGAGGCCTGCTTCGATCACTTCCCATTTCGAGGAGTCGATCATGATCGGCACGCGGGAGATGTCCGGTTCACCGGCAATCAGATTGAGGAAGGTCACCATGGCCTTCTTCGAATCGAGCATGCCCTCGTCCATGTTGATGTCGATCACCTGGGCGCCGGCCTCGACCTGCTGCAGGGCCACTTCCAGGGCTTCGGTGTAGTTGTCGTCGCGGATCAGCCGGGCGAATTTGGCCGAACCGGTGATGTTGGTCCGCTCGCCGACGTTGACGAACAAGGAGCTGCGATCAATGGTGAACGGTTCCAGGCCCGACAGGCGGCAAGCCCGGGGAATCTGTGGAATCTGTCGCGGCGCGTAGCCGGCTACGGCTTTGGCGATGGCTTCGATATGCGCAGGCGTGGTGCCGCAGCAGCCGCCGACGATGTTCAGGAAGCCGCTCTGGGCAAACTCTTCGATGACCTTGGCAGTGTCCACCGGCAGTTCGTCGTATTCACCGAATTCATTGGGCAGCCCGGCGTTCGGGTGCGCCGATACGTGGGTGCTGGCCTTGTTCGACAGCTCTTCGAGGTACGGGCGCAACTCGCTGGCGCCCAACGCGCAGTTCAGGCCCACGGAAATCGGCTTGGCGTGGGCGACGGAGTTCCAGAAGGCTTCGGTGGTCTGGCCGGACAGGGTGCGGCCGGACGCGTCGGTGATGGTGCCGGAGATCATGATCGGCAGTTCGACGCCTAATTCCTCATACACCCCTTGCACGGCGAAAATAGCTGCCTTGGCGTTCAGGGTGTCGAAAATGGTTTCGATCAGGATCAGGTCGGCGCCGCCTTCGATCAGGCCCTTGGTGGCCTCGGTGTAGTTCTCCACCAGTTCGTCGAAGGTTACGTTGCGATAGCCGGGGTTGTTGACGTCTGGCGACAGCGAGCAGGTGCGGCTGGTCGGACCCAGCACGCCGGCAACGAAGCGCGGCTTGTCCGGTGTTTCCAGGGTCTTGGCGTCGGCCACTTTTCGGGCCAGGCGCGCGCCTTCCAGGTTCAGCTCGTAGGCCAGGCTTTGCATGCCGTAGTCGGCCTGGGACACCTGGGTGGCATTGAAAGTATTGGTTTCCAGGATGTCCGCGCCGGCATCCAGGTAGGCTTTTTCGATGGCGCCGATCACATCCGGGCGACTCAGTACCAACAAATCATTGTTGCCCTTGACGTCGCTTGGCCAGTCGGCGAAACGCTTACCGCGGTAGTCCTGTTCCTCAAGCTTGTAGCTCTGGATCATCGTGCCCATGCCGCCGTCGAGGATCAGAATGCGTTCCTTGAGGGCTTGCTGGAGAAGATAAAGGCGAGCACTGCGATCAGACATAGGACTACCTGGAAAAAGACCATTACGAAGGCGGGGATGATAGCAAACCTGTACAGGATTTGATCATGGGCGGTTTTGCATGAATTTTGCTCATGTTTGCAAGGCGATGCCGGCCCGGTAGAATCGCCGGACTATCTCTTCGGGACCGAGACATGCCGTACCGCGTCTTATTCGGCAGTCTGTTGCTGCTGTTGTCTTTGAACTCAGCGGCAAAGGATCCCGCGCCGGCGATTTCCTACACCCGCGACATCCAGCCGATCTTCACGGAAAAATGCGTGGCCTGCCACGCGTGCTATGACGCTGCGTGCCAGCTGAACCTGGGCAGTGGCGAAGGCGCGTCCCGGGGCGCGAGCAAGCTGCCGGTCTATGACGGTGAGCGGCGCCTGGCTGCCGAGCCTACCCGCTTGTTCTATGACGCTTCCGGCCAGCGGGCCTGGCAGCGCAAAGGCTTCTATTCCGTGCTGGATGCTCAAGGCAGTCAGGCCGCGCTGATGGCGCAGATGCTCGAACTGGGGCACAACACAGCGTTGCAACCCAACGCCAAGCTGCCGCAAGACATCGTGCTGGGGCTTAACCGTGACAACAGTTGCCCGATGCCGGGGCAATTCGACGAGTACGCTGCCGCGCATCCCAGGGAAGGCATGCCCCTGGCTGTCACTGGCCTGACCGATCAGCAATATCAGACCTTGCAGCGCTGGCTCGCCGCCGGGGCTCCCATCGATCAGCAAGCGCTGGCGCCGAGCGCCGCCGAAGCCTTGCAGGTGGTGCAGTGGGAAAACCTGCTCAATGCCCCCGGCGCCCGGGAAAGCCTGGTGGGCCGTTGGTTATTCGAGCACTGGTTCCTGGCGCACATTTACTTCAAGGATGGCGAGCCGGGGCATTTCTTCCAGTGGGTACGTTCGCGCACGCCTACTGGCCAGCCAATCGACCTGATCAACACCCGCCGCCCGAACGATGATCCCGGCACCCGCATGTATTACCGGCTCTGGCCAGTGCAAGGGGTGATCGTGCATAAGACCCACATCACCTACGGGTTGAGCGCGGCGAAAATGGCGCGGATCAAGAGCCTGTTCTACAGCGGCAGGTGGCAGGTCACTGCGTTGCCGGGGTACGGGCCGGAGCGTCGGGCCAACCCGTTCACCACCTTCGAAGCGATCCCGGCCCAGGCTCGCTATCAGTTCATGCTCGATAACGCCGAGTATTTCGTGCGCACCTTTATCCGTGGCCCGGTTTGCCGGGGCCAGATCGCCACGGACGTGATTCGTGACAACTTCTGGGCGCTGTTCCAGGCACCCGAACATGACCTGTACATCACCGATCCGAATTACCGCGGCCAGGCCACGCCGTTGCTGGCGATGCCTGGGCAGAATGACGACGTGGGCAGCGTCCTGGGTCTGTGGCTGGACTATCGGGACAAGCGCAACGAGTACGAAGCCTTGCGTCGCGACAACTATGCCGACCTGCCTGCGCCCAGTTGGTCGACGCTGTGGGCCGGCAACGACAATGCCTTGCTGAGCATTTTCCGGCATTTCGACAGTGCTTCGGTCACCAAGGGCCTGATTGGCGAGGTGCCGCAGACGATGTGGCTGTTCGACTTTCCATTGCTGGAACGCACTTATTATCAGTTGGCGGTGAACTTCGACGTGTTCGGCAACGTGTCCCACCAGGCCCAGACCCGACTGTATTTCGACCTGATTCGCAACGGTGCGGAGCAGAACTTCCTGCGCCTGATGCCAGCCGACTCCCGTGAGGACTACCTCAACGATTGGTATCAGTCGGGTGGAAAATTCAAAATGTGGCTCGATTATGAGGCCATCGACGGCGACAAACCGACCGCTCTCAAGCTTGACGAAAGCGACCCCAAGCGCGATTTCGTCCGGCAATTACTGGTCCGTTACGGCGACTTGAACGCGCGGCCCGATCCGATCAACCGCTGTGATGGCGCCTATTGCTCGCGCCCGAACATCGACCCGGCCTTACAGAACGCCGAACAGGCCCTCAGTCGCCTGGCTTCCAGACCGGCGGCGGGCCTGAGCGTCATCAACCAGTTACCGGAAGCGACCATGCTGCGCATCGAAACCGCCGGCGGCCACCGTGAGGTCTACAGCCTGCTGCGCAACCGCGCCCACAGTAACGTGGCATTTTTGCTCGGCGAGGCGCTGCGATACCAACCGGGGCTGGACACCTTGACGGTCTATCCGGGCGTGCTGAGCAGCTACCCGAACTTCATCTTCAACATTCCCGTCGAGCAAGTGCCGGCCTTTGTCGACGCCATGGAACGCGCCCGGGACGGGCAGGCGTTCGAGCGGATTGTCGAGCGCTGGGGTGTCCGGCGCAGCCACCCGCAGTTCTGGCAGTACTTCCATGACCTGAGCCGCTATATGCAGGAGGTGGAGCCACTGGAAAGTGGCGTATTGGACATGAATCGCTATCAGAACCTCTGATCAGGATATCCGGGAGCTTTTCCGACAAAAATACTAGGACTTTGTCCGGCGCGATGATTGGCGTAAACTGCCGGCAAGCCTGCGAGGAATTTCCATGACCGCCATTACCATTACCGATGCCGCCCACGATTACCTGGCTGACCTGCTGTCCAAGCAGAACACTCCGGGTATCGGGATCCGCGTCTTCATCACCCAGCCCGGCACCCAGTACGCCGAAACCTGCATTGCCTACTGCAAGCCGGGGGAAGAGAAATCCGAAGACACCGCGTTGGGGCTCAAGAGCTTCACCGCTTACATCGACTCGTTCAGCGAAGCGTTTCTGGACGATGCGGTGGTTGATTACGCCACCGACCGCATGGGCGGCCAGTTGACCATCAAGGCGCCGAACGCCAAGGTGCCGATGGTCAATGCCGACAGCCCGGTCAACGAGCGCATCAATTATTACCTGCAAACCGAAATCAACCCGGGGCTGGCCAGCCACGGCGGCCAGGTTTCGCTGATCGATGTAGTGGAAGACGGCATCGCCGTGCTCCAGTTCGGCGGCGGCTGCCAGGGCTGCGGCCAGGCTGACGTGACCTTGAAGGAAGGCATCGAGCGCACCTTGCTCGAGCGTATCCCGGAGCTCAAGGGCGTGCGCGACGTGACCGACCACACGCAGAAAGAAAACGCCTACTACTGATAGGTGTTCGCTGCGAATACAAAAACGGCGCCCGTGAGCGCCGTTTTTTATGGGCGCGGATCCGACATCCTCGCAAGCTGACCCACCGCTATCGCGAGCAGGCTCGCTTGTATGTTTAGACTTGAAGGGGTGGGCGGGACTAAAAGCTCGATTCCGACTCTAGCCAGTACGGACCGTGGGAGACTTCTCGTCCCGCCCCTTCTACCCAAAGCGCCAATAAGGAATTCATCGGTAAAACCGACAATAGAGGCAAGCCAGCGCAAAGGTAGACCCCGACAAGCACCTAAACCCTAGCTCCGAGGATTCGCTATGACAATCCTTACCTCGCAGACGGTTGTTGGTATTGATATAGCCAAGGCCGAAGTTGTTGTTTATCGCTATGACCTGCAAACCACTGACACCATCAAGAATGACCGAACATCCCTCAAACGCTGGCTTAAAACGTTGCCCGCCCAAAGTGCTCTAGCCGTCGAAGCAACCAACATCTACCACCTGGACACCGTCGAGCTGGCTCATGCGATGGGGCATCAGGTCTATGTCGTGGATGCTTATCGGGTGAGCAATTATCGTCGCGGCATCGGCCAGCGGGCTAAGAACGATCCTTGTGATGCTCGTCTGCTGGCGCGGTATTTAACCAATGAACAGCACGAGTTGCGGCTCTGGAGCCCGCCACCGA
Organism: Pseudomonas hefeiensis; assembly: GCF_030687835.1. NCBI lineage: Bacteria > Pseudomonadati > Pseudomonadota > Gammaproteobacteria > Pseudomonadales > Pseudomonadaceae > Pseudomonas > Pseudomonas hefeiensis. The sequence goes on from NZ_CP117449.1 coordinate 2,319,895, forward strand.
AAGCCTACACGACGTTAAAAAGCCTGCTTCATAGGCGTGCGACGCTGGTCAAGAACCATACCGGCCTGATGTTGAGCTGGCACGATGAGCCTCTGTTAAAAAAAACGCTGGCCACTCAGCAAAAGGCGTTCGAACAGGCGATTCAGGCCATTCAGAAGTTGCTACGAAAAGTCAGCAAAGAAGCGGGAATTGAGGCGAATATCGGCCGCTGCAAAGCCATCGAGGGCGTTGGTGAACTGGTCGCTACTGGATTGGCGACGAGTTTCATGCGAGGTGATTTTGCGGACAGCGATGCATTTATCGCGTTTTTGGGGATGGACTTGAGGGTCGATGACTCCGGAAAAAAGAAGGGTCAACGGCACCTCACCAAGAAGGGCGATTCAGAGATACGCCGATTGGCTCATATCGCTGCAATGACAGCACGCCGCTCGCCTAGATGGAAGCCGTTCTACGAGTCATACCTGGCGAGAGGTTTCTCAAAAACCCAGGCATTGGTGGTGCTGGCCCGAAAGTTATGCCGGGTGGCATTTGCTTTGATGAAAAATCAGAGCGAGTACCAGCCGACACCTATGTTGCAGGGTTGCCCTGCAACATAGAATCTCCCACATTGGGTCCGCAGTGATGTTCGATTTTTTAATCGCCGCAAATCCCTGTGGGAGCGGGCTTGCTCGCGAAGGCTGCGCCACATTCAACATCATCAGCTATCTGACCCACTGCTATCGCGAGCAAGCTCGCTCTCAAAGTTGTGTTTTCAGGGTCTGTAGAGATGCGCATGCCCGGCGCGGTACAGTGACGACTCACTGAACACATCATTACCCAGCACGCGTCCCACCAGGATCAGTGCCGTGCGCCGAAAGCCCTTGGCCTGGACCTTTTCGGCGATATCAGCCAGCGTACCCACCACCCAATCCTGATCCGGCCATGTCGCCCGGTGAATCACCGCAATCGGGCAATCCGCGCCGTAGTGGGGCAGCAGTTCGCTGACGATTTTTTCCAGATGATTGACGCCCAAGTGAATCGCCATGCTCGCCCCGTGCTGCGCCAGGCTGCCGAGTTCTTCGCCGGCGGGCATCGCGGTTTTGTCCGCGTAGCGGGTGAGGATCAGGCTTTGGGAGACGTCTGGCAAGGTCAGTTCGGCGCCCAGCAGGGCGGCGCAGGCTGAGGTCGCGGTCACGCCGGGGATGATCTCGAACGGGATGTCCAGTTCCCGCAGGCAACGAATCTGCTCGCCGATGGCACCGTACAGGCTCGGGTCGCCGGAGTGTACCCGAGCCACGTCCTGGCCCTTGAAATGAGCGGCCTTGATCAACTCGATAATCTGCTCCAGGTGCAGCTCGGCGCTGTTGACCACCTGTTCGGCGCTGTGGCCTTCCAGCACGGCCATGGGCACCAGGGAGCCGGCGTAGATGATCACCGCGCAGCTGCGGATCAGTCGCTGGCCTTTGACAGTGATCAGTTCCGGGTCGCCAGGGCCGGCGCCAATGAAATAAACGGTCATGACCGATTCCTAAAAGGTGAGTGAGCGACGCTGAATGAAGATCGCTCATGATCGAGGGCGCGAATTATCGGGATTTAGGCCGTGACCGCCAATGCCAGCGTGACGCCGGGGCCTTTCTGGCGGGGAATCAGCAATGTTGCGGGCGTCGTGCCCAACCGGTCGGCCAGGGCCAGGGCGGCGCTTTCGGCGATGCCATAGCAACCGGTGCGCTCAAAAGCGATCTCGGAGCGGTGGCTGAGCCGCGCCTGGTAGCTGGACAATTGCCCGGCATTGAAACAGGTCAGCGGCAACTTCAGTTGCTCGGCCAGCTCCAGCAGACCCGGCTCGTCTTGCTTGAGGTCGATACTGGCCAAGGCTCCAACCCCAGAGAGCTCAATGCCGTGCGCCAGCAGCGTCTGATCAAGCATCGCCCGCAATGTGCTGGCCGGGCAGCCGCGCTGACAGCCCAGGCCGACCACCAGGATCGGCCCGGTGCTCATGCGTCGTGGTGAGCCTGGTTGCCGCGACGGAACAACCACGCGCTGACCAGACCCAGCGCTAGCCAGAACGCGACGTTGGTCACTTGCGAGGCGAGCTTGAACTGGCTTTCAAGTGCTTCGGGCGCCAGCATCGAGTGGACCTCAGGCTGCGGCGCGCCGATGACATGGGGCACCAGCAAGGTCGCCACGCCTAGCAGTTTGAGCAACCAATGCCTGCCGAAGACAATCAGGGCGATGCCCACCGCGGTGGACGCCGCCGTGCCGATCCACCACATCTGCCGCTGGGCCAGATCGGCCGCTGCCGTGCCAGGCAGCTCCGGTGGCAGGCCAAGGGTGGGCGCCAGGACGAAAGTGGCATAACCGGCCAGACCCCAGAGCAATCCCTGGGACGTGCGAGTCGGCGCACGCAAGGTGTACAAACCCGCCAACATCAGGGCGAAACCCACCGCGACCACCAGATTGCCGCCGGTGGTGGAGAGCAGTCGTTGCCAACCGTCTTGCGGCTCCCACGCTTCGGTGTCATGGGAATGAGCAGCCCCAGCGGTGTGTTCATGGAGCTCGGTAGCCGGGGCGCTTTCGTAGGTTTCGGCCTGCAGAATCAGCGGCGATACCCAGAAACTCTGGAGGAGGGTCAGCAGCAGGGCGGCCAGCAATCCGCTGAAACCGGCGGTTTGCGCGATACGCTTGATCATGTCGTCAGGTCTCAATGGCACGGGAATGCGGCGCTGTGGCGGGTGTCGTGGGCCGCGTTGTGCACCGCTTCGATATGGGAGAAACCGGCGAAATAGACCAGGCCCGCGCCGAGAATCGAGGCGAAAATCGCTGCGCTCAGGCGCTGGCTCAGGGTTGTGGAGCTGCTGGCGGTACGGGCGGTGCTGCTGATGGTCGACATGGCGCTTCCCTATGGTCTTGTCATCGGGTGAATCGAGCGCAATGAAACCCCGGGCGCAGGCCCGCCAAGGTTCGAACAGCGCCCGCCCACCGCGGGTTTGTTGATGCATGAGTCATGGGCCGGTCTCCGGGCTCGCGAGGGGCAGGGCTTGTACCTGGCCGGCAAGCGTCACCTTCCCATGCGCCCTTGTTGTAGCAGGGCATGCACAGTGGATCTGACGCTTCTCTCGCTTACCGTTGCGGGGGCAGCACCGGACTGACGTGGCCTGGCAAGCAAGCACACGATTCACCGGTTTCCCGTTTCACCCTGTGAAGGGCACCCGTAACTAGGCGCACAGGAGAGCATGGGCGGGGGCTGGGCGTCAATTGGCATGGGTTTACAGGCTGAAACCGAGTCGCATCTTTCGCGAGCAAGCCCGCTCCCACACTGGATCGTCACCAGGCCCAAAATTTGAAATCAATATAGATCCAGTGTGGGAGCGGGCTTGCTCGCGAAGGCGGTAGCATGTGCACCGCAGAGCTCTCTGGAGATTGACCCGCCCCCACACCCTGCGTAGCCTTGCGCCTTCGAGGTTCTTCGGCATTGGCCGAAGCTAAGAAGGGAACGCGGTCCAAGCCGCGGCTGCCCCCGCAACTGTGAACGGTGATGTTTCTGCAAGGCCACTGTGCATGCTCTTTTACCAAGGGTGCACGGGAAGGCGCAGCAACTGCCAGTCGACTGACTGGCCCACCGTCAGCCAGGAGACCTGCCTCGAAACAGATTCTCACTACAACCGGGCGGGGTGATCCGGTGGCGAAATCTTCCGCGTGCGCTCAAGCGTGCGGATTGTCGTCCCGTTTGCCCGCCACCTTGCCAAAGGGCATCCGATGAAAACACTGGCCAAACTCCCTGTCACCATCGTCACCGGTTTCCTCGGCTCGGGTAAAACCACCTTGCTGCGGCACATGCTCGACAACGCCCAGGGACGGCGCATCGCGGTGATCGTCAACGAGTTCGGTGAGCTGGGCATCGACGGCGAAATCCTCAAGCAGTGCTCGATCGGCTGCACCGAAGAAGAAGCCAGCGGTCGCGTCTATGAGCTGGCCAACGGTTGCCTGTGCTGCACCGTACAGGAAGAGTTTTTCCCGGTGATGCGCGAGTTGGTGGCGCGGCGCGGTGACCTCGATCACATCCTTATCGAAACCTCCGGCCTGGCGCTGCCCAAACCCCTGGTCCAGGCTTTCCAGTGGCCGGAAATCCGTAGCGCTTGCACCGTCGATGCGGTGATCACTGTGGTCGACAGCCCGGCCGTGGCCGCCGGCACGTTCGCCGCGTTCCCCGACCAGGTCGATGCCCAGCGCAAACTTGACCCCAACCTGGACCACGAATCACCGCTGCACGAGCTGTTCGCCGACCAACTGGCGAGCGCCGACCTGGTGATCCTCAACAAAGCCGACCTGATCAGTCCTGAAGACCTGGCCAAGGTGCGCCTGGAAGTGGCCGAAGAGCTGCCGCCGGCGGTCAAGGTCATCGAAGCCAGCAGCGGCCGCCTGCCTTTGGACGTGTTGATCGGCCTGGGCGCCGGCTCCGAGGAACACATCGACAGCCGTCACAGCCATCACGACCATCACCATGACGGCGACGATGACGACCATGATCATGACGCGTTCGACTCCATTTCCATCGAACTGCCCCAGGCCGACGAAAGCCTGCTGCTGGACGCACTGACCCAATTGGTGGTGCAGCACGGCGTGCTGCGGGTCAAGGGGTTCGCGGCGATTCCTGGCAAGCCAATGCGTTTGCTGATCCAGGGCGTGGGCACGCGCTTCGACAAACATTTCGACCGTCAGTGGGGCGCCGATGAAGCGCGGGTCACCCGTCTGGTGTTGATCGGCCAGGCGCTGGATGCCGGGTTGCTCGAAGCGCAGTTGCGCGCAGCCCTCAGCGTCTAAGCCATGCACCTGCTCAGGACCCAGCCCGGCGGTTTCGTGTCGGACGACAACATTGCCGATCTCGGACAAACCCCCGCCGAGCTGGTGATCCTGTGCAGCGGTGACTCCAGCCTGGCGCTGCTGGCCGAAGCGGCGCGGCAGTTGCCAGACGACTATCCGCAGTTTCGCCTCGCCAACCCGATGCAGGTGCAAAACCACGCCTCGGTGGATCTGTATTTCGACGACGTGTTGCGTCACGCCAAGGTCATCCTGCTTTCCCTGCATGGTGGCATCGGTTATTGGCGCTACGGCATTGAACGCCTTATGGAACTGGCCGGGCGCGGGGTGAAGCTGATCCTGGTGCCGGGGGACGATCGGCCGGACCCGGAACTCAGCGATTTGAGCAACGTACCCCATGAGGATCGGGACCGGCTCTGGCAGTTCCTGCGCCAAGGCGGGTTGGGCAATGCCCTGGATCTGTTCCATAACCTGGCCAGCCAATGGTTCGGTCGCGACTATCCTTGGGGCGAACCCCAACCCCTGCCGCGCACGGCGATCTACCATCCGGAAAGAACCAACGCCACCCTGGGCGATTGGCATAGCGACTGGCAGGTCGGGCAGCCGGTGGCGGCGGTGCTGTTTTATCGCTCCCACCTGCAAGCGGCGAACACGGCATTCATCGACGTGTTTTGCCAGCGCCTGCAAGCGGCGGGGCTCAATCCCTTGCCAATTGCCGTGGCGAGCCTCAAGGAGCCCGGTTGCCTGGCCTTGGTTGAAGACTGGCTGGATGAGGTGGCGGCAGGGGTGATCCTCAACACCACCGGCTTCGCCCAATCGAGCCCCGAAGCGCCACATTTGCGACCGTTTCGCCGCAACGTCCCGGTGATCCAGGCGATCTGCGCCCAGGACAACGAGCCGGGCTGGCGCGCCAGTGAGCAGGGCCTGGGCCCGCGGGATCTGGCGATGCACATTGCCCTGCCGGAACTGGACGGGCGGATCATCAGTCGCCCCATCAGTTTCAAGGACCTGGCCTGGCGCAGCGAGCGCAGCCAGAGCGATGTGGTCTGCTACCGCGCCGTGCCCGAACGCATGGATTTTGTCGCTGAGCTGGCGTGGCGCTGGACGAACCTGGCGTGCCTGCCCAATTCGCAAAAGCGCGTGGCGCTGATCCTCGCCAACTACCCGACCCGGGATGGGCGCATCGGTAACGGCGTCGGCCTGGACACCCCCGCGGCGGCGGTGAATATCCTGCGGGCCTTGCAGGCCGAGGGCTATCCGCTGCCGACCGAACTGCCTGCGAGCGGCACCGCTTTGATCCAGCAGCTACTCGGCGGTGTGAGCAACGACCTGGACAGTCTCGACCTGCGGCCCTGTCATCAGAGCCTGGCACTGGAGGCTTACCGGGCCATGTTCGACGCATTGCCCGAGGCCAATCGCCAGGCGGTGCTGGAGCGTTGGGGCTCACCCGAACAGGATCCGATGTTCCGCGATGGCCGACTGATGATCGCGGGTGTGCGCCTGGGCCTGACGTTCGTCGGCATCCAGCCGGCCCGAGGCTATCAGGTCGATCCGAGCGCCGTGTACCACGACCCGGACCTGGTGCCGCCCCACGGCTACCTGGCGTTTTATTTCTGGCTGCGTAACACCTACGGCGTCCACGCGCTGATTCATGTCGGCAAGCACGGCAACCTCGAATGGCTGCCGGGCAAGGGCGTCGGGCTGTCGGAAAGCTGCTGGCCGGATGCGCTGCTGGGACCGTTGCCGAACATTTATCCGTTCATCGTCAATGACCCGGGCGAGGGCGCCCAGGCCAAGCGACGCACCCAGGCCGTGATCATCGATCACTTGATGCCGCCGCTGACCCGGGCCGAAACCTATGGGCCGCTGCGTAACCTCGAGCTGTTGGCTGACGAATACTACGAAGCGCAACTGCTCGACCCACGCCGCGCCCGGGAACTGCAGCGAGACATTCTGAATCTGGTGCGCGAAACCCACATCGACCGCGAGTTGCAACTGGACGGCGATGCTGACGTGGCAATCTGGCTGCCACGCCTGGACACCTACTTGTGCGATCTGAAGGAGTCGCAGATCCGCGACGGCCTGCACATTTTTGGCGAGTCGCCCACGCAACGTTTGCGCATCGACACCTTGCTGGCGTTGCTGCGCATTCCCCGGGGTGATGGCAAGGGCGCGCAGTCGAGTTTGCTGCGGGCGCTGGCCAAGGCCTTCGCGCTGGGTTTCGATCCGCTCGATTGTGCGCTGGCCGAACCCTGGACCGGCGCTTGTCCCGAAGCCTTGCGTCGGATCAGCAACGAACCTTGGCGTACCGCTGGCGATACTCGTGAACGTCTGGAATTGTTCGCCGGGCAATTGATCGAGCAGGCCCTGGAAGGCGTGGTCGCGCAACTTGAGGCGCCGGGTTGGGAGACGGTGAACAGCATTATCGAAAACCTGCGCGGCGTCGTGGCTCCGCGTCTGGACGCCTGCGGCCCGGCGGAAATGCGTGGCTTGCTCGATGCCTTGGGCGGACGTTTCGTGCCGGCCGGTCCTAGTGGTGCGCCGAGTCGCGGACGTCTGGATGTGTTGCCCACCGGGCGCAATTTCTTTTCGGTGGAGGTGCGCAACCTGCCGACTACCACGGCGTGGCGCATCGGTTTTCAGTCGGCGTCCCTGATCCTTGAGCGGCACTTGCAGGATCACGGCGATCACCTGCGTCAATTGGGGCTTTCGGTGTGGGGCACCGCCACCATGCGCACCGGCGGCGACGACATGGCCCAGGCCATGGCGTTGATGGGCGTGCGTCCGGTGTGGGCTACGGGCAGCCAGCGAGTCGATGATTTCGAGATCCTGCCGTTGAGCCTGCTGGACCGGCCTCGGGTCGATGTCACGCTGCGGGTCTCCGGGTTCTTCCGGGACGCCTTTGCCAATCTGATCCGCCTGTTCGATGCGGCGGTGCAGGCCGTCGCCGCCCTCGACGAACCGGATGACATGAACCCCTTGGCGGCGAAGGTGCGCAGCGAGCGCCAGGCCCTGTTGGAATCGGGCCTTGAACCGGAGGTCGCGGCCCGTCAGGCCGGATGGAGGATCTTCGGTGCCAAGCCCGGCGCCTACGGCGCAGGTGTGCAGGGCGCCATCGACGGCCGCCTGTGGCAGAGCCGCGAAGACCTGGCGCAGGTCTACCTGAATTGGGGCGGCTACGCTTACGGCGCCGGCGATGAAGGCACCGCCGCCCGGGAGCAGTTCTCCCGGCGCCTGAGTCAGGTGCAGGCGGTGTTGCAGAACCAGGACAACCGCGAACACGACCTGCTCGATTCCAACGATTACTACCAGTTCCAGGGCGGCATGTTGGCGGCGGTGGAGACCCTTGGCGGCGCAACGGCGGCCAGTTACCACGGCGATCACAGCCAGCCGGACTTGCCAAAGATCCGCACGTTGAAAGAAGAGCTCAACCGCGTCATTCGGTCCCGGGCGGCCAATCCGAAGTGGATCGACGGGATCAAACGTCACGGCTATAAAGGTGCATTTGAACTGGCGGCGACGGTGGACAACCTGTTCGCCTTCGACGCCACCACGCAGTTGATCGACGATCACCAGTACGCCTTGCTGGCCGATGCTTATCTACTGGACCCCGATACCCGAAATTTCGTCCGCCAGCACAACCCCGATGCCTTGCGCGACATGACCGAGCGCATGCTCGAAGCGCAGCAGCGGGGAATGTGGCAGGCACCTGGGGAGTATCGTGAGGCGTTGGAGAACTTGTTGCTGGATATAGAAGAGGACAACTGACTTGCCCATTCAACGGGCTAGACACAATCCCTGTGATGGGTTGACCTGTGGCAAAGGGATTTATCTGTGGCGAGGGGATTTATCCCCGTTGGGCTGCGAAGCAGCCCCCGAGGTGGACAAGGGGTCGCTTCGCAACCCAGCGGGGATAAATCCCCTCGCCACAAGTACTCTGTTCACACTGACGTTACCGACCACCTTTGAGAGTTCAACATGACCGACACCCCTCATTTCCCGCTCTGCGCCGTGGTCGGGGCCGATGACCTGAAACTGGCCCTGTGCCTGGCTGCGATCGATCCGAAAATCGGCGGTGTGCTCATCGAAGGCCCACGAGGCATGGCGAAGTCCACGCTGGCCCGGGGCCTGGCGGACCTGTTGGCCAGCGGCCAGTTCGTTACCTTGCCTTTGGGCGCCACTGAAGAGCGGCTGGTGGGCACCCTGGATCTGGACGCGGCCCTGGGGGAAGGGCGCGCGCAGTTCTCTCCCGGCGTTCTGGCCAAGGCCGACGCCGGGGTGTTGTATGTCGATGAAGTGAACCTGCTGCCCGATCACCTGGTGGACCTGCTGCTGGACGTGGCCGCCAGCGGCACCAACCTGATCGAGCGCGACGGTATCTCACACCGGCATCCGGCGCGTTTTGTATTGATCGGCACCATGAACCCGGAAGAGGGTGAATTGCGTCCGCAGTTGCTCGACCGTTTCGGCCTGAACGTGGCCCTGGACGGCCACACCGCACCGGTTGAGCGCGGGCAGATTATTCGTCGACGGCTGGATTTCGACAGCGATCCGGCGGCGTTCTGTGCGCAGTGGGAACCGGCCCAGCAGCAGTTGCGCGAACGCTGCCAGCAGGCCCGCGATCGGTTGATGCAGATTCCTCTGGATGACCAGGCGTTGGCGCAGATCACCGAGCGTTGTTTTGCCGCCGGGGTCGATGGTTTGCGCGCCGACCTGGTCTGGTTGCGGGCCGCCCGGGCGCATGCTGCGTGGCGGGGGGCGGATGCCATTGCCGCAGAAGACATTGATGCGGTCGCCGAGTTTGCGTTGCGTCATCGCAGGCACGAGCCTTCGGCCCCTGCGCCGTCCCAAACGCCGCCATCCACCGCCGATCAAACCGCCAGGCCCGACGAAGGCCAGGGCCAGTGGGGTGACCTGCCGGCGCGGGCATTGCCCACGGGTACTCGGCGTGATGTGCCGAGCTGGCCAAAAAAGCCCTAGGCATTCGCCCCCGTTCGCCCGCGGGGGTGAATGCCAGGCCCCGTGCGGGGCGGTTGGACCAGGGTCGCCAGGGCCGCGGCAAAGCGGCGACCAGCGGTGCGGTGAACTGGCCGGGCACCTTGCTCATTGGCCGTCCACGCCTGCGCGAAGACCTGCGTTTTCACCAACGCCATCGTTCGCCCCATGAGCTGTGGCTGGTCATCGTCGACGCCTCGGCCTCGACTCGTCGTCATCAAGCCTTGAGCGATGGCAAAGGCCTGCTGGCACAACTGTTCGATGACGCCTACCGCCAACGCGCCCGGCTGGCACTGCTGACAGCCAGCGGCAGCGCACCGGCCTGGCAGGTGCAAGGGCTCAAGGCCTCGGCCGGGCTACGGGACTGGCTCGACGGGCTCGGCGCCGGCGGCGGCACACCGTTGCTGGCGGCGCTGAACGAGGCCGGACGCTGGTTGACGGCCCGGCGCAAGCGCTACCCGGCTGAGCAACAGCGGGTGTTGCTGATGACCGATGGGCGAGTCAAAGAGCCGCTGTCACTGCCGGCCCTTGATTGCCCATGCTTGTTGATCGACATCGAACGCGGGCCGATTCGCCTGGGCCGGGCCCGGCAATTGGCGGGGCAGTTGGGGGCGCAGTATCGGCATATTGATGAGGTGGTTTGAGTGCGAGGTGTCTGGTCGGACGCCTTCGCGAGCAAGCCCGCTCCCACACTAGGTTCTGCGATGTTCACGCATTATCTGTTCACAGAGATCAAATGTGGGAGCGGGCTTGCTCGCGAAGGCATCTCCTCGGTCCCGGATCTGCCCCCTCAACCCGGATCGCTGTTCTATGCTCAGCCAGCCCCCCACAGGAGTGAACCATGCGCGTACTCGTCACCAACGCCCAGGACGATTTTCGGGTCAAGGCCTACGCCGGCACCAACGGTGTGTTGCTCGCCATGGACCTGGCCGAACCCCGGCGCAAGGGTTTGCTCGGCTTTGCCATCGAGAAGCAGCACGGCGCCAAGCCCTGGCTGTTCCTGTTCAATAGCCTGACCTTCCCCGACAAGGTTCACACGTTCCCGCAGTTTCGCGCCACGCCGAGCGATAAAGCACCGTTGCAGAAATTCCGTTGGGCCGACTACGCCATCAACCCCGGCGTGGCAATTCACTACCGCGTGCACCTGGCCTATGGCAGCCCTGATACGCCGCAACTGGGGGAATCACTTGAGGTGTCAGTGACCAGTGACGATGGCCAGCCTAGCAACCAGGGGGTCATCTTCAACCGCGCCGTGGCCGCCAGCCAGGCCTTCCAGCGCAAATTTCCCGAGCTGGACGCGCTGATTGATGCCAACAAAAACCTGTCCATCGATGCTTGGCCCGACGCGCCGCGCCGCTGGCTGGAAAACGGTCTGCTGGGGCGCTTGACCGGTTTCATCGACCGGGCCCTGAATGCCAGTTGGGCCCTGGACGTCGCCATCTATGAATATGAACTGCCGGTGATCGTCGATGCTGTGAACGCCGCTTTCGCACGGGGTGCGCGGGTACGGGTGCTGTACCACGCCGAGCCGGGAGACGACGGTACATTGCGCAACGAAGCCAGCCTCGCAACACTGCCAGCGGCCAACAAGCGCGGGCGCGTCACGCACAATATTTTCCACGACAAGTTCATCGTGCTGAGCAAGGTCGACGACGCCGGTTCATTACACCCCGAGTCCGTGCTGTGCGGCAGCACCAATTTCACCGTCAATGGCGTCTACCGCCAGGCCAACGTTATTCATGTGCTGGACGATACACGGGTCAGCGACAGCTATCGCCAGGTGTTCGAGCAGATCTGGGCCGCACCAGGGGACGTCGGGGCGACGCGTCAGTGGATTAACCGGAACAACCCCATGGCCCCCGAGGAACCCTTGTTCACCGGGTTCTCGCCGCGTACGGGAGAGGGCGACCTGGATCGCTTCGTCGATATCATCAATGCCGCCCAAAAAGACCTGCTGTTCGTCACCGCCTTCGCTTTGCCGGACCGGATCCTCGATGCCCTGCTCGGCCAACCCAACGACGACGTGCTGCGTTACGGGCTGCAGAACACCAGCAGCCGCATCACCGGTTTTCATGCCGACCGCACCGCCGAATTCGCCGCCACTGCGCTGCTCAATACCGGCCTGGAGGGCTGGCTCAGGGAAAACATGAAAGGCCAGAAAGGCAATCTGCTGGTGCACACCAAAGCCGTCGTCACCGACTTCACCAGCGACACGCCGACCATCATTAGCGGCAGCCACAACCTCAGCGCTGCAGCCAGCAGCGGCAACGACGAGAACTACCTCATCATCCAGGGCGACACCGATCTGGCCGACCGCTACGGGCTTGAGCTGCTGCGCTTCTATGAGCATTACCGCTTTCGCTATTTCGTGAAAAAACTGGCGCTCAAGCAGGTCAAGCCGCTGGCGGCGGATGACAGCTGGACGGATGATTATTACCGCCAGGGGGATTTGCGGATGTTGTCCAGGGTGAGGTTTTGCGGACGCTGAACGGTGGTAAGAGGTGTTTTAGAGTGCTATTTTTAGCGCCATTAAGAGTGCTCAAGGACTCATCTCATGACACATATTGTGCTTTCTCAAGTTGTAGCCAGCATTTCCGAACTCAAGAAAAATCCGATGGGCACTGTGGCTGCCGGTGGAGGATTATCCGTAGCAATCCTCAACCGCAATGAGCCGGCATTTTATTGCGTCCCCGCTCGAGAATATGAAGCCATGATGGATCGGCTTGAAGATCTGGAACTGATTGCTCTATGCCGCGAGCGTGAAAATGATCCAACGATAAAGGTTTCTCTTGATGACCTATGAGTTGGAATTTTCTGATAAAGCCTGGAAGGAATGGCAAAAACTGGGTGCAACACTCAAAGAGCAATTCAAGAAAAAGCTCGAGGAGCGACTGGTGAATCCGCATGTCCAGGCAGACCGTCTGCATGGGCTGGGCAACGCCTATAAAATCAAGTTACGTAGCGCCGGCTATCGATTGGTTTACCGAGTGGTAGATGATTTGCTAGTTGTTACAGTGATCGCGGTTGGTAAGCGCGAGCGCAGCCAGGTTTATGACGAGGCGGCCAAGCGGTAGGCGCCCGGCTTGCCTCGCCGCAACCTTTGGAGTCCCCGTGCCCGAGAGACCAGGCACAAGGTTCGCAGTTGTTCGTGCAACCAGTGCAAGTCACGGCGAGGCGAACGCCGCGGCCGTCTGGGTTTGGTTCGGCCGATGTGTTCGGCAAAGTTCTGGGTTAGCGAAGCCTGATCACCGACGCCCTTGAGCTTGCGGCGTAACTTCCCATCCTTATAAAACAGCACCGTGGGTGTCCCGGTAACGTCCGGGTGTCGGGGCGATTCGCTGGTACTCAATGTGTAGATCACCGCCCGATCCTTGAATGTCTCGGCAACGCTGCAAAACAGCGGCTCGGCCCAGCTACAGGCGTAGCAGTGGGGATGGCCGAAATAGAAGACTACCGGGCGCCAGGTCTTGAGAGCTGTGCGGTAGTCCTTCGATGAGGCGATGTGGGTGATGAACGAACTCATGGCGGGCTTCCCTTCATCGACAGAGTCAGTGTTTGCAACCATAAGCAACACGGCCGGGCATCGCTACTGTCAGAGTTGACAGTTGAACGGCTCCCTTTTGGTGCGCAAAAGTATCGCTTGCTCCCTGTATGGGGCCTTGCTACCCGAATGCTGTAGCCAACAGTAGCAGTGCCTGCACAGATGCCTGCGTCCCTATTGATACGTCTGCACTTGCCATCCTTCTGATTTCATTGGTTTTCCATTTTCCTTATCCATATACCGCATGGCTGTGGCACACTTTCTGCTGTCTATTCCGTTGTTACATACTAGATTCCGGTATAGCGGAATAAACTGACTCAGGAGTGCTTGCCATGCATCGCCGACCTTCCTTGTTCAAAGCGTGTGTTTTTATCTTCGCGGCCACGACGGCTGCCATGGGTGTCGCTCAGGCGGCGGACAGCAAGCTCGATAGCGTGCTGCAGCGCGGGAAATTGATCGTGGGCACGGGCAGCACCAATGCGCCGTGGCACTTCCAGGGAGCGGATGGCAAGTTGCAGGGGTTTGATATCGACATCGCGCGGATGGTCGCCAAGGGCCTGTTCAATGACCCGGAGAAAGTCGAGTTTGTGGTGCAGTCGTCCGATGCTCGGATTCCGAACCTTTTGACCGACAAGGTCGACATGAGCTGCCAATTCATCACCGTTACCGCCAGCCGCGCCCAGCAGGTTGCGTTCACCTTGCCGTACTACCGCGAGGGTGTGGGCCTGCTGCTGCCGGCCAACAGCAAGTACAAGGAAATCGAAGACCTCAAGGCCGCCGGCGATGACGTCACCGTAGCTGTGCTGCAGAACGTCTACGCCGAAGAGTTGGTGCACCAGGCGCTGCCCAAGGCCAAGGTCGACCAGTACGACAGCGTCGACCTGATGTACCAGGCGGTGAACTCCGGGCGCGCCGATGCGGCCGCCACCGACCAATCCTCGGTTAAATACCTGATGGTGCAGAACGCCGGCCGCTATCGCAGCCCGGCCTACGCCTGGAGTCCGCAAACCTATGCCTGCGCGGTCAAGCGCGGCGACCAGGACTGGCTGAACTTCGTCAACACCACCTTGCATGAAGCCATGACCGGCGTGGAATTCCCCACCTACGCGGCGTCGTTCAAGCAGTGGTTCGGCGTCGAGCTGCCGTCGCCGGCCATCGGTTTCCCCGTCGAATTCAAATGACCCCGTGAGCCCGGGGCGCCCCTTGATGGCGCCCCGTTGAAGGTACTGTCGACCATGAATTATCAGTTGAACTTTGCCGCCGTGTGGCGCGATTTCGACACCTTGCTGGCGGGGCTCGGCCTGGGCCTTTCCCTGGCGCTGGTGTCGATCGCCATCGGTTGCGTGATCGGCCTGCTGATGGCGTTCGCGCTGCTGAGCAAGCACCGCGCGTTGCGGCTGCTGGCCTCGGTGTATGTCACGGTGATCCGCAATACGCCGATCCTGGTGCTGATCCTGCTGATCTATTTCGCCTTGCCGAGCCTGGGTATTCGCCTGGATAAAATTCCCTCGTTCGTCATCACGCTTTCGCTGTACGCCGGGGCCTATCTGACCGAAGTGTTCCGTGGCGGGCTGTTGAGCATTCACAAGGGCCAGCGTGAGGCGGGGCTGGCCATCGGTTTGGGCGAGTGGCAAGTGAAGGCCTACGTCACCGTGCCGGTGATGCTGCGCAACGTGTTGCCGGCGTTGTCGAACAACTTCATTTCGCTGTTCAAGGACACCTCACTGGCGGCGGCGATTGCCGTGCCGGAGCTGACCTATTACGCCCGCAAGATCAACGTAGAGAGCTACCGGGTGATCGAAACCTGGCTGGTGACCACGGCCCTGTATGTCGCGGCCTGTTACCTCATTGCCATGCTGCTGCGCTATTTCGAGCAGCGTCTGGCGATCCGCCGTTAGGAGTGTTCCATGTACGAATCCCCCAGTTGGTTACATGAGTTGTGGGTTGCCCGGGAGACGCTGTGGGCCGGGTTCCTGACCAGCGTGCAGTGCTCGTTGCTGGCGATTTTGTTAGGCACGTTGATCGGCCTGTTCGCCGGACTGGTACTGACTTACGGTCGTTTCTGGATGCGCGCGCCGTTTCGTTTCTACGTCGACGTGATTCGCGGCACCCCGGTGTTTGTGTTGGTGCTGGCCTGTTTCTATATGGCCCCGGCCCTGGGCTGGCAGATCGGCGCATTCGAGGCCGGTGCCCTGGGCCTGACGCTGTTTTGCGGTTCCCATGTGGCCGAGATTGTGCGCGGCGCCTTGCAGGCCTTGCCCCGTGGACAGATGGAAGCGAGCCAGGCCATCGGCCTGACGTTCTTCCAGGCGCTGGGTTATGTGCTGTTGCCCCAGGCGCTGCGGCAGATCCTGCCGACCTGGGTCAATTCCTCCACCGAAATCGTCAAGGCTTCGACCCTGTTGTCGGTGATCGGCGTCGCCGAACTGCTGCTCAGCACTCAGCAGATCATCGCCCGGACCTTCATGACCCTGGAGTTTTACCTGTTCGCCGGGTTTCTCTTTTTCATCATCAACTACGCCATCGAATTGCTCGGGCGGCACATTGAAAAGCGGGTGGCCTTGCCATGACTGATGTTTCGACCTCTACCAATACCCAACCGCTGCTGGACATTCGCGGTCTGCGCAAACAATACGGCCCGGTGGAAGTGCTCAAGGGCGTGGACCTGAGCATGCAGCGCGGCAATGTCGTCACCCTGATCGGCTCCAGCGGCTCGGGCAAAACCACGCTGCTGCGTTGCGTGAACATGCTTGAAGAGTTCCAGGGCGGACAGATTGTGCTCGACGGCGAGGCCATCGGTTACGACGAGGTGGGCGGCAAGCGCGTGCGCCACCCGGAAAAAGTCATCGCCCGGCACCGAGCCATGACCGGCATGGCCTTCCAGCAATTCAACCTGTTCCCTCATTTGACTGCGTTGCAGAACGTCACCCTGGGCCTGCTCAAGGTGAAAAAGCTGGCCAAGGACGAAGCCGTGGCCCTGGCCGAGAAATGGCTGGAGCGGGTCGGCTTGCTGGAACGGCGTGATCACTATCCCGGTCAGTTATCCGGCGGCCAGCAACAGCGTGTGGCGATCGCCCGGGCGATTGCCATGAACCCCAGCCTGATGCTGTTCGACGAAGTGACCTCGGCCCTGGACCCGGAACTGGTGGGCGAAGTGCTGAATGTGATCAAGGGGCTGGCCGAAGACGGCATGACCATGCTGCTGGTGACCCACGAAATGCGTTTTGCCTTCGAGGTGTCCGACAAAATCGTGTTCATGAACCAGGGCCGCATCGAAGAGCAGGGCCCGCCGAAGGAACTGTTCGAACGGCCACAGTCGCCACGGCTGGCTGAATTTCTCAAGAACACCCGTTTTTAATTCTATTGAACCTTTGATTGATACAAGCAAGGAGAAACACCTATGAGCATTACGCGCTACGGCACCGGCAGCACCGCAGGCGGCGGCCAGCCACGGCCCTTCGCCCGGGCCGTGGAGGCCGACGGCTGGCTGCATGTGTCCGGTCAGGTGCCGGCGGTGAACGGCGAGATTATTGTCGGCGGGATCGTCGAGCAGACCCACCAGACCATGAAGAACCTGATCGCGATTCTTGAAGAAGCCGGATATGGCCTTGAAGATGTGGTGCGCTGCGGCGTATGGCTGGAAGATCCGCGGGATTTCTGGAGTTTCAACAAAGTATTTGGTGAATACTTCAGCCCCGAACATGCCCCGGCCAGGGCTTGTGTGCAAGCGAACATGATGGTTGATTGCAAGGTTGAGATTGACTGCGTCGCCTACAAGAAAAAGGCCTGAATCACTGAGGCCTCATCGCGGGCAAGCCTTGCTCCCACAAGGGAATGCATTCTCCTGTGGGAGCAAGGCTTGCCCGCGATAGCAATCTATCAGACGGTGCAGCACTCTGGTTAAACTCCCGGCCAATTGAATGGGAACCGAAGACATGACCGAAGACACCATCAAGCGCCGGGCCCGAGGGTTGGACCGGGCGTTCGATATCCTCGATTTCCTCAAGGAAATCGGCCAGCCGTTGCGCCCCAATGACATCGCCAGCGGCATCGGCAGCCCCAAGTCCACGGTCTACGAGCTGGTGGCGTCGCTGCTGGAGCGACGCATCCTGGAGCCGGTGGGCAAGGACGGCCACGTCTACCTGGGCCGTCAGCTGTACTTTCTCGGGCAGGCGCACTTGCGGCATTTCGACCTGAGTCGCGAGGCCGATCACGCCTTGCAGGAAATCGTCAGCCAAACCCGTGAAACCGCTCAGATGTGCCTGCTCAACGGGCGCAAATACACGGTGGCGCTGATGAAGGAGGGGGAGCGGCATTTTCGTATTTCCTCGGACATCGGCGAGAACGCGCCGATTCCCTGGACCGCATCCGGACGCCTGCTGCTGGCGCATCTGAGTGACCAGCAGATCGTCGACCTGATCGACCCCGACGACTTCATCCTGCCGGACGGCGAGCGCCTGCCGCTGGAGCGGTTTCTCGCGCAGATTCGCCAGGCCGGCCTCGATGGATTTTTCTCCTTCGACAGTGTGGCCGACACCTTCACCCACTGCTTCGCTGCGCCGGTCAAAGACGCCAATGGCGTGGCCATTGCAACCCTGTGCATCGTCGCCCCACGGGCCGACGCCAAGAACAACTACGCCGACTATCGCCGGGTGCTGATCGAAAGCGCCAACAACCTGGCCCGTCGCATCAATGAATAGACAGCCGCGGCTGTGTGAGGAGTGTGAACATGTCTTCTGCCATTCATAACGCTGCCGTGGAGAAGGGGGCCGCCCAAGCGGGCGATCACCTGCTGCGGGACATCAGTCTGCCGGCGCTGGTTTTGCATCGCCAAGCGTTGGAGCACAACATTGGCTGGATGCAAAAGTTCGTCACGGACAGTGGCGCCGAACTGGCGCCCCACGGCAAGACCAGCATGACCCCGGCGCTGTTTCGTCGCCAGCTCGAGGCCGGCGCCTGGGGGCTGACCCTGGCCACCGCGGTGCAGACTCGTGCCGCTTACGCCCATGGCGTGCGCCGGGTGCTGATGGCCAACCAGATGGTGGGCACGCCAAACATGGCGCTGATCGCGGATTTGCTGACAGATCCTGCGTTTGAATTCCATTGCATGGTCGACCATCCCGACAACGTTGCCGAGCTGGGTGCGTTCTTTGCCTCGCGCGGTGCGAAGCTGAACGTGATGATCGAGTACGGTGTGGTGGGTGGCCGCTGTGGCTGCCGGACCGAGGCCGAGGTGCTGGC
The DNA here is from genome assembly GCF_030687835.1 of Pseudomonas hefeiensis. Classification (NCBI taxonomy): domain Bacteria; kingdom Pseudomonadati; phylum Pseudomonadota; class Gammaproteobacteria; order Pseudomonadales; family Pseudomonadaceae; genus Pseudomonas; species Pseudomonas hefeiensis. Next base: position 2,338,469 of record NZ_CP117449.1, read on the forward strand.
CCTGGCCGAGGCGATCCGGGCGCAGCCGGCGCTGGCGCTGACCGGTATCGAAGGCTACGAAGGCGTGATCCATGGTGACCATGCCATCAGTGGCATTCGCGCGTTTGCCGCGTCTCTGGTGGGGCTGGCGGTGCAGTTGCAGGACAACGGTGCGTTTGCCATCGACAAGCCGATCATCACCGCCTCGGGTTCAGCCTGGTACGACCTGATCGCCGAGTCTTTCGAGGCCCGGAACGCCCACGGACGTTTCCTCAGCGTGCTGCGCCCCGGCAGTTACGTAGCCCATGATCATGGCATCTACAAAGAGGCCCAGTGCTGCGTGCTGGAACGGCGTAGCGACCTGCACGAAGGCCTGCGCCCGGCCCTGGAAGTCTGGGCCCACGTGCAATCGCTGCCTGAACCCGGCTTCGCGGTGATCGCCCTGGGTAAACGCGACGTGGCCTACGACGCCGGGCTGCCGGTGCCGCTCAAGCGTTACCAGCCCGGTTCCGACTCCATATCGGGGCAGGACCTGGCCGGCTGCAAGGTGACGGCGGTGATGGACCAGCATGCGTTCATGACGGTGGCGACCGGGGTGGAATTGCGGGTAGGCGACATCATCTCGTTCGGTACGTCGCATCCGTGCCTGACTTTCGACAAGTGGCGGGTGGCGTGCCTGGTGGATGAGCAGTTGCGGGTGGTCGAGAGCATGGAGACGTGTTTCTAGCCTTGAAACCGAGTCGCGGCCTTCGCGAGCAAGCCCGCTCCCACAGTGGGGGCGGTTGCGAACACAGGATTTGTGTTCACCAATATCCCCTGTGGGAGCGAGCCTGCTCGCGATAGCGGCCTGTATGACACCACCGAACCATCAGGAACCCCCATGAGCTATCCGAACCCAAAACCTCGCATCGCCCTGATTGGCGAGTGCATGATCGAACTGCAGCAACGCGCCGATGGCAGCCTGCAACAAAGCTTCGGCGGCGACACCCTGAACACCGCTGTGTACCTGTCCCGCGCCCTCGGCGACAAGGGCGCGGTGGATTACGTTACCGCCTTGGGCGACGACAGTTTCAGCGATGCCATGTGCCAGAGCTGGACCGCTGAAAATATCGGCCTGGGTATGGTCCAGCGCCTGCCCGGTCGCTTGCCGGGTTTGTATTGCATCCAGACCGACGCGGCGGGTGAGCGGCGGTTTTTGTACTGGCGCAACGAAGCGGCGGTGCGTGATTGCTTCACCACCCCGGCCGCCGCACCGATCCTGGCGGCGCTGCCGGATTACGACGTGCTGTATTTCAGCGGCATCACCCTGGCCGTGCTCGGCGAGCAAGGTCGCGGCAAACTCATCGAAACCCTGATCCAGGCCCGCCGGCGCGGGGCTGAGGTGGTGTTCGACAATAACTACCGGCCAAGGCTTTGGGCCTCAGTCGATGCAGCCCGTGCCGCCTATCGCAGTGTCTTGCCTTACGTAGAGGTGGCGCTGCTGACAGTGGACGACGAGCAGGCGCTGTTTGGTTATGCCAACAGTGACGAAGTGTTCGCCGCGTACGCGCAGTTAGGCACGTCGGAAGTGGTGCTCAAGCGCGGTGCCGAGCCCTGTCTGATCTGTTGTGATGGTGAGTCTTTCGAGATTCCGGCCCGGCGGGTGGAGCGGGTGGTGGACACGACGGCGGCGGGGGATTCATTCAGTGCCGCGTACCTGGCAAGCCGCCTGCTCGGAGGCAGCCCGGTGGAGGCTGCCGAGGCTGGACACCTTCTGGCAAGCCGGGTCATCCAGGTGCCGGGGGCGTTGATCCCCAGGGACTGACGGGGGGATCGATGTGCCTGTGGGAGCAAAGCTTGCTCGCGATCCAGGCAACGCAGTTCTTCAGACCTTCCGCGTTATCGTTCATCGCGAGCAAGCTTTGCTCCCACAGACAGGCTTCGATGACAACGTGACCGATCAATCCCGGTAAAACACCTGCACCAGGTGATAACCGAACTTGCTCTTGATCGGCCCATGCACCACCCGCAGGGGCTTTTTGAAGATCACCGCATCGATCGCACCGACCATCTGCCCGGGCCGCACTTCACCCAGATCACCGCCGCGTTTGCCCGAGGGGCAAGTGGAGTATTTCTTGGCCAGTACATCGAAGGCTTCGCCCTTGGCGATGCGTTGCTTGAGCTGTTCGGCTTCTTCGGCGGTTTTCACCAGGATATGGCGGGCTTGGGCTTTCATTGCAGCAGTGACCTGAACGGTGCGACGGGCCGGCGATTATGCCTCAAGTCAGGCGCCATGGTTGATCATCGTCCGAATCTTGTTCGCCAGCAGATCAAGGGTGAAGGGCTTGGCTACCATGTCCATGCCCTGCTCGAGAAAGCCCTGGCGCTCGGCGGCTTTTTGCGCATATCCGGTCATGAACAGCACCTTTAGATCGGGCCGATGCTGGCGGGCGATCTCCGCCAGTTGCCGGCCATTCATGCCTGGCAGGCCGACATCGGTTACCAGCAAGTCGATGCGCTGGCTGGACTCCAGTAGCGTAAGGGCGGCCTTGGCGTCCTGGGCTTGAAGGGTGGTGTAGCCCAGGGCGTCGAGCAGATCGAGCACCAGCATGCGCACGGCCGGCTCGTCTTCGACCAGCAACACGGTTTCTCCGGCGATCGCGGCCGGCGCATTCTGCGCTACCGGCGCCGCAGTTTGCTGGACAGAGGCGACGTACAGCCGCGGCAGGTACAACTGCACCCGCGTACCCTGGTCCGGCACACTGTCCAGACTCAGCAGCCCACCCGACTGCTGGGCAAACCCGTAGATCATCGACAAGCCCAGGCCGGTGCCCTGGCCAATGGGTTTTGTGGTGAAGAACGGATCAAAGGCCTTGGCCAGCACGGAAGGGCTCATGCCGCTGCCGTTGTCGCTGACGGCAATCATCACGTAGTCCCCGGGCGTGACCGGTTCCAGGGCGTTGAGGTCATTGCCGTCGAGATAGATGTTGGCGGTTTCGATGGTCAACTCGCCGCCCTCAGGCATGGCGTCCCGAGCATTGATCACCAGATTGAGCAGGGCGTTTTCCAACTGGCTGGCATCGGTGCTGACCGGCCACAGTTCATCGGCCAATTGCAAGCGCAGCACGATGTGATCGCCGGTGGTTCGGCTCAGCAGGTCTTCAAGGGAATGCACCAGGTCATTGGGGTCCAGCGGTTTGCGGTCCAGCGACTGGCGTCGGGAAAACGCCAGCAGGCGGTGTGTCAGGGCCGCCGCACGGTTGGCCGAGGACACGGCCGCTTCGGTGAAACGACCGATCTCGGCAGTGCGTCCGCTGGCGATGTAGCGCTGCATCAGGTCCAGGCTACCGAGGATGCCGGTGAGCATGTTGTTGAAGTCATGGGCGATGCCGCCGGTGAGCTGGCCCACGGCCTCCATCTTCTGAGCGTGGCGCAGTGCCTCCTCGGCACGCTCGCGTTCGACCATCTCGTTTTGCAGGCGGTGGTTGGCTTCGGCCAGCTGCTGGGTGCGTGCGATGACACGTTCTTCGAGCGTTTCGTTGAGGTTGCGCAGGGCTTCCTCGGTTTTCTTGCGCTCGGTTTCGTCGATCACAAAGATGTAGAAACCGTTCACTGTGCCGTCGGCTCCATGGCGCGGCAGGTAGTTGATCAAGGCATGGCGGGAGCGGCCGTCGCGATGATCCGACTGGGCGGTGAAGCTGCACGGCTTGCCCGCCAGGGCTTCAGCGATCTGCTCGGCGCGGGCGGTGTAGGCTGAATCGCCGAGCACTTCGCGGATGGTCTTGCCGTAGAGCTCCTGGGGTGTCAGGCCATACCAGTCCAGATAGGCGCTGTTGTTGAGGCGAAAACGTTCTTCCCGGTCCACGTAGCTGATGAGGATCGGCATGGCATTGATGATCAGCTGCAGCTCAGTCTGGCTCTGACGCAGGGCCTGCTCGGTGCGCTTGCGTTCGGTCAGGTCCAGGGCCGCGCCGAGAAAGCGTTTGGGCCGGCCGTGGCGGTCCTTGTAGCAACGGCCCCGCACGAATACCCAGCGCAGTTCGCCGTCGGACTGCAGCAGACGGTACTCCTCGGCGTATTCGGTGCCGTGGGTGATGCAATGCTTGATGCTGCGGGTGACCATGGCCCGGTCTTCCGGATGCACGCCTTCAAGGTAGGCGCTGATGGGCAACTGACGCGAAAGGCTCGGATCGACGCCATGCAGCGCAGCGAAGTGCTCGTCGGCAATAAAACGGTCCTCGCTGATGTCCCAGTCCCAGGTGCCTAGCGTATCGGCAGCGGCCAGGGCCAGTTGCAGGCGCTCTTCACTTTCCTGCTGGGCCTTGAGGCTGGCCTCTGAGCGTCGCTCGAATTCCAGGGCCAGGCGTCGCCGTTCACCAGTCTCGATGGCCGTGACCAGAATACCGGCCACCGCGCCGTCTTCATCGCGCACGGGGCTGTAGGTCAGGTCCAGCCAGACATCGCAAAGGCGTCCGGCGAAGGGCACCCGCCAATGCTGATCGCGACAGGTGTGTGTGCGGCCTTGCAACACGTTGTGATAAATCGGCCCGCTCACGTCTTTGAGTTCGGGCCATGCTGAATGGGTCGGCTGGCCGAACGCTTGGGGGTGTTTGTCGCCAGTCAGTCGGGTAAAGGCGTCGTTGTAGAAATGGATCAGCTGTGGCCCCCACAGCAGGGACATCGGCATCGGCGAGTGGAGCACGATGTCCAGGGCGGTACGCAGGCTCTGGGGCCAGGTTTGGGCAGTGCCCAGGGGGCTGTTGGTCCAGTCACGTCGGGTGAACAGGCTCTGTATGTCACTGCCGGCGGGTGTTGCGTTCATCACGCAAGCCCTGCAAATCGTGTTGCGGCCACGGTGTCTACTATCCTCTGAAGAAGGTAAGCGCGGGTTGGTCTGAAAGGTTTGCTCATCGGGTCAGCTTGTTTCATTGAAGTCTCGCGGAAGTCAATCAGGCCATGGAAATCGATCCCTTGTTACGCATCCTGGCGAGCCAGGATGGCTCCGACCTCTACCTGTCCACCGGCGCGCCGCCATGCGCGCGTTTCGAGGGGCTGCTCAAACCCTTGAGCAACCAGCCGTTCAAGGTTGGCGAGATCGCCGGGCTCGCCGAGTCTTTGATGGACGCCGAACAGCGGCTTGAGTTCGATCGGGAACTGGAAATGAACCTGGCCATCTCCCTGGCCGGGGTCGGGCGGTTCCGCGTCAATATCTTCAAGCAACGCAATGACGTGTCCATGGTGATCCGCAACGTCAAGCTCGACATCCCGCGGTTCGAGGACCTGAAACTGCCGAATGTGTTGCTGGACATCATCATGCAGAAACAGGGGCTGATGCTGTTCGTCGGCGCGACAGGGTCGGGCAAGTCGACCTCCCTGGCGGCGCTGATCGATTACCGTAATCGCAACAGCAGCGGCCATATCATCACCATCGAAGATCCGGTGGAGTATATCCATCGACACAAGAAATCGATCATCAATCAACGCGAAGTCGGTGTCGACACCCGCAGCTTTCATGCCGCTTTGAAGAACACCTTGCGCCAGGCGCCGGACGTGGTGCTGATCGGCGAAATTCGTGATCGCGAAACCATGGAACATGCCCTGGCCTTCGCCGACACCGGGCATCTGGTGATCTCCACCCTGCATGCTCACAATGCCAATCAGGCGTTGGACCGGGTGATCAATTTCTTCCCGGAAGAGCGCCGGCCGCAACTGCTCAATGATCTGGGCAACAACCTCAAGGCGTTCGTGTCGCAACGCCTTGTGCGCACTCGCACCGGCCAGCGCCGGGCCGCGGTGGAGGTCATGCTGGGCTCGCCCACGGTGGCCGACCTGATTCGCCGCAATGAGTTTGGCGAGCTCAAGGGCATCATGGAAAAGTCAGAAGAACTCGGGATGCAAACCTTCGACCACGCCCTGTACAGCCTGGTGGTGGAGGGGGCTATCGATGAGGAGGAAGCCCTGAAAAACGCCGACTCGGCGAACAACCTGCGGTTGCGGCTGAAGTTGCATGCCGAATCGGGGGCGGCGGTGCCCCCGGCCGATCCGGCGGCGGGTGAGTGGGGGTTGATGGATTGAGTCTTTCGGTGAGAACAACACTTGTAGGAGCAAGGCCTGAAGGACAAAGACCTGTAGGAACAAAGCTTGTGAGAGCAAAGCCTGTAGGAGCAAGGCCTGTGAGAGCAAAGTCTGTAGGAGCAAGACCTGTGGGAGCAAAGCTTGCTCGCGATGAACGGTAATGCGGTCGGTCTGAAAAACCGCGTCGCCTGTATCGCGAGCAAGCTTTGCTCCCACAAGTGTTTTTGCTCCCCACAGGTTTGAGGTTCGCTCAAGTCAGTTGCTAAGCTCCGCCCGATCACGAAACTGCTCCAGTGCCTCGGGATTGGCCAGGGCATCGGTGTTTTTCACCGCCTCGCCATGCACCACATTGCGCACCGCCAATTCCACCACCTTGCCGCTGATGGTCCGCGGGATGTCGCTGACTGCCAGGATCTTCGCCGGCACATGACGCGGCGTGGTATTGGCGCGGATCACCTGACGGATCTGTTGCTCCAGGGCCTCATCCAGGGTCACGCCGTCGCGCAGGCGCACAAACAGCACCACTCGTACATCACCCTGCCATTGCTGGCCGATGGCAACGCTGTCCAGCACCTGCTCGACCTTTTCCACCTGCCGATAGATTTCCGCCGTGCCGATGCGCACACCACCGGGATTGAGCACCGCATCTGAGCGCCCGTGGATCAGGAAACCGCCGTGCGGCAGCTCCTCGGCATAGTCACCCTGGGCCCACACACCGGGGAACTGGCTGAAGTAGGAGGCCCTTAGCTTTTGCTGCTGCGGATCATTCCACAGGCCAATGGGCATGGCCGGGAAGTGCCGGGTGCAGACCAGTTCACCTTTCTCACCCATGACCGCTTGGCCTGCCTCGTTCCAGACCTGCACCGCCATGCCCAGGCTCTTGCCCTGCATCTCGCCACGGCGAACGGCGGACAACGGATTGCCATTGACGAAGCACGACACAATGTCGGTGCCACCGGACATCGAGGCCAGGCACACCTGGGGCTTGAAGTCGCGATACACGTAGTCGTAGCTATGGGGCGCCAGGGCCGAGCCGGTGGACAGGATGGTTTTCAGGCTGCCCAGGTCATGGGTCTGTCGCGGTTTCAAACCCTGGCTTTCCAAAGCCGCCAGGTATTTGGGGCTGGTGCCGAATACGCTGATGCGCTGCTGGTCGATCAGGTCCAGCAGGCGCTCGGGGCCAGGGTGAAAGGGTGAGCCGTCGTAGAGCACCACCGCACTGCCCACGGCGAGGGCCGACACCAGCCAGTTCCACATCATCCAGCCACATGTGGTGTAGTAGAACAGGCGATCTTCGGGGCCGAGATCAACATGCAGGCCATGTTCCTTGAGGTGTTGCAGCAATACGCCGCCGGTGCTGTGGACGATGCACTTCGGCACGCCAGTGGTGCCACTGGAATAAAGGATGTACAGCGGATGATCGAACGGCACGCCAACGAACGCCGGTTCGCCGCCACAGCGGTAGAAGTCGCTCCACAACGCGACGCTGGCCGTTGTCTTGAAGTCTTTGGCGCAGGCGTTAGGGCATGCGTAGGGCAGGATGATCAGTTGCTGCAGCGAAGGCAGGCGCTCGAGGATTTCGTTGACCTTGGCTCGCTGGTCGATGACCTTACCGGCGTAGCGGTAACCGGCGCAGGTGATTAGCACCTTGGGCTCGATCTGGCCAAACCGGTCGATGACCCCCTGGGTGCCGAAGTCAGGCGAGGAGCACGACCAGATCGCCCCCAGGCTGGTGGTGGCGAGCATGCCGACCAGGGTCTGCCAGGTGTTGGGCATGCACGCGGCTACCCGGTCGCCCTTGCTTACACCCGCCGCTTGCAGGCTTTTTTGCAGGCCGGCGACGTGGGCGGCAAGTTCGGCCCAGGTCAGTTGTTCCTGCCCGCCACTTTCGTCGAGGGCAACCACGGCCACGGCGTCATCGCGCCGGCGCAGCAGGTGTTCGGCAAAATTCAGTGTCGCCCCGGGAAACCACCGGGCGCTGGGCATTTGCTCATTTTCCACCAGCACAGCGCTGGGCGCCTGGTGAAAACCGATCTCGAAGAAGTCGACGATGGCCTGCCAGAAGGCTTCACGCTGGTCGATGCTCCAGGCGTGCAGCGCGGGATAATCGCTCAGTTGCAGTTGATGCCGTTCGTTGATGAACCGGCGAAAGGCGTCCATGCGTGACTGGGCGATACGATCGGGGGTGGGTTGCCAGAGGATGTCGGACATGGGGTGCCTCTTATTTTTTATGTACACACAAACTATAGAGCGACCCAATCTTGTGGCGAGGGGATTTATCCCCGACTTGTGGGAGCAAGGCTTGCCCGCGATGAACGAAAACGCGGTTTAGCTGTTAAACCGCGGTGCGGCCATCGCGGGCAAGCCTTGCTCCCACAGATAAATCCCCTCGCCACAAGGGAGCGCAAGAGATTTACTGAGCCAGCCACCCACCATCAATATTCCACGCCGCGCCGCGTACCTGGCTGCCGGCTTCGCTGCACAGAAACAGCACCAGTTCCCCCAGTTGCGGCGGGGTGACGAATTCCAGGGAAGGCTGCTTCTCGGCCAGCAGATCATGCTGCGCCTGTTGCGGATCGACGCCCGTGGCGATGCGGTCATCGATCTGTTTCTGCACCAGCGGTGTCAGCACCCAGCCAGGGCAGATGGCGTTGCACGTCACGTTGCTGGTGGCTGTTTCCAGGCCGACCACTTTGGTCAGGCCGATCACCCCGTGCTTGGCCGCGACGTAGGCAGCCTTGCCCACCGAGCCGACCTGGCCATGCACCGAGGCAATGTTGATGATCCGCCCCCAGCCCTTGGCGCGCATGCCTGGCAGGCTCAAGCGCGTGGCATGGAACACCGAGGACAGGTTGATGGCGATGATCGAGTCCCAGCGTTCCACCGGAAAATCCTCCACGGCGGCCACGTGCTGGATACCGGCGTTGTTCACCAGGATGTCCACGCCGCCGAACTCCCGCTCGGCGTAGGCGAGCATGTCGGCGATCTGCGCCGGGTCACTGACATCCGCCGGATGATGGCCGACCCTGCCACCGAACTGTTTCACTTCGGTCATGACCGTCGAAGCGTCGCCAAAACCGTTGAGGATCAGGTTGGCACCGGCCTTGGCCAGGCTCAGGGCAATGCCCAGGCCGATGCCGCTGGTGGAACCGGTCACCAGGGCGGTCTTGCCGGATAAAGTTGTCGTCATACGAACCTCACACAATGCCAGTGGCGTAGAACACACCGATCACCACGAAAACCGCGAGGGTCTTGATCAGCGTAATACAGAAAATGTCTTTGTAGGCTTCACGGTGGGTCAGGCCGGTCACCGCCAGCAGGGTGATCACCGCGCCGTTGTGGGGCAAGGTGTCCATGCCGCCGCTGGCCATGGACGCGACCCGGTGCAGTACTTCCAAGGGAATATTGGCGGCGTTGGCGGCGCTGATGAACGTTTCGGACATCGCCGCCAGGGCGATGCTCATGCCGCCCGAGGCTGAACCGGTGATGCCCGCCAGCAGCGTCACGGTCACGGCCTCATTGACCAATGGATTGGGAATGTTCTTGAGCCAGTCGGCCAACACCAGAAAACCCGGCAAGGACGCGATGACCGCACCGAAACCGTATTCCGAAGCGGTGTTCATTGCCGCCAGCAGCGCACCGCCCACCGCGCTCTTGCTGCCTTCGGCCAGCTTGCTGCGAATGGTGCTGAAGGCGAACAGTAGCACCAGGACAATACCCACCAGTAACGCGGCCTGCACGGCCCAGATCGCGGTCAGCTTGGCGATGTCGCTGGTCACCGGTGTGGTCATGCCTGGCAGCAACAGGCTGTGGGTCTTGCCGTACCACTGGGGAATCCACTGGGTGAACAGCAGGTTCATGATCCCGACCGCCAACAGCGGCGAAATGGCGAGCCAGGGATTGGGTAGCTTGATGTCTTCGGCGGTCTCCGGCTCGTTGCGCAGTTCGGTGCCGTAGCCTTCGCCTACACGCTGGGCCTTGTTGCGCTGGCGTTGCAGGAACAGCATGCCGAAGCTGAACACGAAGATCGTGCCGATCACACCCAGCCATGGCGCGGCCCAGGCGGTGGTGTTGAAGAAGGTGCTCGGGATGATGTTCTGGATCTGCGGCGTGCCGGGCAGGGCGTCCATGGTGAACGAGAACGCGCCAAGGGCAATGGTGGCCGGAATCAGCCGTTTGGGAATATTGCTCTGGCGGAACATCTCGGCGGCGAACGGATACACCGCGAACACCACGACGAACAGCGACACGCCGCCATAGGTCAGCAAGGCGCAGACCAGTACGATCACCAACATGGCCTGGCGCGTACCCAGCAGGCGAATCGCCGCTGCGACGATGGAACGGGAGAAACCCGACAGCTCGATCAGTTTGCCGAACACCGCGCCGAGCAGGAACACCGGAAAATACAGTTTGATGAAACCGACCATCTTCTCCATGAACACCCCGGTGAAGGCAGGTGCGACGGCGGAAGGGTCAGTGAGCAAGACGGCGCCGAGGGCGGCGATGGGGGCAAAAAGGATAACGCTGTAGCCACGGTAGGCGGCCACCATCAGCAGCGTGAGAGCTGCCAAGGCAATGATCACACTCATGGTGTGTCTCCTGGATTGTTATTTTTGTGGTGAAACGGTGCGGAGGGCTTTAGCGAGTTTTGTGCCAGGTATGTAATTTATTGAAATATAAGGGAATTATTGATTTTTAAGGGAGTGGTTCGAGGGTTTTGTCTCTGTTTTGAGATTTTCAGGGGCTGTGCTGGCCTCATCGCGAGCAGGCTCGCTCCCACAGGTTGGCTGTGTCGTTCATGAGAACGCTTTCCAGTGTGGGAGCGAGCCTGCTCGCGATGAGCGCAAAGCGCTCAAAAAGAGGTCGTCCAGCTAAGGAGACTAAAGTCTCTTTATTGAGACTCTGCGATCCCCAGCGCCACCATCTTTTTATACAAGGTCGATCTCCCCAGTCCCAACCGCTCGGCCGCTTCGACCACCTTGCCGTCGCATTGTGCGAGGGTGGTTTCGATCAAATGGCGGTCGAATCGTGCCCGGGCCTGGCTGAAGGTTTCTTGCCGCAGCGGTTCCTGATGTGGATTTAACGCACGGGTGACCGGCGTGAAAGTCCCAATGGCCGCTCGAATATCGGCGGCAGTGAGCAGCAGGTCGTCGCTGAGCAGCGCGGTTCGTTCCAGCACATTGCGTAGCTCCCGGATGTTGCCCGGCCAGGCGTGTTGCCCCAGCAGGTCGAGTGCGTCGCGGTTCAGTTCGTGCTGGCTGCGCAGTTCTTCGAGGATCGCCTCGCTCAGGGCCGGCAAGTCATCCAGCCGTTCGCGCAGCGGCGGGACCTGGATCGGCAACACATTGAGGCGGTAATACAGGTCGGCGCGAAACTCTCCGCGTTTGATCGCCGCTTCCAGATCCATGGACGTGGCAGCGATGATCCGCACGTCGCTTTGCATCACCTCGTTGGAGCCCACCGGTTCGTATTCTTTTTCCTGCAAGACCCGCAGCAGTTTGCTTTGCAGCGGCAGCGGCATGTCGCCAATTTCATCCAGGAACAGTGTGCCGCCCTGGGCGATCTGCAGTTTGCCGGCGCGGCCTTTGCGGTCGGCGCCGGTGAAGGCGCCCGGAGCGGTGCCAAAGAACTCGGCTTCCAGCAGGGATTCCGGAATCGCGGCGCTGTTGATGCTGACGAACGCCTTGTGCGCCCTTGGCGAAGCACCGTGGATTGCCTGGGCCAGCAGTTCCTTGCCGGTCCCGGTTTCGCCGAGCAGCAGCACCGGCGAATCGGCGCTGGCGCTGCGCCGGGCACGACGCTTGACCTCAAGGCTGGCGCGGCTGGTGCCGATGAAGTGGGCGAAGTTGTACCGCGTCTGCCGTGCCCGCAGCAGTGAGCGGGTGGAAGCCAGTTCTTCCTGCATGCTCAGGTAGCGCTTGAGCATCGGCGACAGGCTGCGCAATTCATCGAACAGGGCAAAACCGATGGCGCCGATCACCGCGCCCGCGCTGTCGTGGATCGGCAGGCGCATCACCACCATCGGCTCCTTGGGCGTGTCTTGCATGTCCAGCAGAATCGGCCGGCCCGTGCGCACTACTTCGCGCAGCAGGCTCCCCGGGATCACGCTCTCGCACGCCCGGCCGATGGCTTCTTGCGCCGAGTTCAGGCCGAAGCGCCGGGCGTAGCGTTCGTTCATCCAGACGATATTCGCGTCACGGTCAACAATCACCGTGCCTTCGCTGGACTGTTCGATGATCTCGAACAACGAACGGATCGCCAGCGTGCGCACGCGCTTGTAATCCTTGAGGCTTTCGGTGGGGTTCATCGGGCATTTCCAGAAGGTGGGATTTGCCGGCATCCTCCGATCAAAGGGGTTGCCAAAGAGCGGCATTATGCCGGGAGGGGCTGGTCGAGCAATACTCCGCCCGCATTCTTTGTCGTGCCGTGCCTCGTTGGAAAACCCTAGGTCTCGGCAAGTCTGCGCAGTAGTGAGCAGTTGGATAAAGTTGTACAGTTATCAGTATCTTGTACATTTTTCGAGAGCGCTCATGAATAAAATCAACCCTCGCAAGCTGAAACTCTCCAAATGGACTGCCTGTGCGCCGTCTGATCGGGAAAAGCATTTTCTCGTCACCAAGCTGCTCTGTGATGAGGAGGGGACACCCATTCGGGTTGAGCTTGAGGCTGTGTACAGCGCTCGTGTGACGCTGCTCGACTGGCACGAGTTGCGTGACAGCAGGCATTGGAAAATGGGCTGGTGCTGAATGGCTTGGGCTGTGCCATAGAGATCTGTATGACTCCCGATAGTTATACATAGTAAAAAGTATGTACAAGTTTTCCTGCGGTAGTGGCTTAATGCAGCTATCTAGCGATGGCATCTCTGCCTTCGTGTGACAACAGCCACGCATTCACCGCCTCCGGGAGCGCCACCCATGTTCATTCGTACTCGCAAGCATCAGGACGCCTTGCACGAAATCCAGGCCAGGCAGGCTATTCTCGAAGCCGAACGGACGGCCTTGCAGCATTGCATGGCAATCATCGAGTTCACTCCTACGGGCGAGGTGCTCGACGTCAGCCCGGCTTTTTTGAAAATGATGGGTTATTCACTCAGCGAAACCCTTGGTCAGCATCATTCGATGTTTTGTGAGCCTGCCTATTCACGCAGTGCCGAATGCTCAGCGTTATGGCAACAACTGGGGCAAGGCTACTCTGCCGACAGCCAGTTTCTGCATTTGCGCCGTGATGGAAGCTGGCTGTGGGTGCAAGCAAGCTACGCCCCTGTGCTGGATCAAGATGCAAAGGTGCAGCGCATCATCTTGATCGTTCGCGATATCAACGAGCGGGTGTTGCGCGCCCAGGCCGAAACCAGCTTCATGCAAGCGATTGACCGCTCCATGGCGGTTATCGAATTTGATCTGAGCGGTCAGGTCGTGAATGCCAACGCGAATTTCATGGGCGTCATGGGGTACCGCCTGCAAGAGATTCGGGGCCAGCATCATCGGATTTTCTGCAAGCCAAGCGAGGTTCAGAGCGAGGCCTATCGTGGCTTCTGGGCCGGGCTCAATCGCGGAGAATACAAGACCGGCCTTTTCGAACGCGTCGACAATCGAGGCGCGACTGTCTGGCTGCAGGCTACCTACAATCCGCTTTACGATGCGCGGGGGCGTTTGTATGGGGTGGTCAAGTTCGCCACTGACAGCACTCGCGAAGTCGAGCAGCGCCAAAGTGAATCAAAAGCGGCGGGACTGGCTTTCGAGACATCCCGGCAGACCGATGAGCAAACCCGGCTCGGCACGTGTGTGGTTCAGCAAACCGTTACGGTGGTGCAAAGCATCGCCGATGAGCTTCAACAGGTGTCAGCCGGGATAGGTGCCCTGAGCGTGCAGTCAGAAGAAATCGGCAGCATCGTTGATGCCATCCGGGGCATCGCCGAACAGACCAATCTGCTTGCCCTCAATGCAGCCATCGAAGCGGCTCGCGCCGGGGAGCAGGGACGCGGCTTCGCGGTGGTGGCCGATGAGGTGCGCAATCTGGCGCGACGTACAAGCCAGTCAACCGTGGCCATTACTCAGGTCGTCGCCAAGAACCGTGAATTGGCCAGGCAAGCGGTGAGCAGCATGCAATCGAGCACGCTCAAGGCAGAGCAGGGCGTGAAACTGGCTAACCAGGCCGGCACTGTCATTCTGGATATTCATCGAGGCGCGCAGCAGGTTGTGGAGGTGATGGGTGAATTCGCTCAAGCGCTGGATCAACGACGTGGTGCCTGAGCGAACCCGGGATTACTGCGGCTGCGCCGCCGCCAACAACTCCTTGGTATACGGATGCTGGGGCGCGTCGAACACTTCATGGCTGGCGCCGTGTTCCACCACTTTACCGTCCTTGATCACGATCATGTCGTGGGCCAGGGCGCGGACCACCGCCAGGTCATGGCTGATGAACAGGTAGGTCAGGCCATGCTTTTCCTGGAGCTGGCGGAGCAGGGCGACCACTTGCTTTTGCACGGTGCGGTCCAGGGCTGAGGTCGGTTCGTCCAGCAGAATCAGGGCCGGCTTGAGCACCAGCGCCCGAGCGATGGCGATGCGTTGGCGCTGGCCGCCGGAGAATTCGTGGGGGTAGCGGTGGCGGCTCTGCGGGTCGAGGCCGACTTCCTGCAGTGCCTGGATCACCTGCGCTTCGCACTGCTCGGAACTGGACGAGCTGTGGACCTCAAGGCCCTCGCTGATGATCTGCTGCACCGACATGCGGGGGCTGAGGCTGCCGAACGGGTCCTGGAACACCACCTGCATCTGCTTGCGCCACGGTCGCAGGTCTTTCTGTGACAGATGATCGAGGGCTTGTCCCTGGAAGCGGATGCTGCCTTCGGACTCGATCAGTCGCAGGATCGCCTGGCCGAGAGTGGATTTGCCGGAACCGGATTCGCCGACGATGCCCAGGGTCTTGCCGCGTTGGATCGTCAGGCTGATGCCGTCCACAGCGTGCAAGTATTCCTTGCGCCGGAACAGACCGCCGCCCAGGGCAAAGCTGACGCGCAAATCCTGCACTTGCAAGACGTCTTCGCGTTCATCACGGGGCGGGGCTTCGCCTTCCGGCTCGGCGTGCAGCAACTCGCAGCTGTAGGGATGCTTCGGCGCGCTGAAGAGTGTTTCGCACGGCGCCTGTTCGACGATTTCCCCAGCCTTCATTACGCACACCCGTTGCGCGATGCTGCGCACCAGGTTCAGGTCGTGGCTGATCAACAGCAGTGACATGCCGAGTCGTTGCTGCAGGGACTTGAGCAGCAGCAGAATCTTGCGCTGCACCGTCACGTCGAGCGCGGTGGTCGGTTCGTCGGCAATCAACAGTTCCGGTTCGCAGGCCAGGGCCATGGCAATCATCACCCGCTGTCGTTGGCCGCCGGAGAGTTGGTGCGGGTAAGCCTTGAGCCGTTCGGTGGGTTTCTGGATGCCCACCAGGGCCAGCAACTCCAGAATGCGCTGGCGCGCCGCCTTGCCACCCAGGCCCTTGTGCAGCATCAGGGTTTCACCAATCTGCTTTTCGACGCTGTGCAGCGGGTTCAGCGACGTCATCGGCTCCTGGAAAATCATTGCGATCCGGTCCCCTCGCAGTTCGCGCAGGACCTTGGCCTCGGCGCCCACCAGTTCCTGGCCGCGATAGCGGATGCTGCCGGTGGTATGGCTGCCGGTTTGCGGCAGCAATTGCGGGATCGAATGGGCCGTTACCGACTTGCCGGAGCCGGACTCACCCACCAGGGCCAGGCATTCGCCGGGGCGGATGTCCAGGCACAGGTTGCGCACCACGGTTTGGTCGTTGAAGGCCACGCTCAAGTCGCGGATTTCGATCAGGTTGTCGCTCATCTCAGGGTTCCGCTTCATGGCCGTGGATCAGGATCGGGGGTCGAACGCATCGCGCAACGCCTCGCCAATGAACACCAGCAGAGAAAGAATCAGCGCCAGGGTGAAGAACGCCGTCAGGCCCAGCCACGGCGCTTGCAGGTTCTGTTTGCCCTGGCCGATCAGCTCCCCCAGCGACGCGCTGCCCGCCGGCATGCCGAAGCCGAGGAAGTCCAGAGCGGTGAGGGTGGAAATGGCCCCGGTGAGGATGAACGGCAGATAACTCAGGGTGGCGTTCATCGCGTTGGGCAGGATATGTCGCACGATCACTTTGCGGTCGGACAGGCCCAGGGCTCTGGCGGCCTTGACGTATTCAAGGTTGCGCCCGCGCAGGAACTCGGCGCGCACCACATCCACCAGGGCCAGCCAGGAAAACAGCGCCATGATTCCCAGCAGCCACCAGAAATTGGGCTCGACGAAGCCGGACAGAATAATCAGCAGATAGAGTACCGGCAGCCCGGACCAGACCTCCAGCAGACGTTGCCCCAGCAGGTCCACCCAGCCGCCGTAATAACCCTGCAACGCACCGGCGGTGATGCCGATCAGGGCGCTGATGGCGGTCAGGGCCAGGGCGAACAGAATCGACACCCGTGCCCCGAATATCACCCGGGCCAGCACGTCCCGGGCCTGGTCATCGGTGCCCAGCCAGTTCACTGAGGAGGGTGGGCTTGGGGTCGGCTGGTTCAGATCGTAGTTGGGTGTGTCGTCGCTGAACGGGATCGGCGGGAACAGCAGCCAGCCGCCGTCCTTGTGGATCAGATCCTGCACGTAGCTGCTGCGGTAATCGGCCTGGAACGGCAACTGCCCGCCAAACTCCTGTTCGGTGTAGCGCTTGAACACCGGGAAATACAGCGAGCCTTGGTAACTCACCAGCAGCGGCTTGTCGTTGGCGATCAATTCGCCGCCCAGGGTCAGCATGAACAGGCCGATGAACAGCCACAGCGACCACCAACCTCGGCGGTTCTTCTTGAAGCGTTCAAAACGCCGACGGCCCAAGGGTGACAACTTGAACATCAGGCGTTCCTCGCGGCGAAGTCGATACGCGGGTCCACCAGGGTGTAGCACAGGTCGCCGATGAGTTTGATCAGCAAACCGAACAGCGTGAAGATGAACAGCGAGCCGAACACCACCGGGTAGTCCCGGGACACCGCGGCCTCATAGCTCATGCGTCCCAGGCCATCGAGGGAGAAGATCACCTCGATCAGCAAGGAGCCGGCGAAAAACACGCTGATGAACGCCTGGGGAATCCCCGACACCACCAGCAGCATTGCATTGCGGAACACGTGGCCATACAGCACGCGCCGTTCGCTCATGCCCTTGGCCCGCGCGGTGACCACGTACTGGCGGGTGATTTCATTGAGGAACGAGTTCTTGGTCAGGATCGTCAAGGTGGCGAAACCGCCGATCACCAGCGAGGTGACCGGCAGTACCAGGTGCCAGAAGTAATCGGTGATCTTGCCCAGTGTCGACAGCGACTCGAAGTTGTCCGACACCAGCCCGCGCACCGGAAACCAGTTCAGCGACGTGCCGCCGGCAAACACCACGATCAGGAACATGGCGAACAGGAACGCCGGCATGGCATAGCCGATGATTATTGCCGTGCTGCTCCACACGTCGAAGGCCGAACCATGGCGCACGGCCTTGCGGATGCCCAGGGGAATCGACACCAGGTAGGTGATCAGCGTGGCCCAGAGCCCGAGGGAAATGGTCACCGGCATCTTTTCCAGGATCAGGTCGGTCACCGTGGCGCCGCGAAAGAAGCTCTTGCCGAAGTCCAGCCGCGCGTAGCTGCTGAGCATCAACCACAAACGCTCGTGGGCCGGTTTGTCGAAGCCGTATTGTTTTTCGATGTCCTTGATCAGCTGTGGATCGAGGCCGCGACTGGCTCGCGAACTGCCGGTCATGGCATTGCCCGAGCTGCCGACGCTGGCGCCGCCGATGCCTTGCAAATGGGCGATGGCCTGTTCCACCGGCCCGCCCGGAGCGGCCTGCACGATGACGAAATTCACCAGCAGGATGATCACCAGCGTCGGAATGATCAGCAGCAAGCGCCGCGCGATATAGGCCCACATCAATGCCGCCCTCCAGGGGAGCCGCGCTTGATGCGTTCGGCGGCCATCTGCTCGTTGGTCAGCGGTGTGGTGCTCATTTCCCACCAACTCTCGATGGCTTCGTCATTACTGGCCTGCACTTTTGGTCTGCCAAAGCGGTTCCACCAGACGGTCGAGCTGCCCGGCGGGTAATAGTTGGGGATCCAGTAATAATTCCATTGCAGCACCCGGTCGAGAGCGTGGGCATGGCGGAGCATGTCGCGCTGGGTGGTGGCTTTGACCAGACCGTCGATCAGGGTGTCAACGGCGGGGTTCTGCAGGGCCATGTAGTTGTTGGCGCCCGGATCGTTGGCCGCCGCCGAGCCAAAATAGTTGTAAAGCTCCATGCCCGGCGAGGTGCTGACGGGATAGCCGGTGATGATCATGTCGTAGTCGCGACTCATCAGGCGATTGACGTACTGGGAGGCATCGATGCGCCGGATGTTCATGTCGATGCCGATCTGTGCCAGCGTGCGCTTGTAGGGCAGCAACAGCCGGTCGAGACCGTTCTGGCTGATCAGGAACGTGAAGCTCAGCGGTTCCCCCTCGGCATTGACCAGGCGGTCGCCATCGGGTTTCCAGCCGGCCTGTTGCAGCAGCGCCAGGGCTTGCAGTTGTTTGTCACGGATCACGCCGCTGCCGTCGGTTTTCGGCGCGTGAAATACCTGGGTGAAGACTTCCTCGGGCACTTTTGCGCGCAACGGCTCGAGAATCGCCAGTTCGTCGGCATCAGGCAGTTGCCGGGCGGCCAGGTCGGTGTTGGAGAAAAAGCTCTGCTGGCGCACATAGAGGTTGCGCATCATCTGGCGGTTGCTCCACTCGAAATCCCAGAGCATGGCCAGGGCCTGGCGGACACGACGATCCTGGAACTGCGGTTTTTGCAGGTTGAACACGAAACCCTGGGCCGTTTGGGGCGCCTCGGTGGCCAGATGGGCCTTTTGCAGACGGCCATCATGCAGGGCCGGACTGTCATAGCCGATGGAATAACCGGTGGCGGAGAACTCGCGGTTGTAGTCGTAGGCGCCGCCACGCAAGACCTGGCGCGCTACATCGGTGTCACCGAAATACTCGATGCTGAAATGATCGAAATTGTAGAGCCCGCGACTGACTGGCAGATCCTTGCCCCACCAGTTGGCGTTGCGCTCGAAGGTGATGCTGCGTCCCGAGTCGATCCGGCCCACCCGATAGGGGCCACTGCCCAGCGGGGCTTCGTAGCCGCCTCCACTGGCAAAGTCGCGGGTTTTCCACCAGTGCTCGGGAAAAACCGGCAGTGTGGCGATGTCCAGCGGCAGGGTGCGGCTTTCGTTGTTCTTGAAATCGAAGCGGACGGTGCGCTCGGATTCCACTTCGACGCCTTTGACGGCTGCGAACTGGGTGCGATATCGCAGACTACCCTGGGTCATCAACAGCTCGAAGGTGTAGCGCACGTCCTCGGCGGTGATGGGCTTGCCATCGGCAAACCGGGCCTTGGGATTGAGGTAGAAGCGCAAGGACAGGCCATCGTCGGCGCGTTCCATCTTCTGCGCCACCAGGCCATAGACGGTGTAGGGCTCGTCCAGCGAGCGCTGGGCCAACGGCGAATAAAGCATTCCGTCGATCTGGCTGACGCCGATGCCTTTGTCGATGTAGGGCAGTACGTGGTCGAAATGGCCGATCTCGATGGCCGAGCGGCGCATGGTGCCGCCTTTGGGGGCTCGGGGATTGACGTAGGCGAAGTGGCTGAAGCCTTGGGGATACTTGGCCGGTTCGCCATACACCGTCAGGGCATGTTGCGGTGCGGCATTCACACCTGCGGCGCCTGTCAGCAGGACCACGGCAGTGAACAGCAGTGAGGGGAACGCCAGTCGCATTGTCAGCCTTAAAGCCGGGTGATGGATGACCAGGATTTGTACGCGAGCGACGCCTTGATCGCTAGCCCCTTGGACCTAACACAAACACAACGGCCCACCGAAGGGCGGGCCGTTATGTCGATAAACCTGGATCAGTCCTGGCGACTGGTCACTTCCAACAGGTGATAGCCGAACTGGGTCTTGACCGGACCCTGCACCACATTGATCGGGGCGCTGAATACCACGGTGTCGAATTCCTTGACCATCTGACCTGGACCGAACGAGCCCAGGTCGCCGCCTTGACGGCTGGACGGGCAGGAGGAGTTGGTCTTGGCGACTTCAGCGAAATCGGCGCCGGCTTCGATCTGGGCTTTGAGTTCGTTGCACTTCTCTTCGCTGGAAACCAGGATGTGGCGGGCAGTGGCTTTTGGCCATGGGTAAATTCCTTTCAATAGCTTTAAAGGTGTTGAGCCTACCGGAATCACTGACCGGGTGTTGTCAAAAATGCGTCAAAACCTTGAGTCTGTCGATCAAAGGCCGGCTTTGCGCAGGCGTTCGGCGTGGCGCACGTAAAGCTCTACCGGGTCTGTGCCCGTGCGGCTGCGCCCCGTTGTCTGGTTGATGATGTCCATGTGGTCCAGCGGATAGTCAGAGCGAATGACCTTACCCAAGTGCGAACTGAAGCGTCCCACCAGCCCATCGTTCTGCCCGGCTTCGGTGATGAAGTATTCGGAAAAGGCTTGGCAGAAGGCCGGCAGCGGATCCATCGCATTGAATGCTCCGTTCTGTGTGTCCTGCAACGTGCCGCTCCATGAGTAGTAGCGTACGCCGTTGACCCTATGCGCTCCGTTGCCTCCCCAGTTCTTGGGCAGCCCTTGGGGGTATTTGTCATTGAACGCGCCCACGCCTTCGGTGGTCAGCGCCGCCAACGCTGCGATGGCCGCGTGTGGCAGTTGCGCCTGGCCGCTCAGCAACGAGATGAAGTCTGCAAAAAGCGTGGCCACTTTATGCGCCACATGCTCTGGCAAGCGCCCCGGGGTAAGGGCCTTGTACAGGAAATCAATCAGTTCGGAGCCGTGATTGGGGCCGCTGACCGAGGTCACCGAGGCCACCCTGTCTGGGGCAATGGCGCCGGCGTATCGGGCGGCCAGCGCGCCCTGGCTGTGGCCGATCAGGTTGACCCTTTCGGCGCCGGTTCCGCTCAGGATCCGTTCGATCTGAGCCAGCAATTGCTCGCCACGGGCCTCATTGGAATGTGTTGCCGACAAATAAGGGATGAACACCCGGGCACCAGCGGCGCGTAATGCCTGTTTGATCCCGTGGAAAAGTTCGAAGCCGCCGACCCGGTCAAACCCGAACAACCCATGGACCAGCAGGATGGGAAATTGAGTGGTTGCATTCCGTTGCATGTTCGTACCTTTTTCGAAGAGGTTCCTGTTGAGTTCGCGACCTCACTCTAATGCAGGCTTGTGTTGGGCGGTGTAGGAAGAAACCGCGGTGATCTGCTGAAAACGGAATAGAAGAAGTGGGAAGGGTCGGGCAGGAAGCGGGACGGAACTGAACGTATCGGGATACTTCCGATAGCCCCTGGGGTTTGCAGCTACAGGTTTAAGGGTACGAGACCACTCTTGTGGTCGTCTTATCTGACTGTAGGTTCGGGACGGTCGAGGTTTAATGGCTTCATCGGGTGCCGTTATGTGAAAGCGGTGCCTTCATCCAAGGACTGGAGCCTATGTATGACCACTTACCCATCTGCCCCGCGAGCCCGGCTCGCACCCCTGACGAAATTGCCGGCACCGTCTCTGGCGGCGGCCAGGGGAGGGGTGATCAACCCCGCCTGGCGCAAGACCGTCATCACCGTTAAGCCTTATCCGATGATGACGTGCGGAGATGAAGTGCGGCTGTTCTGGCACGGACTCAATTCAGACACCGAACCCTACCGGCATGAAGTACGACGGTTCATCACTGAGCGACACGTGGGACGAGACGTCGTTTTTGTCGTGCGCGAGCCGCATATCGCCGAACTGGATGGCGGCTCGCTGGAGATCTCCTACCAAGTGACGGGCAAACGGTTACCGGCCACGCTGGTGTCTCAGCCCCTGCAACTGGACATCGGCGATGTAGCCTTGCAGCTACCGCCAGCCGTTGCCAACGATGCGGTTGGTGGCAGCCTTGATCCGGCGCGGGTGCCCGAAGGAACGTGCGTGACCATCAAGCCCTATTCCAGAATGGCTGTCGGCGATCGGCTGATCCTGATAGCCAGCAAGGACTCCAAAGCCCTTTGGCGCGATGTGCTGGATATCGAAGCTCATGCCGTCGGCCGCGAAGTATCGCTCTGGATTGATCATTCGCTGATTGCCCCTCACGTGGGTCATGGCCTGAGCCTGACTTACATCGTCAGGCGCGGACATTCAGTGCGCCGCGCCGAGCCCTTGTCGTTGCACATAGGTCCTTTGCTACGTCCTGCGCTGACGGCGCCCCGGCTTCTGGGGTTGAGTGAGGGGTGGCTGGATATCGACGATCTTCAGGAAGGGGTGACGGTCGTCATCGACGGTGCTGGACTTGAGGCCGGCGAATTGGTCTGGCTGCAGTGCAACGGGAACTCCTCTCATGTCTGCGAGCGCGAAATCACCGAGGCGACGGCAGGTCAATCGCTGACCTTTGTGGTGCCTGCGGCGTTTTGGCAGGAGCAGCGCGGTAGATCGGTGCGCCTGTTTTATCAGGTCGAGCGCCTGGACGATGTCAGTCAGCATTCGGAATGGGTCACCGTCCAGGTTCGTTCCGCGACGAAAAGCTGAGCGCCCTCGCCGGGGAGGGCGCTTTCAGGATTCAGACCGGCAGCAGCTGGCGATGAGCCTGACGCAGCAGTTGCTCGGTGGACGCCCAGCCAAGGCAACCATCGGTCACCGATACGCCGTAACGCAGCGACGGGCCCAACGATTGGCAACCTTCGAACAGGTGGCTTTCCAGCATCATGCCGATGAGGGACCGGTTCCCTTGCAGGCGCTGCTCCAGGACGTCGTTGAACACCTGCGGCTGACGCAACGGGTCTTTGCCGCTGTTGGCGTGACTGCAATCCACCATGATCCGCGCCGGTATTTTCAGGCGGGTCAGGTCATTGTGTATCTGCGTGACGTTCTGGCGGTCATAGTTCGGCCCGCGATGGCCGCCGCGTAACACCAGATGAGTGTCGGGGTTGCCCTGGGTCTGGATGATCGCCGGATGCCCTTGGCTGTCGATGCCGAAATGCCGATGAGGATGGGCGGCCGAGCGCATGGCATCACAGGCTATGCCAACGCCGCCGTCCGTGCCGTTCTTGAAACCGACCGGCATGCCCAGGCCGCTGGCCATTTCCCGGTGGATCTGCGATTCGGTGGTGCGCGCGCCGATGGCGACCCAACTGAGCAGGTCATCGAAGTAGTTGGCGGCCATGGGTTGCAGCAGTTCGGTGGCCACAGGCAGGCCAAGCTGGAGCATTTCGCGCATCAGTTCCCGGGACAACGTCAGGCCGGCGGCCATGTCATCGCTGCCATCCAGGCCAGGATCGTAAGCCAGGCCTTTCCAGCCTACGGTCGTGCGGGGTTTTTCCACGTAGGCGCGCATCACCAGCAGCATGCTGTCGCTCACTTCCTGGGCCGCGCGAGCCAGGTTGGCAGCGTATTCGAGGGCCGATTTCGGGTCGTGGATGGAGCAAGGGCCGACAATGACCAGCAGGCGGGAGTCCTCACCGTCGAGGATGGCGCGGATTGCCTGGCGATGGGCATTGACCTGTTGGCTCAGCGCCGTGCTGAGGGGCAATTGTTGCTTGAGCTGCAATGAGCTGGGCAGACGCAGGGTCAGGGCTTCATTGGCAGGGTTGAGCGTAGACAGCGGCAAAGCAGAGACGGACGAATTCATGATCTGGTTTCCTGGGCGGGCAGCGGGTTCATTCCCGCGCGCCGGCCCTATTGGGGTGTTCGACAATTGGCCGTAATGGCCCGCAACTGAGGCTTGCCACCGGTAGGTGACCGATCGGAGGCGGCTGGCTGTCCCGAGCGGTGGCTGGTAAATCGCCAGGCGGAAAAACTGTCGTAACGGTAATAAGTGGCGTAGTTCATGGCTCAATCCTCAAGTTTGTCTGGTGTCGCAAAAATGTCTGGGGCTGAAAAAACAAAACCCCCGGTCGGGAGGCCGACCGGGGGTTAGAAAACTCTGGAAGGCGACCCGTTTAAATTGGGCGCCGGTTGGGTATCAGGCGCGCCAGTGGCTAAACCAATACCCAAAATAAAAGCTGACCGGAGTCTGAACACTGTTCGCCCAGGCAGCCGCAACCGAGCGCTGGGCGCTGGCGGTTTGAAGCGATGCGAGGGTGTTGAACATGGTCTGTCTCCGATGAATGAACCTGAGCTTACTAGAGCAGGGTGGGCCGGTTCAATCAGAAAATTCTATCGTGGGTATGTGATTGTTCATCCTGGCTTGAGTCCGGCGGGCTTTGTGAGAAACTTTGGGTTTGCACTTTCTTCCTGGGAAGATCCATGACCGCTCCAACTTTCGCCGCCGCCCAGTCGATTTCCATCCTCGGGGACGTTCGCGCCAATCTCATCCACCATCAGCGCTTCATGCACGCCGCCGCTGAACAGCATGTGCAATTGCTGGTGTTTCCTGAGTTGTCGCTCACTGGTTACGAACGGGGCTTGGCTGCGGAACTGGCCATCCTGCCGGAGGATGGAATATTGCAACCACTGCGTGACCTGGCGCGCGAGCTTGGCCTGACCGCAGTGGTTGGCATGCCGCTTCGCCTGTCGGCAAAAGCACCGGTATCGATCGGTGCGCTGGTATTCCGCGCCGATGGATCCCTCGGGGTGTACACCAAACAGCATTTGCATCCTGGCGAAGAAGTCGCCTTCGTTCCTGGTCATGGCGGTTCGATGCTGGCGATGGGGTCGGATCACATCGCACTGGCGGTATGCGCCGACTTTTCCCACGCTCGCCATGCTGCCACTGCAGCCGAGCAGGGCGCTACGTTATATGCAGCTGGCGTGTTGATTACGGAAGGCGGCTACCTGCCCGATACGACGTTATTACGAGGTTATGCCAAGCAACATGCCATGACGGTTCTGATGGCCAATCATGGCGGCGCCACCGGTGGTTGGGAGTCGGCCGGTCGCAGCGCGGTCTGGGCCCCGGACGGTTCTCTGATTGCGGCAGCGCCAGGCAGGGGCGATCTGTTGGTGATCGCTCGGCGCGCCGCCGATGGTTGGGCCGGACAAGTCGTGCCGGTGACAACGCTTTGAAGAGGTACACATGAATTTCCAGTGGCGTGCGGCAACGGCCGAGGACATCGCCTTTGCCCGGCAACTGACGTGCGTCAACATGCTTCCCTATTACTTGCACCATGATTTGTTATGGCAGGACGAAGCATTCGATCTGGCCTGGATCATTCGCCAGAACTGGATCATCTGCCGCGAAGGGCAAGCGTTGGGTTTTGTCAGCCTCAGTCGTGATGCCCGGGCGTTGTATATCCGGGAACTACAGATTGCCGAGGCGTTTCGGGGGCAGGGCGCCGGCACTTGGGCGATCGGTCAGGTTTGGGGCATGGTGATGCAGGAGCGCCGCCCGGCGCTGCGCTTGACGGTTTTCAAGAATAATCCGGCCAGAGTGCTCTACGAGCGCCTGGGGCTGCGGGTGGTCGGCGAGGATGAATGTTTCCTGCGGATGGAGCGGGAAGCCAGGCCTTGAGGCCTCGGATTGTGGGCCTGTGGAAGACGCGCTGTAACTTTTATATGTCCCTTTGCGCTAGGTCTGCCGGATGGTTTTTGCTAAGGTGTTGGGCAACCCAAATAAGACCAAATCGTGAGGTGTCTGCTTGATTAGGGTGTTAGTGGTCGACGACCATGATCTCGTCCGTACGGGCATTACACGAATGCTGGCTGATATCGACGGTCTGCAGGTGGTTGGTCAGGCTGAATCCGGGGAAGAGTCCCTTATCAAGGCGCGTGAACTGAAACCCGACGTGGTACTGATGGACGTCAAGATGCCAGGCATCGGCGGTCTTGAAGCCACGCGTAAACTGCTGCGCAGCCACCCGGACATCAAGGTGGTCGCAGTGACGGTCTGTGAAGAAGATCCGTTCCCGACCCGGTTGTTGCAGGCAGGCGCTGCGGGCTACCTCACCAAGGGCGCCGGCTTGAACGAGATGGTCCAGGCCATTCGCCTGGTGTTTGCTGGTCAGCGTTACATCAGCCCGCAAATTGCCCAGCAGTTGGCAATCAAGTCGTTCCAGCCGACCAATGAATCGCCCTTCGACGCGCTGTCGGAGCGGGAAATCCAGATTGCCCTGATGATTGTCGGTTGCCAAAAGGTGCAGATCATCTCCGATAAGCTGTGCTTGTCGCCTAAAACCGTCAACACCTACCGTTACCGAATCTTCGAGAAGCTGTCGATCAGCAGCGATGTCGAGTTGACGCTGCTGGCGGTGCGCCACGGCATGGTCGATGCCAGCGCCTGATAATGACTGAACTGTTTGATCCCAGTGCTTTCCTGTCCACATGCAGCGGTCGCCCCGGCGTCTATCGCATGTTCGACAGCGATGCGCGCCTGCTTTACGTCGGCAAGGCCAAGAACCTCAAGAAGCGTCTGGCCAGCTACTTTCGTAAAACCGGCCTTGCGCCGAAGACCGCCGCCCTGGTGGGGCGCATCGCGCAAGTCGAAACCACCATCACCGCCAATGAAACCGAGGCCTTGCTGCTCGAGCAGACCCTGATCAAGGAATGGCGGCCGCCGTACAATATTCTGCTGCGTGACGATAAGTCCTACCCGTACGTGTTTCTGTCCGACGGGGCATTTCCGCGCCTGAGCATTCACCGCGGGGCCAAGAAGGCCAAAGGCCGGTATTTTGGTCCTTACCCCAGCGCCGGGGCGATCCGTGAAAGCCTGAGTCTGCTGCAAAAGACCTTCTTCGTTCGCCAATGTGAAGACAGCTATTACAAGAACCGTACCCGACCCTGCCTGCAATACCAGATCAAACGCTGCAAGGCACCCTGCGTCGGGTTCGTCGAACCCCAGGTCTACGCCGAAGACGTGCGCCACTCGGTGATGTTTCTTGAAGGGCGCAGCAATGCGTTGACCAACGAATTGTCGGCGGCGATGGAGGACGCGGCGGTCAATCTTGAGTTCGAACGGGCCGCCGAGCTGCGCGACCAGATCGGGCTGCTGCGCCGCGTGCAGGATCAGCAGAGCATGGAAGGTGGCAGCGGCGACGTTGACGTGATCGCCGCGTTCATCAATCCGGGTGGCGCCTGCGTGCACCTGATCAGCGTGCGCGGCGGCCGGGTGCTGGGCAGCAAGAACTTCTTTCCCCAGGTGGGTATCGAGGAAGACGTGGCCGAAGTCATGGCGGCGTTTTTGGGGCAGTACTACATCAGCAGCCCGGAACGCGACCTGCCTGCCGAGTTGATCGTCAATGTGGTCCACGAAGACTTCCCGACCCTGATCGAGGCCATTGACAAGCTTCGTGGTCGTGAACTGACCATCAGCCATCGCGTGCGTGGCACCCGGGCGCGCTGGCAGCAACTGGCCGTGACCAACGCCGAGCAGGCTCTGGGCGCGCGTTTGGCCAACCGCCAGCATGTGGCGGCACGGTTCGATGCCCTGGCTGACGTTCTTAACCTGGACGAGCCGCCGCAGCGGCTGGAGTGCTACGACATCAGTCACTCCAGTGGCGAAGCGACCGTGGCGTCTTGCGTCGTGTTTGGTCCGGAAGGCCCGATCAAGTCCGATTACCGGCGCTACAACATCGAAGGCGTTACCCCGGGCGATGATTATGCGGCGATGCATCAGGCGTTGATGCGCCGGTTCGGCAAGCTCAAGGACGGGGAGGGCAAGTTGCCGGACATCCTGCTGGTGGACGGCGGCAAAGGCCAGTTGTCCATGGCCCGCGACGTATTGAATGAGCTGATGGTCCCCGATCTGATCCTGCTGGGCGTGGCCAAGGGTGCAACCCGCAAGGCCGGTTTCGAGACCTTGTACCTGAACGATGCGGCCCATGAGTTCACCCTGAAAGGGGATTCGCCGGCGCTGCACCTGATCCAGCAGATCCGTGACGAAGCTCACCGTTTTGCCATCACCGGACACCGCGCCCGCCGGGGCAAGACCCGCCGCACATCGACGCTGGAAGGCGTGGCAGGGGTCGGCCCAACGCGACGTCGCGATCTATTGAAACATTTTGGTGGATTGCAGGAGCTGTCTCGTGCCAGCATCGAAGAGATAGCCAAAGCTCCCGGTATCAGTAAAAAGCTCGCTGAGTCGATTTATGCAAGCCTGCATAGCGAGTAGAATGCCCGTCAACCTCGCAGCCAGTTGTGCCGATGAATATCCCAAATCTGATTACCGTACTCCGCGTCCTGCTCATCCCGATCTTCATTTTGCTGTTCTATTTGCCGTACCACTGGAGTTATGTGGCCTCCGCCTCGGTCTTTGCCTTCGCCGCCGCCACCGACTGGCTGGACGGCTACCTGGCCCGACGCCTGGAGCAGAGCACGCCTTTCGGCGCCTTCCTGGACCCTGTGGCCGACAAGCTGATGGTCGCGGTCGCCCTGGTACTGCTGGTGCAGGAACACGCCAACCTCTGGCTGACCCTGCCGGCGGCGGTGATCATCGGCCGCGAAATCGTCGTATCGGCACTGCGCGAATGGATGGCCGAACTTGGCGCCCGTGCCCAGGTGGCGGTATCGAGCCTGGGCAAATGGAAAACCGCCGCGCAAATGCTGGCGCTGGTGATCCTGCTGGGCAACCCGGCCAACTTCAATTTCTGGGTGCTGTTGGGCTACGCACTGCTGCTGATCTCCGCAGGCCTGACATTGTGGTCGATGGTTCAGTACCTGCGCGCCGCCTGGCCGCATCTGCGCACTGACGTAGACCCGAAATAAAAGTTTTTTGAATCAAAGGGTTGACGGCGTAATCTGAATCTATAGAATGCGCCACACCAAGACGCGGGAATAGCTCAGTTGGTAGAGCACGACCTTGCCAAGGTCGGGGTCGCGAGTTCGAGTCTCGTTTCCCGCTCCAAGATTCAGAAAAAGCCACTCAGATGAGTGGCTTTTTTTTGCCTGAGAAATGCCGGCACTTATGTGGACAGGCTGCTTTCGGTAAGCGTCCGGCCAAGTCATCTGCCGAACCTCCACGGCGTTCTCGCATTCAAGCTAATCAAGTGACACTCTGGCCACAAGGACGGCTGGGGTATGGCTTACTGGTTCCGCTCAGATAACAGTTTTCTGGGCGGCAAAAGGCCTCAGGACCTGCTGGCATCGGCGCCTGATCGGGTGATTGCTGGCGCACTGGATGAGATCCAGCGCCTCAGATCCGATAAGCGCTTCCATTCATTTTCCTTGGCATCGTCAACTACGATTCCAAAAGGCATAGTCGTTTCGTAGGCTGCGCGAGCCTTGGATTATCAAACCTTTAGCGTGATTTGGTGATATCGTAATGCTATGTTGCTGCCGGGGTGGGCCTGACGGCATGACATGCTCTTTTAGTGATCAGTTAGCCTGCGCAAACTGATGTCACTTCGCTGGAGAACACCCTTGTTACGGCATCGAGTTACCAAGACTAAGGCAGGACTGATCGCTATAGCTGCCTTATTGATTACCTTGGTTCCCATGTGGGTCGCTCTGAATGCGTGGCTTAATCACGAGCAGGTACTAGTAGAGCAAGCGGCGGGCAATGACGCCATGAACCTAACCATCGCGTTTGAGGCGCACATCCAGAGTGTAGTCCGTTACGCTGACGCTTTAGTTCAAGACATACGTGAGGATGTTGTTGAAGATCCGAATGATTTTGAAGAGGTAGTAAGAGAAGAACTCCAAGTCTATGGAAACATGATTGCTCAAGTCGCTGTAATAAATGCGGCGGGCAGGCTAGTTTATTCATCCTTGGGGCCGGTAACCGGTAACGTGGATCTTAGCGGCCGTGAACATTTTCAAGTGCATTTGGAAAATCCTTCCCAAGATAAGCTATTTATCAGTAAGCCCGTGCTCGGCCGTGTGTCGGGTATTTGGTCGATACAGTTCACTCGGCCAATAGTTGACGAGGGGAAGTTTGTCGGTGTTTTTGTGATTTCTATACCAATTAACTTTTTTACAGACTTCTATCGGAAGATTAACGTCGGTCCCAGCGGTCTCATCGCCCTGGTAGGAAAGGATCGCATTCCGCGGGCTGTGGCTTCCAAGTCCGGTCTCAATACAACTTTGGACGGAATAGTTCTTTCTCAAGATGAACCCTATTTCGATAACACCAATCCTGCGGAAGGGCTATATCGGGGGGCAAGTGCCTTTGATCGAGTTGATAGTCTGGTCGCATACCGGCGTCTAGAACACACCGGGCTCATCGTTCTAGTCCAACTTTCACCTACCGACTATTTGTCCTCCTTCAATGAACGACGTCAATTTCTGCTGTTTTCTGCCACAGTCACGTCTGCCTTACTGTTCGCGTTTGCTATATTTTTGTATTTTGTCACCCGGCAGCATCTGGGCAATACTGCTGCACTTAAGCAGTCTTACAGCGCGTTACGACAACTTGTCAGTGTCGATCTGTTGACAGGAGCGCGAAGTAGGGGGGACTTCTTGGAGGCGCTGGAGACGGAGTTCAGCCGGGCGGAGCGCCATGGTACGGAACTTAGCTTGATATGGCTCGATCTTGACCATTTCAAGCGAGTGAATGATACGTATGGTCATCCAGTCGGTGACACGGTATTAAGCCAGGTGACTACCCTTTGCAACGGGGTGCTGCGGGCACATGACGTGTTCGGGAGGCTCGGTGGGGAGGAGTTCGGCGTTATCTTGCCCCATACGAACGGGATGGATGCCCTGGACGTCGCCGAGAAGTTACGCAAGATTGTTGAAAAAGCCGTTATCCCAACGGATCGAGGCCCTCTTCAGGTATCAATAAGTTGCGGAGTCTCCTCCATGTTACCTGTAGGGGACAGTCCCAGTCAGTTGATCGTCCGGGCAGACGATGCATTATATAAAGCGAAGCATGCAGGCCGGAACAGAGTATGTGCTGCCTACGCTGGTGAAACCATGCGATCATCAAACAAACCGGTAGACAGCAAGACTTGATTGCTCGTCCGCCTCAGTTCTCCTTGCTTTACCGAAGGGGGAGCAGCCTATGAGGCTCAAGGTTGAATGCCACCCACCTCTAACCGCCCGATAAAGCGAAGTTCTATTTAGCGTAGCTTAGCTTTCATACGGAATACGATGCTGCCAGTGAATGTTCTCGCATCCGTCGATGCCCCCAAATAGTGACCAGCAGGACAGCCACTCCGGCTGCGAGTGCGACATTGAACCCATAGCGAGCGCCCTCCATATCCACCAGTTGGCCCGACGCAGCAGCACCCATCGCCACGCCAACGTTCAAGCCTGCCAATAGCCAAGTCATGCCTTCGGTTAATTGACGTTCCGGCACAATTCGTTCAACCAATGACATCGCCACAATCATGGTGGGCGCAAAGAATAACCCTGCGACTAATACCGCGCCTGAGAGGCTGGCAATATTGCTAGCCATCAGCAACGGCAGTGTCGTTGCAGCAGTTGCAAGACCGCCCAGTAGTAGGAGTTTATGCAGTGGTGTTTTCAATTTAAGTGCGCCGAACAATAGGCCAGCGGCGCATGAGCCAATGGCGTAGCAGGACAGAACGATGCTGGCCGCTGCCGGACTACCCATTTGTTCTGCGAACGCGACACTTACGATATCGACCGTTCCAACGATGACGCCCATTGCAACCATCAGTAACGTTAGCAATCGAACGTCCGCCAATCGGAAAATGGACGCTGTTCGCGTGTTCATTTCTTCGGTCAATTCAACCAGCGGTTCGGTGGATACCTGTGCTGCCAAAGCAAGTGCTCCCAACGCCAAGAGTACAACCGCTGCCAAAGGTCCCGCCTGAGGGAAGACCGCCACGCTCAAGCCAACTGAAATCGGCGGGCCTGCGATAAACGTTACTTCGTCTAATACGGTTTCCAGTGAGTAGGCTGTTTGCAGGTGGGGTTTGCCCCGGTAGATCGCGGTCCACCGTGCGCGGACCATGGCCGACATGCTTGGCATGAAGCCCGCTAACACAGCGGCTATAAATAATGTCCAATCGGGTGTATGCCAATAGGTACAGCCAAGCAGTAGCAGAATACCCAAGACACTGATACCGGCGGACAACGGTAATACTTTACGCTGGCCGTATCGATCCACCATGCGTGAAACCTGCGGCGACATTAACGCATACGTCAGAACAAAGGTGGCTGAAACCGCACCCGCCAGCGCATAACTACCGCGCAACTGCGAAAGCATGGTGATGATGCCGATGCCGGTCATGGGCAATGGAAGCCGCGCAAGTAGGCCAGCGAGGGAAAACTCCTTGGTGCCTGGGGCTTGGAATAGTATCCCGTACGGATTAGCCATGTTCGATCTCCTTCTCGAGTGAGTTCAGCTTGCCGAGCCATTGCGGAACTGAAAATATACATTCACTGCGTATGAATTAAAATCCTATAATCATACGCGGAGAATGTAAATAGATGATTGGCATTGGAGACATCATGGTCCGACGTACACGCGCTGATATGGAAGAAACTCGTGCCACATTGCTGAAGGCTGCACGCAAGGCGTTCAGTGAACAGGGTTATGCCGAAACCTCCATGGACGATCTGACCGCTATGGCAGGTCTGACAAGAGGTGCGCTGTATCACCATTTCGGCGACAAAAAGGGATTGCTCACGGCTGTGGTGGCTCAGATTGATGCTGAGATGGATACACGGCTTCAAACTCTTTCCGACGCCGCCGAAAACGCCTGGGAAGGGTTCAGGGATCGCTGTCGCATGTACCTGGAAATGGCGCAAGAGCCTGAGATCCAGCGAATCGTGCTGCGAGATGCGAGAGCGGTTCTGGGAAGTTCTCCACCTGAAGCGCATCGGCACTGCACGGCCTCTCTGCAAAAGATGCTTAAACAGCTGATGCTGCAAGGAACGGTGGTACACACCGATCCCGAAGCCTTGGCGATGCTGATCCATGGTGGCTTGTGCGAAGCCGCATTCTGGATAGCGGAAGCTGAACCCGGCTCAAAAAGACTTGTGCAAGCATTGGCGGCACTTGAAGTTTTGCTCAGGGGCGTCCGTAGCTGAAATCAGGAACATAGGGGGTCAAGTCCAGTGTAGGTAATACTTGTTTGCGGGGTAGGGCCAGCAATGTAATCAGCATCATATTGGAATGCATTGACCATAGCCCGTGCCGCTCTCGAACCTATCGCATACCCGGTCAGTGGTAAGGCGCAGTGTTAATACGTGCGCGCAGACCTTGTGCTCGATCGAGACTATAGCCATATCGAAGCGAGTGGACGCCGCGCCAGTGCGATTGAGGGAGATGCTTTTTCCTTCTTTCCGATTTTTGTGGTAAACACTCTCGCCTCAAGAAGCGCGTCCCCCTGGTGTGTCACTTCGCGAAACTTCTGGCCGGACGGCTGGATCAATGAAGAAAAGAGGTCCGGGCATGGAGCCACAGTCGACACATTCGCTCATCGCCATGAACGATGTCTGCCAGTCTTACCCTATGGCGGGGCACAACCTGCCCGTTCTGCGCGATGTGACGCTCAATATTCGACGTGGGCAAACGTGCGCGATTCTCGGTACATCCGGTTCCGGCAAAAGCACGCTGCTGAACATTCTAGGACTCCTTGACCGTCCGGAGTCCGGCCAATTCTGGTTCGCTGGCCGCAACATGATCGACGCGACGGCTGACGAGCGCGCTCAGCTACGCAACCGTGAAATCGGTTTCGTGTTCCAGAGTTTCAATCTGCTTCCTCGCCTGACTGCGCTCGACAACGTTGCCCTGCCTCTTTTCTACCGGGGCTTTACGCGCAGCGAAGCGCGTGAATGCGCGAGGATCCAGATAGCGCGTATCGGATTGGGTGATCGAGCTCATCATCGGCCCTCTGACCTATCCGGTGGACAGCGCCAGCGTGTGGCGATTGCGCGAGCGTTAGTGGGCAGTCCTTCCTTGATTCTTGCCGACGAGCCAACGGGTAACCTGGATCGCTCAACGGCCCATGACGTGATAGATCTGCTGCTCGGTCTCAACGATGAGAGAGCGGTGACATTAATCATGGTGACCCACGATGCGCAGTTGGCCGAACGCCTTGAGCGCTGTTTGCAGGTGCAGGATGGGATTTTGAAAGAAACTGCGAACAGGCGAGCGATGACGGATGCTTGAAGGTTCGCTTCATCGTCAAGGTCCGGGCCTTCTGCAAACACTGATTGAGTCCTTGGACAGTCTGCGCCTCTTGGGGCGGCGATCGTGGTTGGCGATGCTGGGCATCGCAGTTGGCTGCGCGGCGATTGTTGCGCTGCTGAACATCGGTCAGAACGCCGCGAATGAAGCGATGACAGCTTTCAAGGGGATGGGCGCTGAGACCATTGTGGCGTCGTTTCCATTCTCGCCGCTCAACAGTCGAGCGCTGCCGCCCACGCTTGACACTCGCTTGCTGCTGAAAAAACTTCCTGCCATCGCCCAAGTGGCCCCAACGACATTTCATTCTGGTCAAGTTCGTTACGCAGGGCGAACAGTCGACGCGGTGGTTTTGGGGACGACCGGTGGATTGGCCGAAACCCTGGATCTCAAACTCGCTCAAGGACGCTTTATTTCCGATTTCGATCAACAGGCCACCTACATCGTCGCAGGAGCCAAAGTTGCTCATAAGTTGGGAATCGGTGTGCCGGGCAGGCCGCTGATCGCGGGCATGCAGCTTCAGATCGAAGGGTATCTGTTTGAAGTGATCGGTATTGCACGACCTCAGGCTCCGAACCCCTTGATCCCGATTCAGGTAGATGAAGCGTTGTTTATACCGATAGAGAGCATGAGGCGGCTCCAGCCGTCTCCACAACTCAGCAGTGTGATTGCCAAGGTGCGCAATGGTGCAGTGATCACGGAAAGTGCACAGGACTTACGTACTTATCTGGAAGAAGTGCTCAAGGGTCATGACGTTGAGGTTCTGGTGCCACAACAGCTGATCGACAGCCTTACCCATCAATCCAACACATTCTCCTATCTGCTGGCCGGTCTTGGGGGGATTTCCCTTCTGGTCGGAGGGGCCGGCGTGATGAATGTGATGCTCATGAATGTCTCTGAGCGTCGTCGCGAGATTGGCGTGCGAATGGCCCTCGGTGCCCGGGCGCGCGACATTCGGATGTTGTTTCTTCTGGAGGCGGCTTGTTTGTCAGTGACGGGCTCACTGGTCGGGGCGGCCGTCGGACTGCTTTCAGCTTTTTTGTTCGTATGGTTTTCAGGGTGGCGATTTACCTTGGCCATTGAATCTCTGCCACTGGGGGTGGGAAGCTCCTTGTTGATCGGCCTGTTCTTCGGCCTCTATCCCGCCGTTACCGCGTCTCGCCTGCAACCGGTTCAGGCCTTGCGAGATGATTGAGCACAAGAGATTTTCGATCTTGCTGGGGCTGCTGTGGACGCTATCTGCGTCGACGGTGTTCGCCGCGCTCACGCCGTCTCAGGCATCGATGCCAGGTATCCCTGTGTCGTTGCGAGCTGAAACAATCAATCTGACGTTGGCCGATGCTGTCTATCTGGGGTTGCGAAGCAACCGCTCCATCCGTAGCGCCTACCTTGAGCGTGTTGCGCAGAAGTTCGATTTGCGCGTCGCTGAGGACTTGTTCACACCCAAGTTGGTATTGAGGGGTGACTATCGGGGTGAGCGCAGTGAAAGCGATGGTTCACGCTATCGGCAGTTGTCGCCAACAACGACTCTGTTGGGGGAGTTCGGTACACGGCTAAGCCTTTCTTGGGCCAATCAGTTGACCGATAGCAATAATGACGGGCGTACCCGCAGCGATGGTGCGACGTTTACGCTCATACAGCCCTTGCTTCGGGGGGCTGGAGTGGAGGTCACGACAGCGCCGATGCGTTCAGCAAGGCTTTCCGAGTTGACGAACCGTCTTGCCTTGAAAGCGACGGTGGCGCAAACCGTCACGCAAATCATCACGTCTTACCGTGATGTACTTCGCGCTCAAGAGCAGTTGCGTATCGCGACAGAGGCATTAAGCCGTTCACAGCAGTTATTGGACGTCAATAGAGCCATGATTACTGCCGGCCGAATGGCTGAGTTTGAGATTGTGCAAACCGAGGCCGATTACGCCACTCAGGAGCTGGGTGTTCAAGAGGCACAAAATCAATTGGATGCCTATCGCCTGGAGTTGCTTCAGCTTTTGGCATTAGGTCTGGAATCGCGTATTCAGGCGGTAGAAACGCTGGATGCAACGCCTGTTCAGCTCAGTCGAGTGCAAGCGCTTGATACCGCATTGGAGCAGCAGCCTGCTTACCTTGGGCAGTTGATCGCGCATGAACAGGCCGGCATCAACCTGGCGGTTGCCCGCAATAACCAGCTATGGGATGTCTCATTGGTCGGCGGAGCAAGCCAGGTCAGTGATCGTTACCCTGATAGAGAGGGGCGACGTTCGGATCGTCGCTGGGAGGGCTATGCGGGGGTACAGGTCGAAATTCCGATTGGCGATCTCAACCGTCGACAGGAGGTGGTTCGTGCTCAGGTGAATCTGGAGAACCAGGGGATTGAGGCAGTCGAGGCTCGACAGACTCTGGAGCGAGATGTCACGAACGCGGTACGCACGGTCGGCACGCGCTGGCGCCAGTATGAAATTTCATTGCGTGCGCGGGATCTATCGCGCCGAAAACTTGATATTGAACGACAGAAATTACAGGTCGGTCGCTCCAGCAATTTTCAAGTCATCAGTTATGAGACTGATTTTCGTAACGCACAAAATACGAGCCTTGATGCGCTCATCGCCTACTTGAATGCGAGAACCTTGCTGGATCAGGCATTGGGCACCACATTGTCGAGCTGGGATATTGCCCTTAATGATTAAAGAAGTCGGATTGGCTTGTCGGCATAATATGCGATTGCTCCTGGTGGTGGCTTGTATGGCGGTTGTGGTCGTTGCGGTGTTGGTTGCAATGCCTCTACTTCCTCGGGAGCAGGTCGCGGCGGCCAGTTGGCTCAAGGTGGACTATCAGCCTTTGGAAAATCGACTGGGGCTTGTCGGACGTATCGAGGCTGCGATGCAACAAACCATGTCGTCGCCTTTCGAGGGAATTGTCGCGGACGTTGCGGTAAAGGAAGGTCAACGTGTCGAGCGTGGACAACGCTTGCTGAGCCTGGACACGACGCAACTGGATATCCAGTTGCGTTCCGCCTTGGCCGAGCAGCTGATCGCCAGGCGCAATGTATTGGAAGTCGAGAGCTGGTCTCAGGGGCAGGATGTCGCTCGGGCAAAACGAACGCTTTCCAGCGTCCAGTCCACCTTGGCTGATAACGAACGCCGATTGGCAGAAACCAGAGTTCTTCTGGACCAGGGGATTGTGCCGCGGATGGAGCTGGAGGCAGTCGAGCAGCAGGTCAGGTCGCAACGGTTAGATCTGTCGGCTGCCCAGTCGGAACTCGGCGAAGTCTTGAAAAAAGGTGGCGAAGAACACCTTCAGATAGTCCGGATGCAATGGGCCAATGCCCAGTCACGTTATCAATCACTGCTTGAGCAGCAGGCACAGCGAGAAGTGCTCGCACCGTTCGCAGGCGTGGTGATCCGTTCTCGTACGCCTCAGGGAAGTGGCGCTAATCTGCCGTTTGTACAAAAAGGCCAGCGTGTCGGCCAAGGCGTTCCCTTGTTCGAGTTGATCAATATCGAGCAGGTGCAGGTTGTTGCACGGGTCGAGGAAAGCGATGTTCACCAACTCCGTGCGGGGCTGCCGGTGGAAATTACTGGTGATGGTTTCGGTGGCATGGTGCTGCATGGTCAGATTGAGAGCGTCGGTGTACAGGGGATCGATGCGCAGGCCACGTCTGGTGGCGCATTTTATGAGGTGATCGCCTCTATTCAGGGTATCGCGAGCGAGCAACTGCAGCGATTGCGACTTGGTATGAGTGCGAGGCTGCAAATTGTCACCTATCACCGTGATCGTGGTCTGGTGGTGCCGCTTGAGGCACTGTCTAGCGACAGCTATGGGCAGTCGGTTGTGACCTACCGCCCTAGTTTGTCTGAGAGTGCAAGTCAGGTGGTCGTAACGACAGGGCGGGCCATGCCTGGTGGCATTGAGGTAGAAAATCTGGCGCCGGGATATGTTGAGTTGAGATCCTCGTTGTTTTAACGAAATTGCTGGGGTTAGTGTTTGCAAACATAAAGTTTATGATACAGTCCTGCTGTTGATAGGGATGTCGTAGTGTATGTCACTAGGATTTGTCGTGTTTGCGGGATGCAAGAGCACGTCATACGCCTTGAGCATTATTTCTCTCATCATCTAGATGGCTGAGCTGATCTTCTTCGGTGGAAAGGGCGCGTCTGGACTTTCATATTTCTATAATATGCGAGTTTTTGATTTTCATCGAGTTGTTGTGGTGTGGAGAGGTTTCGCTGCGCCATGAAAGTGTATGTATGGAACTTAAATCAAAAGGAAAAAGTGCATGAAAATGTCGAAATCTGTTTTGTCGGTACTGGCTATTGGTATGTTGGCGGCAGGTTCAGCGCTGGCAGGTCCTCCAGTAGCTGTTACTTTCAAAAATCTTGGGACAGCCGATGCTACGTACAAAATTATTACCAGCAATGAAGCAACGACTAATGTGAATTCGGTTCCGAAGCCAATGACTACTGTCCTGGCGGGTGGCTCTAATACTTATACCATTCAGAGCAATCTTTCGCCTATTGCCAACTATGCGAACCTGCGCTATACCATTGGTGGGAAGACCTGTACTTTCCTGGCAACCTACGTTGGGATGCCCGGCCAATTAGGTTCGACTATTCCAAAATGGAACAATACTGCGACACCTAGCGGCGGTGCCGTGTGTACGGCTAAAGTAACCTCAACCAATATCTCCACTTACGCTTGGGCTGTTGAGTTCACCATGAAGTAAGGCCCAAGCAGGGCCTAGCGGTGCGCTGTTTGCGCAGAACCTACCTGTGCCGCTAGGCCTGCACCGGTCCTGCTTGTCCATTCATCGTGGAGCATTACAGTTTTTTTGAGGGCTGCCGATAATAGTTCACTAGCCAGGTATTCAGGAATGGCTGATAACAGGGAGAGCATAACCTTGGTCGTTTCAATAAACTCAAATGCAGTGTCCGGCTCGCAGGTTCCCACTGTGACAGCGAGCCAAGATAAATCGTTGACGAAAAGTCCGGTTACAACTGAAAACTCTGCTGTCGGCAATCAGAAAGATACCAGTAGCCTGTCTTCACTCTCTCGGCAGTTGAGTGAGAGTGCCGTGCGCGCGGCGGCAAGGGATTCGAGTTTGAGCAGGAAAGAGCTTGGCGAAAAAGCGAGTGAGCTTTTGAGCAAGATTTCCGGCGATGGTTATTTTGCCAACAAAAAAGCCAATGATGCAGAAGTGCCTGACACTCAGGATCCTGTGTTATTGGCTCGTGCGGAAAATGCAACGCAATTCGTCAATGGCAACGGTAAAAATCCATTTGCGAGTATGTCGAGCGATCAGCTCTCATTGATTATCTACGATGACAGTGGAAGTTTTACGACTAATGAGCGCCGCGCGGCGTTGAGTGAGTCATCCGATCGAGAATACGCCTGGCAGCAGAAGGTTGTTGCCAATGCGATGGCGGAATATAACGGAACCGGGAAGCTGACGAAATTCTTTACTGCAGCACTTGAACATTACAAGGATTTGCCAGCGATTGAGCAGGCACAATATCCTAATAGTTACGAGGCGAAGCTGCAGGGTTGGATAGCACTCGATTTCAACTACAAGACCCATACCGTTGAGGGTAAGGGAAGTCCTCAGGAGGTGATGGACAAGGTCTTGAATCTCGACAAGCAACTGTTTGATGACGCTGGGGCAGATACGGCTTGAGTGCGGCACTCACCCAAGATTGAGCCTGTCCAAACAAAAAGCCCCGCATTGGCGTAATGCTGGTCACTTAAGCGGAGCAGCCTTATGATCCGCCGGAAACCGGGTCTTTGAAATCTTCACCGTCCCTGGCCCCTAAGGCCTTGGACGGTGACCCAGAAATATCCCTCCAATCCTCGCTCTTAACTCTGCCTAGCGTCTGCCCGTTGCTGATGTCGGGTTCGCCGCTGCCGTGACGATTCACTGACGGCGATGTATCTTGATACCCTCAGAAAACAAGTCCAGAATTAAGTCTTTTCCTGCGCGGGCAAGAAAAGAAACCCCTTAAATTTCAACGAGTCGGACACCAGATACGAGTCTCGTTTCCCGCTCCAAGATTCAGAAAAAAGCCACTCAGATGAGTGGCTTTTTTTGTGCCTGAGAAATGCCTCAGCGTTACTTGATGACTCGGGGCTGCGATACGGCGGTGGCATCTGTATTAAATATGAGCTTGAATTTTAGACAGGGTAGAGTTCCCCGCGCGCGGTCGAGCTACTACCGATACTTAGACCACCCTGGCTTCCCATCGAGCTCTTCCAGCAGGTCATTGTCGTCATTTCTCTCCCGATAGCCGCTCGACACCGGGCGAGGATCGAGCTCTTCGAAATTCAAGATCGATTGAGTCTGCCTGGTCGGCGCGTGGTAGGTGGCTTGTTCGTAGCAGGAGAACCGCCGAGCATCATCGCTGGTGCTCCAATCCGTCCCCTCAATGTCTGCCTCATGAAGGCCGCTTATTCCGTCCCTGTGCGTTTTGGCTGCAGCAGAGTTTTGAGGAAGGGGAATTCCTTTGGTGATCCACACCCTGGCATCGCGCAAGGCCTTCGAACCAATCGAATACTTGACCACACCATCCTCCGCGACCACGAATGCCACGTGACCATTTGCGGCCTGAGCGAACCTGGAAGCGATACATGAACGGGACGCCTGGAAGTGATCTTCGGTAAGATGCTCCAAGGTGAAGTCCCTTTCTTCCGCCATGGGTTGGATCATTGACCACGGAACCAGGCACTCGGCGGCAAAGATGTCGCACGAAATCTCTTCCTGATGACGACCTGTGAAGCGCTCAAGCTCATCACTAGGCACTTTCTCTCCGTGCTTGGAAGACAGTTCAAGGACGTGGTGAGCAATCTCATGGAGGATGGTGAAGCGCTGTCGATTCAGGGAGGTATGGAAGTGGCACGCTCAGAGGTTCTCCCTCGGTGAGCTGGAACCAAAGCAGGTTATGCGCAGCCCAATTCTTGTTCGGCCCTGCTAATGCAAAGTGGCCGGTTCGGTTTCGACACTTGTCGGGTAGCGAGGCGCAGCACGCGGGCGGTCGAATGCGAGCGCCCGCGTGCCCAGGTACCGCTTATGCCGACGCCGGCCTGGGCTCTGCGATTACATCAGGGGCGTCTGGTGCCTTAGTGTCGATGCGGTGGAATAGGAGCTTGCCTTTGTTTTGATCAAACACATCAACGGTAGCTAACGGAATAGCTGTGATTAGAACACTGGTAGCTGAATGATCATCGTCAATGGCTTTTACCTGCAGAGCGATAAGGTGATTAGCTCGAGGTCAAACCTACCGATTGAGCACCAAAACGAGACGACCATCGCCAGAGCCACCTACCATCCAATTCAAAATTCGCGCGCGTCAGGTGCGACATAACCAGGAGCAAGGATCGCGTTCTTGACACCGTACAGTGCCAAGGGATCGGACAACCACAACCTATATTCTGGCCCCCTTAGACTGTGATCTGGTGAACAGTCCACGCTCCACTTACGTAGGGTGTAGCCCGCCGTAGCCGCCCGAAGTTTCAGCGACAGCATCCCATCAACCATTGCGTAATCCATGAGCGTGACTTCCGGTCGCGGTTGATCAGGGTGAGGGATAAGTGTCAGCTCAACTATCCTTGTCCACTGAATGTCTTGATCGCTCGTCTCGTGAACAGCAACGGCATCATCGAGAAGAGGGCTTGCCTTGCGGATCCGGGTAATGACGAAATCTCGGAACTCGCCCGACTTCCTGTCAAACCCACGGACGTGCCAGCGAAGTCCATTGTCGACCAGAGAAAAAGGCACGATGACGCGCTGGCTGGATCCGTTCAGCGACTCGTAATCAATCTGCAGGGGGCATTTCTGGTGAATCGCCTGGGTGACGTGGCCCAGGATATCGAGCTTCGGCCACGTCAGCTGATCTGGAAAATCGACCGTAATCCCAGGCGTGGTGTCTCTGGGTTCCCCGTCACCGAGCCCCTTGGTGATCCAGATCAGCGCGTGTTCCGCGGTGGGGTCAAACAGACTCTTGAAGGATTCACTGGCTTTGTAGAGGCGCGAACTCGCGTCATACACCAGGTTGTGTTTACTGAGCGTTTTGTACAGCGCGATGTCACGACTGGCCGCTGCTTCCTGAATGTCAAAGCGCTCGATCAAGTGCTGACGCTTGAGTTCGCCCAGCATGCGCAATCTGAGATCTATGAAGGCGAGGCGGTCTCGTTGTGGCTGACTGAGGTTCTCAAGCATGGTCGAACTTTTTGTGGTGAAGGGGATTGCCATACTACACCATCATCAATAGACTTCATGCAAGGTTATCAAATTGATGACCATTTAAGAGTGGCGTTGGCCTCACTACTGAGCAGATGAAAGCCCTATGCCAAACGAACAGTTGCCCGATGCATCCGATTCGCTGGGCGAGCCCAAGAGCGAGTTGATCGACTTATCGCCTCAGTTGCGAAATCAGCGGTTGCTGGAACCAATGAACCAGCTCCATGCGACTCGTAACTTCCATCAAGACGAGGCTGGAGAGCCGCTATTTGATCGCCTGGACACCCACTACCTGTGCATGGCCACCCTCAATTTCATGATGGAGGGATCCGCAGTTGGCGCGGGGTACAGCATGGCGGATGTGCACACCTATGTGAGTTCACTGATCAGTCGGATCCGGCCAGAAAAAACCGGCTCAGCGTGTGCAAAGGCAGCCGATGTCGTGATTGGCTGCCTGAGTAATAAAGCCGAGAACTACAAAGAATTCGAATTCACCTACTTTTACGCCCCCACTCTGCAAACCCTCGTATACCGCTTTCGCCTGGTGAATCTTGAGCCGGATCTTGATGACGTTTATCGGTATCGCCCCTCACCAGAGGGTTATCTGCTTCTGATCGGCATGCTGAATGTGGACGTTGAAGATCAGCAGATCCTAATGGAAAAGATGCTGCAGATCCTGATCGAGAGAGGGCGCTTTGAGCAGGCCGCGGAGTTCGCCAGGCGCGCCATGGTGCTTTCCATTGAGCATCGGCAACACATTCAGGGACATATTACTCAGGCGATTCGCGCACCGGGAACGGTGAGATGGAGTACGGATATCAAACCTCGATTAGACGACTCCCGTCAGCACGTTAAAGCTCGCCAGGAGGAAGAGGGGCGGCTGCTCATGGCGATTCGCAACAAGATTGGTGAAGTAGAAAACATCAAGAGCAAGCAAGAGCTTTCAAGCCTGCATGACTTGTTGTCGAAGGCTGGCAACGTAAGAGCTCGGCTGCAGCTGGAGGTTAGCAGTGCTGAAGGGCGTTTCATCGACGCTCAGACAGCCGCGTTTCGTGCCCGCAAATCTACCGGCATTCCTGATCTTGAGACGC
This sequence comes from Pseudomonas hefeiensis, assembly GCF_030687835.1. Taxonomy (NCBI): domain Bacteria; kingdom Pseudomonadati; phylum Pseudomonadota; class Gammaproteobacteria; order Pseudomonadales; family Pseudomonadaceae; genus Pseudomonas; species Pseudomonas hefeiensis. The sequence goes on from NZ_CP117449.1 coordinate 2,381,828, forward strand.
ATCTTCTCCCGCAAGCAATGATCCGCCCAGGCGCTCAATTGGCCCTGGCGGCCGAGGATCTCATTGTCAGTTTGTTCCCTGCAGTATTCCCCAAAGCACCTGATTTATCGAACCTGCTTAGCATTCTGCTGGAGCGACGTCAGTTAACCAAGGACGCAGATGACGACGAGGATGACGATGAGATCGAGCCGTTCCAGGTCTGGCCGGATCCCTTTCCAGATCAATTGGTTGTCAAAATTTCTCAATGGCTATCCGCAAAATTTGAAGAAAACCGCTCTTGGCGGATTGATGAACTGATAGATGCGGGAGTCAACGAAGGCTTCAGTGCGATTGAGCAGCAGTGCATTGCGTTCTGCCTTTACCGCAGCTTCCCCGACAGCGAATCAGAATTTGAAAACCACCATGCGGTGCTCGATGGTGAATACGAAACCTGGGTGGTCCGAGGCGACAACCTCAGATTCGACGTCAAGACAAAGGTTTAGGAGGTTCATTTGGATAACCAGAACAGCGCCGCTGCACGTCTGATTTATCGGGCACTTAATTTAAGTGCGACCCCGGCCAATGACGTGGAGTATCGCGAGCTATTGGCTCGGTACCGCGCCAGCCCAGAATTGCAGCAGGTCCTCGCGGAAATTGCCGAAGGGATGGAACTGGTAGTGCTTGATGTCAGCGAGCGAGGCTTGATCATCGCCCCGACACGTAAGGAAAGCCGCTTCTCAATACGTCTTGTCGATCTTCGCAAAAATCTGTCTGAAGACCAGCGCGTGGCGCTGGCACTGAGCTTCCTGGCCATCTGCGCGGTGTTTTATCCAACGACCGCTCTGATTGAAGATGACAGCCGGTTTCCGATGCCGGCGACGCTGGCCATGTTCAGAGACACCTTGACTGCTTTGTCCGGGCGCATGAACGCACTCGAAGACTCCGATGATTACTCCCGAGAGGAGCTGCGACCCGGCTGGAGCTACATTCACAGCCTGCCAGTTTCGATCCCCCAAGCCGATCGCGCGTCACCAAATTCGATTGAAGGATTGGTGCGCATGGCACTCAACTACCTGATTGATTACGGATTGGTGAATAACGTGGGGGCTCAAGATGAGAGCGAAGCGGTTGAATATACCGCCACCCATCGACTGCGTATTCAGTTGCGTGAACGGACGTTACCGCGACTATTTGACTATGTGCGTTCCGGCGCAACGGCCTGAGGATTTTGTATGCAAAAAATCACTCGAATGCATGTTTGCCGCTACGGCACTGCCACTGCCTGGTACGACCAGACCTTGCTCGATTTTACTGCGCCGGATACGCACGAGGCGGTCAATGCTATCGTCAATCTGGAGAATACCGGTGGCAAGACCTCACTGCTGTCGTACGTGTTCAGCATTTTCGAGCCACGCCGGGATCTGTTCATTCAGCACATGCAGAACCCCAACCACCAGTTCAATGAATATTTCGCTAAAGACGGAAAACCATCTTTCATCATCATCGAGTGGTCGATGCCATCACGACTGCCTGGGGGCAAGGACTACAAACTGGTCATTGCCCAAGCCGTTGCAACACGAGATGTCATTGAGCGCGGTAATGATCTTGATCGGGTGTTTTTTGCGTTCGAGTCCCAGCACGACATAACCTTTGAAGATATCCCGGCGCCCGGCATTAACCCGCTTGGCATGCCTGGAGTGAGCACGATGGCAGAGCTCAATCAGTGGTTAACCCAGATGTACAGGAAGTGCCCTGAAGATTTTTACCACACTCGCAATCAGCACGATTGGACCACGCACCTTGCCACCACGCGGCTGCTGGATCTCGATCTTCTGGTCATGCAACGACAATTCAATGGGCAAGAAGGTGGCCTGGAAAGCGGCTTTTTAACCTTCAAGGATGAAGAGGATCTGATTCGTAAGCTCATGGCACTGACGATGGACCCCGAACGCGCTCAAACGGTGCGCAACACCGTGGTGAATGTGGCGGACAAATACCAGAATAAGCCTCGCCTTGAGGCGCGGCTTATACAGTTGGCCAAAATCCTGTCGTCCATGAAGCCCCTGGGTGAATCCTCTAAAGCTTTTGAGCTTGCACTGGAAGCGCGAACCGGGTTGTTACGCCGTGCGTCGGGACTGGCCGCCGCCATGGAGCTGGTTCGTTTAAGTGAAGAAAAGCAGGTCACTGATTTTGGTGACCTGATCGATACCCTCAACTCACGCATTGTGGAAAACCAGGCGCTACTGGTACATCAGCGCGCGTCCACGCTTTCAATGCGTGCTTTGCAGCATACGCGCCGTGTGGATCGCACTGCGGCGGCGTTTGAAGAGGCCACGGCTGGTAAGGACGCGGCTCAATTGCGTCTGAGACATCTCAATGGTGCCACTTCGTACAAGAAGATCACCAACGCTCATGAGCAGGTTCTCATTGAGGAGCGGTCGCTGGCAGAAGAAGTTGAGGGCTTGCGCCCTATCAAAGAAACACTCGAAAGACAGGGAGCGCTGCTTCGTGGCGCTATCGATATTTTACTGAAACAGAACGACGACAAACGCTTGGCGGAGAAAAATGTTGAGCTGGCGGCTGCTGAAGCAGCAACGCAAGCCAAGGCCCACATTAAAACGTTGAGCTTATCCATCAGGGCGCTCCAGCAAGAGGAGGCAAAAGTCGGGGCCGACATCGATAATGCCGAGATACAACGCAACAGCTTGCTGGACGACGGGGTACTTGGTGCGTTCGATCATGACGCCGCTGCTGCGATCGAAAGAATTACGGCGGCCATTGCCCAGGCGCAAAATCGCCTCGACAGCTTGCGCGCGGAACGAACGGGCCACCTACAACACGTTGACCTTCTTCGTGAGCAAGCGGCGCAGCATGGATTGCGGGCTCAAGCGGAAGCGCACATCCGAGAAAATCTGAACAGAGAAGTCGGTGATGCCAGAACCCTTCAAGAAGACCTTCAACAAAATCGGTTGCTGTGTTCGGTGGTCGAAGCTGAGCTATGTGACCCTGATTCCCTGACGCTGCTGGGCACCGTTTACGAATTTATCCAATCCATGGACCGTGAAGTGCTGGAGCGGGACATTCGCCTGGCTAACCTCGAGCGCGCCAAACAGTCCATCGAAGAATCCGAACTTGCGGGCCAAAGCGATGACGTCGATCAAGTTGTCCGGTTACTCCGGACTGCCGGCATTCATTCTGCGCGAGCAACCAACTCCTACATTGCCAATGTTGTCCCCAATGCTGAAGAGGCCCGTCGACTGGTCGACTCCGACTCCGCCCGGTTTCTCGGTGTTTGCGTGGGCTCCGAAGAGTGGGAGAAATCGTGCAAGATTGTTGCGGGTGCTAACTTATCCCTGAGTGCCCCGGTAACTGTCGCCCTTGCCACCGTTGATGCGGCCGTCGCGGCATTAGATCGGGTCGTGATATCGGCGGAAGACGATTCTGCCTATAACCTGGAAGCCGCGGCTGCCGCGCTGGTCGGTTTTGAACAACGAATCGCTGAAATCTCAGGCACGCGCGACGCACACATTCAGCGCCGCAACGAAGCACGTGATGCAGCCAACAAACTCAAGGACTATCAAGAGCGCTTCGGCGCCGTGCGAATCGCGGAGCTTGAGCGAAGCATTCAGACTCACTACGAGGAAGAACAGGCGTTCACGACCCTGCAGGCAGGGTGCCTGGAAGAAGCCGCTGAGGTGCTAGAGCGTGCGAAGGGACTTGATAAAGAGATAGACCCAATTCCAAGTGAAATCGCCAATCAGGCCAGCAGGGTCCAGCGTCTGGAGCGTTATTCGCACGAATATGAACAGCCGCTTGCGCAATGGAAGCAACAGTTGGCAACAGTGCAAGCGTCTCTGAAAAAGGCGGAAAAAGAAAGTGAAGCTCTTGAGCAACTGATTGATTCAGAAACAGAGGCCATCAACCACTCGAAGCAATTGCAGTTTGATCTTGCGGGGAGCGCCCAGCAGTTGCTGAGTCGCAAAGACCTCACCGAGATTTTCGATCCCAGCTTCGATTATCGAACAGCTCTTGAATCTGGTTTCGATCTGCAGGCATTGATCAAGAACTACGATTCCGACAAAGTCGTATTTGATGCTGAAGAAACTGAGCGATTGGGCGTTCGTCGGGTAACCCTCGAGCAATTGCGCAAAGCGGAAGCCACGTCTCGAGAGGAGTACAGGCTTGAATTTTCCGATCTGCGAGAAGAAGCCGTGATCAACCTGCTAAGCCTCGATCTGGCACATGAACGCACGGCCCAGATAACGCAAGTCGGTTTGTACGAACAGGCATTCGTATCATCATCGAATGCACATGCGGTGGCTAGCAGCGAAAGAGAGGCCTTCTTCGCCAAAGTTGATCACCCTCAACCCTCTGATGATGTCTTATCACTCAGCGATGATGAACTTGCGCAACAGATCGTGATGGTCCAGGATAATACGGATCAGCTTGAGAAAGCTCTGGTTTCCGATCAGAAAGAAGCCGAGAAAGCATTGCAGGGGCGTGCTCAAAGCAAGAAGAACGTCGATGTGCTGAACAAACATAAGAAAATGCTCACTTCTGCGGTTCCTCATGAGGCTGCCGCTCCTGAGTTTATTGAGCTTGAAGGTGACGGCGAAGCGCAAGTGATGGCGGTACTCGACCGCTATAAGCAGCAAAGTGTCGGTCTGGAAGAAGCTCGAAAATTGGCTCAGTCGCACTTCGATGGGTTTACAGATGTGGTGAAGTCAAAGGCCGTGCAGGACGTTGATCCGGGCCTTGCCCACGAACTGTCGAGCAACTCATTTGAAACCACCTGCAGCGATTTTGAGCGACTGATGATGCTGATCGTTGAGCGTACGGATGCCTCTAAGTCTGAGCTGGACGGCATGCTGCCCGACTTTGAGAATTGCGTGGGCGAAGTGCATCAGTTGGTAGAAGAGGGCATGAGTGTCCTGAAGAAAGCTTGCCAGGTCATGGTGCCAAAAGGCGCCCCCTATGTTGGTGGCAAAGTCATCATGAAGATGCGTCACCTGATTACAGGTGTTTCGACGGAAGCAGGGAAGGCTTCTATCCGGCATTACTTGAACACGTTGATCGAGGCTAAGGTCATTCCTGAACATGGTGCGGACCTGGTCGCGGCCGGCATGATCAACCTTTCCCCACAACGCGCGTTCGGCTTGCAATTATTGCAAATGGAGCAGAATGCCGATCACCAGTATCAGGATGCCGGGCGGCTGAAAAAGTCCGGCGGCCAAGGGGTGGTCATCGCCATGTTCATGTACCTGATGATGAGCCAACTGCGGCGTACCCATCAGGCCGTCACTAAGCGCGGTGGCGGGTGTCCCCTTATTCTTGATAACCCGTTTGCCAAGGTACAGACCCGGGCGTTGATTGATGTCCAGATCATGCTGGCCGAGGCCATTGGTGTGCAGTTGATTTTCTTCACAGCCATGAAGGATGTGAACATCCTTGCCGGCTTTCAGCGAGTGATCCGCCTGCGCAAGGAGGGCGTGAAAAGTGGGCGATCTCACATTCAGATGGCAACTGCAACCTTCAATACTGCGGTGCAAAGAGCAGGTGCAAATTGATGAGCATTGCTTTTTTTGAAGCGTTGCGCGGCAGCCGTAAAAAGCGCATAGAGCTGCTGAAGTTAAGGAGCCTCTGGATAGAACACCATCCAGAGCTCCAACAGCATCCCAATCGGGATAGGTTACTCATGGAGGCCCTTAGGGCTGGCGATGAGCAAGGTATTTTGAGACTTCCTTCTCCCCGCAGTTTCGAGCGTATTGGCAATCCGGCCATGCCCATGTTTATCACCGTGATTGTTGAAACGATCTCGGTGTTGAAACCAGACTGGACAGCCGTTTCCTGGATGCCGGAACTGGGGTTCTGGATGCAATTGACGGAAAGCGAAAAGGTCACTGCCAAGGTCATCAACGAATGGCTCATCCGACGCAAGGGGCGCTTTATGACGGTGCCGTTGCGCGAGCGATCGCTTGAGATGTTCCGGGATGAGAAATACCTCGATGGCAGGGTGCGATCCAATGCACTTTTTGGCGGCAGGCTTGCTCTGTCAGCGATTGGTGCCAGAAAGGTGGACCTTCCCTTGCCTTACCGACAGCAGCCTGGCAAACCAGGGCGGCCGGTGCTGGTCGTGGAAAACCATCACACGTTCTTCAGCCTTGGCGAATGGAACGACACCGCACATCGCTACGCGGCCGTCGTATATGGCGCGGGTAGCGCCATTACGTCGACGGGCACAGCGCTGGATGAAGTCATCAGGGAGGTTGACGGTGATGGAGCGGAATACTTCGGAGATCTGGACCCCGAGGGTGTTTCAATACCGCTGCGATACAACTCTAAGCATAAGACCCAGCTGTACCCGGCGATCTGGCTCTACCGAAAGCTGCTGACTATTGGTCGCCACAGGCCACTGCCCATCCTTTACGCAGGTGACAACCAAGCGGTTACTTCGTGGATACCTGAACTCGCTCAGGAAGTCCACGATGTGTGGAAGGAAGGCGACTGTCTGCCACAAGAGGGCATAGGGCTTGAGCAACTCTTATCCCAGCCTTATGAACTAGGCTTAAACAAAGCCTCTATCGATAATTTATCTGCAGCCGCTCAGTCGTAGGCTAGCGACAAAATGATCGTTGTGCCGGCTGCGGACAATAGGCTTTGGATATCGAAGGCTTCGCGCAGCCATCATTGATCTTGCCTGGTAATGTCGAAGCATTGACGTATCCGGGGCGCTCCATGCACCCCGACTTCGAAGGCGTCAGTATCGATGACTCGTTCTGGTTACCCCTGTCGCTGAATTGCTACGCGGTGACCATTAGGACGCTTGCTTGGCCAAGCGTTGCATGTTGAGCGAGCTCGTCGTCAGACCGGCCCGGTTGAAGCGGTAGCGCATGTACGCCGAGATATCGTCCTCGTGCGACGACACGATCAACTGGCTATGTTTGAGCTCACAGCGGAGCAGGTCGGTCAGAGATGCGATGTTCACCTCGTCTAGAGATTGGGATGGATCGTCGATGAGGATAAGCGGGACTTCTGCGTAGACCTTGTTGAGCGATAGGAAGAAGGCCAGGCTCAGCGCCGACACCTGGCCCGTGCTCATGGACATGACAGCGTCATGCTCAGATTTTTCTGCCGTCAGGAACCTGAGCTGCTTGCCATCTCGGCTCTCGATGAACAACCCAAGGCCGCGTTGGTAGTTCTGGATCAGTCGCCCACTGTAGATGTGGAAGATGAGCTCGATCTCCGAGATGGTCTGATCTGCATACTTCTGCTCCGCTTTCTCCAAGGTAGCGCGGAGCTGGATGACCTTGCCCTTTGCTCTGGTTGCGGCCTCCGTCTCGCGTTGCATTTTCTGCAGTTCTTCAAGGCATTTTTGAAGTCGGCTGCTCTGCGCTTCGTTGGCTTTGATCGTGATGTAGAGCTCTTTTTTTGCCAGATCCTGAGCGTCGAAAATGTAAAAATCCTGCAAGTCCTTGAAGACTGCTTCGATGGTTTGCTGCCAATCGTCAGGGAGCACCACTGTCTCGTCCGTTTTTTTGGCGTGCATCGATTTTCGCAGTTCTTCCAGGCGAGTCTCTGTCACCACTTCGTCGTTGTTGAATGTGAAGGTGATCAGAATGCCTTCGCCCCTGAGCCGTTCCAGGAGCTGCTGGATTGCAGGGAGGCGGGTTTTAACTTTGACCAGTGCCTGATGCAGTGCCTCGTTGTACCCAGGTTTCAGGATCGCTTCGCGCCCCTGAATGAATGTATCAATGGTGCCCAACTCAGTGGTCATCGCAGTGGTCAACGCGACGAGTGCCTTCCCATCCTTTCCTAAGGTGTCAGAGATTTTTTGGGCTCTGACCTCAATCGCTTCGAGCATCGCAACGTGAGTTTTCCAGTCATTCCCGCACAACGGGCAAAACTTGTCGTCCGGATAAAGCTTGGCGTGCTCATCAAGCAACTGCTGCTTCAGTCGGGCCAGTTCGGCAGCGGCGCTGTCATTGGCTGTGTTCTTGATGTTCAGGTCATTACGCGTTTTGATTTGTTCTTCAAACCATTCAAGTCGACCAGCAGCCCAACTTGGCAGTGTTCGTGCCTGCTCAGCAGTGATGGCGGAAGCACCTTTCTTGACGATTTTGGCTGCTTTATCGAGCCCGTCGAGCTCCTTTTTGATCTGTTCCAGGTCATCTAGTTTGTTCAAGTCGGTGCCCAGCAGTGCCAAGCTGCTCAGCGACTCCGCGTGCGACTCGATGTCCGCATTGATGGCATCATTCTGAGCTCTGACCCGAATGGCTGCTTTCTGAGGGAGCAGGCCATTTAGCTTGCGAATGGCGTTCGAGAACTGGGTGTGAATCTCCGAGTCGTAGGTAGGGAAGGGATCTTCCTTATCCCAACCCGGCCCAACCTCAACAGTGGACAGCTTTTTGTAATCAATATTTCCCAGATCGGCTTGCACCATCGCGCGCAGGGCTGTGCACTCATTGTTAAGCGCTTCTTCATCAGCTTTGCGTTTTTCGTCCCCTAGGAATTTTGTGAACCTTGTCGAGAGTGAGCGGCAATTTTCAATCTCAGCTGCAACATCGTTGATGTTGAACAGGTTGCCAAGCTGGTCTTTACGCTCGTCTACCCGCGTGTGAAGCAGTTTGTTCTGCCCTTGCTCAAGGTAGTTGAGGAAGGTGAAATTTTCCCGGAAGTTTCTGCCGAAAACTTCGTCTAGAAACTCGTTCTCACGGAGGTTGGCCGGCGTGAATGTCAGTACCGATGCAAAACTGACCCACCCTACCGGTTGAAAACTGACCCACTTGGGCAAAATGCAGCTTTTGCGAGCTGCCCATGCTGTCCAAGGAGCAACACGTGGAAATCAGTGTTCTTGTTCGTCAGGGTTTGTCTATTCGAGCTATCGCTCGGCAGATGGGCTGCTCACGCAATACCATTCGACGCCACCTCAAATTACAAGCCCAGCGCCAACCCGTCGTCTACGGCCCGCGCGCGGAGCGCGTGGGCAAGCTTGCGCCTTTCGAGGCCTTCCTGCGTCAGCGCGTAGATACCGCTCGGCCACACTGGATCCCTGCGATTGTTCTGCTCAGAGAGATCCGAGAACAGGGCTATACGGGCGGTTACTCCATCCTCACCAGCTTTCTGCTGACCTTGAAATCCAAGGCCAACGAGCCCGTTGTGCGCTTTGAAACAGAGCCTGGCGAACAGATGCAGGCGGATTTCACGATCATTCGACGTGGCCGCGATCCGCTGTTGGCATTTGTCGCAACGCTGGGTTGGAGTCGCGCCACTTACGTTGTTTTCTCGCGACGGGAAGACTCCGCAGCCTGGTGCGCTGGCATTGAAAAAGCCCTGCATTTCTTCGGCGGCACGCCACGCAAAGTGTTGTTCGACAACGCCAAGACCATCATCCAAGAGCGCGATGTCTATGGCCCCGGCGAGCACCGTTGGAACCCGGCTCTGTTGAGCTTGGCAGAACGCTATGGCTTTACGCCAAAGGTCTGCCGGCCCTATCGAGCGCAAACCAAGGGCAAGGTTGAGCGCTTCAACCACTACCTGAAAAACAGTTTCGTCGTGCCGCTGGCAGCGACACTTAATCAGGTCGGTTTGGTGCTGGATGTCGAAGTCGCGAACAGCAAAATCGGCCCTTGGCTGATCGATATCGCCAATGCCCGAACTCACGCTACGACCGGTGAAATCCCTCAGTATCGCCTGGATAAAGAGGTGCACTATTTGCTGCCGCTGCCAGCGCTTCAAGACGTTCCGAGCGCTCTGATACAAGCCATTCAGCCCATACCGGTGGAGAGCCTGCAACATCCACTGTCGGTCTACCAAGCCCTGCTTGAGGTGCGAGCATGAGTCTTCAACACCTGCGCATTGAAGCGCTCTGCCAACAGTTCAAACTCGATACCTTCGCCACGGACTGGCCCGCTCTGGCGCAGCGAGCAGCCGAAAAAGAAACGAGTTACGCCGACTTCCTGGAACAACTTCTGTTGGGTGAAGATCGCGCCAGAAACGAACGGCGACGACAGACACTGCTGCACTTGTCCGGGCTGCCGGCTGTAAAAACCGTTGAGCAATACGACTTCAAATTCGCCAGCGGAGCGCCGCAAAGTCAGATCCTTGAACTGGCCGGACTGGCCTTTATCGAGCGTAAGGAAAACGTGGTGCTGCTGGGGCCGTCCGGCGTTGGCAAAACGCACTTGGCCAGCGCGCTAGCTCACCGGGCGATCATGGCGGGCATCTCGACAAAGTTCATCACCGCCGCCGATCTGACATTGCAACTGGTCGCCGCACATCACCAGGGGCGCTTGGCTCAGTATTTCAGTCGAGTGGTGCAGCGCTCGAAATTGCTGGTGATCGATGAAATAGGCTACCTGCCTTTTGGCCGTGACGAAGCAAATCTGTTCTTCAACGTCATCGCCAAACGCTACGAACATGGCAGCATCGTGCTGACCAGCAATTTGCCGTTTAGCCAGTGGGCAACGACCTTTGCGGATGACTCGACACTGACCGCCGCGCTATTGGATCGGCTTCTGCATCATGCGCATATCGTTCAGGTCAGCGGGCAAAGTTACCGGTTGAAGGACAAGTTGAAATCTGGCCAGGTGGTACCGCGAGAGACGGCTTCGCCGAAGCTATAAACAGACTTTAAATACCGCCGGGGTGGGTCAGTTTTACTTCGGTAGGGTGGGTCAGTTTTCAACCGGTGTTGACAGCTATTGCGCTATGACGGGGCTGAGAGCTGGCGTTTGGCCTCAGCAAATTTTGCCCGTAAGGTGCGCTCCGTGATGCCTGGGCGGCCGTTGTGATGGGCGATCAAGGCGCTGATAACGGACGCTAGGGTGTTGAAGGATGAATAGCGCACACCACTGGGTGATTGTCCCAGCAGTAACGTGAGCAGGCCGCCAACGATATTCAGGTAAGTTGTTTCAGCTCTAGGAGGGAGGTTCGGGCTACAGTCCACTGGCCTTGGCTGGCGATGTTGGGCGCGGTTGCTCAGTTGAGTTTCGAGCGTTTTGATTTGCAGCAGCAATGCCTGAACAGTATCCAGATTGATGACTGGGTGTAGCTGACGCTCGAGCTCGTCAAATAAAAAGCCCGGTTTCTGATCGGGATAAGTTTTCGCCATCCACTGCTTCAAATCCACATGCCTGATGGTGAGCCCAGGAGCATCGAGCAGTGCCGGATCTTTGGTCGTGATTCCGGCATTTCCGTAAGGTAAGTCGCCGTTTCGCATCGCGTCATACAGACGTTCGAGGTTCAATCCCACCACAGGCCAGAGGGGCAGGGTATCTGCGCACACGTCGGCCATCTGTGCAGTTGCTACAAGTATGTTGATTTCTTGCTCCAGCAGGTTACTCCAGCGGATCGCTGCTTCGAGGGGGCTGTAGTGCACCTTGATGCCTTGTTGATGAGGATATCGATTCATACGTCGCTCCGTGGCTCGCTATGTCCCTTCATAGAAGCGTCAACATGATTAGAGAGAAAGACGAAATGCGTCTCGGGTGATACCGGTTTGTTGATGGCAGCAGCCATGACTTGTGGAGTCTCGGTCCTAGGGCTCGCCTCTGGGAAGCCAAGCACTGTCCGCAGAGGCGTTTTAGGGGGCTCTTGGATCGCTAAAGCGAATGCCGTGATGTACCTGAGGTCTGACACATGTCCAAATCCATCAGGCCGTTTCGTTTTCGTCGCCAGAGCAAATAACCAAGTCTGTATTTTTCGCTCTGGCAATGAATCGGCTCAACTGTTCACCAGGGGCTCTTGAGGGCACTAGTAAGTAGTTGGTTAGCAGCGGTGTGTTGCCCGCCAGAGGGCGACTCACAACCTCGGCGCTTTGACATAGTGTCATCTGCGCTTCACAGGTCAGCCCAAGCCCGTACCCTGCGGCAACAAGCGTCAGCATCACTTCGTGGCTGGAAACGTGTTCGATAACGGTTGCCTGTATCGGAGTTTGTCGTAAGAGTCTGTCAATTTGCTGATGGAGTCCGCTATGCGTTTGTGGATCGAACAACACCAGTGGATACCTCAGCGCTTCTGCCAGTGGAATTTGTTGAAAGGCTAAAAGGGGATGACGCGCAGGCACGGCCACGGTCAAAGGTGTTTGCCATACGGCCTGTGCCGCCAAGCCTTGTCCGACATTTTCAGAGCGAGCAAAACCCGCGTCGAAGAGGTCCTCGCGTAAGCCTCTTAGTTGCTCAGACAGCGAGACCTCAAATAGCCGTATTTCCACCTCTGGTTCTTCCTCTCGGCAACGCGCTAAAACAGCGCTCAAACGTTGAGGCAGTACTCCATCAGACAGTGCAATCCGCAAGGACCCTCGGTAACCGGCAGCCGCGGCCTGCACGCTGTGCTTTGCTTGTTCTACGGCTTGGAAAATTCGTTGGACCGATTCAACCAGGACCTGGCCGGGGACGGTTAACCGAGTGCCTCGCGAGTTTCTATCAAACAATTGTGCGCCTATATCTGATTCGAGTTCTTTGATGGTCCTGGACAAGGGAGATTGCTCTATGTGCAGTCGTTCAGCAGCGCGCGCAAAGTGCAACTCCTCCGCAACCGCCATGAAGCTGCGCAAATGACGAAGTTCCAAGTGCTTTCCTTAGCTTTAATAGATGGTATTGGGGTTTATGGTTGTCTGTTTGGATGTCTTTCGATTATTGCTCGTGACCGGTTCTGAGTGGATTCAAATCCCCGAGTGAAAAGTCTTCGCTAGGGGTGAATAGCTGATTCGAGTATCTCCAGCATATTTGGAGGTGTGGATCTTTAAATGCTCATTGGCTCCGTGTGAATCGACCGCTTACTCAGGAAGAGGGGTGTGATTTGTGTTGTAGTATTAGTTACCTTGCCTTGTAGTTGTAATCTATCCCGTAGAGCGGAAAGTGGGAGTCGATCCATGTGCCTGCAATGTTTGGACATTATCTGGTCAGGCGCAATTGCTCTCGTTGTTCGAAAGTGATGCGAGTTGCTGCTACTTTTACGTTGTCCTGTGTCTTCGCGAATAAGTAGTGATTGAAATGCGTGAGTATTTTTCTGCCAATTTGAAACAGCTTTGCCGCTACTACCGTTCTATTGCCGAGGTCTGTCGGAAGCTGAGTATTAATCGTGGCCAATTCAACAAATACTTGAGTGGGCAGAGCTTTCCGGCTGCATTCAATCTGAAACGCATTTGTGATTTCTTCGGAGTGGAGGAGTATGAGATCGTCCTGCCGACGGACCAGTTCATCAATCTCATCGGGGGACGAGCAAGGCAAACGGCGTCGTCGATACAGATGGCCGCTCCCCAGCGAGCTCTAGAACATCTTAAACAATGCTCCTCACCGCAAATTCGACTGTTGACGGGGTACTACCACGAGTATTGTTACGCAATGTCGAATCCTGGGCACATTTCGTGTTCGCTTGTGCATATTCATGAGCGGGATGGCTACTTTGTCTATGAGCGAAATGAACGTTCTCAATCCAATATTCCGGGCGTAGAGGATTTTGAATGCTATCGATACCAAGGGGTTGCGTATTATTTGCAGGACAGGCTATTTCTGGTCGATTACGAGACACACACCTCTAACGAGATCAGCCAAACTATACTGATCCCCAGTTACAAGAGTCGGATCACACGTCTCAATGGATTGAAAATGGGGGTGTCCACGTGCGATCACCGTGCGCCTGTTTGTACTAGAGTGGTGTGGGACTTTTTGGGGGCGGATATCGGCCATTACAGTGCCTACCGTCGAGTGCGGCTTTATCCAGTGGATACTGAGGAAGTTGATGATGATCTTAAGGGGAGGCTCAGGCAGACAAAGATGGTTAATGGGTTATTTGAGCTTATTTGAATGCGGGGAGGTCATAAATTGCTGTAAGCTTTTCGGGGCATAGGATTGCGGGGCGGCTGGGGAGGAAGTTTTGGATGGCTTTAAGTGCGCTAGTTACTGTCTCGGAGCAACACGCGGTAGCTCTAAAGCCATCCCGAGGCGGCGGGAGTGAAGTTAAGCTAGTCTTCTCTCTCGAGGATATCGCTGCCAGGGTAATAAAGGCCTAAGCGACCCCCCCCTATCAAACACTTCTGCTTCCAGCACCGGTCTGAGCATTGCGATCCCGATTTTCTGGACTGTTCCACAATGATAATCGTGATTGTATGCATTGTAGTCATCTGTTTGGGTAAAAATCCGAGGTCCTGATTCACTTGTGGAGTCGACGATCATCTAGTCAGTAACAGAATCATGGTTTGATTCGCTTCCTGCGGCCATCGCTGATGTTGCCGAGGTTGTACTGCGTATTTAATGATAAGATAAATTTGAGGGTTAGCATAATGAGTACAATACTCCGCCCCTTGACGACAAATACGTGGGGTTTGCTGTCGCGGGTTTACACCTGCCACGAGGGTGCTTTAGAGCTATATGTCCTGGACGGGTTTCCGACCTTCCTCCGCGAGAGGGTCATATCGTCGCAGTGCAAATTCTCACTGAGTGTGTGGGATTGGATTTCTGAGGGGGCGCAACGAGTTGGCTGACAAATATTGCGGTTACCGCGTCATATAATGCGTGTTGGTGCTCAGACTTAGTCGCGATGTAAATTATTGTACCCAGTATAAATAACTGGGCAGGAAAGCAGTTTGTCAAAGCTTAAACTAGCTTGGCCCCTGCCACACGGAAACTATTGAGTACGCCTAGCACATGGCAGATAAAGTCTACGCCGCCTTCGGCGGCTCTACTGATGTGTGCTTTGTAAACAGTTTTCCACTCCCGTCGTTTCGTCCGTGGTCTTTATAAGTTGGTGCATATGTTATAAATTTTTCGGCAGAACGATGAGCTGGCTTAAGGAAAAAACCGCTCTCCGGTAAGGGAGCGGTTTCATTTATCTCCGTGCTAATTTAGAGCAAATTCAGCGCTGGCACTTCTTCTTTCCGCGGCTCGTTCTTCGCGGTCTGCTCGTTCCAGCCCCCCCCCAACGCCTTGTACAGGTTGACCTCGCTGGTCAGTTGCGCCAGGCGGTCAGTGATCAGCGATTGTTGGGCGCTGAACAACTCGCGTTGGGCGTCAAGGAAGGTCAGGTTGCTGTCTACTCCGATACGGTAGCGACGCTCGGCCAGACGGTAGTAGTCCTGGTTGGAGGCGACGTAAGCAGCCTGGGCCCGCAATTGTTCGTTGTAAGTCCGGCGCGCGGCCAGGCCGTCGGAGACTTCCTGGAAGGCCGTTTGAATCGCTTTCTCGTAATTCGCGACATCGATATCTTTCTCGATTTTGGCGTAATCCAGGCTCGCCCGCAGGCTACCGGCGTTGAAAATCGGGATGTTGATCTCCGGAGCGAAGGTCCAGGTACCCGATCCGCCCTTGAACAAACCGGACAAGTCCGGGCTCAGGGTGCCAGCATTCGCCGTCAGGCTGATACTCGGGAAGAACGCGGCCCGCGCGGCGCCGATATTGGCGTTGGCGGCCAGCAGGTTGCGCTCGGCCTGGAGGATGTCCGGGCGACGTTGCAACAGGTCTGACGGCAATCCGGCCGGCACTTCGCTGAGCAGGTCATCGCTCAGCGGTTGGGTGCTCAGGTTGGATGGCAGGCCGGTGCCCAGCAGCAGGGTCAGGCTGTTTTCATCCTCGGCCACCTGACGGGTGTAGCGGGCCAATTGCACACGGGCGTTTTCCACCGCCGTGCGCGCCTGGCTCAAATCCAGGGCCGAGGCCACGCCGACTTCGGCGCTGCGCGAGGTCAGCTTCAGGCTCTGCTCGTAGGTGCCCAGGGTTTCCTGGGTCAGCGTGAGCAGTTCCTTATCGGCCTGCCAGGTCAGGTAGGCGTTGGCGACGTTGGCCACCAGGCTGATCTGGGTGCTGCGGCGGGCTTCTTCGGTAGCGAAGTAGCTTTGTAGCGCTTGTTCGCTGAGGCTGCGGACGCGACCGAATAGGTCCAGCTCATAGGCACTGATGCCAAGCGTTGCCGAGTAGGAGCTGCTGATCGCGGCTTCACCGGTTTGCGACGCCCGTGCCGGCACCCGCTGACGGCTGCCGGAGCCGGTGGCCGAGACCGCCGGGAACAGGTCCGCGCGCTGGATGCGGTATTGCGCGGCATAGGCATCGATGTTCAGCGCCGCGACGCGCAGGTCGCGGTTGTTTTCCAGGGCAACCTGGATCAGCTGTTGCAGGGCCGGGTCATGGAAAAACTCTTTCCAGCCCTGTTCGGCGGCGGCCTGGCTGACCGCCTTGGCCGGCTCGTAGGCCGGACCTTGCGGGTACTGCGCCGGGACCGGTGCTTCGGGCCGCTGATAATCGGGGATCAGCGAGCAACCGCTGAGCACGACGGCAGTGATGGTCAGAGAGAGTAGCGACTTGCTCATTGGCCAGCCTCTTTAGGAGTTTGAGTAGGGTCGGTTTTTTTACGCTCGCCCATGGCGGACACGGTTGCAAAGAACAACGGCACCCAGAAGATCGCCAGCACAGTGGCCGTGATCATACCGCCAATTACGCCTGTACCGATGGCGTGCTGGCTGCCGGAACCGGCGCCCGAGGAGACCGCAAGTGGCATTACGCCGAGAATGAATGCCATGGAGGTCATGATGATCGGCCGCAGACGCATGCGGGACGCCTCGATGGCCGCCTCGATAATGCCTTTGCCTTGTTCATGAAGTTCTTTGGCAAACTCCACGATTAGGATGGCATTTTTCGCCGCTAGGCCTACCGTCACCAACAGGCCCACCTGGAAGTACACGTCATTAGGCAACCCGCGCATGCTAGTCGCGATCAACGCCCCCACCACACCCAGTGGCACTACCAGCACCACTGCGATCGGAATCGACCAGCTTTCATACAGCGCCGCCAGGCAGAGGAATACCATCAACAGTGACAAGGCATACAACGCTGGTGCCTGGGAGCCGGATAGACGTTCCTCGTAGGAAAGGCCCGTCCAGGCGTAGCCGATCCCGGCCGGAAGTTGCTTAGCAATCCGTTCGACTTCCGCCATCGCTTCACCGGAGCTGTAACCCGGCGCCGGCGTACCGAGGATTTCCATTGCCGCAACCCCGTTATAGCGCGAGAGTTTCGGCGAGCCATAGATCCATTTACCTGAAGCGATGGACGACAACGGTACCATTTTTCCGGAGTCGCTGCGCACGTACCATTTGTACAAGTCTTCAGGCGACATACGGCTAGCGGCCTCGCCTTGCACGTACACCTTCTTCACTCGACCCCGGTCAATGAAGTCGTTGACGTAGCTACCACCCAAAGCAATCGCGAGGGTTTGGTTGATATTTGACAGCGTGATCCCCTGAGCGCTGGCCTTTTCATCGTCGACGGTGAGTTCGTACTGCGGCTCATCGTTTAAGCCGTTAGGGCGTACACTGGCCAGGATTTTGCTTTGGGCTGCCATTCCTAGAAATTGGTTGCGTGCAGCCACTAAATTATCGTGGCCAACACCGCCTTGATCTTGTAAAAACACATCGAAACCAGAGGCATTACCAAGTTCCATTACGGATGGTGGCACAACGGCGAAGACCATAGCGTCCTGGAATGTTTGCATAAAGTAGCCCTGGGCACGCTTGGCTATTTCGAACACCGAGGTGGAGGCGTCACGCTCATCCCACGGCTTCAACATCACGAATGCCAGACCTGAACTTTGTCCACGACCGGCAAAGTTAAAGCCGTTTACAGTGAACACCGATTTTACGCCCTTGCCTTCGCCTGGCTCGCCTTCCTTGTCATTGAGCAGGTAGATACGCATATCGTCGAGAACTTTCTGTGTGCGCTCGGCCGAGGAGCCGACCGGCGTCTGCACTTGAGTAAAAATCACACCCTGGTCTTCATCGGGCAGGAATGCAGTAGGAATGCGCATGAACAGCCAGATCATGCCGACGAAGATAAGCAGGTAGGTCAGGAGCGCCGGGGATTTGTGCTTGATCATATTGCCCACACCGCGTTCGTAGCTCAGGACGCTACGGTCGAAGGTACGGTTGAACCAGCCAAAGAAGCCGCGCTTGGGTTGGCCGTGCTTTTCCAAGTCGATAGGCTTGAGCATGGTGGCGCACAGGGCTGGGGTGAAGATCAGGGCAACTAGGACCGACAACGCCATGGCCGAAACGATGGTGATGGAGAACTGTTTGTAGATCACACCGGTGGAACCACCGAAGAACGCCATTGGTAGCAGTACCGCCGACAGTACCAAGGCAATACCCACCAGGGCGCCCTGGATCTGGCTCATCGACTTGACCGTCGCCTCCTTCGGCGACAAGTGCTCCTCGGCCATCACCCGCTCAACGTTTTCCACCACGACGATGGCATCGTCCACCAGCAGGCCGATGGCTAGAATCATGCCGAACATCGTCAGCGTGTTGATGGTGAAACCGAACGCCGCCAGGATGCCGAAGGTGCCGAGCAGTACCACTGGTACGGTCATAGTGGGGATGATGGTGGCGCGGAAGTTCTGCAGGAACAGGTACATCACCAGGAACACCAGCACAATCGCTTCGACCAGGGTGTGAACCACGCCGGAGATCGACTCGCTCACCACAGGGGTGGTGTCATATGGGATCACTGCTTTCATGCCGGGCGGAAAGAACGGCTCAAGGGAAGCAATCGTTTCCCGAATAGCCTTCGCAGTATCCAGAGCATTGGCGCCGGAGGCCAATTTGATTGCAATACCCGAGGCAGGATTGCCATTGAACTGCGCACTGGTGCTGTAGTTCTGACCACCCAACTCGACGCGCGCGACATCACGCAGACGAACCTGCGAGCCGTCGGTATTGACTTTCATCAGGATATTGCCGAATTGCTCAGCGGTTTGCAGGCGGGTCTTGCCGATGATGGTCGCATTCAACTGAGTGCCGGGCAGCGCAGGCAGGCCGCCCAATTGGCCGGTGGCCACCTGCACGTTTTGTGCTTCGATGGCCGTACTGACATCCACAGGGGTCAGTTGAAAATTGTGCAGCTTGGCGGGGTCGAGCCAGATACGCATCGCGTACTGGGAACCGAACACCTGGAAGTCACCGACACCCGCCGTCCGGGAGATCGGGTCCTGCATGTTGGACACGATATAATTGGACAGATCGTCCTTGTTCATGCTGCCGTCTTCTGACACCAAACCAATTATCATCAGGAAATTCTTCACCGATTTGGTCACACGGATACCTTGCTGTTGCACTTCTTGCGGCAGCAGTGGGGTTGCCAGGTTCAGCTTGTTTTGCACTTGGACTTGGGCAATATCCGGGTCGGCACCCTGATTAAACGTCGCAGTGATGGTCATGCTGCCGTCGGAATTACTGTCCGAGGTGATATAGCGCAAATTGTCAATGCCGTTGAGTTGTTGTTCGATCACCTGCACCACGGTGTCCTGCACGGTCTGTGCGGATGCACCTGGGTAGGTCACCTGGATATCGATGGCGGTCGGCGCAATGGCCGGGTACTGGTTGATGGGTAACTTCAGAATCGACAATGTTCCGACCAACATAATCACCAGGGCGATTACCCAGGCGAAAATAGGGCGATCAATGAAAAATTTTGACATGAGTTATTCCCCTTTTCCGGCAGCAGCAGAGGCAGCAGTACTATCGGGCTTGGCGTTGTTAGCCTCCTTGATCTTGACCTCGACGCCCGGCCTGACGTACTGCAGGCCTTCGGTGATCACACGGTCACCGGCGTTCAAACCCTTTTCCACCAGCCAGTAGGCGCCGGTGGTACGGTTGGCTACCAGTTCACGCTGCTCGACCTTGTTGTCGGCATTCACGATTAGCGCCGTAGGGGTGCCCTTGAGGTCGCGGGTCACACCTTGCTGCGGGGCCAGAATAGCCTTGCTGTTCACACCGGCTTGCAGTTGAGCATGTACGAACATGCCTGGTAGCAGGGTATGGTCAGGGTTGGGGAAGACGGCGCGCAGCGTCACGGAGCCGGTCGTCTGGTCGACTGACACTTCGGAGAACTCCAGCTTGCCGTCCTGGCCGTAATCGCTGCCATCTTCCAAGGTCAGCTTGACCTTGGCGGCATTGGCGCCGGCCTTTTCCAGTTGGCCGCTTTCCAGGTCGCGGCGCAGTTTCAACATATCAGCCGAGGACTGGGTGACGTCGACGTAGATCGGGTCCAGTTGCTGAATGACGGCCATGGCATCGGTCTGGCCGTTACTGACCAGCGCCCCTTCAGTCACCGAAGAACGGCCGATACGCCCGGAGATCGGCGCGAACACTTTGGTGTAACGCACATCGATCTGGGCGGTTTGAACGTTTGCTTCCGCAGTCATGCGGTTGGCGACAGCCGTGTCGTATTCCTGGCGACTGACGGCTTGCTCATCGACTAACTGTTTGTAGCGGTCAGTGATGGACTTGGTCTGGGTCAGGCTGGCCAGTGCGCTTTTTAGGGTGGCTTCATACACTGACGGATCGATCTGGTAGAGCTGTTGCCCTTCCTTCACATTGGCGCCTTCCTTGAACAGGCGCTTGAGAATGATGCCGTTAACCTGAGGGCGAACTTCCGCGATGCGGTAGGCGGTGGTACGGCCTGGCAGCTCGGATGTCAGGGTATAGGCTTGCGGTTGAATAGTGACTACGCCGACCTGAGGGGGGGGAGGGGGCATAGCCGCTTCTTCTTTTTGGCATCCGCTAAGCAGCGATGCCAGGGCGACGGCGGTGGCCAAAGCGGTAACAGCTGGCTTGATTTGCATGACGATCCTCGGGTCAGGCGCGCAGTGCACCCTATGAAGAGTGGAAGGAAAAAGCAGGAGAGAACTAGATAAGTAGCTTGCTACGTAATATACTTACGTTTGTGGTTGTTTGTAAACTCTTGACAGAATCCGTAGAATGTTGACAAAGCTCCTCTGGGTCTTCCTGTCTGCTGGGCGCCTTCGAGGCGTCCAATAGTTTCGATGGCCGTTATCGCTTGTTAAGCCGCGTACCGATCATCCCAAGCGTTTTGATAGAGGTTTATTGAATGGTTCGTCGCACCAAAGAAGAAGCTCTGGAAACCCGCAGCCGGATTCTCGAAGCTGCCGAACGAGCCTTTTACGAGCGGGGCGTCTCGCGCACAACATTGTCGGATATCGCCGCGCTGGCTGGAGTGACGCGCGGTGCCATTTACTGGCATTTCAGCAATAAGGCCGATCTCATGCAGGCGATGCTCGACACCACGCATGAGTCCCTGGAAGAATTGGCTAATGCTAGTGAGAGCGAGGATGAGCTTGACCCGTTGGGTTGCCTGCGTAAGCTACTGATTCATCTATTCCAGCAAGTCGTCCTAGATCCGAAGACTCAGCGTATTAATGAAATTCTATTTCATAAGTGCGAACTCACTGATGAAATGTGTGACCTGCGCGGTCAGCGGCAGACTGCCAGCCTAGAATGCAACTCGCGCATCGGATTAACCCTGCGTAACGCAGTCCACCGTAAGCAACTTCCCGAAGATCTTAACATTGTGCGTGCAGCGATATGCTTGCATGCTTATGTCGACGGGATACTCGGGCAATGGCTGTTGATACCTGACAGTTTTCAGTTGCATCAGGATGCTGAGCGCTGGGTGGATATCAGCTTGGACATGCTGCGCTTGAGTCCTAGTCTGCGAAACTGAGGCAAAAATTTTCAATTGACAATGGTGAAGACAGAGGCGGCTATTGTCTCGGTACATTTATGATGGTATATGGGTAGCTATATATGTGGACTTGGCTGCGGATTTATAGTTCGTCTAACTAAAGCGCTTTTAATGAGCTTCGAGCTATAGCCTGTGATTTTGGTAGGCGTCATAACTTCGAGCGAGCACTACGGTGCTTCCTCTGTAGGTTTTTTAGGGTGTAATTAAGTGTGCTCCTTTCCTTATGTCCGCGGGCAGCCGAACAGGTCAAAAAGGCATTTTGGTGCGCAAGTATTGATGCGCGATAATGGGTTGATAGCTTTTAGTTATGGTGCAGAAGGAGGCTGCTTGGTGAGATTTTATAAGCGTCGCTGGCAGCTTTGAGTTGTGATAGTGTTCGTGGCTAGGGCTCGGAGTGCATGGGGAAGCGTTTTAATAATCAATTAAGCATCACATCGGTGCGCAGTTGTTAGGACAAGCGAAGTGGTTAAGAATGTTAGAATTATTAGCTCAAAGAGTCGCCTTTTCCCCAGTGGCCTCCTTCGTTCATGTCCCGTGCTCAGGTTTTGCATTTGATTGCTGATCGTCCCATGCTCCGCGTGGGAACGCATCTCGCGACACTCTGCAGACGAGCTTCTGATTTCCTGCTCCAACATACACTCGCCAATCACTAAAGCTTCGACGCCTTTGGATGTTCCCGCGCATCGATAGGGCGGCCTCAACAAGTTTGAATACTCCGTTCCTGCCTACTGGGTTGCGCATGGCTATGCGGTAATAGAGCCCGACCCGAGGGTGTTTTCGTGTCCAGGGGCGACATCCATTCGTGGGGAGGGCTAGGGCTCGACGAGTACTACGTGATCAAGTGGGACAGGCAGCAGTCCTGATGCAGCGGCAAGGTCGGACTGACCGGTACGTTGATGATTGCGATCACGCAATGGTTCGTAGTAGCGCTGCGTCCACCGCACCTTGCCGCAATCGCGTTCGGCGAAGGTGGCGCCGACCTGGACGCCATAGGTGCCCGTGTATTCGTCGCGTCCTTGATCAATGTGATCTACATTTGTGGTACGTTCCTCGGATGGCAAGGCACCTGGTCGCGTGACAGATGGCTGCGCGTCTACGACGCGCACGATTGGAACGAAGATTTCAACCCTGCCAATACCGATGATCTCCTGGGCTGCTTCGATCATGTGTTGAAAGTTTAGGACAACGGCTGGCGCGCCACGCCACCCGTGCGGATCACCGTGCTCGGTTCCTCTGTCACCCGATATCGTGAACCGGCCAGAGGCGCTGTTCCCGCTCCAGCGCCTTCGTACTTGTTGAGGGCCGGGACCTTGGCGATAAATTCCTGCTCTCGCGGTGAAGGCACCACTTCCAGTTCCGCATCCATGGCCGGAATCCGAACCGTCCAGCGCGTGGGATAACGGGCGCCGCTCTTCTCGCTATGCCATACGTCGCGGGCACCCAGGCCGGGTTCGGCCGCGGCGACGGTTTGCGTCCCGTCGGCATGGAGAATGGTCGCCCACGCCCGTTCCTTACCGCCGAGCTTGGCGGCAGCGGACCAGAGGCTGACGGCATCGCCATTGTCCAGGTTGATGTCCATCCAGTTCCATTTGAACGCGGCATCGACGCCGGAGCCGCCGTCCTGGTTCTGCCATTGGCGATCGAACCAAGTGGTCCCTTCGACCTGGTACGTCTTGCCTTCGATCGTGATCGTACCGCGCGATGCGATGCGAGGCGGGGAACGGAATATTGATGGACCACCATGCCCACCAGCGGCTATACGCCGGTGCCGCCGTTCAGGATGACCGGACTCGTTGCGTGGTCCTGGATTTCCATCGCGCCCTTGCCTTCGGCGAGTGTGGCGCTGATGCGCAGGTCGTCCAGGGTGTCCCACATGCGCCCGTTCGGCATTTGGATGTCGAATCCGGTGTCGGCGATGACCACCTGGTCGAGTGGAACTACTACGTCCTCGGCACGATACCAGCCGGTTGTCTCGTTGGTGACCGAAACGCAGGCCTGGATGGCGGAGCCTCCGCCCGGCTGGGGGAAGATCATGATGTGATAAAGAAAATTGAGGACTTTCCCATCGGCCTCGAAATGACCAATGGCGAACCAGGAATCGGAGTCGAAGTCCTTGTGCAAGGCGAGATCGACCACGGGATCGACGAAGGCGCCGACGCCCTTGGGAATGGAGAGAGCGGAAGCGCCGGTTTCACTGACAGTGTGCATGTTCAACTCAGTCTTTTTTCAGCGTGGGGAGTGCGATGCCATTGAGCTGCCCCAGCTCGGCCTTGATGCCGGATGGCGCAGCGGCCTGCAAGGCAGGCAGCATGACCGCGTCGATAAGGTCGACAATCAAGTGTTGGTCTTGCGACGATTCATGGAACCGCGCGGCCTGGACGGCGAGCGCGCCAGGCAGTCTGGCGATTACCTCCGGTATGGCTTTGTCTGCTAATTCCTCACGTTGCACCGCGCGTCGTAGAATGGCGAGCCATTGGCATGTTCCAATGCGGTGGATGATATCGGCAAGCAATTCGATAGGCTCGGTATCAATCCGAGCCTGAAAGGTCAGACTCGCCAAGATGCACGTGCGGCGGGGCGACAGCTCGTTGAAAATCGACTGCGACCACCGTATCAGATCGGCCCGCAGGCTGCCTTGGTCCGTATCGGTGTTCGCAACCGTCGCCAGATCGTGCTCAAGCGCGGCGAGCAATAGCTCCTTCTTGTTGGGAAAACGACGGTAAATAGCGGGAGGCGTCGTCTTGCCGCGGCGAGCGATGTCTGCGATCGAGACCGCTTCGAACCCGACAGCAGACAGTGCATCCACCGCCGCCCCCTCATTTTGAATTCGATTAGGCTTAAGCAGTCGTTTGGATGTCATTGATCGCCTATGCTTTGAATTGGTTCATCTATTAAGGGCAAGGTACGAGTGCAATTTGGGCTGGGAGTCGCTGAGCACCTGCGTCTAATGCTCAATGCCAGGGGCGACACTGGCCCGGTTCGATGACAGTTACAAGCAGACCCCTGCCATGGGCAGAATCAAGCCGTACGTCCTCCCAGTGTTTGCGCAACCCAGTCGGCGATGTAATGCCCAGCGTTGATGCTATTGTCGAAGCTAGAGTGCTGCACGCCACCTTCGCGTTCGGTGAAGATTTTCAACTCGCATTTGGGGCTGTTGACCAATTGCTCGAAAGTCCTGTGAGCCCACTTTTGCGGAATCTGCGAGTCCTTTTCGCCATGGGTCACGAGGAACGGGACTTTGATACGCTCGAGGATGCCGTCCAGATGAACCTGTTCGGCCAGGCGCATGAAATCATCGATGTCCTTGGCACCCCAGACCCAGCAAACATGTGACCAGTAATGCGGGACCGGGAAGCTGCCTTCTTTTTCCAGGCGATGCTTTTGCACATCCCGCCAATCATGATTGGCGCCCCAGACCACGCCGCAGGCAAAGCGCGGCTCGAAGGCGACCGCGCGGGGGCAGTAGTAGCCGCCCAGGGATACCCCTTCCAGGCCGATGCGCTCAGGGTCCACGTCGCTTCGGGTCTCCAGCCAGTCCACCACTACGCTGGCCCAGTGCTCACTGTCAAAGCGTGCGGTCAGTCCATGCAGACGCAGGGCTTCACCGCTGCCAGGCTGGTCGATGATCAGCGAGGACACGCCGCGCCTGGCCAGCCACATCGGTAGACCCACCCGGTATTTCATCTCCTTGGTGGAGTCCAGTCCGTTGACCTGGACCAGCAGCGGTGCCGGGCCCTCGATACCTTCGGCGCGTACATACAAACCACTGATGACCTTACCGGCATAAGGTATTTCTACGCGCTGGCAGTTTTCCCGAGACAGCTCGACGCCGCGAGCAAATATCTGCAGGAAGCGTTGGTAAAGTGCCGCGCGCCCGAGAGCACCGTGGGCCTGCAAGCGCTCGCAGGTCAGGTAGTAAGTGGCGGCGCGGTTATATTTTTCCCCTGCTGACAACATCCTGCCCGCCACCTCGTCCTCTTCGGCCAGGGCGCAGAGCTTGTCCGCCATCTTGACCCAGGTTTCACGAAACGCCTGGGTGCCGCTGGCATCCGGCTGCCTGGCGGCGTCTTGCAACGGGGCACACATTTCTTCGATTTCACCCATTCTGGCGCCCATCTCGATGGCCAGGTCGACCGACAGGTTCCAGACGTAGTTGGTGGGGAAATAACGAAACATGGTTCTCTTCCTTTGATTTTTATAGGCAGAAGGGTCGATGCCCGGAACCTTAAGCAGCGCCCGGGCATTTAACCAATCGTTAGTGGGGATGAGAGGTATTGCGCCGAGCGATAGACCGGGTAGGGAAGGTCATGTTTCTCAGGAAACCTGGCAGCGTCCGTCGCGATTACCCGGCAGGTCAACCAAGCTGCCGAATGCCTGCACCTGGGCCAGTTGAGGGACTGCCCGGAATATTGATTGCACGAATCAGGTATCGCATTTGCCAATACGTCGCATCCTGACATGCGATTAGTCAGCGCCCTTGCTCCGCGGCAACCTTTGCACTCAGTCGGTCCTTGACCGCCTGAACCATCCACCGGACTCGCGAGCCCAGACATCTGAGTAAGTCTCAGCGGGCTCCTATAACAATTTCAATGGAGCGGTACGGCATGAACATCATTGGCCTTGACGCGCTGATTTTTGGCGTCGATGACATCCCGGCGTGTCGCGCCTTTTTGTGTGACTACGGCCTCACCCCTGTCGGAGTCGATGACGACGGCGGGCGTTTTGAAGCGTTGGACGGTACGGCAATCATTATTCGCCACGCTGATGACCCGGCGCTGCCCCCGGCCATTGGTCCGGCGCCATCGATACGTGAAACCGTCTATGGCGTGACCAGTGCGGCTGACCTCGATGCAATTGGTCTAGAGCTGTCACGGGACCGGACAGTGACCTGGGATGCCAAAGGGGCTGTGCACAGCGTTGATGACTCGGGCTTCGCCATCGCTTTTCAGGTCACTGTGCGGCGCGACTTCAGTGCAGCGGCCGACCTTACCAACTCACCGGGTAGCGAGTCGCAGCGTCCGGTCAACCAGGTGGGCATCTCTCCCGACATGCCGGCCGTACCACGTACTTTGTCCCACGTTGTGTACTTCGTACCTGACGCGGTCAAGGCCGAGGCGTTCTATGCCGAACGTTTGGGTTTCAGAACCACGGATCGTTTTGTCGGAGTCGGCCCGTTCATGCGACCGGCCGGTTCGGATGACCATCATTGCCTGTTCATGATTCAAACCCCGCCGCACATGCAGGGCTGCGAACACTTCACCTTTCACTTGGGCAGTGGGACCGAAGTCTTGCTGGCGGGCAGGCGATTCGAGCAAAACGGCTGGACCAGTTTCTGGGGGCCAGGCCGTCATCTGTTTGGTTCGAACTGGTTCTGGTATTTCAACAGCCCGCTGGGTTGTCACATCGAGTACGACGCAGACATGGACCGACACGACGATGCCTGGTCCTCGCGACAGGCACCGTTGTCGGCGGACAACTCCCAGTTGTTCCTGTTTACCTCCCGTGAGAAGTGGGCACCTACCGGTAGTCCTCCAGAAAAGCGTGGTGAACCTGGGTGATGGGTGCGGTTTTCCTATGCCGCATTGATGGGCTGATTGAGGGTCAGGCATTGGGTTTTGACCCCTTGGAGCAGGGACGTGACAGCGTATTCGCGTTGCGCCACCAAGGTCGAGTCCGGGTGTACCTCAACAGTTGTCCCCACCTTCAGGTGCCCTTGCAGTACCGAAAGGACCGGTACCTGAGTGCCAATGGGGAGCGAATTATCTGTTATGCCCACGGTGCGCAATTTTTGCCGGATACCGGCGAGTGTGTTCATGGACCTTGCCTGGGACAAGCCTTGCAGTCGCTTGAGTTCAGTCAGGAAGCAGGGTGGCTGGTGTTGCCAATCGAGCAGTTGATGCAGTGACCCAGGTATCGCGTTTGGCGATGGATCGCATCCTTGTATGCGATTAGTCAAATTGGAGTTTTGGCGAGAAGCTATTTCAACCCGATACATCCAGCGGTTGTATGCAGGCTCTCTAGTTTCACCGCTTTATCGTTGGTGATTCAACACGCTGTCAGCCTTGCTAAGTAGCAGCGTGATGAAACTAAAAAAATAAAAACAACAGAGAGGTTTCTACATGGTACGTATTGATACCGCCGTTTTTCGCGGCGAATGTCCCCCCTTTGCCCTGAGTTTGGCGGCGCTGATGCTTGGCATGGTCGGTTCCACTGCCCATGGGTTTGAACTTGACTCCGGTAATCCCGATCTTCGCATGCGTTGGGACAATACGCTGAAGTACAGCGCCGGTTGGCGGGTGGAGAGCCAGTCCGACAAACTTACTCAAGGGCAGACCTCCCTGAATTTGGATGACGGTGATCGTAATTTCGACAAGGGCCTGATTTCCAATCGCCTTGATCTGCTATCTGAGTTCGACATTTCTTATAAGAACGTCGGCGCTCGGGTGAGTGGTGCTGCCTGGTATGACGATGTCTATAACAAGAAAACTGACAATAACGCTTCGGATCGCATTAATAGTTTCTCAGGCGATCACTTTCCCAGCGATACCCGCAAGTTACATGGCCGTAAAGTTGAGTTACTGGATGCGTTCATCTACGGCAAAGGTGAAGTAGGGGGTAACGCGATTTCCGGTCGAGTGGGTCAGTACGCCATGCAATGGGGTGAAAGCCTGTTCTTTGGGATGAACGGTATTGCCGGCGGTATGGCGCCTATCGACGTGGTCAAAAGTTTGTCTGTGCCAAATACCCAATTCAAAGAGTTAATCCGTCCGGTCAAACAAATATCTACGCAATTGGAGCTGACGCCTGAAGTATCGGTAGGCGCCTACTATCAGTTTGAGTGGGAGGCTAACCGACTCCCGGCCTCCGGTAGTTATTTCTCGACCAATGATTTTTTTGCCGATGGCAGCGAGAGGCTGTTTGTGGGGGCGCCTGTGATTCCCGGAGGTGAGCCGTTGGCCTTCTATCACGGCAAGGACAAAGACGCGAAAGACTCAGGGCAGGGCGGTTTGCAATTGCGCATTCGCGGCGAGACTGTGGACTGGGGTCTATATGCGATCCGTTTCCATGACAAATCACCGCAGCTCAACGTGCGTCCGGACTTTGCCAACCTCAATCCCCAGACGGGCCAGGCGGGCCAATTCTATTGGCTCTATCCCGAGGGGATTGAAGCCGTTGGCGGCAGTTTTTCCCTTACCCAAGGCAACTACAATTTCGCCGGCGAGGTATCGACTCGCTGGCATCAGCCCCTGGCATCGTCCAATCAGCGCACGCTGCTGGCGGGTGAAGCCTTGGACAATGACAACGATCCTCTCTACGCCACCGGCCATACGTTGCATGCCAACCTGTCCTGGCTGGCGAGTCTGGAGCCTTCGTTCGTCGCCCAGGAAGCCAGCTTCATGGGTGAGTTTGCCTGGAACCGCACGCTCAGCATCACCCGTAGCCCAGAGGCCCTGGAGCCCAATGCCGACCGCGACGCCTGGAGCATGCGTACGGTCTATGAACCGACCTATCGCCAAGCGTTCCCGGGGCTGGATATCAGTATTCCGGTAGGGGCCAGCTACACCCATGGCAATTCGTCAGCGCTGGGCAGCGGCTTTGGGGTCAACCACGGTGGCGATCTCAACATCGGGATCAAAGGTAACTACCTCAACAGCTGGAATGTCGGCCTGACCTACACACATTTCTACGGGCCGGAGAATACCTTTCTCGACGCAAACAGCCACACCACCTATGGCCAGGCGATGAAGGACCGTGACTTCGTTTCTTTCTCCGTCAGCCGTACTTTTTGAGTCAGGGGCAACATATGAATTCTTATAAGCGCGTTGCTACTTTGTTTACCTTCCTGGTTTCTTCATTGCTGATCGCCCAAGGTGCCCTTGGGGCCGTATCGGCTGAGGAGGCGGCCAGGCTAAAGACCTCGCTGACGCCTCTGGGCGCTGAGCGCGCCGGTAACGCCAGTGGGACGATTCCTGCCTGGGACGGTGGCTATACCAAGGTCGACCCAAACTACAAGGATGGCGGTGCGGTAAACGAAGTGATCCGTTCGCCAACGAAAAGCCGCTGTATACCATCACGGCGCAAAATATGGGGCAGTACAGCGATCAACTGTCCGAAGGCGTCAAAGCGATGCTCAAGAAGTATCCGGACACCTATCACCTGGACGTCTACCCGACCCACCGCACCGCTGCCGCGCCGCAGATTGTGTACGACACGACCTTCAAGAATGCGACCCAAAGCAAGCTGGTCGACAGCGAGGGTGGACCTAAGCCCCAGAATGCGGAAGGTGGTATTCCATTCCCGATTCCGCAGAGCGGCGCCGAAGCCATCTGGAACCATCTGACTCGCTGGCGAGCGGCGTCCTGGCACGCCAGTTTCTTTCAATACCTAATCACCTCTGACGGTAAACCGGTGCTGACCAACGATTCGCGGGCCGCCTATCAAATGCCCTGGTATCTGCCCAAGGGCGCCAACGACAGCGGCGTCTTCTGGACTACGCGGATGATCAACGATGGGCCACCATTGCGCGCCGGTGAAGGGATCGTCGGGCGTGAGAATGTCAGTGCCGACAAAACCGTTGTGTGGACTTACCTGCCAGGACAGCGTCGAGTTCGCCGCCTACCCAATGGTTGCTGCGATACACCGACACCGGCCAGCGCCGGGGTCATGAGCTTCGATGAACTTTATGTGTTCAGCGGACGAATTGATCGTTTCGACTGGAAGCTGGTGGGTAAGAAGGAGCTGTACATCCCGTACAACTCAAACAAGGTCTTTACCGCCAATGCACCCACCGATCTGCTCGGTCAGCATCACCTCAATCCTGATTCAATCCGTTGGGAGCTGCACCGTGTTTGGGTAGTGGAAGCCTCTCTTGTCGACGGTAAACGCCATGTGCTGCCCAAGAGCACCTATTACCTCGATGAAGACACCTGGAGTGCCGTACTGGCCGAGCGTTATGACGCCCAGAACCAACTGGTGAAAATGCTTTGGACGACGCCCGTCGTACTGCCTGACCTGCCAGGGGTCGTGACCGTTAACAACGGTTTCTATGACCTGCTGTCCGGGGCTTGGTTTGCTGGCGACATCTTTGCCGGCAAGAGCGAGCAGTACCGGATTATGCCGACTTATAAGGACTCTGCTTTTACCGGCGATGCGCTGGCCAGTGAAGGTGTTCGCTGATGACAGGCGTTACGCCCGTGCACGCGGGCGTATCCAATCGAGGAGAGGACTGATGATCCATTGCTTTAACAGCAAGGCTTTGCTTACGAGCGGGCTGCTTTGTGGGTTGCTGGCTTTGGCACTGGTGCCGGACATAAGCGCGGCTGAGCTACCCGATGTGCTGGCGCAACCCAGCGTCATCACACCCCAGGCTGGTCATGCCGTGCTGTTGGACATCACCCGGGCTGGCAAGCGGATGGTCGCGGTGGGGGAGCGCGGCGTCGTGCTGTTGTCCGATGACAACGGCATCAACTGGCGCCAGGTGCAGGTACCCGTCAGTACGACGCTGACGGCGGTGCAATTCGTCGATCTCCAAAACGGCTGGGCGGTGGGGCATTCAGGTGTGGTACTGCACACCCTGGATGCCGGACAGAGCTGGACCTTGCAGCTTGATGGCCGGCGCGCGGCCTTGCTGGAAATGGAGGCGGCGCAAAAAGCCGTTGAGATGCCTGGCGCCACCGACCAGATGCAACGGCGACTCCTGGCGGCCAGGCAGTTGGTCGCCGATGGGGCGGATAAACCCTTTCTCGCCTTGAGCTTCAGTGATGCTCGCCATGGCATCGTCGTCGGTGCCTATGGACTGGCGATGCGCACCGAAGACGGTGGCAAAAGTTGGCATTCCTGGATGGGGCATATTCCCAATCCCCAGAGCTTGCACCTGTATGCGTTGGCGGGTTCAGGGCAGGCGTTTTATATCGCCGGCGAACAGGGATTGTTGCTGCGCTCGCTGGACTCCGGCAGGCATTTCGAACGGCTGGACGGCCCTTACGACGGCACTTATTTCAGCCTCGCCATTCAGGACGATGGTGCACTGCTGATGGGTGGTCTGCGCGGCAAAGCCTTTCGCTCACGCGATCACGGCGACACCTTCGAGGCGTTGACCAATCCGGTCCCGGTATCGCTGGGGTCGGCAACCCGTGTCGGTCAGCAGACGCTGTGGGTGAATCAGGCGGGCAGTGTCCTACGTGGTGCCGACGACAGCCTGGTGCTGCAGCACCTGTCCATGCCCGAAGGATTGCACTGGGTTGACGTGGCGAGTGCTCCTGACGGCTCGTTGGTCGGAGTCGGGTTTACCGGCTCCTCGCGAGCCTCGATGCCCGAGGTGAATGCTCTGTCCACCATTCCCGCCCAAGCGGCCCTGGAGTAGTACATGAACATGACAACTCCTTGCACGACTGAACCTGTTCTCAGAAGCCTGGCTGATTTCGATCGCAATTCCGGTTCGCTGCTTGAACGGGCGTTATTCAATCATCGGTATTGGGTCCTGCTGATTTGCCTGCTGATCACCGCGCTGCTCGGTTGGCAGGTGACTCATCTGCGACTCAACGCCAGTTTTGAAAACATGATCCCCAATGATCATCCGTACATCGTCAACTATCTGGAAAACCGCAAACAACTGTCCGGGCTGGGCAATGCCGTGCGAATCGCCGTCGAGAACAAGTCCGGCTCGATCTACGATGCGTATTACCTGGAGCAACTGCAAAAACTCAATGACCAGGTGTATCTGCTGCCAGGTGTTGATCGCGCCTATATGAAGTCCTTGTGGACACCGGCCACCCGCTGGGTGGGGGTGACCGAAGATGGGCTGGAAGGCGGGCCGGTCATTCCGGATAGCTACAACGGTGATGTCGCCAGTCTTACGGCGCTCAAGCGCAATGTTGAACGTTCCAATGAGATCGGTCAGCTCGTCGCTTTCGACCAGCGTTCAAGTATTCTTTATGTGCCCCTGCTTACCACCACCGCCGATGGTCAACCTCTGGACTACACAGAATTTTCCCGGCAGTTGGAGAGTCTTCGTCAGCAATACCAGAGCGAAAGCATCGGCATTCACATCACCGGTTTCGCCAAGGTGGTCGGTGATCTGATCGATGGGCTCAGGCAGATCCTGCTGTTTTTTGCGGCGGCATTGATTATCACCACTGCGGTGCTCTATTGGTTCACCCGCTGTCTGCGCAGCACATTGCTGGTGGTCAGTTGTTCGCTGGTCGCGGTGATCTGGCAATTGGGTCTGTTGCCGATGCTCGGCTATCAGCTCGATCCGTATTCGGTGCTGGTGCCGTTTCTGGTGTTCGCCATTGGCATGAGCCACGGCGCGCAGAAGATGAATGGGATCATGCAGGACATTGGTCGGGGCGTTCATAAGCAGGTCGCTGCGCGCTATACCTTCCGCCGCTTGTTCCTCGCCGGCCTGACGGCACTGCTTTGCGACGCGGTGGGCTTTGGCGTGCTGATGATCATCAAGATCCAGGTGATTCAGAACCTGGCGGTGATCGCCAGTATTGGCGTGGCGGTGTTGATTTTCACCAACCTGATCCTGCTGCCGATCCTGCTGTCGTTCCTCGGCGTGAGCAAGAGCGCGGCCTTGCGCAGCCTTAAAAGCGAGCAAGTGGCCGAAGCCGGTGGCAAAAAACACTCTGTGTGGCTTTTCCTCGATCTGTTTACCCAACGCAAGTGGGCCACCGTGGGGGTTGTGGTTGCGGGAATGTTGGCGATCGGTGGTTACCTGGCCAGCATGCACCTCAAGATCGGCGATCTGGATGCTGGTGCCCCTGAGCTGCGCGCTGACTCGCGTTACAACAAAGACAATGGGTTCATGACCGGTCACTACGGTGCCAGCAGCGACGTGTTCGCGATCATGGTCAAGACTCCGGTCGGCGCCTGCTCCCATTACGACACCTTGCGGCGGGTAGATAACCTGGACTGGCAACTGCGTGGCCTGCAAGGCGTCGACACGACCAACTCGCTGGCCTTGCTCAATCGTCGGGTGCTGGTTGGTCTGAGTGAGGGCAGCCCCAAGTGGTATGAACTGCTGAACAATCAGGCGACCCTGAACATGGTCACCGCCGGGGCACCACGAGGGCTTTATAACGAGGATTGCAGCCTGCTGACCTTGTACGGCTATCTCTCCGATCACAAGGCCGACACGCTGAGTCGGGTCGTCGATACCGTGCAAGCTTTCGCCCGGGATAACAACAGCGATCAGGCGCAGTTCCTGCTTGCGGCGGGTAACGCCGGAATCGAAGCGGCGACCAATATTGTCGTCAAGCAAGCCAGTCACGAGATGCTTTGGTGGGTCTATGGCGCGGTCATCCTGTTGTGCCTGGTGACCTTCCACTCGTGGCGCGCGGTGCTCTGTGCGGTATTACCACTGGTGCTCACCTCAATCCTTTGCGAAGCGTTGATGGTGGCGCTGGGTATCGGCGTCAAGGTCGCCACCTTGCCGGTGATCGCGCTGGGCGTGGGTATTGGCGTCGATTACGCACTGTATGTGATGAGCATCGTGCTGGCCCGTCTGCGTCAGGGAGAAAGTCTGTCCCAGGCCTACTACCACGCCCTGTTGTTCACCGGGAAAGTCGTGATGTTGACCGGCATGACCCTGGCCATCGGGGTCGGTACCTGGGTGTTGTCCCCCATCAAGTTTCAGGCCGACATGGGCATTCTTCTGGCGTTCATGTTCGTCTGGAATATGGCTGGGGCGCTGATCCTGCTGCCGGCACTGGCCTACTTCCTGTTGCCTGTGAGTCGCCGTGAGGGGGCAGGGCAGATCGCGGGCAAATCAACTGACATCGACACAACTCCTTCCACTGCTGCACCGCGGCGCGAGATCTATAAAAAATTCCCGGAGATGGTCAATGAGCACTGAACGCAAGGCAAGCTTTGTGCAATCGTTGTTGTTGCTGCTGGGAAGTTGTCTGCCGGTATTGGGCGCGGTACTGCTGGCCCCTGTGCTGCCAGGCATGCATGCACATTTTGCCGATACACCAGGTGCCAGTGTGCTGGTGCCCATCGCATTGACCCTGCCGGCGCTCATGATCGCGCTGCTGGCGCCCTTTGCCGGGATCATTGCCGACCGCATGGGTCGCAAGCCGCTGCTGATTGGCGCCATGCTGCTCTATAGCGTGTGTGGGTTGTTGCCAATCTGGCTTGAGTCATTACCCGCCATTGTCGTGAGTCGGGCGGGGATAGGCCTTGCCGAAGCGGCGATCATGACTTGTTGCACCACCTTGATGGGCGACTATTACAGCGGTGCCCGTCGCGCGCGCTTGTTTGCCTTGCAGATGGTTGCCACGTCGTTATCGGCGACGCTGTTCATTACCCTGGGTGGTGTGTTGGGTGAGAGTGGTTGGCGAACGCCCTTTACCCTGTATGCCATCGGGTTTGTGTTGCTGCCGTTGATGGCTCGATGGTTGTGGGAGCCGAAGGGGAACCACGCAACCGTCGACAGTTTGAAGTCGCGCTCCAGTCAGATGCCATGGCGTACCTTGACACCGGCTTATCTGCTGGCCGTCATGGCGGGTGTGAGCCTGTACGTGGTGCCGGTACAAACCAGCCATCTGCTGAATTTGTTGCACATCCAATCGCCTCAACAAATCGGCATGACCATGGGCGCCAACCAGCTCGGAATACTGGTGGGGTCCCTGGGTTTTCCGTTACTGGCTCGTTGGCGTGCGCAGTACCTGTTGACCCTGGCCTTCATCCTGACCGGTACCGGTGGCTGGTTGATGGCTGTCGCCTCCAGTCATGGGGTATTGGCCGCTGCGGTGACGATCAATGGTCTGGGCATCGGTTTGATGATGCCAACCCTGCTCACCTGGATCATGGCCCAGGTCGATTTCAGCCAGCGTGGTTATGCCGCGGGTGGTTTTACTTCAGCGTTTTTCGCCGGTGAGTTTGCCAGCCCGTTGGTGGTAATGGCCATTGTCGGTGGGGCCAGGGTCGAGTTACCGACTGCGCTTTTGGTCTTGGCCGCCATACAGCTATTGATCGCTTTGGCGTGCTTCGCCGCGGCGCTTAAACCGCGCCGAGTCCTGGCGACTTGAGACATTCATTCGGTTTGAACCTGGAGTGGCCTTTGACGCCGCTCCAGGCGGCAGAGCCTCTTTGCGGAAAAATCTGACGATTGATGGCAACAGCACCATCAGCGACGGTTATTGATTAAGGAGTCTGAACAGATGCAAGCGCTTCCCGATTTCAAACGCGTAGTCACTGGCCACGACGAACAAGGGTTGGCCCGGGTCGCGTCAAGCGGACCGACATTCAACAACTTTGCGCTCAAGGCCGTGCCCGGTACGGTGTTCTACGAAGTGTGGAACAGCACCAACAGCCCGGCGTTGCTGGATAACGGTGACGATCCTACGACCAAACCCTTGCAACTGAGCCCTTCGACCCTCGGCAATCTGATCCGTGTAGTGGATATCCCGCCTGACAGCGTGCAAAACCAAGTCAGTGAAGCGGACGCCGCGGCCGCTTTCGCCGAAATCGGCGAGTCTCATGCAGGCACCGGCACCACGGACTCCCGGCACAAGTTAATGCACCGCACCGAGACCCTCGACTACGGCATCGTCACCGAGGGCGAAGTGTGGCTGGTGCTAGATAAGGAAGAGGTGCATCTCAAGCGCGGCGATATCGTCGTGCAACGCGGTACCAATCATGCGTGGAGTAATCGCACTGAACATCCGGCACGGATGGTGTTCATTCTGCACGACGGGCGCTACAGCGACGAACTGGTGGCTATGCAGGGAGTGACGCGATGAAACTGGCAACCTTGAAAAGCACCGGTCGCGACGGACGACTGGTGTTGGTATCGCGCGATTTGCACCAGGCGCTGGAGGTCGGCGATATCGCAGCCACTCTGCAACAAGCCATCGATCGTTGGGACGAGGTCCAGCCGCGGTTGCAGGTGTTGTATCGCAAGCTGAACGAGGGGCGGGCGCCAGGGGCTTTCGCCTTTGATCCGGCTCAGGCTGGCGCACCATTGCCGCGCACATATCAGTGGTTGGACGGCTCGTCCTTCATCTCCCATGGCCAGCTGATGCAAAAAGCCTTTCACCTTGAGCCCATCGAAGACGTGGAAAGTATTGCACTGATTTACCAGGGCGCTGGCGATGACTTTCTCGGCTCGCGTGACGATATCCCGCTGCCCAGCGAGCAACACGGCATCGATTTCGAAGGCGAGTTCGCGGTGGTGGTCGATGAGGTGCCAATGGGCTGCTCGGCTGATGCGGCCATGGCGCATATCAAGCTGGTGCTGCAGCTCAACGATGTCAGCCTGCGAGCCCTGGCGCCGCGAGAGATGAAAACCGGATTCGGCTTCATTCAGGCCAAGCCATCCTCCAGCTTTGCCGCTGTCGCGGTAACGCCGGACGAATTGGGTGATGCCTGGCGTGAGGGGCGGGTGCACCTGCCGCTGCAAGTGGAGTGGAACGGTGAGTGGTTCGGCAACCCCCACGGCGGCGCAATGCACTTCGGCTTTCACCATCTCATTGCCCACGCCGCACTGACCCGGCGCCTGGGTGCCGGTACGGTGGTGGGGTCGGGAACGGTCTCCAATGTCGATCAAAAAATGGGATCGGCCTGCATCGCTGAACGCAGAGCCATTGAGATGATCGAGCACGGGGCGCCGCGAACAGGTTTCATGCGCTTCGGCGACCGGGTGCGCATGGAGGTGCTGGGCAGTGACGGGCAGTCGCTGTTTGGAGGCATCGATCAGCGCGTCGTTTCAAGCCTGGGCGCGGGGAAAGCATTATGCGAATCCTAGTCACAGGGGCCAACGGTTTCATCGGCCGCATTCTGGTCCAACGCCTGCTTGCGACCGGGGTTCTACGTGGCACGCCAATCAGTACGCTGATCTTACTGGACAAAGAACTGAGCGACTTTCCCGAGGACAATCGGCTGCGTCGCAACCTGGGGAGTGCCAGCGACGCGGCTTTGCTACGGCGAATACTGGCCGATGGTATCGATGTGGTCTTTCATCTGGTGAGCATACCAGGTGGCGCTGCCGAGGCGCATTACGCTCAGGGCTACGAGGTCAATCTACTGGCCAGTCTGGAGTTGCTTGAGCAACTGCGGCAACAGCCTGCCAGGCCTGTTTTGATCTATGCCAGCAGCGTAGCGGTTTACGGCCCGAGCCTGGCTGGGCGCATGGATGAGTCTGCCAGAGCCTGTCCTGAACTGTCCTACGGCTCGCACAAATTGATGGTTGAGGTCGCCTTGAACGATCTGGCTCGGCGTGGCGAGGTCGATGGCCGTGCGCTGCGTTTACCGGGCATCGTGGCCCGGCCTCGGGCGCCCAATGGGCTGCGTTC
Source organism: Pseudomonas hefeiensis (assembly GCF_030687835.1). Lineage (NCBI taxonomy): Bacteria > Pseudomonadati > Pseudomonadota > Gammaproteobacteria > Pseudomonadales > Pseudomonadaceae > Pseudomonas > Pseudomonas hefeiensis. Next base: position 2,419,632 of record NZ_CP117449.1, read on the forward strand.
GGCGTTCATGAGCGACCTGCTGCATGCTTTCGCCGCTGGCGAGCCTTACTGCTGTCCCGTTTCCCCGCAAGCGACTGCATGGTGGATGTCGGTGCGCTGCTGTGTCGATAACCTATTGCATGCAGCCGAAGTGGATGAAGCCGCACTGGGGGGGCAACGGGTCTGGCAACTGCCCTTGTTGCACCTTTCCATTGCCCAGATCATCGATGCCCTGGCAGCGGTATACGGTGATCAGAGGAGAGGGCTCATCACTTTTGCATCGGACGAAGGGCTTGAGGCGCTCTTCGGTCGCTTCCCGGCAATGAGCACTCCCAAGGCTCGGGCCCTGGGTCTGCGTCATGATGGTTCTGCTGCGGCCCTGGTTCGAAACGCGCTAAATCCCTTCTCCCGCACTCGGCGTGCACATCGGGTAGATGATCCTGCTGGAGTGGTTGCTCATGAAATTGACTAATCGACGCCTGGTGGATTTGTCCGTGTGCCTGGAGAACAACCCGTACACCGACCCACCTCCGTTATTGCCGAAAGTTGAATACAGTAACCACCAGGAAGGTTGGCCGGAAATGGCGGCCATGTTTCCGGGCCTGAAAAAATCTGATCTGCCGGGGGATGAATCCTGGGCCGCCGAACGTCTGTTTATCACCACCCACAGTGGCACCCATATGGATGCGCCTTGGCACTACGCCTCGACCACCGATGGCGGCAAACCCGCCTATGGTATTGATGAGTTGCCTCTGGACTGGTGCCTGCAGCCTGGCGTGAAGTTGGATTTTCGACACCTTCCCGACGGGCATGTGGTCAGCGCCGCGGAAGTGGAAGAAGAGTTGGCACGCATCGACCATGACTTGCAGCCGCTGGATATCGTCTTGGTCAACACGCGGGCAGGCGCCTTGTTCGGATTGCCAGGGTATCTGGATGCCGGTGTCGGCATGGGGCGCGAGGCCACGATGTATCTGCTGGAAAAGGGGGTGCGGGTTGTCGGGACCGATGCCTGGAGCTGGGATGCGCCATTCAAGTACACGCGCGCACGCTTCGCTGAAAGTGGCGACGCCTCGATCATCTGGGAGGGGCACAAGGTCGGTCGGGATATCGGTTATGGCCAGATGGAAAAACTCGCCAATCTGGAAAGCCTGCCGGCCCATGGTTTTTTGGTCTCTTGTTTCCCTTACAAGATCAAACACGCATCGGCCGGTTTTATCCGGGCCGTGGCGATTTTCGAGGATTGAGAATGATCGATCATGACTGATATGAGTGTATCCACAGACGTACGAAAAAAGCGCCGTAGTCTTTCTCAAGACCTTGAAGCGTTGCTGTCGAAACACATTAGCGAGGGGCGGCTGCGAGGGGGAGAAAAGCTGCCCACCGAGACGGCCATCATGCGCGAGTATGGTGTGAGCAGGACAGTCGTTCGCGAAGCCATGTCTCGTTTGCAGGCCAGTGGCATGGTTCTGACGTATCATGGTATCGGGACGTTCGTGCGGGGCAGTACGCTGTCGCCAGGTCCACTCATTGACCCGGCGACGATCGACATCATCGTCGATTCGCTGGCCATCATGGAGCTGCGCATTGCGCTTGAAGTGGAAGCCGCAGGACTTGCCGCTCAACGACGAACACCCGATCAGTTGGAAGAGATGCGTGCGCTGCTTGATCGGTTAAAACCCAGGGAAATCATGGCTGATGATGTGGCCGCCCTGGACTTTCAGTTCCATTTGAAAATAGCGCAGGCCACAGGTAATCCCTATATTGGCAACACCCTGGGCACCCTCGGCGTCGTCATCGTTCCGCGCAGCCGACTCGATTCTGCTCGTCTGTTCCACGAAGACCCCTTGAGTTACGAACAGCGCATTCACAATGAGCACGAAAGGATTTATGAAGCAATCCTGCGTCAGGACGTTGAATGCGCGCGCGCTGCGATGCGCCTGCACCTGGATGACAGTCGCGGGCATCTACATCAGGCCCATGAACGGAGTCGAGCTAGAGAATAACCGGCGTATCGAGGCTGCGGATCGTATCAACCACTTTTGCGCGAAGCCAACGCAACATAGGGTCGCTATCCATGCTGCGGTGCCAGGCCATGAATTCTTTCATCGTAGTCAACTCGACTGGAGGCCGAATCAATCGAAGGGGCAGGGTTTTGGCATACAGTGCAGCCAGCCGGCCGAGCATGGTCGCTATACGTTCGGTGCCCATGATCAGGCTGGGTATGGTGCTGAAATCGTGCGTAATGATCTCCAGTCGACGGCTGCATCCGTACTGCTTGATCAGCCACTCATCGACCCCCGGCGTCCTGTTTCTGCCGAAAGCGGCGGCGACGTGACCCAACTCCAGGTAGCGTTCTAACGTCAGGGTTTGACCCACGCTGGTATTGCCTTCCCATACGACGCAGACGTGTTGTTCCTCGAAGAGCAACTGCGAGGGGTGCTGGGGGGAAATGTAGTGTTCTGGTGCGATCATCAAGTCGATCTCGCCATGCATGAGCATTTCCAGAGGCGAGTCATTCGGGCTGACCAGTTCGAAGGTCACGAAAGGGGCTTCACGATTCGCTGCCTTGATGACCTCGGCAAAGATCACGCAAATCAGGTAGTCGGACGCCATGACCCGAAAATGGCGTTTGCTTTCTGCGATGTTTTCTTCAGGTTTGCTTGTGATGGATGTCTGGATCTTGAGAAGAATTTCGCGCACGGGGTTTTGTAGTTGCTTGGCTCGCGGGGTGAGCATCATTTTGCGACCAACCTGTACCAGCAAGTCATCCTCGAAGTAGGTCCGCAGACGCCCGATGACGCCACTGGTTGCCGATTGAGTCATATGCAAGCGCGCTGCGGCACGGGTGATATTTTGCTCCTCCAGCAAAATATCGAGGGCCACCAGGAGATTAAGATCCAGATGTTCGAATCGCATGGCATTGTTCTCTTATTGTTTTTGTTTTCGATACTTTCAGTGCGATCTATCAGATTGTCAACTACCTGCCCTGGCGTGATGTGACAGAGGGAAAGGACGCGTGCATACGACTTGAGTTGCATCATGTATCTTTTAATTCGATATCACTTATCGCCAATCGCGATGGATGGGAGGCGGATACCGCGTGCGGACTCCGGCCAAGGGTTCTATTGTTTGCATAACGTACTGATTCGATTAATGGTTTGGTGGGCAGGGCAAGCCGAATGTTTTGGAATTGATGATATGAAAAATAATAAAAACGCTCTTAGCATCCAAGCATCCGACATAGCACGGAACTGCCCTTCAACAGATTTAACGATTGTTGATTCTCGCTGGATATTGTTTGTACGTGTAGCGGCGGCTGGAAGTTTAAGTAAAGCAGCTACATTACTTGACATGCCTCAATCCATGGTCAGTCGAAATATTGCTCTGCTCGAATCGCAATGTGGCGAGCGCTTGTTTCATCGTACCGGGCGCGGAGTGGTCCTGACTGAGTTTGGTGAGCAGTTGCTGCCTTGCATATCAAGCCTTCTGGTGGAGGCGCAGAGCATTGTCGATGACATTCGTAACCTGCGCGGCAAACCGGTGGGCGAAGTGGTCGTCGGCATGTTGCCTTCCGCGGTACGTCGTTATGCGGGGGGGCTTTTTGCGACAGTGCGAGAGCAGATGCCGGGGGTGAGAGTGCACCTGATCGAGGGCGCGAGTGCTCAACTGGAAGAACAGCTGCACGATGGTCGTCTCGATATGGCGTTGGTCCTGCGTGAGGATGAGACAAGCATCGGTGAGGCGTATCTGCTGGCCAGGGTTCCTTTGCATCTGGTGGGGCCCGCCACAGACCCTGTCATCGGCAATCGAGATATCCCATTGAAGCAGTTGTCCGGGTTGCCATTGGTGGTTCCTGGACGCCCCCATCTGCTGAGGGCCCGGCTCGATCACCTGGCGGTCGAGCATTCCATGGCATTGCGCGTCGCTGTAGAAGCCGATTCTGTCCATCTTCAGTACGAAGTCGTTGCGGCAGGCGGAGGTTATGCGATTGCCTCTGTGCTGCCGGGTTCGCTGGATCTGCGACTGACGTCCTCGCGCATAGTCGAGCCCGTTCTTGAGCGTTTTGTAGTACTGGTCGAATCTCCCCGTCGCCCCTTGACCCGTGCCTCCCGGGAGGTACGACGGTTAATCTGTGATTTGGCCATGCCATCGACTTAAGCGATAACTGCTTTGCACTCCACGCAGTATTCGCCATGGCAAGTGCCTCGTAGGGTGTCAGTCAATCAATGACTGATGCCCGATTGCGAGGTTAACGATATGCATGATTCCAAGATGCCCCAGGCCATTGCGCCGACGCTCTTTCTCAGCGACTGCGATGTTGCCTCAATCACCGACTGGAGCGCAGCCGTGGCCGCGCTCGCCGACGCCTATGCTCACCCGACATCGGATGCCATGGTACCGCCTCGCTCCATGGCCCGAGGCGATGGTTTCTGGCTGCGCAGTTTGACTGCTGTGTCACCCGCTGGAGGCCATATGGGCTGCAAGTTGATTGCGGCCTCGATGCGGGCCCGTTGCGCCAGTTATCTGATTGCATTGTTCAATCAGCAGACCATGGCCCTGAGCGCCTTGATCGATGGCAACCGGGTGACGGGGTTGCGCACGGCTGCAACCGCCGCATTGGCGATAGATCTGCTCGCACCTCAGCGAACGCTACGGGTGGGCGTGATTGGTGCCGGGTTCGAAGCACGCGGCGCGCTTGACTGCCTCATGTCCGTGCGGGAGGTGGCTCGGGTACGGGTGTTCAGCCCAACCCCTGCGAGTCGCGAGCGGTTTGCCGAGAGCTTCAGGCCTGCGCTGGATATCGAAGCGCTAAACAGTGCGCAAGAGGCGGTGCAGGATTGTGATGTGGTGATCTGCGCCGCACGCAGTCGTGACGAGTCTGCCGTGTTGCAAGGAGCGTGGTTGCCCGCAGGCGTTACTGTCGTGTCGTTGGGTTCGACCTTGCCTGAGCAGCGGGAGGTTGACGTGGTCACGATGGAGCGAGCGGTTTGCATCGTCGCTGACATGCCCCAGGAAGTACTGCACGACACTGGCGACGGCATTGCTGCAGTCAGTGCCGGCGTTAAAGTCGCCGAGAAATTAATACCTCTGGCAGACCTGGTCGCGGGTTGTGTCCAGCCGCGTCGAAATGAAAGCGACATCGTCCTCTATAAATCGGTTGGTTCGGCCCTGCAGGATGTCGTCATTGCGCAAATGCTCTACGAGCGTGCCAAGCAGCAAGGCCTCGGTATCGACCTGCCCGCCAGTATTGTCCCTGTCTCGAAATAAACCATTCACTGTCTGAAGGAAGTCATCATGGCAATCTACAAAAAAGCTGATGCTCGTGCTTGGGCGCGGGAAAACCTGGTTGGCTGCTCGGCGGTCACTATCCCCAGCTTCAGTGCCGATCTGAAGCGCCTCAATGAGCGCGGCATTCGCCACGACATCGAGCATACGGTCGGGCTCGGTTACAGTGCCACGCTGCTTTGCAGCGAGCTTGCGATCACGCCGCAGGAGAATGCTCAATTCACCGCCTGGGTCCGTGAATCCGGGAAAAACCTGATCCTGTTCTTCCACGCCGCTTTTGGCACGCTTGCCGAGAATATCGAGGCTGCGAAACTTGCCGAGAAAGCGGGTGCGGACATTGTTCTGCTCTCCTATCCACCGCAGTTCTGGCCAACCTGCGAGCAGGAAATCTACGACTACACCAAGTCATTTTGCGATGCGACGGATCTGGCGGTCATGCTGTTCCCGATTCCGCTCTGGGGCTTTGAGCGCGTGCATCCATCCGGCATGTCCCTGGAACTGGTACGCCGGCTGCTGGCCGATTGTCCGAATATCGCGGCGATCAAGGCCGAGCAGGGGTTCCCACTGCCGGCAGGTATCTGCGAGATGTACCACCACTTCCGGGATCAAGTCGTGATCAGTTGCCCGATCGAAGGCGATGCAATTCCATTGATGAGCCTGATGGAGCTGCAGTTTTCCGGCACCAGCAACACCGCCTGGATGAGCGACTACTACCCGAAGGCTTTCGAGTTGGCACGCACCGGCCGATTCGAAGAGGCGATGGAGTTGTATTGGAAGGTCAACCCGGCACGTGGTGCCAACGGCGCAGCGGCTCAAACCTATGCCGGTGGTACGGGGGTGCTCAATCGCACGATGTGGAAATACCAGGACTGGCTGGCCGGTTTCAACGGCGGCCCGTTGCGTGCGCCCGCGATGCGAGTTCCGGATCGTCTCATGAAGTCTTTGCGTCAAGGTCTGGTCGCATCCGGCCTGCCGGTGACGTCGGATCCTGATAGCGCCTTCATGATCGGGCGTAACCCTTGCTGAGCATGAGGATTGCAAAGTGAAGCATTTACTGAAAGATCCAACACTGTGGCGTACGGGCGCCTACATCGCTGGAGAGTGGCTGAACGAGACGCCACACGGTCGCTACACGTTGCATAATCCGGTCGACCAAACGGTGCTTGCCGAGCTGCCGCGCTGCCGCGAAACCGAAGTGCGCCGGGCAATCGATGCCGCGCACGAGGCTTTTGGTCCATGGCGTCGCTTGACGGCCAAACGCCGTGGCGAGGTGTTGCGTCGCTGGTACGAGTTGATGGTGGAACATCGCGAGGATATCGCCACGCTGATTACTTTGGAGGAGGGTAAGCCTCTGGACGAGGCGCGCGGTGAAGTCGATTACGCTGCGTCCTTTATCCGATGGTTTTCCGAAGAAGCCACACGTGTGCGTGGCGATCTGATCCCCGGCGTAAAAGATACTCAGCGTATCGTTGTACTGCGCGAGCCCATTGGGGTCTGCGCCGCGATAACACCGTGGAACTTCCCCGCGGCCATGATTACCCGCAAGGCGGCTCCGGCACTCGCGGCGGGCTGCACGATAGTGGTGAAACCGGCGAGCCAGACACCGATGACCGCACTTGCGCTCGCCGAACTGGCACAACGTGCTGGAGTGCCAGCCGGTGTTTTCAGCGTGATCACGGGTAATGACACCCGAGACATTGCGGGCGAGCTTACGGGCAACCCGTTGGTGCGCAAACTCACGTTTACGGGTTCCACCGAAGTTGGCCGGCTGCTCTTGGCGCAGGCGGCGCAGACGGTCAAGAAATGCTCCATGGAGTTAGGTGGCAACGCCCCCTTCATCGTCTTCGATGATGCTGATCTTGATGCTGCGGCTGACGGTGTGATGCAGGCTAAGTTTCGCAATGGCGGGCAGTCATGTATCGGGGCGAATCGGGTGCTGGTGCAATCGGGGATTTATGACGCCCTAGCTGATCGCATCGTCGAGCGCATGGCCCGACTGAAGGTGGGAAATGGTCTTGAGCCTGGTGTGCAGGTGGGACCGCTGATCGATAAAGCCGCGGTACGAAAATCCCAGGAGCTTGTTGATGATGCGTTGGCCCAGGGTGCTCGACTATTGTCCGGTGGTACACGCCATGCATTGGGTGGGTGCTTCTTCCAACCCACGCTACTTGCAGAGGTGACGCATGGAATGAGAGTGGCACGCGAGGAGATATTCGGCCCGGTCATGCCATTGGTGCGTTTCGATAGCGATGATGACGCAATCGCAATGGCGAACGACAGCGAGTATGGCCTTGCGGCGTATCTGTTCAGCCGCGATGCGGCGCGCATCTGGCGCAACGCCGCACGCATCGAGTCGGGCATGGTCGGCATCAACTGCGGTTTGATATCGAATGAGGTCGCCCCCTTCGGTGGGGTGAAACAGAGTGGTCTTGGGCGAGAGGGATCACACCTTGGAATCGATGAGTTCCTGGAGGTGAAATACCTCTGTTGGGACGGCCTGGAAAGTGTCTGAAGTGCAGCACTGACACAGGGTGAATGCCGATGAATTGCGGTTCAGATGAGCCGTAGTTAATCGGCATCCCATATTTATGTGCGTGGGGCAAAGCGTCTTCAAACAGTGCGACAAAACCTGGTTGCAGACATCCCGGGCAATCCGGGCAGGCTTCTGGCTGGGGCGGGTATTGCTGTCAAACCTGCTCCCGTCATCTATCACCTCCAGCGATACCTCTGATTGTGGAATGCGATTTCAGCACGGATATCCGATTCGATAGTCTCGTTCTTGCTTGGGCATTGTCAGTCTGAATTTTATGAACTTTCAGGATCAGGTCGATAGCGCCGCTGAACTCGCTGGTGCGCAATGCGATGTCAGCCCGATTGAAATAAGAATAATTAGGAGCGCGTGATGATTGCAGCAGTCAATAAAGTCTTGGTTATCGGAGGCGGTTTTTCCGGTATGACAGCGGCTATCCAGCTTGCCCGCCAGGGTGTCGAAGTGGACTTGGTCGAGATAGATCCCCTGTGGTGTCCCCTGGGGGCTGGCATTACGCTTAGCGGCCCCACGTTAAGGGCGTTGGATACCGTTGGCATCCTCGAAAGGGTGACCGAGGAAGGGTATTTGTCCACGGATTTCGATGTGTTTTCACCAGCAGGTGACCTAATCGTGCAGTTGGCGCTTCGACCTCCCGTCAGCCATAGACAAATCCCTTGTGGCGGCGGCATCCTGCGCCCAGTCCTGGCTCGGATTTTTGCCGATAAGACACGGGAGGTGGGCACTCACGTGCGCCTTGGCGTGACCTTCGACAGTATCTCCGAGCATGGGGCTGGCGTCGAGGTGGCGTTCACCGACGGGACCCAAGGGTCTTATGACCTGGTCATCGCCGCCGATGGCGTGCATTCGCGGATGCGAAAAGAGTTTTTTCCTGAGGCGCCGTCACCCAAACCCATCCACCAGAGCGCCTGGCGTGCTGTGCTCAGGCGGCCGTCGGAAATCGTCCGCCCCAGTCATTGGCTGGGACGCACCAAGGTGGGCGTCAATCCGATTTCCGCCACGCATATGTACATGTTCCTCATGGAAAATCGAGAATTTTCTGAGTGGATTGATCCGGCAAACTGGGCAGGCGAAGTGGCGCGTCTGCTTAGTGAGTTCCCAGCCCCGGTTCTGCAAACGCTCGTGCCACAACTGTACGAGCCGGGCGCCAATATCGACTACCGTCCACTGGCCAATCTGCTGGTACCGCTGCCATGGCATAAAGGCCGCATCGTAATGATCGGGGACACAGTGCATGCCACCACTCCTCATTTGGCTTCCGGAGCCGGAATAGGCATCGAGAGCGCCATCGTGCTCGCAGAAGAATTGCTTGCCTCCAGCGATCTGCAGGTTGCTTTGGCCCGGTTCGAAGCACGGCGTTGGGAACGTTGCCAACTGGTAGTCGAGAATTCCGCACGGCTGTGCGAGATCGAAAAAAGCGGCGGCGACAAGCAGGAGCATGCGCAAATCATGGGCGACTCCATGGCGACCTTGGCTGAGCCGATCTGAGTGATTGAAGTCCCTGGCCACTGGGCAAGCAATTTCGCCACTAGCCTTTCACGGTCTGGCATGAAAAGACCGTTCAAGGCTAGCAGACTAGCGTGTCGTGCAGGTCCCCTCAGCGCAAGAGTGATAGCGATTAGAGCCTGGGTACCGGCCGCTCCACGACGCTCCAATAGGATGACGTGTCGATGAGACTCAAAACGCGCCCTTGTTCCATGTCCTGGTTCAGCACGCCCCGGATCAGATCGCCGGCCAACCAACTCGCCGTATTGGCGGCCAGCACGCGGCCCTCGGCATTGAGCAACAGCGCTTCATTGCTGACTCTCATCAGGCTGCTCACGAGCAAAGGTTCCAACGAATGCAGGGAGATGTCGGCGGCGGCGACGCCAATGAAGCGATCATCGAAAAAAATCGGCACGGAAAAGGCGACGATGTACTGCTCGGTGCCGTACAAGTCGACAAAAGGACCGTCTATGGAAGGTTGGCGAGTCTGCTGCGGACGGGTGTACCAGGGCATGTGCAGGTAATCGTAGAAACGATCGCTGCGGCTATCGAGATTCAGCTGCAAAGGCTGGATGTGTTCGTTCTGGGTCCGGCACCACCACTGCAAGTGCATCTCGCAATCTTCCAGCTCACCGGGGGCGAAGACCACGCCGGCGCCATGAAACTTGAGGCTTTCAGAATCGAGAATCTGCCGGACGCCAGCCAGCAATGGCTTGAGGTCGCGTTGATTGGGTCGCCTGGTCTTGCACCGTTGCCGTTCCCAAATGCTCGATACCTGGGCGCCCAGGTCGTTGAGACCCTTGAAGACGTTACCAATGGAAGCGTTGATCAACGTTGCGCATTGGAATAACCCATTTGCTGACATTTCGTTATCCATGGCTCTAACTCATGCCTCGGAAGGGACAGTGCGGTGTTTGCTGGCGACACGAACAAACTGTCGGGCGGTGTTTGGAGTCAGTTGTTCAGCAAGTTCTGTTCCAGTCATCAGGCATCTTGCGCCATCTGCTGCAGCCGTATGGCGGTCAAGCGCCGGACGCCGCGAGCGACATGGGCTTCGGCCAGTGCCCCGGCCAGATTGGCATCGTTCGCAATGATGGCCTCCAGAATCGCCCGGTGTTCCCGTTCGATCACTTGGGGGGCCGGTTGCTCATCGAACGGCAACCATAACAACTCCCCCAGTTCCGCCTGCAAACGGGCCTCGCTGTGGGTCAGCCGCACCGACTGCGACGCCACGGCAATTTCGATGTGGAACCTGGCGTCGGCACGTCGGCGCTCCAGCCGTTCTTGCGCCTTGGCCAACGCATCGATGTAACCACCCAACCGTGCATGCTGCTCTGGCCCGGCGCGTTGGGCTGCCAAGCGGGCGGCGGCGCCTGAGATGGCTGCGTGCTCGTCGGCCAGGTCACGCAATCCAAGCGTGCTCATTTCACGCAATTGATCGAACAAGGCCTGATCGGTGGTTAGTGGGGCGGCGCAGATAAAGCTGCCGCCGTTGCGTCCACGCCGGGTTTCGATGACCCCGCGCTCTCGCAAGGCAGCCAACGCATCGCGCAGGGTGACCGTGGCGACGCCAAGTTGGGTGGCCAGGGTACTTTCGCTGGGGAGCTGTTCACCTTCGACCAGAAGCCCAAGGTCAATCATTTCAACCAGGCGGCGGGTGACGGATTCCGTTCTCCCTTCCTGATTGAGGCGGATGAGGCTCGATGTAGGGCTCATGGTCGTTTCATTCATTGGTGGCGCCGTCGACGCCTGGACTCAAAAAATTCTATTTCATAGTTCAAAGGCATTTTCAGGGGCCATTGACGCGAAATTCTATGGATGAAAAGGCATTGAAGTCAAAACAACCTGACCGAATTTGGTTTTCCTGGGGTTCTCATGGATTAAAAGATATGGTTCCATATGTTTAAGCGAGCCGAGATCGCATTCATCCGAACCCAGGAGCACTTCAATCATGAGTCACTTGACCCGAGCAGAGTGGGAAGCCAGAGCCAAGGCGCTGAACATCGAGGGCCGTGCCTTTATCGACGGGCGATACAGGCCTGCCAGTTCAGGCGCTACCTTCGAATGCGTGAGTCCTGTGGATGGGCGATTGTTGGGCCTGGTTGCAAGTTGCGATACCGCGGATGCCGAGCTGGCCGTGAGCAGCGCCCGGGCGGCATTCGAATCCGGCGTTTGGTCGCGTCAGGCACCGGCAGTGCGCAAGGCGGTCATGCTGCGTTTTTCCGACCTCTTGCAGTCCCACGCCGAAGAGCTGGCACTGCTGGAAACGCTGGACATGGGCAAACCGATCGCCGACTCACTGTCGGTCGACCTGCCCGGCGCCATCGACAGCATTCGCTGGTGCGGTGAAGCCATCGACAAGATCTACGATGAGGTGGCCGCGACGGCTATGGATCAGCTCGGGTTGGTGACGCGGGAGCCGGTCGGGGTGGTCGTTGCCATCGTGCCGTGGAATTTCCCGTTGATGATGGCTTCGTGGAAATTGGGGCCGGCATTGGCGACCGGCAACTCGGTGATTCTCAAGCCTTCGGAGCGTTCGCCGCTGACGGCTATTCGCATCGCACAGCTTGCCCTGGAAGCAGGGTTGCCGGCCGGTGTGCTCAATGTGCTGCCAGGCTATGGGCATACGGTGGGCAAGGCCCTGGCCTTGCACGGTGACGTTGATGCGCTGGCGTTTACCGGTTCCACCCAAGTGGCCAAGCAACTTCTCGTGTATGCGGGTGAGTCGAACATGAAGCGGGTCTGGCTGGAGGCAGGGGGTAAGAGTCCGAACATTGTCTTCGCCGATGCCCCTGATCTACAGGCAGCCGCCGAAGCGGCGGCGGCTGCTATCGCTTTCAATCAGGGCGAGGTGTGCACCGCCGGTTCACGTTTGCTCGTCCAGGCTTCCATCAAGGCGCGCTTCGTGCCGATGGTGGTCGAGGCCATGACAGGCTGGAAGCCGGGCCATCCACTGGACCCCGACACCAATGTCGGTGCGCTGGTGGACGCGCGCCACCTGGAAGAGGTGTTGCACCACATTCGGCAAGGACAGGATCAAGGCGCCCAGTTGTTACTGGGAGGGCGCGTGGCATTGGAGGAAACCGGCGGCAGCTACGTGGAGCCGACACTGTTCGACAATGTCAGCAACTCGATGACTATTGCCCGGGAAGAGATTTTCGGCCCGGTGCTGTCGGTGATCGAATTCGACGAAGCCGAGGATGCGGTGCGCATCGCCAACGACACGCCTTACGGGCTGGCGGCAGCCGTCTGGACGGCCAGCCTGTCGCGCGCCCACACCATGGCCCGCGCACTTCGTGCCGGAAGTGTCTGGGTCAACCTGTATGACGGCGGCGACATGATGGCGCCGTTCGGTGGTTACAAGCAGTCCGGCAATGGCCGCGATAAATCCCTGCATGCCTTCGATAAGTACACCGAGATCAAGGCCACCTGGATACAGCTCTGAGCATTTCTGGTGAACCACGTTACGGGCGGGATGGCTCTGCCTGCTTGACGCTTACTCAAACGAATTCCTTTTTGAAGGATGGCGCAATGAACAGCTCGATAAGCTCCACGGCAGCCGTGGACCAGGACGCGGAGCAACTCCGTGCCCTGGGGTACACCTCGAATTTCGAACGTAGCATGAGCCTGTGGCAGAACTTTGCCCTCGGGTTCACCTACCTGTCGCCGGTGGTCGGTGTCTACACGTTGTTCGGCCTGTGCCTGGCAGCGGGCGGGCCGCCGATGTTCTGGTCCTACCTGCTGGTGGGGTTCGGGCAAATGCTGGTGTGCCTGATTTTTTGCGAAGTGGTGTCCCAGTACCCCATTTCCGGCGGTGTCTATCCGTGGGCCCGTCGCCTGGTGGGGAAAAAATGGGCCTGGATGGTCGGCTGGATCTACGCCATCTCTTTATGCGTGACCATTGCGGCTGTCGCATTGGGCGCCGGTCCCTACATTGCCAATCTGCTGGGTTTCGAGTCTTCTCCGGTCACCAATACCTTGGTCGCGCTGGTGCTGACCGGCGCCGCGACGGTCCTGAACCTGAGCGGCACCAAGCTACTGGCGCGGGTGGCGATGTTCGGCTTTCTGTGTGAGCTGGTCGGGGCGTTGTTGATCGGCGGCTATTTGCTGATTTTCGAGCGCCACCAACCCTTGAGCGTGTTGTTCGACACGTTCGATATTTCTATCGATGGGGAGTACTGGCCGGCCTTCCTCGCCGCGTCACTGGCGGGGATGTTCCTTTACTACGGTTTTGAAGCGTGCGGCGATGTCGCCGAGGAAACGCCTAATCCCAGCCGCCAGGTCCCCAAGGCCATGCGGATGACGATCTGGATCGGCGGTGCCGCTTCGATCTTTGCCGCCCTGGCCTTGATCCTGGCCGTGCCTGATATTGCCGCCGTTGTCTCCGGGCAGGACAAGGATCCCATGGCCACGATATTCGGCGCGGCGTTCGGTCCGGTCATGTCGAGAGCGGTCATGGCGGTGATCACGGTCTCGTTCGTTTCCTGTGTGCTGAGCTTGCAGGCATCCGCCAGCCGCTTGTTGTATGCCTACGCCCGAGACGAGATGCTCATGGGTAGTGGTGTGCTGAAGAAACTCTCCCCGACCACCCATGTGCCGACCGCCGCCCTGATGGTTTGCGGGGTGTTGCCGGCGATCATCGTGTGTGTCGGCTTTTATCTTCAGAACGCGATCGCGCTGGTGGTGAGTTTTGCCGCCATCGGTATCTACCTGGCGTTCCAGATGATCGTCGGGGGTGTGATATACGCTCGCCTTCGGGGCTGGACACCCAAGGGCCAGTTCACCTTGGGACGTTGGGGCTGGCCGGTGAACATCGCTGCACTCTGCTATGGCTTGTTCGCCATCGTCAATATGTCCTGGCCGCGTACGCCGGATGCGCCTTGGTACGTGAACTACGGCATCGTGTTGGTCGGCGCCATCGTGATTCTCGTCGGCCTCGTCTACATGGTCCTGTTTCGTCCCTACGAGAAGGGCACCGCCCCGGCTTCCGATGCCTGGAAAAAAGCCTAGGAATATGACGGCTTGCCGCCGGGCGCGGCAGGCAAATCCTCTGATGAGAAAAGGGTGAACGCTATGACGTCCCGAATCCATTCGATGCTGCTTGGGTTGCTCCTGATTCTGGCCAGCCATGGGGTCATGGCGGCCAGTCAAAACGATACGCTGGGCGTGATCCATGGCTACATGAAGGCTTGGAACGCTCGCGATGCGGACGCTGCGGCGAAGTACTTCGCCGAGGACGGCGAGTTTCTCGACGCCTCGGTGGGGGCACCGCAGGTCGGTCGGGAAAATGCCAAGACCCAGGTGATCGAAGTGTTCATGCACGCAGTGCCGGATCTGCAATGGACGATGCTGGGCGAGCCGATCGTCAACGGTGAAAGCATTGCCTTCGAATGGGAGTTCAAGGGGCACAATACCGGGCCTTGGAGCACCGAGACGCCGGCCACCCAGCGTCCCCTCAGCTTCAAGGGAGTGAGTTTCATACGGCTCAAGGAGGGCAAGATTCTCACGCAGCATGATTACTATGACGCCCTTGGTTTTAACAAGCAGCTCGGCTGGTAGTTCGATACCTCACAGGCGCCAGTTGCTCATTGCCACTGGCTGTCCGGCAACCTCGGCTTCCAGCCGCTGCAAGCATCCCGAGTCGGGGGCGCCACTGAGCACTTCAAGTTTGAGTTCCTGGCGGGAACTGGTGATATACAGGGTACTGCCGTCCTTTCCCCCAAAGCAAAGATCCGAGGGGCTCGGTACGGGAAGGCCGATCATGCGGTCGAGATTGCCGTGTGCGTCGAAGCGAACCAGGCTCCAGCCATCCCGTTGAGTCGTCCAGACCCCGCCTTGGGTGTCCAGGGCCAAGCCGCTCAGGCTGCCTCCACCACGTGGCAGGGAAGCCAAGCGGCGCATAGCATTACTGCCGAGCTGCAAGCGCAGGATATCGCCGGTTGCGGGGGTTATTGCATATAGGGCTTCGCCCGTGGCATCCCAGCGAAAACCACTGACCTGCTCGGTCAGACTCCAGCCATGTCGCAATTCTCCCTCGGCACTCACCTCACCGATCTGGCAACCACTGGCGGTCTTCGTGCATCCCCATAAGACGCCGGTGGATGAGTGGTCAAGGCCAGGAGCCGGCTGCCGATCAGGTCCTGCATTGGATGCTCGGCGCCTTGCCAATCAATCAGCGACCAGCCCCCCGCTTGGGCCACCAATAAACCATCACGGTGCAGCTCCATGGCATGCACCGGAAGATCCAGGCGGGTGAGGATTCGGCTGCTCTGGCCATCCCAGCAATGGATCGCGGGGGCCAACGTGTCGGCCCAATAAAGTATTTGGTGTTCAGCATGCCAGCGTGGAAAGGCGCCATGGAAGGCCCATGGTCCGGGTACCACGTTGGTCGCGTGAGTGTTATGCACCGCCGGTTCCGAGCGCAGTTGTTCGCCAACCCGCCGAGCGGCATCCGTCAGCTCAGGCCCCAGCAGCGTAAGGCGCTCCAGAGTGAGCCGATAGGCTGGGCCCGCGACGCTCAGAGCACCACGCACAGTCCCCTGTTTATCGATGATGGGGGCGGCGACGCAGCGCACGCCCAGACGAATTTCTTCGTCGTCCAGCGCGTAACCACGGGCGCGGGTGATCTGGAGTTCCGTCAACAAGCGCCGGCGGTCGGTGATGGTAAGCGGGGTCAGTGGCTCCAGCACCAGTCCCTTGAGAATCTCATCCCGAGCAGTCGGTGAGAGCGCCGAGAGAATGGCCTTGCCCTGACCGGTGCAGTATACCGGCTTGCCCTGGCCCAGGCTGGCGGCGGAGCGCAGAGTGTGTGCACCGTCGCAACGTTCGAGCGAAAGCACCTGGTTGCCGTCAAGCACGGCCAGGTAGGCGGTTTCCCCCGTCAGGTCGCGCAAGGCGCGCAGCTCGGCGCTAGCGGCAGCGACGAGATCCGGGGCGGATTCAACCGGTCGTCGCAACACCTTGATCGAGGTGTTTATGGGACGACCCGCAGGATGGATGCAAAAATTGACGGGCCGGGGAGCGATGCGTTCTCCAGGTGCACCCTCACTTCGTAATGAGATCGAGCGGCTATTTTGGGTGCAGATTGCAACAGGCATCACAAGCGAAAAGGCAGCACATGCCGTTGGCGTATCAACAGCGGTAGGTACACGCTGGTTCCGTCATCGAGGCGGGATGCCATTATCCATGTCGAATCACATATCAGGACGATACTTATCGTTTGCAGAGCGAGAAGAGATTGGGCTGCTTCGAGCGCAAAGTGTTGGCGTTCGTGAGATCGCCCGTCGCCTTGGACGAAGCCCATCGACAATTTCACGGGAGCTGACACGAAATGCTGCTACCCGTTGCGGTCTGCTTGAATATCGAGCGTCAGTAGCGCAATGGAAGGCAGAACTGGTGGCCAATAGGCCGAAATCAGCGAAACTGGTCACTAACCCGCGACTGCACCAGTACGTACGCGACCGCCTTGAGGGCAAGGTTCAAGACGCCGATGGTCGTGAGATTTCTGGGCCTCGGCAAGCGCCCTTCAAAGGCCGAAATAAACCGCATCGCAGTGACCGTAAATGGGTCAATGGCTGGTCGCCTGAACAGATTGCCAACCGGCTCCAGATCGATTTTCCGGATGATGAATCCATGCGCATCTCTCATGAAGCCATATATCAGGCGCTCTACATTCAGGGTCGAGGAGCTCTCAAGCGTGAACTGGTGAGCTGCCTGCGCTCAGGACGAGCATTGCGCGTGCCGAGAGCCAGAGCGCAGGCCAAAGTGTGGGCACATGTCAGCGAGGACGTCATGATCTCCAGTCGCCCTGCTGAGGTAGAAGATCGGGCTGTACCCGGGCATTGGGAGGGCGACCTGATCATCGGTCTGAACCGTTCTGCGATTGGAACTCTGGTCGAGCGCTCAACTCGATTTACCATGCTCGTCCATCTGCCTCGCGAGAAAGGTTATGGGCTAATTCCCCGCACGAAGAACGGTCCGGCGCTGGCTGGCTATGGGGCTGTTAGTATGGCCAATGCATTGAAAAAAACGGTGGCTGATCTTCCCATCGAGCTGTGGCGATCTTTGACCTGGGATCGTGGAAAGGAGCTGTCGGATCACGCTCGATTTACCATCGAGTCCGGAGTAAAGGTTTTCTTTGCTGATCCACATAGTCCATGGCAGCGCGGCACAAACGAAAATACGAACGGCCTTCTACGGGAATACTTCCCGAAAGGCACTGACCTCTCTCGTTGGAGTGCCCAAGAAATACAGGCGGTAGCTCACGTACTTAATACTAGACCTCGAAAAGTACTCGGCTGGAAAACACCTGCCGAAGCACTGAATGAGTATCTAAAGTCTGTACAACAATCCAGTGTTGCGACGACCGGTTGAATCCGCCCAGTACACCAGTCACAAGTTCAGGAATGAGTTGGTGACACACAGGATCAACCAAAGCATGAGTCGCAAGGGGCAATGCTGGGACAACGCTCCAATGGAGCGCTTCTTTGGCAGTCTGAAATCAGAATGGATGCCTGAGGGCGGATACAGCTCGGAGCAGGAAGCCCGAGCTGATTTGCAGCAATACGTGATGAGCTACAACAACACCAGGCTTCACAGCTACAACGACTACCGCTCGCCGGTAGCTATGGAAAAACTGGCCGTGTGAGAACCTAAACTGGTGTCCAGAATTACTTGACCAGTTCATCGCGGCGGCGATGGAAGAAATGAGCGTGAGTATCGCCACGGTTGCAGACGGAGCCGAACAGGTACGTGCGAACTCCCTGCGGAGCCTGCAGGGTACCTAGGCGGGCTGTCTAGCGATGGACATAATGCGCGAAGAGGCTGATTGTGTGCAGGCTGTTTTCGCCGAGATACAAACCTTAGTTGAAGACTTCCTGAAGCGTACAGCGGCGATGTCGGACCTCACTCAACGGGTGAAGGATATCGCAGGTAAGACCAATCTTCTGGCTTTAAATGCCGCAATCGAGCCAGCTCGCGCCGGAGAGCAGGGGCGGGGGCGCGCGGTGGTGGCCGACGAGGTACGTAAGCTTGCTAAACATTCGACTGGGGCCGCTAGCCATATTGAGGAGATGACAGCGGAGCTTGGGGAGCGTTCGGAGGCGGAGGGGCGCTCGCTCGAGTCCGGCCACCATTCACTGATGTCAACACTCGATCAGCTCGCAGAGTTGCAACGCTTCGTCATCGACGCGGGTGAGGCGGTCGCGATAACAACGCACGAAATTGATGGCATCGCTGCCGCGATGAAGGAGCAGAGTTGAGGTAGTACAGATGTGTCGCGCAACGTAGATGAGATTGCCCGCATGAGTGAACAGAACAATCGCGTGGTGGTCCAGGCGCGCTGGCGCTGCGGTGCAACTGGAGCGGTTGGCCAAGGGGTTGGAGTTGGCGGAGGCGCATTTGCGCGTTTAGCTTCCAGGGCGGTGCGTAAAGAGCTGAAAACAGCGCTCTAGGCGCCGGCGGAAACGCGAGCGGTGTCAGTGCAGAAAACCACGACGTCTCAAAAGACAGTGGAGTATTTTTATGCCTCCGTAGGGTTTATCATCCGCTCAGAGCAATGGCTCGGCGAGTATCGTTGCCCTGGCTGCCGTCGGAGGATGGTTGTCGAGAATGTAAACCGTCAGTTCAAGTCATGGTTTAATTGGAAACTGCCATTGGCGGCGAGCAATAGCTATAAGAGTTTTTTATGACCTGTTTAATATGTGCCGGTGATGCTGATAAGCTCGAAAGTCCAAACGGCTGGGAGGAGAGAGATTGCCCGCGATGCGGGCGTTATCGAATGGCTCAAGCCCTTGTTCTTACCCTCATGGAGCAGGGCCAAATTTTCGATGTACAGAAAATGCAACGTTGGTTGGATCTGCAGCGTACAAAGATTGACGTACCGTGCATCGAGGTACATGAAGCATTGCTTTTGCTTTGAGCAGTCGGAGCTATGTTGAAACCTTCGCTGTTACACCACAAAAAGCCATTAAATATTAGGACGTATCGGGTTTTCCCGCTTCGGAAAATGAATTCCCCCTTTTTTGTTTCAACGGGCCGGATGCTACTATGCAGCTGGGATCACCTCAAGTGGGACCGACGGCAACGTTTAGTGCTGTCTGCTGAATTTCGATAATATGACCAACGTCGATCAGGTTTTGTAGCGGCATAGATTCGTATATTGCTCACGTGACAGCCGCTGGGGCGGGAACATACATCGGGTCACGGGCGGCCAGCGTCGCTTTGGTTTGACAGAGCGGCATTGAGTTTCCATAACTTATTCGATAGAGACCGGGACTCAGTCATCTTAGAGGCGTTCTCAATGGAGGCAGAAATTCTTCTTGTCTCAGAGCTGAACTGATATGTACGAGGATAGCACAGCGCATTTAGGTGTTGGGAAGGTCATGACAAGAGAAGGCGCGTAAGAAATTTACTTGTGTCGATGATGATGAGCTTATTTCGACTCTATTCAAAAAACCGTTCCGCATATATCTTTGGTTACTGTAGTTATACCGTCAGTCAGATAGCGACCCCCCCCCAGTTGGGCAAGTCTTTCTTGCACTGCCTCGTCGAGTATCGCGTAAAGAACCTCTATGTCTGCTTGAGACATATTTTTCGCCACGTCCAGCCCGAGAATAAAAGCAAGTTCCATAGAGCCCTCGCGCTCCAATTTTTCCTTTGTGCTTGCAGCTTTCACCGCGTGCACCATGTTAATGATCATCCCACGGATGGGCTTGGGAATTTTCAATTCACTAATTTTGTCGTTTAACATCGCTGAAAATCTAGGCAGAGATTCGGGCACTCGACGGTGATCGAGTTCTTAGAGGTTACTGATAATGCATTCCTGCGCAACTCACCGTGCAACGTTTGGGAGATGCCCTTAGTCGGTTACCTTCCGGTCTAACCCTTGAGGGATGGCGAATCTATCCGTAAAGTCTGCGACGTCACGGGCTTAAGAGCTGACTTTTCGAAGGATCCTTAAGAACTCACGCTGTTCATTTTCTGTCAACGTCGCTATGAATTTTCTATCGGCTGCGCTTAGAGCTCCAGGGAGTTTTAGGACCACCGTCAAGCCCTTAGAAGACAAAGTTAACGAAACGAATAGGCAAACCGCTGCGGTCTTCAACTTGTGCTTCCTCACCTTTCAGAAACTGATCATGATTTGTAGGCAGTGCCATTCAGAATTCTCGCCACTTTTGGAGGTGGCAATGTCGCCTGAAAAGTCTGCTTGAAGCAGGGATACTCATTACCTAGGTTTGCGCTGACGTGATCAAAACGATTTTCCACCTGAAGGTTTTTTGAAGTATCTGATTACACATTCCGGTGCCGGTGTTGGGCAGCCAGAAATCCCAGAAGGCACGTGGTAGTCGCGGTAGCGCCTGCGACGGCATCGCATGACGTCACCCGTCAAAGCATGCGTCGAAGATAATGACTTTGGAGTCATTAAAAAGCAATGGGTGCTTTTGCTGCCTTGCTGGCCCGGGTATGACGCGCGTTAATGGGGGGAGCCGAAGCATCGATAGGGAGGTTTGTTGCCGCTTAAGCCTGGAATATGGTATGTGATGAATGTAAGGTCTTCATGCTGGCGCCCCTTGGGCATAGCTACCAACGTTATTTGAAAGGCGAAAAGTGACAGGTACCACGCGTAAGAGAACTCGGCGCAAAGAGGCGCGTCCCGCGGAAATCATTGCGGCGGCGATGAGCGTCTTTGCCGAAAATGGTTTCGCCGCTGCGAAACTGGGAGATATAGCTCAGCGCGCTGGCATTGTTAAAGGAACCCTATATCTTTATTTTGATACAAAAGAAGAGCTTTTCAGGGCTGTTGTTCAGGAAGCGATAATCGGTAGCCTACAAATTATCGAGAGCACCGCTGTGCGGTTTAGTGGTTCCATGCGTGAGATCGTTCCTATTCTGCTTAAGGAAACTGCAGAACATATGGAGTCAAGCTCCTTACCCGCGTTGGCAAGATTGGTAATTAGCGAAAGCCAAGCCTTCCCGGACATTGTAAAAATCTGGTACGACAACGTGGTTGTGCGGGTAATCGGTTTGTTTACAGTTTTAATTTCTGAAGCTCAGGCGCGCGGCGAAGTGCGTCCTGGTGACCCGGTAATTCATGCGTTTTCGATCTTAGGTCCGCTAATTAGTGGCTCGTTATTTTGTGATGTGTTCGGTGTGTCCGCGTCCTATGCACCTAATTTAGTAGCGCTCGCGTCGCAACATGCCGAGACGGTGCTCGAGGGGTTGTTAGTATAGCTGGAGTGGGAGGGCGATTTTGTTGACGAGTCTGACTGGTGATCCCGCGTCGACGCCGTCAGGCTCGCTACCAGATTATGCAGATCGACCCCTTGATCAGCGCAACGAAAAGCACAATGCGATGGTCAATTCGAGCGATGCAATGGATTCCATGGGCAAACGTCATTGTGCTTGTTGTGGTGGCGAACCGCGTAATTATTGGGGATGAGCAAAGATAATTTAAAAATTAATATCGTATTAAAAGTGCCAAAAGACAGGAGCTGATTCAATAAATTCAAGTTGTTGATGTGAGCACCATAAGTAACTAGAAAAAACAGATATTTTAAGTGTTCGATTATCGATCGGTTGCAGTTGACGAACGCCATCGGCTGTATCCATTCTATCCTCGCGAAGTCAACTGCACCGAGCGTGTATTATCCATAAACTATTGCAAAAAAATGGATCTCGAACGTGCCAAACTGCCTGCGAAGAGCGCCCCTACAACTGCCCGTGCAACTGATGGGCATGAGCGAACTGACCATGAGTTCGGAATTTATCAACGCCAAGGAGCGCGTTTGACTACTACGTTGCGGCATCGGGTGTGCGGGGGCTGAAAGCCTACTGCGGTATGTGCCTGGGCGACGAGATCGGGTTGGCTGCGCTGAGCGTCGAGGACCGCAAGGGGGCGCGAGTTTAATGTCGCCCGCGATCAGTGCTGATAGACCTTCTTCAGCAAGCGCAGCAACTTTTCACGTTCTTTGCTATCCAGAGCGGTTGTGGAGTCAAGGTCGCTTTGGGCAGCGATCTGCTTGAGTTCCTTGAGCAAGGTTTCACCGCTCTTGCTCAGGAAAATTCCATAGGAGCGTTTGTCTGGCTTGCACCGCACGCGCACCGCCAGGGCCCGGCTTTCCAACTTGTTTAGCAGCGG
This sequence comes from Pseudomonas hefeiensis, assembly GCF_030687835.1. Classification (NCBI taxonomy): domain Bacteria; kingdom Pseudomonadati; phylum Pseudomonadota; class Gammaproteobacteria; order Pseudomonadales; family Pseudomonadaceae; genus Pseudomonas; species Pseudomonas hefeiensis. Next base: position 2,442,068 of record NZ_CP117449.1, read on the forward strand.
CACCACTTGCGGCGGTTCGATCGCCAGGGCTTTGGCCAGGTCGGCCTGCATCAGGCCAGGATTGTGGTCGATGATCGCCAGGGCCGAGAATTGGGCGGGCCGCAAATCGTGGACGGCAAGCCGGCCGATCAGATTCTGGAACAGTTTCAGCTGGGCGCGACGCAGGGCGTAACCGATCAGGTCATCCAGCGCGGAGTCCAGCGGTGCCTGCGCGTCGGTACCGGCGACCAGGGCCTCGGCGGGTTCGGCAAGCTTGGAAGACTTGGCCATCGAAGTGAGCTTCCTCAAGGTAAGTGATTAACAAGGCTATCCAGTTTGCCGGGCTTGCGGTGCCGTGGCTACGGGCTTGTGTATATTCGAATTTTCAACCTTCGCCCCTGCCTCGGAAAATACAGATAAACTGATTAATGGTTAATTGACATAACTAAATTTACGGTTTAGTTTTTGATCATCTTCAGCCAAGAACAAGAGAGCACGCATCTCATGAGCAACTACAAAGGTCGCTGGAAAACCGTCAAGGTCGATATCGAGGAGGGCATCGCCTGGGTCACCCTCAATCGCCCGGAAAAACGCAACGCCATGAGCCCGACCCTCAACCGCGAGATGATCGACGTGCTCGAGACGCTGGAGCAGGATCCGGCCGCAGGCGTGTTGGTGCTGACCGGGGCCGGTGATGCCTGGACCGCCGGCATGGACCTCAAGGAATACTTCCGCGAAGTGGATGCCGGGCCGGAAATCCTCCAGGAAAAAATCCGTCGCGAAGCGTCGCAATGGCAGTGGAAGCTGTTGCGCATGTACGCCAAGCCGACCATCGCCATGGTCAATGGCTGGTGCTTCGGTGGCGGTTTCAGCCCGCTGGTGGCGTGCGACCTGGCGATCTGCGCCGACGAAGCGACCTTCGGTCTCTCGGAAATCAACTGGGGCATCCCACCGGGCAACCTCGTCAGCAAGGCCATGGCCGACACCGTGGGCCATCGCCAATCGCTGTACTACATCATGACCGGCAAGACCTTCGGCGGGCAGAAAGCCGCTGAAATGGGCCTGGTCAATGAAAGCGTGCCCCTGGCGCAACTGCGTGAAGTCACGGTGGAGCTGGCGCGCAACCTGCTGGAAAAGAACCCGGTGGTGCTGCGGGCGGCCAAGCATGGTTTCAAACGCTGCCGCGAACTGACCTGGGAGCAGAACGAGGATTACCTGTACGCCAAGCTCGACCAGTCGCGCCTGCTCGACACCGAGGGTGGCCGCGAGCAGGGGATGAAGCAGTTCCTCGATGACAAGAGCATCAAGCCGGGCCTGCAAACCTATAAGCGCTGAATCGACCGGCGAATGGCGGGCCGCATCCCGCTGTTCGCTGCGTCGCCCTGGCGCTACTGTTACACCGCTGCGATGTATTCCCGATAAAGACAATAAAGAGGAATCACCATGCTGGACGTGCCCCTGTTGATTGGCGGCCAGTCGTGCCCGGCCCGTGACGGCCGGACCTTCGAACGCTGCAACCCGGTGACGGGTGAGGTGGTCTCTCGAGTGGCCGCCGCCACCTTGGAAGATGCCGACGCCGCGGTGGCCGCGGCCCAAGCTGCGTTTCCCGCCTGGGCCGCGCTGGCGCCCAACGAGCGCCGTACGCGGCTGTTGCGTGCGGCCGAGCAGTTGCAGGCCCGCAGCGGCGAGTTTATCGCCGCGGCCGGCGAGACCGGCGCCATGGCCAACTGGTACGGTTTCAACGTGCACCTGGCGGCGAACATGCTGCGCGAAGCGGCATCCATGACCACCCAGATCAACGGCGAAATCATTCCTTCCGACGTGCCTGGCAGTTTCGCCATGGCCCTGCGTCAGCCTTGCGGCGTGGTACTGGGCATCGCACCCTGGAATGCCCCGGTGATTCTCGCCACCCGCGCCATCGCCATGCCCCTGGCTTGCGGTAACACGGTGGTGCTCAAGGCTTCTGAAATAAGCCCGGCGGTGCACCGGCTGATCGGCCAGGTGTTGCAAGACGCCGGGCTGGGTGACGGTGTGGTCAACGTGATCTGTAACGCACCTGCGGATGCGCCGGCCATTGTCGAGCGGTTGATTGCCAACCCGGCGGTGCGTCGGGTCAATTTCACCGGTTCGACCCACGTCGGGCGCATCGTCGGCGAACTGTCGGCGCGCCACCTCAAGCCGGCCCTGCTGGAGCTCGGTGGCAAGGCGCCGCTGCTGGTGCTGGACGATGCTGATCTGGACGCCGCGGTGCAAGCGGCGGCCTTCGGGGCGTACTTCAACCAGGGCCAGATCTGCATGTCCACCGAGCGACTGATTGTCGATGCCCGCGTGGCGGATGAGTTCATCGCCCGGCTGACTGCCAAGATTGCCACCCTGCGCGCTGGCGATCCGGCGTCAGGCGATTCGGTGCTGGGCTCGTTGGTCGATGTCAGTGCCGGTCAGCGCATCAAGGGGCTGATCGACGATGCCCTGGCCAAAGGTGCCACGCTGGTCACGGGTGGGCAGTTGGAAGGCAGCATCCTGCAACCGACCTTGCTCGACGGCGTCACTGCGCAGATGCGCCTGTACCGCGAAGAGTCCTTCGGGCCGGTGGCGGTGCTGCTGCGCGGTGACGGCGATGAAGAACTGCTGCGCCTGGCCAACGACTCCGAGTTCGGCCTGTCGGCTGCCATCTTCAGTCGCGACACGAGCCGTGCGCTGGCCTTGGCCCAGCGGGTCGAGTCGGGCATTTGCCACATCAACGGGCCGACCGTGCACGACGAGGCGCAGATGCCGTTCGGTGGGGTCAAGTCCAGCGGCTACGGCAGCTTTGGCGGCAAGGCGTCCATCGAGCATTTCACCCAGCTGCGTTGGGTTACCTTGCAGAACGGTCCCCGGCACTACCCGATCTGAAACCCGTCGCATCATGGGTGGTCGAGCCTCAGAAGCCGACGCCCGGATGCAGGCCAGAATAACAATGACAAGGCCGCAGCCCCGTGCTGCCACGCTCCGCTCGCATCGCGACCCGAGCGTGCCTTGGTGGAGGAAATGTACGTGAGTTCCGAGTCCAGATCGTCCTCCCGACCCGAGGCCGGGCGGTATCGCCAGGTGTCGATTGGTCATCCTGCCGTCGAAGTCCGGGAAGAGCGTGGCATCTTGCACATGCGCTCCCTGGAGCCCCTGGCCCCGCTGCCGGCGCGATTGCTCGAGCGCCTGGTGCACTGGGCCGAGGTGCGCCCAGAGCAGACGTTTATCGCCGCCCGTGAAGCCGGCGGTGACTGGCGTCGAGTCAGTTATGCCCAAATGCTCGACAGTGTCCGGGCCATCGCCCAGAGCCTGCTCGGTTACGGTTTGTCGGCGGAAAAACCCTTGGCGCTGCTCTCCGGCAACGACATCGAGCACCTGCAAATGGCCCTCGGCGCGATGTACGCAGGTATTCCCTATTGCCCGGTATCGCCGGCCTATTCATTGCTGTCCCAGGATTTCGCCAAGCTGCGTCACGTCTGCGATCTGTTGCAACCGGGGCTGGTATTTGTCAGCGAAGCCGCACCGTTCGAGCGGGCAATCACTGCCGTATTGCCGGCGGACGTGCCCTTGATCACGGTGCGTGGCGAGATAGCTGGCCGGTCGAGGACAAGCTTCGCCAGCCTGCTGGCCCAACCCGGTGGCGTCGAGGCCGAGCAGGCGTTCGCCGCCACTGGCCCGGACAGCATCGCCAAGTTCCTGTTTACCTCGGGCTCCACCAAGCTGCCCAAGGCCGTGATCACCACCCAGCGTATGCTTTGCGCCAATCAGCAGATGCTGCTGCAGACCTTTCCGGTGTTCGGCGAGGCGCCGCCGGTGCTGGTGGACTGGTTGCCGTGGAACCACACGTTCGGTGGCAGCCACAACGTTGGCATCGTGTTGTACAACGGCGGCACGTTCTACCTGGACGACGGCAAACCCACCGCCCAAGGCTTCGCCGAAACCTTGCGCAATCTCAAGGAGATTTCGCCCACTGCGTACCTGACGGTGCCCAAAGGGTGGGAAGAACTGGTCAGTGCCCTGGAGCAGGACGGCGAGTTGCGTGAGCGTTTCTTCGAGCGTATCAGCCTGTTCTTTTTTGCGGCGGCGGGTCTGTCCCAAAGTACGTGGGACCGGCTCGACAAGGTCGCCGAACAGCATTGTGGCGAACGCATCCGCATGATGGCCGGGCTCGGCATGACCGAGGCATCGCCGTCCTGCACCTTCACCACCGGGCCGTTGTCCATGGCCGGTTATATCGGCTTGCCGGCACCCGGCTGCGAGGTGCGGCTGGTGCCGGTGGATGGCAAGTTCGAAGGGCGCTTCCGCGGGCCGCACATCATGCCCGGCTATTGGCGTTCGCCGCAGCAAACCGCCGAGGTGTTTGACGAAGACGGTTTTTATTGTTCGGGCGATGCGATCAAGTTGGCCGATTCCAGCGACCCGCAACTGGGCCTGATGTTTGACGGGCGGATTGCCGAGGACTTCAAGCTGACATCCGGTGTGTTTGTCAGCGTCGGCCCGTTGCGCAATCGCGCGGTGCTGGAAGGCTCGCCTTATGTACAGGACTTAGTGATTGCCGCGCCGGACCGCGAATGCCTGGGCGCGCTGGTGTTCCCACGGCTGGCTGAATGCCGGCGCCTGTCAGGCCTGTCCCCGAGCGCCAGCGTTGCCGAGGTCTTGGCCAGCCCTCCGGTGCGCGAGTGGTTCGCCGATTGGCTACAGCGTCTTAACCGCGAGGCTGGCGGCAACGCCAGTCGCGTGGAGTGGATTGCCTTGCTCGACGAACCGGCGTTCATCGACCGCGGGGAAATCACCGATAAAGGTTCGATCAACCAGCGTGCGGTATTACAGTGGCGCGCGGCTAAGGTCGAAGCGCTGTATCGCGGTGAAGATCCCACGATTCTGCGTGCTGGGCCCAAGTCGTGAGCAGCGTGGGACAATACTCAGCGTATGCCAATGTGTCGATTTTCGACGCGGTGCGCACGCCTTGGGTTGATCTCGGCGGTGCGCTGTCCCAGGTGTCGCCCATCGACCTTGGCATCCAGGTCGGCCGTGAGGTGCTAGCCCGGGCCGGCATCGACCCCCGGGCGGTGGACAGCGTATTGGCCGGTTCAATGGCTCAGGCCAGCTTCGATGCCTATTTTCTGCCACGGCATATCGGTTTGTACAGCAGGGTGGCGCAAACGGTCTCGGCGCTGGGGGTGCAGCGCATCTGCGCCACTGGCTTCGAGCTGTTGCGTCAGGCTGCGGAACAGTTGCGCGAGGAGGTGCACCTAGCCCTGTGCGTGGCCAGTGAATCCATGTCGCGCAACCCGATAACCGCGTACACGCATCGGGGCGGGTTCCGTCTGGGGGGGAGGTGCAATTCAAGGATTTTCTCTGGGAGGCGCTGTACGACCCGGCCCCCGGAGTGGACATGATCGCCACCGCCGACAACTTGGCGGGCCGTTATGGCCTGAGCCGCGAGGTCGTGGATCGCTACGCCTGCGACAGCCATCAGCGCGCTTTGCAGGCGCAGCGTTCCGGAGCCTGGGTTGAAGAAATCGTGACGGTCGATAATCAGGTGTTCGAGCTTGAGGGTCACCAACCGAGGGCAATCACACTGGCGCGCCGGGCCACCGCCGTCAGGGAGGACAGTCACTCGCGGCCCACTGATCTGGCCGCATTGGCACGCTTGCGCACGGTGCATGCCAACTGTGTGCAAACCGCCGGCAACAGTTGCGCGGTGGTGGATGGTGCGGCGGCCGCGTTGGTGGGGCGCGCTGGCGACTGCTCGCGTCCGGCCCTGGCCCGGCTGTTGGCCAGCCCGGCGGTTGGCGTGGCGCCGGCGTCTATGGGCATCGGCCCGGCGCCGGCGATCCGCCCGCTGTTGCACCGCAGCGGGTTGAGCCCGGGCGATATCGGTCGCTTCGAGATCAATGAAGCCCAGGCCGCCCAGGTGCTGGCTGTGGCCCAGGCGCTGGAGCTCGACGGTACCCACCTTAACGTCCAGGGCGGCGCTCTCGCGCTGGGGCATCCACTTGCTGCCACCGGCTTGCGGTTGGTCATGACCTTGGCCCGGCAATTACACCAGTACAACCTGCGCTACGGAATCGCCGCCGCTTGCGTGGGCGTCGGGCAACGAATGGCGTTGTTGATTGAGAACCCGGCGTACCACGCCTGAGGTGTTTGCGGCCCGGATTACAGACCGAGCTATCATTTCTATCTGATGAGGTTTCCCATGTGGAGTTATCAGGCGCCCCTGCGCGATATGCAATTTGTTCTTGAACACTGGCTAGATGCGCCGAGAGCGTGGCGCCGCAGCCCGGCATTTGAGGGGCTGGACCTGCCCTTGGCACTACAGGTGCTGGAGGAGGCGGGACGTTTCAGCCAGGGGGTGCTAGCGCCGCTGAACGGCAGTGGTGATCGTCAGGGTTGTCGTTGGACGGCGGATCGGGTCAGCACCCCGGATGGCTTTGCTGACGCTTATCGAGCCTATGTCGATGGCGGCTGGCCCGCGTTGGCCTGTGCCGAGGCGCTGGGCGGGCAGGGGTTGCCGCAACTGCTCGACGCGGCGCTGCAAGAGATGCTCTACGCCAGCAACCACGCCTGGGCCATGTATACCGGCATCGTCCATGGTGCCTACCTGTGCCTCAAAACCCATGGCGCGCCCTGGCTGCAGGAGCGCTACCTGCCCGACATCGTCAGCGGCCAGGCCTTGCCCACCATGTGCCTGACCGAGCCCCAGGCCGGCAGCGATGTCGGGCTGCTGCGCTGCCGCGCCGCCCCCCAAAACGATGGCAGCTATCACCTTCATGGCAACAAATTGTTTATCTCCGGCGGCGAGCACGATCTAACGGGTAATATCCTGCACTTGGTGCTGGCGCGTTTGCCGGGTGCACCGTCGGGCAGTCGTGGGATCTCGCTGTTCCTGGTGCCCAAACAACTGGACACCGGCCAGGTCAACGGTGTGCGCTGCGATGGTATTGAACACAAGATGGGTATTAAGGGCAGCGCTACCTGCTCCCTGGTGTTCGAAGGCGCTCAGGGCTGGCTGATCGGTGAGGCGAACCGGGGCTTGGCTGCCATGTTCGTAATGATGAATTCGGCACGCTTGCACGTCGGCCTGCAAGGCCTCGGACACGCCGAGGCGGCTTGGCAGAACGCTCGGGAGTATGCCGCTGAGCGCCGGCAGATGCGTGCCCCGCTCAGACCTGAAGGGATCGCGGCCCAAGCCGCCGACCCGATCAGTTATCACCCGGCCATGCGCCGGGTATTGCTGGAGCTGCGCACCACCAGCGAAGGTTTGCGGGCTATCGGCTACTGGGTCGCCCATTTGCTGGATCAGGCCGAGCACGACCCGGACCCGCAGGCGCGGCAGCCGGCCGAGCAACTGGCGCAGCTGTTGACTCCGATCATCAAGGCATTTTTCACCGAGCAGGGGTTTCGCCAGGCGAGCAACGCCTTGCAAGTCTTCGGCGGTTACGGTTACGTCACCGAGTTCGCCATCGAGCAGACTCTGCGCGACAGCCGCATTGCCATGATCTATGAGGGCAGCAACGAAATTCAGGCTAATGACCTGCTGTTACGCAAGGTTTTGGGAGACGAAGGCCGTGCGTTCGGTCTGCTGCTGGCGCAGTTGCGCGATGAGGCCGGGCAGGGCGGTGAATGGGTCGAGTGCGCCGGTTTTGCCGTCGCGCTGGGCAAGCTGTGCGGCTCGCTGGCGGCTGTGGTTGATGATGTGCGTGAACTTTCCCAGGAGGACAGTGAATACCCCTATAGGGTCGCCGGGGATTTCCTCCAACTGTGTGGTGTGACGCTGTTGGCCCTGGCCTGGGCACGGGCGGCGCGGGTTTCCAGGGCGCTGCCTGAAGATGATCCGTTGCGCGCCAGCAAGCTGCAAAGCGCCGGATTCTTCTTCAATTACTTGCCATCCCGGGTGGCACAGCACCTGGCAGCGATAGAGGGCGGCCGCGCAGCCTTGGCTTTTGTCTGAAGGAGGATCAATTAACAGAAAAGCGCAGAGCATGCTTTGCTTGCAGTGGTCTTAGTCTGACCAGAATATCCAATGTGTTTTGGAATATGACCTTGATATTTGTTCTTGCGCTTGTAAAAAAGTCAGTCATTTAAGCGATTGAACATATATGTGATGTCCGCACTCTCCGGGCTCACAAATTTGTGGAGGTTGAATGAGAGACACGGGTTAAGTGGCCCACTCAAGAACTTTTTATCCTATATGTATCAACTATTTGTTGGTTGTTTGGGCTTGGCATGAAACATGAATGGCGTATCTGCACAGGCATTGAGTTTGATCAGCAGGTCATTGCAGATCCGACTCCTTCAGGTGGGCGAGCCTCCAGGCTCGCTGACCCCCCTTGCGAATGATGAGCCTGTATGGAAACTGCCTCTTCGAAAAACGTACGGCCCAACAAAAATAATAGGAAACCATATGTTGAGAAAAATAAGTTCTTTGGTCGCGAGTGCTTCTCTGTGTCTAACCGCCGTTCCTGCAATTGCAGAGGTGGGTCACTACTCTGTAGGGGCTGAAGGGTTATTGATCGCAACCCTGCCACCACCGGGTGTCTACTATCGAGGTTACCTTGTAAATTATTCCGCTGATACGCTGAATGACAAGCACGGTACGGAGAGATCCGGGCACAATAAAATTGACGTGCACGCATTCGCTAATCAATTTATATGGATAACCGATTATTCCCTGCTGGGTGGGAACTATGGCATGAACGCCATCGTACCCATTCAACAGCAGGAAACCCAAATAAGTAATTTTGGTGTGAAGGGTGATGCCGAGGGTGTTGGTGACATATTGTTGCAGCCCATCACGATAACTTGGCACGCCCAGCAATGGGATGCGGTCAGTATGTTAGGCGTCTGGGTCAAGACCGGCGATTATGATAGCGACCGATCGGTGTCAATTGGTAAAGGCTACACCTCCTATATGTTCACCCTTGGCGGAACCCGCTACTTGGATCACGAAAAAAAGTGGGCTGTATCCGCTACATCCAGATATGAAAAAAATGGTGAGCAAGAGGGGACCCATTTGACTCCGGGCGATGCGTTTTCTGTGGAATGGGGTATCAGCAGAAAGATAAACCCACTCCTGGATGTAGGGCTTGTAGGGTACGACGTCTGGCAGTTGACAAATGATTCGGGGACCTCTGTCTTCCATCCCGGAACTAAAATAGAGCACCATGCAATAGGTGGTGAAGTTCAATATTTTTGGCGTGATACTCAATTACTCATCAATGCGGCGGTGTATCACGAATATAAAAGTGAAGATACTTTTCAGGGCGATACTGTCCGATTCACAGTAACAAGACGGCTCTAACTCCAACATAAAATGGCAACTATAAAATTCATTCCCCGACCCGCAGCCAAGGTGACGCAGCTGTGGGTTCATCCAGAAGAGAAGTCAGAATGACTACCATCCGTGTCGGCAATATTGAGGTCCTGTTTAGACCGTCTACCCCGGTTGAAGAATCGTCATACCCGGGGTTTAATCAAGGCTCTTACATCCTTCCCAAAGGGTCGGTTCATCGCGAAGGAGGGATGCCTCTTACATGCGACATACTTGTTGAGCAGGATGTGCCTATTCGGCTGCGAGATGGTGTTACTGTCAGAACAGATGTCTACCGTCCGGTCGACGCGGTCAATGTGCCAGCCATTGTAGGGTGGAGTCCTTACGGCAAACGGGGTAGCTGGCTGACCAATGATGTGTTCGGGCACCCGACAAGGATGGATGTTCCTGTCCATTGGGAAGATGGTCTGAACAAATTTGAAGCACCGAATCCGGCCTATTGGGTTGCTCATGGTTACGCCGTCGTTGCTCCCGATAGCCGGGGAGTATTCATGTCCGAGGGGGACATCCGTACGTGGGGGCCTCAAGAGCCGCTTGATGAATATGACGTTATCGAGTGGGTGGGAACTCAGCCCTGGTGCAACGCAAAGGTGGGCCTGAGCGGCAACTCAATGCTCGCGATGTCGCAATGGTTCGTTGCGGCCCTGCGCCCACCTCATTTGGCGGCTATTGCGCCTTGGGAAGGAGCATCTGACATTTACAGAGACACTTCCTGCCGTGGTGGGATTCCTGAAATCAAGTTCAGTGGCGGTATTTTCTCTCATATATACGGACATACCCGCACCGAGGATTTAATCGCCATGACGTTGGCGCATCCGCTTTACAATGATTATTGGGATGCGAAAGCCGCGAAGCTTAAAGACATCGTTGTTCCAGCGTATATCGTCGCTTCCTGGACCAATATCCTCCATACCGCTGGCACGCTACGTGGATGGAAAGAAATATCCTCAGCTGAAAAGTGGCTGCGAGTCCACAACACGTTTGAATGGCCGGACTACTATAACCCCGCTAATGTCGATGACTTACGCCGTTTCTTTGATTGTTATCTGAAGGGTATCGACAATGGGTGGAGCGCCACGCCTCGTGTGCGTCTTACAGTCCTGAACCCCGGTGGCATGGATACCGTCGGACGGGCGGAACTTGATTTTCCGTTGAAGCGAGAGGTCCTGACCCCATTCTTCCTCCACATCGCTTCGGATGGAAACGTACTTTTCGAAGAGCCACAAGCAAACAAGAGGGAAATTTCATACGACAGTCATTCCAAAGCTGGCGCAAGGTTCCAGATCCGCTTCGATCAAGATACTGAAGTGACGGGTTACATGAAACTCAAGCTTTGGGTGGAAACCCGTGAACATGATGATATGGACGTGTTCGCTTTTATCAGGAAGCTGGATGTAAACGGCCAGGAACAACAGACCGAAGTTGTAACAGACCGTCCGTTTCTCGGTCCGAACGGGCGTCTGCGCGCCTCATTACGGGCTATTGATGAGACTAGGTCCACGGCGTCGGAACCCTACTTGAATTACGACAAATCAGAAAAACTCAAATCAGGCGAAGTGGTGCCCCTTGAAATCGGTTTCTGGCCATACTCCATGAGTTGGAAACAAGGGGAAACGCTCGAGTTGATTATCTGCGGGGTTAATCTGTTGGTCCGCCCCGAGTTTCCGCAGGTTCCACCCGAAGACACCCTCAACAAGGGGGCGCACATCATCCATAGTGGTGCAGAGTACGACTCCCACCTCTTGATTCCCATCATTCCTAATGCTTGACGCTCGATAATATGGCACCCGGGCAAGTGAAAAATTGCTTGTTACGGGTGGCATTCAGCTAATGCGTCATGCACTTGAGGCGTCTCTAGGCCGGGTTCTCTGCCTGACCTTTAATCGACTCTTTCTTATGTCGGTGCTCCAACTGCCGTCTTGTCAGACCAAGAAGGCGAGCCGCCTGAGCGATGTTTCCTTCAGCTCGTGACAGGGCTCTTTCAACCGCGGTGTCAATAATGGATTCTAAAGGCCTTTCATCCAGCCAATGCTCCAGTACCTCTTGCTTCGGCCGTATGGCTTGAGCTTCGCGAGGCGGGGATAAAAATAGCTGGCTCAAGCCAATCGGCTCGTTATCATCAGCCAGGACAACACCTCGCTCGATGAGATTTTCAAGTTCTCGGATATTTCCCGGATAGTCGTACTCCAATAGGGCCCGGACTGCGGCTTGAGTGAGTCCTTTGATATGCCTGCGATGTTGAGTTGAAAAGCGCTTAATGAAGTGCCGGATCAGAAGAGGGATGTCATTGCGTCGTTCACGCAATGCGGGGATGTGCACAGGTACTACGTTGATCCGGTAATAAAGATCCTCGCGAAAGCGTCCCTCCCGGACATCTGCTTCCAGATCCGCATTAGTCGCGGCGACCAGCCGGAAATCCACTTTGCGCGTCGCATCATCCCCCAGTCGCTGAACTTCGCGTTCCTGTAACACACGTAACAGCTTCTCTTGGGCAACAGGAGCAAGCGTGCCTATTTCGTCCAGAAAAAGCGTGCCTCCTTCTGCCTGCTCGAACCGACCAGGGCGGCTGCGCAGCGCTCCAGTGAATGCACCTTTCTCGACTCCAAAGAGTTCAGACTCGATTAAGTTTTCAGGCAGCGCTGCGCAATTGACGGCGATGAATGGGGCCGCCGAGCGTTGGCTGAGGCGGTGCAGGAGACGGGCAAAACGCTCTTTACCTACACCTGTTTCGCCGCGAAACAAAATAGTCACGTCGCGCTCGGCGACCTTCTCTATTTGCCTGCAGGTGGCCAGGAAGGAAGGGTCGGCTCCAATCAGGTCGGCCAGGGCCAAGGCATCGTCCATATGAGCGTCATGCAGCGATGCGTTCACATAGTCGGAGGTATCGAACACATTAAGCTGATCCGCATCGGCTCCCCACTCCTCAATTGGCTTGCCAATGATCCTGCAATGCGGATGACCCATTGCTCGGCATTCGACCTCTCGAAATAACACGGTCCTGCCGAAGAAAGCGCTATTGAATCCAGAAGCGTGACCTACCTGCATCCAGCAAACAGGCTCCATTGCCTGGGGGGAGTGCGCCAGAAATGCGCTCGCTTCCATCGAGTCGTGCCAGAGCTGCTCGACGTAATGATGACCCGACTCGACATTCACCTCCATGCGTATGGTTTCTACCCGAGTGATTCCTTCCATTGCGTGCAATAAAGGCCCTGCCGTGAAAGCTTCATCGCTTTCGCCCCCTCGAAGATTTCTTGCTAAACCAGCATCACTGGAGCCGGCTGCATAACCCAGTCTGGCCAGCAATCTTCGTGCTTGGCTTATGCCTATCTCAGCAATCAACTCATGACGGAACGCCGCAAAGGCGGGGAGCTGCATCAGGAATGCGCGTTGCTGGCCAATCCAGATATGGCCGCGTTCCGGGTCCATTCGAAGCTGACGAATTAGAGTGGCAGGGAGCGTTTCAGTGCGCATTTAGAGGTTCCACATTTTTGTTGTTAAACAAGATCTATCTAACAAATACGTTTAACACTGGCAATGAAATATAACGACGCCCAGAGATTTTTTTACTAATCATTTGATAGGTAAGGACTTATTGGTTAGGCATGGTGTTTGCTTTTGGCTAAGGGCTGCAGCACGAATGTCTTTACGGATTTCAGAAAAAGGGACAGGCCCCTGCAAACACCATAATTTTTGCCAGCAGCGCTGCTGATGGTTGGAGATCAATAATAATGACAATCGAGATCTGTGCCGCGACGCCAAATTCAATGACCGTTGCTCCCCTTCACTACCATTGCGATGTCGCGATTGTCGGCGCCGGCCCGGTGGGCTCGCTTCTCGCCATTCTCCTCGCTCGACAGGGACATCGGGTGCATCTCGTCGAGCGATGGCCTCAGCTTTATGACCGGCCACGCGCAGTAACCTTTGATCATGAGATCGCGCGAATCCTTGCCATTCTGGGAATTGACTCAGACAACGATCCAGCGATCGAATATCACGACGACCTGTATTACTGGCGAAACGCTGCTGGCGAAGACTTGCAGCTGGTGGATTGGAAAAGTACGTCCGCTTCTGGCTGGCGAGTCCGTTATTGGTTCCACCAGCCGGCTCTGGAAAGGCGACTGCTCGACATCGTTCACGCGATGCCGCAGATTCATTTGCTGCGAGGTTGGGAAGCGAACGAACTGACTCAGGACGACGCGGGCATCTGGTTGAGCGGTAAAACAAATGATGAGGTCGCGCCCACACATCTGCGAGCTCGCTACGTTGTTGGCGCCGATGGAGCTAACAGCTTTGTGCGCGACAAGCTCGGTCTTAGCAGCACGGATCGTGGCTTTTTCTATGACTGGCTAATTCTCGACATGATTCCGAAGACGCCGCGTATTCATGATCCGGTGCATTGGCAGTTGTGCGATCCACAGCGACCTACGACGATCGTGCCCGGCGGTCCTGGTCGCTTGCGTTGGGAGTTCATGGCCCTGCCAGGTGAAATAAGCACCGAATTGGCGGATCCGGCAAACGCTTGGCGCTTATTGGAACCTTGGGATGTAACGCCTGAAAACGCCACGCTCGAAAGAAGCGCTGTTTATCGGTTCCAGGCACGGCTGGCGAATAATTGGCGTAATGGACGTGGCGTTATTGCGGGGGATGCGGCTCATTTGATGCCTCCCTTTGCCGGCGAGGGTATGTGTGCCGGCTTAAGAGATGCTGTGGGGCTTAGTTGGAGGCTGGATGCAATTTTGCGCGGCATCATGCAAGACACTGTCCTGGATTCCTATACCTGCGAACGCAGGGAACACGCCAAGCATTACCTCGAGTTTTCGATGGCGCTGGGCCGAATCATCTGCATTACTGACGACCAGCAAGCGGCCATCCGAGATGAGCGGATGAAGCTCGAGCTTGAAGCCAGTGGCCGTACTCCTCTTATAACCGACAAGGTCGCACTGGGCCCTGGGGCATGGTGTGCGCACGCTCCGCACTGCGGAGAGCTGTCGGTACAAGGCGTCGTACTGAGCAATGGTCGAAAGGGCCGTTTTGACGAGATCGTGGGGCGCGGCTGGCTTCTGCTCTGTTGGGGCATGAATCCGGTGGATGCGCTCAACCCAGTTCACTTCCCAGTGCTTGAGGCGCTCCAGGCGCGACAGGTACACATTGGGGCGTCGGGTAGCAATAGTGAGGTCGTGGACGTTGATGGGGCCTATGCAGCCTGGTTCGAGTCATTGGGTGCGTGCTATCTGCTGATCCGCCCGGACTTTTATGTCGCTGCCTGTGCGGCCTCGCCAAATGCGCTACAAGAACAACTGGAACTTCTAGCTCAACGTTTAGGCCTCCATCCGTCGCCCAAGGGGGCGGTGTTGGACCTGTTGCGGCCAACTTCTGAACCGAGGACCGTTTAATGTACAACTTTACCTACCACTCTAATTCTGCCCGCGTGATATTCGGGATCGGCAAGTCTCATCTTTTGGCAGAAGAGATTCAGGCTTTAGGCTGTAGTCGCGCACTGCTGCTTTCAACTCCAGAGCAGCGAGCAGACGTTGAACGCCAGGAAACAGTGCTCGGCCCTCTGTGCGTAGGTATTTTTGCCAACGCTACCATGCATACACCAGTCGAGGTGACCGAGCAGGCGCTGGACTATTACCAGCGTATTGGTGCTGATTGCGTAGTGGCCTTGGGTGGAGGGTCGACGATCGGCCTCGGCAAGGCTATCGCCTACCGCAATGATGCGCCGCAGCTGGTCATTCCGACCACCTATGCGGGGTCGGAGGTCACCCCGATTTTGGGGCAAACCGCTGACGGGATCAAAACGACTGTTTCATCCAATAAAATCCTTCCGGAAGTGGTGATTTATGACGCTCAGCTTACCCTGGGTTTGCCGGTAGCGATGAGCGTTACCAGCGCGCTGAACGCGATGGCGCATGCAGTCGAAGGCTTGTACGCAAAGAACCGTAACCCGATCACATCGCTGATGGCGATAGACGGTATCCGAGCCCTTCATCGTGCTCTGCCACAGATCATTCTCCAGCCAGACAACCTTGAAGCGAGGCGTGAGGCGCAATACGGGGCTTGGTTGTGCGGAACTGTATTGGGCAGCGTAGGCATGGCGCTGCACCATAAGCTATGCCATACCCTCGGTGGTAGTTTCGGTCTGCCACACGCCCAGACGCATGCAGTGATGTTGCCTCACACCGCTGCTTATAACCAAGACGCTGCTGCAGAATGGCTGCGACCTCTCGGCGATGTGTTTGGAAGCGATCTGGGCGCAGGATTGTACGACTTCGCCAAGGATCTAAATGCTCCAATGGCTCTTCGAGACCTCGGTTTATCAGAGTCCGATCTGGATTGTGCTACGGAACTGGCACTTCGCAATCCCTACTGGAATCCAAGGCCGTTGGAGTCAGCGGCTATTCGTGATTTATTACAGCGCGCCTGGTCCGGTGATCGCCCTGTCAACGGGGGGCTTTGATCGTGGAGTATTTCAGCGAAGAGGCCTCGGCCCAAGTGGTAAATACCCGTATAGGCGATGGTACCGATGTGCGTTTTCGCACAATTATGACCTCGCTGGTTGAGCATCTGCACGCGTTCATCAAAGAGGTCGAAATAACCGATGCAGAGTGGGGGGAGGCTATCGACTTCCTGACTCGCACCGGTCAGATGTGCTCTGAGCATCGGCAAGAATTTATTCTGCTGAGCGATACCCTTGGAGTGTCAATGTTGGTGGATGCGATCAATCATCGACGTCCGTCTGGAGCGACTGAGAATACGGTGCTTGGGCCGTTTCACGTTTGCGATGCGCCCATACGCAGGATGGGCGAGACTATAACCCTGGAGGGAAAAGGGGAGAGCTGCCTGTTCCAGGGACGAGTTGTGGACCTTCATGGCAATCCAATTGCTCAGGCGACGATTGACGTCTGGTCGGACAATCCAGAGGGTTTCTATGACGTGCAACAGCCGGATCTGCAGCCTCGATGGAACAATCGGGGGCGCTTCATCACGGGTGATGATGGACGCTACTGCTTCATCGGTATCAAGCCAGTCTCATACCCTATTCCCGATGATGGGCCGGTGGGGCAAATGCTCGCGAGGCTGGGAAGGCATCCTTGGCGGCCAGCGCATATGCACTTTCTTGTGACTGCCCCAGGTTTGCGGCGTATCGTCACCCATACTTTCGTTGCTAATGATCCCTATCTGGAGTCCGACACTGTCTTCGGCGTGAAAAATACGTTGGTACAGCACTTCAGGCGCTGCGCTGAAGCTAATACCGAATGGCAGGCAGAGTTCGATTTCGTCATGGTCCCCGAAGAAATCCTGTCTTAGTCAGGGTGGATATAATGGTGTCCACTTAGGTGGACACCATAGCCTCAAGCGACAGTGTCAGGAAGGTGTGTAGCCCAGGCGGTTAACTTTAAAGTGCTTTGGACAAAGACGTTCGTTGGTGCTTGGCAGTATGCGTCTGGGTATCACGCCTTGCGCGATTGAATGGGCTGACTGATGCGGAAGCAACTAATCAATTTCACCCGCTAGCTAAGTCGGCAGGCATGTGACAATAACTGCATTTCACACCACCGTTCTCAGGCCATTCCCAGGCTGCGACAGCGTCAGATAACGGCCTCAAGATCAGGATATCCAAAATCGGTAGGCGTACGGCCTGGTAGATTTTGAGCTAACGCGAAGCGGGTAATTTTGCAATAATCTGAGCAAGCCAATCCCTGGATACACTGCCCGATGCTCTTCTATGCCATCCCATAACCACATTGAAATTTAGGGAAGACATGTCTATATCGATAACTTGGAAGCCTCCGGCGGCGGCAATCGCCGAGGGTACGAAGGCCACCGTGTCATTCACGTGCATAAACGCTTGCAGAGACGTATAGCAGGGCAAAGTGGCAATCACGGTGCGGCTGACCTCCTTGGCTCTAAGGAAATCATCCACTCGGTTCCCAAAGATTGCCTACGCCACTGGCGAAATCCACATGAGGATGGAAGGACACGTCGGCCAGCGCCTTTATCTGCCGAGGCAACGGCGAACCTTGCCGAGCGACGCAGCAGTAGTGGTCGCGTCTCAGTGTATTTCGTATCAATCCCGCATCGACGTAGTCAGAAAAACCGATCACTAGGTCAGCCTCTCCTTGCGCCAGCGTCTTGGCATGCTGATCGGGATTAAAGTCAATCACTTCAAGTTTCACCCCGGACGCGCTTTCGCGCATGAGCAATGAAAGCGACGGGATGATAGACAGTTGCGCATATTCATTTGCGATGACCCTGAATACGTACTTACTCGTTGCAGGATCGAATGGGAATGAATTGAAGATGCCATCGACCTCTTCAACTATTTTCTCGAATTTAGCCGCGAGGTCGTACGCATAGTCGGTCGGCTGTAGGCCTGCGCTCTGGCGCAGGAACAGCTCATTCGGGAACACTTCACGCATGCGCTTGAGGTAGTTGCTAACCGCTTGTTGTGATATGTCAAGTCGCTCAGCAACGCGAGAAACGTTTTTCTCGCGTACGAGATGCAGTAAAACCCGCATATGCCTGATATCGATTTTTTCCATAATTTTTGTTGTATCTCATACAAGGCGATCGTGATTCTAATTGTATCAGTATGCGCCTAGAGTACCGCCTCCTTAAGATTTAACGAGGCATTGCTATGAAAACCGTAATTTTGATTGGCGCCCAAGGGCACATGGGTCAAGCCGCTATGACCGGCCTCAAGAACCACAACGTCATCACCGCCAGCCGATCCGGCACAGGCTGCGACCACACGGTCGATATCACCAACAAGGCGTCGATCAAGGCTCTGTTCGAAAAGGTCGGGCCGTTCGATGCCGTCGTTAATACAGTTGGCTACTGCGAATACGCTAATTTCAGCGAAATGACCGATGAGCAGTGGGACACGACTATCCAAAGCAAGATGGTCGGCCAAATCAATCTGGTAAATGTGGGCCTGAGCTACATCAACGATGGCGGTTCGTTTACGCTGATTTCGGGCATTCTCAATGTCAAACCCATTCCTATGGCAATCGCTGACGCGACCACCAGCGGCGCCATCGATACCTTCGTACAGTGCGTAGCGCACGAGCTTCCACGCCAGATTCGCATCAATGTGGTGAACCCCACAGTCCTAGAAGAGGCGTGGGACGTATATGGGGAAATGATGCCAGGCTTCCAGCCTGTTCCTGGCGCGCTGGTAGGCAAAGCCTTCGAGCGTTCGGTTGATGGTTTCATCACCGGCAAGGTTATATTCGTCGACGCCTGAAAAAGGGTTCTTTCTCTACTGAAAGCAGCCTGTGACAGGTAGAGAGGACACCGACTTGAATATCAATCAGGTCGGATGAGCCCCCCAGCGCTATAAAGATTCGCTAATCACACCTTGCGACCTTGGGCTTTTAGCTGGCGCTACTCCTTGGATAAAAATCGTTCGGTGATCACCGCCACCGCCACCGCCGGAGACGTCAGGGCTGTGTCTATATTAAACGGATCGCTTTCCCACGCCTCATATTCGTGATCCAGTACAGATTGCCAAGTCGGTGGAGTCAGCCCAAGAATATCATTTTTTCTGGTTTCTATCCGGCGCTGGTGTTCATGTTTATCAGAGCAGATCACTTGGATGTTCACTAATGGAGCACCAGAGCGTGTGGCGAGATCACTCCACGTCCTTCGGCTTTCGATTACTGGGTTAACACAGTCAACTATGACGGTGCTGCCAAAACGAAGATTGCTCAGAGCAAGCTCATTGGCGACCATGTAACCGCTCCGCCCTACGTCTTTTGCAAGAGCACCGGAGTCACCGGCGATACCTCTTTAACATTGGCGTACTGCTGATCTCTGGGGCAACGCAGATGGTAGATCTCAAGATTGACTGCCGCGTCCGTTCCGCCATTAGCCAGCTTCACGATGTGGCGACTGTGCCACGGCGTATCTTTGGTAACGGGCTTATGACAGACCGAGCACAGGCCGTCTTGCTGCCGCCAGACTCGATACATCTTCGCTCGTCCCTGTGTCGATTTGAGCATTTTCTTGCCCCAGCGGAACTCGAAATACTCATCCCAATTAGGGTCATGCGGATTGGCTGCGGCTTTGATCTTGATATGCCGCACGATCGGCGTATCCGATTCTTTCAGTAAGGTGTATTCCCTTGCCTTACCGTCTGCGTATTTTTCAGCGACTGAGAACACCCACCGGCGCGATCCTCGGACTTTGGAATACCTATCCTCCACCGTGTTCCTTTGCACGGATGTCGTTTCACCGCCCAGCGCCAGAGCATTGTCCAGACTTCGCTGTCTACCTGATTGAAGACTTTCTTGGCGACCACCTGGCTATGGTAGTTCGCCCATCCCCGTAAAATCGGGTTGAGCAACCCGATCAAATTGACTTGTTTGATCGCCTTGTTGGTCTTGATCACTTCACGGAGCTTGGCGAGGTGAGCCCTGATGTTCGCTTTTGATGGCTTGATCAGGAGCTTGCCGTTGTACTTGCGCAAGTTCCATCCTTTGGGCTGTCCACTTTGCATTGGGAAATTTCTTCGCCAGCATCGCTTCCAAACCATCCAGCGTCATGTTGGCCAACACCGGGGATATGATGCCTCCTTGCGGTGTTCCGCGTGGCTGGGGAATAGTTCGTTTTGGTAGACGTAACCGGCCTTGAGCCATTTCTGCAAAATCGCCTTATCCATAGGGATGTTGGCGATCATCCAGTCATGGCTGATATTGTCGAAACTGCCTTGAATGTCGCCCTCTAACACCCACTCCGCGTTTGCTTTTCGTGCCAGCACACCAAAGCTGTGCGGCGGCATCCGCAGTTGAGCGTTCCGGTCTGAACCCATACGAGTTCGGATCGGCGGTGGTTTCCGCTATCGGTTCCAGAGCCAGCAAATGGAGCGCCCGCATAGCCCGGCATTTCATCGCGGGAATTCCGAGAGGTCTCGTCTTGCCGTTTTTCTTCGGAATGAGGACTCTCCGAAGCGGAAGCGGCGAGTACAGCACCGTCATCTGGGCGGCATCAGTCCTGAGGCCTTTGAAAGTGCCTCACTTTGAGGCTGGAAAATGTCTACGGGAGCGGGGGCAGTCCAGTCACCGGCGGCATGGCTTTTCCTGACACCCTCGCATAAGGCGATGGCGTTCACTTGATGTAAGTGCACGCCATGTTTTGGCTTTGTAGAGCGGGTTAGATGACTTTGCCGCCCGGATACAGTTTGTTTGCGAACCAGTCCGCCACGAATGCAGTTCGCTCCGTCGCGTGGTTATAAATCGTATGTTCGCCGTCCGGCCAGGTTTTCAGCGTTACGTTTTCCTTGTCGGTGGCGTCCATGAACGGTTGCTGATCTTCGAGTTGTACAAGGGGGTCGGCGCCCCCGTGCAGAACAAGGAGAGGGCAAGCAATCCTGTCGCGTCCTGAGTGAAAGCTCATACGATCGAAGTTCGCCTGTATAGCGTTTGGATCCTCGTTCCCAAGCATTGCTGCTGCCTGCTCCGTAAACATTCGGTAAGGCAGCAATTTTGGAGAAGCAAAAGCACCATTTACGCAACACGCTCGAATTCGATCATCGGCAGCTGCCGTTTTAGCGGCCCATAACCCACCAATGCTATTGCCCCAAATGCCCACGGCACCTAATGAGTGATCGTCTGCAATATGGGTGATGAAGCTTTGGTAAGCGGCTGTGATGTCACCGTTGACGTATATGCCTTTATTCAATCGCGTTTCTCCTTGGCCAGGACCTTCAGCCAAGAGTGTCGCGAGCCCTCGACGAGCAAGGGCTTGAGCGATAGGAAAGTATGCCATCCCCCAGCCGCTCTGGCCCCCAAATACCAAGACGGTGCCACGCACCTGGTCCGGTGGACGTATCAGCCAACCGACTGCATGGGCGTTTTCGAAAGGCACCTCAATCCGCATCATTTGAGCTGCAGAATAATCAGCGAGCCGGTGAGTCTCTTCTGCAAGCCGGCCATAAAGGAAACGCTTGCGTGAGTCGTCAAAATTCAACGCCATTTGAGCAAAGACCAAGCTGGCGATCCCTGCTGCCTGGGCTTCTCTCGCCGTCGTAAGGTGTCCTCTAGTCATCGCGCGGCCAGCGCGCTCAAATTGTCTGTTAGCAAGCAATTCAGCTTTTTTGTCCCATTCGCATCCGGCGCTCGTTTCCTTGAACAGTTCCTGCGCATCGGCATAATCCATGCCGCAGTCCAGCAAACGAGTGATCGGCATCGCCCGCTGAAGAGCAAGGATTGCCGAGGATTCTGTTGTGGTCATTGCGCTGATCCTCCGCTCAAAGACGCTTGTGACTTTGCAGCGTTCATGGAAGTAGCAGGTTCTTGCCAGTGCAATTGTTCCCGTAGGTTCTGGATAAGATCGGGTAGTCGCTCCATGGATTCGACTGAACCGAATACCAGAAAATCCGGACGACTTATGTACGCTTGCATGCCATGTGTAGACATATAGGTGCTTAGCTTGTCATCCAGCTCGGAAACAGCCCCCGACACATTTGGATCTTCCGTGAGGATGATCTGTCGGCAACCAAGCTGGTTCAGGAAGTCCATCAGTTCATCATTCAGGACATCCGTGGGGTCCTGGAGAGCCATCAGATGGAAGCCCTGGCCAACAACATCATCAAGGTGTTTCTCTGCATTCCCTCGCCGAACACGCCCTTGTGGTGCAGGAGCACCCGTTGACGGAAGCAGTGTGCCGTCTGACTCACGGTATAAAACGCCATCTTCAAGCTTGGGAAACGGTGGCATCGGCGGGACCTTGCCAGTTAGAAAGGCATGGTCACGCTGCGCCACTTTCTCTGGATCGTCCTCATTGGCCAGTTGGCCAAGAAAGAGTGCCATTTCCATGATTTTCATGACATGCGGCCTACGCTCCTGCTCATACGAGTCTAGGAGGGCGGGGGTACAACGGCCGCTGAGAACCAGATCGAGCTTCCATGCCAGATTGATACCGTCGCGCATACCAGAGCATGCGCCTTGCCCCATGTATGGCATCATCGTATGGGCTGCATCACCGGCCAACAGAACGCGGTCGACGCGCCATTGGTTCGCGATTCGCGTTTCGAAGGTGTAGACAACATGACGCAGCAGGTGCAGATCATCTGGACCGAGACCATGCTGTTCCTCGAGCCATTGCCAACCCGTGGCTTCCTTTTCCCAATGCGCTGTGTCTTCACCTGGTAGAATACGCAGCTCGAAGCGGGTTCGTTTGCTGCCTATCGGCATGTACATGTGCGCGCGGGCAGGGTCGCAAAAAATTGTGGAGTGTGAAAACCTACCACCCAGATCATGTTTATTTTCAGAATCTAAATTGAGCCAACGCTCATTGTGACCAAAATCAGTACGCTCAATCGCCAACGCCCGTCGTACATGGCTATTGGCACCATCGGCCCCAATCAAATACTTGACGGAGAACTTACGAGAAATGCCGGTCCACTCGCAGTCCTGGTCACGACTTACGCTGCGAGCAGAAACAGTGACCTCGTCTTTAGTTTGCTTTAGCGCCTGGGCTTCCCACCCGCGAAGAATTTTGACACCCGGGAAGGTCATAGCCTGCTGGTTAATGGCTTCTTCAATATCAGGTTGATAAATCGAGATATGGGCAGGAAATCCACAAGCCTCTCCTGTCCAATCCAACTCGGTCAGAAGGTCGCCATGAGCATCTCGATAGTGGTAATCCCG
The DNA here is from genome assembly GCF_030687835.1 of Pseudomonas hefeiensis. Classification (NCBI taxonomy): domain Bacteria; kingdom Pseudomonadati; phylum Pseudomonadota; class Gammaproteobacteria; order Pseudomonadales; family Pseudomonadaceae; genus Pseudomonas; species Pseudomonas hefeiensis. The sequence continues at coordinate 2,465,042 of NZ_CP117449.1, forward strand.
TACCGCGCAAGCATCGCGAAGTGCATCCTCAATATTGCCGCTGGCCTGGATGATACGAGCAGTCTCGCCATCGATATGGCTCAACCTCGGAAGGCCATAGGGGGTCGGCCACCGTTCGATGACCAAGACCTTGTAGCCTGCTCGACCGAGCATCGAAGCGGCGACAAGTCCTGTGGGACCATAGCCGATAATGGCTATATCAAAAAATTCAGTCTGCTCAATAGGGGCTTGATCTTGGTTGGGTAACATTTAATGTCTCCTTCTTATAGTAATAAAACCGACACCACTCTTGGTACTCAGTGCTTGCTAAGTTCGTGACGTTAAAGAGTCCTCGTTGCGTTTTTGGTGTCTATCGAATCCGCTCTATAGCGGATTTTTTATGGCGCAGAAGTGGATGGGGGACTTCAGCAAGAGTTAGAGCAGATTATTTCAGTTACCCGATCGAAATATGTTTGAGTCATACCCAACTCGCGCAGCGACATCTATGCTCGATTGTCGCGGGCCAGTTCATAGACACCCTCCACGGCGTTGCCAGTATTAAAAGCACAAGCAATACGCTGCATTGCCTCTGGTACAAAGCGAGAGTTATAGGCAAAACATGCCGACACTGCCCGGCACCGTTTCACAAAACCAAGCGCCATGGAGCGCGCGATTGTGAGCGTTGATGTCGCGAGCATCGGCACGTAAGCCGGTCTGTTTATTCAAGGCTTTTTGTTTCAGACAGCGAACCGTCGGGTCGTCCGCAATATGTAAGCCCAAGACAAACAGTCACGGTAAGCGGCTCTGAGCATCTTGCGACCTTTTCCGGTCATGCCAGGCCCAGTCGTGAGCAAAGCCAGCCTGCCGTGCGTTTCACAATCGCCTCATAGCCGTCAACCAGGATCCCATAGTGCTGGCCGGGATACTCAATCAGTTCCTTGTCGCGAGAGGCGACACGTTCGAACATTTCACGGGCATCGGAAGCCGGCGCGACGGTATCGTCCGAAGCCAGTACTAGCAACAGTGGAGCGTTCAGCCGCTCCGCATAGGCTGGCGCCTCGATCTCGAAGAGATGGTCGAGAGATCCGATCGCCAGTTCGTTACGAAAGCTTGGAATGTGATTGTAATGACGACCGACGAAATCGATCCCGGCCTGGTCGGTGAACATGACCGGCGGCCCTCCCGGTGTACGCTCTCCCGAGGTGATCAGCATTTTAGGTGGCATCCCCTGTAGCTGTGCGGCACGGTCGGCATAAATCGCGTCATCAACATGGCGCAACTGTTCTGGTGGAAATAGCTTGCGCGCCGACCAGCCACTGACCGGAGGCACGATGGAGCAGATCGCACTGATGCGCCGATCCGTGCTGGCCGCGAACAATGAAACCAAACCCCCCAGGCTAACGCCCCATAGTGCGATGCGAGATTCGTCGATGTCTGTGCGAAGCGATAGATGAGTAATGACATGGCGAAGGTCGCGGCCGAACTGCCATGGGTCCACCAACTGACGTGTTTCTCCATCACTAAGACCAAAGCCACGGTGATCGTAAAATAGGACACCCAACCCCATTGCTGTAAATATTGGGGCTAGCGCCCGGGTTCCTTCAGCCACGCTGCCAATTCCTGAATGGGCGATCACTACGGGGTGAGGGCCTTCTACATCGTCAGGTAAGTAAAGGCGACCCCGTAGAATTGCACCAGGTACAGAAAATTCCACGTCTTCAAACATCTTTGCTCTCCGTTGTTAGTTAGGTTTGTGGCTCAATCTATCTGCCCCCTAGCCATACAACAATTAGCATGTGATTATATCGTACATTCATGAGACAAATGTACTGTCCAATAGCATGAAGGCCGTCATATGAAGCTTGATCTCAATCTGCTTGTAACGCTTAACGCCTTATTACAGGAAATCAGCGTAACCCGGGCCGCACAGCGCATTGGACTTTCCCAGCCGGCATGCAGTGCTGCTCTGCGAAGACTGCGAGAGCATTTTGACGACCCGCTCCTGATACGTGCGGTTGGGCACAGAATGCAACTCACGCCGTTGGCTTATGGCCTTCGAGAACGCGTTTCTGTGCTTATAGCGGATATTAATAAACTGACCACAGCGTCAAACGTCTTCCAGCCTGCGCTCCTTGAACGCGAGTTCACCGTTATGCTGGGTGATGCCGAATCTGCATTGTTAGCGCCACGCTTATTGCAGTTAATCAGGGCTCGCGCGCCCGGTGTTATTCTTCGACTGAAGCCACCGCATCCGAGTGTTCACTGGTCCCTGACTGACGAAATGCGCAACGTGGATGCGGCAATACTGCCGTCTCACATCGTTTCCAATACCTTGCCCAGCCTGGGGTTATACGAGGACGAATGGTCCCTGGTGTCCGACAGTATCGAAGGTGTAGATCATCCGGACGATGTGGACGAATTGCTTCGTCGCCCTTGGGTCCTATGCTTCGACTATCCTCCAATGTACTGGTCGCCGGCTCGGATGCTAGAGCAAGAGGGGCGCCCGCTGTTGGTCACCGCACGCACGGACGGCTTTGCCGATCTGATGCGCCTGATAGCCGGTACCAATGTGGTTGGCCTTGCTCCTCGCAGCTTTGCAGCCGCACACAGCAGCCTCATGGGAATGCGATGCCAGACACCGCCGTCCCAGCTATCGCATCAACTTCCGATGGCAATGACATGGCACCCAATCCACAACAACGATATTGCACATAGGTGGTTCCGCTCCCTGATTGTTGAGGCCGCGCGGCACACATCGGCAGAAGAGTGAGCATCTCCCTGCATATCCCGGTTTCTTTGCAAAACTCTTATGCCCGGTCAGGACGCCCAAGCCCGGTCATAACGCTACCGTCAGCATTCCCGTGGGTTAGGCCAGCAGCAATCGCATCCTCGGAGGTCAGTCCCATTGCTTCTAGCCTGGCACCGCGCAGCAGTGTCGGCTCTCCCGCGCGTCACTGTCGCGCTTAAGGTCGTCGATGAGGCAGACGGTTTGGGCTAATGGTGCGCGGCTGCATGCTTTTTAGCGTTGAGCGACCTTGAGCTTGTCAATTGATTACTGAGTATAACTTTTCGATAATCGAACACTTTTAAGTTTGGAAGATATACAGATTTGCATGCTTAATAAGTGATAGTTATTTTTTTGTTTTTTATATGATTGATTTTAAAAGGTATTTTTGTTTTTTGTGACGCCTGCTTGTCGGGGATGGCGCTCCACGTCTGGCGTTGATCAAAATAGTTAGTTGTGATAACAATTTGTTGCGCTCGCTGAGCGTCACAAAAATAACAAAATGAGGTCCTCTCTCATGCCCTATGCCATCTCACTTCCGTTTTTTACGGAGCAAACCTCCGCCAGATTGGAGGCGCGATGATCAACAGAAGAACATTTCTCGGAGCGAGCTTAGGTGCCGGTGCTGTCTCGGTGATGGCGAATGCGGCTGCGTTGCCATTCCATTCATACCAATGGAGCGCAAAATTTCATTCGCTGCTGGTTGATCAGCGGTCCGTCGAAGGTTTGCTCTTCGCCAGAGCGGCGAGAAGCCGTGGCTTGCTGGTGACGCCAGTGGAGGACGATGTGACCGCGTTCTGGGTCGAGCATCTTCACCAACGTTGGCACCTCACCCAAGGCGTTATTGCAGGCCTGACCAGCTATAGCGTTTTGATCTGCCTCGGGCAACTGGCCCGCGACCACGGCATGCGGCTGGTTTATCAAGGCGAACACCACCCTTTGGGCGCACAAGGCATCAGGCACACGCTGGAAGGCGCACCCACAATTCTCGCCACAGTGGCCGACGTCAGGTTTTCAGACGCCTGGCCGCATGACGTCCTCGATTTACTATCCACAAATGTTAAGAGTTCCCCTCATGTGAGTCATGAGAAACGCTCTTTTGAAGGCCCGGGACGGATGTCTGTTTCGATGTATTCCTGGTTAATCGTACCTCGCACGGTTTGACGATTGGCTCCTCAAATCATCTGGAGTGAATGCAATGGCTTCATACAATATCAATAATAATGGCGCCTATAACCAGGCAATCGACTCTTTCAGAAAAACAGTCGGTTCAGAATGGGTGTTTACCAGCAAGGAGGATCTCTCCACCTACAGGGATCCCTACTCAGTTATCTGGGACGAGCCTGGTGAGGTGCTCCCTTTGGCGGCGGTGGCGCCAGGTAATGTCGAGCACGTCCAGGAAATTGTTCGTGCGGCCAACGAGCATGGTGTTGCGTTGTACACCATATCCACGGGTAAAAACCTTGGCTACGGTGGTGCATCTGCCAATCTCGCGGGTTGCGTTATTCTCGATCTGAAGAGGATGGATCGCATCATAGAAGTTGATGACACTCGCAACTTCTGCATCGTGGAGCCGGGTGTATCTTACTTCGACCTCTACCGTTACCTGGAGGCACGTGGATTACGGTTGATGCTGGACTTGCCCTCTAATGCCATGGGCGGCCCAATCGGTAATTCGCTAGATCATGGAGTTGGCTACTCCGCTGCCCCGTACCGTGACCATTTCGCCAATCATTGTGGAATGGAGGTCGTTCTGGCGAATGGCGAAATTCTTCGGACCGGCATGGGGGCGGTGCCGGGGGCAGAGACATGGGCAGAGTTCAAGTACGGATTTGGACCGAATGTCGATGGTTTATTTTCTCAGGCCAACTATGGTGTCGTTACCAAAATGGGTTTCTGGCTGATGCCAATGCCTGAACACTTCTTGTCGGCCAGCGTGTCGGTGGCACGATACGAAGACATCATTCCACTTGTACGCCACCTCAATTATCTTGAGGATTCCGGGCTGGTGGGATTCGTTCGTTACAGCAGCCCACTGGAGATTCCGCGCGTCCTCAAGTCTGCACCAGACCCGGCATTATTAAAGTTGATGGCCCAGCCTGGGGGAGGGGAGCCGCAAGCCTATGAGCATTATGCAAAAAGCCATAATCTGCCGTTCTGGACAACCACACTGAATTTCTATGGGCCGCAAACCACCAACTGCGCCAATTGGGACTATGCCAGGCAGCGTCTGGCTTCAATACCTGGCGTAACGTTCCAAGAGACAGAGTCCATCAGCTTTCCGTTGAGTGCTGAAGCAAAAAATAACGCTAGAAGCCAAGTCAGCCTCGGTGTGCCGAACCTCACAGCCTTTGCGCTGGGGAGTCGGTCTGCGTTCAACGCTAATCCCTCGGATGGCCACCTTTGGTTTTCGCCCGTCATTCCCCGCTCTGGAGAGGCTTTGCTCAAGGCTCATAAAGTATTCGGCCAAGCGTTCAAAGATCTTGGAATACCATCGAGAATCGGCCCTTATAGCGGGCCTCGAACGTGGATGTATCGAGCGTTCGTTTTTGTCATGGACTTCAATACCTCTCGATTAGACAAGGTTCAAAATCAGCAGGTGAGGCAGGCGTTCGAACACCTTATCAAGGTTGGCGCAGAACATGGCTGGGCGGAATACAGGACGGCGCCAATCTTTCAAGATCTGGTTGCCAGCACATACTCTTATAACAACAACGCCCTCCTGAGATTCAATGAGACCTTAAAGGATGCGCTTGATCCTAAAGGCATACTGTCCCCAGGGCGTGGTGGAATCTGGCCGAAGCACTTGCGTGGAGGTCACTGATGAACCGATATCATCCAATGATCCTGATGGTCTCGCTTCTGCCTTTGACTGTCCAGGCGGGGCCTGTTCTTGACGGTAAAGAGCTTTACGATCGCTGGTGTGCGTCATGCCATGCGCCTGGCCCCGGCCATCCAGGGACCCAGGCACTTAAAGCGCTGTATCAAGAGGCTTTGCCCGCGGCACTGGAACAGCGCTTGGACTTGGCGCCTGGCGTCATTGAGTATGTTGTGCGCAATGGTCGCTCGACGATGCCGTCATTCCGAAAAACTGAAATCAATGATGAACAACTCAATGCAATTGGCGCCTATCTCAGCAAACCTAAACCTTAGTGCAAAGGTTTAGGTATCAGGGGTTTGCGACCCTGAGCAATAGCACAAACCGAATGGGGGGCTAGGGGGCGAGTGTTCTAATCACTCCGTCCCGACCATATAACTCAAGGGGATGCGAAGTTTTATCGCGCGCCCCCTTTTTAATTGACCGGTACTTCATTGTTGCCGAATCAGGCCTCGAACGTGCGATAGAACTTCGAGATCGCCTTGGTGCTGACTTTCCAGTCTTCTGGGTCATTGGCCGCGTGGGCGTGGGGGGATGCCGCACCATCAATTGCGGGTTTGGCGTTCGGGTTGTTGTCTAGGGCGGCCTGGGATTTGGTCTTCAGGTCGAGGACCTCTTCGTCGTCCTTCATTGGCGGCGTGACAACGACGTTGCAGCCGTTGGCCACGGAAAAGTTGTGCGAGTCCGGGTCGCGAGCGATGAACCGCATCGGCGGATTAGGCTTCTGGATCGGCTTCGGCACACCGGTGGAGGTGGGGAGTTTCCAGATATCGCCATCGTGAACGTAGTCGTCTTGCCATAGGGCACGCACCACCGACACCATCTCGCGCAGCGCATGACTGCCAGGGGGAGGCGGGCATGCCGTAAGTCATGCGGTCGAACTCCATCTGATAGGTGCATGGGCCAGACCGACTTCCATGCGGCCGTTACTGATAACGTCCAGCAATTCGCATTGGTCCGCGACCCACAACGGATGCCAGAACGGTGCAATGATGGTGCCTGCGCCGAGGTGAATGATGGTGGTCTTGGCAGCCAGGTAGGCCAGGAGCGACATCGCGCTCGGGAAGATGTCGGGTTCCACGGCCTCGTGTGCGCCGATCCAGACGGTACTGAAACCGTCGGCTTCGACCATCAGGTCAGTTCGATCAAGTCTTCGGACAGCCGACGGTGGCTGACACTTTCATCCCCGCGTTCCATGTGCGCGAACAATGAGAGTTTCATGACGCTTACCTCGTATCTTCTGTTGTCAGCCTGTCAGCCGCGGCTACGGTCAGTCCTGGGGGCTGTTGGTGGAAAAATCTTGTTCTAGCAGCTCAACTGACAACAGTCGGGATAGGCTGTATCGAATGAAGGTGGTGCGATGACGCTTGCAGTGTTTCGGCCGCAGTCAGTGACGGGCAAGCATGCTCCAGTTTTCTGATGTGTAAGCGTCCATCGTTGTTTGCAGTCGTCGCCTGGCCTCATCGCCAAATCGGCACACTTTGCGGGTATCGAGATTCACATTCACCGCCGTCTGCTGCATGGTCGCGCTGAGATAGTTTTGTTCGTCATGGTAGAGCTCGACCTGAGTGACCAGGCGTTTTTCGTCGAAGCTAACAGGCGTGAGCTCAACGCGCAGTGGATCGCCTGCGCAGACCTCCCTGAGGTATTTCAGATTTGCCTCAACGGTGAAGAGGCCGCAGTTAAACTCAAGTGTGTAGCCCTTACCCATCCCAAACTGGTCCAGAATGCGATGGCCGAGATCATCGAGAAGCATGACGTAATACGCCATGTTCATATGGCCATAGAGGTCGATCCATTCATCTTTGACCGACCCTTTCTCGTAAGGTCTGCCGCTCGGTGAGGGGACGTTCATCGCCTAGCTCCTTGTTCTATGAAAGTGCTGTTATGGTGCAGAAACGGGGGACGGTACCCGGACTGGTGCATTAATGTCGCCTTTTTCCAACTCGCCGGGGAACACGGAATGCAGCCACCGACGCAGCCGGACGATGGCTTTATCGTTCCATTTTCGAGTCGGTGCGATGAAGTAATACCCGCCTAGACGAATCGTCATCGGCAATACATCGATCAGCTCGCCAGCGGCAATTTTTTCGTCGGCCAGCAGCTCGCTGACCAGGGCCACACCCTGGCCCATACAAGCTGCTTCGAGCGTAAGGTGACCGTGCCACAGCCGAGGTCCGCGTAATCTGGGAATATCTGTAACACCGGCGATGCTAAACCATTGCGACCAGCGCTGGGTATTGCGCTCATGGATCAACGGCAAACCCAGTAAGTCTTCGGCGCAGGTCACTTCGGCGAAGCGGTTGCAAAATGCGGGGCTGGCCACTGCCCGGATCAAGGGCCGGGCGAACAGCTCAGCGCACAATTCCTCGCCGAGATTGAGCTCCTCAAGGTAGACAATCTCGGCATCCGCTTCATTGCGACTGAAGTCGGGACGCGTGCTGGTCGGTTCGAGTGTCAGCTCACGGCCGTTGAGTGCTTCTTCCAGCTCACCCAGTCTCCCCAGCAACCGCCTGGAAGCCAGGCCCGCCATGCAGCAGACGTGCAGCGCATCTTCGCCTTGACGCAGGTCACTGCTGGCATCGGCGATGATTTCCAGCGCTCGTCGCAGCTGCGCCGCGTAGCGTTGGCCTTCACGCGTCATCTCAAGTCCACGACCTGATTTCTTGACCAGCTTTGTGCCCACCGCGGCTTCCAGATTCTGGATATGCCGGGAGATCACGGTATGTGAAACTGCTAGTTCTTCGGCGCACTGGCGCACGCTTCCACAACGACTGAACCCTTCGAAGGCGCGTACAGCGAGAAGTGGCGGAAGGCGTCGATTCATAAATACTCCAGACGTCGATAGTTAACGATAAACGCAAGCCTTATGCCAACGCACACGTGCATCGAATGCACCAGTTGTGCGTGTTCTAACTGCTTGTTCGCACGGCGCTCGATGGCGGAATTTGTGGGGCATGGCTTTCGATCTTTTCAGGAGTGTGCCTTGAACGTTTCCGAACGCGCCGTCATTGTCGGCGCCTATGAGTCGCCCAGGAGGGATGCGCCCAATGTGCATCCTTTCGCGATCCAGGTGGAATGCATTCGGGCAGCGCTGGCCCAAGCCGGGTTGACACTCGGGGACGTAGACGGCTTGTGTGTGGCCTCCGGCGACTGGGCTGAGGGGGGCGGTGTCAACAGCGTCACAGAAATGGCCGAGTACCTGGGCATTGAGCCGCGCTGGTTCGACAGCACCGACGTCGGGGGTTGTTCCTATCTGGTGCATGCCGCACACGCGGCGGTGGCGATTGCTGCCGGGCTGGCGGATGTCGTGGTGATCAGTTACGCCGCTTCACCGCGCTGGTGGCCATTGAAGACTCCGTCGTTCGACCCGTTCGTTCTGCCGGCAGGGCCGGGTCAATTCGAATTGCCCTTCGCACCGACGCTCATTTCTACGTATGCCATGTACGCCCAGCGTCATATGCACCTCTATGGCACCACAGCAGAGCAGCTAGCTCAGGTAGCGGTGACATTCCGGCAGCACGCAGCTGAAAATCCACATGCTTTTCTGGGCGGTAAATCAATTACGGTCGACGACGTGCTCAATTCTTCGATGATAGCGTCACCTTTGCACCGGCTCGATTGCTGCGTCGTCACGGACGGCGGCGGTGCTATCGTGATGACCAGTCGAGAACGAGCCTTTGATTGCCGGACCCGGCCGGTCTTCGTCAGCGGTTTTGGCATGGCCACACAACGCACGCAAATCAGCCAGATTTCCCGCGAACTCATCACGCCTGCCGCTCGCACCGGTCCCCGCGCTTTTGAAATGGCCGGGTTGTCGCCCTGCGATGTCGACGTGGCGCAGCTTTACGATGCCTTCACCATCACGCCGATGCTGGCGCTCGAGGACCTCGGATTCTGCCCTCGCGGCGAAAGCGGCCGGTTCGTCGCGGACGGCCATTTGAGCATTGGTGGCTCTGTGCCGTGCAACACCGATGGTGGCGGACTGGCGTCCAACCATCCGGGCAAGCGCGGCCTGCTGGCGTTGATTGAAGGCGTCCGGCAGTTACGCGGTGAAGGGCCTGGGGTGCAGGTGGAAGACGCGGAAGTCGCGTTGATTCATGGGTTGGGCGGAACGTTCTGTGCCGCTGCCACTGTCATTCTGACCGTCTGAGGGGCCGCTATATGACCACTTCCAGTCTAGTTGTCACTGACGCCATGTCGGCTCCCTGGTGGGCCGCTCTTGGGGAAGGGCGTTTGCTCGTTCAACGTAACCCTGCGTCGGGCACATGGCAGTGGTACCCAAGGGACCACTGCCTGGACGACCTGTCGATAGAACCTGAATGGGTGCAAGTCAGCGGGCACGGCACGCTGTTTACCTACTCGGTTATCCATCGAGGGCATTCACGCCTGGCGGCGCCTTACATATGCGCCCTCGTCGAGCTTGCAGAAGGCCCGCTGATGTTGTCGCAACTTCACGGCATAGCGTTCGACGAGATCACCATCGGCATGGACGTGTCGGTTGCGTTCATTGAAGTGGATTCATCCACCTTGTTGCCGGTTTTTCGCCCAAGGAGCCACCCATGAGTACCACCCTCTACTTCGACGACCTGATAGCCACGCAGTCGTTGGTGTCGTCGCGGATCACGCTGACAGAAACCCATATCGTTCTGTTCGCGGGATTGACCGGGGATTTTAACCCGCTTCATATGGACGAGGAATCTGCGCGGCAAGGCACCTTTGGGCGGCGAATTGCCCATGGCATGTTGGCTCACTCCATCAGCACCGGCCTGCGTTCGAGTATTGATGACTGGGCAATCATCGCTTTCCTTGAGACCCATCGCCGATTCGTCGCACCGGTTTTCGCGGGTGACACGCTGCATTACGTGGCTGAAATCGAAGAGTTGCGCAAAAGCCAATCAAACCCCGCGCGCGGCATCGCCAGAGTCAAGCTGCGCCTGCTCAACCAGGGCGCTGAAGTGGTGCAGGACGGTGAAGACGTATTCGCAGTCGCCTGCCGCCCAGGGGGCGAGTCATGAGCCCACGTCTGCAAGGTCATGTTGCGTTGATCACCGGTGGCGCCGGCGGCATTGGCTCGGCCATTTGTCAGCGCCTGGCTCAAGAGGGTGCCGCGGTCATTATTGCCGACCTCGGTCCCGGAGTCGCCGAGCTGGCTCACTCCCTGACCACTCGGGGATATCAGGCGATAGCGGTCAATCTCGACGTTTCCAGCCGTGACAGTTGGACCGCGGTCATGGCTGACCTGCCGCCGGCCTTCAAAGCCGTCGACATTCTGGTAAACGTGGCAGGCATCGTGCGTGATAGAACGTTGATAAAGATGACCGATGAAGAATGGGATGCGGTGATCGATGTCAACCTGCGTGGCTCGTGGATGGGGTGCCAATTTGGGTTGGCGGCGATGGTCGGGCACGGTTGGGGCAGGATCATCAATATCGCTTCCACAGCGATCCTCGGCACTTACGGTCAGGCGAATTATTCATCGGCCAAGGCCGGCGTGGTGGGGTTGACTCACACCGTCGCTCTGGAGGCCGCGCGCCATGGTGTATTGGTCAACGCTGTAGCGCCTGGGATCGTCGAGACATCTATTCTGGCGAGTGTGCCAGAGGAGGTCAGGGCCCGCTGGATCGCAAAAATGCCATTGGGCCGGCCTGCACAACCTGCAGAAATCGCCTCCGTGGTTGCGTTTCTTGCCTCCGACGACGCCAGTTACATGAGCGGGCAGGTACTCATTGTCGATGGCGGCGCAACGACGGGCGATTACTGAACCACCGAAACACGGCTATCCACTCACAACAATTAAGCAGCAACAGCGAAGGGGCATTGATATGGTCGAATTTACACGGCGCAGATTTTTGCAAGCGAGCGGTATCGCGGGGGCAGGTTTAGCCGCAGGATTGATACGCCCTTCGTTCGCGGCCGACGAATCGCTGTACGCGGCTGCGCAGAAAGAGGGCGCACTCAATCTTTACTGGGGCTCCTACGAACAACAGACCATTGAAGCCATCCGCGACGCATTTACCCGGCGCTACACAGGGATCAAGGTCAACCTGCTGCGTCAGGCATCGCAAACCATCTACACCCGCTTGCGTCTTGAGCTGCAGAATAATGCGCCCAACTGCGACTCGCTGGGCAGTACCAACATCCTTCACTACTTGGAATTGAAAAAGATCGGCGCGTTAATGCCTTACAAACCGGCAGGTACCGAGTTTCTGCCGCAGGAATTCCAGGGGCTGGACAAGGACGAAACCTATCAGGTCGGTGCGATCAGCCTGACCAGCCTGAATTTCCAGTCGGATAAAGTCACATCAGCACCCACCTCATGGGAGGCTGCTCTGGATGCTCAATGGGCCAACAAGCTGACGGTCGGCAGCCCGTCCTTCTCCGGGGATGTCGCTTCCTGGGTGGTAGCGATCCGTAAAAAGTACGGCGACCATTACCTCAAGGAACTGGCGAAGTTGAAGCCCAAGGTCGGCCAGTCGAACGTGGATACTGTCACCGACATTCTGTCAGGCGAGCGCCTTGTGGGTCTGGGTGCGCCATTCAGTTATTCGCTCGCACAGAAGGCGGCTGGCAACCCGATAAACGTAGTTACCCCGACTGACGGCACCATCCTCAACCTGGGCTTGAGTGCCATTCCGCTGAAAGCCCCGCACCCGAATGCGGCGAAGCTGTTCTCCGGTTTTTTGTATGACCCTGAAGTCTCGCAGATCCTGGCGGCAAACTTTTGGCCGACATTGCGCACTGACGTTCCATGGGCCGAGGGTCGCAGCCTGTCCCAGTTAATCTGGTACCGCAATCCACCTGAAGACCTGGCGGCCGAAGTCGCTGAAGGTATCGCCAAATGGAAAGAAATCATCGGTTGAACCAGCACCCGCCAGGCTGAACGGTCTGGCGACGGTAGATTCAGGAGTGACCCCTTTATGGGCGTTTTTGCGATAGGCACTTCCTCGGCGAGCGTTGGCGCTGAGCTTCGACGACACCGACCCTGGGTGCGCTGGACCGTGGTGGCCGTGGTTCTGGCGGCGCTGTTCTTATTGGTTGCGCAACCGGTCGGCTGGATTCTGTTCAATAGCGTGCACGATGACGCTACGCAACAATGGACGCTGAACAATTACGTGCGCCTGGTGACTGCCAAAGGCATGCTCCAGCCAATAACCAATTCGATTATTTTGGCGTTTTCGACCGCAGCGATCTCAACGCTGTTGGGTGTTCCACTGGCCTGGCTGGTGGCGCGTACCAATATGCCCGGCCGGGGGCTCATCAGGATGCTCACGCTGGGGGCATTCGTGACCCCCTCGTTCATCGGTGCACTGGGGTGGATTTTGCTCGCGGCACCTAACGCCGGTTGGCTGAATACGCTCTATCGACAAATCTCGGGCGGCGATTTGCCCCTGTTCAACATCTACTCCATGAGCGGCGCAATCTTCGTCTGCGCCATCTATACCGTTCCGTATACCTTCACCATCGTCGCAAGTGCACTTGATGAAATGGCGGTCGAACTGGAAGACGCGGCGACGACCCTCGGCGCCAGCGTTTTACGCACAATGTTCAGCGTGACCATCCCGATGGTGATGCCTTCGGTTATCGTCGGTTTCATTCTGTCCTTCATTCAGGGGATGACCCTGTTCGGTGTTCCAGCCTTTTTGCTCACACCTTCAGGGACATCGGTCGTCACCACTAAACTGGCCGAGTTCTATCAGTTGTTCCCGCCTGAGCTATACATGGCGGCGGCGTATTGCATGCCGCTTCTGTTGCTCACTGGTGGGTTGTTCTGGGTACGCAAAAAAATGCTTGGCCGCAGACGCTTTGTGATGATCGGTGGCAAGAGCCGGGCGGGGCGCAGCATTGATCTGAAAGGCTGGCGCTGGGCCGGGTTGTTGTTCGCGCTGATTGTCCCGGTGACGGCGGTGATCCTGCCTTACTTCGCCTTGATCGTCGTTTCTCTCTCCAAAGCCTGGGGCCAGGGACCATCGTTGAGCAACCTGACGTTTCACTGGTATCGATGGGCGATTCTGGAGAACGCTGAAACTCAGGCGGCGATTATCAACTCATTGGCCTACGCCGCCATCGGCGCCAGTCTTTGCGTCCTGCTCGGAACCCTCATTGCTTACATCGTCGAACGCCGCCTGGTCGCGGGCACGACCATTATCGCAGCGTTGACCAATCTGCCGATCATCATCCCTGGGATTGTGTTGTCGGTGGGCTTCTTCGCCGCCTATACCCAGCCACCCTTGAGCCTATACGGGACCTCGGCGATCATCATTGCGGCGTTCGTCGCGACGTTCCTGCCGATCGCTTATTCGCATGGCGAGGCAATGCTCAAGGGCATCAGCCCGGACCTGGAGCGGGTTGCACGAATTCTGGGCGCCAGTGAGTCGAAGACATTCGCCAGCATCACGGCTCCGCTGATGAGGTCCGGGCTGATTTCAGGTTGGCTGTTGGTGTTTATCCCCGTGATGCGGGAGCTCTCAGTCGCGGTGTTCCTGATAACGCCCAGCACTAACGTCATGACCACTTTGATTTACAACTACAAGGATGGCGGCAATTACGAGGCGGTGGCTGCCGCCAGCGTATTGCTTCTGGTTGTCACCATGATGGTGGTGGCGATCGCTCAAATGCTCAGCGTGAAGCTGGCGAAACATAAGCGTGCCAGTGTTGAACCCGGAGTCGCCCAATGAGCCAGATCCAGATCCGTGATTTGCAAAAAAGCTTCGGCCCGTTCCAGGCGCTGAAAGGTATCGACCTGACCGTGGAGGATGGAACGCTGCTGGCGTTGCTTGGCCCATCCGGCTGCGGAAAATCGACCACACTGCAGTTGCTGGCCGGTTTCGAAACCCCCTCTGCAGGCGAAATCTGCGTTAATGACCGGGTTATTTCCAGTTCGCAAGGCGTGGTCCCTCCAGAGCGCCGGGATATTTCGCTGGTCTTTCAAAACTACGCAGTGTGGCCGCACAAAACCGTTGCCGAGAACGTGGCGTTTGGCTTGCAGGTACGCAAGGTGCCGCGCGCAGCCCTGCAAGAAAAGCTCACCAAAACCCTGAAGACCGTACACCTCGACCATCTGGCTGACCGCTACCCCTCCGAGTTGTCGGGTGGGCAACAGCAACGTGTGGCGCTGGCGCGGGCGCTTATTGTCGAGCCAAGCATTCTATTGCTCGACGAACCGCTGTCGAACCTTGATGCGCACCTTCGAGAAGAAATGCGCTTCGAAATTCGTCGAGTACATGACTTGCTTGGACTGACGACAGTCTACGTCACCCACGATCAGGGTGAGGCCTTGGTGACGGCCAACCAAGTGGCGGTCATGAATGGAGGCAGCGTGCAACAGCTGGGTTCGCCGAGGGAAATTTTCGAGCTGCCGGCCAACGCGTTTGTCGCGGCGTTCATCGGCAGCAACAACGTGATCAAAGGCGTGTTGACGGGGCCCGGCACATTGCGCTTCGGCGAACAGTCATTGATGGGGGTTGACCGCAGTGGGGCCGGTCCTGGTGCAGGGATCACCCTGTGCATCCGTCCCTCCAAAGTTCGCATCGTCGGACCCAATCAAGGTGTGACCAATGTGCTGCCCGGCACGGTGCTGCGCACGGCCTACCTCGGCGAGTATTGCGACGTGTTGGTGGACATTGGTGCTGGCCTTTCGGTGCGCGCCTTTACCCCTCCAACTAAGGACTATCGGGTGGGGCAGGTGTTGATGCTGCATTTACCGGAACAGGATTGTCATCTGCTGCAATCCGGAGAACGAGTTAACAGTTAAACCAGCAGAGCGGCAGCGACCTCCCTGCTGTAGCACTCAATAAATGGCCTGACAGGATTCAACTATGAAAATCGAAGAGAGCGGCGAAATTGTTCGGTTACGACGTGGGAGCGTTGAATGGATCATTTTCAATCGACCTCACGCTTTGAACGCGATGTCGCCAGCCATGGAAGAAACGTTGACGCACATCTTCCAAGAGCTTGCACACGATGCCTCGGTCAAGGCACTGGTGCTGACCGGCTCAACCGGAAAAAGGCCCTCGTTCATGGCAGGGGCAGATTTCGGCACACTGGAGGATGCGAAGACGACAGCCGAGTTTCTTGAACTCGAAGCTCACAGTGAAACGCTCATCCGGTCGCTCGAAGCGCTGACGTTCCCCACCATTGCCGCTATTGCGGGGCCGTGCGTGGGCGGGGGCGCGCTGATTGCCGCGGCGTGTGATGTGCGCCTCATCAGCCGGTCGGCGAGGTATGGATTCCCCATTGCCCGGACCGTTGGCAATTGCCTCAGTGCCCTGAACTATCAGCGTCTTGTCGATCTGTTCGGCACGGCGGTGACCAAAGAAATGGTGTTCAGCGCTCGCTTGCTGGATGCCCCGGCTTTGATGGCAAGCGGCGCGTTCCGGGAGCTGGTCGACGAAGACGCGTTGGAAGCTGCCGCCGAACGGGTCGCAGAACATCTGGTGCAGCTTGCGCCACTGACGTTATGGGCGACCAAAACCATCTTGCGCCGACTTCGCGACGTAAAACTGGCAAGCGTCGACGACGAGGATGTGTTGTTGCATTGCTATCACTCAGCTGATTTTCGTGAAGGCGTCGCAGCGTTTCAGCAAAAACGTTCCCCTCTATGGAAAGGGCTTTAGAACGACCTTGCGGTGTCTTGAAGCACCGGTATTATCGCGTTACCTAGAGTAGAAAGTGCTGACGTCTGGATGAGCAGCGGCTTTCTCTAATTTAACTCCTCATTATTCGCTGGCAACTTTAATTGCCGGGCAGGGTGAAGTCATGTCGATTGAATCTGAAATACCCAATAAAGGGCCTCTTAGCGGCATCCGTGTCATCGATGCCACACATATGTTGGCAGGGCCTTATTCAACTTGGCTGCTCGCGATGCTCGGGGCTGACGTCATCAAGATTGAACGGCCGCAAGGCGGGGATTACACCCGCAGCGTTGCGCCGTTCAAAGGCAAGAAAAGTATCTACTTCAATAGCGTCAACCGAAACAAACGCAGCGTCGCGCTGAACCTGAAAGAGGAAGAGGGCAAAGCTGTTCTTCGCCAGTTGCTGACAACTGCCGACGTGTTCATTGAAAACAACCGGGCGGGGGTGATGGAACGATTGGGGTTTGGTTATGAAGCCGTGAGTGAGCTGAACCCGAAACTGATTTACGCGGCCATTTCAGGTTTTGGGCAGGATGGCCCTTATAAACATTTGCCATCTTTTGACGTGGTCGCACAGGCGATGTCCGGCATGATGAGCATTACCGGCGAAGAGTTCGGACCACCTGCACGTGTGGGCATTTCGCTGGGCGATATCGGATCTGGCTTATTCACCACCGTCGGGGTGCTGGCAGCGCTGGTGGGCAGGGGGCAGGAGGGCGGAAAGGGGGCGTTTATCGATATTTCGATGCTTGATTGCCAACTGGCAATGATGGAGAACGCTGTTGCGCGTTTCCTGCAGGTGGGTGATCTACCGCGCCGCCTGGGCAGTCGTCACGCACTGATCGCGCCTTTCCAGGCCTTCGCCACCGCCGACGAGCAGATCGCCATCTGTGTTGATACCGAAGAGCAGTGGCAACGGATGTGCATCGCTATGCAGCGACCTGAGTGGATCGATGATCCGCTGCTGCGTGATGGTCCGCTACGCGCGCAGAACCACGCTCATCTGGAGCCCTTGATGATTGCCAGATTGCAAGAGAACGGCCGTGAGTTCTGGATGGCGACACTTCAGGCGGCCGATGTGCCCTGCAGTCCGATCAACTCGGTGGCCGAGGCAATCGCCGACCCGCAAGTGCAACATCGCGGCATGATTGTCGAGGTGCCGGCCCAATCGGGAAATTGCTACGTGAAGCAGCCAGTCCATATGCCTTATACCGAAATGGTTGAAGAGAAGCCGTCACCAAGTTTGGGCGAGCACAGTGTCAGCGTTTTACGGGAGCTGGGATATTCAGATGAACAGATATTCGTATTCAAAGCACGAGGAGTGATTTGATCTTTAATGGTAGCCGCACAACGCCGAGGTCCGAAGTGCTGTGAAATTGCACGGGTTGGTTGATCCTTTGAAGGTGGCGACGTCTGCGTCGCCAGGTAGCTTGGAAAAAGGCGTCATCAATCCGATTGGTAGATGGCTAAATACTTAAAGAGCGCACAGCAGCAATTCATCCCTTATAGAACCGTAGGGGCGTAATGGCCAAGTTATCGCTACAGGGGTATTGGTTAGCCGCAGTCGATGACCATTGTCGGGCAGAATTAGCGATGACCTTGGCCAGTTGCGCGATGATCCGTTGGTGAGCCTCGACTACATCCGCGACATCGTCCCCTGCGGTTTGCTGTATGTGCGTTGTGCAGGTGAGTAATCGATGTGGCGGGCTTCCGTCACGCTGGCTCAGGTTCCAGATCACATCAACGCGCGCCTGGTTACCTGGAATCGAGTCAAGACGTTTGACGTCTACCTGAATCGAAATCAGCTTAAGGTTTGGATCTTTGGGCATATTGGCCAGATCTGGCCTGCCCAATTGCTTTTCAAGCTGAGTGCTCAAGGCGTCTTGAAATTCGTCTGCCAGAGGCGCGCTCCAGCGTTCGCTGTCGAGTATCACCAACTGCCCCGTCGTTTGGCGTATCACGAGCCCTGGTTGATCCACCTGCACCGGAATTTGAACTGATATCAACTGAAACTGAAACGGCGCGGGAGCCGCCTGAGAAGCGTGTGGTTCAGGGCTTGGCATCAGCGTGTAATATCGAGTCGGCACTGAGCTGCAGGCGGCGATCAACAGAGGAACCGCTAACGCAAAGAATCGGAATTTCATGGCAGGGTCTCTTGCGTGTTCACTTGAGGGGAGCGGAGGGGTATATGAAAGGAGTCCGGTTGGCCTTCAGCCGTTCGGCCACGGATCAAGGCTTCTGGGTGACGCCCGAGGTAATCAGTCAGTACTCTTACCGACCGTGCGGCCCGGTGAACCTCACCGAATGCGTTGTTCAATTGCTGGCGTTGCGGGGAATCTTCGGCCAGTGTGTCGTTGGTCATAGCGATGGTCTGCTGCACTTGCGCCAGGGTCTGGTGCATCTGGGGCAGCAGCTCATTGTTGAACAACTTTAGGGTGGTCTGCAGCTGTGACAGGCTTCCATTCAAATTGCCGGCAATCTGGTCAACGGGGACTTTGCTGAGCTTGTCTACAAAATCCTGGAACTGCTCTTGGAGCTTATCGAGGCTGCCCGGCACCGTTGGAATATTGATTGGTTGCGCATTGGCGTCAAATGCCACCGGGGGCGCATCTTTGATAAACCCTAGCGAGATATATAGCTGGCCTGTCAGCAGGTTCGAGCTCTTGGCCTGTGCGCGTAGGCCATTCTTAACGAACCCGCTAAGTATTCTTGCGATGGCGATATCATTTGGTCCTCCCGCCAGTTCCATTAATTTTTCGTTGGCTCGCCCCATGCGGGCTGGGTAGATGACCGCACCTACGCGGGTCGGGAAGCTTTGTCGTTTGGCATCAAAATCCAAATTGATCGAGGTGACGCGGCCGATGTTGACGCCAAGCAGTTCGACAGGTGCGCCCACCTCCAGCCCTCTGAGGCTTTGATCAAAATCCAGGGTGATGTTGCGTGCCAGACCGTCGGCTGGTGCAAGAGCGGACTCGACGTCCTGAAACAGGGTGTAATGAGCGTTGTCTTTTGCTGGTTCTGTACGGTCACTACCTGGTAGCTCAATAAACGCGATACCACCGGCTATGATTGAAGACAATGATTGGGTATTGACTTTCAGACCATTGGCGCTGAGCGAAACATCGACCCCGCTGGCGTTCCAAAAGCGCGTATCGGCAGTGACGAACTTGTCGTTGGGTGCATTAATGAATACCTCGACTTCTAGGCCTTTGCCATCTTCGGCCATTCGGTAGGCAATAACTTGGCCCACTTGAAGACGACGATAGTAAACCGGTGAGCCAATCTCTAACGAGCCCAAGGTTTCCGTATGCAAGGTATAACGTTTACCTTGCTCCCCATAGCTTACCGGCGGTGGATTCTCCATGCCCTCAAAGCGCTCGCGAAGGGTCTGTGAATGACCGGCGTCGGCTCCAATGAAGGCTCCAGATAATACGGTTTCGATGCCCGATACGCCGCTTGCGCCAATGCGAGGCCGCACCACCCAAAACCGCGAATCTTCAGCGGTAAATGGCGCGGCAGATTCTTCGAGCTCAATCGTCGCGTCAACGTGGCTGCGATCCTGGCTCAGGGCAATGGTAGTGACATGGCCGATGACCACGTTTTTATATTTAACTACTGTCTTGTTCGCTTCCAGGCCTTCAGCCGTCGTGAAACTGACCACGATCTGCGGGCCCTTGGACAGCGTACTATGGATCACCATGGACAAGCCGATCAGGGCCGCCACGATGGGAACCAGCCAAATTAACGACACATTCCAGCGTCGGGTGTGCACCCCAGGATTGCTCGGCGGAGTAATAGTTTTAAACGGTTCAGACATCTTCAACCTCTGCGTCCCAGATCATCCGGGCATCGAAACTCATCGCCGCCAACATCGTCAGCACGACTACTAATCCAAAGAACAAAATGCCCAGGCGCGGGGTGATCGTGCTCAAGGAGTGGAACTGCACCAGCGCTGCCACCACGGCCACCACAATCACGTCCAGCATCGACCAATAGCCAATTGCTTCAATCAATCGGTAGAGCTTGCTACGTTCGTGCATGGCCCATGTGCTGCGTCGCTGACAAGACACCAGCAAAATGCCGAGCACCAGAAACTTAATGCAGGGAACGACCACACTGGCGATGAATATCAAAAGCGCGATGTCCCAGGAGCCGGCCTGCCAGAACTCAATTACGCCACTCATGATGGTGTTTTCGCTGCCATTGCCAAGCATCTCGGTGTACATGACCGGGAGCAGGTTGGCTGGGACGTAGCAGATCAAACTGGCGATCAGTAACGCCCAGGTGCGGGCTAAACTGTCGGGCTTGCGCGCATGTAGGGATGACAGGCAACGCGGGCAATGTGGGTGACCGCTCTTGCAGGCAAGCCCACAAGTGTGGCACAGCACTAGGCTCAGCTGGCGGGCGGTTGGGCCGCTAATCATTCCATTTTCCCTCAAGGTCGACCCACAGTCGGCGAATACCCTTTCCAGAAATGAGGATCAGCAAGACCATCAGCATGGCCAAGGACCACAACCCTAAATCGGGGTGTACATCCAGTAGCCCCGCCAGTTTGATGACGGCAACCAGCACACCCAATAGGCAAACCTCCAGCATGCTCCAGGGACGCAGGTATTCAAGCATGCGCATGCATACGCGAAAAACAGGTGCTGCGCGATCTGCACAAGCGAAGGACAGCAGCCAGGAGAGGAGGGCGATTTGCAGCATTGGCGCGAGGATAATAGTCAGTCCGGCCACGGCCGCAATCGCGCTGATCTCGCCCTGTGCTAAAGCTCTTACTGAGTCATAAAGGGTGGCCTGATTGCTCAGTCCCTGCAGGCCAATACTCATAACGGGAAAGATATTGGCAGCCACGAATAACAGCGCGGCGGTAACTGTGAGCGCTAGCAATTGCTGTATAGAAAATGCACTGCTGCGGAACAGCACGGCATCGCATCTCAAGCATTTGGCGGTCTGGCTTTTGCTCAGGTGTGGCTTCAGGTAAACCGTGTCGCAGTGCTCACAAATAATGAGATTTGAGAAATGAGGCATACGGATCGACAACGTTAGGTGTGGATGCTGCACTATAATATAACCATACCGTACAGTATAGGCTTCAGGCGCCCATGTTGAGAGGCGACGTAGGCCTTGATGCCTCTTGGTTTACGGGCGAGCCGCTGTGATGGCGTACGCAGCCAGAAAGGTATCCAGCGCGCGTTCGGTGGCCTGTTTGAGTTGTGCCTTGGATATTTTTTCCACGGTTCTCAACATGAGCGGAGCGACGGTTTCGCACTCCAGTAAGGCGCTGAGCTGGACCGCCGCTAGCAGAGGATCGGATTTCCTTAGGTTGCCCTGCGACATCTGCCTATTGAGGAAGTCAGCAATTCTTTGCATTCCGATTTGAGGGCCCAGCTCGTGAAAGCGTTTACCGATTTCGGTGCGTCCAGATTCGGCGATGACTGCTCGTCGCGTCTGAATCGTTGCGGCTGAGCATAAGAATTGCAGAACGTGCTCACCAAAGGCTTGCAGCGTCTCTTGAAGATTGTCATCTTTTTTGTCGAGCGCTACAAAGACCGGTTCGAATTCTTTGTGGGCTACTTCATGCATAGCTGCGACAAACAACTCTTCTTTCGAGCTGAAATAGCTATACAACGTCGCCTTTGAGCCGCCGACCTTTGTTGCAATTTCTCCCATCGATGCGCCTTCAAAGCCTGCATCTCGAAATACCTGAGATGCAGCAGCGAGGATGGCATCCCGTTTTGCTTGTGTTTTTACGCGCATAGCAAATCTCCTTTTCTGTACTGGTATGTTCAGTATTGTTTGTCATCAATTCAAGGTCAAAAAATACAGCCCATCTAAAGTAGTTTTGTGCTTGGTCCTGCGTCGGCGCCTTGCCATGCGTAGCACTGCTCTTCGGTGTCCGACAGCGACTGCTATTATCTGATCCCTTGATCCCTGGCTGTTCTGCGTCTGTGGCTGACCCCGACAAGTTCGCCGCCAGCAACAGGTCCGCCTTCACGGCTGGCCACTTCTACTCGGTGCCCTACGAACTGGTGAAGCGCCAACTCGAAATGCGGTTCACAACGCAAACCGTCGTGTGCTTCCACGCCAGCCAGCACGTGCAGCCATCTGCGCTCGCCGCACAAAGGCCGCCACGCCAGACCGAGCACATGCCCAAGAGCCACCGCGAACACGCCGAGTGGTCGCCGCAACGGTTGATCCACTGGGCAGAACAGACGGGGCCGAATACGGCCGGCATTATTGCCTACATCCTTGAACGCCGAATCCATCCGCAGCACGGCTTCCGCGTCTACCTGGGCATCCTGCGCCTGAGCAAACAGAACGGCGAAAAGCGGCTGGAAACCGCTTGCCAGCGTGCGCTGACGCTGGGCGCATGAGTTACAAAAGCCTCGAATCGATCCCGCGAAAGACTGGAACGGCTACCTCTTGCCCAGCAAAACCTGCCGTCACTGCCCGAAGAACATATCAATCTGCGCGGCCCTGGCTACTACCACTGACTACAAAAGGAGCACCAACAGCAACCTAACCCGCCCCTCGACAAAACAAACCCTGCGCCCGCACGGCATGACCAAGGCGCTGGGTGAGCAACATGCAACACCCGACATCAACGATCTCATGTTCGACGAACGCCTCGGCCTGATGGTCGACCGCGAGCTGACCGAGCTCGAAGATGCACGCTTGACCACGTGCCTCAAAGCCGCACGACTGCGCCACACACCTGCCTGGAAGACATCCGTTACGCAGCCCCTCAGGCCTGGACAAGGCGCTGATCCTGCAACTGGGCAGCGGCCAGTGGCTGCGCGACGGCCTGAACCTGATCATCGGCGGCCCGACTGGCGCGGGCAAAACCTGGCTCGCCTGCGCGCGGGCCCACGGCGATGAGCGCTTCGCGAAACTGAGACGGATTATGTTAAGACCGACTTGCTGATCCTGAACAACTGGGGGCTGACACCGTTTACCGTTGCACAACGGCGCGACATGCTTGAACTGTTGGACGACCGCTACGGCAACCGCTCGACGCTGGTGACCAGCCAAATACCCGGTGGATAAATGGCATGCGCTGATCGGCGATCCGACCTTGGGTGATGCGATCCTCGACTTCCTGTCCGAATGGGCGTGGAATGAGTGTCAGGATGTCGGTGGGCTGAGTGTCCGGATGGCGTGGAATACGCAGGGATGAGCCGAGCCTTAGACCTCTTCTTTTATACTGTCCGAGACTAGGTACTACCATCACTTGAACGTCCGTTACGCAGCGCTTTTCTATCCATGCGGTGGTCCGTTGGCTAAATACCGGGAATCGTACCTTCTGCACCTGTGAGAAAAAAGCTTCCCCTTCCTGTCTTTATGAAAGTCAACTTAGTTTACAAAAATAGATTGACTGCGTCGCCATTCGTAGACAGTATGAAATGGCAGAGGTGCTCGGGGACGCACGAGGGATAACCTGAAGCTAACGTTGCTGTCCTCGGAAAGGGACGTGACCATTATGGAATCTCTCTCTTTGACCCGCTTGCCGTTGGCGGCGCTAGTTTAAGCGGCTTCTCGCGATGTCTGATTTTCCTTGTAGGTGAATGGTATAAATCTTTGCGATTTTATGAGTTTGCTTACAGCGAAATTGAGATGCATCGGATGCCAGTATTCTTTCTGCGGGGGCGCAGTTCGATATCATCTGAACATATCCGCTTGAAGGCCCGTTGCACCTCTTCTTAAATAATAGATGAAGGACAGACTATGACGCTTGCCGGCAAAACCTTATTTATTACGGGCGCCAGTCGTGGGATTGGACGAGAGATCGCGTTACGTGCTGCTCGGGACGGAGCTAACATCGTAATTGCTGCCAAGAGTTCTGAGCCGCACCCAAAGCTATCAGGTACTATCCATAGCGTGGCCAAAGAGGTCGAAGCGACGGGTGGGCGGGCATTAGCCCTTAAAGTTGACGTACGGGATGAAGCCAGCGTCACAGAGGCATTACGAACATCGGCTGAGCACTTCGGCGGGATAGATGCATTGATAAACAATGCTGGAGCCATTCGTCTAACGGGTGTAGAGGGTATTGAAGTTAGCCGCTTTGATTTGATTCATGCTGTTAACACACGGGCTGTTTTGATTTGTAGCAAGGCAGCATTACCGTACCTGAAGAAAAGCTCTGAGGGGCATATCCTCAATCTATCACCGCCGCTCAACTTGGCTCTAAAATGGTTTGCTCCTCATGCACCTTACACCCTTACTAAATACGGTATGAGCATGCTCACGCTGGGTATGAGTGAAGAATTCAAAAAATATGGGGTGTGCGTCAATTCACTATGGCCGACGACGCTCATTGCCACAGCCGCGGTCGAGTTCGAAGTTGGTGATGGGGAAGAAAGCCTTAAAGCCGCTCGTACACCAGCGATTATGGCTGAAGCAGCACACGCGATTCTTTCTGGCCGGCGAACTGGAATGTTGTTCACCGACGAACAGGTTCTTCGTGACCAGGGGGTGGCGTCATTCGATCAATATCAGGTTGGCCCCTCCGGTACGCTACTTCTAAAAGATTTATTCATCGATTAGTTAACTTTAGGCGTAGCGTGGTGTTCAATATTTCAAGCGTGAGCGAGACTATCCCACAAGCGACTAAAATTTCGGGTTGATGTAGCACAACTAATCGCCACTCATTCGGTGCGTCTGGGCTTCGCCAATGAATCTCGCGATGTCCACCATTAGAGAAATACCCATGGTCAGTCGGTTGCTTAACGAGCGTGAACTATGGTTTCACTTGTATGAAGTGCTGAACGCCGATGCGATATTTGATCGCCCTCGTTATGCTGATCATGACCGAAATGTCCCAGTTTTTGACATGCGGGACGCTTGGTTTGAGACGAGCTGCATTTTGTGGTTGCTGGTAATATTTGTCTATCGCTAAAGAGGGGGGCAAAGCGTTCAATCGTGGTTAGAAAAAGAGGCAGCCGATTGTACGCTCAATTAGATACGGGTCATTGGGATTACCAAGATGTAGATGTAGGCTTTATACGGTGTGTGTATTTATACATTTGATACGTGTTGTTAGTTTATTTGGCAGGACGCATTTTTGCCATTGGCGTGTGTTGTAATCACATGTAGATAATGTATAAGTATCGTAGTAATGGGTCGTTGCGTTTGAATAAACTTCTTTGGAGTGTCGCTATCAAATAAAGTTAAAGTTAAAGTTAAGGAGTGTAGTTGGCGGATTTTCTTATTGCGAATATAAGGTGCTTAAGGGTGAGCGTCTGCAGAAGTCACCTTACGTGACTCACGCCGGCAAACTCAGCATTTCACGGACATCGATTGCTCGGGAAATGCAACTCAACAATCCCTGACCCTTCTGCCTGCCGTTTGGGTGTAGCTCTCAACGTAACGTAAACCGGCGACCTCGTTGGCGGGCTGATCTCCTCGGTAAAGCGGTAGCCATTTGCGGACCACGTTGGCGTTGATGCCGTGGCTGCTGACCACGCTGGATAGGGTTCGCCCGGTTGCAGGCATTCCTGAACACTCTAGGCCTTGAAAGGTCTGGGATAAGAGCTTCGTTGGCGCATGGAAATCCTGACGTTCCTGACGCTAAGGGTGATCGCCTCCGCCTACGCGGATACCATCGCCCTTAGTAGTGATGTCTAACTGCGTCTCAGCTGTACAGGGTATTGTAAATCGGTATGCACATTTGTCACTTTCTAAAAAATTATACTTCCATTGCTCGTGCGGTGTGAATGAATTTCCTCCCTTCCCGAATTGTAGTGGTCAACTAATCCCGGACACGACGTTAAGTTTTTCTTCGGCCCGAGATGGCGCCAGCCCACCGTTGAATTGATGGGGGCGAACCCAGTTGTACCGATGCATCAAGAAGTGACTGATTTCGCGCTGGGCTTCTTGAGCCGTTCTGAAGCCCGTGGCCGGTATCCATTCCGTTTTCAAGCTGCGGAACACGTGCTCCATTGGCGTGTTGTCCCAGCAATTTCCTCGGCGACTCATGCTCTGGCGCATGCGATAACGCCACAATCGCTGACGAAATAGCCGGCTTGCGACCCCTGATCCGACTGAAGCACAGACCCGAGGGCCTGCCACGCTGCTCGTAGGCCATATCCAGGCCTTGATCACCAGTTCAGCGTCCGGCTTTTCCGACAACGCCCAGCCCACCACCCGGCGCGTGCAAAGATCCAGCACGACCGCCAAGTAACGCCATTTCCCCTGGGCCCAAATGTAGGTGATGTCGCCGCACCAGACTTGATTCAGGACTGGCACATCAAACTCACGGTTCAAGGTATTCGGAATATCGAGTCTTTCTACTGTCGCTCGTTTGTAGGCATGTGAGCCGGGTTGTTTACTGACTAAATCAAGCTCGCGCATCAAGCTACGTACTTTGAATCGACCGAGATGCTCACCGTCTTCACGCATCAGCGACAGGATGCTGCGGCTGCCCGCAGCACTGCGACTTTGCGTGAACAACTCGCTCACCCGGTTGCGCAACCGAAGCCGTTCAACATCGGGCGTGCGGCGCCTAAGGCGCTGGGCGTAATAGCACGAACGAGTCACTTCAAACACCTTGCACAGCCAATCAACTGGCTCATGGACGCTCAGCTGATTGATCAGCACGTACGCTCGTGATCTTCCGACATCAGAGTGCGGTAGCCTTTTTTAAAATCGATTTTTCCCATTCAAGGCGGGCAATCCGGGCTTCCAGCTCCTGGATTTTCTGTTGTTCCGGGGTTAATGCTTTGCTCTGCGGCATAACACCTTGGCGCTCCTGCTGATCATGATCAACCCAGCGGCGCAGGGCCGACTCGCCGACGCCGAGTGAACGGCTGGCTTCGATGTAGCTGTGGTTTTGCTTGAGCACGAGGTCGGCAGCCTCGCGTTTGAATTCAGCAGAAAAGGAACGGCGTTGTTTGGTCATCTGATCGATCTTGCGAGCATTCTCGCCTAAACGGGTGTCCGGTTTCATTAGACCACTACAAATCAGCATTGCTCGTCAAGAGCGATGCTGATTCGGCAGCTTAGATTTCTCTGCTGGCAACGCATGCTAGACGCCTTACTTTTTCTGAGAGGCTAAATAATAATATTTTTTATTCTAAAAAAGAATATAAAAACCATAATTTATATCAAAGTAGAATTAAAAACGATACAAAAGCATTGACCTCTGGATGAATCGTCAACTAAATTGACAAAAAGCGAATGCCATTGGGTGGTATGTCTTTTCCACAAAAACAAAAATATTGGATGGGTTTGTCATGGAAAATCTTTTCAACGTTGGGGGAGTTGAGCTCCCTCAACCATTTAAAGCACGTCGATTGGGGCATGTGGGTTTTTATTATGACGACCTTGCCGCAGCAGAGCGGTTTTATACAGATATCCTTGGTCTACGTGTATCTGATTATTTGAAGTTTGACCCAGAGCAGCCTCCGGCAGCTATTTTTATCAGTCATTGCACTGACCATCACTCAATGGCCTGTATCAGCTCCGGCCTTGCAGATAAATGTGATGTTGATTATCTCCGTGGCGTGACCCTTAACCAAATTTCATTTCAGGTAGGCACGCTTGAAGAAGTAGTAAACGGCTATCGTTTTATTAAAGAGCGCAAGATTCCTATTTGGCGCGTCGGACGTGATTTTCCTGGTAGCAACTGGGCGTTCTACTGTCGTGATCCTGATGGTTATCACGTCGAGCTTTTCTACGGTATGGAGCAGATCGGTTGGAATCGCATTAGCAAGCCAGTAGCTATGCGTGAGGTCGAAGGTGAGGAGCCATCGCTGCCGCAGCGTTCAGAACAGCAAGAGATTCATGACGCTCTTAATGATGACGTAGAGTTATATGAGGGGCATAAGTCAGAAGATTTAACAAGCTCCGATTATGTTGTTGGGGGAGTGACGTTACCAAGGCCATTTAAGGTCAACAAAGTAGGCCCGGTTCATCTTTTCGTTCGGGATGTCGAAGTGTCCGAGGCGTTTTATCATGATCTATTTGGCTTGGTGGTAACAGAGGAGGTCGTCTGGCGAGGCCATCGCGCGGTGTTCATGCGTTTGGGGGCCGACCACCATGTTCTTGGACTCTATCCTCTTGCGATGCGTCAGGAGCTTGGCTTCAGTGAACTTACCACGGTAATGGGGACAGGGATAGAAGTGTGCAGCTATTTGCAACTGCGAGATGCGGTTGAATACTTAGACGGGCTAGGCCTCAAACGTGGTCCTAAGGTTCCCTCCGAATTGTTGCCTGGTATTGATCATGCAATCTCGTACATCGATCCGGCAGGTCATTGTGTGTTGTTGTATTTTTCTATGGAGCAGATTGGGTGGGACGGAAAGCCGCGTCCGGCGCAACAAAGACGTAAAATTGAGGCGCCTTGGCCAGAAAGTATTGCGGCACTCAGTGATACTTATGCTGATCAAACATTGTTAGGGCCAATCGGCTGACATTAGAGTAGTCTCATTTAAATAACATTTACTATTTGGAGGCATAATTATGTCATTCTGGACGGATTTACTCGGCCTGGAGTTTGAAGTCAAGTATGTTGATGTCAAAGGAATAAAAACTCGGGCTATGAAAGCAGGTTGCGGCGAGCCGGTTATTTTTTTGCATGGGATTAGCGGTCATCTGGAAGCTTTTATTTCAAGTGTTCCGGGGCATAGTGGCGATTTTGAGTGTCATCTTATTGATATGCTGGGGTGCGGGTACACCGACAAGCCTCAAGGTAAATACACAGTTGAGCGTCTAGCACGTCATGTGCTTGATTATATGGATGTGATGGGCCTCGAAAAGGCTAATTTATGTGGTATCTCTTTGGGGGGGTGGGTAGTAGGCTGGATTGCTGCGAAATATCCCGAGCGAGTCAAGCGGGTGACCATGGTGCTCGCCGCCGGGACGCCAGCAATGGCAACTTCAGAAATTGCGGAAATGATCCGGCAATCGACCACTGCTGCGGTTACAAACCTGGATATAGAAGACACTCGTAAGCGTCTGCTGAAGGTAATTTATGACCCCAAACAGGTGACCCAAGAGTTGGTAGAAGTGCGCTATACCATCTACCATCACCCTGAGTTTCAGGCGGCTTTAGACAATATTTTAGCGCCGACTGAGCCAGAGCTATATCGGCAGGCCATGCTCAGTGAGAAGCTACTCGCTGATGTGCAGGCAGAAGTACTTTTAGTGTGGTCGGATAAGGATGCTTATACCGACCTCACCGGAGCGCAGCATTTCGTTAACAATATACCAAAGCATAAGCTCGTGACGTTTGAGAATACCGGTCACTGGCCACCTTACGAGCGTTCCGCCGATTTCGCCTGTTTAAACGTTGGTTTTCTTAAAGGTGGGTTAACCACTGTGCGTGCCGGTAATTACGACGCTAACCCGGAAGGGCGCAAATGAAACTTTATACACGTTCCGCTTCTCCTTACAGCGTTCGCGTTCTCGCCAGCTTGGCGCTCAAAGGTATTAGTGTTGAACTGGTTGGTGAACCAAAGGAAGGGACTAGGAGTGCCGAATTTCTGGCGATTAATCCGCTGGGTAAAATGCCAGTGCTAGTTCTTGAAAATGACGGGGCTATAGCCGAGTCATTAGTAATTTTAGAGTTTCTTGAGGACCGTTTTCCGGAGCGATCGTTGCGACCTAGGGAGGCGTTTCGTTTGGCGCAAATGCGTCTAGCGGGCAGGGTAATCGAGCAGCAAGTCGATGGCGCCTTGCTCGCTGTGGTGATGCTTGTCGTTAGTAAATCAACAGACAAAAATGCAATTCGCGATGCAGATGCCGTGCTGAACGAAGCTCTTACTATATTTACTCAGTTTTGGCAGCCCGGCCCTTATGCATTTGGTAGTGAGCCTACGATCCTCGACTGTCTTATGCTGCCGGTGCTGACCATCCTGCAAATTTGTTCCGATGCTCGAGGCCACGATTTTATCGAGAAGTTTCCTGAAATTGTTGCCTATCAGAAAGTATTGGCCCACCACCCACAACTTTCTGTTCTTGCTGTTGAACTGGCTCAGGCAATGGCTGCAGAAATGCACAAGCATTAGTTTTCATACGTAGATAATTTACCAGGCACTCTTATGACAAAAACAACAGAAGTAGTGGTGGTCGGGGCCGGTGTAACGGGCATGGTACTCAGCTTGCTTCTGGCGCGCCAGGGGCATCAGGTGACGCTGCTCGAACGTTGGCACAAACCTTACCCGCTGCCGCGCGCCATCGGTTTGAGCCATGAATCGTTGCGTATTCTTTACCTAGCAGGGCTGATTGACGAACTCCAGAATGCACTCGAGTGGAGTGAGGAATACAGCAAGGCGGTTTTTCTCGGGGCAGGACGGGAAGTGCTATTGAGTATGTCGTTTCGGGCGCGTGCTGAGTCCGGTTGGCCAGAAATGCAAAGTTTCAATCAGCCTGATGCGGAGGCGCTAATTGAAAAAGTGATCCTCGCTAACCAAAACGTGCAACTGCTGCGGGGCCGAGTAGTTACATCAGTGACACAGGATACCGACACGGCCACCGTAAGTTTCACGCGGTCTGCAATTGATGGGACCGCGAGTGTGGGAGCGCCGATTGAGCAAATCGCAGCCCAAATTGTCGTGGGCTGCGACGGTGCCAATAGCGTCGTTGCAAGCCAATGCGGCATTGAATATACCGACCTTGGTTTTGAATACGACTGGCTTGTAGTGGATGTAAAGCCCACTGTCGAACGCACCTGGGATCCATTTCTCGCACAGACGATGTACGACCGTCCGACAACTATGGCTCCATCTGGTCCAGGTCGCCGTCGTTTTGAGTTCATGCTATTACCGGGCGAGTCGAAAGCAGACATGAACTGTGCAGAGACTGCTTGGAGTCTCTTAAAGGAATGGAACGTTTCACCCGAGAATGTGGAGTTAGTCCGTCACGCGGTATATACCTTTCGTGCGCGCTGGGCAAAAGAATGGAGTAAAGGACGCGTATTTTTAGCGGGGGACGCAGCGCACCTGATGCCACCGTTCCTCGGCCAAGGCATGAATTCAGGGTTGCGTGATACCGCGAATTTGGCTTGGCGTCTGGATCTGTTTCTTAACCATCGGGTTCCTTTGGACGCGGTCAAACCCTATACCGAAGAACGTAGCCAGAATGTCCAAGGACTCACCGAGTATGCAGTGATGCTTGGTGAATTGATCTGCGAGATCGATCCGGTAGCTATAGCTCAGCGGGACCTAGGTCTTCGTCAAGCACGCGATTCTGGGGGCAGCCAACCACCACTGGTTAGTTTCTTGGAAAAAGGCACGCTAGCCGAAAATGCGCCGCTTGCTGGCACATTTTGTCAACAGGGCCGAGTGCGTCTTGGTGAATGTATGGCCAATTTTGACGAGTTGTGTGGGGCTGGCCGCTTCATGTTGTTAGGGCTAAACCAAGATCCCCATGAGCATATGTCACCGTCTATCCAGGCATTGTGGAAAAAAATAGGCGGTAAAACAGTGCACGTTGATGCTGAGTTGGACTTCGAGGGCACTTATAGCGAATGGTTCAAGGAGGAGGGCGTCGAGACAATATTAGTGCGACCCGATTTTTACATTTTTGGTGCAGTAACGAATGCCACTCAGGTAGATGCGCTGGTATTAGACCTTTCACAGCAACTAAGTCTGCGTTAAACACACAAAAGAGGAGCTAACATGAGTACATTGCATGGTCGTTGGAACTGTATCACCAAAACCCCTATGGGGGATAAGGACTCGATCATAACCTTCATCGTAGATGGCAACGATTTCACAGGTCATGACGATGGCGAGGCTGGTCGGTTGGATATCATCGACGGCAAGATAAATGGTGAACTGATCACATGGAGCCTGAAGGCTGTGAAGCCTTTCCCGCTTACAATGAAATTCAAGGTGTCAATTGAAGGTGACCAATTAGCCGGTAAAGTTCAAGCCGGTATGCTCGGCTCCGCAAAGATTTCAGGCACCCGGATCCCCGAATAATATCAAGTCATTTCCCGTGCAGGTGATATATGAAGTTTTTGAGGTATGGTCCGCTATTAGATGAAAAAATCGGATTATTGGATTTGCAAGGAAATATTCGAGCCTTGCCCCCAGAGTTCGCTCACCTGACTGAATTGCCACTTGAGCGTGTAGACGTTGAACGTATTCGTAATTTAGAGATCAATAAGTTAGTGCTTGTTGCTGGTAATCCCCGTCTTGGTGCAATAGTAAATCGGGTGCCGAATGTATACGGTATCGGTTTGAATTATGCGCCTCATGCTGAAGAGGCTCAGATGGAACTGCCTAGCGAGCCGTTGGTCTTCAACAAAGCGACTTCGTGCCTATCAGGTCCTAACGACAATATTGTCATGTGGCCAGGTAGCAAGGCCCTAGATTGGGAAGTCGAACTCGGTGTGGTAATTGGCACACCAGCTTTTCAGATTGACGAAAAGCATGCCCTTGATCATGTCGCAGGCTACTGCATCGTGCACGACGTCTCGGAGCGAAACTGGCAGGTGAATCGAGGCGGTCAATGGGGCAAAGGTAAAAGTGCTCCGGGTTATGGACCCATTGGTCCATGGCTGGTCACACCCGATGAAATCGCCGATCCCCAGGATCTTGAAATCGAGCTGCGGGTGAATGGTGTAATCATGCAGAGCGCCTCCACATCAGAAATGATTTTTGGCGTCGCAACGCTGATTTCCCATTTGTCGCAGTTTATGCGCCTCGAACGAGGTGATGTAATTAGCACCGGTACACCGTCAGGTATCGGTGCAGCACGGAATCCGCCGACTTATTTGAAAGTGGGTGATGTAGTGGATCTATCAATTACTGGACTTGGTAAGCAGCGGCAACGTGTCGTTTTGCCCTGTTAAATGCCACTGCGTGCATTGCTGTCCGCAATACTCTGACTCAGTAATGACAAAAAAACAACAATAAATGGATCGGTCGTTATGAAAAGGTTTATTTCGTTAATCGTAGTTCTGTTCTTATTTGTGGCTCGAATTACCGTTTCTCAAGCTTCTGAAGGGGTAGCTTATGGTGGACCACTGGGTGGGACGGATATGGGGTCGGCATACCTGCCGCCCCAACCGGGCTTCTATGGGGGTGTAATTTACGCAAGGCTTAGTGGATCTAAGCTAAACGATAATAGTGGGAAAGAAATACGGGGCTCTAACGTCAAATATAGCGGTGATCTTGCCGGCGTGGGGCTACTGTATGTTTATCCATTCCAATTGGGAGGAGGCGCAATTGCTTCAGGTTTGATTCAACCCCTTACCCTTTCCGGAAATCTTAAGGTCTTCGGGCAGGAACAAAGTTATAGTGGCATGGGGGATCTGTATGCTGATCTATTTTCATGGAGTAAGCATATTGGAGGAGCAGGTATTGGGCCTGCGGGCGCGCCTTTGCCTTATGGGCTAACAGTCAAAGCATCCGCGTCGATAATATTTCCGACCGGTGAATATAATGAACACAATGCGATCAGTCCAGGCGCTAATAAGTACTTCTTTCTTCCCAATGTGGCGTTTACTTATCTGACGAGCCCGAACATGTTAGGCGAAGGGTTTGAGATGTCGACTACCCTCTGGTACCAATCGGCATTGCGAAATCGAGCAACTGATATACAGTCGGGTGACGTCGTTAACGTGGATTTTTCCCTTACGCAACGGTCGGGGTTATGGCAGTATGGCTTAGCGGG
This sequence comes from Pseudomonas hefeiensis, assembly GCF_030687835.1. Lineage (NCBI taxonomy): Bacteria > Pseudomonadati > Pseudomonadota > Gammaproteobacteria > Pseudomonadales > Pseudomonadaceae > Pseudomonas > Pseudomonas hefeiensis. Next base: position 2,498,943 of record NZ_CP117449.1, read on the forward strand.
CCAATATGCTAAGCAAATTGAAGATGACACCTTTCACGGTGAATCGCTGGAGCCTGATGGTAACCGTATGCAACTTGCCTCAGTTGGCCCAATCGTCAGTCGAATGTTTCCAGAAGTTGGGCTTATGGTTAAAGCTAAAGGGTCTGTTAATGTTAAAGCAGTGAACGGAATGTCTATCAACTCGCTCACGCTTTCGCTTGTTAAAAAGTTTTGAATGTAGGCGCGTTGGTGTTCATGCTTGGTGCGCGTCCCGCTCGTTTCGGAGCAAAATTATAATGGGTAAAGCTGCAGCTATAACCCGTTACTGCTGATTGTTTGTACTTTGATTCATATGAGATAGGTACGACCTGACTTCAGGTTTGACATGGTTAAAAACAAAATTTTTTTCTATGGCTTGCGGTTGTCGGGTCTATTTCTATTGTGCGCAATCGCCCTATCCATCATTCTTTGGAGGTGATGATCTAAATGAAGTTATCATTGCAGCAATTTGCTAAAAACCTATCTGATATATCTCTCGAAGGCTATCGTGGTGCGCTGAGTGACGGGGTTAATCCCATTGGGGTTGCACATCCTTGTAATGCCGATGATATTATTGCGTTGATCAAATGGGCACGAAAAACGAAGACCCAGCTCTCTATATTCTCCTCTGGTCCCGGTAATAGAAGCCATGGTTCGATGGCAAACGTTCCAACGGTGTTTATAGACCTCAGCAAAATGAACCGTATTGCAGCGGTGAGTGAACGTGACCGTGTGGCCGTGATTGAAGCGGGTGTTACGTTCGAGGCGCTCGATGAAGCGTTGTTGCCCTACGGGTTGCGTAGCTATAAACCGCTGCAGCCTCGTGCAAATAAATCAGTTCTGGCTAGCTATCTTGATCGAGAGCCGTTTTTGCAGTCTCGTGATCAATGGGACGTGCTTGATCCTATTGGAGCTGGGGAAATCGTATTTGGGACAGGGGATGCATTTCGAACGGGGAGCGCCTCACACAAAAAGTCGGCCGATGACTTATGGAAAGCCGGCACGCGTTTTCTTACAGCTATAGGTCCTGCAGCGGTTGACTTTATGCGTATCGTCCAAGGGGCACAGGGTTGGCTCGGGATTGTCCCTTGGGCAGCAGTGTTGTGTGAACCTATTCCAAAACTAAGCGCATCCTTTTTCGTTCCTGCTGAAAGTCCTGGAGCGCTAGCGGAATTGTCAGCTAGTTTGCATAGACGTCGACTAGGTAATGCAACCTTTCTGGCCAATAGATTGCAATTAGCTACGTTACTTGAATCTAACTCATTAGATGCTTATGCATTGGCCGCAACCCTTCCGCCCTGGATACTATATGTCGAAATTAATGCAGGCGCAGAACTACCGGAGCATCAAATTGTTTGTGATATTCAAGATCTACATGAAATAGTTTCAGGCTTTGAGCTTCGTGCAGAAGTATCTCTTTGTGGAAGGAGCGCTAGTGCTATTGCTTCATCCCAGCATCCCGATAATAAAACACGATACAAGGACGTGTTAGCAGGGGCGCACGAGGAAATTTTCTTCCTTACCACTTTTAACAAGATCGCAGATTTTATCTCAATTATTGAAAGATTTCGCGCAAAAAAAGGATGGGGTGTCGAGGACGTCGCCGTATATGTCCAGCCGCGACTACAGGGGCGCAACTGTCATATGGAGCTTATCCTGCCCGCGGATCTAAAAAGACCAGAGGCACACGCTAAGCTCAAACAGCACATGAAAGAATTGGCCGAAGAGCTTGCTTCTGCTGGTGGCTTTTTTAGTCGACCTTACGGTGATTGGAACAGGCTTGCACAAAAGGAAAATCCCACCATCATGAAATATTTGCAGCAAGCCAAGAATCTCTTCGACCCGGACGGCATCTTAAGCCCAGGTCGCTTCGGTATCGTTGAAGATACTAAGTGCGAACAACAGGTACACATACAATGACTACTGCAAAAGAAAAGTATGCGGCTTGCATACGCTGCAATAACTGTCGATGGCTTCCCGTTCCCAAAAGCGCAGATCAGGCATTTATTTGTCCCAGCATTCAATATGGAAAAAATTTTGCTTACTCTGGAGGAGGCAAAATGATCACAGGTTACGCGTTGCTCGATGGAAAGGCGGATTATACTCCCGAAGTACTAGATAGTATTTATGCATGCAGCGTGTGTGGTGGCTGTGACGTTGGTTGCAAAACCAATAATGCAGAGATAGTCGAGCCACTAAATTCTATTTATGAGCTTCGCCGCCAATGTGTCGAAAATGGCCACGTTCCTGTGGCGCTAGAACGATTACTCGCCAATTTGCGTCAGTACGGTAACCCTCAAGGACGTCCTTCTAACGAACGCGCCAATTGGTGTAAATCGTTGAATCTACCCCATACGTCTAAATTAGGCGAAGAAACACTGCTGCATGTCGGTGAAGCTGCATTCCACAGTGCTCAATGGCCCGGGCTGCATTTCGTTGTTCAGCGTCTGCAGGATGAAGGAGTGAAATTTGCCGTCGGCGGGGCGGAGGAGCCAGACAGTGGTGCTCTGGCATTCGACATCGGCGATCAAAAGCTGGCAAGAAACTTGGCAGAAAAAACAGTCGCCTGGGTTAAGAAAAGTGGTGCTCTTCGCCTCATTACTTGCAGCGATACTGCATTTATGGCATTTCGCTCAGTCTACCCACGTCTGGGTATTCGGCTCGATGATGTTGAGGTCCTCCATATTTCTCAGTGGCTAGCGCAATCTGCTGTATACGTCCGACAGCCAGACGGATTGCACTTCAATGTTGTGACCTATCATGATGGATGTCGGCTTGGCCGACTCAGCGAGCCTTACATACCTTGGAATGGCGAGTGGAAAAAAATGTTCAATTCGCTTCCTGTACGCGAGCCCGATACACCCATTCGGTTCGGTACAGAGGGGATTTACGAGGACCCTCGCGCTCTGCTCGCCTCGGTAGGTACGCATGTTGTAGAAATGGAGCGTACTCGGGAGTTTAGTTATTGCTGTGGTGCCGGTGGAGGAGGGGCGGAAGCAAACGCTGACTTTGCAAAACAAGCCGGTTTGGTACGTCTGCAGGAAGCTCTTAGCGTAGGTGTTTCCACAATGGTTACTAGTTGTGGTACCTGCGCAAATCACATGAATCAATTGGCTGTCGATGCGGGTCTGCCAATTAAAGTTCAGACTCTTCTCGACCATCTGTGTCAACGAGGAGCTAATGGCGCGGTGGCGGTTAGTAACGGGGACAAGCCATGAAAACTGTACCCCAAAGTGTCAATACGAGTCTTCTAGATAGCCTGACATCAATCGTAGGGAGCAAGTACGCCACGGTTGATGAAGGCGCAATGGCATCGTATGCATGGAATAGTGGTGTTGGTTCTATGCCGGGGCCCAAGTTCGTGTCGACTTGGCCTGTTGCGGTCGTCTGGCCGCGCACCACCGAAGAGGTAGCTAGCATCGTTAAGTTTTGCGCGGTGAGCAATCTAAAGTTTGCAGCGCACAGCACAGGTACAGGGGCTGTTTATTTAAGTCGTGATGCCAAGACTGTAGTATTGGATTTGAGCCGCATGGACGATCTACAAATTGATCCAATGTCTCAAACTGCGATCATTCAGCCTGGCATTACTGCAGGGCGGCTGCAGGCAGAAGCGATGAAACATGGGTTAACTTGTCATGTGGTCGGAGCGGGTCCGTCTCATTCCCCTCTTGCTTCGGCAACATCTTTTCATGGTATTGGCATTACTGGGGCCAGCACCGGTAATAATAGTCGGAATATGCTGGGTATCGAGTGGGTTTCTCCTGAGGGAGATATCGTTCGGATTGGAACCACTGGTGAGCATTGGTTTAGTGAAGAAGGACCAGGGCCAGGTTATCGCGGAATGGTTCGCGGATTTCTGGGAGCCCTTAGTGGGCTGGGAGTCTTTACCCGGATAGGCTATAAGCTTTTCCCATGGGGTGGCCCCCAGCGAGTGGAGACCACTGGCAGACACCCTCAAATTGGCATGAAGCCTACATCTACCATGCGTTTTTTCTGCCCGGTATGGGACGATTATGAGGGCATGAGCGCAGGGCTCTATCGTTTTAACGCATTTGGTGCTGCGTTTGGCGTATTTCGTATGCCACCGAATCATGCGGGTTGGATGCTCAGCCGCAATTCTGCCGAATATGCGCGACAATCAGTGGCTGGTACGTTGCCAGACATCGCAAAGCTAGAAAATCGTTTTGGCTGGCAAGTGCTCACCATTGGACACTCGGATCGCCAAGCAGAATACCACGAAGAGGCCATCCGAAAGATTGTCAGAGAAACAGGTGGCCGTTTCCTGGACGTGTCAAAAAATGACGCCGAGATGCTGATTTATAATCTCGTCACATCAGTGTACATAGGCCGTGTTTTTCGCGGTATGGGCTCGGGCGGAACAAGCTTTGGCATTGCTGAATCAGCTGGTCTCCTTCCCGGCGTTTTCCGTGCTGGTGAAAAAATTGTAGAGACTGATCGACAGCCGGGTGGAGCAATTATTTCGGACGGCAAAGAAGGGTTTTGGACTTGGTCGACAGAAAGCCGAATACTTTGGGCTGAGAATATTCTTGCGTCCGAGGCAAACACATCGAGAGGAATTACTGCAATGTTGCGTGGGTTTCTCATGCACTTCTACATGGTTTCTCAGAACCCTTCTCTGGGAATGATGGGTTTTCTCGCGGGGCCGTTGACAAATTTATTTGGTCGTCATTATTCGAATGTTGATGATTGGATGCGTAAAATTAAACGCACAGTTGATCCGCGTAATACTGCTGTTGAAAGTAATTATGTCTCTCCAAATAAGCCAGTATTCTCTACCGTTTGGCGGTACTCCGAAAAGATATTATTTTCGCCAGTAGGGCGCCCCCTCTTTAATGCCGTGACTAAATTTTTAGGCAAGAAAGGGGTTCAAAAACACGACTGACTGAAGCTTTTTCGTAAAAATTTCAAGCGAAATGTGCTTGTTGATAGGAGGTTTTTCATGTCTAGAACAAAGATAATACCTGCAGCGCAGGGAGCTCATGATTATCCGCTATTGATTAAAAGTTTATTGTTGTCGGGGGTTCGATATCAGCCCGATCAAGAAATCGTTTACTCCGACAAGTTTCGATATAATTACAGGGATTTGCTAGAGCGCGTCAATCGGTTGGCCAATATGCTCTCCGCTGCAGGTGTAAAGGCAGGTGACATAGTCGCAATCCTGGATTGGGATACCCCCCGCTACTTAGAGTGTTTTTTTGCAGTGCCTATGCTGGGTGCAGTGCTTCATACGGTGAACGTGCGACTCTCCCCAGAACAGATTGCGTACACGATGAATCATGCCGAGGATAGTGTGGTTCTAGTAAACGACGATTTTGTTCCACTACTGTCGGATATTGGCTATAAATTAAAGACTGTCAGTTGTTATATTCAGCTTTCTGATGGCGAGTCCGTCCAATCTGAGTTGCCTACGTTGGGCGAGTATGAACAATTGCTAGCGCAAGCAAGTAATCATTACGTTTTTCCCGATTTTGACGAGCGTTCGGTCGCGACGTTGTTTTATACCACAGGGACAACAGGGCTACCGAAAGGTGTTTACTTTAGTCATCGGCAGTTGGTGCTTCATACCCTCAATACACTTGGCGCTTTTGGCGCTTATCAGGGGTTGCCTCTTTTACGTTCCGATGATGTCTACATGCCGATCACACCGATGTTCCATGTCCATGGGTGGGGAATACCTTATGTCGCCACGATGCTGGGAATCAAGCAGGTATATCCTGGGCGATACGAGCCCGATGACTTGGTGCGATTGCACCAGAAAGAACGGGTTACCTTCTCTCACTGTGTACCTACCGTCTTACAGATGATCATCAATTCTGATGCGAGTAAAAAGGCGGATTTTAGCGGGTGGAAGGTATTGCTTGGAGGTAGCGCGTTAACGCTTGGACTGGCTAGACAAGCTGCGGGCCGAGGAATTCAAGTGCATGTAGCGTTCGGTATGTCTGAGACATGTCCAGTCATATGTGCCATTCACCTGACCGCCGAAGAGCTTGCCTTGCCGATGGAAGCGCAACTACCACAGCGTATCAAAGCAGGTATCCCGGTCGCGATGGTTGATCTGAAGATTTTGGACGCAACCGGACAGTGGGCTCCGCATGATGGCAAGTCTATTGGGGAGGTAGTTGTACGGGCTCCGTGGCTGACTCAGGGCTATCTTCACGATCCTCAAAAGGGCTCCGAGCTTTGGGAAGGCGGCTGGCTCCACACGGGAGATATCGCTTCTATAGATCCCAACGGTGTCGTAGAGATCAAAGACCGAATTAAGGATGTGATCAAAACCGGCGGCGAGTGGATTTGCTCACTGTCGTTGGAAAGTCTTATCAGCGAGCACCCTGCTGTTGCCTCTGTCGCAGTAGTTGCCATCCCTGATCAGCAGTGGGGAGAGCGCCCCATGGCATTGATAGTGTGTAAGTCAGAACAGCGCCTGAGTCGAAAGCAATTGGTAGATTATCTGGAACAATACGTTCACCAGGGGATAATAACTAAATGGGCAGTCCCTCGGGAAATTTTTTTTGTTACAGAGATTCCCAAAACAAGTGTTGGGAAGATCAACAAAAAACAAATTCGGGCTGAAGCAGAGGCAATTCGTAAGCAACATGGCTAGTCGTTTTGCATGCTTTAGGGTTGATAATCGTCGATGCTTTGAATTAGAGTGAGCTATGGCCTACAGTACTGTGCGATATGTCATTGAAGAAAATATACTAACTTTGACACTTAATCGGCCTCAAAGAATGAATGCTTTCAATGACATCATGCGTGATGAATTAATTGCCGCATTCGATGCAGCGGACGCTGATGATTCCGTTCGAGTCATCATTGTTACCGGGGAAGGAGGTGCGTTTTGTGCAGGTGCAGATCTCGATGAAGGTGGAGATACGTTCAATCTGTGCAACCAGCGGGGAGGAGAGGGTGCTGCTCTTCGGGATAGCGGGGGGGCATTGTCATTGCGAATATTTGAGTCAACGAAGCCTGTGATTGGTGCGTTGAACGGTGCTGCTGTAGGTATAGGAATAACAATGACACTGCCAATGGATATACGACTGGCTTCATCAAACGCCCGATTTGGATTCGTTTTCGCACGCCGGGGCATTACAATGGAGGCTGCATCCAGTTGGTTCCTACCGCGTCTAGTCGGGCCAATGTTGGCGCTTGAATGGGCATTTACTGGCAGGATCTTCCATGCCGAAGAAGCGTTGCGCGGTGGTTTGATTCGTAGTATTCATGAGCCGGATGAGTTATTGCCTGCCGCACGTAACTTAGCTCGCGAGATAGCCGACAACACCTCCGCCATGTCTAATTTGCTGAATAGGCAACTAATATGGCGCATGCTTGGTGCTGATCATCCTATTGAAGCGCACATTATAGACTCACGAACAATGGCGTTCATGGGCGCATCAATAGATGCCAGGGAAGGTGTAGAGTCGTTTCTTGCAAAGCGGCCAGCGAAATTTGAATTGAGCCCTAGCAAGGATCGTCCGGCATTCTATCCCTGGTGGCACGAGCGAAAATTTCGTTGAGCAGAGGTTACTCAGTTGTTTCGGTTTTCCCAGCAGCAGGGGACCGTTTTTAGGATTCGATGGCTTCTAGCAAAGGTGCTGGGCCCCAATCTTCAGCGAGTACATCACGTACAATATTCAATTTTTCCTTGCCAAACTTGATTTCGAGCTCTTCCTCGAGTTGGAATAAAATAGACTTGGTTGCCATTTGAATAGGCTCGTGGCGAGCTGTGAAAACTACTAGCTGAGCGCGCGCATCATTTGGATCCGGAGTGGTTTCTAACACACCCTGGTCAACTAAGTCATTTAGCATTTTGCTGATTGCTTGGCGACTGATACCCAGCAGCCGTGCCAAACGTGTTGCTCGGTGTTCACCATTGACGATGTTGGCGAGTAGAAATGCCTGGCTACGAGTTACGGTAGGAATACCGTGGGCCTCCTGGTTTTTCCTCAAGGCGTCTTCGAACCAATAGCAAGCTTTCAATGCGTTAGCCACCATCAGCATACGCGGCGATGATTTTGTCATCTTCAAATGTGTCCCCATGGTTTCGTGAGCCGCATTTTATTGGTAAAGGAGAAATTGTCTACTGAATTGACAATTATTTAAGGTGAATCCCATATCGGGTGAGCCGGGTCCGGCCCCGCCGAATGCTAGATAACCTGATCCCAGTCGCTTGCTCAAGGAGTCTGCATGAGCCGTAGCGGGGATTATTCTCTCGATTGGCAGGCTGCTGACCACAAGATTAGCCAAGCACTCGCTTACAGGGTTTGGAACCGGATGTCATCGGGCTCCTATTTTCCTCCAGCGGTACGGCAGGTGGAAATTGCGAATCAATCAGGAGGCAAACGCAAGCTGGGTATCCCGACAGTCGCTGACAGGGTGGCTCAGACAATCGTCAAGCTTCTTGTTGAACCTGGTCTGGACAGGCTGTTTGTATATCGCCTGGAAAGTCAGCCAAACAAGCGGTGGAGATCTCTCGCAGGTGCTGCTGGAATGCGAATTGGGTGGTGGAGTTTGATATCAACGGAGCTTTTGATCCCATCGATCATGAACTGCTGCTCAAGGCGGCTAGGCATCATGTGAAGGACGACTGGATTGTGCTGTATATCGAGCGGTGGCTTAAAGCACCGTTTGAAACGGTTGATAGCATTGAGGTGCCGCGTGACAGCGGTACACCCCAAGGTGGGATGATCAGTCCTTTGTTGATGAATCTGTTCATGCGCTGCCTGGATACAACGGTCGTTTTTGAAAAGCGTTACATAATGAGCTTGCAAGGTGTCCAGAAAATCCGGGGCGATTCACACACTAAAATTCAGCGGCAACTGCTGGTGCGCTCAGCTCAAAGCGGGTGATATTCGCTTGGGCAGTTTGACGGCCAATGGCGGCTCGATGACGTTGCGCAAATCAAGCCAAAAGCCCATCCTTTGGTACGGGGCTAAACATACCGCTGGGGCACGATAGATTGCCAATCCCCCTAAGCGCGAGGACGGTTTAATAACAACATCCTAAATGCTTTTTAAAACGAGTCGGTTAGAGTCATGATTCCACGTCTGCCACTACGCGATATTGCCGAAGTCAAACAGTCTTTTTTAGAGGGTGATCGAGGCCCTTGCGCCGAGATTCCTCGATCGATACTTCGCTCATGGGAGCGCACGGTCGCCGCTGGGGTCCACCCGGCAGATCGCATGTTTTTCAGCCACTCGATAAGCATCGGAGAAGCTCGCAGAGTTAGCGAAGAGCACCAAATGGTGATCGATATCGCCTCGCCTGACATTGCGAACCTCTGGAACTCAATGCGATCTCCGAATTGGGTTGTACTGCTCGCGAGCGCAGATGGGACCATTCTGCACACGGCAGGGAATCATAATGACGCTCCGAAAGAGCTTCGCTTGCCGCTGCAATGTGGTCGGCGCCTGGCTGAAACTGAAATCGGCACGAATGCTCCAGCGGTCGCCTTGAGTGAGCTGGAAGTATCGGTCATTCAAGGAGCGGAACACTTCCTTGAAGAGCTCAGCCATTTCAGCTGCGCCGCCGCGCCTGTATTCGGCCTGGATGGGTCCCTTACTGGCGTACTGGACGTCACTGGGTTTAATTCGAACCTGGACCCGCGCGCGCTTCAACGTGTCAGCATGGCGGCACGCTCCATCGAAAACAGACTATTCGAGGTCAGTACGATCGGGGTTTTGTTCGGGATGCATGAAGACCCGAGACTCATCGGCACGCCTTTCCAAGGCTTGCTCTTGGTACGCGATGACGGCCGGATGGTGGCCGCCAATCGAGTCGCGAAGCAGATGTTTAATCTTGATCAAAACATTATACGGGATGGACAGACTGTTCATTTCGATCAGCTCTTTGAGCAGGATCTTTTCGCGACGGCCTTGGATGCCGGTCGTGGAGTTCCCTTCGCGGTACGCACCGGTTTTGGGACGCGTCTCTATATTGTCAGTTTGCGCCACTCTCCCGGTCCTGCAGGCAGCAAGCTGCCTGTTGTTAAGCCCGGCAACCATTCAACTCGTAACGACGCGCCGATTGATGCCCTTCTTGAGCAGGCTGAATTAGTGTTGAGACGCGGTATTCCGGTTTTGCTTCGAGGTGAAACCGGGACCGGAAAAGAGTGGGTTGCCCGTCGTCTTCACGAGCGCATTCGCCCGGGTAAACCCTTCATCGCAATCAACTGTTCTGCAATCGCTGAGAGCCTAGCGGAAGCGGAGTTGTTCGGTTACGAAGAGGGAGCCTATACAGGGAGCCGGAAAGGGGGGGCAGCGGGCAAAATCGAAAAGGCGCAAGGAGGTACGCTGTTTCTCGATGAGATAGGCGATATGCCCCTTGCTTTGCAATCCCGACTGCTTCGAACACTTCAGGAGCGCACCAATACCCGAATAGGAGGCCATCATGAGCTTAAACTTGACCTCATCGTGCTGTCTGCAACTCACCGCGACCTAAAGCGAATGGCACAGGATGGCGCTTTTCGTGAAGACCTTTATTTTCGACTCAATGGGTTCAGCGTTCCACTGCCGGCGTTGCGTAATCGTAACGATATCGCGGAGCTCATCGACCGGCTTCTTGCCGAATTTTCGGCGGATGGGCCGATTCAGTTGCCCGATCACATCAGGTCGCTCATGCAGGTTTACGATTGGCCGGGCAACATTCGAGAGCTACGCCACGTGCTTGAGGTGGCATGTGCCCTTGCTGGTCCTGGCCGCGTCATCCAGCTGGATTCTTTGCCAGAGGAGTTAGTAGAAAACAACAAAATGGACGTTATCATGCTGGAGAAAACCACATTGATGTCTGCCGCCGAATCGCTAGAAGGCCTTAAAGAGAGTTGGGTTAGCAGAGCTTTATACGCGCACAACGGAAATATAAGCGCCGCGGCCAAATCCCTTGGGGTATCTCGCACGACTTTATATAAATACCTCAGACGCTAAAAGGCCGTCTAATTTCTGAACAGCAAGCCTGCTTTTTGTTCAGGAATTGAACAGTTCGCTGTCTTCCCTTGAGCGCTTTTCCACGTTTCACATGCCGGAGCTCAGTAAATCCGGCACCTCAAGCTATTTGGCTTGGTCTTTGCCTAAGACAAGTTTCCAAATAACAAGAATGTGCCGGAAGGCCAAAGGAGACTTGATGAAATCCCTCAAATTTGCCCTGAGTATCAACGGTCGAATGGTTAGCGCCATGGAGACCGCTACGGCAATCAACCCCGCTACAGAGGAACCCATCTGCCAATTCCCTCTTGCTTCGCGTGAGCAGCTTGAAGAAGCGGTGCAGGCCGCGAGCGATGCATTTTCTGCTTGGAGCTCCACACCGATTACCGAGCGCCAACGTCTCGTAGGTGCGTTGGGCAACCTAATTGAAGAAAACCAGGAAGCATTTATCGAGCTGCTCATTACCGAGCAAGGGAAAGGACGGGCTGGCGCTGAATGGGAGATTGGAGGGTCCATACATTGGTGTCGCGAAATCGCCAAGCAATCGCTCAAAGACGAGGTAGTTCTGCGAGATGGGGACGAAGCGATTGTTACGCGCTATACTCCTATTGGAGTCATCGGTGCCATTACGCCATGGAATTTTCCGCTACTGCTCGCGATTTGGAAAATTGCTCCTGCCCTGTTGGCGGGAAATACGATGGTGCTGAAGCCTTCTCCCTTCACACCGCTGTGCACCCTCTGGTTCGGGGAGTTGGCTAACAGGGTACTACCAGCAGGCGTGCTGAACGTCCTCTCTGGCGGTAATGAACTTGGCCAGTGGATGACCGAACATCCCGGCATCGGGAAAATTTCCTTCACGGGCTCTACCGCGACGGGCAAGCGTGTAATGCAGAGCGCATCCGTCAATCTCAAACGTTTGACATTGGAACTTGGCGGCAACGATCCTGCGATCGTGCTGCCAGACGTCGATGCAAAAGCGATCGCGAAAGACCTGTTCTGGGCGTGTTTTTCCAACAGCGCACAATTCTGCGTCGCAGGCAAGCGCCTTTATATCCACGAAGAGGTCTATGACGATGTCGCTCGTGAGCTCGTGGCCTACGCGCGTACCGTAAAAATGGGCAATGGCATGGAACCCGGAGTTGAACTCGGCCCGCTGCAAAACAAAATGCAGTTCGAAAAAGTGAAAGAGCTTCTGCAAGACTGCAAAGACAATCAACAGCGATTTCTGTTGGGCGGCGAACTAACAAAAGAGAAGGGTTACTTTATTCCGGTAACCATTGTTGATAACCCACCTGAGGATGCACGGTGCGTCGTTGAAGAAGCGTTCGGGCCAGTATTACCGCTACTCAAATACAGCAGCATCGATGAAGTCATTGGTCGAGCCAACCAGACCGAATATGGGCTCGCCGCGTCGGTTTGGTCGAACAATCTAGAAGCAGCTCAGCTTGTTGCCCGCAAGATCGAAGCTGGTACGGTATGGATCAACCATGCGCACCAGTTCTCACCACGCATCGCCTTCGGTGGCCACAAGAACTCCGGTATGGGCATAGAGAATTCGCTGCATGGCCTCGCCGAATACACCAACATGCAGACTGTACTTCAGAAAGCACCAGTGACCGGTAGAGGTTGAATCATGCAGACGTCGATAGGTGCTCTGGTTACACAGGCTGCAAAACAGTTCGGGAACAAAACAGCAGTCATCTTCGAAGGCCGACTTTTATCGTTTGCCGACATTGATCTGATGTCCACAAAGGTAGCAACACACTTGGAGTCCTTGGGCGTTCAGCGCGACCAGGTCGTTGCGCTCTATTCACAAAACTGTCCCGAGTGGATCATTGCCTACTACGCGATATTGAAGATCGGCGCGGTTGTTAGCCCGTTGAATCTCATGCTGACCGGATCGGAAGCGGCGTTCGCTCTGGCGGATTGCAAAGCTGTTGCGGTTTTCGCCACGGCTGACAAGTTGTCTTCCCTTCAGGAGCATGTCTCGTCCACGCAGTTGACCCACCTAATTTCCATTGGAGAGTCGTCTACTCAAGGGGCGCTCAGCTTTTCAACCTTGATCGGGGACACGGCTACCCTGAACGATTATCCGGTGGCGGGATTGAGTCCGGAAAGCATTTCAACGATCGGGTATACATCCGGGACCACCGGGCATCCAAAAGGAGCCGTGCTTACGCATGCGAACATCCTCATGAACGTCGCAATGACCGCCACGATGCATGTCCGCACCGAATCAGATACAACAGTCAGCGCGCTGCCCTTGTCTCACGTCTACGGAAACGTGGTTATGAACGCGGCCATCGCATACGGCACGACCTTGGTACTCCATAAATCATTCGACGCAGAAGCCGTCCTCACAAGCATTCAGGAGCATCGCGCTACAATTCTTGAAGGGGTGCCCACCATGTATATGTACATATTGGATCATCCAAGACTCAGCGAGTTTGATTTGTCATCACTACGTCGGTGCACAGTGGGTGGCCAGACGATGCCCGAAGCAAAGATGCAGGAGGTTGAGCGTCTTTTTGGCTGCAGATTGCTGGAATTATGGGGCATGACCGAGCTGGGTGGACTCGGTGCAACCCATTCCTTCTATGGACCCCGGCGGCTTGGTTCCATTGGGGTGCCGCTGCCTCAAGTCGAAGCCAGGGTCATCGATCCTGAGCATGAGGGGGAAGAGGTACCAGCGGGAGAAATTGGCGAACTGCAAATCCGTGGCCCTATAACCATGAAGGAATATCTTGGACGGCCAGACGCAACATTGGAAACGAAATATCTCGATGGATGGCTTCGCACCGGGGATCTGGCACGGATTGACTCGGAAGGTTTCATATACGTTGTCGACCGTTTGAAGGACATGATCATCACAGCGGGCTTCAACATTTATCCCGCCGAACTGGAACGAGCTATTTGCGAGCATCCTGCCGTCGCCATGGTGGCCGTGGGAAGCGTTCCAGACAGTAATAAGGGAGAACTAGCAAAAGCCTATATCGTTAAGAAGAAGGGAATCGACCTTGACTTGGACGATTTAGAAAAGCATTGCCGCGCTCGGCTAGCAGCTTACAAAGTACCTCGACTGTATCAGCTCGTAGAAGAGCTCCCCAAAACAAGCAGCGGCAAAATCATGCGCCGAATGCTCCGGAATCATTTTGAGAGCTGACAAAGTGGCGGGCCAAAGATGACATGCTCTTCTGCTTAACCTAGTTCGAAAGAGATTCACTCTTTCCGAGAGTTAAACCACCCACACGCCTGATGCATCGCACCGGGCGTGTGGTTTCACGCTCAGCGCAGTCGCTCGCATGTTCATCTTCAGAAATTCGGCCTTGAGCTCTTTTTCAGGCTGCGGTCAACGTGACCGCCCAGAACCTGAACACCTGCCTCGCGAAATCCACGTGCATCAGCCCGAGTCGCAATCTAACCGTCCGGGCAACACACCTTCCTGACACCGTCGCTTGAGGCGATGGTGTCCACCTAAATTTAAGTGGACACCATTTTTAGCCTTTTTAAGCGGACGCCTATGCCACAAGAACGCCGTTCCTATTCAAAGTCCTTCAAGGCCCAGGTCATCGCCGAATGCGCGCAGCCTGACACCTCGATCGCTAATGTCGCGTTGACCCACAACCTCAACGCCAACCTCGTCCATAAATGGATACGCGTGCATGCGCAGAAAAACCTGACACTTCAAACCGCCTTCATCCCGGTCAAGACATCGCCGCCGGTGCCGATGCATCAGGCCCTTCCTGCCACGATCCGAATCGAAGTGCCGCATCCAAAAGGCGTAGTCGTGGTGAGTTGGCCGGCAGAAAATGCAGCGGCGTGTTCTGCTTTCCTGCGAGACCTGCTGCGATGATCCGCATCGACTCCATCTGGCTCGCCACCGAGCCCATGGACATGCGCGCCGGCACTGAAACTGCGCTGGCGCGGGTCGTGGCGGTGTTCGGTGCGGCGAAGCCGCACTGTGCTTATCTGTTTGCCAACCGTCGTGCCAATCGCATGAAAGTGCTGGTGCATGATGGCTTGGGGATTTGGCTTGCTGCCCGGCGCTTAAATCAAGGACGTTTCTTTTGGCCTGGCGTGCGGCACGGCTCTGAAGTCGAGCTGGATGCAGAGCAACTTCAAGCCTTGGTGCTCGGCTTACCTTGGCAACGCGTCGGTTCCGGAGGAGCCATCACGGTGCTCTAACTCGCCTGCCATGGCCTGCTTGCCAGCGCAATTGGCGCATCAGTCTATCGCCGCCCATAGCCCTCTCTGGCAAAATCGGCGGCATGACTTCGCATCCGAATCTCGATCAATTAAACCCTGAAGAACTGCGTGCTTTGGCGGCGCAGTTGATCCAGCGCGTCGAGACGATGGACAAGCAGATCAATCATCAAAAGTCGGTCAACGAGAAGCTGGCCCACGAGATCACGCTGCTCAAGCGCTTCAAGTTTGCCAAACGCAGCGAGCAACTAAGTCCAGATCAGGCCAGCTTGCTCGACGACTTGATCGATACTGATATTGCCGCTATCGAAGCCGAGCTTGAGGCGCTGCAACCGACACCCGTCGAAGCCAAAGTGCGCCAGCAACCTAAGCGCGCAGCGCTGCCGCCGCAATTTCCTCGCACGCTGATCCATCACGAACCGGACAACAGCCATTGCCAGTGCGGCTGTGCTCTCAAGCGCATCGGCGAAGAGGCCAGTGAAAAACTCGACTACACGCCCGGCGTGTTCACCGTCGAGCGTCACATCCGTGGGAAATGGGCCTGCGAGCAGTGCGAAACGCTAATCCAGGCGCCGGTACCGGCGCACGTCATCGACAAAGGCATACCGACCGCAGGCCTGCTGGCCCATGTCATGGTGGCCAAGTTCGCTGATCATTTGCCGCTGTATCGTCAGGAAAAAATCTTCGGTCGCGCCGGGCTGCCCATCGCCCGTTCGACCTTGGCGCAGTGGGTGGGCAACTGCGGCGTGCAACTCCAACCACTAGTCGATGCGCTGCGCGAAGCCGTGCTGACGCACGGCATCGTTCCGACGAGACGCCGGTACAAATGCTGACGCCTGGCGCTAAAAAAACTCATCGCGCTTATGTCTGGGCCTATGCCACCAGTCAGTTCTCCGATCTGGCGGCGGTCGTTTACGACTTCAGCCCAAGCCGCGCTGGCGAACATGCCCGAGCCTTCCTGGGCAGTTGGAACGGCAAGCTGGTCTGCGATGACTTTGCCGGCTACAAGGCAGGCTTTGAACTGGGCGTCACGGAGATCGGCTGCATGGCCCATGCCCGCCGAAAGTTCTTCGACTTGCATGCGACCAACAAGAGCCAGATCGCCGAAAAAGCGCTGCACTACATCGCGGCCTTGTACGAAGTTGAACGAGAAGTCCGCGAGCTGGAACTGGGTGATCGACAGCGAATACGGCAGGAAAAAGCAGCGCCAATCGCCGACGCACTTCATACCTGGATGACCGCCCAAAGACAGCTTGTGCCTGAGGGTTCGGCCATCGCCAAGGCCCTGGATTACAGCCTCAAACGCTGGATAGCGCTGACGCGCTATCTCGATGACGGTGCTGTGCCCATCGATAATAACTGGTGCGAGAATCAAATCCGCCCGTGGGCTCTTGGGCGCTCGAACTGGCTGTTCGCGGGCTCGTTACGCAGCGGTAAACGTGCGGCGGCGATCATGAGTTTGATCCAGTCGGCGCGGCTCAACGGACATGATCCGTATGCTTACTTGAAGGATGTTCTTACACGCCTGCCGACGCAGCGTGCGAGTGAGATAACCGAGCTGTTGCCGCACAGGTGGGCGCCCGTTTAATCACACAAGGTGTGTTGGGCGGACGCTTACGTCGCAATGCGCAGGCTACGGTGGGAAGCTTCGCCATTTGGGTGAGGATGTGTCCGAAGTGCTGGCGTATGTTCCGGCACGTTTCAAAGTCATTCGCCATGTCCGTCCAAAGTGGGTTTGTCGGTGCTGCGAGCACATCGCCCAAGTGCCGGCGCCGAGTCGTTCGATAGCCCGAGGACTCGCAAGCTCAGCGCTGCTGGCCCATGTACGGGTCTCCAAATTTGTCGATCACCTTCCGTTGTATAGGCAGTCCGAGATCTACGCCCGTGAGGGCGTGGATCTGGAGCGTCCAACCCTGGCCGACTGGGTCGGCCAGAGCAGTCAGTTGCTGCGACCACTGATTACCGCCCTTGAGCGCGACGTCATGAGCGGTCATAAAATTCACGCCGATGACACGCCGATTGGTGTACTCGCGCCGGGAAACGGCAAGACCAAAACGGCTCGCCTGTGGACATACGTTCGGGACGACCGAGCTGCGGGTGACGCGACACCGGCGGCGGTTTGGTTTGCCTGTTCGCCGGATCGTAAGGGGCAACATCCTCGCGCTCATCTCAAGCGCTTCAGCGGGATCTTGCAGGCTGACGGCTATGCCGGTTTCGCTCAGCTATATGCCACGGGCACCATGGAGGAGGCCGCATGCTGGGCCCACGCCCGCCGCAAGCTTTACGATGTCTACAAAGACCAAGCTTCGCCACTGGCCGCTTTAGCATTGCAACAGCTTGCAGTGCTCTATGTCATTGAAGGCGTGATCCGAGGGCAACCGCCCAATCAGCGAAAAGCCGTTCGACAAAGCCGAGCGCGCCCGCTGCTGGAACAACTCCACGCCTGGCTTAACCAAACACTGACTCAACTGTCGAAAAAATCGGCATTGGGTGGTGCGATTTTCTATGCCTTCAACGGCAGGCGTTGACGCGCTACTGCAATGATGGTGGGGAAATCGACAACAACGCTGCCCAACGAGCGTTGCGCCCTGTCGCGTTAGGCAGAAAAAATTATCTGTTCGTCGCCGATGCCGATGGAGAGCGAGCTGCTGCGATCTATAGCCTGCTGGGTTTGGCCAAACTCAACGACCTGAACCCGCAGACCTATTTGACCTACGTACTGCAACGCATCGCCGAGCCCCCGATCAATCGGGTCGACGAACTGCTGCCCTGGAAGGTATCTCTCACACTCGCGAAACACTGCGAGGCTGCCTGATCCATGGTTGAAACTGTTCGCTTGCCAAAGCCCGAGCCTGATTTGTTGCTACTGCACATCGAGCTGAAGTGGATTACTCCAACGATTTGGCGTCGGTTCGCAGTGCCTGAAAACATTACCTTGGGCAAGTTGCATCACGTGATCCAGATCGTGATGGGTTGGAGCGATAGCCATCTGCATGAGTTTGAAATTGCCGGTGGGAATTACGGCATGCCCGATCCGGATGGCTGGGGGCAGACGGTGAATCCGGAAGCTCGTAAAACACTGATCAAGGCACTGAGCGGAAAGCGGACATTCATTATCTCTATGACTTCGGTGACAGCTGGCATCACCGTATCAAGGTCGAAAAAACATTACCCGCTATTGCCTGTCCGCAGGTGCCGTACTGCATTGAGGGCGCCAATGCCTGCCCACCGGAGGACGTGGGTGGAGGGCCGGGTTATGAAGATTTTTTAGAGGCGATGGCCAACCCCGATCATCCAGAACATGTAGTGGTCTAATGAAACCGGACACCCATTTAGGCGAGAATGCTCGCCAGATCGAGGTGTCAGATGACCAAACAACGCCGTTCCTTTTCTGCTGAATTCAAACGCGAGGCTGCCGACCTCGTGCTCAAGCAAAACTACAGCTACATCGAAGCCAGCCGTTCACTCGGCGTCGGCGAGTCGGCCCTGCGCCGCTGGGTTGATCAGGTTCAGCAGGAGCGCCAAGGCGTCACTCCGCAGAGCAAAGCGCTGACCCCGGAACAGCAGAAAATCCAGGAACTGGAAGCTCGTATCGCTCGGCTTGAGCGAGAGAAATCCATCCTAAAAAAGGCTACCGCGCTCTTGATGTCGGAAGACCACGAGCGTTCGCGCTGATTGACCAACTGAGTGTCCACGAGCTGGTTGATTGGCTGTGCAAGGTGTTTGAAGTCATTCGCTCGTGTTATTACGCCCAGCGTCTCAGGCGCCGGACTCCCGACGTTGATCGGCTTCGGCTGCGCAGTCGGGTCAATGAACTGTTCACGCAAAGTCGCAGTGCTGCGGGCAGTCGCAGCATCTTGTCGATGCTGCGTGAAGACGGTGAGCAACTCGGTCGATTCAAAGTCCGTAGCTTGATGCGCGAGCTTGAGTTAGTCAGCAAACAACCCGGCTCCCATGCCTACAAACGAGCCACAGTAGAAAGACTGGATATCCCGAACACATTGAACCGCGAGTTCGACGTGCCAGCGCCCAATCAATGCGGATTCCACGCGCATTTGGACACCCATTCCACGAACACTTGGACAGCGATTCCACGCTGACTTGGACACTCATTCCACGAGCACTTGGACAGTGATTTCTCACTGATCCGATCCACGCTCAGGCAGGCGGCAACGCAGGACTATTCACTACCATCGGCCTCTTTTATCGAAGCGAAGAGGTCGTCGTGGAGCGTATATCCATGCGTAAAATCCGAGAGGTACTACGCCTAAAGTTCGACGCCGGCCTGTCCGTGCGCAAGATCACCGCCAGTCTGCGCATCAGCAGCGGCAGTGCCGGCAATTACCTGCACCGTTTCAACGCTTGCGGGCTGACTTGGCCGACATCATTGTCGGACGCCGAGCTGGAGCGATGCCTGTTTCCGCCAGCACCAACAGTTCCCAGCGATCAAAGGCCGATGCCTGATTGGGCTTGGGCGCATGCCGAGCTGCGCCGCCCCGGCGTGACTCTGGCCCTGCTTTGGCAAGAGTGTCCCGTCCTGAATAAGGTTTACACCTTCTTATCTGTTTTTTTGGAGGGCGTAATAGAATCAGCAAAGGTGGAGTCAGCGAGACTACACGCTGCCCTTTAAATTGTCGGTCGTCGACCAGGTCGAAAAAGTCGAACTGAGTTATAAAGAGGCTCAGGAGCGTTACGGGATTCAAGGCAAAACGACCGTTCTGACGTGGTTACGCGGCACGGTCGGCAGGATTGGAGCCTCGGCACATACATTGGCTCGTCGAGGATGGGGTCTATGCCGACAAAAACTGACCATTAACGCCAGAGCAACGCATCAAAGATGCTTGAAGAGCATCTGGCGATGTCCAATCAGAAAGCGCAGTTTTTGAGGCGGTCGTGGACGTCCTGAAAAATGACTACGGTCTCTCTGTCGCAAAAAAACGTCCTGGCAAGTCCTCGCGCAAAAACGAATCCAAAACCTGAGCATCAGCAGGGCTTGCCATTTCATGGGGATAAGTATACGGGCTTACTACAAATGCAATCGCGCCGATGCTGCTCGTCTGATTTTAGATGAGAAGATTGCCGATTTCGTTCAGCAAAAGCGCCTGCGGCAGCCGCGGCTGGGTACCCCGAAAGCTGTATTACTTGCTGCAGTGCCGGCCGCAGCAGGAGCTGCTAGTGGGTCGAGATCATCTGTTTGCGATTCTGCGTGAACGGCGTTTATTGGTAGCTCGCAAGCGGGCGTATCACAAGACAACCGACAGTCATCATCACTTTCCTCGCCATCCGAACCTGCTCCGACCGGGGCCTGATCAGGTTATTCCCTGCGGCCCGGAACAGGTCTGGGAGGCTGACATCACCTACGTGCCCACTCAGGAAGGGGTGGCCTATTTGAACTTTGTGACGGATGCTTTTTCGCGAAAGATTGTGGCTATTGCACACCGAATCGGTCACGCAGGCGCTGCGCCGGGCGGTGAGCCAGCCCGGCGTCAAACCGTGCAGCCATTAGCTCATCACTCGGACAGAGGCAGCCCAGTACTGCTCGGAAATATACCAGGAACTGCACGCGAAACACGGCAGCAGGTGTTCGATGGCGGACGGCTACGACTGTTTTCAAACGCCCTAGCAGAGCGGGTCAATGGGACATAAAAGGTGGAGCTTTTGTTCCAGCGACCACAGGATTTAATGCAGGCGAAGAAGATGGTGAGCGAGTCGGTATCGATCTACAACAGCGAACGTCTGCATCTGTCTTTGAAATACAAAAACGCCCGATGCGATGCATCAGGCGCTGGGATGAAATAGGTCTAAACTTATTGAGCGCTAGATATGCTACTCAAGCTGAAGCCGAGCTACAGCACGCCGGAAGAAGCTGTTGCCGCCCCCTACTAACTGAGTCCCCCACCGAGCGGAGCGATTGGCAGTCAGATACGCCTACCTACCACCGCTATTCCTCTATGTTCTTCTGATAGGCGGTGTGCCCTGAAACCATCTGAGCAACGCGGGCTCTACGCGTGGCAACATATTCCTTCGTGCAAGCAGCAGCGAGTTCCGGATTGCTACGTTGAAACCGCCAAGCCTGCGCAGTAGATGCGGCGAAAAGCGGAAGAAACCCTACAGCTGGTGAGTGTGGAATCTGTAGCGCATCTGTGAGGCGGTCTCCGAAGCTAAAACGAGCTAGACCGTTCAGAAAATCCTTAACACTTTCACGGTCCATCATCGAAAGAGGGCCTGCAACGGCTTTATCCGTCAAGACTTCAAGGATTGCATGGGTAAGGGCGCGGCAGTTGTCGTCCGGTTCGTCGATAGTGGAGTCTAGCAAGTCCAGCAATTCTTCGGCATCGCTGTCACTTCGAAGATCGACGTAGAAGCGTTTATCGAGGCCAAGTACGTGTCCCAGATACGACCAATAGCGATATCGATCACGCTGCTCCTCTTCCGTCAGCGTTATACCCAGTTTCCGCAGACTTAAATGGGGGACGATCGTAAAATCAAGCCAGGTTCGAGCTATATCGGTTTGGTTGATCGGAACACCAAATGCACCTGACTCCCAACCTTGACGAATCGCGTTATGGCGAATTCGCGCATGCAGCAGCCGCACCTGCGTGGTAGCGAGATAGCCCGGAGCGCCCCGTATTAGTCCGCCGGGCAGTACAGCTTGCTCGTGCCAGAGCGATGTCTCCGTCGCCCTTCGTGCTGTCATCTTCGTCAGTTGCCCTGTTTGGGCAAGCAACCTGCAAATGCTCGGAGAAGCATAGACATGGACCAGCTCGATCCCCTGCTCTGACAAAAAAAGCAGCAACGGAGGAATGGAAAGACCCACTGCGTCACCGGCTTCGAGCAGGTGTTTGTCAGCGTATGCAGGAATTGTCTCTACCTCCCTCAAGAACGCAGCGACTGCCGGAGGGGGATCGATGACGGCATCGAGACCATGCAGTAACCCTTCGTTAAGCTTGCTCTTTGCTTCGCTTCCTATGCAGTTGATCTCGGAAATCACAGCGTCCGCGAGCGGATCACCCACGCCGAGCATCTCCACCATGAGATCGGCTTGAGCACCGTGTCTAGCACGGGCCTGCTTAAGGTTCACAAGGCGGGCAAGGTCCCCTGAGCCGGATGAATGCGATGACTTGTTTTGATATTGGATACTAGAATTCATTATTTTTTCCTGATGTTTCGGGGTCTTCTGGTAAGGCGACATTGGAACTAATAAGTAAGGCCGTTTGTGCGGACCGGACAGGAAGTCCCGAAGGCAGTCATCCGCCGTTCGTTTAGTGCCTTGATCGGGTGTCAGATAGAGGAATTGGACTACTACAGGTCACTTGCAGCCATCACCCAAGCGGGGGATAGCAAGCTTGACCTCTTGCGCGTAGAGCCCCGCCTGTTGCGATCAGTCTCGGCACGGTCGGTATCCATACCTATTTGAAGTATCCGTCGACCTCCTCAACCTCTGATCCAAGAGATGTGTACACTTGGTTAGCCAGCCAAGAGAATCGCTGAGCCTAGCAGTTGCACCGTCATACCAGAGGGAAGCCTTCGAGCAAGCTCTTGCTGCATATCTGCAATCCTGTATGCTAGAAAATAAGAATTGAATATGCGTTTCTGTTTTAATTGCTAACCTTTTCAAGGGAGTATTACGGACTCAAGGACACTAAGCAAGGCGCAGGATTAGAGGCCGTAAGAGATGCATTTAAGGGCAGTAGTTAGTTGAAATGCAAAGTTCGGCTCATGCTGTCTGCCGAAAAAGTGGGGCTGTGATATGAGTAACTCTCCGTTTGTTCCATTGGCTATAACGACATATTGCCCACCGGTTGTACGGTCCCGCATTCAACGGCCAAGGCTGATCTCCGCGCTAAACAGCAGTAATGCTCGCTTGGTGGTGATTAAGGCGCCTACCGGTTGTGGAAAAACGACTCTGGCCGTTGACTGGAGCATTGAGTTGGTTAGCCGTGGCCAGAATGTCGCTTGGATTCGTGCCAAATATGACCATAATAATGATCCCAGAGCTTTTTTGTATTATCTAGTGCGTGCTGTCGAGGCATCATGTCCGGAAGCTGCCGAGGTCGCTCAGGAGATGCTCCAACAGCGAGGACCTGCATCTGCTTATGCGGTGGTATCAGCTCTAGCAAACGGAATCACGGAAAGTGGAGACGATCTTTATTTATTTATTGATGACTATCACTGGTTCGAACTGCGCGAAGTTCATGAAACGCTTTTATTCTTGTATCATCATACGCCTAACCATTTTCGCTTAGTTTTAATTAGCCGTGAGGAGCCCGATCTTCCGATGGCATTTCTGCGGGCTTCGGCTGAGCTTTTCATGCTCGGCGCGTATCAGTTGCGCTTCTCGCTTAGCGAGGCTGAGGCTTTCTTTGCACTTGAGTCGGCTAACGATTTGCCTATGGGTTTCATTAATTCGTTTCATCACGAAAGTCGCGGCTGGGCAGCTGCTTTGCGGATTGCCAGCGTATCCCTACGCTCCGGAATATCGGCTGAAAATATCTTGCGAGCGTTGCGAAGCGGTACTCGCGACATAGATGCTTTCCTTGAACACGCTTTTGATCGTTTGCCACATGCTCTACTCGATTTCTTGGAGAAAAGCTCCATTTTGAGAATGCTATCGCCCGAGATATGTAACAATGTTGCCTCCGTCGATAATGCTGATGAAATTCTCGAAACGCTTTACTCTAAATATCAACTAATTCAGTCCGAAAGACACCCTAAAACTCTGTATAGCTTTCATCCCTTAATCGGCAAGTATCTTGAACAGCGCCTACAAAAACGGTCAACTATTCAGTACATTCAGACGTTGCACCGGCGCGCAGCGATCTGGTTGGATGCGCATGGAGAGCATGTAGCAGCAGTCAAGCATGCCATCAACGCGGATGAGCATGCACTAGCAGCACAATGGGTTGAGAGATTTGCGATGCGGATGATCCGCAATGGTGATATTCGTGAATTGCTCGGTTGTATCCGGTGGTTGCCAAAGGCCCTGACGCATCGTCACTTCCCTTTACGTCTGGCTATCGGTTGGTCGCTCGCGTTGGCTCCACTACGTAGTCAGGTGTTTGATTGGATCGATGAAATCGAAGCGGATACCGTAGGCCAACCTCATGAGCTCTACACATTGGAGGAGTGTCGGGCGATTCGTACTGTAGCGCTGGGTTTGTCTGATGAGCCGGAGAAGGCATTTCAATCTGGCCTTGCCCACATGGAAAGCCCGAATCTCAATTCCTGGGTTAAAAGCGCAGTGCGTAATGCGCTGGGATATTGCTATCTCATTGCAGGCCGTCACGCTCTGATCGACAAAACTCCAAGCGAGTCCACTGGCGTTGATGGTGAGCTGAGCTTTCCGCCCTCCGAAATCTACAAGCTTTCTATAACAGGGCTTTCTATGATACAGCGTCTAGACTTTAACGAGGCGCGAGCATGCTTTTCTCAGGCAAGTGCCATCGCTAAAAAAAACTTGCGGCCTACATCAAGCCTTGCAGTGACACCAACAGTCTTCATGGCGCTCCTGGCATATGAAGGGAACCACATTGCTGTGGCTGAGCGACTCATTGGCGATCGACTTCACCTGACCAATGCGGCCGGTTTTTTGGAGGTTCCCCTCACCGCGTATCAAACAATGATACGCGTGGCGATGCTGAAAAAAGACTATGCCCGAGCGGAGGAGTTGCTGGATCAAGGTGAAGCTATTGCGTTAGAGGAACGTTGGCCGCGAATGCATGCGGCACTTTTGGTCGAGCGCATCAAGCTGGGTATCAAAAAAGACGATTCGTGGGCTTTATCTAACGCCCTGGCAACGCTTGATTGGGTGTCGCGCAAAACGCCTGCGCAGGAACAGGCGATTCAGGATAATTTGCGCGCTTCTCTGGCGATCGGCATTGCCTACGTAAGGATGTACGAATATGATTTCGCCGCGGCAGCAGAGGCTTTGGAGCCAGTCTGGCGAACAGCGGATATGAGCAGCAATCGCTATTTTGCATGTACCGTAGGCACGCTTTTTTCAGCGGCCGATTTCCAGTGTGGTCAGCGCTCTCGGGCGTCTCAAAGATTCTTGCGAGTGCTTGGATACGCGAGCAAGGGACAGCTTTTGCGCACAATCGTAGATTGCGGTAAAGCCGTGGTGCCCCTACTTGCCAGTGCGCGCGAGCGGCTGCAGGCCAACGCTGGCAATGATCGTCAAACCGCCTATCTAGCTCAAATCTTCGCATTGATGGACGGAACTTATGAGTTGGGTCAACCGCCGTCAGCATTGATGCATAATCCCTTGTCTCGGCGCGAGACTGAAGTGTTACAGATTATAGCAACAGGCGCCTCGAACAAGCGCATAGCTGCAACGCTCGGTGTCAGCCCGGAAACAGTAAAATCTTTCATCAAGAGCATTTTTATAAAGCTAAAGGTAGACAATCGCGTTCGCGCTGTAACTGAGGCGCGTAGACAAAAAATCTTGAATGATGGTAAGCGCTCCACGGACGCCACCCCCAGGGCAGTGTGAAGTAAACCTGCAGGCCACACTGCTTGTTTGTGACGATCTTGAACGACAAGCCACACGACTCAAGCAGTTGGTGGATGGCTTTTGAACTTAGGCCATCCCCACAAGGGCTGGCATTGAATCAGGTGCGGGAGAACAGCAGCTTAATACCTGCGGCGCCAAAGACCAACGCAAGAGTGCCTTCAATCCATCGGCGCGCCCTGCGATAACCCCGAATCATCGGTGCCGTGGAGAAAACGATCGCATAGCCGCAGAAAATAGTAATGCTCAACACGGCACAGCCGGCCAGGATGATCACAACCGTTTCAGGCGTCGCTTGTGGCCCCAGACCCAGTGTCATCGTTGCGATCCAACCCAGCAGAGCCTTTGGGTTTGTCAGGTGCATAAGCAAACCGCGACGATAGAGGCTAAAGCCCGAGACGGTTGATGCTACCGCCAGCGCTTTCTCAATTCGCTCATCAGAGGTCAGAGCAGAACGCCCAGCTTTTAGGGCAAGGAACAGCAGGTACGCTCCGCCGACTATCTTGAGTACGAAGAGTGCCTGTGCGAATTGGAGCAGAATGGCCGAGACGCCTGTGGCGGCCATAGATCCCCAAAAAAAAGAACCACTTATGACTCCGGCAGCCAGCATCAGCGAAGGTGTTCTGCCTTGATGCATCGCGACTCCCATGATCCGCATATTGCTGGGGCCAGGGCTTGCCGCTCCAACAATGTAGGCGGTGAAGACGAGTAGAAGGTGGTGGAAATCGAATGACATTAGTCGTCCTTTGAGCAGCAGGTAGCAGGTAGCAGGTAGCAGCCAGCAGCTTAAGTGATCACAGGCTATTCGTCATGGCGTTCTTTACTCGCATTTTCTGGCTGATTTGGTTCTCATATCATGGGACTGGATCACGCTGATTGTGGTGTTTTTCATCGCCCACTTCACGGATCGTGATACATCTGAGAAAACTGCAAAGAGGTCAGCATGGACCGAGCAAAGGGAACCGCCGTTCTCGACAAAACCTTCGGCATTCTTGAAGCTATCGGACTCTCCACTGACGGCCTGGATAATCAGCAACTCGCCGCACAGTTGAACCTCCCTCGGGCCACGCTTTATCGCCTACTAATGCTACCGCTTGGGCTTTCGCTATCTGGAGTTGGTGCGAGGTGCTTGGATGGAACCGGACCTGATCGCCGCTGCCAGTTTTGAACGTAAGCGGACAGTGAACCCATCTTGCGTTTTATCTAGTGGTTTTCAGCTCCAGAGTTAGCCGAAGCCGCATCTTCATCAGTCGCGACAAAATAGCTTAAGATCAGGCGAAAGATGGAATGGAATATCTCGACTAAAGGACACGACATTCATGGAAATCCCCTGTTCTCAAATCAACGAGCGTTTGAACAATCGCCGATTCACGGTAGCGGGCAACACCCACGGGCTATCCGGCGCAGGTACCGTATTTCATTACCATGTCGAGGATGATGCCATTTGGGGTACTTACCAAGGCGGCCGCATCCGCATGGGTAATCAAGTCGGACGTGTGACAGGCGCCGATACCATTGAGCTTCTTTATCATTGCTTAACTACGGACGGTGAGATTCTTACCGGCTGGTCTCGTGGCACGGTAGGTGTTGACCACGCAGGACGTACTACTTTGAGCTTCGTATGGGGTTGGTTGTCGGGCGCAACTGGAGGTGGGGAGTCGAGCTATGTCGAGCTTGCCGCGTAGCGAGTTGGATTGATTGATTACCCTCGCGCCCATCTATGCGGTAGCAACTCTGAAATCTCAGTCGCCCGCTGCGTCGGCAGGCGCGTGAGAACATCCTTCAGATAAACATAAGGATCATGCCCATTCAGCCGCGCAGACTGGATCAAACTCATGATCGCCGCCGCCCGTTTTCCACTGCGTAGCGACCCTGCAAAGAGCCAGTTCTTGCGTCCAAGAGCCCACGGGCGGATCTGGTTGTCGGGTAGTCAGACGCGGTTGCCCGCGTCCACCCCCCCTAAGAACCGTGCATGCGAGTTTCCCAGCACACGGCTCAAGCCTCTGCTAAGGTGCCGTTGGGCACCCGGTTATACATCGTCGACGTTGGCAAATTGCACATCCCTTGGGCACCGCAGGTGATAGATCTCAAGATTAGACGCTGCATCCGTCCCGCCGTGACCTGGTTTCACAATATGGCGGCTGTGCCACACGGCGTGTCTTTGGTCACTGGCTTGAAGCAGGCGCAGCACCTGCCGCCCTGTTGTACCCATATCCGATACAACTTTGCTCGACCTTTTACGGACGTGAGCATCCTCTTGCCCCAGCGAGACTCGAAGTACTCATCCCATTCAGGGTCGTGAGGGTTGGCAGCAGCCTTGATCTTGATATGTCGCACAATTGGCGTGTCCGAGGCGTCCAATAACGTGTACTGACGCTTCCGACCATCGGCGGATTTTCCAGCACATGAGAATACCCATCGACGCGCCCCTTGTACTTTGAAATACCGATCCTTCACCCATCGGCGTGTCTTGCGAGGGTGGCGACGTACCGCCCATCGCCAGAGCATTTCCCACACTGCGCTGTCCACCTGATTGAAGACCTTCTTGGCGACGATATGGCTGTGATAGTTCGCCCAGCCCCGTAGAACCGGGTTGAGCAAACCTATCAAGTTAGCCTGCCGTATCGTTTTGTTGGTCTTGATCAACTCTCGCAGCTTGGCAAGTAAAGCCCCGATGTTCGCCTTGGACGGCTTGATCAGGAGCTTGCCGTTGTACTTGCGCAGGTTCCAACCGAGGAGGTCGAACCCGTCCCCTATGTGCGTTATTTTGGTTTTTTCCGGAGAGAGGACAAGTCCACGCTCTGCCAGAAATTCAACCACGGCGGGCCTGACTTCATTTTTCAGCCACTCTTTCGAACAGCCAGTGATGATGAAGTCGTCTGCATGACGCACCATCTGCATTTTTCGGGCTGTCCACTTTGCGTTGGGAAACCTCTTTGCCAGCATCGCTTTCAACCCATCCAGCGTCATGTTCGCCAACACTGGGGATCTCTCGCCGTTGCTGTCGTACATCCTGCTCAACGAACTCGACCGCGAATTGGAACGGCGGGGCCATCGCTTCGTGCGCTATGCCGATGATGCGAACATTTACGTGCGTATGCAAGCCGACTCTTTCGCCAGCGTTTGTGGCGATACCGCATGCGCCAGAGCATGAGTTGACGAGGAAACTGCTGGGATAACGCACCGATGGAGCGCGTATTCCGCAGCTTGAAGACAGAATGGATACCGACCTTGGGCTATCGAACTGCGCAGGAAGCACAGCGTGAGATCAGCCATTTTTTGATGCATCGCTACAATTGGATTCGGCCTCACCAATTCAACGGTGGGCTGGCGCCGGCTCGGGCCAAGGAAAAACTTAACGTCGTGTCCGGGATTAGTTGACCACTACACTTTTGTCGACGCACAGGTG
The DNA here is from genome assembly GCF_030687835.1 of Pseudomonas hefeiensis. NCBI lineage: Bacteria > Pseudomonadati > Pseudomonadota > Gammaproteobacteria > Pseudomonadales > Pseudomonadaceae > Pseudomonas > Pseudomonas hefeiensis. Next base: position 2,528,020 of record NZ_CP117449.1, read on the forward strand.
AGGCTGACGTCCAAGGGGAACACGCAAATGTTCATCGGAGTGTATGCATCGAGCGGGATGGCTTTGCATGAAGAAGCAGTTGATTCCAGGCCGGGTGAGTTAATGACTCGTGCTTTGGCATGGGGCGTAGGGTGTGCAAGGCGAATCGCGGTCGGTCTCGCTGGGGGCAGCGCCGGCAGCCTCGGAGTCAACAAGATATCGTATCTAGAGAAGAAGTGACGCATGCTACGGGTGACTAAGTTTCTTAGATGCATGGCCTCAAGCATATCAATAGCCGTAAGTTGACTCCCCACCTGGGGCAGCTAAAGAGTGGCAGACTCTAGGGTGCTGGCATCGATGGGGCCGCCGGTTCCCACAGCGATCGCGTTGATCCAGGCAGCGGTGTTCGCCGACCAAAATCGGGCATTCTTCTCAACGAAACTTTCCCAGCTTAGACCGATATCCAAGCTGACCTCCTCAACGCTGTGGCCCATGCTTTGGAGCTGAGCAGCGACATCACGAGTAGCTTTCGCGACCGGCTCGACGGAGCGGGTCGCATTGAGTGGATGTACGAGAAGGCCAATGATTAGTGATCCTGGCTCGCGAGTAAACGACTTTTATGAAACTGTCAGAGGCTTCGTTCAAGTTGAGGGATGGCTTCAAATAAATCTGCCACGAGCCCATAGTCGGCCACATGGAAGATCGGCGCTTCTTCGTCCTTGTTGATCGCAACGATCACTTTGGAGTCTTTCATGCCGGCCAGGTGCTGGATCGCGCCAGAGATACCGACCGCGATGTACAGCTGTGGCGCAACGATTTTGCCGGTCTGACCGACCTGCATGTCGTTGGGGACGAAACCGGAGTCAACTGCGGCGCGGGAAGCACCAACAGCAGCGCCCAGCTTATCGGCCAGGGCGTACAGAGGCTTGAAGTTGTCACCGTTCTGCATGCCGCGACCGCCGGAAACGACGATTTTGGCAGCGGTCAATTCCGGACGATCGGACTTGGCCAGTTCTTCGCCGATGAAGCTGGAAGTGCCAGCGTCGTGAGCAGCGGCAACCGCTTCAACCGCTGCCGAACCACCTTCTGCGGCAACCGGGTCGAAACCGGTGGCACGCACGGTAATCACTTTGATCGCCGCGTTCGACTGCACGGTGGCGATGGCGTTACCGGCATAGATCGGACGCTTGAAGGTGTCGGCGCTTTCGACCGAGATGATTTCGGAGATCTGATCAACGTCCAGCGCGGCAGCAACGCGCGGCAGGATGTTTTTGCCGTTAGAGGTCGCGGCGGCGAGGATGTGGCTGTAGCCCTTACCGAGCTCGGCCACCAGCGGCGCGATGTTTTCCGGCAACTGATGCGCGTAAGCGGCGTTGTCCGCGTTCAGCACTTTGCTCACGCCAGCGATTTTCCCGGCGGCTTCAGCGACCACACCGGCGCCCTGGCCTGCGACCAGCACGTGGATGTCGCCACCGATTTTCACGGCGGCAGCCACGGTGTTCAGCGTGGCCGGGGCCAGCACGTTGTTGTCGTGTTCGGCGATTACGAGAATAGTCATATCAGATCACCTTCGCTTCGTTTTTCAGTTTCTCGACCAGTTCAGCCACCGACTTGACCTTGATGCCCGCGCTGCGTGCCGTCGGCGCTTCGACTTTCAGGGTCTTGTTGGTGGAGGCGGTGGAAACGCCCAAAGCGTCCGGAGTCAGCACTTCGAGAGGCTTCTTCTTGGCTTTCATGATGTTTGGCAGGGACGCGTAGCGCGGCTCGTTCAAACGCAGGTCGGTGGTGACGATGGCCGGCAGTTTCAGCGAAACCGTCTGCGCGCCGCCGTCGATTTCACGGGTTACCGCAACGCTGTCGCCGGACACTTCGACTTTCGAGGCGAAGGTGCCCTGACCGTAGCCGCTCAGTGCCGCGAGCATCTGGCCGGTCTGGTTGTTGTCGCTGTCGATCGCCTGTTTGCCAAGGATCACCAGTTGCGGCTGCTCCTTGTCGACCACGGCCTTGAGCAGCTTGGCCACGGCGAGGGAAGTGAGGTCTTCGGCGGATTCGACGAGGATGGCGCGATCGGTGCCCAGTGCCAGCGCGGTGCGCAGTTGCTCCTGAGCGGTGGTCGGGCCGATGGAGACGACGACGATTTCAGTGGCCACGCCTTTCTCTTTCAGCCGTACAGCTTCCTCAACGGCTATCTCGCAAAACGGGTTAAGTGCCATTTTCGTGTTCGATAGGTTGATGCCTGAATTATCAGATATAATTGATGCCTTAACATTTGAATCCAAAACTCTTTTTACAGCCACGACGATTCGCATCTTTCGCTCCTAAGGCATCTCACTCAATGGTGTCCATGCTCACCAACACGTCATCTACGGCCCCCTCTACCGCCTGAGTGATGAGATCGATGTCTTCATTATTCATCGGCGTGGACAGTGCAATGAGGCCGTTGTTGGCGACTAGCACTCCACGGTTAATCAGCCCATGAACAAATACGGATAACCTTCGAGCTGTTTCAGTGTCTTGAAAGGCCGATCGATAATCTGTTACATCGCTGGAAGTAAGGTGTACTTTAATCAGCGAGCCCATTCCAACGGCCTTACCGGCAAGCTTTCGTGCAGTTAAGATTTTATTGATCGCTGCTCTAAGCTTGGATCCCATCTCATCCAAATGATCGAATGATTTTTGATCCAATAACTGCATGGCTGCCAATCCGGCGGTCATAGAGATGGGATTGGCCGAGAAGGTGCCTCCATGGGGTAGCGCGGGTTTGCCGTTTGTAGGATCAAAGACCGCCATGACGTCTTCACGCCCACCTACAGCACCGATGGGAAATCCACCACCTATGATTTTACCAAAGGCGGTCAAATCGGGTTTGACGTCCCAGATCGATTGGGCTCCCCGGTAGCACAATCGAAAACTGATGACTTCGTCAAAGATCAACAAGGCGCCGATTTCTTTCACTGTATCTACGAGCGAATTAATAAATTGCTGCGAAGCTGGGATTAATCCTGCGCGGTTTGGAATTGGGTCGATCAGCACAGCTGCCAGCTCACCAGCATGCAATCTTAGTAGTCTGACGGCGCTCTCGGGATCGTTAAAGGGAATTGTAATTACGTCTGTGAGGACGGAGCCAGGTGTTCCTTTTGCATATGGCACGGAGGAAGGAGTGTCGTCTTCGCCCCATTCTTTCGGCCTGGGATCAAGACTTACTTCTGCATAATCGTAGGAGCCGTGGTAAGCCCCTTCGACTTTGGCGATTTTAGCCCGGCCGGTAAAGGCTCTAGCGGCTTTAATTGCCATCATCACCGCCTCTGTACCAGAGTTGGTGAACCGTACCCGATCGATTGATTCAACTCGACTACACAACAACTCTGCTAGATCGATTTCCGAAGCCGTGGGCAAGCCGAATGCCGTTCCATTCTCTAGCTGTTTTTTAACTACGGCATTGATAATAGGGTTCGCATAACCGTGAATGTGAGATGTGAAATTGTTGATACAGTCGATTCTGACATCACCATCTGCATCCCATACGCGACATCCTGCGCCTTTGACGGCGTAGATGGGATAGGGCTTCATGTACACGGTTGTACGCGTATTGCCTCCTGGAAGGTATTTCAATGCACGCTCATGAAGCTTCGCCGAAGCAGAGTCGAAACTAGGATAATACATGGTTAGTCCTCGACCAGAGTGTCGCTGATAAATTCCAATTGGGTCAGATCCATCAAATCAGCAATGGTCAGACCCTCGATCAGATTTCGGGCGATAACTCCATTTGGGGTGATGTCAAACGTTGCCATATCCGTGTATACGCGGGACACGCAGTTGAGGGCAGTGAATGGGTAGCTGCATTTTTTCACGAGCTTGCTCTCCCCAGATTTGGTGAAGAGCTCCATCATCACATATACATTTTTCGCTCCAAGTGCTAAGTCCATGGCACCGCCGACTGCCGGGATAGCATCTGCATCACCCGTATGCCAATTCGCTAAATCACCATCTACGGATACTTGAAATGCCCCAAGAACGCATATGTCCAAATGTCCACCCCGCATCATCGCGAACGAGTCTGCATGATGGAAATAGCTTCCGCCGGGAAGCAGGGTGACCGGCTGTTTACCGGCGTTTACCAGATCACCATCGATTTCAGCTTCGGGTGGGGCTTTGCCCATTCCAAGAATCCCGTTTTCGCTGTGCAGAATTACTTCTCGATCATTAGGTAGATGGTTGGCCACTAGTGTAGGAAGACCGATACCCAAATTAACGTAAGCACCTTCTGTGATATCTGCAGCAACCCGGGCTGCTATCTCGTCACGAGTCAATTTTTGCATGATCATCTACCCCCCACGCAATACACCCGCTGGATATGAATTCCTGGTGTGATGACTGACTCGGGATCCAGCTCTCCTAGATCGACGATTTCCCTAACCTGCACGATTGTGGTGGCTGCAGCAGTTGCCATGATCGGATTAAAATTTCGGGCAGCTTTGCGATAGGTAAGATTCCCCCAGCGATCAGCACGATCAGCTCGAATCAGTGCAAAATCAGCTTTGATTGGGTACTGGAGGAGATAGTTTTTACCGTCGATGTTTCGCGCTTCGACACCCTCCGCGAGCGGTGAGCCATACCCAGTTGGTGAATAGAAAGCACCTATCCCTGCGCCAGCTGCACGGATCCGTTCAGCAAGATTGCCCTGTGGAACAAGCTCAAGCTTGACGTCACCTCTTCTGTACATTTCATCGAATACATAGGAATCCGCCTGGCGGGGGAAGGAACAAATGATTTTCCTTACTCGCTTCATTTTCAGAAGGGCAGCCAGTCCGACTTCGCCATTGCCCGCGTTGTTACTGACAACAGTGAGATCTCTAGACCCTTGGGCAATTAAAGCATCAACTAGCGTAGTCGGCTGACCAGAAGGGCCAAATCCGCCGATCATTATCACGGCTCCATCTGAGATACCGCTCAAGGCGTCCTCCAGGCTTGGCGAGATTTTGTTGATCACGAGTTTTCACCCCTCACATTCTCGATCACGATTGCAATACCCTGACCCACTCCGACACACATGGCGCAGAGAGCGAGTCGACCTTCGGTACGTTTGAGGCTGTGCGCAGCTGTTCCAACCAAGCGTGCTCCACTCATGCCCAGGGGGTGCCCGAGAGCAATGGCTCCACCATGCGGATTTACACGTGGGTCATCATCATCAAGATTCAGACCTCGTGTTACCGCGAGAGCTTGAGCGGCGAATGCTTCGTTTATCTCTATGAGATCAAAATCATCCATTGTCAGGCCCAAGCGCTTTAACAGCTTCTCTGTTGCTGGTACTGGGCCGATGCCCATCATTGATGGTTCAACACCGATGGTACTCATTCCGAGAATTCGTGCGATAGGCCGCAAATTGTTGGCGTTGATCCCAGCTTGGGATGCAATGAGCAGCGCTGCGGCGCCGTCATTAATCCCCGAGGAGTTACCAGCTGTGACGCTGCCATTGGAGGTGACTATTGCTGGCAGCGCGCTTAACTTGTCTACGGAAATCATTCGAGGATGCTCATCACGGGAAACTGCTATCGGGATGTCATTTCTCTTCTGCTGCACTAGCACTGGAATAATTTCGCTGTCGAAGACGCCGGCGGCTTGTGCTTTGAGTGCTTTAGATTGGCTTCGAGCCGCGAACAAATCTTGATCTTCTCGGGAAACCTCGTAGCGGTTAGCAACGTTTTCCGCCGTCTCAGGCATCGAGTCGACGCCATATAGACGCCGTATCTCATTGTTTATAAAACGCCAACCGATTGTGGTGTCGTAAAGGTCGGTACCTCTTGCGTAAGCACGGTCTGCTTTGGGCATAACGAAGGGGGCACGACTCATGCTCTCAACACCACCAGCAATGACTATTTCGGCTTCTGCGCAATGCAGCATACGAGCGGCATACCCAATCGCGTCCATTCCAGAGCCACATAGCCGATTCAAGGTTACAGCGGCCACATCGACCGGTAATCCCGAAATCAATGCCGCCATTCGCGCCACGTTACGATTGTCTTCTCCGGCTTGGTTGGCGCAGCCAAGAATGACCTCTTCGACCGCATCCATACACAGCGTTGGGCTGCGCTTCATCAAGCCTTGAATGGCTACGGCAGCCAAGTCATCAGGTCTAATCGATGACAGAGCGCCGCCATACCTCCCAATCGGTGTTCTCACAGCGTCGCAAATGAATGCATCCACGGAACCGCCCTCTCTTGGTATTCATCACCGTTGAATGTTCAATATATGAACATCATGTTCGTCTATTAAACTATTCCCGACGGCAGATAAACGTCAAGAAAAAAATACTCGGCCCAAAATTTAGCGCGATGGTGGGAATTTTAGCGAAATCTTCTACAGGCCTTACGGCGTGCGATGACGCTATCTGACACGAAATCGCACTATTGCTCGATAAATTGGGCGTGGGATGGGCACCTGATAACAAAACGTTATAACCAGGAATTTTATGATGCGTTTTTGACTTTGGCGTGGCTAGAGATTGTGTTGACAGCTTCGAGCGAAAGCAGTCAATGTATTTAAACGGTCACTTATACCGATAACCGGAACAGGATGAATTTGATGAGTACCACCAATTGGCGGGAATTGGCTGCATCGTTAAAGATCAGGTCGAAGTTGTTCATCAATGGTCAGTTGGTTGATGCACAGTCAGGAAAAACGTTTGCTGCAATTAATCCGGCTACGGGTAAACCGATTGCCAACGTAGCAGCAGGAGACGTAGCGGACGTCGATGCGGCGGTAGCCTCTGCTCGCAAAGCTTTCAACTCTGGAAGTTGGTCTCGCAGAGCACCGAGTGATCGTAAGAAAGTACTTCTACGCTTTTCAGAGCTAATGCTTGCTCATGGCGACGAAATTGCATTGCTCGACACTTTGAGTATGGGGAAGACCATCGGTGACAGCCGTAACATCGAAGTCCCAGTTTCAGCGAACTGCATAGCTTGGTACGGGGAAGCGATCGACAAAATCTACGATGAGGTTGCTCCCACCGGCAGTGATGCGTTGGCGCTCATCACGCGAGAGCCCATCGGCGTTGTAGGTGCTGTAGTCCCATGGAATTTCCCGACGCTGATGACTTGCTGGAAACTTGGCCCTGCACTGGCTGCTGGCAACTCAGTTGTGCTAAAGCCTGCCGAACAGTCCCCCTTGTCCGCCCTGCTACTGGCTGAACTCGCGCTTGAGGCGGGCATTCCGGAAGGTGTTTTCAACGTAGTGACTGGATTCGGTGAAATCGCTGGGCGTGCCCTTGGCTTGCACCGAGATGTCGACGCGGTAACGTTCACAGGATCAACCGAAGTGGGCAAGCTGTTCCTAGGCTATGCCGCCAAATCCAACATGAAGCGTGTCTCTTTAGAGTGCGGCGGCAAAAGTCCGCACATTGTTATGGCCGATTGCCCAAATCTAGATGAGGCAGCAATCGCTGCGGCCTATGGGGTGTTCTTTAACCAAGGCGAAGTGTGCAATGCAGGTTCTCGCCTCATTATTGACGAGGCGATCAAGGACGAATTCCTCGCCAAAGTCATTGAGATCAGCAAAACCCTGAAACCAGGCGACCCGCTCGATCCTGAAAGCAAACTCGGGGCGATTGTTAGCGAGTCACAAATGAATCGTGTCCTCGAATACATCGATATTGGCCGTAAAGAGGGCGCGCAAGTCGTGTTGGGTGGTGAGCGTGTACGGACGGAGTCCGGTGGTTACTTCGTAGAGCCGACAATCTTTGACGGAGTAAAAAATTCGATGCGCATTGCGCAGGAAGAAATTTTCGGGCCGGCGCTGGCAACGATCACGTTCAAAGGTGCTGATGAAGCGTTACAGATTGCTAATGACACGATTTATGGTCTTGGTGCAGCTGTGTGGACAAGCAATATCGATACTGCGATGTCAATGTCTCGTGGATTAAAGGCTGGTGTGGTCTGGGTTAACTGCTTCGACGAAGGCAATATCACCGTTCCGTTCGGCGGCGTTAAACAGTCAGGATTCGGCCGCGACAAATCGCTACACGCAATCGAGAAATACACTGATCTAAAAACCACCTGGATCAAATTGCGTAAGTGAAGACTGGGACGCCGCCCGGTCGGGCGGCGTCTTTGAGACGAAAATAAGATGACGACATCACTGAGATACTGTAATGGATAGTTCTCCTTTTGCTTCGCTTTTTGAACCGTTACAGATTGGCCCAGTCACGACAAGAAATCGGTTCTATCAAACTCCCCACTGCAATGGTATGGGAAACCTTCGTCCGGATGCTCATGCTCGAATGCGAGGCATAAAAGCAGAAGGTGGGTGGGGAATCGTGAATACTGAGAACTGCTCGGTGCATCCAAGCAGCGATTTGATGCCTGAGGTGCTTCAGACACTCTGGGACGATGGCGACATTCCTGTGCTGGCACGAATGGTTGAAGCTGTCCACGAACACAACTCTCTTGCTGGTGTACAGTTGGCGTATTCGACGTATTACAACGGTAATAGACTGACGCGTGAGATCCCCTTAGGGCCTATGTCTCGCCCAGTCAGCGGTTATCATCCTGTCCAGGTTCGGGCGATGGATAAGCAAGACATTCGAAATCTACATGACTGGTGGGCTGCTGCTTCCAGGCGCGCACTACAAGCTGGTTTTGACATCATCAATGTCGATTCAAACTTTTCAACGATTGCGTTTCAATTTCTCTCCCCTAGAAACCAGCGTAGCGATGAATACGGTGGCTCGCTCGTCAACCGTACACGTTTGCTCAAAGAGTTAATCGAAGTAAGCCGTGATGCGACCCAAGGCAAATGTGCAATTAGTGTACGTTTGATCATCGATGAGCTTTGCGGCCCAATGGGTTTGCAGGCAAAGGATGAGGGCATTGAAGCTATAGGACTTCTGGCTGAACTTCCTGACCTATGGGATCTGGTAGTCGGTACTTGGGCGGACGATTCACCGAGCTCGAGGTTCGCGTCAGAAAACGATCATGAACGTTTCATGTTGGGCATCAAGTCGGTGACTACCAAACCCGTCGTCGGTGTTGGGCGTTTTACATCGCCTGATACCATGGCCAGCATGCTTCGACGCGGGGTGCTGGATTTGATCGGTGCGGCACGTCCATCCATTGCTGATCCTTTTCTTCCCAACAAAATCAAAGAAGGGCGATACGAGGACATCCGTGAATGCATCGGTTGCAACATATGTGTCTCCAGTCATTTTGCTATGACCAATTTGAGATGCACTCAAAATCCTACGATGGGTGAAGAGTGGCGCAGAGGATGGCATCCGGAATATATCGCGCCCAAACAGTCCGAGAGCGAGATACTAGTGGTTGGCGCTGGGCCCGCGGGTTTGGAGTGTGCGCGAGCTCTAGGCCAACGGGGGTACCAGGTCACGCTCGCTGAACGCACCACGCAACTGGGTGGTCGGGTTACGCGTGAAGGGGAGCAATTGCCAGGGTTGCGGGAATGGTTGCGTGTTAGAGATTGGCGTATTACCCAACTCAACAAGCTACCCAACGTTGAAATATACATGGACAGTGATCTCTCGATTCCAGACATTGTTGAGTTCGGCGCTGCACACATAGTCATGGCAACGGGCTCCAAATGGCGTGCGGATGGTGTAGGGCGTGCAAATGACCGTCCCATCCCAGTAGATTCTTCGGTGCAAGTGCTTTCGCCGGACGACATCATGGATGGTGTACCGGTAAAAAAAGGGCCGGTTCTGGTATATGACGACGACCACTATTATATGGGAAGCGTCATCGCGGAGAAGCTGGCACGTCAGGGTTTTGAAGTCGTCATCGCAACACCTGCGGCAGAGATATCGGCATTTACAGCCAATACGTTGGAGCTCGCAAGGGTCGTCAAACACCTGGACGAGTGTGGCGTGGCATTGAGAACTCACAGTATTTTGGCGAGGATCGAGGGAGGTGAAGCACAATTACTCCATACGTACACGGGCCGCGCGCAACAGCTGACTATCGCAAGCGTAGTCATGGTCACGTCAAGGATAGCGAATGACTCCCTATTCTATGGCCTCCAGAATTTCATGGAGCAAGATGCGGGCAGTAAAATTTTAACAGTTGGAAGGGTAGGAGATTGTCTTGCCCCAGCAGCGATCTTCCAAGCAGTGTACACAGGCCACAAATACGCCCGAGATTTTGAAGCAGCTCCTGAAACTACCGTTGCTAAACGCGAGCGCGTTGGTCTTGAAAACGTGCGCCTTGTATAGAAAAGCTTGTAAAGAAACAATGCTCTTGAAGAAAAAAATAAATACAAAACCAGCATGATTTTGGGTCGAGTAAGTCCACCGCTGGCACAGGTTGTAGAAATTTCTCTGCCCTAGAGATGCATGGTTAACTTCGGAGGATTTGAAATGATTGCAGAAGGATCATCACCCTCAGTCAACCACCAGATTTTTGGTGCGGAAGTGACTGTCAGGGATACTTATGTGGACGGCGAGCGTCTGCAGGTATGCTTCAAAAATGTATGCAAAAGCTACGATGGTGCGAGTTGGGTCGTAAAAGATCTGAACCTGGACATCCAGAAAGGAGAATTCGTGTCTTTCCTAGGCCCTTCAGGTTCAGGTAAGACAACGACGTTAATGATGCTTGCGGGCTTCGAGCACCCCTCGGAAGGACATATCATTGTTGATGGTCTTCCTATTCAGGATTTGCCTCCTGAAAAAAGGGATATGGGGGTTGTTTTCCAAAATTACGCACTTTTTCCCCATTTAACGGTGGAAGAGAATATCGGTTATCCACTCAAGATGAGAAAAATCGTAAAGCCAGAAATTGAGCGGCGGGTCGAGGAAGTCATGAAGCTCGTTCAGCTCGATAAGATGAGCAAGCGCAAACCCTCAGAGCTGTCGGGCGGTCAGCAGCAGCGTGTTGCTCTTGCGCGTGCACTGGTTTTTGAACCGAAGCTTGTTCTTATGGACGAGCCGCTTGGGGCTTTAGATAAGCGTCTTCGTGAAGATCTCCAGCTTGAAATTAAACACATTTGTAATCGATTGAAGTTGACCGTCGTTTACGTCACCCATGATCAGGGCGAAGCACTGACGATGTCTGATCGTGTAGCGGTATTTAACAATGGTGTTATTCAGCAGTTAGCAACACCTCAAGATATTTATCAGCATCCCGTGAATACCTTCGTCGCTACTTTTGTTGGTGAAAATAATAAAATTCATGGTGTGGTCGAAAGTATTGTCGATGGGAAGGCCCGTGTGAAGCTGAAGTCTTCTCAGATAATCAGCGCTAGAGCATCAAATCATACGTGTGTTGGCGAGCAGTGCACCATAGTTGTTCGGCCGGAGAAAGTTAGGTTGACCCCAGTTGGAGGTGACTGTGCGATTTCCGGCGTTGTATTGGAGTCCGTCTTCTATGGCGATGAATTCCGCGTTCATGTAGACGTCGGCGGTGGGCAGGAAGTAGTTGCGCGGATGTCGGGAGAAGCAAGAAGCAGCGCGTACAAAGCGGGAAATAAAGTTATCGTGGAGTGGAATGCAGAAGACTCTGAAGCTTTGGACTATCTGCCATAAAAACACTGAAGTTGACGAACTAGGAGATACAAAATGAATAACGCCGCCAAATATGTATATATCGCATTCGCAGCTGGCTTTTGTTCGACATCGTACGCCGCCGAGTCGCTTACAGTGACATCTTGGGGAGGTGCGCTCCAAAAACACCAAAGCAGTGCATTCATGGAACCTTTTGCGAAAGCTTCCGGCATCAAAGTGAGCCAGGACGAGTGGAGCGGCGAGCTGGCTAAGTTACGGGCAATGACAGAAAGCGGCTCTGTCGTTTGGGATGTGATCGATGTTGATCCACAAAGCGCCGAGCAAGCTTGTGGCCAAGGTCTGCTAGAAAAATTGGACTACTCCAAGATCGTAAAGCCTAGCTCGCTGGTTCAGGGCGCCGTGCTAGAGTGTGCCGTTGGCGTCAGTTCGTACGCGACGATCCTTGCTTACAACCCTGCAAAACTGAAAAACGTTCCGAACACTATCACCGATATTTTTGACACAGAGAAATTCCCAGGTAAGCGTACTTTCCACAAAAGTCCGGTAGATACCTTGGAAGTCGCTTTGATGGCCGATGGCGTCCCACCTGAAAAAGTGTATGAGGTGCTTGAAACGCCGGAAGGTGTAGACCGGGCGTTCAAAAAATTGGACACCATCAAAAAAGACATTGTTTGGTGGGAAGCTGGGGCTCAACCGCCTCAACTGTTGAAAAGTGGCGAGGCCGTAATTGGTTTGGCCTGGAACGGTCGAGTTGGCGACGCTAATAAGAACGAAAAGGCAGGCTTGGGCATCGTGTGGAACGGGCAAATTCAAGGATTCGATATGTGGTCGATTCCCAAAGGTTCAAAAAACCAAGATGCGGCCTATAAGTTTATTCAGTACACGCTTAACACGTCTAACAATGCCGAGCTATCGAAATATGTTGACTACGGCCCAACAGTGACGGACGCGTTGAAAAATGTCAGCCCTGAAAAGCTTAAAGATCTCCCGACTGCTCCTGAAAACATGAAGAGCTTCCTTGTCCAGAACGCTGAGTTTTGGGGGCTGAATGGGCCTGAATTAAGCGCTCGCTTCTCTACCTGGGTATCGAAGTAAGTAAAAGGGTACACGGCGTGCCGAAAGTACACGCCGTGTACCGCGAGGGGAATCGTGATGAATTCATTTGAAACGTCCATAGTTTTACCTACTAAAGACTCGATAAAAGTTCGAGGTGTGCGTAGACGATTATTGGCGATCGCACCAGCACTACCACTGATTATATTTTTGGCTGCATTTTTTTTGCTGCCGATTTCTGCGATTTTTTTCTATTCGATTCAGGATGATGCGATAAGCAATTCATTACCTCGTACGACCGCGATTATCAAAGGCTGGAGCAAGGGTTCACCTCTCCCGACCGATGCATACGAGGCTGTCGTACGAGATCTTGTCGAGCTGAATTCATCTGGAAACATAGGTGCCCTTTCTCAACGAGTAGGTAATGAACTTGTAGGAGGGCGAGCAGTTATCATCGGAACGATGAAAAAGTTATCGGCTCCAGCGTCTGGCGAGCAAGCCGACTGGCGGCTAAGGCTTGAATCAGCACATCCAGCATGGAAGCAAAAAGCGGTATGGAGCGTTATAGGAAATGCAAGTAATACCAAAAGCTTTTTCTATCTTAAATGGGCTACTGATCAGTTAGAGAAGTTAGACGCATCAGGTAAAATTTCAAGTGATCAAGGCTATGCTTTCCTTGAAATGTTCAAACGAACTGCGCTAATCAGCCTCGGGGTTACTCTACTGACAGTGCTGTTGGGTTATCCGCTTGCTTATGTGATGGTTGAAGCAAAGGGTAAGTGGGCCGCCATATTGCTGTTAATGGTGCTTGTTCCATTTTGGACATCGCTGCTGGTGAGGAGTATGTCTTGGGTGGTTTTGCTTCAGTCTAATGGTGTAGTAAATATGCTATTGCAGTACATTGGATTTAGTGATTCGTCGATTCAACTACTTTACACCCGTTTCGCAACTGTCGCTGCCATGACACAGATCCAACTTCCATTCACGGTGTTACCGATGTACAGCGTAATGAAAACAATCCCCAGGACACATGTGCGAGCAGCACGTTCTCTGGGGGCTGGGCCGCTAACAGCCCACATTACCGTATTCCTGCCGCAGGCACTCCCTGGCATTGCCGCCGGGGCGTTGCTTACTTTTATTCTCTGCCTGGGGTATTACATCACGCCCGCACTGGTTGGTGGTGCTGCTGACCAGATGGCGAGTTATTACATCGCCCGATTCGTCAACGAAGAACTTAACTGGGGACTTGCTTCTGCTCTAAGTCTCTTGCTAACTATTGCTGCTGTTTTGATAGCTATCCCGCTGTGTCGTCAAATCATGCGTCGTAATGGAGGGCGAATCTAATGCGTGAATACAACGATCTTCCGCTAATTGTCAGGGTGGTTATGTATACGCTTGTGGGCGTGATATTGGTTTATCTATCGGCACCGCTGCTTCTGGTTCTCCCTATGTCGGTGAGTAGCGACCCTTGGTTTACATATCCCTTGCCAGGAGTGTCGTGGCGATGGTTTGAGGCTTTTTTCAACAATCCTTTATGGATCAGTTCAATAAAAAATAGCCTGATTATCGGAGTATGTACGACGTTGTTGGCTACCACGCTGGGAACTAGCGCTGCTATTGGTTTGATTAACCCAAAGTTTCCGTTCAGAAACGCTGTCTTCGTTCTGATATTGACTCCTTTGATTGTCCCGGTAGTAGTCTCTGGGCTTGGCTTCTATCTGTTCTTCTCGAAGATTGGGCTGCTTCATAGTTTTCCTGGAATAATTCTCGCTCATACTGTTCTTGCTACGCCTTTCGTGGTTGTTACAGTAACGGCCACCCTGAGCCGATTTGACTTTAATCTTATGCGTGCGGCAACCAGTTTAGGGGCAAGTAGGCTAACAGCTTTTCGTACCGTAATGCTTCCACTGATCGCTCCAGGAGTGGTCGCAGGCGGAGTTTTTGCTTTCATTACTTCGTTTGATGAAGTAGTCGCAGTTCTGTTTATAGCTGGCCCAGAACAAAGAACTTTGCCTAGGCAGCTGTTCAGCGGGATGAGGGAACAGTTGGAGCCGACGATTATTTCGGCTTCCGTAATAGTGATTATATTAACTGTGGTTCTCATGCTGTTGGCAGGCCGCCTCCAGCGTCAAAAGGTCTGAAGGGTTGGTGGTGCTGATATGATCGATAAAAAGTTTTTGACTGCTGATTTTAGAGAACTACCATACTGGTGGGATAAAGCCCCCCTGACGCCTGAGTCCGTTAATGAGTTGCCTGCCAGTGCAGATGTCGCTGTAGTGGGTAGTGGCTTTTCCGGGCTTATGGCCGCGTTGACACTGGCCCGCGCCGGCAAATCAGTTGTGGTGATTGACTCAGAAAACTGTGGATATGGGGCTTCACGTCGAAACGCTGGGTTTTTGGGGCGAACTCTAAAGCGCAGCCATGAATGGCTATGCAAAGAGAAAGGGGAAAGTTACGGCGATGCTGTCTACGCTGAACTGAATAGCGCTCTGCACTTAGTAGAAGATATCGTAGACTCTGAAGGGATTACGTGTTATCGCAATACATGCGGACGCTTCATAGGCGCTAACTCAATTGCTCACTATCGTCTACTTGAGAAGGAATTGGCTCGAAATCGGGCGGTTCTTGGGTCTGATTTCGAGATGATCCCCCGCAGTGAGCAGCACCGCGAAATACAAACAGATGTTTATTTTGGTGGCGCTGTCATCCCAGATCTGGGAAGCATTCATCCTGGCTTATATCATGACGGTCTCGTCAAACGCGCCCGCGAAGCAGGTGTTGTGTTCATATCGCAAACGAAGGTCAAGTCCATTGGCAAAAGTGGAGAGTTTCGCCAACTCGAGACCACACGTGGTTCGATAAAAGCACGGGACGTCGTGGTAGGCACCAATGGCTATAGTGCTGAATTGATGCCTTGGCTTCAGCGACGGGTAATTCCTTTCACGGGCTATATGATTGCCACTGAAGAGCTGCCAGCAGGCAAGGTGGAAGAGCTGCTTCCTAACCGGCGAACATATCTAGAGACTGTGATGAATATCAATTTCATCAGGCCCGCTCCAGATGCCAACAGAATCCTGTTCGGGGGCATGACAGGCCGAAATGTCCCAGGGCCAATGGATCTGGCAGGAGATTTGCGGAAGCTGTTGCTGACCATTCTCCCTGGCCTCGGTGACGACCTTGCACTGAGCCACGCATGGTCGGGTAAATGCGGGGGGACGTTCGATTTTATGCCTCATATAGGCGTTCAAGACGGGATCCACTATGCGGTAGGGTACAATTTTGCTGGTGTTCCTATGGGAACATACTTCGGAGTCAAAATGGCCCAAAAAATCTTAGGCATGAAAGAAGGGTATTCTGTGTTCGAGACCCAAGCCTTCCCAACCATGCCGTTGTATCGCGGGAATCCTTGGTTTGTACCGCTTACGATGAAAATGTTCGACGTAAAAGACCGTTGGATTTCGTTCGCCGGATAATTATTTTATAAGTTTTAGGGTGAATATTATGGATAAGCCATTAGAAAGATATATTCGTACACTTGAGGTTCTTTCAGGTTTCCCTAATGGCCTTTCGCTTGCCCCTATTGCAGAGATTCTTGATTTGCCGAGAACTACAGTCCACAGGTTGCTGAAAGGACTTACTGAGACTGGGATGGTTGAAATCATTGATCGTGGCGCGATTTGTTATCAGATAGGCCCTCGGTGCATAAATCTTCTTTACATGGGAGCGACAGAAGAATGGGTGAGGAGTGTATGTCAGCCCATTCTTGAAGACTTGGCGATGCAGACGGGTCAGTCATGCTTCGTTGCAAAGCTGTCTGGAAATTTTGTGCGAAGCATTGCAATTATGGGGCCCGACACGCGGGTACGAGGGTATGTTTTGCCGGGAAGTGAAGTAGTTCTTCACGCTGCATCGTCAGCAAAAGCAATTCTTGCTTTTCACTCATTGGAGCGTGTATCACAGATTTTGCCTAATCCACTGCCAAAGCTAACGCCTAATACGAAAGTTGACATGGCCGAAATTATAAAGGAATACGAAGTTATAAGAAAATCTCGAATGGCCTATTGCATAGGTGAGGATGTTGAGGGGTATGCCGGTATTGCATCGCCGATTGTTATTCCTGGTCAATCCGTTATCTATGCCATTGCGTTAACGGGAAGCATCGATTCTCTTATAAATCGTGGCCGTGACCTAAATGAGCGTCGTATAAAAATTTCTGCCGAGCGATTGGCTCAGGCACTTTCGTCCAAATTATCTGGGTTGTCTGACTCAATTCCCGGCGAGTCGGTTAATGCTACAACCGCCTACGATGGCGCACTGAAAAAATAAGATTGTTCGCGAGGTATTAATGAGCAAAATTCTCCATCGCACGTTGAATAGCACACTTTCTGTCTTATCTTCTGGTCGAGGGGTGTGGGTAACTGATAACAAAGGTAACTCCTATCTTGATGCCTCCGCAGGTGGGGTTGCTGTCACATGCTTGGGCCATGGCAATGACCGCGTCATTGCTGCCATTGCCCGGCAGCTGAATGAAGTTAGCTATTTTCACACCTCGTTCTTTACCTCCGACGTTGCCGAAGAGCTGGCCGCGTCGCTTGTCGCTGAAGCTCCTGGTGATCTCTCCCAGGTGGTCTTTTCGTGTGGCGGATCTGAAGCCGTCGAGGCCGCGCTGAAGTTGGCTAGACAGTATTGGGTGGAGAAAGGCGAACTAGGGAGAACTGAGGTTATTTCTCGCCACCAAAGCTATCACGGCGGCACACTGGGTACTCTCGCTGTGGGTGGAAATATACCGCGTCGAGAAACCTATTCACCTCTACTATTCAGTGCGCACTTTATCACTCCATGTTATCAGTACCGGCTGGCGGAAGACGGTGAAACTGAGGAGGAATATGGAATTAGGGCTGCTGCTGAGTTGGAAGGGAAAATCCTCGAACTCGGCCCGGAACGAGTTGCTATGTTCATTTGTGAACCCGTCGTTGGAGCAACGCTTGGTTGTGTGCCGGCAGCGAAAGGTTATCTCAAAGAAGTTCGCCGAATATGTGATGCATATGGGGTTGTTTTGATATTTGATGAGGTGATGTGCGGCGCGGGTCGTACAGGTACCTACTTCTCTTGTGAATATGACGGCGTATTCCCTGACATCATGGCGATTGCCAAAGGCCTGGGAGGTGGGTTTCAAGCAATTGGCGCCACACTTGTCTCGGAAAAAATCGCTGATGCCATCCAAAGTGGCACTGGATTACTTAAGCATGGATTCACGTACATGGGGCACAACGCTTCCTGTGCCGCCGCATTGGAAGTTTTCAGAATAATTCATCAAGACGATTTACTTTCTAATGTGAGGGCGCGTGGGCATCAACTTAAAAGCGAGCTGGAACGAAATTTCGCTGATCATCCACATGTTGGAGACATTCGCGGAAGGGGGCTTTTCGTAGGGCTTGAATTGGTCGCCGATAGGAAAACCAAGAAATGTTTTTCTCCCACCTTAAAAGTTAATGGCAGTCTAAAGAAGCGGGCATTTGCAAACGGATTGTTGATTTATCCAAACGGCGGTACTGTCGACGGATCTCAAGGCGATCATGTTGTTTTTTCTCCCGCTTATACTGTATCAGAAGAAGAAATATCTCAGATTGTGAAGCGATTCAGTCGCAGTCTTGATCAGGTTTTTCATTATATTTAATATCTCTAAAGGTGAGTAGCATGTCGGAAGTTGTCCACATCAAAAAAAATAGTATGGATTTTTCACCTTTCGGTGGCGCCGAGAATGAAGGTAAGGCTTGGCTGGCTAGGGCAGTGAATGGCGGTTTGAGCAAGACTATGGGGGCTGGCATCCTCCACCTCAATGGTTGCGATATTTCGTGGACTCTACGCTACGACGAAGTTTGTGTGGTCTTGTGCGGGAATTTCTTGCTACACGTGGGCATTGATTTGCTCTCAGCAGGCCCCGGTGACATCATTTGGATTCCCAAAAACACCACGGTCTCTTATAGTGGCGAAGGTGCAGAGGTCTTTTACGCTCTTTATCCAGTCGATTGGAGTACTCGCCCTACAGATGCCTAGGCATTGGTAGATTGCCAACTTCAATCAAAATATTTATTGTATTTGGCGCAATATGCAAAATAACAATCAGATTTCTCCGGCTCCAAGCGACTCTTACGCTCAATCATTCGCGCGCGGGCTTTCCGTGATCTTGGCGTTTGGGCCTTCGACACCATTAATGACGTTGACCGAAGTCGCAGGTGTAACGGGTTTGACCCGCGCAGGAGCACGGAGGATTTTGCTCACACTGGAGTATTTGGGTTACGTAAGTCAGGAAAATAGAAAGTTCTCACTTACTCCAAAAATTCTGGATCTCGGATATTCTTACCTTTCGGCGAACCCGCTATGGGAGTTGGCCACCCCTTACATGGAGGAAGTTGTTCAGCAAACAGGGGAGACTTGTACCATATCCGTTTTAGAGGGCAACGATATTGTTTATATTATGCGGGTTGCCACTCATCGTATAATGTCGGTTAATTTGTCCATTGGTTCAAGATTGCCGGCTTGGGCTACATCTATGGGGCGAATTTTGTTGGGGGGAGTTACGGAGAAGCAGCTGGATAGTATTCTTTCAACGAGTAATATCATAGGTTTCACACCTAGAACTGTCACGGATATTGAGTCCCTTAAAAATATTATTGCGCTTTCTAGACAGCGTGGTTTTTGCTTCGTCAACGAAGAGTTAGAGGAGGGACTGCAATCAATCGCAGTGCCAATCTTCGGTCGAGATGGTCGAATTATCGCGGCCATGAACGTGGGTGGTCATGCAAACCGAGTTAACAGGGCAGGGTTGCTCGAAATTGTTCTTCCTCATTTGCAGAATGCTGCTTTCAAAATCAGTCAGTTATTGAAGGTCTAACGGGCGTTACCGATATCGCCTTTTCTGCGTCTTTCTGTGACACCAAGCCGCAAAGGTGAGTGAGCCGCTCCATTGAATGATCCTAGCGTGCACAGTTGCGGTACGGTCAGACCCCATGGCGCGGTAGAAGTGGCCCATCCTGAGGAAGGTTTGTAAGCTGCCGTCCAATGCCGCTACCTAGATTTATGCTCACGGTGTAGGCGCCGACGCCGAATCGACCCACGTGCGATGCAAGAATGACCTACCTCAAAATCGGCATTAATCTGGAGCGGACAATAGTTTGCGAGGAATCAGACGGGTAGTGATCTCTGCAAAATCACCCGTCCCCACCACCACCACAACTCACGAACATGCGGGGGCGCAATAACGAGAGACCGCGCTATCGTTTTCGTCGGTTCAACTCCTGAAAACCGTGACGTTTCTAGCCATCGATAAACTACTTCGCTGTAATCACCGAAAGCTTGGTAATCCCCGCTCGCTCGATGGACGCCATGGTCCGGGCCACTTCGCCATAGTTCACTCCGTTGTCGGCCTGAAGTTGCACGCGAACTTCGGCGTCTTTGGTCTTGGCCGCCTTCAGGGTGTGGTAGTCATGCTCATGGCGAGGGCCCCACGGGCGGCGTGTCGAGGCGGTAGTCGCCGACCAGTTCCGCGGGGTCGCGTGGTTGGGCGCGGGAGGGGGACAGGTAGCCCTGTAGCCCTTGGCGGATGCGCTGGAAATCCTGAGCCAGGCGGGGGTAGTCGAAGCGATAGCGCGCGTCGGGTTCAGCCGTGCTGGCGGTCTCGGCACGGGTGGCAAGCCGTTCGATTGTGTCGAGCTGCCGCAGGACTAGCTTCGTCGAACGGGTAACGAAAGATGATGATCGCTTGGCTCAGGCTGTGTGAAAATACATACACCGTTTTGTAGTCTGAGTTGCTACGTAAAATCTACCAGCGTCTGATTAATCCTCAGACCTAAAACTTTCATGGGCCCGCGACTTTCGTTCCAGTCCTGACTGTCAAACCTGCCCTAAAATGTTTTCACACTACCTCGATCGTTTTCCGCCGGTCGCGACAGCCAGAAACCGGCCGATTGTGTTGAAAAGTCGACCTGGCTTGGCTAGCCATACATTGAGTGGTGAAAACGCCGCTTTTGCACGCTGCTACGTCAAATCTGAGCCCTGAACTTTCTGCGCAACACATGGATTTCAATCTCGGACGCGTATTTTTTCTACCGTGGAAATCGAAGCTGACTGTTTTCAACTGAATCGACCCAAGCGGCCTGTGCGAAGCCAGCCAAAGGCCATAGCTAATTGGCGGAAATGGCAGGTAGCAGATCCGCCTTTTCGGCTGTGAAGTGCGCTTCGATACACAAGGTTGGCGCCAGGCCATGGGTTACAGCAATATGGACATCCAATGCATGGACAAACGTCGGTCCGATATTCAACTACGTTCAGCGTGGCATTCAAACGGGACATATCACTCTCCGCGAATGTACTTTTGAAGGTGTTCAATAAGATCTCGTTGTTCAGTAATAATTTCTTTGACCAAGTCTCCTATGGAGACAATACCAATGACCTTGTCGTCTTCTACAACGGGAAGATGACGTATATGACCTTGTGTCATCAGTTGCATGCAGCGTTGCGTGGATTCCTTTGGCGTGACCGTAATGACCGGAGTGCTCATGATGGCGCTCACCGGCGTCGCCACTGATGCGCGACCGAGCAGGACCAATTTTCGAGCATAGTCGCGCTCACTGACGATACCGACGAGATGGTCGAGCTCCTGGACGATGAGTGCCCCCACATTCTTTTCAGCCATACGACTTATGGCTTCGAACACTGTGGCGTCAGGAGAGATTGAATGAGTTTTTTCTTGTGCCTTGGCGGCGAGAGCTTGTGCAACGATTCTCATGTTAGTTTCCTAGTCTATGCACATCGACTGTCCTTCCAAACAATAGGTCTGGCGGCCTCTTCGGTGCTTGCGCAGAGAGCCTCGGAGCGAGGCAGAATCAGCCCCGATCCATGGCGTTTATCAATTGAGTCGGCGGTTCGTGAAATCCTGCACCGAAATGTCAACCACCGACTTGACTCGTGGTTATTCAGCACGCGTCGATAGTTCAGAATGCTGACTCCGTCAGGCGGATGATTCAGATGTCACAGCCGATATCAGCGTGCTTCGGCATAACGCTGATGGCTTCTTGGGGTTGGTTGGCGTGGGCCATGATGGTTTCTCCTGTTACATGGGAAAACGGCGACACACACTCCCTGGACGGGGAAGTGAGCCCCCGTCAGGGTGGGTAACGTAAAAGTCAGCAACGAACGACCCGTCAGCGGCAAGCCGATGACGAGCAGGATGCTGCACCTGGGGAATAGCGGTACGGTCGAAGAGCGTCCGCGGGAAAAGTCCGAGGACCTGGGGGAGTGGGCATTCATCACCGCTGAAACGGTAACCGTGCGCGCCTCCGAACGCTGATCGCACTTGGGTCAACCACCACGAACGTGGCGTAGCCTTAAAGGTTCTGGCTACCTGGGCTGGGCCGTCAACGACAGCGAACCACCCCCTTTCTATAAACCTGGCAACGTCGCGCGTCAAGGCGCTGCAAGCCGATTGTTGACACCTGGAATACAGCGGCAATTAGAGGACTGAATAAAGTGAAGAGGGGCCCGGCGGGGGCCAGGCGAGGAAGAGAAAAACCACCTTTGACGGTCTTGCGCAGTCGAACGGCTCCTCGCAAAGCTTGATTCACTGCGTCATGATTCGCCAACCGACCCTTGTCGTGGCCTGGGTCGGAACCTACTGGCACGCATCCGCGCACAAAGGGCGCCCAGTATTTACCCGATGGGCGCCGGGGCTGAATATGAGCGTCGAAGCGGATGACCGCTATTGCCTGGCAGAGGCAACAGGGTGCATCCGCCACCACGATCAGGTCGAGCATGTAGTGGGGAAATTGTTCCACTGAGAAGAAGGCCCCGAACTCTGAGAGTCCGACCGAGCTACCCGGCGCTTATCGGTCTTGGGTCGCCATTGGCGATGCACCGAAACTACTACAGCAGAGACGGCGCGCCAACGTCAAGTCTGAGCTCAACGCCTAGGTACTGCCGAGCAGGGCACTTTGCGCAAGAGAAATCCTGATGTCTAGGCGGCCATCACTGTCGATGCGTCTCTTTTTTGAGGGGCAAAGTCCCCTTGCATGCCGGGTACCGGGAGCACGACCAGAACAGGCCCGACTTCCCTGTACGCTGAAGCATCGTGTTGTTGTAAACCGGACACCTCTGACCGGCTACGACAGGCGCCGCCAAGCTGAGCGTGCCACAGTGTTCGATCAATTGCGCAATCCAGCTTGCCTGCTTGGCGACGAACGCCTCGAGGGTCAGACGTCCTGCTTCGATTTCGTCCAGAGCCTGTTCCCAGATCGCGGTCATTCCCGGATCGGCGACTGCGGCCGGTACCGACTCGATCAGAGTATGGGCCGCTGCCGAAGCCTTTAGGGCGCGTTTGTTCTTCAGTAAATAACCACGGTCGATCAAAGCCTTGATGATGCTGGCGCGGGTGGCTTCGGTGCCGATGCCGGTGGTATCCCGCAGTTTCTGTTTCAGGCGGGGATCGCTGACAAGTTTGGCCACGTTTTTCATGGTCTTAATCAGCTCGCCTTCGGTGAGTGGTTTGGGGGCGGTGGTGCGCCGGTCCTTGAGTTCGACATCGCTCACGGTGCATTGCGTACCTTGTTGTACGGCGGGGAGTACCTGGGACTGTTGGCTCGGCTCATCGTCTTTGGTTCCGTCGTCGTCGAGCAAACCTTTCCAACCGTGGACCAGAATCTGTTTGCCCACCGCGGTTAGCCGTTGGCCGCCACACTCCAATTCGACCTGGGTCCGATCAAACTCATGATGCGGCAGAAATTGCGCCAGGTAATGGCTTCGGATCAGTTCGTAGACTTGGCGCTCGGGTTCGGACATCCGTGCCAGGTTCGCTGGCTCAGTGGTGGGGATAATGCCATGGTGCGCGGTAACTTTGGCATCGTTCCAGGCCCGTGAGCGCAACGAGCGATCAAGTCTGCCGAACGCGCTTTGCAAGGCTGGATCGGTGGTGAGCAGGGCCTTGAGCACTGCAGGTACCTCGTCGAACATATTCTCGGGCAAAAAGCGGCAATCGCTGCGCGGGTAGGTGGTGGCTTTGTGGGTTTCATACAGGGCCTGGGCGATATTCAGGACTTCCTGAACACCGAACCCCAGTTTGCGCGAGCAGACTTCCTGCAGCGTGCTCAGGTCGAAGGGCAGAGGCGGTGCTTCGCGGCAATGCTCAGTCTGCAACGAGAGCACTGTGGCGATCTTGCCGCCAGTGATCGCTTGGAGTGCCTGACGGGCAAGTGTCTGCTGCAGGCAACGACCTGCCTCATCCCGTCCTGAGCTGGGCGGTAACCACGACGCGATGAAACGCTGACCCATCGAGGACAGGTTCACCTCCACGTCCCAATAAGGCACCGGGACAAAACTGGCAATCGCACGATCCCGATCGACCACCAAGCGCAGGGTCGGGGTCTGCACCCGTCCCACCGACAGCACCCCGTCGTAACCCGCACGCCGACCGAGAGGGGTAAACAGCCGACTCAGGTTCATGCCAATCAGCCAGTCGGCGCGGTTGCGGGCGAGGGCTGCATGGTAGAGCGGAAAGGTCTCCTCGCCGGACTTCAGTACGGCCAGGGCTTTGCGAATCGATGCCTCGTTGAGCGCGGACAACCAGAGGCGCTGAAGGGGCCCTCGATAGTGGCAGAGCTCCAATAATTCACGGGCAATCATCTCACCTTCGCGGTCGGTGGCGATCACGACGCTGGAGGCTTCGCTGAGCAGGCGCTTGATGACCTTGAACTGTGCGTTGGTCTTGGGTTTGATCTCGACTTTCCATTGTTTGGGAATGATGGGTAGCTGATCCAGCGACCAGTTCTTGTACTGCTCGCCATAGGCTTCGGGAGGGGCGGCCTCGAGCAGGTTGCCGATGCACCAGGTGACTGTTGCATCACTGCCAATTAGGCAACCCTCACCGCGCCGGGTGGCGCCCAGTACTTTGGCGATGTCTCGACCTTGTGGGGGTTTTTCGCAGAGGGATAGACGCATAACACTGCTCCAGATGGGGTCCAGAGCAGTGTCGAGGGAAACAGCAGAGGCGGGCAATGAGAAACCTGAATACCAGGCTCACCACATTTTTCATGCCGGGAAGTCCGGAACCGTAGGGTGGCCTTCAGGCTCACCCGAGGCGCACCTTGCAGGCAGTCGCCCTTCGCTTTTGGGTTGATTACGCCTTGCGCTTCCTGGATTTTGCGGCTGCTGAAGAACCCTGGCTATTCGCCCGGGCTGTACTGTGTTCGCCGCGTTTCTCAGGCGCCGCCTGTTCACTGGATGTGTTCGCTACGCTCGCTAAGCGGCCTCTGCTCCAGAGCTACTGCTTTTCGTTCAGACATTTGGCGTTGCAACTTAGTGCATTCTTGCAAGAGGGCATCACGCTCGGTCTGGAGGGAAAGGTAAGCTGCCGGCTTGATGTTTGCGTGGGTGTCGTCGTCTGAATCGAAGAGAAATTCAGGTCGTTGATCTGGGGAGTGACGTTGCATCCAGAGGCGTAAGTCAGCATGGCGTACTGTTAACGAAACAGACTCCAATGGAGTTCCCATCGGCACTGAAACACCGAAGTGGCCATAGGGCAACTCCCCGTTACGCATCGCATCATAAAGTCTTTCAAGATTGGCCTGAAGGCAGGGCCATTGGGGGAATAAGCTCCCGAGCCTCTTCGGGCAGTACCAGTCGGCTTTTACTATTTCGGCCTCGTATTGCACGAGCTCGCACCATCGCAAGGCGGCATCGATTGGTCGATAGAAGATTTTAGCTAGCGGATTGAAATTGTCGGCGTGCATGTACGGAAGGACCTCCATTTCTATGGATGGGCCTCCCATGGAACATCCTGCATCACTCACCGCGAGGAACTGCTGGCAGTGGTTGCTTAATCGGTTTTTAAATTCGGTGAGGCCATTCCATTTATCTACGACCCTACGTGGTTGGCTTTAACCTTAATCCTACCTATTTCCTTGGTTCTCACAGCAGGTCTCTGCGTGCCCGATCGGGTCCGGAAAGGCAGATATTTTACCTGTCGATGCCATGGCATCCTCTGTGACGATAGCCGGTTTCAGGCTGAGTTCAACCCGGTAGCCGAGAATTGAGATTCCGGCGCATCGCGGTTGCCGACAATGACGTTCTGCTCGGTGACTGAGCGCAGTAACCCAGGCTGAATTATTGAACCGTCTGATAGGGTCTGTTCCTCCTCCGAGGATTCGCTAAAGAGCCGCGAGCGCAGGCTGCACACCAGCGCTGGTGTGAACATGTTGTTCCAGGCACCTAGACAGGAAGCGCCGGTGAGCTGCATGCAGCGGATACAAGTCTGCACCCCACGGATAGTCCGTCTCATTGCCCCGTCCTAGCATGCCCCCTGCCTGAATAATAACAACGGAGGCGGCGGCCATGGCCCTACGATCCGAATATCGTCACTCCCTGCTTGAAGGCGACCCTGCCCAAGGCCTTTATCGCTGCAAGCGCGAGATGTTCACCGACCCGCGCCTGTTCGATCTGGAGATGCAACACATCTTTGAAGGCAACTGGCTGTACTTGGCCCACGAAAGCCAGATCCCCAATATCAATGACTTCTACACCACCATGGGGCGCCAGTCGATCTTCATCGCGCGCAACAAGGACGGTGTGCTCTCCAGCCATTGCGGGCTGTTTTCCTGTATCAGGCGCGGGAGGCGCAGTTGCAGTTTCAGGTTCACCTTGAAGATATTGAGGGGAATGGTTTCATTGCTCCTGATCAGACTTCTTGCTGGGTTGGAATGCCCAATCGGGTGGTAAAACGATCAGGCCATCCGGCTGATGGTTTTTCGAAAGCGTGCCAACGAGAACGCGAACAGCACCAGGCCGATCACGGTCAGCGCCAGAAACTGCGGCCAGACCACGTCGATGCCGGCGCCCCGAAACAAGATGGCACCACCGAGCTTCACGAAGTGTGTTGTCGGTGCGGCCTGCATGACCGTCTGCACCGCCACGGGCATGCTCTCGAACGGCGTGCTGCCACCCGAGAGCATTTGCAGCGGCATCAGCGTCAACACCGTGAGCATGCCGAACTGCGGCATGTTGCGCGCGATGGTGGCCATGAAGATGCCCAGCGAGGTAGTGGCGAACAGCACGAGCGCCGCGCCTGCGAAGAACAGCCCTAGCGAGCCTGCCACCGGCACACCGAGCGCACCGCGTACGACAATATTCAGCGATAGTGCGGCGGCGACAAGCACAACCAGCCCCATCGACCAGACCTTGGCCAGCATGATCTCCGCCGGTGTTACCGGCATAACCAGCAGGTGTTCGATGGTGCCGTGTTCTCGCTCGCGGATCAGTGCGGCACCGGACAGGATGATGGAGAGCATGGCGATCTGGTTGATGATCTGAGTCAATCCACCGAACCAGCTTTTATCCAGCGACGGGTTGAAGCGCGCGCGCAAGGCCAGCTCAACCGCCGGCGCGTTGCTGCCGCGATAGCGCTGGACGAACTCGTTGATCTCGCCCATCACGATCTGCTGCACGTAGCCGCTGCCGGTGAAGGCCTGCGTCATGCGGGTGGCGTCGGTGTTCAGCTGGATTTCGGCCCGCCGGCCCGCCAACACGTTGCGCTGGAAGTTGGGCGGGATGATCAGCGCGAAAGTGTAGTCGCCCGCGTCCATGCCCGCATCGACCTGCGACTGGTCGATCATGATCGGAGGCGTGAACTCGGGCGGGTAGAAGGCAGAGACGATGCGTTGCGACAGTTGCGACTGATCCTCGTCGACGATGGCAATCGGTGCATTGTTCAGCGTTTCGGGCGCGGAACTGGCCGAGGAATACACCGCGAATGTGAACACGAACAGGATCAGCACCAGCATCACCGGGTCACGCCAAAGACTCCACAGTTCCTTGACGCCGAGTCGGTAGATGTTCTCGATCTTTCTGCGCAGCATCTTCAACTCTCCTGTTTCTTGAGCAGCAGAATGGCCAGACCCAAAATGACGGGCACCGCCAGCAGCAGGGGCCAGAACGAGGCCGACAGGTCGCTGAACCCGAGCGCCTTGTTGAACACCCCGCGACTGATGGCGAAGATGTGGCTGGCCGGGTAGATCTCGCCGATGATGCGTCCGCTTCCCTTCAGAGACGACACCGGATCGATCATGCCGCCGTACTGCATGGCCGGGATCAACGTGCCGATCATGGCGAAGAACATCGCCGCGATCTGACTCTTGGTCACCGCCGAAGCGAGGAGGCCCATGCCCGTGGAGATGAAGCAAAAGAGCAA
Source organism: Pseudomonas hefeiensis (assembly GCF_030687835.1). Classification (NCBI taxonomy): domain Bacteria; kingdom Pseudomonadati; phylum Pseudomonadota; class Gammaproteobacteria; order Pseudomonadales; family Pseudomonadaceae; genus Pseudomonas; species Pseudomonas hefeiensis. Next base: position 2,555,787 of record NZ_CP117449.1, read on the forward strand.
CGAAGCAGTGGCCAGGGTGAGGAAGCTGCCGGTGATCGGAACGTCGAACACGGTCACCGCCAGCAGCGTCATCAGCAGGAAGTTGAGCATCGCCAGACCCACGTAGGGCAGTTGCTTGCCGAGCAGGAACTCAGTGCGCGTGACCGGGGTGACGTAGAGGTTGATGATGGAGCCCATTTCCTTCTCTCGTACCACGGCCAGCGCGGTGAGCATGGCCGGCAGCATCAACAGCAGGATGGGGATGACGGCCGGCACCATCGCTGGCAGGCTCTTGACGTCGGGGTTATAGCGAAAGCGGTTTTCCACAGAGATGTTGCCGAGTGCCGCCTCGCCGTACTGCCGACGCGCCTGTTCGGACAGCCAGTGCTGGTGCATGCCCTGCAGGTAGCCCTGCACGGTCTCGGCGCGCTGGGGCATCGCACCGTCGAACCAGGCGCCGATGGCCACCGGCCTGCCGCGCGCCACGTCCCGGGCGAAGCCGGGCGGGATCTCCAGTGCCATGGCCAACTCACCGTTTTTCATGCGCCGGTCCAGGTCTTCGTAGCTGGTGAGCGGTGGTTGTTCGAGAAAATAAGTGGAGCCGGCGATGTCGAGTTGGTAGTTGTGGGACAGCGTGGTCTGGTCGAGGTCGAGCACTGCGTAGCGCAGATCGTTGACGTCGGTGCCGATGCCAAATCCCATCACCACCATCAGGATCAGCGAACCGCCCAGTGCCAGCGTGGCGCGCACCGGGTCGCGCTGCAGTTCTAGCGCCTCTCTCCAGGCGTAGCTGAGCAGGCGCTGCAGACTGAAACGTTGACGCACATGTGCCGGGGGCTCGCTGGGAGTGTCGGCGCTGGCAGTCGCTTCCTTCTTGTCTGCCGGCGGCGTGCCGCCTCCCGCATCGAGCAGATAGCCGATGAAGGCTTCTTCCAGGTTCTTTGCGCCGCGCTTTTCCACCAACTTCGCAGGCACGTCGCTGTCGAGAACCTTGCCCGCATGCATCATGGACATGCGGTCGCAGCGCTCGGCCTCGTTCATGAAGTGGGTGGATATGAAAATGGTCACCTTGTCGCGTCGCGACAGTTGCACCAGCAATCGCCAAAAGGCATCGCGGGCAACCGGGTCCACGCCCGAGGTCGGCTCGTCCAGGATCAGCAGCTCCGGCTTGTGCACCATGGCTACCGCCAAGGACAAGCGCTGACGAATGCCCAGCGGCAGCGACTCGGGCAACTCGTGCAGTACCTTTTCCAGACCGAAGCGCTCGACCATTTCCTGCACGCGCGCAGGAATGTCCGCCGCGGGCACATGGAACAGACGCGCGTGCAGGTCCAGGTTCTGGCGCACGCTCAGTTCGCTGTACAGCGAGAAGGCCTGCGACATGTAGCCCACGCGTCGGCGCGTGTCGAGGTCATGCGGATCGATCTCGTGGCCGAACAGCCAGGCCTGACCTTCGCTGGCCGGCAGCAGGCCAGTTAGCATCTTCATGGTGGTGGACTTGCCACAGCCGTTGGAGCCCAGAAAACCAAAGATCTCGCCCCGGCGGATACGGAAGCTCACGCTGTCGACGGCGACGAAATCGCCGAACCGCATCGTGAGGTCCTTCGCTTCGATGGCGATATCGTCTTCGTCGGCCTCCAACGGTGGAATCACCACCGGTGCATGGCCACGCTTCTTTTCCTCGGGCAGCAGCGCGACGAATGCACTTTCCAGCGAATCACTTCCGGTTCGCTCCAGCAGCTCGGCCGGGGTGCCTGTAGCCAGAATCTGGCCGTCATCCATCGCCACCAGCCAGTCGAAGTCCTGTGCCTCGTCCATGTAGGCGGTAGCCACGATGACGCTCATGCCGGGGCGATCGACGCGAATGCTACCGATCAGCTCCCAGAACTGCGCGCGTGCAAGCGGATCGACGCCGGTGGTGGGTTCATCAAGAATCAGCAAATCCGGGTCGTGGATCAGCGCGCAGCACAGGCCGAGCTTTTGTTTCATGCCGCCAGAGAGTTTTCCCGCCGGGCGAGTCAAGAACGTCTGCAATCCAGTCGCCTGAGTCAGTTCATCGATGCGCCGGCGCCGCTCGGCCTCGCCGTGTCCGAACAGGCGGGCGAAGAACTGCAGGTTCTCCTCGACCGAGAGCGTGGGATAAAGGTTTTTGCCCAGGCCCTGCGGCATATAGGCGATACGCGAGCAGATCTCCTTGCGGTGATGGCTACTGGCCATGTCGCCGCCCAGCACCTCGACGCAGCCGTCCTGCACCGCCCGCGCACCCGACACCAGCGACAGCAAGCTAGACTTGCCCACGCCATCGGGCCCGATCAGGCCCACCATCCGGCCTACTGGGATGTCCAGATCGATTCCGGCCAGGGCTTCGACCTTGCCGTAGTGCAACCGCACGCCCTGCAGGCGCACGGACGGTGACGAGTCGTTGCGCATGCCTTACCTTCCGACGTTCAAGGTCAGCGAGGCGGGCCACTGCGCCTCGGGGTCGAGCTTGATCCATGCCTCGCCGGGCACGCCGGTCTTGACCTGTTCCAGGTGCTCGCGCAGCAACTCGGGTGCAATCTTGGCGCGAACGCGGAACATCAGTTTCTGGCGCTCGCTGGCGGTTTCCACCGTCTTGGGCGTGAACTGGGCCTGGCTCGCAACAAAAGACACGGAGGCGGGGATCACCACACCAGGCGCGGCATCGAGCACCATGCGCACCTCGCTGCCCAGCGCCACGCGCCCCGCGACGGTCTCGGGCACAAAGAAAGTCATGTAGACATCAGAAACGTCCAGCAAATTGAGCACGCGGCCGCCGGCAGCGAGCACTTCGCCGGGTTGTGCGACGAGGAACTGCACGCGTCCATCGCGCGGCGACTTCAGTTCGCTGTCGCGGATGTCCGCTTCGATCCGATCGATCGTGGCCTCTGCAGCCTGGACTGAGGCGCGGGCCCCCACCACCTGCGCCTTGGCTGCGGACACTGCCGCCTGCGCGGCGGTCACTTGAGCACGGGTCGCTGCCAAAGCCGCTTCGGCACCGCGCGTACGGGCCTGATCGTCATCGAGTTCCTGGATGGAGGCCGCGCCCTCGATGGACAGAGTCTTGGAGCGTGCCAGACGCCGCTTGGCGGCGTCCAGCTCTGCCTCTCGTTGGGCGACCAGCGCCTGGGCCGCCGCGACATCGCTTTCTCGCAGCACCACCTGAGCCTCGTCGGCGGTGGCGGAGTGCAGGGCCTGATCGCGACCGGCCTGCGCTTCGGCGCGCTGTGCCTCCAGCGACTCCAACTGCATGCGGGCCACGGGCTGCCCTGCTTTCACGAACTCGCCCTCGCGCACCAGTACGTCGACGACACGCCCCGGCAGTCGTGCAGCGACGTCCACTTCGGTGGCTTCGAGTCGGCCATTGCCACTGACGAAGCCTGCGCTAAGATCCTCTTGGGTGTAGTACGACCAGGCCCACCAACCGGCGACAGCCGCGATGGCAATGACGGCGACAGGCAGGAGTTTCTTCTTCAGGGCGGGAGAGATAGTCATAGTGCAAGCCTTAACGGGGAGATGCGGAAGTCGGCGCGGCGGTGTCTTGCGCGGTGGATTGTGTTCCCCCACCGAGAGCCGCATATAGCGCGACTTGGTTCGACAACAAGGCGCTGCGGGCTTGTACCAGTTGCTGCTCGGTCGAGAGCAACTCGCGCTGGGCGTCGAGTACTTCCAGGAAGGGGGCCGAGCCGCTGTCGTAGCGTAGTTGCGAGAGGCGGGCACGCTCCTGCGCAATAGTTAGAGCCGTGCGCTGCAAGTCGCGTTGCTCGGTCAGCCAACGGCGTGCGGACAAGGCATCGGAGACCTCGCGGAAAGCGGTCTGGATGCTTTTCTCGTATTCCGCCACGGCGATGTGGCGACGTACTTCAGACAACTCCAGATTGGCCTGCCTCAGCCCACCGTCGAAAATGGGCAGCGAGACGACCGGCACAAAGGACCAAGCCCTGCTGCCGGAAGAGAACAGGCCATCGAGTTCGGCGCTGACCGTACCCACGTTGCCGGTGAGTGCGATACGGGGAAAGAAGGCGGCACGCGCGGCACCAATGTTGGCGTGTGCTGCGATCAGGCGGTGCTCTGCGGCCTGGATGTCCGGGCGAGCTGCCAACAGTTCTGAGGGCAACCCCGGCGCCAGATCGGCCAGCACCAAGGTTTCGTCAAAGGGTGCCGCCTCGGGCAAGGGGCCGGGATGGGCACCAATCAGCAGGCCTAGGGCATGGATCTGCGCCGCGTAGGCCTGTTCCAGTTGCGCCAGCAGCGTCTGGGCTTGGTTCAACAACACCTGGACCTGGGTCAGCTCCAGCTTGGACGCCGATCCCACCTCGAAGCGTCTGCTAAAGATGCGGAAGGATTCCTGGCGGCTCTCGACGGTGTGCTGAGTAAGTGCTACCCGCTCGCTCAAGTCCCGAACGCCCAAGTAGGCGTCGGCGACCTGGGCCACCAGGGCCGTATGCGCCGCCTGGCTGCCGGCCTCGGTGGCCAGCCACTGCTGCAACGCCGAGTCATTCAGGTTGCGCACCCGGCCCCAAAGATCGAGCTCCCAACTGCTCACACCGATCTCGGCACGGTACTCCCCGCTGGTCACCGGGTTGCCGCTCATGTTCAAGTCGCCCGGAACGCGAGCCCGGGCTCCCTGCGCGCCCGCGTTGACCTGCGGAAACAGGTCGGCACGCTGGATTTGGTGCGCGGCACGCGCTTCCTCTACACGCAGCAAGGCCACGCGCAGGTCCCGGTTGTTGTCCAGCGCGGTCTGAATCAGCTGTTGCAGCAGAGGATCGGTGAAATAGTCGTTCCACGCGAGGGAAGGTGCGGGACGCCCCTGTAAATCTTGAGCAGTGTCTAACCAGGCGGCCGGCACGGGGGAAGGAGGCGCTTCATACTGCGGGGCCAGCGAAGTACATCCCGAGCAAAGAGCAACCACGACCACAGCGACGATCGCATGTCGCCAGCCAGCATCGATACTCTGGACGCCGGGTGCGGAATCGGCCTCTTCTAAAGGGCCGCCCCCCGCCCCCCCCGAGGACGCAGCACTTCCAAGGTATCCAGTAGGACAACTGACAGGCAAAAAACTCATGAAGGCGAAGTCCCTTTGAAATTGGCAAATCGAATACATCGCATCGGCGCGAGCGTAAGTGGCATGAGATCTGCCTAACGTCCCGCAAGTCTTAGGCATTGCGATACACTATCGACCCGGCGGTCGATAACCGCATCATGGCATATTATCGACCCGCGGGTCGATAATGTTGAGAGAATTACTATCCTTTTGAACCGTTTTCCGAGTTAGGCAGCCATCTATGACTAGTCCCCCTCGCTCTGCCAGTAGCCGTTCGCGCACCCGCTTGACACCAGAGGTGCGCTCGGAAAAGATCCTCGAATCGGCGCTCGCCGAGTTCTCCAGACAGGGATTCATCGCCACAAGGATTGAGGACATTGCGCGAGGCGCCGGCTTAGCCAAGAGTGGCTTCTACGGACACTTTCGCAGCAAGGAAGAGGTCTTCGAGACGTTGCTTACGCGCTTGATGGTCTCGGGAGAGGTGATCGCCTTCGCGGAAACCGACACCGTGGTCGATTTCGTTGATCGTTTCATCGACTTTTGCTACACGCATCTGCTCGATACTCGTCGACAAGCCGTCCTTCGGTTGCTGCTTGTCGAGATGCACCGAATTCCGGCGCTGATCCAGCAATGGCGCCGCGAGGTTGCCGATCCGCTGCTCAATGCCCAAGTAGAGGTTTTGCACGCGGCGGTTGCTCGCGGCCAGTTGGCTGACGGACCCATACTGAAGAATTTTCGACTGGCCTATGCGCCCGTGCTCTATTGGGTGCTGGCAAACCGGCCGCAGGCGCAGGACGATGCACCTACGCTTGGAGATCTGGACACCCACCGTCAGATTCACCGGCAAATGATGCTGGGCCTGTTATGTGAGCCCGCAGCAACGAAAGGTACTACATGCTCAAGATCTGGTTCCTCATCATGATGATGGGATGGCTGTCGGCCTGCACCCCGCTACCATCATTGGAGGGGCGAAATGTGTCCGAGGCCTTGCTCTCCCAGGACGGAGCAGACACCCAACTGGGACGCGGACTAGCGCCGCAGGTGGAACGGCATCCGGGGCTGTCCGGCGTGGCGTCGTTGTCGGACCCGCTAGGCGCATTCGCCGCACGCATGGTGCTGATCACGGCCGCGCAACGTACCATCGATGTCCAGTACTACATCTGGCGCGATGACACCACTGGCAATCTGATGTTGCACGCTCTGCATGAGGCGGCCAAGCGGAAGGTCCGCGTCAGAATGTTGATTGACGACAACGGAACATCCGGACTCGATGAAAAGCTTGCTCTGCTCAACGCGCAGGAGAACGTCGAGGTTCGGTTGTTCAATCCATTCCCCCAACGTCGTTTCAAGTCAATGGGATTCCTGACGGACTTCGGGCGCCTGAACCGCCGCATGCACAACAAGTCACTCACCGTTGATGGACAAGTCACGGTGGTCGGCGGGCGCAACATCGGCGATGAGTACTTCGGTGCGACCCAGGGCATCGCTTTCGCAGACCTGGATGTGTTAGTCGCCGGGACGGTTGTCGATGACGTCTCCAAGGATTTCGACCGCTACTGGAACAGCCCGTCGGCTTATCCCGTGGAAACGCTCGTGGCCTTGCCGGATGGACAGCGCTCAGAACAGTTGCACGAGGAGGAATCAGCCAGTGCCATCGGTTCGCGGGCAAAAGCCTATGTCGATGTCATCACGCAGTCCCAATTCGTAGAAGATCTCACCAGGGGACAGATGGCCCTCCAATGGGTACCGGTGCGCATGGTGAGCGACGATCCCGGCAAGGTGTTGGATGAGGCACCGCCACAGACCCTGCTGCTGTCGCGCCTGACCGAACTGCTTGGCAGGCCAGCAGAGTCGATAGATTTGATCTCCCCATACTTCGTTCCCACGAAACACGGCGTGGAGGCGTTCGGCGCGCTCGCCGATGAGGGGGTGAGGTTGCGCATATTGACCAACGCCATGGAGTCGACGGACGTCTTGGCGGTGCATGCAGGCTATGCAAAATCTCGTGCCCCACTACTCAAGAAAAGCATCGAGCTCTTCGAGATGCGGCATCAGAGCGCCCCAGACGCACCCAAAGAAAAGGCCGGACCCTTCGGCAGTTCGGGGGCCAGCCTGCACGCGAAGACCTTTGCGGTAGACGGCAAGCGGGTGTTCGTGGGGTCGTTCAACTTCGATCCCCGCTCGGCCAGGTTGAACACCGAGCTGGGTTTCGTGATCGACAGCGAGCCGATGGCGCGAGCAATTGCCAAGGCGTTTGATGACGCTATATTCGATCACGCCTATCAGCTCGAACTGGACGAGGACGACAAGATCGTCTGGCTGGAGAGGAGTCCGCAAGGGGTGAAGCGGCTGAGTGAGGAGCCATCAACGTCCTTGTGGCGGCGCTTATATCTGAGGCTGTTGTGGTGGCTTCCCCTTGAACCACTACTCTAGGTAAAAATCAGGGACGCATCACGATTGAACCGGCTGTCGATCTTGCTTCCGCCATGCGGTGGACCGCGCTCACTTCGTCAAGGGAAAGTCGTGCCGCAACAGACGCGCGTACGAACCCGCGGTCCATCGCCGCAAACACCTCGGCTGCATTGGCCCTCATGACACTCGCATCGGCATTGTGTGGGAACACCGAGGGTCGCGTGAGAAAGAGGCAGCCCTTCTTGTTCAGCAACTCCGGCTGAATCTCAGGCGCGGGGCCTGACGCGGCGCCGAACAGCACTACAAGTCCAAACGGCGCCGCGCAGTCAAGCGAGCCCATGAAGGTGTGCTTAGCCACCGAGTCATATACAACTCGGGCTTTTCGGCCACCGATCGATGCAATCACCTGGTCCACCCAGTCAGGTTGCGAGTAGTCAATCGCCGCTTCGCATCCTGCAGAGCGTGCAATCTCGCACTTCTCAGAGGACCCTGCCGTGCCAATTACCGTTGCTCCGAGTCCCCGCGCCCATCGGCAAAGGATTTGTCCCACACCGCCAGCCGCGGCATGCACAAGCACGATGTCACCGGCCTCCACGCGGTATGTCCGGCGCAACAAATACTGCGCTGTCATAGCCTTGAAAAACACTGCTGCGGCATCTTCGTCGGAGACCGATGAGGGAAGCTTGACAAGTTTCGTGGCATCGACGTTCCGATGGCTCGCATACGCGCCCACACCCGCATTCATGTAAACCACGCGATCACCGATGACAAGGTCTTGCGGCCCATCGCCGAGCTTTTCGACAACGCCGACAGCTTCATGTCCGAGACCCGTGGGAAGAGGCAAAGGGTACTTTCCAGACCGCTGGTAGACGTCGATATAATTGAACCCGATCACCGTTTGGCGTAGCTGAGCTTCACCCGCAGCAGGAGGCGGCAGTTGGACCTCCTGCAGTTCCATTACCTCCGGCCCACCGAATGTGGTCAGGCGGACGACGCGGGCGTCGGTAAAGTTCTTCATGGTTTGATTCTCGGGAAAGAACGGAACAGAGGTATTTTATCAGGCCGCTGGGTCTGGATCCAGCAATGAGGATTCTTCAGTGTTCGCCGAACTCAAAAGGTCCTCAGCGGCCGGAGCGGCAACCAAGCTGCGCAACGTCTCCAGGAATGCACGGGCGTTGGATGCCAACGAGTGGCCACGACGAGCTATCACGCAGATGTCACGCTGCACCACGGGCTCCTCCAGCGTACGTGCCACTAGGCCTATGCCGGCCAGATCACCCGACATGATGGAATGCAGAATGGCGGCGCCGATTCCACTTGCCGCCATCCAGAGAGCCGGTGGCAGGTAGGCTACTTCGCCGGCCACAAGAAGTTCGACGTTCGCACGAGCTGCGGCGGCATCGATCAGGCGTCTCGCCCAACTGCCAAGCCTGACGATGACGATGACGACCGGACGGCCAGCGAGTTCACGCAACCGAACGACCTCGCCCAAAGCAAGAGGATAATCATGCAGGCGCTTATCGTCGGCGCGCTGGTCATGTTAGAAGAGGATCTTCTGTCATGTAGCTCGACCCGGTTTCTGGGCGCTTCCGCACTACCTGTGGCACGTTTGCGCGACTTCCCGCTGTCCATCAATGGATGGTCCACATGGAGACGCTGATGCAGGCGAAGCAGGACTTCGTGTTGGCGTATGAGCACCTACCAGCCTCAGGTGAATAGGGCGATCCTGATGGGTTGTGGCTGAAAACTCACCGCAGAGTCTTCGAGACGCATTACCTAGGCTTGGTATTGATGTGCGAATACGCCAATGCCTTATCGGCGTTGCAGGGCATACTGGACCAACTAGAAAGGTCTATCGTGTGCCGGCTTGTGTGGCCTGTTCGGCCGACGAGACCCAAGCCCATGGGCGGATTCAACCGGTCGTCGCAACACTGGATTGTTGTACAGACTTTAGATACTCATTCAGTGCTTCGGCAGGTGTTTTCCAGCCGAGTACTTTTCGAGGTCTAGTATTAAGTACGTGAGCTACCGCCTGTATTTCTTGGGCACTCCAACGAGAGAGGTCAGTGCCTTTCGGGAAGTATTCCCGTAGAAGGCCGTTCGTATTTTCGTTTGTGCCGCGCTGCCATGGACTATGTGGATCAGCAAAGAAAACCTTTACTCCGGACTCGATGGTAAATCGAGCGTGATCCGACAGCTCCTTTCCACGATCCCAGGTCAAAGATCGCCACAGCTCGATGGGAAGATCAGCCACCGTTTTTTTCAATGCATTGGCCATACTAACAGCCCCATAGCCAGCCAGCGCCGGACCGTTCTTCGTGCGGGGAATTAGCCCATAACCTTTCTCGCGAGGCAGATGGACGAGCATGGTAAATCGAGTTGAGCGCTCGACCAGAGTTCCAATCGCAGAACGGTTCAGACCGATGATCAGGTCGCCCTCCCAATGCCCGGGTACAGCCCGATCTTCTACCTCAGCAGGGCGACTGGAGATCATGACGTCCTCGCTGACATGTGCCCACACTTTGGCCTGCGCTCTGGCTCTCGGCACGCGCAATGCTCGTCCTGAGCGCAGGCAGCTCACCAGTTCACGCTTGAGAGCTCCTCGACCCTGAATGTAGAGCGCCTGATATATGGCTTCATGAGAGATGCGCATGGATTCATCATCCGGAAAATCGATCTGGAGCCGGTTGGCAATCTGTTCAGGCGACCAGCCATTGACCCATTTACGGTCACTGCGATGCGGTTTATTTCGGCCTTTGAAGGGCGCTTGCCGAGGCCCAGAAATCTCACGACCATCGGCGTCTTGAACCTTGCCCTCAAGGCGGTCGCGTACGTACTGGTGCAGTCGCGGGTTAGTGACCAGTTTCGCTGATTTCGGCCTATTGGCCACCAGTTCTGCCTTCCATTGCGCTACTGACGCTCGATATTCAAGCAGACCGCAACGGGTAGCAGCATTTCGTGTCAGCTCCCGTGAAATTGTCGATGGGCTTCGTCCAAGGCGACGGGCGATCTCACGAACGCCAACACTTTGCGCTCGAAGCAGCCCAATCTTACGAAGTGAGGGTGCACCTGGAGAACGCATCGCTCCCCGGCCCGTCAATTTTTGCATCCATCCTGCGGGTCGTCCCATAAACACCTCGATCAAGGTGTTGCGACGACCGGTTGAATCCGCCCAGTATGCGAGTCGTTTATTTCGCCAGCGGCTCTGGCGTTATCGCATGCGCCAAAGCATGAGTCACCGTGGGAATTGCTGGGACAATGCGCCAATGGAGCGCGTGTTCCGCAGCTTGAAAACCCGACCACGGGTTACCGAACGGCTCAAGAAGCCCAGCGCGATATCAGCCATTTCTTGATGCATCGGTACAACTGGGTTCGACCCCATCAGTTCAATGGTGGGCTGGCGCCAGCTCGGGCCGAAGAAAAACTTAACATCGTGTCCGGGATTAGTTGACCACTACAAAAGTGGTGCTAGAGCTCAAGGGTTTATACTGGGAATAAAATGCTGTGACGGTCTTTCCACAGAGCGCTGCGAACTGTTGTCGGAACATTTTGACAGTGCAGTGGAGCAGAGATTGAAGTCGCTGACATTGGGGCTGTAACGTCAACTGGATAGTAGGAACTGAAAAGGGGAAATGAATGAAGTACGTTACTTCTCTTTTAGCACTTACTCTAATGGCGAGCTGCAAATCGATACCCGCTCCGGAAGAGACTACCACTGTCCCCGAAACGAGGCTTTGGGGCTCTACGAAATAATCTGATGCCCATCTCGTCGTCGTGAGCGAGGCCTCATTAAGAGGTGAATGCACGATCCGTATTTCAGTAGACGGAAAACCGACCGCTGACTTTATTAGTGCAGAAGTAGCCCTCTTCGGGCTCACGTTCGGGTCACATACCCTTTCGGCGCGCACTTTGGAGGGGGGGGCTAGCCGATGGATACAAGAGATCAGAGTTAGCGTCAAAACTGGCGATGCCTTGTATCCGTCCGGCCAAGTCATCTACTCAGTCCCGTATAACCATGGTAGCGCCCCGCCCAATACAACCAATTGGGCGACCAACACATTTGGGTTGTATGCCCGTGGTTGGCTTAAGACGCCGTTAGCTTATCTCGCCCTATCTCGTGGGATGTGAAGAGCATTCGGATGGCCAGCATTGCGCCTGTTAACACTGCCGTAATACCTAGGGCTTCATACAGCGTTGGTAAACGTTGTTCAAAAAGCAATCCGAATAGGGTCGCGAAAAGGGATTCGAGAGCAATTAGTTGCCCCGAAAGCACCATGGGTAAATACCGAGACGCTTTGTTCCACGCCCACGCTCCCAATACGGACGACAAAATTGCAATTAGAAATGCCCACACATAAAGGTCTCCAGCGTTGGCAAAGCTGGCGCCTTGAGAGGGCATTTCAAAAAGATTAAATGCATACCCCAAGGGCATCACCAGAAGCATACCCAGCGCGCTCCCGACCATCATGAGTCCTGTCCACGCGCTTGTTGAATGTGCTGGGATTTTGCTCAGACCTTTTTGGTTCAGCACACTGAACGCTAACCAAAACGCCACGGCACAAACAGAAAAAAACACCCCGAACACGGCGGCGCCTTGCGAGGCGAGTGGGGTATCGTTAGCCATAATATTGATGAGCAGCAGGCCGAACACCAGCATGGATAAAGGCAATGCCAGTTTTCGCCAGGCCAATACCTTGTTTTGCGCATTTCCAAGCAGAGCCAGCAGCACAGGCACCACCGCGATGAATGCTGGCGTCAGCACGGGGCCGCTGATCTTAACACCGCATGCAATGCAGACGCTGTACCCTAGATAACCTATGGCTCCCAGCGTCAGCGCCACCGTCCGCATAGAAAGTGTCAACTCTCGAACATTGGTGCGGTCGACGATCATCCAAACGACACCGATTACTCCAACGATCATGAATTTAACTGCTAGAAAGTCAAATATGCTGTAGTTCCCAGTGACGTAAGGAACTATAAAATTCGAACCCCAGCATAATGTTGCAAATACCGCAAAAAATACGCCGAGGGCAAAAGGATGAGCTGATGTGTTCATAGGCGACTCCAAGGCTGGTAATCGCAAGTTTGAACGCTTCCGGATGTATGCTACAAATGAGTTCTCAGCCCTCAATGCATAATCCATGGTTATGAATTTACTCGGCAAGTCACTTCCTCCACTCGCTAGCTTGTTGTCTTTTGAAGCGGCCGCCCGCCTGGAAAGCTTTTCACGAGCTGCTGACGAACTCCATATCACTCAAGCAGCAGTAAGCCGACAGATTCGTGGGCTGGAGGAGGATCTTGGTGTAGCACTCTTCGACAGGCGCAATCGTGCGGTCTTTTTAACGCCAGAAGGACGGCAGCTTGGGCTTGTCGTGAATGCTGCGTTAAACCAAATAAGCTCAGTCGCTGAGAGCTTGCGAGGCAGTGCCCGCAGGCATCAGGTTGTATTGCTCTCACAGCTTTGTGAAGCGTTCTACTGGCTGATGCCGCGCCTTTCTCGCTTCCATCAACGCCATCCGGATATCGAGATTCAAGTCGTTACCACTACCCGACCGTTGACGGAGTTCGGTGGTCATTTCGACGTTGCTCTCCAGAGCACGGGTCGAGCAAGCGGATTAAATCACCTGTTATTCACGGCCTCTGACAAAGTGTTCCCCGTGTGCAGTCCCGATTATCTCAATAAACAAGAGGGAGCGTTGAAAGTCACAGATCTGGTACATCACACGCTCTTGCACCACCGGGCTACGCCTCCTCATTTGATGGAGTGGGACAGTTGGCTAGCCGAGTTCGGCATCGCTCTGGATGGCCGCACCAAAAATCGTTATTTCGACAGTTACCCGATGATGCTTCAAGCCGCAGTGGAAGGACATGGTATTGCCGTCGGCTGGGCTCGAACTGCCGGGAGACTGGTTGAAAGCGGAGACTTGAGAAAGCCTTGCGCTGAAAGCGTGTTTTTACCGCAAGCGATATCTGTTTTTAAACGCCCTGTTATTACCGAACGAAGAGAAACTAACTCCCTGATAGAGTGGCTCAGGATTGAACTGTTAGAAGCGATAGATTAGGCGCACGAGTTCCCTGATCGAAACGCGACCTATTCGACTACCGGTTGCCACCTATGCGGTAGCAACTCGGAAATTTCACTCGTCCGTTGCGTCGGCAGGCGCGTGAGGACGTCCTTCAAATAAGCATACGGCTCATGCCCGTTGAGTCGCGCCGACTGGATCAAACTCATGATCGCCGCTGCCCGTTTTCCGCTGCGCAGTGATCCTGCAAAGAGCCAGTTCTTGCGTCCAAGAGCCCATGGTCGGATCTGGTTCTCTGCCCAGTTTTTGTCTATGGGTACGGCCCCGTCATCGAGGTAACGCGACAGCGCTGCCCAACGTTTCAGGCTGTAATTGAGTGCTTTGCTGATGGCTGAGCCGTCGGGCACGAGGTTACGCTGGACGCTTATCCAGGCATGTAGCATGTCCATCACCGGGACGGCTTTTTCTTGCCGTATTCGGCGCCGTAAATCCGGCTCCAAGTCGCGGACTTCGCTTTCGATTTCGTACAACAACTGGATATAGCGCAGGGCTTGCTCAGCAAGCGTGCTTTTATTCGTAGCGTGCAGTTCAAAGAACTTACGCCGTGCATGGGCCATGCAGCCGATTTCGGTCACGCCAAGTTCGAAGCTGGCCTTGTAGCCACCAAAATCATCGCAGACCAACTTGCCTTTCCAGCCTTGCAGGAAGTTGCGAGCATGCTCTCCAGCACGGCTGGAGCTGAAGTCATAAACCACCGCTGTCACGTCCGAGAACTGGCTGGTGACGTAGGCCCAAACATAGGAACGGTGAGTTTTCTTTGTTCCGGGCATGAGCATTTGCACGGGTGTTTCATCGGCATGAATAACCTGCTGCCCGAGCACCATGTTGCGCAGCGCATCGACCAGCGGCTGCAACTGAACCCCAGTCACGCCAGCCCATTGAGCCAAGGTTGAGCGTGGAATCGCCAGGCCCGCTCGACCGAAGATCGACTCTTGACGGTAAAGCGGCAGGTGGTCGGCAAACTTGGCGATCATCACGTGGGCCAGCAGCCCGGCGGTTGGGGTGCCCTTATCGATGACCTGCGCCGGAACGGGTGCCTGGATCAGCGTTTCGCAGTCATTGCAGACCCATTTGCCACGCACATGGCGTTCGACGGTAAACACGCCGGGCGTGTAGTCCAGTTTCTCGCTGACATCCTCGCCGATGCGCTTGAGGGCGCAGCCGCATGGGCAGTGAGTATTATCCGGTTCGTGATGGATCAACGTGCGAGGAAACTCAGCCGGCAATGCAGTGCGCTTGGGCTTCTGCTTTTTCTCGGTCGCCGCTGGCGCGGTTTGCAAGGCTTGAAGCTCTGCTTCAATCGCTGCGATATCAGTATCTATCAGGTCATCGAGCAAACTGGCCTGCTCAGAATTCATCTACTCGCTGCGCTTGGCAAACTTCAAACGTTTGAGCTGCGCGATCTCGAAGGTTAGCTTCTCAATCACCGTCTGATCGGCGGTTGATCTTCTTGCCCATTGTTTCGACTTGTGAGAGCAACTGCGCAGCTAAGGCACGCAGTTGGTCGAGAGTCATTTGGTCGAGATTGGGCGAAGAGGTCATGCACCGGATTTTGCCAGAGCAGGCTCTTCGCGGCGATAGACCTATAGGCTAGTGGAAGCCGTTAAAGCAGTATGATTGATCCGCCGGAGCCTGCGCGTTGCCATGGCAGACCCAGCACCAATGCCTGAAGTTGCTCGGTATCCAGTTCCACTTCAGAGCCATGGCGAATGCCAGGCCAGTGAAACTTGCCTTGGTTCAAGCGGCGCGCCGCCAGCCATATTCCGAAGCCGTCATGCACCAGAACTTTCATGCGATTGGTGCGGCGATTGGCGAACAGATAAGCACAGTGCGGCTGCGCCGCACCGAATACCGCAATCACCTTGGCTAACGCCGTATCGGTGCCTGCGCGCATGTCCATAGGCTCGGTGGCGAGCCAGATGGAGTCGATGCGAATCATCGCAAAGGTCTCGAAGAAAGGTCGCGCAGGCAGTAGCACTTTCAGTGGGCCAGTTCACTGTGAGGGTTCCGCGCGAGTGCTGTATTTCAATGCAGATATTCGATGATGATGCGTTGGACTTTGCCCCGGCCAGCGGCAGGGGCAACGGAATAAATGCAGGTTGCAGCGCTGTGCTTTTCTGCGCTTGCAGGCGAATCCATTTGTGGACGAGGTTTGCATTGAGGTTATGGCTGAGCGCGACGCTGGCAATCGAAGCGCCGGGCTGGGCACATTCTTGTATGACTTGGGCTTTGAAGGACTTGGAATAGGAACGGCGTGTTGGCTGCATGAAGTACCCGCTTAAAAGTAAGCGGGTGGCGAATACATCTTTTCGACTTTCAGACAAAGATGTTTGTGTGTAACCGTATGACAAAGTCACCTGCCCGATCCCAGCAGTATCTGCCAGAGCTATGCAAGGTGACTCAGGCAGACGCTTACTCATGAGCGGTCAGGTTCGCATATCGGTAGATAGGCTGTGTAACATCGCAAGGTCGACAGAGCAGGGGGGGACATGGGAAATCCAGACAAACGAATCGTTATTGTCGGTGCAGGAATCGTGGGCGCGTCTCTGGTTTTGGCGCTTGTCGTCGACTGCCTGGTTGGCCAACGCCAGCGGAAAGGATTTCAACTTGTTTTTTGCGGCAATCAGCGGGTTCATCTCTGCCAGCTTGAACCCGGCAGTTTGCGCTTTGCGGATCAGGTGGACGATTTCCAAGTGATGAGCATTGTAGAGGCGATACCGCCCCTCACGCTCCGGCTCGCTGATCAGGCCCATTTGCTCGTACAGTCGAATGGCTTTTGGGGTGCAGCCGGTCAGTTCGGCGAGTCGTCCAATGAACATCTGTCAATTCCTTGTGTGAGACAGCAAAGTACAAGTGTTTCTTTGATCGTAAGAGCTGCAAAAGCCGTCACATGAAAATCAGAAAAATGGCTGTGCTTCACTGTTCAATGGCGTGCTCAGGCGCCTGATTAATTGAAGGTCATTATCATTTAATATACTCTCGCCGTTCTTCCTCGCTTGAGTCGCTTGCGTGTCCTGGCCACCCGATCCTCATTCCGCCGACGGCCAGTTCGAGAGTCATTCGAACGAACTGCTGCGCTTCCTCACACGGCAGGTGAAGTGCGCAGAACTGGCGGCCGACCTGCGTCAGGAGACTTGGTTGCGCTTTCGCCGGCGCGAGTCCGGGACGGAGATCGGCAATCTTCGCGCTTTCCTCTATCGCATCGCGCGCAACCTGATCATTGACTACCGCCGTCAGCAAAAATCGCGCCCTGTCGAGGAGGAGATATCCATCGAATTGGTCAGTGCCCAGCCTGGTCCGGAGCGAGCGGCAAGCGACGCCCAGCGCCTGGAGCTACTGCAGCGCGTAGTCCAGGGTTTGCCACCGCATCTGCGTCAGGCGTTGTTGTGGAGTCGCCTGGACGGGCTGACCCAGCGTGAGATCGGCGAGCGTCTGGGTGTCTCGGAAAGCATGGCCGGACGCTATATTTTGAAGGCCCTCGAACACTGCCAGCAGCAGATGGACCCGCAGCCGTGACTCATCCGTCGATTCTCGATCAGGCCCGGCAATGGCACGTGCTGCTGCATTCTGGTCGCGCCACCGCTGCCGATCGCGATGCCGCGCAGGCCTGGCGCCAGGCGGCGCCGGAGCACGAGCAGGCGTTGCGTGAGGTGGAAGGGCTGTGGTCGTTGCTCGGCCAGATAGAACGTCCGGCCGAGCAGCCCCAGGTGCGCGTGATGCGTCGCCATCGACGCTGGGCGACTCCGCTGGCCTGCGCCGCGGTGCTGTTGCTCGCCCTGTGGCTACCGCGCGGTACCTGGATTGGCCTGTATGCCGATATCAGCACCCAGCCGGGCGAGGTGCGCGAGTTGCGTCTGGCAGATGGTTCGCTGTTGACCCTCAACGGCGATTCGGCGCTGGACTGGCAGTTTGTCGACGGTCGCCGCGAGGTCAAGCTGTACCGCGGCGAGGCGGATTTCCAGGTAGCCCATGACCCGACTCGGCCGTTCACTGTCAGTGCCGGCGAGGCGCGCATACGCGTCACCGGCACGCGCTTTGATGTGCGTCTGGAGGAGGGCGGTGTCGACCTCGCGGTAAGTGAGGGCCGAGTGTTGGCCTCCAGCGAGGGGCGCGAGCCGCTGCCGGTGGTCGGCGGGCAGCAGGTGCAGTGGCGCGGCGGGGAGCTGCAGGCGCCGCAGGCATTGGATGCGCGCCAGCGCTTGGGCTGGCAGCGCGGCAAGCTGATATTCCGCGACCGGCCACTGGAGCAAGTGTTCGCCGAGCTTGAGCGCAGCCAGTCTGCGCGAGTGCTGTTTGTCGACGAAGCCGCTCGCAGGGTGCAGGTGACCGGCGTGTTCGCCCTTGACGATCCACAGGCGGTATTAAGGGCAGTCGAAACCACCTTGCCTGTGCGTCTGGTGCGCCTGCCGGGGTTGATTCTGGTCGCGTCACGTCGCTGAGACCCGCGCCGCGCCTGGGCTTTCAAGAAAACAGAAAATATTTAGGCGGAGATGGTTCAGAAATCATCGGCGCCTTCGTCTTCTGTTCCTGCAAATGCGACTTCTTCGCATTGGAAGCCAAGGACATCAGCATGCGGTCGACCCCCTTCCTCGCGGCGCTAGCCGTTCTCCCCCTGGCCATGGCTGCCGCACAGGCGCAAGCCGTCGAGCTCGACGTGCCTGCCCAGCGGCTCGACGCGGCGCTCATCGATTTCGCCGAGCAGGCCGATGTGCGTCTGCTCTACGACGCCGGCCTGACCCGTGGCAGCGGCGTGGCGCAGGCGCTCAAGGGCGACTATTCGGTGGTCGACGGCCTGCAGCGGTTGTTGAAGGGCAGCGGTCTGACCTTTCAGGCCGGCGACGACGGCACCATCACTCTGGTGCCGCTGCCCGAGCAAGGTGTGTTGGAGCTGGGCTCGACCACCATCAGCGGGCTCGCCAACGGCCGTGTCGACCTACCGGCCGAGTACGCCGGTGGGCAGACGGCGCGGGGTGCCCGCATCGGCGTGCTGGGCAACCAGGACATGCAAGATGTGCCCTTCGCCTTCTCCAGCTACACCTCCGAGCTGATTAAGACGCGTCAGGCGCAGACCCTGGCCGAGGTGCTGGCCAGCGATCCGGGCGTGCGTCAGTCGTTCGGCTTCGGCAACTTCTCCCAGGTGTTCGTCGTGCGCGGGTTCCAGCTGTTCAGCGACGATATTGCCTTCAACGGGCTGTACGGCGTTCTGCCGCGACAGATCATCTCCACCGAGTCGGTCGAGCGGGTCGAGGTGTTCAAGGGGGCCAACGCCTTTGTTAATGGCGTGTCGCCGTCGGGCAGCGGTGTCGGCGGGGCGATCAACGTGGTTTCCAAGCGTGCCGAGGACACCCCCACGCGCAGCGCCACCCTGAACTATGCCAGCGACAGTCGAGTGGGCGGGCACCTCGACCTGGGACAGCGCTTCGGCGAGGAAAACCAATTTGGCGTGCGGGTGAACCTGGCCCAGCGCGAGGGCGAGACAGCGCTGGACGATGAGCACTCGCGCTTCAGTCTGGCCACCCTCGGCCTGGACTACCGCGGCGACCGTCTGCGACTGTCTGCGGATCTCGGTTACCAGAAGCAACGGGTCAATGAGGGGCGCTCGGTGGTTTATCTGACCACGACAGGGCCTACCAGCACACTCAACGGCAAGACGCCGTCGGCACCAGACTCCGACCACAACTACGCGCAACCCTGGAGCTGGTCGCAGCTCGAAGACACCTATGGCATGTTCAGCGCCGAGTACGACCTGTCGCCCACTTGGACCGCATACCTGAGCGCAGGCGGCAAATACACGCGGGAGAATGGTATCTACGCCTCCAACTACGTCTACGGCGCGAACGGCGACGCACGTATTGGTCGCCTCTATTCGCCGCTGGACCAGCAGACCCTGAGCGCCGTCACGGGGCTGCGCGGTGAACTCACGACCGGGCCGGTCAGCCACCGCATCAACCTGGCCGCCAACGGCATCTGGCAGGAGAAGCGCAACGCGTTCGAGTCCACTGCGGCGGGCAGTCGCGGCTTCGGCAATCTGTATGAGGGCCAGCCCATCGCCGAGCCACCGGCCACCAGCATCTCCGGCGATATCCACGACCCGGACACCACCGCCAAGGTGCAGAACCGCAGCCTGGCGGTGTCCGACACCCTGGGCTTGCTCGACGACCGCGTACTGCTGACCCTGGGCGTGCGTCGCCAGTCCATCAGCTCCGATGCCTGGAGCGCGGCCAGCGGTGCCCGCACCTCCAACTATCAGGAAAGCATCACCACGCCGGCTTATGGGCTTGTGATCAAGCCCACCGAGTTCCTGTCGCTCTATGCCAACCGCGTCGAGTCCCTGCAGCAGGGGCCGACCGCGCCGGCCGCCGCGCTCAACAACGGCGAGATGTTCGCGCCCTATCGCTCCAAACAGACCGAGATGGGCGCCAAGCTCGACTGGGGCACCTTTGGCGGCAGCCTCAGCCTGTTCCGCATCGAGCAGCCGCAGGGCGTGCTCGGCGGCGACGGCTACTACCGGGTGGATGCCGAGCAGCGCAATCGCGGCGTGGAGCTGAGCCTGTTCGGCGAGCCGCTGGACGGCCTGCGCCTGCTGAGCGGCGCCACCTGGACCAAAGCCGAGCTGCGCGGCACCGCCGGCGGCCGCGACGATGGCAACCAGGCGGTGGGTGTGCCGCAATTCCAGTTCAATCTGGGCGCCGACTGGGATGTGCCCGGTTTGCCCGGGCTGAGTCTGAACGGCCTGCTGTTGCGCACCGGCGGCCAGTTCGTCGACAGCGCCAACGAATACAGCATCCCCGCCTGGACCCGTGTCGACCTTGGCGCGCGCTATCGGACGCAACTGGAGGGCCGCGCGCTGACCTTCAACGCGATGCTGGAGAACGTCGCCGACGAGAACTACTGGGCCTCGGCCAACGGTGGCTATCTGACCCAAGGTGCGCCGCGCACGCTAAAAGTGTCGGCCACTGTTGATTTCTGAAGTTGCCACGATAAAAAAGGCGCCGTCGCAAGCTGTGTGAAAACGCGTAAAAGGCGATTTCCCCAAACGCTCCGAGAGGCTGCATTCGGCTAGAGGCAGCCACTCGGTCTGGCCGACGAAACCGATGGCAACTGGAGCGTCAAAATTATTCTCATCTATTGCATTGATATATCGCTAAATCTCGATATTCTAGGCGCATGGAACTGATCGAAATATTCAAAGCCCTCTCAAACCCTACGCGCCTTCAAATCCTGAAAGGTTTGAAGGACCCCGTAAAGAACTTCCCTCCGCAGGATGAAGGGGACGTTCTCACGGTCGGCGTCTGCGTCAGCAGTATTCAAGAGGGTATCGGACTGTCGCAGTCAACGGTGTCCGGTTATCTTGCCACGTTGCAGCGAGTGGGCCTGGTCGAAGTCAGGCGCATCGGTCAGTGGACCTACTACAAGCGCAATGAAGCAGCCATCAACGCGCTTGCCGAGATCATAGGGAAAGATCTGTAATTTTTTTACCGTAACATATCTAGATATCTCGATATTCCATTTTATAGATGCGAGGATTTACCATGAAAGCGATGATACTGAAGTCATTTGGCGGCCCTGAATCGTTCGAACTGCGCGACGTGCCCAAGCCCGTACCAGGTACGGGACAGGTCCTGGTCCGGGTACACGCAACCTCTATCAACCCGTTGGATTATCAGGTTCGACGTGGCGATTACGTCGAATACGTGCCACTGCCGGCCATTACCGGGCACGACGTATCGGGCGTTGTCGAAGAAGTCGGGCCGGGTGTGACGAGCTTCGTTCCAGGAGATGAAGTCTGGTACACCCCGCAAATATTTGACGGCCCAGGCAGTTATGCCGAGTACCACGTTGCGGCCGAAGGCATCATCGGGCATAAGCCGCAATCACTGAGCCACCTTGAGGCAGCCAGTTTGACCCTGGTGGGCGGGACGGTGTGGGAAGCACTGACCGTGCGAGCGGCGCTCAGAGTGGGGGAAAGCATTCTGATACACGGCGGCGCGGGAGGCGTAGGGCATGTCGCGATCCAGGTGGCAAAAGCCATTGGAGCGCGGGTGTTCACGACCGTGCGCGAAGCAAACTTTGAGTTCGCACGCAGCATGGGTGCCGATGTGCTCATCGACTACGAAAAGGAGGATTACGTCGACGCCATCCTTCGGGAAACCGGTGGTCACGGCGTGGATGTGGTGTTCGACACCATCGGCGGCAACACACTGACGCGTAGCCCCGACGTGCTCGCTCAACTCGGCCGCCTAGTCTCGATTGTGGACATTGCCCAGCCGCAAAACCTGGTTCAGGCCTGGGGCAAGAACGCCAGTTATCACTTCGTTTTTACCCGACAAAACCGCGGCAAACTGGATGAGCTGAGCGCATTGGTAGAACGCGGCCAACTGCGGCCACACGTGGGTGCCGTTTATTCGCTGGCCGACCTTGCGCTCGCCCATGCCCGGTTGGAGAGCCCCAACAACGGCCTTCAAGGGAAAATTGCGATTGCAGTCGAGCCATCGCTCCTCTCGTAACAGTACTTAACCGTTTAAGTCATTTTTGGAGGACGCCATGATCTATGAAATCGCTCTGCTCCCCGTTCACAAAGAACGCATTGAAAGTTTCAAACGTGCATTTGCCGACGTCGAACCGTTGCTCAAACGCGCAACGGGTTACGGCGGCCACATGCTCGCGCAAGGCATCGAAACGCCTCAGGTACTCAACCTCATCGTGCGCTGGCGCTCGCTCGAGGACCACACGGGCTTCGAAGCGAGTGAAGACCATCAGGTGTTCATGGCAGGTTTAGAGGAATATTTTTCGGAAGAACCAAAGGTCTACCATATTGAGGGGGCAGCTTTCAGGACTGACGAGCATGATGATTCCAACAATACCGTCGGCATGGGTGCTGCCGGCGCCTTGGGAGGCTTGTGGCCTTAAAGCAAATAGTTGTTGTCGGAAACAGACGTTTGTGACCGGGAACTTTCGACCCTAAGCTGCCCTTCGCGAAGGGCAGCAGTCGGCCAAAAGTGGACGATTAATTTCGTTATTTCGCGTAATTAGAAAACACAAGGAAACCCCTATGAGCAGCAAAGCAATCTTCGTCCAACCCGGTGGCGGCTATGAAAAGGTTGTCGTTGGCAGCAGCGAAGTCCGAGCCGCAGCGCGTGGCGAAATCACCGTACGCCTTCATGCCAACTCGCTCAACTACCACGACTTCGCGGTGGTCAGCGGTATGTGGGGCCCTAGCGAAAAACGTATCCCCATGGCCGATGGTGCAGGTGAAGTCATTGCTGTCGGCCCAGATGTCACTGAATTCAAGGTGGGTGACTCGGTCGTCAGCACCTTCTTCCCGGAGTGGATCAGCGGTGCACCACTGGTTGAAGGCTTCGTCAGCGTGCCAGGTGATGGCATTGACGGCTACGCTCGTGAGCAAGTGACGGCCAAAGCGACATCGTTCACCCTCGCGCCGACTGGATACAGCCACGCTGAAGCTTCGACGCTTACCACAGCTGGCCTTACTGCATGGCGCGCCCTGATGGCCGATGACTCACTCAAGCCGGGCGACACCGTGCTTGTTCAAGGCACTGGTGGCGTCTCAATTTTTGCCCTGCAGTTTGCTAAAATGGCCGGCGCTACCGTCATCGCTACCTCTTCAAACGACGAAAAACTTGAACGTCTGAAAGCGCTAGGCGCTGATCATGTGATCAATTACCGCAAAGACCTTAACTGGGGCGAAACTGCACGCGCTCTAACGGGTGGCCGTGGTGTTGACCACATCATCGAGGTCGGCGGCCCTGCGACACTTGAGCAATCGATGATTGCAATTCGGGTTGCTGGTCACATCTCCGTCATCGGAATATTGAGTGGCGTAAGCGGCGCAATGAATTTTGTACCGGCACTGATCAAGCAAGTGCGTCTGCAGGGTGTGTTGGTGGGTAGCCGCAGCCAGCAGCAAGACATGATTCGAGCCATCAATGCTAATGGCATGCGCCCGATTATTGATCGTCATTTCCCTTTGAGCGAGATTGTCGAAGCGTTCAAGTATCAGGAAACCAACCAGCATTTCGGCAAAATTTGCCTGGATATCTAAGCACGCATGAATGGGCATGATCCGTATGCCTATCTCAAAGATGTGCCGACACTGCTGCCGACGCAGCGGGCGAGTTGGATTGGGCCATTGCTGTCTGTCGCAACCGGCAGCAATTGGCCCGATTGCTGCCTGTCACGAAGGTCTGTGATCGACCCAAAGCTGGCGGTTGGACTGACTCAGATTTAGCTTGAGCAAGCCGGTCGCTCGCCCAGCCGTTCTACCAACCTTACAAGGTAACCATCGTCATCCTGGACGATGAACTCGCGCTGGCCAATTTCTAAGTCTTCAGCCCGATACCAGGTGTCTTTGCATTCTCGATAGAGGGGAAATCCAGCCTGCTCAAGTTTTTGGATGATGGGTGCGACAACCTCAACATCAATCTGTAGGTTGATGCCCCTTCCAAACGGCCTAGTCAACGGCGCAGTCAGCCATTGACCCGCGTCTGAATCAACCTGCTCAAGCATTATTTGAGCACCATTTAAATCAAGGTATGCAAACCCATCTTCCGGGCGTTGATAAGCTACTTTGAACCCTAGGCAAGAAACCCAAAAAGCTAAGCTGCTATCCAGGTTGGTTACCATTAATTCCGGAACCAGTTTGTTACGTTCGAACATGAGATGACTTCCATTTCACGAGGCTCATTTTTGCCGGCGGCAGGTTCTACACTTATGACTTCGATGCCACGATAGGATCGTGGCGAGCATGATTGATGCACGGTCAGGAGGGAATTATCGAGTCGCGTTGAGTGGCTGCTTCTGGCCCGATTGCTGCCCGTCGCGAAGGACCGATAGCGCCCCCTTAGCCAGTCATCCATATCAACTGAACCCATGGTGTCTTTCTTTGCTCAAGCTTGAGACGAAAGCCACCCTGGGTTTCAGCAGTGTTCAGACGGTCTTCGGCTCGTGCTGTTACATCACGATGGGCATCGGTCAGATCGCTTGAGCAACGCACTGAGGACGCGCTGTCCATATAAACCGACACCAAGACCCGACACGATGAGCACGACTGCAACGATTTTGTTAAGTGACAGGGTCTCATTGAAAATCATGACTGAACCGAGCAGGCCGAATACCGGCACCAACAACGACAATGGCGCGACGGTAGACACTGGATATCGTTTCAGAAGTGAGTTCCACACCCAGTAGCCGAACAGTGTATTGGGGTATACCTGGAACAGGATCGACAGGACGGCGTGGTAGTCGAGTTGATTCAGCAATGTGCTGTACCCCGTCGCGCCGTTAACAACGTAATCAAGCGCGAAAAGAGGAATGGGCGAAAACGCGCTCGACCACACCAGGAAAGCGAAGACCTGCGTGGTCTTGGCTTTTTTGTTGATCACGTTGGCCGCACTCCAGGCGACCGCTCCCAGCAGCACCAGAATCAGCCCGGCCGTTGTTACTGTCCCATCAACGATGGAGACGATGCTCAACAAACCACACAGAGCGAGACCCATGCCTGCGTACTGAAAGCGGGAAATGGTTTCCTTGAATATCCATGAACCCAGCAGGATGGTGAAAAACGCGCTGAACTGAAGCACCAGCGAAGCGATGCCTGCTGAAAGACCAGACTTGATGCCAAGGTTAACGACGCCCCAAAGTCCGATACCGAAGACCAGGCCGTAACCGATGATGTAGCGCCACTGCACATCAGGTTTCGGAATGAAAAAGATCGCTGGGAGCGCGCATAGCGTGAAGCGAATGCCGGCAAGAATGAATGGGTCAACGGTGGTGAGTCCCAGTTTGATAACCGAGAAATTCGCGCCCCATATGGCAGTAATCGAGATTGCGAGTAGTAGGTGCCTGGGTTTCATGCTGATCTTCCTTGATTGGTCGTTGGAAAATGAAACGTGAGAAACCATAGAACCAAGGCAGTAGCGCTGATCAAGGCACCCAGTAGGCTTACCGCCATCCAGCCCCATAGCGCATAAACCTGGGTTGCGGCTGCGGCTCCCAGCGCGCTACCGACCGAGTAGAAGCACATGTATGCGCCGACCATGCGACTTTGGGCGTCGGGTCGTGCAGCAAAAATGAGGCTCTGGTTGGTGACGTGTACCGCTTGCACCGCGAAGTCGAGCAGGACTACGCCGCAGACCAGCGCGATCAGGGACGTCTCGGCAAACGTGATGGGCAACCAGGACAGCGTCAGGAGCCCCAGCGAAATGCCGGTCACACGTTGCCCCAGGCCTTGATCGGCCCAGCGACCGGCTCTACTGGCAGCAAGGGCACCGGCGATGCCAGCCAATCCAAACATGCCGATGGCGGTGTGTGAAAGCGACAGCGGCGGGGCGCTCAACGGCAGCACCATGGATGTCCACAGCACGGAAAAAGCGGCAAAGATCAGTAAGGCCAGAAGGCCCCTGATGCGTAAAGTGCGTTCGGTGATGAACAGTTTGAAGAGTGAGCTTATAAGCGCCAGGTAGGAGTCTTGGTGCCTTGGCGTCGCCGTGACAGGAACCACTTTCCACAGCACCGCCGCGATGGTCAGCATCAATCCTGAGGACACGAAGTAAACGGCGCGCCAGCCTGCGATGTCCGCAATCAGGCCAGAGGTAAACCGCGCCAGAAGAATGCCCAGGACAATTCCACTTGTTACCGTCCCCACTGCATGCCCGCGTTGTGATGGCGTTGCCAACACGGCGGTATATGCCACGAGTACTTGAACAACCACTGCCAGTAAGCCCATCACGATCATGGCGCCCAACAGGGCCAGCCATTGCTGTGCTGCGCCGACCGCCGTGAGTGCGATCGCAGACAGCAGTACCTGAGTCAGAATCAGCCGCTTACGGTTTACCAAATCGCCCAGTGGGACGATGAACAGCAACCCCAGCGCGTAACCAACCTGAGTAGCAGTCACGACAACTCCGATCATTGATGAGGCCACACCCAGGCTCTGAGCCATTGAATCGAGTAACGGTTGTGCGAAATAAACGTTGGCTACTGCCAGCGCGCAGGTGACGGAAAACAATAACGTGAGCGACGGGGAAAGCCCTGGAATCCGGTCAGTCCTGCTGTTTTCTCCGGTATCCGAATGCAGCAATCCCGAAGGCTGTCCGGAGAACCGTTTGGCGGCTGAGTCGGCATCTGCTGTCATGTACGCCTCCATGGCGTTAAGCTGGTTTCAATTAAGCACTAGATTCAATTGTTGCTGTAACAGGTTTTAAATTGCAACTACATTGTGCCGGGCTGGTGGACAGTCTCGGCAACTCCACATTCAGCAAGGTCAAAAAGATGGTCGAAGACGCCTCACCACACAGCAGCGAATGTCCGGTAGCAAGAACACTGGAGGCGATTGGGGATCGTTGGTCGCTCATGATCATTCGCGACGCTTTTGACGACATTCGCCGATTCAGCGAATTTCAAAAGAGCTTGGGCGTGGCCAAAAACATTCTGGCATCGCGACTGAAGACCTTGGTTGAGGTCGGGGTTTTCGACGTTCGACCGGCGTCAGATGGCAGCGCCTACAAGGAGTACGTCCTTACGGAAAAAGGACGGGAGATCTTTCCGGTTGTGGTCAGTATGCGGCAGTGGGGCGAACGTTTCCTGTTCAAGCCGCAGGAGACGCGTTCTGTGCTGATGGACAACGAGTCCGGCCAGCCTCTGATGCTGATTGATGTTCGCTCATCAAGCGGTCAAAAACTTGGACCGTCTGACTGCCACAGAGTGAGACTTGTTGACGGCGAGTCGTGAATCGACAGCAGCCTGCCAACATCGATTATGTACAGCAGCGTTACGAGGAAACTCGCTTCGAAAAGTCGGGGATGCCGTTGCCGGCACAAACCATCAGCTTTAAAACGGACATCGATGGCTGTGAAATGCAGGCTCACAAGCGCTTTGAAGAAGCGCTGGCAAGGGCAGGTGACGTTACCCGTTTACATCCGGTGATGTTCCAGCAAGAAGTCCACGAACAACCGCACCCGCGCCGGCATTGCCGAGCCACCTACGAACACCGCATGAATCGGTTCCTGGTCGCCGGGGTTCCAGGCTTCCAGCAGCGGTACCAGATCGCCGCGCCGCAGGTCCTCGGCTACGGTGAATTCGCCGATACGTGCAATGCCGGCACCTACTCGCGCGAGTTGTGCCAGCGCTTCGCCACTGCTGCATTCGATGTTGCCGCTGACCTTCAGGGAAAACTCCCTTCCGTCGCGGATGAACGGCCAGTTGGGTTCGGCACGTCGGAAGTTGAAGCGCAGGCAGTTGTGCCGTAGCAGGTCTTCCGGTTCCTGGGGGACGCCGTGGCGCTGCAGATACTCGGGCGATGCCACCACGACCTGGCCGGTGTCACCGATCCTGCGTGCGGTCAGCGGGCTGTCGGGCAGATGGCCAAAGCGTATCGCCACGTCGGCCTGGCCGCCGAGAATGTCGACCACTTCGTCGCCGAGGGTGAGGTCGACGACGATGTTCGGGTAGCGGGCGCTGAATGCTGCCACCAAGGGAACGATGGTCTGCCGCCCATGGCCGAGGGCGGCACTGACCCGCAAACGACCCTTGGGCACACCTTGGTCGGCGATGGCTTCTTCGACCTCGGCCATGTCGGCCAGGATACGCCGGGCGCCGCGCAGGTAAGCCTCGCCCTCGGCGGTGAAGGTGATCGCTCGGGTGGTGCACAACAGCAGGCGGGTGCCAAGACGTTGTTCGGTACGCGCGATGATCCGACTGACCGCCGAGGGTGTCAGCCCCAAGGCACGCGCGGCGGCTGACAGGCTGCCTTCCTGCGCCACGGTGGCGAACACGCTCATTTCACCTGACCTGCCGTTGAAGTCCATTTGTGCTCCCTACGCAAAGGTGATTGCCAGAAATGCTATCTACCGCCTGAAAAAGTTGGATCGTAGCATTGGCGGCATAGATAAGGAGCCTTCCATGCGTATCAATCCACCGCTTGTCGCACTCGCCATTGGTGCTTTTGGCATCGGCGTTACCGAGTTCGCCCCCATGGGCATGTTGCCGGGCATCGCTGCGGATCTCGGCGTTTCCATTCCCGCCGCAGGTTTGTTGGTCAGTGCTTACGCCCTGGGCGTACTGCTCGGCGCGCCGCTGATGACCCTGACCACCGGCAGGATTCCCCGGCGCTATTTGCTGATCGGACTCATGGCGATTTTTACCCTGGGTAATCTGATGTCAGCCCTGGCGACCGATTACTACAGCCTCATGGTCGCCAGGGTGGTGACCTCACTGAACCATGGCGCGTTCTTTGGCGTTGGCTCCATTGTCGCCGCTAGCGTAGTCGCCCCGGAGAAACGCGCCGGGGCGGTTGCGGCCATGTTCATGGGCCTGACCCTGGCCACCATCGGCGGCGTGCCGCTGGCCGCCTGGTTTGGCGAACTGTTCGGCTGGCGCACCGCATTCTGGGGTATTACCGGCCTCGGCGTGGTGGCCATGACCGCATTGTGGTTCGCGCTACCGAACCTGCAGGCGCCACCAAGCGTCGGTGTACTGGCCGAAATTCGGGCACTGGGCCGTGGACGGGTGCTGGGGGCATTGGCTCTGACCGTCGTCGGCTCGGGTGCAATGTTTACCGTCTTCACCTACATTGCGCCGATCCTCAGCAGCGAGACCCATGCATCCACTGCCTACATCACCGCCATGCTGGTGCTGTTCGGTGTGGGATTGACGCTGGGCAACATGTGGGGCGGCAAGGCCGCCGACCGCTCGATAGATCGCACCCTGATCGTTTCGCTGAGCGTGCTGATTCTCGTCTTGTTGGCATTCACCGTGCTGATGCGTTGGCCGCTGCCGGCCGCCGTTGCCATTCTGATATGGGGTATCGCCAGCTTCGCCCTGGTGCCGCCGTTACAGATGCGCGTCATGGAAGCTGCCAAGGACGCACCCAACCTGGCCTCGGCGGTGAACATCGGAGCCTTCAACTTAGGCAACGCGATTGGTGCGGCGCTGGGCGGAGCGGTGATCAATGCCGGGCTGGGTTATCCGGCGATTTCCCTGGCTGGAGCGGCAATGGCGGGTCTGGGGCTGCTGATGGTGTTGGCTTTTGCCTGGCGTTCCAGAACGGTCGCAACTGCGATGGTGTGACGATGATGTGAGGGGGCTGTGACTGACCGATAAGTGACGGTTGGTGCCCCATCGCAGCCATTCGCGAATGCTCAGCATGCATGCGCTTGACTTAGAGCGCGCTCTAACCAATAGCCTCCTTGTTGCACCGCCAAAACGGCCAGGTCCGTTGCGCGGCTTAAACAAGGAGATAGGTCATGACATTAAAAAAACTGAGCGTTGCAACCGGGCTCGTGCTTTCAGCATTCGCAATTCCGGTGTCGGCAACTGAAGCCGATAGTCGACGAGTGAAAGGGGTCCAGACCCTGGAAAGAATCACCGGGACCGCCGGCAACAACGTGGTCAAATCGCTTAGCGATATCTCTCCCGAACTGGGTGAATGGATAGTCGATTTCGCCTATGGTGATGTGTTTTCCAGGCCAGGTGTCGCTCTGTGCACACGCGAGCTGGCAACCATCGCGGCCCTCACCGCATTGGGAAACGCGCAACCTCAACTCAAAGTGCATATAGAGGGCGCGCTGAATGTCGGTTGCAAACCTGAGGAAATCGTTGAAATCATCATCCAGATGGCGGTGTATGCTGGTTTTCCAAGCGCGTTGAATGGCATCAGCGCAGCGCGGGAAGTGTTTGCCAAACGAGGCATTAAAGTTGTTGCTGCACCTCCCGAGTGAACGGGATTAGTGCATGACCGAACACCGATGGCCAAGGATTGTGCTTATGAACGCCTACCAGACGATTGACCAGGTCGCCAAGCGCACTGGCCTTACGGCCTATACCCTGCGCTACTACGAACGCATCGGCCTGTTGGCTCCGGTCGCCCGTGCGGCCGGCGGGCAACGGCTTTATGCGCCGACTGATATGGCGTGGCTGGAATTTCTGCTGCGTTTACGCACCACTCACATGACCATCGGCAAAATGCAAACATTCGCCAAGCTGCGCAGCGCCGGGGATTCAACGATTGCCGAGCGCCGCCAGATGCTGGAGAGCCATTTACAGGATGTAGAGGCCGAAGTTGCTGCCATGCAAAAGGCCGTTGCTGCACTGCAAGTCAAGATTGACCACTACCGTATGCTTGAGGCTAAGGAGGATGTTTAGCATCTGCTCTGTTGGTCGACTCCCGCCCATCGCGACAAGCAGGGTCCTGCTGAAATCCTTCATGGCCGCGAGCGAAGCGGGCACCTTGAGACTATGCTCATTGCCACTGCAGGCAATGTATTGATTTCAATTGTCAGCCGCCAAGGAAAGGAGTCTGTATGTCTCTGGTTCGTCATGCCCGGTTCTATGTTTGGAATGACCGAATGAGCAATCTGGTAACCGGGGTCCATGGGCGCAGCTTGATCAATGGGCAACACCTCGTCAGTTCGTGAGCATTTGCGCGAGAGTCTCGGTCTGGTCGCTACAGGCTGCCTGACTGCGAGCTCAAGCTGGCGGGAGTGGTGACGGCAGCGCAACAGGGTATTGCCAATAACTCGGGCAACTGCCCAAGCATTCTCAGGATCGACGATCTCCAATCTGAAGGCCGACTTCTCCAGCCAGGTCGAGCAGTCGATCCAGGCTGTCGGCAAGTGCAGGTGGATTACTTTTGGTAAATCCCAAGGAAGTGGAGAACAGTATGAACGCTAAACCGATCCACAAAATCCTATGGCGCCTCGCCGGCTGCGTGACCGGGCTGGCGATGGTTGCCGCCAATCCAGCCCAAGCTGCCGACGGCGGCATCGCCAGCGGCCCTGCCTCAAGCTATAGCATTGCCTTCAGCAACTCCTACGCGGGCAGCGATTTTCGCAAAGTGATGGTGCGCAACTGGCAGGAGGTTGCGGCCCAAGCGCAAAAGGATGGCTTGATCCGCGAGGCTCCGGTGGTCAGCGCCAATAACTCGGTGGCGGAACAAGCGGCCCATATCCAGGACATGATCGTCAAGGGCGTGAACGCCATCGTCATTCTTGCCGCGTCCGACACGGCCCTCAACGGCGTGATCCGCGATGCTTGCAACGCCGGCATCGTGGTGGTCGTCATGGCCAGCCTGGTCACCGAACGCTGCGTCTATACCGTGGACTACGACTGGTCCGCCATGGGCCGCGTGGAAATGGATTATATCGCCGAGCGCCTCAAGGGGAACGGAACGCTGCTGGAGATCCGCGGCATTGCCGGCGATGCCACCGATAAAAACATCAGCGACGGCATTCGCAAGGCCGCCAGCGACTATCCGGGCCTGAGGTTCGCCAAGACCGTGTACGGGAACTGGACAGCGTCCGTCGCACGCAAGGAGGTGGCGCTGGCGCTGCCGTCGCTGCCCAGCATTGATGCCGTCGCGACTCAGGGAGGCGACGGCTACGGCGCGGCCATGGCGTTCAAGGCGGCGGGGCGCCCGTTGCCGATCATCGTGATGGGGAACCGTCAGGACGAACTTGCCCTGTGGAAACAGGAGCGCGATGCCAATGGCTACGAGACCGTCTCGGTCTCGGCCTCCCCAAGCGTCTCACAGGTGGGGTTCTGGGTGGCCCAGCAGATTCTGGCGGGCAAGCAGGTGCCGAAGTTTGTCGAGGTGCCGCTGGTACGCATCGATGCGAAAGACCTGGACGCCTGGCTCGCCACGATGCCGGTGGGCGGCGCCGCCAATCCTTTCTACACCCAGGCTTCCGTTGCGGCGATGATCGACGCGGCCATCAACCATACGGCGCCTCCGGCGCCTTTGCCGGAGGTGACGAAGCAGTAGTGGCGGGCGGGGAGCGAGGAGGCGCGGCGCCGTGTTGACATTCAGACCCACCACGGACAGGCCCATTGCCGTCAGGATTGGGCTGGCGGTCGCCGCACTGGTGTTCTTGATGCTGGCGGTATCGCTAGTGAACCTCTACGGCCTGCGAGGCATGGTTCGTGCGGTGGATTCCGCCAGCCATTCCGCGGAAATTCTGGCCTCGGTTAACGGGGCCTCCGAGCGGGTGGAAAACTTCATCGCCACCCGCGACCAGGAAAAGCCTGTCCCAAGCCGAAGACATGGTGGCGACGGCTATCGCCGGCCTCAGCGCCATTGCGGTGGCAGAGGCACAATCGCTCAAGGGCGGTCTGGACAGGCTCGCCGCGGCGATCGTTGCCTTGCGAGCGGCGACCCTGACCATGGATGGCGAAACGGAGAACATGACAGCCCACTACGGCCGGATGCGAGAAGCGACGATCCTCGTCGAACAGGGCATCGCCGATGGGCTGAAGGGGCTTGACTCCCGCACCGCTGAGCACGAGGCGCGGGTAAGCAATATTGAAAGCGCCCATCGCATCCTGGATATCCTGCGCAACGGCGAACGGATCATCACCGCCCATGTGGCCAAGATACTGGTGAGCGGTGATAGGGCGGCCGCCACCGCGGCGCGCAACGCCTGTGCGGCACTCCCGCCCGTGGTCGAGCAATTGCGCGAGGTGATGGGGGCGCCGCAGGAGAGAGAGAGCCTGGACCAGTTGGCGACGGCGGTCGTTGCTACCTGCGTGACGGTAGAGCACCTTGGCGAGGCGCCCAGGTTGCGGGGAGGCGAGGCTTTACGGCAGCTCGCCGTCGTCGAGGAAGTGGTCGAGCGCCTCGAGGCAATATTGAGTGAGGTGGATGGGCACGTTGCTCATGACGCAAGCGACATTCAGGCAGCCACCGGTTTGCTGCACAATGCAGCCGCGTTGTCCAAGCGTTTCGCCGAGCGTGTCGCCACCCTGGAGGCACAGACGTTGTCGTTTCGCCTGTCTCCGTCGGCCGAGGTCGCCAGCTCTGTTGGCTACATCCTGGACGAGCTCTCCCGTCTCTCTCGCGTTCTCCCTTCGTCCGTGGGGCTGCAGACCAAGGCTACGCCCCTGACTGTCAGCGATCAGATTGCCGGCTACCGGGCGGCATTCGCCAGGTTTCATCAGGCGAGTAACGCGTTGAGCGACGCACGCGACCAGGTTCGCGACGAGGCACGCAGCGCTGGCCTGTTGGTTGCGCGCTTCGCTGGAGAGGCGCGCTCCGACGCCTTGGTCCACAATGATCGCGGCATGCTTGCGACGATAGTTGCGGGTACCGTCGCCATCCTGCTAGCCGGCGCCATCGCCTGGAGCACGTCGCGATTTATCGCCCAGCCCATCGTGGCCCTGGCCTCGGTCATGCGCCGGCTTGCGGCTGGCGACCTGAATGCCGAGATCGCCAGCGCCGAACGCGGCGACGAGATTGGAATCATGACCCGCGCCGTACGGGTGTTCCAAGAGAATGCCCTGCGCATCCGGGTGCTGGAAGCTGAGGCCGAAGCCGAACGACAGCAAGTCCAGGCCTCTTTGGAGAGAATGGTCGCCGAACGGACCGACACGCTGCACCAACAGACCGAGGTGCTGGAGGCGCAGGCCATCGAACTCATTCAGGCGCGCAACCAGGCCGAGACGGCCAACCAGGCAAAAAGCGATTTTGTTGCCACAGTCAGCCACGAACTGCGTACCCCCCTGACCCTCATTCTCGCCCCCTTGGAGCAGCTCTCGGCGGCGACCACTGCGCCGGCGGACTGGCGTGTGCAAGTCGACCGCGCCCAACGCAACGCGCTGCGCTTGATGAACCGGGTGAATGACATTCTCGATTTCTCCAAGGCCGAAGCGGGCAAGTTTGAGCTGTGTCCGGCGCCAATTGACTTGAACAAGATGGTGGGTGTGCTGGCCGAGGATGCCGCCATGGTGGCCGAGGGCAAAGGCTGCACCTTAACCAGCAGCATCGATCCTGCGCTCGGTACGGTGTTCCTGGACCCCCAGCACTTCGAGAAGATTCTTCTCAACCTGGTGAGCAATGCCATCAAGTTCACGCCTGCTGGTGGCACCGTGCACCTGGCAGTGACGCCCATTGATGGCGAGCGATTTGAACTCGCGGTGCAAGACTCGGGGATCGGCATTGCGCCTGACAAACTGCCGTTGCTGTTCCAGCGTTTTTCCCAGATCGACAACTCCGCCACGCGCCACTACAGCGGTACAGGCATCGGTCTGGCCCTGGTCAAGGATCTGGCCGAACTGATGGGGGGCGAAGTCGGCGTCAACAGCGAGCCCGGAAAGGGTTCGTGCTTTTTTGTTCGACTTCCGCTGGGGACTGAGCCAAACAGCGTGCCGACCGAAGCCAGCACCATGTACGAGCGATCGTCACCCAGCGCAACAAGCACTATTGAGCAGCGCCACCTGCGTTTCGATGACGGCCGCCAAGGCAGTCGCAACGACCACGCTTCGACGCAAGGCGCAGACGACGAGCTGCACCCGGAACACGCCTTGCGATCCAGAGTGCTAGTGGTCGACGACAGCCCGGAAATGCTCAGCTACCTCAGCGAACTTTTGCAAAACGATTACATCGTCGCCACCGCCGTTGATGGCGAGCAGGCTTGGGCACTCCTGCAGCGTCGACCCATCGACGTTGTCGTTTCGGATGTAATGATGCCGAAGCTCGATGGCTTTGGCCTGACAGCCAGAATCAAAGCCAGCGCCGGTTTTGCCCATTTACCCGTGATTCTGGTGACCGCGCGCGGCGGTAGCGAAGCCTGCGTCTCCGGGCTGGAGAGCGGCGCCGATGACTATATCGCCAAACCCTTCTCGCCGCTGGAGCTCAAGGCTCGCGTACGCGCGGCGCTGCGTATGAGCCAAGTGCAAACCGAACTGCATGCAAAGTCCCGTCAGGCGGGCATGGCCGAAATCGCCACTACTGTGCTGCACAACGTCGGCAACGTCCTCAACAGCGTGAATGTATCGGCAGAACTGGTCACCAGCCAGATGCGCACCTCCAAAGCCCAGGGGCTGGGCAAGGTGGCTCAACTGATGAACGAGCACGTGCATGACCTGAGCGATTTTCTCACCAGAGACCATAAAGGAAAAATGCTGCCCGACTACCTGCTCAAGTTGGCGAAAGTGGTGACCGCAGAGCAACAGAGCATCATCGAAGAACTCGGGCAACTCACCAAGGGCATTGACCACATCAAAACCATTGTTGCCGCCCAGCAGTCCTATGCCGTTGCCGTCAGTATCATCGAGACAGTGCCGGTCCCTGAGTTAATCGATGATGCCTTGCGCATGAGTGCCGGATCACTGGCGCGCCAGGAGGTGATGGTGGTCAAGGAAATCGCCGACTTGCCCCTGCTGTCGCTGGATCGGCACCGGGTACTGCTGATTCTGGTGAACCTGATCAGCAATGCCAGGCAGGCGTTGGACGGCGTGATTGATCGCAGCCCATGCATCACGTTCGGCGCCTCTCTCGCGCAAGGGCCCGTATTGCGTATCACGGTGGCCGACAACGGCAATGGGATTGCACCAGAGCACCTGGCGCGGCTCTTTTCCCATGGCTTCACTACGCGCAAAGACGGCCACGGTTTCGGCCTGCACAGTTGCGCGCTGGCCGCGCAGGAAATGGGTGGCAGCTTGACCGTGCACAGCGATGGGGCCGGACAGGGCGCGACCTTCACCCTCGATATTCCCCTCGATGTTCCGCAGATTAAGTGATGAACACCGAACCGGCTCTCATCAGGGGTCGAGCGGCTGAGGTTGGTCAGCGGCTGCGTAAGACCTGGGTGGCTGATGACTTGAAGTCGCATGGTGTTCCAAGCCGTTAATATGAATGTCATGGCATTAAGCAACTATTGAATACCTGAATCACTGCCAAGGAGCCTTTCCATGACTACCGTCACGCCTTCAAGCGGCGCAACGCCTTCATCGCAGAACAATTCCGCCTCTGCATTCGATGCTAAATTGGACATCGCCAAATCCAGTCGGATTCTGGCCGATTACATGAAAGAAAAAGGCAAGGGCGCGATCAGCGGTAATGAACTCTCGTCGCTGGCCAACGCTTCGTCCAAAGAGGTACCTGCCGAAGTGTCGGCAGCCGCAGAGTACATGACGCGCCATTCAGACGTCTTCACCGCCATCGAAACTCACGATGTGGCCGGTGCCGACAACTACAGCGGCGCGTGGAACTTCGAATGGGCAGCAGACGGCGGCCTCAAGGGCACTGCCACCGAAGCGCTCGCCAATATGAGCGATGTGTTCGACTCCGCCATTGCCAAGTCAGCTCAAATTACTGAGTTGACCACCGTTGCCAAAACCGAGCTGGATTCTTCCAAACAGCGCCCTCAGAACTGATTCCTTCTATCCGTCAGCCTGGCTCCTGCCAGGCTGGGCCCTTCCGTACATCCGCCTGACCTTTCGAATGCCCATCCGGCCCTGATTGACGGGCATTGCGGTGACTGGCGCCTACGTTTTGTTGTAACACTCCGCGGCGATACTCACCTTTCATGATGTTGGCGCATGCAGATTCCATCATCCAGTCAATACCCTGCTAATGGCACATTTATGCGTATTCACGCTGGCTGATCTGTCGCGAGTGTTGCGTCCCGTACGGGCTCGCACCGCCGCTGCACTCATTCATGCCCTAAGAAAAGGAGTCATCAATGTCCGTTCAAGATGTCAGTTTTGTAGGCATAACATCCAAGCCGCAAGACCCCAGGCTTGCCGAGGCCTGGGATCAGGCGATCAAGCAGGCCAAGGAGGCGGGCATTGAATGGGAGCGGCCAAAAGGCGACAACCGCTCGGCTCAAGACATCATTGACGACACGCCGGTGCTCAAGAACCTGGGCAACCAGAGCGATGTGAAGGAAAACCTCAAGGACCGTGTCGGCGATTTCGAGACTGACCCGGATGCGGCTTATCGCGCCAAGCAGGTGCTTGAGCACGTCGAAAAATATAATGAAGGCGGCGAACGGATCGCCAGCAAGGACATCGACAACGGTCGGGTCGACGGCTTCACGAGGGGCGGTGATGCCAGGCACGGAACCGAGGCGGGGCGCCTGCAAGACTTCGGCCGACAAGGTTTCTCGCACCTTAAGGGCGAGCTCAAGGATCTGTCCAAGCCCGGCGATGATCCCCAGGCTCGTGAACAAGCCGAAGCCCTGGGTATCAAGTGGGAGCGCCCTGACGGGGATGATCGTTCCGCGCAGGACATCATCAATGACAATGCCTTGCTCAAAAACCTGGGCAACCAGAGCAGCGTCAAGGACATGCTCAAGGAGCAGGTCGGCGATTTCGAAAATGACCCGGACGCCGCCTATCGCGCGACCCAGGTGCTGGAACACATCGAGACCCTCAATAGCGAGGGTGGCAAGATTGCCGGCAAAGACGTCGACAACGACCGCGTCGATGGTTTCACCAAAAGCGGTGAAGCGAAGAATGGCACTGAAGCCGGTCGCCTGCAGGACTTCGGCAAGAAGGGTTTCTCCGCCCTCAAGGGTGAGCTCAAGGATTCGTCGGCGGCTGGCGACAACAAGGAAGCCCGCGAGCTGGCCGAAAAGGTCGGCATCGTGTGGGTGCGCCCGGAAGAGGATAAACGTTCGGCGCAAGACATCATCGAAGACAATCCGCTGCTCAAGAACCTGGGCAACCAGAGTGGCGTCAAGGACATGCTCAAGGACCAGGTCGGCGATTACGAGAGCGATGCCGATGCCGCCTACCGGGCTGCGCAGGTCATGGACCGCATCACCATGTTCGATGACAAGGGCAATGCCCAGTCCGGTGGTGATGTGTTCAATAGCAGCGTGGACGGTTTCACCAAGAGCGGCGAAGCCAGGCACGGCACCGAGGCCGGCCGCCTGCAGGACTTCGGCAAGGAAGGTTTTTCAACCCTGCCAGAACTCAAGAAAACCGAGGACATCGCCAGCTACAAGGATTACCTCAAGACCAACAAGGATGCCGATCCGGCGTCGCAGCAGGTCGCCAAGTACGCAGCGATCCTTGATGAGAACTTCGAGGCAATCAAGGGCAAGACCGGTGCGGGCAAGTACCTGACTGCCGACGACATCAAGGAGTACACCAACCAGAACTCACAACTGAGCGAGGAAACCCGTCAGGCACTGGATTTCTGGTCTCAGCCAGGTGCTTTCAAGGTCATCGACAATGCCAAGAACCCATTGGACAAGAATCCTGATGGCGAACTGAGCAGGGGCGATATTCAGGGCTGGCTCAAAAGTGCCAACGTACCCAAGGATGCAACGTCCGTTATCACATTGCTCTCGGGGATTGCCGGCAACAATGCCTTGGCCAGGGTTGATACCGCAGGTTTGAACAAGGACGTGTTCGATAACCCGGACAAATATTCGGCAGAGGAAAAAGCTGCGGTTCTACAGGATCTCAAGGCCGCCCAGCAACTGATTATCCAGGGCAGCGCCGCCGGGATGTGGAGGGATGACAAGTCGCAGGTCACGATCGCCAACAAGGTGCGCAGTCATCCCGATGCCCAGAAGCTGCTTGATGATGTCAACAAACACATTGGGATCTTGCAAAGTGACCCTGCGGTCAGTCAATACATGAGCGAGCATGGCTCCAATGAATTGACCAAGCTGGTGGAAGATAACAAGGGGCTCAAGGAGTCCCTGCAAAAAACCTACGACGACGAAGTCAAGTCCGGCAAGTCACTCGACACGCAGTGGGAGGCCAAGTCCAAGGATGGCAAGTTCACTCACACGGAAATTCTTGCCGAGTTCTTTGGTACGGCGCAGACCCTTCAGGGCGCGCTGGGTATCAATAATGCCGGTGAGATCCAGGCCGCCGTCAAAGGCTCCAAGGCCAATGCCGAGCTGGAAAGCTATTACGAGAAGTCACTGGCTTCAGGCGATCGCCTGAATGAACTGCTCAAGGAGCATACCCCTGACGAAGCCATGAGTGCTTTCAGCCTTGAAGTCGCGCTGTACAACTCGGCGCTGGACCCCGAGTTCACCGGCAAGCTGGACACACAGCTCAACGATAACTTCACCAGGATCGCCAAGGACAATGCCTTCAAGGATGCGTCCTTCGACGATATAAAGGCGGCCTTCGGCGTCAATGGCGGTAGTGAGCTGGATGAGGAGAAGGTCAAGAAAATCATCGAGCAGATCAGCGAGGAAAACCCGCAGATGCTCGTCAATGCCGACGGCACCGTCGCCACGCCAGACCAGATCCTGGCTAACTTCCGGGGGGACTGGGACCTGCTTCGCCAGGGCACCAAGACCCTGGATTCGCTAGGTGTATTCAGCAAGGACTCGTCGCTCAAGGACGCTCAGAGCAAAGGCGTCATGCATGGTGTGAGCGGGCTGTTCATGGCCGGCGTTACCATCGCCAAAGGCGCCAACAACGCCGGCAAGCTGACCGAGCGGCAGATTGTCGATATCGCCACCGGTTCGGTGCAGGCCGCCACGCTCCTGGCTGAAGGGGGTCTGAAAAACTATCAGGATTATCTCAAGGATGTGAAAGGCAAGCTGACAGGTGATCGGCTCGGCGACCTGGGCAAAAAGTTGGACGATCCGCTCAAAAGCGTGACCGCCAACCTCAAGGGCATGGAAAACGCGGCCAAGGGGGTCGGTGGCATTGCGGCTATCACTGCCGGCGCCTATGGCATTTTCGATGGCGTCAAGGCGCTCAGGAAAGGCGATACGGTAGCCGGTGGCATGAATATCACGGCCGGTTCGCTGGGTATCATGGCGGGCCTGGCTTCGGTGGCTGAAGTGGGCGCCAGCGCGCTGAGCGTTTCGGCGATTGCCGCCTCGCGGATCGCGATGGTGGCGGGTGGCCTAGGCTTCGCGGCGGCGGGTGTGGCTGCGCTGGCATTGCTGGTTCCGGGCCTGATCGAGGAAGTCAAGCAAGAGAAACGGGTGGGTAAATTCGCGGATGCCCTGAGCGATTACCTGACTCAGTATGAAATCGACGGTGTGCCGCAAGGCGATATCTGGGATATCCCTGACGAGGAGTGGCCGGGGGAAGAGAGCACCGTTGGTTCATGAGTCTGAGTGTGTCGATCGCTGAGGCGGGTTGACGCGCGCAGATGGCCCCGTTAATTGAGTGTAACTCCTCAGTTGCGCTCTTTTTTCGGTGGCATCGGACGTCAAATAACTTACGTAGAGTTGATCGCAACTGGCCATCAATCATTAGTTGGTGGTGAGGGGACTTTTATTCGGAGAAAGTTCCACGGATATTTATGTTTATTTGATCATTCCGTTGGGCTTTTGCTTGGGGCGGGCAAGTCTGTCCGGCACTTTGGTTTGAGCTGCAAGAGCATCCGGTTCAATCGGAATAATGTTCGGCTTTTGGATTAAAACAGTTGTTGGGCGTTGAACTGTAATGTTCAGCCCTTAGTCTTTGTTGGCAACATTAGTTTGCCACTTGACGGCACACCTACTTCTCACCGATCAGGAGAACCAACATGAGCGAGACTACCCCAGTAAGTTCCGGCAACGCTGACGCGGCTATCGCAAAAATGGAAGCCACCTTCAACATGGCGATCGAAAAGTCGGCCAAGATCACCGAGCTGTCCACCGCCAAGAAAGCTGAGCTCGACGCTACCAAACAACGGCCTCAGAACTGATGCCGTCATGCAGGCAGCCCTCGGCTGCCTGCATACCTGTTCGTCAGGCCTCATAGGTATCTGTCCGCACGCCTCACTCCGGTAATACAGCCATGACAGCCTTGACTTTCTTCGCGGCTCCAGCCGCAGCTGCCACGGGCAAGGCTCTGCCAGTGCTTGGTATCACCCACGGTCTGCACCAGGGGGTATGCCTGCCCTTGGACCAGCCCGTCTACATTCTGGGCAGTGCCGCAAATGCTGATCTGTTACTCAGCGATGCCGGTATTGTCGAGCGTCACATGGCGCTGCGTTTCACCGATGGCCAGGTGGCCATTGAAGCGATCGGCGGCGATGTGTTCGTGTGCGCCAGCCATGCCCGGGAGATCCTCATTCCCGCGGGCAAAGGGCATCGTGCGCACTTGCCCGTGGATATCCGCCTCGGCGAAGCCCGCCTGACCCTCAGTCGTGGCGCCGTATGCCTGGAGCCGATAGCGGCTGTGGCGATAACACCCTCCTGGCAGCGCAAGTCGCGCTGGATCATCGCCTTATTGCTGATGTTCCTGTGCGTGGGCGCCTTTGCCTTTCGGGGCGAGCCGGTTTCGCCGCTGGCGTTGAGCACCGTCGACAAGGCCGCCGCGCTGGCTGCGCACGATGCACCGAAAAACACCGTCGTGCAGGCCAGGGTCTGGCTCGAACAGCAGCTTGCCACGTTAGGTCTGCACCAAATCAAAGTCAGCGAAGTCGACGGTCAGCTCAGCGCCCATGGGTCCTATGGCCCGACCCAGAAGGGCCAGTGGCTTGGCGTGCAGCAAGCCTTCGATGGCCGGTTTGGCCAACAGGTGATGTTGCTTTCCGGTGTGGTGGCACGCAACGAAATCGCCAAGCCCCGCGTGCGCTTTCAGGCTGTGTGGTTCGGTGATAACCCATACGTGATCAACGACAACGGCGAGCGCCTGTTTCCGGGGGCTGTGCTGAACGATAACTGGCTGCTCGAACGCATTGAGAACGATGAAGTGATTCTCGCCCGAGGTGAAGAGCGGTTCACGCTCACCTTATGAGAATCGATCCGGGGGCTCCCTTACCAACAACCGCCGAGAGAACCCCGGCGGTAGAAAGCATCCAGCCGGCCAAGGCGCGCCAGGGTGGACGCTTCGAAGCGGTGTTGGGTAAGCGTGCGGTGTCGGCACGTCGTTCGCTGCGTGCCGACATCGAACAATCGGGCATCGTCGAAGGCATGACAGCTGAGTTGTTCGGCAGTCGCCGTTCGATGGAAATTCTTGAGTACGTCTTGGACAACGTGATTCCCACCCTGGATGCCGAGCCCGAAATCAAGGCGTTGGCCCATGAGCTGATCAGCGAAGAAATCGCCTTGCGGTGTTTGCTCGAAGAACAACGTGCCCAGGTGGTCGAGTCATGAATCGCCAGGAACAGGACTGCGTCGATCTGCTCAAGGGCATGGGCGAGCTGTATCGCCGTAGTGGTCAGTCGCAGCGCGCCTTGGTGCTGCTATTGATCGCCGTCCAGATGGCACCCGGTGACGCTACGCTGCTGCGCAATCTGGTCATGGCTTTTACCGACAGCGGCCAGGCCGAGCGAGCCCTGTCGGCGCTGGACCGTCTGGTCGAGCTGGAGGGCGAGTCCTCTGGCCTGTGGCTGTTGCGCAGTCGCGCGCTATGGAGTGGCGGGCGCAAGGACGAGGCGCGTCAGTGCTTCAAACGTTATCTGACTGCCCGCAGAGCCGCGCAATAATGTTTCTCGACCGCCTCAACGCATTGGCTCGCATGGCCGCCCAGCGTAGCGACGTGATCGTCGTTATCTTCATGCTGATGGCCATCGTGATGATGATTATCCCGCTACCCACCTGGCTGGTGGATACGCTTATTGGCCTGAACATCTCGCTGAGCATCCTGATCCTCATCGTCGCTTTCTACATCAAGCACTCGGTGGAGTTCTCGGCGCTGCCGCCCCTGATCCTGCTAAGTACTCTGTTTCGTTTGTCCCTGTCGATCACCACCACACGCCTGATTCTGCTCGATGGCAACGCCGGGCACATCGTCAAGGCGTTCGGTGATTTTGTCATCGCCGGCCAGGTCGTGGTCGGTCTGGTGGTGTTCCTGATCATCACCGTGGCCCAGTTCGTGGTGATCACCAAAGGTGCCGAGCGGGTGGCCGAGGTCGCGGCGCGCTTCACCCTGGATGCCATGCCGGGCAAGCAGATGAGTATCGACAACGACTTGCGCAACGGCGATATCGATCAACATGAAGCTCGCCGTCGCCGCTCGCGTCTGGAGCGTGAAAGCCAGATGTTCGGCGCGATGGATGGTGCCATGAAGTTCGTCAAGGGCGATGCCATTGCCAGCCTGGTGATTCTGGCGGTCAACCTGCTGGGCGGCATGATGATTGGTATGGTCGAGCGGAATATGTCGTTTGCCGATGCGGCGCACACCTATTCGCTGCTGACCGTCGGCGACGGCCTGATCGCCCAGATCCCGGCCCTGCTGATCTCGGTCGCGGCCGGTATGGTGGTGACTCGGGTCAACAGTGGTACTACCGAAGGCAACCTGGGCAGCGAGATCCTTCATCAACTGGGTTATAGCGCCCAGGCCCTGGGCTTGACTGCTTTGATCCTGCTGGGCGTGGCGCTGTTGCCGGGCTTCCCGGCCATTGTATTTATCGGGCTGTCGGCGTTGCTGGGCGTTGCCGCGTTCATGATCTATCGCCGCGACAAAGCCCCCGAGACCGAGGTGGTCGAAGGCGTCAGCGAGGTCGCGGTGCCCGAAGACCAACCGTTCGAGCCGGGCGAAACCCTGGCTAAGCCACTGGACAGCCGCGTGCTGCTGAGCATCGGCCTGGAACTGGCCCAGGCGGCGCCTGAACTGCCGTTGCGCCAGCGCATCGAGGCTTTGTGCCATGAACTTCGCGGTGACTTGGGGATTGAGGTGCCGGTGCCGGACATCTACATCGACCACAGCCTTCCCGCCAACGGCTACACGGTCGAACTCGAGGGCGTGCCGATCAGCGAGGGCGAGATACCGCTCGGTTGCCTGATGCTCAAGGACGATCTGGTGCACGTCCAGTTGCTGGAGATCCATGCGCTGGAGGCGCCGTCGCCGCTGCACAGTCGCCCGGCGCAATGGATCGAGCGCACCCACCAGGCGCTGCTGGAGGAGGCCGGTATCGGTTTTCTCAGTGCTGCCGAAGTCCTGCGAGCCATCCTCGAGCGCAGCCTGCGCCGCAATGCCGCGACCTTTCTGGGCATTCAGGAAACCCGCAGGATTCTGGAGCGCATGGAAGCCAGCTATGACGAGTTGGTCAAGGAAGTGATGCGCAGCGTGCCCTTGCAGCGCCTGGCCGAAACCTTGCGTCTGTTGATCGCCGAGGGCGTGTCGATCCGCAACCAGCGTGCCTTGCTCGAAGCCATGGTCGAGTGGGGCGCCCGCGAGCAGGATGCCGCGCGTCTGGCCGATCACTTGCGCGCCAGTCTGGCTCGGCAGATCAGCCACCAGTACGCCGACCGTAACCGTGTGATCACCGCTTTCGTGCTGACCCCCGCGGTGGAAGAACAGCTGCGTGCGTATCTACGCCGTGCCGACAATCCGCGCGAGTTGCTCAACGAGCATGCCAGCCGTTCATTGCTGACTCAGTTGCGTGCCGTTTGCGGGCACCTGGCCGAGGACGATCGCACCGTTCTGCTGGTACATCCCGAGTTGCGTCGCAGCTTGCGTCGGCTGGTGGTGCGTGGCGAGCTGGAGTTGGCGGTGCTGTCGTTCCGCGAACTGGCCGGTGAGTACAACCTGCAGGCCATCGGCTCCATCAGTCTGACCGAAATTACCGACCGCCGGGCAACCGGCGATGCTTCCCTTACTTCAATGGCGACTGCGTGATGATGTGTTTTGCGCTGTTGCGCGTGCTTGTGTATTTCGGTTTCTGGATCGCTGCCGTGTCAGCCTTGCTGCTGCCGCAACTGGTCA
Organism: Pseudomonas hefeiensis; assembly: GCF_030687835.1. Classification (NCBI taxonomy): domain Bacteria; kingdom Pseudomonadati; phylum Pseudomonadota; class Gammaproteobacteria; order Pseudomonadales; family Pseudomonadaceae; genus Pseudomonas; species Pseudomonas hefeiensis. The sequence goes on from NZ_CP117449.1 coordinate 2,600,688, forward strand.
GTGCGCAGACCATTGCTTCGGGCAGCAGGGCGACCCTGGACCTGGCCCAAGGCGAAGGTCGCATCCTGCACTTCCAGGACCCGGTCGAGTCGGTACTGGTCGCAGAGCCTGGCATTGCGGACCTTCAGGTGGTTTCGCCGGGTGTGATCTACGTGTTTGGCAAGAGGCCCGGACAAACCAGCCTGATTGCCCTCAGCGCTGAGGGGGAGGAACTGGCCAGCCTGAACCTGGCGGTCAATAGCGGCGCCCAGGCAGTGACCCGCCCGTTTAAAGAGCTGCACCCCGCAAGCCATGTCCAGGTGACCGGTGCTGGTAATCGCATGGTGGCCAGGGGCGTGGTCAACAGCGTTGGCGAAGCAACCGACCTCAACAGCCTGCTCAATACCGAAGGCCAGGGTTTCGGCTCGGCCCTCAACACCGCCTCCTACTCGGGTTCGGCCCAGGTCAACCTGCGGGTGCGCTTCGCTGAAGTCTCGCGCTCGGAGTTGCTGCGCTACGGTGTGAACTGGAATGCCCTGTTCAATAACGGCACCTTTTCCTTTGGCCTGTTGACGGGCGGTGCCCTGGCATCCGACGCGGCTTCCGGCGCCTCCAACGTGATCAGCGCCGGACTGGCCTCGGGCAACGTCAACATCGATGCGATGCTCGAAGCGTTGCAGAGCAACGGCATCCTGGAAATCCTCGCCGAACCCAACATCACCGCCATGACCGGTCAGACCGCCAGCTTCCTGGCCGGAGGTGAGGTCGCAGTGCCGGTGCCGGTCAACCGCGACACCGTCGGGATCGAATACAAACCTTACGGTGTGTCGCTGCTGTTCAACCCGACCCTGCTGCCCAACGGCCGCATCGCTCTGCAAGTGCGCCCTGAAGTCAGCAGCCTGATGGGCTCCAGTACCGTGGCGGTCGGCGGCTACCAGGTGCCGTCGTTCCGGGTGCGGCGCGCCGATACCCGTGTCGAGGTCGGCAGTGGCCAGACCTTCGCCATTGCCGGGTTGTTCCAGCGCGAGAGCACCCAGGACATCGAGAAGGTGCCGATGCTGGGCGAGATGCCGATCCTGGGCAATCTGTTCCGCTCCAAGCGCTTCCAGCGCAACGAAACCGAACTGGTGATCCTGATCACTCCGTACCTGGTGGAACCGGTCCGCACGCGCACCCTGGCCACGCCGCTCGATGCCCGGCCCATGGGTGCGAGCAACGCGCCCGGCGGACCGCGCAGCAGCGACATGTTCGGCTTCTACCTCAATTGAACCAGGAGCGAGCATGAACCCACAATCGTCCCATCTGTCCCTGGCCATCCTGCTGTTCGGCGCGCCCTGGCTGCTGAGCGCTTGCAACACCCAGCTTGAGCCGGTGAGTTATTCGCCGGATTACCAGGCGTTCACCCATGCCGATGGTCGCGTTGAGTGGACGCCAGTGGCTTGCCTGGAGCCATCGGCCGAAGACAACTTCCATACCGATGAACAGACGTACGTGCGCCTGCTGCCACCGGGTTGTGCGAATAACCTGACACTGCAGCAGATGGTTGAGAAGCGTTCGGATCTGATCGAGGGCCGGACGAGCGGCCCAACCATGGCCGCGCCGGTTGGCCGGGCGGCCCAGGTTTACATCGAAGGTTATGATCGTGAAGAGCTGCATCGCCGCCTGGCCGAACAGCAGGCCAAGGCCGACAAGCAGGAGGGCCAATGAAGCCTTCTGACTCAGCGGCTGTCGACCAGCCCCAGCTCCCTGGCCTGCGTCGCGGGGTCTTGGATAGCCTTGATGCGTCGGGCCTCGGTCAGCAACCGGGCGTATTGCCTGGGCGTGACATCCTCCAGGCTCTGGGTCTTGAGGTCTTCCTCGCGGCCGGTCAATACCATGACGAGCAGGGCGTTGCGCTGGTGACTGGCCTGGACGCGAGGCGACTCGCTCACCGTCTTGATGGTTTGCAACGCCCGTTGCGATTGGCCACCCAAGGCGTAAGCCAGTGCCAGGTTGCATTGGGTATCCAGGTTGGTGGGGGCCAGGACCAGACTTTGGGTGAAGGCCACCTGGGCCGCCGCTGGCTGGCCTCGCAGCATCTGCGCCACACCCTGGCGGTTGAACGCTTCGGGGTGGTCGTTGCCCGCACTGGCCAGGGTCAGAGAGGTGATAGCCCGATCCAGTTTGCCCTGACGCAGTTGGGCAGTGCCCACGCCGAGCAACGCCGCGGTATTGTCCGGCATGCGTTCCAGCGCTTGCAGGTAGGCGCGCTCGGCGGCCCGTGCATCGCCGCTGGCCAGGCGCGCCTGGCCCAGCTTCAACCAGGCCTCGATCCGGGCGTCCGGTTCCTGGGTGGCTTTTTCGTACAGCGCGGCGGCAGATCCCGTATCACCACCTTTTTGCAGGTCGCCGGCCAGTTGCATATAGCGCTGGTAGCTGCCATCGGAAACCGGTTGGTTGGAGCAGGAGGCGAGGGTGATGGTGGCGAGCAACAACGGTGTGCAGGCAAAACGACTTGTCATGAACAGAACTCTTTCGATGAATTTTGCAGTGGGCAAAACCAAGGAGTGTTGACCACTCAGACCCGACAGGTTGACCGACGTTTAAGTCATCTTCTTGACATGATCCGTAAAAATGAGCGTTTTTTGGCTGGAGTTGCGTCATCCGTCCGGCCACGGGGAGCCCTTGCATGCGCAGCGTGACACTGAGCGCTATCGGTCTGGCGCTGGTGATGACCGCTCTTGACCTGGCCGCCGCCAATCAAACGGAAGCGGACCCGGCTAGCCGGCAGCCGGACTGGTTCGATCGGCCCTATGCCTATGTGCTGGTGGAGCAGGATGTACGCGACGCGCTGGAAGAGTTCGGCCACAACCTGGGCCTGACCGTGGTCATGTCGGACAAGGTGCGCGGCCAGTCGCGCAGCCGGGTACGCGCCGAATCCGCTGGGGATTTCCTGGAGGCGCTGTGCGACTTCAACGGCCTGACCTGGTACTTCGACGGCAATGTGCTTTACCTCACCGCCGCCTCTGAAACCGATACGCGACTGTTCAAGGTCCGGGGTCGGCAGTTGGAGCAGTTACAGGATTACATCGTCAGCCGGGAGGTCTATGGCAAGCATATTTCAGTGCGTGCCGGGCCCGATGGCAATGAGTTGTTCGTCTCCGGACCGCCGGCCTGGCTGGCCATGATTGAGCAGCATCTCGACCAGCAGCCTGCGTCAACACCGACCGCGGCGACCCGCGAGCGCGGCGTGCGTGTGTTCAGAGGCGCAGCAGTGACACAAGAGTGAAAGCACTCGCCTGTAGGCTCGATTATCCGTTCGATCGTTCATCAACCCAGTAAAGGAGAACCACCATGTCAGTTACCCCCATCGGCGAAAATACGCCTGTTACTGCCACCTCCGAAGCGCAGTTCAATGCAGCGGTGGACAACGCCAAGAGTGAGCTGAGCGATGACGAACTCACCGATGCCCTGATCACCCAGGCCGTCACTATCGGTGGTCAGTTCATCATCATGCCTCGTGCCCAGGAAATCCTGAACGAAGCCCAGTCGGACGACGACGAATAGGCCCACGCCATGACTGTAAGTCTCGCAGCAACAGCCACGGCGGCGCTGCCGCCGTCAGGGGGGCAGGTCGATTTGCAGGCCTCCCAGAACCTGTTCGAACACATGACTGACAGCGCCAAGGGCATGCCTGCCGGCGTCAGCCCGCATCAGATCGGCGAAGGCTTGATGGAGCGCCTGAACGGCTTCATCGACCGTTCGCAAAGCTTCGCCAAGCGTGCCGATGCGCTGACCAATGGCCCTCTGGCGGGCAACGCCGTGGCCCCTGGCGGCGCGCAACAACTCGCTTCGCTACCCAAGGGGGCGGCGGCGGGCGAGCCGGTAAAAAAGGTCGGCGATCAACAGGTCGATCAGATCGTCCAATCGTTGGGCCGCATGTTCGATTACTCCATTGAAACTCAGATGGTCGTTCGTGGCGCGACGCAGATATCCGGCGCAGCCAACACGCTCTTGAAAGGTCAATAAAGCCATGTTCCGCCGTTGCCACGCCGTGCGTCTGATGCTTGTCCTCGCCTTTGCCAGCTTGCTGCAGGGCTGCGATATCGACCTGTACACCAACCTCAGCGAACGCGAGGCCAATGCCATGGTCGCAGTGCTGTTGCGCGAGGGCGTGCCGGCCTCTCGCAAGGTCCAGGAAAACGGCCAGCTCACCGTGGTGGTGGACGAAAAGCGCTTTGCCGAGGCTATGAGCCTGCTCGACGAGGCCGGCTTGCCGGGCCAGACTTTCTCCAACATGGGGGCGGTGTTCAAGAATAATGGCCTGGTGTCTTCCCCCGTGCAGGAGCGGGCGCAGATGGTCTATGCGCTCAGCGAGGAACTCTCCCACAGCGTTTCGCTGATCGACGGCGTGGTCTCGGCCCGGGTGCATGTGGTGCTGCCCGACAATGACCTGCTCAAACGGGTGATTTCCCCGTCGTCGGCTTCAGTGCTGGTGCGCTACGACCCCAATACGGATATCAATCCGTTGATCCCGCAGATTAAAACCCTGGTGGCCAACGGCATCTCCGGCTTGAGCTACGAAGGCGTCTCTATCACTGTGATCAAGGCCGCCACCGGCAGCCGCCGCGTCGATGCACCGCCGCGTCTGGCGAGCTTCCTGGGCATATGGATGCTCGAAGACTACCTGCCCCGTGCCCGGATGCTGTTCGGCGTTCTGCTGCTGGCCACGCTGTCGATGGTCGGTGTGTTGGGCTGGCAGTACTGGCAACGACGCTCCTCCAGCGCCTTGTATGAACTGGAGGACGTGAAATGAGTTGCGCCGCATTGCAACAGTGGCAAAGCCTGATCGAGCAGCCGCTGGATTTCGTCGGCAGGCAACCTCTTGCGGCATGCTTCCCGGATAACCCCGGCAGCGCGCAACTCGACGCATTGCGCAAACAGTCGAGGTTCCAGGCGCGGTTGATGCGTTTGCTGCTCAGCCGTCACGATCTGCAAGCTCCGGGTAGCTTGCCTCTGCCCGATGCCGTCGATCTGCCGGTTCTGCTGCTGCCGCCCAAGACCTTCAAGCGCCTGCCGCGCCTATGTGGTGCGATTTTGCATAGCAGCACCCTGAGCCGCGAGATCCGTGGCGATGTGGTCAATCAGTTGCGTGATTTGCTCGGCAGCGATGTATTTGCCCTGGCGTTGGCACACCGTGCCCTGGGCAGCAGTGCCGACTTGCTGCGTCAGCCAACCGAACTGCTGGAAGCCATCGACCTTGATGGTGCCCGCTGCATCGCCGCCTGGCTGCACGCCCAGCCAGCACCTTTGCGGCCCTGGCTACGACTGCGCTTTGCCGAGCTCCAGACTGAGGGCGAGCCCGTGACACCCTCATCGGCGGTTAATGCCGTGGCCATCGTGCGCAGCGCCGCCTCAAACCTCCAAGAGTTTGACGAGCAGGGTGCCCGATGAGCGAACTCCCGACCCGTCCTGCCGCCCGTATCCTGCGCGCCGATCAGGCTGACCTGTGGATTGACGGCTACGCCTTTCTGCAGGCCGCCCGAGATCAGGCCGAGGCCATCAGGCAAGACAGTGAGCAGTGGTTGCAGCAAGCCCATGCCGAAGGGTTTGAAAGCGGCCGCCGGGAGGGTGCCGAACAGGTCAGCGCACTGCTGGGCGAAACCTCGCTGAAGATCGATGCCTGGCTGGCCGGGCTGGAAACGTCCCTGGCCGACCTGGCGCTGGGTATTGTGCGCGAGATACTCGATGAGATGGACGATGCCGAGCGCGTAGTGCGTTGCGCCCACAAGGCGTTGGGGGCGTTCCGCCAGGACCAGGCCCTGACGCTGTTCGTCTCGCGCCAGGACGCCGAAGCCGTGCGCCAGCAGCTCAAGCTGCAAGGGACTGGCCTGCCGGCGATTGCGGTGGAGCCGGACGATCGCTTGCAAGCGGGTCAGGCACGGTTGAGTAGCCCGGTAGGTTCGGTGGAACTGGGGCTCGAAGCCCAGTTGCTCAACCTGCGCCGCAATCTGCTGCCGTTCGCCGATGAGGCCCAGTCGTGACCACAATCCCCCACGACTTGCTGCCGCGCCTGGCCGAACGTCTGGCTAATGCCCGACCGCGTCCCATGAAGGGCACCATCCGCAGCATCCGCGGAGTGCTGCTGCGCGCCAGTGTCGCCGGTGTGCACATTGGGGAACTCTGCCAACTGCGTGAACCCGGCAGCGGCCGCAGCCTGGCTGCCGAAGTCATCGGCTTCGAAGATGACGAGGCGATCCTTTCGCCCATCGGTTCGATGGACGGTCTGTCGACCCGCACCGAAATCATCGCCACCGGCGAAACCCTGGGAGTGAGCGTCGGCGATGCGCAACTGGGCCGGGTTATCAGCCCCATGGGCGAATTTCTCGATGGCAGCCCGCCGCTCGGCGTGCTGCAGCGTTACCCCTTGCATGCCGAACCTCCTGCGCCATTCAGCCGCCAGTTGATCGCCCACCCGATGTCCTTGGGAGTGCGCAGCATCGACGCCATGCTGACTCTGGCCCAGGGACAGCGCATGGGCATCTTCGGTGAGCCGGGGGTAGGCAAGTCGTCATTGCTGGCCAGCATCGTGCGCAATACCAATGCCGATGTGATCGTGATCGCCCTGATCGGGGAGCGAGGCCGTGAAGTGCGTGAGCTGCTTGATGTGCAGATGGGCGCCGAGGCCCGGCGGCGCACCGTTGCCGTGGTCGCCACCTCCGACCGCCCGGCCGCCGAGCGGGTGCGTGCCGCCTTCGTTGCCACGGCACTTGCCGAATACCATCGCGACCAGGGCCGTAACGTGCTGCTGCTGATGGACAGCCTGACCCGTTTTGCCCGAGCCCAGCGCGAAATCGGCCTGGCGGTGGGTGAGCCGCCGACCCGTCGCGGCTATCCACCGTCCTTCTTCTCGGCCTTGCCGCGCTTGCTTGAGCGCGCCGGTCCCGGCGAAACCGGCAGCATCACCGGGTTGTATACCGTGCTCACTGAAGGCGATGCCTCGATGGATCCGGTGGCCGAAGAAACCCGCTCAATCCTCGATGGGCACATCGTGCTCAGCGCCGAACTGGCGCAACGCAACTTCTTCCCGGCGGTGGATGTGCTGCAAAGCCGTAGCCGACTGATGGACCAGGTGTGTGGCGACGAGCAACGCCAACTGGCCATGCGTATGCGCGAGCTGATGGCGCGACGCAACGAGATCGAAATGCTGATCCGGGTCGGCGAATACGCCGCCGGGAGCGACCCGCTGGCCGACGAGGCGATTGAGCGGCATGACGCCATCGAAGCGTTCTTGCGCCAAGGTGCTCACGAGCCAAGCAGCCCTGACGAAACCCTGCAACAGATGCGCAGGGTACTGGCATGACAACCCTGGAGGTCCTATGAAAACCAATGACATGCGCAACCTTCAAGCGTTGCGCCAATTGCGTGAACAACGTGCGTCCAGTCAACTGGTTGCTCAGCAGCAACGCTGCCGGGAAACCCACGTGGCCCTGGACGACGCCAGGGAAAGGCTGCGCTTGCACCGTGAGGCCCTGGCCTGCGAGGCCGAGCGCATTTACGGGTTGATCAGTGGTGGCGTGTCGATCAGTGACTGGCAGGCGGCCCAGCAGCATTTGGAGGTGTTGTACGAGGATGACCAGCGACAGTTGGAAGTCAGCGTCAGCGAAGTGGCCCGCACCCTGGAAGACCATGAGCGCACGCGGGAAGTGTTCCGGGTTGCCTATGTGGCCCGACAACGCCAGGCGCAAGCCTGCGACACCTTGCTTGATGGCCGCGAGCGCTTAGAGCGCCGTGTCGATGAACACCGGTTGGAGGCTGACGAAATTCCTCGCCCTGCCACCGGAGACCGTGCGTGAACTGTCGCCTGGACCCCACCTGGTCCCCCTTTGCCGAGCAACTGAGCTCTTTCGACCCCCGATGGTTGTACCTGCACAATCGCCTGCATCGCATCCGCAAAGCCTGGCATGGCGAATGTGCAGGCCAGGCCATCGGCGTGCGCTGGGGCTCCGTTGCCGAGCCTGACGCGACGACGATTGAGCTGTTGCTTGGGCTGGGCGAGGAGGGCGATGCGGCGGCCATCAGGCTGCACCTGCCAGAGCAGGCGCTGCACGCCTTGGGCATGTCGGTTGCTCTGGACTTTCAAACCTTGCCTGGCGCAATGCTGCTGGAACTGGCCCTGCTGAGCCTGATAGAGCCCTTGGAACGCCTGAGCGGGCAACCGGTCCGTTTCATTGACCGCGCCGACCCTGCCCATGCCGGCCTGGCCGCGCAACCCTGCCCGTTGCACCTTATAACCCAGGTTCAGTTTGACGGCTCGTCCATGTCCGTGGTGCTGCATCTGAGTGCCAAGGCCGGCGAACAGGTTGTGCAGTGGTTCGACCAGCACATAGCGCCGGCCCCCCACGTGCTGCCAGACCTGCGCCTGTGGCTGGCGGTCGAGGCCGGCGAAGCCGACCTGAGCGTTGGCGAGCTGCGCAGCCTCAACCCAGGTGATGTGGTGATGCTCGATCCCTGGCCCACGGCCCAAGTACGACTGGTGCTGAACCGTCGTTTGTCCGCCCGGGCTGGCCAGGACGGCACCACGCTCAAACTGCTTGAAACACTTATGAGCGTCAATTTTTCCGAGGAATTCTCCGTGAGTGAAGCACCCTCTATGAGTGAAACATCTGACGGGCAGAGCCTGGATTCTCGCCTGGACGATTTGCCGTTGAAAATGATTTGCCAGGCCGGCAGCGTCGAGTTGACCCTGGCGCAGTTGCGCGAACTGGGGGAGGGCAGCCTGCTGTCGTTCACCGAACAACGCCAGGACAGCGTGGATCTGATGGTCAACGGGCGTCGCGTCGGGCTGGGGCAACTGGTCAGGATCGGTCCCGGCCTGGGCGTGCGCGTGTTGAGTATCGCCACATCATGAATGGCTACCAGCCCAACCTGATTGAAATCATCGTTGTCGTCGCCACCATCGGCCTGATCCCGCTGGCGGTAGTGACCCTGACCGGTTTCATGAAAATTTCCGTGGTGCTGTTCCTGATTCGCAACGCCCTGGGCGTGCAACAGACACCCCCCAACATGGTGTTGTACGGCATTGCCCTGATCCTGTCGGTTTACGTCACCACGCCGTTGATAGGCGAGATGTATCAGCAGGTGCAGGGCCGCGATCTCAACATCGAGAGTGTCGAGCAGCTCACTGCCTTCGGAGATGCCCTGAGACCGCCGTTACAGACGCATCTTTCGCGCTTCGCCAACGAAAACGAACGCGGCTTTTTCATCCAGGCCACAGAGACCATCTGGTCCCCCGAAGCCCGGGCCGACCTGCGCGACGATGATCTGGTCGTGCTGGTGCCGGCGTTCGTCAGTTCCGAGCTGACCCGCGCGTTCGAAATCGGTTTTCTGCTGTACGTTCCGTTTCTGGTGGTGGATTTGCTGGTGGCCAACGTGTTGATGGCCATGGGCATGTCCATGGTCTCACCGACGCTGATTTCCATACCTCTGAAGCTCTTTCTTTTCGTCGCCTTGAGCGGCTGGTCGCGTTTGATGCATGGCCTGATTCTGAGCTACGGGGTGACGTAATGGGCCAGGACGTATTTCTTTCGTTGATGAACCAGGCGCTGATGACGGTGCTGCTGTTGTCCGCCCCGGCACTGGCTGTCGCGATCATCGTTGGCCTGGGGGTGGGGTTGCTGCAGGCCCTGACCCAGATCCAGGACCAGACCCTGCCGCAGGCGGTCAAGCTGGTGGCGGTGCTGCTGACGATCGTGTTCGTGGGACCGCTACTGGCCAGCCAGGTGCTTGAACTGGGTAACCAGGTGCTGGATAACTTTCCGTTGTGGACGCGCTGAATGGCATGAATATAGAGCTTGCCAACCAGTTCATCGAAGTCGCCTACCCGGTGATCAGCTCGGCGGCGCTTTCCGCAAGCCGAGCCATGGGCGTGGTGGTGATCACCCCGGCCTTCAACCGCCTGGGCCTGACTGGCTTGATTCGCAGCTGCGTGGCGGTGTCCATTGCCATCCCCATGTTCGTTCCGGTGTACGGCGCTTTCACGGCATTGCCCGAACATGGCGGGTTTTTCCTCGCCGGCCTGTTGATCAAGGAGTTTTTGATCGGCATCCTCATCGGCCTGCTGTTCGGCATCCCGTTCTGGGCCGCGGAAGTGGCCGGCGAGTTGGTCGATCTGCAGCGCGGCTCGACCATGGCCCAGTTGGTGGACCCCTTGTCATCGGGCGAGTCCAGTGTCATGGCCACCTTGCTGACGGTGATGCTGATTGCCCTGTTCTTCATGTCCAGCGGTTTCATAATGTTGGTCGACGGCTACTACCACAGCTACCTGTTGTGGCCGGCTACGGCGTTCAGCCCTTTGTTCGCCAGCTCGGCGCTGCTCGCGGTCCTGCAGATCCTCGACCAGGTGACCCGCATCGGCGTGATCATGGTCGGGCCGCTGATCATCTGCATGCTGGTCACTGACCTGATGCTCGCCTACCTGTCGCGCATGGCCCCCAACCTGCACATCTTCGACCTGTCGCTGCCAGTGAAAAATCTGTTTTTCACTATCTTGATGGTGGTCTACATCGGCTTCCTGGTCCCGGTGATGATCGAGCAACTCGGCGAATTCCGCGGCATCGTGGAGTTACTCAAGACCCTGGCAGACTCGGCATGAGCTCCCTTTACCATGGGAAGCACCGATGAGCGATAGCAGCGAAGAAAAATCACAACCGGCCACGGACAAGAAACTTCGCGAAGCGCGCAAGAAAGGCCAGGTGTCCAAGAGCCAGGACCTGGTCTCGGGTATGGTCATCCTGTTCTGCACGCTGTGCATATCGATCATGGTGCCCCGGGCCCAGGCACAGATCACCGCGTTGCTGGACCTAATCGCACTGATCTACATCGAACCCTTCCACAGCGTCTGGCCACGGGTGCTGGACACCGCCGAACAATTGCTGATCAACCTCACCTTGCCCGTGGTAGCGGTGACCGTGGGGACGGTGGTCCTGACCAACATCATCACCATGCGCGGCGTGGTGTTCTCGGTCGAACCTATCAAGCCGGACATTAAACGCATCAACCCGATCGAAGGCTTTAAACGCATATTTTCGATGCGCAGCTTCGTCGAGTTTCTCAAGGGCGTGGTCAAGGTCGTACTGCTGGGAGTGGCGTTTTACGTAGTCGGGCGCGGAGCGTTGCAGGCGCTGATGGAATCATCGCGTTGCGGCGCCGGCTGCATCGAGTCGACCTTCTATCTGGTGCTTAAGCCTCTGGTATTCACGGTACTGGCTGCCTTCTTGCTGGTCGGCGCGGCAGACGTATTGATGCAACGCTGGTTATTCGGCCGCGATATGAAAATGACCCGCAGCGAACAGAAGCGCGAACGCAAGGACAGCGACGGCGACCCAATGATCAAGCAGGAACGCCAGCGCCAGCGCCGCGAAATGCAAGCCCTGGCTACCAAACTGGGCGTGAGCCGTGCATCGCTGATGGTCGGGTCCGCCAGCGGTTGGGTGGTGGGCATACGCTACGTGCGCGGTGAAACCCCGGTGCCAGTGGTGGTGTGCAAGGCCGAGCTCGACGAGGCGGCGCAGATGCTCGCGCAGGCCACGGGCCTCGGGATCGCCCATAGCCTTGACACTGCCCTGGCCAGGGAAATCGCCCGACGGGCAGTGCCGGGGGACCCGGTGCCGGACAATACCTTCCAGGCCGTGGCGGATATCCTGGTGGCAGCGCGGTTGATTTGAGGGTGGCTGCAGGGGGCGGTACAAACGTGGCTCCAGGCGTACACCTGCTCGTCGTATCCGCCCGGCCAAGTCATCCCCCTGTAATGTTCAACGGTAACAGTTGAACCCCCTAGCGCTATCGGCGTCATGATCAGGAGGATGTCCCCTTGCGAATCGACAGCAATGCCCGCCCCGCAGATAACCAATTCCCTGATTCTGAAGCCGGTCAGCGCTTTGAGAAAATGCTTGGCGCGGCCCGCAAGCACGTCAGCGATAAAAAGTCTGACCTGCACGGTGCGGTAGAGAAGGCGGTGCGAGAAGCGGCTGGCACCTTGGCCGAAGCGCTGAAGCAGCAACATGGACGCACGCTGCGCAACGACGAAACCGTACCGCTCGAGGATCTCGAGAACCTCACGGCATGGCTGGTAAATGACGAGGTGGTGGCCTACACAGCCCGGGACAAAGAGGGCAATGAAATCACTATCAGCAAGGAAGCGACGCCTGATTACTTCGACAAGGTTGATGCGTTGCAAAAGGGCAACGACGAAGGCTTTGCATTGCGCGGCGATGGCGCACTTCTATCAGCAGAAGAACTGGCGGGCGCAGACATCTTGCCCCCGGATGAACACACTGGCTTTATCCGCCTGACCATCAATGGCGAAAAGATCAATGTCTCGAAGGATGTGACGCCCGAGCTCTACAACCAGCTAGTCTGGAAACAGGAAGGCTACCAGAGCAAGTTTTACGAGCAGAACAGCGAGATCATCGAAACGGTCCGTGATCGATGGGACGACTGGAATGGCTCCGACAGTATTGTCAGTGATAAGGATTTGAGGAAGTACGCTGTCGATGAAAATCGAAGCGCGCAAGAGCGCGAGGCGGCGCAGTTCCTGCTCGATAACAAAGGGTTTTTTGACCTGCTGGATACCAAGGCACACAACAACAAGGCCGACGGCAAAATCAGCAGCAACGATCTGAATGCGTGGCTACGCCCTGTTGCTGTCAAAGCCGACGACATCGGCGCCTATCACGACTTTCTGAAAGCTTCCCCGAATGCTGACGCAACCTCCCTGGAGCTTGCGAAGCATTCTGCGCTGCTGCTGGAGAACTTTGACGAGATCAGCGATCGGACCGATAGCGGTAAACACCTGTCGCGCGAGGCCTTGCAGAAATACCTGGATGAAAACCCGAACATCAGCGATGACTTGAAGCAAGCCCTGACTTTTTGGTCGCAGACGGGGGCGTTCGAAATGCTCGAAACCGCTGGCAAACCATTGGAGAGCAGACCTGATGGAAAGCTCGGCAAGAACGATATCCAAAACTGGCTGAAGAACACCAGCCCCAAGACCTCTGGGGACGCTTTGCTATTCCTTAACCAGGTAGCGAATGCCAACTCGGTCTCCGGCATCGATACCAGTGACCTGGGCAAGGACGTCTTCGAAAATCCAGGAAACTATTCCGTCGAGCAGCGGGCTGCGGTGTTACAGGATCTGCTCAAGGCGCAACAGTTGATCATCGACGGTGCGGCTGCAGGTATGTGGAGTGATGACTACGGCAAGGTGTCCATCGCCAACGCTGTTCGCAGCCATCCAGATCCCAACAGGCTGCTTGCCGATGTCAACAGCCACATTGAGCAGCTACAAAGTGATCCCGAGGTGGTCAAGTTTCTTAACGAAACCACCTCGACGCAGATGGCCAATCTATTTGAGGCAGTTCCTGGCCTAAAGGATTCGGTGCAAAAAAACTACGAAGACATCAAGTCCGGTGCAGCTCTTGATGCGCTATGGGACAAGCATACAAAAGACGGCAGCACCGACCAACAGGCGGTGCTGGCCGAATACTTCTCGACGGCAACGCTTTATCAGGAAGCGCTCGGCATCAATGATCGGGCAGAAATTCAGAAGGGGCTCGCTGCCTCTCAGCATGCCCAGGCGTTCCAGGATTATTACGAGCAGTCGCTTGTTTCCGGGACGCGACTGGAAGAACTGATGAAAACGGGCACCTTCGAAGAAGCGGTCGGCACCTTCTCCGCGGAGGTCGCGCTCTACAACGCGGCGCTGGATCCCAGCGTCACCGCAGGTTTAGACCCGCAGTTGAACGACAATTTCAGCCGGATCGGGCGCGACAACGCCATGAAAGACGGCACCTTCGAGGATGTCAAGCAAGCCCTGGGTATCAATGGCGGTGACGAGCTTGACGAGGCAAAAGTCAGGACGATGGCCGAGACGCTTATCCAGTCCAATCCAGAACTCGTGACCAATCCGGATGGCACCGTCGCAACGGCCGATCAGATCGTCGCGGGTATCCGTTCGAATTGGGACATCCTGCGCCAAGGCACCAAGTCGCTTTCGGAATTGAAGTCGTCCTGGCTCAACCCCGACCTCAAGAACTTGTCTGACAAAGGGGTACTGCATGGCGTGAGCGGCATCTTCATGGCTGGCGTGACGATCGCCAAAGGCGCTCAGAATGGCGCAAACCTGACCGAACGAAACATCATAGACATCACCACCGGATCGGTCATGACGACGACCCTGCTCACCGAGGGTGGTGCCAAGAACCTGAAAAGCTACCTGAAAAACAAAGGAAACATTGATCTTGACCCGAAAATCAGAGCCTTTTTCGACGACCCCATAAAATCTCTCACTGGCACTGCCGACAAGTTTGAAAGCGGTGCCAAGGGTATCGGCGGTTTGGCCGGCATAGTTGCGGGTGCGTACGGAATCTTTGATGGGGTTCAGTCGATTCGCAAGGGCGACCTCGTCAGTGGTGGTATCAGCATCACTTCAGGTGCACTGGCGACATTGTCGGGCCTGGCATCGGCGATAGAGGGCGGCGCAGGCCTTTTTGGCAATCTGGCAGTCAGGGCGGCGATGGCCCCGCTGGCTGGAGTCCTCGGCACCGTGGCTGCGGGCGTCGGCGCGGTTGCGCTCTTGCTTCCGGGCCTTATTGCGGAGGGCAAGCGACAGACTCAGCAAGACCACTTCGGCGACCTGCTCGGCGGCTATCTGACACAGTACGAAATCGATGGCGTGGAGGGCGGTGATATCTACGACGTTCCCGACGAGGATTGGCCGCAAACCGACTGAGGCCTGTCCCAAGCTTGCCAGGTGCGCTCTGCCCTCCACCGGAATCCCGTACCGGATAGGGGAGGTCAATCAATCCCTGCTCGGTCAGCTTGCAGCCCCTGCCGTCGATGGGCGCGAACTCTACCGAATATCAGTGTTCAGGTGCGGTGTCGATGGTTTCATAATCGTCAGGTGGTGACTTAATTACGATTAAGTCACAAGTTGTCAACCGCCTTTGAGGTGAGTAAGCTGATTGCATGAACCAGCCAATATCCCCCAGCGTCCGTGGCCCAGTCGACCATGACATCCGAGACCAAATCGTCGCGGCGGCCAATGAACATTTCAGTCAATACGGTTACGGCAAGACCACGGTGTCCGACCTGGCTAAGGCCATCGGGTTTTCCAAGGCTTACATCTACAAGTTCTTTGATTCCAAGCAGGCAATCGGCGAAGCCATTTGCAAAAATTGTCTGGCGCAAATCGTTGCCGCCGTGGAGCAGGCCATCAAGGTGGAAGGCCTCTCAGCCACGGAACGCTTTAGACGCATGGTCAAAACACTGATGGTCACGGGCGCGGACCTGTTCTTCAACGACCGCAAGCTTTACGACATCGCCGCGTTCTCGGCCTCGGAACGTTGGCCAAGCTCGCAGGTTTATAATGCCCAGATCAAAAACTTTGTTTTGCAGATCGTACGAGAGGGGCGGGAACTCGGTGAGTTCGAGCGCAGGACGCCACTGGACGAGACGGTAGACGCGATACATCTGGCGCTCCAGCCTTTCGTCAATCCTTTGCTGTTGCAGTACAACCTCGATCGCATCGAGGATGCCCCCACGCTCACCTCCAATCTCATCCTGCGTAGCCTCATGCCCTGAGTTTGGGCTGAGGACTGCATGCCGTTGCAACCTATCGCCGCGTCGTCCCTTTGATTTCACCCTCTGACTGAAGGTATTCATTTGCCTGAATTGTGACTATTGACTTAAATGGTCACTTGAATAAGTATGACGCATCTGTCCTCGAGCGATCGCCATGCTTCAGCGCCGCCGCAGACCTGCGCTTTTCTTCAGGTCAGGTTTTCTGACTTTGGGAGCGACGCCTGCGTGCTGCTTCGTGGGGATCACTATCAGTCAGTTCAGGGGAGCGTTGATATGACCAGCTTTGCCCAGATGCTGCAGCAATTTGATCCGGACTCACCTTTTGTTGCACCCCCCAACTGGCTACAGGGGCGCACGGTCTTTGGCGGCCTGTCTGCGGCGCTGTCGCTGCAAGCGGTTTTGCGTGAGTGCCCGACAGATTTTCCTCCGTTCAAGTCCGCCCAGGTGTCGTTCATTGGTCCTGTCACACAGGCCCAGACATTCGAAGCCAGCGTGTTGCGCCAAGGGCGATCAGTCACCTCGGTAGCGGTCGACTGTATGTCGGGCGATGACCTCGCGCTGCGTACGACGCTGTTATTCGCTCAGCCGCGTGCGAGCAAAATCACCCACAACTCATGGGGAAGACCGCTTGTAGAGGGGCCATCCAGATACCCCGCGCTGGTTCTGGATCGCAACGTCGCACCGGCTTGCGCCCATAACTTCGAGATGCGCGCGGCGGGCGGTTCACTGCCAGTATCGGGCGCAGAAAATCCCGAACTCTTGATGTGGGTGCGCCACCTGGATGCGCAGGGCGTGGACCCGGCCGTCGCCTTGGTTGCGCTTGCTGACAGTTTGCCGCCGGCCGCCATGACCTGCTTCACCGAGCCCGCCGCCATCAGCTCTGCGTCCTGGATGATTGATCTACCGCAGCCGGCCGTTGTGGGGGAGTGGTTCCTGATCAGTTCTTTCAGCCAGCAGGCTCTGGAGGGTTACTCATTACAAGATATGGAAATCTGGGACGAAAGCGGTCGACGAGTGCTTTGGGCGCGCCAGACCGTGGCAATTTTCACATAACAAAACCACCCGCTCCATTCACCTCAGCTGCTGCTGTAAGAGTTCTAATAATGAAAAAAATATGGCTCAAGACCCCGCTAGGTCTCGCTGTTGCGCTCGCAACTTCTCATGTGCTTGCGAGCGGTTTCGCGCTTAATGAGCAAAGCATCAGTGGGATGGGATCCGGATTTGCCGGTCGCTCGTCTTCTGCTGAAGATGCGAGCACCGTTTTTGGTAATCCGGCGGGCATGTCTCGCTTGAAGAGGGAGCAGGTCAGTCTGGGGGCGGCGACGCTTTTCGCCAAATCCGACATCAGCCAGACTCGCAGCACCTTCGGTGGCCAGGAGGACGGCGATATGGTGCCAACGACCACGGTGCCGATGGGTTACTACGTCAAACCCATTGATGAGCACTGGGCGTTCGGTGTTGGTTTTTATGTTCCTTTCGGGCTGATTACCGACTATGGCAGCGGTTTTGCCGGGCGTTATTACGCCAACAAAAGCGAGGTCACGACCCTTACGTTCCAGCCCACTATCAGCTATGCCTTTAACGACAAAGTGTCGATCGGATTCGGTCCTACCATCAACCGTATCAGCGGTGAGTTGTCCGGGATGGTGCCCAATCCACTCAGCCCTGGGCGCAATGATGGAAAACTCAAAAGCACCGGCGACGACACGGCCCTGGGTTTCAACGCGGGGATCCTGGTGCAGGCTACAGACCGAACCCGCTTCGGTCTGACGTACCATTCCAAAGTCAGTTACCACTTGGACGCCAAGACCAAGGTTACTGGCGGAGTCTTTAGCTTGCTGGGAGTCAGCGGCCAGAGCTATGACGCTTCGCTGGATGTGGATACACCGGAGTCGGTGGACTTCTCGGCGACTCATCAGCTCAACGATGACTGGACGCTTTATGCGGGGAGCACCTGGACACGCTGGAGTCGCTTCAAGGAGCTGGTCATCCAGAACTCGGGTTTGCCTCCGTTGCTCAGTGGTTCGCTGGGCACCGTTACCGAAGAGCAGAACTGGCATGATACGTGGGCTCACGCCATCGGTACGGCGTACCGGTTGAACAACCAGTGGGTGCTTCGCGCAGGCTTGTCGGTCGACCAGTCGCCCGCCAACAACACCGACCGCGGGCCACGTATTCCCACGGGCGACCGGACGGTGATCAGCTTCGGTGCAGGCTGGACGCCGGTGGACGATGTCACGATCGACGTTGCTTATTCTTATCTGTGGGAAGAGAGCGTGCAGGTCAATCACACCTCAGCGACCCGGGGCGCCTACAGCTCCACGTATAAGAACAGTGCCAGCGGCCTCGGTGCTTCTGTCAGCTATCGCTTCTGAGTAATCGCCGCTCTACGATAACGAAAAGGCCGGAAGCACCTGTTGCCTCCGGCCTTTTAGTACGCATTCCTTTCCATTCGGGAAGGCCTCTACGTCGTTGACTCAGACGCCCATCACGTGCGCCATGATGCCTTGGTGAAACCGGCGAGGCGTGGCCCAGGTCAAGACCGTAATCGCTTTGTTGCCAAAGCCTGGTACGACACTCATGCGTCCGGCCTGCAGCGCACGGATTCCCGCAGCGACAACAGGCTGGGGCTGCATCATCACCATTTTCAGGGCCGGTGTGAGCTTTTGCCTGGCGCTTTGTGCAAATCCGGTGTCCGACATCCCTGGGCAAAGTGCGGTCACGACGACGCCGTCGCTTTTGAGTTCACGATGAAGCGCGTCAGAGAAGCGCAGCACATAGGCCTTCGCGGCAGAGTAAACGGCGAAACTCTTCACACCCTGGAAGGCCAGCAGGCTTGCAACCATCAGGATATGTCCGCGTTTCCGGGCTCGCATGTCGGTCGCGAAGAGGCGCGTCAGGGCTGTCAGGCTGGAGATGTCCAAATCGATCATGCCCAGGGATTGTTCTACGGGTTGATCCAGGAAGGGCCCCTGCAAGCCGTGACCGGCATTGTTGATGAGCACATCGATCACGACACCACGCTCGCTCAGTCGCTGATGCAGTTCGATGATCGCCGGAATCGAGGACAGGTCGACTTGCTCGACGAGCACCTCAACACCGAAGCGTTCGCGTAACTGCGCCGACAACACTTGGAGTTTATCCAGTCTGCGCGCTACCAGGACCAGCGATTTTCCTTGTGCGGCGTACTGCCGGGCAAACTCCTCGCCAAATCCGCTCGACGCGCCCGTGATGAGCACCCAAGAATTATCGTTCGTTTTCATATCGCTGTTCTCTGCTGGTTGTAGCTTAAGGAGGAGGGCGCGCAGGCAGTGCCACGTCACCTGGTTACGTCATCGACTTGCCACAGGCTCGGCATGAGAAGGCTGCCAGCCACCGCCCAGTGCCCTGAACGTTGCGATCGCCGCCCGTGCCGATTCGGTTCGCGCTTGCGCTCGAGCATCAGAAGCCTGCAGCAGTGTTTCGTCGGCTTGCAGGACGTCGATGAGGCTAGCGCTGCCTTTCTCATAGGCAATGAATGAGGATTGACGAGCCTGAGCCAGCGCCGTCTCTGCTGCGGTGAGGGTGGTTGCCTGGGCTTCGCGATTGACCAGCGCGGAGAACGCGTTCTCGACATCCTCGCTGGCACGCAGTGCGGACTGGCGATAAGCGGCCAGGGCCTCAGCTTCCTGTCCCTTGGCTTGATCGATCTGTGCGTTGATACGGCCAAAGTCGAAGAGCCTCCAGCGCAGTCCCAATACCCCCGCCGACTGGCTGGCGCCGCCGGTGAAAAGGTTGCCGGCGGATACGGCGGTGGCGCTACCGAGCAGGGCGCTGAGGGAGAATTTTGGATAGTACTCGGCAACGGCCTCTGCGACGCGTGCATTGGCGGCCGCTAGACGGCGCTCGGCCACGATGAGATCGGGGCCGGCGCCGCAGCAGATCGGCGGGCGTTCCCATGGCGGTTATCTGGGGTGCCAGAGGAATGCTTCGCGCATTGGCCAGTTGTGTGCGATGCGTGCCGGGCGGCGTGCCGAGCATGATGTCCAGGGCGTTCATCGCAGCATCCAGGCCGATTTGTAGGACCGGCACTGTTGCTTGGACCTGTGCCAAGGCGCCTTCGGTCTGACGAACCTGATAGCTGGCGGCAAGGCCCTTGCTGTAGAGCAGTTGTACCTTCTCCAGCAGTTGCTGCTGAGTTTTGACCTGTTGCTTCGCAATGCCCAGGCGGGCCTGCAATCCGCGGACAGTGATGTAGATGTCGGCGGTCTGCGCAGCGACGGCAGGCGGGTGGCCGCGACGCCCGCTTCGGATGCCTGGTACTCGGCCAGGGCGGCCTCGCGTGACCGGCGCAGGCTGCCAAACAAATCGATCTCCCAGCTGGCCCCGAGGTTGAGTTCGTAAGCGCTTCCATACCGATCATAGCCAGGCGTTGCATTCAGCACCTGGCCGAGTGGAGTTTCGACTGACTGATAGGCGCGCGCGGCCTGGCCGTTGATATAGCCCGAGGGCAGCAAAGCGGCATTGGCCGCACCCAGGCCGGCCCGCGCCTGCGCGACTCGCGCCGAGGCCTGCGCCAAGTCCAGGTTCTGCTCAAACGCCTTGGTGACGAATTCGATCAGCGTTGGGTCATCAAAGCCTTCCCACCAAGCGACGAGACTGGCTGGCATCGCCGCGGATCGCTGTTCGACAGAGGACTGACCGAGGAAACGGTCCGAAAGCGCAGTGTCCGGACGGTGATAGTCCGGACCAACCGCGCAGCCTGCCATCATGCTGGCACTCAGTATCAGAGCAGCGGGGTGGAGTGGCGACATGGAGATTCCTGAAGTGGAGATTGGTGTGTGACCATATTATATATTGGTCACTTTCTGTCAATCGACTCCTCATGGCTGGTGCCATTGGTGGGGGTTAAGGTCGTAATAGGTACTGGGAGAATTGCAATGTAGTTAATGGTTACAATGGTTGTGACCATTGACAGTATTGGTCACGCGCCAGAGAATGTGACACCTGTTTCTATTCTTCAAGTAGGGAATCTATGCGCCGGCTTCGCCCTGTCACCCTTGCCGCTTGCTTGTTGCCTCTCGTCCTGACGGCGTGTGGCGAGTCTTCCTCCGCCAAAGATCCGCGCACGCTCGCCCCTTTGGTGAGGGTCTCTGAAGTTCAGGATTCGTCCGGCCTCTCGCGTTCATTCACCGGTGTTGTGGCGGTTCGGGTCCAGAGTGACCTGGGTTTCCGAGTGTCAGGCAAGGTGCTTGAGCGTCTGGTCGATGCCGGTCAGACCGTTAAGCGGGGTCAGCCGCTCATGCGTCTGGACCCCATCGACTTGGGGTTGCAAGCACGAGCGCAGCAAGAGGCTGTCGCTGCCGCCAAAGCCCGGGCCAAGCAGACCGCAGATGACGAGGCTCGTTATCGTGATCTGGTGGCCGCAGGCGCCATTTCCGCATCGGGCTACGATCAGATCAAAGCCGCAGCCGATACCGCGAAGGCGCAACTGAGCGCCGCGCAAGCTCAGGCTGACGTGGCCCGCAATGCGTCGGGCTATGCCGTACTGCTGGCGGACGCCGATGGCGTTGTCATGGAGACGCTCGCCGAACCCGGGCAGGTGGTCAGCCCTGGGCAGCCGGTGGTTCGACTGGCACGGGCCGGTCAGCGCGAAGCCGTCGTGCAATTGCCAGAAACCTTGCGTCCGGCCTCAGGGTCCACCGCGCAGGCGACGCTTTATGGCAACACCTCGGCTGCTGTCACGGCGAAGCTGAGGCTGCTCTCGGATTCGGCTGACCGCGTGACGCGCACCTTTGAGGCGCGCTATGTGCTTGAGGGTGCGCTGGCCAATGCGCCGCTGGGTTCGACCGTCACCCTTCGGATCGCCGAAGACGCCGCGCAAGGGCCGGTCCTGCAAGTTCCGATCGCTGCCCTCTATGACCCGGGCAAGGGAACCGGTGTGTGGGTCATTGCCGGCGAACCGGCGAAAGTCAGCTGGCGACCTGTTCAGGTCCTGGGCTTGAGCGACGACGCTGCCCGAGTTGCAGGGGAGCTCAAGGTTGGCGAGCGCATTGTCGCGCTGGGCGCGCATCTACTGCGCGATGGTGAGGAAGTGCGGCTGAGCCCACAGGGTGACGTGAAGGTTGCCGGGAGCCGTCAATGATCCTCAATTTATCGGCGCTCGCAGTTCGCGAGCGCTCCATTACGGTGTTCCTGATCTTCCTGATTGCCGTCGCCGGTACCTTGGCGTTCTTCCAGTTGGGGCGTGCCGAGGACCCGCCGTTTACGGTCAAGCAGTTGACCGTCATCACTGCTTGGCCGGGCGCGACCGCCCAGCAGATGCAGGACCAAGTCGCCGAGCCGCTTGAAAAACGCCTGCAAGAACTGAAATGGTACGACCGCTCGGAAACCTACACCCGTCCAGGTCTGGCTTTCACCATGGTGTCACTGGTCGACCGCACGCCGCCCTCGCAAGTGCAGGAGGAGTTCTATCAGGCGCGCAAAAAACTCGACGATGAGGCCACCCGGCTGCCGGCGGGCGTCATCGGGCCGATGGTCAACGACGAGTTTGCCGATGTGACATTCGCGCTGTTCGCCCTCAAGGCCAAAGGCGAGCCGCAGCGATTGCTGGTGCGTGATGCTGAGTCGTTGCGCCAACGCCTGTTGCACGTTGCGGGCGTGAAGAAGGTCAACATCATCGGTGAGCAGGCCGAGCGAATCTATGTGTCGTTCTCCCATGATCGCTTGGCCACCCTGGGCGTCTCGCCCCAGGAGATCTTCGCCGCGCTAAACGGCCAGAATCTGCTCACGCCTGCTGGCTCGATCGAAACCAGTGGGCCGCAAGTCGTCCTGCGGGTGGATGGCGCCTTCGATAAGTTGGCGAAAATCCGCGATACACCGCTTGCGATCCAGGGGCGCACGCTGAAGCTCTCTGACGTCGCGACGGTCGAGCGCGGCTATGAAGATCCGGCTACTTTCCTGGTGCGCAATAACGGCGAAGAGGCCCTGCTGCTGGGGGTCATAATGCGCGAGGGCTGGAACGGCCTGGACCTGGGCAAGGCACTGGACGCGGAGACGACCAGGATCAATGAAGGCATGCCACTGGGCATGACGCTGACCAAGGTCACTGATCAAGCCGTGAACATTGACTCGGCCGTTGGTGAGTTCATGGTCAAGTTTTTTGTCGCGCTGCTGGTTGTCATGCTCGTTTGCTTTCTCAGCATGGGCTGGCGTGTAGGCGTTGTGGTCGCTGCCGCCGTACCGTTGACACTGGCGATAGTGTTTGTGGTGATGGCGGCCACCGGCAAGAACTTCGACCGGATCACCCTGGGTTCGCTGATCCTGGCGCTCGGGTTGTTGGTGGACGACGCGATCATCGCGATCGAGATGATGGTGGTGAAAATGGAGGAGGGCTACGACCGGATCAAAGCCTCCGCCTATGCCTGGAGCCACACTGCCGCGCCGATGCTGTCCGGTACGCTGGTGACGGCGATTGGCTTCATGCCCAACGGCTTTGCGCAATCGACCGCCGGCGAATACACCAGCAACATGTTCTGGATCGTCGGCATCGCCCTGATCGCCTCCTGGGTGGTCGCGGTGGCTTTTACCCCTTATCTTGGGGTGAAGCTATTGCCGGACATCAAGCCGGTCGAGGGCGGTCACGCGGCCATCTACAACACGCGTCATTACAATCGCTTTCGCCGGATTCTGACCCGTGTCATCGCGCGCAAATGGTGGGTGGCTGGCACCGTGGTCGCGACATTTGTCGTGGCGATTCTCGGCATGGGCCTGGTCAAGAAGCAATTCTTTCCGACCTCAGACCGACCCGAGGTGATGGTCGAGGTGCAGATGCCCTATGGAACCTCCATCGAGCAGACCAGCGCCGCCACTGCCAAGGTCGAGGCCTGGTTGCAAATGCAGGATGAGGCGAAAATTGTCACCGCCTATATCGGTCAAGGTGCGCCTCGCTTCTACCTGGCGATGGCGCCAGAGCTCCCTGACCCGTCCTTCGCCAAGATTGTGGTACTGACCGACAGCCAGGAAGCCCGTGAAACCCTCAAGTTCCGTCTTCGCGAAGCAGTCGCCGAAGGGCTCGCCCCGCAGGCGCGGGTACGTGTGACTCAACTGGTGTTTGGTCCGTATTCGCCATTCCCCGTGGCCTACCGGGTCATGGGCCCCGACCCGTCAACGTTGCGCGAGATCGCCGGCCGGGTACAAGACGTCATGCAAGCGAGCCCGATGATGCGGACCGTCAATACCGACTGGGGGCCACTGACGCCGACGCTGCATTTCAGTCTGGATCAAGATCGTTTGCAGGCGGTGGGACTGACCTCTAATTCCGTCGCCCAGCAGTTGCAGTTCCTGCTCACGGGGGTGCCGATTACGGCGGTTCGCGAGGACATCCGTTCGGTGCAGGTGGTCGGCCGCGCTGCGGGCGATATTCGACTCGATCCCGCCAAGATAGAGGGCTTTACCCTGGTGGGCACGGCGGGGCAGCGTATTCCGCTGTCCCAGGTCGGCGAGGTGGATGTGCGCATGGAGGACCCGATCCTGCGGCGGCGTGATCGCACGCCGACCATGACCGTGCGCGGCGACATTGCCGAAGACTTGCAGCCGCCAGACGTATCGAGCGCGATCATCAAGCAATTGCAGCCGATCATCGACAGCCTTCCTGACGGGTACCGGATCGAGCAGGCCGGGGCCATCGAGGAGTCGGGCAAGGCCGGTCAGGCGATCGTGCCGCTGCTGCCGATCATGGTTGCCCTGACGCTGCTGATTATCATCCTCCAGGTACGCTCGGTCTCGGCGATGGTCATGGTGTTCTTCACCGCGCCGCTGGGATTGATTGGTGTGGTGCCGACCTTGCTGATCTTCCAGCAGCCGTTTGGTATCAACGCCCTGGTCGGCCTGATCGCGCTCTCGGGCATTTTGATGCGCAATACGCTGATTTTGATTGGGCAAATCCACCACAACGCGCAAGAAGGGCTGGATCCGTTTCACGCGGTGATCGAGGCCACCGTGCAACGGGCCCGACCGGTGCTGCTGACGGCGCTGGCGGCCATCCTGGCATTCATCCCCCTGACACATTCCGTCTTCTGGGGGACGCTGGCCTACACACTGATCGGAGGGACCTTCGTCGGCACCATCATGACGCTGGTGTTTCTGCCGGCGATGTATTCCATCTGGTTCAAGATCCATCCTGACAAACAGGTCCAAACTGAAACAGCGGGGCTGGCGTAAGTCAGCAAGTGCATGCTGCTGTCAGTGGATGTCGACTGAGAAATGAAGAGGTTTTTATGATGACTGCCGAAGGTCAAAAGCGAATCGTCGTCACAGGCATGGGCATTGTCAGCCCCCTGGGCTGCGCAGTGGAAGAAGTCTGGCAGAGGTTGCTGGCAGGACGTTCCGGTATCCGTAACCTGTCTGGCGATATCACCGAAGGTACCGGCGTTGCGGTGGGCGGCCAGGTGCCGTCTCTGCAAGAGGATGCCGTTGCGGGGTATGACCCCGAGCGCTTCATCTCGGCCAAGGATCGCAAGAAGATGGATCGCTTCATCGAATTCGCCCTGGTCGCTGCCGATGAAGCCCTGGCCCAGGCCAACTGGCATCCGACTGAAGCGGCCGACCAGGAGCGGACCGCCACGATCATCTCGTCGGGCGTCGGTGGCTTTGGCGCAATTGCCGACGCTGTACGCACCACCGATGCGCGTGGGCCGCGCCGCTTGTCGCCCTTCACCGCGCCGGCCTTTCTCGCCAACATGGCGGCCGGACACGTTTCCATCCGGCATGCTCTCAAGGGGCCTCTGGGCGCGCCTGTAACGGCTTGTGCCGCCGGGGTGCAAGCCATTGGCGATGCGGCCAGGCTCATCAGAAGCGGTGAGGCGGATATCGCTATATGTGGCGGTACCGAAGCGGCGATAGACCGTGTGACCCTGGGCTGTTTTGCCGCAGCCCGCGCGCTGTCCACGGGCTTTGCCGAGCACCCGCAGGAGGCCTCGCGTCCCTTTGATCGCGATCGTGACGGCTTCGTCATGGCCGAAGGTGCCGGGCTGCTGGTGATCGAGTCGCTGGAGCATGCCCTGGCCCGTGGTGCCAAGCCCCTGGCGGAGCTGGTCGGTTATGGCACCAGCGCCGATGCCTATCACCTGACCGCAGGCCCGGAAGACGGCAGCGGCGCACGGCGCGCTATGGAGCAGGCTCTGCGCCAGGCGGGGGTTAGCCCTGCCGACGTGCAGCATATCAATGCCCACGCGACCTCCACACAGGTTGGCGACAACGGCGAGTTGGCAGCGATTCGCTCGGTATTCGGGGCTGACTCCGGCGTGGCTATCACCTCGACCAAGTCCGCCACCGGGCACCTGCTGGGGGCGGCGGGGGGCATTGAAGCGATCTTCACCGTGCTGGCGCTGCGTGATCAGGTCGTACCGCCCACGCTGAACCTGCTTCATCCCGACGAGGCCGCAAAGGGGCTCGATCTGGTCGCCCTGAATGCCCGGAAGATGCCGATCACCCATGCGCTCTCAAATGGATTCGGGTTCGGCGGCGTTAACGCCAGCGTTCTGTTTCGCTGCTGGGATGCTAAATAGAGATGGCGAACTCACACCGGCTGCTTCACCTTCCGATGCACCCACCGTGCTTCGCTTTGCAGCTCCAGGACTTGCCAATGGAAGCGCTCGAGCGACGCATTGTGTCCGACGCTGATCAGGATCGTTTCTGGTAGCGTGTCTTTGAGCAGTTGATAGCAGCGCGCTTCGTTGGTTGAATCCAGTGCCGAACTGCTCTCGTCGAGGAACAGCACCGTGGGGCGGGCCAGCAGGGCCCTGACGAACGCACAGCGTTGCTGTTCGCCGACGCTGAGGGTCTGCGCCCAGTCTCGCTCCTGCTCCAACAGATCGCTCAGGTGTTGCAGGCCGACTTGTTCCATGGCCTGGCGCAGCGCGGCATCTTCGTCGCGACGGGGTGGGTTGGGGTACCACAGCGCCTCACGCAGACTGCCCAGCGGCAGATAGGGTTTCTGCGCAAGCGTCAGGGCACGCTCACGGTCATAACAGCTTGAGCCGCGAGCGTGATGCCAAAGCCCGGTAATCGTGCGGATCAGCGTTGATTTGCCGTAGCCGGACGGCGCGCGGATCATCAGGCTGTCACCGGGCTTGAGCGACAGGTTGAAACCTGTGAACAACGGTCGGCCGTTCGGCAGCCAGATGTCCAGGTCCTTGATGTCGAGACCGTCGGTCTGTTGTTCGAGCCTGACCTGGGACTTGACCTCAACGTTATCCAGGCGCTCCTGGAAGCCGATCAAGCGGTCGATCACCGACTTCCATTCCGACAGCTCCGGGAACACGCTCACCAGGTAGGCGATGGCGGCGTGCACTTCGCCGAAGGCGGCGCTTATCTGTGTCAGGCGGCCGAGGGGAAAGGCGCCGGCAAAGAACTGTGGCGCCATGATGAACATCGGGATGACCGTCGCGCTGCGCAGGTAGAAGGTCGAGTAGCCCATGATCAGCTTCTGTTTTTTCACCAGCGCCCAGAAGTTCTCCAGCGCCGCCTCCAGGCGGTGGTTGAAGCGTTCGTTCTCTACGGCTTCGCCGCGATATTGCGCTACCGAGTCAGCGTTCTCCCGCAGGCGGATGAGCGAGAAACGAAAATCCGCTTCACGTCGCTGCTGCATGAAATTGAGGCTGGGCAGCGCGCGCCCCAGCCAGAAGGCCAGGCCGGTGCCCAAAAGCGCATACACCAGAGCGACCCATACCAGCAGTCCCGGAATGATGATGGACTGGTCGTTGAACGGCACGCTGACCAGGCTTGAGGCTTGCCAGAGGATATGCAGGAAGGAAAACAGCGACACCACCGACGTCAGCAGGCCCAGGCTCAACTTGAGCGACTTGACGATGAACAGGTCGATGTCTTCGGCGATCCGCTGATCGGGGTTGTCGACCTCGGTCTCGGTCAGCTTCAGCTTCTGGTAGCGCTGGCTGCCCAGCCATTGATCAAGCATGTTGCGGGTCGCCCAGCGCCGCCAGCGGATGGTCAGCTTCTGCTGGAAGTGGAACGCGCCCACGGTGAAGGCGGCGGTGCCGATCTGCAGCAGGATGAACTGCAGGCTGCCCACCAGGAAGCCGTGGTAATCCAACGCCTGCAAGGCATTGTAGAAATGCAGGTTCCAGAAGTTGGTGAGGATGTTGACACCGACCAGGCACAGGGTCATCAGCACAGTGGCCAACAGCAGCAACAGGGCCGGGTACTTTTCCTCGGATGCCCAGAAAGGCCGCGCGAGACGCCAGAAATTGCGGAGTGTGTGCATGTGGTCTTGGTGAGCCTGGTCGCTAACGACGTTGAGTTTGCAGGGGAGGGAGGATAGGATCAGCCAATGCTAATCGTTTGCATTAATTAGGGAAAGCCACGGGAGCCCCGTTATCGAATTTCCAGAATGGCTTAACCAGGCCTGGCCGCCGATACAGCGGGTCATTCGGCAGGAACCTGGTGATCAGCCTGCCATCGCGTTGAGCCAGCTTGCCGACCCTGTTGTACTGCAACCCTTGCTGACCCGGTTTGCCTTGCGTTACCCGGGGGTGAACCGCGCCGCCGTGGTTTCGCAGTGGTCGATGAACTACATGAGTATCGTCCTGCCGGCCACCCTGGCCTGTGTGCTGACGCGTCGCTGCGCGATCGAGTTCTGGGGCGAGGACGCATTGCTGTTGCACGACGACGGCCAACCGGCGGCGCTGGACCTGGCCACCGGACTGTCAGCCTTGGACACGGATGGCCGGGCGGTGTATTGGTCGCGGTTGATCCACGAGCACCTGGCGCCGCTGTTCAGCACATTGGCCGCTGCCGGTGGCCTGGCCCCGAAAATATTGTGGGGCAACTTCGTCGCCATCTGGGACGGGGCGTTCGCCAGGCTGGACCCCGACCTGTCCAGAGACGGCTTCGCCGAGGCGCACCAGTGGCTGGAACAGGTCACGGTGAACAACGGACGCTTGAAGTTGCGTGGCCTGCAACGCATGGTCGAATCACCGGCGCCGCAGATTTGCCCGTGCTTGCCATTGCGCCGGCACTGCTGCCTGCATTACCAACTGCACGAGCCGGTCGAAGGCCAACCGCCAGTGCTCTGCGAATCCTGCCCCAAGCTGCACCGCCTGCCGCTGGCGGAGCAGGTGAGCTATCTGCATTACATCTATGAGTAGGGGGGAGCGCGTCGTTTTCTTTTGGGTTGGACTGGACTGGACTGGATTGGATGCATATCCGTTGCTGCGGTAACGGCGGCTCAGGGTTCCGCCCTGACGGCGGGTCACTTTCGAAAATCCGGAAGCCGGCCCAGGCGAAAGTAACCAAAGCGCTTTTGCCCCACCACTTGGCACCTCGCTTAGGCTTGGGGCGCCCGAGATCAAGGTCCACCACGAGGCGGCCTGAGAGCCGACCTGGTTCTCCCGGTCATACACCCATCAGAACTGTGGGAGCAAAGCTTGCTCGCGATGGCGGTGGCTCAGTCACATGGATGTTGGGTTTGCTGGCCTCATCGCGAGCAAGCTTTGCTCCCACAGATGATCTTGGGTGTGCATGAGTTCTGTGTTCACTGCGGCCCATTGTGTGTGGGCTAGGTGCATATGGAATAAGTGTCTACTGAAGATCCAAATGTGGGAGAGCTCGCTCGCGATAGCGGTGGCGCAGCCACATAGATGCTGACATGCCCCGCTTTTGCTTTGCTTTGCTTTGCTTTAGATCTTGATCTTGATCTGGACGCCCCGTTAAACCACGCTGGCCGAACGCAGGCATTGCGCAGTGGGCATCCCGGCATGGATGCCGGGATAGCCGCGCTGGGCCATGGATGGCCCTTCGCGGCGGGCCCACGGAGCAATGCCGGAGTGAGGGCACACCGAGCCTAGGCGAGGTGCCAAGTGGTGGGGCAAAAGCGTTTTGCTTACTTTTGCCTGGGCCGGCTTCCGGATTTTCAAAAGTGAGCCGCCGTCAGGGCGGAACCCTAAGCAGCCGCTACCGCAGCAACGGATATGCACACTACCCGTCTGGAAAAAGGCGAGTAGATTTTTCAAAAAAAACAAAAAACAAAAAAACGGCGCTTTTCATTTCTGAAACAATCGCCGTTTTTCCTAAGTGAACAGCATTACCCACAATGTTCAGGGTTTCCTCAAGACAGCATTTGCGCCACGGACGGCGCGTCGGCCTCGACGGTGACTTCACTGAGCTTGCCATGTTCGATGCGGATCAGCCGGTCGGCCAGGCCGAAGTAGGCGTCGTCGTGGGAGATGACGATCAGTAGTTTGCCGCGTTCGCGCAGGTCCGGCAGGATCCGGGTGTAGAAGAAGTGCTTGAACACCGGGTCCTGGTCGGCCGCCCATTCGTCGAACAAATAGCAGGGACGATCATCCAGATAGGCACTGAGCAGCGCCAGGCGCTTGCGTTGCCCGGTGGACAGCGCCAGCGTCGTCAGTTTGCCGTCCTCGATTTGCACCTTGTGGTCCAGTTGCAGGTGCACCAGGTAGTCCTGTGCCTGTTTCACCAGGTGTGGATCGTCGCCATCGAACAGGTTTTCGAACAGGCAGAAGTCGATGAAGATCGCTGAGAAGTGCTGCCGGTAATGGTGATTGTCATTGCTCGAGGACACTTGCTCGTCGAGCATGATCTCGCCGCTTTCCGGCCGGTACAGCCCGGTCAGCAACAAGGCCAGGGTGGTCTTGCCGCTGCCGTTGCCGCCGGTGATGAACACCACTTCGCCGGCATTGAGGGTGAGGTCGATGGGACCCAGGGTGAAATGCCCGTCCTCGCGCTCGCGGTAGTAGGTGTGGGTGACCTGGCGGCATACCAGGCTGCGAACCTGGGTCGGCGAGATCGTGTCGACGGTCTCGTCGGCGGTTTGCATCTGGCCTTCCAGGGCGCGGATCTTGTTCAGGGCCACACTGGCCCGGCCGAGGGTCGGCAGGGCGTGCATCAGCTCCGACAACGGCGTGATCATGTAGAGGATCGCCAGAATATAGCCGGTAACCAGGCTCGCGCTCAGGTCGATGAAATGCGGCGCGGCGAACAGCACCACGCCGATGAGCATGTAGAACACCGCATTGCCCCAGTTCAGGACCAGGGCGTAGATGCTCATGCCCCGTACAAAATCGCGACGATATTGCTGACTCACCGGTATCAGCAGGCGGGTGAAGAAGTGCTGCCGGCGCGGATGGTTGAGTTGCAGTTCCTTGCTGCCATCGGTGAGCAGGCGGTACTGATTGAACAACTGGTCCTTGAGCTCGCGAGCACGGGAAATCGAAGTCAGTGCCCGCCGTTGTGGCCAGTGAAAGCTCAGGCTGCCCAGGACGATCAGCAGCAGCGTCAGACCGAGCAATGGCATGCTGAGCCAACCCAGGTAGCCGAGGCACGCGGCGATGATCCCGACGTTGACCAGCAGGATCGGCACCAACTCCACGGCCTGGCTGATGGTCTGCGTATCGTCGGTGAGCATCGCCAGCAGGCGATGCTTGCCCAGGCGCTGCAATTGCGCGTAGGGCGTGTCGATCAGCTTGGCGCTCAGGTGCAGGCGCATGTCGTTGACCGCAGCCTGGCCCAGGCGCAACAGGCTGATGTCGGAGATGATCCGCGACACCGCGACCAACACCACCAGGCCGGCGAAGAGCAGGCCATCCACCGGGCGCAGCTTATCGAACACCTCCAGGCTGTGGTTGATGTTGGCGATCAGACCGGCTGCCGCGAGGCCGCAGATCAACCCCGTCAGGGTCGCCACCAGCAGTGCGCGCCAGGAGCGTTTAGCCATGAGTAACAACAGATCCATTTCAAACCGCTCCGTGTGTAGCAATGGCCGTGAGACGCGCCGCCAATTGTTCGTGCAAGGCGCGTTGCTCAAGGATGGTCAGGTGTTGCGCTGTGATGACCTCGCGGGTCAACGGCCCACTGCTCAGGTCTTCCCACTGCGGGTCGGCGAAGTCAGCCTGGGCCAGGGTGTCGCTGGCCCACCAGACATGCACCGGGCAGTTCAACCGCACGGGCTTGAACGTGGCCAGCAGATGCTGCGTATGCTGCTGGTAGCGCAGCCGCGTTTGCAAATGCTCCCAACTGTCGCCATCGAGTTGCAAACCTTGCTGGCGTGCCCACTGCACCAGCTCCGGCAGGCGTGCCGCTGGGGGCAGGGCGTCCAGTTGCTCCAGCAAGGCGGTCATGATCGGCGGCGGCAACTGGCGCAACACGGTCTGGCTGTCCGGTGTCAGCGCTTGGGAGGCTGACTCCAGCAGCGCCTCGACACTGTCTTCTGGCGCCTGGTGCTGGTACTGCGAGTCGATGATACCGAGAAACGCCACTGCTTGGCCCTGGCTTTCCAGGCGAGCGGCCGCGGCAATCGCCAGCAGACCTCCGAGGGAGAAGCCCAGCAGGTGATATGGGCCCTGTGGTTGCTGCTGGCGCAGGTGTTCGACATAGAGTGCGGCGAGGCTCTCGATATCGCCCCCCAACGTTGTGCTGTCATCGCTCAGGTACGCCGCCTGCAAGCCCCACACATGCCAGGCCGACAGCGGCGCGAGCAGCGTGCGGTAATCCTGCACGTGGCCGGTGGAAGGGTGGAAACAGAACAGATTGGCGGTTTGTCCTGCATCGACGGTTGGTGCCGACAACCGCACCAGCGGCGAGAGTTTGAGTTCGGCCTGCACCAATGCTGCAAACGCCGAGACGCTTGGAGCGTTGAACACCGCATTGACCGTCACCGGTGCCGACAGCGCGGTCTGCAAGCGACTGGCAAGTGTCACCGCCGCCAGGGAGTGGCCGCCCAGCTCAAAAAAATCATCGTCGATGCCCACTCGCTCCAGGCCCAGCACCTGTGCCCAGACCTCGGCGAGCAGGGCTTCCAGCGGCGTGCGCGGCAAGGCACTGCCGACCGTGTCGAGGACTTTGTCAGCCCATTGCTGCAAGGTCTTGCGGTCGAGCTTGCCGTTGCCCATCAGTGGCAAGGCTTCGACGATCCGCAGGGTCGGCAGCATGTAGTCCGGCAAGCAATCCTGGGCCTGGCCATGCAGCCGGGCGACCGTGGTCGAATGCCCGGGCGCCAGGGTCATGAAGGCGAACAGTTGCTGGCCGAGCTCGCCTCTGGGGATGCATTCCACCGCGGCCTGGGCCACACCGGGAAGGCTGGTCAGTTGCGCCTGGATCTCGTCGAGCTCCACGCGGAAACCACGGATTTTCACCTGACGGTCGGCACGCCCGGTGATTTCCAGGCTGCCGTCATGGCGATAGCGGGCCATGTCGCCGCTGCGATAGAGACGTTCGCCCGGCAAATGTGCCAGCTCGATAAAACGCCCGACGCTTTGTTGCGTGTCCAGGTAACCGCGGGCCAGTTGCGGGCCGGCGATATACAGCTCGGCGCTTTGCCCGGGGGCGGCCAACGCTTGCTGCTCGTCGAACAGGTACAGGCGCATGCCGTTGAGACGGTCGCTGAGGGGCAGGCGGCGATAATCCATGGCCGGTTCGGTTTTGTGCATCACCACCCCAACGGTGGTCTCGGTCGGGCCGTAATGGTTGAAGACCGTTAGCGCCGGTGCAAGGCTGCGAATGCTTTGCAGCAGGCGCCGCGAGCAGCTTTCGCCACCGAGGATCAATTGCTTGCGCGGCAACACGGCAGCGCTTTGGGCGTGAATCAACCAGGCGTCGAGCAACGACGGCACGATCTTCAGGTGATCGATCGGGTGCTGCGCTTGCCAGGCGGCCCAGGCTTGGGCGTCCATGGCCGTTTCCTTGTCCAGCAAGTGCAATTCGCCGCCGCTGAGCAGGGCCGGGAACAGCAACGTGTAGCCCAGGTCGGCCGCCAGTGAGGTGACCACTGCGCTGCGTTCGCCTGCGGCCAGTTGCAAGCGCCGGGATACGCTGGCGACATAACTGGCGAGCTGCCGATGCTCGACGATGACGCCTTTAGGCGTGCCTGTGCTGCCGGAAGTGAACAGCACGTAGGCCGCGTCCTGTGCCTGGATCTCGACGCTCATGGCAGTCGTTGGCGCTTGTTGCCAGGTGGCTTCATCGCGTAGGTCGAGGCTGCCGATGCCCGGCAACGCGGGGGCGCTGCCGGTCGAGCCGCTGAGTATGAAAGTCGGCTGGGCTTGTTGCAGGATCGCCAGTGAGCGTTGTGCCGGCTGGTGGACATCCAGGGGAACGAACGCCGCGCCGCTCTTGAGCACGGCGAGCATGGCCAGGACCATCTGCGCTGAGCGATCCAGATACAACGCCACGCGATCTTCGCGACCCACGCCCTGGGCGCGCAGGTAATGCGCCAGTTGGTTGCTGCGCGCCTGCAGTTGGGCGTAGCTCAGTTGCCCGTTATGGTCGCGCAGGGCCAAGTGCTCGGGGAACTGCGCGGCACACGCATCGAAGCTCGCCGGCACACTGGTAAACGGCAGCGTTGCGACGTCGACTGGCGCCTGCAGGGCGGCCAGCGTTGCGGTGAAACTTGGCGCCTGCAATGACAGTTCGGCCAGCGGCTTGCCCGGGTTGGCGAGGGCATCGAGCAGCAGCGATTGGAATTGCTCCAGCAGCACCAGGGCGGCCTGTTCGCTGTAGCGGCCCGGCAGGTGGCAGAGGTTCAGGCGATAGCCGCCAGCGGTCGTTTCGGCCACCAGCAGCAGCTCCATGCCGGCGGGAATGGCCTGTGCGTCCAGCACCGTGAGCGTCGACGCCATGCTGCCCAAGGTGTCGAGTCGCTCGGGTAACTGCCCACCCCACTGGAAGCCGTACTGCAAAGCCTCGGCCGGCAATGCAGCGCTGACGCCGCAGTATTCCTGCCATTCCGTGGCTTGCTCGCAGAGCACCTGCAGGTTCGCCAGCGCCTGGGCAAACTGGCTGTCCGCCGCCGGTTGCCAGCGCAGGGGCAGGGGCTTGGCGAACAATCCCCAGCAATCGGCGAGTTCTTCATAGTCGTCGCGGCAATCGTGGACCCAGTTCAAGGTCAGTGCCGGGCTGTCGCTGCTACTCAGGCGCTGCAACAGCACGCCCCACGCCGTCATCAGGACTTGCTCGGGCGATGCGTCGTAACGTTGGCAGAAGCTGTCGAGGGCCATGCTCAACTGTGGGTTGGCGTTCAGGCGAGTGGTCATCGGGGCTTCGGAGCGGTCGCTGCGGACCTGACGGTAGAGCAACTCGCTGGCGGCTGCTTCGTCCAGGGCCTGGCTGGCCCAGAAACGCCGCCCAGGCTCGGCGTCTTCATCGGCCTGCAATTCGTAGAGCCAGGCGCTGTACTGGGTATAGGTCATCGCCTCGTCATCCACCGATGGCGCCTCTATCGAGCCCAATGCCTGGGCCAGGCGCAGCAAGGTCCCGCGATCGGCGCTCAGCGCCGGCAATTGCAGCGTCACCCGCTGCCGATCGCCGTCGAGCGCGTGCACCTCGACGCTGATGGCCTGCGCGGCCATGACGGTGGATTCAACCACTTGCAAGGGCATCAGCAAGCCCGGCTCAGGCCGTACTCGCAGGCGCAGGGCCTCGTGACACGCGCTCAGGGCGGCGAGTCGCTGGTGCAGGCTTTCCAGGGCCAACGGGCCTTTTATTTCCAGTTCCAGCCGCGCCGCTGGCAACCCCGCCAACCATTGGCTGCGTTGTTGGGGCGAGAGGGCGAAAGCTTCTTCACGGGTTTCAAAGGCGCTCATGCCTGCACTTCCGAAGCCGGCGCCGGTTGTGCTTCGGGCAGGCAACCGGTCAATTGTTCGCGACGCATCATCTGGCCCATGGCGACACAGATCTTGCGCTCGCCCTCGAAGGGGTCCCGAGCGTGGGCCACCAACATATTGTCCAGCATCACCATGTCACCCTTTTGCCAACTGAAACGTACCGCGCAGTCTTCATAAGCCTCGCCGATCACTTGCATCACCGCGTCTTCGATCACGCTGCCGTCGCCGTAGTACACGTTGCGTGGCAAATGTCCGGGGCCGAACAGGCTGATCAGATTGTTGCGCACTTCTGGCTCCAGGCAGGCGGTGTGGTGCAGTTGCACCTGGTTGAAGAACGACAGTTCCAAGGTTTCGGGATGCTCGACGATGGCCGGGCAGTGCTGGGCGATCCGCAGGTTGTCGGTCCCCAGCCATTCCCAGCGCATGCCCGACGCCAGGCATTGGCGCTCGACTTCCTCGCGCTGTTCGGTCTTGAAGAAGTCCTGCCAGCGCACATCCAGCTTGTCGGTGAAGTGCCGCACGTACAGCAGCCCCAGGGCCTTGAAGCGAGCGACGATGTCCTCGGGCAAGCGCGCCAACACCTGCCGGCAATCGACGATGGGCGTGCAACCGCCACGCGGCGCCGGTGTTTCGCAATAGAACCACTGCTTGCGTGGCCACTGCGGCAGATGGGAACTCTCGTTGTGGAAGAGAATCATGTGCTGTTCCGGGTACGGCGTGGAGTGGTAGATGTTCTTGCCGGACTTGTTTTTCGGCAGGTCGCCGTAGGTCCCGTAGAGGTCGGGTTCGATGGCCTGGGCGAACTGTTCGAAAGCACCAGCATCCGGCAGGTTGAAACCCCGGAACAGCAGGCCGCCGTGGGTCAGCAGCTGTGCATTGATCCAACCCCGGGCTTGCAGCGCCCAGTGCACCGGGTCCAGGTCGCCGAACAACGGTTCGATCACCAAGGGCAAGGCTTGCCCGGCGTTGAGGGTGCGGGTACGGACCTGCTCATGGGCCACCTGGCTCACAGCGGTTGCACGGGTCTGTTTGAGCTTGCTCAATTTGGACTGCTTACGCGCGCTGCGGGCTGTGGCCTCGTCGAGCGACGAATCCGGCTGGGACGCTACGCTGGCGTTGCCGCCCTCAAGGCGCCACGACCAATGGTCCAGCGCTTGCCCCGGGGCCGAAACGATCTGCTCCAACAGGCTCTCGAAGCCTTGTTCGAGGCGCTGGATGGTCGGTTCCTGCAACACACTGGTGCGATACACCCAGCGTACGTTCAGGCCTTGATCTTCGTCCTCTTCGACAAATACGGCGAGGTCGAACTTGCTGCTTTCCTGGCGTGATACCAGATGCTCCACCTCAAGGTCCGGCAGGCTGGCATTGCCGCTGGGCGTGTTCTGCATGACGAACAGCACCTGGACCAGGGGATTGACCCCAGGTGTACGCGGCGGTTGCAGCTCCTCGACCAGTTTGTCGAACGGCACCTGCTGGTGCTGGAACGCCGACAGGCAATCCTCGCGCAAGCGTTGCAGACGGGCGTCGAAGGTTTCGCCCTCGCTCAGGCGGGCACGGATCGGCAGCACGTTGACGAAAAAGCCGATGAGATGTTCCAGGGCCGGATGTTCGCGATTGGCCAGGTCGGTGCCGACAATAAAGTCGTTGGTCCCGGTGGCCCGTTGCAACAGGCTGTTGAAGGCATTGAGCAGGACCATGAACAGCGTCGCCCGCTGCTGTTGAGCATAGGCCTTGAGCACCTGTGCCTGGGCCGGTGTGAAGCGTTGCTCCAGGGCCGCCCCCTGATAGTCGGGACGCGCCGGGCGTGGTTGGTCAAGCGGCAGCGGGATCAAGGTTGGCGCGCCGTCGAGCTGGCGGCGCCAGTAATCGATGGCCCGTGCCAGCAGGCGCTGTTGGGCTTCGCTGCGTTGCCAGAAGGCATAGTCGGCGAACTGGATCGGCAACACCGGCAGCACCGGTGTCGAGCCGCTGCTGCGGGCCTGGTACCCGACGATCAGCTCCTGCATGAGGATGCCCATGGACCAGGCATCGGTGGCGATGTGATGCAACACCAGTTGCAGCACATGATCGTCGGTGCCCAGGCGCAGCAGGCTGGCGCGCAACATCGGCGCCTGTTGCAGATCGAACGGGCGTGCAGCCTGTTCATCGATCAAGCGTTGCAGGGTTTGCGCCTGTTGTTCGCTGTCGAGGTGACTCAACTCGGTCGGCGTCAGGTCAACCCGCGGTGCCGGGCTGATGACCTGGCAAGGCTGGTCGCCATGGAGGTGGAATGCCGTGCGCAAGGACTCATGGCGTTCGAACACGGCCTGCAACGCCGCTTGCAGCGCTGCGATGTCCAACGTCCCACGCAGCCTGACGGTGGTGGTCATGTTGTAGGCGGCACTGGGGCCTTCGAAGCGATCCAGGAACCACAACCGTTGCTGGCTGTAGGACAGCGGCAACGGCTGGTTGCGCGGCGCCAGGGCGATCTCGCTGTCGCCGTCGGCTTCGGTCTGGGCGTCGCGCTGCTGATCGACCGCTTCGGCCAATTGTTCCAGGGTGCCACGCTCGAACAGCGTGCGCAGCGGCAGGTTCACGTTCAAGCGACGACGAATCCGCGACAACACTTGGGTGGCCAGCAACGAGTGACCGCCGATGGCGAAGAAGTCGTCGTGTACACCGACGCCGTCCAGGCCGAGAATTTCCTGCCACAGCTCGGCCAGGACCTGTTCGGTCGGCGTGCGCGGTGCCAAGCATTGCGCCTGCGCTGCTTCGTCCTGGGGCACACCCAAGGCGGCGAGGGCGCGCCGGTCGACTTTGCCATTGGCGTTCAGCGGCAATTGCGCAAGGGCCAGCCAACGGGCCGGAACCATGTAGCTTGCCAGTTGCTGACCCAGGTAAGCGCTCAAGGCTTGTTGCGCTGACTCGCCGCCGAGGTTGGCCGTGTCGTCGAGCACATACCAGGCCACCAGTTGCAATGCCCCGCGGGCGTCGGGCAGTGCCAGCACCGCCGCGCTGTCCACCGCCGGGTGTTGCATCAGGCGGTTTTCGATCTCGCCCAGCTCAATGCGGTGGCCACGAATCTTCACTTGCTGGTCGCGACGGCCGAGGTATTCGATCACGCCATCGGCGTGCATCCGGCCGATGTCACCGCTGCGATACAGCCGCGCATCGGCCTGGAACGGGTGCGGAACAAAGGCTTCGCGGGTGCGTTGCGGGTCGCGCAGGTAGCCGCGACCGACGCCGACACCACCGATGCACAATTCGCCGGGCACACCGACAGGGACCAGGCGCAGCGCCGAGTCGAGCACGAACACCTGGTTATTGGCGGTCGGCTTGCCGATGGGCATGTGCAGGCAATCGTCGGCGGGCGCTTCGGTGATGGGGTAGAAGGCAACGTCGTCCGAGCATTCGGCGGGACCGTAGGCGTTCATCAACGGGATCGCCGGGAAGCGGGCGAACCAGTCCCGCGCCAGGGCCGGCGGCAATGCCTCACCGGTGGGCAGGAGCCAGCGCAGGCTCGCCAGGCTGTGGTGCGCCTGGCTTTCCTGGAGCATGCCGCGAATCAGCGCCGGCACGGTTTCCAGCAGGGTCAATTGCTGATCTTGAACCGCATCGAGCAGGGCCACCGGGTCGTGGGCCTGGGCATCGGGAAGAATGTGCACAGTGGCACCGAACAGCGGCGCGGCGAGGAACTGCCACACGCTGATATCGAACGCCGCCGAAGCCGTCTGGGCAATCCGGTCGTGCTCACCCAGGCCCAGGCTCGGGACTTTGCCGAACATGTTGTTGAGCATCCCGCGTTGTTCGACCATCACACCTTTGGGCGTGCCGGTGGAGCCCGAGGTGAAGATCACGTAGGCCAGTTGATCGGGGTTGTGCGCATAGCTGACCGGCGGCTGTTCACGGCCTTGCCAGAGCGCCTGGGCGATCAGGCAGGTGGGTTGCTGGCGCATCTGCGGCAGGACGTTGTCCAGCGTCGAGCTTGCGTGCTCGCAGACCAGCAACAGCGGCGCTTCGCCCAGGTCCAGCAACTCCGCCAGGCGTGCGTGAGGCTGTTGGATATCCAAGGCCTGGAACGCGGCACCGGCCTTGAGCGTGGCGATCATCATCGTCAGCAAGGTCAGGCCACGCTCAGCGAACAGCGCCACCAGGGTTTCCGGGCCGGCACCGGCGGCTTGCAGCGCATGGGCGATGCTGTTGGCGCGGCGGTCCAGTTCGGCGTAGGTCAGCGATTGTCCCTGGCATACGGCAGCGAGGTGTTGCGAGCGACTGCGCACTTGTTCGGCGAACAGCGCCGCATAGCCGCGTTCCAGCGGGAAGGCGACGTCGCTGCGATTGCAGTCGATCTGCAACTGCCGGCGTTCCGCCTCGGGCAGCATGTGCAGGCTGCCCAGTGGCGCCTGCGGCGTCTCCAGCATGCCCGAAAGCAGCTGCACCAAATGGCCGAGCATGCGCTGCACGGTGTCAGTGCTGAAACGCATGCTGTCGTAGGACAGGCGAATGCCCAGGCGGTCGCCGGGGTACAGCACAACCGTCATCGGGAAGTTGGTGTGCACGCGGTCTTCATAGATGTCGATGCTGAAGGCATCCAGTTGCACGCTGCTGATGTCCAGCGGCGCGTTCTCGAACACCACCAGGCTGTCGAACAACTGCTGCCCGCGCGGCACCTGGCTGCAACGCTGGATGTCCACCAGTGACGCGCTTTCGTGTTCGCGCAATTGCGCGTTGTGGGACAGCAGCGCCTGCAACCAGTCGGCCACTGGCACCTCTGGGTCGACATCGATGCGCAGTGGCAAGCTGTTGATGAACAACCCGACCATTTCTTCTACACCGGCAAGGTCCGTCGGGCGGCCGGCGACGGTTACGCCGAACAGCACATCGCGGTTGCCGCTGTAGCGCGACAGCAACAGCGCCCAGGCGCCCTGGATCCAGGTGTTGGGTGTCAGTTGGTATTGCTGGCACAGCTGCTGCAGACGCTGGGTCTGGGCGATGCTCAGGGTCTGGTCGAAGTCGCCAACCTGTTCCGGTGCCTGCTCCGGGCGCGCTACGGGGCTGTCCACATGAAGTGGCGTCGGTTCGCTGAAGCCGGCCATTTCGGCCTGCCAGAACGCGTGGGCGGCGGCCATGTCATGGCGCTCCAGCCAACTCATGTAGCCGCGGAACGAGCGCAGGCGCGCACGGGCCACCGGCTCCTGGCGCACGATGGCCTGGTAGATCGCCAGCAGGTCTTCCATCAGCAGGCCGAAGCACCAGGCGTCGGTCAGGATGTGGTGGAAGCTGCGCACCACGGCGAAGCGTCGCTCATCGAGTTGGAACACCCGCAGGTGGGTCAGTGGCGCACACGCCATGTCGAAACCTTGCAGGCGCTGTGCTTCGAGGGCCTGGTCCATCGCCAGGCGCTGCTGGTCTTCGTCGAGATGGCGCAGGTCCTGCCAGTCGAACGCCCGATGGGTTTGGCGGTACACGCATTGCAGCGGCTCATGGTCGTCTTGCCACCAGAAGGCGGTGCGCATCATCGGATGGCGCTCGAGGAACAGTTGCCAAGCCGCTTCCATCGCCGGGCGTTGCAATACCCCATCCCAGCTGTAGCGTTGTTGCATCAGGTAGATGCCGCTGTGGGGTTGCAACAGGGTGTGCAACAGCATGCCCTGTTGCATCGACGAGAGCGGGTAGACGTCTTCGATGTTCGACCAGTCCAGCGGTTCGGATGCCAGGGTTTCCGCTTGCTTGTGGCACAGCGCAAATGCCTGGCTGGCAGGACGCAGGTCGGCTGCGCTGGCCAATCCGGCGAGTTCGCTCAAGCGTTGTGCAAGGCGCGGTGCCCAGTCGGCGGCGAGGGTGCCCTGGCTGCGCAGGTGCAGGCAGCCATCCTGCCACCAGGCGTCCAGGGTCAGCGGGCAAGTCGAAGCTGTCGCGGGGCTTGCGGCTTCGACCTGGGCCAGGATGCCACGCGCTTCGCGATGGCTGTCGAGGTTGCCAAGCCAGCGAATGGCCACTGATGCCGCCGGCAGCTCACGCAACGGTTCTTGCAGGTAGGTGTTGTCCGACAGGTAGCGCAAGGCACCATAGTCGACGCCATGTTGCGGGTAGGCGCGCATCTGCGCGGTCAGGGCCTGCAAGCGTTGCAGCAGGCTGTCGCCTTCGGGCTGGAGGAAATACGGCACCGCCAGGGCCAATGGCCCCATGATGCGTGCCGGGTCGAGGTCGGCCACGGCAATCGGCGCATCCACCGGCAGACGCTCGGCGTTCGGCCGGGCAGCGTGCATGCTCAGCGCAACCAGGCCATTGCCGCACAGTTCACGGCACTGTTCGACCACGGCAGCGGCCAACAGGCTGTTCCAGTCCAGTTGCAGCACTTCGCCCAGGCGCTTGAGTTCACCTGAGGTGGTGGCCGCCAGGGTCTGCTCGACCATGCTGGCGGGCTGCTGGCTGTCAGGCAGTTGCAGCGTTTCCACGCCGGCGTATTGCAGCCAGTGTTCCCAGGCGTCGTCCAGGGCATCGCCCTGTGCATAGGCCTGCTGGTGCCGCGTCCACTGGGTGAAATCGCCACCGGTGTAGGACAGGCGCACCGGCCGCTGATAGCGCAGTTGCGCCAAGGCCAGGTTGAGGTCCGTCAGCAGCAGCGACCAGGATGCTTCGTCCAGGCACAACGGATGAGCGGCCAGCAGTAGGGCGTGCTTGCCGTCCACCTGCAGCAGGCGGGCATGCAGGGTTTGGCCGGCGTCCAGTTCCAGCGCGTCGACACCAGCCTGGGCCAGGGCTTGCAGTTGCATCGGGGCGCAGGCCTCTAGTTTTTCGGTGGCGATGACCCGGGGCCTTGGCCGCGACCAGCACCCGTTGCTGCCACTGGCCCTCCGGCAGGGCCTTGAGCGCCAGGCGCAGGGCTTGGTGGTGTTGCTGCAAGGCGGCGATGGCCTGGCTCAGCAGCTCGCTGTCGATGGCCTGGGTCAGCGCCACGCAACGCCAGGTGGCGTGCAACGGCCCTTGTTGCAGGCGCGCCAGTTGCCCGGCAGCCAGCGGCAGTTCATAGCCATCGGTAATGGCTTGCGCCACGCCATGGCTGGCATCGGCGCCCAGCACCCGGGCGATATCGGCGATGGTACGGTTTTCGAAGAGCTGGCGGGGCGTGAGTTTCAGCCCTTGCTGGTTGGCCCGGGCAATGATCTGCAAGTTGATGATCGAGTCGCCGCCCAGGGCGAAGAAGTTGTCATGCACGCCGACACGTTCCAGCTTCAGTACGTCCTGCCAGATGGCGGCCAGTTGCGCTTCGACTTCATTGCGCGGGGCGACATGGGTGGCGCTGTCGTCCGTGGGTTTTTGCGGAAGCGGCAAGCGCTGGACATCGACCTTGCCGTTACGGGTCAGGGGCAGTTCGTCGAGGGTGATGAAGTGTGCCGGCACCATGTAGTCCGGCACCCGCGCGCCCAGGTCATTGCGCAGCTTGGTGGCGGACAGCGACTGGCTGGCGACCAGGTAGGCCACCAGGCGCAGGCTGCCGTCCAGGTCCACGGCGCGGACCAGCGCCTGTTCGATCAGCGGTGACAAGCGCTTGAGCTGCGCTTCGACTTCGCCCAGCTCCAGGCGATTGCCACGGATCTTGATCTGGCTGTCGACCCGGCCGAGGAACGCCAGTTGGCCGTCCACTTGCCAGCGCACGCGGTCGCCAGTGCGATACCAGCGTTGCTGATCCGCGTCGAGATGGAAGCGTTCGGCGGTCAGGTCCGGGCGGTGCAGGTAACCCCGGGCCAGGGCGCCGTTGATCAGCAGCTCACCGGATACCCCAGTGGGCACCAGGCGACCGTTGGCATCGACCACTTGCAGTTGACGGTTCGGCAGCGGCCGGCCAAGGGCAATGCTGCGCAGGCCCACCGGCAACTCGCTGGCAATCGCCCCGACCGTCGCTTCGCTCGGCCCATAGTGGTTGAACACCCTGAGCCCTGGCGCCAGCCGGTTGACCTGTTCCAGCAGCGCCGGGCTGAGGGCGTCGCCACCGAAGATCAGCAGGGCGCGGGGCAACAGGCGGGCGTCGGGCAACGCCTGCAACAGGCCGGCCAGATGGCTGGGGGTGATCTTCAGCACATCCACCGGCTGTTGCTCGAAGAGTTCGGTCAGTGCCAGGGGGCTGAAACCGCTTTCTTCATCCACCAGCAACAGGCTGGCGCCGCTGCACAGGGCGCCGAACAGTTGGGTGTGGCCGAGGTCGGCGGCAATGCTGGACAGCAAACCGTAGCGAGCCGCCGACGGCGGGTTGAGCACTGCGTGTACGGCCGTCAGGTAGTCGACGATGGACCGGTGCTCGACCACCACACCCTTGGGGGTACCGGTGGAGCCCGAGGTGTAGATCACGTAGGCGGCATCGGTCGGGCTGTGGGTCACGGCCGGTGGCGTGTCTGGCTGGGAGGCGATGGTCTCGGCCTGTTCCGCCAGCCACAGTGTCGGCGTGTGCTCGGCCAGGCCTTTGAGCAGGGGCGAGGCGCTGGCACCGATCAGCAGCGCGGCGCGGCTGTCCACCAGCACGTCGGCCAGGCGCCCGGCAGGCTGCTTGAGGTCCAGCGGCAGATAGGCGGCGCCGGCCTTGAGGGTGGCCAGCAGGGCAATCACGAACTCGGCGCTGCGTTCCAGGGCCAGTGCCACCACGCTGTCGTGGCCGATGCCCTGGGCACGCAAGTACTGGCTGAGGCGGTTGGCTTGCTGGTCCAGTTCACGGTAGGTCAGGGCGACCTGAGGGTCGCGGACCGCCAACTGGTCCGGGTGGGCGGCCACTTGTTGTTCGAAGCGCTGGTGCAGGCACGCAGGGGGCACCGGCAGTTGCACACCGCGCCCCTGCACGAGCAGTTGCTGGCGTTCTTCGGGGCTCAGCCACGTAAGCTCGCTGACCCGGCACTGCGCGTGGGCCGTCATCGCCAACAGGATCGCGCGCAGTTGTGCCGACAACACGGCGACCTCGGCATCGCTGAAGCGACTGCGGTCGTAGCTGATCAGGTAGTGCAGTTGTTTGTCCGGCACCACGATCAGCGACAACGGGAAGTGGTTGCGGCCTTGGGTGAGGGTAATGCCGTCGACTTGCTGGTCGCTGCTCGGGGCACTGAAACTCAAGCCGCCGGTGTCCTGGTTGAGCGCGTCGGTGACGGGGAAGTTTTCGAACACCAGGATCGAGTCGAACAGCGCCTGTTCCGCGGCGATGCGCGTCATCGACTTGAGCTTGCCCAGCGGCAAATAGGCGTGGTGGCGCAGATCGCTGTTGGTTTGCTGCAAGTGCTGCAGCCAGTCCACCAGGGTTGGCTCATCGGCCCATTGC
This sequence comes from Pseudomonas hefeiensis, assembly GCF_030687835.1. Classification (NCBI taxonomy): domain Bacteria; kingdom Pseudomonadati; phylum Pseudomonadota; class Gammaproteobacteria; order Pseudomonadales; family Pseudomonadaceae; genus Pseudomonas; species Pseudomonas hefeiensis. The sequence goes on from NZ_CP117449.1 coordinate 2,645,184, forward strand.
ACGCGCAGCGGCAACGTATTAATGAACAGCCCGACGGTGCTGTCCACCGCCGCCATGTTCTCCGGACGCCCGGCAACGGTGACGCCATAGACCACGTCGTCACGCCCGGCGTGTTGGCCCAGCAGCAGTGCCCAGGCGCCCTGGATCAGCGTGTTGATGGTCAGGTCATGCTGGCGGGCGAAGTTTGCCAACTGCTCGGTTTCGCTGGCCGTCAGCAGACTTTCCCGCTCGGCGAACGGCGCCCCTGCCGGTGCCGACTGGCGTACGGAGAAGCTGGGCAGCGGGGTCGGCTCGCTGACGTCCTGCAACTGTTCGCGCCAGAAGCCTTCGGTGGCGGCCATGTCCTGTTCCGCCAGCCAGGCAATGTAATCGCGATAAGGGCGGGTCGGCGCCAGGTCGGCGGAGCGGCCATGGGCTTGTTCGTAGTACAGCGCCAGCCACTCCTGGACGGCGATGCCGACGCTCCAGCCGTCCATGAGAATATGATGGAAGGTCCAGATCAGGTGCCAGCGCTCAGGTGCCAGGCGCACCAGACATACGCGCATCAGCGGCGAGTCATTCAGCTCCAGGGGCTGCGCCCGCTGCTCCAGTGTCAACTGTTCCAGCGCGGCCTGCGGTTCGGTGCGGTCTTGCCAGTCCAGTTCGGTCAGGGGCAATGGCACGTCCTGTTGCACTACCTGATAGGCATCGTCCAGTTCTTCCCAGAGAAACGCACTGCGCAGCACGGCGTGGCGCTGCATCAGCGCCTGCCAGGCACCGCGAAACGCGCTCAGTTGCAGCGGGCCGTTCATGTCCAGGCTCAACTGCTGGTAATACACCCGCGAATCCGGTTCATAGACGCTGTGGAACAACAGACCGTGCTGGGTCGGCGAAAGGGAGTAGATGTCTTCGATGTTGTTCATGCTTGCTTGGTCCATTTCAAAGTCTTGAAACTCAAGTGAGTCGATCAATGCGCCGCGCAGGTCTCAGACCTGCGCAGGCGGCGTCGCTCGCTAGCTTTGGGAATTGGGTTTGGTCTTGAGCTTGCCCAGCAGCTTGTCCAGGGACTTCTGGTTCAGCGCCTTGGCCAGCGGGAAATCGGCTGGCATCAACGAACCGGCCTGCGGGTCAAGGCAGTGTTCGACCAGCGCCTGCAAACGCTCCAGCAGGCGAGCGGGCAAACGGCTGTCGGCGTTCGGCGTGACGCTGTGCCATTCGACACGCAACACGCCGTCCTCCAGCCAGGCCACCACTTCACGGGCATGGGTCACTCGGTTGACCGGGGCCACGTTCGGCGGCGGGGTCAGGCTGCTGGCGCGCAACCAGCCCTCTGGCGTTTGCTCATGCCCCAGGTAGTTGAACAGCACATCGCCGCTGCTGGCCGGCAACTCGCCGCGCTGGCGCAGCAAGCCGTAGCCAAGGCCCTGGCCGGGTACGTCACGCAAGGCTTGTTTGGCGTTGCGCACCTGATCGCCCGCGGCGCCGCTGGCGTTCACCCGCAGCGGGTACAGCGTGGTGAACCAGCCGACGGTGCGGCCGACGTCCAGCCCGGCAAACGGTGCGTCACGTCCGTGGCGCTCCAGGTCCACCACAATGTCAGTGCGCTGTTCGACCTCGGCCAAGGTCGCGGCGAGGGCGGCGATCAGCAGTTCCTCCGGTTGCGTGCGGTAGGCCGCGTGGGACTCGGTCAGCCATTGCTGCGTGCGGCTGGCATTCCAGCGGGCCGCCAGTGTCTGGCGCTCGGCGACCGTGGCCATGGGCGGCTGGTTCGTGCCGATCTGGGCACTCCAGTAGCGATGCTCGGCAGCGACCTTGGCGGCATGGGCTTGGAGGTGCTCGGCCCATTGACGATAGGCGGTGGTTTTCGTCGGTAACGTCGGGCTCTCGCCACGCTCCAGGGCGGTGTAGAGCTGTTGGAAGTCTTCCAGCAGCGGCGTCCAGGACACCGCATCGACCACCAGGTGATGGGCTACCAGGTACAGGCGCTGCGGCGTGCCCTCCAACAGGGCCGCGGCAAACAGCGGGCCGTGTTGCAGGTCCAGGCTTTGCGCAACGTGCAGCAGTTGTTCCGGGTGCTCGCAGCGGGTCAGTTGTGCCGAGGCCACTGGCGCGATGTACGCCTGCCACTGCCCCTCGGCGTTGGTGAAACGCAAGCGCAGGGCGTCGTGGTGGGCCACCAACCGATCCAGCGTGGCTTGGACGATGGCCGGTTCCAGGCGACGGTCGCTGTCGGCCAGCACCGATTGGTTCCAGTGTGCGACCTGGACCTGCTGCTGTTCGAAGAACCACTGGTGCAACGGCATCAGCGACATTGGCCCGGTCACGTCGCCTTGCTCGGCCTGGGTCAACAGTGTCGTGGTCACATGGGCCAGCGCCGCCGGGGTCGGCGAACGGAACAGGTCCCGTGGCGTGAGCGAATAGCCCTGTTCACGCAAGCGCGAGATCAGTTTCAGGCCGAGAATCGAGTCACCGCCCAGGGCGAAGAAACTGTCCGAGGTGCCGACTTCGCGGCCGCCGGTCAAGGTGTCGCCGAGCAGTTCGCCGAACAACTGGCAAAGCAGGCGCTCCAGCTCGTTGCGCGGTGCCGCGTAGTCTTTCTGGGTGTTTGGCAAGGGCAGGGCGGCCAGGGCCTTGCGGTCGATCTTGCCGTTGGTGCTCAGGGGCAGGGCCGGAATTTGCACCCACACCGCCGGCACCATGTACGCCGGCAGTTCGGCCGCGAGCTGGGTGTCGAGGTCCGATTGCGCGGTGCTACTGCTGTAGAACGCCACCAGGCGGTTGTCGATGACCAGGGTGCAGGCGCCGGTGATGGCCGGCAGGTTAAGCAGCGCTGAGTCGATTTCCCCCAGCTCGATGCGCTGGCCGCGCAATTTCACCTGATGGTCGAGACGGCCCAGGTATTCGATGTTGCCATCGGCCAGGAACCGGCAACGGTCGCCGGTGCGATACAGTCGGTCACCTTCGATGAATGGGCTGGCGAGGAAGCGCTCCTCGGTCAGGTCCGGGCGTTTCAGATAACCCCGGGCGACGCCGACGCCACCGATGTACAGTTCGCCGATGCTGCCAATCGGCAACGGCTGCATGGCCTCGTCGAGGATGTACAAGCGCAGGTTGGCGATGGGCTTGCCGATCGGCACGATCACATCGTCCGCCGAGCAGCGCCAGACCGAGACGTCGATGGCCGCTTCGGTCGGGCCGTACAGGTTGATCAGGGCCGCCGGGTGCTGGCCCATGAAGCGCCGCACCAGATCCACCGGCAAGGCTTCACCACTGGCGAAGACCTGGCGCAGGCTCTGGCAATTGACCAGGCTCGGTTCCTCGACAAACGCCCGGAGCATCGACGGTACGAAGTGCAAGGTCGTGACCCGTTCCTGCTGGATCAACTGGCTGAGGTAAGCCGGATCGCGATGCCCGTCGGGACGGGCAACCACCAGGGTCGCGCCGGTGATCAGCGGCCAGAAGAACTCCCACACCGACACGTCGAAGCTGTACGGGGTTTTCTGCAAGACGCGGTCGTTCGGGCCAATTGGGAAGGCGTCCTGCATCCAGTGCAGACGGTTCATCAAGGCGCCGTGTTCGTTCATCACGCCCTTGGGTTGGCCGGTCGAACCGGAGGTGTAGAGCACGTAGGCGAGGTCGTGGGCTTCGACATTGATCGGTTCGAAGGCGGGTGCCTGGGGCAGGGCGTCGAGGGTCCAGGCCTGATGCCCGGCGGGCAGGCGCGACAGCCACTGCGCTTGGGTCAAGGTGACCCGGGCGTTGGCGTCTTCGATCAGGAACGCCAGGCGCGCGGCCGGCAGTTCCGGATCCAGCGGCAGCCACGCGGCGCCGGCATGGACGATGCCGAGCAAGGCCACGACCATCTCCACCGAACGCTCCATACACAGCGGCACGATGCTGTCGCTGCCTACGCCGGCTGCGCGCAAGGCACGGGCAACGGTTTGCGCCCGTTGATCCAGCTCGGCATAGCTCAGGCGCTGGCCGTCGAATACCAGTGCCGGGGCGTTGGGGCTCAGGGCTGCCTGTTGGCTGAGCGCGGTGTGCAGGTTGGTCGGGCCGCTGTACTCACGTTCAGTGGCATTCCAACGGTCCAGTTGCTGCTGATCCTGCTGTTGCGGGAACAGTTCGACCAGAGTGCGCCCAGGGGTTGCCACCAGGGCGTCGAGCAGCGCGCACCACTGCGCGCTCCAGCGTTGCATCGTCGTTTCGTCAAACAAGGCCGATTGGTATTCCAGCGCCAGCGTCATGTCGCTGCCATCGTCTTGGACTTCCCAGCTTTGTTCGAATTTGGCGTCGATCACCGGCAGCAGCTGTTCTTCGACGTTCAGCCCCGGCCATTGGCTGCTGTCGACGTGGCCGTAGTTGAGGGAGAACAGCACCTGGAACAGCGGCGTACGGTTCAGGTCGCGGTTTTGCGCGATGGCGCCGACCAGGGTGGCGAAGGGCAGGTCGGCGTGGGCCTGGGCCGCGCGCAGATCGGCCTCGAGGCTGGCGAGCAATTGCTCGGCCGGGGCCCGTTGGTCGACGTCGCTGCGGATCACCAGGGTGTTGACCAGGCAGGCCAGCAGCGTCTGGGCTTGCGGTTGATCACGCTGGTCCGCCGGGGTGCCTAGGCGAATCTCCCGTTGACCGCTGTAACGCGCCATCAACGCGCTCAAGGCCGTGGCGAGCACCACATAGGTGGTGGTGCCGCGCTGACGGGCGAACTGGCGGATGGCTTCGGCGCGCTGGGTGCCGAGGCGGACGGTCAGTTGCCGGGCGCGACGATCTGCTTCGGCGCCACGCGGATGGTCGATGGGCAGGTCGAGTTGGTAGTCGTCCTGGCCGAGGTGGTTTTTCCAGTAGTCCAGGCTGTCACTGCGCCGGGCCTGGGTGTCCGGGTGCTGTTGCCAGAGGGCGAAATCGACGTAGTCGATCTCCAGCGGGGTCCAGGCCGGCGACTGCCCGTTCAGGCCGGCGGCGTAGGCCTGGGTCAGTTCGTCAATGAGCAACTGCATGGCCCAACCGTCGGTGGCACTGTGGTGCAGGCACACCAGCAACAGGTTTTCGTCGCTGCCCTGGCGTTGCAGCAGATGCGCACGCCAAGGCGCGGCCGCGGCCAGGTCGAACGGTGTCATCAGTTTGTTCTGGGCGTTGGCGCAGGCCGCGGTCCAGTCCTGGGCCGCGACGCCAGTGACGGCGAGCGCCGGGCCTTGGTCGTCGATTAGCAATTGCGGCTCGCCGTCGACTTCGACAATTCGGCTGCGCAGCACCAGATGGCGCTGGCTGAGTTGCTCAAAGGCCTCGCGCAAGACCTGAACCTGCAGCTCGCCGCGCAAGGTCAGGGCAAACGGCATGTGGTACTCGCGGGATTCCGGCACTAGGCGGCTGAGCATCCAGAACCGGCGCTGAGCCAGGCCCAGCGGTAATTGCGCCGGGCGCGGTTGTGCGCTGATCGAATCGCCGGGTGTGGCCGCGCGCAGATGCTCGGCCAGGGCCGCGACCGTCGGTTGGGCGAACACCAGCGGCAAGGACAGGGAAACCCCAAGGCGCTCACGAACCCGGCTGACCAGGCGGGTAGCCAGCAGGGAGTGACCGCCGAGTTGGAAAAAGTTGTCCTCGATGCCGACTTCCGAACCACCCAGTACCTCGCTGAACAGTTCACAGAGCACGCTTTCAGTGGCATTGCGCGGCGCAGTGCGCGGCAGGTTGCTTTGGCTCTGTGGCAGCGGCGTGGCGGCCAATACCTTGCGGTCGAGCTTGCCGTTGCTGTTGAGCGGCAGGTGATCGAGCTGCACGAACAGGCTTGGCTGCATGTGCGCGGGCAGGTTGTTGTTCAAGTCGGCACGCAAGGTCGCCTCATCGGCGTCACCGCACCAGAAACTCACCAGGCGCTGGTCGAGCAACAAAGTGGCGGCGTCGCGAACACCGGCCTGCGCCAACAGCGCAGCGTCGATTTCCCCCAGTTCGATACGCTGGCCGCGCAACTTCACCTGATGGTCGAGACGGCCCAGGTATTCGATGTTGCCATCGGTCAGGAACCGGCAGCGGTCGCCGGTGCGGTACAGGCGGTCACCTTCGATGAATGGGCTGGCGAGGAAACGTTCTTCGGTCAGGTCCGGGCATTTCAGATAACCCCGAGCCACACCGACACCGCCGATGTACAGCTCGCCGATGCTGCCAATCGGCAACGGTTGCATAGCCTCGTCGAGGATGTACAAACGCAAGTTGGCGATGGGCTTGCCGATCGGCACGATCACATCGTCTGCCGAGCAACGCCAGACCGAGACGTCGATGGCCGCTTCGGTCGGGCCGTACAGGTTGACCAGTGCTGCCGGGTGTTGACCCATGAAACGCCGCACCAGATCCACCGGCAGGGCTTCGCCACTGGCGAAGACCTGGCGCAGACTTTGGCAATTGACCAGGCTCGGTTCTTCGACAAAGGCCCGCAGCATCGACGGGACGAAGTGCAAGGTCGTGACCCGTTCCTGTTGGATTAACTGGCTGAGGTAAGCCGGGTCGCGATGACCGTCGGGACGGGCAACCACCAGGGTCGCGCCGGTGATCAGCGGCCAGAAGAACTCCCACACCGACACGTCGAAGCTATACGGGGTCTTTTGCAGCACACGGTCGTTCGGGCCAATCGGGAAGGCCTCCTGCATCCAGTGCAGGCGGTTCATCAAGGCGCCGTGTTCGTTCATCACGCCCTTGGGTTGGCCGGTGGAACCGGAGGTGTAGAGCACGTAGGCGAGGTCGTTGGCGTCGACGCTAATTGGCTCTCCAACTTCAGCATTTGGCAACGCATCCAGCGTCCAGGCGTCATGCCCGGCGGGCAGGCGCGACAGCCATTGCGCTTGGGTCAAGGTGACCCGGGCGTCGGCGTCTTCGATCAGGAACGCCAGGCGCGCGGCCGGCAGTTCCGGATCCAGCGGCAGCCACGCGGCGCCGGCATGGACGATGCCGAGCAAGGCCACGACCATCTCCACCGAACGCTCCATGCACAGCGGCACGATGCTGTCGCTGCCCACGCCGGCGGCGCGCAGGGCCTGGGCGACGGTTTGCGCCCGCTGATCCAACTCGGCATAGCTCAGGCGTTGGCCTTCGAACACCAATGCCGGGGCGTTGGGGCTCAGGGTGGCTTGTTGGCTGAGCGCGGTGTGCAGGTTGTTTGGGCCGCCGTAGTGACGTTCAGTGGCGTTCCACTCGATCAACTGGCGATGACGCTCTGCCGCCGGCAACGGTGTCCAGTCCCCGAGGCGGGTCCGTGGCGCTTCGAGCATCGCTTCCAGCAGTTGTTGCCATTGTTCCAGCCAACGCCGGGCCGTGGTTTCGCTGAACAGCGCGGCGCGGTACTCCAGCAACACCGAAAGCACCTCGCCGTCGTGCACTTCCCAGTTCAGGTCGTACTTGGTGGCCAGGGCGGTCACCGCCCGTTCGCGCACCTGCAACTGCGGCCAGGGAGCTGAGGACGAGTCAGCGTTCTGCATGGCGAACAGCACTTGGAACAACGGCGTCTGGCCGAGGCTGCGCGACGGCTTCAAGTGCTCCACGACCTGGTCGAACGGCACGTCCTGATGCTGTTGGGCATCCAGCACACGGTTGCGCACCTGGCTGAGCAACCCTTCGAAATCCAGCGCTGGATCCAGATCGGCACGCATGACCACGGTGTTGACGAAGCAGCCGATCAGCGGTTGCAGCTCGGCGAATGGACGCTGGGCCACCGGGCTACCGACCCGTACGTCGCGCTGATTGGCGTAGCGCCCCAAGAGCAACTGCGCCGCACCGAGCATGAGCATGTACAGGGTGGCGCCGCGTTGCTGGGCGAACTGCCGCAGGCGCTCCACCAGGGCGGGCGGCAATTGCAGTTGCACTGCGCCGGCCGCCGGGGCGAGCTGGTTTGGTCGGCCCTGTTCGGTCGGCAGGTCCAGCAGGTAGTCGCCGTCCTCCAGTTGGTTGCGCCAGTACTGCAGGTGGCTGCTGAACGCGGTCTGTTGACCGGGCTCGCGCTGCCAAAGGGCGTAATCGGGGTATTGCAAGGCCAGCGCCGGCAGTGCCGTCGGGGTGCGCTGGCACTGGGCGGTGTAGAACTGCCGCAGTTCATCCAGCAGGTTCTGGCTGGAGGCGTCATCGGTGGCGCAGTGGTGCACGCTGAGCAACAGCAGCGACTGGGCGCTGCCGCTGCGTTGCAGCAGTGTGGCACGCACCGGCACTTCGGCGGCGAGGTCGAAACGGCGGCCGGTTTGCGCGTGGATCGCCGCGTCGGTCAGTTGTTGCCACTGCTCGTCGCTGGCGGCCTGCAGTGCCGTGACGTGCAAGGCAATATCGACTTGCGGTTCGACGATCAGCGCCAACTCGCCGTCGGTATCGCGCACGATGCGGCTGCGCAGGATCTCGTGGCGCTGGACCACACTGTTCAGGGCCGTTTGCAGGGCCTGGAGGTTGAGTTCGCCGTCCAGTTGCACGGCGCTGACCACGTTGTACTCGCCACCGCCGGCGCTCAATTGTTCAAGGAACCACAAGCGTTGCTGTTCGAACGACAGCGGCAGGCGCGCCGGACGTGCCGGTGCAGCGAAGGTCGCCGCCGGGGCTTGCAGGGGATCGCCCAGCAGCGCGGCCAAGGCTTCAAGGGTTGGGTGTTCAAACACCGCCCGCAACGGTGGCACGCTGGCGAACTGTTGACGCAGGCGGGCAAACAGCGCCGCCGCCAGCAACGAGTGGCCGCCGAGGTAGAAGAAGTGGCTGTCACGGCCGATCTGCGCCGACGGCAAGTTCAGCAATTCGGCCCACAGGGCGGCCAGTTGCTGTTCGGCGGCGCTACGCGGTGGCTCCAAAGCGTCTGGTGCGGCTTGGATGTCCGGGGCCGGCAAGGCCTTACGGTTGAGTTTGCCGTTATCGGTCAGCGGCAACTCATCGAGCAGCACGAATGCCGAGGGCACCATGTAGTCGGGCAGGGCGGCGCCAATGGCGTTGCGCCAGGCGTGGATGTCGGCCTGCTCGTCGCAGGTCACGTAGGCCACCAGGCGCTTGTCACCGGGCACGTCTTCACGGGCCAACACCACGGCCTGGCGCACGCCCGGTTGGGCGCCGATCAGGGTTTCTATTTCCCCCAGTTCGATGCGGAAACCACGGATCTTCACTTGGTGATCCATGCGTCCCAGGTATTCGAGCTGCCCGTCACGCAGCCAGCGCACCAGATCGCCGGACTTGTACATCCGCGCGCCGGGCTGCGACGAGAACGGGTCTTCGATGAACACCTTCGCCGTCTGCTCGGCACGGTTGAGATAGCCCAGGGTCACGCCTGCGCCGCCGATGTGCAGTTCCCCCGGGACGCCCACCGGCATCGGGTTGAGGAAAGCATCGAGTACGTAGGTGCGCACGTTGGCGATCGGCCGGCCAATGATCGGCCGCAGCGGGAAGTCATCCACCGCGCAACCGGTTGCATCGACCGTGCATTCGGTCGGGCCGTAGGTGTTGAAGAAGCGGCTGCCGGCAATCGATGGCAGCCGTTGCCATAGTTGCGCGTCCACCGCATCGCCACCGAACAGCACGAAGCGCGGCAGGTACACCTCTCCACGGCGAACGCCGTCACTTTCGAGCAGGGCCTTAAGCTGGGCCGGGGTGCATTCGAAGGCATCCAGGCGCGTGTCGCGGAAGAAGCCGGCCAGGGCATCGGGGTCGTAGCGCACGTCTTCCGGGGTCAGGTACAGGCTGTGGCCGTCGAGCAGCAGGATCAGCTCGGCCACCGAGCTGTCGAAGGCGAACGAGTAGTTGAAACTGCTGCGCATCGGCTGGTCGGTGTAGCGGCGATACAAGCCATGGATACGCGCCCAGGCCAGGTTGACCACCGAACCATTGGTCACCAGGGTGCCCTTGGGCTTACCGGTCGAGCCGGAGGTGTACATGATGTAGGCCAGGTCTTGCGGGCCGGCGAGCGGAGCAGGGTTGCTGTCTGGCTGGTTGGCGAACAGCGCCGCGTCGCTGTCCAGGCGCAAACGTGGCAGTTCGGCGCCCAGCTGTTCCAGCAGGCCCTGCTGGCCGAGGAACAGTGCCGGTTGCGCATCTTCGAGCATGTACGCCAGGCGATCCACCGGGTAGGTCGGGTCCAGCGGTACATAAGCGCCGCCGGACTTGAGAATGCCCAGCAGGCCGACCAGCAGTTCCAGCGACCTCTCGACACACAGCGCCACCGGGCGGTTAGCACCGACGCCCTGGCTGCGCAGGTAATGCGCCACCTGGTTGGCGCGCCGGTTCAGTTCGCCGTAGCTCAGGCTGCGGCCTTCGAAACACAGGGCGTCGCGTTCCGGGGTGCGCTCGGCCTGTTGTTCAAACAGTTGGGCAAAGGTCAGGTGCGTCGGCACCTGCATCTCGGTGCGGTTCCACTCGACCACGGTGCGTTGCCACTCCGCGTCCGTCAGCAGCGGCAACGCGGCGACCGGGCGCTGTGGCTCGGCGAGCATGTGTTCGAGCAGATGCTCCAGGCGCTCGAGGGTCTGGCGGGCGCTGTCGGCGACGAACAGGTCGAGGGCGAACATCAGCTCCAGCTGGATCGGCGCATTGGCCGGGCACAGCACGTGCAGGTCCAGGTCGCATTCGGAGTGCCGCAGCGGCGTGTCCAGGGCTTCGAATTCCAGCCCGGGGAAGCGCAACCGCGATTCCATGGCCAGTTGCTGGGCGACCATCACCTGGTACAGCGGCGCATGGCTGAGGCTGCGCGGCAGTTGCAGGCTGTCCACCAGTTGCTCGAACGGCAGGTCCTGATGCAACAGGCCACTGCGCAGGCGCTCGGCCACTTGTTTGACCAGGGCGCTGAAGCCGGCTTGTGGCTCGAAGTCCGCGCGGATCGCCAGGTTGTTCAACAGAATGCCCAGCAGGCCTTCGGTGCCCGGTTGTTCACGGTGGGTGACCGGGGTGCCGACCAGCACCGTGGCGTCGCCGCTCAAGCGGTGCATCAGCACGGCGAAGCCGGCGAACAGGACGGTGAACGGCGTGGTGCCGAGGCGACTGGCAAAGGCCTGTACCCGGCCACTGAGGTCGGCGCTGAGTTCACGCTGCACGATCCCGGCGCGGTAGCTTTGCACCGAGGGCCGGGGATGGTCGGTGGGCAAGGCCAGCAGCGGGCTGGCGTCGCTGTCGCGCCGGTCCAGGGTGGTGGTCCAGTAATCGAGCTGGCGCTTGAGTTCGGCGCCTTGCAAGTGTTCGCGCTGCCAGAGGGCGAAGTCGGCGTATTGCAATGGCAGGGCCGGCAGGTTGGCGGCGGCGCCGTTGCAACGGGCTTCATAACCCAGCGCCAGTTCGCGCAGGGCGATGGTGGCCGACCAGGCGTCCGAGACCAGGTGATGCAGGGCGATGCCGAGTACGTGCTCTTCCGGCGCCAGGCGCAGCAAACGTGCGCGCAGCAGCGGTGGGCAGGTCAGGTCGAACGGCTGCTCGAAGGTGTCTCGCAAGGCATTGAACTGCGCGCCGGCGCGCGCGGTGGCGGTCAGACCCGACAAGTCTTCGAAGGGCAGCGCGATGTCCAGCGCTGGGCTGATGCGCTGGCACGGCGCGCCGTTGGTGCTGTGGATGCCGGTGCGCAGGATTTCGTGGCGCACCAGCAGATCGTTCAGGCTGGCGTGCAGCGCCGGGACGTTGAGCTCACCCTTGAGGTGCAGGGCGAACGGGATGTTGAACAGGGTGGTGCCCGGCGTCAGTTGCTCGATGAACCACAGGCGCTGTTGCGAGAACGACAGCGGCAGCAATGGCGGGCGTGGTTGGGGCTTGGGCACGCTGAGCGCGTTGGCGTGTGGTGCGGCGGCCTCGGCCTGGCGGGCGCCGATGGCTTCGGCGAGCAAGGCCACGGTCGGCTGTTCGAACAATACCCGCAATGGTAGGTCCAGTTTGAATTGGGTGCGCAGGCGGGCAACGATCTGGGTCGCCAACAGCGAATGCCCGCCGAGGGTGAAGAAGTTGTCTTCCACGCCCACCGTGTCGCGCCCCAAGACCTCGGCCCAGATAGACGCTACGGTGATTTCCAGCGCGTTGCGTGGGGCGATGCTGTGCTGGGTGTCGGCCTGCCAGTCCAGCTCGCGGGCGGCCAGGACTTTGCGATCGACCTTGCCGTTGTTGTTCAGGGGCAGTTTGTCCAGGCAGACGAAGGCCGCCGGCACCATGTACGGTGGCAGTTGCGCGCGCAGGTGGTCGCTCAGGCCGTCGCTACCCAGCGACTCGTCATGGGCCGCCCAGTACGCCACCAGCCAGGCTTCACCGACGGTATTTTCCCGCAGCAAGACGGCTGCTTCGCGTACGTTCGGGTGCTGGGCGAGGCGGTGTTCGATTTCCGTCAGTTCGATCCGGTGCCCGCGCAGTTTCACCTGCTGGTCGCGGCGGCCGAGGTATTCGATCACCCCGTCTGCACGCCAGCGTCCCAGGTCACCGGTGCGGTACAGGCGACCTTCGAGTTGAGGGTGGTCGATAAAGGCCTCGGCGGTGCGTTGCGGGTCGTGCAGGTAGCCGCGGCCGACGCCAACACCACCGACACAGATTTCCCCGGCCACGCCAACCGGCACCGGGCGCAGGGCTTCGTCCAGCACGTACAGGCGGTTGTTGGCGGTCGGCTGGCCGATGGGCATGTGGCTGACTTCGGCCCCCGGTGCTTCGAAGATCGGCTGGAAGGCCACATCGTCGGCGCATTCGGCCGGTCCGTAGGCGTTCATCAGGGCGATGTCGGGGAAGCGCGCGAACCAGTCGCGGGCCACGGTCGGCGGCAGGGCTTCACCGGTCGGCAATACCCAGCGCAGGTCCGGCAGTTGCAGGTCGCACGGGCACAAGGCGAGCAAGGTGCGCATCAGGCTCGGGACGATTTCCAGCACGTTCAGGCGCTCGCTGGCGAGCACTTGCAGCAGGCGTTGCGGGTCGTGGACGACTTCATCCGGAAGAATGTGCACGGTGGCACCGAGCACCGGCGCGGCGAGGAACTGCCACACCGAAATGTCGAACGCCACCGAAGCGGTCTGGGGAATCCGGTCGGCGGCGCTGAGGCCCAGGGCCGGCACTTTGCCGAAGATGTTGTTGAGCATGCCGCGCTGTTCGATCATCACGCCCTTCGGCGTGCCGGTCGAACCGGAGGTGAACAGCACGTAGGCCAGGCTGTCCGGACCGGCAAGCACCGGCAGAGGCGCGTCGTTGCCAGACCTCCAGCAGGTCTCGGCGAACAGCGCCTCGGGCGCCCGGTCGAGGCCGCTGAGCAGTTGATCGAGCAGGCCGCTGCAGGCTTCGCTCGCCACCAGCATGGGCGCGCGGGACAGCCCGAGGATTTCCCGCAGGCGCTCAGGCGGGTGATTGACCTCAAGGGGCAGCATCGCTGCGCCCGCCTTGAACACGGCCAGCATCATGGTCAACAGCACCAGGCCACGCGGGGCCACCAGCGCGACCAGTTGATCTGCACCGGCGCCGGCCTCGCGCAGGGCGTGGGCCAGGCGCGTGGAACGCAGGTCCAGCTCGGCGTAGGTCAGCGACTCACCGGCGCAGATCGCGGCGACCTGATCACCGCGCTGGGCGACCTGGGCGGCAAACAGCTCGGCGTAGCTTTGATCCAGCGGGAAATCGTGGGGATTGAGCGCCCATTCACCCAGCAACTGTTGGCGCTCCTCGGCGGCCAGCAGTTCGAAGCTGGCCAATGGAGCGTCGGGGGCGGCGAGCATGCTGCGCACCAGGCTGGCGATGTGGCCCAGCAGGCGCTGTACGGTGGCGGCCTCGAAACGTTCGCGGTCATAGGACACGCGGATGCCCAGCTGTTCGCCCGGCAGGATCACCACGGTCAAGCCGTAGTGGGTGTGCACGCTGTGGTCCATGCCTTCGAGGCTGAACTGGAAACCGCCTTCGAGGATCTGTTCGTCGATGGGGGCGTTTTCGAACACCAGGATGCTGTCAAACAGGGTCTCGCCCCGGGGGAAATCGCTCCAGCCCTGGATGTCGGTCAATGGCGTGTGCTCGAAGTCGCGCATGTCGACGTTGAGCTTTTGCAGATCACCCAGCCAACTGCCGAGCGTGGCATTCGGGGCCACCGAAACCCGCAGTGGCAAGGTGTTGATGAACAGGCCAATCATTTCTGCGACGCCGGTCAGGTCGGCCGGACGCCCGGCCACGGTGACGCCGAAGACCACGTCCTGTTGCCCGCTGTAGCGCGACAGCAGCAACGACCAGACGCCTTGGAAAAACGTGTTCGGGGTGATCCGGCGATTGCGGCAGAACGCCGCCAGTGCCTGGGTTTCCTGCTCGTTCAGGTGAATCAGTTGGTCGTCCACCAGCACCGCATCGGTGTAGCGGTCGCGGGTCACGCCGTTGTCCACGGTCAGTGGCGTGGGCGCGTTGAGGCCGTGTAGCTGGCCGCGCCAGAATTGCTCGGCCTTGCCGGCATCCTGACGTTGCAGCCACTGGATGTAATCGCGAAACGGCCGAGGGCTTTTCAGCTCCGGCGTACGGTCGTTGCACAGCGCTTCGTAGACTTTGAGGAAGTCCACGGTCACCAGGGAAATGCACCAGGCGTCCATCAGAATGTGGTGGAAGCTGCGAATGAACTCGTAGGACTCCTCAGCCAGGCGTACCAGCCGGAAGCGAATCAGCGGTGGTTTGGACAGGTTGAAGCCGACTTTCTGCTCGTCTTCCAGCAGGCTGCGGATCCGCGCCTCCTGCTCATGGGGGGCGAGCCCGCGCAGGTCGAGGGTGTCCAGCGGTACCTTGACCTGGCGATGGATCACCTGCACCGGTTGCTTCTGGCTTTTCCACTGGAAACTGGCGCGCAGGGAAGGGTGCAGCGCCACCACCTGGCGCCACGATTCGAGGAACGCCCCTTCATCGATGGCCCCGCCGATGCGGTAGCGATCCTGCATCAGGTAGACACCGGAGTCTTCGTGCAGCAGGGAGTGGAACAGCATCCCTTGCTGCAGCGGTGACAGCGGGTAAATGTCTTCGATCGGGTTAGCGGTGGTTTTTTCGCTGGTCATTGCAAGGGTCCTGCGTAAATAGGGGCGACGGTGATGGCGTGGTGACGAGAGGCGCCGCTCACAGGTCGGCCTCGTCCAGTTCGGCCATCAGCGCTTGCATTTCGTCATCGGACAGGCCCGAGGCGCTGAATTCGGTGCTGTCGGCTTGCGGCTCGGCGGCGCTCGGATCCAGCGGTTGCGCGACCTCGGCCATGGCCGCGATGGTCTGGCGCTCGAAGACTTGTTTGGCCGAGAGCGCGATGCCTTGCTCGTGGGCCTGGGCCACCACTTGCAGGCTCAGGATCGAGTCGCCGCCGATGGCGAAAAAGTTGTCGGTGACGCTCACCGTCGAGAGCTTCAAGACCTTGGCGACGATCGCTTGCAGGGTGGTCTCCATGGCGTTGCGCGGCGCCACGTGGGCGCTTTCATCGAACGAGTCGGGGTCGGGCAACTGCCGCGTGTCGAGCTTGCCGTTGGGCGTGCGCGGAAAGCTCGCCAGGGTCAGCACCAGGGCCGGCACCATGTACGACGGCAGGCGTTCGCCGAGGAAACGCTTGATCGCCTCCGAGTCCGGTGCGTAGCCGTGGGCGGCGAGGATGTAGGCGAGCAGGCGCTTGCCGGCGGCATGTTCCTGAACGATCACCGCGGCTTCGCGCACGTCGCTGTGGCTGCACAACTGCCGTTCGATTTCGCCCAGCTCGATGCGGTAGCCGCGCACCTTGACCTGATGGTCCTTACGGCCAAGGAACGCCAGGCGCCCGTCGGCCAGCCAGCACGCCAGATCGCCGGTGCGGTAGGCGCGGGTGCCGTCGACCAGGCTGACGAAAGCCTTGGCGGTTTCTTCGGGTTTGTGGCGATAGCCGCGGGCCAGGGTCGGGCCGGCGAGGACGATTTCCCCTGGCTCGCCGATGCCGCAGGCGATGTCGAATTCGTTCAGCAGGCGCAGGTCCATGCCGGCGATCGGACGGCCGATGCTGACGTTCCGGCTGGGGTCCAACACTTCATAAGTGGCCCAGACGGTGGCCTCAGTGGGACCGTATTCGTTCACCAGATGTGCGTGGGGCAGGGTCTTGCTGTGTTGTGCGATCAGCGACGGCGGGCAAGCTTCACCAGCGACGATCCAGCAAGCGAGGCTGTCGGTTCCCCCGCTGCGCTGCAGTTGATCGAGCAGGGCCTGGTACAGCGACGGCAGCGACAGGCCGTGGCTGACCTGGTGCTGGGCAATCAGTTGCGCCAGGCGGGACATTTCCAGTTCTTCGCCTGGGGCGGGTAATACCAGGCGTCCGCCTTGGGCCAGGGTCCAGAAAATCCCGGCGACCGAGCTGTCGAAGGCAAACGACGACAACAACAGGTAGGCGCGCACCGGCGTCTCATAGGTCGCCATGCGCACTTGGGTCGAGAAACTCAGGGCTCCGTGGCTGATTTCCACGGCTTTCGGCGCACCGGTAGAGCCGGAGGTGTAGATCAAGTAGGCGAGGTCGTTGGCGTCCGGCAACGGCAGTGCCGGCCAATCGCTGAGGTCCTGCGTTGTCAGGTCATCGAGCACGAAGCGTTGCAGGTTGGCCGGCACACTGTCGGCCAGTTCGGCGCTGACCACGATGTGGGCGATGGCGCTGTCGGCGAGCATGTAGGCGCGGCGGTCGGCCGGGTAGGTTGGGTCGACGGGCACGTAGGCGCCACCGGCTTTCAAGACGGCGAGCATGGCGACAATGGCCGCGTTGCTGCGGGCGAACAGGATGCCGACCGGCACCCCTGGACCAATGCCGGCGGCGACCAGTCGATGGGCCAGTTGCGTGGCGCAGGCGTCGAGGCGGCTGTAGCTCAGGTCGCCGTCCTGGTCGCTGAGGGCGATGGCGTTCGGTTGTTGGCGAACCTGACGGGCAAACAATTCCACCAGCGTCACTGGTTCGATGGACGGCACGTTCGCGCTGGTGCCGATCAACTGCGATTGCAGCATTCCGCCCAGGGGCAGTTGGGCCCAGGCCCGTTGCGGTTCAGCCAGGGCGCCTTGCAGCAGTTGCAGCCATTGCTCGGCGAGGCAACCCGCGGCTTCGGCGCTGAGCGCCTGGCGGTCGTAAACCAACTGCGCGTGCAGGCTGTCGGGCAACTGGCGGACGTTCAGGCACGCTTTCAGCGGGTTCATGAGCGCACTGGCATGGCGCTCCCGGGTATCGCCCGAGCGCCAGGCAAAGGCGTATCCGGCTTGGTGGTTGCCGGTGTAATAGTCTTGCCAGCCAATCAGCCGTTCCAGGACGGCGGCCACTTGCGTGCTTTGCTCCAGTAGGGTCGCCTGGGCATCCAGTTCGATGCTCACGGGCAGGCACTGCTCGAACAGGCCCAGGGTGCTTTCCAGTTCCGCGCCGCGACTTTCATGGATCAGGGTGAGCGGCACCTGTTGCTGGCCGGCCAGTCGTCCCAGGACCGCTGCCCATGCCGCCAGCAGCAGCTCCGGGGGCAGGGCCGGGTGACGGGCGAGGTCGGCCGGCAGCGTCAGGTCCAGTCGGGTCGGCGCAAATCCGCCAGCCAGGGTCGATTCCAGCGGCAGTTGCAAGGTGGCCTGCTCGGTGTCGCCCGCAGGTTTCCAGAAGCTCACGCCCGGATGATCCGGTGCGTCTTCCACCAGGCTCCAGCGCCATTCGGCGTAATCGGCGTACTGCAGGGCTTCGGAGAGGTCCGTGGCAGTGTCCTGCAGCAATGCACCGGCCAGCCATTTCAGGCTGGCGAGGTCGAAGTGGCTGCTGGCCGCCGCGAGGTCCAGCACGTCTTGCTCATCGGACAGGTGCACCAGGGTCACCCACAACGGCGTTGTCCAGTCACGGGGCTGGGTGGTGAGCTGAGCGAGCGCGGCGTCCTGGTCGGCCTGGCTGTGCAGGCGTAGGTCCTGGAGGTTCACCGCCAGTGAGCCGGCTTCGTCAATCACCTGCACCGGGTGGCGCAGACCGGGCACGGGCATCAGGCGTGTGCGCAGGATTTCACTGCCGGCCACCAGTGCTTGCAGGCGGTCTTTCAGTGCATCGACGTCCAGCGGTTGCGACAGTGACCATTGCAAATGACAGCTGAACGGGTGCTGCGCTGCGCCGTGGGTGTGGGGGTAAAGCGATGCCTGTTGCGGCGAAATACGAAAACCTTGAAGTCCGCTCATGTTCATCTCGACTGGAAAAGGGCTTGAGCCTGGATCACCGCACAGACGCCGGGGCTTGCTGGACTCGTGTCAGGCAAGCCGCCGGCGAACGGCGGGTGGACCCGTTGAATGTCAGACAGCACCGTCGCTCGACAGCAGGGCTTCAGCCATGCCGGTCATGATGGCGCGCTTGCCGGTAAAGGGTTCGCGGCCGTGCACGGCGAGCATGTTGTCGATGAACAACACGTCCCCCTGTTGCCAACTGAAGCGCACCAGCGAGTCGAGGTAGGCCGCGCGTAGCGACTCCAGAACCTGCGGCTCGATCGGTTCGCCATCGCCGTAAAAGGTGTTGGTGGGCAGGTCGAGGTCGTTGAAGTTGCTTAGCAGCGAATCGCGGATTCGCTCGGGCAGGGTGCTGATGTGGAAGAACGTGGCATGGTTGAACCAGACCTCTTCGCCGGTGCGCGGGTGGCGCACCACGGCCGGCCCGCGTTGGCGGGTGCGCAGGCGATTGTTGTCTTTCCATTCCACGTCGATGCCGACGCTGGCGCAGTAGGCCTCTACTTCGCGGCGGTCTTCGGACTGGAAAACGCTCTGCCACGGCAGGCCGAAACCATCGCCGTAGTTGCGCACGTACAGCACGCCTTTCTCCCGGAACCGCGCTTGGATCTGCGGGCTGATCTTGGCCTTTACGGCGCGGGTCGAGCCGATCGGGGTTTCACCGCCGGTCTCGGACGGCAGTTGGCAGTAGAAGAACAGCCGCAGCGGGAAGCGCGGCGAGTAGGAGTGCTCGTTGTGGGGGAAAATCATCTGGTCGGCCGGGTAGTCGGTCGAGGTGTAGATGTTGCCGCCGACCCGTGTCCGGGGCGAGGCGCGGAACATGTATTCCAGCGCTCCGGGGGAGAGGGCGGCGATCACCTGGTCGAACTGCTCGACGGACGCGACGTTGAAGCCGCGAAACAGCAGGGCGCCGTATTCCAGCAGTTTTTTTTCCAGCGACTCGCGTTCACGGGCGGCCCAGGCGATCAGGTCAACGCCGCTGACCGCCGGCTCGATCACCAGAGGCAGGGCGTGGTCCGGGCTGAGCAGGCGCTCGGTGACCAACTGTTGTTCCGAGACGTTCATGGCTTTGCGACGCACGGCGCCAAGGGCGCGTGGCGATGGGGGCACGATAGACATAACGGCATCCGACTCGGTTAAAGGGACAAGGAGCGACGTTTGGCTTGCATCATCTGGCTGCGACCGGCCTGCGCCTGGGATTGTTGTCGCTCCCGGGCAAAGGCCTGATCCCAGCTGTCGATGCGTTCGGCCAGTGCCGGCAACGGCTCGTCCAGCAGGCTGTGCATCTGCTCCAGCAGGCGCGTCCACAGGTGTTGCAGGCGCGCGGCACGGTCGCGGTCGAAGTATTCGCCGCGATACTTGAGGGTCGCGGCGAGGCCTTCGCCGCCATGCACGAGGTCGAGCACCAAGTGGAAATCCCCCGGTGCCTGGGCCACGTCCAGCGCGGACAACTGCGCACCAGCGATGGCGGTCGGGGTCACCCGTGACGGTTGATAGTTGAGCTTGACCTGGAACAGTGGCGAGTGACCGGTGCGGCGCTGCGGCGCGAGGGCCGAGACCACCAGATCGAAAGGCAGGCCTTGATGGGCATAGGCCAGGCGCGACTCATCGCGAACCTGCTCAAGGAAACTGGTCAGGGTCGCTTCGCCGCGCACGTCACAGCGCAGGGTTAACTGGTTGACGAAGAAACCGATGACGTCGTTGTGTTCTGCCAGCGGCCGGCCGCTGACGTCGGTGCCCAGCAGGAATTGCTGCTGGCCGCCCAGTTGCTTGAGCACCAGTTGGTAGCTGGCCAGCAACAGCATGAACAACGTCATGCCTTGCTCGCGGGCCAGCGCTGCCAATCGCTCGCAGTTGGCCTGGGGCACGTTGAAGTCCAGGCTGTGTTCGCCCGGGGCCTGGCCGCTGCCACCCAGTTCCAACGTTTGCGGCATGCCGGCCAGGTGTTCGCGCCAGAAGTCCTGCTCGATGGCGATCCGCTGTTCGCTCCAGTGCCGGGCTTCCCATTGGGCGAAATCGAGGTATTGCCCCGGGAGCGGGGCGTCCGCCGCCCCCGCCAGTTCCGCCAACAATATTTGCGCCGAGCGTCCGTCGAAGGCGATGTGGTGCAGGGTCAGCAGCAGGTCGTGCTGCTGGTCATGTTGGCTGAGTAACTGCGCTTGCAGCAGCGGGCCTGCTTGCAGATCGACAGGGGTAGCGTGTTCTTGGGCCAGGCATTCGTTCAGCGTGTGCTGTTGCTGCGCTTGGTTCTGCTCACGCACATCATGATGGACCAGCGCTACCGCCGTAGGCGGCAACACCTGTTGTTGTGGGCCATCGACACCGTCGTGATACACCGTGCGCAACACGCCGTGACGCTCGACCAGCGTGTTCAGGCGCAGGGCCAGCGTCTCGATGTCCAGCGGACCTTGCAGGCGCAGGTGCAACACCAGGTTGTGCCGGGTGTCGTCCGGGTTCAGTTGGCGCAGGAACCACAGGCGACGCTGGGCGAACGATTGATGCCCCTGACTGGGGTTGGCCTGCTCGGTTGGAGCTTCGGCCGTTGGCGTTGGCTCATTGAGGAAAGCGTGCAGGGCCAGCGCCCATTGCCCCAGTGTGGTTTCCCCGAACAGGTCCTGAATATCGAGGTTCCAGCCCAGGTCCCGGTGCAGGCGGGCGGCAAAGTCGGCCACGCCGATGGAGTCCAGACCCTGGCCAATCAGGCTGAGTTCGACGTGGGCGGAAAAATACGGATTGACCGCGTGCAGGGTCTGTTCCAGCCATTGCCGGCAAGCGGCTTGGGCCTGTTGCGGTGTTTCGGTCGCCAGGCGCTTGAGTCGGGCAAGGTCAAGGGGTTCGTCGTTCGAGGCCGGCGTTCCACCGCTCTGGGCGATGATGCTCAACGTGCCGGCGGCCAGTTGCTTGCGCGCACCTTGACGGGCGATCTTGCCGCTGGTGGTCATCGGGATGGTGCCGGCTTGCACCAGTACAATCTGGTCGATGCCACAGTCGGCGGCTTCGCGCACGGCGTTTTGCATCGACGCGAACAGCGCCGGGTGATGCGCCGGGTCGACGAACTTACGCTGCGGCTCGGCGACGATCACCAGTTTCTCGCGGCCCAGTGCCGGGTCGATTTCCGAAAAGGCGGCGATGCGTCCGGTACGGATGCCCGGCTCGGCGTCGGTAATGGCGAATTCGATGTCGTGGGGGTAGAGGTTGCGCCCCGTTGAGAATCAGCAGGTCCTTGAGCCGCCCGCAGATCACCACTTGGCCTTGGTGCATGAAACCCAGGTCGCCGGAGCGCAGGTACTGCTCCGATGAGCCGACAATCGACAATCCGTGCCTCAAAGGCCTCACGAGTGGCCTCGGGATTCTTCCAGTAGGATTCGGCGTTGCTCGGGCCCTTGAGCCAGACTTCGCCGATGTGATCGGCGGCGCAGCGTTCGAAGGTGTGCGGGTCGACGATGGCGATGCTGTGCAAGGCTTGCGGATAACCGCAGGCGACGAACTCCACCGCGGCGGCATCGGCAGCCGCCAGGGTCACGCGCCCGGTCTCCAGCACGGCTTTGTCCAGGCGCAGCACCACTGGCAGCGCATCGGCCGGCGTAGCGCTGACGCACAGCGTTGCTTCGGCCTGACCATAACCGGGGCTGATGGCCAATGGGTTCAGGCCGCAGGCAGCAAAACGCTGGGCGAAGGCTTCCAGGGTGCCGGGGTGGATCGGCTCTGCACCGTTGATCGCATGTTTCCAGGCGCTCAGGTCGAGCTGTGCGATCAGGTTGTCGCTGACCACACGGTTGCACAAGGCATAGGCGAAGTTGGGGGCGAAGCTGGCGGTGGCCCGGTAGCGACTCAGTGCCTGCAGCCAGGTCGATGGCGCATTGACGAAGGTCTGGGACGCCATCAGGTAGCACGGCATGCCGCTGTAGAGTGGGGCCAGCATGCCGCCGATCAGGCCCATGTCGTGGTACAGCGGCAGCCAGTTGACCATGGCGCCGTGCTCGTCGAAATCGTACGCCTGACGCATCAGTTCGACGTTGGCGATCAGGTTGCGCTGACGCACCTCGACGCCTTTTGGCGAGCCGGTAGAGCCTGAGGTGTATTGCAGGAAGGCCACGGTCGAACCGTCGATAGCCGGGCGTTGCCACTGGCTGGCCGATGCTGTGCCCAGGTGCTGGACGGTCAGCACATCGACGCGGCCCTCCACCAGATCCAGCAAACCTTCGCAATAATCCGCCGGTGCGAGAATCAACGCCGGCTCGGCATCCACCACCACGTTGCGGACGCGGTCGAGGTGGCGCGGTTTACGCGACGGCGGTGGAAACAACGGTACGGCAATCAGCCCAGCATAGAGGCAGGCACAGAAAGCGCGGGCGTAGTCGAGGCTGCTGGGTAGCATCAACAGCACACGATCGCCCGGTGCATAACGCGCTTGCAGCGCGGCCGCCAGGGACTGGGAGTGCTCGTGCAGTTGGGCAAAGGTCAGGGTTTCGCCGATGTTGACACCGTCCGGCAAGAAATGCAGGGCAGCACGCTGAGGGAAGTGCCGGGCGTTGGCTTCCAGCACCTCGATCCAATGTTTGAATGAAAACATGTGCAATTCACGCCATGGCCACGATGACTTTGCGGTCACCGGTGAAAGGATTGCGACCGTGTGCCACCAGTCGGTTGTCGAGCATCAGGATATCGCCCGGCTGCCAGGGGAAACTGATGGCGGTCTCGCGGTAGACCTCGCGCACGGTATCGAGCATGTCGTCGGCAATGGCCGAGCCGTCGCCGAAATAGACATGGCGCGGCAGGTTTTCTTCACCCACGGCTGCGAGCAGACTGGCGCGTACGTTCGGTTCGATGGCCGAGACATGGAACAGGTGCGCCTGGTTGAACCAGACCCATTCACCGGTATCGGGATGCTGCTGCACGGCGGCGCAACGCTGGCGGGTGCGCAGGTCGCCATCGGCTTTCCATTCCCACTCGATGTCGTTGTCCTGGCAGTAGCGTTCGACCTGGGCACGGTCCTGGGTGTTGAAGACTTTTTCCCAAGGCAGGTCCAGGGCGCCGCTGTAGTTGCGCACGTAGAGCAGTTCGCGGCTGGCGAACAGCTCGCGGATCTCGGCGGGCATGCGCTGGTAGATCAGGCGGCTGTCGGCAATCGGGGTCTCGCCGCCGGTTTCACTGGCCTTGATGCAGTGAAACCAGATGCGTGAAGGCCAGGGACGGGTGTAGGCCTGCTCGTTGTGCAAAGGGATGAACTGATGGGCCGGGTATTCCGTGGAGCTATAGACCCCGGCGAAGACTTTGCTGCGTGGCGTGGAGCCGAATTCGTAACTGGCCAGCGGCGCGCCGAAGCTGGCAGCGAAGCGCTTGAAATCGATGGGGGTGGCGACGGTGAAACCGCGAAACAACACGCCGCCAACCGTGGTCAGGGCATGGGCCAGGCTGTCGCGAATCGAGGCGTCCAGATCGTGGATCGACTGTCCCGATGTCCCTTGCACCAGCAGGGGTAGCGACTGGGCGCTTGCATCCGTGGGCGCCATGGAAAAAAGCTCGGAACGCCCGTTCAGGTGTTCGATTGAGGTCATCCTTGTGCATCCTCTTATATCTTCTTCGACCAGTCACAGGACCTTGAAAGCAGGGCAGCGGTCGGTTGTGTAGGACTCGTCTGTAATGTATTCAGATCAATACAAGACGTCATACTAGGTACAAATGAGATAGATTATCAATACTATTTATTTAATTTTTTTTTTGGATTAGACTCCGCTCCGCTGGCGCCACACAGCCTTCGGCCAGCTCAAAAAACCTAAAAATATCTGTCGCAGGGGAGCGGGGCGTGAATTTCAAAAAGAACACAATTGCGTTGGCTGTAGGGTCGGCCATAGGCCTGAGCAACGCTGCATGGGCGGCCGAAGAAGCCGGCACGATGGAGATTGCTCCGATCACCGTGACAGGTGAAAAAATCGACCGCACGCTTGAGCAGACCCAGTCCAGCGTCGTGGTCCTCACCGACAAGAATCTGCGTGAGCACGGCGACAAGGATCTGGTGGATGTGTTTGCCCGCACGCCCGGCGTCTATAGCCAGGCCGGCAATGAAAACTGGGGTATCCGTGGTGTGCCGGTGTCCGGTTTTGACGACCAGGGTCCAGCGGCCCTCAATGGTGCGGTATCGGTGTATGTCGACGGTGCAGTGCAGCCGAACCGCGCGCTGACCCTCAGTCCGGTCCCGCTCTGGGATGCCGAGCAGGTCGAAGTATTCCTTGGCCCGCAATCCACCACCCAGGGCCGTAATTCCCTGGCCGGTGCGGTGGTTATCCGGACCAAGAACCCCACCTTCGAACCGAGCTTTTCGGCGCAAACCAATG
Source organism: Pseudomonas hefeiensis (assembly GCF_030687835.1). Taxonomy (NCBI): domain Bacteria; kingdom Pseudomonadati; phylum Pseudomonadota; class Gammaproteobacteria; order Pseudomonadales; family Pseudomonadaceae; genus Pseudomonas; species Pseudomonas hefeiensis. The sequence continues at coordinate 2,669,618 of NZ_CP117449.1, forward strand.
TGGGCAATTACGGTGAGCGCGGGGCGGCGGTGGCCGGTGGTGGCTCCATCGTCGACGACAAGATTGCCGGGCGTATCGCCGTGGATTATGGCGAAGGTGATGGCTACATTCGTAACACTACGCACAATGACGATGCCAACCCGCGTCGCACCAGCAACACCCGCGGCAAATTGCTGATCCTGCCCAATGACGACACCGATGTTCTGCTGACCTACGCTCACAGCGAGCACCGCCAGGGCGACCGCTCGACCATGCGTGTCAACGGCAAGCCGAGCTATTACGACATCGCGTCCAACACCAAGGCCTTCGACAACCTCAAGCAGGACACCCTCAGCGCCAAGGTGGATTATCGTCTGAACGATGACTGGTCGCTGACGAGCATGACCGCCAATACCAGTACGGACTACAGCAACCGTCTGGATTTCGACCAGAATGCGTTGGACAACGAGGTCGTTCTGCGTAAGCAAGACGGTAACCTGTTCAGTCAGGAGCTGCGTCTGAATTACACCTCGGACACGGTGAAGAGTTTCGTCGGTGCCTACTATGGCCATAACACCAACGCTTTCCACGACCGGTTGCTTTTCGATGACGTGCTGGTTCGTACGGTCAAAGGTGATACCAAGATTGAGAACAAGGCGGTGTTCGGTGAAGTCAACTGGACGTTCGCGCCGCGTTGGACGTTGATCACCGGTCTGCGTTACGACCATGAGACGAACGATACCGATATTGAAGAGGACGGCAGCTTCGTTCCCGAGAAAATCAAGAAGTCGTTTGATGCCGTGCTGCCGAAACTCGGCATCGACTACGAGCTGGCCGCGAATCAATACCTCGGTTTCATGGTGCAAAAAGGCTACCGCGGCGGTGGCGTCAATTTGCGTTCCGGCAGTGGTCACCAAGCCTACGATCCGGAATACACCACTAACTATGAGCTGTCCTACCGCGGTTCGTTCTTCGATCAGACCCTGCGTACCCGCGCCAACCTGTACTACACCGACTGGAAAGATCAGCAGGTCAGCGTGCGGCAGACCGGTGGCTCCGTCATTGATATCTACAACGCCGGTCGCAGTGACATCAAGGGCCTGGAAGTCTTCGTCGAAAAAGACATCACCGAGCAACTGACCCTGAACGTCGGCGCGGCCGTGACCGATAGCAAATACAAAGACTTCGTCTCTGACAGCGGTCAGGACCGGAGCGGTGAGTCGTTCCTCTTCTCGCCTAAATACAAGGCCTCGGTGGGGGGTGTCTATCGCTTCGACGACCGCCTGATATTCGGCACGGACATTGTCTATCAGGGTACCGCGCCTTCGGAGTATGAGTTCGATTCAAACGGCAAAGTCACTGGTGAGCGTAAGAGCGACGCCTATGTGCTGGTGAACTTCAACACCGAGTACAAAGTCACCAAGAACGTCGCGGTGTCTGCTTACGTGAAGAACGCGTTCGACAAGGAATACGTCACCAACAACCGCAACGACGACATCATCGACGTCGGCGCACCGCGCACGGTGGGGATGAGCCTTCGTTACGACATGTAAGCGACGACATGTAAACCCAAAGGCGCGGGGAGGCAATCTCCCCGCGCCTGGCTTGCAACGTTACGGATGTTTGTTTCCAGGCTGTTCGTTCTCTTCCAAACCCAGCCTCCATGGAGGAAATCATGAGTGCTTTTTCGAATGTCACAGCGGGTGGCGCGCAACAGTTGCGCCTGTTGCACACCGGTCTGTCGAGTCCTTACTGCCTCGATTCGACACCCCTGCTGGAACGTCAGCAACAGCAGGAATCCAACGCCCGCAGTTACCCGCGACGCATTCCTCTGGTGCTTGAAAGGGCTCATGGCATTTATGTGCAGGACAGCCGGGGGCAAGTGTTTGTCGATTGCCTGGCCGGTGCCGGAACCCTGGCGCTGGGCCACAACCACCCGGTGATCATCGAAGCCATCACCCGAGTCATGGCGGCCGGTGTGCCGATGCACACCCTGGACCTCATGACGCCTGTAAAGGACGCATTCGTCCAGGAAATTTTCGCTTGCCTGCCCAGCGGGTTCGCTCGCCATGCACGCATCCAGTTCTGCGGCCCGAGTGGCGCCGATGCGGTTGAGGCCGCGCTCAAGCTGACCCGCACCGCCACGGGGCGGCATTCGGTCCTGGCGTTTGACGGGGCCTATCACGGGATGACCCTGGGGACGCTGGCCATCAGCGGCAACCTGTCGCCGAAAAATGCCCTTGGCGCATTGATGCCAGGGGTGCAGCGCCTGCCGTTCCCACACGACTATCGTTGCCCGTTCGGGGTGGCCGGCGATCAGGCGGTCACGTTGAACGTGCGTTACCTCGAGCACTTGCTCAGCGACCCGGAAAGCGGGGTGACCGCCCCGGCGGCGCTGATCCTTGAACCGATACAGGGAGAGGGCGGGGTCATTGCCGCGCCGAACCGCTGGCTGCAGGAACTGCGCCGATTGACCCAGGCCCACGGCATCCCGCTGATCGTCGACGAGATCCAGTGCGGCATTGCCCGCAGTGGCCGGATGTTCGGCTTCGAGCAATCGGGCATCACGCCGGATGTCATCACCCTGTCCAAAGCCATCGGCGGCGGGTTGCCGCTGTCGGTCATGGTCTACCACGAGTCGCTGGACGTCTGGCAGCCGGGTGCCCACGCCGGCACGTTCCGCGGCAATCAGTTGGCGATGGCGGCCGGCACTGCGACCTTGCGGTTTATCCGCGATGAAGGCCTGGTCCAGCACGCTGAAAAGGTCGGCGCTTACCTGCAAAAACAACTGCAGGCACTGCAAAACGAGTTTGCCTGGATCGGCGATGTGCGTGGTCGCGGGCTGATGCTCGGGATGGAAATCGTCGACCCGCAGGGCACCCTCGATGTCCAAGGCCATCCGCCGGTGGATACGGCCCGGGCCAAGGCGTTCCAGCAGGCTTGCCTGAAGCACGGCTTGATCGTTGAACTGGGTGGACGCCACGGCGCGACCGTACGCTTCTTGCCGCCATTGATCATCACTGAGCAGGAGATCGATTTCGTGGGACAGATCCTGTTTCAGGCCGCGAGCACCCTCAGTGAACGTTCCGCGCAATGATTATTTGAACCGCCGATGTGCACCCGACGTAGTAACGGATTGTGCTTTGCCAGCGTTGAGTTGAGCGACTGCTAACACGTAATCTGGCCGTGGCCGCGCGATTTAGCAGTTCGATAGTCAGGCTGTCATTGCACGATTCGTGGCAACAATTTGCTCATGTGTAAACTGACCACCGGGAGCCATGAACCTGGCCAACAGTGCATCCCGGTTTTGAGGCGCCCTGATTTTATCAGCCGCACACAAGGCCAGTTTTAGCTCAGGCAGTGTTAGTTCGGTGCAGTATGCAGGCGTGCCTGGTTGCTGATGCCATGAGCCCTCAAGGCTGCCAGCGGCAAGCGCGGTGAAGCCGGTATCCTCGACAAGATCCTGCGCGATTGCCTCAGCATGGGGGTCATCCCCAGCTACTGGTAAGGCTATGCGTGTTGAAGACCCGGCTGGTTGGCCTTTCTCGGCAAGAGTCGCTGCGAGGGCGGCGTTCCATGCCTTGACGACCGGGCGGCCAATCTGCTCGCTTACCCAGATGCTCTCGGGCTTGCCGTCGTCTACCTCTTCGATCGCCCCGTCTCGTCCCGGATAGTAATTGGATGTGTCAATGACGACGACCTTCTCGGGAATATTACTTAAAGTTTGGCGCAGATCGGGGTACTTCGCGAAGGGGATCGAGAGGATAACTGCATCCACATCGGACGCAGCGTCTTCCTTGGTCACCGCCTGTACACCGATTTCGTTGGCGAGGTTCTGAATACTCTGGGGGCTCTTGGAGTTGGCCAGTTTCACTTCATGGCCGCACGCAGCGAGCTTACGGGCAAGCGTAGCCCCAACGTTGCCCGCGCCGATAATTCCGATTCTCATGTCAATAACCTCCTCGCATATAAACCCTATTCGATTACCGTTTGGCTGGGTGTGAGAATGAATTAAGCGTGTCGCGACGTATCAGACGCTACCCACACGGTTAACATCATTCTGCCGGTGGTTGGTATCCCGCAAGCATCTTCAAGACCTCACTGTGTGAGCCGCTCGCTTCAGCAAACCGTAATGGCTTGGCGCGCTCGACGACAAGTTCTTGTGGGGTCGGAGAGATCTTGAGCAGTTCGAAGATTTCATTCAGAAACTCCTCCAGGGGCATGGCGTGTTCGTCATTTTCCTGTCCAAGCAAAGTGGTACGCACACCCGGCGGCGCAAGTTCGATAACCTCGATTGATGAGGCCTCTAGCTGCACTCGAAGACTTTGAGTGAAGGAATGAACTGCCGCTTTGGTTGCGCTGTAGGTCGGTGTTGCAGGCAGCGGGACGAATGCCAAAGCCGAACTGACATTGATGATCGTTGCTCTTGGCTGCTTGATCAGTTGGGGAGTGAAGGCATACGTCATGCGAATCGTGCCAAGCAAGTTCGTTGTCACGATGTCTTCGGCTGTACTCAGGTTTTGCGGATCAGTCAGGTCCTCCCAGTGCATGACGCCAGCGTTGTTTATGAGAACGTTCAGATTCGGGTGACTGATCGCAAGCGCTTCGCTGGTGCGCTGGATGGATGTTGGATCGCAGATGTCCAGCAATACTGATTCAATACCCGGGTGTTCCGATTCGATTTTGTCGAGCAGATCCTTACGACGTCCCGCGATGATTACTTTGTTACCCGCCTTGTGAAGCCTTAGCGCCAGGCCAAGGCCTATGCCTGAGGTGCTGCCGGTAACCAGAATCGTGTTGCCCGTGCTGTTCATAGTAAACTCCAGTAAGAAGATGTAAGCGGACAGGTGTCCACTTAAATAAAAATTACCGGACAACTGTCCGCTTTGCAATGCAGCGAAGGAAATAACTTTGCCTAGGAATGACGAATTGGCGATGCGTTCTGACGCCAAGAAAAATCGAGAACGAATACTGAAGGTCGCTGTGGCAGAGCTGACACTCGATCCTGCGGTCCCGCTGAGTGCGATTGCGAAGAAAGCCGGAGTGGGACAGGGCACGTTCTATCGCCATTTCGCCAACAGAGAAGAGCTGGTATTTGAGCTCTATCAATTTGAAATGCAGCAGGTAGCCTTGTTGGCAGAACAACTGCTCGCTACAAAACCACCTAAGGAGGCCCTTCGAGAATGGATGGACTGCCTCGCTGAATATGCAATGACAAAGGTGGGACTTGCGACCGCGATACGACAAGCAGCTTCTATTTACGAGTTCCCAGGGAAGTCGGGGTACGCGCCAGTCCAGGCAGCAGCCGAGTTGCTTTTGAGGGCAAATGAAAAGGCCGGAACGATTCGTAGCGGCGTCACTAACGACGATTTTTTCCTAGCTATCGCCGGAATATGGCAAATAGATTCCCAGAGTGAATGGCGCTCACGTCTCGCCAGATTGATGAACCTGGTCATGGATGGCTTATGCGCTGGCAGCCCTGAAAGCTTGAAGAAGAGCGTGTAGAAAACCAGGTGCCGCGTCGAGGTGCTGGAGTAGGAGCCTCCACCGACAAACCGCGCGCTCTCCAGCACGGTGGCCATACTCCGACCCCCTGTGTTGTATGTGCGAGTCGCCGCTGATCCCTGGCCGGAATCGCGGCGAATTGTTGAGCCTGTCCGCTACTTGTAATGTTGTTCAAACACCGCCAGTTGCTCAGGTCTGATCAACTGGAAGGGCACCCAGACGTCTTGTTCTACCGCTTCTCCCTTGATCATTTTGAGCGCTGCTTGTACCGCGCTGGTCGCCTGGGCCTTGGGGTCCTGGAATACCGAGGCGACCAGCATCCCGCGCTTGATGGCCGCCAGGCCGTCAGGCAAGCCGTCGATGCCGACAATCGCGACCTCGCCCTTGGCTTTGCCGGCCTGCTGCAACGCCATGGCCGCACCGATGGCCATTTCGTCGTTGTTGGCGACGATGGCATCAAAACTCGTGCCGGCCAGCAGCCAGTTGCTGGTCAGATCCATCCCTTTGCTGCGCTGCCACTCGGCACTTTGCTGCTCGACAATCTTGATCCCGGGATAATCCTTGAGCACCTGTTTGACGCCTTCGGTGCGGTCGCGGGTAGCGTTTTGCGCCAGGTCCCCCATGATGATCGCGAGGTTGCCCTTGCCGCCGAGCTTTTCGGCCAGATAGCGCATCTGTAGTTGTCCGGCCTCGATGTCATTGGACGCCACGGTGACGACGCCTTTGGGCAGGGTACGTTCGTCCGGGTGACGGTTGACGTAGACCAGCGGTATCTTCGCTTCGACCGCCGCGCGCGTGATGTTGGCGGTGGCGGAGGTGTCCACCGGCAGGACAATGACCGCGTCCACTTTCTGGTTGATAAAACCCTGGACCTGGTTGAGTTGGCGCACCACATCGCCTTGAGCATCCTCGAATTGAATCTGCACGTTTTCCTTTTCCGCGGCCTCATTCAGGCCGTTACGCACGTAGGTCATGAAGTTGTCGTCGACCCTGGCGATGCTGACACCGATGCGATAGTCGGCGACGGCCCATTGGCTCAAGAGCAATAGCAGGGTGGCGAAAAGCAGTGTGCAACGACGCATGATGGTTTTCCTTTTGTTGTTATGAGTTGAACGTCATCAAGAAATGAAAATTTGCCGCCGGTTCTAATGAATCCAATGCCGGCCTCATCCATCAAGCGTGAAGGCCTGCCTGAAACGCTCAAGCGCGACTTCGCTGTCACCGCTGGCCCAGCCTTCGAGGCCGACGACACCGCTGTATCCCATGCCGAACAAGGCCCTGGCAATGGCAGGATAATGGATTTCACCGGTGCCGGGCTCCATGCGGCCCGGAACGTCGGCGACCTGGATTTCGCCGATGGCGCTGCCCGCGCGCTGGATCAGTTCGATCAGGTTTCCTTCGCCGATCTGGGCGTGATAGAGGTCCAGGTTCATCTTCAGATGCGGGCTGCCCACGGCCTCGATCAGCGCCAGGGTGTCGTCAGCGCGGGCGAAAGGCGTGCCCGGGTGGTCGACTTCAGTGTTGAGGTTTTCCAGCAGGAATACCCGGCCCGCGTCCTCGCCCAGGTGGGCTATTTTTTCCAGCGTCTTGCAGGCGTTCAACCACATGCGGCCGGTGGTCTGGGCCACGGGTTTGACCGGTAATCCCTGATCACCCAGGCCGGTGCCATGCAGGTTCAGGCTCGGGCAACCCAGCTGGGCTGCGACGGTTAAAGACTCCTGGGCGCTGTCGAGCAGTTGCCGGATATCCTCGGGGTCGGTCAGATTGCCCGAGATATAGCCGGTCATGGAGGTGAAATCCGCGCCGGTCGCGGCAAGGGCCTGGATGTCTTTGGTGGTCCAGTTCCATATCTCGACGCTGAAACCCAGCGCATGGATGCGTTTGACTCGCTCGGTAAAGGGCAGGTCGAGAAAGACCATCTCGGCGCTGATCGCCAGTTTGAACGGTGTGAAACTCATGAATGAGCTCCTTGTACGCGCACCGGTTTGCCCTGCTGGAAGGACTCGATACAAGCGCGAGCAATGGCCAGTGCCGCCCGGGCGTCTTCACCGCTGGCCAGAGGTTTTTCGCCACTGCGCACGCAACTGACAAAGTGGTTGAGCTCAGCCACATAGGCATCACGCAGCAAGTCGGTGTCCATGCGCTGGGTGTCGGCCTGGACCCCATTGGCCAGGTATCGCAGCAGGTCGGAGTCGTTGACGTTGCCCATGGTCAGCATGCCAGCGCTGCCGAACACTTCGCCGCGGACATCGTAGCCATAGACCGCCTGGAAATTCGCCTCGGCTGTGGCGATGGCGCCGTTGTCGAAACGGATTGTGACCACCGCCGTGTCGAGAAATCCTTTGTCCTTGTAGGCCGGTGCGATCAGAGCATCGGCCATCACAAAAACTTCAACCGCCTCGGCGCCCGGATTCAGGTAGCGCAGGGTGTCGAAGTCATGAATCAGGGTTTCGAGGAAGATTACCCATTGTGGCGATGCGGCCGGGTTGTTCAGCGCCGGGTCGCGGGTCAGCGAGCGCAGCAGTTGTGGCGTACCGATCCGACCGGCAACCACGTCCAGATGAGCGGTGCGGAAACTTCTGGCAAAGCGGCGATTGAAGCCCACTTGCAGCGTCACCCGTGCATCGGCAGCGGCAGCGATGGCGCGGTCTGCTTCGTCCAGGGTGATAGCCATCGGTTTTTCACAGAACACACCTTTGCCAGCCCGGGCCGCATTGATCACCAGTTCGGTGTGGCTGCGTGCCGGAGCGGCAATCAGCACGGCGTCGATGTCCGGGTCATCCAGCAATTGCTGGGGGTCGGTGTAGACCTTCTGCACGTCCAGTTCTGCCGCCAGGCGCGCGGCCTGGCCGGGGGTAGGGTCGGCGATGGCGGCGAGGCAGGCGCCGGGGATGTGCCGGGCGGCGCTCAGGCCGTGAAAACTGCCCATGCGGCCGGCGCCGATGAGGCCAAGGCGGATGATCCTGGATGTGCTCATGAACATGACTCCCTTTATTGTTTTTACGACTTGGCGCTAAGAATGTCCTCGTCTGTTCAGGCAGGAGCAAGTGCTGTGCCAATAATTAACTAATTGATATTTAAGGGATTTTATTCGTACTCATTTGAAGTGATGTTCATTTGAATGACATGTCTATACTGACATGTCGAAAATATGAACATGTGGCCGAAGAATGAACCAGCAACCTGCAGCATTGAGCGCCGAAGACCGCGACTACCTCACCGCGCTTGGCCCCGCGTCGTTGAACGAAGGGCCAGGCACTGCGCTGGATGAGGGCTGGCGAGCGTGCTTGCAGGGAGCTATCGAACGGCCTGCCGGGATCCGGCGGGTGATTTGGGCGTCCTGGTTGCGTAGCGTCAATGCCGGCCTTGATCCGCAAGACGGTGAGTACCGTTTTGTCGCGCCTGCCGACTTGACCGCGACACTGGCAGCCAACCGGGTGCTGATCGCCGCTGCGGCGCAAGTCATGCGCGGTTTGCTCGCCTATAACCCCAGGGGCCATATCAACCTGACCGATGCCCAAGGCACGACCTTGTATTTCTGTGGCCTGGACCTCACCCCCATCGGCAGTCGATTGCTGGAATCGGTACAGGGCACCAATTGCACCGGGCTGGCGATCACCGAAGACCGTTTGGTGTATGTGCTGGCCGAGGAGAACTTCGGGCTTGGCCTGCGCCAGCGCCGCATGCATTGCGCTGCTGCGCCAATCAGGGATACCCAGGGGCGGACGCTGGGCATGTTGACCTTGACGGCAGAACCGGGCTGGTTTCATTTCCATACGTTGGGCACCGTCCAGGCCGCGGCCGAGGCGGTCTCGAGGCAGATGGCGCTGCAAGCCTTGCTGGAAGAACAACAAACAGTTCTCGAGGTGCTCAACGAAGGCTTGGTGGTCTTGGATGAGCAGGGCTGCATCAAGGCGCTCAACCATTACGCCCGGCAGTTGTTCCGCGTGGGCCGTGACCTGCTCGGCAGTCCGTTCAAGAGCCTGGGGCAGAGCGAATTGAGCGATGCAGTTTTGTTTGGGGGCGGGGAAGGGGTGCGGGATCTGGATTGCACCTTTGAACTGCACGACCGCAGCCATCTGGCATGCCTGGTGTCGGTCTGCCCGCTGGAGCAAGGCGGGCGGATCGTTTCGTTGCGCGAAAACCGCCGCATCCGGGAAATCACCCGGCGGATCATTGGCACCCAGGCCAGCTACACTTTCGAAACCATCCTGGGCCGTTCACAGGCGATTCAGGATGCACTGCACCTGGCCCGGATTGCCAGCCGTAGTGACTCGACCACGCTGATCCTCGGTGAGAGCGGCACTGGCAAGGAACTGTTCGCTCAGGCCATCCATAATGCCAGCGACCGTTGTGGCGGTCCTTTCGTGGCGGTCAATTGTGGGGCGATTCCCCGTGACCTGGTGCAGAGCGAACTGTTCGGTCATGTCGAAGGCGCTTTCACCGGATCGGCTCGCGGTGGCTCGGCAGGCAAGTTCGAATTGGCCGATGGCGGGACGATCTTCCTCGACGAAATCGGTGACATGTCCTTTGATGCACAGGTCAGCTTGCTGCGCGTCCTGCAGGAAGGCGAGGTTACACGAGTGGGGGCGAAAAAATCGCTGCGGGTCAACGTTCGTATCATCGCCGCCACTCACCGCAACCTGAGCCAGGCGGTGGCCGAGGGCGCCTTTCGTGAGGACCTTTATTACCGGCTCAACGTACTGAACCTGACCGTGCCGCCGCTGCGGATGCGCCGCGACGATGTGCCGTTGCTGGCGCGGCATTTTCTCGCGCGCTGTGCCCGGTCGCTCCGCAAGACGATGCAGGACCTTTCGCCAGGAGCGCTGGATATGCTTGGCGCCTATCACTGGCCAGGCAATGTCCGCGAGCTGGAAAATGTCATTGAGCGGGCGACCAACCTGGCGATGAGCGAACTGATCGAGCCGAGCGATCTTGCGCTGGAAATCAGGCAGCGAGGGCGACCATCGACGTGGGGAAGCGCCCCTGAGCCTCGGACGGCTCCGGACCTTGGCACCCATGAAATGAATGCAATCATTGCCGCGCTCACAGACACGCGCGGAAACATCCGCCTGGCTGCTCAACGGCTGAATGTGTCGCGTGGTGGGTTGTACAACAAGATGAGTCGGTATGGACTCAAGGTTGATGCGTTCCGTGCTTAGCGGGTGGCGCAACGCTGACGGTGAAACGGACGACCAGACGCCGCCCGATACCGGTTTTATGCATTCTTAAGCTGGCGAGACGAGAAACACCCGGCCAAAACGAGCCGCGTTTCTCTGTCACTTGCGATAGAGCACCATCCCGCCGTGGTAGAGGACGCCGTCCCGAAACATCGCAGGAGGCTATCGACCGCGCGACACTGTTCCAACGGGTCAGTGAATGCTCGAGGCCAGCTCGAAAATCGGGATGTACATCAGGATCACGATCACCCCGATCAACAGCCCGATAAAGGTCATCAACAGCGGTTCGAACAAACGCACGAACCATTCGATCCAGCGGCTGATCTCCTCGTCGTAGAAGTCGGCGCTGCGTTCCATCATTTGTCCGAGGTTGCCTGACTGTTCGCCGGCGCGTAGCAAACGCAGGGACACCGGGGTCACCAAGTGATTGAGTTCCAGCGCGGCCGACAGCGATTGCCCCTCGCGCACCCGTTCGCAGGCCTGGTCCAGGCGCATGCGGGAGGCGGGGGTGAGCAAGTTGCGGACCATACCCATGGCGGTTACGAGGGGGATACCGCCTTGCAGCAGAATCCCCAGTGAACGATAGAAACGGGCCAGTTCGTACATGAAGATGCGTTGATGAACCGCCGGGAGTTTTTCGATCACACGGTCAACGCCCCGACGAAAGGCCGGTTGTCGCTGAAGTAAGACGAGGGCGACGATGATTGCCGCCAATGCGCCGAAGAATTCACCCTGGTGGGCGTGCAGGAACATCCCACAGCTCATTAGCACTCGCGACAACCACGGCAGATTCGACCCCAGCCCTTCGAACACCAGGCTGAAGCGCGGCACCACGTAACCCATCAAGAACAGCACCACGCCACCGCCCACCACCAGCAATAGCAGGGGGTAGATCGAAGCGCTGACGATCTTTTGCCGGACCTCGTCCATGCGCTGTCGATAGCTGACATAGCGGCCCAGGGCATCGCCCACGGCGCCAGTCTTCTCACTGGACTGCACCAACGCCACGTAGAGTGGGGGAAACACCGCTGACAACTGGGCCAATGCCTGGGAGAACGATTTGCCTTCGTAGAGCAGGCGCACCAGTTCACTCAGGGTTTTACGTGCCTGCGGCGCGTTCTCTTTTTCTGCCAGGCTTTCCAGCGCATCGATCAACGGCAAGCCGGCATTGAGCAAGGTGGTCAATTCCTGGCTGAACAACACCAGGTTGAATGTCTCGCGTTGTCGAAGGCGCAACGCGCGCCAGTGTCGCTCAACGTGCAGGCTGACCACTCGCAAACCCTGGTCTTCGACGATATGCCGGGCTTCACTGTGGCCCGGCGCTTCGACGGTCATCGAGACCACGCCGGCCTTGCCCACTGCCTTGAGATGAAAGCGCATGGTCGCCACCCTCGTCATTGCCAACTGGTGACTTCGGCGTTTTCGCCTTCGCCGCCGGGTTGACCGTCTTTGCCCATGGACAGCAGATCGTATTCGCCGTTTTCGCCGGGGTAGCGGTAGTTGTAGTTACGGCCCCACGGGTCCTGCGGCAGCTTTTTCTGCAAGTAAGGCCCGGTCCATTTGGTTTCATCGCTTGGCGCAGTGACCAGCGCCTGCAAACCCTGTTCGGTCGACGGGTAATGACCGACCTCCAGACGGTACAGGTCGAGCGCCTTGCCCAAACCTTCGATTTGCGCCTTGGCCACCTTCACTTCGGAGCGGCCCAGTTGGGCGAAATACTTCGGAGCGACGATGCCGGCCAACAGCCCCAGCACCACCAGCACCACCAATAGTTCGAGCAGGGTGAACCCGCTTTGAGTGCACGGGGCGGAACGCAAACGCTGATTCATGATGACCTCACATGGTCGCAAGAAGGGTCGCCATGACGGCGTATGCAATTGCCATGCTCACCCCTGGAAATCCCTGTTAACCCCCTGTATTACGGGCCTTTGCGCTTTCGGCACAGTGCTTGCCTATGACTTGTTTACTACCGGCCATTGGGGCATTACCCCCACTTTTCGGGCCCGGGCAGGGGAGCAAAAAAAATGAAAACACTCACCACAGGAATGCTCGGTTGCGTGCTGCTGACGAGCGTCGCACAGGCCGATGTCTTCGTTTCCGTGGACGCCAAGGGCAGCTATGTACTGTCCAATGTTCACCGTCCCGGCCGCACCTATGAACGGATCATTCATGAACCCCAATCCTCGCTGGTCGACCTTGATCAGCAACCCCAGATGATCGCCAGACAACCTTATGCAGAGCTGGTGTCAGCGGCCGCCACCGCCCATGAATTGCCGGCGGCGTTGCTGCACGCCGTCATCCGCGAAGAGTCCAGCTACAACTCGGATGCGACGTCCCCCAAAGGCGCCGGTGGGCTGATGCAACTGATGCCCGATACGGCGCGGGAGATGGGGGTGAAAAATGTCTATGACCCGAAAGCCAACATCCAGGGCGGCGCCAAATACCTCAAGCGCCTGCTGACCCTGTTTGATAACGACATCACCCTCGCCGTGGCGGCCTACAACGCCGGGCCACAAGCGGTGCTGAGCCGCGGCGGGGTGATCCCGCCATTTGCTGAAACCCAGCGTTATGTGCCCAGCGTCTTGCGCCAATACCGCCGCTTGCAAGGCATTGCCGTGGATGCACCGCTGTGATTGGCGAGTGTGGGTCATGTCCCCCCAATAGTGGGGCAGCGAGGACTGGACCGAAAAGTGGGGAATAAGTGGGGGATATCCCCCCGCGGTATTAATTCTCTGCTTCAAGTGGCTGAAAATTAAGTAAATTTTTTATGGCATGCGGATTGCTCCAAGGGATTTATCGAGAACTATTCCCTTGTGACTACCCACAGCGAGGCCCGTGATCATGACCGGCATACCCTACGCTTCGTCCTTGTTTAAATTTGCGCTTCTGGTGGTCTCGATGTCCGGCATCGGGTTGGCCGAGGCGGCACTGCGTTGCGAGCGCAACCTGGTGGCGAACGTCGTGGCGCTGGATCAGCCGCTGATGTTCAACCGCCTCGGCGCGCAAAACGTCAATGGCATGATGTTCGCCCTGCGCCGCGATGTGGTCGACGACCACAATGTATCCCTGGCCCATGGCGGCGCTGCAGTGCCAGGCAAAGTCTCGCTGCGGCCCGACAAGCGTCCGCGGCCCTTGGTGTTGCGCGTGGCGGCCGGTGACTGCCTGACCATCAACCTGCAGAATCTGCTGGCGTACCAGGCCAACCCCGGAAGCCACGAAAACGGGGAGGAGGGTGAGATTGAGGGTGAGGTCGAAATCGGTAACGTCGATCAGTTCAAGGTCGATGAGCAGGTCGCCGATCGCCATGTCGGTTTCCAGGTCAACGGCCTGCAAGCGGTCGACAGCATCGACGATATCGCCTCGTACACCGGGCGCAACGGCAATTCGTTGGTTGCCCCTGGCGCAACCCGTTCCTACACTTTATTCGCCGAGCGCGAAGGGGCGTTCGCCGCCAGCAGCCGCGGCGCGACCTTCGGCGGCGAAGGCGATGCCGGCAACGTTGCCAATGGCCTGTTCGGCCAGGTCGTCGTGGTGCCCAAGGGCGGGCGCAGCTACCGCAACACCGTGACCGAAGAAGAGATGCGCCTGGCCAGCACCGGCCGCACGCCGGCCGGTCAACCGATCGTCGATTACCAGGCGCGCTACCCACAACGTGAGCCCTGGATCCGTGAAGGAAAGGCCGGTTCACCGATCATCAGCATGGTCGACGGCAATGAAATCATTTCCAGCGAAAGCGACGCGATTGTGATGGGCAGCAACGCCGACGGCAGCTTCCCGCCGTCGACCTATCCGCTGGAAGCCGTCGGCAAACGCAATCCGGCTATTCCGAATCGGCTGGAACCGTTCCGCGATTTCGCCTCGCAGTTCCAGGATGAAACCGCCGCGACCCAGGCATTCCCCGCTTATTGGTCTGACCCGGTGATGGCCCACGTGCTGGAACCGACCCGTGACTCGTTCATGATCAACTATGGCTCCGGCGGCATGGGCGCCGAGGTAGTGGCCAACCGTTTAGGTGTTGGGCCGATGCACGATTGCCTGTCCTGCGCCTATGAAGAATTTTTCCTCAGTTCGCACACCGTCGGCGACGTGGCGATGCTGGTGGACGTACCGGCCAACGCCGGTCTGGAAGGGATTCTTCCAGGACAGGTGCCACGTGCCGATCAGATTGGCGTCAAGGCGACCATGGCGCTGTATCCCTCCGAGCCGGCCAACGTCAACCACAGCTACATCGGCGACTTCGTCAAATTCCGCAACACCCACAACGGTCACGAACAGCATATCTTCCACCTGCACGGCCATCAGTGGTTGTTCAACCCCAACGACGACAACTCTGACTATGTGGATGCCCAAGGCATCGGCCCGGGCGCCGGCTACACCTATGAAATCGCTAACGGTGGGTCGGGCAACCGTAACCGCGTAGCGGGTGATGCGATCTACCATTGCCACTTCTACCCGCACTTTGCCCAAGGCATGTGGAGCATGTGGCGGGTTCACGATGTGTTTGAAGAAGGCACCAGACTCGAAGTCTCCCAACAAGGCCCTGACGGATTCCACAGCGAACCCTATGCGTTGCGCAGCGGCAAACCCGCAGCGGGTGCCCGAGCCTTGCCTGATGGCGAAATCATCGCCGGCACACCGATTCCTGCGGTGGTGCCGCTGCCGGGCAAAGCCATGGCGCCCATGCCAGGCAAGGTCGTGGTGGTGCCGAAAATTGGCCAGACCCTGGTCGCCGGTAATGACGACGATGATGAGGAAGATGACGATGACGATGGCGAACACCACGGGGGCGGCGGCGGCGCCCAAGCGATCGGTTCCCTGGCCCTGGTGGATCGCAGCGAAGCCAACCGCAATGCTGACGGCAGTCTGAAAAACCCTGGCTATCCGTTCTGGATCGGTGGCATGGAAACCTCGGTCGGCCAACGTCCACCGACTCCACCACTGGACATGCTAGACGCGGCCAAGGCTCAGTCCTTGAAGTCCAGCGGCAACGCTTTGTGGGCCAACCTCGACCCGGCGCAGTCCGGTGGTTGGGACGGTGGTCTGGGGCGTCATTCCCTGGACGGTTTCTCCGCCGGAGGGGTGGCGCATACCGTGACCACGTCGCTGGATTTCTCCAAGGAAGTGACCCGCGCCAAACCGATCTACCTGCCGGAAGAGGGCACCGAAGTCGAACAAGCGGCCATGGCCTTCCACGCGAAAAAGGACTACCCCAGCTTTGCTGTATTGCCCGGGAATCAAATCGTGGCGAGCAATTTTCGCACCAACGGCGCCTTGCCGATTGCCGGCGCACCGTACTACGAACCGTGTATGGATGATCGGCAAAAACGCCTGACCAGCAGTGCTGGTACCGGCGAGTTTGCCAGTGGCGAACGGATCGACGGCATGTCCTTCACCGGTTCATCGACCTTCACCGCCGACCGTCCACGGGTCTACAAAGCGGCGAATATCCAGTTCGACGCGGTGTACAACAAGGTCGGCTACCACTTCCCGCAAGCGCGCATTCTGGCGCTGTGGGAAGACGCCTGGCCGGTGATCACCAAGCAGCGCCCACCAGAGCCTTTGGTGATGCGTATGAACACCTTCGATTGCGTGCAGTACCAGCAAACCAACCTGGTACCGGCCACCTATGAGATGGACGACTATCAGGTGCGCACGCCAACCGATGTGATCGGCCAGCACATTCACCTGCCCAAATGGGACCTGACGGCGGCCGACGGTTCGGCCAACGGCTGGAACTACGAAGACGGCGTGCTTTCCCCTGGGGCGGTGCAAGAACGCATCCATGCCATTCGCGAATTCAACCAGTGTGAAAGCTCCGACCCACGCGACGGCACGCCGGACTGCCCGAAAGCCAAGAGTCACCCGTACTTCGGTCAATTTGGCCGGGCGGACTGGGTCGGCGCGCGCACGGCGATGCAGCGCTGGTTTGCCGATCCGGTGGTCAATGCCAAAGGTGTCGACCGTGGCCTGGGGACCATCTTCACCCACGACCATCTCGGCCCATCGACTCACCAACAGATTGGCCTGTACGCCACCGTGCTGGCTGAACCGGCCGGCTCCACCTGGTTTCACGCTGAAACCGGCGAGCCGTTGTACAGCGGCGCGCGGCAGGACGGCGGGCCGACTTCGTGGCAAGCGGTGGTGTCTAGCGGTGACCTGGACGGCGACGGCAAGAACGACAGCTTCCGTGAGTTCTTCCTCGAGTACAGCGACTTCCAGCATGCCTATGAAGCCGGTGTGTATGTGGGCGCTGGCCCGAACGGCGTACCTGATCCGCAAGCCTTCCCGGCCACGGCGGACAGCTTCCGCTATGCAATCAACCCTCCGGTGCGCAATAACGCCAGCAACTTGCTGGACGGCATCGTCGAAGTGCAGGGCGGACTGGTTTCGGGCTGCCCAAGCCGGCCGTGCCCGCAAGCTATTTCGGTCGATGACCCCGGCATGTTCGTGGTCAATTACCGCAACGAACCGCTGGCCCTGCGGGTGTACGACCCGAACAAGGTCGGCCCGGACGGCAAGCGCGGCATGCAGGCCGACGGCCTCGGCGGCGACCTGGCGTATGCCATGCAAAGCCGTACCGACCGTGCTATCCCGGCGATGAACCTGGCACCTAACCTGGTCACCGCGGCCACTGGCCCAACTGGCGGCACCACGCTGTTCCCACCGCATATCAACCGTGGTGGCGCAGAACCGGGTGACCCGTTCACCCCGATGTTGCGCACCTACACCGGTGACAACGTGCGGCTACGGGTGCATGCCGGTGGTCACGAAGAAGAGCACAACGTAACTCTGCACGGCGTGAAATGGCTGCAAAGCGGTTCCGGCTTCGGCAACAGCTCCAACTCCGGCTGGCGCTCGTCGCAGATGGTCGGTATCTCCGAACAGATGGGCTTCAATGCGCCTGTCTCGATGCTCTCCAGTTCGGCGGCGACCACGGGGGATTACCTGTACTCGATGGACGCTTCGATTGAAGGTTACTGGAACGGTATCTGGGGCGTGATGCGCAACTACACGACCCAGCGCAGCGATCTGTTCGCATTGCCAAACAACCCGAAACCGACCGGTATGCGCAACACGGTGGCGTTCGATGGCATCTGCCCACGGTACGGCGCCAACCCGAACGGCATCGGCACCCGGCCGACCGTGCAACGCAACTATGAAGTGGTTGCGGCGCTGGCCAACGACATCCTTGGCAATCCGTTGAATCTGTCCATGGCTGATCCGGCCGGGCTTGGGCAACACGTCGGCGGGCCGTTGAAACCGGCGGGCGGCACCCTGGTGTACAACTCGCGGGCGGTGAGCATTGCGCAGGTCTCCGTGACTGATCCTGAAGATGGCGAGACCTTCACCATCGGCGGGCAGAGCGGACCGTTGCATGACCCGACGGCGATCCTGTACGTGCGTAAATCCGACCTTGATGCGGTCACCGGCAAGCTCAAACCCGGTGTGCCTGTCGAACCGTTGGTGCTGCGCGCAGCGGCCGGTGATTGCATCAAAATCACCCTGGAAAACCGTCTGCCGGTCGTCATGCCGGACCTGACCCAGACCGCGGTGATGCAAGGCATCGTCAAGCGTGATCGTAACGATGGCATGGGCTCGACCATCTTCACCAACAACCTGCTGCGCCCGTCCAGCCACGTTGGCCTGCATGCACAACTGCTGGCGTATGACATCACCAAATCCGATGGCACCAATGTCGGCGCCAACCCGATCCAGACCGTGCCACCGCGCATCGGCAACAGCGGCGCGTACCCGACCCGTACTTATCAGTACTACGCCGGGCACCTGGAGCGTGAAGGCAAGCCGATCTCGCAACTGGGCCGCAGAGTCGACAACATCAACGCTACGGCGGTGGAGTTCGGCGGGTTGAATTTCACTCCGGCGGACGTCATCAAACAGCCGCAAAAAGGCCTGGGGGGTGCAATGAGCATCCTGCCGATCGGCGCCACCTGGGTCGACGACGTTCGCAAAGTGACGGCGACCGTCACGGCGCCGGGGCAAACCACCTACCGCGACTTTGCGATGGTCTGGCAGAAAGCCTTGAACATCCGCTGGGCCAACGGCAGGCCGGTGGAAGGCATTGCGGCGGAAGGTCTTGGGGTGCCGACGGATCCACAGGACAACTCGAGCATGGCCATCAACTACAAGACCGAGCCACTGTGGTACCGCTTCGGCCTGGCGCCGGATGCGCCGTTCGGGCACGCCGATGGCGCCGGTTACGGTGACGTGCCTAACGCGCATATGGCGTACAGCAATGCGCTGATCGGGGGCGATCCTCAGACACCGGTGCTGTATGTGAAACCGGGGCAACCGTTCCGCACCCACATCCTGATGCCGACCGGTGGCAGTCGCGGCACGACCTTCCAACTGGACGGTCACGTCTGGTCGGTCAACCCGTTCCAGTCAGAGAAGAGCGACTCCGGTGGCTATCCGATGATGACACCTGGGGTGGGGGCGGTGCGGTTCGGCTACAACCCGATGTCGATGTACATCGGCGCTCGTGAAAGCATCCTGCCGGCGGCGCACTTCAGCTTCATGCATCCGAGCGCCGGGGGCAGCAATGCGATACCGGGGGACTACCTGTTCCGCGACTACGGCGCCTACGGCAATACCGCCGGACTTTGGGGATTGCTGCGGGTGACCAACGAACCTGAACCTGAACCGGCACCGTAAAGCCAGGGATGGGGCGGTGGCTGACACCACCCCATCCCTATGGGACCGATACCGGCTCCATCAGGGCCAGAAGTAGGCAGGCAAAGATCTGTAAGGGGAGAGGTTCATGAACAGGACTACAAAAATCGCCGTTTGTGTGCTGGCTGTCGGGGCGGCGCTGATCAGCTTCGGCGTTTGGCGCACCGCGCCGCCCAACCTGCTGAGCCAGGCCGCACTGCCGGACACCTGGAGCAGTCAGAACCTCTCCCGCGACGGGATTTCGGTGGCGCTTGAGGTCAAGTCATTGGCTGAGGACGGCGTGTTGCGTGAAGGCGAGTTTGCCGACGTGCAGTTCCGCGTCAGCGACAGCGCCTCGGGCCAGCCGTTGTCGGGCGTCAATCCCGGCGCCTGGCTGGACCCGGAAACCGTTGCCGCCGACAAAGCCCAGGGCCGTGAGCAAAGCTGCAAATCCCGGGTCGGGGTCTTCCTGAAATCGAGCATCGGCGCACGCCCAATGCTCGATCTGAACAGCTACTTCCTGCTGGTGATGAACCGCGACGCCAGTGTCTCGGTGGTCGACCCGTCGGTATCGGTGGGCGGCATCACCAGCACCATGGCGCGGATCGACATTAAGCAACCCCCCATGGACTGGGTCACGCCCAAGGACAACAAACGGGTGTTCGTCTCCATGCCGACCGCCGGTGAAGTCGCGGTGATCGACAGCGAGCAATTCAAACTGGTTGAGTCGGTCGCCGCGGGCAGCAACCCGGTCCGCGTAGCCCTGCAACCGGACGAGCGCCTGCTTTGGGTCGGTAACAATGCGAAAACGGCCGGGCAGTCCGGGGTCACGGTGATCGACGCCCTTAGCCTCAAGCCACTCAAATATTTGGCCACCGGCGCCGGGCACCATGAAATCGCCTTCAGCAAAGACGGCCGTTTTGCCTTCGTCAGCAACCGTGACGACGGTACCTTGAGCATCATCGATATCGCCAGCCTGACGATAAGCAAGCAACTCAAGACCGGTTCGCACCCGCTGTCGGTGGCGTACTCGCCGCTGTCCCAGGCGGTGTATGTCGCCGACGGCAAGGACGGTACCGTGACCGTGGTCGATACCGCCAGCCTCGCGATTCGGCGGGTGATCAAGATGAAACAGGGCCTGGGCCCGATGGGGTTCAGCGCGGACGGGCGTTTCGGCATCGTGCTCAACACCCTGGAAAACCAGATCGCGGTGATCGACGCGGCCACCGATTCGATGATCCACGAACTGGACGTGTCCGCCGAACCCTACCAAGTGGTGTTCACCAAGGCCTACGCCTACATCCGTGGACTGGCCTCGGCCAAGGTCACCATGATCAACCTCTCGTCATTGGGGGCCGGGCGCACACCGATCAGCCAGGGCTTCGAAGCCGGGCCTCAGGCGCCACGGCTGGCCGGTGATTTGCCGCTGGCCTCAAGCCTGACGGTGTCGCGGGACGACAACGCGGTGTTCGTGGTCAACCCGGTGGACAACACCACCTACTTCTACGCCGAAGGCATGAACGCACCGATGTCCGGCTACCCCAATCGCGGGCAGGTGGCGCGGGCCGCCATGGTCATCGACCGCAGCCTGCGCGAGGTCGAGCCCGGGCTCTACAGTTCGCGGATCAAGCTGCCAGCGGCCGGGCGTTTCGACGTGGCTTTTTTGCTCAACCAACCGAACATCATCCATTGCTTCACGGCGCTGGTTGAACCGGACAAGAACCGCGCAAAACTTCCTGGCGTGCCAAAAGTCGAGTTCATGCTCGACAAGTCCACCGCGGCCCTCGGCAGCCCTTACACCGTGCGGTTTCGCATCGTCCAGGGCCAGCAGAAGGCACAGCGCAGCGGGGTCAAGGACGTTCAGGTGCGCTACTTCCGCGCCCCGACTTCCCAGGCCCGGCAAGTGGCCGCCCTTGACGTGGGCAACGGCATCTACGAAGCCCCGGTGACCCTCGACCAGAATGGCGCCTGGTATCTGCATGTTCGCGCGGCGTCCCTTGGCACCCGTTTCGATGACAAAACCTTTGCCAGCGTTCGGGTGTTGCCCGGCGATGCCCACTGAAGAGGAAACCGACATGAACCGATTCGCACACCGTGGACTGCTGATGTTCTGTCTATTGGCCGCCGGCATCGGCCAGGCCCTGGCGCACTCGGCGGATGAACACGCCGGGCACGACATGCCGGCCAGAAGCGCCAGTTCGCAGAGCGCCCAGGTCAAATTCGCCGACGTCGCGCTGGTGGACCAGAACGGCAAACCGGTGCGGCTGGAGAAGGATCTGGTCACCGACAAGATCGTGGTCATGAGTTTTATCTACACCAGTTGCACCACGGTGTGCCCGGTGGTGTCCTCGATCATGGGCAAGGTGCAGAAACAGCTCGGCGCTCGGGTCGGCGACGAAGTGCAACTGGTGTCCATCAGCATCGACCCGCAGCGCGATGACGCCAAGCGTCTCAACGACTATGCCCGCAGCTTCCAGAAGGGGCTGGGCTGGAGCTGGCTGACTGGCAGCTCGCAGTCGATCAACGAAACCCTCAAGGGCCTCGGCTCTTTCAGCGGTGACTTCAAAAGCCATCAGCCGCTGATTCTGGTGGGAGACGGCAACAGCCGTCACTGGACGCGCTATTACGGTTTCACCGACCCGGCCGTGCTGATTCGCCAGGTCGAGAAACTTCACAGCCAGCGCAACGTTCACGCCAAACACACCGCCATTGCCATGGAACCCCAGCCATGAAAGCCCTCGTACTGATCTTCCTGACGATGTCTTTTTGCGTGATCAGCCTTATCGCGTTTTCCCACGAGGAACATCAGGAGCCGTTACCGACGGTGGCCGGCGCGCAACCAGCCAGTGGCACGCGGGATGCGAAAACCTGGTTCACCGACACACCGTTGCAGGACCAGAACGGTAACACGCTGCGTTTCTACAGTGACGCGCTGCAAAACCGCGTGGTGCTGCTGAACGTGATTTTCACCAGTTGCAACGATGCCTGCCCGCTGATCACCCGCAAACTCAAGGAAGTCCGTGAGGTGCTGGGCGACAAGGCTGATGGCATCACCTTTATCTCCCTTACCAGTGATCCGCTGCGCGATACTCCGGCGGTACTCAAGGCGTACACCTTGAAGCATGGCGTCGATGGCCCCCACTGGCTTTTTCTCACCGGCGACAAGGCGCAAATGGATCTTGTACTGGGGCGCATCGGCCAGATTGTGCCGACCCCCGAGCAGCATTCGACGCAGCTGATTGTCGGTGATGTGGCCAACAAGCGCTGGAGCAAGATCCGTCCCGACGCACCGGCGGCCGCCATTGCCCAGCGCTTGCAATTGCTGACAATACCCGTGGCCGGTCGTTGAGCACGCGTCATGAAAGCTGCCCTCGTCCTCGGCCTGCTACTGATCGGTGGCATCAGCTTCTGCGCCCATGCGTTGGCGCTGAGCCCCAGCGAAAGCGCTGGTAAACGGTTGTATCGCGAGGGCGTGTCTGGAAACGGTGAGCCGATCATGGCTCGGGTGGGCGCGGCGGACATGCTGCTGCCCGCCACCAGCCTGCCATGCGCCAATTGCCATGGCGCCGATGCCCAAGGACGGCCCGAAGGTGGGGTACGGCCGCCGGACATCAGTTGGTCGCGGCTCTCCAGCAGTTACGGTCAACGGCAGATCAACGGTCGCAATTACCCGGCCTACACTGAGGGCACTCTGGCCCGGGCGATCCAGGGAGGGCGCGATTCGGCGAACAATCGGCTCGATCCGGCGATGCCTCGATTCGTGCTGTCGATGAATG
Source organism: Pseudomonas hefeiensis (assembly GCF_030687835.1). NCBI lineage: Bacteria > Pseudomonadati > Pseudomonadota > Gammaproteobacteria > Pseudomonadales > Pseudomonadaceae > Pseudomonas > Pseudomonas hefeiensis. The sequence continues at coordinate 2,692,728 of NZ_CP117449.1, forward strand.
ATCAGCGCAACCTCACGGCTTACCTCAAGCGCGTGACCGATGATCGCGATCCAGGGTTGACCGCCGACAACCTGCACTTGGGCAGTTTGTTGCCGAGGCAAGGGCCGCTTAGCGTGGAGGGCGCCACGGTGGCAGCGGTGCTCAGGGGCAGCGTGGCGCGGATTAACGAGGCGGGCGGGATCCATGGCCGGCAATTGCGCCTGACCATTCTCGATCCAGGCCCGGACCGCGTCAGTGCCGAACAGGCGCTGGACCGCTTGATTGAGCAGGAACAGGTATTCGCCCTGATCGCGCCACTGGCACCTGCGCTCGACACAGCGCTGGTCACGCGGCTGGAACGCGCCGGCATTCCGCTGATCGGGCCCCTCTCGCTGCAGGGCATGGCCCCGGTCAGTCGGCAGATTTTCGAGCCGCTGTCAGGGCTGCGCGAGCAACTGATCGCCTTGGCCGACTATGGTTCCACCAATTTGCGCTTACTCCAGGGACCGACGTTGATCGTCTACCCGGACGAGCCGGGCCAACGGCTCGCGGCGCAGAACCTCGGCCAGTACCTGCAAGGTCGCGCCTGGCAGCACGTGCGGCTGCGGGACTACAACTCGGCGCAGGAGGAGCTGCCGCTGGGCTCTCGATCGATATTTTACCTGGGCAGCGGCGTCGGTTTCAGTCGCCTCGCCGAGCGCCTGCAAACGGCGGGGCAGGTGCCTTACCTGTTCGCCGCGTCGAATCAGGTGGCAGGCGATCTGTTTCAATTGCCCAGCGGTTTTTCCCGGCGGGTGTTTCTGGCCTATCCGTTTGTACCCAGTGACTGGACGCTGGCCGGGCGCCTGGCCTTGACGCAACTGCGCGAACACCAGGGGCTTGGCGAGGAGCACGCGGTGCTGCAAGTCGCAGCCTACAGTTCGATGCTGCTGCTTAGCGAAGGCATGAAGCAGGCCGGGCACGACGCCAGCCGCGAAAAACTCATCAGTGTCCTGGAAGGTTTGCACGATTTCGACACCGGGCTGACCCCGCTAATCAGCTTCGGTCCGGGCCGCCGCCTGGGCTTGAGCGGTGCTCATATCGTCACCGTAGATTTACCCGGCCAGCGCTTCTTTCTGGTCGCACCGTACAAACCCATTGCCGCGACACCCTGACGGGAGGCCTGACGATGAAACTCAAGACGTTGCTGATTCTGCTGACGATATGGACTCCCATGGCGTTGTGCAGCAACGGCCCGGCTGCCGCGCGGGTCAATGGTGAGGAAATTTCCGAGTTCCGCCTTGAGCGCTATTTCGCCGAATACCTGGAGGACCAGGGTCGTGCAGTGGGTAGCATTCGCAACCCCAGGGCGTACAGGCAATTGCGGCACAAAGCGCTGGATGCCCTTATCGACAAGGAATTGCTGTGGCAGGAAGCAGTCAAGCGCGGGGTAGTGATCGACGATGAAGTGGTAAAAAGCCAGGTTGAGCAAACCCGGCAAGCGATTGGCGGTGCCGAAATGTTCGCCCGCCGGCTTGAAGACGCCGGTTTTGATGAAGCCAGTTTTACCGAGTACACACGCCGCGAACTCGCAGCTCAGCAAGTCTTTGCCGACCTCATCAAGGTTGCTGAACCGGATGAAAAACAGGTTCGCGCCTTCTTCGAAGAACACCGTGCCGAGATGAGCCGGCCTGAGCAGATCCAGGCGCGGCACATCCTGGTCAAAGTACCTCATGGAGCCGATGCCGCCGCAGTTGAAGCAGCCCGGCTACGCTTAGATGAGATGCGGGTGAAAATCAGCCAGGGCGAGGACTTTGCCAGCGTTGCCCGGGCCGGCTCCGAAGATGCTTCTGCCAGCGAAGGCGGGGATCTGGGCTATTTTCCTCGTGGGCGCATGATGCCGGAGTTCGAAGCTGCGGCGTTTGCCCTGGCGCCGGGGGCCGTCAGTGCGCCGGTACGCACGCCGTTAGGCTGGCATTTGATTTATCTGCAGAACCACGAGGATGCAGCCGATGTCTCAGAATCTCAGGGGCTTGAAATGGTTCGGGCTTACCTTGCCCGACAGCAAAAATCCCAGGCTCGTTCACAGATTCTGGGGCAGTTGCGATCAAGCAATCGAATCGAGCGCAATGACGACGATTGAAGGTTCCCCCCCCAAATGTGGGGAATGCTTCAGGGCAAATCCGAGCGCTTCCCCGCCTTTGGGGGACGGCGCTCCTGAACGAAAAGATTTTTTCATGAAAATCATAGAGATGAAGCGGTCGAAAACCGGCGCTCAGTCTGGCATGAAGTGTGCGTTAGCCTAATTAAGGCGCGTACTCCCAGGCACGAATATCGGACCTGCGGTTTCAAGGAGTCCACCTTGTTGAACAAAGTATTGGTTGTTGAAGACGAACAGCTTCTTGCGGAAAACCTCCAGGGTTACCTGCAGGCGCAAGCGCTGGAAGTTCGGATCGCTCACAACGGTGAAGCCGCGATTGGCGAAGCCAAGAGTTTTTCACCCGATGTGATGGTGTTCGATTACCGCTTGCCCGATATGGAAGGCTTTGAGGTGCTCAATGCCGTCCGCCAGAACAGGGAGTGCCATTTTGTGCTGATTACCGGGCACCCAACCGCTGAAGTCTGTGAGCGGGCCCGGCAACTGGGAGTCAGCCATATCCTGTTCAAACCGTTTCCGTTGGCGGAACTGGCCCGTGCAGTCGTTGACCTTCTGGGGATGGAGCGCGAACACCGGGCCGGCGCGAGCCCATCCGAAGGATTCGTCGAACGACGCCAGAGCAAGACCGAAAGTTTCCCGCTGCAGTTGTACGATGGCAGTTGGGTGCTGGCGGATCGTCGACGAAGTTCATCGACCTCCAAGGCATCAGACGACCAACAATTGCTCACCGGGGAGTAGTGGCGCGACAAGACGTTCCGGCATACGCCGCAATGGCCTGCCGCGTCGACAGGGCTCAAAGCCCCCGGCGTTGGAGAGCATGCCATGGACCGTCTATCCCTTGCCGTAGAACCGGCGCTGTTGGAATGTGTACCGTCTCGCTTTTGCAGTGAACAACTGGCCCAGGCCCGGGTCCGGGCAACCCATTCCGGCGAGCGGGTCCTGGAGGCCCTCGGGGTGTTGTGCGAGCTGGCCCCCATGCCCTTCATCCAGTGCCTGGGCGCTACCCTGCATTATCCGGTGCTCGACACCGATACCCTGTTTCAAGCCACCCCGGTGTTCGACCGGGTCACCCTGGCTCAATGCCTCAAGCGCGAATTCATCCTGCTGCGCCACAACGATGCGGTCATCGGTGTGTTTGCCGACCCGTTCGACTCGGCTCGTCTGGCCTGGATCGACGACTGCCTGCACGGCGCGCCGCTATACCTGGTGCATGCCGACGACCTGAAAGCTTATCTGGCACGTCACGAAGAGAGCTTCCACGCCGTGGAATCGCTCAACGCCCAGGCCGACGCCAATGTCGAAACCGATACCCTGCAAAGCCTGTCCCTGACCAGCATCAGCGAAGACGCCAGCGTGGTGGTCAAGCTGGTCAACTCGACCCTCTACGACGCGCTGAAAATACACGCCAGCGACATCCACCTGGGCACCACCGGCAGCGGCCTGGTGATCAAGTACCGGATCGACGGCGTGCTGAACAGCATCAGCAAAATCCAGGGCAGCGAGTTCGCCGAGCAGGTGATCTCCCGGGTCAAAGTCATGGCTGAACTGGACATCGGCGAAAAACGCGTGCCTCAGGATGGTCGCTTCAAGATCGGTATCAGCGGCCGGCAGATCGACTTCCGGGTATCGATCATGCCGAGCATTTTTGGCGAAGACGCGGTGCTGCGGGTGCTCGACAAACAGGACCTGGCGGACAAAGTCAGCGGCGTGCAATTGCAGGCCCTGGGCTTTGAAGATGATACCCTGCGCCAGTTGCGCCGGTTGGCCGCCGAACCCTACGGCATGGTGCTGGTGACCGGCCCGACCGGCAGCGGCAAGACCACCACGCTCTACGCCATGATCACCGAGATCAACCACGGTGTGGACAAGATCATCACCATTGAAGACCCGGTGGAATACCAACTGCCGGGCGTGCTGCAAATCCCGGTTAATGAAAAGAAAGGCCTGACCTTTGCCCGTGGCCTGCGCTCGATCCTGCGCCATGACCCGGACAAGATCATGGTCGGTGAAATCCGCGACCCCGATACGGCGCAGATCGCCGTGCAATCGGCGCTGACCGGACACCTGGTATTCACCACCATTCACGCCAACAACGTGTTCGATGTGATCGGCCGATTTACTCAGATGGAAATCGATCCCTACAGCCTCGTCTCGGCCCTTAACGCCGTGTTGGCCCAGCGGCTGATCCGCCTGGTATGTACCAGTTGCAGCGCCCCGATCACCCCGACCGACGAAGAATTGCGCCTCTGCGGGCTCGATCCACAGAAGGTCGATCATTACCACTTCGTCCACGGCAAAGGCTGCGGCCATTGCCGGGGTACCGGTTATCGCGGGCGCACCGCGATTGCCGAGCTGCTGCACCTGGACGACGAACTGCGGCAAATGATCGTCGAGCGCCAACCCGTTTCGAAAATCAAGGCACACGCTTGCAAACGTGGTTTGCGCTTGTTGCGCGAGTCGGCGCTGGAACTGGTTGCTGATGGGCGGACCACGCTCGAGGAGATCAATCGTGTCACTTTTGTCTCGTGATCGTTATGTCGCCGTGCTCGGCGCCAGTGGTGTCGGCCTGGGCCAGCGCAAAGGTGATGACACCCTGTGGCTGGGCAGCGTCGGCTGTATCGACGAAGGTTTCCACGCCTGGACCGTCGCCCTGGAAACCCTCGACCGTTTGCTCGGCGAACACGCGTCGGTCGGTGCGCAACTGAGCGTTGTGGTCTCCGGTCACTTCAGCCGCTTCTGCCTGGTGCCCTGGAGCGAACAAATCACTAGCCCCGACGAGCAGCTCGGGTTTGCCCAACTGTGTTTCGAAGACCTCTACGGCGTACCGGCCCAGCCCTGGGACATGGTGCTGTCGGCCGAACCTGCGGGTTACGACCGGATCGCCACGGCGCTGCCGCAAGATTTGCTGGTGCGTCTGCGCCGCCTGGTCAGCGATCGTGGCCTGCGCCTGCGTTCGGTGCAGCCGTATCTGATGGCGGCGTTCAATCACTTCGATAAAAGCCTCGACGCCGGCGACTTCCTGTTTGTGGTCGCCGAGCCGGTGCGCAGCGTCCTGCTGCTGGCCAGGGAAGGGCGCTGGACCTCGGTGCGTTCGGCGGGCAGCAGCGACAGCGACGCCGCGTTGAACGCGCTGATCGGCCGTGAACGCCAGTTGCAGGCCTCCACCAGCGAGCGCCCGCTGAACGTTTACCTGCACGCGCCCGCCCGCATCGAGGTGCAGCCCGACGTACCCGGTGTGCACCTGCGCACTCTCGAAGAAGACCGGACCGCCGTACACGATTACTTGTACTTGATGTCCCGGGCGGTTGCCTGACATGCGCGCCCTGATGCTCGACTTTCAGCCGCACCGTCGCTCGGGCCGATTGGGTTGGAGCCTGCTGGCGGGCGGCGTGGTGCTGCTGGTGGGGTGTTTCGTCGCCCAGCAGAACGTCGCCGAACAGGCCTGGCAACAGCAAGGCCATCTGCAAAACGCCCAACGCGAACTCACCGGCGACACCGGCAGTAAAGTCACCCTGAGCCCGGCCGAAACCCGCGAACAAGCCCAGAACCTGGCGGAAATGCGCAAGGTCTCTCAGCAGTTGCGTCGGCCCTGGGAACGCCTGTTCGCCATGCTTGAAGCCATGCCCCGTGACAACATTGCCTTGCTGACTCTAACCCCGGATGCCCGCAAGGGCCAGGTGCGCATCAGCGCCGAAGCACGGGATCTGGAAGCGATGCTCGACTTCCACCAGCGCCTCGAAGCCAGCGATGAACTCTCTGATGTGTCGCTGCTCAGCCACGAAATCGTCGTGAAATCGCCGGAGCAACCGGTGCAATTCAACCTGTCGGCTAGCTGGGAGATCGGCGATGCGAATCCCTAGATTGATCGTCCACGAATACCTCCAAGGCCTGGGCGTGCCAGGTCTGGCAGGCTTGGCGATATTGCCGCTGGCGCTGGTCTGGGCCCTGGGTGGCGTAATGCCGGACTGGAGGTCGTTGCAAACCCTCAGCCAGCAGACCCGTGAAGCCGGCGAGTACCTGGCCAAGGTTGAAGACGGCAGTGTCGCCGCCCCGGTGGTGCCGCAGCGTCAGCTCGATGACTTCCGCAGCAAGTTGCCGTCGCAGCCCCAAGCCACCGTGGCCATCGAGAAGATCTACGCGCTGGCAGCCCAGGAGCACATCACCCTGGCCCGCGGTGAATATTCACTGGGTATCGACCCCAAGACTCATCTGGCGCGTTATCAGATTCTGCTGCCGGTACGCGGCAGCTACCCGCAGTTGCGGCGTTTCCTGCACGCGTTGCTCGGCCAGTTGCCAGCCGTGGTGGTGGAGGACGTGGAGTTTCAGCGTAAAAAAATCGCCGATACCAACCTGACCGGGCGAATTCGCATGACCCTATACCTGTCGAGGTCATGATGATTACCAAACGCGCAGTGGGTTGGGTGGCGTTCTTCGGTGTGGCCGCGGCGCTGACCTGGGGGCCTGAGTACTTCATGCCGGCGGACGAAACCGATGCGACGGTTGCGATCGCTGCTACGCCCGCCAAAAGCACAACCCGCGGCACGCTACCGGCCGCTTCAGCCAGTGGCAAACCTGCAGTGATCAAGGACCTGAGCCCGTCTGGCGACCTGTTCGCCGCCCGTAGCTGGAAGGCTACACCGACACTGGCCACCGTTACCGAACAGCCCGTCAACCAAACCCCGGTGGTGCAAGTCCCCAGCGCACCGCCGATGCCTTTCCAGTTCGTCGGCAAGCTCCATGACCGTTCCGACCTGCAAGTGTTCTTGCAGAGCGGCGAAAAAATATACGTCGTGCGCAAAGGGGATGTGATCGACGACACCTGGCGGATCGAGGGGATTTCCGATGTGGAACTCAGCTTTGTCTACCTGCCTTTGCATTTGTCCCAGACCTTGTCTGTGGGGAGCACGCAATGATCAGATCATGCCGTAATACGATAGGAGCGCTGATGAGCCTTTGCCTGTGTGCAGGGCTGGCTGCATGCAGCTCGGCGCAGGTTGCCAAAGAGGAGGGGAGCGACCTGATGGAGTCGGGGCAGTACGAAGCCGGCCTGGCACGTATTGAGCAAGGGCTGAGGGAAAATCCTCGCGACACCGAGCTGCACCTGGCCCTGACCAGCGGCCGTGCCCGTGCAGTGACGGCGCTGTTGACCCAGGGCGACATGGATCGCGCCCAGCGTGATTTCGCTTCGGCACGCATCGCGTATAGCCGGGTGTTGACCCTCGAACCCAACAACCGCCGGGCCCAGGATTCCCTGCGCCAACTCGAACACATGCGCAGTCTCGATGACAAACTCGAACTGGCCCGGGGCGACCTGCGTCGCGGCGACATCTACGGCGCCGATCGCCAGGTCAAACAGATCCTCGAACTTGACCCCAAGAGTGAAGGCGCCTTGGAGTTGCAAAGCAATATCCGTCTGGTGCAAAGCCGCAACGTGATCGCTTACCCGCAACTGCGCACCCGTCTCGACCGGCCGGTGACCCTGGAGTTTCGCGACGCCAATCTGAAAACAATTTTCGAAGTGCTGTCCCAGGTCGCCGGTTTGAACTTCATCTTCGACAAGGACCTGCGCCCCGACATGAAAGCGACCATCTTCGTGCGAGACGTGCGCATCGAAGACGCCGTGGAACTGCTGCTGCAACAGAACCAGCTACATCAGAAAGTGGTGAACGAAAACACCTTGCTGATCTACCCGGACTCGCCGCAGAAGCTCAAGGATTATCAGGAGCTGGTGATGCGCACGTTCTACCTGACCAGCATCGATGCCAACACCGCGCTCAACATGATCAAGACCATGCTCAAGACCCGTGACGTGTTCGTCGATGAGCGCCTCAACACCCTGACCATGCGCGATACCGAAGACGCCGTGCGCATGGCCGAGAAACTGTTGCAATCGCAAGACCAGTCCAACCCGGAAGTGGTGCTGGAAGTGGAGGTGATGGAAGTCGCCACCCAACGCATCCTCGACCTTGGTTTGCAATGGCCGAATACCTTCGGCGTGGTCAACAGCGACGGCTCGGCTGTGACCTTGCTCGATCAACTCAAAGGCATCAACTCCGGCCGGATCAGCATTTCGCCATCGCCGCAGGCCAAGATCAACGCCCAGGACAACGACATCAACACCCTGGCCAGCCCGGTGATCCGGGTCAGCAACCGTGAACAGGCGCGCATCCACATCGGTCAGCGTGTGCCGATCATTAGCGCCACCTCGGTACCCTCGACCCAGGGGCCGGTTATCACCGAGAGCGTCACCTACTTGGACGTTGGTCTGAAGCTTGAAGTGCAACCTACCGTGCATTTGAACAACGAAGTGGCGATCAAGATCGCCCTGGAAGTCAGTAATGCGACGCCGCTGGAACCGACCCGTCAAGGTACGATTCCGGTTCAGGTCGACACCCGTAACGCCCAGACCACCCTGCGTCTGCATGACGGCGAAACCCAGATCCTTGCCGGCCTGATGCGCAATGACCATGGCGCCACGGGCAACAAGATCCCGGGCCTTGGCGACATTCCCGGCTTTGGTCGGTTGTTCGGCAGCAACAAGGACACTGTCGGCAAGTCGGAACTGGTGCTCTCCATTACCCCACGGATCGTGCGCAACCTGCCGTATCAGAGCCCTTCGGACATGGAGTTCCCGACCGGCACCGAAACGAGCATGCACATCCAGGCGCCTGATCGCCGGATGCAAGCGCCGACTCAGAATGAACACCTCGAGCGGCCGGTTGCTGTCAACTCCACCGCTGTTGTCGTCGAGAAGCCTTGATCATGAACGCCTTGCAGCGTGGCTTTACCTTGATCGAAGTCGTGGTGACGCTGGCCCTGATCAGCCTGCTGGCGGGCATGGCCGCGCCTCTTACCGAAACCGTGGTGCGCCGGGGCAAAGAACAGGAATTGCGCACGGCGCTGTATCAGATCCGCGACGCCATCGACGCCTACAAACGCGCATTCGACGCCGGTTATATCGAAAAGTCGCTCAACAGCAGTGGCTATCCACCGAACCTGCACGTGCTGGTGGAAGGCGTGCGTGATGTGCGCAGCACCAAAGGTGCCAAGTTCTACTTTTTACGGCGTGTGCCGCATGACCCGCTGACGCCGGTCAAACGTGACGACGACGGTGGTTGGGGCTTGCGCTCTTACGACAGCACGGCTCAGAACCCGCGGGAGGGCGAAGACGTCTTTGACGTTTACTCCCATGCGCGCGGCAAGGGTCTCAACGGCATCGCCTACCGAGAGTGGTGAAATCATGCATCGGGAGAAGGGTTTTACCCTGCTGGAACTGATGGTGGTCATGGCAATCATCGCGACCCTGATGACCATCGCCTTGCCGCGTTATTTCAACAGCCTCGAGGCCTCGAAAGAAACCACACTGCGCCAGAGTTTGTCGGCCATGCGCGAAGCCCTGGATCACTACTACGGCGACACCGGGCGCTATCCCGATTCCCTGGAGCAACTGGTGGAGCAGCGCTACTTGCGCAACCCGCCGATGGACCCGATCTCCGAACGCAAGGACCTCTGGGTTCTGGTCGCGCCGCCGGATGGCGTACCAGGCGGGGTTGCCGATATCAAAAGCGGTGCCGCAGGGAGGGCGCGTGATGGCAGCCTTTATTCCGAGTGGTAAGCCCGCCAGCGAGGCCGGGTTCACTTACCTGGGCGTGTTGTTTCTGATCATGTTGATTGGCATGGGCCTGGCCAGCGCCGGTGAGCTGTGGTCAACCGCCTCACGCCGCGATCGCGAACGTCAGTTGCTGTGGGTCGGTACTCAATACGCCCAGGCATTGCGCAGTTATTACCGCAGTTCGCCGGGGCTGGCGCAGTACCCGAAAGAGCTTGAAGACCTGTTGCAGGACGAGCGTTTTCCAACGCCTAAACATCATATTCGCCAGCTGTACCCCGACCCGATTGGTGGCGGTGAATGGACCTTGATGCGCGGTTTCGATGGGCGCATCACTGGCCTCAGCAGTCCTGCCACGGACCTGCCGCTCAAGCAGTCGGATTTTCCCAGCCAGTGGTCGGACTTCACCGGCATGACGAGCTACAAGGACTGGCAGTTCGTGGCCGAGAAAGCCTTCCTCGATGGTGCCTCGGGTCCGGTGAAAAGCCAGTCCGGATCGCCTCAGGCAGTGTCGCCATGAACCGCCCATGGCTGTCGGCCCTGATCCTCGGGTGTGTGGCGATGTTCGTGAACGCTAGCGAGGAGGACGAAATGAAGGGCTTTATCGTCGATGACACCATCTCGCACATCGGCCACGACTTTTACTACTCGTTCAGTGAACGCCTGCGCGCCACCAGCCCGATGGATTTCAACCTGGTAGTACGCGAACGACCTTCGGCACGCTGGGGCAGCCTGGTGACCGTGGAATATCAGGAGCGACTGGTTTATCGGCGCTTCCTGCCACCGAACACCGTGGAACTCAAGGCCGAGGCCTATGACGCCGCCGACTGGGTTCGCAGACAGATTGTCCAGCACAAACTGGAAGCCTTGTTGCAGGACACCACGGACCTTGAGAGGGACGAATTATGAAAACGAAAACTGTCTCACGGAACCTCGGGCTCTGGTTGATCGGGCTGGGAAGTTGCAGCCTGGTGCAGGCCACAGAGCTGGTTTACACGCCCATCAACCCCTCGTTCGGCGGCAACCCGTTGAACGGCACCTGGTTGCTGAACAACGCTCAGTCGCAAAATGACTACGACGATCCAGACTTGAAAAACCGCACGTCGGTGGCCGGGGCTTCGGCGCTCGAACGCTTCACCAGCCAGTTGCAATCGCGACTGCTGGGGCAGTTGCTGGACAACATTTCCACAGGCAACACAGGGAGCCTGTCCACCGACGCTTTTATCGTCAATGTCGTCGACGACTCCGGAGCACTGACCATTGAAGTGACCGACCGAGCAACCGGTGAAATTTCGGAAATCCAGGTGAATGGGCTCGCCCCTTGACGGGGATCGGGTCGATGGGGAGAGACGGACATGAAAAAAATAATAACGCTGGGGCTGATGTTGGCGGCGTTGCAAGGGTGTAGCTTGCGCGAGCCTGTGGGCGCCGAGCAGGACACTGAAGCACCGACTCTGACACCTCGGGCTTCGACCTATTACGATTTGATCAACATGCCACGACCCAAGGGCCGGTTGATGGCGGTGGTGTACGGCTTCCGGGATCAGACCGGGCAGTACAAACCGACCCCGGCCAGTTCGTTTTCGACCAGCGTGACCCAGGGCGCGGCGAGCATGTTGATGGATGCGTTGCAGGCCAGCGGCTGGTTTGTGGTGCTAGAGCGTGAAGGACTGCAGAACCTGCTGACCGAGCGCAAGATCATTCGCGCTTCGCAGAAAAAGCCCAATACGCCAGTGAATATTCAGGGTGAACTGCCACCGTTGCAGGCGGCGAACCTGATGCTGGAGGGTGGGATCATTGCCTATGACACCAACGTGCGCAGTGGCGGGGAAGGGGCGCGGTACCTGGGGATCGATATTTCCCGGGAGTATCGGGTGGATCAGGTGTCAGTGAACCTTCGTGCGGTGGATGTACGCAGTGGGCAGGTGCTGGCGAATGTGATGACCAGCAAGACGATTTACTCGGTGGCCCGCAGTGCCGGGGTGTTCAAGTTTATCGAGTTCAAAAAGTTGCTTGAGGCTGAGGTCGGGTACACCACGAACGAGCCGGCACAGTTGTGTGTGTTGTCGGCGATCGAGGCGGCCGTGGGGCATCTTTTGGCCCAGGGAATCGAGCGGCATCTGTGGCAGGTGGCGGGGGATAACTCTTCACCTGATAACAATGCGACGCTGGATCGCTACCTGACTCAGAGCAAGGTTGTGCCTGAGGATGCGCAAGAGTGAACCGAGACGGCCTTTGACCTGGGTTCGAGCCTTCAGGTCTGCCGGGTTTTCCGTTTACCCCGGGTTCCGAACCGCCTGGAACTGCCCCCCTTCGCTTGGAACCGAATGAAGCAGTCTTAACTCCAAGACGCAGAGTGTCGGTGAGCACGGCTGCCGGGTTTGGATCTGCTCCGTAACCTCGCGCGAGCATGCTTTCTCGCCACAGTACGCGTTCATCAGGTCGACCGCGGGATCGTTCCAATGATGACCGCTTCAAGCTAGACACATCTCCATCAGGCAAAAAAAAACCGCGACCCATCCCCGAGGGCCGCGGTTTTCTTTGCCTTGCGATTACTGCTGCAGCACCGTCGCCAGGTTGTCAGCACCCATCTGTTGAATCGTTGCCGTCTGGGTCACGCCACTCTGATCGACACTGGCCGTGTTGCCGGTACCACCTTGCGTCACATACGCCACGTTCATGGTGTCGGCCTGTTTGACGGTGATCATGTTGTCGCTGCCATACAGCTGTGTGGTGAACGCCTGGTTGCCCGTGCCGGACTGGTCGAACTCGGTGGTGTTGCCGGTGCCGTTGGTGGTGCCCTGAGCCAGGTTGGTGGTGCCGCGCTGGTCGGCGATCAGGATGTTGTCACTGCCGTTCTGGTCGAAGTACAGCTCGTTGTAAGAGTCGGCCTGGCTGATTGTGGTTTTGTTGCCAGTGCCGGACTGGTTGGTGGTCATGATGTGCCCGGCGCCATCCTGTGTGAAGCTGGCGATGTTGCCGTTGCCCGCCTGGGTGACGGTCGCACGCTGATTGCTGCCGAATTGACCGCCCAGTTGCGGACCTTTCCAGTTACTGGCGTAGACCTTGTTTTCGGTTCCCTCGGAGGTGGCGTTCAGCACATGGCTGTCGCCGCTCTGGTAGGTGAAGTGCACGTTGCCGGTGCCTTGCTGGTACAGCGCAAGCACCGAGCCGACCGAGTCGAACTGATCGGCGTAGATGGCATTGACGTCGCCGACTTGCAGGACCTGGGCGTTGTTGTTTGCGCCGAAGCTCTGGTCGACCACGGTTTCGTTGGTTTGCCCGTACTGGTTGACGGTGGCTTCGCTGGCGGTTTGCCCACCTTGCCAGACTTCACTGGCGTTGAAGTCGCCGTACTGGTTGATGGTCATGATGCCGCCGTTGCCGTCGCGCTGGTCGCCATAGGCATAGTTGCCTTCGCCGGACTGGTTGATGCCGATCTCGCCGCCCATTTGCGCGATCTGTTCGGCGGTGCCGTAGTTGGCGGTGCCGGACTGGATGACCGTCGCGTTGTTGGCGATGCCCGGTTGAATCTGCTCGATATTGGCCTCGTTGGCGTCACCGACCTGGAAGGTCTGGCCTTTGGTGGCTTCCTGGCTTTCCTGATAGATGAACGAGAAGTTACCGCTGCCCTGCTGCTGTTGCAGCGCCTGGTTTTCACCCAGTCCGATCGACTGGCTGGCATGGCTGATGTTGAAAGTGCCGACCTGTGCCTGGACGATGGTGCTGCCGTTTTCGAACAGTTGCTCACCGTATCCGGCGTTGAAGTCGCCCACCTGATCCTGGGTGATGGTGCCGGTGGCGGTGTCCTGCACCGCCATGGCATCGTTACCCTGACCGAGTTGCTGTTGGGTTGCGGTACTGAACGGGGCCGCGGTCTGTTTCACTTCGGCAATGTTGGCGGTGCCAACTTGGGCCTGGGTGGAAACGCTGTCGTCGGCCAGTGCCTGGGCACTGATGATGACCAGTATGGCGGCGGTGAGGGGCGTCAGTTTGAACATGATGAAACCTCCAAGTGCTGCAGTGCTTTAACGATATTGTTTGACCGAAACGCTCATGCCATTTCCCGACTGGGTTACGGCGCTTGAAAGCCCCGTACCGGCCTGGTCGATGCGGGCGTCGTTGTTATTGCCGTTCTGGGAAATCTGCGCGCGGTTGTGGCTGCCGTTCTGCGTGATTGAGGCGGCGTTGCCGGAGCCTTGCTGGGTGATCATCGCCATGAGGTCGCTGCCTTGTTGCAGGATCCAGGCTTCCTGATGACTGCCCGACTGGACGATGGTGCCGAGCAACGACTGGCCGTTCTGTTGCACCAACGCCACGTTGGCTTGGCCGTTCTGGTCGATTAACGCGTGCTGGCCAACCAGTGGAGGCAACTCGCCGAGGTCGGCGGAGGGTGCCAGGTCGTCGTTCTCCATCAAATCGTCGGCGCGCACGCCTGCACTGCTGCAAAGCAGAAGCAGGCAGAGCAGGGCGGTGGTCGACGTTTTCATGGTGATGTCCTGTGGGGAGAGGCCGGCCCCACCCACCGAATCGGCGGGTGGGGCGAGGGCTCAGTTGGAGGTGACCGTCACGGTGCGCACGGTGCCTTGGGACGAGCGGATGGTTGCCGTCGGATTAGCGGACGGGATCACCGTGGTGCTGTTGTTCACCGACAACCTCCAGCGACCGGTCACTGGCACGGTGGTGCTGCCCAGCGTTACCAACCCGGTCGGGGTGGTGACCTGCACGGTGATGGTGTTGCCGGTGATCACCGATGAGGTGCCCGCAAAGTCCCAGGTGAAGCGGTTATTGGAGCGGGCCGATACAGCAGCCGTAGTCACGGTGAAGGTTTCCGCGGCAGGCCGTGGCGAGACTTGCACCGTGACCGTCGCCGGTGTCGACTGGGCGCCGAAGCTGTCCCGGGCGATGTAGGTGAAGGTCGTGGTGAAGGCCGTAGTGACCGTGGCCGGTGGGTTGTAGGTGATGACGGTGCCGTCGGTCGTGACGGTGCCGCGACCGGCTGTCGGTTGGGTCAGGCTGGCGACGGCGAGCGGCACGTTGCCTTCCGGATCGGTGTCGTTGGCCAGTACGTTGATCGATATCGACACGCCCAGGGTTGCGATGCTGTCGGCGACGGCCACCGGAGACTGGTTAGGCGTCACGGTGATGGTCACGGTCGCCGGAGCGGTCGAAGCCAGGCCTTTGACGTCCTGAGCCTTGTAGGTGAAGGTCGTTGTCAGCGGTGCATTGACCACGGCAGGCGGGGTGTAGACCACCGACGTCGTACCGCTCAATGCTACGGTGCCTTGCCCGGCCGCCGGCTGGGTCAGCGCAGTGATGCCTCAGCGGCGTGTCGCCGTCGGGGTCACTGTCGTTGGCCAGCAGGTTGAGGGTCAGCGGCACACCGAAGCTGGTGCTGCCGGTGTCGGCGACCGAGAGCGGCGCCTGGTTCTCACCGTTTTCCGGAGCAGTCCCGACCACCACAACAGGCTCGGTGTCACTGCCGCCGGAGGCGGATTTGACCGTGACGCTAGCCGGTGGCTGAGTCAGGTCGGCAATGGTCAGTTGTTGCAGGGTGCCGGATTTCGACAGACGTCCGTAACCCTGCACGACCATGTCTGGCACTGCCACTTCGTCGGACGAGGTGGCCTCGATCAGCAGGCTGTTATTGCTCCAGTTGTAGCGAGCGGTCTGAACTTTCACTACGTCGGTGACCTTGCTCGATACTGCCGTCGGCCGGGTGGTGCTGGCCGGGTTGGTGGCGGTGACCACCACCACCGAAGGCACGGTGGAGCCCGTCAGGCGCTGGCCGAAGAACTGGCCATTGTTGTCGCCGAGCATGTTGGTCAGGCAAGGGGTCTGCGGTGGTCCGGGCACAAGGGCCACGGTTTCACGAAAGCACAGGCTGGAGCCGTTGGTCGAATTGCCAAACACTTCGACCCGCGTACTGCTGGTGCCTGGGCCTGACGAAGTGCGGCGGTAGGTGGCGCGGCCGATTTCCACCGGGGTTTGCGCACGGTTGTCGAGGACTTTGCCGGACACGGTAAAGAGGGTGGTCTGGATGGTCCCGGCAGGGCCCTGCACACGCAGGAAGTTGTTATTGAACGGGCTGCCGGTGACTGCTTCGGTAAGGTTCGGATCGCCGACGTAAGTCTCGATGGAACCGGTGTCCGGGTTCACTTCGGTGTAGGGGCCGTTGACGCTGCGCAGGAAGGGCCCGATTTCCCCGTTGAGGGCACCCGAGAAATTGCCCGGTGCGCCAATGCCGATGTCGCGAGTGATGTTGATCGCCCGACGGCCCGGCGTGGTGACGTTGACCGTTTCCACCCCGTACGGGTGGGTGATGGTGTAGGTCCCGGCGACAGGCACGTTCACCCGCAGACGAATCCGCGCGAAGCTTGCCTGATCGCCGTCGACAGGGTTTTCCGCGGCGAAGGCCGCTTCGATCCCGGCCACATAAGCGTCGACGCCATAGCCGCCGACATCGGCGATAGTGGTTTCGGCGAGGAACCAGAACGTTTCCGGTGGCCAGTTATCCGGAAATACCATCGGCTGGGTGTCGTCGTAAACCCCGGGTTCCGGATTGAGGATGCACATGTAGGATGGCGCCCCCGGTGCGCCAGGCGCCCGTGAGCTGGTCGCCCGCGACTGGCACAGCTCCAGTGACAGCAGATTGTTGTCCTGATACCACATCGGGAATTTCCCGGTGGCGAAGGTGTAGGGGCCGGGGTCGACGGCATTGAGCTGCGCGAAAGCGCTGCCGGACAGCGATAGAGTCAGTCCCAGGGCGTTGAGCGCCAGGCGTGGCAATTTGTTCATGATGCCTCCTGATGAGGATCTGGGCATGAGTGCGTTCATTGCACGATGACCACTTCTTCGGTGTCGCTGCCGCCATTGGATGACGTCACTCGAACCTTGGCCGGTGGAATCGGCGAGATACCGGTCGCCAGGGATTTCACTGCGCCGTCGCCGCTGAGAGAGCCGATGGCAACACCTGTTCCGGAGGTGGCTGTGAGGACCGGTGGGGATGTCTCATCGCTGGTCGAAGCCACGATCGTGATCTGCCCGGTGCTCAGGCTGTACTGGGCCTGCGAGATCACCACCAGGTCAGTCAGCGCCATGGGTATCGTGGTCGGCGTGCTGGTGGGGATGGCCAAGTGGTTGTCGGCGGTCACCTGCAAGGTGCTCGGCAATGTCGGGTTGGTGGCGGACTGGGCGTACCAGTGGCCGGTTGTGTCGGCTTCGGTCAGGTTCAGCACCGGGCTGTTGCTGTCCAGGGTCACGGTGGCCGGTGGCGGCGGGGCCATGACGAATACGTCCTGCTGCGCCACCGGAGCGCTTTCACCGGCCTTGCGCGAGTAAGTGCTGCGCTCGGCAATGATCGGGGTGGGGCGAACCACCGTCGACAACTTGCCGGAAATGGCCATGACCGTCGTGCGCAAGTCCAGACCGTTAGGCCCTTCGATGCGGATGTAGTTGGTATTGAAAGGGCTGCCGGTAAAGGCTTCTTCCAGGTTCGGATCGCCAACGAATTGCTCGGCCGACCCGGTGACCGGGTTGGTCTCGGTGTAGGGGCCATTGACGCTGCGCAGGAACGGGCCGATGTCACTCTTGAGCGCGCCGTCGTAGGTTTTTGGCGTGCCGATGCCGATGTCGCGGGTCATGTTGATGGCGCGAGTTCCACCGGCGGGAACGTCAAAGATATCGACGCCGTAGGGGTGGGTGATGGTGTAGACGCCGGCCGTGGGTACGTCCACCCGAATGCGGATGCGGCCAAAACTGACCTGGTCGCCTTCTACCGGTTCTTCAGCGGCGAAGGCGGCCTCCACGGCGCTGACATAGGTCAGGTCGATGCCCCGTGCGGCATCGACGATTGAGCCGTCGCCGGTGAACCAGAACGCCTCATCGGGAAAGTTGCTCGGGAAAACGATCGGCTGCGTGTCGTCGAAAACGCCGGGGGTCGCACCCAACAGGCACATGTACGAAGGAGCGCCGGGAGCACTCGGGACCCGCGAACTGAGCGCCTTGGACAGGCACAGGTCGAGGGTTCGACCATGGGAGTCCTGATACCAGGCGGCGAACGAGCCGTTGGCGGGCACATAGGGGCCGGGGTCGACGGCAAACAGCGCTGCCTGGGCAACGCTTTGGGCGAGAGCGCTGACGACCAGGGCGGCCGCCGTTTTGGACAGTAAAGGGTGCATGAGTATTCCCTCTATCAGAGTACCTGCCCGTAGGGATGGGTCAGTTGAGAGGGCTTCGGCAACTTCCATACCAATCTTTCATTACGGCCGGCAGAGGCCCGTAGTAAAGGCGTGGAGCGCGCAAACGGCAGCACGGCGCCAAGCGCGGAAGCGGGCGACTGTCCCCACCATTGGGGGTGGCTGGGGGCAGTGGGTCAGGCGGGGGCTGGTGGGGGGGATAAAACCCGAAGTCGGGCAAAGGCCGGACAGTGGGCTATAACCCTATAGGGCGTTCCGGGGACAGCATCCATGACCAGTCAGGCCACAACCCTCCAGAAAGAAGAGGACGATATCCGCCTGAACTCGCGTCAGCAGCCGTTCAATCTACTGCGCTGGTTCTCGCTCATCAGCATGGCCGTGATCGGTACGGTGGCCGTGGCGCTGGGTGCGGTGTCCACGCGGTTCGTGATCACCGAGAGCGTGCAGCGCGATGCGTTGCTCACGTCCCAGTTCATTCAGGCGATTGCCTCGGCCGAGGTGCGCCATGTTTCGATCCCCAACGTGCGGACCATGGGCGAGTTGCTCGACCCGCGCAAGGACAGGGACTTTCCCGAGGTTGACCCCATGGCCCGCGCCAGTGCCCGCGGTGAGTTCCTCGACCATATCGAACACTTGCCAGACGTGATCCTGGCCAACATCTATGCCCCTGACCGCATGGTGATCTGGTCCACCAACCCGGCACTGGTGGGCACCACGATCCATGCCGACGAAGACCTGGACCAGGCCTTTTCTTCCAAGACTCCGGTGTCGGCCAGTTATCACAACGCCGACAAAAGCCGCATGGAGCAGAAGTTCATCACGCCCCCCGAGTACATCTTCATTGAGAACTACATTCCGCTGTTCGATGCCGATGGCGGGACGGTCACGGCGATGGTCGAGATCTACAAGGAACCCAAGGACTTGATCGAAAGAATGGAGCGCGGCCTGGTGCTGATCTGGCTGGCCACGATCCTGGGCGGCGGATTGATATATTTAGGGCTGTACTGGATCGTGAGCCGGGCAGCCATTTTGCTGGCGGCGCAACAAAAAAAACTGATCACCAACGAAACCTTCGTGGCGCTCGGGGAGATGTCCTCGGCGGTTGCCCATAGTCTGCGCAACCCGTTGGCGACCATCCGTTCCAGCGCCGAACTGGCCCTGGAGTTCGACAGTGGCCCGGCCCACAAGAACATCAACGACATCATCGGTCAGGTGGACCGCATGTCGAAGTGGATCAGGGAACTGCTGCAGTCGTTACGCCCGCTCAATGATGAGGCCGAGCCGGTGAACCTGGTGGCGGCGTTGCATGACAGCCTAATGGCCTTCGAACATCAGATTGCCAAGGCCGAAGTGAAGGTGGTGTTCGAGCCGCAGGAGACGCCGATGGTGTTGAGCCAGCAGGTGCAGCTCACGCAGATCCTCAACAGTTTGCTGGCCAACGCCGTGGAAGCGATGGACCGGGGCGGCACACTGACCATCACACTGGAGCCCACCGATACCCGGGGTATTTGCATGGTCGTGAGCGACACCGGCAAAGGCATGAACGAGGAACAGCGCAGCATGGCGTTCCGGCCTTTCTTCACCACCAAGCAAGGCGGGCTGGGTGTCGGGCTGATGTTGGTGAAGCGGATCATGGAACGTTTTGGCGGCGCGGTGGCCCTGGGCAGTCGGGAAGGCGAGGGAACCAGTGTCCGCCTGTTGTTCAAACGTATTCCCTGAAATGGGTGTGAACTTTCCCCGTTAGCGGGGACCAAGCCCCAGTCGTTTTGCCAGGTCGCGGTGCATTCATATTTATAACCCTTTGTTTTATTGAGCTTTAATACTTCTGTGTAAGTCTGTTGCAGATCTGGCGAGGTCTTTGCAAAACCACGACTACCCCCTTCAGAGAAATCGAGGCGGTTGGTGATGGACAGAAAAGCTCGGTACCTCTTCAAGCGGGTCGGCCTTCTAAGACCTTTGAGCGTCCTCCAGTGATAGATACCGATCTTCAGCAACCGCTGCACGCGGCGCAGTTGCAGTAGCGGCGAAATACTATCAATGAAGCCGTCAGCCATGATCAATGCCACCTACACTGATGCGAGGCATGGCTGAAAGGCTTGATGCAAGCATCCTGGAAAAGACCCATGCAGATACTGAAACAACAAAAAAAGGTACCTGCGCCGCACTCACCGGCAGCAGAAGGCCAGGGTCGAATTGGACAGTTCAATCTGCTGCGCTGGTTTTCGCTAGGAAGCTTTCTCATCATTGGTGCCGTGGCGCTGGGGTTGGGGTATGTGTCCACGCGATTTGTTGTCGATGAAAGCATTGAGCGTGATTCCATGCTGACTGCGCAATTCATTCAGGCAATCGGTGATGCAGAAATTCGCCACGCCGGCATCGCCTTGCAAAGAACCATGGGTGAAATGCTTGACCCCCGCGATGACAAAGCCTATCCCGATGTGAGCCCCGACTCCCGTGCCGCGGCCCGTATAGAGTTTCTCGATCATGTCGAACACTTGCCGGACACGCTGCTAGCGGTGGTGTACGCCTTGGATCGCACGGTGGTCTGGTCGACCAATCCACAAATGATCGGCATGCGCGTTGAAGGCGATGAAGAACTGGACGAGTCCTTTGAAATGAAGGAACCGGTCTCCACCAGCTATCACCAGGTCGACGAGGAGCGTCCCGAACAGATGCTGTTGCGAGCGCCCAAGTACCTGTTCATCGAAAACTACATCCCGATGTTCAATGCCGACAAAAGCAAGGTCATTGCCATGGTCGAGATCTACAAGGAGCCGGCGGATCTGGTGGCGCGCATCCAGCGAGGCTTCAAGGCGATCTGGGTGACGACCCTGCTCGGCGGCGCGGTGATCTACCTGACTCTGTTCTGGATCGTGCGACGCGCGTCCACGTTGCTGCAGAGCCAGCAGAAGCAGCTAATCACTAACGAGACCTTTGCCGCCCTGGGGGAAATGTCCTCGGCTGTCGCCCACAGCTTGCGCAATCCGCTGGCGAACATACGCTCCAGCGCCGAACTGGTCCAAGACATCGCCAGTCAGAGCGCCCAGAAAAACATCGGTGACATCATCAACCAGGTCGACCGCATGTCGCGCTGGGTCCGGGAGTTGCTGGTGTCGTTGCGGCCGATGAGCGACGACTCTGAAACGGTGGACCTGGTGTTGGCCATCGACGATACCCTGAGCGCTTTCGACGCGCTGATCCGACGTTCGCACGTGGAGGTGCGCTTCACGCCGCAGGCCTGCCCACCGGTTGTCAGTCAACATGTGCTGCTCATCCAGATTCTCAACAGCCTGTTTGCCAACGCCCTGGAGGCCATGCCCAAGGGCGGCACACTCAGCGTCGATATTGAACAACCCCGGTCGGGTCTAGTGCGGATGACCGTGAGTGATACCGGCAAAGGCATGAGCAAGCAGCAACAACAGATGGTCTTCAAGCCGTTTTTCACCACCAAACAGGGAGGCTTGGGCGTTGGCTTGGCCCTCGTCAAACGAATAATGGAGCGTTTCGAAGGCTCGGTAGAACTGACCAGCCAAGAGCAGGAGGGAACCCGCGTCAGTCTCAACTTCATCGTGGCAACGGGAGGGGACTATGGAACGCAGCATATTGCTGATCGAGGATGACGAACTCCTTGCTGAGAATATTCAGACCTACCTGGAGCGCAAAGACTTCGAGGTGACAGTCTGCCACTCGGCCGAGGACGCACTGGAGCAGTTGGTCACTATCGTGCCGGATGTGGTGCTGACCGATAACTCTCTGCCAGGCATGAGCGGTCACGATCTGATCCAAAAGCTGCGTATCAGCACACCGGACCTGAAAGTGATCATGATGACCGGCTACGGCAACATCGAAGATGCGGTGATGGCGATGAAAGAGGGCGCGTTCCATTACGTCACCAAACCGGTGGCCCTGCCGGAGCTCAAGCTGCTGCTAGACAAGGCCCTGGCCACTGACCGGATGGAGCGCACGCTGTCGTTCTATCAGGAGCGCGAGGCGCAGAAGTCAGGTGTACAGGCATTGATCGGCGAGTCGGCTCCGATGCAATACTTGAAAAGCACCATCGCCCAGTTGCTCGACGCCGAGCGTCGCATGGCCAACACCGATCTGCCGCCCGTGTTGGTGGAAGGCGAAACCGGCACCGGCAAGGAACTGGTGGCCCGCGCCCTGCATTTTGACGGCCCGCGTGCCAAAGGCCCGTTCATTGAATTCAACTGCGCATCGATTCCTTCCAACCTGGTGGAGTCGGAGCTGTTCGGCCACGAGAAGGGCGCGTTCACCGACGCCAAGGATCGTCGCGTCGGCCTGGTGGAAGCGGCCGATGGCGGGACGCTGTTTCTCGATGAGGTCGGGGAAATGGATCTGTTGCTGCAAGCCAAATTGCTCAAGCTGCTGGAAGACCGAACCATACGCCGGGTCGGCTCGGTGAAGGAGCGCAAAGTCGATTTGCGGGTCATCAGTGCCACCAATTGCAATCTCGAGCAAATGGTCCAGCAGGGCAAGTTCCGCCGCGACCTGTTCTTCCGTTTGCGCATCATCTCGATCAAAGTGCCGCGGCTGTATGCCAGAGGCGCCGACATCCTGGTGCTGGCGCAACACTTCCTGGCAATCCACGGTAAACGCTATGGCAAACCGCACCTGCACTTCAGCGATCAGGCTGAAGCCTTGTTGCTCGGTTACACGTGGCCGGGCAACGTGCGCGAGTTACGCAACATGCTTGAACAAACCGTGCTGCTGGCCCAGAGCGAGACCATCGCCGCCCACCAGTTGAACGTCTGCCTGAGCCTGGTGGATGAGCCAATGGCCTTTCAGCAGGAACCCCTACAGATCGATCCGCGTCCGGTCTACAACGGCAACGACTCCATGAACCTGCCAGAAGTGGAACGCGACATGGTGCGCAAGATGCTCGACAAGACCGACTGGAACGTCACCAAGTCCGCTCGGCTTCTGGGTCTGAGCCGCGACATGCTGCGTTACCGGATCGAAAAACTTGGCCTTGCACGCCCGGACAAGCGTCAATGGTAGGCAGCATGCGACCGGCCCTGGCGACTGAGACACGCCAGTAGGCAGGTGGGGTCGAGGACTTCTTCGTTTATGTAGACGCCGCGTTGCTCATCGTAGGAGCGGATGAACACCCGAACGGTAGCGTCCGCAACCGTTGGCAATCGTGAGTCGGAAAACTCATGCTGGCTGGCAATCGGAATGAAATCCTGCGGCGGTGCCGCGATATACGCGTGCGGTGGCACTGTACTGATGGACAACGGAACGGGGTGGGCGAAGGGTTGGTTCTCCCCATAGTACTGCAACTCACTGCTGTAATCAGTGGTGCTGGTCAGGCTTTCCTGCGCTTGAGCACTGCTGGTGACGGTCAGGTACAGGGCGAACACCAGCGTCAGATCGGTGTGTTTCATGGCGGCACCTGCGAAATCGTTTTTCTCGTGTTTCCCCAGGCCATTAACTATAGCTGCCCTGCGGGTACGCGTTTGCGATGCACCGTTTACACCTTTGCAACAATCGCCACTGTGAAGCCCCGCCAGAGGGCGTCGCACAAATATTGAGATCATCTCGCTTTTGGGATCAGGTGAACGATTTCCAAGCGATGAGCATTGTAGATGCGATATCGCCCCCCCACGCTCCGGCTCGTTGATCAAGCCCTTCTGCTCGCACAATCGAATAGCTTTTGGAGGGCCGTCGGTCAGCTCGGCGAGTCGCCCCTCATTTGAGGGGTAGATCAACTTAAGCGGGCCACCAGAAAAAATTGCGTCAGGCTGTCGATTTCGACCATTGCCATTCGATTAGTCCGTAGAGCCACCACAAGGGCGGCTTAAGCCATCCACTCTCAGGAGACAAGCGCATGCGATTTATGGTGATCGTCAAAGCCAGTCCGGAATCGGAAGCCGGACAGATGCCCAGCGAAGAATTGCTGGCCGCCATGGGCGCCTACAATGAGGAATTGGTCAAGGCCGGAGTGATGCTCGCCGGGGAGGGGCTGCATCCCAGTGTCAAGGGTGTGCGCGTGCAGTTTTCCGGCAAGAGCCGGACCGTCGTCGAGGGGCCTTTTGCGCAAACCAGGGAATTGATTGCCGGCTTCTGGATCTTCCAGGTCCAGTCGCTGCAGGAAGCCATCGAGTGGGTCAAACGCTGCCCGAATCCGATGATCAGTGACAGTGAAATCGAGATCCGCCAGATCTTCGAAGCCGAGGATTTTGGCGAAACCTTTACCCCCGAGTTGCGCGAGCAGGAAGAACGCTTGCGGGCGCAGTTGTCCAGTCAATCGTGAAGCCGACTACAGGAGATCCAAGCATGAAAATCATTCCTTACCTGACCTTCAACGGCCGCTGCAAGGAAGCCTTTGCGCTGTACAAGGACGTACTTGGCGGCGAGCTGTTTTCCATGTCCTTTGCCGAGGCGCCGGAGGACGTCGGCATGCCCAAGGACGCGGAGCTGATCATGCACACCTGCCTGACCGTGGGCAATTTCAGCCTGATGGCTTCCGACTGCCCGCCCGGCCAGCCGTATCGCCAGCCGCAAGGCGTGTCGGTTTCCCTCAACGTCGACAGCGTGGAGGAGGCCGAGCGGCTGTTCAATGGCTTGAGTGCAGGGGGCAACGTGCAGATGCCCTTGGCGAAGACCTTTTGGGCGGAGCGCTTCGCCATGTTTGAAGACCGTTTCGGGATTGCCTGGATGGTCAATTGCGAGGGCGGGAAATAGGTTGCTCGATCTCGCAGCGGTTTACTGGACAATCTAGAGGGAAAAGATCAGTACGAAGGTGCGCGCCATCCTAGACTGGAACTCCTGTCCGGTTGGTGCGCCATTCCGAATGGCCGCCGGGTTCAGCAATGCCCCCTGAGTCGGGATGCCTGGATCATCTACACCGCCTCTTCGCCCTCCTGTCCGGGAGTGTTACCTGGCTACCACTGTGCACAGTAATGGGCGTCGCTTGAGCCATTTGGTAGCACCTCTACCCAGTTGACGCCGGGCTCCTGCACGCCCCGTAGCAAGACCCTTTCCTTCAAATCAATCACTTGCACATCAATCCATTCAGTTGGCACGCATTCTGCTTTTTTGAATTTATGGATAATTGGATACAAAAATTCAGAAGGTACTGCCATGCAATTCGCGCCGAGTTACGTTGAACGCCCGCCGATGACGGCCGAGGAGGAGGCTTACAACTTCCTGCTGGACGCCATTTGCGGCGGGCGATTGCGCAAGGGTGACCGGCTGATCGCCGAAGACATCGCCAGCGAGATCGGTATGAGCCGGATGCCGGTACGCGAGGCGTTTCGTCGATTGGACGCCCAAGGCCTGGTGACCCTTCGGCCCAATCGTGGGGCCATTGTCAGTGGCCTGGATATCGATGAGTTGCACGAAGTCTTCGAGATGCGCAGCGTCCTTGAAGGCCTGGCAATCCGTGTCGCGGTAGCCAGGATAGGCGAGCGTCAATTCGCAGCCTTGGAGCGGCTGCTGGACGAGATGGACGACTACCGGGAGGAGAGCGCCGAGTGGGTCAGCCGGCATCGCGCCTTTCATGAATACCTGTGCAGCCTCAGCGGTCGCCCCCGGCTGCTGAAGCAGATCAGTGCTCTCTATTCCCTGATAGAGGCGCCCATGCGCCTGTGGCTGCAGCATGTGGAAAAACCCCTGAGTGCGCGCCAGGAACACGCGGTGATCCTCGACGCGATTCGTACTGGCGACGCCGATAAGGCCGAGGCAGTGGTGCGCGCGCACATCGAAGGCACCGTTCCTGAGTTGATCCAATTTCTGCAATCGAAAAAATAACCAGAGCGGGCCCCGAGCCTGCCGGTGTTTTGACTTTGAGTACTGCCCGTTACTAACTGAACTGGAGTGTCTGGTCATGCATAAGCCTCGCCTGTTGGTTGCCGCCCTATCCTTGGGATTCTGTGCTCAGTGGGCGGTTGCCGCGCCCGTTGTTCCGGAGCGCTTGCTCAAGGTCGAAAAACTCGTCTATTGCTCCGGCATGGATTCGCCACCCCTGGTGTCCTTCGATGAAGCGCAGAAACCCAGGGGCTTGACCGTTGACCTGGGCCTGGAAATCGCCAAGCGCCTGGGCGACAAGAACGTTGAGTGGCGGGTGATTCCCTTTTCCGGACTGCTCCCGGCTTTGCTCGCCAAGCAGTGCGACATGATCGTCGACCAGTTGTTTGACAAGCCCGAGCGCCGCGAGGTGATCGATATCGTCAACTACATGTACTCCAGCCAGGCGGTGGTCGTGCCCAAGGGCAATCCGAAGACTCTCAAGACGCTGTCGGACCTGTCCGGACATAAAGTTGCGGTGCTCAACGGCTCCACCATCAAGACCTTGCTCGACGCCGAGAATGAAGCGCTGGCCAAGGCTGGCAAACCTGGGATGAAACTGGTGGTCTACAACACCGACACCGACGCTTTCCAGGCCTTGCGCATCAGCCAGGTCGATGCTTACGGCACCACGGTGGAAACCGCCGGTTATTACGCCGCCATGGCCCCCGATTTGTTCGAGGAAGGGGTGCCCGCCTTCAGCCGGATTCTTACCGGCCTGGGTATTCGCAAGGACGATGCGCAACTGACCGCCGCGGTGCAGCAGGTGATCAGCGACATGCGCAGCGATGGCAGCTACAGCCAGTTACTGAGCAAATGGCATGTCGCCAGTGACACTCTTGATTGAGGTGAGCGTTGATGAACTTCGATTGGGATGTGTTTTGGCAGTACCTGTTGCAGCCCAGTGATGTTTACCTCACCGGGCTCTGGCTGACCTGCGTGATCAGTGTGTTGGCGATGCTGCTGGGCTGCTTCCTGGGACTGGCCGCGGCGTTGCTACGGTTGTCGAGCAATCCGTTGCTGCATTTACCGGTGCGTTTTTATGTGTGGCTGATGCGCGGCACGCCGTTGCTGGTGCAGATTGTCTTTCTCTACACAGCACTGGCGGCAGGCGGGATTTTCCGCTTCGAAGACATCGACCTGTTCGGTCTGGTGATTCCCGGCAATATCCAGGCGGCGATCATTGCGCTGGGGCTCAACGAAGGTGCCTATATGGCCGAGATCATCCGGGCCGGCATCGGCGCGGTAGACAAGGGCCAGTACGAAGCCGGGCGTTCCCTGGGCATGACATTCGCCAAACTGATGCGCCGCATTGTCTTGCCCCAGGCGTTCCGGGTCATCGTCCCGCCGCTGGGCAACGAGTTCAACGTGATGCTCAAGAACACCACGTTGGTCAGTGTGATCGGCGTACAGGAACTGTTGCTCAGTACCCAGATGGTCACGTCGGCGACGTTCCGGGTGTTCGAGTTGTACCTGGTGGTGGCGATCTATTTCCTCTTGCTGACCACGCTCTGGGGCTTTTTCCAGCGCTGGCTGGAGGCCCGTTTCGGTCAATCGGACCGGCCCTCGTCACCACCGCCGGCGTCGACGCGGATGTTCGGTCGCAGCACCCTGAACCTGCTGAGGGCACGTTAACCATGGCGCACAAAAGTGAAGAGCTGATTATCGAGGCACTGGATGTTCACAAGTCCTTTGGCAACCTGCAGATCCTCAAAGGTATTTCCCTGCAAGTACGGCGCGGCGAAGTGGTGGTGCTGATCGGTGCCTCCGGCTCGGGCAAGACCACCTTTATCCGCTGCATCAATCTGCTGGAGGACATCCAGAGCGGGCGCATCCGCGTCAATGGCCGGGCCATGGGCTATCGCGAGCGGGCTGACGGCAGCCTGGTGCGCGATTCGGAGCGCAACATCGCCCGCCAGCGCCGGGACATCGGCATGGTGTTTCAGCGCTTCAACCTGTTCCCCCACATGACGGCCCTGGAGAACATCATCGAGGCGCCGATCCAGGTGCTCGGGATACCTCGCGCCGCAGCGCTGGAACAGGCCCGCAAGCTGCTGGAGCGGGTCGGCCTGGCGGACAAGGCCAACCATTACCCGTCGATGCTCTCCGGCGGGCAACAGCAACGGGTGGCGATTGCCCGTGCCCTGGCGATGAAACCCCAGGCCATGTTGTTCGACGAACCCACCAGCGCCCTCGACCCGGAAACCGTTGGCGAGGTGCTGCAAGTGATGAAAGCGTTGGCAGAGGAGGGCATGACCATGGTCGTGGTTACCCATGAAATGGGCTTTGCCCGCGAAGTGGCAGACCGTGTGGTGGTGCTGGACCAAGGTGAGCTCATCGAACAAGGCCCGCCGGAGCAGATCTTCAGTCACCCCACGCACCCTCGAACCCGGGCTTTCCTCAGTCGCGTGTTATGACCGTTTCACGGGTGTTCGCCCTGAGCCCCGTCAATTGAGTCCCGCCCATGAATCCTTGTGCTGAAGAGCCTTTTGCCATGCTGAAATTTTCTGCTCACGAGTACCCTTATCCGTCGCAACGCCAGAGCGTTTTTGCCCGCCGGGGCATGGTCGCCGCTTCCCAGCCCCTGGCTGCCCAGGCGGGCATCGAGATCATGCAAAAGGGCGGTAACGCCATTGATGCCGCTATCGCCACGGCGGCGGCGCTGACGGTGGTCGAGCCCACAGGTTGCGGCATCGGCGGCGATGCTTTTGCCTTGGTCTGGTGCAAAGGCCAATTGCACGGCCTCAACGGCAACGGTCACGCACCGGCTGCCTTGAGTATCGACGCGGTCAAGTCGGCGGGCCATGAACAGATGCCGCTCTATGGCTGGACGCCGGTAACCGTCCCGGGTTGCCCGTCGGCCTGGGCCGAGTTGTCGCAACGCTTCGGCAAGCTGCCCTTTGCCGTGTTGCTGCAGCCGGCGATCAGCCTGGCGCGGGACGGTTTTGCGCTGTCGCCGGTGGTTGCCCATCAATGGCAGATCGCTTTGAACGAATTCACGCCTCATCGTGATCAGGTCCTGGATGCCTGGTTCCAGACCTTTCTGATTGACGGTCGCGCGCCACGGGCCGGGGAAATTTTCCGCAACCCGGCCCAGGCCCGTACCCTTGAAGAATTGGCTGCCACCCGCTGCGAAAGCCTCTATCGCGGCGCCTTGGCCGCACGCCTGGATGCCCACTCCCGAGCCAGTGGCGGCTACCTTCGTGCCACGGACCTGCAGGATTATCGCGCTCAATGGGTGGCACCGATCCACGTCAGCTATCGAGGCGTCGATGTCTGGGAAATCCCGCCGAGCGGGCAGGGCCTGGTGGCCTTGATGGCGCTGAAAATACTGGAAGGCTTCAGCTTCGATCACCGCGACAGCCAGCAGACCTGGCATCGACAACTGGAGGCCATGAAGTTGGCCTACAGCGACGGCTTGCACTACATCACCGACCCTCTGCACATGCGCGTGGCGGTGGCTGACCTGTTGAGCGACGAGTACAGCGCCTTCCGTCGCGCCCAGATCAGCGAACAGGCCCAGGCGCCCAGACCCGGCGATCCCCACGCCAGCGGCACGGTGTACCTGGCGACGGCTGATGGCGAAGGCAACATGGTCTCGTTCATCCAGAGCAACTACCACGGATTTGGCTCCGGCGTGGTGCTGCCTGACAGCGGGATTGCCTTGCAGAATCGCGGACAGGAATTCAGCCTGGATCCGAGCCACGCCAATTGCCTGGCCCCGGGCAAGAAGACTTTTCACACCATCATCCCTGGTTTCCTCACCCAGAATGGCCAGGCTCTTGGCCCTTTCGGCGTGATGGGCGGCTACATGCAGCCCCAAGGTCATGTGCAGATGGTGATGAACCTGGTGGACTTCGGCCTGAACCCGCAGGCCGCGCTGGACGCTCCGCGCTGGCAGTGGCTTGGTGAGATGAAGGTTGGCATCGAACAGGGTGCCTCTGGCGACTTGGCCAATGCCTTGGCGCGACGCGGTCATGAAGTGCAGATCGCCAGTGACCTGACTGATTACGGACGAGGCCAAATCATCCTCCGCGACCCGGTCAGCGGTGTCCTGTGCGGCGGTACCGAGCCCAGGGCAGATTCCCATATTGCTGTGTGGTAGCCACGATTGCGCTATACAGAAACCGCCTGATGAACGGGCCGCGCTCGCAGGGACGCCCGGTGGCAGATGGCTGGGAAACCGGGATGACGAGCGCCGCCGCAGGCCACACTCAACGAGCGATGAACACACATTGCGTCGTGAAAACACTCAAGTGAATAAAACGATTGAAAAAACCCTCTAGACCCTATACACCGAAGGCTCACTGGCATATTGCCCGGCAATCAGTCATTCAATCTCGCCGTTGTGGCGCAGGGAGCGCTGATGAGTTTTCGCCCGTTGAGCGATCCCCCGCAGCAATCGAACCATTACGGTGTGGCAACTCACCTGCAAGAAAACCCGGATGAGGCCGGCGTGGCATACGCTGGCAACGAAGACGCGATCGAACAATTACTGGAATCAGCGCGCACCTGGACCCACACCACCCAGTGGGTGGTTTATCGTGCCGGTGAACAACTGCATCTGGTGGGGCAGGGCGACCCACGGGTGCAGTGGCCGGCAAGCGTTGTGAACGCAGAGTTCGAGACCTTCTGCCGGACCAGACGGTTGTGTCGCTGGCCGACCGGTCGGGGCGAAAGTGTGCTGGGTTGGCTACTGGCGCCAGTCACCGATGCCCAGGAACCAGCCCTCGCCGAGTTTGCCCGATGCTTGGGTATCCAGGTACAGACCAATACCCTGGCACGTGCCCAGATTACTCAGCGTGTGCTGTATGAAATTACCTACCTGGCCAGTTCCACCCGCGACCGCTCCGTGTTCCTGGTGGGGGTCCACCGGCTGCTCGCCAGCCTGATCGATGCCGAGAACTTTTATCTTGCGCTGTATGACCCGCACAGCGGAAAAATCGACTACCCGTACTACGTCGACATCATCGACGTCGATGCCGTGGAGTCCCAACACTACGAATACCTCGACCCTTCACATCTGTCGTTGACCGGCCAGGTGTTGACCACCGGTCAGCCGTTGCTGATCGACGCCGCAGGCATTTGCGCCGCTCAGGCCGAGGGCCGTTTCTACTGCGTGGGTGATCGTCCCGAATTCTGGATGGGCGCTGCGTTGAAAAATGCCGCCGATGAAGTGTTCGGCATGCTTGCCATGCAGGTCTACGACGTTGCGCGCATCTACAGCGCCGAAGACCGCGCGCTGTTTCTGGTGGTGGCCCGGCACGTGGCCATGGCGCTGGACCGGATTCTGCACCGTGAGGGCATGGAGGAGACGGTGATGCGTCGTACGCTGGAGCTGTCGGCAGTCAACGACGCGTTGAGACAGGAAGTGGCAGACCGAGAGCGCGCCGAACATCTGCAGAGCGCGCTATTTCAGATTACAGAACTGTCCAGCCAGCCTGGCGACATGGCGGAGCTTTTCCAAACCTTGCATGGCATTGTCGGTGATTTGCTGTTCGCGGAGAACTTCTACATCGCGCTGTTCGACGATGCCATCGGTGAAGTGACCTTTCCGTATTATGTCGATGAGCGCAGAACCACCCTGCCGGCGGCACGACGTGGGTGCCGGGGCCTGACCGAGTACGTGATCCGCCAGCGCCGTCCTTGTCTGATTGACCCTTTCGACGCTGATCGGTTGTCTGCGCAGGGTGAGCTCGAACTGGCCTACGAATCGGTCCGATTCCATTCCTGGCTGGGCATTCCGTTGTTCGATGGCGATGTGGTACGGGGTGTGCTGGCAGTGCAGAGCTATACCTCCCAGGTGCGCTACACCCTGCGCGATCAGGAACTGCTGACGTTCGTGTCACGGCACATTGATACGGCGTTGTCGCGCCGTACGGCCGCAGAAGCGATCCATGCCGCCAACCTCAAGCTCGAAGCCAGGGTGCAGGACCGCACCCGTGAACTGGATCACGCCAACGCCAAGCTGCAACACGAAAACGCCCACGATGCGCTGACCGGGCTGCCGAATCGCACCTACCTGCAGCAGCGCCTCAATCTGGCCTGGTCGCGGTTCGAGAACGAGGGTGGGCAACTGTCGGTGATGTTCATCGATCTCGACCGTTTCAAGATGGTCAACGACAGCTTCGGCCACCATTTTGGCGACCTGTTGTTGATGCAAGCCGCCCACCGCTTGCGCAGTTGCCTGCGAGACACCGACATGCTGGCCCGCCTGGGGGGCGATGAGTTTTCAGTGCTGGCGCCTGAGGCGACCCTGGAGGTGGTGATCGAAATTGCCGAGCGGATTCTGTCGGTATTCGATTTGCCGTTTTTCATCAATGGCCACGAAGTTTTTTCGTCTTGCAGTATCGGTATTGTCAGTGCCGACAGTCAGTTTCACCACGAGCCCGCTGACTTGCTGCGCGATGCCGATGCGGCGATGTACCGGGTCAAGAATGCCGGACGCGACAGTTACGCGGTGTTCAACCAGGAAGTGCGTCGTGAAGTCTCGGACCAGGTCGAGCGTGAGGGGGCCCTGCGCAATGCGCTCAAGCGTACCGACGAACTGCTGCCGTATTTCCAGCCGATTGTCAGCGTCGAAAGCGGCGAGCTGGTGGCCCTTGAAGCGCTGATCCGCTGGCATCAGCCGGGCGGCCGGATCATTGCGCCGGGCGAGTTTCTGCCCGATGTCGAGGGGTTGCGGCTGATCGGCCGACTGGACCTGTACATGCTTACCAGCGTCGCGGTGATCCTCGCACAACCCCCACACGCCAATTGGCCACCGGTGCATGTCAATTGCTCCAGCTACAGCATGACGCGCCCGGATTTTGCCGATGATGTGCTGGCACTGTTGGCACGCAACAACGTCGCGCCGTCGCGGATCTGCCTGGAGTTGACTGAAGGTGCGCTGGTGGCCGAGCCTGCCATCGCCCGACTGACCATGCAGCAATTGGCCGACAACGGCATGTCGGTGGTGCTCGATGACTTTGGCGCAGGGTTTTCATCCCTGAGCTATGTGCATCAATACCGTTTCAGCGGTTTGAAGATCGACAAGTCGTTCATTCTTGAACTGACCACCAGCCCGCGCAGTCGCGCGATCGTCCGGGCGATCGTGCGTATGGCCGAATCACTGGACCTTAGCGTGGTGGCCGAAGGTGTCGAAGATGAAGAGACGTTGCTCTTGCTGCGAGAGATGGGGGCAGGGCAGGCCCAAGGTTATTATTTTGCCAAGCCGATGGGGCTGGAGGCCTTGCTGGCGACTTCGCTGGTCGGTGGCTAGTTGGATCTATTGTCCCAGCTTGGCCCAGAACGCCTCGGCAGAGGGGCTGATTGGGGCGGTGGGACGGGTGAGATGAATTTCCAATGGAATATCCCAGCTTTCGTCGAGTGCCCTGACCAGCCGCCCATCAGCCATCTCCTGTTCTGTCAGGCTTTTGGGCAGCCACGCAACTCCCTTGCTTTCCAGGGCCATGGACATCAGCACTGCAGCAAGGTGACTGCTGAAAAGAGGTTTGAGGTGAAGGTAATCCTGCTTGCCATGGAGTCGGTGAGCAACGATGCGGCCAAGACCCGATTCTTGGGTGTATGCCAGGTAGGGCAGTGTTTCAGGTGAGTCGCCGAAATTGGCGGAGGCGCTTGCCAAGGGCACGAGTACATCCTCGCCAACTTTCTTGCCGATGAACTGATCAGGGGCGAGTAACGGTGGCACATCGGGATGGCGGTGGCACAGCAGAAACTGAACCTGGCCATGGATCAGCATCTGCTCACAGACAGCCATGCTATCTGAATGCAATTGCACCGCCTCGATTGGGGCACCGTTTTCCGCGCTTCTAAGCCACCGTGGAAAGAAGGTAAACGACAGGGAATGGGTTGCCGCGAACTGCAGCGATTTAGCGGCCATTCCGGCCACTTCCTGAGCTTCGTTGCGCATCCTGTACAAGCGTCTGGCCGCCTCCTGAGCGCTTGGCAAAACCTGCCTTCCAGCCTCGGTCAGGGTCGCTCCCTGAGGCGTGCGCACGAACAATTCCACCCCCATCCAGTTCTCCAGTGAGCGGACTCTGCGACTGAAGGCCGGCTGAGTAACGTGCCGTGCTTCGGCGGCACGAACAAAGCTGCCGTACTCCGCAAGTGCTGAAAAATCTTCTAGCCAGACGAGTTCCAAGGGCAATGCCTCCTGTGCATAGGGCGCGGCATTAATAGCATTGGGCGGGTGCCATCGCAAAGCATAACGTGAGGCTACAAACAACAAGAGGACCCCGTCATGCGCATCGTAGACATCCGCGAAAAAACTGTTTCCATTGCCTCCCCAATCGCTAACGCCTACATCGACTTTTCGAAAATGACCTGCTCGGTTGTCGCTGTCATCACGGATGTGATTCGCGATGGTAAACCTGTCATCGGCTACGGTTTCAACTCCAATGGTCGCTATGGCCAAGGCGCACTGATGCGTGATCGCTTCCTGGCGCGTATCACCGAAGCAGATCCAGAGTCTCTCATCGATCATGAGCACAACAACCTGGATCCGTTCGCCATCTGGAAAGCCCTGATGACCAACGAAAAGCCAGGTGGCCACGGCGAACGCTCCGTCGCAGTGGGCACCATTGACATGGCCGTATGGGATGCCGTTGCCAAGATTGAAGGCAAACCCCTGTATCGCCTGCTGGCTGACCGTTACCGTGACGGCGTGGCAGATGACAAAGTCTGGGTCTACGCCGCGGGCGGCTATTACTACCCCGGCAAAGACCAGACCAAGCTCAAGGCGGAAATGCAGAGCTATCTGGATCGTGGCTACGACGTGGTCAAGATGAAGATCGGTGCGGTGCCCCTGGACGAAGATATCCGTCGTATCGAAGCGGTACTTGAAGTGGTTGGGGACGGTCGTCGACTGGCGGTCGATGCCAATGGTCGCTTCGATCTGCAGACCGGTATTGCGTACGCAGAGGCCATCAAGAAGTACAACCTGTTCTGGTACGAAGAGGTTGGCGATCCGCTGGACTATGCGCTCCAGGCCGAGCTTGCAAATCACTATGAACTGCCGATGGCTACCGGTGAAAACCTGTTCTCCCATCAGGATGCCCGTAACCTGCTGCGCCACGGTGGCATGCGCCCTGATCGCGACTACCTGCAGTTTGACTGTGCGCTGTCCTACGGGCTCGTGGAGTACATGCGCACCCTGAAGGTGATGGAAAACATGGGTTGGTCTTCGCGCCGCGTCGTTCCCCATGGTGGTCACCAGATGTCCCTGAACATCGCAGCGGGTCTGCACCTGGGCGGTAACGAATCGTACCCTGATGTGTTCCAGCCTTTCGGTGGCTTCGCTGACGGAATTCGCGTGGAAAATGGCTACGTAGGTCTGCCGGATATTCCAGGTGTCGGCTTCGAAGCCAAGTCCGCTTTGTACGCAGTCATGCGTGAGTTGGGCGAAGGCTGATTCCCCCTCGATCTGCGGTCTCTGTGAAGAGGCCGCAGTGTCAGGCGTCATCCACTGACGCCAAGCCACATGCCCATCACAACAATAAAATGAGGTGCTTTCGTGGAAATCTCCAAATCCCGCTGGTATAGCCAGCTGTATGTGCAAGTGCTGCTCGGCATCGTGATCGGTGCTGCGATCGGTTACTTCGTGCCTGATATTGGAGCCAAGCTCCAACCCTTTGCCGATGGTTTCATCAAGCTGATCAAGATGCTGTTGGCGCCCATTATTTTCGGTACCGTCGTCGTGGGTATCGCCAAGATGGGCAGTATCAAAGAGGTCGGGCGCATTGGCGTAAAGGCGCTGATCTACTTTGAGATTCTTTCAACCATCGCCTTGGTCGTCGGCCTGATTGTGGTCAACGTCGTGAAGCCAGGCGTGGGCATGAACATCAATGCCAGCGCGCTCGATGCAAGCGCTATCAGCAAGTACAGTCACGCTGCCAGTCAGCAAGGCGGCACCATTGATTTCTTTCTCAACATCATCCCGCACACCTTCATGGGTGCGTTCTCCAATGGCGTCAT
This sequence comes from Pseudomonas hefeiensis, assembly GCF_030687835.1. Lineage (NCBI taxonomy): Bacteria > Pseudomonadati > Pseudomonadota > Gammaproteobacteria > Pseudomonadales > Pseudomonadaceae > Pseudomonas > Pseudomonas hefeiensis. The sequence continues at coordinate 2,728,435 of NZ_CP117449.1, forward strand.
GCTTCAGGTCATCCTGCTTTCGGTCTTGATGGGGGTTGCCCTGGTTCAAATGGGCGAAACCAGCAAGCCGCTGATCAACACCATTGATCTGTTCCTGCAGGGCCTGTTCAAGATCGTGGCAATGGTCATGCGCTTGGCGCCGATTGGTGCAGGCGCCGGTATGGCGTTCACCATTGGCAAGTACGGGATTGGCACCTTGCTGTCGCTCGGCCAGTTGCTGGTCGCGCTCTACATCACGACCTTGATTTTCATCGTGGTCGTGCTGGGTGCGGTTGCCCGATGGTCGGGTATGCCGTTGATGCAATTTCTGCGCTACTTCAAAGATGAAATTCTCATCACGCTTGGCACCTGCTCGACCGAAGCCGTGCTTCCTCGAATGATGGTGAAGCTTGAAAAACTGGGCTGCAAGAAATCAGTCGTGGGCATGGTGTTGCCAACGGGATACACATTCAATGCCGATGGCACCTGCATCTATCTCACCATGGCCGCCATCTTTATCGCCCAGGCGACTAATACGCCGCTGACTTTTATGGATCAGATGATTCTGCTCGGTGTATTCCTGCTGACGTCCAAGGGCTCGGCTGGCGTAGCGGGCGCGGGGTTCGTGACGCTTGCAGCTACGCTCACAACCATCCACTCCATACCTTTGACAGGTCTGGTCTTGCTGTTGGGCATCGACCGATTCCTCAACGAAGCACGGGCAGTGACCAACCTGATTGGTAACGGCATTGGCACTATCGCGATTGCCAAATGGGACAATTCCTTTGACGTCCAAGCCTGCGAGCGTGAGATAGCCGCAATGAAACACGAAAAGGCCGAACGCAAAGCGCTACTGGCGCAAAAGTAGTCCGCGCCGCTTCCGGGTCTCGGTGTTGCTGCCATTGGTAGGTTGGGCCTAAAGCTCGACTCCAGTTCTGATCATGGACACCGAAAAATCAGTGTTCCCATTGTTCAAGCAATATCGAGACAAATTTTTCCGCTGCCGGGGAGAGCGATGCGCCCCTTCGATAGACCAGGCCCAGCGATCGGTTTACCACCGGTTCAATCAACGGCACGCTGACCAATGTCGGATGATCCTCGGCCGGCATTGCCAGGCTGGGCATGGCCGACACCCCCAGGCCTGCCTCGACCAATCCCAACGACGTAGACAAGTGCTGCACTTCGTAGAACCACTGCGGACGCCAGCTCAAGCCCGATAATGCGTGGTCCAGCAGCATTCGGTTGCCGCTGAGACGACCGACACCGATCAGTCGGTAATCGCTGAGCTCAGACCAGCTTACCGAGCTGCGTCCGGCCAGTTCATGGTCGCGTCGACAAGCTAAAACGAAAGGTTCGTTGACCAATGGCACGAACTCGATATCCGGGTGCTGGCCACTCATCATATTGATACCGAAATCGGCTTCGCCACGCAGTACCGCCTCGAGCCCTTCGTTTGCACTGAGGTCGAGCAGGCGGATGCGGATTTTTGGGTAGCGCTCGTTATAGAGGCGGATCACTGAAGGCAGGAAATAGAAGGCAGCGGTGGGGATACAAGCCAAGGTCACCCGACCGATCTGGCGCTCGGCCAGTTCGCGAATGTTGAGAATCGAGTCGTCGAAATCATCCAGCAAACGCCGCGCCTTGGGCAAGAAATCGCGCCCGACGCTGGTCAGGCTGACCTTTCGGGTTGTGCGATCGAGCAAGGCTGTCCCCAGGCCTTCCTCCAGTTTTTTCATGCGTCGGCTAAGGGCCGGCTGAGAAAGATGCAGCGCATCGGCTGCTTCGTGGAAGCTGCCTAATTCAGCGATTTTCACGAAAGATCGTATGTCCTGAAGCTCGTATTCCATGTTCTTTCTCACTGGGGCAAGAGCAATGCGCCGGGAAATCATCGTAAATTAATTCATTCGTGAAACGCAATAATTGCTCTGATCTTTGCATTGGAAACACTTTTAAAACCCTGACACTCTTGTGTCCAGAACATCAATTATCCAGATTGATCAACAAGAGTTAGTGTTCATGCAGCGAATTCCTTGTGTGCTGATGCGCGGTGGTACCTCCAAAGGGCCCGTATTTCTTGCCTGGGATCTGCCCAGTGCCATCGCCGAACGTGATGAGCTGCTGCTCAACCTGATGGGGTCCGGCCATGAGCTGGAAATCGACGGCATCGGTGGCGGCAGCCCACAAACCAGCAAAGTGGCAATCGTCAGCCCATCGTTGCACCCTGACGCGGATGTCGACTATCTGTTCGTCCAGGTCATGGTTTCCCAGCGCCGGGTCGATACCGCACCCAACTGCGGCAATATGCTGTGCGCTGTCGGCCCGTTCGCCATCGAGCAGGGGCTGGTCAAGCCTGCCGGCGACCTGACCCGAGTGCGCATCCGCAACCTCAACACCGGGACTTTCGTAAATTCAGAGGTGCAAACCCCTGGGGGCAAGGTCAGCTATGAAGGGGACACTGCCATCGACGGCGTGCCTGGCACGGCGGCTCCGGTGCAACTGACCTTTCTGGATGCGGCTGGCAGCAAGACCGGCAAACTCTTCCCGACCGGGCAATCTCTGGATCTGATCGATGGCATCCCGGTGACCTGTATCGACATGGCGATGCCGATGCTGATCGTCGAGGCCGGTCAGCTGGGCAAGCGCGGCGATGAAAGTCCTGCCGAACTGGACGCCGATAAGGCGTTCCTGCAACGTCTGGAGTCCCTGCGACTCAAAGCCGGCCTGGCCATGGGCTTGGGTGATGTCAGTGACAAGGTCATCCCCAAGCCGGTGCTGGTGTCTCCTGCCAGGTCGGGCGGGACGGTCCAGGTGCGCTATTTCATGCCGCACAACTGTCACCGCGCCCTGGCGATCACTGGCTCCATCGGTCTGGCCACCGCTTGCGTGACCGAAGGCAGCGTAGTGGCGCAGTTGCTCGGCGGTATTAGCGAGCCACGTCTGCAGCAGGTTCGTATTGAACACCCAAGCGGCGGTATAGACGTCGTGCTGTCCTACACCGGCGAAAAGGGTGAGACCATTCGTGCCTCGGTGGTGCGTACCGCCCGCCGGCTTTTCTCAGGTTACGTCTACGCCACGGTTTCCCAACGCCTGGCCGGATAGCCCAGGCAGACTTCGTCATTGCATCAGCGACTCAATAACAACAAGAGATCTGACATATGCTCGCTTTACTTGGCTTGGCCATGGTGGTGGTCTTCACCTTTCTGATAATGACCAAACGTTTGTCACCGATCGTCGCTTTGACGGTGGTGCCAATAGTCTTTGCAGTGATCGGCGGTTTTGGCGGCACCACCGGCAAAATGATGCTGGACGGCCTGAAGATGGTCGCGCCGTCGGCGGCATTGCTGTTGTTCGCGATCCTGTTTTTCGGCCTGATGATCGACGCCGGTCTGTTCGACCCGCTGATCCGCAAGATCCTCAAGCGGGTCAACGGTGATCCGATGAAGATCGCAGTGGGCACTGCGCTGCTGTCGCTGTTGGTGGCGCTGGACGGTGACGGCACGACCACGTACATGATCACCTGTGCAGCGATGTTGCCGCTGTACAAGCGCATCGGCATGAACCCGATGATCCTGGCGACCATTTCCATGCTCTCGTTGAGCATCATGAGCGGCATGACGCCCTGGGGCGGCCCGGCGACCCGTGCGATCGCAGCGCTGGGCCTGGATGCCGGCGAGTATTTCGTACCTTTGCTGCCGACCATGATTGGCGGTGCGGTGTGGGTGGTGTTCACGGCGTTCCTGCTGGGGCGTGCCGAACGCAAGCGCATCGGCAACACCCATCTGCAAAGCGGTGGGGGTAACTGCTACATCAAGGCGATTATTGAAGACACGCCGCACAAGCGCCCGAAACTGGCCTACGTCAACCTGCTGCTGGTGACTGCAGTGATGGTTGCGCTGGTGATGGGCCTCATGCACTCGGCGATCCTGTTCCTGATCGGTTTTGTCCTGGCATTGATGATCAACTATCCGCAACTGGATATTCAGAAAGAACGAATCCTCGCTCATTCGGGCAACGCCATGACCGTGGTCCTGCTGGTGTTTGCCGCGGGGATCTTCGCCGGGATCTTCTCCGGGACGAAAATGGTCGATGCGCTGGCGCAAACCCTGGTCGACTGGATTCCGCCTTCCTGGGGCCATCTGTTCCCGCTGGTGGTTGCGATTACCAGCATGCCGCTGACCTTCGTATTGTCCAACGATGCCTACTACTTCGGTGTCGTGCCGATCCTGGCCAACGCGGCTGCGGCCTATGGTATTGATCCGGTCGAGATTGCACGGGCCTCCATTCTTGGCCAACCGGTACACCTGATGAGTCCGCTGGTGGCCTCGACCCTGCTGCTGGTCGGCATGGTGGACCGTGATCTGGGCGACTTCCAGAAAGCCACCGTGAAGTGGGCGGTGCTTACCTCCTTGGTCGTGACGGCGTTGGCACTGCTGACTGGGGCAATAAGTCTGTTCTCCTGATCACCCACGCCTCTTTAACTGCCTGACGCCCCACGCCAGTGGGGTGGACGGCTGCCTGCATTCCAAATAACAACAATGAGTAGTTTGATATGACCTCTGTTTATAACTGTGGAGCTTTATTGACGCTCCTGGCTTTGTTGCCGCTGGCCAATGCCAGTGCGCAAGGTTTTATCGACGACAGCAAACTTAAGCTGCAATTGCGCAATGTTTACATCAATGAAAATTTCCGCGATGAACATGGCATGAGTACGCGCGCGGCAAATACCGCCAAGAGCGAGCGAACCGAATGGGGCCAAGGCTTTTTGCTTGATTATCAGTCGGGATTCACGCCTGGCAGCCTCGGCCTGGGTATTGATGCTATGGGCCTGCTGGGGATCAAGCTCGACTCTGGCCGCGGTCGTAGCGGCACCGGCCTGCTGCCGTTGCATGATGACGGCCGTGCCGCCGATGAGTTTGCGAGCTTCGGGATGACCGCCAAGGCCCGATTTGCCAAGACCACCGTCAAATACGGTACGTTGCTCCCTAAAACGCCGGTGCTCATTTACAACGATTCCCGACTGCTGCCTCAGACCTACCAGGGCGGCCAGTTCACGAGCACCGACATTGACAACCTTAGCCTGACCGGCGGCTATCTTGATCGTTTCAAGTTGCGAGATTCGAGCGACAGTATGCCCATCGTGCCAGACGGCTATCGTGGCGATAAATCAGGGGATTTCAGTTACCTCGGTGCCGATTACAAGGTGGGCAAGACGATTCGCCTCAGCTACTTCTATGGCGAACTGGAGAACTTCTATCGTCAGAACTTCGCGGGTGTCCAGCATGATCTGCCGCTCGGCCCAGGCGTGCTGACCAGTGATCTGCGTTACTTCCGCAGTGTTGATAGCGGTTCTGCCTATGGCGGTAAAATCGACAACCATATGCTCAGCGGCCAACTGTCTTACGCTGTCGCAGGTCATACCGTAGGCGGCGGCTATCAAACACTGAAGGGCGACGCTGGACTGCCCTACATCAGCGGCGCGTCCGTTTATTCTTTCAGCAACGCAGGCATAGGCAAGTTCATAGAGGAAGACGAGAAGACATGGATGCTCAACTACGGTTACAACTTCGCCGCCCTGGGTGTTCCCGGCCTGACGTTCTCCACTCGTTACCTTAGCGGCGACGATGGAGCGTCCAACACCACCATCAAAGAGTGGGAGCGCGATGCTGAGCTGGCTTATGTGGTGCAACAGGGCTCCTTCAAAGGGTTGGGCGTGAAGCTGCGCAATTACGTCTACCGCTCTGAATTCTCGAGGGGACGGGACAGTAACCGGCTCTACCTTACCTACGATATCGCCCTTTGGTGATCGTTCGTCGCCCGCTTGATGGGGTGTTATGCGTCAGTTCCTCGGCAGTCGAAATGCGTTGCCTCTGTGCAGCGCGTAGAGCAACTGCCGTGGCACTTTTTCAGCCCCAAGGCGAGCACATTTTTATGAAATTAACTTAATTCAGAATGCTGCCATAACGCCAGAACTGTCATGGGACAGAAATATTTAAAGAATTAAATCGTCACTTCTCAGATAGGTGGGTACTTCCACTCACCCCCTTCAATTGAGGTGCTTTCGTGACGTTGCTGACAAAAAAAAGCCTTTCTGTCCTGCTCGCTTCTCTGTGCATAAGCGGTCTTGCCCATGCAACCGACGTAACAGGGGCAGGTTCCAGTTTCGTATATCCGGTCTTGGCCAAGTGGTCACAGGACTACGGCAAAAGCTCCAAAAACCGAATCAACTACCAGTCTATTGGCTCGGGCGGCGGTATCGCTCAGATCAAGGCTGCAACGGTAGATTTTGGTGCGTCCGACGCGCCGTTGTCTGCTGAGGATCTTAAAGCCAGTGGGCTGGGCCAGTTTCCAAGTGTGATTGGCGGGATCGTGCCGGTGATGAATATCGAGGGTATTTCGCCGGGCCAACTGAAGCTCGATGGTGAAACCCTGGCGAAAATTTACCTGGGTGAAATCACCGTCTGGAACGATCCGGCTGTCGTTGCCCTGAACCCCGGCATGAAATTGCCCGGCAGTAAAATCACCGTCGTTCACCGCTCGGACGGCTCTGGCACCTCCTATAACTTCACCAACTACCTCGCTAAAGTGAGTGATGGCTGGAAATCAAAAATCGGTTTCGGCACCACTGTGCCTTGGCCGGTCGGGGTAGGTGGCAAAGGTAACGAAGGCGTCAGCGCTTACGTCAAGCAAATCAAAAACTCAATCGGTTATGTTGAGTACGCCTACGCCCTGCAAAACAAGATGACTCACGCGCAGTTGAAAAACGCTTCCGGGAAATTCATTCAGCCCAATGCCAAAGCGTTCCAAGCGGCAGCCGACACGGCGGACTGGGCTAACGCCAAGGACTTCAACCTGATCATGACCAATGCACCTGGCGATAACGCATGGCCGATCACCGCGACGACCTGGATCATTATGTACAAACAGCCAAAAAATGCGGAGCAAAGCCAGGCCGCCTTCAACTTCTTTAAATGGTCACTGGAGAACGGCCAGCAACAAGCTTCGGCGCTGGACTATGTCGCCTTGCCTGATTCCTTGGTCAAGCGGATTGAAGGTTACTGGAAGTCTGATTTCGCCCATTGATTCAGCACCATCTCAACCACCCCTTCGTCAGGCAGGTTTTTGCCTGGCGAAGGGGTTTGTTTGTGAGCAGACGTATGATGAACGACACAGTCCAACCCCTGGCCATGACCCTGCGCACCAGCGATGTTGCGAGTGACAGGCGTGCGCATCTCGACCAGCGTCATGATCTCTGGTTCAAGCGTTCGATGCTGGCCGCCGCGATGCTGGTGTTGGTGCTTCTGGTGAGTATTGCAGCATCGACACTTTGGGGCGGCAGTCTTGCGCTCAAGACATTTGGCCTCGACTTTCTGACAAGCACGGATTGGGATGCGGTTAATAACCGCTTTGGTGCTTTGGTGCCGATTTACGGCACACTCGTGACGTCTTTTTTGGCATTGCTGATAGCAGTACCCATCAGCTTTGGCATCGCGATATTCCTTACCGAGTTAGCGCCGCCTTGGCTGCGCATGCCGGTCGCTTCGGCAGTTGAATTGCTCGCGGGAATCCCATCGATTATTTATGGCATGTGGGGCTTGTTCATTTTTGGCCCGTTCATGGCCGAATATCTATCGCCCTGGATCAATGATTATCTGGGCGAACTTCCGGTGGTTGGATCGCTGTTTCAGGGCCCTCCATTAGGTATCGGCATGCTGACCGCCGGCATCGTGCTGGCAATCATGATCATGCCTTTCATCACCTCCGTCATGCACGAGGTGTTCCGTAGCGTTCCCACAACCCTCAAAGAGTCTGCTTACGCGCTAGGCAGTACCACGTGGGAAGTGGTCTGGGACATCGTGCTGCCCTACACACGGTCTGCGGTGGTCGGCGGGATTTTTTTGGGGCTCGGGCGCGCATTGGGCGAGACCATGGCGGTAACGTTCGTATTGGGTAACGCTCAACAGTTCTCCGCTTCATTGCTGATGCCCAGCAGTTCCATCGCTTCGGTCATCGCCAACGAGTTCAGCGAAGCCTATACCGACCTGCATCGCTCCGCGCTCATCGCGCTGGGTTTCTTGTTGTTCGTCGTCACTTTCATCGTATTGGCGTTAGCGCGACTCCTGCTTATGCGGCTTTCACGCAAGGAGGGTCTATGACGGGTAATGAACGGCTTTACCGGATGCGCGCCTTCAAGAATCGGTTTGCAATGCTGCTCAGTTGTGGCGCCACGGCCTTCGGTCTCATCTGGCTGATCTGGATTCTGATGACCACGGTGATCAACGGATTTGAGGCACTGAATCTTCATCTGTTTACTCAGATGACGCCGCCACCCGGTACGCAGGGCGGTCTGGCGAATGCGTTCTATGGCAGCGCGCTGATGTCCGCGATTGCCCTTTTGATCGGGACACCCATTGGGTTGATGGCAGGCATCTGGCTTGCGGAGTTCGCCCGACACTCGCGCCTGGGAACCACGGTCCGTTTCATTAACGACATTCTACTTTCAGCCCCCTCCATTGTTCTGGGACTGTTCATTTACACCGGCGTAGTCCTGCCGTTAAACGTGCTGACTAACCATCAGGTCGGTTTTTCCGCAATCGCCGGTGCTCTGGCATTGGCGCTGTTGGTGATTCCAGTCGTCGTGCGGACAACTGATGAAATGCTCCAACTGCAACCCTCAACGATGCGCGAAGCGGCGCTGGCGCTGGGCGTTCCGCAATGGAAGTTGACCCTGCAGATTGTGCTGCGATCAGCCAAGGCCGGTGTGGTAACCGGGATCCTGCTTGCCCTGGCCAGAATTACCGGTGAAACAGCGCCGCTACTGTTTACGGCCTTCGGCAACCAGTTCTGGAGCAGCAATGTTCTTAAGCCGATTGCCAGCGTTCCTGTGGTGATTTTCCAGTACGCGATGAGCCCGTTCGATGACTGGCACGCTCTGGCATGGGCCGGAGCATTGGTGCTGACACTCTTTGTGCTGGTGCTCAGCTTGCTGTCCCGTTTGATCCTTTTGCGCAATAGGTTGACCTGATGAATAGCCGTGACGTTGCCAACCAGAACACTAAAATTCGCGTGCGTGACCTGGAGTTTTTTTACAATAACCAGCGCTCGCTCAAGTCCATCGACATGGATATTCCAGAAAAACGCATCACCGCAATCATCGGGCCCTCGGGGTGCGGGAAGTCGACGCTGTTACGGGTTTTCAACCGGATTTACGCCATGTACCCAAAGCAGGAAGCGCGCGGCGAGGTGATGCTCAACGGCGAGAACATTCTCGCTCCCGGTTACTCCATGAATCGCCTACGTAGCCATGTCGGAATGGTATTTCAGAAACCGGTGCCTTTTCCGATGTCCATTTACGACAACGTCGCCTACGCCGTGCGCCACCACGAACAACTCTCCCGCCGAGAGATGGATGAGCGTGTGGAACAAGCCTTGAATGGGGCCGCGTTGTGGGACGAGGTGAAGGATAAGCTCAAGCAGAGCGCACAGAGCCTGTCGGGTGGTCAGCAGCAGCGCCTGTGCATAGCGCGCACTATCGCCTTGCGACCACAAGTATTACTTCTGGATGAACCCACCTCCGCGCTTGATCCGATTTCCACCGGACGCATTGAGCAGTTGATCACCGAACTGAAGGAGCACTACACCGTTATCATCGTGACCCACAACATGCAGCAAGCGGCACGCGTTTCGGACTACACGGCTTTTATGTTCATGGGCGACCTGATTGAGCATGATGTCACCGACGCCATCTTCACCACGCCACAAAGGAAACAGACCGAGGACTACATCACCGGTCGTTTTGGATGATCATGCTTCGTCAGCACTGGCGACAGTTTCTGAGGCTGATGCACCGACCAATCGCAGGTGCCTCTCGGTTGGCCCTTATTATCGCCGTTAGCCGCGTTGAGCTCAGCGCAACTGCATCGGGCTCACCCCGAGCCGTTGCTTGAACGTGGTTGCCATGTGCGCCTGGGAATTGAACCCGCAGGCGAGGGCGATTTCCGAGAGCCTGGCGGTGGAATCACGCATCAGTGCTCGGGCCTTGGCCAAACGCCGGTCGATCAGGTAGCTGTGCGGGCTTTTCCCCGTCGCGAGCCTGAAGGCCCGCATGAAATATCCTTCGGACAACCCAAGCAGGCCTGCCATTGCCGATACCCCCAGCGGCCCGTCAAGACTCGCCTCGATAAACTCATCAAGCAAGCGCATGCGCCGGGGGGTGATAGCGCCTTGGCACGGTGTCGACAACGCCGCGTCACCCGTCGCCCGTTGCGCCAGTGCCAAGGCCCAGGTTTCCCAGTCATCTTCCACGCAGGCACGTAACAGCGCGCCGCGCATTCGCAGCGCGAGGTGAATGGCCTGCTGATCAATGCGATTGTTGAATGGGCGATCCCCCGTCAGGAGGATACCGTCAGTACGGGCTATGCGCAGGTATTCACCGCCCATCAAGGATTCAGAAAACACGTCGCAGCCAGCGGGAACGAATGCCAGGCCGTTGGGCATGGCCTCGAAAGGATGCACCCGGTCGCTGCCCAAGGCGTGCACGCCGCGCTGGCTGTCGAAGGCAAAACCGATCGAGGCCTGGGTCGCCACATAGCGGGTCGAATAAGCGGCGCTGGGTAATAATTCGATCGCCCAGGTCCCGGTCTCGACACGACGGACCGGTTCAGACAAGAGCGATGGCTGTAGGCGGTTTCGATGGTTCATGAGGGTCATAGTAGTGAAGAAACGGCGCAAAAGTCAGGTCGGTTTTTTGAAAGCCGTCCCACGGCGGCGATGTCTAGACTGGGTAACCACTCAGGGAGATAACTTCATGCACCGACTGACTCGTGACGACATAGAACAGGCGGCTCGCCATGTTTACCAGGTGATGCCTGCCACCGCCCAATATTCCTGGCCATTGCTGGCTCAGCGGCTGGGTTGCACGGTGTGGGTCAAGCACGAGAACCACACCCCCACCGGCGCTTTCAAGATACGCGGCGGTATCACCTTCATGCATTGGCTCAAGCGTGAACATCCCGGTGCAAAGGGCATTGTCACCGCCACCCGCGGCAATCATGGCCAGAGCCTGGCGCTGGCGGCGAGCGCGCTGGGTTTGAAGGCGTTGATTGTCGTGCCGCAGGGCAACTCGGTGGAAAAGAACAATGCCATGCGCGGCTTTGGTGGCGAAGTCATTGAGTGGGGACGAGATTTTGATGAGGCCCGTGAAGAGGCCGCCCGTTTGGCACAAGAGCATGACCTGTTCCTGGTGCCACCGTTTCACACGGAACTGGTCAAAGGCGTGGCCACTTACGCCCTGGAGCTGTTCACGGCCGCGCCGCATCTCGATACTGTCTATGTACCGATTGGCTGCGGGTCGGGCATTTGTGGCGTGATCGCCGCCCGCGACGCGTTGGGCCTGAAAACCCAGGTGGTGGGCGTGGTGTCCAGTGAAGCCGCGGCCGCAAAATTGTCTTTTGAGGCGGGCGAAATACACGAAACCGCCTCGGCAAATACCTTTGCTGATGGCCTGGCCGTGCGCAAACCGATTCCCGCAGCCTTCGCTATCTACGCAGCCGGGGCCGCACGGATCGTCGCGGTCAGCGAGCAGGAAATTGCCGAGGCCATGCGCGTCTATTACACCGACACCCATAACCTCGCCGAAGGGGCCGGGGCCGCCGCCTTGGCAGCGCTTATTCAGGAGCGTGAAGCCCGGGCGGGGGAAACAGTGGGAGTGATTCTGTCGGGTGGCAATGTCGACCGGTCGGTGTATGCGGGAGTGATCGGGGAATAACGGACGTGCCGGGAGCGAGAGTTGGTCAGGCGGGACTGTCAGGTTTTTGTGGGTGGGGCGGTGACGGCCTGCCATCAGGCATGACCTACGCTAAATAATTAAGGTGGTGCCCGCAACTGCGGGCACTACCTTCTTCACGTATCAACTGTTTGAGGCGTTCCTGGTTCTTTGCTCAACGGCCTTTTCGGCATTAAAACCGTCGGCGTTTTCGAACACGCCCATGAAGCCGGGGATAGTCGACTCGCGTGACCAATCGCGCTGCAGCTCGCAGTACATCTGCACACGGCTGATGAGTTTCGCACCTGCCTGCTCGATTCGGCGTAGGGCTGCCTCGTGCGCTGCGGGCGATGTGCCGCCGACTGCGTCGACCGGCACATAAACCTCATAACCTTCCTGAATCGCGTCCAGTACAGGGAACGTCAAACAGGCTTCAGTCCAGAGCGCGGTCATGATGAGCTTCCGGCGGCCGATTGCTTTGACCGCCTGCTTGAACTCGGTGTCCTCCCAGCTGTTGATTGAGGTGCGGTCATAGGTTGGTAGATGGCCGAGTACGTCCTGCAGTTCTCGAATCGGCGGCTTGTTGCGGCCGGTTGCCACGTTGACTGTCGAATGAATGATAGGAAGGTTGTAGTTGACGGCCGCCTTTGCAACGCTTGTTATGTTGAAAACGAGCTCGTCGCGGGACATCGAGCGGATTGAGGAGACCTGGATTGGCTGATAATCGATGATGATTAGCGCCGAATTCTCAGGTGACAATAGGTGGTCGGTATGGGGGTTGCGGAGAGTCTCGCTTGCCATTTTTAGGTCCTGTACTCAGTTGTTATGCACGTGCGTCGCAGGGCCAGGGCACGTTCGGAAGGACCGGCATGGCCGTGACGACGCCTCTACTGATGTTGTTAGTGGATTGGGTTTTCCAGGAGCGCCAGTGGCGACGTTGCCAGGAAGCGAGGATTATGCTGTTCCCATTTTCGACGCAGTAGTAGCATCACGAGGCTAGCTGTGTCGCACAAAGAGGAACGCTGCCTTTGGATATTGAAGAGCTGCAAACATTCGTGGAAGTGGCTGACGCTGGGGGCGTTTCGCCGGCGGCGCTCCGGCTTGGCGTGTCCAAGTCGATCGTCAGCCGCAGGCTCGCCCGGCTTGAGGCAGAACTGGGCATCCAGTTGCTTGCACGATCCACCCGCGGGGCCGCCCTCACTGAAGCCGGGGCCACGTTCCGGGATTATGCGGCCAGGGTCTGCGCCGAAATCGAGACAGCCAGAGAAACGATCCTGCCGACTGGCGCCCTTCGTGGTCGCTTACGCGTCGCGGCGCCGCTGTCTTTTGGCCCTACCCATTTCGCGCCCATGCTCGCGCAAATGGCAAGCCGCCACCCCGAGCTTCATATCCAGACCTGCTACAGCGACCGCTTCGTTGATCTCATTGCCGAGGGGTTCGATTGTGCGATACGAGTCGGGTATCTCCCGGATTCCAACTTGATCGCGAGAAAAATCGGCCCGATTTACACCAAGCTCGTCGCGAGTCCAAGCTACATAAAAGCGCATGGGGCACCAGAGACGCCGGAGGAACTCATTGCCCATGAGGCTCTCCTGCAAGGTACCGAAGCGTGGCAATTCATGAATGGTGACAAGGTCATCACGGCTCGGCCGCAGGGCCGCTTCAAGGCGGACAACGGCATCGCGCTCGTGGCTGCCGCAACCGCAGGACTCGGAGTCGCGTATCTACCGGATTGCCTGACTTATGAACATGTGAGCTCAGGGGCACTCGTGCCGATCATGACCCGGTATCCACCACCCCCGGCAGGTGTATACGTGGTCCGTCCGCCAGGCCAGCATCCCGCACGGAAGATACGAATGCTCACAGAACTTCTGATCGAGTCTTTCGGTCAGTCTCCGCACTTTGCAGGACCTGCCCGTATCTGATCAAACACCTGACTTGGCGTGAACGCCGGTGGCGGGCGGTCCGCTGTCGGCCGCGAAAGCGGGCGAGAGTGTCAGGCTAATAGTGCGCTCTCTCCGCCGCAATGGCGGCTCGGACGCTGGGGCGTGCCTCGATCCGCGCCATGAACGCCGCCAGCACTGGCCACTCCTGAATATCCATATCGAAAAACGGCAGCCACTTGAGGACGGTGAACAAATAGCTGTCGGCCAGGCCAAAGGTGCCCATCAAGTAATCCTGCTGTCTCAGCGACCCGGTCAGGTAATCGAAACGTTTGAAGAGCTTTTGTTTGAAAATGGCTTTGATTGACTCTGGAATGTCGGCATTGAACAGTGGCGTACAACCGCTGTGAATTTCAGAGGTAATGAAGTTCAACCATTCCTGCAGACGGACCCGTTCCCAGGTGCCATTGGCCGGTGCCAGTGCATTACCCGGCACGAGATCGGCCAGGTACTGAACAATGGCGGGCCCCTCTGTGAGCACGTTACCGTTATCCAGCACCAAAGCGGCGACATAACCCTTGGGGTTTATATCCAGGAAGTTCAATCCGTCAGCGGTTTGCTTGGTTCGGTTGTCGACCCGGACCAACTCAAAGGCGATGTTCAATTCCCGCAGCACGATGTGAGGAGACAGTGAGCAAGTCATGGGGGCAAAGTACAGTTTCATGGTGTCTCCAGATGAACGAGTAAACGCTAGCCCAGCGTGGTGCCTCAAAAATTGCAATGAGAGCGGCTGTAAGTCACGGTTTAGACATTCTGGAGTCACATGAGGATTCGGTAAAATTAGAATCCTAAGCATCCATCATTAGGTGTTCTTATGTTGGCTCAGGCGACTTGGGACTGGGCACTGCGCACTGTCATGGGGATCTGAGTGCTCAATGTCGACTTCCTTACTTCATTCAAGAAAGCCTGTGCCGATGGCGAACATTCACCGGCCGGTGAGCAGACCAGGCCGAACTCGCGATAAATCGGAGTGCTGAGTTCAAAAACGCGTATACCCCTTCGATCAAGTGGCAGGGTAGAGGCGGGAACGATCGATATCCCCATGCCGTCACTGATCAGCGCGAACGCGGACGCCCAGTCACGCACGGTTATTTTCACGTCCGTGAGGCTCAAGCCCTCTTGCTCGACCAATGACTGACCGTTGAGACGGCAACCACCCGTAGCAAGGACGAAGGGCTCATCCACCAGTTCCTCCAGGCTTACTGAGCTGGCCGAGGACCTTCTCGCCAAGTCGTGAGTCGCGGGTACTGCGGCGACCCAGGAATCGCGTCCCAACAATAAAGCGCCGCGCTCATGGCAAGGGTTCATCACCACTCCCAGGTCGATGCTGTTGTTGGATAGCCATTGCTCCACCTCCTCATCGGTGCCTTCCAGGGATACGATTTCGATGCCTGGATGCAGCCGACTGAAGCTCTGCAGCAAAGCAGGTAGCAAAGAAGCGAACACTGACGGGAAACTGGCCAGTTTGATTCGTCCGAGGGATCCTCGAGAGGCGTCCACCAGATTCTGGATGGATTCGAACTCGCTCAGCATGCGCCGTGCCCGATCAATAATTTGCTGTCCTATCGCCGTCACTGTGGTTTGGCGGCGATCACGCACAAACACCTTCACGCCCAGTGCTTCCTCCATTTGGGTGAGGGCTTGGCTGGCGCCCGATTGGGTAATGCCATAGCGTTCGGCAGCACGGGAGACGTTTTTCGAGTCGGCAACGGCAACCAATAGGCGCCAGTGCATCAGGTTCATCATTTCAGTTGCTCCGCTTCTGCTCGAATAATCGATCCTGATTGTACGCAGCGCGAGCGCACTCTCAGGATCAAACGCTCTCCACTCACATGAGGTTTGGAGATTGAGCGCAAGCTTGTCAACTGAATGTGCCCGCAAACCCTCAAGAAGACCCTACTGCCCCGGAAAACCCGCTTACGCACTCAGATGCACCACTAACCTCAGGCCTTGGCCTTGCTCATCGCCACGTTCAACGGAGCCGAGCGGGCAATGACGCTGATGATTGTCAATGCCGCAATCACCAAACCGGGTGAAGTGGCCAGCAAGACACCGGTGGTGCCGGCTCCGGCCGCCAGAATCTGCCCGGCCGCCAAGGGGCCGGCCACCGAGCCTAAACGACCGATCGCTACCGCTGCGCCGACGCCGGTGGCGCGCACCGACGTTGGATAGGAGGGTGGGGCCAGGGCATAAAGCACCAATTGCGCAGCCATCACAAACAACCCGGCTGCAAAACCGGCAGTGGCCATGGGGATGATGCCCACGGACAGGCCAACCCCGCCCAGCGCTGCCAGTAACCCGGTATACACAAACAGCACCACCTTGATGCCGTTGCAGCGATCCAGCAGCAGGCCGCCGAGCAGGGAGCCAAGGGCGCCGCCGATATTGAAGAGCATCTGTACCAGGCCTGCCTGGGGTTTACTGAAGCCCTGTTCCAGCAGCAGCGAGGGCAGCCAGTTGAGCAACATGTACATCACGGTCAGGGTGAAGAAGTAGCTCAACCATAACGCCAGGGTAACGCGGGCGCGACCTTCGCCGAACAAGGCCTGGCCGGTTGAAGTGCGTGTCGGGTTGACGCTGTTTTGTTGTTGACGAAACGCGCTGGATTCGGGCAGCAGCACCATCATCAGCGGCACCACCAGCAACGGCGCGAGGCCGCCGATGATGAAGGTCGTTTGCCAATGTTCGGGAAACAGCATGGCGACCACCGCCGCCAGTGCCCCACCCAGTGGCACGCCGGCATACATGATGCTGATAGCCGTACCGCGACGTTGCTCTCCCACGGCTTCGGCACACAGGGCGATCAGGTTGGGCAGGGCGGCGCCCAGGCCCAGGCCTGTCATGAAGCGCACCAGCAGCAGGCTGGAGAAAGAGCCGACGTAGGCGGTGCTGAGTGAGAACACGCCAAACAGCAACACCGCTACGATCAGGATTTTCTTGCGACCGATGCGATCGGCAATCCAGCCGCCGAAGAACGCGCCCGGCAGCAAACCGATGATGCCGGCGCTGAACACCCATCCCATCATTTTCGGGTCCAAGGCAAATGTCTGACGCAGCCCCGCGGCGGCCGTGCCGGCAGCTTGCAGGTCAAAGCCTTCAATCAGAGCGACGATAAAACACAGGGCAATGGTCAGCGTCGTGCGACGTGATGGAGTGTCCATGGCAAACCTCTTTATTGTTTTTGTGAGTGTGCTGACGGGGGCACGCAGGCTTGCTCGCATCCAGTAATGCCAAGCCGCAATTAAGATTAACAAAGATAACTAAAAAATGAACACTCATGAAAAATGTCCGAGCTAATCGTAATAAACCTATTTAAATCAATAGTATGTCGTATGTTTTTTGGTGGTTATCGAAAATAGATACGAATATTAATGTTCGATTATCGGCCGGTATGGATTGACGGCACCTCCGGCTTTTTCCACTCTCTGGCCCTGGATCCCTGAGGCAAACTTGGCGATTCCGGTCAAAAAACAACAACAATAAGTGGACATCAAACATGACAAATCTCCCCCGGGGCGTTCTTGCGACGCCCTCAGTCTTACCTCTTTGCGTCCTGCTGGGCTTATGTGTGATTGCCACCCCAGTGCTGTCGGAAGGTTTCATCGACGATAGCCGCGGCACGTTGACCTTGCGCAATTTCTACCTGGATCGGGATTACAAGGACGACGGGGCAAAAACCGCGGCCCGGGAGTGGGCTCAGGGTTTGATCATGAATGTGGAGTCGGGTTTTACGCCGGGCACCGTTGGCTTCGGCCTGGACGCCCGCGCATTGATCGGGGTCAAGCTGGACTCGTCACCGGATCGCAGCGGCACCGAATTACTGCCGGTGTCCAGCAGCGACAAGCGCGCGGCGGATGAATATTCGCGCCTGGCCATGACTGCCAAAATGCGTTTTGCCCAAACCACGGTGAAGACCGGCGATGTGTCGATCTTTCTGCCGTTCGCCTTTGCCAGCCCGTCGCGGTTGCTGCCGCAGACTTTTCGCGGCACCACGCTCAGTTCCAAGGACATCGACGGACTGACGCTCAATGCCGGCTACATCGATCGCATCAACAGGCGTGACTCCACCGACTACCAGCCGATGAGCATCGCTTCGCCGAACGGGCGTTTCAACGGTGCGGCCACCTCATCGCACATGGCCTATGTCGGTGGCGATTATCAGGTAAACAAAGACCTCAGCCTGCGCGCCTACCACGCCGAAGTGGCTGACCTGTACCAGCAGAACACCCTGGCCTTGCTGCATAACGTGCAAGTGGGCGAGGGCACGTTGACCACTGATCTGCGCAGTTTTTTCAGCGAGGAAGCGGGCAGCGCCAAAGCCGGCAAAGTGGACAATCGCAACCTGTCGGCACTGTTCGGCTATCGCTTTGGCGGTCATCGCCTGAGCCTGGGTTACATGCACGCCAGCGGCGCCACGGCGACGCCTTATGTGTCAGGCACTGAGTTGATGGGCATGAGTGAATTGACCATGAGCTCGGACTTTCTCAATGCCAGGGAACGGACCTGGCAGGCCATCTACGACTATGACTTTGCCGCCGCCGGGGTGCCCGGCCTGAAGAGCCGGCTGCGTTACGTGCGCGGTGACAACATCGAGCTGGCGGCGCTCAATGCCGACGACCGCAAGGAGCGGGAATTCCAGATGGAACTGGGGTATGTGATCCAGGGCGGTCCGCTGAAGAATGTCGGGCTGATGGTGCGCAAGTCGATCTATCGCAATGACTTCCCGGCCGGCGCGGCATTTCGTGATGAAAACCAGACCCGCTTCCTGGTGCTCTACACAGTGCCGATCTGGTAAGCCGTTGGGCGGGTGATACCCACATTGCGTAAGCGTGGGCTGAGCAGTGCTCAGCTCAGCCCACCTCAGCCCACCATGAATTGAGCCGGCCCGGTCAGGACTGCTCGCGACGCACAGCTACTTTACCCGCTCAAAGATGATATGAACCTTCGTACCATCGGGACGCTGGAAGTTTTCCACCATCCGGTTGCCCTCGACTTTCAGTTGCAGGTCATCTTTAGTACGTTTCGCGCCTACCCAATTGGGGAACGTCGATCCTTCGACGGTATTGCCGGTGAACTCGCCGTTCTGGTCGATGGTATATCGTCCGAAAAAACCGATGCTCCCCGCCATCGCTGCCCGGTTTTCCTCATCGGTTCCTTCGCCCCGAACGCTGGATCGAAACGCGGGCACACGCGGATCGGTGAGCACCTCGACGAACGTCAACTCTTCAGTGAACACCAGCCATCCATGTGGATTGGGGCCGTACGCATCCGCTCGGGTGCCCTGACGTTCAGTGGTTGCGCTGATCATTTTCCATGTCCCGACCAGTGGGCTTTTCGTGGCGGAAAACGCTGCCGTGCACACCGAAAAGGCTATGATCGCACCCGCCGTCAGTACCGATATTTTCAGGGTCATTCGCATCTCCGTTGTTCGTTATCTGAACACTGTTGTAGAGGGTTAAAAACCTCACGCATTCATCAGGGCAACCAGGGCCGGAACAGACAGCACGGCTGTGTAATAGCCCATGAACTGGACACCGATGTTGAAACCCAAAAAGCGTGAGAGGAAACCGCCCAGCAGGCCGATGGTGACGATCACCAGCAACCCCAGCAGGCCACCTTCCCAGATGCCGATCACCAGGATCAGACCAACAAAGGTTGAAATCACCGCTTCGTGACTGATCTTGCGCGACACGTAGGATGCCGCTCTGTGGGCGTAATTCATGGTGAAGGGGTAAGCGATCAGGATGGCGACGACCACCGCCAACACGCCGTAGCCAAAAAACTCCCAGGTGCTGAGCAGTGAATGCAGGTTGTTCACCTGGCCTGTCGCCGCGTCGACGGTAAAACGTGGCGGGGCGTTGAACAGTGGCGCTGCCGGGCCCGCTGCGACGGGGCTCAGGGGCAGGCCGAAGGCGATCAGCGGGATCAGTGCTTCGGCCAGGTAGGTTGACTCCGTAACCCCATTTCGAGCAGTGATGACCGTGGTCAGGCGATGGTAGACATGCTTGACCCTCGAACCGACGAGCTCGCCCATGATCACGGTCATGGCCACCGGGCTGAACACAAAGGTCGCGCTGGAAATCACAGCGGTAATGGCCGTCCACATGCTCTGCTTGCTGTCCAGTACCTTGAGCGGATTAGGAAAGAAGCCGCCCCAGCTTTTTACGTCGGGCGAGAGGGAGAAGGTACGTACTTGCTGGCGACGCATGGTTTCCCGTTCAGCGGGCGCGAGCATCGAGAACAGCGCGGCGATCAACGGACCAATCGCGATGCCCAGGAAGTAACTGACACTGAGCTTGACCCCGAACTGCGCGGTCATGGTTTGCAGGCCAACAATGATCATGACGAACGGGATCAGCGTCAGCACGGCCGCCAGACGGCCTTTGGAGAACCACGCGATCGCCACCGCTGCGAGCAGGAACACCCAAGGCGCAGCCTGCTTGATCATGTCACCGAACGGCGCGAGCATCAGCGCGAACAATACGGCCATGGGCACCGCGATCAGCGCGGCAATGACCGCCCCGGAAATCATTTTGCGCAGGGCAATGTGGGGCACGCCCAGGTTGCGCAGAAAGTTGGCCTCGCGCATCAGTGGCGTCGCCATGGTGTCGCCAGGAATACCCAGTAACGCCGTCGGTACAGCGTGGGTCATATGTTTGGCTACGGCGCCGGCCAGAAAGAATGTCAACACGCCGGGGGCAGGCACGCCCAACAGGACGACCAGCAAGGTCAAGGGGGCGAGGGTGGTGGTTTCATCGCTTCCTGAGATGAGCCCGATCCCGGCAAAAATCACCGCTCCCAGGATCCCCATGCCCAGTGCCATGAGGATCTGGTCCATCAGTGGAACGATCATGATTGACCTCCATTGCCACTGACCGCACCGACGCCAATGGAGGGTGTTGCAGCAGGGCTTTCTGCGGGAGCGACCAGGCCTTTCTCGTAATCGGCGAACAGATCATAAAGATCCATTTCCCGCAGTTCCGCGATCGTGGCCGGCGGCAGGTCAGCCAGGCTGCCCAGTGGGCCGTACTCGTTCTGCAACTCGATCAGGATTTTTGCGCGCCAGGCCGGATCAGCCAGATGTTCTATGACATTGCGCTTGGGTTTGAAAAGCAGCGCACTGATGGCGCCACCTGCCAGGCAACCCACAATACCGACCAGCATCGCGTAGGCACGGGCCATCTGTGCGGAGTCCACCCAGCCGACAAACAGGTGCTGGGCGATAAAAAAAGCCCCGAGACTGACGACTGCACCGATGCCTATGGAGTAGATCAGGTGACGACCGTCCACCGTGTCGCCCCACACTTCAAATAATTCGGGTTTCATAAGGATTCTCCCACTGCCCCTGAGGGGTTTTATTGTTATGAACGTGAAGAGATGTGGTTGAGTTCGTTATTACGAGCCCGACGCCTGCGCGCGTTTTTGCTCAAGCAGTTCAGCGGCTTTGTCCGAGCGCACGTCCCGGGCTTCGACCATTTGCGCGACCAGCCAATTGACCTCATCGCCTCTGGCCCCCGCCGAAAGTGCAATATTGCGAGCATGCAAAGCCATGTGCCCGCGTTGTATCCCTTCGGTCGACAGCGCGCGCAACGCGCCCAGGTTTTGCGCGAGGCCGACCGCCACGGCAATCTCGGCAAGTTCCTGAGCGCTCTTCACGCCCAGGATGCGTAACGACAGTTGCGCCAGTGGGTGAGTCTTGGTCGCGCCGCCGACCAGGCCGACGGGCATGGGCATCTCCAAGGTTCCCACCAGATGGCCCTTACAATCTTTCTCCCAGGTCGTCAGTGAACCGTAATGCCCGTTGCGACAGGCATAGGCGTGTGCCCCGGCTTCCACTGCGCGCCAGTCGTTGCCGGTGGCGACGATCAGAGGGTCGATGCCGTTCATGATGCCCTTGTTGTGAGTGGCTGCACGATAGGGATCGACGACCGCAAAGTTGTAAGCATCGAGGATGCCTTCAATGACGTCCTCGCCCTTGTAGGCCTTGGTGGTGAGATGTTCCGGAGCAATGCGGATCTGGGCCCGGGCAAGCCGCAGGTCGGCGAGGTTCGACAGAATGCGCAGCCGTACCTTGCCGCCGGTAATCTGCTCCATCAGCGGGGCCACTGCTTCAGCCATCGTGTTCACAGTATTGGCCCCCATCGCGTCGCGTACATCCACGATAAGGTGGGCGACCAGCATGGGGCCGCGTGGGCTCTGGGCGAAGGTATGCACTTCGATGTCGCGGCAACCCCCACCTAACTGGTTCAGCAGTTGATCCTTGCGGTTGGCCAGTTCGATGATTTCGTCCTTGCGGCGCAACAGACTCAGACGGGCATTGAAGGGATCGTCGATTTCCACGATCTGCACTTGCGCGCGCATCAGCGGCAGCGAGCTGGAGGTCTGAAAACCACCGGCTTGGCGCGCCAGTTTGGCCATGAACGAGGCGGCGGCGACCACCGAAGGCTCCTCGACGACCAGCGGCACGATGACGTCGCGTCCGTTAATCTGGAAGTTGCTCGCCACAGCGTAGGGCAATTCAAATTTTCCGATGACGTTCTCGATCATGCCATCGGCTATTTCCAGGGGCAGGGCGCCTGCGTCGCGAAGCAGGGCAACATCCTCTTCTGCAAGCTCAAGCAGCTGTTGCAAGTGGCTCAGGCGTTCGGCCGGCGACAGACTGCGAAACATCGGGAGGCGGGAATCGATACTCATGGAAGGAATCCAGTTGCAGTTATTGTTTTTGACTGCCTGCCACCCTATGCGTATGTGTCCTGGCAAAAAAGGTACAGTTTGGACAGACAGTACCTAAGCTGTACCCTCTGCGAATAATTCATCCAGGACTTCGTACAATGGCGCGACTGACGCTTGCCCAAGAGCTGACGGCCTCATTGGTGACGCAGATCGGCAACGGTACCTACCGAGTGGGTGACCGTTTGCCGTCCCTGCGCGAGTGCATGCGCTTGTTTGGTCATTCGAAAAATACGGTGATCAACGCCTATGAGTCGCTGGCCTCCCAAGGACTGGTCGAGGCGCGTCATGGGCAGGGTTTCTTCGTGATACGAGGCGCCCCGAGCAGCAGCGAACCGGAAGAGCCGCTTCCCTTCACACGGGCGATGGACACCATCTGGCTGATGCGCCAGCAATTTGTCCGTGAGCCGGGTCACTCGCCTCTTGGGGAAGGTTTTCCGCCTGTAGAGTGGTTGATGGATCTGCGATTGGACAAGTTCACCCGTCAGATCATGCGCATGGGGGTCACGACGCTTTTTCGCTACGGCAACCGGGCTGGGCAATGCTGCGCTTCGTCAACACCTGGTGCAAAAACTGGCGAGCTATTCGATTACCGCCAGTGCTCGGCAAATCGTAACGACCCATGGGGCCAATCACGCACTGGACCTGATCATCCGCCGTTTCATTGCACCGGGAGATCACGTGTTGGTCGAGGACCCCGGTTACTACCCGCTGTTTGGCAAGCTGCAACTGCAAGGGGCGCGAATGTTATCCGTACCCCGATTGCCGGACGGGCCGGACCTGGAAGTGCTGGAGCAGCATCTTCTATTGCACAAGCCGAAATTGTTCTTCCTTCAGTCGGTCGGGCACAATCCGACGGGCTCCGATATCTCCCCCGGCAAAGCTCATCGACTGGTTCAGTTAGCCCATGAGCACAACTTTATCCTGGTGGATGACGACGCTTTGGCAGATTTCAAACCCGCGTCGGCCATCAAGGTGTCTGCGCTGGATCAGTTAAGCCGCTCACTGTACGTGGGCAGTTTTTCCAAATCTGTTTCTGCGGCATTGAGGGTGGGGTTTATCGCGGGGAGCAAGGACGTCATCGATGAACTGGGTGATCTGAAAATGCTCCTGCACACCAGCACTTCGGAGCTGTGTGAGCGAACCATCGATGTCATCCTGATGGAAGGGCACTTTCTGCGACATCAAATCCGCCTCCAGGAGCGGCTCAAGAGTGCCACTGCGGCAGGTTTGCAGGTGCTGGATGAAATAGGCGCCGAGGTATTCTTCCGGCCAGAGCAGAGTCTGTATTTGTGGGCCAGGTTTGCCCACATTGACGACGCCAGGGAGCTGACCCGACAACTGTTGCCGAAGGGATTCATGATCGCTCCCGGTCACATTTTTTCACCGGAGCAGTCGCGTATGAATCCCTGGACCCGATTGAATGTTGCGTACCTGAATGACCCGTTGCTTAAAGCCGTGTTGAGTGGCTGAGGGCTCACCGCTCATGCTGCTAAGGCTGGGTTTGCGCGCCGGTTGAGACAACGCTTTCGTTCCGATCTACGCCCCGCGCCTCAACCGGCACCCACAGGCGTTCACTGCGACATTTGAATTTCACGCCCTTGCGCGGTGCCATCGCCCTGGCTGTGTCCATGCACACAGCCCTGGAAGCATAAGTCGGCCCCGGCTTTCGCTCTTCGACACAACCTTCAACGCCGCTGCAGATAGCCATAACCACAAAATAAACAGTCATCATCCTGAATGCTCCTGTAGAGCGATGCGATTAATACCTCTGCGTCAGGCCTGAAATGCTGGCTATGACAGACGGATGATGAGCCTGCTTTCAGATCCCCAGCAATGGCATGCCCAGGCCAATCGTCGGAAAAATGTCGGTTGTTCGGTTTTTTTCAGATTCTATTTTTTCGGCGCCAATTGGTTGGCGTTTCTCGGGGTTTAAGCGGGTTTTAACTATGGTGAAAACTGCGGGTCAAGGGGCCTGAAGCATGCGGGTTTGTAGCTGGAGTGAGATATCTGGGCGCCTGAAGAAATGGCCAACGAACTGAGCGCAAGCGCTGAGTTCAGGGTGTTTCGCGATTGTCGAAGGCTGACTGCGCTTCAACGACGGCGGGATAATGGTTGAGGGTCCAAAGATACAAGGCGCGAAACGGATCTTCGAGGGTCCGCCCCAGCGGGGTGATGCTGTACTCCACGGCAACCTGTGAAGAGGCAATCACCCGGCGAGCCAGTATGCCGTTGCGCTCAAGTCGGCGCAGAGCCTGCGTCAAGGCCTTTTGGGTGATGCCTTCCAGGCAGCGTTTGAGTTCATTGAATCGCAAGGGCTTCTTGCAAAGTGCTTCAAGAATCAGCACTGACCACTTGTCGGCGATCTGATCAAGCAAATAGCGACTCGAACAATCAACACGTCCAGCATCATTCTCTGTCCCAATCCGAGCCGGGGGGTTGTCAGACGTTTCTGGCATGGGGGTTTCCTCCGATATACCTGATGACTTAAAAGTGCGTAATTGATATCTGGTATACAAAATATACCATTGGGTCTCATCTCGAATAAGGCGCTACCCAATGCAATCCACACCTGTTAATGAAACCACCGATAAGCTTGCGGTGGTCGAAACCCTCTATCGATTCGCCGCTGGCATCGACCTGCGTGACGACGAGCTGCTCGCATCGGCATTGGCAGAAGATGCAGTTTCCGATTTCAGGCCCGCCGCTGCAAAGGCTGGCTTTGAATATCCGGTGTTGGAGGGGCGCGACAGCATTGTTCAGGCGCTGACAGGATCGCTCGGGCATGTCGACACCACGCACTCAGTCAGCAACCCACGTGTCACCATCAACGGCGACCAGGCGCGTCTGGACGTGCTGGTGGAGGCGCAGCACGTGTTAAAGAGCGATCCGGCACGCCATTACCTCATGAAAAACCGTTATGACGTCGAACTGGTGCGACAAGGCCCGATTTGGCTTATCCAGCGTGTCACCGTTGACAACGTCTGGCGTACCGGGGAGTTGGCGGCTTTGTTTGGTGCCTAGGAAAAAATTCGCAAGAGTCGTCTGACTCTCGCCAGTCCTTATTGAGCGACGCCCCAAAAGGACCCCGCGATCCCTGTGTATTCGCGGGGTTTTCCTCGCTCCAGCGCAAGGTCCTGAAGAAGCGTTAAAGCGGTCCACTCGAAAAGATTGTAATGGGAACAATTCGCGTTTAAGGTGCGCGCGTCCGTCATGTTCAGTCATGACGTTTTTCGTGTTTGGCTGCCTGAGGCGTTCCATGTCGCTCCATGAAACGGATTCGATCGTTTCCCTCGATAACTTGTACGGCACCCATCGGGGTTGGCTGCTGGGTTGGTTGCGGCGCTCATTGGGGTGTTCGCAGCAGGCGGCGGATCTGGTCCAGGACACGTTTTTGCGTTTGTTGGTGCGTGGCCAGCCGATCAGCGCTCGCGCTCCGCGTGCATTGCTGGTGCGTATCGCCCGTGGCCTGGTGGTCGACCACTGGCGGCGCGATGCGCTGGAGCGCGCGTACCTTGACGCACTGATGCAGATGCCCGAGGCGAGTCATCCATCCCCTGAGGTTCGGCATGAGGCGTTGCAATGCCTGGAGCGTATTGCGCAGTTGCTGGACGGTCTCAAGCCGGCAGTGCGGGAAGCCTTTCTGCTGTATCAGCTCGGTGACCTGAGCCATGTGCAAGTGGCTCAGCAGCTTGGGGTGTCCAGCCGTACCGTGGAGCGGCACGTGGCGAGCGCGCTGTTGCATTGCTACAAGGCGTGCTTCGAGGCCCCACAGTGAGCGCCGCCGAGAACTTGCCGGAGGGCGTCATACGCACGGCCATCGAATGGCAGATGCGATTGCGCGCCAATGCCAACAACGCTGAGCTGCACAGGCAATTGAACGACTGGCGGCGCCATGACCCCCGCCATGAGCTGGCTTGGCAACGTTTGCAGCAAGTCGGCGGATTGTTCAAGGCCAGCCCGTTGCCCGATGCCGCCCGTACTATTCCTCTGCTGCGCCAGGCCGAGGCCGATCTGAGTCGCCGTCGCACCCTGAAGTTGCTCGGTCTGGGGTTGGCTGCGGGCGGTGCGACACTGCTGACCACGACGGCGCCAGCCACCTGGCGAAGTGATTTCGTCACGGCGACTGGCGAGCGTCGCCGGCTCGACCTGGGCGTGGGTAGCGAGTTGACGCTCAATACCGGGAGCGCAGTGGACGTGCGGGGCCACGAATGGGTGTTGCGTGCGGGTGAAGTATTGATCGATGGCGCCGACTGGCGTGTGCGTTGCCGCTTTGGTGAGTGTGAGGGGCGGCAGGCGAGGGCGGTGCTCAGGGAGCGGGACGGCTATAGCGAGATTCACGTCGCGCGCGGTGAGGTATTGATTTCTACGCCGTTCGGGCAGCGCCACTTGCAAGCCGGTGATGCAATGGCCATTGCCGCGACGCGGATGACGGCGTTGGGCCGCGGGCCGCTCGATCCTTTCGCGTGGGCCCGTGGCCTACTGATCGTCAACGACATTCGGCTGGTCGACTTCCTGGCCGAGGCCGGACGTTACCGCCAGGGCTGGTTGGGCTGCGACAGCGCGGTGGCCGACCTGCGCCTGTCCGGGGTTTTCCATCTCGATGAACCTGCGCTCATGCTGCGCAACATCAGCCACTTGTTGCCCGTACAGATCGTCGAGCGCACCCGCTGGTGGGTGCGCATCAGGCCGCTGGTGTAAATAGTTTGTCGGACTTTTGCGCTTCGTCCGGTTAGGAGTGATCACTTCCTCAATGGATACCGTCATGTTCCTTTCCAGACTGTCTCTGCGTGCCATCGCGCCATTCCCGACCCGAACCTTGCCAGGCGCTGTCTGCCTGGCCTTAACCTTGCTCGTCGGCACGCCGAGCCTGCCGGTCCTGGCCGCCTCATCAAGCGCTGAACAGGTGGCGCCGAGTGTACCCGCCGGGCAGTTGCAGCAAGCGCTAAGCATCTTTGCCGAGCGCGCTGGCATCACCTTGTCGTACGCCCCGGAAGCGGTGCGTGGCCTGAGCAGTCCAGGTCTGCCCGGCGGCGGCTCACTGGAGCAAGGCCTGGCGACGCTGCTGTCCGGCAGCGGCCTGGTTGCGCAAAAGACCTCTTCCGGCTACGTGGTGCTGCCAGGCAAGACCGACACCCGCTATGAACTTGAACCCACCAACATCAATGCATCCGCCGTACAAAGTGCATTCGCGCCGGTGGAGGGTTATTTCGCCAGCAATGCCAGCACGGCCAGCAAAACCGATAAGCCAATCCTGGAAACCGCCCAGAGCGTCAGCGTGGTGACGGCTGAGCAGATTGCCGACCGAAAGGTCGACCGGGTCGAAGACGCCGTGGCCTACAGCTCGGGGGTGCGGGTCGGCAGTTCGGGGCTGGACCCGCGGTTCGACATGATCAGTGTCCGTGGTTTCGAGACCACCATCGGCGCTGACTTTCTCGATGGCTTGCGCCAGCCGGGCAGCGGATGGTTGTCGTTGTACTCCACCGAGGCCTACAACCTGGAGCGTATTGAGGTGCTCAAGGGGCCGGCATCGGTGCTGTACGGCCAGGTCAGCCCTGGTGGCATGGTCAACCGGGTGAGCAAGCGCCCGAGTCTGCTGGCGAAAAACGAAGTACAGGTGCAGGCGGGCAACTACAACCACCAACAGGCGCAGTTCGACGTCGGTGGGCGTCTGGATGAGGCGGGAGATGTGTTGTTTCGCACGGTGGGTGTGTACCGCGATGCCGAAAACTATATCGAACAGTTGAACAACGATACCCGCTTGCTGGCGCCTTCACTGAGCTGGCAGATCGACCCCGACACCCACCTGACGCTGCTGGCCCAGTATCAGGAGCGCGAGACAGGGGCGTCGCCGATGCTGTATCAGGAAGGCGACCACCTCACCGACTTCTGGCAGGGTGATGAGTACTTCGACAAGCTCGAGCAACGGCAGTGGACGCTCGGCTATGAGTTTGAACACGCTTTCAACGATACCTTCAGCGTTCAACAAAACCTGCGCTACGGTCAGGTGGACACCACCAACCAATACCTTCAACCCAGCGATGCCGGCGATGGACATACCCTCAACCGCTCGGCGATCGGGGTTTACGAGGACATGTCGTCACTGTCCACCGATACACGCCTGGTGAGCCGCTTTGCTACCGGGGACCTGCAACACACCTTGGTCACCGGGATGGACTACGCCTGGATCGATACATCGCTGCTGTATGCCATGGGCGATGCGCCGTCGATCGATCGCGACGCGCCGGACTATCACCAACACGTCGACCGGCCCACGACGCCGTTGGCGGACGAGAACGGGCTGGAGCATCGCAGCGGCGTGTATGTGCAGGATCAAATCGAATTGAATCAATGGCGCTTGTCGGCCGGTCTTCGCCGTGACTGGGTCAAGGTTCGTCGAACGAACAACCTGAGCGACGTCAACAGCAGGACCAGTGATTCGGCGACCACGGGGCAGGTCGGTGCGCTCTACCTGTTCGACAATGGCCTGGCACCCTACGCCAGTTACGCGACCTCGTTCCTGCCCGAGAGTGGCACGAACGCCAGTGGCGAGCCCTACAAACCGACCAAGGGCGAGCAGTACGAAGTAGGCCTCAAATATCAGCCACCGGGCTCCAGCACCTTGCTGACGGCCTCCCTCTACCACCTGACACAAACCAATGTACGCACCCGTGACCTGTCGAACCCCCTCAACAGCATTCAAACCGGTGAGCAGGTCTCGCGCGGTCTGGAACTGGAGGCGGTGTCCGACCTCAGCGACCGCATGAAGATGACGGCCAGCTACAGCTACAACGATCCCGAAGTCACTCGCAGCAACGACGGCAATGAAGGCAAGGAACCGTTGAACGTGCCCCGTCATCTGGCGTCGTTCTGGCTGGACTACCGCCTGCCCATGGGCCTGGGCATGTCCGTCGGTGCGCGCTACACCGGCAGCAATTACGGTGACGCGGCAAACACGGTGAAAAACGAGGATTACACCTTGGTCGATGCCGGTGTGCATTACGACTTCGATGGCGGTCTGGACGGTGTGCGCCTGGCGTTGAATGGTCGCAACCTTTCCGACAAACGCTATATCAATTGCCAGGAAGGTTACTGCTACCGGGGTGAGGCGCGCAGCGTCGTCACCAGCCTGAGCTATCGCTGGTGAGGAGGGCGACGATGATGGGTATTTTGTTCAAGTGGTTGAGTGCCATGCTGTTGATTGGTGTCTCGTTCGCCCATGCAGAGCCGGTGACACTGGATGGCACCGAGCAGTGGATGATGAAAAGCGCGCAGGGGCGTGATTACCGCATCATGATCAGCCTGCCTGAAGGTGATGTGCCTTTCACCGGCGGTTATCCGGTGATCTACCTGCTTGACGGCAACGCCTATTTCCCGGCTTTCCATGCCGCCAAGCGCGCGCAGGATCGGCTGCGTGGTTCGATTCTGGTCGCCATTGGCTACCCGAGCGACACACCGCTGGATTTCGTGCGTCGCGCCTTCGACTTGTCGCCTCCCGTGCCGCAGGAGCGCAACAATCCACCACAAGGTGGCCAGGATCTGTTCCTCGACTTCATCGAGCAGCGCCTGATGCCGAGGGTGAACGAGCGCTTCAAGGTCGATCAGGATCAGCGCAGTTTGGTCGGGCATTCTTTCGGTGGCATGTTCGGTGTCTACGCGCTGTTCACCCGTCCGGCGCTATTCCAGCATGTTGTGGCGGTGAGCCCGAGCCTGTGGTGGCTTGACCGTTACCTGTTGGCGCCCGAGCGCGCCTTCACAGAGCGTGCACATGCCGGGCAAGTGGACCTGACCCACAGCAGCCTGACGTTGCTGTTGGGCGAGCGCGATATGGTCCAGGAAATCCAGGACGCCCGAGCCTTGCAGTTACGCCTGCAGGCGCTATCGCAGTATGGGCTGCGTAGCGATTTCCAGATCGAACCGGGCGAGGATCACATGTCGGTGCCGTTTCGTGTCCCCACGCGGGTGCTCGATGAGTTACTCAGTACCAGGCGTTTCTGAACGGCGGCCAATCAAGACTGGGTCGGGTCGATCCTGAAGACCGCCTTACCCGGCCGCGTTCAACGATTTTGATTGCATGTGGCATCTATGTACCATGTGAACATGATTGTTGAGCGGCCACGGGGTATTGATGACTGCATTGTCGTTGTCGCCAGTGACCGAGTCGCAGGGGACGGTAAAGGCTCAGGCTTGATCCAGATAGGGATGATGAACAGGAGCAGCAGTTGAACGAACAGACATTGTCCTGGCGCCTGGAGCGTGTGGCCGCGCATGTTCCGGCAGGTGCGCGCCTGGCCGATATCGGCTCGGATCACGGCTACCTGCCGGTGGCGTTGATGCGCCGTGGTGTGATTGCGGCGGCGGTGGCTGGGGAGGTGGCGTTGACCCCGTTTCGTTCGGCCGAACGCACTGTGCGCGAGAACGGTTTTACCCGGCAGGTCATTGTGCGCCTGGCTGACGGCCTGGCGGCGATCGAGCCGGAAGACGGGATCACGGCAGTCAGCCTGTGCGGCATGGGCGGCGAGACGATCCGCGACATTCTCGCCGGCGGCAAGGCACGCCTGAACGGCCAGGAACGGTTGATCCTGCAGCCCAACGGCGGCGAGCAGCCACTGCGTCAATGGCTGATGGAAAATGGTTATCGCATCTGCTTTGAAGAAGTGCTGCGGGAAAACCGCTTCTACTATGAAATCATCGTCGCCGAGCGCGCCGGGCCGGTGATGTACACCGCGCAGGAGTTGTACTTCGGACCATTGCAGATGCGAGCCCGCAGCCCGGCGTTCCTGGCCAAGTGGCAACGCATGCTGCGCCTCAAGCAACGGACCCTGACTCACTTCGCCCGGGCGCGACAAGCCGTGCCTGAGCAGAAAATGCAGGACATCGCTGTGCAAACCCGGTGGATCACCGAGCTGCTGGCTTGAGCCCGATACACGGGAAATGACGAAGCAATTATCCCTCGTCGACCCCGTCACCGCCGCGGGAAAACCTCGATATGAGCGCGAAGCGCTCGCAAGGGCTTGCCCCTGTCATGTGAACCTTCCGCCAATGCAGCGCTCACTTGTTAAGTCGCCGCGTTGAGTGATCGCGCTGTCTCATTGCCGATAAGGAATTCGCATGCACCCAACCTCGCCAACAATCGCCCTGGATTACCCTGTCGAACGTGAGCTCAGCCTGCGAGCGGTCGGTACGGGAATCGTGATCGGTATCCTGTTGACGCCTTCCAACGTGTACGCCGGTCTCAAGATCGGCTGGTCGTTCAACATGTCGATCATTGCCTTGCTGATCGGCTATGGCATCTGGCAAGGCCTGGCCAAGCGCTCCAACGCGCAACTGCCCTGGACGCTGCACGAAAGCAACATCAACCAGACCGTGGCCTCAGCCGCTGCGTCAATCATTTCCGGTGGGCTGGTTGCGCCCATCCCGGCCTACACCTTGCTCACTGGTCAACAGTTGGACGTCATCCCGATGATCGCCTGGGTGTTCTCAGTGAGCTTCCTGGGGGTGTGGATCGCCTGGTACCTGCGACCCTCGCTGCTCAATGACAAAGCGCTGAAATTCCCCGAGGGCATGGCGACCCTGGAAACCCTTCTGCACATCTACAACCACGGCCACGAAGCGGCGAAGCGCTTGAAGGTGCTGCTTAGCGCCGCGCTACTGTCCGGGCTGGTCAAATGGGTCGATACCTTCATGTGGGCCTTCCCGCGCTGGTCGCCGACCCCGCAGCTGGAACGCCTGACGTTTACCGCTGACCCTTCGCTGTTGTTGTTAGGTTTTGGCGGGATCATCGGGATTCGTGTCGGCCTGACCCTGCTGCTCGGCGCCTTGCTGGCATGGGGCGGGTTGGCGCCGTGGCTGCTGGAGCAAGGCCTGGTACAGCTGCCGCCGGGCAGCAGCGGTCCGCAGTTCGCGGCGCTGGTGGAGTGGCTGCTGTGGCCGGGCGTGAGTCTGATGGTCTGCTCGACCCTGACCTCTCTGGCGATTCGCTTGTGGGCTTTGCATACGTCCACCAAGGCGAGCGGCGGGGCGACCTGGGTGGTGCCCAAGACCGGACCTGCCGCCGGTTTCCTGGTGGCAATCGTCTTGGTGGTGAGCCTGCAAGCGCTGTTGTTTGGCATCAACCCCTGGATGGCGTTGTTGACCATTCCCTTGGCGATCTGCCTGGCGGCCGTGGCCGCCCGGGTGGTCGGCGCCACGGGCATTGCGCCCATCGGTGCGATCGGGCAGTTGTCCCAGCTGAGTTTTGGCATCGTCGCCCCGGGGCAGGTGCCGATCAACTTGATGAGCGCCAACACCGCGGGCGGTTCGGCGGGTCAATGCACGGACTTG
This sequence comes from Pseudomonas hefeiensis, assembly GCF_030687835.1. NCBI lineage: Bacteria > Pseudomonadati > Pseudomonadota > Gammaproteobacteria > Pseudomonadales > Pseudomonadaceae > Pseudomonas > Pseudomonas hefeiensis. The sequence goes on from NZ_CP117449.1 coordinate 2,761,171, forward strand.
ATGAACGACTTCAAGGTGGGCCGGGCGATTGGCGCCACACCGCACAAGCAGTTGATCGCGCAAACCCTGGGGATTTTCGTCGGAAGCATCGTTGGGGTGTTGGCCTACCTGGCGCTGATCCCGGACCCACAATCGATGTTGCTCACCCAAGAGTGGCCGGCCCCGGCGGTGGCCACCTGGAAAGCCGTGGCGCAGACCCTGACCCTGGGGCTGGACTCACTGTCAGCGAGCATTCGTTGGGCGGTCATCATCGGTGCCGTGGCCGGCTTGCTGTTGGGGATCCTCGACAGCGTATTACCCGCGCACCGGGCACGTTACTTGCCCAGCACGGCAGCTTTGGGCCTGGCGTTCGTCTTGCCGGCCTCGGTGTCGCTGATGATGGCCCTCGGCGCGGTACTCACCTGGCTGGTGAGCTGCCGCTGGCCGAGCCTTACAGAACGCTTTGCCATTACTGCGGCGGCGGGGTTGATTGCCGGGGAGAGCATTACCGGGGTGGGAGCATCGTTGTGGCAAATGGTTGGGAATTGGTGAGGGTAGAGGAATGCGGGAGCCTGGTTTTTCAAGACCGGCTAATCAAAAGGCACGGCGATAGGGAAGGTATATATTTCAGCCATGCCCCCACGCTTGTCGCATCTGAAATGTGTTTAATCCCAATGGACCCCTTTGCCCAATGCTAGACATTATTGCGATATTCCTCTGTATCACCGCAGTACTCGCTTACTTCAATCGGCGCTACGTAGGGCTACCCCCGGCCATCGGTGTGATGGGCATCGCCTTGGGCTTATCGTTATTGAACATGGCCTCCGATGCGCTGGGCTTTCACTCTCTGCACACGCTTGAGCAATCACTGGTGGAGTCCATCGACTTCTCCGAGTTGCTGATGGAGGGCATGCTGTCATTGCTGCTGTTCGCGGGGGCCCTGCACGTCGACTTGTCACAACTGCGCGCCTATCGATGGCAGGTGGCGTCCCTGGCAGTGGTCGGTACGACGGTGTCGACGCTGCTCATCGGCTTCGGGCTGTGGTGGTTGTTGTCTTTTTCCGCCCTGGAGTTACCGCTTGCCTACTGCCTGGTGTTCGGTGCGCTGATTTCACCCACCGACCCGATTGCGGTCATGGGTATTCTGAAATCCGCCGGTGCTCCGAGTAGCGTGGAACTGGTGATTTCCGGAGAATCGCTGTTTAACGACGGTGTCAGCGTTGTGCTGTTTTCGCTGATTCTGGCGATGATCGCCAGTGGCGATGCGCCCTCCGTTACAGGCGTTTCGCGGCTCTTGCTGGAGGAGGCGGGTGGCGGTGCGCTTCTAGGAGCGGTCGTTGGGTATGTCACGTTCCGTATGCTCAAGAGTATCGACAGCTATCAGGAGGAAGTGCTCATCACCTTGGCCGCCGTGCTCGGCGGCTATGCCCTGGCCACTCATTTGCACGTGTCCGGCCCGCTGGCGATGGTGGTGATGGGGTTGATTGTCGGTAATCACGGACGCTCTTATGCCATGTCTGAGCAGACCGAGAAAAACCTGGACATGTTCTGGGAGTTGATTGACGAAATACTCAACGCGGTCCTGTTTGTGCTGATCGGTCTGGAAGTGATTCTGATCCACTTCACCCGTCCACTCATTGTCACGGGATTGATGGTGATCGTGCTGACCTTGTTCTCGCGTCTGTTGACGGTAGGCGTTCCGATAGCGGTCCTGGGGCGGCGTTTCCGGTTACCTGAAGGCTCCTGGAGTGTGCTGACGTGGGGTGGGCTGCGCGGCGGGATATCGGTGGCCCTGGCGTTGTCGTTGCCGCCGGGGGATGCTCGCGATGTTGTGGTGGGTATGACCTACCTGGTCGTGGTGTTTTCGATTCTGATCCAGGGTATGACCATAGGTAAACTGGTCAAGCGCGTGATCCCTTGCTCGGGCGGATAGCGCACATGCAAGTCGTGGACGTGCCTCCGTAACTTGCATGATTCTGCGTCGCTGCTGCGTTGAATTGTTCTAGGGTTGCGACGTGGTCACAAGCTCGGTGTTCACGGTTGAGCGCCGATCAATGTGGGCCACGACATAGGCACACACTCCAAGTACCGCAGGGCACAGAGCCAGTACTGCGAAGCTCTTCACCACGGGCATGCCGCTGTTGAGCACATAGGCGCCGAGTAACGGCCCGCATACAGAGCCGATCTTACCCATTGATGCTGCCCAACCGGCGCCGTTGCCGCGAATGGCACTGGGGTAGAAAATCCCGGCGATACTGGTGATGCCGTAGTGGCTGCCCTTCACGAAAATAGCGCCCACCAGGCTCAGTGCAATAAAGGCGTTACCTTGCAGTTCGCCGATGCCCAGGACCAGCAGAAAGGGTAGCGATAACAGGGGATATATCATTACGGCGTAGGGCCCCCGAGTGTCGACCACTCGCATCAACACAAGCCCCGCCATGGCTCCGCTGAACGAGGCGAAGGAACTCACCCATGACGCGGTAGCCCGGTCGAAGCCTGCGTACTGGTACACCAGCGGGCTCCATGAAGCGAGGAAGTACATGGCCATGGAGCTTGCTCCGAAGCCAATCCAGATCATGGGCGTGATCCATTTCAGTTTGCCGATGAACAACTGTCCGACACGGAATGGTCGGTGGCCAATGTCGATTTCATCGCCAAGAAAATAGCGATCCCCGGGGTGAAGATCGATGCCCGGATCCAGGCGCTTGAGGATCTGCGCCACGGTTTCGGGCCGTTTGTGCTTGCTCACCAGAAATCGCACCGATTCTGGCAGGGTGAAAAACAACAGTACACTGGAAAGCAACGTCGCGATGCCGCCCAGCGCAAACACGCTGGCCCAGCCGTAGTGTGGAGCCATCCACACGGTCAGGGGGCCGGCCACCGCGCCGCCGAGGCTGAAGCCAACCATGATGATGGTGATCACGCTTGCACGGTAGCGCTTGGGCACAAACTCGATATTCAAAGCCCAGCAAAGCGGCAACATGGCGCCCAAGGCAAAGCCATTGAGAAAGCGCAAGATCAGCAGCGAGGCGTAACTATCGGCCAAGGTGAACAGCAAGGTCATCAGGCCAAAGGCGCTGGTGGACAGGATGATGGTTGGGCGACGGCCGATCCGGTCACCCAGATAACCGAAAAAGAATCCACCCAACATCATGCCGAACAAACCTATGGAAAAGATGTTGCCCAATTGCAGTTTATCCAGGCCAATCTCCTCGGCCATGTAGGCGGCGGTATGGGAGAGCATCAGCAAGTCAAAGCCATCGAGGAAGGTGATCAGCACCGACACACAGATGATCAGATAGTTGAAACTCGACAGTTTGCGCCCCTCAATCAAGGCGGCGACATCAATTGCGCGTGACGGAATCATGATTGCTCTCCACACAGTAAGACCCAAGTGAGCGTGTTCCGGTGTGCCGGGCTCACCACAATTTCCAGGTGTAACCGACGATCAGGCGATTTTCGTCGAGCTGCTGGGTCAGGCCATCCCCGGACCGGTACGTGACGTTGCGCCAGCGCAGGTTCAGGCCTTCCAGTGCACCGCTCTGGAAGACGTAGGTCAGGTCGGTATCACGTTCCCACTCACTGCCGTTGTTTACCGTACTGGTGCGGATATCGCTGCCTTTCACATATCGGGTCATGAACGTCAGGCCTGGTATGCCGAGCGCGGCGAAGTCATATTCGTAACGCAGTTGCCAGGATTTTTCGTTGGCTTTGGTGAAGGGGTTATAAGTGACGAGGTTCGCCACATACGGAGTGCCGGTGTCGATCACTGGATACACACTGTCTCCCGACAGGTGCTGAAACGCCGCGGCGAATCGCTGGGCCCCGACGGTCAGGGTGAACATGCCATTGAAGTTGCGGTTGTCGATCTTCCCGGCCTTTGCGGCGCCAGTGTCGCTACTGTCGACGTAGCGCAAATCGGAGCGCAGGCTCATGCCTTCTCCCAGTGGCAGTATGTGAATCACTCCGGAAAAGTGCTGGCGGTAGATGTCCTGCAGCTCTCCTCGGTGGTAGCGCAGGGTCAGGTTCTTGCCCAGCGTATAGTCGCCGCCGAGCAGGTCCAGATGATCGCTGCTCTGGCCGGCGTAGCTGATGTCGTCATTACTGGAAGAGTCGCGGCCGTTGGCCGCTGTCAACCTCGCTGCGGTGACGGTCAAGTTCTCGACTTCGCTCGACGTCAGGTAGGCGCCGGTGAAGGTCGAGGGCAGTAGTCGGGTATCGCTGTAATACGCCAGCGGGTGAATCGGCATCAGGGTTCCTACCTTGAGCCGGGTCTGGGACAGACGCATTTTTGCCGTCAGCCCCAGTTCGCTGTACTCGTCAACTGGCTGGTTGCTGTCGGGCCCGTAGGGCAACAGTGCGGTGCCCCGTCGACCTCGGCCCGAGTCGAGCTTGATCCCCAGTTCACCCAAGGCATCGAGGCCAAATCCAACGGTACCTTCGGTGTAGCCAGACTGAAGTTCGGCGAAGAAGCCTTGGGTCCATTCTTCGGCCTTGGCCTGGGGCGCGCCACTCTGGCGAAAGTCGCGATTGAGATAAAAATTGCGCGTGGTCAACGTCGCGCTGCTGTCCTTGAGAAAGTCTGCCTGGGCGTAGGTGCCGTGACACAAGAGTGCAAGCGCGGTGAAGAAGGGTAGATTCCTGTTCATTTTTTTATTGCTCTCAGGAGAGGGAAGAAGATTATCCGGGGCGAGTTTTGCCTGACCGCGTCGGTGACGACGCGGCGCAGCAGGCATGGGTCTAGGTGTTGTGGGTCAGAGGCAGGCGGTCACGTCTGTGACGGTGCCGGCAGTGGATCCACCGCAAGGTCGTGGCGGGTCAGGTGACCGATTGCGAACGCACAGGCGGCCAGCATTGCCGGACAGATGGCCAGGACCAGGAAACTCTTGACCACTGGCATTCCGCTGTTCAGTACATAAGCGCCCAGCAATGGGCCGAGGATCGAACCGATCTTGGCGATCGAGGTGGCCCAGCCCGCGCCATTGGCACGGATAGCGCTGGGGTAGAAGACCCCGGCGATACTGAGGATGCCGTAGTGGGAGCCTTTGACGAACACGGCCCCGATCAGGCTCAGCATCAGGAACGCGGTGCCCTGCATGCCGGAGATGCCCAATACCAGCAGGAAAGGCAACGCCAGCAGCGGATAGATCATCACCATATAAGGGCCGCGGGTATCGACGAAACGCATCATCGCCAAGCCCGCCATTGCGCCGCTGAACGAGGCGATCGAGCTGACCCACGAAGCTGTCGCGCGGTCAAATCCTGCGTACTGATAGACCAGTGGGCTCCACGAGGCGAGGAAGTACATGGCCATGGAACTGGCGGAGTAGCCCAGCCAGATCATCGGGGTAACCCATTTCAGGCGGCCGATAAACAGTTGGCTGACCCGAAACTCCTTGTGGCCCAGATCCGGCTCGTCCAGTAGGACGAAGCGGTCGCCAGGTCGCACATCCAGGCTCGAATCCATGCGTTTGAGCGTTGCCGTGATTTTTTCCGGGCCTTTACGCTTGCTGGCCAGGAACCGGACGGATTCGGGCAGGGTGAAAAACAGCAACACGCTGGCGGCCAGGGTCAGTACACCGCCTAACACGAACACCCCCTGCCAACCGACATGCGGCGCCAGCCAGACGGTGATCGGGCCGGCCATCGCGCTGCCCAGACTGAATCCGACCATGATGATGGTCACCACCGTCGAGCGATAACGCTTGGGTACGAACTCAATGTTCAAGGCCCAGCACAACGGCAGCATGGCGCCCAGGGCGAAACCGTTGAGAAAGCGCAGGACCATCAGCGACTCATAGCTGTTGGCCAAGGCAAACAGCAAGGTCAACACCCCAAATGAGCAGGTGGAAAGAAGAATGGTGGGACGCCGCCCGATTCGGTCACCCAGGTAGCCGAAGAAGAATCCACCGAGCATCATTCCCAGCAGGCCGATGGAGAAGATCTCGCCCAGCTGGATCTTGTCCAGGCCGACTTCATCGGCGATGTAGGAGGCCGTGTGCGACAGCACCAGCAAATCGAAGCCATCGAGGAAGGTGATCAGAACCGAGACCAGAATCACCACGTAGTTGAAGCGTGACAGTTTGCGACCTTCTATAAGCGCCGCTACGTCCAGGGTGCGGGACTGTGACATGTGCGTTCTCCACTGCATTTTTTATTTTTGTTGGAGTGGCGCCCCCGTTTGAATGGTGGGCGCGTCGAACTGCTTTAAGAATTATTCCAGATTGAATGCCAGCCGCTCGCGCAATGCCGGGGCGGGTATGTCACTCAACCTGCCATCGGGGCCTGCGAGGTCCAGCGCATGGGCCGCAGCAGCCCCCATTGCGATACAGGGGCCCATCACCCGGACACTCGACAGCGCGGCCGCGTCGGCGTCGATGCAGCGCCCGGCCACGACCAGGTTATCGCTACCCTCGGCAAGCATGCTGCGCAACGGCACACTGTGAATGTGATCGTCACCAAAGGGCTCCCACTGATAACCACTGGTATTGCCGTGTAATTCCACTGGCCAGGATGTACGGGCTACCGCGTCCGGGAACATCGTCGCCGCCCGCACTTCGTCGGTTGTCAAATGATGATGTCCGACAATCCAGCGGGTCTGGCGAATACCTGGCAGTGCGTATGCCCGTACCTTGGCCTTGCTGTAGGCCTCGGGGTACTCCGACTGAAGGAAGTTGATCACCAGATCCACCTGCTGGCGTCCGGCGATCGCGACATGGGAAGCGGCCACCGGATCCAGAGGCGTTTCAATGTGAGTCATGTTGAAGGCCGCGGTGCCACGCCCGGGGAACTGAAAGAACAGTCCGTCGTCGCGTTCGATACCGTAGCTTTTGGCTTTTTGTTTGACCCGTTCGGTGAATTGCGCGCGGGTGGGCAAGTACGCTTCATTGATATGCTCAAGGACAAACATCTGGGTGCCATAGATGGGTGTGTCCGGCTCGCGACAGGCAAGCCCGGCGTTCCAGACTAATGCCGCGTCTCCGCTGGCGTCGATAAAACCGTTGGCCGCGACACGCACATCGCCGTAGCGGGTGGCCAGTTCCACTTCGCGGATCCGCGGACCTTCGCGCACTACATTGCGTAACACCGCACCGAGCACCACGGTGATCCCGGCGTCGAGTACTTTCTGGCCAATCCATCGGCCCAAGGCAACTTCGTCGTAGTAAACAACAGTTGTCAGGGGGCCAATGGCCTGATGCAAGTCCCCCGAGGCGCCCAGGTCACGAAGGATGTCGTCGGCGATACCGTGGGTCAGCAATCGGCGGTTCGGACCATTGGAGAACAACCCGCAGAAGGTTCCGATAATTGAGCCGACCGCCTGGCCGCCGAGCATCGGCAGGGCATCGAACAGCACGACGCGTTTGCCGAGCGCTGCGGCCTCCAGAGCGGCAGAAATACCGGAGATACCCGCGCCGACAATGCATACGTCGGCCTGCAAGCGTTGAGCGGTGGGGGCGCTGGTACGGCGTACCGTGCGAATGACATGAGCCATAAAACTACCTTTGAGATGTAAAAAGGGCAGCCGACCCCGAACCCGATGACCAAAGGTCACGGGAGCGGTTGTTGCGGCTGGCAGATTCCGGTTACGACAGGTCCCGCGTTCGCTCCGGGCCTGTCGGGTGTTGCGATATGAATTGATCGGTTTGCAGTTGACGCGGAGTCACTTCAACGGTCCCGGCGTCGGCATCGACGCGAACCCAATCCCCGGTTTGAATACGGCTCAATGGATCCTCTGTGAAGTCGGTCATGGCCGGCGCATGGACGACCACCGCGCCAAGGCCCATTTTTGCGGTCATTTCGTTGAACAACATGGCGCCCGGGGCTACGCCGGCGAGACGGGCGATATGGAACTGCGAGGACCAGCCGGACGAGCCCTTGGCTCCGGGAAATACCAGCACTTTGCCGGCGAAGCTGATGCCCTTGAGTTCGTGACGGGTCTCAATGACGGTGCCGCTGCGCGGGTCGATACCGCCCCAGCCGGAGATGCGGTCCCGGGTCACCAGTGCTTCGCCTTCGAAACAGCCGCCGACGACCTTGCGGCCTGTGAGGGTGAAGGTTGTGCTCATCTCAATACTCCTTTCCAGCGGCCCTCAATGGCGGCCTGAACGCAATCGGCGGTGCTGCCGAACCAGGTCTGGATACCCATGATCGCAGGCAGGTAGTGCGCCTGTTTGGCCGAATCGACTGCCGCCACCCGTGTGCCCGTGGGAACCACCTTGCCAATGGCCGAGCAGGTATCGGTCATCAGATGCCCACCGGCCTGTTCGATGATGCGGGTGTAGCCGGCGACATCGGCCAGTTGTTTGATCGACGCCGCCGTAAATATCCAGAGCTCGGTATTCGGACTCAGGCGTTGGCCTTCCAGCAATTGGCAGACCTCCCAGAGTTGTTCGAGGCTGTAGTGCGGGCAACCGAGCATCACGAAGTCAATCTCGTCATCACGCGCGGTGATATTGACTTGCTCGTAGGCCCAGCGCCGCTCGGCCTCGCCGAAGCGTATTGTGGCCAGGGGCGGGGACGCGCCAAACGCCTGCTCGCTGGTTTGGGCTTCAGGTGTCACCCCAACCAGGTGATACATTTCCACCCCGCCACTGGAAGCCGCCGCCGCCCCGAAGTGCTTGAGGCGAGCCAGGTTGGGCTGGTGACTCAAGCCCTGGATGACCGGGATGCGGTCTTGCACCTGCTCACCGACCCAGTAGCCGAGCAACCCCCAGTCAGCCGTGGTACTTACGTCTATGTCCAGCTGGATCAGGTGAGTACCGCGACGGTTCTCCTCAATGTGCAGGCCCCAATAGGGGATCTTGCCGGTCAGCATCGCCGCGCCCGTGCTTTCCCGGCCTTCGGCATTGGTGCGGGCGCCGAGTACCGAGTTGATATAGATCACCGCAGAGGATTCCATCCATGCGCAGTGTTCGCCCTTTACCGGCACGTTGCCGACCTGATAGGGCGTACAGGTGTTCAAGGGTTGTACCCCCAGACCACTGCTGTAAGCCTGACCTGTTTCATAGATGCGGACCACGTCTTGCGAGATGCCTTGGCGTACAGCGTGCCGGGGGTCGATGCCTTGCTGCAGGTGGCTGCTCGGGACCTTGACCCGAGGAATCTTGACCCATTCGGCGCTGTCGAGGTTGAACTCGCTGAACACCGCATCCATGCCGCCATTTTGGTCTGCATACTGACGCAGAAAGGGCGTGGTGGCTCCGATGGTACCGGCCACATTTCGCGTATCCACCAGACATTGCGCATCCAGGGCTTCGCCATAGCGCACCAGCAAATCCATGGCTTTTTGCACCGCCGGCCCTTGTTCGCCAGCGAGCATGGCTTTTTCGTCGTCGCGCAACTTCATTGCGGTTGCTCCCCGGGCGGGGTGATGTCCAATGGCTTTATCAACACCGCACCGTGTTCCATGGAGGACACATTGTGGCGGTATATATCCAGCCAGCCACCACCGAACTGAGGGGCCGCAGGCATCCAGCGGGCGCGTCGCGCTTGCATTTGGGTGTCGCTGATATTGGCGTCAAGGGTGTTGAGATCCAGGTCGATATCGATGATGTCGCCGTCCTCCACCAGTGCGAGGGGGCCACCGACGGCTGCCTCTGGAGCCACCTCAGCCACCACCAAGCCTTTGCACACCAGCCCCGAAAGGTGACCGTCGGTAAGCATTGCCACGTGGTCACCCAGCCCGGCCCCGTCAATGGCGAACACTACCTTTGAGGCACCGCCGCCCATGGCGGGACCGCCCTGTACACCGGCACCACGCATGACCACGACATGGCCGGGCTGAATGCGTCCGTCCTGTAACGCTTGGATGGCATCGGCGGAGCGCTCGAAGCAGATCGCGGGGCCCTTGAACTGGCGTGGCTTGTGCGGATCGATGCCGTATTTGACGATGCCGGCCTGCGGGGCGATGTTGCCGCGCAGCATCACGATGGCCGGTTGGGTGGCAAAGGGGGTGTGCAACGGGCGGATCACCTCGTCGTCGCTGACGGTTACCCCCAGCAGGTTTTGCGTCAGGGTTTTGCCGGTGACGGTCAGCACGTCACCGTGCAACAAAGGCTCAAGGCGCTTGAGCAGCCCGCGGCCACCACCTGCCGCTTCCATTTGCTCAATGCTGTGTTCGCCCACTGGTCGTACGCCGACCAGCACCGGTATCTTTTTTCCCAGTTCCCTGAAGAGTTGGTACACGTCTACGTCAATGCCACCTTCAGCCGCCACCGCCTGCATATGTTTGATGGTGTTGACCGAGCCTCCCGCGGCGAGAATTGTCGCAACGGCGTTGGCAAAGGCAGCAGGAGTCAGGATGTCGCGAGGCTTGAGATCTTCCTCGACCATTTCCACGATGCGCTTGCCAGCCTGGTGAACGAAATCGAACATCTGCGGGCTATTAGCTGCAATAGGGGAACTGCCGGGCAAGGCCATGCCCAAGGCTTCACAGACCAGGTGCATGGAGTTGGCCGTGCCCATGCCCGAACAGACCCCGGGTCCCTTGATGGCATTGCGTGCCATGCCGGCCAGTTCCTCGACTGGCAATTTGCCGGTGACCACGTGCATGGAGCTGATGAATACATCTTCGATATCGACGTGCCGGCCGTTATATTCGCCGCTTGGCTGATACCCGCACACAACAATCAGCGTCGGGATGTTCAGCCGGGCGGCCGCCATCAACTGACCGGGTACTGTTTTGTCGCAAGAGGCCAGGCAGATCATGCCGTCGAGCTGAGCGCCTTCGACCGCTACTTCAATATCGTTGGTGATGAGGTCTCGGGCGGCGAGCATATAGGCGCCTCCCGCACCGGCACCGGTGATGAAATCACTGGGCGCGGCTGTACGAATTTCGAAGGGCAGCGCACCGGCATCGCGTATCGATTGCTTGAGGCTGGCAGCGATACCATCCAGATGGCTGAAACAAATCGCCAGGTTCGACGACGAGTTCACGATGGCGATTTTCGGTTTTTCCAGCTCGCTCTCCTCAATTCCCAAGGCGCGCCACTGGGCGGCACGCACAGCCCACAAGTAGGATCCGTAGGGGAAATTACTGCGTAGCTTCTTGGGCATGATTCGCTCCGTTGTTTTTATTAGATGTCGATTCGGTTAATTACCTTAACGATCTTGTACCGAGTCTAGGCTTCGACCTAGAATCCGAAAACCTTATTTTACTTATAGATAAAATCCAAAATATGGATATCAAGGACGTCGATCTCAACCTGCTGAAAGTCTTCGATGCGCTGCGCAAAAAGCAAAGCGTGACCCTGGCCGGTGATCTCATGGGGCTCAGCCAGCCTGCCATGAGCTTCGCGTTGGCCAAGTTGCGCACGCTGTTCGATGACCCATTGTTCATTCGCACTTCACGTGGCATGCAGCCTACGGCCAGAGCCCTGCAGATCGCCGAGCCGGTGCAACGGATCCTGGAGATGGTCAGCAGTGAGGTGTTGCCATCCAGCGGTTTCGTTGCCGAACACTCCGAGCGCCAGTTGGTGCTGTGCATGTCGGATATCGGTGAGATGGTGTTCCTGCCCCGATTGATGCGAATGCTCGACAGTAAAGCGCCGCAATTGAGAATTCGTACCCTGGCGTTGTCCGCGGAGCAGTTGGAGGAGGGGCTGGATGCCGGCGAGGTGGACGCGGCAATCGGCTATTTTCCGCGCTTGCTCAATACCTCGATCCGGCATCGTGCGTTGTATCGCCATTCGTTTGTCTGCATCGTTCGTCGCGATCATCCGACCATCGGTGACAGCATGAGCGCCGAGCAATATCAGAGTGCATTGCATGTCGCGGTCCAGCCTGACGGGCGTGGAATGAGTGGGCTGGATCGTGAGCTGGCGAGCCGCGGCATCACCCGTCGAGTGCGTTTCAGCCTGCCACGGTTTATGGGCGTACCGTTTCTGGTGGCCGAGTCCGACATGATCGCCACTGTACCCTTGGCAGTCGGACGCAGGTTTGCCGACATCACCGATGTGCGCCTGGTGCCGCTGCCATGGGATATTTGCGGATACGACATTCACCTTTACTGGCATACGCGTTTCCATCATGACCCGGCCAACCGCTGGTTGCGACAATCCTTCATTGAATTACTCGAGGATTTCTCTCCCGCTGACCAGATACAGGTTTAGTTAATTTAGATAATGGTTAATTGACATAACTAAAATGGCGGGTTAATTTTTTGTTCACCTTCAAGTGCGCAAAGAGAGAGCAAAAGCCATGGAACTCAGGGCGTGAGCAGTGCCGGGCAATATTGCGCCTTTGTCGATGTGGCAATTTTCGATGCGGTGCGCACCCCCTGGGTTGATCTTGGTGGGGCCCTGGCCCAGGTTTCGCCTATCGATCTTGGGATCAAGGTCGGTCGTGAGGTGCTGGCCCGGGCCGGCATCGATCCTCTGGCCGTAGACAGCGTGCTGGCCGGCTCCATGGCTCAAGCCAGCTTTGACGCCTATTTGTTGCCACGGCACATCGGGTTGTACAGCGGCGTGGCGCAAACGGTTCCTGCGCTGGGGGTGCAGCGCATCTGCGCCACCGGCTTTGAGCTGTTGCGCCAGTCTGCTGAACAGTTGCGCGATGGCGTTCAGTTAGCCTTATGCGTGGCCAGTGAATCGATGTCACGCAATCCGATTGCTGCTTACACACACCGGGACGGGTTTCGTCTCGGTGGCGGGGTGCAATTCAAGGATTTTCTCTGGGAAGCCCTGTACGACCCGGCCCCCGGGTTGGACATGATCGCCACCGCCGACAACCTGGCGCGACGCTATGATCTGTGTCGCGAGGCGGTGGACCGTTATGCCTGCGACAGTCATCAGCGAGCCTTGCAGGCACAGCGCGCAGGCGCCTGGTGTGAGGAGATCGTCCCCATCGATAACCAGGTGTTCGAACTGGAAGGCTATCAGCCAAGGGGCATCAAGCTGCCGCGTGGCACCGGTATCGTCACCGAGGACAGCCATCCGCGACCCACTGACTTCTCGGCTCTGTCGCGCCTGCGGGCGTTACATGTCGGTGGCGTACAAACCGCCGGTAACAGCTGCGCAGTCGTCGATGGCGCGGCGGCGGCCCTGGTAGGACGGGGCTCAGCCTGCACGCGTGTGCCCTTGGCTCGTTTGCTGGCCAGCGCGGTGGTCGGTGTGGCGCCTGAGTTCATGGGCATCGGCCCGGTACCAGCGATCCGCCTGTTGCTGCAACGCAGTGGATTGAGTCTTGATGACATTGGTCGTTTTGAGATCAACGAAGCCCAGGCGGCCCAGGTACTGGCGGTTGCGCAGGAGTTGGAGCTGGATCATTCCCGGCTCAACGTCCAGGGTGGCTCTTTGGCCGTCGGGCATCCACTGGCGGCTACCGGCTTGCGGTTGGTCATGACCCTGGCCAGGCAGTTGCGCCAGCACAATCTGCGCTACGGGATAGCCGCAGCATGTGTCGGCGGTGGCCAGGGCATGGGGTTGTTGATCGAGAATCCGACCTACCACCCCTGAGTTTATGCCCGCCTTGAGTGGTGGGTGGTCCGTTTTATACCCTGACGAGGTTACTTATGTGGAGCTACCAGGCGCCTCTGCGCGATATTCAATTTGTGTTTGAGCACTGGTTGCAGGCGCCCGCTACATGGCGTCGCTGTCAGGCGTTCGATGCGCTTGATCTGCCGCTGGCGATGCAGGTGCTGGAGGAGGCGGGGCGCTTCAGTCAGAACGTGCTGGCGCCGTTGAACAGCAGTGGCGATCGCCAGGGTTGCCGTTGGAAGGCAGGCCAGGTCAGTACCCCGGACGGTTTTGCCGGTGCCTATCAGGCTTACGTCGACGGTGGCTGGCCTGCGCTGGCTTGTGGCGAGGCGCTGGGTGGGCAGGGGTTGCCGCAATTGCTCGATGCCGCGCTGCAAGAGATGCTCTATGCCAGCAACCATGCCTGGGCCATGTACACCGGCATCGTCTACGGTGCATACCTGTGCCTCAAGAGCCATGGCGCACCTTGGCTGCAGGAACGGTATCTGCCCGAGATCGTCAGTGGCCAAACCCTGCCTACCATGTGTTTGACCGAGCCCCAGGCAGGCAGTGATGTCGGCCTGCTGCGCTGTCGCGCCGAGCCTGGCGAAGATGGCAGCTATCGCCTGCAGGGTAACAAGCTGTTTATCTCCGGCGGCGAGCACGACCTTACGGAAAATATCCTGCACCTGGTGTTGGCGCGCTTGCCAGATGCGCCGTCGGGCAGTCGTGGCATCTCACTGTTCCTGGTGCCCAAACGACTGGACGATGGCCAGGCCAACGGTGTGCGCTGCGACGGCCTGGAACACAAGATGGGTATCAAGGGAAGTGCCACTTGTTCCCTGGTTTTCGATGGCGCCAAAGGCTGGTTGATCGGCGAAGCCAATCAGGGCCTGGCGGCGATGTTCGTGATGATGAATTCGGCGCGCCTGCATGTCGGCCTGCAAGGCTTGGGGCATGCCGAGGCGGCGTGGCAGAACGCAAGGAAATATGCCGCCGAGCGGTTGCAGATGCGCGCACCGCTGAGACCCGAAGGGGTAGAGGCACAGGCTGCCGACCCGATTCATTATCATCCGGCCATGCGCCGGGTGTTACTGGAGTTGCGCACTGCCAGCCAAGGCATGCGAGCCATCGGCTATTGGGCCGCCCATTTGCTGGATCAGGCCGAGCATGCCGTGGAGCTACAGACCCGGGAGCATGCCAGTCAACTGGCGCAGCTGTTGACGCCGATCATCAAGGCGTTCTTTACCGAGCAGGGTTTCCGCCAAGCCAGCAGCTCCTTGCAAGTGTTCGGCGGTTACGGCTATGTCGCCGAGTTCGCCATTGAGCAGACCTTGCGCGACAGCCGCATTGCCATGATCTATGAGGGCAGCAACGAAATTCAGGCCAATGACCTGCTGCTGCGCAAGGTACTGGGCGACCATGGCCGGGCGTTTGGCTTGCTGCTGGCGCAGATGCGCGAAGAGGCGAGGCTGGGTGGCGAATGGGTTGAGTGTCAGGGGTTCGCCGCAGCCCTGGAAAGTCTTTGCAATACACTGGCTGCGGTGGTCGAGGACGTGGTCGAACGGACGCGGGAAGACAGCGAATACCCCTATCGAATAGCAGGGGATTTCCTTCAGTTGTGTGGCGTAACGCTGCTGGCCCTGTCCTGGGCGCGGGCAGCACGGGTCTCCAGGGCATTGCCTGAAACGGATCCCCTGCGTGCCGACAAGTTGCAAAGCGCGGGGTTCTTTTTCGACTACCTGCCGTCCAGGCTGGCACAGCATCTGGCTGCGATCGTGGATGCCCGGGCTGCCCTGGCGTTTCTCTGAGGGGCGAGCCCCGGCCGGGTGTGCGCACGAGCGTGGGTACTCAAAGCCGGGCAGGGTCATCCAACGGCTCCGGCCGAGACAACTCAAACAGCAGGCCCGGCTCCGCTCGTTTTGCAGACAGCGTCCAACCATGGGCCCGGGCAATTTCCTGGCAGATAGTCAGGCCAAGCCCCGCGCCGTGATCACGGCGATGCGGCCCCCGCCAGAAGCGAGTGAATAAGTGCGGCAATTGCTCGCGATCAACGCCGGGTCCCCAATCGCGCACCCTGAGTGCATTCACGCTGACGTGCAGCCTGACCTCAGTACTTCGGGGGGCATGTTGAATGGCATTTTCCAGCAGATTCTTGAGCAACGTGAAGAGCGCGCTCCGATCGGCCTGCCATTGGCCGCCGTCAGTAGTCTCGTCAACCAGAACGAGACGTACGTCGACGGCCTCGGCCATACGCTGCAGATAGCCGGAGGCTTCCCGGGGCGACATCGGCTATTTCCACCGTGGCCAAACTGTAGTTCTGCGCCTCACTGGCTTCGGTCAGGTGCAGCAGTTGATGAACTTGCCGGGTCATATGCGCCACGTCATTGAGCAGGGCGTTGCGCGCGTGACTGCCTTGCATCAGTTCGATTTGCGCGCGAATCAGCGCCAGCGGTGTTTTCAACTCGTGCGCTGCGGTTGCAAGAAACTCCTGCTGGACACGATAGCCTTGCTCCAGGCGCGCTAGCGCTTGATTGAAGCTGGTGACCAGCGGCTCGACCTCGGACGGCACGGTTTTTACCTGCAACCGGGAGTGCAGGGAGCGAGGGGAAATGGCAGCCGCTGACACCGACACTTCACGCAAGGGTTTGAGGGTGTAGCCTAGCGTGAAGTAAGCGCAGGCGCCGAAGACGAACAGCAGCACCAGGCTGAACAGCGCGATCCCGGCCCCCATGAATGGCCAGGCAAATCCCCCGTGGAGCAAATCCATTAGCCTTTCGCTGGCGGCAAATTGCAGATACCAGGTCTTGCCTTGATGCTCGACAGGCGCGGTGGCGGCGTACATGACGATGCCTTCACGCTCGAACTTGAATCTCGGCTGTTCCAATGGAGGGCTCGTTGCAACTGAAGACCAAAACGTCGCTTCGGTGGAGGTCAGGGCCACATTGCCCGTTGAATCCAGCACGCGGAGGCCGATTTCCCGCCCCAGACTGTCGAAGGTCCAGACTCGGTCACCCTCACTGCTGTCGAATCCGATGGGCCGGCCAGTGGCATCGAACTGGAGCTTGCTGGCCAGTTCATGGGTGCGTTCGGCGACGTCCGTGGTCAATAAAATATCGCTCTTTGACGTGACGAGTGCGAGCACCCCCAATGCAATCAGCAGGATGCTCAACCCCACGCCGACAATGTAGGCGAGCAGCACCTTGAAGCTGATGCTATTGCGCCACGTCCTCTTGACGAAGGGCATATCCGAGACCTCTGAGGTTGACAATTCGATGGCGGGAGCCGATGGCAAGCAGCTTGCGGCGGATCCGGTGAAGAGCCACATCCAGTGCGTTAGGCGTGACGGCTTCGCTCAAGCCCCAGCCTGCCGCCTCTATTGCGGTGCGACGGACGATTTCCCCTGGCTTGCGCAAAAGCAACAACATGATCTGCATTTCCGCCGGCGCGAGAGGGATGCTTTGACTGGCACAGCTCATGACGCCGATATCGGGTTGCAGGCTCAGGTCACCATGACTCGGCGCCAGTGGACGACAGTCCACGGGACGCCTTAGCAACGCCCGCACGCGCGCGACCATCTCATCCATGGCGAACGGCTTGGGCAGATAGTCATCTGCTCCGGCATCAAGGCCTGCGACACGGTCATGCAGCGCGTCGCGCGCCGTAAGGACCAGGCAGGGCATGCCAAGCCCGGCGTTGCGCAACCGCTGCAACAACACGAGCCCGTCGCCGTCCGGCAAGCCTCGATCAAGAATCAGCGCCTGGTACGGGACCCGCCCGATAGCCGCCCACGCGCCATCGATGCGATTGACTACGTCGACGGCGATGCCGGCGCTCGCCAGGCCTTTGCACACCAGATGCGCCAATCGTTCGTGGTCTTCGACCAACAGAATGCGACTCATCAGAAGCGGTACAGGTAGCCGAAGAGCACGCTGTTTTCGGTAGATCGGTCTACCAGCGGGCTGTCCTTGATCTCATCGGCGAGGCTCGTGGCCTTGAGGTCAAGGAATACGGAGTGATGGTCATCGAACATATAGTTTCCACGAACACCAAGTTCGGTATTGAGGCCGGATTTCCCATCATAGGCCGCTCGATCGATGCGAGCTTCACTTTCACGAACGCCAAAATAATAATCAACGTACTTCTGGTCCTGCCATATCGCCGCCATTCGTGGCGTGAGCGTGAGGTGCTCACCCCATTGCCAGGACCTCTCCAGACCCAGGGTGAAGCGCTGGCCCTTGCTATTGCCCGATACGTCCGCCAGCCACTGGGTGCTGACATCGGCCAGAGGGTTGCGCCACTGCACCTTGGCGCCCGCCCAGAAGCCACCTTTTCGGTCGCTCATGCCATCAAGGAACCGGGCATCGTCGTCGTCATAACCACTGAAGTCGTATTCACCGACGATGCTCAGATCCAGTTGCTGGGAGTCGTTGATCGTAAAACCCGGCAGCTTGATCTCGGCGGTAGGGCCAAATACTCGCACGTAGTCATTTTCAAAGTAGATCAGCGGTATGGCCTGGCTTTCACGGTCGACGCCCTTGTACGGTTGCTGGCTGCTGACCGCTCCCATGCCAAGGCCCCAGGATGAAGACGGCTCGGCGTTGGCGGACTCAGCGGCGAGGGCGGCCATGGATGAGCACAGACCGAGCACCAGGGCTTGGGTGGTGGCAGTCAACCGGGTCGCACTTGAAACGGTAGACAGGGGCGTGCAATGCATGGGGTTCTCCAGATCAATAGGATTAAATCGACCCTATCGTCGAAAAGTTCTTCTTACTGGATACTTACCCAACAACCGACATCGATCCCTTCCAGGTACAGAGTCGCGAAAAAATCGCTATCCGATAGTGGGCCCCGGTGCCCTGCAACCCTTTGAACATACCTGTAGGGCTATTCTGACAAGAATGTCAGGAAGCGGTCAGTTTGCGGACACCTTGATTGTCTAGACTGGCGGGTGGTACCTACAGGCTACCTTGCCAGTCGTGTGCAAAAATAACGCAAACCTGGGCCTCTGTTTGCCTGGTTGTCCCGCTTCTCGAGAGGAGTTACCTGATGCGCTTGCTCATCGTCGAGGACGAGGAAAAGACCTCCTCCTATGTGCACCGTGGCCTGAGTGAGCTCGGCTACATTGTTGATGTGGCGAGTAACGGCATCGATGGGCTGCACTACGCGCTGGAAATGGAATATGACGTCGTGATCCTTGATGTCATGTTACCGGGCAAGGACGGTTATGGCGTACTGGAGGGCTTGCGCCAGCAGAAGAAAACCCCGGTCATCATGTTGTCGGCCAGGGGGACGGTGGATGATCGCGTAAGGGGGCTGCGGGAGGGCGCTGATGACTACCTCGGCAAACCCTTTTCCTTTGCCGAACTGGTCGCGCGCGTCCAGGCATTGATCCGTCGTCGCACCGCGGACACGGCTGACCTGACCCATCTGCGCATCGACGACCTGGAGGTCGACCTGCAAGCGCGCAAGGTGACCAGGGCCGGGCTGCGGCTGGATCTGACGGCCAAGGAGTTCTGTCTGTTGAGCCTTCTGGCGCGGCACCAGGGAGAGATCCTTTCCAAACTGATGATTGCCGAGCAGGTCTGGGATATGAATTTCGACAGTGATGCCAACGTGGTCGAAGTTGCGATCAAGCGTGTGCGAGCTAAAGTGGATGCGCCTTATCCACGCAAGCTGCTGCATACCGTCCGTGGCATGGGCTATGTACTGGAAAGCCGTGAAGCCGATGGCAGACAAAATGGTACGTCATGATGAAAGGATCAATAGCCAAGCGGCTCGCCCTGATGTTTGCGTTTTCGGTCATGCTGATCACCGCGATCAGCGCGACGCTGCTGCGCTGTTCCTTGAAGACATCGCTCGAAGATCAGATGCAAAACGAGTTGATCCTGCGCCATTCCGTACTTGATCCGGTGCTCGCAAAATACGATTCGCCGGCGTTCTGGGTCGGCTTGCGTGAAAAGCTGGATGGCCTGACGCCCACGGATGAGCGGGTGCGTTATTGGGTCCTGGTTGACGACCCGGCCTACAGCTATGGCGGGGCGATGCCGGACGGCCAGGATTGGTCCAAGCGCCCGGATGGATTTTTCAGCATGGCGATACCCGACCGGCATCGTCCCATGGTGCTGCAAGTCAAGACCATCTCTGCCATGGGTAATCGCCCGGAGTTGCGCTTTATCGTGGGGCTCGATTCAACACCATTCATGAAGACCCTGGACCATTTCACCAAGACGCTGATCCTGACTTCGGCGCTGGGCGTCGTACTGGTCGCGCTGCTGGGTTACTGGATCGCGCGTTTCGGCCTGGGGCCGGTCAGGCGGCTGAGCCGTCAGGCCAACAGCCTGCCGCCGGGGGATTCGAAGCAGCGACTGGACACCGAGTCGCTGCCTGGCGAATTGCAGGAATTGGCGGTGTCGTTCAACGGCGCCCTGGCTCGTCAGGAGGCCGCCTGGTGCCAGCTCGAAGGGTTCAACGCCAATGTGGCCCATGAGTTGCGAACACCGCTGACCAATCTGATCGGGCAGACCCAGGTCGCGTTGGCGCACGGGCGTGATGTGGCTGAGCTTCAGGATCTGCTGCAATCGAATCTGGAAGAGCTTGAACGCATGGGCACCATCGTCAATGACATGCTGTTCCTGGCAGGTGCTGAAAGCGGGCAGCGCGCAACCGAGCTCAGCGATGTCTCGCTCTACGAGGAGGCGTCAAAGACGGTGGAGTACCTGGAGCCCGTCTTGCACGACAAACAGCTGCACGTGGTGATCAAAGGCGACATGCGCGTATGCATCGACCGACGCCTTTTTCACCGCTCTTTGGCCAATCTGCTGCAAAACGCGGCGCGATACGCGGTGCCGCAGAGCACCATCACTGTAAGTCTGGAAAGCCATGGCGTGCAGGCCAGGGTGAGCGTTTCCAATGCGGGCGAGCCCATTGACGACGTGCACCTGCAGCACTTGTTCGAGCGCTTCTATCGCGCCGATGTCGCCCGGGCGCGAAGCGACGCGCACCATGGCCTGGGCCTCTCCATTGTGCGCGCAGTAGCGTCCATGCACGGTGGCCGTGTGTTCGCCCACAGCAAAAATGGCTTCAATACCTTCGGCTTCTCCCTGACCAGCCAGGCAGCCCGCTAGTCGCCATCACCCGATGGCCGGCGTGGCTCGCCGGCGTTTGACATCTTCCTGTCAGTCAGCAGTCACCTTGACGTCAGGCTCCCCTCCCTAGAGTGCTACGACCATCCCGGTAAGGACAGTCGTGGAGTCCACTATGAACATTCGAAACGTGTCGATCGCCAGTCTTCTGGCATTCACCACTCTGAGCGGTTTGCCTCTGGTTGCCGAAGAGAAAGCGGATGTGCCTGCCTACGAATATGGCATGCCGCTGGACATCGCCAGGGTCATCCGCATTGAAGAACCGAAGTCGCGGGTGTGCGAGGTCGTGCGCGCAAAGATGACCTACGTGAATTCGCAAGGGGTCACCGAGCGCGTCAGCTTTCTGAAGCAGTCTGAGGTGTGCGTGCTCCAGTGACCGTTCGGCGGTACCGGTTCTTCATCCAAACAGAGAGCTCAACCATGCGCATCAGAATTGCAGCAACCGAAACTGGCCTTTCGAATACCTTGAGCCGACTGGTGAAACTGGCTCGAACACTGACCGTGGGTGCCTTGCTGCTAAGTGCGGTCAGTATCGATGCGTCCAGTCGCGCCGCGCCGAAACCGGACTGGTCGACCCGCGACATGCCTTCCCAGAAAGGTCGAATTGTCCTGATCACCGGCGGCACGAGCGGCATGGGGTACGAGGA
This sequence comes from Pseudomonas hefeiensis, assembly GCF_030687835.1. NCBI lineage: Bacteria > Pseudomonadati > Pseudomonadota > Gammaproteobacteria > Pseudomonadales > Pseudomonadaceae > Pseudomonas > Pseudomonas hefeiensis. The sequence goes on from NZ_CP117449.1 coordinate 2,782,396, forward strand.
CGCACTGGCACTGGCACGGGCCGGTGCCGACGTCATCATTGCTGCGCGCAACCCGGAGCGTGGCGCGCAGGCCATCGCGCAAATCAAAAAGTCCGTACCCGACGCCAAGGTGCAGTTCGAGGCCGTGGATCTGGCCAATCTTTCATCGGTACGCAGCCTGGCCCTGCGTCTCAATCAGAGACTGCCGCGCCTGGATGTGTTGATCAACAATGCCGCCGTCATGGCGCCTCCTGAGCGGGGTACCTCCGCGGATGGCTTCGAGCTCCAGTTGGCGACCAACTACCTGGGACACTTCGCGCTGACCGGCCTGCTGGTGCCGTTGTTACGTCAAAGCCAGGACGCCCGCGTGGTGAGCCTTTCCAGCATCGCCGCGGCTCGCGGAGCCATGAACTTCAACGACCTGCAGGCCGAGCAGCAGTACCAGCCTTTGGCCGCCTACGCGCAGTCCAAACTGGCGATCCTGCACTGGACTTTTGCCTTGCAGCAGCGCAGCGAGGCCGCAGGCTGGAACATTCGCAGTATCGCTGCGCATCCAGGCGTCGCCGTCACGGAGTTGGTCGCGCGTGGTCCGGGGCTGAACAGCGAGTTCGGCCAGCGATGGGCCAAGGATCGCGACGAATACCATTCAGCTGCCCAGGGGGCGCTGCCCACGCTGTATGCCGCTACCGCGCCTGAGGCGGTTGGCGGTGCCTATTACGGCCCGACCGGCGATGAGGAAAAACGCGGCCCGTTGGGTTTCGCCAGGATGCCGCCGGCCGCCACCCATGAGGCGGATGCCGAACGGCTCTGGACCGTCTCCGAGCGACTGACTGGCGTCACCTACCGCTGATCAAACCTTGGGCACGGCAATCCGCTCCGTGCCCACTCTGGCCTGTTGCCGCCTTTCAGGAGTTTCCATGAGTGCGTCTTCCTACTTGCACCGGCTGAGCCTTGCCCTCAACGCCCGTGATGATGAGCTGCGTCCGGCGCTGTACGGGTTCTTGTTGTTTCTCTGCCTCTTCACCGGCTACTTCATGTTGCGCCCGATACGTGAATCGATGGGCATCGCGGCGGGCGTGGAGAACCTGCAATGGCTGTTCACCGCCACTTTCCTGGTAATGCTGGCGGCCGTTCCGTTGTTTGCCTGGGTCAGTTCCCGGGTCCCGCGCCTGCGCCTCGTCGACTGGGTGTACGGCTTCTTCGGGATCAACTTGCTGATGTTCGTTGAACTGTTCGAGTTTCAATCGGACAGCGTCTGGCTGGCCCGTACTTTTTACGTATGGATATCGGTTTATAACCTGTTCGTGGTGTCCGTGGCCTGGAGCCTGATGGCGGATGTATTCGACAGTGAACAGGCCAAGCGTCTGTTTGCCTTCATCGCTGCCGGCGCCAGCATCGGCGGCCTGCTGGGGCCGGCCCTGAGCGCGGCACTCATTGATACCGTCGGCGCATCGGGCTTGATGTTTCTGGCGGCCCTGTTGCTCGGTGTCACGTTTGTATTGAAGCGGGCGCTGATGAGATGGCGCGAAAAGGGCGGGGCTGGTCGGCCTGGTGCCACGCCGACGCAAAGCCCTGGGCAGCCACTGCAGGGCAATCCGTTCAGCGGTTTGACGGCGGTGCTCAAGTCACCCTACCTGCTAGGGATTGCCGGGTTCGTCGTGTTATTGGCGACGGTCACCACCTTTCTTTACTTCGAGCAGGCTCGCCTGGTGGCCGAACATTTCCCGAGTCGCGAGGCGCAGGTCCGGGTTTTCGGCACCATTGACTTCATCGTGCAGGCAGGCGCCCTCGTGTCTCAGTTGTTCATCACCGGGCGCATTGCGTCGAAGCTGGGGGTGCGGGCGTTACTGGCGATCGTGCCGCTGCTCATGTGCATCGGGTTCGTGGGCCTTGCGCTGGCCCCTGGTTTCGCGCTGCTTGCAGCATTGATGATCGTGCGACGAGTCGGTGAATACGCGTTCGTCCGACCGGGTAGGGAAATGCTCTTCGCCCCCTTGGATGCCGAGAGCAAGTACAAGGCCAAGAACTTCATTGACACCGTGGTTTATCGCGGTGGTGATGCGGTGAGCGGTTGGGCCAAGAGCCTGCTCGACATGCTGGGGCAGGGCACCGGCCTGGCGGCGCTGATTGGCGCTGGCTGCGCGCTGTTGTGGGCCTATCTGGGATGGCAACTGGGACAGCGTGCCGATAATCGGCAGCAGGCGCTGGGCGTGGGCGTCAGCGCCGTTGAAACATAACCAGGCGTCAGAATTCACGACCCCATAAGCGGTCCAGTGAGTGGCGACCGGCCCCCTTGAAGGCGATATAAGTGAAAAGAAAGCCCATCAGTACCGGGTATTCGATGCCACGGTCTATCCAGGGCCAGTTCGGGCCAAGGATGTAGGCGATCGACGCCATTTGTATTGCCATCGCCACCGCCAATGGTCGGGTGGCCAATCCTAGCGCCAGCAGCAACCCACCCAAACCTTCAAGCCAGGCGACGAACAGGCCCAATAGCTCGGGGAATGGTAGATGCAGCACGTTTTCGATCAAGTGAATCGAACCCGCCATGGGGTCCGCCATCGAGCCGTGTGAAGTTCCCAAGAGCTTGGGCAAGCCATGGGTCACCATGATGATTCCCAGGCATAACCTGAGCATTGCATAAGCGAGAGGCTCGCCCCATTGATAAAAAATACCCAGGGCCGGGATGACCAGCTTAGAGGGCTGTTCAGCATTGGGAGCATGAGAGGTTGGTTTCATCTGAATGATGTCCTGGGGTCGTTTTATTTAAAGGTTGATGAGGACAGTGTGGTGTCTTCCTGCCGATGGATAAATCGACGGAGCTGCAATGACAATTCACCTCCCATAAACAATCAGCGCACGCTGGACCTTGCGCTGTCGTGAAAGTGATACTGATTGCTTCGAAGGGATGGATTAGTCAGGCATCGCGGGTAAGACTGTTCATCCCTCACCAATAAAAGGGCGTCACCCGATGGACAAATTCGATGCCTTGCAACTGTTCATCCGCATCATCGAGCAAGGCAGTTTTACTCGTGCCGCCAATGGCCTGAACATCCCGCGAGCTACAGCCACGCTGGCCATCAAGGAACTGGAGCGGCAGCTCGGTGCACGTCTGCTCGAGCGTACAACCCGGCAGGTGCGGCCGACACTCGACGGCCAGGCCTTCTATGAGCGATGCAAGGCTGTGCTCGCAGATCTGGAGGACGCCGAGTCTTCACTCAGCACGGTCGTGGCGAATCCGCGCGGCACCTTGCGTCTGGATTTGCACGGGACCCATGCGACCCGGATCATCCTCCCGAACATCCAGGATTTTCATCGGCGCTACCCCGAAATCGACCTGGTTATCAGCAGCGGTGACCGGCTGGTGGACCTGGTGAGCGAAGGCGTCGATTGCGTGGTCCGTGCCGGTAATCCGCGTGATTCTTCGCTGGTGGCCAAGCGGCTGGCATTGATGCCTGAAGTCGTCTGTGCCAGCCCCGGCTATCTGGCCGAACACGGCACGCCGACGTCTCCACAGCAGCTTGCTGAACATCAGGCCGTGGGCTTCTTTGCCAGCAATCACGACATACGTTACCCCTTCACCTTTGTCATTGACGGCCAAGTGGTCGAGCTGGAGCCAGGGAGCTGGATTTCAGTGAATGATGCCGAGTCTTACTGCTGCTGTGCGTTGAACGGCTGCGGACTGATCCAGGTGCCGCGCTTTCGCGTGGAGCAATACCTGGCGTCAGGGGAGCTGGTCGAGGTTCTCGGTGAGTGGCCCAGTCCCGGACTCCCGGTTTCGGTGTTGTATCCCTATCACCGCCAGCTCTCCCCGCGACTCAAGGTGTTTGTCGAGTGGGTGGGCGCCCTGTATGTCGAACGGTTTGGACCGCTGACCTGATGTCATCCACATCATGTACTGCTCGATGGACGCAGCGGCAGTTCACGCAAGCGTTGCCCTGTCAGCGCGAAGACCGCGTTGGCCACCGCCGCAGCGATAGGGGGCGTTGCGGGTTCGCCTACACCGCCAGGGCTCTCGGTGCTGGGCAGTACATGCGCCTCGATCTGCGGCATTTCGTTGATGCGAAGCACCCGGTAATCGTGAAAGTTGGACTGTTGGATACGACCCTCCTTGATGCTCATCTGCCCGAACAACGCTGCGCTGAGACCGAAGACAATAGCGCTTTCCATCTGTGCCTTGATGTTGTCCGGGTTGACCGGGATGCCGCAGTCGATCGCGCACACCACGCGATGAACGCGGATATTCCCAGCTTCGATGGAAACCTCCACCGCCTGGGCACAGTAGCTGCCAAATGATTGATGCACGGCGAGGCCGTGACCGCGTCCCGGCGCCGGCGTGCGCCCCCAACCGAAGCGTTCGGCGGCAAGGTTCAACACGCCCAGGTGGCGTGGGTCCGATTCAAGCAGCAGGCGTCGATACGTCAGCGGGTCCTGTCCGGTGGCGTGTGCCAGTTCATCCACCGCGCTTTCCATGACGAACGCGTTGTGGCTGTGTCCCACGGAGCGCCAATACCAAACGGGTATGTTCGAGCGGGGGGAGTGCGCTTCGACCCGATAGGCCGGGCTGCGCATGATGTAGGGCGAGTCGCTCATGCCTTCGACCGACGTCGGGTGAATGCCCGGCGCATCCGGAAAGATCGACTGACCCGCAGTGGTTTGCGACCAGGCTAGCGGTCGCCCGTCCGGCCCCAAGGCAACGCGCAGGTGTTGTGCGAAGGCTGAACGGTAGTAACCACCCTGCATGTCATCCTCGCGGCTCCAGAGGGTTTTCACCGGCACATTCACAGCCTTGGCGACCTCCACCGCTTCGGCGATGAAATCCTGCAGGGCCCGCCTGCCAAAACCGCCGCCCAGGAACGTGGTGTGAATACGGATTTGCTCAGGGGCTAGACCGGTGATCTTGGCGGCGGTTCGTTGATTGAACGTTTGCATCTGGCTGCCGACCCAGATGTCACAGCCGTCGTCGCTGAGTTTCACGGTGCAGTTGAGTGGCTCCATTGTGGCGTGCGCGAGGTAGGGCACGGTGTACGCCATCTCGATGACCTTGCCCGCAGTCTTCTGTGCTTGGTCCACCTCGCCGCGCTGCGCGACGACTTGACCCCGGGTGTGGGTCAGCGCGGTTAAATCCTGGCGTTGCTGGTCGCTGTCGAGGATGACGCTGCCGTTTGCAGCCTCCCATTGCACTTGCAGCGCATCGCGCCCGCGCTTGGCCGCCCAGTAATGATCAGCGACGACCGCAATGCCGCTGGGGACCTGAACCACATGGCGTACGCCAGGCAGTGCCTTGGCCTGCGTCGCATCGAAGGTGCGGACGCTGCCGCCGAGCATCGGCGCCCGTGCAACCACGGCGCAGAGCAACCCGTCGAACTGGATGTCGATGCCATACTTCGCGCGACCGCTGATCTTCTCTGGCGAGTCCAGCCGTAAGGCGCCCTTGCCGATCAGCGTCCAGGCAGCCGGATCTTTCAGGGACAGTGTCGCCGGATCCGGCACCGGGAGCGTGGCGGCCTGTTCGGCCAGTTCGCCATAACGCAGACGGGTATTGCCGGCGATGACCTCTCCATGTTCTGTGCGCAATGAGCTGGGTGGCTGGGCAAGACGAATAGCAGCCGCCTGGATCAACAGCGCCCGCGCCATTGCGCCTGCACGGCGATAGCGCTCGAACTCTTCACGAATGCTGGAAGAGCCGACGGTGGCCTGAAACCCACGCTGAGGGCTGGCATAGACGGCGGCGGCCGGCGCATGCTCGACCTTGAGTGTGTTCCAGTCAGCGTCCAGTTCTTCGGCGATGAGCAGGGTCAGGGTGGTCCAGACCCCCTGACCCATTTCGGAATGAGCCAGCATAATAGTGATGCTGTCATCCGGTGCTATGCGCAGAAATGCATTGGGCGCGAACTCGGGGGACTCGAGGACTTGCGCCATCAGGCGTCGGCCAGCAGGCACCGTGAAACCGACAATCAGGCCACTGCCGAGCACGGCACCAGACTTAAGAAAACTGCGACGAGAAGAGACAATCACGGCATTCATTGCAGAGCACTCCCTGGCTGAAAGGTGGCTGAGAGGATGGGGTTAGGTCTTGCTCAATTCGGCGGCGCGGTGGATTGCCAAACGAATGCGCTGGTACGTACCGCAGCGACATATATTCCCGGCCATGGCCTGATCGATGTCGGCGTCGGTGGGGGCGGGGTTGCTGGCCAACAATGCAGCGGCGGACATGATCTGGCCGGACTGGCAATAGCCGCACTGGACGACATCCAGTTCGGTCCAGGCACGCTGAACCGGATGGCCGATATCGGCTGACAGCCCTTCGATGGTGGTGATTTTTTTACCGGCCAGGGCACCGACCGGCGTGATGCAACTGCGCTGGGGCGAGCCGTCGATATGCACGGTGCAGGCGCCGCATAGGCCCATCCCGCAACCGAACTTGGTGCCGGTCATGCTCATGAGGTCTCGAATGACCCACAGCAGCGGCATATCGGCGGGCGCATCCACTTCCAGTTCGCGTTCATTGACCTGTAGCTTCATTGTTGACTCCCAGTCTGCGAAGAGAAGATCCGTGGCGACATTGAAGACACTGATTGGCGATGGACACCGTCGCGTTCAAACCGGGTCGATGATCGGCAATGACTCAAGGGTTTTGTCGCCAATGGGGATCGAGAGGGAGCTTACAAGGCAGGGGCTCTGGCTATAAAGCCAGGAGATTTGAATGGTCTGTGCAGGACGCAATAACAATATTGGCGGATGCTGGAGGGCGCCGTGAGGCGCTCTACTATCGGCGGGCTAGCCTCGGCCCGAGGCTATCGGCTGTGTTTCTATTGAGCTTTTGCATAACGTCGGTCGGACTTGCCGGCCTTGAGGATTGCCCCTGGCACCGGGTGGCCGACCAGCGTCGGCAGGGTGGCCGCCACCGCCAGCAATTTGTCCAGGTCGACGCCAGTGTCCAGCCCCATGCGTTGGAACATGTGTACCAGATCCTCACTGCAAATATTCCCGCTGGCGCCAGGCGCATAGGGGCAGCCGCCCAGCCCACCGAGCGAGGCATCGAAACGATCAATACCGGCGTCCAGTGCCGCCAGTGCATTGGCCAGTCCCATGCCTCGGGTGTTGTGAAAGTGCAGGGTAAACTGGGTTTGCGGCCAGCGCGCCAGGGCTTCACGGCAGATGCGTGCGACCTGCGCCGGATCGGCCATGCCAGTGGTGTCACACAAGGTCACGCCCTGCACACCGATGTCCAGCAAGCGTTGGATCAGCTCATGGACCCGGGCTTCGGCTACCTGGCCTTCGAACGGGCAGCCGAAGGCAGTCGACAATGAGGCGTTGATGAACACGCCGCTACCCTGGCTGACGGCAATGATCTGGCGGAACTGCTCGAGCGATTGTTCGGCAGTCATGCGCAGGTTGGCCATGCCGTGGCTGTCGCTGGCCGACATCACCAGGTTGATTTCGTCGACCTGACAGGCCAATGCCCGCTCACAGCCTTTCACGTTGGGCACCAGCACGCAGTATTCCACCCCTGGCACGCGACGGATGCCGCGCATCACCTCTTCGGCATCGCGTAGGCTGGGAATCGCTTTGGGCGAGGTGAAAGAGGTGACTTCGATTTTCGCCAACCCGGTTTGCGCCAGACGATCGATCAGGGCGATCTTGTCTTCGCTGGGGATGAACTGGGCTTCGCTCTGGAAGCCGTCGCGGGTGACGACTTCCTGGATGTACAGGCGTTTGCTCATGGGGCGGTTCTCCGGGTATCGATGACGGGCGCAGGCTTTTTTGCAGGCGCGCCCTTGTTCAGATGATGCCGCGCTCGCGCAAGCCGCGGACCTGTTCGCCGCTCAGGCCCAGGCCGGCCAGCAGGTCGTCGGTGTGCTCGCCCAGCCCTGGGCCACCGGCGCCGAGACGGCCCGGGGTGCGGCTGAGTTTGGGCAGTACACCCGGCACTTTCAGCGCGCCGGCGCTGGTTTGCACGGTCTCGATCATCTGGCGCGCCAGGTAGTGCGGGTCCTGGACGATATCGGCGGCGGTGTAGGGGAAACCGGCCGGCACCAACGCCTGATTCAGTGCCTCCAGGACCTGGTCCCGGTCGTGTTGCAGGGTCCACTCGGCGATGGCCGCATCGATGCGCTCGGCGTGTTCGCCACGTCCGTCGTTCTGCGCCAGGCGCGGGTCGTCGGCCAGATCCTGGCGACCGATCAGTTGCATCAATCGTTTGTAGATACTGTCACCATTGCCGGCAATCAATACGAAATGACCGTCGCCGCAGGGATAGGAGTTGGACGGAGTGATGCCCGGCAGGGCACTGCCGGCGGGCTCGCGAATATAACCGCAGGCGTCGTACTCCGGCACCAGGCTTTCCATCATCGCAAACACCGATTCGTACAGCGCCACGTCAATGAACTGGCCCATGCCGCTGTTCTGGCGCTCCTGCAAGGCGAGAAGCACGCCGATGACGCCATACAGTGAAGACAACGAATCGCCCAGGCTGATGCCGACACGCACCGGTGCCTGACCCGGGTGACCGGTGAGGTGGCGCAGGCCGCCCATGGCCTCGCCGATGACACCGAAGCCGGGGCGATCACGATAGGGGCCGGTCTGCCCGTAGCCAGAGATGCGCAGCATGATCAGGCGCGGGTTGATCTTCGACAGCGTGTCCCAGCCCAGGCCCCAACCTTCCAGAGTGCCGGGGCGAAAGTTCTCGACCAGTACATCGGCTTCGGCAACCAGCCGGCGGACAATGTCCTGACCTTCCGCCGCCTTCAGGTTGAGGGTCAGGGACTGCTTGTTGCGCGACTGCACATGCCACCAGAGCGAGGTGCCGTCCTTGAGCTTGCGCCACTTGCGCAACGGATCGCCAACACCCGGCGGCTCGATCTTGATCACCTGGGCACCAAACTCACCGAGCATCTTACTGGCGAAGGGGCCAGCGATCAGTTGGCCCATTTCCAGGACCTTCAGGCCTTGCAGCGCCATGCTGCTTACGTGTTGTTCTGTCATGTCTGCACCTTTGGGTCGTGCGCTGTTCTTTGGCAGGCAGGATGGCTCAGGCCCATGGTCTGAACAATTGATCAATGACCAAGCCAGGCTTCGTATCCTGCGAAGTACCACCTGTGAGAACCTTGAAACTGTTCTTTATCGTGCTGCACGTCGTGATACACGACTGACAGGAGGCCGCGCCTATGCGTCGTATCGATTTCGTCACTCTCAAGCTGTTCGTCGCCATCGCTGATGAGCGCAGCCTGACCAAGGCCGCCGAGCGCGAGCATCTGGCCCTGGCGGCGGTGAGCAAACGGGTCAGTGACCTGGAAAACCAGTTGGGAATCGCCTTGCTCTACCGTCAGCCCAAGGGCGTCGAACTGACCCCGGCCGGACATGCCTTGCTGCATCACGCACGCAATGTGATGGACAACCTTGCGCAGCTCAATGCCGACCTCAGCGAGTTCAGCGAGGGGGTCAAGGGACATGTGCGCATTCACGCCAACACCTCGGCGGTGATCGAGTTTTTGCCCGAGGACCTCAGCGCTTTTACCCGGTTGCACCCGCAGGTCAAAATCGATCTGGAAGAGCGGGTCAGCAGCGAAGCCATCCGTGCGGTGCGCGAAGGGCTGACCGATATCGGTATTTTCGCCGGGCATGTGCCTGCCGACGAGGTGCAGGTGTTTAGCTACCGCCACGATCGGTTGGTGCTGGTCACCCCACGCGAGCATCCGCTGGCCGAGCGCAGCAGCATCAGCCTGCGCGACGCCGTCGGCTACGACTTTATCGGCCTGCAGCAGGACGCCTCGTTGCACAGCCTGCTGCAGCAGGCTGCGCGTCATTTGGGCACGCCATTGCGCCTGCGTATCCAGGTGCGCAGCTTCGAGGCCATTTGCCGGATGATCCACACCGGCATGGGGATCGGCATCCTGCCGGAACTTGCCGTGCGGACCTATTTGCCGGCGCTCGATGTGCGGGTCATTGCGTTGGACGATCCCTGGGCGCGTCGCGAGTTGAAGATCGCCGTACGCAGCCTGGAAGCGCTGTCGATGACGGCACGCCAGATGCTCGAGCACCTGATGACCAGCGAGCAGAGGGAGACGTCCATGAATGAGCCTTCGTGAAAGCCGAAGGCAGCGTTGTTCAAATATGAATTTCAGTCGCGTAGGGACGGGGGTAGAGTCCAAACGGACTGAGGGGGGACGCGTCCCCACCGCTCGAACAAAAACAATAGGAGCTCACCATGAAGTATCCATCCGTGCGTCGTGGCCTGACCGGCCTGCTTGCCAGCTTTGCTCTGGTCGGTGGGTTGTCTGCCCAGGCCGCCGAGCCGATTCTGATCAAGTTCTCCCACATCACCGCCGACAGCACGCCCAAGGGGCAGGGCGCCCTGATGTTCAAGAAGTTAGTGGAGGAGCGCCTGCCGGGTAAAGTCGACGTGCAGGTCTACTCCAATTCGTCGTTGTACGGCGATGGCAAGGAGATGGAAGCCTTGCTGCTGGGAGAGGTGCAGATGTTGGCGCCGGCGCCCTCGAAACTGGAGCAGTACACCAAGCAATTGCAGTTGTTCGACTTGATGTTCCTGTTCGACGATGTAGCGGCGGCGCAGCGCTTTCAACAGTCGGACAAAGGCAAGGCGCTGCTCAGGTCAATGGAAGGCAAGGGCATCACCGGGCTGGCCTACTGGCTCAACGGCATGCGCCAGTTGACCGCGAACAAGCCGCTGGTCAAGCCAAGTGATGCTCGCGGGCAGAAGTTCCGTGTGCAGCCGTCTGACCTGCAGGCCGCACAATACAGCGCGTTGCGCGCGGTGCCGCGCAAGATGGCGTTCGCCGAGATATACCAGGGCCTGCAGACGGGAGTGGTGAATGCTCAGGACAACCCCTGGTCGAACATCTATTCCCAGAAATACTATGAAGTGCAGAAGTACATGACCGAGTCCAACCATGCGATCGGTAACTACCTGCTGATCGCCAACACCAAGTTCTGGAATGGTTTGCCGGTAGATGTACGCGATGAGCTGGAGCAGATCATCGATGAGGTCACTGTCGAAGTGAACAAGCAGGCCGAGGTGCTCAATCAGAAGGCCAAGCAGGGCATCATCGATTCAGGCAAGAGCGAGATCATCAGCCTGACCCCGCAGCAACGTGATGCCTGGCGCGACGCAGTGCGTCCAGCCTGGAAAGCCTTCGAAACCCAGATCGGCACCGAATTGATCGAAGCGGCCCAGGCGGCCAACCAATCTAACTGAAGTTTGAAGGTCCTCAGCCACGGCCGCCCGTTCGGGGTGGCCGATGACATTCATGAGAGACATCCGGCGCTGACAGGAAAAGACCGGCCCGGACCCTTCAACCCAGATCCCCAGCCCGATGCCGCTCCGGCACCTGGCTCGCTTCATCGCCCCACGTGCGGTTGACTCGTTGCCCACGGATCACCGCCGGCCGATTGGCGATCTCCTCGGCCCAGCGTTGCACATGGGTATATTCGTGGGCAGCAAGGAACTCGGCAGCCGAGTACACGTTGTCGCGAACCAGTTGACCATACCAGGGCCAGACCGCGATATCGGCGATGGTATAGCTGTCTGCGGCCAGGTATTGGCTTTCACCAAGACGACGATCCAGGACGTCGAGCTGGCGTTTGGTTTCCATGGTGAAGCGATTGATGGGGTATTCAAGCTTATCGGGCGCATACGCGTAGAAATGCCCGAAGCCTCCGCCCAGGTAGGGCGCTGCACCCATCTGCCAGAACAACCAGTTCAGGGTTTCGGTGCGCCCGGCCGGGTCGGTGGGCAGGAAGGCGCCGAATTTTTCCGCCAGGTACAGCAGGATCGAACCAGACTCGAAAACCCGGATCGGTGGCTCCACGCTGCGATCGAGCAATGCCGGGATTTTTGAGTTCGGGTTGATCTGGACAAAACCACTGGAGAACTGGTCGCCCTCGTTGATACGAATCAACCAGGCGTCATATTCCGCGCCGGTATGCCCCAGCGCCAGCAGCTCTTCCAGGAGGATGGTCACCTTCACGCCATTGGGCGTGGCCAGTGAATAGAGTTGCAACGGATGTTCGCCCACTGGCAGTACTTTTTCATGGGTCGGCCCGGCGGTAGGGCGGTTGATGTTGGCGAACTGGCCGCCAGAGGGGGCGTTATGTTTCCAGACTCTGGGCGGGACATAGGGCGCTTTGCTCATGGGAGGTGCCTCATTGCCGATTTGCAGTGACCGCGTGAACCGCGAAAAAAGCTCTGGCCCAAGCCTGCCATAGGAGGGTCAGCGTCAGCAAATCACCCCGCGTACAAGTACAGCATTACGCCCGCCGGCTAACGCTCTTGAGTCATGATCCGGTCCACTTCGCCTGACGCCTTGAGCTGCGCGAAAGCCCGTTGAGCTCTGGTGACGATCTCGTCTGGCGTGCTCAGACTAAAGGCCATGTGAACTCTGTGGGGTTGTTCATCAAGGGAAAACACCTCTTCCAGTGACGTGAAATCCACCTGGGCATCTTTGCTCATCAGGCGCGCAGTGTTCTCGGGCATCGGCAGCAACTGGACTTGATGATTCAGCAGTTTTTGAAAATTATCGTGGTTGTCCGCCGATATCACCAGGCGGGTGAAGCCTTTCTGCTGCAGGTAAACCTGCTTGGTGTCATTGCGCACCACGCCTATGCTGTATTGCTTGGCATCTTCAAGGTTGTCAACGGCTATGCCGTCACGCTCACGCAGCTTGTAAAGCTTGGTCGTCGCCCGATGTATTTCGCCCACCCATTTGAACATCTGCTCGCGGGCCGGCGTGCGATCAAGTGGGAAGATCATCACATTGGGTTCATGCAAGGCCTTTTCGTAGGCGCGTGCCCATGGGTACAGCAACATACGGTAATCGCTGATCCCTGCGCCCTTCAACGTCTCGTCGGCTATTCGAGTACCCGGTCCGACGAGCTCGCCTTCACGCAGGTAGGCGTATAACGAGTCTTCGGTCACGACTTCAATCGCCTCGGCGTGACTTTTCACGCTGATCAGGGTCAGGAGCATGCAAGAGCAGAGCATCAGACGGTAGTGCATACAGACCTCGCTGCACACGATGGTTTTATAAAGCGACGCAATTGCGTCCCTGGCGTTTGGCCCGGTACAACGCCTGGTCGGCGCGTTGCAGCAGTTGGTCGAAGTGGTCCATGGTTTCGGTGTCCAGTTCGGCGACGCCGATGCTCAGGGTGACAAAGGGCGAAACCGCCGAGCCGCTATGGGGCAGTTCAAGTTCCGCCAGGCTTTCACGAAGCCGCTGGGCTGCCCCGCATGCCTGGCTGGCGTCGATGTTGGGCAACACCACAACGAACTCTTCACCTCCCAGGCGCGCGGTCAGCTCGCCGGAGCGGCCGAACACACTGCTCAGAGCCCCGGCGATCTGTTTCAAACACTCGTCCCCCTTGATATGGCCGTAGGTGTCGTTGTAGATCTTGAAGAAGTCGACATCGCACATCAGCACGGCCAGCGGGGTGTTGTGGCGGATCGCACGGCGGAATTCGACATCCTTCAGTTCATCGAAATAACGACGGTTGGCCAAGCCCGTCAAGGCATCGTGACGCGACAGCGCTTCGAGGGCCTGGTTGGCGGTCTTGAGTTCCGAGGTGCGCGCCTCGACCAGTTCGGCCAACTGGTCGCGGCTGGCTGCAAGGGCCAGTTCGTCCGAGTGCTGGCGTTCCAAATGGGCGCGGAGGTTGTCTTGCAGTGCATTGACTTTGGATTCGAGCAGGCTCAACTCGTCCTGGCGCTGGACCGAACGTTGCAGCTTGAGATGGAAGTTGAGTGTCTGTGGTGAGAGTTTCCCCAGATGCCGGGCGATATGGACAACGTGTACGGTCACCAGGCGGTTGAACATGGTCATGACCAGGCCTGCCAGCAGCAACGACTGGATCACCTGAGTGATGACGATGCTGCGCGCTTCGTCCCAGAGACGCTCCCAAAGCAGGTTGTTATCGCCCTCGATGGTCAGTTCACCGACCTTTTCGTTGGCACCGATGTAGGGCTGCGCGACGAGCTGGCGATGCACCACCGGCGCCACACCAGATGTATCGGTGGCATAGCGATTGAACTCGATGATTTCAGGCGATTGTCCTGGCCGCAGAATGTTCAACACCACGCGGCCCACCGGCGGCGCCTTCGCGACGCTGGTGATCTGTTTGTCCAACGACTCACGGTCCATTTCCCAAATGGCATGGGCCAAGGTGTTCTGGAACACCTGGTCGATCAGAACCAGTTCCGAATTCATCTGCGCCAGATTGTTTTCCCAGGCCTGCCAGGTACGCAGCGTGACCATCGCCAGGGTGAAGCACAGGCAGAACAACAGCGTAGCCAAAACCAGACGCCGTCCCAGCGAGCTGAACGTCCTGGTTTTTGGCGGGTGGATGGGGACAGTCCGAAAATCGTCGGCCATGTCATAACCACTTGCGCATGATGGCATCGTAAACGCCATTGCGGCGGATGGTCTCAAGGGCAGAGCGGAATCTCTCGACCGTTGCGGCCGGCGTCTTGCGACTGAACGCCATGCTCAAGCCATCCTGACTGCTCAATTCGGGAAGCGCCAGCGAGCGGACCAGCACTTTGTCCGGGTCTTCGCCATTCTGGCGGGTCAGGTACAGCGCGTTGAGCTCATTGGAAATCCATAGCTCCACGTGATCGACCTTGAGCTTGCGGTAGTTGTGTTCGTACTTGTTGCTCGACTGAAGGTCTTTACCAATGCGGAAACCCTCTGACACCAGGTATTGCTCACCCACGTCCTGATTGACGGTGGCAATCTGGTGACCGTGGGCATCCTCCAGTGAGTTGAGTTTTACCGGGCGCTCAGCCAGCGAGTATAGGTACCACTGGGTCGGGGCGATGGCCCCGACCCACTGGAAAAGTGCTTCGCGCGCAGGTGTTCGGGCGATTGAATAGATCAACACGTTACTTTCATTAAGCGCCAGTTCGTAGGCCCGGGCCCAAGGCATGGGCTGAATGGACGCCTCTACGCCGACCTCCTTGAGCACCGCCTGGACCACCTCGGTGCTCATACCAGTCACTCGCCCGTTCTGCGTCATGTTATAGGGCGGCAGTTCTTCGGTAACGATGCGCAGCGCAGTCTCTGCGGCGGCGTTTGGCACGGCTGCACTTGCAGCCAGGAACATCAGGACGCAGCACATCAGAAGGCGGTTAAGCGGCAAAATCATCGAGAATTACCTTATGTAACCAGCAGTGCCAGCGAGGCCTGGGAGCCGTTGACATAATGTGTTATCGGCTGGGCCTATGCGCGCTTGAGTGTCATCCGTCGAAACCGGGGGACATCGAGCATGGGGGCGATCGGTCCTGGCGATGTGGAAAAACTTGAGTTTGGCCTCTCTTGTTCCAGCTGTCGATTCGGCGACATTTAATGAACCGGGTTTGTTCGGTCATGTCAGTCGTTTGTCAGGAACGACAAATGATGGAGCCGCTGATGCGACCAATGTATTTCACCAGCCTGTCCTTCGCCGCGTTGCTGTGCGCGGCGTGCTCAAGCCAACCGCCCGCGACCTGGAGCTACATGGATGCCAAGGGTCGGGCCAATCTGCCGCCCGACCAGGCGTATCCTGAGTTGTTCGAAGCCGTGCAGAACAACCAGCTGTTCACCGACCAGAAGCATTTCGTCGATGCACTGCCCACCCGTAACCCATCGAAAATCCGTGCCGAGTACCTGGCTCGTCGCGACAACAGCGACTTCGATCTCGAAACCTTCGTGAAGGACAATTTCATCGAGTCTGGCGAAGCGCAAAGCCCGGCACCGAAACCGGGCGCGCCAATTCAAGCGCACATCGACAGCCTTTGGCCCGTGTTAAGTCGCACCTATCGCCAGGTGCCGCCCTACAGCAGCCTGTTGCCCTTGCCGCAACCCTATGTCGTTCCAGGCGGGCGCTTTCGCGAGATGTACTACTGGGATTCCTACTTCACCATGCTCGGGCTTGAACAAAGCGGTGATCAGGCGCAGGTGCGCCAGATGACCGATAACTTTGCCTACATGATCGACACGTACGGGCACATTCCCAATGGCAATCGCACTTACTACCTGAGCCGCTCACAACCGCCATTCTTCGCCTACATGGTGCAGTTGCAGGCGCACATCGAAGGTGACCAGGCTTTTGGGCGCTACCTTCCACAATTGCAGAAGGAATATGCCTATTGGATGCAAGGCGCCCGAGCGCTCAAACCCGGCACCGCCGCTGAACACGTGGTCAAGCTCGCCGATGGCAGCGTGCTCAATCGCTATTGGGACGCCAGTTCGACGCCGCGACAGGAGTCCTGGTTGCAAGATGTCAAAACCGCCGAACAGGCCTCGAACAGACCCAGGCAAGAGGTCTGGCGTGACCTGCGTGCCGGCGCGGAAAGCGGTTGGGACTTCAGTTCGCGCTGGCTCGGCGATGGTCAGAACCTTGCGAGCATACGCACCACCTCCATTGTGCCGGTGGATCTGAACAGCCTGCTCTATCATCTGGAACGCACCATCGCTAAGGCTTGTGAAACCGTGCAAAACACGCTATGTACCCAGGCCTATGGTCAGCGCGCAGAACGTCGTCAGCGCGCGATTGAACAGCATTTGTGGAATGCCGATGCAGGGTTTTACGTGGACTACGACTGGCAGCAGAAGCGTCAACGCCCGCAACTGACTGCCGCGACGCTGTTTCCCCTCTACACGGGCCTTGCCTCCACCGAGCACGCCAAACGCACGGCCGAAGCGGTACGCGATGGCCTGTTGCGCCCCGGGGGCATTGCCACCACGCAGGTCAGCAATGGCCAACAGTGGGACGAACCCAATGGTTGGGCGCCGCTGCAGTGGGTGGCGGTTGAGGGACTGGATCGCTACGGACACACCGCGCTGGCGCAACAGATTGGCACTCGCTTTCTGCAACAGGTACACAATCTCTATCGTAAGGAAGACAAACTGGTAGAGAAATACGACGTATCCGGGCGGGGAGATGGCGGGGGAGGTGGCGAATATGAGTTGCAGGACGGTTTTGGCTGGACGAATGGCGTGACGCTGAAACTGTTGAGCAAATATGGCGCAGGTTCCTCCGCAACGGCTGTGGGTGAATGAGCGGGCGCTAAGAGCAAGCGGTAACCTGGGCAGGATTTATCAGTTCCTGCCCAGGTGCCCGGCGCGTGGTTATCCGAGAATGGCGTTGAAGAACAACAGGGTGAGCAGGGAAGTGAACCAGCCGATCGTGGTCGGAACGGACCAGGTCAGCATCTGGTGCTTGGCGTTGGTGACCCCGAGCATGCGGTTGACCACCCAGAAATAACTGTCGTTGAAGTAGCCAAAGACCATCGAGCCAATGGCCGCCGCCTGGGCGGCGAAGACCATGTTAACGTCGGGAATCGAGGCCAGGATCGGCGCGGAAATCGAGGCGCCGGTGATCATTGCCACGGTACCGCTGCCCTGGATCAGACGCACCAGGGACGCGATCACGAAGGGGATCAACACCGCCGGCAGCGGCAAGGTGGCGACCCATTCGCCCATGTACTGACCCGCACCGCTGTCGCGCAACACGGCACCCAACGCGCCCCCGGCGCCGGTGACCAGCAGGATGATGCCGGCGCTTTCCACGCCTTTCTCCATATGTGCGATGACTTCCTCACGCGGGCGCCGTGGCACCAGGCCATACAGCGCCGCCACCACCCCGAGGCCGACGGCGATGACCGGGTTGCCGACAAAAGCGATGATCTGACCGAACAGGCTCTGGGTCAGAGTGCTGTCACCGTTGAGTTTGCCGAGGGCGACGACCAGGGTGTTGGCGAAGATCAGCACGATGGGTAGCACGATTGGCAGCATCGACAGCCACAGCGGCGGCAGCTCGGCCTCGCGGGCATCGGCACGTTCGAGCACTTCACGGTAGGCGGTGGCGGGTTCGACCGGCTTCTGACCGCTTTGAGCGATCATCGCCTCGATGCGTGGGCCCATAAAGCGGGCGTAGGCCACCAGCACGAAGGTGCCGGGAATGGTGAACACCACGCCCCAGAAAATCATCAGCCCCACGTCGATATTGAAGATCCCGGCAATCCCCAGCGGCCCGGGCGTCGGCGGCACGGCATGGTGGGTCAGCATCAGACCGCTGGCCAGGGCGATGCCCAGGGTCAGCATCGATTTGCCGCTGTTGCGCGCCAGCGCCCGGACTAACGGGTTGAGGATGACGAATGCCGAGTCGCAGAAGATCGGCACTGAGACAATGTAGCCGGTCACCATCATTGCCCACTCTTCGCGCTTGTTGCCCAGCCAGCGCACGAAGGTATAGGCCATCCGCTCGGCGGCGCCGGAGACTTCCAGCAGGCGACCCATCATCACACCGAAACCGATGACCAGGCCGATGGTCGACAGCGTGGCACCGAAGCCGGTGGTGATGGATTTGACCAGCGCGTCGGGCGCCATGCCGCCACCCAGGCCGGCGATCGAGGCGGCGATGATCAGCGCCAGCAGGGCGTGGATGCGGGTCTTGAGAACCAGCACGATGAGTATGACGATGGCCAGGACCAGGCTCACCATCAGCTGTGGGCCGGCGATAGAAGTTGCGTCCATTGGGTAATCACTCTTGTTGTTATTGGATGGAACGACGGCACCGCTCGGCGCCGCCTGGGTCAGTGATTCATGCTGTGCTGGTGCGCCCTTACCACGCTGTCGAAGTCGGCATCACCGCGAAAGCCCAATTGCAGCGGCCGCTGGATGTCGAAGTCGCCGGGCCAGCTGCAGACGATGCGCTGGATCCGCTCGTCCGGCTCAAAGCTGACCCGCGCGCGCGCGGCCTCGCCACCGACGCGAGCGAGACTGTCGAGCATTTCGCTGACGCGCACGCTGATGCCGGGCAGGTTGAGGGTCCGACGCAGGCCAAGCGCCTGGCCGTCCAGACGCGCGGCGTGGACCAGATTGTCGACCACGGTCTGCGGCGAAGACAGCCACATGCGGGTATCCAGTGGTACTGGACAGTTGCTCGCCTCGCCGGCCAGGGGCTCGCGCAGTATGCCGCTGGCGAATGACGAGGCCGCTGCGTTGGGTTTGCCGGGGCGAACGGAAATTGTCGGCAGGCGACACACCCGGCCATCGATGAAGCCTTTGCGCGAGTAGTCGTTGATCAGCAGTTCGGCCATTGCCTTCTGCGCGCCATAGGACGATTGCGGCAGCGGTGCGAGTTCCTCGGGCACCTGCTCGGGCATCGGCCCGCCGAATACTGCCAGTGAGCTGGCGAACACGAAACGCGGTGCCTGGCCCTGTTGGCGGCAGGCTTCGAGCAGGGCGCGGGTCGCATCGAAGTTGACCCGCATGCCAAGGTCGAAATCAGCTTCGGCCTGACCACTGACGATCGCGGCCAGGTGATAGACCAGGGAAGTTTCTGGGCCGATCAGCGATTTGATAAAGACCGGGTCGCAGATGTCGCCTGTGTGCGACACCACCCGCGGGTCATCGATGGGGCAGGGGGCCAGGTCGACCGAGACGAGGCTGGCGTCGGGGGGCAGCAAGTCACTTGCAGTGGGCGCCAGCAGCGCTTCGATCAGGCGGGCGCCGAGAAAGCCAGCGCCGCCAGTTACCAGGATCTTCATGTATTGCACTCCGCTTAAGGAGAATATTCGGGGCAGGGTGCCGAACGCCCCGTATTCTTGTTATTTGACGAACCAGGTGACAAGCAGTTGTCATGTTGTATGATGAATTTAACGTGGACGCAACCGTTGCGTGTTTTCTTCTTGCCCACAGCGAGTGGCGAGGCAGCGCGACGATTGCCGGGAGAATTTGAGTGGACAGTCTGAACGACGTTACCCCCAAGCTGGCCGAACGGCTGGCCAAACGCCTGAGTGCAGCGGTCCATGACGGCCAGTTGGCCGCCGGTAACCGCCTGCCTACTGAGCAGGCATTGTGCGAGCAGTACGGTGTCAGCCGCACGGTGGTGCGCGAAGCGATTTCGATGCTCAAGCGCGAAGGCATGCTCACTTCGCGCCAGGGCAGCGGCACCTTCGTCGTGCCCAATCCCAGTGTCGCGCTGCGCCTGTCTCCGCCCCAGGGCAACTTCGAGGCCGTGGTGGAAATCCTCGAATTGCGCAGTGCGCTGGAGATCAAGGCCGCCGAACTGGCCGCGGCGCGGCGCACCAATGCGCAACTGCGGGCGATGCAAAACGCCCTGGCCGAGCTCGACGAAGCGGTCGAGCGTGGTGAAGACGGCGTGCGCGAAGACCTCGCCTTCCACCGTTCGGTGGTGGCCGCCACCGGTAACCAGCACTTTCTCGAAACCATCGATTTTCTGCACCAGCTGCTGCAACAGGCGATCAGAGTGACCCGTTGCAATGAGGCGCGTAACAGCCAGTACATGCAGCAGGTCGACCAGGAGCACCACGCGCTGCTCGAGGCGATCGCTGCCGGTGACAGCGAGGCGGCACGTACCGCGGCCTCCTCGCACCTGCGCAACGCCGAAGTCCGCCTGCGCGAAGCGCGAAGCGAGGCCGACGCGTCCGGATAACAACCACAAGAGGATTCACCCGTGACAGCAATATCCAATATTGGTGTGGTCGGCCTGGGCTCCATGGGCCTGGGCATGGCGCGTT
Organism: Pseudomonas hefeiensis; assembly: GCF_030687835.1. Classification (NCBI taxonomy): domain Bacteria; kingdom Pseudomonadati; phylum Pseudomonadota; class Gammaproteobacteria; order Pseudomonadales; family Pseudomonadaceae; genus Pseudomonas; species Pseudomonas hefeiensis. Next base: position 2,802,914 of record NZ_CP117449.1, read on the forward strand.
CCCTTTTACGTGCCGGTTTGCCCGTGTGGGGCTACGACATCCGCGAGGACGTGCGCCAGGCCTTCAGCGCCGAGGGCGGCCAGCCGGTCAGCGGCCTGAGTGACAGCGCGGCGCTCAGCGATCTGCTGTTCATCGTGGTAGTCAACGCCGCGCAGACCGAGCAACTGCTGTTCGGCGAGCAGGGTATTGCGGCGCGGTTGCGTCCGGGTTCCGTGGTCATCGCCTGTGCAACCATCTCCGCGGCGGCTGCGCGGCGCATCAGTGGGCGCTTGGCCGAGCATCAGGTGCTGATGCTCGATGCGCCGATTTCAGGCGGGGCGGTGCGCGCCGAAGCGGGCGAGTTGACCATCATGGCGTCGGGGCCGCAAGCGGCCTTCGAACGGGCGCAAACCGCACTTGCTGCGGTCGCCGCCAAGGTTTACCGGCTGGGTGAAGAGGCCGGGCAAGGCTCGCAGATCAAACTGGTCAACCAGTTGCTCGCCGGGGTCCATATTGCCGCTGCGGCCGAAGCCATGGCCTATGGCATTCGCCAGGGCTGCGATCCCGAGGCGCTGTACGAGGTGATCAGTCACAGCGCCGGTAATTCCTGGATGTTCGAAAACCGCGTGCCGCATTTGCTGGCGGGTGATTATCGACCGCGCTCGGCGGTGGACATTTTCGTCAAGGATCTGGGCCTGGTGCTCGACAGCGCCCAGGAGGCGGTCTTCCCGCTGCCGCTGACCGCCAGCGCCCACCAGATGTTCAAGCAAGCGTCGGCTTCCGGGCTGGGGCGCGAGGATGATATCGCCGTGGTGAAGATATTCCCCGGTATCAACCTGCCTGCCGCCGCCAACGAGGAGATTTGACCATGCCCCTGATCGGATGCATCGCCGATGACTTCACCGGAGCGACCGACCTTGCCAGCATGCTCGTGCGCGGCGGCGCCCGTACTGTGCAGACCATTGGTGTCCCGCACGGACCCTTGGCGGTGGGTGAAGCCGACGCCCTGGTGGTGGCGCTCAAGTCGCGCAACCTAGCGCCCGATGAAGCCGTCGCACAGTCGCTGCAGGCGCTGGAGTGGTTGCGCCAGCAGGGCTGCCGACAGTTCTACTTCAAGTATTGTTCGACGTTCGACTCCACCGCTGAGGGCAACATCGGCCCGGTCAGCGATGCACTGCTCCAAGCCCTGGGCAGCGACTTCACCGTGGCCTGTCCGGCCTTTCCGGAAAACCGCCGCAGCGTGTTCAACGGCTACCTGTTCGCCAACGACGTGCTGCTCAACGAAAGCGGGATGCAGGACCATCCACTCACGCCCATGCGCGACGCCAACCTGCTGCGCGTGCTGCAACCGCAAACACGCCACCCGGTTGGCCTGATCGACTACCGGACCCTGCGCGTCGGAGTCGAGGCGACCCGTCAGCGGATCGCCGCGTTGCGCGCCGAGGGCGTCGGCATCGCCATCAGCGACGCCATTGATAATGAAGATTTGCGCGTGCTCGGCGCCGCCTGTGCCGACTTGCCGTTGGTCACGGCCGGCTCGGGGCTGGCGTTGGGCATGGCCCAGGATTGGCAGGCCAGAGGGCTGTTGCAGGCCAGCGGCGAAGCCAGCCGACTGGAGGCGGGCTGGGGACGTCAAGCGATTCTCAGCGGTAGCTGCTCGCGAGCGACCCTCGGCCAGATCGAGCAGGCGGCAGCGGTCTATCCTGCTTTTCGTCTTGAGGCGGCTGAACTGATGGCCCGCGGTGACGCACTGGTGGCCGAGGCCCTGGCCTGGGCTGCCGGCCACCAGGGCCCGGTGCTGATCTATGCCAGCAGTCCGGCCGACGAGGTACGCCGGGTGCAACAAGAGTTCGGTGCGCAGCAGGTCGGTGAACGCATTGAATCGGCCCTGGCGGCGATTGCCCGTGCGCTGGTCGAACAGCAGGGCGTGGGCCAATTGCTGGTGGCCGGTGGCGAAACCTCCGGCGCAGTGGTCGGTGCGCTGGGTATCGAAGGTTTGCGCATCGGGCCGAGCATCGACCCCGGCGTGCCCTGGACCCAGACGCTCGGCCAATCCGGTCGGCCGCTGACGCTGGCGCTCAAGTCCGGTAACTTCGGTAGCGCCGATTTCATGATCAAGGCCTGGGAGATGCTGGCATGACAGAAAGCCAATTGCGCGAAGAGATCGTCGAGATCGGCCGTTCCCTCTACCTGCGTGGGCTCAGCCCTGGCTCCTCCGGGAATATCAGCGTGCGTCTGGACGATGGCTGGCTGCTGACACCGACCAACGCCTGTCTCGGTCGTCTGGACCCGGCCGACATCGCCAAGCTCGACTGGCAAGGTAACCACCTGGCCGGCAAACCCGCCTCCAAGGAAGCATTCCTGCACCGTGCCGTCTATGAAGGCCGTGAAGACTCAGGTGCCATCGTGCACTTGCATTGCACGCACTCGGCGGCGGTTTCGTGCCTGGATTGCCTGGACGCAACGTCGTGCCTGCCACCGCTGACACCCTATTTCGTCATGCGTGTGGGCCGCTTGCCGCTGATTCCGTACCACCGGCCCGGTGATCCGCGGCTGGGTGAGGCAATTCGCGGGCTGGTCGGGCAGCACAGCTCGGTGTTGCTGGCCAATCACGGGCCGGTCGTTTCGGGCAAGAGCCTGGAGGCGGCCACCTATGCCATCGAAGAACTCGAAGAAACCGCCAAGCTCTACCTGTTGCTGCGCCAGCAGCCGGTACGGGCGCTGGACGACGAACAAATCGACGAACTGCGCCAGACCTTCGGCGCCCAATGGTGACTGCAATGCCACGTTTCGCTGCCAACCTCAGCATGATGTTCAACGACGCACCTTTCCTGGAGCGCTTCGGCCGGGCCGCCAAGGCCGGCTTCAAGGGCGTGGAATACCTGTTCCCTTATGAGTTCGCACCGGCTGAGCTGGCCGGGCGTCTGGCCGAGCACGGGCTTAGCCAGGTGCTGTTCAACCTGCCGCCGGGGGATTTTGCCGCGGGCGAGCGCGGCATCGCGGCGTTGCCGGGGCGCGAGGCGGAATTTCGTGAAAGTGTCGACCGGGCCATCGAATACGCCCACGCCCTGGGCTGCCCCAAACTGCACGCAATGGCCGGGCTGGTGAGTGACGAGAGCCAGCGTCCGCGCATGCGCGAGGTCTATCTGGAAAACCTGCGTTACGCCGCACGACGTTTGGCCGAACACCAACTGACACTGCTAATCGAGCCGATCAACACCCGCTCGATTCCGGGTTACTTCATCAATCGCCAGACCGAGGGCCATGCAATCCTGGCCGAACTGGGCGAGCCGAATCTGCGCGTGCAACTGGACCTGTTCCACGCGCAAATCATGGAAGGCGATCTGATTGCCGGTTTCCAGCGCTTCCAGGCCGGCGTCGGGCATATCCAGATCGCCAGCGTGCCGGATCGGCACGAGCCGGACCTGGGAGAAGTGAACTACCCGTACCTGTTCAAACTGCTCGACGAGGCCGGCTACGACGGCTGGATCGGCTGCGAGTACAACCCCCGCGGCCTGACCGAGGATGGCCTGGGCTGGTTTGCGCCCTGGCGTTGAGCTGAGAGGGGATAGGGCGTCCAGGCGGGAATACAAACCCTCTCGCCCCAGACGCGGGATAAGTCCCCCTACGTACTCAGCAGAACGGCCTGGTCATCATTGACCGGTAAGGCAATATCGGGCTCGCCGGGTGTCAGGATGACCTTGCGGCAATCTTCCTGTTTTTTGTCGAATAGCTTGTAGCCCTCGGCGGCCTGTTCCAGGGACAGGCGATGGCTGATGATGACCTCCGGGCTAAGGCGACCGGTCTCGATGTGGCTGAGCAGCTCGGGAAGGTATCGCTGCACGTGGGTCTGACCCATTTTGAAGGTCAGGCCTTTGTCGAATGCGTCGCCGAACAGGAAACCGTGGATGAAACCGGCATACACGCCCGGTACGCTTACGACTCCACCGCGCCTGACGGCCGCAATGCATTGGCGTAACGCCTTGCCGCTGCTGCCTTCGAGTTTAAGCGTAGCCAGCACTGTTTCGGTGGTGCTGCCTTTGGCTTCAAAACCCACGGCATCCACCACGCCGTCCACGCCCCGCATGCCCTTGGTCTGGCGAATGATCGTGTCCGCCGGGTCGTCGTCTTCATCAAAATTGATGGGAATAACGCCATAGGTTTTCTGTGCATAGGCCAGACGATAGGGGTGATGATCGACCATGAAAATCTGGTCGGCGCCCAACATCCGCGCGCAGGCGGCGCTCAACAAGCCGACCGGCCCGGCGCCATAGATAGCGATACTCGAACCGCTGCCGATCCCGGCGTTGGTGACGGCTTGAAAAGCCGTTGGCAAGATGTCCGAGAGGAACAGCACCTTCTCGTCCGAGAGGGTGCCCGGCACTTTGAAAGGCCCAGTGTTGGCCTTTGGTACCCTTACATACTCAGCTTGTCCGCCAGGTATACCGCCGTACAAATGGCTGAAACCGAACAGAGCCGCCCCGGGCGGGATTGCCTTCTTGTTCAGAATCGCGCCACGGCCCGTGTTGGTCGTTTCGCAAGCGGCGAACAAATCCATCTGACAGAAGAAACAGCTGCCGCAGGCGATCACGAAAGGCACAACCACTCGATCGCCGGGTTGAACGGCGGTCACCGCTGAACCGGCTTCTTCAACGATTCCCATGAACTCATGGCCGAAGATGTCGCCATGTTCGACAGCGGGAATTTTTCCGCGATAAAGGTGCAGATCGGAACCACAAATCGCCGTTGCCGTGACGCGCAGAATGATGTCGTCACTGTCCTCCAGGACCGGGTCGGGGACCGTGTCGACTTTTACACTGTGCGCACCGTGGTAAGTGAGTGCTCTCATGACTTCCTGCCTCTGGGTAGCGTGGTGATATAGGGCAGAGGCGGGAGGCTGGATGGAAGTTCAGAGCGTTAGCGCAGGTACGTGACTGGCGGTCATTATTTACTCATGCACCGTCACCCGATTGCGCCCGGTTTTCTTGGACGTATACAACGCCTGGTCGGCCCGGGCGATCAGTTCGGCGTGGCCGGTCGAGGGCTGGCTCAGGTCTGCCACTCCAAGGCTGATGGTGAAACGGATGCTCTGGTCGTTGTACAGCACCTGCAGTTCTTCGACGGCCTTGCGCAGGCGCTCGGCGAACATCCGGGCACCGGTCTGGTCGGTGTCCGACAGCACCACGCCGAACTCCTCGCCGCCATAACGCCCGGCCACGTCGGAGTCGCGTACGTGTTCGTGCAGAAGCCTGGCGACCTGCTCGATGACCTTGTCCCCGGCCTGGTGGCCATAGGTGTCGTTGACCCGTTTGAAGTGGTCGATATCGAGCATCACCAGGCTCAAGGCATTGCCGTAGCGCTGATGCCGCGCATAGGCCGCTTTCAGGCTCGCCTCCCAATGACCGCGGTTGTACAGCCCGGTCAGTCGATCGGTACTGGAGAGCTGCTGCAATTGTGCGTTGGCGGCCTGTAGTTGATGCCGGTTGGTGGCGACGTCGGTGACGTCATAGATCACCAGGCAGATGTGACTGATCGTGTTGTCGGGCGAGCGCAACGGTAACAGCGTGGTGTTCTGGTACATGAACTCTTCCTGGCCGGTGATGGGCTGGTAGCTCTTGAACCGCACCAGATAGGGACGCTGCTCCCAGACAGTGAACGCTGGGGTGCCCAGGGCCGCGACGCTTTCTACCTTGCGGCTGAACCACTGGCGATCGATTTCCGGGAACAGGCTGAAAAAATGCTGGTTGTGGGCGTCCTTTGGCTGCACCCCGGAGCGGTTCTCCATGAACGTGTTCCAGACCTGCACGCGGTAGTCGCGGTCCAGCACCACCACACCGACATCGATGCTCTGAACAATGGCCAGCAACCAGTGAAACTCGTTCAGATCAATGGAATCAGGCATGGCTCAGGTCATCAGGTAGGTGAGTTTTTGGGTCAGCCGCTCGATCGAGTCTTCCGTGAACAGTAACAATAGATCGAAACGAATATCGTGCCCTTCCAGGCTGTAGCTGATTTCCACCGCCAGGGTCTTTTTCCAGTGCTTGCGGTTGACTTGAATCAGCTCCTCGATGGCCGCGTGCTGGCCGAGAATCTGCGGATGCCCCTGAGAAAACACCACGTCGATCTGTTCGGCAATGCTACTCAGGCAAGCGCCGATCAGAACGCTGGAGAGGTCCAGCAGCATTTCCAGGTCCGAATAGTCGCTGCTTTGACGTTGCATCAGTTGCGCTATGTCGGCAATTTCCGACTCGTGAAATATCAGCAGGGCTTCGCCGGCAATCCCGCTGCCAATAAAGCCCTGGCAGATGGCGGTGAGTTGTTCAGAGCTACCGGCATCGTTCAGCGCCATGTGCAGCTCACCCACCTCAAGGATGTTTACGTTCGGTACCGGTAACTGCACAAACACACCCAGCACCTTGGCGATCAGGGCGGCGGCCTGGCCGATGGCAACGTTGACCGTCTCGCGAAACGCATCGTGAAAACTGATGGCCGTGTTCGTTGCCGGACGATTTTGCGGTGGCGTCTGGCCGGGTTTCGTCAGCAGGCCCAACTGGCTGAGCGTCTGGCGCAGCTCGTTTTCGTCGAAAGGTTTTTTCAGGAATGCCAATGCGCCCAGCTCAAGCACGCGGCGTACCGCCTGTTCCTGCACGTCACCGGAGATCACGATGACTTGCGTCTTCAAGCCTTCGGCGCGCAAGGCGCTCAACACCTGATAACCATCCATCTCCGGCATGGTCAGGTCCAGCAGCACCACCTGGCCCAGGCCCTGGCGTATGGCGTCCATGGCCTGGCGACCATTGCAGGCTTCGGTGACCGAGACTGGCCAGTCCGCCGGCAATGCACGGAGCACCTGTTTGCGTGCCATGTTGGAGTCGTCACACACCACGAGGGGGATCACTGACACTGGGACGCCCATTCAAGTTGAACAGCGGGGGAGGTCATGCCTGTCACAAACCTGCGAAACTTCCCGTTAGCTAAAAAACTGGACCATTAAGTCAGGAGAGTCAAATGCACTTCATCCGTTAGGCCCGGCGCTGCGGTGCATGGAAGGATGCGGATAAAATAATTATAAAAATTAACCGGTTTGCGAGCGGCGGTTCGCGAGCAGCGCTAAAACGCCATGAAAGTCTCCAGCCGTGGGATTTACATTTTTTCCCCGTCTCGCCCTGAATTATCGATTTTGATGCCTGTTTACGGGGAAATGGCTTTCACGGGCGATTCTATAAAATTAAGAAACCTAACGGTTTCCTTTCTTGGTTTTTTTGGCATACTCCATTTGCGAGTCGGCTTTAGTGTCTGCTCACAGGGTATTTAGTGCTGTTCAATAACAATAATCAGCAGGAACCTATGCCATGAACATTCCCGGTCACTCCGCCGCGCCCGTCGGCGCCGAACAACTCACTGTCATGCTCGCCCGGATGAAGCAGGCCCACCTGGCCGACGGGCCGGCGAGCCTGGAACTGCGGCGCGACCGACTGGACCGGGCCATTGCTTTGCTGCTGGATAACCGTGAAGCCATCGTCGCGGCGGTGTCGGCGGACTTCGGCAATCGTAGCCGCGAGCAGACGCTGCTTTCCGATATTGGCGGTTCGGTGGCAAGCCTCAAGCATTGCCGTGAGCATCTGGCCGAGTGGATGCAAGCGCAATCGCATCCGTCTCCCTTCCCCGGCAGCGAGGCGCGGGTGGAGTACCAGCCGTTGGGTGTGGTGGGCGTGATCAGCCCCTGGAATTTTCCCATCGTACTGGCGTTCGGGCCGCTGGCGAGCATCTTCGCCGCCGGTAACCGGGCCATGCTCAAACCCTCGGAACTGACCCCGCGCACCTCGGCATTGATGGGTGAATTGATCGCCCGATATTTTGACGAGAATGAACTCACCACGGTGCTGGGCGATGCCGAAGTCGGCGCGCTGTTCAGTGCGCAACCTTTCGACCACCTGATCTTTACCGGTGGTACGGCAGTGGCTCGGCACATCATGCGTGCAGCCTCGGACAATCTGGTGCCGGTGACCCTGGAGCTGGGCGGCAAGTCGCCAGTGCTGGTGTCCCGTAGCGCCGATCTGGCGACGGTGGTACAGCGGGTCATGACCGTGAAGACCTTCAACGCCGGGCAAATCTGCCTGGCGCCGGACTATGTGCTGCTACCGGAAGAACGCCTGGAAGACTTCGTCGCCGAGGCGGTGCGCTTCGTCGGTGCCATGTATCCCTCGTTGCACAGCAACCCGGATTACACCTCCATCATCAACCCACGCAATTTCGACCGCCTGCAGGGCTATCTGGTCGATGCCCGCGCCAAAGGCGCCCGGCTGATCGAGATCAACCCGGCGCAGGAAGACCTGAGCGATCGCCAGACGCGCAAGATCGCTCCGACGCTGGTGCTCGATGCCACCGAGCAGATGCAGGTGCTGCGCGAGGAGATCTTCGGTCCGCTGTTGCCGATCAAGACCTACCGCGATTTCGCCACGGCGATCGACTACGTCAACGGTCAGCCTCGACCTCTGGCCGCCTATTACTTCGGCGAGGACGCCGCTGAACGCCAGCAGGTGCTTGAACGCACGACTTCGGGCGGTGTGGTGATCAATGATGTCATGAGTCATGTGCTGTTCGAGGCGCTGCCATTTGGCGGTGTCGGTCATTCCGGCATGGGGGCCTATCACGGTGTCTACGGTTTCCGTACGTTCAGCCATGCCAAGGCGGTGGTGGTGCAGAGCGCGGTCGGTGAGTCCAACCTGGCGATGCGCGCGCCCTACGGCGCAATGATCCACGGTCTGCTGGACCAATTGCTGACGGCCCACTGAGTCATTCAGGAGTTTGATCATGAACGTGTTGTCGACTCTCAAGGCCAAGCTGCTGCGTGCCTTTGCCAAGCGCATGAAAGCCAAGTTCACCTACGACGCGGCGCAGTATCCGTTGCGCCTGTTCGAGGAGAAGCTCATCCCCACGGAGTGGGGCCCGGCCCGGGCCTTGTTCTATTGGCCCCATACGCCGTCCAGTGAACCTCTGCCTGTGTATCTGAACCTGCATGGCGGCGGTTTTGTCGCCGGGGTGCCGGAGCATGACGACAGCTATTGCCGGCGGTTGGCCCACAACCTGGGTTGCCTGGTGGTCAATCTGGATTATGTTCTGGCCCCCGAATATCCCTTTCCCGCAGGCTTGCGACAGAGCTTCGCGGTGCTGGAGTGGCTGGCCGAACAGGCCACGACCCTGGGCATCGACCCACAACGCATCGCGGTCGGTGGGCACAGCGCGGGCGGCAACCTGGCGACTGGCGTGGCCAATCTCGCGCGGGAGCACCAACGGCTGCGGGTGGTGCATCAGGTCATCGACTATCCGGCCCTGGATTTAGCCGAGGATCCCGAGCTCAAGCTGTCGACCTGTGACAAACCCTTGCTCGGCCCGGGCCTGATGCGCTTCTTCAATCGCTGTTACCTGAGCGATCCGGCCCATGCCCGCGACCCTCTGGCATCGCCGTTGCTGGCAACGGTCGAGCAATTGCAGGGTATGCCCCCGACAACGTTGATCACCGCCGAGCACGATATCCTGCGTGCTGAGGGTCAGGCCTACGCGCAGAAATTGCGCCAGGCCGGTGTCGTGGTGAACGAAAAAATGTTCACCGACTGCGACCACATGTTCACCCACCTGGGGCCTGATGCGACGGCGCAGGAGGCTTGGCAACTCATCGAGGATTCCCTGCGCGAGGCGTTTGCGAGGGCGGGCTGCGCTATGCGGGGCACCTCTGTGAAACCACTACCGGAACATGTGCACCATGCTGATCAACAGGCTCCGTAATGACTGAAACCACTGAGCAGCCCGTCAGGCGCGGTCGTCCGCCGATACGCAGCCGTCAGGAGCAGATGACCTCGCTGTTGGATGCGGCGGCGCAGGCGCTTGGCAGCGGCAATTTTGCCAATGTCACCATGGATGCCATCGCCCGCGCCGCCGGGATCTCCAAGAAGACCCTGTACCTGCTGGTGGCGAGCAAGGAAGCATTGCTCTCGCAACTGGTGGCCAGGGACTTGTCTACCCTGGAACTGCTATTGGAAAGCGGCATCGACTGCGCCGAGGATCTGCTCAGCGAGTTGCGCATGTACCTGACGTTATGGGCGCGCCTGACCCTCTCGCCGTTAGCCCTGGGGCTCTACCTGATGGCTGCCCAGGGGCGCGAGACGGCGCCGGATATTGCCAGGATCTGGTATCAGGAAGGTGCCGAGCGTTGCCTGAGCCTGTTGCGCGGCTGGCTGGGCAAGGCGGCCGGCAAGGGATTGCTGGCAGACGACGATGTCGAGTCAGCGGTGGAGTTGATCGACGCACTGTTGATCTCTCAGCCGCTCAAGCTGTTCACCCTGGGGGTGCAACAGAGCTGGTCCGACGAGCAGATCGAGCAGCGGGTCGAGGTGACCTTGGGCCTGTTCGGCCGCTGCTTTATCCATCGTGTGCCCAAGCCGTGAGCGCTCACCGGGGCAGCTGCACGCTCCACAAGACTCCTGTGGGAGCAAAGCTTGCTCGCGATGACTGAGGCACATTCAACATTGATGCGAGCGGAACCACCGCTATCGCGAGCAAGCTTTGCTCCCACAGAGGAGGTTTGGATGGCCGGGAAATCGAAAGCAACATAAGCGTCCAAGACAGTTGCCCCCACTTTTCCCGGATCGCCACAAGATTCACATTCACCACAAGACCCCTGTGGGAGCAAATTTTGCTCGCGATAACTGAGGCACATTCAACATTGATGCGAGCGGAACCACCGCTATCGCGAGCAAGCTTTGCTCCCACAGAGGAGGTTTGGATGGCCGGGAAATCGAAAGCAACATAAGCCATCCAAGACAATTGCCCCCGCACTTTTTCCCGGATCGGCGATGCCGTTACTCGCCGGTCGAGCGCCGCGACAGACGATAGGACAACTGGGCACGGGTCAGGCCGAGACGGCGGGCCGCTTCAGAGACATTGCCTTTCACCTCGCCCAGGCAGTGGTCAATGATGGTGTCCTCGATCTCTTGCAATGACAGTCGGCTTGGATCCTTGCCGCCGAACAGTTCCAGAATCGCACCATTGCCGGTACTGGCTGCGGCGGTCGTTGTATGGGCCGATGGTGGATCGTTGGGGCTGGCAGCCAGTTGGCCACGGGTGCCGATGGAGAACATGGGCTGGGCCAGGCGCTCGCCGCTGGTAAACAAGTGCGCCAGGTCGATTGCCCCGCCATCCGGGGCGCTGATCACGCCGCGCTCCACCAGGTTCTGCAACTCGCGGATATTGCCCGGAAAGTCATAGGCCAGCAGCGTATCGGCCGTACGCGGGGTGAAGCCGCTGATCTGCCGACCATGGCGCTGGGTGAAGCGATGCAGGAAGTGGGTCATCAACAATGGGATGTCTTCCTTGCGCTCGCGCAACGGCGGCAGGTGGATCGGGAACACATTCAGGCGAAAGAACAGATCCTCACGGAACTCGCCACGTTGCGCGGCGGCGCGAAGGTCGACGTTGGTCGCCGCAACCACCCGCACATCGACCTTCAACGTGCGGCTGCCACCGACTCGCTCGACTTCGCCCTCCTGCAAGGCGCGCAGCAGCTTGCCCTGGGCCACCAGACTGAGGGTGGCGATCTCGTCGAGGAACAGGGTGCCGCCATCGGCGCGCTCGAAGCGTCCGGCGCGCGATTGAGTGGCACCGGTGTAGGCGCCGCGCTCGACGCCGAACAGCTCCGACTCCATCAGGTTTTCCGGGATGGCCGCACAGTTGATGGCGACGAAGGGTGCATCGTGACGCGGGCTGATACGGTGCAGCATTCGGGCGAACATTTCCTTGCCGACCCCGGACTCGCCGGTGAACAGCACCGTCGCCTGGGTCGGCGCGACCCGTCGCAACATGTGGCAGGCGGCGTTGAAGGCTGAGGAAATCCCCACCATGTCGCTGTCTTGTGCGGGTGTCGGATCAACCAGCAAGCTTGCCGGCAGGGCGCCTTTATCGCTGCGACGGTGGGCCGTCATGCTGCGCCCGCCAGTGCTGACGAAAGGCTCGGCGTTGAGGTCGGCCAGGTCCGCTTCGGCGTCGTCCCATTCTTCCGCAGGTTTCCCAATCAGCCGGCAAATGCTGGAACCGGTGGAGCGGCATTCGACCTCGCGGTAGAGAATCAGCCGACCGACCATCGCCGATGTGTACCCGGTGGCATAGCCGGTCTGCATCCAGCAGGCCGGTTCGGTGCCGATGCCGTATTGGGCGATGTGCTCATCGTCCTCGCTGGAATGGTGCCAGAGGAATTCGCCGTAATAGGTGCCCAGGTTCATGTCGAATTCGAAATGCACCGGTTCGACCTTCACCGCGCCTTCGATCGCATGAATGATCGGGCCGGCGGCAAACAGCGCGAGGATGTCGGCCTCGGGGAAGCGTTCCTTGATCAGGGCGGCGTCACGGGCGCCGCAATGGTAACCGGTGCGCAACATGATGCCTCGGGCGCGGGCCAGGCCCATGCTTTCAATCAGCTCTCGACGTAGCGCGCCGATGCCGCTGTTGTGGATCAGCAGCATGCGTGCGCCGTTCAACCAGATGCGCCCGTCGCCCGGGCTGAACATCAGGCATTCAGTCAGATCCTGCAGGGTAGGCGGTGCCCCTGGTGGCAACTGCTCGCTGGCACCCCGCACGGGTTTGCTTGGCGTTGCGCGAGAGAGTTCGGCCAGGGAAATCAGCTTGTTCGCCATCACAAATCCTTAATCAGGGTAATCATAATCCGCATAGTGCAGCATGAAATTGCTGAAATCATCACTTTTTTCAACCGCGTTAGCCCCCCCGCCTGAAGCTCATATCCCCGTGTTTTCGCTGGATGCCGCGTGCTTGAGCGGTTGCCGTGTGATTGTCCGGAGATGGCATATCGCTTGCTACAACTAGTTACCGAGATTAACTAATTCGGCAATAACAATATGGCTTGGCTGTCGCCGCCTGAGAGCAGGCAGTACAAGCAAGAATCGGGAAGCCCGTATGAAGTTGACCAACAAGAGGATAGTCGTGACCGGGGTCTCCTCGGGCATCGGCGCCGAAACCGCGCGGACCCTGCGTGCTCACGGTGCCACCGTCATCGGCATGGATCGGAATGAGCCCAACCTGAGCCTGGACGATTTCATCCAGGCTGATCTCAGCCACCCGGATGCCATCGATGCGGCTGTGCAGCAGTTGCCGCCGGCGCTCGACGGCTTGTGCAACATCGCAGGCGTCCCCGGTACTGCCGATCCGCAACTGGTTGCCCAGGTCAATTACCTGGGGGTGCGCCATCTCTGTGGGGTGGTGCTGCCGCGCATCGTTGCGGGGGGCAGCATCGTCAACGTCGCTTCGATTCTTGGCGCGCAATGGCCGCAGCGCCTGGACCTGCACAAGGCCCTGGCCGGTACGCAAGGCTTTGCCCATGGCCAGGCCTGGCTGGCTGAACACCCGGTGCCCCAGCAGAGCTGCTACCAGTATTTCAAAGAGGCCTTGATCGTCTGGAATTACCAGCAGGCCCAACCCTGGTTCTTGCAGACCTCTGTGCGGATGAACTGCGTGGCGCCAGGCCCGGTGTTCACACCCATCCTCGGTGACTTCGTCAGCATGCTCGGTCAAGAGCGCGTCGAGGCTGACGCTCATCGTATGAAACGCCCGGCCTACGCCGACGAAGTGGCGGCGGCCATTGCCTTTCTGTGTGCCGACGAATCGCGCTGGATCAATGGCGTCAACCTGCCGGTCGATGGCGGCCTGGCATCCACCTACATCTGAACGAGGAGCCTTGGGTGAGTTACCGCCGGTCGTCTCCGGGCGAACGGCCAGTTCATAAAACATGCTTCCAACAACAAGAACAATGAGGAACATCATGCACAACTCTCGATGCTATCCAGGCTTCAAGCGTTCGGCCCTGGCACTCTCGGTTTGCCTGGCCGGCTGGACCTCCCAGCCCCAGGCTGCGCAAATAGACTTGGGCGACAGTCAATGGCGCCTGCGCTGGGATAACACCCTCAAGTACAGCCAGGCCTGGCGTCTGCAAGGTGCCGATGACAATCTGGTCAACGCGCCGACGGCGGGCGGTCTGTATCCCTCGATCCAGAGTCAGGGCGACAAGAATTTCAGCAGCGGGCTGGTCTCCAACCGTCTGGACCTGTTCAGTGAGATGGACCTGAGCCGGGAAAACTATGGCCTGCGCCTCAGCGGGGCCGCCTGGTACGACGACATCTACAACAAGAACACCGACAGCAGCGAGCAACGGCACTTTCTCGACGATACCCGCGAACTGCACGGACGCGACGCCGAACTGCTCGATGCTTTCGTGTTTGTGCGGGGTGATGTCGGCGAGGCGAGCCAGGGCACCGTGCGGCTGGGCCGGCATAGCCTGATTTATGGCGAAAGTCTGTTCTACGGGGGCAACGGCATCGCCAATGCCCAGGGGCCGAGCGATATCGTCAAGCTGCTCAGCGTCCCCGGCACCCAGTTCAAGGAAATCCTGCGTCCGGTCAATCAAGTGTCCGGGCAGTTGCAGATCAACCCGCAGTTGTCTGTGGGTGCCTACTATCAGTTCGAATGGGAGCGTTCCAATCTGCCGGGGGCGGGCAGCTACCTGAGTGACAACGATGGCATCGGCGAAGGTTCCGGCGACTGGACCCAGGTGTTTGGCAACACCACCGTGCATGCCTCCGATATCGAGGCCAGGAATTCCGGCCAAGGCGGTATGCAACTGCGCTACAAGCCCGAAGGCACTGAACTGGAGCTCGGCTTCTACGCCGCCAAGTATCACGACAAGGCGCCGAGCGCGCTCTATGCCTACCTGGACGGTGCAGCGGCTGCCGCCACCGGGCTGCCGATTCTGGGTTCCTACCGCCAGGTCTACGCCGAGGACATCAAAACCCTGGGCGCCAGCTTCTCCACCGCCTATGGCCCGTTCAATTTCGCCGGCGAAACCTCGGTGCGTTGGGATGCGCCGCTGGTGAGCAACCTGCAGGTGGTGACACCGGCCATGGCGGCGGATAACAACGGCGACGCGCTCTACGCCAAGGGCAAGACCGCCCACGTCAACCTCTCGACCATCTATCTGCTGTCGCCGGGCCCACTGTGGGATGGTGGTTCGGTGCTCGCCGAACTGGCCTGGAACCGCACCCTCAGCGTCACCGACAACCGCGCCGCATTGGACGCCAATACCACCCGGGACGCCACGGCGCTGCGGGTGCTGGCCGAACCGGCTTATTTCCAGGTGGCCGACGGCGTTGACCTGAGCGTACCGGTGGGTTTTGGCGTGGTCCTCGATGGGCGCTCCTCAGCGGTCAGCAAGGCCGGGTTCGGCAATACCCACGCCGGCGACTGGAGCGTCGGAGTCAAAGCCACTTACCTGCAGCGCTGGGACTTCGGCATCAACTACGTGAACTTCTTTGGCAAGAAGGAGGCGGGGCTGCGCGAGGACGGCAACTTCAGCTACGGGCAATCGCTGGCCGACCGTGACTTCGTCGCCATGTACGTGAAAACCACATTCTAATAAGAGGTTTCATTCGCTATGCACAGCAACCTTTCCTTGCGTATTTCGGCCTTGGCCATTGCCTTGCTCAGTGCCGGCCTGGTGCACGCGGCCGTTTCCCCGGAGCAGGCCGCACGGCTGAACTCGGACCTCACCCCCCTTGGCGCCGAGCGCGCCGGCAACAAAGACGGCAGCATTCCTGAATGGACAGGTGGCTACACCACGGCACCGGCTGGCTACAAGAACGGCGATAAACGCGCTGATCCGTTCGCCGCCGACAAGCCGCTGTACTCGGTCAATGCGTCCAACATGGCGCAGTACGCCGACCAACTGGCCGAGGGCACCAAAGCCCTGCTGCAGAAATATCCCGCGTACCGTCTGGACGTCTATCCCACCCGGCGCAGTGCCGCAGCGCCCCAGTGGGTGTACGACAACACCCTGAAAAACGCTACTCGAGCGAACCTTGAGGTAGCGACCGAAAAGGTCAGTGGCGCCTATGGCGGGATTCCTTTTCCATTGCCGCAGAACGGGGCCGAGGTGCTGTGGAACTACCGCCTGTCCTGGCAGGGGGGCGACACCTTCTATTCGCCTTTTGATACCTGGCTGATGACCGCAGGCGGCAAGAAAATCCAGGCCACCCGTGCGCGTTTTTGGTACCAGCAACCCTACTACTTCAAAGAGGGCAGCCTGGAGACCTTCGCAGGCAAATTTCTGATCGGCAAACTGGCCACGGAACAACCGTCCTCCAAGGCCGGCGAGGGCCTGATGACCCACTGGGACATGGACCCCGGCAAACGTGCCGCCTGGCAATACCTGGTCGGCCAGCGTCGGGTGCGTCGTGCGCCGAACGTCGCTTACGACACGCCGGACTTCGTCACCTCGGGCGTCGGGTTCTTCGACGAGGCCTTCATGATCTTCGGTCCGACCGACCGCCACGACCTCAAGCTGGTTGGCAAGAAAGAGTTGCTGGTGCCCTACAACAACAACCGCGCGGCAGCGGCGAGCAGCGACGAGTTGCTCAAGCCAGGTTTCCTCAACCCGGACCTGGTGCGGTGGGAGAAGCATCGGGTGTGGGTGGTGAGCGCCACACTCAAGGATGGCAAACGTCATGTGGTGCCCAAGCGCACCTATTACGTGGACGAAGACTCTTGGCAAGTGCTGCTGCTCGACGGCTATGACGCGCAAGGCAAGTTGGGGCGGCATAACTATTCGCTGACGCTGCTGGCGCCTGAAATGCCCGCGCTGACCGCGCAGATGATGTGGGGCAGCTACAACCTGGAGACCGGCGCCTACTTCCTGAACTCCTCGGCCAACGACCTGGATGTGCAGTACCAGAGCTATCCGCGTCCACCGTCCGCGTTCTTCACCCCTGACGCCATGGCCAGCGACAGCATGCGCTAAGCGATTGCGCAAGGCGCCGGGGCCCAGGCATCGGCGCGTTGTGCGATCAGCGTTTGAATAACTTTTATGCGGTGATTGGAGCGGACATGATCGGTCATTTTTCACTCATGCGGGCGCTGTCGATGTCACTGCTGCTGGCTGCGTTATCAGTGTCAGGCTGGGCGACGGCCAGCCCGGGGATTGCACTACTCAACCAGCCGGCCTTGCAGAGTGCCAAGGCACCGCGTGCGGTGCTGCTGGCGGTAACCCGGGCCGGTGAACGGCTGGTGGCGGTCGGTGAACGCGGCATCGTTCTGCTCTCTGACGACTCTGGCCAGAGCTGGCGTCAGGCCCGTGTGCCGGTCAGCGTCAGCCTGACGGCGGTGCAGTTCGTGGATACCGAGCAGGGCTGGGCTGTCGGTCATATGGGGGTGATTCTTCATAGCACCGACGGTGGCGAAACCTGGGCCAAGCAACTCGATGGCGTCGCAGCGGCGCACCTGGCGCTGGTTTCAGCTCAACAAGGCAACGACGCCAAGCGGCTCAAGGAGGCCGAGTGGCTGGTTGCCGATGGCCCGGACAAGCCCTTTCTCGATCTGTATTTCAGCGACCGTCGCAACGGCTATGTGGTCGGCGCCTATGGCCTGATTCTGCGCACCGCCGACGGTGGCGATAGCTGGCAGCCGTGGATGCAGCAGGTGGATAACCCCGAGGGCCTCAACCTGTACGGCATTCGCCCGGCGGGCGGCGCGCTGTTCATCGTTGGCGAACGCGGTCTGCTGCTGCGTTCGGCTGACAACGGGAGCACTTTCCAGGCGCTCGATTCACCCTATGACGGCAGTTTTTTCGGTGTGCAGGGCAGTGCCGCCGGAGAGCTGGTGGTCTTCGGTCTGCGCGGCAACGCTTATTGGTCCGGTGACCAGGGCGTCAACTGGCGGCGCATCGAAACCGGTCTGGAGGTGGCTTTGTCCGCCGGCACCCGTTCGCCCGATGGCGCGTTGATCCTGGCCAGCCAGGCCGGCGATCTGTTGCTCAGCCTCGATCACGGACGCAGCTTGCGGCATTTGAAAGGCCCGAGCGGCACCTCGATCGCCGGCCTGGTGGCCGCCCCAGATGGCAGCTTGATTGGTGTCGGCCTCAGTGGCGTGACCCGCCTCAAGCATGACCTTTACTCGGCGCAACGTTGAAACAACTTGCCAGAGCCCTATGCGGCCGTATTCGGAGTCCGATGTGAACGACCATAATCCCGCCCTCGAACAGCAAGTGGTAATCGCCCGACTGGAGGATTTCGATCCGCGTTCCGGAAACATGGGCGAGCGGGCGATCTTCAACCATCGCCCCTGGGTGATTCTGCTCTGCCTGCTGGCCACCCTGGTGCTCGGTTACCAGGCCAGCAAGATCGGCCTCAATGCCAGTTTCGAAAAGACCATTCCGACGTCGCACCCGTACGTCGCCAATTTTCTCGAGCGACGCAGCGAATTGAGCGGCCTGGGTAACTCAGTGCGCATTGCCGTGGCGGTCAAGGACGGCAGCATTTTCGACAAGGACTACCTCGACGTTCTCGCCAGGCTCAACGACGAGATCTATTTGCTGCCGGGCGTCGACAAGCCCTATATGAAGTCGCTCTGGACGCCGACCACGCGCTGGACCGCGGTGACGGAGGAGGGCCTTGATGGCGGCACGGTGATCCCGGACACCTATGACGGTTCTGCGGCCAGTCTGGAGCAGGTGCGCACCAACGTTGCCCGCTCCGGCGAGATCGGCCAACTGGTGGCGGGCAACTTCCAGTCCAGCGTGATATTCGTGCCGCTGCTGGAAATCAATCCGGTGACTGGCAAGGCGCTGGATGCCGGCGAGTTCTCCCGGCAACTGGAAGCGTTGCGCGACAAATACCAGAGCGATCGAATCCAGATTCACATCACCGGGTTCACCAAGATCATCGGCGATCTGATTGCCGGGCTGGTGCAGGTCATGCTGTTTTTCGTGGTGGCCGTGCTGGTGACGGTCGTGGTGCTCTACTGGTACACCCGTTGCGCCCGCAGCACCGCACTGGTGGTGCTCTGCTCGCTGGTGGCGGTGCTCTGGCAGGTCGGCCTGCTCGCCAGCCTCGGTTACGACCTGGATCCTTATTCGGCGCTGGTGCCTTTCCTGGTGTTCGCCATCGGCATGAGCCATGGCGCGCAGAAGATGAACGGCATCATGCAAGACATCGGCCGTGGTACGCACCGGGTCGTCGCCGCGCGCTATACCTTCCGCCGCTTGTTTGCCGCCGGCATGACCGCGTTGCTCTGTGATGCGGTGGGTTTCGCGGTGCTGATGGTGATCAAGATCCGCGTGATCCAGGACCTGGCGATTACCGCCAGCATCGGCGTGGCGGTGCTGATTTTCACCAACCTGATCCTGCTGCCGATTCTGCTCAGTTATATCGGTGTCGGCGCCAAGGCGGCCGAGCGCAGTTTGCGGGCCGAAACCGCCGAGTTGAAAGCAAACGTCAAGCATCCGCTCTGGCGTTTCCTCGACCTCTTCACACGGCGCTCCTGGGCTTATGGGGCCTGCCTGGTAGGCTTGGCTCTGGCGGTCGGCGGTTTCGCCGTCAGCCTGCACTTGAAAATCGGTGACCTGGACCCCGGCGCCCCGGAGCTGCGTCCAGACTCGCGCTACAACCGCGATGCGGCCTTCATGACGCAAAACTACGCGGCCAGTTCAGACATTTTTGTGGTCATGATCAAAACCCCGGAGGACCAGTGCACCCGTTATCCGACCCTGGCCGCGGTGGATGCCTTGGCCTGGCAACTGGAGCAGTTGCCAGGTGTCGAGTCGACCAACTCCATGGCCGCCCTGAGCAAGATCGCCGCCGCCGGGTATAACGAGGGCAACTTCAAGTGGTACGAGTTGATCCCCAATGACGGTGCCCTCGGCGCGGTACAGACTCGTGCGCCGCGTGAGCTGTTCAACCAGGGGTGCTCACTGCTCTCGCTTTACGTCTATCTGGCCGACCACAAGGCCGACACCCTGGAGCGGGTTGTGCAGACCAGCGAAGCCTTTATCGCCCAGCAGCAACTGCCGGACGTAAAATTCATGCTCGCCGCAGGGAGCGCCGGGATCGAGGCGGCCACCAACATTGTGGTGAAGAAGGCCATGCGCGAGATGCTGTTCTGGGTCTACGGCGCGGTGATCCTGCTCTGCTGGGTGACCTTCCGTTCCTGGCGTGCGGTGCTCGCCGCGGTGCTGCCGCTGATGCTCACCTCGATCCTCTGCGAAGCGTTGATGGTGGGCCTGGGCATGGGCGTGAAAGTGGCCACCTTGCCGGTGATCGCCCTCGGGGTGGGCATCGGTGTCGATTACGCGCTTTACGTGCTGAGTGTGATCCTGACCCACATGCGCGCCGGCACCTCGCTGTCCGAGGCCTATTACCGTGCGCTGCTGTTCACCGGCAAGGTGGTTCTGCTGACCGGCATCACCCTGGCTATCGCCGTGGCGACCTGGGCTTTCTCGCCGATCAAGTTCCAGGCCGACATGGGCATCCTGCTGGCCTTCATGTTCCTGGTGAATATGCTCGGTGCGTTGATTCTGCTGCCTGCACTGGCGTACTTCCTGTTGCCGCAACGGCTGTTCGCAAAAAAGCCTGAGGCTGCCGGCGTGTTGCAGCCGGTCGGGGAGGGCTGACTGACGGCGCGCTGGCGACCGAGCGGCCTGACCAGGTAAGCCAGTGCGGCTCCTGGTGTTTTTCGATGACGGACGAATAGTCGAAACCGGGCCGCCGTCACAGATATTTACCACGCCCAAAGAAGCCCGGAGACAACAGTTTTTACAGGCGGTTCTTCAATAGAGAGAACGGAGTCTTCTGCATGGGAGTTTGTCGGCCCTTCCGGTTCGACAATCCGCAGAACGACCGCACCAAGCTGTTCCTGAGCCAGATTCTGCATTGATCGGATCAAGGCAGATTCAGCAATATCAACGCGAAATATCGGGAACTAACGCTTTAACGGCACGATCCCTTTCCCTGAGCGTAGTCAATACGACCCTGATCGGCCGATCTATCCGTCATGAACATCGGTCCCGGGTCGCTGAACCATAAGGAGGCCCCATGACCGTTACTGCTCATCCCTACTACAGAGCCACGCCAGGCCCGCTTCACGCGATCTTGCTGGGCGGCGCCGTTGCGCTGTTTCTCGCAGCGTTACTGAGTGACATTGCCTACTACAAGACCTACCAGATCCAGTGGAGCAACTTCGCCTCCTGGTTGATTGCCGGTGGGCTGGTTTTCGGCGGGTTGGCGTTGCTGTTCGCCCTTATCAATCTGGTTCGGGCGGACCACAAGGCAGGACGTCCCCTGATGTATCTGCTGTTATTGCTGGTCACTTGGGTGTTAGGGCTGGTCAACGCCTTCGAGCATGCAAAGGACGCCTGGGCTGTGATGCCAATGGGGTTGGTGCTGTCTGTCATCGTGACCCTGCTGGCCAGTGCCACGGCGTGGACAGGGCTCACCCGTTTGCGTTCGGGAGGTGTGCAATGAGGCATTCAATCGCACTGACTGCCTTGAGCATGGCGCTGTTGCTCAGTGCCTGCGGAGGGGAGGGCGACGCCACTCAAGCACGCGGCCCGGACCCCAAACTGCCAGAGCCACAACGCGGGCTGTTGCCCAGCATGAAAATTGCCGAACCGGCACAGTGGGGCGAGCAGAAACCAACGGTGCCCCAGGGATACACCGTGACAGCGATCGCGACCGACTTGAAAATTCCGCGCCAGACCCTCGTTCTGCCCAACGGAGACATTCTTGTGGCCGAAGGCCGTGGGGGGAACGCAGCAAAGCTCAAGCCGAAGGACGTGATCGCCAGCATGATCAAGGCGCAGGGCAACACCCAGGTCAAGGGCGGGAATCGTCTGACCCTGCTGCGTGATGCCGATGGGGACGGCACCTACGAACTCAAGACCGTATTCGCCGAAAATCTCAATGCACCGTACGGCCTGGCTTTTGCCGATGGCACGCTATACGTGGCCAATCAGGATGCCTTGGTCCGCTTCGATTATGAAGAAGGCCAGACCAAGGCCGGTGGCCCGCCGACCAAGATCACCGACTTGCCTTCCGAGATCAACCACCATTGGACCAAGGCCCTGACGGTCAGTCCCGATGGGCGCTTCCTGTACGTCGGCATCGGTTCCAACAGCAACGTTACCGAGCGCGGCATGGAGGTCGAAATTGATCGGGCCATGGTGTGGCGGATCGACGCCGAAACGGGGGCCCACAAACCGTACGCAACCGGCCTGCGTAACCCGACGGCGTTAACGATTCAGCCTGAGACCGGGCAGCTGTGGGCGGTGGTGAACGAGCGTGATGAACTGGGGCCCGATTTGGTACCCGATTACCTCACTTCGGTGCGCGAGGGCGCGTTCTACGGCTGGCCCTATAGCTATTGGGGCCAGAACGTCGATTCGCGCGCGCAGCCGCAGAACCCGGACAAGGTGGCCGCCGCGGTCAAACCGGATTACAGCCTGGGGTCGCATGTGGCCGCGCTGGGTGTCGATTTCTCCCTGCCAGCGATGGGCGAGCAATACGCCGAAGGCGTCTTCGTTGGCGAGCACGGCAGTTGGAACCGTGACAATCCGGTGGGCTACAAAGTTATCTTCGTACCCTTCAGCAACGGTCGCCCGGTGGGTGAACCGGTTGACTTCGCTACAGGTTTTCGTGATTCAGACGGGAAAACACGTGGACGGCCTGTCGGTGTCACGGTCGACCCGCGCGGAGCCCTGATCATTGCCGACGATCTTGCAAATACGGTGTGGAGGGTGACGCGTAATCAATGAGCCCGTGCTTAGGGGCGCACAGTCGCCGGCGCCAGGGATGTCGCTGAGGACTTCAAGCGGTTTCTTTGGCGTCAAAACATAATTATTCACGCCGCATTTAGCCTTAGGTTAACTCGCCGATACCCTCAATAAGATCCGATCGATTGATGGGTTCACCGAGGGTACGTCATGTTTAATTCAACGCTGAAAAGTGAACTGACAGCTAGGACAGCTGAATTGGCAACGTACAAAGGATTGATTGGCGCTCTGGAGCGGTCGATGGCTGTTGTTGAGTTCAGCCCTGATGGCAAGGTACTGCGCGCCAATGAGAATTTCTTGCATACGATGGGGCATCGGGCAGATCAACTGGCCGGTATGTCTCATCGGGATTTCTGCACGCCCGCCTTGGTCAGCAGTGCCGAGTATCGTCAGTTCTGGGACCGGCTGCGGGCCGGTCAATTCGTGTCCGGCACTTTTCAGCGAGTCAATGGCAAGGGTGGGAATGTCTGGCTGGAAGCCAGCTATAACCCTGTGGTGGACGAGCAAGGCCGCGTTGTAAAAGTGGTCAAGTATGCACTCGACGTCACCGCGCGGGTGGCAAACGAGGCGCAAACCCAAGGCAAGCTGGCAGCACTCGATCGCGCTATGGCGGTGATCGAATTCGATCTGAACGGCAACATCCTGACCGCTAACGACAACTTCCTCAGCGTCATGAATTACTCGCTGGCGGAACTCAAAGGCAAGCACCACCGGCTGTTCTGCGAGCAGGAACTGGTGAGCAGCTCCGAATACAGCGATTTCTGGCGTCGCCTCAATAGCGGTGAATTTTTCAGCGGTCAATTCAAACGTTTGGGCAAGCACGGCAAGGTTGTCTGGTTGGAGGCCAGTTACAACCCGGTCTACGATGCCGAAGGCAAGCTGAGCAAGATCATCAAGTTCGCCAGTGACATCAGCGAACGAGTCGAGAAATTCGAAGAGGATTCGCGCGGCGCTTCCCGTGCCTACCACATCTCTGCCGAGACCGAGAAAGTCGCTGAACAGGGCTCGCAAGTGATTCAGCAGACGGCCAAGGAAATGCGCCAGATCGCTGACAATATCGGAGCCTCTGCACGATTGGTCGGGCAGTTGGGCGCTCGTTCAGAAGAGATCACGGCGATCGTCAATACCATTCGCGGCATCGCCGACCAGACCAATCTGCTTGCCCTTAATGCGGCCATCGAAGCGGCGCGGGCCGGCGATCAAGGGAGGGGTTTTGCGGTTGTCGCCGACGAGGTCCGGCAACTGGCCGGGCGCACCAGCCGGTCGACGGCCGAGATTGCCGAGATGATCGGCCTGATTCTTTCTGAAACCCGTGACGCCGTCGCCAGCATGACGGTGACCCAGGAGGGCGCCCTGCGTGGCGTAACCCTGGCTGACCAGGCGGGATCGGTTATCTTGCAGATCAGAACCGGCACCAGTGACGCACTCGAAGCGGTGAGCATGTTTGCTTCCAAGCTCGATGAGTCTGAGGTCATCCCCAAAACGGCGATCGGCTGGGTAGGTTGATGCACATTGCAGGTTGCCTCGCCGTTGGCCAGTGAAGTCGACTACAGTTCCTTGCGCGTGCAGGGGACGCCCCGTTAAGCAACGGAATACTGATCATGACCCAAGACTCTTCCGATCCAGCCTTCAAATCCCTCGGTTGCGCCGAATGTCGCAACCACGAGGCGCTGGGATTCGATTTCACAATGGCCCTTCCAACCCATCTTCAATGTGCGAACGCGCACTGCGTTCGCCTATGAGGCTTTGGTGCGGGGTATCAATGGTGAATCGGCAGGCTACATTCTTGGGCTGGTCAATGACGGTAACCGCTACCGGTTCGACCAGGCGTGCCGTGTGAAGGCGATTGAGGAAGCCGCCAGGCTGGGCATTCTGGATATTGCCGATTGCTTGCTCAGCATCAATTTTCTGCCCAATGCCGTGTACAGGCCCGAGACCTGTATACGGGCAACCCCTGGAAGCCGCGCGTAATACGAACTTCCCGCCAAGCCGGCTTATGTTCGAAGTGACGGAAGGCGAGAAGGTGGTAGATCCAGACCACCTCAAGTCGATTTTCGTGGAATACGAGCGCCAGGGTTTCACCACCGCCATTGACGATTTCGGTTCCGGCTACTCGGGGCTCAATCTGCTGGCCATGTTTCAGCCGCACGTGCTGAAGATTGATATGGCGTTGACCCGCACCATTGATCAAGACACCGTCAAACAGGCGATTGTCGAGGGCATCGTCCTGGTCGCCAAGCGCTTGGGTATTACCGTCATAGCCGAGGGTATTGAGACGCGTGGGGAACGCGCCACGCTTCTGGACCTGGGTATCGATCTGATGCAGGGCTACCTGTTCGCAAGACCTGAGGTCGGTCGCCTCCCGTCTGGCAGTTTTGACTAGCGGTCCTGGGCCTGCCGGTTGTGCGAATCCGGCAGTCTGTGCGATCGCATGCCGAAGGCTCGCATTATGACGGTCGATTAATCCGATGCCGGCTCATGACAGCAGACACACAGCTTGTTGCCGTCGAGGTCTCGAAAATAGGCACCGTAGTAGTCAGGATGGTAATGGGGCCTCAATCCAGGCGCTCCCTCACACGTTCCACCCAGGGCCAGCGCCATTGCATGGCTGCGTGCGACGACCTCTCGGTTGGGGGCCAGCAGCGCCACCATCTGACCGTTACCGGGCGCGCTCGGGTTGCCGTCAAAAGGTTTTCCAATCACGAAGATCGGTCGAGGCGAGCCCTCGCAAACCCAGCCGGCCCAGCCTTTAGTGGCGTCGCAGAACTTCAGCGTGAGGCCTAGCCCGGCCATTATCTTTGAATAGAAAACGAACGCGCGGTCGAAATCGGCTATGCCTAAAAAAACGTGAGAGATCATGCGGGCTATCCTTGCGGTCAGGGAATCGAATGAGTCTGGCGCGAAACGATGATCAGTGAAAGATGCATCACCGGGTGCGCTTGGCGATGTGCTCATTGTGTCGGACGCGGGCGATCGATTCGCTGGGTGTCAGGATGATACGAACGGCCACAACTACGCCGATAAGAACACCGGCAAGGCCAGAGATTTCCCAAAGTGTGGGCAGCCGCTGATGAAACGCCAGGCCCAGTACCGTCGCGAAGAGCGACTCCAGGGATATCAGTTGCCCGCTAAGGATCATGGGCAGGCGACTTGACGCGGCATTCCACGCCCAGGCGCCGACGACAGACGACATCAGCGCGATAAAGAACCCCCAGGCATACACATGTCCAGCCAGAGAAATACTGAAGCCCAGACTTGGCAGTTTCAGAAGATCAAGCGCCAGTACGGCGGGTAAGGCGATCAAGGTGCCCAGCCCGGCGCCTGCCATCATCAGGCCGGTCCAGGCCCCTGATGCGTTGACGGCAAGTTTTGCCACGGCCCTTTGATTCAACGCGGCGAATGCGAGCCATAGAACAACAGCACTGATTGAGAAGAACGGCCCCTTACGCCAGGAACTGTCGCCAGTTAGGGGGTGATTGAGACTGCCGACGTTCAACAGCAACAGCCCGCCTGTCATCAGTGCCAGTGGTATCGCGAGCTTGCGCCATTCGATGGTTTTGCTCGTGGCGTTGCCGAGCACGGCCTGCAGAAGCGGCACCATACCAATGAGCGCCGGGGTCAGTACCGGCCCCCCATAAATCACCCCGGCGGCAATGCAGGTGCTATATCCGAGGTATCCGATAACCCCCAGGCTTGCGCCAAGAAGCTGCTGCTCACGGCTTAGGCGTCGAAGCTCGGCTCGATAAAGCACCAAGACGCCCACACCCGCGGTGCCGGCGATCAGGAATCGGACGATCATCAGATCGTAGATCGAATAGGCACCGGTGACGTAGGGCGCAACGAAATTCAAGGCCCAACTCAGAGTGGCGACGACGGCAAGGGCCACGCCTGCGGTGGTGTTTGAGTCTCTCATGAGCATCGGTCTATTCGCGGGACATTCAGCTCATGTTGCACAGCGTCAGAGCTATGCTACAAACGAGTTCTCAGCCTCGGATGCATTACCGGTGATTATGAATACGCTTGGAAAGTCTCTACCACCACTTGCCAGTTTGTTGCCCTTTGAAGCGGCGGCCCGGCTGGAGAGTTTTTCCAGGGCCGCCGAGGAGCTGCACATTACCCAAGCGGCGGTCAGTCGGCAGATACGGGGACTGGAAGAGAGTCTTGGGCTCAAGCTCTTCAGTCGCCGCAACCGCGCAGTGTTTCTAACCCAGGAAGGACGCGAGCTCGGGCGAGTGGTGAGCACCGCCTTGCGAAGTATCAGTGATGTCGCCGACACCCTTCGTCAGACGCCTGGCAAGCACCGTGTCGTGCTCCTGTGCCAATTGTGCGAAGCGTTCTACTGGCTGATGCCGCGCCTTTCGTCATTCCATCAGCAACACCCTGAGATCGAAATCCAGGTGGCTACTTCAACCCGGCCGCTGACTGAGTTCAATGCGCATTTTGACGTGGCCTTACAGAGCACCGGGCGCGCCAGTGGTGCGCATGTTCTGGTTTTTACCGCGACCGATGAGGTGTTTCCGGTGTGCAGTCCTCACTACCTCAATGTCCGAGCGCCCATGCATGTCAGTGAGCTTGCCCGTCACACGCTTTTGCACCATCGCACCACGCCACCTCAATGGATGCAGTGGGAGAGTTGGCTAAAGGCGTTTGGACAGATACCGGAGGGTGATCTGCAAGGCACTGTATTTGACAGCTATCCCTTGATGCTTCAGGCCGCGGTAGAGGGGCACGGTATTGCACTGGGATGGCGCCGCACCGCCGCAAGGTTGATTGACCGTGGGGCTTTGGTGAGGCCTTGCGCGCAAAGTTTTCCCTTGCCTGAGGCGATCTCCGTTTTCAGAAGTTCGCAGGGTGGCGATCGGGTTGAGGTCAGAGCACTGATTGAGTGGCTTGAGGGTGAGTTGGAAAGTGAAGACTGACCGCTATAAAGCGCTATTGAGTCCCGCTGCAATGGAGTGACTACGGTTACGAGGCCCTGCCGTCCGCTGGCCGCCGCGCCTGCCGGGCTTCGGTGTGCACTACCATCCAGATACCGATTCCGGACACCGCCATGCCCGACACCATCAGCCACGAAAGTGGCTCGTTGAACATGGCCCAGGCCCACAGCATTGTAACGGGTGGGCTGAGGTACAGGACGCTGGCGACCCGGGTGGCTGTCGCGCGGCGCAGACACAGCCAGTAGAGCCCATATCCGCCAATCGTAGACAAGCCCGCGGTCCACAGGACACTCAGTGCAAAACCTGTGCTGGGTATCGGCGCAAGGCTGCCTTGTACGCCTTCGACGAAAGCGAAGGCAAAGCCCGAAACGCAGCATTGCAGCCATAGGTTGGGCAGTAGACCCAGGGACTGCGATGGCGGGAGATACTTTTGCCACAATGTCGCGACGGCGAGTGAAAGCATGCCAAGCAGCGGCAGGGCATAAGCCCACAAAGGTGCATCGCCCCAGGCTATCGCGCCATGTGTCACCAGCGCGGCCCCGGCCAGACCGATGATCAGACCTGCCCAAATCTGCCAGGCCAGTCGCTGGCCCAGGACGCCTGCGCCCAATAAAGCCAGCCCCATGGGCAGAAGGTCGGCGAACAGTGCAGCGAGCCCGGCCGGTACGCCCAAGGCAATACCTTGGGTGATACCCGCCAGATAACCGGCCATGGCCAGCAGGCCAATGCCGGCGTTTTTCAGAAGCACGGCGGGCGAGGTTCGCCTCAAGTTCCTGGCGACAAACGGGAGCAGAATGAGCGTGACCACCACGCAGCGCCAGAACACGACCAGTAACGGCGGTGCGTAATCAAGCGAGAAGCGCGCACCGATGAAGCCTGAACTCCAGGCCACTACCAGCGCTGCCTCGAGTAAGACAAGAGGTATCGCCTGGTGCCACGCAGGTTTGGATAGGGAAGGACATGAGATCGATCGGTACTGGTTCATGCCCCATAGGCTACGAAAGCAGGGTAATCTAATAAATCAAAATATAGTGCAGTAGTCGTTCACAAAGGTTGAATTATGCAGGCCATACTCGATATTGAACTGATACGGACTTTTCACGCGGTGGCGCGCATAGGGAAATTCAGTGCGGCGGCGGAGCAACTGCACAAAAGCCCGGCGGCGGTGAGCGTGCACATACAGCGGCTGGAAGCGGTCGCCGGCGGACGGTTGCTCAACCGTGACAATCAGGCGGTTTCCCTGACCGCACTGGGCAAGCGCTTGCTCCTGTCTACCACGGAGTTGCTGAGCACCCACGACCGGGTGCTGGCCGACCTGCATGGCACCCGCCTGGCAGGGCGCATCACCTTGGGGGTGCCGGATGAATATGCGGACCATGTCATCCGCGACATCCTCCCGACATTCGCCGCCGCCTGGCCGAACGTGGTACTGGAGCTCAGGACGGGGCCGAGCTATGCGCTACGTGACCAGGTTCAACGTGAAAAACTCCAGGCCGCGGTGATTGCCCGGCCGAAGGAGCAGCCTGGCACAGAGTCTCAGTTGTTAACCTCCACGACGCCTGTCTGGGTCGGCCCGATCAATAGCGTGATTGCTTCGACGCAACCGCTGCCGCTGGCCGTGCATGCAGCGCAGTGCCCTTACCGACAAGCCATGATGGACGCGCTGAAGCAATGCGCTCGCAAATCGCGCATTGTCCTGGAAAGCCCCTCCACTCAGGCCGTCAAGGCGTGTGTGGAGGCCGGCTTGGCGGTCAGTCTGATAGACCGCGCCCGAGTGACGGACAAGATGCAGATCCTTGACGATCTGCCCCGGGTGCCGGAGCACGAGGTGGTGTTCATCCGAGCGCAGGCGTCCCAGGCCAATGAGGCGGTGCGCCTGCTCTCCCAGGCCATGCAGCAATATTTCCGGCTTTGATGTAAGGGGGGGGCGCTCCCCGGGCCATGCTTGTTTTTACCGCCCGGCAACGGCGGCGTCCGCGCCGGGGTCAACCGTTTGGCCCCGTCAGTGCGTCTGAATTTGCGTTTGCAATTGTCCGCCGACAATCGAGATTTCTTTGAACTGGTCGGCGTCACGCAGGACGAACAAGGCGTCCATGCCGCGCTCCTGTGCCAGGCGAGGGCCCTCGGTTTCGCCCAATACCAGCAGCGCTGTGGCCCAGGCGTCGGCGAGCATGCAAGAACTGGCCACCACCGTGACGGCCACGAGCGAGTTGCACGCTGGAGCGCCGGTAGCGGGGTTCATAGTATGGGCGTAGGACTGCCCCTTCACATCGACCCAGTGTCGGTAATCCCCGGATGTGGCGATGGCAGCCTTACTGAGTTCCATGACGCCCATGACTTCGCGCACGCCCCGACAGGGTTTTTCGATGGCCACTTTCCAAGGTTGGGCGTCAGGTTTCAGGTCCCCGGCACGCATCTCGCCGTCAATACCAACCAGGTAGCACGTGATGCCAAAACCTTCCAGGCAGCGGGCCAGTTCATCGACGCCAAACCCCTTGGCGATCCCATTCAGGTTGAGATTCAGCGGTCCACGTTTACGCACTTGATTACGTTGCCGGTCCACCACCAGTCCTGCGCTGGCGGAGGGTCTGACATGGGGGGACAACGTACCGAGCGGCGGTTGCGTGACAGGTTTTTCGCCGCAACCAAATCCCCAAGCCTCTACCAGGTCACCGACGGCGATATCAAAAGCGCCGCCAGATTGCTCGCTGACACGCAGCGCAGCCGCTAGCACCGCAACCAGTTCTTTGGGCGCTGACACCCATTGGAGTTCGGGGGCGCTGTTGAGGCGGTTGAGATCGGAGTCGGGTTTCCAAATGGACATCTGCTGGTCCACCCGGGCGACAGCGCACGCCAGGCTGCGGCCAACCTCGTCGGTGTCCATCCCGGCTCCAGCATAGAACAGGGCCGTGTATCGGGTGCCCATGGTCTCGCCATTGAGGCTGTAGCGTTGCAGTTCAGTAGACATCTTCACGGTAGCGTCCTTGTACCTTGAGGGCCTGCACATTCAGGTTGAGCGGCGCGAGTATTTCATCCAATGCCTGCATCACGCCTTTGGCCATTTCACGGCCGCCACACACCAACACTTGAGCACCTTTCTCAATCAACTGGCGCAGGATTTGCGCATCGTTGATCAGCCGGTCTTGCACGTAACTGCGATCCATCACCTGGGAGAAGGCGGGGCGCAGGGCGGTGAGGCGGTGGTCGGCCAGGTAACCATTCAGCTCCGACTCGTAGAGGAAATCTGATGTCGGATTGCGCCCGCCCCAATACAGGTGCATGGGATGGTGGGCTGTGTTGTTACGGATAAAGCCGGCGAGGGGACCTATGCCAGTTCCGGCGCCGATCAGGATCACGGGGTGAGCGCCCGAGGCTGGACGAAATTGTGGGTTGGGCTGGATAAAGGCTTCGATCGACGCGCCAATGTCCAGGCCGTGAAGCATTTGCGAGCACTGGCCCCCTTTGTGTTTGCGTACACATATCTCCAACACGCCGTCCTGTGAACCACTGGCCAGCGAGTAGAAACGCGGGATCGCACTGCCCGGGGGCAGAATGCCGACCAGGTCACCGGCTTCAAAGTTTGGCAACCTTCCAGACGCCTTGAAACGCAGTACGTGGGTCGGTGCATCTACCTTTTCACCGTAGGCGATGCGCTCGGCCAGCACCAGTCTATGGGTAGGCGGTTGTTTTGCCGTGTGGACCAGCATCAGGTCGTCCCCCAACACCTCGCCCAATGCATGGCCCCAACGGGCAAACTCCTGAGGAGATTGGCGGTTGATGGTCTCCAGCCCCATCAGGGGTGAACCACCGGCCTGCACCAGGGCTTCCTGTACCTGCTGAGCGAACTGACAGAAACGTGGAAACTGCCGGTCACCAAAGCCCAGTACGGCAAATGGCTGACCAGGGCTTGAGACCGGCTTTGGCCAGCCGTGCCAGAAACTGCGCAGCCTGGACCGGTGCGTCGCCGTCGCCGTGGGTCGCCGTGAGGATGAACAGGCGTTGGGCATTGACGTAGTCATTGGAGTACTGATTCATCGCCGCGCTGTGGACGCGGTGGCCGGCCTTATGCAAAGCATCGTGCAAGGCGTTGGCGAACCCCCAGGTGGCGTTGTGTTCACTGCCCACCAGGATCACGCTGTCGGCGGTTTGCGCGGTGCTGTTATTGCGGATATTGGGTCCGGATCTGCGGCGGTCCCACCACATCAGGATGCCGGTGATGCTCATCAACGGCACGCAGAGCGCACCGAGGCCTAGCAACAGGCCGAGCCACCAGAGGCCCTCACCTGTGTGCAGTTGATAGATCATTTCGTAGGCGTTGTGCATGGCGTCGTGGGCTTGATAGGACAGCAGGGCGCCTGAGGCCTGGTCCACGTAGCCGTCACCCTGGGCGGTGCGTAAGGAGTACACGTCCTGCGGGTTACTGGGACTTGGATAGACCAGTTCGCGCAGGTCATTCAGGTCGGTGACCTGCAAGGCTGGCAGGTTCGCCACCGACAACGCCGGGCCGCT
The DNA here is from genome assembly GCF_030687835.1 of Pseudomonas hefeiensis. Taxonomy (NCBI): domain Bacteria; kingdom Pseudomonadati; phylum Pseudomonadota; class Gammaproteobacteria; order Pseudomonadales; family Pseudomonadaceae; genus Pseudomonas; species Pseudomonas hefeiensis. The sequence goes on from NZ_CP117449.1 coordinate 2,834,993, forward strand.
ACTGACGTGGGTGGGGAAGGAGGGCTCACGCTGACTGCCGTCGGCAATCAAGTCGAAGGTCGTGGCGCACATATAAAGCCCGCTGAGTGCCGACAGGAGCAGCCCGGGCAAGACCAGGCGGCCGACTTCAGCGTGCCAGCGCTGGTTGAAATCGCCACGCAACGGCCGCAGAAGGTTGCGCCAGCCGCCCAACCGACGGACCAATAACAGCGCCCCGGAGACCGACAGTAGCAGCATGAACAGCGCGCCAACGCCCGCTATCCCATGACCTGGTGTGTCAAGGAACAGCGACCGGTGCAGCCCTTTCATCCAGCGCGAGAAGGCGGATGGTTCATAAGCTTCCAGGCCTCGCCCCGTCAGCGGGTCAACCTTTTCGGCTCCAGCCTGACCGTCCTGGTTGTAGTAGACGATGATCGTCCCTGACGCTGTGCGCTGGATCTGCTCCACGCCCGGAAAGTGCTTGGCTACGCGCCCGGCCAACTGACCGACGTTGACCTGCCCGATGGCGGTCGCCGTGGCGTGCAGGCGTTCCAGGGCCGGATTGACCGACAAAATCGCGCCGCTGATGGCCAACAACATGACCAACAGGGCGGCGATAAGGCCGGGCAGGGAATGAAACTGGCGAAGCATGTTCAGCCTCCGGAAATGGCAGGGGCTACAGATCGTAAGTAAAGGATTCGACGTAAGTACTGCCGGCTGCCGGCTTGCCTGCGCCCTCGGACGTCAGGGGCACACTGACATCGGCGCGGGCATCACGCTTGTCTTCAACGGCACTGTCGATCCGGATCTGATACCCGGCATCGATCAGGGTATCTGCAAGCTCGACGCTGACTTTGAGTGTGCGTCCACTGCCGACACTGGCGCCGCTGACCCCGTCGAACTCGCTGGGATTGAGCTTGCTTCCACGTGCCCAGTCGCCCAGGTGCTTGTAATATTTGGATTTTTTCCCCGCTACCCAGAGTGTCTTCTGGTATTGACCGTTGGCGTCAGTGAGATAAATAGCCAGATACGCCTCATTGCCGCTGTAGCGTTTGAGTTGGGTCGTCAGGGTGACTTCACGGGCCTGGGCCAGCCCCGGCAGGGCGATGCTGATGGCGCCGGCGATGCAGGTTGCAGCGATAAATTTTTTCATGGCCTTGTCCTTTCTTGAGCGTTGATGCAGAGCCTGGACCTGCTTGCTGACAGCAACCTGAAGGGCAGCAAAATCGTCATTTGATCAGCGGCTTTCCGAGGTATTCCCTGCCATCGCTGTCGGCCCGAAAGTGGATCTCCAGCTTGCGCAGGTGCAGCGATGCCGGTGAGTAGCGGGCTTCGACAACATTGCCTTGGCGGTCCAGTCCCTTGAGCTTGTAACAACCGTCGTCGACCTTGATGCGCTGCACACTCCAGCCGTATTGCCGCTCTACCTGCTGACGCAAGGTTTCGCGTGATTGCCAGTCGCTGACGGGGTCGCTGCAGTCTTCGTCGGCCACCGCGTATCCGTTGAACAGCACCACGCTCAATAACGCGGTACTGGCTATAAAAGCTGATTTCATGATCTATCTCCTGTCGAGGCGCCATCGTTGGCATACCCTACGGCGCAATCCTGACAATCACCTGAATCTTCAGATTGACCTCAGGTAAGGCGGTTAAGGTTCTGCACGACACCGAACACAGGAGCTGCCAGATGCGGGTTTTATTGGTTGAGGATGCGCCAGGTTTGGGGGAAGCGGTGCGCGAGCAGATAGCCGATGATGGCCATGCGGTCGATTGGGTCCAGTGCCTGGACCATGCGCGCAACAGCATGCGTACCACACCCTACGATCTGGTACTGCTTGACCTGATGCTTCCGGACGGTCGCGGACTTGATTTTTTGCGTCAGCAGCGTGGCGCCGGGGTCGCGACGCCGGTGATCATCCTGACCGCACAGGATCAGATATCCGACCGCATCGCGGGTCTTAATGCCGGGGCCGATGATTATCTGGTCAAACCTTTCGACCTGTTCGAGCTCTCGGCACGCGTGGCTGCAGTGGCGCGTCGTTACAGCGGTAACCCCAACCCGCAGATCAAAATTGGCGAACTGCAACTGGATATGAGTGCTCGTACGGTGCTGCGCGCAGGTGCCACAGTGGACCTCACGGCGCGGGAGTGGGCATTGTTCGAGGCCTTCGTGCAGCGCCCTGGTGCACTGTTGTCCAAGTCGCAGCTTGAAGAGCGCCTGTACGCCTTTGGCGCCGAAATCGAGAGCAACACTATCGAGGTGTACATCAGTCGGCTGCGCAAGAAGCTAGGTCGTGATTTCATTGAAACCGTGCGTGGCATGGGCTATCGGCTGATCTCTCCATGAGCGCTCCCGTCAGTTTGCAAAAACGTCTTGGCGTTGGATTGACGCTGGGCATGACCTTGCTTTGGCTGGCAGCGACCGTCGGCACATGGCGGGTGGTGCAACATGAGCTGGACGAAGTGTTCGACAGCGCCCTGGAGGAGACCGCGCAACGGATCCTGCCCCTGGCTGTTCTGGAGATCAGCAATCGCGAAGAGCCGCACAACGCGCAACTTGTAGCTACCTTGAAAATGCACAAGGAACATCTGACCTACCTGGTGCGCGATGCCAGGGGGCAAGATCCTGATGCAGTCTCACGACGCCAATCCGAAGATATTCCGCAAACAACCGGCTGAAGGTTTCTCCACAACTGAAAAATACCGCCTGTATGGCGCCAGTGCGCTACGCGAGTCGGTGTTCATTGAAGTCGCCGAGCCTCTTGACCATCGCCTTGAGGCCGCGCGGGAGGCCTTGCTGGCCTTGTTATTGCCTTTGTTGGCGCTGATTCCCATCAGCCTGGTGGGCACCTGGTTATTCGTACGTTTGAGTTTGCGCAGTGTCATGGCCTATCGGCGTGCCGTTGAGACCCGGGGAGTGGGTGACCTTTCGCCGATCAAGGTGTCGCGACTGCCGGCAGAGATCGATCCGCTGGCTGACGCGGTCAACCATCTGCTCAAGCGTTTGCGCAAAACCCTGGAGGCCGAGCGCAGCTTCACCGCCAACAGTGCCCATGAACTGCGTACACCACTGGCTGCGACGCTGGCGCAAGTCCAGCGACTGCGCCAAGAAGCGCCCGAAGGCCCCTTGCGGCTGCGTGCGGCAAAGATCGAAAAGTCGTTGCGCGAGCTGGCCCGGCTCTCGGAAAAGCTCATGCAGTTAGCCAAGGCAGAGGGCGGTGGGCTATTGGCGCAAATGCCTCAGGACCTCATTCCGTTGCTGGCCCATGTGGTCGATGAGTGGCGGCAGAGCAGCGGTCGCCAGATCGAACTCTTGCTTCCGGCTCAGGCCGGCGTCTACTCAACCATTGATCCAGACGCTTTTGGCATCCTTTTGCGTAACCTGATCGAAAATGCCTTGAAATACGGTGCGACGGAGCACCCCCTCGAAGTCAGCCTTTCTGACCAGGCGCAGTTGCGGGTGGTCAATGGCGGCCCGGTGGTGCCGCCGGCCAGATTGCAGGGACTGACTGAACGTTTTGTACGCGGTCAGAGCGACGCAAGGGGGTCAGGATTGGGGTTGGCGATCGCCAAAGCGATTGTGCTGGGGATCAACGGACAAATAACGCTGGCATCGCCGGCGACAGGCCGTCAGGACGGATTCGAAGTCAGCGTATGGTTACCGCTCGCCTCGGCGACCCAAGACTGAAAAGCATGTTTTGCATGCTCTGCAGCCTTGGGCCCGGTTTGGTTAGGGGAAGCAGGTGGGATAACCCCGCCACACTTATTGCTTGCGTCCGGACAACGGCGGCGTCCGGGGCGGGATCACTCGTTTGGAGCCCGTCGACTCAAACGCCGAAGCCAGGCGCAACAGGGTCGAATCGTCATAGGCCCGTCCGGCAAACGTCAGCCCCACGGGCATGCCGATGTCCGCCATCACGCCCATTGGTACAGTCACGGTGGGCACGCCCAGGTGCCGGATAGCAAGGTTGCCATTGGCGACCCAGACCCCGTTGCTCCAGGCGATATCGGCGGACGCCGGGTTTATATCAGCATCTGCGGGGCCAACGTCGGCGACTGTCGGGAATATCACCGCATCGAGCCCAAGCTGATCCATCCAGTCTTCAAGATCGATTCGACGTGTCTGTTCAAGACCCCGCAGTCCGTCCGCCAGGGTGGGGATCTGGTCCCACGGCGTAATGCCGCGCTCGGCCATCCTGACGTATTCATCCATGCCGGCGGCAAGGTCGTCCTCACGGTTGGGCAGGGTGCCCGGGTCGTGGGGGAATATTAGCGGCCCGTCGACATCGGCCAGGCGATTGAGTTTCGGATCGGCGTTGGCCCGCAGAAAATCATCGAACGCCCAGGCCGACAGGTCCCACAACTCATGGTGCAGGAACTCCTTGGACACCAGGCCCCGAGTAAACACGGTCGGCGCCCCCGGACGATCACCTTCACAATTGGACACCAACGGGAAATCGACCTCGATCACTTGCGCGCCACAGGCTTGGAGCGCCTTGCGGGCGTCTTCCCACAGGGCCATCACTGAGGCGCGGGTGTTGATTCGCTGCCCCGTCGGCCCGCCAATGCCGGGAGCCTCAGCCGTGCCCGCTTCGGGATCGGCGTTGATGTACATGCGCGGTACACCGAAGCGGATCCCCGCGAGTGCTTCCTTGTGGGCGGCAAGGCCTGGGTATGAGGCGGGGCGAACCGAGTCGACAGGCGCAAGGGGCACCCAGGGTTGCATGCGCCACAGGTCGCCCCGGGTGTCAGGATCATCCGCCACCACGACGTCGAGTACTTCGAGAAGATCCGCCATCGTCCTGGCGTAGGGCACGACAACGTCCATCGTTGGCGTCAACGGCCAATTGCCGCGTACCGAAATCACCCCGCGTGAAGGTGTATAGGCGCACAACCCGTTGTTCGAGGCCGGGCCTCGGCCGCTCGACCAGGTTTCTTCGGCAAGGCCGAACGCGGCGAAACTGGCTGCCGTTGCAGTGCCAGCACCGTTTGAGGAGCCCGATGCGAAAGGCGCGGTGAGGTAGTGCGCGTTATAGGGGCTTTCAGCCCGGCCATACACCCCGCGCTGCATGCCGCCGTTGGCCATCGGGGGCATATTGGTCTTGCCCAGGCAGATCGCCCCGGCGGCGCGAAGCCGTTCGATGGTGAACGCGTCGCGATAGGCGATCAGGTTCGCGAACGCCGGACTGCCAGACGCGGCTGTGAGCCCCTTCACCAGATAACTGTCCTTGGCGGTATAGGGAATGCCATCGAGCGGACCCAGGGTTTGCCCCTTGGCGCGACGGGCATCGGACGCCTGTGCTTCTTTCAGGGCATCGGGATTTCGCACGACCACAGCGTTGAGGGCGGTGGACGTGTCGGCGCCGTCGTAGGCATCGATCCTGGCAAGGTAAGCCTGGACGAGCTCGACCGCGGTCGTCTGACCGGCCTGGAGCGCTGCGCGCAGTTGTGCGATGGAGACTTCGGTGATTTCGATCATGCTGTTACCGTTGCGGCTGACGGGGGGCGTGACGCGCGGGGCCATTCAAACTGGATCTTGGACACTTCAGATATCTCAAAGTGGGTTCTCATGTCGGTGGCATGCACTTTACTACGGGATAACCGCCAGAGGGCCTAATTAGAAAACCGCCCACCCTCGGGCAGTACCTTTTGTATAGAATACGGCCCAAGGGTGTCACCGCAAACCGCGGCAGGGCAGGTTCAATCAAGCGCAGGTCGGGCCGCCAGCGCGGAGTCGCTGTGCCTATGAGCCCGGAACCGTTGCGCCTGAATAATAAAAGTGAGTCACCTTCCGCCATGGCTTTCCTCTCCCGTTTTTTCGCCGCTGAATCCGCCGGTGGCCTGATCCTGATGGCTTCCGCCCTGGCCGCGCTGATCGTGGCCAATTCACCCTGGTCAGAAGTGTACTTCTCCACGCTGCACATCAAAGCCCTGGGGCTTTCGGTGGGGCACTGGATCAATGATGGCCTGATGGCTCTGTTCTTTTTACTGGTCGGCCTTGAGATCAAGCGTGAAATGCTTGAAGGTCAATTGTCGAGCTGGGGTCAACGGGCCCTTCCTGGATTTGCGGCGCTGGGCGGCATGCTGCTGCCGGGCCTGATCTACGTGGCGATCAACTGGGGCAATGCGCAGACTTTGGGCGGCTGGGCGATTCCCACCGCGACTGACATCGCGTTTGCTTTGGGGGTCCTGTCGCTGCTCGGCAAGCGTGTGCCGATTTCCTTGAAAATCTTCCTCTCCGCGCTGGCGATTCTGGATGACCTTGGGGCCGTCCTCATCATCGCGATCTTCTACACCAGCGATTTGTCGGTGAATATGTTGCTGGCGTCCCTGGGCGTTACGGCACTGCTGGTGGTACTCAACCGTTGCGGCGTCAAACGGCTGTTTCCCTATGTGATAGCCGGTGCACTGCTCTGGTACTTCATGCTGCAATCGGGCATCCATGCGACGTTGGCCGGGGTCATTCTTGCCCTGTGTATTCCGCTTGGGGACTCCAACGAAGGAGGGTGGTCGCCGCTGCTCTACCTTGAAGAAAAAATGCATCCGTGGGTGGCTTATGCGGTCGTGCCGATCTTCGGCTTCGCCAACGCCGGCGTGTCCCTGGCCGGTATTTCGCTGAAGAACCTGATCGATCCGGTACCGATGGGCGTGGCGATGGGGCTGCTGTTGGGTAAACAGCTCGGGGTGTTCGGGCTGGCGGCGTTGGCCATTCGTTTCGGCCTGGCCAAACTGCCTGAAGGGGCCAGATGGTCGCAGATGTACGGCGTGGCGCTGTTGTGCGGGATCGGGTTCACCATGAGCCTGTTTATCGGTGCGCTGGCATTTCCCAATGCGCCGCACCTGGTCGATGAGGTCAAAGTCGGTGTGCTGCTGGGCTCGACCCTGTCAGCCATCATCGGGGTCATGTTGCTGATGAAGGTAGGCTCCAAGAAAAACTGATGTGAAACGCGGCAGGGGCATTTTCCATGCCGCGTTATCCGGATCATCTCGATTGGGTTAACCACAGTATTTCGCGTTGGCAGCGATGCTGTGGTTTATAGAGTGAGATCAACGGAGCAACAAGACCGGCACGGTGGCTGTTCGAAGCATTGTCGTGGTTGTGCTGCCTACCAGAAATTGCCTGATGCGTGAGTGTCCGTAGGCACCCATGACCAGCAGATCAATGCCGTGTTCCGCCTGATAAGCATGCAGGGCCGTCTCCACCTCGCCTTGGCGGATTTGCGCCTGGACGACGAAGCCTGAAGAAAGCAGCATGTCGTGTGCTTTCTCCAGCGCCTCTCGATTGCTTTCAGACTCCGCACCAACCATGACAAGGTGCAGCGGTAAACCTTCGCAAAGTGGGCTGGCTGCAAGCATTTGCACGGTTTTGTAGGCTGTGGGGCTGCCGTCAAAGGCAAGCATCACTTTTTCAGGTTCTTTATAGCCACTGGCGGTGATCAGGATGGGCCGGTGAAGGGTCCGTACTACCGCCTCGATTTGGCTGCCCAGGCTGTGTGCGTTGCGCGTGCTGTCTTCACCCACTTTGCCGATGACCAACAGCCGAATCTCGTCCTGAAGGTCGTTCAGACTTTCGACCAAATGTCCGTGACGCTGTTTCAGCTCAGGAATGGCGGCGCCGCCAATGACCGTTCGCTCCCTGGCCTTTTCAAGCATGTCCTGTCCCTGTTCCAGGGCCAGCCTGGCGCGCCGGGCATCCAGCGTAGCCAGTTCCTCCAGCAGGTGTTCTCGGCTGCCCAGGCCAATACTTCCACTCAGGTCTGCGCCTGCCGGGTACTTCTCTTCATCCAGTACATGCAGCAAGGTGAGAGGCGCATCAAGTCGTTGCGAGGCCCAAGCTGCGTAATCGCAGACCGCCACAGAGGATTGTGAGTTATCAATGCATGCCATTACGTGGGTCATTGTCGATCTCCTTAGTGGCTCATGAGTTTGTCGATGGCGTCAGGTTTGTCATGCACGCCAAAGCGGTCAACGATGGTGGCGCTGGCTTCATTCATACCCAGCACCTCGACCTCGGCCCCTTCACGACGGAACTTGATAACCACCTTGTCCAGGGCTGCAACGGCAGTGATGTCCCAGAAATGCGCCCGGGTCAGATCGATGGTGACTTTCCTGAGTGCTTCCTTGAAGTCGAAGACATCGGTGAATTTGTCCGCAGAGCTGAAGAACACCTGACCCACAACCCGGTAGGTGCGGTGCGAGTCTTGCTCTTCAAGACTGCTTTTGATGTCCAGGTAATGTCCGACTTTGTTGGCAAAAAACAGTGATGCCAGCAACACGCCTACCAGTACGCCGTAGGCCAGGTTATGCGTTGCCACGACCACCACGACAGTCGCAACCATGACGATGTTGGTCGACAAGGGATGTTCTTTGAGATTGCGCAGGGAGTCCCAGCTGAAGGTGCCGATGGACACCATGATCATCACCGCAACCAATGCCGCCATTGGGATTCTGGAAAGCGATTCCCCCAGGAACACCACCATCAGTAACAGGAAAATACCCGCACATAAGGTGGACAGACGGGTACGGCCACCGGACTTCACGTTGATGATCGACTGGCCAATCATGGCGCAGCCCGCCATGCCACCCAACATCCCGGCGGCGATGTTGGCAACACCTTGCCCCTTGCATTCGCGGTTTTTGTTGCTGCTGGTATCGGTCAAGTCATCCACGATGGTTGCGGTCATCATCGACTCGAGCAGGCCCACGACGGCAAGGGCAGCCGAGTACGGAAAGATGATGCGCAGGGTTTCCAGGTTCAGCGGCACCTCAGGCCACAGGAAAACCGGCAGTGTGTCCGGCAGTTGCCCCATATCCCCCACGGTGCGGATATCCAGCCCCAGGTAGATGGCAATGGCGGTCAGGGTCAGGATGCACACCAGCGGCGAGGGAATCAGCTTGCCGATTTTCGGTACATACGGAAACAGGTAGATAATTCCCAGACCGGCAGCGGTCATCGCGTAGACGTGCCAGGTGACGTTGGTGAGTTCAGGCAATTGCGCCATGAAAATCAGGATCGCCAACGCATTCACAAAACCGGTGACGACCGAGCGCGAAACAAAACGCATCAGTGAGCCGAGCTTAAGATAACCCGCGAGGATTTGCAGCACCCCGCAGAGGAGGGTGGCTGCCAGCAGGTATTGAAGTCCGTGTTCTTTAACCAGGGTGACCATCAGTAGCGCCATGGCACCGGTCGCCGCCGAGATCATGCCGGGGCGGCCACCCACGAAGGCAATGACGGCACAGATACAAAAGGAAGCATAGAGGCCGACCTTGGGGTCGACGCCGGCAATGATAGAAAAGGCAATGGCTTCCGGGACCAGCGCCAAAGCGACCACGAGACCTGCCAGCATGTCTGCACGGACGTTGGAAAACCATGTTTGTTTGAGTGATTGCAGCATCAGGATATCCAGGGCAATGCACCGCACGCACACCCATTGAAGGGCGAGCACGTCGATACGAATTCAAGTTGTATGGATTATTTTGCTGTGTGCTTAAGGTGTAGGAACCGGGCATGCAGCAGTGCGTATCCGCGAGCGAAACCGGCGGAAGCAAGGTGTTGCGAGGGGGCGTAGCGCTAAGGCGGCGTAGGCAGCCAGTTGGAGCGGGACAAGGTATTTCCTTCGATGGATCTTGAATTGAGGCCGTGATCATACCCGCCGGCGTCGCTCATGCACAACCGGCAGGGGGGCAGTATCCCTAGCATATGGAGCCGCTGCGCAGGAGGTTCAGTTTTGCGCTAAGAGTGGGCGAGCGGCATCCGGGTTGCGAAGATGGTCAAGCAAATGTGGCAGCAGGTGCCCGGCATCTGGCCCGACGCCTCTTAAGGTTGCAGAGGCAAAATTGCGTTGCTTGGGCAGGCCTACGAAGTACAAGCCGGGAATATGCATGGCGCGTCCGTTGCGCTGCGCCACATGACCTTTTTCGTCCAGCACTGGCAGACCTTCGAGAAACGGCAGGTTTGGACGAAATCCTGTGGCAAACACCAGGGTATCAACGGCTTCGTGCTGTCCATCGCTCCAGATAATGCCGGTTGGGGTGACCTGGGTGAACATGGCGGCCTGATTGAAATACCCGGCTTTCAACGCCTTGCGGTAAGTGCCGTCATCCAGTACCGGTGTACTTTGGTCGTTCAGCCAGCGGGTTTTTCCCAGACCTGTCCATTTCAACCAGGTATGAAAATCCGCCCCCAATATCCGTTGGGGCGCGAACCGAATGGCTTCGCGTGTAGCCAGCGTAACGCTGGCCACCTTGGCCAAATCGTAAGCGATCTGCACCGCGGAGTTCGCCGCGCCCACCACGACGACGCGGTTTGCCCTGAAGGGCTCCGAATGTCGATATTCAGCACTGTGAAGCTGAGTGCCATTGAAGCTCTCGAGTCCCGGAATATCAGGTGTGTAGGGGCGGCTGAAGGCGCCGGATGCCACGACCAGCGCCCTTGTCAGAAAGTGTTGTCCGGTGGCCGCAGTTATTCTGAACCCTTCATTGACCTGATCTACCCGCGTGGCTTGAACCCCTTGGCGGATCGGTAGCTGAAAGAATTCGGCATATTCCTTGAGGTAGCGCACCACTTCATCACGAGTAGGGTAGTGACCTGGAGCTGCGGGAAATGGCATTCCCGGTAGAGAGGAGTAGGCAGCAGGCGAGAACAGTTCGAGGCTGTCATAGTAGTTACGCCAGTTTCCGCCCGGTTGCCGTTGCTCGTCGAGGATAAGGAAACTCAGCCCTTGGCGTTTCAGGTGCCAACCGCTAGCCAGTCCTGCCTGGCCAGCGCCGATGACAACCACATCGAATGGCTGATCTGTTTGGTTCATGTGTGCGCACCTATACACGGATGTGGATAAAAAAATCAGCTCGATCTGTCAGGGCAGCATAAGGCGATGATGCGTTTGCACATGTAAAGCGTCGATAAACACCCTCTTAAACAAGAGGGTGCTCTTCTGAAACAGGGGCTGGTGAGGTGGCTGGCGTCATTTCTACGTTTTCTTTCGGGAACCAGGCCTGGGTCCGGTTGGCAAAGGCCACCAGTGACAACATCACCGGTACTTCTACCAGCACCCCGACCACGGTGACCAGGGCCGCCCCGGAGTTAAGGCCGAACAAACCAATCGCCACCGCCACCGCCAGCTCGAAGAAATTCGAGGTGCCGATCAGGGCGCAGGGGGCTGCCACATTGAAGGGGACTTTCCATAGCCGCGCCGCCGCGTAAGCAATCGCGAAAATGCCGTAGGACTGGATCAGCAAGGGCACGGCAATCAAGGCAATCAGCAGCGGTTTATCCAGAATGATCTGTCCCTGAAATCCGAACAGCAGCACCACGGTGCCCAGCAGGCCGAGGATCGACAGGGGCTTGACCCGGGCGTTGAAACGCTTGACCGCATACTCGGCCTCGCCGGTGTTTTGCGCCGAAGCGCTGAGCTTCAGGCGGGTGAGCACCCCGGCAATCAGAGGGATCAACACATAGAGTCCGACCGATAGGATCAAGGTTGCCCAAGGCACCTCGATATCGGTCACTCCGAGCAACAACGCCACCAGCGGCGCGAAGGCGAAGATCATGATCACGTCATTCAACGCCACCTGGGCCAGGGTGTAGGTGGCATCACCGCGAGTCAGCTGTGACCAGACGAACACCATCGCGGTACACGGTGCGGCACCGAGCAGGATCAAGCCGGCGATGTACTGGCCGGCATCATGGGGGTCGATCAGGTCGATAAAAAAATAATGGAAGAACAACACCCCCAGCCCCGCCATGGTGAACGGTTTGATCAACCAGTTGACCGCCAGGGTGATGACCAGCCCCTTGGGCCGTTCGTGAATGCGCTTGAGGCTGGAGAAGTCTACCGACACCATCATCGGGTAGACCATCAGCCAGATCAGCCCCGCGACAATGAAATTGACCGAGCCGTATTCATAACCGGCCATGGTCTGGAACAGCTGTGGGAACAGACTGCCCAACCCGATGCCCGCCGCGATACACAGTGCGACCCAAACCGACAGGTAGCGCTCGAAAAAGCCGATTGGCTGGGTGGTGCTCATGCTCAAACCTCTTCTCTGTGGGTCAGCGCGCGCAGGTTGTGAATGCCCACTGGCTCCTGCTTGAGCAGCGGCACCAAGGCATAACGGCGGGCGTGCACATTGGCTACGGCTGCAATCTCGTGGCGTTCATTGGCAGCGCGTTGCAGCAACAGTGGGGAGTGGGTAGTTGCAGCGGCGATGCTGTTGTTGATGATCCAGGCCCAGGGTTCGATACCGGCACGGCGCAGATCGTCCTGCAGGCCCGCAGCTTCCAGCACTGGTGTGGTTTCGGCCAGGGTCACCAGCAGCACTTTGGTCTGTTTGGGATCCTGCAACTGCATCATCGGGGTGGTAAAGTGCACGCCTTTGTCGACCATCTGCCGAGCGATATCCCGATGATAGGCGCCGGTGGCGTCGAGCAACAACAGGGTGTGACCCGTCGGCGCGGTATCCATTACCACGAATTGCTTGCCGCCCTCGCGGATGATCCGCGAGAAAGCCTGGAAAACGGCGATTTCTTCGGTGCAGGGCGAGCGTAGGTCTTCTTCGAGCATGGCGCGTCCCTGGGCATCGAGGTGGGCTCCTTTGCTCTGCAGCACCTGCTGCCGGTAGCGCTCGGTCTCGGCCTGGGGGTCGATGCAGCTTACCCGCAGGTGGTCCAGTGTTTCGCTCAGTGTTTCGCTCAGATGCGCCGCGGGGTCCGAAGTGGTCAGGTGCACCGGCAGCCCACGTTGTGCTAATTCGACCGCCACGGCGGCGGCCAGGGTGGTCTTGCCCACGCCGCCTTTGCCCATCACCATGATCAGGCCATGGCCATCGGCGGCAATTTCATCGACCATCGCCGCGAGCGTTGGCGCCTCCAGTGCTTGCGGTCGTTCCTGGGTAACTACTGCGGACCGTGGCTCGTCGACGTCGAGCAGGTGCTGCAGCGCGTCGAGCCCCACCAGATTGAATGCCTTGAGTGCGATCTGGTCGCGGGGCAGCGCCATCAGCGCAACAGGAAGCGCGGCTACGGCAGCCTGCTCTCGGGCGAAAATCGCCGCGGCCAGTTCATCCTCTGCCGCTTCGGCGGCGGGCAACACGCCATTGATCACCAGATACTGCTGACGCAAGCCAATCGCAGCCAGTTCCTCATGGGTACGCGCGGCCTCGCGCAGGGTCGAGGCTTGTGCGCGGGCAACCAGCACCAGACGGGTACGCAGCGGGTCGGCCAAAGCATCGACCGCAGCCTGGTACTGGCTGCGCTGCTTTTCCAGGCCCGCCAGCGGGCCAAGGCAGGAGGCATCGCCCTTGCCGTCTTCGAGGAAACCACTCCATGCGCCAGGCAGTTGCAGCAGGCGAATGGTGTGTCCGGTGGGTGCGGTGTCGAAAATAATGTGTTGGTAGTCGCGGGTAAGTGCCGAATCGGTCAGTAGTGCGGTGAACTCATCGAATGCAGCGATTTCCGTGGTGCAGGCACCGGAAAGCTGCTCCTCGATGCTCTTTACGACGGCCTCGGGCAATACGCCCCGAACCGGGCCAACGATGCGGTCGCGATACAACTGAGCGGCTGCCTGCGGGTCGATTTCCAGTGCCGACAAGTTCGCCACCGCAGCAATCCGGGTGATCTGATTGCCAATGCTGACACCGAATACCTGGCCGACATTGGAGGCCGGATCGGTACTGACCAGCAGCACGGACTTACCCTCGGCGGCGAGTCGCACGGCAGTGGCGCAAGCAATCGAGGTTTTGCCCACACCGCCTTTGCCAGTAAAGAATAGAAAGCGTGGCGCGTGATCAAGAAATTTCATGGGGGGGCTCCTGAATTCAGCGGCTGCGCGGCAAAATGGAAATATTCGACCGTAGTACCGCACAACATGCGTGCGCCGCAGTTGACTCAGGTCAGCGGGGCCGGCATGGCGAGTACGACGGTGGGGGAGCACAGGTCGCTGCGTCGTCCGGGGTTACCGACACAACACTCTTCGGTGACAAAGGTGATCAAGTCAGCATAGGTGTGATATTGGCGCGGCGGCATTCGAAGCAGCCCGCCGGGGCAGTATTTTGCGGTGAAACGGGGGAGTGTCGAGGGCACGTCTGAGGGCGTGCCGCTCCACCTGCGATAAGGGCGGTGCAGCGGCTTTCCCGCCTAATGGACCCGCCCCACGGTAGGGGCGGGACAGATCTGACAGATTTACTTCTTAAGCGTGCTCAGATAGTCCTTCAATGCCTTCTCATCATCCGACTTGACGGTCATCCCCTCTGGGCCGTTGCCGATTTCCGTGAATTGCTTGGCCGATTCGCCGTGAGCCTGGAAGTCTTTCAGTTCTTCAGAGTCTTCGCGAAAAACCCAAAGGCGACCGTCTTCTACTTTGGTCACAAAACCCGGCTTATCGTACTGGCTCGCGAAGCTGACGCTTGCAAACAGGCTGGTCAGCAGGGCGGCGGTGATCGTTAGTTTTTTTCTGGCTCCTGATTGGCTGGGTCGGAGCAGAGGCTATCCCTGGATAGGTGAAGAATTTATGACAGGAGCCGTATATGCTTTTTTCTAAATGTTTTTTTGCGCTTTCCTACCTTGGTCTCCAGGTTTTCATTTGATTACACGGAGGATAATCGTATCGGATGTCAACAAATCAGGGTGTTTGCCGTTGATAATCGGATTTTAGGGTTTACCTCGTATGTGAAAAAACATATATTCGATTTACCGTATATTGGATGAGGCATCATCATGACTGGCAAATCCCGGATACTCTTCGTTTGCACGGCTAATGCTGCACGTTCACAGTTGGCGCAGGCCTTGCTCAGGCACACGGATTCGGAGCATTTCGAGGCATTCAGCGCCGGTACTGCACCCACTGAGGTCGACCCGCGCACCTTCGAGGCCTTGTCGCACCTTGGGATCAGTACTGACGGGTTACGCAGCAAGTCGATCGATGAGTTTCAGGGTGAGCGTTTCGATTACGTCATCACCTTGTGTGATAAAGCCGCTTCGGAATGCCAGTCGCTCCCCGGCGCAGGCGAGGCCATGGCCTGGAGCTTCGAGGATCCGGTCACCAGCACCAAGCCCGATGCGTTCCGTCACACGCTTCACGAGATTCATGATCGCATCAAGATGTTTGTCTTGGTGAAAACCAAACACTGAGAACTGAAATGGCTGACCATCTGACCCCAACCACTGTTTTCAAATGCCTGGCGGACGACAACCGTGTACGCATGATGCTGCTCATCACCCGAGAGGGGGAGTTGTGCGTCTGTGAGCTGACGTGCGCTTTGAACGAGAGTCAGCCGAAAGTCTCCAGGCACTTGGCGCAGTTACGCACGTGCGGGTTGCTGTCGGACCGTCGGCAGGGGCAATGGGTCTATTACCGACTGCACCCCAACCTGCCTGACTGGGTGCTTCAGGTATTGACCGTGGTACTTGAAACCAACAAGCACTGGTTAAGCCCTGATGCCAAGCGACTGGATGACATGGGTGACCGTCCTGAGCGGGCAATCGCTTGTTGTGAAAGCACAATCGCCTGATCCCGCCTTTTCGACTACGAGACGACCCGATGAAAATCCTGTTTCTCTGCACTGCCAATAGCTGTCGCAGTATCCTCTGTGAAGCGCTTTTCAATCATTTGGCCCCCCAAGGGATGAAAGCCTACAGCGCCGGAAGTCAGCCGAAGGGAGAAGTGCATCCGCTCAGCCTCAGAACGTTGGAACAAGCAGGCATTAGCACCGGTGGCCTGTTCAGTAAGTCCAGTGATGTTCATGCAGAACTGGCGCCTGATTTCGTGATCACGGTGTGTGATAAAGCCGCCGGTGAAGCCTGTCCGGTGTTCTTCGGTCCGGCGATAAAAGCCCATTGGGGGCTGGCTGATCCTTCGGAGTACCGCGGTACTCAAGAAGAGATCGAGGCGGCTTTCGAAGCCACCCTGGAGCAAATCAAAACCCGTATTGAAGCCTTTCTGGCACTGCCGCTTCCCCAACTGGGTGCTGAACAGCTCAGGGCAGAGCTGGCCCTGATCGGCACGCTGTAACCCGGGAGCGATGATCATGCACCGCGGGTTTGATGACTCTACGAGCGCCGTTGCGCAGGACAAAGACTATGTTTGATGAGCCAATCCCCCAACTGAATACCGAGCTGGCTGATCTCCCATCGGCCGACAAGCTGGGTATTGAGAAAACCTCCCTCCACAAACCGCGCATTTTGCTGCTGTACGGATCGACGCGCGAGCGCTCCTTCAGTCGTCTGTTGGTAGAGGAGGCCGCTCGGCTGTTGGAGCACTTTGGCGCCGAAGCGCGAATTTTCAATCCGTCAGGTCTGCCGCTGCCGGATGACGCGCCGGTCGATCATCCCCGGGTCCAGGAGCTGCGTGAGCTGATGCAGTGGTCCGAAGGCCAGGTCTGGTGCTCGCCGGAACGCCACGGGTCCATGAGCGCGGTGTTCAAGGCGCAGATTGATTGGGTGCCGCTGGCCATGGGCGCGGTACGCCCGACTCAGGGCAAAACCCTCGCTGTGATGCAGGTGTGCGGTGGTTCGCAGTCGTTCAACGTGGTCAATCAACTGCGGGTGCTGGGACGCTGGATGCGCATGTTCACCATTCCCAACCAATCCTCCGTGCCGAAGGCCTATATGGAGTTCGACGACAGCGGCCGGATGAAGCCTTCGCCGTTCTATGACCGCGTAGTGGATGTGATGGAGGAGCTGGTGAAGTTCACGCTGTTGCTTCGCGACCGCCAGGATTACCTGGTCGACCGCTATTCCGAACGCAAGGAGTCGGCGCAAGAATTGATGAAGCGGGTCAATCAGCGCTCCATCTGAGTCAAGCCCATCGCCTGGTTCGACCGGCAGTCGAACTCCACAGACACCCGCCACAGAGCACAACAACATGACTATCAAAGTAGGCATCAACGGTTTTGGACGCATCGGTCGCCTGGCATTGCGGGCCGCCTGGCACTGGCCAGAGTTCGAATTCGTGCAGATCAACGACCCGGCGGGTGACGCCGCGACCCATGCGCATCTGTTGAACTTCGATTCGGTGCATGGTCGCTGGAATGCAGAGGCTGGCTCCGAGGGCGACAACATCGTCATCGACGGCAAGCGGATCAAGGTCACGGCCAATAAAGCAATTGCCGATACAGACTGGTCGAGCTGCGATCTGGTGATCGAAGCCAGCGGAAAAATGAAGACGGTTGCCGTGCTTCAGGGCTATCTCGAGCAGGGCGTGAAGCGTGTGGTGGTCAGCGCCCCGGTGAAGGAGAAGGGCGCATTGAACGTCGTCATGGGCGTCAATCATCAGCTGTTCAAGCCCGACGACCATCCGATCGTCACCGCCGCTTCGTGCACCACCAATTGCCTGGCGCCGGTGGTGAAAGTCATCCACGAGAGGCTCGGCATTCGCCACGGTTCGATCACGACCATTCACGACCTGACCAACACCCAGAGCATCCTCGATCAACCCCACAAGGACCTGCGCCGTGCGCGGGCTTCGGGCATGAGCCTGATTCCCACCAGCACCGGCTCGGCCACGGCCATCGCGGAAATTTTCCCGGAGCTGCGCGGTCGCCTGAATGGTCACGCCGTGCGCGTGCCACTGGCCAACGCTTCGCTGACCGATTGCGTCTTCGAAGTCGAGCGAGCCACTACCGTCGAAGAGGTGAATCAGTTCCTCAAGGACGCTTCCGAGAATGAACTCAAAGACATCCTCGGTTTTGAGGAGCGCCCATTGGTGTCCATCGATTACCGAACCGACCCGCGCTCGTCGATCATTGATGCGCTGTCGACCATGGTCATCAATGGGACCCAGGTCAAACTTTACGCCTGGTACGACAATGAATGGGGCTATGCCAACCGTACCGTGGAGCTTGCCCGGATGGTCGGTGGGGCAGTCTGAGGAGCGGTCATGAAAGCGTTGTCAGCCCTCGCTCCGCCAGTGCGGCAGTACCTGCTCGTCACCGGCAATTACTGGGCCTTTACCCTCACCGATGGCGCCTTGCGGATGTTGGTGGTGCTGCATTTTCATGCGTTGGGCTACAGCCCGCTGCAAATCGCCGCGTTGTTTTTGTTCTACGAAATCTTTGGCGTGATCACCAACCTGGTGGGCGGCTACCTCGGTGCCCGGCTAGGTCTGAACCGAACGATGAATATCGGCCTGGGGATGCAGGTCGTGGCGCTGTTGATGCTCACAGTTCCTTTGGCCTGGCTGACCATCCCCTGGGTGATGGGCGCTCAGGCGCTGTCCGGAATCGCCAAGGACCTGAACAAGATGAGCGCGAAAAGCTCCATCAAACTGCTGGTTCCCGACGGTCAGCAGGGTCAGCTTTACAAGTGGGTGGCGATCCTCACTGGCTCCAAGAATGCCCTCAAGGGCGTTGGCTTCTTCCTGGGTGGCGCCTTGCTGGCCCTCATCGGCTTCAAAGGTGCGCTGCTGGCGATGGCCGGCGTACTGGCGCTGATCTGGATCGGCAGCCTGATCCTGTTGAAAAAGGACTTGGGTAAAGCGAAAGCCAAACCCAGGTTCCGTGACATCCTGTCCAAGAGCCGCGCGATCAACATTTTGTCGGCGGCACGGATGTTCCTGTTCGGTGCCCGCGACGTCTGGTTCGTAGTGGCCCTGCCGGTTTATCTGAGCAGTGTTTTTGGCTGGGACTTCTGGAAAGTCGGCGGTTTCCTGGCGGCCTGGGTGATCGGCTACGGCATCGTGCAGTCTTTCGCGCCCAACATCACTGGCAAGAAACGTGGGCACGTGCCGGATGGCCGTGCGGCGTTTCTGTGGGCAATAGCATTGGCAGGCCTGCCTGCGGCCATTGCGCTAGGGCTCGACAGCGGGTTGGCACCCCAGACGGTGCTGCTGGGTGGGCTCATGGTCTTTGGTGCGCTGTTCGCGGTGAACTCTTCGTTGCACAGCTACCTGATCGTCTCCTACGCCAAGGAAGACGGCGTGTCGCTGGACGTGGGGTTCTACTACATGTCCAACGCCATGGGGCGGCTGATCGGAACGGTGCTTTCTGGCTGGGTTTATCAAGTGTACGGGCTGCAGGCGTGCCTATGGATATCCAGCGCATTCGTGCTGCTCGCCGCTTTGATTTCCATTGGATTGCCTCGTCACGCCAGTCCGGCGGTCGATCTTTAACCACCTTCAGACTTCGTTAAGAAACGGCCTCGATACTTTCTCCCAATACCCAAGGGAGAACGTTGACCCATGCCCGATTCTGACTGGAACATCCATCTACCGCTGGCTTTCGGCAATGCCGGCCAGCCGGCTCGCCACTTGCACCGGACTCTGCCGGGAGAGCCCCGCCGGGATGAGTTTGAAGCCTTCATCCACCGGCGTTTTCACCAGGCCCATGGCGCCGAGATTCGTCACTTCATGCCTGAACTGTTCGGGCTCGATGATGCCGACGGTAAGCTTTGCGCCGTGGCAGGCGTGCGTCTGGCGGCCCAGGGGCCGCTGTTTCTCGAGCGTTACCTGGACGATCCCATCGAGCCTTTGATCAAGGCCGACGCAGACTGCGCAGTGGATCGCGCCGGCATTGTCGAAGTTGGCAATCTGGCCGCCAGCGACACCGGCAGCGCTCGCCTGAGCATCATCGCGATCACCTATCTGTTGGCGATGGGCGGTCTGGAATGGGTGGCGTTCACCGGCAATATCGGCCTGGTCAACAGTTTCCATCGCCTTGGCCTCAAGCCCGTGACCCTGTGTCCCGCCGACCCGCAGCGCCTGGGGGAAGACCGTCACCTCTGGGGCCGCTACTACGAGAGTCAGCCATGGGTTCATGTCGGCAACATCCGCGCCGGCTTCGTTCACCTGCGCGATGCCGGTCTGTTCGACCGCCTGGGGTTCTCACAGACCTATGGGGAGGCGTGCCATGTTGCCTGAAGTGGAGCGCTTCAAACTGACCCTGCGTGAGCATGCCCAACGCAAGGGTTACGCCGTGGCGCTGTGGGGCGATAACTTGCGGCTGGACTACGCCACGCTTTATTCCGAAGTGGTGTACCGCCAGCAACGCCTGCGCGATGAACAGATAAAAGTTGTGGCTCTGGCCCTGGATAACGGTGTCGAAGCCATGCTTTGGGATCTGGCGGCTTTGTTCGAAGGTTTGAGCTGCGTCATCCTGCCGGGCTTTTTCAGTCCGGCTCAACGCTTGCACTGTCTGGAGCAGAGCCAGGCGCAGCGGGTGATTGCCGAACCGGGACTGGCAGCCGAACTCCAGGCCGCCGGTTACCGCTACAGCGGCGAGTTCTGGCACAAAGATTACGCCGGGCCGAGCCGCTTGCCGGCGGGCACCGCGAAGCTGACGTTTACCTCTGGCACCACCGGCACGCCAAAAGGTGTCTGCCTGAGTGCCGACAGTCTGCTGCGGGTCGCCCGTGAGCTGGAACAGGCCAGTCGGCCGGTCAACGCAAGGCATCACCTGGCGTTGCTGCCCCTGGCGGTCCTTCTGGAAAACCTCGGGTGCTACGCGGCGCTGTATGCCGGTGCGATGCTCAGCCTGCCTGGCCCGAAGACCCTCGGCATCCAGGGCGCCAGTGGCGCTGACCCGGCGCGCCTGTTGGCGTGCCTGACCGAGCGCCGGGCGCAGAGTCTGATCCTGGTTCCACAATTGCTGGTGATGCTGGTCACGGCCGTTGAGCAGAAGGTGTTCTACCCGCACGCTCTGCGGTTCGCCGCGGTGGGCGGTGCGCGGGTATCCGACGATCTTTTGCAACGAGCCCAGCGTGTTGGCGTGCCGGTATTTGAAGGCTACGGGCTGTCGGAATGCGCGTCGGTGGTGTGTCTCAACCGGCCACAGGCCAACCGTGCTGGCAGTGTCGGTCAGCCGTTGCCCCATGTGCAGGTTCGTCTGGCCGCAGACGGCGAAGTCATGATCAAGGGCTCGACCTTGCTCGGATACCTGGGGGAGCCCCCGCCTGCCAGCGACTGGTGGCCCAGCGGCGACCTGGGGGAATTCGACGCTGACGGGTTCCTGTACCTGCGCGGCCGCAAGAAGCACCAATTCGTCACCAGCTTTGGTCGCAACGTGAATCCCGAATGGGTCGAAGCCGAACTCACCCAGGGCGGCTCCATCGCCCAGGCCTTCGTTTATGGCGAAGCGTTGCCGCACAACCATGCATTGCTGTGGCCCACCCGCGCTGACTGCTCTGATCAAGCGCTGGAGCTGGCTGTGAGCAAGGCCAACGAGGCGCTGCCCGATTACGCTCGGGTCCATCACTGGACGCGACTGGCGCAACCCTTCACCGCAGCCAACGGCATGCTCACCGCCAACGGTCGACCGCGCCGCGAAGCGATTGTCGAGCGTTACCGCGGGTTGTTCACCGAATCCGTTCTGTCTGAGGAATATCCGTCATGAGTTTTTTCGACACTTTGCAAGAAGCCACCCATCAGCAACGCCAGACGCTGTTCAACCTGCCGATCATCCGTGACGCTCTCGATGGCCAGGTCAGCCTGGCCAGTTACCGGGCGTTTCTGATCCAGGCCTACTACCACGTGCGCCACACGGTGCCGTTGATGATGGCTTGCGGTGCACGCCTGCCAGCGCACCTGGAATGGCTGCGCAAGGCCGTGTGCGAGTACATCGACGAGGAATACGGTCACGAGCAATGGGTGCTGGATGACATCGCCGCGTGTGGAGGCGACAAGGATGCGGTGCGTGACGGTCAGCCGTCGTTGCCTATCGAGTTGATGGTCAGTTACCTGTATGACCTGATCGCCCGGGGCAACCCGGTGGGGCTGTTCGGCATGGTCAATGTGCTCGAGGGCACCAGCATCGCTCTGGCGACCCATGCCGCCGACGCCATTCGTGAACAGCTGGAGCTGCCGCCTACCGCTTTCAGCTACCTCAGCTCCCATGGCTCGCTGGATATCGAGCACATGCAGACCTATCGCAGCCTGATGAACAAGCTGGAGGATCCTGCCGACCAGGCGGCGGTGATCCACGCCTCCAAAGTGGTGTACACGCTCTACACCGAGATGTTCCGGGGCCTGCCCCGTGACGAGGGGCATCAACATGCGCCTGCGTGACGCCCGGATCGTCCTGACCGGTGCCAGTGGCGGAATTGGCCTGGCCATCGCCCAAGCCCTATGCGCCAGTGGCGCTCGGGTGCTGGCCGTGGCCAGGCATCGCGAAGCGCTGGAACCATTGATCGAGCGCTACCCGCAGCAGTTGTACTGGGTTGGCGCGGACCTGACTGTGCCAGGTGATCGGCGCAAAGTGCTGGCCGCAGCCGAGGCCTTGGGCGGCATCAACCTGCTGATCAATGCCGCCGGTGTTAACCACTTTGCCATGCTCGAACAACTCGATGACAGTGAGATCGATGCCATGCTGGCGCTGAACATCAGCGCGCCGATCTGTCTGAGCAAACTGTTGCTGCCACTGCTCAAACAGGCCGACAGCGCCATGGTGGTGAATGTCGGGTCGACCTACGGCTCGATCGGCTACCCAGGCTACGCCAGCTACTGCGCCAGCAAGTTCGCCCTGCGCGGGTTCTCCGAAGCACTGCGCCGGGAGTTGGCGGACACCCGTGTCGGCGTGCTCTATGTGGCGCCCCGGGCCACACGTACGTCGATGAACAGCCCGGCGGCCCAAGCCCTCAACCAGGCGCTCAAGGCCAACGTCGATGACCCGCACGCCGTGGCGTCGGCGGTCATGCATGCCATTTCCGGTGACCGTCGCGAGCTATATCTAGGCTGGCCCGAGCGTTTTTTTGTCGGCCTCAACAGCCTGCTGCCCAACCTGGTGGATCGTGGCCTGCGCAAGCAACTGCCACTGGTTCGCCGTCTGAGCCATAAACCCGAGAACGAGCACCTCAAACCATGAAAAAAATTCTGATCTGTTTGCTGTTCGGCGCCCTGGCTCAAAGCGCCTGGGCCTTGGATGACGCCGACCAGCAGCGTCTCACTGGCATCCAGCAAAGTTGGGCGCATATCCAATATGACTTGCCTGAGGGGCAGCGCGCCGATGCCTTTGAAAAGCTCGCCGCCCAGGCTTCAGCGTTCAAGCAGCAACGCCAATCAGTGGCGGAGGCCTGGATCTGGTCGGGCATTGTCAAAAGCAGTTGGGCAGGGGCCGCAGGCGGGCTCGGTGCGCTGGGCAAGGTCAAGGACGCCAAGGCCGACTTGGAACAGGCCCTGGCTCTGGATCCCAAAGCCTTGCAAGGCTCGGCCTACACCAGCCTCGGCGCGCTCTATGACCGGGTTCCCGGCTGGCCCTTGGGGTTTGGCGACTCGGACAAGGCCGAGCAATTACTCCAGCAGGCGTTGCAACTGAACCCGAACGGCATTGACAGTCTGTACTTCTGGGGCGATCACCTCTACCGTCAGAAGCGCTACGCTGAGGCCCGGGTTGCCCTGCAAAAAGCCTTGCAGGCAGCGCCACGGCCGGGCCGGGAAACCGCCGACGCCGGCCGCCGCAAAGAGATCGAAGCGTTGCTGGTGGATGTGAACAAAAAACTTGGCTGAGGGGAGTGTGCGTGCGCTTATTACTGATCGAGGATGACGTGGCCCTGGGCGAAGGCATCCATCAGGCCCTGAGCCGCGAAGGCTATACCGTTGACTGGTTGAAGGACGGGAGCAGCGCCTTGCACGCACTGCTCAGTGAAGCCTTTGACCTGGCCGTGCTTGACCTGGGCCTGCCACGGATGGATGGCCTGCAGGTGTTGCGTCGCTTGCGTGACAGCGGTTCCAACCTGCCGGTGCTGATCCTCACCGCCCGGGACGCCACCGAAGATCGCATTGCCGGGCTCGATGCGGGGGCCGATGACTACCTGATCAAACCCTTCGATCTGGCGGAACTCAAGGCCCGGTTGCGGGCCTTGTTGCGCCGCAGCGCCGGTCGCGCCCAGGCGCTGATCGAGCATGCCGGCATCAGCCTCAATCCGGGCACCCAGCAGGTCAGCTATCAGGGCAACCCGGTGGCGTTGACGCCCAAGGAGTACCAGTTGCTCCATGAGTTGCTGTCGCCGCCGGGCCGGGTCATGACACGCGATCACTTGATGCAATTGCTTTACGGCTGGAACGAGGAGGCCGAGAGCAACACCCTGGAAGTGCATATTCACCACCTGCGCAAGAAATTTTCCACCGACCTGATCCGTACCATTCGTGGCGTCGGGTATCTGGTGGAGGAGCGCCGATGACTTCAATCCGGCGGCGCACCCTCACGCTGATCCTGGGGCTTTTGTTCGTTGGCCTGTTGATCATCACCGTATTCAATCTGCATGACAGCAACCACGAAATCGCTGAAGTCTACGATGCTCAATTGGCCCAGAACGCCCGGCTGTTGCAGGGTGTCATGCGCATGCCCATGGCCAGCAAGGAACATGCGCAGTTGTATCAGGCATTCAATTCGGCATTGGCGTCGGCGGTTCCCAAAGTCGATGGTCATCCCTATGAAAGCAAAATTGCCTTTCAGGTCTGGGATTCAAACGATGCGTTGCTGGTTCACACCTCCAGCGCACCGACATTCACCGCACCGCCGATTGCTCCTGGTTTCAGCGACGTGATAGACCAAAAGGACCGTATATGGCGGGCGTTCGTACTGGATGACACACAGTACGGCCTGAAAATCTGGGTAGGGGAGCGTGATGATGTGCGAACCGATCTGGTCGATCGTATTGTCCGTCACACAGTGGTGCCCAATCTGATCGGCAGCCTGATACTTGCCGTTGTGATCTGGTTGGCCATCGGCTGGGGGCTCAAGCCTCTGGTCGACATGGCCGCCAAGTTGCGCGCGCGGCATCCGGGCTCACTGGAGCCTCTGCAATTGGTGCCGCTGCCCAGCGAACTTGAGCCGATGCAAGCGGCGCTCAATCGGGTATTGGCGCAGATTCAGGAGTTGATGGGCCGTGAACGGCGTTTTATTGCCGACGCAGCCCATGAAATGCGAACCCCTCTGGCGGTGCTCAGGGTTCATGCACAGAACCTGATGGAGGCCGGGAATGAGCAGAGCCGTCGTGAGTCCCTGCAACACCTGATCGTTGGAGTGGATCGCACCACGCGCCTGGTCAATCAATTGCTCACCATGGCACGTCTTGAACCGCAAGCTGGCGTGCCTGCACCCGCTGTTATCGATCTGCCCGCCACGGTGCGTGAAAGTCTGGTTCAGATGACCCCTTGGTTGCTCAGCAAAGGGCTGGAGCTGGTTCTGGACGTCAGTGATGACATCGGCCCGGTGAGGATTGATCCGGTGTCCATCGATATTGCCTTGAACAACCTGGTGACCAATGCGGCCAGCTTTTCTCCCCCCAATGGTTTGATCACGGTGCGGCTGGCCCGACAGGGCGATCATTACGAGCTGGCGGTCGAGGATCAGGGGCCAGGCATAGACGAGGCCGAACGGGACCGGCTTTTTGAACGCTTCTACAGCCGCGGGAACGACCAGGGCGCCGGGTTGGGCTTGACGATCGTGCGGACCATCGCCAATCGGCTTGGCGGGCAGGTCCGGTTGGAGAATCGCCCCGAGGGAGGCTTGCGCGCCACGTTGCAGATGGGCCGCCTTTAACCTTGCTCGTCGCGTGCGAGTGGTGCTTGGGCAGCGGATGGATCGGCGAGAAAAGCTGCGATTTCACCGACCGTGCTGCGGGCCGTGCGTGTTACGCCGATCAGCGTAGCGGAGGCCGCACCGGTCCATTCACCATAGCCGACCAGCCATAGCCTGGGCTCTTGAATCGAATGAGTCCCGTCAACGTCCACGCGCCCTTCAGCGTTGAGCACACCCAGCGTCTCCAGATGCTGCAGGGCGGGTCGGAAGCCGGTGCACCAGATCACCACGTCTACCGCAGACTCGCTCCCGTCCGCCCAGATCACGCCGTTGCGGGTGAAGTGTTCGAAAGGCCGGACTGATTTGAGCGCGTCGCGCGACCGGGCCTCGACAACGGGCGGTACCATGACAATGTCACCCAGCCCACCCACGGGCTGCTCGATGACGCGACCTTCCTGTTGCGCTTTCCAGCGCTGCGTGGCGCGCTCGAACAACACCTGCCCATCCACTTCATCAGGCAGGAACAGCGGTTCAACAGGTGTTACCCATGTGGTTTCGGCAACCCTGGAAACCTCGGCCAGAATCTGAGCCCCTGAATTGCCGCCACCTATGACCAGGACTTTTTTTCCGGTGAACGGCTGCGCTTGGAGGTAGTTTGCCGAGTGCAACTGTTGACCGGCGAATAATCCGGCGCCGGGGTAGTGGGGGATGAACGGGGTACTCCAGGTGCCGGTGGCGCTGACCACAACCTTGGCGTCCCAATGTCTATCGTGCGCCTTAACCCGTAACCCGGTTTCTGTACGCTCTACAGAAGTGACGCGCACGGGACGCACGATGGGAAATTGATAGCGCTGTTCGTACTGCGTGAGGTAGTCGATCACATGGGTGCGTGATGGGTAGCCATCCTGCGTGGGCGGCATCATCCAGCCAGGGATCGAGCTCCAGGTGGCGGGGGAGAATAGACGCAACGAATTCCAGCCATGACGCCAGGCACCTCCTGGCGCTTGTTCCGCATCGAGAATGACGAACGAAAGCCGGGTGCGCCGCAGGAAGTACGCCACCGCCAGGGCTGATTGGCCTCCACCGACAATGACCACGTCATATTGACTGGCAGGCGAATGAGTCATGACGGTGGTCTCCTATTAAGGTTGTTGCTGTCATTGGCATTGATGCTATAGGATTTGATCAGGAGATGGCATTCCTCCTCAAACCGCCTTGTGCTGATGATGCCTACGTGAACCCTGGACAGGGTACGTAGGCTCGTCTGTACCCTGTCCCCACTTTAGGACAGGTTATGATCTTACTCCCCGAATTCTCCCCGTTTAGTTGCGCTTGCCGTCTGGCTGCTTGGCCATTCAGATTTTTTGAGGTGGGCGCTCCATGCTGAAATCGTTCCTTGTCATTGCTATTGGCGCCTCACTGGGTGCCTGGTTGCGCTGGCTTTTGGGCATGAACCTGAACGCGCTGTTTCCCACGCTTCCTCCAGGCACCGTAGTTGCAAATATGGTGGGGGGATACATCATTGGCCTGGCCATTGCCTTCCTGGCTGCATCTCCCACCGTAAGCCCTGAGTGGCGTCTCCTGATCATCACGGGTTTCTGTGGCGGTCTGACCACGTTTTCTACATTTTCTGCCGAAACGGTTGCCTTGATTCAGGAAGGCAGATTGCTCTGGGCGCTCGGCTCGATTTCGTTGCATGTCGTAGGTTCGTTGGCGATGACCGCTGCCGGGCTTCTGTCCTACCAAATGATTGGTACTCGCTGAGGTGATAAAAATGAAAGGTTTTATGGTCGTTTTCTTTACTCAACAAAACCGTCGCTATCAGGGAAAGATGCTAGGTGAATGGATCGTCGACGTGGCTAAAGAAATGGGCTTGCGCGGCGCCACGCTCTGCACTGGCATCGAAGGGTTCGGGCATACCGGCCAACTGCACTCGTCGCACTTTTTTGAGTTGGCGGATCAGCCTACGGAGATTCGCCTGGCAATCACCGAGGATGAGGCAGAACGATTGTTCAAACGGCTGGATGCCGAGGAGATATCAGTGTTCTTCACTAAGACGCCGATCGAAATGGGCACCCTTGGGCAAAAACCCTCCAGCGCAGTCACTTCCACACCTTCGGAGCTATGAACATGAGTTACGCGGATATCCCGGCAGGCAACCAGATCCCTGATGACTTTTTTACAGTCATCGAAATTCCCGCGAACCACTCTCCGATCAAATACGAGGTGGACAAGCCGAGTGGACAATTATTCGTCGACCGTTTCCTCAGTACGCCGATGTTCTATCCGGCCAATTATGGATTTATCCCGAACACTTTGAGTGACGATGGGGATCCGCTGGACGTACTGGTGATTTGCCCTTACCCCGTAACGCCTGGTGTTGTCATTCGCTGCCGCCCAGTCGGCGTGATGTACATGACAGACGAAGCGGGTGCCGACGCCAAAGTGATCGCGGTTCCTCATGAAAAACTCAGCTCGATGTACAGCGAGGTCAAGGAATGCAAAGACCTGCCGGCACTGTTGCTTGCCCAGATCCAGCATTTCTTCGAAAATTACAAGGCATTGGAGCCGGGTAAGTGGGTGAAGATGGGACGCTGGGGTAACGCCGATGAAGCCAGGGACGAGATCCGGAAGTCGGTAGCTGCTTTCGTTCCTAAAAAGCCGGTTACTCCCTAGAAATTTCAGGAGTGGTCTTTTTGTGACATGGGCGTGCGCTTGGCAAGGCTCGAGAGGATGCCCGCCAAGTGGACACCCTCGCCTCAAGTGATGCTCTCAGCAAAGGTTTGTTGACCGCGAGCGCCTGTACCGTCATTTACAGGCGCGGCGCGGCAGTATCCGCCTCAGCAGCGGTTGCAGGTCCTGATGCCCAGTAATGTATAGACCGGGCAGAAACGGAAGATCCCCGTGGCCAGCGGCACCAGGCCGATCCAGCCCCACAAGCCGATCACTCCACTCAGACTGAGGGCAATGAGGACAAGTCCTGCGGCAATACGCAAGCTACGGTCTATGGTTCCGATGTTGGCTTTCATGACGATCTCCCGATCAGTGAGCGCCGGTTCTCCAGCGCAGTGAACAACAACATGCCAGCCAGCATGGCCGCCATGAATACGATGATTTGCCAGTGCCCTGTGAGCAGGATCGCCACGGCGGGCCCTGGGCAGATACCGGCTATCCCCCAACCGATGCCAAACAGCAGGCTGCCGCCGATCAGGCGAGGGTCCAGCTCACGCTTGACCGGTAATTGCATCGGGTTTCCCAGCACCGAACGGGCCTGGCGGCGAGCCCAGGTCAGCGGGCCGATCGCGACAGCAATCGCGGCGAGCATTACCAGCGCCAGGGAGGGGTCCCAAGTACCAGTCACATCCAGGAACGCCAAGACTTTGCTCGGATTGGCCATGCCCGCCAGGAGCAAACCGAAGCCGAACACCAGACCGGCCATGAATGCAGTCAGTTTGAGCATGTTCAACCTCCCAGCACATGACGCAGGACAAAGACCGTGGCGAAACCGCTGAGCATGAAACATGCCGTGGCGATCATCGAACGCGGTGAAAGGCGCGACAGGCCACATACGCCATGGCCGCTCGTACAGCCCGACCCGTAGCGGGTGCCGATGCCCACCAACAGACCGGCGACGGTGAGGCCGAGCCAGCCGCTCTGAAACTCAATCTGCGGCAACGCGGTGAACAAGCCCCATACCAGCGGCGCAACGAGCAGCCCCAATAGAAACAGGGCTTTCTCACTCACCCCCTCGCTACCTCGCTGCAGCAGGCTGCCGAGCAAACCGCTGATGCCGGCGATACGTCCATTGGCGACAACGAAAAGGCTGGCAGCCACACCAATCAACGCACCGCCGGCAAGAGATGACCAGGGCGTAAAGTTGAGCCAGTCAATGTTCATGAGATTTCTCCGCTACAAATCACGTTGAGACTCCACCAGGCGATTAAACAAAGGCCTTTACAACCAATGCCAGAGCCACCAAAGCAGCCAGAATGGCAAAGCCTTTTTGCAGATACGGCTCTGGCAGCCTGGCGGCGAGCAAGCGCCCGCCGGTCATTCCCACCAGTGCGCCAAGGGTAAAGGGCACGGCAATCGCCCATTGCAAGTGACCTGCTGCCGAGCTCGCCACCACACCGGAAATTGAAACCAGGGCAATGACCGTCAGCGACGTGGCAAGCACCGACTGGGTGGTCAGATTGGTGTAGCGCTGGAGCGCCGGGACCATGACAAAACCGCCGCCCACACCCAGCAAACCGGAAAGCGCGCCGGCGACCATGCCGGAGACCGCCAGCGCCCATGCGCAGGGTGCGGTCCAATGGAGCTTGCCCCGTTTTTCGTCCAGTACACAGGGCGGGGGTTTGCGCATCGACGTGGCTTTGGAATCGGCGCGCGCGGGCAATGATTTTTGAAAGGCCCGGAAGGCCACGTACATCAATAGAACGGCAAACAGGACCGCCAAGGGACGGTTGGGCGTGCGCTGAGCCAGCCAGATCCCCAATGGAGAGCAGATGATCCCCGCGCCTGCGGTCAGCAGTGCCGCCTTATAGCGTACGGTGCCGTTTCTAAGGCCCATCACCGCACCCAGGGACGCGGCCAAACCCACCGCCAGCAGGCCGATGGGCCCGGCTTCGGCCATGCTCAGGCCCGCGCCGAAGACGAGCAGGGGAACCGCCAGTATTCCCCCGCCCGCGCCGGTCAGCGCCAGAATCACACCCACGGTCAGGCCGAGCAGCAAGATGATGATCATCCCTCTCTCCTTGCCTTGAGGTCTGCTTTCATAGATCCGCCAACTCCGGTTTTGCCAGCCACTCATGTCCTTTGAGCATTCCCTTCCAATACAACGGCGGGAGAATCCGCTCCTTGAGCAGCCAGGCCAGCCGCGATGGCCGGGTACCGTCAATCAGCCAGGACGGGAAGCTGGGGGCGACGGTGCCGCCATAGGTGAACTCCGCCAGGACGATCTTGCCCCGTTCGACCGTCAGCGGGCAGGAGCCGTAGCCGTCGTAATGAGCGTTGCCCTTGGCTTTGCCCATGGCCGCCAGCACGTTATGGGCGACCACGGGCGCCTGCTTGCGAGCGGCCGCGGCGGTCTTGGCGTTGCTGGAGTTGGTGGCGTCGCCCAGTGCGTGAATATTCGCCCAGGTTTTATGGCGCAGCGTGTCGGGGTCGACATCAATCCAGCCAGCCGCATCGGCGAGGGGGCTGATGCGGATAAAGTCCGGTGCAATCTGTGGGGGGACCACATGCAGCAGGTTGAAGTCGCGAGTGACAAGCTGGCGCGTGCCATCGGGCTTGACGCAACTGAAGGTGGCGGTTTTGGCGGGCCCGTCAACGGCGGTCAGTGTGCTGCCGAAGTTCAGGTCGATGCCATAGGCGCGGATGTACTCCATCAGGGCCGGCACGTAATCGGGCACCCCGAACAACACTGCTCCGGCACTGCAGAAATCGATCTTGATATTGCCGAGTACCCCTTCACGCCGCCAGTGGTCGGCAGAGAGATACATGGCTTTTTGCGGCGCCCCGGCACATTTGATCGGCATGGGCGGTTGCGTGAAGATGGCCCGGCCACCGCGCAGTTTTTGCACGCACTCCCAGGTATAGGGGGCGAGGTGATACAGGTAGTTTGATGTGACACCATTGCGACCCAATGTCTGCGGCAGACCTTCAATGGCATTCCAGTTGAGTTTGAGGCCAGGGCATACGATCAGTTGTTGATACTTGACGACTCTGCAGCCATCGAGAATGAGCGCATTTCTCTCGGGTTCAAAAGCGGCCACGGCGGCTTTGATCCAGTGCACGCCGCGAGGAATGGTCGAACCCATCGTGTGGGCGGTCCGGGGTGCATCGAAGACACCGCAACCGACCAACGTCCAGCCTGGCTGGTAATAATGCACATCTGCCGGGTCAATGATGGCGATGTCGAGCCCCGGTTCCCTGGCCAATAAACTGGATGCCGCCGCAATACCCGCTGCGCCGCCGCCGATAATGACCACCGCATGTTCGGCCTCGGCCACTTCGACCGGGGTCAGCCCCTTGTTCGCAATCCGGCGGATAACGCCTTTCATGTCAAACCCGGCATCTTTGGCTGTTTCGACGATCTGCGGCAGAGGCAGCAGGCTCGCTTGTGACAGCGCCCACATGGTTGTCGAACGCATGCCGGAGCGGCAATACGCCAACACCGGTTTTGGCAGTGTTTCAAATAGCTGGCCGAAGGCAACGCCTTGTTCGTCGGTAACCTTGCCCGATTCCGCGGGCAGATAGTGAGCTTCAATGCCCACGGCCTCAGCCGCGCGTTTGATTTCGGCAAACAAGGGTTGATCGCTGCCTTCGCCATCCGGGCGATTACACACAATGGCGCGAAAGCCGGTGTTTTTCAGTTCCGTCAATTGATGGGGAAAAATCTGCTCTGATACCGCTAAGCCTGGCGCAAGGTGGCGGATGTCCATGGTGGTCTCCGTGATGAGGTTTTCTTATAGGGGAGGGGACGTCAGAGCGCGTTGAGCGGAATCTTCAAATAGCGTGTTCCGTTCGATTCAGGCTCGGGGAGGTGCCCGGCGCGCATGTTGACCTGAACCGATGGCAGGATCAGCGTCGGCATTTCCAACGTGCTGTCACGCTTGGTGCGCATGGCCACGAACTCTTCTTCACTGATGCCATTACGCACATGGATATTGTCGGCGCGCTGCTCGGCAACGGTACTGGCGAACAGTACCTCACGGCCTTCGGGCTGGTAGTCGTGGCACATGTACAGCACCGTATCGGCCGGCAGGCTCAGCACCTTGTTGATGGACCGGAACAAGGTGCGGGCATCACCGCCTGGAAAATCACAGCGCGCAGTACCGTAGTCGGGCATGAACAGGGTGTCGCCGACAAATGCCACCGTTTGCCTGGCGTCGCTGACGACGTACGTCATGCAGGCGGGTGTATGGCCCGGCGTATGCAGCGCGCGGCAGTGCAGCGAACCGATGGAGAACGTGTACTCATTGACGAACAGATGATCGAACTGACTTCCATCCTGGGCCATGTCTTCACCGGTATTGAACAGCGTGCCAAAGGTTTGCTGCACGGTGGTGATCCGACTGCCGATGCCGATCTTGCCTCCAAGCTTTTCTTTCAGGTAAGGCGCTGCCGTGAGGTGGTCGGCGTGGACATGGGTTTCAAGAATCCATTGAACCTTGGCGTCCAGCTCGGCCACCCTGGCGATCAACGCGTCGGCAGACGTCGTCGTGGTATGGCCGGACTTGGGATCGTAATCCAGTACGCTGTCCACGAGTGCGCAGTGGCGGGTCGCCTGATCAAGCACGATATAACTGACGGTATGAGTATCGGGATCGAAAAATCCTTCGACGTGCAGTGTAGCGGTCATGATCGGTCTCCTTGGTCTTGTTGCCGACTGGTTTAACCTGACATAGCAATAAGTCTGCCATGGACCGATTGAGCGAAAATTAAACGGTATCCTGTTGAATTTAATGTGTTTATTTTTTTGAGTCGGATGCGGCATTTTCACGCACATGAATAAACAACTGCCATTGGCAGTATTTGTTGGCATAGTGGCAGTGTCACTTGCGTCCGATTGAATCCACAGGAATTTCGATGACCACTATCCTGCCGCCCCCGAACAATTTGATCCCCCCGCCGGATCAGGTGCAGTCACTGGTTTCGTTTCTCGAGCACGAGCCGCATCCGATGATCGTGCTGGATCCGGACTACAACATCCTGGCGGCGAACACCGCCTATCGGCGCCAGTTCGGCAGTGCCGACAAGCCGTTTATTGGTCATAAGTGCTATCGGGTTTCCCATCATTACGATGTTCCTTGCGATCAGGCGGGAGAGAACTGCCCGATGAAGAAGGCCCGGGAAATGCGCGGCCCGGATCGGGTCTTGCACATTCACCACACCCCCCGCGGGCCTGAGCATGTCGACGTGGAACTGCGTCCGATCCTCAATGACCATGGCGACATCACCGCTTATGTGGAGCGCCTTACCCTGGTACGCAGCGCCTCAGCGCGGCCCAGCAACGAGGGCCTGGTGGGCAGCTCTCCCGCGTTCAACCGCGCGCTGTCGGAGCTGCAACGGGTCGCGCCGTCGATGTTGCCGGTGCTGCTGTTGGGGGAGTCCGGTACGGGTAAGGAACTGTTTGCGCGCGCGGTCCATGAAACCAGTGAGCGGGCCAACGGGCCCTTTGTGGTGGTGGACTGTTCCGGGTTGACTGAAACGCTGTTTGAGAGCGAACTGTTCGGCCACGAGAAAGGCGCGTTTACCGGTGCCACCCTGCGCAAGCAGGGTCTGGTCGAAACGGCCCAGGGCGGTACGCTGTTTCTTGATGAAATCGGCGACGTTCCCCTGGCCATGCAGGTGAAACTGCTCAGACTGATTGAGTCGGGAACCTATCGCCGTGTGGGCGGCGTGGAAACCTTGCATGCAAACTTCCGGTTGGTTGCCGCCACCCATAAACCCTTGGAACAGATGATGGACAAGGGTGAGTTCAGGCAAGACCTGTACTACCGCATCAGCGTATTTCCCATTCATTTACCGCCGCTGCGTAATCGTAAGGAGGACATCGCGCTGCTGGTCAATTCGTTATTGCAACGTTCCGGTACCGGCAAACGCCGGCTGACCATCGACGCCGATGCCTTGATGCAACTGCAGCAATATGCCTGGCCGGGCAATATCCGCGAGCTTCGTAATGTGCTGGAAAGAGCCAGCCTGTTTGCCGATGACGGGGTCATTCACTCCGTGAATTTGCCTCATGCCCCTGATGCGATGGTCCCGCGACTGGCTGCCCCGGCTGTTTCTGACGGCCTCTCGCTGGCCCAGATCCTGTCTGCGTTCAAAGGGACCCGCAGTGAGCTGGCCCGGCATTTGGGTATCAGCGAGCGTACTTTGTACCGGCGATTGAAAGAGCAGGGTTTGGCCTGATCACCCGCTATGACACCTGACTGCCAATCACTGCCGTCATGGCAGATTGGCAGCGCCTGAGTCAGCCACAGCTATCCCTTCCCACCGGAGTTCGTTCATAACCTGCTGTTATAGAACGATAAAAATCTTCTCCTGGCCTTTGGCATGGCGCGTGCTAACTGCACCGACATGACTATTTCCGACAAACGACTGCGCCGTCATCTGCTCACAGCAGTGCTTATCAAGCTGCTTGTGCTGGCAGTGCTGTGGTGGCTATTCATCCAGGATTTCCACGTCAGCGTCGATTCCAACGCAGTCGGCAACCGTTTCGGTGTACCCACCTCGGCTCAAGGGGCAAGCAAGTGATCTCAGAACAACTGGTGGATTTGTCGCGGCTGCAATTTGCGGCCACGGCGCTTTATCACTTCCTTTTCGTACCGCTCACCGTTGGCATGGTGTGGCTGCTGGTCATCATGGAAAGCGTCTATGTGATGACCGGTAATGTCATCTGGAAAGACATGACGCGTTTCTGGGGCAAGCTATTCGGCATCAACTTCGCACTGGGCGTGACCACGGGGATTACCCTGGAATTTCAGTTCGGCACCAATTGGGCCTACTACTCGCACTATGTCGGTGACATCTTCGGTGCCCCGCTGGCAATCGAAGGCTTGATGGCGTTCTTCCTCGAATCGACCATGATCGGGTTGTTCTTTTTTGGTTGGGACCGTCTCAAGAGGCAGCATCACTTGCTGGTCACGCTGCTGATGGCAATCGGCACAAACCTGTCGGCGCTGTGGATCCTGATCGCCAATGGCTGGATGCAGAACCCGGTGGGCTCAGAGTTCAGCTACATCACCATGCGCATGGAAATGGTCGATTTCTGGACGGTGGTGTTCAATCCGGTGGCGCAGGCCAAGTTTGTCCATACGGTTTCGGCCGGCTATGTCACCGGTTCGATGTTTGTGCTGTCGATCTCCAGTTGGTATTTGCTCAAAAATCGTGATGTCGAATTTGCCAAACGTAGCTTTCGGGTCGCCGCGGCGTTCGGCCTGGCGTCTGTGCTGAGCGTCATCGTACTGGGCGATGAGTCCGGTTACACGGTGGGGGAAGCGCAGCAGACCAAGCTGGCGGCCATGGAAGCCATGTGGGAAACAAAACCCGCACCGGCTGGCCTGACGTTGATCGCGAGCATCGATGAGGCTCAATCGCGAAATAATTGGGAGATCGAGGTGCCTTGGTTGATGGGCCTGATCGGGACCCGCTCGGTCAGCAAGCAGATCCCCGGCATTCATGAGATCAAGGAAAAAAACCGCGCCCGCATCATCCGCGGTATTACCGCAGTCAATGCGCTTGAAGCACTGAGAGCCAATCGTAGCGATCCGGCGGCGTTCAAGACGTTCGAAGAATACAAAGCTGATCTGGGCTTCGGGCTGCTGCTCAAGCGCTATGTCGAGGATGTCAACCAGGCCACGCCGGCCATGATCGAAACCGCGGTGAACGATACCGTTCCGCGCGTGACGCCTATGTTTTGGGCGTTCCGGATCATGGTCGGCCTGGGTTTTGCGATGTTGATGCTCTTTGCGCTGGCCTTCTGGAGCACGCTGAAGTCGGGCCGCACTCACCATCGCGGGTTGCTGCGCTGGGCACTTTACATGCTGCCGGCGCCGTGGATCGCCTGTGAACTGGGTTGGTTCGTTGCTGAATATGGCCGCCAGCCCTGGACTATCTACGGCGTACTGCCGACCCACATGAGCGTGTCCACGCTCAGCGTGAATAACCTGTATGGCTCTCTAGCCGGGTTCATCGTGTTCTACACCGTGTTGCTGGTGGTGGAGATGTTCCTGATGATCAAGTTCGCCCGCCAGGGGCCTGGCAGCCTCGGTACAGGCCGTTATGTTCACGACGCCCATCTGAAGGAGCTTCACCATGCTTGATTACTTCACCTTGAAAATAATCTGGTGGGCGTTGGTCGGCGTCCTGCTGATCGGCTTTGCGATCATGGATGGTCATGACATGGGCGTCGGCACGTTGCTGCCATTCGTTGGCCGCAATGACCTGGAGCGGCGCGTTGTCATCAATACCGTCGGGCCGCACTGGGATGGCAATCAGGTCTGGTTCATCACCGCCGGCGGCGCTTTGTTCGCGGCGTGGCCTGTGGTCTACGCCACTGCCTTCAGTGGTTTCTACTGGGCAATGATTCTGGTGCTCTGGGCGTTGTTCTTCCGCCCGGTGGGGTTTGACTACCGTAGCAAGATCCACAACGCCACCTGGCGCAGCACCTGGGATTGGGGCCTCTTTGTCGGAGGGGCGGTGCCTCCGCTGGTGTTCGGGATCGCGTTTGGCAACTTGCTGCTGGGCGTGCCGTTTCACTTCAATGACTATCTGGTGTCCACCTACACCGGCAGCTTCTGGCAACTGCTCAATCCTTTCGCGCTGCTGTCCGGTGTTGTGAGCAGTGCAATGATCACCCTGCAGGGCGGCACTTATCTGGCCCATCGCACTGAGGGGGTTATCCAGTCCCGGGCCGTAAAAGGTGCGGTGGCGGCGGCGATCGTGCTGGTGTGCTCATTCATCGTGGCCGGCATCTGGCTGCAATGGATTGACGGCTATCGCATTACTTCGCTCGTTGATACCGCGGCGCTGCCGGACATCCTCAGCAAGACCGTGGTACGTGAACCTGGCGCCTGGATGGCCAACTACGAACGCTATCCATTGCTTTGGCTGCTGCCCGCGCTTGGATTGGCCGGGGCCGCAGGAGCCGCCATGCTGTTGATGATGCGCCGCACACTGTCGGCGTTTGTCGCCTCATCGCTTGCGGTGATTGGCGTGATCAGCACGGCAGGCGTCTCAATGTTCCCGTTCATCATGCCTTCATCAACGATGCCCGCGGCAAGCCTGACTGTGTGGGACAGCGTCTCCAGCCACCTGAGCCTGGCCATCATGTTCTGGGCCACGTTGATCTTCATGCCCCTGATCGTGATTTATACCTCCTGGGCATATCGCGTCATGAGCGGCAAAGTCACCGTCGCCCAGATCAAAGCCAACGAACATTCGGCCTACTAGTGCCGGCAAAGGAGCAAAGAACATGTGGTATTTCGCCTGGATGTTGGGAGTCGGCTTTGCGCTATTGCTGGCGATATTGAATGCAATGTGGGGTGAGAATGAAGCGAGTCGGGCCTTGAGTGACAATGACGAGCAACCGCGATGACTCAGCAATGCTCAGATGCCCAGCCGTCTTCACGCATTCATCTGGCGAGTCTGATGATTGCCATAGCCATCATGCTTGCCTGCACGCTGTACCCTCCGATAATGGCAACCCCGGAGGGAAAAGCTGATCACGCTCTGGCGGGCGCATTATTTGCGGCGATGAGCGTGGCTTTCGTCAGGGGCGTGGGTTTTATCCCGCGCCGCTGGCTGTGGCGCTGGCTGTTCTCAGGCTGGACCTGCACTGCGGCATTGGTACTGGCCGGATGGCTGATGTTCGTGCGGTGATGGCGGGCTAGACGTTCAATGACGCTGCACGAGAACGGCGACAGTAGTATTTGCTGCGCCGTTCATTCAGTTCCCTGGCCAAGTATCACGCCGTTCACTTCTTTGCCATAAAGATTGACCCCGTCATTGGCATGGAATTTCAATCGGGTCTGCTCGATGGAACCGGCAATCATTCTGGGGTCTTTCGGCCGTTCGTGGCTGTTCATGTAGGCAGCAACGTGCCAGGCCTCATCGGCGGACAGGGTGGCGCCTTTACCCAATGGCATATTCGACTTTATGAACCCGGCTGCGGTATTGATGCGATGCATCCCCGCGCCCCAGTTGAATGAATCTTTGCCCCATAACGGTGGGAATACGTAGTCGTTCCCCGCCTTTTGACCTTCGCCCTCGTTGCCATGACACACAGCGCATTGCTTGGTGTAGATGACCTTGCCCTTGGCCAGATCGAAGCCTCCCGCCGGTTGCGGCACTTCAGGATAAGCTCGCCCGGGCAGCTCCTGGCCTAGCGGTGCTCCCGTTGCCAACCAGTAGGAAAAGGCAGTCAGGGCGGCGATGACCTGCCCGTCGGCCGGAGGCGGTTTTCCGTTCATGCTGAACTCAAAGCAACCTTGTAAGCGCTCGGCGTAGGTATTGACCTTGTCGTTCTTTTTTCGATAGGCCGGGTACATCGTGTAAGCCGCCCAAAGGGGCGCCGAGTCGGCTTTTCTGCCTTGTTCCAAATGACAGTTGGTGCAGTTCATCCCGTTCCCCACGAACTCGGGGGCGTTGGCTTTGGTATCGACAAAGATCGCATGCCCTTGCCGCACCAGACGGCCAAAGGCGTTATCAGGCAGCGTGTCCTCTGCGGGCGGAGTAAACGTCGCCGTCCTCTGTTGGGGGGTGTCTGGGCCGGGGGAGGGGACCGATGTATTTGCCACATCAGCAGCGCCTGCCATCGATACTAGGTTGAAACTGATGAGTGCCGCGATGAATGACTTCATGGCCAGACCTCTATTGACTGAGCTCAGCAAAATACCGGGAGACAGCCTCGACCTCGGCTTCAGTGAGGGACCTCGCAATGTGGCCCATGAGATCGTCTGGATCATTTTTTCGGGTCTTCTGTCGCCAGGCATTCAGTTGCGAGACCAGGTACTGAGTCGATTGGCCGGCCAGCGGTGGAAAAGAGGCACCGACCCCGATTCCGCCAGGGCCATGACAGGAGACACACTCGGGTATGTTTCGATCCCACGCCCCTCTCAACGCCAGGACTTGCCCAGGGCCCTTGGCCGCATTCGCACGATTGACCGGGTTGACGGCTGGACCTGGCTTTTTGGCGAGCATACTGGCGAGGGCTTGTACTTCGTCCTCGCTCAACGCCTGGGCGATGGGAAGCATGATTGGGTTGGCCCTGGAGCCTGAGCGAAAGTCCGCGATCTGCTTTGCGAAGTATTCAGCAGGTAACCCTGCAAGCCTTGGAAAGCCTGCCGCGGGCATCCCTGTACCGTCCGCACCATGACAGGTCGAACAAGCAATGGCGGCGGGATTGGCCCCGCCTTGGGTGAAGGTCTTTTGCGCGTCCGCTGCATAAGCGGATGTTGCCAGCGCACCGGATAAAATAAGGACTGATCCCCATCGCGACATACCCATCGTTCTGCCTCGCAGACGTTATGAGGGACAGGCCCCCTGGTGCGCCATCAACTGCAACTCACCCTCTTATTTGACCAGGGTAATCGGGATACTGGACAGCTGGATGACTTTGGCCGCGACAGAGCCCAGGAAGATGCCTTCGAGAAAACCACTGCCGTGCGAACCCAGGATGATGCTGTCGCACCCCAGGGATTTGGAGCACGCCACGATTCTGGTGGCCGCGTCGCCGTGCAGCGTATGAAAGGTGAAGGCGATGCCTTGCTGCTTCAGAAGAGCGATTGCCTTATGGGCATCTTCGGCACTTTTGCCATCGTAGTAACGGTCAAGTTCATCCTTGCTCATGGTTTGCGCGATGCGAGTGGGTAAAAATGACTGCGCATTAACCAGGTGCACTTCCACGTTGCCTCCCAGCAATCCGCCGTCCTGGATCAGTCCAATGAGGTAACGCACCACACGTTCGGAGTGCTCTGAACCATCGACAGCGACCAATACTTTGTGCATTTCCCGGATCCTCTTTCAGTAACATTCAGCGGCTGGTCGAATACCTTGCCATCCGCAGCGTCAGGGTGACTTCGGGTCCTGTCCCACTATGAGCGTAGCGCCCTTGGGGTCGGTTAACCGTAGCCGAATCTGTTTTTCAGTTTCGATGATCGCAAAGAGCGCGATGCCCACTGCGATAATCAATAGCCCATCCATAAAGGGAATCGCTTGAGTGGCAAACACCCTTTGCAGAGGAGGCGCATAGGTGATGGCGAACTGAGCGAAGGTTACCACCGCGACGGTCAGCCACACGACCTTTGTGCCTCTTACAGCCTTCCAGGTCAGTGACGTGCCATAAAGATTGCGAATGAAGAACAGGTGGAATATTTCCATCACAACCAGTGTGTTGACAGCGATGGTGCGGGCCAACTCCACCGGGTAGCCCCGGTCGAGCGCGTAGGTAAAAATCCCGTAGACGCCGCAAAGAAACAGGATCGAAACCAGCACCATGTGCCAGATCAAGGCGCCGCTTATCAACGGCTCGTGCCTGGCGCGTGGCGGCCTGCGCATGGTGTTTTCTTCGGTCGGCTCGAACGCCAGGGCAATACCTAGCGTGATCGCGGTAATCAGGTTGATCCACAAGATTTGAATCGGTGTCACCGGCAGGGTGAAGCCAAACAGCAGCGCGACAATGATGGTCATGGTTTCGCCCGCGTTGGTGGGCAACGTCCAGCTCAGCACTTTCTTGATGTTGTCGTAGACCGTTCGACCTTCACGTACCGCAGCCACGATGGAGGCGAAGTTGTCATCGGCCAGTACCAGGTCCGCGGCCTCTTTTGCCGCTTCACTGCCTTTGTCACCCATGGCGATGCCGGCGTCGGCGCGTTTGAGCGCTGGCGCGTCGTTGACGCCATCGCCGGTCATGGCCACGGTCATGCCGTTGGACTGCAGCAGCATCACCAGGCGCAGCTTATGTTCGGGGCTGGTGCGGGCGAAGATATTCACGTCCTTGAGCGCTTCTTTGAGCGTGGCGTCGTTCATCGCATCCAGGTCGACGCCGGTCAGCACCTTGTCGGGATTTTGCAGGCCGATTTGCGCGCCGATGGCGGCGGCGGTGCCGAAGTGATCGCCGGTGATCATCTTGACTGCGATACCGGCAGCCCGGCATTGCTGGACCGCCTGGATCGTCTCTGGGCGAGGCGGGTCAATCATGCCTGTCATGCCGATCAGGGTCAGCGAACCCTGCACGTCGCCAAACTCCAGCACGGTGTGCTCGGACGGCACGGGCCGGCTGGCAAACGCCAGCACGCGCTGGCCTTTGCTGGCAATGGTGTTCGCCTGTTGGAGCCAGTAGTCAGCATTGAGCGGCTCTGTGGCACCGGTACTGCCACGCTGCTGCGCGCACATGGCCAGGATCTGTTCCGGCGCGCCTTTTACATAGATTGAGGCTTGTCGCTCATGGTTGTGGTGCAACGTCGCCATGAAGCGGTGTTTGGCGTCAAACGGAATCGCATCGGTGCGAGGCCAGGTGTGTCGCTCTTCTTCGCCATCGATTCCGGCCTTCACGGAAAACGCCAGCAGCGCACCCTCCATGGGATCGCCCTCGACCTTCCATGT
Organism: Pseudomonas hefeiensis; assembly: GCF_030687835.1. Taxonomy (NCBI): domain Bacteria; kingdom Pseudomonadati; phylum Pseudomonadota; class Gammaproteobacteria; order Pseudomonadales; family Pseudomonadaceae; genus Pseudomonas; species Pseudomonas hefeiensis. The sequence continues at coordinate 2,876,531 of NZ_CP117449.1, forward strand.
GGCTTCGTGCTGCCTCAACACCGCGTCATTGCACAGCGAGGCGGCGCGTCCCAGTTCGGCTAACGTGGGGTGATTGGAGGTGTCGATCAACTGGTCCGCCAGGTTCATGTTTCCCGACGGTTGATAACCGGCGCCGTCGACCGTGAACGTGAGATCACTGGTGACCACCGACGCGACCATCATTTCGTTGCGGGTGAGGGTGCCGGTCTTGTCCGTGCAGATGACCGAAACCGAGCCCAGGGTTTCGATGGCGGGCAAGCGGCGCACGATGGCGTTGCGACGGGCCATCGCGCGAACCCCGACCGCCAGGGTAATGGTCAGTACGGCGGGCAGTCCTTCGGGTATGGCGGCGACCGACATGCCCACCACCACCATGAATATCTCGTTAAAGGCGTAATGGCCGACAAAATGACCGTAAACGAGTAGCAGCCCTGCCACGAGCAAAATCAGGATCGTCAGCCAGCGCGCAAAGACGTTCATTTGCTGGACCAATGGAGTGGTCAGCGTCTCGACTTCCGACAACAGATTGCTGATGCGCCCGATCTCGGCCGCAGTTGCGGTCGCCACCACGACCCCGGTGGCCTGCCCACAGGTCACCAGGGTTCCACTGAAGGCCATGCAGGCACGATCCCCCAGGGCCGCTCCAATGCGCACAGGTTCAGTGTGCTTCTCCACGGGGGCGGACTCACCGGTCAGGATGGCTTCCTGGATCTGCAGCCTGTTGGCGTGCAGCAAGCGAAGGTCCGCGGGGACTTTATCGCCAGCTTCTAACAAGACGATATCGCCGGGTACCAGCGCTTCACCCGCGATGCTCAAACGTTCACCGGCACGAATCACTGCGGCGCGGGGCGCCAGCATCTGCCGGATCGCGTCCATGGCTTTTTCCGCTTTGCCTTCCTGGACATAGCCAATGATGGCGTTGGCCACCACCACCGCCAGAATGACCACCGTATCCCAGACGTGTTGCAGCAACGCGGTGATCACCGCAGAGCCCAGCAGCACATAAATCAGGATGTTGTGGAACTGCAACATAAACCGCAGCCACGCCGGTCGCCGTGCCGATTCCGGCAGGCGATTGAAGCCTGTGCGCTCAAGCCGGGCTTGAACGTCGGCGTCGCTCAGCCCGGTGTGCTCGTTGACCTCGAGCAGCGTGAGCACTTGCGGGGCGGTGCGTGTGTACCAAGCCTCAGCCTCCGTGGGAATCGGGTTCTGTTCAGTCGGTGCGTTACTCGCTCGGTTCATCAGGCAATTGTCCCTGTGCTCATTACATGCTCGGCGGTCCTGCCTTCAATCGAACTGCTGCGGCGCAATCACCCACAAGCTGCACGGCATCTTGTACAGCAGCCCTTCCACGGTGCTGCCGATCAGCTTGTCCAGGCCACCATAGCGCACGCGCCCCATGACGATGACGTCAATCTCATGGGATGCAGCATAGCTGGCCAGCACCCTGACCGGGTCGCCCATGACCATGCGCCGTTGTTCCGGCGCGATCCCGTTGCGTTCGGCCAATGCGTCAAAGGCTTCGCCCTGGGATTCATAGAGCTGTCGGGCCAGAGTGGAGGAAAAGAACATCGAGCCGCTGCCGAAACCGTATTCGGAGGCGGTGATGGACGACAGGTCATAGGCGTAGATGACTTCCAGGCTCGCGTCGCAGGAAGCGGCCAGTTTGTTGGCTTCGCTCAGGATCCGGTCGTTGAGGCCTTCGTAGCGGCCGTCGAGATGAAAGGGGTCAATGGCCGCCATAATTTTGCGCGGACGGGCGTGAGTGACCTTGTTGACGAAATGCAGCGGGACTTCGCTTTCGCGCAGCAGATGCACATCCAGTGGGGTGAACATCAGGCGCGAGAACCAGGACTCATGCTCCACCGTCTTGATCAGGGCATCCATCGGTTGCTCTTTGAGGTGGACCAGAATCTCCTGCAGCGGGCGCTCAACCCATGTCACTTCGGTCGTGACTTCAATGCCCAGCTTGCGCAGCGGCCGGGCCTGCTCCTCCAGCCAGTGGCGATGGCGTTCAACGTAACCCAGGCGCATCTGCTCCAGGGCCTGCTCATTGACCAGGTTGGCGGTCGCCAGGCCTTCGAGGTAGTCGAAGGCAACGATGTGCAGCGCGGCGCCTTCAGCCTTGGCCAGTGCCGCTGCCCGGTCGAAGGCCGGGCTGTGTTCCATCAGCGGCGAGACGACCAACATCAAGCGTGATTGTGTGGACATGACAAACCTCCCGAGCTTCGACGTGTTGGCACCGGGCGACCTTTCGCGCGGCGTGCTGTCTGGGTTTGATCATGATCGTATCGAGCACCGTGGGCTTGATTTGCATCAAGCTCACGCCAGAAGCGTGGTATCAATGCGCACGACGCCGGGCAATGGCGCTATGTTTGATCATGAATCTTCCCAGGGGCTACCCTGGACTCAGGTACAACCGGAACATTCAGTATAGAACCGCCACCATGAGCGAAACCCTGGACTTTGCCAACGCCGCCGCTGCGCTGGGAATCGGTCTGTTGATCGGGCTTGAGCGCGAGCGTCGCAAAGGCGAGGGCGTCAGGCGCGACTTCGCCGGTCTGCGGACCTTTGCCATCACTTCGTTGCTTGGCTACCTCACGGTCCAGGCCGGCGGCCCGTTGTTGCTGGGGTTCATGGCGCTGGCATTGGGCGCCTTGGTGACGGTGGCGTACTGGAAAAGCCTCGACGAAGACCCCGGCATCACCAGCGAAGTGGCGTTGTTTGCCGTGTTGGCCTTAGGCGCGCTCTGTGTGAGTGCCCCGGCCCTCGCGACCGCGATTGGCGTGGTGATGGCCGGTCTGCTCGCCAGCCGCCAGGCGTTGCACCATTTTGCCCGCAATCAATTGACCGCAGCCGAGATGCGCGACGGCCTGGTGCTGTTGATCGCCGCGCTGGTGGTGTTGCCGCTGGTGCCGGATCGTTTCCTCGGGCCTTACGATGCGATCAACCTGCGCACCATCTGTATGTTGACGGTCATGTTGATGGCGGTGGGTGCGCTGGGGCATGTCGCGGTGCGTACGCTTGGCACTCACTACGGTTACGCCCTCAGCGCGGTTGCGTCGGGGTTTGCCTCGGCCACGCTGACCGTTGCGACCATGGGTAACATCGCCGCGAAAGAGCCGGCCAATCTCAAGGTGCTGAGCGCCGCTGCCATATTGTCCAATCTGGCGACAGTGGCGCAGATAGGACTGATCCTCGGCGCGGTAGAACCGGCCCTGCTGCTTTGGATGTGGGGCCCGCTGCTCTGCGGCGTGCTGACAACGTTGGTCTACGCCGGGGTGTTGATGTTTCCCCGTTCCAGGGTACGGGCTGATGAACCGATCAAGCGCGGCGGGGCCTTCAACCTAAAACTGGCCTTGACGGTAGTCCTGGCGATGACCGGTATTACGGTCCTGTCGTCGGCGATGCTTGCCGAATTCGGTCAGACCGGGGTAACCGTAACCGCGGTTTTCAGCGGGCTGGTTGATGCTCATGCCTCGATTGCCTCTGTTGCTTCCCTGGCGAAGGCCGGGTTGTTGCCCCTGGATGGCATCGCCATACCGGTCTTGATGGCGATGAGCAGCAATTCCCTGAGTAAATGCGTGGTGGCCTGGCTCAGTGGTGGACGGCGTTTCGCCGGGTATTTCATTCCCGGCCAGGTGCTGGTGACGCTGGCGATGTGGGCCGGTGTTCTGCTCCCGAATCTGTGAGCCTGTGTGGTGGCAGTTTGATGAAGATCAAGTCCCGCCCGTGCCATACGTTCATTCTGGAACCCTCAATCCTTTAAGTGGCTAGCGCCACGTGCCGAGGTGTTCCATGTCCCAGACCCAACGTTTGTTGTTATTGGCACCCGATGCCATGACCCGTTCGCCTGCGTTCGACCGCGCCACCGAACTGGCCCTGGCACTGGATTTGCCCCTGCACATCGTCGCCATCGATTATCTGGAGGTGCTCTCGGTGGCCGGTCTTTTTGCGCCGGAGCAGGTCAAGAAGGCTCGCGACGGGTATCTGGAAACGCATCGGCACTGGTTATGGCAACAGGCTGAGCTGGCGCGCCGCCACGGTGTGGAGGCAACGAGCGAGGTGGTCTGGGGCAAAGACGCTTATCAGGCCTTGCAGCAGTACGTCAAAGAGCTGCCATTGGCGCTGATCATCAAGGACGCCGAGCCTGAACCGGTGATGAAGCGGATTTTCTTCACGCCCATGGACTGGCGCCTGCTGCGGGACTGTCCGGTGCCGGTACACCTGGTCACTGATGCGCGTCATCCGCGGCCCCGGCAGGTCCTGGCGATCGTCGATGTGCTGCGCAGCGAGGAGCAGGACCTGGTGTTCAACGACCGGATCGTCGATGCCGCGGTGAAACTGGCTGAACAATGCAACGCTCAGGTCGAGTTGCTGCACGCCTTCGACTGGACGGCGGTGTACGCCGCCGATATGGGCGTGGGTGCGCTCCCGCTCGCCACCGGGCTCTATGAAGCATTGGGGCAGGCGCAGCACGAAGTGTTTGAATCGCTGGCCGAGCGTCACGGGGTGCCGCCGCAGCAGCGCCACTTCATTGAAGGTGCGCCGCTGAGCAGCATCTGCACGTTCGCCACCGATCATCAGTGCGACGTCATTGTCATGGGCACGACACAGCATCGAGGCCTGGACAAGCACTTGGGCAGTACCGCCGAGCAGGTGCTGCAACGGGCACCTTGCAGCGTATGGGCAATCAAGCCGGGCGAGTGAAGGCAGTAGCAACTGCGCGGGACCTGAAGCCGGGGCCCGCGCTATGAGTTGTGGCTAAAGATAGAGACGATGGATGACCTGCCGGGCGTCGTCGGGGTCGGTGCGGGTTTCGAACCCCAGGCTATGGGCCAGGTCCCGCATGGGGGCGTTATCGGCGGAGTCGATGGAATACAACTGGCGATAGCCGTTCTTGCGGGCCGCCTCTATCAGATGCTCCATCAACAACGTACCCAGCCCCAGATGCTGCCATTGATCGGCGACCGTCACGGCGCACTCGCATTCGTGTTCACTGGTGGCGCAATAGCGACTGACACCGATTTCGATCAGTTGTCCGTTGTCATGGATCAGGGCGATGTAGGCCAGGCGCGTCTTGCAGTCGACATCCATCAACTGGTCGAGCATGGCCGCGCCTGGTTCATTGATTTGCGCCAGGAAACGCATGTGCCGGGACTCCGGCGACAGATGCTTGATGAAGTCGTATTCACGCTGGCGATCTTCTTCCTTCAGTGGCCTGATCAGCACGTGCCGGCCATCTCTGAGTGCCTGGATCCAGTGCTTGCCGCTGATGCTGGCATACATGGCAGCGGCGCGTTCATTGTGGTCTTTGGCGTTGAGCATGATGCGTTCCTCCATCGGGTGTGAACTTTCGGCGCGGCAAAGGCCGTGCATTCGTTACTGTTCTACGCCGGCGCGGCGGATCGATTCTGATCTGGATCAGTGCTCTCCAATCCGCTCGTCGATGATCAATGCCGGGGGGATATTGGCGGGGTGTGTCGGGATTGCGCTGGGGCTGGTGGGTTTGGATCGATGGCGTCGCGCAAATAAAGGTTTTTGGGGGCAATTTCTGTGGGAGCCAAACCTGTGGGAGCAAGGCTTGCCCGCGATGAACATTCATGCGGTCCACCTGAAGACCTGGGTGCCTGCATCGCGAGCAAGCTTTGCTCCCACAGGTATGTGCATGCAGTTGATAAAGATCAAGCCGCCCCGGGGTGACAAGCGCACGCTGTGTCCATGCCAGAGAGGGACCGCTCGGGACCTGATGGCGAACAGACCCGTGGAGGTATGTGATGGGACAGTACCAACGTTTGCTATTGATCGTTGAGGCCGACCTGCATCCGTCTGCCGCGCTGCGTCGGGCCTGTGCCCTGGCCAGGGTCAGCGGCGCGGCCTTGCACCTGTGCGCATTCGTTCAACCACCGCCACACACCCATTTGTGGGGCGAAAAAGACGATGAAGCGACGGTTCAGCGCTATATGCACCACTATCGTCGCTGGATGGTGGAGGAAGCGGCACTGCTCAAGGAGCAAGGGCTGGATGTGACGACACATGTGGTCTGGACCACTCATCCATTGCTGGACATTCTGCGTTACGTCGAACAGTTCCAGCCCGACTTGCTGATCAAGGATGTGACCCTCGAGCCGCTGCTCAAGCGTGTTTTCGTGACGCCTCTGGACTGCCATCTGCTGCGCGATTGCCCGGTGCCGGTGCATCTGGTCAACCATGCCACCCACAGTTTGCCGCGCCGGGTCGTGGCGGCGGTGGACCCCGCCAGTCCCCAGTCCTATGCTTTGAATGAGCGCATTATCCAGGCTGCCGGGGCAATGGCCCTGCAATGCAATGCCCCGTTGCATCTGCTGCACGCCTGCGATCTGTCACCGGCCTTCAACGGCGAGACCCCGTTGCTGGCAGGGGCTGGGGATGACGACTTTGCCGAGGCCTTGCGAGAGTCGCTGCACACTGCATTCATCAATTTGGCCGAGCGCTGGAGCGTTCCTCCCGAGCGCCGGCACTTCGTCATTGGTATGCCGGTGCCGGTGATCCAGGAATTCCTCAATGAGTTCGAGGTTGATGTGGTGGTGATGGGCACCGAGCAACGCCTGGGCCTGGACCGTCTGATCGGCAGCACGACAGAGCGGGCCCTGTATTCGGTGTCGGGCAGTCTGTTGGCGGTCAGGGAATGAGCAGGGCGCTGATTCTGATGTAAATCAAGTCGGGCCTGTTCAAGCGCTCCAGAATCAGTCATGGCAGACCGTTCGATAGCGGTTCAAGCGACCAGGACAGGTCGCGGTTAGTCCAGCCTCTTTGGGAGAATGTGATGAGCGATTTTCTTAGCCCCGACCAACTGGAAGGCATTGACGCCTATTGGCGTGCCTCCAATTACCTGGCCGTGGGCCAGATTTACCTCAAAGACAACCCTTTGTTGCGCAAACCGCTGCTACTGGGCCACGTCAAACCACGCCTGTTGGGCCATTGGGGGACGACGCCGGGGCTTAACCTGGTTTACGTGCACCTCAATCACCTGATCAAGGCCCACGACCTGAACATGATTCTGGTCACCGGCCCTGGGCACGGCGGACCGGCCATCGTCGCCCAAAGCTATCTGGAGGGCAGCTTCACCCAGTGTTATCCCTCGGTGGAACAGAACGAAAACGGGATGCTACGCCTGTTCCGGCAGTTCTCCTGGCCCTACGGGTTGTCCAGTCATGTCTCGGCGCAGATTCCGGGTTCCATCCATGAAGGCGGGGAACTGGGGTATTGCCTGGCCCACGCCTACGGTGCGGCGTTCGACAACCCTGACCTGATCGTGGCCTGCGTCATCGGTGACGGTGAAGCCGAAACCGGTACGCTGGCAGCGAGCTGGCATTCCAACAAGTTCCTCAACCCCAGGCGCGACGGCGCCGTGCTACCCATTCTTCATCTCAATGGCTTCAAAATCGCCAACCCCACTTTGCTTTCGCGTATCAGTGAAGACGAGCTGTCAGCCCTGATGTACGGGTATGGCTACGATCCCTATTTTGTCGAAGGCGATGATCCGCAAACCGTTCACCAGCAACTGGCGATGGTCCTGGACGGCATGCTGCTCAAGATCCGCGAAATCCAGCGCACGGCCCGTGCGGACTCCTCGGGACAGGAACTGGAGCGGCCATTGTGGCCCATGCTGGTGCTGCGCACGCCCAAGGGTTGGACCGGTCCGCGGTTTGTCGACGGTCAGCAGGTCGAGGGCACCTGGCGCTCCCACCAGGTGCCACTGAGCCATTTCGAGCAGCCCATGCATTTGACGCAGTTGCAACAATGGCTCGAGAGCTACCGGCCGCAGGAACTGTTCGACGCCGGCGGTGCGTTGCTGCCGGAGATTGCGGCGCTGGCGCCCACAGGGCATCGGCGTCTGGGCGCCAATCCCCACGCCAATGGCGGCTTGCTCATCCAGCCACTTGAGCTGCCGCGGTTTACCGATTACGCCGTGCAGTTTTCCGCGCCCGGCAGTGTGCAGGCCGAGTCCACCCGGGTGTTGGGCGGTTTTGTCCGGGACGTGATGAAGTACAACCTCAAGGCTGGCAACTTTCGCCTGTTCGGCCCCGACGAAACCGCCTCCAATCGCCTTGACGCGGTGTACGAGGTCAGTGGCAAGACCTGGATGGCGACCACTGAAACGGGGGATACCAACCTGGCATGCGACGGCCGGGTGATGGAAATCCTCAGCGAGCAGGTGTGTGAAGGCTGGCTTGAAGGGTATTTGCTGACGGGCCGTCATGGACTGTTCTCCTGCTATGAGGCGTTCATCCATATCGTCGATTCGATGTTCAACCAGCACGCCAAATGGCTCAAGACCGCTGCGCAGATTCCCTGGCGGGCGTCGATCGCTTCGCTCAACTACCTGCTCACATCCCACGTCTGGCGCCAGGACCACAATGGCTTCTCCCATCAGGATCCGGGGTTTATCGATCATGTGGCGAACAAGAGTGCCAATGTGGTGCGTATCTACTTGCCGCCGGATGCCAACTGTTTGTTGTCGGTTGCCGATCACTGTCTCAAGAGTCGCGATTACATCAACGTAATCGTGGCCGGCAAGCAACCGGAGTGGCAATGGCTGGATATCGACTCGGCCATCAGGCACTGCTCCACTGGCATCGGTCGTTGGGCCTTCGCCTGCCACAACGATGAAGACCCGGACGTGGTGATGGCCTGCGCCGGTGACGTGCCGACCCTGGAAACCCTGGCTGCCGTGACCCTGTTGCGCGAATACGTGCCGGATCTGCGCGTGCGGGTCGTGAACGTGGTGGACCTGATGGCCCTGCAACCGCCGCAACAACATTCCCATGGTCTGCCGGATGCCGGATTCGATGAGCTGTTTACTGTGGACAAACCGGTGATTTTCGCTTTCCACGGCTACCCTTCACTGATCCATCGTCTGGTCTACAAACGCCATAACCATGACAATTTCCATGTGCGCGGTTTCATGGAGGAGGGGGCCACCACCACGCCGTTCGACATGGTGGTGATCAATCACCTGGATCGCTACCAACTGGCATTCGATGTCATCCAGCGGGTACCACGGTTGCAATCGCTGGTGGAGAACGCCCGGGACCGCTACTGGGCCACCATGGAGAAGCACCAGCTTTACCTGATCGAACATGGGCAGGACATGCCTGAAGTCTTGAACTGGCACTGGACGCCGACGCCGGGTTGACTGTCTCACGCATGTCATGACTTCGGCGTCGCGCCGTTCCACTTTTTGGAGATCCATCATGAGCCAGTACCAGCGCTTGCTGTTGATTCTCAACCCGGCACAACGACACTCTCCCGCGCTGCATCATGCCGCAGCCCTGACGGCGGCCAGCGGGGCGCACTTGCATGTTTCTGCGTTGGTGCCGTCACTGGACATACTCTCGCTGTTGGAGCAAGAGCCCCGTGATGAAGCGCGCCAGAACTACCTGCAGGACCATCGCCACTGGCTCGAGGAGGAGGCCGACAAGATGCGGCGTCGAGGCCTGAGGGTCACCACGCAGGTGGAGTGGGTCGACGGCATGGACGAGCAAATTCTGCAGCACGTTACGCAAATCCAGCCTGATCTGCTTATCAAGCAGGTGCAACACGAGCCCCTGCTCAAACGGGCCTTCCTTACACCGCTGGACTGGCGTCTGTTGCGCCAGTGCCCGGTTCCGATGTACCTGGTGGGCGCCACTGGCCACGCCTTGCCGCGCAAAGTGGTTGCTGCGGTGGATCCTTCCAGCGACTTTGCGCAAAACAGTGGGCTCAACGACCGGATCATTCGCGAGGCAATCGGCTTGGCCTTGCAGTGCGACGCCGAACTGCATCTGATTCACGCCTATGAGGTCTCCTCGGTCTATCTGGGCGATGTCGGTGGTGGTGGCCTGACGCTCAAACAGCTCAGCAATGAACTGCGCAGAAGCCTGGAAAAAACTTTCCTGGAGCTGGCCAACCTGTTCGGCGTGCCGGCCGAGCGCAGGCACTTCGTGCTCGGCCATCCGGTTTCAGCCTTGAGTGAATTTGCCCTGGAACATGAGGTAGATGTCGTGGTCATGGGCCGCTCCCAGAAGGGTGGCCCACACGGGCTATTGGGTAGTACCACAGAGCATATTTTGTATCAGGTGTCGTGCAGCGTGCTGGCTGTGTGAGGAAACCGGCGTTCACCGCTGCGTCCTTGATGAAAGTCAATGGCCGTTTGTGTGAATAGTGCGACCAATGGAACTTCCATCGATGGTTCAGGAGCACGCTCATGCGCATGACGTTTCTAGGGGCGGCCGGCACGGTCACCGGTAGCAAATACCTGTTGGAGCACGACGATCAGCGAATCCTGATCGACTGCGGGCTGTTTCAGGGCTACAAACAGTTGCGCTTGCACAACTGGGACCCCTTCGAACTGCCGATGCGTGACCTGGACGCGATCGTGCTGACTCACGCACACCTGGACCACAGCGGTTACCTGCCAGTGCAGGTACGCAACGGCTATCGCGGTCCGGTCTATGCCACGCCGGCCACCTGCGAGTTGGTCAAGATCCTCTTGCTCGACAGCGCCCGCTTGCAGGAAGAAGAGGCCGAATACGCCAACCGCAAGGGGTTTTCCAAGCATGATCCTGCCATGCCGTTGTACACCCGGGACCATGCCGAGCGGGCGCTGAAACTGTTACGCCCGATAGCGTTCGATCATCCGGTGGATATCGCCCGTGGGGTGGGGATTGTGCTGCGCCGCGCGGGACACATCCTGGGCGCCGCTACGGTGCAGGTGCAGGCCGGTGGCGTTACGTTGGTGTGCTCCGGCGACCTGGGGCGCCCCGAGGACCCGGTGATGTTTGCCCCGCAGACCATCGAGCAGGCGGACTACCTGTTGGTTGAGTCCACCTACGGCGACCGGCGGCACCCGAATCAATCGCCGGAAGATCAACTGGCTGACGTCATCACCCGCACCGCGTTGCGCGGCGGCATCACCTTGGTGCCCTCGTTCACGGTCGGTCGGGCACAACTGCTGATGTATCACCTGTACCGCCTGAAACAACGTATGGCGATCCCGGACATTCCCATCTACCTGAACAGCCCCATGGCCATCGACGTAACCCGCTTGTATCAACGCTTTGGCGATGAACATCGTTTGTCCAGGGAGGAGTGCGAAGGCATGTGCCACATCGCGCATCCAGTGCGCTCGGCCAGGGACTCCATGAACCTGGACCTGCAACGCACCCCCGCGGTGATCATCGCCGCCAGTGGCATGGCTACCGGAGGGCGGGTGTTGTTTCACCTCAAGAGCCTGGCGCCCAACCCCATCAATACCTTGTTGATGCCGGGTTTCCAGGCCGGTGGCACGCGCGGCGCAAGGATCGTGGCGGGCGAGCCTGCGGTGCGCATCCATGGCAAGGACGTGCCAATCAACGCTGAAGTGGTGCCGATGCAAACATTGTCCGCCCATGCCGATGCCGACGAAATCATGCAATGGTTGCGCGGTTTCAAGACACCGCCCCGGCATACCTATGTCGTCCACGGCGAACCCAACGCTTCCGATGTCTTGCGCCATCGCATTCGCGATGAACTGGGCTGGTCGGTATCGGTGCCGGAATATCGCGACAGCGTGGAGCTCTGAGGGCCCCCTTCGCGAGCAGGCTCGCTCCCACATTCGTACGCGGTATTTGTGTTCACCGCCGGACCCTGTGTGCGAGCTTGCTCGCGAAGCGGCCATCAGCTTCAACAACACATTCGAGCAAGTTCATTCCCGCACGAATGCACAGGCAAGAAAAAGCCCCTCATGCGTGGCTAGCTCGCCCGAGTTTCTTTGGGTAGCTGGGGTCCTGAACTGCCCTGCAAGGAAATTGATATAAATCAACGCCTGGGCAGCTATATCGGAGGACGCTGGATTATCGTTGAACGATGGGCACAACAGCCTGGGGAGATTTTCCAATGAATCAGAGTCCTTCATTGCAAACGGTGTGGGAGGACAGGCGCGCAGCGGGGCATGGGCTGGTGGAAGATTTGCTCAAATACGCCCATCGACCCGACGTCATCGTCCTGGCCTTGCCGCGCGGCGGGGTTCCGGTGGCCTATGAAGTGGTCACCGCTCTGCAGGTACGCCTGGACCTTTTGCTGGTCCGCAAACTGGGTGTACCGTCCAACCCGGAATTCGCCATGGGCGCCATTGCCAGTGGCGGCATACAGATTCTCAATGATGAGGCACTTCGTGCTCACCCGATTGATCAGGCCGGTTTCGACGCCGTGGTTGCTCGGGAAACCCGGGAGCTGTTGCGTCGTGAGCAGGCTTACCGAGGCACGCGTGCGCCTGTACAACTCAAGGACCAGGTGGTCATCCTGATTGACGACGGCGTGGCGACAGGGGCCTCGATGATGGCGGCGATCCACGCGGTCCGCACGCAAGGACCTTCGCGCATCGTGGTCGCCGTACCGGTTGCGCCGCTTGAAACGCTGGAGGCGCTGCGCAGCGAAGTGGATGAGGTGATTTGTCCGTTGATTCCTGACTGGATGATGTCCATAGGCTATTGGTACAAGGAGTTTCCCCAGACATCGGATGAAATCGTCATCGATTTGCTGCAGCGAGCCTGGCACCGGGAATCGACCGCCGACTTTCAGGGGGAGGGCGGCCGGCAGCCATAGCGACGATGTGGGCTTCGCTGGCCAGTTGCGGGTCGATGCAGTCCAGATATCCTGGTCGTGGCCGTTCACGCTCAGCGCGTTAGAGGTCGCGCAGCCCGTATCAAGGGGCGCTTGAGCGGTAGGAGCGGGGCAAATTCTTCAGGGGTCAGGGTTTCCCTTTCCAGCAAGAGACGAGCGCCGGCGTCGAGATCGTCCCGATGGCTTTCAAGCAGGACCTTGGCTCGCTGATAGGCTTCATCGAGTAGGGCGCGTATGCCCAGATCCACTTCTCTGGCGGTTATTTGCGAATAATCCCGTTCTGCGACTTCCTGCATGCGTTCACCCAGGTAAGTGGCACTTTTACGTTCCAGCACCGCCTGACCAAGCTCAGCACTCATGCCGAACCGGGTGATCAGCTGGCGGGCTATATCGGTTGCACGGGCCAGGTCATCGGCGGCGCCGGTTGATATCTGGCCATAGGCAAGGAATTCGGCGGCGCGGCCGGCCATCAGCACGACAATGCGATCCTTGAGCATCTGGCAACTGATGAGGAAATGGTCTTCGGTCGGTCGCTGTAACGTGTAACCGAGCGAACCGATGGCGCGGGGCACAATCGAGACCTTGTGGACCGGGTCCATGGCCGGCAGGTTGCTGGCGGCCAGGGCATGACCAATTTCGTGATAGGCCACCACCTGGCGTTCATCAGGCAACAACAGGCTGCTCTTGCGTTCAATCCCGGCGACGATGCGTTCCACGGCTGCCGTGAAGTCATCGAGACTGACGGTTTCGGCGCCGCGACGAGTGGCAACGATGGCGGCTTCGTTGACCAGGTTGGCTATGTCAGCGCCAGTGAAACCGGTGGTGATGTCAGCGATGCGCTCGCTGTCAAGGTCCGGCCCCACGACGATTTTCTTAAGGTGAACGGTGAGGATCGCCTGCCGGCCTTTACGGTCGGGGCGATCGATCAGAATCTGCCGGTCTATCCGGCCGGCACGCAGCAATGCCGGGTCCAGTACCTCGGGCCGGTTGGTGGCGGCGAGCAACACAACACCCTCTCGAGGGTCGAACCCATCCAGTTCCGCCAGTAATTGGTTAAGGGTCTGTTCTTTCTCGTCATTGCCACCCCAGGCGCCGACACCGCGCATCTTGCCCAGCGCATCGAGTTCATCGATAAAAATGATGCAGGGGGCCGCCTGCCGGGCCTGCTCGAACAAATCGTGTACGCGAGCGGCACCGACACCGACGAACATCTCGACGAACTCGGAGCCCGATATCGAGAAGAAGGGCACCCCGGCTTCTCCGGCGATGGCTTTGGCCACCAGGGTCTTGCCGGTGCCCGGCGGGCCGACCAGCAGCGTACCTTTGGGGATATGCGCCCCCAGCCGTGCGTATTTGGCCTTGTCCTTGAGAAAGGACACAATTTCCACCAGTTCGACCCTGGCCTCGTCGATTCCTGCCACATCGGCAAAGGTCACTCCGGTATCCCGCTCGACGAATACCTTGGCGCGGGACTTGCCGATGTTCATCAGCCCGCCCATGCCTTGTTTTTCCGCCAACCCCCGGAACATGAAATGCCAGATCAGCATGATCAAGCCGAAGGGCAGCAACCAGCCCAGCAAACCACCCAGGAAGGTGTTTTCGTTGACCCCGGTAAAGCCGACACCCGAGTGGGCGAGATCCGTCGCTAGCGCAGGATCGACCCGTATGGTCGAGAACAGGTTATGACCGGCGATGGGCTCCTGCAGTTTGCCGCTGATCCGGTCGTTTTCCACCCGTAGGTCGCTGACCTTTTGCTCGTTGACCAGCTGCAGGAACTGGCTGTAGGGGATGACCTGCACCGTTGGCCGTTCGGAAAACAGAAACTGCGCAACGCTGAACACAACCAGTGCGACCAGGAAATATGACAGGTTCCATTGGTGATTTTTTTCATGGCCTCGGCTCAATGACGACAACGGCTGGACACACAACGCAAGGATCGCCGCAGAGAAGGTTCGCCCTGCGGGTCTGCGACTCAGACAAGCAACAGGTGATTGTCCACCTCTCTGACTCCCGGCACCGACCACGCCGCCCGTTCCGCGATTTTACGCTGGCGCCATAGATGGACCTTGCCTTCGAGCCTCACCACATCCCCATCGACCTTGACGTGAATCCCCTTGGCATCCACTTCGGCATTGCGTTTAAGGGCCTCCTCGATACGACGCTGGATCTGGATATTGCCCGCGTCCACTCGAGGGCGCAGGGTAAGCCGGTTGCTCACGCCCACCACGCCGGACAACTTGAATACGGCCCGCTCCACGCTTTCTTTCTGGTATTGCCAGTCCACTTCGCCTTCCAGGCTGACCCAGCCGTTTTGCACGATGACTTTTATGTCGCCTTCAGGAACGTCGCAGCTCCAATTGATGATCTTCAAGGCGCGATTGGCAATGGTGTCGTCTGCGGTGCCGGCGTTTTTATTCAGTCGGACCTGGATTTGCTCAGCCACGGCGCGCACGCCTTCGATGTTTTTGACGGCGCGTTCAGCGCTGATTTTTTCTGCATAGCTGCTGACGTGGCCGGAGAGGGTGACAACGCCGTTGTCGACGGCCACGCCAATATGGGCTGCATTGATGTCGGGTTGGAACTCCAGTTCTTCCAGAATGGTCTTGCGCAGGGTCAAGTCGCTCATCGAGGCGTCCTCCAGATGATGCAAAGCGGGCGAGCTGTCAGGGCCCGGTCTGCTTTTTCTACGCCTGGGTGATGGCGAGACATTGAGCTAAATCAACAAGGGGGTAAGTGAGCCGTCGCGCGGCCTGGCAACTGCCTGTGAGCTGACAAAAGTCAGAAAGGCAGCCCCGCCTTCCAGTTGGATGGTCGATCAGGCAACGGGCAGATAATCAGGGACGCAAGCGCGTCGAGAGGGTTTTACAGCGCTGAGTGACGATGACAACCAGCGACTTTTTGCCTGAGGCCGGGCAGGTCCAGGATGGTGACGTTGCGTCCATGCATTTCTACCAGTTCCTCTTCTCGCAGGTGCGCGATACCCCGGCAGATCGTTTCCAGCCGCAGGCCCAGATAAGAGCCGATAGCCTCACGGCTCATGCGCAAGACGAATTCCCTGGAGGAGTAACCGCGCATATTCAGGCGTTGAGACAGGTTCAGCAGAAACGCCGCAAGTCGCTCATCGGCATTCATGTTGCCAATCATCAGTAGCATGCTGTGGTCGCGCACGATCTCTCGGCTCATGAGCTTGTTGAGGTTGTGCTGTAACGATGGCAAATCGTGGGCAAGTTTTTCCAGGCTGTTGAAAGGAAGCGGGCACACTTCGCTGTCTTCCAGCGCTATTGCATTGCAGGCGTAATGATCGGTGCTGATGGCGTCCAGACCGAGCATTTCGCCTTGCATCTGGAACCCGGTGATTTGTTCGCGACCGTCGATCGACAATACGCTGGTCTTGAAGAAGCCCAGCCGCACGGCATACAACGAGCGCAGCGGATCGCCGGTGCGGTACAGCGCCGCACCTTTTTTGATCTTCACCCGCTGAGAAATCAAGGTGTCCAGACGCTCGACTTCGCCCCCCGTCAGCCCGATAGGCAGGCACAGCTCAAGCACGCTGCAGTTGGAGCAGGCGGCCTTGAGGGAGTGCACGTGTAGCAATCGCGGTTCAAGTTCAGCCATTCGAAGAAACTCCTTTAATGGAGCCAGCATAGAGGATCAATCCCGCTACGCCTGATGTTTGTCGCCCATAGCGGTACCGCCTGTCTTGTTTTCAACATGTCGCGCGCCTGCGCAGCGGTGTTTTCTGGCGATAACGTTGGCACGCTGAACTTTCATGAACTCGTGCGTTGCACAGGGATCTAGATTTGCAACCTGAAGGCTCTATGAAAAATATCCGAACCCGCATTCGAAGGATTTATCCGAGCTGCAAGTCCCGACTCTGGATACTGAAACCGGGGCGAAGGAGAGCGAAGGCGTTTCAGCCAAGCGGATTGAGGATTATCAATGTCGAACATCAATGAGCTGGCCACGCCAACACCCACGCCTAGCGAATACGAAAGCTTCATCACCATGGGTGCCAGCGCGCTCGATGCCATCCCTGGCGCGCTCTACCTTTGCGACCACGAGGGTTGGATTGTCAGGCACAACAGTGAGGCGGCCGAGCTGTGGGGGAGAGCGCCGGACCTTGGAAAAAACGGTGACCGTTTCTGCGGCTCCTATCGGCTTTTCCTCCCAGACGGTACACCGTTGGCCTTTGAAGATTGCCCTATGGCTTCGGCGCTTGATACCGGCGTAGCGGTACGTAACCGCAAAGTGCTGATTGAGCGTGCGGACGGGAGCCGTATCGTGGCCCTGGTGAACATCCAGGCCCTTAGAGATCGGCACGGTGCCATTCAAGGGGCGATCAATTGCTTTCAGGACGTCTCGGCGCACCACGCCATGGCCGAAGAGCTGCGACGCAAGAGTGCCGACTTCGAGGACTTTTTCGATAATGGCGCAGTGGGTCTGCACATTGTCAGTGGAGAGGGCATTATCCTGCGCGCCAACAAGGCTGAACTGTCCCTGTTGGGTTATTCGGCTGAAGAATATATCGGTCGCCCTATCACTGAGTTTCATGTGGATGAGTCGGTCATTGGCGACATCCTCAATAAACTGGGCAGCGGCAAGAGTCTTGACAGTTATCCGGCGCGGTTAAGAGCCAAAGACGGCACGATCAAACATGTCGCGATTACTTCCAATGGCAGGATTGAGGACGGCAAGCTTTTCCACACGCGCTGTTTCACCATCGACGTCACCGTCGCCCAGCGAATGGAAAGCCAGATTCGTGAAAGCGAACGGCATATGCGCAATCTTCTCGAGGCTCTGCCCGCTGCGGTGTATACGACCGATGCACAAGGGCGCATCACCTTTTTCAATCGGGCGGCCGTGGAGTTGTCCGGCCGAACGCCTCAGTTGGGTGACCTGTGGTGTGTGACCTGGAAACTATTCAACACCGACGGAAGCGCGCTTGCCCACGACCAATGCCCGATGGCGGTGGCCTTGAAGGAAAACCGCCCGATACGTGGTGTCGAGGCCATTGCCGAGCGGCCCGATGGCACTCGTGTGCCGTTTGCGCCTTATCCCACACCGCTGCATGACGCCGATGGCAACCTGGTGGGCGCCATCAACATGCTGGTGGATATCACCGAGCGAAAGCAGGCGGAAAACCGCCAGAAGACCCTGATCGACGAACTCAATCATCGGGTCAAGAATACCCTGGCCACTGTGCAGTCCCTGGCGGCACAAACGGCGCGCAATGCCGAGGATGCGAACGACGGTTACAAACGTTTCGAAGCCAGGCTGCTTGCGTTGTCCCGGGCCCACGATCTGTTGACCCGGCGCCATTGGGGGCAGACGCCAATGGGGTCCCTTGCCCATGAAGTGCTGATGCCGATATTCGGTCAGGAACCCGGTCGAATCGTGGTTGAGGGCGACCCTGTCGATGTCAGTACCCGAGTCGCCCTCAACCTCACGATGACCCTCAATGAGCTGGCGATCAATGCACTTAAATACGGAGCGATGTCTGTGGAGACGGGCACGGTGTCCGTGACGTGGGCGGTGCAACCACAATCCAATGGCGTGCTGCTGACCCTGGACTGGCGCGAGCAGGGCGGGCCGCAGGTATCCCAGCCAAGCCGGCAGGGGCTGGGTTCGCGTTTGATGAAACGCTGCATCGAGCGCGACTTGGGCGGGGCATTTGACCTCACCTTTGACCCGAAGGGGGTTTGCTGCCGACTCTCGTTTCAGATCGGGGCGCCCAGCCCATGAGTTCGTTCCCTGGAGTCAGAGTGCTGGTGGTCGAGGACGAAGGCGCGATTGCCATGCTGGTCGAAGAAATGCTGGAGGAACTCGGCTGCGTGGTGGTGGCGTCAATGGCTCGGCTTGCTACGGCGTGTGAAGTGGCGAACCTGGTGGCGATCGACCTGGCCATTCTGGATGTCAACCTGGCCGGCGAGCGGGTTTTTCCGGTTGCCGAAATTCTTCAGGCCCGGCAAATTCCGTTTTTATTCAGCACCGGATACGGCGCCAGCGGGTTGCCGAACGAGTTCGCCCATCGTCCTGTGTTGCGCAAGCCCTTCTCCCAAAACGATTTGCAACTGAAGATCGCTCTTGCACTGGGGCGCTGACCTTCAGCGGTGAACGGACCGACTGTCCGGTTCTGGTGATTCTCCCGCAGGCGTCCCTGTGCGGGTTCATTCCAGTTTATGAAACGATGGATTGCAGTTCGTGCGTATTCCTCCCCAATCCCTTTGGGAAGAAGATAACCCCACCTGCAATGCACCCTCGGCAAGAGGCGTAGCGCAGTCCCCCTGACCGTAGCGTCTCAACGCAGTCTGCAAGGCTGCGGGCGCGAGGAGTAGCTGATGGACGAAGCCTCGAAACTACAATCGTCACCCTGGCATGAAGGCGAATTGACCTTGCAACGCTCGGTCGGTGCGGTCGACATGATGACCAGCGTTGGCCAGCGCCAATTGGCGCGCAACTGGATGCCGGACCAGCACCGGGAGTTCTACGCGCAGTTGCCTTTCGTGGTATTGGGCGCCGTGGATCGGCAAGGTGACGTGTGGGCGACCCTGCGCACCGGCAAACCCGGCTTCATGCGCTCACCTGATCCGCAAACCCTGCAGATCAATCTCAAGCCGCAACCCAGTGATCCGGCCCAGGAGGGCATGGGCGAGGGGGCTGCCATCGGCATGCTGGGTATCGAATTGCACACCCGTCGGCGCAACCGCATGAACGGCAACATTCGCCGCCTGCTCGATCACGGGCTGGAAATTTCCGTCAGCCAGGCCTATGGCAATTGCCCTCGCTATATCAACCTGCGCCAATATTCCTTTGTCCGCGAGCAGGCTGGTGACGCCCGACACTTGGTGGCAACGGACCCATTGGCCCGGCGCCTGATCACGGCGGCTGATTCGTTTTATATCGCCACCTATGTGGAGCGCGACGGCGAGCGGCAGGTCGATGCATCTCATCGCGGCGGCAAGCCGGGTTTTGTGCGCATGGATGAGGACGGGACGCTGACCATTCCGGACTTTTCCGGAAACCTGTTCTTCAACACCCTGGGCAACATCCTGCTCAATCCCCGTGCGGGCCTGACCTTCATCGATTTCAAGACCGGCGATCTTCTGCAAATGACCGGTTCAGCCCAAGTGTTGCTGGACGACCCCGAAATAGCAGCGTTCCAGGGCGCCGAGCGGCTGCTGCGCTTCAAGCCGCAGCGCGTTGTTTACCGCACGGCAGCGATCCCATTGCGCTGGAAGGACCAGAGCGCGGGCGACTCACCCAATTCATTGATGACCGGGAGCTGGGAGCAGGCCGCTGAGCGCTTGCAGGCCGAAGCCCTGCGGACCCATTGGCGCCCCTTGCGCGTGGTTCGTGTGGTGGATGAGAGCCACAACATTCGCTCTTTCTATCTGCAAGCGGCCGACGGAGCGGGCGTGCCCCGGTTTGACGCTGGCCAGCACTTGCCTGTGCGAATTTTGCTGGAGGGGCAGAAAGCCCCCTCGATTCGTACCTACAGCGTGTCCAGCGCGCCGTCGGATGATTTCCTGCGCATCAGCGTTAAGCGCGATGGCTTGGTCTCCGCGCATCTGCACGACCAGATTCAAGTGGCGCACGAGCTTGAGGCGCGAGCGCCTCAAGGGCATTTCACGGTTCAGGCCACTGAGCGGCGGCCCTTGGTGCTGCTGGCGGCGGGCGTGGGTGTGACGCCGCTGTTGTCGATGTTGCGCGAGGTGGTTTATCAGGGCCTGCGCATGAGCCGGATGCGTCCGGTCTGGATGGTGCAAAGCGCGCGTACGGTTGCCGACCTGGCCTTTCGCGAGGAAATCGATGAGCTGGTCAAGCGCGCCGCAGGCAAGGTAAAGGTCCTGCGTCTGGTCAGCCAACCGCCCAGCGAAGGGGCCGGGCAAGGTTATGACGCGACGGGCAGGATCGATGTCGAGCTGCTCAAGCAACTGCTGGCGCTCGATGACTACGACTACTACCTGTGCGGGCCCGGCAGCTTTACCCAGTCGCTGTATGACGGGTTGCGCACATTGCGCATTCCAGACGATCGCATTCATGCCGAAACCTTCGGCCCATCCACACTGGTACGCGACGCCGAAGTCAGCGTGCCAGCGGCCCCGCAAGTGCCTGCATCGAGCGAGTCGGTGAAAATCCTGTTCGCCAGCTCCGGCAAGGAGGCCCGCTGGGAACCGGGCAGCGGGACCCTGCTGGAGCTTGCCGAAGCCCGGGGCCTGAGCCCTGAGTTCAGCTGCCGCGGCGGTTCGTGCGGCACCTGTAAAACCCGGTTGAGCCAGGGGCAGGTGCATTATCTGAACAGTCCGGCCGAGCCGGTCGGCGAAGATGAGGTACTGATCTGTTGCGCAGTGCCGGCACAGGGGAGCGAGACCGTGGTTCTGGACGTTTGAGCAGGTGCTACTCCCTCGCCAAAAGAGCAGTTCGGAGATACATCATCTGAGCAGGTGAAACACCCTTTTGTGGCGAGGGGATTTATCCCCGTTGGGCTGCGCAGCGGCCCCAAACCAGCAACTCGGTGTGCCAGGAAGATTGAGTTGGTTGCTTTAGGGCTGTTACGCAGCCCAGCGGGGATAAATTCCCTTGCCACAGGCTAGATCGTACGTCGCACTTTTCCTGGTGCTTGCCCATAAATCTCCTTGAACTTCTTGCTGAACGCCGCCTGGGATTGGTAACCGACCTGCACGGCAATATCGCTCAAACCCAAGTGCGAATGGCTCAGCAGACTGAACGCTAACTCCATGCGTATTTGCGTCAACAACACCCAAGGCGATACGCCGGCCACGCGAACGAACGTGCGCATGAAGCTCGCGCGGGACATGTTCGCGAGGTCCGCCAGGCCTTGAATCGTCCACTCGTAGGCCGGATCTGCCAGCATCGCCTGCCACGCTCGCCCCAGACGTTTATCGCCCAACAGGGCCAGCGAGCCGCTGTCCTGGCCATGATTTGCCAGATGCGCACGCAGAATAAGCGTGAACAATGCCTGGGAAAGCGCATCGAGCAGAAAACGAGCGCCGACCTTGTCCTCATCGGCTTCCGCACGAATGACGTCCACCAGCGCGGGTAGCGGACCGTTGGCCGGTAACGCGCCGCTGGGGATGACCAGGTATTCGGGCAGGGAGGCAAACAGCAGTGAGGCCCGATTGAAGTGAAAGTCGCCACACAGCATGTCCAGTTCGGCACTGGCGT
The DNA here is from genome assembly GCF_030687835.1 of Pseudomonas hefeiensis. Lineage (NCBI taxonomy): Bacteria > Pseudomonadati > Pseudomonadota > Gammaproteobacteria > Pseudomonadales > Pseudomonadaceae > Pseudomonas > Pseudomonas hefeiensis. Next base: position 2,898,341 of record NZ_CP117449.1, read on the forward strand.
TGCCAATACGATGGACCGGCAGCGCGCCACCTGTGACGAGTTTCGGTGAGGTTGGCGCCACTGTTTTCCCAGGGCTGTGCATCAGGTGCCGCGCCCCACGAGGTAGAAGCAGGATGTCACCTGCGCGCATGGGTAAACGTTGCCCGTCGGGAAACTCCACCCGGCACTCTCCCGCCAACACAATGTGATAGGGCGCTCTGCCCAGGGCTTGCTGTTCATGATCCAGAGCCCAGTCACCCTGGAACTGACAGCGTAGATCCAGACTGCCGCGCACATTGGCCAGGCTGATGAGCCTATCGATCGCATTCATTTGAGAGCATCGCCAAAAAAACTGAGCGGATTGAACAAAATCGACCCGCGCCAGAGTGAAAAACTGAGGGCGTCGAAACAGTACACCCAACCCACTCAGGAGTTAATGCCATGTTCAACAACTGGTCTGAATTGTTGCCCACCATTCAAAAAGCCTTTGGCGCGCTGGGCAAGAGCAACCCTAAAATGGTCAAGGCCTACATGGCCCTTGGGGAGGCCGCCAGCGAAAACGACGTACTCGATGCCAAGACTCGCGAACTGATTTCAATCGCAATCGCAGTCACCACCCGCTGCGATGGCTGTATCGCCGCGCACACCGACGCGGCGATCAAGGCGGGTGCCAGCCGCGAAGAGGTGGCCGCCGCCCTGGCAACCGCGATCTCGCTGAATGCAGGTGCCGCGTACATTTACTCGCTGCGTTCGCTTGAAGCCTATGACACGTTGAAAAACCGGGCGTGACGCCACGTAACTTCAGACCCCGGCACTGCAAAGTACCGGGGCTTTTGTCCGTTTTATGGAAAACAGCCAGTTGATTGTGCTAAACCTTCTGATCGGTTGATGCCGGCTTGCTGGCAGTCAACTGTTCTAATAACCGCTTAAGGAATGATCATGAGCCTGCACGGTGATTACGATCCGCAGAACATCTTCGCGCTAATCCTTCGTGGCGACGCGCCGTGCTACAAGATTTACGAAGACGCCGATGTACTGGCCTTTCTGGATATTTTTCCTCAATCGCGCGGCCACGTCCTGGTGATTCCCAAAGCGTGCCAGGCCCGGAATATTCTTGATGTCGAGCCTGCGGTCCTTGGCGCGATGATGTCTGCCGTGCAGCGGCTCACGCGGGTCGTCGTGGACGAGTTGAAGCCCGATGGTGTGCAAATCGCGCAGTTCAACGGGGCTCCGGCCGGGCAAACGGTCTACCACATTCATGTACACATCGTCCCTCGCTGGGAGGGCGAGGAGGCGGGCATACATGGGCGGGGCAAGGCCGATCCCGAGGAACTCAAATTGCTGCAGGCACGTCTGGTCGAGCGCATCCGTGCAGGGGACTAGTGCTGGCCCGATCCTGACGTAGGTAGAGAGTCAGTACGAGTCAGTACACGGTTTTCTTGAAAGGGCGGGTGACCACGCCCTTGTAGAACGCCAGGATCGCGAGCCCTTGCACCACGACGGCGGCAACCACGATAGCGGCGATGGCCTGGCTCGGTTCGGCAAAGACGGAGCGGACCAGGCCGAAGAACGCCGGGGCGAAGGCGTAGGTGGCTTGACTGATTGCGACCATCAGCGCAATCACCCTGGCGGTTTGTTCACGGCTGAACTCAGCCTGGGCAATCAACGGCGGCAATGAAGTGGCGTTGCCGATCCCCGAACCGATCAACACCACCGCCACCCAGGCGACCGCCGGGTGGATATCCAGGCCCAGGAGCATCAGTGTTCCAAGCATCTGAATCCCATAACCCAGGCAGGCCAGTTGACGGCGGTTGACGCCTTGGGTCATCAAGCGTGCGGCTACGTAACGTCCGCCCATGGCGCTGGCGGTGGCCAGGCCCATGGCGTATGAGGCGTCATGGGCGCCCATGCGTCCCGCCAGAATCGAATACAGGTGCGCGATCAAGCCTATCTGGGCGAACAGCCCCAGGGACATGCCCGCTGCCAGGGAACGGAAATTTGCCGACTTGAGGGTTTGCGCCGCAGTCCAGGGGGCGGCGCTCGTGCCAGTGGCTACCGGTTCTGGTTGGTCGGCATTGTCGGGATGCTGACCGAGGCTTTGAGGGCTTTTATTGAAAACCAGAAAGGCGAAGCTACCCAGCAGCAGCACGGCTGCGAGGCTGATCACCAGTGCCGCCGTGGCAAAGCCAAAACGCTCGATCAGCAACACCCACAGCGGCGAGAAAATTACCCCACCCATGCTGGCGCCGTTGTAAGCCTTGCCCAAGGCCTTGGGCCGCTCCTTGATATACCAAGGGGCGATCAGGGTGTTAACGGCTGCGGCGCCTAATGTCACCCAACCGATGCCCGAGCAGATGGCCCCGGCATACAGCACCCATAACTGGCTCGCCTGCGCCCAGAGATTCACCCCGACCCCCAGCACCACGCAGCCCAGCAAGGTAATGGCCGGCACACCAACGCGCGCGTAGAGCCTTGGCAGGTTGGCGATGACCAGCGTACCGCTGAGAAAGTGCAGCGTGACGGCCGCCGACACCTGGGCAACCGGCCAGCCGGTGCGATCCATAACGGCTTGCATATAGATCGGCGGTCCATAGAAACCGACTCCCCAACCGATCATTGCCAGGATGAATGTGCAGGTCAGTACGGTCTTTCCAAAAAAACGGGTGGGCTTCATCGCCATCTCCTCCATGTGGGCTCACAGGTTATGCACCTGCTGCATCGCTCACTTCGAGGAGGGTCAAACTATGGATGTTGTTGCGCCTGATGCTGATTATCTGGTGCCCGGTGCCCGATTCAGCGCACGCGCGTGCGGCTCTGCTCCGCCAGGTCCAGCGCTTTTTGCATGTCCAGGCGCGCCGATCGACCGACGTCCTTGTCGTTTAGCTGATAGCGGCGCTCCGACGGCAGGATGGGCGCGGTGAGGTCCTCGCCATCCATCCGTTCGAAGTCGTGGTTTTCACCGATGGTCATGGCGCTGCGCCGTAGCAGCATGTGTAACTGCTCGGGCTGAAGTTGTGGGTTGATGGACAGCATCGCCGCCAGCAGGCCCGCGACCATGGGTGTGGCATAGGACGTGCCGCAATGCACTGCGCCGTTTTCGCCGGCGCGGGCGGTTGAGGCGTGGGCGCAAGCGGCGGCGGTGATATCCACGCGCATGTCGATGTTCGAGGAGCTGCGCTTGACCGCATAGCCCGGGTCATCGACGGCAAACCCGGCGCGCTCGCTGCGCTGGTGCCCGCCGACCACCAGCAGTTGTTCGGTGATGAACGAAGAGGGCAGGCGGTATTCATCGCTGCCCGAGAACGAAGACCCATTGCCAGCGGAGTTCACCACCACCACGTCGGGATGCTCCTTGCGCAGCCACAGGAAAAACTCCTCCAGCAGTTCCTCGTAACCGCTCATGGCGATGCCTGAGCGCAACAGCGAGTCCACTTCATCACCTTTGACGTTTTTCGCGCCAACGCGGTGAATGCCCCAACTCCAGTTGAGCACCCGCACGCCGTCCTCCACGAGGTTGACCGAGGCGGCGATGTTGGCAGTGATCCCGGCATCGGAGTTGCGCTCGACAATGACCTCAAAGCCTGCGCTGGCTTTGTCCAGACCCCGGAGAAAACCGGTGTTTCCACTCTCATCCCAGCGCGCGGCGAGAATGCCCGCGACGGTGGTGCCGTGGTTGTCCGGCGTGTTCGCATCGCGCGCATAGACGCAGGTGCGCGGCATCGAGCAGCCGCCGAGGTAGTCGGCGAAATCGGCGGTGTCGAAATCCACGTTACGTTCGATCAGGCCGATGCGCACCGGTTGTGGCCGGGCGGGCGGTTGCCGCGCGGGAATGCGTCGCTGGTAGTAATTCACTGCGTCGAGAAAGCGGTTGGCGGCCCATTCATCGGAGTCCAGGGCTGGCTTCTTCGGTTCTTCAGGACGGGTGCTGGCTTGCTCGGCTTCTTCTGCCGCCGACTCCTCGATCACCACGGCATCGACGCTGGTTTCGCTGCCCATCCGTAGCACCAGCGCGTCGCGCTGCACCAGGTCCTTGGCGGGTAGCCGAAGCTGATACAGGTTCAGGGGGGCAATACTGCCGACGACCTTGGCGCCGTATTTTTGGGCAAGACGCTCAGCTTCCTGGCGCCCATCGTGATTCTCCTCGATCAACAGGCTGACCAGATCGACGTAGGTGCTCAAGCCGTCCATGTTCTTCGCCACCTCGTCCGGCCCGGCGGCCAGTACGTGGCTGTTGCGCAGGCTCAGCCAGGCTGCATTGCTGAGGCGCGGGCCGTCCTCCAGCCAGAGAGGGCCGCTTTGATAGGCGGCGCTGTCGAGACGCAACCGCAGGGTTTCGCCTTTGCGCTGGACTGCCCGCGCGGGTAGCGCTTTTGCACCCAGTTTCAGTTGTGGCGTTTGATTGCCCAGCCCGCGCACGGTCAGGCACCAGTCCTGGCGCTGGCTTTGCAGCAGGTCACCGCAGCGGTCCAGGCGTTCCAGGCGCAGCGGTTCTTGCGCGGCGGACGCCGTGTGGGCGGCCAACGTGAGCAACGTAGCGAGGACAGCGGATCGTAAGGGCATGAGTCAGGTTTTTTGCCAAGGGGTCTGGTGTTCCGACTGCCCCGTAGGTTGATTCGTTCAGCGGCTGCAGGAACGACGACTGACTCAGCGCGCCTGGACAAAAACCAGTTTCACCTGACCTGCTCGCCGAGGATTTCGCCCGAAATCCTTGCCGCATCGCGTGCCGGGGGCAGCCCGAAGACCCGTGCGTAATCGCGACTGAACTGTGTAGCGCTTTCGTAACCGACCTCAAATGCCGCGCTAGTCACGCTTTTGGCATGGGCGACCAGGAGTGTCCGAGCCTGCAGCAAGCGCACTCTTTTTTGGTACTGCAGAGGGCTCAGTGCGGTCACGGCCTTGAAGTGACGGTGAAAGGCCGAAACGCTCATCGCTGCCCGTTGTGCCAGCGCTTCCACGCGAATGGACTCGGCAAACTCCCGGCGAATGTACTGGATCGCGAGGCTGACCCGAGCCATGGCACTATCGGGTGCTGCGATATCGCGCAGCATCCAGCCGTGGGGGCCTTGTAACACCCGGTAGAGGATCTCGCGTTCGTAAACGGGGGCGAGGGCTGCAATGTCTTCAGGCCGGTCCATCAATCGCAGCATGCGTACCCAGGCATCCATCAACTCGGGCGTGACTGCGGCGACCGAAAAGCCTGCGTCCTTTTCGTACTGGCCGACAGGTTTGGGCAGGTCGGCGAGCAAGGTCGCCAGGACCGTTGGGTCGAGTGTCAGACTGACTGCCAGATACGGCTCGCCGGATGCAGCTGGGTGGACTTGGCCGACTGCTGGCAATTCGATGGACATGACGAAATAGGTCGCGGGGTCATAGTCCAGCGTACGGTCGCCGATGGTCATTGACTTACTGCCTTGCAGAATCAGGTTGATCATCGGTTCGTAAACGGCGGCCAGCAAATGCGCCGGGATTTCACCCTGGACCATGGCCAGGCGTGGTATGCCCGTTTCGGTGCGGCGGTTTTCGGCCCGAGAGGCCAGGGCGCGCAGTTCATTGAGTGGGTTTGTCATGGGGATCATCTGAACCCAGGCTGATGCATTCACGCAAGCAAAAAGCAGAAACAGGCAGGATTCGAGCAGGAACGGCTGCGCTCGCTGCGAAGGCGATGGTTACTGTGGTGACTCAACTCAGTGACAGTGGAGCAGCGAATGAGCGTGATCGTGATCACCGGTGGCAGCCGCGGCATCGGCGCCAGTACCGCCGAACAGTGCGCCCGGCGCGGGATGGGAGTGATCCTGACCTACAAGAGCGAGGCTGAATCAGCCGATGCGGTGGTGCAGCGTATTCAGGCCTCGGGCGGCAAGGCTGTAGCGCTTGAACTGGACGTCGCCGACGTGAGCCGTTTCGACAGTTTTCGCCAAGCCGTGGTGCTTGCCTTGCAGGCGACCTGGGGCGTGAAAACCCTCGCCGGCCTGGTCAACAACGCCGGGTATGGCTTGTTCAATCCTCTGGAGTCGGTCACCGAGGCGCAGTTTGACGGCTTGCTGAACGTTCACCTTAAAGGCCCGTTTTTCCTGACGCAAACCTTGCTGCCGCTGATGGAGGAGGGGGCCTGCATCGTTAACCTGACCAGCGCCACGACCCGTGTCGCCACTGCGGGAGTCGCGCCTTATGCGGCCTTCAAGGGGGGGCTAGACGTTCTGACCCGGTACATGGCCAAAGAATTCGGCCCTCGGCGTATCCGTGCCAACGCTGTTTCGCCGGGAGCGATTCGCACGGAACTGGGTGGCGGTCTGAATGACGAATTCGAGGCGTTACTCGCCTCACAAACTGCCCTGGGCCGGGTGGGTGAGCCGGAGGATGTCGCTCGGGTTATCGCCATGCTGCTGTCCGAAGAAGGACGCTGGATCAATGCCCAGACGATCGAAGTCGCGGGCGGCTACAACATCTGAATAGCGAGGCTAACGCATGCTTGATCATATTTTTATCTCAGTCAGCGACATTGAGCGTTCCATCCGTTTCTACACCGCAACACTGACTCCGTTGGGCGTTACCGCGCGACTTGATTATGACGGCAAGGATGGCCCGCCAGGCCACCCGGATCTCAAGGGCTTCGGCGCCAATGGGCGGATGTTTTTCTGGTTGCGCGAGGGCGTCGTCGAGGGGCGGGCCGTACATGTCGGTTTCGTGGCGAGCAGCAAGGCCGAGGTCAACGCGGCGTATGCGGCGGCCATGGATAGTGGCGCTCGTGACAACGGCGCACCCGGCGCACGTCTGCATTACGACCCCGATTACTACGCAGCCAATGTCCTTGACCCGGACGGCTACAGCCTCGAATTCGTCTACAAGAACTGGCAGCACAATCAATGAAAAAATTAATGATCTACGGCGCGACGGGCTACACCGGTCGCATGGCTGCCGAGCATGCCAAAGCGTTGGGGCTGGATGTTGTCATCGCCGGACGCAATGACGAAAGGTTGCAGTCTCTGGCTGCGCAACTGAACGTCGCCTACCGAGTGTTCAGCCCGGATACCCACGCAGCAAAATCCCTGGAAGGCATCAGCGTGCTGCTCAATTTCGCAGGGCCTTTTGCACAGACAGCGCACGCCCTGATGCAGGCCTGCATCAACGCAGGGGTCGATTATCTGGACATCACCGCCGAGATCAACGTCTATCGGCAGGCGGAACAGCTTGGTACCCAGGCCGCCGAGGCGGGCGTGATGTTGCTGCCTGGCGTCGGCTGGGACGTGGTGCCGACAGACTGTCTGGCCATGCATGTCGCTCGCCGTGTACAGGATCCGCAGTCGCTGAAGGTGGCGCTGCAGGTCGCAGGTTCCATGTCACGGGGATCGGCTTTGAGCGTCAGCGAGATCATCGGCGCGGGGCTCTTGGCGCGGGTGGACGGATCGCTGGTTGCAACCCCCGACGCGCAGCCTCGGCACTTCGATTTTGGCGATGGCCCGGCACTGTGCGCGCCGCTGTCCTTCGGTGATCTGATCACCGGTTGGCATTCCACCGCTATCCCCAATATCGCCATGTTCGTGAATATCACCGGTGATGCTTTTCCCGAAGGCGACCTGTCACAACTTCCCGACGGCCCAAGCGTTGCGCAACGCGAGGCCAACCGCGCCCGCGCCGTGGCTGAAGTGACCGGGGCTGACGGCACGGTGGCGCGTTCAATGATCGAAACGGTCAACGGCTACACCTACACCCCCCTGGCGGCTGTGGAGGCGGCGCGCCGAGTCCTGGACGGTGAGCGACGGGCAGGCTTCGAAACCCCGGCGCGAATGTTCGGCGTCGGTTTCGCCGAGACGATTGCAGGGACGACAATCACTGATTTATAGGGTGCTATGGCGCCTCGATAACCTCTGGAGTGGACGTTCTGAACCTGGCGACATCGCGCGCCGGGGGCATCCCGAACAGACGCGCATATTCACGGCTGAACTGCGATGCGCTTTCATAACCCACCGTGAAAGCGATTGAGGCGGCATCGCGGGGCTCGAACAGCAACAACCAGCGCGCCCTGAGCAGGCGCAGACGCTTCTGATATTGAATGGGCGTCATGCCGGTGATGGATTTGAAGTGGCGATAGAACGACGCGACGCTCATATCAGTCATTGTCGCCAGTGGCTCGACGTGAAAGGGTTCAGTGTAGTGTTCACCGATCCATTGGGTGGCGCGGCGGACCTGCGCCAAACGGCCGTCCGGGCGAGCTATTTCACGCAGCATTGGTCCTAACGGTCCTTGCAAGACTCGAAACAGAATCTCTCGCTCAATCATCGGCCCTAGCACTGCAGCTTCGTTTGGGCGATCCATCAGCCGCATCATGCGTAACCAGGCATCAATCATTTCAGCAGGTGCTGACACCGCACAGAAGCGACTCGTGGCTGGTTGCTCGGCCGTCAGGGTCTCGCCCGTCAGCAGCGTGGCGATGACGTTCGGGTCCAGGGTCAGACTGATCGCAAGATAGGGCCGCCCCGGCCCGCTCGGATGAATCTCGCCGGTGGCGGGCACATCCACAGGCACGAGGAAATAGGTGATCGGCAAGTACTGCAGAACCTGATCGCCGATAGACAAGGTTTTGGCACCCTGGAGTACCAGGTGCAGCATCGGCTGATAAACCTGACTGGCACACGCCTCTGCCTGGACCATCGCCACCCGAGGCAGTCCGGTGTCCGTCCATTGGGTTTCTGCGCGCATTACCAGACTGCGCAGTTCATCGATCGCGTTGTTCATGTGCATGAACATGGGCCACAGCAGCGGGCAAAGCAAGCTATGTGAGAAGAATAGGCAAGCATCCGAGAACAACTGGCAAGCGTCTGGGCTTCTGTTGCCCGAATACTGTGAGCAAGCGGCAGGTTGCTGTCAGGCCATACAACCTGACGGCGAATGTCCATGCGACACATCACTCAACTTTGGAAAAGGTAACCCCATGAAGCTTGAAGGAAAGATTGCTGTTGTCACTGGCGCATCAAAAGGTATCGGTGCCGGTATCGCCAAAGCGTTAGGTGCGGCGGGCGCTACGGTCATTGTGAACTATGCCTCGAGCAAATCTGGCGCTGACGCGGTTGTTGCACAGATTCAGGAGCAGGGCGGTAAAGCCGTTGGCATCCAGGCAGACATGAGCAAGGCCGTCGACGTGATCCGTTTGTTCGATACGGTCAAGGCCGACTACGGCACGTTGGATATTCTCGTCAATAATGCCGGTGTAGCGGTGTTCCAGATGATCGAAGACCTCACCGAGGAGGCGTTCCACCAGCAATTCAACGTCAATGTACTCGGGTATCTTTTGGCGGTTCGAGAAGCCGTCAAGCTTCTTGGCCCATCGGCCAGCATCATCAACATCAGCTCAATCCTCAGCACCGATCCCTATTTGGCTTCCAGTGTCTATTCAGCCACCAAGGGCGCGGTCGATACGTTGACGTTCGCGTTGGCGCGAGAGCTTGGACCGCGTGGTATCAGGGTCAACTCGATTTTGCCTGGTCACACCAACACGCCAGCGACTGACGGTAACTTCGCTGGTGAGTTTGGCGAAACACTGATCGCTGGCACACCGCTGGGCCGTTTCGGCGAGCCCGAAGACATCGCACCGCTGGCGGTGTTCCTGGCGTCCGAGGACTCGCATTGGGTAACAGGCGAATCCATCCGAGCTTCGGGTGGCGTACGAGGGGTTGGTTACTAAACACCACCGATTAAAGCTGTAGGCGCACGGTGACGTGCGTCTGTAGATACTCAGGTTCCAAATTATGACCCAAGCCTTAGCCGCAGCAGGTGTTCACTCCGATTCATCCCCTTCGTCTATTTCTTCTCCCGGTCCCGCTTCATGGAGTGCGGTTGCAGCCATTGGTGTAGGGGCGTTTGCTCTCGTTACAGCAGAGTTCCTGCCTGTCGGGCTACTCCCTCAAATTGCCAGTGATCTAATGATCAGTGAGGGACAAACAGGCCTCATGATCACTATTCCAGGTCTCGTGGCGGCCTGTTCGGCACTCTTGACGATCAGTTTGGCCAAGTCTTTTGATCGCAGGCACGTACTTTGGGTCCTGCTCAGTCTCTTGGTCGCGTCTAACGCACTAATGGCATGCGCAAGTGGATTAATCGTTCTGTTAGCGGGTCGTGTCCTGCTTGGCATTGCGGTGGGCGGATTCTGGACTATCGGTGTTGCGCTTGGCCCGAGGTTGAGACCCGACGCGGTGGGACGGGCGACATCGATTATCTTTTCGGGGGTTACGCTTGGCACTGTCGCAGGCATCCCGACAGGGACGCTGCTTGGAGGCATTTTCGGTTGGCGAATGGCATTCGGCGTTTTCGCCGTATTGGCCTCATTTGTCGTCATTGCGTTAGTACTGCTTCTGCCATCGATTCGTCCAGAAAAGTCATCGGGTCTCGGGCAGATACCGAGGGTGCTGAAACAGCCTGAGGTTCAGGTGGGGCTGGTGGCGGTGATCCTCATATTTACCGGACAATTTGCAGCTTATACCTACATCACGCCCTATCTGAATCAAATCAGCGGGATTGAATCGAACGAGCTGAGCTTGCTGCTATTGGGATATGGCGTTGCCGGTGTATTTGGCAATCTGTTTTGCGGATGGTGTGTCGAACGTGATGTGCGCCTGGCAGTGTTGGGAACATCGCTGCTATTGGGGTTCGCAATGTTATTGCTCGCTTGTATGGGCAACAACCCACTGCTGGCAGTAGCTGCTGTCATCACTTGGGGGTTCGGGTTCGGGATGTTGCCCATTGCCATTCAGAACTGGATTTTCAGGGCAGCGCCTGATCGCCTGGAAAGCGTGGCGGCGCTATTTGTTTCCATCGCTCAGCTCGCAATGGGGGGAGGGGCATTGATGGGAGGATTGGCGGTCGATCACTATGGCGTCGCGAGCGCCGTTTGGCTAGGAGCAGTGGGTGCCTTGGGCGGGGCAATATGGATTTTTGTACGCTTCCCGCACAAGCAGATTAGATAGGTACCGTAACAAGCCAGCACGAATGGCTAGCTCGCCGGTATCAGCCATTTGGGTTGAGATCCCCCAAGCCAAGCGTCTATCTTTTTCTCTTCAGTCAGTCCTTGTCATTTAGTCGCTGTGCTTATCCATGGACCCTCACCGTGAACCTGAACGATGGTTTCATGTTCATTCCACGTGAAATGTGAGAGTCCAGGTGGAAACACGACAACTCCACCGGGTTTGAGTGGCACGCAACTGGCTCTGTCAAACGTTTCGCCCACTCCGACATAGAGGACCCCGGAGATCACCGTGTTGCGCTCTGCGAAAGGCGCGAGGTGTGAGTGTGGGGTTGCCTCAAGGCCAGCAGGTAGCTTGACTCGGGCAATGAAAGGACCGGGCTCGGTGATCGAGCCTTCGACGTCGAAATACTTGATCTCAGGTGCTCCGGGGAAATCCTTCCAATTTGTATCTTCAAAAATCGAAATAATGGCTGAGCGATTCAAAGCATTGATCCTTGTTCGTAAAGAGGAAGGCGGTGGTGGGAACGTCAGACTTGCGCCTGGCCGCCATCTGCAAAAATTTCGGCGCCATTCACAAAACTGGCGTCGTCAGAAGCCAGAAATAGCGCGACTCTGGCAATCTCTTCTGGCTCACCGACACGGCCCAAGGGGATGCGTGTACTGAGATAGTCGAGCATACCCTGTTGCTGAGCCGGATCTTCGCCAGCGAAGTCGAGGAGAAATGGTGTACGGACTGGGCCCGGGCTCAAAACATTCACACGAATGCCAGTCCCTTTGAGATCAAGTACCCAACTACGCGCCAGGTTGCGAACAGCTGCTTTGGAAGCGGAGTAGACACTGAACGCAGCGGTGCCCTCAATGCTGGCGCTCGAGCCTGCCAGGATGATCGACGCACCCTTGGCCATGAGTGGCAAGGCTTTCTGAACGGTCAAAATCGTGCCCTTAACATTTCGCCCGAACGTATCATCGACGTGTGCTTCGGTGATCTGTTCCAGAGCAAGCATGCTCCCGCCACCGGCGTTGGCGAATAACACATCAAGGCCGCCTGCTTCGGCCTTGATTTGATCAAACAACCGCTCAAGATCTGTGCTGCGGGTTGAATCTGCCTGGACGCTGGTGACGTTGCCGCCGATTTCGTCCTGCGCCGCTTTCAGGGTGTTCTGGTTGCGACCGGTTATGTAGACATGCGCGCCTTCAGCCGCGAACAGTTTCGCGGTGGCCAGACCGATGCCACTGGTAGCGCCGGTAATAAGGGCGATTTTGCCGTCAAGTCTATCCTGCATGGTGATGTTCCCTAGCGTCAGGAGCGCGGCTTATCCGAAAAAGTCGAATCAGCCTCCTGAATCGAGTCTAGAGCCGTTCAAAACGCAGCAGAAGCCCGCCACGGTGAAGACATAATCTACCTCACGGGATAATCGGATCAGCGCGTGACGTTGTGTTCACTGAGCGCAATGGATGTGTCGCAGCGGACATTTTTTTGTGGCGAAAAAACTACCCAGGCTTGCAGTCTTCTCTACTGAACAACTCGACGGCCCAGTCAGCGAAGGCGCGTAGTTTCGCGCTCGGGTGGCGGGTTGCCGGATACACAAGCTGGATCGGATGTGAGGGTTGAGTCCAGTCTTCCAGGATCGGAACCAACTGACCCGTGCCCAAATGCGCTCGCGCGCTGAAACGGAAAATCTGGCCGATGCCCAGTCCCGTCAGCACCGCTTCCGTGAGGGCGGTGCTCTCACTCACGTTCATCACTGAACGCCCGTTTGATTTCGTACTTCTGGGCGCCTTGACTGAAATGCAGCGGCAACGATTTACCAGTGTGTGGAAAGAAGTAGCGAATGGTTTGATGATGCTCTTCGAGTTCCTGGGGGTGCCGCGGGATTCCGTATTTAGAGAAATAAGCGGGAGTAGCACACGTCACATAATCGATACTGCAAAGGTGTCGCGCGATGAGTGAGCTATCAGGCAGAGCTCCGCCGCGAATCACGCAATCGACACCCTCACCGATGAGGTCGGCAGGACGATCACTGACACCCAGAAGCAGCTCCAAAGCGGGATAGCGTGCTTGGAATTCAGGTAGCGCCGGAATGATGACCAGGTTCGCCAGTGATGAACCGACGTCAACGCGAAGCCTACCGTGGGGGCTGACTCGCGCTTCCCCCGCGGTTGTGTCCATTTCGTCCAGCTGTGCCAGGAGCGCCAAGGTTTGTTCCCGGTATGCTTCACCCGCCGCAGTAATGGTGAATGAGCGCGTACTGCGCTCGACGAGTTTTACACCCAGATGCTGCTCAAGGTCCTGTAGTAGCTTGCTGACTGATGAGCGAGGGATATTGAGCGAGTCTGCCGCTTTGGCAAATGAGCGGGCATCTGTGATTCGAATGAAAACCCTCATGGCGAGAAGTTGGTTCAATGCTGCGCTCCTGCAACAGGTGAGGGAGAGACGTAACCGGCTACGTCCACAGTCGCATTGCTTTCTATGCTCGAAGCGGCATAACAGCGGCGTTTCTGAAAGACCTGCACCGTACACCTCCACCGATCGTTGGAATACCTAAAGAGGTGTTCACTCGAGAGGATTGAAAATGAAATATGAATGTTCCTGGTTCAGTGGTGGCCCCAGCGCGTGGCGCTCGCTCCTGGTTCTCAATCCTCAAGGCAAGGTGCTCTGTTTGCGATAGGTCTTTGCCAAGTCCCGAGCCAGCACGACGAAATTGTGCAATGCGGGTGATTCGTTGGTCTGGCGGCAGACCAGCGTCAGCGGCGCGACCAGGCGGGGGCGGGCGCCCAAGATGCGCCGGTAGACGACACTTTCCCGGTGAATGTCGCGCATCGAAGCTGGCACCACTGAAACCCCCTCGCCAGCCGCCACCAGGCTGACATTGGTCAGCATCCTTTCTACCTCGAAAGCGACTCGCGGTTCGAAGCCGGCCGCCTCGCAGGCTCGCAACAGATTGGCGTACATCCCTGGCGCGCCGGGCCGCCGCACCAGGATGAAGGGCTCGTCACGTATGGCCCGCAGCTCGACGGCATCGGGATACTCGGCCAGTGCGGGGTGGCCAACCGGCAACACCATCAATAACTCTTCCACTAGCAGTCGGTGGAACTCGATTCCGTCTGGTCGGCTGACCGGCGCACGAAGGAGGCTCACGTCCAACTGGCCGGCGCTGGCACGTTCGGTCAGGCGACCGGCGTTGCCTTCGGCGAGCGTGATCGCCACCGCCGGGTACTGTTCGCGAAAGGCACGGATGATGCGCGGAATCAGCGGGTGCGCCGCGGCCGACGAGGTGAAGCCAATCGCCAATGTGCCTTCCACTCCTTTGGCCACCCTCGCGGCCCGACGCGAACCGTCCTGCACGCGGGCCAGGATGGCCTTGGCCTCCTCCAGAAACACGGCACCGCCGGTGGTCAGGTCCGCGCCCTTGGGATGGCGTTTGAACAATTCGAACCCGAGTTCCGTTTCCAGCGCGCGGATCTGTTGGCTCAGCGGAGGCTGTTGCATGTTCAGGCGCGCGGCGGCGCGGGTGAAATGGCCTTCTTCGGCGACCATGACGAAATAGCGGAGATGGCGAAGTTCCATATAAGCGGGAGTCCTGGTGGGGCTGGAGCAGACCGGTGGCGCAACTGCGGCGCCTGATCGGTTAGGATACGGGGCACTGAAGCGACTAAAACAACAATATTGCGCGACGGCCCATGATTTTAGCCAAGCTATACCGCAACGATACCCTGCTGATCCTGATCGCGATTGCCTTGGGCATATCGCTCGGTGTCGTGCAGCCAGAATTGGCGACGCGGATGAAACCGCTGAGCGATGTTTTTCTCGGTGTGATCGGCCATGCGGTACCGCTGGTGATGTTCGTGCTGGTGGTGTCTTCTGCGGTAGCGGGTTTCGGCGAACGCGGGCAAAAGACGCGATGCGCCAGCCGCGTGCTGGCGTACTTCCTGCTGATGACTGTGCTGTCGCTGATCACCGGGGCGGCACTGGCGATATTGCTGGCGCCTGGCGGCGGTGAGTCGCTCCCGGCTTCCGTCGCGCGGCCGATTAGCGATCTGCCCTCGGCGGTGATGACCAGCCTGGCTCAGATAATGGCTCATACCGTTATTCTTCCCGTGTTGTTGGCGGCATTGGTGTTCGGCCTGGGGATTGGCTATGCCGGCGATGCGGGCGAGCCGCTGCGGCGCAGGCTGGATGCGCTGGTTGGCTGGCTGCTATGGGCGCTGCGCAAGGTGCTCAGATTCGCGCCGCTGGCCGCCTTCGGGGCAATGGCCTTCACAGTGGGACGCTATGGGCCAGCATCCGCCTGGTCGCTGCTCAAGTTCGTGGGCACGGTCTATTTCGCCTGTTTGCTGTTTGTCACCCTGGTGCTGGGCCTGACGGCGCGGTGTACCGGCTTCGGGTTATGGCGTCTTATCGCCTACATCAAGGCGGAGCTTTGTCTGGTGGCCTTTACCGGCGCTTCGGTGGCGGCGGTGCCAGGGTTGATCGAAAAACTTGAACGGGCCGGTTGCGATCGCCGGGTGGTGCGGCTGGTGCTCAGCACCGGCTACACCTTCAACCTCACCGGCTCGAACATCTACCTGACCTGCGCCCTGGTGTTTCTCGCCCAGGCCGCGGGTGTTGTGCTGGATGGACCGCTACTGGTGATGCTGCTGTTGGTGACGCTTGTGACCTCGATGGGTTCGACCAGCGCGGCTGGCTCTGCCTTTCTGACGCTTGCGGCCACGGTCGCGGGCCTGAATCTGGTGCCGCTGGAAAACCTCGGTCTCTTGCTCGGTGTCGAGCGATTGATGAAATGCCGATCACTGACCAACGTGATCGGCAACAGCCTGGCGTGTGTGGTGATCTCGGCCTGGAGTGGTGCGCTGGACCGCCTGGCCCTGCGCGAGGCGCTGATGCCCCGGAGGAAAACGGCGCTTCCCGACGCTGTCGCAGGGAAGCGCTAGGGCTCAGTTCTTCAGTAGGGCGCCAAAGGCATTGCCCAGGGTGGTCTCGGCCTTCGCCAGCCGGTCACGGCGACCATTGGCCCAGTGCTGATCACCGGCCAGCGCGTCGTTCGCTTCCTTGAGCATGCGCTTGACCTCAGCCGGTTGCGGGCCGCCCGTGCCGACGCGGGTCTTGACCATGTTCTGCGGCGACAAAGTGGCCCGGAAAGCCGACTCACTCAGCGGCAGGGTGCGGGTCTTCCAGTTGTACTTCTGCGCTGCTTTGGTGAACAGTTGCTGCGCCTCGGCGTAGGGGAAGTTGGCCGGCACAAAACCTTCCTTGCGCGCATGACCAACCACCATCGAGGCGAAACTGTGACCGATGCGGAAGGGCACCTTGTGCTCACGCTCCAGGGTGTCGGCCAGCTCCATCGAGGTGGTCCATTCGCCTTCCAGCTCCTCCAGCGCACGCTGCGGATTGACCACCAGCGCATCCAGGACCTGGCGCGTGCGGACGAACATCTGCTGCGCATTATCGAACAGCCCGAGCGCATCGAAGGCGAACTTGTAGTCAGTCATCCCGGTGGTCACGTTGTGCGCACGCAGGGTGACGGTCTGGGCAAGCCCCACCACATCGGTGGCCGATTCCCGCGCGCGCATGATCAGGCCCGGGTTGCGCTTCTGCGGCATGGCGCTGCTGGTGTAGGTGGCGCCTTCCTCAAGCAGCAGCCAGGGGCGAATCTGATGATATTGCGTATGGATGTCGCCCAGCATCGCGCCGACACGGATCGCTGAAGACGAGGCGATCCCGGCCGCCTCGATGGGGATGTCATAGGTCGAGACCTGTCCGGCATCCAGCGAATTTTCGCGCACACCATCGAAACCTAGCAGTTCGGCCAGGCGCTCACGGTTGAGCGGCCAGCCGGAATTGGCCAGCACCGCCGTACCCATAGGGCTGAGATTCAGACGCTCGTACAGCTCGCGAATACGCTGGGCGTCGCGCTCGAACGCGGCCTCGTAGGCCAGCAGGTAATGGGCGTAGGTGATCGGCTGCGCCTGCACGCCATTGGTGTAGGCGGGGATCAGTGTGTCGACGTTATCCTTCGCCAGCTTCAGCAGTTGCGCGCGGGTGTCATTCATCGCATCGGTGTAATCGAGCAGTTGGCTGCGCAAGGTCGCGAGGCGGTAGGTGGCGTACATGTCCTGGCGACTGCGGCCGGAGTGGATCAGCGAGGCCTGCGGGCCGATCTTGTCGATCATGATGCGCTCGATCTGTAGCACGTCGCTGGGCTTCTTGCCGTCGGGTTTGCCGGCCTGATCAATCACGTACTCAACGCCGCGGGCGATCTCTTGCCCCTGCTGACGGCTGACGATGTCTTCTTCGGTCAGCATGACGATGGACGCTTTGTTGATCCGGTTGACCCAGGCGAACTGGTTGTCGTGTTTGCTGGGCTTGGCAGCGGCACGATCGACCGTCGCGCCAATCTTCGCCGCCTCGGCCGCGCATTCAGCCGTGGTGCGGCAGGGCAGGTCGGCAGTGTCTGCCGCCTGTGCGCTCAGATGGGTGGTGGCCAGGGCGAACGCCACGGCCAGGGACAGCAGTGTCTTTTGCAAAGTCATGATGAATATCCTGTTCAGCAAACCGTTGCCCGCTCGGGCAACGGTACGGTGTGGGCGGGCGTTAGAGCAGCGACAAGGTGTAGCTGAGGATGAAGCGGGTCTGATCGATGTCATTGCCCGTGCTTCGGTAGGTGCCGTTGCGCAGCTTCACGCCGAAGTTCTTCAGAGCGCCTTGCTGGAACACGTAGCCGATGTCGGTATTGCGTTCCCACTCACGGCCGTCGCGTCCGCCAGGGCCGTCGAAGTCGTCGCCCCGTACATAGCGGGTCATGAAGCTCAACCCAGGCAGGCCCAAGGCCGCGAAGTCGTAGTCGTAGCGCAACTGCCAGGACTTCTCGCCGGGGCTGGCGAAGTCCGGCGAGATCATCACGTAGTTCACCAGATACGAATTGGTGCCATTGATATGCGGAAAACCCGTCTCGCCACTCATCTTCTGGTACGCCGCACCGAACGCGTGACCGCCCAGCTCATAGGTGAACTTGGCGCCAAAGGCATCGTTGTCGACGTTGGTGTTCCCAGCCTCGGTGGAACGGGCGAAGCGCAGATCGCTCTTGAACGCCTGGTCCTCGCCCAGCGCCAGCACGTGCGCCAGGTTGAAGATGTGCTGCTTGTAGTTCTGATCCAGATGGGCGTAGTGATAGCCCGTGGTCAGTTTGGGCGTCCAACGATAGCTGGCGCTGGCAAAATCGAACTGGTCGCTGGCCTGACCGCCTCTGATGCCTTTGCCGGCCACCAGCATGTCCTCATTGGCGGCGGAGTTGCGCAGGCTGTTCTGGGTCAGGCGACCGGCGTTCAGCGTCAGCCCTTTGATTTCCCGCGACGTCAGCATCCCGCCGCGAAAGGTTTGCGGCAGCAGGCGTGAATCGTTGGGCAGCACGGTCGGAAGCTTCGGCACCAAAGTCCCGGCGAACAGCGTGGTTTTCGAATAACGCGCCTTGGCTGTGACGCCCAACTGGCTGTACTCATCCGGGGCCTTGTCATCGCCGACCGGCAACAGACCGGAGTTCTGTCGGTCCGGCCCCGAGTCGAGCTTTACCCCCAGCAGGCCAATCGCATCGATACCAAACCCCACCGGCCCTTCGGTAAATCCGGACTGGTAATTGAATAGAAAGCCCTGCGCCCATTCTTCGCGTTTCGACTGGTTAGCGTCTTCCTGTCGGTAATCGGCGTTGAAGTAGAAATTGCGCAGCTCCAGCGATGCCTTGCTGTCCGCAAGAAAGTCGGCCATGACCACACCCGGCAAACCCGCGCCCAGCGCAGCGGCCGCAATTGCCGCGGCGAGCGGCTTCGGTGACCTGTGCATTGATGTCTCCTGATTATTTTTATTGGAGGTGGACGCCGCCGACACAAGGCCACGCAGCGTCCGGGCGAATGCTAGTCACCGGTGCAAGGGAATTGAAAATATATGTTATGTACTGAGTTCAGATGTTTTGCGTATGGCTTGGGCGAATGGGCGTTTTTTGGCGGGGTACTTGCTGGACCCATTGTTTATTGGTCGTTGAATAACGAATAGGTCGACTGCGACAGCAGCGCAGTGCTCCATGAACAGCGCCTTAGCGGCAACGATGATGCGTTCTCTGGGCGGCAGTTGGGGAATCATCTCTAGAAGATAAACCCATCCGAGGGTTGATCCTGTTTGATGCGAAGGGCTTCGAATTGCCAAAAGCAGCTGTTCGTGACCGGCAGGAATCGGCCATCAACAGGCCAAGATCTCCTTTCGTCTCATTGGCTCGATGTCGATGCGTTTGCTGGGAGCGGGGGGTCGCTGTTTTCTGCCGTTTTGCCTGAACCAATAGTCGGACGACCGATACACCACGCATCCCATAGCGTCATGATTTGCGTCACCGCGTCATCTATCTGTTTGAGGGGCACGCCGTCTCGGGCCAGTACCGAAATCCCCAACAGAAAGCTGTCAAACACCGTGGCCAATGTCTCGGGCACGACCGTGGTTGGTAGCTCCCCGGATGCGATAGCGCGTTCGACACACGCCACCATCCCTGCACGGTTCAAGGATCTGGCGTCAGCCAGCGGCTGCGAGATGGCTTTGCTTTCATCCGTGCAGGCACTCAGCAGACCCAGCGCCACCAGGCATCCTGTCGGGTGGTCGGGCTCGCACTGCATTTTTGCGGAGCGCCGCAGCGTGAGTTCGATCGACTCTCTCGGGGGGAGTGTGGTGTCAAACAGACTATCGGTCACCCGGCCATGGGTGTTCAGATAACGCTCCATCACCTCATTGAACAGCGCCTGCTTTGAGCCGAATGCAGCGTAGAAGCTGGGTGCGGTGATGCCGCCGCCAATATTTGCCTTGAGCTGGCTGAGTGATGTTGCGTCGTAGCCGTGCTCCCAGAACAAATGCATCGCCTGAGTAATCGCCACGCCACGGTCAAAGGTGCGTGGGCGTCCCATCTGTGCCATGTGAACCTCCTTTCGATCAATTAAATACTAATCGATATATAAGTCGTTGACTAGATCGCGGCACACCTCCATATTGTACCGATCGATATATATGTGGGATAGCAAATGACTACAGATGAGCGACAGAGCGCAAAACTTCCGCTTGGGGCATTACTTGCACTGGCCATGACGGGTTTCATTTGCATTGTCACCGAGACCTTGCCAGCGGGCTTGCTGCCCGGAATTGGCAGTGGGCTGGGTGTCTCTGCGTCTCTGGCCGGACAGATGGTGACTGTCTATGCATTGGGGTCATTGCTGGCAGCAATCCCGCTGACCATTGCCACGCAAAGCTGGCGTCGTAGAACGGTACTGCTGGTGACCATTGTCGGTTTCCTGGCATTCAACTCCCTCACGGCGCTGTCTTCCGATTACTGGCTGACGCTGATTGCACGGTTTTTCGCCGGGGTTTCAGCGGGGCTGGCCTGGAGCCTTATCGCGGGTTACGCACGGCGCATGGTCGCCCCTCATTTGCAGGGGCGCGCATTGGCGGTGGCGATGGTGGGTACGCCCATCGCGTTGTCGTTGGGTGTGCCCATGGGAACCTGGCTGGGTGGATTCATGGGCTGGCGCCTGGCCTTTGGATTGATGTCCGGCATGACCCTGGTATTGATCGT
This sequence comes from Pseudomonas hefeiensis, assembly GCF_030687835.1. NCBI lineage: Bacteria > Pseudomonadati > Pseudomonadota > Gammaproteobacteria > Pseudomonadales > Pseudomonadaceae > Pseudomonas > Pseudomonas hefeiensis. The sequence continues at coordinate 2,918,876 of NZ_CP117449.1, forward strand.
TTGGGTGCTGATCAAAGTGCCGGATTATCCAGGCCAATCATCCTCACAGCGCATGCCGTTACGTCAGGTGTTTTTCACCCCAGGCGTCCGCTCGGTATTGGCTGTCGTCTTCACCTGGATGCTGGCCCACAACATTCTTTACACCTATGTCGCGCCCTTCGTTTCCAAGGCTGGGCTGAACAGTCACGTCGATTTGGTATTGCTCACATTTGGTGTCGCGGCACTGGCAGGCATCTGGCTCACGGGTCGGTTGGTTGATCGGCACCTGCGAACAACCGTGCTGGCCAGCCTTGCAACATTCTCAGCGGTTTCGATTTTCCTCGGAATGTTCTCAGGCTCCGTCACGGCCATTTACGTGGGTGTCTTCATTTGGGGACTGACCTTTGGTGGCGCGGCCACCCTGCTGCAAACAGCACTTGCCGACGCAGCAGGTAAGGGCGCTGACGTTGCGCTCTCCATGAACGTCGTGGTCTGGAACAGCGCTATTGCCGGCGGTGGACTGCTGGGTGGCGTGTTACTCGGCCAATGGGGAACGAGTGCATTTCCGGGCGTGTTGCTGGCGTTGCTATTGATCAGCCTGGCCATTGCATTTCGGGCACGGGCGCATGGTTTTCCGCAAGGTCAACGGCACACCACCCAGGCGCTCCACGGTCATTGATCGGGGATAGCACGCCTTCGCATGGTCGTAATTTTCAGTCATAACTCGATGGATAAATAAAATGAAAAAGCGCATTAGATTGGCCCTCGCCACAGTCGCAATCACCCTGGCTTTGCCATGCTTGGCTCAAGCGGCAGAGTTTCCTGTTCCAGCGGGATTCAAGAGTGAATTCAAAACCATAGACGGCGTCAGACTCCACTATGTGAAGGGCGGTTCCGGGCCTTTGGTTTACCTGGTCCACGGATTTGGTCAAGCCTGGTATGAGTGGCACAGCTTGATGCCCGAACTCGCGAAGACTCACACCGTAGTTGCGGTGGATTTACCGGGCCTGGGCGAGTCGGAACCGCCCAAGACCAGTTACACCGGCACTGACGTCTCGAAATATCTGTTCGCCCTCGCGACACAGCTAAGCGGCAATCAGCCGTTTGACTTGGTTGCGCATGACATCGGTATCTGGAACACCTATCCCATGGCAGTAACCCACCAAAGCCAGATAAGGAAACTGGTGTACATGGAGGCACCGATTCCCGACAAGCGCATGTACGATTTCCCGGCATTCTCACCACAGGGTGAGTCACTGGTCTGGCATTTCAGCTTCTTTGCCGCTGGCAACCAATTGGCCGAAAGGTTGATCACTGGGCATGAAAAGTTGTTCCTCTCGCACTTCATCAAAGAACACGCTACCAACAAGGATGCCTTTACGCCTGAGCTGCTCGATCTTTACGCCAAGTCATACGCCAAGCCTCATACGCTGAACGCGTCGTTTGAATACTACCGAGCGCTTAACCACTCGATCACTGAAAACGTCGAGCTGTCGAAGACTTCCCTGAACATGCCCGTGCTGGCAATCGGCGGTGGAGGGCACGGCGGAATGGGGCAATTTCAAGTGGATCAGATGAAACAGTACGCGACCGATGTACAAGGCCAAGTCTTGCCCAATTGTGGGCATTGGTTGCCGGAGGAGTGCTCCGCTGAATTGAACCCTCTGGTGGTCAAGTTCTTGAATAACTGACGAATGCCCTTCGCGCTCGGCCAGTTCGCGGTCGACCATCAGGCCCAGACGCTCATTGAAGCCGAGGTCGTTGATGTCCGGTGTGACGCGCTGCTCGCCAAGCGCTTTGATTGTCCAATAAGTTGCTTCGCCGGCATACTCCGAGCGTTTCGATTCAACTTTGGGTTTCTACGATCCTGAGCCAAGGCCAGCGAGCCTGATAACTTTTCACCTTCTGATCGAACAGGTCTGGCTTGGGATTCTTTGGGTTGATGCGAAGGAGTCCTTGCTCGGTGTCGGTCAGGCCGTTGGGAGCATAGACTTCGCCAGTTTCAACATCCAAACCAATGCAGGTACCGGAAACCAGGTAGCGATCAATTCCGTCTTTAGCCGACTGAAGCTGGGGATAGTCCGCACCAAACCGCTGGCGGTACCACAGGTGAACGCGAGCCTGATTCTTGATCTCAACGTTCACTTCGAGGTCTTGGAAGAGACGCTGAGCTGCGTTGATGACCTCATTCTCAGCGTCCCAAGACAGATTACTGTCGAAGTAAAAAACGTCGTAATCCTTCACCCCCCAAGCTGGCGGCAGTTGTGACTGATGATTCCAGACGGCTTGGAACAGGCAGCCTGCAGTGAGCATGCATTGATTCAAACCGAGTGAAGGTAAGCGCGAGGTGATTTCAGCGTTTATTGGATTGGCCATGGCTATCCTGACCAACCTTTCGACAGTTAACGTCATTTTCGTCCCTTTGGAATCGATATAGTCCTGGCGACCGGCAATACATCATAGTTTTGTAAAATTTCTCCAAAGACAGCGTTTTCACACCCTATGGGCCAAGAGCGGTCGTCGGTGACGGGGGCTACAAACCGGGCTGTCGATGCCGGGCATAGAGTACTGAACCACCCACTCCAGACGTTCCTCTAGTTTGTAGTTCAAACGTATCCGGATATCCCTTGATTAACTCACTGAGTTTTTTATAACCATGGGTGCGAGGGTCGAATTCAGGTCTCAATTTGCTGATGTTGGTGCCCAGCGCACCCAGGTGAACCCAGCCATCCTCGTCGGCAATGTCATCCAAGATCTTCGCAATGAAACTTACGGGTGCCTTGGGCAGTTTTTTTGCCTCGGGCGCACTGGCGACATTGACGGTCTCAATTTCGGCGGGTGACTCGGGTTCGGGTCGATCATGTCCATTGCTTGAAGCGCCAAGCACTTCACCGCGCAGCAATTCGGTATAGATGAACTTGTCGCAGGCCGATACGAACGGTCTCGGGGTTTTTTCTTCACCAAACCCATAGACCGTCAAACCTTCTTCTCGTAACCGCGATGCGAGTCGGGTGAAGTCACTGTCGCTCGAGACCAGGCAGAAACCATCGAAGCGGCGGGTGTACAGCAGGTCCATTGCGTCGATGATCAACGCACTGTCTGTTGCGTTCTTACCTTTGGTATACGCGAACTGTTGAATAGGCTGAATCGAATGGTCGAGCAGCACCTTTTTCCATCCGCCCAACTGAGGGCCAGTCCAGTCGCCATAGATCCGCTTGACGTTGGCGACACCATACTTGGCGATTTCTTCGAATAAACCTTCAACAATTGCCGCGGCGGCGTTGTCGGCGTCGATTAACACTGCCAAGTGTTTTTGCGTGACGGTGGGTGCGTGGATGGCCATAGGTCGTCCTCGAGTTGAGGACTTAAACATACCGTTAAAGCAACGACGAACAAAAGGGGCACCGCTGCCAGAGGGCATGAAACAGTGGGCGGCTGCGTTGATGAGTTTGAAGTTCGATAGGGGTAAGAAATGGCGAATCAACCAGACCCCGAGTCATGCATGTTGCGCCATGAGGTGCAGGGGGACGCGTCAACAGGGGAAGCCTATGGGCCAGGAAATAAGCTGGGTAATCAGGAGTCCGGGATGCCGATGCTGTTATCCGAGTTACTGAGAAGGCGAATACGACCGTAGTACCTGAGAAGCCATGGAACAAAGGGCCTAGCCCTGTGAAGACGGTTTTTCATCCTGAAGGGTGCCCACCAGGGGCACCGTTTTCAGTTCTATCGCAAGACGGCCAGACTCAAACCAAGTCTTCAGGCTGCAGGGTCAAAATGATTTTTCCGACGTTCGCTGAAGATTCCATCCGGCGATGTGCATCGGCAGCACGTGATAACGGGAACGTGCTGTCAACGACAGGCTCGAGGCTTGCAGCGCCATCGAAGCGATCAAGCCAATGCTCGCGGAAGCGCCTGATCATGTCGTGCTTCTCCGGCTGCGTGCGGGACTTCATGACCGTGCCAATGATTTGCAAGTGACGGTAGAGGATCTGCTCCAGCTCTATAGTTACTTTGCCGCCACCGCCGAGGATGCCAACCTGAATCAGGCGGCCGCCATGCGCAAGGGACGCGACGTTTCGTGCGAAGTAGGGCTCGCCGACGAAGTCGATGACGACATCGACGCCTCGACCGTTGGTTTTATCGGCAATGACTTCGGCGAAGTCCTGTGTCTTGTAGTCAATTGCAACATCTGCCCCCAAGTGCTCGACACGAGACAACTTGCTGCCTTCAGTTGTCGCATACACCGTGGCGCCTGTGGCGTAAGCCAGTTGCACGGCGGCAGACCCAACGCCTCCAGCAGCCGCGTGAATCAGCACCGAGTCGCTGGCCTTGAGCCGAGCCAGATGCATCATCGCTTCATGGGCGGTGACGAAGACCTCCGGAATTGCTGCCGCGTGCACATAGTCCAGCTGTGCAGGGATGTGCATGGCCATGCGGTAGTCGATTCGAGCCAGTTCGGCATAGGCGCCGCCTCCAACAACGCCCATCACTCGATCACCCACCTCAAATCCGCTCACCTCACTGCCTGCTTCGATCACCTCACCGGCGATCTCCAGCCCGATGATCAGGGAGTCACCGAAATTAGGATGGCCATAGCCACCCGTTCGATGAGTCAGATCCGCACGGTTCACTCCCGCGGCATAGACACGCACTAGCAGGTCGGTAGGCCGCACTTCAGGGTTGGCAGCCTCTGCGAGTTCCAGGACGTCTGCGGCACCAAATTCTCTGATGTTGATGGCTTTCATGCTGGGTTTTTCTCCGATTCGGTAAACGTGGCGTTGGCGATAGCAGACGCGGTAATGGCACCAGGGAAGCCCACGTAGAAAGCCAGGTGAGTGATCGCCGCGGCAATTTCGTCATGGTTAACGCCATTGCCGACCGCCCGGCGTAAATGAGCGGGCAATTCTTCCGAGTGGCCTCCGGCGATCAATGCGGCCACGGTGATCAGGCTGCGGTCGCGGGGGGACAATGCCGGATCGCTCCAGATCTGCGGATAAAGCGTCGAGTCGACGAACTGCGACAGCTTCGGAGTGAACGCGCGCGCCGCTTCGCGGGGACTGCTGAAATTGATCTTGGACATGGGAATCCTCCTTAAACCTGGCTGATGAATTTGTGGGTCAGATAGTGCTCGATGCCTTCAATGCCGCCTTCCGAGCCATGACCGCTTTCTTTCATGCCGCCGAACGGAAGCTCGGTGGCGACGATGCGGTATTGGTTGATCCCGATCATTCCGGCCTCCAATCCGTCAGCAACGTCAATTGCGGTTCGCGCACTGGATGTGAATGCGTACGCTGAGAGCCCGTAGGGCAGGCGGTTCGCTTCTTTCAGTCCATCCGCCAATTCATCGAACGGCATCAGCACTGCGATGGGGCCAAAGGGTTCTTCGTGCATGACTCGGGCGTTCAGCGGCACATCCGCCAGAACGGTGGGCTGGAAGAAGAAGCCTTCACGTGACAAGGCTTCGCCACCGACCAATACCCGTGCACCTTTCTCGACGGCATCGGCCACCAGTTCTTCCATCTTTGCCAATTGCCTTGGGTTGGCCAAGGGACCTACTTGAGTGTCTGGATGCAGGCCATCGCCGATTCTCAGGGCTTTGGTTGCAGCGACAAAGTGATCGACAAATGCTTGATAGGCACCACGCTGGATCAGAAATCGAGTGGATGAAATGCACACCTGTCCGGTCCCACGAAACCGGTTCGCGACACCTTCGGTTGCAGCCTTTTCAATATCTGCATCTTCGAATACGAGCACGGGGCCGTGCCCACCCAACTCAAGGGTGATGGGCTTAACGCCTTCGGCAGCTCGGGCAGATAGCAGGCGACCGATGGGCACTGAGCCGGTAAAGGTCACTTTGCGAATGATCGGTGAGGCGATCAGATGGCTGGACACTTGATCCGGTACGCCGAAGACCACCTGCAGCACCCCTTTGGGCAAGCCTGCGTCGTCGAGCGCACGAGCCAGGGCCAGCGCTGTGGAAGGACTTTCTTCACCTGGTTTGAGGATAACGCTGCACCCGGCGGCCAAGGCTGCCGAGAGCTTGCGGGCTGGAGTAATGGCCGGGAAGTTCCAGGGTGTGAACGCTGCCACTGGGCCGATGGCCTGGCGTTTGACCAGTTGCAGTACGCCAGGACGGTTGGCCGGTACCACGCGGCCATCAATACGCCGGGCGCTCTCGGCGAACCACTCGAAGTATTCCGCCGCACGTGTCACTTCATCCATGCTTTCACCCAGTGGCTTGCCTTCTTCCAGGGTCATTTGCGCGGCGATGTGCGGGGCTCGTTCAATGATCAGGTCGGCGGCCCGCTTGAGGATTTTTGCGCGTTTGTCAGGTACGGTCTGGCGCCATTGTTCGAAGCTCAGTCGAGCCACCTCAAGGGCGTTATCAAGGTCACCTGCGGTGGCGAGGGGGACGCGCCCGATAATCCGTCCGGTCGCCGGGTTAACGACAGCAGCAGTGTCGCGCCCTTGGTCACTGATCCATTCACCACCGATGAAAAGATAAAGCGGGTCGTAGGGAGTGTTCATGATGTGGCCTTCATTTGGTTGTCAGGGTTTGGTATGACGCTCGGCGCCTGAGTGGCTTTGCCGCAGGGCCTGTTGAGGCGGCCTGTGCAACCAAGTCTATGGAAGGCGACACCGTTGATTTAGTCGGCCCAGAGGGAATCATTGTTGTCAGCAGAGGTAATATCGAGCCTCGGGACGAGCGTGTAGCATCATGGAAAAATGCGTGTTGTCACGGGTATGCGTCAGATCTGAAGGAAGGTCGCAATGGATAAGCTTTCGAACATGTCGGTCTACATAAAGGTTGTCGAGATGGGCAGTTTCACTGCCGTGGCAAATCATCTGGACTCCACAGTAGGTAACGTATCGCGTGCTGTTTCTGCACTTGAAAACGTGCTCGATGCGCGTCTATTGCAACGCTCGACCCGGCGCCTGTCGGTCACCGATGCGGGGCGGCGGTTCTATGAGCGGTGCAGGAAAATTCTGGCTGATCTTGAGAGTGCGGAAGCCGAAGCAAGCAACGCGGCCTTGCAGCCCAGGGGAACACTACGTGTGCATTGCGTACCCGGACTGGCCCGGCATCTGGTCACGGGGGCCGTGCTGGAATACCGCAAACATTTTCCGGATGTCACTGTGGATTTATTGCTTTCCCAGCGCATGCCTAACCTGCTTGAAGACCAGCTGGATGTCTCAATTCTGATTGCCCGAACGCTGCCTGATTCGGCGTATGTCAGCCAAAAGATCGGTGTCAGCCATTGCGTTCTGGTGGCATCACCAGACTACCTGGCTCGACATGCGCCGCCCGTGACGCCGAAAGATCTCGCTGATCACCAGTGTCTGCTGCTGGGCACCGTGGACTATGTCAGGGATGAATGGCAACTGAAGAGCAAGGCGGGCGACGCGACATTTGTCCCTGCCGGGCCAAGTTTCAGTGTGAACGATATGGATGCGATGGCGGTGGCTATTCGGGAGGGGGCTGGAATTGGGTTGCTGGCCGGGTTTACGGCTGTCGACGATTTGCGCTCCGGGAAGCTGGTGCGGGTTTTGCCTGACTTCCATACGTATGAGCGCAACGTCTATGCCATCTATAACTCACGACAGTTTGTCGATGCAAAAATCACCCGCTTCATCGACACGTTAAAGGATAGGGTGGGTCGTCAGCTGGCAGCCACCGCTCAGGAACTCATCCATTGAAATACCGCGAGTCATAAGTATTTGCACCTCGACATGACAACTTTCGAGCAGCTCGCCTAAGCGCAAGGATATGTAGCCCCCCAAAAACCACCACCGGTAGCATCGGCTGGCCAATACCCAATAGTGAATTAAGCTATGAGGGCTGACCGCTTCCCGGATCAAGTCGCTTTCAGGACACGTTAAGTCGTCTGTGTGCAATCGCCACCCCCCGGGAATGGCAAGCTGTAACGATGCCCCGGACCTGGTGCGCCTAGACACTTGGCCGGAGAGCGAGAAGAATGGTGACTGGATCAGCCACGCGTCCGTGACGTGGCCCGGCACCGCAGCCAAGACTCCGGACGGCCATCGCCCATGCGGCGGTGTCGTTCGAGATGCCGAGGTACGTTTATGCCTGATGAGACGCTTCACCTGCCTCTGATTCATAGCGTGTTGCAGCGCGAAAAGGACACCCCCGGTGCCTTGCTGCCGATTCTCCACGCCATCCAGGAAGGCTGCGGGTACGTTCCCGACGCCGCCGTCCCGGAGATTGCCCATGCCTTGAACCTCAGCCAGGCTGAAGTGCGCGGCGTAATCAGCTTCTACCACGATTTTCGGACCTCGCCGCCGGCGCGCCATACGCTGCGTCTGTGCCGGGCCGAGTCCTGCCAGAGCATGGGGGCCGAAGGCCTGGCTGCGCAGTTGCGTGAGCAACTGGCGCTGGATGACCACGGCACCAGTGCCGATGGCAGCATCAGCCTGCGTCCCGTCTATTGCCTGGGTGCCTGCGTCTGTTCACCCGCTCTGGAGCTGGACGGTGAGCTGCATGCGCGGTTAACCCCCGAGCGCTTGCGCGAGCTGGTGAAGGGTTGTATGGAGGAGGGCGCATGCTGAAGCTCTGTATCCCCCGTGATTCAGTGGCCCGTGCCGTGGGGGCGGACAAGGTCGCCGCTGCACTGGTGAGTGAGGCTGAGCGTCGACAACTGCCGCTTGAGCTGCGCCGCACCAGTTCCCGTGGGCTCTACTGGTTGGAGCCGATGCTGGAGCTTGAAACCGCCAATGGTCGGCTGGGCTTTGGCCCGATCACGCCGCAAGACGTGCCGAGCCTGCTCGATGCCCTGGCGGGAGATCCTGCCAGCCATCCGCTGGCCTTGGGGCCGGTTGAAGAAATCCCGTATCTCAAAAGCCAGCAGCGTCTGCTGTTTGCGCGTGCCGGCGTCACTCAACCGCTGTCTCTGGACGATTACCGTGCCCAAGGTGGTTTTCTCGGGCTTGCGCGGGCGATCCAGATGGACGGCGCAGAGGTGGTCGCCAGCGTGCTCGATTCCGGCCTGCGTGGCCGCGGTGGCGCGGCCTTCCCGGCGGGCATCAAGTGGCGCACCGTTCGCGACGCGGTAGGGGCACAGAAGTACGTGGTGTGTAACGCCGATGAGGGCGACTCCGGCACCTTTGCCGACCGCATGTTGATGGAAGGCGATCCGTTCCTTTTGATCGAAGGCATGATTATCGCGGGCATCGCCGTCGGCGCGACCATGGGCTACATCTATGTGCGTTCGGAATACCCGGACGCGGTTGCCACCCTCAACGCCGCGCTGGGCATCGCTCGCGAGGCGGGTTACCTGGGGACGAACGTGGGCGGCAGCGGTCGCGCGTTCGAGCTGGAAGTCCGGGTGGGCGCCGGGGCCTACATCTGCGGTGAGGAAACCGCCCTGCTGGAATCGCTGGAGGGCAAGCGCGGCACCGTTCGCGCCAAACCGCCATTGCCGGCGCTGCAAGGTTTGTTCGGGCTGCCGACACTGGTGCACAACGTGCTGACCCTGGCCTCTGTGCCCGTGATCCTGGAGAAGGGCGCGCAGTTTTACCGTGATTTCGGCATGGGCCGTTCCCTGGGCACGATGCCTTTTCAACTGGCGGGCAACATCCGCCACGGTGGTCTGGTGGAGCGCGCCTTCGGTTTGAGCCTGCGTGAGCTGGTGGAAGGTTATGGTGGCGGTACCGCCAGCGGTCGGCCACTCAAGGCCGCGCAGGTGGGTGGACCGTTGGGTGCCTGGGTGCCGCCTTCGCAGTTCGACACGCCGTTGGACTACGAGGCATTCGCCGCCATGGGCGCCATGCTCGGCCACGGTGGCGTGGTGGTGGCCGATGACAGCCTGGACATGGCCCAGATGGCCCGTTTCGCCCTGCAGTTCTGCGCCGAGGAGTCCTGTGGCAAGTGTACGCCGTGCCGGATTGGCTCCACCCGTGGCGTGGAAGTGGTGGACCGCTTGATCGCCAGCACCGATGCCGCTGCGCGCCAGGAGCAGGCACTGCTGCTGCATGACCTTTGCGACACTATGCAATACGGCTCGCTCTGCGCCCTGGGTGGGATGACTTCCTTTCCCGTCGGCAGCGCCCTCAAGCATTTTCCCGCCGACTTCGGTCTGGCGACCACGGAGGCCGACCAATGATCAATATCTTCGACCCAAGCAGCGATATCGACCTTGGCACCCCGGCACGTGAAAGCGATGTGCAGGTCAGCCTGACCATTGATGGCCGCGAAATCAGCGTCGCCTCCGGCACTTCGGTGATGCGCGCGGCGGCCATGCTCGGCACCACCATTCCAAAACTCTGCGCCACTGACAGCCTGGAAGCCTTCGGCTCCTGCCGCATGTGCCTGGTGGAGATCGACGGTATGCGCGGCTACCCGGCGTCCTGCACCACGCCAGTGACGCCAGGCATGGTGGTGCGCACTCAAACGTCCAAACTGGCCGATCTGCGGCGCAACGTGATGGAAATGTACATTTCCGATCACCCGCTGGACTGCCTGACTTGCGCAGCCAACGGTAATTGCGAATTGCAGACGGTGGCGGGGCAGGTGGGCCTGCGCGAGGTGCGCTACGGCTACGAAGGCGCCAATCACCTGGCCGAAGCCAAGGACGTCTCCAACCCCTATTTCGAGTATGACCCGAGCAAGTGCATCGTCTGTAACCGGTGTGTGCGTGCCTGTGAGGAAATCCAGGGCACCTTTGCCCTGACGATCACCGGACGCGGCTTCGATTCCCGCGTAGCGGCGGCCGGCGGTGACAACTTCCTCGACTCCGAATGCGTCTCCTGCGGCGCCTGCGTCCAGGCCTGCCCGACGGCGACCCTGATCGACAAGAGCGTCGTGGAGATCGGCCAACCGGAGCGCAGTGTCATCACCACCTGTGCCTATTGCGGTGTGGGCTGCTCCTTCCGCGCCGAAATGAAAGGCGAGCAACTGGTGCGCATGGTCCCGGACAAGAACGGCCAGGCCAACCATGGCCACTCCTGCGTCAAGGGCCGCTTCGCCTGGGGTTACGCCACCCACCCGGACCGCATCACCACGCCGATGATCCGCAAACACATCAGCGACCCGTGGCAGGAAGTCAGCTGGGAAGAGGCGGTCACCTACGCGGCCAGCGAATTGCGCCGCATCCAGCTCAAATACGGGCGCGACTCCATCGGCGGCATCACCTCCAGCCGCTGCACCAACGAAGAAACCTATCTGGTGCAGAAACTGGTGCGCACCGCTTTCGGCAACAACAACGTCGACACGTGCGCCAGGGTCTGCCATTCGCCCACGGGTTATGGCCTCAAGCAGACCTTGGGCGAATCCGCCGGCACCCAGAATTTCGACTCGGTGATGAAGGCCGACGTGATCCTGGTGATGGGCGCCAACCCCACCGACGCTCACCCGGTGTTCGGCTCCCAGCTCAAGCGTCGCTTGCGCCAGGGCGCTCGGCTGATCGTCATCGACCCGCGTCGTATCGATCTGGTGGACTCCCCCCATGCCCGTGCCGACCTGCACTTGCAACTGCGTCCGGGCACCAACGTGGCCATGCTCAATGCGCTGGCCCATGTGATTGTCACTGAGGGGTTGGTCAACCAGCCTTTCGTCGAGGAGCGCTGCGAGGCGGCGGATTTCACCCGTTGGCGCGACTTCGTCAGCCAGCCGGAAAACTCGCCCGAAGTCCTGGGACCGGTGTGTGGCGTGCCCGCCGAGCAGATCCGTGCTGCCGCGCGGCTGTACGCCAGCGTTAACAATGCGGCTATCTACTATGGCCTCGGCGTCACCGAACACAGCCAGGGCAGCACCTCGGTGATGGGTATCGCCAACCTGGCCATGGTCACCGGCAACATCGGCCGCGAAGGGGTCGGGGTGAATCCGCTGCGCGGGCAGAACAATGTCCAGGGCTCCTGCGACATGGGTTCTTTCCCCCACGAGTTGCCGGGCTATCGGCACATTTCCAACGAGACGGTACGCGCCCAGTTCGAACAGGCCTGGAACGTGACGCTGCAACCCGATCCGGGGTTGCGCATTCCCAATATGTTCGAAGCAGCGCTGGACGGGACCTTCAAGGCGCTGTACTGCCAGGGCGAGGATATCGCCCAGAGCGACCCGAACACCCAGCACGTGACTGCGGCGCTGTCGGCCATGGAATGCGTGGTGGTGCAGGATATCTTCCTCAACGAGACGGCCAAGTTCGCCCATGTGTTCCTGCCGGGCAGCTCGTTCCTTGAGAAGGACGGCACCTTCACCAACGCCGAGCGCCGCATCTCCCGGGTGCGCAAGGTGATGGAACCGCTGGCCGGTAAGGCCGACTGGGAAGCCACCGTGGCCCTGGCCGATGCCTTGGGCTACAAGATGCACTACAGCCATCCTTCGCAGATCATGGATGAGATCGCTCGCCTGACGCCGACCTTCAGCCGCGTCAGCTACGCCGAACTGGATCGTCACGGCAGCCTGCAATGGCCGTGCAACGATGCCGCACCGGACGGCACGCCGACCATGCACATCGATCAGTTCGTCCGCGGCAAAGGGCGCTTCATGCTCACCGGCTACGTGCCCACCGAGGAGAAGGTCAACGGCCGCTACCCGCTGCTGCTGACCACCGGACGCATCCTCAGCCAGTACAACGTCGGCGCCCAGACCCGACGCACCGACAACGTGGCCTGGCATGAGGAGGACCGCCTGGAAATCCACCCGACTGACGCCGAGAATCGCGGCATCGTCGAGGGCGACTGGGTCGGTATCGGCAGTCGCGCCGGGCAGACCGTACTGCGTGCGAAAGTCACCGAGCGGGTGGCGCCTGGGGTGGTCTACACCACCTTCCACTTCCCTGAGTCGGGCGCCAACGTCATCACCACCGACAACTCCGACTGGGCCACCAACTGCCCGGAATACAAAGTGACGGCGGTCGAGATCGTGCGGGTCAGCCAGCCTTCCGAATGGCAGAAGCGTTACCAGGCCTTCAGTGATGAACAGGGGCGTCTGCTCAGAGAACGTCGCCATGCCGAGAAAGCCGAGGTGCGGCGATGAGTTCCGAAAGCCTGATCAAGATGGCTAACCAGATCGCGCAGTACTTCGCCAGTGAACCGGATCACGCGCAGGCAGTGAACGGTGTGCGCCAACACATAAAGAGCTTCTGGACGCCGGCCATGCGTCGCCAGCTAAGTGCTTGGCAAACCGAGCACCCGGGCGCAGTACTGCATCCCCTGGTGCTGGCGGCACTGACGGAAACCACGGAGGGGGCGGTCTAGCCGGGGCTGCGATTGCAGGAGAAACCAGGCAAGTCAGCCGCCGTGCTCGTTCGTCCGGCTGCTGACTTCCGCCGGTACGTCATCCCCGGCCATGCGTTTGCGAAACAACGCGGCCCGGGCCAGCAACAGGGTGGTCACCGGCACCGTGATGGACAGCAGGATCGGTATCAGCCAGGCATGCAGGACCGGCTCGGACTTGAGCGCTGAAAAATAGATGATCGAGGCCAGTGCCACGCACCAGGCGCCCAGTGTCGAAGCCAGGGCCGGCGGGTGCATGCGCTGGAAATAGTCCTTCAAACGCACCAGGCCGATCGCTCCGGCCAGGGCGAACAAGCTGCTGAGTACCAGCAGGATCGCCACGGGAATTTCGACCCACATCGACAGTTCGCCGTTCATTCAATCACCTCGCCGCGCAACAGGAACTTGGCCAGGGCGAACGAGCCGACAAAGCCAAACAGGGCAATCATCAGTGCCGCCTCGAAATAGGTGTCACTGGCATAACGAATGCCCAGCACCAGCATCATCAGCATCGCCACGATGTACAGGTAGTCCAGGGCCAGTACCCGGTCTTGCGCCGACGGCCCCTTGAACAGACGCAGCAAGGTCAGCACCATCGTCAGCGAGAACAGGAACAGGCTCACCAGAATCGCATTGGACAGCAACGGGCTCATTCGAAAATCTCCATCAGCGGCCGTTCGAAGGTGGCCTTGAAGTGCGCGATGAATGCCGCTTCGTCGTCCAGATCGAACACATGCAGTAGCAGGACGCTGCGATCCAGGGCCAGTTCCGACCAGACCGTGCCGGGAATCACCGTGGTGATCATCGACAGCGCCGCCAGGCCATTGGCATCGTGCAGGTCCAGCGGCACCTTGATGAACCGCGAGCGAGGTGGGCGGTGTCCGGCGTTCATCACACTCCAGGCCACGGCCAGATTGGACACCAGCACCTCGCGACCCACTAGCAGGAACAACCGCAGCACCGCCCAGGGCCGCCGAATATGGATGGGCCTGGGGCGCAACGGGCGCATCATCAAAGGTGCCAGCACGCCGAGTGCCGCCCCCAGCAGCAGGTGCCCGGCGCTGAGGGACAGGTTCAACAGCAGCCAGAGCAAGCAGAGTGCCAGGGACAACCACGGGGCAGGAAACAGACGTTTCATGGTTGCACCTCTGTCAGTGCGCTGTCCGCTTTCGGGCCGGGGACGGCGCGGGTCGCGAGCACCGACATCACATAGTGTTCGGGATTGTTCAGCCCGGCGGCAGCCTCCTGGGTGCAGCGCAGCAGTGGCTCGGCCTTGAAGGTCAACGCGATGCCCAACCCTAGCAGCACGATGATCGGCAGGCATTCAAAAGGTCGCAACAACGGTGAAGGCCGCTCTTGCGGCGTCCAGAAACGCTGGATACCCAGGCGCGAGAACGCGATCAACGACGCCAGCCCCGACAGGATCAGCAACGCCAACAACCCCCACGCCTGGTTCGACACCGGTTCCACACTTTCCCCAAGCCCCTGAGGGTTGAGCAGCGCGCTCATGAGCCCCAGCTTGCCGATGAACCCCGAAAGCGGCGGCATGCCCACCACCAGCAGTGTGCAGGCGATGAAACTCAAGCCGAGGAAGGCCATGGTCCAGGGAATGACTTGCCCGATGACGGCTTTCTGTTCGTCATCGAGGTTGATGCCCTTGGGCGGTTGCAGGGATTCAAGCGGCCGAGGCAGGACATCGAGATCGTCCTCCAGCGACGGTTCATTGGCCGAGCGCGAGCGTTCGATCAGCTCGGCCAGCAAGAACAACGCACAGAGTGCCAGGGTCGAGCTCACCAGATAGAACAGCGCCGCACCCACCAGGTTTGGCTGGGCAAAGCCGATGGCCGACAACAGGATTCCGGCGGACACCAGGATACTCAGGCTGGCCATGCGTTCCAGGCGCTGGGCGGCAAGAATGGCGATGGCGGCACAGACAATCGTCGCCATGCCGCCGTAGATCAGCCAGTCGCCGCCGAAATACGCCGAGGCACCGGCCTGGCCGGAGAACAGCAACGTCCACAGACGCAGGATCGTGTAGACGCCGACCTTGGTCATGATCGCGAACAGCGCTGCCACCGGCGCACTGGCGGCGCTGTAGGCCGGCACCAGCCAGAAGTTCAGCGGCCACATCCCGGCCTTGGCCAGAAATGCCACCGCCAGGATTCCGGCCCCGGCGTGCAGCAAACCCCGGTCGGCTTCCGGCACCAGCGGCACCTTCAACGCCAGGTCAGCCATGTTCAACGTGCCGGTGACGCCATAGATCAGCGCCGCGCCGATCAGGAACAGCGACGAGGCCAGCAGGTTGATGGAAATGTAGTGCAACCCCGATGACACCCGCGCCCGGCCCGAGCCGTGCAGCATCAAACCGTACGATGCTGCCAGCAGCACCTCGAAGAACACAAACAGATTGAACAGATCCGCCGTCAGGAAGGCCCCGTAGAGGCCCATCAACTGGATCTGGAACAGCGCATGGAAACTCGCCCCGGCACGATCCCAGCGGGCTGTGGCGAACAGCAAGGCACAGACGGCGATGATACCGGTCAGCACCAGCATCAGCGCCGACAGACGATCGACCACCAATACGATGCCGAACGGCGCCTGCCAGTTGCCCGGCAGGTATACGCCGATGGAGGCGGGCAGGGCCTGGTCCTGGGTCCACTGCAACAACAGCATGGCGATGCCCAGGCCCAGCAGGCTGGATAACAGGTTGATCCGCGCTTTGAGCGGGCGATGCTTCTCGCCCAGCATGAGCATCAATGCAGCGGTCAGCAGCGGCAACAGGATCGGCGCCGCGATCAAATGAGGCGTCAAGATCATTCCTTGGGCTCCCGACCGTCCACATGGTCCGTGCCGGTCAGGCCCCGGGAGGCCAGCAGGACCACCAGGAACAGCGCGGTCATGGCGAAGCTGATCACAATCGCGGTGAGGACCAGGGCCTGGGGCAGTGGGTCGGTGTAATGCAGCAGGTCCTGGGGTATGCCGTCCTTGATGATCGGTTCCTTGCCGATGAACAGGCTGCCCATGCTGAAGATGAACAGGTTGACGCCATAGGACAGCAGGCACAGGCCCATGACCACTTGGAACGTCCGTGGCCGCAGCACCAGCCAGACCCCGGAGGCGGCCAGCACGCCGATTGCTATTGCGATGACTTCTTCCATCAGGCCGCGCCTCCCGCTACCGGTTGTGCAATGGGTTTTGGATGCAGGCCAGGCTTGTGGGCCCGCACCGATTGGTGCGCCAGAGCGGTGAGAATCAACAGGGTCGAACCGACCACTACGGCGTAGACGCCGATGTCGAAGAACAGCGCGCTGGCCAAGTGAATATCACCCAGCAACGGCAACTCGAAATGCCAGGTGTGGGTGGTCAGGAACGGATAACCGACGGCCATCGCCCCAAGTCCCGTGACCGTGGCGAACAACAGCCCCGTGCCCATCCAGCGCAGCGGA
This sequence comes from Pseudomonas hefeiensis, assembly GCF_030687835.1. Classification (NCBI taxonomy): domain Bacteria; kingdom Pseudomonadati; phylum Pseudomonadota; class Gammaproteobacteria; order Pseudomonadales; family Pseudomonadaceae; genus Pseudomonas; species Pseudomonas hefeiensis. The sequence continues at coordinate 2,935,534 of NZ_CP117449.1, forward strand.
CGCAGGCTCATCTGCGCTTCGACCCATTGGGTGCCGGCGACCATGTATTGCAAGATGAACGCCACCGACATCACCAGTCCGGCGACGAAACCGCCACCGGGTTGGTTATGACCGCGCATGAACAGGTAGAACGACACCACCAGGGAGATCGGCAGCAGCAAGCGCACCAGCACCGACGGCACCATCATGAACCCCAGCGCGGTATCACTGGCGTGGCGCGGGTTGACCAGATCGGTGACCACGTCGGGTGCCAGCAGACGCTGTTGGGCCGGTAGCTGCATGCTTTCCTTGGGTGGTCGGAAACGGCGCAGCAGGGCGAAGACCGCCAGGGCCACCGCCGCCAGCACTGTGATTTCTCCCAAGGTGTCGAAGCCGCGGAAATCCACCAGCATCACGTTCACCACGTTGCTGCCGCCGCCCTCGGGCAAGGCCCGGCTGAGGTAAAACGAAGAAATATCGTTGGGTGTCTGACGGGTCAGCATCGCGTAGGACAGCAGCGCCATGCCGCCACCGACGGCGATGGACAGCAACAGATCCCGCAGGCGCCGGATGCGGGCGCGTCGTTCGCTGTTGGGCCGCGGCGCTGCATCCTCGATCCGCCGGGGCAGCCAGCGCAGGCCCAGCAGGATCAGCACCGTGGTCACCACTTCCACGGCCAGTTGCGTCAGGGCCAGATCGGGCGCCGAGAACCAGACGAAGGTCACGCAGGTCATCAGGCCGCAGACGCTGACCATGGTCAGGGCCGCGAGCCGGTGATACTTGGCCTGCCAGGCCGCGCCCAGGGCGCAGGCAATTGCCAGTAGCCACAGGGTCACGAACACGATGGAGCCGGGGATCTTCGGCCGGTCGCCCCACACCAGCGGGCTGTTGAGCATCGGAATCAGTCCCGCCAGTACGGCGGCCAGCACCAGCCAGAACAACTGCGCTTGCAGGCGCCGGGTACTGATCTTGCGTTCCAGTCGTCGGCCCTGACGCATCATTAGCACCAGGCAGCGCTCGAACAGCCGCTTGCCGCTGAATCGACCAATGAACGGTGGATGGGTGATGTGGCCCAGTTTGAACTGATTGCGCAGCAGCAGATAAAGCACGATGCCGCCGGACATCGCCACCAGGCTCATGATCATCGGCGCGTTCAGACCGTGCCAGATTGCCAGGCTGTACTCAGGCAACGGGCCGCCCACCACCGGCAGTGCGGCGGCTGCCAGCAACGAACCGACCACTTGGGCAGGGAAAATGCCTACCAGCAGACAGGCGAACACCAGCAACTCCACCGGCGCTCGCATCCAGCGTGGAGGCTCATGGGGGGTATGGGGCAGGTCGGTGGCGGTGGGGCCGAAGAACACGTCCACGGTAAAGCGCAGGGAGTAGGCGACGCTGAAGGTCCCGGCGATGGTGGCGATGATTGGCAGCGCCAACTCGACCCAGGCCGTGGCGGAGATGAACACGGTTTCGGCGAAGAACATCTCCTTGGACAAGAACCCGTTGAGCAGCGGCACTCCGGCCATCGCCGCGCTGGCGACCATGGCCAGGGTGGCGGTGAACGGAATCAGCCGCACCAGACCGCTGAGCCGACGAATATCGCGGGTGCCGCTTTCGTGGTCGATGATCCCGGCGGCCATGAACAGCGAGGCTTTGAAGGTGGCGTGGTTAAGAATATGAAACACCGCCGCCACCGCGGCCAACGGACTGTTGAGACCCAGTAACAGGGTGATCAGCCCCAGATGGCTGATGGTGGAGTAGGCCAGCAGCCCCTTGAGGTCGTTCTGGAACATCGCGCAGTAGGCACCCAGCAACAACGTACAGGCCCCGGCGCCGCCGACGATGTAAAACCATTGTTCACTGCCCGACAGCGACGGCCACAACCGCGCCAGCAGGAATACACCGGCCTTGACCATGGTGGCCGAATGCAGATACGCCGACACCGGAGTGGGCGCGGCCATGGCATGGGGAAGCCAGAAATGAAAAGGAAACTGCGCACTTTTGCTCAGCGCGCCGATCAGGATCAGCGGCAGCAGAACGGGGTAGAGGGTGTGGTCACGGATCACGTTGCCGGCAGCCAGGACCTGGTCCAGGTCATAGCTGCCCACCACATGGCCGAGGATCATCACGCCGGCCAACAGGCACAACCCGCCGGCCCCGGTCACCATCAAGGCCATGTAGGCACCGCGCCGGGCATCGGCGCGGTGGTGCCAATAGCCGATCAGCAGGAATGAGAACAGGCTGGTCAGTTCCCAGAAGAACACCATCTGGATCAGGTTGCCGGAAATCACCAACCCAAGCATGGCGCCCATGAAGGCCAGGAAAAACGCAAAGAAACGCGGTACCGGATCGTCCGGCGACATGTAGTAGCGGGCATACAGCGACACCAGCGTGCCGATGCCCAGCACCAGCATCGCGAACAGCCAGGCGAAACCGTCCAGGCGCAGCACGAAATTCAGGCCCAGGCTCGGTAGCCAGAAATACTCCTCACGAATCACGCCACCGTCGGCGATCTGCGGGTACAGCAAAGCCACCTGAACGGTGCCGACCAAGGCCACGAGGCCTGCCAGCAAAGATTCGGCGTTACGGGCGTTATGCGGCAGCAGCGCCGCGATACAGCTGCCGATGAAGGGCAAAAGCAATAGAACTATCAGTGACATAGGCTTCTATTCGGCGGGAGTTTGTCAGGGATCATACGTGGCGTGCGTCCGATCACCAACCGCCAGCCTGTCGCAGAATCCTACAAGGTAGATGGATTTTTCCTGTTTTTGGGTGTTTCGGTGAGCGCCGGTTCGTTGGGATCGGCCAAGGATAACAAGGCACTCGTACCACACGAACGGTCTCCGGGTGCAGTACCTATGTACCGCACTTCAGCACGGCTTCATCGCCATGCTGCGCCATACAGAAAAGGAGATCTGTATGGCAACGCGAACATTTAGCGATGGATCAGATGGAACGGTAGTCATCAGGCCTGGGCCAACGGCTTCAGGTGGCGGTTTCCAGATTGGAAGCGGCGGCTTTTCAGGCGGGTTTGGTGGCTCGGGCAGCAGGCGCAGCAAACGCCGCCGTAAAGCCAGGGCCAGAGCCAGGTACGAACAGATTAAGGCCCAGCAAGAAGCTCAGGCAAAGGCAGACGCGGAGAAGGCCACCGCCATGGCCCAGGAGCAAGCGCGTCTCCAGGCACGGCAACAAGCGCTGGCGACAATGGTCCAGCGATACACCAATACCCGGGCCGAGGTGGATCGGAACTTCGCGGGCAAAAAGCAACAACTCGACGCATCTCTTCAAAAGGACATCGCCGCCGCAAAACGGCCCCCCGTTTCGAACTCGACCGAACGCTGGCAGCTATACACCATCACCAAAGAGAAAAACGAGATCGACGGGCTGATCGCCCGAAAAACCACGGAACTCAACGCCAAGAACAGCGCCGCCCGTGTCTTCGACGGACAGGATCCGCTCACCCGTTCGGCGAACGACTACCGCACGCGACTGGCTCAATTCGGCGCCGCGCTTGAAGAAGGTCACCGACTCTGGGAACAGGCTTACACCGCGGCCCAAGAGGCCCGGCTGCTGTCGGAGCAGATCAAGGCACTCACCGAAAAGTCCAACTCGCTGGCCCGGCACCATGCCGAACAGACCGTGGTTTGGCGGGAGCGGGAGGCTGTCTGGGAGCGCCAACGTCAGTATGCCGAGCAGCGGGCGGAGCGCATCCGTTTCAAACAGCAAGTGGATGAAAGCATTCGACTGGAGCGGTTCAGGCAAATCCATACCCTGAGTGTGCCTGCGCTTTCGATGACTGCGGGCGGGATGGTATTGAGCCAGGGGACCGTGTTTGTGCCCCGGCAAGACACGGCGGTATTGGACAAGGCTGTCCAGTCGACCGTGGAGATGCTCGGTGAGTTAAAGAGCATTGCCTTGAAGGGGCCAGGTTTATTTATCGCGCTGGCGACACACACCACCCCTCTGGGCAACGGAGAACTTACTGTCGAGCAACGTCGACGATTGTTTCAAGGCGTTGGCGTACCGGCCCAGGCACTGGGTCTGGCGGACGAGCAGAGGCTGAGGTCAGTTGCCGACGCAGGTGGCTCGGTAGAAATGCCTCACCGGCTAAAACCTGAAACCGTATCCGAAGGCACCACGATCCACGTCGCCAGTACCGGCGGGGCAATCAGTGCTCAGGTTCCGGTCATCAATGCAGTCCTGGACCCACTGTCCGGCCTCTATAAGGCCGAAGTTCCTGGCGTTGTAACCCGGCAACTACAGTTCGCCACTGACGCGGTGCCACACACTGCCCCGACAACCCCGTCAGTGCTGATGCTCATGGCGCCACAAGTCGAGACCCTTCCGGCGGGCGCGGACCTACGCATTCAAGACTGCATCGTCTGCGTGCCTGGCCTGCCACCAACCTATTTCTCTTTCGATTTGCCACCCCTCGGCTCAGGCATCGTCACGGGCGCTGGCAAACCGGCAGCGAATGATTGGTGGAACACCGCAAGCCAGGCCCAGGGTGCGGCCATTCCCGAACAGCTCGGCCACCAGCTACGGGCTCGGGAAATCAAGTCGTTCAGTGCTTTCGATCAGGCCGTATGGCAAACCCTGGCCGAGCATCCGACGCTGTGGAGCGACATAGACGAAATCAACCAAAAACGCATCGAACGTGGCTTTGCGCCCTATGCGCCGAAAAGCACTTGGGTCGGTGAGCGTCGCCAATTCGAACTGCGTTACCAGGAGCGGGCAGAGCTGGGTGAAAACCCGTTCAACCTCGACCGCATCAGCATTACCACGCCAAACAGCCTGCTCGGCAGACCGGGTATCGTCCCGGCCGTCATACCCTGGCCGGCGCCTCCCATCGGCAACGGCCCCCGAACACCCCTGGTCCCGCCGGGCATCGAACAGCTCGGCCCGACCACCTTACCGATTACACCGCCACTTTCGCCGGTATATCCCGGCAACCCTGTAATCCCGGTCCTACCGGAAAACGAGACGTTTCCGGCTGTTGATCCGGGGCAAGTCGGTGCCAATATTCCGGGGTATCCGGCGGACATGGAGCTGCCTTCGCCGGGGTTGGTGTTTGTCGGCCCTCCGGTAGAACCGTTGGAGGTGGGGCCGTATAACGAACTCAGTGGTCGAAGCAGAGCGGATGGGTTGGATATTGATCACATACCGTCTAGGAAGGCGTTGGAGTTTCATATTCGTATGAACGGTTACGATATGAGCCCCTTCGAAATCCGGGAAGCGATCCGACGGGCACCGTGCATTGCCGTTCCTTCAAGTGTCCATCGCGAATTCAGTGAGACGTATGGTGGACGCAACAGTTTGGAGAAGAGCATGAATGATGCTGCAGATCTGGAGGCAGCAGTGAACAGTAACCTAGCAGCACTAAAACCGGGTCTTATGGAGTCTGGTGCATCAGAGTCAGATATAGATGCGGCCCTAGAGTTGTTGCACGATTTGCATAAAAAACAGGGGTGGTACTGATGAATGTTTTTGAATTTGAAGTACTCATCGAACGTATCGGAACTTCGCACGAGGTACTGGTAGGGCAGGGCGTACTTCCCGACCAAACATTGACCGAAATATATGAGGGGCGAGATCGTCTTGAGCTTGAACTGGAACCGGGTATTGAGTTGGAGTTCTGGCGTGAGACGAGGAGGTTCGAGACGCTTTTCGTTACACTCATACGAACCATACCTTCTATGTCGAAATATGAAGGCGAGCTTCCTATTTCATATATGTTGGAAATGACGCAGTCTGATGTTCATGCGGTTTTCGGGGAACCGATGGCATCGAAAGGTCCAATAAAGATGCCAGTGCCGATAGGGATGACTGGGGGGTGGGATTCGTACCCGTTGGACCCAGAACTGTATCCCGGTAAAAAGGTTGTTTTTCAATATGCCCAGGATATGAGAGTGAAAACCTTGGTCTTCACTTTGATAGATAAAGGGCACCGTTGATCAAGATGATGATCGCGCCGAATCGCTTTTATCGAGAATGGCTGCTAAATGATCTTCAAAAAAATATGAAGACTATACCGAATTTGAGTCTTTATAAACCCGGCTTCAAGCCGGAATAGATCAGGCCCCGCGTACGCATCTGCTCGAACAATCGAGCAGGTGCATTGCCGAGCATGCACGCTTAAACATATTCCGTCGAGGGTGGCCTTCATAAAAAACAAGGATGGTACTAATGAACAAGTTGGGCTTGAAGAGCTTATTAAAAGTATTGGAAGTAGTCATGAGGCCTTGATAAGTCGGGGGCTCCTGCCGGATGGTCGTTGAGTGAAACGTATGAAGGTCGGGATCGGTTGGGGTTTAAGCCAGAGCTTCAACGAAAGGAATCTGAAACATATGCTTAACGGCTCTGCAGCGTATCCAAGTCAACTTGATCAAGTCGGCGGACGCAAAAAATTTGAATTGCACCATAAGGTAGAGGTGGCAAAAGGCGGCGGGGTTTACGATATGGAAAATCTGGTTGTTATGACTCCTAAGCGGCATATCCATATTCATAAAGGTAACGGCCAATGATCTTTGCGAAGAAGAAGTATGAGGAGTACACAAAGAGTGAATTTCTCGATTTTTTACGCTGTTTTTTTGAGTTTCCTGACGGCATGAGGGGGGAAGCCCTGAATGATTACACAGACCAACTAATTGATCACTTCAATGAGATTACTGAGCATCCAGATCGCTCAGACGTTATTTTCTACCCAAAGAAAGATCAGGAGGACAGTCCAGAAGGAATACTAAAAGAGGTAAAAGAATGGCGAGCGCGCCATAACAAGCCTGGTTTCAAGCCAGAATAAACCACCCTAACACCCCTGGTCCCGCCGGGCATCGAACAGCTCGGCCCGACCACCTTACCGATTACACCGCCACTCTCGCCGGTATATCCCGGCAACCCTGTAATCCCGGTCCTACCGGAAAACGAGACGTTTCCGGCTGTTGATCCGGGGCAAGTCGGTGCCAATATTCCGGGGTATCCGGCGGACATGGAGCTGCCTTCGCCGGATGCGCTGTTTTATGACCGGCGGGATGATCATGGCGTGGCGCTGGGGTTTGGGCGGCCAGTGTCGGGCATTTGGTTGGGGGAGGTGGCGAGGACGACTGGCGCACCTATTCCTGATCGGATTGCGGATCAGTTGAGGGGGAGGAAGTTTGCGAATTTTCATCGGTTCAGGGAGGCGGTTTGGAAGTCCGTGGCGGTGGATGCGGAGCTGGGTCAGCAATTTACCGGCATCAATTTGGATAGGATGCGAAATGGCCAGTCACCATACTCCATAAGAAAGGACCAAGTAGGAGGGCGAAAAGTATTTGAACTCCATCATGAGATTGAAATTTCAAAAGGTGGTGATGTGTATAACGTGGACAACATTCGTGTACTTACGCCCAAGCGTCACATCCAACACCACAGGGAGGGTTAAGGATAATGATCTTTAAAGAAGCGCTGGAAGATTATACCGAGCTGGAATTTTTATCCTTTCTCGGGGAGCTGTTCCATAATACGAGTGATCTTAAAGGGCAGGACCTGGGGAAGTATCTGGATAAACTGGTTGATCATTTCGAACTTATTACAGAACACCCCGACGGTTCAGATGTTCTCTTCTACCCAAAGGAAGGCCAGGAAGACAGCCCCGAAGGCATCCTGAAAGAAGTCAAGGAATGGCGCGCCCGCAATAACAAACCCGGCTTCAAGCCCGAATAATCCCGCCCGTTGAACGCATCTGCCCGACACGCCGCGAGCAGGTGCGTCATCGAGGACGTACGCTTAAACAAGGAAAACCCAAGATGGAACTTAAACCAAAACTCAAGGATTACACCGAGTCCGAGTTTCAGATGTTCGTCGACAAAATCTGGGACGTGGATACCGATAAAGAAAATCATGACCGGCTCATCGCCCACTTTGATCAAATAGTCGGTCATCCCAGCGGAGCGGACCTGTTGTTTTATTCGCAGGACCCCTTCAATCCGAATTCCCCGGGCGCTGTCGTCTACCATCTCAAACATTGGTATCACCAAAAGAAAGTTATTCCTTTCAAGAACGGAGTGCTTCCAGCGCCATTCACACCGGTCACCGGGTCGAGCTTCGTTGAAAACGCCACGGCGAGAGCCAGGCGCGAACTTGCCAATGCGCAGCGGATGGGGGCGGACATTGCCGCTGCAGAGCAAACGATTGAGTCGACGTACTCTCTGCTTGAAAGCGCTATTAAGCATCTGCCGATCCAACAAGATCCGAACGTGACGCTGAAGGAGTTGGAAAAAGGCATCCGCCAGATCGAGCACGCGCAGCATGAGGTGCTGATGGCCGTTCGTGCATTCGAACGCAAGAAAATGGGCGTTGAATTCGCCAAAAACACGGCCCAGCAGAATCTCACTTATAACCAAGCTGACAAAACCGTTTGGCAAGCCAATGTGCAGCAGGCTACGGCCAATCACGGTCGTTATATTGCGCGTTTATCCTTGATCACCCAGCGCCATGCTCAACTTCACGCCAGGGCCGAAACCGCGGTAGAACATGCTTGGCAGCAACGGGTGCGCTTGCGTACCTTCGATCAGTACCGAAACGTGTTTCGTCTGTCTATCGCCGATAACCAGGGCCGCCCGAATCTATTGATTAGCAACGCGCAGCCGCTGATGCCAGTGCAACGAATGGACTTGCAAAAGACCATCCGTTCGGCAATCGCCGAGTTCCATTGGTCACTGACCGACGGCGCGCAGGAGCATCTAGGGCAATACGCTGGCGTGGTGAGCTTCAACTTCGTCAGTCGAGCCAAGGCCGTGCGCTTTGGCCTCTGCGTGCCGTTGACCGAGCTCTCCCTGATTGATCCTGATTGGCATGTGCTTGCCGCCCAGCGTGGTGAGGTCGAGTTGCCTATGCGAATGAGTGCCACGACGGTCGCGGTGAAACCCGGCAGCCTGTCTTATGGGCTAAAAGCAATACGCGAGCTTTTCGAGATCTATATCACGCCCTGCGCCGGGGGTTTACCTGCGAAGGTTCGTGTCAGGCCAGCGGTCTGGCATGAAGACGAGAGGGTTTACCGTTTCACGACAGATGACCGGCAGGACTCCGCTATCGAATGGGCGCAACCCCCTGGCTTGGAGGCGTCAGTTGAGACCAAGCTGGATCGGCTCGATTCCGCTGGCTTTGTCCGGTCCTCACCGGTGCCCGAATTGGCCTCGTTCGACTCTGTCGAAGAGGTGCGATTCGATGATTATGTCGTGGTGTTCCCCCACGATTCCGGGCTGGAGCCGGTTTATGTGATGTTCAACGACCGTCGGGATTGTCCGGGTGTCGTGAGCGGAGCAGGGCTGGAGGTGGCTGAGGGCTGGCAGACGCAAGCGGCGAGCAGCCAGGGCGCCCCTGTTCCGGCGTTGGTTGCCGATCAATTGCGCGGGCAAGTCTTCGAGCGTTTAGACCTGTTCAAACGTGCGTTCTGGAAAGCTGTCGCGGCGACGCCGACACTGAACGCACAGTTCACAATGGACAACCGGGTGTTACTGCTCAGCGGTTCGGCGCCTCGCAGCGAGCAACCCGGTCATCGTGCGCTGCGCATCTTGCACCGTGTCGACGTCACGCAAGGCGGTGGTGTCTACGATCTTGATAACCTGATTGTTCGTGGTTGACTTCGTCTGGGCCCCTCAAATCGGTGCAGAGGATGGGGAATCAACCTTCGCGCTCAGGCACTTCAGCCACCTCGACCGCATTTTTGCCCCGAGTCTTCAGTTCGCTGACGATCACCGCCGCCACGATCAGCCCCGCGCCTACCAGCGCAATCGCCGGCAACCGCTCGCCGGCCAGGCGTCCGGCAATGCCGGCCCATACCGGTTCCCCGGCATAGATCAGCGTGGCGCGGGTGGGCGAGACGCTTTTCTGTGCCCAGTTCATCGCCACCTGGATCGCCGCGCTGGCGGCGCCCAGGCCCACGGCACTGACCAGTAGCAACCAGGAAAATGGCGGGATCGTTTCTTGGGTCGGCACCACCATCAGGAACGCCAGCACCGCCGTGCTCGCCAGTTGCACCACGGTTACCCGGCGCACATCGACCTGGCCGGCGTAGGCGCTGATCAGGATGATTTCGGCGGCAATGGCGATGGCGCTGATCAGCGTGGCGATTTCACCGGGGCTGAAATTCAACGATGCCCCGGCCGGGCCTGACACCAGCATCAACCCGGTGAATGCCAGCATGATGCCGAGGCTGGGCATCAAGCCGGGCCGGCGGCCCAGCACCAGCCACTGCAACAGCGGCACGAACGGCACGTACAGCGCGGTGATGAACGCCGACTGGCTGCTGGGAATGGTCTGCAGGCCGACGGTCTGCAAGCCATAGCCGAGCATGATCGCCACGCCGATGAAGCATCCGGCCTTGAGTTCGAACAGGGTCAGGTCGCGCAGATGCCGCCACGAAAACAGCGCGACAAACGCTGCTGCGGCGGCAAACCGCAAGCCTACGAAAAACATCGGTCCGCTGACCGTCATGGCGTGCTGCACCAGCAAGAAGGTTCCACCCCAGATCATGGTGATCAGCACCAGCACGCATTCGGCCTTGCTGAACCTTGAGAAACGGGAGGAAGCTTGAGGGGAGTTCACCGATGCCATGACCTTGCGCGCCACTTGAGGCGGACGCACAATGCGCCCGAAGAAGGTGGGCAGTATAATGCGCAACCCCAGCAGATGAGCAATATAGTGCACAAAGAAAACGGTCAGCGGGCATCCGTCCTGCAACACGTCAGCCAGAACGTCCGCCGCCTGCGGCACGCCTCGCAGCTGAGCCAGACAACCCTGGCCGAACTGTCCGGGGTCAGCCGGCGCATGCTGGTGGCCATCGAGGCCGGTGAAAAGAACGTCAGCCTGACCACCCTTGACCGTGTCGCCGAAGCCCTCGACGTGGCCTTCAGCGACTTGATTCAGGCCCCCGATGCTCGTGACCCGAGTCGCATCAACGAACTGGCCTGGGCCGGTACCATCCCCGGTAGCAAAGCGGTTTTACTGGCCAAGGCCACCGCCAGCCGCGAAGTCGAACTCTGGGAATGGCGCCTGGAGCCCGGGGAGCATTATCCATCCGAACCCGATGCCGATGGCTGGAGCGAGCAGCTCTATGTATTCGAGGGCTGCCTGACCCTGATGCTGGGCAGCGAAGAGCGCCAGATAGGCGCCGGTGAGTTTTTCATGTTCGCCAGCAACCAGCCCCATGCCTATCGCAATGATGGTTCGGTGGCGGCGAGATTCGTACGCAACGTGGTGATTTGATTCCTGGAGAGCGACATGCATACAGCGCTGGATCGACCTGGCAGCAGCATCACCCGCGAGGCCGACGTCCTGATCATCGGCGGCGGGCTGAGCGGAGCCATGCTGGCGGCGCAGCTATTGCGTCTGCCTGGACGGCGCAACGTGCTGATCGTCGAGCCGCGCAGCGAGCTGGGTCGGGGTGAGGCCTACAGCGCTGTGGAGCTGGGCCACACCTTGAACGGCAATGCCGCGCGGATGAGCGTCGATCCGGACAACGCCGATGACCTGACCCAATGGCTCGCCGAATTCATCGAGGCCGGTGGCTGGCCCGAGTCGGATCAGCAGCATGTACCGGTCAGCGAGCTGTTTCCCCCCCGGGGCATCTTCGGTTTGTATGTGCAACAGCGCCTGGCTGAAGCCCGGGCGCTGGGAGCCCGCAATGGCTCCGGGGTCGAGCATGTGCGCGGGGAAGCCGTGGATCTGCAGGTCGCGGGTGACACCGTGCTGTTGACGCTTGACGATGGCCAGACGTTGCGCGGAGGTTTCGCGGTGCTCGCCACTGGCATGTTCCCGGCGGCGCGTACCCCGCAGACCGAATCCAGCGGCTTGAATGCCGCCGCGCTGGACCCTTGGGATGTAGCGGCGATGCGTCGGCTCGACCCGCAATCCACGGTGTTGATCATTGGCTCAGGGCTGACAATGGTGGATGCCGTGGTGTCCCTGGAGCAGGCCGGACATCGTGGACCTATCGAAGTGTTTTCCCGTCATGGCCTGCTGCCCCATGTGCGTCGACAACCGCCTGAATGGGTGGATTTTCTCGCCGACGATCACAGTCTCCGCTCGCCGCGCCAATTGATGCGGGCCCTGCGTGAGCAATGTCGTCAGGCCCAGGCCGAGGGCATCGACTGGCAGGCCCCGCTGGACACGGTGCGCGCCCACATTGGGCGCCTTTGGAGCCAGGCCAGCGATGTGCAACGCCGACAATTCGTTCGCCACGTACGGCCATGGTGGGAGAGCCATCATCATCGTTCGCCTCCTTTGAGCGCCGAGCTGGTGGCGCGGCTGCACGAGGAAGGGCGGTTGCGGATCCAGGCGGCGTCGTTCAAGGGGCTGGCGTCGTCTGCCGAGGGAACGGTGAACATCCGCATTCGCCGGCGGGGCGAGGCGGATCTGACGGTGGTGCAGGGCGCTGCGCTGATCAACTCCAGTGGCATCGAATACGATTGGCGCCGGGTTGCACGCCCGTTGCCTCAACAACTGCTGGCTCGTGGATTGGTCCAGCCCGGCCCATTGGCCCTGGGTATCGCCGCCCATCCTGATGGCGCGGTGCTGGATGCCCAGGGCAAGCCTGCCAGTCGTCTGTTCGCCATGGGACCACCGTTGCGCGGGATGTGGTGGGAAAGCACCGCAGTGACCGATGTGGCGAGCCAGGCCAAGGTGCTGGCGGCGCGGTTGGTTGCGCTGCAAACCCAATACCCAGGCTGAACACCGCCCCCTGTGGCGAGGGGATTTATCCCCGCTGGGTCGCGTAGCGGCCCCAAAATTCCTTCCTGACACACCGAGGCGTCAGTTTCAGGGGCGCTTCGCACCCCAGCGGGGATAAATCCCCTCGCCACAAAGGTGGGGCACAAATCGGCAGCGTGTCAGCCAGTCACCTCCACCCACCGCTGCTCCCGCGCCGCCAGGCGAATCGCCGCCGCCAGCCGCTCCACTTCCCAGGCCTCTTCAAAATCGGTCCCGTTGCCGCCCTGGCCGGCGAGGGCCATGATCAATTCCTGGACCTCCAGGGTCTTCAATTCGTTGTACCCCAACTGATGCCCGGCCGCTGGGCTGAACGCGGCATAGCCTGGCAGCTCCGGGCCGGCCAGCAGACGTTGGAAGCCCCCATGGCCGACGCGGCACAAGCGCAGTTCATTCAGTCGTTCCTGATCGAACGCCAGGGTGCCGAGCGTGCCGCTGATCTCGAAGCTCAGGTGGTTCTTGTAGCCGTGCTTGAGCCAACTGCTGCTGACCGTGCCTCGGGCGCCGTTGGCAAAGCGCAGCAGGGCGTGGACCTGGTCATCCACGGCGATGGCGCGTTGTTCAGTGTTGCCGGCGCTGGCGGGACGCTGGCTGTGTACGGTCTGGCTGTCGGCACACACGGCCGCGACATCGCCCAATAAATGACGGGCCATGGCCAGCAAATGACTGCCCAGATCCGCCAACGCGCCGCCGGCGTGGGCGGCTTCGCAGCGCCATGACCACGGTGAGGTCGGGTCGGCCATGAAGTCTTCGCTGAACTCGCCCTGGAAACTGATGATCTGCCCCAGCTCCCCGCGCTGGATCATGTCCCGCGCCCGCTGAATGATCGGATTGTGCTGATAGTTGTAGCCGACCCGCGTGATCACGCCGGCCGCCTTGGCCGCCCGTTGCATCTGATCAGCCTGTTCGAGGGACACGGCGAGGGGTTTTTCACAATAAACCGGCTTGCCCGCTGTCAGGGCAGCCATGGCCATCGGGTAATGCAAATGATTGGGAGTGGTGATGGCGATCAGATTGACCTTGGGGTCGTCGATCAGTTGTTGCCAGTCGCTGTGTGCCGTCTCGAACCCCCAGTTCTGGGCACACTGCCGGGCACGCTGGGGATCGGCATCGGCCAAGGCCGCCAGTTTCAGGTTCAGGGGGAGGTCGAACACCGCTTTGGCATTATGAAATGCCAAGGCATGGGCACGGCCCATGAAGCCGGTGCCAATCAGACCGATGCCGAGTTCGTGCATGAGAAAGAGCCCTTTGAGTTTTTATTTTCAGAAGGGCTCTTTATGGAATAAATATTCGCATATTGCAAATATTGGAATAAATATTCATTTCGTGGGCACTGAGACCCTGTGGGAGCGGGCTTGCTCGCGAATGGGGTGGATCAGTCAATACAGTGGTGACTGACCTTCCGCATTCGCGAGCAAGCCCGCTCCCACAAGTGGAACATCATCAGGAGAGGAAACCCCCATCCACATTCAGGGACACACCCGTGGTATAGCTGGACGCATCACTGGCCAGGTACAGCACCGCGCCGGCCATTTCGCTTGGATCGGCCACACGCTTGAGCGGGATCTGCGCCAGGGCGGTTTTCAGGATCGCATCGTTCTTGACCAGCGCCGAGGCGAACTTGGTGTCGGTCAGGCCCGGCAGCAAGGCGTTGCAGCGGATGCCGAATTGCGCGCATTCCTTGGCGAACACCTTGGTCATGTTGATCACCGCGGCTTTGGTCACCGAATAGATGCCCTGGAAGATCCCCGGCGATATGCCGTTGATTGATGCAACGTTGATGATGCTGCCACCACCGTTCTCGCGCATCAGCTTGCCGGCTTCCACCGACATGAAGAAATAGCCGCGAATGTTCACGTCGACGGTTTTCTGGAACGCCCCCAGATCGGTGTCCAGCACGTTGCAGAACTGCGGGTTGGTGGCGGCGTTGTTCACCAGGATGTCCAGGCGCCCGAACTGCTCGCGGATACCGGCGAATACCTGGCTGATCTGCTCCATTTCACCGATGTGGCAGGCAATGGCGGTCGCTTTGCCGCCAGCGGAGATGATGGCGTCGGCCACGTGCTGGCAACCCTCGAGTTTGCGGCTCGAGACGATCACATGGGCACCTTGCTGGGCCAGCAGTTTGGCGATGGCCTCGCCGATGCCGCGGCTGGCGCCGGAAACGAAAGCGATTTTACCGTCGAGGTCGAACAACTGAGTCTTGGACATGCTGTTTCCTTGTTATAGAGGCGCTCAGAGCGTGGATTTGTTGATGACCTGCAGGCTCATCTGCTCCAGCAGTTTGTTCATCTGAACGAACTGCGCGAAGCGTTTGTCCTGGGTCTGGCCGTGGAAGAAGCGGTAGTAGATCTGCTGGACGATGCCGGCGAGGCGGAACAGGCCGTAGGTGTAATAGAAGTCGAAATTGTCGATGCGGATTCCGGCGCGTTCGGCGTAGTAATCGACGAACTCGCGACGCGTCAGCATGCCCGGTGCATGGCTCGGTTGGCGGCGCATCAGTTGCACCGGTGCCGGGTCGCCGGCTTCGATCCAGTAGGCGAGGCTATTACCCAGGTCCATCAGCGGGTCGCCAAGGGTGGTCAGTTCCCAGTCCAGCACGCCGATGATCTGCATCGGGTTCTCTGGGTCGAGGATCACGTTGTCGAAGCGGTAGTCGTTGTGGACGATGCTGGAGGTGGGGTGGTCGGCAGGCATTTTCTCGTTGAGCCAGGCCTTGACCGCCTCCCATTTCGGCGCGTCCGGGGTCAGGGCTTTTTCGTAACGGTCGCTCCAGCCACGGATCTGTCGGGCCACGTAGCCTTCGGGTTTGCCCAGGTCGGCCAGGCCGCAGGCCTTGTAGTCGACCTGGTGCAGTTCGACGAGCCGGTCGATGAAACTCTTGCACAGGGCTTCGGTACGGGCAGCGTCAAAACCCAGTTCCGGCGGCAGGTCGGAGCGCAGGATGATGCCCTTGACCCGCTCCATCACGTAGAACTCGGCGCCCATCACCGACTCGTCGGTGCAGTGCACGTAGGCTTTCGGGCAATACGGAAAACCTTCGCGCAACTGATTGAGGATGCGGAACTCACGACCCATGTCGTGGGCGGACTTGGCTTTATGGCCGAACGGCGGACGCCGCAGGACGAATTCCTGTTCAGGGTATTCCAGCAGGTAAGTCAGGTTCGACGCGCCACCGGGAAACTGGCTGATCTGCGGCGTACCGGTGAGGCCTGGAATGTGGGCCTTGAGGTACGGGTCGATCAGACTGGCATCGAGTTCTTCACCGTCGCGGACACGGGTGGACTGATCAGTAAACGCCATGCTTATCCCTTCTGCTTATTTTGGAGGCCATCGATCATTGGCTAATCTAATGGCAGGTGAAAGGCGTCACAAGCTCGCCAAGGTCTTATAGGTTAGCGTGTTGCAGGATAATCAGCGGGCCTGATGCCGGGTGGATGAGCTATGGTTTGAGCGTCTGTCGCTTTTCAGGGAGCCATCGCGATGGGATGCCCGCAAGTCTGTGGTACCGCAACCTTGCAATGCAGTTTCGGCGCGGCCCCGGCGGTGCTCAATGTGCTGCCGGTCAATCGGCTGCTGACCGGCGGGATGCCGGCGGCGAATATCATGGATCACATTCCTCTGGTGAACATCACCACATTCGGCATGTGTCAAAGCCTGGCTAACCCGACCGTCGCCGCCGCGACTGCCGCGGCATTGGGCGTGCTGACACCCATGCCGTGCATTCCCGCCACCGCGACGCCCTGGATCCCCGGCGGCCCACCGACCTTGCTGCTGGGCAACATGCCGGCCATCGATGCCAACAGTACCCTGATGTGTACCTGGGCCGGGGTGATCAAGGTCGTCGTGCCGGGGCAGGTGCAGATGTTGATTCCCTGACGGGCGTGAGGTGGACGCAGGCTTGCTGCCCACCGCGATCTCCCTGTGGGAGCGGGCTTGCTCGCGAAGAGGCCGGTACATTCAGTACTGAATGTCGACTGTTAGGCCGCTTTCGCGAGCAAGCCCGCTCCCACACTGGGTCTTCAGTGGACTCAAGTTTTGTGTTTGCCCCAAATCTCTTGTTGGAGTGGGGTGTTCAGGCTTGTGCCGGATCATTCCAGCGCCTGAACCACCAGCGCACCCTGGAGATCGGCTTGCCGTCGGCGTCCAGTGGTCGACCGTCTTCAGCGTAGGCGTGTGTCGGTTCCAGCAGTTGGCCGTTGAGGTAGCGGGCGTCGACGGCGGGCTTGCCATTGGGGTGCATGCGTCGATAACGACCGTCACGTACACCGTCACGATAGAACTCTGACTCGGCCAGTTGCCCGTCGGGAAAATAGTTGTTCGCTTCACCGTGCAGCAACCCACCCCGATAAGTGGCCTGGCGCTGCAGCCCGCCTTCGGCGGCGTAAAAACTCGCCACGCCCTGCAGTTTGCCTTTGACGAAGGGCAACACTGCCGAGACTTTGCCGTTGGGGTGATACAGCGTGCTGGTGCCTTGCAGCTCACCTTGCTGATAGTTGAGTTTCGCTTGCGGGCGCTGGGCCTCCTCAATCTGCAGCGGGCCGTTGAGGTGGCCGTCGACCAGTTGCCCGCTCAGGTGACTGTCGCCACGCTCCACGTCGAGTTTTTTCGAGGTCATTGGCACGCTCCCGTCAGTTGACCTTCACCAGGCCGCCCTTGATGGTCAGCATGCCGCCGCCGTCCACGGTCTGTTCGGCGGCGGCCTTGTTCAACAGGCTGATGCCGGCGTCGTTGGTCAGGGTCGTGCCGGCCTTGTTTTCCAATGATGTACCTGCCTGGTTGCTCAGGGCGGTTCCAGCCTTCTGGCTGATGGAGGTGCTGGCCTGGGCCGCGAGGTCCGCACCGCTCTTGATCGCGAAGCTACCGCCGCTTTGCAGGGTCAGGGTGCCACTGACCTTGATGGTCAGGTTGCCGTCCACCGTCAGCTCATAGTTACCGCTGACCTTGTGCGCGTAGTTGCCCCCGGTGCTGTGGTTCTGGTCAGAACCCACGGTGACGGTGCGGGTGTCCTTGACATCGAGGCTGTCGCTGCCGGTCTGGATGGTCACGCTGCGTTTGCCTTTTTCCAGGGTGACGGTTTCGTCGCCTTCCTTGACCGTGCGAGTGCGAGCATTCTGCACCGTGAGGGTTTCATCGTGACCGACCGTGGCGGTGGTGTCGTTGAGCACGTTGATGTTGAAGTCTTTCTGGGCTTGGAGAAAAACCTCCTCGGCGTCCTTCTTGTCCTCGAAGCGCAATTCGTTGAAACCGCCGCCGCCCTTGGACGAGTTGGTCTTGATCCCGGACTGGGTCTGGTTGGCCGGCAGTGCGTAAGGCAGGGCGTTGTCGCCGTTGTAGACACAACCGGTCACCAGTGGCCGGTCGGGGTCGCCGTCGATGAAGGTGACGATGACTTCCTGGCCGATACGCGGCACGAACTGCATGCCAAAACCCTTGCCGCTCCAGGGCAAAACCACACGAACCCAGCAGGATGAGCTTTCGTCGTTCTTGCCGGTGCGGTCCCAGGGGAACTGCAACTTGATCCGTCCGTATTCATCGGTCCAGATTTCTTCGCCGGCCTTGCCCACCACCAGTGCGGTCTGGGTGTGCATGCGCGGTTTTGGCGTGAGGCGGGGCGGTCGATAAGTCGTGGCCTTGGGAATCGCCTCGAAGCGGTTTCGGTAGCTGTCGTGGCTGGCTTCGTGGCTGACCGAGGTCACCACCCAATCGATATTCAGCGTCGAGTCTTCATGGCCGGCGAGGGTGAACCAATACCCCGGCACCAGCCAGCGGCAGTCGCTTTCGCCAACAAAACGCTTTTCCTGACTGCGCAGGCCGTCCACTCGCTGTTTGGTCAGTGCATCGCCCTGGGCCTTGGCGGTATAGCCGCCTGGATGCTCGTATATCGAACTCGGCCCGGCAACGGCTTCGGCCTGGCTGTAGAGCGACGTGGTCGGTGTGGTGAATTCATAATCGGTCGCCTGGTAAACCCCGGCCACCGCTTGCAGGCACACCTGGCCTGAACGGACACCGTGCAGTTCTCGATCCCCCATTTTCTGCCCGAGATAATTCACCGTCGGGCCATTGGGGATGGGCTCGAAGGCGTCGTTGCTGTCGGCCAGTACCAGCGTGTGCTTACCGTCTTCATGGCTGAAGAACCAGAAAATCCCGTCTTCCTCCAGCAGACGCGAGACGAAGGCCAGGTCGGTTTCGCCGTATTGCACGCAGTACTCGCGGGGTGTGTAGCTGCCGCTGAGCTTGAGCTGGAAGTCGGTGAAACCGTGGGCCTTGAAAATCGTGGTGACGATGTCCGAAGTGGCAAGGTTCTGAAACACCCGGTTGTTGCTCGCCAGGGTCAGCCACCAAAGCCATGGGCGCAGTAAAAGTTGATAGCGTTCGGCGGTAGCGTCGGCGGGGAGCTGACGGATTTCCGCAACCAGACAGTCCAGCAGGCGCAACAAGGCGTCTTTGTGCAGCGTCATGGTGACATGGCTGGCGATAGCGCTGGTGAGGGTCAGCGAAGGGCCGTCGTTGATGCCGTTGAGAATATGCGAGCCCAACGCATTGAGGCTCTCTTCGCCGGACAGCGATTCCGGATACAGCGCCGACAGCGTGGCGGCGGTGAGGGAAAGGGTGGTGTTGCTGTCGGTGGAGCGGGGCATTGATTATCCTCAGCGCCTTTAAATATCGTCAGGAAACCCTTCGACCGGGCCTGCCCATAAACATGACTCAACCGGGAAAGGAACATTGTCCAGTTGATTGGTATTGACCCCAATGCGTTGAGCGCAAATTTTGTCAGGCTCGCCAACTTTTTTAATCTTGATGAATCCGCTATTTACGTAATCATCCACTTTCTTCATCTGTTTTGGTTTTATCCATGCGAGGTTGAAATACAAAACATAGACTTCTGACAGTTTGCTAATGCCGAGTTTTTCTTTTTTCTCTCGTATTTCAGACGGTGGTATGGTCGTTAAATAGAAACCTTCGTCATGCTGCTTTTTGAACCAGGCCCACTTTTGAGGCTGATTCATCGTGCATTTCCACTCCCTGACGGCGGGGGTGCCGATTTGATTATCAGTGATGGATTTGGCCGCTGACTGGGTGGTGTAGTGATAGAACTTCATAAGGGCTCCGGTCCAACTCAGAAAGTCTTAACAGGCGATGAACGACGACGGTTTGTCACTCCAACACCCACTCCGCCAACTTCCCCGTCACCTGCGTCATCAACACATTCTCGACGTCCCGTGCCCCCGCCGCGCTGCATTTGGCCAACACGGCCTTGACGATCCCCGCATCGAACTCGAATTGCTTGCCGGTCGCAGCCTTGTAGCGCCCACGCAATTTCTCCAGCTTTGCCAGCACGATCCCTTCCAGCGTCGCCTCATCCAGCGGCCGATACGCCACCACCGTCATGCGCGCTAGAAAGGCGGGTCGAAACGCTTGCAGCAACACTGTATGCAAGGCTTCGTTGAAGGCGTCGCTGCCCAACTGCGCGGCCGGCGTGTCCAGTAGCAGTTCGGCGCCGACGTTGCTGGTGGCGAGCATCACCGTGTTCTTGAAGTCCACCACCAGGCCGGTGCCGTCTTCCATCAGGCCTTTGTCGAAGACGTTATAGAAGGCCTCGAGCACATCCGGGTGGGCCTTTTCGATTTCATCCAGCAACACTACCGAATAGGGTTTGCGCCGAACCGCTTCGGTGAGCACACCGCCGCTGCCGTAGCCGACATAGCCGGGCGGGGCGCCTTTGAGTTGGCTGACGGTGTGGGCTTCCTGGTATTCCGAAAGGTTGATGCTGATCAGGTTGCGTTCGCCGCCATACAAGGCATCGGCCAGGGCGTAGGCGGTTTCGGTCTTGCCCACGCCGGTGGGGCCCACCAGCAGGAACACGCCGACCGGTTTCTGCGGGTCGGTCAGGCCGGCGCGGTAGGCTTGCAGGCGCTGGGCGATGGTGTTCAACGCGGTGTCCTGGCCCATCACCCGCAGGCCCATGCGCTGGCCGAGGGTGCGCACGGCGTGGGCTTCGTCGGCGAGCATCTTGCCTACCGGAATGCCGGTCCAGCCGGCGATCACGGCGGCGACGGTCTTGCTGTCCACCTGTTCGGGCACCAGCGGATCGTCCTGGCGAATGGCATCCAGGCCGGCCTCCAGACGCAGCAGTTCGGCGGCCAGGTGGTCGATGCGGTTATCGATCTCGGTGTCGGGCTTTTCACCGTCGGCGCGTTCGCTCAAGGCCAGCAGTTCGCGGCGGGTGTCGAGCAGTTCGCGCACCGCTTCGCGCTCTTCGCCCCAACGGGTCTCCAGCTCGCGGATGGCCTGCACGTTACCGCCCGACTCTGCTTCCAGCAGGGTGATGCGCTCGCGGTGATCCAGCCCGGTGGCCTGTTCACGGCGCAAGCGTTCGACTTCGTCCTTGAGGCTGTTCTGGCGGTGGCGCAGGCTTTCCAGCGGCGGCGGCACATCGTGTTGGCCGAGGGCGACCCGGGCGCAGGCAGTGTCGAGCACGCTGATGGCTTTGTCCGGCAATTGTCGCCCGGAAATGTAGCGGTGGGACAATTTCACCGCTTCCTGAATGGCCGCGTCCAACACATGTACGCCGTGGTGTTGTTCCAGTTTGGTCGCCACGCCACGGAGCATTTCCACGGCGGTGAGTTCGTCCGGTTCTTCGACCTGCACCAGTTGGAAACGACGAGCCAGGGCCGGGTCTTTCTCGAAGTATTTTTTGTATTCCAGCCAGGTGGTGGCGGCCAGGGTGCGTAGTTCGCCCCGGGCCAAGGCCGGTTTGAGCAGGTTGGCCGCATCGCTGCCACCTTCGGCGCCGCCGGCACCGATCAGGGTATGGGCTTCGTCGATAAACAGAATGATCGGTTTTTCAGCGCTGCGCACGGCGTCGATCACGCCTTTGAGCCGCTGTTCGAACTCGCCCTTGACACCCGCGCCGGCCTGCAACAGGCCCAGATCCAGCACGCGCAACGTGACCTCCTGCAATGACGGGGGCACGTCACCGGCGGCGATGCGCAGGGCCAGGCCTTCCACCACGGCGGTCTTGCCAACACCCGGCGCGCCCACCAGGATAGGGTTGTTCTGCCGACGCCTGAGCAGGATATCGATGCACTGACGAATCTCACCGTCGCGCCCGACGATGGGGTCGATGCGTCCGTCCCGGGCGTCGGCGGTCAGGTCCTGGGTGTACTGGTCGAGCACCGGGTCCTGTTTCTGTGGCACCTCACCGGGCTTTGTCGGGCGCACACCGCCGACATGTTCCCGAGAGCTTTCGGTCCATTCCAGCAGATGAGCGCGCAGGGCCTCCCGGGGAATGCGCAGCAGCGATGAGGCGCTGTTGAGCAACAGGCTGCGACGCTCATCACGGTCCAGCAGCGCCAGCAACAACAAGCCGGAACGGATGCTGTCCAGGCCCAGCACGCTGGCCTGGACTACGGCGTCTTCCAGCAGGCCAATGGTTTGCGTCGACAGGGCCGGCGTGCGGGTGCTGCCGGATTTGAACAACTCCAGGGCCTTGTTGATTTCTGCCGCCACCGCGTCGCGCTCCAGGCCGAAGCGCGGCAGCAGGCAGGCGAAGTCACCGCCTTCGATGTCCAGCAGTTCCAATAGCAGGTGCTCGATTTCCACATAGTGATGGCTGCGTTGCAGGCAGCGTTGCGCAGCGCGTTCCAGGGCGCGACGGTTGTCCGGGTTGAGGCGTCCGATCAGGCTGGCCAGTTCCATTTCAGGCGATCTCCGGCTGACGAAGGCGGGTTTCGATCCGTTGTACGGTAAGGTTGGGCTGGCGTTGCAGGCCACCGTTCCAGCTCAATCGTGGCGGCGTCTGGCGAACCAGTTGCAGTGGCCCGGCGCCACGGATCAGCAGCACTAGGGTGCAATCCAGGTCGGGGCCGAAGTACAAGGCGTAAAGGCCGGCGAGCAGCGGATGGGTCTCGCCGGTGGGCAGCAATGTGTAGGCCTGGATGGCGGTCAGCGGGCCGAGGGTCAGGCGCACGCCGGCATGTTCGTCCCAGACCCGGGTGCCCGCCACCGCGCTGCGGCCCAGGCGCAAGTTACTGCCACCGGGCTGCAAGCGGCTGCGGCTGGCGGGGGGGATTTCCCGCCAGCCACCTTCGTAAGCGGTCAGTTCCACCGGCAGCCCGAACTGTTCGCGCACAATCGCCGCGAACCCGGCCAGGGAGCGCCGGCCATCGGCGTACAGCGCCGGACACGCCAGCACAGCAGCATCGGGCGCGGCCTGGCGTTCTTGCAAAGCCTTGGGCAGCAGGCCGGTCAACGCTCGCAATTGTGCCTGCACGGCGGACGCCGCCGGAGCAGTAAAACCCAGGGCGATGCGGTGTTTGCGCATCACTTTGTAGAGCAAACTGAGCAGGCGATGCTGGAACAGGTCGAGAAATTCCGCTGGCGCATGATCGCGTGCTCGGGTCCGTTGTTGCAGCCATTCCTGATAGGCGTAGGGCAGGGGACCGTCGGGGCCGCCGAGGCCAAAGATCGGCGTGGTCAGGATTGGCGCCGTACCGGGCTCGTGCTTCAGGCTTTCGACTTCACTGGCGGCGAACAACGGTGTCAACGGCCCGCGCAGGCGCAAGGCTTCGGCGTGGGGCGCGGTGCCGCTGCCCAGGGTTTCGGCCTGGGGCTGTTCGCGCTCCAGCACCAGCAACGCCTGAAGCCATTCGAAGCGCTGCGGATCGCGCCGCAAGCGTTGGCTCAGGTTCAGAGCGTCAGGGGTTTGCCGGCTTGGGGTTGCCATGTTTTCACCTCCCTGTCCGATTGAACCAGCACCGTGCACACGAAACGATTGGCGGTGGCATAGAGGGAAAAGAACTGCGCCAGCACCCCGGAGAACAGCACGGCACTGCTGCCGACGAAGTGTTGCGGGTCCAGTTGCAGGCGCACTTGCAGCCCGTTGCGCCACCCGCGCCAGGCGTCTTCGCCGACATGGGCGATGACCCGGTCACAAGCCAGTTCCAGGACCCCGGCGATCTGTCGCCGGGCGCTGGCCTCGTCCCGCAGATTGTGCAATTCGAGTATTTCCCGCAGCGCGTCGAGAGCCTGGGGACCTTCCACCAGTGATAGGTGGTTGAGGGTCAATTGCGACACCAGTCTCCAGCGCGATTCGCCGTCCAGGCGCGGCATGCTTTGCGGACTGGGTGGGTTGCGCAGGCGAGCCCAGGCCACCGGTCCGGGACGCTCAAAACCCAGGGCGGTGCCGGATGGCAGGCTCTGGGCCAGGTGCCGGTTGGTGCACAGCAACTCCGCGGTGAGGCTGTAGTCGCGCGTGTCAGCCAGCGGGTCGAACTGAGTGTCCACCAGGCTGACCATCAGATCAGTGCCCAGACGATTGGGGCTCATGCCGCTGACTCGCCGCGCATGCCAGTAACAGGCCTGGTCGTTGCCGTGCTGACTGCCGTAGTAGGCGGGGACTTTGTGCACACCCTGACTGGACGTTGCGCGCATGCCGCGGATGCTGTGGATCTCGACGCTGTTTTCCCGATGACTGTCGGCCACCAGACGGTACTCGCTGCGGGTGCCGTCGGGGCGTAGCGGCTCGGACGTCCTGGGGAACAGGTTGATCACTGGCGCGCAGCCCAGGGCGATGTCGCTGGCCTGGAGCGGCAGGCGGCTGACAGGGGCACGGTCGAACACGATATACAGGTACAAGGATTGGCTGTCGCTGGTCGCTCCGGCCAGTGGCAGGTCGAAAAAGCCGAATTTGTCGGGGAAGGCAAAGTATTCCGCCAGCAGACGCATGCCGGGATGCACACCGTCTTCGTCCGGCAGCAAGGCTTGGTCACTGGCGAAGCCGACGATCTCTGGCAGACCGCTCAGCGGTTCCGGCACGCTGCCCGGTGGGCCGGCCAGGACCTTCACGGCATGGGCGCCGAGCAGGTCATACAGCCAGGCGTTGATCATCGGTGAGGCAGCCAGGTGTACCCGCAAGGCGTCGATCCCCAGCGTCGACCATTGGCTTTCCCCCAGGCAGCGCAGGTTCAGGCGCAAGGCCGAACGCGCCTGAACCACCCCCGTCAGTGCTTGTGCCTCATCGCTGCCCAGCAGCAACGCTTCACTGACTTCGATCGGCCACAGGCGCACGGCGGCGGTGGTGCGAAAATGAATGCTCTGCCCCTTGTCGGTGGTGACGAACAAGGGGGTGTCCCGGGGCAGTGGGTAGCCTTCGTTGAGGTTGCCTTTGCTTGGGTCGGGCTCGAACTGCACGATGGCGCAGGACGGCAAAGGGCGTAAGGCCAGGGGGTAAAGCTGTTCGAGCAAGGCATCGCTGAACTCGGCGTAGTCGTCGTCCAGTCTTCGCTGCAAGCGGGCGGCCAGCAACGCGAAGCCCTCCAGCAGTCGCTCGACATGCGGGTCGGGGCATTCGCCGGGAGACAGCTCCAGGCGCCTGGCGACCTTGGGGTAACGTTCGGCGAACAGGCTCCCAGCATGCCTCAGCCAGGTCAGTTCACGCTGGTAGTAATCCAGCAGTTGCGGGTCAATCGAGTCGCTCATGTCGTACCTCAAGGCCGTCGCTGGCGGGCTCGATGACAAACGCCACAGGCCAGGAGTGCTGGTCGCCGCGCAACTCGCCCAATAACCGTATGTTCAGTTGCTGGGGATGACCCGGCACAGGGTTGACCTGGACCTCGCCCAATCGCAGGCGCGGTTCGAAGTGATTGATGGCCTGGCGGATCTCGCGGGTCAGTTGGCGACGGTCATCGCTGCGCTGCTGCTGTAGCGCGGTCCAGTCAGCGATGCCGTAATCCAGGATGCTCGGCGGTTCGGTCAGCGCTTTCGGGCCGCGGCGGGTGTTGAACAGGCGCAGCAGTTCGGCATGAACCGAGTCCTGCAACGCCTGCCGGTCGAACGCCCGCTCAGGGTCGTGCGCCGGGCTGGCCAGGCGTTCGAACAGGGGAGGGCGAAGCCCGAAGCCAGCCATGGGCGCGGCTTCTTTACTTGGTCATCTTGTTGGCCGCCAGGTCCCACGTCGTGCCCGCCGTGCCTTCCTTGGTGCCGTCGTCTTTCTGCGCGGTGAGTTCCCATTTGATCTTGGTGAAGTTCAGCGACAGGGTTTCCACCGGCTTGCCCCCGGTACCGCCACTGACGCTGACGTTGGACAGCACGACGTTGGTCAGGGTGTAGATGATGAAGGGCATGAGCTTGCCGCTGCCTTCGGCGGCGTTGCGGCCGATGGTGATGATGGCCTCGGGGATCGGTTTGCCGGCGCAGCAATATTCGTTGAGGGTGGGGGTGGAACTGTCGACGAATTTGGTCAGGGTGAATTCGCCGATGTGGGGCCGGCCAGAGGTGCGTTCCGAGTTGCTGACGTCGTTGGTGACTTGCATCGCCACGTTGTGGCTGTAGGACATGACTTCGATTTTGTCGGTGAAACCCTCAAGCAGGCTGTCGCCCTTGATGTCGCCGCCGAGGTCGAGAATGATCGCATCCATTGTGTGGAACTCCTGAAGTCGAGTGGGGTGTTACCCGATACCGAACCGTTAAAGATGAACGCTGAACCTGTGGCGAGGGGATTTATCCCCGCTGGGCTGCGCAGCAGCCCCCTAAGCGGTCCACTTAGGGTGGTCAGATTTAGGGCCGCTTCGCGCCCCAGCGGGGATAAATCCCCTCGCCACAAGCTCCTCGCCAGAGGTTTCAACCGTCAGGCAGCTACCGGCGGCGGCAGGGTCGCCACCAGGCGGATCGAGGCGGTCAGTTCCTCCAGCTGAAAGTGTGGGCGCAGGAACACCGTGGCCTTGTAGGCCCCTGGCTTGCCCGCCACTTCCGTGACGTCCACCCGCGCTTCGCGCAACGGGTACTGCGCCTTGATCTCTTGCGGCGCGTTGTCGTTGATCAGCACGTAATCGGCGATCCAGTTATTGAGGTAGGTCTGCACGTTGTCGCGGGTCATGAAGCTGCCGACTTTGTCGCGCATGATGACCTTCAGGTAATGGGCGAAACGCGAGGCCGCGAGCACGTACGGCAACATCGCCGAGATTCGCGCGTTGGCGTTGGCCTCGTTGGTGTTGTAGACCTTGGCCTTGTTGGTGGTCTGGCCGCCGAAGAACACTGCCACGTCACTGTTTTTCTTGTGGCACAGGGAAATGAAGCCCAAGTCGTTGAGTTCTTTTTCGCGACGGTCGGTGATCGCCACTTCGGTCGGGCATTTGAGCGACAGGTCCCCGGAGCTGGTGCGGAAGGTATGGGCCGGCAGGCCTTCTACCGCGCCACCGCCTTCGGCCCCGCGAATCGCCGCACACCAGCCATATTTGGCGAAGGCTTCGGTGATGCGTTGCGACAGCGTCCAGGCGGCGTTGCCCCACAGGTATTTGCTGTGGTCGGTGCCGTTGACGTCCTCGACGTAGTTGATGCCCTCCACCGGCAGCGTGTCCGGGCCGTAGGGCAGGCGCAGCAAAAAGTGCGGTAGTACCAGAGACACGTAGCGCGAGTCTTCGCTTTCGCGGAACGAGCGCCACTTGATCAGCTCCTGGCTCTCGAAGATCTTCGACAGGTCACGGGGCACGGCCAGTTCGGTGAAGCTGGTCATGTCGAACAACCGCGGGCTGGCGGCGGCAATGAACGGCGCGTGCGCGGCGGCGGCGACGTTCGACAGCTTTTCCAGCAGGCCGATGTCCTGGGGGTGGCGGCCAAACGTGTAGTCGCCCACCAACAGGCTGAACGGATGTCCGCCGAAGGTGCCGTATTCTTCCTCGTAGATCTTTTTGAACAGCGCGCTCTGGTCGAACTCGACGGCTTTTTCCAGATCGTTCTGCAGTTCTTTCTGGGTCACGTTGAGCAGGCGCAATTTAAGCCGCGTGCTGGTCTCGGTGTTCTGCACCAGCAGGTGCAGGCCGCGCCACGAGGCTTCGAGTTTTTGCAGCTCGGGGTGGTGCAGCACTTCGTTGAGCTGGGCGCTGATCAACTGATCAATCTGGCTGATGCGGTCGTTGATCATGGCCACGGTGTCTTTGTCGATGGCCATGCCTTCGTCGAGGACCTGGGTGGCGAATTCGGCCAGCATGTCGCGGGCGTAGTCCTGCTGGCTGTCGTCGTGGGCCATGCGGCCTTCGGCGATGATCTTGTCCAGCAGGGACAGGGTCTGGGTCGTGCTCTCGCTGGTTGGAGCGCTGGATGAAGCAGGCATGGCTTTATCTCCCTTGAGTGATGGGCGCGATCAGGCCTGTGGTTCGGCCGGGGCTGGGTCATCGTTGGCGGCTTCAGTCGGCAGGTCTTGCGCATCCTGAGGGCGGGCGGACTTGATCTCTTGCAGGCCTTCGGTGTTGGCGATCACGTCGCGCAGCAACTTGTCCAGATCGTCGTTGCCATCAAGCTTGGTCAACAGGTCCCGCAGACGCTGGCGGGCTTCGAACAGCCGGCGCAGGGGCGTGACCTGCTCCACGACCTTGACCGGGTCGAAGTCGTCGATGTGACGGAAGTTGAGTTCGATGTTGAGCTTGCTGTCATCACCGCTGAGGGTGTTATTCACCTGGAGCGTGGCGCGAGGCGAGATGGAGGCCAGTACCTCGTTGAAGTTGTCGCGATCGATTTCGGTGAAGCGCCGCTCGTTGAGCTTGGGCAGCGGATCCAGTGGTTTGCCCGAGAGGTCGGCCAGAATGCCGACCACCAGTGGCAATTCTTTCTTTTCGATGGCATTGCCGATTTCCACGTCATAGGTGATCTGGACGCGGGGAGGACGGACTCTGTCGAGCTTGTGCTGGGTACTTTCTGCCATGGCGGCCGACTCCGATGCATGTAGGGGAGCAATGCATCGGGGGGCCCGCTCATCGCATTCCCTTGCTGATCCGCAGGTTGCAAATGGAGGGCAGTAGACCTGTCATTCCCTTGACGAACCTGGTGCATTCGACTGTGTGGGTCGAACTACCCAAGACGCTAGAACAGGTCTATAAAAAAGCAAGCAAAAACAATTTTTGACCGCTGAGAAAAGGAAGATTCATTTTGCGTGTTTTTTTTTCCGGATTTTTTTTGAGCGTCGCGCTTACCGGTTGTTCGTTGTTTGCCCCCAGTGTCGACCTCGACAGCCTGACCCTGGACGTCGCGCCCCGGGCCAATGACGACACACCCATTGCGGTGGATTTTGTCGCCGTGAACGACCCGGACCTGCTCAAACAGCTGTCGGGAATCACCGCCCGCCAGTGGTTTGCCGAGCGCGAACAGTTCCAGCGCGACTATCGTCAACTCATGTCGGTATGGGGGCTGGAGCTGGTGCCGGGGCAATTCATCGACCGCCAACCCTTCCCGCTGGAGGGCCGGCGTGCCGCTGGACTTTTGGTCTTCGCCAGCTATAACACTCCCGGAGCCCACCGGCTTCGGCTGGACGATCAGCGCAAGGCCTGGCTGAAGTTCGAAAGTCGTGAGATGACCCTCGTGAATGATGGCCAGCTTGCCAGTCAGCCTTGAGTGACCGCGGGCCGCCCTCGGGCGGTGACATTGGGATGTCGAAGGGAGTCGTATGAGTCTGTTACCTGACGCGGTTTGCTGGCATGAGGGCATGCAGTTGCTGCCCCAGCATTTCCAATTGCAAGGGCTGCGCGCCGAGGCCCTGGCCGCGCATTTTGCCAGTGCCTGCAACCCGTGGTTCTGGGGTGTCAGCCAGCTGGAAGTCGACCCTTCAGCCCTCAGCGCCGGACAGGTCCGGCTGTTGCAACTGCAGGGCACCTTGCCGGACGGGTTACCGGTCAATTTGCAGGCCGGTGTCGGGCCGACCCTCGAGCTGGACATCACCGAGGCGGTGAACAAGACCGACGACGCGACGGTGACTGTGTACCTGGCCATCAGCCCGCTCTGGCGCGCTGGGCAATTGCTGCCACTCAAGGGACGGCTGCAATCGGTCGTGGGTGACGCCTTGCCGGATCTCACCAGCGGCGAATTCCCCGAGTCCATTACGGTGTGGCGGCCGAACCCTCGGCTGTGCACACAACTGAGCAAGGCCGACTCGATCTGCCTGCCACTGTTGCGCATCCGCAAGGAGGGCGGTGGCTTCCTGCGGGCGGCCTACACACCGCCAACGCCGATTCTGTTACCGGAATCGATTCTCGGTCGGCGAGTGGCCGGGTTATGCGCCAGGGCTCGGGAGAAATGTTTGTTCCTGGCCGGGCGCCTTCGTCAGGCCGAGGCGGCCGGCAACCAGGACGATGCAATGGAGATTCGCCGCCAATTGACTGCGTTGTGGGCGCGATTGCCGGAAGTCGAAGGCGCGCTGAACACCCGGGTGGCGACACCCCAGGCGTTGCATGGTCTGCTGTTGGGCCTGGCCGGTAGCTGGTCGGCGCTCGATCTGCTGGCGGGTGTCCCGGCCTTCGCGCCGCTGGATTTTCTTGAGCTGCAGCGCGGCTATGAACCGCTGCTCGACTGGCTGGAAGACACCCTGGAGCGGATCCGCGCCGGCTATCGCAGCCTGGCCTTCGAACGCAATGACCCGGTGTTCTCTATCCAGTTGCCCGGCGACCAGCCGAGCCAGCGCCTGGTGATCGGTCTGCGCATGCCCAACGGCGCCAGTGAGCAGGCTGCGGCCGAATGGCTGCGCGGGGCAATCATCGCGTCCGCGCCGCACATCCCGCTGTTGAGTCGCCAACGCATGAGCGGGCTGCCCCATCAGGCCATGAGCCGCAACGAACAGGTGGCCTACAGCGTGGGTGACGACACCCGGTTGTTCGTGGTGGCCGCCGGTGGGCAATGGTTTGACGGGCAATTGCCGTTGCACATCGTAGCGCCAGCCTCGCATCAGGCCAGCAGTCCATGGCAGGTGGTGTTGTTTGTGGCGCAGACCGGTGAAAGCGCCTGATCGTAAAAGGGGAGTCGTATGCCTGACGGAAGTGGCGGGGCGGTTCGGAGTCTGCATGAGGCACCGCTGAGCAGTGCGTTTCGTCAGGCCTGGCTGAAGTGGTCCCAGGAGTGGCAGGACTTGCCCAAGGACAGCGATCCCGCGGTATTGGTCAGCCGGGTGGTGGAGTTTTCCGGTCGCAGTGCCCAGCGTTTGTGGCGAGTCGCCTTCGCCACCGTAGGCGATGCGGCGACCGAGCAGGTCAAGGCACTGGTCTACGCCTTCGTGGCGCTGGTGGACGAGACCTTGCTGTTCACCCCGTGGCCGGGACAACTGGCCTGGCAGCAGCATCCCCTCGAATCGCGCATGTACTCCAGCCGCCAGGCCGGCGAACGGCTGCCGGCTGCCATCAAGAAACTGCTCGATGAGCAGATGCCCGGCACCCGGGACCTGGCCAACGTGTACCTGCAGTGCCTGATTCTCGGTTTTCAGGGCCGATTGCGTGGCGAGCCCGGTCAGGTCCAGCACGAAAAATGGCGTGTGGCGCTGTTCACGTTCGCTTGGCAGCACGAGCCGGATTATGTCGATGTCAGCCAGCGCCTGGCGATGCCTGCGGCGGCGACACCGATACGTGTCCCGGCCCAGCAGTCGTTACCGGACGGCTTGCGCCTGGGACTGGTGATCCTGGCGATGGTGTTGTTGCTGTCCGGGTTGGGGCAGGTGTTCTGGCGTGACATCCAGTCGGAGCTCGAACCGGTGCTGCAACTGAACGAGCCGGTGGTTCAGGAGCAGGACTCATGAGCTTCTTGAGCATCGTCGCCCTGGTGTTGCTGGCCCTTGTCGCGGTGCTGCTGATTGCGGCCGCGATTTGGTGGCTGCGCACCCAGGGCGGCGCGGCCATCCGCAGCTTCTATGGGGCGGTGCGCCACATGGAGCAGGAGCAGGGCACCCGGGACCGCTACCAGATGCCCTGGTTGTTGATGCTGGGCAACGAGGCCGACGGCGCGCAGTTGTGCGCCCAGTGGCGTTTGCAGCCGACAGACAAGGCGGCGTGGTTCGGGCGCTGGTGGTCGGATGCCGAAGGCGCGGTGCTGGTGGTGCCCCAGGCGCTGTTTTTGCCCGATGAGGGCATGAACATGCAACGGGGCAACTGGTGGCGCCTGTTGGGATTGATTGTGCGTCTGCGCAGCAGACGGCCGCTGGATGCTGTGATCTGGACCGTCCCGTTCGGCAAGCTCGATGACATCGAGCAGACGACCGAGCTGAGTCTCAAGGTTCGGCGCTGTTTCATCGACCTTCTGCAACGGTTCGGTCTGAGTTTGCCGGTGTATGTGGTGATCACCGGGATGGAGGAACTGCCAGGGTTTCAGGAACTGGTGAGTGCGTTGCCCGCCCAGGCCCGGGAATCGACGCTGGGCTGGTCGTCGCCATACGCGCCCGATGCAGCATGGCAATCACAATGGAGCGATCAGGCGCTGGACCAGGTCAACGCCGCGTTGTCCCAGTCGATCATCGAAATCGGTGCGCTGGCGGGGCAACTGAGCAGCGACCTGTATGGGTTGCCGGAGCGTTTCGAGGGGTTGCGGCGAGCCTTGCAGTTGTTGCTGGAACCGGTTTTTCAGGGCAACGCTCAGGGGGAGGCGCCGCACTTTCGCGGCGTGTATTTCACCGCCAGCCAGGCGCCGGCTGTCACCGGCGATGGCTTATCCGCCAGCGACAGCGTTGTGCGCCAAACGGTGTTCGCCCGGCAACTGTGGTCGCGCCGGCTGGTAGCCGAGCGGGGCCTGGCCCAGCCGGTGCCACGCCTGCTGCGCTTGCGCCAACGCTGGCATCGGCTGGCCGGAGGAGTGGCGCTGGTGGTCGGCGTGGTCTGGCTGGGGAGCATGGTCTGGGTCTGGCACGATTCTGTCGAGCAAGCCGAGGGGCTGTCGCGGTTGGTCCTCAGCGCGCACAAAAACCATGTCGTGGTCGATCCCGACAAACCTCAACTGGAACCGACCCGACACAACGTGCAGAACTACTGGAACGTGCTGGAAAAAGCCCCGCGCTGGCGTTTCGTCTCGGTGGTGTTTCCGACTTCCTGGTTCTCTTCCGTGGACGCACAGCTGGACAACGGGTTGCGCATGACCGCCCGCCATCATTGGATATTGCCGCTGCGTGACCTGCTGGCCTCGGACCTCGAACAGCTCAAGGGCATCCGCAATACCGAGCGGCGCGGCAACGTGGAAAGCGAAGACCCGGCGCAATGGCAAAGTTACGTAAAGGCCAAGGACCTGGTTGAACGCGCGGTGCGCCTGGAACAGCACAACCAAATGTTCAGCCAGGCGGTGAACAATCCCAAGGCGCCGCTGGACGAGCTGGTGCAACTGAGCAACAACGCCCTGTCGCTGAACCTCAACACCGGGACCTTGAGTCGGGCGCGTTTCTACAATCGTGTGCTGTTCGATGCCCAGAATGCCGATTTGAAAGGCCTGGACCTGAACGCCGCGCGCCCGGTGATTGCCGATAACTTCATGGGCCTGATGCAGCGCTGGCTGGATCATTACTTTCTGGCGGACAACTTCGTGCGCCAGGCCGGCTACTTGAAGCTGCATCTGCAACGGCTAGAGGCGGGCGGTGGCAACTCCTTGAGTGAACTCGAAGAGCTGATGGCGTTGGTCGATGACCTGCAGCGGCTCGTCAGCCTGACCAACTCGGCCTGGGGCCGGGGCAAGGGACAGGACCTGGTGCCCGGTTACACCCAGTTGATGGACAAGGTGGGCCACAGCACGCTGCTGGGGCCGGATCTTGAGCAGGATCTGCAGAGCCAGGCGGCAAAATTGCAGCAGAGCTTTCGCGACCAGTGGATCGTCCAGACCGGTTCCAGGGACAATCTGTTGATCCAGCAGGGCAGCGGTTTGCTGGTGCTGCAGGAGCATGTCACGGCACTGGACGGCGCGGTGCAAGCGCTGTTCAAGCGTGATTTCGTGGCGTTGGCCATGCAGAAGGCGCCGTCGGACAGTAACGGCGTCTCGATGGGCCGGGGTGACAGCGACGATTTCAGCGTTGCCCTGAACTACTTCGCCAGCTACCAGAGCTACGCCAATGAAGAGTTGCCGCGCATCCCGCCGGATTACCGTGGGGCGCTGATGGAGGCCGCTGAAAGCGCGGCGGCGCGGGCCATGTGGCTGAGTCTGGATGAAAGCGAGCAACCGCTACCGGGCATGAGTTTCAATGTGCAGACCTCCCAGGCCGTTTCCCTGCAAAAAGCCTTCATGGATGTGAACCGCAGCGATCTGGCGATTCGTTTTCAGCGCCTGCTCAACCGCCGAGCGTTGGCACAGATCAAGAGTGGCCTGAACGAAATCGACGCCCAGCCACTGTTTACTCAACGCACCGATATCCAGCGCTGGGACGGTTCGAAGAACTTCGGTTTGCAGTTGTACGGCGCGACTGATCCTCAGGACTTGAAGCTGAGCCTGAACCAGCAGTTCGGCGCCATGCTTCAGATCGCCGAGCACCGCATGCCCGCGCTGGAATGGCTGATTGTCCAGCAGGACAACCTGTCGGCCCTGGAGCACGATCAGGTTGCCCGGTTTATGGCGCTCAACGACGAACTGCTCAAATACAAAAACCAGAACCCGGCCAGTGCGGCTGCCCAACTTGAGCAATTGGTAAGCCGCGACTTCATCGAAATGGACACCACGTCCTGCGGGCA
This sequence comes from Pseudomonas hefeiensis, assembly GCF_030687835.1. Taxonomy (NCBI): domain Bacteria; kingdom Pseudomonadati; phylum Pseudomonadota; class Gammaproteobacteria; order Pseudomonadales; family Pseudomonadaceae; genus Pseudomonas; species Pseudomonas hefeiensis. The sequence continues at coordinate 2,969,700 of NZ_CP117449.1, forward strand.
GATTCTGCAAACTTCCAGCCTGCCCGGCGGACGTGGCGACCTGGCTCTGCGCACCGTCACGCTGCAACAAAGCGCCTTGCAACGGTGCCTGTATCTGCAACAGAACCAGGCGGCGACCGCCTGGAATGATCTGGCCAATTATTTCAATCAGTACCTGGCCGGGCGTTTTCCGTTTTCCCAGGATGTGCGGGCCCGCGATGCCGACCCGGCTCGGGTACAACGCCTGCTGGAGCTGATCGACACGCGACTGCCCCAGGCACAGGCTGGGCTGGCGTTGAGCCGGACGCCGGAGCGATTGGCGGCGGAGGATTTTCTCAACCGTTTGAAACAGGCCGGTGCCTGGCTCGGGCCGTTGTTCGTGCGCGACAAGAGTGGCTTGCTCGGCGTGGAAATGGACGTGCGCTGGCGAACCGACCGCGAGCAGGAGCGCGGCGCGGATCAGGTGATCGCCTGGGGGCTGAACGCCGGCAACCAACAGATCAGTTACCCTGGTGAAACCGGGCAGAACTTGCGCTGGATGGTCGGGCAGCCGATGAGTTTGACCTTGCGCTGGGCCCGCAACGGTTACCAGCGTCCGGCCAACGACCCGTTACAACCCGATCTGGTGGTTCGTGACCTGGAAGCCGGTTGGGAGTACCAGGGGCCGTGGTCGTTGTTGCGCCTGATGCGCTCATTGGTGTCGAGCCAGCGTCAGCCGAATGCCGACTACACTGACTTCCCGCTGACTCTGCAACTGCCCGTGACGGCTCAGACCCAGGCGACCACGGCGCAGCAGACCCTGATGTTCCTGCGTTTGTCGCTGATGAGCCAGGGCTCGAAGCTGCCGCTGTCGATCCCGCCACTGCCAACCCAGGCACCCCGTTCACCTTTCATGGCGACCTCATCGAGCCCCGCCATCGCAACCCGCGAGGAGGGTTTGTGAGTTTGCCGATATCCCCGTTGCCCGAATTGATTACCCGCTTGCTTGAGCCGATCAGCGCTGAATCGCCCTGTGGCCAGGATCTGCGCTATGAGCCGGAATTCGACCAGTTGCGCGAGTTGCGCCGGGAGGACGACACCAGCCTGCCCACCGGTGTGTGGCAATCGTCGATCAAGCGCGGGCAATGGTCGGAGCTGGAAAAACTCGCCACTGCGCTGCTACTCGAGCGCAGCAAGGATTTGATGATCAGTGCCTGGCTGGGGGAGGCCTGGTTGCACCTGACCGGGCTGGAAGGATTGCCGGGCAGCCTGGCGTTGGTGGCGGGGTTGTGTGAGCGCTACTCCGAGCAGTTGTACCCCCAGGCTGATGACGGTGATCAGTCGTGGCGGGTGATTCCGCTGGAGTGGCTGGCCCGTCGCTACAGCGAAGTGTTGCTGACACGGGTGCCATTGTTCGATGGCCGGGATCAGGATTTCGACGGTTTTTGCCTGGCCGACTGGCAACGTTTGCAGCGCCAGCAGGTGCTGGTCAACGATACTAAAAACGCCAAGGCTTCGGCGGAAGCGGCGCGCAACGATCAGAAAAAACTCAGCGAACTGATTCGCACCACGCCATTGTCGTTCTGGCTGCATCGTCAGGGCAGCCTGATGCTGAGCCTTCAGCACCTGCAACGCCTCGAAGCCTGGAGTGATGCTTACCTGGGCAATCTGGCCCCAGGCTATAGCGCCTTGCAGGACGTCATGCAGGCCTTGCTGACATTGATAGAGGAGTTCATTGCGATGAACCCACAGCAACCCACCGTCGTGCCGGCACCCTCGGTGGCGACGCAGACCGCCCCGGCGCAGGCGGGCGCCGCCGCGACCCTGGCTTTTCAGGAGCCGGCCAGCCGCGAAGAAGCCTATCGCCAGTTACTGGTCATTGCCGGCTACCTGGCCCGCACCGAGCCCCACAGCCCGGTGCCCTATCTGATCCGGCGTGGCGTGGAGTGGGGCAACAAGCCTTTGAGCGAGCTGCTGGGCGAACTGATCAGTGCCGATGCCGAATCCAGGCGCCTGTGGACGCTGCTGGGGGTTCTCTAACGCAGCTCGTCAGGCAACCGCACCGGTGTCAGCACCGGTTTGCCAGAAAAGAATGCGGTCAGGTTCTGGCCCACCAGCTCTACCATCGCGCGGGTCGCTTCCGGCGACAGGCCAGCCACGTGGGGCGTGAGGACGACGTTGGGCAGGCTTTTCAGCCCCTGCGGCACTTCAGGCTCGTCATCGAACACATCCAGGGCCGCTCCGGCAATCCGCCGATGCTCCAGGGCGCTGATCAGATCGGCAGTGGCAACCACGCTGGCCCTGGCGACGTTGACCAGAAATCCTTTTGGCCCGAGGGCATCGAGGGTCTGCTTGTTGATCAACTGCCGGGTATCCAGGCCGCCTGGGGTGGCGACGATCAGGAAGTCCGAGACCCGCGCCAGTTCCGTAGGGGTGGCGCAGAAGGTGTAGGGCACGTCATTGCGTACTCGGCGATTGTGGTAGCTGACGCTCATGTCAAAGCCCAGCGCGGCCCGTTTGGCGATCGCCATGCCCACCGCGCCAAGGCCCAGCACGCCCAGCCGCTTGCCGGCCAGGGAAGGTCGCGCACTCCTCGGCCATTCGCCCCGTCGCAGGGCAGCATCGCAATGGGGTATGTCGCGCACCAACGCCAGCAACAGCGCCATGGCATGGTCGGCTACCGACGATGCGTTGACCCCGGCGCCATTGGTTACCACGACGCCGTGGTGGTGGGCGGCCTGCAAGTCCACCTGCTCGTAGCCGGCGCCGATCACGCAGATGATTTTCAGGTTGGGCAGGGCGGCAATTTCCTCGGCCGTCAAACCCAGGGGGCCGCGGGTCAGTACCGCGCTGAACCGTTCTCCATGTTCGAAAATCGCCGTCTTGCGCTCGGCAGGCGTTGGCGCCAACTCCAGGTGATAGCCCTGCCGCTCAAGAATCGGCAGGTATTCGTTGACGGTTTCAACCAGTACAAGAACGGTTGCGGTCATGCTGTGCTCCTGTGGGCGCTTTGCTGAGGTGCAGGTATTCAACCTGATTGTAGAGCCCAAGGCAGAGACCTTTGGTAATTTATATTTATTTCGGACTGAGCATCCTTGTGGGAGCGGGCTTGCTCGCGAATGCGGCGGGTCATTGAGCTAACGTGATGCTGACACACCGCCTTCGCGAGCAAGCCCGCTCCCACAGGACATGCGTCAGCAGCTTCTATTGGAATGATCTGATCCGTATTACCGCTCCTCAGCTAAGTCTTTGCTTCTGCTCGTTAATCCCGGACAATCGCGCCCCTGTTTCGGCCAGGGCGCTGCCTGTCGGGGTTTTCTGACTCGTCCCGGCCGGGTGCATGTGACCGGAATGCGGAGATCCGACCGGATGAATGATCAGGCCACTAGCGTCGAAGAACGCTTTGAAACGACAGCCCCAACTACGCTCAGCCAGTGGGGTCGCCATGACACCACCTGGATGTTGGGCCTGTTTGGCACCGCCATCGGTGCAGGTACTTTGTTTTTACCCATCAACGCCGGCCTCGGCGGTTTCTGGCCGCTGTTGATCCTGGCGCTGCTGGCGTTTCCCATGACGTTCTACGCCCATCGAGGCCTGACTCGCTTCGTGTTGTCCGGTCGTGACGGCGCGGACATCACTGAGGTGGTAGAAGAGCATTTCGGCATCAAGGCCGGTGCGTTGATCACGTTGCTGTATTTCTTTGCGATTTTTCCGATCCTGCTGATCTACAGCGTGGCGCTGACCAATACGGTGGGCAGTTTCCTGGAGCATCAACTGCATATCCAGCCGCCACCCCGGGTGGTGCTGTCGCTGGTGTTGATCCTGGGTTTGCTGGCAGTGGTGCGATGCGGGGAGCAGGCGATCGTCAAGGCCATGAGCCTGATGGTCTATCCGTTTATTGTCGCGTTGCTGTTCCTGGCGGTGTTTCTGGTCCCGCACTGGAACGGAGGCATCCTGAGCACGGCGTCCACGCTGCCTGAGCCAGCAGCGCTGCTGCATACTTTGTGGCTGGCGATACCGGTGATGGTGTTCTCGTTCAACCACTCGCCGATCATCTCGGCGTTTGCGGTGGATCAGAAACGTCGCCATGGCGACAACGCCGAAGTGCGCAGTTCGCAGATCCTGTCGCGCGCCCATCTGCTGATGGTGGTGATGGTGCTGTTCTTTGTGTTCAGCTGTGTTTTGACGCTTTCCCCGTCGCAACTGGCCGAGGCCAAGGCACAGAATCTGTCGATCCTGTCGTACCTGGCCAACCACTTCAGCAATCCGACCATCGCTTTTGCCGCGCCGTTGATTGCGTTCGTGGCGATCTCCAAATCCTTCCTGGGGCATTATATTGGCGCCAGCGAAGGCCTCAAGGGTCTGATCATCAAGAGCGGTCGGCGTCCGGCGCCCAAGACCCTGGATCGTCTGACCGCGGCGTTCATGCTGGTGGTGTGCTGGATCGTCGCCACCCTTAACCCGAGCATCCTGGGCATGATCGAAACCCTGGGCGGCCCGGTGATCGCGGCGATCCTGTTCCTGATGCCGATGTACGCCATCCACAAAGTCCCGGCCATGGCCCGTTACCGCGGCCAGGCGTCGAATGTGTTCGTAACGCTGGTGGGGTTGGTGGCGATTACTGCGCTGGTCTATTCCCTCATGACCTGACCGGATTTCCGGTGGGAGCGGGCTTGCTCGCAAAAGCGGTGGGTCAGTTTGCATTGATGTTGGATGTGCCGACGCCTTCGCGAGCAGGCTCGCTCCCACATGGAGTCTTGGGTATTCATAAATTCGACATTCACCATAAATCCCGGTGGGAGCGGGCTTGCTCGCGAAAGCGGTGGGTCAGTTTGCATTGATGTTGGATGTGCCGACGCCTTCGCGAGCAGGCTCGCACACATGGAGTCTTGGGTGTTCATAGATTCGTCATTCACCATAAATCCCGGTGGGAGCGGGCTTGCTCGCGAAAGCGGTGGGTCAGTTTGCATTGATGTTGGATGTGCCGACGCCTTCGCGAGCAGGCTCGCTCCCACAGTTTTTCGAGGCGTCCACAGAAACAGCGTCAGACACCGATCCCCTGTGGGAGCGAGCCTGCTCGCGATGGCGTCGGTTCAGTTTGCCTCGAAACTACAGGCATAAAAAAACGCCGCCCCTGGCAAGAGAGGCGGCGTTTTTAGTCGAGCGTTAAAGCCTTAGGCTTGAACGACCGGGATGTTGGCATTTGCAGCCGCTTCACGGAACTCGGCGATCTGGTCGAAGCTCAGGTAGCGGTACACGTCCGCTGCCATGCTGTCGATCTTGCCGGCGTATTCCATGTACTCCTCGACGGTCGGCAGGCGACCCAGGATGGACGCCACGGATGCCAGTTCGGCCGAAGCCAGGTAGACATTCGCGCCGTCGCCCAGACGGTTCGGGAAGTTACGGGTCGAAGTCGACACCACGGTGGAGTTCGGCTCCACGCGTGCCTGGTTGCCCATGCACAGCGAGCAGCCTGGCATTTCCATCCGAGCACCGGCCTTGCCGTAGATACCGTAGTAGCCTTCTTCGGTGAGCTGGTGAGCGTCCATCTTGGTCGGCGGCGAGAGCCACAGACGGGTTGGCAACTGACCCTTGACCTGTTCCAGCAACTTACCGGCAGCGCGGAAGTGGCCGATGTTGGTCATGCACGAACCGATGAACACTTCGTCGATCTTCTGCCCAGCGACGCTGGAGAGCAGGCGGGCATCGTCCGGGTCGTTCGGCGCGCAGAGCACAGGCTCCTTGACGTCGGCCAGGTCGATCTCGATGACTTCGGCGTACTCGGCGTCCTTGTCGGCTTCCAGCAGTTCCGGGTTGGCCAGCCAGGCTTCCATCGCCTGGGCACGACGTTCCAGGGTGCGGGCATCGCCGTAGCCTTCGCCGATCATCCAGCGCAGCAGGGTGATGTTCGATTGCAGGTATTCGGCAATCGATTCCTTGGACAGCTTGATGGTGCAGCCGGCAGCCGAACGTTCGGCCGAGGCGTCGGACAGTTCGAACGCTTGCTCGACGGTCAGGGTTTCCAGACCTTCGATTTCCAGGATGCGGCCGGAGAAGGCGTTCTTCTTGCCTTTCTTCTCAACGGTCAACAGGCCTTTCTGGATCGCGTAGTAAGGGATGGCATGAACCAGGTCACGCAGGGTGACGCCCGGTTGCAGCTTGCCCTTGAAGCGAACCAGGATCGATTCCGGCATGTCCAGCGGCATGACTCCAGTGGCGGCGGCGAACGCCACCAGGCCGGAACCGGCCGGGAACGAGATACCGATCGGGAAACGGGTGTGGGAGTCGCCACCGGTGCCGACGGTGTCCGGCAGCAGCATGCGGTTCAGCCAGCTGTGGATGATGCCGTCGCCCGGACGCAGGGACACGCCGCCACGGGTCATGATGAAGTCAGGCAGGGTGTGGTGGGTGGTCACGTCGATCGGCTTTGGATAGGCCGCGGTGTGGCAGAAGGACTGCATCACCAGATCGGTCGAGAAGCCCAGGCACGCCAGGTCTTTCAATTCATCACGGGTCATCGGGCCAGTGGTGTCCTGGGAACCGACGGTGGTCATCTTCGGCTCGCAGTAGGTGCCCGGACGAACGCCAGTCACGCCGCAGGCCTTGCCGACCATTTTCTGCGCCAGGGTGAAACCCTTGGTGCTTTCGGCCGGGGCTTCCGGCTTCTTGAACAGGTCCGAAGCGGGCAGGCCCAGCTCGGTACGTGCCTTCTCGGTCAGGCCGCGGCCGATGATCAGCGGGATGCGGCCGCCGGCACGCACTTCGTCCAACAGGACCGGGGTCTTCATTTCGAAGGTAGTCAGGACTTCATCGGTGCCGTGCTTGCAGACTTTGCCCGCATGCGGGTACAGGTCGATCACGTCGCCCATGTGCATGTTGGACACATCGAATTCGATCGGCAGGGCGCCAGCGTCTTCCATGGTGTTGTAGAAAATCGGGGCGATCTTGCTGCCGAAGCAGAAACCACCAGCGCGCTTGTTCGGCACGTAAGGAACGTCGTCACCGAAGAACCACAGCACCGAGTTGGTGGCCGATTTACGCGACGAACCGGTACCGACCACGTCACCGACGTAGGCAATCGGGAAGCCCTGGCCGCGCATTTCTTCGATCTGCTTCATCGGGCCGGTCTTGCCTTGTTCATCCGGCACGATACCGTCACGGGCCATTTTCAGCATGGCCAGGGCGTGCAGCGGGATGTCCGGGCGGGACCAGGCGTCAGGCGCCGGGGAGAGGTCGTCGGTGTTGGTTTCGCCGGTAACCTTGAACACCCGCAGGCTGATCTTGTCGGCCAGCACCGGGCGGTTCTTGAACCACTCGCCGTCGGCCCAGGATTGCAGCACGCCCTTGGCGTGAACGTTGCCATTGCGGGCTTTTTCAGCCACGTCGTGGAAGGCGTCGAACATCAGCAGGGTGTGCTTGAGTTCTTTGGCGGCGACGGGTGCCAGTTCGGCATCGTCCAGCAGGTCCACCAGGGTGACGATGTTGTAGCCGCCCTGCATGGTGCCGAGCAGTTCAACGGCGCGCTTCTTGTCCAGCAGAGGGGATTGGGCTTCGCCCTTGGCCAGGGCGGACAGGAAACCGGCCTTCACGTAGGCGGCTTCGTCGACTCCAGGCGGAACGCGATTGGTGATCAGGTCAACGAGGAAAGCTTCTTCGCCAGCCGGAGGATTCTTCAGCAGCTCGATCAGGCCTGCGGTTTGTTCGGCGTTAAGCGGCTGGGGAACGATACCCAGTGCTGCACGCTCTTCGATATGTTTGCGGTAGGCTTCAAGCACAGTTATTACCCTCATCAGTGGTCCCAAATGGGTGTCCGGGACGCTCATCCAGAAACCCACGGTACTCATGCGCGTTGGAGGCTTTTTGAGCCACCACGCCAGAGTTTCCGCGAGTTCCTCACAGAAGCTGCTTTCAAAGTTTTACGCCTGCAGAACGGGGAGCTGATGAGGGTTGGCGTTGGGCTTTCCCCGCTGGAAAGACCCTCGGCCAACACCGCTCTGAAGGAACGACTGTGCTCGTGACGCTTTGAAAACAGCTTCTAACGGACATTGGCGCCTTAAAAGGCTGGCTGATTCTACGGCAAAAAAAAAATTAAACGTAAGTTAGACCCTGAAGTTTGAGGGGTGATCAATCTTAGACAAAGGGCTAACATGCCGGCCTGTCCTGCTTTTGCGTGTGTTTTTCCTTATGCCCAACCAGCTCATCAAGACCCCCTGCGTCGGCCTTTGCTCCACTGTCTATGGTGACCTGGTGTGCCGTGGCTGCAAGCGGTTCCACCATGAAGTGATTCATTGGAACGGCTATAACGAGGACGAGAAACGCGCGGTGTGGATGCGGCTTGAGCAGTTGCTGGTTCAGGTGATGGTGGCCAAAGCTGGAGGTTTTTGATCCTGCTCTGCTGCGCCAGCAACTGGAAACACGCAAGATCCGTTTTGTGCCGCACCAGTCGGAATATTGCTGGGCTTATCAATTGATCGCCCGTGGCGCACGGGTGATCAACAGCCTGGAAGCCTACGGCATGGTGCTGATGCCCGAATTTCGCGACTGGGACCTGCCGGACCTGCGCGACGCCATTGATCGGGAATTTTTCCTGCTGTCCGAAGCCCATTACCAGCGCTACATCGCGCCGGGGTTCCTGAAGGATGCGATCGGCGGCTGAGATTCAAAAGCATCGCGAGCAGGCTCGCTCCCACAGGGGACTTGTGAGCACCCTGAATTCCATGTGGGAGCGAGCCTGCTCGCGATGACTACCCTGAGAGCTCTGGAGTGTCACTCCTTGACCGCCAACTCCACCAGATGATCCTCAACCTCCTGCGGTTTGAGCACCAGTACATCGCTTTCCAGCGTATCGAGCACCGCTTCGGCGGTGTTGCCGATCAGCACCCCTGACAACCCGGAACGCGCCACGGTGCCGATCACGGTCACGGCCGCCTGCAGCTTGCGGGCCATGTATGGAATCAGGACGTCCGCCGGACCTTCTTCGATGTGCAGGTGTTGGTCGTCGATGTCGAACTCAGCCTGGAACGCCCGGCATTGTTCGCGGTATTTGGCCTCGATGGTTTCCTTGAGCTGGAACGTCGGATCGGCGGACGAAAGCATCGGCGTGGGATGGGCGCTGATTACATGCAGGTGCGCCTTGGCCAGGCTGGCAATGTCATAGCCGTGATCGATGATGGTGGCGTGCAGGTGACGGTGCTCTCCGTCGGCATTGCCCACGTCGACGGCGGCCAGGATCACTTTGTCTTTCCAGGAACCGGCGGTTTTCACCAGCAGCACCGGCGTCGGACAATGGCGCAGCAATTTCCAGTCCGCGGGCGTCAGCAGGGCTTTTTTCAGCGGGCTGTCGGGGAAGTGTTGCTTGATCACCAGGCCGCAACCTTCGGCCTGCTGTACGTCAACAATGGTTTCGTACAGGCTTTCGTTCCAGGCCTGTTCGGTGGTGACGCTGTAGCCGTCCGCCAGCAGCGCGGCCTTCAGCACGCTGAGCATGCCGGCATGATCATGCTTTTTGTCGCACACCAGCAGGTGCAAGTGAGCCTGGGTCACACCGGCGATCAGTTTGGCGCGCTTGAGCGCCAGGCTTTCCGAATGTTCGGGGTCGATGACCACCAGAATGCTGCGAATGGCTTGCATGATCGGCGTCTCCAGCAATAAAAAGGCATGGCGTTGCTCAACTATAGTTGTTGTATGGCAGTCGTCGACTTGATGCATATCAACGGCGGTGACTGGTGGTCTGGAGGCAGGCCGGTATAATCGGCGCCCTTCGCTCGACTCTCTTTTTCCGTGAGCCCCATGATCCTTCCTGAAATTCATGAATTCCTTGGTTGCCGCACTCCTGATGCCTGGGTCCAGGCGGCGCTGGCCGATCAGGAAACGCTACTGATCGACCACAAGAACTGCGAATTCAAGGCGGCCAGCACCGCCCTGAGCCTGATCGCCAAGTACCACTCCCACGTCGACCTGATCAACCTGATGTCACGTCTGGCCCGGGAAGAACTGGTGCATCACGAACAGGTCATGCGCCTGATGAAAAAACGCAAGGTCGGTTTGCGCCAGCTCTCTGCCGGGCGTTACGCCTCGGGGTTGCGCAAAGTGGTCCGCAGCCACGAGCCGGTCAAACTGGTGGACACCCTGGTGGTCGGCGCTTTCATCGAGGCCCGCAGTTGCGAGCGTTTCGAGGCCCTGGTGCCACACCTGGACGAAGAACTGGGCAAATTCTATTTCGGCTTGCTCAAAAGCGAAGCCCGGCATTTTCAGGGCTACCTGAAACTGGCCTACCAGTATGGCGACGCCAAGGACATTGCTCAGGTGATCGACAAGGTTCGTGATGCCGAGCAGGCGCTGATTGAATCGCCGGATGTGGAGTTTCGCTTCCACAGTGGTGTGCCTGCAGCATAGGGCTGTTTGCCCTGACGCCATCGCGAGCAGGCAGCGCCGCATCCTTAATTGGTCAAACCCAGGCGTTCATGCCACTGGGCAATGGACTCCTGGGGGTAGACCTCGAACTGCTGATCGCCTGCATGCGTCTCGACTTCCACCCACGGCGCCTTGGAACCCAGCATCAGATGGGTATGCTCTGGCGGTACTGGTAGCGGCGTGTCGATGGCAGAGGCAAATGGGTGGATCAGCTCCGGCCACTCGGGGCTGAACAGCCACAATCCTGAGCCGCAAAGAGAACAGAAGTGCCGTTCGGCGCTGCTGCGGTGGGCGCGTTTATCCTCAGCATCCTTGAGCCGCGCATGATAGATCGAGATGTGCTTGCGACCGCGTACCTTCAGGCTCTGGGCATCGCCCCCCAGGTTGATGGCAAAACCGCCGCCGCCCTGGGTCTTGCGACAGATCGAGCAGTAGCAGCGCTGATAAGGGTGGGGGTGGGCGCTGTCGAGGCTGAATGACACCGCGCCGCAATGGCAGGATCCTTCGAGCTGCATGAGAACCTCCGGTTGGCGATTGGGAAATGGCTCAGGACAGCCTAGACGGTCAGTGTCTGGACCGTTGAATTGAAGGTGACCATGCGACCGCCTTCGCGAGCAAGCCCGCTCCCACAGGGAATTTGTGTCGGTTGCAAGTTCTTGCCCACTCTCGGTCAGTGTGGGAGCGGGCTTGCTCGCGAAGGCGTCGGTACAGCCGACATCACCTGGGCACCCGCCACAAATACCACGCCGCCACCGTCCGATGCGGGCTCCACGCCTGTCCAATCCCAACCATCTGTTTGCGCGTCGGTTGGACGTCCAAGCCCTTGAGCCGCCGATAACCCTCGCGAACCCCAAAGTCATCGGCGGGCAGGATGTCAGGTCGCTCCAGGCTGTAGATCAGCAGCATTTCCACGGTCCAGCGCCCGACGCCGCGCAGGGTGATCAAGCGCTCGATCAAGGCTTCATCATCCATGGCCAGCGCCGTGGCGTAATCCGGCACCACCCCGTTCAGCGTCGCTTGGGCGATGCCCTGTATGGTCGCGATCTTGCTGGTGGAAAATCCGCAATCGCGCATCTGTTGGACGTCAGTCGCCAGGATCTGCTCCGGTCTGGGAAAAATCGCGCCGGGAAACAGCCCCAGAAAGCGACCGAGAATCGCATCACCGGCTTTAGCATGCAGTTGTTGATAGGCAATCGCCCGGACCAGCGCTTCATACGGATCACGGGCCGGTTTGGGTTGCAGCAGGCAAGGGCCGGTTATCTCGACATGACGGCGCCAGTCTTCGTCGAGGCTTGCCAGAAAGGTGCTCGCTTCGCGATAGGGGACCGGCATCAGTTGTTCACTCGGCGGGCTGATCAAAATGCCAGTGGCAGGGACACCTGCACCGCAGCTCGTTCCAGGCGCAATAGAAATGCCTTGCGTGGCTGTCCGCCACCATAGCCGGTCAAAGAACCGTCTGTACCGATTACCCGGTGGCAGGGGATGACGATGGCCAGGCGGTTCTGGCCGTTGGCCAGCCCGACCGCGCGACTGGCGCCAGGGCTGCCAAGGGCGGTGGCGACGCTGCCGTAGCTACGGGTTTCGCCATAAGGGATCTTTTCCAGCTCAGCCCAGACCCGGACGGCGAAGGCGCTGCCGGGCATGTGCAGCGGCACGCTGAACGAAGTGAGTTTACCGGCGAAGTAGTCGGCCAGTTCGGTTTCGATCTGTTGCAAGTGGGGGTTGTGCCCCGGCGCCACTGTGTAGCCGTAGCGCTGTTGCAATTCTTCGATTTCCCGGGTCAGGGCCGGACGGTCGAGGAACTCCAGCAACACCAGGCCGCGCTCTTCGGCCATGGCCAGCATCGGCCCCAGTGGTGTTGTCAGGCGGGTGAACAGCAGGGGTTCGCTGTGGGCGGCGCGGCCCGGTGTGATGTGGAAAGACTTCACGAAGGCGTCACGAAATCCGCTCAGGGACTCGTAGCCCGAGTCGAAGGCCGCATTGTCGATGGAAATCCCTTCTTTGATGCCCCCCAGCGCGATGCCCAGCCTTCGAGTGCGCAGGAACGCATGGAAGGTCATGCCGAAATGCTGCTTGAACCAGCGCCGCAGCTTCAGCGGTTCAATGCCTTGTTCCTGCAACAAGGCATCGGTCCAGCGCAGGTCGGGCTCGGCGTCCACGGCCTTGAGCAGCGCCTGGATCCAGGCAGGCGCGATGGCCGCGGCATCCAGCGGCTTGCAACGCAGACAGGCCCGGTAGCCGGCCGACATGGCTTCGTCAGCGTGGGCGAAGAATTCGACGTTTTCCGGCTTCGGCTTGCGTGCCGTGCAGCTGGGGCGACAGAAGATGCCGGTGGTCTTGACCGCCGTGAAGAACACCCCCTCGTAGGCGGTGTCTCGTTCGAGCATGGCGCGGACCATCTCGGCATGGGGTGGGAGCAGCGAGTCGTGTAGGTTCATGGGGGAAGCATAGAGCCAGGCCCGGTACGGCTCCACCGGAAAATCGACAATGAATTTCCCACCTCCTCAGTACTTCCAGAATACCGGGGTAAACAGCACCAGGACGGTCAGAATCTCCAGTCGACCCAGCAACATGCCAATGGTCAGCAGCCATTTGGCGGCATCCGGCAAGGTGGAGAAGTTGCCGGCCGGTCCGATGATCGAGCCCAGCCCCGGCCCCACGTTGCACACGGCCGTGGCTGCACCGGTCAGGGCCGTCGTCCAGTCCAGGCCGATCAGCGCCAGTCCAAGGGCGATACCGCCGATGGTAATGGTGAAGAAAAAAGAGAACGTCAGCAGCGAACGGACAATCTCTTCGTCGATGGGGTGCTTGTTGTATTTTTTCTGGATCACCGCGCGCGGATGGATCAGTTGTTTCAAACTGCCCATCAGCAAGGCGCCGGCCACCTGAAAACGAAATATCTTCAGCCCGCCGGAGGTGGATCCCGAACAACCGCCGACAAACGTCAGGTAAAAGAACAGCAGCAGGGCAAAACTGCCCCACAGCGTGTAGTCACCCAGCGCCACACCCGTGGTGGTAACCACCGATGTCACGTTGACGGCCACGATCCGCACCGCGTCCAGCCAGGCGTAATCGCTGTTCAAACTCAGCCAGGTCCCGACCACGAGCCAGGTAATGACCAGGAATCCGATGAATCCCCGGACCTGGTGATCCCTGAATAACGCACGTTTGTGCCCGCGCAACGTGGCGACATACAAAGTGAAGGGCAGTGCGCCGGCGATCATGATAATCACTGAGACCCAGTGGATAGCCGGTTGAGGCCAGTGCGCCAGGGACGAATCAGAAGTGGAGAAGCCGCCGGTGGAGATCATGGACATCGCGTGGTTGATCGCCTCGAAAGGTGTCATGCCCGCCAACCACAAGGCCAGGGCGGCCAGGGCGCTCAACCCTAAGTAGAGCCACAGGATGTAGGTCGCCGCGACATGGGAGCGCGGTGTGACTTTCTCCGACCAGTCCGATGATTCGGTCTGGAACAGCCGCATGCCGCCGACTCGCAACAACGGCAGGATGGCCACCGCCATGCCGATGAAGCCGATCCCTCCGAGCCACTGCAACATCGAACGCCAGATCAGCAGGCCTGGGGAAGCGCTGTCAAGGCCGCTGAGTACGGTCGATCCGGTGGTGGTGATGCCGGACATCGTCTCGAAGAATGCGTCGGTGTAGCTGATGTGCTGGATAAACACCATCGGCAAGGCAGCGAAGGTGCAGACAACGACCCAACTGGCAGTGGTCAGCAGATACATGTCCCGCGGACGCAGATGTATGTGCTCTGGCCGGCCGCGAGCTACCAGCAAGACGCCGCAGACAAAGGTGATCAGGCTCGACCACAAAAACGCCGAGAGGTCATCGTTTCGCTCGTACACCATCAGTGTGATAAGCGGGATTGCCATGCTTGCGGCCAGGGTGATCAGGAAAATGCCGAGGATGAATCCGATAAACCGCACAGCCGCAAGGGACATAAAACACGCCTGAAAGAATGAGCCGCCCAGTATCGATTTCGTTGACCGGACGCTGCGTAAAGTTTGCGTAAAAAAGTGCCCGAAACAGCACCTCTTCACGCGGTGGCGGTGAATGGCCGTCATTGGGCAGTTTTGTTCAATACCGCCAGTGGCATGCAATTTACCTTGAACGCCACCCCACAGACATGAAGAAGGTATGCAATGAGTCTGATTATTTCCATGGCGGCGTTTGCACTGGTCGCCTCCATCACCCCCGGGCCGGTCAATATAGTCGCCCTCAGTTCCGGGGCGCGATTCGGGTTTCGTGCCACCTTACGTCACGTGGCCGGCGCCACCCTGGGGTTTGTCCTGTTGCTGGTGCTGATGGGCCTGGGGTTGCACGAGGTGCTGCAGCGCTGGCCCGGCCTTACGCGGGTGGTGCAACTGGGGGGCGTGGGTTTCTTGTTGTTCATGGCCTGGAAACTGGCAATGGACAACGGGCACCTGGGCGACGGAGACGAGGGGCGGGCGCCGTCGATGTTCTACGGTGCGTTGATGCAGTGGCTCAACCCAAAGGCGTGGCTGGCTTGTGTGGCAGGGATGGGCGCGTTCGTGGCCGATGGTGAAGCGCGGTTGGTGTGGCAGTTTGCGGCAATCTACCTGGTGATCTGTTACCTCTCGGTGGGCTGTTGGGCCTATGCCGGCAGCTTTCTACGGGCCTGGCTGGGCAACCCGGCGACCATGCGCCTGTTCAATCGGACGATGGCGGGGTTGCTGGTGCTCAGTGCGGTGTATTTGTTGTTGCCTTGACCCCTCCTCGCAAAAGCAGGATCGGGTATCAGCCGCGATATTGGCCCGGTGTGGCTGCCAGGTGTTGTTTGAAGGCGCGCTGGAAATGCGCCTGGTCGGCAAACCCACTGTTCAATGCGACGTCGGCGATCAGCTTGCCTTCGCGCAACTGTCGACGGGCAAACTGGATGCGACGGTTGACCAGGAAAGCATGGGGCGTCATGCCGTAATGGCGCTTGAAGGCCCGGCTCAGGTACGACGGCGAAAGTTGTGCGGCGGCGCAGATGTCTTCGAGTTTCAAGGCTTCGCTGCAATGGTCATGGATGAACTGCGCCGCGCGCATCAGAGCTGGGTGGCTGCCGCGGTCCGGGCGCCCGGCCGGGTTGAGCCGGTGTTGCAGGTCGATGAAGAACGCTTCGGCTTCGGCATGTTTGCGGGCGATGTCGATCCGCTCATCCACCAGTTGTTCATACAAGCCCTGTAATGCGGCAAACAGCTCAATGTCGCGGCTGTGGGTGGTGGCGAAACCCTGAAAATCCAGGGTCTCGTCAAAGCCGATTCGGCGCTGCAAGTCCGTCAGCCACTGGGTGTCGACGTACAGCATCACATACGACCATGGCTGATCGTTGATCGGGTTGCACGCATGGACGTCGCCAGGGTTCATCAACACGACCGTACCGCTCTCTACCTGGAAATTCGATTGTTCATGGAGGTAGGTGCTGCGTCCGGCCGTGATTGCCCCGATGGAAAAATGGTCATGGGAATGACGCGAATAGCAGACCTTGCGTCCGTCGGCGATGCCCCGGGCTTCGATGAAGGGCAGCGCCGCATCACGCCAGAAACGGGGGGCGGCATCATGGGTGGCGGGCTTCATCGGTGAGCGTCCTCGTCTTGAACCTGTGTCGCAGTGTATTAGGCCCCGTCGATAAATGCCTGTTTGATTTGGCTGTTCGGTTTGAAGAGGAGTGGGCCTGGGCTAGACTTCAACCAGCACCCCTCATGGAGTTCCCGATGCCTGCGCCAGGGAAACCGGATAACGAAGCCGTCCGCCTCAAGAATCTGCACTCGCTCAAACTGCTCGACACTGCCCCCGAGGAGCGGTTCGATCGCCTGACTCGCCTTGCCCGGCGTTTGTTCGATGTGCCCATTGCGCTGGTGTCGCTGGTGGATGCCAACCGTCAGTGGTTCAAATCCAACGCAGGCCTGGACGCCAGTGAGTCCGGGCGCGACGTTTCATTTTGTGGGCATGCCATTTTGCAGGATCAGATTATGGAGGTCTGCGACGCGCAACAGGACGAGCGGTTTCGCGACAACCCGTTCGTCACCGATGAACCCGGCATTCGTTTCTACGCCGGGCACCCGCTGGGACTGGACGACGGCAGCAAACTTGGAACCTTGTGCTTACTCGATACCAGGCCGCGCAAGCTCAATGACGAAGAACGCGAACTGCTGCGCGACCTTGCCAGCATGGCCGAGCAGGAAATGATTGCCGTGCAGATGGCGAGCATGGACGAACTGACATTGCTGTCCAATCGACGTGGCTTCAAGACGCTGGCCCAGCATGCGTTGAGCGTATGCGAGCGCCTCTCGCGTCCGGCGACGCTGTTGTTCTTCGATCTCAACGATTTCAAACGCATCAACGACCGCTATGGACACGCCGAGGGCGATACGGCATTAAAAACATTTGCCGACGTGTTACGCATCGCCTTTCGCGAAAGTGATGTGATCGGTCGTTTGGGCGGCGATGAGTTCGTGGCGTTGCTCACCGGCTCTTCCCATGTCGAAACCAGGGCAATCATGGCGCGGCTCGGTGAAATTCTCGACGAGCGCAACGCGATGTTGCAGCGTGGTTATGACATCCGTTTCAGTGTGGGCCAGATCGAATACGACCCGCAGCGTCATCAGTCCATCGACAGCCTTCTGGTGGATGCGGATGCGGCGATGTACATCCAAAAACAGGCTGGCTCGCGCTGACGGCGTCACATCAGGTTTTGATGTATGCAGGTCCACCGCCATCGCGAGCAGGCTCGCTCCCACATTTCCCGAGTTGCTCATAGACTTTGGGCAAAGCACAAATCCCCTGTGGGAGCGAGCCTGCTCGCGATAGCGCTGGCACATTCAATACGCATGCAAGCTGACCCGCCGCTATCACCAGGCGGGAATAAAAAACGCCGCTTGCCCTTTTCAGGACAAACGGCGCTTTTTACGCATCGGACGTGGCGTGAAGATTACTCTTCGATGTTACCCATGGCGGTAGTGTTGAACCCGCCGTCCACGTACATGATTTCACCGCTGATGCCCGAAGCCAGGTCCGAGCACAGGAAGGCGCCGGCGTTGCCGACTTCGTCGATGGTGACGTTGCGACGCAGCGGCGTCTGTGCTTCGTTGGCGGCCAGCATTTTGCGGAAGTTCTTGATGCCGGAAGCGGCCAGGGTGCGGATCGGACCGGCCGATACGGCGTTGACGCGGGTGCCATCCGGGCCCAGGGAACCGGCCAGGTAGCGCACGCCTGCTTCCAGGGAAGCCTTGGCCATGCCCATCACGTTGTAGTTTGGCATGGTGCGCTCGGCGCCCAGGTACGACAGGGTCAGCAGGCTGCCATTGCGGCCTTTCATCATTTCGCGACCGGCCTTGGCCAGGGCTACGAAACTGTAGGCGCTGATGTCGTGGGCAATGCGGAAGCCTTCGCGGGTGGTGGCTTCGGTGAAGTCGCCGTCCAGTTGGTCGCCCGGGGCAAAGCCCACGGAGTGCACGATGCAGTCCAGGCCGTCCCACTTCTTGCTCAGTTCTTCGAAAACCTTGGCGATTTCTTCATCGCTGGCCACGTCGCATGGAAAGCACAGCTCAGGGTTCGAGCCCCAGCCTTGTGCGAACTCTTCGACGCGCCCCTTGAGTTTGTCGTTCTGATAAGTGAAGGCAAGCTCAGCGCCCTCGCGATGCATGGCGGCGGCGATGCCGGATGCGATGGACAGCTTGCTGGCGACACCGACGATCAGTACGCGCTTACCGGCGAGAAAACCCATGTGTTGCTCCTCTTTCAGGTTATTCGGCAGTTGTTGGGGCCAGGAAAGCGGCCTCCAGCAACTGCTGTGTATAGGGGTGTTGCGGCGCGGCGAATATGCTGCGGGCATCACCTTGTTCGACCACTTGGCCATGCTTGACCACCATCAACTGGTGGCTTAGCGCTTTGACGACAGCCAGGTCATGGCTGATAAACAGGTACGTCAGGTTGTACTTGGTTTGCAGCGACCGCAACAGCTCCACCACCTGGCGTTGCACGGTACGGTCCAGGGCCGACGTC
The DNA here is from genome assembly GCF_030687835.1 of Pseudomonas hefeiensis. Taxonomy (NCBI): domain Bacteria; kingdom Pseudomonadati; phylum Pseudomonadota; class Gammaproteobacteria; order Pseudomonadales; family Pseudomonadaceae; genus Pseudomonas; species Pseudomonas hefeiensis. Next base: position 2,988,099 of record NZ_CP117449.1, read on the forward strand.
GGTTCATCCAGCAGAATCAACGCCGGCTTGAGCACCAGGGCCCGGGCAATGGCGATACGCTGCCGCTGCCCTCCGGAAAATTCATGGGGGTAGCGGTTCCGGGTTTCCGGATCCAGGCCTACCTCCTTCAATGCCGCGATTATCGCTTGTTCCTGCTCAGCGGCGGTGCCGATCTTGTGGATCCGCAGGCCTTCGCCGACGATCTGGCTTACACACATCCGTGGGCTCAGGCTGCCGAACGGGTCCTGAAACACCACTTGCATCTCCCGGCGCAGCGGCCGGACCTGTTGCTGCGACAGGCAGTCCAGCTGCTTGTCTTCAAACCGGATTCCCCCCTGGCTGCCAATCAGTCGCAAGATCGCCAGCCCCAAGGTGGACTTGCCGGAGCCGCTTTCGCCAACGATGCCCAGGGTCTGGCCCTGGGGCAGGCTGAAGCGGATACCGTCCACGGCCTTTATATAATCGACCGTGCGTTTGAACAGGCCTTTTTTGATCGGGAACCAGACTTTCAGGTCCTCGACCTGCAACAGCGGCGGGCCGACAACATTGGTCGCCGGGTTGCCGCTGGGCTCGGCGGCCAGCAGTTCCCGAGTGTACGGATGCTGCGGCGCGCGGAACAGCTCTTCGCACGATGCCTGTTCGACGATGCAACCACGCTGCATGACACATACGCGATGAGCAATTCTTCGCACCAGGTTCAAATCGTGGCTGATCAGCAGCAGCGACATGCCCAATCGCGCCTGCAGCTCCTTGAGCAACTCGAGGATTTTCAGCTGGACGGTGACGTCCAGTGCCGTGGTCGGTTCGTCGGCAATCAGCAGTTCCGGCTCGTTGGCCAGGGCCATGGCGATCATCACCCGCTGCCGCTGGCCGCCGGACAGTTCGTGGGGCAGGGCCTTGAGGCGCTTTTGCGGCTCGGGGATGCCCACCAGTTCCAGCAATTCGAGGGTGCGACGGGTAGCGACCTTACCGGACAGGCCCTTGTGAATGCCCAGCACTTCGTTGATCTGCTTCTCGATGCAATGCAGCGGATTGAGGGACGTCATCGGCTCCTGAAAGATCATCGCGATCCGGTTGCCTCGGATATGGCGGATAGTTTTTTCTTTCAGACCCAGCAAATCCTGGCCGGCGTACTGGATGGTCCCGCTTGGGTGGTGGGCGAGCGGGTAGGGCAGCAACCGCAGGATCGAGTGGGCGGTCACCGACTTGCCTGAGCCGCTTTCGCCGACCAGGGCCATGGTTTCGCCACGCTTGATGTCAAAACTGACGCCTTCGACGACCCGTTGGCGACGTTCGCCGACAATGAACTCCACCGCCAGGTCGCGCACTTCGATCAGATTGTCCTGATTCATTTCACTTCCTCGGGTCGAAGGCATCGCGAGCGGACTCGCCGATGAATACCAGCAGGCTCAGCATGATCGCCAGCACGGCGAACGCGCTGATGCCGAGCCAGGGCGCCTGCAGGTTGGATTTGCCCTGCGCCACCAGTTCGCCCAGGGACGGGGCGCCCGGAGGCAAGCCAAACCCGAGGAAGTCCAGGGCCGTGAGGGTGCCGATGGCCCCGGTGAGAATGAACGGCATGAACGTCATGGTTGAGACCATGGCGTTGGGCAGAATGTGGCGGAACATGATCGCGCCGTTCTGCATGCCCAATGCCCGCGCGGCCCGCACGTACTCCAGGTTGCGTCCGCGCAGGAATTCGGCGCGGACCACGTCCACCAGGCTCATCCAGGAGAACAGCAGCATGATGCCCAGCAACCACCAGAAGTTCGGCTGCACGAAGCTGGCCAGGATGATCAGCAGGTAAAGCACCGGCAGCCCCGACCAGATCTCCAGGAAGCGCTGGCCGGCCAGGTCGACCCAGCCGCCATAAAAGCCCTGCAAGGCGCCGGCGATCACGCCGATGATCGAGCTGAGGACAGTCAGTGTCAGGGCAAACAGCACCGACACACGGAAGCCATAGATCACCCGGGCCAGCACATCTCGGCCCTGGTCGTCGGTGCCCAGCCAGTTGACCGAGGAGGGCGGCGCCGGGGCGGGGACCTTCAGGTCGTAATTGATGCTCTGGTAGCTGAACGGGATCGGTGCCCACAGCACCCACGCGTCCTTGGCGGCCAGCAGATCGCGGATGTACGGGCTCTTATAGTTGGCTTCCAGCGGAAATTCGCCGCCGAACGTGGTTTCCGGGTAGCGTTTGAGGGCCGGGAAGTACCAGCCGTCGTCGTAATGCACCGCCAGCGGCTTGTCATTGGCGATCAACTCGGCGCCCAGGCTGAGCCCGAACAGGATCAGGAACAGCCACAGCGACCACCAGCCTCGCTTGTTGGCCTTGAACAGCTCGAAACGGCGGCGATTGAGGGGGGACAGGTTCATCTCAATGCTCCCGGCTTTCAAAGTCGATACGTGGATCGACAAAGGTGTAGGTCAGGTCACCGATCAGTTTCACCACCAGCCCCAGCAGGGTGAAGATGAACAGGGTGCCAAAGACCACCGGGTAGTCACGGTTGATTGCCGCCTCGAAACTCATCAGTCCGAGGCCATCAAGGGAAAAAATCACCTCTACCAACAAAGAACCGGTGAAGAAGATTCCGATGAACGCCGAGGGAAAGCCGGCAATCACCAGCAGCATGGCGTTGCGGAACACATGACCGTAGAGCACTCGGTTGCGGGTCAGGCCCTTGGCCTTGGCGGTGACCACGTATTGCTTGTTGATTTCATCGAGGAAGCTGTTCTTGGTCAGTAGGGTCATGGTGGCAAAGTTGCCGATCACCAGGGCCGTCACGGGCAAGGCCAGGTGCCAGAAGTAGTCGAGGATCTTGCCGCCCATGCTCAGTTCGTCGAAATCGTTGGACGTCAGGCCCCGCAACGGGAACCAGTTGAAATAGCTGCCGCCGGCAAACACCACGATCAGCAGGATGGCAAACAGAAATGCCGGGATGGCATAGCCGACGATGATCGCCGAACTGGTCCAGACGTCGAAGTGACTGCCGTGACGCGTCGCCTTGGCGATCCCCAGCGGGATCGACACCAGGTACATGATCAGCGTACTCCACAGCCCTAGCGAAATGGACACCGGCATTTTTTCCTTGATCAGGTCGATGACCTTGGCGTCTCGGAAAAAACTGTCACCGAAATCCAGGCGAGCGTAATTCTTGATCATGATCCACAGGCGTTCCGGCGCCGACTTGTCGAAGCCGTACATGCGCTCGATTTCCTTGACCAGCGCCGGGTCCAGACCCTGGGCTCCGCGATAGGTGGAGCCGGCCACCGACACTTCGGCACCACCACCGGCAATGCGGCTGGTGGCGCCTTCGAAACCTTCGAGTTTGGCGATCATCTGCTCCACCGGCCCGCCTGGCGCGGCCTGGATGATCAGAAAGTTAATCAACAGGATGCCAAACAGAGTCGGGATGATGAGCAACAGACGCCGAAAGATATAAGCCAGCATCGGTTACTCCACACTCGCCGGGACGACGATTTTTTGCTCGACGACCTGTTTTTCCACCTCGATGGAAGGCTTGATTTCTGGCTTGACCCACCAGGTCGTGGTGCCAATGTCGTAGGTCGGCGTGATTTTCGGATGGCCGATGTGGTTCCAGTAGGCTACGCGCCAGGTCTTGATGTGCCAGTTGGGAATCACGTAGTAGCCCCATTGCAGCACCCGGTCCAGCGCCCGGGCGTGGGCCACCAGACTCTTGCGTGAGTCGGCGTTGATCAGTTGTTCCACCAGTTGGTCGACGGCCGGGTCTTTCAGGCCCATGGTATTGCGGCTGCCGGGATTATCGGCGGCGGCTGACATCCAGAACTCGCGCTGTTCGTTACCCGGTGAGCTGGACTGCGGGAAGCTGCCCACTATCAGGTCGAAATCCCGCGAGCGCACGCGATTGATGTATTGGGACACGTCGACCCGGCGGATCACCAGTTCGATGCCCAGGTCACTGAGGTTGCGCTTGAATGGCAGCAGCACCCGCTCGAATTCGGTCTGGGCCAGCAGGAATTCCAGTACCACGGGTTTGCCCTGGGCATCGACCATCTTGTCGTCGACGATGCGCCAGCCGGCCTCCTGCAGCAATTGATAGGCCTTGCGCTGCTGGTCGCGGATCATGCCGCTGCCGTCGCATACCGAAGGCTGGAACGCCTGGGTGAAAACCTGCTCGGGAATTTTCCCGCGCAGGGGCTCGAGGATCTTCAGTTCGTCCTCACCGGGCAGGCCGGTGGCGGCCATCTCGGAGTTTTCAAAATAACTGCGCGTGCGGGCGTAGGCACCGTGGAACAGTTGTTTGTTGGTCCATTCGAAGTCCAGCAGCAGGTTCAAGGCCTTGCGCACCCGCACGTCCTGGAAGACCGGGCGGCGCAGGTTGTAGACAAAGCCCTGCATGCCGGTGGGGTTGCCGTTGGGGATCTGTTCCTTGATCAACCGGCCTTCGGTCACGGCCGGGATGTTGTAGGCGTTGGCCCAATTCTTGGCGGCCATTTCCAGCCAGAAATCGAACTGCCCGGCTTTCAGTGCCTCGACCGCTACGGTGTTGTCGCGATAGTAATCGGTGGTCAGCACGTCGAAGTTGTAGAAACCGCGGTTGACCGGCAGGTCCTTGCCCCAGTAGTCCTTCACGCGTTCATAGCGGATCGAGCGCCCGGCCTTTACTTCGGCGACCCTGTAGGGACCGCTGCCGAGAGGGATCTCCAGGTTGCCCTTGTTGAATTCGCGCCCGGCCCACCAATGCTTGGGCAATACCGGTAGTTGGCCGAGGATCAGCGGCAGTTCGCGGTTATTCGTGTGCTTGAACTTGAACAATACCTTGAGCGGTTCTTCGGCGATCACTTCGGCGACGTCGTTGTAATAACCGCGGAACATCGGGGCGCCGTCCTTGGTCAAGGTCTGGAAGCTGAACACGACGTCTTCGGCGCGTACGGGATGGCCGTCGTTGAAGCGGGCTTCGGGTCGCAGGTAGAAACGCACCCAGGCATTGTCCGGGGCTTTCTCGATTTTTTCGGCGATCAGGCCATATTCAGTAAAGGGTTCGTCCAGGCCTTGCTTGGCCAGGGTGTCGTAGATCAGGCCGATGTCATCGGCGGGGACCCCCTTGCTGATAAACGGGTTGAGGCTGTCGAAGCCACCAAACCCGCCCTGACGAAAAATCCCTCCCTTGGGGGCGTCAGGGTTCACATAGTCGAAATGCTTGAAGTTGGCCGGGTATTTCGGCGGCTCGTTGTACAAGGTCAAGGCGTGCTGCGGTGCGGCACAGGCCAGTCCTGCGAACAACAGGCCGCTGGCCTGCAGGAGCAGGGCGCGTAAAGGCTTCATTGATCTTTCTCCGAAGATTTCAGCCACCATGCGCTCAAGCCCAGGGTGTAGGGCGGCGTGGTGACAAAGGCAAACCGGTTACGGTAGGCCAGGCGATGATAATTGAGATACCAGTTAGGGATGCAGTAGTGCTGCCACAGCAGCACGCGGTCCAGGGCTTTGCCGGCGGCGACCTGTTCGTCGCGGGTACGGGCAGACAATAGCTTTTCCAGCAGGTGATCGACCACCGGGTTGTTGATGCCGGCGTAATTTTTGCTGCCCTTGACCCCCGCCTGGCTGGAATGGAAGTACTGCCATTGCTCAAGGCCCGGACTGAGGGTTTGACCCAAGGTCAGCAGGATCATGTCGAAGTCGAATTGGTCCAGGCGCTGCTTGTATTGCGCGCGATCCACCGTACGCAGGCGGGCCTGGATGCCGATGCTGGCGAGGTTTTCCACGTAGGGCTGCAGGATGCGCTCCAGATTTGGGTTCACCAGCAGGATCTCGAAGCGCAGGGGCTGGCTGTCGGCGTTGAGCAGGCGCTGGCCGTGGATGGTCCATCCGGCTTCCTTCAATAACCCCAGGGCTTTGCGCAGGGTTTCCCGGGGAATGCCCCGGCCGTCGGTCCGGGGCAGGCTGAAGGGTTGGGTGAGCAATTGGGGCGGCAGTTGTTCCCGATATGGCTTGAGCAGTAGCCATTCGTGACCCACCGGCAGGCCGCTGGCGGAGAATTCACTGTTGGGGTAATAGCTGAGGGTGCGTTTGTAGGCACCGCTGAACAACGTGCGATTGGTCCATTCGAAGTCGAACATCATCCCCAGGGCCTCACGAACCTTGACCTGGGCAAACGTGCTGCGCCGGGTATTCATGAACAGACCCTGGGTCTGGGTCGGGATCTTGTGGGCAATCTGTGCCTTGATTACATCGCCGCGGTTGACCGCCGGGAACTGATAGCCGTTGGCCCAGTTTTTGGCCTGGTGTTCAATGTAGATGTCGAATTCCCCGGCCTTGAAGGCTTCGAAAGCCACTTCACTGTCACGATAGAACTCCACCTCCATCCGGTCATAGTTGTATTTGCCGCGATTGACCGGCAGGTCCTTGCCCCAGTAATTCTTGACCCGTTCAAACACCAACTGGCGACCAGGCTGCACTTTGGTAATCCGGTAAGGGCCGCTGCCCAAGGGCGGCTCGAAGGTGGTGGCCTTGAAATCGCGGTCTTTCCAGTAATGCTGGGGCAGCACCGGTAACTCACCCAGGCGCAGGATCAGCAGTGGGTTGCCCGTGCGCTTGAACACAAAACGGATCTTCAGCGGGTTGAGGATGTCGACCCGCAGCACTTCCTGAAGGTTGGTGCGGTACTGCGGATGGCCTTCCTTGAGTAGCGTTCGATAGGAGAACGCCACGTCATAGGCGGTAATCGGCACGCCATCGTGAAAGCGGGCTTCGGGTCTGAGGTTGAACACCACCCAACTGCGATCTTCGCTGTATTCCACCGACCGGGCGATCAGGCCATAGCTCGACGTCGGCTCGTCGCCGGACGGCGCATATTGGCCGGTGCCGACCATCAGCGGTTCGTTCAGCTCGTTGATGCCGTACTGCAAGAAGTTGGCGGTCGAAACCGGGCTGCTGCCCTTGAATGTGTAGGGGTTGAGCGTATCGAAGGTGCCGAATGCCATGACCCGCAAGGTACCGCCCTTAGGCGCTTGCGGGTTGACCCAGTCGAAGTGGGTGAATCTGGCCGGGTACTTGAGCGTGCCGAACTGGGCATAACCATGGCTTTCGCTGATGGTTGCGCCGGCGGGGGAGCTCAAGGCCAGGCTGATCAGGAGCAGGAGGCGGGGACGTATCAAGTCTGAGATCCGATCCCGGCGGCTTGGGCTTTATGGCCTGTACAGTAACAGCTTGTATCGGCAGGAAAAAGGCGGTGGCTTGTGGCGAGGGGATTTATCCCCGCTGGGGCGCGAAGCGGCCCTAAAATCTGACAACTCGGTGTACCAGATAGAACCAGGGGGCTGCTTCGCAGCCCAGCGGGGATAAATCCCCTCGCCACAACAAGCCCCTAGCTACAGGAGCCCCGGTATCAGTGCGGAGAGTAAACCGTCAGCATCTGCCCCGGCTTCAGTGCCTTGCCTACCCGCGGGTTCCAGCGCTTGAGGTGCTGCATTTCCACGTTGAAGCGCTTGGCGACCACGTACAGCGAGTCGCCTCGCTTGACCTTGTATTGGGTCTGCTTCTTTTTGCTCTTGCTGTTGGCGGCGACCACGGTGCTGGTGCGCTTGCGGGTGTCCTGCATGACCAGGGCCTGGCCAATCTTGAGCTTGTTGCCGCTCAACTTGTTCCAGCGTTGCAAGTCTTTGGTCTGAACCTTGTGGGTCCTGGCGATCTGGCTCAGGGTATCGCCGCGTTTGACCCGGTAGGTGCGCTTGGCGCCTTGGACGGAACTGCCTCCGGCTGTTTCAAAAACCGGTTTGAGCGATCGTTTGCTGATCAGTTCTTCCGGACGCATGGTGGACAGGCTGGCGGTCAGCAACTGGGCCTTGGACGTGGGCACCAGCAGGTGCTGCGGACCGTCGATGGTGGTGCGCTGCTTGAAGGCCGGGTTGAGCTGGAACAGTTCGTCTTCGTCGATATCGGCCACCGCTGCGACCTTGGACAGGTCCATGCGCTGGTTGATCTCGACGACCTGGAAATACGGTTCGTTGGCGATCGGGTTGAGGTTGACCCCGTAGGCCTCGGGAGACAGTACGACCTGGGACAATGCCAGCAACTTCGGCACATAGGCCTGGGTTTCGCTGGGCAGCGGCAGGTTCCAGTAATCGGTGGGCAGGCCGAGCTTTTCGTTGCGCTCGATGGCACGGCTGACCGTCCCTTCACCCGCATTGTAAGCAGCCAGCGCCAACAGCCAGTCGCCGTTGAACATGTCGTGCAGGCGCGTCAGGTAGTCCATCGCGGCGGTGGTGGAGGCGGTGATGTCACGACGCCCGTCATAGAAGCGGGTCTGGCGCAGGTTGAAGTAGCGCCCCGTGGACGGGATGAACTGCCACAGACCCACCGCATGGGCCCGGGAATAAGCCATGGGGTTGTAGGCGCTTTCGATCACCGGCAGCAGCGCCAGCTCCAGCGGCATGTTGCGTTCTTCAAGGCGCTCAACGATGTAATGAATGTAGAGGCTGCCACGTTCGCCGGCGTTTTCCAGGAAGGATGGATTGCTGGCGAACCACAGGCGCTGTTGCTCGATACGCGGGTTGACGGCGGCGGTTTCCTGCAGCTGGAAGCCTTGGCGCATGCGTTCCCAGACGTCCTGGGGCGCTTGAGGTGCGGGTTTTTCAGTGAGCCAGATAGGCTTTTGTTTGGCCCGCGCGGCGATATTCGGTGTGTGAGCCACATCGGCCTGCGGCACCTGGCTCGTGCTCTGACAGCCCGCCAGAGTGGCGGACACAGCCACTGCAATAGCTTGGGCCAGGCGGGTCAATGTGTCTGACTGGACGGACTTACGTATAGATGACGACATTGGCTGGAAGTAAGTTCCGGGCAAAAATGTCGGCCGATTCTAGGAAGCGCACCCCGACAGGTCAACCATTCAGAATTTTTGTATCAATCACCTGCTGCCTTAGAACTTATCTTTCCATGCCCTCAAGGCCGCAAAAACCTCACTTGGCGTCTCGTTGCGCTGGCCATTCCGTTCGTCTGCTTTTTGTTTAACGGATGTTTCAGTCGTGCGCAAAAATGGATTGGTGAGCTTTTCAAGCGCCAGGGTCGAGGGCAGGGTCATGACGCCGGCGTTGCGTTGCTGGCCGACTTTTTCCAGGCGGGCGGCAATGTCCGGGTTGCCCGGCTCCACCGCAGCGGCGAACTTCAGATTGCTGAGCGTGTATTCATGGGTGCAATAGACCAGCGTATCCTCAGGCAGCGAGGCAAGGCGGCTAAGGGACTGATGCATTTGTCCAGGCGTGCCTTCGAAGAGCCGGCCACAACCGGCGGCGAACAGGGTGTCGCCACAGAACAACAGGCCGTGATGGTAATAGGCGATATGGCCCAGGGTATGGCCGGGCACTGCGTAGACATCGAAGTCCCAGCCGAGCACGCTGAGCTGGTCGTTGTCCTGAAGCGCCACGTCCCGCGCCGGGATATTTTCACTGGCCGGGCCGTAGACGGTGGCGTGTGTCGCGTTTTTCAGCGCCTGGACGCCGCCGACATGGTCGTGATGATGGTGGGTGATCAGGATGTCGCTCAAGACCCAGCCCGGATGGGCGTCGAGCCAGGCCTGCACCGGCGTGGCATCACCAGGGTCGACTACGGCGCAGCGTTGAGTGGCGTGGTCCTGTAACAACCAGATGTAGTTATCGGTGAACGCGGGCAGGGCACTGATCTGTATCATCGCGGAATTCGCCAAGCAGAAAACAAAGGCGCATCTTAGAACTTCCTGACGCGTTGGAGAATGCAATGACCGATGAAGCGTTCGCTCAGGCTGATCCTGACTGGCTGGCATTGATCAGCGCGGCCCGTGAGTGGCTGTCCGGCCCTATCGGGCAGTTTTTGCTGGAAGAAGAGCGGCGCATGCTCGAAGACGAGCTGGGCCGGTTCTTTGGTGGCTATCTGGTGCACTACGGTCCATCGGCGCAAACGCCGCCGTCGGCGCCGCAGGTCCAGCGTAATGTACGCCTGGGCGCGCCATTGCCCGGTGTGGAGATTGTCTGCGAGGAGCAGGCCTGGCCGTTGAGCGAGCATGCCGCCGACGTGGTCGTGATGCAACATGGCCTGGATTTCTGTCTCTCGCCTCACGGATTGCTGCGCGAAGCCGCCAGCAGTGTGCGGCCCGGCGGGCACCTGCTGATCATCGGCATCAATCCCTGGAGTAGTTGGGGCTTGCGCCACGTTTTTGCTCACGATGCGTTGCGCCAGGCTCGCTGCATCTCGGCGTCAAGGGTCGGCGACTGGCTCAACCTGCTGGGCTTCGCGCTGGAGAAACGCCGCTTCGGATGCTATCGTCCGCCGCTTGCGTCGCCCAAGTGGCAGGCCCGTCTGGCCGGCTGGGAGCGCAAGGCCGGTGACTGGCAACTGTCCGGCGGCGGCTTCTATTTATTGGTGGCGCGCAAGATCGCAGTCGGCCTGCGCCCGGTGCGTCAGGCGCGACGCGAGCCGATGGGCAAGCTGATTCCCTTGCCGATGGCCAAGGTCAATCGTCGCCACATCGAGCCGTAAACTTTTTCTGATGGTCTGGCCGGTATCTCGGTTGCGGGTATTGTCGTTCCCGTCCGGCAGGCCTTTGCATTTTTTCTGGATGGATTGGCATGAGCGATAGCGTAGAACTCTTCACTGACGGCGCCTGCAAGGGCAACCCCGGCCCGGGTGGCTGGGGGGCGTTGCTGGTGTGCAAGGGTGTTGAGAAGGAGCTTTGGGGTGGTGAAACCAATACCACCAACAACCGCATGGAGCTGATGGGCGCCATTCGGGGTCTGGAAGAGCTCAAGCGCTCCTGCGACGTATTGCTGGTAACCGACTCGCAGTATGTGATGAAAGGCATTAATGAGTGGATGGCCAACTGGAAGAAGCGCGGCTGGAAAACCGCAGCGAAAGAACCGGTGAAGAACGCCGATCTCTGGAAGCAGCTCGACGAGCAGGTCAACCGTCATAACGTCACCTGGAAATGGGTGCGCGGCCATATTGGCCATCACGGTAACGAACGGGCCGACCAGTTGGCCAACCGTGGGGTGGATGAGGTGCGGGGTTTTAAGCAGGCTTGATACGAGTGTTGTCGGGGCCTGAACAGGATGAGGCGAGGGAGCTTGTGTGGGAGCAAAGCTTGCTCGCGACACAGGCGCTCTGGTTTTCCTGAACGACCGCATTATCTTCATCGCGAGCAAGCTTTGCTCCCACAGCTTCGCTCCCATAAGCCAGGTTTCAGGTAAGTCCCCTAGCTATCGGAGCGTGTTAACATCAGCGCTTTTTGCAAGCATGCCCGTTGAGAGCTGAACACTGATGGCCAACAGATCTGTAGTACTGGATACCGAAACCACCGGCATGCCGGTGACCGATGGTCACCGGATTATCGAAATCGGCTGTGTCGAACTGATCGGCCGGCGCCTGACCGGTCGCCATTTCCATGTCTACCTGCAACCGGACCGCGAAAGTGACGAAGGCGCCATCGGCGTGCATGGCATCACCAACGAGTTCCTGGTGGGCAAGCCGCGCTTCGCCGAAGTAGCCGACGAGTTTTTCGAGTTCATCCAGGGTGCGCAGCTGATCATCCATAACGCGGCGTTCGACGTTGGTTTCATCAACAACGAATTTGCCCTGATGGGGCAGCACGACCGGGCCGATATCACTCAGCACTGCTCCATCCTCGACACCCTGATGATGGCCCGGGAGCGGCACCCGGGGCAGCGCAACAGCCTCGATGCCTTGTGTAAGCGTTATGGGGTCGACAACTCCGGCCGTGAACTGCACGGCGCCTTGCTTGACTCGGAGATTCTTGCCGACGTCTACCTGACCATGACAGGCGGCCAGACCAGTCTGTCGCTGGCTGGCAACGCCTCCGATGGCAATGGCACGGGTGAAGGTTCGGGTAACCAGGCCACGGAAATTCGACGCTTGCCCGCCGACCGCAAGCCAAGCCGGATCATTCGAGCCAGCGAAAACGACCTGGCCGAACATGCCGCACGTCTGGAAGCCATCGCCAAATCTGCCGGTGCTCCGGCACTGTGGTCGCAATTGGCCGAATCCCAGGCCGCAGCGAACTGATGCGCCCTTGTGGGAGCGGGCTTGCTCGCGAAAGCGGCGGGTCAGCTTGCATATGTGCTGACGGTATCGCCGCCTTCGCGAGCAAGCCCGCTCCCACAAACGCTATCGCCCTCCATCATTCATTTCTCGCCACAATTGCCAGTACCTTCTAACCTGAAGTGACGGGCAGGCTACGGATACCCGCTTGATGTATGAAGTTTCGAGAGGCAAGGGCAATGGATGGCAGTGCGCCTTTGGTTGCCTCAAGGGATGAGGACTTTTCCCAGTATGCAGCCGGTTATCAATCCCAAGCACCCCGGCTTGTCGGTGCGTGTCGTCGATGACGGCTTTGCGACCTACATATGGGGCAGCGATTTCAGCTTCGAAGTCAGCGCCTATGGGGCCGCTCAGGTTGGTCGATCGGTGAGCCAATGGCCAGTGACGCCGATTGCCCCTTATCGCAAATGTTATGGCATCGATCCAGAGGAGTTCAGCAGCTTCCGAGACGCTCCGGACAGCGAGATATTCATGGCGTATCTCGACGACCAGCCGGTAGGGCATCTGGTGGTGAGCACTAACTGGAACGGTTTTGCCCACATTGATGAACTCGCCGTGCATGCCCCGGCTCGTCGCCACGGTGTGGCCAAGGCTTTGCTAGACGTCGCTCACTTCTGGAGCCGCAAGAAAAAACTACCGGGAATCATGCTCGAGACCCAGAACAATAACCTGGGGGCTTGCCGGCTCTATGAGCGTTGCGGTTACGTGCTGGGTGGGATCGATCACCTGCGTTATCGCGGCATTGACCGTCATACCGCCGAGGTGGCGCTGTTCTGGTACCGGTTGTTCGACGATCCGCTGGGCACGGCGATCAGCGGCCCAACAGCGCCTCGGCTTGTTCCGTAATCAGTTCCAGCAACGACTGGAGCGTGGAAGAGGTCGCTGTGCCGTTCAGACTCAGCGCATACAGGCAGATGGGAATGGCGGGCGATACCGGGCATACGTCCAGCCCGCCGTCCTTGGCCCCTGAAGCGGTGAAGGGGTCCACGATGGCAAGCCCTTCACCGGCCTCGACCATGGCGCGCATCATCTGATGGGTCTGTACGCGGATCTGGATGACCGGTGCGGGGCGCAGCGTCGCCAGTTTATGGTCGAACGCAGGGCTCAGCGGGTCATGGCCATCCAGGCCTACCAGTGATTGGCCGGCCAGATCCTGAACCGAAATGTATTTTTGCCGCGGTTGCAGCCAGCCGTGGGGCGCCAGCAATTGCAGTTTGCCCTGGGCGATCATCTGGCACTGGATGTCGGGGTGTTCAGGGTCGTGCAGACTAAGGCCCAAGTCACTGTCGCGCAGCAGAAGGCTCTGAACGATGTCTCGGGTCGGTTGGCTGAGCAGGGTGCAAGGAGCGTCCGGATGGCGTCGACGCAGGGCAGCGATGCTCTGGGGCAGTAACTGCTGGGCCAGCGGAGGGGTGCAAATGATCCGCAGTGGCGGCGCCTGATAGTGTTTCAAACTGCTGGCCAGGCGTTGCACCGGTTCGAGGGTGTCATACACTCGCGTGATGCCGTCGCGCAACTCAAGGGCTTCGCGAGTCGCCTGCAATCGCCCGCGCACACTGGCAAACAGCATGAACCCCAACTGCTCCTCGGCATCGCGTAGCGTCGCCTCGACCGCTGTCACCGGTAATTGCAGCCATTCGGCCGCCGTGCCGAGATGGCCGGTCTGCAACAGCGCCTGGATTACTTCGATGTGGCGTAAACGCATGCAAGCAGTCCATGTTGGGCGGGAGAGCCATTAAGTGGCTGAATCCTAACCCAAGTCCGGGCATGACTTCTGCTCATAACAACTGGTTATGAAGCAATTAGCGTTTCAGCGGCCGTTTGAGCGGCCGGTGGCGTTTCCGGTTCGCGCGTTAATTCGATCTGCGACTGCACCAGCATGAATTTGCCGTCTTCGAGTTGGTTGACGCGATCTCCGATCGCCAGCTTGAAAGTAGTCACAGGCTCCTTGCCGCTACCGTCAGGCGACGGGGTCGATTCTTGGTATTCATGCACTGAATAGACGCGACCTTCGGCGTCCCGCGCATGAAATTGTCCGACAAGTACTGCTGCCATTGCTTAGAACCTCTGGAAATAAATCACTCGATTTGCGGTTCTGTAGACCTTGGTCAAGCGCGGTAAGTTTTCCCACATGAAAAAAATAGTCCAATGGAAAGGTTTTCGGCTCTCCGCTGGTCCAATTGTCCGCCCGATCATCTATAAATAGACGCTCCATTTGAGCCCATAGTCGAGAAGTGTCCAATGAATAATGTCTACACCGTGGCCGTTTTAGTGGGGAGCCTGCGCAAGGCTTCGATCAATCGCAAGCTGGCACTGGCACTGGCGGATCTGGCGCCGGCCAACCTGAAGCTGGAGATCATCGAAATAGGCGACCTGCCGCTCTACAACGAAGATATTGACGATACACCCCCGCCAGCCTACAGCACTTTCCGTCAGCAGGTTGGCGCGGCCGACGCATTGCTGTTTGTCACCCCTGAATACAACCGCTCGGTTCCGGCGCCGATGAAAAATGCCATCGACGTCGGCTCGCGGCCTTACGGCAAGAGCTGCCTGAGCGGCAAGCCGGGTGCGGTGATCAGTGCCTCGCCGGGGGCGATGGGTGGTTTCGGCGCCAATCATCATTTGCGCCAGTCCCTGGTTTTCCTTGATGTGCCTTGCATGCAGCAGCCGGAGGCTTATCTGGCCGGCGCGGGGAGTGCGTTCGACGAGCAGGGCGAGCTGTCAGAGTCGGTACGGCCTTTTTTGCAGAAGTTCATCGATGCCTACGGCAAGTGGGTCGAGCAACACAAGAAGGCTTGATATCTTTGCGCAGCTTCAAGCCAATCACCTTTGTGGCGAAGTGATTTTCTGTGGGGGCAAGGCTTGTCCGCGATGAACGATATCGCGGTTCAGCTGTTAAGCCGCGGCGCGGCTATCGCGGGCAAGCCTTGCTCCCACAGTGGGATAAGCCTTGCTTCCACAGTGAGGTAAGCCTTGCTCCCACAGTGGAATGACCCTCCCTCGCGAGATCGGCAACTCGTCTGCGCGCTTTACTGAATATTCGAGTTTCCATATATTCGCCCCTTCGCCCCACCAGGCCTTTCTTCGTCATGTGCGACTCCCGCAATCGCGTCGATGCCCTCAGTGTGAGCGCCATGGCTGATCGTCCGGTAGCGCGTTGCTGCTGGTTTCCGCTTTTCAATCCTTCTTCCAAGGCTGTTGCGCATGCTCCTCGCATCGTTGATTTTCCTGCTGACCATTACGCTGGTGATCTGGCAACCCAAGGGCCTGGGCGTCGGTTGGAGCGCGACGCTGGGTGCGTTGCTGGCGCTGTTGAGCGGGGTGGTGCAGGTCGGTGACATTGTCCTGGTGTGGCAGATCATCTGGAACGCCACCGGTACGTTTATCGCGTTGATCATCATCAGCCTGTTGCTGGACGAGGCCGGGTTCTTCGCCTGGGCGGCCCTGCATGTGGCCCGTTGGGGCCGAGGCAGCGGGCGCAAGCTGTTTGCGTTCATGGTGCTGCTGGGCGCATTGGTGTCGGCGTTGTTCGCCAACGATGGCGCGGCGTTGATCCTGACGCCTATCGTTATTTCGATGTTGCTGGCCTTGCGTTTTTCTCCGGCGGCAACCCTGGCATTCGTGATGGGCGCCGGCTTCATTGCCGATAGCGCGAGCCTGCCGCTGGTGGTGTCGAACCTGGTAAACATCGTCTCGGCCGACTTCTTCGGTATTGGCTTCAACCGTTACGCGGCGGTCATGGTGCCGGTGAACCTGGTCAGCGTCGCGGCGAGCCTGGCGATATTGTTGTGGTTCTTTCGCCGCGATATCCCGCGCGATTATGACCCGCATCAACTGGATGACCCGGCGAGTGCCATCCACGACAGGGCCACTTTCTTCGCAGGCTGGGCGGTGCTGGCCATTCTGCTGATCGGCTGCTTCGCCCTCGAGCCGCTGGGCATTCCCATTAGCGCGATTTCGGCGGTCTGCGCCGCGTTATTGCTGGCTGTCGCGGCTCGCGGCCACAAGATATCCACCCGCAGGGTCATGAAGGAGGCGCCGTGGCATATCGTGATTTTTTCCCTGGGCATGTATCTGGTGGTCTATGGCCTGCGTAATGCGGGATTGACCGGCTACCTGGCCCAGTGGCTCGACGGTTTCGCCGCATATGGCGTGTGGGGCGCGGCCATGGGCACCGGGCTGTTGACGGCTTTGCTCTCGTCGATCATGAACAACTTGCCGACGGTGCTGATCGGCGCCTTGTCCATCGATGCCAGCCAGGCCACCGGGGTCGTGAAAGAAGCAATGATCTATGCCAACGTCATCGGCAGCGACCTGGGCCCGAAAATCACTCCGATCGGCAGTCTGGCGACCTTGCTCTGGTTGCATGTGCTGGCGCGCAAGAACATTCGGATCGGCTGGGGATATTACTTCAAGGTCGGGATTGTGCTGACCGTGCCGGTGTTGTTGGTGACGTTGGCGGCGCTGGCGTTGCGGTTGTCACTCTAAACCGTAGCGGCCCCTTCGCGAGCAAGCCCGCTCCCACAGGAGAGTGCATTCCAATGTGGGAGCGGGCTTGCTCGCGAAGACGGCCGTTCAGGCAGCACAAGACTCAACCATTACCCGGCACATCCGGCCAAAGATCAGCCACCAGGAACACCCGCTCGGCTTCTTCCCACTCACCCTCGGTGTTTTCGCTCAGGCGCACCATCAACTGCGCGGGAGCCATGGGGTCGAGCGCCGTTCGCCATGCTGCCAGTTGCTCGGCGCTCCAGGCCTGGTCCGCCGGATAATGGGCCGGAGCCAGCCAGCCAGCGCGGGGTAGGGGTTGCCAGCGTCCCGGCGGACGCTGGGCAACGAACGCCGGCCAGTCCCGCTGATGCAGCCAGCTGCCGCGTAAATGCCTGGGATGGGCGCCGGTTGGGGGTTCGGCATGGCCGGGCCAGGGGTAAAGCAGATAACCGCCCAGCCAGAGTTCCGAGCGAAACAGCTCGATGCCCGAGGGTTCAATGCCCAGTGCCGCCAGGGCCTCTCGGCTTTCCGGGCGAGCAGAGATCGGTAGCTGGTGTTCGCGCAAATGCGCCAGCTTTCGGTCGAGCCGGTCATGGCAGCCTGGGCCGAGCCATTGTGCGGCGTCCTGACCGTGACCGTTTTGGGGGCCGAGATACAGCTTGATCGCCAGTTCCAGATGATGGATACCGTCGCCATCGCGCAGCAGCATGTCCAGCTCACCCAAGGTCTGGCCTTGGTGGCGGATTGGCAGGTTTGCGGCGATCAGTTCAATACCCGGCGCGTGTTGCACTGCAAATTGCCACAATCTTTCGTAATACAGGCCCAGGCGCCGTGTTCTGCCCTGGGACAGGCAATGCAGTAACGGATAGCTGTCGCGGTCCAGTTGTCGCAGCCAGTGTTCCAGTCGATGGGGCTGATGCACCCAATCACTGCCGGTCAGGGGATGGCGCTGGGGCCAGGGCGTGTCGATCAGCATCGGCGGGGCAAGGATCGCCCACGCCAGGTCGCGCACTTCGGGATGGCGCAGGCGGCGGGGCAAGTCGAGCAATTCGGGGAACAGGATCATTTTGCGAGCATAGCCTGCGTCGAAGGCTTAAAGAATTTTGTCTATGGGCGGCTTTCGCCCATAATCGTGTTTTTCGCCCGACGCAGACCCTCGCAGGAGCCCCATGGAGCAATTTCGCAATATCGGCATCATCGGTCGCCTGGGCAGTTCGCAGGTGCTGGACACCGTTCGCCGGCTCAAACGTTTCCTCCTGGAACGGCACCTGCACGTGATCCTCGAAGATACCATCGCCGAAGTCTTGCCCGGCCACGGCCTGCAGACTTCGTCGCGCAAGATGCTCGGTGAAGTCTGTGACATGGTGATCGTGGTCGGCGGCGATGGCAGTCTGCTGGGGGCCGCCCGAGCCCTGGCGCGCCACAACATTCCGGTGCTGGGCATCAACCGGGGCAGCCTGGGGTTCCTGACCGATATCCGCCCCGACGAACTGGAAACCAAGGTGGCCGAAGTGCTGGATGGCCACTATCTGGTGGAGAACCTTTTCCTGTTGCAAGCCGAGGTGCGCCGTCACGCCGAGGCCATCGGCCAGGGCGATGCCCTCAACGATGTGGTACTGCACCCCGGCAAATCCACGCGCATGATCGAATTCGAGCTGTACATCGACGGCCAGTTCGTCTGCAGCCAGAAAGCCGACGGCCTGATCGTCGCCACGCCCACCGGCTCCACGGCCTATGCGCTTTCCGCCGGTGGCCCGATCATGCATCCCAAGCTCGACGCTATTGTGATTGTGCCGATGTACCCCCATACCTTGTCTGGGCGACCCATTGTGGTCGATGGCAACAGTGAGCTGAAAATCGTCGTGTCCAAGGATATGCAGATCTACCCGCAAGTGTCCTGTGACGGCCAGAACCATTTCACCTGCGCGCCGGGTGACACCATCACCGTCAGCAAAAAGGCGCAGAAGCTGCGCCTGATTCACCCGCTGGATCACAATTACTACGAAGTCTGCCGGACCAAGCTCGGTTGGGGCAGTCGGTTGGGGGGTGGAGGCGACTGATGCTCGATCCTGCGCGCAGTTACGACCTGATCGGCGACGTGCACGGATGCGCCCTGACCCTGGAACGCCTGCTGGACCGCCTCGGTTATCACAAGCAGGGCGGCGTCTGGCGACACCCGTCGCGCATGGCCGTGTTCCTGGGGGACATCATTGACCGTGGCCCGCGGATCCGCGAAGCCCTGCACATCGTCCACGACATGGTGGTGGCCGGCCAAGCGCTGTGCATCATGGGCAACCACGAGTTCAACGCCTTGGGCTGGAGCACGCCGGCATTGCCGGGCAGCGGCCAGCGCTACGTGCGCGAACGCACCCCGCGCCATGCCCGTCTGCTCAACGAAACCCTGACCCAGTTCGAGCAGCATCCTGGCGATTGGCATGACTTTCTCAAGTGGTTTTACGAGTTGCCGCTGTTTGTTGATGCTCAGCGTTTTCGGGTGGTACATGCCTGCTGGGACAACGGTCTGATCGAGCCGCTGCGGAGCTTGTTCCCTAACGGGTGTATCGACGAGCATTTCCTCCAGGCCTCGGCGGAGCCGGGCAGTTTCGCCTGTACGGTGTTCGATCGCTTGCTGCGTGGCACCGACATGCGCTTGCCCCATGGTCTGACCCTCACCGGCGGCGACGGGCTGACCCGTTCGTTCTTTCGCACCAAATTTTGGGAAGACGATCCACAGACCTACGGTGACATTGTGTTCCAGCCTGATGCTTTGCCTGACCCGGTGGCCCGCACGCCGCTGTCGCGGGATGAAAAAAACAACCTGCTGCGCTATGGCGTTCATGAGCCACTGCTGTTCGTCGGTCATTACTGGCGCAGCGGCAAACCCGCGCCGATCCGCTCGAACCTGGCCTGCCTGGATTACAGTGCGGTGCTTTACGGAAAACTGGTGGCCTATCGTCTCGACGCAGAGACCCGACTGGACCCGCATAAATTTGTCTGGGTCGATGTCGAGCGGCCGGAGGAACTGCGATGAGCGTCGTGGCGGTCTTGCGCTTGCCCTTGGCCGAGGATTTGAGCGGCTTCGTCAAATTGCTGCAACGCATGCAGGTGCCCCATCGGGTCAGCGAGGAGGCGGGCGAGCAGGTGCTCTGGGTGCCGAATGAAATCAGCGAAGACGTGCGCTCGTTGTACGCGCGCTTCCCGAGCGGCGATCCCGAGCAACAGTTGGAGTTGCCAGGCACCGGCAGCACGTCGCCACGGCCTGGTTTTGTCCAGCAATTGACCCGCAGTCCGGTCACCGCCCTGGTGTTGCTGCTGAGCCTGATCGACGGCGCCGTGACTCTGCTGGGGGAGAATCTTGAAACCCTGCGTTGGCTGACTTTCCTGGAGTTTCGCGTTGTCGGCGACTATATCCATTTCACGCCCCTGGCCGACAGCCTGGCGGCGGGGCAGTGGTGGCGCCTGGTGACGCCGATGCTGATCCACTTCGGCTTCCTGCACATCGCCATGAATGGCATGTGGTATTGGGAGCTGGGGCGACGGATCGAAGCGCGCCAGGGCGGCATCAACCTGCTGGGGCTGACGCTGCTATTCAGTCTCGTGTCCAACTTCGCCCAATATTTCTTCAGCGGCCCGACCTTGTTCGGTGGGTTGTCCGGCGTGCTGTATGGCCTGCTGGGGCATTGCTGGATCTATCAACTACTGGCACCGAACCCGACCTATCGCCTGCCCCGTGGGGTGCTGGTGATGATGCTGGTGTGGTTGGTGCTGTGCCTGTCCGGGCTGATCTCGCTGATCGGTTTCGGCGAAATCGCCAATGCGGCCCACGTCGGCGGGCTGCTCATCGGTTGCTTCACAGGTTTGTTGGGCGGGCTGTTCGCTCGTCGTAAAATGACCCTTTGACTGGCGCCTGTAATGCTTGAATATGCGCGATTGCGCGGAGAACCCATGTCCTCGTTCAACGAAATGATCAAAAACATCACCCCTGACATCTACCAGAGCCTGAAACTGGCGGTGGAAATCGGTAAATGGGCCGATGGCAACAAGCTCACCGCCGAACAGCGCGAGTTGTCGCTGCAGGCGATGATCGCCTGGGAGATGCAGAACCTGCCCGAAGAAGAACGCACCGGCTACATGGGCCCGCAGGAGTGCCAGTCGAAGGCCACAGAAGTGCCGAATATCCTGTTCAAGTCGGATGCCATCCATTGATCGAGATTGGCCGCGGTGCAATCAGCAAGATGTCGGCACGCCTTGACGGGCCGACTGTTCAATATGCCTTTCGCCTGGGCGATGTCGAGGTGCCGGTCAATCCGTTGATCGGCAGCACGGTGCGTCTGGAGTTTCTCGGTGCAATCCACTGCAGCCATTGCGGGCGCAGGACCAAGACCAGCTTCAGCCAGGGTTATTGCTACCCCTGCATGACCAAGTTGGCCCAATGCGACCTGTGCATCATGAGCCCCGAGCGCTGCCATTTCGACGCGGGCACCTGTCGCGATCCGGCCTGGGGCGAACAGTTCTGCATGACCGATCATGTGGTGTACCTGGCCAATTCCTCGGGTGTGAAAGTTGGCATCACCCGCGCCACGCAACTGCCGACCCGCTGGCTGGATCAGGGCGCCAGTCAGGCGCTGCCGATCCTGCGGGTTGCCACTCGCCAGCAATCGGGATTTGTCGAAGACCTGTTCCGTAGCCAGGTGGCGGACAAGACCAACTGGCGCGCATTGCTCAAGGGCGACGCAGTGGCGGTGGACCTGCCGCAGATCCGCGATTCGCTGTTCGAAAGCTGCGCCGAGGGTCTGCAAGGCTTGCAGGAACGATTCGGCCTGCAGGCGATCCAGACCATAGCGGACGTCGAGCCCATCGAGATCCGTTATCCGGTGGAGCAATACCCGGCCAAGATCGTCAGCTTCAACCTGGACAAGAACCCGATTGCCGAAGGCACGCTGCTGGGGATCAAGGGCCAATACCTGATTTTCGACACTGGCGTGATCAATATTCGTAAATACACGGCTTATCAGCTCGCCGTGCATCAGTAGAAGGATTTGCCCCATGCGCACCGAACAACCGAAGATGATTTACCTGAAGGACTATCAGGCGCCCGAGTACCTGATCGACGAGACGCACCTGACCTTCGAGTTGTTCGAGGACCACAGCCTGGTCCATGCGCAACTGGTGATGCGCCGCAACCCCGAGCGCGGTGCCGGCCTGCCGCCCCTGGTGCTCGATGGCCAGCATCTCGAACTGCTCTCGATCAAGCTCGATGACACCGACCTCAATCCGCTCGACTATCAGTTGGACGGCAGCCACCTGACCCTGCAACCCAAGGCCCCGGCCTTCACGGTGGACACCACTGTCAGGATCCACCCGGAAACCAACACCGCCCTGGAAGGCTTGTACAAGTCCGGCAGCATGTTCTGCACCCAGTGCGAGGCCGAAGGTTTCCGCAAGATCACCTATTACCTCGACCGCCCGGATGTGATGAGCACGTTCACCACCACGGTGGTGGCCGAGCAGCACAGCTATCCGGTGTTGCTGTCCAACGGCAACCCGATCGCCAGCGGTCCCGGCGAAGATGGCCGGCACTGGGCGACCTGGGAAGATCCGTTCAAGAAACCCGCCTACCTGTTTGCCCTGGTGGCCGGTGATCTGTGGTGCGTCGAAGACACCTTCACCACCATGACCGAGCGCACCGTTGCGCTGCGCATCTATGTCGAGCCGGAAAACATCGACAAGTGCCAGCACGCCATGACCAGCCTGAAGAAGTCGATGCGCTGGGATGAGGAGGTCTATGGGCGTGAGTATGACCTGGACATCTTCATGATTGTCGCGGTCAACGACTTCAACATGGGCGCCATGGAAAACAAGGGCCTGAACATCTTCAACTCCAGCGCCGTGCTGGCCCGCGCCGAAACCGCCACCGATGCCGCGCACCAGCGGGTCGAGGCGATCGTTGCCCACGAGTATTTCCATAACTGGTCGGGCAACCGCGTGACGTGCCGTGACTGGTTCCAGTTGTCCCTCAAGGAAGGCTTCACTGTGTTCCGCGACGCCGGTTTTTCGGCTGACATGAACTCGGCCACGGTCAAGCGTATCCAGGACGTGGCGTACCTGCGCACTCACCAGTTTGCCGAAGACGCTGGCCCCATGGCTCACCCGGTGCGCCCGGACAGCTTCATCGAGATTTCCAACTTCTACACCCTGACCGTGTACGAAAAGGGGTCGGAAGTGGTCGGCATGATCCACACCTTGTTGGGGGCCGAGGGCTTTCGCAAGGGCAGTGACCTGTATTTCGAGCGCCACGACGGCCAGGCGGTGACCTGCGATGATTTCATCAAGGCCATGGAGGATGCCAACGGCGTCGATCTGACCCAGTTCAAACGCTGGTACAGCCAGGCCGGCACGCCACGGCTGGCGGTGAGCGAATCCTACGACGCTGCGGCCCGGACCTATAGCCTGACGTTCAGCCAGAGCTGCCCGCCGACCCCGGACAAGATGGAAAAACTGCCATTCGTGATTCCCGTGGAGCTGGGTTTGCTGGACAGCAAGGGCAACGAGATATCTCTGCGCCTGGCCGGCGAAGCGGCGGCAAACGGCACGTCCCGGGTGATCTCGGTGACCGAAGCCGAGCAGACCTTCACCTTTGTCGACATCGCCGAAAAGCCGTTGCCGTCGTTGTTGCGTGGCTTCTCGGCGCCGGTGAAGCTGAGCTTCCCGTACGATCGGGACCACTTGATGTTCCTGATGCAGCATGACAGCGACGGCTTCAACCGCTGGGATGCCGGTCAGCAGTTGTCGGTGCAGGTGCTGCAGGACCTGATCGCCCAGCATCAGAAAGGCGAAAACCTGGTGCTGGACCCGCGTCTGGTCAGCGCGTTGCGTAGCGTGCTGTCGGACGAATCCCTGGATCAGGCCATGGTCGCGGAAATGCTCTCGCTGCCAAGCGAGGCTTATCTGACGGAAATCAGTGAAGTGGCCGACGTGGAGGCGATCCATGCCGCCCGGGAATTCGCCCGTCAGCAACTGGCGGACAACCTGTTCGAAGCCCTGTGGCTGCGCTATGAAGCCAACCGCGACCTGTCCAAGCGCACGCCGTATGTGGCCGAGGCCGAGCATTTCGCCCGGCGCGCCTTGCAGAACATCGCGCTGTCGTACCTGATGCTCACCGACAAGCCGGAAGTGCTCAGTGCCACCCTGGAGCAGTTCGACTCCGCCGACAACATGACCGAGCGGCTCACGGCCCTGGCGGTGCTGATCAACTCGCCATTCGAAACCGAGAAGGCCAAGGCCCTGGAAGTGTTCGCGGAAAACTTCAAGGGCAACCCGTTGGTCATGGATCAATGGTTCAGTGTCCAGGCCGGCAGCCCGTTGCCGGGCGGCCTGGCGCGGGTCAAGGCCTTGATGGAACACCCGGCGTTCAATATCAAGAACCCGAACAAGGTTCGCGCGTTGGTGGGGGCGTTCGCCGGGCAGAACCTGATCAACTTCCACGCGGCCGACGGTTCAGGTTATCGCTTCCTGGCGGATCTGGTGATCCAGCTCAATGGCTTCAACCCGCAGATCGCCGCACGGCAACTGGCGCCGCTGACCCGCTGGCGCAAATACGACAACGCCCGCCAGGCGCTGATGAAAGCCGAGCTGGAGCGCATCCTGGCGTCCGGCGGGCTGTCGGCCGATGTGTTTGAAGTGGTGAGCAAGAGCCTGGCGTGACCTCAGGGCCGCGGTCTGCCTGGCAGACCGCGTTGCCTTCTTCGCGAGCAAGCCCGCTCCCACATTCGATCTCCAGCGGATGCAATACTTGTGTTCACCGCGCATCGAATGTGGGAGCGGGCTTGCTCGCGAATGGGGCGCCACCATTACTTGCCTTGAAATGCGCTCCAATCACCCCACCGAATACCCCTTCATTCACCCCCGCCCGCATTCCCCCATGGTTAACAAAAGATAACGCGGCGTCGATTGTCAGACCTTTCCAAAGCCCGATAGGATAGGTCAGCTTCCGAAGTGGCTCTAGATTGCAGGTTTCAGGACTATGCTCCAGAACAGTCAATCGCGATGAGCCCGCTTACGGCGCCCTGAAGGGTTGAATGACCTAACAATAATAATGGGGGAAAGGTCTATGAATGAGCCTGTCATGGCTGTGGGCCGCTGCCGGCCGCCGGTACTGCGCAGAGTCGCGTTGCTGGTCTCGGCGCTCTCGCTGCTGGGCTCTGCCGTGTTGTCTGCACCGGTGATGGCCGTAGCGGCTTCAACAGCCGATGTCATCTATTCCGTCGAGTCGGCCAAGGCCAGCAAAACCCTGATGCTCGATGTGGTCCATGCCGGCAAACGCCTGGTGGCGGTCGGTGATCGCGGGCACATTGTCTATTCGGACGATCAGGGCAGCTCCTGGACTCAGGCCAAGGTGCCGACCCGCCAGTTGCTCACCGCAGTATTTTTCGTCGATGACAAACACGGCTGGGCCGTGGGGCATGACGCGCAGATTCTCGCCAGCGAAGACGGTGGCACCACCTGGACCAAACAATTCGAAGACCTGGCCCGTGAGTCGCCGCTGCTGGATGTCTGGTTCAAAGACGCGAACAACGGTTTTGCCGTGGGCGCCTACGGGGCGCTGTTCGAAACCACCGACGGCGGCAAGCACTGGGAAGAGGTCGGGGATCGTCTCGACAACGAAGACCAGTTCCACCTCAACGCGATAGCCGCCGTTAAAGACGCCGGGCTGTTCATCGTCGGTGAGGCCGGCAGCATGTTCCGCTCCTCCGACTGGGGCCAGACTTGGGAAAAGCTCCAAGGCCCATACGAAGGCTCGCTGTTCGGCGTCATTGGCACCGCTCAGCCTTCAACGCTGCTGGCCTACGGCCTGCGGGGCAACCTCTATCGCTCCACCGACTTTGGCGGCACTTGGGAGCAAGTCGAGCTCAAGGCCACTCGGGGTGCCCTGGAATTCGGTCTGTCCGGGGCCACGCTATTACCAGATGGCTCCATCGTAATTGTCGGCAACGGCGGCAGTGTGGTGCGCAGCACCGATGACGGCGTGACCTTCAGCGTGTTCAACCGCCCGGATCGGATTTCCGTGGCGGCCGTCACGGCGGCGGGCAACGGCAATCTGATCCTGGCAGGACAGGGTGGCGTTCACGCCACCACCCCCACCGGCGCTGAATTGAGCAAATGAGCCGCAAACATCCGGCGGGCACAATAACAAGAAGGCGGACCCCATGAGCAGTCATCACCAAGACAAGGCGACGTTTCTCGAGCGCCTGATTTTCAACAACCGCCCGGCAGTGATCGTCATTTGCCTGTTGGTCAGTGTTTTCCTGTTCTGGCAGGCCACGCTGATTCGGCCGTCCACCAGTTTCGAAAAGATGATTCCCCTCGAGCACCCCTTCATCGAGAAGATGCTCGAACATCGCAATGACCTGGCGAACCTGGGCAACACGGTGCGGATTTCGGTGGAGGCCACCAACGGTGACATTTTCTCCAAGGATTACATGGAGACTTTGCGCCAGATTCATGACGAGGTGTTCTACATTTCCGGTGTCGACCGCTCCGGCCTCAAGTCGTTGTGGAGCCCGAGCGTGCGCTGGACCGAAGTGACGGAGGAGGGCTTTGCCGGCGGCGAGGTGATTCCCCAGAGCTATGACGGCTCGGCCGACAGCCTCGACCTGTTACGCAACAATGTGCTCAAGTCAGGCCAGGTCGGACGCCTGGTGGCCAACGATTTCAAATCGAGCATCATCGATATCCCGCTGTTGGAGTCCTATCCGGACCCACAGGACCAGGGCAAGCTGCTGGCCCTGGATTACCAGAAGTTCTCCCACGAACTCGAAGACAAGATCCGCAACAAGTTTGAAGCCCAGAACCCCAACGTAAAGATCCATATCGTAGGCTTCGCCAAGAAGGTCGGTGACTTGATCGACGGCCTGACCATGGTGGTGATGTTCTTCGGCGTGGCCTTCATCATTACCCTGGTGCTGCTGTACTGGTTCACCAACTGCATGCGCAGCACCATTGCGGTGCTGAGCACCACCCTGGTGGCGGTGGTCTGGCAGTTGGGGCTGATGCACGCCGTCGGTTTCGGGCTCGATCCTTATTCGATGCTGGTGCCGTTTCTGATCTTCGCCATTGGCATCTCCCACGGCGTGCAGAAAATCAACGGTATCGCGTTGCAATCCAGTGAAGCGGACAACGCCCTGACGGCGGCGCGGCGCACGTTCCGCCAGTTATTCCTGCCGGGGATGATCGCGATCCTGGCGGATGCCGTCGGTTTCATCACCTTGCTGATCATCGATATCGGCGTGATCCGGGAGCTGGCCTTTGGTGCGTCCATCGGCGTGGCGGTGATCGTGTTCACCAATCTGATTCTGTTGCCGGTGGCGATTTCCTATGTCGGTATCAGCAAGCGCGCCATCGAGCGCAGCAAGAAGGATGCGACCCGCGAGCACCCGTTCTGGCGCCTGTTGTCGAAGTTTGCCAGCGCCAAGGTCGCGCCGGTGTCGGTGGCCCTGGCCCTGATCGCCTTCGGTGGCGGCCTCTGGTACAGCCAGAATCTGAAGATCGGTGACCTGGACCAGGGCGCGCCGGAGCTGCGTCCGGACTCGCGCTACAACCAGGACAACAACTTCATCATCAGCAACTATTCCACCAGCTCCGATGTACTGGTGGTGATGGTCAAGACCAAGGCTGAAGGCTGTTCACGCTACGAAGCCATGGCTCCCATCGACGAGCTGATGTGGAAAATGCAGAACACCGAAGGGGTGCAGTCGGCGATCTCCCTGGTTACGGTGTCCAAGCAAATGATCAAGGGCATGAACGAGGGCAACCTGAAGTGGGAAACTCTGTCGCGTAACCCCGACGTGCTGAACAACTCCATTGCCCGGGCCGATGGCCTGTACAACAACAACTGCTCCGTGGCCCCGGTATTGGTTTTCCTCAACGACCACAAGGCCGAGACCCTGGACCGCGCCGTGAAGGTGGTGCAGGAGTTTGCCAAGGAAAACAACCGCGATGGCCTGGAGTTCATCCTCGCCGCCGGTAACGCCGGCATCGAAGCTGCGACCAACGAAGTGATCAAGGAGTCGGAACTGACGATCCTGATCCTGGTGTACATCTGTGTGGCAACCATGTGCATGATCACCTTCCGTTCCTGGGCGGCGACGCTGTGCATCGTGCTGCCGCTGGTGCTGACCTCGGTGCTGGGCAACGCGCTGATGGCCTTCATGGGTATTGGCGTGAAGGTCGCGACGCTACCAGTAGTGGCGCTTGGCGTGGGGATAGGCGTGGACTACGGTATCTACATCTACAGTCGCCTGGAAAGCTTCCTGCGGGCCGGATTGCCGTTGCAAGAGGCTTACTATCAAACGCTGAAGTCCACCGGTAAGGCCGTGCTATTCACTGGTCTGTGCCTGGCCATCGGTGTGTGCACCTGGATCTTCTCGGCCATCAAGTTCCAGGCCGACATGGGACTGATGCTGACGTTCATGTTGCTGTGGAACATGTTCGGTGCGCTGTGGCTGCTGCCGGCGCTGGCGCGGTTCCTGATCAATCCTGAGAAAATGGCAGGGCAGAAGAGCAAGTCATTGTTTGCTCATTGATTGGCACATGGCGCATCTCTCGCGCCACATTACTTGACTGCTAGGCATAAGCCGCAACCCTGAGGTTGCGGCTTTTTTTTGCAATGGCGGGATATCAGGCTGGATCGCTGCCCAACACCACATTCAGCGCGCTGCGGGCATCGTCCAGTTGCACCAGCGTGGCGTGGCGGGCACCGAGGGCATCGCGGTTCTCGATGGCGGTGAGGATCGCCTTGTGTCGCGGCATCGCCAGTTCATGCAGGTTGGGCCGCTGGTTGGAGTGCTTGAGCGCTTCGGCGATGGCGACCGACAACATATTGCACAGGTTGGCGAGCAGGTCGTTGTGGGTGGCGTCGGCGATGCGGCTGTGGAAGTCCAGGTCTGGTTGCAGCACGGCCTCGGGGGTTGGTGCCGCTTCCATGCGCTGGTAGGCCTCGCGGATGGCGGCGATGTCGGCCTCGTTGGCGAACTGTGCAGCCAGGGCAGCGGCGGCCGGCTCGATGATGCTGCGCACGCTGGTCAGCAGATTGAAGAACTCATTCTGCGGGCTGCTTTGCATCAGCCAGTGCAGCACATCCGGGTCGAGCATGTGCCATTCCCGACGGGCCTTGACCACCGTGCCCACGCGCGGGCGCGAATACACCAAACCCTTGGCTACCAACACTCGCGTGGCCTCGCGCAACACTGGACGGCTGACGGCATACTCCTCGCACAACAAGGCTTCGGCGGGCAGTTTATCGTCCGGCTTGAAACGCCCGGAAACGATCTGCATGCCCAGTTCCTGGACGATGCGCGCGTGCATGCTTTTGCGGTCGGAGGGTTTACGGTAGTCCATGGGGGATGGCGCGATCCTGTGCGAAGGGGATGCCGCGCATGATAGCAGGCGCGGCGAGGGCGGGTCGCTAGTGCGATTTTTTTGAGCAGGATGCAGACCCCATTGTGGGAGCTTGTGTGGGAGCTGAGCTTGCTTGCGATGAGGCCCTTCCAGTCAATATCTCTGTTGTCTGGTACACCGCAATCGCGAGCAAGCTCAGCTCCCACAAAAGCTTGCATCCCACAGGGGGGATGCCACAGGGGATGGGTGGGGTCAGTGGGAGTGACGCGGCACCTCGGCGCGCCGCGGCAACCGACCAGGAAGTCGAAGTCACAGCCCTGGTCCGCTTGCAGCACGTGGTCGATGTACAACTGGCGGTAGCCACCCACCAGCAGTTGTTGCGGCGGCGGAAGGTCGGCCAGGCGGGCGGCGAGTTCGGCGTCGGGGATGTCCAGGTGCAGGCGGCCACTGGCGCAATCGAGCTCGATCCAGTCACCTTCCTTCACCGCTGCCAAAGGTCCGCCGGCCGCGGCTTCCGGGGCTACGTGCAGCACCACACGGTGCCGTAGGCGGTGCCGCTCATGCGCGCATCGGAAATACGCACCATGTCGGTCACACCCTGGGCCAGCAACTTGGCCGGCAAGCCCATGTTGCCCACTTCGGCCATGCCCGGATAACCCTTGGGCCCGCAGTTCTTCATCACCAGGATCGAGCTGGCATCGACATCCAGTTCCGGGTCATTGATCCGCGCCTTGTATTCGTCGAAGTTCTCGAACACCACCGCGCGACCGCGATGCTGCATCAGTTCGGCGGTGGCGGCGGACGGTTTGAGCACCGCACCGAGGGGCGCCAGGTTGCCGCGCAGTACGCAGATACCGCCGTCGGCGCGGATCGGGTTGTCCAGGGTGCGGATGACTTCGTCCTGGCCATAGATCGGTGCGTCCTTGGTGTTCTCGCCAAGGCTCTTGCCGTTGACGGTCAGGGCGTCCGGGTTGGGGATCAGGTTGGCTTCGCCGAGACGGCGCAGCACGGCGGGCAAACCACCGGCGTAATAGAACTCCTCCATCAGGAAACGCCCCGACGGTTGCAGGTCGACGATGGTTGGCATGCCGCGACCCATGCGGGTCCAGTCGTCCAGGTCCAGGTGCACACCGATGCGTCCGGCAATGGCCTTGAGGTGGATCACCGCATTGGTTGAACCGCCAATGGCCGCGTTGACCCGGATGGCGTTTTCGAAGGCTTCCTTGGTCAGGATCTTCGACAGTTTCAGGTCTTCGCGGACCATTTCGACGGCACGCATCATGCCGGACATGTGGGCCAGCACATAACGGCGCGCGTCCACCGCCGGAATCGCGGCGTTGTGCGGCAGCGATGTGCCGAGGGCTTCGGCCATGCAGGCCATGGTCGAGGCGGTGCCCATGGTATTGCAGGTCCCGGCCGAGCGGGACATGCCGCCCTCGGCCGCAAGAAAATCATCGATCGTGATGGTGCCGGCCTTGACCTGTTCGCTCAGTTGCCAGACCACTGTGCCCGAACCGATGTCCTGGCCCTTGTGCTTGCCGTTGAGCATCGGTCCGCCGGTAACGACGATGGCCGGCACGTCGCAACTGGCGGCGCCCATCAGCAAGGCTGGTGTGGTCTTGTCGCAACCGGTGAGCAGCACCACGCCGTCAATCGGGTTGCCGCGAATGGCTTTCCTCCACGTCCATGCTCGCCAGGTTGCGCGTCAGCATGGCAGTAGGGCGCAGGTTCGATTCGCCATTGGAGAACACCGGAAACTCCACCGGGAAGCCCCCGGCCTCGATCACGCCGCGCTTGACGTGTTCGGCGATCTGCCGGAAATGCGCGTTGCATGGCGTCAACTCCGACCAGGTGTTGCAGATGCCGATGATTGGCTTGCCATGAAACTGATGGTCGGCGATGCCCTGATTTTTCATCCAGCTGCGGTACATGAAGCCGTTCTTGTCGGCGGTGCCAAACCATTGGGCCGAGCGCAGGGAGGGTTTCTTATCAGACATGATCGATTCTCTTATTGTATGACTATATGGTTTTAGCTTGCGCCTAACATAAGCGCAATTTGCTCTGTTTGGAAGTGTTGTTGGGCAAATAGTATTACTATATAGTCCGATTCAACGGAGGGATTGTCCTGGCGCTTATTTGTCAGAGAAATCCCCCAGCGTTCTATAACAACAACAATCGGAGACCGGTCCCATGAGCCAGGAATTGCGGCTTATTCGCCGCATCACGCTGAAACTGATTCCCTTCCTGATCCTGCTATACCTGATCGCCTACGTGGACCGCTCTGCGGTGGGCTTTGCCAAGCTGCACATGGGCGCCGACATCGGCATCGGCGACGCCGCCTACGGCCTGGGTGCCGGGCTGTTTTTCATTGGCTATTTCCTGCTGGAGATCCCCAGCAATCTGATGCTCGAACGCTTCGGTGCCCGGCGCTGGTTCGCCCGGATCATGATCACCTGGGGCGCCATCACCATCGGCATGGCCTTCGTGCAGGGGCCTCACAGCTTTTATGTGATGCGCTTTTTGCTCGGCGCGGCGGAAGCCGGGTTCTTCCCTGGCGTGCTGTACTACATCACCCAATGGTTCCCGGTACGCCATCGCGGCAAGATCCTGGGCCTGTTCATCCTGTCTCAGCCCATCGCAATGATGATCACCGGTCCTGTGTCCGGCGGCTTGCTGGGCATGGACGGTATCCTGGGCCTGCACGGCTGGCAGTGGTTGTTCATCGTCATCGGTATGCCGGCGATACTGCTGACCTGGCCGGTGCTGCGTTATCTGCCGGATGGTCCGCAACAGGTGAAGTGGATGGACCAGGCCGAGAAGAACTGGCTGACCGGCGAGCTGAAGAAGGACCTTGAGGAATACGGCCAGACCCGTCACGGCAATCCGCTGCACGCCTTGAAGGACAAACGTGTCCTGCTGTTGGCGCTGTTCTACCTGCCGGTGACCCTGAGCATCTACGGGTTGGGGCTGTGGCTGCCAACCTTGATCAAGCAGTTCGGCGGAACGGACCTGGTGACCGGTTTCGTGTCCTCGGTGCCCTACATCTTCGGCATCATCGGTTTGCTGATCATTCCTCGCAGTTCCGACCGTTTGAACGATCGTTATGGTCATCTGGCCGTGCTCTATGTGCTGGGGGCCATCGGCCTGTTCCTCAGTGCCTGGCTGACGGTGCCGGTGTTGCAGCTGGCGGCGTTGTGCCTGGTGGCGTTTGCGCTGTTCTCCTGTACGGCGGTGTTCTGGACGTTGCCAGGGCGCTTCTTTGCCGGCGCCAGTGCGGCGGCGGGGATCGCGCTGATCAACTCGGTAGGCAACCTGGGTGGCTATATCGGGCCGTTCGTGATCGGTGCGCTGAAGGAATACACCGGCAACCTGGCGTCGGGGCTGTACTTCCTGTCATGCGTGATGGTGTTCGGCCTGGTGTTGACCGGCGTGGTGTATCGCCTGCTGGAGCGCAAGCATGTGCTGCCGACGGATCAGTTCGCGGCCAGCGCCCGAGGGGCGACGCGGACCTGATCGACTGCGATCTACTGTGGGAGCGGGCTTGCTCGCGAAGACGGTGGGTTAGCTTGCACCAATGTTGGATGTGCCACCGCCTTCGCGAGCAAGCCCGCTCCCACAAGGGGCGGTGGCGAATTCAAGTTCTGTTTACAGGGAGAAAAATATGCGTTTAGTTCAGTTCGAATTGAATAACGGCGAGCGCCGCGTCGGTGTGATCGACGGTGAGCAAGTGCGCGAAGTGCAGGGCGCCCTGACCGTGCGCGACCTGGCTCTGGCGGCCATCGAGGCGGGCGTGAAGCTTGAACAGCAAGTCAACAGCCTGGGCCTGGGAACCGCCCATGATTACTCGCAGTTACTCAGCGAACTGCGCATCCTGCCACCGCTGGACCACCCGGACCCGGCGCACCTGCTGGTCAGCGGCACCGGCCTGACCCACTTGGGCAGTGCCTCGGCCCGGGACAAGATGCATCAGCAGGCCGGCGACGAAGCGGCCATGACCGACACCATGCGCATCTTCAAGTGGGGCGTGGAGGGCGGCAAGCCTGAAAGCGGGCGGGCCGGTGTGCAACCGGAGTGGTTCTACAAGGGCGACGGCAGCATCGTGGTCCGTCCGGGCCATCCGTTCCCGCTGCCACCCTTTGCCGAAGACGCCGGCGAAGAGCCGGAAATCAGCGGGCTGTATGTCATCGGTCACGACGCTAAGCCATACAGACTGGGCTTTGCGGTGGGTAACGAGTTTTCCGATCATGTGATGGAACGCAAGAATTACCTGTACCTGGCCCACTCGAAATTGCGCAGTTGCAGTTTTGGCCCGGAACTTCGGGTGGGAGAACTGCCTCAACATCTTTCCGGGACCAGTCGTATCCTGCGTAACGGCCAAGTGCTGTGGCAGAACGAATTCCTCAGTGGCGAGGCGAACATGTGCCACAGCCTCGAGAACCTTGAGTTCCACCACTTCAAGTACAGTCAGTTCCTGCGTCCGGGTGACGTGCACGTTCATTTCTTCGGTACCGCGACCCTGTCGTTCGCCGACGGCATCCGTACTCAACCGGGGGATGTGTTCGAAATCAGCCAGGCCGAATTCGGCGCACCGCTGGTCAACGGCATTGCCCCGGTGGACGCGGTGTTCAACCCGGGTACTATCGGCACACTTTAAAGGAGACGTTCGATGAACCAGATTCTTGGCCACAACTACATTGGTGGCGCACGTAGCGCGGCCGGCCAGACACGCTTGCAGAGCCTTGACGCCAGCAGCGGCGAAGCCTTGCCCCATGAGTTCGTTCAGGCGACGGCCGAAGAAGTTGACGCCGCTGCCAAGGCCGCGGCCGCCGCTTATCCGGCCTACCGCAGCCTGAGCGCGGTGCGCCGGGCCGAGTTCCTCGAAGCCATTGCCGATGAACTGGATGCCTTGGGCGATGAGTTCGTGGCCGTGGTCTGCCGGGAAACCGCGTTGCCGGCGGCGCGGATCCAGGGTGAGCGCGGGCGCACCAGCGGTCAGATGCGTCTGTTCGCCAAGGTCTTGCGTCGTGGCGATTTCTACGGCGCGCGCATCGACCGGGCCTTGCCGGAACGCACGCCGTTGCCGCGCCCGGATTTGCGTCAGTACCGCATCGGCCTCGGGCCGGTCGCGGTGTTTGGCGCCAGTAACTTCCCACTGGCATTTTCCACGGCCGGTGGCGACACCGCATCGGCCCTGGCTGCCGGTTGCCCGGTGGTGTTCAAGGCCCACAGCGGCCATATGGCAACGGCCGAGTGGGTGGCTGATGCGATTATCCGCGCGGCCGAAAAAACCTCGATGCCGGCCGGCGTGTTCAACATGATCTACGGCGGCGGTGTGGGCGAATGGCTGGTCAAGCATCCGGCGATCCAGGCGGTAGGCTTCACCGGTTCCCTCAAGGGTGGCCGTGCCCTGTGCGACATGGCCGCCGCGCGGCCACAACCCATCCCGGTATTCGCCGAGATGTCGAGCATCAACCCGGTGATCGTATTGCCGCAGGCGTTGGAAAGTCGTGCAGACAGCATTGCTCGCGATCTGACCGCCTCGGTCGTCATGGGTTGTGGTCAGTTCTGCACCAATCCCGGCCTGGTGATCGGCATCCGTTCGCCGCAATTCACCGCGTTCACCCAGCAAGTGGCCGCGCTGATCGGCGATCAGGCCCCGCAAACCATGCTCAACGCCGGCACGCTGCAAAGCTACGGCAAGGGCCTGCAGAAGCTGCTGGCTCACCCGGGCATCGAACATCTGGCCGGGCGCGCACAACAGGGCAACCAGGCCCAGCCGCAGTTGTTCAAGGCTGACGCCAACTTGTTGATCAACGGTGACGAGGCGCTGCAAGAAGAAGTGTTCGGCCCGACCACGGTCTTCGTCGAAGTGGCGGACCAGGCTCAACTCAGCGCTGCGCTGAACGGCCTGCACGGTCAATTGACCGCAACCATGATCGGGGAGCCAGCGGATTTCGAGCAGTTCAGCGAATTGACCCCGTTGCTGGAGCAAAAGGTCGGTCGCATCCTGCTCAACGGATATCCAACCGGCGTCGAGGTCTGCGACTCGATGGTCCATGGCGGGCCTTACCCGGCGACTTCCGATGCCCGTGGGACTTCGGTGGGTACGCTTGCGATCGATCGTTTCCTGCGCCCGGTGTGCT
This sequence comes from Pseudomonas hefeiensis, assembly GCF_030687835.1. Classification (NCBI taxonomy): domain Bacteria; kingdom Pseudomonadati; phylum Pseudomonadota; class Gammaproteobacteria; order Pseudomonadales; family Pseudomonadaceae; genus Pseudomonas; species Pseudomonas hefeiensis. The sequence goes on from NZ_CP117449.1 coordinate 3,023,190, forward strand.
TCCAGAACTACCCCGACAGCCTGTTGCCAGAGCCGTTGAAAAACGCCAATCCGCTGGGCATTCAGCGGTTGGTCGATGGAGTGTCGGGGCGCGAGGCGCTCTGAGGATTGCGATCAGGCCGTTACATCGATGTTGAATGTGCCGGCCTCTTCGCGAGCAGGCTCGCTCCCACAGTGGATTAGTGGTGAATACAAGTTTTGTGTTCGCTGCAAAATCCAATTGTGGGAGCGAGCCTGCTCGCGATGCGATCTGGCAGTCGACAGTGCTTTCGAACCTTTTGGCCCAAGGCCCACTCCGACATTGGGTTATCATGAGCACTTTCCCAACGACCGACTGATCGCCATGACTGCCTCGACCGACACCTTGCTGGACGCCCTTGATTCTTGTGACATGCTGATTATCGACGGGCTGCACGCATTCGATTTTTCCCTCGACGAACAGGACCAGTTGCACGTCGAGTGCATGAACGGTCGCACCCTCGAGCATTGGCGTTTCACGCCTGCGCAGATGGAGGCCGCGACGTTCGACAAGGTCACCAAACACTGGATCATCACCAGCGATTCGGGTGACCACCACCTGGAGTGCGTCGAAGCGACCAGCGGCCACGACGATGAGGACGGCGAACATGAGGATGCGTAGTTTCTGGCCCTTGTTGATGGCCGGTAGCGTGGGCGCCATGGGCGTCCAGGCAGAGACCGATGAGCGTCATCAACTGCTGGTGGGCTCCTATACTGCCGGCCAGAGTCAGGGCATCTATCGTCTGCAATTCGACAGCCGCAGCGGCCAGCTCGATGCCAAGCCGTTGCAAGTGATCAAGACCGACAACCCATCCTGGATGACGCTTTCCAATGACGTCAGCCAACTGTTCGTGGTCAATGAAAATGGGCCGGGGCAGAAAGACCCGGTGGGCAAGGTCAGCAGCTACGCCATTGACCCAAAGACCCATGAGCTGAGCCTGATCAGCCAAGTGCAGTCATTGGGCAACGAGCCGACTCATTCGAGCCTCAGCGGCGATGGTCGGCATTTGCTGGTCAGCAACTATTCGGTGGTGGAAGACCCGGGTGGCACCCTGGCGGTGTTGCCGGTAGGAACCGACGGCAAGTTGTCGCCGGTGGTGCAACTGAGCAGCCATCAACCGAGCCGGGTCAATCCCGAGCGGCAGATGTCCGCCCACGTGCACTCGGCGGTGTCTTCGCCCGATGGCAGATACGTGTTCGCCAGCGACTTGGGGGCAGACAAGGTGTTCGTCTATCGATATGACCCCAAGGCTAATCCCGAGCGGCCGCTGACCGCTGCCGATCCGGCATCCGTGCAACTGCCTCCCGGTAGCGGGCCGCGCCATTTGCTCTTCAGTGGCGATGGCAAGCACGCGTGGCTGACGATGGAAATGACCGCCCAGGTGGCGGTGTTCGATTATCAGGACGGGCGTTTGGCCCAGCGGCAACTGATTGACCTTGCAGCAGGCAAACCACAGCCAGGCAGGGCAGCGGCAGCGCTGCATGCCTCCAGGGATGGCAAGTTCCTGTACGTCAGCAATCGTGGCACCACCAACGAAGTGCTGGTGTTCGCCATCGACCCGGTTGCCGGCACGCTGAAAGAACTTCAGCGCCGCTCCGTGGAGGGGGATCATCCGCGGGAATTCAGCCTCGATCCGAGCGAGAAATTCCTGCTGATCGCCAACCAGAAGAGCAACCAGATCGTGGTCGTTGAACGTGATCCCAAGACCGGCCTGCTGGGTAAAACCGTGCAGAAGCTGGCGATGGATGCACCGAGCGATCTTAAGTTCATGGTCCGTCAATAGACTCATCAGAAGACCGCAGGACCCGATTTCCGGGGCCTGCGCCGTTGTATCAACGAGGCTGATAGTCGCTAGTAGTGCAAAGCATTTCAAAGCGAGACGCCTCGGCGCGTAAGTTTGCTTCACGGCCCAACCGGGCAGGCAAGCCAACTGAATCCGAGGACTACCGACATGAATCTGAATCTCTTCTCTGTGATCGCCGCTTCCGCTATCTCTGCCACCGTGGCGCTGCCAGCCAGTGCCAGCATCGAAATCAGCGACAAGAAAAACCGCACCCAGAGCTACACCGAAAAATACCTGCAACAGAGCGCCAACTTCTACGCCGCGCTGGACCACAAGACTCAACACTGAGCCGAGCTTAAGATTGAAGCCTGCGATCTTTTCATCTTCTAGAAGAGAAAAAATCGCAGGCTTTGCCTGTTCCTATGAAAATCCCGCTGTAATATCACTTGGCCATGTGTTTAAATTTGACGCTAGTAAATTGACTCCTTCTCCAACAAGAGATCGACACTATGGCGATGCGTCTGGCAGTGATGCTGCTGTTTCTCTATTCCACCCCCATTGTCTCGGCCGCCCAGCCGACCCCTGGCGAGCTGGAAGTTGCCCGTGAGCGATTATTGAGCTTGCTGAGCGATTGAGAGGCTCGCACACCAGGTGCCTGTATGTGGGCAAGACTTCCCACAGCGGAGGGTTGTTTTTCTCTGTGGGAGCAAGCTTTGCTCCCACAGAAATCCGCGCCACTAAGCGTGCTGTGCAGGCAGTTACTTGGCCATGATCGCCACGAACAGCTCGGAATCCAGAAAGCGTTGCAGCCAGCGCTGCAAATGAGGGTAGGGCGCCCGGGCAAACCATTCGCGGTCGACATGCGCAAACTGCCGTACGAACGGCATTAGCGCCACGTCGGCCAGGCTCTGATGATTCGCCGCCAGAAATGCTCGGGTTTCAAGCAATGCTTCCAGCCTGCGCAGAAAGACCTCACCCTCGGCCCGATAATGCTCCAGGGGGGATTCGGGATGGCGTTCGGGGTATTTGTAGCGGTTCAGATGAAGCTTGAAAACCTGGTCGTTTTCCTCGATCAACGCTGCCGTCAACGCCTGGCCTTCGAGGTCGCCGAGCAACCTCCAGTTATCCGGATCGTGCTGCGCGAGGGACCAGCGCATGATCTCCAGGCTTTCATCGATCACCTTGCCATCGACCTGCAGCACCGGCACCGTGCCCTTGCTGGAAAGCGCCAGCATCTGGGGCGGTTTGGCCTTGAGGCTGACTTCGACAATCGCAAGCTTCACCGCGCTGTAGCGCAACGCCATGCGCGCCCGCATCGCGTAGGGACAACGCCGGAAGGAATAGAGCGTGGCGCGGTTCATTTCACCTCCACGGTACTCAAACCATTCCCTTGACGACGGACCTGAATCTGCACCGGGATCCGTTCGTGCATTTCCTGTACGTGGGAAATGACCGCGACCTTGCGTCCTTGGGCTTGCAAACCGTCGAGCGCATCCATGGCCAGTTGCAGGGATTCAGGGTCGAGGCTGCCAAAGCCTTCGTCAATGAACAGCGATTCGATTTTCAGCGTGCTGGACGCCATAGAGGCCAGGCCCAGCGCCAGGGCCAGGGAGACGAGGAAGGTTTCGCCACCGGACAACGAATGCACCGAGCGCAGCTCATCGCCCATCTCCGTGTCCATCACCAAAAGCCCCAGCATGCTGCCACCGCGCTTGAGCCGGTAGCGGCGCACCAGTTGTCGCAACTGGACATTGGCGTGATGCACCAGCAAATCGAGGTTGTATGCCTGGGCCAGCTTGCGGAAACGGTCGCCGGTGGCTGAACCGATCAGCGCATCGAGCCGCGCCCAGCGCTGGTACTCGGTATAAGCCTGTTCGATCTGCCGGGCCAGGGCCTGGTTGGCGTTTTGTCGGCGTTGGTCCTCGGCCTGTTCGGCGCGTAGCTCAGCGCAGCGTTGTTCGCTGGCAGTAAATTGAGTTTGAAGCTCGGTAAGGGCCTGGGTCAGTTGTTCAGACTCCAGGTTGCCGTTGTGCTGGGCCTGATGGTTTTGCAAGCGCTGCTCACGTTCAGTGAGCAGCACACGGGCCTGTTCAATGGCTTTTTCGCTGTTGAGCAATTGCTGGCGCAGTTGGCCGACGCTTTGCTCATCCAGGTCAAGCAAGGCGGCCAGAGAGGCATCATCCAGTTCCGGATGGCAGGCGCGCCATTGCGCGATGCCGGCGGCCAGGGTCTTGTGTTCGGTGTCCAGGGCTTGGGTTTGTTCCTGGCGGGCTTTGAGTTCGGCGGCCAGCTCCACCAGGCTATGGCGCAACGCCTGCAATTGTTGATTGGCCGCTGTTTCGGCGCTGTGGGCCTGTTCCAGGGCCTGGTCGAGTTGCTGCTGCCACTGTTCGGCGCTGGCGTGTTCGCCCAGCAATTGCATGAGCCGCTGCTGGCAGGCCTGCTGTTGTTCGGTCAGGGCGCTCAGTTGCCGTTTCGCCAACTCCAACTGCTGGAGACGGGTTTGCTGGCGATCCTGCTCTTTTTCCAGGGTCTGCTGACGCTGAAGTTGCTCGCTGAGTTCGTCGCGCTGTTGTTCCAAGTGCGCCAGGCGTTGAGAGATCTGCTGGTCAAGCTGCAGGAACGTCGCGGCGGGTTCGGTGCGCAGGGCCTGTAACGTGTCTGCCGGCAACAACGTACTGAAGTGGCTCAGTTCCTCGTCCAGGCGCTGGCGATCACGGGCCAGTTCCTGCTGTTGGTTGTTCAGGTGCAGGGATGCCTGCTGGTGCGCGGTTTCAGCCTGGCGCAATTGCTGCGTCAGGCGCGCGGCGTCCTGTTGCAGGGTGAGCAGGGCGGCCTGGCGTTGTTCGTCCTGGCTGATACGCAGGCTTAGCTGACTGTTTTGCTGGTCCAGCCAGGCGTCGCGTTGGGTCGCATCCTGGGCCAGCAGTTGCGCCGACAGCGGATGGCGTTCAAGGCTGGGCGCCAGACTATGCTGCTGGCTGGCAAGCTGTTCCTGTTGCTGCTTGAGTTCTTTGAGCTGGGCGATGACGCCGCTGTATTGCGCGCGCAGCTCGATGACCTTTTCATGGAGCGACTCGACGGCTTTGCGCGCGTTGGCCTCTTCGCTTTCATCAAAGCGCCCCAGGCTTTGCAGCAAGGCTTCGGGGTGATGATAAGGATGCTCGATGCTGCCACACACCGGGCATGGCTGGTCATCCTTGAGCTGTTCGCGCAGTTGTTCAACGCTTTCGCTGCGGGCCAGACGCTGGCGCTCGAGCAGTTGGCGGGTGACGCTCAGGGTCTGCTCGGCAATCGCCAGTTCGGCCTTGGCTTCGCTGCCTTCGCGCACCAGTCGGTCGCGTTCCTGTAACGCCCGTTGCTGGCGCTGCTCAAGCTCGGCGCCACGTTTGTCCAGCTCTTGCTGGCTGGCCCAGAGCCGCGTCAGATCTTCGAAGGCACGCAGTTGCTTGCGGTTGTCTTGCAACAGATTAGCGAGCAACTGGATCTGCTCGGCCACCGCTTGCGGTTCGGCGTCGGCTTCCTTGTAAAGGACTTCGAGGTTTTGCCGGTGGGTTGTCAGGTCCTCGGCGGCGTGAGCGGCATTTTGCTCCAGGGTGGCGAGTTCGGTCTGCCCCTGGTTCAGGCGGTTGCCGATCTGCATCAACTGTTGGAGGCGATCACGATAGGCTTTCCAGGCGTCACTCAGCGGCGCCAGGTGAGTGCTTTGTTCAAGCTCCCCAGTAATTCGCTGCAAGCGCCCGGCCACCTGCTTTTGCTGCTCAAGCAGGGTGTCGATGGTGCGCTGGCCTTCGCTACAGGCGTGTTGTGCCTGTTCCTGGCGTTCGGCGCTTTGGCGGGTGTCCATGACGAGGCGGGCGAGGGTGCCTTGTTCTTCAAAGGCCTGGCGCAGCAAGGGGGCGCTGTCGGTGCTTTGTTGCCGGGCCGCGGTCAGCGCCAGTTGCGCAACGCCCAGGCCTTTCTCCAGTTCGGCCTGGCGTTCATGCAGGTCGATCTGTTGCTGGGTGAGCTGCTGAACCTGTACCGCCAAGGGCTCGAGCTGCCGGGTCAGTTCCGTCTGGCGGATGAATTGATGTCGTTGCGGCGCAAGTTGTTCCAGGCGGGTCAGCTTCAGGCGTTCGTCGACCAGGGCCTTCCAGTCGGCTTGGGCCTGCTGCAGTTGCTCGGCGGCGCTGGCCTGTTGCTCTTGCAACTGGCGCAGGTCTTTGAGCCAGGTGTGTTGCTGCTCCAGTTGCTTGAGTTGCGCCTGTTGGGTCTTGAGCTGTTGCTGGGCTTCGTTGAAGCGCTGGTCCAGTTCGGCGCGGGCCTCGGGGGCTAGCGGTGTGACGCCGGTGGCCTGATCCTGCAATTGCTTGTGGGACTCTTTGGCCTGTTTGGCCTTGTCGAAGGCTCGCCGGCCCAAGTCGGGTATACAGGGCCGTATCGGTGAGCTTTTCCAGCAGCTCGCTGCGGTCGTTGTCATCGGCCTTGAGAAATGCACTGAACTCGCTCTGGGCCAGCAACACGGCACGAGTGAACTGTTCAAAGTTCAGGCCCAGGGCGGCTTCGAGTTGGGCTTTGTATTCGCCTTTCTGACTCGCCAACAACTGGTCGTTGTCCAGATCCCGCAGGCTCTGGCGACTGGCTTGCAGCTTGCCACCGGCCTTTTCCCGGGCGCGATTGGCTTCCCAACGGGCCCGATAGCGGCGCCCGTCGATACCGCGAAAATCCACTTCGGCGTAACCATCGCCGGTACCACGGCGCAACAGCGTGCGCGGGTCGCCCGTGGCGATTTCACCGTCGGCGTCCGGCACCTTGGCGTCGCGCCCGGTGTTGTTGAGGCGCGGCACGGCGCCGAACAACGCCAGGCACAAGGCGTCGAGCAGGGTGCTCTTGCCAGCACCCGTGGGGCCGGTGATGGCGAAGAGTCCGGCGCTGGCGAGCGGTTCGGCAGTGAAGTCTATTTCGAAAGGCCCGGCCAGGGAGGCGAGGTTCTTGAGACGGATCGCGAGAATCTTCATGGCTGCTCGCCCTCCATCTGTACGTCTTGCAACAGCACGGCAAAATCCTTGAGGGTCTGTTCGTCCACTTCATTGCCGTAGCTGTCCTGCCAGGCGCGGCTGAACAATTCCTGCGGGCTCAACTGATCCAGTTCGACCAGCGCGGCGCCGTCATCAACGCCTGCGCTGCCGCCGCTGCCGGCGTACTCGGCGGCGATCCGCACCAGGCGCACGGCTTTGCCTTGCAGGGCGGTTTCCACTTGATGGCGCAGGTCTGGCTGCGGCTCATCGAGGCGCACCCGCACCTCCAGCCAGGGCTGGCGCTGGGCATCGGCCAACAGGTCGATGTCCGGCAGGTCCTTGAGTTGCACCAGAATCTCGGCCAGCGGTGCCGGGCCCAGTCGTTGCAGGTTGACGGCCCGGGGAATCAGCCGCGGCTCGATCTTGACCAGGGTTTCGCCGTCCAGGGTGACGTCGAGGATCTGATGCTGATAACCGATTTCCGAAAACGACAACGGAATTGGCGAGCCGCTGTAGCGGATGCGCTCTTCGCCGTTGACCTTTTGCGGCTTGTGCAAATGGCCGAGGGCGACGTAGCTGATGCTCGGGCCGAACAGGCTGGCGGGCAGGGCTTCGGCGTTGCCGATGATCAGGCTGCGTTCGGAATCCTCGGACACCGAGCCGCCGGCCATGTGCGCATGGCTGATGGCGATCAGCGCCTGGCCTTTCTTGCGCTTGTCGTTGGCGGCGGCGATCAGCCACTCATGAACCTGGCCGATGCCGCGCAGGTAGTCGTCACCCAGTTGTGCGCCGGTCACCTCGGCAGGCCGCAGGAACGGCAGGGCCAGGCACCACGCCTTGACCTTGCCCTTGGCGTCGGGCAGCGGCAGCAGCAGGCGCTCGACGTCCAGTTGCCCGTCGTCCAGCCACAACACCCGGCCCAGGGCATGCGTGCGTAACCGGCGCATCAGCGGCGCCGGCAGTTCGATGCGCGAGCCGGAGTCGTGGTTGCCGGCGATCATCACAATGGTCAGGTTGGCGTTTTGTTCATGGGCGCTGACGATGAAATCGTACAGCCGCTCCTGGGCTTTGACCGGCGGGTTCACCGTGTCGAAGATATCGCCGGCAATCAGCAGCACGTCGGGTTTTTCGCTGGTCAACTGACGCAGCAGCCAGTCAAGGAAACAGGCGTGTTCGAAATCGCGCTCCTGGCCGTGCAGGTTTTGCCCAAGGTGCCAGTCGGAGGTGTGGAACAGACGCAAGGTGAACTCCAGAAAACAGATAATGGCCGCGGGAAGAAGGGCGGCTAAAAGATGGAGAGTTTACTGGGAAACAGGGCAGAGAAACCGGGCAACATCTCAAAATGAGTTGGCACCACTCCTGTGGCGAAGGGATTTATCCCCGCTGGGCTGCGTGAAGCAACCCCAATAAAGCGGACTCAATCAACCAGGCAGATCGAGATCTCGGGTTTCAGGGCTGCGTTGCAGCCCAACGGGGATAAATCCCCTCGCCACAGAAGCGCTATGTCCGGCAAATGGGATTATTTGGGGTAGAGCGGTGGCAACCCACTGTCGCCGGCCGGGTCCTGGAAGCCTTCCGCCGCGGGAATGGTGCGAATGGCCCGCCACAAATCTTCACCTTGCCAATACTGGCCGGTTTCGCTGTAGAGCGCGCCGTTGAGGCCGTCCAGGGCGTCGGACAGTGGCACGAAGCGCGCGGCCATGTCGGCCAGCGTTTCGGGTTGCTGCCGCGCCCAGGCGTCCAGCGCCTGACGTGTAGCGTGGGTGTCGTTGGCCAGGCAGGCACGCTTGAGGTCGTCCAGCAAGGTCCGCGGGCTTGGCCCGGTCTGGGTCGCGCGCAGAATGGCCGGCTGCGAACGGGCGCGCCACCACAGGCCCAAGCCCAGCAGCGTGGTGCAGGCCAGGACAAAGGTGCTCAGTTGCCAATACCACAAGGTGTCGCTGTCGACGATCGTGACAATCTGCGGTGTGCTCGTTGGCGTGTCCACCATCAGGCTCGGATTGTTCGCCACTTGCAGAGTCCGTGCTGGAAGGCTGGTGCGGTCCAGGTGGTCTTCCAGGGTGTTCCACCAAACCACTTCCACCGGCGGCAGTTCAATCGTGCCACTGCGGTTGGGCACCAGGGCCTCGCGGTCTTCACGGCTGCCCACCAAACCGCGTTCACTGCTGCGACTGCTGAGTACCGGTTGGTCGGGGTAGCGCCGCAGGCCGCTTATTTCAGTGGCTGGCAGGGGCGGTAACTGGGCGCTGGCCAGGCCCTCGGCTTCCAGGGTCAGGCTGCGGGTCAGGGAGTCACCCACCTGGCTGTGGGTCGGCTCCGGACTCCAGCTCTCGCTCAAGGAAAGGCTGCGCGCCGGCAGCCAGGGCACATCAGCCGGGTAACTGGCGGGCTTGGGGTTGACGGTCAGGCGCAGTTGCTCGGAGCTGACACGCATCAACTGGCCGGGTTTGGGGCCCGACGGCGCGGTTCCCTGGGCCACCGGCTCAACCAGGGTGGCGCTGAAGGTCTGAGCCGGGATCATCAGTTCGCCGCTGCGCTGGGGGTAGATGCCGTAGCGCAGTTCGATCACGCCGTGGCGTACGTTGTTGATGACCTTTTCGTAGGTGCGTGATTCGCCTAGTTGTTCGGTGCGGGCATCGGGGATGTGCAGCGGCGTCAGGCTGCTGTCGTCGTACAGCGACACCGAATGGTAGATGCGCAAGGTCAGGATCGCCTGTGCCTGGACATAGACGTGGGTCTGGTCGAGGCTGGCCTCGATGAACACCGGTGCCAGTTTGCCAGGTTCATTGCGCGTTTCACTTTCGATCACTTGCAGGGTGATCGGCTGGCTCGTCACTTCGCCCAATTGCAGGGCCGGAATGACCACAGTGCCACTTTGGCGCGGTAGCAGGGTGACGATCCAGCGGGTGGTGGCGCGATTTTCGCCGTCGAGGGTCGTCAGTTGGTTGACCTGGCGGGTGCCGCGAACATCGAACAGCGCCTGGAGCGGGCTCAGGTCGGGTTTACCGAACTGTGTGGCGTCATTGGATTCCAGGGTCAGCTCCACGGTTTCCCCGGAACTCAGGCGCCCGCGATCCACACTGGCAGTCAACTGTGCGGCCTGGGTTCCAGATGCCCATAGCAGCAACACGAGGAGATAGGCGGTGAAGCGGGTCATTGGGTTTTTCCCTGGGCCTGATGGCTTTGCTGTTCATACCAGAATTTACGTCTGAGCAGTTCGCCCGGATTATCCGGGATCTGACGCAGCCATTGCTCCAGTGCCTGGCGCTGTTCTTCGTCATTGCGCTGCCCGGCCGCGGGGCGCAGCGGTGGGGTCGTGGTCCGCTCATCGGGCAACTCGCTGCCCGGCACATCCTGGGCGCCGGGCGGTGGCGTTGTCTGGCGCGCCTGGGCTTGTTCCGCCGCCGCAGGTGCTTCGGAGGATGGCTGTCCCAGCGTAGAAGACTGGGCCTGCGTATCGGCAGGCGGCGATTGCTCGGCGGGGCCCGTCTGCTCGCTTTCGTCGGGTTTCGGTTCCTCCGGTGACGGTGCCTGCTCTTTCAACAGGCTTTCCACCAGAACCTTGTTGGTTTGGGCGGGCCGCAGGTCCGGTTGCAATTCCAGGGCTTGTTCGTACGCATCCAGTGCGGCGTCCAGTTCGTTGCTTTTGGCCAGGGCGTTGCCGCGATTGTAGTGGGCGCGGGCGTCGTTGCCCTCGGCAAAGCGGCGGGCGGCTTCGCTGTAGTTACCGGCTTCATACAGCGCCACACCTTGCCATTGGTGGTCCTCGAAGTGGGCGGCGGCCTCGGCCGGACGTTTCTGCTTGAGCAGGTGCTGGCCCTGTTGATCGGGGCGCAGCCACAGGTCCTGGAATTCGAAGGCATGACCGGTTTGCGGCAACATGAACAGCAACGGCAGGCAGAACAGCCAGCCGCGACGTCCAGCGCAGGCGGCCAGCAGCAACAGCGGCAGGAGCAGCCAGTAGCCATGGTCCGCCCAGGTATCCAGGCGCAAGGTCTGACCGTCGCTGCGCACATGGCGAGGGCCGTCCAGCAGCCCCAGGCCGCGCAGGTCGCTATCGTCCAGGCGTGCCGGGCGATAGCGGCCGTCCAGCTCATTGAGGAAGGACTTGAGGCTCGGGCTGTCCAGACGCGGTACCAGAATCGCGCCCTGGGCATCCTTGAGGTAACTGCCATCTTCCTGGGTTACCGGGGCGCCTTCGCGGGTACCGATGCCCAGCATCAGCAATTGCGTGGCAGATCCATCGAGGATCTGGCGGATATGCTCGCGTTCCTGTTCGTTCAGCGATGAACCCATCAGCAGGATCCGGCCGTGGCCGAGCCCGCTCTGATTCAGCAGCGCCATGGCCTTGTTGACCGCCAGGTCGGCACGATGGCCGTTTTGCGGCATGATCGAGGGCGTGAGCGCTTCCAAGAGGTTGGCGCTGGTGGACAGGTCGTCGGACAGCGGCACCAACGTGTGGGCGCTGCCGGCATAGACGATGATTGCGGTCTGGACATCGCTGCGGCTATGCAGCAAGTCCAATACCTTGCGCCGGGCCTGTTCCAGACGCGTCGGCGGGACATCGGCGGCGAGCATCTGCGGTGTCAGCTCCAGCACCACCACCAAAGGGTCGGCAGGTTTTTGGCTGGTCTGTTCGACCCGCGCCCAACTGGGGCCTAGTAGCGCAAGCACGATCAATAGCCAGCCCAGGCCAAGGGCAACCCATGGGAGCTTGCTTTCGCGGCCGTTGCCGCCACTGAGCAGCACGGCATGAAACGCCGGCGGCAGAATCATCTGCCAGCGGCCCACGCGTTTCTGCCGGTGCCACAGTTGCCACAACAGCCACCCCAGCAACGGCAGCAACAGTACGAACCAGGGGCGCAGCCAGTGCGGCCAGAGGGCGATCATCGGCGTCTCCCCAGGCGCAAGCGCTTGAGTCGTTGGCGCCACTCGGAGTGTTCTGCCGGTCGGAATAGCGGCTGGGTAAACAGGCGCTGCAAAGGGTTGTCCGGCCAGCGCTCCCGCGCCGCCAGCAAGATGCTCAACAGCAGCGCACCGGACAGCGGCCATTGATAAAGCGCCAGGGCCGGGCGGGCCTGGGTCGGTTGCTGGGTCACTGGTTCGAGCTGATCGAGGGTGCCCTTGATTGCCAGCAGTTGTTCGCCATCCTGGGCGCGAAAATACTGGCCACCCGTGGCTTGGGCAATTTCCCTGAGTGTCGCTTCGTCGAGGTCCAGGCTCGGATTTACCCCGACAAATCCTGCCGTGACGCTTTCTTCCGGATCGGCGCCAATGCCAATCGGGTAGATCTTCACGCCCTCTTCGGCGGCCAGTCGGGCGGCGGTCAGCGGGTCGATCTCGCCACCGTTGTTGGCCCCATCGGTCACCAGGATCAGCACGCGGCTGTTTGCCGGACGTTGACGCAGGCGCTTGAGCGCCAGGCCGATGGCGTCGCCGATAGCGGTGTTCTTGCCGGCGATGCCGATGCGCGCTTCATCCAGCCAGAGCCGCACGGTGCGACGGTCGAAGGTCAGTGGTGCCTGGAGGTAGGCCTGGCTGCCGAACAGGATCAGGCCGACCCGATCACCTTCACGGCCCTCGAGAAAATCCCCGAGCAGGTGCTGGACCAGCGCGAGGCGACTGATGTCCTCGTCTTGCCAGCGCATATCGGGGAAGTCCATGGATCCCGAGACATCCACCGCCACCAACAGGTCTCGGCCGCTGGCAGCGATCGGCAGCGGCTCGCCCAACCATTGCGGGCGCGCAGCGGCAATCAGCAACAACAGCCAGAGCAGGATGAAGGGCGCCTGCTGACGCCAGGTCGGCAGATTGCTTCGGGCCCGGCGCCCCACGAGACCTTCGAGGTCGCCCAGGAAACTGACCCTGAGGGCCGGCTCGCCACTGTCGGCGGCGGGCAGCACCAGACGCATCAGCCAGGGCAGCGGCAACAGCGCGAAAATCCACGGCCAGGCGAACTCAAACATGTTTGCGAATCCAGATTTCGACGGCCTGGGTCAGGCCGGCAATGGCTTTGTCATCGAGCTTGCATTCGGGTTTGTAGGCGCCTTCCACCAGTACCATCCAGTGGGTCAGGCCCGCTGCCGGGCAGCGGTTATCCAGGAAAGCCAGCCATTGACGTCCGTTGAGGGTGTGGCTCTGGCTATAAGGATAGTGGTTGCGGCACAGGCGCTTGAGCAGCCCGTTGAGCTGTTGCAGCCAGGCGCCGGCAGGGGCGCCATCGTAGGGTTTGGGCAGCAGGGCGAGTTCCGCCAGAGCGGCCAGACGCGCCGGGTCCAGGGGTTGCTCGGCGTGGGCGGTGGAGCGCCTGGCGGGCATGAAACGGCGCAATTGCCATAGCCCCAGGCCCAGCAACGGCAACACCACCAGCAGCAGCCACCAGCCCGGCGCGGGGGGCCAGAAACCGATGGGAGGAGGCGCTATCAACGGCTGCAGTTGATCGAGACTGCTCATTGGTTTTTCCCCGAGCGCTTGGGGTTCAGGTATTCGCGCAACTGATCGACCATGTCGCCCTGGGTGCTCAGGGGCATCAGCAGGATCCGCAACTTCTGCGCCAGTAGTTCCCAGCGTTCCTGGCGTGCCTCGGCTTGGGCGCGATAGGTCTGGCGCAAGTCGAAATTCAGCGTGTCGAGCTCCAATTGTGCGCCGCGCTGGGCGAAACGCAGCAACCCGGCTGCGGGCAGGGCGTGATCCAGCGGGTCCGAGAGCGGCAACAGCAGCAGGTCGCAATGGCGCGACAGTAGGCTTAATTGTTGCTCGGCACCGTCGGACAGCGCACGTTCATCGCAAATCACGATGACCAGGCTGCCGGGCCGTAGCACTTCCCGGGCCCGGCGCAGGGCGATGCCGAACGAATCGCGGTCCGGCTCACCTTCGGTGTGCAGCGACTGATTGACCCGCACCAGGCGGTTAAGCAGTTGCAGTAGGCTCTGTTTACTGCGCCGGGGCTTGACCTCGTAATGGGTATTATCACCGAACACCAGCCCGCCAACCCGGTCGTTGTGCCCCAGCGCGGCCCAGCCGATCAGGCTGGCGGCCTGGGCCGCTAGCACCGACTTGAACATTAATCCCGAGCCGAAGAACAGCCGATGGCTTTGCTCGATCATGATGAAGATCGGCCGCTCTCGCTCCTCATGAAACAGCTTGGTGTGGGGCTCCTGGGTACGGGCGGTCACGCGCCAGTCAATGGTGCGCACATCGTCGCCGGCCTGGTAGACCCGCACCTGATCGAAATCCACGCCGCGTCCGCGCAGCTTGGAGTGGTGCAGGCCGATCAGCGGGCTACGCTGGCCTGGCGTCGAGAACAACTGCACTTCACGCACGCGATGGCGCATCTCGATCAGCTCCGAAAGGCTGACGCGGATGCCCGGTACGGGCGCCAGTGGGTTGTTCACGGCTGGCTACTCAAGCGACGGCGACGACATCGAGAATTCGTTGTACGACGCGGTCCTGGTCAATGCCGGCCGCTTCGGCTTCGAACGACAGGATGATGCGATGGCGCAGTACGTCAAACAAAACGGCCTGGATGTCCTCGGGGCTGACGAAGTCGCGGCCGGCGAGCCAGGCGTGGGCACGGGCGCACCGGTCCAGGGCGATGGAGCCCCGCGGGCTGGCGCCGTAGGCGATCCATTCGGCCATTTCCGGGTCAAACTTGGCCGGCGTACGGGTGGCCATGACCAGTTGCACCAGGTATTCCTCCACGGCGTCGGCCATGTACAACCCGAGGATCTCCTTGCGTGCGGAGAAAATAGCCTGCTGGCTCACGCGGCGCTCGGGTTTGGTTTCGCCGTGCAGCGCTTCACCTCGGGCCTGCTGCAGAATACGACGCTCCACCGCGGCATCCGGGAAGCCGATCTTGACGTGCATCAGGAAACGGTCGAGCTGGGCTTCGGGCAGCGGGTAGGTGCCTTCCTGCTCGATCGGGTTCTGTGTGGCCATCACCAAAAACAGTGGCGACAGCTCATATGTGCTGCGCCCGACGCTGACCTGGCGCTCGGCCATTGCTTCGAGCAAGGCTGACTGGACCTTGGCCGGGGCACGGTTGATTTCGTCCGCCAGCACCAGGTTGTGGAAGATCGGCCCCTGCTGGAACACGAAACTGCCGGTTTCCGGGCGGTAGATTTCCGTGCCGGTAATGTCGGCAGGTAGCAGGTCGGGGGTGAACTGAATACGATGAAACTGCGCCTCAATGCCCTCGGCCAGTTCTTTGATGGCCTTGGTCTTGGCCAGCCCCGGCGCGCCTTCCACCAGCATGTGGCCGTCGGCGAGCAGGGCGATGAGCAGGCGCTCGATGAGTTTTTCCTGGCCGAGGATCTGCGTTGAAAGAAAGGTTCGCAGCGCCAGCAGCGCTTCACGATGTTCCATCGGTGACTGTTCCTGGAAAGGGTGGCCCCGGGCGTTCGGATAACGTCGGGGCTGGGGGCGTTACTTTAATGCATGGCGGGGGGTGGCGACTAACGGGATTTTGTTTGACGGGCGGATTTGTGACCGGGTTGGATTCATTGTGGGAGGGGGTTTGCTTGCGATGTTGATAGAGCCAGCGGCTAAGGACTCAACCCTACCAGATAGCGGATCCATCAGATTCACCACATTTGCGCCACTGTTTACGCCGGACCGGGTTTTCGCAATGTATCTTCGCGTTCTGCTGCGTGAAGGAACTCTCGCGCCAACTGCTGATACAACTCTGGTCCCATCCTTGAGCTCACGGCCTTGGCTATTAACGCCACGGCCATGAGACTGATGACCATCTCATGGCTATCGATCATCTCCATGACGATGATCGCGGAGGTGATTGGAGACTGTGTGACGGCGGCGAGAAAACCGACCATGCACAACGCAATAATGGGTTGCAGGGCAAGCCCAAACAATTCGGCAACGTTGGATCCAACGGCTGCTCCGATCGCCAGGGACGGGGCGAAGATCCCGCCCGGAATACCTGAAAAGTAAGTGATGATTGTCGCCAGGAAACGGGTGATCGGTGCATGCCAGGGAAGACTGATGTCATTGTTGATGACCTGCGAGGTAATCCCGTAGCCGCTTCCAAATGACGTGCCTGCGCTGAGCCAGCCCAGTATCGCCACAATCATTGCGCAGATCCCTGCGAACCACACCGGATGGCTGCGGCGCCACTCCCAGAGCACGAATCGATGATGACGCTGAGGCCACAGCAGGATACGGCTGAACAGTCCTCCCAACAGGCCGCAGCCAATGCCCGCCGCCAGTATTGGAGGGAGAATATCTCGGCCGATCTCCTGAACATCAAAATGGCCGAAATAGTTGTAGTTTCCCTGCAAGGCGATAGCGACCATCCCTGAAAGAATAATGGTGCTGAGTAATACCCCGCTGGTACGGGTTTCCAGCTTGCGGCCAAGTTCTTCTACCGCGAAGGCAATGCCTGCCAGGGGTGTATTGAACGCCGCGGCAATACCGGCTGCGCCACCCGCCAGTATCAAGTCCTCTACGCGAACGATTCGCCCATTCGGCAGAAAACGGTGGAAGAAATGCATGATCGAGGCGGCGACTTGTACCGATGGCCCTTCGCGTCCAGCGGAGAAACCTCCTGTCAGCGCGAGCGTACCAAGGCCGATCTTGCCAAAGGCAATTCGCAGCGAAACCAGTTTGTCGACACTTTTCCCTTGTTTCGCCAGTTTCGTTGCAGCAATCACCTGAGGTATCCCGCTGCCTTGAGAGCCATTGAAAAAGCGGGTGGTCAACCAGACCACGAACATGCCGATCAGTGGTGTGTAAATAAATGGCAGCCAAGGCCGCTCAGCTGTTTGTTGGGCGAATTGCGATAATGCTAAATCGGCCAATCGGGTGAACATGACTACGAGCAGACCGGCAACCGTCGCGGCTGTCCACAACGTCACTCGAGTACGCCAACGGATGGAGGTGAAACGACGATGTATCAGAGTAAACGGCTTGATCACCCGGCCTGCTTCCTGTTGACGTCCAACATTTCTCTATGCGGACAAGCCTAACCTCATCCATCACGCCATCCAAGTCGGGGATGAACACCGATTCCATGAGCACTCAAGATCAGTGCGGGAGCCGAGTCTGATTGCGATTGTGGTGGGTCAGGCTGCATTGAAGTTGAATGTGCCGCCGTCATCGCGAGCAAGCTCGGCTCCCACAGGGATTGGCGGTGGACACAAAACTAAGAGCGCCACAGATCCATTGTGGGAGCGAGCCTGCTCGCGATAGCGTCATTAGCATCACCGTCCATTCCCTAGCGTGAGCCCGCGTCCCGCTGGAGTACAACCAGCTCAATGCGTTCCAGACTCGGTATGCAGCGGCCATTCGGGCCGGTGGTGGTTCCGGGCTGGTCCTGATCAGTCAGAACAACAAACTGATCAAGGACCTGGGTGCCTACACCAGCCTGGATGTGCCGGATAACGGCAATGAGGCCCGTTATTACGTGAGGGACCTGAATGATAGTGACGCGTACCTGGCCTATGACGTTGACGGCAATCTGGTGCAGAAAGACGAATAACAGTTGGTGCACTGACCTGTGGTGAGGGGATTTATCCCCGTTGGGCTGCGAAGCGGCCCCCGAACCAGGCAACTCGGTGTGCCAGGAAGATTGAATTCGCTGCTTTGGGGCTGCTGCGCAGCCCAGCGGGGATAAATCCCCTCGCCACAAGGAATCAGAGCTGGCTTATATAGGTCCCCGTCCCCTTGAGGATGTTCTGCAAGGTCAGTTCCACTTCCGCCAGGTCCGCCGCATCGGTGTCATGGGTGATTTCCAGCACGTCGTCGCCATTGAGCACATCGGCATCCGCCGCAGCAATTTCGATTTTCAGCAGGGTCGGGCTGAGGGTGACCTTGACGCCCTCCAGGGTCGAAGGCTCACCCTCCAGGGCGATTTCCAGTTCGTTTTCGTCGGGGTAGCGGGTCATCAGGAACATTTCGCCCTGGGCACTGTGGCAGCACAACATGGCCATGTTGTCTTCCTCGTCGTCACACGGGTTGGCGATCAGAAGGGCGGTGGTCATTTGCATGGTGATGGCTCCTGGCTCGATGAGCCGAAAAAAGTGGATTTTGCCAGCCTGGAGGACTTTGCGCTGGATTACCGCAATCGGGCTGCGATTTCACACCGTCAGGTGCCGTTTCGCCCCTGGGCTGCTAGGGTTGTTCGATGAACTCGGGCCGGTTTAGCTTGCCGATGACCGAATATGTCGCAGCGCTGCAAGCAGGCACATTGTCGCACTCGTTAAGCTGCACGGCGGATGTACACCTGCAAAGGGCACCACGAGGGCTTTTTGCAGGTGTCCATTACATGGAAATTACATGGAAAAGGATGTGACCTGCCGGTCTTGTCCAGCTTCACCCACCTGTCATCCTGTTTCCTCTGCCCGAGAATCAGGAGCAGGATGGCCGACAGCTCCGAAAGGGGCTGCACGCGACGCTTCCATCAATAACAAGCCCAAGCGGAGTACCACAGATGGCGTTCTTCACCGCAGCCAGCAAAGCCGACTTCCAGCACCAACTGCAAGCGGCACTGGCGCAGCACATCAGTGAACAGGCACTGCCACAAGTGGCGCTGTTCGCTGAACAATTCTTCGGCATCATTTCCCTCGATGAACTTACCCAGCGCCGGTTGTCTGACCTCGCCGGCTGCACCCTGTCTGCCTGGCGCCTGCTTGAGCGCTTCGAACACGCGCAGCCGCAGGTCCGCGTCTACAACCCGGATTACGAACGCCACGGCTGGCAGTCGACGCATACCGCAGTGGAAGTGCTGCACCACGACCTGCCGTTCCTGGTGGATTCGGTCCGCACCGAACTGAACCGTCGCGGCTACAGCATCCATACCCTGCAAACCACCGTGTTGAGCGTGCGTCGCGGCAGCAAGGGCGAGTTGCTGGAGATCCTGCCAAAAGGCACCCAGGGCGACGACATCCTGCAAGAGTCGTTGATGTACCTGGAGATCGACCGCTGTGCCAACGCCACCGAACTCAACGTCCTGAGCAAGGAACTTGAGCAGGTGCTGGGCGAGGTGCGCGTGGCGGTGGCTGATTTCGAGCCGATGAAAGCCAAGGTCCAGGACATTCTGGCCAGCCTGGACAACAGTGCCTACGCTATCGATGCCGACGAAAAAGGCGAGATCAAGAGCTTTCTGGAATGGCTGGTGGGTAACCACTTCACCTTCCTGGGCTACGAAGAGTTCGTGGTTCGTGATGACGCCGACGGCGGCCATATCCAATACAACCCCGATTCGTTCCTCGGCCTGACCAAACTGCTGCGCGCCGGCCTTACGGTCGATGACCTGCGCATTGAAGACTACGCCGTCAATTACCTGCGCGAACCGACCCCGCTGTCGTTTGCCAAGGCCGCGCATCCGAGCCGCGTACACCGTCCTGCCTACCCGGACTACGTGTCGATCCGTGAGATCGATGCCGATGGCAAGGTCATCAAGGAATGCCGCTTCATGGGCCTGTACACCTCGTCGGTGTATGGCGAGAGCGTGCGTGTCATTCCTTACATTCGCCGCAAGGTCGAGGAAATCGAACGCCGCTCGGGCTTCCAGGCCAAGGCGCACCTGGGCAAAGAGCTGGCCCAGGTGGTCGAAGTGCTGCCCCGTGACGACCTGTTCCAGACTCCGGTGGACGAGCTGTTCAGCACTGTGATGTCCATCGTGCAGATCCAGGAACGCAACAAGATCCGCGTATTCCTGCGCAAAGACCCGTACGGCCGTTTCTGCTACTGCCTGGCCTATGTGCCACGCGACATCTATTCCACCGAAGTGCGTCAGAAGATCCAGCAAGTGCTGATGGAACGTCTGAAAGCCTCGGACTGCGAGTTCTGGACCTTCTTCTCCGAATCCGTGCTGGCCCGTGTACAGCTGATCCTGCGCGTGGACCCGAAGAACCGTCTCGACATCGACCCGGTATTGCTGGAAAAAGAAGTGGTGCAGGCCTGCCGCAGCTGGAAGGATGACTACGCGAGCCTGGTGATCGAAAGCTTCGGCGAAGCCCAGGGCACCAACGTACTGGCCGATTTCCCGAAAGGCTTCCCGGCCGGCTACCGCGAGCGTTTTGCCGCGCACTCGGCCGTGGTCGACATGCAGCACCTGTTGAGCCTGCATGAAAAAAATCCGCTGGTCATGAGTTTCTACCAGCCGCTGGGCCAGGTTTCCGGTCAGCGCGAGCTGCACTGCAAGCTGTACCACGCCGATACGCCGCTGGCATTGTCCGATGTGCTACCGATCCTGGAGAACCTCGGCCTGCGCGTGCTGGGCGAGTTCCCGTATCGCCTGCGCCACACCAATGGCCGCGAGTTCTGGATTCATGACTTCGCGTTCACCGCCGCTGAAGGCCTGGACCTGGACATCCAGCAGCTCAACGACACCTTGCAGGACGCCTTCGTCCACATCGTGCGCGGCGACGCCGAGAACGATGCATTCAACCGCCTGGTGCTGACCGCCGGCCTGCCATGGCGTGATGTAGCGCTGCTGCGCGCCTACGCCCGTTACCTGAAGCAGATCCGCCTGGGCTTTGACCTGGGTTACATCGCCAGCACCCTGAACAACCACACCGACATCGCTCGCGAGCTGACCCGGTTGTTCAAGACCCGCTTCTACCTGGCCCGCAAGCTCAGCAGCGACGACCTGGAAGACAAGCAAGTACGCCTGGAACAGGCGATCCTCACGGCGCTGGACAACGTCCAGGTGCTCAACGAAGACCGCATCCTGCGTCGCTACCTGGACCTGATCAAGGCCACCCTGCGGACCAACTTCTACCAGACCGACGCCAACGGTCAGAACAAGTCCTACTTCAGCTTCAAGTTCAATCCGCACTTGATCCCGGAATTGCCCAAGCCAGTACCAAAATTCGAGATTTTCGTGTACTCGCCACGGGTCGAAGGCGTGCATCTGCGCTTCGGCAACGTAGCCCGTGGTGGTCTGCGCTGGTCCGATCGTGAAGAAGATTACCGCACCGAGGTGCTCGGCCTGGTCAAGGCCCAGCAAGTGAAAAACTCGGTAATCGTGCCGGTCGGTGCCAAGGGCGGTTTCCTGCCACGGCGCCTGCCGCTGGGCGGCGGCCGGGACGAAATTGCGGCCGAGGGCATCGCCTGCTACCGCATCTTCATCTCGGGTCTGCTGGACATCACCGACAACCTCAAGGAAGGCGCACTGGTACCGCCGGCCAACGTCGTGCGTCATGACGACGATGACCCGTACCTGGTGGTGGCGGCGGACAAGGGCACCGCGACCTTCTCCGACATCGCCAACGGCATTGCCATCGACTACGGCTTCTGGCTCGGCGATGCGTTCGCCTCCGGCGGATCGGCCGGCTACGACCACAAGAAAATGGGCATCACCGCCAAGGGCGCGTGGGTCGGTGTTCAGCGTCACTTCCGCGAACGCGGTATCAATGTTCAGGAAGACAGCATCACCGTGGTAGGTGTCGGCGACATGGCCGGCGACGTGTTCGGTAACGGCCTGTTGATGTCTGACAAGTTGCAACTGGTCGCAGCGTTCAACCACCTGCACATCTTCATCGACCCGAACCCGGAACCGGCCAGCAGCTTCGCCGAGCGCCAGCGTCTGTTCGACCTGCCGCGTTCGGCCTGGACCGACTACGACACCAGCATCATGTCCGAAGGCGGCGGTATCTTCTCGCGCAGCGCCAAGAGCATCGCCATCTCGCCACAGATGAAAGAACGCTTCGACATCAAGGCCGACAAACTGACTCCGACCGAGCTGCTCAACGCCTTGCTCAAGGCGCCAGTGGATCTGTTGTGGAACGGCGGTATCGGCACTTACGTCAAGGCCAGCACCGAAAGCCACGCCGATGTGGGCGACAAGGCCAACGATGCGCTGCGCGTGAACGGTGACGAACTGCGCTGCAAGGTCGTGGGCGAGGGCGGCAACCTGGGCATGACCCAATTGGGTCGTGTCGAGTTCGGCCTGCATGGCGGCGCCACCAACACCGATTTCATCGATAACGCCGGCGGCGTGGACTGCTCCGACCACGAAGTGAACATCAAGATCCTGCTCAACGAAGTGGTGCAGGCCGGCGACATGACCGAGAAGCAACGCAACCAGTTGCTTGGCAGCATGACCGACGAAGTCGGCGGCCTGGTGTTGGGCAACAACTACAAGCAGACCCAGGCCCTGTCCCTGGCGGCACGCCGTGCATTCGTGCGCATTGCCGAATACAAGCGCCTGATGAACGATCTGGAGGCACGCGGCAAGCTGGATCGCGCCATCGAGTTCCTGCCGGCCGAAGAACAACTGGCCGAGCGTGTCGCGGCGGGCCAAGGCCTGACCCGTGCCGAACTGTCGGTGCTGATCTCCTACAGCAAGATCGACCTCAAGGAAGCGCTGCTCAACTCCCAGGTGCCGGATGACGATTACCTGACCCGTGACATGGAGACCGCGTTCCCGCCGACGCTGGTGAGCAAGTTCTCCGAAGCCATGCGTCGCCATCGCCTCAAGCGCGAGATCGTCAGCACCCAGATCGCCAACGATCTGGTCAACCACATGGGCATCACCTTCGTTCAACGGCTCAAGGAGTCCACCGGCATGAGCCCGGCGAACGTGGCGGGTGCGTATGTAATAGTTCGAGATATCTTTCACCTTCCGCACTGGTTCCGCCAAATAGAAGCCCTGGACCACCAGGTGTCGGCCGACGTACAGCTGGAGCTGATGGACGAGCTGATGCGCCTGGGTCGTCGTGCGACGCGCTGGTTCCTGCGCAGTCGTCGTAACGAGCAGAACGCTGCCCGGGATGTTGCTCACTTCGGTCCGCACCTGGCGGCGCTGGGCCTCAAGCTCGACGAGCTGCTGGAAGGCCCGACCCGTGAAGGCTGGCAGACCCGTTACCAGGCCTATGTGGCGGCCGGCGTGCCGGAGCTGCTGGCGCGCATGGTTGCAGGCACCACGCACCTGTACACCTTGCTGCCGATCATCGAAGCGTCCGACGTCACCGGCCAGAACGCCGCCGATGTGGCCAAGGCCTACTTCGCCGTGGGCAGCGCCCTGGACATCACCTGGTACTTGCAACAGATCAGCGCGCTGCCGGTAGAAAACAACTGGCAGGCCCTGGCCCGTGAAGCGTTCCGTGATGACGTCGACTGGCAGCAGCGGGCTATCACCATTTCGGTCCTGCAACAGGGCGACGGCACTCAGGAGGTGGAAACACGTCTGGCGCTGTGGCTGGAACAGCATAACGACATGGTCGAGCGCTGGCGCGCCATGTTGGTGGACATCCGTGCCGCCAGTGGCACGGACTACGCCATGTACGCGGTCGCCAACCGCGAACTGCTGGACCTGGCGTTGAGTGGTCAGGCGGTCGTAACGGCCAACTGATCCTGCGTTGAATGAAAGAGCCCCGCATCGAGAGATGCGGGGCTTTTTTATTAGTGCGGTGGCTCCCTGGGTAAAAATACTCCTGTGGGAGCAAAGCTTGCTCGCGATAGCGTTGGATCAACAGTATTGATGTAACTGACGGACCGCTATCGCGAGCAAGCTTTGCTCCCACAGAGGCGTAGTGGTATGGCCGGTTAGTTCTTCAGCGGTATCAACACCGCTTCATCCTTGCCCATCACCATGAACACCAGCAATTTGGCCGGTTCGGTCGAGCTGGCGTTTTTCGAAACCAGATGCTCGGACCCCGCAGCTTCGTACCAGAATTCCCCGGCCTTGTAGGTGGTCGCCGGCTCGCCTTGGACCTGGGAGGTGATGGCACCTTCCAGCACATAGGCCATGGCCGTTCCTTCATGTTTGTGGGCGACGGACGACTGGCCGGGGGCGTAGTCGACCGTCAGCATCATGGCTTTGTTACCGGGCAGGTTCTTCAGCATCTTCTCCTGCAGCACGTTGATCTTTTCCGAAGGCGCGGTTTCGTGGGCATAGACCGGGGCCAGAGGCAGCAGACTGAGGGTGGCGATCAGGCAAAGCGTTTTCATGGGAATGACCTTCGTGGGTTTGAGTGATTTCGCGCTGTAGCGGCGATGGATTCACCCTAAGCCCCACGGTAGGGCAAACAAACGTCCAATCTTTCGGAAGGCGGGTAGACCAATGCCACGATCCACCTCATGGCAAAGGTCAGCGGTTGAAGTCCACGCTTCGAGCCAGGCGGTTGTCGATCAGGCCGATGAAACCTTGCACTTCAGGGCAGTTGAAGTGGGCTTGCATCGCCGCTTCCGATTGCCAGCGGGCGCTGACGTTCCAGCGGTCGCCGTCCTCCGGGCAACGGTCAACCATGTAGGCATCGCACCCGGGTTGCGCGCGCAAGGTTTCGACGATTTTCTGCAACTGGCGGCCCAGTTCTTCCGAGCGACCAGCGGCGGCTCGGACCTGTACGGTATTGATCACTTGGCGAGTCATTGCTCTGGCTCCTGAATCAAGTCGGACGGGATTTACTCAACACTCAACAAGACCCCTGCAGGATAGGCCTGTAATTACGAGGCTAAAACAGCCAATGGGCGGATAAATGCCCAGTCCAATGGCTCAGGCGACCTGCTGCAAAATGTCCCGCAAGCGGTCCAGGGCGGTGTCGATGTCGAGGATTTCGATGGCGCCAAAACCGAAGAACAGACCCGGTCGCACCGGGACATCGTTGAAAAAGCCATCGAGGCGGTACAGGCCGACTTCGGCTTTTTTTGCCAGTTCGATCACCAGCGCCAGATCGATGGGCACCTTGCACAATACTGCCAGGTGGAAACCAGCGGTCGTCGGAACCGCCTCGAACCAGGGTGACAGGTCCCCGGTCATACGTGCCAGGATTCGCTCGCGGCGGCCGGCATACAGCGTGTGACAGCGGCGGATGTGCTTGAGCAGGCAGCCCTCGGCGATGAATTTGGCCAATGCCCACTGGGGTAGGGTGGAGGTGTGTTGATCGGTGAGGCGCTTGGCCAGGATCACCGCTTCGAGAATCGCGGGTGGCAGGATCGCGTAACCGAGGCGCAGCTCCGGTAGCAACGTCTTGGAGAAGGTCCCGACGTAGGCCACGATCCCGCGTTCGTCCATGCTTTGCAGTGAGTCGGCGGGCCGGCCTTCGTAGCGGAATTCGCTGTCGTAATCATCCTCGATGATGATTGCCCCCAACTCGTAGGCCCGCGCCAGCAAGGCCTCGCGGCGGGCCTGGCTCATGGGCATGCCCAAGGGAAACTGGTGGGACGGCGTCACATAAATCAGGCTCGTGCCGTCGGGAATGAGGTCCACCCGCATGCCCTGTTCATCCACCGGTATCCCGGCCACCGTGGCGCCGTGGGAGCCAAACAGCAGGCGTGCCGGCGGATAGCCCGGGTCCTCCATGGCCACCAGGCTGCCCGACCGGGTCAAGACTCGCGAGATCAGGTCCAGAGCCTGTTGTGCGCCGTTACACACCACCACCTCATCGTCCTGACAGTTGACCCCGCGAGAGAACGCAATATGCCGGGCGATGGCATTGCGCAGCGCCGGCAAACCCTCGGGCTGGCTGTAGAAGCCTTTGGCATTGGCGATCTGGCGCAAGGCGTGGGCGGTGCAACGCCGCCAGTCGTCCAGGGGAAACTGGCCCTTGCCGGTGGCGCCGCCGATGAAGTCGTAACGAAGTGCCCCTTCGATTGTCGGGTGACGCAGCAGGTCCGGCATGTTGCGCCAGGTCTCGACGACGTCGGCGCCGGCCAGTTCCCGGTGGCTTTGTTTGCGCACGATTCTGGCCGGGCGCGCATTGACATAGGTGCCTTTGCCAATGATGCCGGTGAGGAAATTTTCGTAAGTCAATTGGGCGTAGGTGTCGGACACGGTCTTGCGCGAGACGCCCAACTGTTCAGCGAGCAAGCGGCTGGGCGGCAGTTGCGTGCCGGCGGCCAGGCGACCGGTTTCGATGGCGCTGCGCAATTGTTGATACAACTGGCCTGCCAGGTCCTTGCGGCCGTTGATGACAACATGAAGTTCCATACCCGCGCGCTCCTGGGCGATTGTGTGGCGCTAGCCCTCAAAGGCGAAAGATTAACCGCATTGTGCGATTGCATAGAAGTTGCGTGGAGAAAATCGCGCTGATTGGTCCGGTATGAAATGGTCCTGGATTTTTCGACACATTGGATCTGTCGCGCAGCGTGCTCACGTCCTACCGTACGGGTCTAGATCATCACGGAGTTCCGCCATGAGCCAGCGTCTGGATTACTACAGTGCGTCCCCAAGGGCGATGAAAGCCATGATTGGCCTGGAAGCGCTAAGCAGTCGCCTGAGTATAGAACCGGGACTTCTGCATCTGATCAAGATCCGTGCCTCGCAGCTTAACGGCTGTGCGTTCTGCACTGACATGCACTCGGTAGATGCGCGGCGCCTGGGTGAGAGCGAGCGGCGTCTGTTCGCCGTGGCAGTGTGGCGCGACAGTGGCTTTTTCACCCCCCGCGAACGCGCCGCCCTGGCCTGGACCGAGGCGGTAACGCTGTTGGCCGAAAGCCAGGTGCCGGATGAGGTCTTCGCCCAGGCCCGCGCCGTGTTCAGCGAGGAGGAACTGGTCGACCTCACGCTGGCAATCAGCACCATCAACAGCTGGAACCGGCTGGCGGTGAGTTTCCGCCAGAGTCCCGGTCCCTGATCATTGATAAACCTGCTTGCCGCCCCCCAGGTCAGGCCGTGAAGTCGCTGGCATGCAGCTCCTTGACGCCCACCAGTTCGAATTCGAACTCGGCGCTGGCGTCGGCATTGACACTGCCATAGAGGATGCCATCGGCAAAACGCAGTTGCCCGGTGGCATCGGCTCCAAAGGCGTTGCTGCCAATGAATGTGAACGTGTCGATATCGGCGGTCAGCGGATTGGCGTCCAGCCCGCTGAAGTCCAGTTGGTCGAACTCCGTGCTCTTGAAGCCGCTGATGACATCGCGTAACGCCCCGACGCCCATATCCGTCAGCGCGTTGAAGGCGTATGTGTCAGCGCCCGTGCCGCCGGTCAGGCTGTCAGTGCCTGCGCCACCGATCAACCGGTCGTCGCCCGAGCCACCCACCAGCGTATCGTCGCCCGCCCCACCGTTGAGCACGTTGGCACCGCTGTTACCCGTCAGGTTGTCAGCGTGGGCACTGCCGGTCAGGTTCTCGACAGACTTGAAGGTGTCGAGGCCCGAACCCACGGTGTTCTGTTGCGCGGAGGTGGAAAGGGTGGCCGTGACACCGGCCATGGCCCGTTCAAACGACACCGTGTCATTGCCATCGCGGCCGTCCAACACGTTGTTGCCGGCCCCGGCGAACAGCGTGTTGTCCAGCGCATTACCCGTGCCGTTGGCGGCGTCGGGGGTATCGATGTACAGGTTTTCGACGTTGTTGCCGAGGGTATAGGCCGTCAGGCTGCTGTGTACGCTGTCGATCCCGCCGGACACTGGGTTGCTGTTGGTTTCGATCACCGCATCGTCGCTGTTGTCGACATAATAAGCGTCGTTGCCATCGCCCCCGCTCATGCTATCGGCCCCGGCGGCGCCATCGAGCACGTTGTTGGCGGCATTGCCGGTGATGAAATTGCGTCGCTCATTGCCGGTGCCATCAATGTCCGATACACCCGTGAGCAGCAGATTCTCCAAGTTGTCGCCCAACGTCCAGCTGACCGAGGACTGCACCGTGTCGATCTGCGCGGTGGAGGTGTTGCTTTCGACCACGCTGTCGAACGCGTTGTCGACCACATAGACGTCGTTGCCGTCGCCGCCGGTCAGGCTGTCGGCGCCCAGGTCTCCATCCAGCGTGTCGTTGCCCGAGCTGCCGACCAGCGTGTCTGCCTGGTCAGTACCGGAAATCATTCCGCCTTCGTTCTGGGCATCGTCGAATATGTCCTGCACGCTGTTGTTGTCATCAGGATTGCCCTGGAAACCCAAGTCATCGGCGATGTAATCGGCCAGGCGCTGGCCAACGATTTCCGCCGACTCCTCGTGCAAGTGCCAGACGTCGTCGGGATACACCAGCGGATCGACTTCGTAGCGCAGGGGCAAGTCGGTGTAGTCCACCGCCAGCTTCACGTCCGCGCGCTCGGCGGCGATGGCCTCCTGGGTGGCGCGGACATAACCGACACCTTCGACAATGTCAGCGATCTTTTCTTCCGAATAGCCACGGGCACGCGCCGCGTCCTGCTGGTAATGCCCGGTCTCCATCAGGTACACATTGAAACTGCCGAACTGGGCGTGCAGGTAATCAAACACCGCCAGTGTCGCGGTCTTGTAGGCCGCCGCCGCAGCTTCCTTGTCGGAGGCACGGGCGATTTCCTGGGCCGCTTCCTCGCCCTGGCCCCAGACGATGCCCAGGGTGACATTGTCGATGGCCCGAAGCTCGGCAAGCTGATCCTGCAACAACGCCACGGCGCGTAACAGCGCAGGCCCCGGTTGGTTGGTGTCGGTCAGCCACCAG
Organism: Pseudomonas hefeiensis; assembly: GCF_030687835.1. Taxonomy (NCBI): domain Bacteria; kingdom Pseudomonadati; phylum Pseudomonadota; class Gammaproteobacteria; order Pseudomonadales; family Pseudomonadaceae; genus Pseudomonas; species Pseudomonas hefeiensis. The sequence goes on from NZ_CP117449.1 coordinate 3,051,313, forward strand.
CACAACTTGAGCTCCTCGGCACCCAGGGTCGACAGGCCATTGACCGTACTGCCACCCACCGCGATGTCGATGCCATTGCCGTCGGCATCGTCAAACTGACTGCGTACGTCATAAGGGGTGTACTTGCTCAGGTCATTGACCAGCATCGAGGTACCGGACTGATCGTCGTCCTCGCTCATGCGCAGCAGGCGCGCGTTGGATTGGCCGAGGGTCGGCAGGTAAAGGATGTCCTGTTGGGCGCGCTCGCCGAACACGAAGTCATCGGCGGTCAGGGTGTCGAGGTAGTTGCCGCTGAGGGCGATTTCGAAGCGATTGCCGTCGGCGTCGGCTTCGCTGGATTTGACATAGGTCTTGTCGCCGGCCGAGTTCAGGGTCATGTACAGCGTGCCGTTGCTGCCATTACCGAGGCCGAGAAAGCCCAGGCCGGAGACATCGATCTGGTCGACGCCCACGGTGAAGTCGTAGATCGTGTCCGTGGCTGTGACGCCGCCGGTGTCGTAGTCGCGATAGCTGTCGAGCACGTCGGTGTAGCGGAAGGTATCGGCGCCGTCGCCGCCGTACAACGAGTCGCGTCCGGCGCCGCCGTCGACAATGTCCGCGCCAGTGCCGGCCCTGATCGTGTCGTTGCCACCCAGGCCGAGGATCAGGTCCGCGCCCGCGGTGCCGGTGAGGGACTCGGCGTTGTTGGTTCCGGTGATGGTATTGGCCGGCGCATCGGCCACTGCCAACGCAAAACTGTCGCTCACCGAGGCACCTGACGGATCGGTGGCCTTGACCAGTACGTTGTAGTTGCCTGCCGCGGTACTGGTCGGCGTGCCGGTGAACGTCAGATTGCTGGCATTGAAGCTCAGCCAGGCAGGCAGGGCGCTGCCGTCGGCCAGGGTGGCGGTGTAGGTCAGTACATCCTGATTGGCGTCGCTGAAGCTGTCGGCGGTCACGGTGTAGGTGAACGGTGTGCTTTCGGTGGCGTTCTGGTCGAGCAGGGGGATAACCACCACGGGCGCCACATTGCTGGGGGTGTTCTGGTCGGCGAAGACGAAATGACTGGCAGTCAGGCTGCTGACCAGGTTACCTGCCAGCGACACTTCGAAGCGGTTGCCGTTGGCATCGACAGTCAGGTCCTTGAGGTACGTGCGGTTGGTCGAGCTGCTGTAGGTCACCAGCAGCGTGCCGCCCTGGCCATTGCCCAGCCCAGTGTAGCCGAGGGCCGATACATCGATTTTGTCGGCGGCCACATCGAAATCGAGAATCTGGTCACTGGCGCTGGTGGAACTGGTGCGGTAGCTGTCGAGCTTGGAGGTGTAGCTGAACACGTCGGCACCCGCACCGCCGGTGAGTTTGTCCACGCCAGTGCCGCCCACCAGAATGTCGTTACCGGCGCCTGCGTTGAGCGTGTCGTTACCGGCGCCCCCAAACAGTTGTTCGTTGGCTGCGGTGCCGGTCAACGTGTCGTTGTTCGGCGTGCCATTGATCACGATGGGCGCGGCCGGAACGTCCTGCACCGCGAGGGTGAAGCTGTCGCTGACAGTGGCGTTGCTGCCGTCGGTCGCCGTGACCTGTATGGAATACGTGCCCGATGCCGTATCGCTTGGCGTGCCGCTGAATGTGCGGCTGGCGGCATCGAAGACCAGCCAGCCGGGCAGGGCGCTGCCATTGGCGAGGGTGGCGGTATAGCTGAGGCTGTCGTTGTCCGGGTCGGTAAAACTGGTGGCCGGCACCACGTAGCTGAACGGAGTGTTTTCGGTCGCATTCTGATCCAGCAACGGCGTGGCCAGCACCGGTGCCTGATTGGTGGGCGAGGCCGTGGCGAAGACAAAATTGGCGCTGGTCAATGTGTCGAGGTAGTTGCCTTCCAGCGCCACTTCGAAGCGGTTGCCATTGGCGTCGGCGGACAGCGACTTGATGTAGGTCTTGGTCCCGGCGCTGTTGAGCACTACGTACACGGTGTCGTTCTTGCCGTCGCCAAGGCCGGTGAAGCCCATGGCCGACAGGTCGATCTTGTCGGCGCTTGCATCGAAGTCGGTGATCAGATCGCCCAGGTTGACGCCGCCGGTGTCGTAGTTGCGGTAACTGTCCAGGCGATTGGAGAACACAAAGGTATCGGCCCCAGTGCCACCGGTGAGGGTGTCCTTGCCGGCACCGCCGTCGAGCTTGTCGTCGCCCGCGCCACCACTGAGGCTGTCGTTGCCCGCCAGGCCCAGCAGGGTGTCGGCCGACTCGCTGCCGATCAGCGAGTCACTGCCACTGGTGCCGGTGATCACCCGGTTGAAGATGAAGTTGCTGGCCGTCAGGGTGCTGGTCAGGTTACCCGACAGAATCAGCTCGAAACGGTTGCCGCTGGCGTCGGCATCGTAATCCTTGATGTAGGTGCGGTTGCTGCTGGCGCTGTAGCTGATCTGCAACGTGCCGCCACGGCCATTGCCCAGGCCGGTGAAGCCCAGACCCGCGAGGTCGATTTTGTCCTGGGTGACGTCGAAATCGGTGATGGTGTCATCGAAACTGGTGGTGGCGTTGCGGTAACTGTCGGACTGGCTGGCGAAGCGGAACGTATCAGCGCCGGTGCCGCCAGTCAGTCTGTCGAGGCCGGCGCCACCCACCAGGATGTCGTCTCCCGCGCCGCCATTGATGGTGTCGTTGCCGGCACCGCCGTAGAAAAGCTCGTTGGCGCCGCTGCCCAGCAAGGTGTCGTTGCCGGCGGTACCTTGCACGGTGGTCACCGGTACCGTGGCGCTGACATAGCTGCCGTCGCCATAGACCAGCGTCGCGCCCTTACTGGTGTGACTGATGGTGTTGGCGATGATCGCATTGCGGTCGGTGCCGTCTTCGTTGCGCTCGGCAACGCCGTAGGTCGACAGGTCGCTGCCGCTGATGATGTTGCCCTGGATGAGGTTGTCGCTGCCGTTGAAGTAGCGGCCGGACACGCCCAGGGTGTCGTCGTAGGACTGGATGATGATTTCCGGTACGGGGTTGCCCAGGGAATTGTTGTTGAGGGTGTTGTCGATGACTTCAACGTGGTTGCTGCCGTAGATGCGAATCCCCGCGCTGGCGTTGTCGTGGATGTCGACGCCGCTGACGGTGACGTCGCTGGACAGCTTGATCAGTACGCCTTCGCCGCCGTTGCCATACACCTCGCCGCCGGTGATGGTGATGTTGCTGGGGGAGGGAATGTCCTCGCTGCCTCGCTGTACCACGATGCCGTTGCCGCCGTTGTTGTAGGCAACATTATTGGTGAGGGTGAAGTCGTGGGTGCTGGTGACGACGTTGAAACCGTGGCGGTCATTGTCGTAGGCGACATTGTTTTCAAAGGTGCTGTCGCTGAGAAAGTCAGCGACGAAGCCGTCCAGACCGTTGCCATGGGACACGCTGTTCTTGATGACCATGTTGACGGTCTGCTCGTGGGGGTCGAAACCGTACCCGGAGCAATCCTTGATCTCGACGCTGTCGAGGGTGACGTTGGAATCGTAGCCTTCTTCGCCGGGAATGTAGCCGTTGAACCAGCCGTCGATCTTGCCGGTGGTGTTGTCGCGGTTGCCGTCGATGGTGAGATGGCTGACGCCGAAGTCGTGGGTTTCCTCACCGTAGGCCGAACGGATGATGCCGGTGATCTTGGTGTCGGAGCCGTCGGCCACCTTGACGGTGGTTTCGCCCATGCCGTCGCCGTACAAATAGACGTTGCTTTTGAGCATCAGGCAGCCGTCTGAGGGTTCCTCGCCGGCCGAAACGATGTAGGTCCCGGTCGGCATGTACACCTGCCCGCCGCCTGCGGCAGCTGCCGCATCAATGGCACTTTGTATCGCCGCCGTGTCGTCGGTGATGCCATCTCCTTTGGCGCCAAAATCTTGTACGTTGAAAATCATGAGCTTATCTCCGTATCGGGCTGGAACCACGGTAGAAGCCAATATTCCATCGGCGGCCACCGAGTTATGACCCACAGGAGCGCGAAAGTTGTGACCGCATATCGGCTGAGCGTCAAAAAAACCAACGGGCTGATCAACGGTCGGAACGACTTCAGCAACAGGTAACGTTCTGTTGACGCTTTTTGGCGCAAAACCCTTGTGGGAGCGAGCCTGCTCGCGATCGCGGTGTGTCAGTCGATAGGGATGCAAGCTGAACCGACGCTATCGCGAGCAGGCTCGCTCCCACAGGTGTGGCACGGCGGGTATCGGGATTTGGCTTTCCTTGATTGGCATCAACCCCCCCAGGTCCGCCCGCAGGATAACCTCGAATAAACCATCGCCCGATGATCAAGGGCGACCGAGGAGCCTATGAGCTATCCGCTGTTTCTGACATTGCACCTGTTTGCCGCGCTGATTTTCATTGGCACGGTGTTTTTCGAGGTGTTGTTTTTGGAGAGCATCCGCAAACAGTTGCCCGCCAAAGTCATGGTGCTGTTGGAACAGGGCATCAGTCGGCGAGCCCGGCAGTTGATGCCCTGGGTATTGCTGACGCTGTTCGGTGCGGGCGTCGCCATGGTCTGGCTGCGTTACTGGTCGGTGCTTTCAGCCCCATTGGCGTCCTCGTTTGGTTTGCTGCTGGGGCTCAAGATTGTGTTGGCGTGCAGTGTGCTGGGGCATTTCCTCTGGGCCATGTGGCTCTTCAGAAGCGCGCGCATGAACGCCCGTTATGTGCAGATTATCCATACCAGCGTGTTCATCCATCTGGTGGCGATCGTGCTGTTGGCCAAGGGTATGTTTTACCTGACCTGGTGAGCAGTTCCGGTACGCATTCAAGGCGCTTGATACAGGTCAAGGCGACCCACCGGGTTAAGTCCGACACTGTGCCTGCGCAGCCATTCGGAGATTGTCATGTTCGACCTGTTCCACACCCTCGGCGATCGACCCCCGCCCCTTACCCCGGCGGTGGCTGATCTCGATTGCCCGGTCGGTACGCGCAAATTCCATACGGGGGTTGGCTCGCTTGATCTGCTCCGGGAGTTGCGCGACAGCCGTTCTAAACGGCGGCCGCTGTCCCTGGCGGTGCATCTGCCTTCGCGCTTGCGTTTGTCATCGTGTTCGCCCCTGGCGAGCGTGTGCCGGTGTGGCGAGATCGAGGGCTATCTGCAACACCTGACCTATGAAATCGGCCTGGTCGGTTGCCACTTGGGTGCAGGGCGTCGGGTCGAGGCGTTCTGCCTGACTGGCGGCACGCCGGTGATCGCCCATTTGCAGCGGCTGATGGATGATCTGCGCAAGCGCTTTGAGTTCTGTGAATACGACAGCGCCGAACACAGCATCGAGGTCGATCTGCATCACACCGACTGGTCCACCATGGGGCTGATTCGCGACCAGGGGTTTACCCACGTCAGCATCGGTGTGCCGGACATTGGTCTGGACAGCGATTTGTCCGTGGATTGCTATCAGAACCCGGCACCGATTCATTCACTGATCGATGCGGCGCGAACCTTCGGTTTCCGTTCCATCAACATCGACCTCGGTTATGGCCATGCCTGGCAAACACCCCACAGCTTCGCGCGCAAACTGGCCACGCTGATCGAGCTGGAGCCAGACCGGCTGCAGGTGTTCGACTACGCCCATGCGCCGTATCGCTATCGTTCAAAAAAACTTCAGGCCACGGGTGCCTTCAGCAGCCAGGCCGATACAGACACCATGCGCCGGATCTGCTGCGAGCAACTGACCGGTGCGGGTTATCACTACATCGGGCTGGGGCAGTTCGTCAGGGCAGACGATGATCTGGCCGTCGCCCAAGAGCACGGACGCCTGCATCGCAATTGCCAGGGCTTCACCCGGCGCGGTTGCTGTGACCACTTGGGTTTCGGCCTGTCGGCCATCACCCAGATCGAACACTTGTACGTGCAGAACACCGATGACCTGCTTGAGTACTGCCGGCAGTTGGACGCCGGGCAGTTGCCTGTGTGGCGCGGCTGGCGCTGTGAGGCGCAGGACCTGCTCAGGGCCGCGGTGACCGAGCAACTTTCCTGCGACCTGGAGCTGGATATTCCGGCCATGGAGGCGCGGTTCGGGCTGGTGTTGCGCGATTATTTCGCATCCATCTGGCCACAGCTGGAGGCGTTGCGCAGCAAGGGTTTGATCGACTTGACCAGCCGTTTTATCGGCATTTTGCCCGCCGGGCGCCTGAGTGTGGATGCGATCTGCAATCTGTTCGACCCAGATCCGCACGACGCAGGCGTTTTGCCCGGCCCTTTTGACAGGTTGACCCCATCATGAACGCTGCCTCCGCTTTCAATCGCGCCCTGGTCGAGAAGTACGACCGTCCGGGGCCGCGCTACACCTCCTATCCGACGGCACCGCAGTTCCATCAGGCGTTTGCCATGGATGAATACCGCCAGGCCGCCGAGCTGAGCAACCAGGCCCCGGTGCCCAAGCCCTTGTCGGTCTACATCCATATTCCGTTTTGCCAGAGCCTTTGCTACTACTGCGCGTGCAACAAAATCATTACCCGCAAGACCCATCGCGCCACTGAATACCTGACTTACCTCAAGCGCGAAATTGCCCTGCAGGCGACGTTGTTCGATCGCTCGCGCAAACTGACTCAACTGCACCTGGGCGGCGGTACACCGACCTATCTGACCCATGAGCAACTGGCCGAGCTGATGGACTGTCTGCACCAGGCGTTCGACATGGATGACAGCGATGCCCATGAGTTTTCCATCGAGGTCGATCCGCGCACTATCGATGCGCAACAGATCCAGGGGCTGCGCCAGCTGGGGTTCAATCGCCTGAGCTTCGGCGTCCAGGATTTCGATGCCCAGGTGCAGGCCGCGGTCAATCGGGTGCAGAGCGAGGCACAGGTTGTCGAGTTGGTGGAAGCCGCCCGCGTGGCGCGTTTCAAGTCCGTCAGCGTTGATCTGATCTACGGCTTGCCGCTGCAAACCATTGCCAGTTTCGATGTCACCCTGAGCAAGATCATCGCCCTGCGTCCCGACCGGATTGCCGCCTACAGCTATGCGCATCTGCCGCAACGGGTGCGGGCGCAACGGATGATCCGGCCCGAAGACATGCCGCCGCCAGAACGCAAGCTGGAGTTGCTCGAACTGACGATCAATCGTCTGACCGAAGCCGGTTATGTCTACATCGGCATGGATCATTTTGCCTTGCCGGACGACGAGCTGGTACGCGCCCGGGCCCAGGGCACGTTGCAGCGCAACTTTCAGGGGTATTCCACCCATGCCGATTGCGATTTAATCGGGCTGGGTGTGTCCTCGATCGGTAAGGTCGGTGACAGCTATGGTCAGAACGTCAAGGAGCTTTCCCAGTATTACGCTCGCCTGGATCAAGGCCTGCTGCCAGTGCAGCGCGGCTATCGCCTGAGCGACGATGATCGGTTGCGCCGCGAGGTCATCAGCGAATTGATGTGCCATGGACGGATCGATTTCGCCCGGATCCAGATCAGTCACGGTGTGGGTTTCAACGCGTACTTTGCCGATGCCCTGGTCCGGCTTCAGGAGCTGGTGCGCGACGGACTGCTGGAGATCCACCCCGACTCACTGGTGCTGCTGCCCCAGGGGCAATTGATGATGCGCAACGTGGCGATGGCTTTCGACGCGTACTTGGGCGTGGACCAGACGGTGCAGTATTCGCGTACGGTTTGACGTCATGACGAGAGCTGGCCCTTCCCGCTGGCTGCGCAGCCAGCGGGGATAAATCCCCTTGCCACAGGGAGTGCGCCAGGCAGGTCGCACTTCAATTTCCGGGTTGCAGCACTCTGCCCAGAAAGGCCGCCGTTCGACTTTCCTGACATTCGGCGACCTTCGCCGGAGCCCCGCATACCACGACTTTTCCGCCTTGGTTCCCAGCGCCCGGGCCGATGTCGATGACCCAATCACTCTGCGCAACTACGCGCATGTCATGTTCCACCACAACCACGCTGTGGCCTTCATCCACCAGGCGATTCAACTGCACCAGCAAGCGATCCACGTCCTGGGGATGCAAGCCGTTGGTTGGCTCATCCAGCACGTACAAGGTGGCGCCCCGGGCTTTGCGTTGCAGCTCGGTCGCCAGTTTGATGCGCTGGGCCTCGCCGCCGGACAGTTCCGTGGCCGGTTGGCCCAAACGCAGGTAACCCAGCCCGATATCCTGCAGCACTTGCAGTGAGCGCTTGGCCGATGCCTGCTCGGCAAACACCTCAAGCGCCTGGTTCACGGTCAGTTGCAACACCTGAGCAATGTTCAGCCCCTGCCAGTTCACTTCAAGGGTCTGGGGGTTGTAGCGATCCCCGTGGCACGTGGGGCAGGGTGCATACACGCTGGGCATGAACAACAACTCGACGCTGACGAAGCCCTCGCCCTCGCAGGTTTCGCAACGGCCTTTGGCGACGTTGAAGGAGAACTGTCCGGCATCGAAACCCAGTTCCCGCGCCTGCGGCGTGGCGGCGAACAATTTACGTACGTGATCGAACAGCCCGGTGTAGGTGGCGAGGTTGGAGCGCGGGGTGCGGCCGATGGGTTTCTGGTCCACCTGGACCAGTCGCTTGACCGCCTCGAGCCCGGCGGTGACGTGGCCACTGCTGGTTTGCAGCGGTTCATCCTCCAGGCTTTGTTCATCGGCTTCGGCGTTGTGGCTGGCCTGGCCCAGATGGCTGCCCACCAAGTCCAGCAGGGCCTGGCTGACCAGGCTGGATTTACCCGAGCCGGAAATGCCGGTCACAGCGCTGAAGCAACCCAGGGGAAAGGCGGCGCTCAGGTTATCCAGATTGTTGCGGGTGATGCCTTCCAGGCGCAACCAGTCCTTGGGTGTCCGAGGCGTACGCCCCGTAGCGCTGTCCTCGGCAAACAGGTAGGCACGGGTGCGTGACTCCGGTACCTGCCGCAGGCCGGCGGGTGGGCCGCTGTAGAGGATTTTCCCGCCTTGTTCACCCGCGTCGGGGCCGACGTCGATGAGCCAGTCGGCGCGGCGCATGGTGTCCAGGTCGTGTTCGACCACAAACACTGAATTACCCGAGGCCTTGAGGCGTTGCAGGGCCTGGAACAGCGCTTCGCTGTCGGCCGGGTGCAGGCCGGCAGAGGGTTCATCCAGCACATAGATCACGCCGAACAGCTGGGAGTTGAGCTGGGTTGCCAGGCGCAGGCGTTGCAGCTCGCCGGAAGACAGCGTCGGTGTGCTGCGCTCCATGGCCAGGTAGCCGAGGCCCAGATCGATGAGGGTGACGATGCGCTCCAGCAATTCAGTGGCGATGCGTTGGGCGGCCAGGCGTTTTTCCAGGGAAAGATTGTGGGTGTGGCGTGCATCAGGCCCACCGGCGTGGGGATTTTCACCGCGGGCGGCGCGTTGCTCGCGGGCCTCTCGGGTTTGCTGGTGGGTGAGGGTTGTTCCCGGTTCCTCGGCTTGTGCCAGATAAGCGGGGGCGGCAACGCCCTTGAGCACCTCGGCCAGCTCCAGCAACGGCAGGTGGGACAGTTCGGCGATGTCCAGGCCGGCGAAGGTCACCGTCAGCGCCTGGCGCTTGAGGCGTTTACCCTCGCACACCGGGCAAGGGCTGGCGCGCATGTATTGCGCCACGCGTTTGCGCATCTGGGCGCTTTGGGAGTGCATGAACGTGTGCAGCAGGTAGCGTCGGGCGCCACTGAACGTGCCTTGATAGCTGGGTTCGAGTTTGCGCTTGAGGGCCGTGCGGGTCTGGGCCGGGGTGAGCCCGGCGTACACCGGGACGGTTGGGGTTTCTTCGGTGAAGAGAATCCAGTCACGCTGCTTTTTCGGCAGGTCGCGCCAGGGGATGTCGACGTCATAACCCAGGGTCACCAGGATGTCCCGCAGGTTCTGGCCCTGCCAGGCCATGGGCCAGGCCGCCACGGCGCGCTCGCGGATGGTCAGCGAAGGGTCCGGCACCATGGACGCTTCGGTCACTTCATAGACCCGACCCAGGCCATGGCATTGCTGGCAGGCGCCCTGAGGCGTGTTGGGCGAAAAATCCTCGGCGTAGAGCATGGGTTGCTCGGCCGGGTAGCTCCCGGCCCGGGAGTAGAGCATGCGGATCAGGCTCGACAAGGTGGTGACGCTGCCTACCGAGGAGCGTGCGCTGGGGGTGCCGCGCTGTTGTTGCAAGGCCACCGCTGGCGGCAGGCCTTCGATGCTGTCCACGTCCGGCACGCCCACCTGGTCGATCAGGCGTCGGGCATAGGGTGCGACGGACTCGAAATAGCGGCGCTGGGCTTCGGCATAAAGCGTGGAAAAGGCCAGCGACGACTTGCCCGACCCCGACACGCCAGTGAATACCACCAGGGCATCGCGGGGGATGTCGACGTCGACATTTTTGAGATTGTGTTCGCGGGCGCCACGCACCCGGACGAAGCCGGTGTTTTCAGGCAATGGGGCGGTGGGAGCGGAGCGTTGGGGCATGGAGCGTTCCTTGGTGTGCGTTTGCGTAGCGCATTGAGGCTTTACTTGCGAAACGGCGGCACGGGGAGAATGGCGCCTGAGTCACCGCGCTGACAAGTATCCGACCGGGTTGATTGACGCTCGTGCAATAAAAATGCGCCGGAACAGACCCGCAGAAGCGCTGCTCCACGGTGGTGATCTTCACTGGCTCCAGCGTCGAACTGCTTTTGTGTTGGTCGCGGCAAATTTTCCCAAGTTGATTTCAATCAAGGGCCGAGCATGGGCGCGGCCCCTACCATGAGCGCCAAGTTCCTGTCCCCAAGACCTGGCGTCCATGACCCGTCCTTTTGTGATATTGCCCCCATCCCGTTTCTGGCTTTATGGACTGTCGGTTCTACTGCTTTTGTTCACCAGCCTTGCCCAGGCCAGGGACTACGGTGACACCCCGCAACAGCGCATCCACCACGTCCTGAAACAGACCGACGCGATCTCCGAACCCGAAGGGCCGTACAAGGTGCGCAGGCTGTCCGCTGCCGGCAAGGTTCTGGGATACGTGTTTCAAAGCCTCGACGTTGTGGACATTCCCGCTTACTCGGGCAAGCCCATCAACGTCCAGGTGATCCTCGACCCGGCTGGTGTGATCCTCGATGCTTTTGTGCTTGAACACCACGAACCGATTCTGCTGATCGGTATTGCCGAAGAAAAGCTCCACGCTTTTAGCGCCCGCTACAGCGGCATCAAGGTCAACCAACGGGTGGTGGTGGGGCACTCCAGTGACCCGAATGCGGTGACGGTGGATGCAATTGCCGGCGCCACCGTGACGGCGATGGTGGTCAATGAGGTCATCATGCGCGCCGCTCACGATGTCGCGGTCTCCCTGGAACTGGTCAAGGGTGACGCGGGGCTGGCGGTGGCGCCGGCCCGGGTGCGTGAAGACCTTTACGAACCCGCCGACTGGACGACCTTGACCGGTAACGGCGCGGTGCGTCGCCTGCACCTGACCCGCGGCCAGGCGGACGCTTCCTTCAAGGGGACCGAGGCCGAGGGAGTGGAGGCCGCCAGCGCCGAGCAAGCAGACGCCACCTTCATCGACCTGTACGTCACCCATCTGAACCCGCCCACCATCGGCCGCAACCTGCTGGGCGAGGCGCAATACCGCACGCTGATGGCCGAGCTCAAGCCCGGCGAGCAGGCCATCGCCGTGATGGGCAGCGGTCGCTATTCCTTCAAGGGTTCGGGGTATGTGCGCGGCGGCATTTTCGATCGCGTGCAGGTGCGTCAGTTCGGCGATGCCATCAGCTTTCGCGACCTGGACTTCCAGCGTCTGGACGATGTGGCGGCCGCGGACATGCCGGAGTTCGACGAGATGGCGATCTTCATCGTCCGCGCCGCCCACCGTTTCGACCCGGGTTCGCCCTGGAGCCTGGAACTGCTGGTGCGTCGTCAGACCGGGCCTGTCAGCGGCACCTTCAGCAGCTTCGAACTGACTTATCAATTGCCCGAGCCTTATCTGGAAAGGCCATTGCCGACGGCTGAGCAGTTGGCGGCGGCCGAAGAGGCCAGCCGACCGATGTGGTTGACCCTCTGGTACCAGAAAAGCCTCGAGATCACCGTACTGGGTGTGGCCCTGCTGGTGCTCACGGCGATCCTGTTCCTGCAGGATGCGCTGGCCCGGCGACCGAAACTGCTGCACTGGCTGCGTCGCGGCTACCTGATGTTCACCGTGGTGTTTCTTGGGGGTTATGCATTGGCCCAGTTGTCGGTGGTCAATGTGCTGACCTTCGTTCACGCCCTGTTCGAAGGCTTTCGTTGGGAACTGTTCCTCACCGACCCGCTGATTTTCATCCTCTGGGTGTTCACCGCCGCCAGCATTCTGCTGTGGGGGCGTGGGGTGTTCTGCGGCTGGTTGTGTCCGTTCGGTGCGCTGCAGGAGTTGCTCAACGAACTGGCGCGCAAGCTGAAAGTGCCGCAGTACGAGCTGCCGTTCGCCGTCCACGAGCGACTCTGGGCAATCAAATACATCATTTTGCTGGTGCTGTTCGGCATCTCGCTGGAGTCGATGTCCAGCGCCGAACGGTTGGCCGAGGTGGAACCCTTCAAGACCGCCATCACCCTCAGGTTCGACCGTCAGTGGTGGTTCGTGGCGTATGCGCTGGGTCTGCTGGTGATCAACCTGTTCACCCGCAAAGTCTATTGCCGCTACATCTGCCCGCTGGGTGCCGCCCTGGCGATGCCGACCCGGCTGCGGCTGTTTGACTGGCTCAAGCGCCGCAAGGAATGTGGCAACCCCTGCCAGCTGTGCGCCAAGGAATGCGAGATCCAGGCGATTCACCCCGATGGCCGGATCAACGCCAACGAATGTCACTACTGCCTCGATTGCCAGATGACCTGGCACAACGAAAACAAATGCCCGCCACTGATCAACAAGCGCAAAAAGCGCGGTAAGGCGAGCGCGACCGAAGCGCAACTGATTCCCGTGGTGCAGGTGAACCCGGCGCCTTGAGACCCCGAATGTCCTGTCCCTTGACCCTTTCATTCTTCATGGAGCACACAGCATGAGCGATAAAAAAACCGAAACCAGCGGCGCGGTCGAAGAACCCAGGGGCGTCAGCCGTCGAGGCTTTTTGGGCACAAGTGCGGTGACCGGCGCGGTGCTGGCCGGCGCCACGGCGTTGGGTGGCGCGGTGTTCAGCCGTGAGTCCTGGGCCGCAGCGGCCAAGGAAGCCAAGTCCAAAGTGCACGTCGGCCCCGGCGAGCTGGACGACTATTACGGTTTCTGGAGCGGCGGCCACCAGGGCGAGGTGAGGGTGCTGGGTGTGCCGTCGATGCGCGAGCTGATGCGTATTCCGGTGTTCAACGTCGACTCGGCCACCGGTTGGGGGCTGACCAACGAAAGCAAGCGCATCCTGGGTGACAGCGCCAAGTACCAGAACGGCGACTGCCATCACCCGCACATCTCCATGACCGATGGCAAATACGACGGCAAATACCTGTTCATCAACGACAAGGCCAATTCCCGGGTCGCGCGCATTCGCCTGGACATCATGAAGTGCGACAAGATTCTCACCGTGCCCAACGTACAGGCGATTCATGGCCTGCGCCTGCAAAAGGTGCCGTACACCAAGTACGTGTTCGCTAACGCCGAATTTGTCATCCCGCACCCCAATGACGGTCGCACGTTCGACCTGCAAGACAAGAACAGCTACACGATGTTTAACGCCATCGACGCCGAAAAAATGGAAATGGCCTTCCAGGTGATCGTCGACGGCAATCTGGACAACTCCGACGCCGACTACACCGGCAAGTACGCCGCCAGCACCTGCTATAACTCCGAGAAGGCCTACGACCTGGGCGGCATGATGCGCAACGAGCGCGACTGGGTGGTGGTGTTCAACATCCCGCGCATCGAAGCGGCGATCAAGGCCGGCAAGTTCATTACCCTGGACGGCTCCAAGGTGCCGGTGGTCGATGGTCGTAAAACCGATGGCAAGGACAGCGCGTTCACCCGCTACATTCCGGTGCCGAAGAACCCTCATGGGCTCAATACCTCACCGGATGGGAAATACTTCATTGCTAATGGCAAGCTGTCGCCCACCGTTTCGATGATCGCCATTGACCGGCTGGATGACCTGTTCGACGACCGCTACAAAGACCCGCGCGAGGTGATCATCGCTGAACCGGAATTGGGCCTGGGGCCGTTGCACACCACCTACGACGGGCGCGGCAATGCCTACACCACCTTGTTTATCGACAGTCAGGTGGTGAAGTGGAACATGGACGAGGCCATCCGCGCCTACAAGGGCGAGAAGGTCAACTACATCAAGCAAAAGCTCGATGTGCAGTACCAACCCGGTCACAACCACGCGTCCCTGACCGAAACCAGCGAGGCGGACGGCAAATGGCTGGTGGTCTTGTGCAAGTTCTCCAAGGACCGCTTCCTGCCCACCGGTCCGTTGCACCCGGAAAACGACCAGTTGATCGACATCTCCGGCGAAGAAATGAAGCTGGTACACGATGGCCCGGCCTTTGCCGAACCCCATGACTGCATCCTCGCCCGGCGTGACCAGATCAAGACCCAGAAGATCTGGAGCCGCACCGATCCGTACTTCGCCGACACCGTGGTCTTGGCCAAAAAGGATGGCATCAACCTGGAGACCGACAACAAGGTCATCCGTGACGGTAACAAGGTTCGGGTCTACATGACCTCGATGGCACCGGCCTATGGCCTGACGGAGTTCACCGTCAAGCAAGGCAACGAGGTGACGGTGACGATCACCAACATCGACCAGATCGAAGACGTCTCCCACGGCTTTGTCATGACCAACCACGGCGTGAGCATGGAGATCAGCCCGCAACAGACCTCGTCCATCACCTTCATCGCCGACAAGGCCGGTTTGCATTGGTACTACTGCAGCTGGTTCTGCCACGCCCTGCACATGGAAATGGTCGGGCGCATGCTGGTTGAAAAGGCCTGAGTCGGCTCATCGAGGAGACAGGTTCAATGACCGGTAACCAGCAACGGCCCACGGGTTACGCTCGCGCACCGGTCATTGCCCTGGTGCTCCTGGGACTGTCGGGCGGCGCGCTTGCAGCGCCGCAGCCGATCACCGACCTGCCTTTACAGGCCGACGGTGAACAGCAATGGCGCCTGCCCGCGGGGCAATACCGCGGGTCGTTCAGCATCGACCAACCCATGAGCCTGACGTGTGCGCCGGACGCCGTATTTCAGGGGCAGGGCCAGGGCAATACGTTGATCATTCGCGCACCCAACGTTCAGGTCCAGGGCTGCACCTTCCTGGACTGGGGGCATGACCTCACGGCCATGAATGCTGCGGTGTTCATCCAGCCTGTCGCCCAGGGGGCGGTGGTTCGTGGCAACCGCCTGCAGGGCCAAGGCTTCGGGATCTGGGTCGATGGGGCGCGGGATGTCAGCCTGATCGACAACCGCATCCAGGGCGATCCCGGGCTGCGCTCCCAGGACCGGGGTAACGGCATTCACTTGTACGCAGTACACGGTGCCCGGGTGATCGGCAACCACGTACGCGAGACTCGCGACGGCATCTACATTGATACCTCCAACGGCAACCTGCTTGAGGGCAACATCCTGGAGGACCTGCGCTACGGCGTGCATTACATGTTCGCCAACGACAACCGCCTGGAGGGCAACGTCACCCGGCGCACCCGCACCGGTTATGCCTTGATGCAAAGCCGGCAACTGACGGTCATCGGCAACCGTTCCGAACAGGATCAGAACTACGGGATCCTGATGAACTACATCACCTATTCCACCCTGCGCGACAACGTCGTCAGCGATGTTCGCGACGGGTCCACCGGCGACACCATGATCACCGGTGCCGAGGGCAAGGCCCTGTTCATTTACAACTCGTTGTTCAACTGCATCGAAGGCAATCATTTCGAGCGCAGCGCGGTGGGCATCCACCTGACCGCCGGCTCGGAAGACAACCGCATCACCGGCAACGTCTTCGCCGGCAACCAACGCCAGGTCAAATACGTGGCCACACGGTTGCAGGAATGGTCGGTGGACGGGCGCGGCAATTACTGGAGCGACTACCTGGGCTGGGATCGCAACGGCGACGGTCTGGGGGACGTGGCCTATGAACCCAACGACAACGTCGATCGCCTGCTGTGGCTGTACCCCCAGGTACGGCTGTTGATGAACAGTCCGGGTATCGAGCTGCTGCGCTGGGTACAGCGGGCGTTCCCGGTTATGAAATCCCCGGGGGTGATGGACAGCCATCCATTGATGCACGCGCCGCTCCAGCCCCCGCCACGCAACAGTGATCAGGAGGACGCGTCTTGAACGTCGTCGAGATCGAAGGCGTCAGTCAGCGCTACGGCAATGTCGCCGTGTTGCGCGAGCTGAACCTGAACCTGGCCCAGGGCGAAGCGCTCGGCCTGTTCGGGCACAACGGTGCGGGCAAGACCACGACCATGAAACTGATACTCGGTCTGCTGCAGGCCAGTGAGGGTCAGGTTCGGGTATTTGGCCGCGAGCCGAGTGATCCGGGCGTGCGCCGAATGCTCGGTTACCTGCCGGAGAACGTGATGTTCTACCCGCAGTTGAGCGGCCTGGAAACCTTGCGCCATTTCGCCCGGCTCAAGGGCGCGGCGCCAGAGCAGGTCGACCGCTTGCTGGAGGAGGTCGGGCTGACGGAAGCGGCCAGGAGGCGCGTGCGTACGTACTCCAAGGGCATGCGCCAGCGCCTGGGGCTGGCCCAGGCCTTGCTCGGCCAGCCGCGGCTGCTATTGCTGGACGAACCCACCGTTGGCCTGGACCCCATTGCCACCCAGGATCTCTATCAACTGCTCGATCGCCTGCGCTGGCAGGGCACCAGCATCATTCTTTGTTCTCACGTCTTGCCTGGCGTGGAAGCGCACATCAACCGCGCAGCAATTCTCACCCAAGGTCGTCTGTTGGCCCTGGGCAGCCTGGACCGGTTGCGCGAGGACGCGGGGCTGCCGACGTTGATCCGCGCCTCGGGTCTGTCACGGGCCGATTGGCTTCGCCAGCATTGGCGCAGCGAAGGGCACGCCACCCAAGGCTGGGGCGCGCAAGGGCTGCAGGTGTCCGCGCCGGATGGCAGCAAACTCAAATTGCTGCGCCAGTTACTGGCCCAGGATGATCCGGCGGATGTCGAGATCAAACCGCCGTCCCTGGAAGACTTGTACCGCTATTACATGGTTCGCGCGGCGACCGAGGAGGCCGGCTCATGAACCCGATCTGGAACATGGCCCGCAAGGAATTCAGTGACGGCTTGCGCAACCGCTGGTTGTTGGCGATCAGTCTGTTGTTCGCTGTGCTGGCCATCGGCATCGCCTGGCTTGGCGCGGCGGCGTCCGGCCAGCTGGGTTTTACCTCGGTGCCGGCAACGGTGGCGAGCCTGGCCTGCCTGGCAACGTTCCTGATGCCGTTGATCGCGTTGCTGCTGGCCTATGACGCGATTGTCGGCGAGGACGAGAGCGGCACCTTGCTGCTGTTGCTGACGTATCCGTTGGGGCGCGGCCAGTTGCTGCTGGGCAAGTTTGTCGGTCACGGCCTGATTCTGGCGCTGGCGACCCTGATCGGCTTTGGTTGCGCGATGTTCGCCATCGCCCTGCTGGTGGACGATATCGAGCTGAGCTTGCTGCTCTGGGCCTTTGGCCGCTTCATCGTCTCCAGCACGCTGTTGGGTTGGGTTTTTTTGGGGCTGGCCTATGTGCTGAGCAGCCTGTCGGCGGAGAAATCCACCGCCGCCGGCCTGGCGCTGGGGGTGTGGTTTTTCTTCGTGCTGGTGTTTGACCTGGCGTTGCTGGCACTGCTGGTGCTGAGCGAGGGCCGCTTCAGTGCGGACCTGCTGCCATGGCTGTTGCTGTTCAACCCCACCGATGTGTATCGGCTGATCAACCTGTCGGGGTTCGACACCGGTTCCAACGGCGCGGCAGTGCTGACCCTGGGCAGCGACCTGCCGGTGCCCGGGCCTTGGCTCTGGCTGTGCCTGTGGTTGTGGATGGCTGTGCCGTTGTGGCTGGCCTATCGATTGTTCAACCGCCGGTGCCCGTGAATTCTGATCTTGATAAAGGGAGCATGTAACGATGAACAGGCTGTATTCGAATACGGGCCGAGTCCTGGCCGGGGTGTTGGTGTGCCTGGCGCTGGTGGCATGCGGCAAGACTGAGCCGCCACCGGCCACTGAGGCGGTGCTGGCGTTCCACCCCAGCGACGAGTGCCATGTGTGCGGCATGGTCATCACGGATTTTCCCGGACCCAAGGGTGCGGCAGCGACCGCCAGCGGCGTGAAAAAGTTCTGCTCGCCGGCCGAGATGCTCGGTTGGTGGCTGCAGCCGGAGAACCATCGGGCCGACGTCCAGCTGTACGTCCACGACATGGGGCGCAGCCACTGGAATACCCCGGATGATGCGCACCTGATCGATGCGCGGACCGCCTATTTCGTCATCGGCTCCAAGCTCAAGGGTGCCATGGGCGTCGTGCTGGCCACGTTCGCCGACGTCCAGGCGGCGGAAAAACTTGCCAGCGATACCGGCGGCCGGGTGCTGCGCCTGGAAGACATTGATCAGAAGCTGCTGGGACAGGCAACCGCCATGTCGCCGATGAGTCATTGAACCCGCAACCTGCTCCCGCTGAGGCGAGCAGGTTTGCCCTTATCACCCGTTCAGTGAGACGTACCTTCGGCAAATTCGATCTTGTTGCCCACGTTGTATTTGCCCGAAGGTTTGTTCATGGGCAGGCGTTTGATTTCCTTGAGGGTGTTGCTGTCATAGACGATCAGCGCGCCATCGGTGTCCCAGATGCTCAGCAGCAGGTAACGGCCGTCATGGGTAAATTCGACGTGGGCGGCGGTTTTGCCGGGCATGGGGCGCAAGGTGTGGGCGATTTCCAGGGTTTGTTTGTCGATCAGGTGGATGGCATCGTTGCCGGCGGCGAAGAACACGTCAGTCCAGGCATAGCGTGAGTTGGCATGGCTGCGCAGGAAGAAACCCGGCCCGAGGGTAGGGATCTGCCGGATGACTTTCCAGGTGTTGATGTCGATCACCGACACCAGTCCTTTGCTGATGTTGGGGGTCGCGAACACCCAGCGGCCATCGCGCTGCCAATAGGTGCCCGAGCCCAGGTGCGGCATGCCCGGCAGACTGATGTCGGTGACCACCTGGCCACTGTCGAGATCGATCACCTGTCCACCCTGGGCCTTGCGCGAGGTGGCGAGCAACTGGCGGTAGTCGGGTGAGAAGGAAAAATCGTCCAGATGATCCTGGACCTTGATGCGCCTGGGCAGGAAGTCCGGGTTCGGACCGGTGGACAGTTCCCAAACCTCTTCCACATCCTTGAGTGCGACGATGAAGCTGTTGCGCGGCGCAGCGGTGTAGACCGCGCTGACCCGCGAAGCCTGGCCATCACTGCCCAGCGTCGCGATCGTCTTGACCAGTGACAAGTCCCTTGCATCCAGCACCGCCAGATTGCCGGGTAGCGAGTTGCCCACCAGCACCCAGCGACCGTCCTTGCTCACCGCCAGGTTGCGAGTATTGAGCCCGGCCCGCACCTCGGCAATCAGTTTGAGGTTGTGCAGGTCATACAGACTGATCCAGCCATCGCGCGACGCCAGGTAGACAAAACGTCCGTCCGGGGAAAACTTGGGGCCGCCATGCACTGCAAAGTGCGAGGCGAAGCGCGCGAGCACTTCGAAGCGATCCCCGTCGACCACCGCGACATGGTGGTCGCCGGCTTCCACCACCACGAACAGGTTCAGCGGGTCCGCCCTGTGTTGGGGGTGGTCGGGCAATGTGGCGACGTCCACCAGCACCCGATGGCTTTGGCGAATATCCTCTTCATTCCAGTTTGGCGCGACGGCGGGCGGGCGCTGGAGATAAAGCGCCAGGGCGTCGATTTGCGCAGGCTCCAGCAGCGCACCGAAGGCCGCCATCTGACTGGCCGGGCGACCGTTCTCGATCACCTGGCGGATTTCGCTGGGTTTGATCCGGCCCAGGCTCTGGGGCAGCAACGCAGGCCCGGCGCCGCCGATGCGATTCACACCATGACATTGTTGGCAGAGCTGCTGGTAATTGCGCTCGGCCTGTTCCAGCTCGGCGCCGGTGGTAACGGCGCCATGGCTTGCACCGATCCACAGCATCGCAACCCAGCAGCGTCTCATAGCGCCACCTTCAAAGCCTGGGGGATGGGATGAACGCGCGCTGGATGCTGCATTGGCTGCTGGGCAAACAAGCCGACCACCTTACCGATCACCGTCAATGTCGGCAGGCCTTCGACGCAATCCAGTGCCATGGCCGGCAGTTGTTGCAGGGTGCCACGGAGCACTTGCTGGTCGGGACGAGTGCCGTTGCTGATCAACGCCGCCGGCGTATCAGCGGCCAGGCCTGCCGCCATTAGCCGCGCGGCAATGCTGCCCAGGTTCGACAAGCCCATGTAGAACACCAGGGTCTGGCTGTCATCCGCCAGGCTTTGCCATGGCAGGTTCAAATCACCTTCGCGCTGCAAGTGGCCGGTGATGAAACGGCAGGAGTTGACCAGGTCGCGATGGGTCAGCGGAATGCCGGCGTAGGCGCTGCAACCGGATGCGGCAGTGATACCGGGTACCACCTGGCAATCGATGCCACGCGCCAGCAAGTATTCCAGTTCTTCGGCACCGCGACCGAAGATGAACGGATCGCCGCCCTTGAGCCGGACCACCCGCTGCCCCTGATCCGCGAGGTCGGCCAGCAATTGGTTGATCTGTGCCTGGGGCAGGCTGTGGCAACCGGCGGCCTTGCCGACGTAGTGCCGGGCGCAGGTCAGCGGGATCAGGTTCAGCAGTTGCGCACTGATCAGGCGGTCGTAGACCACCGCGTCGGCCTGCATCAACAGGCTCCAGGCACGCAACGTCAGCAGGCCCGGGTCACCGGGACCGGCACCGACCAGCGCGACTTCCCCCGGTCTGAAGGACGATTGCAGGGCAGCGGGCAGAACGATAGAGGCAGACATGGGACTTCCTTGGTTCATCATCAGGTTCGCCGTCGGGTTATCGGGCGCAGGGCAGTGCAACGCTGGGAATCAAAGCGCTGGGGAGCGCGTGCAAGCCAATTTCGTCATCGCTGAGGTGGCAGCCGGGGTCCTGACCCCACAGGTCGCCGTCGGCCCAGGCGCGTGTGCGGGTGTTGCCGTTGCAGATGGCCAGCCAACGACACTGTCCGCAACGGCCACCTACGGTGCGCGGATGCTCGCGCAGTTTTTGCAACAGCGCGTCGGGCCGTTCGAGCCAGAGTGTGCGAAAGGGGGTCTGGCGCACGTTGCCCACCGAGTGCTGCCACCAGTAAGTGTCGGGATGTACCTCACCGGTGTTGTCGATGTTGGCAATGCCGCTGCCCGAGGCGTTGCCGCCCCAAGCCTTGAGCATGCGTTCCAGTTCGGCGTAGTGATGGGGCAGGCGCCAGGCCACCCATTGCAGCAACAGTACCGCATCAGCGTCGTTGTTACCGCTGACGAAGTCCGTGTCGCGACCGTGCAGGATGTCGCTCCAGGCTCGCTCGAAGATCAGGGTCATGGCCTCGCGGCTCATCTGTTGCCGGGCGTCGAGCTGGCGACTGCGCTTGCCGCGACCGCTGTAGTTGAGGTGCGACAGGTAGAATTTCTGCACGTCGTAGTCAGTCATCAGATCCAGCAGTCGCGGTAACTGGGCGTGGTTCTGCTGGGTCAGGGTGGTGCGCAATCCGACCCGGATCCCTCGTTCGCGACACAATCTGATGGCCTCCATGGAACTGGCGAAACTGCCTTTGAGCTGGCGGAAGGCGTCGTGAGTCGCTTCCAGGCCATCGATGCTGATGCCCACATAATCGAAGTTCGCCGCCTCGATCTGGCCAATGTTGCTCGGGTCGATCAGCGTGCCGTTGGTGGACAAGGCCAGGAAAAATCCCTTGCGCCGGGCATAGGCACTGAGCTGGAACAGATCCTCGCGCAGCAGCGGCTCGCCACCGGACAGGATCAAGACCCGTACGCCCGCGTCATGCAAATCGTCGATGACCTTGAGCGCAGCCGCCGTGTCCAGCTCATCACGAAACACGCTGTCGGCCGAGGTGGCGTAGCAGTGTTTGCAAGTCAGGTTACAGCGCCTGAGCAGATTCCAGATCACCACCGGTGGCCGTGTGCTGCCCGGTGGCGCAACACGCGGCGCGGGACATTGACCGGCCAGGGCGCGCAGGTAGTGGCTGATCCTCAACATCAGTCGCTCCTTCGTTGTGGGAGCAAGGCTTGCCCGCGATGCGGTCCCTCAGAAACCGAGGCGGCTGTTTCGCGAGCAAGCTTTGCTCCCACAGGCGACAGGCGCAGGCCGGTCTTTTTCAGAATGCGACTGCTCACCAGCATGTCGTCGGCGCGACAGGCGTCACCCAGCAGATAGCGCAGGTGCTCGCGGTAGCTGTCGATCTCCTCGCGGCTGCGGCCGTGGACCATGGCAAACAGGTTGTAGCGCCAACCGGCCCGGCGCGGGCGGCGGTAGCAATGGCTGACAAATGGCTGCGCACCCAGCAGCGCGCCCAGGCGCGGCAAATCGGCGTCGGCCACATCCCAGACGGTCATGCCGTTGTGGCGATAACCCAGGCGATAGTGATTGGGCACCGCGGCGATGCGACGGATCGCGCCTTCGGCCTGCAAACGCTTGAGCAGGTCGAGGGTCGACTCCACACTCAGCCCCAGCTGCTCGGCCAGCCAGGCCCAGGGATCTTCGAGCAAGGGCAGACCGTCCTGGGTCAGTTCCACCAGCCGCAAGGCCAAAGGCGTTTCATCCAGGTGAGGTGGCGTCTGCGGCAACGGCTCAGACCGGGAAATACAGGCCGACATGGTAGGTCTCCTCCTTGGGCAGGTTCAGCGGCTCCAGGCCGGTCAGGCGTTCGATACGCAACAAGGTGTCGCTGATCGCCTGTTCGCTGGGGCAAGCAAGCACGAACCACATGTTCCAGGTGTGCTCGCGGCGGTAGTTGTGGGCCACTTCGGGCATGGTCGCGAGCAGCTCGGCGATGGTCTCGAAACGCGGTTCGGGCACCGCCAGCGCCGCCAGGGTGAACGCGCCGCCCAGATGGTCGATGTCGAACATCGGGCCGAAGCGGGTGAGTACGCCGTCGTTGAGCATCTCGTGCAGCCGGTCGAGCAGTTCGGCACTGCTGCTGTCCAGTTCATCGGCCAATGCTTGCCAGGGATGGCGTACCAGCGGCAGACCCAGTTGCAGGCGATTGATCAGGCGTCGGTCCAGGTCATCCATCGATACGGGCTCCGGCCGGTGCGGCGAAACGCCCGCCGCATTGCTTGAACAGGTGCGTGCTGAACAGCAACTGGCGGGGCAGGTCGTCCAGCAGGTGTTCTTCAAGCAGCGCCAGGACCTGGGCCTCGACACGGTCGCGCTGGCGACCGTGAATCATGCAGAACAGGTTGTATTGCCACTGGGGCAAGCGTCGTGGTCGTTGATAGCAAAGGCTGATGCCTGGCGCCTGGCCGAGGCGACGACCGACTTCATCGACCAATGCATCCGGCACGTCCAGCACCAGCATGGCGTTGGCGGCAAAACCCAATGCGCGGTGATTGACCACCAGGCCGACGCGGCGGAACAAACCCTGTTCATGCCAGTGGTGCATCTGGTCGAGAACCTGTTGTTCGCTGGCGTCGATCTGCTCGGCCAGGGCCTGGAAGGGGCGTGATGTCAGGGGCAGGCCGGTCTCCAGCAGACGGCGCAGTTGCAGTGACTGGTGCTCACTCAGGGTCGTGTTCATGGGGTAGCCTCCAGGGCAAAGCCCAGGTCGATGCGGTAAGCGGTGAGCATGGGCAGGTCCAGCGGCGTGAGGCCGGTGTCGTCTTCCAGTTCCCGGAGAATGTTGTCCAGGTGGGCACGATCAGGACCGGTCAGCACGAACCAAAGGTTGTAGCGATGTTCCCGGGCGTAGTTGTGATTGACTTCCGGGTATTGGCTGACGCGCGCCGCCACCTGGTGCAATCGGTCCACGGGCACCGCCAGGGCGGCGAGGGTGCTGGCGCCGGCTCGGGTGTGTTCGAACACCGGACCGATCCGCGACAGGGTGCCGGCCAGTTGCAGGTGCTGCAGGCAATCGAGCACCTGGGCTTCGCTGCAACCCAGGGCATCGGCCATTGCCCGATAGGGTTCGGCGCACAACGGCAGGCCATGCTGGAACTGATCGATCAGGCGGCGGGCGAGTGGGCTTGGTGTCATGGTCAGTACCCCGGTTTGTGCGCACGGCTGCTGAAGAAGATGCCGCTGGGGCTCAAGGCGGGCAGGCTGCTCAGGCGTTCGAGCCGATACGGATCCCAGACCTGCACCTCACCGCCATCGCGGGCGGACAGCCACACTTGGTCGCCTCGTGCGGTGAACTCCATGTGCAGCACCGCAGGCCCTGGTCGCAGGTCGGCGATGATGGCGTGAGTCTGGGTGTCGATGACCTGCACCCGGTCGTTGTCCGGGTAGGCGAAGTTGACCCACAGCTGGCGACCATCGGGGCGCGCGGTGACAAACACCGGCTGGCCGGCCACGGCGATGGCGTCGACCGGTTGCCAGGTGCGGGCGTCCATCACCAGCACCTGATGGTGTCCCACGGCGGGCACAAACGCCTGTTGATCGGCCAGGGCCCAGCCTTCCAGGTGAGGCATCTTGTATACCGGGAGCCGCGTTTCGCCGCGCCCGTACTGGCCCAGCACCCGTTTCACGCCACGCTCCGGGTGCCAGAGGTCAAGTTGCGCCATGCCGTCTTCACCAAACAGCCCGGCCATGTAATAACGCCCGTCCGGAGTAATCAGCGCGTCATAGGGTTGCCGACCGATGGCGGTGAAGCGTTCGATGCGTGGCATTTGGCTTTGGCTGAAATCGGCGGTCCAGATTTCGCCGGTGTCGAACAGGCTGAATACGAAGCGCTGCCCTGGCGCGTCCACCAGGCCGACCACCCGCGAACGTTTTTGTCCGTCGGGCAGTGGTGTGGCCGGGATGTCCGCGACCGGTTCCAGCGTCTTCGCGTCGAAGACCTTGACGCCGCCGGGTTCGTAGTTGGAGACGGCGATCAGCTTGCCGTCCTGGCTGATCGCGCCGCCGATGCTGTTGCCGCCCTGAATGATGCGCCGGTCGATGCGTGCGCTCAGCAAGTCGACCTTGCTCAACCCGCCATCGCGGCCAAATACATAGGCATAACGTTGGTCGCGGGAAAACACCACCGAGGCGTGAGACAGATCCCCCAGCCCTTCGACGCGGGCGAGGGCGGTGCGGGTGTCGCTTTCGATGATTTGCAGGCTGCCGGTGGCACGTTCCACCACCACGCCCAAGTCGCCGCTGCCGCGCAGCGGTGGCTGGGCACAAGCCGAGAGCAACAGCACGCAGGCGGTGAGAGATAGCAGAGAACGGATCATGAGGCAGGAATTCCTTGAAGGAGCCGGTCCACCAACCAGCGAATATCGTCGGGACCGAGCAGCGGTGCCCAACCGGGCATGGCGCTGCCGGGCCGTCCCTGGGTGACGGTGGCGATGAGACTGTCGCGGGTTTTTCCGGCCAGGGCATCACGGGTCAGGGGAGGGCCGAGGCCGCCAGTCATGTGCAGGCCGTGGCAGGCGCCACAATCCTGAATCAGCAGGTGTTGCAGTTGCGCCTGGCGCTGGTGATCGGGAGCCGCCAGCACGCAGGTGGAGAAAACCAAGAGGAGGGAGGTCATCAAGGTGGTAAAGCGGTGTCGTTCCATGACGTCCTCCTGATCAAGAAATAAAGCCAAGCGCGGCCCCTGTGGGCGGGGATTTATGTGGGAGCAAAGCTTGCTCGCGAAACAGACGCCTTGATCTATGAAAGACCGCACCGCCCCCATCGCGGGCAAGCCTTGCTCCCACATAAATCCCCTCGCCACACAGGAAGATGCTCTTAATCAACGTTACTAGGGTCAAGACCCACGCCGCGAGGATCTTGGCTTCTTCATCGGTCACCGGATTGGCCGGCATCGGCATCGGTCCCCAATTTCCTTGCGTGCCTTCCTTGATGTGCTTGGCCAGCAGCTCTTGCGCCCCGGCGACGCCGGCATTTTTTGCCGCCACCTCCTTGAGCGCCGGCCCTACCAACTTGGTGTCAATGGAGTGGCAGGCGCTACAGGGTTTGCTCTTGAACAGCGTCGGGCCGTCTTGGGCCAGCGCCGGTTGCAGGCTGAATGCGGCACTCAAGGTCAGGGCAATCAGAATAGGTTTCATGGGTTTTCCTCTTATTGATG
This sequence comes from Pseudomonas hefeiensis, assembly GCF_030687835.1. Classification (NCBI taxonomy): domain Bacteria; kingdom Pseudomonadati; phylum Pseudomonadota; class Gammaproteobacteria; order Pseudomonadales; family Pseudomonadaceae; genus Pseudomonas; species Pseudomonas hefeiensis. The sequence continues at coordinate 3,077,346 of NZ_CP117449.1, forward strand.
GGGCTCAATAGATGTCGTGTTGGGTGTTGTAAACGTTGAATTTTCCAGTAGGGGTAATCAGGCGCTTGTCCTTGATCACGCTCTTGAGCTTGAGGGTCTTGTCATCGATCACCACCAGCGCCGACTCGTCTTCCTGGCCGCTCCAGACCGAGAACCAGACCTCATCGCCGGCCTGGTTGTATTCCGGTTGCACCACGCGCATCGCGCCCTTCTTGATACCGGCGTACTCGGCAATCGGCAGCACGGTGTAGCCGGCGTCGAGTTTGTCGATGTCGAACACCGCCACCGATTGGCTGAGCTTGGTGTCGGGGCTCAGGGTGGTGTCGACATACAGGTGGCGGGATTTGGGGTGGGTCTTGATGAACAGCGAACCGCCGCCCTGACCCTGGAGTGAAGCGACCTGTTTCCAGGCATATTGCGGATGCTTGACCGGGTCGGTGCCGATCAGCGAGACGCCGGCATCGCCCAGGTGGCTGGTAGCCCAGACCGGACCATATAGCGGGTGGTTGAAGTTGGCGCCGCGTCCCGGGTGCGGGGTTTTACCGACATCCACCAGAGCGGTGAGCTTGCGCTCCTTGGAGTCGATAACTGCAACCTGGTTGGAGTTGTTCGCCGCCGTCATGAAATAACGATGGCTGCTGTCCCAGCCGCCGTCATGCAGGAACGGTGCGGCGTCGATGCTGGTGATGGTGAGGTTCTTGATGTCCTGGTAGTTGACCAGCATCACCTTGCCGGTTTCCTTGACGTTGACGATGAACTCCGGCCATTCATGTGACGCGATGATCGCTGCAACCCGGGGTTCAGGGTGATATTGCTGGGTATCGACAGTCATGCCGCGAGTCGAGACGATCTGCCTGGGCTCCAGGGTCTCGCCGTCCATGATGGTGAACTGCGGCGGCCAATAGGAACCGGCGATGGTGTACTTGTCTTCGTAGCCCTTGAACTTGGAGGTTTCCACCGAGCGGGCCTCGATACCTACTTTGATCTCGGCCACCTTGGTTGGCTCTTGCGGCCACAGGTCGATCATGTCGATCTTGGCGTCCCGGCCGATCACCAGCAGATAACGCCCGGACGCGGAGATGCGGGAAATGTGCACCGCGTAACCGGTGTCGATCAGTTTGACGATCTTTTTGCTGTCGCCGTCGACCAGGGCGATCTTGCCGTCGTCGCGCAGGGTGACTGAAAACAGGTTTTGCAGGTTGAGTGAGTTGAGTTGTCGGGTGGGCCGGTCTTCGGGTTTGACCAGCACCTTCCAAGTCTTGAGGGTTTCGGCCATGCCCCATTCCGGTGGGGTGGGCGGGGTGTGCTGGATGAATTTGGCCATCACCGTGATCTGGTCTTTGGTCAAGGCATTGGAGGTGCCCCAGTTGGGCATGCCAGCGGCTGAACCGTAGGTAATCAGCGCCTCCAGGTAGGCTTGGCCACGGCCCTGGGTGATGTCGGGTGTCAGTGGTTTACCGGTGGCGCCCTTGCGCAGCACACCGTGGCAACCGGCGCAGCGCTGGAAGTAGATTTGCTTGGCCGAGTCGAAGTCGGCCTGGCTCAGGTGCGGCGCGCCTTCGGTCTTGACCATACGGGCGTGTTGCGGCGCAGCGGGTGGGTTGGCGAAGGCATTGAGTGCAGCCAGCGCCGAACACAGCGCTCCAACCCCCATGACCCACGATTTTTTGTGGCTGATCAGCATTCCATTTCTCCTCAGGCATGACCTGCGCAGCCCTGCAATTGAGGTTCGGCGCGCAGATTCTTGGTGCGCTGCAAGGCTATGCCCAGGCCGGTGGTTACCCGCTTGACGGCGATCAAGTTTGCCCGCCACAGCCCTTGCCAGGTTGTCGCAGGGGCCCGTAGCGTGGCTGGCAATCGTGTTATCTGATCAGGTCATGCCATGAATGCTATCCACACCCTTGAACACCCGGCCGAACCTTTCTACCAACCCCAGGACAACGAGCTGGCGTTGTTCGAGGAGGCCTGGCGGCACGGCATGCCGGTGCTGGTCAAAGGCCCTACCGGCTGCGGTAAGACCCGATTTGTCCAGCACATGGCGCACCGTCTGAAATTGCCGCTGTACACCGTGGCCTGCCACGATGACCTGAGCGCAGCCGACCTGGTGGGGCGTCACCTGATTGGCGCCCAGGGCACCTGGTGGCAAGACGGGCCGCTGACCCGAGCGGTGCGCGAGGGCGGTATCTGTTATCTGGACGAGGTGGTGGAAGCGCGCCAGGACACCGCAGTGGTGTTGCACCCCTTGGCCGATGATCGCCGGCAGCTATACCTGGAACGCACCGGCGAGGTTCTCCAGGCACCGCCTTCGTTCATGCTGGTGGTGTCATACAACCCCGGTTACCAGAACTTGCTCAAGGGCATGAAGCCCAGCACCCGCCAGCGTTTCGTGGCGATGCGCTTTGGCTATCCTGCGGTTGCCGATGAAGAGCGCATCGTTGCCCGCGAGGCTGGGGTGGAGATGGCTCTGGCGGCCCAGGTGGTGCGGTTGGGGCAGGCGCTGCGTCGGCTCGATCAGCATGACCTGGAGGAGGTGGCCTCCACGCGCCTGCTGATTTTCGCCGCGCGCATGATCGGGTCCGGCATGGACCCGCGCCAGGCTTGTCTGGCCTGTCTGGCCGAGCCGTTGAGCGACGATCCGCAGACCGTTGCCGCGCTGATGGATGTGGTCGATGTCCACTTTGGCTGAAGCCGCTGCGCTGTCCACCCGGCGTTTGCCAGGGGACCTGGCAATGTGGTTTTTCATCCTTGCCGAGCTGACGGTGTTTGCCTTGCTGATCCTCGCGTTCGCCGTCGCCCAGGCATTGAATCCGCCGTTGTTCAGCGAAGGCCGGCAAATGCTGGATCGCTCCACCGGCCTGGCGATGACCCTCAGCCTGCTGAGCGCCGGGTTGTTTGCAGCTCTGGCTCAGGAGCAAGTCAGACAGGACCGGCCACGCCAAGCGTCGCTGCTGTTGTGGCTAGCCTTGCTGGTTGCCGGCGGCTACGTGGCGCTCAAGCTCATTGAGTACAGCCACCTGTTGGCCAACGGCCTCGGGCTGGAGCACAACACCTTTTTTACTTTGTACTGGATCCTCACGGCGTTTCATTTCCTGCATGTGCTGCTGGGCATGGTGATCCTCGCCTGGCTGGCCGAGGGTTGCCGGCGGCGTCGCTACGGCTCGCAGCAGTGCAGCGGGCTGGAGTCCGGCGTGCTCTATTGGCACATGGTGGACCTGGTCTGGGTGCTGCTGTTTCCGGTTGTCTACATTCTCGGTTGAGCGGAGGTGCTCATGTCCGTTTCCCGTGTCTTGATCGCCTGCTGGATGACACTGGCCGTGCTGAGCATCGGCACCGTTGCCCTGGGCCAGGTCGCTGCCTCCGGGCTGGTTTCCATCGCCATCCTGGCGGTGGCGGTGACCAAGGCCTGGTTGATCGCCGACGGCTTCATGGAACTGCGCCATGCGCCGCGATTGTGGCGCTGGTTGGTGTTGAGCTGGGCGGCGCTGCTCGCGATTGCGATCTCGTTCGCGCTCTGAATCCCGACCCCCCCCTGTGGCGAGGGGATTTATCCCCGCTGGGCTGCTTAGCAGCCCTCAAACCAGGCAGATCGGTGTGCCAGGAAGATTGAGTTAACTGCTTTAGGGCCGCTACGCAGCCCAGCGGGGATAAATCCCCTCGCCACAGACCGGGTTCACTGCGCGACAGCGCAGCGTCGCAGACGCGGCGGCCACTCCGTCACCACAACAGTTCATCTGCCTTTCGGGCTGTGCTGGAACAACCCACCAAAACCATCGGAGATTCTTGATCGCCATCAAGCGGGTTCTGGACCCTCGCTTCCTAGAATGGACACGCCAAGCAATGAGGAAGTGACCATGTCAGATACCTTCACCAAAGGCATGGCCAGGAATATTTATTTCGGGGGAAGCGTGTTCTTTTTCCTGATATTCCTGGCCCTGACCTACCACTCGGAACAGACCTTTCCAGAACGCAGCAACCAGGCGCAATTGAGCGAATCGGTGATACGCGGCAAGGGCGTCTGGGAGCGCAACAACTGCATCGGCTGCCACACCCTGCTGGGCGAGGGCGCGTATTTTGCGCCGGAGCTGGGCAATGTGGTCAACCGTCGCGGTGGCGAGGAAGCCTTCACGCCGTTCCTGCAGGCCTGGATGAAAATGCAGCCGCTGAACGTTCCCGGCCGTCGCGCCATGCCGCAGTTCAACCTCAGCGAACAGGAAGTCGACGACATCGCCGAATTCCTCAAGTGGAGTTCGAAAATCAATACCAATGGCTGGCCGCCAAACAAGGAGGGCTGAGAGATGAGCATGGCTAATCCGCATCTGAAATTCGCCTCGCAGGCCGTCGCCAAACCTTACTTCGTGTTTGCCCTGATGTTGTTCCTGGGGCAAGTGTTGTTCGGTTTGATCATGGGGCTGCAATACGTGGTCGGCGACTTTCTGTTCCCGCTGATTCCCTTCAACGTGGCCCGTATGGTCCACACCAACCTGCTGATCGTCTGGCTGCTGTTTGGCTTCATGGGCGCGGCGTATTACCTGATACCCGAGGAAGCCGACCGGGAGCTGCACAGTCCGAAGCTGGCGATCGTGCTGTTCTGGGTGTTCGCCGCTGCCGGGGTGCTGACGATTTTGGGCTACCTGGCGGTGCCTTATGCCACGCTGGCGAAAGTCACCGGCAACGATTTGCTGCCGACCATGGGCCGTGAATTCCTGGAGCAACCGACGATTACCAAAATGGGTATCGTGGTGGTCTGCCTGGGCTTTCTCTACAACATCGGCATGACCATGCTCAAGGGTCGCAAGACCACGGTCAGCATGGTGATGATGACCGGCCTGATCGGCCTGGCGGTGTTCTTCCTGTTCTCCTTCTACAACCCGGAAAACCTTGTCCGCGACAAATATTACTGGTGGTGGGTGGTGCATCTTTGGGTTGAAGGCGTCTGGGAACTGATCATGGGTTCGATGCTCGCCTTTGTACTGATCAAGGTCACTGGCGTGGACCGGGAAGTGGTCGAGAAGTGGCTCTATGTGATCATCGCCATGGCCCTGATTACCGGGATCATCGGCACCGGTCACCACTTCTTCTGGATTGGCGCACCCGAGGTCTGGTTGTGGGTCGGGTCGATCTTCTCCGCGCTCGAACCGCTGCCGTTCCTGGCGATGGTGATCTTCGCCTTCAGCATGGTGAAGAACCGTCGCCGGCAACACCCCAACCGCGCCGCCACCTTGTGGGCCAAGGGCACCACGGTCACCGCGTTCTTCGGTGCCGGCGTCTGGGGGTTCCTGCACACCCTGGCACCGGTGAACTTCTACACCCACGGTTCGCAACTGACCGCAGCCCACGGACACCTGGCCTTCTACGGTGCCTACGCGATGATCGTCATGACGCTGATCAGCTACGCCATGCCGCGCCTGCGCGGATTGGGTGAAGCGGCGGATGAGCGCTCGCAGCGCCTGGAAATCTGGGGTTTCTGGCTGATGACGCTGTCGATGGTGATGATCACCTTGTTCCTCACCGCCGCCGGTGTCGTCCAGGTGTGGCTGCAACGCTGGATGACGGACGGCAGCGCCTTGCCGTTCATGGCGACGATGGATCATTTGATGCCGCTGTTCTGGGCGCGTCTGGTCAGCGGCGTCGGGTTCCTGGCCGGATTGCTCTGCTACCTGTTCAGTTTCCGTCAGCGCGGCCGTGCGGCCCTGCGCGCACCAGCGGCGGTGGTGCCTTCTTGAATCACCACAACTACTGAGCTGGACTCATTTGTGATGAGAGGATTCATGTGGGAGCAAGGCTTGCCCGCGATGGGGGCGATGCGGTCTTTCAGAAATCAAGGCGCCTGTTTCGCGAGCAAGCTTTGCTCCCACATGAATCCCCTCGCCACAATGGGCTCGGTTTAAGAGGAAGTAACCATGGCATTCACCCTTGAACTGGAAGAGTGGGTCGGCAGCGTCTGGCACCGCTTCATCACCCGACGTGCCAGTGTGGATTTTCCCGAAGCACGGGTGGAGTTGGTCCACCGGCAACGTGCGCTGCACGTGCTGTTTCGCGCCACCGGTGGTGCTGCTCATCTGGGTGTGGAGGCCGTCAGCGACCGCGACCTGCTGCTGCGCCGCAACCTGTTGCAGCAGATCGCCGGCACCTGCAAGCAAGTACCACTGGCCTGGTGCGATGGCGACAACCTGCGTCTGCCAGCGAGCCTGGCGGCGTTTCCCGATGCCGGGTTGAACGAAGAGCTGTACCGCTGGCTGGCGTTGCTGGCCGCGCAATCGGGGCCAATGAAGCATTGGGGGCGGGACAACCAGCGCTGGACTCAAGCGCTGCTGGGGCGTTACCCGGCGCTGCGCAGCCGATATCGGCGGCTGGTGGATGCGCATCTGTCCTTGCGTCCCGATCCACAATCATTGCCCCCGGCCGAGGCGGCCCTGGAGCGCGCGCTGTGTCAGGCGTTACGCGAACCGGGCAGCGTCGAGCATTTTCCACGCAGTGAGCGGGCCGCCTGGCCGCTGCCGCTGTGGCTGTATCCACCCCAGCATCTGGGCAATCCCCAGGCGGCCAACCTCGAGGAGTCTGAGCAATACCTGGCCACGCCGCCGGGTGAGCAGCAGGGCGGTCGCAAGCGCGCCGAGCGCATCGATGACACCACCCGTGACGGTGGGTTGCTGATCGTGCGCCTGGAGAGCCTGTTCAGTTGGACCGAACATGTCGACCTGGATCGCTGGGCGGACGACAGCGAAGACCCGGACGCGGCGCGAGTCGCCGAGGACCTGGATCAACTGACCCTGTCGCGCACCCGCCTGCGCAAGGGCGGCGGCTTGAAGCTGCATCTGGACCTGCCGCCGGCCGATGTGGATGACATTCCCCTCGGCGCGGGCATCCTGTTGCCGGAATGGGACTACCGCAAGCAACGCCTCCAAGACGATTTCGTCAGCGTGCAGACTTTCATTCCCCGGGACTGCGAACCTCAGCCGCTGCCTGCCCGCCTGCAAGCCTCGGCCCAGCGTTTGCGGCGCCAGTTCGAGCACCTGCGTAACGATCGACAATGGCTGCGCCAGCAAACCCAGGGTTCGGAGCTGGACCTGCAAGCCTGGCTGGATTTTCACGTCGAGCGCCAGCACGGCCAGTGCAGCGAGCGTGGCCTGTTCATGGAACAACGCCAGACTCGCCGCGACCTGGCTTGCCTGCTGTTGGCTGATCTGTCGATGTCCACCGATGCCCACCTCAACGACGAACACCGGGTGATCGACGTGATCCGCGACAGCCTGCTGCTGTTCGGTGAAACCCTGTCGGTGCTGGGGGATGACTTTGCCTTGTACGGGTTCTCTTCACTGCGCCGACAACAGGTGCGGATGCACGAGATCAAGGCGTTCAACCAAGGCTATGACGAGCACACCCGGGGCCGGATCCAGGGACTCAGGCCCGGTTATTACACGCGCATGGGCGCCGCCATTCGCCAGGCGACCCAGCGGCTGGAGGGGTGCAAGCGGCGACGCAAGTTGTTGTTGCTGGTGAGCGACGGCAAACCCAACGATCTGGATCTCTATGAAGGGCGCTATGGCGTTGAGGACACCCGCCAGGCGGTACTGGAGGCCCGGCGCCAGGGATTGACGCCGTTTTGCATCACCATCGATCGTGAAGCCGGGGATTACCTGCCGTACATGTTCGGCGCCAATGGCTACACCTTGATCCGTCAGCCCGAACAACTGCCGCTGCGTTTGCCGCAGTTGTACCGGCAGTTGACTCAGGATTGAGGGTTCAAGCGATGCTGCGGGGTAACCAGAAAAACATGACGATGCAGAATATCGTCAGGCCGACACAGAACCAGGTGAAGCGCCGCAACCGGCGCTCGCCGGCCAGCGCTGCCTCGGCCGGCAGCGGCATGCCGCACTGGCGACATTCGGTTTCATTGCCGGGGTTGGCGTGTTGGCAATACAGGCAGGTGGGTTGCGCACTCATTCGAAATGTTCCAGGCGCAGGCGGTCAAGAATGGCGATCTGGCGACCGTCCTGGGTAATGATCTTTTCATCGATCAGCCGGCGGATGATCCGCGAGAAAGTCTCCGGCTGGATCGACAGGTGCCCGGCGATCAGTTGCTTGGCCATGGGCAGCTCGAACTGGCTGTCAACGGTCTGCAAGCGCACCAGTTGCGTCAGCAGGTAGCGCACCACGCGGTGGGTGGCGTTCTTCAGTGACAGGGTTTCAATCTCGTTGACCCGTTGGTGCAGGCGCACACAAAGTTTGCCGAGCAGGGCGAAGGTCAACCGGCTGTTACTTTGCAAAAGACGCATGTACGTGGCATTGGACAGGCGATACAGCTGGGTTGGCCCAACGGCTTCTGCGCAAGCGACGTAGTTCGGCGTGTCCATCAGCATCATGGCTTCAGCGAAGGTCTGGCGCTCGCCGATCACCTCGAAGACTTTTTCCTGGCCGTCCGGCGTCAACCGGTAGATTTTCACCGCGCCGGAAATCACGAAGTAAAACGCCTGCGCCGGCTCGCCCTGGCGGAACAGCGGTTCGCCCCTGTCGACATTCAGCAGTTGGCTGGTACTCATCAGTTCGTTGAGCTGTTCTTCGTTCAGCGGCTCGAACAGGTGATGACTGCGCAGAATCTGGTGATGAACACGGTGGAGCACCATGGCATGAGTCCTTGTATGGCAGGGAAATGAATCGGATTCAGACGAGGCTCAGGGACAGGCCGCTGGCCAGCGCCACGACGCAAGAGAGCACGACGAACCAGGTAAGCGGCAGCGCGACGTATTTCATGGATAACCCCGGCAAAAAAAGTCTGTGCCCTGCCTGAGCAAGAGACGGGCCATGCCCGCAGCCGTTGATTTGTGGGGCCATCCTGTTGGGCGGGTACAAATGACCCTGAGCTGTTAGGGTGATAACCACCACGACAGGGTTATATTTACCCAATGGATGGCAATCTGTGAGAGCGAGCCTGCTCGCGATGGCGGCGCGACAGTCAACGGTGATGTCGAGTTGACCGGCTTCATCGCGAGCAGGCTCGCTCCCTCAGGGGACAAGCAGACGCTTTATTGAGTGGGGTGCTGCGTCCTCGACCGGTTTCGGCAAGCCCCTTGCAAGTACCTGGGCGAGGCAGACTGGCTTGATCTCAGACAAGGCCCGTCAGCGCCGATAGCTGATCATTCGAATCCTGATTGTTGACCCTTCATCGCTGGGCCCGTCCCGCGGTGAGGTAAAGGAGTGGTGTATGCAAGTGCTTGACCGTCGCAAGGCCATGGCCATCCTGCCGTTGTGGCGGCTGGCGTTTCGGCCGTTTTTCCTGGCCGGGTGTGTGCTTGCGTTGTTGGCCATACCGTTGTGGCTGGCGGCGTTTACCGGAAGGCTGGCGGCCTGGCAACCGGCTGGCGGTTGGTTGGCCTGGCACCGTCATGAGCTGTTGTTCGGCTTCGGCCTGGCGATCATCGCCGGGTTTCTGTTGACGGCAGTACAGACCTGGACAGGTACCCCGGGGCTGAGCGGCAAACGCCTGGCGGCGCTAGCGCTGTTATGGCTGGGCGCGCGGCTGGCCTGGCTGGTGGACGCGCCCTGGCCATTGCTGACGGTGCTGGAGCTGGGTTTCGCCCTGGCGGTTGCGGCGTTGATGGGCATGACGTTGTGGCGCGTACGGCAGAAGCGCAATTATCCGATTGTGCTGGTCTTGCTGCTGTTGGCCGCCGCTGATGCGTTATCCGTGTACGGTCTGGTGCAACATGACGAAGGTTTGCAGCGCCAAAGCGTGCTCACGGGCCTCTGGCTGGTGGCCGCGATGATGGGGCTGATCGGCGGGCGGGTGATTCCTTTCTTTACCCAGCGCGGTCTGGGCCGGGTAGAGGGCGTTGCTCCCTGGCCGTGGCTCGATCGCCTGTTACTGGCGGGGTCGGTGTTGGTGGCGCTGCTGTATGCCTTCGGCCCGGCGCTGTCGGCCAGCCTCTGGGTCGGCCTGCTGTTCACCGCGCTGGCGGTAGGGCACGGGGTGCGACTGGTGCGTTGGCATGATCGGGATTTGTGGCGGGTGCCGCTGCTGTGGTCGTTGCACCTGGCCTACGCCTGGCTGGCGCTGGCTTGCCTGGGCATGGCGCTGTGGCATTTCGGCGTCGCGCTGAACCCGAGCCTGGCGGTGCATAGCTTGTCCATCGGCGCCATGGCCGGGTTGATCCTGGCGATGATTGCCCGCGTCAGCCTGGGCCATACCGGGCGCGCCCTCGAGCCGCCGGCCGGCATGACCCTGGCTTTCGTCCTGCTGAACCTGGCATGCCTGAGCCGAGTGCTGCTGGTGCTGCTGTTCCCGTTGGCCGCGCTGTGGCTGGCGGGGTTGTGCTGGACCCTGGCATTCGGACTCTACGCCTGGCGTTATGGCCCGATGCTGTTGCAGGCCCGAGTGGATGGACATCCGGGATGAGCCGACTGTACGGAGATAATCGATGATGTATGGCGTCTTGCTGGTCATCCACTTGTTGGCGGCCATCGCGTTCATTGGCACGCTGTTTTTTGAGGTGTGTATCTGGCATGCCGCCCGCCGGCCATTGGCCGAAAGCGCCCGGAACACCGCCGACCAGGCGATCGCCCAGCGCTCGCGGCACGTGCTGCACGGCGTGGTGCTGTTGCTGTACGGTGCCGGGATCGGCCTGGCCTGGCAGCATCGCGGCGCCTTGAGCCAGCCTTTGAACAACAGCTTTGGTCTGCTGCTGAGCCTCAAGATCCTGTTGGCCCTGAGCATCATTGGGCACTATCTGTGGCTGGCGTATTGGCTCAAGCAAGGCGTATTGACCCCCGCCCGGGCCTGCTGGCTGCGGCGCAGCATCCTGGGGCACATGCTGTTGATCGTGGTGTTGGCCAAAGGCATGTTTTATTGGCAGTTTTGAGCCGGGATGAGAGCAACAAACGCCTGAGGGAGCAACAAATCCCTATGGGAGCAACAAATGCCTGTGAGAGCAACAAACTCCTGTGGGAGCAAAGCTTGCTCGCGATAGCAATTGATCAGTCAACATTGATACCGACTGACACTGCGCCATCGCGAGCAAGCTTTGCTCCCACAGGGGTAGGCTCCCACAGGGGTAGCTCCCACAGGGGTAGCTCCCACAGGGATAGGCCCCCACAGGGGTAGCTCCCTGCGGGGTGATGAAGTGATGTTGGAGGGCTAGCGGGCAGGCTTGACCGCATTCACGAACAACACGTTGTTTTCCAGATGGATGTGCTGCATCAGGTCGTCACGAAGCTCCACAAGCCCGCGATACAGGGCGCGCCAGGTGTTGCAGGCATCGGAGGCCGGGGTGATCTGGTCGGTCAGGGCGAGCATGGTCTCCAGCGCCTCACCGTGCTGGTCGTGTTCGTAGCGCAGCACCTGGATGGGCGCCGCGGCCCGTTCACCCAGGCCCTGTTGCAGCATCGGGAACAGCACCTGCTCCTCCTTGAGCATGTGGCCTTCGAGTTCCTGATACATGTCCTGCAAGTGATCGGCCAGGCCGACGGGGCAACTGGCCCGGGCGCCATGGACCCTCTCGACGCGGCGGGCCAGACGGATCAATTCCGGCAGCTGTTCGCGATGACGGGCGTGGTAGCGTTCCAGGATGTGGGCGATCAACAGCGCCTGGGGTTCATCGCGCCAGTCATGGCCCAGCTCCCCGGCGGCTTGCAAGGTGCGCAGGGCATCGGCGATCAGCAGCGGGTTCAGGCCTTTGCCCAGCGCTGCCTCGCGCAAGGATTTGTGCCCGCCGCAACAGAAGTCGAGGTTGTAGTGATGGAAGGTACGGGTGGCACCGGGAATGTCGCAGGCCAGTTGGCCGAGGCTTTGTTCCAGCAGATCGAGGCTCATCATGTTTCCTTGGGTTGAATCCCGGCAGGGACAGATAAGCGAACTTTGCAGCCGACGTGCCAGATTTAAATGCTTGAAAATTAACGACTAGATATTTACCAGGGTGATTCTCACCCTGGCTGCAAGGGGTCAAACGAACCCTGGAGGGTAATCACTACCATGCTGCGTGAAAGCCTGGCCGCCGACCTGATCGTCGAGCTGCCCAATGCCGTTCGATTCCAACGCCTGGTACAGACCCTGCGTGAATACTTCAGCTGTGGCGCCGTAGGATTGTTGCGTCTGGACGACGACAGCCTCAGACCCGTCGCTACCATAGGCCTGGTGCACGAGGCGCTCGGCCGTCGGTTCGTGATCGCCCAGCATCCGCGGCTGGCGGCGATCATGGCGTCGCGCGAACCTACCTGGTTCGAGCCCGACAGCCGCTTGCCCGACCCTTATGACGGCCTGCTCGACAACCACGTCGGCGAGCCGCTGCCGGTGCATGACTGCATGGGCGTGAGCCTGTACGTGGAGGGGCGGCTCTGGGGCGCGATCACCCTGGATGCCTTGCACGCCGGCACCTTCGACAGCCGTGCAAGGGAGGAACTCAAACGCTGCACCTTGCAGATTGAAGCGGCGGTGCGGGTGACCCGGCTCGAGCAGGAAAACCGCAGTCTGCGGGCCTCGCGCAGTGATCTGCCGGATGTCCGGCTGCCGGCCGAGGAGGGCGAGATCCTCGGCCGTAGCGAGGTGTTGGATCAACTGCTCAACGAGCTGGATGTGCTGGCCGACTCGGAACTGCCGGTACTGTTGCTGGGCGAAACCGGTGTCGGTAAGGAGTTGTTTGCGCGTCGTTTGCATCGCCTGTCCCGGCGCAGCCACAAGCCGCTGGTGCAGGTCAATTGCGCGGCATTACCGGAGTCCTTGGCCGAAAGCGAACTGTTTGGCCACGTCAAAGGGGCGTTCTCCGGGGCTACGACCGACCGCGCCGGGCGCTTCGACGCGGCCAATGGCGGCACGCTGTTTCTCGACGAGGTGGGCGAATTGCCGTTGAGCGTGCAGGCCAAGTTGCTGCGCACTTTGCAGAACGGCGAAATCCAGCGCCTGGGGGCAGACAAGCCGCTGCACGTCGATGTGCGGATCATCGCCGCCACCAACCGCCACCTGCCGGACAGCATTCGCGATGGGCTGTTTCGCGCCGACTTGTATCACCGGCTCTCCGTCTACCCGGTGCCGATCCCGCCGTTGCGCGAGCGCGGTCACGATGTGCTGATGCTGGCCGGGCATTTCCTCGAACTGAACCGCACGCGCCTGGGCTTGCGCGGTTTACGCCTGTCGCCGGCCGCTGAACAGGCGCTGCTGGCGTACTCCTGGCCGGGCAATGTACGGGAGCTGGAGCACGTGATCAGTCGCGCAGCCTTGAAGCAACTCAGCCGCGGGGCCAGTCGCAGCCTGATCATGACCCTGGAGCCGCAAGTACTGGACCTGGACGTCAATGCCAACACATCCACGGCCCACGCGATGCTTGAACAGTCTCTGGCGGTCGCCGATGCACCGGTCCAGCCGTTGAATGAAGCTGTCGACACTTGTCAGCGCCAGGCGATCCTCAACGCCCTGGAACGCTGCGGACAAAACTGGGCCGGCGCAGCGCGGCTGCTGGAGGTCGATCCGAGCAACCTGCATAAACTGGCACGGCGGTTGGGGCTCAAGTAGGGCAGCCTTCTTTATCTCCCAGTCAGACCGGGTTGCCGCCTTCGCGAGCAAGCCCGCTCCCACAGCGATTTATGGTGATCATAAAACTGAAGACAATCACAGATCCCTTGTGGGAGCGGGCTTGCTCGCGAAGAGGCCGACACATTCAACACAAGAACCGCCATTGACAACGATCAAGGCCCGCCATCACGGCAGAACTCACACTGGAGCAAATCCATTGTGGAGATCACCGTCATGCCCCTTTCCCTGGCCAAAATGCGTCGTCAGTACACCCTGGACGGGTTGGATGAAGCCCAGGCACCGGATGACCCAATGGTCCTGTTCGAGCTATGGATGCAACAAGCCCGCGACACCGAAAGCCCTCCGGTGGAAGCCAACAGCATGGCCCTGGCGACCGTGGACGGGCAGGGCCGGCCGCATTGCCGGATCTTGTTGCTCAAGGGGTTCAGCGATGAAGGTTTCACATTTTTTGGCAACTACGACAGCGGCAAGGGACAGGACCTGGCGATCAGTCCGTGGGCAGCCATGACCTTTTTCTGGCCGGGGCTGGAACGGCAAGTGCGCGTTGAAGGCCAGGTCCACAAACTCGACCCCGGGCTCTCGGACGCCTATTTCATTTCCCGCCCCCTGGCCAGCCGTCTTGGTGCCTGGGCCTCGCCGCAAAGCCGTGTGCTGGACGATCGGGCCACTCTCGGGACCTTGCTGGCGCAAACCGAACGACGGTTCATCAATCAACCGGTGCCGCGCCCAGAACATTGGGGCGGCTATTGCCTGCGGCCCGAACGACTGGAGTTCTGGCAAGGCCGCGCCGACCGCCTGCACGATCGCCTCGACTATCGCCTGCAAGATGGCGTCTGGCAGCGTAGCCGTCTGGCACCGTGAACGCCGAGGGAGGTACCTCTATCGGGGAATAGGCCCAGCCCCGATTGCGGTTCAGGCTGGGCCATCTTTTTTATAAGGACGGCTGACCATGGCCCATCTGACGCAACGCCACTTTCAACCGCTGAATATTGCGGTGCTGACCATCAGCGATACCCGTAGCTTCGAGACCGATACCTCCGGCCAGACCCTCGCCGATCTGCTGCAAACGGCCGGGCATGTGCTGATCGACCGTGGGCTGGTGAAGGACGATATCTACCAGATCCGTGCCCAGGTCTCGCAGTGGATCGCCGCCCCTGAAGTGCAAGTGGTGCTGATGACCGGCGGCACCGGTTTCACCGCCCGCGATAACACCCCGCAGGCAGTGCTGCCACTGCTGGATAAACAGGTGGACGGTTTCGGCGAGCTGTTCCGGCAGGTGTCACTGGCGGAGATCGGCATGTCCAGCCTGCAATCACGGGCATTGGCAGGCATGAGCAACGGCGTACTGGTGTGCTGCCTGCCGGGTTCGCCGGGGGCGTGCCGCACCGGTTGGGAACAGATCCTGGCAGGGCAGTTGGACAGCCGCACCGGCCCGTGCAACTTCACTCCCCATCTCAAGCCGCAGCCAGGCGTTGTCGTTGAGCCTTGTGGGACGCGCTCATGAGCAGCGGCGCGTGTGGCAGCGTCTGTGAGAGCGGCGCGCTGATGCCGGTGGATGAAGCCATCCACTACCTGCTGGATCAGGCTCCGCTGCCACCTCCGGTGCAACAGGTGGCGCTGGACCAGGCTCTGGGCCGGGTGCTGGCGACAGACATCCGCAGCCCCATGAACTTGCCTCCCTGGGACAACAGCGCCATGGACGGCTACGCCCTGCGGGCCGCTGACCTGCCAGCCGTCGGTGGCTCACTGACCCTGGTCGGGCGCATTGCCGCCGGGCAGGCATCGAATAAACCGCTGCAGCCTGGACAGGCAGTACGGATTTTCACTGGCGCGCCGCTGCCCCCGGGGGCAGACACCGTGGTGCCTCAGGAAAGCTGTCGGGTAGAAGGTGAGCGGGTCTGGTTACCACCGGTCAATGACGGGGACCATGTGCGCAAGGAAGGCGAAGAGGTGCGCCGAGGGGACCTTTTGCTTCGTGCCGGCAAGCGCTTGCGGGCCCAGGAGCTGGGGTTGCTGGCCGGTGCCGGGATTGCGCGGGTGGAGGTCTATCGGCCCTTGCAGGTGGGCCTGCTCAGCAGCGGCGATGAACTGCGCGAACCGGGCGAAGCGTTGGCGCCGGGGCAGATATACAACAGCAATCGCCATAGCCTCGCGGCACTGCTGCGCGGCTGGGGTATGGACGTGCATGACTATGGCGCCATGCCAGACAAACTGCTTGCCAGTCGCCAGGCCTTGGGGCTGGCGGCGGCCGAGTGTGACTTGCTGCTGACCTCCGGCGGCGTTTCGGTGGGCGAGGAGGATCACCTCAAACAAGCCATCGAAGCGCTGGGCAGCGTCGACCTGTGGCGCCTGGCAATCCAGCCGGGTAAACCGCTGGCCTTTGGCGAAGTGGCCGGTAAACCCTGGATCGGCCTGCCAGGTAACCCATCGGCGGCGCTGATTACCGCGTTGATTGTCGTGCGCCCGTTCCTGTTCCGGGCCCAAGGCGTGGACGAAGTGTTGCCCGTCCCGTTGCAGTTGCCGGCCGGGTTTGACTGGCCAAAGCCCAACCGGCGGCGGCAGTACCTGCGGGCGAAACTGGCCCCGGGCGCCGATGGTTCGCTGTGTGTCGAACTGCATCCCCAGCAAAGTTCGGCCATGTTGGCTGCCGCATGCTGGGCCGATGGTCTGGCCGTGGTCGAGTGCCAGGCGCACGTGCGTATGCACGACAAGGTGATGTATTTGCCGTTCGCCAGCCTGATGCAGTGACGGCAATTGATTGTCGTCAAGGTCGCCGCCCATGAGCTGACTAGACTGGCGGCGGCCCGAGTTTTCTCATGAGGATGCCCCATGCAACTGGTTTGCCCGGCAGGGAATCTGCCTGCCCTCAAAGCGGCGGTGCGCCAAGGCGCCGACGCCGTCTATGTCGGCTTTCGCGATGACACCAACGCCCGGCACTTCGCCGGGCTGAACATGGACGACAAGCAGTTCGACGCGGCGGTCGCGCACATCCGCCAGCACCAACGCAAACTCTACGTGGCGGTCAACACCTACCCGCAACCCAAGGGCTGGGAACGCTGGCAGCGAGCGGTGGATCGCGCCGCCGATTTGGGCGTCGACGCCCTGATCGCCGCCGACCCCGGCGTGCTCGGCTACGCCAGTCAGCGTCACCCACAACTGGCCCTGCATCTTTCGGTACAAGGTTCGGCGACCCATGCGGCAGCACTGGCTTTTTACGCCGAGCGCTACGGCATTCGGCGTGCGGTGCTGCCACGGGTGCTGTCCCTGGCCCAGGTGCGGCAAGTAGCAGCGGCCAGCCCGGTGCCGATCGAAGTCTTCGGTTTCGGCAGCCTGTGCATCATGGCCGAGGGCCGTTGTCACTTGTCCTCCTACATCACCGGTGAGTCGCCGAACCTGTGCGGGGTGTGTTCGCCGGCCAAGGCGGTGCGCTGGAGCGAGGACGCCGATGGCCTGAGCGCACGCTTGAGCGAGGTGTTGATCGACCGCTACACCCCTGAAGAACCGGCCGGTTACCCGACCCTGTGCAAGGGCCGCTTTCTGGTGGGCGGCAAGCGCTTCCATGCCCTGGAAGAACCCACCAGCCTCGACACCCTGGACCTGCTGCCGGAGCTGACGGCCATCGGCGTTGAGGCAGTGAAGATCGAAGGTCGCCAGCGCAGCCCGGCCTACGTCGAACAAGTGACCCGGGTCTGGCGCGCCGCCCTGGATGCCCACCGGGCTGCGCCGCAACGATTCCGGGTGCGGGAAGAATGGCGCCAGGTGTTGGCCGGTTTGTCGGAAGGCAGCCAGACCACCCTGGGCGCTTACCATCGATCATGGCAATGAGGGAGGCCAGATGAAACTCAGCCTGGGACCGGTCCTGTTTTATTGGGACAAAGCGCAACTGGGGAATTTCTACGCCGAGATGTCGGCCTTGCCGCTGGATGTGATTTACCTGGGGGAAACCGTGTGTTCCAAACGTCGGGCATTTTCTCTGGATCAATGGCTGGGCCTGGGGCGCGAACTGCAAGCGTGCAGCCAGGCACAAATTGTCTTGTCGAGCCTGACGTTGATCGAAGCGGCCTCGGAGCTGTCGTCGCTGCGTCGCCTGTGTGACAACGGCCAGTTGTTGGTGGAAGCCAATGATATGGGCGCGGTGCAGTTTCTCGCCGAACGCAAGCTGCCCTTCGTCGGCGGCCCGGCATTGAACTTGTACAACGGCCACGCCCTGGGTCAATTGCTCGACAGCGGCATGATTCGCTGGGTGCCGCCTGTGGAATGCTCGGCGGCGCTGATCGGCGATGTGCTGGAGCAGGTGCGGGAACTGGACCGCGAGGTGCCCGAGGTGGAGATCTTTGCCTACGGCCACTTGCCCCTGGCGTATTCGGCACGCTGCTTTACCGCCCGGGCCGAAAACCGGCCCAAGGACGACTGTCAGTTCTGTTGCATCAACTATCCTGATGGACTGGCGTTGAGCAGTCAGGAGGGGCAACAGCTGTTCACCCTCAATGGCATTCAGACAATGTCGGGGGAGGTGACCAATCTGCTGGCCGATTACCCCGCGCTGATGGCCAGTGGCGCCAACGTGCTGCGCCTGAGCCCGCGCGCCCAGGGCATGGCCGAGGTGGTCCGGGCCTTCGACAAGGTTCGCCAGGGCGAGGCACCACCGCTGTTTGTGGACGGTTGCAACGGCTATTGGCACGGCCATGCCGGCATGTTGAAAGTTGAGGAGGCGGGCCTGTGCTGAGTCCAAAAAAATGGTTGCTCAAAGGCGCTGACCGGGTGCTGCCGTTGGTAGGCAAGGTGCCGTTTGTCGTGCAGCGTCTAGCGCTGCAGCAGGCGCTCAATCGTTGCCTGGCCGAGCCGCTGCGTGATGGCGGGTTCGAGGTGCTGCGCGGGCGCTGGCTGTGCCTGCGGGTGCCGGACCTGAAGTTGTGCTGGTATCTGACGCTGTCGCGGGACGGACTGCGCATCGCCGAACGGGCCGAAGCCCAGGTCACCATCAGCGGTAACTGGCGTGAGTTTCTGTTGCTGGCCAGTCGGCAGGAAGACCCGGATACGTTGTTTTTTCGTCGTCGGTTGGTGATCGAGGGGGATACTGAGTTGGGGTTGGCGTTGAAGAACTTGATCGACAGTCTTGATCCGGAGGTATTGCCGCCGTGGCTTTGGCGCAATCTGGAGCGGGCGGGTAAGGGGTTGGCGGCGGTCTGAGAGGTTGAGTTGCTGTGATAACTGTCAGATCAAGTCTGAGTCTCTACGCCCAAGGGAAACGCTTGTTGACAATCGGGCTAGCGCTCGTCGAAAACCTTCCACTTTGGACACATCTCCCCGGGTTCTATGGGTAGTGACGGCATAGGCGTAAGGGAATAAACCCTCCAGCCAGTCTCGTGGGTGGATATCGACGCTGTTCTCCAATGTCGCGACGACCCAGTCGGGCAGCCATGACATATCGCGGTCCGAGAAATTGACTTCGCCTGCGATCAGCAACGCCAGGGTGGTACGCAGCGACGATTTGTCTGTCAATAATCGCTCTAGCAGTGCTTGGCAAGCGTCCGGGTCATCCAGTAGCACACGAAGATCGTTGGGCTTACTCAGCTTCAGCGAGGCCGGAAGCAGCGCAGACAAGGCCGGTAACGAGTCCATCCAGCGTTTTTGCACCTCCAGATCAATCCCTACGAAGTCCAGCGCCGGGGGCACAAGCGGCGCGTGATGGATAACCGTGGGTGTCAGGTAACGCAGGCGAAGGCTCATGATGTCCATAAAGAGCCGGTCACTGGCGCATAAAAACTCCACTGCAGGTGCGGTGCCCAGTATGGTTGATGGCGGTGGGCCGATAATGAACGTCGCATTGCGTCGATGGGGCAGGTGATGAATGTCGCCCCAGCTGTCGTTCAGGCAGTGGGCGAGCCAAGCCTGGGGAGTAGGGCCGTTGAACGGGTCCAGGTTCATGGGAACGCCAAAACCGTTGAACACCACGTGACCGAGGGGATTGAGGCGGCTCTTCAATAGTTGGTGGAATCCGTGATCAAACACGATCGGGGCATAAGCGCTCTGGGTGTAGAGGTCGACAATAATGACGTCGTACCGGTCGGGAGTGACGACCAGGAAGTGCGCGGCATCGGAGACCACGCTGTCAAAGTCGATATGCGCTGCAAGTCGGTTCCGGTTGTCGAGGCTGCGCACGAGCGCGGTCTCGTCCAGATCAACGGCCAACAGACTGGCCACTCTGGTGCTGGCTGCGATCGGCGCCAGCGCCACACCGTCCGAAAGCCCCAGCATCAGAACCGAGATTCGATCCTTGGACGGATCCCCCAGAAAACCGATACAGCTCATGTCGTCATAATACTGGCCGCAGAAGATCTGTTCATGTCGAGCAGGTTCAGGTCGATCCTTGAAGTCCGGCATGTTGAAAGGCAACTCCGTTTGTAAGAGGCAGGGGTACGGCGTGGCACGTCAGTGCGCAAACGCTTTGGGGTATTTGTCCAGATAGGCATCAGTGAGCTGCGTATCCTGGGAGCGCATGAACGTTTTGAAGTCGGGTACCAGGAAGACCAGCAGAGACAACAACAGCACCATGACGCCCAGCAGCGTAATTGTCAGTGCAACCCCCAGATAGGCGATCAGGGTGTTCATCGCGAAACTGCCCAAGGGGCTGGCCGCCGCAGACAGAAATGAAACCGTGGCAAAAATCCGGTTGCGATGGAGCTTTGGCGTTGCCAGCAACCTCACAGCGGAGGTGGGGATGTTAATCAACATCAGGCCGACGCCACCGCAGAAAAAGGCTGCGGGCACGATGAACGACGATGAAACGGTCCCGACCACCACTAGGTTGCACCCCAGCAAGGCAAAGCCTGCGGACACACACATGTCACGGGGGACCCGGTCGGATAACCAGCCGATGATCTTGTAACTGCCCGCCAGAATGCCCAGCCCGAAGCACGAATCCAGAAGACCGATGTAAGTGACCGGGTACTGGATGACGTTCTTTACATACAGTGGGATCAGGATGGTGAAGAACGGAAACAGGGCAAAGTTGATCAGCATTGCAATGATGGCCAGGTAAAATTCGACTTTCACTCCGTAAACCACTTTGAAGCCGGAATAGATCATGCTGAAGCCGTTGGCACCCGGGGCTTTTTCGCCTTGGCCAGTGGCACCGATGGGGCTCGGGATGGTCGCGATCAACGCCCCGGCGATGAGAATCGCAAAAAAATCGACGGCAAAGGCGAACGTGATACCGAACCCGTAAATCAACCCGCTGGCCAGTACCGGCCCCAGCAGAATGGAAAAGGACGACATCACGCTTTTGGTCCGAAAGGCCAGGGAGACTTTATCGTCGTCTGCAAACAAAGGAATGATCGACGCCTGGAGAGGGTCGCGTACGCCGACGATCGCACTGCTGATCATCATCAGCGCGCCCACCGTCCAGGGGTTGAACGACCCCGTGGTGGACAGCACCACCATCAACAACGCTGTCAGCAGGCTGATCCATGAACCCAGCTTGATGATAAGGATTTTGTTGTACTTGTCCCCCAGCCACCCCAGCAGAGGTTTGGCTAACACTTCCGCCGCGATGGAACAGGCAATCATGTTGGCGAAATAGAGTGCAGAGCCTGTTTCCTGCAAGGCCCACCAGGCCACCGCTAGTTGATTGCACCGTCCACCCAGAATCATCAGTAAAAAGCTGAATTGCAGCTTCAGCAGAGGCCGGTCGATGCCGGGAAGGCCCCACGTTATGCCTGAAAAACTTGCGCTCATTGACGTACCTTTGATCCGAATAGAGTGACCGCGCAACCAGGGGCGTTCAAGAAACTGCGGGGTGGCGGTCATCAGGGTAAATCGCCAGATATCGCTCGATTCCACCCTCAAGGCTATAGAGTTCTGCTTCCTGGCTGAAGCTGCGAACTGCCAGCAGGGCCGCCTTGCTCCTGACGCCGGATTTGCAATAGAAAACGATACGGCGGTTGGTATCGAGTTCTTCCTGGCGTTTGATGATGTCTTTGAGCGGAATCAGACTGCCGCCCAGCGAACCTTGCTGATGCTCGTCGATATCGCGCACATCGACCAATTGAAATGGCGCTTGTTTCGCTATCCAGTCATGCAGTGTCTCCGGTGACAGCCAGTCGCTGTCGCGCCACGCAAGCGTGGTCGTAGCACCAAGCGTTTTCGCAGGGGGGCGGTCCCGTGTTTTTTTGTTGATGTTCAACAGGTGGAAAGTGTTGTCCAGGCAGTCGATAGACAACAAATGTCCGCTCAAGGGGGCCCCGGCACGGAGGATTAGCTTGAGTACTTCATTGGCCTGAAAGCAACCGAGCAAGCCAGGTATGACGCCAAGAACTCCCGCTTCCGAGCAGTTTCTCGTCAAGTGCGGTGGCGGAGGTGTTTCGAACAGATCCCGGAAGCACGGCCCCCGTTGTTGGGTGTGCCGATTGTAATAATTAAATACCGACACCTGCCCCTCGAATTGACTGATCGAGGCATAGACCATCGGTTTCTCACACTCGATACAGGCGTCACTGATGAGGTATTTAGCGTCGAAGTTATCAGTAGCGTCGACGATGATGTCGTATTCCGCCAGCAGCGAAAGGACGTTGTCCGGGTTCAGCGTGGTGGCTACGGTGTGGACGACAATGTCGGGGTTCAACTGATTGATGCGACGTTTGGCTGCCAATACTTTCAGGTCACCTACATCGGCAATCGCATAGAGAATTTGTCGGTGCAGATTGCTCACGTCGACAATGTCGTTATCAACGATGCCGATCGTCCCGACGCCAGCACCTGCCAGGTACAAGAGTACCGGGCAGCCCAGTCCCCCGGCGCCGACCACCAGCACCTTGCTGTCTCTGAGGCGCTGTTGCCCCTGAGCGCCGACCTCGCTGAGGATGATTTGGCGGGCGTAACGGGAGGTGTCCGTCTTCAGGTTGCATTGCATGTCAGCCACCTGCCACTGCGTTGATCAGAATCAATTGCGCATTACTGTCCATGGGACAACGGCGATCATGCTCACTGGTCACGGGCATGCCGTCGACAAACAACCCCACGAACGGCAACGGGTACAGGTCCTCAGAGAAGACCGGGCCAATCAGGTCGGGAAACCGTGCGGTCAGATTGTTCAGTACATCGCTGACGCACAAGCCCTCAGTGACGTATGTTTTATGCTGTTCGGTGTAGAACATGAACTGCCGGGGAAAGTGTACGACGGCCATAGGTCATCCTTGAGCGGTGTCAGTTGTCAGGTCGCTGGAAAACGCATCCAGCCTGGAGGTGATCAGTTTTCCGATTTCGGAAAGTTCGGTCGAAGCCTGGAGAGTAGCCAGACTCTTGAGGAAGTACTGATGCAAGTAGTCGAGTCGTTCGGGACGAGCTCGCACGGAACCGCTGGCCAGCAACCGCCTGTGGTAGTTCATGGCGCTGACCGCAAACAGGCAAGCCAGCAAGACTCCCCTAGGATTCTTGCCTCCGGTTCCTGACGGCAGTATGTAGTCGTTCGAACTGTCCTTAAGTTGGAAGTCGTAAATTTCAGCCATCAAACTGGACCAGATATGGGACAGTTCATGCACCAGTAACTCTTCAAGGTCCGTCATGCTGGAAAACGCGGCTTCGCCCAGAAACATTTGTTGCGGCAGCACAGGATTGGTCAGGCTGATTTGTTGGGTAAGCAACTTATATATATTAACCGGCAGGTCTAATAATTTGGTCCATTCCGGCAGCAAGGCTTTTAGGTTGCTCTTCGCTTCGGCCAACATGATCTGCTCGGCGTTACCGAGTGCTTGATGGGGTGGAAACGCGGGCGCACCTTCGATGTGCCGATTATACAGGGTGGTGGCAAAGGCTGGTTGTAAATAGGTGGTTAAAGGTAACTCGCCTCCCTCGATATTTTTACGTGCAATGGCGACGAGCGTTAAAAGTTTTGTGCTATTGAACACGGGGTGCACAAAGGGCAAACCATTTATTTCACACAGTATCTCTGATGGTGACATTCTGTTTCACCGTCCTCGTCCATGGTTGCAGTTTGAGAAAATCGATCAAGTCCAGGCTCTTTATTCTGTAGGCAGAAAAGTTGGTCAGGGCGCTGTCTATTTGTTTCGCCGCGACAGGGAGTGCCAGCAAGGCTTCTTTCAAACAATTTAGTGTTCGATGTCCGTACCACATGTTTTTCAGGTAGTGAAGTATGTGCTGTTCTTGTGCTGGCGTAATGATCTGTTCAGTCGTCCACTGTCCTAAAAACCGCCTGATATGAATAAGTGGTTCGCTGAGTGAAAGAAAGGGCTCTTGTGCTTGATGTATCAGGGTCACTTCGTCGTCGGACATGTCCGGATCGCTGGCGAATTGTCGATACACTTCACCAAAGCCTGTCATTCCCAGCGTATCCATTTCACAGGCGCGAATGGCACCCATGGATGACAATCCCCAAATGCGCCAACCCGCGCCCAAGGCGTCGAGTATCTCGGCATGGCCGACGGCAGGGTGAGCATGGAACACGCCATCGACAATGGCGAGGTTCGAAGGGGGCGATTGCGCCACCAAGTGTTCGATATCGCCGCGCTTGACGGGCGGGCGTAACACCAGGCCACCACCGCACAGTAATTGGCTGTCTATTCCTTGCAGGGAGGGGCCCGCAAACAGCGTGCATGCCTCAAGCGCTTTGTCTGACATACGTAAGTAACCTCGGACCGACCCTTTTCAAACCGGGCTCAAAGGCTTCAAGCCCCGGAATAATGATTCTGACCACAGCGATGTCGTCCGTCGCTTTACTGAGCACAACCCTTAGCACGGTACTGAGCCCGATACTTTGCAACCGCTCAATGAGCAACTCCCAGGCCGATTCGATCGTGGGGATCGCGGCTTCCTGGCAGTCGATGGAGGAGTAATCGATCATCTGGTCCCGGGAAGTGGCCACGGTACGCAAGCGTGAGATGGCCTGAAGTTCGACCGAACGGCCCTTCTTCTCGAAGTATTTGACGCGCTGGATGATGTCGTCCCGGCCCCCGTGGATGTGGCTTAAACGGCTTTGGGCCGCCTCACAGATGGCCCGGATCAAGGCGATTTCCTTGATGGGATGTAACCCGGAACCGGTAGCCACAGAGATGGGCGCCTGGGAAGATTCTTCCATGATAAAAGCCTGAAAGTAGGCCAGGCCAAAACAGTTTTCGGTGTAACGAACCGACAGGCTCAATCCCGCGGCAATGATTTTATTGATCAGGGAGTCGGTTTCTGCGCTGTAGCAGTCCAGATTGACGAGGCAGGAGCGGTCATGCAGGTGATTAAAGGCTTGAACATCGCGCTCCATGAGTTCGCAAACAGCGTGTACTGAGGCTTCCACCAAGTCATTGCCTGAAGCCAAGCCACTAGAGCTTTCCCCGAAGAGTTGTTGTCCGGGGTTTTCAGGGTAGGGAATGAAGACCAGTTCGGCGGGTGCAAGCACCTTTCGCTTGCGCAATATATCTTCAACTTCGATGGCCGTGATGAGCGAATCAACATCGGCAGAGAAACCATACAACATGCAAAATTGATTGAACGCTATTCGTCCTTCATGGCTTTCAATGAGTTGCCTCGGCGTTGTCCTTAACAGATTCAGTTGCGCCGTGTTGTATTGCGCAAGGCTGAACTCGATGGCTTCCATGTACGCGCCTATCTTGGCTTCTGCTGATCTGAGGCCTTTGCCAGCATTTACACACAGCGATCCCTTCAATGCATCGGGACGTATACTAGCAAATACTGGAATTCCAATGCGGTCCAGCCAGGTTGTGTCGGTTACTCGGGTAATGCCCAAGCGTGGGGCTATATCGTTGACGATGATTTTTAATGTTTCTTCGGCGCTGCGGCGACGGAGGCTTGAACTAAGCCTTTGCATAATTGGCCACCTTTGACTGATGAAAGGTATAAGCAAGCATTATGTTCGACATAAAAAGCGGGAGAGAATTACTTCCCTCCCGCTTTTTCAGGCTGCGTTTTTAACGTCTTCAGCCAGAGCCAGCGTCAATACGTTATTCGACTGATGTGCCACAAAACCGGCATGCATCAGACTTTCATCATTCAGAATGGCGGAAAACTTATCCGCGGTTTCTGCGTCCAGTTCAAGCTCGAAAGCTGCATCATTAACTAGAGAGTCCATTTTATTTATCCTGTCCGTAGCATTGCGTTTGAGTAAATTTGTTGCGCAACACCTATGAGGTTTAC
Organism: Pseudomonas hefeiensis; assembly: GCF_030687835.1. Taxonomy (NCBI): domain Bacteria; kingdom Pseudomonadati; phylum Pseudomonadota; class Gammaproteobacteria; order Pseudomonadales; family Pseudomonadaceae; genus Pseudomonas; species Pseudomonas hefeiensis. Next base: position 3,103,024 of record NZ_CP117449.1, read on the forward strand.
AGGTGATGGAGAGAGTGCCAAGTAAATACTAGTTTCAAAATGTTGCGACTTTATATTCTCGCGACGTGCTGACGAGTTGCTTGAAGTATTAGCCGCAGTGTTTGTGGGAATAGACTTACAGATTCTTGGGAAAAATCGCCTTCTTAGGATTAATCCTAAGAAATTTCCGTGAGTAATTGCTGAGAATTTTTATGTTCTTGATGCACTGTTTCAGTCAAGACTAGCTATGTAGCGCTGGTTGAACTGATTTAGAAAAATCTGAGTAAAAATTTTAACAATGGTAGTTCCTTCGGACACTATGAAACGGTATGCAGTCATGAAAGCTCCCGCAAAATTTTCTGAAGGAACGCGACACTGGAAATGATCAGTTCAGGCCGAAATGGCAAAGCGTATGAACCAATAAAGGCGTTTTTGCGCTACCTTTTGGGAGCCTGGTTTCCCCGCAATTGGGTCGAGCTGCGTTCGGACGAAGCAGTCGTAAAACCGGCAAATGCATTCTAACTGACATACCGCGGATACAGGTTTTAGGACCGCTTCGCGGTCCAGCGGGAGCAAGCTCCCTCGCCACAGGTTTTGGTGTTCGACACTAGGACCTGTTCGCCTTCTCAAGCCGTCTCGGTGGCTTCGATCATCTGGCTTTCAATTAGCCGCTTGATCTCCTCAAACAACTCGTCACTCTGCTCCTCGGTGCAATCCTCGCCGTTGCGTTTGCGCAAACCGTGGTGGCTGACGATCAGATGCACATCGGCGTGTAGGTCGTGCTGGTTCAGGCAGCTTTCAACGCATTGCAGCGGGCAGCCGTCCAGCGCCAGGATTCTCCGTCCCGAGCGCGCTTTATTGACCAGCGCAGCCACATGCCCGCCGACCCCGACGATGCAGGACATTTCGGCCAGGCCGCTGCGATCCAGGCGCAGGGCCAGGGTATTGGCCAGCTGCGCGACATTCGAGCAACCGGAGCAGGAGTAGACCAAGGGAAGGCTTGAATCGGACATGAGGGTTCTCCTCTGATAGACACTGCCAGTGTGCGAGGCCGGCTGTAGTACGCCTTGATCATGATCAAATCCGAGACCGGCTCGGCTACTGTTGGTAAGCAGTAAGCTCTTCCTCAGCTAGGATCCGAATGTTGCGCCGCTCCATGGCAATCAGGCCACCGTCTACCAGGCGATGGAGAATGCGCGAGAAAGTCTCCGGCTGGATTCCCAACTTGGAGGCCACCAGGCGTTTGGAAACTTGCAGCACTACCTGACCGTCGCGCGGGTCGCGCTCCTGAAGCAGGAAATTGATGACCCGCCGGCTGGCGCTGGCCAGGGTCAGATTGTCGATGTCCTTGAGGCGCTGGTGCAAATGGATACTCATGCTCGCCAGGATCGCCAGGCAGACCTTCGGCTGGTCCTCCAGGGCCTTGCGGTAGTGCGTGCCTTCGATACTCACCAGCGCACTGTCCTTGAGCGCCGACGCACTGACCGGGTAGCACCGGGCCTGGCTGAACAGCAGTGCCTCGGCGAAGGTCTGCCCCGGCTGGATGATTTCCACCAGGTTCTCCTGGCCTTCACCGGTGACCCGGAACAGTTTGATCTGACCGCTGACCAGCAGGAAAAACCGCTTGGCCGGGTCGCCCTGGTGCATGAGCGTGCTGTTGCACTCAAGGCGTTTGAGCACGGCCAGGTTGCACACGTCTTCAAAAACCCGTTCCGGCAACTGGCTGAACAAGTGATGACGACGCAACAGTAAAACGATGGAAGGATGAGTCAGCATGGCGTACCTCCGCGTGCCGTCATGGTAGAACCCCACGCGCTCCCGGCCTATGCCTCGGCAGGCTTACCTCGGAAGAGGGATGGGCTTGCCGCTCAATACACAAACCCTGTGGGAGCAAAGCTTGCTCGCGATAGCGGAGAGTCAGCTTGCAGGGGTGTTGAATGTGCTGCCGTCATCGCGAGCAAGCTTGCTCCCACAGTTTTTCGAGTCATGCGCAGGCGCTGTATTCGCCTGAAACACCCTGTGGGAGCAAAGCTTGCTCGCGATAGCGGAGGGTCAGCTTGCAGGGGTGTTGAATGTGCTGCCGTCATCGCGAGCAAGCTTTGCTCCCACAGTTTTTTCCGAGTCATGCGCAGGCGTTGTATCTGCCTGGAACACCCTGTGGGAGCAAGCTTTGCTCCCACAGAAGGTGTGGTTTGCCGGCTAGCCGGCGCCGCGCAGATGCTCCATGGCCCATACGGCCGCTTCGACCCGTGAGCGCAAACCCAGTTTGTGCAGCAGGTTCTTCACATGAACCTTGACCGTGCCTTCGGTGATGCCCAGTTTGTGGCCGATGACTTTGTTGCTGCAGCCGCCGGCGATGGTCTTGAGCACCTGGCGTTCGCGTTCGGTCAGTTCCACGTCGGCCTGACGGGGAGGGGAGCGCAGAGCCTGGGCCATGACGCGGGTCAGGCCGGGGCTGATCACCAGCGCGCCGTTAAGGGCATCGCGGATGTACTGCACCAGCAGCTCCGGTTCCATGTCCTTGAGCAGATAACCGTTGGCATCCAGGCGCAGGGCATCGCGGATGTCGTCCTCGGCGTCGGATACGGTGAACAGCAATACCTTGCCGGTGTAATGCATGGCCCGCAGCCGGCGCAGGGTTTCGATGCCGTTCATTTGCGGCATGTTGTTGTCCAGCAGCACCAGGTCAGGTTTGAGCGGTTCGATCAGTGTCAGGGCTTCTTCGCCGTGGCTGGCTTCGCCGACGATGTGCAAGTCGTCTTCGAGTTCGAGCATCTGGCGGATCCCTCGACGCATCATGGGATGGTCGTCGACCAGCAGGAGGGTGTGACGCAGGGGGGCGTTCATGATGCGAGACCTTCGCTGTGTTGGCCCAGGAATTCCGGTTGGAAATGCACCTGGATACGGGTGCCCTGGGGCGTTCGGGAGAGAATTTGCAGTTCGCCGCGCAAGCTGCGGGCCCGTTCGTTCATGATGTTCAGGCCGTGATGTTCGCGCTGGTCCACTTCGCCACTGAAGCCCCGGCCATCGTCTTCGACCGACAGTCGCACGGTCTCGCCTTCCTGACGCAGTTCGAGCCAGGCGTTCTCTGCGTGGGCATGGCGCAGGCAGTTGGAGAGCGCTTCGCGGGTGATCTGCAGGATATGGATCTGCTCGCTGGCCGACAGCTCGAAGGCCAGGGTGTCGACGAACAGATGCACCCGGAAATCCCCCCGGCGGGAGAACTCTTCAGCGGTGTCCTTGAGTTCCTGGACCAACCCGTCGTCGTGGATTTGCAAACGGAACGTGGTGAGCAGCTCACGCAACTGACGGTAGGCATTGTTCAGTCCTTCGCGCAGTTCGGCGGTGACGGTTTCCAGGGTTTGCACCGGCTCGCCGCGTCGCATCAGCGTTTGCATGCGGCTGACTTGCAGCTTCATGTAGGACAGGGCCTGGGCCAGGGAGTCATGCAGCTCGCGGGCAATGATCGTGCGCTCATCGAGCAGCAGCAGGCGATGGTCCTGTTCGCGCTGGCGCTTGAGAGACAGCGAGGTGCCGATCAGGTTCGCCAGGGCTTGGATCAGTGCGGTTTCCCAGGGTTGCGCCGCATGACCGTCGACGAAATGCGCCTTGAGCTCACCCAGTTCCGTGCCCTGGTTACTGATGCTGAACGTCTGCGGCCGGGCGCTGTGATGTTTCTGGCAGGTGGCGCAATCGCTGCTGGCGCAGACCTCGCGGCTGTTGGCGCCATGCAGCGACAGCAGTTGCCGGGCAGGTGCCTGCAATTGACCTTGCAGGCACAGCGACAGGCGCAGGCCCGGCAGCCGCTGCTGGAACCGACTGATCAGTTCATCCAGCCCTTCGGCGTTGGCCTGTCGCGTGGCCAGGCTGCGGCTGCTCTGATACAGCAGTTCCAGGGCGGCATTGGCCTGTTGCAGGTTCAGGGTCTTTTGCCGGACCTGATTCTCCAGGGTGCGGTGGGATTGCTCAATGGTCTCGGCCATGGTGTTGAAGCTGGTCGCCAACTGGCCCAGTTCATCCTCGGAATGATGGTTGACCCGCACCTGGAACTCGCCACGGCGAAAGCGTTGGGTGGCGTCCACCAACTCCTGCAAGGGCGTGACCACGCCGTACTGTAATTCATACAGACCGATCAACAGGATGATCATGGTGCTGAACAGCGCCATGCCCTGGATCGTCTGTTGCCAGGCTTGCTTGTGCTCACTCTGGCGTTGCAACAGGGTGACGAACTGGTCCAGTTGCGTAACGAAGGAACCGGCGCTGGCCTGGAAGAATGCCGAATCGCCGCGTTCGATGGCCGGACGCAAGGTCTGGTTCCAACGCTGCACCAGGCTCTGATAGCTCAGATGCAGGGAGGTCTCCGGTCCGTCTTCCAGCACCGCGCGCAGGGACGGGCTTTGGAGGCGTTGTTGCAGGCTGTCGATGATTGCCGGGATATCGTCGCTGGCCCCGGCTGCCAATTTCCAGCTCAGGTGATAGGTCTCCATGCGCACGGAACCGGCGGTGTTGATGGCGGCCGCATCGCCCTGGCTAAACCAGGCAATGAGCCCGGCGCTCAAGGAGCTGGCCAGGGCGAGGATGGCGATCAGGATCACCGCTAGCCCGGCGCGAGCGGGCAGGGAACTGCGCAGCCAACGCATCATCGAGACGGGCCCTGGAAGAAAATCTGCAAACCGAACATGGGGGGGCGCCCTGGCGTGGGGGGGAGGGTAGCAGCCGATCCGGGGCGTACTACCTCTAAAGAGTTGTCGGCCGCTTCATTTTGATAGAAGCGTCGGTCGACGTGTTCAAAGCCTTGATAAATAAAGGTTCTTATCAACTTCAGGCTCTACCCCCTAAGAGGTAGACGGCCCCAGCATAGGCCAGCACCGCCGGGACGCACGTTGACCCAGGTCAAGTTTTGGCGGGGTAGGCATCACTAGGCTGCGCTCATCGAACTGACGGGGAGTGCATCAAGATGCGAGCGCAAGTGCAACAAGGATTGGTACTGGGGATGAGCACCCTGGCCTTCACCGTGTGCTTCATGGTCTGGATGATGTTTGCCGTGCTCGGTGTTCCGATCAAGGAAATGCTGGCGCTCAACGAAACCCAGTTCGGTCTGCTGGCCGCTACGCCGGTGCTGACCGGTTCCCTGGTGCGCCTGCCTCTGGGTCTGCTGACCGACCGCTTCGGTGGGCGCATCGTGTTCTTCCTGCTGATGCTCTCCTGTGTGCTGCCGCTGTACCTGATCACCCTGGCCACCGAGTTCTGGCAGTTTCTGGTGCTGGGCCTGTTCGTCGGGCTGGCCGGCGGATCGTTCTCGGTGGGCATCGCTTATGTCGCCAAGTGGTTCGATAAACAGAACCAGGGCTTTGCCATGGGTGTGTTCGGCGCGGGTAACGCTGGCGCCGCGTTGACCAAATTCCTCGCTCCGGCGTTGATCGCCTTCGGTTCCTGGCACCTGGTGCCGAAGGTGTTCAGCGCCATCCTGTTCATCACCGCGCTGCTGTTCTGGTTCCTCACCACCGAGAAAAAAGAACACAGCGGCGCTGGCGGCGCCACTTTGCGCGAGCAATTGAAAGCCCTGAAAGAACCGGCGGTGTGGCGCTACTGCCAGTACTACTCGATCGTGTTCGGCGGCTATGTGGCCCTGGCCCTGTGGATGACCAAGTACTACGTGCAGGAATACGGCTTCAGCCTGCAAAGCGCGGCGCTGTTGGCGGCGTGCTTCTCGCTGCCCGGTGGCGTACTGCGAGCGGTCGGTGGCTGGATGTCCGACCGCTGGGGCGCTCAGAGCGTGACCTGGTGGGTGTTGTGGGTCAGCTGGATCTGCCTGTTCCTGCTCTCGTATCCACAGACCCAACTGCAAGTGCAGACCGTCAACGGTACCGTGGATTTTCACATCGGCCTCAACGCCACGCTGTTCACCGTGCTGCTGTTCGTGATGGGCATCGCCTTCGCGTTCGGCAAGGCCTCGGTCTTCAAGTACATCGCCAACGACTACCCGAAAAACATGGGCGCGGTGTCCGGCATCGTCGGACTGGCCGGCGGCCTGGGCGGGTTCGTGCTGCCGATCATGTTCGGCGCCCTGGTGGACCTCACCGGCGTGCGCTCGTCCTGCTTCATGTTGATGTACGGCGTGGTCTGGGTCTCCCTCATCTGGATGTACCTCACCGAAGTTCGCAAGCGCCCGCTGCTGGGTAAACAGCCGCCGGCCCTCCAGTCCCCGTTTTCCAGCATTGCCCAAGGAGAAGAACATGTCCGTTCTACAAACGCCTGAAAAGGGCCCGGTCATTCATGACTGGCGTCCGGAAGACCCTGCTTTCTGGGGCAAGAGTGGCAAACAGACTGCCCGGCGCAATTTGTGGATTTCGATTCCGGCGCTGCTGTTGGCCTTCGCCGTGTGGATGGTCTGGAGCACGGTGATCGTGCGCCTGAACGCCATCGGCTTCAGCTTCAGCACCGACCAGCTGTTCTGGCTGGCGGCGTTGCCGGGGCTGTCCGGCGCGACCTTGCGCATCTTCTATTCGTTCATGGTGCCGATCTTCGGCGGTCGTCGCTGGACGGCCCTGAGCACTGCGTCGCTGCTGTTGCCGGCGCTGTGGATGGGTTTTGCCGTGCAGGATCCGGCCACGCCTTACAGTGTGTTCGTGCTGATCGCGCTGCTCTGTGGCTTTGGTGGCGGCAACTTCGCTTCGAGCATGTCCAACATCAGCTTCTTTTACCCCAAGGCCCAACAGGGCACGGCCCTGGGCCTGAACGCCGGGCTGGGCAACCTGGGCGTGTCGGTGATGCAGTTCAGCGTGCCGCTGGTGATTTCCTTCGGCGTGTTCGGCTTCATGGGCGGCCAACCGCAGGTACTGGCTGACGGCAGCTCGCTGTGGCTGCAGAACGCCGGTTTCATCTGGGTGCCGTTCATCCTCGCCGTGACCGTGATTGCCTGGTTCGGCATGAACGACCTGTCCAGCGCTCGTGCTTCGTTCAGCGAGCAGGCAGTGATTTTCAAGCGCAAGCACAACTGGCTGATGTGCTGGTTGTACCTGGCGACCTTCGGCTCGTTCATTGGCTTCTCCGCTGCGTTTCCACTGCTGATCAAAACCTCGTTTCCGGAAGTGATCGCCCTGAAGTTCGCTTTCCTCGGCCCGCTGGTCGGTGCTCTGGTGCGGCCACTGGGTGGCTGGCTGGCGGACAAGCTCGGTGGTGCGAAGGTCACGTTGTGGAACTTCGTACTGATGATCGCGATGGTGTTCGGGGTCCTTCATTTCCTGCCCCAAGGCGGCCAGGGCGGCAACTTCTACGGCTTCCTGGGGATGTTCATGTTGCTGTTCATCACCACTGGCGTGGGCAACGGTTCGACCTTCCGCATGATCCCGGTGATCTTCCGCACCCTGCATGAAAAAGCCAGCCGCGGCCAAAAGCCCGAGCTGCGCGAACAAGCGCTCAAGAACGCTGGCAAGGAGTCGGCCGCGGTGCTGGGTTTCAGCTCGGCCATGGGCGCCTTCGGCGCGTTCTTCATCCCCAAATCATTCGGCACTTCGATGGCCCTGACCGGCGGCCCGGAGATGGCCTTCTACATGTTCGTCGGCTTCTACCTGAGCTGCATCGTGGTGACCTGGTGGTGGTATGCCCGCAAGGGCGCCGCGACACCGTGCTAAGCCGAACCTAAACCTGCGTGGGCGGGGCGCAGACCCCGCGGAGCAAGCCTGAGAGGAACACACTGTGAGTCATTTACTGGATCAACTGCGGTTTTTCAACCGCAAGCAAGGCGAGTTTTCCGATGGTCATGGCGAGACCCGCAAGGAGTCCCGCGACTGGGAGAACGTTTACCGCTCCCGCTGGCAGTACGACAAGATCGTGCGTTCTACCCACGGGGTGAACTGCACCGGTTCGTGCTCGTGGAAAATCTACGTCAAGAACGGCCTGATTACCTGGGAAACCCAGCAGACCGACTATCCGCGTACCCGTAACGACCTGCCTAACCACGAGCCGCGCGGCTGCCCTCGGGGCGCCAGCTACAGTTGGTACATCTACAGTGCCAACCGGCTCAAGTACCCGAAGATCCGCAAGCCCTTGCTCAAGCTGTGGCGCGAAGCCCGGCAGACCCTGGCGCCGGTCGAGGCGTGGGCCAGCATCGTCGAGGACAAGGCCAAGGCCGACTCGTATAAAAGCAAGCGCGGCATGGGCGGTTTCATCCGTTCCAACTGGGAAGAAGTCAACGAGATCATTGCCGCCGCCAACGTCTACACCGTCAAGCAATACGGCCCGGACCGGGTGGTTGGCTTCTCGCCGATCCCGGCGATGTCGATGGTCAGCTACGCCGCCGGTTCGCGTTACCTGTCGCTGATCGGTGGCGTGTGCCTGAGTTTCTACGACTGGTACTGCGACCTGCCGCCAGCCTCGCCGATGGTCTGGGGCGAGCAAACCGACGTGCCGGAATCGGCCGACTGGTACAACTCCAACTACATCATTGCCTGGGGCTCCAACGTCCCGCAGACCCGTACCCCCGACGCGCACTTTTTCACCGAGGTGCGCTACAAGGGCACCAAGACCGTGGCGATCACCCCGGACTATTCGGAAGTCGCCAAGCTCACCGACCTGTGGCTCAACCCCAAGCAGGGCACCGACGCGGCACTGGCCCAGGCGTTCAACCATGTGATCTTCAAAGAATTTCACCTGGACAAGCCCAGCGCCTACTTCACCGAGTACGCCAAGCGCTACACCGACCTGCCGGTGCTGGTGATGCTCAAGCCGATGCTCGGCGTGGCACCGGGGGCCGGCTACCAGCCTGATCGCTTCCTGCGCGCCAGTGACCTGACCAACAACCTCGGCCAGGAAAACAACCCTGAGTGGAAAACCATCGCCCTGGATGCCAGCGGTGAACTGGTTTCCCCCCAAGGTTCCATCGGCTATCGCTGGGGCGAAGAGGGCAAATGGAACATTCTTGCCCGTGAAGGCGGCGAGGGCCGTGAGATCGACCTCAAGCTCAGCCTGATTGGCGATGACGTGGCTGAAGTGGCCTTCCCGTATTTTGCCGGTGAAGCCCAGGAGTACTTCCAGCACGTGGCCGGTGATGCGGTGCAGTACCGTCGGGTGCCGGTACACAACGTGGTGCTGGCCGACGGCAGCGTGGTCAAGGTCGCCACGGTGTTTGACCTGTCGGCGGCCAACCTGGCCATCGACCGTGGTCTGGGCGGCGCTAACGTCGCCAAGGACTACAACGACGCCTCGGTGCCTGGCACCCCGGCCTGGCAGGAGCAGATCACGGGCGTAAGCCGCGAGAAGGCGATCCAGATCGCCCGCGAATTCGCCGACAACGCCGACAAGACCCGTGGCCGTTCGATGATCATCGTCGGCGCGGCGATGAACCACTGGTACCACATGGACATGAACTACCGTGGGCTGATCAATATGCTCATGCTGTGTGGTTGTGTCGGCCAGACCGGCGGCGGCTGGGCCCACTATGTCGGCCAGGAGAAACTCCGTCCGCAATGTGGCTGGTTGCCCCTGGCCTTCGGCCTGGACTGGAACCGTCCACCACGGCAGATGAACGGCACCAGCTTCTTCTATGGCCACAGTTCGCAATGGCGCCACGAGAAGATGAGCATGCACGACGTGCTGTCGCCCCTGGCGGACAAATCGCAGTTTCCCGAGCACGCCCTGGACTACAACATCCGCGCCGAACGCGCCGGCTGGTTGCCCAGCGCGCCGCAACTGAACACCAACCCGCTGAACATTTGCCGCGATGCCGCTGCCGCCGGCATGGACCCGAAAGACTACGTGGTCAAGTCCTGGCAAGACGGCAGTCTGCGGTTTGCCTGCGAACAACCTGACAGCCCGGAAAACTTCCCGCGCAACATGTTCATTTGGCGCTCCAACCTGTTGGGCTCCTCGGGCAAAGGCCACGAGTACATGCTCAAGTACCTGCTGGGCACCAAGAATGGCGTGATGAACGAAGACATCGGCTTTGGTGGCGAATCCAAGCCTACCGAGGCTGAATGGGTCGACAACGGTGCCATCGGCAAACTGGACCTGGTGACTACCCTGGACTTCCGCATGTCCTCGACCTGCGTGTATTCCGACATCGTCTTGCCGACCGCAACCTGGTACGAAAAAGACGACATGAACACCTCGGACATGCACCCGTTCATCCACCCGCTGTCCGCTGCCATCGATCCAGCGTGGGAATCGCGTTCCGACTGGGAAATCTACAAGGGCATCGCCAAGGCGTTCTCCGCCATGTCGGTCGGGCACCTGGGTGTCGAGAAAGACCTGGTCACCGTGCCATTGATGCATGACAGCGTCGGCGAACTGGCCCAGCCGTTTGGCGGCACCGATTGGAAAAGCGCTGGCGTGGCGCCGCAACCGGGCAAGAACGCACCGAACCTGCACGTGGTGGAACGCGATTACCCGAACATCTACAAGCAGTTCACCTCCCTGGGCCCGATGCTGGAGAAACTCGGCAACGGCGGCAAAGGCATCAACTGGAACACCGACGATGAAGTGAAATTCCTCGGTGAGCTCAATCACCATGAGGTCGACGCCGGTATCAGCCAGGGGCGGCCGAAGATCGACAGCGCCATTGACGCGGCCGAAGTGATTCTGTCCCTGGCCCCGGAAACCAACGGCCAGGTGGCCGTCAAGGCTTGGGCGGCCCTGTCGAAATTCACCGGCATCGATCACAGCCACCTGGCGCTGTCCAAGGCCCACGAGGCGATTCGCTTCCGCGACATTCAGGCACAGCCGCGCAAGATCATTTCCAGCCCGACCTGGTCTGGCCTGGAAGACGATCACGTCAGCTACAACGCCGGTTACACCAACGTTCACGAAGCGATTCCATGGCGCACCATCACCGGCCGCCAGCAGTTCTACCAGGATCACCCGTGGATGCAGGCGTTCGGCGAGCAACTGATGAGTTATCGGCCGCCGGTCAACACCCGCACCATCGAAGGCGTGAAGGGCAAGCGCAGCAATGGCGAGACCGAGATCGTCCTGAACTGGATCACCCCGCACCAGAAGTGGGGCATCCACAGCACCTACAGCGACAACTTGCTGATGCTCACCTTGAGCCGAGGCGGGCCGATCGTCTGGCTCTCGGAAGTCGACGCCAAGCGCGCCGGTATTGAGGATAACGACTGGATTGAATGCTTCAACGTCAACGGTGCGCTGACCGCCCGTGCGGTGGTCAGCCAGCGGGTCAAGGAGGGCATGGTGATGATGTATCACGCCCAGGAACGGATTGTGAACGTGCCCGGCTCGGAAACCACCAAGACCCGTGGCGGCCACCACAACTCGGTGACCCGCGTGGTGCTCAAGCCCACTCACATGATCGGTGGTTACGCACAACAGGCCTACGGCTTCAACTATTACGGCACGGTCGGTTGCAACCGCGACGAGTTCGTCGTGGTGCGCAAAATGTCCAAGGTCGATTGGCTCGACGGTTCCAGTGGCGATGATCTGCCGCGTCCACTGCCCACCGATATCGAGGAGAACTGAGATGAAAATTCGCTCACAAATCGGCATGGTTCTGAACCTGGACAAATGCATCGGCTGTCACACCTGCTCGATTACCTGTAAGAACGTCTGGACCAGCCGCGAAGGCATGGAATACGCCTGGTTCAACAACGTCGAATCCAAGCCTGGCATCGGCTATCCCAAGGAGTGGGAAAACCAGGACAAGTGGAAGGGGGGCTGGATCCGCAACGCCGACGGCTCGATCAACCCGCGCATCGGCGGCAAGTTCCGCGTGCTGGCGAACATCTTCGCCAACCCGGACCTGCCGAGCCTGGACGATTACTACGAACCGTTCGATTTCGACTACCAGCACCTGCACACCGCGCCTTTGGGCGAGCATCAACCCACCGCACGGCCGCGCTCGCTGGTGACTGGCAAACGCATGGAGAAAATCGAGTGGGGCCCGAACTGGGAGGAAATCCTCGGTACCGAGTTCGCCAAGCGGCGCAAGGACAAGAACTTCGACCAGATCCAGGCGGACATCTACGGAGAATACGAAAACACGTTCATGATGTACCTGCCGCGCCTGTGCGAGCACTGTCTGAACCCGACCTGCGCGGCGTCTTGCCCGAGCGGGGCGATCTACAAACGCGAGGAGGACGGCATCGTCCTGATCGACCAGGAGAAGTGCCGGGGCTGGCGCATGTGCATCAGCGGCTGCCCGTACAAGAAGATCTACTTCAACTGGAAGAGCGGCAAGTCGGAGAAATGCATTTTCTGCTACCCGCGCATCGAAGCCGGGATGCCAACGGTTTGCGCTGAAACCTGTGTCGGCCGGATTCGCTACCTCGGTGTGCTGCTGTATGACGCCGATCGCATCAGTGAAGTGGCGAGCACCGCCAACGAGCACGACCTGTATGAGAAACAACTGGAGATTTTCCTCGACCCGAACGACCCGGCGGTGATTCGCCAGGCCCTGGCCGACGGCGTACCGCAGTCGGTAATCGACTCGGCGCAACGCTCGCCGGTCTACAAAATGGCCGTGGACTGGAAACTCGCGCTGCCGTTGCACCCTGAATACCGCACCTTGCCAATGGTCTGGTACGTGCCGCCACTGTCGCCTATCCAGAACGCTGCGGCGGCCGGCACCGTGGGCATGAACGGGGTGATCCCGGACGTCGACAGCCTGCGGATTCCGCTGCGCTACCTGGCCAACATGCTCACCGCCGGCGATGAAAAACCGGTCAAGCGCGCCCTCAAACGCCTGCTGGCAATGCGTGCCTACAAGCGTTCTGAGCAGGTGGACGGCGTGCAGGACCTGCAAGTGCTGGCCGATGTCGGCCTGAGCGTGAACCAGGTCGAGGAGATGTACCGCTACCTGGCCATCGCCAACTACGAAGACCGTTTTGTCGTGCCAAGCGCCCACCGCGAAGACGCCATGAGCGATGCGTTCGCTGAACGCTCCGGTTGTGGTTTCAGTTTCGGCAGCGGCTGCAGCGGCAGTTCCGACACCAACATGTTCGGTGCCAAGAAGGCCAATCGCCGCGACGTCATCAAAACCGTGCAGTTGTGGGAGGAATGAACATGCGCATTCTCAAGGTGATTTCGTTGCTGCTCGATTATCCGACCGAGACCCTGGTGGCCGGTCGCGACGAGCTGGAGCAGGCGATTGTGCAGGCACGGGAAATCAGCCCGAAGCAGCGCGCCGGGCTGTTCGAGCTGCTGGAACTGATCTGTGGCCAGGACCTGATGGACGGCCAGGAGCACTACGGCGCGCTGTTCGGCCGTGGCCGCTCGCTGTCGCTGCTGTTGTTCGAACATGTCCACGGTGAGTCCCGCGATCGGGGCCAGGCCATGGTCGACATGATGGCCCAGTACGAAGAGGCCGGTTTTGCCATCGGCGTGAAGGAACTGCCGGATTACATCCCGTTGTACCTGGAGTTTCTCTCCACCCGCGAAGACATCGAGGCCCGCGAAGGACTGGCCGATGTGGCGCATCTGCTGGCCTTGCTGGCGGCGCGCCTGGAAGAGCGGGAAAGCGCCTACGCCAGTTGTTTCCGGGCCTTGCTGCAAATCGCCGGGGCCGAGCCCCAGGTGGCGGTGGCCGAGTTGCGTGAGCAGGTGAAGGCCGAGCCTCGGGACGATTCCCTCGAAGCCCTGGACAGGATCTGGGAAGAGGAGGCGGTGGATTTCATGAAGGCCGAGCAGCAGGACCGTTGCAGTTCACTGCCGAGCGCACCGGGCAAGGCCCGGGACGAAAGCGCGGTGCCGTTGCATTGGGTGGATTTTCAGCATGAAGGGCAGGCCGCAGCGCCGGCCGGGGAGGTGGGCAATGTCTAAATGGGATCTGTTGATGTTCGGGGTCTACCCCTATGTCGCTTTGGCGATTTGCCTGATCGGCAGTTGGGCGCGGTTTGACCTGTCCCAGTACACCTGGAAGGCCGGCTCCAGCCAAATGCTGAGCAACCGTGGCATGCGCGTGGCGAGCAACCTGTTCCATATCGGTGTGTTGTTCGTCCTGGCCGGCCACTTTGTCGGCCTGCTGACGCCGGCGGCGATCTATCACCATGTGTTGAGCACTGAGAACAAGCAGTTGCTGGCGATGGTTTCCGGCGGTTTCTTTGGGGTGCTGGGTCTGATCGGCCTGGTGATGCTGCTTAATCGGCGGCTGAGCGACCCACGGGTGCGCGCCACTTCCAGTACCTCGGACATCCTGGTGTTGGTGGTGCTGCTGGTGCAACTGGTGCTGGGGTTGATGACCATTGTGGCGTCCACCGCCCACATGGACGGCTCCGTGATGGTGATGCTGGCCGACTGGGCACAGAACACCGTGCTGTTGCGTCCGGTGGAGGCGGCCGCAGCCATTGCGCCGGTGGGCTTGGTCTACAAGCTTCATGTGGTGCTGGGCCTGACCCTGTTCGTGCTGTTCCCGTTCACCCGTCTCGTCCATATCGTCAGTGCGCCGGTCTGGTATCTGGGACGTCGTTATCAAATCGTACGGCAGAAGTTTTAAGGAGACGATCATGGCTAGTGGATGCGGATGTGGCGGTGGTAACGGGGGCAGCGGCGGCTGTGGTTCTTCGGCGAAAACGGCGCCAGTGACCGCGCCGGTTAGCGACATCGAACCGGCGGGCGCGGTGCAGTTCGAACCGGCCCAGGCCGGACCGGCGGCGGGCGATGAAGCTGCGGCACAATTGATCGCCAGCAGTGAGCAGGAGTGGCCGATCATCAGCGTCAACGGGGTGTCGATCACCCCCCAGGCGATGGCCCAGGAGCTGCAATATCACCCGGCTGAGAGCCGCGAGGATGCGGTCTACCAGGCTGCCCGGGCGTTGGTGATCCGCGAGTTGCTCCAGCAACGCATCGCCGAACTGGGGCTGGCGTTGCAGGTGGGCGCCGGTGAAAACGAAGAAGAGGCGGCCACGCGGCTGTTGCTCGAACGTGAGGTGCAGGTGCCGCAATGTGACGAGGCGACCTGCCTGCGCTACTACGAAAGCAATCGGGCGCGCTTTCACAGCGCACCGTTGCTGGCGGTGCGGCACATCCTGCTCGAATGCGCACCGGACGACGCCGAAGCTCGTGATCAGGCGCGCGGCCAGGCCGAAATCCTGCTGCAACGCCTGGACGAGTTCCCCGGCAGCTTTGCTGAACTGGCGTTGAACCACTCGGCCTGCCCGTCCAAGGCACAGGGCGGCTCGCTGGGGCAGATCAGCAAGGGCCAGACCGTGCCCGAACTGGAGCGCCAGTTGTTTGCCTTGCCGGCGGGCCTGGTGGGCAATCCGCTGGAAAGTCGCTACGGCTGGCATGTGATCAGCATCGATCAGCGTGTCGAAGGCCAACCGTTGCCTTATGAGGCGGTGGCGACGGCGATTCGCACCCAGCTGCAACAAGGCGTGTGGCAGAAGGCGCTGGTGCAGTACCTGCAAACCCTGATCGGTGCGGCGGACATTCGCGGCATTCATCTTCAGGGCGCCGACTCGCCGCTGGTGCAGTGAGCACCGGCTCAATCAGGGGACAGACATGAACGCCGTGTTGCAGGACGGATTTGGGCGCCAGATCGATTATCTGCGGATGTCGGTGACCGATCGTTGTGATTTTCGCTGTGTGTATTGCATGGCGAAAAACATGACCTTCCTGCCGCGCCAGCAAGTGTTGACCCTGGAGGAACTGCACCGATTGGCGCGGCTGTTCGTGGGGCTGGGGGTCAAGAAAATCCGCCTGACCGGTGGTGAACCGCTGATCCGTCCGGGCATCGTCGGGCTGTGTCGCGACATCGCGGCGTTGCCCGGCCTGCGGGAACTGGTGATGACCAGCAACGGTTCGCAGCTGGGGCGACTGGCCCGGCCGCTGGTCGATGCCGGGGTCAAGCGCATGAACATCAGCCTGGACAGCTTGGATGGCGAGCGTTTTCGGGCGATCACCCGCAACGGTGACCTGGATCAGGTGTTGGCGGGCATTGACGCGGCGAAGGCCGCGGGGTTCGAGCGGATCAAGCTCAACTGCGTGGTGATGAAAGGACGCAACTTCGATGAAGTCCCGGCGCTGGTGCAGTACGCCATCGAGCAACGCATCGACATCAGCTTCATCGAGGAAATGCCCTTGGGCGAGGTCGGGCGTTCGCGGGGCGAGTCGTTCTGTTCCAGCGATGAAGTCCGGGCTGTCATTGCCAGCCATCACCGGTTGCTCGACAGCACCGAAAACAGCGGCGGCCCGGCGCG
This sequence comes from Pseudomonas hefeiensis, assembly GCF_030687835.1. Taxonomy (NCBI): domain Bacteria; kingdom Pseudomonadati; phylum Pseudomonadota; class Gammaproteobacteria; order Pseudomonadales; family Pseudomonadaceae; genus Pseudomonas; species Pseudomonas hefeiensis. The sequence continues at coordinate 3,119,151 of NZ_CP117449.1, forward strand.
TTATGTGCGCCTGGAGCAGCATGCGCAGACCCGGATCGGGTTCATTTCGCCCAATACCCACAACTTTTGCGCCAGTTGCAACCGGGTACGCATGACCGTTGAAGGGCGATTGCTGCTGTGCCTTGGGCAGGAGGACTCTCTGGACCTGCGCAGCTTGCTGCGGCGCTATCCGCTGGACGATCAACCGGTGATCCAGGCGGTGCAACAGGCGCTGCGCGGCAAACCCCTGCGTCACGACTTCAACCCTGGTGGGGAAGTGCAGATTGTGCGGTTCATGAACATGAGTGGTGGGTGAGCAGTGCTCAGGTCCCACAAGGGGATCTGTGGTGAATCCAAATCCAACAATCACTCCGTAACCCATGTGGGAGCGGGCTTGCTCGCGAAGGCGGTGGGTCTGCTTGCAGTGATGTTGAATGTGCTGGCCCCTTCGCGAGCAAGCCCGCTCCCACTGGGGATCTGGGGTGCCTTCAAATGTCCTTCAAGCCTGAAGGGCAGTCCACCCTCGATTCTTGATATCGATCAATTGCAACCCTGACTTTTGGCCGTACTCTCCACTGCATATTGTGTTTGAAGCTTGTTAATTATCTATATGTAGTGTCTGGAGCCAAAATGCAGAGCACGTTGATCTCAGTAGGCTGTAACCGCTTGCACAAGCGCGATGGCAGTGTGGTTGCCTTCGACGCGGACAAGATTCGCCAAGCGCTGATCGCCGCCGGCAAGGCCACTGGCGAATACGCCGAATCCGAGGCCGAAGGGTTGCTGGAAGCGGTGCTGACGCGATTGGAAGGGCAAACACGCTTGAACGTCGAGCAGATCCAGGACCGTGTCGAGCGAGTGCTGATGGATGCCGGTTTCTTTCTGGCGATGCGCGCCTATATCGTCTACCGCGAGCAACATGGACGTCTGCGCCGGGATCGCCGGACCCTGGTGGAAGTCGCCACCTCAATGAATGAATACCTGGACCGCGAAGACTGGCGCGTACAGGCCAACGCCAACCAGGGTTACTCCCTCGGCGGGCTGATATTGAACGTGTCGGGCAAGGTCACCGCCAACTATTGGCTCGACGAGGTCTACAGCCAGACCATCGGCCAGGCGCACCGCGAGGCCGACCTGCATATCCACGACCTGGACATGCTCGCCGGCTACTGCGCCGGCTGGTCCCTGCGCACGCTGTTGCACGAAGGCCTCAACGGGGTGCCGGGACGGGTCGAGGCCGGGCCGCCCAAACATTTGAGCAGCGCCTTGGGGCAGATGGTGAATTTCCTCGGCACGCTGCAAAACGAATGGGCCGGTGCCCAGGCGTTCAGCTCGTTCGACACCTACCTGGCGCCCTACGTGCGCAAAGACAAACTCAGCTACGGCGAGGTCCGTCAGTCGCTGCAGGAGTTCATCTACAACCTCAACGTGCCGTCACGTTGGGGCACGCAAACACCTTTTACCAACCTCACATTCGACTGGGTCTGCCCGGAGGATCTGCGCGAACAGATCCCGGTGATTGGCGGCCAGGAGATGCCGTTCGCCTATGGCGACCTGCAGGAAGAAATGGAACTGATCAATCGTGCCTACATCGAGGTGATGCAGGCCGGTGATGCAAAGGGGCGGGTGTTCACTTTCCCGATCCCGACCTACAACATCACCCACGACTTCCCGTGGGACAGCGAGAACGCCGATCGCCTGTTCGAAATGACCGCCCGTTACGGTTTGCCGTACTTCCAGAACTTCCTCAACTCGGACATGCAACCCAACCAGGTGCGCTCGATGTGCTGCCGCCTGCAACTGGATGTGCGCGAGTTGCTCAAGCGCGGAGGTGGCCTGTTCGGCTCGGCGGAACAGACCGGCTCATTGGGTGTGGTGACGATCAACTGCGCACGCCTGGGCTACCTGTACAAAGGTGACACCAGCGCGTTGCTGCAGCGCATCGATACGCTGATGGAACTGGCGAAGGAAAGCCTGGAGGTCAAGCGCAAGGTCATCCAGCACCACATGGACGCCGGGTTGTACCCGTACACCAAGCGCTACCTGGGCACCCTGCGCAATCACTTCTCCACCATCGGCGTGAACGGCCTGCACGAAATGCTGCGCAATTTCACCGATGACCAGCAAGGCCTGCATACCGAGCAAGGCCGGGCATTCGCCCTGAAACTGCTGGATCACGTGCGCGCCACGCTGCTGCGCTTCCAGGAAGAAACCGGCCACCTCTACAACCTGGAAGCCACACCCGCCGAAGGCACCACCTACCGCTTCGCCAAGGAGGACCTCAAGCGTTACCCCGATATCCTGCAGGCCGGCAGTCCGATCGCCCCGTATTACACCAACTCGTCGCAATTGCCAGTGGGCTTCACCGACGATCCGTTCGAAGCCCTGGAACTGCAAGACGAACTGCAATGCAAATACACCGGCGGCACCGTGCTGCACCTGTACATGGCCGAGCAGATCTCCTCCACACAGGCCTGCAAGCAGCTGGTGCGCAAGGCCCTGGGACGTTTCCGTCTGCCGTACCTGACCATCACGCCGACGTTTTCCATCTGCCCGGTCCACGGCTACCTGGCTGGCGAACACGAGTTTTGCCCCAAATGCGACGAGGCCTTGCTGGTGCAACAGCAGTTGGCAGGCAGCGTTCACTGATCCGATCCATCAACCGCAAGGAGCTTCACCCATGAATGCATCGCAAAGCCTTCCACAAGCCCAGCGTCAACGTTGCGAAGTCTGGACCCGAGTGATGGGTTATCACCGTCCGGTGGCGGCCTTCAACCCGGGCAAACAGTCCGAGCATCGCGAACGGGTTCATTTCACTGAAAGCGCGGCCGGGCGTCCATGAGTCGAGCGCTACGGGTCGGGGGCATGGTGCCCCTGACCACCCTCGATTATCCGGGCCAACTGGCTTGCGTACTGTTTTGCCAGGGCTGCGCCTGGCGTTGTCGTTATTGCCATAACCCGCAACTGATCCCGCCGCGCGGCAGCGAAGAGGTGGATTGGTGTCGGGTGTTGGCATTTCTGCAGCGTCGCCAGGATCTGCTTGACGCCGTGGTGTTCAGCGGCGGTGAGCCGACCTTGCAGGACGGTTTGGCGCCGGCCATGGAGCAGGTGCGGCAGATGGGTTTTCGCATCGGCCTGCACAGCGCCGGCATCAAACCGGCGGCCTTCGCCAAAGTGGTCGGGCTTGCCGACTGGGTGGGCTTCGACATCAAGGCTTTGCCCGAAGACGCCCTGGACGTGACTCGGGTTCATGGCAGCGGTGCCGCCAACTGGCGCAGCCTCGACCATCTGCTGGCCAGCGGCGTGGATTATGAATGCCGGACCACCGTGCATTGGCATTTGTTCGACCCCGAGCGGTTGTTGACCCTGGCCCGCCGCCTGAGCGAGCAGAGCGTCACGCGTTTCGCAGTGCAACTGGTGCGCACGGCCCGGATGCTCGACCCCCATCTTTCCAGTGTCTCGGCACAGGCCTTGCAGCCCGAATTGTGGGCCGCCATGCGCGAGTTGTTTCCCTCGTTCGTGTTACGCAGTTGACCCTGCCCAGGGACGCAGGACCGACAGCGGTCCGGGATCGCCGGGCCGCTCTTTTTTATGGCTTTTCTTATGGTTTTCAAATGCGCTGCCAATCGGCAGGTAGTTGAACAGGGAGCATTTGATATGACCAGACTCACCACTGCCCACCGTATCGTGATCGGTTTTGCCATCGCGCCACTGGCGTTGATCGCCCTGGCGTTATACGCCTTGAACGACCTGGCCACGCTGCGCGACCAGGCGGTGCAAATCGTCAGACAGGATTGGCCGAAGATCGACCCGATCATGGTGATCGCCACGGGTGTGCGCGATAACGCCAGGAACACCCGGGACCTGTTGATTGACAAGAACAACGCGCAGGTCCAGCAATCGATCGACATGACCCGGCAACGTATTACCCAGGCCTTTACCACGCTGGAGCCGCTGTTCGACCAGCCCGAAGGCAAAACGGCGTATGCGGCACTGAAGAAGCACCGTGAGGCGTATGTGGCCGCGTTCGTTCAGGTCCAGACGTTGATTCGCCAGGGTGCGACGGACGACGCGATGACCCAACTCAAGCAAGGCGTGATGCCGGCGGAGCTTGAGGTCTACAAAAGCCTGGAAGGGCTGATGGCGATGCAGGGCAAGTTGTTTGTCGAGCGTGAACAACTGGCCCAGGCGCGCTACAGCGATGCGCGGCGCAACATGCTGGCGCTGGTGCTGGCCTGCCTGGCCCTGGTCAGTACGGTTGCAGTCCTGGTGACCCGCAGCGTGACCCGTCCGCTGGGCGGGGAGCCTGATGATGCGGCGCGGGTGCTGAGCCAGATTGCCCAGGGCGACTTGACGATCCGCGTACCGCTGAATGCCGGGAGCGCAAACGACAGCGTGATGAGCAACATGCATGACATGCAGCAGAGCCTCAACAGCATGGTCCGGCACATTGCCGCTTCGGTGGATCGCGTGGCCAGTTCCTCCGAAGAGCTCAGCGCGGTGAGCAGTCAGACCAATAGCACCCTGGAACTGCAAGGTCAGGAAATCGAACAGGCCGCGGCGGCCGTGAACCAGATGACCGCTGCGGTGGATGAAGTGGCGCGCAACGCCGTGAGTACCAGCGAAGCCTCGCGGATTTCCGAGCAAACCGCCCAGCGCGGTCGTGAGCAGGTTCAGGAGACCGTCGCTTCGATCAGCGCATTGGCGCTGGGGGTCACGGACTCTTCAGGACGCATCCAGCAGTTGGCAGGCAGGGTCGAGCACATCAGTTCGGTGCTGGACGTGATCCGCAGCATCGCCGATCAAACCAATCTGCTGGCCCTCAACGCCGCCATTGAAGCGGCCCGCGCTGGCGATGCCGGGCGAGGTTTTGCGGTGGTGGCTGACGAAGTTCGGGCCCTGGCCCATCGCACCCAGGATTCGACCCGGGAAATCGAAGAGATGATCGGCAACATCCGCCAGGACAGCGAGCAGGCCGTGACAGCCATGCAAAACAACAGCGAACTGGTGCAGGCCACCCTGCAAGTGGCCCGGCGCTCCGGCGATGCCCTGGATGAAATCGCCCGCTCGATCTCGCAGATCAACGAGCGCAACCTGATGATCGCCAGCGCCACGGAAGAACAGGCGCTGGTGGCCCGGGAGGTAGATCGTAACCTGGTGGGTATTCGCAACCTGTCCGAACAGGTATTGCTCGGGGCCCGGCATACCGATACCGCCGGCCAGGACCTGGCGCAGATGGCCGGTTCACTGCATGAGACGGTGGCGCGGTTCAAGGTCTAGCCTGTGGGAGCAAAGCTTGCTCGCGAGGCGCTTGCACAGCCAACACCTCCCCAACTGACCCACCGCGATCGCGAGCAAGCTTTGCTCCCACAGGGCTTCGCGTGGTTCCAAGGTATCGTGAACGCCAGCGATCCGCTGAGGGTGCAAAGCTTGCTCCCACAGGGTTTCGCGCGGTTCCAAGGTATCGCGAACGCCAGCGATCCATCGTGGGAGCACAGCTTGCTCGCGAGGCGTCTGTACAGCCAACCCCTCCCAAACTAACCCACCGCGATCGCGAGCAAGCTTTGCTCCCACAGGATTTCGCGTCGTTCCAAGGTATCGTGAACGCAAGCAATCCACCGTGGGAGCAAAGCTTGCTCGCGAGGCGTCTGCACAGCCAACACTTCCCCAACTGACCCACCGCGATCGCGAGCAAGCCTTGCTCCCACAGGGTTTTGCGTGGTTCCAAGGTATCGTGAACGCCATTGATCCAGGTGGGAGCAACGCTGGCGCTGCGTGCTCACCATCCCCAGAACTGCAACCACCAGCCATATCCCACCAGGCCGTTGGCCAATACCAGGCAGGCCATTGCGAGTAGCCGCCGGGGTGCATGTTCCAGGCGCTTGTAGCCCAACCACAGGTTCCAGGCGATTGCCGCCGCGAGCAGCCCAGCCCGTGCCGGTTGCACCCAGTCGAGCAACAACCCTTCATAGCGCAGCAGTTTGACGGTGGTGGCCGACAAGCCGAGGAACAACCCTGCACCGCCGAGGGGCGGCAGGGTGATGGCCAAGGGCCAATATTGTGCAGGATCCCCCGAGAGTCTTGCCGCCAGGCGCATCAACAGCATCAGCGACGTGCCCAGCAGCAAGGCGCTCATGCCCAAGTAAGCGACGATGCAAAAGCCATCGAGCCAGCTGAAACTGTCGTTGAGCTGCGGATAGTGGGTCAGCAGCCACCAGGGGGCGTTGTCCTGTAACGGCCAGAACAGCTCATGGGCGACCAGCCATTGGGCCAGGCTCTGTTTCAAGGCAATGAACCAAGGGCTGACGGTCCACTGAAAGGCCCCCATGGCCAGGCCGATGACGCCGAACAACAACAAGCGCGCGTCCCAGGGTGAGAGGGTGTTTGCCGTTGAGTGAAGGATTTCCTGGTTGCTGGAGCGGGCAATCAGACGCACCGCATCGCGCTGGCCACTGCAGCGACCACAGGCGTGGCAATCGGCGGCACCGCGCATCCGGCGAATGTCCAGCAATGGCGCGCAATTGGGGGGAGGGCGGCGCGGCGCGGGGTTTTCCAGCCAGCGTTGCTCGTCCACCTGAAAGTGCACCGGTGCCAAACGGGCGAGCAGGGCGAAGACGCCACTGACTGGACACAGGTAGCGGCACCACACGCGTTTGCCTCGGGCAAACAGCAGGCCAACGATCACCGCTGCGACGGTCGAGCCTCCCAGGATCAGCAGCGCCGCCTGGGCATAGTCATAGACGCTGATCAACTGCCCATAGATCGTGGTCAGGCAGAACGCCAGGGTCGGCCAGCCGGCCCAACGCACCCCGCGCGGCACGCCCAGGCCCTTGCCATATTGGCTGGCCCATTCACTCAAGGCGCCTTCAGGACACAGCACGCCACACCAGAGCCGGCCAAACAACACGATCGACAGCAACACGAACGGCCACCAGATGCCCCAGAACAGAAACTGGGCCAGCAGCGTGAGGTTGTCGAACAGGCGTGCCTGGCTACTGGGCAAGGGCAACAGTGCCGGCACCACCAGCAGCACCGCATAGAACAGCACCACCGCCCATTGCACGGCGCGAATGGTTGCGCCGTGGCGGCGCATGCCATCACCCAGGCGTTGCAGCCAGAGGTTCAAGTCGGACATGGCAGCGTTTGCGCTTTGCGTGGGCGTAGCCAGCCGGCAACCACCAGCCAGTAACCAAGCCACACCAACAAGGTCATGGCACTGGGACTGGCTCGATAGCCGGTGAAATCCGCCAGGAAACCACCCAGGCCATGGCTGTCATCCAGTACCGCGCTGCTGTCCCAGAGCGTGTCGCCGATGCCGTGATAGACCACTTCGGGCCAGTCCATCGCGAGCAACTGTCCGCTGATCCGCTCGATGGCGCTGACCAGCAGCGCCGCTCCCAACAGCAACAGGATGGTTTCGCTGATGGCAAAGAAGCGCGGCCATGAGATGAACCGTCGACTGCCGTGCAGCAAGGAGATGGTCAGCAGCGCCAGCACCAGACCGGCCAGCGCGCCCACCGCGAACACACCCAGTGGCGCCCCTTGCAGACGAGCACCGGCGCCATACAGGAAGACCACGGTTTCACTGCCTTCGCGGCTGACGGCCAGCAACGCCAGTACCATCAGCCCCCATCCTCCCTGGCGGCTCAAGCGCTGGTCGGCGTGACGCGTCAGATCGTGTTTCAGGGTCCCGGCGTTTCGGTGCATCCAACCGACCATTTGCACGATCAGCAGACTGGCGACCAGCGCCAACGAAGCCTGGAACCATTCATTGGCCGCGCCGCTCATGGCTTCGCCGGCCAACAGAATCAGACCGGCCAACACACCCGACAGCAGCAAACCCAGGGCCACGCCAGCCCAGACGAACCGCAGCAACTGGCTGGCCTGTTGCTGCCGACTGACCCAGGCCTGGAGTATGCCGATTACCAGCAGCGCCTCGACGCTTTCACGCCAGACAATAAACATGGATTGAGTCATGCAAACGCCTCCTGTTCGCCGACTACTGGGCGAGGATTCCGCCCTCGGGCAGTTGCGGGTTGAATTCATCGAAAAACGGATAGTGCCCGGGGCGCAGCGGGTGAATGACGACAAAAGTCGTGACGCCGGGCGACAGGACCTTTTCGACCCGCAGCGGCGTGCTTTCAAATTCCGCCGGACCCTGACCGACGTTTTTCAGCACGATCTTGAAGCGCTGCCCAGCCGGCACTTCCAGCAGCGGCGGGGTGAAATGCCCGTCGCGCATGCTCAACTCGTAAGTCAGCAGTTGGGAATGGGCGATTGAGGGCAACAGCAAGCCGACCAGCATCCACCCGGCCAGATATAGCGGTGTTCGGCTCGTTGAGCGACGCATCCTCAATACCCGCCTTTTTTGCCAATCCCTGCGTAGACGAATTCGTAATGCAGTTCACAGCGCTCAAACCACGGCGCCACGCCGGTTTCCTTGTCGGTATGCCGGCCGAGGGAGTCATGACCACCAGGCGGCAGGACGGTGAAGGTCAATTGGTATTTGCCGGGACCGAGCAGCTTCACGTTGTCGCCATAGTGCGGCCCGTCATTGGCAACCATGGCGTGGAAGTCGCCCTTGAGCGGGGTGTCGTTGCCCTGTTTTTTCAGTTGGAACGACACGTTGAGGTAGGGCACGAAGCTGCCTTCCTGAAAACCCTGCTGGTTGTCTGCCGTGGCCCTGATATCGGCCTCCAGGTGAACGTCAGACTCGGCGGTTGGGCGCATCATGCCGGCCGGGGCCATTTCAATCGGTTGCAGGTACACCGCGCCGACCTCCAGACCCGGGCACATTTGCGGTTCACCAATGGGATATTCCTTGGCCTGGGCCAAGGGGGCGAGAAACAGCAGGGCGAGAGACAGCGGAGCAAGGGTACGCATGTGAAGACTTCCTGAAGAACTAAGGGGTGGCCGAGTCTAGGAAGCTTTGCTGCGAATAATAATGATTCTTGTCAATTTTCAAGATAATTTTACCCGGCGAGAGCACCGCTACAGTCATGCAGGCTGTTCTTGATCGATATCAAGGGCACTTTAGCCCTGGAGCGGTAGGGTATGGGCACACCCATCGGCTATACGGGGTCGTCATGGCAAAGCCCTTTCCCATCAGTCCGAAACATCCCGAGCGCATTTGCTGGGGCTGCGACCGCTATTGCCCGGCCAGCGCCTTGGCGTGTGGTAACGGGGCTGATCGAACGATGCACCCGGCCGAAATGATCGGGGAGGATTGGTACCTGCATGGTGATTGGGGGGTGGAGCTGGCTGACACGGCGGACAAGGCGCCGGTTGAAAGCACCAATCACCCTGACGAAATGAAGTAACCCTGTGGCGAGGGGATTCATCCCCGCTCGGTTGCGCAGCGACCGCAAAATCTTGGGGCCGCTGCGCAGCCCAGCGGGGATAAATCCCCTCGCCACATTAACGCCAACCTTCCCGGACAGGTGATCACAACTTCGGCAACTGCCCGATCCGCCCCATCATCTCGGTCACGATCTGCAGGTCCAGCAGGAACTGCTCGACGGTCTTGAACTCGTTGTCGTTATGACCGGTGTACTTGACGTCGGGCATGGCCAGGCCGAACTGCACGCCGTTGGGCAAGTCATGAACCGAAGTGGCACCAGCGGAGGTGCCGTACTTGTGCTCCATGTCCAGGTTTTCACTGGCCACGGACAACAGTGCCTTGACCCATTCACCGTTCGGATTGCGGTACATCGGCTCATCGATTGAATAGTCGAACGCCACGGCAACCTGCGCCTTCTTGCTCCAGGCGACCAGCTTGTCGGCGATTTCAGCCTTGAGCGTTTCCGTCGGCTTGCCCACTGGCACGCGCAGATTGACGGCCAGCTTGAAGGCTTTGGCATCCATGCCGACATATGTCAGAGAAGCGGTCAGCGGCCCCATGAAGGCGTCGGAAAAGCCAATCCCCAGTTTGCTACCCACGTAGTCCAGGCCCCAGTTGTCGGCGGCATAGCGGGCGGCATCGGTGATGTGGTTGTGCTTGAGCGCAACCTTGCCCTCGAGGCTGTTGATGAAGTCCAGCATTCTCGCCACCGGGTTGACCCCGGACTCTGGCTCGGAGGAATGGGCGGACACACCCGTGAAGGTCAGTTTGACGTCGTTTCCGACGACCTCGGTGGTTACCTGGAAGTCGCCGCCGTTACCCTTGGCGTACTCAGACGCGGCTTTTAGCAGCGTGGCGGCCAGTTCAGCAGGCTGGTCGCCCACGAAAGTGGCAACCGATGTGGACGGAATCTGATTGGTGGCCAGGCCACCGGTCATTGCCGTGATCTCAGCCCCTTTGCCCTGCGCCTCCCGCCGGGCGAAGTTCGCCATGACGGTGCCATAGCCTTTTTCCGCAATCACAACCGGGTAGCCGCCATCCAGCGCCAGGTTGTAGTTGGGGGTTGGGTTGCGCTCGAAGTAATAGGGGATGGCGTCGCCGGTGGTTTCCTCGGTAGTGTCTACCAGCAGCTTGAAATTCCTCGCCAGCGGCAGCTTTTCTTCCTTGATGATCTTCATCGCGTAAAGCGCCACGACGATACCGTTCTTATCGTCTTCGGTGCCCCGGCCGTACATGCGGTCGCCCACCAGGGTGACCTTGAACGGATCCAGACGAGTGCGCCATCTTTCAATACCCAGTTTTCCGGGGTCACCGGCACGACGTCGGCATGGGCGTGAATGCCCACGACTTCGTCGCCACTGCCATGCAGTGAAATCTCGTAGACGCGGTTATCGATATTGCGAAAGTCCAGATTGAAGGCTTGGGCAAGGCGCTTTGATTTTGTCCGCGATCTTGAGGAACTCGGGGTTCTCGTGCTGGGCAACGCCGTCCTTGCGAAAGGTCGGGATCGCCACCAGTTCGCGCAGGGTTTCGGTGGCGGCGTTACCGTATTTCAGCCGTGCATAGAGGCCCAGCAGACGATGGATTTCGTTCTGCTGCTCAGCCGAAAGGGGCTTGTTGTCGAGGAACGTGCAGATGGCCGGGGCGAGCTTGGCGGTTTCGGCCAACTCGCTCCTGGCCACATATCCCAGGAACTGCCTGAAGTCTGTGAAGGAGGTGTCAGCGAAGGTTTTGACGAGGGCCGAACTCTGTTGCGCAGTGATATTGGCCAAGGCGGGTGGGGTGATCGACGCCAGGCTGGACAGCAGCAGGGTGGTCACGGCCAGGTGCTTGAGGGAAAAGTCCATTGCGAGGGGCATTCCTTTGCAGGTGGTGGGAAGCAGTGAGTGATTAATGAAACAATCACTTACAACCTAGCACCGAGAAGGGCCTGCCGGGGAGTTTTGTCATCAACATTCATGCATGCTGATCCACCGCTATCGCGAGCAGGCTCGCTGCTCCCACAGGGGATTGGGGGTGGTCACCGATTTTGTGACCACTTTGCAACCCATGTGGGAGCGAGCCTGCTCGCGATTGCTTAATGCGGAGCGCGAGGGATCGTCTTGAGCAGATCTTCCGGGCTGATGTGACCGACGATTGGCTCCGCGCTGCTTCCCGGCAGCGGCAGGTCGAGGATATGCCCCTTGATCTTGCCGACCACATGCATCTCGCAGGGTTTGCAGTCGAACTTCAGCGTCAGCACCTCGTCACCATGGATCAACTGCATCGGCGCAACCTTGGTGCGCACGCCGGTGACGCCCTTGGCCTGCTTGGGACAGAGGTTGAACGAGAAACGCAGACAGTGCTTGGTGATCATCACCGGCACTTCACCGGTTTCTTCGTGGGCTTCGAACGCCGCGTCGATCAGTTTCACACCGTGGCGATGATAAAAATCCCGGGCCTTCTGGTTGTAGACGTTGGCCAGGAACGACAGGTGCGACTCCGGGTACACCGGCGGCGGCGTGGTCTCGGCCTTGCGCCCCCCTCGGGGATGGGCCTCGACACGGGCGGTGGTCAGGGCTTCGATGACTTCGCGGCGCAATGCCTTGAGCTGTGAGTTGGGAATGAAATACGCCTTGGGCGCATCCAGTTCGATGGCGGTGGCGTGGTACTCGGTGGTGCCCAGTTGGCCAAGCAGATCGTGCAGTTGCTCCAGTGCCTGTTCCGGCTTGTTCGCCAGGCCGAATGGCCCGTCCAGGCTGACGCTGGCGCTGACGCCTTCCTCGCTGGTGGCGGTCAGGTCCAGGCGTTCTTCACGCAGGCGTGCGACCCAGGCCAGGCCCACCCGGCGCTCGGAGGAGGTCTTGAGCAGGGCTTGCTGCCAGTTGTGGTCCAGGTTGCGGCTCAGTGGATGGTTGGGGCGCAATGCGTGCAACCCTGCCGGCATTTCATTGGGCTCGACGCGGTAGCGGTAGCGCTTTTGGCCGTCCTCTTCGAATTCACCCTTGGGCTCGGCGATGTTGGCGCGAAAACCCACCACTTCTCGCTTGACCAGCACGTTGAGGCCATCGCCGTTGGACAGCGGATCAAAGGTCACGACCTGCAGGTCGCGCTTGCCGACTTTCTCCACCACGCCCACCGGCACGCCGGTAAAGGTCGGGGAATCGAAGGCGCCGATGTCGATCTTGCGCTCACTGACAAAGTAATCGGTGCTGCCGCGATGGAACGTCTTCTCCGGGTCAGGCAGGAAGAAGTGCGCGGTGCGACCGCTGGAAGCGCGGGCCAGGTCCGGACGGTCTTCGAGGACATCGTCCAGGCGCTGACGGTAGTAGGCAGTGATGTTCTTCACATAGCCCATGTCCTTGTAGCGTCCTTCGATCTTGAACGAACGCACGCCGGCTTCCACCAGGGCACGGATGTTGGCGCTCTGGTTGTTGTCCTTCATCGACAACAGGTGCTTCTCATAGGCAACCACCCGGCCCTGGTCATCCTTGAGGGTGTAGGGCAGGCGACAGGCCTGGGAGCAATCACCACGGTTGGCGCTGCGTCCGTTCTGGGCGTGGGAGATGTTGCACTGGCCGGAAAACGCCACGCACAGCGCACCGTGGATAAAGAACTCGATGGCCGCGTCGGTTTCGTCGGCGATGGCGCGGATTTCCTGCAGGTTCAACTCCCGTGCCAGGACCAGTTGGGAGAAGCCGGCCTGATCAAGGAACTTTGCCCGTGCCAGGGTACGGATGTCGGTCTGGGTGCTGGCATGCAGCTCGATCGGCGGGATGTCCAGCTCCATCACCCCTAAATCCTGGACGATCAACGCATCGACACCTGCATCGTACAACTGGTGGATCAACTGGCGGGCCGGCTCCAGCTCGTTGTCATGCAGGATGGTATTGATCGTGGTGAACACCCGGGCGTGGTAGCGATGGGCGAACTCCACGAGCCGGGCGATATCACTCACCTCGTTACAGGCGTTGTGACGCGCGCCGAAACTCGGGCCACCGATGTACACGGCGTCAGCGCCATGCAGGATGGCCTCGCGGGCGATGGTCACGTCGCGGGCGGGGCTGAGCAATTCCAGATGATGTTTGGGCAAGGACATGTTTTTTATCAGGCTGGTCACGGTCGAAGCGCGCATTGTAGCTGCCGGACGCCCGACAGGCACCTGCGGACGTGGATTTGCGCGATATGACCGATATGCGGCTTTGCCGTAGGGATCAGCCCGGTGATGCATCAGGGCTGCACCAGCGGTTTCGCCCAGTGTTTTTCGCCAGATACAAGAAGGCATCAGCGGCCTTGATCAGCATGGCCGGCGTTACGTCCTCGGTGCTTGGCCGGCAAGTGGTGATGCCCGCACTGGCCGTGACCAACCCCAACGGGTGGTCGCTGTGCTCGATGTTCAGCGCTCTGATGGACTCCAGGATATCTTGTGCAATCCTGCCGGCGCCCGCGCTGTGGGTGTCGGGCAGCAAAATGGTGAACTCTTCACCACCGTAGCGCACCGCCAGGTCACCGGGCCGTTTGATCGCTTGCTGGATCGCTCCCGCGGTCGCGCGCAGACAGTCATCCCCGGCAGCATGTCCGTATTTGTCGTTGAAACGCTTGAAGTAATCGACATCAAGCATGATCAGGGCCAACGAAGTGTCTTGGCGTCTGGCCCGGCGAATCTCATCGGCCAATGCGATGTCCAGCCGCCTGCGGTTGCCCAGGCCGGTCAGGCTGTCAGTCAGTGCCATATCCCGCATGGTTTGGTGGGCGCTGCGAATCTGTTTCTCCATGGTCATTCTGTAGCGCAACTGGCTCAACACGATCAGTCCGAAGCCGACGAGTATCACGATCAGGAATATCAGGACGAAGCCGGTCTTGAGCAGGTCGTGACGCCAGGGGGCGATGATGGATTCGCGAGACAATCCGGCCTCGACCACCAGCGGATAAGTGGTCAAGGCCCGGTAGCCGTACAGGCGTTCGGTGTCGTCGACGACGGCCCTGGCCTCGACGACGCCCCGATTGGAGTTCGGCAGGTGCTTACGGAAGATCACGCTATTGACCAGGCTCTTGCCGACCACCGAGGCGACGAAGGGCCGCCGGACCAGAATGGTGCCATTGCGCATGGCCAGGACCAGAGCGCCCTTGTCGTCGATCTTGAAGTCGCCGTAGTAGTCCACGAAATAGCTGACCTTGACCGTGCCCAGCAGCACACCGGCAAACGAGCCGTCAGGATTATTCAAGCGGCGGGAGACGGGGATGATCAGGTCGTTGGTCGATCGGCTCCTGATCACCTCGCCGATCCGCACGTTTCGGTCCTCGTGGGTGCGGTGATACTGGAAGTAGTCGCGGTCGGCATTGTTCGCCAGGGCCGGCGTTGCTTGCTTGTCCGTGACCACCCATTCCCCGTTGGGGCCGTAGATAAACAAGCCGTGCAACTGCGGCATGATGGCAGACTGCTGGACCAGCAATTTATGGATGCGTGGGATGTCGATGTTCTGCAGGCCATCGCCTTCCACTCGCTCACTGAGTGCGGCGGTCACCACGTCCACTTGTCGAATGGTGTCTTCGGCGTGCTGGGCGGTCGCCCGCACCAGGTTCGTCACCGAGTCGCGGGCGGAGGCAAAGGCTGCGCGATAGTCACGCCATGTTCTCCAGCCTTCAACGGCCAGGAATACCATCACCACCACGAGCATGAAACTGATGGTGAGCCGCAATGCAGCTCCGGCCCGCGCTACCTGAGGGGGAAAGGATTCGTCAGCACTTTCATTCTTTTGTCGCGGCCGTTTGCGTCCGAGCATTAACATTTCCTTCTACAGCACGACTGCGCCTTATTCGGGCGCAGGGTACTTTATTCGATAACAGCACGTTAGCTGATGGATTCGAAGCAGTCACAGATCGCGACAGTATGGTTGATATAAACGGCATAGCCCAAAACGCCCTTCAAAAAAGCTGTACAAATCACGCTTCATGTACAACTATTGAGCGACCTTCGGCAAATCCAGTGATGCTTTTTCAATGGCCAGGTCGTTTGCGTTCAAGAAAAGCCTCAGCCGGTTCATGACCTGCGTTTTGGTGCTTTACGCCAGCCAGGCTCTCTGCGACTGGCGCACGGTACTGCCTGATGCACGTCTGGTGGGGCAAGCCGATTTTTCCTGGTACGGGTTCGATCTCTATCAGGCCAGGTTATGGAGTTCGGCTTCGCAACCCAGCCTGGAAACGCCGCTGGCACTTGAGTTGAATTACCGCCGCTCTATCAGCAAGCAAACCCTGGTGCAAGCGAGCATCGAGGAGATGCGCCGTATCGCGGGTAAATCCCTGGATTCCGGACGGCTCGACAGTTGGACCGATGACATGCGGCGGTCCTTCGTCGACGTCAGGGCAGGCAGTCAAATCACCGGGCTTTATCTGCCTGGCAAGGGTTGTCGCTTTTACGTCGACGGGCGCTTGACCCATGAAGTCGACGATCCAGCGTTCGCTCGTTTTTTTTTCGCCATCTGGCTCGATCCCCGCACCCGGTATCCGGCGTTGCGGCAACAGTTGCTGGGGCTCAATAACACGCGCGCGGTGGGGGAAACACCATGATTCGGTTAATGGTTGTACTGCTTTTAATAATGAGTTTGACCAGTTGCGGGAACGTGAATGTCGATCGTTATGCTGACCAGCAACCTCAGCTCGATCTGGTGCGTTTCTTCAGTCAGCCAGTCAAAGCCTGGGGCATATATCAAAAACGTTCCGGCGAGGTCATCAAGCGTTTCGAGGTGCAGATACTGAGTCGGCGCGAAGGCGAACGGCTGATACTCGATGAGCGCTTTCTCTACAGTGACGGCAGCCGACAACGGCGCGTATGGACGCTGACCCCCGACGGCCCGGGGCACTGGCGCGGTCGCGCCGACGATGTAATCGGCGAGGCGCAGGGAGAGGTGGCTGGCAATGCGCTGCGCTGGCGCTATCGATTGAACCTGCCAGTAGACGGATCGACTTACGAAGTGACCTTTGACGACTGGATGTACTTGATGGACGAAGACACGATGATCAACCGTTCGAGCATGAGTAAATTCGGCGTCGAGTTGGGTCAGGTGACGCTGTTTTTCCGGCGCCAGGGCGCAGGCCTGCCATGAACCTGCAAACCCTGATCGAGCTGGCCGTCGAAGGCCGGGTACACGAGCTGGAGTTGTGGTCGCTGGAGGGCGGTATCTACGTGTTGCGTGCGCGACTGGACCGCGGGTTTCGTACGTTGCTCGACAACTCGGGACGGACGTTGCACTTGCGATCCACTACCCATTTGCGTGAGTTGCTGCGTGACGCGCCGCGGTTACCCTGCATGTTGGTACAGCATGTCGTTCACGACGAAATGTGTGGTCAGCGTGAGGGACCGATAGAGCCTTTGCGCGTGCCGCTTTTTCTGGATGAACCCTGGTAAATGCTGTTTGCTTGGTTGGGGTTCAGGCCTTAATGGGAATCAGCCAGGCGCAACGCCAACGGCAGCCAAAGTGCCCATAAGGGCGCCAGCACCAGAGCGGTTCCCACGATGCCAAGCGGCAGCGCAACACCGGCCAGCGGTGCTCCTGCGCAATAGGCCAGCGGACCGCCGACCATGCCCACCAACGCACCGCGCCATACAGGCCGCACGGCCCAGGCCAGGCTGTGGCGCAAGCTTGTGGCAAATACCAGCCAGAGCAGCGCCAGCCAGAGGGGCAGGGCGGTCTGAGCGAATCCGAACAAACCCAGCATACCCAGGCACCAGTCCAGCGCCATGCCGCACAGCCCCACACGTATCACGGCCTGCAGCTCGGCCCGGGGTTGTGGACAGAAGCTCAGGTGAGCGAGCAATCCCGCTGCAACAGCCAGGAGCCACCAGGCATTCTGTGCACCCAGCACACAACCCCACCAGCCCAACTGGACCCAGAGTGCGTTGACGATCAGGCCCGCGCGACTCATCAGGTTTCCCGTTGCTCCAGTAATGGGGCCTGACGCGCCCCGGGAGCGGCAAAGAGCAGTTGCGCGACGCCGATGGCACGCTCCTGGAATCCGCCTTCGCAGTAACACAGGTAGAACTCCCACAGGCGTTGGAAGGTTTCGTCGTAACCCAGCTCCAGCAGCGCTTGACGTGACTGCCGCAAGTTATCGTGCCAGTGTTTCAGCGTGTGGGCGTAGTGCGCGCCGAAGTCTTCCAGATGCAACAGGTTGAGCGGTGTGTGACGGCTGGCGGTGTTTAGCAGGACGGACAACGATGGCAGCGCGCCGCCGGGAAAAATATGCCGCTGGATGAAGTCTACCGAGCGTCGTGCCTGCTCATAACGCTGGTCGCGAATGGTGATGGCTTGCAGCAACATCAGGCCGTCATTCTTGAGCAGTGCGGCGCAGCGCCGCAAGTATTCGGGCAAATAACGATGACCGACAGCTTCGATCATTTCGATCGAGACCAACTTGTCGTAACGACCCTCCAGGTCGCGATAGTCCTTGCACAGCACCTCAATGCGCTGCTGCAGGCCCAGCGCCTCGACGCGCCGACAGGTGTGGGCGTACTGCTCGTGCGACAAGGTCGTGGTGGTCACCTTGCAGCCATAGTGGCTGGCAGCATAAATCGCCAGGCTGCCCCAGCCAGTGCCGATCTCCAGCAGATGGTCGCCAGGCCGCAGGTCGAGCTTGCGACAGATGCGCTCGAGCTTGTTGAGCTGGGCTTGCTCCAGACTTTGTTCGGGGCTTTCGAACATGGCGGCCGAGTACATCATGGTGGGATCAAGCAATCGCTCGAACAAGTCATTGCCCAAGTCGTAATGGGCAATGATGTTGCGCCGCGAGCCCTGCCGGCTGTTCCGGTTGAGCCAGTGCAGCCAGCGCAGCACCGGGCGACCAAGGCGAGCCAGGCCGCTGTCCATTGCATCGAGCACCTCCAGGTTGGCGACGAACACGCGGGTCACCGCCGTCAGGTCGTTGCTGCGCCAGTATCCCTGGATATAAGCCTCACCGGCGCCGATCGAGCCGTTACTGGCGAGCATGCCCCAAACGACGTCGTCGAGAATTTCGACTTCGGCCTGCAGAACACTGGCCGGATCGCCGAAGCTTAACGATTCGCCATCGAGCAGCAGACGCAAGTGGCCTTGGCTCAGGCGCCGCAATTGGCCGAGGACAACGTGCTTGAAGAAGCCGTCGTTGAACAGGCGAAAGCTGCCGGCCTTAGCACTCAGGGTGGGTTCGGGCATGGTCGGGGTCCTTGTGGGCGGTTTCGCCGACGCTCAGGCCGCTCTGGCAGGCCTGATGGTCGTGCAGGGGTGTGCGTTTGAAGAGCAGGCGCAAGGCCTGCCAGTAAATGGCGCTCAAGGTGCGCAGGCTCATCCACGGAAAGGCCAGAACGTGACGGCGCACGGCTGCGGCATCGAGAGGTTGGCGCTTGAGCGCAAGGTCGGCCTCGAACACCTTGCTGCCATCGCGCCAGTTCTCCATATGCACCCGGATATGTGAGTCCACGACCAGAAAACGCATGCGGTACTCCATGTCCTGAGGCAGGAACGGTGACACATGGAACGCCTTGGCCACCCCGGAACGCATGAGGCTCACCGGGGCTTACCGGCAACACATAGTGATAGCGTTCGCGCCATGGAGTGTTGCGTACCTCACAGAGAATGGCTGCCAGACGCCCATCGGTTTCGTGGCAGAAATAGAAACTCACCGGATTGAAGGACAGGCCCCAACTGCGCGGTTGGGTCAGTAGCTGGATTGTGCCCTGGGGGAGCGGTGCCCAGGGCTTGGGCAAGTAATTCGCGCACCGCGTCGACCAAGGGGACGCCCAGACGTGTGCGCGCGGGCAGGTAATCGCGCTCGCGCCAGCACAGCGGTGCCAGGGGCCACCCTCGCAACAGACGTGACAGGCCCAGCACCTGAGTTTGTTCGGCGAGGTCCAGATACAGCATGCCGATGGGGTATCGGAACCCATGGGCGCGGGGTGAATAGCGGCGATGGTCGATCCAGCCGCGGCACAGGCTACTGTTCAAAGGTATTCCCCAAAATGCCCGGCCACATCCAGCGCACTGACCACACCGTCTTCGTGAAAGCCGTTGGCCCAATAGGCGCCGCAGAAGTAACTGTGCTGGCGCCCTTGCAGATCACCCTGGCGGGCCTGGGCGGCGACGCCGGCGAGGCTGTATTGCGGATGCGCATAATCGAAGCGAGCCAGGACCTTGGCCGGATCCACCACGTCACTCTGATTGAGGCTCACGCAGAAGGTCACCGGGGCTTCCAGGCCCTGGAGGATGTTCATGTTGTAGGTCAGCGCGGCAGGCGCACGCATTGAACCGCCCAGTCGGTAATTCCAACTCGCCCAGGCCTGGCGTCGCTGCGGCAAGACACCGGTGTCGGTGTGCAGCAGTACTTCGTTGCTGGCGTAGGCCAGGGCAGCGAGCACTTCACGTTCCGCTTTGCTTGGCGTTTCGAGTAACGCCAGGGCCTGGTCGCTGTGGCAGGCAAACACCACTTTGTCGAAACGCTCAAGTCCCGCAGCGCTGAGGATGCCCACCCCTGTAGCGTCGCGGCTCACGCGCTGCACCGGGCAGTTGAGCCGGATATGCTGGCGAAAGTCTGCGCACAATGGCTCGATGTAACCCCGCGAGCCACCCTCGATCACCCGCCATTGTGGGCGTCGGTTGACCGATAGCAGGCCGTGGTTATGGCAGAAACGCAGGAAGAATTGCAGCGGAAACTCCAGCATTCCAGCAGGCGACATCGACCAGATCGCCGCCCCCATGGGCACGATGTAATGGTCGATGAACCGTTGTCCATAATTGTGGACATGCAGGTAATCACCCAGCCGGGTAGTGCGGTCAATGCGTTGCGCCTTCAAGTCGGCAGTGGCCTGGCGGTTGAACCTGAGGATGTCCTGCAACATGCCCCAGAAACCCGGCGACAGCAGGTTGCGTCGTCGGGCGAAAAGGCTGCGCAGGGTATGCCCCTTGTACTCCTGGCCAGTGGCTGGGTCATGCACCGAAAAGCTCATCTCAGTGGGACGGGAAGTCACACCCAACTGGTCCAGCAACCGGATGAAGTTCGGGTAGGTCCAGTCGTTGTAGACAATGAAACCGGTGTCTACGCCATAACGCTGGCCTTGCCATTCCACGTCCACGGTGTGGGTGTGGCCGCCGATCCGGTCGTCGGCTTCGAACAGGGTGATCTGGTGCTGGCGAGCCAACAGGTACGCGCATGTCAGCCCCGATATGCCGCTGCCGATGATTGCGATGCGCATGCTTCAAGACTCCTGGGAAGATCGTGCCAGGCGCCGGCCAAGGGCCAGGCGCCAGCGGGCGGGCAAGCGTCCGAGCAGGCGCAGGACGAAGGTGAAGAACCATGGGAAAGCGATGTCCAGCGGTCGCGCCTGCAGGCGCTGGGCGATATGCCGCGCCGCGCGTTGTGCCGACCAGCGCATGGGCATCGGGAAGTCGTTGCGGCGGGTCAGCGGGGTGTCGACGAAACCGGGGCTTATCAAGGTGACATCGATACCCTCGGCCGCCAGATCGATGCGCAACGATTCGAACAAGTAGCGCAACGCCGCCTTGGACGCGCCATACGCGCCGGCACGCGGCAAAGCCAGCCAGGTAACCGCGCTGCATACCCCCACCAAATGCGGGCGTTGGCCTCGACGCAGTAAGGGCAGGGCGGCTTCCAGGCAGTGGCTGGTACCCAGCAGGTTGGTGGTCAATACCCGTTCGACCAGATGCGTGTCGAAGTGCCCCGGCTCCAGGTACTCGCAGGTTCCGGCGTTGAGAATCACCAGGTCCAGCGCCCCCCACTGAGCGTCGATGGTCTGGCAGATATCGGCCACTTGCGCCGGATCGGTCAGGTCACCCGGCAGCACCAGGACCTGGTCCAGATAGCCAGTCGCTAAGGCCTGAAGGGGCGCGACCTGGCGCGCACTCAGCGCCAGACGGTGTCCTTGCTCCAGAAGCTCCGAGGCCAATGCCGCGCCGATACCGCTACTGGCGCCGGTCAACCAGATGCGACTCATGCCAGCCTCCGCTTGAGCCAGCTGATCATCGAGCCGAACAGTGGAAGGTGCTCGTAGAGCAGGGCACCAGCGTCGAAGAAATCCTGGTGCAGGTAGACCCGTTCGTTCCAGCGCAAATAACTGCAGCCTTGCAGTGAGATGAGTGCACCGCCTGCCAGACGTGGGTGGCTGTAATGCAGGGTCCAGCGTAGATATCCCTCGCCGGGGCCGACCTCATCAAAGCCATGAAAGTCGTAGCGCACCTGATCGACGTTGGCATACATCTGGGCGAAGTAGTTGCGCAGGGCAGCTAGGCCTTCGATCCGATGTAACGGGTCCTGGAACTTAATGTCGGCGCTGTAGAGGGCATCGAGCTCGGCCAGATGGCTGGCGTCCAGCTCGGCGAAGGCGCGGGCAAAACCCTGGAGGTAGGCAGACATGTCAGGCTCCGAATTATTGTACAGGCAGTAATTCCTGTACAAGTTTTCGAAGCCTACTGCACGGCCTGTACGTTTTAAAGTGTTTTGTATAGGTATTTGTAAAGTTGTATAACTTTGCCGCTGAAGAGAGCCCGGTCATGACCGGGCTCGGCTGCGAATCGCCTCTTGTCCTTGCGCAAAGACGCATCGTCCAGGGCGTAGGCAATACAGCAGTTTTTTCCTTTCCAGCAACGATAAAAACCCTCGTTTCGCAAATTCCCGCCTGCCAACACAATCGCTTCGACATCGCCTGTCGATCGTCGCAAACACAGAACAACAAGAAATCCAAACCCGAGGCGGCGCCATGCCGGCCTGAACCATCCCACTGCCGGAAGTGCACAGACATGCCCGTTGAGACCCTACAGATAGATACGCTTGTTATAGGCGCCGGCCAGGCCGGCGTGGCCATGAGTGAACATTTGAGCCGCCAAGGGGTGCCTCATCTTGTGGTGGAGCGCAACCGCATTGCCGAAGCCTGGCGCACCGCGCGGTGGGATTCGCTGGTTGCCAACGGCCCCGCCTGGCATGACCGCTTTCCAGGGCTGCAATTCCAGGGACTCGACCCCGATGCCTTCGCCACTAAAGATCAAGTGGCCGACTATTTCGAAGCCTATGCCAAAAAATTCAACGCGCCGATCCGTACCGGTGTGGAGGTCAGGAAGGTCGAGCGTAACGTCGGCCGTCCGGGCTTCAGCATTGAAACCAGCGCGGGTCTGATCGAGGCCAACCATGTGGTGGTTGCCACCGGGCCCTTCCAACGGCCGGTGATTGCGCCCATCGCCGCTGATATGGCGCAGGTCACCCAAATGCACTCTGCCCAATATCGCAATCCCCGGCAGCTCGCCGAGGGCGCGGTGCTGGTGGTGGGGGCGGGTTCGTCGGGGGTGCAGATTGCCGATGAACTGCAGCGCGCCGGCAAGCAGGTCTACCTCTCGGTGGGCGCCCATGATCGCCCGCCACGGGCCTATCGCAACCGGGATTTCTGCTGGTGGCTGGGAGTGCTCGGCGAGTGGGATGCGGAGGCCGTCCAGCCGGGCAAGGAACACGTGACCATCGCCGTGAGCGGTGCCCGTGGTGGTCATACGGTGGACTTTCGCAAGCTGGCCCACGAGGGCATCACCCTGGTAGGCCTGACGAAGTCGTTCAACGGTAGCGTCGTGACGTTTGAACCCAACCTTGCCGAAAACATTGCCCGTGGCGATGAAAACTACCTGGCGCTGCTGGATGCCGCCGATGCCTACATTGCCCGCAACGGCCTGGACCTGCCGCCGGAACCTGAAGCCCGCCATCTGTTGCCTGACCCGCACTGCCTGACCCATCCGATCCTGGAACTGGATCTGCTGGACGCTGGCGTGACCACCGTGATCTGGGCCACCGGCTACTCGGTGGATTACAGCTGGCTGAAGGTCGATGCGCTCAATGCCAATGGCAAACCCCGGCACCAGCGGGGTGTTTCCAGCGAACCGGGTGTGTATTTCGTGGGCCTGCCATGGCTGTCGCGGCGCGGCTCGGCGTTCATCTGGGGCGTATGGCACGACGCCCGGCATATCGCCGACCACATCGCGAAACAGCATACCTATCTCAGTTACCGGGACGCTTCGCAGCGCCAGAACGTCGACGTTCAGGACCCCGCACTCATTAGCGATTCGAACAGTTCGAAAACCAGCCTCCTGGGAGCCCGTTGATGCCGACCCACACTCGCATTCGTATGTTCAACACCCAAGACACCTATCCCAACCAGACGCTGGACAACGACTTGTGCCAGGCCGTGCGCGCCGGCAACACCGTCTACGTGCGTGGTCAGGTCGGCACTGATTTCAACGGCCAGTTGGTGGGTCTGGGCGATCCGCGCGCCCAGGCCGAACAGGCCATGCGCAACGTCAAGCAATTGCTGGAAGAGGCCGGCAGCGACCTGAGCCATATCGTCAAGACCACCACTTACCTGATCGACCCGCGCTACCGCGAGCCGGTGTACCAGGAGGTCGGCAAATGGCTCAAAGGGGTGTTCCCGATTTCCACCGGTCTGGTGGTCAGCGCCCTCGGCCAACCGCAATGGCTGATGGAAATCGACGTAATCGCGGTGATCCCTGAATAAGGAGTGGACCATGACTTTTTCAATTGTCGGGCGCTGCGCCGAGACGGGCCAGTTGGGTGTCGCTATCAGTTCCTCGAGCATTGCCGTCGGCGCCCGTTGCCCCTGGTTGCGAGCCGGTGTCGGTGCGGTGTCGAGCCAGAACATCACGCTGCCGGCCCTTGGTCCACAGATCCTTGACGAACTGGCTGGCGGCCTGGCCGCGCAAGAGGCTGTCGACCGCGCCCTGGCGCGCAATGGCTATAGCCAGTACCGCCAGGTGGCGGTGGTGGATGCCCACGGACGCACGGCGATTTTCAGCGGCAGCCACGCCTTGGGTACCCATCACGCGCTGGCCGGTGAGCAATGCGTGGCGGCCGGCAATCTGTTGGCCAGTGTGGGCGTGATCGACGCCATGGTTACAGCATTCGAGCACAGTGAAGGTTGCCTTGCCGCGCGCCTGATGAGTGCGTTGCAGGCCGGGCAGAGCGCAGGTGGTGAAGCCGGAGCGGTGCACTCTGCGGCGCTGTCGGTGGTGGATGAGCTCACCTGGCCGATCGTCGATTTGCGTGTCGACTGGGCCGAGGAAAACCCCATTGCTGAGCTGAAACAACTGTGGCTGGCTTATCAGCCGCAACTGCAGGACTACCTGACCCGCGCCCTCGATCCGACCCTGGCCCCCAGCTATGGAGTGCCAGGTGATGAGTGAGTTGCGCAGCCGCGCACTGCTCGCCAGCCTGGTGGGCTTTGCCACGGTCAGTCGCGAGTCGAACCTGGCGCTGATCGAGTTCGTGCGTAGCTACCTCCACGATCTGGGCGTGAGCTGCGAACTGATCTACAACCCCGAGCGGACCAAGGCCAACTTGTTGGCGAGCATCGGCCCAGCGGTGCCCGGCGGCGTCGTGCTGTCCGGGCATACCGATGTGGTGCCGGTGGACGGACAGCACTGGACGGTCGATCCGTTTTGTCTGAGCGAGTCCGGCGGCAAGCTGTACGGCCGGGGCACCGCCGACATGAAAGGCTATTTGGCTTCAGTGCTGGCGGCGGTGCCGATGTTCCTCGCCAGCCCGCTTCGTCGGCCGGTGTACCTGGCGTTCTCCTATGACGAAGAGGTCGGTTGCCTGGGTGTGCGCGATCTGCTGCAAGTGCTGGCGCAGCGTATTCCCCAGCCTGCGTTATGCCTGATCGGCGAGCCCACCCAACTCCAACCGGTGTTGGGCCACAAGGGCAAGTTGGCGATGCGTTGCCATGTCAAAGGGGCGGCCTGTCATTCGGCCTATGCGCCCTACGGGGTGAACGCCATCGAACAGGCAGCGCGCCTGATCGGTCGGTTGGGGGAGATTGGCGCGGATCTGGCCGAACCGTCACTGCACGATGCGCGCTTCGATCCGGCGTACTCAACGGTGCAGGTGGGCGTGATCCAGGGCGGTACCGCATTGAACATCGTCCCGGCCGATTGCCGCTTCGATTTCGAAGTGCGCGCCTTGCCGGATTTCGCCCCACAGGTCGTCGTCGAGCAATTGCGTGATTACGCCGAGCAGACGCTGCTGCCGACGATGCGGGCAGTGCAAGGCGACACCGCGATCCGGTTTGAACCGCTGTCCGCCTACCCGGGCCTGGCAACCCCGCCTGACAGCGCCGCCGCGCGTCTGGTTGCCGAGCTGTGCGGCAGCGACGCCTTCAGCACCGTGGCATTCGGCACCGAAGGCGGCCTGTTTGACCAGGCCGGCATCCCGGCGGTGGTCTGCGGCCCCGGCAGCATGGACCAGGGGCACAAAGCCGATGAATACGTGAGCGTTGAACAGATGGCGGCCTGCGACCGATTGATGGAACGCCTGGCGAGCGATCTCAGTGAACCTAGCACTCCATGACCGCGAGGTGTCCGGAATGAACGATTTCGATGACGAAAAAATCATGGCCCCGGCGCTGGTGGCCAGCCACGCCGACATCAACGAACTGGTCGACAAGACCCGTATTGCTGTAGATCGCACCGCCCGCGCTTACGGTCGCCTCTGAGTCCCATCGCCGGCTCGTGCGGGCGAGCCGGCCTTTCGAGGAACCGCTTCATGTCCAGATCCTTGCGTTGCAATATTGCGTGTGCCCTGGCGCTGTTGAGTACCAGTGTCCTGGCCGCGCCACAGAGCCTCACCGTGATTTCCTTTGGTGGCGCCACCAAACAGGCCCAGGACAAGGCCTACTTCCAACCCTTCAACGCCAGCGGTGCAGGAAGCATCGTCGCTGGCGAATACAATGGCGAGTTATCGAAGATCAAGGCCATGGTCGCGGCCGGCCACACCAGTTGGGACGTGGTCGAAGTCGAAAGCCCCGAGCTGTTGCGCGGATGTGAGGAGGGCCTGTTCGAAAGGCTCGATCTGAGCGCCTTGGGTGATCCGGCGAATTTTGTGCCGGGAACACTCACCGAATGTGGCGTGGCCACTTATGTCTGGTCGATGGTGCTGGCCTATGACCAGAGCAAGTTGGCCAAGGGACCCAAGTCCTGGGCGGATTTCTGGAACGTCACCGAATACCCGGGCAAGCGCGGGTTGCGCAAGGGGGCCAAGTACACCCTGGAAATTGCCTTGCTGGCCGACGGGGTCAAGGCGCAGGAGTTGTACAAGGTGCTCAACACCCCCGAAGGTGTGTCACGGGCGTTCGCCAAGCTGGACCAGATCAAGTCAAACATCCAGTGGTGGGAGGCCGGTGCGCAACCGGCGCAGTGGCTAGTGGCGGGGGACGTGGCGATGAGCGCCGCCTACAACGGGCGCATCGCTTCGGCGCAAAAGGAGGGCATGAAGCTGAGTATCGTCTGGCCGCAAAGCCTGTATGACCCGGAGTACTGGGCGGTGGTCAAGGGCACGCCGAACAAGGCCTTGGCCGAGCAATTCATTGCCTTTGCCAGCCAACCGCAGGCGCAGAAGGTGTTCTCGGAAAACATCCCTTACGGACCGGTGCATCGCAAAGCGCTGGCGTTGTTGCCTGGAACCGTCCAGGAACAGTTGCCTACTGCCGAAGCCAACCTGGCCGAAGCCCGGGCCGTGGATGCCGAGTTCTGGGTTGACCATGGCGAAGAACTGGAGCAGCGCTTCAACGCCTGGGCGGCTCGCTAGCCACAACGCTCAAGACACCTCCAATGGTTGGCTTAGGCCAGCCATTGTTTGAACTGCTCCTTGCAATAATCCACGAACAACTGCGCAGGTTTGGTCAGATGCGCGCGCTTGAGCCATCCCGCCACCAGTGCCGAACCGGTCACGTCCTCGGCGATGTTGACGCACACCACTTGCTGCCCATCGTAGGTACAGGTGGAATGTGGCCGGGTTACCAGCAACGCAAAGCCAAACGATTGCCCGACCATGCCACGGACCATTTCGATCGAGGGTGAGCTGAAAACGATGTTAGGTGTCAGACCCAATTCCTCGAAAATGCTCACGAAGTAGGTCCGGCTGGGCTGCACGTCCAACAGAATCATCGGTTCCAGCGCCAGGTCGCGCAGGGACACCTGAACCTGGCTGGCAAAGCGGTGCTCCGCCGGCAGCAGCGCGTAGGGTCGTTGCGGCGCCATCAGCGCCTCGGTCTCGATGGTGCCGTCCAGGTCATGCTCATAAAAAATCGCCAGATCGAAACGCCCCCCCGTCAAACCTTGCACCAGTTCCTGTTGCTCGCCGTCCTGCAGACGGATCTCCACGCCTGGGTAACGCTGGCGAAAACCGGCGATCAATCGTGGCAAGTACAGTGGCGCGACAGTCTCGAAGCAGCCGATGTCGATCTGACCGCTGACCACGTCGTTGTCGGCCAGCGCGTTCTGCTCGAACTCTCGCGCCATGCGCAGCAGTTCCTGGGCTTTGCGATAGAAGCGAGCACCGCTGGGGGTTAGCGACACACCCTGGGCGTGGTGACGGATGAGCAGTTGCACGCCGAAACTGTCTTCCAGCCCTTTGACGGCGGTCGCAATCGATGGCTGGGCGATGTACAGCTTGCGGGATGCTTCGGCGACGCTGCCACATTCGACGGTGGTGACGAAGTACTTCAGCTGACGCAAGGAATAGGACGCCACGGCACACCTCGATCCGGATGATTTTTGCCTACCTTACCTTGTGCACAAAGGGCAGTGGGCGGGCATTGCGACGGATTTCACTGGGCAGTGACGATATTCCGACTGGCTTGGGGACGAGCGCCTGAAAAAAACGCCTGCCCAAGCATCATTGGCAGGCGTCCGGGTAAGACCGGCACAGAAAGGAGGGACTGGCCGGGGGCGGAAACGGACTCAGGCCACCGGGATCAACGGGTCGGAAGCGGCCAGGGCGGTCGCGCGATCAGCCGCGGGGGGATAGATCCACACGGTGTTGATCTGGGTCTTGAGCGCCTTGGCTTCCTGCCCGACCAACTTGAGCTGGCGATCCCAACCCTCGGTATACACCGCGCCCCAGGCCCCCAGGTCCAGGCAGGTCACGTACTTGGGTTGGCTGTAAGCCATCGGTGCGACGCCCAGCAAGTCGGCCGCGACGTTGTTGCCGGCATAGCGGCCCAGAGCGATGGCGTGCTGGCAGGACATCGCCGCGTAGTTCCCCAGCGTGTCGGTGGCGGCATAGGCCACGTCACCGGTGGCGAATATGTCGTTCTGGCCCAGGACTTTCAGGTTGGCATCGACGTGCAGGCGACCCTGGCGATCGCGAGTGCCGGGTATCTGTTGGGTCAACGGACTGGCGCGAAACCCCACGGTCCAGATCACGGTATGGGACTCGATACGCTGCCCGCTCGACAGGGTGACGCCATCGGCATCCACCGATTCGACCGAGGCGTTGACGACCCACTCGATACCCAGATGCTCGGACGCTTCGACAATGGAGGGACTAATACCGTCGCCCAACGCTGCGCCGATCTGCGGCCCGCGATCCACCACGATGACCCGGATGTTCGCGTCTTCACCCAGGACCGCGCGCAGGCGCGCGGGCATTTCGGTGGCGGTTTCGATCCCGGTAAAGCCGCCGCCGGCCACCACCACGGTGTTGCGGGCCGGGCTGTCCGGCAGATTCTTCAGGGACTTGATATGGGTTTCGAGACGGGTTGCCTGTTCGATTTCATCAACGTCGAAGGCATGCTCGATCATGCCTTCAAGATCCGGGCGGACCAGTTGGCTGCCCGCCGCGAGCACCAGACGGTCGTAGCCCAGGCTGCCCTGGGTGCCGAACACATCCACGTAGTCAACGCGCTTATTGTCGACATCGATACGGCTCGCCGAGCCTTGTACGAATTTCACGCCCACCGCGTCGAACAGACCACCCAGCGGGGCGGCCATGGTGTGGACGTCCGGCTCATAGAAACGAGGACGGATGCGCAGCTCAGCCTGAGGGGCCAGGACGCTGATCTGCACGTCATTACGATCGTGTTGGTCCAGCAGCCGGGCGGCGCTCAATGCACTCCAGACCCCGCCGAAACCTGCGCCAACAACCAGAATATGTTGTTTCATGATGAGCTCCCGAAGACAAAATCGATACGTTGAATTGTTTAACTGTTTCAGCGTGACCGTGTCGCGACTTACTCCAAACGCGCCTGGCTGCAATGAGTTGCCATCGAGCACATTCAGTTTCGGTTCGCTGTAGGGAAGCTTATTGGCAGGACCTGCGTTTAACACTTCTACATAAGGTCATCGGGCCTATGCCTGGGTAGGGGGGATTTATACAAAGGTATGAGGTCGCGACGATGGCGCGGTATCAGGAAGGCCGGGCAAGTACCGATTCGATGCAGGCGATCAATTCAGCGCAGTCGAAGGGCTTCGGAAAAAACGCCACCGGCTCGGGCGCACCGGCGCTGACACGGGGTGGCACGCCAGGGTATCCGGTAATGAAAATGATCGGGATATGAATGCCCAGGGTCGACAGTCGATCGTACATTTGAATGCCGGTCATGCCAGGCATTTGAATATCCGATATCAGGCACGCTGTACTTTTAAGCTCACAGGAAGATAGAAAGTCCAAGGCGCCCGCGTATGTTCTAACCCGATATCCGTGGGAACGTAACAAGCCATCCAGTGCAATTCGAACTGACTCATCATCATCAATAATTGAAATAGTTGCGGTATTGGACATGTCGATACCTGGAGGTGATATCAGGTAGCCATAAAGGCGCCCGTGTCACTGCAAGATACGCCGTCCAATGGTCCCGCCAAGTATACGTGTGTATGAACTTTCTACTGCTCGCCACGCCATTCCAGCACCTGGGCCATGCGAACCAGATCGGCAAACGAGCCTGCGCACATTTTGCGCATGGCTTGGCCGCGGTGAATCTTGACCGTGATTTCGCTCAAGTCCAGTTCCCCGGCGATCTGCTTGTTCATCAGGCCTGACGCCGCCAGCGCCATGACCTGTTGCTCGCGGGGCGTCAATGTGGCGTAACGGCCAAGCACTTGCTGATGGCTGCGTTCGGCGTCGCGCCGCTGGCGGTCCTGGTGATGGGCGGCGGTCACGGCGTCGATCAGGTCTTGTTCGCGAAACGGTTTGGCGAGGAAATCCACGGCACCGGCCTTCATCGCCCGCACGGTCATGGCGATGTCACCGTGGCCGGTCATGAACACGATGGGCAGATGGACGTTGGCCGCGGCCAGCGCCCGTTGGCACTCCAGGCCGCTGGTGCCTTGCAGCCGTACATCCAGAACCAGGCAACTGGGCAGGTCGGGCCTGGAATGGTTCATGAACTGTGCGACCGAATCGAACAGATGCACCTGCAGGCCGATGGAGCGCAGGAGGCTGCCGAGGGATTGGCGCAGCGGTGCGTCGTCGTCAACGATATAGACGATGGGCTCTTTGCCGATGACCGGGTTCGTGGGCTGCATGACGTTCATTGCCCGCTCCCCGACAGAGTGGTGCCCGTGAGCCGTGGCAGCGCGAACCTGAACGAGGTGCCTTGGCCGACCTCGCTGGTCGCCCAGATCCTGCCGTCATGGAAGTCGATGATGGACCGGCAGATGGAAAGGCCCATGCCCAGGCCGTTTTCCTTGGTGGTAAAAAACGCATTGAACAAGGACGGCAGGACCTCGGGGGCAATGCCGGTTCCGTGGTCAGTCACCTCCAGCAACACTTCGTCATCCTCCATCCAGGTGCGTATGTGCAGGGTTCGTTCGTGTACCTTGACTGCGTCCATGGCGTGACAGGCATTGATGATCAGGTTGATGATCACTTGCTGCAGTTGCACCCGGTCTGCGCTGACCTGGCTGTCGGTCGCTGCCAGGTCCACCTTCGCCCGGACTTTATGATGAGCCAGTTGCTGCTGGACCAGGTTCAGGGTCTCGCGGACGATGTCGTCCAGTCGCTCGGGCTGGCGCACCGGGTCGCATTTGCGCGACAGCGCCCTGATACCGCTGATGACCTCGCTGGCGCGACAGCCGTTGGCGACGATTCGGTCGAGGCAATCCAGGGCTTCCCCGAGATCGGGTTCCGGACGTTTGAGCCAGCGGCGGCAGGCCTCGCCACTGCTGGTGATGGCCGTCAGTGGCTGGTTGACCTCGTGGGCAATGGACGCGGCCATTTCCCCCAGGGAGGTCAAGCGCGTGACGTGGGCCAATTGGCTCTGGGCGCGGAACAATGCGTCTTCGGCCTGCTTGCTGGCGGTGACGTCCATGAGCGCGCCCAAGTACTGGAAACGGCCATGCTGGGCGAGCAGGGGGCTGGCGATCATGTGGATGTGCTTGATGCGCCCATCAGGCATCAGCAGGCGCAGCTTGACCTCGATCTGCGGTTCACCCGCGGCGGCCTGTTGGAAAACCCCGCGTGCCAGCTCGAGGTCTTCAGGGTGGGTGCGCGCCAGCATCATCGACACCGTCGGTGTCTTGTTGGGCGAGTACTCGAAAATCCGTGCCGACTCCGCCGACCAGGTCAACACTTGTCGATCGCCGCGAAAGCCCACGCTGCCGGTCTGGCTCAGGCGCTGGGCGCCGATCAGGTAAGCCTCGTTGTGCCGCAGGCTGTCGGAAGCCTGCTTGCTGCGCAGCGCCAGGAACGCAATGGCGGACAGTGCGGTCAGGCAGCGGAAGAAGCCGGTGGTCGATTCCCAGCGGTGATAGCCGCCGTTGTACAAGAACATCGCGGTGAGCAAGCCCATGCACATCAGCGCGACGGTGATCACCAGATTGATGGAGAACAGGTTGGCCGCCATCAACAACAAGGTGATGTACAGCAGGGTCGGAGCCAGGTCGGAATGGGTCTCGGAGTTGATGATGACAATCCCGCAAGCCACCACCAGGCCTACCAGCCAGCCGAGGGCGTTGACCAGCGGATGGGTACTGATTCCCATCGACAGTCGCGGCCCCCTCTGGCATGGGGTGTATCGCAGGCTGTCATAGACGTTCTTGAGCATCGCGGAGGGTAGGGGCACGCTGGCAGACCTTTTGTTTTTACGTGGTCTCGCTCTGGATGTCGGGGGACAGAGCATCGGTTCGTATCTTAGAAGCGCCGCTTGGGCTGAGGTAGGACATAAAACCCTGAAATTGCGCCAGGCCGTGCCAACACATCCCTTGTGGCGAGGGGATTTATCCCCGCTGGACTGCGCAGCAGCCCCCAAAACCAGTCAACTCAATTTGCCTGACACCCTGTGTTTGTCGGTAGCCAGGGCCGCTTCGCGCCCAGCGGGGATAAATCCCCTCGCCACAGGGGTTGGGTATATACCGAAGTATCGATGATGTTGCCCAAAGGGTGGGGTGAGTGTCCCAACGTACAACAGACACTGGCCTGCCTCGGGGATTACGCTTTCAACACCTCGTCGCCGCAGGCCTTGATGGAGGGCGCAGGCGATGATCTTGTCCACTCCTGACTCAATGGCCTGGTGCCTGGGGCGACGACGATGATGAACAGAAATGACCTGCGTCGTGCTGACATCAATTTGCTGGTGGTCTTCGAAACCATGATGCACGAGCGAAACGTGACCCGTGTCAGCGAAAAGCTGTTTCTCGGCCAGCCAACGATCAGCAGTGCCCTGGCACGCCTGCGGTTGATGTTCGATGACCCCTTGTTCATCCGTTCGGGGCGGCTGATGGAGCCGACCTCCCGAGCGCGCGAAATCTTCTCCAATCTGTCACCGGCACTGGACGGCATCGCTGCCGCCTTGAGCCGCTGCCAGGCGTTCGAGCCAGCCACCAGCGAGGCGACCTTCCATATTGGCCTTTGCGATGACGTCGAGTACGCGCTGTTGCCGGACCTGTTGCGGCACTTGCGGGTGGAGGCCCCTGGCACCACATTGGTGGTGCGCCGGACCGATCAATGGCAGGTGTCCCAGCTGTTGGCCAACGGCGAGATATCTCTGGGCATCAGCCCGACCCTGGAGCTGCCGGCCAATGCCCGGCGCAAGACGCTGCGGCCGATTCGACCGATGCTATTGCGCGCCGATTCGCAACCCGGCGAACTGACCCTGGATGAATTCTGCCGTCGGCCCCATGCCGTCGTGTCATCCATGGGCAATGTCATCGATGACTCGGATCGCGCGTTATGCCTGATGGGCCGACAGCGCAGGGTGGTGTTGACCGTGCCGCAGTTCAGCGCCTTGCCCGTGCTGTTGGCCGAGAGCGACATGATCGCTATCGTGCCGGATTACGTCGCCCAGGCGATGGCCGTGGTGACTGGCATGCGGGCTCAAGCGGCCCCGATCTGCTTGCCCCAGCACGAGCTTTCCATGGTTTGGCGCGGTGCTTCGCACAATGATCCGGGGGAGCGCTGGTTGCGCTCCCGTTGCAGCGCACTCCTGGCTGAGCAGGACGATTCGCAGAAGCGATCCAGGAAAGTGGCCTGACAGGACAGTAGCGCAAGTTTCGCGCTCAACGAGAAAACCGGTTGCGATACTCTCGGGGGGAAATCGACAGGTGGCGCTGAAATGTGTGACGCATTCGCTCCTCGTCACCGAAACCGCTGGCGCGGGCGATCTGGTCGATGTTGCGCTGAGAGTCTTCCAGCATTCGCCGCGCGGCCTCAAGGCGGAACATCTCGATGGCTTTGGCCGGGGTTCGGCCGGTCTGGCGTTTGTAGACCCGGGCAAAATTGCGCGGGCTCATCCTGGTCTGGCGGGCCAGTCGCTCGACGGTGAGGTTGTTGTCGTCCAGGTGTGCGCAAATCCACACGTGCAATTCATCGAATCCGGCGCTCTCCTGCATCTGCAATTGCAACAGTTGGCTGAACTGCGCCTGCCCGCCGGGGCGCTTGAGAAACACCACCAGCTCACGGGCCACCTGCAGGGCCACGTCGCGACCGCAATCGGCTTCGACCAATGCCAGGGCCATGTCGATGCCGGCGCTGACACCGGCCGACGTCCATACGTTGCCCTGCTGGATGAAGATCGCATCGAGATCCACCTCAACTGACGGAAAATCACTCCTGAGCATCTCGCACATAGCCCAATGGGTGGCAGCCCGGCGCCCGTCCAGCAAGCCGGCCTGGGCCATGAGGAAGGTGCCGCTGCACACCGATGCAGTGCGCCTGGCCTGGACCGAGGCATTGCGCAGCCATTGCACCAGGTCGACACAGTCGATCATCGCCTGCCGTATGTCCGGTGCGCCGGGGACGATCAGCGTATCGATGAGCGTCCCGTCGAGCTCATGCAGGGCACGGGTATCCACGACCAAGCCTTCGGCGCTTTGCATCAATCCGCCTGCCAGGCTGGCGGTGTGCATGGCGTAGCCGGGCAGGGCGCGTTCGGTCATGGCCTTGGTGGCGGCCCAGAACACCGTTTGGGCGCCGGTCAGGTCCAGCAAGCCCATCTGCGGATAGGCCAGGAATACCAGGGTGCGCGGTTGGGAAATGGACTCGGCGGCGAGGCCGCCATCCAGGGTCATCTTGTTCATGATGGTTTCGCGCTGGGTGTTTGTCAGGGACGGTAAAGAAGTCTATCCGTTTTCGGCACAATTGAACGAGTGGCCTACCAGGCGGAATGGAACTTGCCTGAGCGTTGACCCATAAGCCCTGGAATCATCAAAGGTCGGGTCAATGAACAATGACAACATGGCGCAGCCAGCGGTCTCGTCGGACGGGCTGCCAATGCTGCCGATCAATCGGTTCCGCACCACAGACATCGACGAGCATGCCCGGAACATGGGCGGTTGGCAGGTTTGTTATGACCAGTTGACCCCCGGGCGCTTCGACGGCGAGTTGATCGAGTTCCGCTCGGAGTGGATGCAACTGGTGCGCGACCGCTCTAATCAGGCCCTGACCAAGCAAGGCATGGCCTGGGAGGGCGCCATCACCTTCAGCGTGCCGCTGCGTGCGGACGGGCCGGTCTTCTGCTCCGGGCACCCGATTGTCGAGCGCAGCCTGTTGGTCGCCCGTGGGCATAACCTGCCCGAGTTGCGCACGCCCCAGCATCTGGATCTGCTCGGTGTCGCCATCGACGAGCAGGCGTTGGAGCATGTGCTGGAACGTCAAGGCAGCCGCTTTCGAATTACCGATCTTCCCAAGTGTTACCGTCTCGGCAACTCGACGCTGCCCGCCGAGCTTGCGGCATTATTCGATGAGCTTGAAGGGGGCGAGCAGGGGCGTGACTCATTGCTGGGTTACGAGTCGATTCGTCGTGGCCTGCGTGACACGGTGATGCTGCACCTACTGGACCTGGTGGCACCGGACGAGGCGCCGCCGCTTAACCCCACGGCACGCAAACGCATGGTTGACCGGGCCCGGGAATACGCACTGACGCACGTCGACGAACCGCTGTCGATCCTTGACCTGTGCAACCACATCGGCGCCAGTCGGCGCAAATTGCAGTATTGCTTCCAGGAAACCCTGGGCATCAATCCGGTGGCCTATTTACGGGCGTTGCGCCTCAATGCCGTGCGCCGTGAACTGCGCAATGGGGATCAGGCCCTGGGCGTCCAGGAAGTGGCTGCACGCTGGGGCTTCTGGCATTTGAGCCGGTTTTCCAGCGACTATCGGACCCTGTTCGGCGAAACACCTTCACAAACCTTGCGCCGCACGCATCTGTGCTGAAAACGGATAACCGCTGACGAAGCGGCTCCCTAGGATGGCCCCTACACCACATGGTCGGGAGGGGCATTCGATGTATCAAAATAAAAAAACCAACGTCTGGCGCTGCACGTGGCTTACCTTGGGGCTGATCGGTCTCTGTACCGCTGCCCAGGGCACCGAAAACGGAGCGCCGACCACGGCGGTCGGGGTCTATGATTTCGGCGCAGGCATGATGCCGCCGGCCACGCCCTTTGGCACCGTCGGCCTGCGCACCGCGTTCTATTCGGCCAACGTGCAGAAGGACCGCCACGGCAAGTCCGTGGACAACAATTTCTCCCTGGATGTGCTGTCCATCGGCGTTGCCTATATGCGCATGACCGATTACACCGTGCTGGGCGCCAAGTATGGCTTCGGTGCCGTCGTGCCGTTCTTCCAGATGGACGCTTCGGTACAGGTGCAGACACCAATCGGTCCGCTGGACCTTGCGGCCGATCCGTTTCGCATGGCCGACATCCAGCTGTTGCCGGTGATCCTGCAGTGGACCCTCTCGCCCAACCTGTTCGTCAACACCCAGTTCCAGATCCAGGCACCGACTGGCGACTATGACAAGAATCGCCTGATTTCGCCGGGGCTCAATCACTGGACCTTTTCGCCGATCCTCAACGCCACTTACATCTCCGACAGCGGCTTCGAAGTGTCTTCCAGCTTCGAAGTCGACATCAACACGCGCAATCCGGCCACTGACTACAAGAACGGCGTTGAGTACCGCCACGAATTCGCGGTGGGCCAACACGTCGGGCCATGGACTGTGGGCGTGGGCGGGTACTACTACCGCCAGTTCAGCGATGACGATGCGCCGGGACTGCAAGCGGGCAATCGCGCCCGGGTGATGGCTGTCGGGCCGGCGGTGAGCTACTTCAAGCCGGGTATGCCACCTCTGTGGTTGCACGTCTACAAGGAGTTCGACGCGCGTAACCGTGCCGAGGGCTACACCACGGCGCTGCGCATTTCTCACAGTTTCTAAAGGGGCTCCCATGAACCAATCAAGTTCCGTTTCAACGGCCGCAGCCCCGTCACGCGAGGCCACGGGTCGGCGTGAAGGGCTGGTGCTGATGCTCGGCAGCAGCCTGACCATCATGGGCTCGGTGATGGTCGCACCCATCTTGCCCCGTTTGGGCGCCGAATTCGGCCCTATGGAACCGCGGGCCGATCTGCTGGTGCCGTTGGCGATCACCGGGCCGGCCCTGACGATTGCCCTGTGCGCGCCGTTGGCCGGTTGGCTGGCGGACCGGGTCGGGCGCAAGGCTCTGCTGGTGATTGCGACGTTGCTCTACGCGGTGCTCGGCGCGCTGCCGGCGATGCTCGATAACCTGCCGGCGATTGTCGGCACCCGGCTGCTGTTCGGCTGCGCCGAAGCGGCGGTGATGACCTGTTGCGCGACCCTCATTGCTGACTACTGGCACGGCGAAGAGCGCTTGCGCTATGTCAACCGGCAAGTGGTGACCATCGGCCTGGTGGGGGCGCTGTTTTTTGTGGTGGGCGGGGCGCTCGGGGAGCATTCGTGGCGCTCGCCGTTCCTTTTGTACCTGCTGCCATTGTTGCTGGTGCCCGCCATGATGAAGGTGCTGTGGGAGCCATCGATGGCCAAGCGGCCGAGGACCGAGCAGCCAGCGGACGAATCGGCTCCGGCCAAGGTCGCGGTGCGGTCGCTGGTGGTCGGTTACCTGATGATTCTGGGCGGCATGGTGCTGACCTTCATCGTGCCGATCCAGGCGCCGACACTGTTGGTTGGCCTGGGCATCACCTCCAGCACGCTGATCGGGCTGGCGGCGGGGTTGAGCCTGCTGGCGACCCTGGGCGGTTCGTTGATGTGGCCCTTGCTGCGCCGTCGCTTCGGCATTGCCGGTTGCAACGCGCTGTTGCTGAGTCTGATAGGGCTTGGGCTCTGGCTGCTGATGCGCGCCCAGAGCTACAACGCCGTGCTGGTGGCGGTCTTCATCCAGGGCCTGGGTTCCGGATTGCTGGTGCCCAACGTGATGGCTCCCGTGATGAATGCCTTGACCGCCAGCACCCGCGGCCGCGGGCTGGGAGGGTTCACCTCGTTTTTGTATATCGGCCAGTTCGTCAGTCCGCTGGTGGTGGCCTTTGTGGGCGCCTTCGCCGGCGAGCTGCGCCAGTCGATCCAGTGGCTGGCCGTCGCCAGCTTTGTCGCCGCGTTGCTCTGGATCGCCGTCGGCTTGCGTACTCGAGGCCATGGTCAGGCGAGCACTTTCGGCTCCCGTCAATCGTCATGAAATAAGGAATCTGAAGCATGGGCATGCAAGACATCCACCACTTGATGGACAACGAAGACGCTTGCGCACTGGCTGAGTGGGTCAGGCGCGGCGAGATCCGCCCCGGCGAACTGCTGGAGGCGGCCATCGAACGTCTTGAACGGGTCGAGCCGCAGCTCAATGCCGTGGCCGAGCGCTTATACGATGCTGCGCGGGAAGCGGCCGACACGCCTGAGGTCGGGCAAGGCCTGTTGGCGGGCGTACCGACGTTGATCAAGGACCTGTTTTCACCGGTTGCGGGTGCGGCAATGACCAACGGCTCACGCGCATTGGGCGATTTGCGGGCGGATTTCGAATCTGAAGTTGTCACACGCTTGCGACGGGCGGGCTGTCAGGTGATGGGCACCAGCACCTCACCGGAGTTTGGCACTTCGTACTCCACCGAATCTTCGCGTTTCGGCGCCACCCGAAACCCTTGGAGCACCCGTCATAGCGCCGGTGGTTCAAGCGGTGGCGCAGCAGCGCTGGTGGCGGCCCGGGTAGTGCCGTTCGCCCACGGCAACGATGGCGGCGGGTCGTTGCGGGTGCCGGCCTCTTGCTGCGGGGTATTCGGCTTCAAGCCCAGTCGCGGCCTGCTGCCGTCCGGGCCGATGGTCGGCGAGGGTTGGGCGGGGATGGGCACGCCCCATGCGATCACCTTGTCAGTGCGCGACAGCGCCGCGCTGTTGGACGCCACCGCCGGAATGGACCTGGGAGCGCCCTATGCAGCGCCGGTCCAGGCTTTGCCCTATGTGACGGCGCTGCAGCGCGATCCGCGGCCGTTGCGCATTGCCCTGGTGGAGCAACTCGGTCCCTGGCCGACATCGCCACAGAGCCTGAAAGCCGTAGGCGAGGCGGCGCGGTTGTGTGAATCCCTGGGCCACCGTGTTGAACCGGTGAACCTGCCGGTGGTATTGCCGGAGTTTCTCGACCAGGTCTTCACCATCATCGGTGCAAGCACTCGCCATTACGTTGACCTGCTGGGCCAGATGCGCGGGCTCGCGGTACAGGCCGAGGAACTGGAGGTGCGCACCCGGATCATCCTGCGGGACAAGGGCAACGTCAGCGGCGCCCAGTACGCGGCCGCGGTGGAATGGATTCATGCCCTGGGCCGGCAACTGGCGATGTTCATGCACGATTACGACCTGATCCTCACCCCGGTTTTGACCCGTGAACCGGTACTGATTGGCGAGCTGGACGTTGAAGATGTGTGCATGAGCCTCGACCAACTGGTGGAGCGCTACCACAGCTACTCGCCATTCACCGCGCTGTTCAATGCCAGCGGCCAGCCGGCGATGTCCGTGCCGTTGTCCTGGAGCAGCAACGGTCTGCCGATGGGCGCACACTTCGCCGGTCGCTTTGGCGAAGAAAGCACCTTACTGGCCCTGGCCGCGCAACTGGAACGCGCCCAGCCGTGGCGTGGCCGGGTGCCCGCGGTGAACGCCTGTCGTCGTTGAAGGCGGCGGTGTTTCAATAAAGTGAAGCGGGCCGGTTCCAAGAACGGCACATCCGGCGTCGATGGAATGCCGATCTCGATGTCTGATCGGGCCCGTTTCCCACCATTCAGCCGTGCACCTCCCGAAAGCGCTGATCAAAATCCTCCGCCAACTGCGCCAGGGTGATGCTGCCCAAACGCTTGAGCAGCAACGCCTGGGCCTCATCGAATGCACCCGTCAGCGCCGCATTCACCGCTTGTTCCACCAGGCACTGCGGGTGATCGGTGGACAGGCCAATGGCAAAAATCGAGGTGCTGCCCAAGGCCTGATGAATGTCGAGCAAGGTCATCTCTGCCAGTGATTTGCTCAACGTCCAGCCGCCGCGATGGCCTTTTTCTGAGGTGACGTAGCCCTGTTCCTTGAGCAGCGCCATGGTCCGGCGCACAACCACTGGGTTAGTGCCGAGCATCTGCGCGATGGTGTCGGAAGTGGCGGATTGCTGGTGACGGTCCATGTGGATGAGCACATGAAGCATGCGGGACAGACGAGTGTCGTTTCTCATGTTAACGGCGTTGTTCTGTTGTTGAGACGGGGCTGAGTATCGCCTGTAATTGCAAAAGTTACGAGATCGTTGACAATGGCTTTTCAAGAAACTTACGATGTGTCGAGACTTTAGCGGTCCTTCGAAAACCACCCTGGAGAGAGATCATGGGCTACGACGTCATCATTACAGGCGGCAGTTACGCGGGTATGTCGGCAGGTCTTCAACTGGCACGGGCCCGGCGAAAGGTGTTGGTGATCGATGGCGGGCAGCGCCGTAACCGGTTCGCCGCGACTTCCCATGGGTTTCTTGGCCAGGATGGCCGCGCGCCTGCCGACATCGCCGAGGATGCCCGCGCCCAGCTCATGGCGTATCCAACGGTGGAGTGGGTGTCGGACACCGTGGTCCAGGCCCGTAAGGAGGAGGGCGGCTTCACTCTGGAAACCTCCCGTGGCCAGCATTTTCAAGCCCAACGCCTGCTGCTGGCCACCGGAGTGGTCGATGATTTGCCGGCGGTGCAGGGCCTCGCTGAACGCTGGGGCAAAAGCGTTTTCCACTGTCCTTACTGCCACGGCTATGAGTTGGACCAAGGACCGATCGGCGTGCTGGCAACCTCGCCAATGTCGCTGCACCACGCCTTGATGCTTCCCGACTGGGGGCCGACGACGTTCTTCACCAATGGCGTATTCGAACCGGACCCGGAGCAGCGGGCCAGCCTGGAGCTACGTGGGGTGACGCTGGAGGCCGAACCGGTCGAACGCATTGAAGGCGAGCGGGCGAATGTGGTTCTGGAAGGCGGGCGGGTGGTCGCCATTGATGGTCTGTTCGTCTTACCCCGTACCCGCGTGGGCAGTTCGTTGGCCGCCTCTCTGGGGTGTGAATTCGAGGACGGCCCGCTCGGTGCCTTCATCCAGACTGACATGACCCGGGAAACCAGCGTGCCGGGGGTGTTTGCCTGTGGTGATGCGGCCATGCCGTTCGGCTCGGTGGCACTGTCCGTGGGCGATGGCGTGCGGGCGGGATCGGGCGTGCACCGATCATTGATCTTCGGCGCACACTGAAAATCCGTTCCCCGCCCTGAACCCTAAACCTGTACCGCCCCGGTCGCCACGGCGAAGGCGAGCATCACCAGGCTGACGCCCCAAGCCCAGAAAAAGGTGTAGGCCATGTGCTTGCGCAACTCCACGCCGGACAACGCCAGGGCAAGGTACACGCTGGGCACCACCGGGCTGATAGAGAAACCGGTGTTTTCACCGATCAGCATGGCTCGGGCAACGGCTTCGAGGGGGACACCCGCGGCCGCGGCCACGTCCCTGATCACCGGCAACAGCGCAAAGTAGTAGGCGTCCGGTGAAAAGATCATCCCCAGGGGTACGCCAAAGAACCCGACAATTACGTGCAGGTACTGGGCGGACCCGCCAGGAAGAAAGTCGATCAGCGCCAAGGCCATGCCATCGGACATTTTTGCCCCGGACAGCACACCCAGCAACACGGCGGCGGCCATCATCACCAGCACCATTTGCAGGGCGTCGGATGCGTGGGCCTTGAGGCGTTCGGCCTGGGCATCCAGGGAAGGGAAGTTCAGCGGCAGGGCAATGCCCAATCCCACCATGAAACAGGCATACAGGGGGAAGATGCCGGTGAACAGGCAAGCCAGGATCGCGCCGGTCAGGGCTACGTTCAGCCAGTACCGCAGGTCCCGGGGCGAGAGGCCGAATTGGCGACCTTCGGTGGACAGGCTGTCCAGATCGACGCTGGCGGCCGCTCCCAATGACATCGGCCGACGGCGTTGGGCTCGCGAGCCCAGCACTGTCGCCACTAGCAGCATGCAAACCAGACCCACCAACTGCACCGGCAGCAACCCTAGCCAAAGCTCGGTGGCATCAAGCCCGGATACTGCCGCGGCCCGGGCAGTGGTGCCGCCCCAAGGCACCATGTTGATCACCCCGGCGGTGGTGCCCACCAGGCACAACAACATTGCTGGATTCATGTTCAGGCGCTTGTACAAAGGCAACAGCGCCGGAATGGTCAGCAAAAATGTTGCGGCGCCCACCCCGTCCAGATGCACCACTGACGTCACCAGCACCGTGACCAGCGCCACGGCCAGCGGCTTGCCGCCGGTGCTGCGGATCAGCAGGTTGACCAGCGGGTCGAACAGCCCGCGATCCCGCATGATCCCGAAGAACAGAATGGCAAACAGAAACAGCGCGGCGGTAGGGGCCACGGTGATCAGCCCGGCCTTGATGAATTCACCGATTTGTCCGGGGTTGAAACCGGCCAGCAGGCAAGCGGCGACGGGTAGGGTGGTGAAAGCGACGACGGGGCTGATCCTGCGCAGCAAAATCAGCCCGATGATGACCAGCATCATCAAAAAACCCAACGTTGTAATCATGGTGCAGCCTCTCTTTTTATTGTTGTCGACGGGACGGGCGCGCGAGTCCTTCAGCCCTGCGGTCGGGGCAGGCGCAGGGACAGGAGCAGATAACTCAAACTTTTGCCATGGCGATCAAGGCCACAACTGAGGTTTACGCCGCCTTCCAGGGCGTCTTCGAGGACGAAATTCAGCGCATGCAGATTCGGCAGTTCATAGCGATGCACCTTGGCCGGCTGGCGTGTGGCGAATTGCTCGGCGACTCGTTCGCAGGTCAATTCACGCAATAACCATGGGTAGTGCGCCGGATCGAGGGGAAATACCGCAATGCTGAGGATATTGCCTTTGTCTCCGGCACGAGCGTGGGCGAAGTCGGCGAGGGTGACCAGGTTCATCAGTACCACTCCAGGGTCGTGTGGATTTCGCTGCGCGGCAGCAG
The DNA here is from genome assembly GCF_030687835.1 of Pseudomonas hefeiensis. Taxonomy (NCBI): domain Bacteria; kingdom Pseudomonadati; phylum Pseudomonadota; class Gammaproteobacteria; order Pseudomonadales; family Pseudomonadaceae; genus Pseudomonas; species Pseudomonas hefeiensis. Next base: position 3,161,984 of record NZ_CP117449.1, read on the forward strand.
GAAGCTGCGGGTGGTGACGGCTTCAGCGAGGTGCCGGCGAACACCTCCACCTCCGGCCGGACCGTTGGTGTAAAGCGACTCCACCTCAGCCAACAGGGTCTGGACCATTGCCGGGTCCGTGTGGGTCAGGCCGACGCGCACACGCACATCGTCGAGGGCTGGCGCCAGGGCCAGCCTTTGCTCCAGGTAACGGCCATTGTGGTCATTGAACAGACTGGCGACACCCGACAAATCGATCCAGGGCTGTACGCCTGGCGCCAGCCGGTTAAAACGTTGCAGCAGAATCTCCCGGGCCAGGGCGGCTCGGGCCACGGCACTGGGACCGGCATAGGAAATTTCCGCTTCGCCGAACCAGAGACCGCGCACACCGGCCAAGCCCTTGAGCGTATCGGGGCGCGGATGGCCCAGCAGGCCGCTGATCTCAACGCGGTCATCACCCAGGTCCCTGACGCGGGCCTGACCCAGGTCCAGCACCACATCCGGGGTCAGATAGCGGCGCGGATCATGCACCTCATAAAGCAATTGTTCCTTGACTGTTTGCTCGCTGACGCGCCCCCCGCTGCCTTGGGTTTTGCCAATGATCAAGCGTCCATCCTGATGGATTTCGGCAATCGGACAACCGAGGTTCGCCGGGTCCGGGATCTCTTTGATCCCAGGATGGGCAAAGTACCCGCCGGTGACCTGGGTGCAGCATTCCAGCAGATGCCCGGTGGCGGTGGCGATGGCCATCTTCTGCCAGTCATCGGCGGCCCAGCCCAGCCCATGGCGAATCGCGCCCACCGCCAGCGAAGGATCGGCCACTCGCCCGCACAGTACGATGCCGGCACCTTCTGCCAGCGCCGTATGAATACCGTCGGCACCGGTGTAGACATTGACCGACACCACATCTGCCGGGTCCAGGGGCAGCCATTGCTTGAAGCGCGGCGTGGTTTCTTCCAGCAGGTCATCGCCCAGTACGCAGGCAATTTTCAAGGCCGGATAGCGTCCTGCCAAGGTTGCCCGCAGGCGCTGTGCGGCGGCTCTGGGGTTGGCTGCACCACCGTTGGTAATGATGGGGATGCCGGCTTCGATACACACATCCAGCATCGGTTCGAGGAAATCGAACAGGCGCGAGGCGTATCCGGCTTGGCGATCGAGCCCTCTGCGCAGTTGCGCTTCGGCCAGCGTCCGTTCGGCCAGCAGCTCAAGCATGATGTAGCGCTGACCGTTTCGTTGCGCCAGGTCCTGGGCCAGACGCAAGGCGGCGTCCGGGCGATCATTGGCAAAACCGGCGCCGCATCCGACGAGAATTGTTTTTGTCATGTCCGTTTCCACTGATGGGATGGCCCATAGTGGCGGGCATGGATTGTTCTGTGAATTTTAAAGGTAGAATCAATTGATCCATTATCTTTATAAGTGCAGCCATGAACGTTTCTTTCCGACAGCTTCGTGCCTTCATTCTGATCGCTGAAACCTCAAGCTTCACTCGCACCGCTGAACAGCTTCACCTGTCCCAGCCAGCGCTGAGCTACAGCATCCGCAAACTGGAAGAAACCATGGGTTTGCAGTTGCTGGCGCGCAACACCCGCAGTGTCGAGCTGACGCTGGCCGGCGAACACTTCCTGCCCCAGGCCAGGCGCATGCTCAGGGACATGGACGATGCCGTACGGGACGCTCGCGACACCCTCAGCCTGAGTCGCGGCTCCCTTCGCCTGGCGGCACTGCCCACGGCGGCCGCTTCGTTCCTGCCTGTGGTTATCGCCTCGTTCCAGCGCGAACACCCGGGTGTACGGGTGAGCGTCTTGGATGGCCGGGCGGGGGAGATCATGGGTTGGGTGCAGCGCGGCGAGGTGGACGCGGGCATTACCTCGTTACCCGAGGACCTGTCCGGGCTGAGCTTCGTGCGTCTGCTGGATGACAATCTGGTGTTGCTGACCCACAAGGATCATCAGCGCGACAGTCTGGACGACTGGAAGCGCAGGCCCTACATCGCCCTGACCTCTGACACCAGCATCCGCCCCTTGGCCGACGCAGCGTTGCGCTACCTGAACGTCGAGCCTGAGCCGGCCTGGGAGGTGGCGCACATGAGCACCGCCACTGCGCTTGTACGCGAAGGGTTGGGTTTTTCCCTGCTGCCGGCCAGTTGCACGGCGGTGTTCAATATTGGTGAGCAGTGCGCGGTGATTGCCATTGAGCAGCCTGGCAAGCGTTCGATCGGCCTGTTGCAACACAAACCTGTGGCCCAGTCGCCGTCGCTGAGCCAGTTCATGCAGCATTTGCGGCAGACGTTGCGCCGGTGATGACAGTTCCATCGTCATCGCGAGCAGGCTCGCTCCCACAGTTTGTGCCCGGGAGATGCACCTTTCGTGCTCGCCATAAATCCCTTGTGGGAGCGAGCCTGCTCGCGATAGCGGGATTCCAGTCAGCGCCAAGCGATCTGGTTAAACACTATTGGGTGCCAAACATCGCCGTCCAATAGATCCCTGCATCACTTTTTGGGTCCACCGCATAGCCGGCGCCCAGCTCTTTAAACTGCGGGTTCATCAGATTGGCGCAATGTCCGGGGCTTGCCAGCCAGCCGTCCACCACCTTAAGGGCCGTGTCCTGTCCGGCGGCAATGTTCTCGCCGATCAATTGGCCGAGGTAACCGGCCAGTTCGGCGCGATCGCCCGGCATGCGGTTGTCGCGATCCTTGTGGTCAAAGAAGTTGTTGTTGGCCATGGCCCGGGAGTGAGTCACGGCGGCCAGAGCCAGGGTGGCGTTCCAGGCCAGCGGCGTCGTCGCCGCGTAGGCTTCGGTGCCACAACGGCGCGGCTGGGCACGAGCACTGTTGATCAGCTTCAGTAGCTTCTGACCTTCGGCTTGCCAGTCCCCCAGACGCGCCGACAACAGCGGACGCGCCAACACGATTCGCCATTCGCGATCCAGCCGACTGACACCGATGTCGACGAACTGCGGGTCCAGCACCACCCGGCAGAAACTCTCCTGCACCGCCTTCATCGCGGCTTGCGCGTCCCGCGGCCCGGACAGGCTGATGGCCTGTACGTTGACCATCGGGTAGGCCGTGCGCGCCAACGCCTGCTGCAGGTCGCCAATGCCGTTGGCCGAAAGGATCAGTCGCGAGTCCATGGCCAGCGGCGGCAGCTCCAGAGAGGCCTGATCCGCGCAGCTTTGCGACTGGCTGCGGTAAAGGTTGATGGACTCGACCAGTTGCGTCTCTTCGGTGGCCAGGACACTGGTGGCGAAGGCCAGTCCCAGCGACAGCCCGATAAGACGCATGACGGATGAAATGGCACGCATGTAAATCTCCCTTGAGCGGACGGCGCCTATGATGCGCAATTTTTGCCCGGCTGGGGCAACGGTATTCACGCTCTCTTGAAATCCCTCGCAACGGCACCGTTGGGTACCGTTTGGGACAATCCTCAAGTAGTGGGATCAACTTTCAGGCGAATAAGTCCATTTCCGTCGATTTAAGGGCAAAAAAACGCGAATTATCAGCTCATGTGGTGAGGTCAGGGCCCGGTGACCGATATCTGTTTTGAGGTGGGTTACAACAACCTGTCCAACTTCAATCGGCACTTGCGTATCGAGATGCACTAGACCCTGAACTGCCTCAGCAACCCGTTCAACTGCTCACTCAGCGACTTCAGGCGGGTACTCGCCAGGCTCGACTGTTCGGCAGCCAGGGCGGTGCTGTGGGAGAGGCCGGCGGCCTGGGTCACGTTCTGATTGATATCTTCCACCACATGGGCCTGTTGCAGCGTGGCGCTGGCGATGGAGGCGTTCAAGCTGTTGAGATTACGCAGCGCCTGGCCGATGGCGTTGAGGCTGGCACCTGCCAGCCCGGCTTGCTCGATGGTCAATTGCGAAGCACGGCTGCTGTCGCCGATGACTTTCACCGCCGCTTCGGAATGGTTCTGTAAGCGTTCGATCATCGCCTGGATCTCGGCGGTGGACTTCTGCGTGCGCTGGGCCAGCAACCGTACTTCATCGGCCACCACGGCAAAGCCTCGGCCTTGTTCGCCGGCGCGGGCAGCTTCGATCGCGGCGTTGAGGGCCAGCAGGTTGGTTTGCTCGGCAATGGAGCGAATCACCTCCAGCACGCTGCCGATCTGGGTACTTTCGCTGGCCAGGGTGCGGATCACTTCCACGGCCTGGTCGATGGTCTGGGACAGTCGGTCAATCTGCTGCAAGCTGCCGTCGATATTGATCTGGCCCTGCTGGGCCTGGGATTCGGCGTCGCGCATTTCGCTGGCGGCGTGTTCGGCGTTCTTGGCGACGTCTTGCACGCCGTAGGTCACTTCGTTGATCGCAGTGGCCACCAGTTCCATCTGTTGCGATTGCTGCTGGCTGCGTTCCTGAGCCTGGGCCGCGTCGTTACCCAGTTCGTTGGACGATTGCCCCAAGGCACTGGCCGAGTCCTGCAATTGGCTGACCACTTCGCGCAGTTTGGCGGTAAATGCATTGAAGTGCCGGGCCAGTTGCGTCACTTCGTCCTGGCCATGGGTGTCGAGGGTGCGGGTCAGGTCGCTTTCACCACTGGCGATGTTGGCCATGGCATTGACCGTTTCCTGCAACGGCCGAACGATGCTGCGCACGATCAGGGTCAGGAGCAGGCCCATGAGCAGGGTGATCGCCAGGCCGATCAGTGAAGCCTTAATCACTTGGGACCGGAATTCGGCCTGCACGTCATCTACGTACACGCCCGAACCGATGATCCAGCCCCAAGGCTCGAACAGTGTGACGTAGGAGGTTTTCGCCACCGGCGCATCAGCGCCCGGTTTCGGCCAGAGATAATCCACCATGCCGGCGCCCTTGGCCTTGGCGATGGCGACCATCTCGTTGAATAGCGCAAAACCATTCGGGTCGCGAATCGCCGAGAGGTTCTGGCCTTCGAGTTTCGGGTTGGTCGGGTGCATGACCATCACGGGGGTCAGGTCATTGATCCAGAAGTAATCACTCTGGTCATAGCGCAAGCCGCGCACCGCGCTAAGGGCCTGCTTCTGCGCGGCCTCGCGAGTCAGGGTGCCAGCCGTTTCCAGACCATGGTAATAGCTCAGCACACCGCTGGCAGTCTGGACCACATGCTGGGTTTTCTGCACCTTGGCCTGATACAGGTCGGTGTGGATCTGCTTAAGCATGAACGCGCCTAACGTGAACAACATCACGATGGACACGACCAGGATGAGCCACAAGCGTCGGCTGATCGACACACTGCGCAAACTATTCATACGCTGTCACTCCGTTTTTATTCTTGTCATCAACGACCGCCTGAGCTTGTGCGTCCGGCAGGTGTTCCTGACCGACCTGGAGCCATAACGCGGCAGCGTTATAAGAGGTTCTCTGATAGGATTTCGGCCCCGCAGCGCAAAACCTGAGCCTGTCCTGATTTTTTCATGGGTTTTCTTGAGAAATCGCAGTCACCGTGCGCCTGCTGTTTACACCTGCATAACGCTTAAATTTTGATGAGACGTGCGCAAGCATAGTCTTTTGGGGGATGAATGGATTTGTGGACCGCCTTTCAGGCACTGATTCTTGGCGTGGTAGAAGGCTTGACGGAGTTCCTGCCAATCTCCAGCACGGGGCACCAGATTATTGTCGCGGACTTGCTTGAGTTCGGCGGTGAGCGGGCGATGGCGTTCAACATCATTATCCAGCTTGGCGCGATCCTGGCCGTGGTCTGGGAGTTCCGGCGCAAAATCTTCGACGTGGTGCTGGGTTTGCCCACCCAGCCTGGCGCTCGCCGGTTTACCGCCAACCTGCTGATTGCCTTCATGCCTGCCGTGGTATTGGGTGTGCTGTTTGCTGACTTGATCCACGAATACCTGTTCAACCCGATCACGGTGGCGATGGCCTTGGTGCTGGGCGGTTTCGTGATGCTCTGGGCCGAGAAGCGCGAGCATAAGGTGCACGCCGAAACGGTAGACGACATCACCTGGAAAGATGCACTGAAAGTCGGCTTCGCCCAGTGCCTTGCGATGATTCCCGGCACCTCCCGCTCGGGCTCGACCATCATCGGCGGCTTGCTGTTCGGGCTGTCGCGCAAGACCGCGACCGAGTTTTCGTTTTTCCTGGCGATGCCCACAATGGTCGGCGCGGCGGTCTACTCGGGGTATAAGTATCGCGATCTGTTCGTGCCTGCGGATTTTCCAGTGTTCGCCATCGGTTTCGTCACGGCTTTCATTTTCGCCATGATCGCGGTCCGGGGCTTGTTGCTGTTCATCGCCAGCCACAGCTATGCAGTATTCGCCTGGTACCGGATCGCTTTCGGCCTGTTGATCCTGGCAACCTGGCAGTTCGGTTGGGTGGACTGGACGGCGGCCCAGCCATGAGTCGCCCAGGCCGTGAGCCAGGCAGCGCAGTGCAAAGCTTGCGGCTCAAACTCGTGGTATTTGCGCTGGTGTGCGCCTTGCCGTTGTTTGGCTCGCTGTTGCTCGGGTTGCGCGCGGTGTCCTGGGTGCCCCTGACGGCCTATGGCCTCGTCAGCATGGTGGCGTTTTTGTTGTACTGGAGCGATAAGCGCAAGGCCCGCACTGATGCCTGGCGCACCCCGGAAAACGTATTGCATGCCGTGGAACTGGCCGGTGGCTGGCCCGGGGCGCTGCTGGCCCAGCAAGTGTTTCGCCACAAGACCCGCAAGGTGTCTTTTCAGGTGGTGTTCTGGTTCATCGTGTTGCTGCACCAGGTGTTCTGGATCGACCAGTTATTCCTGGGCAGTTCTCTGCTGATGCTGTTCTGAACTTCACGACAACAGCAAACCCACCTGGGTGCGCTTGGGCAGCTTGCTCACCACCAATTGGTGGGAACGCTGCAGCAGGCCACGCAGTTCATCGGCACCCAGCGGGTAGGGCGTCTGCATAATGACCCACTGGGCCCGCGCCAGGTAGGGCGCCGGGTGAATCCCGGGGCGGTCGCAATGCCCCAGGAACAGGTCCTTGTCGACCTTGAACGCCAGTGACTCGCCCCGCAGGTTCTGCAAGGCGAACATCTTGTTGCCGGCAATGGAAAACACCCGCACACCGCCCCATTTATAATCCTCCCTGGCGCCAGGCAGCCCCAGGCAAAACCGCGCGACATCCTCTTCGCTCAAGCTCATATTTTCCTATCCCCACAGCCATCGAATGCTTCTACCAAGTGGTCGATCCACGCGCGCACCGCTGGCAGCATGCCGCGCCGATGCGGGTAGACTGCCTGCAGCCAGCCGTCCGGCAGCGACCACTCGGGCAATAACTCCAGCAGTGTGCCGTCCTGCAGTTCCTCCTCGCAATACATGCTCGGCAACAAGGTAAAGCCCAGGCCGGCGAGGACGCAGGCGCGGCGCACAATGAAGTCGTCGATGCCCAGCCGGGCTTCCAGGGCCAGTTCGACGGGCTCTGCGTTGGCCTTGAGCAGACGCAGGTGTACCAGGCGGTCGGCGTCCAGCGCCCCGAGTATCGGCAGCTTCTTGAGATCCTCCGGGGTGTTGATCTGCCGCCCTTCGACAAACGCCGGGCTGGCGACCATGAGCAGTCGCGCCTGGCGCAGCCGTCGTGTCATCAGCAACGGGTCTTCGTCCCCCAGGTCGCGCACGCGCAATGCCACGTCAATCCCTTCGCTCACCAGGTCCACTCGCCGATTGACCAGCATCATGTCCAGCTGCACTTGAGGGAATTTTTCCAGGAAACTGGCGATCACCCCTCCCAGCATCTGGTGAGCCAAGCCCACTGGACTGGAAACCCGCAGGCGCCCGCGCGGCTCAGTGGACATGCTCGCCACGGCTTCATCGGCCATCTCGGCTTCCAGCAGCATGGCTTGGCAATGACGCAGATAACGCTCGCCAACGGCCGTGAGCTTCAACTGGCGGGTGGTACGTTGCAGCAGTCGCGCGCCGAGGCGCTCTTCCAGTTCAGCGATACGCCGTGACAGCCGAGATTTGGGAATACCCAGCAGGCGCCCGGCTGCGGCGAAACCACCGGCTTCGACGACTTTGGCGAAGTAGTACAGATCATTGAGGTCTTGCATATCGAGCTCTATTGTCCTGTCAGTGGAACGAACTATCGCATTAATACTGACTTATCGACTATTGGCTTCATCGATAGGATTGTTCTCAATTGATCGCTTGGTCGCGATCCTCACTTGGAGAGCACATACATGAAACTGTTGCACATTGATTCGAGCATCCTGGGCGACAATTCCGCGTCCCGCCAATTGAGCCATGACGTGGTTGAGGCCTGGAAAGCGGCCGAAGCGGACGTCATGGTGACCTACCGCGACCTGGCGGCCGATGCCATCAGCCACTTTTCCGCCCAGACCCTGATCGCCGCCGGTACCAGCGCTGAACTGCGCGACGCCGCTCAGAAGCACGAGACTGACCTCAGTGCCTCGACCATGGCCGAATTCCTGGCCGCGGACGCGGTGGTTATCGCCGCGCCGATGTACAACTTCACCATTCCGACCCAGCTCAAGGCCTGGATCGACCGTATCGCTGTGGCCGGGCAAACCTTCCGCTACACCGAAGCTGGCCCAGAAGGCCTGTGTGGTGGCAAGAAACTGGTGATCGTTTCCACCTCAGGCGGCCTGCATGCCGGCCAGCCAAGCGGCGTGGCGCATGAGGAGTATCTGAAGGTAATGTTCGGTTTCCTCGGTATCACCGACATTGAGTTCGTTCGCGCCGAGGGCCTGGCTTACGGTGACGAGATGCGCACCAAAGCCATGAGCGAAGCCAAGCTGCAGATCAGCGAGCAATTCGCCGCAGCGTAAAGACCGCGCAAAAAATACCAGGCCTGGGCGAACCGGCCTGGTTGGTTTGCGCAAGGTCGATCAATAATCGGCTTTTTCGGTACGATGGCGCAGCAGTAAAGTCAGCCCCAGTCCGATGATCGACAGCAGTGCCGCACAGAAAAAGATCGAGGAATAACCCAGATTCAACGCCACCGCGCCCATCAAGGGCCCGGCAATCGCCAGCGCCAGGTCGAAGAACACCGCGTAGGCACTCAGTCCTGCGCCACGACTGGTATTAGGCACCTGCTTGATGGCCTCCACGCCCAGCGCCGGATACACCAGCGACAGCCCGAAACCGGCCAGCCCCGCGCCGATCAAGGCGAAGGCGGTGGAGGGCGCCAGCCAAAGCAACACCAACCCCAAGGTTTCGATGCACATGCAGGCAATGGCCGTCCTGAAGCCTCCGAAACGGGCGATGCTGGAAATGAACAACAATCGCGACAGGATGAAACAGACGCCAAACACCGTCAGGCACCAGGCCGCACCTGTCCAGCCGCGACTGACATAAAACAACGTGATGAACGTGGTGAGCGTACCGTAGCCGATCGAAGCCAGACACAGGCTCGTTCCGTACGGTGCTATACGCCCGAATACCGCCCAAAAAGGCAGGCGTTCGCCGCGAATGACCGGCACCGAAGGCTTTTTGCGGATCAGCAGCAGGGCCGCACCGGCCAGCAGCGACAAGGCGATACCCAGGCTGACAAAGCCCAGTTCCCCGACCATCACCACCCCCAGTGGCGCGCCGATGGCAATGGCCCCATAAGAGGCGATGCCGTTCCATGAAATCGAGCGGGCCGTGTGTTCGACACCCACCTGGCCCATGCACCAACTGATGGTCCCCACGCCAATCAGGCCCTGGGCCACGCCGAGCAGCAACCGGCCGGCGATCAGGATCAACAGGCTCAGCAGTGGAAAGCTTTGCAGCAGCGTCGAGAGCAACGTCAGCAAACCACTGAGGACGATCCCGTACAGTCCATAAACGATCGCCCGCTTGGTGCCGATACTGTCCGATAGCCGCCCGGCCATGGGTCGACTGAGCAGCGTCGCCAGATACTGGGAGCCGATGGTCAACCCGGCCACCACGGCACTGAAGCCCAACTGCTCGTGGACATAGCCCGGCAACACGGCAATCGGCAGGCCGATGCAGAGGAAGGCGATGAAGGTATAAAAAACGATGGAAATGATCTGCCAGGTGATCGACAGGGAACTGGGGGCGGGTGAGTGCGTTGGCATGGGGCTCGTTCGCGGGCGGCGGTTAAGAGAGCTTCATCATGGCGTGCGGCGGGAATAAAAGAAAGCAGGCTAACGGTTTGCCCGGCAGGTGATGGCGCCGACGCTATCGCGAGCAGGCTCGCTCCCACATTTTGATCTGCGGCGACCGGAGACATTCGGTCTGCAGCCTCCCTTGTGGGAGCGGGCTTGCTCGCGAAAGCGGTGGTTCAGCTTGCAGAGATGTTGACTGTGCCGCCGCCTTCGCGAGCAGGCTCGCTCCCACAAGGGGGCAGGTGCAGGATTCCTCCCACAGCTCTTATCCTTGGAAACTAAAAAGCCCTGTCACAACGGACAGGGCTTTTCACTTGCAGCTTGAAGCTTACAACTCATGGCTGCTCTTAGAACAGCACACCCTGGCTGCGCAGGTAATCGTCATAGGTGCCGCTGAAGTCGATCACGCCGTCGGCGCTCAACTCGATGATGCGCGTGGCCAGGGACGATACGAACTCTCGGTCGTGGCTGACGAAGATCAGCGTGCCCGGGTAGTTTTCCAGCGCCAGGTTCAGCGCCTCGATGGATTCCATGTCCAGGTGGTTGGTCGGTTCGTCCATCACCAGCACGTTCGGCTTTTGCAGGATCAGCTTGCCGAACAGCATGCGACCCTGTTCGCCACCGGAAATGACCTTGACCGACTTGAGGATCTCGTCGTTGGAAAACAGCATGCGACCCAAGGTGCCACGAACCAGTTGTTCGCCGCCCTGGGTCCATTGGCCCATCCAGTCGAACAGGTTGACGTCGTCTTCGAAGTCGTGGGCGTGGTCCTGGGCGTAGTAGCCCAGTTCTGCGGCGTCGGTCCATTTCACGGTACCGGCATCCGGCTCCAGTTCATTGACCAGGGTGCGCAGCAAGGTGGTCTTGCCGATGCCGTTCGGGCCAATGATCGCCACGCGCTCGCCGGCTTCGACGGTGAAGCTGAAGTCCTTGAACAGCGGCTTGCCATCGAACCCTTTGGCCATGCCTTCGACAATCACTGCCTGGCGGTGCAGCTTTTTGGTCTGTTCGAAGCGAATGAACGGGCTGACACGGCTCGATGGCTTGACCTCGGCCAACTGGATCTTGTCGATCTGCTTGGCGCGAGAGGTGGCTTGCTTGGCTTTCGAGGCGTTGGCCGAGAAGCGGCTGACGAACGATTGCAGTTCGGAAATCTGCGCTTTCTTCTTGGCGTTGTCCGACAGCAGTTGCTCGCGGGACTGGGTCGCCACGGTCATGTACTCGTCGTAGTTGCCCGGGAACAGACGCAGCTCGCCGTAGTCCAGGTCAGCCATGTGAGTGCAGACACTGTTCAGGAAGTGACGGTCGTGGGAGATGATGATCATCAGGCTCGAACGCTGGGTCAGCACGTTTTCCAGCCAGCGGATGGTGTTGATATCCAGGTGGTTGGTCGGTTCGTCCAGCAGCAACACTTCCGGGTCAGAGAACAGCGCCTGAGCCAGCAGTACCCGCAGTTTCCAGCCGGGCGACACTTCGCTCATCGGGCCGAAATGCTGCTCGATGCCAATCCCCAGGCCCAGCAGCAGTTCACCGGCACGGGACTCGGCAGTGTAGCCGTCCATCTCGGCGAATTCGGTTTCCAGCTCTGCCACGGCCATGCCGTCTTCTTCGGTCATTTCCGGCAGCGAATAGATGCGGTCGCGTTCGGCCTTGACCTTCCACAGCTCTTCGTGGCCCATGATCACGGTGTCGATCACGGTGAATTCTTCGTAGGCGAACTGGTCCTGGCGCAGTTTACCCAGGCGCACGTTCGGCTCGAGCATGACCTGGCCGCCGGATGGCTCGAGGTCGCCACCGAGGATCTTCATGAAGGTCGACTTGCCGCAACCGTTGGCGCCGATCAGACCGTAGCGGTTACCCGCGCCGAACTTGACAGAGACGTTTTCGAACAGCGGCTTGGCGCCGAACTGCATCGTGATGTTAGCTGTAGAGATCAAAGGTTTATCCTGCGGAACATTCAGAGTAGCTAAGGGTGCGGCAGTACCTGTTCAGTACCTGTTTGCGCAGGTCCCGACCGCGCAAAAGCATCGCGGTCGCAAGCGCAAGGGTCCATCCGGCATAAGAGGACAGCAGCATACGGAGCGCCTGACCCAAATAGACGTATGCCGAAGCCGGAATCCGGTATCGGCCAAAAGGGGGCGCGTAATGTTTGGCGGCAATTGTACTGATCTGACCGCGTTAACGATAGGGTGTAACCCAGGCAAGACAGTTTTTCACAACTCAGGGATAACCTTCGGTTACCAGTTGTGGCTAAATTGCTGTCTCACTTACACCATTTCCCACGCCGCCTGGCTGTGCGGGAAGTGGCAGCCTGTCCACTTTTGATGTGTGCGGATACTGTGAAACTCATCATTGCCGCGATCTATATCCTCTCTATCGGCTATGTACATCTGCGCGGGCGCGTTCGGCACAAGCTCGGACGCCAGTTGAGCGACCATTCGTCCTTCCTTGCGCCGATCAACTGCCTGCTTTACCTGTGCTCGAAACTGCCCAACAAGCCGTTCCTGAACCCGGCGCAGTTTCCCGACCTGAGTCCGCTGCAGACCCATTGGCAGGAGATCCGTGCCGAAGGCCAGAATTTGCTGCGAGCGGGCGAGATCAAGCGTTCCAACCAGTACGACGATGTCGGCTTCAATTCGTTCTTCAAGACCGGCTGGAAGCGTTTCTACCTGAAGTGGTACGCCGACAGCCATCCCTCGGCCATGAAGCTGTGCCCGCGCACCACTGAGCTGGTGCAGAGCATCGGTTCGATCAAGGCGGCGATGTTCGCCGAGCTGCCACCGGGTTCCAAGCTGGTTCGTCATCGCGACCCGTATGCCGGGTCCTATCGATATCACCTGGGCCTGGAAACACCCAATGATGCCGGCTGCTACATCAATGTCGACGGTGAGCATTACCATTGGCGTGATGGCGAGGCGGTGATATTCGACGAAACCTTCATTCATTACGCCCAGAACACCACGCCACACAATCGCATCATTCTGTTTTGCGACGTTGAACGACCCATGAGATTTCGCTGGGCTGGAGCATTTAACCGCTGGTTCAGCCGCACCGTGATGGCTGCCGCCGGAGCGCCCAACGACGCCGGTGACAAGACGGGCGGCCTGAACCGCGCGTTTTCCAGGCTTTACAGGATCCGCCTGCAAGCCAAGGCGCTGAAGAAGCGCAACCGCAAGCTGTATTACTTGCAGAAGTGGGCGTTCTTCGGCGGTCTGCTGGCGGTATTTATCTGGATCTGAGCGCGGTGACACTCCGTACCAGGATCATTCCCCGGGTTTTTGCGCGTCCAGTTGCTCCCACATCCTGGCCGTGATTCGCTGGCGATGGTTGTAACCCTGCCAAGGGTCGGCACCCAGGTTTCTGGCCCGTTCAAGCGCGGTATAAATATCCCATTGCTGGGCGTTACGCAGACCGTCGAGTTCGGCCCGGGCAATCGGTACTGATACCGGCAGACCTGGCCGAGCGCGCACCGAGTAGGCGGTTACGGTGCTGGCGCCCCGGGCGTTACGCAGGTAGTCGACAAATATTTTCCCGACACGGTTCTTGGGCCCCATGGTCGCGGTGATCCGTTGTGGCATCTGCCGGGTCATGAACAGGGAGATGGCTTTGGCGAAAGCCTTGGTAATGTCCCAGCCTTCACTACGGGCCAACGGCACGATGACATGCATGCCTTTGCCTCCGCTGGTCTTGAGGAAGGCCTGCAAACCCAGTTCGTCGAGTACCGAGAGGGTCAGGCGAGTCGCCTCAATCATGGCGCTCCAAGGCAGCGATGGGTCGGGGTCCAGATCAAGAACGAACAGGTCCGGCGTCTCGATCCGATCATGCGTGGCGGCCCATGTGTGTAACTCCACCGTGCCCATTTGTGCCGCGCTGACCAACGATTGGACACTGTCGATTTCCATCAGCGCGGCATGGCCGGGATCCAGTCCCGGATCCAGCTGTTTGATGTGGGGAATGTCCAGGCGATCGGCGTGCTTCTGAAAGAATTGCTCCTCGCCGATTCCCTCGGGGGCCCTCAGCAGGGCGACAGGGCGCTGCTTCAGATGCGGCAGAATCCAGGGAGCGATGTCCTCGTAGTACTGCGCCAGTTCAACTTTCTGCACACCGCTGACGCTGTCGATGACGCGCTCGGGGTGGGAAATATCCACCCCGGCGACCTGTACGACTCGGCTTTTGCCGCGGATCGAGGCCTTGGAGGGCATGGTTTTTATCGGAACGGGTTGCTCGCGGACAACCTCACCGGCCGGCGTGTCGCTCGACAGGTCCAGGAACGCCGCCTGACGCACCAGACCGTCGCGGGTCCATTCGGCGAACTCGACCTCACAGACTTGGGTCGGCTCCACCCAATGCACGCTGCGGCTTTGCGAGCTGCTAAGCGGTGCGGCCAGTGGCGAATTGTCTCGCTCCAGGGCACAGAGTTGCTCGTGCAGTTGTTTGAGCCAGGATTGAGAAAACCCTGTGCCGACGCGGCCGGCATATATCAATCCCTTGGGCCCGTTGACCGCCAGCAACAGGGCGCCGAAACCACTGCGCCGGCCTTTGGGGCGGGTGAAGCCGACGATCACGAACGCCTGGCGCAGACGACACTTGAGTTTGATCCAGTCGGCGCTTCGTCGGGACACATACGGGCTGCCGAGGCGTTTGCCGACCACGCCGTCCAGGGAGAGCGCGTTGGCACTTTCAAAAATGTCGTGCTGGTTGGCGGAAAACGACTCAGAGAAGCGCAGTCGCTTGCTGGTGTTGTTCTTCAGCGCCTTCTTGAGGGCCGCCCGGCGCTTTTCAACCGGCGTCTGGCGCAGGTCGACGCCATTGAGAAAAGGCGCATCAAACAGCACATACACCAGGTCTACCGTGCGGCCAATCTCGAAGGCCTGTCGCAGGGCCGCAAAATCAGAGTGCCCCTCGTCATCGAGCAAGACCAGTCCACCATCAAGCCAGCTGTCGCTCAAATTCAGCTCGGCCAAGGCATCGGCATGCAATTGCAGACGAGCGGTCCAGTCCTGCTGATTGCGGCTGAGCAAACGCACCTCGCCATCTTCAATGCGGGCCATTAAGCGATAGCCATTGAACTGGACTTCATAACGCCATTCACCGGCGGGGGGTTGCTCCACGGGTGTGGCGCGCTGCGGCAGCAAGCGCTCGGGAAGTGAGTTGGCGACATCGGCCTGGTTCTGCCGAGTGCGCTTGCGGCTTGTTTTCTGCTCCGGCTCTGCACCAGACAAACGGGCGTATTCTCTCTCGGCCTTGGCCATGACGGATTCCCTTGTATTGCGGGCGCTCGGGAGGTTAGCCCCGGGACGCCTTGGTGGCTTTTTTTACGGGAGCGGATTTACTGGTCTTCGCCGGTTTTGCAGAGGTTTTTGCGGCAGGTTTGTCAGGCGCCTTGCCCTTGCCGCCCAGGCTGCGCTTGAGCAGTTCGGTAAGGTCGATGACATCGGCGCTTTTGCGCTGTTCTTCGCCCGGTTCGGTTTCCACCGCCTCGAGCCGGCCTTCTTTGGCCTTTTTCTCCACCAGTTCCATGATCTTGTCTTCGAAGCTGTCCCGGTACTCTTGCGGCTCCCAATCGGCGCTCATGTCCTGCACCAGCCGCTTGGCCATCTCCAGCTCCCCCTTGGCCAGGGTTGGCTTGATGACTTCATCGCCCAGCTCCAGGATGTCGAGTTCGCGCACTTCGGCGGGCCAGCGCAGCATCACCAGCACCAGCGCAGACTCCAGTGGCATCAGGGCCGCCAGATGCTGGCGGGTATGCAGCACGACATGGGCCAGGGCCACCTTGTTGGTCTTGATCAGGGTTTCGCGCAGCAGGGCGTAGACCTTGCCGCCGCGTTTGTCTGGCGCCAGGAAGTAGGGCGTGTCGATGTTTTGCAGAGGGATTTTTTCGCTGTCGACGAAAGAAAAAATATCGATGGTCTGGGTGGACTTGGGGTGGGCCGAGCGAATTTCCTCTTCGCTGAGCAGAACGTATTGGCCTTTCTGATATTGCACACCCTTGACGATATTTTCCTTGGTCACTTCCTTGCCGGTGACCTTGTTCACTCGCTTATAGCCAACCGGGTCCATGCTGCGCTTGTCCAGCCAGTCGAAGTCCACACCCTGGGAGGAAGTGGCCGACACCAGCGCCACAGGAATGTGGACCAGTCCGAAGCTGATTGCGCCTTTCCAGATTGCCCGTGCCATGGAGAGGTTTCCTTGCCGGTGAATGAGTCATTCAGGTGACCTTGCGGCCTTCGCAAAAGTTTCCACGGAGCGCCGGTTGACCCGCCCCTGCATTACCTTCGAGACGCTTGGTTACATCTTCGGACGGACATTTTCCTTAACAACGGCGAACCTGCGGCGTAGCGTGCTTTCGATATGCCTGAATCCAGGAGGTGCTCCGATGAACAGGCTGCTACTCGCCATCATGACGCTATTGCTGACCAGCGCTGCCCAGGCGGCAACGCCTGACCGCGGGGCCATGGTTCTGGCCCAGAACCTGCCAAACAACAATCCCTATAACAGTCCGATCCGCCGGGCCAATCCCAACAGCATGCAGGGCACCCGGCCCAACGTGCCGATGATTCGTAACAACCCGACGGTTCCTGTTCCCCGGCCACCCACGCTGGATAACGGCGGCATCGGCAATGGTTATCCTCGCTCCGGACAGCCTGCGGGTTCACCGTCGCCCACGATCAAGTCCCCAGCGCCTGCGAGGAACACCCAGAACGGCACTCGCTAGGTGTTGAGCCTGCTGGTCCCTTTCCACACCACAGAAGGAAGTGTGCATGTTGCGTAAAACACTCCTGGCCGCGTTTTGCGCCAGCGCTGTACTGACTCTCGCCATGCCGGCGGCTGCCGCGCAAACCCAGCAACTCAAGAGCGAGGAGGGCACGGTGGAGGTGACCACCGTGGTCAAGGGGCTCGAACACCCCTGGTCCGTGGCTTTCCTGCCTGACCAACAGGGCATGTTGGTCACAGAGCGAGCGGGCAACCTGCGCCGGGTCAGCCCTGATGGGCAGCTCTCGGCGCCGTTGAACGGCGTACCTGAGGTCTGGGCCAAAGGCCAGGGCGGTTTGCTGGACGTCGTGCTGTCGCCGGACTTCAAGCAGGACCGCACGGTCTACCTGTCATACGCCGAGGCCGGCGATGACGGCAAGGCAGGCACCGCCGTGGGCCGTGGGCAATTGTCCGAAGACCTGCAGAGCCTCAAGAACTTCAATGTGATTTTCCGCCAGCAGCCCAAGCTTTCCACGGGCAACCACTTTGGCTCGCGCCTGGTGTTCGATCGGGACGGCTATCTGTTCATCACCCTGGGGGAAAACAACGAGCGTCCCACGGCCCAGGACCTGGACAAGCTCCAGGGCAAGATCGTGCGCATCTACCCGGACGGCAAAGTGCCGGACGATAACCCGTTTGTCGGTCAGGCAAACGTGCGCCCCGAGATTTGGTCCTACGGCGTTCGCAACCCCCAAGGGGCGGCGCTCAATCCCTGGAACGGGACGCTGTGGGAGAACGAGCACGGCCCCAGAGGCGGCGATGAGCTGAATATCATCGAACGCAGCAAGAACTACGGCTGGCCGCTGGCGACTCACGGCATCAACTACTCCGGGGCGCCGATCCCGGAAGCCGGCGGCAAGACCGCCGAAGGCACTCTTGGCCCTTTTCACGTCTGGGAAGTGTCGCCAGGGCTGAGCGGCATGGCGTTCTATGACGGTGATCGCTTTAAGGCCTGGCAACGCAACGTGTTCATCGGTGCGCTGGTGTCGCGGAATCTGATCCGCCTGGAACTGGAGGGTGACAAGGTCGTTCACGAAGAACGCCTGCTGGGTGAGCTCGGCGAGCGTATCCGCGACGTTCGCCAGGGGCCGGACGGTTTCCTGTACGTGCTGACAGATGATGACGATGGGGCGCTGTATAAAGTCGGGCTCAAGTGATTGGCCGCAGTGCCCATTGACTTGCCTGCCAGCGGCAGGCTAATTTCCAGCCATGACCAGCACCGTATTGCGTAGCCAGCCAAGCATTATTACCGCCATTCCTTATTTGGCGGGCTAGCTGACGACTGCACCCAACCCGCCTCCGAGGCGGGTTTTTTCTTTCTGTCTCCGGAGTTTTGTCCAAACCAGGAGACCGCCATGACCACCACACGCCCCGAGCAGGCCCTGCTAGAGCGCTATGTTAAGAAGATCCTGGCCGCGCCAGTGTACGACTTGGCTGTGCGCACACCGCTGCAGGCGGCCCCTGCGTTGTCTGAAGCCTTGGGCAACCGGATCCTGCTCAAGCGTGAAGACCTGCAGCCGACTTTTTCTTTCAAAATCCGCGGCGCCTACAACAAACTGGTACAACTGACCGCGGAGCAACGGGCTTGCGGTGTCATCACTGCTTCGGCGGGCAATCACGCCCAAGGCGTGGCGCTGGCCGCCCGTGAGCTGGGCATATCGGCCAGCATCGTCATGCCGCTGACCACACCGCAGCTCAAGGTACTGGGCGTGCGCAACCGGGGCGCCGAAGCCGTGCTGCACGGAGAGAGCTTTCCTTTTGCCCTGGAATACGCACTGGAACTGGCCCGACAGACCGGACGAGAGTTCGTTTCGCCCTTCGATGATCCGGACGTGATCGCCGGGCAGGGTACCGTCGCCATGGAAATCCTGCGTCAGCACCCAGGCCGCCTGGACGCCATTTTCGTCCCGGTCGGGGGTGGAGGGCTGATTGCCGGGATCGCGGCCTACGTCAAGTACCTGCGCCCTGAGGTTCGTATCGTTGGGGTAGAGTCGCAACATTCCGCCTGTCTCCAGGCGGCGCTGGCAGCGGGTGAACGGGTAAGCTTGCCAAGCCTGGGAACCTTTGCCGACGGCGTTGCTGTTGCGCAAATAGGTGCCTACGGCTTCGACATCTGCCGTTTCTGCGTCGATGAAGTGATCACCGTCACCGACGACCAATTGTGCGCAGCCATCAGAGACATCTATGACGACACCCGGTCGATAACCGAGCCCTCGGGCGCCTTGGCGGTCGCCGGCATCAAGCAATACGTCGCCCATACCGGGGCACGGGGCCAAACACTGGTGGCAATCGATTCAGGCGCGAATATCAATTTCGATAGCCTGCGCCATGTGGCGGAGCGGGCTGCTGCCGAAGCCATTTGAAGTTTTTTACGCTACGTCACACTTTTTTCGGAGCAGGCGACGGGTGCCCGTTCGCGTCCGCGCAATAAGGTCTAATCTAGCTTGCGACAGGAGCACAGGCAGTTGCAGTTTGCATGAGGAAAATCCCGCTTCCTTGCAATTTGCACGCACGCTCCAACTGTCCTTAACGCTAAGTAGTTGATTTGGATCAATCGGGATTTTCTTTAAAGCAGGCATATTTTTTGCGGGATGATTCAGGAGTTCCCTCTAGGGCTCGATGAGTAGAAACGCCAAAAAGCGAACGAACGGCACGGCATTCGTAGTCCCTGTCCGCATGGAAGAACGGACGAGAATATCACCGTCGTGAACATAAATTGGCCGCCTCAACAGGAGAGAGTCGCCATGTTTTTATCTGCCCTCGAAATGCGAAACATCATTGAAAGCAGCTTGCTGCCCAAGCGCTCGCAATGCACCTTGTCACCCGAGCTGTCGATGACAATCAAGATCTATGACGATCATGAAACCGATCGCGTGGCTTTGATCAAAACCGACATCGATGCCAATAAACTTAATGGTTGCCGCGCAATCAACGACCTGATTGCCGAGTTGCGCACCGAACTTGACCACAATCCCCACGCCGGTAATCACTTCCATCAGCAACACCGAATGACCGGGCGCTGATCACGACCCTGTCTTTATAAGACTCACGTCTGGGGGCGGTCACTGGCCGCCCCCAGCGTCTAGCTTCTACCAGTCCAGCTCAGTCCAATTGCTGCCGATAAGGCAGATCCGGCCCAGTCCTGCCGCAGGTCAGCGCAGCAGCGCGCATGGCAAAGGCGAGCATGGCGCTAACCTGCTCCCGAGTCAGGGTCTGCAGGCCTTCCACTGAATCCAGTTGTTGCTCAGTCAGCCAGGTAATCAATGCCGCCTGGAAGGTGTCGCCTGCGCCGACGGTGTCGGCGATTTGCACCGGGCAAGCGGGCATTGACCAAGAACCGTGCTGACGGCTGAATACCGTCGCGCCTTGGCTGCCACGGGTCAGGAACACCAGTTGGCAACGGTGCTCCATCCAGCGTTCGATGATGGTCTGTGGCGGTTGCTCGGGGTAAAGCAGGCTCAGGTCTTCATCGCTGACCTTGATCAAATCGGCATATTCGACCAGCGTTGCGATTCGCGAGCGCCACAGTTCGATGTCTGGCTGCGGGTTGAGTCGCACGTTGGGATCCAGGCTGATCAGACGTTTGCCGCTCTCGCGCCGTACCAGGGCCAGTAGGGTATCGGCAACGGGTTGCACCACCAGAGAGAAGGAGCCGACGTGCAGGCCGCGTACCTGCGGGCCGAGCACCGGTAGATGCTCCAGGCCCAATTGCCGATCCGCGCAACCTTCACCACGAAAACTGTAGTGGGGCGAGCCGTTGGCACCGACTGCCACCATTGCCAGGGTCGTAGGGGCGTCGAAGTCCAGCACGTATTGGCTGCTGATGCCTTCGTCGAGCAGAACCTGGTGCAAGCGCCGACCGAGGTAGTCGGTGGACAGCCCGGTAAACAGCGCCGACTCCACTCCCAGGCGCCGCAGTCCTACCGCCACGTTGAATGGCGAGCCGCCGGCAATGGCTTTGAAGTTGACCTGTGAGGCCGTGCCGCCCATCTCGTTTTCGCTGAAAAAATCAAACAGCGCTTCACCACATACCAAATACATAATTCTTTTATCTCAGAGACTTGCAACATGTTCTTGATAGTGGACATAAGCTTTTTGCGATGCTGCAACCTGCTCGGTAACAGGCCGCGTTTCACTGGCCGGGTCGAGCTTGACACAACGCTCGCACAGATCGGCCAGGCTTTCCCGTGAGCCTGAATGGCACCACGCCGCCTGAATCGCCGCGCCCAGGGCGGCCGCTTCGCTCTGTTCAGTGCAGATGACCGTCGTATCCATGATATCGGCGACGATCTGCCGCCAAATCGGGCTTTTCGAGCCACCACCGATCAAGCGGATGCTCTGGGCCTCAAGTCCGTTGGCGCGCAGCAGGTCCAGGCCATAGCGCAAACCGAAGGTTGTGCCTTCGACCACCGCCCGGCACAGATTGGCCCGGGTCAGGTTGGTGGTGGTCAGACCGAAAAGGCTGCCGGTGGCATGGGGCAGGGCGGGAACCCGCTCACCGTTGAGAAACGGAAGCATGCACACGCCTTCGGCGCCTATCGGCGCCCTTGCGACCAAGGCGTTGAACGCTTCAATGTCCAGTTCCAGCAGTTCGCGCATGGCCCCGGTGGCGTTGGTCAGGTTCATGGTGCAGATCAGCGGCAACCAGCCACCACTCGATGAGCAGAAGGTTGCCACCGACGGCTGTGGGCTGACCGCAGGTTCTGCGGCATAGGCGTAGACCGTGCCGGAGGAACCCAGGCTCATGGTGATCACCCCGGGCTGGATGTTGCCGGTGCCGATGGCGCCCATCATGTTGTCGCCACCCCCGCTTGCCACCCCCGCGTCGGGGTTGATGCCCAGATGTGCGGCGACGGCCGGCAGGATCCGCCCGACCGGCTGATGGGCCTCGATCAGCTCCGGCAATGCCGACTGCAGCCGGCCATCGGGATCGATGTGTTGCAGCAAGCGCACGTCCCATTGACGGGTACGGACGTTGAAATAGCCGGTTCCCGAGGCGTCGCCGTATTCGCTGCAATGGCGGCCGGTGAGCCAGTGATTGAGAAAGTCGTGGGGCAACAGGATGCTGGCGATGCGGTTGAATAGCTGTGGGTAGTGCTCACGGGTCCACAGCAGTTTGGAAACCGTGTAGCCGGGTGCGATGACCACGCCCAAGCGTTCCAGAGAGCCGCTTTCGCCCCCCAGGTGGGCCAGCAGACGATCGTTTTGCGGGGTGCTTTCGGTGTCACACCACAACTTGGCTGGCCGCAGGACCTGGCCTTGGTCATCAAGCAGTACCAGGCCATGCTGCTGTCCGGAGACACTGATGCCGAGAATGTCCTGGCCATCAACTCCAGCGGATGCCAGGGCCTGATGGGTCGCCTGGGTGAACGCGTCCAGCCATTGCGCGGTATCTTGCTCGCGTCGCCCGTCAGTGCCGCTGATCATGGTGTGGGCAGCAGCGCCGTGTCCCAGGACTTGACCGCTGGTTGCGTCCAGGATCAACGCCTTGGTGCCTTGGGTGCCGCAGTCGATGCCCAGGAACAATTGTTGGTTTGCCATAAAAATCCTTGGGTTAGGAACCGTTGACACAGAACATGTGGCGAGGGGATTTATCCCAGCTGGGCTGCGAAGCAGCCCAAATGTATATGCTACAGGGGTGCATCAGACAGGATGTCGGGGGACGCTTCGCGTCCCAGCGGGGATAAATCCCCTCGCCACAGAAGCGGATCGGGTGCGCAGTTTAGTCCGCGTCAGCCAACACCCGCTCAAGCGTCCGCGTTACCCCGTGCTCGCGCAAGCTGTTGCAGCACCACTCAAATGCTGCCACGAACTCTGGCGAATTGGGGATGGCGGTGCCAAAAATCTCTTCGACCTCCAGCATCCGCTGGGTCACCAGCGCATCGTCGGCCACCAGCGCCTGGCAGAACGCCGCCCGCGGGTCCGGGATCGAGTAGCTCACGCCATTTTCGTCCAGGCCTTTCAAATACACAGCCCAGGCCGCTACCACCAGCGCCGCGCGGCGGGTTTCGCCGCCGTCGGCAATCAAACGGTTGATCGTCGGCACGGTGAATTTGGGAAACTTCGACGAGCCGTCCGAACACACCCGCTCCAACTGGTCGGCAATCGCCTGGTTGGAAAAGCGCTCTACCAGGGTGTTTTTGTAGTCGGTCAGGTCGATCCCCGGTACCGGTGCCAGTTGCGGGGTCACGTCCAGGTCCATGTAGGCACGCATGTAACGCACGAACAACGGGTCGTTCATGGTTTCGTGGACGAAGCGATAACCCTTGAGAAAACCCAGGTAGGTCAGCGCCAGGTGACTGCCGTTGAGCAGCTTGATTTTCATTTCTTCATAGGGCGACACGTCATCGGTGAACTGCACACCAACCTTTTCCCAGGCCGGGCGACCGTTGACGAACTTGTCTTCCAGTACCCATTGCACGAACGGCTCGCAGACCACCGGCCAGGCATCGTCGACCCCATGCTCGTCATGCAGTTGCAGCCGGTGGGCGACGCTGGTCATGGGGGTGATGCGGTCAACCATGGCGTTGGGGAAGCTCACGTGGCGGTCGATCCATTGCCCCAACTCAGCGTCGCGCAAGGCGGCGAATGCCAGCAGCGCTTTGCGGGTCACGGCGCCGTTATGCGGCAGGTTATCGCAGGACATCAGGGTGAATGCCGGGGTGCCAGCGGCGCGGCGCCTGGCCAGGGCGGCACAGAGGAAACCGAAGACGGTTTTCGGTTCATCCGGATGGGCCAGGTCGTGCTGGATTTGCGGCAGGTGGGCCATGAACTCGCCGTTGCTGTCGTCGATGCAATAGCCGCCCTCGGTGATGGTCAGCGAAACGATGCGGATTTGCGGGTCGGCCAGTTTGTCGATCAGGATCTGGGCGCCGTCTTCGGCCAGCAGCATGTCATTGATGGCCCCGATCACCCGGACTTCGGTGTCATCGGTATCCCCCAGCTCGTACAGGGTAAACAGGTAGTCCTGGCTGGCCAGGTCATCCCGGGCGCGGCGATCTTCGGCGCGCAAGCCCACGCCGCAGATGGCCCAGTCCAGGTCGGCGCCGGTGTTCATCAGCGCATCGGTGTAGTAAGCCTGGTGTGCGCGGTGGAAGCCGCCGACGCCGATGTGGGCGATGCCCTGGCTGATCTCGCTCAAGGAATAAGCGGGCAGAGCGACCTCAGGGCTGAGGTTGTGCAGGTTCTGTCGATTGAGTTTCATCACAAGTCTCGGCAATCAGGCGGCGATGCGCAGCGCACGGGTGACCGCCACGCCCTCGGCATCGAATAAGTGGCAGTGTTCAGCATCCAGGTGCAGGTTCAGTTGCTCACCGAAACGGCTCGCCAGGTCGCCGCGCACGCGCATGGTCAACGCTTCGCCGGAGGCGGTCACGACGTGACAGAAGGTGTCGCTGCCCAGGCGCTCGCTGACATCGGCGGTGACTTGCAGCGTGCAATCGCCCGCTTGTGCCAGGTTCAAGTGCTCCGGGCGAATCCCCAGGGTCACCGCGCCGCCGACGCTCAGGCTGGCCCCGCTCAGAGGCAGGCTGATACGCGTGCCGGCGTCCAGCAGGACCTCACAGCCCTGGTTTTCCAGTTGTGTGACTTTGCCTTTTAGAAAGCCCATTTTCGGCGTACCAAGGAACCCGGCGACAAACAGGTTGGCCGGCTGGTGATACAGCTCCAGCGGCGAGCCGACCTGTTCCACGCGCCCGCTGTTGAGCACCACCACCTTGTCGGCCAGGGTCATGGCCTCGACCTGATCATGGGTGACGTAGATCATCGTCGCCTGCAGCTCCTTGTGCAGCCGCGCCAGCTCCAGGCGCATCTGCACTCGCAGGGCGGCGTCGAGGTTGGACAGCGGTTCGTCGAACAGGAAAATCTTCGGGTTGCGCACGATAGCCCGACCGATCGCCACCCGCTGACGCTGTCCGCCGGACAACTGCTTGGGCTTGCGCTCAAGCATTGGCCCCAGTTCGAGGATGCGGGCCGCTTCGTTGACCTTCTTCTCGACTTCGGCCTTGGGCACACCGGCCAGATCCAGGGCGAAGGACATGTTCTTGCGCACGCTCATGTGCGGGTAAAGCGCGTAGGTCTGGAACACCATCGCCAGGTCGCGCTTGGCCGGGCTGACCTCGGTGATGTCCCGACCGTCCAGTTCGATGGTGCCGTCGCTGACTTCTTCCAGGCCGGCGATCAGCCGCAGCAGCGTGGACTTGCCGCAACCCGACGGGCCGACAAAGACCACGAACTCGCGGTCGTTCACCTCAAGGTCGATGCCCTTGATGATGGAGAAACCTTCGAAACCTTTTTGCAGATTCTTGATTTTCAGGTTGGCCATGATGATGGGCCTCCACTTCTGATAATTGTGTAAGGCGCGTTATTTCACGGCGCCGAAGGACAAACCGCGCACCAGCTGTTTCTGGCTGATCCAGCCAAAAATCAGGATCGGCGCGCAGGCCAGGGTCGAAACGGCGGACAACTTGGCCCAGAACAAGCCTTCGGGGCTGGAGTAGGAGGCGATCAGGGCTGTCAGTGGCGCGGCTTTGGACGAGGTGAGGTTCAGCGACCAGAACGCCTCGTTCCAGCACAGGATCAGCGACAGCAGCACAGTGGAGGCCAGGCCACCTTTGGCGATGGGCAGCAGGACACGAACCATTTCCTGCCACAGCGTGGCACCGTCCAGGCGCGCGGCTTCAAGGATGTCGCGGGGGATGTCCTTGAAGTAGGTGTAAATCATCCAGACCACGATGGGCAGGTTGATCAGCGTGTAGATGATGATCAACGCAGTCCGTGTGTCCAGCAGGCCAAAGCTCTTGGCCAGCAGGTAGATCGGCATCAGCACGCCCACCGGCGGCAGCATTTTGGTGGAGAGCATCCACAGCAACGTGCCTTTGGTGCGTTGGGTTTCGTAGAACGCCATGGAGTAGGCCGCCGGCACCGCAATCAGTAGGCACAGGGCGGTGGCGCTGAAGGAAATCACCACCGAGTTCCAGGCGAAGCTGAAGTAGTTGCTGCGCTCGTTGATGTGCAGGTAGTTCTCCAGTGTCGGCGCGAAGATGAACTGCGGCGGCGTGGCGAACGCGTCGATTTCGGTCTTGAAACTGGTCAGCACCATCCAGAAGATCGGGAAAAAGATCAGGATCGCGATGGCCCAGGCCAGCGTACCCAGCAGCAGGCTTTGCAGGCGACGGGATTGTTGAAGTGTCATGGCTGCGGCCTCAGTTCTTGTCGGTGAGGTTTTTGCCGATCATCCGGACCAGGATGATGGCGGCGATATTGGCAATCACCACGGCAATCAGGCCACCGGCCGACGCCATGCCAACGTCGAACTGCACCAGCGCCTGGTTGTAGATCAGGTAGGCGAGGTTGGTCGAGGCGTAGCCGGGGCCGCCGTTGGTGGTGGTGAAAATCTCGGCGAACACCGACAGCAGGAAAATGGTTTCGATCATCAGTACCACCGCAATCGGGCGGGCCAGATGGGGCAGGGTCAGGTGCCAGAAAATCGCGATGGGGCCAGCGCCATCCAGGCGGGCGGCTTCTTTCTGTTCCTGATCCAGGGACTGCATGGCCGTCATCAGGATCAGAATCGCGAAGGGCAACCATTGCCAGGACACGATGATGATGATCGACAACAGCGGGTAGTGGGCCAGCCAATCCACCGGCTGCGCGCCGAACAACTTCCACACTGAGGCGAGGATTCCCGAGACCGGGTGGAAAATCAGGTTCTTCCAGATCAGCGCGCCCACGGTGGGCATGATGAAGAACGGTGAAATCAGCAGCACCCGCACGATGCCCCGGCCGAAAAACTCGCTGGCCTCCAGCAGCGCACTGATCAACACCCCGAACACGATGCTGATCAGCAACACGCTGCCCACCAACAGCAGGGTGTTGGTAGCACCGGGGACGAAGCCCGAATCGGTCAGGAAGTAGGTGAAGTTCTCCAGCCCGACAAATTCGTTCTCACCGGGGTAGAGCAGGTTATAGCGGATCAGTGAGAAGTAGACGGTCATGCCCAATGGCACGATCATCCACAGCAGCAGCAACCCCACCGAGGGACTGACCAGAAACCAGCCTGGATTGGCCAAGCGGCTTTTGCGAACCGGTGGGACAATCTCGCTGGGTGCTTTGGCGGTAGTCGTTGAACTATTCATGGCATTGAACCGATTTTTTGCGGCCTATGAAGATCCAGTGTGGGAGCGGGCTTGCTCGCGAAAACGATCTGTCAGTCACATTAATGTTGGATGTACTGGCCTATTCGCGAGCAAGCCCGCTCCCACAGAAGGCGGGAGCGAGTTACTTTTTGGGATACCCGGCGCGTTTCATTTCGCGCTCCGTGGTCTGCTGGGCGGCGGCCAAGGCCTGGTCGACGGTGGTTTGACCGATCAGGGCGGCGGAGAACAGCTTGCCGACCTGGGTGCCAATGGCCTGGAACTCAGGGATGGTCACCAACTGGATACCGATGTACGGCACGGGTTTGAGGGTCGGTTTGCTCGGGTCGGCGGCCTTGAGTGACTCCAGGGTCACCTTGGCAAACGGCGCTGCTTTCATGTAGGCCTCGCTGTACGTCGAGGCGCGAGTGCCAGGTGGTACGTTGGCGATGCCATCCTTCTCGGCGACCAGGGCGCCATATTCCTTGGAGGTGGCCCAGGCGCTGAAGGTTTTTGCCGCATCCTTGGCTTTGGAGCTGGCCGGGATTGCCAGGGCCCAGGAGTACATCCACGCCGAGCCCTTATCAGTGACTTGTGTTGGTGCGTAGGTAAAGCCTACGTCTTCGCTGACCTTGCTCTGGCTCTTGTCAGTGACAAAAGAGCCGGCCACGCTGGCGTCGACCCAGATCGCACATTTGCCGCTGTTGAACAGCGCCAGGTTTTCGTTGAAACCGTTGCTCGACGCCCCCGGCGGGCCGGACTGCTTCATGGTGTTGACGTAGAAGTTCAGGGCGTTTTTCCACTCGGGACTGGTGAATTGCGGCTTCCATTGTTCATCGAACCAGCGCGCGCCATAGGCGTTGGCCACGGTGGTGATCAGCGCCATGTTCTCACCCCAACCGGCCTTGCCCCGCAGGCAGATGCCGTACTGTTCCTGATCCGGCTTGTTCAGCTTGGCCGCGAAATCGCCGATCTGCTCCCAGGTCGGCCGTTCCGGCATGGTCAGGCCAGCCTCCTTGAACAGGTCGGTGCGGTAGTACGTCATTGAGCTTTCGGCGTAGAACGGCAGGGCGTAGAGCGTGCCCTTGACCGACAGGCCTTCACGTACGGACGGAAAAATATCATCCAGGGCATAACTGGCCGGCAGATCCTTCATCGGTTCGAGCCACCCCTTGGCACCCCAGAGTGCAGCTTCGTACATGCCGATGGTCAGCACATCGAACTGTCCGCCCTGGGTGGCGATGTCGGTGGTCAGGCGCTGGCGCAGGACGTTTTCTTCGAGCACCACCCAATTGAGCTTGATGTCCGGGTGCTCGGCCTCGAAGGTTTTCGAGAGCTTTTGCATGCGGATCATGTCGCTGTTGTTGACGGTGGCTATGGTGAGGGTCTGTGCGCCGAAACTGACGCTGCTGAGGGTCATGCAGGTGGAGACAAGCAGAGCTTTTACCGAAGGTTTCATCGCGCACTCCTTTTCCGCGCCAAGAAGGCTGCGGAAGGACAGTTATTGTTTTTGTGTCTTCCGGATGAAGGGAAGAATGTGCGCTGATTACAGCCCTCAATTGACGGCGTGACAAATCATCCGTCGCACTTTGGCTGATACTTTTTTGCACTGGATGGGATTTGGTGTGGAGAGGGGTTACCTGTGGCGAGGATTTATGTGGGAGCAAAGCTTGCTCGCGATGAAGATGACGCGGTCTCCCGGAGAACCGAGGTGCTTGCATCGCGGGCAAGCCTTGCTCCCACACAGTGGGGATAAATCCCCTCGCCACAGGGATAATCCGGGATTGTCAGCCCTGGTTCTGCTCGGTCAATCGCTGCACCGCCAGCCGCCGATAATGCGAAGGGGTCATGCCCTTGAGCTGCTGGAAGCGCCGGTTGAAGTTGGAAATGTTGTTGAAACCCGATTCAAAACACACATCCGTCACCGGTTTGTCGCCGTCGGCCAACAACTCGCAGGACTTGCTGATACGCAGGCGATTGACGAACTCGATAAAGCAGCGGCCGGTGGCCTGTTTGAAGACGCGGCTAAAATACGTGGGCTTCATGCCCAGGTGGTCGGCCACTTCTTCCAGGGACAATTCCCGTGCGTAATGAGCAAAGATGTAATCCACCGCACGGTTGGTACGGTCGATGCTGTGCTCGTCCGCCGGTTGCCCCGCGGTAGCCCCGGAGAGCAACTGATAGTCATCGGTTGCGGCCAGCAGCTCCATCAGGATGAAAAAATGCCCCAGGCGGCTCATGCCTTGAGAATCGGCGATGCGCTGCATCAGGATCATGGCCTGGCGAATGGTGCGCTTGCAGCGAAATTCGATGCCGTACTGGGCGCGCTCCAGTAGCGGCGCGACGGTCTTGAGCTCGGCAAATACCTGATGACCGCTTTCGAACAGCTCGTCGGTAAAATTGACCAGCATGTCACGCTTGGGCACCACTTCGTCCTCGGCCACCTGACTGATCCAGTTGTGGGGCAGATTGGGGCCGGTAAGAAACAGCGATTGCGGGTAAAAGTTGCCGATGTAGTCACCGATGAACACCTTGCCGGAGCTGGCGACGATCAGGTGCAACTCGTATTCCTTATGGAAATGCCAGCGCACCAGCGGGCACGGGAAGCCGTGCTGGCGATAGATGATGGACAGCCCGTTATGGTCGTCCATCAACTCGTAGGAGGGGTCGGTGACTCTTGCAGTTCGGGTCATGGCCTGGCGCTTTTATTGTTATTGCCTCTGGATAATGCCCCCTTCGCCGCACGGGTGCTACCCCGGAACGCTTCCTGCCTGGCTGTTGCGGTTCTTCTCCTCAATCCACTGGGACATGTATTGAGTGCTCTTGTGTTGGTGGTGACGCAACATACTGCCGGTGAAGTTGTCCCGGCGCCGTTGCGCAAGGTCGCCGCGACAGGCATCGAGGCAATCAATCAGCGCCGGGCCATGGACCTGCCGACGGTAACGGTCCGCCAGCAGCGCCAGGCCGTTATCGCGGGCACGGGTCCAAAGGCTCTGGTCGCTGTACAACTGCACAGCGGCGCGGGCGATATCTTCGGCGCTTTGGTCAATCGATCCGGGCCAGGGCATTTCACCGTGCATGGCCTCTGCGCCGATGGGCGTGGTGACATTGGGTGTGCCGCACAGCATGGCATCGATCAGCTTGCCCTTGATGCCGGCACCGAAACGTAGCGGCGCCAGACAGACACGTGCCTGCGACATGACCTGCAGAGCGTCTTCGGCCCAGTTCATGATGTGAAACCCTTGGGCCGGGTTGTGCAACGCCGTTGCCTTGGGTGGGGTGTAGGCGCCATACAGATGCAGTTGTGCGCCCGGCAGCTGTTGGCGGATCAGTGGCCAAATGGCGTTTTTCATCCAGAGCACGGCGTCCCAATTCGGCGCGTGACGGAAGTTGCCGATGCTCAGGAAGTGCGCCCGATCCTCGAACGGCACGCGCGCTTCGCTCGGCAGGTCCAACATCAGCGGGCACCAATGCAAGAGGTTGCGGGGCAGTTTGAAATGTTCCACCAGCAGCTCGATCTCGACTTCGGACACCATCAGGTTCAGGTCGCATCGATACAGGGCAGCGATTTCCCGCTTGGCCAGGTCGGTGTTAGCCATCAACTCGAACGCCTGAGGCAAGTCCTGTGCAAACAGATCGCTGAAATCCTGGGAAACGCCATCGTCCTTCAAACGATCCTTGAGCCGCTGATGCCGGGCATGGCGCAGGCTTTGCAAATCGGACGTCTCCAGCACCCGAAGGGCGCCGGGGCAGTGTTTCTCGACCCGCCAGCCGAACTGTTCTTCCATCATGAACTGGTCGAACAACACGATATCCGGGGCCAGCTCAGCGATGAATGCGTCGAAGCTGCTGCTGTTGAGTTCGATCGGCACTTCGCGGATGCCCAGCGCGATCAGGTCGGCACGGTTCTCGCCAGGGCCCGCGGGGCTGCTGAAGGTGATGTCCCAGCCTTGCCCGAGAAAGGCTTCCAGGATCTGCATGACGTGCCCGCTGGCAGCCGATGAACGCGGCTCGGGCCAGACATAGCCGATAACCAGAACCTTGGTGGCGGTGGGTTGACGCATGAGCAGGTGCTTCCTTGGAATGAATCGACGTGGGCGCTATCAGCGCGGGGCGCCGATAGTGACCAACAATCCCGTCCGGCTCAAGAAAGAATGCCGTTGACCTTATCGCGCAACTGATCGATGGAAAAAGGCTTACCAATCACCGCCATGCCTTCAGGCACATCAATGCTTTCGGCATACCCGCTGGCAAACAGAATGGGCAGCTGAGGCCGAGCCGATCGGGCCTGCTTGGCCAGCTCGCGACCGTCCATCACCGGCAGGCCGACATCGGTCATCATCAGGGCGATGGGCTGCGCATCATCGCTCAGATACGCCAGGGCCTGTTCGCAGCCGTCCGCTTCCAGTACCTGGTATTCCAGCTCTTCCAGCACGTCGACAATCAACATGCGCACGATGTCGTCGTCTTCGACTACCAGAATGGTCGGCTGGGTATCAGGAGCGGGGTTGTGCATGGTAGACATTCTCGGTGTATTGGGTTGGGAGGACGCGCCGAAAAAAGCGGCCTTATGCATGAGTAAGTGGCGAGGCGGCACAAGTTCCCAGGGTTGTACAAGAAAGGATCTATAGTACAAGAGCTGACAAGGATCGTCGCTGCCTCAGGCTTTTCGTGGAGTTTGCGCCTTTGACTCGTCAGAATGTGGATCCAACCGGTGTTTTTCGGCAAACTCCACGGTTTTCAACTGTCCACCAAGGCTTATTCCATGACTCCTTCGTCTTCGGTTGACGAGCAAAGTTTTCGTAAGCTCCTGAGCCGCAATATCAGCCTGCCCCTGGGCATCGGCGCCCTTAGCGCCGTGTTTTTCATCGTGCTGATCACCTATCTGTTGTCGGTCATCCAATGGGTCGGGCATACCGACCGGGTGATCAATAACGCCAACGAAGCGCTCAAGCTGAGCGTGGACCTGGAAACCGGCATGCGCGGATACCTCTTGACTGGCGACGAGCACTTTCTAGACCCCTATGAAGTTGCCAAGCCGCGTATCGCCGTCGCTCTGGACACATTGCTGGAATTGACAGCTGACAACCCCGTCCAGGTTGACCGGCTGCGCAAGGTACAAGCGCTCCAGGTGGAATGGGCCAATTACGCCCAGGACATGATCAACATGCAGCGCAACAGCGGCGATTACCGGGGCGCGGTAAAGGCCGGGCGCGGCAAGCGCTTGACCGATGAAATACGTAAGACCTACGAGGATATCGTCGAGACCGAACAGCAACTGCGTGCCGAGCGCAACGAGCAAGTGCGCACCACCACCCTCTGGAGCATCGCTCTGTATCTGTTGTTCGTCGCCGCCGTCAGCGGGTTGCTGGCCTATGTCGGGCGCCGGGATCTGTTGGGCTTGTCCACCAACTACAGCGCCAGCCTGAAGGTCCAGCAGCAGAGCGCTTTGCACTTGGAAAAACAGGCCTGGCTGCGCAACGGCCAGACGCAGCTGGCCGAACAGGTCCTGGGACAACTGACATTGAACCTGCTGGGTCGCAACATCCTGCAGTTTTTCGCCCAATATATGGGAGCAGTGGTTGCGGCGCTTTATGCACGGGAAGAAAGCGGTCTGCTCAGACGTGTCGCCACCTATGGCATGTCCCGGGAAGACGACGAACACCAGCAGGTGATCGTCGTCGGCGAAGGCATTGCCGGGCAGGCCGTACAACAAGCGCGTCTCATCCGCCTGGATGATGTGCCCGACGACTACCTGAAAGTCAGCTCCGGCCTGGGCCAGGGTTTGCCCAACAGCGTAGTGGTGATGCCGACCAGCGACGATGACCGGATCAACGGCGTTATCGAACTGGGCTTCCTGCGACCGTTGACCGACCGTGATATCGAGCTGCTGGAACTGGTGGCCGGCAACATCGGCACCTCCATCGAGGCGGCTCGCTATCGACAGCGCTTGCAGGAAGTCCTGGCCGAAACCCAACAGCTGAACGAAGAGTTGCAAGTTCAGCAGGAGGAGCTCAAGACGGCCAACGAAGAGCTGGAAGAACAGTCGCGTATCCTCAAGGAATCCCAGGCTCATCTGGAAGCCCAACAACAGGAACTGGAGCAGACCAACGAGCAACTGGCTGAACAACGCGATGTCATGGACCAGAAGAACAGTGAGCTGAACCTGGCGCAGATCCAGTTACAGGAACGCGCCGAGGAGTTGCAACGTTCGAGCAAATACAAGTCCGAGTTCCTGGCGAACATGTCCCATGAGCTGCGCACGCCGCTCAACAGCTCGCTGATCCTCTCCAAACTGCTGGCGGAGAACCCGCAACAGAACCTTAGCGAGGAACAGGTGAAATTTGCCGAGTCGATCTATAGCGCCGGCAACGACTTGCTGAACCTGATCAATGACATTCTTGACATTTCCAAAGTCGAAGCCGGGAAGCTGGAAGTGCGCCCGGAAAACACCGGGGTGTCGCGCCTGGTGGAAGGGTTACGCGACCTGTTCAGGCCTCTGGCGGCGGAAAAGGGCCTGAGCTTCGAGGTGCAAGTGCTGCCTGACGCGCCGGCCATGCTGTATACCGACCGCCAGCGGCTGGAACAGGTGCTCAAGAACCTGCTGTCCAACGCGGTGAAGTTCACCGAACAAGGCACTGTTTGCCTGTCGGTGGCCGGCCAGCCGGGGGCGGGCATCGCCTTCACGGTGCAAGACTCGGGGATCGGCATCGCCGCCGATCAGCAACAAAGCATCTTTGAAGCTTTCCGCCAGGCCGATGGCACCACCAACCGCCGTTATGGCGGCACCGGCTTGGGACTGTCGATCTCCCGCGACCTGGCGGCCTTACTGGGCGGCTCAATCTCTGTCTCCAGCGAGCCAGGGCAGGGCAGTGTGTTTACGCTGGTATTGCCTGAGCGCTATATCGAACCGGGTGAAACGCTGGCAGAACCGACGGGACTCACTCCGGCGGCCACACTGCCGGTACGTGCTGCGCCTGAACCTGCGCCTGCGCCGCTGATCGCCCAGGTCGATGCGCCCATCACCCAGTTTCCCGATGATCGCAATAACGCGCCATTCAGCAGCCGCTGCATTCTGGTGATCGAAGACGAGCCAAGCTTTGCCCGGATTCTTTTCGATCTGGCCCACGAACTCGGTTACCAGTGCCTGGTGGCCCAAGGTGCCGATGAAGGCTTCGACCTGGCCTCGCAGCTGATTCCCGATGCCATTCTGCTGGACATGCGCCTGCCGGATCACTCCGGGCTGACGGTGTTGCAGCGGCTCAAGGAGCAACCTGGAACCCGGCACATCCCGGTGCACGTGATTTCCGTTGAGGACCGTGTCGAAGCTGCGATGCACATGGGCGCCGTCGGCTATGCGGTCAAACCGGCCACTCGCGAAGAACTCAAGGAGGTGTTCGCCCGCCTGGAAGCCAAGCTGACCCAGAAGGTCAAGCGGGTGTTGCTGGTGGAGGACGATGACTTGCAACGCGACAGCATCACTCGCCTGATCGGCGACGATGACATCGAGATCACTGCTGTCGGCCTGGCCCAACAAGCCCTGGATCTGCTGCGCACCAACGTCTACGACTGCATGATCATCGACCTGAAGCTGCCTGACATGCTGGGCAATGACCTGCTCAAACGCATGTCCACCGAAGAGATCTGTTCGTTTCCGCCTGTGATTGTCTACACCGGACGTAACCTGACCCGCGATGAAGAGGCCGAACTGCGCAAGTATTCGCGCTCGATCATCATCAAGGGGGCCCGCTCGCCGGAGCGGTTGCTGGACGAGGTCACACTTTTTCTGCACAAAGTCGAATCCCGGTTGTCCCATGAACGGCAGCGGATGCTCAGAACCGCCCGCAGCCGTGACAAGGTTTTCGAGGGCCGCAAAGTGCTGCTGGTGGACGATGATGTGCGCAACATTTTCGCCCTGACCAGCGCCCTGGAGGCCAAGGGAGCGATCGTCGTCATCGGCCGTAACGGCTATGAGGCGATCGAGCGTCTGAACGAAGTCGACGACATCGACCTGGTGCTGATGGATGTGATGATGCCAGAGATGGACGGTTTCGAAGCCACCGCGCTGATCCGCAAGGACCCACGCTGGCGCAAACTGCCCATTATTGCCGTGACGGCCAAAGCCATGAAGGATGATCAGGAGCGCTGCCTTGCGGCCGGTTCCAACGATTACCTGGCCAAGCCCATCGACCTGGATCGTCTGTTCTCGCTGATTCGCGTGTGGTTGCCGAATATGGAAAGAATTTAGTGGACCGAGACACTGACATTGAACTTCGTTTGTTGATCGACGCGATCTACCTCAAGTACAGCTATGATTTTCGGGACTATTCCGGCGCCTCCATCAAGCGCCGGGTCCAGCACGCGCTGAGCCAGTTCGAGTGCAAGACCATCTCGGCATTGCAGGAGCGCGTGCTGCATGACCCGGGCATGTTCATGCAATTGCTGCAATTGCTGACGATCCCCGTCAGCGAGATGTTTCGCGACCCATCGCATTTCCTGGCGATTCGCGAAGAAGTGGTGCCACTGCTCAAGACCTACCCTTCGATAAAGATCTGGATCGCCGGTTGCAGTACCGGAGAGGAGGTCTACTCCATGGCGATTCTACTGCGCGAAGAGGGCCTGCTGGACCGCACGCTCATTTATGCAACCGACATCAATCCACGCTCTTTGGAAAAAGCCAAGCAGGGCATCTTTTCCCTTGAAAACGTGCGCGCCTACACCCAAAACTACCAGCGCGCCGGAGGCAGACGGTCATTTGCCGATTACTACACCGCTGCCTACGATTACGCGATGTTCGACAAAACCCTGCGCGAGAATGTGACTTTTGCCGACCACAGTCTGGCGACCGACAGTGTATTTTCAGAAACTCAGTTAATTTCCTGCCGTAACGTACTTATTTACTTCAACAAAAAATTGCAAGATCGTGCATTTGGACTGTTCCATGAGTCCCTTTGTCACCGTGGCTTCCTGGTGCTGGGTAGCAAAGAGACGCTGGATTTTTCGTCCTTTGGCAAGCAATTCGAACCGTTGGTCAAACAGGAACGGATCTATCGCAAATTATGAGCCAGATGACCAACAGATCCAGAGCCCCTATCGAAGCCATTGTCGTCGGGGCGTCCGCTGGCGGCGTCGAAGCGCTGCTCAAGGTCTTTGGGCAACTGCGCAAGGGCTTCGGCGTGCCCATCCTGGTGGTGCTGCATCTGCCCGACGAGCGCGACAGCCAGATGGCCAGTGTTTTCAACCACCGTCTTGCGGTACCGGTGCGGGAGGCTCAGGACAAGCAGGATATCCAGCCAGGCACCTTATACGTTGCCTCGCCCGGCTATCACCTGTCGGTCGAAGCTGATCGCAGCCTGTCATTGAGCCTGGAGGACCCGGTGCACCATTCGCGACCGTCCATTGACGTGCTGTTCGAATCCGCCGCCGATGTCTTCGGTCCGAACCTGCTGGCGGTAGTGCTGACCGGCGCCAACAACGACGGCGCCCGGGGGCTGGCCAGGGTCAGGGAGCTGGGCGGAATCACCGTGGTCCAGGACCCTGACGAAGCCCAGGTTTCGACCATGCCCGAAGCAGCGCTTGCCCTGCACGAGCCCGACCATATTCTTACTTTGCAAGGCATCGGCCAATTATTGGCCGCGCTGGAATGAACTACATGCCAAGAGATATTCAAGCCAAACTGCTGATCGTCGATGATCTGCCGGAGAATCTGTTGGCCCTGGAAGCGCTGATCAAGCTTGACGATCGCCAGGTTTTCAAAGCCCTGTCGGCCGATGAGGCGCTGTCTTTGCTGCTGCAACACGACTTTGCCCTGGCCATCATCGATGTGCAGATGCCGGGAATGAACGGGTTTGAACTGGCCGAGCTGATGCGCGGCACGGAGAAGACCCGCAGCATTCCTATCATCTTTGTCAGCGCCGCAGGCCGCGAACGCAACTATGCCTTCACCGGCTATGAAAGTGGCGCGGTGGATTTCCTGCACAAACCGCTGGACAACCACGCCGTCAAAAGCAAGGTCAATGTGTTTGTCGAGCTGTATCGCCAAAGAAAGGCGATGAAGGAACAGGTCATCGCATTGCAGGAGAGTCGCCGCGAGCAGGAGGCCTTGTTGCAGCAGTTGCAGGCCACTCGCGGTGAGTTGGAACAAGCGGTTCGTATGCGCGATGACTTCATGTCCATCGTCGCCCACGAGGTCCGCACGCCTCTCAATGGCCTGATTCTTGAGACGCAGTTGCGCAAGATGCACCTGGCCCGGGACAACGCAGCGGCCTTCAGCCTGGACAAGGTGCGGGCAATGGTCGAACGCGATGAGCGTCAGATCAAGAGTCTGATCCGGCTGATCGAAGACATGCTCGATGTGTCGCGGATTCGCACCGGCAAATTGTCGATCCGCCCGAGCCGCTTGAACCTGACGGCGCTGGTGGAAAATCTGCTACGCAACTTCCAACCGCAGATCATGGCGGCCGAATGCTCTTTGATCAGCACAACCGAGCCGGCGGTGGAGGGGCACTGGGATGAATTCCGGATCGAGCAGGTGGTGTCTAATTTGCTGACCAACGCCCTGCGTTATGGCGGGAAAAGCCCGATCGAAGTGCGCGTGTACAAAACGCCTGAGCATGCTTGCGTCGAAGTCCAGGACCACGGTATCGGCATCAGCGAAGAGAACCAGCAGCGCATCTTCCAGCAGTTCGAGCGAGTGTCATCCAAAGCTGTCGCTTCCGGCCTGGGGTTGGGGCTGTACATCTCCGAGCAGATTGTGACGGCTCATGGGGGTACTATCACGGTCAATAGCCGCCTCAATGAAGGGGCGTTGTTTCGCGTTTGTCTGCCTTTTGAGAAAACGGTCTTGCCCAAAACCGTCGAACAGACGCAACCTCTGAGTGACCCTACGGTCGTATCAGCAGCTATTGATCGAACAAAGGCTTCTCATGAGTGAAGATGCGCAAGACGTTGTACTGATCGTCGAGGATGATCCGTCGATCCTGATGGTATTGTCGGCTTACCTGTCGGGTGAAGGGTATCGAGTGTTGCAGGCCGAAAACGGTGAGCAGGCTTTCGAAATCCTGGCCAGCAAGCCCCACCTGGACATGATGATCACCGACTTCCGCCTGCCGGGCGGTATTACCGGTGTGCAGATCGCTGAACCGGCGGTCCGGTTGCGCCCCGACCTGAAAGTCATCTTTATCAGCGGTTATGCGCAGGAAGTGCGCGATACCGACAGCCCCATCACCCGCAAGGCCCCGATCCTGGGCAAACCGTTCGACCTGGATGTGTTGCAGGACATGATGCGGACGATGTTGTCGTAGGTTTGTAGAAGGAGGGCGGGACTTTGTGGAAGCAAGCTTTGCTGCCACAAAATCCATGATTATTGCCTCATACCTTGATCATTTCCCGCACCTTGGCCGTCAACAGGTCAAAAGTGAACGGTTTGGTGATCATCTGCATGCCCGAATCAAGAAAGCCGCCGCGCACCGCTGCATGCTCAGCATAACCGGTGATGAACAGCACCCGCAGGTCCGGGCGGATCTGCCGGCCGATTTCCGCCAGCTGCCTGCCGTTCATGCCTGGCAGGCCCACGTCACTGATCAGCAGATCTATGCGCTGGCTTGACTGAAGGATCGGCACTGCGCTGTCAGCATCGGCCGCCTCGACGAAGGCATAACCCAGTTCGCTCAGTACGGCGCTGACCAGCACCCGCACCGCTGGGTCGTCCTCGACGATCAACACGGTCTCACCGTCCTGTGCGTACCGGGCATGCTGTGTGTCGACCAGTGGCTCGTGTACCTCTTCACCCGCGAAGCGCGGCAGATAAAGGCTCACGGTTGTGCCTTTGTCGACTTCGCTGTTAATCGTCACATGACCATGCGACTGCTTGCTGAACCCATAGATCATCGACAGCCCCAGCCCGGTGCCCTGGCCGATCGGCTTGGTGGTGAAAAACGGGTCGAACGCACGGTTGATGACCGCTTCGGGCATCCCGCAACCGGAATCCTGGACACTCAGCACGACGTAATCGCCCGGCTCCAGGTTGGTATAAGCCTCGGTAAAGTCGGCATCCAGATGTTGATTGCACGTCTTGACCACCAGTTGCCCACCCTCGGGCATTGCATCCCGGGCGTTGAGCACCAGGTTGAGCAGGGCGCTTTCCAGCTGGTTCGGGTCGGCTTCGGCGACCCAGAGCTGATCGTCCAGTTGCATGTCCAGCCGAATACTCTCGCTGAGGCTGCGCTGCAACAGTTCACCCATGGACAGCACCAAGGTGTTCATCTGCACCGCTTTTGAGTCCAGCGATTGTCGCCGGGAGAAGGCCAGCAAACGGTGCGTCAGGCCGGCTGCGCGATTGGCCGATGTCACCCCCAGGTCGATCAGGCTGTCCAGATCCTCGGTACGGCCTCGGGCCAGGCGTCGGCGCAGCAGTTCGAGGCTGCCGATGATCCCGGTGAGCATGTTGTTGAAGTCATGGGCGATGCCGCCGGTGAGCTGCCCGACCGCTTCCATTTTTTGCGACTGGCGCAAGGCCTCTTCGTTGTGGCGCAGTTGGGCCGTGCGTTCTTCCACTTGTTGCTCAAGGGTCTCAAGGGTGGTTTGCAGGCGCAGTTCGCTGTTGCTCAGGTCGATGAGCCGGTCTCGGGCTTCGTACTGTCTGCGACGACCACGCAGGGCAGTGGTGACCACACTGACCAGGGTGACCGGGTGAAAAGGGCGCTCGAGGAAAGTGACGTTGCCCAACTGGGTGCCGATACGGGCCGCCGGATTCTGTTCCGGGCCGCCGTGGTGGGTCAACAATACAATCGGCAGGTCTGACCAGGCCGGTTGCTCTTCGATATGTAATAACAACGTTTCCAGATCCGGCCCGACCAGGGCTTCGGAAGAAATGACCAACAGGCCGGCGCCGTGCTCAAGCTCTTCGCACAGGTGGCCCAGATGCTGGCAGATGAGGCCGCCGAAGCCGGCTTCGCGCAGGATCATCAGGGCGACCTGGCTGTCGCGCCCCAGCGGCGCGAGGATCAACGCCCGTTCCGACAGGGGCTCGACCAACGTCACTGTTGGTCATCCTTGAGCAACGGGTTATCCGCTCCCATGTAGTTCGGCACCCCACGCAATACACCCTGGAACGCTTCCAGCGGCTCGCCAATGGTCATGCCCTGGCTACCGATGCGGTATTCGCGAATAGTGGATTCATGGCTGCCGGTGCGTTTCTTGATGATGGAAATCGCTCGGCGAACTTTGCCCAGCGCTTCGAAGTAACGCAACAGAATCACCGTGTCGGCCAGGTAGGTAATGTCCACCGGAGCCTGCATGTCGCCCACCAGACCATGTTGCGCGACGGTCATGAAGGTCGCAGCACCCCTGCGGTTCAGGTAGAGCAGCAGCTCATGTACGTGCAGTACCAGGGCGTTTTCTTCCGGCATGGCGGCTTGGTAACCATTGATGCTGTCGATCACGACGGTCTTGATGTTACCTTCATCGACGCAACGGCGTACCCGATGCGAGAATTCACCGGGAGACAGTTCAGCGGCGTCCACCTGTTCGATCACCAGGTTGCCGGTCTGCCTCAGTGCTTCCAGGTCGATACCGACGTTCCTCATGCGTTCAAACAGCAGGGCCCAATTCTTCATCGAAGATGAACAGCGCGGCTTTTTCGCCACGCTGCACGGCAGCCGCAGCGAAAATCATCGAAATCAGCGACTTGCCGGTGCCGGCGGGTCCCAGGATCAAGGTACTGGAGCCAGTCTCGATGCCACCGCCGAGCAAGGCGTCCACGCCATCCAGGCCGCTGGACAGTTGCTGACGCAGGTATTGTCCACGATGTTCGGCCGCCACCAGGCGCGGGAAGACATGAATGCCGTCGCCCATGATGGTGAAGTCGTGAAAGCCACCACGGTATTTCTGCCCGCGATACTTGACCACCCGGATGCGTCGCCGCTCGGCGCCATAATTGGGCGTCAGTTCTTCCAGGCGAACCACCCCATGAGCCACGCTGTGTACGGTCTTGTCCAGGGATTCGGTGGTCAGGTCATCGAGCAACAGCACCGTGGCGTCGTAGCGCACAAAATAATGCTTGATCGCCAAAATCTGGCGGCGATAGCGCAGGGAGCTTTGCGCCAGGAGGCGGATCTCCGACAAGCTGTCGAGCACCACCCGGGTCGGTTTGACCCGTTCGACCACTTCGAAAATCTGCCGGGTCGCTTCCCCCAACTCCAGGTCCGAGGAGTACAACAGGCTTTGCTGATGCTCGGCGTTGAGCAGGCTTTCGGGAGGGGTCAACTCGAAAATATGCACGTTTTCATTGATCGTCCAGCCGTGGGACGCCGCGCCCTGGCGCAGCTCACGCTCGGTTTCCGACAGCGTGATGTACAACGAGCGTTCGCCGGCCTTGGCGCCGGCCAAGAGGAATTGCAACGCGACCGTGGTCTTGCCGGTCCCGGGTTCCCCTTCCAGCAGGAACACATGGCCGCGGGACAAGCCACCGGAAAGGATGTCATCCAGCCCTTCGATACCGGTGGCGGCTTTAGCGCTGATCAACTCGTTAGATGTAGACAAAAAAAGCCCTCTCATGACTAGGGAAATGGGCAGCAGGCTGGAGTACGCCTGAAAATGAACTGCCTGAACACTTGACCTTTCACCGTGATCGCGGTTCCGCTTTCGTTGACAAAACGAGGTGTACTGCTTAATTTTCTGGCATCGGTGCAACGCCTACAGGCCTTGCTGCAGCGCCGGATCATCGGGGTTGAGTTGCTCCAGTTGCGCCAACAGGATCTGCACATTCTGCAACTGCCCGGACTCCTTCCAGTAGTTGATCAACAACACTCGCGCCCTGCGATCAGCCGGGTAGCGCTGAACGATTTCCTGCAACTGTTTCTGCGCCGCTTCCAGTTCCTGCTCGGCATACAGGGTGGTTGCCAGGTCATAACGGTAATGTCGGTTATCGGGCTCAAGCTCCACCGCTTTTGCCAAACCAAGCAGCGCGTACTCCGCCTGGCCATGGTGCAGCAGCCACAGGCCCAATGCATGTTGCAGATAAGCCGACTCAGGCTGGGCTTTCAACTGTTGGGCAAGCAATTGACGTGCAGCGTCGGCCTGGCCCTGTTTGTCCAGCACTTCGATCTGCATGACCAGCGCCGGCAGGTTGTCCGGCTGCAGGCGCAACACCTGTTCCAGCGCCAATTGAGCTTTTTTCAGTTCGGCGTTGTGCAGATGCAGCCGGGCAAGTTGATAGTGCGACTCGGCGGTTTGAGGACCGTCTTCAAGCATCTGCTCCCACAGGCCGATGGCAAGCTGCATAGGCCCGAAGTACAAGCCAAGCTCATCCGGCGACAAGCCCAGCAACGCGTTCACCGCGGCGAACCGGACGCTTGGGTCTTGATCTTCGAGCAACGGCCCCAGTAACAGGCTGCGCTGTCCCGTGGGTACCAGCCCGCCGATGCTGCCAATGGCCGCCCGACGTACGTCCGGCGACTCGCTGTGCAGATCCGCGTCCGCCAGCTTCAGGGCTTGGGGGCTCGGGTAGTTTGGCAGCTCGGCATGCAACCACACCCGGCGTTTGGGCGACAGGTCCGGGCGACCCAGTTGTTGATAGAGCATCCGCGCCGCCCCTGGCTGCCCATGGCGTGCGTGCTCCAGTGCTTCACTGTAGCCACGCTTGATTGCCTCCGGGATTTGCGGCGTGGTGCTGCGTAGCCACATTGCGACTAGACCGATTACCACCAGGACGAACAGGCTGAGCAACAGATAGCGGCGAGGCGAGGGCATGCAGGTAGTCCATAACCAGGAAGCGTGAAATGCCGCAAGCTTCGGTCAGGCGCAGGCTTGAGTCAAACCTTAGTAAAGCGTTTGCACCTGATCCTGTGGGAGATTCTATGTTGCAGGGCAAGCCTTGCTCCCACATTGGCTTTTCAGGGTTAACCGATTCGGTGTTCAACGCAAATCCCTTGTGGGCTTGCTCGCGAAGGCGGCGGCACATCCAACATCTCCTCATGCTGATCCGCCGTTTTCGCGAGCAAGCCCGCTCCCACAATGGAGCTGCGGCGAACCTCGATTCGGTGCTCCGCAAGAGACTGGGTTTGCGGCAGGCAAAAAAAGCCCCGCGTCCAACATGGGAGGCGGGGCAAAAATTTGGTTGGTTGCGGCCAACCAAAGGAGCTCGGTTGAATACGGTCGGTCAGTTGCTGGCTACGGTTTCCGGTTTCCAGCCACCGCCCAGGGCCTTGTAGATCGCGACAATGCCGCGATACAGGTCCACTTCGGCCTGGGCCTGAGTGTCCTCGGCGGCCAGGCGTTCTCGTTGGGCGTCAAGCAGGACGAGGAAATCCACAGTGCCTTCGCGGTAGCGGATTTGCGCCAGGTCAGCAGCGGCTCGGCTCGATTCGCTCTGACGAATCAGTGAAATCAGGCGTTGCTGGCGCTTGCCGTAGTCGCTGAAGGCGTTTTCCGATTCCTCCAGGGCCAGCAGCACTTGCTGTTCGTAGGTCGCCAACGCGCCGTCAGCCTCGGCGTCGGCACCGCGCATACGAGCCCGCACGCTGCCCAAGTCGAAGGCGGCCCAGGTGATGCTTGGCCCCAGCGCCCAGGCATTGGCCGCCGATGAGCCGATCTGCGAACCGCGCCCGGCGGTGAAGCCCAGGAAACCGCTGAGGCTGACCCGTGGGAACAGGTCCGCCTTGGCCACACCGATGCGCGCGGTGGCGGCAGCGAGTTGGCGCTCGGCGCTGAGAATGTCCGGGCGACGTTGCAGCAGTTCGCCCGGATCGCCAATCGGCAGCGCCTTGGCGATGGCTGGCAGCTGTTTAGGGCTCAGGTCCACGCTCAGTTTGTCCGGGCGTTCGCCCAGCAAGGTAGCGATGCGGTTGCGCTGGCGTACCTGTTCGGCCTGCAACTGCGGCACGCTGGCTTCGACTGAGGCCAGGCGCGCATCGGCGCGGACCACGTCGAGCTGATCGCCGACGCCGGCATCACGCAGACTTTCGGTGATTTTGCGCGACGCCTGTTGGTTTCCAAGGTTCGCCAGGGCGATTTTTTCCCGTAGCTGGGCGCCACGCAGTTGACCGTAAGCGTCCACCAGTTCGGCGATCATGGTCACCTGCAACTGATAGAGATCGGCTTCGACCGCCTGCTGATCGGCATCGGTGGCTTCCAGATTGCGCCGGATGCGCCCGAACAAGTCCAGCTCCCAGGCCATGTCCAGGCCCAGGTCATAACGTTCGGTGCTGACCCGGTCG
Organism: Pseudomonas hefeiensis; assembly: GCF_030687835.1. Taxonomy (NCBI): domain Bacteria; kingdom Pseudomonadati; phylum Pseudomonadota; class Gammaproteobacteria; order Pseudomonadales; family Pseudomonadaceae; genus Pseudomonas; species Pseudomonas hefeiensis. Next base: position 3,206,088 of record NZ_CP117449.1, read on the forward strand.
GTGGTTTCTCCCGGGACCTGGCCTTTGCCCAGGTTGCTGCTGGCGCGGCTGGTAATGGTCGGCATGACGTCATTGCTGGCGTCGTCGCGTATCGCCCGGGCCGCTCGCAAACGGGCGAACGCCACGCGTAACTCGCGGTTGCCTTCCAGGGAACGGGTTACCAGCGCATTGAGCGTCGGGTCTTCGAACTGCTGCCACCAGATCCCTTCGAAACGGGCCCGGTCGAAATTCTTCTGACCGGCGGCACCGTCGGTGGCGGTGGTGATGTTCGCCGCGTCCGTTTGCGGGGCCTTGTAGTCCGGGCCTACGGCACACGCACTCAAGGCCAGTACCAGCAGGCTCGGCACAAACACTTTCAAACTCATTGTTGCGCCTCCAGTTTCAACGCCCGGGCCGCTTTGCGGGCCTCGCTGCGCTCGACGAAGTTGCGGATCAGTACATAGAACACTGGCGTGAGCAACAGGCCGAAGAAGGTCACCCCGAGCATCCCCGAGAACACCGCGACCCCCATGGCATGGCGCATTTCCGCACCAGCACCGCTAGAGAAGACCAGCGGCACTACGCCCATGATGAACGCGAAGGAGGTCATCAGGATCGGCCGCAGACGCAGGCGGCAGGCCTCCAGCACCGCAGCCAGGGGGTTCATGCCCTCGAGCTGTTTATCCTTGGCGAACTCGACGATCAGAATGGCGTTTTTGCAGGCAAGTCCCACCAGTACGATCAATCCGATCTGGGTAAAGATGTTGTTGTCGCCGCCGGAGAGAATCACCCCGGTAATCGCCGACAGCAGGGTCATCGGTACGATCAGGATCACCGCCAGCGGCAGGCTCCAGCTTTCGTACTGTGCCGCCAGCACCAGGAACGCCAGCAGGACGCAGAGCGGGAACACGAACAGCGCGGTGTTGCCCGAAAGGATCTGCTGGTAGGTCAGGTCGGTCCACTCGTAAGTCATGCCGTTGGGCAATTCGTCCTTGAGCAGTTTTTCAATGGCTTTTTCAGCCTGGCCGGAGCTGTAGCCCGGGGCGGCGGCACCGTTGATTTCCGCGGTGATGAAGCCGTTGTAATGCATTACGCGGTCAGGCCCCGAGGTGTCGCTGACCTTGATGAAGGTCGCCAGCGGGATCATCTCGCCACGGTTGTTGCGCACCTTGAGCTGGCCGATCTGGTCCGACTCCAGGCGGAATTGCTGCTCGGCCTGAACGTTGACCTGATAAGTGCGGCCAAAGCGGTTGAAGTCGTTGGCATACAGCGAACCCAGGTAAATCTGCAGGGTGTCGAAGATGTCACTGACGGCCACGCCGTGGGTCTTGGCTTTTTCGCGATCGATGGCGGCATCGACCTGGGGCACGTTCACGGTGTAGCTGGTGAACAGCCCGGCCAGTTCCGGCACGTTGTGACTCTTGGTGATGATGTTCATGGTTTCTTTGTACAGCTCGTCGTAGCCCAGGTTGCCCCGGTCTTCGATTTGCAGGCGGAAACCACCGATCGTGCCCAGGCCCTGTACCGGCGGCGGCGGGAAGATCGCCATGTAGGCTTCCTGGATTTCCGAGTACTGGCCGTTCAAGGCCCCGGCAATAGCCCCGGCAGACATGCCTGGGTCCTTGCGCTCGTCGAAAGGCTTGAGGGTCACGAACACGATGCCGGCGTTCGGGCTGTTGGTGAAACCGTTGATCGACAGGCCGGGGAAGGCCACGGCGCTTTCAACGCCCGGTTGCTTGAGGGCCATGTCCGACATGCGTTTGATCACGTCTTCGGTGCGGTCCAGGCTCGCGGCATCCGGCAGTTGGGCGAAGGCCACCAGGTATTGCTTGTCCTGGCCCGGTACGAAACCGGTCGGGGTGTTGGAGAACCCGAAGAACGTCAGCCCCATCAAGCCTGCGTAGACCAGCAAGGCGATGCCGCTGCTGCGGATCACGCGGGCTACTGTGCCTACGTAGCTGTGGCTGGCACGGTCGAAGAAGCGGTTGAACGGACGGAACAACCAGCCACCGAAAATCTTGTCCAGGAACCTGGAAAAACGGTCTTTGGGCGCGTCATGACTCTTGAGCAGCACCGCAGCCAGCGCTGGCGACAGGGTCAGAGAGTTGAATGCCGAGATCACCGTGGAGATGGCAATGGTCAAGGCGAACTGCTTATAGAATTGCCCGGTCAAGCCACTGATGAACGCCGCCGGCACGAATACTGCGCACAGCACCAGTGCCGTCGCGATGATCGGCCCGGTCACTTCGCCCATGGCGCGTTTGGTGGCTTCGACCGGAGTCAGGCCCAAGCCGATGTTCCGTTCGACGTTCTCCACCACCACAATGGCATCGTCCACCACGATACCGATCGCCAGGACCAGCCCGAACAGCGAGAGCGCATTCAGCGAGAACCCGAACAGGTGCATCACGGCGAACGTACCGATCAGCGATACCGGCACGGCTACCAGCGGAATGATCGAAGCGCGCCAGGTCTGCAGGAACAGGATCACCACCAGCACCACGAGGATCAGCGCTTCAAACAGGGTGTGGACCACTGCCTCGATGGAGCCGCGCACGAAGATCGTCGGGTCATAGACGATGCTGTAGTCCATCCCCGCAGGGAAGTTCTGCTTGAGTTCGTCCATCTTGGCGCGAACGTCATTGGAGATCTGGATGGCGTTGGAACCAGGCCGCTGGAAGATCGGGATCGCCACCGCCGGCTGGTTGTCGAGCAATGAGCGCAGGGCGTATTGACTGGAGCCTAGCTCCACTCGTGCGATGTCTTTGAGGCGGGTGATTTCACCGTTCTCGCCGGAACGAATAATGATGTTCTCGAACTCTTCCTCATTCACCAGGCGTCCCTGAGTGTTGATCGAGAGCTGGAATGCCTGGGCATTGGGTGCCGGAGGCGCGCCCAGGGCACCGGCGGCGACCTGGCGGTTCTGTTCGCGGATGGCGGTGACCACGTCGGTGGCAGTCAGGTTGCGCGAAGCAGTCTTGTTCGGGTCAAGCCAGACCCGCAGGGAATAGTCCCCCATGCCAAACAGCTGCACATCACCCACGCCGCCCAGGCGCGCCAGCTCATCCTTGATGTTGAGCAGGGCATAGTTGGACAGGTAAAGCATGTCGTAGCGCTGGTCCGGCGAGGTCAAGTGCACAACCATGGTCAGGTCGGGCGATGCCTTGTCCACCGTGATGCCGATCCGGGTGACTTCTTCCGGCAACTTGGGTTCGGTCCGGGTGACACGGTTCTGCACCTGCACCTGGGCGTTGTCCAGATCGGTGCCCAGCGCGAAGGTGATGGTCAGGGTGATCTTGCCATCGGCGGTGGATTGCGAGGACATGTACAGCATGTTCTCGACGCCGGTGATGGCTTGCTCCAGGGGCGCGGCCACGGTTTCGCCGATGACCTTGGGGTTGGCGCCCGGGAAGTTGGCACGCACGACCACGGTCGGCGGCACGACTTCCGGGTATTCGCTGATCGGCAACTGGAACAGTGAGATGGCGCCGGCGATCAGGATCAGCAGCGAAAGCACCGCTGCGAAGATCGGCCGCGAAATGAAGAACTGGGAAAATTTCATCTTGAGTTCAGTTCCTTAACCGCGTGGGGTCGCAGCGGCCAGTTTGCCTGCCGATTCGGGCGCAGCCTTGGCGGGTGCGACTTGGGGCAGGTTGCTGGCTTCGAGCGCTTTTCGTTGTTGTGCCAGGGCGGCGATGGTTTCGTCGCTGGCCATCGGTATGGTTTCAGGCGTGACCGGCGAACCCGGACGGGCCCGTTGCAGCCCTTTGACGATGATGGTGTCGTCCTTGCTCAGACCATTGCGCACGATGCGCAGGCCTTCGATCTTCGGCCCCAGTTCGACGGCGCGATACGCCGGCTTGTTGTCGGCGTCCATCACCAGCACGAATTTCTTGCCCAGGTCGGTACCGACAGCTTCGTCGTTGATCAGCACGGCCGAATAAGTGCCGCTGCCCACCAGCTTCAGTCGGGCATACAGCCCAGGGGTGTAGGCGCCATCCTTGTTGTCGAACACCGCGCGGCCACGGATGGTGCCGGTCTGCGGATTGACCTGGTTGTCGATGAAATTCATATGGCCCAGGTGCGGATTACCTTCCTCGTTGGACAGGCCCATGTAGACCGGAGTGGCCTGACCACGCTGGCCGTCGCGAGCGAGGCGGGTGTATTTGAGGAAGACACGCTCGTCGGCATCGAAGTAGGCGTAGACCTTGTCAGTGGACACCACGCTGGTAAGCGGCGTGACATCGGCGGTCACCAGGTTACCGGCGGTGATGTCCGCACGGCTGACGCGACCGCTGATAGGCGACGTGACCCGGGTGAAGCTCAGGTTCAGTTTGGCCAGGTCCAGTTGTGCCTGGATCGCCGCTGCCGCAGCACGGGCTTCCTGAGCAGCGCTGGTGCGCGAATCCGCCAGCTCGGCGGAGATGGCGTTGCTCAAACGCAGACGCTCGCCACGCTTGGCTTCGTTCTCGCTGCGGGTGGCGGTGGCTCGGGCCTGAGCCAGTTGGGCGTCGAGGCGACGCACTTCTGCCTGGAAGGGACGCGGGTCGATCTGGAACAGCAAATCACCTTTCTTGACCAGAGCGCCTTCGGTGAACGCTACGTTGTCGATCTGCCCTGAAACGCGGGGTCGGATCTCGACGGTTTCCGGCGCCTCGAGGCGCCCGGTGAATTCGTCCCACTCGTTGACCGGTTGTTCCAGCACCTTCGCCACACTGACTTTGGCCGCCGGCATGGACGCCGCCGTATCAGGGGTCTTGCCGCATGCACTCATCACCAGCACCGCCATCAGTGCGAGGGGAAAGCGCAGTTTTGAAAGTGAATATTCCATGGATAGTATCCGCCAAGAGTATTGAGATGGGCGGATCATGCGGGGGGAGGCGGTGAGGCACGAATCGAATGAAGCAAAGGTAACTATCATTCGGAATGATATAAGACATCGCCCAGCCCTCTAGCTGAGGGCTTTCGTTAGGCTGCTATCAATTTTGTTGATATCCCTTCAGGTTGCCGGAGGCGCTGAACGGCAAGAACGCTACTGCGGCAGGTAGCGGTCATGGATGCGCTGGATCTCGCCGCTGGCGCGCAGGCTTTCAATGGCTGCGCGCAGCTTCTCGACCATCTTCGGCGAACAGCGTCTGGAGCAGGCCAGATAGAGATCGGCGCTGCTATTGACCGGACTCATGAGCAGTTTGCGCTTGGACACCTTTGGCCAAATGTACCGACTCTCAGGGACGCCGTTGAACCAGGCGTCGATACGTCCCATCAAGAGCATCTGGGCAGGGTTGTCGCCGATGGCCAGCGGATAGATCTGGTCGTCGCTGAACCCTTCGGTGCGCAGGATCTCCTGCTGCGCGCTTCCCAGGCCGACGCCGATTTTGCGGAAGGTTTGCCGGGCTTCGGCGAAGCTGCTCACTGGCCGGTCGAGGGTGAAGAAGGCTCGCTCCATGGGCATGACCGAAGCGATCCAGGTGAAGCGATCCTCACGTTCCGGTGTACGCGACAGCGGCGCGATCAAGTGATTGCGCTGTTCGCTGACGTGCTTCTGCGACCGGGCCCAGGGGAGGATATGGAGCTGCACGGCATACCCGGCCTTGGCCATGGCCGCCACGGCCACATCACCGACAATTCCGTGCCCCTTGGGGTCATCGACAAACGTCAGCGGTGGTGCGTCCAGTATGTGCAGTTCAATCGTCAAGGGTGCGGCGTACGCGCTACAGACAATCAGCATCGGCAGCACCAGACATAGGCGCGAAAGTGCTTTTGTACGGCCTTCCAATACACATTTGATCCGGCTCATGATCGATACTTCAGGCATTGAAAGTGATGCGCCGTTCCAAACGCACGGCGCCGGAAACATCGTCCTGCCATGTTCACCACGGCTTTTTATTAGTACCTATCAACGCTGTCGGCCTGACTGCGTGTATCTGAAGGTATAGATCATCCAGCCGACAAAAACCTTGTTTACCCGAGACGGGTCCTGGCTTGTTCAGCAATCAGTTGGGCCAGTATTCGCACCGGTTCGGCGAGGCTGGACCGATGCACGAGCCCGATATCCCGATGGAAGGCGTGCGGTCCAAGGTCGAGGGCTCGCACACCTGCCGGCCAATCATGATGAGCGGCTGTCTGCGGCACCAATGCCACGCCTACACCGTTTTCAACCAGCTTGATGATGGCCTCCAGTTCATCCAGCTCGCACACCTCGCGCAAAGTGAAGTGCATTTGCCGCAGGAAACGATCCACCTGCCTGCCGCCAAATGATGCGCGGTCGTATCGGATAAATGGAAGGCTGGAAAGGAGTGCAGCCCAATCCTCTCCCGACACTTCGCGCGGAACAATCAGTCGATAGGGCTCAAGCGCCAGAGTCGTCCAGCGCAGGTCGTTTTGAAGGGGGAAGGGCGGACGAATAATGGCCGCCATGTCGATTTCGCCAGCATCCACCAGGTTTACCAACTCCATCGACACCCCTGGGAGTACCCGTGTACGGCACTGGGGACATTGTTGGTGGAACCTGGCCAGCGCATCCGGCAGATAGGAGCGCTGGACCGACGCAATGGCGCCGATGTTGATCAGGACGCTGGCTGTAAGCTCCGCAGTGCCGCCGCCCAGATTGTCGTAGAGGCGAAGCAACTCTTGCGCCTGCAGGAGTACCTGGTGTCCCTTGCGGTTAAGGTGAGCCGAGCGTCCTTTCCTATCGAATATTTCGAAACCCAGCTGCGCCTCCAGGCGCTGGATCTGTGCGCTCACCGCGGCCTGGGTGAGGCCGATCCGGTTCCCTGCCGCGGCGAATGTGCCTTCCCGTGCTACGGCGATGAGTGTCTTGAGTTCTTTGATCATTCACAAATATTAATTGTGTTTCTAAGCAATATATATTGATTTTTTTGCGTTCGGCGGCGCCTTACGATGGCTTCATCCGCAAAAAAACAAAAGGAATCCTGATGAGCCTCTCTCCCTTCCACCTCGCAATTCCGGTTTACGACCTCGCTGGCGCACGCACTTTTTACGGTGAAGTGTTTGGACTGCCAGAGGGTCGCTCAAGCGCCCAATGGGTCGACTTCAACTTTTACGGCCATCAACTGGTGATCCATGAGCAACCAAAGACTGCTTCCCAAGAGAGCGTCCATAGCAATCCGGTAGACGGCCATGACGTACCTGTTCCTCACTTCGGCATAATTCTGGGCTGGGAAGAATGGGAAGCGCTGGCCGAGCGATTGAAATCCTTCGGCACCGAGTTTGTGATTGAGCCCTACATTCGTTTCAAGGGCCAGGTTGGCGAGCAGGCCACGATGTTTCTGTTCGATCCCTGTGGTAACGCGCTTGAATTCAAGGCGTTCAAGGATATGAGCCAGCTCTTTGCAAAGTAATACAAACAAAGGTGGACAGGCGCAGGGCTGCGCCTGCTTACAAAGCGCTCAATGCATCTTGCTGTGATCGCGACCGTCCATATTGTTAAGCGCCCGAACCGGTGCTTGCACATCAACCGTTTCTTGCTCGCCCCTGGCATTTTCAACCGTCAGGGTCAGCGCAACGCTATCGCCTTCTTTCATTTGGCCGGTCAGGCCCATCAGCATCACGTGATAGCCGTTTGGATCAAAACTGACGGCCTTGCCCGCTGGCAGATTGACGGATGCCACCGGCCCCATTCTCATCACGTCGTTGCTCATGGTCATTTCGTGTATCTGCACGTCCCTGGCCACGGGGGAGGTCACGCTGAGCAGTTTGCTGTCGCTGTCGGCGGTGACGGTCATGAACGCGCCCGTTGCGGACTGGTTCGCAACGGTGGCGCGTACCCAAACGTCATCGACTTTGGCTTGCGCCGAAACCTGGAACGCGAACCCTAGCAATGCCAGACCGATTACAGCGTTTGTGAGGATTCTGTTCAAAACAGGGCGCATCAGCAGACCTCCATGACAGTCAGCAGATCTTCGGTACACTCTTGTGCCGAAAGGGATTGAGACAGCCCCAGGCGCAACGTACCCCGGGAGTCGTAGACAAAACTGGTGGCGGTGTGCGACAGGGTGTAAGTAGAGCCTGCCGGCACTTTTTCGTAGAACACATCGAACTCTTTGGCCGTGGCCGCGGTTTCTTCGAGTGTGCCGTACAGAGCGACGAAGGAAGGGTCGAACGTCTTGACGTAGGCGTCGAGGATTTGCGGAGTATCGCGCTCAGGATCCAGGGTGATGAAGATCACCTGAAGCCGCTCGCCGTCGCGTCCCATCAACTTCTTGATGGTCGCAGCCCGGGCCAGGGTGGTCGGACAGATCGCTGGGCACTGGGTAAAGCCAAAGAAAACCATCGGCATCATGCCGCGAAAACTCGACAGCGACTGGGTGTTGCCTTCGGTGTCCTTGAGCTTGAAGGTACGCCCCAGAATCTTGTCGCTCAGATCCTTGCCGTACTTGTACGACAGTTCGCCACGCGTGTCGCAGCCGGCGACCAGGCCCAGCCCGAGCACGCCCATGCCTGCAATCACCTTGCGGCGAGTCAACAAAGCCGTCATTTATTACCGCCTTTTGCATGCCCGTCAGTCGGCAGGACTGGCGGGCGGGTTAGCCATAAAAGCGGCGCATGATACCAAAGTGCGCTGCTGCGCCGGTTTGCGATCACCGGGCAGAACGGCGTGGGGCGACAAAAGGTGTAAGAAAAGGTGACAGGCGATTCTGTGATTGTCCCCTTAAGAACCGCACACACATGCGCTCGGGAGATCATCTTCGACTTCAGCAACCTTCGGGGCGACAGAAATGATTTGTCAGGGCTGGATGTCGATGTCTTGACTCCGTTGTTCGACAGTTGGATCACCGCCATGCCCTTGGTCAGCAGGCCGGTCATCGGGTAGCGTTTCAGAGGCTGTCCGGATCGCCAAAAAACATTTTGACTGGGCTCTAGAACTATATTCAGGCAGAAAAATTTCAAATATGCCCCCAGTTGCATGTGATGCTCGAGCAGTTGCGAGCGCACACCCTGGCGGTAATCCTGCGTGGGACTTGATGGCTTTCGGTGGCACAGCCCTTTTGAAATTGTCTGGTTCGCCCGCTTTGCAGATGCTCACTGGTTGCCAGTCTGTCGGGTATCTACTGATGGATCTCCGTCACGGACATGGTGAACACCAACCTGGATCTGCCAGCGTTGGAATAGGAGTGAGGTACATCGGTTTTGGCCACCGCCGAGCTTCCCGCAGGTATGACCAACTCTGTTTCCCCTACCACGCATTTCAGCGTGCCTTTCTCCACATGAAACAGTTCAAGCGTGCCCTGAGGATGCCCCTGCGAAGCGAAGGATTCGCCTGGGTGCATTTCCCAACGCCACAGCTCGATCATATTAGGGCCGGACGTTCCCGCCAGAAGGCGCGCCGTTCCTCCCAGGTCACCGGTCCAGAGCGTGGGGATGTCTTGGCTGTCGATGATATGGGCGGATGGGGCTTCGGTCACATTGACGACGTCTGCAACAGACAGCCCAAGCGCGGCGGCAATTTTGCAAAGGATGCCGATACTGGGGTTCGCCGTACATTTCTCAATTTCGACGACCATTCCTTTGCTCACCCCTGAGCGGCGGGAAAGCTCATCCAACGTGATCTTCTGTGCTTTGCGCGCCTGTTTGAGTGTGCGCGCAACGGCCAGGCTGACGGTTTGAGCGTCAGCACCCGGGGTAGTCGACAGGCTGTTATTCGTGGTCATTGATGAGGGTCATGAGAAAAAATGTGTGGGGATTCTCAGCCTTTAACAATCGCTCCGTCAATCTGCATACACGTTATAGTAGATGATATCAGTCATTATATTGACTTTATTGGTCGTCGCTGGCTAGCATGAAATGACATTTGGGTTCCTGGAGGTTTTTGATGCTGTCCGTACTGCCGTTGATCGATCAAGCCGTTGCAGAATTGGCTCCGGAGTTCAGGGCCCTGAGCGTTGTGGTGGAAGCTGCGCCACTGGCTCATCCTGAGGTAGCTCAGGGCGCGCTGGACCGTGCTTGCAAGGCTGTGCAGGAAGGTGGGCCAAGCTGGGGAGAGGCCCATCTGGCCGCATGGGCTGAAACATTCCGAAAGTTCGGGGCCAAGCCGCAGCGCACGCCTTGTTCAGCTGAAGCACTGCGTAAACGGGTTTTACGTGACGGCAGCTTGCCGAGCTTGGATCCCATCGTCGATCTCTACAACGCCATCAGCATTGAGTATGCCATCCCGGTTGGCGGGGAAAACATTGAAGCCTATGTGGGTTCCCCACGGCTGGTAGTCGCAGATGGCACTGAGCCTTTTGACACCATGAAAGAGGGTGCTCCTGCTTTCGAGTATCCAGACGCCGGCGAGGTTGTCTGGCGTGATGACAAAGGTGTGACCTGCCGTCGCTGGAATTGGCGGCAAGGTGTCAGGACCCGTCTCGGTGCTGATGCGAAGTGCATGTGGTTCATTCTGGAGAGTTTGCCGGCGATGCCGCTTGAAGCCTTGACGGAGGCGGGGGACAAGCTGATCGAAGGGTTGCAGCAAATGATGCCAGGCGTCCAGATCGAAAGCTCATTGATTGGACCTGGGGTCCAATAGTCGACAGACCACTGCTGGGAGTGATGACGATGTTTACCGGCCTTAGTGCATTTCCTCTGACGCCTATGGATGAGCAGGGTGTGGACGAAATTGCTTTTACCCGTCTTGTGCAGCAACTGGTGGCGGCGAAAGTAGATTCCATCGGGGCTCTCGGATCCACCGGAAGTTATGCGTATCTTTCCCGAGCCGAACGTTCTCGAGTTGCTCAGTTGGCAGTAGAGGCCGCGGAGGGTGTGCCTGTGATGGTGAGTATCGGCGCGCTGCGTACACGCGACGTTTTGCTGCTGGCTGAGGATGCGCAAGCCGTGGGAGTCAAAGCCTTGTTGCTGCCACCCGTGTCATATCAAAAACTGACTCAGGACGATGTTTTTTCGATGTACGAAAGGGTTTCGGCCAACGTCTCAGTTCCGCTATGTGTCTATGACAATCCGGGTACCACCCATTTCGATTTTACCGATGAGTTACATGGGCGTATCGCGGAGCTACCCAACGTCAGGTCAATCAAAATTCCGGGCGTCCCCGACGCGCCGCACCTGGCCAGGGAGCGCGTGGAACGTCTGCGAAAATTGATTCCGAGCCACGTGACGATCGGAATAAGCGGAGATGCGTTAGCTGCTATTGGCATGAATGCCGGCTGCGATGCCTGGTACTCCGTCATGGGCGGTTTGTTCCCCAACACAGCGCTCGCCATCACGCGAGCTGCATTGTCAGGGGACGCCGCTGAAGCCGTGCGCCTTTCTGAATCGTTGAAGCCGCTTTGGGCTTTGTTCAGGCAATTTGGCGGTAGCTTTCGAGTGATAGCAACAGCGGCGGAGCTACGCGGGTTTACTCACTCTCCGAGTGTACCTTTGCCACTCAGAACCATTGCAGGAGAAGGACGCGAGCAAATTGCAGCAGTGATAGATGCGCTTGAATTGAGCTGAGCACCGCGGGAGCATTCTGGCTCATCATGGTTGAGGAGGCAGAAACCCAACTGTCTACAGTTTCAAAAACGTCGTGAAATGGTCCTGGTGTCCCTCCAGGATTTCCCTGGGCAGGATCGTGCCAACACCTCCTCGATGCTGAAGGCCATGAGAAAGCACATGAGCAAGGATTTGCTCCTTGGTCATGTTGCCCGGTTTGCCGTCTTTGAAGATAAATGCCACAGGTTCAGACAGCTCCGTTGCAGTGACTGATTTTGTGTAGTCAACAAACCATTGATTTGCCTTTGTGAATGCCTCTTCTAGCTGACGCAGGTCTTGCGTGCGGATTCCACGCGCATTTGGACACCCATTCCACGAACACTTGGACAGCGATTCCACGCTGACTTGGACACTCATTCCACGGCCACTTGGACACTGATTCCACGAGCACTTGGACAGTGATTTCTCACTGATCCGATCCACGCTCAGGCAGGCGGCAACGCAGGACTATTCACTACCATCGGCCTCTTTTATCGAAGCGAAGAGGTCGTCGTGGAGCGTATATCCATGCGTAAAATCCGAGAGGTACTACGCCTAAAGTTCGACGCCGGCCTGTCCGTGCGCAAGATCGCCGCCAGTCTGCGCATCAGCAGCGGCAGTGCCGGCAATTACCTGCACCGTTTCAACGCTTGCGGGCTGACTTGGCCGACATCATTGTCGGACGCCGAGCTGGAGCGATGCCTGTTTCCGCCAGCACCAACAGTTCCCAGCGATCAAAGGCCGATGCCTGATTGGGCTTGGGCGCATGCCGAGCTGCGCCGCCCCGGCGTGACTCTGGCCTTGCTCTGGCAGGAATATCGACTGGCGCACCCGCAAGGCTTCCAGTACAGCTGGTTCTGCGAGCACTACCGGCTCTGGGCCGCCAAGGTCGACGTGGTCATGCGCCAGGAACATCGCGCCGGCGAAAAGCTGTTCGTCGATTACGCGGGTCAGACCGTGCCGATCATCGACCGGCGAACCGGAGAGATCCGCCAGGCCCAGATATTCGTCGCCGTCCTCGGCGCCTCCAGCTACACCTTCGCCGAGGCCACCTGGTCGCAGAAACTGCCCGACTGGCTGGGCTCGCACGCCCGCTGTTTTGCTTTTTTCGGCGGCACCGCACAGATCCTGGTGCCCGACAATCTGCGCAGCGGCGTTTACCAAAGCGCATCGTTACGAGCCCGATATCAACCCCAGTTACCGCGATCTCGCCGAGCATTACGGCGTGGCCGTATTGCCTGCTCGCTCACGAAAACCCAAGGACAAAGCCAAGGTCGAAGTCGGTGTTCAAGTGGTCGAGCGCTGGATCCTGGCGGTGCTGCGCAACCGCCAGTTCTTCTCGCTGGGCGAACTCAACACGGCCATCGGACTGCTGCTGGATCGGCTCAATCAGAAGCCCTTCAAAAAGCTGCCCGGCTCGCGCCGGTCAGCCTTCGAGGCTATCGACCAGCCGGCACTGCAAGCACTGCCGGAACATCCCTACGTCTACGCCGAATGGAAAAAGGTGCGGGTGCACATCGACTACCACGTCGAAGTCGACGGCCATTTTTACTCAGTGCCGTACCAGTTGGTGAAGCACCAACTTGAAGTGCGGTTGACCGCGCAAACGGTGGAGTGCTTCCACGCCAACCAGCGCGTGGCCAGCCATCTACGCTCGCAGCATAAAGGCCGCCACACCACCCAAACCGAGCACATGCCCAAGAGCCATCGCGAACACGCCGAATGGACACCGCAACGGCTGATCCTCTGGGCTGAGCAGACGGGCCCGAATACGGCCGGTGTCATCGCCTACATCCTCGAACGCCGAATCCACCCGCAGCATGGCTTCCGCGCCTGCCTGGGCATCCTGCGCCTGAGCAAGCAGCACGGCGAAGCGCGGCTGGAAGCCGCGTGCCAGCGTGCGCTGGCCCTAGGCGCATGCAGTTACAAGAGCCTCGAATCGATCCTGCGCCAAGGCCTGGAACGGCTACCTCTTGCCCAGCAAAACCTGCCGTTACTGCCCGACGAGCACATCAACCTGCGTGGCCCCGGCTACTACCACTGACCTGAAAAAGGAGCACCCAAATGCTGCCCAACCCGACCCTCGACAAGCTACAAACCCTGCGCCTGCACGGCATGATCAAGGCGCTTGGCGAACAACACGCAACGCCTGACATCAACGATCTCAGCTTCGACGAGCGCCTCGGCCTGATGGTCGACCGCGAGCTGACCGAGCGCGAAGACGCCCGCCTGACTACGCGTCTCAAAGCCGCACGACTACGCCATAACGCCTGCCTGGAAGACATCGACTACCGCAGCCCGCGCGGGCTGGACAAGGCGCTGATCCTGCAATTGGGCAGCGGCCAATGGCTACGCGATGGCCTGAACCTGATCATCGGCGGCCCGACTGGTGTAGGCAAAACCTGGCTTGCCTGCGCGCTGGCTCATAAGGCCTGCCGCGACGGTTACAGCGTGCGCTATCTGCGCCTGCCACGCTTGATGGAAGAACTGGGCCTGGCCCACGGCGATGGGCGCTTCTCCAAGCTAATGGCTGGCTACGCCAAAACCGACCTGCTGATCCTGGATGACTGGGGCTTGGCGCCGTTTACCGCTGCTCAGCGGCGCGACATGCTTGAACTGCTGGACGACCGCTACGGCAACCGCTCGACGCTGGTGACTAGCCAGATGCCGGTGGACAAATGGCACGCACTGATCGGCGATCCGACCTTGGGCGATGCGATCCTTGACCGGCTGGTGCACAACGCATATAGGATCGAACTGAAGGGCGAATCGATGCGCAGGCGCGTGACGAAATTGACGACGGCAGGGACTTCAGACTAACAATGCAAACCTGCGTCGCTGCGCTCCGACTGCCTGTCCAAGTGGACGTGGATCAGATGTCCAAGTGCGCGTGGAACGAGTGTCCAAATGATCGTGGGCTGAGTGTCCAAGTGTCGTGGAATCCGCATCTTGCGGTTGCTCAGTGACGACGTCGTCAAATTCCTCCGGCTTTCCTTGCAGTCTGGCGATGAACAACTGGTCCACGATATTGATGTGCCTGAGCCAGTAGCAGGCTTCCTCCATTTCTACTGGGAAGGACGTTGCTATGGGCGCTTTCAAGCACCTGAATAGCACCTCCTCAGACCATGCCTTGTACTGATAAAGCGAGTGCAATAGGTTCTTGGCACACATGGTGTTCTCCCATTTTTTAAGCATTGTCGGCCCTGGCACATCACGGAACTGGGACAAAAAGGGGGGGCGTGTAACGGAACGGAATACCGTTGGCGAGATAGCATAGTCACTATATTGACTTTTATAGTCAATGGCGTGAAGCTGGATCAACGGCGATTAACGCCACCGCATTGAATTCCAGCAAAGCCCCACCTTGCAGGTGGCCCGCTCGGAAATGGCTTGAGGGTGTCTTGGATCATGAAGTACGTCAGCACGCGGACCCCTGGTAGAACATTCGAATTCAGCGAGGTGCTGATGGGGTCGTACGCGCCTGACGGTGGCTTGTACGTACCGCACAAGGTTCCCCGCTTTAAAAAGGAGGAACTCTCAAAGCTCGAATGGTTGCCCTTTCATGAATTGGCTCGCTATTTAATCGAACCATTTTTGGGGGGATGGATCGAGCAAGATCAGCTGTCTCGGATGCTCGAGGAGACCTTTGATTGTTTTAAAAGCAGCGCAGTGACACCGCTGTACCAGACAGCAAGTAACGAGTGGATACTCGAGTTGTTTCATGGGCCGTCAGGCGTCTATCAAGACGTTGGCCTTCAATTGATGTCTCGCTTTATCAATCACGATTTACTGAAGTCTGGGAAGAAGGCGCTGATTGTAGGTTGTACAGGCGGAGATACTGGCGCAGCTGCAATAAAAGCTTTTTCGGGAATGAAGAGTGTTACTTTGTTGGTATTGCATCCTTCCAAGGGTTTAACGACGGAAGATCACCGACGCTTACTGAGTGGAGAGGAAGGCAATGTCGTCAACATTGCGATCGACGGAGATTATTCTGATTGCCATCGTTTGTGTGAGCAGTTCCTAAAACAAAATAATGATGCGCAGCAGCATCTTATTTCGTTCAACTCAGTGCATTGGGTTCGCATACTTGCGCACCTCTCCTTCTATTTTTATTCCGCTCTTCAGCTCGACGCACCTAAAAGAGAGGTTGCTTTCAGTGTGCCAACTGGGAATTTTGGTGCCCTGTACGCCGGTTATATGGCCAAGCAAATGGGACTACCCATTCGACAGCTAATCGTTGCCACGAATGCTAACGCTGGACTGCACCATTTTCTCCAATCAAATCTGTACAGTCGAAATGAGATTCGTACGACCAAAACTCCCACTATGAATGTTTCATTGGCCTCTAATTTTGAGCGCTTACAGTGGAGTATCTTAAATCGATGCGGAGAAAAAGTAGCTCGTAACATGCAGTTGTTAGAAGGCGAGGGCACTATCCAGTTAGAGCAGGATGGATGGTTGGAGGCGAGAAAATTGTTTGACTCGCTGGCGGTGGAAGATGCGGATGCATTCAGGTGTATTCATGAGGTCTTCACACAGAGCGGGTATCTCGTCAGTCCCAACACCGCTATCGGCTTGCGCGCAGCACGTGTAAGCAGACGCAGCTTGCTGATTCCCATGATTTGTCTCGCGACGACGCATCCCTCGAAGATTGGTGCTGCAACCGATAAGTCGGAAATCTTCGGCCTCCAGCATGCAGGCGTCGCTCCCGCGTTGAGCGAACATGACTGCACTTCAATTCCTAACGAAATCGGGGCGCTGACCTCGCTCGTCAGGGCCTTATCCAAAGACACGGAGTCTCACTCGTTATAAAATCGGAGCCAGAGATGAAACGTGTTCTAGATAAAGTTGATGAAAAGATTTTAGAGGAACTCAGCCGAAATGCACGGTTAGCCCACAACGATATTGCCCTAAAAGTTAATTTATCCAGGAACGCAGTCAGACTGCGGATTGAGCGATTGGAACGCGACGGTTATATTAGAGGGTACACAATAATCAAAGGTATGCCGTCTAGCGATGTCGGGCCCATTAATGCGTTGATCTTTGTTTATCGTCAGGACCGCATGCGCGACTCGGAAGTTGTTCGCTCCGCGGGTGCAATGCCTGAGGTGATTGCCTGTAATGTGATGAGTGGTGATCTTGATATTGTATTGACGGTTCAGGCGATGAATGCAGATCGCATCCACAGGATATGGAGTGAGATTTCGGCGCTGCCGGGTGTCCTGAATACCGTAACCTCTTTTGTGCTGTCGAGCACTAAGTAGCAAGCTGCGCTATTGCATAAGCATTTTGCTCGTAACAACGTGCTGTTTGCCATATTCGTAAAGTTAGGTTGGCGGCTTACTATCTCAGCACCACAACATAACAATGAGAACTCTGTCGTGACTGAATACAAAATTGCGTTGCTTGGTTTTGGTGGCGTTAATCGCGCGCTGACCCAGCTGGTTGCCGATAAGAACTCGCGCTGGGCCGATGAGTTAGGTTTTACCTTGAAGATCGTCGGTGTGAGTGATCTTTACCTCGGCTCCATAATTAACAAGGACGGCCTGGACGCTCGTGAATTGGCCGCAGTGCCTGCTGCTAAGGGTGGCTTCAGGACGCTACCCGGCGGCAGTGCTGAACCGGCGAACGAAACCGTCATCCGCTTTTCTGGTGCAGATATTGTGGCTGAAGCAACCTTCACCAACCCATTGGACGGTGAACCGGCTACGACCTTCTGCCGCTGGGCGCTGGAGAGGGGCATCAGTGTCGTGACCACCAACAAAGGGCCCGTGGCGCTGCATGCACAAAGCTTGAAGACGCTGGCCGATAGCACCGGTGCCCGCTTTGAGTTCGAAGGTTCTGTCATGAGCGGGACCCCGGTTATCCGTTTGGCCAAGGAGTCACTGGCGGGTTCGGAAATCACTGGATTCAAGGGGATTCTCAACGGTACATCAAACTTTGTCCTCTCCAGCATGGAGACAGGGTTGGACTTCTCCAGTGCTGTCGCAAAAGCCCAGGAGTTGGGCTATGCAGAAGCCGATCCAACAGCAGATGTCGAAGGGCACGACGTTCGCTTGAAGGTCGTCATCCTCGCCAATGAACTGCTGGGCGCAAAACTCAAACCCAGCGATGTCTTGTGCAAGGGGATCTCTGGAATCACAGCCAATGGTATCGCCGAAGCGACGAAAGCGAATGCCCGTTGGAAGCTGATTGGCAGTGCAGAAAAGCTGAGCGATGGCTCGATTACGGCCTCGGTGAGTCCACAGCTATTGCCAGCGAGAGCGACGCGCTCTCAGCAGTGAGTGGAGCCACCAACGCAATCACGTTCAACACCGCCATTCTCGGTCCCGTCACTGTGGTGGGGGCGGGGGCAGGTCGTTTCGAAACCGCCTTCGCGTTACTCGCCGACATCGTGAGCATTCACAACCACAAAACCACGCCAGGTAAGTAATCATGAATAGCTTGAGTCTCTCGCTCGCTGCTTATTATAAGGCCATTACGGTGCTCAGCCCGTTTGACGGTAGCAAGGTGGGTGAAGTGGCCGATATGCCGGCATCATCAGCCACCACGATCATCGACACCGCCATTTTTGGGGCTTCGATTGCCAAGGATCTCGCACGGCATGAGCGCGCACGCATCCTGGAGACAGCCGCAAACTCAGTTGAGCGTGATAAGAACGCCTTTGCCAGGCTGATCGTTGCTGAGTCTGGCAAAACCTTGAAACAGGCGAGAAAGGAGGTGCTGCGCTGCGTCAATACCTTGAAATTGTCTGCCGAAGAGGCCAAGCGTAATGCCGGTGAAGTCATCCCTTTCGATGCCTATGTCGGATCTGAATCTCGTCAGGGCTGGTTCACGCGTGAGCCGTTAGGCGTAATCGTCGCCATCACGCCCTACAACGACCCGCTTAATCTGGTTGCCCATAAACTGGGACCTGCTATTGCCGGGGGAAATGCGGTTGTTCTCAAACCGTCTGAGCTCACACCGTTATCCGCGATCAAGCTGGTGGAGTGCTTGATCGATGCGGGCCTGCCGCCGGTTGTCGTCACTGTCGCCACAGGAGGCGCCGCGTTGGGCAAGGCATTGGTTGCTCACCGTGCCGTGCGCATGGTGTCGTTCACAGGCGGCTTTGTCACCGGTGAGCAGATCGCTCGCACAGCCGGCCTCAAGAAGCTGGCGATGGACCTTGGCGGTAATGCACCGGTCATCGTGATGGCTGATTGTGATTTGGATGAAACCGTTGATTCATGCGTGTCGGGGGCTTTCTGGGCGGCCGGTCAAAACTGCATCGGTACTCAGCGGATCCTCATCGAGGCCCCACTCTACGAAGCCTTCAAAACGCGCTTTGTTGAACAGACTCGCAAGTTGATCGTCGGCAACCCTGCTGATGAGCAGACGGACGTGGGGCCGATGATTACCAAGGCAGCAGCCGAGCGTACCGAAGATGTGGTCAATGACGCCATTACCAAAGGCGCCACCTTGTTGTTTGGCAACACACGTAACGGCTCGCTCTATTCACCTACCGTGCTGGAAAGTGTCGACCGCCATTGCAAGTTGTGGTGCGAAGAAGTGTTCAGTCCGGTGGTCATCCTCCAGAGCGTCGCGTCCCTGGATGAGGCGTTGGCGCTGGCTAACGAACCTGAATACAGCCTACATGCCGGGATTTTTACCAGCAATCTGAACGTTGCAATGACCGCTGCTAAACGTCTGGAGGCAGGCGGAGTGATGATCAACGACTCTTCCGACTACCGTTTTGATGCAATGCCTTTCGGCGGTTTCAAATACGGGAGCATGGGCCGTGAGGGGGTACGTTTCGCTTACGAAGATATGACGCAACCCAAGGTCATTTGTATTAACGGTGTGAGTGGAAGCTAAACAACTCGCTCGACTCAAGAATGAATCACACAACCATAAAGAGGAAAACGACATGCGCCCCGATAAGCACAATCTTTCGACATTGTCTGCAGCGACGCTGGCTGTTCATGGCGGGAATGTCGCGGATGTAACCAGTGGCGCCGTACGTACGCCATTGGTTATGGCGAATTCCTATCTCTTGCCGGAAGACCCAGCAACCATGGACTGGTCAAGTCCGGATGGGCTCGTGTACACGCGTAATCAAGGCCACAACCAGGTCTGCCTTGAGAGGAAACTTGCGGCCCTTGAGGGGTGTGAAGACGCGGTGGTATTCGCGACCGGTGTCGCTGCCTTGCACTCGGTGTTTTTTTCATTCTTGAAAAGTGGCGACCACGTCATTGTCAGTGACATCACCTACCAGGCGGTCTGGCGGCTTTTCGCAGAACTATTGCCTGAGCGTTACGGCATTGAAGCAACCTTCGTAGACGTCGGTGATCTGGAATCGGTGCGTAATGCCTTTCGGCCCAATACCAAGCTGATCCACACCGAAACGATCGCTAACCCCACCACCAAAGTTGCAGATATTGCCGCATTGGCTGAGATTGCACACGCCCATGGCGCGCTGATCTCTGTAGATGCCACGTTCACGCCCCCTCCATTTTTCCGTGCAAGTCAACACGGCGTCGACTTTGTCATTCACTCATTGACCAAGTACATCAATGGTCATGGAGACGCCATGGGTGGGGTGGTGATCGGCTCCAACCAGTTGATCAACAAGATTAAGAATGATGCATTGGTTGACCTCGGCGCGACCATTTCCCCGTTCAACGCGTGGATGATCATGCGCGGTTCGGTCACGTTGCCACTGCGTTTGAAGCAATTGTTGAACACAGCTGAAAAGCTGGCTCAGTTTCTGGACGGCGATGATCGGATTGCCTACGTCTACTACCCCGGTTTGCCTTCCCATCCGCAGCACGAGTTGGCGCGTCGGCAATTTGCAGGCAAGGGCTATGGTGCGGTAATGGCGTTTGCAGTAGAGGGCGATCCTGATATCCAGAACCGCTTTGTGTCGAATCTGCGCATCATCACGTCGGCCGTTTCCTTGGGGCATGACGAGTCGCTGATCGTGCACGTAGGGGCAGAAGGCCGGGGTGGCTTTGACAAGTACCCGGAAGAGTTCCGCCAGTACGGTCATTTGCGTTTTTCTGTCGGGCTGGAAGATCCAGATGACTTGATCAAGGATATTACATTCGCGCTGGATGCAACATTCAAGTGATTTGATAGGCGTTATGTAACCAGGGGTTGGTCAACCCGTCTTTACCGCCGTGCTCGCGGGGGGCTTTTTAATAAGGTTAGCGCGTTAGTTTTTTCTAGCGCGAACTATCTG
Organism: Pseudomonas hefeiensis; assembly: GCF_030687835.1. Lineage (NCBI taxonomy): Bacteria > Pseudomonadati > Pseudomonadota > Gammaproteobacteria > Pseudomonadales > Pseudomonadaceae > Pseudomonas > Pseudomonas hefeiensis. The sequence goes on from NZ_CP117449.1 coordinate 3,226,756, forward strand.
TTTGCCTGTTGTTTGGGAGTTATTCATGGCTTGGGTAAGTTTGATCATTGCAGGTCTATTAGAAGTTATCTGGGCTTTTTCGATGAAGCAATCCGAAGGATTTACGCGGTTAGTGCCAACGGTAATTACATTCATCACCGTGATCGCCAGTTTTGCACTGCTTTCATTCTCGATGAAGAACCTGCCGCTGGGCACGGCGTATACCATCTGGACCGGCATCGGCGCGGTGGGGGCGTTTGCGGCGGGTATTTTCTTCATGGGTGAACCCGCCACGCTGTTGCGGATCGTGGCGGCCGTATTGATTATCAGTGGTTTGTTAATGATGAAACTTGTGTCTGCTTGAAAGGCGAGCATTTTGCTCGTGATAACGTTCAACTTGCCATATTCGTATAGTCGCCGTACTCAGGTAACGTTCAAGTCGAGGCGCTGGCCTTGGCGAAGAATAACAAGCGCCACGTTTTAACGCTGTGAGATGTTTACTGCCCTTAATCCAACTACAACATCTAGGGATTTACTTATGATTTCGCTACGACAACTGTTCTTGATAGTGCTTCTGCCTCTGTGCAGTAACGTGGTGTCCGCAAAAGACTACTCAACGCTGCGCTTTGGTGTAGATCCAACGTATGCGCCGTTTGAATCCAGGACGACAGATGGCAGCCTGAAAGGGTTCGATATTGATCTGGGGAATGCAATTTGTGCAAAGCTACAGGTCAAATGCATATGGGTGGAAAGTGATTTTGACGGTCTGATACCAGGACTCAGAGCAGGTAAATTCGATGGTATTCTGTCTTCAATGACAATGACGCCTGCTCGCGAAAAAGCCATCGATTTTTCAGACGAGCTATTTTCTGGTTTGACAGCTTATGTATTTAAAAAAGGCTCGGGCTTGAGCACAGACGTGGCGTCACTCAAGGGTAAACGGGTCGGGTATTTTCAGGGCAGCATCTGGGAGGCCTACGCCAAAGCAGTGCTGGACAAAGAAGGTGTGAAAACACAGTCCTATCAGAATCAGGATCAAGTGTATTACGACCTGGTAGCGGGTCGGCTGGATGCATCGCTCCAAGACACGCTGCAAGCTCAATTAGGATTTATCAATACCCCTCAGGGTGCTGATTACGAAATCAGTTCAACCGTTGAAAGTTCTTATCTGCCCTCCAAAACGGCCATCGGCATCGCTAAGGGTAACTCAGAACTCAAGGCCTTGTTAAACAAGGCGATCCAGGCTCTGCATGACGATGGGACCTATGATTCGATCCAGAAGCAGCACTTTGGGGATCTGAATCTTTACAGCGGTAAATAACAAATAACCACCCGGCGCTCATCCCCTGGGTGGGCGCTTATCGCTATAGGTTGTTGATCATGTTCGAAACACTATTAGGTGCATTGGGGCTCTCTGCATTCAGCCTGCAAGGCTTCGGCCCTTTGCTGCTCGAAGGCACCTGGATGACTGTCAAGCTTTCCTTGTGCTCCCTGGTGCTTAGCGTATTGCTCGGGCTGATCGGGGCCAGCGCCAAGCTTTCAAGCCTTAAACTGTTGCGCGTGCCAGCGCAGCTCTACACCACGCTGATTCGTGGGGTGCCCGACTTGGTATTGATGCTGTTGATTTTCTACAGCCTGCAAACCGGGCTGACGGTTATCACTGTGGCGTTGGGCTGGGAGTACATCGAAATCAATCCCTTTGTGGCCGGAATCATCACCCTTGGGTTTATCTATGGCGCCTATTTCACCGAAACCTTCCGCGGCGCCATGCTGGCAGTACCCCGTGGTCAGGTCGAAGCCGCTAACGCCTATGGGTTAAGTCGCGCTCAGCGCTTTCGTTTTGTTGTGTTCCCGCAAATGATGCGGTTTGCCCTCCCGGGGCTGGGCAACAACTGGATGGTGATTCTCAAAGCCACCGCATTGGTGTCGATCATCGGCCTGGCTGACTTGGTAAAAGCTGCCCAGGATGCAGGAAAAAGCACCTATCAATTGTTCTTTTTTCTGGTGCTGGCGGCACTGACCTACCTGGTCATCACCAGCGTCTCCAATTTCGTTCTGCGTTGCCTGGAAAAGCACTACGCCGCAGGTTCACGGGAGGCGGTGCGATGATCGAACTACTGCAGGAGTATTGGAGGTCATTCGTCTACAGCGATGGCCAGCAAATCACAGGTCTGGCGATGACGTTGTGGTTACTCAGTGCATCGCTTTTCATCGGTTTTATCGTGTCGATTCCATTGTCTATCGCACGCGTGTCGCCCAGGTTTTACGTGCGCTGGCCGGTACAGTTTTACACCTACCTGTTCAGGGGTACACCGCTCTATATCCAGCTGCTGATCTGCTACACCGGGATCTATAGCCTGGCAGCAGTACGGGCTCAGCCTGTGTTGGACGCTTTTTTTCGCGATGCGATGAACTGCACCATTCTTGCCTTCGCGCTGAACACCTGCGCCTACACCACCGAGATATTTGCCGGGGCCATTCGCAACGTCGCCCATGGCGAGGTCGAGGCTGCAAAAGCGTATGGCCTCTCGGGATGGAAGCTCTACGCGTTTGTGATCATGCCGTCAGCCTTGCGTCGCTCGCTGCCGTATTACAGCAACGAAGTGATCTTGATGCTGCACTCGACCACGGTGGCCTTTACCGCCACGGTACCGGACATTCTCAAAGTGGCCCGCGACGCCAACTCCGCAACTTTTATGACTTTTCAATCGTTTGGGATTGCGGCACTGATTTACCTGGCGGTGACCTTTGCGTTGGTCGGTGTGTTCCGAATTGCCGAACGTCATTGGCTGGCTTTTTTAGGGCCGACTCACTGAGCCCGTAGCTGACAGAGCTGCTCCCAACCCGCTTAGAGGATGATTGCGAACATGTACAAATTGACGGTTGATGGGCTACACAAAAGTTACGGAACCCATGAAGTGCTCAAGGGCATTTCCCTGCAAGCCAAGACAGGCGATGTCATCAGCCTGATCGGCGCCAGTGGCTCGGGAAAGAGCACGTTTCTGCGCTGTATCAATTTTCTCGAAACCCCCAATGATGGCGCTATGAGCCTGGATGGCAAACCGATCAGCATGATTAAAAGCCATGCGGGATTGCGTGTGGCGGATGATCGCGAACTGCAACGGCTACGCACCCGCTTGGCCATGGTGTTCCAGCACTTCAACCTATGGGGGCATATGACGGTGCTGGATAACATCACCATCGCCCCAAGGCGAGTGTTGGGCGTCAGCAAAAAAGACGCAGAGAACCGTGCCCGACGATATCTGGATAAAGTGGGCTTGCCTGCCCGTGTTGCCGACCAGTTCCCTGCATTTCTTTCGGGCGGGCAACAGCAGCGGGTGGCTATCGCGCGTGCGCTGGCGATGGAGCCCGAGGTCATGCTTTTCGACGAACCCACCTCTGCGCTCGACCCTGAGGTAGTGGGCGAGGTGTTGAAAGTCATCCAGGGGCTGGCTGAAGAGGGACGCACCATGATTATGGTGACCCATGAGATGGGGTTTGCACGCAAGGTCTCAAGCCAACTGCTGTTTCTTCATCAGGGACTGGTTGAAGAGCAGGGCGGGCCTGAGATTCTGGACAACCCTCGAAGCGAGCGCCTGCAACAGTTTCTGTCCAACGGGCTGAAGTGAAACGTCTCTGCTATGACGAACGGAAGAAACAACCACACGGCCTCTGAGTTTTTAGGACGTATTGATGAGGCCATCGTCGACGTGCTGCGCCGCAACGGACGCATCACCTGCAACAAGCTTGCCTCACTCGTGCACTTGAGCGAGAGCCCTTGTCAGCAACGCGTTCGTAAGCTGGAAAGAATGGGGGTCATTCGCGGTTACGGTGCGTTCATCGACGAGCACAAGCTATCACCCGGTTTGTCTCTGGTAGTTCTGGTGACGCTGGCCGAGGGCAAGGGATGCAACACGCAAAAAGCGTTTGAGGTCTTTCGCTCACGTTATCTTCAGAGCGTCGCCATGAGAGCGGTTATGCCCTCTTTCAGGTGGACACGTCAGCACTCATCGCGAGGATTCATGTGTTCCTGATTCCCGCTAGGCCAAAGTCCGCAGCCATTCCAGCAAATCGGCCTGCGGACTGTTGGGCTGCAACGGCTGTGCTGACAGCAGGCAATAGCGCGAGCCGTCCTCAACGAAACTCAACGGCGCAGCCAGCACTCCACTGTCCAGGTCGTCGCGCACTAGATGCCACGGGCCGATAGCCACACCGAGACCGGCGACAGCCGCCTGCAAGCTGAAGTAGAAGTGGTCGAAGGTTTGCCCCGGAGTGTCGAGCGCAGGCTGGCCAACTGCTGATGCCCATTCCTGCCACGCGCCGGATCGTGTGCGCGTGTGCAGACGAGGTGCGGTGGGCTTAAGCGCGGTGTGGGCCTTCTTCGTGGTGAACCAAGCCGCGGCCTTATCGAAGCGGCAAACAGGCCCTACTTTTTCCACAAACAAGGGTTCGACGTGGTAGCTATCAGGCCAAGGGAAGTCGTCCCGGCGAATAGCCAGGTCGATGCCGCTGGCGAAAGTGAACGGCCCACCGCCTGCAACCAGATGCACATCAATTTCCGGATGCCGGGATTTGAAATCCGGCCAGCGCGGAATCAACCAGCGCATCAGCAGTGTTGGTTCGCACGACAGTACCCAGCGTTTGCCTTGTTGGGTAGTGGCACGCAGCTCGCCCACAGCCTGTCGCATCAGATTCAGACCTTCGCCCACGGCGCGCGCGAGCGTGCGCCCGGCATCGTTCAGATAGACGCGCCGACTGCGTCGATCAAACAGGGTTACACCCAGCTCGTTTTCGAGCAGGCGCACGGCGCGACTGATCGCGCCTTGGGTCAGGTGCAACTCGGCCGCCGCCCGGCTGAAATTCTCCAGGCGGGCCGCCGCTTCGAAGCAGCGCAGGGCGAGCAGTGAGGGCAGGCGCGTATCACTTGGTGGTGAGTCAGAGTCACCATGCATATCAGAAAGCATCGTTATTCACTAATAGGGAGAGGCTGTAATATCGAGCAGCTTTGTTATTTTCGAAAGAGTACGCCATGACTGAACTAATAGCTGTAATCACAATTACCTTGCTTGCCGTCATCAGCCCCGGACCAGATTTTGCGATGGTCTCGCGCAACAGCCTGATGCTCTCGCGTCGAGCAGGTGTGCTGACAGCCTTGGGCATCGGATTAGGCGTGCTCTTGCACATCACCTATACCCTCGTAGGCGTGGGGCTTTTGATCCAGCAGTCGCTCTGGTTATTCAGCACGATCAAGTTGTTCGGCGCTGTGTACTTGATTTATCCTCGGGGTAAAAATGCTCCGTTCCAAGCCTAGCCATGTATCTGCCGACAGAGCAGTGGCACCGCTGTCGGACGCCGCTGCACTGCGTATTGGTTTCCTGACCAATGCTTTGAATCCGAAAACCACTATATTCATTGTCAGCCTATTCATGCAGGTGATACGACCTGAAAACACCGTTGGCGGTGCAGATTGGTTATGGCGCTTTCATCTCAGTGGCGCATATGGCCTGGTTCTGCCTCGTAGCGCTGTGCTTTTCGGCCGGTCCAGTGAGGGATAAGCTGCTGGCTGTACGTCACTGGATCGATCGCGCTTTTGGCGGACTTCTGGTCGGATTCGGCCTCCTACTGGCTTTGGCAAGCGTGCCGTCGCGTTCATAGAGATTTGGCGTCAAATATGACCACTGCAAGAACATGCTGGCTTTGAGGCGCTGACATCATCGGAGCGAAAGCGGTTGTTAATGTCAGCGCCGGATCACACTCAGCAGGCATTTAAAACTTAGAGCCAACCCTCGATCTTCACTGGGTATCAGGCAGCCGACTGCTCCATCAATCAGGCAGATAAATCTCTGCTTTCATGAATGTGGCGGCTTTACCTTTAATCAACACCCTGTCCTCTTGCAGTTCACACTGCAAGACCCCACCTCTGGACGACGCCTGGAATGCCGACAGGCGGCGCTTCCCAAGTTTCTCTGCCCAGTAGGGCACCAACGTCGCGTGGATCGAGCCAGTCACAGGGTCTTCAGGAATCCCTGCACCAGGGGCAAAATAACGCGAGATGAAGTCGTACGTTTCGCCGGTAGCCGTAATGACCACCCCAACCGGCCCGAGTTTCGCCAGTGTGTTGAGATCCGGTTGATAGGTGCGGACTTCCTGCTCGCTGGCCAACTGGATAAACACGTTCTCAAAGTTCTTGAAATGATTGACGGCATTGTCGAGAAATAGGGGCGCGATGCCAGGCGGAAGTCCAGTCGAATGTTCCGGCTCAATGCAGGGGAGATCCAGTAGATACTCGTTGCCCAATGCCTGCACGTTCAGGTCTCCTACCCGTGTCGAGAAGCGTAACGGTCCGGGCACACCGAATTCGGTAATCAATATGTGAGCGCTGGCCAGTGTCGCGTGCCCACAGAAATTCACTTCAACCGTTGGAGTAAACCAGCGCAGTGCCCAGTGGTCTCCGGAAGGTTTAACAAATGCGGTCTCTGCCAGATTGTTTTCGTTGGCGATCGACTGCATCAGTTCATCAGGTAGCCAATCTTCAAGGAGCAGAACGGCGGCTGGATTGCCGCCGAATACAGTTTCGGAAAACGCATCTACCTGGAACATTGTGAGTATCATGTCGGGCTCATTTTATATTGACTATATAAGTCAATATACCGACTTTTTAAGCGATGAGGGAGTGCAATCCTGCTGTCTTTTGCTGTCTTTTGCTGTCTCAACTACGTGAAAGCAGCAGCTTTATTCCTGCCGCACCGAACACGAGTGCGAGGGTGCCTTCAATCCAGCGTCGAGCCCTGCGGTAGCCGCGAATCATGGGAGCAGTGGAGAAGATAATCGCGTAGCCAAAGAAGATTGTGATGCTCAGTACGGCACAGCCGGCCAGGATAACCGCGACTGTTGTCGGCGTGGCTTCGGGCCCAAGGCCAAGCGTCATGGTCGCGACCCAGCCCAGCAGTGCCTTTGGGTTAGTGAGATGCATGAGTAACCCTCGTCGGTAGAGACTCAAGCCCGACACCGTAGGGGCAGCCGCCAACATTTGTTCAATTCGCGTGTCAGACGCAAAAGCCGAGCGCCCGGCCTTGATGGCGAGATAAATAAGGTAGATTCCGCCGACGATTTTCAGTGCGAAAAGCACCTGTGCAAATTGCGCCAGGATGGCCGACACACCTGAGGCCGCCATTGATCCCCAGAAAAAAGAGCCGCTGATTACACCGGCTGCCAGCAGCAAGGCAGGCTTGCGTCCTTGGTGCATCGCGACGCCCATGATTCGCATATTGCTTGGGCCAGGGCTGGCCGCTCCAACAATGTAGGCAGTAAATACAAGCAGTAGGTGATGAGGATCAAATGACATGGTTTACCTCTGCGCAAACACAACATGTTTGTCATCAGCCGGAGTTAGAAGACTGTGTGATTAATACAGTTAATTGCCCGCTCCGGCACCTGCCGGCGGTTGCCTGGAGTCTATACAAACCCAGAGGGTTCATCCTGTCACGCGACGTCGCGCATCGCGTTCAACTAGGTTGACCTGCTCATGCAGTGCGCAGTGCTCCCTCATTTCTCAGCAAGCCAACACGCAGCGCGCTTAGATCAGGCCGCGCGGCTTGCGGGTGGCGCTCACATCAGCCTGCGGTTTTGCCCGCGCGTGGTCATGACAAAGCCGTCCTCTGTTGGCGCCAAATTCACCTCAATCTGGCTGATATCTGAAAGCGAACCCACATGGGTTCCACCACAGGGGATAGTTACCTCGGTGCCATTGAGGTTCGAACGCCAGAGCCGAACATCATCAAGCAGTCCTTCGGGCGGAGTCACACTGATGAGCGCTTCTGACTTCAGCCAAGAGCGTATTATCGAATTGATCTCTGCGCCCAAGCTTTCAATGTGTTCGTGAAAACGATCGCGATCAAAGCCCTTCTTCTTGAGAGACTTGCCCAATCGATAAATATCTGTGGACAGATCCTGTTGTATTGAAGACATCTGTATTGCCGCCTTGTCGAGATTGGGTCGTCCAAATGCATCGACATTCGAAAACGCTTTGGTCCAGAAAGGAGCTGACGCCGCGTTCAATGCAAGAGCGGCGAGATGGGCCGCGGTATGAGCTACGGATAGCGCCTTGCGTCTATGTGGATCGACCGTGAAGCGTGCTTCCTGGCCAACATAGGCGTGCATGTTCTGAGCGGATTGAACGATGTGGACAACCACACTTTGCCAATCCCCTTCACCCTTCCTGGCGAGGTTGACTTCCTCACCAATCAAAAGTACACCGGCTTCGGTATCCACCAACCCCGTCCAGGCGTCGGTAAAATTGAATAGCGCACCGTCCGCGAAGGTGATTTGACCCAGATCGCCTGGTTGATCCGGCCACCGGGAACTCAGGGGATGCACTGGTGTTTGATCTGCGATAATGAACCAGCAGTCTTCGGCGTAAGGCGCTGCAAATTCGATCCTGCCTTGGCCGGTGAGGGCGCCGCCTGGGAAAGTTACGAACGTACCACTTTTCAGGGAAGTTTCGAATTTCATATGTTTGCTGCCTTCTTGCTGTGTGCGTCAATCGATATGCCAGGCAGAGAAATCATGGCCTTCATGAAGGTCACAACTGTGCCAAGCCCTATGTTCATTGACTTCAAGTCCGACAAGACCGCACCGATCGCGGTGAATTTGGCGAACCTTCAGACCGACTTTAAATCAGGGCTGAAATTCCCTGAAAGGTCATTATATTGATAATTAAATCCAAATAAAGTCAACATAATGACTGTTGCAGCTGAAGGTTGCTGAGGCGGATCAATAGTTGGGAGCGCTGCGTGCGTGCCGTATCGAGGATTTCCAGCACGAGCAAATGCTTGGCTTCCAGGCCCTGCCAGCCACAGGGTTCGCTTGGATGCCGAAATCCTGAACGCTGACGAAGGTGTTTGGCTATCACTTATCAGGACCATTTGCTATGCCGCAGCGGGCATTCAACCGTTGCCGCTTAGATATTGTTGTATCTACATGACAGACCGAATTCTCACATCATGGGACCGAGTATGGATAATTGGCGTATTTTTCATCAGCAATTTCCTGGCATGTGATACATCTGAGAAAACTACAAAGAGGTCAGCATGGACCGAATAAAGGGAACCGCCGTTCTCGACAAAACCTTCGACATTCTTGAAGCCATCGGACTCTCCACTGACGGCCTGGATAATCAGCAACTCGCCGCACAGTTGAACCTCCCTCGTGCCACGCTTTATCGCCTACTGGCCCTTTTGATTGAACGTGGCATGGTGCGCCGTGACGCCAACAATAAATGCTACCGCTTGGGCTTTCGTTACCTGGAGTTGGTGCGCGGTGCCTGGATGGAGCCGGATCTGATCGCTGCTGCGAGCTTCGAGCTGCGCGCCTTGCGTGATTTGACCGGGGAAACTACCTATCTGGCGATTCGCGACGGCGATCAGGTGTTGTCCCTGGAGCGCTGTGATGGCGCCCACAGCCGACGCTCCGCCGCCTCGATGGGCCAGCGCAAGGCCATGTACTGCACGGGGCAGGGCAAGGCGATCCTCAGTGCATTGGCGGATGAAGAGCGGCGTGAGCTGGTCAAGCACATGACCCTTACTGCCCTGACACCGCTGACTATCACCGACCGCAACCGCCTGATGACCGAATTGGATGTCACCCGCGTGCGCGGCTATGCCATCGATGACGAAGAAATTGTGCTCGGCGTGCGCTGCGTAGCCGCGCCCGGTGGTGGACAGCGCGGGCCAGGTACGCGGCGCGCTGAGCATCGCCGGCCCGGCCTATCGCCTGACCCTGGAACGATTGACCCTGCTCGGTCCGGAAGTGGCGGCATCGGCGCAGCGGGTGGGTAGCCAACTGGCGGTGAAGCAGGCCGAGGCGCGCCCGGATGAGTTGCAGCCGGTGAGTAGCCAATGGGCATTTTTGGGCGGGCACCCGCGTTGGAGTGCCAGTGAAAAATGCTTGTACTGGGCGGATAAACTCGGCCCGGCGGTCTTCCGCCATGGCGGCGAAGGTACCAAGCGGATCCTGCGCACCGAAAAACCGATCATGGGCCTGGAACTCACGCCGAACGGGCTGTTTGTGGCGCTGGAGGACGAGTACTTTCTCTTCGACAAAGGTGAGGTGCGGCATCGTACCCCTTGGGGTTTTGGTACACCCACCTGCCTGTGTTGTGATCGTGACGGGCGGGTCTGGGCGGCGATCCGAATGGGCAGCGGCCAGTGGAAGGTCGGCGAAGTCTCCCGCGATGGCACACTCACCAGCCATTGGCAGATCAGTGAGGCCATAGGCGCGCTGTGCTGGGATTCGCCGCGTCAGCAGTTGTTCGCGCTGGCGCCAGAGTCTGGCAGTGTGTACCGGCTGCGCGCTGGCGGCGAAGTGCGCCGGTTCACCAGCATGCCCAAGGGCTCGGGCCAACTCAGTGGCCTGGCGGTGGATGAGGACGGCAGCGTGTGGACGGCGTTGTCCGGCGGCTGGAGCATCGTCAAGTTTGACCACGAGGGCAACCTGGAGCGCATGCTCGGTGTACCGGTCGCGTCGCCCACCGACCTGTGCTTTGGGGCGGTCGATGGGCGTACTCTGTTTGTCACCTCATCGCGGCAGGCGGTCAGCCGGCAGGCGCTCAAGAATGCTCCATGGTCCGGGACCGTCATGAGTACGCCTGCCGGCAGCCAAGGTGCGCCTGCCCCGCTGACCCGGGGCCCGGCCTAAGGGTTATTTCAAGGCGAAGGTATAGGAGAGGATGACGCGGCTCTCATCACGTCGTCCGGTGGCGTCACCCTGTATCTCGACATTGCGCAGGCGCAGTGCCAAGTCCTTGAATGTGCCCGACTGGATCACATAGCTCAGGTCGATGTTGCGTTCCCATTCCTTGCCCGGCCGGCCGTTGACCTCGAAGTTGTCCCCATGCACATAACGCGCAAACGCAGTCAGGCCCGGCACGCCCCAGCCGGCGAAGTTGATGTCGTAGCGGCCTTGCCACGACCGTTCCTGGGCGCGGTCGAAGCGCATCACCTGGATCGCGTTGCCCACGCCAGGCAGATCGGTTTCCTGCAGAAACGGCAGCGCGCTGTCGCCGGCGTTGTATTGGTAACCCACGGTGACTTTGTGCATGTTGTAGGCGGCGCTGGCCAGGGCCGAGGTCAGGCGACTGTCGAGGGCACCGGCGAGGGCTGATCCGGCTTCGCCCGTGTCCATATGGCTCATGGTGCCCGCCAGGCGCCAGGCGCCCACATCCACAAACTTCGAGGCGGTGATCAGTTTCTGCTGATAGACGTCCTCCAATTCGCCGGCCCACACGCCCAGGCTGAACGACTGCACCGGGGCCCAGGTAGTGCCCAAGTAGTTGAAGCGGTCACTGCTGACGTTCAGGTAGTTACCGGTCTGCATATCGGTGGAGTGGGAGAACCCGCGATAGTTAGTCTGGCGCATCTGTCCGAGGCTGAAGGTGAAATGCTTGATCTCCTGACTGTCGATCGTCACCCCTTCGAAGAATTGCGGCAGCAGGCGTGAGTCGCCGGCGTACACCAGTGGAATCTTGGGAAACAGCCCGCCGATCTTCAGTTCGGTCTTGGAATACTTCAGTTTCAGCGCAGCGGTACCTTCGGAATACTCATTGACCGAGCGCGGGTCACTGTCGCGTGGGGCACCCAGTCGCTTGGTAAAACCGGGTAGTAGCTCGCTGCCGCTGCGGGCGGGCGAGGAGTCGAGCTTGAGGCCAAGCCCGGCATAGACGTCCACGCCAACGCCGATGGGCGTGTCGGTGTAGCCTGATTGGGCCTTGAAGATAAAGCCTTGGGCCCACTCTTCGATTTTAGACTGCGCCGGCGCCTTGGCGTCGCGCAGGTCGTGATTGTAGTAGAAGTTGCGCAGGGTCAGCGAAGCTTTGCCGTCATCGATGAGGTCGGCATAGGCCACGACGGGTGCAAGACCCAGGCTGAGAATAGGCAGGGAGCGATAGAAGTTCATTGTTATTGTTGTCCTTCGGTGTGGGTCTGATCGGGTCAGGCAGGGGTCCAGGTGAGTGAAAGCGCAGCGCTCAGCGTTTGCCCTGCGTCGAGCACTTGGGTGCCTCGCTCGGGCCATTGCGCGGGTGGCGTGTTGAAGGCGTCCGCCAGGTGCGATACCGGCTCCAGGCACAGGTAGGGCGCACCGGATGGGGCAAAAACCACCAGGTGACTCAATGGCATCTCCGCCGTCAGCAGCACCTGGCCCTGGGGGTAGTCGAGTTGCAGGCGTCCGTCCCAGCGTGAGCCGTACACCGCCACTTCATGGGCGACATCGGCTGGCAGCAGTAGCGGCTCGCTCAGTTCGCGCACGCTACCGGTGGGCAGGTAGTCCGAGTCGATGTCCCAGGCCAGGGCAGGGGCGAAGCGTACGGTCATGCCGGGGTGGCGCTGGAAGTACGGGTGCATGCCCAGGCCCGCCGGCATTGAGGTGTGACCCAGGTTGGTGACCGACAGTTGCAGCCGCACACCGTCGCTGTGGAGTTCGAAGCGTTGTTGGAAACGCACCGGCCATGGCCAGTGTTCGCCGCTATAGTCCACTGCCAGCAGGGCGTAGGTGGCGCTGTGTTCGATCACATCCCAGGTCAGGGTGTGGCTGACGCCATGCAGCGTGTGCGGGCGGGCGGCGGGGTGTGCCGGCAACGCATGGATCAGGCCCGCGTGCTTCAGATGCGCATTGCGCAGGCGGTTGGAGTAGGGCAGAAGCGGGTAGGCGCCACCTCGCGGCCAATTCAGCGGATCAAAGCTGTCGGTATGGAGCGGAGTTAACACATCCAGCTCGCCTACCTTGAGGCTGGCTATGCGGCCGCCCCATTGTGGTAATAAGGTCAGGGACCAGACTTCGTTGTGCAATGCCAGGGTATGCATGGTCGCTCCGTATTTTTTCGGGCATGCAGGAGCCTGGCCGGCGGCCCGAGGGCGCCGGAGAGGGCTAGTGCGTCAAGGGTTGGGTCAGTTGCGCTGGAAGCGCTCGAACACGTTCATGTCCATGTCCAGGCCAAGTCCGGGGCCCTGCGGCACGCTCAGTTCACCGTCATGCAGCAGGCCGCGCACGTCATAGAGCCAGCCTTGTGGCTGCACATACAGGTACTCCACCTGGGGTACCGTTGGCTGGACTGCCGCCAGGTGCAAGGTGGCGATCAGGCCCGGTCCGAAATACGGGGTATGCGGCAATACCACAGTGTCGTGCAGGCTGGCCAACTCGGCGATGCGCAGGCATTCGGTAATGCCGCCGACCTTGGTCACACTATGCTGGATCGAATCCACTGCGCCCATCTTGAGGGCCTGTTCGAATTGGTGCGTGGTGCACCAATTCTCGCCTGCTGAGATCGGCACGCCGGCGCCGCGGAGGCTGGCCAGGGTGGCGAAGTCTTCCGGCGGGAAAATCGGCTCTTCCAGCCACGCCAGTTTCAGGCCTGCCAGGCGCGGCAACCAAGTGCGTACATCCTCCTCTTTCCAGGCGCAGTTCACGTCAGAGGCCAAAGGTGTATCGGCACCTATGGCGTCACGACAACGGGCGATCTCCTCGATGCTCACTTCATGCAGCTTGATGGTCTTGAAGCCTTGCTCCAGCGCTTTCTGGCAAACCATGGGCGCCACGCTGTTCTCGCCGTAGCGCACCAGGCTGGCATAGGCGGGAATCGAGGTGCGGGTTGCTTCGCCCAGCAGACGATGCAGTGGTACGCCTTCACGGCGTGCCTTGAGGTCCCACAGCGCCATGTCCACACCCGAGAGCGCAAAGGTGGTGACGCCATAGCGACCAAACAGATGCAGCGCCAGTTGGGTATCCAGGTTCCACTGGGCGATATCATGCACTTCGCGACCGACCAGCAACGGCATGAACAAGCGCTGGATCAGTGCGCGGGTAGCATTGGCGACGAAGTAACCGAATGCCTCACCCCAGCCTACGTTGCCGCATTCGTCTTCTACCCGGACCAGCACGTTTTCCAGTGTGTTCCAAGTGGTCGGCGTGACATCGTGCCCTTTGCCACCATCGGTGAAGGGGATCTCGACAATGTAAGTGTCCAGTCGGGTGATTTTCATGAGCGAGCCCCCAGCAAGGCCGTCAGCGCAGCACTGGCGTAGCTGCCGCCGACGTGGTCACGTCCGGAGTGAACAGGGTCCATTGCCTCGTACGGCAGGAAGTCGGCAGCCAGGTGGTCGGCAGCGTTATCCTGAGGTGCATAACCCAGTGCGCGGGCACGGGCATTGCTGAACAATGCATCAGGGCACTCAGACACACCGTAGACAATTTCGTGGCTGACCTGCGGATGCTCCAGGCCGATGCGCACCAGTTGCGCCAAGTCGCGGGCGCTGGTCCATAGGCGCAGGCGGCGGGCATCGCTGACCTTGGCATCAGCGTTGCCAATACGGATCACAAAGGTTGGCAGCTTATACCGCAGGGTCCAGGCGGCGCAGGCGGCTTCACCGAACACTTTGCTCAAGGCGTAGTAGCTGTCGGCGGCAGCCGGCATTTCGTCGAAGGTCTCGGCAGCGTCAGTGCGGTACTGACCGAGCACATGGTGGCTGCTGGTAAAGATGAAACGTTGCACACCATGGCGTTCTGCCGCTTCGAGCAGGTAAAGGGTGGCGTGGTAGTTCGGCTCCACGGTGCTGCCAAAGGCGATCCCGGTGCCATGGGCGCACGCCAAGTGCAGCACCGCATGGCTGCCGGCGACGGCCTGATCGACAAAGGCCGGGTCGGTCAGATCACCCACCAGTGCGGTTTCGCCTGCTTCAAGACCGAGGATCGGTTGACGGTCGAGCAAGCGCAGCCGGTATTTCTGGCGCAAGTAAGGACGCAGGGCGGTGCCAACGATGCCGGCGGCACCTGTGATCAAAAGTGTTTGCATAGCCAATACTCGAATGCTTGTCCGTGCCGCCCGCGCACGGGCGGCGAAAAAATCAGGCGGTTGCTGCTACAGCCTGTGGGGCTGTGGGCGCCGTCACGAAGAACGCCACGATCAAGGCGCCGAAAATGCCGAGGATACCCGCCAGGCCAAAACCGCTAGCAAAGGTGCCGGTGCTCTGGATGATGATCCCGGTGAGCGTCGGCGCGACGATGCCGGACAGGTTGGCGAGTCCATGCATGAAGCCCCCGGCCGTACCTACCTGGTGATCCGGCACCGCGTCCTGGATCAGCGACCAGTACGCAGGGGCCGAAAGCATCAGGAAACCAATCGCCGCGGTCATCACCACTACGGTCGATGTCACGCTCTCCAGTTGCCCTGTGATACCGATGCAGCACGAAGCGATCAGTAAGCAAGTTACCAGCACTACCTTGCGCGAGAACAACCGGCGGCCCGTGCGCTTGAAGACCCAGTCGATCAACACCCCGCCCGCGATAAAGCCGAGGGTGCCGACAAACCACGGCAGGGCGGTGACGATGCTCATGGACTTGAGGTCGATGCCCTTGGCATCGATCAGGTAGCTGGGGAACCAGGTCATGAAAAAGTAGAGGATGTAGTTGTAGCAAAACAGCGAGACACCGGTGACCAGTACAGCCCGTTGCATGATGATCTGCATCACTGGCGTACGCGGTGCCTCTGCTGTCGCCTGCACCGGAACTTCACGGTCGGCGTTGATCAGTGCCAGTTCCTGCAGGCCTACCTTGGGGTGTTCCTTGGGCGTGGACGCGGCCATGCGGAACCAGGCGATTGCCCAGACGATACCGATGCTGGCAATCACCACGAACGCCACGCGCCAGCCCAGCCACAAGGCTAGGAAACCGACGATCGGGCCCGCAAGTGCACCGCCCAGCGGGCCGCCGGCTTGGGCGAAACCAATGGCGCGGGCACGTTCTTTGATGGGGAACCAACTGTTGATGGCTTTATTGGCCGTGGTACTGACCGGGCCTTCGCCCACGCCAAACAATGCGCGCACGATCAGCAACGACCAGAAGTTAAACGCCAGGGCCGTGCAACCGCAGAGCACCGACCAGAACCCCATCGACCAGGTGAGCACACGCTTGGGCCCGAAACGGTCGGCCAGGTAGCCCCCGACAAAACAGAACAACGCATAACCAAAGAAAAAACTGGAGAAGATCAGGCCCTTCTCCGACGGTGTCAGGTGGTAATCCTGGGTGATGAAGGGCATTGCAATCGACAGTGCAGCACGGTCCACGTAGTTGATGACCATGGCCAGGAACAGCATCGTCAAGATCACCCAACGATAGGGTTTGTTGTTATTCATCGCTGTCTCCGCGCGCCCTCGTTGGGGCGCGCCTATTGTTGTGGTCGAGCGGGTTTCAGCAGGTGTAGTCCACAGCAACCCATTCGAAGTACTGCTTCAGGTCCTTGACGAGCGCCTGGTGGGCTGGGTGGGGCAGGTAACGCTCCACCGCGTCGGCATCGTCGAAGCTTGAGTCAAGCAGGTAGTCCCAGCAAATGGGACGATCCAGCTCATTGGCCGCGACGGTCCAGTCGCGGATGAAATCGATCTGTTCCGGCAGGTGCTGCATACGCTGCACCAGTTGCTGTTCCAGATCCAGGTTCACGGCCACCTCAGGCAGGCGGCGGAACATGACGAGGTGTCGCATCATGGCGCTAGCCTCCTTACGCCTGGGCCCAGGCCGGTGCGTCTTGCAGGGCCACCGGGCGCAGGAAGCGCTCGATGGCGGCGTAGCCGACCGAAGTGGTCTGTGGTGTGGTGGAACTCGGCCATGGACCGCCATGTTGCTGAGCGGCGCAAACCGCCACACCGGTCGGCACGCCGGTGAACAGCACGCGGCCCGATACCGCTTCGGCGACCTGTACCAGTGCGCGGTTGGCTGAGGTGTCTTCGTTGGCCCCCCACAACGTGGTAGTCAACGTGCCGCCGACGGCCTGCAAGACCTGGTGGACCTGCGCCAGATCACGCGCCTTCACGACCAATGCGCCGGGGCCGAACATTTCTTCGCGCAGCGCCGGGTTCTGAATAAAGGTCGGCGCATCGGTGGCGTACACCCGTGGCGCCGGACCTTGTACATCCGGGCCGGGTGCGAGCAGGGTGGTGGCATGGCCTGCCACATGGGTGCTGGCCGTCTCAAAACCCTGACGCATGCTTGGGGTGAGCATGGCGTGAGTTTGGATCGGCGCCAGTGCTTCACAGAGTTGGCCGATGAAACGCTCGCTGGTCGTTCCATTAAGCACCACAATCAAGCCCGGGCTGGTGCAGAACTGACCGCACCCCATGGTGATCGAGGTGGCGAGTGTGTTGGCCAGTTCGGCGCTGTTTTGCTCCAGCGCGGCTGGCAGGGCCACCAACGGGTTGATCGAACCCAGCTCGCCAAAAAACGGCACCGGGCGTGAGCGCTCATTGGCCAGTTTCCACAAGGCGGTACCGCCCTGGAACGAACCGGTGAATGCCACGGCGGCGATGTCCGGGTGTTGCACCAGATAGCCACCGGCGCCACGGCTGGCGTTATCCACCAAGGTCAGCAAACCTTCAGGCAAGCCTTGGGCACGCACCACCTCACGGGCCAGATCGAACACGACCTGGGACAGGCGCGGATGACCGGAGTGGACCTTGACCACCACCGGGCATCCTGCCGCCAGGGCCGATGCGGTGTCGCCGCCGAGTACGGAAAACGCGAAGGGGAAGTTGCTCGCTGAGAACATTGCTACTGGGCCCAGTGGGCGCAGTACACGAGTCAGTTGCGGACGACCGGCAGGCGGTGCGCCGGCCACGGCTTCGTCAACAACGCGGGTATAGGCGGGCCCGATGGAGAGGCCATCGGCAAACCCGCGCAATTGGAAAGCTGTGCGCGCAATTTCACCGCCCAGGCGTCCGGCACCCAAGTGGGTTTCTTCGTCGGCCAGGGCAATCAGGCTGTCCTTTTGCGCCTCCAGGGCTTCAGCCAGTCCGCGCAGCAATGAGGCACGTACCGTTGCGCTGGCTTGCGCCCACAGCGGTGCGGCAGCGCGAGCTTGGGCAACGGCGGCGTCGACTACGGAATATTCGCTCATCTCAAGCCTCCAGGGGGGTCAAGTGGTAGCCGCGACCTTCGTAGTCGAAGGCCACCAGTTCATTGATGGTCACGTCCTGCTTGGCAGGCGAGGCGTAGTAAGCGCGAATCTCGCTGATCAGGCCCGTGTCCTTGTCGAAGATGTACCACTCGTCTCCACGCAAGGCGGTGCCCAGCTTGCTTTTCCAGTGGGTCCACTCGATCACGGCTTCATTGCTGTCGTGGCTCACCAGGATCTTCTCGATGGTCCACTGCGAACCCAGGTTTGCCACGCACCACTGCCACTTGCGCGCGATGGTGTCGGCGGTGCGCCACGGAATCTCCGGCAGACCGTCCGGAAAGTAGTGCACGGCGTCCGGGGTGAAGCAGCTGACCAGCGCGTCGTAGTCCGCTGCATTGCACGCGTCGAAGTAGCGACGGATGGTTTGGGCGTGTTTGTGCTCGGCCATGATCAAACTCCTGTGCCGATAATTGACGGAATGTGTGGGCGACCGGAGGCAACCCAATCCTGGTAGGCCGCGACGGCCTCGGGGCTTGGCGGGTAAACGCCCCACAGTGCTTCACCGGCGGCGATGCGCATGGCCAGGTAGTTTTCGATGTCGTCCTGTTCCAGGCACACCTCGGCCAGTTCCTCAGCCAGGTGCGCGGGCACCAGGGTCAGGCCATCGGCGTCGCCGACAATCACGTCACCGGGGTACACGGCGATGCCGGCGCAGCCAATCGGCACCTGCAGGTCGGCCACGTGGTGGTAGGAAATGCGCGTGGTGGCGACGATTTCGCGAGCGTAAGCGGGCAATGGCAGTTCAGCGATCTCGCTGCCGTCGCGCAATGCGCCGTCGGTCACGATGCCACGGGCACCGCGAGCGAGCAGGCGGGTCACCAGGATGTTACCGGCGGACGCGGCAGCGGCGTCGTTGCGGCTGTCGATCACCAACACGTCGCCCGGCTGGATCTGCTCCACACCTTGCCATTGCAGGTTGTCGCCGTTGGGTTTGGTGGTCATGGTGCCGTAGGTGTCGATGTCTTCACGGGCCGGGATAAAGCGCATGGTGAAAGCACGTCCAGCGAACGGCTTGGCGGTGCGGCTCATGGCCTTGAGGCCGACAAATGCCGGCTGACGATAGCCGCGCTTGAACAGTTGGGTGGTCAACGAACCGCTGGAGCAACGGGCCAGTTTTTCCAGTGTCTGGTCGCTGACGGTTACGTCGCGCTTGGCCGTGTTTTCGTTTGCTTCAGCGTATTGGTGAATAGCCATTCGGTTCTCCTGGCATCCCGTGACGACGGGGTAAGTTCTGCTCGCGGTGACAATCATCTGGCGAGGCGAGCGATGGGCCGATGCTATGCGCAACCTCGGCCGTGGCAAAACATCGCGGCGTATGCTGAGGGCTTGCTGTCTCACATCGCGGGACTCGCCTCGGCGCAGCCGCACGGCGTCATGCGAGGGCAACGCCGCTGCGCGGTAGTCTGGGCCGGTGTTCTTTCCCAAGGATTGCCCCGATGCCCCTGTACTCGCTTGATCCCGCCTTGCAGGCCTATGTCGATACCAGTGCCAGTTTCACTCCCCTCAACGACACGCTTTCTGCGCGACGCACAGCGTTTGCCGAGGCCTGTCGGCATTTCACGCCGCCTGCCCCGGCGCACCTGCTGATTGACGATCAGTGTGTGGGCGGGCGGCAGGTGAGAATCTATTTCCCGGCGGGTGATGTACCTCACGGCGGCTGGCCCACGGTGTTGTACCTACACGGCGGCGGCTGGAGCATGGGTGCGCACGACACCCATGACTGGTTTGCCTTCGCCCTGGCCCGGCGCCTGCAGGTTGCACTGGTGGCCGTGGACTACCGACTGGCGCCGGAGCATCCGTTTCCCGCGCCATTGGAGGATGCGTTAATGGTGTGGCTGCACTTGCGCGAAGGACGGTTGGCCGGACTTTCTTCTGAGCGCCTGGCAGTGGCAGGAGACAGCGCCGGTGGGACCTTGGCGGCAGGGTTATGTGTTGCGCTGCGTGAGCGAGGCTTAGCCCAGCCGTACCTGCAGGCATTGGTGTACCCGGTACTCAGTGCACATCAGCAGTTCGCCTCCATGCGCGAACATGCCTGCGCACCGATGCTCACCACGCAAGGGCTGATGGCGTCGCTTGCTGGATATGTGCCAGACGAGTCTAGTCAGCGCGACCCCCAGGCCTTGGCACTGGAGCAGGAGGCCGCCACTGGACTGGCTCCGGCATTTGTTGGCGTGGCGCAGTGGGATCCGCTCTGTGATCAAGGCCGGGCCTACGTGGCGATGTTAAGACAGGCCCAGGTGCCTGCCGAACTGTACGTCGGTGAAGGGCTAGTGCACGCCAGCCTGCGTGCGAGTGGGGTTGCGGCAGTGGAGAGTTTCTATGACGCAGTTGCCGCCGCCTTGCGCACTGCATTGTTATAAGGCTCCGTACTTGGGAGAGTCTCACTGAGTGAGACGCTGGCACGGAAAAATCCTCAGCCGGGTATGGCCCATCAACCCCACCATCAGAGTGACTTTTTCGAGATTGGGACTGCCGGACCTCAGGCTGGGGGCATCCTTTTCAAACCATCCAAAGCATGCCCTCAGATGTACCCCCAATGGAGCAATCCACTGGAAGTGAATGGAGCTCCATGGGTGGTGGAAAGGCAGAAATGATCAGCTAAACAGCCTGCCCGACGACGCCTAAAGACTCTCAGGATCCCCAAAAAACATCTGAATCCGCGAACGCAACCAGCGCTCACCCGGGTCGTTGTCCTGGGAACCGCGCCAGGCCATGTGCAGTTCGAAGCTGCGTACCGGAATCGGTGGGTCCTCGGCGCGAACGCCGCCAGCGGCGGTCAGAGCGTCGGCGGTGTAGTCGGGCACGATGGCGATGATGTCAGTGCCCGCCAGCAGCGTGCTCAGGCCATTGAACTGCGGCACGGCCAGTACCACGTGACGCTTGCGGTCCAGTTTCTCCAGCTCTTCATCGATGAAACCGCTCAGATCGCCGGCGAAGGACACCAGGGCATGGGGCCGGGCGCAGAATTCATCCAGGGCCAGCCGTCCTGGGGCCGTGTCGGCCCGCAGTACTTTGGGCAGGCTGCGCCGCAAGACTTTACGCTTGGCGTTGGCCGGCAGATCCTCGGTGTAGCTGACGCCGATGGAGATTTCGCCGGACGCCAGCAGACCCGGCATCAGGATGTAGTTGACTCGCCGCACCACCAGCACAATGCCGGGTGCCTCGGCCCGCAGGCGTTTGAGCAGCATCGGCAGCAGGGCGAACTCGGCATCGTCCGACAGGCCGATACGAAACACCGAGGTGCTGGTGGCCGGGTCGAACTCCGCCGCACGGCTGACTGCCGTGGAGATCGAATCCAGGGCCGGGGAGAGCAGGGCGAAGATCTCGACTGCCCGGGCCGAAGGTTCCATGCTGCGACCGGTGCGCACGAACAGCGGGTCATCAAACAGGTTGCGCAGGCGCGACAGTGCGGCACTGATGGCCGGCTGGCCGAGGAACAGCTTCTCGGCGGCTCGGGTCACACTGCGTTCATGCATCAATGTTTCGAACACGATCAACAGGTTCAGGTCGACACGACGCAGGTCATTACGATTCATCTGGGGTCCTGGCAGATTCAGCAAGCTTGACGTGAGCGGCCATATGAGAACAATGACCGGCATGAATCTTACGGGGAAAGACTGGTACTCTGCACCGGCTAATTGCTTTTTCTTAGGGTAGACCCTGCAGGACTGGCTCAATTTTTTGCTGCGGAATCAATGACAGGCATGTCGACTATTAATAGCCACTGATGGTCTTGGGTACAAAGCCCGGATAGAGTTCATGGCATTAGAGGTTACTTTGACGAGGTTTGCGATGTCCCGCACGATCCGTTTTCACAAGTTTGGTGGTGCCGAGGTGCTCAAATGCGAAGAGCATGCGGCGGCTCTTCCTGCGCCAGGAGAAGTGCAGGTCCGTGTCGAAGCGATCGGCATCAGTTGGTATGACATCCTGTGGCGCCAGAACCTGGCGTCGTCCCAGGCACACCTGCCTTCGGGCCTTGGTCATGAAATGGCCGGGGTGGTGACGGCTGTCGGAGACGGTGTCGACGACCTGGCTGTAGGCGACAAAGTTGCCAGTTTCCCTGCCGAGAGCCCGAACGATTACCCGGTGTACGGTGAGATCATCGTGCTGCCGCGTACCGCGCTGACCCGTTATCCCGATGTGCTCACCCCGATTGAAGCCGCGGTGCACTACACGCCCCTGCTGATCGCCTATTTCGCCTATGTGGACTTGGCACGGGTCAAGCCGGGGCAGTTTGCCCTGGTCACCGATGCCAGTCATTGCGCCGGCCCATCCTTCGTGCAACTGGGCAAGGCCTTGGGTGTGCGGGTGATCGCAGCCACCAAGACCGCCGACGAGCGTGAGTACCTGCTGTCGCTCGGTGCTGAGAAAGTGATCGTCACCGAAGAGCAGGACTTGCTGATGCAAATCAACAAGCTCACTGATAACCGTGGCGTCGATGTGGTGTTCGATGGCCTCGGCGGGCCGCAAATGTCGCTGCTCGGCGACGTGCTCGCACCTCGGGGCAGCCTGGTGCTGTATGGCTTGCAGGGCGGTAACCAGACACCGTTCCCAGCCTGCGCGGCGTTCCAGAAGAACATTCAATTCTTTGTACACTGCATCGGCAATTTTACCGGCAAGCCGGAACTGGGCATCATCCAGGACCAGGTGGCTTTGCAGCGAGCACTGCGTGATATCAATCAACTGACCGCCGATCGCGTGCTGTTGCCGCTCAAGACCCGGGTGTTTCCATTCTCCGAGTTTGTTGAAGCCCACCGTTACATGGGCGAATGCCCCTGCCGTGAACGCGTCGCCCTTGAGGTAGTCGACCCTACCTGATTCTCCTCCTGCGCAAGAGTCATCGTTCAGACTCTTGCGCTGCCTTCGCCCGTCTCGCCCCTCCGCTCTCATGCCCCGGCTCCTGAAGTCTGGCGGTGATGCCCTCGCGCCCGGCAATCACCCTCGATTGGACGCTGCTGTTCGCTAAAAACCAGAAAACTGTTTAATCGCCATGGAACTGAACTGGTTTTTGCCCTCAATCTGTATCTTCTAATCGTTATTTAAGTCCTGATAATTGAACGCTGATTTCCATCTCAAGGAAGAAGTCGTGGCGCAATACAAGTTTTTAGAAGATCGTCATCCTTCAGGGCCGGCTCAAGCCGCTTCAGGCGTTACTTGGTTTAACGCTATCAGTCGCCTTTGGGGAAAACAGACGGGGGCTGGGGGTCAATTCAAGTTAGGCATGTTCTTTGTTTTTCGTACTCATTGTCTGAAGGACGTTGTCGGAATTCTCCTAGGACGCGCTAAAAAAACGACGGAACCCTTTGATCTAGCGGCTTGCAGGCACGCACCCAAGCAAAGGAGGCGAACGCTCCAGCACATGTATCAAATAATTACGACAAGCAAAGCTTGAGCGTATTACCAATACTCTTTGCAGTACTAAAACAATCCATCCAGACCAACCCGTCGCTCGGTCACGTTGTGCGGGTGCGACGCCGATAGTTGAATTTCCAGGTAAATGGCTATGAGTGCAATTCATGAGCAGGCAATGACTCACGTGTATCAGCAGATACTGCAGCGATTGTCAGGTTTTTATTCCCGCGCGGAACGTACTGCGTTGCAGCTTTTGATCCAGCGTTTAATTGTCGCGGCCGGAGGCATTGACCGGATCGGCGACTATCGCGTGTTGACAGTCCAGAACGGGAGCCGGGACAGCTTTTATGTCCTGGCGGCGTTGCGGGCCGCGCAATTGAGCATCGCGGGCCGGCATCCGGTGACCTTCGACCTGCGCGTCGCCACCCCTCGTTTGAGCGAAACCACCCAGGCGACCCTGGAAAACATCCACCGCTGCTATAGCGCGCTGTTCGTCTACGACGATCCCCGGGTGGAGCTGCTGATGGCGGATAACCGCGAAGTGGTGCCATTCAATCACAAGCAGCCTTTGTCGGTGGTCGGGCATGAGGCCAATCGCATGGACGCGCTCGTTCTGGGCCACCTGCGCTCGGTCGACAGCCCCTTGGAGGTAGGTGATCACGGCTACCTGGCGATGGCGGAGTTCTACCGGCATATGGCTCGTTGGGAGAGCGGGGTGGACTCGTTAGTCAGCAGTGATACGCCTCGCGAGCAAAAACAGTTCATGTCGGGCCTTCGGCGCGCTGCCCGCAAGGTAGGCCTGGCCACTGACCCGTCCAGCGGTTTCGACAGTCTCTTCGCGCAACTCGATACCCTGGGCGCGAATCCCTACCAGGGTTTTTATGGCCAGGACCACCTGGGCGCGTGGAGACCCGAGGGGCATTTCGAGGCTTGTCGGCGCGTGAGCCATATTGGTATCGACGATCTGATCGTCGACAGCTCGGAAGAAACCAACTGGCCGCTGTTCAGTGAGTTTCTGCGGGTACGGACCGATGAATTCGTCGCATCGGCGCCGGAAAACGAGTACCTCAGCCCGCTGATGTCGGCTCATTTGCATGGCCTTCAGGCCTGCTATCTGCAGGGGCGCAGCTACGAAGCGGGTTACGGGGACTACGTACAACGAGCAATCATGATCATGCACCGCAAGCAACTGCCCGAGCACGTCTGCGAACAGGCCAGGACGCTGTTTGGCCCACCCTCGGCCATCCCCGAGCGCCGTGCCCAGGCCGCCAGCGAAGCGCACAAAACCCTGGGGCTCAACGAAACGCAACTGGTGTGCATGTTGTTCGCCCCATTCGTTGAGCAAGGCGCAGGCCTGGAGCACTTCCTGCGTTGCTGCCATCCCGGCATGCTGGTGGCGATGCCGGACCTGCACAAGGCCATGCAGGGCGCGAACATCGCCGATCAGGTGGCCCAATGGATGGTCGATGTCAGCGGCCTGCCCATCGACATGGTCGGCAAGCTGTATCGGGCGAGCATTACGCCGCTGGAGCAGGAAGTGGTGTCGGGGATTGATTCGCGCAACGCCATTGATGACGTCGACGCTGAAGAAGCCGGGCAGGGCGCCGACGCCTTGCGCGAACGTTCGGCACGGCATTGAGGGTCGAGGTTTGACGGATTCATTCGCCACGTATCCGGCCGTTGTTCCCGGTCATCCGGCGGAGCCGGTCCCGCCCCTTGCTGTTGGCCCAGCCCCATGAAAGGTTGCCGGGAACCAGACTTCGCTTACCAGGCGGTTTATCGGTATCTAACGACCCTGATCAACGAGTTGGGCGCCGATGCCCGAGTGCGCTTGCCGTCGTTACGACAACTGGCCGAGCGCCTGAGCGTATCGATTTCCACGATCCAGTACGCCTATTCGTTACTGGAAAAAGAGGGAAGGGTCTACTCCGTCGCCAAGTCCGGTTATTACGCGTTGCCAGTGCCCTGCGTTGCGACGCTGGGGGGCGGTGATGATTTGCTCGAGACCCTGTACGTCAATGCGCGGCGCCCGGGAATGCTGGTGCTCAGTGCGGACGAGCCTGCGTCAGTGCAACCGCTGGACAGCCCGCTGTTGTTGCTTGAGCGTGAGCTGCTGCGCCAGTATCCGCGCTCCTCACAGATGCCTTCGCAACCCTGGGGCGAACTGGAACTGCGTACCGCGCTGGCGGCTCGCTACACTTCTTCGCCGGCCCGGTGCTGGAATGCGGACGACGTTTATATCGGCGCCGATTTGCGCGGCGTGCTGGAGATTCTGATCGCCGTGCTGGCGCTCAAAGGCGCCACGGTACTGATCGAATCGCCCTGCGACTGGACCGTCCTGCGCCTGCTCCAGGCGGCCGATATCGACGTGATTGAACTGCCACTGCTGGCGGATGGGGGCATCAATGTCGAGCAGTTGGAGCAATTACTGACGGGGGAAACGGTACGCCTGGTCATCCTGTCCTCGGTCCTGAACATGCCCAAGGGCACGCTTGTTCCTGAAAACAACCGTCGCGCCGTAGCACGCTTGCTGGATCTGCACGGCACATGGGTGCTGGAGAACGACAGTTATACAGACTTGGTGTTCGAAGCCGGGGTTACGCCTTTTCGAGACTTGCTCGACCCGGATCGACTGATCGTCTATTCCACTTTCGAAAAAACCATCGGCCCCGAGGCGCCCTACGGCTATGTACTGTCGCGTCAGTTGACGTTGGAGTTGCAGCGCCATTTCCTGCTGCGCGCGTTTAGCCTGTCGCCGATTCGCCAGAAAGCCATTGCCCGCTTGTACAGTAACGGCCGGATCGATCAGCACTTGATGGTCTTGCGGCGCTTGCTGCGGGAAGGGGCTGTCTCGACGACGCAACTGCTGCGCGAGCGGCTGGGGGACAGCCTGCAATGGTTGGAACCTCAGGGGGGCGCGACGATCTGGACGCGATCTTCGCGGCGCGTCGATTTACGACGGGTCTTCCAGCGGCTGCTTGCGCAGCGAATCGTCATAGCACCGGGCGAACTGTTCAGTCTGCAAGGGCTGTATGCACAGCATATGCGCCTGACCCATGCCTTAGGCGGTTCACACGATCTGGATACAGCACTCTGCGCGCTGGCCGATGCCTTGAGACTTGAGCAATCGTGACGAAGGGCGATGGATCGAACCCGTCGCGCCACGGTCGAACTGTCAGTAAACTGCTTCCATTTTATCGAGCCACTCCATCCAGAGGTTTTGCATGACAGTCAGTCCATTTGCGGGCAAGCCGGCACCGGCAGAGTTGTTAATCGATATCCCGCGACTGGTGACGGCCTACTACACTGGCCGACCCGACGCCTCGGTTTCCACCCAGCGTGTGGCTTTCGGCACCTCCGGTCACCGTGGCAGCTCCTTCGACCTGGGGTTCAACGAATGGCATGTGCTGGCTATCAGTCAAGCGATCTGCCTGTACCGTGAAGCCCAGGGCATCAACGGGCCCTTGTTCCTGGGGATCGATACCCATGCGCTGTCTACCCCGGCAGGGGCCAGCGCGCTGGAGGTATTCGCTGCCAACGGGGTCACCGTGATGATCGCCGAGGCCGATGAATACACGCCCACGCCGGCGATTTCCCACGCCATTCTTTGCTACAACCGGGGCCGCACCACCGGTCTGGCGGACGGCATTGTCATCACGCCGTCCCACAATCCGCCGCAGAGCGGAGGTTACAAGTACAACCCCACCAACGGCGGCCCGGCCGATACCCACATCACCAAATGGATCGAAGCCAAGGCCAACGAGCTGCTCGCCAGCCAGTTGGCCGGCGTCAAGCGCATCAGCTATGAGCAGGCCCTGAAGGCTGACACCACTCACCGTCACGACTACGTCAATACCTACGTGGCGGATCTGGGCAATGTCATCGACTTCGATGCCATCCGCGCTGCCGGCTTGCGCCTGGGGGTCGACCCGCTGGGTGGCGCGGGCGTGCGCTACTGGCCCGCCATTGCCGAGCATTACCGCCTGGATCTGGACGTGGTCAACACCCAGGTGGATTCCACCTTCCGCTTCATGACTGTCGATTGGGACGGGCAGATACGTATGGATCCGTCCTCCAGCCATGCCATGCAAGGGCTGATTGGCCTCAAAGAGCGTTTCGATGTGGCCTTCGCCTGCGACCCGGACCATGATCGCCATGGCATCGTGACGCCCTCCGGTGGTTTGCTGGCGCCGAACAACTATCTGGCGGTGTCCATCGACTACCTGTTCCAGAACCGTCCGCAGTGGCGTGCCGATGCTGCCGTGGGCAAGACAGTGGTCAGCAGCGGTCTGATCGATCGCGTGGCCAAGCGCCTGGGGCGACGTCTGTATGAGGTGCCGGTAGGCTTCAAGTGGTTTGCTGACGGCCTGTTCGACGGGTCCCTGGGCTTTGGTGGCGAAGAAAGCGCCGGCGCCTCGTTCCTGCGCAAGGACGGTGGTGTGTGGAGTACCGATAAGGACGGCCTGATCCCCGCGTTGCTGGCGGCCGAAATGACCGCGCGCACCGGTCGCGACCCAAGCCAGGCTTACCGTGCCCTGACGGATGAACTGGGTGAGCCGTTCTCCGTGCGCGTCGATGCCAAGGCCAGCCCGCAACAGAAGGCGCTGCTGAGCAAGCTGTCGCCGGACCAGGTCGCATCCACTGAATTGGCCGGGGAGACCATCCAGAGCATCCTCAGCCATGCCCCGGGCAATGACCAGGCCATCGGCGGCCTGAAGGTCATGACCGAAAACGGTTGGTTCGCCGCGCGTCCGTCAGGCACTGAGGACATCTACAAGATCTACGCCGAAAGCTTCATCAGTGATGAGCACCTCAAACAATTGGTGGTCGAAGCGCAGGCATTGGTCGACGGAGCCATCTCCAAGCAGTGATTCAAAGTTAATCCCGAGCAGGATCGCCCGCACAGTATGTCCCGGCCTCTGTGGGAGCGAGCCTGCTCGCGATTGCGGTGGGTCGGGCTACGCTGATGTCAATGTGCGATACCACTTTCACTTCATCGCCTAAATCCATGACTTACAAGCTTTTGGGTGGAATCCGCTGACAAATACAGACACCATAGCCGTCATGGTTCTGAACACCGGAGTCCCCAAGCGTGTCGCAACACACTCCCGATCTTCCCCCCGAACTTCTGTCCCTGGCCCAGATGCCTTTGCTCAAGCGCCTGGCCGCGCGGTTTTTGGGTCATGGCCTGACGCAACTTCGAGCCCAGCATCGGGCTTCCTGGCTACACGGCCAGGCCGATGGCTTTCGCAGCGGGCATAGCGCCGGTTTTGACTACGGCTATCAGGAAGGCAAGGTCGAAGGGCTGGAAGAGGGCCGGCAGGTCCTGTTGATCCGAGACTCCCGAAGCACCGAGCACCCGGCACCGAAAGTCGATGAGCTGCTGTTCGATGACTGGCGCCTGCGGTTGACCGCCGAACTCAAGAAACGCATCAAGGCCGATGTTGCCCGATTGCTTCCCGCTCACGCCCAACCGAGCGCCGCCCAGTGGAAGATGATCCTGAGCGATACGCCATCTACCTCGGTCATCGCGGGCGCAGGCGCCGGGAAGTCCACGACCCTGGTGCTACGTCTTGTGCTGCTGTCTCATTACCTGGGTTTTGAGTTGGATTCGATGACCGTGGTGACCTTCACGCGGGAATCGCGCAAAGACTTCATTCACAAACTCATTGAGGTTTTTGCCCTGTGGGGGCGAACAATCAGCCTCAAGGAAGCTCGCGACCTGGTGCGGACCTTCCATTCACGCATCTTGCCCATGGTGCGCAGCTTGCCCGGGTTCGAACGACTCCAGGCCTTTGAAACCCTGAGCCATCGCCCCGAATCGACTGATGATGACGCCCAGGGCAATCCCTTTGAGTTGCGCATCAACGATACTCAGCGCCAACAACTCAATGCCTGCTATCACGGTCTTTATCAACGCGACGAGCGTTTTCGCGAGCTGATCAAACCAATGTCCCGGCACGCCTTGCAGCTCAGGGAGTTGGAGCGCGACCATCCCGATGTGCAAAAGCGGGTGGCGGTGACCGAACTGGCCGCCCAGCGCGATGAAGAACTGTGCGATGCGATCGAAGACCTGTGGTTTCGCGCCGGTGCCTGGCCGATCAAGGGCATCGAGCCAAAGCGTCAGGCCTTCCAGATCAACGGCGCGACGTTTCATTGCCACGGCTACATCCCCACTCTGGACGCTTGGGTGATGCTGGGTTTCGACCCGCGGGAAGACGCCCGGCTCAGCCGGCCGGGAGCCAAGCTGAGTATCCGCGCAGAGTGGGCGGTCAAGCGCACACTGTTTCAAGCTTTCTGCTCTAAGCCACTGATATGGCTGGATAGTTATGAGTCATCAAAGCGCGTACTGAGCGTGTTGGCCGGCGATGCCAGCGCGGGTCCAGGGTTCGACTACAAGGTGAAAGGCGAACTGGGTTCGGCACCGCTGCTCGATTGTTTTGTCGCGGCAGCCGGTTTTATCGAGAACCTGGGCCTGGACGTTTCGGACGCTGTGGGCCGGATGTGTTTTGCCCAGGATGACCCGGACCGTTATTTCTTTGAGGCCTTGAGTCGCTACTGGCGGGCATTTGAAGACCACTTGCTTGATCAGTCGCCCCCCGCCATGACTTATAACCGGATGTTCGCGCTGTTCAGTGAGCACTCCCCAGAGAACTTCAAGCTGCTGAGCGATGCGACACTGCGTCCTCTGTCGCACTTGATGATCGACGAGTTTCAGGATGTCTCGCCGCAGATCGTTTCCTGGCTTCGCGCAAGCCTGCGGGAAGTGCGCAGCCGTGGTCCCGCCATGCATGTAGGCCGAGGTGCCCAGCGTTCCTCCTTGCTGTGCGTGGGCGATGACTGGCAGTCGATCTACGGCTGGCGCGGCAGCTCACCCAGTTATTTCATGGCGTTCAACAAACAGTTTCCTTCGCCGGCAAACACCCGGGTCATGCTCACCGATAACTATCGCAGCCATCAGCACATCATCGACGCCGCCGAACACGTCGTGCGTGCGGCTGCGGCTATTCCCGGCAAAAAGGCCAAGGCCAGCGGCACGCCTCGAGCCTTGAGCCCGGTCAATGTGCTGGACAGAGACGACGAAGGCCTGGCGAAGCGGCTGGATGAGCACTATCGCAAGGGCGACTCAATCTTGATGTTGTATCGAAAAAGCAGCGACAAGCTATTGATTGAAAAACATATTCAACCAACAGTTAATGTGGATTCTAGCTTGCCGTACCCGGCGAGGCGCCTCAGGCAGATGACCTACCATAGCGCCAAGGGGCTTCAGGCCGATGCGGTGTTTTTGCTCGGTGACTGCCAGCACTCGACCAGCTCCCCCTACAAGAATCAGGTCTACCGAATGGCCGGGCTGGGCCAGGAAGGCGATGCCGAGCCGTACGACACGGCGCAGAAAGACGAGATTCTGCGTCTGGCCTATGTCGGTATTACCCGGGCGGTGCAGCATTGCTATTGGTATGTCGACGGGCAGGACACACAGGTAAACAAGGCGCCCAAGGCGTCAGATCGGATAGGGACCGGCAAGCCGTTCTTTGCCGATCATCGCCGCGCCCGCGGTTGAGAACATCGGGGCACGAACAAAACCGTCAGCCAAAAAGAAGCCCACAGATGTGGGCTTCTTTTTTTTCAGGAGGCAAATCGTCGCAAGCCAACCGGTGGCACGAAAGCTTCCAGCTCGGCTTCCACCGCTTCGATTATTCGCTCCACGTCAGGGGCGTTCATCACTGTCGCGCAGGGGATGCCTGCAATCGCGATCATAGTCTCGCCGCTGGCACGGTCAAACAGCCGGGCGACCATGCTGCCCGGTGCGTCCATGCTGGCCTCGAATCCCATGGGATGAAAATGCCAGCGCATCAGCTGGCAGGCGTTGGGAAACGTAACCTTGCTGAAAGATCCTCTATTCATCTGTTGCCCACCTTCTTCATCAAGCGCTTCCGTTTGCTCATATCAGGAAGGAAGAGCCATCATGGCTCTACCAGTGAGAACTAAAAATAGCACCTGAAAATGAATGTCATGTGGCTTTTTTCAGGCCGTTTGGCGATTGGTTCACTTTTTTTGATTTGCATCACGACTTATGCCGTTTTGATCAGGGCGTCATCTTCTCTGGGCACGGATGTCATCCCGCTCATCCAGAGGCTCTGGATCCCGGCACTTCAAGGCAATTACCCAAGCCAGCAGCATCAAAGACGCGGCAACGCTGAAGGTGAAATGCAAGCCATTTGCCACTGCCTCAGGGGTAGCCTGGGCGATGCCGTTCGTCGGTACCGTGAGCGCAAACACCGCGCCGAGCGCCGATGCACCGGTCAAAAACCCCAGATTGCGCGACAGATTGAGCAACCCTGAGATGACGCCACGCTTGCCAGCGGGCACGTCTGCCATCACCGCTGTATTGTTGGCCGTCAGGAACAGCGCATAGCCAAGGGTTGTTACCGCGATAGCGGCGACATAGCTACCCACGCCGAGGGTCGGTGACATCAGCGACAGCATCAGGCAGCCGAGAATCATGATCAGCAGCCCGAAGAGGCGCATGGGGCGCACGCCAAACCGGTCCACCAGACGCCCGGCAGGCACGCCCGCCAGCGCGGCGACCGACGGTCCCGCCGCCAGCACCAGACCTACCAGGGCGGTAGGCAACCCAAGAGCAATGGACAGATAGAATGGTCCCACCAGCAGCGTCGCCATCATGACCGTTGCAACCAGAGCACTGGTTGCCAACGTGGAAACCAGCAGCCGGTCCCCAAGCAACGCCAAGGGAATCAGCGGCGACGCGACCCGGCTCTGAGCCAAAACAAACAGGCTGCCGCCCAGGATAGCCGTCAGCGACAAGGCAATATTTGGCCAGCCGAAGTCGCCTCGGCCCAACGTCGTGGCGAGGGTATAGGCGCCAAGCGTTATCGCCAATAGAAGCGTACCCAGGGTGTCGAAGCGGGGGCGCGCGGCCGATCTCTCCGGTTGCCGAGCTGGCAATGAACGCCAGGCCAGTACACACGTCAGCAGCCCAAGAGGAACGTTAATCAAAAATAACGCCTGCCAACCGAAACCGCTGATCAATGCGCCCCCCAGAGAGGGCCCGAGGGCGGTACCTACCGCTGATAGGGTGCCCAAAAGCCCCATCGCGCTGCCGGTCTTTTCCTTGCTGACTGTTTCACCCACAAGGGCCAGCGTCAGCGTCATCATGACGGCCGCTCCAAGGCCCTGTAACGCCCGGCCTGCGATCAACAGCCAAAGCGAGGGCGCCATGCCGCAAAGCGCCGACGCAAGAGTGAACACCACGATTGCGCCCAATAGCAGCTTGCCAGGCCCCACCAAATCCCCCAATCGCCCAAGGCTCACAATCAGCGTGGTGATCGCCAGTAAATAGGCAAGTACCACCCACTGAACCTGCTGAAAGGGGGCATCGAACGCCTGGGCCAGCGTCGGCAAGCCGACCGTCACCACGCTGGCGCCCAGGGAGGCAAGCAAGGTTGAAAGTGACAGGCTGGCCAAGGCCCAGCGGGGTGAAGAGCCCCGTCGTGCGGGCATCGCGCTCGGCCGGCCGGGTTGTGTATTAACGGGTTTCATCATGTCCTCTCGCTCTGCTGCTGCACAAATGGCGCTGTCAGAACGTTACGCCCGGGCATAACATGGCGGAAGACGCACGGATTGCACTTTATAACTGCATGCAGCGCCACCTATTCCAACCCAGGACTGCGCCATGTCCACACCCGACCTCAATCTGCTGGTTACCCTTGATGTCTTGCTATCGGAAGGCAGCGTGGCCCGAGCCGCTCGGCGGCTGCGACTCAGCCCATCGGCTATGAGCCGGGCGCTGGCGCGGTTGCGCGAAACCACGGGCGATCCACTGCTGGTACGGGCCGGGCGCGGCCTGGTCCCCACACCCCGCGCATTGGAACTGCGCGAGCAAGTCAGCCAACTGGTACAGGACGCCCAGGCAGCGCTACGTCCGTCCCAGACCCCGGACCTGCGAAAATTGAGCCGAACCTTCACGCTGCGCACCCGGGAAGGGTTCGTAGAAAACTTCGGCATCGACTTGATCGCCCGCATCAGCGAACAGGCGCCCGGTGTACGCCTGCATTTCCTGAACAAGGCCGACAAGGACAGTACGGCGCTGCGAGAGGGCACCGTGGACCTGGAAACAGCCGTCGTGGACAAGGACACCAGTCCGGAGCTACGAACCCAGGCGTTGTTTACTGATCGCCTCATTGGTGTGGTGCGCGCCGGTCACCCACTGAGCCAGGCCGAGGTGAGTGCCGCCGGTTATGCGGCGGGCGGGCACATTGGCGTGTCCTTGCGGGGTCTGGACCACGGCGCCCTCGATCAGGCTTTGCGGTCCTTGAACCTGACACGGCAGATCGCGATCACCATCCCGGGTTTCGCCACTGCGCTTGGCCTTGCCCGGTCCAGCGACCTGATCGCCAGCGTCCCTGAACGCTATACCACCCGCCTGCGTGCCGACATGCACAGCTTTGCGTTGCCGTTTGCGGTGCCGGCATTCACGATTTCCATGCTTTGGCATCCCCGGATGGATGCCGATCCTGTGCACCGCTGGTTTCGCGGTTGTCTGCGGGAAGTGTGCTCAGGCAAAACCGTAAAGATTTAGTTGCCATTAGTTAGTAGCACTTCGCTGGCACTTAGTGGGTGACAGTGCGACGCGAGTGGCCAATTGGTGGTTAACGTCATTTAATATTTAAATAGAGTTTTGTCCGACAATCTTTAATGTCGCCCGCAAAATACCTGTACTAACGGGGCGCCGTGTATCTTTTTCGATTGTTGAAGGCGTGAGCGTGTAAAGAGGTCAAAAAAATTCGCTGGACGTTTGATTTCCAATTGTGTCAGTTTTCTTGCGTCCTCAATTGGGCGAGTGATAGGACGCTCTCGCCAGAGATTGTTCTATCTGACAAAAACTGTTCCATTGCAAACAAGGAAGTATGTTTATGTCGAAAGTCAAAACCAGCGCTATTGACTCTGCCGAACAACTGCTCTGGGCGCCGCAGTCACTGGCGGCGGCGAGCAATGCATTCAATCAGATCAATAGTTTCAGCCACCAATACGATCGGGGCGGCAACCTGACCGTCAATGGCAAACCCTCGTACTCGGTGGACGAAGCTGCCACCCAGTTGCTGCGCGACGGTGCGGCCTACCAGGACCGGGACGCCAGCGGCAAGATCGAGCTGACCTACACGTTCCTGACCTCCGCCTCCTCGAGCACCATGAACAAGCACGGCATCAGCGGTTTCAGCCCGTTCAGCGCCCAACAGAAAGGCCAGGCGGTCCTGGCCATGCAATCCTGGGCGGACGTGGCCAATGTCACGTTTACCGACAGGGCCAGCGGTGGCGACGGCCACATGACCTTCGGCAACTACAGCAGTGGCCAGGACGGCGCCGCGGCATTTGCCTATCTGCCGGGCACGGGCGCCGGTTATGACGGGACCTCCTGGTACCTGATCAACAGCCGCTACACCCAGAACAAGAACCCTGAACTGAACAACTATGGCCGCCAGACCCTGACCCACGAAATCGGTCACAGCCTGGGCCTGGCGCACCCTGGCGACTATAACGCCGGTGAAGGCAGCCCGACCTACGATGACGCCAGCTATGCTCAGGACACGCGTGGCTACAGCCTCATGAGCTACTGGAGTGAAAGCAACACCAGCCAGGACTTCAGCAAAGGCGGCGTCGAAGCCTATGCCTCGGGTCCGCTGATGGATGACATCGCCGCGATTCAGCAGCTCTACGGTGCCAACACCAGCACCCGGACCGGCGACTCAACCTACGGTTTCAACTCCAACACCGGTCGCGACTTCTACAGCGCCTACTCGTCTTCGGACAAAGTGGTGTTTTCGGTATGGGACGCCGGTGGCCGCGACACCCTGGATTTTTCGGGTTTCACGCAGAACCAGAAAATCAACCTCAATGGCGCCTCGTTTTCCGACGTTGGCGGCATGGTCGGTAACGTGTCCATCGCTCAGGGGGTGACTATCGAGAATGCCATTGGCGGCTCGGGCAGTGACTTGCTGATCGGCAACGCCGTGGCCAACGAACTCAAGGGCGGTGCCGGCAACGACATCCTTTGGGGCGCGGGCGGTGCCGACAAACTGTGGGGCGGTTCGGGCTCGGACACCTTCGTGTTCGCCGCCAGTTCTGACTCACGGCCAGGTGCGGTCGATCAGATCCTCGATTTCGTCAGCGGCCTGGACAAGATCGACCTGACCGGCATCACCCAGGGCGCGGGCCTGCACTTCGTCAATGCGTTCACCGGTGCGGCGGGTGATGCAGTGCTGTCGACATCGGGTGGCAACAGCCTGCTGTCGGTGGACTTCTCCGGGCACGGCGTGGCTGACTTCCTGGTCAGTACCGTCGGCCAGGCGGCGGTCTCGGATATCGTGGCCTGATGTCCCTATCCCGTGGGAGCGGCCAGCGCTCTTGCGGGATCCCTCAGGATTGAACCAATGTGCAGAAATCCCAAGCCTCGAGGCGCCCAGGCAAGTGCCTGGTTACTCGCTACGCTGATGATGTTTACCGGAGAAGTCGCCATGGCGCGCAGCCTGTTGTTAGCAGAACCCTCCCAGTTGGCCGGTCAGTGGCAGGCTGTTCTGTCGGGGCCGCAGGCGTCTGCGCAAACCCCGCCGCCCGAGAACCCACCGTCCAGCATCTGCCTTGTCGAGCTGCAGGCGGATCAAACCCTGGGCGGGCAAACCGATTGCCTGGGCCAGTGGCTGGGGGATGAGCCGGTCCGTTGGTTCACCGAGCCCGACGGTCTTTCACTGATTGGCAAACAGAACACCCGGGTTCACTTGCAACTGCACCAAGAACAACACTATCAAGTCACCTTGAAATCAGGTCGGGTAGTAACGCTGGAACGGCGTCTGGCCCAAACCATTCCTTAACAAGTCAGCACAGTTTGCGAATGCCTCAGGCGCGCTTGTTTAAAAAACAGGCGTGAGCCGCGGCGCGGCCCGATGTAAACCATTTAAAGATTGGCAAGTTGAATAACCGCCAGGCTACTGGCAAAGCCAACAGCAAGGATATCTTCATGAACGTTACAAGGAGCACGGCCAC
This sequence comes from Pseudomonas hefeiensis, assembly GCF_030687835.1. Lineage (NCBI taxonomy): Bacteria > Pseudomonadati > Pseudomonadota > Gammaproteobacteria > Pseudomonadales > Pseudomonadaceae > Pseudomonas > Pseudomonas hefeiensis. The sequence goes on from NZ_CP117449.1 coordinate 3,263,141, forward strand.
GGTGCCGTTGTTTAGAGCGCTGGGCGATTATAAAAATATTCTGGTCAGCGTCGGTTGTTTTACCGCTTTGATCAATGTGCTGATGTTGGCGCCTTCGATTTATATGCTCCAAGTGTATGACCGGGGCCTGTCATCCCAAAACGAAACCACGCTGTGGATGTTGTCGTTAATGGTGGTGGGCTTTTTCGTATTTATCGGACTGCTGGAAATGGTCCGCAGCTTCATCGTCATCCGCATCGGCAGCCAGTTGGAAAGACGCTTCAACCTTCAGGTGTACAAGGCCGCGTTCGAGCGAAACCTTCGCCAGGGCGAGGGCAACGCCGGGCAATCGCTGGGGGACCTTACCCATATCCGCCAGTTCGTCACCGGACCTGCGCTGTTCGCATTCTTCGACGCCCCGTGGTTTCCCGTGTATTTGCTGGTGATCTATCTGTTCAACGTCTGGCTCGGCGTGTTCGCCACCGTCGGCACGGTGCTGCTCATTGGCCTGGCATGCCTGAACGAGGTTATGACCAAAAAGCCGCTGGGGCAGGCCAGTGTTTACTCGCAACAGTCCAGCCAACTGGCGACCAGCCACTTGCACAACGCCGAGACCATCCAGGCCATGGGCATGCTCGGCGCATTGCGCGGCCGCTGGTTTGCCGTGCATTCGCAGTTTCTCGGCCTGCAAAACCAGGCCAGTGATACCGGCGCGGTGATCAGTTCCCTGAGCAAGACCCTGCGCCTGTGCCTGCAATCGCTGGTACTGGGGTTGGGCGCGCTGCTGGTGATCAAGGGCGACATGACCGCCGGAATGATGATTGCCGGCTCGATCCTGATGGGCCGGGTGTTGAGCCCCATCGACCAGTTGATCGCCGTGTGGAAGCAATGGAGCGGGGCCAAGCTGGCTTATCGCCGTCTCGATGCTCTGCTGCAGGCTTACCCAACCCAGGACGAGGCGATGACATTGCCGTCGCCCAAGGGCCAGGTGAGCTTTGAACAGGTCAGCGCCGGCCCGCCGGGGCTGCGCAACGCGACACTGCATCAGCTCGGTTTCAGCCTGAGCGCCGGGGAAGTGCTCGGGGTGCTGGGAGCGTCGGGGTCCGGCAAATCCACCCTGGCCCGGGTGCTGGTGGGGGTGTGGCCCACCCTCGCTGGCACGGTGCGGCTTGATGGGGCGGACATCCATCGCTGGAATCGCGACCAGCTCGGTCCGCACATCGGTTATCTGCCCCAGGACATTGAGCTGTTCAGCGGCAGCATTGCCGAGAACATTGCCCGTTTCCGCCAGGCCGATCCGCAAAAGGTCGTCGTCGCTGCGCAACAGGCCGGTGTGCATGAACTGATCCTGCGCATGCCCCAAGGCTACGACACCGTGCTGGGGGAGGATGGCAGCGGTTTGTCTGGCGGTCAGAAACAGCGCGTCGCCCTGGCCCGGGCGATGTATGACCAGCCGAGCCTGGTGGTGCTCGACGAACCCAATTCCAATCTCGACACGGTTGGCGAAGCGGCACTGGCCGGCGCCATCGCGCAGATGAAAGCCCAGGGCACCACCGTCGTGCTGGTAACCCATCGCTCCTCGGCGCTGGCCCAGGCCGACAAGCTGCTGGTGCTCAATGAAGGCCACTTACAGGCGTTCGGTCCAAGCCAGGAGGTGCTACGGGCATTGTCCGGCCAGCCGCAATCGCAACGCGACAAACCCCAGGCAGGCCCCAACGGACTGAGCATGAGCCGTCAGTACCCGGCTGCCAGCAAACCTGGCGGCGCATGAGCAAGGATCGCGACATGAATCTGCAACACTCTCAAGACCTCGAACGGCCCGAGCGCGATGCCCGTTTCTTCACCCGCCTGGGGTGGGTATTGGCGATCGTTGGCGCCGGCAGTTTTTTCACCTGGGCCAGCCTGGCGCCGCTGGACCAAGGTATTGCGGTGCAAGGCACCGTGGTGGTGTCCGGCAAGCGCAAGGCCGTGCAATCGATGAGCAGCGGCGTGGTCAGCCGGATCCTGGTGCGTGAAGGCGAGGCCGTGAAACAGGGCCAGCCGCTGTTCCGCCTGGACCAGACTCAGACAGCCGCCGATGTGCAATCGCTGCAAGCCCAGTACCGTATGGCCTGGGCCAGCCTGGCACGCTGGCAAAGCGAGCGGGACAACCTCCCACAGGTCAGCTTTCCGGCTGAACTGAGCCACGACCCCGACCCACGCCTGGCACTGGTGCTCGAAGGCCAGCGGCAGTTGTTCAGCAGCCGCCGCGAAGCGGTTGCCCGGGAGCAAGCCGCATTGCGCGCCAATATCGAAGGCGCCACGGCGCAACTGGCGGGCATGCGCCGGGCGCGCAATGACCTCAATGCCCAGGCCCAGTCCCTGCGCCAGCAGCTAAGCAACCTGCAACCGTTGGCGGACAACGGCTACATCCCGCGCAACCGTCTGCTGGATTACCAACGGCAACTGTCGCAAGTGCAGCAGGAACTGGCGCAGAACAGTGGCGAAAGCGGCCGGGTGGAGCAGGGCATCGTCGAGTCCCGCCTCACGCTTGAGCAACACAATGAGGAATACCAGAAGGAAGTGCGCAGTCAGTTGGCCGAGGCGCAACTCAAGAGCGAAACCCTGCAACAGCAACTCAAGTCTGCCGCGTTTGAGCTGCAACACAGCGAGATCCTTGCCACCGCCGACGGCATCGCCGTGAACCTGGGCGTACACACTGAAGGCGCCGTGGTCCGTCAAGGCGATACCTTGCTGGAAATCGTGCCCCAAGGCACGCGACTGGAAGTCGAAGGGCACCTGCCGGTCAACCTGATCGACAAGGTTGGCACCCATTTGCCAGTGGACATTCTCTTTACCGCGTTCAACCAGAACCGCACGCCGAGGGTGCCGGGGGAGGTCAGCCTGATTTCCGCCGACCAGATGATCGATGAAAAAACCGCTGAGCCGTATTACGTCCTGCGCAGCAGCGTCAGCGAAGTGGCGATGGAAAAACTCAACGGGCTGGTGATCAAGCCCGGGATGCCGGCGCAAATGTTCGTGCGCACGGGTGAGCGCTCGCTCATGAACTACCTGTTCAAACCGCTGCTCGACCGAGCCGGCTCCGCGTTGACCGAAGAATAAGGATATCTGGGGGTATGAAGGGACTTTACTGGCTCGCCGCGCTGGCGGCGGTTATCTGCAACAGTGCCTGGGCCATGGGCCCATTCGAGTTTTATGAACAAGCCCTGCGCAATGACCCGGTCTACCTGGGTGCGATCAAGGAGCGCGATGCCGGCCTGGAGAACCGCGCCATTGGCCGCGCCGGGCTGCTGCCGCACCTGGGCTACAGCTACAACAAGGGACGTAACCAGTCCAAGGTCACCTACCTTAACGAGCGTGGCGCCAGCCAGCATGACGACCGCAACTACAACAGCTACGGCTCCAGCCTGACCCTGCAACAACCTCTGTTGGACTACGAGGCCTACGCCGCCTATCGCAAAGGCGTGGCCCAGGCGCTGTTTGCCGACGAAAACTTTCGTGGCAAAAGCCAGGAGTTACTGGTGCGGGTGTTGAGCGCCTACACCCAGGCGTTGTTCGCCCAGGATCAGATCGACATTGCCCAGGCCAGGAAAAAGGCTTTCGAACAGCAGTTTCATCAGAACGAGCACCTGTTTGCCCAAGGCGAAGGCACGCGCACCGACATCCTTGAAGCGGAGTCGCGCTATGAGTTGGCGATTGCCGAAGAGATCGAGGCCCGCAACGAGCAGGACGCTTCCCTGCGCGAACTTGGCTCGCTGATTGGCGTCCCGACCCTGAACATCGGCGACCTGGCGCCCCTGAGCGAAACGTTCCAGACCTTTGCCCTGCAACCGGCCAGTTTCCAGACATGGCACGAACTGGCCGTGAGCAACAACCCGACCCTGGCGTCTCAGCGCCAGGCCGTGGACGTGGCGCGCTTCGAAGTCGAACGCAACCGCGCCGGCCACCTGCCCAAGGTCAGCGCCTACGCGACGATGCGCCAGAACGAGTCGGAAAGCGGTAACACCTACAACCAGCGCTATGACACCAACACCATTGGTCTTGAGATCAGCGTGCCGTTGTACGCCGGTGGCGGGGTCTCGGCGTCGACCCGCCAGGCCAGTCGCAACATGGAACGGGCCGAATATGAACTGGACGGCAAGACCCGGGAAACCCTGATCGAACTGCGCCGCCAGTTCAGCGCCTGCATGTCGGGGGTGAACAAACTGCGGGCATACCGCAAAGCCCTCAGCGCCGCCGAGGCGTTGGTGGTCTCGACCCGACAAAGCATCCTCGGCGGCGAACGGGTCAACCTCGATGCCCTGAACGCCGAGCAACAGCTCTATACCACCCGACGCGACCTGGCCCAGGCCCGTTATGACTACCTCATGGCCTGGACAAAGTTGCATTACTACGCCGGCACCTTGGGCGCGCAGGACCTGGCGCGGGTGGATGAGGCGTTTGTGTCCCCGGCGCTGACCCAATGACAGGCAGTGCCGTGTGGGGAGGGGATTTATCCCCGCTGTGTTGCAGCCCCACCCAACGGCGCTGAACTTTTCCTGCAAAACCTCGACAGCCAGGCGACTGCTGCGCAGTCGAACGGGGATAAATCCCCTCACCACAAGAACTTCGCCGGTTTCAGCAACCGTTCCAACAACAAAAAAAGAGGTCATCACAATGGGTATCTACGACTATAAAAACCTCGGCACCACCGAGTCCAAGGCGCTGGTCAGCGATGCAATGGCAATCATGCTGTATTCCTACCACAACCTGGACCACGGCTTTGCCGCCGGCTACCAGCAGAACGGCTTCGGCGCGGGACTGCCCGCCACGCTGGTGACGGCGCTGCTGGGCGGCACCGATTCGCAAGGGGTGATCCCCGGCGTGCCGTGGAATCCCGACTCGGAGCAACTGGCCCTGGAGGCAGTGCAAAAGGCCGGCTGGACCCCGATCAGCGCATCGCAACTGGGCTACACCGGCAAAGTGGATGGCCGTGGAACGTTTTTTGGTGAGAAGGCTGGCTACACCACCGCGCAGGTGGAAATTCTCGGCAAGTACGACGCCGATGGGCAACTGACGGAAATCGGGGTGTCGTTTCGTGGCACCAGCGGCCCACGGGAAACCCTGATCAGCGACTCCATTGGCGACGTAATCAGCGATCTGATGGCGGCTTTCGGGCCCCAGGACTACGCGAAAAACTACGTCGGCCAAGCTTTTGGCAACTTGCTCGGGGACGTCGCGGCGTTCGCCCAGGCCCACGGCCTGACGGGCCAGGACGTGTTGGTCAGTGGCCACAGCCTCGGTGGGCTAGCGGTCAACAGCCTGGCGGACTTGAGTGCCAGCCAATGGTCGGGTTTCTACAGCAGCGCCAATTACATCGCCTACGCCTCGCCAACCCAAAGCAGCACCGACAAGGTATTGAACATTGGCTATGAAAACGATCCGGTGTTCCGGGCGCTGGACGGCTCGACGTTCACCCCGGCGTCGGTGGGCGTGCATGACGCTCTGCAGGAGTCAGCCACTAACAACATCGTCAGCTTCAACGACCATTACGCCTCGGCGGCCTGGAACGTGTTGCCGTTTTCTATCCTCAACATCCCCACCTGGATATCCCACCTGCCCACCGGTTACGGCGATGGCATGGGCCGGATTCTGGATTCGGCGTTCTACGACCTCACTGAGAAAGACTCCACCCTCATCGTCGCCAACCTGTCGGATCCCGCACGCAGCAGCACGTGGGTCCAGGACCTCAATCGCAACGCGGAAACCCACACCGGCAGCACGTTCATCATTGGCAGTGACCGTGATGACCTGATCCAGGGTGGGCAGGGCAATGACTATCTGGAGGGTCGCGCCGGCAACGACACCTTTCGCGACGAGGGTGGGTATAACGTGATATTGGGCGGGCAGGGCAACAACACCCTGCAACTGCAGCACTCGGTGAACGATGCAAGCTTCGTCCAGGACGGCGCCGGGACCCTGTACGTGCGCGATGCCCAGGGTGCAATCAGCATGACCCGCGACATCGACACGCTGGTCAGCAAAGAGCCCGGTTTGTTCTGGGGCGTGCTCAAGGACGAGGTCAGCCACAGTGTCACGGACAATGGCCTGGTGGCGGGCGGCAAGCTGACGGCGTATGCATCGTCGACCACAGGCACCTCGGCTGACGATACCTTGACCGCGCGATCATCGGGGGACTGGCTGTTCGGGCATGACGGCGACGATGTGCTACTGGGCGGCACGGGTAACGACACCTTTGTCGGCGGGTCGGGCAATGACCGGCTGCAATCGGGCGGCGGCACTGACACGTTCTTTTTCAATGGCGCGTTCGGCCACGACCTGATCAGCGGTTATGATGCCGGCGACACACTGGTGTTTCTTGGCGTGCAGGGCGCCGGGGAAGGTTATGACTACCGCCAACACCTGTCTCAGGTTGGCAATGACACGCTGCTTGAGGTCGGTGACAGTTCCGTGACCCTGGTGGGGGTCAATCCGGGCCAGCTAGGAGGCGAATTTGTCTTCGCCTGATCCACGTTGATTTGAGTACGTTGTGCTGAGGGGATGCGTGTGTCCCTTCGGCACAAGGGGAGTAAAGCAGTGAGCAGTAAACAAGCCTCAATCATCGGCCTGATGTGGGGACTGGCTTCGGCCGGCGCCCTGGCCGAGTTGCCGGACCAATCGATTCTGACCCGCTACGGCGTCACCTCGGAACAATTGCCCGCCGCCCAGGCAGGCGACCCTGTCGAGGCGGCGGCGCCCCGGCCGCGCTTCGAAGTGCAGGCAGAAAAACCCTGGGTCTCGGTGAGCCTTGGGGAAGTGAAGAAACCGGCCATCACCGGAAACATCAGCATCGATCACGCCATTGAACAGCAATACAACCGCTGCCTGCGATTGAGGGATCAGATGATGCGGCGAAAAGGTGGGCCGATCAGTTGCGAAGAAGGCAGTCCGACACCCGCAATGGGCACCGGATTCAGCCGATGACATGGGATCAGGCCCTCTCCAGGGGGAGAGGGCTGCAATAAACTCAGTCTTCCTTGCGAACTGTCGCCACTTCATCGGCGCGAACCCGGACTTTCTTGCCGGAAATGTCCTCGAACTCGTAGAAGCCGTCGGCGGTACGGGTGTTGGGGGCATCCTTGGTCAAATACTGGGTGCCGTTCTGCAAGGTCACCACCGTGGGCGACGAGCAGCCGGCCAGAGCCAGGAACGCAGCGGCGACCAGGGGCAGACCCAGAATCCTGATGTTCATATCCGTAACCTCTCAATCAAAAAGACGCAGTTCAGTTGATTAGACCGCGCCATCACTGTAGTTAACCGCCATTGGTCTCGCTTGCCGTAGGAAAGTTCATCATTGACCGTAGGATTTCCCTGCTAAATGCAGGTGACCACTCATCTTTTGCAGTTGCCTGGGCCCGTCGCAGCTGATATCTGTACGCATAACCAGTATTCCAGCATGCGTGGCAATTCTTTCCGTGACGAATAACCCTCTCGACGATCCTTTCTACTACCTGAACAACTTTCAGCAGGTGCTCGCCTGGCTGACGCAGCGCTATGCCGACGTGCTCAGTGCGGAGGAGCAACGCTTCATCGAGCATTTCCCCACTTTGCCCCGCGCCTCCCAGGGCTTACTGGTACGCATGGTGATGCGCAAGGGGCTGCATTTTCGCCATAGCAAGCTGCATTACCCAGAGATCGGTGATATTGGCAGCGCCATCGAACCGCTGCTGGCTCAGGGTTGGGTCGAGGATCAGGCGCCTCTTGGTCTTGTCGAGTTGTTCGAGGTGCTGCTCAAACAGGAAATCATCCTGTGCCTGGGTCACCTGATCGAACACCCCAAGGCGACGAAGGGCCAGTGGCTGGAGTCCTTGCAGGGTCATTTCGATCAACCACAGCCTTTTCGCAGCTGGTGCCCGCAACTCGAAGACCGTCTCTTCAGCCTGACGATCATGAACCTCTGCGACCGGCTGCGGTTGCTGTTTTTCGGCAATCTCTATCAGGACTGGTCAGAGTTCGTGCTGGCGGACCTGGGCATCTTCACCTATGAAACCGTCGAGTTCAGCACCCAATCCCGTGGTCTGCGCAGCCGCCAGGATGTCGATGCCTGCCTGTTTCTGCACGAATGTCAGCAGCGTTTCGAAGCCGACGAGCCTCTTGAAGAGATCGTTGCCCACGTCCATGCCATGAGCCTGGACAATCCGTGGCTGGAGCGGCGCCGGGGCAAGCTGCTGTTCCAGATCGGCCAGCACGGCGAGCGCACCGGCGATTTCAGCCTGGCCTTGCGCATTTATCACGATTGCAGCTACCCCGGCGCACGTTTGCGGATGATCCGGGTGCTGGAGCGCATCGGCGAGTACACCCAAGCCCTTGAATGGGGTGAGGCGGCCGCTAAGGCGCCGCAAAGCGCCGCCGAAACCCAGGCACTGCTCAGGATCCTGCCCCGGCTACGCCGCAAGCTGGGCGGGCCACCGGTGCCGCGAATCATGGCGCGCAAGGTGCAGCGGCTGGACCTGCACCTGCCTCGTGTCGATCCGGCCTTGTCGGTGGAGTACCACGTCCAGGCCCATCTGCACGATGAAACCGCGCCGGTGCACTACGTGGAGAACAGTCTGATCAATTCGCTGTTTGGCCTGCTCTGCTGGCCGGTGATTTTTGCCCCGTTGCCGGGGGCGTTTTTCCACCCGTTCCAGCGCGGGCCGGTGGACCTGCTCAACGAAGACTTCCACGACCGACGCGCCGAGCTGTTCGCGGCCTGTTTCACGGAGCTCGACGACGGACGTTACCGGGACACCATTGTTCGTCGTTACACAGAGAAATGGGGCGTGCAGTCGCCTTTCGTGTTTTGGGGCGCGCTGTCCGAAGAGCTGCTCAATCAAGCCCTCGATTGCCTGCCTGCCGAACACCTCAAGCACTGGTTCAGCCGCCTGCTGCTGGATATCAAGGCTAACCGCGCCGGCATGCCGGATCTGATCCAGTTCTGGCCGCAACACAAGACCTACCGCATGATCGAAGTCAAAGGCCCCGGCGACCGTCTGCAAGACAATCAATTGCGCTGGCTGGAGTTCTGTCACGAACACCAGATGCCCGTCGCCGTCTGCTATGTGCAGTGGGCGGAGCAGGGCGCATGACCCAGGAACCGGGCTACAGCATCGCCGTTCGGGCATTGTGCGAGTTCACCGCCAAGACCGGCGACCTGGACCTGCGCTTTACGCCGTCGCCCACGGCCATGGAAGGGATCGTCGGCCATCGCACCGTGGCCTCGCGGCGTAGTGAGGGTTACCAGGCCGAAGTGAGCCTGGAGGGCCGCTACCAGACGCTGAAGATCAAAGGCCGGGCGGATGGCTATGATCCGGCCTGCAACTGCATCGAAGAAGTGAAGACCTACCGGGGCGACCTGGACAAGCAACCGGCCAATCATCGCCAGTTGCATTGGGCCCAGGCGAAAATCTACGGCTGGCTGATGTGCCAGAAGCTGCAACTGCCGCGGATCGACGTGGCGCTGGTCTACTTCGACATCGTCAGCGAAAAGGAAACCTGCCTCACCCAAAGCTTCGAAGCGACGCAGCTTGAGGGTTTCTTTGAACAACAGTGCGCGCTGTTCCTCGCCTGGGCCGAACAGGAAATGACTCACCGCCAGGCGCGCAACCTCGGCGCTCAAACACTGGCATTTCCTCACGCCGGCTTCAGGACCGGGCAACGCCACCTGGCCGAGTCAGTGTTCAAGGCCGTCAGCACCGGCCGCTGCCTGATGGCCCAGGCGCCCACCGGCATTGGCAAAACCGTTGGCACCTTGTTTCCGATGCTCAAGGCACTGGCACCACAGCGACTGGACAAGGTGTTCTTCCTCACGGCCAAGACACCAGGGCGCAAACTGGCGTTGGATGCGGCCCGGGTGATCACCCAAAGCGCACCGTCAATGCCGTTGCGGGTGCTGGAGATGATCGCCCGGGACAAAGCCTGCGAGCATCCGGACAAGGCTTGCCATGGCGAAGCCTGCCCATTGGCCCGAGGGTTCTATGATCGGCTTCCGCACGCCCGTGCGGCGGCGAGCCAGGTCACGCTGCTCGATCAGGCGGCGTTGCGCGATATTGCTCTGGCCCATGATATCTGCCCGTACTACCTGAGCCAGGAAATGGCCCGCTGGGCAGACGTGGTGGTTGCTGACTACAACTATTACTTTGACTTCAGTGCCTTGCTGTTCGGCCTGGCTCAGGCCAATGGCTGGACCGTCGCGACCCTGGTGGATGAAGCCCACAATCTGGTGGAGCGGGGGCGGCAGATGTACAGCGCGACCCTCGATCAATCCAGCCTGGCAGCGGTGCGCAAAACCGCGCCCGAGGCGTTGAAGAAAGCCTTGCAACGGGTCAACCGCCAGTGGAACGCGCTGCATGAGCCACAGATTGCGGTCTATCAAGCGTATGAAAAACCACCGGACAAACTGCTCCAGGCTCTGTCGCTGTGTACCACGGCTATCAGCGATTATCTCAATGACCATCCCCAGGGCCTGGATAGCGGCTTACAGGCGTTTTACTTCGATGCCTTGCAGTTTTCCCGGGTAGCGGAATCCTTTGATGAGCACTTTCTGTTCGACATACACAAGCGTGAATACGGCCGCCAGCGAAACGCATCTACCCTGTGCCTGCGCAATGTGGTGCCGGCCGGTTTCCTGCGACCAAGGCTAACGGCAGCCCGCAGCAGCGTGCTGTTTTCCGCCACCCTGAGCCCCCGCAATTACTACACCGACCTGTTGGGGACCCCGGCGGACACCGTATGGATCGATGTGGAATCGCCATTCCAGGCCCAACAACTCGATGTCCAGATCGTCAGCCGAATTTCCACCCGGTTTGCCCATCGCCAGGCGTCGCTGGAACCTATCGTCGCGTTGATGGCTCGCCAGTTCAGCGAGCGGCCGGGCAATTATCTGGCGTTCTTCAGCAGTTTTGATTACTTGCAACAAGTGGCCGGACTGTTTGCCGAGCGCCACCCGCAGATTGCCACCTGGTCACAATCACGCGGCATGGGCGAAGCGCCCCGACAAGCCTTCCTCGAGCGATTCATGGAGCACAGCCAGGGCATCGGGTTTGCGGTGTTGGGCGGTGCGTTCGGGGAGGGTATTGATTTACCGGGCTCCCGCCTGATCGGTGCGTTCATCGCAACCCTGGGGCTGGCGCAGTTCAACCCGGTCAATGAACAGATGAAGCAGCGCATGGCGGCTATTTTCGGCGATGGCTACGACTACACCTACTTGTATCCCGGTCTGCAAAAAGTGGTGCAGGCTGCAGGCCGTGTCATTCGTACGCAGCAGGATCGTGGGGTGGTGATGTTGATCGATGATCGATTCGGTGAGGCGAGGGTGCAGCACTTGTTGCCGCGCTGGTGGTCAGTTAGTCAAGAGCAGCACAACTGCTGTGGGAGTGAGCTCGCCTCTACAGAGGATCTGTGGTGAATCTCATATCGCGACCAAGCTGCTGATTCCCACGGATTTAATCACTATTTCCGATGCCGCACTTGCTCCATACTTCGCAAAAAATCCTTCTGGATGCCTTGGCCAAAAAAATGCTCGAAGACGCCCCCAAGACCGCACTCATCAACCAGGAACAGCGTTTTCGCCTGCTCATCGATGCCGTGGTCGACTACGCCATCTACATGACCGATCCCTCGGGCATCATCACCAGTTGGAACTCCGGTGCCAGGCGTTTCAAAGGCTATGAAGAGTCCGAGATCCTGGGCGAGCATTTTTCCCGCTTCTACACCGACCAGGATCGCGCAGACGGTCTTCCGCAACGGGCGCTGGAGACGGCCCTGCGCGAGGGCCGTTTCGAAGGCGAGGGCTGGCGGGTGCGCAAGGACGGAACGCTGTTCTGGTCCCATGTCGTCATTGACCCGATCATCGATAGTCAGAGCGGCGACTTGCTTGGCTTTGCCAAGATCACCCGCGACCTGACCGATCGCAAGATGGCCGAGGAAACCCTCAAGCAAAGCGAACAGCAGTTCCGCCTGCTGGTGCAAAGCGTCACCGATTACGCCATCTACATGCTCGACCCAGACGGCCAGGTGACCAACTGGAACCTGGGCGCGCAACGGATCAAAGGCTATCTTCCGACGGAAGCCATCGGCCGGCATTTTTCCATGTTCTATACCCCTGAGGACCGCGAGGCCGGTGAGCCACAGCGTGCCTTGAGTATCGCCGCCAGTGAAGGGCGCTTCGAAAAGAGGGGCTGGCGGATACGCAAGGATGGCACGCGGTTCATGGCTCATGTGGTCATTGACGCGATCCGCAGCGACACAGGGACGCTACTGGGTTTTGCCAAAATCACCCGCGATATCACCGATGCCACCCGAGCGCAGCAAGCCTTGGAGCAGGCTCGCGAAGCGCTGTTCCAGTCGCAGAAGCTGCAAGCCATCGGCCAGCTCACCGGTGGCATCGCCCATGACTTCAATAACCTGCTGACGGTGATCCTCGGTAACCTGGAAATTGTGCGCAAACGCATGCCCAGCGATCCGAAACTCGCCCAATTGCTGGATAACGCCACCCAGGGCGCGCTGCGCGGTGTTTCGCTGACGCAACGGATGCTGGCGTTCGCCCGCCGGCAAAAGCTGTCCTCCGAATCGGTGGAACTGTCGGCGCTGGTGCAGGGCATCAGTGGTTTGTTGCAAAGCTCCATCGGCCCATCGATACACATTCAGACTGACTTTGCCCAAGCGCTTTCGCCGGTGCTGGCCGATGTCAACCAACTGGAACTGGCCATCCTGAACCTGGCGACTAACGCTCGGGATGCCATGCCGCATGGGGGGCGGATACTGATCACCGCCCAGGAGCGCTCAGGCACCGAGGCAGGAAAGGACACGCCGATGGCGCCAAGGCGATACATTTGCCTGTCCATCACCGACGAGGGCGAGGGTATGGACGAGGCAACGCTGGCTTCGGCCGTGGACCCGTTTTTTACCACCAAGGGGGTAGGCAAGGGCACTGGCCTGGGTCTGTCCATGGTGCATGGCCTGGCCGAGCAATTGGGTGGTCGCCTGATGCTCAAGAGCCGCAAAGGCGAAGGCACTACCGCTGAGCTGTGGTTGCCCGTAGCTGACAATTCGGCGCCAGACGAGGCCCCGCCCCAGGCCACGACGCCACAGCCGGTGAACGAGCTCCGGGTGTTGGTCGTGGACGATGACAGCCTGGTGCTGACCAGCACCCGGCTGCTGATCGAAGACTTGGGCCACCGCGTGCTTTGCGCCTCATCAGCGGCTCAGGCGCTGCAGATGTATGAGCTCAATCCGGACATCGATCTGGTAATCACCGACATGGCCATGCCGCAGATGGACGGGGCACAGTTGGCGAAACTGTTACGTGATCGTCATCCAACCCTACCCATCATCCTGGCCACCGGCTACGCCGAACGCCTGGAAGGGTTCGCCACGCAATTGCCGCGGCTGACCAAGCCGTTCAAGCAGATCGACCTGGTGCAGGTCATTGCGCAGGCGATGAAATAGACCCAAACGCCTGGAGCTGCCACAGGTTCATTGAGTATTTTTCTTGAACCCTCGCAAGTTCATCGCACACAGGCAGAACTGGAGCACGATCAGCGCATAGGCGTCTGAATGCAGCCCCCAGACGACCCACAGGATATTGCTCGCGATAAAACAACTGAACCCGGCTACCCGCCGTCGGGGCTGACGTGAGCCGATCAGCCAGGCGGCCAACACCGTCACCACCATCGCCGGCCATTGCACCCATCCAAGATAATCCACAGTTCCCTCCTCAAGCTTTTTGATGATTTAGAGACCGTGACGACCAGTGAGTGTTTCGTTGCGCTCAGGTCACACCTCTGGTCTGTTGGTGGGAACTTGCCTGTCCCGCATTTCTTCTAACAAGTCCCAAACCCATACCCGAGGCGCAGCCTGCGCAATGCCCAGAATACTCACCAGTCAGACGCCGGATGAAGAACTGACGGAACACAATGCCAAGCTGTTCGGCTCGCCCAAGGAACGCCTGGATTTTTATCGCCGGGAGATCCAGTACGAAACCAGCATCCTGGCCAATCGAACCGACGCGTACCTGGCCGCCCAGTCCTTCCTGGTGATTGCCTTTGCCTCATGCATGGCCAACCTGAATCCGGAGTGGGGCAAGTTGTTCACCTTGATCGTGCCGCCGTTCCTGGCTCTGCTGGGTTTTTTGAGCTCGCTCAACGCCTGGCCGGGGATTCGCGCGGCTTACGAGATCATCGACCATTGGCATTTCAAGCAAAGCGAGTTGCTGCGCGCAGAGCCGTTGATGGGCCTGGCCTATGACGAGTTCCCGCTGTTCAGCGAGCAGGAATCGACCCACAAGGGTTATCGTAAGTCGTTGCTGTTTTCGGTGCGTACGCCATGGATCTTTGCCACGTTCTGGGTGTTGCTGGGGGTGTACGCGGTTTATATCCAGGTGAGTGATCCTGGGGGCTGAGGGCTCAGCTCGTTTTTTTGTGGCGCTCATACCAGGCCAGTATCGGTTGAGTACTCAAGCCATGGAGCAAAATACTCAGGGCCACCACTGAGAGAGTGATATTGATGCACAGCCGGACCATCTCTGGCTGTAAATCATGGTTCACGGCATAGAACAGATAAAACAGACTGCCGATGCCGCGTATGCCGAACCAGCCAATCAGCAGCCGTTGTGGTCTGTCCAGCAGCCGCCCCCAAGGCATCATCAACAAGCTCAACGGGCGAATCACGGCAAACAGCAAGCCGCCGATAACCAGCGCCCGCCAGTCCCAATGAGTGGCAAGCACCACCCCCAGCAGCGTCACTAGAAACACTTCCATGGAGCGCTCCACTAGACTACCGAAGGCGAGCATATCGCTCATCATGACCCCTGCGGCCACCTGACCGTCCTCCAGAGACTCGGCGTCACCCCGGACCGCGTCCCGGGGGGTGACAACTTCGTGCCCCGCGACCGGTTGCACCAGATGCTCCGCCGGAAGTGAGTGTTCATCAGTCGATTGCACCTCCGCCTGGCGCAGGCCCAGGCCGGCGGCAAACACCGAAAGAAAGCCATAGCCCTGGAGGGCTTCGGCCACGACATAGGCCAGGGCAATCAGCGCCAGGGCCAGGTAGTCGTTGGGCGAGAGGGTGCTGTCGGCGTTCTTGATGCGCATCGACAAGGTCAACCAGCCGATACCGCGGCCCATCCAGTAACCGGTGAGCAAACCGACCGGCACCGCCCACAACACATCCTGCAGCATCCAGTCACCGAGAAAGCCAAGGTCGTCCTCGCGCAGCAACAACAGGCCCAGAATCACAAAGGGGAAGGCTGTGCCGTCGTTCAAACCGGCTTCCCCCGACAGGCCAAACCGCACCTGGTCATCATCCCGGGCATCGTTGACCTGCACCAGCGCCGCGAGCACCGGATCGGTGGGCGCCAGGATCGCGCCGATCAACAGCGACACACCCCAACCTAGACCAAACAGGTAATGCAGGGTCAGGGTCAGCCCCGCGATGGTCAGGATCATCACTGGGCCGGCCAGCGTGTAGGCCACCCGCCAGCTTCGGTGCTTGAGGGGCAAGCGTAACTTGAGGCCACTGACAAACAACGAAAACACCACCGCGACTTCCGTGAGGTGCTCCATCCAGGCCGAGGAATCGGCAATGTCCAGCCTCAATAGCTCCAGGCCCGCCGGCCCGATGGCAACGCCCAAACCCAGGCAGATCGCCGAGGTGGTCACCGGCATCCAGCGCAGGTAGGAGGAGGTCAGGGCCAAGGTCAGCAACACGGCGCCGAGCACCGCAACCCATACCGTGAAAATCATTGCTGCTCCTTGGATAGCCTCGAGGGATAGCTTTGAGAGATAGCTTCTAGAGATAGATAGCCCTAGAGATAGCCCCGAGGTGAAACGGACACCGTGAAGCCAGTATCCGGCTCCTGTCATTCATTCGAGGGCCGCAGCCAAGCGAGGGTTCCCGTCGAAGCGAAACGGTTCCGTTTATCCGGCAGCCTTTCAACTCAAGGGAATTTTTCGTCGATTCCGGTGCTCTGCAAAATTAGAGACGTGCTGATTCAGCGTCCTGCCGAGAACCCAAGAGGCCCTTATGACTGCGCTGACACCCCTCCAATCCCGGCCTGCCACCGAGCATTCATTCACCGATGCCGGGAACGTGCGCCAATGCTATGAACGGCTGCTCCATGGCCCCGACGATGCTGACAAGCAAGCCGTCGCCCACGCCTTCCTTCAGCAATGCGTGGCGCAGGCTGCGGCACTACCCGTGGAAATGCCCGACAACCCCACGGCCCTGCAAGCCTGGGTCGAGCAACACAGCGCCGGTGTCGCCCGCCAGTACGCCGATTATCTGGAGCGGCGCAAAAACGCTGGCCCCCGAGAGTTTTTCACCTGCAAGGCCCACGCCTTGTATTTCCTGCAAGCCGTGGCGCCCACCAAACTGGTGGACGGTGCGTGGTTGTATGGCGTGCTCAAGCATTGGCAGGACCACCGTTTCGAAGGGCTGCTATGCACCTATCTGGAGGAGTTGGGAGACGGCAACCCGTCGCAAAACCATGTGGTGATCTATCGCAAGTTGCTCGCCGAACACGACCTGTCGGACGCGCCGGACATCGACGACGAGCGCTACCTGCAAGGTGCCGTGCAATTGGCCTTGGGTTATATGCCAGCGATCAATACCTGCCTGAAGTAGTCGGCTACAACCTGGGTTACGAACAATTGCCGCTGCACCTGTTGATCAGTGCTTATGAGCTGACTGAACTGGACATCGACCCTTACTACTTCACCCTCCACGTCACGATTGACAACGCGAGCACCGGTCATGCCCACAAGGCCATCCAGTCGCTGCTGCAACTGATGCCGATGGAGGCGGACCGCGAAGACTTCTGGCGCAGGGTCACCCTGGGTTATCGCCTCAATGACCTGGGCCAAGGCAGCCGGACGATCATCGAGTCGTTCGACCTGTATCGCGAAGTGCTGGAAATGCTCGAACGCAAACGTCCGTTCGGCCAGCACATGCATTCCGATTACTGCAGGTTCGACGGCAAGACCGTCAATCAATGGCTCGCAGCGCCTGGACAGCTGGAGGGCTTCCTGACGGCGCTGCAAAACAAAGGCTGGATCAAACGTCATGAGGATCCGCAGAACAGTCGCTTCTGGACGCTGATAGAAGGGGCGGGTGCGGCCATGTTCGGCGTGTTCAGCCCCTATGAAAAACAGTTGCTGCACGACTGGATCGCCGGTGACTGGATGAAGGCGGGGGCGAGGAAAAGTCCACGACGCAGCCATGGCGCGGCCTGCGAGCCGCACATGCCGATCGAGGATCCCGATGTGCAGAGCCTGCAACAGACCCTGGCAAGGCCAGGCGCCCGACGCACAGATGCAGACCCTCGTGCCTTGGCTCTCAGCCCGCTGCCACAGCCATCCAGCGGGACTGCTGGCGACCCGTCGATTCATCGAACTCAAATCCGCACTGCGTTAGGAGCCCTGCATGAATCAGGAAGAACGCCTGTCCGAACCCGACCTGGCGCTGTTGCAATTGGGCCGACGCCTACAAGCCGACGGCTATCGCTTCATTACCCCGACGCCTTTGACCCACGAGCGCGTCAACCAACGTCCAGGCAATGAACGCTCCAGGACGCTAAGGGATGTGTTCGGCTGGTCGCGCCCGTTTGTCCCTGGCCTGATCAGCGCCGATGAACAGCGTCAATTGCAGGAAGCCGAGGTGCTGGAAGCGCGCGACGGCCTGTTGCACAGCCGCGTGCGTTGGTCGAGCCTGGATGGCCTGTTGTTCGCCCATTCGCAATTTCCCACCCAAGCCAACGACGCGGTGTTTTTCGGCCCCGACAGCTACCGTTTCGCCCAACTGATCCATACTTATCTGCAACAGAACTTCACGGCGATACATCGGGCCGTGGACATTGGCTGTGGCGCCGGTGTCGGGGCGCTGGTCATTGCCCGCGCCCGACGCGAGGCACAGGTGCTGGCCGTGGACATCAATCCGGTGGCCCTGCGCCTGAGCGCGGTCAACGCGGCGCTGGCCGAGGTGTCCAACGTCGAGATCGCCCGCAGCGACGTCCTCCAGGATGTGGAGGGCGACTTCGACCTGATTGTCGCCAATCCGCCGTACATGGCCGACCCCAGCGAACGGGCCTACCGTCATGGCGGTGGCGCACTGGGCGCCGGGCTGTCGCTGCGCATTGTCGAACAGGCCCTGCCACGGCTTACGCCCGGCGGCTCGCTGGTGCTCTACACCGGCGTGGCGATGGTCGATGGTCGTGATCCGTTTCTCGAGGCGCTTGAGCCTTGGCGCGACTCGCCGGATTTCGGCTGGACTTACAAGGAATTGGACCCGGACGTGTTTGGTGAGGAACTGCTCACCCCGGGTTACCAGGACGTAGAAAGGATCGCCGTGGTGGCGTTGGTTGTAACCCGCATCGGCGCGGGTATCGGAGGGACTATCGATGAGCAGGCGACTGAAGTTCGGCATTGAAGAGGAGTATTTCATCACCGATCTGCAAACCCGTTGCATGCCGGATCAGCCCTCGACAGAGGTTGTTGCGGCGTGTCAGGCGCTACTGGGCAAGCATTTCGCCCATGAAATGTTCCAGTGTCAGATCGAGATGGCGTCGCCTATTTTTCGCAACCTGCCCGAGGCGACCGATTACCTGTCCCAGGTCCGCACAGGCCTGACCCAGTGTCTGGCCGCCCATGGCCTGGGTCTGCTCAGCGCCGGATCGCATCCCATGGCGACCCAGGGTTTGCAGCCCACCGACGAACTGCACTTTCAGCAACTGTTTGACGATTACCAACGGGTGGCCCGACGTAGCGTGGTCTCGGGCCTGCATGTGCATGTAGAGGTGCCGGCCCATAAAGACCGTGTCCGGGTCATGAACGAGGTGCTGCCCTGGCTGCCGATGTTCCTGGCCCTGAGTGCTTCGTCGCCATTCTGGAATGGCGCCTACAGCGGGTTCAGCAGCTACCGTCAGGTCGCTTGCGATGAATGGCCGCGCATGGGCGTACCGGAGTTCTTCGAGGACGAATCGGCGTTTGCCGGCTACGTCGACATGCTCATGCGCACCGGATCCATTCGCCAGCCCAGCGATTGCTGGTGGGTGATGCGGCCTTCGTCGCGTTATCCCACGCTGGAGTTGAGGATTTGCGATGCCTGCCCGCGCGTTGAAGATGTCCTGTGCCTGGCCTCGCTGTTTCGCCTGATGGTAGCCCATGCCATTGCACAACCGCGGCCCGGCGCGCACTTCAGCCTGACCTCCCACTGGATCCTCAAGGAAAATCGCTGGCGGGCCAAGCGTCATGGAATCCTGGCCGAATTCATCCTGGAGGGGCAGGAGCGGCCGTTGATGATCGGGGAGTGGATCACACTGGCGGAGCAGACTTTTGGCGAAACGGCCGCCGCCCTGGGCGTTGAGGATGTGTTCAAGCAAGCACGGCGTATCGTGCAGGAAGGCACCAGCGCTGATCGGCAAATCGTGCTCTACGAACAAGGTTTGCTGCTGGGCGACTCCACCGAGCACGCGTTGAGCAGGGTGGTCGATCAATTGTTGTCAGAAACTGCCGGGATGCCCGTGGCCGCCCCCTCGCTATTGCAAGTGGCAGGTGGTCCATGAGCAGCAAGACCCTGGAGGATTACAACCGGATGCGTGACTTCGCCGCCACCCCGGAACCGGCGGCCAAGCGTTCACGCAAATCGGCGAAAACCGCCCATGCCTTGCAGTTCTGCATTCAAAAGCACGACGCCTCGCGGCTGCATTATGACTTTCGGCTGGAACTGGACGGTGCGCTCAAGAGCTGGGCGGTACCCAAGGGGCCGTCCCTGGACCCCAAGGCCAAGCGCCTGGCAGTGCATGTTGAAGACCATCCGCTGGATTACGCGACCTTCGAAGGCAACATTCCCGAAGGCCATTATGGCGCTGGCGACGTCATTGTCTGGGACCGCGGTGTGTGGATTCCCCAGGGCGATGCCCACCAGGCCTACGAAAAGGGCCGGCTCAAGTTCGAGCTGCAAGGGGAAAAGCTCAGCGGCCTGTGGAACCTGGTGCGCACCCACATGCCCGGCAAGCAGGAACAGTGGTTCCTGATCAAGCACCAGGACGCAGCGGCACGCCCCGAAAGCGAGTACGACGTAGTCCAGGCCGAGCCGGACAGCGTGCTCAGCGATCGCACCATTATGCCCAAGCGCCGTGGCAAGGCAGCCGCCGAGGTCAAGGCAGTCAAACCACCTGAAAAGACCACCAGGGCGAAGTCGCCGAAAAAAACCTCGAAAACCACCCTCAGCGGCGCGATCGCCGGGCCCGTTCCCGAGACGCTCAAACCGGAACTGGCCACGCTGGTGGAAAGCGCGCCTGACGGCGAATGGCTCTATGAAATCAAGTTCGACGGTTACCGCGTCATGGCCCGTATTGAAAACGGCGACGTCAGGTTGATCACTCGTAACGGCCATGACTGGACCCACAAGCTGCCCAAGCAGGCCGAGGCGCTGGCCGGATTGGGGCTGGAATCAGCCTGGCTCGACGGTGAAATGGTGGTGGCCAATGAGCAAGGCGTTCCGGACTTCCAGGCCCTGCAGAACGCTTTCGACGCCGGCAGCAGCAACAAGATTGCCTACTACCTGTTCGATCTGCCTTACCTCAATGGCATGGACCTGCGCAAAGTGCCGGTGGAACAACGCCGGGCGGCGTTGGCAGCGGTGCTTGAGCGCAACGAAGACCCGTTGCTGCGTTTTTCCGATGCCTTCGAAGAACCCCCTGAAGCCTTGCTCAACAGCGCCTGCCAAATGCAGATGGAAGGATTGATCGGCAAACGGATGGGCAGTGCCTACGTTTCCCGGCGCAGCAACGACTGGATCAAGCTCAAGTGCAAGAATCGCCAGGAGTTCGTCGTCGTCGGTTTCAGCGACCCCAAGGGCGCCCGCAACGGCTTCGGTGCCTTGTTGCTAGGGCTGCACGATGCCGACAGCGGCCAACTGCGCTATGCCGGCAAGGTCGGCACAGGGTTCAACGAACAAACCCTCAAAAGCATTCACCAACAGTTGTTGCCCCTGGAAAGAAAGAAGACTGCGGTGGTCAACCCACCCACCGGATACGACGCCAAAGGTGTGCACTGGCTTGAGCCGACGTTGCTCGCGGAAGTGGCGTTTGCCGAGATGACCAAGGAAGGCTCGGTGCGTCATGCCGTGTTTCATGGTTTGCGCAACGATAAACCGGCCAAAGCAATCACCCAGGAGCGAGCCAAACCGGTGAAAAAGACCGCTGAAAAGACCAAAGCCTCAGCCAAAGACGCACCTGAAACGGGGCCAACCCAATCCCCGGCGAAAGCCAAAGCCAACAAGACTCAGGCGTCGGCCATGGACGGCAAGGTGCGCATTACCCACCCGGAGCGGGTCATCGACCCCAGCAGCGGCACGACCAAGCTGCAACTGGCCGAGTACTACGCCAGCGTCGCCGAATTCATCCTGCCAGAACTGGCCGATCGCCCCGTGGCGCTGGTCAGGGCGCCGGATGGCATTGCCGGTGAGTTGTTTTTCCAGAAAAACGCCGAGCGCCTGGCGATCCCTGGCATCACCAGCCTGGACAAATCCCTGACCGGACAGCCGGTGATGATCATCAACAATCCCGAAGCGTTGATCGGCGCGGTGCAGATGAGCACGGTGGAGCTACATACCTGGAATGCCACTTCGGTGAACCTGGACAAGCCTGATCGCTTTGTTCTCGATCTTGACCCGGATCCAGCGTTGCCCTGGAAAAGCATGGTGGAGGCGACGCAACTGACCTTGTCGGTGCTCGATGAGTTGGGGCTCAAGGCGTTTCTCAAGACCAGCGGTGGCAAGGGGATCCACATTGTCGTGCCATTGACCCGCAAGTTGGGCTGGGACGAGGTCAAGGGCTTCAGTCATGCGATTGTCAGCCACATGGCCAAGCTGTTGCCGGATCGTTTCTCGGCGGTCTCGGGGCCGAAGAACCGGGTAGGGCGGATCTTCATCGACTATCTGCGTAACGGTCTTGGCGCCACCACCATCTGCGCCTATGCCGCCCGTACCCGTGAAGGGTTGCCGGTGTCGGTGCCGATCTTTCGCGAGGAAGTGGCCGAGCTCAAAGGCGCGAATCTGTGGAACGTGCACAACGTCCATGAGCGTTTGGCGCAAGTGGGTCACGAGCCTTGGGCGGGTTTGAAGAAGACCCGCCAAAGCATCACCGCCGACATGCGCCGGCGCATTGGTATGAAAAAGACCGATAAGTAGCCTTGCTCGGTGCCTCCCGGACGCATCAGCCCACTGGAACGCGCAGGTATTCCGGCTGCAACACGTTGAACCACAGCAGGATCATTTCCACCAGGATGGTCACCAGCACCAGCAGTCCTACGCCCCACACACTGGCCGAGTACAACAGCCCTTGGTCCTTGTTGAGCGTCATGAACTTGGGCAATCCGACAAACAGTAAAAAGGTCGAGTAGACCGACGCCAATGCCAGCGCAATTACCGCCAGCCAGCGGTTGGGGTAGAGCCCGAAAATCCCGGCCAGGAAGTAAGGCGTGGCGGTGTAGGCGGCAAAACCAATGCACTGGTTGACCGTCGGACGGGCATCGAAGGTGCGCGACATCCAGCGGATGAACAGCCCCATGAGCATCACGCCGGCTACGATGGTCAGGTACAGCAGCACACTCAACTGAAGGGCGCTGGCAGTGCTGAGCCGTACCGTTTCGTTTTCAGCCAGGCTCCAGCCGGTCCAGGTGGTCCCAATGAACAGGCACACCACGGGAATCAGGGCGAGTAACAACAAGTGAGCCAGATAATGACGCGGGTGAGCCTGTTCCTGTTCGCGGATGTCTTTCCAGGCAAACTCGGGATGGGTGAACAGTTTGACGAAAGGGGCGGACATGACGACCTCCTGATCAGTACAGCCTCTGGTGAGGCCCATACGGATTTGAGGTACCGGATCGGCCGGGGGTTCATTTATTTGGAGTACGCGTGGACGGCATGATCAGAGGGAATGAATCAATACGGCCGGGGTCAATCCATCAGCATCCCTGAAGGACTGTATGCCATGACCGTTGCTTGCTCCCTGGTTGATTACTTGCGTGAACACGAGCTGCGCCTGACGACGGCCGAATCCTGCACAGCCGGCAAGATCGTCACCCTGCTGGCCGAAGTGCCGGGCAGCGGCGCGCTGATTGAAAGCGGTTACGTGGTGTATTCCCCGGAGGCGAAGCAACGATTGCTGGGGGTCAACCCGTGCACCATCGACACCTTCAATCTCACCAGCCGTGAAGTGGCCGAAGAAATGGCCCTTGGCGCCCTACGCGACGCCAAGGCCAACGTCGCCGTGGCCACCACCGGCATTCTCGGGCCGGATGATATGGACGGTATTCCAGCCGGTACCGTCTGTTTTGCCTGGGCGTTCGATATGGGCGGCGAGCGGGCGCTGTTCAGTCGCCAGGAAAGGTTTTTCGGGACGCGCAACCAGGTTCAACTGTGGGCCGCCGAACATGCGCTTGTGCAGCTGCGGCACTTTCATCAACGCGCGCTGGCGGGTGAACGCAGATAGGGGACTAACATCATGAGCCATCACACTGAGCCAGAGGAATTGCGCAGCCGCGAGTTCCCGGTCCGCGAAGACATGGCCTACCAGCTCAAGGTCTGGCGTTTCGAGCGGGTGGGCTGGTACGTGTTGGTATTGCTGGTGATCCTGACGCTGCTTGGATTGTTCTCTCGCGGCCCGTTGAGCACCCGAGAGGTACACAGCGGTGATGGCCGACTTGGCGTCGAGTACGAAATGTTCCACCGCAACGGCTCTACCAATCCCATGGTGATTCATCTGAAGGGGCAGCCCAACGCTGTGCTGGAGGTGGAACTGGTCGGCCAGTGGCTGGAGGGTTTCGAAGTGCAAACCCTCCAGCCCCAGCCCGTGCGCTCGGCGAGTGCAGAGCGGGGCCTGAAGCTTTGGGTCCAGGCGGATGCCAAGGGAGAGGCCAGCCTGTATCTGTCACTGCTGGGCGATGGGCTGGGGCGCTATCACAGTCGTATCGCCACGCCCGGTGGTGCCACGGTCAGTTTCAATCAGTTTATTTTTCCCTAGGTGACGTATGGACTCTGTGCTGCGGGCTGCCGCGATCTACGTGGCGTTGCTGGTACTGTTCAAGATTGCTGGGCGTCGCTCCCTGGCAGAAATCACCACGTTTGATTTTGTCCTGCTGATGATCATCGGCGAGGCCACCCAACAGGCGCTGCTGGGGGATGATTTCTCGTTGACCAATTCGTTGATGGTGATCGTGACGCTGATTGCCATCGATGTGGGCTTGTCGTTGCTCAAGCAACGCTCCCAATGGGTCTCGCAACTGATTGACGGCGGACCGACCATTATTGTGGAGGATGGGCGAATACTGAAGGCGCGCATGCGCCATGCCCGACTCATAGAAGAAGACATCATGGAAGCGGCACGGTCGAGCCAGGGAATCGAGACGCTGGAGCAGATCAAGTTCGCCATTATCGAGCGTAACGGCAAGATTTCGGTGATCGCCAAGGAACAGTGAGCCGGCCGTCCGAACACACTTCACATTCGTTGTGGCGAGGGGTACATCCCCTCGCCACAACAGATTCGCGTCGCGGCCTGGTTCAAAGGATCGGTTTGCCGCCCGTTATCCCGTATCGGGAACCGGAAATATAGCTGGCCTCGTCCGAAGCCAGCAGTACATAGATCGGCGCCACTTCCACCGGCTGGCCAGGGCGGCCAAGGGGCGTCTGGGAGCCGAAGTTCTGCACTTCTTCCTCAGGCATTGTCGCGACAATCAGCGGTGTCCAGATCGGCCCTGGCGCCACGCTGTTCACCCGGATGCCCTTGGGCCCGAGCATCTGCGCCAGACCGCCGGTAAAGTTGGCGATGGCGCCCTTGGTGGTGGCATAGGCCAGCAGAGTCGGCTTGGGCATGTCAGAGTTGACTGAACTGGTGTTGATGATCGAACCACCCGCTTTCATGTGCGGGACGGCGGCCTGGCAGATCCTGAACATCGAGGTGATGTTGATATCAAACGTGCGCACCCATTCTTCGTCGGGGATGTCTTCCAGGCTTTCGTGGGTCATCTGGAATGCGGCGTTGTTGACCAGAATGTCGATATGCCCGAAGCGGGCGACAGTTTCGTCAACGATCTTGCGGCATTGGGCCTTGTCCGCAAGGTCACCGGGCAGCAATAGGCATTGGCGACCGGCCTGTTCCACCCAACGGGCAGTCTCCCTGGCGTCTTCATGCTCGTCCAGATAGGAAATGGCAACGTCCGCACCCTCACGGGCGAAGGCAATCGCCACGGCACGACCGATGCCGCTGTCGGCGCCCGTGATCAACGCGATCTTGCTTTCCAGGCGCCCGGAACCGGTGTAACTCTGTTCGCCGCAGTCTGGATACGGGTCCATCTTGTATTGAGTGCCGGGCACGGGTTGGCTTTGTTTTGGAAAGGGTGGGGTAGGGTAGTCAGCCATGACATTCTCCATGCTGGATGTGTAGTCGATGGAGGGTGGACTGTGGGCCTTCAGGCAGAGTTCGGTCGGATTCTGCGCCCGGTCGATGAGCGTGATGCGAGGCGTTTTGTCAATCGAGAATCAGCATCGGCTAATGTTGGACGAATGCAGATAGGGAGTAGGGCATATGTTCAGTCACATACAGATCGGCGCGCGGGATCTACCAGCAATGGTCGCTTTTTATGATGCCGTGCTGGGTTGCCTGGGGTTGGTGCGCCTGCCCAGCGAAAACGACTCGGGCCCGCCGGGAGAAGGCTGGCATCAACCCGGCAAGCGTTGGCCTCAGGTGTTCGTGCAACTGCCGTTCAATGGTTTGCCCGCGACCTGGGGCAATGGCATGCAAGTGAGTTTTGCCGCCGATTCACCGCAAACCGTGCATGCCGCCTGGGCGAAGGCCATCGCCCTGGGCGGCACCGACGAAGGCCCGCCAGGCCCGCGCCCCCAGTACTCGGAAGGGTATTTCGGGGCGTATTGTCGGGATCCGGAGGGGAACAAGTTGTGCTTTGTTTATGCGCCGGATATGGATGAGTAGCTGAGCACCCAGTTTCTGGAGTGGACCTATTTGTGGCGAGGGGATTTATCCCCCGCTGGGCTGCGCAGCAGCCCTAAAACGGATCACTCGGTGTGTCAGGCTAGTCTCATAGGCTTTTCATTGGGGCTGCTGCGCAGCCCAGCGGGGGATAAATCCCCTCGCCACAGATGAGTTCAAGTCACCTGGAGAGATCAGCCCCTAGCCTTCAGGCTACGCTCCATCCGCGCAATCCCTTCCTCGAGCAGCGCCCGTGGGCAGCCGAAGTTCAAGCGCACGAACTGCCCGGCATCGTCGCCAAAATCCAGTCCGGCGCTCAGGCCTACCCTGGCTTCTTTCAGGAAGAAGCCCTGCGGGTCGTCCAACCCCAGGCCCGAGCAATCCAGCCAGGCCAGGTAAGTGCCCTGGGGCACGGTCATGGTGATGCCTGGCAGGCGGGTCTTCACGGCGTCGACCAGGTAGTCGCGGTTGGCTTGCAGGTAGGTCTTCAATTCTTCCAGCCACGGGCCAGCTTCGCTGTACGCCGCGCGGGTCGCTTCAAGGCCCAAGGCGTTGACGCTATCCACCATGCCGGCCCGCGCGCTGTTGACCCGCTCGCGCACCTTGGCGTTTTGAATGATGGCGAATGAAGTTTTCAGCCCGGCAATGTTGTAGGCCTTGCTGGCCGACATCAGGGTGATGGTGCGCTCGGCAATCTCCGGGCTGAGGGTGGCGGTGGGGATGTGCACACGACCGTCAAAGCACAGCTCGGCATGAATTTCGTCAGAGATGATCCAGGCATTCTGTTCCAGGCAGATATCTGCCACAGCCTTGAGTTCTTCCCGGGCAAACACCTTGCCCAACGGGTTGTGAGGGTTACTCAGCAACAGCGCACCGCCACCCTGCAACGCGTCACGCAGCGCGGCCAGGGGCGTGTGGAATTCGCCGCTGAGCGGGTTGAACGGCAGTTCAACTTTGTTCAGTTGCCAGTGAGCGGGGGCATTACGCAGCGGCGGGTAATTGGGCACCTGTACCACAACATTCTGCCCAGGCTCCACCAAGGCGTGCAGCGCCATGTTGAACCCTGGTTCGACACCTGGCAAAAATACGATTTGCAGGGGTTCGACGCGCCAGGCGTACTTGTTCCAGAGGTCCGCAACGATGGCGGCGCGCAGTGAGTCCTGGGCCACGCTGTAGCCGAGCATCGGGTGTTCGAGGCGTTTGTATAGCGCGTTGATGACCACCGGCGGAGCAGGGAAGTCCATATCAGCCACCCACATGGGCAACACATCGGCGGGGTAGCGACTCCACTTGGTGCTACCGGTACCGTGGCGCTCCAATACCGTGTCGAAATCGAAAGTCATGGTGGTTCCATCAGGTCTGGGATTGAGATGGCAAACATCATAAAGCAAAGATCATTGAAAAAAGGTAGATGGCGTAGTGCCACTAATCAATGGTAATCAGCTACAGTTCCATTCCGACACGCCGATAAGGCCTGTGACCAGCATTGGTAACGGACCCTCCAAGCCCCCGAAAAGGACAGCCCCCATGACATCGCCCGTGCGCTTTAACGATCACTACCGTAAAGCTGATCGCATCATGCTGGGGCTGCTCTGGCTCACTTTTGCCTACTCTCTGTGCCTGGCCTTCCTGCACTCCACCTTCAGCCAGGCGCTGTTGGTGGGGGCGACGACCTGCCTGCTGACCACCGTGCTTTATCGCGGCCTGGCCGGCACCCGCGCCATGCGTTGTGTCATCGCCGTGGCGTTAATGGTCATGGCGGCTTTGCACATCAACCAGACCCGTGGCGTGATCGAGTTTCACTTCGGGATTTTCGTACTGCTGGCGGTGCTGACGTTCTACCGCGACTGGCTGCCAATCGTCGTGGCCGCCGCAACCATCGCCATTCACCACGTCAGTTTTCACTGGCTTCAGCATCAGGGCTATCCGGTGTTCGTCATGGCGAGCCACGGCGGCTGGAGCATGATCTTCCTCCATGCATTTTATGTCGTGGTGGAAAGCCTGATCCTGATTTACCTGGCAAACCAAACCCTCGCAGACGCCACCGACAACCAGGAGGTGCTCGACAAAGTGCTGGCCGCCGCCACGCAGTTGAGCAGCGGTGCCGATACCCATCGAGTCCAGGGTGCCAAAATCTCCTCGGGCGAACGTTTTGACCATTTCCTCCAGCAGGTGACCAATCTGGTAGACGGCGTGGTACGCGATACCCGCAACCTTTCGGACCTGGGCCGGGACTTGTCCCAAGTCGGCCAGACGCTGGAAGACGGCGCCAGGCATCAACTGGATGAAGTGGCACAGATGAGCGGCGCGATCGGCCATCTGGTCCAGGCCATGGACAACATTGCAGGGCATGTCGACCAGACCCTGCAACGCTCCGGCCAGGCCAGCGAACAGGTCAACCGAGGGCGCAGCACCGTTGACCAGACCCGCGAGGAAATTGTCGAACTGGCAGGGCGCCTCAACCTGACCAACGAAACCGTGCAAGGCCTGGCCGAGCAGGCGCAACAGATCGGCCAGGTGCTGGACGTGATCAACAGCATCGCCGAACAAACCAACCTGCTGGCTCTCAACGCCGCCATTGAGGCCGCCCGGGCCGGAGAACAGGGGCGCGGGTTTGCGGTGGTGGCGGACGAAGTACGAACGCTGTCGCAAAAGACCTCGGCATCGACCACAGAAATCCAACAAATCATCGCCAAGCTGCAACAGGGCAGCCGCCAGGCCGCCACTGCCATGCAAGACAGCCGCGACGGGGTGGAACGTTGCGTATCCGCCAGCCAACTCGCCTCGCAACTGCTACATGCGGTGGTGGAGGACATCGCGGTGATCAACCACTTCAACGACCTGATTGCCAGCACCACCCAGGAACAGTCCGAGGCCTCGATGGGCATCAATGAGCGCTTGCAAAGTGTCCAGGCCGTGGCAGAGCGCAACGCCGATAACATCGGAATTCTGACTCGCAGCAGCCAGTGCCTGCCGCCGTTGGCGGAACGGTTGCAGGTGTTGGGGCAGGCGTTTCATGGCAAAGGTGGGACAGCCTGAGCGGCGGGATCTGCCGTAACGACAGCGCTTACATACCGGTAGAAAACGCCGGAGGATGTTCGAGCGCCAGCCGTATCTCGCGAAACGCAACTTCATACTGGCAGAGCATGCGCAACACCCAATCAGCCCGGCCCCGAATGCGATTGTCGTCTTCGTGGACCGGCTCCTGGCCGTTAAGCAATGACTCCACATGCCGAATGATCAGCTGTTCAGGCAAGTACGTGATCCGACAATTCTTGTAGCTCGACGCACGTAACTCTGCGATGGGATAGGCGCCGCCAAGTCCAGCCGAGACGCCCACCAACAGCGCGGGCTTGTGCCCGAGTTCATTGATCCCCGCATAGAGGAAGAAGTTCTTCAGCGCGGGGCAGGCCATGCCATTCCACTCCGGGCTGATCACGATCAGTGCCGTCGCTTTGGCAAGAATCGACTGTTGGGTACGCCACACCTCATCGTGGTCTTTTTCCGGCCAAAGCGGCAGTCGGCAGGCGGCCAGGTCAATCAAGTCGCTGGCGTCACACAGGTTGAGATCCGTCAGTCGCTGGCGCAGATAGCGCGCTACTTTGAGTGACTGACTGTCCCCTCGGTTGGAGCCCGCCAGCACAACGATGTGGCGACTCATTGCGTCACCTCCGGTCGTGCGCTGGTCTTGGGCGCGGTACGGCGTGAGCGCACGAGGGGCCAGAACAATTCCTCTTGCCAACTGATCGGTGACAGATGCTCGATTCCGTAGGCCGGCGGGCGTCGACGTGTGATCTTTGCCGTGCCGAACAGCACATCCCATAGAAACAACAGGTTGCCGAAGTTGCCTTTGTAATGAGTGACTCCGTCGTCGGCCGTCAAGCCATGGTGGGCAGAGTGCGTGGACGGGGTGGAAATTATCCGTTCCAGAAGCCAGACCAGAGGCCGCAATACGCGAATGCCGTAAAGCTTGTCATCCCACGCAACGCTGCTGTGTGCGGCGAAAATCACAGTCATCTTGATGATCAGGTACACGTAGTAGACCGGTGCAAGGCCCAGGTAGATCAACATGCCGGACAGCCAGATACCGGGCATGAGCATGTAGTAGAAGCTGTTGTTGCGGTAAACGATCCGTACACTCATGTAGGGCGCGGAATGATGGGCGCGATGCAACGCGTAGAGGACGGGCACCCGGTGAGTCAGGCGATGCCACCAGTATTGAGTCATGTCGTCCAGCAGCAGGAACAACACAAACCCGACGGCCCACGGGATCGCCACCAGCGCATCTTTCAATTGTGGCGCAACCAGGCTGAGCAACTTGCCGCTCAGCCACATGACGGCGGGGAAGGTGATTGCCACCAGGATCCCGGACCCGATGACTTCAATCAGCACGTCACGCCTGCCGCCCGATGACTGGCGCAAGGCCGAGCAAGCAAGTTCCAGCAAAATGAAGGCGAGGAATATCCCGGCCACGACTGCAGAAGGATTGGCGAGCATTGTTGTATTCATGGCACTCTCGATTAAGGCCCCAGCGGGCAATGCCCTTTCATTAGAAGCCAGTGAGTCAGCCCTCCCAATGCGCGAAACGGACAGAATCGAGCGAGAAGCGGTCAATCATTCACCCCAACGCTTTCACCGGGGCAAATTGGGCCAGGTACTGGAGCGTTTCCTGGACAGTCATGCTGGCGCGAGGCAAAAAGACTACAACCTGATCGAACTGGACCAGCTCTGGCGCGAGGCGGCGCACGTCGATCCGGCGATCGGCTTGAAATTGTTTGCGCTGTTTACGCCTCAGGACTGGCACGTCCTGGCTTATCTCTGCCTGTACAGCCCTGACGTCTTGTCGTCCATGCAGCTTTGGGCGCGGTACGCAGCGCTCGCCTCGGACACCGACACGGTGCGCTTGCTCAACGATGAAAACGGCCTGGGGGTCGAGTTGAGTGTCGATGCGCCGGGGGATTTGGCGCGGCACGTCGTCGAACATTACGGCGTGATGGCCATTACGCAATTACGGCGAGGAACGGGACAGGATATACAGCCGACGCTTGCCAGATTCGCCCATTCGCGACCATCGTATTACCAGCAATACCGCCAATGGTTCGGCGACCGTATCGAGTTCGACTGCCTGGTTAATCGTTTCTACTTCGATGCCCCGAGCACGCGGTTGCCGATGCAGACACGTCATCACGGCATGTTGGAGCTGTTGACACAGGAGCTCGACCGCCGGGTTGCCGCGCATCGCCATTTCACCGGTTGGTCGGCCAGGCTGGCCGACGGTGTTCGGCGATCACTCGCCAAAGGCGAAACGCCAACGCTGGTCGATCTGGCGCAAGCACTGCACCAGACGCCGAGGACCTTGCGCAGGCGCCTTGAGGAACAAGGCACGACCTTCAGGCAGTTACTCGACCAGGTCCGCGCCGAACTGGAGTTGCTCCTGGAAATGCAAGGCGAGCCCCAGGCGCAGATCGCCGCCCAACTGGGTTACAGCGATACGACCGCCTATTTGCATGCACGACGCAGATGGCGTGCCGTTAAGTAAGGCCCGCGTTCCCAGTATCCCGCCTGAAGGGTTGCCAAGAGCTGATACCTGAAATCACCTTGGATCAGGCAAACATGCCGGCGGATCCGGCAAGCGGATTGGCGTTTCGCTCCACATACTCTCGCGACCCTGAGGCCCTGCCACGCCTGTATCCGAGTGGCGGGGGCTTCTGTAGGCGTTCGAAAACATGTGTGCGAGTGCTTGATATGGAAAACAACGCGATCCGCTTTGCCTGCAACGGTTGCGGGATTTGCTGCAAGGGTCGGCTGATTCCACTGACGCTGGACGAGGCAAGACAGTGGCTGCAGCGCGGACATGAGGTGGCGGTGGTACTGGAGGCGTTCGATGAGTCAACCTGGCCTTCGGAGCCTCGACAATTCGCCCACAGCGCCCAACGGGCCGTGGAAGTCACCAGTGGCGATGCCCAGATTCGAGTCGTTGCGGTACTCGCGGGCAATGCGCTGACGCAGTGCCGCAATCTCGGCGACGATGGTCGTTGCGGCATCTATGAAGAGCGGCCTTTGGTCTGTCGCATCTACCCGATGGAAATCAATCCGTTCGTTGCCCTGCGTCCCGCCGACAAGGCCTGTCCTCCTGAGGTATGGGAGGCGGGCGAGGTCTTGTTTACCGACCGCGTCGTCGATCCGATTCTGACCGATCAGATCGAACGTTCCCGCCAGGCGGACAGGGACGATGCCCGGGCCAAGATTGCGCTGTGTGAAGCGATGGGCATGAACGTCACCGCTTGGAAAGGTAACGCGTTGGCGGTGTACTTTCCAGATCGAGCACAGTTGGCTGAGGCGATCATGCGCTACGACCACGCCCCCGTGGCACCGGCACGCCGGGATTGGAAAGTGCGGGTCGAGACGCCGGCCTTGGCCCAACGATTGGGGCAAGCGGGTGTCGCGCTGGATGATCGACGGTCAGCCGGCTATATCTTTCAGAATCTTTAGGCATCTGGCGAAGCCATCACTTTGTGCATCCCAATCCATTGAAACATCTTGTCATACCTAGTTGGGTGTGACTGATGCTGGCTACGGGTCGTTGAATCGTGCAAGAAATTGCGCCAATCAGGCAAGCGACTCAAACCGCCGACCCAGCATACTGCGTCCATATTGATCAACGACTTGCGGTGATGCCGAACTTGTTCGCCATCACCGCAAGTCGCGGGCCCGATGTTTCCAAGGAGTGAAATGTGTGCATCGATTTCAACAGCGACCAGAGCGCCAGCGACATCAGTCGCCTGGCCGGCTCGGTCAGCCGGCTTGTGCCCAGCGAGGGCGACCAGATCACCGCCATTACAGGCTTGAGCCTGCATCGGCGCAAAGCAATCACCGCGCCGATGCATTGCATCTACGGCCTGGGCATCGGCGTGACCTTGCAAGGCCGCAAACAAGCCATGATCGGGGACGAAATACTCACTTACGCGCCCGGCCAGTCGATGGTGACGTGCGTGGATCTGCCGGTCATTTCCCATGTTTCCCAAGCCAGCGTCGCCAAGCCATTCCTGGGCATGATGCTGAGATTCGACAGCACGATGGTGATGCAGGTGGCCGAGCGCATGCAGTTGTCACAACGCATGAGGGACGACGCGTTTCGACCGATTACCGTACGGGCGCTGGATGCCGGGGTGCTGGACGCCCTGCGACGTTTGATAGACCTTCTGGAGGAGCCGCCGCTGCTTGAGACAGTGGCTCCGCTGATCAAGGAAGAGATCATCGCTCGCCTGTTGAGCGGTGCCCACGCGCCGCAGTTGCTGCATGTGATCGCTGCCGGATCACCCAGCCAGCACATTGCCAAAACGGTCGCCTGGCTGAAACTGAATTTTCGCCAGGCGTTGCGCATGGACGATCTGGCGGCACAAGCGCACATGAGTCCTTCCACGTTTCGCCTGCATTTTCGCACCGTGACCGGTATGAGTCCGTTGCAATATCAGAAGCAGCTGCGACTACAAGCCGCTCGGCAGTTGATGTTGAGCCAGAACGTCGACGCGAGCAGTGCCGGGGGCTTGGTTGGCTACGAAAGCGCCTCGCAGTTCAGCCGTGAATACAGCCGTCTCTTTGGGGCGCCGCCGCAGCGGGATATCAAGCGCATTCGCTTGTGATCGTGAGGCGTGTCTGGCATTGCACCAGACAGCCTCCCCACCGGTCACGCCAACTTGAACGGCAACTCACGCAGCGGCTTGCCCGTGAGACTTGCGATGGCATTGGCAAAAGCCGGGGCCAACGCCGGCAGGCCGGGCTCACCCATCCCCGTGGGTGGTTCGGCGCTTGGCACGATGTGCACGGCAAACTCCGGCATATCGGTGATGCGCGGCACGCTGAAGTCAGCGAAATTGCTCTGCTGCACGACGCCGTCTTTCAGGGTGACGGCGCCACCCGGCAGGCACATCGACAACCCCATCAGCGCAGCGCCTTGTACCTGGGCTTCCACGCTGCGTGGGTTGACGACCAGGTTGCAATGGACGCCTGCGGTCGCCCGGTGCAGCACCGGACGACCGTTCTGCACCGACGCTTCGACGACGTAAGCCACCACCGAACTGAAGGACTCGTGCACCGCCACACCCCAGGCATGGCCAGCCGCTAACTGGCGTTTACCGTACTCGCTCTTATCCACCGCCAGCTGCAACGCCGCGCGATGGCGTGGGCTTTGATCGCCAAACAGTTTCATCCTGTAAGCCACTGGATCCTGCTTGGTCGTCCGGGCGATCTCATCAATCAACGTTTCCATCACGAAGGCCGTATGGGTTGAACCCACGCTTCGCCACCACAGCACGGGCACATTGAGTTTAGGGTGATGAACTGTCAGGCGCATCGGCAGCGGATAGGGATTGCGCATCCCTTCAGTCGCGGTAGGATCGATGCCGTTCTTCACCTGCCCACCAAACACCGTACCGGTCATGATGGATTGTCCGACCAGGGCGTGATCCCAGGCGAGTACCTTGCCACTGTCGTCAAAACCGATGCGCGCACGGTGCAGGTGCATGGGGCGATAGTAGCCCCCCTTTATGTCGTCCTCCCGGCTCCAGAGGGTGCGGATAGCGGCATTGACGCCGGCGGTGCGTGCGGCCTTGGCGACCTCGCAAGCCAGCACGACGGAATCGTTGGTGGGCACGCCGCGCCGGCCAAAACCACCGCCGGCGGTCTGCACGTTCACCCTGATCTGCTCTGGCTTGAGGTCCAGCACCTTGGCAGCCGCGGCACCATCACCGCCGGGGAACTGCGTACCGACCCACAGTTGGGCGCCATCCCCGGCTAGCTGCACGGTGCAATTGAGGGGCTCCATCGGCGCATGGGCGAGGTACGGAAACACGAACTCGGCGTCCAGTTGATGCGGCGCGGTAGCAAGCGGCGTCATGTCAGCATCAAAATGCAGCGGGCCGGGCTGGCTGGCCAGTTCCCGGTATTGAACCAGTTGTTTCTCGCTGTCCACTTTTTCTACAGCGTTCGCATTCCACTCCACTTTCAGCGCATCGCGTGCCAGCTTTGCCTGCCAGTAACTGTCGGCGACCACCGCAACACCTTCGGCACCGCCGTCCAGCGGTACGCGCAACACGGCTTTCACACCCCGGGTTGCACGCGCCGCACTGTCATCCAAAGAGGCGATCCGGGCGCCGAACACCGGCGGCCGGGCGACGACAGCGGTGAGTTGCCCCGGCAGGTGCATGTCGATGCCGAAAGCCTGTTGGCCGCTGCTCTTGGCCTTGGAGTCGATGCGTGTCGTGGCCTGGCCAATGATGCGGAAGTCCTTGGGATCCTTGAGCGTGATCGTTTCCGGCACGGGCAGCGCCATCGCGGCTTCGGCCAGTTCGCCGTAGCTCGCTTTGCGCCCGGCAGGACCGAGCACCATGCCGGCCTGGGTGTTCAGGCTGGCCACGTCCACGTTCCAGCGCGCTGCCGCAGCAGCGAGCAACATTGCCCGAGCGCGGGCACCCAGTTCGCGGTATTGGGTATAGCTGTTCTTGATCGAATTGGATCCGCCAGTGAGGTGCATGCCAAAGATCGGATCCTGGTAAGCAGCGTCACTGTTGCCGTTGCGGGCTCGCACCAGACTCCAATCGGCATCGAGTTCTTCGGCAAGAATCATCGGCAGGCTGGTTTGCACGCCCTGGCCGAATTCCAACCGGTTGATCGTCACAGTGACTTCGCCATTGGGCGCGATCTGTACGAATGCCGAAGGCTGCTGAGTCGGTTTGAGCGGCCCTACGGCAGCACCATCGGCTTCTTGCGCCAGGGCCAGGTGCGGAAAAGCGCCCAGGGCCAGGCCGCCGATGCCGACGATCTTGAGGAAACTGCGGCGGGGAAGGGTGGTGGGGCCGTCAGCCTGATCGCGTTCAAGCATGTGCCGCAAAGCGTGGGGAATCTCGTCTGGAAAAATCTCGTTCAACATAGCGAACTCCGGTCAGGCAAGGGTTTTGGCGGCATCTGCCACAGCAGCGCGGATGCGGGCGTAAGTGCCACAACGGCAGATGTTGCCAGCCATGGCCGAGTCGATTTCGGCCGCCGTAGGTTGCTTGCCCTTGGGCTGGGCTTTGAGAAACGCCGTCGCACTCATGATCTGACCGCTCTGACAGTAGCCGCATTGCGCCACGTCGTGTTTGACCCAGGCCTCATGCACGGCGGTGCCGACCGGGTCACTGCCATTTGTGGCTGCTTCGATGGTGGTGATCTTCTTGCCTTCGGCGGCGGAGATTGGCGTCACGCAGGAACGAATGGCCTGACCATCCAGGTGAACGGTGCAGGCGCCACACAATGCGGCGCCGCAGCCAAATTTGGTGCCGGTCATGCCCAGCGTGTCGCGCAGGGTCCAGAGAATCGGGGTGCCTGGGTCTACGTCGACCGTATACTCACGGCCATTGATGTTGAGGGCGCTCATAGCGATTCCAGCTCCAGAAGGTTTGGCTCTGGTTAACTATAGGAAGCAATCCAGGGGGCTGGTTGCATAATCCGCGCGAATGATTGCCCAATCGTGCGAATCAGCCGACGTTGGGAAAACGCTGATAAAGAGCCAGGAGAGTTTCACGCGAGTTCGACTCCCTGGCCCTGAATAGCGCTGGGCGCTTACATCAACGGAATGCTGTAACTCACGATCAGGCGATTCTGGTCCTGGTCGCGAGCCACTTCACTTCGGGACATCGCGTTGCGCCAGCCAAAACCCAGGTTCTTCAGCGTACCGCTCTGGATCACATAGTCCAGGGAGATATCGCGCTCCCACTCACTGGCGTCCTGGCCGCTGGCGGTCTGGATATTGTCGCCCTTGAGGTACATCACCGACGCCTTTAAGCCCGGAACGCCAAGCGCTGCGAAGTCGTAGGCATACTGGGCGAATGCCGTGCGCTCACCCGCCTGGATGAACGTCTGAATAGTGCGGTCGGTGTAGAGATAAAGGCTGGCACCGGCTTCGCCTTTACCCACCAGGCCACCCTGGTTGAGTTGAGCAAAGTTGCTGTCTTCGGAAACGCTTTGATAGCCCGCGGTGATGGCATGGCCACCCAGCGAGTAAATGAACGCCGCACTCCAGGTATCGTTGTCGATTTCGCCACTACCATCCTTGGTGTAGCCGCCCAGTTTGTAGCCACTGGCGCGACCGGCGGCGCTACTGTTCTTGCCATCGGACGTGGTCTTGAAATAGCGCAAGTCGGTTTTCAGCGAGCCGTATTCGCCCAGCGGCAACACATGCAACAAACCGGCGAAGTGCTGTTGGTAATAGTCTTCGAGGTTGGCGTAGTAATACTGTGCGGTCAGATCCTTGGTCAGTTTGTAATCGCCACCGGCAAAGGTGAATTTATTGCTTTCCTGGCTGCCGCCCGCAACGGCCAGCCCGGCGCGGTCACTTGATGCACGCCCGGTGGCGTGTTCCAGTTGGCCGGCGGTGAACGTCAGGTTGTCGATTTCATTGCTGGTGACTTGGCCACCTTCGAAAGTTTGCGGCAACAGGCGGCCATCGTTGGACACCAGGATCGGCAGTTTCGGTTGCAAGGTGCCGTAGCGCAGTTCGGTCTTGGAGACGCGCATCTTCGCCGTTGCGCCGAGACGAGCCCATTGGTCGGCAGCCTTGTCACCGTCGTTGGGAAACATCGAGCTACCCACATGGCGACCCGCGCCGCTGTCGAGTTTCAAACCCAGCAAGCCGATGGCATCCAGACCAAACCCGACAGTGCCGTCGGTAAACCCGGACTGATAATTGAGCATGAAGGCCTGGCCCCATTCCTCAGTCTTCGAGGGCGCGGCGGTACCGTCACGGTTGTCGTTGTTGAAGTACAAATTGCGCAAGTTCAAGTTGGCTTTACTGTCGCTGATAAAATCAGCAGACGCCAACGGGCTCATGACAATAGTCACGCCGCCGGTTAATAAACTCAGTACTTTGAATAGAGCTTTCATCAGGACGAACTCCAGCGCGGAACCTCTGTTCCGGGCACAGTGAAAAGGCAGCAGGAAGCCCTCGGCCGATCACATGATTGGCCGATGCGTTCAATAACTCGTTAGAAAATCTTCTATGAATAGAGTGGGGTAGGGATTAAATCTCCAAAGCAGGTCATCAGTGAAAGTCCCTGGGTTATCAGTCGATCAATCCATGAGCGTCATAAAATGGATACGGTCCGGGATACTCGCCAAACACGCCGTTATGGGTCACCAGTGCCTGCCCATGCCAGTGGTGCAGCAGATACCCGGGCGGTTCCAGATTGAAATGTGCGGGAGCCGTTGGCTGTAGGTCCAGGACGATTTGATGTGAGGTACCGGGGCACACGCAACTCAGGCTGCCGCCGAAACGCCGCTGCATCGGCCGATGCAAATGCCCGCACAGCAAGCGCTCCACCTGCGGGTGTCGGGCAATGACTTGCTCCAGTGCCGCCGCGTTGATGAAGGGTTCACGGTCCATGTGGCCAATACCGCTTACAAACGGCGGATGATGCAGAACCAATAGCGTCGGCGCATCGGGACGACAGGCCAGTTGTTCATCGAGCCAGCGCAATTGGCTGTCCA
This sequence comes from Pseudomonas hefeiensis, assembly GCF_030687835.1. Classification (NCBI taxonomy): domain Bacteria; kingdom Pseudomonadati; phylum Pseudomonadota; class Gammaproteobacteria; order Pseudomonadales; family Pseudomonadaceae; genus Pseudomonas; species Pseudomonas hefeiensis. The sequence goes on from NZ_CP117449.1 coordinate 3,301,644, forward strand.
GGAGCTGACCGCCATGGGCACCGGGAATGGTGGTGTCCAGACCAATAAGGCGTATCGGATGCTCCTCCACCACCCAGTCCAGGGGGGCGTCAGCCCGTATCGGCAGGTAGCTGTGGTCGGCAAATGCCGCCCGCAAATGCTCGCGATTGTCGTGGTTACCAGGCACCAGGTAGCAAGGCATGTGCAGGCGCGCAAGTTCAGGGTGCAGCGCGGCATATTCATCAGGGCGGCCGAAGTCCACCAGGTCGCCACTGACCACCACGATGTCGGGACGCGGTACCTGGGTGTTCAAATGATCAACCGCACGACGCAACGCAGCGCGGGTATCGACAACGCCGTAAGTCAGTTTTCGCCCGGCTTTAAGATGCAGATCACTGATCTGCGCGATGAGAAACGGATGATTCAAAATAAGCCCTCTGCAAACACAAAGATCACGATGACAGGGTGAACAGCACTTGTGGCTCGACGGCCAGGGCAATCAGGGCACCGGGGGCGTGGATCGCGCTATCGGTGCTGTCCACCAGCAAAGGCTGAGCCGCGCCAACATCCACCAGCAGACGGCTTTGAGCCCCCTGGAAAAACTGGCCCACCAGACGTCCGTGCAGATGTCCCTCGCTGTCCATCACCCGCAAATGCTCAGGGCGGCAATAGACAGTGGCGGGCAGGTCGGCACCATTCCACGGCAACTCACCGCCACTGACCTTCAAGCCATGGGGCGTGTGCTCGATCACCGGAAAAGCATTGAGATTGCCGACAAAACGGGCGACGAAAGCGTTGGCAGGTTGCTGATAGATGTCCCGCGGGCTGGCCAGTTGCGCGACGCGGCCGTGCTCCATGACCAGGATGCGATCTCCCAGCGCCATGGCTTCGCCCTGATCGTGGGTGACGAACACCGCGGTAATGCCCAAACCGCGTAGCAACTGGGCCAATTCGCTGCGCAGGCGTTCACGTAACTGCGCATCCAGTGCCGCCAACGGTTCGTCGAGCAACAACACCCGGGGCCTGGGTGCCAGGGCGCGGGCGAGGGCGACTCGCTGGCGTTGACCGCCGGACAACTCGTGGATACTGCGCTTGCCGTGATCCTGCAAGCCGACAAGTTCCAGCAATTCCAAACAGCGCTTGTTGCGCTCGGCGGGTGACACACCGCGAACTTTCAGGCCGTAAACAATGTTGCCGGACACGTCCAGATTGGGAAACAGCGCATAGTTCTGGAACACCATGCCCACGTCGCGACGTTCGATGGGGAGGCAGGTGACGTCACTGTCGCCAAAAAATACCTGGCCCACGTCCGGACGCTCGAGACCTGCGATCAGGCGCAGGGTGGTGGTTTTACCGCAACCGGACGGGCCGAGGATCGCCAGGGTTTCTCCAGCATCAATGGTCAGGTCCAGGTCATGTACGGCAACGGTGCCGTCAGAGAACGCCTTGCGACAACCCTTCAGGTGAATAGTGGTTCCGCTCATCGATTTTCTCCACGGGAAAGGCGCGCGCTGATGGCCTGCAACGCAACAAGCAGCGGCACAATCATCAGCAGGAATATAAGGGTGTAGGCGCTGGCGACTTCCAGCCTGGCCGAGGCATAGCTGTCGGCCAGGCCCACCGGCAAGGTTTTGGTCATCGGGGTGTGGAGCATCCAGGTCAGGTTGAACTCACCCAACGACAGGGTGACGACCATCAAGACCCCAGCAAGAATCCCTGCCCGACAGTTGGGCACCACCACGCTAAAGAAGCGCCGGATCGGCCCGGCGCCCAAACTGGCTGCGGCTTCCTCCAGGACCGGCAGGTGCTGGCGTTGCATCACCGCCATCACCGGGCGCACCAGAAATGGCAGGGTGAACAGCACATGACCGACGAGAATGAATAACCAACTGCTGCGAAACCCGCCGAACTGACCATAGGTGAGCAGCAATGCCAAGGCACTGGCCAGACCGGGCATCGCCACCGGCAACACCATCAGTTCCTCGAACGCGCGGCTGAAGCGGTTGTTCATCCGTACCAGTGCGTAAGCCGCCGGCACACCCACCACACAGACACACAGCGCACAGGCGACGGCCAGTTGCAGGGACAGCCAGACCGTCGGCGAATACGCCTGCCAGACTTGCAGCAGCCAGTCTAAGGTCAGGCCGCTGGACAGCCCCTGGAAGTAATTGCGCGTCAGCCCGGCCAGCAGCGACATCACCACGGGCACCAACATGAAAGCGCACACCAGTAAGGTAAACGCCAGTTGCCCGACAAACAGCGTTGAGCGTTTCACAAGACCGTCCTCGAATCTTTGGCCAGCCGCCGGGCCAGCAATAGAACCGCCCAGGTCACCAGCCCCAACACCACCGACAGCGCAGCGGCCACGGCGAAATTGGCGTAGTTGGTAAACACGTTGTAGATCGCCACCGGCGTCACGTTGAGCCGGGTTCCCAGGGTGAAGGCGGTACCGAACGCGCCCATGGAGGTGGCAAAGCAAATCGCCCCGCAGGAGACCAATGCCGGCGCCAGGCCAGGGACAATGACATCACAGAGCACACGCCAATGACTGGCCCCCAGTGAACGAGCGGCCTCTTCCAGACTACGGTCCAGGCTTTCACAAGCAGCCATCACCGTCAGGATCACCCGCGGAATCGAGAAGTACAGGTAGCCGATGCACAAGCCCATCAACGAGTAGGCAAAAACCCAGCGTTCACCCACCAGGCCGAGACCCAGGCTTGCGAACAAGCCTTGGCGGCCGGCCAGCAGGATCACCAGAAAACCAACGACCACCCCGGGAAATGCCAGCGGGAAGGTCAGCAACGCGACGAGTACCGAGCGGCCGAAGAAACGCTGGCGACTGAGAAAAAACCCACTGAAGCCGCCCACCAACAGCGCCGCGAGGGTCGTTGCCAGTGCCAGCAGGCAGGTCTGCGCCAGACTGCCCAGGTATTGCGCGCTGCTCAGCACCTGCCAATAGCCGCTGTCGCTGCCATCGCGACTTTGCCCACCGAGCAAGACCAGGTGCGCCAGCGGCAACAACCAGAAAGCGAACAGCACCGCCGCCGCCGGCGCAAGCGCCCAGGCAGCGGTCGGCCGCAAGCGCGGCACCATGGCCCAGCCCGCCCGTACGTCCCGGGCTTTTACTGCCGAGGCGGTCACTTACTTGACCTCGCTCAGATAACGTGCGGAAAAGGCTTCCTGCGCCGCGGCCATCTGCTCGTAGTTGACCACGCCGGCCCGGGCGTAATCGCTGTCGGGCAGGAACTGCGCGGCGACGTCGGCAGGCATTTTCATCGCCCGCACCGGCCGCAGGTACGCCTTGGCCCAGAGCGCCTGGCCTTGCTCGGACAAAACGAAATCCAGGACCTTCTCGGCGTTGGCCCGATGAGGGGCGTTGTCAACGATGCTCATCACGTAAGGCACGCTGATGCTGCCTTCCTTGGGAATCACGAAGGCAACGTTGGCCTTGTCTTTGTAACGCGCCCGATAGGCGTTGAAGTCGTAGTCCACCAGAATCGGCAACTCCCCCGGACAGCACCCGCGCATAAGCCGTTTGCTTGGGCACGATCGGTGAGTTTTTCGCCAGCTTTTGGAAATAGTCGATGGCTGGCGCGAAGTTATCCAGATTACCGCCCATGGCCTGGTTGATCGCTACCGCCGAGACGTAACCGACGAAAGCACTGGACGGGTCAAGGTAGCCGACCATGCCTTTGTACTCAGGCTTGAGCAGGTCGGCCCAGCTTTGTGGCACGGGCAGGCCGCCCAGCGCATCGACGTTGACCATGATGCCCAGAGTGCCGGAGTGAATGGCAAACCAGTGCCCGTCGGGATCCTTCAAGCCCGCCGGGATCTGCTCCCAGCCCTTGGGTTTATACGTGCCGACCACCCCGGCTTTTTGCGCCTGCAAACCGAACGTCACGCCGTAATACACCACGTCCGCCACCGGCGCGGCCTTCTCGGCGACCAGTTGCGCCAATGACTGGCCGGAGTTCTTGTTGTCCAGCGGAACCTGCACGCCAGTGGTATCGGCAATCGCCTTGAGCTGCGTGCCCCAGTCGGCCCATTCTGGTGGACAGTTGTAGCAAATCGCTGTTTCGCCGGCCTGGGCCAGGCTGGCCGCGCCGCACAACAGCAGTGTCGCCAGGGTTTTACGCAAGTGGATCATCAAGCGTCTCCTCGTAGGGTTGAGTACTTTCGCCCGGCCGGATATGGCAGGGCAGGCAATGGGAAACCGGGGTGGCGCCAGCGATCTGCGCCAACAATTGATCAATCACGGTGCAGGCCAATGCCTCGATGGGCTGAACAACACTGCACAGCGTCGGGTGCATTTGGGTGCCGAGGGCGATGCCGTCAAAGCCGATGACCGAGAGTTGCCGGGGCACTTGCCAGCCGTTGCGGCGCAGTTCAGCGATCAAGCTGATTGCCAGCAAATCGTTGGAACAGACCAGCGCACTGAGCGCCTGGGGGCCATGCAATAACGGCTCGATGGCGGCGAAGTCAGCCTGGGTATGGGCGGGCATTTCAATCACCGGCAGGCTGGCGAGACCGGCCCCATGCATTGCCTCGCAATAACCGGCATAACGCAGGCGAGCACGGTCCGATTGCAGGGCAGGGCCGGCGACCATGCCAATCCGAGTGTGCCCGGCCTCCAGCAGATAACGGGTGGCGAGCGCCATGCCAGCGCGGTTGTCCACCGACACCGCGCTGTAATCCGGATTACCCGGTTGGTGATAAGCCAGCACAAAAGGCGTGTCCTCGCTGTCCAGGCTTTGCAGCACCCGGTTGCTCTCGGCGTCGGTTACCGTGAGGACCAGGCCATCGACGCGCTGGCGCAACAACTCCTCGACGACCGCGCTTTCACGCTCGCTGCTGTAATCGGTGGTTGCCAACAACAGGTTGTACCCATGCACGCGCGCAGCGCGCTCCATCGCCTGAAACTGCTCAGCGAACACCGGATTGAGCAGGTTGGGCACCACGACACCGATCAGCTTGGTCACTTGCAGGCGCAGTTGGCGACCAAGGCGGTTGGGCCGAAAACCCAGCTGGCGCGCCGCGGCGAAGACTTGTTCCCGGGTAGCCGGACGGACCACTTCAGGGGAGGCAAAGGCTCGCGCCGCAGTCGCCCGCGAAACCCCTGCCAGCCGTGCAACTTCTTTCAAATCAGTCATTGTCACTCGCTTGAGATCGATCTCATTGGCGAGGACAGTACTCAGGAAGTATGGCGTTTCGGCGACTCAGTGATGACAATTTGATGTCAGCCACTGATGTCTATCGGTGAGGGCTATCCAGGGCGCATGCCGGGCTAACGCGGATAAAAATGTGGGAGCGGGCTTGCTCGCGAAGGCGGTGTGACAGCCGACATCTATGTGTCTGATACACCGTATTCGCGCAGATTCAGCGCATGCTTGCGGTAAACCCGTACTGCCTGGCAGACCACACCACCGCCAACGTCAGCAGCAGGAGAACGACCAGGACAGGCGCAAACGCAACGACCCCCAGATGATCGAGCAGGAGACCTCCCGCGATCCCGCCGCCGGCGATGGCGACGTTCCAGGCCGTGACCAGCATGGACTGGGCGAGATCCGCCGCCTCTGCGGCGGTCTTGGCAATCGCCGTCTGGAACAACGTCCCGGCCCCTCCAAAAGCAATTCCCCAGGCCGCCACCGCGACGTAGATCGCAGCAGGGCTGTCGCTCATGGCGCCTAGCGTCAGGGCCGAGATGGCGAACAGCGCCGTGCTGGCAAGGGTCAATGCCCGTAGATGGCGATCGATCAGCACGCCGACGACCCAGATGCCCAGCAACGACGCGACCCCGAAGACCAGCAGAACCAGGTCGATCCGCTCGCCCAGGCCCGCCGCGATCAGGAACGGCGCGATATAGGTAAAGAGAATGTTGTGCGCCAGGACAAAACCGAGCACCACAAACAACACCGAGCGAACGCCCGGCAGGGTGAAGACCTGGCCCAAGGCAAGGCGTTTTTCGTTGGTTTGCCCGGGAAAGTCAGGCACCTTGAGTCGCACCCAGACCATCAAGGCGACGGCGAACAAACTCATGATGGCGAAGCTCATCCGCCAACCGATCAAATTACCGAGCAAGGTGCCGGCCGGTACGCCCAGGGATAACGCCAAGGGTGCGCCAACCATGGCAATTGCAATCGCCCGACCTTTCTGGCTCTCGGGCACCATGCGGGCGGCATAACCGGCCAACAAGGCCCAGAGCAGCCCGGCCGATACGCCACCCAGCAAGCGGGCAACGATCGTCAAGCCATAATGGGACGAAAGCGTCGTGACCGTATTGGCAACGGCAAAACCGGCAATGGCCAGCAGCAAGAGCGACCGACGCTGCATGCCTTGGGTCGCGGCCGTCAAAGGGATGGCCGCCAGTAAGGAGCCTACCGCATAGACCGTGACCAACTGCCCGGCGAGGGCTTCGGAGATCGCCAGCCCTTCGCTGACCTGTGAGAGAAGGCCGGCGGGCAGGGCTTCGGTGAGAATGGTCACGAACGCCGCCAGCGCGAGGGCGAACAGTGATCCGATGGGGAGCGGCGCAGCGTCTTGAACGACCTCGGCATCGGCGTCGATATGGGTATTGGCAATCGTCATGTGTCACCTGCTTGGAACGCTTTTGACCCGCCGAATGGCCGCGTCAATCGCAGATTGATAAGTGCCGACTACGGTAAGTGCCCGTCTTTGGTGAGACAAGAATGCTAGAGTGCGCAACACATCGGAAAAAATGTCCGCAATTGGAGCCTGGCGTGGAATCACTGAGCGGGATTGATTTTTTTGTTCGCGCGGCCGAAACCCGCAGCTTTTCAGAGGCGGGCAGGGCGCTTGGCATTTCGTCTTCGGCGGTGGGCAAAAGCGTGGCCCGGCTCGAGGAAAGGTTGGGTGTGCGGCTGTTTCATCGCAGCACGCGCAGTATCACGCTGACGGCAGAAGGGACGCTTTTCCTCGAACGTTGCCGACGCATTCTGTGCGAAGTCGAAGCGGCCGAACTGGAACTGTCGGAAACCCGCAAAGCGCCGCGGGGCAAACTGCGCGTGAGCTTGCCCCTGGTTGCAGATTTGGTCATGCCGACCCTGATGGCCTTCATGCGCCGCTACCCCAGTATCGAACTGGACCTAGATTTCTCCGACAGGCTGGTGGACATCATCGAGGAAGGTTTTGATGCCGTCATTCGGACCGGAGAGCCAAATGACTCCCGGCTGATGTCCCGTCCGTTGGGCGCGTTCAAGCTCGTCGTGGTCGGTTCGCCCCGGTACCTCGCCGAACACGGCACGCCGCAGGTGCCGGCGGATCTGCTGCGCCATGCCTGCCTGCTATACAAATTCCCCAGTACCGGCAGGCTGCAAGTCTGGCCGGTAAACGGGGAAGGGCAGCCCGATCTCAACCTGCCCGCCACCCTGGTGTGCAACACCACCGAGGCGTTGCTGTACGTCGTGCGCGATGCATTGGGGATTGCCTGCGTGCCGGATTTCACCGTGCGCGATGCCATCGCCGCCGGTGAACTGGTCACCGTCCTCGACGACTTCAATCGGCATCAGAACACCTTCCGCATGCTCTGGCCTTCAAGCAAGCACCTGGCGCCGAAACTGCGGGTGTTCATTGATTTCATGAGCAGTGAATTGTTCAAGTGACTCATCGGCGATATGTCCCAACCCCTGGGGAAGCCTGTTCAGATCAAGGAGCCTTGTTCTCGACCAGGCAGTTCCCACCATCCACCACGATGACTTCGCCCGTGAGGTAGCTCGCCTCTGAAGACGCAAGGAACGCAACCACTGCAGCCACCTCTTCGGGACGTCCGGCCCGGCCCATCGGTGTGTAACCGGCCGCCTTGGCTTCCTCGGCAGTGGTCGACCCTGTGGTGATCCAGCCAGGAGCGACGCTGTTTACCGTGATCCCTTGCTGGGCGACTTCCAGCGCCAGGCTCATGCCCATTCCAACCATCGCGGCCTTCGCGGCGCTGTAAGCCGCTTCACCGGGGTTACTGCAGCGGGTGCCGGTAGTGGAACTGATGTTGACGATGCGCCCGTAACGACGCGCCCGCATCCCGGGCAGCGCCGCCCGTGTAAGCAGAAAAGCCGTGGTCAGGTTTCGCGCCAGCGTAAGGTTCCAGGTGTGCAGATCCATGGTTTCCAAGTCGGAAAAAAACTCCGGGCTTCCTTGCATGGCCATGCCCGCGTTGTTGACCAGGATATCGATCTGGCCCCAGAGGGACTCTGCCCACAGGATAAACTCGCGCACCTGATGCTCATCGGTAAGATCGAGGGCCCGGCCTTCGACTTCGAACCCTTCGGCGCGCAGTTCTGCGACTCGATCATTGATTCGCGCACTGCTGGCGGTGATGATCAGTCTGGCTCCCGCCGCGCCAAGCCTGCGCGCGATCGCCATGCCGATTCCGATCTCACTTCCAACCCCACTGACAAGGGCCACAGGGTTCTGTCCGGTTGGGTTTGGCATGGTGTCTCCAGAGGTTGTAGGTGATTGCCAGGTGTCATATATACACCCTGATCAATCTCCGAATGCCGCCCACCTGCCGCCCCCTATAGCGCCTTGCTTGAATCAAGCAAATTGCGGAAGCCAAAGCGCGATCTGCGGAAACAGGATCAAGAGCGCGATCAACACAAGTAATACGAAACAGAAAGGCAAGGTGCCGTAGACCACATCCAGGAATTTGCCTTTATTACGAATACTTTGCACCACGAACAGATTCATCCCGAATGGCGGGGTGATTTGTCCCATCTCGCACAGGATGATGAGTATCACGCCGAACCACAGAGGATCGAAACCCAAGGCGATAATGACTGGCACCACCAGCGGTGCGGTGGTGATCAACATGGCCAGCGTGTCCATGAAGCAGCCGAGGATGATGTAGAACAGGATGATTGCCAGCAGCGTGCCCATCGGCGACATGTCGAGGCCTGTCACGAAACTGACCAGGGTTGATGTCAGCCCGATGGATGACAGCACGAAGTTGAGGAAGAACGCCGACAGAGTGATGAAAATGATCATCCCGGTCGTGCGCATGGTGGATTCAAAGGCCTGCCCCAGGTTTTGCCAGGTGAAGGCGCGACGCCACAGGCCCAGGGCGAACGCGGCGATGACCCCCAAGGCCGCCGATTCACTGGCGGTCGCAAAGCCGCTGTAGATGGCGCCGACCACCAGGGCGAAGATGGCCAGCGGCGGCAGCAGGTCTGGAAGGCTGTCCAGCCGTTCGGCCCAGGTCGAGTGTTCCTTTTTGCCGCCCAAATCGGGACGGATAAGGCACGCCAACACGATGATCGACACGAACATGAAGCTGAGCAGGATGCCCGGGATCGTAGCCGCCAAGTACAACTTGGGCACTGAGAGATTGGCGATCAGCGCGAACAGAATCATGTTGATCGAGGGCGGAATCAAAATGCCGAGTGTACCGCCAGCGGCGATCGAGCCAAGGAACAGCGGGGCAGGGTAGCCTTTTCGTTCCTGCTCCGGCAGGGCGAGGGTCGAGATGGTGGCGGCGGTCGCCACGCTGGAGCCGCTGGTTGCCGAGAACAGTGCAGAGGCGCCAATGTTCGAATTCATCAAGCCACCGGGCAGCCAGGAAAGCCACTTGGCGACGGCACCGTACATGCGCCCGGCGACGCCCGAGCACACCAGTAACTCGCCCATGAGTATGTAGAGCGGGATAGCGACCAACAAAAATTCGGCGCTAGTGCTCCAGGCTATTTCGCCTATGGCGTTGCTGAGCGGCAGTGTCGAGAACAGTGCTGACAACGAAAGGCCCAGCAAGCCGACGCTGACCGCCGCAGCCACGCTCAAGCCAAGCAGGGCCAGTAGGGTGAAGAGGGTAAAGGCGAGCATTTAGTGCGCTCCATTCGACGGGGTCGTTGTGTGCCCTGGTGCGGGACGGTGGGTTTCTTCTTGAATGTCCTCCTCGACGGAATTGATGCCGATCAGTGCACCGATCGATGCCCATCGTTGCTGGCGCAGTTGGATTACGCTGGCGCAGCCCAGCACCCCGATGGTCAGGGCAAAGAACAGGTAGCCGGCGAACCAGACGGATTGAGGTACCCACTGCGGGATTTGCAGCGGTGTGGTGGAAGTCGAGCGGTACTGGATGGAATCCCACAGCACGTCCCATGCGTGGAACAGCACGGTGCCGACGAAAAGCGCCATACAGCTCAACGCCAGCAGGTCCAGGGAGGTCCTGAATTTGAGGGGCATGCGCGAGTAGACGATGTCCACCCGGATATGGGAGCGTTTTAACAATGCGATGGGAAAGGCCCAGGTGCTGACAATGGCCAGGACATAGCCAGCTATTTCGTCAGCACCACCTAGGGATAGGCCGATGGTTTTGCGCAGGATCAGGTCAATGCCGATCATCAGTGCGGTGCCCATCAGGGCAATACCGCCCAGCCAGGCGCTCAGCCTGGCAATGCTGTTCACGAGCCGGATAGCAAAAGATTCAGTGCGTTGCATGGATGGGGTTCTCCGCAAACGTGTGGGCGTTCAGAACGCGCAACAAGCTTTGTCGCGCAGCTCCACGGGTGTTCAACGCATGGGCGCGGGTCAGGGGTTGTGCAAGCTCACGCCAAGGGACGCGCCTGCCGTGGCATTCCAGCGCTCGACACACGGCGCACCGCAACGCTTGCCCCAATCGTTGGCAATCTTGAGAACGGCGTCCTGCAGAACCTTCTTCTCGGCATTTGTCGGCGTGCTGACCTGCATATGGGCCGGACGGTGAATCTGGCAGTCAGGCGCGCCGATGTTGCAGGCCAATGCAGAGTGATTTTCTTTGGCGGTTTCTTCCCACAACCGGTCTTCCAGGACCTGGGATTGTGCCTGGAGCAGGCGTTGTGCAGGCTCAGGCAACGCCTGCCAGCGCTTCAGCCCAATGGCATAGAAACCAATCGACCAGTCCACCGGGAGGTTGTAGAGGTGGTTGGCCACGTCATACCACCTGGCCGCGTTGCCTGAGCCAATGCCCGTTACCGCACAGTCAATGACGCCGGTCTGCATGGCCGTCACCACCTCGGCGAACGGCAAGGTCATGGGCGATCCGCCGAGCGCCTTGATCAACTCGGACATATTGCGCCCGCGTACGCGAATCTTGCGCCCCTTGAGGTCGGCGATCGAATTGACGGGGTCACGACAGAAGAACACCTGCGCCGTGTAAGGCACCGTCGCCAACAGCTTGACGCCATGTCGTTCGGCCATGCGTTCTGCCAACACCGGTTTGAACGCCGTCGAAACCCGATGGGATGTTTCAATATCGGCGGCCATGCCAGGCAGGTCGATCCCTTCGAAAAAGGCATCGTCGCCGGCCACGAAAGCAAAGACGCCCATGCCGATTTCAACCGCGCCAGAGCGGATCAAACGCACCATCTCAGCGCCTTTGAGACCGCTTTCCGATAGCCCTCTGAGACGCGCCGTGACGGTGCCACCCGAACTGTCGGGCAGGGTCTTGTTCCAGAACGGTTTCTCCACCGCGCGGAAGGTGTAATTGTGGCTGCCACCGCCAATCACATTGAAGTGGGTGGTCGCCTGGGTGTCCGCCAAGGCGGCGGGCCCGATCAGGCCGCAGAGCATGGCGAAGATCAGAAGGGGAGTCTGGTACGGTTTCATGGTAGTCCTGTTGTTTTTTTGAGGGAGCTACATGGCAGAAACGAAATGGCAACGTGCGTCTGTGTTTTCTTGTTCAGGATCGGCCCAATGTGGCGGCGTCGATGATGGATCTGGAACCTGTGACATCCGGGAATTTCTCGCCGTTTGCCAGTCTTGCCAAGGTGATTTTTTCGTTCTCCTGAAACTCTATTGCGCGCCGCGCCAGTGGGAGAACCTGGCCCGGGGTAATGACGACGATGCCGTTCTCGTCAGCCACCACCGCATCACCGGGATGGACCACGACACCGCCACATTGAACCGGGGTACAAAACTCGCCTTCTTCGCCCTTGACCCGAGTGGTAATGGCACTGGCGCCCCAAGACCATATGGGAACCCCATGTTGGCGCAATTCGCTCAGGTCGGTGACGAATCCATCAATGACGATGCCGGCGATGCCGGCCTGCTTGGCCGCATACGCCATGGCGCCACCCATGGCTGCCGTGACCCGTTCACCGCAACGATCCACGATCAGAAAATCACCTGGCCTGGCGCAGCCCATCGCGTAATGCAAAATGCCCCCATCGGCTCCAGGCATTCTCACTGTAATGGCGGTTCCAACAGCTCTAATGTCTTGGAAATGGGCTTTAATATGGGCACTTAGAATACCTTTAGTGACAAAGTGGCCAATGGTTGCCGGCTCGGCCGCAAGAAGAATCGAAAGTTCTTCCGTGGCGATCTGTTGCGGTAGTTCTTTAATGATATACATGCTGGGATTTACTTGTTTTTGATGAATGTCTGATACAGTCAGTGCAGCCTAACAAGCATGAATCCAATGCGATAATAAAAATCAACGAGTCAACGCCAGGACGATTTTTATCATGAGAATTACCCTGATGCAGATCGAGGCCTTCTATTGGACTGCTCGATTAGGTGGTGTCCATGCTGCCTCGCGACATCTTCATCTGACACAACCGGCCATCTCCTCTCGAATTCGCGAGATGGAGTCGTTGCTGAGCGTGAAACTTTTCGACCGCAGCAAGCAACGCATGATCATCACCGCCGATGGCCTGATCGCCCTGCAACATGCCGAGTTGGCGCTCAACAACAGCATCAAGCTCGAGCAGTTCGCGGCCAAGCAAAAGCACAATCGCAGATTGCGCGTCGGCGCTGACGAGTGTTCGGCAATGGTCGGGCTGACCGCGGTCATCGCCGAGATCAAGGCGCATTTTCCAGAGATTACCCTTGAAATCACGATTGATGTGGGGGCGGTGCTTAATCGAAAGCTCAATGATCACGAGCTTGACCTGGCACTCCTGACCAATCCGATGACGCGAGACGATGTCACCGACATCTTTCTGGGCTGGATGACCTTCCAGTGGGTGGCTGCCGCACAGTTGGAAATTGAAGGCGGGGCATTTCTACCGGAACATGCTGGCGCCTATCCCATCGTGACGCATTCCGCGCCCTCAACCTTGTACTCGGTCGTTGAGCGCTGGTTGAAAGAAGGGGGGAGTGTGTCCGAGGCTTTTCACTCCAGTAATTCCCTGGCGTTCATTGCCAAGATGATCTCTGCCGGACACGCTATTGGTATTCTTCCTGTTCCGTTAATTCGAGACATGTTGGCAGTGGACATGTTGAAAGTGTTGCCCAGTCATCCACCCATCGCGCCGGCGAGGTTTTGTTTGTCTTATTTAACAGAAAGGCCCGATGTGCAACTCGATGAGTTGGTCGCCCTGACTCGGGCGACGCTGTTGCGTCAGAATTTCTTGGTTAACTAGTCGTTTCCATTTATTATTTAAGGCCGAATCAATGTATTGGTTCGGCCTTAAACTATAGGCTGTTATTTATAAGTTGCGGGTCCTCAGACGCAAGTGTGTTGAGCCCCTTGGAACGTTTTTTGGATCGCGGCGATGTGTTGTCCCGCCTGATTCAGCCATGAAAGATCACTGCCCATCAGCAACATGTCACAGCCCATGTCCAACAGGCGCCTGGCTGTTTCCGTGTCTGCAGGAAAGCAGGGCACCATGACTTGGATGGAGCGTTTGTGGCATTTCTCGATCAGTAACGCCAAGCGCGTCTGGACTTCGGGGTTGCCGAGGCGATAGTCGACCGGCAATTGACGGGACAACGAGTAATCCGCCGGACCGAAATGCACCGCATCGATGCCTTCGACATCGAGGATTTCATCGATGTTGTCAAAGAACTCGTAGCTCTCGGCCATGGGCACGATCACGCTACGGGCGTTTTCCTCTTGCGTGTAATGGGCCCAGTCAAATCCAGGGCCGGCGTAATTCGCCGAGCGAACCGAGCTGTCACCGCCGCGTCGGCCCAACGGTGGGAATTTGCTGCAGCGGATGATTTCGCGCATCTGGCCAGCGTTGTGGACCTGGGGGACGATGACCCCCGCAGCGCCCATTTCCAGCGCCTTACGGATGTCCCATTCGAGGGTGCCACGAACGCGAACCAGGCTGTGGATGGCGGCGTAGTGGGCCGCCAGAATCAGTTTTTCCAGGTCTTTATCGACGCCCAGAGCGGTGTGCTCGGCATCGATGAAGACAAAGTCCAGCCCCCAGTTGCCAGCCACTTCGATGGGCATGCAGGCCGTACTGTAGATGTTCATCCCGAACGTCGGGCCGTCCGCCATTCGATCTTTCAACGAGGTGATCTTCTTGTGCATTGCAATTACCTGAGAAGGCGTTATCGGTGGCGGTTGTGTCAGAGGCGATAGGTCTCTGGCAGACGGTCGCGGAAGGGGTGTATCTCGAACACGCCGGGGTCGCGGATCAATGACTTGTTGCGCGCCTTCCCCAGGTCGATGTCGACGCTGAAGATGCCGTCCTCTTGTCCGGCGCGAATCAAGGTCTGGCCGGACGGTTCGATGATGTGGCTCATGCCGATGAACTGCATGCCACCGTCCATATCGTTACGGTTCGCGGCGACGAAATAGACGATGTTCTCGGCAGCGCGCACGTTGCTGAAAATGTCCGGCAGCAGGCGCGCCTGCTCGGGCCAGGCCGCGGGCAGGACAACGATATCGGCCCCCTCCAGTGCCAGGGTGCGTACGACTTCCGGGAAGCGGATTTCGTAGCAGATCGCCAGGCCGATACGGCCGATTTCAGTATCGAATACCGGCGGTGTCCATTCGGCTGGGCGATCAGTGAAACGATCACCGATCATGAAGGGCAGATGGCGCTTGCGATGCAGGCCGATGATCCCTTTGGGTCCTAGCAGCGCGGCGGTATTGAAGATCGACTCGGCGTATTGCTCATAGAAGCCGACGACAATATGGATGCCGGTTTCAGCGGCGACCGCCAGCAAGGGATTGAGGGCATCGAGGCTGATGGCGCCTTTTTCCAGGTCTTCGCGGCTGTCGAAGGAGCCTCCGGTCAGCAGGCATTCGGCAAAGGCGATCAAGCGCGAGCCTTCTTTTGCGGCTTGCCGTGACAGCTCAGCGACGTTGTCGATGGTTTGAGCCGGATTGCCGACAACAGGGTGGATCTGTGCGACCGAAATTTTCATGGTTTGATTTCCTCGTGATGGATTGGAAGGCGTGCGCTGAGAGGGGTGCTCAGCGCAGCGGTGGGCGGCGCCGTTATTGCGGGTGGTAATCCACGGCCGTGTAGACTTTCTTCACCAGTTCGGGATTGATCTGCGCGGCGTATTTGTCGATCACCGGGCGGATTTTCTGCTGGATGCGCGCGATCTCTTCGGGGGCCAGTTCGTTGACTTGCATGCCGGCACTTCGCAGTTCGGCAATCGTCCGGCTGTCGGCCTGGCGGGAAATCTCCCGTTGCTCAAGGCGCACTTCCATGGCGACCTCTGTCAGCAGCGCCTTCTCATCGGCATTCAAGTTGTCCCAGAAGGGTTTGCCGATCAGGACGATCTGCGGGTTGTAGTTGTGATGGGTCAGGCTGAGGTATTTCTGCACTTCATTGAACCTTGAGGCGAGGATCAGGGCTGCCGGGTTTTCCTGACCGTCCACGGTGTGGGTTTCGAGCGCGGTGTGCACTTCGGTGAAGGGCAACGGTGTTGGATTCGCTCCGAGTGCTGTCCACACATCCAGGAACAACGGCGATTGTTGCGCGCGAATTTTCAGGCCGGCGATGTCTTCCATCTTCTGCACCGGCCGCACGTTATTGGTCAGGTTGCGCACGCCCAGCTCCCAGAACGCCAGGCCCACCAGGTTCTTGGCGGGCAACTGGTCGATCAGCATCTTGCCGACTTCGCCATCGAGCATGGCGTCGACCTTGGCGGTATCGGTGTAGATAAAGGGGAAATCGAGAATGCCGAAGTCAGTCACATGATTGAGCATCAGGCCGGCGTTCCAGGTCATCATTTCCACCACGCCGCCCTGTAGTGAGGAGAGCACCTGTACGTCGCCGCCCAGTACGCCATTGGGAAAGGTCCGTACTTTGATCTTGCCGCCACTGCGTTCATTGACCTTCTTGGCAAACAGCTCCATGCCAATGGCCGGCGGCGTTCCCTTCGGGCTGGTGGCGGCAAACTTGATCGTGTGAGCGTTGTACTCGGCGGCGAAACTCAAACTGCTGGCCAGCAGGGCAGCCAGGACGGTTAGATGCTTGATCATGGTTTTTCCTTTTTCTTGTCGGTTGTTTTAGTGGGCGAACCATTGCGCTGGAACAGTGACCAGGTCAGGGAAGATCACCAGGAGGAAGAGGACGATGGTTTCGGCGATCAGGAACGGGACGGTGCCCTTGAGCAGCGCTTCGTAGCGCATGTTGCCGATGCCGCAGACGACGTTGAGCACCGTGCCCACGGGCGGGGTGATCAGGCCGATGGAGCAATTGATCATGAACAGCACGCCGAAGTAGATCGGGTCGATGTTCGCGGCGGTCACGACAGGCACGAGGATCGGCGCCAGCAGCAAAATCGTCGGCGTCAGGTCCATGACCATGGAGATCAGCAGAATCAGCAGCATGAGCACCACGATCAGCAGCTTCGGGTTGTCCATGAGCGGTTGAATGAGGTCGATGATCTGCCCCGGAATGTCCGCGATGGTGATCATCCAGGCCGGAATCGAGGCGGCGGCGACCAGGAACATGACGGCCGCGGTCGTTTTTCCTGCGCGCAGCAGCAATTCGCTGAGTGACTTCAGGCTGAGCTCACGGTAGATCAGCGACGACACCAGCAGCGCATAGACACTCGCCACCGCACCCGCCTCGGTAGGCGTCACGATGCCGAAGCGCAGGCCGACCACGATGATCACGGGCAACAGCAGCGCCCAGGTGCTGTCAGCCAGGGCCTTGAGGCGTTCCTTGCCTGACGCCTTGGGGCTCAGCTCGATGTCGTTATCGCGACGGGACACCAGCCACCAGGTGATGACCAGCGCAGTGGCGATCATCAGCCCCGGGGCGATACCCGCCAGGAACAGTTTGGTGATCGACAAGCCGGAGGCGACCCCCAGGACCACGAATCCGATGCTGGGTGGAATAATCGAACCAAGCACCGAGACCGAGGCGATCAGACCGCCGGAGCGGTTGCGGTTGTAACCTGCGATGACCATCATCGGCAGCAGTAGCGCGGTCAGTGACGCCGCATCGGCCAGTGCCGAGCCCGACAAGCTGGAGAGCAATACCCCGGCGAAGATGGTGACGTAGCCAAGGCCGCCGCGCAGATGGCCGACCAGGGAAATAGCCAGGTTGATGATGCGCTTGGACAGGCCACCGCTGTTCATGACCTCGCCGGCGATGATAAACAACGGAATGGCCAGCAACGGGAAGCTGCCCGCCGAGTTGATGATGTTCTGCGCGATGATCTGGCCGTCGAACAACCCGAGCAGCCACATCAGGGCCACGCCGCAGAGGATCAGTGCATAGGCGATTGGCGCGCCTATGAGCAAGGCGGCCATCAGCACGCCGACAAAAACGCCCAAGGCCATTATTTGAGCACCCCGTGTGCGGCTGAGGACAAGGGCACGCCGGCCGGCGTGGCCAAGTGCTTCACCAATTGAACGCAGAGCAGCAGGGTGCTCAAGACGCAAAAGACCAACCCGGCGCCATAGAACAAGCCCATGGATATGCCGGTGGAAGGGGCGCCCACATGCAGGTTGATCACTGTCTGCTGCCAACTGCCCTGGAGAAACAGCGACGTGGCGAACAGCATCAGCAGATAGGTCAACGTCAACAGATGTTTGGCTATCTTGGGCGAGACACGGCTGGTCAGGATATCGACGCCGATATGACCCTTTTCATGAAGCATGAGTTGGGAGCCGGCGAAGACCAGCCAGACGAATGCCAACCTGGAAATTTCTTCAGCGAAGAACAAGCCGGAATTAAAGCCGTAGCGCAACACGACATTGGCGAAGATCAGCGCCGTGATACAAACCAGGCACGCAATGATCAATACCTTCAGCGTTAGAAAATAGAGTTTCAGTACGGCGTTCATCGTGCTTGCACCAGGTTGAGGCTGTGGGGCGGTGTTGCAAGGAGAACCGCGCCGCTGAGCCGATTGGAGCGCGCTGCAAGAAGATGCAAACGGAGCATAAGTAAGGTCACCTTTTTATTATTTGTTATATGTCGTCGTACGACATGAGTGAGTCTTTCCTTCCGCCGTAGTTGTGTCAATGCCAAAGCCAGTGCTGGCTAAGTCAATGTTCTTATTAACTAGATAAGGAATATTAATCAGTTGGGAAGAGGTTGGCGAAAGTTGCGGCCATCTGTTTTAAAGATTGTTTTATTTATTGTTGTATGATGACGTATGACATCAACTGCTTTCCAATGACAATCAAAACAGGTGATAAAACAATGACTCCGTCTGAGCTTAAATCCGTCCTTTCCTCGGGGCTGCTTTCGTTCCCGTTGACTGATTTCGACAGTCGCGGTGAATTCAACGCCGCTGGGTATGCGCGGCGCTTGGAATGGTTGGCGCCGTATGGCACGAGCGCGCTGTTTGCAGCAGGGGGAACCGGGGAGTTCTTTTCCCTGGCGGCCGATGAATACAGCGCAGTCATCAAGACCGCAGTCGATACCTGCGCCAGCAGTGTGCCGATCCTGGCGGGGGTGGGCGGGTCCACGCGCCAGGCGATTCAATATGCGCAAGAGGCTGAGCGGTTGGGCGCCAAAGGGTTGCTGTTGCTCCCTCATTACTTGACCGAGGCGAGCCAGGAGGGTGTGGCTGCCCATGTCGAGGCCGTATGCAAATCGGTCAGGATCGGCGTGGTGGTTTACAACCGCAATGTGTGCCGCCTGACCGCACCGCTGCTGGAACGGTTAGCCGATCGCTGCCCGAATCTGATCGGCTACAAGGATGGCCTGGGCGATGTTGAATTGATGGTGTCGATCCGTCGTCGCCTGGGTGATCGACTCTCGTACCTGGGCGGTCTGCCGACGGCCGAGGTCTATGCCGCGGCCTATAAAGCGCTGGGGGTTCCGGTGTACTCGTCGGCGGTATTTAACTTCGTCCCTAAACTGGCGATGGATTTCTATCACGCGATTGCCAGGGAAGATCAGGTGGCCGTTGGCAAAATGATTGACGACTTCTTCCTGCCCTATCTGGACATCCGTAACCGCAACGCGGGTTACGCGGTCAGTATCGTCAAGGCCGGTGCAAGAATTGTCGGCCATGACGCAGGCCCGGTACGTACACCGCTCACCGACCTGTCTTCTGAGGAGTACAGGCTGCTCGCTGCGCTGATCGAAAAACAGGGCGCGCAATAACCCCACCATGATTCAAAACCACTGAAGACACAGTGGTCGGCGAGACAGTGACGCGACGCCCTGCAAGAGCAAAGCTCTCGCGGGGTGTTTTGTTTTCTGGAGGGCAGCGGACTGCCCGATATTGAGCTCATGTTGCTGCGAGGCGACTCCTGGTCGAAAGACAGCGCTTGCTCATTGCCCGAATAACAAGCGCCTTTGCCGCCAAGCCGGTGCGCTCGTGGGGAAAAGCACTTCGGTTAGTCGATAGCGGGCGATGCCGCAGGCGGCGGCGATGCGCTGGCGTTGCTGGCCGTGGATAAGGGCTTGCTGAAAGCTGTGTTCGCTATGGGCCAATCCCAGCATATAACGAGTACCCGCCTGGAAGTGTCCGCCATTGGCTTGCCACCATCTTTCGATTGCCTGCGGGTCAGGCCAGGGCAGGTTTTCATCGGGGTCCATCGCGACATTGGGGTCTTCAGGGTTGTCGTTCGGGCCCGCATCGAAATCCGGCAGGTCCTGCAATTCCAGGTCGAGTAGCGCCAGGTCAGCACCGGTGATCAGGCTGAAGGCTTCACCGGCGACCCGGGCATAGGGCAGGTCGCTCATCTGCTGGATCAACCACGGTACGCAGACCGGATCGCCCAGCAGTCCAAGGGCCTGGATGCCGATGCGCCGATCCCTGGGATCCTGTACCCACTGGCGTATCCAGGCGATGCTGGGCTCGCGTTCCTGCCAGGCCAGCACTACGCAGAGCGCGCGGTACTGGAACTCGCCCGGTTGCCCGGCGAATTGTCGCAATGGCTCCAGGGCTTGCGCGTCGCCCATCTGTGCGGTGGCCCAATTGGCCCAGAAGCGCGTGGCCGTATTCTCATGCAGACGATGGGTACGAATCGTCGGCAGCAGGTCACGTCGGCGCAACTCGCCAGCCGTACGGGCGGCACGTGCCAGCACGCTGGGGTTGGTATCGGAAAGTCCGATAAGCAGGGCGGGGCCCGGATCGTGGCGATGCATGCCGCAGGCCGCGAGGCCGAGGCGGCGGAACAGGGGCTCGGGGGAGGCGAGCAGGCGGTCGATCCAGGGCGCGACCCGCGGCCACTCCAGCCAACCCAAGGCCGCAGCCATATAGCGTTCGCTTTCTCCGTGGGCGCGCATATGTCCAGCCAGGGTGGCCATGGCTGCGACATGGCCGGTTTCGAAGGCCAGCACCGTGGCGGCAAATACCTCCCCCAACGCGGTGGGGGTCAGTTGCTGCAGCAGCACCTCCAGTCCGGGTAAACCTGCGATGTGTAGGCCGTCCAGATGGGCTTCGATGCGATTGTCCAGGGTGGTCAAGTGTACGAGGTCGTAGTGGGGTGCCCGAACGGCGTAGTCGCGCAAGCCCGCGAGGAACGTTACCTCTTCGGCGTGCTGGTCAATCACAATCGAAGACATCATAAGGAGCCTATCTGGGAAGGCCCATCGGTCAAAGCCAGACAATTACTCAAACGATCCTCGTCCATTCAACTCCATCAAAAGACATAAGATCGAATTCACCATTCGACCACATGACGTCAGTACCGGCGCTCAACTGGTAACAGGACGCCGGAGGATCATCACCGAAGTTCACAGGCTCCAATTGCGATTGTTTCAACCGATAGACATTGGACATGGTAGAGACGTAAAGAGCATCGATAAACCATTCCAGATCCCAGATATTATCGGAGACTACCGTTTGATCGATGACGCTCCACATGTCCTTGCGCCCTTGCAACAGCACACCGTGATGGCCCGCTATGTACACCGCTCCATCAGGTGCGCACCTGACCGATGTGAGAGTCACCGATGTCGGCGATTCGCAAGGGCGCCAATGACGACCATCAAATAGCCATATCGCGCCATCCCGGCCAACTGCATAGATTTCTGTATCTGAGAAACCATGAATCGCCTGCACGTTGAAAGTTTTCGGTAAGCCATCATCGACCCGTACCCAACGTTTGGGGCCGTCAAAGCGGTACACCATACCCCTTAGGCCGACCGCAAAGGCTTTTCCGTTTATCGCCGCCACCGCGCGAATACCGCCCGTTCTCGGCTCTTGAGGTGCAGGTGTGCTGTCGTCGAATATGTCACCGGTAGTGGTGCCGCTTGCCATGATGGCTGAGTAATAGCCGACGCCAGAGATGGAAATGAGTCCAAGCTCAGGCTGAGAAACAACGGCTAACGAATGGGCATCATAGTTGGCCTCGCCCCTGGTAAAAGTGCCATCCTTGTATTTGAACGTAATGGCGTGTGGAATCTCATCGGCTTCTTTTTTAGGGTCTGCGGCATAGATATAACCAAGGCCCGGTAGACGTACTACCGCAGTGCGCATGATGAGGCCTTTCAACGGTGTGTCAGGCATGTGGAATCTCCTTGAAAATAGATGTCATAGGGTCGTCGTATCCGAGGGTTCTGGAACGCGTCCGGCCGTTGATGGACGGATTTGGTCCGTCGGACCGATATTCATCTGTTGATGACCTTCTCGCATTTGGCTTTGCGTGCAGCCCTTATCGCACTTACTGCCACCTTTTTCGGCGGCCTGCGCTCCGACCGCTTCGGCTTCGGCAACACTCCAGCGAGCATTTGGATCAATGGTCTTGCCGGTAACATGTGGCGCAACGGCCGGATGACTCACCGTGAGGAGGTTCGTCTCTTCATGAATGTCACCGTGGGTCCCGGTGGAGTGACTATGGCCATCTTCACAAATGCACGGAGCCTTGTCGGGGTCGTACTTATTGGCTCCTTGCGCATCGAGCAGGAGCGCCTTACCACCTTTCCCTCTCTCCTTGAATTGTGATTTAGGCACTACATGGTGTGGTGTTTTCCCGTCACAGCAGTTCGAGGGTGCATAGGGTGTAAGCACGCACTCCATTGCTTTTTTGCATTTTGGATCACCGCACAAGTCCGCTGATGCGCCGGCCCGATTGACCGCACCTGTTGAGTAGGTGTTTGCATCGACATGGCGCTGGCAATTGTTATCTTTCAATCCCTTTGCTACGGCGTGACAGGGATGGGAATCGTTGGCTGCCGCAACCGTGTCAATATAGGGCCAAGTAGGACTATTGCCCGGCTGCGACGCATGGTTATGGGTCGTCAGGTCCATGTTCCTGACTACATTTTCCCCCTCGAACTTCACATCCATCGACCATGCAGTGAAGTACACCTTTCCCTTGATCTTGCTGGTCACTATCCCTTTCTTCGGTGCGTTTCCAGCTTCATCCCCTGTGCTGGTTTTGAAGTAGCTCTTGTTCTTGAGCATGACCTCCTTGCCACTGATTTTTACCGTCCGTGATCCATTGATGGTGTCCTTCGCCATGCCGGTATTGGGGTAAGGAATCGGAACCCCCAGCGGGGTAGGCGGGGCCTGGGGTGGGGTGAAACAGACATCCGGGAACGCAGCAATGGACTTGCCATCCGCCGCCTTGCAGGATATCTCCATACCGTTGGCAAAGACCTCGTTGGCCATTACGCAGCCCTCACCGTCTGGTAACTGAGCAGTGCGACGGCGCGTTCGCCAGCGTCGTTGCCCAGGTGGCAGAAGATGTTCGGCCCTTCGCCATAGCCCTTGCGACTGGCGGCCAGTGCCACGGCGAGTATCACCGGGCCGATGGCGGCGCCGACTTCGCCGATGCAGTCGGCCGGGTGCCAGAGATGGAAGAATTCCTTGCGCACGCGCAGGGTCCGGCTGAGGGCCAAGGAGGCTTCCTTGAAGTAGTACTGCTCGCCGGAGATGTCGGTGAGCCGATAATCCATTTGCTCCAACCCACAGCCGGCTTCGCTAAGGGCCGCCCGTACAGCTTGGGTCAGGCCTTCGGCGCGCAGGGGAATGTCTTCGGCCTCCACAGTGGCCTTCTCCACGCCGAACCCCAGGCCGATGCAAGCCAATTGCGGCTCTTCGCTGGCTACGGGGGCGGCCAGGACCACGGCGGCGGCGCCTTCGCCGGGGATAAAACCGTTGGAATTCTGGCTGGTGAGCAGGCGTTCGCGTGCTTCGAAAGCGGCCAGTGTCGGTCCGTTCAAGAAGGAGTCGACGCCGACAATCAGTACGTGGCGATGGCCGCCCTGGTAGATCAGCGTACGCGCATTAAGCAGGGCCACGGCAGCGCTGACCCGTCCACGGGCGATGACGTTGGAACTGGGATGAAAGCGCAAGCCCAGTTCGGCTTCGATGGCGTGCAGCAGCCCCTTATCGAGACCATCGAGGCGGCCGGGGCGCTCGGCTTCCGCTACCCCCAGCAGCAGCGGAGTCTTTTCCGGATCGACGTTGGGGGTACTTTGTAGCGCCTCGGCGACGGCGCGGGCGGCCATCTTGATCAGCTTGGTGCGGCCGCGCCAGGGTTGTTCCAGAGGTACGCTGGCGGCAATCAGCCATTCGCCACCTTGGTCAATGAAGCGAGTTTCCTGAAAGTTGTCGATGGCGCAGCGGATCGCCGCGCAGCTCGCCGGTGCACTGAGGCCGACAGCGCTGACCATGCCAGAGCCGATGATGCAAAGAGCGCTCATCAGTCCGTCTCCTCGGGAGCGCGCCTGGCTTTTACCAGAGAGGAGAGCGACGGGTAGTAATCCTTGCCCAGTTTGCGGGCGCGCCACCAGCCCGTGGACATAGTGCCGACCAGCACCTGGGCGATCTCGAACATATTGCGTCGTAGTGGACGGGAGACACGCCAGGTCAGCTGCACCTGGAGCGCGTCTGTGTCGATCAGCAGGGTATCGATCACCGCCTGCACCGTCTCATGACCACCTTTTTTCAGGAAGAAGGTCACCGGCACGTCCATTTCAGGGATGCGAAAGCCCGCGCGCTCCCGGGGCGTGAGGTTGAGCAGTAGCACATCCTCGCCGCCACGCAGGTAAGGAATCTGCTGATCATCAGGGGCAGCCTGAAAGTAGCGGCTGTCGAAATCCTGCGGCAGAAACGGAAAGCAGTCGGCCAACCAGGCATCGTCGTAAGTACCGGCGAAGCGAGCGCGCTGCGGCCAACTGCGGCCGATGGGGCCAAGAGCCATTGGGCGGAAGTCGCCAGAGGGACTCTCGATCGGCTTGCCCAATTGCTCGGTGTTCGGCATCGGCATGCCGACAATGTCAGCACTCCCCATGCTACGTGGGAACCAGCCACATCCGGTCGGATTGTCCGGGTAACAGTGACGCATTTCAGGGTCTTTCGCCATCGGATGGCTGCCGCCAAAAGCCTGGGCATAGGAGATGTCCTGCTCGGTAAAAGGCTGCGGTAAGCCGGGAGAAACGCCCAATAGCCCCGGTTGCCATTGTCGGGGACCGAGGACGGAAAAGGCCTTGCTCATCTGACCGATACGAATGCCCGCGGCCAGCTGCGTCACGGGCCGCCCACCCGGGGCATAGGCCTTGCCGCGTACCAGTACATCGCAAAACGGCTTGATCGGGGCGAAGTCCATTTCCTGAAGCGGAGCGCTGAGGCCAGGCTCGTCGAAGAAAGTATCGGCCATCAGCAGTGGCTGCTGAGTGTCGGCGAGGGTTGCCGGACGGCCGTCCAGCGGCAAATTGAAAGTGCCTTTGGCCACGATCACCAGGGATTCGCGGCCATCGGGCTCCAGGCCTTGGGTGTAGGCAGCAAGCAGTTTGCTGGCGTTGAGCAGCTCCATGAGTCGACTACCTGTCTAGTTGATCTGCACCGAACCGCCCTTGATACGGTTCACGCCGGATGACCGGCTCGAGAGGTAGGTCCCTCGAATCAGCACCTTGCCCTCACGCGTGAGGGTGATGCTTGCCTTGCCGCAGCGCAGGACGATTTCCCGCTCCGCGCTGAACTCCAGGCGCTCGCCGTCCAGGTGGGCGACGGCTGGCGTTGTGGTTTGCGGCAGACGCTGGATGCGACCGATCACCAGCGGCCGGGTCAGGTCGCCGGCCTCGAACATCAGCGCGACCTGGGCGCCGATGTCTTCACGGGCGAGTGGGGTGGTGGTGCGCGCGACGAGGCCGGTTTCGCCGGGGCAGCCAGGGAAGGCGACCACAGGGGCATCTGCACTGGGCACATCCAGCAGCACCCCAATCACAACGCCATCCACGCGCGCGGGCGTGGCGGTGGAGGAAACGGTTAAATGATATTCAACGGTCATGGCGCCCACTCCGTGGCTAGTTCTGCAGGATTTTCTGGCCTTTGACGACAACGTTCTTGTTCGCCTTGATGTTGATGGCGCCGGAGCCGTCGATGGTGATGTTCTTGCCGCTGATCACGATGGTGCCGTCCTTCTTCATGGTGATGCTCGCCGCACCCGTGGTCAGGCTGATGGAGTCGCCGGCGTTGAGGGAGAAGTGCTTGCCAACGTCCAGGCTGTCGTTCTGCTTGATGTCAGTGGTGCGGCTCTGGGCGACGTCACGGGATTCGTTCTGGCCGATCCGGGTGCTCTGGTTGCCATTGATCTCGATCCCTTCGTTGCCCTTGACCGTTTCGTTACGGTTGCCGCTGATGCCGATGGTCTCGTTACCGCCCACGTCTTCGGTGCGGTTACTGACGATGGTGATATTTTCGTTGGCACCGACCTTTTCCGTGCGGTCCGCGCCGATGGTGATGGTCTCGTTGTTGCGCACGTTTTCGGTGCGGTTGGCGCCGATGGTGATGTTCTCGTCGCTGCCCACATCTTCGGTGCGGTTCACGCCGATGGAGATGGTTTCGTTGTTGCCGACGGTTTCCTTGCGGTCCACGCCGATTTTGATGGTTTCGTTGTTGTCCACCGTCTCAGTGCGGTCGTGTTTGACGTGCACGGTTTCGTCGTTGTCGATGGTCTTGCTGCGGTCATGGCCGACCCAATGGGTCTCGTCGTTCTCGACCTCGATGTCCTGGTTTTTTTCGGCGTGGATAAACAGCTGTTCGGCGCCTTTCTTGTCCTCCATGCGGATTTCATTGAAGTTGGCCGGTGAACCGCCCTTGCTTGAACGGCTTTTCACCCCGTTCTGGGTGGCATTGGCCGGCAACCCGTAGGGCACGGTCTGTTCGGCGTTGTAGACGCGACCGGTGATGATTGGCCGGTCCGGGTCGCCTTCGAGGAAGCTGACGATCACTTCCTGACCGATCCGCGGGATCTGCACGGCCCCCCAGTTTTTGCCAGCCCAGGCCTGGGACACGCGAATCCAGCAGGAGCTGTTTTCGTTGGATTGGTCATGGCGATCCCAATGGAAATGCACCTTGACCCGGCCATACTGGTCGGTCCAGATCTCCTCGCCACTGGGGCCAACCACCACAGCGGTCTGCGGCCCGCGGACAATGGGCATGGGCGTCAGAGGGAGAGGGCGGAAGGCCTGGTTGGCATCCATGCAGTCCAGCTCGCTGACGAACTGTTCGGCGATGTCCGACTGGCCGCTTTCATAGACTTCCTGACGGATCTGATAGCGCGCGACCACCACCAGGTATTCGCGATTCTGGTCCGCACGGTCGTAACCCGTCAGCGTGAACAAATGGCCGCAGCCCAGCCCGCGGGCGCGTCCGCACAACTGCACGCGCTCGAACTGGCTGTGAATGGCTTCGATGCGGGTACGCGCGTAGTGATCGCCGTCGTTGCTCTGCAGGTATTCACCGGGGTAGTCATAGAGCCGGTGGTCAGCGTTGCTGTGGTTGCGTACCACACTGGAACGCACCTCAAGGCTGGCGCGCGGGCGCAGGAAGTCATAGTCGTTCAGCGCCAGCGAACCAGGCTGGACTTCCCGCGCCAGTTGCCAGTCGTAGAAATGATCGCGTTCGCGCATTTGCCGATCGGGCGGATAGAAGGGTACCGAGTCGTAGTCCGCCGGCGCGGAGTGAGCGCCATAGGCGTCGGCCAGCACCAGTACATGACGCTCCTTTTCATGGCGGAAGAAGTAATAGATACCTTCCTGTTCCATCAGCCGGCTGACGAAATCGAAGCTGCTTTCGCGGTACTGAACGCAATATTCCCATTCGCGGTAGCTGGCGCTGAGGCTGTCTTCGAAATCAGAGAAACCGAGGTCGCGAAACACCTGCTTGATGATGTCCGGCACCGTCTTGTTCTGGAAAATCCGACAGTCCGAGGTCCGCGTGAGCAGCCAGAACCACGGTCGCAGACTGACGCGGTAACCCGCGAACTGACCGTGGCCGGTCAGTTGTCGGCAGCTACAGACAATCCCGTGGAAATAGCGTTTGCCTCCGTTGTACAGCTCCAGGGTCAAGCCCATCGGCTTGCCCAGCAACTGATCGAACTTGATCGCCCGGTCTTCGGAGGTAAGGTCCAATTCGTAGTGAAACAGCCGCCCCAGCTCTTCGCTGCCATCCAGGCTCTGCAACAATAGGACATCACCGCCGAGGGGACTGTCGACCTGTACCAAACGGTTGTTTTGAGTGATTGCCATCTACGGCTTCCTTGGCTCGTGTTCGGGCGTCAGTTGGCCGTAAGGAAGGCGGCGTACTCAAGGTCGTCGCCACAGGGAGCAGCAGGGGGCGTTGTGTCGAACAATCGGTGTACATTCACCACAGAGGTGATCTCCATATCGGCCCTGCGATCTGCACTGAGTCAGAGCGGACGTATGATTAGATCCGTCTCTCTGACAATAGCACATGGGTCGGGAGGCAATCGCCGGAGAGCGGACGGCTAGCCTCGAAGCCTTCCTTGGCAAGACGTGGCGGTCTGCAAATCATGCAGAGTGCTCCAGGTTGGCGACAGGCTGAGCTTTTTTCCGGTGGCGCAGGTTATCGAGTGCCACGAACACCACCGGCGTCGTCAGCAATGTCAGCACCTGGCTGAGCATCAAGCCACCGACAATTGCGACCCCGAGCGGTTCGCGCAACTCGGCACCCGTGCCGAAGGCCATCATCAAGGGCACGGCACCGAGCAGGGCGGCCAGAGTGGTCATGAGAATCGGCCGAAAACGCGCCAGGCACGCCTGATGGATGGCGTCGCGAGCGGACAGGTTGCGTTCGCGCTGTGCGTGGATGGCGAAGTCGATCAGCAGAATGCCGTTTTTCTTGACGATGCCGATCAGCAGGATCAGGCCGATCAGTGCCATGATCGAAAAGTCCAATTGCCAGGCCCACAGCAACACAATCGCGCCAATGCAGGCGGACGGCAGGGTTGAAAGGATGGTCAGTGGATGCACCAGGCTTTCATAAAGCACACCCAGGATGATGTAGACGGCCACCAGCGCGGCCAGGATCAAAAACGGTTGGCTGGCCAGGGACGACTGGAACGCCTGGGCAGAGCCCTGGAAGGTGCCGTTCACAGACGTCGGCATGCCGATCTCGCGTTCGATGTCCTGAAGTGCCGCCACCGCCTGCCCGAGTGCAACTCCAGGGGCGAGGTTGAAAGACAGATTTGCGGCCGGCAGCATGCCGTTGTGGTTGATTACCACAGGACCGCTCGCCGGCGGCTCGATCCGCGCAAACGTGAGGAGTGGCACCATCTGCCCGGTCAGCGGCGAACGCAGGTGGAAGTAACTGAGGCTTTCGGCATTGCCGCGTTGTGCCGTGCTCAGTTCGAGTATCACTTGGTATTGGTTGACCTCGGTCTGGTACTCGCTTATCTGCCGTTGTCCGAAGGCATCGTACAGCGCGTTGTCCAGGTCTTGGGCGGTGAAGCCATAACGTGCGGCCTCGTCGCGATCCAGGGTGATACGGGTGATGTTGGCATCCAGTTGCAGGTCATGGGAAGCATCACGGAACAGCGGGTTGGCCCGCAGCCGATCGGTCAGCGCGGTGGCCCAGGTCGCCAGCTCGGCACTGCTCTGCGCACGCAACACGTATTGATACTGCGCCCGGGGCTGGCCGGCACTGAGGTTGATGTCCTGCACGGCGCGCAGAAACACCTGGATGCCAGGCACCTGCGCCAGTTGCGGGCGTAACCGGTCAATGACCTGACTGACCGTCTCGTCGCGCTCCCCCGGGTCGTTCAACACCAGCCA
The DNA here is from genome assembly GCF_030687835.1 of Pseudomonas hefeiensis. Taxonomy (NCBI): domain Bacteria; kingdom Pseudomonadati; phylum Pseudomonadota; class Gammaproteobacteria; order Pseudomonadales; family Pseudomonadaceae; genus Pseudomonas; species Pseudomonas hefeiensis. The sequence goes on from NZ_CP117449.1 coordinate 3,330,737, forward strand.
GACCCGACCATTGCCGATCGAGTCGGTGATGGTGCCACCGATGGCGTGGTTATAACTGATGACCGCCGGATCCTTGCTGAAAATCGCTTCCAGTTGTTTGTGTTTCTCGACCATCTCCTCATAGGGGATGTCGGCGGAGGCCTGGGTAAACCCCTGGATGAAGGCCGTGTCCTGCAATGGAAAGAAGCCTTTGGGAATCATGATGAAACTGGCCACGCTGAGGGCCACGGTTGCAAAAAACACGCCTAACATGATTCGCTGATGACCAAGCGTCCAGGTCAATGTGCGATCGTAGCGTTTTAGCAAACCGGCGAAGAAGTCTTTGTCTGATTCGACACGATGGCTGGGCGCCTTCATGAAAAGGGAGGCGAGCGTCGGGGCCAGGGTCAGGCAGACCACTGCCGAAAGCATGATGGCGGCCACGGAGGTCAGGGCAAACTCGCGGAACAATCGACCGATCACGCCACCCATGAAGAGCAGGGGGATGAAGGCGGCAATCAGCGACACACTGATGGACACCACCGTAAAGCCGATTTCGCTGATGCCCTTGAGCGCCGCTGTGCGTTTGTCCTCACCCAGCTCCAGGTGTCGGTGGATGTTTTCGATCACTACGATCGCATCATCGACGATGAAACCGACCGCGATGACAATCGCCACCAGCGTCAGGTTGTTCAGGCTGAAACCGGCCAGGTACATCACCGCGCATGTCGACACCAACGATACCCCCAGCACAGTGGTCACGATCAGCGTGGCTGACAGTTGTCGCAGGAACAACGCCATGACGCCGATTACCAGAATGATCGCGATGCCCAGCGTCAACTCCACCTCATGCAAGGAGGAGCGGATGGTGCGGGTCCGATCGTTCAACACGTCGACCGTCATGTCTGCTGGCAAGGACGCCTTGAGATGGGGGAGGGCTGCCTGAATACGATCGACGGTGGCGACGATGTTGGCCCCCGGCTGTCGCCGGATCACGAGTACGACGCCCGATTGGCCATTGGGCCAGCTTTGCGTGTAGTCATCCTCGGAGCCTAATGTGACCCGTGCCAGATCCCGTACCCGCACCGCCGAGCCGTTGCGGTAGGTGACAATGACATTGTCATATTCGCGGGGTTCGAAGAGCTGATCGTTGACTTCCAGATGGGAGACTCGGTGTTTACCGAACAAAGCCCCCTTGGGCAGATTGACGCTGGCGCTCTGCACTGCGGTGCGGATGTCTGCCAATGTCACACCGGCGGCCGCGAGAACCTCTGGACGGGCCTGGATACGGATCGCCGGGCGGCGCTCGCCCACTACGTTGATCAGGCCAACTCCCGCCAGCTGACTGAGTTGCCGAGAGAGCACGGTATCGGCCAGATCACTGACTTGCATCAGCGACAAGTTAGCGGAGTAAGCGCTGAGAATCAGGATCGGACTGTCGGCAGGATTGACCTTGCGCCATACCGGCAGGCTAGGCATGTCACTGGGCAAACGCGCCGACGCATTATTGATTGCCGCCTGGACTTCCTGCGCGGCCGCGTCGATATTTTTGTCCAGCGCGAACTGCAGCGTCAGCGTCAGCATGCTCAACGAACTGGCCGAGGTCATCTCGGTAATGCCGGGTATCGAGCTCAGTTCGACTTCCAGCGGCGTCGCTACCGAGGAGGCCATGGTCTGGGCACTGGCTCCCGGCAGTGTCGCGGTGATCTGGATCGTCGGAAAATCGGCTTCCGGCAGCGGTGCGATGGACAAACGGGGGTAGGCGATCACCCCGAGCAATACCAGAGCAAAACTCAACAAAATAGTGCCGATGGGGTGATCCATACACCAGGCGTAGACATTGCGGCCGGCCATCAGAAAGCACTTTCGCTGGCGACCGAGGAGGGTGCTGTATCGCGACCATCAAGCATGTGTACCTGCGTGCCCGGACGCAGCCGTGAATAGCCGTCGTCAACGATCCGGTCGCCGGCTTCAACGCCTTCGACCACCGCAATGTCAGCGTCGGCGTAGGTGACCGTCACTGGCTGAGGAGAGGCCTTGCCGTCTCTGACGCGCCAGACGAACGTATTTTGCGCGCCCTGTCGCAGAGCACGCTGCGGCACCACCATGGCCTCGCGCAGTATCGCGGCCTGCACAGTGATCACCACCGATTGATCCGGCCATAGGCGTCCCTGGGCGTTAGCAAAGTCGCCTTTGATCCGCACCGTCCCAGTGGCGTCGGAAACCCGGTTATCGATCAGGCTCAGGCTTCCCTCGCTCAAAAGTTCACCGCCGTCGCCCGAGTACGCGCGAAGGGTCACCGGCGCTTGCCCTGCGCCGGCAACCAGCGTACGCAACTGCGGCAGGAGCGCCTGGGGAAGCGCGGCCTCGATGCTGATCGGGTCCAGCTGAACCACTGAAAACAAGGCTTGCGTGTCACTGGCCCGGACATAACTGCCTTCATGAACGTTACGGATGCCGATCCGACCATCAGTAGGGGACAGGATCCGGGTATGGGACAACTGCACCTGATTGGCGGTGACGGTCGCTTGCTGGCTCTGCACCGTTGCGCGCAATTGAGCAACCATCGCTTCTTGCTGGTCGAGGGTTTGCGCCGATATAGCCTGGTTCGTGGCCAGTACACGGTAACGCTTGAGATCAAGGCTCGCCGAAGCCAACTGAGCTTGAGCCACAGACGTTTGTGCCTTGGCGTGCTCCAGGGCGGCAATGATGGCGCGATCATCGATACGTGCCAGGAGATCTCCGCGCTTGACGACCTGACCTTCTTTGACCGGCAACTCCAGCAGAAAGCCGTCAAGCTGGGAGCGGATTTCGACGCTGTGCAGAGAGCGCACGTTACCTATCGCGTGGATGAGTACAGGCACGTCGCGGTGGCGCATTTCGATTGTACTGACCGGAACCGTAGGCGGGGCGGTTGTCACAGCAGCCACCGACTCTCGCGACCACAGCCACCACGTTGTGCCACCCATGATCAACAAGCTGCCAAGTGTCAGCGACACACTGAAAACGGTACGGGGGATCTTCGATTGCAACATGACGACAACTTCCCTGCGCAGTTTAAGATTCACGACATCGCGATCAATCCATGGCCAGTTCGGACCGAGGATTTAAGCGGTTGCTGTCATTTGCATCGCCACCGCCAATGCCCGGGTTGCCGGGGTGCTCTTGAGCCCCGGCCTCCAGCACCTGCGCCATAACCTCAGATTGCCAGGCGAAGTACGGGTTGTAGGTCAACCGTGCGTGGACTTTGCCTGGCTCACGATAACCCCAGTCCGAATACCAGACAGGGCCACCTGCCTGGCATTGCTGGTACGCCGTGTCGCTCTGGCCGTTCCAGCACAGGCGCTGGTTACCTTGTCGACCGTATTGCGGATTGTCGGGGGAGAACAGCACACCCATATGGGAAAACTGACTGATCTGCTCGGCCGGCAACTGGTCGCTGCGCACCAACACGCGTGGACTTTGCAATTCGTTGGCGAGGTTGCCGTACCAGATCATCCGCGACCCCGGATTGGGGAAACGCCGATTGAAAGAGTCCCGTACAAAGGCCACATCCACCACCGAATCATGGGCAGCACTGACCACCAGTACCGGGCGGTCGAAGCCGTGCAATGCCAGCTTGCTGCGCACGGCGGTACTGCTCAGGTAAAACTGGGCGAAGCCATTGGTCGGCACGTTCTGGTAGCGCAGTGACGTCTGCTGTGGGGCCGCGCTGGCCGGCTGCCGTAGCCACGGTTTGACCTTTGCCAGCCACGGCAACACCCAATCAAACGGAACGTTGGACTTGAACGCCGGGGAAAACAGCAGCAGCCCGGCGATCGACTGATCGTCCATGGCGTAAGCCACAACCAGGTTGGCACCGGTGGAGAAACCGCCGAGGTAGACGTGGCCGACATCTTTGCGTAGCAGCGTCACCTGTTGTTCCACGGTTCGACGCCAATCATTGATATCAACGTCGAGCATATCGGCCGGCCGGGTGCCGTGTCCGGGCAGCAGCACGGTGCGTACCCGATATCCTCGGCTGGCCAGTTGTGTCGCGATATCTACGAATGAGCCAGGCGAATCGCCAAGGCCATGAACCAGAAGAACACCTCTACCATTGGGTTGCACGGGCACCCACTCACGGGGAGCGTTCCAGGCCAGTTCCAAGGTGTGGTCGGGATTCTGAAAATGCCGATTGCGCTCAATCTGTGCCAGAGTTTGCAAGCGATAGTCGCCGAAGCTGACCGGCGCTGGCTGGGCGACCTCGACCGGGGCGCGCGCGCAACCGGTAAGGCCGATCAGCAAGAGCGCGTAGAGTGCTTTCATCGGTTTTCCTGTGTGTCCATGTTGATATTCCATCAAAAACGAAAGATGTACCCCGCAGGCGGTGTCATCGATATACCGTTCTTTCGAGCAATTGGCTTCTGAACGGGAAGTGGCCGGGACGGGCGCCCGTGGCGTTGCAAATCGCATTGCACAAAGCCCGGACGACAGGCACGTAAATAAGCTGGCTGGGCTGGCGGGCCTCAAGGGTCTGAGTGGGATTGATCAGGTACACCGCGATTTGCCTCGGCAGCAACGAGAGGAGTGGCCAGTTGGTGCAACTGTCATCTACCGGGCTCGGATTATCCGTGGGGGAGCCATTATCACAGGACGTCACGAACGCCACCCCCATCAGGCAGGCGCCTTTAAGCTGCGAGCGCAGGCGACCAGGGTTCTCTACAAGCCCCAAGTCCGCGACAACCACCATGTCATGAACGCTCACGCGACCCTCGTCGCTCACCTCGACGTCGAGCACGACTGCCACGCAGGTCTGCGAGTCATAGTGTGCGGCGATGCCCTGCGCTCGGCCATGTCCTGAGGGTTTGCCCCAATGCCCCTTGGTGGCCGCTTCGGCGATGACGTTGCGCATTCGATTGGCATCGAAACCTGATGGCGGCCCAGTGCCGTCGCTCACCGTGGACGCCGAATCAATCAGGGACAACAGGTAGTCCTTTTGATCCAGCTTGCAGGCTCGGACCTGCGCGGCCACCAATCGCTGCTCGGCGAACACGCAGAGCAGCAGGTCTTTTCTATCCAGATTGCTGTCAAGCGTCGATGGCCAGGTGAATTGATTAAGAGCGCTGTCGTGGGTATCAGGATGGCTCATTTGCGTTTCTCCTTGCGGCTGACATCGCAGGACCAGTCATGGCGTTACTTTAGGTGGGCGGAACTGACGTCAGGGTGACTGGCGGCTGACAGGAACATGTCAAACGCCACGCTGCTCGAACTGATTGACCGTGCACGGGTTACTTCCTGCTGCTGATTATCTGAAAGTGTCATCAATAAATCGGGCAGGAGCTTACCGTTGTCATTACTGCACCAACTTGCCAAGGTGGGTGGGTGAGGGTGCCTATACGTCGGATAGCGCACCAAAGTTTTTTAGATTTCCTGTTGAAAGCGTTTTAATCGCTGCTGGCGGGCTATGAGGGCTATGAGGGCTGGTGGACAAGCAGATCGTCGCCAAATACGCAGGGCTGAAAATTGAGTCCGGGCAAGGCTGTTCCGAGCGGATCGCATGTCTGTTGAGATCCGTCGTTTTCTGCAACGGCTGAGGAATCACAGCAGTTTGAAGTTGTACTCAAGGATAAAGTAAATGCGGTCGATGTCCGGCCCGCCTTGTGCTTCGTTCGCCCGATGAGAAACGTGGGTGAAATGCACTAAAAGATCTTTCGCCGGCCCCGGACTGGACGGTGTAGCTTAGATCAATGTCGCGCTCCCAGTGCTTCCCGCCTTTGCCTTGCTGAGGGACATACTCCTGTTCGCTAGGATCAAAAGGGAAGTAAGCCCCTCCTTGCGGCGCATGAGTACCGTCGATATCACGTCCAGTCACATACCGTGACATGAACTTGAGCCCAGGAAATCCCATGGATGCGAAATCCAGGTCGTAGCGGGCTTGGTAGGAACGCTCATGGGGGGCCATTGAAATCGGCGAACTTGATGGCGTTGGCTAGGTATATGGAGTCGCCCCCTACGAAATCGAAAGGCGTGTCACCATGATTTTTTTGGACCGCCAGGGTAAAGGCTTGGTTGCCAATATTGTGTTTGGCAGAAAGGCTATAAGCTGTTGTGTTGATGCCTCCCGCAACTGAGCGCCCGTAGTCAATCGTATGGTAGATGTTGAAATCTACAAACGTATCCCAGCGACGGACATACACGTTCGCATAATACTGTCTCCAAGTGTCTGTTAGCTGGGATGAATACAGCCTGGCGCCTAGGTTCTTGTTGGACGTGAGGTCAGCCCCAACGAAGCTGATTGAGCCCATATCGGTGTTAACGCCATACCCGGCAAAATCCCCTTTAGAAGAGGAGGAGTCCTGGTTTTTGAATGCCGTGAATTTGCCACCGACCAAGTGTATGCCAGTAAGCTCGTCACTTTCTAAGAGCCATCCCGTTGCGTATTCGGGTTGCAGACGTTTGTCGGAAGTGTCGAAGACTGGGGTTTCCACTTCCATCTCGCCGAACTTGATAAAGGTCTGCGAGAGGCGAGTCTTGATCACGCCGCCACCGTCGCTGAAGTTTTGTGCGGACTCTCCATCACTGTCGACGGGTAAAAGCCCGGTTCCTGAGTGTCCCTTACCGCCATCGAGTTTTTGCCCGACAAAAGCATGCACATCCACACCAAAACCAAATGTTCCGGGCGTGAAGCCTGACTCAAACGTCGTGATGAAGCCCTGTGCCCATTCTCGCTGGTAATTTTTCGCGGCGTTTTCGGAGCGGTTATCATTGTTTAAGAAGAAATTTCGGCTGATAACGTTGAGCGTTGCGTCCTCTAGAAAGTCCGAGGTTTTGGGCTCTGTCGAGTCTGCAGCCATAACCTTTCCAACACACAACAGGCAGCAGCAAAGCACCGGGTTCTTCATGGTGTACCTCGCGTTTGTGTGGCTGACGCGCGGGCGACGTTGTGCTGAACGTGGGCCATAATAATGTCCTTGAAACGATGGGAATGCGCCAGCGCATTACACGAAGGGTCAGCACCACCTCCTTTGGATAAACAGGTATGCGCAGAGGGTTTCATTCTTGGTTGCAGGGCCGTGGCTTGCGAGTTAAATGTTGTTAATTCCACAGACCGATGATTTCCGTAAGCACCCGCGCAGCATATAGCCACCAGAGAATCCCAAGGGCCGTTGCCCCCAGTTGCACAGCGCGATCACCGGCAAACACGGGAGCCTGCAGCGGGCTGACGTCGGCATTGATGATGCTGATCGGGATCGATGCGAATGCGCACAGGCAGGCGCTGGACAATCTTCGTGAAGTTGCCAGTGCAGTGGGAGACATAGACTGATGTGGTGGAAAGAGATTCTGGTTTTCAAGTCTGAGGGACCGGTGGCCGAAGCCGGCGGCAAGCTCGAAGGCTCTGGAGGCAGGGAGCATAGGTCGTTGATTTCGGAGGGTTCTGGTAATTCGTGGCAAAGTCCGGTTTTAGGGTGCAGGTGACACTATGAGTAAACACCTTTACACATCGCGTTTAACATAATATACATTACACGTAACAATATATGTCGGCACCTGCCGGACTATCCGGCAGATTTGCCGCCAGACGCTTTCCATCACCACCGCTCATTGCATCGCTGAAAAACCTATTCGCTACGCACCAATTCTTTGACGAGCATCATTCCGGCAACCACCCAATCTACCAGCGCGTTCGCAACGTCATGCCCATACTACGCGGGTCCCCGGTCAGCACCCCGTAGTCACCCGCGCCAAGCCGGGCGTACACGGCAGTGATGTAGTTCTCGTCGAACAGATTGCGCGCCCACAGTTCGGCTTCCCAACGCCTGTTGCTGCGGCGCAGTCCGAGACGCAGGTTGGTCAGCCCGTAGGATGGCTGATAGCTGCCTGGGCCACCCTCGAGCGTGCCGTAGTAACCGCTGCGGAATTTGTAGTCCAGGGCGCTGAACAGTTCCAGGCCATGCTCCAGTGGGTGGCGATAGTCGATTCCGGCATTGGCGTTCCACTGCGGAGCGTTGAACACGCGCTGACCTCCCAAATCGCACGACCACTGTGCGCTGGTTGGCGAGCACGGCGCGTTGGGGAAATCACGGTAGCGTGCGTCACTCCAGGCGATTCCCAGTCGCAGGTCAACCCGTTCGTTGGCACGTAGTTGCGCGTCCAGTTCGATACCACGCAGGCGCACTTTGCCGACATTGATCAGGTTGTCGCGGATCGGCGGTGAGAACTGGTCCGCCGGCGCACGGTTGGTCAATGCCTGGTAGTCGTCGACATCGGCCTGGTACACCGCCAGATCGAGGACGCCCCGTTCGTTCCAGAAACTGCGCTTGAGCCCGACCTCGACCGAGGTGACCCGCTCCGCATCGAATGTCGATGAGACATTGGGGCCGATCACGTCGAGGTTGATTCCACCGGCCTTGTAACCGCGCGACCAACTGGCATAGCCGAGCAAGTCATCGGCAAACTGGTAGCTGAACGTCAATTGTCCGGAAAGGTTGCTCTCCTCGATCGCATCACGTCGGTAGTACTCGCCGCCGAGTGCGGTGCTACGCAGCAACGGACCCGCCAACTGCGAGATCAGGTCCGGCCCCAGTGGCGCCAACCCCGAAACGCTGCGCGACAGCCAGCCTTGCTTGCGCTCGCGGGTGTAACGCAGCCCTGGCGTGATCGCCAGACGGTCCGTGGCATGCCAGGTGAGTTGGCCGAACACGGCGCGGCTGTCGGTGCGCTGCTGACCATCAAAGTCCTGCTGCGCGCCATCAAGCAATGAGGGGGCAATCATCCCGGGCGTAACGCCCAGCCAGTCGATTTCCGGTCGATCACCCAGAAAGTAAGCCGCCGCGTCCTCGCCGAAACGCACGCCCACCTCACGGTTCAACTTCTGCCGCAAATAATAAAGCCCCACCACGTAGTCGACGTGTTCGTTGGGTGAGTCGGCCAGACGCAACTCCTGGCTGAATTGATGGTGATTGAGCGTTACGGCGGCGTTCTCGGCGACGGACAACGCCATGCCATCGCCGTCCTGATCAGCGTCATAGGTCCAGTCCCGGTAACGGCTGATGCTGGTCAGCGTCGCGCGGCTGTCGAGCAACCAGTTCAACTCCAGCGTAGTACCGGTCTGCAGCGTCTTCACCGTGTTGGGTTCGTCTTGCTGCACGCGGCGCGCATAAGGATCTATGGGCAGTTGGCGGTAGCCAACGAAGGCGGCTCGCTCGATGCTCGACTGGCTGTAATTGCTCGCCGCAAAGACATTGCCCTGCTCGTCCTGCCAACCATACTCACCGATCAGCCGCGCGCTGAACACTTCGCTTGGCGTCCACAGTAACTGACCCCGTAGACCCTGGCGGTTCTGGTCACCCAGGTGGCTGCCGTCGTAAGTGTTCTCCATGAGCCCATCGCGTTCTACGTCGTAACCGGTCAGGCGCCCTGCCAACACGCCATCGATCAGCGCGCCTGAAACCGTACCGCGATACTGACGCAGGCCATCACTGCCGACCGATACCTCGCCACTGCCCTGCGGCTCGAAGGTGGGCGCGCGGCTGCTGATGTTGATCGCACCCGCCGTGGTGTTCTTGCCATACAAGGTGCCCTGTGGTCCCCGCAACACCTCGACCCGCTCGATATCGACCAGATCGACCAGCGACATGCCCTGGCGCCCCAGGTAAACCCCATCGAGGAACACCCCGACACTGCCGTCCAGACCATCGTTGTAGGAACTCGAACCGAGTCCGCGAATACCGTAGCTGGCATAGCGCGTATTGGGCACCGCCACCAGCAGACTTGGTACGCGTTGTTGCAGGTCCTCGGCACGGTAGATACCCGCGTCGTTCAACTGCTCACCATTGAGCACGTTCATGGCAATCGGCACGGCCTGCACGCGCTCCTCACGGTGGCGGGCAGTGACCTTCACCTCGTCGAGTACCAAGACCGAAGGCCGGCCAGGCTCTGCATGTTCCGCACCAGGATCCTGATCATCAGCCTGTGCGCCACTCAGATAGAACCAACATACAACATGAAGCAGGCATCCATAGCGCACTCTGGGCTCGATCATCCTGGACACAGCAAACCTCTGATAGCGAACTGACATATAGCCTCTGCGAGGCTACATCATTCAGACTATGGAAAAAATCGTAAACGCTCGGGACAATCCAGCCCCAGGGTGCGGTAACAGCCAAGAACTGCTTGCATCGCGCGTTTGAGCTTGTAGGATCCGCGCATTGTGACTGGATGGCCGAGATTCACCTGGGCCAAAACCGACCGTTATCACACTCATTCGTCTACCCTCACCAAGCGCCATGCGGTTGTTCGCGAGTGTCTGGCGCTTCAATATTCTTGCGTTCACGTACCGGAGATTTTCCATGTTCAAGCGTTCCCTGGCATTGGCCGTCGGCTTGACCCTGTCTTTCAGCGCCTTGCTGGCCCAGGCCGCCGACACCCTGAAAGTCAGCGCGATTCCCGATGAAGCCCCTACCGAACTGCTGCGCAAGTTCAAGCCCTTGGGCGCTTATCTTGAGCAACAGACCGGCATGAAAGTCGAGTTCATTCCGGTGAGCGACTACCCGGCTGTGGTCGAGGCACTGGCCACCGACCGCATCGACCTGGCCTGGCTGGGTGGTTTCACGTTCGTGCAGGCACGCTTGAAAACCGGGAATGCGATCCCGCTGGTGCAGCGCGAGCAGGACGCCCAATTCACCAGTAAATTCATCACCGCCGACCCTGCGGTCAAATCCCTCGCCGACCTCAAGGGCAAGACTTTCGCGTTCGGTTCGGTATCTTCCACTTCTGGCAGCCTGATGCCGCGCTATTTCATGCTCCAGGACGGCATCAAGCCGGAAAGCTACTTCAGCCGCGTAGGTTACTCGGGCGCCCATGACGCCACCGTCGCCTGGGTCCAGGCCGGCAAAGTGGACGCTGGGGTACTGAACGCCAGCGTCTGGGAAAAACTGGTCGCCGCCGGCAAGGTCGACACCGCCAAGGTCAAAGTGTTTGCCACCACCCCTGCCTACTTCGACTACAACTGGACAGTGCGCGGAACGCTCGACCCGGCGCTGGCGGCCAAGATCAAGGCAGCCTTCCTGGCGCTCGACCCGGCGAACCCGAAGGACAAGGAAATCCTCGATCTGCAGGCTGCCAGCCGCTTCATCGAAACCAAGCCTGAGAACTACAAGGGCATCGAGGAAGCCGCACGCGCCGCCGAACTGCTCAAATGACATTACATCTGACCCAGGTCAGCCTTACCCACGCCAATGGCGTCCAGGCGCTACGTGGCGTGGAGCTGCACATCGGTGCCGGCGAACAGGTCGCCATCATCGGTCCGTCCGGCGCGGGGAAATCGAGCCTGCTCAATCTGCTGGGCACGGCTCTGCGACCGGGTGACGGCGAAATGCAGGTACTCGGCGAGCGAGCCTGGCAGTTGTCTGCCCGCCAGCGCCAGCGCCTGCGCGCGCGCATCGGCCTGATCCACCAGGCGCCGCCTTTGCCACCGCGCCAGCGCGTGGTCACTGCGGTGCTGGCCGGCAAACTGGGTCAGTGGGGCATGGGCAAGAGCCTCCTAAACCTGCTGCACCCGCTGGATATTCCCGGCGCGAGGGCGGCATTGGCCAGGCTGGATCTGAGCGACAAGCTGTTCGCGCAATGCCAGCAACTCTCCGGCGGCCAGCTGCAGCGCGTTGGTATTGCCCGTGTGCTGTATCAGGCTCCTGAGGTATTGTTGGCCGATGAACCTGTTTCGGCCATGGATCCAGTGCTGGCCGAGCACACCCTTTCAGTGCTCTGCCGCCATGCCCGGGAGCACAACGTCACCCTGGTCGCCAGCCTGCATGCGGTGGACCTGGCCCTGGCGCACTTTTCCCGGATCATCGGCCTGCGTGACGGACAGATCCTGTTCGACCTGCCGACCGATGCCGTCGACCGTGGACGGCTCGACCAACTCTACGCCAATGAGCAGTTGCAACCCTCGCCGCCACCACCCTCCCCCTTGAGTGTGCAGATCCCCCGATGCTGACACGCGATACCCGAGACCCCGCCAGCGGACCTCGCCTGCTGCTTTGCCTGTTGGCCCTTGTCCTGCTGTGGCCAGGCATTCACTTCAGCGAGCTGGACCTCGGCGTGCTGGTGGCAAGCGACAGTCAAAGCGAGATGGGCCGGTTTGTCTCGGCCTTCTGGCCACCGGCCCATGACGAAGCGTTCATGGAGCTCCTATTGCAAGCCACCTTGCAGACCCTGGCCATCGCCACGGCCGGCATGGCCCTGGCATTGCTGTTCGCCGTGCCCGCCAGCCTGCTGGCCAGCCGTGCCCTGTCGCTGTCTGCGGCCTCCCGTGGCGGCCATCCGGGCTGTTGGGGGCAACTGTTGCGGTGGCCGGTACGCGGCTTGCTGATTTTCCTGCGCAGCGTGCCGGAAATCGTCTGGGCCCTGCTCTTCGTGCGCGCCGTCGGCCTTGGCCCGACCGCCGGGGTGCTGGCCATCGCCATTACCTACAGCGGCATGTTGGGCAAGGTCTACGCGGAAATCTACGAGTCGGTCGACCAGCGTCCGGCACATGCGCTGCTGCAGGCCGGCAGCGGCCGACTGGCAGCCTTCTGCTACGGCATCCTGCCCAATGTCGCGGCAGAGCTGCTGTCCTACACGGTGTACCGCTGGGAGTGTGCGATCCGCGCCTCGGTGGTGATGGGCTTTGTCGGTGCCGGGGGCCTGGGCCAACAAATGGACCTGTCGTTGCGCATGTTCGCCGGTGGTGAAGTGGCCAGCATGCTGTTGACGTTCCTCGTTCTGGTCCTGCTGGCCGATCAACTCAGTCGCCTGCTGCGCTGGAGGCTGGCATGAACCGCCTGTTCAACGCGGTGTTGCTCCTGTGCATCGGCGGCGCCGTCGTCGTCTCGTTCGCCTATCTGGGCATCGACCTCGGCCAAATTGGCGACAGCGGCAACCTGAACCGGATGGGTGCTTATGCCCAGCGTTTTCTCAGCCCGGACCTGAGCCCCGGCCATCTGAAAGCAATCGGCCACGGCGCCCTGGAAACCATCGCCATGTCCGCCCTTGGCACCCTGCTCGCGGCGGTGTTCGGCCTGATCCTGGCCTTGCCCGCCGCCGGACGCTTCGGTTGGCCGATGCAAAGCGCCTCGCGCCTGGTACTCAACGCCTTGCGCGCGGTTCCGGAGCTGGTGTGGGCGGCGCTGATGGTCCTGGCTGCAGGGCTGGGCCCCAATGCCGGCACCCTGGCATTGGCGCTGCACACCACCGGCGTGCTCGGCCGGCTGTTTGCCGAAGCACTGGAAAACACCCCACCAGAACCGGCCGAAGCCATTCGCCTGCAAGGTGGCAATGCGGTATGGGCGTTCTGTTACGGCACCCTGCCCAACCTGATGCCGCAGCTGTTGGCCTACATCCTCTACCGCTGGGAAAACAACATCCGCATGGCCAGCGTGCTCGGCTTCGTCGGCGCCGGCGGATTGGGGCAAATGCTTTATGTCAGCCTCAGCCTGTTCCAGGAGGCACAGGCCAGCACGGTGATTCTGGCGATGCTGTTGCTGGTTCTCGCGGTCGATACGCTGAGCAGTTGGAGTCGTCAGCGCTGGGTCAAGGTCTGAGCGCTGCTGCGTAGCGGCGAGTTTGCCACCCTACCCTCAAACCGGAGCGGTTGCCCCACTTGCCCGCGGTTTGAGTGGGACCGCTGCGGGCTGTCAGCGAACTGAAATATCCCCGACTTATTCTGCTGATGCGCGCATTGCGGCGATGTGCGGGTTGTACGTGCCTGCCCGTTCGGAAATGATCCAGGGAGTCCGCCATGAAAATCAGTGTATTCGGTAGTGGTTACGTGGGATTGGTGCAAGCGGCGGTGTTGGCCGAGGTGGGCCATGACGTGGTGTGCATGGACATAGACGAACAGAAAGTCGAAAGCCTGAGCCAGGGTCAGGTGAGTATCTTCGAACCCGGTCTGGCCGCGCTGGTGCGTGAGGGGTTGGAGGCCGGACGCCTGCATTTCACCCACGATGACCAGCTTGCCGTGCAGCACGGCCAGGTGCTGTTCATCGCCGTGGGTACGCCTTCCAGGGAAGATGGCTCGGCCGATTTGAGTCAGGTCCTGGCCGTCGGTGAGGCGGTGGCTCGTTACCGCGAACAACCGCTCCTTGTCGTGGAGAAATCCACCGTACCGGTGGGCACCGGTGATGCCTTACGAGCGCACATCGACAAATGCCTGCTCAAGGCCAGCCGTTTGTTGCAGTTCGATATCGTGTCCAACCCCGAGTTTCTCAAGGAAGGCTCGGCGGTGGCCGATTGTCGCCGCCCGGATCGCATCGTGATCGGCTGCGAACGCGATGAAGTGCGCGACACCATGCGCGACCTGTACGCCCCCTTCAATCGCAACCACGACCGGATCCTGTTCATGGACCTGCGCAGCGCCGAGCTGACCAAGTACGCGGCCAACGGCATGCTGGCGACGAAGATCAGCTTCATCAACCAGATCGCGGAGCTGGCGGAACACCTGGGCGCTGACATCGAATCCGTGCGCCTGGGCATCGGTGCCGACTCGCGCATCGGTTATCACTTCATTTACCCGGGCTGCGGCTACGGTGGCTCGTGTTTTCCCAAGGACATGCGCGCGCTGATCCACACGGCCGAGCAAGCCCACTGCTCCAGCGATCTGCTGCAAGCGGTGGAAACCATCAACCAGCGGCAGAAGCACAAGCTGTTCGAACGCATCCAGGCGTTCTACAAAGGCGACTTGCGCGGTAAAACCTTCGCGGTGTGGGGCTTGGCCTTCAAGCCCAACACCGACGACATGCGCGACGCGCCGAGTCGTACACTTCTGGAGGCGCTGTGGGCTGCCGGCGCCAGTGTCCGCGCCTTTGACCCGGAGGCCATGCAGCAGACCCAACAGCTTTATCCCGACGAATCGAAGCTGATGTTGATGGGGACGCCGGAATCGGTTTTGCCGGGAGCCGATGCGCTGGTGATCTGCACTGAATGGCAACCGTTCAAGGCGCCGGACTTTGACCTGATCCAGCAACGGCTCAAGGCTGCGGTGATTTTCGATGGTCGCAACCTGTATGACCCGGACCGTATGGCAGACAAGGGCTTTGCCTATTTCCCGATAGGACGCGGGCAATCGTGCAACCTGCCTATTGCTCAGCAAACCTGGTTTCAAGCCTCCAGAAGCGCATGACGCTCTTAACATCAAAATAAATGCACTCAAACAGCATTAATATGAATTTGTAAGCAAGGGTCGCGAACGGCACACTGTGCAGCGTTCCTCCCCCAACTGTTGGAACACTTAAAGGGCTTTCAGGGATTCTTCCGTAAGCCCCTTTTTTTGTTCGTTTTTTGGATTTTCGCTGAATGCTTTCTCGCTGGTTCCCCGCTGCTATCCATACCCGCCCCACCGAATGGAGCCGGGCCGCCATCGGCATGGCCCTGGGTACGATGCTCAGTGTCTGGCTGTGTGGCCAGGTCTTTGGCCTTGAGGTGGCGCAGCACCTGATTGGCCCGCTCGGCGCCTCGGCCGTGCTGTTGTTTGCCGTCTCTTCAGGCGCCCTCGCCCAGCCCTGGTCGATTGTCGGCGGTTACCTGTGTGCATCAGTCGTGGCATTGCTGGTGGCCCATGTCCTGGGCCGCACGTTGGGGAGCGCCTGTCTGGCGGCCGGCATGGCGCTGGTGTTGATGTGCTGGTTGCGTTGCCTGCATCCTCCGGCGGGCGCCCTGGCGGCGACGATGGTATTGGCCGATCCGTCGATCATCGCCTTGGACTGGCAGGCCGTCGGTGCCGCCATGCTGGCCGGTTCCACTCTGCTCTTGAGTGCATTGGCCTACAACAACCTGACGCGGGTGCGTTACCCAAAGCGAGCCAGCGAACCGCCTCCCGTCATTCCCGCTGACCATTCTCCCGTCGACCGTCAGGCCATTACGGCCGAAGACCTGAAACTCGCTCTTGAGCAAATGGAAGCATTCTTTGACGTAACTCCCGAAGATCTCGAGCAATTGATCCACGCCAGCGAACGCAATGCCAGGCGTCGCAGCATCACGGAGGTGCTGTCAGGTCGCGGCTGAGCCTGTGGCTGCTATAAATATGCAGACAGGACCTGCACGTATCCCGGTTGTGCAAGGCAAATTTGCACTGGTACGATCCTGACCGGGTACGCGCAAAAAAAATCACAAAGAACAATAAAAGCAGGGAGTTAGCGATGACAGCTCAGGTTTCATCACAAGCCTCGGGGCCCATCGAAGCCGTGGCTCATGAAGTGTTGGTCGAAGTGCGCAACCATGTCGGCCACTTGACCCTGAACCGCCCCGCCGGCCTCAATGCCCTGACGCTGGGCATGGTGCGCAGCTTGCAGCAACAACTCGATACCTGGGCCCTCGACCCCCAGATTCGCGCCGTAGTACTGCGCGGTGCCGGCGATAAGGCGTTTTGCGCTGGCGGCGATATCCGCTCGCTGTACGACAGCCACAAACAGGGCGACAGCCTGCACCAAGACTTTTTCGTCGAGGAATACGCCCTCGATCTGACGATTCATCATTACCGCAAACCGATCCTCGCCCTGATGGACGGTTTCGTCCTGGGCGGCGGCATGGGGCTGGTGCAAGGTGCCGACCTGCGGGTAGTGACCGAACGTAGCCGCCTGGGCATGCCGGAGGTCGCCATCGGTTACTTCCCGGACGTCGGTGGCAGCTATTTCCTGCCGCGTATTCCGGGCGAACTGGGCATCTACCTGGGGGTCAGTGGCGTACAGATCCGTGCTGCCGACGCGCTGTATTGCGGGCTGGCCGACTGGTACCTGGAAAGCGACAAGCTCGATCGGTTCGACGAGCGTCTCGACCGCCTGGAGTGGCACGACACACCGCTCAAGGACCTGCAAGGCCTGCTGGCGAAACTCGGTATGCAGCAGTTGCCCGCCCCGCCTCTGGCCGACTTGCGTCCGGCCGTCGATCACTTCTTTGCCCTTGCGGACGTGCCAAGCATGGTGGAGCAGTTGCGCCTGGTCACCGTCGCCAACAGCCATGAATGGGCGCTAAAAACCGCTGATCTGCTGGAGACGCGCTCGCCCCTGGCCATGGCCGTGACCCTGGAAATGCTGCGTCGCGGCCGGCTTTTGAGCCTGGAAGACTGTTTTGCCCTGGAGCTGCACCTGGACCGTCAATGGTTCGACCGCGGCGACCTGATCGAAGGCGTGCGCGCCTTGCTCATCGACAAAGACAAGAACCCGCGCTGGAACCCGCCGACCCTGGAGGCGCTGGATAAGCGCCACGTGGCGAGTTTCTTCGACGGCTTCGACGACCACGGGAACTGAACCATGCACGACCTTGAGCTGACCGAAGAACAAGTGATGATCCGCGACATGGCCCGGGATTTTGCCCGCGGCGAGATCGCCCCCCATGCCCAGGCCTGGGAAAAAGCCGGCTGGATCGACGATGCCCTGGTGGCGAAGATGGGGGAACTGGGCCTGCTGGGCATGGTGGTGCCCGAGGAATGGGGCGGCACCTACGTCGATTACGTGGCCTATGCCCTCGCGGTGGAAGAAATCTCCGCGGGCGATGGCGCCACCGGGGCGCTGATGAGCATTCACAACTCGGTGGGTTGCGGGCCGGTCCTCAATTTTGGCAGCGACGAACAGAAACAGACCTGGCTGGCCGACCTGGCCAGCGGCCAGGCCATTGGCTGCTTCTGCCTCACCGAACCCCAAGCCGGCTCCGAAGCCCACAACCTGCGCACCCGTGCCGAGCTGCGGGACGGCCAATGGGTCATCAATGGCGCCAAGCAATTTGTCAGCAACGGCAAGCGAGCGAAGCTGGCGATTGTCTTTGCGGTGACAGATGCTGAGCTGGGCAAGAAAGGTATTTCTGCGTTTCTGGTGCCGACCGACACGCCGGGCTTCATCGTGGACCGCACGGAACACAAAATGGGCATCCGCGCTTCGGACACCTGTGCCGTCACACTGAACAACTGCAGCATTCCTGAGGCCAACTTGCTGGGCGCCCGGGGTAAAGGCCTGGCGATCGCCCTCTCCAACCTGGAGGGTGGTCGCATCGGCATCGCGGCGCAGGCCCTGGGCATCGCCCGTGCGGCGTTTGAAGCGGCCCTGGCTTACTCGCGGGACCGGGTGCAGTTCGACAAGCCGATCATCGAGCACCAGAGCATCGCCAACCTGCTGGCCGACATGCACACCCGCCTGAACGCCGCCCGCCTGCTGATCCTCCACGCTGCCCGACTGCGCAGCGCCGGTAAACCATGCCTGTCGGAAGCCTCCCAGGCCAAATTGTTCGCTTCGGAAATGGCCGAGAAAGTTTGCTCCTCGGCCATGCAGATTCATGGCGGGTACGGCTATCTCGAGGACTATCCGGTGGAGCGCTACTACCGCGATGCGCGGATCACCCAGATCTATGAAGGGTCAAGCGAGATACAGCGAATGGTCATCGCCCGGGAGCTGAAGCACTATTTGGTGTGATGGCTGAAAAAAGCATCGCGATCAGGCTCGCTCCCACAGGGGCCAGTGGTGTACACAGAGATTGCGTACACCGCCGATTCATTGTGGGAGTGGGCTTGCTCATGAAAGCGCCGGGGCAGGCGACTTCTGTCCTGAATGCACCGGCGTCTTCGCGGGCAAGCCCGCTCCCACCGGGTGTGGCGGTGTGCGCGGAGATTGCGTACACCGCCGATTCATTGTGGGAGTGGGCTTGCTCACGAAAGCGCCGGGGCAGGCGACTTCTGTCCTGAATGCACCGGCGTCTTCGCGAGCAAGCCCGCTCCCACCGGGTGTGGCGGTGTGCGCAGAGGTGCGTACACCGCAAATCCACTGTGGGAGCGAGCCTGCTCGCGATGGCGTCAGTCAGAACGCCGCCTTACTTGTCCTGAAACTCCGCCGCCCGCTTGGCCACGAACGCCGCCATGCCTTCCTTCTGATCGTGCGTGGCAAATGCCGCGTGGAATACCCGGCGCTCGAAGCGCACACCTTCGGACAGGCTGACTTCAAAGGCGCGGTTGACGCTTTCCTTGACCATCATGCTGATGGGCACTGACTTGGACGCGATCAGAGCGGCGGTTTTCAGCGCGTCGTCGAGCAATTCATCAGCCGGCACGATGCGCGCAACGATACCGCAACGCTCAGCTTCCACTGCATCGATAAAACGGCCGGTCAGGCACATTTCCATCGCTTTGGCCTTGCCCACTGCGCGAGTCAGGCGCTGGGTGCCGCCCATGCCCGGCAGCACCCCAAGGTTGATTTCCGGCTGGCCGAACTTGGCATTGTCACCGGCCAGGATAAAGTCGCACATCAACGCCAGTTCGCAACCACCGCCCAGGGCAAAACCGTTCACTGCCGCGATGATCGGCTTGCGCCGGTTGGCCACCCGGTCGCTGTCGCTGAACAGGTCATCGAGGTAAATCTGCGGATAGGTCAGCTCCGCCATTTCCTTGATGTCAGCACCGGCGGCAAAGGCTTTTTTCGAGCCGGTCAGCACGATGCAGCCAATCTTCGGGTCAGCCTCCAGCGTATCCAGCGCCTGGTTCAGCTCGCTGACGATCTGTGCGTTCAGGGCGTTCAACGCCTGGGGACGGTTGAGCGTGATCAGGCCGACGCGGTCCTTGATCTCCAATAAAATCGTTTCGTAGCTCATGCAGGACTCCTGTTCAAAGATTGCGCGAAATGACCATGCGCTGAATGTCACTGGTGCCTTCATAGATCTGGCAGACTCGCACGTCGCGGTAGATGCGCTCCAGCGGGAAGTCGTTGAGGTAACCGTAACCGCCCAGGGTTTGCAACGCCATGGAGCAGACTTTTTCGGCCATTTCCGAGGCGAACAGCTTGGCCATGGACGCTTGCACCAACGCCGGTTGGCCGTTGTCGCGCAGAGCCGCGGCGTAATGGACCATTTGCCGCGCCACGGCGATCTGGGTCGCCATGTCCGCCAGACGAAACGCCACGGCCTGGTGCTCGATGATCGGCTTGCCGAAACTTTGCCGCTCGCGAGCATAGTCGCGGGCCGCTTCGAACGCCGCGCGCGCCATGCCCACTGACTGCGCCGCAATACCAACCCGCCCGCCTTCCAGGTTCGCCAGGGCGATCTTGTAGCCCTCGCCCTCCTCTCCCAAACGGTTGCCCACTGGAACACGGACATCCTCGAACAGGATCTGGCAGGTGTCGGAGGCGTGCTGGCCCAGCTTGTCTTCGACCCGCGCCACGCTGTAGCCCGGCGAATCGGTGGGCACGATGAACGCACTGATGCCACGCTTGCCGGCGCTCGGATCGGTCACCGCAAACACAATCACCACCCCGGCGTTCTGCCCGGAGGTGATGAACTGCTTGCAACCATTGAGCACGTAGTGGTCACCGTCCAACCGTGCCCGGGTCTTGAGACTGCTGGCGTCCGAACCGGCCTGAGGCTCGGTCAGCGCAAAGGCACCGAGAATCGCACCGCTGGCCAGGGGGGTAAGGAATTTGGCTTTCTGCTCATCGCTGCCGAACTTGAGGATCGGCACGCAGCCCACCGAGTTGTGCACGCTCATGATGGTCGAGCACGCCCCGTCGCCGGCAGCGATCTCTTCCACGGCCATGGCATAAGTCAGGTAACCCGTGTCGCAACCGCCCCACTGCTCCGGCACGAGCATGCCGAAGAAGCCCAGTTCGGCCATTGCAGCAATGGCTTCCTTCGGGAAACGGTGCTCACGGTCCCATTCGGCAGCGAACGGTTTCAAGCGTTCCTGAGCGAACTGCCGGGCCACGTCGCTGATTTGAGTCTGTTCTTCAGTCGGGAGCATGGTGATTCCTTAATACAGGCATTCAACAGCCATGGCCGTGGCTTCGCCGCCACCAATACAGATGGCCGCAACGCCACGCTTGAGGCCTTTCTGGCGCAAGGCCGAAAGCAGCGTCACCAGGATCCGCGCGCCCGACGCACCGATGGGGTGACCCAATGCGCAGGCGCCGCCATGGACGTTGACCTTGTCGTGGGGGATCTCCAGCTTGCCCATGGTCGCCAACGCCACTACCGCGAAAGCCTCGTTGATTTCAAACAGCTCCACGTCGTCGAGCGACCAACCGGTTTTGTTCATCAGTTTTTTCACCGCGCCGATGGGTGCAGTGGGGAACAAGCTCGGGGTGTCGGCAAATGCCGCGTGGCCGTGAATCACCGCCAACGGCTTCAAGCCTCGCTCCCGGGCCTGGCTCTGGCGCATCAGCACCAGCGCTGCGGCACCGTCAGAGATGGAACTGGCATTGGCCGCTGTCACCGTCCCACCCTCACGGAACGCCGGTTTGAGCGAGGCGATCTTGTCCAGACGGGCCTTGGGCGGCTGCTCGTCGTGGCACACGGTGACCTGTTCCTTGCCGACCATGACCTGCAACGGCACGATCTCGGCGTGGAAACTGCCGTCCTTGATCGCCTGTTGGGCACGGGTGGTGGAAGCGATGGCGAAGGCATCCTGGGCTTCACGGCTGAAACCGTTGGCCTCAGCGCAGTCTTCGGCAAAGGTGCCCATCAGGCGGCCCTTGTCGTAGGCATCTTCCAGGCCATCGAGGAACATATGGTCGAGCACCTTGCCGTGGCCCATTCGGTAGCCGCTACGAGCCCGATCGAGCAGGTATGGCGCGTTGGACATGCTTTCCATACCGCCAGCCACGACCACCTCGGCGCTCCCGGCGACGAGCATGTCATGGGCGAGGATCGCCGCTTCCATGCCCGAACCGCACATCTTGTTGAGCGTGGTGCAGCGGGTAGATTTATCGAGCCCGGCCCCCAGTGCGGCCTGGCGCGCCGGGGCCTGGCCCTGGCCGGCCGCGAGCACACAACCGAACAGCACTTCTTCAACCGCATCAGGCGCAATGCCGGCCCGCTCCACGGCAGCTTTGATGGCGGCGGCTCCCAGTTGCGGGGCGCTGAGGCTTTTCAGTTCACCTTGAAAGCCGCCCATGGGAGTGCGAACGGCGCTGACAATAACAATCGGATCGTGGGACATGACTATTGCTCCTACTTGGCGGCCATACGCAAGGCGCCGTCGAGACGGATCACCTCGCCGTTGAGCATGCTGTTTTCAATGATATGCCTGACCAGCGCCGCGTACTCGGCCGGTTTGCCCAGACGCGGTGGAAATGGAACGCCAGCAGCCAGGGAATCGCGTACTTCAGGCGTCATACCGGCCATCATCGGGGTTTCGAAAATGCCCGGGGCGATGGTCATCACGCGGATACCGAAGCGCGCCAGTTCCCGGGCAGCCGGCAGAGTCAGGCTGGCGATGGCGCCCTTGGACGCCGCGTAAGCCGCCTGACCGATCTGGCCGTCGAACGCCGCCACCGAAGCGGTGTTGATGATCACGCCACGCTCGCCGTCGGCATTGGCCTCGGTTTCGCTGATGGCGGCGGCGGCCAGACGCAACAGATTGAAGCTGCCAATCAGGTTGACGTTGATCACCTGACTGAAGCTGGCCAGCGCGTGCGGGCCGTTCTTGCCGAGGATCTTCTCGCCGCGCACGATGCCGGCGCAGTTCACCAGGCCGTTGAGGCCACCGAACGCATCCACGGTGGCCTTGACCGCCGCTGCCGCAGCCGCCTCGTCACTGATATCCGCCACCACGCTCTGGCAGCCAAGTTTTTTTGCCTGAGCAGCCACGGCTTCGGCGTTGAGATCCACCAGCATCACCCTGGCACCGGCCTTGACCAGCATCTCGCCGGTGGCCGCGCCGAGCCCGGACGCGCCGCCGCTGACGAGGAAAATCTTGTTGTCGATCTGCATCATGGTTTCCTTGGATTCAAGCTGAAACGTTATGCGCCGCAGCTTCTTGGGCTTTGGCGATTTCCTGATTGCGCAAGATAAAGCGCTGCAATTTGCCGCTTGGGGTTTTCGGCAGATCGCTGACAAATTCGATTTCACGGGGATAGGCATGCGCGGCCAGGCGCTTACGCACGTGCTGGCGCAGCTCTTCGGCCAGCTGCGGCGCGGCGCGGTATTGGGCGCCGAGCACCACGAAGGCTTTGACCAGTTCGGTGCGCTCGGGATCGGGCTTGCCGACCACCGCAGCCTCGACCACGGCCGGGTGCTCGATCAGCGCGCTTTCAACGTCGAACGGGCCGACGCGATAGCCGGAGGTGGTGATCACGTCGTCGCTGCGGCCGACGAAGCTGATGCTGCCATCGGGGTTGAACTCAACGGTGTCGCCGCTCAGGTAATAATCGCCGACGAAAGCCTTGGTTGGCCCGCCCTCGTAACCGGCGAACCAGCACATCGGCGACTGGCGGCGGTCGACGGCGAGAATGCCCGGCTGGCCCACGCCCAATTCACGGTTATTTTCATCCAGCACCACGATCCGGTGGCCCGGCGAGGCAAAACCGGCCGCGCCCATGTGCACCGGATGCGCCAGCCCATGGTGATTGCACAGCACCATGCCCAGTTCAGTCTGGCCGTAGTGATCGTGGATGACCACGTTCAGGTTGTCGGCAAACCAGCGGATGACCTCCGGGTTCAGCGGCTCGCCGGCGCTGCTGACAACGCGCAGCGTGCCTTTGATCGAACGGGCGAACTGCTCGCCCCCGGCGATCAACAAACGATAGGCGGTGGGTGAGCCGGCGAGGTTGGTGATGCCGTACTTGTTGATGACTCGGCAAGTGCTTTCCAGGGTGAACGGGCCATCGTAGAACGTGATGGGATGCCCCATTGCCAGAGGGCCGGTCACTCCGAAGTAGATGCCGTAGGCCCAGCCCGGGTCGGCGACATTCCAGAAGGCGTCTTCGGGACGCAGGTCCACGGCGTCACGCATGTAGCTCTGGAATGCGACGATGGCCTTGAGCGGCACCGACAGCGCCTTGGCCGGCCCGGTGGTGCCGGAGGTAAACATCAGCAGGAACGGGTCTTCGCCACTGAGCATCACCGGTTCGCACTGGTTTGCATGGTTCGCCACTTCTGCCCAGAAACTGTAATCGCCGCGAACGATGCCCTGGCCTTTTGCGCCGCCGACCGTGACCACTGTGGGGCAATCGGCAACCTCGTTGAGTTTGGGGCGATTGACCGCGTCGGTAACCACAACCCGTGCGCCTGAGCTGCCCAGGCGATGTTCGATGGCCTTGGGGCCGAACGCGGTGAACAGCGGCTGATACACGGCGCCGATGCGCCAAGTGGCGAGTACCACGATCAGCAATTCAGCAGTGCGCGGCAGCAGGCCGGCCACCTTGTCACCCTTGCCCACGCCTTGGGCCAGCAGGAAATTGGCAAACCGCGCGGCATTGTCCTGCAGTTCACGGTAAGTCCAGGTCGCGTCGCTGCTGCCGTCGCGGCCCTCCCAGAACAAGGCAATGCGCCCCCGGCAACGCATGCCGGTCGCAACACTCGACACAGGCGTTCAACGCCTCGAGCGAGCCGTGCAATGCAGTGTTTGACGGTGTGCAGGTAATCGAACGGTGACGTGGCGGACGAGTAATCGCGCATGACCAGAATCCCTCTGTACTTGTTATTGGTTGGGGGAACCGTAAACAGCAGGGAAATACTCGCGCCGAAGGGCTTGGGCGGCAATGGTCAAAGCTATCAAGTTGCTTGACTGGTTTGGCCATGGTTGGGTGATGTGGGATCTGGGAGGCCGCTATCGCGGGCAAGCCTTGCTCCCACATAGGGTTCGCATTGCCCCGGTGGGAGCAAGGCTTGCCCGCGATAGCGTCAGCCCAGTCAACACACCTGCCGGATCAGCGAGGATCGTTGAGAATCAGGCTGCGATAATGCCCCGGATTGGACCCGGACCACTTGCGAAACGCCTTGTAGAAGGAGCTGGCATCGGCAAACCCCAGGCGCGCGGCGATGTCCACGAAGCTGATGGACGGTTCGGCCAGCCAGTTGATTGCCAACTCCTTGCGCACACTGTCCTTGAGCCCCTGATACGTCTGGCCCTCCTCCGCCAAGCGTCGACGCAAGGTCGAGGCCGAAACGCACAACTGCTGGGCCAAAGCCTCGGTCTCCGGCCACTGCTCGGGTGGTAACTGGCGCAGGTCATGCCTGATGCGGCTGGCGAGGCTTTGCGGGTCACGATACTTGACCAGGATGTTGGCCGGTGCCTGGGCCAGAAAGCGGTTGAGTTCCTCGGTACTGCGCCTAATGGGCAGGTCCAGGCACTCGGCGGAGAAGATCATCCGGGTGCGGGGCCGATCAAAGCGCAGGTTCCGCGAGAACATCACCCGATAGTCGTCGCAGAAATCCGGTTCCGGGCAACGCAACTCAATGGAAAGAATTGGAATACGCCGCCCGGCCAGCCAGCAGGCCACGCCATGAACAATCATCCAGTAGGTGAAATAGGTGAAGGCCCGACGCGGATCCTGATCGTCCTCCAGCAGGACGATTTCCGCCAGGCTCTGCTGGCGGACCCATTGGGCCGGCAACTGTTCGAACATCAGCGAGAGGAACCCAAGCCCTGCGGTCAATCCGCCCGCCAACGTCGGCTGGGCCATGGCGCACTGACAAAGAAAGGCCAGGCTGCCGGACTTGAGTTTGCGCCGATCCATGCCGAAGAACTCGTCATCCAGTCGCCGGGCCAGCAAACGCCAGAGTCGCGCATAGGCGTGAGCCGGAACCCTCGCCTGGGGGTTATCGAGCAATCCAGGGTCGATACCGACCTTGCTCAGCACTTCATCGGTGGCAGCCCCAGGGGCGCAGCTTTGCAGCAGCGCCTCACGCACCAACTGGATGGAGATGGTGTCCTTTTCCGACATGGCACGGGCTTTCACAGGATACGGTAAAGCAGCCGCTCTATCCGCACCCGGCTGACCCGTTTCAGAAACCTGGCGACTGCGGCGGGATAGTCCGGCAGGGTTTCCAGGTCCAGATATCGATCGATGCGCCGGGTGTGCTGGTAAATCTGCTCAAGCTCGGCCTGGCGCGGCTCCAGCAGTTCGCCCTTGGGGTCATCCAGCAACAAAGCGTTTTCCAGGTCCAGGCGAAACGCCCGCGGGTTGAGGTTATTGCCGGTCAGCAAGGTGTAGCGCTCGTCGATCCACATGCCCTTGAGGTGATAGGTATTGTCACCGTCACGCCACAGGTGCAGGTTCAACTGGCCGCTGTCGATGTAGCGCTGATGCCGCTTGGCGAAGCGTCGCAGGCTGATTTCGTAGAGATAGGGCAGCGCAGCGATGATCTTGAACGGCTCGCTGGGCGGCATGTAGAAGTCGTTGGCGGTTTTATCGCCGACGATAATGTCGATCTTGACCCCGCGAGCCAGCGCGCGATTGATCTCCCGGGTCACCCCCAGAGGCAGATTGAAATACGGCGTACAGATGGTCAGTTGCCGACGGCTGCTGGCAATCAATTCGCCGATCACCCGACTCAACGGATTGTTCTTGCCCACACCCAGCAACGGGCTCACCGACAGGCTGCTCTTGTCGAGGCTGCCGGCTTGCGTGTCATACGCCGCGTACTTGAGCCGGCTGCGCAGGTCGCCGATGTCCTTGCGCAGGCTGCGCGTGCTGGGCAGGTTCGGCAAATCCAGACGATGCACGGCGCTGGAGGCAATCAAGCCATGCTCTACCAGGTGCTGCATCGAGTCGGCCAGTGCCTCGTTTCGCAACAGGTGGTAGCGGTCGTAGCGGTATTTGTCGAACTTGTGCAGGTAGACGTTATTAAGGCTGGCGCCGCTGTAAAGCACACAGTCGTCGATCACGAAGCCTTTGAGGTGCAACACACCGAACAACTCGCGGGTCTGTACCGGCACGCCATAGATCGGCACTTCGCTGGCGTGAGTGCGGGTCTGCTTCTGATACCACGCTGAATTGCCCGGCTGCTTCTTGGCGCCGATCAGCCCGCGCTGGGCTCGCAGCCAGTCCACCAGCACGACCACGTCCAGTTCCGGATGCGCGGCTTTGGCGGCGTGCAAGGCATCGAGGATTTCCTGCCCGGCCTCGTCCTCTTGCAGGTACAGGGCGACGATGTAGATGCGCTGGGTGGCCTGGGCGATTTTCTCCAGCAGGCAACGGCGGAACTCGGCTGCGCCATCGAGGATGGTCACGGCATCGGCGGTCAGTGCAAAGCTGCGCAGCTTAGGCAGCAAGGGGCGTTTGAAAAGCGACGGCATAGGGCTCGCAAAAGGTCGAATCCGAAGAGTGGTTGAGCTTACACCATCGATGGGTTTGGGTCTTCTGCACGTCATGAAAAAACAACTTGAATAAGGAGAACGATCGTTCTACTGTTGGCGCCATGAACGAAATCAATAGCAATGAGACCCGAGACATTATTCTCGATGTCGCCGAAAAGTTGATCTACAAAAGTGGCATCGCGGCCACTGGCATGGACCTGCTGGTGAAAACCGCCGGCGTCTCCAGAAAGAGCATCTACCGCTACTTTGCCAATAAGGACGACCTGATCGTGGCCGCGCTCCAGCGGCGCGACGAGCGCTGGATGCACTGGTTCAGTCGTGAGGTCGACAAGGCCCCCACTCCGAGCGCCCGCTTGCTCAACCTGTTTACCGTGCTCAAAGACTGGTTCGACAGCGAAGGTTTCCGCGGCTGTGCGTTCATCAACACCAGTGGCGAAACCGGCGACCCACAGAACCCGGTCCGCCAGGTCGCCAAACTGCATAAACAGAAGTTGCTCGACTATGTAACGCAGTTGTGTACGGAACAAGGCGTCGAGCACCCGGATGCCTTGGCCCGGCAGTTACTGATCCTGATCGATGGCGCCATTACCGTCGCACTGGTCATGGGCGATCACAGCGCCGCCGACCAGGCCCAAAACATACTGAAGTCCTTATTGGCTGACACTGAATAAGCCGTTCCCTGTAAACCGTCGTGCCACTTGCTCAATCACTCACTGGAGATCTGCCATGTCATCCTCTGCTGAAGTTCGCCCGCCGCTGCCGCCTTTCACCCGTGAATCGGCCATTGAAAAAGTCCGCCTGGCCGAAGACGGCTGGAACTCCCGCGACCCGCAACGGGTGTCCCTGGCCTATACGCTGGACACTCAATGGCGCAACCGCGCCGAATTCGCCCATAACCGCGAAGAGGCCAAGGCCTTCCTGACCCGCAAATGGGCCAAGGAACTGGACTACCGGCTGATCAAGGAACTCTGGGCCTTCACCGGTAACCGTATCGCCGTGCGCTACGCCTACGAATGGCACGACGATTCGGGCAACTGGTTCCGCTCCTACGGCAACGAGAACTGGGAGTTTGACGAGCAAGGGTTGATGTCCAACCGCTACGCCTGCATCAACGACATGCCGATCCAGGAAAGCGAACGCAAATTCCATTGGCCGCTGGGTCGCCGGCCGGATGATCATCCGGGGCTGTCTGATTTGGGGCTGTAGGCGCACAGCACTGGTATAGGCAACAAAAACCTTGTGGGAGCAAGGCTTGCCCGCGATGACGGCGGCACATTCAACATGGATGCAAGCTGGCCCAACGCTTTCGCGAGCAAGCCCACCCCCACACGGGAATTGAGGTGAATACCGAATCGGTTAACCCTGAAAGAACCTGTGGGAGCAAGGCTTGCCCGCGATGACGGCAGCACATTCAGCATGGATGCAAGCTGGCCCAGCGCTTTCGCGAGCAAGCCCGCTCCCACATGGGAATTGAGGTGAATACCGAATCGGTCAACCCTGAAAAAACCTGTGGGAGCAAGGCTTGCCCGCGATGACGGCAGCACATTCAGCATGGATGCAAGCTGGCCCAGCGCTTTCGCGAGCAAGCCCGCTCCCACACGGGAATTGAGGTGAATACCGAATCGGTCAACCCTGAAAAAACCTGTGGGAGCAAGGCTTGCCCGCGATGACGGCAGCACATTCAGCATGGATGCAAGCTGGCCCAACGCTTTTGCGAGCAAGCCCGCCCCACATGGGAATTGAGGTGAATACCGAATCGGTTAACCCTGAAAAAACCTGTGGGAGCAAGGCTTGCCCGCGATGACGGCAGCACATTCAGCATGGATGCAAGCTGGCCCAACGCTTTCGCGAGCAAGCCCGCTCCCACATGGGAATTGAGGTGAATACCGAATCGGTCAACCCTGAAAAAACCTTGTGGGAGCAAGTCTTGCCCGCGATGACGGCAGCACATTCAGCATGGATGCAAGCTGGCCCAGCGCTTTCGCGAGCAAGCCCCCACATGGGTGCTGCGGGGCTCGGCCCGGAACCGCTCGCAACGGCGCTAGACAAGCGGCCACTCACCAGGGTTGACCGGCATGCCGCCAGGCATCACATTGCCTGGACCGCCGATACACTCAGTGGCGTTGGAGTGTTGCTGACCTGTGGAGCCCATGACCGCGTCCATGCCGATCCGTCCCCCCTGTCCGCCTGGTGTCTGTGACTGCGGGCGTGATGCGTTGCTGCAAACCCCAGGCAGTGACCTGCGCATCCTTTGCTTGAACCGCCAGGAAGAAAAACACCTGCTCCAACGGTTGGAAAACATCCAGAGCCTGGACGAGCTCCAACGGTTGCAGCAACGTATGTACGAAAACCTCGGAATCCGTCTGACCGTCGAACCCGGCTACAACGAAGTTCGTACCATGCGTGGCATCGCCATCGAGTTCCAGGCGCAGCCCGGCCTGTGCCGCAAGATTCGCCAGTCGATCCCCACCGCCATTCGACGCGGATTGGAAAAACGTCCTGAAATCGCCTGGCGACTGCTCGATGCCCACGACCTGTTCCGTGACGCCTGAACAACAGCTTCATCCCTGAAGCTGCGCATCGGCCTAGAAGTCTACGGTGGCCGAAAGCAGATAAGTGCGCGGCGTTGCCAGCGTCAAGCCTCCTTCACTGTCATCCGAGGCACCGGCTGAACTCCAGTAGCGCTTATCCGCGACGTTCTCGATATTGGCCCGCAGCGTGATGTTCTTCTGATCGACCTTGAACGCGTAGCGCGCGCCCACATCCAAACGCTCCCAGGAATCGATTTCCTTGGTGTTGGACTGGTCCAGGTACTGCGAACTGGAGTGAATGACACGGCTGGTCAGGGTCAGGCCCTGTACAGTCGGCACATCCCACTCGGCACCCAGATTGACGTTGTATTTGGGCGTGGCCGGCGCCCGATTACCATCAAAGGCGCCATCAGTGGTGTCGGTCAATTCGCTGTCGATGTACATGACCCCGCCGAGCAAACGCAAACCCTTGAGCGGCTCACCAAACACGCTCAACTCAACCCCGGTATTCTCACGTTTACCGTTGGGGCCGAAGACACGGGTGGTGGTGTCGGTGGCGTAGGCCGGTTGCTTGATCCGGAACACGGCAGCGGTGACGGCAAGCGCACCGGCGTCATATTTGGCACCGACCTCGACCTGACGACTGATGAACGGCGGGAATATTTCGTCTTCGTTGATCGAGGTCGATGGCGCGATCTTGCCCTGGCTCAAGCCCTCCATGTAGTTGGCATACAACGACAGCTTATCGGTTGCCTTGAACAGGACTCCGCCCGACGGCGACATCTTTTCCTCATCGTATGCGGTGGCGCCTTTGACGTTATTCGTCCAGTCGTCAACCTTGATCCGTTGCCAGCGGGTGCCGAGGGTCAGCAGCAGCCGATCATCGAGAAAACCCAGGGTGTCGGACAACGCCACGCCAGTGGAGCGGTTTTCGGTATACACCCTGTTGTCCTGGCGCGTGGGGTCGCTCGGAGTAGGCGTTTGCACCGGGTCATACAGGTTGCTTGGCGACGAAGCATAACGAGCGCCGCCATTGGTGAAGTCCATGTAGAAATAGCTGGCGGCCAGGTTGATCTCATGACTCACCGGGCCGGTATGGAACCAGTTGCGCACCCCGGCCGTGGCCGTGCGGACATTTTCATCCCGGGTAAAGTCGCGGGGCTGAACGCTGAAATCGCCAGCGTCGTTGCTGATCGAAACGTTATGCCGCAGGAAGTCATGATTACTTTTACGCGCCCCTGCACCGCCGTACAGCATCACGGAGTCGTTGACATCGTATTGCGCGTTCACCGTGCCGAAGGTGTCCTTGGTACGCGCCTTGCTCCAGCCCTGGGCGTAGTTGCGACGCACCTCGCTGGCATGCGGGACCTGTGCGTTGGCACCTACCAGTACGCGCTCCTGCGGCGCGTCGGTATCGCGCTCGGTGCGCCCGATGTCCGTCGAGAGGCGCAGACGCTCGCCACGAAAATCCAGGCCCAGCACCGCCATGTCGCGGTCGACACTCTGGTGATCCCATTCGGTATCGCCGGACTGCTTGACGCCATTGAAACGAACGCCAAACTTGTTGTCTTCACCAAAACGCCGGGCGACATCCACGGCACCGCCGAGCTGGTTGTTGGAGGCGTAGCTACCCGTGAACGAAGTGATGGGCTTGTCAGTGGCCCGCTTGGGCACCACGTTGATCCCGCCACCCACGCTGCCCCGTGGCGAGACGCCGTTGATGAGCTGGGTCGGACCCTTGATGATGTCGACGCGGTCGGCCATTTCCATGTCGATCGAATAGGTCGGCAGGATGCCGTAGAGGCCGTTGTAGGCGACATCACTGTTGAACAGGCTGAAACCGCGAATGGTGAACTGCTCAAAACGCCCGCCCGCCGGATTGGTGGCGCGAACCGAGGGATCGCTGGCGATCAGCTCACCCAGGGTACGCGCCTGCTGGTTCTTGACCGCTTCGCTGGTATAGGTGGTCATGCTGAACGGGGTTTCCATGAAATCCCGAGCCCCCAGCAAGCCTTGCGAACCGCGGCGCGCGACCTGGCCACCGGCATACGGCTCGCCCTGCGCCAGGCTCGTGGCTCCCATGATCGAGGTGGGAGCCAGTTGCAAGCTGCTGCCTTCCGGGGCTGGGGTCAGGATGTAAGCCTGATCACCCACCGGCTGCAGTTGCAGACCGGATCCCTGCAACAGTCGGGCAAAGCCCTCCTCCACGGCATACTCGCCCGCCAGCCCGGCGCTGTTACGCCCGCTTACCAGGGCCGGGTCGACCGACAGATTGACACCCGCCAGCCCGGCGAACCGGGTCAGCGCGGCGCTGAGGCTGCCGGCCGGCACCTGATAGCTGCGTCGGGCAGATTCTTCGGCCTGGCTGGAGGACATGAACAATGGACTGGCGCTCAGGCTTAGCAAGAGACTCAGGTTCAACAGCGGACGCCAGCCGGCAAGGGCCGGGCGAAAACGCAAAGGTAGTACTGCGGACATTGGAAGGAGCTCTCATTTTTGTTCAGTTGCCTTGAATGACAAGCGAGACAAAAAAAGGGGACAGGCGTCAGGCGACTTTTTTACGAAGCGTCAATGTGACCCAATATCGGGTGCGCGTTTGCACGTGAACCGGCAGGCTGGCCGAGAGCAACGCGAGGATTCGATCAGTGTTTTCCAGACGGAAGCTGCCGGTCACCCGAAGTGGTTCCAGGGCTTGGTCCCACCGCAATACACCTGGACGATAACGGCCCAGTTCACGGAGAAAATCCCCCAGCGGCTGGTTCTGCGCCACAAGGACCCCGTCACGCCAGCCCAACTGCGCCGCGTCGAACGCACTCACCGGCCCGGCGCCAGAGGCCTGAAGGTTGACCTGTTCGCCCTCCTTCAGCGTCAGCATTGGGCCGTGCAGCGGCTGCAGTTGCACCGACCCACTGAGTACTGACACTCGGCAACTGTGCTCGCTCAAGCGCACGCAGACCTCGCTTCGGCTGACGGAGATCAGGCCGAAGGGGGCCTGGATGGCCAACGGCGTGCCTCCCTTGACGTTCAGGGCCATCTCCCCTTGCACCAGCACCAGGCGTCGAGACTTGAGGTCCAGGTCCAAGGCGCTGTCGGTGTTCAACTGCAAGGCGCTGCCGTCGGCCAGCGACCAGCGCCGCTGTTCACCGGTGGCCGTGTGCAGGTCGGCGCGCCAGACCTCCAGCGGCAGCTCTCGCCCCAGCAACCAGGCCGTGGGCACCAATGCGGCGACGCCGAGCGCACGCTTGAGCACGGCCCGACGGGGCAATGCCGGGCGATCCAGGGTCGCCATACCCAATGAAGGCGGCACCCCGGCGAAACGCTGGCGCAATCGCTGGGCTTTTTGCCAGGCAGCCTCGTGGTGGGCGCTACTGTCGCGCCAGCGTTGCAACGCGGCGCAATCGAAGTCATCCCCGTCAAACTCCATCCTGGCCAGCCAGCGAGCCGCCGCCCGGGCGACTTCGCGAGCTTGCGGTGAAGGATCCTGGCGAATCAAAAGTCCACCAACAGACAATGCTCATAAGCCTGGGCCATGTAGCGCTTGATGGTGCGCTCCGACACTTGCATGCGCTCGGCGATTTCACGGTAGCCCAGGCCTTCGAGCTGGCTCCACAAAAAAGCCCGCCGCACCAGCGGTGGCAGGCCATCGAGCAACTCATCCAGGGCTTGCAGCGTTTCCAGTAGCAGCCAACGCTGCTCCGGGGAAGGTACACACGCTTCGGGCAGGCTCGCCAAGGCGTCAAGATAGGCCTGTTCCAGGTTGCGGCGCGTGTAGAAATTGCTCAACAGACGCTTGCCGACTGTCAGCAAATAGGCGCGCGGTTCGTGCAGGTCAGCCAATGGCTGAGCGCTGGACAGTACCCGCAGGAAGGTATCCTGACGCAGGTCCGCAGCATCCCAAGCATTGCCCATGCGCCGTCTCAACCAACCTTCCAGCCAGCCACCATGGTCTCGGTACAGCGCGTGCAAGGAACGCTCCGTTGGCGTAGCTGCATCAGACATGTCAAGAAGCCTTGTGCAAGGGATACATTAAATGAGAGTGATTCTAATTAATGTTCCCCCACGAATCCAACTTCTTTATCGACCGCTCTGTTAAATGCACGACGGAGGGTTACCCGACCTGATGGTTCGCCCCCGCGCTGCCGGGGGCGAACTCATTTGTTCAAGATACCTCAGTGGCTGGCATGCAATTGTTTCTGGACTTGCGGCATGGCCGAAGAGTGGTGGTTAAGGATCTTCCATTGACCGTCAATGCGTTCATAGATGAAGGTGTAGCGCGCCTGAACCTCGCGTTTGGTGCCGTCGGCGTTGGTCAGGGCAAAGGTGTAGACACCACTGTCCATCGCCGCGTCAGGTCCCAGGTGACGGATTTCCCGGTAGTTGATCTGCCCCACCGGCTTGCCGGCCAGGAAGTGTTCAAAGTAATCCTGAATCAGTGCCGCAGTGTTGCGCACTTGGTTGGAAACGGTGGGCTGCAATATCGCATCCGGCGCATACAGGCTGGTTACTGCAGCAGCGCTGCCGGTTTTGAGGGCCGCGTTCCAGCGGTCGAACAATGCGGCGATTTCACGATCATTCTGATTCTGTGGCTGCTCGGCTACGGTGCGGTAAACGTATGGTGTTGTTTCAAGTGCCAGGGCGAAGGGTGTGGTCAACATGAAAAAAGCGGCAGTGGCGAAGGTTTTCAGTTTCATCGTAACGTTCCTGTGGGTTTCAATGAGCCGACTTTGCCGGGCCTGGCGGCCTTCGCCATCGGCCAACCGGTGCCGATCGCCTATGCCGTTCGGCAGATAGGCCAGGTGCTGATGACGCGTTCTAATACCGCCACGCCGCCCGGTCCCATCCACGCTGGAGCCCTATCATGCAAAGCCCACCCCATGACCCCGGCAGTGCCCTGGCCATCCGAACTCAATATCGCCAGTCGCAAAGTCGTGCCGCACGCCTGCGCCTGCTGTTGGGCACCGGCCATGAACTGACGCAATTGCCCCTGTCGCAGATGCGCCAGCGCGCAGTGCAACGGGCGTGCGCATTCATGGCCATGGACCATGGCCTGCTGCTGGAGTGGGCGGCGGACACCACTTTTCGCACCATCGCCAGCCATGGCAGCCACGAACGGCTCGATCTGCTTGCCAGCCTGGCTCAGCCGCCGTCATCCGAGCCACAATGGCTGGAGTACCCTGGCAGCGCCCTGCCCCAGGTCTTGCGCGTTCCGTTGCGTGGCTCCGACGGTGTGGTGTTCGGGGCTTTATTGCTGGGCAACGGCGTGGCCCTGGGCACGCCGGACAACGAGGATATTGAGTCGCTGCAATTGCTGGCGACCTTGCTGGCTGCCCATCTGGAAAACAGTCGCTTGCTCGAAGCGTTGCAGGCCCGCGAACGCACCATGTCTGAACTGGTCCATCGACTGTTCAGTGCCCAGGAAGACGAACGCAAGCGCGTGGCTTACGACCTGCATGATGGCCTGGCACAGAACCTGGCGGGCCTGCATCAGCGCCTGCAGGGGTTCGCCGGTCGCTGCCCGCCTCTCCCGTCGGATCTGGCAAACGACTTGCAGGCCATCCTCGATCTCGCCCGCGGTTGTGTCGGCGAAGGCCGGCAGTTGATCGGCGGCCTGCGTCCCCATGCGCTGGATGACTTCGGCCTGTACAAAGCCGTCGACAAGGAGGCCGACCGCCTGCGGGATGCAGGCCTGTCGGTGGACTGGGCCGAGCACAGCGCCGCTCGCCTGCCGGGCAACACCGAAATCGCCCTGTTCCGCATTGCCCAGGAAGGCATCAACAACATTCTCAAGCACGCCCAGGCCAGCCATGTGAGCCTGGGACTGATGGTGAGCGACGACCGGGTCTCGCTGCGGGTCGAAGACAATGGCCGTGGCTTTGCTCTGGAACAACCCATCGAGACCAATGGCACCTGCCATCTGGGCCTGGCGGCCATGCAGGAACGTGCCAGTCTGCTGGGGGGCCACCTGAGCTGTTTCAGTCAGCCCGATGGCGGCACCCGTTTGCTGGCCAGCGTCCCACTACCCACCCACGGAACACACTCATGACGTCCCCTTTACGCCTGCTTTTGGCCGATGATCACGAAGTGACCCGCACCGGTTTTATCAGCATGCTGGCCGGCAGCCCGGGGTTCGAAGTCGTCGGCCAGGCCAGCAACGGCCAGGAAGCCCTCGATCTGTGCGAGCGGCTGCAACCGGACATCGCCATTCTCGACATTCGCATGCCGGTGCTCAACGGCCTGGGTACGGCGCGTATCCTGCAGCAACGCCAGCCGGGGATCAAAGTGGTGATCTTCACCATGGACGACAGCCCTGATCACCTTGAAGCCGCCATCGGCGCGGGCGCGGTCGGTTATCTGCTCAAGGATGCCAGCCGCGGTGAAGTGCTGGACGCCCTCAAGCGAGTCGCCCAGGGCGAAGAGGCCCTGAACAGTTCGGTCAGTGCGCGCCTGCTGCGGCGCATGGCTGAGCGCGGTGCCAGTGGCGCCACCCAGGTCCAGGCCCTGACAGCCCGCGAGCGCCAGGTGCTGGGGCTGGTGGCCGGCGGCTTCAGCAACCGTGAAATCGGCGAAAAACTCGGCATCGCCCCCGGCACCGCCAAGGCCCACGTGGAGCGAGTCATCGGCAAGTTGGGAGCCGCCGACCGAACCCAGGCCGCCGTGCGCGGTGTTGCCCTGGGGTTGGTGGCACAACCCAGCGGGCAATGGCCATGAGATTCCTCGCCGCCCGCCGGTGGGCCAACCTGCCATTGCGGGGCAAGGCATTGGTGGTCATTTCCCTGCCGCTGGTGGTTCTGTTGCTGTCGCTGGTGCTGATCTACATCACCGAACGCCAGACCGCCCGGGCCGAAGAAGACGTGCGCCGGGTGCTGCTGGTCCAGGGTGATATCCAGACGGTGCATACCCTGCTGGCCGAAGCTGCGGCCAGCGTGCGCGGTTATCTGCTGACCCGGCGCGAAGACTTTCTGCCTAGCTACGAACAAGCCACGCCGCTGATCAAGGCCGCGTTGCAGCGGTTGGACCACAACATCCGCGACGCCAGGATGCGCGAGCGCCTCAAGACCATCACCCCACTGATCGCAGAAAAACTCGATGGGCTGAATGCCTTGCGCAACGGCAAGGCCGATGACACAGCAGCCATCACGACGATTCTGATCGAAAACAAACAAGTCCTGGACGTGCTGCGCGAACAGATCAACGCCATGCGTATACGTGAGGACGCCCTGCTCGCCGATCGCAGCGCCGCCGCTTCGGCCACGCGCATGCGCTTGTTGTTCGCCACGCTGCTGGCGGCGCTGTGCGGGCTGCTTGGCGCCATCGTGGCGGTGCTGTTCCTGTCCAAGGGCATTGTCGCCCGCGTGCAACAGGTGCAGGGCAACGCTCAGCGCCTGGCCTTGGGTCAACCGTTGTTGCCGCAACCGCCGGAGCAGGACGAAATCGGCCAGTTGGGCACCCGTCTGGTAGAGGCCGGACAGTTGCTTGCCGAACGCGAGCGGGCTCTGCGCGATAACGAAGAACGCTTACGACTGATCATCGATGGGGTGAAGGACTACGGAATCTTCGCGCTGGACGCCCAAGGCCATGTCATTACCTGGAACGCCGGTGCCGAACGGATCAAGGGTTACAGCGAACAGGAAATCCTCGGGCGGCATTTTTCATTGTTCTATCTGGCCGAGGAATGCCCGGCGCACCCGGACATGGCGCTGCACGAAGCCGCCCGTGACGGTCACTACATGGAAGAAGGCTGGCGCTGTCGCAAGGACGGCAGCCGCTTCTGGGCCAGTGTGGTCATCACTGCCCAGTACGACAGTACCGGCACCCTGCGCGGGTTTTCCAAGATCACCCGCGACATCACTGACCGCCGCGCCGCCGAGATCGCTTTGCGCACCGCCCGTGAAGAAGCCGAAAGCGCCAGCCGCGCCAAGAGCGAATTTCTTTCGCGCATGAGCCACGAACTGCGCACACCACTCAATGCCATACTCGGCTTCGCGCAACTGCTGGACATGGACTCCAGCGCCGGCCAGCGCCCACAGGTCAGTCACATCCTACGCGCCGGCCAACATCTGCTGGCATTGATCAACGAGGTGCTGGACATTGCCCGGATCGAGGCCGGTCGTCTGCCGCTGAACATTGAGCCGATTGCCTTGACGACGGTATTGCACGAAGCGCTGACGCTGGTTTCACCCATGGCGGCCGACGCCGGGATTCAGTTGGCCGAACTGGCGCCGCTACCCGACAGCAGCGGTGTGCTGGCCGACCGTCAACGCCTGGTGCAGGTGCTGCTCAATCTGTTGTCCAACGCCATCAAGTACAACCGGCCCGGCGGTGAAGTGCGCATTGAAGTAACGGCCCAGGGGCCGCGAGTCAGCATTGCTGTCAGCGACACCGGGCATGGCATTGCCCCCGAGCAGCTTGACCGGTTGTTCAAGCCGTTCGAGCGCCTGGGTGCCGACCCACAGGTCGAGGGCACCGGCCTTGGGCTGTCCTTGAGCAAGAGCCTGCTGGAAATGATGCAAGGCAGCCTTCAGGTCCATAGCGAGCCGGGGCATGGTTGTCGTTTTACCCTGCAATTGCCCGGTGCCCGAGTGGAGCACGCCCGTTTGCCCCCCATCGTCGCGCTGAAGGTACAGCGTCCGTCAGTCGAATATCACGGCAAGATACTGTGCATCGAAGACAACCTGTCGAGCCTGGCGCTGATCGAGACCCTGATGCAGCGTCGTCCGGGTATTCAACTGCTGTCGAGCATGCAAGGCCAGTTGGGCCTGGACCTGGCTCGCCAGCACGCCCCGCAGTTGATCCTGCTGGACGTGACCCTGCCGGACCTGACAGGCCTGGAGGTGCTGCGCCGCTTGCGGCAATCGGCGGCCACGGCGGACACACCGGTACTGATGATCACCGCCGATGCCAGCGACCTGACCCACCGTGCCCTGCACGACGCCGGGGCCACAGCGATCCTGACCAAACCCATTCATATCCAGGCCTTTCTGGGCCACCTTGAACGTTATTTACCGGAGCCCGCATGAATCGCGATTTGCGCATCCTGATCGTTGATGATCAGCGCCCCAACCTGGACCTGATGGAGCAGTTGCTGGCTCGCGAAGGGCTGCACAACGTACTGAGCAGCACCGAGCCTTTGCGCACCCTCGACCTGTTCAACAGTTTTGAGCCTGACCTGGTGATCCTGGACCTGCACATGCCAGCATTCGACGGTTTCGCCGTGCTGGAGCAACTCAACCGGCGCATCCCGGCAAACGACTACCTGCCGATTCTGGTGCTGACCGCTGACGCCACCCGCGACACCCGCCTGCGCGCCCTGGCTCTGGGCGCCCGGGACTTCATCAGCAAACCCCTGGATGCGCTGGAAACCATGCTGCGCATCTGGAACCTGCTGGAAACACGGGCGCTCTATAAGGCGTTGCGCGAGCTGGTTCCATCACGACAGATCGAACTGTTGCGTCAGCACCGGCCAGCCGCCGGCGCGGTTTGGTCCTAGTGCGCCGGGCCGCAATAGGCTCGGGTTCTATTCGATGCGGTAGTGAAAAGTATTGCGCACCGCCGGCACCGTTACGGCCTGACCGTCGACGATCCGCGGCTGATAACGGAAGGTCTTGGCTGCGGTCAGCGAGGGGCGGATAAACAACGGGTGGCAGCCGTCCAGCACCTTGGGGTTATCGATGCGCCCGTCCGGCTTGACGCTGTACTCCACCGTGCAGTCGCCTTGCAGCCCTTTGTCCAAAGCCCGTTGCGGATAATCCGGGGCCTCTTTACTCAGGGGTTGATAGTGGCGGCTGTCGGCGGCGGCCAGGCGCGCCTGTTCGGCTTGGCGTTGCCGGGCGAGCGCCTGGGCCTGTTGAGCCGCCTGGCGCTGTTGTTCGGCGGCCTGCTGCTCGGCTTCATGCTGGCGTCGCTGGTTCTCCTGGCGCTCGCGCTGTTGGGCCTGCTGCTGGGCCTGTTGCTCGCGTTTTTGCTCCTCGACACGTTTGCGCGCCAGGGCTGCCTGCTCCAGTTTCTGGGCCTGGAGCCTTGGCTCAACCACCGGTTTACTCGGTGGGGGGCGTGGCGCTTCCACCGGAGCCGGCGCGGCTTCGACCGGTTGTGGTGCGACCTCTGCCACGGGAGCCGGCGCAGGCGCCTCGGGCACCGGCACCGGTGACAACATCACCAGTTGCGTGCGCAGCACCCGAGGCGCCTCGACGGCCGGTTTTTCCGCAGTCCAGCCCAGTACCAGCAATGCAGCCACAGCCGCGTGCAAGGCCACGGCGAGCCCCGCCGCCAGGCTGTTCCTCCAAAAACCACGGCCGGACAACGTGGGTAAACCCAAGGATGGACTGTGCATGATCATCGCCGTCATCGGGGTGCCTCGGTCACCAGCCCAAGGTTGCTCACCCCACCCTGCTGCAAGGCGGCCATGGCGGCCACGACACGACCGTAGTCGGCGTGGTCGTCGGCCCGGATATACACCTGGGTGTCGCTGCGCTCGGCGACAACCTGGGCCACCTTGGCGCGCATCTGATCCAGGTCCACGGCGCTGTCGGTCTGGCTTTGGGTGTCCAGTTCCGCGCCCAGATTCCAGTAGTAACCGCCCTCTGCCTTAACAGACAGGGTCAGAATCTGTTGGCGGCTATCGTTGGCCAATGCCTGGCTGGCGACCTTGGGCAGCTCGATTTTCACGCCTTGGGTCAGCATCGGTGCAGTGACCATGAAGATCACCAGCAGCACCAGCATCACGTCGATGTAAGGCACCACGTTCATTTCGGCCTTGGGCCCGTGCTTGCGTTGCGGCTTGACTAGCATCTGCCCTCTCCTCTCAAGCGGCCGCGGCCAGGTTCACCGGGGCGCCGTGCAGCTTGCGGTGCAGGCGTGCCTGCAACTCGTTACCGAACGCGTAGTAACGCGTCAGCAGGGTCTGACCGCGGGCGGAAAACCGGTTGTAGGCGATCACAGCAGGAATCGCCGCGAACAAACCAATGGCGGTGGCGATCAACGCCTCAGCGATGCCCGGCGCTACGGTGGAGAGGCTGGCCTGTTGCACCTGGGACAAACCCAGGAAGGCGTTCATGATCCCCCAGACCGTGCCGAACAAACCGATGTAAGGGCTGACCGAACCGACGGTCGCAAGAAACTGTAAGCCTTTCTCCAACTGCACCTCCTGTTCGCTGATTGCCACTTGCAGCGAACGCTCCACCCCCTCAAGCACCACCTGCGGGCTGCCGGAAGGCACGTTGAGCTGGGTGAAAGCCTGGAAGCCGGCGTGAAAGATCGGCTCCACGCCGCCGTCTTCTTCGCGCACCTGGGCAGTCTCGCGCAACAGCGCCGGCAAATCGCTGGTGCTGCGAAAACGCTGCATGAAGCCCTTGAACTGACGCTCGTTGCGTTGCAGCACGGCGCTGCGCTGGATGATCAGGTACCAGCTCAACAGCGAGGCCAGCAGCAGCGTGAGCATGACGGCCTTGACCAAAAGGCTGGCGTCGCTGATCAGGCCCCAGATTGTCATGTGTTCCAGAGTGGCTTGCATGGGTAGAACTCCTGTCTGGCTGCTATTCGATGAAATGTTCATGACCGGTTGATGACAGTGCCGCTCAAGGCAGACGCAAGGCTTTGGCCACTTCGCTCCAAGGCACGAACTTGAAATTCTGGGTCTGCTCGGGCATCCGTTTGCGGCCGTCCTGGACCACCAGCATGCCGACGCTCCAAGGCCCGCCAAGGTTGGCCGAAGTGACTTCCAGACCATCGGTTTCCGAGGCTCCGTCGATGCCGGCAGTGCCGTTCAAACCGACGCGGAACGCGCCGCGCACGGCATAAGGCGGCTCGCCATCAAGTACCAGGTAGCTGTCGTTGCCCTGGCTTGAGATCACCAGGTAATCGTTACCGGCGCCTTGGTACAGGGCGATACCCTCAACGTCGGCATGCAACTGCGGGCCGACCTTGATCACGCTGTTCAACGTCGCCGGCCGGTCGGCCCGGGCATCCACCGCCCAGACACCGACGTCTTCTTCACCGAGAAACAGCCGCTGGCGCTGGTCATCGGCGACGCAACCTTCAGGCTGGCTGTCGACGCTGAACTGGCGCACCAGTTCCCCCTTCACTACACCGTCCGGGGCGCTGAGGCGGTATTGCAAATAGCGCCCGTCCTTGCCATTGGCAAAGGCATACAGTTCGCCCTCAACGGGCTGGAACAGGCAGATGCCGTAGATTTCATTGAGTGGCGTGGGGATCTCGCCGGCCTCGCGCAGCTCGCCGCTGACCCGGTCGATGCGAAACAGGCTGAGGCTGTTGTGATCGCGGTTGCTGGCGACTGCGAGATCGACGGTTTGCGTGCCCAGCTTGAAGTTGGTGCGCACATCAACGTTGTTGAGGCGGCCCACCGGCAGCTCCTGCAACAGCTTGCCTTGCAGGTCATAAGCCAGCAGCCCCTCCTTCTTGTTGGTGCCCAGCACCCGGCTCAAGGCAGGCGTCGTGGGATGCACCCAGATCGCCGGATCATCCGCCGCGTCGCCCTGACGCGCCACCGGCTCGCTCTGGCCAATGGCAGCCACAGTGGGCAGCACTGGCGGCAGCGACACAGACGCGGGCTGCCAATTGATTTGGCCCTGGTATAAACGCCCGTTGTCATCGTCGCGCAGCAGCAGCTCAAGACCGGTTTGCGTCGAACGTATCGCCAGGCTCTCCGGCTCGTTCAGGCCTGGCAGCGCCAAACTGGCTTTTGCAGCCCACCCCTTGCTGTCTTGCTGATACAGATGCAACTGCCCCGCTTGCGGGTCCAGGCCCAGCAATCCTCCTGGTAACGCAGCCATGTCACCAGCGGCCTGCTGGATGTCACCGAACGGTGTGCGCATTGCCACGGGTACACGCACGGCATCGGCCTCGGAGGATGCCGGATAGGCCCACCAGCCGACTTTTTCCTCGTTGACGAACAGTTGATTGGCGCTGTCCTGCACCTGACAGGTCTGGGCATCGGGCGGCAGTGGCAGGCCGCGTACGCGCTGCGCGCGCTCGTTCAGGTGCTCGCCATTGCCTACCAGCCACTGCTCGCCCTTGCCCTCTTCACCCACCAGAAACACAAACAGGTTGCTCGCTTCGTCGCGGTACAGGCACAGCC
Source organism: Pseudomonas hefeiensis (assembly GCF_030687835.1). Classification (NCBI taxonomy): domain Bacteria; kingdom Pseudomonadati; phylum Pseudomonadota; class Gammaproteobacteria; order Pseudomonadales; family Pseudomonadaceae; genus Pseudomonas; species Pseudomonas hefeiensis. The sequence continues at coordinate 3,373,365 of NZ_CP117449.1, forward strand.
CGTTCACCGGAAAATCTCGCGCTGGCAGGTACAGCGGTTTTCCCCACTGGCGTTTCTCCGGATCGAGGCTGACCAACAGTGCTTGCTGGCGAGTGCTGTCGAGGCTGGCGACCAGTGCCTTCGCCCCGAGGGCCCGGCTATCGAGACCTTCGAAGGCGCCCTCCAGGCGTGACAGTTCACGGCCTTGGGCATCGAGCAGCAACAAGCCTTCACGGGCGCTGGCCAGTCGTTCGGTCGTTGATTGGCCGGGCACAAATCCCAGGGCATTGATCGAGACTTCCTGTGTATGAGGCCAGGGTTGCAGCTTCAGGGTTGGGGAAGCCGCCAGGGCTGGAACGGTTGCCAGGCTGATGAGCATCGCCAGCAGGCACTGCTTGGGTACAAACAAAGCGCTATTCAACGGAAAAATCCTTGTCATTGAGCCAGGTTCAAACGGGTCTGTTGTCCACGTGTGCGGCGAAGGATTTAATCCCTCGCCCTAACGGATCGGCGGCGCGATCTAGAAATGGGTAAACGTCAACCCCAGCTTGTAAGTCGGGCCGTATTCTTCGTACTGACTGTTAAAGGAGCGGTGGCCGGTGTAGACGAAATACGACTCGTCGGTGAGGTTCTGGGCTTCCAGGCTCACTTGCAGGTTTTTGGTCAGGGAGTAACGGGCGCTGAAGTCGACAAAGGTTTGGGCGTCGACATGCAAGTCATGGTCGCGGTCGCTGATGGACGCCAGTTCATACAGGTAGGCCGACTTGTAGTTGGCCGACAGACGCAGGCTCAGCTTGTCGTTCTCCCAGCCCAGCATCAGGTTGCCCACGGTGTCCGACTGGTTTGGCAGGTCGATGCTGCGTTTGCGCTGTGTTCCACTGGCCTGATCGAACCCCTCGATCTCGGCGTCCGAACGGCTGAAGGTGGTGTTGGCCCCTAGCAGCAAGCCATTCCAGGGGGCTGGCAGCCAGTCGAATTTTTGTGAGTAGGCCAGTTCCAGGCCATAAAGCTTGGCGCTGTCACCATTGGCGAAGCTATGGGCTTCGGAGAAGTCGGCCCAGGCGCCCGTGCCCGCCAGGTCGGTGTTGTAGACGAAGTTCTTGATGTCCTTGTAGAACACGAAAGCCGAAACAGTGCCGGCCCGGCCCATGAAATGTTCAATGCCCAGGTCCAGGTTGCTCGACTCCAGGGGTTTGAGGTCCGGGTTGCCGAAGGTCGCCTCGTCATCGTCAATCACAAAACCCGGGGCCAGTTGCCCGAAGGTCGGGCGCACCACGGATTTGGTCCAGGCCGCACGCACCTGGGTGTTCTTGTCCAACTGATAGCGCGCGTGCAGGCCCGGCAGCCAGTGGTGATATTTGCGCCGGGTTTGGGTGTCGGTGAACACCCCGTCGGTAACGCCGCTGCCTTTGGCTTCGAACTCCGTGCCCTCATAACGCATGCCGGCGATCAAGCGCCAATCGTCGATGTCCACGGTGTTCATCAGGTAAGCGGCGTTGATGTCTTCGCTCATCTGGAAGTCATTGACCCGCGACTCCTCCTCATCAAAGAAGGCGTCGCGGTCCAGACCACCCAACAATTGTTCAATGGCACCGGCGCTGATGCCTGGACCGTACTGGCCGAGGCTGTAATCGACGTTGCCCTTCTGGAATTGTCCGAGGTTCAACTGGTCGTCGGTGAACCCCAGGTCGTCGAAATCTTCATAGACCCAGGCATCGAGGTCATTGTCCTTGTCGCGGCGGCTGACTTTGCCACCGAATTTGACCTGGGAGGCATAGCCACTGACGTCATAGTCTCTGGCAAGGTCCAGGCGCAGGTTTTTCTCGGTGTCGGTGGTGTTCTGCTGTTCCCAGTCCACCTTGTCCAGGCTGAAGTTGGCAGGATCGTAGAACCCCGAACCAATGATCGGTCGCGGCTTGTCGTTGCCGTAGAAGCCCCCCTCAAAACCGTCGATGCCTTCGAATGTGGCACCGGCGATGTGGCCGGGGCTGTCTTCGCTGGACTTGCTGTAGCCGCCCTGGCCGCTGAGGGTCCAGAGACCGAACATGCGCTCCCCGCCCAGTACGTAGGATTGGATCTCCTGGGTTTCTTCGCGCTGCTTGATCTTGCGCTCGCCTTCTGCGGCGCCCAGCTCGCCGGCCGCTTGTGGATCCTCGAAAGCCAGGCTGGCGGCATTGCGGGTTTCGCTGTCTTTGTAACGACTGTAAAGCGTGCGCAGGTAGTAGCTGCTCAAGTCATCCGGCTTGTAGTCGAAGTTCAGCCCGCCGCCAGCGCGCTCCCGACGAATGTCATAGTCGCGTTGTTCGAACTCTTCGAGCCGCGAGCCTTGCTCGAAATCCCAAGCGCCGCCGGTTTCAACGTTGTCCGAGCCAAAGTCGCGCTTCTGCCAGCTCAACGCCGCTGCAACGCCGAAGTTATCGATGCCGTCGCCCAGGCTGAAACGGTCGCTGACGGCGCCAGAAAATTTCGGACTCGTCTGGCCGGTGTTCTTGTCGTAGCTGGCTTCGCTGCTGCCGGTGTAGAACAAGCCCTTATGGTCGAAAGCCGAGAGGCTTTTCACATCGACCGTGCCGCCCAGAGAGTTGGCGTCCATGTCCGGCGTCAGGGTCTTGATCACCGACAGCGACTGCACCAGCTCCGAGGGCAGCACGTCCAGGGCAACGGCCCGGCGCTCGCTTTCTGGTGCCGGCACCAGCGTGCCGTTGATGGTCACGCTGTTGAGGTCAGGCCCCAGGCCCCGCACGCTGACAAAGCGACCTTCGCCCTGGTCACGCTCGACGCTGATGCCCGGCAAGCGCTGCACCGCTTCGGCGACGTTTTCATCCGGCAACTGAGCCACGCCATCGGCATGCACCACGCTCTTGATGCTGTCGGCGCTGCGCTGCTCTTTCAGCGCCTGATCGATGCTGGCCGCCTGGCCGACCACTTCGACATGTTCAGTGTTCGTCTGCTCGGCAGCGCTCAACCGTTCACTGGCAATGGCCATCGCCAACGCGGTGAACGTAAAACCGACGAGCCCGGCAGTGCTTGTGCGGTGATGCATGGTGGTCTCCCCCAGGAATCCGAAAATCCGCCAGGCAACGGCCCGGCAACTGGGAGGGCACGCTAGGGGTGGGTGGTGACGGTTCTGTGACAGCGGTTGCCCGCAGGGGCTCAAACGCGCTGATTTGATGGGGTTGGCGAACCGGAATGAGCTGAAATGACCTTTCTCCGAGCCGCACAGGCCTTCAGCAGCCGATCACTTTAGCTAAACGTCGCACCACACCGCTGTGGGAGCAAAGCTTGCTCGCGATGCAGGCGCCTCGCCCCCTGAAAAACCGCGTCGTCTTCGTCGCGAGCAGGCTTTGCTCCCACAAAATCCCCTCGCCACAATGAGATAAGGGCAATCTCATGAATAAAAAACCGGACAACCAATGAGCTGATTCGACCTCCCCCACCCATTCACCCACCGTCACCGCACTGTCACATCCATCTGCTGTGCTGAGCCGCATTCCGCTTCTGGCAAAGGATTCCGGCCATGTTCTCCGTACTGCGCCCGCACCGCCTCAAACTCGCCCTGCTTGTGTTGGCGGCCAACCTCGGACTGATGCTGCACCTGGTCAGCGGTGAGCTCAAACCGCTGAGTGAGTGGGTCTGGCTGGACATTCTCGGCGAAGGCGGCTCGGCGTTGCTGGCGCTGGTCTGGCTCGGCCTGGTGCTCAAGAGTCGCCCGGCCGGTCGGGTAACCAACTATCTTGTACTGGGCCTTGGCTGCATCTTTTTTTCCTGGTGGATCGACAGTCTCGACGAGTTCATCCGCTTGCCCGACTCCATCACCTGGGACCACTGGCTGGAGTCCGGGCCGATGCCGGTGGGCATGATTCTGCTGACCCTCGGCATCTATCACTGGCACCGAGAACAACTGGCGATCAACGGGCAAATGGAGAAACGCGAACGGTTGTTCCGCGAGCACCGCCTGTTCGACAAACTCACGCCGCTGGGAGGCGCGGACTTCTTCAAACATGAACTGGCGAGCAGCCTGGAAGACAGCCGGCACCGCCAGCAGCCCCTGTCATTACTGGCCCTGGACCTGGACAACTTCACCGCCATCAACCAGCGCTTCGGTCATGGCGAGGGCGACGCGGTGCTGCAAGCCGTCAGTCAGTTGCTGGTGCTGAACCTGCGCCGTCAGGACCTGCTTTGCCGCCTGGCCGGTGATCGCTTTGTGGTCCTGCTGCCCGACACTGGCGAGAGCCAGGCCCGGCATCTGGCCGCAGAGCTTGCCCAAGCGGTTTGCAGCCTGGCCCACAAGACCCGGCAACATGGCGAGCGTTTGCAACTGACCGCCAGCACCGCCGTGGTGATGGCATTTGACGAGTCGCCGGAGGTCTTGCTCAAACGGCTCAACCTGACGCTAGCCCGATCCCGTTCCACGTTGAAAAGCGCCTGAGGCCGGCCCATGACCCTCAAGACCTGCTGGTATGAAACCGACAGCCGCTTCATTCCGGGGCACTATCAACCTGCCGCGCTGATTGATCTGGCGCTGTCGCGTGACATCGACAGCCATCGCCTGTTGCGTGGCACCGGGCTGTTCCATGACGATATCCTCGCCGGCCAGAGCCGTATCAGCCCGCAACAGTTTCTTGGCCTGATGGACAACAGCCGACGCCTGCTCGATGCCAGTGACAGCAGTTTCCTGTTCGGCCAGCGGCTGCTGCCGGGGCATTACGGACCGGCCAGTCATGCCTTGCGCCACGCTCAGAATCTGCATCAGGCCCTGGAAACCCTGATCGACCAACAAGCCCTGCTCAGCCCCCTGGCCGCGCCGCGCCTGTTATTGGACGAGCACTACGCCTACGTCCATTGGTTGGACAGTTGCGGTGCCGATCAACAATGGCGCTTCGTACTGGAAGCAAGCATGACTTCAATGGTTGCCATGAGTGCATGGCTGAGCGGCGAACGCCTGCCCTGGCAATGCAGCTTTCGCCATGAGGAACCGCGTTACGTCGAGCAGTACTGGGTGCATTTGGGTGAGCAGACGCAATTCAATCGGCCGCTGGACCTGATGCGCCTGCCTCGCCACTGTCTGGCTCAACCCTGGCCCAACGTTTCGGCCACCGCCGGCCAGGTGGCGCGGGTCCAAGCCCGGGAACAGCTTGAGCAACTGGGTTTCGCGGCAAGCTTTCTGGACTGCGTCTACGACTACCTGCACACCCATGTGCAGCAGACGCCCAGTCTGGAACAGACCGCCCAGGCTTTCGCCATGAGCCCGGCGACCCTCAAGCGCAAATTGCACAAGCACCACACCGGGTTCCAGCAACAGGTGGACCGGGTGCACACCCATGTGGCGTTGTACTTGTATCAGGTCAAGGGGTTCAGCAACGAGGAAGTCGCGCAGTACCTGAACTTCAACGACACGGCGAATTTCCGCCGCTCGTTCAAACGCTGGACCGGCAGTACGCCGAATCTGATCCGGCAGTTGCTGATGTTGGGGTGAGCACCACTGTGGGAGCAAGGCTTGCCCGCGATGCAGACGACGGTCCTTGGTGAACCTAGGCGCCTGCATCGCGGGCAAGCCTTGCTCCCACAGATAACAGATGAATTTCCTGTGGGTTCAGTGCCCGCGAATGTAATGCTCCAGCTGCCGGATCAAATCCGCCTGCTCGACGATCGCTTCTTTCACCAGATCGCCAATGGACAACAGTCCCATCAACTGGCCGTTATCCAGCACCGGCAAATGCCGCAGGTGGCTGTCGGTCATGACTTCCATGCAGCGGTCGATGCTCTGCTGGCTATCGGCGGTGACCACCGGGGCGCTCATGACGGTGCGTACCGAAGTGCCCACCGAGGAGCGTCCCTGCAACACCATCTTGCGCGCGTAGTCGCGCTCGCTGAACACGCCGACCACCTGACCGGCTTCGATCACCGGCAACGCGCCGACGTTTTTCTCGGCCATGATCTGCAACGCTTCGAGCACGGTCTGCTCCGGCGCGATGCTGTGAACCTGCTGGTTCTGCACACTCTTGAGCCTTACCAGTTGAGCGGCTGTTTTCATTGTTGATTCCCAACTTCAGTTAATGGCAAGCCAATGCACTTAAAATCGCTTGATTCATTGTGGCGAGGGGATTTATCCCCGCTGGGCTGCGCAGCGGCCCTAAGATTGAGGGCTGCTGCGCAGCCCAGCGGGGATAAATCCCCTCGCCACAGGAACTGGATCACTGCACAACAGCGGTGTCACCGCGCTCAGGTGCGGCTCAGTCTTCGCCAATCTCCACCACATCGCCATTCAAGCGCACCGGCCACACCCGCAGACGCTGCTCCGGGTATTCCAGGCAATGGCCGTCTTCCAGGCGGAAATGCTGCTTGTACATCGGCGAGGCAATCACCAGGTCACCCTTGATACTGCCCAGCAGGCCACGACCGATCACATTCGCGCCGGACTTGGGGTCGCGGTTGTCGATGGCGTACAGCGGCTTGTCCTGCTGTTCGGGCAGGTACAACAGCGCCACCTGGCTGCCGTCGTGCCAGGCAACGACGCCGGAGTTGGGCACCAAATCCTCGCGGCTGCACAGGGCACGCCATTGCACAGGACTTTGGGCCGCGTCGCGGGTGGGGATACGAACGACGTTTGACTGGCTCATCAGAGCACCTCCTCGGTGACGGGAATCAGGTGAAGCTCGTGGGCGTGAACCGGCCGGCGCTGGCCGCGCTCTCTGACAAAATGGACATCCGGATCGCCGCGACCGTCATTGACGAAGGTGCGGAAGCGCTTAAGCTTGTCCGGGTCCTTAAGAGCGTTGGCCCATTCGCATTCATATCGGTCGACCACCAGTTGCATCTGGGCTTCGAGTTCGGCCCCCAGGCCCAGGCTGTCGTCGATGATCACGTCCTTGAGGTAGTCCAGGCCGCCCTCCAGGCTTTCGCGCCAGACCGACGTGCGCTGCAATTTGTCGGCGGTGCGGATGTAGAACATCAGGAAGCGGTCGATGTAGCGAATCAGGGTCGCGTCATCCAGGTCAGTGGCGAACAGCTCGGCGTGACGTGGGCGCATGCCGCCGTTACCGGCCACGTAGAGGTTCCAGCCCTTCTCGGTGGCGATCACGCCGACGTCCTTGCTCTGGGCCTCGGCGCACTCACGGGTGCAACCGGACACCGCAAACTTGAGCTTGTGGGGCGAGCGCAAACCCTTGTAGCGATCCTCGAGGGTCAGGGCCATTTGCACGCTGTCCTGCACGCCGTAACGGCACCAGGTGCTGCCCACGCAGGACTTCACCGTGCGGGTCGACTTGCCGTAGGCGTGACCGGTTTCGAAACCCGCTTCGATCAGTTCGGCCCAGATATCCGGCAACTGGTGCAACTGGGCACCGAACAGGTCGATGCGCTGGCCGCCGGTGATCTTGGTGTAGAGGTCGTATTTCTTGGCGACCACGCCAATGGCGATCAGTTTGTCGGCAGTGATTTCCCCGCCAGCGATGCGCGGCACCACCGAATAGGTGCCGTTTTTCTGCATGTTGGCCATGAAGGTGTCATTGGTGTCCTGCAAGGAAACCAGGGACAGGTCCATGATCGGCTGGTTCCAGCACGACGCCAGGATCGAGCCCACCGCTGGCTTACACAAGTCGCAACCGGTGTGCCCGCGACCGTGCTTGGCCAGTAGCTCCGCAAAGCTGATGATGCCTTCAACCCGCACCAGGGCATAAAGCTCCTGGCGGGTATAGGCGAAGTGTTCGCACAGGCTCTTGTCGACGCTGACGCCACGAGCAATCAATTCGTGCTCGAATACTTGCTTGACCAGGGCGGCGCAACCACCGCAACCGGTGCCGGCCTTGGTATCGCATTTCAGTTGCCCGAGGTCGGTACAGCCGCTGTCGATGGCCGAACAGATCGAGCCTTTGGTGACGTTGTGGCACGAGCAGATGGTCGCCGCCGCGGGCAGCGCTGCCGGGCCCAACGTGGGTGCGCCTTCGGAGGTCGGCAGGATCAGGCTGGCAGCGTCCTTGGGCAACGCGATGCCGTTCTGCATGTATTGCAACAGGGTGTCGTAGTAGCTGTTGTCGCCCACCAGGACCGCGCCGATCACCCGTTTGCCGTCGGCGTCCACCACCAGTCGCCGGTAGCTGGCGCTGGTTTGATCGATGAACTGGAAGCTGCGCGAACCTGGTGTATTGCCGTGGGCGTCGCCGATGGAACCCACGTCCACGCCCAGCAACTTGAGTTTGGTGGACATGTCCGCGCCAGTGAACGGCTCGGTGTTTTCACCGCACAGGCGAACCGCGACGTTGCGGGCCATCTGGTAACCCGGAGCGACCAGGCCGAAGATGCTGCCGTTCCAGGCTGCGCATTCGCCGATGGCGTAGATGTCCGGGTCGCTGCTCAGGCAATGGTCATCGATCACCACGCCACCGCGCGGGCCGATCTGCAGATCGCACTGGCGAGCGAGGGCATCCTGGGCGCGGATGCCGGCGGAAAACACGATCAGGTCGGTTTCCAGGAAATCGTCATCGCCGAAGTTCATCCGATACCGGTACTGCTCACCGGCGCTGATGGACTGGGTGCCCTTGGACAGGTGCACGCCGACGCCCAGCTTCTCGATGCGCGCCTTGAGGGCCAAACCGCCCTGCTCGTCCAGTTGCACCGGCATCAATCGCGGCGCGAATTCCACCACATGGGCTTCCAGGCCGAGGGTCTTGAGGGCATTGGCCGCCTCCAGGCCCAGCAGGCCACCGCCGACCACCACACCACGACGGGCGTTGCTGGCGGCGGCACGAATGGCGTCCAGGTCTTCGAGGGTGCGATAGACCAGGCAGGAATCGCCTTCGGCGCCCTGGATCGGTGGCACGAACGGGTAGGAGCCGGTAGCGAGCACCAGTTTGTCGTAACTGATGCGAGCCTGGGCGGTGACCACCTGGCGCGTTTCACGATCAATTTCCAGCACCGGCACGCCCAGGTGCAGCGTGACGCCGGGGGTCTGGTACAACGAAGCTTCGCCAAGCGCCAGGGACTCGGCGTCACGGCCTGAGAAATACTCCGACAGATGCACGCGATCATAGGCGCGCATCGGCTCTTCACTGAACACATGCAGGTGGTAATGATTGAGGGCACCGCGCTCGATCAGTTGCTCGACGCAGTGATGGCCGACCATGCCATTGCCGATCACGATCAGCGTTTGCAGCTTGTTCAGGGAAGCAACGTTGGAATTCATAAAAGCACCCGACAAAAGCCCATCACGGTTTTGAAAGCAAAAAAAAAGACGCCTGAAACCTTGCGGTTCCAGGCGTCTTTGCCTGTTCTGTGCGGTATCGATCCGGCGACTGCGCCCCGATCTACCGTTATCCCCGGCCTGCTGGCTCTCGATCTTCGTTGACCGACGGGGTTGCCCACTCAAGTATTTACGGTGGGCCTGAACAGCCTCTTGCAGCGAGCGTGCCAAGCTTTTGTCTGGCACCCTGGATTCATAGACCCAAAGCCGCTTCCAATCACCTCAAATCCCTGTGGGTGCGGGCTTGCCCGCGAAAGAGCCCGACCAGCCACCTCATGCAGACAGGCCCCCCTCAGTAGCTTTCCATGCAAGGACGATTGCCTTGCCATGGTGCGATCAGCTACCTGCGGCTTCATAAAAGTGCAGTGACTGGGCTGACGCCATCGCGAGCAGGCTCGCTCCCACAATGGCCCTGCCCCGCCTGTGGGAGCGAGCCTGCTCGCGATGAGTAACGTTCAGGTGGCGCAGATGCGGGCGGTTCTGTTCACCATCGAAACGATGGTCACAAACAGCTCTTGCTTGGCCTCGGCAGCGCTGACTTCCCCAGTGGCAGCGGCATTGGACAAGGCTTCCGCCGCGCCCAGCATCGCCCGCAGACTTGCTTGGGTGATGGCCCGTGGACCGGCGAACGGCTCCAACACCGCCCGGCATTTATCCAGAAAAATAGCCTCATATTCGCGCTTGATGCGCTCCAGTTCTGGCGAACTTGTCAGCGCCGCAATGACCCCCGGGATTTCCCGGCCTTGCAAAAGAACGCATTCGACAAACGAAGAAGCAATCACCTCGGCGCGGCTTTCCAGTGTCGGCTCACTCGCTTCCAGGGCCGCGTCCATCAGCGCCGTCTGACGGGCATCGAAATCCTGATAGAGCGCCGCCAGCAGCCCGGACCGAGTGGTGAAGTGGTCATACACGATGGGCTTGGTCACCCCCGCCTGTTCGGCGAGCCGGGCCAGGGTCAGCGCTTCGCTGCCCTCCTCCCGCACCAGCCGCCAGGCGACATCCAGCAGCTGCCGTTGCCGATCCTCGCGGGACAAGCGTCGGCGGGGAGCAGCAGAGGATCGCGAATTTTCATCAAGGCTTGACATGCTAACTTTACCAACCGTAACTTACTAAAAGTAACTTAACCAAGCATACCTGCTTGATGCCGCTCATTGCCATGAGGAGTTTTGCCATGCACGCACTCATCGTTGTCGCTCATCACGATCCCCACTCCCTTACCCACGGCCTTGCCAAAAAAATCGCCCAAGGCCTGACCCAAGCCAATCGCTCCGCTACGTTTGAGATTGCCGACCTGGCTGCCGAAGGCTTCGATCCGCGGTTCAGTTTCGCCGACCATGCGGTACACCACCGCGAGGCTTCACCGCCCATGGACGTTTTGGCCGAACAAGCCAGAATCGACCGCGCAGATGCGCTGGTGCTGGTGTATCCCATCTACTGGTGGTCGATGCCAGCCTTGCTCAAGGGGTGGATCGACCGGGTGTTTTCCAACGGCTGGGCGTTCGATTTCAGCCTCGATAAACCCTTTATCAAAAAATTGCAGCGTTTGCAGGTGCATCTGGTTGCCGTGGGCGGGGCTGATGATGATACGTTCCTGCGCCACGGTTATGGCCAGGCGATGACCGCACAGATCGACCACGGCATCTTTGATTACTGCGGCGCCCGGGTGGTCAGTTCCCAACGTTTGCTCGAATCGGAAACCCTCGAACCGGCGCTTCACCTGGACAATGCCTATCTCATAGGCCAGCGGTTGTTCCCGCTGAGCGAGGAGACTGCACAGGTTCAAGCCCGCCCTGAGTGCGCCTGACCGCCATCAGAGCGCGCGGCCCTTGGCGGCGGAGAGGACCTGATCACGCTTGTAGATATCCGGGATGTACAGTGCCTGTCCCTGGCTGTCGGCTTGCACGGTCCAGTAGCCCAACAGAATCGGCACCGGCCTGGCCAGCCTGAACTCATGAGTCAGTCCGCTGGCCAGCAGCGTGTCGGTGCGCAGACGTTCAGCCGGGTTCACCAGCCAGTCGCGCAACTGCAGCGCCTGTTCGACTCGCACACACCCCGAACTGAACGCCCGCGGCTCCTTGCTGAACAGTGACTGGCTGGGCGTGTCATGCAGGTACACGGAAAACGGGTTGGGAAAACGAATCGCCATTTTGCCCAGTGGATTCTTCGGACCGGGGTCCTGGCGCAGCATGAGACCGCCGGGATGCTCCCAATCGATGTCCTGGGCCAGTAACGGCAAGCCATCTCGATCGATCACCCTCAGGTTATGTCGACTCAAGAACTCTGGGTCACGACGAATCTCGGGCAGTTTGTCTTCGCGCATGATAGTCGGAGGGATGGTCCAGGTCGGGTTAAGTGTCAGTCGTGTCACCCGAGACTTGAGCAATGGCGTTTCCCGGTCCGCGCGGCCCACTTGGGTGCGGGTTTGCCAGACCGGTGCGCCATCCTGGTAGACCGTCAACCGGGCTGCCGCCACATTGACCAGCACGCTGTCCGGCTCCAGGTCCCGGGCCAGCCAGCGCATGCGCTCCAGATTGACGCGCAACTGCTCGCGCCGCATGAACGGGCTGATGTTCAGTTCCGTCACTGTCCAAGGCCCCACCACCCCATCGGCTTGCAGCGAATGGTGAAGCTGGAAGCTTTTCATCGCCGCCACCAGGTCAGGGTTGTAGTGATCGTCGATGATCACCGGGGGTGCGCTGAAATAACCTTCGCTGAACAGTCGCTGGGCCAAGGCCGGTACGCGGGCGTCCCGCTTGTCCGGGTGCAACAAGGGGCCGCCGGGGACCGGTTGCCATTCGGGCAAGGGTTGTTGCCGTTGCCGGGCGTAGAGTTCACGCAAGTTGCGATACAGCACCAGGCCCGGCCGGGCCTGTTCAAAGGCCTCGTCCAAGCCCTGAAGCCCCCGCACGGCGATGGCCAGCACCGCAGCCTGACGATCCTGTGGCAGCGGGTCGGCCTTCCACACCGGTTCCAGGCGGTCCTGAGGCAGGTAGCCGAAACGCAGGTCATACAGGGCTTGCAAGTAGCGCTGGCTGATGGCGATGTCAACACAATGGGCGTTATGGGCCATTCCTTCAGCAGGCATGCTGTAACGTGCCGGGTCCAGTCCGTCATCGGCCAGTTGCTGCAACTGTTCCCGCAGTGCCATCCGTCGCTCGTCGTCCGACCAGACGTCCTGGCCTGCGTTTTGCTCATAGAACGCCTGCAGACTCATCATCGTCGGAAAGTCGACGGCTGCGGCCAGCTCGGGACAATTGACCGACAGTTGCGCCAGGGTGGTTTGCACCAGTGCCGGATCGCTTTGCTCGGCTGTGGCGACCAATGGCGCAGTGAGTAATAAAAGGCTCAGGTAACATGCGGACTTTTTGAACAACTGCTTTACTCCAATCCATGGCCGTCCCGTTGACGGTCAACTTTGCGACAGGTACGACCCGCCATCATGCAAACAAACCAAATCGGACGGGATGCCGCAAACGAACACCACCGTGGGATTTTTCCATCTTTAGCAAGCCTCTTGCGCCGACTCTGCCTGGTCATCACCGGCCTTGGCGTCATGTGCAGCCCGGCGCTGGCCGACAAAGGAAATTCTCAACCGCTTTACAACAGCCTCACTCACGCGGCGCCGGAACTCAATCCCCAAGCGCTCAAAAGTGCCTTGGGCGCCATGCAATGCGCTGTCGCCAACGGCGCTCGTCCGGCCCGCCATCTGGCGGTAATCGACTACTCGCAACCTTCTACGGCCCGCCGCCTGTGGATCTTCGACCTGCGCCAGAAGAAGCTGGTATTGCGCGACCTGGTGGCCCACGGGCAAAAATCCGGGGAAAACTTCGCCACGCAATTTTCTAATCGCCTGGGCAGTTTCCAGTCGAGCCTGGGACTGTTTCGCACTCAGGAAAGTTATCAGGGCGCCCACGGATACTCGTTGCGCATGGACGGTCTGGAGCCGGGCTTCAATGACCTGGCCCGCGACCGCGCGATCGTGATCCACGCCGCCGATTATGTGAACCCGCTGTGGAGCGTGCGTCAGGGGCGCATCGGCCGCAGCCTGGGTTGCCCTGCCGTCCGCCCGCAGGTGGCACGCCAGGTGATCGACAAACTCAAGGGCGGGCAATTCATGTTTTCCTGGTACCCGGACCCGAGCTGGCTCAAGCGTTCGGCCTATCTCAACTGCCAGCCGCAGCAGGTTGCCAGCATTTTGGCAACTAGCGGCGGTTAGGTAGCACCTTTGTGGCGAGGGGATTTATCCCCTCGCCACAGATTGCACCTGCTGAAAGGCTGGTTAAAATGCCGGCCTTTCGAATCCCTGGCGTTGCCTGAATGAATTGCGTAGCCCTTCAAACCCTTCACGACCATTTGCTGACAGCCCTGGAATCGTTGCCAGAAGAAACCCGTCGCCTGTTCCATGGCCGCGGGCGCTGCTGGCCGGGCCTGGAACAGGTCACGGTCGACTGGTTGCAAGGGGTGGTGCTGGTCTCGCTGTTCAAGGAACCGGAACCCACGCAGCTCGACGACTTGCTCGCCATGCTGCTGACGCTGAGTACCTCGCCGGCCTGGCACCACAGCAAGGCCCATACACTCGCCGTGCAGCACCGCTACCTGCCGCAAAGCCTCACCCAATGGCTGGTGGGCGAGCCAATTGACGAATGGACCCTGACCGAAGGCGGCCTGCGTTACCGGATCGACCTGGGCAAGAAGCAGAACAACGGCCTGTTCCTCGACATGCGCTATGGCCGCGACTGGGTTCGGGCCAACGCCGATGGCAAACGGGTGCTGAACCTGTTCGCCTACACCTGCGGCTTCTCAGTGGCGGCCATCGCCGGCGGCGCGCAGCATGTGGTCAATCTGGACATGTCCCGAGCGGCCCTGAGCCGAGGCCGCGACAACCATCGACTGAACGGCCACGATCTGAGCCAGGTGAGTTTCCTCGGCCACGACTTGTTCAAGTCCTGGGGCAAGGTGATCAACAGTGGCCCGTACGACCTGGTGATCATCGATCCACCCACCTTCCAGAAAGGCAGCTTCCTGCTGACCAAGGACTATCAGCGGGTATTGCGCCGCCTGCCGGAACTGCTGACGGCCCACGGCACCGTCCTGGCCTGCAGCAACGACCCGGCCACCGGCCCGGATTTCCTCATCGACGGCGTTACCCAGCAGGCTCCGGGGCTGGTCTTCGAGAAACGCCTGGAAAATCCGCCGGAGTTCCCTGACGTCGATCTGGAATGTGGCCTGAAGGCCTTGGTATTCAAGACGACGACGCCTGGCTGCTAGCTAACGCGATGACCTGTGCTGGGCCCGTAGCAGCGCGCAGGAGCTGTGTAGGAGCTGTCGAGTGCAACGAGGCTGCGATCTTCCCCCAGACACTTGAATCCCAAGCGGAAGATCAAAAGATCACAGCCTCCGGCAGTTCCGCTATCGCGATGTCCACCAAGCGCTGACCCGCTCAGTGGTTATCCGACGTACCAATGCCTCGACCTCCCGGCTCTTGAGCGAGCGGTAGATCGCCATGGTGCGTCGCAACTGATCTTCGGTGAGCGTCACCGGCTGGTCTGCGGCCCAATTCACATCCGCCACAGCCTCCAACCCGACGCGGCGCCAGACGGTACGGTCGCCCTGCAGGACCGATTCCAGCGGGCTGGACAGGTCGGCATCCGGGCGCGCCAGATTATCCAGCAGGACCTGGGGCCAACGGGATGGATTCACTGGTCCACTGAACGCATCCACCAAATCGTCATCGACCGCGTCCCAAACCGCCAACCCTTCGGACCAGTCTCGGGACATCAACCCCAGATAGGGCCGCCAGGTCATTTCTCCGGTACGGGGGGATTGATCATTGTTGTTGAAGGTGTCCTGGGCGTCGCAGAGCCAATCGATGAAAGCCTCCCGAGTCATATGCACCTGACGCTGCTCGATGCTTGGATAGCGCTCCGCCAGCATGTGGTTCCAAACGGCGTAATGCTCAAACAGGAAGCCTTCAAAAGGTACGTCTTGTTGCTGAAGGCGAGCGCGCTGGACCGCTTCGAACATCGTGAAGTGCAGTTCCAGCTCAGCAAGATCTGGCTGTTGCCGGTCCAAACTACGCGCTTGCAGGCGCACGCGCAGTTGCCCCAGTTGCTGATCGAAATCCGCGATCAGGTCCGGCAAGGGCGCATGCGCGTTCTGGTACCCGATATAGTGCTGCAAAATAGCCGCCGCCCTCTGGCGATCTCCAAAGGCCAGCCCGAGAGGCGAACGGACATCGGCTTCCTGCATAGCGCCGGAGAACCAATCGATGAAACGTCGGTTTCCGGCGTTATCGCGGGCAACTTCCAAGGCCCGCTGAAGGCTGGGGGAGATATACAACCAGTCGTCGAGGGTGTATCGAAAAGCCTCGGGAACGATTGCGCGAAGCGCCTGGATTTGTGCGCTTGGCAACGGATTATCCTCCAGCCACAGCCCAACGGGATCTTCCCTCGGCCACTGGACCAGGGCAGGCAGCAGGTCATTCTGAATGTTGGCGATACGGTTATCCCTAAGGTCGAGAATGAGCATGTCCGATGAAGGTCTCGATAACACCGTCAAAACCAGCGTGGGCACTCGATCAAGCCCGGTACGGGAAAGCTCCAGCTCCTGCAGGTTTACAAGTTCTGGCAAGTCCGGCAGGTCCCGGCAGTTGTTACCGCTCAGGCGCAGGTCCTCCAAGCCAATGGCTGTACGCAGGAATGCACTGCCCTGCTCATCCAGGCGCAGACCACAGCGCATCAGATCCAATGCACGCAATCCGGGTAACGCGGTGATGGCCTGCAACTCCTGGGGCGTAAAATGCAAGTTGTCAGCCCATACCAGCTCACGCAGGGAGAGCAGTTCATCCAGGCGGCCGATGGCCGCGACCATGGCTGCACTGGCCGCCGCCTCCCCACCGCTACTGATTCCGGACAGGTGCAGCGTCCGCAAATGAAGCGCAGAACCGGCACCGAGCAGAGGAGCAAATACATCCGCGTCCATATTGAGCGGATTGTTGCTCAGTGACAGCTCTATAAGCCCGGGCAGTTCGCCCGCGGCCATGGGCACCGCGGTGAGGTTATTGCCGTGCAGGTGCAGCGTATCCAGGCTGGGGAACAGCCGCAGGAACGCCGAAGGGTCCTCGCTCAAGCCCATGTTCACCAGAACCAGCTCTTCTATATGTTCAAAACTCACGCTGATCGGCGGCAGACGGCCGATGTTGTGCCCCACCAGCCGCAATGACAGCTCACTGCCCTCTAGGCCTGGATCCGGTGCGCGTCGCCAGGCGCGGCGAATCTCCGCCGCTACGGCCCGGCGCAGCGAGAGCCGTGTCTCGGCGTCGACGTCGTTCTCGGCAGGATGGTGAACGCCCTCATGGACCTCCCACTGACGCAGTTCCTGGTCCAGCGTGGTCCATTCATTTTCCAGTTGGGCGACCCTGCTCTCCAGGCTCAAGCGCTGGCGACTGGCTTGCCTGGCCAGGGTCTCCTGAAGCCTCGCCAGTTCACTCCCGGCATGGCTTGGGTAGAGTCGCTCAAGACGCGCTTCCAGGCTTGCACTCCAGACCAGCAATGGAAGCCGCCCGCGACCACTGAACGGATATCCCAGGCGCCCGTTCAGCCATTGCGGGCGGGCGCCCCGGGTGCCTAGGGGTTTTATCAGCAAATAGGGGCGCAGGCCTGGTCGATCATCAAGCGCTTGTGCGAGCAACCAGGTCCGAAGCGTGGCGCCCTGCCAAATGTTCAGGCCAAGTGCCCGGCGAGCGTCGTCCGGCAGCGCTCTTAGCAGCGCATCTTCCAGGTCCAGGGCATCCGCCAGCTCATTACCCTCCTCGTCAAAGGGGCGGTACTGTTCGCCTTCCTGGCGAATGATCTTCAATGGCCCGGTTTCCCCCACCTCCAGCGGGTTTACCAGCTCGCGCAGAAACAGGCGCAGGCGCACCCGGCCTTGCAGTTGGGGGGCGCTACCCACCAGGCCCATGATGATGCGATCCCGATCGATACTACTTTCACCGCGCTCCAGGGCACGCAAGGCACGGCTCAGGCGCAGCTCGCGCAGGGCTTCGGCGCATTGAGTGCCCAAGCCTTCTCCCACCCGTCCCTCATACAGGCGCACCCGATCCTGGCCAATGGCCTGGCTGGCAAGCTCGTTGGCCATGGCTGCGGGCAAGCCCGGGAAAGCCCGGACCAGTGGGACGGCCAGGGGATCGAGTCCAGTGGAGCGGACCATCGCGTCGATCACCCGCCGCGTATTGCGCTGCAGATGCCTGGCCCAGTGCCCGGCCAACAACCGACTGCGCTCCACCGGTGGCAAGCCGATGCTGCCTTGGCCCAACACAGAGGTCTGTTCAGCCGTGCTCAGGCCGGCCAGGATACGCTCCGCCCAGGCGTCTTGCTCCAGGTCCGCTTTGCGCAGATAGAGCGAGCGCGTGTCAGCCACGTCACCAATGGGATGGAGGGTCACGCCATCGTGGTATCGCAACGTCAGATCGCTTGGCCAACCCGGCAACTCCACAACGGTCTGGACGATACGCAAATGCCCTCCTTGGGGCGTTTCATTGCGCAACAGCCGCCCAATGGTGTGCCGCACTTGCTGCCAACACCTTGCCTCATCCAGGGCATCGGCGAATATCGCCGGCATTGGTTGCCCCTCTACTTGCAGATAGCGCAGATGCGCATCGCTGATGCCGACCTGTCGCTGCAAACCGAGGATCGTACTGTCGTCCAGTTCAGCCGGCGTCTCGGCGAAGTTGCGCAGCAGTTCCAGACGCCCCCGTTGCAATGGGTTGCGATGTGCCCACTGCCAACCACGGGCACGGCTCCACTCCAGGAGCGGTCGCACGCCTTTATGCCCTGGAGGCAGACGCAGGTCCAAGGCATCGCCCGTGCCCCGGACTTCGAAGTAACGGTCCTCGATTCGCACCCAAGCCTCGTTTGTCGTGCGCCAGACACCCCAGGCGTCCTGCTCCGCGTCCACTGGCGGCAGGCGTCTGGCTTCAAAAGGCCGGACATCGCCATTCCACAGGCGCGTGGAGCCGTCACCCACAGGCATGGGTTCCACCACCCCACCGACAAATCCCAGGTAGGCACCTTGAGCGATCCCGAACAACACGTTGAAGATATGTTCGATACCTTCTTGGGCATGACCTTCGTTGAAGGCCTGGATACCTTCGAAGATTTCATACACCAGCCGCACGCCCCCGACCGCTGCCGCCGTCATGCCGATGGGTGCGCAGAACGGGAAGAAGGTCGCCACGAGCATGAGCGTGCGCTCGACAAGGCCTTCCCAGTAAGCGAAGCGAGCCAGCAGCGCCTGCCAGTCCTGGTCCCGGGTCGGGACCATCAGCGCAGCGGCGTTGGCCAAGGCATGGCCACGCCATTCGTGATAGCAGGCTGGCCAAGGCGCCTCACGCAGATCACTCAAGCCCCAGGCCACCCTTGGCGTGGGTATCCGAATGCGGCGGCCGTCCTCGCCCCGCTCACCCTCGCGCCAACCCGTGATACGGGCATGGATTTCCTGTATCACGTTAGGATGAGCCTCCACTCTCCACTCCACCTGATCATGCAGGGCCGTCCCCAGCCAGGCCTGCAACCGTAGCGGCAGGTATCGCATGAGGCTTTCGCGATAGCGGCGTCTACGCACCCGCTCGGTCAACTCCGCGGACATGGCCTGCACACTGGTGAATTGCTTGAGCGGTGCCACTGCATCATGGGGCATGTGCAGGACGATCGGCCGCACACCGTTGGCGTCTCCTGCCATGCCCCAATACACCCGGGCGCCGAACAGCGGGACCGACAGCAGCTCCAACGACTTGACCTCACAGGCCAAAGGCGCAATGGGCCGGGCTTCGAGTTGAATGCCGGCGCAGGCCAACAGGCGCTCACCGGTTTCATCGAGACGTCCGTCCAATTTCGCCTCGTAGGCGTCATGGGTGAGCAGGCTGCGTGCGTACGCCATGTAGGCGCTGGCGATGGCGGGCACCTCGCCGCCGATGCGAGGCAACCGCCGTTCAAGTTCCTTGCGGTAAGCTCCACCAGCGTCCATACGCCGACACAGGCGCGCGAATTCGGCTGGGGTCGTGGGTAACACAGCGATATCCGACGGCGCGTCCCATGAGTAGAACTCTTGCGGCTTTCCCTGAATGAACAACTGGCCCTTATTGTCGAAATCGCTGCCAGTGACCGCCTCGGCAGGAGAGTAATTGCGCATGGCCGCTTCGACCACCGACAGCGAGGGCTCATAGCGGTAGGGGCCGCGCCTGACCCTTGCCCGGTTTATCGCATCGGCAGCACTGCCGGTGCCATTTACCGCTCGCCAGGCCTGTATTTCCGGCTGGACCTGCAGCAAGCTGAGCGTGAAGGTTTCCGGTGCCGGCAGGTCGACCAGTAGAGCGTTGAGTGCGTCGCTGTCACGCTGCAGTTGCTGGGTCAGGCCCTTGAAGCGCTGTTGCCGGGCCCATGAAGCGCGTTTTAGCCAGGCGGGCAGCCTGGCCTGGATAAAATCGATATGGGTATCTTGAGTGGACATGATGGACCTCCTTCCTTGGGGTCGATTGGGCATTCGAAATGCTGAGGCACACTGGATTGAAGTGCCTGCGATGCTCGCGAAAACAAGCGATTTTTGAAACCGTCCAACCGTTGCAAAGGGTTGCGAGCCCCGTCAGTCCGCCGCTCGCCCGCCCGCCCTGCTGCGCAGCAAATCAATGAACAATCCCAACTCCCGGCTTCCGGTAGCGGCGCTGGCGCCGTGCCAATGCCTGACACCGGGCCCAAACTGCTGACCGGCGCGGTTTGGTGGTCACACCACCAACGTTAACCACGCCGACATCAGCAACAACACCGCCATGACCCGATTGAAGCGCCCCATCGTCACGGCCGATCGGCAGAATCTGGCGGCGCCGAGGCCCAGATAAGCCCAGGCGGTCATGCATGGGATCGAAATCGCGAAGAACGCCAGCGACAGCCAGAGCACCCGCACGGTGCGGTCGGCCTCAGTGCCGGCGAAGACGCTGACCACCGCCAATGCCATCATCCAGGTCTTGGGATTGACCAACTGCAACGCGGCCGCCCCCGCCAGGCCAAGTCGCGGCCCCTCAATGGGTCGCTCAGGGTCAATGGCCTCGGCCGGCGTGCTGAATATTTGCCAGGCCATCCAGCTCAGCCAGGCAATTCCGGCCCATGACAGCAAGGTTTGAATCGTGGCATGACGGGCCAGCACATCGCCCAATCCGGTGCCCACCAACAACACCAGCAAGGCCGCGGCGGCGCAGGCGCCGAGGATGATCGGCAAGGTGGTTGCCAGACCAAAGCGCGAGCTGTGGCTCAGCACCAGGATATTGGTCGGGCCTGGGGTGATAGAGGCGACAAAGGCGAACAAGGCAAACGGCAGCAACTGGTCCATGGAGCAACATCTCGGTGAATGATCGTAACCTGATCATCCCCACCAAACCGTGCTCAGTCTGGAACGTTTGAGCAACGCTTGCGGTAGTCCGCCGGGCTCAGACGATAGGCGCGCTGGAACCAGCGACCCAAATGACTCTGGTCGGCAAACCCGAGTATCGCCGCCACCGCCACCGCGCTTTCGCCACGGGCCAGCAAGCGCCGGGCCCGGGCCAGGCGCAACTGGATCAGATAGGCATGGGGGGCGAGACCGAACGCGGCCTTGAAGGCCCGGGTCAGGCGAAAACGGTCCACCCCGGTGACCCGTGCCAGGTCATCCAGCCCGACGTCGTCACTCAGATGACTGTGCAGATAATCACGGGCCTGCTGCGCCACCAATGGCAAGCGCGGATCGGGATTGATCCGCGCACGCCAGTGCAGGTGCTGGGTCAGGTTGGCCAGCAAGGCGTCGAGGGTCGTCTGGCGCACGATGCGGATCTCCTGCTGGTGCAGGCTCTGGAACGCCATGGCCGTGGCGCTCGCCAGTCGCGCATCGTCGGCCAGGGTGGCGGCAAACCCCAGCTGTGCGTTATCCGGAGCCACATCGAACAACGAGCGCAATTCGCGCTCCAGCCAGTGAGGCTCAAGGTACAACGTGCGATAGGTGAAACCGCTGGCGTGGGGCGCGTTGCCGTCATGCAACTCGCCGGGCTCGAGCAGAAACACCTTGCCCGGCGTGCTGTTGTGTTGCTGGCGGCGACAGTGGAACTGCTGCACGCCCTGTTCGGTCACGCCTACCAGATAGGCGTCGTGCCAATGAGGATCGTAGGCATGCCCCTCGAAGTGCGCGCGCACGGTCTCGATGCCGGACGCGGCGTCCTGCTTGAGATCGATCCAGTTGCGCGTTGTCATGGGCAGTCCCGTTACATGTATCCGTTAGGGCAGATTAACCGCTCAGAACGAACACGTCTGGAAGATTTGTGCACCTTGCCTGTCGACCAGAATCCGCGCCCGTGTCGAGTCAATCACGTGTCTGGTGCAATAGCCTCCCTCCACGCTCGTATCGCCAACCCCGCCAGTTCGGCATCCTGCTCGGCCTTCACTCCGGACACGCCGATGGCGCCAATGCACTGCTCGTCGTGGCGGATGGTCACACCTCCTTCGAGCATACCTTGCAAATGCGGGGCGCTGAGGAAGGCGTAGCGACCGCCGTTGATCATGTCTTCAAAGGCCTTGCTATCGCGTCGACCCACAGCGGCGGTGCGGGCTTTTTCAGTGGCGATGTAGGCAGATAATGGGGAAGCATCATCCAGGCGCAACAATCCCAGGGGATGACCGCCGTCGTCCACCACGCAGACCGACACCGCCCATTGACGCTGGTGAGCCAGTTCCTTGGCCACTTCCAGTAACCGTGTAACGTCTTGTTCAGTGAGTACCGCTTTGGTTTTCATGCATCAATCACTCCGTGGCCTATAGCAAAAAGCCCGCAGGGCTGGGCCTGCGGGCCTAAAACAACTGCCCGTTACTCGCCGTAGATATCGAAATCAAAGTACTTTTGGCGAATCTTTTCATAGGTGCCATTGGCGCGGATAGTCGCCAGTGCCTGGTTGAAGCGGCCCGCCAACGGATCGTTCTTGCGCACCGCAATGCCGATGCCGGTGCCAAAATATTGCTCCTGGGTAAAGTTTGGCCCGACAAACTCGAAATCCTGGCCCTCGGGACGTTTGAGCAGGCTTTCGTCAATCACCACCGAGCTGGCCATGGTTGCATCCAGACGCCCGCCCAGCAGGTCGAGGAATATTTCGTTCTGGGAGCCATAGCGAATCACCTCGGCACCGGCAGGAGCAAATGTCTCGGTGACATAGCGATCGAAATTGGTCGCACGCTGAACCCCGATCCGCTTGCCTTTGAGCTGCGCAGGGATGTCGCTGATGCCACTGCCCTTGCGAAACACCAGGCGTGCCGGGATACGGTAGTAACGATGGGTGAAGTCCACCGACTTCAACCGCTCGGGGGTGATGGACATCGAGGAGATCACCGCGTCGACCTTCTTCACCTTCAGCGCCGGGATCAGACCGTCGAATTCCTGCTCCTGCCAGACGCAGCGCACCTTCATCTCGGCGCATAACGCCTGCCCGATATCGTAGTCGAAACCGATGATGGTGTTGTCCGGTGTTTTCGAGGCGAATGGCGGATACGCCGCCTCGATACCGATGCGCAGGGAAGATTCTGCGGCCTGCAGGTTTGCGCCAAGGCTTGGCAGCAATAAGCCCAGCAGCGAGACGATACCCAGTTTCAGCGCTATGCGTTTAGCGTTCATTCATTAGCTCCAGATGCGATGTTATTGATTTCGGACGCTCCACAGAAGTCGTCCGTTATGGCAGCAGCAATGTGAACAAGCGCGAGCGGCGACTCTGTCGGTCGTCTGCCCGGTGACAGTACAACGGTAAGCGGGCGGCCTCAGACCGCCGCCGTGACAATCAGCTCCAGCAGGATTTCAGGGTCGTCGAACGCCACCTGGGCCGTAGCGCGCGCTGGTGAATGTGCGGGATCAATCCAGTCACTCCACAGCACGTTCATCGCGGCGAAATCCCGGCCCATGTCTTTCATCCAGACTTGCACGCTGAGCAGTCGGCGTTTGTCACTGCCTGATGCGGCCAGCAATTCATCGACCCGTTGCAGCACCTGACGGGTCTGGCCCTCGATGTCCTGGCTGCAATCGGCGGCGACAATGCCGCTAAGCCACGCCACGCCGTTGTGCACGACGCTGCGACTCAGTCGTGGGTTGCTTTCGATGCGTTGAATACTCATGACGGTTCCTCGACAGGGGGATGCTCACCGGCCAGTTGGGCGAGCGTGATGGGTTTGAGGGGCGAACGGATGCGGTAGTAACCGACTTCGGCCGGCGGCACCCGCCGATGCTCGGCGATGATCTCAGTGACAGTCAGACCGCACTGACGCCCCTGGCATGGGCCCATGCCGCAGCGACCAAAAGCCTTGGTCTGGTTAGGGCCCAGGCAGCCTAGGTCGACGTAACGGCGGATGTCGCCCGCACTGACCTCTTCGCAGCGGCATACCGTGACGTCGTCAGCGGGGATACGATTCTGGGCCTGAGGGCGATACAGGACATCGATCAGTGGGCGTGCGGCGCGAGCCCGACACAGAGCTCGTTGTAGAAGGCTGGCTGGCGCGTGCTGACCTGCAATCGCCAGCGCGACCAGGCGCCCTTCCAGTTGCGCTACCCGCGCACCACCAATGGCACCACCGTCCCCGGCGATGAAAACGCCGGGGACACTGGTTTCACCCAATAAATTACGGCGGACGATCCAGCACAGTTGCTGTTGGCTCCAATCATGGTCCAGGCGCAACGACCAACTGATTTGCGTATTCGGGACCACCCCCTGGTGCAGCAAAATCAACTCGGCGCCTATGCGGTGCTGGCGGCCGCCACTGTCGAAGCGCAAAGCGCTGGCCCGATCGGTACCTTCAACCCGCAGGTTGCGGGCGCCGCGAAAATGCCGGACGCCGGCACGCTTCAACGCCATCAGCAGTCCGACGCCCTTGAGCAAATCGCGCCAACCGCGCAACGCAGCCGGTAACACACGCCAGGCCCGCAGCAGCTCAGACCGGTTGCTGGTATCCACCAAGCCTGCGATGGCAACGCCGGCACGCAGGTATTGCACCGCCAGCAGATACAGCAGCGGGCCGCAGCCAGCGAGTATCACAGGGCTTGCCGGCACCAACGCCGCGCTCTTGAGCAGAATCTGTCCGGCCCCGGCGGTCATGACACCCGGCAAAGTCCAGCCGGGAATCGGCATCGGTCGTTCCAGGGCACCCGTGGCGATCAATAGGTGACGCCCTTGCAAGACCTCGGCACGGCCCTCAGTCAGGTAATGCACCTGACGCTGCGGCGTGACCTGCCAAATTGAGGTATTGGGTAGATAGCGAGCGCCGCATTGCAGGAAATCAGCAACCAGTTTGGCACCGGTGGTGTAGTCGTCACCCAGAACCGTGCGGCTGTGGGCATCGGCTTGAAGCACCTGCCGATAAATCTGTCCGCCGGGACTGGCCTGTTCATCCAGCACGACCACCGACAAGCCGTGAGTCGTGGCTTGGAGGGCCGCGGTCATGCCGGCCGGCCCAGCGCCGATGATGATCAGGTCGATGACTGCGTCACTCATCGACACCTCCCTCGCCCAGCGCCAGGCAGGCCGCGCCACGTTGACGGCGTACTTGCATGCCCGGGCGCACGGCAATCAGACAGGCTTGGGCGTTGGCTTGACCGTCCACTTCCACCAGGCACTCAAAGCACACGCCCATCATGCAGTAGGGTGCGCCGAGCCGGCCGTTGACGGCGCTTTCGCGGGTGTGGCGGATACCGCTGGCCAGCAAAGCTGCGGCCAGGGATCCCCCGCCTGGCACCCTGATCGGCCTGCCTTCGAATTCGATTTGCACGCTGTCATCTCTTTGCTCCAGCGCCCGAAACAGACTGTCAGCCGACATGAAGTGTCTCCACGGAGGGATTGAAACGTTGCAGGCCAAATGGCTTGACCGCCGGGTCGTCAAATTCACCGACTATCCAGGGCGCCAGACGCAGTGCATGGACAGCGGCCAGCGTCACGCCGCTGTGACAACTGATCACCGACAATCCCGTGCACGCCTGGGACGCTTCATAGATCGGAAAGCCGTCGGCACTCATCACCCGCAAAGCGCCCCAGGCTCGCACCAGTCGTACATCGCCCAATTGGGGGAAACATTGCACTGCGCGCCGGGCAATATGAGCCATGACCTGACTGCCAGTGCCGTCGTCCAGGCCTACGGATTCATGGGAGTCGCCCAGTTGCACCGTGCCCTCGTCGGTCTGTCGCACATAGGTGGTGGGGTAATGCAGGAAGGGCTTGAGCCGTTCGGTGACCAGGATCTGTCCGCGGTTCGGCTGCACCGGCACATCCAGTCCCACCATGGCCCCCAATGCCCGATTGCCAAGGCCGGCGGCCAATATGACCCGGCGGGCAGCCCAACGCTGGTCGCCGGCCCGCAACTGGAAACCCGACGCACACGCGTCGATGGCGTCGATGTGATGTCCATTGATGAGCTTCACCCCCCGCAATTGGCAGGCCGTATGGAGAGCGCGCAGGAGCTTGAGTGGGTTGACGTGCCCATCCATGGGCGAATAACAGCCGCCAACCACCTGCGGCCCGATACCGGGTAACCGCGCGCGCAGTTGCGCGGCGTCCAGCAGTTCAAAGGGGTAGTCACCCGCCAGGGCTTCGCGCAGCCAACCCAGGCGATGGGCCTCTTCGGCCATTTCCGCATCGCTGAGGCACAACTGGAAACCGCCCTGCTGACGCAGATGAACATCGATACCGGTATCGCTCTGCAACGCCTCGGCAAACCGCGGCCACAGTGACACCGATTCGCGTGTCCACTGTGCGTAGGAACTCATTCTGTAGCCTTTACCCTGGACCCACAGCAAGCCGAAGTTGCCTCGGGCGGCGCGAATAGCGTCGTCGCCTTCATCGAGCACGCTGACCTCAAGTCCGAGCAAGGCCAGCCCATAGGCGATGGACATACCCACCAGGCCACCGCCTACGATGATGACATCAGTTTTATGCATGACTTTTTTATCGCTATTTTTGGTGCCAGGCATTCGGCTATGTGCCGGCCCTACGCTGAGTGATCGGGATGTGATCGATCCTATGGCGAATGACGCCACCGTGAAAAATGCTTTATTTTGGTCAACTCATGTCTTTTTGTTATAGGTTGAATAAGCGCCATGAACCTACGTCAGCTGGAAGCCTTTCGGGCCGTGATCCTGGGGCAGACCGTGACCCGCGCCGCCGAAATGCTGCACATCTCGCAGCCCGCCGCGACCCGATTGATCGCAAGCCTTGAAGAGGACATCGGTTTCAACCTGTTCGACCGGGTCAAGGGCCGACTTCAACCCACGGCCGAGGCGATGACGCTGTATCAGGAGGTGCAGCGCTCACTGCTGGGTGTGGAACGCATTGCGCGTGCCGCCCAGGACATCCGCAACCTCAAGCGTGGCTCACTGCACATTGCCTGTGCGCCGGCCATGGGTTTGTCATTCTTGCCACGGGCAATCGCCGCGTTCATGGCCGACCACGGTGAGGTGCAGATCTCGCTGGTGGTTCACTCGTCCCGAGAAGTGGTGGACCTGGTAGTGGGACAGCGCTGTGATTTGGGGTTGATCGTGCTGCCCAACACCTACCCCAGCCCCCGAGCCGAAAAACTGCTGGCAACGCGCATGGTCTGCGCCCTTCCAACGGGTCATCGTTTGCTGGACCACGCGACGATCCGGCCAGAAGACTTGCAAGGCGAGCCGTTCATTTCCTACCCCCAATCCATCGCCTCGCGCCAGCAAATCGACGCGATCTTCGCCGCCCATGGGGTGGAGCGCCAGTTGCGCCTGGAAACTCAACTCTCCCTGCCCATGTGCGCATTCGTCGAGCAAGGACTTGGGGTGGCGCTGGTGGACGCCATCAGCGCCGTTGAGTACCGGGGCGATGGCATCATTTTCAAGGCGTTCGAACCTGCGATTGAGATGGACTTCAGCATGCTGCTGCCGGTCCAGGGACCGATATCGAAGCTGCAGACGTGTTTTCTGGAGCACATGCACCGCTTCATCCAGGCGCAGGTCCCGGCGGCGTATCGGTTCTGACGGGGATGTGCAAAAGCCTACAATGGATCCACTAATGTAAAAAATACCCAAATAATCACATTAATCGTTGACAGGCAAATTAGTTAAGAGAGTTAATGGATCCATAAGCACAACAACATCCGTCCGGAGATCCGTCATGTATCCCAAGAACACCTGGTACGTTGCCTGCACCCCCGATGAAATCGCCGACAAACCTCTGGGCCGGCAGATCTGCGGCGAAAAGATAGTTTTTTATCGTGGACATGAAGGCAAGGTCGCGGCCGTCGAGGACTTCTGCCCCCATCGCGGCGCTCCGCTCTCTTTGGGCTATGTCGAAAACGGTAACCTGGTGTGCGGCTATCACGGGCTGGTGATGGGATGCGACGGCAAGACTGTCGAAATGCCAGGGCAACGGGTGCGCGGATTCCCTTGCAACAAGACCTTTGCGGTACAGGAGCGTCATGGGTTTATCTGGGTCTGGCCCGGTGACCAAGCCCTGGCCGACCCGGCGCTGATCCACCCTCTTGAATGGGCCGAAAGTGACGAGTGGGCTTACGGCGGCGGCCTGTTTCATATCCAGTGCGATTATCGCCTGATGATCGACAACCTGATGGACCTGACCCACGAAACCTACGTGCACGCTTCCAGCATCGGCCAGAAGGAAATCGACGAGGCGCCGCCGGTAACCACCGTCGAAGGTGATGAAGTGGTCACCGCCCGGCACATGGAAAACATCATGGCCCCGCCCTTCTGGCGCATGGCCTTGCGCGGCAACAACCTGGCCGACGACGTGCCGGTGGACCGCTGGCAAATCTGCCGTTTCACCCCGCCCAGCCATGTGCTGATCGAGGTCGGCGTGGCCCATGCCGGCAACGGCGGTTATCACGCCGCGCCACAGTTCAAGGCGTCAAGCATTGTGGTGGACTTCATCACCCCGGAAACCGAGACGTCCATCTGGTACTTCTGGGGCATGGCCCGGCACTTCCAGCCCAAGGACGAAGCGCTGACCGCCAGCATTCGCGAAGGCCAGGGCAAGATTTTCAGCGAAGACCTGGAGATGCTTGAGCGCCAGCAGCGCAACCTGCTGGACCATCCGCAACGCAGCCTGCTCAAGCTCAATATCGATGCCGGCGGCGTGCAGTCGCGTCGGGTGCTGGAGCGTTTGATTGCCCGTGAGCGCGAGCCGCAAGCGGGGTTGATTGCCAGCACCGATCAGGGGGAGCAGCGAGTATGATTGAAGTCCAGGTTACGGCTCGGCACAACGAAGCCCAGGACATTTGCAGCTACGAGTTGACGAGTGTCGACGGCCAGCCATTGCCGGCCTTCACCGCTGGTGCCCATATCGACGTGCACCTGCCCAACGGCATGATTCGCCAGTATTCGCTGTGCAATCATCCCGAGGAACGGCATCGCTACCTCATCGGGGTGCTCAAGGATGCGGCGTCCCGAGGCGGTTCGCGCAATTTACATGAACAGATTCTGCCAGGCGTGCGCTTGCGGATCAGCGAACCGCGCAACCTGTTCCCCCTCGCCCCCGAGGCCCGACGCAGCCTGCTGTTTGCCGGCGGTATCGGTATTACGCCAATCCTGTGCATGGCCGAACACCTGGCCCAGAGCGGTGCGGCGTTCGAGCTGCATTACTGCACCAGGTCCAGGGAGCGTGCGGCCTTTATCGAACGCTTGCGCCAGTCGCCTTATGCCGACCGGGTGTTTCTGCATTTCGATGAAGAGCCTGCAACAATATTGGACGCCGCCAGGGTCCTGGCCGCCCCCAGTGACGACCTGCACCTCTATGTGTGTGGTCCCGGTGGTTTCATGCAGCATGTACTCGACACTGCCAAGCTTCAGGGCTGGCAGGAAACCTGTGTGCACCGCGAGTACTTTGCCGCTGCGCCCACCGACACCCGCGCGGACGGCAGTTTCTCGGTGAAAATCGCCAGCAGCGGCCAGGTCTTCGAAGTACCCCCCGACCGAAGCGTGGTGCAGGTGCTGGAGAGTCATGGCATCGAGATTCCAATCTCGTGTGAACAAGGTGTTTGCGGCACCTGCCTGACCCGCGTGCTCGAAGGTGTGCCGGAACACCGGGACATGTTTCTGACCGAGGCTGAACAGGCTTGCAACGACCAGTTCACGCCCTGCTGCTCCAGGTCGAAGACGCCGGTGTTGGTGTTGGATATCTGACACAAAACCCAGTGGGAAGAGCCTGTGGGAGCAACGCTTGCTCCACAGGCGTATTCACTGCGAACGAAGAATCACCGTCATCCGCTCGTCAGCCAGCGTCGAGCCGAACACCTCGGCATAACGCAAAGTCGCATTGGCATGTTCGCGCATGATCGCCTCAGCGCGGGCAGCCTGGCGATGGATCAGCGCGTCGAACACCGAGTGGTGCTGCATGTGGGCATAGTTGAAGCGGCGAAATTCGCCGGCCATGTTCTGGCGGTCCACCGCCAGGGCGGTGACTGAGGCAAATGGCAGGTGGTCGTTGCGAGCCAGGGCGTCGGCAATCGCCGGGTTGTGGCTACCCTCGACGATCACCTGATGGAAGCGCATGTTCAAGTCGTGATAGACCTCAAGGTCGTCCTCGGTCACATAACCCTTGGCAAACAGTTCGTCGCCCTGCACCAGGCATTGTTCAAGTGCCGCTCGACCCGCTTCGGACAAACCATGCTCAGCCGTTTGCCGTGCAGCGAGCCCTTCCAGCACACCACGCACCTCCACTGCCCCGGCGATCTGCTCGGCACTGACCGAGCGCACCTGGAATCCCCGCCCACCAAAGCGCACCAGTAACCCTTCCTGCTCCAGCGTGCGGAACGCCATGCGCACCGGCATCCGCGAAACACCGAACAACTCCGCTGTGGGAATTTCCATCAAACGCTCACCGCCCGCCAGCTCGCCTGAGGCGATCATCCTGCGCAACGCGACCAGCACCGTTTGGCCGGGCTTACTCATCCAGGTTCTTCCAGAGAAAACAGAGTCGCCATAGTAGAAGGCTTGGGACGATGTGTCACGGCGGGGGCTGGGAGTCGGAGAATATCTGGATGATGAAAGACCCGTGGGAGCGGGCTTGCTCGCGAATACGGAGTGTCAGTCAACAACAACATTGCTGAACCACCGCTTTCGCGAGCAAGCCCGCTCCCACAACGTTGGGTGTTTAACCGATAGACCCCGCCCGCAGGATCGACGGATCTTCGCCACGGTACAGCGCTTCGACTTTCGCCGCGCGCCACTGCAGCACAGCCCGTTGGTTGATCGAGCCCTTGTCCGTGATTTCGCCACGATCGATGGATGCTGGCTCATCAAGCAAGGCAATCCACTCCACGCGACTGGCGTTGCCGCCAGCCTCGCGGTTAAGACGCTGTAGCCAATCGGCGAACCACTGACGTACCGGCGGGCTGGCCAAGACTTGGGCATCGCTGGCGTCTGAAGCCAGACCTGCCAGGCGCCGGCACTCAGCAAGCCGTGGGAACACCAGCGCGCCCAGGCATTCGCGATCCGGCGCGGTCACCACCAGGTCCTGAAGGTAGGGCGTGCCCTCCAGCACCGCCCGGTTGCGCAGTGGCCCGACACTGACGAATACACCGGAGGACAGCTTGAAGTCCTCGGCAATCCGCCCGTCAAACATCAGGCCCAGTTGCGGGTCGCTGGAATCGGCCAACTTGATCGCATCGCCCGAACAATAAAAACCGTCTTCGTCAAACACCTCGGCGGTTTGCTGCGGCGAACGCCAATAGCCGGGCATGATGTGCGGCCCGCGGAAGCGCCCTTCGAACTTGCCATCCACCGGCACCAGCCGTACCTCGCAGCCGGGTGCCGGCAAGCCGATATAACCGGCCATGGACAACGGCCCGGTGGTGAAGGTGCAGGACGGCGATGCCTCGGTCATGCCGAGCCCGGCCATCATGCGGATGCGTTCGCCACAATGCTGTTCGGCGACCTTGTCGAGCCGGTCCCACGTACTTTGGGACAGACCCGCCGCCGCAAAAAAGAACAGGCTGATACGCTCGAAGAAACGCTCACGCAACTCGCCGTCCTGCTCCAGGGCACTGACCAGTTCTTCCCACCCTTTGGGCACCGTCAGGTACGCAGTGGGCGAAATCTCCTTGAGATTGCGCAAGGTTTCGGCGAAGCCCTGGGCCGTGGGCTTGCCGTCGTCCAGATAAAACGTGCCGCCGTTGTACAACACGATGCCGACGTTGTGACTGCCACCGAACGTGTGATTCCACGGTAACCAGTCCACCAATACCGGCGGAGCCTCACCGAACACTGGAAAGGTCTGCAACAACATTTGCTGGTTGGCGCAGAGCATGCGTTGGGTAGTAATCACGGCCTTGGGCAGTTTGGTGGAGCCCGAGGTGAAGAGGAATTTGGCGATGCTGTCCGGCCCGGTGGCGGCAAAGGCTCGCTCGGCCTCGATCCCACCGGGTTGCGCCAGCAGGCTGGCAAAGCTTGCCCTGGACCTTGCGGCCATTTCGCCACGCACCGTGATCAAGGGAATGTCCGCCGGCAACACCGCATTGATCGCCCGCTCAAACGGCGCGGCCTCGCTGACAAACACCAGCCCAGGCTGCAACAGATCGCAAACGTGTCGCAGCTTGGCGAAATCCTGGGACAGCAACGAATAGGCGGGTGACACCGGGCAATAGGGAATCCCGGCGTACATCGCGCCAAGGGCCATCTGCAGGTGCTCGATGTCGTTGCCCGACAACAGCGCCAAGGGCTTTTCAGCTGACAAACCATAGCTCAACAAACCTTGAGCGATGGCCCGCACGCTGTCGAGCATCCGGGCGTAGCTGACGTGACGCCATTCGCCCTTGTCGTCGCGAGCGGCAATGAAAGTCTGGTCTGGTCGCACCTGCGCCCAATGCACCAGGCGATCGAGCAAGCGCGTCGGCAACGCAGCCAAGGGTTCCAGGGAACGCATGTGCAGGATGCCCTGCTCTTCCCTGACTTCGACGGTTGGATGACCAATCGACACCTGGCGATAGCGCCCGGAGCCGGGTCGGGAGGACGATCTGAACTCAACACTCACGTACATTTCCTCCATCAAGGCACGCCGAACCCGCGCGAAGCGAGCGGAGCGTGGCAGCGTCTGGCTGCGGCCTTGTTATTGTTATGTCTGGCCTGCATCGGGTCGGCGATTTCCGCGCGCCGCCCGCAATGCGACGGATATCAGATCGGGTAATGCCGGGCGCCGTTCTGCATTGTCACCCAGCGCAACTGAGTGAAATGTTCGATGGACGCCTTGCCGCCAAAACTGCCATAACCGCTGGATTTGACCCCACCGAAGGGCATCTGCGCCTCGTCGTGCACGGTCGGACCATTGATGTGGCAGATGCCCGACTCAACCCGTTGAGCCAAGGCCAACGCCCGAGTGGTATCGCGGCTGAAAATCGCTGCGGAAAGGCCGAATTCGGAATCGTTGGCCAGGCGCAACAGCGCTTCGTCGCCTTCGCCGCGCAGCAACACCGCTACCGGACCGAAAGACTCTTCGCGGTACAGACGCATGTCTGGGGTGACGCCGTCGAGCAAGGTCGGCTGCAAAATGCTGCCGTCCAATTGCCCTCCCGCCACCAGCGTCGCGCCTTTGGCCAAGGCATCGTCGATCAAACTTTTGATGCGCTGGCCGGCACTGACGTCTACCAGCGAACCCAGGACCGAATCACTCGCCGCAGGATCACCGGCACGCAAGGTGGCGATCTTGGCGGTCAGTCGAGAAATAAAGGCATCGGCCACACTGGCATCGACGATCAACCGCTCGGTGGACATGCATATCTGCCCCTGATTGAAGTAGGCCCCGAAGGCCGCGGCTTCTACCGCTGCGTCCAGGTCAGCGTCATCCAGTACCAGCAACGGCGCCTTGCCACCCAGTTCCAGCAATGCCGGTTTGAGATGGCGCGCCGACAGTTCGCCGACAATGCGCCCGACATGGGTCGAGCCGGTGAAATTGACACGGCGTACCGCCGGGTTGGCGATCAGCCGCGCGACGATGGCCGGCGCGTCTGCCGGGGCATTGCAGATGACATTGACCACGCCGTCACCCAACCCCGCGTCCTGCAACACCTGGCCAATCAAGCGGTGCACCGCCGGGCTGATTTCGGAAGCCTTGAGCACCACGGTGTTGCCGCAGGCCAGGGGCATGGCGATAGCGCGGGTCGCGAGGATCACCGGGGCGTTCCACGGCGCAATACCCAGCACCACGCCACACGGCTGACGCAGGGCCATGGCGAAACTGCCAGGCACATCCGAAGGAATGATTTCGCCGTTGATCTGGGTGGTCATGGACGCAGCTTCGCGCAGCATATTCGCCGCCAGGTGCACGTTGAAGCCGTACCAGTTGGCCATGGCACCCGTTTCGCCGGCAGCGGCGATGAACTCCCCAGTGCGGGCCTGCAACTGCTCGGCGGCACGCAGCAGACGGGTGCGACGCTCATTGGGCGCCAGCGCCGCCCAGGCGGGAAACGCGGCTTGCGCAGCGGCCACAGCGGCGTCGGCGTCCTCCAGCGTGGCAGCAGCCACATGGGACACCACTTCGCCGGTTACCGGATTGCAACGCTCGAAAGTCCGACCGTCACGGGCGGGGCACGACTGGCCGCCGATCAACAGGGGCACGTCCAGCATGGTGATTCCTCTTTATTGTCTTTATAGGGAACACATTCACAGTAGCGCCAAGGGCCTTTGAACAACAGCCTGCGGGCGCAGGATAGACACCCGCCGCGCCGTCGTCTCAGCGCTTATAGGTCTGCAACCCCGGCTTGATGCTCTTGTCGTCGAGAAACTGCTTCATCCCCTGCTCGCGACCACCCTCGGTGTCGAGCAGGCGCGACTGATCGAGCTTGGCGTACAGGTAATCCTCGTTCTGCTCCCAGGTCAGCTCGCGGCAGCGCTTGAACCCGTGCTTGGCTGCTCGCAACACCACCGGGTTTTTCTCCAGCAGGTTACGCGCCAGCTCCACGGTGACTTCACGCAGTTGCGCCAGGGGCACGCTTTCGTTAACCAGCCCCATCTCGGCGGCTTTCTGCCCACCAAAGGTCTTGCCGGTCATGATGTAGTAAAGCGACTGGCGATGACCCACGGTATCGGCCATGGCCTTGCTAACCAGGTTGCCGGGCGGGATGCCCCAGTTGATTTCCGAAAGGCCGAAGGTCGCTTCGTCAGCGCAGATCGCCAAGTCACACGCCACCAGCGGGCTGAAGCCGCCACCGAAGCACCAGCCATTGACCATGGCAATGGTCGGCTTGACGTACATGCGCAACAATTTCCACTGCCACTGCGAGGCTTCGCGGCGGATTTTTTCCTGGAGGATTTCAGGCCCTGCATCCACTTCGCGGAAATATTCCTTGAGGTCCATGCCGGCCGTCCAGGCATCACCCGCCCCGGTCAGCACCAGCACACCGGCGGCCGGATCCTGTTCCAGGGTTTCCAGCACGTCGATCATCTCGCGATTGAGCGTCGGACTCATGGCGTTGCGTTTTTCCGGGCGATTGAGGGTGACCCAGGCAATGCCTTCCTCGATATCGACCTTGACCGTTTTCCAGCGACCTTCGTAATTGCTCATGGCGGGAGTGCTCTCTTGTTCTTGACTGAAGATGAGCAAAAATTAAACTCGAAAACTAGTTATGTCAATTAACTATTAATCGTTTTATCTGTATTTCTCCCAGCGGACAGTACGGAGCGGCAGATTATGAATTCGATATTCACCATAGCCATCGCGCTTGAACCTCGGCAAAATGGATAGCCTTGTTAATCACTCACCTTGAGGATGCTCCCTTCGATGGCCAAGTCTTCCAAGCTTGCCGAACCCGTCGAGCCCCAGGCCAGCGGTACCGACGCACAGGCCCCGCTGGACTCCGCGCTGGATGATCTGATCGGTTACGCCCTGCGTCGCGCCCAGTTGAAACTATTCCAGAACCTGATCGGACGGCTCGCCATCCACGATCTGCGGCCCGCCCAATTTTCGGCCCTGGCGATCATCGACCAGAACCCCGGCCTGATGCAGACCGATCTGGCCAAGGCCCTGGCAATCGAACCGCCGCAAGTCGTCCCGCTGTTGAACAAGCTGGAGAGCCGGGCGCTGGCCGTGCGAGTTCGGTGCAAGCCCGACAAACGCTCCTATGGGATATTCCTGAGCAAAACCGGCGAAACGCTGCTCAAGGAACTCAAGCAGATCGCCGCACAGAGCGACCTGGATTCCACCTCAACGCTTACGAGTGCCGAGCGGGAGGAGTTGCTGCGCCTGCTCAAGAAGGTTTATCAGCCATAGAAAAACTGGCGCTAGCGTTTACAATCGCCGCCCTCTTCTGCTTCCCAAGGAACCGCCATGTCCGGGCTTGAACTGTTTGCCGCAGCCCTCGGCGTAATTGCTGTCTGGTTGACCGTCAAGCAGAACCCCTGGTGCTGGCCGATCGGTCTGGTCATGGTGCTGCTCTACAGCTGGATCTTCTTCGAAGTGAAGCTGTACTCGGACATGTTGCTGCAGCTGGTCTACGCCGTGCTGCAACTCTATGGCTGGTACCAGTGGACTCGCGCCGGGCAGCATCATGAAGGACGACAAATCACCCGTCTGGGCGCGCCTTCAGTGCTGCGTGGCCTGGTCGTGGGCGCGGCAGGCAGCCTGATGCTGGGCGCAGCCATGGCGCACTGGACCGACGCCGCCCAGCCCTGGCTCGACGCGGCGCTCACCGGTTTCAGTCTCGTGGCGCAGTGGTGGATGGCGCAAAAGCGCGTGCAATGCTGGCCGCTGTGGATTGTCCTGGACATCATCTTCGTGGGCTTGTTCATCTACAAGGATCTGTACCTGACCGCCGCGCTCTACGCCCTGTTCACCCTGTTGGCCGTACAGGGCTGGCGCGAATGGCGTGCCGACCCGGTCCTGCGCACATGAAGGTGATGGTGCTGACCGGTCCGGAATCCAGCGGCAAGAGCTGGCTGGCGGCGCAACTGCAAGAGCACTTCGCAGGCTTGCGGGTGGACGAATACGTTCGCCACTTCATGGAGCAGAACCCGCGCGAGACCTGCCTGTCGGACATTACCGATATCGCCGCCGGGCAATTGGCCTGGGAAGACGCGGCCCGCGCCTGTAAACCACCGTTGTTGATCCTCGACACCCATCTGTTGAGCAATATCCTCTGGAGCCAGACCCTGTTCGGCGACTGCCCAAGCTGGCTGGAGCCGGCCTTGCTGGCACGCCATTACGACTTGCACCTGCTGCTAAGCCCGGAACAGGTTGAATGGACCGGTGACGGCCTGCGCTGCCAACCCGAACTGGGAGACCGGATGAGCTTTTTCGAAGCGATCGAGCAATGGCTGGTTCGGCATCGACAACCCTTCCAGGTCATTGAAGGCGATTGGGCACAACGTCGGGAGCAGGTGTTCGCAGCCGTAACCCGACTGCTCCAAGCCTGAACCTTCCTCACCAGCGGCCTGTTGCATTGTTGAAACACCCTTCCCGCGCCGAACCCGCCCCCAGAGCGCCTTGATGCAATTTTCATCGGCTCTGTTAGTTTTTTGAAACACCTGCTAGCAATGCCTTGACCCAGAGCCAAGCAATAGCGCGCGGCCATTAGCCTTTATCCGTGCGTCTCACGGATGAAACAGTCGCGGTGTGCGGTTTCTAGGTAAAACGCCAACCCGTTGATTTTTCGAGATTTTCTAAACCCGGCACAACACCTGCTCTCTCCTCCTCGCAACGCTGGACCAAGGCCAGCCCACCGAAGAAGGAACCGATGCCGTGGGGACTTTCGATAAAAGTTTGACCTGTCTGCTGTTGATCGGCTGCGCCGCTGGCGCAACGTTCAGCCTGCCCGTGCAGGCCGAGGGCAACGGCGTCATTGTGCTCACCCGTGACGTACAACCCGTTCATATCGGGCGCAACGGTGGCAAAGACCCCTACCCGACGACCGTCAACGCCAACCCATCCGATCGAATCAATCAGGCGACCGCCAACATTGAGTTGAGCGACGGCGAATTCGCCAGCGTCGCCAGCGGCTCGTCGATCCGCAACGCCGGCAACCCGAACAACACCGGCGTACAAGGCCTGAACATCGTGACCAACCCCAACGGTCTGCCAGGTATGCGCGCCGGGCATGGTGGCGGCAGCGGTGGCGCGATCTCCGGCACGATCAATCGCTCGCTGAGTTCCGGGCTGGCCCCGCTCGGCCGGCTGGCCGGAGGTCAGTGACATGAAGCCAGCCTTGTTTCTGCTTGCCCTGCTCGGCTCGTCCACCGCGTTCGCCGATCCAGGCGTGGCGGTGATCAGCAACGCCAGCCTGCAGGACTCCGGCAGCCGCTATACCGGCAACTTCAACGTCAACCAGGCCGCCGGTGACCAGACCCAGCAGACCAACACCCGTGCCATCGCCATCGGCACCCACGCCCAGGCCACTACCCAGGTGCGCCAACGGCTGGACACAGCAGCCAACCCATCCATGAACGCAACGGCCCGCATCGGCGGCAGTTCATTCAGCAATGGCAACGGAGTACTGGGCGTGAACCAGTCCGCCGGCGCCAACAACCAGATGGCCAATGTCATGCGGGTGGGCATCAGTGCCCGGCCGCAGAGCATCGACGATAGCGCCCTTTCTCAACAGAACGTGGCGTTGTTACCAAACTCAGGAACAACTGGCACCCCAACCGGCAGTCGCCAGGTCGTCACCAGCGACCAGGCCTTCACCGGCAGCCGAGGGGTCATCCAGGTGAACCAGAGTGCCGGGGTGGGGAACCGCATGGCTAACACCCTGAGCATCCGGGTCGCTGACTGACCCGAAAACAGTGGGCATAAGAAAGTACTGACACTTAACCAACGACACGCAAGGAGAAACACCATGAAACCTACAATGGCACTCAAACCATTGGTTTTCGCTCTCGCCGCTGTCATGGCAATGGCCGCACAGGCTGAAGGAAACGGACGTGGCAACGGGCACGGCAACGGGCATGGCAATCACGGTCCGCAAGGCCCGTCGTTTGAGCAACTGCTCTCGATCACCGCCGGGGCTAGCGCGGCCGTGATGGATGAGCAGAACAGCGACGGCAACGTCGTGACCAATCAGGCCACCCGCAACACCGCCGAAGCCGCTGACTCGCTCAATGGCAGCAACGGCAATATGGGCGCCAACATCGCCGCCGGCGATGGCAACCAGCAGGACAACGCCGCAGCCATTGCCACCGCTGACGAAGCATTCATCTTCGGCTCGGCGGTCGCTACCTCCAGCGCCATGCAGGTCAATAACAATAACTACGTCAAAAACAACTCCACCCGAAACAACGCCTCGCTCACCAATGCGGGCAACAATGGCTCCGGCAACATCGGCATCAACGTGACTGCCGGCAACTTCAACCAACAGAAAAACAACCTGGCCATCGCTGTATCGGGTGGACGTGTCGCAGAAGCCGCAGCCTCGGCCGATCAGTCTTCCACTGGCCTGGTGGTCGACAACAAAGGTGTGCGGACCTACAAGACCGACACCCTCACCAGCACCTACGCCGCTTCCGGCACGTTCAAAGCCAAAGGCACTGGCACCGCCGAAGACGACGATCATGGCGGCTGGGGCAACAGAGGCGGCTACGGCGGCGGTCACGATGACGACAAGTTCAAGTTCTCCGCCGTGGGTACTTTCGAACTGGCCGGCAGCAACACTCAACAAGTGCTGACCCGCGATGGCTGGAAAAACCCTGTCATCAACAACGCCACCATGACCAACTCCATGAACGGCTTCTCCGGTAACGGCGGCGCCAACGTGTCGGCGGGCGTGGGCAACCAGCAAAGCAACTCGCTGTCCATTTCGGCCGGTTGCAGGGCTTGCATGTAAGCGCGATCGAAACGAAGCCCCGGAAACGGGGCTTCTTTCCCAGGTTTGCATAAGGCGTATCGATCATGCGAGCGGCAGCCCTTTCCCTGCTCCTTTGCCTGGCCAGCGTGGCTGAAGCTGCGCAAATGCCGGTCGCCGCCCTACCCGGCGGCATGCTGGTCTACAAGCCGGTGCAGAGCGTGCGCGAGCGCAAGTTCAGCGACATCGTCGAACAGAAAACCGATTTCAGTTGCGGCGCCGCCGCGCTGGCCACGGTGCTGCGCCAGGCCTATTGGCTTGACGTGGATGAAGAGCACGTCATCAAGGGCATGCTGGTCAAAGCCGACCACGACCTGGTCCGCACCCAGGGATTTTCCATGCTCGACATGAAGCGCTACGTGGAAAGCATCGGCATGCGCGCACGGGGCTACCGGATACCGCCGGAAAAGCTCGAGGCGGTGACCATTCCGGTGGTGGTCCTGATGGACATCCGTGGCTACAAGCACTTCGTGGTATTGCAGCGAGCCGACCAGCAATGGGTCTACATTGCCGACCCCGTGCTGGGGCACAAGCGCTACGCCCATGATGATTTCGTCAAAGGCTGGAACGGCATCGTGTTTGCCATCGTCGGCCCGGGTTACGACAAGGCCAACGCCCTGCGCACCCCTCCGCAACCGCTGACAGCGCGCAATAAATTGGACGGGTTCAACCCGGTCAAAGATGCAGAGCTGATGGATTTTGGTTTCATACAGAGCGACTTTTTCTAATCGCCGACCAATCGCCAACGATAAGTACAAATGGAGCAGGAAGCTCCGGGAGCAGCACATGAAAACTTCACGCTGGCTGGTGTTTGCCAGCCTTGCCGCGGCTGTGTCGGGCCATGCCCACGCCGGATTCAAACCCATCGAAGTCAAGGATCAAGAGCTTGCCGAACTGCGTGGACGCTATGTGATGCCCGGGCGGGTCATCAGCTTCGGCATTGTCATGAGCAGCACCTGGCGCAACGCCAGCGGTGACCTGATCGGCGCCAGCAGCTCGATGCAAATACAG
Source organism: Pseudomonas hefeiensis (assembly GCF_030687835.1). Lineage (NCBI taxonomy): Bacteria > Pseudomonadati > Pseudomonadota > Gammaproteobacteria > Pseudomonadales > Pseudomonadaceae > Pseudomonas > Pseudomonas hefeiensis. The sequence continues at coordinate 3,413,433 of NZ_CP117449.1, forward strand.
GCCGCCACGGTCAAACCGCAGTTCTATGTCTCGACCATCAAGCAGACCGGCAACGGCCAGGCCCCGCAACAGGGCCGCGGCAACATTGTCGGGGGTGCGGGCCTGGCTAGCGGCCAGGGCGTGACCCAGAGTGTGCGCGCCGCGGGCGATGGCAACTCCGCTTATAACAACGTCAGCATCAACGTCAGGGAAAGCAGCCAGGCCCCTGCGCTGGAGCCTGCTCAAGGCCAGTTGCTGAGCAGAGGTCAGACCATCAGCGGCAGCAACGCCGCCGGCAGTGTCGCGGTCACGGCCACCGGCAGCGGCGTGCAGATGGCGATCCAGGCCAATCACAACCAGGGGAGTGCTCTGCAACAAGTGGCCCAAGGTGGCTTGCTGCAAAACACCCGGTTGCTGGGCAACAGCAATCTGGTTAACAACATGACGCAACTCAACGTGGTTTTGAACAACAACGGTCCCAGCGCCGGAGCTTTGGACTGCAACCTGACCCAGCTGCGCGGCCTGCGCAATCTCGGATATTGAACTACGCTGCCTTGCGACCACTGGGCAAATAGGGACGGCATATTTCATGTATCGATCCGTATCGTTGCGCGCTGTAATGTGTGTAAGCGCTCTTTTACCGGCGCCCCTGCTGCAAGCGGCACCCGACGCCGACATTGAGGCCCTGAAACAGGAGCTAATGGAGCTCAGACAACGATACGAGGTGCAACAACGAGCCCTGGCGGTACTCGAGCAGCGAGTTCGTCAGGTCGAGGATCAACCCGCTGCTCCGGCGCCCAAGCGCCTGGCCAAATCCCCGGCCGACATGAAAGGCAACCAGAGCGTGGCCGGCGGCGCAGCAACGGCCGGTGGCAGCGGTTATGGGCAGTCGCTGGCCGATGATTCACAGCCAGCCCAGAGCGTATCTAACCTCTATGACGAGGCCAGCGGCTTCTTCGGCGGAGGCAAATTCAGCTTCGAAACCGGTGTGACCTATTCGCGCTACGACACGCGGCAACTGATCCTCAATGGCTTCCTGGCCCTGGACTCGATTTTCCTGGGCAACATCAATCTGGACCGGATCAAGGCTGACACCTGGACGCTGGACCTCACCGGTCGCTACAACTTCGACAATCGCTGGCAGTTCGACCTCAACGTACCGGTGATCTACCGCGAATCCACCTATCAGTCCGGCGGTGCCAATGAAGGGGCGGCCGGGGTCACCAGCGAAGAAACCGTTACCCGCGACCCCACCATCGGTGACGTCAACTTCGGCATCGCCTATAAGTTCATGGACGAATCGGTCAACAGCCCGGACGCGGTGCTCACCCTGCGCGTCAAAGCACCCACCGGCGACGAGCCGTTCGGCATCAAGCTGCGTCAGTCCCAGGCCAACACCAACCTGTTCGTGCCTGAAGACCTGCCCACCGGTAACGGCGTCTGGTCGATCACACCCGGGATCTCGCTGGTCAAGACCTTCGATCCGGCAGTGCTGTTCGGCAGCCTTTCCTACACCCACAACTTTGAAGAGTCCTTCGACGACATAAGTTCCACCGTCAACCAGAGGGTACCGGGCAAGGTCCGGATCGGCGACAGCTTCCAGATCGGCGCGGGCATTGCCTTCGCGCTGAACGAGAAGATGAGTATGTCGTTCTCGGTTTCCGACCTCATACAAAAGAAAAGCAAGCTCAAGCAGGATGGCGGAGACTGGGAATCGGTGGTCTCCAGCGATGCCAATGCCGGCTACTTCAACATCGGCATGACCGTAGCGGCCAGCGATAACCTGACCATCGTGCCCAACCTGTCCATCGGGCTGACCGACGATGCACCGGACTTTACCTTCAGCCTTAAATTCCCGTATTACTTCTAGACTGTCCCCCTGTGGGAGCGAGCCTGCTCGCGATAGCGGTAGATCAGTGACCTGTCAGTGACTGACACACCGCCATCGTGAGCAGGCTCGCTCCCACATTGAGTAGTGCAAGGCTTGATTCAGCGGATTTGATGCTTGTGCAGAAGCCGGTAGAACGTCGGCCGGGATATGCCCAGCACGCGGGCAGCGACGCTCAGGTTGTCACTGTGCCGGTTAAGCACATCGCTCAGCGCCTGGCGCTCAGCACGGGTCTTGTAGTCTTCAAGGGTGCCCATCGGCGCAGCCGGCCCTTGATGGCTTGCCAGACCAAGGTCCATGGCTTCTATCTGTCGCCCCTCCGCCAACACCAGGCCGCGACGTACGCGGTTGGCCAGCTCACGCACATTGCCTGGCCAATCATGCTTACCCATGGCCACCAGCGCGTCTTCACTGAAACTGCGGGGCCTTCGACCGGTTTCCTGACTGTAGAAATGAGAGAAGTGGCTGGCCAGCATCGACAAATCGCCATGGCGTTCACGCAACGGTGCCATCAACACCTGCAGCACGTTCAAGCGATAATACAAGTCCTCGCGAAAAAGCTTGTGCTCGATAGCGGCCTCCAGATCCACATGGGTAGCCGCCAGAACCCGCACATCGACGGCAATTGGCTGGCTGCCACCGACCCGTTCGATGTGTTTTTCTTGCAGAAAACGCAGCAGATTGGCCTGTAACTCCAACGGCAGATCGCCAATCTCATCCAGGAACAGCGTGCCGCCGTGGGCCGCTTCGATCCGTCCGACCTTGCGCTGATGGGCACCTGTAAAGGCACCTTTCTCATGCCCGAACAATTCCGACTGAATCAAGTGCTCCGGTATCGCGCCACAATTGATGGCAATGAACGGTTTGTTACAACGATGGGACTGGCGGTGCAGCGTGCGCGCCACCAACTCCTTGCCGGTGCCGCTTTCGCCGCGAATCAACACCGGCGATTCGGCAGGTGCCAGTTTGCTCAACAATTTGCGCAGCTCCCGGATGGGTTTGCTGTCGCCCAATAATTCATGCTCGGGCTGATTAATGTGAATCGAACCCTGCCCCCGCAAACGCGCCATGCCGAACGCCCGGCCCAGGGTCACCTGAACCCGGGACACATCGAATGGCAAGGTATGGAAATCAAAAAACCATTCGCAGACGAAATCTCCCACATTCTTCAAGCGAAGTACTTCCTGGTTAAGCACGGCGATCCATTCGGTGCCGCTACGGCTGATCAACTCCTTGACCGCCTCTGGCCGTTCCAGGTGAAAAGGTTGAAGTCGCAGAAGGCCGACGTCGCACGTTCGATCACCCGCATGTTCAAGGGAACAGCTCTCCACGTCCCAGCCAATGATGCGTAATCCGGGCAACAGGCGATGACAATCATCGCAGGGATCAACCACGAGCAGACGACGCGACGTACTGGCTTCGATCATGACTGAACCTTGGCGCCAAAATAAGGAATATGAGTAAAAACAGACGTTTGGCGAGCCTGCATGTAACAGTAGCAAGAAGTTGACACGCCCTTGTATCAATTGATTATCGAGGCGGCTTTAAAGTGGTTATAAGCGAGCGTTTCGTTAGTTACCGCACCGCTGAATTCTTTCATCAAGCTTTCAAACAAAAGTCCAAAAGCCGTGTCTGAAAGAAAATCGAAATTTATTTAAGGAATGTGTGACCCGCCCCCCCATTCGAGACATCAGTACAAGTAACCAGCCGCACGGTACGCCCAACCGACGGCACATCATTTGATTGGGCACACTTAAGAGATAACGCCATGAACGCCCCGCTCCGTATCAACGAAGCTCTTTTGATTGCCGACCGCGCCTTTCGTCCATTTCAATGCGTGGCCTGGGCTCCACAAGACGGTAATGGTGAACTGAGCCTGACCGTCATTGACCGCACCAATACTCATATTGGCCGCACTCAGATTCCAAGCAGCGCCTATACCGACCCCGTCCAATTGGCCGACCTGTTGAAGCAGGCGCGCGCCGAGTTGAGCCAGGAAGGTTACGCACTGCAATCTTGGTCCATGCCTGAGTAAATCCTTACCGGTAAAGCTGATGATGGATTGCAGGCTTTGCAGTGGGTCGAAAAGTCAATGTTCTGGCACGATTCGCTGGTGTATCTGCAGCGTCTGACAGTTGTGCATTGTCCCATTCAGGGATTGAATGTTGCCCTCATGCAGTCGTCGCCCCTACGGGCCTATCGACGCGCAAGGAGAGGCACGCATGCTCGATCAAACCGCGTTTGCGATTCCGACTGCTGCAACTTATGCCGGACAACTCGACCCAGGCTTTGCTGACTCCGGCAAAGCCTGGGTCGATTTCGTCGGTAGCCGCACAAGCCTGGTCACGGGGCTGACAATCGATCATGCCGGTCGGATTCTGGTCGCAGCCAGGATCGACACGGCACAGGGCAGCCGATTCGGGCTTGCACGACTCAACCACGACGGCTCGACCGATCCAGGCTTCGCAAATCATGGCAGTGTGATCGGCTCCTTTGAGCGCGGCTTCGAAGCCACAGCGGGCAAAGTCATCGTGTTATCCGACGGACATATCCTGCTGTCTGGCCTGCACTACGAAAACACCGATCGCACCCTTCCCGCCTTGGCGCTGTTCGATCAGCAGGGCCGTGCCGTCCAAAGCTTCGGCATAGCCGGGCAGCAGGTCATACGGCTCTGCGGCAATCTCTCCCAGGGGCTGCGCGATCCCTGGCTACCGCCCGGCGTACCGGGCCTTGAAGCCTGCGATATGCGGGTGCAGGCCGATGGCCGGATTCTCATCCTAGCCAACCATCATTATCAATTATCTGACCATGTTGGCATTCTGATCCGGCTGCTGCCGGACGGTGCATTGGACACCTCGTTCAACAGCCGCGGCTTCGTGATGGTCCGGCGCTTATTAAAAAACACCTGGTTGGGCTGCCTGACGCTTCAGGCCGACGGCAATATCGTGGTGGGCGGAGCCATCGACCTGCCCCAACAAGGCTTGATGGCGCGCTATGACCCCAATGGCAAACTCGATGAAAGCTTTGGCGAGGACGGGTTTCTCTCCATCACGACGCAACAGCGCAGCGTGATGGTCAGCCAGATCGCGGAACATGAAAATGGTGATCTGCAGGCATTCGGCAGCAGCCGCGACCCAATGCATTGCCTGTCGCTAAGAGTGGACAAGGACGGCAAACCGGACCCTCACTGCAATCAAGGACAGTGTCGGCTCCTGAAAATTGGAAACAATGCCAGTCAATGGACCGCGGCCCAGGTTCAACCTGACGCAAAACTGGTGACCGCCGGGGCTACGATCGGCGGTATCGAGGCCGACTTCGTTCTGGCCCGGCACTTGCCGGACGCCAGCCTCGACCCGGATTTCGGTCAGGGCCGGGGCTGGGTCCGCACTCGACTCGGCTACAGCCTCGACACCGCCACATCCCTGGCTCTCCAGGCAGACGGGAAGATCCTGGTGGGTGGCTACTCCCTGCATGGCAACTATCGTGCGGTGGTGGCGCGGTACTGGGCCTGAGGATTTGCGTGGTTTATCGCGCCAGAATGAATCGCTCGATTGCCAGCGCCGCGCCGTCTTCGGTGTTAGCTGCAGTGATGACATCGGCTTGGCGCTGAATCGCCACCTCCGCCTGTCCCATGGCAATCGACAACCCCGCGCGGTGAAACATCGCCGGATCGTTGCCACCGTCGCCCATGGCGGCGGTCTGCTCCAACGGCACCCCGAGGAACTCTGCCAGGGTCGCCAGCGCCTCACCCTTGTTAGCCTGCATCGCCGTCACATCCAGATAAATCGGTTGCGAACGCGAGACCTGAGCCTGGCCCTGGAGCAGAGGATGCAACCGAGCCTCCAGCTCAACCAGTAGCTGCGTATTGGCGCTGGTCGCGACGATCTTGTCGATACGCTCCAGATAAGGCTCGAAACTCTCGACTTGCACCGGTGGATAGCCCAGGCCGCGCGTCTCCACCGGCACCATCGGACCGTTGGCGTCGCGCACCAGCCAGTCACCGTCGGCAAACACCCAAACCTCGATGCCAGGCTGATCGGCGTACAAGGCCAATGTCGCCAAAGCCGCCTCTGGCGGCAGGTAGTGCACGGCAAGGAAACTGCCGTCCGGGTGCACCAACGTGCCGCCATTGAACGCGGCAGTCGGCAAGTCGACACCCAAGGCCTCGATCTGCTGCAACATCGCTCGGGGTGGCCGTCCGGTGGCGAGGCTGAACAGCACGCCAGCCTCACGTAATGAGCGAACGGCTTCGATGGTGCGCTGGTTGAGACTGTGGTCGGGCAGCAGCAGCGTGCCGTCCATGTCACTGAGTAAAAAACGGATGGGGTGTTGCATCTGATTACTCATCGAGCGCATGCCAAACGCGGCCATCGCGTGTCAGCAGGTCATCTGCGCACGACGGGCCATCCTCACCGGCCTTATAGGGCTGGACCGCGGCGTCCTGTTGCCAGGCATCAAGAAACGGTTGCACCGCGCGCCAGCCGTTTTCAATGTTGTCGGCCCGCTGGAACAAGGTCTGATCGCCGGTCAGGCAATCGTAAATCAGGGTTTCGTAGCCCGTAGACGGTTGCATTTCGAAGAAGTCCTTGTAAGCAAAGCCCAGTTCAATGTTCGCCATGTTGAGGGCCGGTCCCGGCCGCTTGGCCAGCAGGTCGAACCACATGCCTTCATTGGGCTGGATCTGGATTCTCAAGTACGTCGGTTGCAGTTCATCGACTTCGGTATCGCGAAACTGCGCATAAGGCGCCGGTTTGAAGCAGATGATGATTTCCGTGTCCCGCACACTCATGCGTTTGCCTGTGCGCAGGTAAAACGGCACCCCGACCCATCGCCAGTTATCGATCATGACCTTGAGGGCGACGTAGGTTTCGGTGCTGCTGTCGGGCGCGACATTCGCTTCTTCGCGGTAACCGTTGACCGGCCCACCATCGACGTGGCCTGCGGTGTACTGGCCACGCACCGAGTTGGCGCGGGCCTGTTCTACCGACCAGGGCCGAATGGCCCCTACCACCTTGGCCTTTTCACCACGCACCGCATCGGCGCCGAACGCGGCCGGTGGCTCCATGGCTACCATCGCCAGTAACTGGAACAGATGGTTAGGCACCATGTCCCGCAGGGCGCCGGTGTGTTCGTAAAAACTGCCACGGGTTTCCACGCCGACGGTTTCAGCGGCGGTGATTTGCACATGGTCGATGTAGTGATTGTTCCAGAAGGCCTCGAACAGACTGTTAGAAAAACGGCTGACCAGAATGTTCTGCACCGTTTCCTTGCCCAGGTAATGGTCGATCCGGTAGATCTGTTTTTCGCTCATGACTTTGAGCAGGCAGGCATTGAGCGCTTCGGCGGTTTGCAGGTCGGAACCGAACGGTTTCTCGATCACCACTCGCCGGAAGGCATCATCCTGCTCCTGAAGTAGCCCGGCCGCACCGAGGCGGCGAACAACTTCACTGAAAAAGCGCGGCGCGGTCGCCAGATAGAAAACCGCGTTGCCGGTGCCGCTGGCGGCGATTTTCGCCGCCAGCGCTGCGTAGGTGCCGTCATCGAGGAAATCACCCTGAACGTAGCTGATGCCCCGGGCCAGGCGGGCCCACAGCACCGGGTCGAGCGCCCGCTCGGCATCGCCGCCTTTGCTCACCGCCTGGTGACGGATGAAATCCTCGAGTTTGCTGGCGAAGTCCACATCGCTGATAGCGTTATGGTCGACCCCAATGATCTGCAGGCCATCCCCCAGCAGCCCGTCGCGACTCAGATGGTAAAGCGCCGGCATCAGCAGCCGCTTGACCAGATCACCATGGGCGCCGAACAGAAACAGCGTGGTCGGCGGCGCGGGTTCTGCTTTGGATTTCCTGCCGATCGAGGTCATTTTTTCGGCGCCTCCACATGGCCACCGAAGCCAAAGCGCATGGCCGAGAGCATTTTGTCGCCGTAAGTGCTCTGCTGGCGCGAGCGGAAACGGGCGAACAATGAACTGGACAGCACCGGCACCGGCACCGCTTGTTCGATGGCCGCTTCAATGGTCCAGCGCCCTTCGCCGCTGTCGGCGACTTCACCGGAAAAGCCATCCAGCTTCGGATCGCTGGCCAGGGCGTCGGCGGTCAAGTCCAGCAACCAGGAGGAAACCACGCTGCCGCGCCGCCAAACCTCGGCGATATCAGCGACATTCAAGTCGAAACGTTGTTCAGGCGGCAGGCTTTCGCTGGATTTGGTCTTGAGGATGTCAAAGCCCTCAGCGAAGGCCTGCATCATTCCGTATTCGATGCCGTTGTGGATCATCTTCACGAAATGCCCGGAGCCGGCCGGGCCCGCGTGGATGTAACCGCGTTCGGCACGATCATCCTCGGACTTACGGTCGCGGGTGCGCGGGATATCGCCCATCCCTGGCGCCAGACTGTCAAACAATGGGTCCAGGCGCTTCACCACTTCGGCGTCACCGCCAATCATCATGCAATAACCGCGCTCCAGGCCCCAGACGCCACCGGAGGTGCCGACATCGATGTAGCTTAAGCCTTTTTCCGACAAGGCCTGGGCGCGACGGATGTCATCCTTGTAGTACGTATTACCGCCATCAATGATGACGTCGCCAGGCTCCAGCAGCTCGCTGAGGGCGTTAATCGTGTCTTCAGTGGGTGCGCCGGCCGGCAGCATGACCCAGACTGCCCGTGGTTTTTCCAGACCGGCGACCAGTGCCGGCAGATCCACAACGCCCGTGGCGCCTTCCTGGCTCAGGTTTTCGACAAAAGCGGCATTGCGGTCGTAGACGACGGTGGTGTGCCCATTGAGCATCAGGCGCCGTGCGATATTGCCGCCCATGCGGCCCAGTCCGATGATCCCGAGTTGCATGTGCTGATGCTCCCTACTACAAATAAAGGTATGTCAAAGGTTTAAATCGATAAGCTCGATACGACTAGTGGAGGTTAGTCCAGAGCATGGCTACATAGTTTCCGGGTAATTTGCGCGATCACAAGGGATAACGCTCCGAACCCGGCTGAAGACACAGCGACCATGAAAAATAAAAAAGTTCCAATCCCAAGCAAAAGAAATCAGAATCGGCGCCGATAGTAGAGGTGTCGACCAAATACTGGCGACATCTCTATAGTTGATGTACGCCATTTGCGAGGTGAGCAATGGACTCCGTAGTTACCGCACGTCCTCCCCAAACCCTTTACGTGACCATTCGTCGCGACGAATTACGCCTGCTCAAAGAAGAGCGTGATCTGCTGCTCGATGAGGTGACGCAATTGCGCATGCAGTTGCAACACTCACAGCTGTCCCATCAGAGCCAGGCCCTGACTCGGTAACCCGAGCAGAGGCGCGGCGCCGGAAGTGACACTGGACAAACCGGTGTCATTTCCATGTATCCCCATTTCGTGCCAAGGCATTTGACCCTGCTGGAGCGGCCAGCGTCCTGCCCCTGGTGCGCGGTGTGCCGGCTCGAGAGGCTGTGACGCAACCATCGTGGATAAAGCCCCTCGCCACAGCTCCCGGCGTTCGATTTGTAACCAAATAACTCACAATTTTTTCACACCCCTATCGTGATACTCCCGGCCTTTTAAGACTGTTCGGCGCATGCCTGTGGGCCTCTATCAGGTGCCAACGGCTTCGTCGACAAAAAGGCTGGAGCGCTTGATGAGTTTGTTCAAACGCAGCACAACGACTGCGAAAGGTTTCGACTGGGCCGGGTTTGGCTGGCTTTTTCTGTTTTTCTGGTATTTCTCGGGTATTACCCAACTGCTCATACTGGTGACTGACACCTCCGGGTTCACCGGGTTTCGCCAGGCCTTCGTGATGAGCGCACTGTGGCTGGCGCCCATGTTGCTCTTCCCTGCCCGGACCCGCTTGCTTGCCGCATTGATCGGCATCGTGCTGTGGGCCTGTTCCATGGCCAGCCTGGGTTACTTCTTCATCTATCAGCAGGAGTTTTCCCAGAGCGTCATCTTCATCATGTTCGAATCGAACGTGTCCGAAGCCGGCGAGTACATGACGCAGTATTTTGCCTGGTGGATGGTGGCGGCCTTCCTGGCCCACACCGTCGTCGGATATTGGCTCTGGACACGTCTGCGCCCGGTGTATCTGCCCCGCAGCCAAGCCATGCTGGCGGCAACCATGATCGTAGTGGCAGTGGTCGGCTATCCGCTGGTCAAGCATACCCTGCGTGCTGGCACGCTGGCCGGTGGCCTGGAGAAGTTCGAAAGTCGCATCGAACCGGCCGTGCCATGGCAGATGCTGGTGGCGTACCGTCGCTATGGCGAACAGCTGGAAAACATGCAGGGCATGCTTCACAGCGCGAGCAAGATCGCACCGCTGCGCCACCTCAAGGACGCCGCGGCCGACCAGCCCGCCACCCTGGTGCTGGTCATCGGCGAGTCCACCAACCGCCAGCGCATGAGCTTGTACGGCTATCCAAGGAAAACGACGCCGGAGTTGGACAAGCTCAAGGACCAACTCTCGGTTTTCGACAATGTCATCACCCCGCGCCCCTATACCATCGAAGCGCTGCAGCAGGTGCTGACGTTCGCCGATGAGCAGAACCCGGATCTTTACCTGAGTACGCCGTCCCTGGTGAGCATGATGAAGCAGGCGGGCTACAAGACTTTCTGGATCACCAACCAGCAGACCATGACCAAGCGCAACACCATGCTCACAACCTTCTCTCAACAGGCCGATGCGCAGGTATACCTGAACAACAACCGTAACCAGAACGCGGCGCAATACGACGGCGATGTGATCGCCCCGTTCAACCAGGCCCTGGCGGACAGCGCACCGCGCAAACTGATCGTGGTACACCTGCTGGGTACACACATGAGCTACCAGTACCGGTATCCACCGACCTTCAAGAAGTTCACCGACCGTCAGGGCGTACCTGCGGGCGTGCGTGACGATCAGGTTCCGACCTACAACAGTTACGACAACGCGGTGCTGTACAACGACTTCGTGGTCTCCAGCCTGATCAAGGACTACGCCAAAACCGACCCCAATGGCTTTTTGCTGTACCTCTCGGACCATGGCGAAGACGTGTTCGATTCGCCTGGCCATAGCACGCTTGGCCGCAACGAAGGCAAGCCGACCGCGCCGATGTACACGGTTCCGTTTATCGCCTGGGCCTCGCCCAAGTGGCGCGAAACTCATGACTGGAACTTCAGCAGTGACCTGTCACGCCCCTACAGCAGCGCGCACTTGATCCACACCTGGGCAGACCTGGCCGGTTTGAGTTTTGATGAGCTGGACCACAGCAAAAGCCTGGTCAGCGCCGACTTCAAGGCCCGCCCGCTGTTGATCGGCAACCCGTATGAACGCCAGCGCAAGGCCCTGATCGACTTCAGCCTGATGCAACCCAAGGCGCCTGCGGTGCGGGTCGTGCAAAAATAGCCGGAGCACCCTCGCCCGCTACCACAGGGGCGGCCTCTACAGGGGCTTTGTCCAGAACAGCATACGGCCATGGGCCGGGTCGAACATACCTGGGGCAAAGCCAAACCTGGTATAGCTGGCCTGGGCGATGGCATTGCCTTCAAGCACTTCCAGAGTGATTTTGCAGCAACCACGCTGGCGGGCGATATCCTCGACCTTCTGCAGCATCTTCTGGCTCAACCCCAACCCGCGGAACGGCTTCATCACCACCACATCGTGGACATTGACCAGCGGTCTGCAGGCGAAGGTCGAAAAACCTTCGAAGCAATTGACCAGGCCCGCTGGTTCGCCGTTGACGAAAGCCAGTACGCTGAAGGCATGCGGGCGCTTGGCCAGTTCCTCGGGTAGATGCAGCAGCACTTCGGGCGGCAGCGGCTGGCCACCGCCCATTGGATCTTCGGCATAGCCGTTCAGCACATAACAGATTGCTTCGGCGTGGACTGCATTGGTATAGCTGGCTTGTAATACAAGAATGTCCCTGGTTTCTTCCACGGCGTTCCATCTCACGTCGGTATTACCGGCGGCTCCGATGCCGTCGGCGGGATACGGTCAGGCAGACTGACCAAAACGCTGCATTTGCATTTCCTGCAGGCGACTGAGCGTACGACGAAACGGGAACTGCAGATAGCCCTCGGTGTACAACCGCTCCATCGGCACCTGTGCCGAAAGGTACAACGGCACCTTGCGGTCGTAGCATTCATCGACCAGGGCGATGAAACGCCGCACGCCGTCATCATGGATGGACAACTGCGGCAACTCGCGATCGCCGGCCTCGACCCGTTCGACGCCGTCTTCGGTTCCACGGGCAATGCGCCCCTCGCGCTGTTCGGCGCTGAGACTGGGTACGTCGCTGATCAGGATGGCCTTGAAACGGTCGCACAGTGCCATGAAATCCATGGCCGAGTACGGCTGCTCACACATATCCGCGTAACGACTCCACAACACCGTATCGCTGGCCCGCACGGGTTCAAGCAGACGATGACCGACTTCAATCGGCAAACAGTTTGACGCCTGCCCAGCGGTCAACTGGGCGAAAACAGCCGCCAATGGATCGGGTTGCCCAAGGTCGCGTAGCCAATAGCGCTGCTGCAATGCACCCGGATGCTGGCGATGGTCTTGCCATCCGTTGACCGGCACCACCTGCATGTGCTGCTTGATCGCCGTGATGGTCGGCAGGAATCGTTCGCGATTGTGGCCGTTGGCATAAAGCTCCTCGGGCGGCAGATTGGACGTGCTGACCACCACCATGCCCCGTTCGAACATGACCTGAAACAGACGGGACAGAATGATGGCATCGCCGATATCGGTGACGAACAACTCGTCGAAACACAACACCCTGACCTCTTGGCTCAGCTCTGCAGCTAATGCCTGCAAGGGGTCCGGCGTGCCCGTAAGCTGGAACGAGCGCTGATGCACCCAGGCCATGAAATGATGGAAATGCTGCCGACGGCCCGGCACCCTCAGGCTTTCGTAGAAACGGTCCATCAACCAGGTCTTGCCGCGTCCGACCGGCCCCCAGAGATAAACGCCCTGGATCGACTTTCGCCCTTCGTGCAATGCCTGGTGGCACTGTTGCAGAGCCATGATGGCCAGTTCTTGGGCTTCATCCTGGACGAAACCATGGTGTTCGATGGCATGCTGCCAGGCACTCAAGGGGGAGTCGAAAGTCATACAGCCCGGATCCGGAAAACGAGGTCGGGGAGTATGCCATGTTGGCGGCTTTGAGTGAGTGATCCCACCTGCCTGCAAATCCACACGAAACCCTGTGGCGAAGGAGCTTAACCCCTCGCCACAGGCGTGTTGACGAACCAACATGCAAACATCTAGATCGAGATATCCAGCCGGCTGATCTTCCCCTGCTCGTCGAGCCGGAAGGTGTAGCGCAACTCCAGCGGGCTGCCGGGAAAAGTGCCGGAGATCAGGTTATGTACCAGCACCTTGCCGGTGCGTTGCTGCACATTGAGCACCTCAACCCGAGGCTGAAAACGCCGGGCGGTGTCTTCCATCCATTGAGCGATGGCCTGGGTACCGACGCGGTGCTGACCTTCATCGAATACATTGGCATCCTCGGCGAAAAAACGCGTCACCGCCGAACTGTCACGGGCATTGGCGGCCTCAATGTAGCCGGCGATGGCCGGGGCCAGGGAAGAGACGGGATTGGACATGGTGCGGCTCCTTGTTCTATCGATCTGACGCTATGCTAGAACAGCCTTGTGTCAGTTTTTGTCAGGAGTGAAACGCCCCGCTTCGTCCAGTTCCATCAGCTTGAACCAGGCACGCAACAAGTCGCTGCGCCTACCGGGATAGCGCTCGCCCTGCTCGGTGGCAGAAGCAATCCGGTCGGTGCGAAACGTCCGATAGGCGCCGCGTAATTCACACCAGGCAACCACTACCCGCGCTTCATTGAAAAAGCCCAGGGCCAAAGGCCAGATCAAACGCTGGCTGGGGGTTTTATTCACGTCGGCGTAATCAATGTGCAGCTTGGCTTGAGCGCGAATAGCCTGTCGGTACACATTCAGCTCCACCGCATTCTGCGGATAGCCATAGCCTGGCGGCCCGGGCAAAACCGTGGGGTTGCGCAAGGCATCCCGGACTTCAGGCGCCAACACTGCAGCCACCTTGGCCAAAGCGTCGGCGGCGGCCTTGCCCAGCACCTCATCGCCACGCTGATCAACGTAGCGCAGGCCCAGCACAATGGCTTCGATTTCATCCGCCGTGAACATCAGCGGTGGTAGGAACAGGCCACTGCGCAACACATAGCCAATACCCGCCTCGCCCTGGATCGGCGCCCCCAAGGCCGAGAGTTCGGCGATATCACGGTAGAGCGTGCGCTCGGACACTTTCAGCTCGGTCGCCAATGTCGCAGCAGTAACCGGGCAGCGCTTGCCTCGCAAGACTTGCAACAATGTGAGCAGCCGAGTGGTACGCGACACGATGGGCGATCCGCGGAAAAGAATGACGCAGATTAGCAGAGCCTGGTGTCAGAAACTGTCAGGAGCCATGCGCCCTCTCTGGACTGGAAACAGCGTGAGGTGCGGTGGTTTGAGCGGGATGTGGGTTATCGTGCTCAACAGTTCGCCTGCTTGCCCCACCTATTATCGTGAGAGTTGATCCATGCGCAGAGCCCTCGGTTTTTCCCTTTTCCTGATGTTGCTCAGTCTGAGCGCCTGCGCCCTCTTCCCGCACCGCGATCCGCTGAATATCACCGTGGTGGGCATCGAGCCATTGCCCAGCCAGGAGCTGGAGATGCGCTTTGCCGTGAAACTGCGCTTGCAGAACCCAAATGAAACCGCCATCGATTACAACGGTGTCGCGCTGGACCTTGAGGTAAACGGCCGGACACTGGCATCGGGGGTCAGTGATCAGACCGGTTCCATCCCACGGTTCTCCGAAGCGGTGCTGAGCGTGCCGGTGAGCATCTCGGCTTTCTCCGTACTGCGCCAGACGCTCGGCCTGAGCCAGACCCAAAGCCTGGACAACCTGCCTTACGTACTCAAAGGTAAACTGGCGGGTGGACTGTTCGGCACCATGCGCTTCGTTGACCGTGGCACCCTGGATTTGCCGAGTACCGCGGCCACTTGGTAATCAACGGGTAAAACGCACGCCAGGCTTGGCACGTTCGTCGACCACCAATTCGAACACATCCGGCCGGGCGTAATGCCCGACCACGTCATAGTCGTAGCGCGCCGGCACCAGTTCATCGGTATCGATTTCGGCGGTCAATAACCCGGCCGTGCCTTTCAGCGGCCCGGCCAGCACATCCCCCATGGGCCCGACAATCACGCTGCCACCGGCAATCAACGCACGCTCGGCAGGCCAGTTCGCCACGTCAATACCTAACGCCTGAGGCGAAGCCTGAACCTGACAGGCACTGACCACAAAACAGCGACCTTCGTGGGCGATATGGCGCATGGTCACCTGCCACATCTCCCGCTCATCCACCGTCGGCGCACACCAGACCTGCACCCCTTTTGCGTACATCGCGGTGCGCAACAGCGGCATCATGTTCTCCCAACACACCGCAGCGCCCACACGACCGACCTGGCTGTCGATCACCGGTAAAGTCGAGCCGTCGCCCTTACCCCAAATCAGACGCTCGGTGCCGGTGGGCATCAGCTTGCGATGTTTGGCCACCAGACCTGCATCAGGCTCGAAGTACAGGGCGGTGCAATACAAGGTACTGCCGTCGCGCTCAATGACGCCCAATACCAGACTTGCCCCCGTGCGCGCCGAAAGCCCGGCCAACGCCTCGGTTTCACTGCCTGGCACGTCGATAGCGTTGGCAAAATAGCGGGCAAAAGCCTCGCGCCCCTCGGGCAACCGGTATCCCAGTTGAGTGCCGAAACTCTCGCCCTTGGGGTACCCGCCCAGCAGCGCTTCGGGCATCACCACCAGACGAGCACCGGCCTGGCGTATGGCATCTTCATAGGAAAGGATCTGCGCCAGGGTGTCAGCTTTGCCGCCGGGCAACGAACCGATCTGCAGGGCAGCCACAATGGATTTGGGCATAGTTTTGAACTCCTTGATCATCAGGTGTTGCTGATTCTCAGGCGGCGGTCGATGATGAATAAAGCCCCATACGCTGCTAAATGATATGAGCCTTATGAATATCGTGGATGTCGACCTTAATCTGCTGAAGACCTTCGAAGCCCTGCACGATGAATCCAGCGCCAGCCGCGCTGCGCTGCGCCTGGGCGTGACCCAGTCGGCCATCAGCGCGGCCCTGCGCAGGCTTCGAAATATGTATGACGATCAGTTGTTTGTGCGCACCGGCCGCGGCCTGGCACCGACCCTACGGGCCAATCAGCTCAAACCGGTGATCAGCGACGCATTGAATAAATGTCGCCAGAGCCTGGCGATGGTTGACCCTGGCGCCAGTCATTACGAGGGCCGCTCGGTCATCGTCGGGCTGTCCGATGATTTCGAAATTGCCCATGGCCGAGGCTTGATCGAGGAAGTGGCACGACGTGCGCCGGGGCTGCGATTGATTTTCCGCCAGACTCATAGCCAGATCGTCGGCCGGGCCCTGATGGAGCGCAGCTTCGATCTGGCGATCACCGCGGGAGGTTTTACCGAACGCTTGCTCAGCCGCCAGGTATTGGGCGAAGGCGACTACGCCTGTCTTGTCGACCCGACCAGTCTGACGCAAGACCAGCAGGCCCTCACCCTGGCGGAGTTCGTGGCCCGCGAGCATCTGCTCGTGTCTTCGGGTGGGTTCATTGGCATCACCGACGAAGGGCTGGCCGGGCTTGGCCTGAGCCGGCGGGTGTGTGCCTCGACTACCCACTTTGCGGCCCTGCCGTTCTTGCTCAAGGGCAGCCAGGCCGTGGCGACCATTCCGCTGCATGCCGCCCGGGCGATCGCCTCGCTCAGTGGCCTGGCGTTGCTGCCCTGCCCCCTGGACCTGCCCCGCTACCCTATAGAACTGGGCTGGCGAACCCATACACAGATGGATCCAGCCGTGACCAAGGTGCGCGAGGCCATCATCGAGAGCTTTGCCTAAAGGTCTAAGCTTTGCCTAAAGGTCTATTTGTTGGCGGCCATCAGACGATTGACTTCACTGCGCACCATGTTGGCGTACTCGGGCGGCGACATGCCGTCCAGTTCGGCACGCACCCATTCGGACCACTTGCCCTTGCGCTTGGAACGCTCGCCGAACAAGCGGGCGGCGTCGCCCTTGGCCTTGCCCAGATTGTTTTGCCACAGTTCAAAGAGTCGGGACTTTTCGTCTTCCAGTGCCGCACGCTCGGCCAGGGGCTTGTCAGCCAGATTGAAACTCATGGGAATTACCTGTTGCGTAAATAAGCGCCATCTTACACCTTGAAGAGACGCGTCTTAACCACGTTTTATGATCCACAGTGCTGCCGATGCCACACGTTGCAACTTTTGCCCAAGGGCAGCACTCCATTGTTCACTGCCATCATCAGCAAGGAGTATCTCAATGGCTCGCAAAAGCACGCTGCAAGGGAATGGAGAGCAAATCAAGGATCAAGCCTTCAGCGAACTGAAGGCTTTGATTGAAGAGTCGGAAAAGCTGCTTAAAAGCAGCGCCTCGCTGGTCGGCGAAGACGCTGAAAACCTGCGCGACCAGATCTCCCAGAAGCTGCAACAAGCCCTGGATTCGGTTGCCAGCGCGCGGGAGCGGACCCGTCCGATGGTTGATGCCACCGAAGTCTATATCGGCGGACATCCATGGCAGACCGTGGCCATTTCCGCAGGCTTCGGGCTGGTGGTGGGTTTGTTGCTCGGACGGCGTTAATCGATTGGTAAAAAACTTGTTTGAATGATCACCGATAGCGCGGCGAGGGGATTTATCCTCTCGCCATTGATATGTGATCGCCACGCCCTCATCCGAAACCGAATTACAACCCCGCCAGCTCCCGCAACTGCGCCAATGTCTGCTCATCCAGGGTAATTCCCTGCGCATTGGATTTGCTGCGTTCGCTATGCCGACGATCACCCGGCAACCTTCGTAACCCGACACCATGCATCTGTCTGACCAGCTCCTGACTGCGCTCGGCAAAGTTCTGCCCGGCGGCCTTGCTCGGGTCGATCACGATCAGCAACTGACCGGTCCACGGTGTCTTGGCCCCAGGATGGTTGTGCCAATCGAACTCAAAGGAAAAGTTGCCACCGGTCAGGGCCGCCGCCAACAACTCGACCATCATCGACAACGCCGACCCCTTGTGCCCGCCAAAAGGCAGGAGCGCCCCGCCCTCGAGAATCGCCTTCGGATCGCAAGTCGGCTGACCGAGGCTGTCCACCCCCATTCCGGGCGGTAACGATTCGCCCTTGCGTGCAGCAATCTGCACATCACCGTGGGCGATAGCGCTCGTGGCCAAGTCGAAGACAATCGGCTCACCGTCGGCCCGTGGCGCTGCGAAGGCAATGGGATTGGTACCAAAGAGTGGCCGGTCAGCACCGTGAGGCACCACGCACGTCATGCTGTTGACCACGCTCAATGCCACCAGGCCTTCGTAGGCAAACGGTTCGACATCCGGCCAAAGGGCAGCGAAATGGTGGGAGTTACGAATCGCCAACACCGCAATCCCGGCGCTGCGGGCCTTGGCCACCAACAACGGACGCGCGGCGGCCAGAGCCGGCTGGGCGAAACCGTTACCGGCGTCCACGCGTACAAACCCCGATGCCACGTCTTCGACCGTTGGCACTGCCTGACCATTGACCCATCCACTTTGCAGGGTCGAGACATAACCGGGAATGCGAAACACCCCATGACTGTGGGCTCCGTCGCGTTCAGCCCCGGCGCAGTTTTCGGCCAGGGCCCGGGCAACCTCGGCCGACGTGCCGTGTCGCAGAAAAATCTTCTCCAGCAAGCTCACCAAAGCGGCAAAAGACAGGGGGCTTGAAGCATGATCGGATAGCGCAGACATCTGAAGCTCCAGAATGATTGTTGGAGGTAGCAACAGCGTAAGTAAGTAGGACCAGCAGGCTGATTAAACACCGCTTCACCGTCGCAGCAAAGCGGGCTGGCGCAGGATTACGCTGATCACCGCGCTCACGTGCGATAACTATGTACCACCTTTGCTCATTGATCGTTGCCTAGTCTGGCCGCTCATCCACGAATGTGCCGCCTCACGGCGCCTTGAGCGAGAAGCAACGATGACCATTGAAACCACGCCGCTATTATTTCCTGAGGTATTGGACGCCAATAGTCTGGACGACTTGAACGACT
Source organism: Pseudomonas hefeiensis (assembly GCF_030687835.1). Taxonomy (NCBI): domain Bacteria; kingdom Pseudomonadati; phylum Pseudomonadota; class Gammaproteobacteria; order Pseudomonadales; family Pseudomonadaceae; genus Pseudomonas; species Pseudomonas hefeiensis. The sequence continues at coordinate 3,432,398 of NZ_CP117449.1, forward strand.
CCCACGGATTGACGCAGACAGACCTTGACTGGTTACGCCACGCTTCCCTGCCCAGTCACACGTTACGCGCCGCACAGACGCCCCCCATGTCGGCCGAAACGATTCTCCTGGAGATCGAGGGAAAGCCCCCGATCCCGCTGGCCGGCTGCTTTATGCTCAAAGCCCTGCCAGATGCAGATGCACCACAGACCAGGCCGGCATTCCTCTACACGCCGTATGGTGGAATCAAAAAATTCAACAGCCCCGAATCGCTCGAAGAGGAGATTGCGCAGATACTGGAGAGTCCAGCAGAACGTGACGAATTTTTTCGCCTGTTATCAATTACCCAACGCGCCGAACTCAACAGCACATCCGTGATCAGGAGTACCCGGCAGACCATCGACGGTGATGTTTTCACAACCCTGGTTGAATCGGTTGAATACGCTCAAGGGCAAAATGCCCGGGCAGTGGTGGATGAACTGGTCAAATTACCCTCCCTCAGATCGATGCTTGACGACGCATTGAACGAGGTACTGTCGAACTTTGATCATAGACAGGTCCGCGTAACAATGAGCACAGGGAGTAGCGCGGGCAGTGCGAATGCAAGTCAGCTGACTAAAAGCATGACCCTGAGCGACGCGGTCCTGATCTACTTCCACAATCAGGGGCGGCCCGCCGGGCATGACGTTGATTTCATTCACCCGCAAATAAATGTATCGCCCCAGAACACGCGCCAGTGGCAGAACCTATTGAAGGTCACCGCCAGCAACCTGATTCCCAAGCTCACCCAGTGCATCGAAACCTACTGGGATGCAACCGCCCCCTTGCATACCTCACGCCGGCGCTTTCTTTCGCAAGTCCTCAGCGATGCGCTACGAGCGACGATCCTGATCATGCGGGAAAAGAGGCAACTTACTGATGCGCAAAGCCGGGAGCTGCATCGGCTGTACAGGCCGTCTCGCCCGGACGAGCCGCTTCTGTTCGTCGAGACACTTCGTCTTTGGGAATATGCGCCGCTTTATGTAGAACCCGCGGGATCCTTGATGATCAGCGGCAAAGGACACTACCTCTATACCCCCAGTCACGGTCTTCAGAAAGTAGACAACTATCTGGGTTTCAAAGATGCGCTGCTCGACACACCCGCCCGTGCTGCGCGAAAAGAACAGCTCTACAGCCTGCTGAGCCTGGAAGAGCGCAATCGTTTTCTGCGCCTTGACGATCCCCAAGTGTCAGGTAAGTCGGTGGCCTGGCCGGTGTTCGGCTCGCTGGCCGATGCAATCATTGGCAAGCAGCTGGAAAACCTTCACTTCGCAATGGAAATGTCCCGCCAGGGAGATGTAGACGTCCATGCACTCGTGGACAAGGCGCTGGACATACGCACCTTGATCAGCAAAAGCCTGCTCAGTCAAAACGCCGATGGACATTGGGGGACGCAACCCGCTTTCTTCGGAGACCTGCGTCCGTCCAACTTCATGGCTGATCAACTGGAGAGGAAGGTCAAGAGCTATCTCAGTGTCGAAGAGGCTTTGAATGCCGAGTTCAGCCAATTACCACTTTCCAACGAAATCTCACTGCGTTTCGCGTTGAGAGGTCTTCTTCCGGAACTGACCAACGTTTTTTCCCTGGGAATACGTGCAGAGGCAGAGCTAAGAGAACTCAACGCAACGCTACCGCCCGCCGCGCGCGACCTCATCGCAACTGTCTTTGCCTTTGATTCCGAATACCCTGACCGCATTCACCGTGTCGGGGTCAAAGGCTTCCGGCCTGATGTCTATTCGTTGAGGCTGGCATGCACCGAAGAAGGCGAAACGGTCTCCCTGCCCTTGGCCAATTGTTTCCTGTTGACCGAACGTGGCGGGCTGGACACACCTTATTCGGGGCTGGGAATTCTCTGGACGCCTGCCGAAGGTTTGCAGGCATTTGCATCAGTCGAGCTTGCCACAAAGCAATTGAATCGACATTTGCTCGATTCACAAAAGCGCTTTGGTTGGCTCGCCAACCTCCCTCCCTCACACCGCAAGCCCCATGGGCGCTATCAACTTGATGTATTTGAGCTTATCGAAGACAACGTACTGCTCAATAGAATGAATTCGTTCATCACACTGTTCGAGGCCGAACATGGGTACTTGAGCACATTAAAGAGCGGGGACTGGCAGCTGGCAGGGCCTGAGCGGGTAAAAAGCCTTGAAGCATTGCTTGAAAAAGGTGCTCCCACCAATCTGACACGCGCCAGACGCATAGCCCAGGCCATCCGTTGGCAACAGAAACTCCCCGCCTGGCTCGGCACCGCCTCTCTTGAAGAACAAAGCCTGCAGATTGACCTGCTTGAGCAATACAGAAGCAGTGTGGCCGATGACAAGGATTACCTGGACGGTATCGAGTCGCTACACGGCTATGTGAATAAAAGGCTCAAAGCGCTTCTGGAGGCACGTTTTGCCGTAAAGGACCTGGATCCCGACACCCTGCAGATCACGCCGAACCTTGCGTTGTCGGGGCCCGCCAGCACCTTGACCGAGTTCGCCCTGAATCATGCCGATATCACTCAAAAGACCGGATTCAAGGTGTCCTCGACTTCCGGGCGCAAGTTGCCCGACAGCTTGAATGAGAGCGCTGTCAGGCAGATTCTGTTGTCATTGGACATCCCGACCGCCTATAAAAAAACCGTGCTGGACGAACTCTCCGACACCACAGTCGATGGCCAGAAAAGAAAACAACGATTTCACCGGCAGTTACCCTGGCAACTGTTGCAGCACGCTCACGCATTGCATCTACAACAGCATCTTTCTCCTGCAGCATTTGACTTGATTCGCCAGGTACTGGACATGCCGGACGCCATCGCTCGCCAGGCAGTGGAAGGCGCCAGCGCGTTGATTCGTCCACTGGAGCTGATCAAAACCGAAGGGACTGCAGCGATCAAGGCACTGGGACTCTATCTGATCGGATCGAGTAACGATGACAAAGCCCCCCACGTGCTGTACTCCCCCTATCACGCGGGCCATAACTTCACCGAGTTCAAGGACCAGGCCAGCATCGTTGCCGCACTGAACACGCCGGGAGCCCTTCAGGACCTGTTGATTCGTCGACTTCCCGAAACCCAGCAGGCCACGTTCAAGAACCTGTTCGCTGCCACGGTCGGCTCCCTATCGGAAATCACCCTGGCCTCCAATCCGATCAAGACAAATCTGTTCGACACGTTGTTCGACGACAATACAACCCTGCTATCCCACATGTTGACCGCCCAAATGGATAAAAAACGTCAGTTTGACTGGGAAACGGTCCTGCACCTGTTCAGCGCCGGCGTCAAGTTGGTGGGGAGACAATTACAGGGCAAACTGACGTTTATCGAAACGCTTTGGGACAGTTATCAAGACTTCAAGGCCTCTGCGCAATCCCTGCAGCAGCATGACTGGAAGGCAGGTTTGCACGACTTCATCGCCGGCGCGGCGGAGATGGTCTCCCTGGGTTTCTTGAATCGCGACGACACCTTTGGCCTGCTCGACCCGATAGGCCCCCTCGCGCAGAACGCAGCTGCGCCGGCCCCGCCCCATTGGAAGGACATCGCCTCCACCGCGCCAGCGCGCACCAACCTGCGGGCCTTCGAAGCCACGGATGTAAGCCTGCAGGATTTGCAGAAAAACGCGATCGACGGCACCTACAGGTCGCCACGATCCGACAAGCTATATGCGCCTGTTGCCGGCATCGTCTTTCAGGTGGCCAAAGCCAATCAGGTCTGGCGCGTGGTCCACGAACAGGGAGAGGGCCCAATACTGAGACACTCGCCTGATAGCCAGCAGTGGACCATAGATCCACAACGGCAGACCATTCGCTACGGCAAGGTGATGTCAACGCTGGCCAGCTCCTACAGCGACTACAAGGCTTCAACGTCGCTCAACATTGAGGCGCGTGGCATGGCGCAAATACGCCGGAATTACCCGGCCTACGCGAACATGATTGTTCAAGCCCTGGAAGTGGCAAGGTATTACTCGTTCAACGCCCTGCATAATCTCGATCAAGTTAAACACCAGGTCCTGCCAGGCTCACGGTTGGATACTTTTCTGAAATCGTTCTTTGGGGTGAAAAAAGTCGATGCCAGCCTGATCAAAAAAATACACACTGCGGTCTCGCCGCTATGCCAGGCATTGGCCGACCCGTCCTGGGAAAAACGCAACGCCAAGCGCCTTGTGATCGGCAGTTTGAAATACACCGACGATAGAGCGACTGCATTCGTGCTCGAACCTGAAGCGGCAGGAAGGATCTATCTCACCCAGTATTTCTTCGAGGTCGGGCTGGATTGGTACAAGGACGCGGTACCAGACTCCTTCAATGTCGACGCCCACGCCCAGGCCGCGGTGCTTATCCACGAAGTTTCTCATCAGCTTTTCGACACGCTCGACATTGTTTATCTGGACGCGGCACTCCCGTTCCTGGACTTGATTTCCAACGCCACTCAGTTCGGATATTCAAAATACAATGATCAAAAGGACCAGCAACGCAACGGGCTGTCATTGACCACGCCACGATCCAAACTGTTCATGGCTTGGGACAGCGCAACCGGCGGGCTCAAGAGCCTGGAGCTTTTCCCTGAGCATCGCGATATGGCCCGGGAGATCCTGAAGATGACCGGCGCCAGAACCATGAGCGAGGCACGCAGTATCTTTCTGGATCCAGATTCATCGGCAGGACGCATCGACGTTATCTTGCGAAACGCCGATTCCATGACGCTGCTCATCTGTGAGCTGGGACGTCAGCTTGACTCCCCCCCGATGAGTCCTGCTACCACGTCTTAAACGGTGGCTCTGCGATCAGTGCAGCGGGTTAATTGATCTTTTTTTCACGCGATTCATGCCACGCTATGACCACGACATAACGGTGTCCGAGCCTTTGACCGGAAAAAACAGGCTCATTTTGATGTGCAAACGCCATGATGGCGGTTCTCGACAGGTCATGCCGAAGGTTAGAATGCGGCAAACCAGGAAGAGTCAATGACCGAACATACACTCTCGGAAGCCGAATACGACGCCATTACCGATGCGGCCGCGCATTGGTGCATGCGTTTGCACGCCGTCGACTGCACCGACGCTGAACGGCTGGCGTTCAAGCAATGGCACGATGCCGATCCCCTGCACGCCTTCGAATACCAAGCCATGCTGGAGATCTGGGCCGTGGCCGATCATCTTCCGCGTGTCGAAGCGGCACCATCCCCCGCTCCAATACCGCGACCTCGGTCGCGCTGGAGTCGGTTGGCTGTCGCAGCCGCAGTGCTTGTGCTGGGTGTGCCCCTGGCCGCCTACACGGGCTGGCACCTGGGCTGGGTTGCCAACTCCTACGAACGATTCGAAGCCGATGCAAACGTACGCCACATCACCTTGGGTGACGGTAGCCAGGTAGAACTTAATCTGGGCAGTGAACTGGTGTTTGCCAATTACAAGAATGAGCGTCGGGTGACGCTGAAAAAGGGCGAGGCGTTTTTCGACGTCAGCCATGACACACAACACCCATTCGTTGTTCGGGCGGGCCAGGGCCAGGTGCGCGTGACCGGCACCCGCTTCAATGTATGGATGTATCAGGATCAGGTCCGGGTGACGCTGGTGGAGGGCTCGGTATGGGTGACCAGCAACCAGGCGCTTGCCGGTAACGGCTCGCAACTGTCGCCGGGCATGCAGGCCAGCTACAAAGCCGGCGACTACCAACCACAAATCCGTGAAGTCGCCCCAAATGACAGCTCACTGGCGTGGCGCAACGGCAAGCTGGTGCTGGACAACCTTGCCCTCAGCGATGCGCTCCCGCTGATCAATCGTTATCTCGAACATCCCGTCATGCTGGCCGACAACAGCACTGGCGCCCTGCGTATCGGTGGTATCTACAACCTGAACGAGGTGAAGAACCTTGTGCCTTCGTTGCCCAAAGTCCTGCCGGTTTACCTGACGCAGAACAAGGACGGCAATCCAGTCCTCAACTCCATCGGTCAACGGCCGTCCAACTGAAAAAGCCGCGACCTGATCAGGTCGCGGCTTTTGTGTAAGACAACAGCGATTATTGCTTGGCCACCCTGCCCGCCTCATCAGGCTCACGGATAATCACGGCCTGATAGTGCGGATCAGCTTTGATCTGCTGCTCGGTAAATGGCAGCACACTCCATTGTTTCTTCGAAAATGCCTGGGTCTGGTCCGCCGAATACGGCGATGCGGGGTCGCTGGAAATGGAAAATGCCAACAGACCTTGAGCCTGGGGTCCCTTGCTATCAAAACTCACCACTTGCAGGTAGCTGGTGCCGCTGACCACTTCCCGCTTGCCGTTGGCACCCGGTACGCTCTGAATCGCGTTATAGATTCCCAACTCGCCGGGACCGCCGTGGATTGGTGTCTGCCGGCTGCCACTGCTGGCAACCTGCACATCTTGCCAGCGGCTGCCCTTCGGCAATCCGGCGGCCTTCACAGACGCCTGCGAGGCCAGCATGGCCTGACGCACAGCCTTATGCACCGGGGCACGCTCAATCGCCAGGCCACTAGGAGTATGTCGTGGATCTCGCGGATCGAACGGGACACGCCACGAATCAGGTACACCCTGCACCTGCTCCATAATGTGCTGGAAATGAATGAACCCCAATCCGCTGTTCAAACCGGCTGTTCGATCCCAGGCCTTGAGGCCGTTGCAAACCTCGGTCAACGCCAAGGCATCGCTCCCCAAGTCACCGGCACAAAAGCCAAGCAGGTCCGGCATCACCTGATCAGCGAGGTAGACCTGATCGTCCATGACCATGCGCTGCAAGTCATTGACCTTTACCGGCCCGTCCTTGGCCAGTTGACCCAGCCGCTGCAGGGCAAAACGCGCCCGCAGGCCCAACGGCTGGTCCTGCTGGCTGATCACCGGCGAATAACCGGACAAGGGTTTTGCGGGGTTGACCATCCACGCCGAATCGTTGGAGTTCTGCACATAATCGCGGCGTAACAACTGCGGTAGCTTGTCGGAGGCATAGATGCCTTTCTGTACGACTTTGGGATCAATATCCCAGGCGCATTCGCCACGCGAACCGTCCAGTACGATGAGTTGCAGCCCTGCCCGCGGGTCGCTGCAGCGGGCCAACTTGTCGGCGTCAACATTCGGCACCACCGACACGTTCATGTAGAGGCTTTGCCCCTGATCGTCCACCGCCAGGGTGTTGACCCAGGGAATGCCCTGGATCTTATGGACCGCATTCTGCAAATCCCTGAGCGTGACGGCCTTGTTCATGGCGTACCACTGGGCCAGCACCCGATCATTTTCCAGGTTCGCATCGCGCAGGCTGTAGGCGAACTTGTCATCCCAGTCCAGCCGGCCGGGCCATTGCACGATCGGGCCGAACTGCGAGCCGTAGACCACCCGCGAAACCGTCTTCACCTGGCCATCGGGTTGTTGGATGTCCACCGCGACCATCTGTTGGCTCATCGGTACCGATTGACCATCAAGCAGATAGCGAGTCGGGTCTTTTGGGTCGAGTTGCAAACGGTACAGAGTGAAATGTTTGGAAGTATCGACGGTATGGGTCCAGGCCAGGTGCTGGCTGAAACCGATGTTGATCACCGGCAGGCCTGGCAGGGCCGCGCCCATGACGTCCAGTTTGCCGGGGATGGTCAGGTGCATCTGGTAAAAACGCATGCCCCCCAACCATGGGAAGTGTGGGTTCGCCAGCAACATCCCACGCCCGTTGAAGGAGCGCTCACTGCCGATGGCGACCGCGTTACTGCCGCGCTCCAGGGCGAAACGCTGCTGCCGGGTCGCTGCGCCTGCAAAACCTGCCATCGGCTCGCCAGCCACCGCCGTCGGTTGGGGCGGCTGCGCACCCGCCAGGGCTTCGGCGAACTGGCCGATGCCACCTTCCACCAACAGGCGCCGGGTCAGTTTGACCAGGTCCAGCGCGGTGATCGGCCGTACCCACTCACTGGCGCATTGCTCGGGCAGGCCGACGGCCTTGCGTTCGGCCAGCGCGCGGTTGAAACCCGCGACATAGCCTTCGACCAGTTGCTGTACTTGAGGCGTCTGGGCCTGCCAGAAACCGGAAACGGCTCGCGGCGTGTTGAGCCAGTTGAAAAACACATCGCTGACGCGGTTCTCCCGCTGTTCGAGCGTGACCTGCTCCGGGCCGAAGTAACGCGAGCGCTGGCCGTTGACCGTGACGATCTCATTGGCCAGCAGGCATAAATTATCCTCAGCGTACGCGTACCCGATGCCGTAGCCCAACCCGCGCTCATCCTGAGCCCGGATATGCGGCACACCAAAACTGGTGCGACGGATCTCGGCGCTGGCCGGTTCTACATCGCCTTGAGCGCCGGCAACGGAGCTGAGCCCCAGGCCCATCCCTAAAAACACGCCTGCGAGACAAAACCTCGATAACTGCCCGGACATTCTCACGTTCACTCCTGATCGATCACTTTCAAAAACCAGGACGGCTACCGTTACGGCAGTAAAAAACACTTGGCCCGGCCTGGGAACCCACATACCGCGTGCCTGACCGGAATGTGCATCCCTTGAAAACGAACCGGATGAAAAAAAATTAATCGCCTGGCAACCGCCTGACTACGGGGCTTGATCATATCCAGGCAAATTTTTCAGCTTTTGGCCTTCATGATTGGTCACGTTCGTTCGTCCTATTACAGGAGAGTATCCGTGACCCTTTTCTGATCAGGCTGGTAAGGAGTTTTTGCATGCATGACGCGCGTCAGCCCATGGAGGGTAAGCCCAGGTCGACCGGCGTTCCGGCGACAGCCACCAACAACCTGTTCGACAGGCCGGCAGAACGAGGTTGCAATGAGCACATCAGGCTTTTGCTCAAGAGCTTCGGCCTCAGGACCAGCCTGATTCGCCTCAAAGTCATCGACGCATTGCTCAAGGCCGCCGGTGAAAACCGCAGCCTGGGTGTACGAGGCGTGCATAGCCAACTGCTGGGGCTGGACATTCCGTTGTCCTTCCTCAGCGTGCGCGAGGTATTGAAGCGTCTGTGCAGCGAGGGTGTCGTCACCCTTAACGCCGATAAAACCTACAGCCTGCACCGCAAGGCCATGGCCGTGCTTCAGGGCGCAGAGTGACGCCTGCGTTCAGGGTTTGACCTTGCGTCGCATTACGCCGTTGATCACTACCACGATGACCGCTACGGCAATAGCGATGTATTGAAACAGCTGCTCGCTGATCATGCCGTTGTTCTGCATCCAGGTCAGTCCCAGCATGATCGCCAGAACGACGAGAACCACCAGAATCGAGTATTTCAAACGTTGCGATTGAGTCATTGCCAATTTCCTGAATGTATCCGCTCTGTATCCGAATGCTTGCCAGGCGCATACCGTGTTTTGGGGATGGCGGGCGGCAGACGGGGTCTCATGGTACAGCCGAAGGGGCGTATTCGCGCAACCGCGGTGTTTATCATGAGGAGTTCTGTATGTTTCGCCGTATAACCCTGCTGCTTTCCCTGTTTTCCGTCCTGACCCTGAGCGGTTGCCTCTTCTTCCCACATGATCGCGGTCACGGCGACCGCCATGAGCACCGTGGCGGCCCAGGTGTGGACATGCATCGCTAGGAACTTCCCGTTTTAGACCTGATGCGTCTGCGCACCGGTTAACTGACACCTATCAGATTAATTGCTCACATCACGAACAAATGTCCGCCCCTTGGTGGACATTTTTCTTACAGATTTAACTCACATTTCCTCCACGAACAAAGGGAAAGACTTCTTTTGGCCCTTAGTTTCACCGACGTATTCTCGAATAAGAGGCGCTTACCTCCTTACCGAAAATTAACGTTGAAAATCATGCAAAACTTGCTGACAACTCTTTCGCCAATACGATTGACAGGCTTCTGCCTGGCTATCGCTCTTTTCGAACTATTGACTTACATGGCCAGCGACCTAGTCATGCCAGCCATGCTCGCGGTGACCCAGGAACTGGATGCGCCCGCAGACCAGATTCCCTACGCCTTCAATCTGTACCTGTTGGGCGGCGTCTTGCTGCCGTGGCTGATCGGTCCACTGTCGGATCGCTATGGACGTCGCTCATTCATGCTCGCCGGGTGTGCCGGCTTTGTGCTGGCATGTGCGGCGATCACCCTGGTCACCCATATGCAGGGATTCAATGGGCTTCGTCTGATCCAGGGCATGGGCCTGGGCTTCGTGATTGCGGTCAGTTACCCCGCCATACAGGAAGTCTTCAACGAATCGGACGCCGTGAAAGTCATGGCGTTGCTGGGCAATCTCGCGCTCCTCTCGCCCTTGCTGGGGCCGCTGCTGGGTGGGTTGCTGCTGCAATGGCTGTCCTGGCGCGAGCTGTTTGTACTGCTGGCGGGCCTTGGCGCGGTGAGCTGGCTGACCTTATGGGCATTCATGCCCCGACACCCTGGCCTGGCGCCTCCCCGCGCCAGGCAGCCTACGCAGCAGCCGTTCAAGCTGCGCACGCTCATCGGGCGGTATGGCGCGCTGCTGAGTCATGCCGGATTCATGGCCGCCTGCGTGGCACTGGGGCTGATGAGCCTGCCGCTGATTGCCTGGATCGGTCTGTCCCCGCTGCTACTGATCCAGGGGCAGGGCCTGTCGCCCTTGGTGTACGGCCTGTGGCAGATCCCGGTGTTCTCGGCCGTGATCCTTGGCAATCTCCTGCTGAACCGCCTGGTGGAGCGGCTGGGCGTGCGCGGGGTATTGCGCTACAGCCTGTGGCCCTTGTCTACCGGACTCATCGCACTGGTGATTGCCAGTCAGTTCAACCTGTGTCTATCCGCGCTGGTCAGCGGCCTGGCGCTCTATGCCCTGGGGCTCGGCATGGGCAATGCGGCGTTGTATCGATTGGCCCTGTTCGCCAGCGACGACAGCAAAGGGCTGGTCTCGGCCATGGTCGGGATGATTTCCATCGCCGTGATGAGCACAGCCGGATCGCTGCTCGCGCTACTGGGCGCCGGAGCGAGCCTGAACGCCTTTGCCTTGATGGTCGGCATCGCGGGGCTCAGTTGCCTTGTGGCGTTGCGCCTGTTCCTGTCGCGCCCGCCCGCTCTCGTCTGAAAATCCCCTCCCTGAGGAACGATACCCATGATTCATTTTCCCCACGCCGATGCGCTGTGTGCATTGGCGCAACCCTACGATCCCGACTCAGTACCTGCTGGTCTGTTTGATCGGGCCATGGCCCAGATCAGCCTGTTCCATTGCCACCACACCCCCGGCTACGAACACTGGCTCAACGCCAACGGCCTGGCTGCCGAGGACCTGGAGCATTTGACTGACTGGTCGCGCTTGCCGCCCATCTACGCCAACTACTTCAAGCAGCGCTTGCTGCTCAGCCCCACAGGCGAGAACGCGCTGGAGCTGACATCCTCCGGCACCAGCGGCCAGAAAAGCCGAATGCGCTATGACGAACGCAGCATGGCAGCGGCCCAGGGCATGGTGGCGCGTATCTTTGAGCATTACGGCTGGTCCACACCGGACTCGCCCTGCAACTACCTGTTGTTCAGCCACGAACCCGAGAAGGTCAATCACGTCGGCACCGCCCATACGGACCAATTCTTACGCAGCTTCGCGCCGGCCAATCGGGTTTTCCATGCGCTGCGGCGCACTGGAAAAGGTCATGAGTTCGATGTCTTTGGCGCGATCCGGGCCCTTCAGGAGTTCGCCGAGGAAGGCTTGCCGGTGAGGATCTTCGGCTTCCCGGCGCTGCTCTGTCATGCACTTGAGCGCATGCGAGAAACCGCAACGCCAGACCTCAAGCTTGCCCCCGACTCCCTGGTGTTTCTGGGAGGCGGCTGGAAAAAGCAGGCCGCCCAAGAGATCCCCCGCCACGAGGTCTATGAGCACATTACCCGGCAACTGGGCATTGAGCCCCACCGATGCCGCGATGGTTACGGTGCGGTCGAGCACGCAGTGCCGTACATCGAATGCGCACACCACAGGTTTCATGTGCCGGTCTATTCGAAAGCTTTCGTGCGTCACCCCTCGGACTTCAGTGTCCAGCCCTTCGGTGCGACGGGGTTGTTGTCATTCGTCTCACCTTACATCTCTTCCAGTCCCGCCCATGCCGTGGTGATGAGCGACCTGGCAACCCTGCATCCGGCCAATTGTGAGTGCGGCTTGAACACTCAATGGTTCGAACTGCACGGTCGGGCCGGCACCAGTGCCAGCCGAAGCTGCGCCATGGCCGCCGCCGAAATGATCAAGGAGAATTGATATGTATCTCATCAACGGCCAATTGCAGGCTGATCTGCCACTCGACGCAGCCCTTGAACGCTTGCAGACGCAACTGCCCACGCTTCTGGGCGCACCGCCGCCCAGCGATAGGGTGCTCGATTGTGCGCAGGCGTTCGCACAGACGCTGCGGGACGCAGGACAGACTCCGTTTCTGGACGATGACCAACGCCAGGCCCTGATCGCCTTCTGCGAACGCAAGCACTTGAGCCGCAAACTTGAACGGGAGCTGGGGGCGGACGCGCGCTCGCTGCGCCGAATCGACTATTGCGATGGCCCTTTCGAAAGCTGGCAGCCCCTGGGGCTGGTGGTGCATGTCACCCCTGGCAATGCACCTTTGCTGGGATTTTTCGCGGCCCTAGAAAGCCTGCTGGCGGGCAACGTCAACTGGCTGCGACCCAGCACACGCGATGCAGACCTGACTGCGCAGGTGCTAGCGGCGTTCCTCAATTGCGACCCAAGTGGCCAACTGCACGATTACGTTGCGGTGCTGCCAGTGCCCTACCACGAGTGCCGGCGTCTCTTCGCACTGGCCCAAGGCGTCAGCGCCTGGGGTGGTGAGACCGCACTCAAGACCATGCGTAAGCAAATTCCAAGCGGCTGCCGCTGGATCGATTGGGGGCATCGCATCAGCTTCGCCTATGTCACGCCACAGGCCGCCAGCCAGCAGGCACTGGACAGTCTGGTGGATGAGGTCTGCCGACTCGATCAGCAAGCCTGTTCCAGCCCCCAGTGGCTGTTGGTGGACAGCGACGAACCGGCTCAGATGCAGGCACTGGGTAACGCCCTGGCCGCCGCCTTCGAACGACGGACCGGGCAATGGCCGGCGTTGCCAACCACTGCAGCCGAAGCGTGTGAAATCACCACCCGCACGGCACTTGCCCGACTTGACCATAGCTTTGCAGAACAAACCGGCCAGATTTGGGAAGGACATGGCTGGCGCATTGTTTGGGAGCATCACCGCGACCTGTCGCCATCGCCGCTGTTTCGCACACTTTTGTTACGGCCGGTACCCCATGGGCTGATTACCGAAACCCTGCTGCCCTGGCGGAATGTGTTGCAGAGCTGCGCGCTGATCTGTGAACCGCAACGGGCGCCTGAACTGGCACGTCGCGTATTAGCCGCCGGCGTGACCCGCATCTCGGCAACCGCAGACATCCAGCAAGGCTATGAGGGCGAGCCTCATGACGGTGTCTACGCGCTACAACGTTTGAGTCGCCGGGTGTCGGTTGGTCTTGAACCTGAGGTCGCAAGTCTTCGTGTGACACTGGACGCGCCGCCGGCAACGATACCCATTTCTCCCTCGACGCCGATCATGGACAAAGCGGCATTCCTGGCGCTGCCTGCCGCACCCCAGGCACAGTTGTTCTTCCGCTCAGGTGGTAGCAGCGGCGCACCGGTGCTGTCGCCCTACAGTTACCGCGATTTTGATCGCCACATGCGGGCCGCCGCCGATGGACTACGCGCAGCCGGCCTGGATCCGGCGAAAGATCGGGTCATGAATCTGTTTTATGGTGGCAATCTCTACGGCGGTTTCTTCAGTTTCTCAAAGATACTGGAGCACATGAATGTTGTGCACTACCCCATGGGTGCTACGTCAGACGTGGACTTTGAAGAGATCGCACGGATGATCGTCGCCCACAAGGTCAACACCCTGGTCGGCATGCCAAGTACCTTGCAGCGCCTCTTTTCCAGCCAGCTAAAAACCCTTCAAGGCTACGGCGGTGTGCGCAAAGTCATGCTGGGCGGCGAGCGCCTGGGGCAAGGCTGCCGTCAATTGCTTCAGGACTGCGGCGCCACAAGTATCCGCTCAGCCATCTACGGCAGTGTCGACGCGGGCCCCCTTGGCCATGCCTGCACTGCCAGCGGCGACGGTGTTTTCCATCTCATGGAAGACATTCAACACTTGGAGATCGTCCAGCTGGAACAGGACGCTCCGGTCGAGCCGGGGGAAACCGGACGGCTCCTGTTCACTTCTCGCATACGCCATGCGCAACCCCTTCACCGTTATGAAGTCGGCGATTGCGGGCGCTGGCTTCCCGAGCCCTGCCCCTGTGGCCTGGAGTCACCCCGGTTCGAATTGCGCCAGCGCCACGGCTCCCTGATACGCATCGTGACGTACTTAATCAATACCCACGAGCTGGCCGAACAGGCGCAAACAGCCATTCAAATCGTGCTTGATTACCACAGCAGCGGCTGCGAACGCCTGCTGATTCGCGCCGATGGCGATGCGCAAACGGTTCGGAGCAGGGTCATGGACCTCGAACTGCTGTCCACCCTGGTGGAGTCCGAAATGCTCGTACTGGATATTCAATCCTGTCCGGCAGCAAGTTTCGAACATAACAAACACAGCGGCAAAGTTCCGCTGGTGATTGACTGCAGAATATCCGCTTGATTGTTTTTCCCGTGTAAATGAATAAGCGGACGTTAAAGTCCGAGAGAATCCTGATGAGCATCTCTTTACCATTCGAACAATGGCTCGACCATATTCGTACGCATTCGAAGTTCTACCGCAAGTACTTACGGCATTTACCAGCACACAATTGCGCTTTGGAGGATGTCCCCATCGTCGACGTCGCCGACTACTGGGCCGGCAGTCATGACCTGGACAATTGGGACGTACTGACTGACAAAGTAGAAGACGCACTGATCTACAAAACCGGCGGTACGACCAGCCAGGGAAAACTGTCGGTGTACACCCACACGGAATGGCAGCGGATGCTCGACTGCTTCGGTCAGAGCCTGTCAACACAACTGAAGGCAGGCGATCGAATCGCCAACCTGTTTTTTTCCGGAGACCTGTACGCCAGTTTCCTGTTTATTCATGGTGCACTTGGCAAAGTCGATGTAGCGATCACCGAATTCCCCTTCACCGGCTCGGTGGATCTCGACGTGCTGAGCGAGGCCGTGACCGGTCACCGCATCAATGTACTGGCCGGTGTGCCCGCGCATCTGCTGGCGTTTGCCGACCACTTGGACCAACAGGGGCGCACGCTGCCAGGCATCACTACCGTACTGTTCGGTGGGGAAAACCTGTTCGAGCGTCAATTGCCTGCGTTGCAACGCGCCTTCCCGCAGGCACGCTTCGCGTCCATCGGCTATGCCAGCGTGGACGCAGGGCTGGTGGGCGCCAGTGCACCGGACTGCAACCTCGGCGAACACCGCCTGTTCGACGAGCAGATAAGGGTGGAGATCATTGATGAACTGAGCGGTGAGGTCATCCAGGCATGTGATCGGCCTGGCAATCTGGTGGTGACCAACTTCAGCCGGACCCTGATGCCCATCGTGCGCTATCCGGTGGGTGACCGGGCGTGCTGGCGCGAGCCGGTCGGCACCCCACGGCGCAAGTTCGCGCTTCAGGGCCGCAGCGCGAAAAGCCAGCGGGTGCGGGTAGGCGTCTTCTCGTTGTTTTCGCAGGAGATCAGCGACATCATCCGCGGCGTTGGCGGAGACCTTCAATGGCAATTGATCATTGAGCACGTACAAAACAACGACCGCGTATTACTCAAATGGGTGCCTGGAGGGCAAACCCAGGCTTGCCAATCACTCTCCATGACATTGAAAGCCGCGCTGACCCAACAGTATCCGGGTATCGAGCAACTCGACCTGCACATTCAGGCCTGCGGTCTACAAGAGTTGGAACGCCATCCGCGCTCCGGCAAGCACCTGTCGATCATCGACCGCCGCATCTATGCTCCGCTGACAGCGAGGCACGCCGGATGAGCAGCGTGGTCATCCGGCCGTTCCGGCCCACGGATGGCGTCGGGATCAGCGAATTGTTCCGCCGGGTTTACGGCGATCACTACGTCTCGCCAGACGTCTACCTGCCTCACATGATTGGCCAGCACAACCTGCTGAACCGTTGGCACTCCGTGGTCGCCCTGGTGAACGATCGCGTGGTCGGCCATGCTGCATTGTGCCGGCCGACAGCCGAGGGTGAAGACGCGGAGTTGGCACTGATCGCGGTAGATCCGGCGGTGCAAGGCGGCCAGATTGCGACGCGCCTGGGCCAGCGTTTACTGGATAGCTGCCAGGACCTTGGGCTTGCCAGGCTGTCGATCAAGCAAGTCACCAGCCACTTCTACAGCCAGCGGTTGGCACAACGACTGGGTTTCCATGACACCGGGCTGTTGCCTGACCATGTGCCCTCGCCCTTTGCCACTGTCCACGCCGAAACCATCGTGGTCGGCAGCCAAGTGATCAGCGACAATCATCGTCCCCTGCCGCAGCTTCAGTGGCCCGCGGCATGCCAATGGCTGATGCAGCCATTGGCGTCGCTGTTTGGCACCTCGCCCGATGCGCCCTTACCTTCGGCACAGCCTTTTCAAATCAGACAACTGCCCGGAAGGGTCGACATTGTCGCCGGGCACATAGACCTTCGCCTGGCCGGACAACTGCTGCGCTTACCGGCCCATTGGTCGCTTTCGGTGCGACTCGGACTGCGCCAGCAATTTGCCGACGATTATCAGCGGTTGATCGACGCCGGATTCGCTTTCACCGGGATCATGCCTGCCGAAGGTAACCCCGGCTGGCAGGCGCTGTTTCACCGTGGCGCCCTGGCTCACCCACTCACCTTGCACTCGGACCCGATGCAACGGCTCCACGAACACGTGCAAGCCCAAGCACACATCTGGTGGGGCGCTCAGGCAGGTTCGGCGACTTGAAGACGGGTTTGCCGCTAAAGCGCCCCAGGCTGTTTGCGCACGGACCTGTGGGAGCGAGCCTGCTCGCGATGACGGCGGCAAGGTCGACACTGGCCAAGCTGACCCACCGCGATCGCGAGCAGGCTCGCTCCCACAGGGTTCAGCAGTGGCTGGCGAATTTGCGCCGGACTTCCAATCAGCATCACTCCCAACCTGACAGTTCTGTAATCCGCCCCTCAGCCCGCTGTCAGCTCGCACTCGCTACTCTGGTATCCTCCTCCCAAACCGTTCGATACGAGACTGCCCCCATGGCCAATCCCCTGCACCTGCTCGCCCTGAGCGCGCTTTTTGTCACCACGCTGGCCCAGGCCGCCGAACCGAACACAATCGACGTGCACCGCGATGCCAATTGCGGTTGCTGTAAAAAGTGGATTTCGCATCTGCAAGAAAACGGCTTCAAGGTCAACGACCATGTTGAAACCGACATGAGTTCAGTCAAGCAGCGCCTGGGCGTGGCGCCGAACCTGCGCTCCTGCCACACCGCCCAAATCAATGGCAAATTCGTTGAGGGCCATGTCCCGGCCGACCAGGTCCTGGCGTTGAGCAAACGGGACGACCTGCTCGGTGTGGCCGCGCCCGGCATGCCCATGGGTTCGCCTGGTATGGAAACGGACGGCAGAAGTGATGCGTATCAGGTGATCGGCCTGAAAAAAGACGGTACTCAAACCGTGGTGGCAGATTACCCGGCCCACTGATGGGCGAGGCTTACATTGGGTTGTTCCTGGCGGCTTTTGGTGCCGCCACCTTGTTACCGCTGCAATCCGAAGCACTGTTGGTTGGGCTATTGCTCGGCGAACGCCATGAAACCTGGCTGTTGCTGAGCGTCGCCACCCTGGGCAACGTACTGGGCTCGCTGGTGAACTGGTGGCTGGGCACACGCCTGGAACAATTCAAGGATCGCCGCTGGTTTCCGGTCAGCCCGGCTCATCTGGACAAGGCCCGCGCGCATTACCAGCGTTATGGACGTTGGTCGCTGTTGCTCAGCTGGATGCCCATCATCGGCGATCCACTGACTCTGGTGGCGGGCGTGATGGGTGAGCCGTGGCGTCGCTTCATACTGATCGTGACCTTTGCCAAAGGGCTGCGCTATGGCGTGCTCGCCCTCGCGACTCTCGGCTGGATGGGTTGAACGTTCGAGCCTTTGGGTTGCCTGTGGTTAATGTCGTCATAATCGGGCCGCGCCAGGATCGGCCGGATGCCCATAGGAGATTACCCATGTCGCGTTCCACTGCTCGCTGGTTACCCAGCCTGTTTCTGACTGCCGCCCTGCCGCTGTTCGCCCAGGCCGAAAACCCGCCAGAAGGCCCGGCCTATGGCCCGGAACTCCAGGGCTTCGAATACCCCTACACACTCAAACACTTCCCCTTCCAGTCCCAAGGCAAAGCTTTGCAGATGGGTTACATGGACGTGCCGGCCCAGGGCCAGGTCAACGGCCGCACCGTGGTACTGATGCACGGCAAGAACTTTTGCGCCGCCACCTGGGGCGATTCGATCAAGGCGCTCAGCGAGGCCGGTTACCGGGTGATTGCCCCGGATCAGATCGGTTTCTGCACGTCCAGCAAACCCGCTCATTACCAGTACAGCTTCCACCAACTGGCAACCAACACCCAGGCCCTGCTCAAGGCCCTCGGGGGTGCAGAAAAGCATTGTGCTCGGCCACTCCACCGGCGGCATGCTCGCCACCCGCTATGCCTTGCAGTTTCCCGATCAGGTCGAGCGGTTGGCGATGGTCAACCCCATCGGCCTGGAGGACTGGAAAGCCCTCGGCGTGCCCTACCGCACCGTGGACCAGTGGTACGAGCGCGAGCTGAAACTAAGCGCCGACGGTATCCGCAACTACGAGCGCAAGACCTACTACGGTGGCCGCTGGAAGCCGGAGTTCGAACGCTGGGTGGACATGCTCGCCGGGCTGAACAAGGGGCCGGGGCACACGCAAGTCGCGTGGAATTCGGCGCTGATCTACGACATGATCTTCACCCAGCCGGTCTATTACGAATTCAAGGACCTGAAAGTACCGACGCTGCTGCTGATCGGCACCTCCGACACCACCGCCATCGGCAGCGACATCGCGTCGCCGGCCGTGAAAGCCATACTGGGTCGGTATGAAGTGCTGGGCAAGCAAGTGGCTCAACTGATTCCCCAGTCGACCCTGGTGGAGTTCGCTCATCTGGGGCATGCCCCACAGATGGAAGAGCCGGACCGCTTCCACCAGGCCTTGCTGGGCTGGCTGAACAAACCCATTCCCTGACGAGGTGTTCCATGGCGGTGCAAATAGCAGTCATCGATGATTGGCAGGACGTAGCGCGGGATGTGGTGGACTGGTCGGTGCTGGACAGCATCGGCCAGGTGACATTTGTTCACGAGTACCCTGCCGACCGCGACACCCTCGCCGCGCGCCTGCAACGTTACGAGGTGATCTGCGTGATGCGTGAACGCACGCCATTCGATGAAGGCCTGCTGCGCCGCCTGCCCAACCTCAAGCTGTTGCTCACCGGCGGCATGCGCAATGCCGCCCTGGATCTCAAGACAGCCGCCGAACTGGGTATCCAGGTATGCGGCACCGAAAGCTACAAGCATGCCGCCCCCGAACTGACCTGGGCGCTGATCATGGCCCTGACCCGCAACTTGGTGCAGGAGGCCAATGCCTTGCGCGCCGGCCTGTGGCAGCAGGGCCTGGGCGGCGACCTGCATGGCAAGACACTGGCGATCCTGGGCCTGGGCAGCATCGGCACACGGGTAGCCCAGTTCGGCCAGGTCTTCGGCATGCGGGTGATCGCCTGGAGCCAGAACCTCACCGCCGAACGGGCCGGCGAAGTGGGTGTGACCTACGTGAGCAAACAGGAACTGTTCGAACAGGCTGACGTTCTCTCGGTGCATCTGGTACTCAGCGAGCGCTCCCGCGGTTTGGTGGACGCCCAGGCGCTGGCATGGATGAAGCCCGAGGCGCTGCTGGTCAATACCGCACGCGGGCCAATCGTCGATGAGGTCGCCTTGATCGACGCCCTGCGCGACAAACGCCTGGCCGGTGCCGCCCTGGACGTCTTTGCCGAGGAACCCTTGCCATCCGACCACCCGTTCCGAACGCTGGAGAATGTACTGGCCACACCACACGTCGGCTACGTCACCCGGCACAATTATCAGAAGTTCTATTCCCTGATGATCGAAGACTTGCAAGCCTGGGCGGCCGGCAAACCGATCCGTCTGTTGACCCCGACTGGCTGAGCACTCGCCCGGAAAATCCCTGTGCTCACAACAAATTACTGTGGGAGCGAGCCTGCTCGCGATAGCGCTGGGTCAGCTTGCATCCATCCTGAATGTGCCGCCACCATCGCGGGCAAGCCTTGCTCCCACACCGGTTTTTCAGGGTTAACCGATTCGGTATCCACCGCAAATACCCTTGTGGGAGCGAGCCTGCTCGCGAAAGCGCTGGGTCAGCTTGCATCCATCCTGAATGTGCCGCCGTCATCGCGGGCAAGCCTTGCTCCCACACTGTTTTTTTCAGGGTTAACCGATTCGGTGTTCACCGCAAACCCCTTGTGGGAGCGGGCTTGCTCGCGAAAGCGCTCTGTCAGTCACATATCCACTCACTGATACACCGCGTTCGCGAGCAAACCCACTCCCACAGAAACAGCACATTTCCAGTGCCAACAATGGCCACTAAAACGCCTCCATCTCACGCGCCCCCCGATGGTGCGTCCCGCCATCCCATCGCGCACGCCGATGAAACAGCCCCTTCCCCATACACCTATTTCATTTCCAGAAACTGCACTTCGTCGGTGCGTATCTCCCTTTGTCACGTAAGACATTGCCGACAATAAAGCTGATTGTCGGACAATTCGACGAAGCGCGCCGCACCGCTCTAGGTTCTGACCTAGACTGCCCAACCGGGGATAAAACCGACCGGTCGTCCAGACGAAAAAAAGTGGAAACTTTTCGCTACGGCCACAGGTCAGGTTAGAGGTAGGGCAACAACGGCTGGTGCAGTCCTTGCAAGTCCCTGAAGCAGCCCCTTCACCTGATTCGCTTAACCGCATTGGGCAGCGCTTTGCTTACCTTGCGTAGCGCTTGTGCGCCTGGCCGCAGGATTCGGCCAATGAAACAACAGCTCTGGCGCTTGCCGGAAACAGATCGAGAAAATGGGAGAAAGTTATGATCAGTGCTGCCTTGGAACCACAACAAGTCCGTTCTCAACTTCCGCCGGCGACTGACTCGCCGACGGCACCGGTGCTGGCCACCGGCGGCAAGGCACTGCTCCCCGTCGTCAGGCAGAATCCCAATCGCAAGAAAGTATTGTTCGTAACCTCGGAAATCGCCGACCTGGTGAAGACCGGCGGCCTGGGTGACGTCTCGTCCGCCCTGCCCCGGGCCATGGCCGGCCTGCATGATGTCCGGGTACTGATCCCCGGTTACCCGCAGGTAATGAACAGCGGCAACCCGATCCACATCATCGGTGAACTGGGCGGCCACGCAGCGCTGCCACCTTGCAAGATCGGTCGTATGGACATGGCCGACGGTCTGGTGATTTACGTACTGATCTGTCCGGAACTCTTTGCCCGTGAAGGCTCACCTTACGGCGCCAACAACGGTCGCGATTGGCCCGACAACCACATTCGCTTCGCCCGACTGGGCCTGGCCGCGGCTGACATCGCCGCCAACCTCGCCCAAATCCACTGGTGCCCCGATCTGGTCCACGCCCATGACTGGCCGGCCGGGCTGGCGCCAGCCTACATGCACTGGCGCGGGCAACGCACGCCAACCCTGTTCACCATCCACAACCTGGCGTACCAGGGCGTGGTTAGCCTGGCCTCCTGCCCGGAGCTGGGTATCCCGGAGCACGCGTTGCAACAGGAAGGCATGGAGTTCTACGGCAAGTTGTCGTTTCTCAAGGCCGGCATGGCCTACTCCAGCCATATCACCACGGTCAGTGCCACCTACGCCCAGGAAATCACCACCCCGGCATTCGGCTGTGGGCTCGACGGTTTTCTCGCGGCCAAAACGCAACAAGGCCTTCTCAGCGGCATTCCCAATGGTATCGATGAGAGTTGGGACTCGGCCACCGATACGCACTTGTTCCGCCAGTTCGCCATGGGCGACTGGGAGGGCAAGGCGGTGAACGCTGCCCATGTGCGCGATCTGTTCGGCCTCGACGACTCCAGCGGCCCGCTGTTCGCCGTGGTTTCGCGCCTGGTGTACCAGAAAGGCCTGGACCTGACCGAGGCCGTCGCCGAGTTCATCGTCGAATCCGGAGGCCAGATCGCGATCATTGGTCGCGGCGAACCGGAGGAAGAGCAAGCCATGCGTGAACTGGCGCTGCGTTTTCCCGGACGAATCGGCGTACGCATCGGCTTCAACGAAACGGATGCGCGGCGGATGTTCGCCGGCAGCGACTTTCTGCTGATGCCTTCGCGCTACGAGCCCTGCGGCTTGAGCCAGATGTATGCCCAGCGCTTCGGCTCGCTGCCGGTGGCACGCAATACCGGCGGGTTGGCGGACACCATCGAAGACGGCATCACTGGTTTCCTGTTCGATGAATCCACTGCCGACAGCTACAAACTGGCATTGAGCCGGGCCTTCAAGGTCTTTGACTTTCCTGACCTGCTCAACGCGATGCGCTGCCGGGCCATGTCAGCGCCATTCAACTGGTGCAAGGCCGTGGAACCCTACGCCGAACTCTATGAACAGCTAGTGGCCAAGTCACTGGGTAAATCGGCCAGACAATGAGGTAACAATGCCGTCAAGGACGCCTGAAACCTGGACCCATGGCGCGGTCATGCTTGATGCTGAGCACACCCGCTTCACCCTCTGGGCCCCGGATGCTTTTTTTGTGAGTGTCGAACTCGACACTGGAGATTCAATACCGCTACTGCCCCAGGCCGATGGCTGGTTCATGATCCAGACCCGCTGCCCCGCCGGCACCCGTTATCGCTACAACATCGACGGCGAACTGGAGGTGCCCGACCCGGCGTCCCGCGCCCAGGCCGGTGACATTGACCGCCACAGCGTGGTGGTCGATCCTCATGCTTACCCATGGCGCCATACCCACTGGTCCGGCCGCCCCTGGCACGAAGCCGTGATCTATGAATTGCATGTCGGCGCCCTCGGTGGCTTCCAAGGCGTCGAACAGCACTTGGCGCGTCTGGCCGGATTGGGCGTGACCGCCATCGAACTGATGCCGCTGTCGCAATTTCCTGGTGACCGCAATTGGGGCTACGACGGTGTCCTGCCCTACGCACCCCAGGCCTCCTACGGCACGCCGGAACAGCTCAAGCACCTGATCGACAGCGCCCACGGCCACGGGCTGGCGGTGATTGTGGACGTGGTCTACAACCATTTCGGCCCCGACGGCAACTATCTGCATCGCTACGCAAAAGGCTTCTTCCGCGAAGACAAGCACACGCCCTGGGGCGCGGCGATTGACTTTCGGCGCCGCGAAGTGCGGGACTTCTTTATCGACAATGCGCTGATGTGGCTGTTGGAGTACCGTTTCGACGGCCTGCGCCTGGACGCCGTGCACGCGATCGAAGATCCGGATTTCCTCCAGGATCTGGCCGCCAGGGTGCGCGAACAGGTAGACCCGGTACGACATGTCTGGCTGACCGTGGAAAACGAACACAACCAGGCCGGCCTGCTGGAGCACGGCTATGACGCCCAGTGGAACGATGACGGGCACAACGCCCTACACGTGCTGCTGACCGGCGAAACCGACGCCTATTATGCTGATTATGCCGAGGAGCCGACGGAACAGTTGGCACGCTGCCTCAGCCAGGGTTTTGTCTTCCAGGGCCATATCAACCGCCACGGCGAACCCCCGGGGCGAACCCAGCGGTCACCTGCCCCCCAGCGCTTTCGTGCTGTTCCTGCAGAACCATGACCAGATTGGCAACCGCGCCCTGGGAGAACGCCTGCATCAACTGGCGCCACCCCAGGCTCTGCAAGCGGCGACCGTCTTGTTGCTCTTGTCGCCGATGATTCCGCTGCTGTTCATGGGCGATGAAGTGGCCGCCCGGCAACCCTTTCTGTTTTTCACCAGCCATCACGGCGAACTGGCGGAACTGGTTCGTGAAGGCCGACGCAACGAGTTCAAGGCGTTCAGTGCCTTTGCCGACCCCGAAAAGCGCGCGCGCATTCCCGATCCCAATGCGGCCGACACCTTCGACGCATCGCGCCCGAACCTGGAGGCGCAACACCCTGAGCAACACGCCAGCGAGGCACTGTACCGCCAGTTGTTGAAAATCCGCCGGGAAGCGATCGTCCCGCGCTTGCCTGGGGCTCAGGCCCTGGGCGCCGAAGTGCTGGGCCATGGCGCGGTCAGCGCACGCTGGCGCATGGGCGACGGCTGCGTATTGCGCATTGACCTGAACCTCAGCAATCAGTCGGTCAAGCACACCGTTCAAGAAGAGGCCGAGATTCTTTTCGAACATCCGCAGCATGCCATGGGTCTGTTGCAACAGGGTGCCCTTGCGCCCTACAGCGCGCTGGTCAGTCTGACGCAAGCGGCAAACTTGCCCAACATCACTGGAGAGCGCCTATGAGCGATGCGCAACTGGAGATCCTCGCCGGCCGGGCCGGGCTGGCGGTGGACTGGATCGACGCCAACGGCCGGGCGCAAAAAGTCTCGCCCGCCGTCTTGCGTTCGGTCCTCACCGGTCTGGGCCATCCAGCCGGTACCGCCCAGGAAATCGACGCCAGCCTGCTGCAATTGCAGCAGGATCAACAGAACCATCAACTGCCACCGCTGATCACTGCCGATGTCGGGACCAGCGTAGACCTGAGCCGTTATTTCGAAGCTGCGACGCCCTGCGAAATCCAGCTCGAAGATGGCGCCACACTGAACCTGAAACTCGACGCCGAAGCCAGGTTGCCGGGGATGGTCCCGGTGGGTTACCAGCACGTCAGCATCCAGGACCAGCATTTCACCCTGGCGGTCGCACCGGCACGTTGCTACAGCGTGGCCGACGCCGTGGATGACCCGACGCCCCGCGCCTGGGGCCTGAGCGCGCAGCTATATGGGTTGCGCCGTCCGGGCGACGGCGGTTTTGGCGATACCCAGGCCCTGGAGGAGTTGGCACGAGTGGCCGGCGAGCGCGGTGCCGATGCCTTGGCCATCAGCCCGATGCACGCGATGTTCAGCAGCGACACCGGCCGTTACAGCCCATACTCACCGTCCAGTCGACTCTTCCTCAACAGTCTCTATGCCGCGCCGGGCACCATCCTGGGTGAACGCGCGCTGCGCACCGCCATCGATGCCACTGGCTTGACCAATCAACTGCGCAACCTGGAAGAGCAGCCGCTGGTGGATTGGCCTGTGGCGGCCCAGGCCAAGCAGAAGATCCTGCGAGCCCTGTACGACGGCTTCAGCCAGGGCGAGCACCCACTGCATGAGGACTTCAGCAGTTTCCGCCATACCAGCGGCGAAGCGCTGGAGAATCATTGCCGCTTCGAAGCCCTGCAGGCCGAACGCGCGGCTCGGGGAGAAAGCCTCGACTGGCGCCACTGGCCCGAAGAATGGCGCAACCCTCGCAGCGCGACGCTGGCGCATTTTGCCGAGGAGAACGCCGACGAAATCGGCTTCTACGCGTTTTGCCAGTGGCTGATCACTCGATGCCTGGAGCGCGTCCAGAGCGCGGCTAAAGCCAGCGGCATGGGCATTGGCCTGATCGCCGACCTGGCTGTAGGCGCCGATGGTGGAGGCAGTCAGGCCTGGAGTCGACAGGATGAACTGCTCGCCTCGCTGACCGTGGGCGCACCACCGGACATTCTCAACCGCTCCGGCCAAGGTTGGGGCATCTCGGCGTTCTCGCCAGAGGGGCTGGTACGCAACGGCTTTCGCGCTTTCATTGAAATGCTGCGGGCCAACTTCGCCCACGCTGGCGGCTTGCGTATCGATCACGTGATGGGCTTGCAGCGCTTGTGGGTGATTCCCAACGACGCCCCACCCTGCGATGGCGCATACCTCTATTATCCGGTGGACGACTTGCTGCGCCTGCTGGCCCTCGAATCCCATCGCCATCAGGCCATCGTGCTGGGCGAAGACCTCGGCACCGTGCCTGACGGCCTTCGAGAAAAACTCAGTGCCCGGTCAATCCTGGGCATGCGCGTGCTCTTGTTCGAACAGGACAATACCCACTTCAAACCCATTCTCGACTGGCCGGACAACGCACTGGCCACCACCAGTACCCATGACTTGCCAACCCTCAATGGCTGGTGGCACGGCCATGATATCGACTGGAACGCACGACTGGACCTGATCGACTCCCACACCGAGATGGACTGGCGCAGACACCGCGAACGTGAACGTGAAGGCCTGAGCAATGTGTTGAACCAGGATCCGCAGAACTTTCGGGAGGAACACCGGCAACCCGACGAGATACTCGATGCCAGTGTGCGCTTCCTCGGCCACACCCGTGCGCCGCTGGTGTTGCTGCCACTGGAAGACGCCCTGGGCATCGACGAGCAGGCTAACCTGCCCGGCACCACCGATACCCATCCCAACTGGCGACGTCGCCTGGCGTGCGACAGCCAGGCGTTGCTGGATGACCCGGACGCTGCCCGGCGTCTGGAAATACTCGCCTGCGCAAGGCTTCAGGCGAACGAGCGTGACCAATGAATCAGACGTTGATCCAACCGCTGCGGGCAACCCTTCGCCTGCAGTTTCATAAAGGCTTTACCCTGGACGACGCCATACCGCAGGTGCCCTACTTCGCATCGCTGGGCATCAGCCACATTTATGCCTCGCCGCTGCTTAAAGCCCGGGCCGGCTCCATGCACGGCTACGATGTGGTCGATCCGACCCAGGTCAACCCGGAACTGGGCGGGGAAGACGCCCTGCGGCGTCTGGTCGCCAGCCTGCGCGAGCATGGGATGGGACTGATCCTCGACATTGTGTCCAACCACATGGCCGTCGGCGGCAATGACAACCCTTGGTGGCAGGACCTGTTGGAGTGGGGACGCTTGAGCCCCTACGGTCAGTTCTTTGACATTCAGTGGCATTCCCCCGATCCGTTGATGGAGGGCCAGCTATTGCTGCCATTTTTGGGCAGCGACTACGGTGTGGCCTTGCAGGAAGGCACGCTTAAGCTGCGTTTCGATGCCGGGCAAGGCAGCTTTTTAGCCGAACATTACGAACATCACTTTCCGATCTGCCCGATGCAGTACGGCGAGTTGCTCAAACCCGCTGAAACACTGCCATCCGAACAGGCCGAATCCCTCAAGGCTCTGGCCGAGCGCTTTACCACGCTGAACTACCAGACTGACGCCCATACCCTGTCCCGGCCACTGCAACAGCAATTGCAAGAACTGGCCAGCCAACCGGGCATCCTGGCCGCCATCGAAGAGAACTTGCGCGCGTACGACTCCCGGCAACCCGAGGGGTTCGAGCGTCTGCATCAGTTGCTGGAGCGCCAGAGTTACCGGCTCGCCAGTTGGCGCACGGCGGCGGACGACATCAACTGGCGGCGCTTTTTCGACGTCAATGAGCTGGGTGGCCTGCGGGTCGAGCGCCCGGCGGTGTTCGAGGCCACCCACGCAAAAATTTTTGAATTGATCGCCGAAGGCCTGGTGGACGGGTTGCGGATCGATCACATCGACGGTCTTGCCGATCCTCGTGGTTATTGCCGTAAATTGCGCAGGCGCGTCGATTCGCTTTCACCCTCGCGGCATCTGCCCATTTTCATTGAAAAAATCCTCGGCGATGGCGAAACCTTGCGTCAGGACTGGAACATCGACGGCAGTACCGGTTACGAGTTCATGAACCAGATCTCGTTGCTGCAACATGACCCGGCCGGTGCCGAGTCCCTCGCCCAACTGTGGAGTCGCCACAGTGAGCGGCCGGCGCACTTCATCGAAGAAGCCCGCCTGGCCCGTCAACAGATTCTCAACGGTTCCCTGGCCGGAGACTTCGAAAGCGTTGCCCAGGCCCTGCTTCAGGTCGCGCGGGACGACGTGATGACCCGTGACCTGACCCTCGGCGCGATTCGCCGGGCGTTGCAGGAACTGATCGTGCATTTCCCGGTGTACCGCACGTACATCAACCCGTTGGGGCGCTCGAGCGAAGACGATGTGTTTTTTCGCCAGGCCCTGGAAGGCGCCCGACAAACCCTCAGCGAAGCCGACTGGCCGGTGCTCGACTATCTGGCCGACTGGCTCGGCGGCATGCCCTGGCGGGATCGCCCACGGGGCAGCCAGCGCAAACGGCTGCGCCATGCCTGCGTGCGCTTCCAGCAACTGACCTCGCCAGCCGCCGCCAAGGCCGTGGAAGACACGGCGCTTTATCGTTCGGCAGTGCTGCTGTCGCGCAACGACGTGGGCTACAACACCGAACGGTTCAGCGCCCCACTGCAGGAATTCCATAACGCCTGCCTCGAACGGTTGAAGCATTTCCCTGACAACCTCATGACCACCGCCACTCACGACCATAAGCGCGGCGAAGACACCAGGGCGCGGCTGGCGGTCATCAGCGAACGGGCGGACTGGTACATGGCGTGCGTGGAGCAGTGGCGCATGCTTGCGCCATCGCTGCACAGCGATCCTGCCGCTCCTTCGACCGGCGACGAACTGATTTTGTACCAGGCGCTACTGGGAAGTTGGCCGCTGGAGCTTGATGTGCGCGACCACAAGGCACTGGCCGACTACAACGAGCGCCTGTGGCAATGGCAACGCAAGGCTTTGCGCGAAGCCAAGTTGCAGAGCAGTTGGGCGGCCGTCAACGACGTCTATGAGCAGGCGACCCAGATATTCCTGGAGCGGCTGTTGCTCGGTGATGAGGGGCTGCCCCTGCGCAGCGCCATCGCCGAGGCGGTCCAGGCCATCGCCCCGGCGGGCGCCCTCAACAGTCTGGCGCAAACCTTGCTGCGTATGACCGTACCCGGTGTGCCGGACCTGTACCAGGGTAACGAGTTCTGGGACTTCAGCCTGGTGGATCCGGACAACCGCCGCCCGGTGGACTTCATGGCGCGCCGCGAGGCGATGCAAGCTCAAAGCACCCCCGCGCAACTGGTAGACACCTGGCGCGATGGCAGGGTCAAGCAAGCATTGATCGCCAGGGCGCTGGCCGTGCGCACCGAACACCCGCAACTGTTCCAACAGGGCCGCTACCAACCGCTCCAAGTGGTGGGCGAGCAGTCAGAACGGGTCTTGGCGTTTATGCGTGAGCATGAGCAACAAAGGGCGATCATAGTGGTACCGATCCATGCGGCCGCCCTGCTGGAAAACGGTGCTGTGCCACTGGTAGCTGCATCGCGTTGGGGCGATACCCGCGTGTCGTTACCGTTCGCCACCGGGGATGCAAAACTGAAGGGACTTTTTTCAAGCGCAGCAGTCACACCCCAAGGAGAGCTGATGGTCAGCGCCGCGCTGGGGGACTTCCCCGTCAATGTCTTTATCCAATGTTGAGTTCAGTCAGGAGCACTGCGATGAGTACCGACGATAAACGCATTCGTGAGTTCGCCTATCAGATATGGGAATCCGAGGGTAAGCCTGCAGGGCAGGAAACACGCCACTGGGAGATGGCCCGCAAACTTGCCGAAGCCGAAGCCCTGGCACCGAGCAAGCCCGCCAAGGCGGCCGGAAAACCAACGGCCAGCAAGGCTGATGGCGTCAAGTCTGGCGCGGCCAAGAGCACCGCCGCCAAGACCGCCACGAAAAGCACGACGCCCAAGGCCAAGCCTGCGGCAAAACCTGCCGCCACTACCTCGGCGGCTCAAAAGCCTGCCGACAAGAAGCCACGAGCACCGCGCAAGCCACCGGCGAGTTGATTCATCGGCTGATCGGTCTCAAGCAAACGCTTCTTGGTGGCCGTGTGGCGAGGGAGGCAGCTCGCCGGCCCGTAGGAGCTGACGAGTAGAACGAGGCTGCGATCTTGTCCCAGACAATTGAATCTGGAGCGAAAGATCAAGATCCAAGGATCGCAGCCCTCGGCAGAGCTCCTACACGGCGCACGCCATAGGGCGGTGCGACGTTTCCCTAAATCCGGTAGCGCACAGACCCCCGTCCTAATTTGAACAGCATTGCCAAATCTGTATGTCTTTTGCAGGAGCAACTATGACCCATCCAAAAAACGCCACGCCGCCGCCCGTTATCGAGGCCTCGCGGATTCGTGAAGGCCTGCCTTTCCCGCTCGGTGCAACCTGGGATGGCCTGGGGGTCAATTTCGCGCTGTTCTCCGCTAACGCCACCAAGGTTGAACTGTGTATTTTCGATGATGCCGGCGAGGTCGAACTCGAACGTATCGAGCTGCCGGAGTACACCGACGAGATTTATCACGGCTATCTGCCTGACGCCCATCCGGGAATGATCTATGGCTACCGGGTCTATGGCGCCTATGACCCGGAAAATGGTCATCGCTTCAACCCCAATAAACTGCTGATCGACCCTTACGCCAAGCAACTGGTCGGCGAGTTGAAGTGGTCCGAAGCGCTGTTTGGCTACACCATCGGCCACCCGGATGGCGACCTGAGTTTCGATGAGCGCGACAGCGCACCGTTCGTGCCCAAATGCAAGGTCATCGACCCGGCCCACACCTGGGGCAACGACCAGCGTGTCAGCGTACCGTGGGACAAGACCATCCTGTATGAAACCCATGTTCGCGGCATCAGCATGCGTCATCCCTCGGTGCCGGAAAACCTGCGAGGCACCTTCGCCGGATTGATGGTGGACGATGTGCTCGAGCACATCCGCAAGCTGGGTGTTTCATCGGTGGAACTGCTGCCCGTCCACGCGTTCGTCAATGACCAGCATCTGTTGCACAAGGGCATGACCAACTACTGGGGCTACAACAGCATCGCCTTCTTTGCCCCGGACCCGCGCTACCTGGCCAGCGGCAAAATCGCCGAGTTCAAGGAGATGGTCGCGCACCTGCACGAGGCCAACCTGGAAGTCATCCTCGACGTGGTCTACAACCACACCGCTGAAGGCAACGAACAAGGTCCGACCCTGTCCATGCGCGGCATCGACAATGCCTCGTACTACCGGCTGATGCCCGATGACAAACGCTATTACATCAACGATTCCGGCACCGGCAACACCCTGGACCTGAGTCACCCCTGTGTGCTGCAAATGGTCACCGACTCCCTGCGCTACTGGGCCACGGAAATGCACGTCGATGGTTTCCGTTTCGACCTGGCAACCATTCTGGGCCGATACCATGACGGCTTCGACGAGCGCCACAGTTTCCTCGTCGCCTGTCGCCAGGACCCAGTGCTGCGCCAGGTGAAAATGATCGCCGAGCCTTGGGATTGCGGCCCTGGTGGTTATCAGGTGGGAGGGTTCCCACCGGGTTGGGTGGAGTGGAACGACAAGTTCCGCGACACGGTGCGCGCTTTCTGGAAAGGCGACGACGGCCAGCTCGCCGACTTCGCCAGCCGCATGACCGCCTCAGGCGAGATGTTCAACCAGCGCGGTCGTCGCCCATACGCCTCGGTGAACTTCGTGACCGCCCACGACGGTTTTACCCTGCATGACCTGGTGTCGTACAACGACAAGCACAATGAAGCCAACGACGAAAACAACCAGGACGGCAGCAACAACAACCTGTCCTGGAACCACGGCGTCGAAGGCCCGACGGACGATCCCGAGATCAATGAACTGCGTCATCGGCAGATGCGCAACTTCTTCGCGACCTTGCTGCTGGCCCAAGGCACGCCGATGATCGTCGCTGGCGATGAGTTCGCTCGGACCCAGCATGGCAACAACAACGCTTATTGCCAGGACAGCGAGATCGGCTGGGTCAATTGGGACTTGAGCGAGGATGGCGAGGCGCTGCTCAAGTTCGTCAAGCGCCTGATCAAATTGCGCCTGACCTATCCGATCCTGCGACGCGGGCGGTTCCTGGTGGGCAACTACAACGAGGACATCGGCGTCAAGGACGTCACCTGGCTGGCCCCCGATGGCAGCGAGATGACCACCGAACAATGGCACGACGGCCATGGTCGGTGCCTGGGAATGCTGATGGACGGGCGCGCCCAGGAAACCGGCATTCGTCGCAAGGGCGGCAACGCGACCCTGCTTTTGGTGGTCAATGCCCATCACGACATCGTTAACTTCCGCCTGCCGGAAGTACCCGAGGGCAGTTTCTGGACATGCATGGTCGACACTAACCAGCCGAAAGTACGTGGCCAGGAGCGTTTCGAATTCGACTACGAATACTCCGTCACCGGCCGCTCGCTGCTGTTGTTTGAGCTGCAGCGCGAGGAAGAGGAATAACCCGCGATAAACGGTTTGAAAAGCGAGAACCGCAGGGACGCGGCTCTGTTGTCTACACAGCTCAGAGAGTGGAAAAAAGTACAGTTCAGATAAACATGTGAGGCGACGAATCGCCCAACATGATCAATACTTCACGTGCGGTAGATTCCAGGATTCGGAGCATCGCAGATCGCAGCCAACCCTTATGGGCGCCACCGGGCAATCGGCCCGGTGCAGGGCTGAAAGATTGAATACAACAAGGACGTCCCTCATGAAACTCGCTTCTCGCTTGCAAGGTCGGCAGCACCTGCAAATATGGAACAGCGCCGCCCAGTTGGCCGACATTCCCATTATCAGCACCCAGACACTCATTCCCGCTGGCGCCCGCGCCGTCATCCTCGCACCGCACCCTGGCGATGAAGTCGGAGCCTGTGGTGGCCTGCTCCAGTTGCTAAGCAATCTGGACCATCCCATATTGCTGGTCTCGGTCACTGACGGCAGCATCAGCCATCCCGGCTCACCGTTGTGGGCCGATGAGCGTCAGCATACCTACCGCCCTCATCCCCAGGAAAGCGTGGACGCCCTGCATCGTCTGGGGGTACCGGCCCATGGCTTTCAGTGGGTGCGCGGCGGCTTCCCGGAAAAAAACCTTGCCGAACATGAGGCACAACTGAGCGCTTTCATCGCTCGGTACTTGAAGCCCGGAGACGTTGTGTTCAGCACCTGGCGCAAGGATGGTGACAGCGACCATGATACGGTCGGCCGCGCCGGAGCCCTGGCCGCCGAAGGCATCAAGGCGGTGTTCATTGAGTTACCGGTGTGGGCTTGGCACTGGCCAGTGCGCGAGCAAAACAAGATCCCTTGGCACCGGGCACGCAAACTGCGTCTTGATATCTGGACCACCGCCCGCAAACGCCACGCCATGCACGCCTACGCCAGCCAACTCAACGGCGAACCCGCCAGCGGCATCGCGCCGCTGGTGCCACGGGTCATTCTTGATCGCATGGGTTTGCCTTATGAAATTGTGTTCATCTGACCACCGTCAATCCAGTGTGACGTGATTGACTCGGCAACGGGAAAAATCCGGAACTGCGGCAGTCTCCATAAGTCGCATGAACAGGTACGTCTGATTCAGGAGTGAACGTGACTGGCGATCCCACCCGGCAAGCCGCCGAATCAATGCCTTTGGACACGCCCGCGGCGGTTCATCGGCTGCGGGTTCTGACGGTCAATACCCATAAGGGTTTTACCGCCCTCAATCGTCGCTTCATCCTGCCCGAGCTGCGTGAAGCGGTACGCAGCACCCGCGCCGACCTGGTGTTCCTGCAAGAAGTGCTGGGGGAACACGACCGTCACGCGTCACGCTACGAGAACTGGCCTCAAACGTCCCAGTACGAGTTCCTCGCCGACAGCATGTGGAGCGACTTTGCTTACGGCCGTAACGCGGTGTATCCAGATGGCCACCATGGCAACGCATTACTGTCCAAATACCCGATCCGCCAGTTCCGCAACCTCGACGTTTCCATCACCGGTCCCGAGCGGCGCGGACTGCTGCATTGCGTGCTGGACGTACCGGGCCACGCCGAAGTCCATGGGATCTGCGTGCATTTGAGCCTTTTGGAAAGCCATCGCCAGTTGCAGCTAAAGCTTCTCTGCCAACTGCTTGATTCGCTGCCCGAAGACGCGCCGGTGATCATCGCCGGTGACTTCAACGACTGGCAGTTGCGCGGCAATACCGCCCTCGCCCGACGCCAGTACCTGCACGAAGCCTTCGAACACCACCACGGTCGCCCGGCGAGGACCTACCCGGCCCGTTTCCCCCTGCTGCGCCTGGACCGCATTTATCTGCGCAACGCGAGCAGCCATGCCCCGCAAATCCTGGGCAGCAAACCCTGGACGCACCTGAGTGATCACTTGCCGCTGTTCGTGGAGGTGCATTTGTGATCCCAGACCCGTTGCTGAGCCTTCAGCACCTGTAAGTTCTGACAGTAGCGACGCTCGTTATTCGTTGTTAGGGTCCTTTCCATACAGCGAGCGTTGCCAGGCCCTGCGTGCCTTCTGTAGTGCAACCGATGCTGAAACCGGCATAACACGGGTGCCGATGCAGAGGGATAGCACATGAGCTTGCGCGATCAGGGTTTCAATCGGCTGTTCCACGCCTTCTGCGTATCGGCCCCCTTCCTGTTATCCGCTTCATCTGCCATGGCGGCTTGCACATTGACGCCAACGGCGGGCGATGACGTTTATGTCTGTGACAGCGGCATCAGCCCCGGGCTGACGGACCTCTCGGGTAACAACAGTCTGACAATGCCGGCCAACGGCAGCGGTATCATCCAGGGTGATGTCATCTTCGACGCCGGGACCGACCGCATCGAGATCAACGCCAACGGTGTGATTGACGGTGACGTCGAGCAGGGTTCGGAAGCCGACGTGTTCGTGATGAATGGCGGCAGGATTCTCTCCATATCCCAAGGCGACGGCCTCGATCAGTTCACGATGACCGGCGGCACCATCGTCGATGCGTTCGAAGACGGCGACATTGCGCGGATGACCGGCGGCAGCATCGGCAGGGTCGATATGAAACTCGATGACAATGTGTTCGATATGTCGGGCGGGCAGATCATCGGCAACCTGGTGGCCGGTTTCGGCCACGACACCATCATCCTGTCCGCAGGCCGCATTGGCGGCAACGTCAGCGTCAGCGGCGGCAAC
Organism: Pseudomonas hefeiensis; assembly: GCF_030687835.1. Lineage (NCBI taxonomy): Bacteria > Pseudomonadati > Pseudomonadota > Gammaproteobacteria > Pseudomonadales > Pseudomonadaceae > Pseudomonas > Pseudomonas hefeiensis. Next base: position 3,467,156 of record NZ_CP117449.1, read on the forward strand.
GACCGCATCACCGTGAGCGGGGGCGAAATCATCGGCGAAGTCCGGGCCAGTGCCGGGGATGATCGATTGCAATGGAGCGGTGGCCTTATTCACTCGGCCGTTCTGATGGGTGAAGGCAGCGACACCGCCGTGTTGCGCACCCTCGACGAAACACAACTCGCCATCACGCCCAGTGTGGATGGCGGGATGGGCCAGGACCTATTGACCTTTGAGGGCAGCACCTCCGGCACGGGTGCCCGTTATGCCAACTGGGAAACGGTCAGCCTTATCTGGGGCTCACGCCTGGATCTGGATGACACGCTGGTGCTGGGTGACAGCATTACCGGCACAGGGGCCCTGACTATCGACGTCAGCAGCACGCTGACGTCGACCCAGGGCAGCGTCGCGCCGTTTACTGCCGGCCAACTGACAACGCTCAACAACAACGGCGTCATTGATCTCACCCACGAGAACACCCGCACTGACGACACCCTCACCGTGCAAGGCAACTATGTCGGTACGAACGGCCAATTGCGCCTGCAAACGGTGGTCGGTGCCGACAATTCTGCCAGCGACAAGCTGGTGGTCAATGGCGGAACTCTCACGGGCAGCACCTCCATCACGGTCACGAACCTGGGCGGCGTGGGCGCACAGACCACCCAGAACGGCATCGAACTGGTCCAGGCTCAGGGTGGCGCGGTCAGCGACATCGGTGCCTTCTCGCTGGCGCAATCGGTCTCGGCTGGTGCATTCGATTACCGCTTGTTCAAAGGCGGCGTGGCCGGCAATGAAAACAGCTGGTACCTACGCTCAGATGTCGTAGCCGGACCGATAGCGGCGCCCAGCCCGACGTTGCCGGCCTTACCGGCGGCAGTGCCCGGTGCTGCGCCCATTCCCTTGTACCGCCCGGAAGTGCCCACTTGGTCGGTGTTGCCTCCCGCGGTGGCACAACTGACCCTGATGGCCCTGGGCACGTTCCATGACCGTCAGGGCGACCAGCGCCTGCTCACCGAAACCGGTGCGTTCGGAGCAGGTTGGGGCCGGGTCTATGGCAAGGATCTGGACCAGACCTGGGCCGGCACGGTGACCCCGCGTCTGGACGGCTCCATCAAGGGCTTTCAGGTAGGCAATGATGTGTACAGCGCGCCGATGTCCGGCGGCCAGACCCAGCGCATCGGTTTCTTCGTCGGCCATACCGAACTCAACGGCAATGTCGACGGTTTCAACCTGGGCTGGCAGGGCCGACGCGCCGGCAAGATAGAGCTCGACGGTGACAGCTACGGGTTGTACTGGACCCTTACCGATCCCAGCGGTGGCTACGTTGACGCGGTGGTGATGGGCACACGACTCAACGGCGACAACCGCTCCGAGCGCGGCCTTAAAATCGATAATCGCGGGCACGCCCTGACCTTGTCGGCGGAAGCCGGTTATCCATTCGCCGTAGCGGCTGATTGGGTGTTGGAACCCCAGGTCCAGGTCATCCATCAGAAGGTTTCCCTGGATACGCAGGACGACGGGGTCTCAAGGGTCGAGTTCGATTCCGATAGCGCCTGGACCGGTCGCCTCGGCGCCCGGCTCAAGGGTCGCTACCTGGTCAGCGGCACGCCCGTGGAGCCTTATCTGCGGGCCAATATCTGGCACACCTTTTCCGGCACCGATACGGTGACATTCGACGATGCCCATCGGATCGAGACCCAGCAGCGCGCCTCCACCGGCGACCTGGGCGTCGGCGTCATCGTGAGCCTGGCCCCCACGGTCAGCGTCTATGCGGCTGCGGATTACAGCCACGACCTCGACAGCACTCAACAACGCAGTGTGGCGGGCAATCTTGGCGTACGAATCAGTTGGTGAGTCGGTGAATCAAAAGGTTGAAACGGTTGATTGACGTCAATTCAACCCTGCGGATAATCGAAAAGAATCAATTATTTATTAGCACTGATTTCAGTTTGCCATTCATCGTTCATTTTCTTGACGCGACGGCGCCCGTCTTCTTGACTACAACGTACTACCCCCGGAAATACAGTCAGGGGCAGGCCTCGGAACCCCGCGACAGCGGGCCGCCCGAGGCTTGCCTCAATCCATTCGGTCGCCCCTCATTCGGGGTAGGAGAGACGCCATAAGCGAGAAACGCATGCGATTGCAAGGCAGGCCCCCATGAAAACTTCCCTCCGCCCACAAGAGATCACCACCACTTTTTACACCCTCTCGACTTCGTTGTTGTTGTGTTCGTCCATGGAGGTGTGGGCCTGGCCCGCCGAGGAAACGTCGCAACCCTGGTATGGCCGAACACCTTCCGACAGCCAGGACATCGCCCCCACAGACAATGACCCCGTTTCCAGCAAGAGTCCCGCCCTCTTCACCCTGAAAAACGGCAGTGGTCACACCCAGCGCGTGGGCCTGATCAGTGGACAGAATCAAGTCATCACCCGCGTCAATGGCATGCTGGTGACACCGGCCATGGTCGATTCAGGCAAGAACAAGCTGAATCTGCAAGGTGACCATCTGGGCGCCTACTGGAGCCTGACCGGCCCCGCAGGCTGGCACGTGGACCTGAGCGCCAGCGGCGGGCGAGTCAACGGTTACAGCCGTACCGAACAAGGCCAGCGCCAAGCGGCCGAAGGCAATGCCGTCACACTGTCGGTCGAAGGCGGATTCCCTATCGGCATCAGCGACCACTGGGTGGTCGAACCCCAGGCGCAACTGATCAACCAGCGCATCACCCTCGACAGCCCCAATGCCGAGAACGGCACCAACAATGAACTGAACACCTGGAGCGGGCGCGTCGGTGCGCGACTCAAAGGGTCATACCAGGTCAATGGCCTGGGCGTGGAACCCTACGTGCGTACCAACCTGTGGCACACCGTCCAGATCGCCGATAACTTGACCCTGGACAAAGTCGACAAGATCAGCAGCAGCCGAAAATCTTCCACTGTCGAAGTAGGCCTTGGGTTGGTGGCGCGGGTTACGCCGGTGGTGAGCCTCTACATCAGCGCTGACTACAGCAGCGACGTCGATGACAACGACCTGAACGGCCTCATCGGCAGCCTGGGGGTACGGATGCGTTGGTAAACCTCCGCTTCAGGGCGGGTCGCAGCCATGTATTGGCGGCTCGCCATGCCCTCCGGCAATGAGCCCAGCCTGCCCGCCGCCACACTTCCCTGACGCCGATAAAATCCTCTCCCTCGCCCCCGGCACTTAAAAAGCACCGCCATTTGGGCGTATAACCCTAAAAGCGATTTACGCCTGCAAGCCGTCAGCCCATGGCTCATTTCATTGATGGAGTAACGACATGACCCAAGCCAACCTCTTTGCCAACCTGTTTCCCAGCGCTGCCGATATTCCGCAGGCCTACCGCCTCGAGGGCCAAATCGAGCAGCGCGAATACCTGATCGATGGTGTCCTGCAAACCTGGCAAGGACCATTGGCGGTTGTTCGCAGCCCGGTGTACCTGGCAGGCCCGCAGGGTGACGAACAGGTGATACTTGGCAGTACGCCGCTGCTGGATGCACAGACCGCGCTCACCGCGCTGGACGCCGCCGTCCGCGCGTATGACCGCGGCCAGGGCCAGTGGCCAACGATGCGCGTTGCTGAACGCATCCGCCATGTGGAGGCTTTCCTGGCGCGTATGCGCGAACAACGCGAGGCCGTGGTCAAGTTGCTGATGTGGGAAATCGGCAAGAACCTCAAGGACTCCCAAAAAGAATTCGACCGCACCTGCGATTACATCGTCGACACCATCAACGCCCTCAAGGAGCTGGACCGTCGCTCCAGCCGCTTTGAGCTGGAACAGGATACGCTCGGGCAGATCCGCCGCGTGCCGCTGGGCGTGGCCTTGTGCATGGGCCCTTACAACTATCCGCTGAACGAAACCTTCACCACGTTGATTCCGGCGTTGATCATGGGCAACACCGTGGTGTTCAAGCCGGCCAAGCTCGGCGTACTGCTGGTGCGGCCGCTGCTGGAAGCCTTTCGCGACAGCTTCCCGGCGGGTGTGATCAATGTAATCTACGGCAGCGGCCGGGAAACCGTCAGCGCCCTGATGGCCAGCGGCAAGATCGACATCTTTGCCTTCATCGGCACCAACAAGGCCGCCAGCGACCTGAAAAAACTCCATCCGCGCCCGCACCGTTTACGTGCCGCCCTGGGCCTGGACGCGAAGAACCCCGGCCTGGTGCTGCCGGACGTGGATCTGGACAACGCCGTCAGCGAGGCGCTGACCGGCTCGCTGTCCTTCAATGGCCAGCGCTGCACAGCGCTGAAAATCCTGTTTGTCCACGAAGACCTGGCACCGGAATTCATCGAGAAATTCAACACAGGCCTTGCTGCCCTGAAACCCGGCATGCCGTGGGAAGATGGCGTGGCACTGACACCGTTACCCGAGGCGGGCAAGGTCGATTATTTGCACTCGCTGGTGGCCGATGCCGTCGCCAAAGGCGCGCAGGTGATGAATAAACACGGTGGCGAATCCCGCGGTTCGTTCTTCTATCCGGCCGTGCTCTATCCGGTGAACACTGCAATGCGGGTCTACCACGAAGAACAGTTCGGCCCGGTCGTCCCCATCGTGCCGTACCGCGACCTCAACACCGTGGTCGATTACGTGCTTGAGTCCGACTTCGGCCAGCAGCTGAGCATCTTCGGCAACAACCCGGCCGAAGTCGGCAAGCTGGTGGACATCTTCGCCAACCAGGTCGGACGCATCAACATCAACGCCCAGTGCCAGCGTGGCCCGGATACGTTCCCGTTCAACGGCCGGAAAAACTCGGCCGAGGGCACGTTATCGGTTCACGATGCGCTGCGCACCTTTTCGATCCGCACGCTGGTGGCGACCAAGTTCCAGGACAGCAACAAAGCGCTGATCAGCGACATTATCCGCCAGCGGGACTCGACCTTCCTGACCACCGACTACATCTTCTGACCCGCGCCGGACAATGGATTATGGCAGGGCTGGACGGCGCTGTTTGATGCCCCAGCCCTGTTGCATGCCGGCGGCCGCCAAGAGGATTGCCGCCACCCCCAGCCATTGCAGCGGTTCGAGGCGATGACCGAAGGCGAACCAGTCGACGAAAATCGCCGCGATCGGATAGATGAACGACAACGCACCGGTCACTGCGGTGGGCAGCCGTTGAATCGCGCTGTACAACAATACATACATCACACCGGTATGAACCATGCCCAAGGTTATCAGGCTAGCCCAGGCCTCGGGGTGCTGCGGCAACGCCGAGAAGTTAGCCCAGGGCGCCAACAGCAATACACCGGTGCTGACCTGGATCAGCGCGATCAAGTGCGGCGGTGTTCCGGTCAGACGCTTGATGATCAACGCGGCAATGGCGTACAGCAACGCAGCCCCCAGCGCCAGAGCAATACCTGTCAGATAGTCCCCGCCACCCTGCCCTTGCTCACCGTGGGCGCTGACGATTGCGAGCATGCCGAGAAACGACACCGCCAGCCAGCACAGCTTTTGTGCGGTGATTCTTTCCCCCAGCAACAACGCCGCCAACCCCACCAACATGAACGGCTGAACGTTGTATACCGCCGTACCGATGGCAATCGAGGCGCGGGAGTAGGAGGCAAACAGCAGCACCCAGTTGCCCACGATCGCCACGCCACTGAGGACCGCCAAAAGGAAAGTGGTGCGCGTCAGGATACCCGGGCGCAAGAACCCGAAACCGGCGCAAATCAACAGCAAAGTCGCGGCGCCGAACACGCAGCGCCAGAACACCACGTCCAGCACCGGCACGCCCGAAACCAGCACGAACCAGCCTATGGTTCCGGAAATCAACATGGCGGCGGTCATTTCCAGCGAACCGCGACGTAAGGTCTTGTCCATCTTCACGCTCCTTCAGCAAGTGGGCACAGTATGCCGAGCCGAAGTGGCGATCCTCCATGGCATGAAAAAGGCTAAACTGGCTTTCAACCTTTTTTATCAAGGCAATTTCGAGCATTGACCTAATGGAGTGGAAAATGACTGACGACATCGACCAGATTCTCATCAGCGCCCTGATGGAAGACTCCCGACTTTCCCTCAAGGCCCTGGCGAACCTGAGCGGCCTGTCCTCCCCCAGCGTCGCCGAGCGGCTTCGAAGGCTCGAAGAGCGTGGCGTGCTCAGGGCATATACCGTTGAAGTGGACCCCAAGTGTTTCGGCTACCAGCTCCAGGCAATTGTGCGTATCCGCCCGCTGCCCGGGCAGTTGCAGGAAGTGGAACGGCAGATCCAGGCCATCGCTGAATTTACCGAATGCGACAAGGTGACCGGCGATGACTGCTTCATCGCCCGCCTGCATGTGCGTTCAATGGAGCAACTGGACACCTTGCTGGACAAGCTCAATGTTCTGGCAGAAACCAACACCGCCATCGTCAAGAAGACACCCGTCAAGCGGCGACTGCCGCCCATGGCCTGAGCCTGACCCGGCCTCGGTGTCATCCGAGGCCGGGATTTAGGCTACTCGAGGTCTTCCAGCTCAGGACTGCGCTGCACTTTTTGCACCTCATCCTGAGGCGCGTTGCTTGCCTTCATCAACTTCAGAGGCACGATTTTTTCGCAAGCATTCTTGCCGTCGGCATAGACGCCACTGTGATTACATTTCCAGTCATAGAAGTTGGCCAAGGCTGCGGACAATTGCAGGCTGTAGTCCGTGCTTTGGGTACCCGGGGTAAAGGGTTGGCCGGCGGGGATGTTCTGGAACCATTTCATCCACTCTTCAGTACCCGGCGCTGGTGGGTTGGCCTGGAAGGTCGGGTTCATGATCGCCAGTTGCTGGTATTCACCGGTCATGTGACAGCTCAGGCATGAAGCCTGGGGGTTGTCCACCGGACCATTGAGGCGTCCGTTCCACCCCAGGTGGGTCGGCGGCAACTCCTTGGCATTGGCATTGATTGCGCTCTGCTTCAACGCAGGGTTGATTTTGGTTTCTGTCGGGGTCGGATTGGTGAACTCGCTGCTGGTCACATCAGGGTCGTTCCCCCACATGATTCCGACCGGCACCAGGTTTTCCCAGTCGCCTTTGCTTTTATCGATGCCATTGTACTGAAAGGTCCCAAAGAGCCATCCGGTCTCGCTGATACGTGTGTCACGCACGGCAATGTCCATCTGGATCAATGCGACTTTTTTCACGACGCGATCAGTGGATGTGAACGTGACGGCGGTGTAGGCATCCAGCAGCAAGGGATTGGCCAACGACGGCACCGAATTGACATCGATGTCAGCGTACAACGCCTTACACACCACGGTACCGTTGGAGAAGCTCTTGGGCTTTGAAGTGAAGCTCGGGTCAGGGTTCTGCGGATCCTTCCAGACCTGGCCGATGGTATAGGCACCGATATCGTTATAGATCCCCACCGCATAAGTCTGACCGGACTCCAACTGCGTGTGGGCGAGCTGTTTAGGTTGAATGGGCGCCTCTCGGGTCAGCCCGTGGATGCCTTCACGCCCGCCCGGCCCGTAATGCTGCCAGGGCATGTGATACCACTGGCGGACAGTGTTTTTCTGCACATTCCAGTTGGTCTCGGCGTTACCCTCCAGACAATACTGTTTGACACCCTCCATGTAGGCCCGCCAGGTTTCAAAATCGTTGCTGCGCGTTGTCGGCAGAATCTTGAAGAACGCCGGCATCGAAGCGGCGCCAGGGGCTGTGGTGGGATAACTCTGGCTGAGCTGGAACGCAGGGCCGGAATATTCACTCTTGGGAGGGGCGAAGCCGAAATCAGGGAAGGCGCCGGCATGGGCATTGGCCATGGACAACCCGCCTGCCAAGGCCATGAGTGCAACGATCTTTGCGTGGGACTGAATCATCGGTATCTCCTTATAGGGACAACGCCTGCGAAAATCATCGATCTCCTGATTGATGCGCAGGGCTTCCTTTGTTATTGGGCCAAGGCGCGTTGCCCCGGCCGGCTTACGGATAACGCTCATTGATGTGTCCTACACCTCCTTTTGCGCCTGAAAAACGGGCGCAGTCAGACCTGGCTCTGATAGCCGAATGCGAACGATATCGGGGGGAACGTGGCGAAGATTTCGCGCGGTGGTTGACCGGTTTACCTCATGCCGCCCCTGGCAATGCAATCCCTTGTCATAGTTGTAGATCAATTATTCAAAGCCGCCATCATGATTCGGCTTTTTTGCGGGCCATTGGCCATAACGGAAAACTACAGACGAAAAACAGCCCGCCGAAGCGGGCTTTCCATATTACGCATGCAATCAGTCGTCGCGACCCATCAGGCCGAACAGTTGCAACAGGCTGATGAACAGGTTGTAGATCGATACATACAGGCTGATGGTCGCCATGATGTAGTTGCGCTCGCCGCCGTGGATGATGGCGCTGGTCTGGTACAGGATGCAGACCGACGAGAACAGCACGAAGCCGGCGCTGATTGCCAGTTGCAAGCCGCTGATCTGGAAGAAGAAGCTGGCAACTACCGCACCGAGCAACACGAAGAAACCGGCGGTGATGAAACCGCTCAGGAAGCTCATGTCCTTGCGGGAGATCAGTACGTAGGCCGACAGACCACCGAACACCAGCGCGGTCATGGCGAATGCCGAGCTGACCACTTCAGCGCCGCCCTGCATGCCCAGGTAACGGTTGAGGATCGGGCCGAGCAAAAAGCCCATGAAGCCGGTCAGGGCGAAGGCCGAAACCAGGCCCCAGGCCGAATCACGGAGTTTGTTGGTGAGGAAGAAAAGGCCGTAGAAACCGATCAGCACCACGAAGATGTTCGGGTAGCCGACACGCATCTGTTGTGCAACGAAGGCCATCACACCGCTGAAAGCCAGCGTGAGTGCCAGCAGGCCATAAGTGTTGCGCAGGACGCGGCTAACCTCTAGCTGCTCAACCTGCACGCTGTTGTTCACTGCGTAATCCTGTTCGCGCATGGCGACACTCCTCCGGTTTTGAAACATTCAGTGGCAAGGATGATAACAGACGCTCTGTAACAAGCTACGTAGAGAGTTTGACAGTGTGTTTCATTCGGGTATTATGGCGCCCGCAACGCAATACGGAGGTGTGGCCGAGTGGTTTAAGGCAACGGTCTTGAAAACCGTCGACTGTAACAGGTCCATGAGTTCGAATCCCATCGCCTCCGCCATCTTTATACGACAAAGCCCTGATTATTCAGGGCTTTGTCGTTTCTGGCGCATGCAGTTTCTGTTGCGCCGCCATGGTTCTCCCGGCAAAAAACTACGCGCCTGAGTTGGCGCTATCGGTTATCCAATCGATCAGGCGCGAGGATCTCCTCGAGAAAATCAATGAACACATTGATCCGGCTGGAACCCCGGTGATTGGGTAAATACAGGGCATTGATACAACTGCTCGCGCTGCCGGGATTAACTTCATAATGCTCCAGCAACCGTATCAGCCGGCCGGCGGCGACGTCGTCACGTACCAGCCAGTCGGCCAACAGGGCCACTCCGCCGCCGGCGATCGCCGCTTCACGCAGGATATCGGCGTTGTTGCTTTGCAGGCGACCGTGGACGTTGAGCGGGATGGTTTCTTCCTCGCCCTGGAACGTCCAGTGGTGGTGCGAACCACCGTAATCGAAGCGCAGGCATTGTAGCTCCAGCAAGTCACGGGGATGAGACGGCGCCGCGTGACGACTCAGATAGTCCGGGCTGGCCACCACCCAGCGCTGGAAGGCCCCTACCCGTTTGCTGACGATATCCTCACTGACCACCGACGATCCGAGACGCACCGACACATCGATCTGTTCGCTCAGCAGGTCGCTGACCTGATCGCTCAACGACATGCTGATTTCCAGTCCTGGATGACGAGCAAGCAATCGGCCCAGGTGCGGCGCGATGATTCGTCGACCAAACTCCACCGGGACGCTGATCCGCAGGCGTCCCTGGGCCTCGATGCCACGGTCGGCGACTACGGCATCGGCTTGATCAATGGCGTCGAGAATCGCGACGGCCTTCTCGAAATAGGTTTGCCCGGCGACGGTCACGCTGGTGTTGCGAGTCGTACGGTTAAGGAGACTGGCGCCCAATTCATTTTCAAGCCCTGCCACCTGGCGTGTCACCGAAGATGTCGAGATGCCGAGTTTGCGTGCCGCGGAGGAATAACCACCGCAACGCACGGTTTCAACAAACATCTTCAATGCCAGCAGCTTGTCCATAGGTGCAATCCGGTCGAAAAGGAACGCAGACGATTGTGCATCACTCGTCTCGCGCCGTCTTGTACGATCACACCTCACACCTCACACCTCACACCTCACACCTCACACCTCTCACCGACGCCTGGCGCTCAGGCATTTGCCTTGCGTCCCAGAAACATGAGCAAAGCCAGAGCGGGCAACAATGCCACCGTCACGGCAGACAGGTTCCAGCCGAAGTGTTCATACAGCGGGCTCGCCACCAACGAGCCCAAGGCACCGCCCACGAAGATGCTGGTCATGTAAACCGCATTCAGGCGCGCGCGACTGTGCGGGTCGATGGCATACACCTCTCGTTGACCCAGCACCATGTTCAGTTGCACGGCGAAATCCAGCAGCACTGCACACACCACCAGCCAGAGGTAGCTGCTGCCAGGCAGCGCCGCGATCAATAGCGAGACGGGAGCCAACAGCAGCGCGGCCAGCGTCCCGCGGCGGCCATGCCCAGCATCGGCCAAGCGCCCGGCAATCGGCGCTGCCACTGCACCAACGGCTCCGACCAGCGCAAAAATCGCGACCTGCGCCTGACTGAACGCGTGGTTACGCATCAGCTCGATGGGCGCAAGGGTCCAGAAGAGGCTGAAGCTGGCGAACAACAAGCCCTGATACAACGAACGTTGGCGCAGGACCGGATGGCGACGGGCAAGCGCAAACACCGAACCGATCAATGCCGGGTATGTGGCCTGATGAGTCGGTACACGACGCGGCAGCGCAGTCGCCATAATCACGGCGATGACGGCCATCAGTGCCGCGGCGCTGAAAAACACCCCGCGCCAGCCGAACACTTCCACCAGCAGGCTCGACAGCGGACGTGACAGCAGAATGCCCAGCAACAACCCGCTCATGATGTTGCCCACAACGCGCCCCCGCGTTGCTTCCGGCGCCAGATGCGCCGCCAGCGGCACAAGAATCTGCACCGCCACTGAGGTCAGTCCGATCAGCAAGGACAATATGAGAAACATCGACGGCGAATGCGTCAGACCGGCACACAACAGGGTCACGCCCGCGGCGAGGGTAAAACCCACGACAAGGCGTCGGTTTTCCATCAGGTCGGCCAGTGGCACCAGCAGCAGCAAACCCAACGCATAACCAAATTGGGTGAGCGAAACAATCAGACTGGCATTGGCGCTGGACAGGCCGATCTGCGGCGCGATCAGTTCAACAATTGGCTGAGCGTAGTAAAGGTTGGCAACGACCGCGCCGCAGCAAAACGCCAGGAACGCGACCATCAGGCCGGAGAGTGAAGCAGATTGTTCGGCCTTGGCCACTGCCGCCGGGCTACCCGTGAGCATGATGACACCTCGTTGAGTTCGGGAAAGTGGTGTCAAGGCTAAAGGCAGCGGTCGCTCCGCAGAATCCACCCCATGAGCAATTGAGTGATGCGCCCTACGCAACGCGCACTCGCCTTGCGCTTGGCGCAACAGGCTATTGCGCGATCCGATGAGGTCGGTGAAGAGCGCGTGGGTGTGCGTCTGACACCCATGGGGCGTTTCATGGGTATGGGCGATGAACCCCCTGAGGCTAAATTCGGCCATATCGTGCGTTCGCTGAACCACTGGAACCTGGCCTACCTGCACCTCGTCGAGCCGGCCTCCAGCCGCCCACATCGCCCTGCCTCCTTAGCGCTACACTCACGTCATTGACGTACCACGCCACCGTTAGCAGGGAGCTCAACGTGCACCCAGGCAAAAGCAGACCCACGCCACCTATACAACACCAAACGAACACTCCACCCATCGTCCCAAGCGCCGTAATCCTGCCTTATCTTGGCAACTCACCGATCTGCCCGATCAAGAGCCTTGACGGGAGGACCGTGTGACCACTCTCATTAAAAAGTATAAATGGCCCGCCTTATTGGCTGTCGCGCTTGCTGTGTTTTCGGCCTTGATATTCTTTTTAGTCAAGTCCTACACCTACGACGCCTCCACCTATTTCGAATCCCGGGATTTCATCCGCCAACTCAAACAATCCGACGCCAACTGGAACGTCAAAATCCTGCGAAAAAAGATCGGTATCAATAACAATTTGTCGCTGACCCCGCCACCGGAAGCGGCCAGTCGATGGGAGCAATTGGAACAGCTCAACAATAGCGGCCCGCTGGCGGCCCTTTGGGCGTCCAGGCGCCAGGGCTATGTGGATGCGGTGAATAACAAAAGCCTGCTGGTCGAGCAGTTCCAGCAACACAACACCCGCCTCCGCAACGCTCTGGATGCGCTGCCGCTGACCGAGGACGAGATCCAGACACAGCTCAAAGAGACCGACGCCGAAAGTCCGATGGATCGCCTGGCGATTGCTTCCAGTATCCTTGATCTGACATTGACAACGCTTGAATACGCACTTTATGTCACTTCGGACAAGGCCCAGGAAGTACAGAGTCAGCTCGATGCACTGGAGCAATACATTGATCGGTTGCCTGTCTCCTACCAGACGTCTTTCATCGCCCTGGCACAACATGTCGAAGTCATCATCCAGGAACAACCGATCGTCAATGACTTCCTCGATCGAATCAGCGTTATCCCGGTCGCCCAGGAACTGGACAGTATCAATGAGCTGTTGAACGAAACCCAACGCAGGACAGCCGCGACAGATCGCCAATACCATATTTACCTGGCCGTGTGCGCCGGCCTCATGGCCACTTTGATGATCTACCTTGCCGCGCGGTTGGTTCGCAGTTCCGCGCTCATCACCCAGATTAACCATGAACTGCAATCCTCCAACGAACGGCTGGAGGAGCGGGTGGAAGATCGCACTCGCGAGTTGATACAGGCCGAGCGCGAGTTGGTGGAGGCGGCGCGAATGGCCGGCATGGCCGAGATCGCCACAAACGTGTTGCATAACGTGGGGAACGTTCTCAACAGCGTGAACATTTCGGCGGACCTGGTGACCCGCAAGTTGAAAAACAGCAAGACGCTCGGCCTCGGGAAGGCGGTAAAGATGATGAATGAGCATGCCGAGGACCTCGGCCAGTTCATCACCCTTGATGAAAAAGGAAAACTGCTGCCCCGTTATTTCAATGAACTGGTCGAATCCATCAGTGCCGAACAAGGGCTGCTCATTGAAGAGTTGGCGCAACTGACCAGAAGCATTGATCACATCAAGGAAATCGTCACCACCCAACAAACCTATGCCGGAGCCGCAAGATTGATTGAGCCGCTCAACGTCAGTGACCTGTTTGAAGATGCATTACGTATGAACTCGGGCGCGCTGAGCCGGCATCATGTCACGGTCATCAAGGATTTTCAGGACGTCCCCATGATCCTGGGAGACAAGCACAGGTTGCTGCTGATCCTGATCAACCTGATCAGCAACGCCAAATTTGCAATGTCGAATGTTTCCGGGCATCCGCGGGAAATGACGCTGGGGATCCGGATTGTCGATCAGACGACGTTACGCATCAGCGTCAAGGATCGAGGCGAGGGCATCGCGCCCGAGCATCAGGCTCGAATCTTCAATCATGGTTTTACAACCCGCAAGGACGGCCATGGATTTGGCTTGCACAGCTGTGCTCTGGCTGCGGTTGAAATGAATGGCCGTCTCCACGCCCAGAGCGATGGGCCTGGTCAGGGAGCCCTGTTCACCTTGGAGATCCCATTGGAACTGGCCAATACCTGAACCACTGCGGCGAGTTGGCTGCGTGCGCAGCATCTTTCTGGGTTACGCACGCGCAGCCAACTCTGCCCAGCGAACACGAGCTTCTGGCGGCGCTATTGGGTGTTCACAGGCCGTTCGCTTCGGTTCCTGCGCACCGGCAACGCCGCTGCGTAAGCCAGTGCTTCCTCACGGGAAGCAAAGGAGCCTAGCCGGTCCACCTGGGTGCAGACCCGCCATGGACCGCTGTTCACACTGAGTACGTCATAACCGTTGATGTGCACTTTCGTTAGCATCGCAGCACTCATAGTTACCTCCTGCTAGATAAACCAAAGGTACGCCCTTACCTTACACTCAGTTGGCACCCGGGCAGCAACCGGGCGTCGCAATTTCCAGGGAGCGGCATGCCCGTCAGGGTGACCCCGGCCCCCACAGCCTGTCCCACAACCCAGGCAGTTGCACCGGTTCGGCGCTGTCCTTGACGGTGCGAGCCAGCGCTGCTCGCTCAAGCGCCTGACGGTCGTCATAAAATGGCTTGGTGTCGGTCTTCACCCCGGTAGCCTGAGCAGCCTCGATCAGAATCTGCAGGTACTCCCGGGCGTGTCGGGCGGTGTAGCGATTGAGGTCATGAAAGGTCACCACCACGGGGATGACCCCGTCAACGGCAGGTATCTGCCCGACGGCGATACGTTCGCGCACTTCGCTGAGCTGACGTATAAGGTTTATTCGCCGTCTCGGACTGGCCGTGATGCCCCAGACTTTGCCGTCGTTGGCGCTCAGATCGGTGAGCAACATGTGCAGGCCATGGCGCCGGTAGGCCGTGAAGGTGCGGGTGTCGAAGCTCCAGAACGGCGGCCTCACCAGGCTGGGAGCTGCCCCCGTGATGGTCGCAATGTCGGCGCGCCCCTTGAGCAGCGACTGCTCCAGGTCATCAGGACTGAGGAACCGGTGGTTGCTGTGGCCGGAGGTCGCGGTATGAAAGCCCAGCACATGCCCTTCCTGCTGTTCACGACGCATCACCGAACGCCCGATATCGCTGCCACCGGCCCGCGACGCTCGAGTCTGCACGAAAAACACCGCCTTGATCCCCGGCTGCACCGGGTTCTGCGCCAGGGCGTCGAGCACGGCCATGCTCGGGTTCCAGAAAGATGATGCGCTGGGCCCGTCATCGAACGTCAGCAGAAAGCGGATCGGCGGTTGCGTGCGAAGGCGTTGTTCGGTCTGCGCAGTCAGTTCGATGGGCGCGCCAATGCACCCCAGCAAACCGCTGGCAAGGGCTACGAGAGACAGCACCCTGGCGATAATTTTCATTGTGTGCCTTTTATGGTTATCGCACTGACTCGCCTACGATCCATGGCCCTTGGTGCCCAAGCCCAGCTTGGAGAAGGTTAACCGGGTTTGGTTCCCGGCCGCGAGCCTCGCCGCTGCCTCCCTGATTTTTTGACCGTCTGGAGATCCGATGGAATTTTCCGCACGCCCCTGCATCCATCCGTATAGAACTAATTAGGGAGGATTTATGGGCGGGCCATCGCTTTACATCATCGAATACACGCTCCATGGCGAGCCCAAGTCATTCATCATTCGTGCCGAAGTGATGAACAACTCCGAAGCCTGGCATTGGGCCAGTTGCGACGCGGGTGTCGGGCGCATCCCTAAATTCGGGAGGGAAAAGGTCAAGCGGGTGTCAAAGCCTCTTGCAGAAAAATACGGTATTACCGATGTGCGCTGGCGAGCCAGCGTCGCGCCGGCCTGGGTAAAGGAGTCGGGCTGAGTCAGGAAAATCATCCTTGGGCGTACCGGCCGTCCGGCCGGGCGCCGCATTCTTCGTCTAATCCGAAATAACTCAACTACGCTTAACTATCGGTATGACCCGCTTCTGGCGGGCTTTATGCTGCCTCATCCACCCTGAATGGAGGTGTGACATGTCTGAAAAAGAGTCCATCACCACTGTGCTTACTTTGCTGGAATCGCGTCAGGCGCGATTGGCGGCAGCCTGCAAGGAAATCGCTGACTGGGTCGACCACCAGGGCGGGCACCCCACCGCCGTGCGGATCCGGGACCGCCTCAACGACATCGAAAAAGACGCCCCCTCTATCCAGAGCGCGTTGACGTCTCTCAAGCCCGACGAGCGGCCATTGCCCAAGTTCCGCTAACGCAATGCGCTGCACAGGTTCTTCCCCAAAGCTCTACCGGTTGGAAAACCGATGGAACGCCAGCGTTCTTTGCACCTCGATATTGATATGTATCGGAGTAAAGCCGCCATAGGGAGAACCGCCATGTACGCCAGAATCCTGCTGCTGATTGCCTGTGCCAGCCCTGCTGCCGCCCTGGCGCAAGGCTGCGATGTGATAACTCAGTCCCAGAGCCAAGCGATACCGAAGGTCGAAACCCATAGTTGTTACGAATACAAAGGCGTGCCAGCCGAAGCGATTGGCTGGTCGTGCAGCAACGAAAGCAAAGGTGCACTGAGCACTGAAAAGAACCGGGTCGAACGTTGCGCCCAAGGTTATGTAGCGACATGCCAGGCCCGACTGACTCAGGAAGCACTGGCCAATCCGCACTCAACCAGCAAGGACCGCAGCGGCGAGTCAGCCAACATCCCTGACAATGCGCAAGTCACCTGGTACTACTACAACGCTGACCAATTGACGCAAGCACAGAAAGACTGCGAAACCACCGGTGGGCGCTGGAAAAACCAGTGAATGATCAAGGCCCTGCCCTAGCCTTTGCTGTGCTCTGGCGACGACGGGCCTTCCTTCACACCGCGAGGGCCGGCCACGCCCCAGATGACCAGGCCTACCACAGGCAAGATGATTAACAGCAGCGCCCAGCCTGCCTTGGTCCCGACCGTCTTGTCACTGCGAAAGACACTGATGATCGCCCACAAATCCACAAGCAGCAGAAGCACCACAACGCCGATCCAGAAATAACTGACTAATTCAGACATGGCCCAATCCTCTTAAGGTCTATGGTTTAGGCACCCCCCCTGACGGTGCGTTCAAAGAATCTGCCATCGCTCCCCCACGCCCGGTATTTGGTCTAGCCCCGCTCATTCAGATAGGCCACCCACTGTTCGTAAGCGTCATGCTGGCGCTGCACAGCCTGCTCCCAAATCACCCCGCTCGTTTGATGTGCGTCGATGAGCGCCATCATTTCTGACGTGGCCGCGTCCAGTTCCACGAGCAGCTCGTGGGATTTGATTTTGAAGTCTTCAACCGTGGTCATGTTTTCTCACTTCCCCTCTAGCCGAGGTTGGCTATCCACCCAACATGGATACGTTTTTTCCAAGCTGATTCAGCCGAGGCGATGATCGGTCCAATGCCCAGGCCTGACAGATAGCGAGTGCGGAGTTGAAATGAAGTTCAGTCTTTCGCCGATTACGGCGGTCGTACAGAGAGGCCCCCGGTAGATCTGTGTAGACAGTCCGTGCTGACATCGGGCCTGAATATTGCATTTATATTTCAGATTAATGACAGCCGCTGATTGAGCAAGTCCATGAGAGTTCGAGCAACCGTCATCTGCGAGGAAGATCGCCACATCTTGCTCGTGCGCAAGCCCAACAGCCGATGGGCACTGCCTGGAGGCACAGTGGAGCGCGGCGAAACCCATGCCGGGGCGGCACTACGCGAGTTGGCCGAAGAGACCGGGCTGGACGCGCATAACCTGCTTTATCTGATGCGCATCAGCGACGGCGAAACCGAACACCACGTATTCGAAGCCTCGGTCACGGATTCAGAGACGGCCAGGCCACAGAACGAAATCAGCGACTGCCTCTGGCATCCGCTGGACGCTATCGCGCAACTGCAAATGAAAAAGGGAACCCGGGAAATTCTCGAGGCATTTCGGCGCAGGTTGTGAGCGCAGCTTGGATAACGTGGTTTCACGGAGCAGAAACGAACAAGGGTTTGCATCAGCTTTCGCTCGCAAACCCTTGATTTTAGATGGTGCCCGAAGCCGGAATCGAACCGGCACGCCCTTACGAGCGGGGGATTTTAAGTCCCGAGTGGAAATCAATCAGGCCGCGCCTTCCAATAGGTTTTCTGGTCCGCAATCACTCGCAAAACGCTGCCATGCAGCCCAATGTTTCCGAATGCCTCGAAGTGATTGCGGTCCGGAAAACTTGCACAAATTCAATGCGGATACGCCCAGTTGTTCCGATTATCGCTTCCGACATTATGCCGATACAGCATATCTTAGACTTGCGTATAGCAGTCATCTCCGGCGTCCTGCCGACCGATCACCCTCTCCTTCAAACTGCTACGCTGATTTCTTCTAACAAGGAATCGTCTATGCCCAATTCAGACCTGCTCCCTTCCCTGCTCTACAAAATCAACGAAAACCAGCTTGCCCTCGAGGCGGCCATTCTCGAGCTGTCCGGCTGGGTCGAACAGCGCGGCGCGGCCGACGTCGCCGACAACGTGCGGGGCGCTCTGGACACGATCGATAAGAACGAGGAGTTCATCAAGATGGCGCTTGCGGTCCTGATGACACCTGAGTGACCTGCTCATGGTTATCAACCGCCGGCTTTACATCGTCCAGCGCCACCCATGGTTGGATGTTTGCACCGAACAGGGTGCACGTTGGGGAATGAGGGAATTGCATTGATCTATCTACCTCTTGCTGCACTCCGCCGCAGCGCTTGCACCTGACGGTTCCATTCAAAATGGACCAGTTCTGATGCCAGGCAAGGATCTTATCCAGGGGCGTCATGCTGCTGATACCTGTACAAAATATGTACAAAACATACTAACCCCAAGTATTTTTGCCTTCAAGACGAGGTTGAAGATGACAGCGGGCAGAGCCTCCAGCGCCGGGCTTTTCGTATGTGCCCGCCAATTTGGCGAGGCATTAATAAGCCATCATTTACACTCGGCTGTCAGGGTCTATGCTTAGGCTCCTCCCTCCCTGCCTGCAGGACACCGAATGGACGTCCTAAGCAAGCTCGATCTTGAACGCCTTCTTTCTGATCGGCTTCCGCAGTGCATTGTCACGTGCTCGATTAACGAAGACGGATGCTTATCGATTAACGTGGCTGGCCCAGGCACAAACCAGTTCACGATCTCACAGATAGAGCGCAGCCATTATCACGGAGAAGAGGGAATCCATAGACTTGTCCGCGAGATCCTGGAAGAGATGGTGATGTCACGACAAGATACTCATCTGCTCGACTAGTGTGCCCGGCCCAGCGCCGGGCTTTTTATTATGTGCAACCAGGGTGCGGAGCTGATCAGGCCTATCGCTGATTCACTTCTCTGACGTACGCCTGGCACGCCTTCAGCGCGATCAACCCCCGGTCGCCGTCGTCGGTGATTCCGATAATTCTTTGAGCATGCGCTGGGTCAAGTTCGGCTCTTGCTCTTCCATGAACCATGCCGACGGCGCCGGCGGTGGCAGGCACTCCGTTGCAACTGGCTGGATCCTCGGCAAGGAGGACTGACAGCCGCAAATCAGCAGTGGCAAGGCGATCACGCAGGCGAGTCTGATTCGTTTGAGCATCGCTCAGTTCCTTGTGGTGGGTTTGGTCATTGGCGGCCAGCCGCTGTTCCAGGGCCAGGCGTTTGCCCTGCTCCGCCTGAACCTGGGCTGAGGCCACGCTGCCGATTTTGTCCAGGTCTGATTGATGCAGGCCAGCCTGCTCAGCCAGCTTCATCCCGTAGCGCCAGTCCTGAACCTTCCATATCGCGCTCATGGCCAGGATCAGCGCCACCGCCACACCGGCGATCAGCAGCTTCAGCGTGGCGGGACTCATGGGACGTCCTTGAAGAAGATGTGGTTGCCCAGGCGGAAGGTCTGGGTTGCGTCCTTCGACCAGTCCGGCGGCTTCGGCATGGTGGTGGCGTAGTAGTGGGTCGCACCTTTGGTAATGTCGGCCTCGGCACCGGAGATCACCAAATCCGCCGCCCGTTGGGCCTGGGCGAACTGCTTCGGCGGGATAGGCTTTGCGCCGCTGAGGTAGGGATAGTTCGGGTCGTTCTTGTTCCAGCAGCTGAACTGGTACGGCTTCAGGCAGACGACGGCGTAGCCTTCGCCCCACCAGGACTTGGCTTTACCGTCGTTCACACGGTTGCGGATCACGCAGGCCACGGCCACCTGGCCAGCGAAACTCTCACCACGAGCCTCCCCCCACAGCGTGCGCGCGAGGATGTCGCGGTCCCTTTCGGTTGCGGTCATAACTTTTCTCCAGGCAAAAAAAATCCCGCTCGATGGCGGGTTGCGACACTCGATTCGGGTCAGATGGTTTCGGATCTGAGGAGCATCGGCGACGCGATGATTTGAGGAATGGGCGGCTCGGCCGGCCAGACCGGCGACTCGAACCACCCGGGCTGCGTGGTCACCTTGCCGAGAGCGTACTTGTAGACCTTCCAGGCTTTCAGCGGTGCGGCCAGGGCGGCCTGCTCTGCCTCCTCCTCAGGAGTCGCCTCGCCAATCTCGATGCCGTAGCCCAGGGTATCGATGCGGTCCTGAATGCGGGAGATTTGCGTGGCGGCACGAGCGTTACGCTCAGCCAGGTCAGACTTCATGGCAGCGAGTTGAGCGGCCAGAATAGCCGCCGCCTTCATTTCTTTTGTGATCAGCCTGGACCAGTCGACCACGCCGTCGGTTATCGGAGTGGCAGGGTCCGGTTGAGGAGGAACGTAGTCCGCCTGTTCTGGCCCAGGGAAAACCACCACGCCATCGGGCACATTCAGCAGTGGCGATGGAAAGGCCTGCGCCTGGCTGTAGTTGCTGGGGTTGGGAAACAGCAGCGTGAGGGTCAGCTCACCGTTCACCCGTTCGATGTTGCCGGGCAGCCACTGGGAATGAATCGCATCGTAGGGCAGGGTGTCGCCCTCCCCAATCAGCGAAAGGTCGAACCGCACGGAGTTCAGCGTCAGGACGTCGCCCGACTTAACTGCAATCAGGGTGTCATCACGGCGCTGAGGGCTGAGAATAATTTTCATGCAAACCACCTCCCCACAGCTATGGCAGAAATGTAAGTTGAGGTTCCGCTCGCCCTGGTGAAGCAATCCCAGCCTCGCAGCGAACAACCGGAAGTTGAAGCAGCAGCACTACCCCCGCCCCAGCTGGCAGCACTACCCCACTTGAAGGCTCCGCATGTAACGACCGGTGCCGCGATAAAAGCCATGGGAAACACCCAGGAGCGCGATCCCTGGAAGACTGATCCATACGCATCGCTGATGCTCTGGTCAGTCACAGTGATGGACAGCGTGCATATCATCGTCCCGTCGGCGAACTTCACGTAGGCACCGTTCGGATTGCTCCCCGACTCGATGACCGCCCCCGTCGGCACCCCGCCCACCTGAGAGACCGGGCCAAGGAGATTCCCGGTGTCATAGACCTTGCGCCATGGCGCCCAGGTGCTGATATCGGTTTTCAGCCGAAAGCCCAAGGCGCCTTGCGCTCCCCACCCCATGACGAGCTGAGATTCAACGTTGCTCGATCTGTGCAGATGGAAGCCCATCGGATAGGAGCCCAGCAGCGACTGGTTGTGCCCAGGCGGGGCGGCGATGGACGAAGTGAACATCTGGTTGGCTGTGAAAAACGAGTCCATGCTGGTGGCGCCATCGTAGCTTGAGCCGGTGGAGCCGAGCCCAAAACCTGCCACCTGCAGCAATCGACCAACCGTGGTGTCAAATACAGAGGTCGTCTTGACCAGGCCCAGCGCCGTCTGGGCCTCCGCCTGAGTTGTGCCACCCGTGCCCCCCTTGCTCACCGGCAGAACGTCATAGTTACCGGTTGTCTTCAGGGCCGCGAGCTGGGCGCCGTAGGTGTTGACGATGGCCCGCAGTGCATCAGCCGAATCCTTCACGTAGCCCTGCATTGGCGCCAGCGCGTAGCTGCCACCAGATGCAGTCGAACCGATATACGGGGGGTCGATGGAAATCGCGGTATTGCTCGCCACGTTTGTGACTTCATACCAACGGCCATCCGGACCACGAAACGCATCACCAACACGGGCATTCACGATGAACGCCGTACCGGCTCCTGTTACCGCATTGGAATTCAGGGTGACGGAAACCGTCCCCGACTTGTACCAGGGCATAGGAAGTTGTCCTTTATAGTTTTGCGAATACGGCAGGAAGGAAGAAAGCGAATGGATTGCCGGAGCCAACTGTCAGTGCGTACAGATTCCCGCCGGAAAAATCCCACCAACAATATAAAGCTCTATTAAAAGGAGAGTCGTTAAGCATTGGCATGCTGAACGTGTTTATCAGCATGTACTCACCAGCCGGAAAGTTGAAATTAACTCGATAATAATTCCGGGGCTGTCCTTGGGCCGCAGTGTCTGTTTTTACGTAGGTCCAGTTTTGGAACGAGCGAGTGAACCTCGCATAGGGTGTATCGCTATCGAATAACAGCTTCGAGCTACCGTCCCATATCCGCATTCCATAATCGGCAAGTGCCGTGGCTGCGAATCCGCACGCAAAATATGCCCCATTGGGCTGCAGCGTGTTCTCGTCATAGGCACGAACGTAGAAGCCGGTCCAAGCGCCTGGCGACCCAATAACGCGCATCCAGCACAACCCAGCAATTCCAGTGCTACCAGCCGGACGGATAAAGACTAGCGGAGGTTCCTGGCTGGTGATCGTTCGTGGAAACGTGGTTACCGACCCAAGCCCCGACTCTTGTGTCGGCTGGTAGGTCCCTTTTGCCAGCACGACGAGCCGAGTAAATTCGGAATCAACTGTTACGACATTGCTGTCGTTTGTGAACTCTAGTCCATATGCCATCAGGAGAACCTTATTACAATTAGGCGCATCGTTGAGCTGGTCGTGCTGCTGTACTGAGCCCGACCTCGAATGAAGCTATAGACTCTGACTGCACCGCTGATAACTTCAGTCTCCAACTGCATATCGACGCTAACGTTATAGTTTCCAATCGGCACAACAAACGCAGCGCTATTGGTTGTTGTGATTCCGGGAACTGATATTGTTTGGAAATTAGCGGAGTTGCTTCCCGTAACGACTCCGCTATATACAACCCGCATTGTGAACGACGACGGATCGAGGGTGACGTTTCCATTCTCATCCCGGATTTCTAGTCCATAGCTCATGCGGTCAGGTCCCCGAGTTGCACCCGTTTAATACCGTTCTCGTCGTAGACCTTGATAGCTCGGTTGGTCATGGTCAGCCGGCCACCACCAGGGGCGGGACCGTTGAACTCTAGATTCCCGGCTTTATCCAGACGCCAGCCCTGCACACCGGCAACATAGTTGTCCGACTGCAAGGCCTGGCCGATCTTCAGCATCGTGATACTGCCGTCCTGGATGAAGGCGGAGTTCATGAACACCTGGCCGCCCTGGACCGCGAACGGCACAGAGATAGCGCCGCCGGCGATGGTGTTGACGATCGCGAAACGGTCAGCACTGACCAGGAACTGGCTTTGCAGCGTCCCGCCAACGTTTTCAATCCCAAGGCCAATGCCGGCCGCGACATACTGCCCATTCGCGTTTACCTGCATCTTCACCGACCACATGGTGTTCAGCTTTCCGCTGGTATCCGCATAGGCTTCCGACGTTTGCTGGATGGCCGCTGAGTTTGCGCCCACCTTCACGCTCAACTGATCGATCTTGGTCGCCGTCGACGACTCGCTGGTGACCACCACCTGCGACAGCTCGGTGATGTTCGCCTCGCTGCTGCCGAGCTTTGCGTCCAGGGTGACCAACTGTCTGGCGAAAGCCTCGTCCTCCGAGGCCCTGACGCTACGCTCAGCCGCAATGGAAGCCGTGCTGTTCCAGCCGTCGATGGCGTCGTTGAGATCACCCTCCCCGTTGTCATCGCGATACGACGCACGCAGCGCTTCGAAGGCCGTGGCCTGGGCTGTGACAACCCCGTCAATTTCGGTGATATCAGCGGTGTTAGTGGCCACCTGCTGCGCCAGACCGTTTGCCGTCTCGACCGACTGGCCGACATCAATCCAGTAGGCGGCGTTCGGTGGTGGCGTATCGATCGGAACCTGGACTTTCGCCTGATAGATGCGGCCATCTCCGACAACCATTTCCCCTGGCTCATACACTTCATCCGGCTTGTAGGCCGACAACCCATCAAGCGCATCGATCTGGTCCTGAAGACCGGGAATCTTGTTGATCTCGTCCAGGATGTCCTGACCTAGTTCTGTCTCACCTATTTGACCGGCGATCATGTCGAGGATAGGACCTGCTTCCGAGCTCGACTGCCCCTGGACCCCAATCCCAACCGGATACCATGGTCCAATGTTGCCGATCCGGTCCACCAGGCGAGCCCAGAAATAGAAAGTCACCCCAGCGGCCAGGCCCAACAGGGAAAAGTCGCTTTGTGGGTATGCCAGATCAGTGAGCTTGGTCGATGCCTCCTGATCAGTGGTTGGGCCGTACCAAATCTCTGTCCGCTGGGTATCGCTCGATCCGTCGGGAAAGCCCCACTTGAGGTAAATACCAAACAGCAAGGGTGTGGCCGTCAGGAACGACACGGCCGGTGGTAGGCCATCCTTGCCGGCAAGTTCGGTCAGCACAGAGTTGCGCCAGATCGAGGAGATATCGAACGCACTCACGGCACGGACCCGGGCAACGTAAGCACCCGCATAGATGCCCACCACGTCTACGTTGGTCGAGCCGGTGCGCTGCACCTTGATCCAGTTACCGCTGTCCTTGCGCCATTCGATGTCATAGGCAACGGCCCCCTCAACCGCTGGCCAGCTGATTGTCATTGTGGCCACTGCCAACCCCTGAACAACAGAGGAGACCGAGGCGACTGTGACGCTCGCAGGCGCCGGGACCACGGTGATGGGGATCACGCTGATTGGCCGATCCTCGAGGCGTGCGCCGGTGTCGATGTGCGCAAACTTGCTCGGCTCGTACTGCAGAGCACTGATTTCAAAGTCGCCCTCGGTGGTGCGCTTGGTCCTCAGCACGCGATAGAGCGGAATCGCCAGGTCATCGGCATCGAGCGCCCACTGAAGCTGTGCCCGCGGCGCCTCGCTGTAGGCGACGGTAACGGTCACGGCGCGGCCGGCAACGCTCTGCACGGTGCGCCCTTCGGCGCGTCCGCCTGGCAGGTTGATAATCAGCCGATCGCCCGCCTTTGCTAGGGTGTCGCGGTCCAGGGTTACAACGCGACCGGCCACAGCCGAAATGCGCCCACCAATCTCCCGTCCAGCCAGCAGCGAGTCAGCCACTGGGATGATGTGGCCCGGGAGCGGGATCACGCCTTCCATGCCGGTCTTGAAGGTGACAGTGCGGTCCAGGTTGTTGCTCAGGATCGCCCACTTGCCCCGGCGCTGGGCCTCGGATGCGCGGGTGCAACCGATGGCGCTCAGCTCGGTTGGCCGGTCCCCGTAGCGGCGCTGGAGGTCCAGGTCCGAAAACGGAATGACGTCAGTGTCGTAGTTGTTCGACGGGTTGTCGTAGCTGACCAGGGCCCGGGTGTACCGGGTCTTCGCCGAAGCGCTGCCATACGAGAATTTCCCCTCGATGACGTTTGCCCGGGTGAAGACGTAGTCGAAGTCCTGCGCGCGCGGCATGTCGGCCTGCATGATCAGCTGACCCTGGGCCCAGTAGGTCATCCCGCGGTAAATGCCGGAGATATCCCGCAGCAGCGTCCAGGCGTCGGCCTTGCCTTGCAGGTTCATGTCGCACAGGAAGCGTGGCTCGGTTCCGCCAAGGCCATCGGGCACAAGCTGGTCGCAGTACTGGGCAATCCGGTACAGCTCCCACTTGTCGACCATGAACGTCTTGATGCGCTTGCCCAGGCCGAAACGGTCCTCGGTGCAAATGCCGTACGTGATCCAGGCCGGATTATTGGTCCAGGCCAGCTTCATGCTGCCATCCCAGGTGCCGGTGTAGGTGCGGCTGATCGGATCGTAGTTACTTGGAACCTGCCATTTCCTGGCCTTGCTCTTCACGGTGACGGCCGGAATGTTGGTGAACTGCTCGGCGTCGAACTCGATGTACAGCAGCGCGGTGTTCGGGTAGCGCAGCTTAGCGTCGATCACCTCAGTGAAGCCGGCGATCAGCATGGTGTCTGCGATCTTGTTGCTATTCTGGTTCGGCGTAATGCGGCGGACACGGATCTGCCAGCCGGTGGTTGCCTCGGGCAGGTCAACACGCTTGGAGCGCTCGTAACGGGTGGTGGTCTTGCCATCCACAGCATCGGTCAGAACTTGCTGATAGGCACCGCCGTCGGTAGCCACGTCGATGGCGTACTCGATCCGGTAGCCGCCAATGTTGCCTTGATCGTCCTGGCGCTGGAGCGCAGGCCAGGCAAAGCGGACGCGCACGGCCGAGAGCTGGGTGTTGGTGACCGAGCGGACCCATGGCGCATCACTGCGCAGCTCGATGTTCAGCGATGTCTCGTTCTCGACTGATGGAATGCCAGGGATATAGGTCTGATCGACAGACCCGGAGCGCCACTCCCACTTCACGTTCGGGAAGTTGACGTTGCCGCTGGCATCGTTGATTGGCGTGTTGTCGAGAAAGATGTTGGCTGCAGTGGGAGCCTCCTCAAACTCGCCCTCGCCCACCGCGATCAACAGCTTGGCAATGTTCGTGGAGCGCAGGTTGTCGCTGGCCTCGGTCGGGGACTTAGGCTTCTTGTCTCCGCCTTTCGCGCCGTGAATATCGATCTTGCGTGCTGCGCCCATACATTCCTCCAGGCGTAAAAAAACCGCCTCATGGGCGGCCTGCTTGCTGCGATATCGTTACTGTTTGTCTTCGGCGTAGATCGATGCGGAAATGATCATCCCGCCCCACCGGCGTTCGCCGATGCAGATCGGTACGGGGTTACCGCTGGCCGTGGTGTTCTTGGCACTGCCGAAGGCATAGGACGGTGCGTTCTCGGGGGAAGCGCTGGTCTTGAGGCCAGAGGCTTGGGGGCTGAGCATCTGGATTACACCACCGGCGACGAGAGCAATACCGACTGGCGCCAGCGCCTGGAAGCCAGGGATAAACGACGCGGCAATTAATACTGCGCCGATGATGGTCTGGAGAAGCCCGGCGCGCTTGCTGCCAGAAATCACAGGGACAATCCTGATTTCTTCGGTACCGCCCAGCGCGAACTCTTTCTCGGCCACGTTCTTCCGATTGCGGAAAATGGCAAACCGCATTCCTCTCCGCTCAAGATCCTTGATGGCCGTCTCGAAGCCTTCAATTGTGCATTTCAGCGCCTTGAAGGCCTCACCTACCGATTTACTACCAAGCTCGCGCCGGTGAACCCTGCCAAACAATTTGATCAGCGGCCCCGACAGCAGGATTGTCGTCATTGCGTGAGAGGTAGCATTTATGGCAGCCATGATTTCTCCGGGCATAAAAAAGCCGCCCTGAGGCGGCTTGATGTTGTTGTTCGCTTTACAGGCAGCTTCTCACCGCCTGCTCCATATCGCTTCGCCCATAACCTGGCGCCCAGGCCATGCGCTGGTACAGCTTTACAGCGCTGCCCTTAGACGTCTTGCGGATACTCAACAGTTCGTCGGTCATGTTGTTGGTCGCGGCGATCAGCCGATAGCCATGCTCCGTTTCGGACAGGGTCACGTCGCTGCGCGCGTCCTGCCATCTCGGGAGAACGCAAAGCGCGTACCGCTTCGGGTCCTTCCCCGTACTGGCCGAAATGCTGGGATCCTTCGACTCCAGTTCGCCAGGGGAAACACACCCCGCCAGCAAAGCAATAGCTACCGCGCCTACGAACAATCTCATGGGGTCACTCCTGTGGAAGATGGCCACAAGGTATCAGAAATGAAAAAGCCCAGCGGGTGGGCTGGGCTTGATGTTCAATCCTTTTTAGGGGTCGGCGCCGGAGGTGGAGCCTTAGGGGGCTGAGGCGGTAATACGCTTCTAGTCCGATCAGGATTAACGTTCATTCCATCATTAACGTGCTTGCGCTCCAAGATCATTGGACGCCCATTTTGATCATTCATTTCGGTTTCCCCTGCGGCTCTAGAAATTCGACCCATTGAACATCAGTATTTGCAACCATGAGGAACGATACTCCGTCCTGAGGCTTAGCATCCTCACCAACGATCCATGTTGGGTACTGCATAACAAAATGTCCATTTTCTGGCTCTGCAGGCCATGCGTATGGATACCCCATGAGCCTACGTCCATCTTTGAGATTCAGCACAATTCCGCGATCGGAAAATCGTAGGAAGGCGAACCTCCATTCGCCAACAGATGCCCTCGAGGTAAGGCCAACCCGTCGAGCTAATTTATAGAGCAAGTCATGCTGGGAAAGATAGGCCAACGAGAGGCCAAGGATTATTGCCAGCGCGAGTGACCATGTGGTGGCGACATTTGTTGTCCAGGCACCGAACGAATGCCACTGTCCCGCCCACAGAGCGACTCCAGCAATCACGTCGACAATGAATTTGATCGACGCAGTACAAATCAAGGCCTGAATCACCTGCTCAAACTGTGCGGGTTTTTTCGCATCTGCCAACCAATAGAAAACGACTGTCGCCAGAAATCCGGGCAAAAGCGCCTGTAAGACCGGTAATAGCTTTCCTGCAACGTCTTCCATACTGGCGATCTCTGAGTGAGTCCCTCGAGCATAGCGTCAGGCTGTTGGGATATCCAGCATGGACGAAAGCCCAGTAACTGGATTGGATCCCATCGTAGTAGCGTTGTGCCTCCAAACCAAACGAGGCGGTACCGCTATGGCGCGAGTAATCGAAGAAACAGTCCAGTACCTGAAAAAGACACCAAAGACCGTCCTGGGTGGCGCCGTCTGGGACACGCTTTACCAGATATCAAGCACTGTTCCGGTATCAGGAATCTATCGTTGCGAAGGATGTGGTGATGAGATCACCTCGAACAAGGATGACCGCTTCCCCCCTCAAAACAAACATCAGCACACCAACACAAAAAAAGTTGAGTGGCGCCTGATCGTCGAAACCCAAACCAAAGGTTAAAGGATTTCCCCAGTCCTTCGCCTGCAAGCCCAAGGACTGGGATTGCGCCAATTTCGGCGCGTTTATGACCTGGAGGTCAATGTGGCATACCAAGTAAAACCTTTCGAACAAGGCGTCCTGATGGCTCTGGCATCTTTAACCTATGCTCTCAAAAAATCCCCGGGCTTTGATGGAGCGGCCCTTGATGCCGCCGCTAAATTTTTCACAGAAGTGCCTGCCAGCGGATGCGCTGAAGGAGAAGCGTTTGATGCTTATGAGTGGCCGCTGAGCGTTGTCCAAAAAAGCGCAGCGGACATCGAAAAACTGCTGGAGAACAAAGGGAATTAACCCTTGGTTAGCCGCCAGACCGGTTCGCCGCTGGCGGTTTTTGCTTCTGATTCGATCACGCCTTTCATATATTTGTCCCGTGCGGCCATGCCGCTTCATGTGGTTGGTTGTGCATCTTTGTGCCTGAGAATCAGGCGCGTTCGGTCGAGCCATGGCCCGCCAAAAACGATGATCTCGCCCGGGCGGCCGTACAGGTGGTGCAGCAGGAACGGCCCGGGGCCGAAGGTCTCGGAATCCTCGCCGGGCAACCCCGGGTCTGAACCAAGGAATATCCCGGCATGGTTTGGGTAAACCGTCCGGCCAACCTCCATCACGATCATATCGCCGCGCTGTGGCTGGTCGACCCGGTAGAAGCCGGCGGCCTCATAGTTCGCCTCGTAAAGACTGGTGTTGTCCTTGCTCTCCCACCAGCCGTCGGCACGCTTGAAGGCTTCGAACTCAAGCCCCCACTCGCGCTTGTACCAGTCGGCGCAGACTTGCCAGCAGTCCCAGGCTCCGTGGACGAAGGGTCGCTTCAGCAGCGGCGTCTCACCGGTGGGCACCACCGTCCGCAGGTCGCCTTCCGGCCAGCTCAGGATGTGCCAGGGCATTGCTGTGGCTTCGCACATCGCCAGGTCTCGCGGTGACGGCCGGCTGGTGGCGTCCGGGTGAGAGTGAACGATCCCGATCACCTCGCCCAAGTCCTCCGCCGCGGCGTAATCCTCTGGAGCGATGCAAAACTCCTCGTTCGGCTCGGTCGCGATGTTCTTGCAGGGGAAGTACTGCTGCTTTCGGCCCAGGGCCAGCAGAAGACCGCAGCACTCTTTCGGGTACTCGGCCGCTGCATGAGTCTGGATCGCGGTCAAGATGTGTTTGCGCATGGTCAGCTCCGGGCGATCAGGGAAACGGCAGGGAATCCACCGAAGGGCAAGGCGTTGCCTTCGCCGAAGCGCGGGATGCAGCCGCGACCCAGCGTGGCGTCGCACTCATCCAACTCAGGGTTATCCGTGACCGCACCGTCTTTCGTCACGTAGGGTCCGGTGTAGCCGCAATTTGGGCCGCGATAGCCCCCAGTGAGGCACCAATGACAAAGCGTTGTGGCCTGTCGCCCGATGGACTCACCGCCCACGTCGCCCGGGCTGGCAAGCTCCCAGGTAACCGTCTCCCCGTCCTCGTTCGTTTTCTGGTCGATGTACCAGACCTCGATCGTCTCCTGAGTTGGGTCTGCCTGCGGATTGCCGCCGGGGAAGTTCTCAGCATCCAGGTAAGTGCCCAGCGTGTGCCGCATGGTCAGTTTGAACTCGAGCAGGTCGTCGAAGGCCAGGCACAAGGCTGTGATCCGGCCATTGACGTTGCCCACCGACAGCGTTGGGCGAACCGCCGTGCCGTCGCCGTTGGATTCGATACCGTCAATCTGCATCGGCCAGGCGCTGTACTCGTTGCCCTGCCAGTAGATCGGCTTGGCCGGCAGCTCATCGGCGGCGGCGCCGGCGGCGATCAGCTCGGCCTCGGTGTGCGGGATAGCGTGCCCATGGAAGCGCAGGATGTCCGCACCGTAGTCGGAGCCGTCCAATTCGAAGAGCAGCACTTCGCTGCCAGGTTCGAGAACCTGGATGTCACTGATCAGCGGCATGGTTGCCCCTTATGGTTGGAAGGCCCGGTTGAATGTGGCCGTAAGCTTGAAGACCCCTCCCCCGACGGGGGTTGGAGTAGGGTTCACGCAGGAAAACAGGCCAAGCTGACCCAGCGGCGTCGTCCAGAGAAAAGCCTTGGCGCCGGCATGGCGGTCGAGAAAGTCCATGATCTCCTGCACCCTGGCGCGAGACCCGGTGTAGGTGATCGGATAGGAGTCTTCTTTGTTGTTCGGCCCGTCGCCGGCGATCTGCTTGTAGCCGTCGCCGAACTGCGCGGTGCGCACCCGATAGGTGATATCGGGTGCGTCTCCGTGCTGGGTGGGCCAGGTGAACGTTTCGATAGCCATCAGCCCCTCCCGTTGATAACGCGCCAGATGGCGCCGCCTGGCTGCAAGCCCCTGGAGATAGCCGTTTCGGCTTCGACCTTGGCTGCCTGCTGGATACCCTTGCCCAGTTGCGTGGTATCTTCCGCTGTGGTCGCGCCACCGTCACCGGCGGTCTGCACGGAAACTGCCACGGGGAAGTTGTAAACGTTCCCCCCGCCACTGCTGCCACCACTGATAGCCCGCACACCCAACTGACCGCCGGCCGTGCGGGTCAGTGGCATGATCGCCTCATCCCCTGCTTCGCCCATTACCCCGATCCCGCCGCCAGCCATACCGAAAGCTGTCGGCTTGCTCACGATGGAGTTCGTGAAGGCGCCGCCGTTGGCGAACATCTGCACGCCGCCCAACCAAGCGCCGCCCTTGGCCTGCACGCTGCCCGGGGTGAAACCTGATAGGTCGCCGGAATACCCGGCCTGGGTTGAGCCGGCAGATGTGGCCCCTCCACCGAAATACGAGCCGGCGGCAGATGCGGCAAGACCGAAGAGCGCACTCATCGCATGGGAGCTGGCCTGCCGAACCGCAATGCGCGCCATATCCGCGAGAATCGACTTGGTGAAATCAGCAAACGACAGCTTCCCTGTCATGGCGAAGTTGACGATCGCATCCTCCATTGAGCTGAAGGCGTTGGTGAACAGGCTTTTGGTCTGCCCGGCCACGTCCCGCGCCGATTCCAGGTAGTTCTGCCATGCCGACGATGCGCCTGCGCTCCAGCTACCCTGGGCAGCAGTCATGTCGTCATAGTTGGCCTGGACGGTGTCGTGCAGATCCTGTTGCGTGGTTTTCAGTGCATTGAGCTTCTGCGTGTACTCGTCGAGGCTCATGCCTCGGGAGCCGTCGCCGTACTGATTTGCCAGTTCCAGGCGCTGCTGGTTGATGCGGTCGTCGATGCCGTTCTGCTGGTCCGTCAGCCCACGCTGGCGATCACCTTGGCCGAGACCAGATGCAGCACGAATACCTTGCTGCCGAAGCGTTTCCACTTGCCGCTGTAGCGCCCCGGTGTATGTGCTAACTGCCAGGGTCTGCTTGCGCAGCCGGCCTTCCTCATTGGTTGCAATGATCGAGAGTTGGCTGTCCGTTTCCTGCTGGGCCTTGACCATCGCGGAGCGTGCATCGCTGATCTTCTGGTCGATCTGGATGATGTGCGAGGCAGTCGTTCCCTTTTTGGTCTTCGCTGCCTCCAATGCAGAGATTTCTGCCTCGTAACCCTGGGCAACCTCAACCGCTTCCTGTTTCAGCAGACTGACCCGCTGTTCGGTGTAGCTCGCCTGGCTGATGACCCCGGCGCGCTGCGAAGCCTCCAGCTCTTTGTCGGCGTTTTTGTAATAGGCCAGGGTTTCGGCCAGGAGGTTTTTCGCGTTGTTAAAGCCGGTCAGGTCGACGCTGCCTGTGGCCCCCTTCGGATCCTTGAACTTGTCGTTGATGTTGGAGATGTTCTTGTCGATTGCCGCCTGGTCGAGCCGAGCATCCTTTGGGTCAACCTTGCGGATATCGTCGAGCTGCTTCTTGTAATCCTTGATCGCGTCGGCGCGCTTCTGCTCATTGGTCAGTGACGACTTGGTGAGCGCGTCGATTTTCGACATGGCGGACACGGCGCTCATCTGTGCCTTGGCCTGCTCGCCCTGCCACTTCGCAATATCGGCCTCGGCCACCTGCTGATCCTCCAGCATGTTCAGCCGATTGGTGTAGAGGTCGATCATCTCCTGCTTGTTCTGAAACAACCCGACATCGCCGGACTGCGCAGCGGCCAGGTTGCTCCGGGCCTGCTCAATGTCCGAGCCGATGTCCTGGCGACCCAGGTTCTTCAACTGATCAGCAGCCCGGGCGACTGCGTTGTATCCCTTCTCCCAGAAGCTCAGGTTTTCGAGGATCTTCGGCGTGCGCTCGTTGATGGCGTCGGCATATTGCTCGGTCGCGAGCTTCACAGCGCCAGCATGGTCGCCCTGCTCTTCCAGAGCGGCGATCTGCGAATAGACCGAAGCTGTCAGGTAGTGATACTGCTCGTTGAGCGCGGCGGAGGCCTTGACTGGGTCATCTGCAAGCTTTTTGAACTCTGCGACAGTGTCGCCGACAGCCTTGCCCGTGGCTTCCTGCATCGAAATGGCAGCCTGGGCGATGCCTACGAAACTTTCACCAGCGATCTTGCCGCTGCCTGCCAATGAGGCCAGAACATCGGCAGCCGCACCGGTTGTGCCTATGGTGGCGCTCACCTGGCGAGCCATGTCGCCAAGTTGCCCGGCACTCACGCCTGCATAGTTGCCGGTCAGGGTCAGTGATTCGTTGAAGTCGTCCTGCTCTTTACCGCCCTTGTAAAAGGCAACCCCAAGCGCGCCGACGGCTGCCGTTGCCAGCGCGATAGGAGCAAGAATTGCGAGCAGTCCAGCAGCCGATGCGCCAGCACCAGCCCCCAACTGCGCGACGGCCCGCACACCGCTGCCCCAGTCTCCCGAGGACAGAGCGTTGCCGAGCTGAACGACGTTCTCCTGGGCCTGGCGTGAGCCGAGCCGCAGCTTGTCGAATCCGCTAGAGGTCTTTTCGAGCTTCGCGTAATCCTTGTCGATTTTGCTCAAGGACGTGTTGAACTGGTCCTGACTGATCCGGCCGGCGTCCAGGTGCTTACCCAGATCCTCGACCTGCTTGTCCAGCTTCGCCATTGCCGCGCGGGCTGGATCAATTGCACCCAGCAGGCTGTTGAGTGCCCTCTGCTCGTCCATGGTGGACTTGGCCAGGGCTACCTGTTGCTTGTCGAGTTGGGCGGTGATCTTGGTGAACTCAGCCTCGCCATAGGCGCCGGTCTTGGTCAGCTTGGCCAGAGCGTCCCGCTGCTTCGCCAGGTCCTGGGTGGTTTTGGCGCCGGTGGACAGCGACTTCTCCAGAGCCTGCATTTCATTCATCAGCGAAACGGCGGACTGCTCGGCCCGACCGCCAGCCTTCGCCATTTCATCCAGGCTGGTTTTCGCCTGAATTGCATCGGCCGAGTCGATCTTGACGCCGAGTTCTGCAATGTTCATCGACTCACCTTGAATAAGTGCCCGTTGTTACGGGCGGTTGTCACGCATGTCAGCCATAACCGCGATAGCTTCCGATTCCATCACGCGGAGATCCTGAAAAACTGTCTGCCGCTGGTTCGCCGGCACTCCAACCAGGCGCATCACACTGGGGAGCACGCCGTAATCAAGGCCGGTTGCGCCGCACGCGCCGGTGCGCCACTGCGTTCCCATGGCGTCCATGACGAGGAACGAATGCCAGGCGTCCGGCCAGACCTCGAACGTCTCGTCATAGTCTTCAGGGGAGAATCCGAATACCGCTAGTTGTTCGGCGGTAGCGGCTGGCTCGTAGAGCGCCCGGGCAGCGGCCGTTAGTTTCCCAGGCGAGCCTTGCCGAAAGCGTCGCTGTAGGCCTTTACCACCGCATCCGAAACACCGATGCAGCTCTTCACCAGGGCGGTGATGGATTCGTCGTTGAGCTTGTCGCTGAAGCCCCAGGCAACAACCAGATCCCGGATCTGATCAACACCTTGCTCGACTTCTGCTTCGGTGATCTGCGAAATGGTGGGCTCAGTGCCCTTGAAGCTCTCGTTGAGGGTTTCGGCTTTCGCGCTCCAGGCGTCGAACAGCTCTGCCAGGGCGGTTCGATCTCGGTACTGGAAGGTGAACGGCACCATCACTGGCTTGCCGCCCACCTGGGGAATCGCTACATCAACCGTGAAGGTCGGCTTTGGCGCGATAGAGAACTTTGCCATAAGGCCTCCTTAGGCGTTGTAGCGGGTCGGGCGGGATGCGAACGACAGCGTGATAGTCCGAGTCATGATGTTGTTTCGGTTCATAGTCGGGGTCGCGGTGATCGACACGTAGGCGTAGTAGAGAATGGTCGAGCCCGAAGGAAGGTTCGCGCGGATCAAGCGCGGCTCCTTATCCTCATCAGCAGCTTCAACGACCGCGACGAATGCCTGGTTCGGGTCATCCGCCACCGGTAGCGTCATGCTGCTGGCCGACTTGGTGGTCGGGAGCTGGCGGTCATCGTCATCTTCCAGGAAGCCGTAGGTGAGGAACTGCTGATCGCCACCATTTGCCGCTGGCTCAGTGATCTGCGAAATCTGAACCCAGCCAGAAGCCGCACGAACAGAGCCAGCCCCGGAGCCCGCTGGGTAGGCCTTCACGTTGGTGGTGTTGATACCTTCTGCCGCGAAGTCGCCGACGTCCGAGTCGATAACCCGCGCGGGACGACCGTTCAGCTTCGCCCAGCCCGAGTCAACAACGATGGTGTCGCCATCGGCCAGGCCATGGGCCGCGGCTGTCAGCAGCGCCGGGTTGGCGTTGGAGATGGCGGTGAACGGCTTCGCAAGGCTCATCACACTCGCGATTTCAAAAGTAGTGCCGTTGGGAATAGAAACGCTCATGGGTTTTCCTCTGTGCAGAAATGACAAAACCCGCTCAATGGCGGGTTCCGGGGTTGCCCAACGGGCGGATTAAGTCGTGTCGGCTCGGTACTGGAAGGACACCGGCAACGTGAAGGCGGTGTCTTCGGTCTGTTCAGGACCGGGTTCAACTGGAGTCATGATCAGAGCCGTGAGCCCATCACGGACAAGGCGATCGTTCAGCGGGTACAGCGCGGCGAGCTCATCGGCGATCGTCTCGGCGCCGGCGGGACCATTGCCCGCCGGCGTCACGATGGTGATTTGAAACAGCCCGCTGTAGAGCCGGTGCGCGCCGGCCAGGTCGTTGCTGTCGGTCCCGGCGGGAAGCAGGAACGCCCGCAGGTGCGTCTCATCAATGTTCGGGGTGAATGGCACGTTCTGGTAGGCGATGCGCAACGTCGGTGTTCTGGCGGCGGCCCAGGCCTTGAGGCGCGATTCCAGCAACGAGCGGATTATCTTGTGGCTCATACCTGGTTGTTCCTAATGGCCTCCAGCACGATCTGCTGGAAGCGGGCCACGGTGATACGAACCATGCCGCCGGGGGCTTGGGTCGAATGCCCGAACTCGAGCGGGACGGCATACGGCAAGTTGTTGATGATGTAGGCCATTTGGCCGGCGGTGAAGTCGTTCATCGCGGCCACTAGAGCAGCAGTGGTGTCAGCACCGCTCGGGTCGACGTCATCAAAAGTGACGTTCTCGACCACACCGAGCGATATGTGCCAGTTCGCACGGAAGCGACCGCCGACATATCCCTCGGGCGCCTTGACGTCCATGCCATCGTTGAGTTTGCGGCCTTTCTTGAGCAGGTCACCCTTCGTGAGATTGTCCGGGTCGCTGCGCAGTTCGGCGTTGTGGTCGTCGACAGCCTTGTTGTACTGGGTCGCCACTGCGTTCTGGGCCCATATCTCCGGGTTACCCACGGGAGACATACGGATCAGGCTGCTACCAACCTCGATGATGATCTCGCGCACACTGGCGTCGATGGCTTCACCGGTTTGGGCAGCGAATTCCGCCAGACTCAGGGCGAAGCTGCCGGACTGGCCTGTTCCGCGATTTGCCATATCAAACCCTCAACTGAACGGTCCAGGTTGCGCCCGCGGGATCCTGGCTAACGTTCAGGGCTCGCTTGCCACCGATGACATCGCCAATTTCAGGCGTCGCCACGGTGGCGGTCGGAACGCTAAGCAGCGTGATGAATAATTCGTTCTGCAGGATGGTGAGCTTCTGGTCGGTCGTCTGGATCAACGTTCCGTCGATTTCCTTGCTGAGGTAGCTGCCGAAAATGCCACGCCCTGCATAGCTTGTGATGACTTCAGGGATGGTTCCGGTTTCAGGGTCATATTCGCCCTGGACTTTCCGAACCCCGACTACAGGCTTCACGGCATCGGCCAGACCATCCGGGTCGTCAAACGCCTCGGCCAGTTCCGCCTGGATCTCTTCGCGCATCCCCATGGTTAGGTCCTTTTCAGCATCATCACGCCTGAGCGCTTGATCCAAGGCGCCAGAAGCGCCAGGGCGAAGTTCACGCCCGCCGACTGATCGGTAGAGCCGGCCACGTAGGTTTTGCTGACCGAGGTGCCAGACTGAGCCGATACTGTCTTGCTCTGCACTTCTTTCTGCGTGGACGTGTACAACTTGCCCGCCGCCGCTTCTTTCGCGACCTGAGCTCCAGCAAGCTTGATGGCTTCAGGGGTCGGATCGGCAACAGGTCGATTAATCTTGGCCGTGAGCCAGGCGTTGGCCATAGCCACAGCAAGGACCGGATCACCAGTGCCGGCCCAGCCAGGACCCAACAGGGCGTCAACATCGGCAACGGTGATGAAGTCGGTCATTTGCCTGTCCTTATTCCTTCGGCACCAGGGCCTGGAGATCTTCTTTCAGCGCGGTGGATTCGAAGGCGATGCCCTTGCGGGTGAGCCACTCTTTCAGCTCCGGGACCTTCATTTTCAGAGGGTCGGTTTCGGGCGGATCCTGCTCAGCCTTCAACGCTTCCGCGATTTCCTCGGGAGTGCTGCGCGAGGCATAGCCTTCGGGTGGATAGGCGCTCGCCTTGTGGCCGGCGGCGATGAACTCGGCAACCGTTGGGCCGTCTTCACGCAAGAGCGGGGCCTTGCCGTCAGTTACGATGATCCCGGCGCGCTTGTAAGCCTCGATGATGTTCGGCTTGTCACCGTCAACCACCACCTCTTTGGCTCCACCAATGACGCCGAAGAACTGGTCGAGCAGGCGATAACAGACCCCGGACTCGTTGCCCGGCTTGTCGGTGTAGATAATCTTCATGACTCTCTCCAGATCGGTCAGGGCGCAATCAAGCGCCCTGCCGAGGCTGAGTTATGGGGTGACGGTGCCGCTGATCACAGCGGCGAAAGGGACTTGCTTGCGGTCGAAGACCCGCTCCCAGTTGGCTGCGGCCGCGTACTGGGTCGCCGTTGGGCTGAGGTTCTGGCTGTTCGCACCAACCCAACTGAAGCCGGCAGGCTGGAGGATGTAGGTTTTCCGCTCCCACAGGACCTCGGCACCGCCGCCATTGCCGCCATCAGGCTTGCGCTGCATCTCTTCCGGCTTGTTCGGCTTGCCTACGCCGTAGCCGAATGCGCCCTCACCGAAGAACACCGAAAGGTACTGGCCGGGACCGTAGATGAGGCTGTCATCCATGAAGACTGGTTTGCCCAAGTAGGTGGCCAGGATGATTTTGCCAGTGGAGTCGCGCAGGTACTCGATCAGGTCCTGCTTGACCATCTGGTTCATGACAACCGAGTGAACACCAATGGCGGAGAACACGTCAGCAGCATCACCCGCAGTGAACGCAGCATCCTGGAACGCGCCCGCACTGATGGTCGCGCCAGCATCGACGACCATGTCACCGCCATCGTTGAGGATGTTCGAAGCGATCACACCCCGAGCCGCGCCCAGCAGGTAACGCTGCCACTGACGGTTCCAATAGGTACCGAAGCGGTTGCGAATGTGCTGCATCGGCTCACTGTTTGCCAGCTCGGCGGTCAAGTCAGACACGCCATAACCTTTGTTTAGGTACAGCACGCGAGCACGCATGCTTTCCTGCTCCGCCTTGCCGACCTCGCCAAGGTCGTCCGGGTCATCGTTGCTGATGTTCGGCGCCTCATCCGGATCGAGGTCTTGCCAGTAGCTGACCTCGGCGGTGCCCTGGCTGCCGGAGGCGATTTCATCCAGCACTGGAGAACGGGTGACGATGCCGGATTCGTATACGGCGGTTTTTTCCGGGCTGTTTACCGGGTCGAGGGACGCGTAGTACTCGCCGACGAAGATGTCGGACAGTTGGGTCGAAGCCATGGGTTAGGTTCCTTTGGTGGCCTGAAGTTTTTTGAATGCTTCGGGGTTGGACGCGGCCAGCGCAGCGCGCTCTGTTTCCGTGTATTCGCCCCATTTCTTCGTGGCCTTGCCACCGTTGTCGCCGGTCTGCCCGGCGCCCTGAGCCCTTGGCCACAGGTGTGTTGCTGTTTCACGCAGCGATTCCGCCCATTCGAGCGGCGACAGAGGCGTTTTGCCGTCCTTGCCGTAGATGACCTCGCCATCACGGTCGGTGGCGATCGCCTCCCCGTCTTCACTGAGTTTGAAAGTGCCCCGGGCGCGCAGGATGATGTCCTCGGCAGCCTCAGGGAGCGCACCGGCCTTGATGGCGGCTGCGCGGATTGAGTCGGCCAGGACTTTGTCGCTGTACTTGGCCGCGAAGGCCTCGGCCTTGTCAGCCCGCTCTTTCTGTGCGGCCAACTGCTTGTCATAGTCGGTGCGCAGGCGCTCGGTGCGACGGGTGATGACCTCGTCGAGCTTGCCCTCAGCGATGAGTTTGGTTTCCTCATCCTGGCCGACTTTGGTCAGCAGGCCCTTCACCGCATCGATGTCCAGGCCTTCGAACTGGGTTTTGAAGCCGTCCAGTTCGGTCTTGGTCGTTTTGAGCGAGCCAAGCAGCTCGGTGTTTTTGTTCTTGAGGCCTTGAGTCGCTGCTTCCACCGCTGCTGCGATGGCCGATTTCACTGCCGGGTCTTCAAGATCAATCTGGTTTTCGTCTGCCACTTGGTGCACCCCTTGGGTTTGGTCGGCCCGCTTCGCAGGCATAAAAAAACCCCGGCATGGCCGAGGTCTGTATTTGATTTGCGAATCTATCGGATGACTTTGAAATGCATAAGCCAGCCGCCTGAGTTGATGCCCATCTGATCTGGGAGAATGGCTGAGGCCCAGGGATAAGCTTTCTGAAGCCTGGGAATTGCCAGGGCAATAATTTCATTCTTCATGCCGAGGGTCACATCTCCAGGTTCGATCTCCTGAAAATCGAGTATCGCAAAGATGTATGGGGAGCCCGTATCCCGCTCGGATTCGGGCTTTTCAGAAAGCTGTGTATCAAGGTATTCCTTTGCTGTTTTAGGCACGTCTCAAGCTCCATTTACGGGAGCTCGACTGTGCCATCCGCCACCTTAAGGCGGTACTTAAATGTGACGAACCACCCTAATTAGGCACAACAAGCAATCCACGCATTACCAGGTAATCGGCAAACTGCGTCCTGCTCGGTGCATACGGTGGAGGTCGAAGCATGGCGCCAGGGCTGCTGCGCAGCAATGCCACGCGCTCCCCGTCTTTCTCGGTGCCGAAGGCAGGCTCAGGAATGCCGAACCCGTTATCCGCTGCGTACAGCTCTACTGCCAGCCTGAGCTGACCCCATTCAATTTCGAACGGGACAAATGTTTCAGACAGGGTTTCCAAGCCAACCCTGCACTGCCGCCGGGGCCAGGCCATCGCCTGCGTGTCTCGCGTCTTGGCGCCCTTCCATTCCATGGCGTTCATGTCGGCAGCAGCGCGCAATAGCAGGGCCTTCTGCTCGTTTTCAGTAGCAGGAAGCGGGAAGCCGTAGTAGTTGCGGTAGAAGACCAGCTTCTCCAACGGCACAAAGCTATTGGCGTCTGGCCGTCCTGTTCCATCCTCGACAATGATTAGCATAAGGGGCTCAGCCTGGTTGAGCGCCGAGTGTAACGCCTGCTCGGGTGAACATGTCAGGCTCGAGCTCTTTGAGTTGGGCCAAGGTCAGCGGCTTGAACGATTTGTCCAGCTGCAGCTTGGCGAACTTCTCCGGCGTCAGGCCGCCATTGCGGAACAGCTTACCCCGGACCGGCCCGAGCGCGTGATCCTGGAAGCTCGCCGGCTGAGTCGCCAGCCATTCGTAATAATTCAGGCTGGCGTCCACCTGGGCCCCGCCGTTGTCGCCCACCGAGGCGCGCGTGGCGTCCTTGGTGAACATCTCCGACAGCCTGGTGGTCGGCACCGTGGTGGAGCGGCAGTTGATGTGCGCCGGTGGCAGCGGGCCTTTGCCTAGGTCGAAGCGCATCCCGTCCAGGCCCTTGCATTGCTGCGAGGTCTTGCGGTCTAGCGTCGACACCCAGCGATAACCCAGCACCACGTCGCTGTTGGCCTTCAGCGTCTCCATTCGTGCCGTCGTGGCCACATGCTGGATTGCCGTCTGCACCACAGCAGCCGCGTTGCGGTTGCTCACCGCCAGGACGCCATCCGTGAAGTTCTGCGCTGCGGTACCGCGAATCGCCTGGATAATCTGGGCGTTTGTCTGCCCCTGGCCGAAGCCGAGCCTGATGGTGTTGGTGACGCGCATAGTTTCGGTTCGGGTCCAGCCGCTCAGGAAGCTTTTCAGCAGCTTGCCACCGTCGATCCCCTTCACCTGCAGCGGATAGGAGAACACCGCCGCGCGGATCACCGTGTTTGTCGGCACCACCGCGTCGATGGAGAGCGCATTGCTCAGGCTTCTGGCTTCAAAACTCGACTCGTACAACGCGATGTCAACCAAATCGGCTTGCACCAGGTCGCCGTAGGCCTTGTAGATGTCCAGCAGCTTGCCGTCCACGCGGGCGAGGAACTGCTCAAGGCGGTCCCGGCTGTAGGTGGTCAGTTCCTTGCGGGTCAACTGCTCCCGCACCAGCTTGTCGATCTGGCGCAGGTACTTCTCGAACTTTTTGACCTCGCCGGCCTTAAGCCGCTCGATCATCACCGAGTGGCGGGTCGTCTGTTCTATTAGCTGGCTGTCCGCCTGCGCCAGGTTTGTCGTCGGCATCGTCTTTGTCCAAGTTGATGCCGGCTGACTCACGCTCTTCGCTGATCAGATCGGCTTCTTCGTCGTATGGGCGCTCCGGCAGCTTGCCGGTGGTGAGGTACTGCCAGTAGGTGTCGGCGCTGATCGTGCCCGCCATCACCCCCTTGTGCAGTTCGGCGAGCACCTGGGCATCTACTTCAGGCATCACAAACTCTGGCGTGACCTTGAACGCGACCTGCTCCGGGTCGTAACCCTTCCACTCGGCGGCGTACCGCAATGCCTGCTCCACCGCTTCTGCCACCGTGATGACAATGCTGTGCAGCGTGGCGTGCTGGTCGTTCTGGCGAGTTTTACGAGCCTCCCCTGACTCAGTGCCGCCCACGTCCATGACCTTCGCGCCAGCTTCAAGAGCGGCATTCTTCTGGTCGTCCATGGCCGTGCGAACCGCTTCAATGCCAGCCCCCTGGAACTCCAAATAGCCGCACTTGCCATTTAGGCCTAGATCCCATGCTGCCGATGGGCCGGTTACGCTCAGCTCTACCGAATCATCAAGCCCGGAAACCCATGGTTGTGGGTGACTGGTCTGGTGCAGCGCGGTGAAGTAGTCAGCGCTGAGTTGGTAGGACTTCAAGGCGGCCCGCGCCATGGTCAGTAGCGGCACCTCGTCCACTTCAGGCGAGTTGTCTGTCGAGCCGCAATAGATCACCGGCAAGTAATACAGCCCCTTGATCAGGCGGGCATCAGCACCAGTGGTGCCAAGCGGCCTCAGGTCTTCGATAGTCGCGCCATCTTCCCCCAGTACTTCGCTGTGGCAGACGTTATCTATCATCTTGAAGACGCGATAAACCATCTTGCTGTCGTGGTCGTACTCATCCTCGTTGTTGTCGCGGAACTCGCGAAACACGGAGAGGATCAGGTCCTGCCGGCCGCCCTGGCTGCCTACCTTCCAGTTGATGGCGTTGCGAGTGGCATAAGTCGAGAAGTACGGCTCGCCACCCTCATCGATATTGACTACCAGCGGCACCCGGCCATGGGAAATAGCCTGGCGAACCATTCGAAAGAACAGTTGCTTGAGGCCGAAGCCGTCAGAGGTGGCGTTTTCCTCCAGCCCCTGCATGCCAGATGGAAGCATGATCTCGGGAATCAACCTCGAAACCAATCCCATCATCGAACGCAACGCATCGCGGACCCAGTGTTCGTACTGAGCCCTGGCCGTGTAGTTCTCATACAGGTATTTGTTGCCGTCGCCGTCCTGCTTTTCAGCCTCTACCATGCCGCTGGGCTTGGGTAGATTGCGCTGGTTGCGCTTGACGGCGCATTCGCCCTCGAGCGCATCGTCCATCATTTTCCACTCGGCGATGTGCGCGTCGTAGTCGGGGTTTGTCGATTGCACTGGCATCAGGCCAAGCCTCCAATTCGGCGTGTTCCGCCTGTGCGTGTTTTGATCGGGTAGCGTTTGGCAATGAAGTAGCCGGGCGCATCCACCAGGTGGTCATATCCGGCCTTCTTGTCGGGCTCGCCCTTATCCGTGTAGATCTGACGTTCCAGGCACTGCGTGTATTTCGGGCACTGGTCTACGTTCACCAGGTAGCGATGCTCTCCATAGGTATTGGCAAACATCGCGCACATGGCGTTGACCCGGTCCTTCACCGCCGGATTGGTCGAATCCACAATTACGGTGAAGCCAGCCTTCTTGAGCAAAGACAAGTCCGACTCGCTTGCACTCTTGCTGCTTGTGTTCTGGCCGCTGGCGTCCGGATAGATCGCAATGCTGTGGTCAGGGAAGCGAAGCTTGATCTTGTCGATCATCTCTGGCGTATCCCGCACCTCGGAAAACTCACTAAGGGCCAGCGGTAGGTCGTCACGTATGACATGCACCACAGCCGCCATCTTCATGACGTTGAAGTCCATGCCGATGTGCAGCGCCTCGCCGCGCTTAATCGTCTCGCTGGTGCGGTTCGCCTCACGGTTGAACGTGTAGTAGACGACGCCCTGGTAGTTCTCAAAGCTGGCCTCATACTCTTGCCGGAACGTCCGGGGATCCATCTTGCGACGGGCAGCCTCGATTTCTTCCGGCGGAACGTTGCCACCATCGAGTGACGTGTAAAGCCAGCTACGGTGGTCAGGCTCATGTCCTGGCTTACCGTCTTGAAACGTGTCGTAGCAGTGGTTGAATCCTTTTGGTGTGCCAATGCGCAGTGCATGACCGCCCTTTCGAACCTCGCCGTTCGGGAGCGTGTAGGTGCAGGTCGAGAGCATCGGCCGGATGACTTCTTCCCAAGCCGCGTATTTGCAGTCGGCCCATTCGTCCACAAGGATGAAGAACAGACCTGAACCACGCAGATCGTCGTAGTTCTCCAGACCGACACACCGGAGTAAGTGACCGCTCTTCAGCGTGATCAACATGTCCGTTTCGTTCGGCTTGGTCGCCAGCCAAGATTTCGGGATGGCCTGCTTCAGCCTGCGCCAGAAAACCCGACGGGCCTGCTTCTGCGTCGGCGCGGCGTACCAGATTTCATCCTCGACGCTGACGTTCCAGGCAGCAGCGAGCTTTGCGGCCCGGCGCATCTCAGCCTTGCCGAGGAAAGTCTTACCGAACCGGCGACCGCACACCGCATCGCGAAAGCGCGCCTCAGGCTGGAAGCCCCAGCAGTAAATGTTCGCCTGTTTCGGCGTCAGCGCGACCAGCCCATCAGAGATACGGGCTGGTAGGGACATCTTCGTCAGGCCTCAACACATATTCAGCGGCAGGTTCGGCACCCGCCTCTGATCCAGGGGGTTTGATTGGTTCAAGGCGGCGATTCACGAAGACGTCACCCACCTCCTTGGCGGCCTGCTCCAGCAGCTGGGCAGTCAGCGCCATGTTCTTCATGTTCTCGGCCTTTTCGGCCATGCGCCCAAGCGTGCGGAGGCGAAACGCACGGTTGGCAATCGGTATGTCCGCGGTCTCTTCGCGGAAACGCTTTCGGGCAGCATGGAATAGCTCTACCCACTTCGCGCCAAGCCCCTGCCCTGCATACTTAGTCGGGTCGTGCGATTCACACTGCTGACGACTGATCTCTATGCCGAATTCCGTCTTTGACCGCTGCCACCACCTGAGATGGCGTATCAAAAGCAGGCAAGTGCCTGAACAATGAAGGCTTTGACCTCGCTTCGTAGTACTGCCATATGGGGTTCATCCGTCAAAACCTGTCACAGAATCAGGCCAACTTGAGCAGACAGGTTCCGCAGGCCCTCGATATGTTCAATTTCCCCACCTCAGCAGGACTGTTTGCAGC
The DNA here is from genome assembly GCF_030687835.1 of Pseudomonas hefeiensis. NCBI lineage: Bacteria > Pseudomonadati > Pseudomonadota > Gammaproteobacteria > Pseudomonadales > Pseudomonadaceae > Pseudomonas > Pseudomonas hefeiensis. The sequence goes on from NZ_CP117449.1 coordinate 3,511,829, forward strand.
ATCCACCAACGCCTGAACGTCATGGCTTGCACCGTAGCGGCGGACCACTCCGACGAACTCTTCAACGTCGTGCCCGCGCATCTCAAGCTTGGGTAGGCCTTCCTGGGTGAACTTGGGCTGGCCGTACCCGTCACGCGCTTGGGCGATGTGGTACAGCTCATGCTCAACCAGGGCACAGAAGTCGGCGTCGCTGCACTGGGCGCAGTAGTCAGCGGCAAGGGTGATGATGAAAGCCGGCACCTCGCCGAACCAGTCACGCATCTGCTGTTCCATCCGGGCTTTCTGCCAACCACCTGCGCGGAATGCTACCTGTTCAGCCTGGCCCAGGACCGTGCGGCCTTGCTTGTTGAAGCTCGACGATGCCCACATGACCCGGATGTCCGCATCCAGTAGGTGGGCATGGTCTACGTTGTGAATGCTCCCGGTGTCGGCAAGGATCTCGGTCTGGAGCCAATCCCACACTTCCGGCGCTGGTGTAAGGCGTATACCGAAGTCGGATAGCTCCGACAGCTCAAGCAGTGACGATGGAGGGAGTGGCCTATCCATGGTTCACCTTGAGCTTGAAATAGTGGCTGGTTGCCGGTATTGGTGCAGTTCAACTCAACGGAAGGAAAACAACATGTCCGAAATCGCTAAGAACGTCCTTGAAGCATCACCAGACTAGACCTCTGAGGAAATCCTTCGGAAGTATGCTGTCGCTGCAGCGCTGGAAGTTATCGCGGCGCGCGCACCAGCAATGACGTCAACAGGTCAGCTTGAACACGAAATGAGTAGGCTTTCCAAGTACGCCGACCAGATCCAAGAAGCACTGAAAGCGAAGTGATCCACCCGTGCCGCACTCACCTGCGGCACACCTACCCTTCCCCGTTATCCAGCAGCACATCAATCAGCTTCTGCTCGCCCAGGCGCATGGCGCCCAGGCATTGCAGGTCGTCGCACTTGGGGCCGAGGCCGAACACGGTCACTTCGCCCTTCGCACCGATCAGGGTCAGGGCTCCTACAGTGCATTCCGGGTGGACACCAGCATCAAGGTCTTCGGCGATCTTTCGCAGGGTCTTGGCGGCGTCTCTCCATCCCTCGCGCTTGAAATCGATCAGCTTGGCGGTCATTTGCTCACCATGATGTGGGTCTGCGCGTGGGCGTGCCCTTGCAGCTCTGCGACGATCAGGCCCTGGGGCAGCCCGGCGGCCTTGGCTGCATCTACCGCCTTGGCGATCGCCAAATCCAGATCGGTCAGCGCCTTGTTGATGTCCTGGCCCATAGGGAGAGCGTGGCGCAGGCGGGTTACGTTGGTCATACACCCTCCAGCGGAACCACGTTGATCTCACCCCACACAGGGCGGTAGTCGATGTGCTTGCCGTCAGTGCAACGCAGCGGCATTTCCGCAACCACAGCGATGCCGACCTTCGTGTCGCAGTAGGTCACGCAATCAATGCGCTCACCGTCGAGGAAGACCTCACGCTGCCCACGACCATCGTCGGCCCAATGAACGTGCTCGCCTGATTGATCGGCCATAACTCTCTCCAGTGTCGCGACACAATTTGCTGATGCGCGAAACGTGTCGCGCTCTACCGCTTCTTCTCGCAGCCCATGCAGCGCTCACAGTTCAGGTGCCGACACAGCCAGGCTTTCACCCGCTGCCAGTACGTGACCATGAACAGATGGCGGATACCGGCCAGGGCCAGGGCGATGTGCAGCGTCAGCCCCGCTACAGTCGGACCGAACAGGAAGCTGTTGTGCCCGGTGGTGACCACATAGGCGCTGATGGCGATGGCCGAGTAGATCAGCTTCCCAAGGATGCCGTCCCTCACCTTCCCGCTCACCACGCACCAGAACGCCCACAAGGCGATCAGGCCGCAGGCGATGGAGTTGATCAGTTCAAGCTTCATGGTGGATTGCCTCCCCCGAACCGCTGGCGGATGAACGCCCAGAGGTCAGCGGCTTTGATGGCCCGGGTAATGGCGGCAATGAGCGATCCGCCGAAGGTGCCCAGTAGGAAACCAACACCGGCAACACTGCGCGGCTCGACCACTCCGAAATAGGAACTGATCAGGCCCGTCAGGTAATGGGCGCAGACCGCACCCGAGAAAATGAAGATGGCCCAGGCCTTTCGGTCTACCAGGTCATCGCGGTGCCAGAAGCTGGCAGCGATCGCGCCAATCAGTCCGGCAAATGCCCAGTCGAGCTTATCGAACAGGCGCTGTAGAAACTCCATGCCTTCGACTCCGACTGTGCATGATTGAAGAAAATAGGCCTGCGACGGCCTGGGCATTGCCCGAAAACGAAAAAGCCCCGATCAATGTCGAGGCCCTAAATAGGGTCGCTGTCTTTCCAGCAGTCAGCCAAAGACCATCACAGCGTCAACGCCCCATTGCATCGATCTCGCTGATCCTGTCTCGCGCCACTCTGGAAGTCAGGTGTGAACAGAGCGCGCGGGCTGCCGGTGTTCTTTCGTGACGCGTGACTTCCGGCGATACCGCGTCCAGGGAGTCCCGAGGGCTGTCCTGGCTACAGGTGAAATCGGAGCAATAAAAAACCCGGCGCTTGGCCGGGTTCAGGGTTTCGTGTGCATTCGCTGGGCCTACTTCGCGCCGCCGTTCCCGCGATCCGTCTGAGCGTCCTGACCAGACCCAGGATTGCCGGGCGGCGGATCCCAATCTACAGGCCTTTCGCCAGTGCCTTGCTTGGGCTCAGACTCAGCCTGATCAAGCCCGGAACCATGACCTTCGCCTGTATCAGGCGCTTCGTCGTCTGGCCCAGGGTATGGCGCTTCCGGACCGTTGTTGTCATCCACCATGGCGTGTCTCCTCAATGGAGCGCAGGATCTGCGCATAATTTTGAGAGGATCTGATCAGGCGGAAAGTGCAACGGCGGCGACGAGCGGAAAACAAAAAACCCGGCACAGTGGCCGGGCTTCTATGTGTCAATCCCTAACGCGCAAGATCGACAGGATGGGTGAATCCTCTCTCACTTTCTCACTCATTGCAATGGCTTTTTGCTACGCCGCGCAAGTTTCGATCAAGCCCTCTGTATCCAACAACTCTTGGGCGGCGGTCAGCGCTTCGTTGACCTGGTCATCCAACGCCTTACGGATGTTCGATCGCCACCGGTACCGGGTCGATTCTGGCTTGCCGTCGTTGTCCCAGTTGGTGATGTCGTACCAGGCTGCTGGCAGGACGGTCGCAGACCGTTTGCCCTCGGCACCGCCCACCTGGGGAATCGCCCAAGTCAGAATCGCGCATTCTCGGAACCGCTGCGGCGCCGGCGACTTCACTGAGTTTAGCAGCTCAAGGATTGCACCATGCTTGCGCTCGTCGTGGGTCGAGTACTTCGCAACCAATGCCCGCCAGTGCGCCGCCGACAGCGACTTATGCAGCCGGCCGAACACCCAGCAGTCGGTCAGGAAGGCAGCCTCCTTACCGACGATCTCCCCCTTCTGCTTGGCGCACTGCACCTTGGGCTCGAAGTCGCAGCCGCCGGCGGAGTTGATGGTCTCGGCGGCCAAGGCCCGAACCACTGCTGAAACAATGTTGCGATAGGTCATGCTGCAGCCCTCGGCCAGATGTTCAAACCTTCTTTTTCGCCACCGTCGTAGCAACTGCGCGCCCGGTTGTGTCGGTCGTTCCAGCGCTCAATCGCGATCCGCATCACGTCAGCCACCTCGAGGTCGTAGATATGCTCGAATGTGCCGAGGGAGCACGTGTTGATGTTTGGGCCCTGGGCGCCACAGTCATGACACCAGACATGCGCCTCGTACGACTCGTCGAAGTCTTCGTTCTGCTTGTGCTCCTCGAACACCTCCTCCCTGGTGATCCAGTTGTGCGCAATGATGCATGGCGGCCCTTCGCAGAATGGACATGGGTTCATCTTGATTGGCTCGATCATGCTGCGTACCCCTTCTTCAGTTCGCGAGTCTTGGCCCGGTATTCGGCGGTGATGACTTTCAATTCTTCGACGGTGTACTTGCGCGGCTCGTGGTCGGACTCCAGGGCCTCGACCGCCTCCAGGCCGATCCGGGCAATGAGGCCGGTGCGGAATCCTTGGGAAACGGTGTACCCCTTCCGGGCGTGCATGTAGGAGCCCGAGTTACAGGCTTTGCATTGGAGCCAGATGTTGGTAGGAGTCAGCCTCAACTCTGGCCGGGCGCCCTTGCCCATGAAGTGGCCGGCATCGAACGCGCCGCCAACCTTCCAGCCCTGCGCTGCGCGGATCTCTTCCTGGCTCAGACCGCAGCTGATACAGCCACTCCCGATGCTCAGTTCGTAGTTGCGGCGGTAGTCGCGCAAGGCCTTCTCCGCATCCTTGAGGTGATCCGCCCTGCTCTTCAGCTTCTCCTTGCGAACCTTGATCTCCCGGCGTTCGACTTGGGCCAGCTCCTTGCGCTTCTTCTCCTGCTTTGTCCGGGCGATCACTACCCCGCAGTCCGGTGAACACCAAGACTGGAAGCTTGCCTTGGGGACGAATGAGGCCCTGCACGTTGTGACGGCGCATTTTTTCGGGCGGGGCTGCTTTGCTGTGAGGCTCATGCAGCCACCTCGCCTAGCAGATCGGTGAACACCACTCCATGGCCGGTGAAGTACGCGGCCATGCGATCGGTGTACTGGATGCCTTGGGCGCGATTGAACAGGCTGGTCACCGGGAAGCCATCGGGGCCGAAGAGCTTGTGCTCGCCCATCAAGGCCAGCTTCTCCTCGTAGGGCAGATGGCGCATGACCCGGTACCAAGCAGCCTGGAATCCCGAATCCTCGTTCAGCAGGATCTGCACACCAAAGTGGAGTTTGCAGTAACGCCTGGCGTCGGCCGGGTCGCCGATCTGGGTCATCTCGGATATACGCTTGTACATCGCGAACCACAGTGCGTTCTGGTCGAGCGTGCGGTCCTTGCCTGGCCGCAGAGAGACCACCACGAACTTCTTCGCCTTGTACATGGCAGTTAGGCTGGTGATGGCCTCGGATAGCTTGGCCTGGCAGTTGACGGAGATTTTGTCGGTCATGACTGAGCCCTCCGAGTGCCAGAGGCTTTTATCCAGCGACGGACATGCAGCTCGCAGCCACTCGTCAAGCAAACACCGTTCGCCATGCCAAGATGCGTTTTCGGAGTTCCGCAGCCACAACCGCACTTCGACTTTCGCCCTGGGCGCTTTGGTCGCAGCTCCATGTACCGGATATGCTCAGGCAAGCCGCCGACTTGCCCCCAGCCAGCAGTGCCGCCGCGCATCGCAGCAGAGCGGGCAGCCGGAGAAAGCTGATTCAAGTCAGTCATAGGCACCCCGCAAAATCTTCGAGCAGGCCCTGCTTGTCCTCGGCCAGCTTGTCGCGCTCTTTGCGAAGCGCCTCATTCTCGACCAGCAGTTCCAGCGCTACTTCCTCCATTGTCTGCTTGCCCAAGAACTCTTCCAGGGCCTGCGTGACGGCCGGCCAGTCAGGAGCTGACACGCTCCAAGCGGCAACCTCGGCCCAAAGCAGATCCTTGAGTTTTTGTTTGTCGATGGTCATGTCCGTTGCTCCAATTCCTGGGCCTGCCGGATAAGCAGCGCCCGGCGATCTGCCAACTCGTTGGCCGCTTCGATCCGCATTTCTGTTTTCCTTTCGGCGCTGGCCATCCGCATTTCCAGCATCAAGTTCTTCACGTTCTCAAGTTTTTCGCGAAGCGCTGGAGCTGGACGGGTTACCGTTCCCGTGAGCAGGCCGGCAATGGCACGGCCGTCTTCACTGATCGGTTCTACGCTCAGGTCCGCCAAGTACTTCTGGCCGTGTTCGCGAGGGATGCGCTTCAATTCCATCGCCTTGGTGACAGCCTGGATGCGGCTGTTGGTGTCGAAACCCACCGAGACATGCCAGTTGACCGGTTTGGTTTCTTCCCGGGCCTGGGAAACGAACCGCTCGTAAGCGCTGATGAACGCCATCCGGGCACCAACCCTGTCGCCGGCGTCGAGGACAGGTTTCGCAGCGGCCAGGGCCAGCTGGATCTCGTCAGTCAGCACCACGGTTTCGAATTCATCGTTCGTAGTCATGGCGATTGCCCAGGCCTCGTCCTTGCCTGGGCGGCCGTCGGATGACTGGACGCGCTGCAGGATGTCGGCCATAGCCAGCTTGCCCTTCACTTCGAAGCGGCACGCCTTCAACGCGGCTTTGACGACAGGAACCGAGTAGGCGCAGAGGTCTTCGGCCATCATCGCCGCGGTGCCTGGGTTCATTTCCTGACCCATTGCCTCGGCGGTGGCGCAGATGGCCGCAGCTAGGCCAGCGACCTGCTGGTCGTTCATTTCAAAGGTATTCATTGCGCTCCCCCGCTTGGCGCTTGGCCAAGACCATTTGCGCAGCCTGCTCGGCAGCGGAGACGTTCGCCTCGGTGCGCTCCATCTGGCGGGCGGTTGTACCGTTGACGCGCTGCCCGGTCACCCACTGGGTGTGGTAGCTCTCGGCGTTGGCCAGCAGTTCGTTGAGGCTGTGGCATTTGCGAAGGACTGCTGCATCGCTGGTTTTCAGGAAATGGGCGGCGACGTGATGGGCAACGTCGGCGCCGAGGCGGTCAACCAGCAGCGCCATCTGCTTCCCAGTCTTGGCGTTCCACACCGGCCAGGCGTTGTAGCGCTTGCGGTAGGCCATGGCGTAGTTGGCCCAGACTTTGAAGGTCTTGCAGGCCTGATCCTTCGGCCCCGGCATGTCGGCGGGAATCTCGACTCGTGGTTGCTGTTGAACGAATGGCACGACCTGTCCCGTCACGACCTTGGCGGTAGCCTGGGGCGTAATTGGTTCAATGACCGGTTCCATGACTGGTTCAAGAGAGTTACTGATTCTGGGTGCAACTGCTGCACTCCCCCCTAGTGCAGGAGATTCACCAGGGGATGAACCTGCTGCACTACCCTGGTGAATCTGCTGCACTACCCCTGGTGCAGGAGGTGCACCACCATCGAGGGTGAGGAAGTAAACGTTTGACGAATTCCCTTTGGGGCCACCCTTCCGGATTTCCTTACGCAGCAGTCCCGCCTCACACAGGGCGGTGATGTGGTTCATGACAGAGCGCTTGCTGATCTCGCACTGGTCAGCAATATGCTGATAGGACGGCCAGCATTCACCGACATCGCTGGCGTTGTCTGCGAGCTTGATCAGTACCAGCTTGCGGAGAGGATTGCCGACGCGAAGTTTCATCGCGGCGACCATAAGGCCCATGCTCATATCAAGCCTTCCCGACCTTTGCGGCCAATTCAAGGAAACGATCGACGTACCAGTGAGGCTGCGTCTCGCGTGGGGATTGGGGGCTGGTGAGGTTCTTGCCGTACTGCAGTCCCTTTTCAGTCACGGACCAGAAGTCACGCATCTCACCTTTGGAGTCTTTGCGCTGGAGTTGCTTGAGAAATCCGAGAGAAGCCAGGGCGCGGTTGAAAGCCGCCGGCGCGTAACGGATGCCATTGTCCTTCAGCAACGCCGTGGCCGACTTGGTGGGCATCGAGGAGCCGCCGGCAGCATCTGGCGCGGCGTCGATTGCGTAGCCAGGCAGGAAGCTCGACTCCAGGCCATTGTTCTTGGCAATTTGGGCAAGCATCAGCACCTGGCTAGAAGGCGCGGGCTTCAGTAGACGCGTGAAACATTCCAAGATTGCCAGCTCACCCACCACCTTTGTGCCGTTGGCGATCACGGACTGGCGGGCACCGTCTTGCTTTTCCAGTTCGCGCCAGCGGCGAATCACCTTCATCCGCATTGGCGCGCTGTATCCGGTGAGCAAGCAGTCGGTGTGTTCGCGGTCGAGCAGGTACTGGACCTGCTCACGGTTGCGGCCGTCCAGATAGATGCCCTCAAATTTGAGGGGATCGACTTTCAGCTCTTTCAGCATCGCAACGATGTCGCGCTTCACGTTGTCGTGGCGCTTACCGGTGACGTTGGCGATTTCACGGGAGGACATTGTGGTGCGCGACACGTTTTCAGAATCACGGAAACGTGTCGCGACATTGGTTGGGGTATTGATATGTGGCTGGGCTTGCATATAATCGGCCTCACAAAGTGTTATCGAATTAGCCACCCTCGACCGGTGGCTTTTTTGTGCCTCGGTTTCAGGTCCGCTTAACTGATAGTGCGAACCCACTGGGCACCGATCCGCGCATGCGCGGAAAAAATTAAGCGATAGATTTCAAATTTGGCCGGGGCGACGCGAGCAACTGCTCAGCCTTGCGCCCCAATTCCCCCGCCTTCGCTTCAACCTGACGGCACTGCTTGGCGAATGCCGGTAAGTGCTGAAGGTCCTGCTCGCACATCACCTGGTCGTCAAACACTTCGCTGCCGGTATCAATTACGTCGCCCAGCGCGCGGATCAGCGCACCGAAGCTCTTGTTCGCGCACTGGTCGCTGTTCATCTGGCGGGCGCCGGTCAAGCCGTGGCGGCCGGCCAACTCATTCACGCAGTGGTCGCGGAATTCAGGCTCAAGAGCGTTGACCCATGACTCTTCCAGCCAGGACGGCATTTCCTGATCCCCGGACAACCAGCGCTGAACACGCTTGAGCCAGCGGCCGGTCGCCTTCACGAACTCAGCTACGTCGTTCTGGGTAGTCAGCGCCGCGAAGTCCGGAACCTCTTTAGCGATTGCCTTTTCGGGGCACGACAGGTGCAGTTCACGGCTCAGCGACTGGGCGAAGTCGTCCTGGCTCAGACTGGTGCGCGCGATCTGGTTTGCAGCATGGGCGACCAGCACCTGATCACGGGTTTGTACGTTGTGTCTGGAACTGGACGTTTGCATGGGGACTGCCCTCTTCTAATCTGGCTTCAATGGAGCGGCGGACAGGGATGTCAGGCGGCGCCGCGTAGGACTTTGTGTGCAAGGTCGAGAAGATCCGGGCGCAGACCCGCTATGGTGATCTCGCCACCTGATGCGTCCTGAAGGCGGCCTGCCAGGTCAGCCGAAGCTTTTCGGTGCCCGCCTGCCAGCTGCCACAGGTGCCCAACCGTCGTCTTGGCAGCGGCAGCCACTGACTGGCGCCGTTCGTTTGAAGCGCTGGCGAGCCAGTCACGCAGATGGTCAATCATGGGATCTCTCCTTAAACATGGAGGAAATTTAGCTTATGGCTAATATCGTAGCAAGGAATATTTAGCTTTGAGCACATTTAGCATTGAGCTAAACGCTGGCATTCTTGCCCGCATGGATATTTATGCGATTCGTAAACAGCAACTGATCAGCCTCATAGGCAGCCAGCGAAAAGGCGCGTGCGCCGAGCGCTGGGGAATGGCGCCTGCGCATCTGAGTCAGATTTTGTCGGACAAGACTGCGAAAAATTTGGGAGACGACGTAGCTCGGAGAATCGAGGCGATCGAGGGACTGCCTAGAGGTTGGTTTGACTCCATATCGCCAGGTGAGTCGATGAATCCAGGCGACGAGCTTGCTTCGGGCGAACACTTAGGTGAGGCATCCGTACAGACCGCGGCGGACCAGATAAAGCAGATGCTTTCGAAGGTCAAAGGGTTAACAAGCACCGCTCGTGACAGGATCATTGCGGCTGCTGACGAGACGAGCAACGTCATAACCGTCGACTTCTCTCGCCCCGGCCAGGTTGGTGATGAGGTATGGATCGCGCATTACGACGTTCGCGCTGCGATGGGCGGCGGGCAGATCCCGCACGAGTACCCGGAAATGCTTCAGGACATTAGGGTCAGTCCCAAACATCTGCGCGAGATGGGCGTCACGTTCAAAGAACACTTCCACCTCAAGATGATCACCGGGTGGGGCCAGTCGATGGCCCCGACGATCAAGGATCGCGACCCGCTGCTCGTCGACATCACGATCCGGGAGTTCACAGGCGACGGCATCTACCTCTTCTCCCACGACGACATGCTGTACGTGAAGCGCCTGCAGAAGAAAGGCAAGGAGCGCTTCAAGATGATCTCGGACAACAAGCACCACGACCCAGAGGACATCCGGGTGGACGACACCCACATCCTGGCCCGGGTGCTTTATGTATGGAACGGACAACCGGTGTGACGCTATGTCCCTGACCAAGCCAAACCAAGATCTCAAGCGCGACCTGCAAGGCATTGCCTCCGACCTCAAGTGGTCAGCCGTCGAGCTGATGCGGATTGCGGAGCGGCTGAGCCTGGCAGGGAATGAGGCGGACGCACAGGCCGTGCTAAAGATGTGCACGGTGTTTCATGCGGATGAGGATCGCCTGACAAGACATGCGGAAGATGTGAAAGCGGGAAAGATTTTGCGTGATGCGTAATGGGATCTACATCCAGACGCTGGTACTTCCGATGTAGAATGCACATTATATTTAAATGCTGAAATACCTGCGCTAAACGGGCGCTAATACTGAGGATGATCAATTGACCATGGATTTTGTCGCCCGAGACTTTTCTGGATCTAACACCATCACGCACAGTGGTATCACTAAACATTTCAAGAATGTTGAGCCTTGGCAAGCACTCGCCGAACTTGTTTGGAACGGTCTAGACGCCGGAGCAACAACCGTCCAGATCGACATTGAAAGTACGGAAATAGGTGGTACTTTTTCCGTTACTATTTTGGATAATGGCACTGGCATTAATATTGATAAGCCAGACGAAAATTTTCGCAGATTCAACGACTCATTAAAAAAAGATTCTTTCGACTCTCATGGGTCTCAGGGACGGGGTCGACTCGCCTTCCACAAAATATGTCATAGTGCGACATGGTATACTCGTTTTGAGGGAAACGATGCTCGAATTGTAGTGCTGAGTAGTAATCTCAGCGCAGTTGATGGCAGAACCATTCAGCAAGATGAGCAGCATTATCTGCTCTCGAATTTTAAGTCTGGCACATGCGTCACTCTGACAAGCTTTGAAAAAAATCTCCCAACCGACAGTTTTCTAATAAAAGAGTTTAGCAAAGAATTTGGACCGCATCTTGTGCTGATGCCGGAAAAAACAATCACTATAAATGGCATTAAAATTCTACCGCAATCGCACATAAAAACATCAATTTCCATAAAAACAAACTCTGCAATATTTGAAGTAGACTTGGTCCAGTGGAATGAGAGGCCGGGCACGGAAAAATCTTATCTGTACTTCATATCCAGCAAGCTGAAAACGATTTACAAGCAATACAGCAGCCTAAACAAGAAAAGAGACTATTACACTTCCGTCTTTATCAAATCTTCTTTTCTTGAGCGCTATGTCAAAGAAGATGACAGCTTATGCGAGCCGTTTAGCTCTTTCTTGACGTCCGAAGACTTCCGGATACTCATTAGAGACTTGAATGCATTCTTGAGGCACTGTTATGCAGAATTCCTCGTAGGTAAAGCACAAGAGCAAATTGACGCTTTTGAAAAAGCTGGTGACTTTCCAAGTTATGAGGGGCTTGACCATAGCGAGTCTACATGGCGCTTATCTCATGTTAAAGAGATCGTTAAAGCCGTACTAATTAGAGAGCCAAAATTATTCGTCGGCGGGAATAAAACCCAGCGCAGACTGATAATAAGATTATTAGACAGACTGTCAGTTTCAAACGAAAATAGTGGCATATTTGATGTACTCGAAAGCGTACTTAATCTGGATGCCGCAGCCATGACCCAGCTTGCAAGTCAGCTAAAGAAGACAAAACTCGACAACATCATCCAAACAATTGAATTACTGCAGCATCGCGAGTCGGCAGTTAGCCAGCTTAAGGAAATCATGAACATTCATTACAAAGATATCCTTGAGACTCCTGACTTACAAAAGGTTATTGAAAATAACACTTGGCTATTTGGCCCCGCATACGAAATACTTGGAGCGGAAGAGGATACATTCACAAACACGGCAAAAAATCTACGATCTAAAATAAAAAATATCAATGAGGTTGCTATCGAGGATTTAGCCAGCGACGTAGAGATCGACGGAGCTAATAGACAAGTAGATTTACTTCTAATTCGAAAAAAATTACAACTCGATGCAAGGGGCCGTAAATTTTTCAGATGCGTGATAGTCGAGATCAAGCGACCAGGGGTATCACTGAACAACAAACATCTGCAGCAACTTGATGAATACGCATCAATTTTAAGTCACTACCCTGAATTTAATAGTGATCTTACGAGATTTGAATTAATTCTAGTAGGACGCAACATATCTAAAGAAGCCTATTCCATCCACAGCAGGCTGAAAACTTCGCAGTTGTACGGCGAGCCCGGCCTTGTAACAAGTGACGACAAAATAAAAACCTATATAAAAACTTGGCCAACCATTTTTGATGAGTTCGAAATCAGCAATGACTACTTACTAGACCAGCTGAAAACTCAGCGGGCCTCACTGTCATCCTCCTCGAAAGAAGAGCTTCTCGAAAGTCTTCAAAAAGAGACAGCACAATAGTAGCCGAGCCCGCCGCCTCGGCGGGCTCGGCTTCGACTGTCAGAACGGCGCAACCTCCTCTTCCAGCTCATACTCTGGCTTGCCATTCTCCGCCATCTCGCCTTCTTGCTGCTCCCACCTCACCGTCACGCTGTCGTCGTCATTAAGCGTCAGCTCAAGCTCATCAGTATCAGCGATCACGCTCAGCACCTCTTCCCACTCCCGATCCCCGTCTGTGTCCAGGCGATGAATCGTCACCCAGCGCTGCGCCTGCGCTACCGGGTGATTGATCATCGATGAGACGCGCAACTCCAGCCGCTCCATGCCGCTCATCTCTTGCCGTACTGCTTGATTCGCCGTCTTCGCCACGATTTACTCTCCCCAAAATACTGTACATACATACAGATCAAGAAAAATCATAGCTCACTGGTAAGCGCCGCGTAAAGCGCCCAGGGGCTACTCGGCGGGCACATCGTCATTCAAAAGCTCAAGGTTAATTTCGCCCACAGCTAAATATTTAGCTTGGAGCTATTGACGATATTTTAGCTTGGGGCTAAATTACATCCATCGCAGCGACACACTGATTGCGAAGGGCCTCAGCAGACCCGCAGCTCTTTAACAGCTCAGGATCCTCGCCATCGACTACCCCGGGTTTCATCCGGTAAGTGCGAGCAACAAATAGTCGATGCCATGCCAGCTCTGGAACTGGCCGTGCTCACCAGATGTGAGTACGCGAAACCACGCAAGCCGATCTGCGAAGAACACCGAACACGAAATGTGTGACGCAGGTTAGCGAGAGGACTCCGGCGATGCGCGTGGTGGAGACAACAGATTTTCTCGATGCGCTTGGAAGCAGGCGCATCCGGAAAATCAACCGCCCAGTAGGGCACAACAGCAGGTGACAGGAATGGACATCAAGACCCTTGAGGCGCTGGGCGTGAGCGCAACTGACCTTACCGATCGTATCGTGGATCAAGCAGTACATGCCCTCCTCTACTCCACTAGTTACGGGGATGACGATGAGGAAAGCACGCAGGCATCCCGGTTCAAGCAGCAGATTGAAAAGCGCGTGAAGGATGCGGTCGACCAGAAGATCGACGCGATGTTTGCTGAGCACGTTCTGCCGCGCGTTGGCGAAATCATCGAGTCGGCCGACATGCGCAAGACCAGTAACTACGGCGAGCCTAAGGGTGAGCCGATGACCTTCAAGGAGTACATCGCCAGCCGCGCAGAGGTGTACATGAGTGAGAAGGTCGATTTCAACGGCAAATCGAAAGGCGAGTCGGGCGACTACAACTGGCGCGAATCAGGCCCTCGCCTCACTGTTCTGATGAAGCTCTACATCAAGGACACGCTCGAAAAGAGCGCAAAGTCGGCGATCAACGACGTGAACAAGGTCATCGCTAAAAACATCGAGCAGGCCGCCAAGGACGCGATCACGTCCTGCGCAGCATCACTCAAGGTCGCCGCGACCATCTGACAACCAGCGCCGAAGCCAGCCTGGCTATAACTGCCCGATCCTCTCGATGAGAGCGCATCGGGGTATGCCTTGCCCAGCCCATTGCCCCGATGAAAGCCTGGGGACGCAAGTGGCGACAGGGCATACCCCGATGCGACCCAACATCCCCGACAAGGAATACCCCCATGCAAGCAACCCAACTGACCACCTACACCCGTGGCGACCTGATGATTAGCAGCCCTGACGAAGCTGTTGTGCTGAAGCTGGCAACCCTGGCTCTCAGCGTCAATACAGCACCAACAGACATCGCAACCCCGAACATCGGCGAATACTGGCCCGGCCAGGGCGGCGTGTATGTGGGAATCCGGCACTACCCGGACGGCCCTCACCACCTGATCGTCGGCACTGAAGATCTCGGAAGGTTCGCCTGGGGCGAATACGGAACCGAGACAGGCGCCACGAGCCGCACCCACGGCATCCTGAACACCACCACCCTCCTTGAGGCTGATGGCTCGTTTCCTGCTGCCGAGGCAGCGGCCAACTACACCGCCGACGGTCACCACGACTATGGGCTTCCTTCCATCGGTGAGCTCAACCAGGTGTGGCAGTGCGCGCCAGACCTGATCACTGAAGGCGCCTACTGGTCGAGTTCGCAGCGCTCCGCCAACTACGCGTTCTTCATGGACTTCGATGATGGCGATCAGAGCATCAGCGGCAAGAGCCTCGAGCTCCGCGTCCGCCCCGTCCGCAGATTGCCTATTCATTGATCCATTTATTGCTTTTTATCGCAGGTGAATCGCGGTGCTGCTCAGGTACGAGTGGCAAGGCCTGATACATGCCGGGCAGTGCCGGCCACCTGCAACCCTCCCCCGACCAATCCCGCATGCACATGACACCGCGCCCAACGGCAACCAGCGGAAGGATCGTGTGCAGCCGGAATTTGTTGGATCAACCACAGAGGAAACCAGCATGTGCAATTGCGCAACCGAAGTTGAAGCGGCAGCAAAAGAAAAGATTCGCGCCAAGCTGCCAGAAGGCTCCCGCGATTTCTCCGTCGAGCTGCAAGGGTTCGCCTGGCTTATGGGCGGCACCGTGAGCATGAAGAACAAGCTGAACCTGCACATTGAGTACGAGGTGCCCAAGAAGAAAGTCGATGGGTTCCAGCGCAAGAAGCAGGACATGTCGATGCTCGGCAGCTACTGCATGTTCTGCGGCGAGAAGTACGACAAAGACGAGCCGGAAGTGGAAGCCGCCTAACCCCAAACACTGGAGGCGACCATGGCAACCAGCTATGCAGACAGCGCCCAGGCCAGGGCATGGGACCGACACTTCGACGAAATGGGCCGTCCGCGCCCAACCCACAAAGACCTCTACCACGACTACGACGCCTTGCAGGCCCGGGCCAAGCTGACAGCCGAGCAGCGCGCTTTTGAAGTCGCTCACAGAAAGGAAATGGCGATTCGCATAAACGCGGCGGTCGATCAGATCGCTGAATTTTGGGGCCTGGAGGTAAAGAAATCGTGAGTGCTCACTCCATTGCAATTCACCGCATTGAGACGGAACCGTTTGCAATCCCAACCTCTTTACTGCCCGTGCTAACCGCAGACAGGGCGCGTATGGCGGCAATTCTCGCGGAAGAGCTTTCCGCGATTACCACCAGCGAGCGCGACTCCTATCTCAAGCAAATTGGCGCTGCTGAGCTAACCAGGTATGTCGAGCTTTTGCCAAGGGCTGCAGCATGAGCCCTCACATCCTGATCGACGAGGCGCTGGAAAGCCTGGAGCACCCCGACAGCCCTCCAGGTGCCGGAAAGGTTGTGCTGCACATGATCACCAAAATGATGGAAGGCAGCGCCATCACAGTTGAAGAGTTCAACCACTACTGCAAGCGCCTCCTGAAAATCACCAGGCAGCGCAAGGAGGCGTCATGAGTACTGCACCGGTTAAAACGCTGCTGGATGAGCAGCTCGAAGAGATTGAGCGCAGCCTTGCGATAGTAGGCGCTGGCATTCCGCGTGAGCTGCCTGTTGTCGTGCTCCCGCCCAAGCTGGTAGCGGCGATCAAGTCGGGGCGTATCGCAGTGAGGGCCAAACAATGAAGTGCCTCTACTGGATCCTCGGCGCCTCCATCCTCATGACCATGCTCGCCTACACCGTGGTCAGCGAAAGGTCGGCATCCTGCAGCGTACCGCAACTGTCCCAGGTGCTGAGGTGACTGCCCGTCAGCGGGCCCGGCGCTTGCTGATCTGGCGCGGGTCGTTCTCGGCCATCACCTTCTGCACTCTCATGATGCTGCTCAGCGCCCTCGCCGATCGCATCACCCAATAAACAACACCACCAAAAGCTGCGCTCGGCGCGGCAAGGAATCGTCATGTCCGCAAATGCCAAACAAGCCGCCGTATCGACCGAACTGGAAGCGAGTGAAACCGGCGACACAAAGAATGCTGTTGCTCCTGCAGTTGCCGTCACCGATATCGCCGAGTATCGACCACATGAAGAACAGATTGTCCGTCTGGAAACGACCTACGCGAACCTGGTTGTCGACTGCTCTACCAGTGAAGGCCTGGCGAATGCTAAGGAGGTTCGCGTTGATATTCGCGATGTCCGCTATGCCCTGGCCAATACCACGAAAACGGCGCTGATTCCCTATCAGCAGGCGGTTAAGGACGCCCAGGCTCGCGTCAACCAAGTGAAGGAATTCGGTGAAGCGCTGAAGGATCGCGTGCTGGCGATCGAGGCGCCTGTTGACGAAGCGATTAAGGCCGAAGAAAAGCGCGCCGCTGACGCCAAGGCCGAACGCGAGCGTGTCGAGGCTGAGCGTGTCGAAGCCATCCGGGCAAAGATTACCCGATTCGGTTCAGTCGCTGCTGCATATGCAAGCCGAAGCGCTGCCGACGTCGAAAACGTCCTGAAAAACGTCAAGGAGTCGGTGATCCTGCCCCAGGAGTATGCCGAGTTCGAGGCTGAGGCGACCATCGCTCGCGACAACGCTATTGAGCAGCTTGAGACCCTCCACAAGGCTGCAATTGATCGAGAAGATGCCGCCGCCAAGCTCGCCGCCCAGCAAAAAGAACTGGACGAACTGCGCGAGAAGCAACGTATTGCTGACGCCGAAGCCGAGGAATTGCGCAAGCAACGCGCCGAAGAAGACCGCCTGCGCTTGAAAAAACAGCAGGATGAACTCGACCAGCAGCGCCGCGATATGGAAGCGCAGCAGCGCCAGCAGCGCGAACGCGACGCACAGTATCAGCGTGACCAAGAGGAACTGGCCCGCCTGCGCGCACTGGCTGCTGCACCCGCTCCGGTGGCGAACGTCATCACGGCTCCGGTGGTTGCCGACGCAGCGCCAGCGGTAATGGCGGAAGTTGATACAGCACCACTGGCGGGCGCACTCGCTGACTCGAACATGCCGAGCGCCAGCGAAGTGGTCGAGGTCGTGGCCATGGCCTTCTGTGTCACCAATGACGAGGCTTCGGCCTGGCTGCGCACCCTATCGTTCTAAAGAACCCTGAAATCACCCCGGAGGCCGACCACAGTCGTCGGCTATGGAGTAAGTAATGAACGCTCAAACCCAGGTTGCTACCGTACCAATGGACACCAGCCCAACAGGGCTGATCCTCAACCGCGACAGCATGCAGTCGATGACCGAACTCGCGGGCATCATGGCGGGCGGCAAAACCACTTTGCCGAAACACTTTCACGGAAACACGGCTGACTGCATGGCGGTGATCATGCAGTCCATGCAGTGGGGCATGAACCCATTCCAGGTGGCGCAAAAGACATTCATCGTCAACGGTGGCCAGCTCAGCTATGAGGCCCAGTTGGTCAATGCGGTTATCACCACACGAGCGCCGACCCTTGATCGAATCCATTACGACTGGTTTGGCGACTGGGACAAGATCATTGGCAACTTCCGTGAAATTGAAAGCAAAAAGCAAATGGATGACCACGGCCAGCCGAAGAAGTACCGCGTCCCAAACTGGAACATAAACGACGAGAAAGGGCTTGGCGTCCGCGTGTGGGCTACGTTCATAGGCGAGGACACCCCGCGCGAACTGATCACCTTGATGACTCAGGCGCGCACCCGGAACTCGACGCTATGGGCGGACGATCCAAAGCAGCAGATCGCGTACCTGGCCGTCAAAAAATGGGCTCGCCTGTATTGCCCTGACGTGATCTTGGGCGTGTACACACGCGACGAGCTGGACGACGGCTACGCGCTACCTGAAACAGATGTTACCCCGAGATCTACCAACGAAAAGCCAGCAGACGTGGGCGCCGCGTCAGTTCCTCAGGGCGATACAGCCGACGCAACCACTGACCTATTCGAGCAGTTGAAAAAGATCGCTCAGGAACAGGGTATTGAGGGCTACGAAAAGGCCTGGAAGGCGCTGAAGCCTCAGCAGCGCGGCGCCATTGGCGTAACTCGTCACGGCGAACTGAAGACGATTGCACAGACCATTGATGCGGAGTTCACGACCGTCAACGAGAACGCAGACGTTGATTCTGAAAGCGATCAGCAAGGAGGCAATCAATGAGCGCCGCCGTAGATCTTCAGCGCACGGAGCAGTGGCATCAGGACCGCAGCGGTCGCCTAACAGCAAGCAGGTTCAAGGATGTGATTGCGTGGGGGGATCGCGACAAGCATGGCAAGCGCAAACCACTTGCTGCCCGCACCACCTATATGCGCGAGCTGGCATTTGAACGGCTGGCTAACAGGTCGAAACATTCGGTCAGTAGCAAGTCGATGGCCTGGGGCACCGAGGTTGAGCAGTCGAGTCATGACTTTTACGAAATCCTGACCGGAAATAACGTCATCAAGTCGGGCTTTGTGGTTCACCCAAAGTACGACTGGCTAGGCTGTTCACCGGACGGCTTGATTGGTGAAGACGGGGGCATTGAGTCGAAGTGTCCATTCAATGAGGCCGTCCACGTTCGCACCTGGCTCGAAGGCATGCCCGAGGAACATAAGCCGCAGGTTCAGGGCTGCATGTTCGTCACGGGCCGGGAATGGTGGGATTTCCTGTCGTTCGATCCGCGCCAAGATGAAGACTGCCGCCTGTACATCGAAACCATTAAGCGAGATGACGAGTACATCGCGATGCTCCATCAAGAGCTGGTCCAGTTCAATCTGGAGCTTGGCCGGATGGTTGATGAGGTCGCCGACAAAGCGCGGGCGCAGGCCCATAGATTAGGAGCTTGATCATGATCAGCCCAGAACTCAGCACCATCCGCCAAAAGGATCTAGATCGCGACTGGATCGCCCGCGCCACGGCGGAATTTGAAAGCCGTGGCACCTTAGAAACACTACCTGTGCAGGCCCGCGACGCTGACTTCGGCGTGATGTTCAACGGCAAAGCCCGTGACGGCACACGGGCCGAACCCAACCCCTCCCTGGAATCCAAGGTTGCGGCAGCAGCACCAACCCTGACTGTCACTGAGGCCATGAAGACGTTTCACCTCAGCGAGAGCGACTTGAAGCGCATGGCAACTCGCATGGGCTTCAAGTTCAAGCGCGGATACACCACCAACCAGGGCCACAAGGCTACCGACGGCCCGATGGTTGAGCGGATCACTGCCTTGCGCGACGTAGGCCTGAGCCGGTCCAAGGTCATGAAGCAGATCGGCATGAGCTACGAGAAATTCCACCGCCTGCTCAAGGACTACAGCATCGTTTTCCCGGCGCTGCCGTTCCACTTGCGCAACGGGAAGTTGAAGTCTTGAAGCGATCCGCATCTCGCACCCAACAACGCAAACGACAGACCTGGCTGGCACTGCCGGCCAGCGGAATCGAAGGAGCAGGCCATGGCCGAAACACAACAGCCAACTGCGGAAGCGCTCAAGCAGCGCCGAAAGCGCGAAAAGGCAGCGGCGAAGGTTGCCGCCCTGGGCATAGAGAAGCTCACGGTTTAGGTGGCCGGGGTGTTCAAGTCGGACCTCAAGCGGGTCATGGCAGCGCATGGCATCAACAATCAGCAGGACATTCACCAGCGGCTGCTGAAGAACCTGATCAGCGCCGACTTCGAAACGCAGGAGTGGATGCTGCGTAATGTCACGACACCTTATGAGCCAAGCGAAAAGGTGTCGCGAGCATTTTACGAGAAGAGCATGGCCGAGCTATCGGCGGATCCGGGGGGCGAGATAATCGCGCCGGATCGTCAATAGTTCGCGAGCTCAGTCGGCTTCAACCGCGACCAACAAATCGCCTTCATCGTCAGTCAGGTCGAACTTATCTTCCGCAGCGATTTTTGCCTCCGACTCACTGTCGGCGACAACCGTACCCAGATTCTTTCCTTCGAGATAAATGCGCCACTCTTTCATTGATGCTCCTCTACCCGGCCCCGTGCCGGTCACCCGTAATACCCCAACCCAAACCAAATTTCCACCACCGAGCACCACAGAAGCTCCGCGCCCAGCGCGACAAGATAGCGCCTCGGATGCGGGAGCTGGCAGAAGCCGGAAAAACAATAAGCCAGATAGCCGTCGCTCTAAAGATGGACATCAAGCGCGTACATCTGATTGGCTGGGAAAACGAATTCACTTTCGCCAAGTCGCCATGAAGAGAATTAACAAGCAGGTGCACCAGCGGCGCCGGCAAACGTGGCTGGATCTGCCAGCTCAAACAATCCCGAGGGAAACCCATGAAGCCCGAAATGATTACCCTGAAGCACGGCGACGCCACGATCAAGATGCCGGCGTCTTCTCTAGCGAAGATCGCCATGGCCAGCACGTTTGCCGTGGTGTTCCCGCAGGCGGCGAATGTTGCGCCAGCGGCGCCCACCACCATCCCTGCCCTGGGTGAATACTGGCCCGGCCAGGGTGGTGTGAACGCCGGCTTCGTGTCGGCATGCGGCGATGTACCGGCCCACTACCTGATTATTGGCGACAAGGATCTGGGTGAATTCAAGTGGGGTCGGTACCGCGAGGAGTCAGAGGCAACCAGCAGGTGGGACGGCAAGCTCAACACCGACGCGCTGATCGCGGCTGGAGACCATCCAGCAGCCAAAGAGGCTCGGGCGTACACCGCTGACGGACACGTGGACTTCGACCTGCCAGCAGCCGCTCAGCTGTACCAAGTCTGGGTGCATGGCCTGATCGCCGAGGGTGCCTACTGGTCGAGTTCGCAGCGCTCCGCCAACTACGCATTCTACATGTACTTCGTTGATGGCAATCAGTACAGCACCGTCAAGAGCTACGAGCTCCGCGTCCGCCCCGTCCGCAGATTCTTTATTTAATCCTTCATTCATCCGTTCTTGATCCGGCACCGGGGCGCAGCAGCGCCTTTTTGCTGCCTTCAAAAAGAGGAAAGACCATGTCCGCAGTAGCTAAAGCAGCACCAGCAATAACCATCCCGGAAATCGGCCAACCCTTCGGCGGCGGGTTCTTCTCGGGCATCACCCGCGACCCGGCCACTGGCAGGCGCTATCTGAACATCACCGCCGGTGCCGAGCATGAGCTGGTCGGCGCCTGGGGCAAGTACGGCGAAAAGATCGAGGGTGCCAACAGCTTCACCGACAGCCTGGCGAACACTGAGGTCATGGCCGCCGCTGGCAGCGAACTGGCGCAAAAGGTCCTGACTCTGGATATCGGCGGCTTCACCGACTGGGCGATCCCGGCCCGCGACATGCAAGAGCTGCAGTATCGCCACTTCAAGCCGACCACCGAAGAGAACTGGCAGTACGGGCGCAGCGGTGACAACCCGAACAGCGAGCCGGTTGGCCTGCTGTACACCGATGAGTCGCCAACCCAGACCGGCATCGAAGCTTTCCAGGAAGGTGGCCCTGAGGCGTTCCAGGATCGCGCCTACTGGTCGAGTTCGCAGCGCTCCGCCTACTTCGCATTCTACATGCTCTTCGGTGATGGCAGTCAGTACTACTACGGCAAGGACTTCGAGCTCCGCGTCCGCCCCGTCCGCAGTCAATTGATTGATTAATTTGCTTATTTAATCCGGCCGCTTGCGGCCGGCTGCCCAAGGAGGGCGCGCCGATGGCGATGCATACGGAGTTGCAGATCTACAAGGTTTCGATGGGCCTACTCCAGATGGCCACGAACCTGACACGGAACATCCCCCGCGACCTGAAGCAGTCGCTTGGCAAGCGGGTGATTGATGAGTGCATCGACGTGCTGATGTTGATTGCTCGGGCCAACTCGACCCGGGACAAGCATCCACACCTGACCTCGCTGGTCGAGAAGGTCCAGGTGATCGAGTTCCTGATGCGGCTTTTCAAGGAAAGCCGATTCATCAGCATCCCGCAGCACGCCAAGGCCATCGAGGTCACCACCTCAATTGGCAAACAGGCCAACGCCTGGAAACGCTCCACCCCAACCGCGCCCGCCATCTGAGAGCCAAGGCTTTCAGGTCTGTGCGAATTGAATCTGGTCGTGCCGCTGACCTTCGGGTCACCGCCATGCGCACAAGAGATACCGCCGGTCTAAAGCGTCCGTGTAGGTCTCGCGCAGTTGTCTTGCTGATCGGCTTTGCCTTCGGCATGGCGACGTAGATAGCACGATAGGTCGCAGCGCTCCGCCAACAACGCATTCAACATGAACTTCGATGATGGCAATCAGAACAACAACGACAAGAACAACGAGCTCCGCGTCCGCCCCGTCCGCAGATTCGAACGTTGGTCCCTACCCGTTCAGCGATCTGGTCCAGGCCTATTACGACTGCCGACGCTCCAAGCGCAACAGCGACAGTGCGCTGGCCTTCGAAATGGACCTGGAGCGAAACCTGATCGAGCTGCACAACGACCTGACCGCCGGCACTTACCGGCCAGGCCGCTCCATTTGCTTCGTGGTCACCCGACCAAAAGCCCGGGAAGTCTGGGCCGCAGCTTTTCGGGACCGCGTCGTCCACCACCTGTTGTACAACCATGTGGCCCCGCGCTTCTACGCCAGCTTCATAGCGGACAGTTGCGCATGCATCCCCGGGCGCGGAACGTTGTACGCCGCCCAGCGCATTGAATCGAAGATCCGCGGCGCCAGCAAGAACTGGTCGAGGCCGATCTTCTACCTCAAGTGCGACCTGGCGAACTTCTTCGTCGCCATCGACAAAGAGGTACTGCGCCAGCAGTTGGCCGCCAAGATCACCGAGCCCTGGTGGTTGTCCCTGGCCGAACAGATCCTGATGCACGACCCTCGCGAGGATTACGAGGTGCGCAGCCCTGCCCATCTGTTCAACCGCGTGCCGCAGCATAAGCGCCTGACCGCTCAGCCCGCGCGCCTCGGCCTGCCCATCGGCAACCTGTCCTCGCAGTTCTTCGCGAACGTGTACCTGAACGCCCTGGACCAGTTCGCCAAGCACCGGCTCGGCGCCAAGCACTACATCCGCTACGTCGATGACTTCGTGTTCCTGCATGAGTCGCCGCAGCAGCTCAGCGCCTGGCTGGCAGAGGTGGAGTCCTTCCTGCCCAGCCTGGGCGCGAAGCTGAACCCGAAGAAGACGATTCTTCAGCCCGTGGATCGAGGCGTCGACTTCGTCGGGCACGTCATCAAGCCCTGGCGGCGTACCACCCGCAAGCGGGCGCTGGGCCAGGCACTGAAGCGAACAGCCGCGGCGCCTGCCGAGGATCTACGCGAAACCGCCAACAGCTACTTCGGCCTGCTCAGCCAGGCAAGCCACAGTGAAAAAGACCGGGCCGCCCTGGCTCGCGTCGTGTTGAAGCGCGGCCATGTCGTCAACGGTGCGCTGACAAAGACCTATCCAAGGAAATGAGGGTATCCGTGATGAAAAAACTATTCTGGCGCCTAGTCGCGAGGCTACTTGCTCGCCCGGCGATTTCTGGCTGGCTCACCCGCCGCGCCTACCAAACCCCGTATCAACACATCATGTCAGCCGATGGCCAGGAGATGTATATGGGTCGATGGTGGCTGTTCAATCCCTACTCCAGGACGACGCACAAACCAGCGCTTTGGTGGTGCCCTTGGTCGCTCAGGATCCACCACATCATGCGTCCGG
The DNA here is from genome assembly GCF_030687835.1 of Pseudomonas hefeiensis. Taxonomy (NCBI): domain Bacteria; kingdom Pseudomonadati; phylum Pseudomonadota; class Gammaproteobacteria; order Pseudomonadales; family Pseudomonadaceae; genus Pseudomonas; species Pseudomonas hefeiensis. The sequence goes on from NZ_CP117449.1 coordinate 3,535,529, forward strand.
ACGCTGATCGTGACCTGCACGACCACCCCTGGAATGCCCGGACGATCATCTTGTGCGGCTGGTATACGGAGCAGCGATTGCTTTCTAGCGATGATCCAGCACTGGCCGGCCTCAACGTCCCATCAAACGCCCAAGCCACGGAGTACATCGACCGCCGCCCAGGCGACACCGCTCAACTTCGGCACGGCGAGTACCACCGCATCGACCAGGTATCCCCCGGCGGCGTCATCACCCTCTTCATCACCAGCAAGTGGCGCGGTGACTGGGGATTCCTCGTAAACGGCGTGAAGGTGCCATGGCGCACCTACACCAATTCGGATAGCTGACGGGAGCGTGCAGGATGAACAGTCAATGGAAACTAGTGCCGGTCGAGCCGACCGAAACGATGGTGATAAACGGTTTTGAATCGGAGCCAAACGAGTGCTTCACCGATGAGGCAGTCTGGGAGCAGTACCAGGAGATGAGCGGCTGTCAGCAAGCGGCGTTCCGCGCGAAGCTGTGCTGGGGTGCCATGCTTGGTTCTGCCCCTTCGGCGCCTACCGATGGACAGGTCGAAGTAGTCGCTGTGGTCAGTGAGCAAGGCAAGTACTTCAAGGAAACATTTGTTGAGCATCGTCCAGGGATTGACCGGCTGCTCGTCGGCACTGAGCTGGTAGACCGCGCCCACGTCATCCGGCTCACCGCCGAGCGTGACGCCCTGCAGCTGCTCCTGAACGCAGCGGATCAGCTGAACGACGAGCTGGCGCGCGATAAGGACCGGCTGGATGCACTGGAGTCAAATTGCTGGGACGTGCGCTTCGATAGCAGCCCCAACGGCGATGCCGGCGACAGCAACATCAGCATTGAGATCGTCGGTCACTGGATGGACAAGCCAAACGAGCGCGTCATCGGTGAGAACTATAGCGAGAACCTGCGCGCTGCGATTGACCAGGCGATGACAGCTCCGGCGTATCCGCCTGCTCGTCCGGAATATCCAGAGACAGAAGCGGCCAAGGATGAAGACTGGCGCATGCACCCGTGCAAGCAAGGTCACCGCGACGTCGGGGCGGCCGGCGGCGTTGCGCACTGCTACACCTGCGACGAGAAGATCGAAGCGGCCACCACGCAAGAAGCCTTCGACGGCTGGAACGCAACACACCCTCAGCAGTAACCCCTCCCCCTTCAAAGTCAGCCGCTATAGCGGCAAGGACGAAGTCATGCCTGAAGAAAGGAAAACAGCCGGTCCAGACCACTACCGGTACGTCGACACCATCGGGCCGGACGGCCTGACCGTGACGATGCAAACCTGGGTGGCATACGCCGAAACGCCGATGTGTTGGTATCTGCTGAGTGAGCCAGAACACGAACGCTTGATGCGTGGCTGGCTGAGCGAGATAGGTGCAAAAAAAGCGCGGAAACGCGTACTCAAGCACCAGTATTACAGCTCTCGGTGCTTCGCCTACCAGGAAAAAGAGCGGGCTCTTAACTCGTACAAGTGCAGAAAGGAATGGCAGATCCGGCACGCCACGCTCTCGCTGGAGCGCGCCAAAGCCGCCATCGGTTATTTCGGCGACTCGACTGTGACGGTGACGGATCCACCCAGCGAGGCCGTTATTCCGAGCGACTACATCCAAAACTCATTTGCTTGGGAGTGACGCCATGACCGACTACACCGAACTGAAACGGCTGGCCGAGGCGGCTACCCCGCAAGAGTTCGATACAGCCGAAGACAAAACAGAAAACGGCTATATCGAATGTCCGCACTGCGGAGGCAGTGGCGAAGTCGAACTTGAGGGGGACTATTGCAACTATGACGGCGCAGCAATTGGCGTTCAGTTCTATGGCGTCGGTCATGAGTTTGGGGCTGCCGAGGCCTACTACCGAGCCGCCAACCCTGCCGCCGTCCTGGCATTGATCGCTGAGAACGAAGCGCTGCGCCAAGCCCTCCAGGATATTGCCGCCCAGCTTGAAGGAAACATCCGCCCCACCGTCCGTGACTGCGTAAACGGGCAGAAAAACGTCCAGGACATCTATGGCTACTGCGATCAGATCGAATCGATTGCAGCGGCAGCGATGAAGGAGCCACAGCCATGATCCCCCCCCCTGCTCTACATGGCCTGGCTTGTGTATCGAGGGCCCAGGCCATGAGCGATCAGCAATTGCTGGAACTTGCCGCCAAGGCCGCGGGCATGGATCCGCCATTCGACAAGAACGGCGTGAGCTCCGCCTGGGTCGGCACCATGGAAAACGGTCACTGGTGGAACCCGCTGGATGACGACGGTGATGCGCTGCGCTTGGCCGTGCAACTGGACCTGTTGATCTACTCGTACTCCGCTGAACAGAAATGCGTCGCCAAGTGGTTCGCTGAAGGCTTCGTTGTCGAGTATTGGCACTGGAATCAGAGCCAGGGCCAGGGCGCCGCAATGCGCCGCGCCATCGTCCGAGCGGCCGCTGAAATCGGTAAAGCCACCTCCTAACCCCAATCCACCTACAGCCTGCCGGTGAACGGCGGGCGAGGAGTTCCTATGCCTGAGAAAAAATCCATCCAAGATTTGCATGGCGCTGACTTGGCCCTGTGGGCTGCCCGAGCCCAAGGAATCGAAGAGAGGAAGCAGATCAAGCTGTACGCCTCTGGGCCTTGCCTCTACCGGGACACTGGACCGGGCGGTGAGCCCTTCCCGTTTCGCCCCGACTCGCACCTGGGGGACGCAGCCATCCTCATTCATGAGATGACAGCGGCCGGCATCCTCACCCTGTTTGCGCACGGCGCGCAGTTCGAGGCCGAAGGCTTTGGACACGTGGGGTTTTCTGGAGGCGCCTCGACAGCGCTGACCCGCTGCTACATCGCCTGGAAACTCGGGCAAGACTTCACGGCGACGCCGACCAACTAATTAACCACCTTCTGCCGCCACGCTCGGCATGGAGCAGCTCATGAGCATCCAATTTCTATCCCACGAGGAGGTTTGCGAGCTGACCGGCGCGCGAACCAAGGCAGGGCAGATCCAAAACCTGAAAAAAAACGGCGTTCGGCACACGATCAAAGTCAACGGGTGGCCGAGCGTTACGGCCATGGCCGTGACCGCAGTCGGAATTTTTGAATCAGAAAAACCCGTGTGGACACCACGTAAGGCTGGCTGAAATGGGACGACGACCAAGCAAACCCGGCTCTATAGCCCGGCTTCGTGAGCGCAAGAAGCGCAGCGGCCGGGTGTATTACTACTACGACACTGGCGGAAAAGACCGTAAAGAAATTCCATTAGGAAGTGATTACGGGCTGGCAATCATGGAGTACGCCAAGCTTGAGCGTGATCGCACCGCAACTGACTTGGTTTCCAAGGTGATCACCTTCCGCTACGTCGCCGAGAAATACATGGTCGACGTCGTTCCGACGAAAGGCAAGCTGACGCAGCTCGACAATAAACGGGAGCTGAAAAACCTGATCGCGTTTTTCGATGATCCGCCAGCGCCCCTGGAAACTATCGAACCCCTTCACGTCAGACAGTACCTAACCTGGCGCAAGGCCGCACCGGTAAGGGCAAACCGTGAGAAGGCTTTGCTCAGCGCGATATGGAACTTCGCCAGGGATAAAGGCTACACAGCCCTCGCCAACCCGTGCGCAGGCATCAAGGGAAACAAGGAAACCGGCCGGAACACTTACGTCGAGGATGAGCTGTTCAAGCGCGTCTACGATAAAGCCGACGTCGGCTTGCAGGATGCGATGGACCTTGCCTACCTAACGAGCCAACGGGTGACCGACACAAGGTTGATGGACGAGCGAGACCTTCGCGGCGGACAGCTGTGGGTACTGCAGGGCAAGACGAAAGCGAAGCTCCGGATTGAGGTAACGGGCGAACTGAAGGTTTTGATTGATCGAATCATGTCCCGGAAGTCAGAACACAAGGTCCGCTCGACGCGGCTGATCGTTACAGAGGATGGCACACCGATGACGGTGGCAATGTTGCGCAGGAGGTTTGACTTGGCCAGGGAAGCGGCCGGGGTGCCAAAAGCTGAGTTTCAGATGCGCGACTTGCGCGCCAAGGCAGGTACAGATAAAGCAGAGTCCAGCGGTGATATCTTGCAAGCCAGAGATCAACTTGGGCATACGACCGTGGTGATGACCGAGCAATACATCAGGAATCGCAAGGGCAAAAAAGTAATGCCTACCAAGTGAATTGCGGACCAGCATCAAAATTGCGGACCGGAAACAAACAAGGGTTTGCTTCAGCTTTCGCTCGCAAACCCTTGATTTTAGATGGTGCCCGAAGCCGGAATCGAACCGGCACGCCCTTACGAGCGGGGGATTTTAAGTCCCATGCGTCTACCAGTTTCGCCATTCGGGCGGTAGCGCGGTCAACCTTATGGACATCAGCGTGGAGCAGATGTGCCAGCTGAGGCTGGTGCAGCAAGAGGGGGAATATATACATCCCTTCCCGTCGAAGCAAGGTCGCTTCTGTCCTTTTCAAGACAAAACCTGTCGCTGCTCCGAAAATAAAAAAGCTCCGTAAATCATGGATCTACGGAGCTGTTTTAAAGTGGAGGCCGAAGTCGGAATCGAACCGGCGTAGGTGGATTTGCAATCCACTGCATAACCATTTTGCTATTCGGCCTCAAGACGCTTGATGCAAGAACGCTACATCAACCGCGTACAAACCTGATCAGGAAACCAGACGCTTACTAAGCTCTATCTCCTTGAAAACATTGAGATTTTTTACGCCCCAGTGCGTTCGATGGGCGCAATTATGTACTCATTTGCCTAGGCTGACAACCCCTTGATTTCAAAAAAAATTCGTCCAACGGCCAGCTTCCGCCCGACAACTACATAGGTGTGCGAAGGCCTCTGGGGCTACGTCGCAACCCAGCGGAGCAAGCTCCCTCGTCACGGAGAACTTCATGGACCCGTGGAGGCAGTCGCAGCCCTGCCCCATTTATGGGTAACATACCGGCCTTCCCCGCAGCCACCTGCGCCCTGCCAAATAAGCCCATTTCATGCCTTTCGAACTCAGCGTTGACCTTACCACCCTCGCTATCCTGATCGTCGTCGCCTTCATTGCCGGTTTCATCGATGCCATTGCCGGCGGAGGTGGCCTGTTGACCACCCCAGCCCTGCTGACTGCCGGCTTGCCCCCCCATCTGGTTCTGGGCACCAACAAGCTCAGCTCGACCTTCGGCTCGGCCACGGCCAGTTTCACGTTCTACAAGCGCAAGCTGTTCCATCCAAGGCAGTGGACCCATGCCCTCGTCGGCACGCTGGTCGGTGCCTTGGCCGGCGCCATCGTCGCCCATTACCTGCCCGCCGAGTGGCTGAACAAGATGCTGCCAGTGATCGTCTTCGCCTGTGGCCTGTACCTGTTGTTCGGTGGTACGCCCAAGGCGCCGCTGGACAGCGACGCACCAATCAGCAAGACCTGGCAAGCTCCTCAGGGCTTCAGCCTGGGCTTCTACGACGGCGTGGCCGGTCCTGGCACGGGTGCGTTCTGGACTGTCAGCAGCCTGCTGCTCTATCCCATCGATCTGGTGAAGGCCAGTGGTGTGGCCCGCAGCATGAATTTCGTCAGCAACATCGCGGCGCTGTCAGTGTTCATTTTTTCGGGGCAAGTGGATTGGATCATCGGCCTGAGCATGGGGCTGTCGGTGATGGTGGGGGCATTCTTTGGCGCGCGCACCGCCATCAGCGGCGGCGCGAAATTCATCCGACCGGTGTTCATCACCGTGGTGCTGGGCTTGACCGTACGCCTAGCCTGGCAGCACTGGTTCAGCGTGGCCTAAGCGCCGCGCCACATAGAGGTCGATCAGGTAGCGGGCGATGGAACGCGAGGCCGGCAGCGGCGGCAGGTTGTGTACGCTGAACCACTGGGCATCTTCGATTTCATCTTCCTGCCTGACGATATCGCCACCGGCATATTCGGCGTGGAAGCCAAGCATCATCGAATGGGGAAACGGCCAGCACTGACTGCCGACATACTGAATGTTTTTCACCTCGATGCTGACTTCTTCGCGCACCTCGCGAACCAGGCAATCCTCGGCGGACTCACCTGGTTCGGCGAACCCGGCCAGCGTGCTGTAGACACCGGTGACGAAGCGAGGCGAACGGGCCAGCAGGACTTCATCGCCACGGGTAATCAGCACGATCATGCTCGGCGAAATCCGCGGGTAATGCCGCAAGTCACAGGCATCGCAATACATCGCCCGTTCCCGCGCAATCTGGCTCATGCGCTTGCCACAGCTGCCACAGAAACGGCACTCCCGAGCCCAGGTGCCGATCTGCGCGGCATAGCCCAGGACCTTGTACAGCGTGTGGTCATCCTCGAGCATGAAGGCCCGCAGGCCTTTCCAGTTGCAGCCGGGGATGTCCTGTGAGCTGTGCAGTTCCAACAGATAGACCGGCTCGCCATCCAGATGGCCGATGCCATGCTCGGCGAGGATCGACAGGTCCTGGCGCTTGAGCCAGTCGCGGGGAAACAGCGCGCCGTTGTCATCGAACAGAAAGCCTTCCGGGCTGCGGGCCACGGCCCAGCCCCCGGGTAGATCGGTATCGAGTACTGCGGTGGTCCAGCGTGAAATCATGATCAGTCAATCCAGAAATTCAGGTTTCTGTTTGCTCATATGGGCGGCCATGGCCACACGCAGGTCGGTCGATTGCAGCATGGCGGCGTTCCAGGTGGCGACGTATTCCAGCCCGTCGTCGATGCGGTGGTCGCGCATGTAGCTGATCATTTCCTTGGTACCGGTCACGGCGATCGGCGACTTGGCGGCGATTTCCCGAGCGATGCCCATGACGCCGTCAAGCAGGCTGGCGGTATCACTGTAGACACGATTGACCAGGCCGATGCTGCGCGCTTCGTCGGCACCAAAGGTGCGCCCCGTATAAGCGAGTTCACGCAGCATGCCGTCCCCGATGATCCGGGGCAAGCGTTGCAATGTGCCAACATCGGCCGCCATGCCGATATCGATTTCCTTGATGGAGAACTGCGCGTCCTCGGCGGCATAACGCATGTCGCAGGCTGAAATCAGGTCGATGGCACCGCCCAGGCAATAACCCTGGATCGCCGCAAGCACCGGTTTGCGGCAGTTGTCCACGGCGTTGAATGAGGCTTGCAGTTGCAGGATCTTGCGTCGCAACAGGCGTGCGTTACGGCCCACGTCCTTGCCCAGATCATTGGCCACGGCGGCCAGCATCATCAGGTCGATGCCCGAGGAGAAGTGTTTGCCGGCCCCGCTCAGCACCACCACCCGCGCTTCGTCGGTGTCGTCGATCCATTGGAAGATATCGACGATCTCGCTCCAGAAAGCGGCGTTCATTGCATTGATCTTGTCCGGTCGATTGATCTGCACATGGGCGATATTGTCTGCAAGTTCGACGGTGAACGCTTGGTATTGCGACATGGCAGTGATCCTTTACCGGCTGAAAAAAGAAGCCTGAACTATAACAAGTCAACGCACCGGGTCGTAGACAGTGCATCGGCCAAAAGCGGGACCTGGCGACCGGTCAGGTAAAGATGTCTCTGTGGCGAGGGGATTTATCCCCGTTGGGGCGCGAAGCGGCCCCTGCATCCCGACAGAGGTATTTGGGGTCTGCTGCGCAGCCCAGCGGGGATAAATCCCCTCGCCACAGGGATCACCTTCAATCACGGATTATTCACTCGCCTGCATCTGCCCATCCCAACCGCCGCCCAACGCGGCGATCAGTTGTACGCTGGCGATCAACCGGCTCTGTTGCAAGGTCAGCACACTGCGCTCATTACTTAACGCGGTGGCCTGGACAGTGACGACATCCAGGTAGGCAATCAGCCCTGCCCTGTACTGGTTCTGGGTCAGGCGCAAGGATTCGCGGGCGGCATCCAGGGCCTCCTGGCGCACGCGGGCTTCGTCTTCCAGGACTTTGAGCTGGATCATGTAGTTTTCCACTTCGCGAAAGCCGTCGAGCACCGTCTGGCGATAGGTGGCGACGGTCTGGTCGTAGGCCGCGACGGTGCGGTCGACTTCCGCCGAACGCTGGCCGCCATCGAACAGCGTCATCGCCAGTTGCGGTCCCACCGACCAGAAACGATTCGGCACACTCACCCAGTTATCGTAGGTACTGCTGCTGTAACCACCGCTCAAGCTCAGGGTCAAGTCCGGATAATAGGCGGCCTTGGCCACGCCGATGTTGGCGTTGGCGGCCATCACCGAGCGCTCCGCCGAGGCGATGTCCGGCCGTCGCTCAAGCAACTGCGAGGGTAGCGCCACAGGGATTTGCGGAAGGTTCGGGATGTCCTGGGTTTCTGCCAGGCTGAACTCGGCCGGCGGCAAGCCGATCAGCACCGCGATGGCGTTTTCGAATTGGGCCCGTTGCCAGATCAGGTCGATCAACTCGGCCTGGGTGGTCTTGAGCTGAGTCTGGGCCTGAGCCACCGCATCCCTGCCGGATACGCCCGCGCGGTATTGGTTTTCGGTCATCTTCAGCGAACGCTGATAGTTGTCCACGGTGGTCTGCAACAGGCGCTTCTGCTCATCGATCACCCGCAATTGCAGGTAGTTTTGCACCAGCTCCGATTGCTGGCTCAGGCGCATGGCGGCCAGATCGGCGAAGCTGGCTTGGGCGCTGGCTTCATTGGCTTGCAGGGTGCGACGCAACTTGCCCCAGACGTCCGCCTCCCAACTGACACCGGCCTGGGCGCTGTAAGTGTCGCGGATGCCACTGGCCGAACTGCTCAGGCTCGAACTGCTGCTGCCGGTGCCCTGGCTGGAGCGGTTCTTGCCGACGGTAAGGTCCACAGTGGGAAAAAACGCGCCCCGGGCACTGCGAACCAAGGCCTGGGCCTGACGGTACTGAGCTTCGGCCTGGGCCACGGTCTGGTTGGACGTGTTGAGTTGCTCTACCAGGCCATTGAGCCGGGCATCGCCGTACAACTCCCACCAGGCACCCCGGGCCAAGGCGTCGCTGGGATTGGCCTGGCGCCAACCCTCAGCCTCCTTGTACTGCACGGGCGCCGCAGCCGCTGGACGCTGGTAATCCGGGCCGATGGCACAGGCGCTGAGCATCGCCACGCACAGCGTCAGGCTCAGCAGCCGCGAGCCACGGGCGGTCGCCAGCGGTGCGACAAGATTGAAAAGCGAACGGTCGGTCATAACGGAGTTTCCAGGGCAGCATCAGTGCGCACGCCGCGCCAGCGGTTGAAACGATGGCGCAGTTTGTCGAGATAAAGGTAAACCACCGGAGTGGTGTAGAGGGTCAGGATCTGGCTGAACACCAGCCCACCGATGATGGTCAGGCCCAGCGGCTGGCGCATTTCCGAGCCTTCGGCGCTACCGAGCAACAGTGGCAAGGCACCGAGGATCGCCGCCAGCGTAGTCATCAGAATCGGCCGCAAGCGCAGCAGACAGGCGTTGCGGATCGAGTCCTGCGGCGACTGCCCACCGCGCTCCAGTTGCAACGCCAGGTCAATCATCAGGATCGCGTTTTTCTTCACGACGCCAATCAGCAGGAACAGCCCCAACAACGAGATCAGGCTGAACTCGCCGCCCAACAGGTAAATCGACAGCAGTGCGCCGACACCGGCTGAGGGCAAGGTGGACAGGATGGTCAGCGGGTGAATGTAGCTCTCGTACAACACACCCAGCACCAGGTACCGCCAGCAATGCACCCAGGATCATGAACGGTTGGCTTTTCTGGGTGGCCGCGAACGCATCGGCGGTGCCGGCCATTTTTGCGATGATGTCTTCGGGCATCCCGAGCCTGGCGATCGCCCGCTCGATGGCGGCCGTGCCCTGCTCCACCGTCACGCCCTCGGCCATGTCGAACGATATATCCTCGGAGGCGAACTGACCTTCGTGGCTGACTCGATCATCCTCCAGGCTGCTCTCATAATGCGCGATGGTCGACAGGGGCACCCGCGCGCCGTCAGCGGTAATGACCTGGACCTGCTCGAGGGTACTGGGGTCCTGGGCGTACTTGGGGTTGACCTCCATCACCACCTGATACTGGTTCAGGCTGTCGTAGATGGTGGATATCTGCCGCTGACTGTAGGCATTGTTCAACACCGAAGTGACCATGTCCATGTCGATGCCCAGGCGCTTGGCCTGGTCGCGGTCCACCACCAGCGTGATCTGCTGGGCGCCGCCGCCGTCGCGCGCGTCGATGGCGGTCAGTTCCGGCAAGGCCCTGAAGGCCGCCGCGACTTTGGGGTACCACTGGCGTAGCGACGCCAGGTCACCGCTCTGCAGGATGTAGGAATACTGCGAGGTGGTCTGCTCGCGACCGCCACCAAACTGCAAGTCCTGGTCGGCCATCAGCATCAAGCGGCCACCCGGCACCAGAGGCATCTCCTTGCGCAAGCGCTCAATGACTTTCTGCGCGGAGATCCCACGCTCCGTGATCGGTTTGAGGCGCACCAGCATGAAGGCATTGTTGGTGCCGTTGTTGCCGCCGATGAACCCCGCCACGCTTTCTACTGCCTCGTCCTTGAGCACGGCGCGACGAAAGATCTCCATCTTCGGCTGCATGACATTGAACGACAGGCCATCGTCGCCGCGCACGAAACCGATCAACTGGCCGGTGTCCTGCTGAGGCATGAAGGTTTTCGGCACCACCACGTAGAGTGCGATGTTCACCCCTATGGTCACCAGCAGGCTCAGCAAGGTCAGGCGCCGATGGCGCAGCACCCAGTCCAGGCTGCGTGCGTAACCACGGACCATCCCTTCGTTGAGGCGCCGGCTCCAGCGCTGCAGGCGGTTCTCCTGCCCCGGCACGTGGGGCTTGAGCCAGCGAGCGCAGAGCATCGGCGTGAGCGTCAGCGACACCACCAGCGAGACCACGATGGCCGCCGCCAGGGTGATGGAAAACTCGCGAAACAGGCTCTCGATAATCCCGCCCATGAACAGGATCGAGAGAAACACCGCCACCAGCGAGACGTTCATCGACAGCAGCGTAAAGCCCACCTCTTCGGCGCCCAGGTAGGCCGCCTTCATCGGCGGTACGCCTTCGTCGATGTGCCGGGAAATGTTCTCCAGCACCACGATGGCGTCGTCCACCACCAGGCCGGTGGCGAGGATCAACGCCATCAACGACAGGTTGTTCAGGGAGAATCCATAGAGATACATCACCGCAAACGTGCCCACCAGGGACACCGGCACCGCCAGGGTCGGGATCAGTGAGGCGCGGAAGTTACCCAGGAACAGGAACACCACCAGCACCACCAGGGCCACCGCGATCAGCAGGGTCATTTCCGCCTCGTGCAGCGTGGCCTTGATCACCGGTGAGCGGTCCATGGCCAGGTTCAGCTTGACGCTGGCCGGCAGCACGGCCTGCAACGCTGGCAGCTGGTTCTTGATCTCATTGACCGTCTCGATGATGTTGGCGCCAGCCTGGCGGTTGATCACCAGCAGCACCGCAGCGTCATCATTGAAGAAACCGCTGTTGTAGCGGTCTTCGACGCCGTCGGTGACTTTTGCCACGTCCTTGAGCCGCAGCACCGAGCCGTCCTGGTAACGGATGATCAGCGTTTCGTAATCCTTGGCCTTCTCCAACTGATCGTTGGCCTGGATTTGCCACATGCGCTGTGCGTCCTCGACCGAACCCTTGGGCCGGCGCACGTTGCTGTCGGCAATGGCGCTGCGCACGTCATCCAGGGCCACGCCGTACTGATTGAGCAGTTGCGGTTCCAGTTCGATGCGCACCGCCGGCAAGGAGCTGCCGCCAATCTGCACCTCGCCCACGCCCGACACTTGGGACAGACTCTGGGACAGGATGGTTGAAGCCAGGTCGTAGAGCTGGCCCTTCTCCAGCACATCCGAGGTCAGCGACAGCACCATGATCGGCGCCTGGGACGGGTTGACCTTCTTGTACGTCGGCATGCTGCGCATGCCGCTGGGCAACAGGTTGCGCGAGGCATTGATGGCCGCCTGCACTTCCCGCGCCGCGCCGTTGATGTCGCGGTCCAGGTCAAATTGCAGGATCACCCGGGTAGAGCCCTGGCTGGACCGGCTGCTCATGGTGTTGACCCCGGCGATGGCGCCGAAGGAACGCTCAAGCGGCGTTGCCACCGTCGACGCCATGACCTCAGGGCTGGCCCCCGGCAAGTTGGCCTGGACCACGATCACCGGAAAATCCATCTGCGGCAGCGGCGCGACCGGCAGCAGGCCAAAGCTCACGCCACCGAGCAGCATGATTGCAAAGCTCAGCAGCATCGTCGCTACGGGGCGGCGGATGAAAGGGCCGGAGAGGTTCATTGGCAGCCACTCCAGACTTCAATGAGCAGGCTATTGTGGCGAGGGGATTTATCCCCGCCATGTGGGAGCAAGGCTTGCCCGCGATGAGGGCAATGCGCTCCTGCAGAATCGAGGCGCCTGTTTCGCGAGCAAGCTTTGCTGCCACATAGCGGGAGCAAGCTCCCTCGCCACGAAAAGCGCTGTCCCAGGATGCCGGACGCCGCCGTCATACCCGCACCTCTTTCCCATCAGGCTTGGCAAAGCGGCGTCCCAGGCGGTCGAAATACAGGTAAATCACCGGCGTGGTGAACAAGGTCAGCACCTGGCTCACCAACAATCCACCCACCATCACCAGCCCCAAAGGCTGGCGCAGTTCGGCGCCGGAACCAGTGGCGAGCATCAGTGGCACCGCACCGAACAGGGCCGCCAGTGTGGTCATCAGGATCGGTCTGAAACGCAGCAGCGCGGCCTGGTAGATGGCTGTTTGCGGGTCCATGCCCTGATTGCGTTCGGCGTCAAGGGCGAAGTCGATCATCATGATCGCGTTTTTCTTGACGATGCCGATCAGCAGAATGATGCCGATGATCGCGATCATGCCCAGGTCATTGCCGCTGATGATCAGCGCCAGCAAGGCACCGATGGCCGCCGAGGGCAATGTGGAGAGAATCGTGATCGGGTGGATGTAGCTCTCGTACAAAACACCGAGGACGATGTACATGGTCACCACCGCCGCCAGGATCAGCAGCAAGGTGCTCGACAGCGAGGCCTGGAACGCCTGGGCCGCGCCCTGGAATTCGGTCTGCACCCCGACCGGCATGCCAATGTCCTGCTGGACCTTCTCGATCACGTCCACCGCATGCCCGAGGGCTACGTCCGGCGCCAGGTTGAACGACATCATTACCGCCGGAAATTGACCGAGGTGGGCAATCGCCAGTTGGGCCTGACGCTCCTCGACCCGGGCCAGGCTCGACAGCCGCACCTGGCCGCCATCGGTGGTCTTGACGTGAATCTGATCCAGCGCCTGCGGCCCGATGCGCTCCCCGGCCTGGGCCTGCAACACCACCCGGTACTGGCTGGCCTGGGTGTAGATGGTGGAAATCTGCCGCTGGCCGAAGGCGTCATACAGTGCATCGGTGATATCCGACACCGATACGCCCAAGCGGGACGCGGCGTCGCGATCGATCACCAGGTAGACCTGCAGTCCTTTGTCCTGCAAGTCGCTGGCGACGTCGGTCAACTCCGGTTGCTGGGCCAACGCTTCGACGAGACGATCGCTCCAGAGGCTGAGCAACTCGGCATCCGGCGATGACAGGCTGAACTGGTACTGGGTGCGGCTGACCCGGTCTTCGATGGTCAGGTCCTGCACCGGTTGCATGAACAAGCGGATGCCCACCAGCCGATCCAGTTGCGGCTGCAAGCGGGCGATGATTTCGGTGGCGCTGTCATCCCGTTCGCTGTGGGGCTTGAGATTGATCAGCAAGCGACCACTGTTGAGCGTGGCGTTGTCACCGTCCACGCCGATGTAGGAAGACAGGCTCTGCACCGCCGGATCGGCCAGGATTACCTTGGCCAGTTGCTGTTGGCGCTCGCTCATGGCGGCGAAGGAAATCGACTGTGGCGCTTGGGAAATGCCCTGGATCACCCCGGTGTCCTGCACCGGGAAAAACCCCTTGGGCACGGCCAGGTACAACACCACCGTCAGTACCAGGCTACCTACGGCGACCAGCAGGGTCAGCGGCTGATGCTTAAGCACCCACTGCAACTTGCGACCGTAGGCGGCGATCATCCAGTCGATCCAGGCGCCGCTGGCGCGGTAGAAACGCCCCTGCTCTTGCTCCTTGGGCTCACGCTTGAGCAACCGGGCACACATCATCGGCGTCAGGGTCAGGGATACCACCAGGGAGATCAGGATCGCCACCGCCAGGGTGATGGCGAACTCGCGGAACAAGCGTCCGACCACGTCGGCCATGAACAGCAACGGGATCAGCACCGCGATCAGCGACAACGTCAGGGAAACCAGTGTGAAGCCAATCTGTTTCGCGCCCTTTAGCGCAGCCTGCATAGGGCTGTCGCCCTTCTCGATATAGCGGGCGATGTTCTCCAGCATGACGATGGCATCGTCCACCACGAAACCAGTGGCAATGGTCAGGGCCATCAACGTCAGGTTGTTGATGGAAAAACCGGCCAGGTACATCACGCCGAACGTCCCGATCAGCGACAACGGCACGGCCACCGACGGAATGATCGTGGCGCTGACACGACGCAGGAACAGGAACGTCACCATGACCACCAGGACGATGGCAATCAGCAGCTCATGCTGGACGTCGGTGACCGAGGCGCGGATGGTCTGGGTGCGGTCCGTCAGCACCGTAACGTCCAGACCGGCCGGCAGGTTGTCGGTAATGCTCGGCAGCAAGGCCTTGATCCGGTCTACCACCTCAATGACGTTGGCCCCCGGCTGGCGCTGGATGTTCAACAACACGGCCTGGTTTTCGTTGGCCCAGGCGGCAAGGCGTTCATTCTCGGCGCCATCGACGATCTGCGCGACATCCTTGAGTCGCAATGGCGCGCCGTTGGCGTAGGCGAGGATCAGCTCGGCGTAGTCCTTGGGCGAGGTCAACTGATCGTTGGCATCGAGCATCGAGACCCGCGTCGGTCCGTCGAAGTTGCCCTTGGGCTGGTTGACGTTGGAAGCGCCGATCAGGGTGCGCACATCCGCCAGGTTCAGGCCCGCGGCCGCCAGGGCCTCGGGGTTGACCTTGATCCGCACGGCCTGGCGCTGACCACCGGCGATCGAAACCATGCCGACGCCGCTGATCTGGGCAATTTTCTGCGCCATGCGGGTGTCCACCAGATCATTGAGCTTGGGCAGCAGCATGGTCTTGGAGGTGATCGCCAGGGTCAGCACCGGGGTATCGGCCGGGTTGACCTTGTTGTACACCGGCGGGGCCGGCAGATCGTTGGGCAGCAAGTTGGTGGCCGCATTGATCGCCGCCTGCACCTGTTGCTCGGCGACATCCATGTTGATGTCGAGGCTGAAGCGCAGGGTGATCACCGACGCGCCGCCGGAACTGGTGGACGCCATCTGCGTCAGGCCCGGCATCTGCCCGAATTGCCGCTCCAGGGGCGCGGTCACGGCACTGGTCATCACGTCGGGACTGGCGCCCGGGTAGAGGGTCATCACGCGGATGGTCGGGTAATCAACCTGGGGCAACGCCGACACCGGCAGCAGCCGATAGGCGATCAGGCCGGCCAGCACGATGGCCAGCATGCTCAGGGTGGTGGCTACCGGACGAAGGATGAACAGCCGCGAGAGGTTCATGCGCCGCCCTTTTTCGCCTTGTCGGCCACGGCCGGTTCAGCCGGGGCCGCCGCAGTTTTGCCCTGCAGGTGTTCGGTCGGTGTGGTGGGTACGTCCTGGCTGTCGTTGACCACGTCCACCTCACTGCCTTCCTTCAGGCGATCAGTGCCTTCGAGCACCACCCGATCACCCGCGGCCAAGCCTTCGGTGACTACGGTGTTTTCGCCGTCGCTGGCGCCGATCTTCAGCTTTCTGATGGTGACTTTTTTATCGCCATCCAGGGCGTAGACGAACGTGCCATTGGTGCCGAACTGAATGGCAGGCGTCGGCGCCAGGACTACATTTTTGAGGGTGTCGGCCAACAGGTGCACATTGACGAACTGGTTGGGGAACAGCGACTGGTCGCGGTTATCGTAGCGAGCCTTGAACTTAAGGGTGCCGGTGGTGATGTCGATCTGGTTGTCCAGACTATGCAGCACACCGCTGGCCTGCAGCTTCAGGTCACTACGGTCCCAGGCTTCCACCGGCAGCTTCGCCCCACTGCGGTAGCGGGCGAGCACGGTATCAAGGTTGTTTTCCGGCAGCGTAAACATGACGCTGATGGGTTGTGTCTGGGTGATGACCGCCAGCGCGGTAGTGTCGTTGGCGGCCACCAGATTGCCAACGTCCAGTTGCCGCAAACCGACCCGGCCCGAGATCGGCGCCCGGATCCTGGTGAATTCCAGATTGAGCTTGGCGTCGTTGACCGCCGCCTGATTGGTCTTGACCGTGCCCTGGTACTGGCCTACCAAGGCGGCGGCGGTATCGAGGGTCTGCTTGGCGATGCTGTCCTCGGCATACAGGCCGCGATAACGCTCAAGGTCCACCTGGGCATTTTTCAGTTGGGCCTGGTTCTGCAGCAACGTGCCTTCGGCCTGGAGCAAGGCGTTCTGGTATGGACGCGGATCGATTTCGGCCAGCAGGTCTCCAGCCTTGACCATCTGCCCCTCTTCAAAGGCAATCTTGACCAGTTCACCGCCCACTCGGCTACGCACGTTGATGGTATTGAGGGCCGTGACGGTGCCCAGCGCCTTGTAATAAAGCGGAAAATCACCGGTGACTGCCGGCGCAACCCGAACCGGCACAGGTCCCGTCGCGCCGCCAAACCCTGGCCGCATGCCACCCGAGCGCCCCGTCTGTCCAGCAGGAGCTTCTTGCCCTGCTCCGGGCTTTTGGTCCGTGCCAGCGGGCCAGAACTTCCAGGCCAGCGCCGCGACGATCAATACGATGACCAGGCCAAATAGCCAGCGACGGGATTTGCGGGAATCAGAGGATTGCATGGAGTGATCAACCATTGGGCGCGTGGGCTTCTTCTACGGGAGGCTGAAAGATAAGCACTGGCGGGTATTTAGCAAAGCGCCTTTACCGGCAATTTACTTTGGGCTTACGTATCCCGGGACGGGCTAAGGCATTGAAGCAAAAACGAAAACGGCCTGGACAGGGCCAGGCCGCTAACAATTGTAAGCAATACTTTATTTCAGGACGGCAAGCGCAGCGTCGTAGTTCGGCTCTTCAGCGATTTCCTTGACCAACTCGCTGTGCAGCACCTTGTCGTCTTCATCGAGCACCACCACGGCACGGGCGGTCAAGCCTTTGAGCGGGCCATCAGCAATCGCCACGCCATAATTCTCGATGAACTCACTGCCGCGCAGGGTGGACAGGTTCTGGACATTTTCCAGACCTTCGGCACCGCAGAAACGTGCCTGGGCGAACGGAAGATCAGCCGAGATGCACAGCACCACGGTGTTGCTCAGTTCGTTGGCCTGGGCGTTGAACTTGCGCACGGAGGTGGCGCAGGTCGGGGTGTCGACGCTTGGGAAAATGTTCAGCACTTTGCGCTTGCCGGCGAAATCCTTCAGGGACACGTCGGACAGATTGCCGGCCACCAGGGAAAAGGCTGGCGCCTTGGAACCGGCTTGTGGCAACTGGCCGTTGACTTGAACCGGGTTGCCTTTGAGGGTGACTTGAGCCATGAACGGATTCCTTCTGACAGGTTTGAAAATGGTGAGGCCGGAGTTAACCATGAAATGGTTCTACGACCTATGGTTGGACATAAAAAGTCATGGCTTGACCGCGTAGGCGCTGTCGAGTGCAACGAGGCCGCGATCTATCCCCTGCTATTGGGCTAGAGCGAAGGATCGTAGGCTTCGCCAGCGCCTACAGCGACGCCTGTACGCTATTTAGCCTTGAGCTTGAGAAACGACTGATGCAAATCCGACGCCCAGCCATCGACGACCCCCTTGACGTCATCGGGCTTCATGACCTGAGACTCGTTGGACAACGGCTTACCTGTGCCCTTGCGCACCACCTGGGCGATTACTGCATTGTTGCCGCCGTCGAGGAATACCGCTTCGGTGCCCAACGTGGTTTCCTGATCCCGAATGCCGCTGGCGGTACTCACCGCAGCGGCCACTAGCGCGATTGGAATCACTTCATAAGGCTTCAGGCCCTCGGTCTTGCTGCTGACTGCGGTAATGGCCGCACGCATCACCAGTACGCCCGGTCCGGGACCGGTGGCCAGGGGCAGGGATTTTCCAGCTTCCCGCTTGAGCGCCTGATCGTAGTAAGCCGTGATACCGGACAACGTGGCCTGGGGGATCTTCACCGTCGGCTGCGGCTTGGGATAAAGCTGCGTCGGCTCGATATAGAGGCTGGTGTACTTGCCTGGATCAATCTTGGGATCGACCCAACGCATCACCTCTGCCCCCGACGGTGACTTCTCCTCCTTGAGCCGGCTGTAGTCGCCCAGGAACCCGGAATACTCATCCGGTTGGGTGACTTTGCTGGAGCAACCCGCCAGAGCGAGCGACGCGATGCAGACGGTGCCAATCAAAGACGCGAAGTTCATGCTGTCACTCCTGTCAGCCACACGAGACGGGGCCGGAGTTACAGGTATAGCCAATAGGATGGGGTTTGCCACAACGAAGCCATCCTCAAAACATGGACAGCGAGACGATCGGGGCGTGCTACGACCCCAACCCTGGAGGCTGGTTGTAACCCTGTCACCGCGCGTCTCTAGTTTCTCTCGCGCGGGATCAGGCTCTGCAACTGCTGTGCGAGAAAACCTGCGTCGAAGGCGAACGTGTCCGGGTCCTTCAGCCCATTGGTCCGACGCCATTGCCACAGCAGTGATGGCGGCTGGCAAACCAGCGAGATGCTGCCATAACGTGCGGCGGTCAGGCCCATGATCGACAAGGAAATCCCCCCACCCGCCCCCATCACATCCGGAACGAACTCCACCGGTTTACCGGTAATGAACAATGTCAGCTTTTCAGTCTTGAAATCCGACGTCTCTGCCGGAACGCTCGGCCCGTGAGCCACGTACGCCTCACGGCTCAGTTCCAGGAGGTTCGGCGCCATGACCGGCGCCAGCCATTGCTCGATTTGCCCGTACAACGCCTCGATCTGTGCGGCCCACACCGCCGATTGCGCCTCGTGCTGTTGCTTCTTGTGCGCCTCGCTGTCTGCGTAATGACGAAGCATCTCGCCTAGCTGCTGTACATCGTCCATGCGCTGTTCCTCTGTATAAGGGATGCTGCAAAGCACGATGATGACAGGTTCAAGACGCCGGCGTACGCAAATGCCAATATGCCTGAGCAGACTGATCCTTCAACGCAACCGCGCCATGGCCAGGGTGTCCACCCAACCCCCGTCACGTACGGCATAGTCGCGCATCAAGCCTTCGGTTTCGAAGCCAAACTTACGGTACAACCCGATGGCCGCCTCATTGTCGGCGTACACCGTCAGCTCGACCCGTCGCAGGTTCATCCAGTTGTCGGCTACCTCCAGCGCGGCAGACAGCAGCATTGAACCTACCCCTTTGCTCTGCCAGGCAACTGCCACACACATGCCGAGGCTACCGCAATGGGCGCGACGGATGCGCGAGTACTGCTCCAGCCCCAGATGCCCAATGACTTGATCTTGATGCAGCGCCACCAGTTTTACCTGACGCTCGTCATCCACCCCCAGACGCTTGCGCCAGACTTCAGTGGACTGGAAAGGCATCTGCAACACCTGGCGGGTGACCGCCGGGTCGTTGTAGAGCGCGGTGACACCGGCGATATGAGCTTCACTGAAGCGAGTGAGGCTGATCGAAGACTCGGACATGCGGCTCCTCCCTGGAGACGTGAAAAGGCCGTTCACTATAAGCCGGCGAACATTCAGGTATCCAGAGCCAAACCTGTGGGAGCAAAGCTTGCTCGCGATTGCGGTGACCCGCTTGTATCAATACTGACTGTGCCGCCGTCTTCGCGAGCAAGCTTTGCTCCCACATGGGCCTGGGCTTCAGTACTTCCCTCGCCTACTGATGCTGCACCTGAACCATTGAGTTCACCTGTACCCGCGCGTGCATCTGCTCGGCCCCGCCACCGCGGCGCATGCCGCGTACCGGACAGGCGTCGAGGTAGTCCAGGCCGACCGCCAGTTTCAAATGCCGATCCGGACAGGTCAGGCGATTGGTCACGTCGAAGCTGTACCAGCCGTCCTCCAGCCAGGCTTCAGCCCAGGCGTGGCTCGCCAGATGACTTTCATCTTCGGTGCACAGGTAACCGGAGACATAGCGCGCCGGAACCCCCAGGCTGCGCGCGCAGGCCAGAAATGCGTGGGTATGATCCTGACAAACACCCACGCCCCCGGCGAAGGCTTCGGCGGCGGTACTGCTGACCTCGGTCGTGCCCGGGCTGTAGGGCATGCGGGCAGCCAGGCCGTTCATCAAATCAGTCAGCGCCGAGCGATCACGACGGGCTGCGCATTGCTCCACAGCGAAGGCGGCGAGAGCGTCATCGGCCTGGGTGAGGCGACTGGTGCGCAGGAACGGCAGTGGTGACTGATCGTCCGGCTCCATCTGAACCGCCTGATTGATCTCTACCTCGCCATAAGCCGTCAGCACCAGAGCGCCGTGAGGCTCGTCCATGGTCATCACGTGCAGGATATTGCCGTAGGGGTCAAGCTGGCTGCGCACCAGCCGTGGCAGTTCCAGATGCCATTGCAGGATGCGCTGACGCTGAGTGTCCTTGGGGGTCAGGCGCAGAAACTGGATGCTGGTGCACACTTCATCGGCATAGCTATAGGTCGTGTCGTGGCGTATGGAAAGTTTCATACCACCTCCAGATAAGACTCGTGAACGGTCTGGCCCAGGTGGCGAATCTGGCCAATGAGCTCGGTCAGCCATTGGTGCAGGCCCGATGCCAGGATCTCGTCGATGCCGGAGTAACGCAGTCGCGCGTTCAGTTCAGCGGCCAGGCGTTGGGCCGGGCGGCCATTGTTGCCCGGCAGGCTGGAGAGGATCTGGTCCAGTTCCTCGATACAGGCATGCAACGAGCGCGGGACGTCGGCGCGCAGCAGCAACATTTCCGAGACCTGCTCGGCGTTGGGCGCATTGCGGTAGATCTCGTTGAACGCTTCGAACGAAGACAACGCTCGCAACAAGGCGCTCCACTGGTAATAACCACGTGCCGAGTTGTCGCTGACCTCTTCCGACTCCTCACCAAACATTTCATAACGGGCGTCCAGCAGGCGCAGGGTGTTGTCCGCCCGCTCGATAAAGGTTCCCAGACGAATGAAGCTATAGGCATCGTTGCGCATGATGGTGCCCGACGTCGCGCCACGGAACAGGTGCGAGCGCTCCTTGACCCATTCGCAGAAGTGGCTGATGCCGTAGCGGCCCAGACCGTTGCTGGCAATGTTGCGCATCTCCAGCCAGGTGGCGTTGATGTTCTCCCACATGTCGGCGGTGATGCGTCCACGCACCGCATGGGCATTGGTCCGCGCTGCCCGCAGGCAGCTGTAGATGCTCCCGGGGTTGGTTTCGTCCAGTGCGAAAAAATGCAACATGCGTTCAGTGTTGAGCGCGTCATAACGGGCGTTGTAATCATCCAGCGTGCCGGCCGCCAGCAACGACATCGCCAGCTCGGCATGCCCGTCGCTGCGCCCTGCCTGGGGCATCAACGACAGCGAGTAACTGACTTCGAGCATACGCGCCAGGTTCTCCGCGCGCTCCAGGTAGCGGGACATCCAATAGAGGTCAGAAGCGGTTCTTGAAAGCATGTCTTAGTCCTCCACTACCCAAGTATCTTTGGTGCCGCCGCCTTGGGACGAATTCACCACCAGCGAGCCTTCGCGCAGTGCTACGCGGGTCAGCCCGCCGGGCACCAGGCGGGTCTCCTTGCCCGACAACACGAACGGGCGCAGATCGATGTGGCGCGGGGCAATACCGCTCTCGACGAAGGTCGGGCAGGTGGAAAGGCTTAGCGTTGGCTGGGCGATATAGGCTTCGGGGCGGGCCTTGAGGCGTGCGCGGAAGTCTTCGATTTCTGCTGCGGTGGCAGCCGGCCCCACCAGCATGCCGTATCCGCCGGAACCCTGGGTTTCCTTGACCACCAGCTCAGGCAGGTTGGCCAGCACGTGGGACAGATCCTGGGGCTTGCGGCACTGCCAGGTCGGCACGTTCTTCAGGATCGGTTCTTCGGTGAGGTAAAAGCGGATCATCTCGTCGACGTAAGGGTAGATCGACTTGTCATCGGCCACGCCTGTGCCAACCGCATTCGCCAGCACCACATTGCCCGAACGGTAAACGGAGATCAGCCCGGGAACGCCCAACATGGAGTCGGGGTTGAACGACAGCGGATCGAGGTAATCATCATCAAGGCGGCGATAGATCACATCCACCTGCTTGGGGCCTGCGGTGGTGCGCATGTAGACATGATCGTCGCGCACGAACAGGTCGGCGCCCTCCACCAGCTCCACCCCCATTTCACGGGCCAGGAACGCATGTTCGAAATAGGCACTGTTGAAGCGACCGGGGGTCAGCACCACGGCGGTCGGGTTATCCAGCGGACTTGAGCTTTTGAGGGTATCAAGCAACAGATTCGGGTAGTGATCGATGGGCGCCACGCGCTGGGCGGCGAAGAGTTCGGGGAACAGGCGCATCATCATCTTGCGGTCTTCGAGCATGTAGCTCACGCCGCTGGGCGTACGCAGGTTGTCCTCCAGCACGTAATAACTGCCATCACCGTCGCGAACCAGGTCGACACCGGCGATATGGGCATAAATGCCTCGGTGCAAGTCCAGGCCTTGCATCGCGATTTGATAACCCTCGTTGGCGAGCACCTGCTCGGCCGGAATGACTTTTTCCTTGAGGATCCGCTGTCCGTGATAGATGTCGGCCAGGAACATGTTCAGGGCCTGGACCCGCTGAATGCAGCCGCGCTCGACCGTCTTCCATTCGCTGGCCTTGATGCTGCGAGGAATGATGTCGAACGGAATCAATCGTTCGGTGCCCTGCTCGTCACCGTAAAGGGTGAAGGTGATACCGGCTCGATGAAACAGCAGATCGGCTTCGCGACGACGCTGGTCCAGCAACTCCAGCGGCGTGTCCGCCAGCCAGCGTGAGAAGGCTTGATAGTGCGGGCGGCAGTCACCCTTTGCATCATACATTTCATTAAAAAAAGCTTGGGGCATAGCCAACTCCCAGCCGCGTTCTACACGGCATTTTTTATCACTTCGTCATTCCAATGGTCCGGCCTTGCTTTGTTTTAATGAACCCTGTTTCTCTCAGCACCTCGATAGGCATTGGTCTGTGATCTGGCCTTTGCGTCTGGATGACGTGCGCCCCTGATTAAATCCGCGTAATGACTACTCCCCTGATAACGCCGCCGGTTGGTGGCCTGTCTTTGAGCCGTAGCAAAGGCTGTGCCTAAGCGCGGTGCACCAGGGCATTGCTGGAAAAACCGTCGTAAATGTACGCTTTGGCGAAATTTATTGTCATTTTTGCGACACAAATTCATTCAAAGGCTGAAACGTTTATTTCAGAGTTCTCGCGCAAGCCTCGCAACGGGTCGAATCGGTGCAATAAGAGGAGCAATGGGCAGGTAATGCCCTGAAAGGGGGAAATTTTTACCCACTTCTCTCGCAGCGCCCAACAGGCAATCACTCGCAATTAGTTCTCCAATGCGTCACGGCAAGAGCTTAGCCCAATCAACCTGATGCATCGGGCGATGCGAACTTGGGCTGCTGCTCCCCCAACGGGCCTATGCCGTTCACATGCCAAGTGAACACCCGCGGCCAATGTGGGGCGAGCCTGTTCGCGATGACGGTATGACTAAGACAACGATGTCATATCTGCCAATGTCCCCCACTTCGCCGCCGTCGCCCCGCAAACGCCTGTTCACTGCCGATAAACCCCAATAACTTACCGCCTCAACGGATCAAGTCTGATTAAGGATGATGGGCGTGGGGAGTTATCGGTTGTTGCTGGCCATGCTCGTGGCGATTTCGCACATGGGCGTGATGTTCGTGGGGTTCAACCCCGGCGTTGTCGCCGTGGTGTCGTTTCTGATTATCAGCGGTTTTGTAATGACGCCCTTGATCGACAGGAGTTACAACGTCCCAGGGAAAATCGGCCTGTTCTATCTTGACCGACTGTTGAGACTTTACCCGCAGTTCCTTCTGTATTTCGTCCTCTCCTGCGCGGTGATTCATTTCCTGCTGCCGGGCACGCCACAGGCCGCGGCGCTGACAATCGAAAACATCGCCACCAGCCTGCCCATCGTGCCGCTGGGTTTCTATATGTTTGGCGTCACTGTGCCGCAGATCCTGCCACCGGGCTGGTCTCTGGGGCTGGAGATGTGCTTTTACCTGCTGATCCCGTTCCTGATCCTCTATAAGGCCCGAGGCATTGCGTTCACAGTATCCGTAACGGTTTTCCTGGTCGCCTCGCTGGGCTACGTCAACGCCGACATCTACGGCTACCGGCTACTGCCGGGCGTGTTGTTCATCTTCCTGTGCGGCAGCTACCTGTACCACGCCCAGGCCAAAGGACTATGGGTCGCATCCATCACCACGGTCGTGGCAGCGCTAATGTTCCTGGCCATTGTTGTCGGGTTCATTCCCCGCCGCCCCTTCAACGCAGAGGTGACCCTGGGCATTGCATTGGGTTTGCCGACGGTGCATTTGCTCAGCAGGCTCAAGCATCACTGGATGGATGAGCTTCTGGGGAATATCAGCTATGGCGTGTTCCTCAACCATTTTGTGGTGATGTACGTGCTGCGGGCGTTCTGGCCTGTTGAGTACAGCGCCCTGATGATTACGCTGGTGCTGGTGTTGTCGCTCGCATTGAGTGGCTTGTCGTATTACTGCGTTGAGCGACCGGCACTGAAGCTGCGCCATGCGTTGAGGACGGGTGCTAAACGTGACATCGCGCGGGTACCCGTTGGCCGCACGGTGGCCTAACCGCTGGCGCAGATGAAAAATGCCCGGAACTCATTTTCCGGGCATTTTTTTGTTTTCAGAACAGCGCACTCAGAACGTCACGCTGGCACTCAGGCGGGCGGTACGTGGTTCTCCGACACTGACTTGCACTTGGCTGCCGGTGGACGACGGGTAGTACTGTTTGTCGAACAGATTGTCCACGTTCAACTGCAGCGACGTCTTGTGCCCGAACACTGGCGACTCCCAGCGCAGGAAGGCGTCGGC
Source organism: Pseudomonas hefeiensis (assembly GCF_030687835.1). NCBI lineage: Bacteria > Pseudomonadati > Pseudomonadota > Gammaproteobacteria > Pseudomonadales > Pseudomonadaceae > Pseudomonas > Pseudomonas hefeiensis. The sequence goes on from NZ_CP117449.1 coordinate 3,560,505, forward strand.
CACGGTGTAGCTGCTGAGCCAGAAATCGTTGGCGTTGTTGGCGGCGCGTTCGCCGACGTAGCGCGCACCGGCGCCGGCACGCCAGGCGCCGAATTCGGCAGGCACGTTCAGGCGGTGGGTCAGGTACAGGCTTGCGGTGTGCTTGGGTGCGTTGGCCAGGCGATGGCCTTCGTCATCCGGATCGTCGAGAATTTCCGTGTGGGTGTAGGCGTAGGTGCCGATCAGGTCCCAACGCTCGGCCAGGCGCCCGGTGATGTCGAGTTCCAGGCCTTGGGAGCCGACCTTACCGGCGGCTTCTGCCAACGTCACACCATTGACCGTGGAGGACGTTACGACGTTCTTCTTCACGATGTCATACAGCGCAAGATTGATGTTCAAGCCCGGTAGCGGGTCGTATTTGGCGCCGATTTCATAGCTGCGGCCCTCCTCTGGATCAAAGGTGTTACCAGCGTCATCCACGTCATCGTTGGGCTTGAAGGAGCGACTGTAGTTACCGTACAGCGACAGGGCATCGGTGGCCTTGTAAACCAGCCCCATAAACGGTACGAAAGCGTCGCCGTTGTCATCGCGGTTGACTACATAACGGCTGCCCAGGCCTTGATCGCTGTACTGATCGTAATGCTGGTAGCGGCCGCCCAAGACCATGATCCAGCGATCATCGAGGTGCCAGTTGTCCTTGAGGTAAACGGAACTGGAGGTCAACTGGTTACTCAGGTCGCTTTGGGGAGCACTGATCTGGCTTGGCTCTGGCAGGTTGCCGTAGACCGGCGAAGTGATGTCGAAACCACCCTGAGCGGTATTGCGGTAGGTCTTGCCACGAAACTGGTCAGACACCTGATTATCAACCCCAACCAGCAGGTCATGACGCTGACCGAACAATTGCTGCTTGCCTATGAAATCCCAACTGGCGTAGCGGGTTTCATCGTCGTAGTGAGCACCGTTGGCGGCACGGCGCAAATTATTACCCGTCAGCGAGTTGGGTTGGGCAATCGAAAGGCTGTACCGATCATTGTTCCAACCATAGATCACGCGGGTCTTCCACGCCTCACTCAGCTCATACTCAAACCGCGCTGTCGCCGTTTCGCGAATCCCCACGCTTTTGGCCCACGGCTCATCCAGGCGCTTGTTGTAGTCAATGTCGGCCGGATGCCCATCGGTGAACACTGTACCCCGGTCAAACGGATTGGAATATTCGTTGTACTCATAACTCAGGTTCAATGAGGCCCGCTCGCCCGTCCAGGCCAGGGACGGCGCCACCAGCGTGCTCTCGTTGACGCCATAGTTGCGCCAATAATCCTCATGCCCACGCTCGGCAATCAACCGATACGCCAGGCCGGTATCGCCCAGCGGCCCGGTGGTGTCCAGGGCCATGGTGCCGCCGCCTTCGCTGTAGGCCGAACCGCTCAGCGTCGTGCTCTGGGTGTATTCGGGCTTCTTGCTGATGATATTGACCAGGCCACCGGGCTCCAGCGCGCCGTACAACATCGAGGCCGGGCCCTTGAGCACTTCGACCCGCTCGGTGGTGGCGCTGAAGTTGCGCCCCAGGTTCGAACGCACGCCATCGCGCAGGATCGAGCCGTCATCGTTGGTGCCAAAGCCGCGTTTGACCAGCGAATCCCGCGAACCGCCCAGGGTGTTGCCCTGGCTGACGCCGCTGACAAACTTCATCGCATCGCCCAGCGAGCGCACCTGATAGTCCGCCAGGGTCTGCTGGGTCACCACGTTGATCGACTGCGCCTCTTCCTTGATCGGTACATCGCTTTTGCTCGCCGTGCTGGCTTGCGACGCCGTATATCCTTCGTCCTGAGTGATGCGACTGCCCTGAATGTCCGTGGTTGGCAGTTCGAGGATGTCCTGCGCCCATAAAGGGTTTGCGATAAAACAGCAGGACAGCGTTGGCAACACGCGTTTGAAAAGGGCTTTGCGGATAGCGAGAGAGGTGGAACGATTCAAGACGCAGCACTCACAGAGGGATGTTAATGAGAGAGAATATACTTTGAGAATGATTCCCAGTAAATATTTCTCACGCTTTCCCGCTTGACCCGCGCAAAAAAAAGACGCCGGATTGCTCCGGCGCCTTCATCGTTGCCCCCTTTTATCAGGGGTTACCGCACATCAATGATCGACGGCCGCACCAGCCCCCCTAGGAACCCGGATATCTTCTACCAAGTGCTGGATATGCTCCGGCGGTGGCGCGGTAAAGCGTGACACCACCAGCGCGGCCGCAAAATTGAAGAGCATCCCCAGGGTACCGATGCCCTCCGGCGATACGCCCAGCCACCAGTGATCGGCGGTGTTCATCGCCGGATTGATGAATTTGAAGTAGACGATGTAGCTGAACGTGAAGGTCAGCCCGACGATCATCCCGGCGATCGCGCCTTCGCGGTTCATGCGTTTGGAGAAGATCCCCATGACAATTACCGGGAAGAACGAGGACGCCGCCAGTCCAAAGGCGAACGCCACCACCTGGGCCACGAATGCCGGCGGATAGATGCCGAACAACCCGGCGATCAGTACCGCTACGCCAGCGGCCATCCGGGCGGCCAGCAACTCTTGTCTTTCGCTGATCCGGGGCATGATGTTGCATTTAAGCAGGTCATGGGAAACCGATGTGGAAATCACCAGCAGCAAGCCCGCTGCTGTCGACAGCGCCGCCGCCAGGCCGCCAGCGGCAATCAGGGCGATCACCCAGCCTGGCAACCCGGCAATCTCCGGGTTGGCCAGAACCATGATGTCGTTGTCGACATACAGTTCGTTGGCCACTGGTGAAACCTGGTTGCTCAGCAGCCGCTGCTCGTTCGCCCCGCGTTCACCCGTGAAGCTCGGCGCGCCGACCAGGGCCGCCCCCGGGCCATACTGGATGATGCCGTCATTGTTCTTATCTGCCCAGGCGATCAGACCCGAGTTTTCCCACGTCTTGAGCCAGGCCGGCGCGGTGGCGTAGCTGACGTTGGGGATCGAGGTCAGCAGATTGGTGCGCGCGAAAGCCGCCACGGCCGGCGCTGTAGTGTAGAGAATGGCGATGAACAGCAGTGCGTAGCCTGCTGACTTGCGCGCATCACGCACGGTCGGCGTAGTGAAGAAGCGCACAATCACATGAGGCAGGCCCGCGGTCCCGACCATCAACGCCATGGTGATGAAAAACACGTCGATGGTCGATTTGGTGCCGTCGGTATAGGCCGTGAAGCCCAGCTCCGCACCCAGCCCGTTGAGCCGCTCGATCACACTTTGGCCGGAGCCGGTGACCTCGCTGATGAAGCCCAGTTGCGGGATCGGATTGCCGGTGATCATCATCGAGATATAAATCGCCGGCACCATGTAGGCAAAAATCATTACGCAGTACTGCGCCACCTGGGTGTAGGTGATGCCCTTCATGCCGCCCAGCACGGAGTAGAAGAACACGATGGCCATACCGATCATCACGCCGGTATTGATATCCACCTCCAGGTAACGGGAGAACACGATGCCCACGCCACGCATTTGCCCCGCCACATACGTGAAGGAAATGAAGATCACGCAGATCACCGCCACCACCCGCGCCGTCTGCGAGTAGTAACGCGCACCAACGAACTCCGGCACGGTGAACTTGCCGAACTTGCGCAGATACGGCGCCAGACACATCGCCAGCAGCACATAGCCACCGGTCCAGCCCATCAGGTAGACCGAGCCGTCATAGCCGGCGAAGGCGATGATCCCGGCCATGGAGATGAATGAGGCGGCCGACATCCAGTCGGCCCCGGTGGCCATGCCGTTGAGTACCGGGTGCACGCCTTTGCTGGCCACGTAGTACTCGCTGGTGGAGCCGGCGCGCGTCCAGATGGCAATGCCGATATAGAGCGCAAAGGACGCACCGACGAACAGGTAGATCAGGGTTTGGGTATCCATGCTCGTCGGCCTCAGTCTTCGTGGACGTCATACTTGCGATCGAGCTGATTCATCTTCCAGACATAGAAGAAAATCTCGAGCACAAAGACATAGATGGACCCCTGCTGGGCGAACCAGAATCCCAGGGGCGTACCGAAGAAGCTGATGGTGTTGAGCTGGTCAACCAGCAAAATGCCAAAGCCGAACGACACCAAGAACCAGATTGCCAGCAACATCAGCATCCAGCGCAGGTTTTCCGTCCAGTAGGCACGCGCAGCCTGTTGTTTTTGAGCGGACATGAAATCAACTCCCGTTGTTTTTATTGTTTTCCACTCAAACCGTAGCAGTCACCGGGCAGAGCGCTAGTACGACTTTCGTCTAACCTCCCTCCCCTGAATATTGACATTCGCCTTCCCCCCTTAACGGGACGGGTTAAAGACCGCGGAAACCCTCGTCGTGATATCAAATCGCCCATTATCCTAAAGCTTTGCCGTACGCGGTCGAATGTATGCCATCGAAGTATTTTTTACCCGGGAGCAACGGATGCAGACGCTAAAGGCCTTGTACGAGTCTATCGAGATGCAGTTTTTCGATACGCTCACCAAAAAGCTGTCGAGCCTTTTCCTGCTGGTCGTGGTCAGTGGGCTGCTTTATTGGGTGGCGGTCAGTGCCCGCGCCGACATTGTGCTGCAGTTGCACACAGCTCAACTGGACCCCGTGCTACTGGGGCAAGTCGAGGGCCGGCTCGACAGCCTCACCCATGCCCTGCTCTTCGGCGCGCTGCTGACGCTGTGCATGATCAGCTTCATGGTCTGGTACTTTCGCCACCTCATCGTGCGCCCCGTCACGGCCATGACCAAGGCCCTCGAGGAGATCGCCAGCGGTGAAGGCGACCTGTCCAAAGACCTGCCCCTGGTGACCCACGACGAAATCCGCGTGCTGGCCGACACCTGCAACCGTTTCCTGGCCAAGCAGCGGGAGATCATCAGTAATGTCCAGGCGCTGACCGTGCACATTGCGGTCGAATCGGCGCGCTCGTTGAAAAACATCAGCGACTCCAGCGACAGCGCTACCCACCAGGCCCGCTTCGCCAAGGAAGTGATGGACCAGAGCAACACCGCCGTGGGCCGCATCGAAGAAGTTTCACGCCAGACCCAGGGCATCTCCAGCACCACCGCCCAGAACCTGAGCATGGCCCGCGACTCCTATGCCGAGCTGCTGGAGGTGACGGGTAACATCAGCGAAATATCCAGCAGCCTCAATGAGTTCGCCACGCTGGTAGGCGCCCTGAACCAACGCTCTTCCAGCATCAAGTCCATCGTTGGGCTGATCCAGCAGATCTCTGCCCAAACCAACCTGCTGGCCCTCAATGCGGCCATCGAAGCCGCCCGGGCCGGTGAAAGCGGCCGGGGTTTTGCCGTGGTGGCCGATGAGGTGCGCACGCTGGCGCAGAATGTCAGCCGGGCCACGGACGATATCTCGCGCAACATCGACGCCATGCTCGAAGAAGTCAGTTCCACACATGAACAGACCAACCAGATCAGCCACAGCGCCCGGGAAACCCAGAAAGTCGTGGAGCGCGCCTCGGGCCATTTCGAAAGCATGATCGGCGACTTCGAATCCACCAATGGCAAATTGGCCGATATCGCTTCCCATATCCAGTTGTTCGCCGAATCCAACACAGGCATCAACGAACGGGTCACGCAGATCCATGCCGACAGCCAGTCGATAGACCAACGCATGCAGCATTCGGCAACGGCGACCCGCGACCTGTCCGGTGTCGCTGAAAAGGTCCAGGCATTGTTGGGCCGGTTCGTGCTCGGTCATGGCAAGCTGGATGCCGCCATCACCCGGGCCAGCCAGTGCCGCGATAGCCTCCAGGTCCAGCTGGAGGCGCTGCAGCAGGATGGTCTCAACCTGTTCGATCAGAACTACCAACTGATTCCCGGCACCGATCCCAAGCAATACATGACCAGCTACACCGAACGCTTTGCCCAGGTGTGCCAGGAGCAATGCGACAAACTCACCCGCAGCACCCCGGGCGGTAAAGTCTCATTCATCGTCGACACCAAGGGTTATTGCCCGGTGAACAACAGCTGGGTTTCCAAACAGCCGACGGGCGAGCGTGCCGTCGACCTGCCGGTGTGCCGCAACAAACGGATCTTCAACGACCCGATCGGCCTGCGCGCGGCGGGCAACACCCAGCGCTTCCTGCTCCAGACCTACCTGCGCGATACCGGGGAAATCATGACCGAGATCGACGTCCCGTTTTTCTTCGGCGGCCGCCATTGGGGCAACTTGCGGGTCGGGTTCGATGCGGCGGTGTTGTTGGCAGAGTGATGCATTGCAACTGGTTCGGTGGTGAAGCAAATCCCGAGGCTATCCTAAAACAACTGTGGGAGCGGGCTTGCTCGCGATAGCGGTGTGTCAGCAAACATCAATGCTGCTGACCTGACGCCTTCGCGAGCAGGCTCGCTCCCACAAGGGGATCGGTGGTGTTTCCGAATCCCGAGGCCACTGCAAAACAACTGTGGGAGCGAGCCTGCTCGCGATAGCGGTGGATCAGCAAACATCAATGCTGCTGACCTGACGCCTTCGCGAGCAGGCTCGCTCCCACAAGGGTTCTGTGGTGATGCAAATCCCGAGGCCACCGCAAAACAACTGTGGGAGCGGGCCTGCTCGCGATAGCGGTGGGTCAGCAAACATCAATGCTGCTGACCTGACGCCTTCGCGAGCAAGCCCGCTCCCACAGGGGTACCTCAACCCAAGCGGTGCTTCAACAGCACTTGGGCCCCGCCTTGCCGCCGTAACGGGCTTCCTGGCGTTCGCGGAAGAACGCCTCGTAGTCCATCAGCGGTTTGTCCGGGTGTTTGCTTTGCATGTGCTCGACGTAGTTGTCGTAGTCGGGCATGCCGACCATCAGGCGGGCGGCCTGACCGAGGTATTTACCGAGGCGACTCAAGTCATTGAACATCGTTGCAATCCTCTATTCAGGCGTCCGGCAGGGCCTGGAAGGGCGCTTCTTTATCCGTGCGTTCCTTGTGACCCCAGGCGGCGATACCGACCTTGAGCGCGTAGAACAGGATGCTGAAGACCACCAGCAGGAACAACACCGTCAGCGTTGCGTTGGTGTAGGCGTTGTACACCACATGCTGCATCTGCTCGATGCTCTTGGCCGGGGCCAGGATCTGGCCGGCGGCCAGGGCATCGTTGTATTTGCGCGCCAGGGCCAGGAAGCCGATCGCGGGTTAGCATCGAACAGCTTGATCAGGCCCGCCGTGGTGGTGCAGATCAACACCAGACCGCCGGCAGCATGGTCACCCAGACGTAGCGCTGGCGCTTCATCTTGATCAGTACCACGGTGCCGAGCATCAGGGCGATACCGGCCAGCATCTGGTTGGAGATGCCGAACAGCGGCCACAAGGTGTTGATGCCGCCCAGCGGATCGATCACGCCCTGGTACAACAGGTAACCCCACAGCCACGCAGCCGGCGGTGGCGATCAGGTTGGCGGCCCAGGATTCGGTGCTTGAGGGCCGGACGAACGACCAGCATCCTGCAGCATGAAGCGCCCGGCACGGGTGCCGGCGTCGACCGCGGTGAGAATGAACAGCGCTTCGAACAGGATCGCAAAGTGGTACCAGAACGCCATGGTGTTCTCACCCGGCAGCACCGAATGCAGGATCTGCGCGATCCCCACCGCCAGCGTTGGCGCCCCGCCGGCACGGGCCAGCACGGTGGTCTCGCCGATGTCATTGGCCACCGCCTGCAGTGCTTCGGGGGTGATTGCAAAGCCCCAACTGCTGACGGTCTGCGCCACGCTCACCACATCGCTGCCGACGATCGCCGCCGGACTGTTCATGGCGAAGTACACGCCTGGCTCGATCACCGAAGCGGCCACCATCGCCATGATCGCCACGAACGACTCCATCAGCATGCCGCCGTAACCGATGTAGCGGGCGTTGACTTCGTTATCGAGCATCTTCGGCGTAGTGCCCGAAGAGATCAGTGCGTGGAAACCCGAGACCGCGCCACAGGCGATGGTGATGAACAGGAACGGAAACAGCCCGCCCTTCCACACCGGCCCCGTGCCGTCGGTGAACTGGGTCAGTGCCGGCATTTTCAGCTCGGGCATGGTGACCAGAATGCCGATCGCCAGGGCGACGATGGTGCCGATCTTCAAGAAGGTGGACAGGTAATCGCGCGGCGCCAGGATCAGCCAATCGGCAACACGGCGGCAACGAAACCGTAGCCGATCAGCATCCAGGTGATTTGCACACCGGTGAACGTGAAGGCCTCGGCCCAGACCGGGTCGGCGGCCACTTGTCCGCCGAGCCAGATCGAGCCCAGCAGCAACAGCACGCCGATGAGCGAGATTTCACCGATGCGGCCCGGGCGGATGTAGCGCATGTAGATGCCCATGAACATCGCGATCGGGATGGTCGCCATCACCGTGAAGATCCCCCACGGGCTCTCGGCCAGGGCCTTGACCACGATCAGCGCCAGCACCGCGAGGATGATGATCATGATCAGGAAGCAACCAAACAGCGCGATGGTGCCGGGGACGCGGCCCATCTCTTCACGGACCATGTCGCCCAAAGAGCGACCGTTGCGACGGGTGGACAGGAACAGGACCATGAAGTCCTGCACGGCACCGGCCAGCACCACCCCGGCGATCAGCCAGAGCGTACCGGGCAGGTAACCCATCTGCGCCGCCAGCACCGGCCCGACCAGCGGCCCGGCACCGGCAATGGCCGCGAAGTGGTGGCCGAAAAGGATGTGTTTGTTGGTCGGGACAAAGTCCAGGCCATCGTTGTTGAGCACGGCGGGGGTGGCCCGGCGCGCATCGAGTTGCATCACGTTATTGGCGATGAACAGGCTGTAGTAGCGGTAGGCGACCAGGTAGATGGCCACGGCTGCGACGACGATCCAGAGGGCGTTGATCGGTTCGCCGCGGCGCAAGGCCACGACACTCAACGCACAAGCTCCCAGAACAGCCACGGCAAACCAGGCAAGGTGTTTAACCAGACGGGTTGTCATTGCGTGTCTCCTGCCGATATCCAGTGGATTGCGGCGATTGTTTTTATAGTGTGCCCCGACTATTCGGAGCCGGCTCAATATCCGTGGAAGCCGTCAATAAATAAATCCGCAGTACTACGTACGGGCCATCTACGTAGTTCTACGTAGACTCTTGTCGGATCCCTCTGTGAGAGCCCATGCAAACCCAATGCAGGCCAACGACTGTGGGAGCCGATGCAAACCCCATGCAGGCCAACGACTGTGGGAGCAAAGCTTGCTCGCGATAGCGGTGGGTCTGTCAGCAACAGCAGGCTATCCGACGCGATCGCGAGCAAGCTTTGCTCCCACAGCGTTATGATGCCGACCATTCGCCTCCCACCATTGAGTCTGGCCAGGAGTACACATGCTGCTCAAACACAAAATCGTCGCCCTGGGAATTCTGCCCCTGGTCCTGGCGATTGCTGTCATCTGCGCCTTGGTGATCTCGCTCAATCGCCAGTTGGGTGATCAACAGGCGCAACTGATCGAAGACAGCATCCTGGCCAGCAAGCGCGCCGAGCTTAAAAACTATGTCGAGATGGCGCAAAGCCTGATCGCCCCGCTGTATAACAACGGCCAGGGGGATGCGCGCGCGCAGCAGCAGGTGCTGGAGGAGCTGCGCAAGCTGAGTTTCGGCATCAATGGCTATTTTTTCGTCTACGATCGCCAAGGCCGCAGCCTGATGCACGCCCGGCAGTCCGAACTGGTGGGCCAATACCTCTGGGACATGAAAGATCCTCAGGGTCTGCCGGTGATCCAGGCACTGCTCAAGAGCGCCGAATCCGGCGAAGGTTTCCAGCGCTACGCCTGGAACAAGCCCTCCTCCGGCCAGGTGACCGACAAGCTCGCCTATGTGGTGATGCTCGATCGCTGGGGCTGGATGCTCGGAACCGGGATTTACCTGGAGGATGTCGAGCGTGCCACCCAGCAAGCCCGCGCGGAAGTGGCCCGGGGCATCCACACCACCATGCAGGCCATCGCCGCCATCGCGCTGGTGGCAGTGCTGCTGGTGTTTGCCGGCGGCATGACCCTCAACGTCAGCGAACACCGCCTGGCCGACAAAAAGCTGCAACGGCTGAACCAGCGCATCGTCAGCTTGCAGGAAGAGGAACGCTCGCGAGTGTCACGCGAGCTGCACGACGGCATCAGCCAATTACTGGTGTCGATAAAATTCCAGTTCGAACTGGCCAGTCATGTCCTCGAAAAGGGGCAGGAAAACGGCCTGGGCATCCTGAAAAACGCGACAGATCGGCTGGGGGAAGCCATTGGCGAGATCCGCAGCATCTCCCACGACTTGCGCTCTTCCCTGCTCGACACCCTGGGCCTGTCCGCCGCCATCGGTCAGCTCGCGGCCGAATTCCAGCAACGCAGCGGGCTTGAAGTGTCATACAAAAGCAACGAATTCGATTGCCGCCTGGAAAATGGAGCGCCCGTTTCGCTATTTCGCATTGCTCAGGAAGCCTTGACCAATATCGAGCGTCACGCCGGAGCGAAAAGTGTCGGCATCACCCTGTTCGGCTCCGGCGAGTCTTTGCGCCTGACGGTGGTGGATGACGGGATGGGGTTCAACGTGCCGCAGGTCGAACGTGGCCACGCCGGCATCGGCCTGCGTAATATCCGCGAGCGGGTCGAGCATTTCGGCGGACGGCTGGAAATGACCTCGGCGCCGGGACGAAGCGAGCTGGATATCCTGCTGCCCATGAACATGCCGGCGATACAAAGCTGATGCGCGCCCAACCTGACAAGAGCACCTGCCGATGAACCTGCCCCCTGTGATCCGCGTCGCGCTGGTCGACGATCATTCCCTGGTCCGCGATGGCATCAGGGCCCTGCTGTCCGTCATGCCCCAACTGGACGTGGTGGGCGAAGCCGAGAATGGCGCACAAGCTATCGAGATGGTCGGACGCTGCCAGCCGGACCTGCTGCTGATGGACATCAGCCTCAAGGACATGAACGGGCTTGAACTGACCCGCCTGCTGGGCAAGCAATACCCCAGCCTCAAGATCCTCATCCTGAGCATGTATGACAATTATGAGTATGTGAGCGAGTCCGTGCGCTCCGGCGCCAGTGGCTACGTGCTCAAGAACGCCCCTTCGCGGGAAATCATCGCGGCCATCGAAGCCATCATCAGCGGCGGCACCTTCTACAGCGCCGAGATCGCCCAACGGCTCGCCACCGACCAGACCACCGACAACGAGCTGACGCCGCGCGAGAGTCAGGTGCTGTACAAAATGGTCCAGGGATTGAACAACAAGGAAATGGCCCGGGAACTGGACATCAGCGTGCGCACCGTCGAAACCCATCGCCTGAGCATCCGCCGCAAGCTCAACATCGACAAACCCGCGGCCCTGGTGAAATACGCGATCGATCACGGGATCATTTCGCGCTAGGGACCCGGCTCGCGCTCGCGTTTTATGATTGAACCTCAGTCTGTCTATCGATCCGACTCGGCAGATCATCGGCGACCGTTCGATTGCGCCCGGTTCGCTTTGCCTGGTAAAGCAGCAGATCCACACGCTTGTAGAGCCCCTTCCAGGTTTCCTTGGGGCCCAGACTGCCGACACCGAAACTAGCGGTGACCGGCCCGACAGCGTCCAGCGTGACAGGCGTACCGTTCTCGATAGCCGCTCTCAAGCGCTCGGCGCATTCGTGGGCTTCCCGGGCATCGGTATCCGGCAGGAGCACAGCAAACTCTTCACCGCCGAGCCGACCGACGATGTCCCGTTTGCGCGCCGAGGTGCGCAGCAGGTGGCCAACTTCGCGCAAGACGTTATCGCCTACATCATGGCCATAGGTGTCGTTGATGCTCTTGAACTTGTCGATATCGCACAGGGCCAGGGACGTCGTTCCACACCGGTTCTTCATCAACATCGTCACCCGGTCTTCAAAGCCGCGCCGGTTCAAGACGCCGGTCAACGGGTCGAAATCGCGCTCGCGTCGCAAGTCATCGATCACATCGGCAATGGCGGCGGCCAGAATCGCAAAAGCGAGCCCAACGCCGAGCACCGCCAGGGACAACTGCAGGGCCTGCCAGAACACCGAGTTGGCGAAAGCAACCCGGTCGACGGGCGCCGAAAGCCCGACGGTCAACAGTGTCCGCGGAAAGAAATGCAGCGCGAAGGCCAGCAACACCCAGAACAATGCCTTGTCGACGAGCCGGCCGCGCACCAGCGATCTCAACTTGAGCGCCGCCACAAGCAGAATCGCGCCATAACCGAAGTTCTGGATGTAAATGCGCACGAGAAGGTTACGATCGATATAGAAGAACCAGGCCAGCGCCAGGGTAATGGCGCACACCACAACAACGTCCAGTCGCCAGCCGAGCCGTTGATGCGAGCGCAGCAAAACGCCTTCGGCCACCGCCAGGACCGCTGCGGTATACAGCGCGCCGGACACCACGGCATTGGGCCCGTGCCCAGGGGGCAGGCCGAAAATCTGCGATGTCGCGCCACACGCGAACAGAGCGCAGCCACCGGCCAGCAGCAGCAAATAATCGCGTTTTTTGTCGATAAACCACGCGCAGACGAACGCAACCCCAAAGACCGAGAGGATCCCGGGGACCATCAACATAAGTGTGATTCTGACGACTGATGGGTCCATCTGAAACTGGCTTCTCGCCGATCAAGGTCTGCAATGGCCCATGATGACAGAGCCGGGGACAGGAAACCTGCGAAGTTTGTCCGACCCACTGATGGCATAGCCTAAAGTGACAGCCTGCAAACACTTTTACTACACTGGCCCGCGTTGACTCTTTCCCACCCGAGACGTCCCATCCCATGAAAAACATAACAAGCACGATGACGTTCTGTGGCCTGCTGGCCTTGTGCGGCAGCGCGTTGGCCGAGCCAGCCCCTTCGCATCTGGATCAGGTCCTGCAACGCGGCGAACTGAAAGTATGCACGACGGGCGACTACAAGCCCTACACCTACAAAGCCGAAACGGGCGAATACGAAGGCATCGACATCGACATGGCGCGCTCGCTTGCCGCCAGCCTGGGCGTCAAGGTGCAGTGGGTACAAACCACCTGGAAAACCCTCATGCCGGATATGGTCGCGGGCAAATGCGACATCGGCATGGGCGGGATTTCCGTGACCCTGGAGCGCCAGAAGAAAGCCTACTTCAGCACCACCCTGGACGTGGATGGCAAGATCCCGCTGGTACGTTGCGAGGACCAGGCGCGCTACCAGACCATCGAGCAGCTCAACCAGCCTTCGGTGCGCCTGGTGGAACCGGCCGGTGGCACCAACGAAGCCTTCGTCCGGGCGTTCTTGCCCAAGGGACAACTCAAGTTCCACGACAACGTGACCATCTTCCAGGAGCTGCTGGACAAACGAGCCGACGTGATGATCACCGATGCGTCAGAAGCGCTCTATCAGCAGAAACTCAAGCCCGGTCTTTGCGCCGTCAACCCCAGTCGCTACTTGCAGTATGGCGAGAAGGCTTACCTGCTGCCACGCGATGACACCACCTGGAAAATGTACGTCGACCAGTGGCTGCACCTGAGCAAAGCAAATGGCAGCTACCAGAAGGTCATCGGCCAATGGCTGGCGGTTCCCCAGCAACAGTGACAGCACCTGCGCCGCACACGACTCACTCACCCAGGGTTTGTGTGCGGCCCCTGGAACTGGCATGTTGGTCGCTCAATTGATCAGCCACGAGGTTCCATGCAGATCGAGTTACTGGAAATCAGCGAACACCTGCATCGCTTTCCGCCTTTCGATGCCCTGCCCCAGCAAACCCTGGAGGCCATAGCGCAGCGCGTCGAGGTCAGCTACTTCAAGGCCGGCAGCGATATTCTCGAAACGGGCGCCATCGTCCACGACCTGCACTATGTACGCAGTGGCGCGGTCGAGATCTACCGGCGTAACGGCCAGCTATACAACCGTCTGGTGGAAGGCGACATCTTCGGTCAGGCCAGCCTGTTGCGCAGCAACAAAGTGCGCTTTCCCGCACGAGCCCTTGAAGACAGCCTGATCTACTTCATCCCGGCCGATGTGTTTGCCCAACTGTGCGAGCGGCATGACAGCTTCGCCGACTTTGTCGAGGCCGAAGGACACTCCAGGCTCAAGTCCGCCGTCGAGGCCCAGGGCCGCGCCAGCGAACTGATCCAACTGAAATCCCGCGCGCTGATTTCCCGGGACCTGGTCTGGGTCACCCCACAAACCAGCGTTCACGAAGCGGCACGGTTGATGTCCCAGGAAAGCGTTTCCTGCATCGTCGTCCTGGAACCAGCCGGACATCACCCGGAAAAAATGCTCGGCATCGTCACCGACCGCGACTTGCGCACCCGGGTAGTGGCCGCCAACCGCAGTGGCGATACCTGCATCGGTGAAGTGATGTCGACCGATCCGGTGGTCATCCAGGCGGATGACTCGTTGTTCGAAGCCATGTTGTGCATGCTTCGCAGCAACATCCACCACCTGCCGGTGATTCATAAGGGGCGCACGCTGGGGTTGATCAACCTGTCGGACATCATCCGGCACGAGTCCCAGAGCAGTCTGTACCTGGTCAACAGTATCTCCAACCAGACGTCTGTCGACGGCTTGCGATCATTGTTGCGGGATCTGCGCGGCACCTACATTCGCATGGTGCGCGACGGTGCGACAGCTCACATGATCGGCAGCGCCATCTCGGGTATTGGCCGCGCCTTCACCCAGCGGCTGCTCGAGTTGGCCGAACGGGAACTGGGGCCGCCGCCGGTTCCGTACTGCTTCATGGTGCTGGGATCGATGGCGCGGGACGAACAACTGCTGGTGACCGACCAGGACAACGCCCTGGTGCTGGATGATCGTTTCGACCCGGCCCTGCACGATGAATACTTCAAAAGCCTGGCCACTTTCGTCAGCGACGGCCTGGCAGAGTGCGGCTACAGCTACTGCAAGGGCGGTATCATGGCCACCAACGCGCAATGGCGTCAGCCATTACGAGTATGGCGCGAGTATTTCAGCCAGTGGATCGAGAAGCCCAATGCCGCCACCCTGCTCAACAGTTGCATCTTCTTTGACCTGGACGGGGTCTATGGCCAGCTGGAAATGGTGAACGAGCTCAAGGCGCTCTGCGCTGAAAAATCCAGGGCGACACCCGCCTTCCTGGCGGCGATGGCCCGTAATGCCTTGAACCGCACGCCCCCCTTGGGCTTCTTTCGCACCTTCGTGATGGAAACCGACGGCAAGCAAAAACAGATCATCAACCTCAAGGGCCGTGGTACGGCGCCGTTGACCGATCTGATCCGTATCCACGCCCTGGCCTGCGGGACCACGGCACAGAATTCCTTTGATCGTCTCGAAGCCATCAGCACCACACAGCTCGTGCAACCGCAGGCCATTGAGCATCTGCGCTACGCCTTGGAGTTCCTGTCGATGGTGCGCATCCGACACCAGGTAGAGGCCATCGAACAGGGCCAGAAACCGGATAACTACATCGAACCGGAACGCTTTTCCACCACTGAGCGGCACAACCTCAAGGAAGCGTTTCAGGTATTGAGTAATGCGCAGAAATTCCTGCGATTCCGCTACCCCGGTCACGCACGGCCATCACGATGAACACGCCGAAGAGACAAGAAACGCTGGATTGGGCGGCACGCTTCAAACGTCTGGCAAAGCAAGCCCGGCACCCGCTTCTGCAACGGTTCTACCAACACGGGGTCGTCGACGCCACGACGGCGCTGGAACAGGTAGAACTACTGGCCATGGACCTTGAAACCACCGGGTTGAACGCGCACACCGACAGTATCGTCAGCATCGGCCTGCTGCCATTCACCCTTAAGCGCATACGCTGCGGCGAAGCCCTGTACTGGGTGATCAAGCCCTCGCAGCTCAGTCATGAGTCGGTGACGTTTCATCACATCACACACTCCGACATCCGTCATGCTCCCCGATTGCCGGACGTCATGGAGAAAGTGCTGGAAGCCATGGAGGGGAAAGTCATGGTGGTGCATTACCGGGCCATCGAACGCAACTTCCTGGATCAGGCGTTACGCAACCACCTTGGGGAGGGCCTGCATTTTCCGGTGATTGACACGATGCAGCTGGAAGCGCGACAGGTGCGCGGTCAGCGCCGTTGGCTGGACCGACTGTTACGCCGTCCGCCCGAGTCCATCCGGCTGGCGGACAGTCGCTTGCGCTACAACCTGCCGCCCTATCACGCCCATCATGCCTTGACCGATGCCCTGGCGACGGCCGAGCTGTTGCAAGCGCAAATTGCCACTCACTACAGCCCGTCCATCCCCATCGGCCAACTGTGGGATTAAAGCTGTGGGATCAAAAGGTCAGGCGCGCGGCTCCGACATCAATCCCTTGACCAGGGAAATACAGCCCAGCAGCAGGACAATGGCAAACGGTAGACCGGTGGAAACCGCCATCGCTTGCAACGCAATCAAACCGCCGCCCAACAACAGCGCAATAGCGATCACGCCTTCAATGATGGCCCAGAACACCCGCTGTGGCACGGGCGCATCGACCTTGCCACCCGCTGTGATGGTATCGATGACCAGCGAGCCGGAATCCGAAGAGGTGATGAAAAACACGATCACCAGCACGATACCGAGCAGTGACGTGATCTCCTTGAGCGGGAGTCCTTCGAGCATCGCAAACAGCTTGAGCTCCAACACCGCATCCTTGACCCCGCTCAGCCCCTGGAGGGTGGCCTGGTCGATGGCGGTCCCGCCAAAGGTGGTCATCCACAATACCGACACCAGCGAAGGCACCAGCAGCACCGAGATCAGGAACTCACGAACGGTACGGCCGCGACTGACGCGGGCAATGAACATCCCCACAAACGGCGACCAGCTAATCCACCAGGCCCAGTAGAACGCCGTCCAGCCTTGGGTGAATTCAGTGTCCGTGCGACCGAAGGGGTTGGACAATGCCGGCAGATACTCGGCGTAGGTCACCAGGTTCTTGAAGAAGCCGGTGAGGATCGCCACGGTTGGCCCCACCACGATAATGAACAAAAGCAACAACAGGGCCAGGCCCATGTTGATTTCGGACAGCAGCTTGACGCCCTTCTCCAGCCCGGCGAGCACCGAGCACAGGGCAATCAGGGTGATGCCGATGATCAGCACGACTTTGCTCACGCTGGTCGACTGAATGCCAAACAGGTGTTCAATCCCCGCAGCGGCCTGCTCGGCACCGATGCCCAGCGAAGTCGCGAGCCCGAACAGCGTGGCGAATACCGCCAGGATGTCGATGATGTGGCCAGGCCATCCCCAGACGCGCTCACCCAGCAGCGGGTAAAAGATCGAGCGTATCGAAAGCGGCAAGCCTTTGTTGAAGGAAAACAGGGCCAGGGACAACGCGACGATGGCGTAGATGGCCCAAGGGTGCAGACCCCAGTGGAAAATGGTCGCGGCCATGGCCAGGTCTGCGGAGGCTTTCACATCGCCCGCCGCACCGCCCAGAGGCGCCCAGTCGGTACGTGCGCCGCTGGCGTCGAGCGTGACACCGCCCATAGCGGCAGAGTAATGGGACATGGGTTCTGCCACGCCGTAGAACATCAGGCCGATGCCCATCCCGGCGGCAAACAACATGGAGAACCAGCCCACATAGGTGTGGTCCGGCGTGGCATCGCGGCCGCCCAATCGAACCTTGCCCAAGGGCGAGACGATCAGCGCCAGACACAGTACGACGAAGATATTGGCCACGCTCATGAAGAACCAGGCCAGATGCTTGGTCAACCAACTGCGCATGGCGCTGAAAAGCGGTTCGACTTCATTCTGCAGTGCAAGCGTCACGATGACGAACAGCAGAATAGTCGCCGCGGAGATGATGAAAACTTTGCCGTGGATATCCAGAGAGAAAGAAAACTGACCTCGGATATTGTCTTGCCCGATCACGTAGTCGGTGTCGATGAGATTGGCTTTGCCGCTGGGGGCTGGTATCCCCTCTGTGCCGGTTGACTGGGGTTGTCCTGATAGATCGTCTACAGGGTTTTTTCCCACGAGAACCTCCTTTTATTATCCGCACGCTTGGGCGCGCAATGGTCTGATAAGCCCCGCTGTTCCTATGGTAAAAACGAGATGTGTGCGCATGTATCTTACAAGCTTATGAGCTTGTCTGGGACATTGTGGCCGTTCAAGCGTTCCCCTGCTGGGAAAATGGCCCCTGCGCCGGCCCTCGGCGGCGGCTTCACGACAGGAAAAACCTGAATCGCAAACGAAAAAAAGGCACCGGGATTGCCCCAGCGCCCTTTGTTCAACCTCTATGGATCACCCGATTCAGCTCACTGTGCGGCGCGCACCTTGGCAATTTCGTCGTACATCATCTTCACCAGATTGGCATCCAGGGACTTGGCGAATTTGTCGATCACCGGTTGCACACGCTCGCGGAAGCGATCTTTCTCGGCCGGGGTGATTTCGTTGACGGTCATCGCGCCGGCCAGCGTTGCTTTGGCCTTGTCCATGCTCGCGGCGGTGACGTCGCGCTGGAACTTCTGCGCCTCGGCGGCGGCCTGGCGGATCAGGTTTTTTTCATCGTCATTCAGACGGTTCCAGGTTTTCTGGCTGATGATCAGCGACTGGGGATTGAAGATGTGGCCGGTCACCGACAGGTACTTCTGCACCTCGAAGAACTTGTTGCCTTCAATCACCGTGTAGGGGTTCTCCTGGCCGTCGATCGTGTGCTGCTCAAGGCCGGTGTAGACCTCGGGGAACGCCATCGGCACCGGATTGGCGCCGAGGGCGGAAAAGGTTTCCAGGTAGATGGGCGACTGGATCACGCGAATCTTCAAACCTTGCATGTCTTCAAGCTTGGTCACTGGATGCTTGCTGTTGGTCAGGTTGCGAAAACCCAGGTCCCAATAGCCCAGGCCAACCAGCCCTTTGCTATCCAGTTGCGCCGCCAGTTTCTGGCCGACCGGACCGTCGATCACTGCGTGAGCTTCTTCGGCGTTGTTGAACAGGAAGGGAAAATCGAGCATCGCGAAATCCGCTGCCTGGGCGGCCAGGATGCCGGAGTTGAGCACGGTGATGTCCAGCGTGCCGCCCTGCAAGGCCGAGACCGTCTGCACGTCACCACCCAACGTTCCACCGGGGAACAGACGGACCTTGATCTTGCCGCCGCTCTTCTCGCTCAGCAGGTCGGCGAACTTCTGTGCGCCCTGCCCTTGTGGGTGCTCCTTGACGTTCTGGAACGCGAATCGCAGGGTACGCTCGCGGATCTCGTCCGCGTGGCTGACCACGCTGCCCAGCAGCAGCCCCGTTGCACATGCCCCGGCCAACAGGGTTTTCATCAGTTGTCCCATGTCACTCTCCGATCATTATTGTTTTAGAAGTCGAGCTACTACCGCTTGCACCGGCGTCAACCGGTGAAGAATTTCAAAGGCCCCAGGACCAGTTGCGGGAACAGGACCAGAAGGAACAGCACCACCAGTTGCGCGAGCAGGAACGGCCACACGCCACGAACGATCTCTTCGATATTGAGTTTCGAAACCCCGCTCACCACATTGAGCACCGTGCCCACCGGTGGGGTAATCAGTCCGATGGCGGTGTTGATCAGAAACAGCACGCCGAAATAAACCGGGTCGATACCTGCCTGGGTCACCGCTGGCATCAGCACCGGGGTGAGGATGAGGATGGTGGGCGTCATGTCCATGACCGTACCGACCATGATGATCAACAGCATGATCACCACTAACAGCAGGGTCGGGCTGTCCATGAACGGTTCGAGCACCGCCGCCAACTGGCCCGGCAAGTCGGCAATGGTCACCAGCCAGGAAGACACCATGGCCGCCGCCACCAGGAGCATCACCACCGAGGTGGTCTTGGCCGAGGACAGGATCACGTCGTACAACTGGCTGACTTTCATTTCCCGGTAGATGACCAGGGACACAAACAGCGAATAGACCGCCGCGACCACCGCCGCTTCCGTCGGGGTGAAAATGCCGAACTTGAGACCCAGGATGATGATCAGCGGCAGGCCCATGGCCCAACTGCCCTCGACCAGGGCCCGCATCACTTCGGCCCGCGAGCGCTTGGGCGGTGTCTGCACATGCTCGCTGCGGGAGATGAACCACCAGGCAATGGCCAGGGCGGCACCGAGCATCAGCCCCGGCACGATCCCGGCCAAAAACAGCTTGGAAATCGATACCCCGGATGCCACGCCAAACACAATGAAGCCAATGCTCGGTGGAATGACCGGGGCAATGATGCCTCCAGCGGCAATCAACCCGGCCGAACGCGCCCGGTTGTGCCCCGCCAGCACCATCATCGGCACCAGCAAGGCCGCCAACGCCGCCGCATCAGCCACCGCCGAACCCGAGAGCGAAGCCAACAGGCAGGACGCGATGATCGCCACGTAACCCAGGCCGCCACGCTTGTGCCCCACCAACGCCATGGCAATGTTGACGATGCGTTTGGACAGGCCGCCGGAGTTCATCACTTCGCCGGCCAGCATGAAGAACGGCACAGCCATCAGCGGAAAGCTGTCGGCGCCGTTAAGCAGGTTCTGGGCGATGATTTGTGCGTCAAACAGATCCAGGTAAAACATCAACGCCACGCTGACTACCAGCAAGGCAAAGGCAATGGGAATGCCCAGCGCCATGCTGCCTATCAATGACCCGAGGAAAATAACCAGTGTCATGGGCGGGTACTCTTGATGGGGTTATGTGCATTCACCTCGGCGTCGCTGTCCTTGACCATGACCATTTCGTCATCCCTGAGCTTGCCGAACAGCGCCAGGTAGAGCTCATAGACCAGGATGGCAGCGGCGCTGGCGCCGAACACCAGGCCGGCGGCGTAGAACAGTGCCATCGACAAACCCGAGGCCGGCGCGACCACATCCAGGTTGATCACCGCCTGCTGCCAACTGCCGCTGAAGATCAACCAGCAGATGTACAACATCATCAGGTGCCCGATCACCAGGCAGACGCGCTTGCCTGCCGGTGGCAGGCGTTTGACCAGACTGTCGAGCCCCAGATGGGCACGGTCCTTGAGCGCCACCAGGGCGCCGAGAAAAATCATCCAGACGAAGAACCAACGCGACAGCTCCTCCGAGACGCTGATACCTGAGTTGAAGGCATACCGCAGCACCACATTGCCGAACACCAGCACGATCATTGCGACCATGCACAGCACAATCAGCAGTTTGAGCAGTTTGAAATACAGATCGACGACCTTTGTCATCTTGAAGACCTCCCGGACTTGTCGAGCGCCGGCATCCAGCAACCGGCGCGATAGGACCGCAACGATGGGCGGTGGCTATCGGGTCAGGATAGAAGCGCTGAAGGTTGTTCCGGGACTGGAGCAACGGATGGAGGGATAGATATTGATGCTTGCAGACGGGTACGCATGGGGGTTCCTCAATTTTTTATTATGGTCTTGGTCAAGCTGAGCAAGAGGTGCTGCGCCTAAAATGTACCAACCGGTTAGTTCGGTCAATCACCTTGGCAGAAGGCACACACAAAGCGTGCGATTATCGGATAAGCGTCTGGGCCGGCTTGTCCGGTATTTTTCGTGTTTGACACCGTGCCCGAGTGCGTTTTCTTATTTATCAACCGACAACTTTATTTATGAACTAGCGCTACACAAAACTGTTCAACTCCACTGATCTGAAAATCCAATAATAAAATTGAACCTTATTTAACTTCCGCACTTCAGTGACAACCATCCAGCCCGACAATACTTCCAGTCTCGACAACAAACAGGCGTCATTTCAATGACAAATATATAAGCACCTTTATATAAAGCGGCGCCAAAAATAAGACCTCGCTGGACTTTGCGTGATCAAGCCGCCCTTACCAGGGCGCAAAAAACCAACAAAAATCCTTAATATTCAGAATCTTATGTGATATTCCCTCCAGAACAAGAGCGCAACTTTTCAATCCCCTTTCAACCCTTATTAGTCAAAACAACAAAACACCTTTCAAATAAAACTTTGCGCCCGCGCCCTTCGGTGTTATTACTTCGCCGCTCCAAACTGCAATAGGCCATTACGCAACTTTCCGCGTGCGTAACGCGCCTGCCTGATATTGGATCCCACTTAATTCAACTCGCTTGTTTACTCAAACGCATGATCGCGTTTGGGCGAACAGTTGTGCGGCGCAGCAAACTGCGCGAGGAAGGGCGTCATCGCTACTCATCAGTCACGGATCAGGATTCTTTCGATCTTCGGTACCCGTCCGGAAGCTATCAAGATGGCACCTTTGGTCAAGGCCCTCGCCGCCGAACCGGGCATTGAGTCGCTGATCTGTGTCACCGGCCAGCATCAAAGCATGCTTGAGCAGGTGTTGGATCTGTTCGACCTCAAGGCCCATTTCACCCTCAACGTGATGACGCCGCACCAGACGCTCAACTCGCTGACGGCTGCGTTGTACGGCGCGATCGACCCGGTACTGGAACAGACCCGGCCGGATCGGGTGCTGGTCCATGGCGACACCACCTCGGCCATGGTGGCTTCGATGGCGTCCTTTCATCGACGCATTCCCGTGGGCCATGTGGAAGCCGGACTACGCACTGGCGACATCTACAGCCCATGGCCGGAAGAAATGAACCGTCGTTGCATCGATCTCAGCGCTGACCTGTTGTTTGCCCCCACCGCACAATCTCGCGCTAACCTGCTGGACGAACGTCTGCAGGGCCGCTGCCTGGTGACAGGCAATACCGTCATCGATGCGTTGCAGATGACCGCCCGGCGCATCGAGCAGGATGCACAACTGCGACAAACACTGGACCAACAGTTCCCGTTCCTGCAAACCGGACGCAAGCTGTTGCTGGTCACCGGCCACCGCCGGGAGAACTTTGGCGAAGGCTTCCTGAACATCTGCAAGGCCTTGCGCCACCTGGCACAGCGTCCCGACATCCAGATCGTCTACCCGGTGCACCTCAATCCCAGTGTATTGGGCCCGGTGACTGAACAACTGGGTGACCTGCTCAACGTCCACCTGATCAAGCCCCTGGATTACCTGGCGTTCGTGCGCCTGATGCAACACGCCCACGTCATCCTCACTGACTCCGGTGGTGTACAGGAAGAAGCGCCGTCCCTGGGCAAACCGGTGCTGGTGATGCGCAACGTCACCGAACGCCCCGAAGCCGTAGCTGCAGGCACGGTGCGGCTGGTCGGCACCACCCCGGCCTCGATCATTGCCGGCGTCGACGCACTGTTCGACGACAAGGCCCTGTGGCGCCGCGCGTCACAGGCGGCCAACCCCTATGGAGATGGCAAGGCCAGCCAGCGCATCGTCGAAACCCTGATGGGGCGCCCGGTGGACGAATTTTTTGTGGGCCAGTCGCAATTGCCTCAAGGCTGGGCTCCCGCACCGATGTACGCGCCTCGGCAGTTGCTCGCCTCCTAATCGCTGCTCCCCCTTATCAGACTCGAGATTTACCTGAATGAAGCCTTCCGTTGCTATCTCTACGGGTGCGCTCAGCGCCCTTGCCTGTGGCCTGAGCCTGCTTGCGCTCATGCCAACCTTTGCCTTGGCTGCCGATAGCCCGCTCACCCAGGCTATCCATCGGCTCAACGCCGATACCCGTCAGGAGCGCGAAGTCCGCTTGAGCGACCTGGGCATCAGTGCGCCGATCCTGCTGGGCGCCAGCGATTCCCGACGGGAACTGTATTTGCCGGTGCCGGCCGGGGTTGCCCTCAATGAAGCGACGCTGCAACTGGACGCCAGCTATCTCAATGGCGAAGGGGGCCGCAATACCCTGCTGCTGTCGCTCGATGGTTATCCGGTGCGCGCCGAAGGACTCAGCGAGCCTCAGGGCAGTGCCAGCGCCACACTGGGCGTCGACAAGGCCCCGCGCGACAACGGTCTGGTGCGGCTGGGCATTGCCTGGTCTTCGGTGGTCTCCCGGCCGTTGTGCGAAGACGACCGGGTCATCGGCAACGTGCTGCGCATCCAGCCCGACACGCGCCTGAACTACAGCTACGACGCCCGCCAACTGCAGGATGTCGGCGTCGCCTGGACGGCATTACCTGCCGAACCCGGGATCCTGGTCGCACCCGGTTCGTTGTCCGCCGACAGCTACGACGCGGCCTGGCGATTGGGTGTGGCCCTGGAGCGAATGGGCAAGCACAGCCGCATCTTGCCGTTCCCTGCCGTACAAGACCGTGTGGACTTGAGCGCCCTGCGCATCCCGGCCGAACTGTTGAGCCTCCCCGCCTTCGCCAGCCTCAACGCGCAGGGCCAGCACCGCCTGGCCAACCCGGCTGAGATCGGCGCGTTGCTGATGCTGGGCCAAACCCCGAACGTACAGGCCGACCTGGCCATCAACGACCCGCAATTGCTCCAGGCCATCAATCAGTCCCTGGATGCTTTGCAAAGTCAGGTCCAGAGCGTCGACCCAACGGCGGCCAGTGCATTGACCCAATGGCGCGAACAACACATCAACGCAGCCACGGCAGGCACTGGTCCTGACGATGTGCGCCTGGCGCTGCTGGGCACTCGCCCGGTCCTGATGATCGCCCCGCCCGCCACTGGCAAAGCCCTGTCGTTGCTCGGTTCGGCCTGGAACAAATTGGCGCGCAGCCGTCAGTTGACCGTCAGCGAAGCGCAAACGCCTTTGAGCAACGATGGCCGCGTGGCCCTGTCGCGACTGGGCGGCGCACCCGGCACCTATGACGTGGCCTCCCGATTCGACTGGAGCACCTCGTTCCCCTTGGGCAGCGTGGCGTATGACGGTCGCTTGCCGGTGACAGCCGTGGTGGATCTATCCGCAGCACCGGGTGCTTCACACACCCCGCCCGTGGCCTCGCTGTTTTTCAACGATTTCCTGATCGGTGCCCAGCAGTTGACCACAGATGGTCAATCACAACGTATCCGGGCCCATATCCCCAGCTATGCCCTGGGTTCAAAAAACGTATTGCGCGTCTCGTTCCAGCGCCAGCCTGTCAGCGATCGCTGCCTGGAAACTCCCCAGGCCTTCCCGGTAGCGGTGCTGCCGAGCAGCCATATCGTGCTGGAAAAAATCGCCCTGGACGACGGTTTCTCCGGCATGGCCGCGCGCTTCGCCGTTGACGCCCAGATCCTCGTTCCCCAGGCATACCTCGACCAACCGGCCGCCAGTCTGCCCCGGGTGATCTCGGTGGCCGATGCCGCCGGTGTTTCACCGTCGCGCGCGCAATTGAACGTCAGCTCCGATCCCAAAGCCGTGGTCAGCCCGGACAAAGCCTTCCTGGCGTTCGAACTGCCGCTTGAGGACAGCAAGGAATCGGTCCTGGTCGACGAACAGGGACGTCTGCGCATCAACCATAAAGATCACTTGCTGCTGGATGTGCAGCCCCTCAACCACCTGGCTTCGCTACAAGTGGTGCAAGCCTCGGAACAGCACGGCCTGGTGTATCGGACCCTGGGCAGCCAAGCACCCGACTTCGCCCAGCCGATTGTACTGACCCGTGGCGATGTGGCGATTCTCGGCGACAGCGGTGCCGTGACGATCATCGACAGCAAGGACCCCAGCGGCAGTCGGTTGATCGGCCGTGAAGAACCCAAAGGGCTGGATGCCTGGCGTAAACCTTCGCTGCTCTGGCTGATCCCTGGGGCCATTGTGTTGTTCCTCCTCCTATTGCTGGCTGGCCGTAGCGCCCGTCGCAATCGCCAGTAACGGTAACCTTCGATGACGTCGCTTTATTGGCCCTATTGGCTGGCCCACTACTACAACTACCTGGAAGCGGCGACCATCGTCGTCGCGGTGGTGATCCTGATCTCCAGCCTGGACGACCTGATCATTGACCTGTGGTACTGGTCTCGCCGCCTGTACCGCAAGCTCACCGCGGACCGCAAATACCGCTCGCTGACCGTCGACCAACTGCTGGCCAGGGACGAACAACCCCTGGCGATCATGGTGCCGGCCTGGCTGGAATATGACGTCATCGCACCGATGATCGAGAACATGGTCTCGACGCTCGATTACCAGAACTACGTGGTCTTCGTCGGCACCTATGTCAACGACCAGCGCACCATCGACGAAGTCGAGCGGATGCGCCGGCGCTACAAGCAACTGCACCGCGTGGAAGTGCCCCATGCCGGACCGACCTGCAAGGCCGACTGCCTGAACTGGGTGATCCAGGCGATCTTCCTGCACGAGAAAACCCATGGCATGACCTTCGCCGGGGTGGTGTTGCACGACAGCGAAGACGTGCTGCATCCATTGGAATTGCGGCTGTTCAACTACCTGCTGCCGCGCAAGGACATGATCCAGTTGCCCGTGGTGTCGCTGGAGCGCAACTGGTACGAATGGGTGGCGGGCGTCTACATGGACGAGTTCGCCGAATGGCACGGCAAGGACCTGGTGGTGCGCGAAAGCATGACCGACACCGTGCCCTCGGCCGGCGTCGGCACCTGTTTCTCCCATCGCGCGTTGCGGGTACTGGCCGGCGAAACCGAAAACCAGCCGTTCAACACCGACAGCCTCACCGAGGACTACGACGTCGGCGCGCGGCTGGCCAAGGTCGGCATGAACGCCATCTTCGTGCGTTTCCCGGTGCAGTTTCGGGTGCTGCGAAAATCCTGGTTCCGCAAGCCCTACGAATCGACCCTGACGATGCCACTGTGCGTGCGCGAGTTCTTCCCGGACACCTTCCGCACGGCGTTCCGACAAAAGGCTCGCTGGACTCTGGGCATCGGCCTGCAAGGCTGGGAACAGATGGGCTGGAGCGGCTCGTTGGCCAACCGCTACCTGCTGTTTCGCGACCGCAAGGGCGTCGTGACGGCGTTCGTCAGCGTCATCGCCTACGTGATTCTGGTGCAGTTGCTGGGCTTGATCATTCTGCGCAACAGCGGCTGGTGGGACGTCACCTTCCCGACGCCCTTTGAAACCAACGACCTGATCAAATACCTGCTGGTGGCCAACGGCATTGCCCTGCTCTGGCGGATCCTGCACCGTTGTTATTTCACCACCGTGCTGTACGGCTGGCAGCATGGCTTGCTGTCGATCCCGCGCATGCTGGTGGGCAACTTCGTCAACTTCATGGCCGCGTCCAGAGCCTGGCGGATGTTCCTGGTGGGCAAGGTGATGAATCGCAAACTGGTCTGGGACAAGACCATGCACGACTTCCCTTCCACCGACCTGGTGGCCATCGCGCCGCGCCGCCTGGGCAGCGTGTTGCTGTCCTGGCAGGCTATTACCGACAGCCACCTGCAAAGCGCCCTGGACCAACAACAATCGCGCAACATGCCGCTGGGGCGCATTTTGCTCAATAACGGCTGGCTGGACGACGAGACCCTGGCCGAAGCCATCGCATTCCAGAATGACCTGCCCCGGGTCTTCGACGTGGCGCAAAAAGCCGCCGCCTCAACCTCGTCATTGACCGGCGAGTTTGCTCTGCGCTGGCGGGTCATTCCCCTGGGCCGCAACGCTGACGGCTGCGAACAGATCGCTGTTGCCAACCCCCTGTCCGACGAAGGCCTGCAACAGATCGCCGCTGAACTGGGCAGCGAACCGGTGCAACTGATTGCCAGGGAAAGTGAGATTCTCGCGCTGTTGCGCCAATTGCCGGAACGCAACGGCCACGCCGTACCAAATGCCAGTGCACCGCTGCTGGGTGACTTGCTGATCGAAATGGGCCTGCTCGATCGCGATCAGTTCAGCCGCGCCATGTTGCAGTATCGACCGCAGCACCACGGTCGGATCGGCGATTACCTGGTCGACAGCGGCGTGCTGCCCCGGGCCACTATCGAACAGGTGGCGGCGCGTCAGCACAGCGTCTACCCCATGGAGCTTCCGGCATGAACCGCGCCCTTCTGACCCTCTTGGCCACGGGGCTGGGCCTGATACCTGCCCTGGTTGCTGCCGAAACCTTGCCGCTGCCGTTGTCCGGCCCGGCCTACACCGCCGCCAACCAAGCTTACAGCGCCTACGAGCGCAAGGACTACGACCTGGCCATCGCCAAGGCGCGCGAGGCCCTGCGCCTGCGCGCCGACGTGACGCGTCTGAACACCCTGATCGCCATGGCCGAACGTGACAAGGAACTGCGCGACCAGCCCCGGAGCGCCGCTTCCTCCGCCGTGGCCGCGGCCCCGGGTTTCATGGCCGCCACCCAAGGTTTCAGGGCCTATGATCGCGAACGGTTCGGTCTGGCTGCGCAATCGGCTCGCAAAGCGATTGCCCAGGCTCCCCGACGCCGGGAGTACCGGCTGTTGCTGATCGACGCCTTGCAGCGCCAGCATCTTCTGGTCGAAGCCGACCAGGCTGTCAGCGATGCGCTCGGGGTCTTTGCCAACGATGACGCGCTCCTGATGCGTCGCAAGGCGATTCGTCGCCAACTGGCGGCGCCGCTGGCGGTCCAGGGCTACCGTGCCTTGCAGCAGGGCGATGCGGTGCTGGCCGTGGACAAGGCTCGCCAAGCCGTGGCTTGGGCTCCGGAAATCGCCGCCAACCAGCAACTGCTCAACAGCGCGCTGCTGACGGCCGATGATCGCGACGCAGCGATTCTCGAGTGCCAGGAAAGTACCTTCGGCCTGACGTGCGCCACCAGGAACACCGAGGGACGGGCACCGGTCAGTGATTTGCAGTTGGCCTATGATTCAGTCCGGGCCGGTGACGACGAGGCGGCCCATGCCGCGTTCCGCAGAGCCGATGCCAGCACCCGGCTCGCCCCGGCAGCGGCTCAGGATGCAGCCTACAACGCCATGCGCGTTCATGAGGACGACGAAGCGGTGGCGTATTTCAAGCGCGTCATCGATGCCCAGGCAACCACTGAGTCGCCCATGTCTGCACAACAGCTGTTCGATACCCGTCGTGCCGTGGGCGACATTTCACGCACCCTGGGCCTGACCAGCACCACCAGCTATCGCGGCAACAGTTCCAGTGGCCTAAGCGCCGCCCCGGGCACCAGCAGCAGCGGCAGCCAAAGCAATGACCTGCTGCAGAACAGCACCGAGTTGTCCTGGCGCCCGCTGGGGTATCGCAATGCGCGTTTCGTCGAACTCTACGGGCGCGTCACCGACACCCTGTGGAGCAAGAACAGCGACTCGGACACCGGCGCGGATGCCTTGCAAGGTGCGCTGGGGGTACGGATCAAACCGTTCAGCTCCATCAACATCATGGCCGCCTTTGAACGCACCTTCCCCCTGGGCTCCTCGAACGTCGACGGCGACTGGCTGGCGCGCCTGGGCTACGGTTCGAGTATCGGCACCGACCTGCGGGTCGATGCGCCCAGTTGGTGGACCTCGCAGCTGTACGCCGAAGTTGGGCGATACATCAACGACTCACGCAATTATTTCAACAGCGAATGGCAAGTGGGACGCAGCTATGCCATCGGTGGTACCGGCTCGCGCTGGGTGACCTTCCCCCATGTCGTGGCGGCGCTCGACTACGATTCCAAGATGAAGAGCGGCGCCGACGGAGACTTCTCGTCCGGCAACGCTGGCGGGATCGGGGTGGGCAACAACGTACGCTACTGGTTCCGGGAAGACGCTTACAACGCCCCGCGTTCCTATGTGGATTTCTCCCTGCAGTACAGGGCCAGGGTATTTGGCGAGGAACGAGCCAAAGGCGTGTTCGCTCGCTTGACCTACTCCTATTGAGGCCGTTGATGTGATGTGCAATTGCAGGAAGCCGCTCGCTTGAAAATCTTCGGCCATATCATCCGTCGCACGGCCGTGGCGGCACTCTCGCTGGCAACGGCCCTCGGCGCAGGCACAGGGACGTATTACATGCTGAACAAAGAGGTTGCACCGGACATTGTTGGCATCGTCTGGCAGCCAGACAACCAGACCGTGGGAATCAAAGGCAACTGGGAAAAGCTGGGGGTACGCGAGCTGCTGGTGCAATGGACAGTGGTGGATGACCAGGCCTTCGTACCCGGCGCCGGCCTGCCCAGCGTGCCGCTGCTGCCTGACTGGGCGCGCATCGCCAAGGCGCCCTGGGCCCAGGATGTCATCCTCGGGCTAGCCGGTCATTTCAGTGAAAACCGCTCCAGGGACAATATTGAGCAACTGGCCGCGGTGTCGGCGCGCATTGCCCGGTTGCCAACGCCGCTGCACGTGACCGGGTGGTATTTTCCGGCCGAGGTCGATCCCAGCTGGTCTCGCGCCAAGGAACTGCCCGCCTTGCTGGCCAAGCTGCCGCGCCCGTTGTGGATCAGCGTTTACGACGGCGCCAATATTGGCCCCGCCGCCACTGCCGACTGGCTCAAGCAATGGTTGCCGGACGACATTGGCGTGTTCTTCCAGGACGGCGTCGGCGTCTACGCCCCGCACCGCCCCGGTGGCCCGCGACTACGCCGACACTCTGCGTGACCGGCTCGGAAAGGATCGCGTGCGGATCATCGTCGAAGCCTTTCGCCCCAAGTTCGGCGGTGGCTTCCGCTCGGCCACGGTAGCCGAACTCAAGCCGCAACTGGACGCCTATGACGGCTATCCGCTGTACCTGTTCGACGGCCCACATTACGTGACGCCTGAGTTGGTGGAGCAATTGGAGCAATCCTTGGCCAAGCCATGATCATGGTTCGAGGCCTTCGCACCAGGCCTGGCCTCAGAGATTTGTATCACTGTGTATATGAACTGCGGATTGATACGAAACCGTTGACTTCGAGCCTTGCCGACACACAACGTCGATACACCTTCGCGTTTAACTGTGATCACCGGACAGCAGCACACCCGCTGCCACTGGCCCACTCAATCAAACGCAAGGAGAATCATCATGTTCAATCTCTCGAAAGTTTCCTCCCTGGCAATCGCCCTGACACTGGTGGGCGGTCTCGGCCTGTCGAACATCGCTTCGGCCACGGCCATGAGTGCAGCGGCGAATGGTCAGACTGCACAGTTGGTGGTTGAAGGCGGCTCTCCGATCGTCTGAGCCAGAACCGCGTCGCCGAGGGTGGCTCCGATCGCCTGCTTCAGAACCGCGTCGCCGAAGGTGGCGCTGATCGCCTGCTTCAGAACCGCGTCGCCGAAGGTGGCTCCGATCGCCTGCTTCAGAACCGCGTCGCCGAGGGTGGCGCTGATCGTCTTCAGGAACTGCACGAACGCAACGCTTAAGGGTTGCGGATAGCCGTGCCGCTCACACCAGGTACTGCTTGAACCACTCAAGGGTTCGCCCCCACGCCAGCTCGGCAGCCGCTTCGTCATAGCGCGGTGTCGAGTCGTTGTGGAAGCCATGGTTGACGCCCGGATAGATATAGGCCTGATAGGTCTTCTTCCCGGCCTTGAGCGCTGCTTCATAGGCCGGCCAGCCTTCGTTGATGCGGGTGTCGAGTTCGGCGTAGTGGATCAGCAGCGGTGCCTTGATTCGCGGTACGTCCTCAGGCTTGGGCCCGCGTCCGTAGAATGGCACCGCCGCACCGAGCTCGGGATACGCCACGGCGGCGGCGTTGGCCACCCCGCCGCCGTAGCAGAAACCGGTGATGCCGACTTTCTTGCCGCCGATGGCGTCGTGTTTCATCAGAAACTCAACGGCAGCGAAAAAATCGTTCATCAGCTTCTCGGGGTCGACCTGCTGCTGAAGCTCGCGCCCCTTGTCATCGTTCCCCGGGTAACCGCCCACCGAGGTCAGGCCATCCGGCGCCAGCGCCACGAAACCGGCCTTGGCCACGCGCCGGGCGACGTCTTCGATGTAAGGGTTCAAGCCACGGTTTTCATGGGCCACCACCACACCGGGCACCGGGCCACTGGCCTTGGCTGGCCGGACCAGATAGCCGCGCACCTGACCATGACCGTTGGGTGAGGGATAAGTGAGGTACTGCGCCACGATGTCCGGGTCGGTGAAGTTCACCTGCATGGCCTGGGCATAGTTGGGGCTCAACGACGCCAGCAATGCGCCGGCCGTCAGCCCGCCCACCGCGAACTGACTGGCCCGTTCCAGGAAGACCCGTCGGGATATCTGGCCGTGGGCGTAAAAATCGTAAAGCTCGAGCAGTTCGGGGGCAAAGTCCTTGGCGGTCAGGCGAGTCATGGTTTGATCCTCTTCGGGGATCGAAAAATCATAGACGAAAAAAAACGCCGCTCGATGAGCGGCGTTTTTTATTTCACCAGACAGCGTCCGGTTTACAGCGCCATGTCGGCCGCCGGGTTGCTTTGCGGGGCAGCGGCCGGCTCGATCGGTGCAGGAGCGGAGCCCTGCTGGCTGATCGTCGGTGGCGTGTCCAGTTGCAGGACTTCGCTGGTGTAAGCCCACTCCTGAGCCACACGCTCAGGGCTTTCGTTGAGCTTGCTGCCGTAGCTTGGCACGATCTGATGCAGTTTTTCCTGCCAGGCCGGGGTGGCGACCTTGTCCTTGAAGACCTTCTCAAGCACCGTCAGCATGATCGGCGCGGCGGTCGAGGCACCTGGCGAAGCACCCAGCAGAGCGGCGATGCTGCCGTCCTGGGAGGCGACCACTTCAGTACCCAGCTTCAGGACGCCGCCCTTTTCTTCATCACGCTTGATGATCTGCACGCGCTGGCCGGCCTGCCACAGACGCCAGTCTTGCTGCTTGGCGTCCGGGAAGTACTCCTTCAGGGCGTTGAAGCGGTCTTCGTCCGACTGCATCAACTGGCCGGCCAGGTATTCAACCAGCGGGTACTGTTCGATACCCACCTTGGTCATCGGCCATACGTTGTGGGTCGTGGTGCTGGTCAGCAGGTCGAAGTACGAACCGTTCTTCAGGAACTTGGTAGAGAAGGTGGCGAACGGGCCAAACAAAATCACCCGCTTGCCGTCGAGCACACGGGTGTCCAGGTGCGGCACCGACATCGGCGGTGCGCCAACCGAAGCCTTGCCGTAGGCCTTGGCCAGGTGCATCTGGGCGATGGTCGGGTTCTCGGTCACCAGGAACGAGCCGCCTACCGGGAAACCGGCGTATTCACGAGCTTCCGGGATGTCGGTTTCCTGCAGCAAGTGCAAGGCACCGCCGCCAGCGCCGATGAACACGAACTTGGCGTCGGTCTCGGTTTCGCTACCGTCCTTCAGGTTCTTGTACGAAACGCGCCAGGTGCCGTCTTCGTTGCGGGTGATGTCGCGCACTTCGCTGGACAGCTTGAGGGAGAAGTTTGGTTTGGTTTGCAGGTGAGCAGCAAACTGACGGGTGATTTCGCCGAAGTTCACGTCGGTGCCCAAAGGACTCCAGGTGGCCGCGACTTTCTGGCTCGGGTCACGCCCTTGCATCATCAGCGGTACCCATTTGTTGATCTGCTCGCGATCTTCGGAGTACTGCATGCCGGCGAACAATGGGCTGGCCTGAAGGGCTTCGTAGCGTTTCTTCAGGAACGCGATGTTGTCCTCGCCCCAGACAAAGCTCATGTGCGGCGTAGAGTTGATGAACGAGCGCGGGTTCTTCAGCACGCCGTTCTTGACCTGCCAGGCCCAGAATTGACGGGAAATCTGGAACGCCTCGTTGATCTCGATGGCCTTGGTGATTTCGACCTTGCCATTCTTGTCTTCGGGCGTGTAGTTCAGCTCGGCCAGCGCGGAGTGGCCGGTACCGGCGTTGTTCCAGCCGTTGGAGCTCTCTTGGGCAACACCGTCCAGGCGCTCGACCATTTCCATGGTCCAGTCCGGTTCCAGCTCATTGAGCCAGACGCCGAGTGTCGAGCTCATGATGCCGCCACCAATGAGCAAGACATCCACTTTTTTTGCCTCGGCGGCGTGCGTGGTCGCAAGACCCATCGCCATCGCCAGGCCCAGCAGCGCCGTGTGTGTTTTCTTCAACATGTGTGTATCCCTAGGGTAGAACGCCATTCCGCCCGCCAGTCCGGCAATGATAGACCACGCCATGGCCTGCATACGGCATGACGGGGGTCGAAACGAGACTGGAGGATGGACCTACAGGGGCCGAGAATCATCGGCCTCGCATTTATGTCTCTCCGGCGCTGACTTCTTGTAGGTCTTGGCTTCAGCTGGGTGAGGGACACTGCAAAACGCTTGTAATCGGGCCTGACATGGCCGTGCCCGATTGTCGCAGCGGGGGGAGTTTACAGAATGAACTAAACAGACCGAAGCCCCTTTTTTCATTCAAGGGATAAACACCGACCAAATGAAGGCGTTTTGATAGCGCACTGACTCGAAAATGTGGGAGCGGGCTTGCTCGCGAAAGCGGTGGATCAGCCTGCATCCACATTGAATGTGCCGCCTTCGCGAGCAAGCCCGCTCCCACAGGGGACTTGTGGTGAATGCCGATGAGTTGACCTGCACCTCTCCACTCGCTACCCGAGCAACTGACTCAACACCGCCCGCAATTTGCCGGGCTTGAGCGGTTTGTTGAGCAGTGGTGCATTGAGTTTGCGCAAGGCGCGGCGGCACTGGTCGCTACGATCGGCGGTGATGATCACCGCCGGTATCGTCTGTTGGAAATGCTCGCGCAAGTGCTTGACCACTTCGCACCCGACCACGCCATGATCCAGGTGAAAATCCGCCAGGATCAGTTCCGGCGCACGCCCTTGCAGCACGGCAAAGGCACCCGCCTCGTCCGTGGCGGTCAACACATCACACCCCCACTGCCCGAGCAGCGCAGCCATGCTTTGCAAAATGCTCAGCTCATTGTCGATGACCAGCAGACGGCGTCCAGGCAGTGGGTTTCCGGCGACCATCTGGATGGGGCCCTGGGACATGGGCAGCAGTCTTTCAGCCGACAACGGCACCTCAATGCTGAATACCGAACCGCGCCCCGGCCGGGAACGCACCTGGACCCGATAGTCGAGGATATGGGCGATGCGCTCGACAATCGCCAGCCCCAGGCCGACGCCCTTGCGGTCCGCCGCCCGGCCCACGTCCAATTGGTTGAATTCCAGGAATATCGACTCCAGGCAGTCGGCGGCAATGCCACGCCCCGTGTCCCAGACCTCCAGGCTCAACCGCTCGCCCCGACGCCGCGCAGCCAACAGGATGCCGCCATGGGCGGTGTAGCGACAGGCGTTGCTGAGCAGGTTGCGCAAGATCCGGGTCATCAGCCGCAGGTCGGTCATCACCGTTTCGTCGCCGAAACGTACCCGTAGCTCCAACCCGGCGGCGCCAGCCACTGATTGAAATTCCGAAGCCAGTGGCGCGAGCAGCTCATCCAGCCGATACGGCGCCAGGTCCGGCTTGACCGCAGCCTGGTCCAGCCGGGAAATGTCCAACAGGTCGGTGAGCAGGTCTTCCGCCCCTTCGAGCGCCTGGTGGGTACGCTCCACCAGCACCTGCTCGGACGTGGGCAGCGAGCGTTCGCGTAATGTGGATATCAGCAAACGTGCGGCATTGAGTGGTTGCAGCAGGTCGTGACTGGCGGCGGCCAGGTATTTGTCCTTGCTCCGGTTGGCTGCCTGCGCAGCGTCCCGGGCGTCGCGCAGCTGTTGTTCGATCAGCTCACGCTGGGTGATCTGTTGCTGCAGATTCAGGTTGGCCTCCATCAGCGCGTCGGTGCGCTCGGCCACCCGCTGTTCCAACTGATCGTTGAGCTGTTGCAGGTGTTGCCGGGCCTGTTCCAGTTCATCCAGGCGTGCGGCCAGTTCCGGATAGTGGCTCTTGCGCGTCGAGTGATTGCCCAGTCCCAGCAACCCGGCCAGGGCTTTTTGCTGTTCGTCAGAGGGCTTCGCCATAGACGACCTCGACATCCCGCTGGCTCGACTCCCGAGGGTTGGTGAGAATGCACGGGTCATGCATCGCATGTTGCGACAGGAACGGAATATCCGAAGTGCTCACCCCATGCAGCCCCAGGGTTTCGTGAAAGCCGATGGTGCGTTTGAGGGCAATCAGGTGTTCCACCAGCCGGGTACGGATCTGCCGGTGATTGAGGCCACGGCAATCAATGCCCAGCGTCTGGGCAATCACCTTGAAACGGTCGGGTGCCGAGTTGTAGTTGAACGCCACCACATGCTCCACCAGCACTGCGTTGCACAAGCCATGGGGCAAATCCAGGAAACCGCCCAGGCTGTGGGACATCGCATGCACCGCACCCAGAATCGCGTTGGAGAACGCCAGCCCGGCCTGCATGCTGCCCAGCATGATCTTTTCCCGCAGGGCGACGTCCGCCGGGTTGGCGATCATCTGCACCAGGTTGCCGTTGATCAGGCGCATCGCCTCCAGCGCATGGGGGTCGGTGAGCGGGCCGTGGCCGGTGGAAACAAACGCCTCGATGGCATGCACCAGCGCATCGATGCCGGTGCAGGCTGACAGGAACGGGTCCATGCTCAGGGTCGTTTCCGGGTCGATCAGCGACACGTCCGGCACCGCGGCCTTGCTGACGATGGAGAACTTCATGCGCTCTTGCTGGTTGGAAATGATCACGAACTGCGACACGTCCGCCGAGGTGCCGGCGGTGGTGGGAATCAGGATCAGCGGTGGACTGGGCACGTGCAAGGTGTCCACGCCTTCGAACTCCAGGATATTGCGACCATGGGCAACGACGATGCCGATGCCTTTACCGCAATCCATGGGGCTGCCGCCACCGACCGCGACGATGACATCGCAGTGGTTTTCCCGGTACAGCTCGGCACCGAGCATGACTTCTTCGACCCGGGGATTGGGTGAGACGGCACTGTAGATACAGTAATCGATGGCCTGGGCCTGGAGGCTGGCTTCGACGTCGGCGACCCATCCCGCAGCGATCACGCCGGGATCGGTGACGATCAGCACCTTGCGCGCGCCGAACGTCTTGGCGTAATTGCCGACATTGTGCCGGCAACCGGCGCCAAACATGATTTCAGGTGAAACGAACTTGCGCAGCGGACTGAGACTATGGCTCATCGGTAAGCCTGTTCTTATTGTTCCGGGAATACCCTGAGCCTAAAGCATCCCACCGTGATTGCAATCAGACCAAATGGGTAGCCCGGCCTGAACCTCTCAGGCCGGGCCAACGCTCATCGGTTGGCGAAGTACATCGTCACTTCAAAGCCTATACGCAGGTCGGTGTACGCGGGTTTAGTCCACATGGGTCTTTCCTCTTCTTGTACCGGGCCATTCCGGCAAGGTCATTAATGCACAGGGCGCCCAGAGCTCGAATGCTACTTTCGAAGCGGTGGGTGGGGTGCGTTGGTAGCAATGCTTGGCCTGTACAAATCCAATGTGGGAGCGGGCTTGCTCGCGAAGACGGTGGATCAGGCACTGATCGAGTGACTGTGCCGCCGCTTTCGCGAGCAAGCCCGCTCCCACATTTGGTTTTGCGGTGCTTCTTGGTTAGAAGAACCCCAACGGATTAATGTCGTAGCTCACCAGCAGGTTCTTGGTCTGCTGATAGTGGTCGAGCATCATCTTGTGGTTCTCCCGACCGACGCCGGACTTCTTGTAGCCGCCGAACGCAGCGTGGGCCGGGTACAGGTGGTAGCAGTTGGTCCACACACGCCCGGCCTTGATCGCCCGGCCCATGCGGTAGGCGCGGTTGATGTCGCGGGTCCACAAGCCGGCACCGAGGCCGAATTCGCTGTCGTTGGCAATCGCCAGGGCTTCGGCTTCGTCCTTGAAGGTGGTGATGCCTACTACCGGGCCGAAGATTTCTTCCTGGAACACACGCATCTTGTTGTGGCCCTTGAGCAGGGTCGGCTGGATGTAATAACCACTCGACAAGTCCCCCTCAAGGCGCTCTGCCGCACCGCCGGTGAGCAGCTCTGCCCCCTCTTCCCGAGCAATCTCCAGGTACGAAAGGATCTTGTCGTATTGCTGCTCGGAGGCCTGGGCGCCCACCATGGTGTCGGTGTCCAGCGGGTCGCCACGCTTGATCCTGGCGATCTTTTTCATGACCTCGGCCATGAACGGTTCATAGATCGACTCCTGCACCAGTGCCCGGGACGGACAGGTGCAGACTTCACCCTGGTTGAAGAACGCCAGCACCAGGCCTTCGGCGGCCTTCTCGATGAAGGCCGGCTCGGCCTGCATGATGTCTTCGAAGAAGATGTTCGGCGATTTGCCGCCCAGCTCCACGGTGGACGGGATGATGTTCTCGGCCGCGCATTTCATGATGTGCGAGCCCACCGGGGTGGAGCCGGTAAAGGCGATCTTGGCGATCCGCTTGCTGGTGGCCAGGGCTTCACCGGCTTCGCGACCAAAACCATGGACAATGTTCAGCACACCGGCTGGCAGCAGGTCGGCAATCAGTTCGGCGAAGATCATGATCGACAGCGGCGTCTGCTCCGCCGGCTTGAGCACGATGCAGTTTCCGGCGGCCAGGGCTGGGGCGAGTTTCCAGGCGGCCATCAGCAGCGGGAAATTCCACGGAATGATCTGCCCGACCACGCCCAGCGGCTCGTGAAAATGATAGGCGGTGGTCAGCTCATTGATTTCGGCTGCGCCGCCCTCTTGGGCGCGGATGCAGCCGGCAAAGTAACGGAAGTGGTCGGCCGACAGCGGCACGTCGGCGTTGAGGGTTTCGCGCACCGCCTTGCCATTGTCCCAAGTCTCGCTGACGGCAAGGATTTCCAGGTTCTGCTCGATGCGATCGGCGATCTTCAGCAGCACCAGGGAGCGGTCCTGGGCTGAGGTCTTGCCCCAGGCATCGGCCGCGGCATGGGCTGCATCCAGGGCCTTGTCGACATCCGCGGCGCTGGAGCGCGGGAATTGCGCAATGACTTGGCCATTGACCGGGGACGTATTGGTGAAGTATTCGCCATTGACCGGCGCGACGAATTCGCCGCCGATGAAATTGCCATAGCGCGGCTTGAAGGTAACGACGGCGCCTGGGGTTCCGGGTTGTGCGTAGATCATAATGGGCCTCTGCCTGGTCGATGCCTGTCACGGGACAGGCGATAGGCCGATGGTAGAGAGCCTCGCGCGGTGGACGAATGCGTCGTTGGCAGGGGGGCTCTCGTTATTTGGTCGTAGATTTGTGGATTTTTCAGGACACGAAAAGCGGGAACAAGCGCTGCCTTTGTGGCGAGGGGATTTATCCCCGCTCGAGTGCGCAGCGCTCGCAAAGATTTTGGGGCCGCTTCGCAGCCCAGCGGGGCGGTGCGACGTTTCGCTAAATCCCCTCGCCACAAAAGCAGCACCCGGCTCAATGACAACTCAGCGCTTGGCCACCAACTCTTTCGGCAACTTGAAGGTCCAGAGCATCCCGCCCTGATTGAAGTCCTTCACGCGCTTGGCCACTTCGCCCCCCCACAACGGCACCGCGCCACCCCAGCCCGAGAGCACGGAGACATATTGCTCGCCGTCCATTTCCCAGGTGATGGGCGAACCGAGCACGCCGGAGCCGGTCTGGAATTCCCAGACCTTTTCCCCGGTCTTGGCGTTGAAGGCCTGCAGGAAACCTTCAGGCGTGCCGGTGAAGACCAGGTTGCCCTTGGTGGTCAGCACCCAACCCCACAGTGGCGCGTAGTTCTTGTGGCGCCAGACTTCCTTGCCGGTCTTGGGGTCGATGGCCCGCAACACGCCAATGTAGTCTTCGTTCAGCGGTTTGATGGTGAAACCGGCCCCCAGGAACGCCGCGCCCTTCTTGTAGGCGATGCCTTCGTTCCAGATGTCCATGCCCCACTCGTTGGAGGGCACGTAGAACAACCCGGTGTCCTGGTTGTAAGCCATGGGCATCCAGTTCTTCGCCCCGAGGAAGGCCGGCGCGACAAACACCGAGCCGCCCTTGGCTTCGCTGCCTGGCGCGCCCGGACGGCCGGCCTCGTTGTAGATCGGCCGCCCGTCCTTGTCCAGGCCACTGGCCCAGGTGATCTTGTCGACAAACGGGAAGCCACGGATGAACTTGCCGTTGGTGCGATCGAGCACGTAGAAGAAGCCGTTACGGTCGGCGGTGGCCGCGGCCTTGATGTCCTTGCCCCCTTCCTTGTAGTTGAAGGAGATCAGCTCGTTGACGCCGTCATAGTCCCAGCCGTCGTGAGGAGTGCTCTGGAAGTGCCATTTGATGCTGCCGTCGTCCGGGTTAAGGGCCAGGCGCGACGAGGAGTAAAGGTTGTCGCCGGGGCGCAGATGGGAGTTCCACGGTGCCGGGTTACCGGTGCCAAACAGCAGCAGATTGGTTTCCGGGTCGTAGTAGCCGCCCAGCCAGGGCGCGGCACCACCGGTTTTCCAGAGATCTCCCGGCCAGGTCTTGCCGGCTTCACCACCGGAAATGCCATTCTCGATAGCCTTGCCGTCCTTGTAGACATAACCCATGTGCCCTTCCACGGTCGGGCGGGTCCACAGCAGCTCGCCGTTTTTCGGGTCGTAGGCGCTGATCTTGCCCACCACGCCAAACTCACCGCCCGCCACGCCGGTGATCAACTTGCCGTTGATGACCATGGGCGCGGCACTGATGGAATAACCTTCCTTGTGGTCAGCGACCTTCTTGCTCCACACCACTTTGCCGGTGTCTTTGTTCAACGCCACCAACTTGGCGTCCAGGGTGCCGAAGTACACCAGGTCGCCATACAGCGCCACGCCACGGTTGATCACGTCGCAGCAAGGACGGATGTCATCGGGCAGGCGCGCGTCGTACTGCCAGAGTTTCTTGCCGGTGCGTGCATCCACCGCGAACACTCGCGAATAGGAGCCGGTGAGGTACATCACCCCATCCTTGACCATCGGCTGCGCCTGCTGGCCGCGCTGTTTCTCACCGCCAAAGGAAAACGCCCAGACCGGCCGCAGCTCCTTGACGTTATCGGTATTGAGGGTCGCCAGTGGACTGTAGCGCTGGCCCTGAACGCCCAGGCCGTTGGTCACAATCTGCTGGGGGTTTTTCGGATCCTGGAAGATCTCCTGATCGGTCACGGCGGCGAGGGCCGAACCGGACAGCAGCATGGCACTGAGCAGCAGGCTCACGGCGAAGGGTTGGCGACGTGCGGGATGACTCATGACGGCTACCTCTGCGGTTATTGTTATACCCGGGAAATTTTCCCGGTCTGTCGCAGATTCTTGGGCCCACAGCCCCTGGCAACAATTGCCCGCTGTGTTGAGTTTTCTAGTTCCTTGGTACATGTGGGGGGGGGGACAGTGCCTGTATCCACACTCCCTGCGGCATGTACCAACCCTTGTGGCGAGGGGATTTATCCCCGCTGGGCTGCGCAGCAGCCCCCTGAGTCAGTTCGGTCACCCCAACAGCCAGAAAAGATAGAGGGCCGCTTCGCGCCCCAGCGGGGATAAATCCCCTCGCCACAGGGGTATGCCTTCAGTCAGGGTCGTGGGCATCCACCCGCGTCATCCCCGCCCGCTCATAGCGCGGATACAGATGGCTGACACTGCGAATCAGCTCATAGCGACTCAGGCTGATCCCGGCAAAACGTTGGGGAATGGGGCTGCGGATCATCTCGGCCATGTCATCGCCACGGGCCGCGCCGTCGCGCATCAATTGGTCGAGCCAGCCCAGGTAATCGCGCATCTGCGCAAACGGCTGCGGGTCAGTCGCGACCGGGCCATGACCGGGGACGATCTGCTTCCAGGGCAAGGCTTGCAGGGTGTCCAGGTCCTGGCGCCACACCTCAAGCCCCGGGCTGTTGGGGGTGGTCAGCGCCCGCTGGTAAAACACCAGGTCGCCGGCGAACAGCACGCCGGTGGTTTCATCAAGGATCGCCAGGTCCGCCCCGGTGTGCCCGGCCAGTTCCAGCAACCGCAAGGAATGACCGCCCACCTTCAGCGGCCCGGGAACCAGCACCTGGTTCGGCAACACCACTTCGGTGCCACGCATCCAGTCACCAACCAGCCGATACATGTTCTCGGCCATGGCATCGCCCTGCTCGCGCAACAGCTGCGTGGTCCCCGCCAGCGCCCCGATGGACACGTCGCTGAAAGCCTGGTTGCCCAAGACATGGTCGGGGTGATGATGAGTCAGCAATACCTGGATCACCGGTTTATCGGTGGTCGCGGCAATCGCCTGGCGCAAGGCCTGCCCGTAGCGCCGGGACGGGCCGGTGTCGATGACCACCACGCCGGCCTCGGTGACAATGAAAGCGGTGTTGACGATGTTGCCGCCGTTGTCCTTGGCAAAATTGTCCGTGCTGCCTTCCAGCAGCCAGGTGCCGTCGGCGATCTGCCGGGGCGTGAGTGCATAGTCCGGTCCGGCCCATGTCGGCAGGCACAGGCCCAGCCAGATCAGCAACAACCAACGCATGGCGCGCTCCTTGTGGTCAGGGGACCGTTGCCTCGAATTCATTGCCGCTGTTGTCACGCAACAACAGGCGGGTCTGCCCGGGGCCTTGAATATCGAAGCTCAGGTTGGGGTTTTCACTGACGGCCGGGAACAGCTCCAGGCGCGCCAGCACCTGGCCGTCGGCGTCCAGCAACTGCGCCTGGTTGAGGTAAAACTCAGGGATGCCGCTCACCAGCCCATTGTCCATCGGGTGGGCCACTTGCAGGCGCAGGCGACTGTCTTCACCTCGGGGGTAACGGGCTCCCAGCACTTCGCCCAGGTGTTCTTCCCAGCCCGGTTGGGTGCGCACAACGCTTGGCGCGGTGCAGCCGCCACCGGCCGCGTCGATCAACGTCGAGCCGACGTGCCACAAACCATCACGGGTCTGCACGGCAGCGCGCAACGGCGTGGCCTGCTCGATACGAATACGGATCGACAGCCAGGGCAGCACCCGCTCCCCCGGCTGGAAATCGACGATTTTGGGCAACGGGTTCAGCTCGGCCC
Source organism: Pseudomonas hefeiensis (assembly GCF_030687835.1). Classification (NCBI taxonomy): domain Bacteria; kingdom Pseudomonadati; phylum Pseudomonadota; class Gammaproteobacteria; order Pseudomonadales; family Pseudomonadaceae; genus Pseudomonas; species Pseudomonas hefeiensis. The sequence goes on from NZ_CP117449.1 coordinate 3,602,799, forward strand.
AAACCAGCATGCGCACCACATCGCCGGTGAATGCGCGGGCATCGATCTGCAGCGGCACCTGGCGCGCGTCTTCAGCAAAAGGGGGCGCCAGCAACCGGACCCGGTCGTCGAACACGAAGGGCGCCTCACCCAGCAGTTGTTTGTGGTAGAAGGCCCACATCACCGAGGGCACCGGGTCCTTCCCGGTTTCGAGCGCCGGCGCCGTCAACGGCAGGCAGCACAACAGCAGACCAAACGCTCGCCAGTTCATCCCTGCACTCCTATTGATACATGTCGGGCACTTCGTAACGCAGGCCGTAGTGGGCATAGATGGTTTTGAGACTGCCGTCGCGGATCAACCCTTCCAGCGCTTCTTCCACCGCATAAGCCAACTGCCGGTTGCTCTCATGCACCGCCATGCCGATTTCCCAACGTTGCTTGCCCATGTTCGGGTAAGCATTTTCAGCCAATGCCAGTTGTGGATCGGCCGCCTCGTGAAGTTGCCAGTCGATCTCCCCGCGCATGGCCATGACGGCGTCGACCTGCCCGGCCCGCATGGCCTTGAACGCCTGGCCTACGCCGGGGAAGTGATGGGTCCTGTCGCTGAGCATGCCGTCGAACACCGAGGTCAGGTAGAACGACGGCACGCTGTCGACCTCAACGCCAATGGGATGCTGCTGGAATACTGCGACACTGGCTACGCTCTCAAGCCGTCGGCGGTCGTACGCCACTTGCCAGCACTCCTGCTGATAAGGCCCGAACATGGCGACCTGGGCATTTTCCAGTTCGCCGATGTCGTTGCGCTTTTGCACGTAGTCACGATCGTAAGGCACGCGCATCATCAGGTCGGCCAGTTGCCGACCATGCAACGCGCTGCTGCGCCAGATGTAATCGCGCAGGTCGTCATCGAGCTTTTCGCCGGGCGGTGCCCAGATCAATCGCAGGCGCACGCCAAGGGCTTTGGCCAGGGCCTGGGCCAGCTCTACGTCCACGCCCCGGGGCTGGCCGTGGTCTTCGAAGCTATAGGGGGCGAAATCCTTGTACACCGCCACCTTCAGCTCGCCGGCGGCGATCATTTCGTCGTAGTTGCGCACCTGTGCCTGAACCGTCTGGCCACACAGCAACAGGCTGCAGAATATCCACGCGAACAGGCGCATGGCGATCACTCCTCGACGTGCACGCTGTCGAGATAGGTGCGCACCGCCCATAAGGCTTCCTGGCTCAAATAGTCCGCCATTTTCGGCATGTAGACCCGGCCGTCGCGCACCGCGCCATGGCGCACGCGCTCGACAAACCACTCATCTCCGGCTTCGGCGGCGTCCAGCAGGCGCAGGTCCGGCGCGATCCCGCCAGACTTGGCTTCCAGGCCGTGGCACGCGGCACAGTTCTGGTTGTAGGCCGAGGAGCCGATTTCCACGGCCTTGTCCCGCTCAGGAGAGCTGCGATAGGGGTTCTGGGCGACCCAACCATCCCCGTCCAACGGCAGGCCGGTGTCCTTGATCGCGGTCAGCCCTTTGGTTTCCACTGCCTGGGGCACTACGTTGCCATGGGCCCACACGGAGCCTGCGCCGGTCAGCCCTATCAGCAATGCGGTAGCGATGATGGCGTTGCGTTTTGTTGTCATTGTTATGCCCTCGAATTTGCACGCAAGACCTCTCTACAGAGGCCGTGCCGTCATCTTAGGAACGCCTGCGCCCCGGCCGAATGCTGCTTTGGTGGCCGCACTCTAGTTCCTTGGTAGCGGGTCATCCGGCGCGGTTCGCAAAGACAGCCCGTTCGGGAAGTCTTCCCGGCAAGGGCGGGACTTTTTCCGTATCGGTAGAGCCCTGGCGCGACCCAACCTAGTCAGGCCAAAACCTCACTGGGAATGCCCACCATGACAATAAAAACGCTCCCCGCCCTCTCTTCCCTGACCGTCGCCTTGTTGCTGGCCGGTAGCCTGTCGTTGAGTCCCCTGGCCAACGCCGCAGCGCCCGGGGTCACCTGGGAAGACATCGCCAACGACCACCTGACCACCCGCGACGTATTGCAATACGGCATGGGCACCAATGCCCAGCGCTGGAGCCCGCTGGCCCAGGTCAATGACAAGAACGTGTTCAAGCTCACGCCGGCCTGGTCTTACTCATTCGGCGACGAAAAGCAGCGCGGCCAGGAATCCCAGGCCATCGTCAGCGACGGCGTGGTGTACGTCACCGGCTCTTACTCGCGGGTGTTCGCCCTCGACGCCAAGACCGGCAAACGCCTGTGGACCTACAGCCATCGACTGCCGGACAACATTCGCCCGTGCTGCGACGTGGTCAATCGGGGCGCGGCCATCTACGGCGACAATATCTACTTCGGCACGCTGGATGCGCGGGTTGTCGCCCTGAATAAAAACACCGGCAAAGTGGTGTGGAACAAGAAGTTCGGCGACCACGCCGCCGGCTACACCATGACCGGCGCCCCGGTGCTGATCAAGGACAAAACCAGCGGCAAGGTGCTGTTGATCCATGGCAGTTCCGGGGATGAGTTCGGCGTGGTCGGCCAACTGTTCGCCCGGGACCCGGACACCGGTGAAGAGGTCTGGATGCGACCTTTCGTCGAAGGCCACATGGGCCGTCTCAATGGCAAGGACAGCACGCCGACCGGCGATGTGAAAGCCCCGTCCTGGCCCGACGACAAAACCACCGAGACCGGCAAGGTCGAGGCCTGGAGCCACGGCGGCGGCGCGCCTTGGCAGAGCGCCAGTTTCGACCCCGAGAGCAACACCATCATCGTCGGCGCCGGCAACCCGGGGCCATGGAACACTTGGGCGCGCACGGCCAAGGATGGCAACCCGCAGGACTACGACAGCCTCTACACCTCCGGCCAGGTGGGGGTTGACCCAAGCACTGGCGAGGTGAAGTGGTTCTACCAGCACACGCCCAACGATGCCTGGGATTTCTCCGGCAACAACGAGCTGGTGCTGTTCGACTACAAGGACAAGGACGGCAAGCTGGTCAAGGCCACCGCCCACGCCGACCGCAACGGTTTTTTCTACGTCGTGGACCGCAACAACGGCAAGCTGCAGAACGCCTTCCCTTTCGTCGACAACATCACCTGGGCCAGCCACATCGATCTGAAGACCGGCCGCCCAGTGGAAAATCCCGGTCAGCGTCCGGCCAAGCCACTGCCGGGTGAAACCAAGGGCAAACCGGTGGAAGTTTCACCGCCGTTCCTCGGTGGCAAGAACTGGAATCCCATGGCCTACAGCCAGGACACCGGGCTGTTCTACATCCCTGGCAACCAGTGGAAAGAGGAGTACTGGACCGAAGAAGTGAATTACAAGAAAGGCTCGGCCTACTTGGGTATGGGCTTTCGCATCAAACGCATGTATGACGATCACGTCGGCAGCCTGCGGGCGATGAACCCCACCACCGGCAAGGTGGTCTGGGAGCACAAGGAAGCCTTGCCGCTGTGGGCCGGAGTGCTCGCCACCAAGGGTAATCTGGTGTTCACCGGCACCGGCGACGGCTTCTTCAAGGCCTTCGACGCCAAGACCGGCCAGGAACTGTGGAAGTTCCAGACCGGCAGCGGCATCGTCTCCCCGCCCATCACCTGGGAACAGGACGGCGAGCAATACATCGGCGTGACCGTCGGCTATGGCGGCGCCGTGCCGTTGTGGGGCGGCGACATGGCCGAGTTGACCAAACCGGTGGCCCAGGGCGGGTCGTTCTGGGTGTTCAAGATTCCGAGTTGGGATAACAAGGTAGCCCGCCAATAACCCTTGCGGGAGCAAGCCTGCTCGCGATAGCGGTGGTTCAGTTGGCAGTGATGTTGAATGTGCCGACGGCTTCGCGAGCAAGCCCGCTCCCACAGTTGATGGTTGTCGGACACAGAATTTGTGTCCGCCGCAGATCCCTTGTGGGAGCGAGCCTGCTCGCGATAGCGGTGGTTCAGTTGCCAGTGATGTTGAATGTGCCGCCTGCTTCGCGAGCAGGCTCGCTCCCACAGTTGATGGTTGTCGGACACAGAATCTGTGTCCGCCGCAGATCCCTTGTGGGAGCGGGCTTGCTCGCGAAAGCGATGGTTCAGTCAGCGCTGATGTTGAATGTCCCTCCGCCATCGCGAGCAGGCTCGCTCCCACAGTCAACCGAGTTTACTGCCATGAGATTTCTCCCTCTGCTGCTTCTGCTCATCGGCGCCCATGCCAGCGCCGAAGACCCCGACACTCCCCTGACCATCAACGGCTGCATCATCGCCGAATCCAGCCAATGCCCTGGCGCCGACCTTCGCGGTGCCCGGCTGGCCAACCAGGACCTGCGCAAAATGAACCTCAGCGGCGCCGACCTGCGCGACGCCGATCTGCGCCATGCGCGCCTGGACCTGGCCAACCTGGAAAAGGCCCGTCTGCAAGGCGCCAACCTGACCCGCGCCAGCTTGCAGCAAAGCAACCTGCGCCTGGCGAACTTGCGTGGTGCCACGCTCAAGGCGATCCAGGGCTGGGGCCTGTTTGCCCAGGGCGCCCAGTTCCAGAAAGCAGACCTGAGCGCCGCGTACCTTCAATTCGCCCGACTGTCCGGCGCCCGAATGCACGAAACCAACCTGCAAGCCGCCGACCTGGAGATGGCCTGGCTGAGCAAGGCAGACCTCAAGGGCGCCGACCTGCGCGACGCCAACCTGCAGGAAGCCAAGCTTGGCGAAAGTAACCTGGAAGGCGCCAACATGAGCGGCTCACGCCAGCATTACGGGAATTTTCAGGATGCGAATATGCAAGGGTGTACGGGCTGCCCGGTGTCCTGGGATCAATGAAGTCTCCAGATACACACAAAGCCTTGTGGCGAGGGGATTTATCCCCGCTGGGCTGCGTAGCAGCCCTAAAGCCTGAAGCCTCGGTGTGCCAGGTCTATTGAGCTGGCTGTTTTAGGGCTGCTACGCAGCCCAGCGGGGATAAATCCCCTCGCCACAAATGGGTCATTGCTCAGGAATCCGGGATTTACCCCGCTACCCGCACCACGCCCATGTCGATCCCCAGGTGGACCAGTTCGGCATGGGAACTGACCTGCAGCTTGCTCTTGAGCAGCGTCAAGTGATTGGACACGGTCTTGGCGCTGATGCACAGCTGTTCGGCAATGGTGCGCGCCGGGGTGCCTCTGGCGAGCATGACGAAGATCTCCAGCTCACGCTGGGTCATGCATTGCAAGCGCGGGTCGGTGTTGTGCCGAGTGCTGGCGCAAGCCAACTGGGTAGCCAGGGATTGTTCAATGTAAGCATGGCCGGCCAGTACCCGGCGCACGGCCTCCACCAGCACCTGGGGCGCCGAGTTTTTGGTCAGGTACCCCGAAGCACCGGCGTCCAGCGCCTGACGGACCAATGGCAGTTCATCGTGCATGCTGAAGAACAACACTCGCAGTTGCGGCAGGCGCTGGCGCAGGCGCCGGGTGGTTTCCAGCCCACTGATACCGGGCAAGCCAAAGTCCATGATCACCAGATGAGGCACCTGCTCCAGCACTTGACTCAACGCCTCTTCACCGGTGGCGGCTTCCCGCACGTGCAGGTCCGGCATCAGTGCCCGCAAAAGGCTGGCATAGCCCTGCCGAACCACCGCATGATCGTCTACCAACAAGATGTTCATCACGCCTCCAGAGGAATATTCAAGGCCAGCGCCCAACCGGCGCCGGGCTGGCTGATGATGCGCAGTTCGCCACCCAGGCTGCGGGCACGCTCGGACATCGAATGCAGGCCGACGCCCGGTTGATGGGGCGCGGTCGCTCCCCGGCCATTGTCACGCACCAGCAACCGCAAGCGCCCGGCCCGATGTTGCAGGCGAATCCGCACCTGCGTGGCGCCGGCATGCCGGACGACATTGGTCAGGGCTTCCTGCAACAGGCGATACAGGTGGGTCTTGTTCGAGCCGGACAACGGCGGCAACGGCGCGTTGATCCGCAGCTGACAGGCGATGCCCTGGTTTTGCTGCCACTGAGCCACCAGCAATTCGAGGGCCTCGGACAGCGGCAAGTGCTGGAGCACCACCGGATACAGGTCTTGCACCAGCGCACGGAATCCCTGTTGCAGATGCTCGCAATGATCCTCGAGCTGGCTGACGGTCTGCTCCAGCATCGGCGGCTGATCAATCACCAGCCGCAGCAAGCACGCCCGGGCGCGGATTCCTGCCACGTATTGGCCCAGGTCATCGTGCAGGGTCCGGGCCAACTGCGTGCGCTCCTGCTCCTGCACGGCCAGCAGGGCTTGGGTGAGCCGGGTGTTATCGACCTGCGACTGGGCCAGGGCGGCGGTCATGCGATTGAAATGCCCCGCCAATTGCCGGGCCTCCGGGATCGCGTCAGCGGCCAGCCGCACCTGCAGATCGCCGGCAGAGACCTGACGCAGGGCCCGCAGCAATTCATCGAGCAATCCCATGCCCCGGCGCACCGCCCAACGGATCACCAGCAGGCTGACCAACAGCGCCAGCGCACAGACGCCCAGCAGTTGCACCAGGGAATCGAGGATTTCTTCGATTTCGTCCCGAGGATCTACCGCGATCCAGGCCCGTCGACCGTCGCGCAAATCCACCACCTCGGCAGCGGGACCGTCGGCCAGCAACCAGCGGCCAAGCCAGGCGTTCACCCCGCCCTCGATATTCACCGGATGCATCTGCCCCGCCGCCAGCCAGTGAACCCGCACATGACGCAGACTGCCGGTCAACCGCGACTGGAGACTGGCCGGGTTGCGCTCGGCGGTTTCGCTCAGGTAATGCACCACGGACTCGGCCGATTGCAGCTCGCGTTTCACATCGGCCGTGGCTTGATGCAGCAACAGGACCGCACAGGCCAGGGTGACCAGGGCAAAAAACGCCGTCACCCAGAGGTTGATTCGCCAGAGGGCTGACATGGTTAGCAGCCCATTCCCTGGACAACACCACAAAGCAGGTGTCCACCACACTCCCATTGTGGGAGCGGGCTTGCTCGCGAAAGCGGTGGATCAGCTTGCATTGATGTCAATGGTGCTGCCGTCTTCGCGAGCAAGCCCGCTCCCACAATTCCACCGTACATCCTTGGTTGCGCTGACAACCGGTCCACGCCAATCAGACTCAAGATCAGCAGCAACGGCAGAAGCAGGGCTTTGAGAATCCGCACGGTCTGTCCGCTCCTGATGAATGACGATGACTGGCATCCTAAAACCCCAGCGTCGACAGCGGGTTACTACCTTGGTACTGGCCCGGCGGTACTTTCTGCATATTTCCCCCTGGCCACAGGCTTCCTATGCTGGCGCTACCCGCAAATGGAGGTGTTATGCGCCGGCTCGTCAGTTACGCCTTGATCCCTTTGCTCGCAGCAGTCAGCGCCGGCTTGCCGGTCGCCACCCAGGCTGACAACGCCGCGCCGCTGCAAGTGCGCATCGGCTACCTGGGTTACCGCCCCGATCCGGGGCCGCTGCTGTCCAACGTCATTGAAGAGCCCGCCGATGCCGGGCTGCGCGGGGCGCAGTTGGCGATTGTCGACAGCAACAGCACCGGGCGTTTTCTCAAGCACGATTACCAGCTGCAAAGCGCCAGCGTCGACAGCCCGGAAGCCTTGCTCCAGGCCGCCCAAGCGCAGCATGACCAGGGCCTGCGGTTGTTTGTGGTCAACGCGCCGTCCGCCAGCTTGCGCCAGCTCAGTGCCGCCCTGCCCGACAGCCTGCTGTTCAACGCCGGCAGCGCCGACGACAGCCTGCGCACCACCGACTGCCTGGGCAACGTGCTCCACAGCCTGCCCGACCGGGCGATGCTCGCCGATGCCCTGGTGCAGTTCGGCGTCGTACGCAAATGGCAGCGGGCATTACTGATCGTCGGCCAGACAGCCGAGGACCAGGCCTATGCTGCCGCGCTACGACGAGCCATGAAGCGTTTCGGCATGAAGGTCGTCGCGCAAAAAGACTGGCAGTTCGACAACGACCAGCGCCGCAGCGCCCAGGCCGACATGCCTTTGTTCACCCAGACCGCCGAATACGACGTGGTGCTGGTGGCCGACGAGCGCGGCGATTTCGGCGAATACGTGCCCTATCAGACCTGGTACCCGCGTCCGGTGGCCGGCACGCAAGGCCTGACCCCCACTGCTTGGCACAAGACCGTGGAAACCTACGGCGCGGCACAACTGCAAAAACGCTTCGAAGCCCTGGCCGGGCGCTGGATGAACGACCGCGATTTCGCCGCCTGGATCGCCGTGCGCAGCATTGCCAGCGCCGTCAGCAAACTGCGCCAGGACGACCCGTTCGCCATCCGCCAACTGGCGCTGAGCGAGCAGTTGCCGCTGGACGGTTTCAAGGGCCGCAAGCTCAGTTACCGGCCGTGGAACGGGCAACTGCGCCAGCCGATTCCCCTGGTTCAGCCGCGGGCGCTGGTGAGCACCTCGCCCCAGGACGGTTTTCTGCACCCAACCAACGAAATGGACAGCCTGGGCTATGACCGGCCCGAAGTGAGCTGTCGCTACCCCTGATCCCTTCCAGAACAACAATAAGGAAACCGCCATGCGCCGCCCCCTGCTTTACCCGACCCGGTTCCAACCTGCGCTGCTTTGCCAGGCCCTCACCCTGGCGGCGGCGTTGTTCGTCGCCGGCCCCGCCGCCGCCAGTATCGCCTGGGTTTCCAATGAGAAAGACAACAGCCTGAGCCTGATCGACATGCAGAGCCTGGAGGTCATCGAGACCTTGCCGGTGGGCCAACGCCCCCGAGGCCTGTTGCTGTCCCACGACAACCGCTTGCTGTACATCTGCGCCAGTGATTCGGACCGGGTCCAGGTGATGGACGTCGCTACCCGCAAGATCATCAAGGAATTGCCCTCCGGCAAGGACCCGGAGCAATTCGCCTTGCACCCCAATGACCGCTGGCTCTACGTGTCCAACGAAGACGATGCCCTGGTGACCGTGATCGACACCCAGACTTCCGAGGTGCTGGGACAGATCGGCGTCGGCGTCGAGCCCGAAGGCATGGCCGTCAGCCCCGATGGCAAATGGGCGGTCAACACCAGTGAAACCACCAACATGCTGCACTGGATCGACACCAGCACCCAGACCTTGGCCGACAACACGCTGGTGGACCAGCGGCCGCGTTTCGTCGAGTTCAATCGTGACGGTTCGCAGCTCTGGGCCTCGGCGGAAATCGGCGGCACGCTGACGATTCTCGATGTCGCCAGTCGCCAGGTGCTCAAGACGCTGACGTTCCAGATCAAGGGCGTTCACCCCGACAAGGTACAGCCGGTGGGCATCAAGCTCAGCGCCGACGGCAAACTCGCCTTCGTCGCCCTGGGCCCGGCCAATCACGTCGCCGTCATCGATGCCAAGACCTTCGAAGTGCTGGACTACCTGCTGGTGGGGCGGCGCGTCTGGCAACTGGCATTCACCCCCGATCAACGCCAACTGCTGACAACCAATGGCGTCAGCGGCGATGTGTCGGTGATCGACGTGCAGAGCCGCAAGGTGCTCAAGTCGGTCAAGGTCGGGCGTTATCCCTGGGGCGTAGTGGTGACGCCATGAACGCCCTGGAGGTCAGCGACCTGAGCTTCGCCTACGGCGCACGCGAAGCTCTCAGGCAGGTGAATTTCAGCCTGGCACCCGGGGGCTTCGCTGCGTTGCTGGGGCCCAATGGAGCCGGCAAATCGACGCTGATTGCCTTGCTCACGCGCCTGTACGATCTACAGCGCGGTGATGTCCGCGTCGGCGGCCATTCGTTGCAGACCTCGCCGCGGCCGGCCTTGCGCCAGTTGGGCGTGGTGTTCCAACAGAGCACCCTGGACCTGGACCTGAGTGTCGAACAGAACCTGCGTTACCACCTCGCGCTGCATGGTCTGTCGCGGCGCCAGGGCAGTGTGCGCATCGACGCCGAACTGGCCCGCCAGCAGTTGACCGAACGACGCCACGAACGGGTGCGCGCCCTCAATGGCGGCCATCGTCGCCGGGTGGAAATCGCCCGGGCGCTGCTGCATGAACCACGCTTGTTACTGCTCGATGAACCCAGCGTCGGCCTTGATCCGGCCAGCCGCCTGGCCCTGAGCCAACACGTCCGCCAGCTGTGCCGTGAGGGCATCAGTGTGTTGTGGACCACGCACCTGCTGGACGAAGTACAGCCCAGCGACGATCTGCTGATCCTGCATCAAGGCCGCCTCGTTGCCAGCGCACGCGCCGACGCCGTGAGCCAGGCACACGGCGGCACCCTCGGTTCGGCCTTCACCCACCTGACCGCAGCGGGAGTTCACTCATGAATGCGTATTGGCAATGCTTCAGCGGCATCGTGGTGCGTGAATGGCTGCGTTTCGTGCTGCAACGCACACGGTTTCTCAGTGCCCTGGTACGGCCGCTGTTGTGGCTGCTGGTGTTCGCCGCCGGCTTTCGTGCGGCACTGGGCATCGCCATCATTGCCCCCTATGACACCTACATCCCCTACGAGGTGTACATCGTGCCTGGCCTTGCCTGCATGATCCTGTTGTTCAATGGCATGCAGGGTTCGCTGGCGATGGTCTATGACCGGGAAATGGGCAGCATGCGCGTGCTGCTCACCAGCCCCCTGCCGCGGGCCTTCCTGCTGGCGAGCAAGTTGCTGGCCACCTCGTTGATTTCGCTGTTGCAGGTCTACGCATTTCTCGCCATTGCCTGGCTGTACGGCATCCAGCCACCGGCCATGGGCCTGGTGCTGGCGTTTCCGGCGCTGCTGCTGGTGGCCCTGATGCTCAGCGCCCTGGGCCTGCTGTTGTCCAATGCCATCCGGCAACTGGAAAACTTTGCCGGGGTGATGAATTTCGTGATCTTCCCGATGTTCTTCCTGTCCTCGGCACTGTATCCGTTGTGGAAAATGCTGGAGGCCAGCCCTTGGTTGTACTGGTTGTGCGCGGTGAATCCGTTCACCCATGGAGTGGAGCTGGTGCGTTATGCGCTGTATGAACGGTTCAATCTGCTGGCGATGCTGGTGTGCGCGGGCTTGACCCTGGTGTTCGCTCTACTGGCGGTGTGGACGTTCAATCCGCAGCATGCGGCGTTGCGTAAGGCGGGTTGACCCGGCCAATGCCAAACTCCGGTGGGAGCGGGCTTGCTCGCGAAGACGGCGGCACATTCAACATAGATGCAAGCTGAACCACCGCTTTCGCGAGCAAGCCCGCTCCCACAAGGGTTATGTGCATGCCTTCACTATCGCGCGGGCCTTTAACACTCAAATTACGACTTTAGTACCGGTTTTCCTGTCTATGGTCGCATTCACAAGACCTCGACCCTGGCATGTAATGGGCGCATAACAAAAAGGATAAATTCCTATGCCCCGTTTGCTGGTGATCGTCTTGCTGGGCCTGTCGCTGACTGTCGCCCAGGCTGATACTGCGCTGTTCTCCGCACAGGGCTATCGCATTGCCCAGTATCGCAGCCCGACGCCCGCGGCCGTGGATGGCGCAGAAACGCTCGATACCCAGGCACTGCAACAGCTGATGGAGCACACACCGTCTGCGATCCTGATCGACGTCTACCGCCGCCCCTGGCTCCAGGGACGCTTCATCGACAACGAGCCCCACGCCAACCTCCCCGGCAGCCTGTGGCTGGCCAATACCGGCGACGGCGACCTCGACCCGACCTGGCAAAATTACTTCAACCATCACCTGGGAAAAGCCACTGGCGGGCGGGCGGATCAACCATTGGTCTTTTATTGCCGCTCTGATTGCTGGTTGAGCTGGAACGCGGTAAAACGCGCCGCCGCCATGGGCTATAAACAGTTGTATTGGTACCGCGACGGCCTCGACGCCTGGGAGGCGGCCCATCTGCCCCTGCAAGCGGCCCGACCCGAACCCTTTCCCTGATCCAAATGAGTGCGTGCACCCGCCCCCCACACGACAATAACGAGGTGAATGGCCATGTATAAAATCCTGATAGCCGACGATCACCCACTGTTTCGCGAAGCCATCCACAACGTCATCAGCGACGGTTTTCCTGGCAGCGAGGTGATGGAAACCGCCGATCTGGACAGCGCCCTGGCGCTGACCCGCGAGCACGATGACCTCGACCTGATCCTGCTGGACCTGAACATGCCCGGCATGCACGGCCTCAACGGCCTGATCAACCTGCGCAACGAGGCGCCGACCATCCCCGTGGTGATCGTCTCCGCCGAGCAGGACAAACAGGTGGTGCTGCAAGCCATCACCTACGGCGCGGTGGGGTTCATCACCAAGTCCTCACCGCGCTCGCAGATGACCGACGCCATCGAGCAGATCCTCAACGGCAATGTGTACCTGCCACCGGACATCATCCGCACGCAAAAAAGCCCGATGGGCCGCCGCCTGAACGAAACCCGGGCCTTTGCGCCCGAGCTGCTCCAGGCCCTGACCCGCAAACAACTGCTGGTGCTGGAACGCATGACCAAGGGCGAGTCGAACAAACAGATCGCCTACACGCTGGAAATCGCCGAAACCACGGTCAAGGCGCACGTCTCGGCCATCCTGCGCAAGCTCAATGTGCACAATCGGGTGCAGGCGATTCTCAGTGCCGGGGACATTGATTTCGGGGCTTATCTGCGTCGTTGAACCGCTGACACACATCCCTGTGGCGAGGGGATTTATCCCCGCTGGGGTGCGAAGCGGCCCTAAAACCTAAGAACTCGGTCTGCCTGGCAGATCCAGGGGGCTGCTTCACAGCCCAGCGGGGATAAATCCCCTCGCCACAACAGCGTTCGGCTCAATGGCCCTGGGTTTGGCCCAATAAATGACTCATCGCAATCTTCAGTTTCATTGGTCGCACCGGCTTGTGCATCAGGGTGTGGCCGCGTTCGCGGATCTGCTGCTTGAGTTCGTTGCTGTAGTTGGCGGTGATCATCATGGCCGGGATCGCCGAGGCCCGGCGGGCGTTGATCCGGGCCACGGCGTCGACGCCGTTCTGCTCGTTGTCCAGGTGATAATCGGCAATCAGCAGGTCAGCCTCGGCATGGTAGTTGTCCACCTGGCGCGCCAGGTCCTGCTCCGACAGCGCGGTCACCACCCGACAACCCCAACCTTCCAGCAGCGTGCGCATGCCGGCGCAGATGGCTGCGTCGTTATCCAGCACCCAGACCCGCGCCCCGCGCAGGCGCTCAAGCATCGGCTCGCTCATCTCCAGGCTCGGTAACGGCTTGGGCGCGGTGGCGCTCAGGGGCACGTCGATGGAGAACACCGAGCCCTTGCCCGGCCATGAACGCACCTGGATCCGGTGCCCAAGGATCCCGGCGATTTTCTCGACGATCGCCAGCCCCAGGCCCAACCCTCGATCCTGATCCGGGCGCTGCACATCGCCGCGCTTGAACTCCTGGAAGATCTCCTCAAGGCGGTTTTCGGCAATGCCGATGCCGCTGTCCCAGACCTGGATGGACAGGCGCTGACGGTGCCGGCGACAGCCCAACACCACCCGCCCGCTGGGGGTATAGCGAATGGCATTGCTCAGCAGATTGCGCAGGATCCGCGCCAGCAACTGCATGTCGCTGCGCACCAGGGCCGAACACGGCACAAAGTGCAGTTCCAACCCCTCACTGCGTGCGACCTGGACGTATTCGGCAGCCAGGTTGTCGAGCAACTCGCTGAGGGCGAATGGCGCGATATCGGCCTTGATCACCCCGGCATCGAGCTTGGAAATGTCCACCAGCGTGCCCAACAGGTTTTCCACGTCCTGCAACGAGTGGCTGACGTTGCGCACCAGTTGCGCGTTCGCCACCGGCTCCCGGCGCTCGAGCAAGGCGCTGGTGAACAGCCGCGCGGCGTTGAGCGGTTGCAGCAGGTCATGGCTGACCGCCGCGAGGAATTTGGTTTTCGACAGGTTGGCCTGTTCGGCCTCGCGCTTGGCCTCGCGCAAGCGCAACTCCACGCGGCTGCGCTCGTCAATTTCGCGCAATAGCTGGTCATTGAGGGTGGTCAGTTCGGCGGTGCGCTCCTGGACGCGCTGCTCCAGGTTCTGGTAGGCCTGGTGCAGCGCCTCGGCGGTACGACGCCGTTCGGTAATGTCGCGGATCAGCACGAAGATCCCCACCACTTCACCATTGGCCAGCCGATTGGGCACGTAGGAGCGCAGCATATAGCGCTCCTGGTTGTTGATATTGGTTTCGGCAAACTCGAACGTCACGCTCTCACCGGCCAAAGCCCGGGCCACGTAGGCCTCCAGGCGCTGGTAATGCTGTTCGCTGTGGGCCTCGCGCAGGCTCTGGCCGAGCATCACGCCACGGGGCCAGCAATACCATTGCTCGTAGACTTTGTTGGTAAATTCGTAGACCAGGTCGGCATTGAGGTAGGCGATCAGCGCCGGCACGTGGTCGGTAATCAGGCGGATCCAGCGCTCGCTTTCGCTCAGGGTCTCAGCGTGCTGGTAGCGCTCAGTGATGTCGGTGAAGGTGTTGACGTAGCCGCCGGTGGGTAGCGGATGGGTGCGAATCTCCAGGACCCGACCATCCGACAGACGCTGCTCGCTTTCGTGGATAAGCCGGCCATTGCTGTCGCGACTGGCCGGGGTCAACAGTTGCAGTTCACTGTCGGCGATCACCTCGGAAAACGGCCGATGGGCCGCCACCGGCGCCAGACCGCTGAGTTCCAGGAAACGACGGTTCCACAACTCCAGCACACCCTGGGCATTGACCATGGCAACACCCTGGGAAAGGTTGTCCACTGCCCGTTGCAACAAGTGCGATTTCTGCGCGATGGCCTGTTCGCGACGCACGGTTTCACTGAGTTTGACGTCGGTGATGTCGGTAAACAGGATCACCCGTCCGCCTTCCTGGGTTGGCCGCTCGCTGACTTGCAGCCAGCGCCCGTTCTGCAAGCGGTAGAGCACATGCTCATCAGCCTGGCCACGCGGTTCTTCGCTGAACAACCCGTTGGCGGTCATCAGCCGCTTGACCTCGGAAATGCGCATCCCGGCGATAATGCGCACGCGACTGTGGGCCCAAAACGCCTTGAAGCGGCTATTGAACAGGACAATGCGTTGCTGCTCGTCGAACAGCACAAACGCATCGGAAATGCTCTCAATGGCATCGATCAGGTGCCGGTGGGCGGTTTCCGCACGCAACCGCGCTTCGCCCAGCAGGTGATTGCCGGCCTTGAGTTCGGCCATGGCCTGGTTCAGGGCGTCGGTGCGTTCGCGAACCTGCTCGGCCAGCACCACTGAATGCTGGAACGCCGCATACGGGTCGTTGCCCCGCGTCACGCCGGACTCCACCCGTTCGATCAGTGCATCGTTGATGCGCCGCAGTTTGTGGTTTTCGTGCTGGAGGCTGGCGATCTGAGCCTGCAGGTCAGCGATGGCCGGGGACGCGATGGCGGGCAATGGCAACTCCGGTGAAGGTCTGGTTGATGTGCATGCCATTGAACTGTTCTCCATAGGTGTTGAAGCCCATCACGCGATGGTCGCGCAGGAACTGGCCGATCTGCTCCAGGCCACCGCGGTCTTCCAGCTCCAGGCGCCGAAGAAAACAGTCACAGCCGATGGTCAGCAGCAAGTCACCCAGACGCTCCTGCAAGCCGCTGAACAGTTCTTGCAGGTTGTGCAGCAAAGGGCCTGGGGTCATCGCCGTGAGCACGATGCCGTTCTCCACCGCGCAGTAAAAACTCAGGCTCAGGTCCGGGTGCACCTGCTGGATCGCCCGCACGTAGTACTGGTCGTTGATGCGCACCGCCAGCGGATGGGCGGCGAAGACCCGATAGTTCAGCGCGCTCACCGGCACGCCGATGTGCCGGGCATACTCCTCGGCGGCGGGCTCGGCGTTGAGCTCATATACACGCCGTGAGGTGCTGTCGGCCCCGGTCACGACCAACTTCTCCTCCCGAGGCAGGATGTGATGGGTGGTGAACACCTCAAAATCCAGCCAGGTGTTGATCAGCACCACCACGGCCGCGCCGCTGTGGAACTGACCTTCGTAGTACACATGGGTGTGGGTCAGGTAGTTGTCGTCGCCGGCCGAACCGCCGAAATGCGGAATGTCTCCCAGGGCCGCGCTCAGCGCCGCCAGCACCATCTCCTCGCGACTGGACAGGCCATCGAGCAAGGTCAGGGCAAAACTGTGGCCCTTGATCGGCGCCAGCGCATTGCTGCGGCAACCGCTGGCCAGCCGTTCGACCATTTGCTGGGCGTCGATCAGGCTAAAACGCTCCATTTCCCCGATCAGCTCGGCGGCAATGGAAAAATGCCGGTGATCGAAACCCACCGCTGTGACGCAGTTGCGGCCATAGCCTTGGCTGGTGATTTCTCCGGCGCTGGTGCAGCCCACCAGGCGAATCCCGCCGAAGCTCTGTGAGAGCGCCTGGCCAAGAGCCGGTAAATCGTATTCGGCGGAGCAGAAAAACAGCACGAAACCCAAGTGCGGGTGCAGCAACTGCCGCGCCAGCTCCTGGGCAACCTGCTGGACGTTCGTTGCCTGGGACATGGCGCTCATCACACCTTCGCTCTGGGCCTTTAGCATCTTCGCCTCCGACGGGTGCGTGACAGAAGCCTTGAGTGTACGAAGCGGCGCCCGACTCACGAATGCTACTTGGGTAGCGGGTAGACGCTTCCATGGGAGGAGAACAGTGGCGGCCCCTGCCGCGATGCGCACGGCTGGGGCCACCACAAACTCCTCCAGGCTTACTCTGAACCGCTATTGTGGCGAGGGGATTTATCCCCGCCGGGTTGCGCAGCAACCCCCAATACCTGGCACCTCGGTGTGCCAGGTACAACGCACAGGCCGGGTTAGGGCCGCTCGCGGCCCAGCGGGGATAAATCCCCTCGCCACAGGGTTGTGCATTGCTCCCGATGGATCGTCTTTACCAGGTCAACACCGCCCCCACCGCAAAGGTGTCGGTGTCTTCGTTCTGGGCGCTGGTGTCGTGGCCGGCGATTTCGAACTGGTTGTATTCGGCCACGAGCTTGAGGTTGTCGTTGACGTCATGGAACAGCGCGATGCCACGGGTTTCATAGTCGGCGCCGCTGCCCACCACGCCATTGCCGTCATCCTCGGTCTTGCCGTAGGACAGCGCCAGGCGGTTCTTGCCGAGTTTGTAGGAGCCCTGCAACAGGTAGCCGGTGCTGTCGACATTGCGCAACGTCGCTTCGCCGGCATTGTTGGTGAAGAACGGGTTGATGCCCTTGGCCTGGAACCCCGACCCGGTGAGCGACAACCCGCCCATCTTCGCCTGTACGCCATAGCCCAGGCCTTTGGAGGTCACTGAATCGACCGTGGTGTCGGTGTTGTCCGAGGTCTGGTAGCTGCCGTTGAGCCAGCTGTAGATCTTCGCCCCGCCCAGGTCGAACTGGTAGGTCACCTCACTTTCAGTACGCGGATTCTCCTGGTAGGCCTTGCCGGTGGCACTGCTGTCGTTGGTGTCCACCGG
Source organism: Pseudomonas hefeiensis (assembly GCF_030687835.1). Taxonomy (NCBI): domain Bacteria; kingdom Pseudomonadati; phylum Pseudomonadota; class Gammaproteobacteria; order Pseudomonadales; family Pseudomonadaceae; genus Pseudomonas; species Pseudomonas hefeiensis. The sequence continues at coordinate 3,620,063 of NZ_CP117449.1, forward strand.
GTCCATGATGCCCACCGCCACCCGCAGACCGTCCATCACCGGTGTACGGTAGGTGATCTGCGAGGTCGGGAACGGATACGGATAGCCGCTGCCGATGTTGCCGAACGACACGCCGCCACCGTCCACCAGCCCAAGCGTGTCGCTGACCTGGCCGTAACCGGCCAGCAACTCGTCCAGCAGAATGTTGGAGCGGGCGAACAGACCGAAGTCCTTGCCGATCAGCACTTCGCCCCACTGTGGGTTGGCGACGGTGCCGTAGAACTGCCGCACGTCGATGGCGGTGTCGGTGCCGTTGGTTTCGCTGTCGTTGATGGTCACCCAGAACGAGGCACGGGCGCCGAGCTTGAGGTCATCGACCTGCTTGCCCATGTTGAAGCCCAGGTAGTTGGGCAAGAAGCCCATCTTGACCCGCGACTGTCGACGGTCGAACTGTTCCCCTGCCCGGTCAACATCGCTGTTGACGTAAAAGGCGTTGATGTAGCCGTCGGTGGAAAAGGTGGTCTGGTCCTTGTCGTACAGCATGATTTCGGCCTGGGCCCACGGCGTCAGGCCAAGGGTCGAAAGACCGGCGATGACTGCAGGCAAAAAACGGTGGCGAGTATTTTTATTGTTGTGCATGGCGCGCTCCGCAACATGAGACGGGATGTCGGAGGCGATTATCGAAAGGCGTCAGGCCGCGTCATACGCTGCCTTGGAGGCAATTGGCGGATGCTTTGGAAGCGCCGGCCCGGCGCGGCAGTTTGGGTGTAAGACTGCGATGCCGACGGGCGCGGTACTTTGGGTGCGGGCCGCAGGGGGGGGCTGAGGAATGTAGGGTTGGTGCTGGAGTAGCACCGACTTGTAGCAAGGGGGTATCTGTGAGAGCAAGACCTGTAGGAAATCTGTGGGAGCAAGGCTTGCAGGAAGTTTGTGGGAGCAAGACCGGTAGGAAGGCTGTGGGAGCAAGGCCGGTAGGAAGTCTGTGGGAGCAAGGCCGGTAGGAAGTCTGTGGGAGCAAGGCTTGCCCGCGATGAACGATAACGCGGTTCAGCTGTTCGACCACGGCGCGGCTATCGCGGGCGAGCCTTGCTCCCACAGACCTTGCTCCCGCTGGCCTGTGCAGCTGGCCTGTGCAGCAGGCCCCTCTGCGGTGTATCAGAACCTCGGTTTGACGGCTTTCCAGTCCGGCTTGTAGCGCTGCATCTGCCGCACGTCGTCGCGCTGGCGGATGCCGCACCTGAGGAACTGCTCATGCAGCTTGGCCAGTTGATCGCGGTCCAGCTCCAGCCCAAGTCCCGGCGCACGGGTGATTTTCACGCAACCGTCGACAATCGGCAGCTTGCCGCCCTTGATCACCTCTTCATCCGGTTCCTGCCACGGGTAATGGGTGTCACAGGCGTAGTCCAGGTTCGGCACCGAAGCCGCGACGTGGGCCATGGCCATCAGGCTGATGCCCAGGTGGGAGTTCGAATGCATCGACACCCCCAGGCCAAAGGTGTCGCACATTTTCGCCAGCGCCTGGGTGTCTCGCAGCCCGCCCCAGTAATGGTGGTCGGCCAAGACGATCTGCACGCTGTTCAGCGCCACGCTACGACGAAACTCGTCGAAATCGGTGACCACCATATTGGTCGCCAGCGGCAGGCCGGTGCGTCTGTGCAGTTCGGCCATGCCCTCGAGCCCCGGCGTGGGATCTTCGTAGTATTGCAGGTCATCGCCCAGCAGCTCGGCCATGCGAATGGAGGTTTCCAGCGACCAGTTGCCATTGGGATCGATGCGCAGCGGGTAGCCGGGAAAAGCCTGTTTCAACGCCTTGATGCAGGCCACTTCGTGCTCCGGCTCCAGGGTGCCGGCCTTGAGCTTGATGCTCTTGAAGCCGTAGTCCTGGATCATGCGCCGGGCCTGGGCAACGATTTGCTGTTCGTTGAGCGCCTCGCCCCAACTGTCCGGCGGATACGGCGAATCAACGTGCTCGGCGTACTTGAAAAACAGATAGGCGCTGAACGGAATCTCATCACGAATCGCCCCGCCCAGCAGATCCACCAGCGGCACGTTCAGGTAATGGGCTTGCAGGTCCAGGCAGGCCACCTCAAACGCCGAGTAAGCATTGCTCACCGCCTTGCTCGCATGGGAACCCGGCGCCAGCTCCGCACCGGCAACGCTGGCGGGCCGGTGGGCGGCCACAGTGGCCTGGACGATGGCCCGCAACTGGTTGAGGTTGAACGGGTCCAGCCCGATCAACTGGCTTTGCAGTTGCTGCTGGATCGCCAGGGCCGGCGCATCGCCGTAACTCTCTCCCAGGCCGATGTAACCGTTGTCGCTCTCGATCTCGATGATCGAACGCAGCGCGTAGGGCTCATGAATGCCGCTGGCGTTGAGCAGCGGCGGATCGCGAAAGGCGATGGGTGTGACGGTGACGCGTGTGATTTTCATGCAGCGGCTCCGATCATTGTTTTTGTAGAGAACGGGCCGATGATGGACGGTGGGTATTGTTCCCGTCTAATCTAACTTGGCACTTGATTGATACCTGGATTGAATCAATGTTTGAACTGGCCCAGCTACGCTGCTTCACCACGGTGGCGACCGAACTCAATTTCCGTCGCGCCGCCGAACGTCTGAACATGACCCAGCCTCCGCTGAGCCGGCAGATCCAGTTGCTGGAACATCACCTGGGTGTCGAACTGTTCACCCGCAGCACTCGCAGCGTGGCGCTCACCGCCGCCGGGCGGGCGTTTTTCATCGAAGCGCAGAACCTGCTGGAGCAGGCGCAACAAGCCGCCGTGGCCGCCAAGCGGTTTGCCCAGGGCGACATCGGCTCGGTCACCATCAGCTTCGTCGGCAGCGCGGTGTATGAGTTTCTACCCAAGGTCATCGCCGAAGCCCGCCTGAAACAGCCCCAGGTAAAAATCGTCCTGTCGGAGATGAACACTTACCAGCAACACGAGGCCCTGCGCGCCCGCCGCATCGACCTGGGGATCGTCCGCTCGCCACTGCTGGAAACCGGCTACGCCACCGAGTGCCTGGTGCGCGAGCCGTTCGTCCTGGCAGTGCCTGTCGGGCATCCGCTGGCCAGTGCCGATTCGGTGGGCGTCGAGGATCTCGACGGTGAACCCTTCCTGATGTACTCCCACTCCGCCTACCCGCCCTTCAACGAACTGCTCACCGGCATGCTGCGCTCGGCCCGGGTCGCGCCACAGTTCGTGCAATGGCTGGGGTCCTCGCTGACGATCCTGGCACTGGTCAACGCCGGCATGGGCCTGGCGCTGGTGCCCCGGTGCGCTACCAGCGTGGTGTTCAGGCAGGTGGTGTTTCGCGAGATTGATCTGGGTGAAGGGGTGCAGAGCGAGTTGCACCTGGTATGGCGCCAGGACAATGACAACCCGGCGTTTGCCATGCTGCTGGAGGGGATTCGCGGGGCGGTTCGGGAAGGGTTGTGAAGGCGAAGCCACATTGCCCGTGCTGCTGGCTGACTCCGCAAGATGCACAGCGAGCCGTAAACCTTTTACTTGAAAAGCGGCTCAGACCTGCAGGTGAAGCGCATCCGCCATGGCTTCAATCTCTTGTCGCATCCACAATTTCTGCAACCAATGGGAGGGAATAGCCTGCACCCCATAAAATGCCCCTGCCACCTGACCGACAATGGCAGCGGTGGTGTCAGCGTCGTCGCCCAGGTTCGTCGCGGCCAGCACCGCATCAGTGAAACTGTCCGTCTGATGAAAGCACCACAGCGCCGCTTCCAAGGAAGCCACCGAATAACCAGTGCCTGACACTTCACTACGACCTTTTCCCTGATATGCCCCTTGGGCGAGCGCTATCACTTTAGCCTCGGTCAGTTGCTCGGACGACACATGCAACACATCCGCCTTTGAAGCGCCGGTCAATGCGTTGCCAATAACTTCGGCCAACACCTGGCAACACTCCACCGCCTCTGCTGCCCCATGGGTTGTGCGTGAACTCAGAGCCGCAAAATCGCGAATGCGTTTGCGATCCGGATAAAAGAACAGCACGACCGGTGCCAGTCGCATAAGCGAGCCGTTGCCAGCTGTATCAGGAGCGGTATCCCCCGCGAATGGGTCGCCATGGGACTGATAGCGTTCCAGTGCACCGCGCACGGTAAAACCAATGTCAAAACAATCACCCGTGGAACTCAGATAACCCCAATGCCACCAATTGAGGTATCGGCCCATCTGGTCAGCCGCATCAAAACCACGCTTTTGCAACAGGCTCTCAGCCAGACACAAAGCCATCGATGTGTCATCGGTCCATTGGCCAGGCTTGAGATTGAAGGGGCCGCCACCGACCATGTCGGTCACCGGGGTAAAGGAACCCCGTGGCTGGAATTCAACAGTCGTGCCAACGGCGTCACCACACGCCAAGCCCAGTAAGCATCCGCGATAGCGGTCTGAAAGTGTCGCAGACATCCTGATTCCTTCTGTTTCGAGTTCGTTCACACATGAGCTGCATGCAACCAGCGAGATGATAACGGCTGGACATGCCCAAGGAGCCGGAACGCAATCTTTTTTACGAAATCGAAACGTACATTCACTCGGCTGTTCCCCCACTCGAAGACAAGTTGTACGATGACGTACGAGCGCACTTCGCTCGCGTTCCTGATACCTACAACAACAAGGAAATCTCCATGAAAAAAGCCACATTGGTCATCAGCTTTCTGTGCCTGTTCAGCGGTTATGTAACCGCTGCCCCTTCACCGGCCGAACAGGAAGTGGCCCAGGCCGTCGACCATCTGACCCAAGCCATGCTGCACAAAGACATCCCACAACTTCAGGCACTGGCTGCCGAAAACCTGACCTACGGGCACTCCAGCGGGAAGATTCAGGACAAGAAAGCCTTCATTGCCGACATCGAAACTGGCAAGAGCGCGTTCAAGACCCTGGAGATGAAGGATCAGAAAATCACCCTGTCAGGCGATGTGGCCCTGGTGCGCAACCACTTCTCCGCGCAGGCGCTCAAGGGCACCGAAGTGGTCCCGACGGAAATCGAGAACTTTCTGATCTGGCAGAAGCAGAAGGATGGCAAGTGGTTGCTGATTGGGCGGCAGGCGTTTCGGTTCTGACCTAAAAATCTCCGTGGGCGCCGTTAGTTAACTTGAAGCGGCTGGGATTCAATGTGGCGAGGGGATTTAGCGAAACGTCGCACCGCCCCGCTGGGCTGCGAAGCAGCCCCAAACTGGCGATTCAGGTGTATCAGACAGAGCGCCAGGGGCCGCTTCGCGCGCCCAGCGGGGATAAATCCCCTCGCCACAGGTCACAGTTACTTCAATCCGCCGCCCATTGCTGGCGGTACTGCAGCAAGAAATCGACAAAGGCGCGCACCCGCTGCGGCACGTACCGACCGTGGGGATACAGCAAGGTGAACGGACGTGAGCGCCCCGCGAAAGGCGCAAGTACCTCCACCAATTGCCCGTTGGCCAGCTCCTGCTCCACGATGAATTTGTAGGTCTGGAACAAGCCGGCACCATGTTTGGCCAGCGTCACGCCGCCGAGCACATCGTCCGAACAGCAATAACCCCCTTCGCCGAACACCTCCTTTTCCTTGCCTTCGACATTGAACAACCAGGAAATCCGCCGCCCGCTGCTGGGCAATTCGAACTGAATGCACTCGTGATCGTCCAGGTCTTCAAGGACCTGCGGCGTGCCGGCCTTGCGCAAGTAATCCGGGGACGCGACCACCACCAGTTTCGCGTCTTCGAGCAGCCGGGCGATCATGGAGGAGTCTGGCTGGGCCCGCACCCGGATCGCCAGGTCATAACCCTCGGCCACGAAGTCGATGTTTCGGTTGCTCAGGTGAATGTCCACGGTCACTTGCGGGTACAGCGCCCGAAATGCCGGCAGCAACGGCAGGATCCGGTGATGAGCGTAAGTGGTGGGAAGACTGATGCGCAGTTGCCCGGACGGCACCGATTGAGCGCCCATCATTTCCTGTTGCGCCTCCACCAGTTGCGTCAGCGCTTGCCGGCATTGCTCGAAGTAGGTCTTGCCGGCTTCCGTCAGCCGGATGCTGCGTGTGGTGCGCACGAAAAGACGCGAACCCAGGCGCTCCTCCAGACGGAAAATCGAGCGACTCACCGCCGCCGGAGTCACCCCGGCTAGCTGGGCCGCCGCAGTGAAACTCCCTGCCTCCGCCGCCAGGCAGAACAGTTCTATGCTGCCCAACTGCAGGTCTTCGAAATGACGCTTCATGATTCGTTACACCGCGTATCAACTGAAGTTTCCAGACACCTGTTTATCAGCCGCAGGCGTATAAATATAGTGGCCCTCGTGGCGCGGGAACCGTCCTGCGCTCATTTCTCATCAGCAGGAGTGCATCATGCCTTTCGTCAACGTGCGTATTACCCGCGACGGCGTCACTCGCGAGCAGAAAGCCCAAGTCATTTCCGAAATCACTGAAACCCTCCAGCGGGTGCTGGGTAAGGATCCGCACTTGACCCACATCGTGATCGAGGAAGTCGATACCGATAACTGGGGTTACGCGGGTATGACGACGACGCAATACCGAAGCCTTCCCAAAGAGTGACGGTTCTACATTCCCGAGCCCGGTCCAACTGACCGGGCTTTCTTGTGCCTGGTGATTAACCCTGTGGGAGCGGGCTTGCTCGCGAATGCGGTGTATCAGTCAAAACTTCGGTGGCTGACCCACCGCATTCGCGAGCAAGCCCGCTCCCACACTAGCTGGTGGTGATCAAACAATTGATTACATGACGTATCAACTCAAGTACCAGCCCCCGTATTTATCAAACCAAAGCGCACCAATACCCTGATCTCAACCACCGCCAACATCGGCGCAACGGTTTCAATTCAACTGATCAGGAGTTCAATCATGAGCCTCAACAAAACCGTCATCATCACCGGCGCGTCCAGCGGCATCGGCCTGGGGCTGGTCCAGGCGTTCCTGGATCGGGGCTATAACGTGGTGGGCAATGCCCGCTCCCAATCCGGCCTGGACAGCGCCGCGCAACAGCTCGGCCATCAGGAGAATTTCATTGGCGTGGCCGGTGATATCGCTGACCCGGCCACTTCAACCCGGCTTATCGCCAAGGCCATCGAGGCTTTTGCAGCGGTTGACGGGCTGGTGAACAATGCCGGTTTCTTCCTGCCAAAACCCTTCATCGAATACAGCCCCCAGGACCTGGAAGCGCTGCTGGACACCAACCTCAAGGGTCTGGTCTTCGCCAGCCAGGCGGCTGCCGCGCACATGATCGGTCGTCAGCAAGGTTTCATCATCAACATCTCGGCCGCCGTGGCTCTGCAACCGAACATCCAGGTGCCGGCGGCGCTGCCGGTGTTGATCAAAGGTGGTGTCAACCAGATGACGCGTGCCCTGGCGCTGGAGCTGTCGCCTCACAACATCAAGGTCAACGCGGTTGCACCGGGCATCATTGACACGCCCATGCATGACCCGGCCCATCGCGAGTTTCTCAACCACCTGGCACCGGCCGGTCGCGTGGGTACCATCGAGGAAATTGCCGAGGCCGTGTTGTACCTGGCGGGCGCTGATTTCACGACGGGCGCGATACTGCCGGTAGACGGCGGGATGAGCACAGGCAAGTGGTAAACAGGCAAAAGAAAAACCCCGCAGGCACAACCTCCGGGGTTTTTATGAAGCACAGAACTTAGAGCGTGTAGGAGATGCCGGCCTGCACGGTTCGCGGTGCGCCTGGGTAGGCATAGACGTTACCGAAAGCGCCTTCTTCGTAGTCGGCGTCGAACAGGTTCTTCAAGTCCAGGTTGAGGCGGATCCGTTCGTTGACCTTGTAGTAACCGAGCAAGTCCACCACGGTGTAGCTGTCCATGGAGAACGCATTGGCTGCCGTCTGGCCGGCCCGCTCATCGACGTACTTGGCGCCCAGGCCGAGGCCCAGGCCTTTGAGGCCACCGTCCTGGAATTCGTAGACGTTCAACAGGCTGAAGGTGTTTTTGGGCACGTTGAGCAAGCGGGTGCCGGACGGGATATTGATGTCCTTGGTCACTTCGGCATCCACATACGCGTAACCACCAATCACGCGCCATTGCGGCGTCAAATTGCCCGCCACGTTCAGGTCAAAACCACGGCTGCGCACTTCGCCAGCGGCCACGCTAAAGGTGGAATCCACTGGGTCAGTGGTGAGCACATTACGTTTTTCGATCTGGTACACCGCCGCATCGACACTCAACTGACGATCCAGGGCTTCCCACTTGACCCCCATCTCATAAGACTTGCCCTCTTCCGGCTTGAACCCGCCGCCTTCGCGACTGGCACCGTTGTTGGGTTTGAACGAGCGTGCGGTATTGGCATAGACAGCCACGGTGTCGGTCAGATCGTAGATCACACCCAGGCGCGGGGTGACGGCGCTGTCGGTGACGTCCCAGTTTCGACTGCCAGGCGGGTTCTGAGGGACAAAACTCTCGTACTGATGCTCGAACCGCTCAAAACGCGCCCCGGCCAACAGCTTCAAGCGCTCAGTCAGCGCCACCTGATCCTGCACGAACACACCAAACGTCTTGAGGTTTTCCTGGTCATCTGTGGGTGTGCGCGTTAACGCCGGGCGTGGCTGGCCATACACCGGATCGAAGATATCGATCGGATAAGCACTGCTCCCCGCGGCGGAACGTTTGATGATGGACTGGTAGTCGTAGTCTTCATACTCGATGCCGGTCAACAGCGTGTGCTCGAACCCTCCCGTGGAAAAATGCCCGGTGAGGTTGAGTTGGGTGTCCCGGTCAGTCCACTCCAGTTTGCGATAGTTGAAATTGCGCCCCAGGGTACGCCCGTCGGCGGCGATGCCGTTGCCTTCCACCGCGTTGCCCTGCAGGGTGCCGTCGAGCCATTGGGTACCGCCGGCCAGGGTCCAGTCGTCGTTGAGCATGTGCTCGAAACGCACCTGGAGCATGTTGTTGTCGTTGTGCAATTTGCCAGCGTCTTTTTCGCCGAAGAACGTATCGCGCGAGGCGGTGCCGCGCTGGCCAGCGTAATGGGTCAGGCCACGGTCCAGCGGCGCATTGTTGCGCATGAAGTCGCCTTCGAAGGTCAGGCGCGTGGTGTCGTTGACCTGCCAGGTCACCACCGGCGCGATGCCGTAGCGCTCGGTCTCGACGTGATCACGGAACGTATCGCCGCCCTCGCCCACCACGTTCAGGCGATAAGCCAGGCGCCCTTCTTCGTCCAGCGGGCCTGAGGCATCCAGGGTGCCGCGGCGCATGCCCTGGTCGCTGACCTGGCTGCCCAGGGTCACGGTGCGTTCGGCCAATGGCTGCTTGGACACCACGTTGAAGGTGCCGCCCGGATCGCCGCGACCGTACAGCATCGTCGCTGGGCCGCGCAGCACTTCCAGGCGCTCGATGGTGTTGGCATCTGGCATGTTCGGGTAACCGCGGTTGATCGGAAAACCGTTGCGGTAGAACTCGCCCGTGGTAAAGCCGCGGACCGTGAATGTGGTCAGGCCCTGGCCGCCGAAGTTGTTCGCCCTGCCGACCCCGCCTGCGTAATCAAGCGCGTCTTGCAGCCGGGTGGCGCTGAGGTCTTCCACCACGTCGCGCGAAACCACGGAAATGGACTGTGGGGTTTCATGAATCGCCGTGTCGGTACGTGTCGCGCTGGCCGAACGGGTGGCGCGATAGCCCTTCACCGGACCTTGTGCCGATTCATAGTCGGCGTTACCGACGATATCCGTGGCTTGCAACTCAAGGGAGGCTGGTTTGGCAGGGACTGGCTGTTCGGCCCAGGTGGAAACGGAATAAGCCTGAAGCACACACAGTGAAACGAGAATCCGACGCATCGATGCACAATCCTAATGGAAAAAAGCCTCCACACCGGGAGGCTGACAAGAATGTGTCGCGAAAGATACAGCAACTCATTACTGTTTGATATTTATTCCCATTAGTGCCGGGTGTGTTTGTGACTGCTTAGTCAGCCATCGCGAGCAAGCTTTGCTCCCACAGGGATCTTCGGCGGGTACAAGTCTTGTGATTGGCCCCTGCTCTCCCCTGTGGGAGCAAAGCTTGCTCGCAATGGCGCCAGAACAATCTCCCACGGCTGAACACAAACCCTTGCCTGCCAGGCTGCAGGAGTGGTGTAGGAGCGGTGCAGAGTCCCCTGGGACACTACGCCCGGCAAAGTCGTATACCATATCCCCAACCAAGCCAAACGACCGCCGCCGTGACCTTATCCAAGTTCAATCTGCCTGACCTGGGCAACACCCCTTCCACTTCGGAAATCATCACCCGCCATCTGCGCGAAGCCATCGTGGCCGGGCATTTTGCCGAGGACGAGCCCATTCGCCAGGACGACATCGCCCGGCAGTTCAACGTCAGCAAGATTCCCGTACGCGAAGCCCTCAAGCGCCTCGAAGCCGAGGGACTGGTGATGTTCCAGCGCAATCGCGGGGCGATGGTCACGCGCATTTCCGAAGCGGAGCTGGCGCAGATGTTCGAGGTGCGAATGCTGCTGGAAGACAAGGTGCTGCGCCTGGCAATTCCCAACATGACCGAAGCGACGTTTGCTCGCGCCGAGGGCATCTGCCAGGAATTCATCGGCGAGGACGACGTGGGCCGGTGGGCCGAACTCAACTGGCAACTGCATGCCTGCCTCTACGAGCCGGCGCAACGGCCCTTCCTGGTGAATTTGATCCGCTCAGTCCACGACAAGCTGGAACGCTACCTGCGCATGCAGATGAGCCTTTCGGCCGGCAAGGAGCGCGCTGACCACGAGCACCGGGAAATTATTGCGGCCTGCCGCGCCGGTGATGTGGAGCGGGCGGTGAAGTTACTGGACGAACACATCGCCGGTGTTTGCAAGACGCTGTTCGAGTTCCTGCCCTCCAGTCATTGATGCGCCGCTACTGTGCCGATTTCGTCATGAGCGCTGGCTAAATTCATCAAGCCGCCAGGCTCCTGCACGGGCCACGCTTACCGTCATTCATCTGAACGGACGTGGCCCCCCATGAAACGCATCACCGTGATCGATTCCCATACCGGCGGCGAACCGACCCGCCTGGTCACCGACGGTTTTCCCGACCTGGGCCAAGGCAGCATGGCCGAGCGCCGCCAGCGCCTGGCAACACAGTACGACGCCTGGCGCACCGCTTGCGTGCTGGAACCGCGGGGCAGCGATGTGCTGGTGGGGGCGCTGCTCTGTGAACCGCAGGATCCGAGCGCCTGTGCCGGGGTGATCTTCTTCAATAACAGCGGCTACCTGGGCATGTGCGGCCACGGCACCATCGGCCTGGTGACGTCACTGGCACACCTGGGCAAGATTGGCCCTGGCGTACACACCGTCGAAACCCCGGTGGGCACGGTACAAGCGACCTTGCATGAGGATCGTTCGGTCAGCGTACGCAATGTGCCGGCCTACCGTTACCGCAAGGCCCTGAGCCTGGAGGTGCCCGGGATCGGCCCGGTGGTGGGCGATGTGGCCTGGGGCGGCAACTGGTTTTTCCTGATCGCCGATCATGGCCAGCGCGTGGCGGGCGACAATCTCGACGCGCTGACCGCCTACACCTACGCCGTGCAGCAGGCCCTGGAGCAGCAAGGGTTACGGGGTGAGGACGGTGGCCTGATCGATCACATCGAACTGTTCGCCGATGACCCGCAAGCCGACAGCCGCAACTTCGTGCTCTGCCCCGGCAAAGCATATGACCGCTCCCCATGCGGCACCGGCACCAGCGCTAAACTGGCGTGCCTGGCCGCTGACGGAAAACTGCAACCCGGGCAGATCTGGCGCCAGGCCAGTGTCATTGGCAGTGAATTCGAAGGCTCCTATGAACTCGACGGCGAGCGCATCGTGCCGACCATTCGCGGCCGCGCCTATATCAGCGCCGAAACCACGCTGGTCATTGAGCCGGATGATCCCTTCGCCTGGGGCATCACTCCGTGAACGCAGACCACGTCGCCGATGTGATCATCATCGGTGCCGGCATCATCGGCGCCGCGTGCGCCCGGACGTTGGCCCGGCGAGGCTTGAAGGTCCTGGTACTCGATGCCGGTTGGCACGGCGCCACAGCCGCCGGCATGGGCCACTTGCTGGTGCTGGACGACAACCCGGCGGAACTGGCCCTCAGTCAATATTCCCTGCAGCGCTGGCGTCAGTTGGCCCCGGCCCTGCCCGACGCCTGCGCGTGGCGTAACAACGGCACCCTGTGGCTGGCGGCCAATGCCGAGGAAATGGCCGTCGCCCATAGCAAGTACCTGAACCTGCTGGCCCATGGCGAAGACTGCGAGCTGATGGGTCGTGCGGCCCTGCAGCAGCGTGAGCCGCAACTGCGCGAAGGTCTGGAGGGCGGCCTGCTGATCAAGGGCGACGCAATCCTGTACGCGCCGGCTGCCGCGCGCTGGATGCTGGACGCGGCCAATATCGATCAGCAGCGCGCCCAGGTCGTTGAAGTGGACGGCCATCGGGTGCGTCTTGAGGATGGTCGCTGGTTGAACGCAGAAGCGGTGATTCTCGCCAATGGCATCCAGGCCACCGAGCTGTGCCCGGAGTTGCCGATCGAAGCCAAGAAGGGCCATTTGTTGATCACCGATCGTTACCCCGCCACCGTCTCCCACACCCTGGTGGAGCTGGGGTATGTCACCAGCGCCCACAACGCCAGCGGTCCATCGGTGGCGTGCAATATCCAGCCGCGCCCGACCGGGCAACTGTTCATCGGTGCCTCGCGGCAGTTCGGCACCGTCGACCCGCAAGTGGAAGGCTGGATGCTGGCAAAGATGCTCAAGCGTGCCGTCGATTACCTGCCAGGCCTGGCACACCTGAACGGCATCCGCGCCTGGACCGGTTTTCGCGCCGCCAGCCCCGACGGCCTGCCGCTGGTGGGGCAACATCCGCAACGCCAGGGTTTGTGGCTGGCAGTGGGGCACGAAGGGCTGGGCGTAACGACAGCCCTCGCGACGGCCGACCTGCTGGCCGCGCAACTGTTCAACGAAACATCGCCGCTTGCGGCGCAACCGTACCTGCCACAACGTTTTCTGGGAGAACCGGCTCATGCCTGATCTGTTTCTGGACGGTCGCCCGCTCACTGTCGTCAGCGGCACCAGCGTCGCCGCCGCCCTCGCCCTGGGAGCCGACGGTTGCAGCCGCACTTCGGTCAGCGGCCAGCGCCGCGCGCCCTTGTGCGGTATGGGCATTTGCCAGGAATGCCGGGTGATGATCGATGGCCATCGGCGCCTGGCCTGCCAAACGCTGTGCCGCGAGGGCATGCAGGTGCAAACACGACCATGAACGAAACCACCGACCTGTTGATCATCGGCGCCGGCCCCGCCGGCATGGCTGCCGCCCTGGCCGCGGCAAACAGCGGCACGCGCATTGTGCTGCTGGACGATAACCCGTTGCCGGGCGGGCAGATCTGGCGCGACGGCCCCCAGGCTCACCTCCCCGCCGAGGCCCGACGTCTGCGCAACGCATTACAGGCCTGCGCCAATGTGCGCTGCCACGCCGGCACCCGAGTCATCGCCTGCGCCGCCGATAAAACCCTGTTGGTGGAAGATGCCGAGCGCGGCTGGCAGATTACCTACGAGCGCTTGATCCTGTGTACCGGCGCGCGCGAACTGCTGCTGCCCTTCCCCGGCTGGACGCTGCCGGGGGTGACCGCTGCCGGTGGTTTACAAGCGTTGATCAAAAGTGGTCTGCCAGTGCGCGGCGAACGGCTGGTGATCGCCGGCAGCGGGCCGTTGCTGCTGGCCTGCGCCGCCACCGCCAAGCATCAAGGAGCGCAGGTGCTGCGGATCGCCGAGCAGGCCAGTCGCGGCGCCGTCGCCGGTTTCGCCGCACAGTTGCCACGCTGGCCGGGTAAGTTTTTGCAGTCGTTCAGCCTTTTCGATCCACACTACCGCACCGGCACTCATGTGCTGGAGGCCCTGGGTCGCGAGCGGCTTGAAGGCGTGCGCTTGCTGCACCAGGGCCAGACGCTTGAACTGGCCTGCGACCGTCTTGCCTGTGGTTTCGGGCTCATTCCCAATACTCAGCTCGGCCAGGCCCTGGGCTGCGGTCTTGAAGGCCAGGCATTGGCTGTTGACGCCTGGCAAGCGACCACCCGCCGCGATCATTACGCCGCCGGAGAATGCACCGGGTTCGGTGGCAGCGAACTGGCGCTGGTGGAAGGCGCCATCGCCGGCCACAGCGCCGTCGGCAATAACGTCGCCGCCCAACGCTTGTGGCCTCGCCGAGCACGCTGGCAAGGTTTCGCCCGGGCTTTGAACAAGGCCTTCGCCCTGAACGCGCGACTCAAGACCCTGGCCCGGGACGACACGCTGGTGTGCCGCTGCGAAGACGTGCCGTATGGCGAGTTGGCCGGCCACCAAAACTGGCGCGCAGCAAAATTGGCGAGCCGGTGCGGCATGGGCGCCTGCCAGGGCCGGGTCTGCGGTGCCGCGCTGGAACATCTGTTCGGCTGGACCTCACCGACGCCGCGCCCGCCCTTCAGCCCGGCGCGGATCGAGACGTTGCTGCATCTGGAAGAACCCCCGACAACCTGAGGCCACACCAAATCCTTCTGTGGGAGCGGGCTTGCTCGCGAATGCGTCGGCATATCCGGCATCGATGCAAGCTGACCCACCGCTTTCGCGAGCAAGCCCGCTCCCACAGTGGACCGCGTTAGGCCTGGACTTCCTGCCTCGATGACTTTGCCCCTATGATCCCTGCGTCCCCTCAGAAACCTGACGCCATGTACCCCACGCTCACGTCCTTCGCCCCCTGCGATCTGCCTACCCTGCTCAGCAGCCTGCAACCCATCGCGCCGTTGCTCGACACCCTGTCGGACGTGGTGTTTTTCATCAAGGACAGGCAAGCCCGCTACGCCTTCGTCAACCAGACCCTGGCCCGGCGTTGCGGCTTCAAACAAAGCGCTGACCTGCTGGGGCTCACCGCCGAGCAGGTCTTTCCCGAGCGTTTCGGCCCGCTGTACACCGAACAGGACCGACGGGTGCTGGCCAGCGGTCGGGAACTGGCCGACCAGCTCGAATTGCACCTGTATTACGGCAATCAACCGGTGTGGTGCCTGACCCATAAACTCGCCCTGCACGAGCCGAACGGCCAGATCGTCGGCCTGGCCGGCGTTTCCCGGGACCTGCAACTGCCACAGTCAAGCCACCCGGCGTTCCAGAAACTGGCGGCGGTGGATGCCCATATCAAGCAGCACTTCGCCCACCCCATCAGCCTTGCCGACCTGACCACCATCGCCGGATTGTCGGTGGCGCAATTGGAGCGCCACTGCAAGCGCATCTTCCAGCTCACGCCCCGGCAGATGATCCACAAAGCGCGGTTGGAAGAAGCCTCGCGGTTATTACTGGACCACGACCTGCCCATCACCGAAATCGCCTTGCGCTGCGGCTATACCGATCACAGTGCGTTCAGCCGGCAGTTCCGCGCCTTGACCAGCCTTTCGCCCAGCCAGTATCGCGAAAATCAGCGCTGATCGGTGTTCCCTGGTGGGGCATAGAGCCCCGCGACTGCTCCTATCTGTAACACCGCACTGAAGCATTAATGGCGCCCGGCGCAGCACCGTGTCTTTTAATGCAAGCACATCAATGCCTTACCGATGGCCACCGAGTCTATCTCAAACAGGCACGCTGATTGCTTAATCTAATATCGTATACGAAATCCTCAATACGATATCTCACCGCATTTATTCGACAGCGAGGCATTTATGAAAAACCCTGCACTGGCCGTAGCCCTGAGCGTTGCCCTCACGCCCCTTTTCATCGCCACCGCTCACGCCGACAAACTCGACGACATCATCGGCACCGGCAAACTGCGCTGCGCCGTGACCCTGGACTTTCCGCCCATGGGTTTTCGTGACGCAGGCAATAAACCGGCTGGTTTTGACGTGGACTACTGCCACGACCTGGCGAAAGTCCTCGGCGTGGAGGCCGAAGTGGTGGAAACGCCGTTCCCGGACCGCATCCCGGCGCTTATTTCCGGCCGTGCGGACGTAATCGTCGCCTCCACCTCCGACACCCTGGAACGGGCCAAGACCGTGGGCCTGACCGTGCCCTACTTCGCATTCCAGATGGTGGTGCTGACCCGCGACGACACCGGCATCAACAGCTACGACGACCTCAAGGGCAAGCCCTTGGGTAACACCAGCGGCACCTATGAAGCCATCGCCCTGGAAAAAGACCAGAAAAGTTGGGGCAGCGGCAGTTTCCGCGCCTACCAGTCGCAGAACGACACGCTGCTGGCCGTCGCCCAGGGACACATCGATGCGACCGTGGTGACCAACACCGTGGCGGCCGCGACCATCAAGTCGGGCAAGTACAAGAACCTGAAAATCGCAGGCAACGCGCCCTATGTCATCGACTACGTGTCCCTTGGCGCCAAGCGCAACGAGTACGGGCTGATCAACTACCTCAACCTCTTCGTCAACCAGCAGGTGCGCACCGGCCGTTACAAGGAGCTGTTCGTCAAATGGGTGGGCAGCGACATCCCGCCGGCCGACCTGGTCGTGCCGCAGGTTTACTACTGAGGATTGGAGCATGCCAAGCACGCCTACCCGTGTGACGGGCCGAAGTCTGGTGGAGGGTGCCGCCCAGGGCGCCCTGCTGTACGCCGAGGTGGGCCTGAGCTTCTGGGGCGGGGTCGATCCGGCCAGCGGCGAGGTCATTGATCGCCATCATCCGCTGAGCGGCGAACGCCTGGCCGGGCGCGTGCTGGCGATTCCCAGCGGGCGCGGCTCCTGCACCGGCAGCAGCGTGCTGATGGAGCTGATCAGCAACGGCCACGCACCTGCCGCTCTGGTGCTGGCCGAGGCCGATGAAATCCTGACCCTGGGCGTGCTGATGGCGCAGGTGATTTTCCAGCGTTCCCTACCGGTGGTGTGTGTCGGGCACGAGGCCTTCAAGCGGTTGCGCGGCCAGGGTTTTGTGCGCATTGAAGGCGCTTGCCTGACCTTGTCGGGTCAGCGTCCCCACGATGGCTGGCATGGGGCGGACGTCCCAATAACCGCACTCAACTGTTCAACCATCAGCCTCAGTGAACAGGACCAGGCGCTGCTGGACGGCACCCACGGCAAGGCGGCCCAGGTCGCGATGCACATTGTATTGCGCATGGCCGAGATCCAGGGTGCCACACAACTGTTGGATGTAACCCAGGCCCACATCGATGGCTGCATCTATACCGGCCCGGCCAGCCTGCGTTTTGCCGAACAACTGGTGCAGTGGGGCGCGAAGGTGCGCGTGCCCACCACCCTCAATTCAATCTCCGTGGACCAGCGGCGCTGGCGGGAACTGGGTGTCGACCCGGCCCTGGGTGAGCCGGCCAGCGCCTTGGGTGATGCTTACATGGCAATGGGTGCGCAGTTGAGTTACACCTGTGCCCCCTACCTGCTCGACAGCGCGCCCAAGGCTGGCGAGCAAATCGTCTGGGCCGAATCCAACGCCGTGGTCTACGCCAACAGCGTGCTCGGTGCCCGCACGCAGAAGTACCCGGACTTCCTGGACATCTGCATCGCCCTCTGCGGCCGCGCGCCATTGACCGGCTGCCATCTTGACGCGCAGCGCAAAGCCACGCTGATTATCGACGTGCCACCGCCGGGCCTCGTGGACGACAGTTTTTATCCGCTGCTGGGCTATCACATCGGCAGCCTGACGGGCCGGCGCATTCCGCTGATCCGCGGCCTGGAGCACGCGGCCCCCACGCGGGATGACTTGAAAGCCTTCGGTGCCGCGTTCGCCACCACCAGCGCCGCGCCGCTGTTCCACATCGCCGGGGTGACGCCCGAGGCCCTCGACCCTGCCGACGTCCTGGCGCCGGGTATCAGCTTGGCGCAGGACACTGTCAGCGCTGCCGGCCTGCTCGCCAGTTGGCGCGAACTCAATAGCGCCCGGCACCGCCATGTGGACGTGGTCTCCCTGGGCAACCCGCATTTTTCCCTCAGCGAATTCGCCGCCCTGTCGGCCCTGTGCGCAGGCCGCCACAAACATCCGGAAGTGGTGCTGGCGATCACCTGTGGCCGAGCGGTACTGGAACAGGCTCGCGAGGCGGGCCATCTGCAGGCCATCGAAGCGTTTGGTGCGCTGCTGGTCACCGACACCTGCTGGTGCATGTTGGGTGAGCCGGTCATTCCGCCCGACGCCACCACCCTGATGACCAACTCCGGCAAGTACGCCCATTACGCACCGGGCCTGGTCGGTCGCGGCGTTCACTTTGCCAGCCTCGCGCAGTGCATCGAAGCCGCGTGCAGCGCAACGGCCAACGGTCAACCGCCGACGTGGCTGCAACCGACTGTTCGCACGGGGAGCCCTACCGATGTTTGACTACAGTTTCCAGTGGCGCCCAGCCTTGCGTGCCCTGCCCGACATGCTCGCCGGGGCCTGGGTCACCTTCGAGACCGCGGCGTTGTCGATGATCTTCGGCGTGCTGATCGCCCTGATGTTGACGGTGATGCGCCAGGCCCGCCATCCCCTGTTGCGTGGCGTGGGCAATGGCTGGGTGTCGATCGCCCGCAACACGCCCTCGCTGTTCCAGATCTACATCCTCTACTTCGGCCTCGGCTCCCTCGGGCTGCACATCAGTTCCTGGCTGGCGTTGCTGGCCGGGATCACCTTCAACAACGCCGGTTACCTGGCGGAAAACTTTCGCGGCGGCCTCAAGGCCGTGCCCAGTACACAGATGCGCGCCGCCCGCTCCCTGGGCATGAGCGCCTGGCAGGCCTACCGGATGATCATCGTGCCGCAACTGCTGCGCATCGTGTTCTACCCGCTGACCAACCAGATGGTCTGGGCAGTGCTGATGACCTCCCTAGGTGTGGTCGTGGGCCTGAACAACGACCTCACCGGTGTGACTCAGGAATACAACGTCAAGACTTTCCGCACCTTCGAATACTTCGCCCTCGCGGCGGTGCTGTATTACCTGATCGCCAAGCTGATCGTCGGGCTGGCCCGGCTGTTGTCCTGGCGCCTGTTCCGTTATTGAGTGTTTCGTTATTGAGGGCTCGTCATGTTTGAAACCAGCCTCACCGTTAACGACCTGCTGTTCTTGCTCGACGGGGCCTGGGTCACGCTGCAACTGACCGCCTGGTCGATCCTGCTGGGCTCCCTGGCCGGCTTGCTGTTCGGCCTGCTGCGGGCATTGCTGCCGCGGGCCAGCCTGCCACTGGCCTGGGTACTGGACGTATTTCGCAGCGTACCGCTGCTGATCCAGTTCGTGCTGTTCAACGCCCTCAAGAGCATCGTCGGCCTGAACCTGAGCGCCTTCGCGGTCGGGTGCATCGTGCTCGGGGTCTACGCCGCTGCGTACTTCACCGAGATCGTGCGCGGTGGTGTGCTGGCGGTGCCGTTGAGTACACGGCGGGCCAGTCGCTCCCTGGGCCTGAGTTACCTGCAGGATCTGCGCTACATCGTCCTGCCGATTGCCACGCGGGTTGCCTTCCCTGGCTGGCTGAACCTGGTGTTGGGCGTGATGAAAGACACCGCGCTGGTGATGTGGATCGGCATCGTCGAACTGCTGCGCGCCTCGCAAACCATCGTCACCCGCATCCAGGAACCACTGCTGGTGCTGTGCATCGCGGGCCTCATTTACTACGTCATGAGCCTGGTGGTCGCCCGCCTTGGCGCACGTCTGGAAAGAAGGTGGCAGGAAAATGATTGAGATCGAGAACGTACACAAATCCTTCGGCGAGGCTGGAAGTAGTCAAGGGCGTGAGCCTGACGGTGGACAAAGGCGAAGTGGTGTCGATCATCGGCGGCTCCGGCTCCGGTAAATCGACCCTGCTGATGTGCATCAATGGTCTGGAGCCGATCCACAAAGGCAGCATCCGCGTGGACGGCATCGAGGTCCACGACCGCGCCACCGACCTGAACCGCTTGCGGCAAAAGATTTGGCATCGTGTTCCAGCAATGGAACGCTTTCCCCCACCTGACGGTGCTGGAAAACGTGATGCTGGCACCGCGCAAGGTGCTGGGCAAAAGCAAGCAGGACGCCGAAGCGCTGGCGCTGCAACAGCTGGAGCATGTGGGCCTGGGGGACAAGCTCAAGGCCTTCCCCGGAAAGCTTTCCGGTGGTCAACAACAGCGCATGGCGATCGCCCGGGCCCTGGCGATGTCCCCAGACTACATGCTCTTCGACGAAGCCACCTCGGCCCTGGACCCGCAACTGGTGGGCGAAGTGCTGGACACCATGCGCATGCTCGCCGAAGACGGCATGACCATGGTGCTGGTGACCCACGAGATCCGCTTCGCCCGGGACGTGTCCGACCGCGTGGCGTTCTTCTGCGACGGGCGGGTCCATGAAATCGGGCCGCCGGACCAGGTGATTGGCAACCCTGTGCAGCCGGAGACGGCGGCGTTTCTCAAGTCGGTGAAATAGCGGATGGCCCCATCGCGAGCAGGCTCGCTCCCACACTGATTTGTGTACGCCACAGACCTCTGTGGGAAAGGCTTGCCCCCAGCCACAGAACGCTGTGGGAGCAAGGCTTGCCCGCGATGAGGCCCTATAAGACAACACAAGGATCGCCCCCATGCGCTCATCGAAAATCATCCATGTAGTCAGCTGCCATGCCGAAGGCGAAGTCGGCGACGTCATTGTCGGCGGCGTCGCCCCGCCGCCCGGCGCCACCGTATGGGAACAGTCACGCTGGATCGCCCAGGACCAGACCCTGCGTAACTTCGTGCTTAACGAGCCCCGTGGTGGCGTATTCCGCCACGTCAACCTGCTGGTGCCCGCCAAAGACCCACGGGCGCAGATGGCCTGGATCATCATGGAACCGGCCGACACACCGCCGATGTCCGGTTCCAACTCGTTGTGCGTCGCCACCGTGTTGCTGGACAGCGGCATCCTGCCGATGACCGAACCCCAGACGCGCTTGGTCCTCGAAGCGCCCGGCGGGCTGATCGAAGCGGTGGCCGACTGCCGCGATGGCAAAGTCCAGCGCGTGGAAATCAGGAACGTGCCCTCCTTCGTCGACCGCCTCGATGCCTGGATCGAAGTCGAGGGGCTGGGTTCGCTGCAGGTGGACACCGCCTACGGCGGCGACAGTTTCGTCATCGTCGACGCCCAGCGCCTGGGTTTTGCCATCCGCCCCGATGAAGCGGCCGAGTTGGTGGCCGCGGGGCTGAAAATCACCCGGGCCGCCAACGAACAACTGGGCTTTGTGCATCCTTTGAACCCCGACTGGTCGCATATCTCGTTTTGCCAGATCGCCGCGCCTATCGTCCTGGAGCACGGCATCGCCAGCGCTGCCAACGCCGTGGTGATCCAGCCCGGCAAGATCGATCGCTCCCCCACCGGCACCGGTTGCTCGGCGCGCATGGCGGTGTTGCACGCCAAGGGGTTGATGCAGGTGGGTGAGCGCTTCATCGGCCGCTCGATCATCGGCTCCGAGTTCCACTGCCGTATCGACTCGCTGACCGAAGTGGCCGGGCGTCCGGCGATTTATCCGTGCATCGCCGGGCGCGCGTGGATCACCGGCACGCATCAGTTGCTGCTCGACCCAGCCGATCCGTGGCCCGAGGGCTACCGGCTTTCGGATACTTGGCCGGGCGCATGACTTTCGAACTTTGCACATCCCCCTGTGGCGAGGGGATTTATCCCCGCTGGGCTGCGAAGCAGCCCCTCTGGATTCCACTGACACACCGAGTTGCCTGTATCAGGACCGCTTCGCGGCCCAACGGGGATAAATCCCCTCACCACATACCCATAACCGGAGACAACCATGAGTAAACGCATCAACTGGAGCGGTGTATTCCCTGCCGTCACCACGCAGTTCAACGATGACTTTTCCATCAATCTGGAAAAAACCCATCAAGTGATTTCCAACGTCATCCGCGATGGCGTGTCAGGCCTGGTGGTCTGCGGCTCGGTGGGGGAAAACACCTCCCTGAGCGCCGAGGAGAAAATTGCCGTGACTGAAGTGGCGGTGGATGCTGCCCGGGGCCGGGTGCCGGTGATCTGCGGCGTGGCCGAGTTCACTAGCGTGCAGGCGGCCAAGGTCGCCAACGCGGTGCGCCAGGTTGGCGTTGACGGCGTGATGCTGATGCCGGCGCTGGTCTATGGCTCCAAGCCGTTCGAGACCGCCGAGCATTTCCGCTACGTGGCCCGGCATGCCGACGTGCCGCTGATGGTCTACAACAACCCGCCGATCTACAAGAATGACGTGACCCCGGACATCCTGATTTCCTTGGCCGATTGCGACAACGTAGTGTGTTTCAAGGATTCGTCCGGCGACACCCGGCGTTTCATCGACGTGCGCAATGAAGTCGGCGACCGGTTTGTGTTGTTCGCAGGCCTGGACGACGTGGTGCTGGAAAGCCTGGCCGTGGGTGCCGAAGGCTGGGTCTCGGGGATGTCCAACGTGTTCCCCCAAGAAGGCGAAACCATTTTCCGCCTGGCCCGCGCCGGGCGTTTTGCCGAAGCGATGCCGATCTACGAATGGCTGATGCCGATCCTGCACCTGGACGCCCGCGCCGACCTGGTGCAGTGCATCAAACTGTGCGAAGCCATTGCCGGTCGCGGCAGCGCCCTCACCCGCCCACCGCGCCTGGCGCTGCCGGAGGAGGATCGCGTGTATGTCGAGCAGATCATGGCCAAGGCCCTGGCCAATCGGCCGGTGTTGCCGGATGTGGGGCTTTAAGGTCCGCCTCTTCCCGAAGCGGATGAAATCCATGTGGGAGCGAGCCTGCTCGCGATAGCGGTCTGTCTGATATGACTATGCTGCATGTGTCGCCGTCTTCGCGAGCAAGCCCGCTCCCACAGGATGGGTGGTGGATACCGAATCGTGAACACACGCAATAAAACTGTGGGAGCGGGCTTGCTCGCGATAGCGGTCTGTCTGATATGACTATGCTGCATGTGCCGCCATCATCGCGAGCAAGCCCGCTCCCACAGGATGGGTGGTGGATACCGAATCGTGAACACACGCAATAAAACTGTGGGAGCGAGCCTGCTCGCGATAGCGGTTTGTCTGAATCGACTATGCTGGATGTGCCGCCATCATCGTGAGCAAACTCGCACACAAGGTGCCCCATGAACTATTTCCTGGCCCAGGCCCTGAACAATCAGTGGGCCAATCACCGACTACTCATTGCCTGCGCGCAGTTGAGCGAGGCCGAATATGAGGCACCGCGCACGGGGTTCTTCCCGTCCATCCAAGCCACGCTTTGCCACATCCTGGAAGTGGACCGCTATTACCTCACCGCACTGGAAGGCGACCGTGACGGCCAGATAAAGGACTTCTCCCAGACCCTGGCCTTTGCCCAACTGCTGCACAACCAAACTCAAACCGACCAGCGGCTGGTGGCGTTCTGCAAGGCCCTGCGGGTAAAAGACCTCGCCCGCTTCGTCAATCTGGTGCGTGTCGACGGTGTGGTGCGCGAACGAATCGACCGGCTGCTGTTGCACCTGTTCGAACATCAGATCCATCATCGCGGACAGGTCCACACCATGCTCAGCGCCGCCCATGTCAAGCCGCCGCAACTCGATGAATTCTTCCTCGACTGCGACCGCAAGTTTCGCGAAGAAGAGGAGCAGCCACTGCAACTCGGCGAAGACCGCGTCTGGCGCAACTACCTGCCAGACTGAACCGATGATCCAACAGGAGACCTGCCATGAAACACATACTGGGTTGCATCGGCTTATCGTTGATGCTGGTGACAACGACAGTCCTGGCCCATCACGGCTGGAGCGAGTACGACACTGACAACGCCCTGCAACTCAACGGAACGATAGAAGAATCCGGCTATTCGCACCCCCATGGCTTCGTGCGCCTGAAAACGGCGGACAAAACCTGGACCGTGGTCCTCGCCCCGCCGTCACGCATGGAGAACCGAGGCCTGAGCAAGGACATGCTCAAGCCTGGCAATCAGGTGAGCGTGGCCGGCTATGCAAACCGCAACAAACCCGATGAGTTGCGCGCAGAACGCATCACCGTCGACAACAAGACCGTCGAGTTGCGCTGATGCAGGCCATCGAGACAGGCACCGACCCGCAGGGCTGGCTAGACCAACTGGAGGGTTCGTCCCTGGCGGTGGCCATGCGCGGCGAACTGTGGCTCTACCCGTTGGTGGAGGTGGTACACATCATCGGGTTTTCGCTGTTGGTGGGCGCGGTGGTGATGTTCGATCTGCGGGTACTTGGGGTGTCCAAGGACATTGCCGTGACGGCGTTGGCCCGCCATCTACTGCCGTGGGCCCTTGCGGCCCTGTTATTGATCGTGCCCGCCGGCTTGATGATGTTCAGCGCCCATCCCCATGACTTCGCCGGCAACGGCGTGTTTATCCTCAAGCTGTGCCTGATTGCGACAGCGGGCCTCAACGCCCTGGTGTTTCACCTCGGCATTTATCGCACGGTCAGCCAATGGAACACCGCCAGCGCGGCACCAGGACTGGCGAAAGCGCAGGCGGTGCTGTCCGTGGCGGTATGGTTCGCGGTGGTGTTGTGTGGGCGCTTGCTGGCCTATACCTGAGATAAAAAGTGCGATGGCCTTGCCAGCCATCGCCAATCGCCCACCTCAGGCGCGCTCAGACCCGTGCGGGTGACACGATGATTTTCACGTTGTGCTCCTTGTTATTGACCAGTTCCTCGAAGCCCTGACCAACGATCTGCTCCAACTGGATGCGCCCGGTCACCAGCGGCGAGATGTCCAGGCGCCCATCGGCGATGAAGGCAATCACGTCGGCGAATTCACCGTTGTAGGCCAGCGCGCCGAGCACCTGCTTCTCGGTGGAGACCAGTTCAAAGAAGTTGAACTCGCTCGGTTCCTCGAAAATGCCCACCAGCACACATTTACCCGCCTTGCGGATCAGGTCGATGGCGAGTTTGGCGGTGTGCTTGTTGCCGATGCATTCGAAACTGACATCGGCCCCCAAGCCAGCGGTCAGGCGACGGACTTCGGCCAGGGCGTCGCACTCGTTCGGATCGATCACATGGCTGGCGCCCACTTCCAGGGCCTTGGCCTTGCGCGCGCCGGACATCTCCAGGGCAATTACCTGCGCCGCGCCGGCGGCCTTGGCGCACATGATGGTGCACAGACCGATGGTGCCGGCGCCGACCACCACCACGTTCTGGCCCAACAGGCTGCCGGCCTTTTTCACCGCATGCATGCCCACTGCCAACGGCTCGATCAGCGCACCGGCTTCGGCGGGAAAATCAGCAGGCAGTTTGTACAGCAGATTGGCCGGTACGTTGACCAACTCCGCAAACGCACCGTTGTTCATCAGCCCGGTGAACGCCAGGTTTTCGCAGATGTTGTAGAGCCCGTGGGTGCAGTAATAGCAGGTGCCACAGTGCTGACAGGCATCGGCCGCCACCGGCTCGCCGACGCTGAAGCCCTCGACACCGGCCCCCAGCTCGACGATTTCACCGCAGAACTCATGGCCGAGAATGCACTGGCCCTTGATGCCGGTCAGCGGATGCGGTGCGTCCACCGGAATGAACACCGGCCCGGCCACATATTCATGCAGGTCAGAGCCACAGATGCCGCACCACTGCACACGGATCTGCACCCAACCGGCGGGTGGCGAAACCGGCAGTGGCACGTCTTCGACGCGAATGTCGTTGCGGCCATGCCAGACGGCGGCGCGCATGCTGCGGGTAGGCTTGATTGAAACGTTCATAACGTTGCCTCCAGAGTTTTGTAGGAGCGACGAATCACCTCGCCGCCCGCTTGATCAGTGCTGCTCAATGAACCCGAGGATGAGCTGGTTGACCTGCTCGGCCGCCTCCATTTGCACCATGTGGCCCTGGCCGGGCAGCACCTGGACCTGGGCACTCAGCCCGTCGCTGTGGGCCGCCGGGATGATTGCGTCGTCGCTGCCCCAGATCACCAGCGTCGGTACGTGGCCGGCCTGCACTACTTCGCGCAAATCCACCTGCTGGCGACCGTCGGCAAACAGCGTCGCTGACAGTTGCAACAGCGCAGCGTCCACCCCCTCCAGGCGCTTGTACTTGAGCATGTCATCGAGCATCTGGCGGTTGACCAGCTCGGCATTGGAGAACAGTTGCACCAGTTGCGGCTTGAGAGCGTTGCGGTTGGCTGCTTCGACAAAACCTTTCAGGTAGCTGCCATTGATCTGCGCGCCCAGCCCGGCACTGCCGATCAAGGTCAGCGACCGTACCCGCTGGGGCATCAGGCGCGCGGCGTTCAGCGACACCGCCCCGCCCATGGAATGCCCCACCAGATGCACAGCATTGATGTCCAGGTGATCGAGCAAGGCCAGCACCACCCCGCTCAGTTCGTCCAGGTCGCCGCGTTGCAGTGTCTTGGCGGATTCGCCGTGGCCCGGCAGGTCCAGGGCGATGACCCGACGCCCGGCCGCCAGTGCTTGGTGGTTGAACAGCCAATTGTTCAGGTCGCCACCGAAACCATGCACCAGCAGCAGCGGCGTGCCGCCCTCGCCACGCTCGAAAAAGCGAATCACCCGGCCGTCCAGTTCGACTTTCTGAGGTTTCGGGCCGCTGTCTTCGTCGGCAGCGTCGCCGGGCACAAAAGACGACTGGAACTGCTCGATGAGCGCATCGATCTCGGCATCGCTGGCTTCGCCGTCGACGACAATACCGAGCAAGGCGCCGACCGCCAGGGTTTCGTCCTGCCGGGCGATCTGCCGACGCAAGATCCCGGAGAACGGCGCTTCGACGC
The DNA here is from genome assembly GCF_030687835.1 of Pseudomonas hefeiensis. Lineage (NCBI taxonomy): Bacteria > Pseudomonadati > Pseudomonadota > Gammaproteobacteria > Pseudomonadales > Pseudomonadaceae > Pseudomonas > Pseudomonas hefeiensis. The sequence goes on from NZ_CP117449.1 coordinate 3,646,593, forward strand.
TGCTGGAAATTTTGTCGGTTTCCACGTCCATCACTTCATCACCCTTGGTGATGGCCTGGCCCTCCTCCTTGAGCCAGGCATCTACCCGGCCTTCGGTCATCGACAGGCCCCACTTGGGCATGGTCAGGGTATGAATCTGGCTCATCAGCGCTTGCTCCACTCGATCACGTTGAGCACGGCCTGTTCGATCTTTGCCGCGTCGGGGATGTACAGGTCTTCCAGGGCATCGGAGAACGGCACCGGGGTATGGGGCGCGGTGACCATTTCAATCGGAGCCTTGAGCGCGCCGAAGGCTTTTTGCGCGACCAGCGCCGAGATGTCCGTGGCCATGGAACAGCGCGGATTGGCCTCATCGATGACCACCAGGCGCCCGGTCTTCTCGACGCTTTCCAGGATGCTGTCCTCGTCCATCGGGCTGGTGGTGCGCAGGTCGATGACCTCGCAGTCGATGCCGCGCCCGGCCAGGCTGCGCGCCGCGTCCATCGCGGTGTTGACCATGCGCCCGTACGAGACCAGGGTCACGTCCTTGCCGTCGCGCAGGAAGTTGGCTTCGCCAAAGGGAATGGTATAGAGCTCTTCCGGCACCTCGCCCTGCATGCTGTAGAGCAATTTGTGCTCGCAGAAGATCACCGGGTCGTTGTCGCGGATCGCCTGGATCAGCAAGCCCTTGGCGTCATAGGGCGACGACGGGCACACCACTTTCAGCCCCGGAATGTGCGTCCACAAGGAGGTGAGCATCTGCGAATGCTGGGCGGCGGCGCGCAGGCCCGCGCCGACCATGGTGCGGATCACCAGCGGTGTGGAGGCCTTGCCGCCGAACATGTAGCGAAACTTCGCCGCCTGGTTGAGGATCTGGTCCAGGCAGCACCCGGCGAAGTCGACGAACATCAGTTCGCACACCGGGCGCACGCCACAGGTTGCCGCGCCGACCGCCGCGCCGACGTAACCGATTTCCGACAGCGGCGTATCCAGCACACGCTCGGGAAACTGGTCGTAAAGCCCCTTGGTGACGCCGAGCACACCGCCCCAGGCGTCGTTTTCACCGGGCGCGCCGGCGCCACCGGCGACGTCCTCGCCCATGATGAAGACGCTGGAGTCGCGGCGCATTTCCTGGGCCAGGGCTTCGTTGATTGCCTGCTGATAGCTGATTTTTCTCGCCATGATGGGATTCTCTGTTCTTGTTTTATGAAGAGCGTTCAGGGATAGGAGACGTAAACGTCGGTCAGCAGGTCCGCCGCGGTGGGCTTGGGATCGGACTTGGCCTTGTACACGGCGTTTTCGATCAGCGACTCGACCTCCTTGTCGATCAGGTCCAACTGCTCGACGGTGAGCAATCCGGCCCGTGTGGTGCGCTCGCGAAACTGCATCAGGCAATCCTGGTTCTCGCGAAAATGCTTGACCTCGTCGGGTGCCCTATAAGTCTGGGCGTCACCCTCGAAGTGGCCGTAGTAACGGGTCAGCTTGACCTCGATCAGCGAAGGCCCCTCTCCGGCACGGGCGCGTTCGACGGCGGCCCCGGCGGCTTCATGCACGGCAAAGAAGTCAAAGCCATCCACCGTCACCCCGGGCATGCCGAAACCGGCGGCGCGATCGGCGATGTGATCGCAGGCCACCGACCAATTGGACGCAGTGGCTTCGGCGTAGCCATTGTTTTCAGCGATGAACAGGCATGGCAGGTTCCACACCGAGGCCATGTTCATGGCTTCGAACACCGCGCCCTCGTTGGAGCCGCCGTCGCCAAAAAACACCACGGCGACGCTGTCGGTGCCCTTGAGTCGGGCGGCCAGCGCGGCGCCCACTACCAAGGGCGCGCCAGCCCCGACAATGCCATTGGCGCCGAGCATGCCTTTCTCGAAATCGGCAATGTGCATGGAGCCGCCCTTGCCTTGGCAGACGCCGGTCTTCTTGCCGTAGATCTCGGCCATCATCCCGTACACGTCCACGCCTTTGGCGATGCAATGGCCGTGGCCACGGTGGTTGGAGGCGATGCAATCCTCATCGCCCAAATGGGCCATGACGCCGGCGGCCGACGCCTCTTCGCCGGCATACAGATGGACGAAACCGGGAATCTCGCCGGTGGCGAATTCCACGTGCAGGCGCTCTTCGAAGGCGCGGATGGTGCGCATCACCTGATAGGCGTGCAGCAGTTGATCGTGGGTGAGCGGTGTCGACATTTTTATTCTCCTGGGGTGTCTTCTTGAAGATTCAGTGGGTGTTGCGGGTGTTCGCGGCCGATCGCCAACAAACGGTGTTGCGCGGCGTAGGCCAGCACCGCGTTGACATCGATGCTCAGCGGGCCGCCGGCATCGAGAGTGACCGTGGGCCGGTCCTGCGCGTTGAATTCGATTTCCCGTTCCCCATCCAGGGCCAAGGTGCCGCAAGACAGCGACAGGCCATGGGCGATGCCAGGCTCCAGGGGCCCGGCGGCGAGCACGCCACAGCCTTGCAACAGACCGGGGGCCAGCGGCACCAGCAACGCTTCGGGCGATTGCGGGTCCAGGCGCATCCAGGCGCCACCCGCTGCCTGGCGTGATACCGGGAACCACAAGCCGCAGAGCGCCGACAGACCGATGGATTGCGGCTCGGCGAAGGTCACGAAGACTTCGGCCAGGTCCTGTGCCCGACTGATGGCCCGGGCGCCGACAAAGCGCAGCGGTGACACGGCGACGTCCACCAGAGCGATCTCACGCAAGCCGCGACCGGCGTCGCAGACCAACAGGCGCTTGTTGCGACGCAGGCCGATCTGCGCCGGTATCCTGCCGCTGGCGTACAACCCACCGGCCAACCCGGCGCTGGTGGCTTCGCGCAGTTCGGGAAAGGCGTTATTGGTGCCCGTGGAGAGGGTCAGTAACGGAATGTCAGCGACTTCGGCGGCCACGGCCTTGTGGGTGCCGTCGCCGCCAAGCACGGCGATCAGGCTCACCCCGCGCTCGACCATCAGACGCGCGGCCTGACGCGTATCTTCGACGGTCTGGCGCAACGTCAGGTCAAGAAACTCCAGGGTTGGCCAGTGGCTGCTACGGGCCTGACGGCTGTGGCTATTCTTTAGAACGGCGGCGGCAATGCCGGTCATGTCGGTCGGCATCAAGACCTGCTCGACACCGGTGGCACCGAAGGCAGCCAACAGCCGCTGGATCACCGAAACCTTGTCGGTGCTGGAAAACAATCCGGCGTTGGCGGTCAGGCGTCGCACATCACGCCCCGACGCCGGGTTGGCAATGATGCCCACGGTCAGTGGACGGCGGCTCATGGCGCCACCGGCAGGTGGGTAGAGGGATGACCTGGGCAGCAGAACCCTCGGTGCAAAGACATAGGACACCTCGTTTTTATTATTGGCAGTCCGGACGGGCCGGCTGCAGACGCTAGAGCAAGGGCGGTGCCAGTTGCCGATAAAACCGGCGGAACGCCCGGAATAGAGCCCGCTGAGCGCGCCCGCTGATGGAATCAACCCAGGCGCTGTGAGACGCGACATGTCAGCCTGCACGAGGTTCTGGCGAGACCGTGAGACGTGGCGTCTCACACCTGCCGGTGCGGCTCGCCGAGCTTGTCTGCGCACAACGAACGGCGCTTAATGAGCGCACAACGATAAGAAGCTGAAACGGAGGCCCGTATGCTTTCCGCTCACTCCCGGGCGCATGTGGATTGCGTCAGCCGCGTACTGAAAAACGCGGCGCAACTGCCACAGCTGCCCGTCCCGGACCTGATCCTCGACTCCTGGCGTCGCTCCATGGAGCAGCATCATCTGGACCCCGGTTCGCTGCAGGGCCCGCGCATCCTGTCCCAGGACGTGCTCAAGCAATGCCGTGAGCGCTCAGAACTGTTCCTTAATATCGCCAGCGAAGAAGTCGCCCGGCTGCATGGTCGTGTGCGGGATGCCGACTACTGTGTGCTGCTGACCGATGCCCAGGGCCAGACCATCGATTACCGGGTGGAAACCACCATTCGCAATGACTGCCGCAAGGCCGGGCTGTACCTGGGCACCTGTTGGTCGGAGGGGGAAGAAGGCACCTGCGGCGTGGCGGCGGTGCTCACGGCCAAAACCCCGGTGACGGTGCACAAGCGCGATCATTTCCGGGCGGCGTTCATCGGCCTGACCTGCTCTGCCGCGCCGGTTTTCGACCCGCAGGGGCAGTTGCTCGGGGTTCTGGACGTCTCGGCGGTGCGTTCACCGGATGATCGACGCTCACAACACCTGATCCGGCAGATGGTGGTCCAGAGCGCTCGGGAAATCGAACAGGCGTTTTTCATGAGCAGCGCCCAGGGCTACTGGGTGCTGCGGGCCCATCGCAACGCCGGCTACGTCGACAGCCAGCCGGACTTGCTGTTCGCCTGGGACGACGACGGTTGCCTGCAAGCCCTGAACCCCGCCGCCCGCCAGTATCTGCTGCAACACTACGGCCAACTGCCGCAACACATCAGCCAGGTGTTCGACCAGCAACTGCTGCACCGTGCCCGCGACGAGGGTCTTTATCCTTTTTCCAGCCCCGGCATCGGGCCGCTTTTGCATGGTCGCTTGAGCGCGCCGCGACAGCGGGCCAATTCGCGCCCCCGGGTTGCCATGACCCCGGTGGAACTGGACCCTCGATTGGCCGACAGCCTGCGCCTGGCAGTACGGGTCAAGGATCGCAACTTGCCGGTGCTGATCCAGGGCGAAACCGGCTCCGGCAAGGAGGTGTTTGCCCGCCAACTGCATCAGGCCAGCCAGCGCCGTGACCGGTCGTTCGTGGCCTTGAACTGCGCGGCGATTCCCGAAAGCCTGATCGAAAGCGAGTTATTCGGCTACGTTGCCGGGGCCTTCACCGGGGCGTCGACCAAAGGCATGCAGGGCCTGCTGCAACAGGCCGATGGCGGCACATTGTTTCTGGATGAAATCGGTGACATGCCACTGGCCTTGCAGACGCGCCTGCTACGGGTATTGGCCGAAGGTGAAGTGGCCCCCCTGGGTGCGTCACGGCGCAGGGCCGTGGACATTCAGGTGATCTGCGCCACCCACCGCGACCTGGAAACATTGGTCGCCGCCGGCGGGTTTCGCGAGGATCTGTACTTTCGCCTGGGCGGTGCCCGCTTCCAACTGCCGCCGCTGCGTGAGCGCAGTGACCGGCTGGCGTTGATCAACCGCATCCTTGAGGAGGAATCGGCGCTGTGCGGGGGCATGGTGCAACTGAGCGGCGCGGCTCTGGAATGCTTGCTCGGCTATCACTGGCCGGGCAATATCCGCCAGTTGCGCCATGTGCTGCGCTACGCCTGTGCGGTGAGCGAGGCAAGTGTGATCCAGCTCAGTCATCTGCCCGAATCATTGCACAGCGCACAAGCGCCTGCAGATGCACCGCAACCCAGCGCCAGCCCGGAGCGTCAGGTGCTGCTCGATGCGCTGGTGCGCCATCGCTGGAAGCCCACTGCGGCTGCACGGGCGCTGGGCATTTCCCGAGCGACCCTGTATCGAAGGGTCCACCTGCATGGCATCGAAATGCCCGGCAGAAGCCCGGCGTGAAGCAACGCTTATCTTCGCGCCAGCGCATGCCGAGCGCACTGTTCGTAGTAAGTCTGTTTGATGGCGGCGGGCTTGAGACGTGAAGCGCTGTTATAGGTCTGCTCGGTGATACCCAGGGCGGTCATGCGCATCCATGGCCGGGAAAACTTGCGCACCTGCAACCTTTTGCGCGCGCCGTACAAGGTGATCCCGGAAAGCTTCGACGCCTGGGCCCCTGCGGCAATGTCCGAACCCCAGCGGCATACCGACTGCTGATTTTTCGTCAGCGCCTTGGCCTGAGCCTCAAGCGAAACGGCGACCAGGAGAAACGTCACCACGAACCACATAGAAATCCGCATAGGTATGTCGCCCAACTTTCTGAAATAAAAGAAGTTTGACCACATGAGAATGAGCAAGGGGCCAGCACGGCTACGCAACGCCATATAGAGAGGTTTTTTCTCTGTGGGAGCAAGGCTTGCCCGCGATAGCCGCACCGTGGTCGAACAACTGAACCGCGTTATCGTTCATCGCGGGCAAGCCTTGCTCCCACAGATCCCCTCACCACAAGCAAGCTCCCTCGTCACGGGTTACTGGCTTGCCTTGGCTTCCTGCAACAACTGCTGAATTACCTGCTCCTGCTCACCATAGCGTCCCTCGCCAAAGTGGCTATAGCGCACCTGTCCCTTGGCATCGATGAAGTAGTGGGCTGGCCAGTACTGGTTGTTGAAGGCGCGCCAGATTGCATATTGGTTATCGATGGCCACCGGGTAGTTGATCCCCAGTTTGCGAACCTGCTTGCGCACGTTGTCGATGATTTTCTCGTAGCCATACTCAGGTGTGTGCACGCCGATCACCACCAGCCCATCCTTCTCATACTTGCGTGCCCAATCATTCACATAGGGCAGCGTGTGCTGGCAGTTGATGCAGTCATAGGTCCAGAAATCCACCAACACCACCTTGCCCCGCAGCGACTCGCTGCTCAAGGGTGGCGAGTTCAACCATTGCACTGCGCCTTCCAGCGACGGCATGTTGCCCTGAGGCTGAAGCGATTCCATGGATACTGCGCCGGCCTTTTCGACCAGGTAATCGATGGCTTTGGGCACATTCTTCAGTAAACCCTGCTCCAGGGTCGCAGCCCCTTGGGAGGAGATACTGGCCAACAGGCGGTCATCGGCACCCGTACCAATCGCCACGGCCGCCAGCAATACCACGACACCGGTACCCCGACGCAGCCAAGTGGTGATCGGCAATGACAGCTTGAGGCGGTCGGCCAATCCGCGTCCGGCCAGGATCAGCACACCCAGCGACAAGGCACTGCCCAGCCCGTAAGCGAGCAACAGCAGGCTGGTTTCAGCGCTCGCGCCTTGCAGCATGGCCCCGGTCAGAATCACCCCGAGTATCGGCCCGGCGCACGGCGCCCAGAGCAACCCGGTGGCGACCCCGATCAGCACCGAGGCCACAGGCCCGGCCATCCGTCCGGCGCCGGCATCGATACGGTTGCCCAGGCTCACCAGCGGCCGCGCCAGCCATATACCGACGCGGCTGAACATCAGCGACAAGGCAAACAGCACCATCACCCACAGGGCAACTTGCCGGCCAACGCTGCTGGCTCGCACGACCCACTCACTGCTGACCACCGCCAGGCTCGAAACCAGGGCAAACGTCAGCACCATGCCGGCCAGCGTCAGCAGGACCGAGCCCCGCGAGCGATTGGCCCGGGCAAACAGAAACGGCACCACTGGAAGAATACAGGGGCTGAGGATCGTCAGGATCCCGCCCAGAAAAGCGATCAGAAGCATGGCAACACCTCAACGGTAGGCAGATAGACAGAACACACCCAATCGGGCAGCGCCTCTGTGGGAGCAAAGCTTGCTCGCGATGCAGGCGCCTCGATTCCTGGCAATAACCGCGTCATCGTTGATCGCGAGCAAGCTTTGCTCCCACAGATTTACTGTCACCCGTTGGCTCACACGGCGACTCAGTTACCGTCATTGCAGTTGTCGGCCAACTTGCGATAGTCCAGCGCCTGCTTGTGGCCCGCTGAGTCGAGGTAGGTCATGCGGGCATTCACCACGCCGCAGGCCGGGTTCGGATCTTCGCTGAAGGACAGGACCTTCTGGATATCCAGGTGGGTGCCGTAGGCGTAGGTCTGAGCCTGGACGTGACTCTCGGCCCGGGCCGACAAGGTGCAGATGTTCAGCGCGACGAAGAGGCAGGCGGCGTAGACGGCTTTGGTGTTCATGGCGGTATCCTCGATGCATTCAATGGGTGTGTTTTTCGGCCGGGGCGTGTTGTGCCGCCTCGATGGATGCCATTGAATGCCCTTGAGGTATCGCTTCTGTATCGGGTAACGCGGCTTTTTGAATCCCTGTGTATCCGCCGCGCGCCAGATACACTGCAATACAAACCGTCGCGAGCCGGGCCGGCCGGCGTCTGTAGACTGATCACAACGAAACGCCAAGGGGCAGAACACCATGGATCACGTCGATCATGTGTTGATCGTGGATGACGATCGCGAAATCAGAGAGCTGGTAGGCAACTACCTGAAAAAGAACGGCCTGCGTACCACCGTGGTTGCCGATGGCCGGCAGATGCGTGCCTTTCTGGAAACCACCCCGGTGGACCTGATCGTGCTGGACATCATGATGCCGGGCGATGATGGCCTGGTGCTGTGCCGGGAACTGCGCGCCGGCAAACACAAGGCCACACCGGTGCTGATGCTCACCGCCCGCAACGATGAAACCGACCGCATCATCGGCCTGGAAATGGGCGCCGACGATTACCTGGTCAAACCCTTCGCCGCCCGGGAACTGCTGGCGCGGATCAATGCCGTGTTGCGGCGTACCCGCATGCTGCCGCCCAACCTGGTGGTCACCGAAAGCGGTCGCCTGCTGGCGTTCGGCCGCTGGCGCCTGGACACCACCGCCCGGCATCTGCTGGACACCGACGGCACGATGGTCGCCCTGAGCGGCGCCGAATATCGCCTGTTGCGGGTGTTCCTCGACCACCCGCAGCGGGTGCTCAATCGCGATCAGTTGCTGAACCTGACCCAGGGCCGGGACGCCGATCTGTTCGATCGCTCCATCGACCTGCTGGTCAGCCGCCTGCGTCAACGGCTGCTGGATGATGCCCGGGAGCCGGCCTACATCAAGACCGTGCGCAGCGAAGGCTATGTGTTCTCGCTGCCGGTGGAGATCCTTGAGGCTTCGGTATGAGCCTGTCGCTGCGCTGGCCGCGCACCCTCGCCTCGCGCCTGTCGCTGATCTTCCTGATCGGCCTGATCCTGGCCCAGGGCCTGTCGTTCGGCGCCCAGTACTACGAGCGCTACCAGAGCGCCAAGACCACCATGCTCGGCAACCTGGAAACCGACGTCTCGACCTCCGTGGCCATTCTCGATCGTTTGCCGGCTGCCGAGCGCCAGGACTGGCTGCCGAAACTTGCCCGACGCAACTATGGCTACCTGCTCGATGAAGGTCAGCCAGGCCAGCGAATGCTTCCTGACAACGCGCCGGTGTCGGTGAGTTCGATCCTGGAGGCCATCGGCCAGGCCTACGCCCTGACGTTCACCAACATTCCCGGACCGCAGCAGCACTACCAGGCCCACCTGCGCCTGGCCGACGGCAGCCCGCTGACCATCGACGTGCGGCCGGCGATGATGCCCCTCTCCCCCTGGCTCCCGGTGGTGTTGCTGGGGCAATTGGCGCTGTTGATCGGCTGCACCTGGCTGGCCGTGCGCATCGCCGTCGGTCCTCTGACCCGGCTGGCCCAGGCAGTGGAAACCCTGGACCCGAATGCTCACAGCGTACGCCTGGACGAAAAAGGCCCGACCGAAGTGGTCCATGCCGCCAAGGCGTTCAATGCCATGCAGGACCGTATCGCCGCCTACCTCAAGGAGCGCATGCAGTTGCTGGCGGCGATTTCCCATGACTTGCAGACGCCCATCACACGCATGAAGCTGCGCGCCGAATTCATGGACGATGGCATCGAGAAGGACAAACTGTGCAGCGACCTGAGTGAAATGGAGCATCTGGTGCGCGAAGGCGTGGCCTATGCCCGCAGCATTCATGGTGCCATCGAAGCCAGCTGCCGCATCAACCTGGATGCGTTTCTCGACAGCCTGGTGTTCGACTACCAGGACACCGGGCAGGACGTGCAGTTGTCCGGGAAAAATGCCGCGGTCATCGACACCCGGCCCCATGCCCTGCGCCGGGTGCTGGTCAACCTGGTGGACAACGCATTAAAGTTCGGTGGAGCGGCGCAAATCCAGGTGCAACCTGCCGACAACGGACAACTGATGATCCAGGTGCTGGACCGTGGTCCCGGCATCAATGAGCAGGAGCTGGCCGAGGTGCTCAAACCGTTCTATCGGGTGGAAAACTCGCGCAACCGGGAGACCGGTGGAACCGGATTGGGGCTGGCCATCGCCCAGCAACTGGCGATCGCCATGGGCGGTTCGCTGACCTTGAGCAATCGTGACGGCGGCGGGTTGTGTGCCGAGTTGCGGCTAAGGGTCGAAAGTTAACGGGCAACCAAACTGTGGGAGCAACTGTCTTGGATGGTTTATTTAGCCATCTTTTTCAGAGGCAGCGAGCCTCCCACAGCTCTGGGCTATGCAATTGTCTGAGGGAACCGGAATCACAATCTACGCGACGTCTCCCTTCCACTCAGAACCATCCCGGATCATTGCGTTTAGACGTATCAACAAGATCCGCATACATGCGATGAGCGCAACCTTCGCGCATTTGCCTTTCTCGCGCAGCGCCTTGTAGCGTGCATTGAAGTCAGGCTGATACCTGATCACTGACCAGCAGGCCATGTACAGAGCGCGCCTGGCGGAGAACCTACCGCCGCTGATATGGCGTTGGCCTTTGTGCGTGCCGCTATCGTCGTTGTAGGGGGCGATGCCTGCTAATGCGGCTATCTGATGTCGCCCAACCTCGCCGAGCTCTGGAAGATAGGCCATTACGCTGGCTGCCGTGACGAGACCGATCCCCTTGACCGAGCACAGGCGAGTGACTTTTTCACTGTCCAGGCTTTCAGCGCTTTGACGGATCATCTTTTCTATCAACTTAATGGCTTCGCACAGGTAGTCGATATGACTCTGCAACGCGGGTTTAACGGCCTCAGATGAGGCCGTTTTAAATCTGCGTTTGTCGTCATCTCTCTGCTGAGTAAAGTTTTCCCGTTGCTGGACCAGTGCGCGCAAGTCGTCCTGTTCGGCACTTGTGATCCGGCTGTTAGCCGATTTGATGACCGCTGCAAATTGCGCCAGGAGGCGCGCATCTATCGGGTCGGTTTTAGCTTGTTGTCCCATTGCTTTGGCAAAGCTCTTGGCTCGGCAGGGGTTGATCCGAATGACCTCAAAACCTGCAGCCTGAAGCGCTTTCATGACGTTTCGCTCGTAACCGCCAGTGGCTTCCAACAACACACGGGTGACCTGATGGAGCAGCAGCCAACCAATTAATCCAGGAAAATCATCTTCAGCGTTAGGGCAACTCACCCCAACATCTAAGAGATCAACCTGAACCTGAAGACTGTCTTTTGAAACATCAATACCTGCTGGATAGGAAAACATGGCCAAACCCTCTTACACTCAAGGTGAGAGCGCTCTGGCTTGGCCCACGCTTGTAACTGTTCGAGGTGGGCTCGTTCAACTGTTCGGGCTCAATGACCAGAGTGGAGAGGTGAGTGGCAGCATGGGCTCCCACACGTGCTTTAAGCACTCCGGGCATTCAGCTTGCCACCCACCGCTCTCACCTTCAGTCTAAACGTAGCGCAAGACACAAGCGGGCTTGCTCGCGAAGGCGTCGGCACATCCAACAATGATGTCGCCTGACAATCCGCTATCGCGAGCAAGCCCGCTCCCACAAGGTTCAGCCCCAGGCTTCAATGTTATCGGGCTTTGTATGCCAATGTGTCCGCCACAGGCAGGGGTACACAGGCTTGCAAACGGCCGCGTTGCAGACACACCCCACTTACAGCCGTTTGAAAAACTCCCTCGTGTCCCCGGTCGCTATTCACGACCGGGCCCTCACCCCAAGGAGCCTTCTCATGCCTGCTTCCACGTTTCGTTTCCAGGGCTGGTCGCTGTTCAGCCTGCTCGCCGCCCTGGTGCTGTTGATGACCGCACTGACCCTGGCGCTCAACCCGGACCTGACCGAGGGTGTGCGCAGCGCCATCCGCGCCACGGCCCGCTCATCCTTCGCCCTGTTTCTGCTGGCCTTCACCGCCTCGGCGTTCGCCGTGCTGGTGCCGTCGCCCCTGAGCCGGGCCCTGGTCCGCGAGCGACGTTTCATCGGCTTGGCCTTCGCGTTTTCCCATCTGGTGCACGCCGTGCTGATCTACAGCTACGGCCAGCTCAACCCCGAGTTCTGGCCGGGTCGCACCACCCTTGGCAATGTCCCCGGCTCCGTCGGCTACGTGTTCATCCTGCTGCTGGCCCTGACCTCCTTCAAAAGCACCACGCGCCTGATTGGCGCCAAAGCCTGGAAATGCCTGCACGTCAGCGGCATGTGGGTGCTGGTGGCGATCTTTGCTTACTCCAACTTCAAGCGCATCCCCATGAGTGCCTGGTACGTGTTGCCCTTCGGCCTGACCTGCGCCGCCATCGCGATCCGTCTGGTGGGCAAGCTCGCCCAGGCCAACTCGCGCCGAAAGAATTCCTCCCCGTTGGATCGCGCAGCAGCCGCTCCGGTTGCCACTGACAAACCGAACTGAGCCCCGGGAGATCGATCATGTCTGCAGATGTTTTGAAAGGCCTGCGCATAACGCTCGAACAGGCCGGGACATGGCTCGGGCCATTGGGCCTGCGCCTGTTCCTGGCCTGGGAGTTTTTTGAATCCGGGCGGGAGAAATGGCAGGGCGAAAACTGGTTTGCCCAAATCCAGGCGGCATTCCCCTTCCCCTTCAACCACCTGCCGGCCAGTTGGAACTGGGAATTGTCGATGTGGGCCGAACTGCTCTGCGCCATCGCCCTGCTGATGGGCCTGGGCACCCGCCTTTCGGCGCTGGTGTTGATGGTGGTCACAGTCGTCGCCACCGCTGCCGTGCACTGGCCGGCGGATTGGTCAACCTTGAGTGAACTGGCCCAGGGGTATGCCATCACCAATAAAGGCCACGGCAACTTCAAACTGCCGTTGATCTATCTGGTGGCGTTGTTGCCGTTGGTGTTGCAGGGGGCCGGGAAGTTGAGTGTGGATGCTGTGCTGAAGATCGGCCTGCACCGCCAATAGTGCAATTGGCGCATAACCTTGTGGGAGCGGGCTTGATCGCGAAGGCGGTGTGTCAGTCGACTTAGTTTTGACTGACACACCGCCTTCGCGAGCAAGCCCGCTCCCACAGGTGTTGGCATTTCAAGTGGGCGGATTACGGCTGCACCCCGACAACCCCTTCCCTGTGCATCTGGCGCAACAACATCACCGCGCTGTCCATGAATTCGCTTGAATCCACCCCCGCCTCCCGTGCCAGCGCCAACAACTGATCGCGCCCAGCCAACCCGGGAAACTGCCCGATACGCTGCAACAGCCGCCAGGCCAACGGACTGAGCTCAGAAAAGCGCACCGCAAACCCAGGCGTTCGCCGCACCAGCAGCAGCGTCGGTTGCGGCGGTGGCGTCGATGGCTGGTAGCCGGGCGCCAGGCGATGGACCGGCCAGAGGTACGCCAGCGGCCAGGCCAAAGGTGAAACACGCAAAGACCGATCGAGCAATGCTGCCTCGTCACTGGCCGGCAGCGACTCGACTTGCGCTTGCAGCAGCGCCATTTCGACCCACTCGTAGTGAGCCAGCTCGGCCATGAACGCCGGTTCGTCAGGCGACTGCCGGGCCGCGAGATAGCCCACGAACTCCCCGGCAATGTCTGCGAAGCGCGGTGCGAGGCAACGATGCTCACGCAGGAAACGGCGTACGCAGACCCGCCAAGCCTCCGGCCCCAGCACGCTCACCAACACCGGAAAAGTGCCGCTGAGCAACCCACGCATGTTCTCGAAAATCAGGTCGCGATATACCTGCGCCCGGGCCACGTCCATGCCGGGCGGAATCGGGCAGTGATCAGGGTCACGCAGGTAGCGGGTCAACGCCTGTTGCTGTTGCTGCAGCGTCTGCATGATTTCAGCCATGGGGCACCGCCTGCCCTGGGTCGGCCTGATGTTGCAATTGGCGCAGGGTCTGCAGTTCGGCGGCCAGCACGGCGTAGGGCGGGAAATTGAAGTCCCGTTCGAGCAAGGTCGGCTGGATACCGAAACGTGCGTAGGCCTGGGCCAGCAACACCCAGACCACCGGTTTGACTGGCGCACCATGGCTGTCGATTTTCAAGGTATCGGACTCGTCGTAATGCCCGGCCACGTGCATGCCCACCACCCGCCCAGGCTCAAGGCCGGCCAGGAATGCCTGGGGGTCGAAGCCGTGATTGACCGAGTTGACGTAGACGTTGTTGACGTCCAGCAGCAGGTCGCAATCGGCTTCGTGCAAGACCGCGCGGGTGAATTCCAGCTCCGTCATGTCTTGTTGCGGTGCGGCGTAATAGGAAACGTTCTCCACGGCCAGGCGCCGCCCCAGAACGTCCTGGGCCTGCCGGATCCGTGCCGCCACGTGATGCACCGCTTCCTCGGTAAAGGGCAACGGCAGCAAGTCATACAAGTGCCCTTCATCGCCGCAGTAGCTCAGGTGCTCGCTGTACATCGGTACGTTGAAGCGTTCCAGGAAATCGCGCACCTGCGTCAGAAACGCCAGGTCCAGTGGCGCCGGCCCGCCCAGAGACAACGACAGGCCATGGCACGACAACGGATAGCGTTCGGCCAGCCAATGCAAAGCGGCGCCGTGAGCGCCGCCAATGCCGATCCAGTTTTCCGGGGCCACTTCAAGAAAGTCGAAATCCCCGGCGGGCGCCTCGCGCAGGTCATCGAGCAAGGCGCGGCGCAGGCCCAGGCCTACCGAGGGTTTGGAAATTGAGGGTGTGGACAGTATGGCGCGGCCTTTCAGGCCTGAATGTTGAGGCATGGCACATCTCCTTGGGGTAAGAGATGGGAAGCCTTGAAGGACGATTGCCAATCAGTCTGTAAGAACCAAACCCTGTGGCCAGGGAGCGGCTCCCTCGCCACAGTTGTTCGCGCAACAGGGCATCGCTGTGACTGGCGCCCGCCCCATCAGGCTTCCCACCGGTGAAAGTCAGGACTCGATAGCCGCCCCACACTTGCCCTCGCCGCATTTGCCTTCGGCGCCCTTGGCCTGGCCTGCCAGGTATTTCTCGGCTTCAGGCAACGAGATGCCGCCGTCATGGTTGGCGTCGATCTTGTCGTACTCAGCCGCGCGCTCTGGCGCCGCCGCGATGAACTCGTCGCGCGAAACCTTGCCGTCGTGGTTGGTATCGGTCTTGGCAAATTTATCTTCGCCGCACTTGCCCTCAGCGGGTTTCTTCACCGTATCGGCCGCCGCCAGGGTGTAGCCCTGGGCCAGGTCGTTCATGGTCAATGCCGAGGCTGCGGTGGAAAGGCCAAGGCCGCCAACCAGGGCCAAACCGAGTGCAAGAGAGGAATTGCTGGAGAAGTTGAGCATGGGGGTGTTCCTCGAAAGATCAAATATGCCAATCACCAGCACCGGGGATCGGTGCGGCTGGCTGGCGTAGTTAACCGTCGATGTGTATCCGGGCTGTGTCGCCAGCCGAGGTGAAGACAAGCAGGTGTATCCAGGCCGCTCTGATACACACTGGGATACACGCCCACGTCGGGCCCGCCCGCGAAAAAATCTAAACCTTGAACGGCCTGCGTCGGTCCAGTCCTGTATGACCGTCAACGCTGCAGACCTGCTGCGGCCGATTAAGCGAGGGACAGACATGACCATGACCGTGGGTGACTTTCTGGTTGAACGCCTTTACCAATGGGGGGTTCGTCGCATTTATGGCTATCCGGGCGATGGCATTAACGGCGTTTTTGGTGCATTGAACCGCGCCAATGGAAAAATCCGCTTCATCCAGGCGCGTCATGAGGAGATGGCGGCTTTCATGGCCTGCGCGCATGCCAAATTCACTGGCGAGCTAGGGGTGTGTATTGCCACCTCGGGGCCGGGCGCGTCTCACCTCATAACAGGCCTCTACGACGCCCGAATGGACCACATGCCCGTCCTTGCCATCAGCGGCCAGCAGGCCCGCGCCGCACTGGGCGGGCACTACCAACAGGAACTGGACCTGGTCAGCCTGTTCAAGGACGTCGCCGGGGCCTTCGTCCAGCAAGCCAGCGCACCGTCCCAAGTGCGCCATCTGATCGACCGCGCCGTGCGCACGGCGGTCGGCGAGCGTCGGGTCACGGCGCTGATTCTGCCCAATGACCTGCAGGACATGGAGTACACAGCACCACCCCACAAGCACGGTACGGTCCATTCCGGCGTCGGCTACCGCAAACCCAAGGTCGTGCCCTATGAAGAGGATTTGCGCAAAGCTGCCGACGTCCTCAATGCGGGCAAGAAAGTCGCGATCCTGGTCGGCGCCGGCGCGCTGCAAGCCACCGATGAGGTGATTGCCATCGCCGAGAAACTGGGCGCCGGCGTGGCCAAGGCCCTGCTGGGCAAGGCTGCCGTGCCGGACGACCTGCCTTGGGTCACCGGCGCCATCGGCCTGCTGGGCACCGAGCCCAGCGACAAGCTGATGGCCGGCTGCGATACATTGCTAATGATCGGCTCCGGCTTCCCCTATGCCGAATTCCTGCCGCCCGAAGGCCAGGTCCGTGGGGTGCAGATTGACATTCAGCCGGACATGCTCAGCCTGCGTTACCCCATGGAGGTCAATCTGCAAGGTGACAGCACCGACACCCTGCAGGCCCTGCTGCCGCTGATCGAAGAAAAAACCGATCGCGCCTGGCGCAAGAAAATCGAGCATTGGCGAGCGGACTGGGACAAAACCCTGGAAAACCGCGCCCTCGTGTCGGCCAAGCCCATCAACCCACAGCGGGTCACGTTCGAGCTGTCCCCCCGCTTGCCGGATCGCGCCATCATCACCTGCGATTCCGGGTCTTGCGCCAACTGGTTCGCCCGGGATATCAGGATTCGCCGCGGCATGATGTGTTCGTTGTCCGGTGGACTGGCATCCATGGGTGCCGCCGTGCCCTATGCCATCGCCGCGAAATTCTGCCACCCTGATCGACCGGTGGTCGCTCTGGTGGGAGATGGCGCGATGCAGATGAACAACATGGCCGAACTGATCACCGTCGCCAAATACTGGCGTACCTGGGCCAATGGCACCTGGATCTGCGCGGTATTCAACAACCAGGACCTGAACCAGGTGACTTGGGAACAGCGCGTGATGGAGGGCGATCCTAAATTCGAGGCATCCCAGAACATCCCTGACGTGCCCTACCACCAGTTCGCTGAATCCATTGGCCTGAAGGGCATCCTGGTGGAGCATGAAGACAATGTGGCTGCCGCCTGGGAGCAAGCGCTAGCTGCGGACCGTCCGGTGCTGATTGAGTTTCGGACCGATCCCGACGTGCCACCGTTGCCGCCACACATCAAGCTGGAACAGGCGAAGAAATTTGCCTCGACTTTGCTGCAAGGCGATCCGAACCAGCGCGGCATCGTTGTGCAGACCGCCAAACAGGTACTCAGCAACCTGCTGCCGGGTCATCGCCAAGACAAGGAGTGAGGCGCCACCCTGAAACGGTCGTTTTGCCTGAAGGCCAATAGCCAGGCGCCTCTGCGCCGTGTCAGCTGTCGGATCGGTTAAGTTAATTGAGCCGACCGCCGATACAGAGACGTGCGGGATATTTCGCGTTTAGCTGATGGCTTGTTTATGACTGAAGATGCTGGCAACGACTCCACCGTTTCGCCCCCAGGCCTGCCCAGCCAGAGCTTCACCCGTCGCACCTTCCCGACCATCATGCTTCTGCTGTTTGTCATGTCAGCACTGGCGATCGCACTGTTGCTCAACATTACCGGGGCCCAGGATGAGCGCGCCCGTGAACAAAGCCAGTTTTTCGCCCAGCGCGCCATCGACGGTATTCGCGCCGGCATCGGACGGGACTTGAGTGACTATTCCAAGTGGAGCGACGCCTACCGGCATCTGCACGTCGAAATGGATAAAGACTGGGCCTATGACCAGGAGAACGTCGGCAGCAGCGTTTTCGGGCTCTACGGCTACCAGGCGGTGTTTGTCATTTCCCCGACAGGCAAAACCGTCTATTCGGTCATCAATGGCGATATGAGTGAGGTCGACGCCGGCACATGGCTGGCCGGTGACCTGCAAGCGCTGGCGAAGAAAGCCAGCGCCCCGCAGAACCGCGATGAAGTCATCGTCGAGCTGCTGCATCACGACGGCGCGCCCGCGTTCGTCGCCGCCTCGGCCCTCACCGTCGGCACCGACGACAGCGTGCCCGAAATCCCGGGCCCACCCAGTTTGCTGCTGTTCGTGAAAGTCCTTGATGCCGCCTCTTTACAAAACCTGGCGCGGGACTTTGCCCTGCCGGGTGCCCACATCACCGATGCGCCGGAGCAGATCGGCACAGCCCGGATATCCCTTGACGGCCAGACCGAGGAGGCTTTGGCGTGGCGCCCGGAGACCCCTGGCAACGATCTGCGCAAGGCACTGCTGCCCTTGCTGGTCCTGGCGCTGCTGGTCCTGGCCATCCTGGCGCTGGCCGTGCTGCGCCATGCCCTGGTCATGCTTCGCGCCCAGGAGCGTCAATACGCCAGCCTGTTGGCCCACCGCAAGGCACTGGAACGTAGCGAAGAACGTTTCCGGGACATTGCCGAAGTGTCCTCCGACTGGTTATGGGAAGTGGATTCGACCGGGACGCTGACCTACCTGTCGGAACGTTTTGAACAAGTGACCGGCTTCAACCCCACCCAATGGCTGGGCAAGCCCCTGCACAGGCTGCTCCATCCCCACGGCGGCTCGATTTCGATTGCCCAATGGCTGCTCGGCGGAGCCAACAGCGACTCGGCGGCCCCGTTGTTATGCGAGTACACCGCGCGCAATCAACGCATCCGCACTTGCAAGCTTTCGGTGCGGGCCATTGAAGCCGGTGCCCAGGGTTTTCGGGGCACCGCCACCGACATCACCGAGGAGCTACGGGCGCTGGCCCAGATCAAGCACCTTTCCCTGCACGACCCGCTGACCGGGCTGGCCAATCGAAACCGCCTGTTTGATTGCCTCAGCGAACATCTGGACCCGGCCGATGGCGCACCGCTGGCGGTGCTGAACCTGGACATGGACCGGTTCAAGCCGGTCAACGACTCCCTGGGGCATGCCGTGGGCGACAAGGTGCTGCGGGAAGTGGCCCATATCCTTCAGCAAAACGTGCGCAGTTCCGACCTGGTGGCCCGTCTGGGCGGTGATGAGTTTGTCATCGTCATGCCCGATCCCGGCAGTGCCCAGGACCTGGAGCAACTCTGTGAACGCCTGATCGATTGCATGCAACGCCCCATGCACCTGGACGGCAATACCTTGTACCTGGGCGTGAGCATCGGTGTGGCCTGGTCGCAACCCGGTGACGAACGCGCCACTGAACTGTTGCGCCACGCGGACATCGCTTTGTATGCGGCCAAGGCGGCGGGTCGCAACACCTGGCGGGTCTATGAGGAGGCCATGGGCAACATGGCCCGCGACCGTCGGCGCTATGAGCAGCAACTGCGCGACGCCATGCAACACGAGCAACTGGAGCTGCGTTACTTGCCTCGCTTCGATGTGTGCGCCGAACAACTGCACGGCTTCGAGGCCCAGACTTTCTGGCATCATCCCGAGAAAGGTGAACTGGGCGGAGCGGACTTCATTCCGATCGCCGAAACGTCTGGCCAGCTGGAAGAACTGGGAACCTGGATGTTGATCAACGTCTGTGAAGAAGCCGTGACCTGGCCCACCGCTGTCAACGTTTCCATCGCGGTTTCGCCCAAGTGGTTCAGCAGCAGCTTCTTACTCAAACAGGTGCGAACGTCCCTTGAGACAAGCGGCCTGGCCCCCCACCGCCTGACCCTGGAAGTGGCTGAAGGGGTTCTGCTGAGCGACCATAAAACGGTCGCCAGTACCCTTCATGCGCTCAAGGACCTTGGCGTGCGCATCAACATCGACAAGTTCGGCACCAGCATCGCCTCCCTTCGCGAGGTATTGAACCAGCCGTTCGATGGCATTCGCTTCGATCGCAACATCCTGGCTCAACTGGGCCTTGAGCATGATCAGGAAGGCGTCCTGGCGATGATCCGACTCAGCCGCAGCGTGGGGCTGATGGTCACCGCCGAAGGCATCGAGAACGCCCGGCAATTCAGCCAGTTGCGCAGCGTGGCCTGCGACCACGTTCAAGGCCCCTACTTTGGCTCGGCCCTGGCCCGCTCGGAAATGGCCTCGTTCTTTACCACCCCCAGATGGCTCTAAAAAACTCGCCAGCGCAAGTCGTGCACGCGTTAGAACAGGCTTTGCACCTGCTCCAGGACCGCGCGGTTCATCTGGCCGGTGTGGGTGTGCAGGCTCACATAGCTTTGCAGCATGTCGAGCTTGGTGTTGAGCAAATCTCGACGAGCCTGGAATAACCGTTGTTGCGCATCAAGGATGTCCACCGTGGAGCGCACACCGCCCTGAAAGCCTTTTTCCGTCGATGCCAGCGCCCGCCGGTTGGACTCCACCGCCCGTTGCATCGCCTTGCTTTTGGCGAACCCGGCTACCACGCCCAGATAATCGGTTTCGATGGCCTCGGCCAACTGCTGGCGCTGCACGTCATAGTCCGACTGCGCACCGGCCAGTTGCGCCTGGGCCTTGGCCACCGACGCTCGCACCGCCCCGCCGCGATACAACGGAATATCCAGCTGCAGCCCCACGTAATAGGTGTCCTGGCGCGGGTCGAGTTCCTGGTACTGGCGGGTTTCCCGGCGGGTCAACTGAGTGGTCAATGCCAAGGTCGGATAATGCCCGGCACGCTGGCTGTCGGCTTGGGCCTCAGCCACTTTCACCGCCGCCAGCCGCGCCGCCAGTTCGGGGCTGGCCTCACGGGCAATCGCCGTCCAGTACGGCAGGTCCTGCTCCGGCGGGATCGGGCTACCGGCGGCAAGCTCCTCGCGCATCGGCAAAATGTCATCAATGGGCACACTGGCACGACCGGACAACGCCCGCAGTGCCGCCACGCGGCCGGCCTGGGCTTCGGCCTCCTGGGCCTCGACCAGATCAAGCCGCGCCTGGGCTTCATCGATGTCGGTGATCGCGCCCTGGCCACCCTCGAAGAGTTTTTTGCTCTGGATGACCAACCCGTGGATGGCGGCTTTTTGCTGGGCGATCAACTTGATCTCGTTTTCCGCCCGGGCGACGTCGAAGTAGCCCTTGGCAACCCGGTCGAACAGGGTCTGGCCGGCGACGTCGAAGAGCTGAATGCCCAGTTGCCCTCGCGCCTTGCCTTCCTGATACGCCGCCCAGCGTGCCTTGTCGTAGAGCGCTTGCTGCGCCGCCAGGGTGACGTTGTTGGCCTGGTAATCGTTGCTGTTGACGTAGCCGCTGTCGTCACCGCCATCGGTCCGTCCGCCGCGGCCATAACGCGAAGTCAGCGACACTTGCGGATAGAGGCCGCCACGGCCAATCGCCTCTTCCTGTCGAGAAGCGTCATAGGCATGGGTGGCCGATTGCAAGGTAGGGTCGTTGAGGCGAGAGGCATCGTACGCCGCGGTCAGGCTCAGGCCGCCGTCGGCAGCCCAGGTGAAGTTGATCATCGCCCAACTGGAACACAGGCTCAGCAGCACGCGAGCGCTGTAACGGCATCGGTCGGTCATGCTCATTCCTCTTTGAAGGCTGCCAACAAGCGTTCGCGCAAAGGTTTCATCAGGTAATTCATAAAGGTGCGCTCACCTGTTACCACCGTCACATCGGCCAGCATGCCCGGGCGCACCCACAACCCGGCGGCCTGCAACGAGGCGACCGTGTCGGCGGGAATTTCGACCTTGGCGGAGAAGTACGGCAAGTGCGTCTGCTCATCGATCAACTGGTCGGCCGAGACCGTACTTACGGTGCCGGTTGCCGTCGGCGTATCCACCCGTTGCAGCGCGGTGAAATGCACATGCACCGGCAACCCCGGACGCAACTTGTTGGCCATCAACGGCTCGAAACGCGCGGTAATCGCCATTGGCGCATCCAGCGGTACCACCTGCATCAGGGTTTGTCCGGCCTGGGCAACGCCGCCGACGGTATGCAGGCTCACGTCCATGACCTGCCCGGCCACTGGCGCACGGATAGCGCCGTTGTCGACTTCAAACTGCAAGGCACGCATCTGATCGGCATAACCGGCGGCCTCGGCGGAGACCTCGCTGAGCTGGGTTTCAGCATCACGACGAAACTCCTGTTGCACCTGCAACGCCTTGAGCCTGCTCTCGTTGATGGCCTGGCGGGTCCGGCCGACATCACCCACGCCGGAGGCAATCTGGCCTGCCAGTTGCGCGGCGTTGCGCTCGGCCTCGAAGAGTTTGTTGCGCGGAACATACCCCTCACGGGCCAGTTCGCGCAGACCTTCGAGCTCTTGCTGCTGAAAGCGCATTTGTGCGTCGTAGTTACGCTTGACGCCTTCATAGCCCTGCAATTGCTGCTGCAACGCCGCGACCTCGTGTTCGATGATCTGCAAGCGGCTGCCCAGTTCGGCACGGCGGGTCAGAAACAACTGGTTTTGCAAGGCCATGGCGGCCTTGACCCGCGGTTCGTCGGCGCGCTCCAGCAGTTCAACCGGCCACTGGATCTCGGCACTGCCCAGACGCTCGGCAATCAACCGCGCCTCGATGCTGCGATCGTTGAGCAACTTGCCCAGGGTCACGTCCAGTTGCGACTGCGCCTGCACGGTATTGAGCTGCACCAGCAACTGCCCCTGGCTGACACGATCGCCGTCGCTGACCAGCAGCTTGTCGACGACCCCGCCGACCAACGACTGCACCGCCTTGCGCTCGCCCGCCACCACCACGGTGCCACTGCCCAGGACACCCTGGTCGAGGGGCGCCAGGAAGGCCCAGAGCAAAAAACCGCCCAGCGTCAGGACCAGGAAGCCCACCCCATAACGCGCCGCACCGCTGGCGTCGGTACTGGCGCAGGGTAAGGTATTGGCGTTGAGCACGCTCACTTGCTGCTCGCTGTGCGCCGATGAAGCCGGGGTCAGATCACGCATCTTCGCCAGCCTCCCTCACCGCAGCGGGCCTGGGCCCCGGCATCAATGCCTTGAGCACCCGGTCCCGTGGGCCGAAGGCTTGTTGAGTGCCGTCCTTGAGTACCAGGATGTGATCGACCACGGCCAGCACATTGGGTCGATGGGTGATCAGCACCACCGTACTGCCGGCGGCCTTGAGCGCATTGATCGCGTGTACCAGCGCCAGTTCACCCGCTTCGTCGAGGTTGGAATTGGGCTCGTCGAGCACGATCAGCGACGGCCGCCCATACAATGCGCGGGCCAAGCCCAGGCGCTGTTTCTGCCCGCCAGACAAACCGAGCCCGCCGGGCCCCAGTGGCGTGTCATAACCTTTGGGAAATCTGAGGATCATCTCGTGAATGCCAGCGTGACGAGCGGCGGCAATGATTTTGTCGGCATCCTGCTCGCCGCCGAAGCGGGCGATGTTATCGGCAACGCTGCCATCGAACAGCTCGATGTCCTGCGGCAAGTAACCCAGGTACGGACCCAGGGCATCATGGGACCACTGGCTGATCTCGGCGTCATCCAGACGCACCGAACCGCCCATGGCCGGCCATACCCCGACCAGCGCCCTGGCCAGCGTCGACTTGCCACTGGCGCTGGGGCCAACTACGGCAAGTACTTCGCCCTTGGCCAGGCTGAAATTGATCCCGCGCACAATCGGTTGCGAGGCCCCGGGCGGGCCAACATACAGTTGCTCCAGGCGCACCGCGCCGGTGGGCGGCGGCAAGGGGCATGCGCAGGCGCTCGCGGGGGTGCTGGGTAAGGAGCTGGCTCAAACGCTGGTAGCTCTGGCGCCCGGCGTTGAACTGTTTCCAGGAGCCGATGGCAATTTCCACCGGTGCCAGGGCACGTCCCAGCAGCAGCGACATGGCGATCATCATGCCCGCCGACATCTGCCCTTCGAGCACCAGCAACGCCCCCAGGCCCAGGGCCAAGGACTGGCCCGATATGCGCACGAAACGAGTCGCGGAGGTGATACGCGCACCGCGGTCGCTGGCATGGGCCTGGGCGGCAATGATGCGTTGTTGCAGCAAGCTCCAGCGCTGGCGCAACGGCCCGAGCATGCCCAGCGCCTGAATGACCTCGGCATTGTGGAGCGTGCTGTTGACATAGACAGACGACTGCACGCCCAGGCGATTGGCTTCACCCAGCCGGGCGCGAGTCGCCAACTCCCCCCACAATGCCAGACCGATCAGCACCAGGGCGAGCACCAGGGTCAGTACCCCGAACCAGGGGTGAAAGATGAACGCCACCAACAGGAAGATCGGCAACCACGGCGCATCGAGCAACGCGATCAGGCCCTGGCCGGTGATCAACTGGCGCAACGTCGCCAAATCAGTCAGAACCTGCGCCGGGTTGGCGTTGTGCTCGCGCAGGCTGCGGGCGAAGGCGGCGTCGAAAATTCGCTCGCCGAGGGCGTCGTCCAGCCCCGCACTCATACGAATCATCACCTCGCCGCGCACCCACTCGATCAGGGCACTGAACAGAAACAGGGCCAGGGCGATCAAGGTCAGCATGAACAGGGTGGTTTCGTTGCGACTGGTGAGGACCCGATCGTACACCTGCATCATGTACAGCGATGGCACCAGCACCAACAGGTTGATCACGCCACTGAACAGCGCCAGCGACCAGAACACCCGGCGATAACTTAATAAGGCAGCATCAATGTCATGACGCGGATCGAGTAGAAAGCGCATAGAGAATCAACCCGCAAAGGAATAGTCGGTCCCGGCGCAATCCATCGCGAGTTATTTGCCCGAAGGCGTCAAAAAAAAGAGCGTCATGTCGCTGACGTGCAGCTATCTGGGTCGATCCTCGCCGCTACAGACGCCAAGTACTGACAACGTAACCACGGGTTAGTGCCAGCATGGGGCCGGTGTTTTCACCTCAATATGGGCAGGATGGGGCGTTCAAGACAGACGGTGTGCGATCTTGAGCCGCCCCCTCAGTGGCTAGTCGTAAAACGGCTCAACCAAAGTCCGACTGCCAAGAAAGAAGCTGTCCGCCACCAAGCGCAACGGCTGCAGATCCAGGTCGCTGGTTTGGTCAGCAATCAGTTGTTGGAAATGCCGATACACCGCCGCGTATTCACCCTCTTGGGAAACGGTCTGGCGAACGCCGTCGATACTCAGCAGTGCCCCACCGTTGTCCAGGCGCAAGGTGCCTTCGGTGCAGCGAATCTCGATGCTCCAGAGTTCGTCATGACCGTGGTCGAAATCGAACTCCGCACGGACATCGAGGTGCTGTGCATCGGACATCTTGAGGCTGGCGGCGATTGGCGATTGGCAGTTACTCGGCACGCGCAGTTCTGCGCACTCAACGAACAGCGGCAGCGCCAGCAGATGGGTCACGATTGAAAACGCATTGATGCCGGGATCGAATACACCCAGCCCCCCAGGTTGCCAGATCCAGGTTTGGCCCGGGTGCCACTTGCGCACGTCTTCCTTCCAGTCGATCTTGACGCTTTGCAGGGTCCGGCTGGCCAGCCAGTCACGGGCGGCGTCGATGCCCGGTGCGTAGCGTGAATGCCAGGCGAACAGACCGCTGACACCCTGCTCGCCTACCTGATCCACCAACGCCATTGCTTCACCCAGCGTGGCGCATGGCGGCTTTTCTACCAGAACGTGTTTGCCTGCGGCCAACGCTTGTTGCACCAATGCGAATCGACCTTGCGGCGGTGTGCAAAACGCAATCGCATCGACCTGCGGGCCGTTTTCAAGCAGCTCGCCCAAAGATCGGAAATTCTCCACCCCGGCGCAGGGCTGCCCTTGGGTAGCGACAGACACCAGCTGGAACGCAGGGTTGGCGAGGATAGCGGGAACGTGTTGATCCTGGGCAATCTTGCCGTAGCCCACCAGACCGAGACAAATCGGTTGCATCGATGACTCCTGATTATTTTTGTACTTTTGATGGGCCAGCAAACTAGCGGTAAATCGCGTGGCGGACAATGGCTCGCCGCACATGCGCTTGATTGTTGTGGGCGCTACAGCAAACGCTTCACGCCTGCCGCGGTTCGCAAGGCGCGCTCATGACGTTGGCAATCCTGCCCAAGAACGGCTCCAGGCGTTCGCCCGGCGCGTCGTGCTCCACCACCAGGGCGGCGACTTCTTCACACGACGCCACCTGATAGTGGGCAATGCTGGAGAGTTTTTCATTGGTCACGGCCACCACCACCTGACCGCTCGCCGCGACGACCGCGCGCTTGAACTCAGCGTCATCCAGGCCGAACGCTGTGATGCCATTGTCCGGGTCGATGGCGCAAGCGCCGAGAAAACACAGGTCAACATTGAACTGCCGCAGTTGCTGCACAGCCGCCAGCCCGATCACCCCGCCCGACGCCGTGTTCACGCGCCCGCCCAACAGGATCACCTCAGCGCAGGGCAGCTTCATCAATTGCACGGCAATCAACGGCGAATTGGTGCTCAGCGTCAACTTAAGGCGTGGATCGATGGCGCCGGCAATCGCCAGGTTGGTCGAGCCGGCATCGATGAACACGTGCTGGCCCGCCCTCAGCAACGAGGCCGCCGCCAGACCGAGACTGTCCTTACGCTCGACGTTTTGCCGTACTCGAACGGCCATAGGCCCTTCAACGGCGGGCAACAGGATGGCGCCGCCATAGACGCGCTTGCATAACCCCGCCGCGGCCAATACGCCGAGATCGCGCCGTATCGAGTGCTCGGAGACATTAAATTCGTTGGCCAGATCGGCGGCAATCACCCGGCCATACAGGGCCAGACGCTCGCTGATCCGTTGCTGGCGTTCGCCAGGAAACACTTCGTGAGTTGAAGTCATTGCGCTTACAACCTTCATAAACGAGCATTAATTATCATCAACGAGCAAATATGCCGATTACAGGGCCTCTCGTCAAACCTCAACGCCGGGGCCAGCCACCGCCCTTTGGTAGCGGACTCAAATGAATCTGCCCCCTCTTTTTTCAACGCAAAAAAAACCCCGCCACCGAATTCGGTGCGGGGCAAAAAATTGGTTGGTTGCGGCCAACCAAAGGAGCACTGTGAAAAACGTGTAAGGGCCGGGCTCAAATGCAGTCCTGCGCGGCCCGTTCAAAACTCGAAGGCAGGAAGCTGGAGGCCAGCAGATGCCGTTCGTAGATGAATACCTTGCCGCCGGTCCCGGCCTTGTAGGCTTCCAGTACGTTGTCCGCCGAGACTTTGCTCGGCACCACGATCCGGTAGCTGCGCTGGCTCTGGGAGACTGTCGGGCTCATCGCGTTGTCCTGCAATTTCGGCACAACACAGTCGGCGTATTGGGCCGGCGTCTTGCTGGTCTGCAAGGTCAGGGTCGGGTCGTTTGGCGCGGAGGCACAACCGGCGAGCAACAAGGAGGCAAACGCCATGGAAGGCGCAAATAAAAGGCGCATCGGTCTGGTCCTGAAAACAAAAGGTTCGGTTCATCAGGCAACGGAGCTGCGTTACGGGTTGCCGCCACTGCCAGGTGCATCTGGTGTGTGGTCAGCGGATGAGTAAACCTCATCGTCCCTGCTGCTTGAGCCGCCTGTTCGATGGGAGGGATTTTCCAGGCATTGCCGACAAAACAGAACTTGTGTTTCGTAATGATCACTATTGCTGCCAGCAATAGTTGCGAGCGATGACGGCCGGTTCAGTGACCGGTGCCGCCCCCCTGCTGATATTCGCGTGGCGTACAGCCAAACTCTCGACGAAACACCGTGTGCAGGTACTGCGCCGATTTGAAGCCGCAGTTCTGGGCGATGTCGGCAATCGCCGAGTCCGTATTTTCCAAGCCCTGGGCGGCGGCGGCCAGTTTGAAGCGCAGGATCTCATCGTGCACGCTGCAGCCCCGCGCCTTGCGAAAGTGCGCCTCCAGGGATGAACGCGACACGCCCACATACGCCGCCACCTGCGCGGTCTTGATGCCCTGGCAGGCGTATTGGCGGATGAACAGCAGCGCCTGCATGACGTAAGGGTTGCCCAACGGTTGATGCAGACTCGAGGCCTGTACGTTGATCGCATCCGGGGGTATCAGCACCTGCGTGCCCGTGGACGGCATGCCGTGCAGCATCTGATGGAGCAGGCGCGCGGCGGTCCGGCCCATGGTTTCGGTGCCCTGGATCACCGAACTCAGCGGCACCCGCGTCAGGGTGCGGGTCAGGGGGTCGTTGTCGATGCCGATCAATGCCACCTGCTCCGGCACGGCGATTCCAGCGGTCAGGCAGGCCTGCAGCAGTTGCCGGGCGCGGGCGTCACTGACGGCGATGATACCGATGGGTTTGGGCAGGCTTTGCAACCAGGCGATCTGCTGTTCCACGGCGCTGTCCCAGAGCGGCGCGCTGGTGCCCATCCCGCGATAGACCTCGGCGTGCAAACCATCGCGCTGCAGCAGCCGGCGAAAGGCGTTTTCCCGCTCCTGCGCCCAGCGATTGGCCTGCGCTTGCGGCAGGCTGAAGCAGGCAAAGCGCGTCAACCCGGCTTCGATCAAGTGCTCGTACGCCAGCTTCATCAACGCATCATTGTCGGTGGCGACATAGGGAATGCCCTTCGGATAGGCACGCTCATCCTGGTAAGAGCCGCCCACCGCCACCACTGGCAAGCCGATCCCGGTCAGCGCCTCGCCGATCAGCGGGTCGTCGAAGTCGGCAATGATCCCGTCGCCCTGCCAGCGCTCGATGCCTTTCAACCGACAAAGAAAATCTTCCTCAAGGAACAGGTCCCAGGAGGCGCGGGTGCTGCTCAGGTAGTTGCCGATGCCGCTGATGATGCCGCGGTCGTAGATTTTGCTGCCGTTGAACAACAACGCGATGCGGTGAACGGGCGGGACGGTTTTCATGGTTTTTACCCTGGGCCGATGACCACAGACTAGGCGCGTGACCGTCGGATCTCAATACTCAAAATCGCACTGCGCCTTGGTGATTTTCATAATCAGCGGCCACCAGGCCGGCGTTAGTATCGATACACCGCCAAGAACAATAAGGAAATCGCCAATGTCGTACTTCCCCGCCATCGACAAGGTTCGCTACGAAGGCCCCGCCAGCGACTCGCCTCTTGCTTTCCGCCACTACGACGCCGACAGGCTCGTGCTCGGCAAGCCCATGCGCGAGCACCTGCGCATGGCTGTGTGCTACTGGCATACCTTTGTCTGGCCGGGATCCGATGTGTTCGGCGCCGGCACCTTCCAGCGCCCGTGGCAGCATGCCGGGGACCCGATGGAACTGGCCATCGGCAAGGCCGAAGCGGCCTTCGAGTTCTTCTCCAAACTGGGCATCGACTACTACTGCTTTCACGACACCGATGTCGCCCCGGAAGGTCACTCGCTGAAGGAATACCGTAACCAGTTCGCGCAGATGATCGACCACCTGGAGCGTCATCAGGAACAAACCGGGATCAAGCTGCTGTGGGGCACCGCCAACTGCTTCAGCAACCCGCGCTTTGCCGCAGGCGCCGCCAGCAACCCGGACCCGCAAGTGTTCGCCTGCGCCGCCGCTCAAGTGTTCAGTGCGATGAACGCCACCCAACGTCTCAAGGGCGACAACTACGTGTTGTGGGGCGGTCGCGAAGGTTACGAAACCCTGCTCAATACCGATCTGAAACGCGAGCGCGAACAACTGGGCCGCTTCATGGGCATGGTGGTCGAGCACAAGCACAAGATCGGTTTCAAGGGCGATCTGCTGATCGAACCCAAGCCGCAGGAACCGACCAAGCACCAATACGATTACGACAGCGCCACGGTGTTCGGCTTCCTGCAACAGTTCGGCCTGGAGAAGGAGATCAAGGTCAACATCGAGGCCAACCACGCCACCCTGGCCGGGCACAGTTTCCATCATGAGATCGCCACCGCCGTCTCCCTGGGAATCTTCGGCAGCATCGACGCCAACCGTGGCGATCCGCAGAACGGCTGGGACACCGACCAGTTCCCCAACAGCGTCGAAGAGATGACTCTGGCCACCTATGAAATCCTCAAGGCCGGCGGGTTCGGCAATGGCGGCTTCAACTTCGATTCCAAGGTCCGTCGTCAGAGCCTGGACGAGATTGACCTGTTCCACGGCCACGTTGCGGCCATGGACGTACTGGCTTTGGCCCTGGAACGCGCGGCAGCCATGGTGCAGAACGATCAGTTACAACAGTTCAAGGACCAGCGCTACGCAGGCTGGCAACAACCGTTTGGCAAAGCGGTACTGGCCGGTGATTTCAGTCTTGAATCACTGGCCGAACATGCCTTTACCACCGAGCTGAATCCCCAGGCTGTCAGCGGTCGGCAAGAGATGCTCGAGAACGTGGTCAACCGGTTCATCTACCCCTGATACCCGGCCCGTTCGCTGCGCAGAGGTTGTTACATTCTCGCGACAAATCTCTGCCCGCGGCACCCCGGGAGTCTCTACAGTTCTACCCGCACCACGTTCATCGTCAGGCAGTGTCTTTCAAACAACAATAAAAGGACGCACCACCATGAAAAAACTAAAACTCACGCTGCTCGCCGGCGCCCTGGCCCTGCTCTCGCTTCCGGTCATGGCCGACGCTACTAACCCCAAGATCGGTTTCTCCATCGATGATCTGCGCCTGGAGCGCTGGTCCAGGGACCGTGACTATTTCGTCGCGGCGGCGGAAAAAATGGACGCCAAAGTCTTCGTCCAGTCGGCCGATGCCAACGAGCAGAAGCAGATTTCCCAGATCGAAAACCTCATCTCCCGTGGCGTCGATGTGATCGTCATCGTGCCGTTCAATGCCACCGTGCTGACCAATGCCGTAGCCGAAGCCAAGAAGGCCGGGATCAAGGTGGTGTCCTATGACCGACTGATCCTCAATGCCGACATCGACGCCTACATTTCCTTCGATAACGAAAAAGTCGGCGAGATGCAGGCCAGCGGCGTGTTGAAAGCCGCGCCCAAGGGCAACTACTTCTTGCTCGGCGGCGCGCCCACGGACAACAACGCCAAGGTCCTGCGCGAAGGCCAGATGAAAGTGCTGCAACCGGCCATCGACCGGGGTGATATCAAGATTGTCGGGCAACAGTGGGTCAAGGAATGGAACCCCACCGAAGCCTTGAGCATCGTTGAAAACGCCCTGACCCGTAACGACAACAAGATCGACGGCATCGTCGCCTCCAACGACGCCACCGCCGGCGGTGCCATCCAGGCACTGGCCTCGCAAAAAATGGCCGGCAAGGTGCCGATCTCAGGCCAGGACGCCGACCTGGCGGCGGTCAAGCGGGTGATCGATGGCACCCAGACCATGACCGTCTACAAGCCGCTGAAACTGATCGCCACCGAAGCGGCCAAGCTCTCGGTGCAGCTGGCGCGTAACGAGAAACCCACCTACACCTCGCAATACGACAATGGCAGCAAGAAAGTCGACACCATCCTGCTCACCCCGACCCCGTTGACCAAGGACAACATCGACCTGCTGGAAAAAGATGGGTTCTACACCAAGGCGCAGATAGCCGGGCAGTGATTTCTGTGGGAGCGGGCTTGCTCGCGAATGCGGTGGGTCAGTCACCATCAATGCAGACTGATGCACCGCTTTCGCGAGCAAGCCCGCTCCCACAGGAACTTTGCCTGACTCTGGCATTAGCGTGAGGCTGGCCCCCCATCCCCACCTGCTGATGTGTGAGCCCTTTTCATATGAGCCCTCGCCATGTCCGACTACCTGCTGCAAATGAACGGCATCGTCAAAACCTTCGGCGGCGTCAAAGCCCTCAATGGCATCGACATCAAGGTCAGGCCGGGTGAATGCGTCGGCCTGTGCGGTGAGAACGGTGCCGGTAAATCCACGCTGATGAAAGTCCTGTCGGCGGTCTACCCCTACGGCACCTGGGACGGTGAAATTGTCTGGGACGGCCAGCCGCTCAAGGCGCATTCGATCAGCGAAACCGAAGCCGCCGGGATCGTCATCATCCATCAGGAACTGACCCTGGTCCCCGACCTGTCGGTGGCCGAAAACATCTTCATGGGCCACGAGCTGACGCTGCCCGGCGGACGCATGAACTACCCGGCAATGATCCACCGTGCCGAAGCCCTGATGCGTGAACTCAAGGTACCGGACATGAACGTCTCGCTGCCGGTGTCACAATACGGCGGGGGGTACCAGCAACTGGTGGAAATCGCCAAGGCACTGAACAAACAGGCGCGCCTGCTGATCCTCGATGAGCCCTCCTCGGCCCTGACCCGTTCGGAAATCGAGGTGCTGCTGGACATCATCCGCGACCTCAAGGCCAAGGGCGTTGCCTGCGTGTATATCTCCCACAAGCTCGATGAAGTGGCCGCCGTGTGCGACACCATTGCGGTGATCCGCGACGGCAAACACATCGCCACCACCGCCATGACCGACATGGACATTGCCAAGATCATCACCCAGATGGTCGGCCGGGAAATGAGCAACCTCTACCCCACCGAACCCCATGACATCGGCGAGGTGATTTTCGAGGCGCGCCATATCACC
Organism: Pseudomonas hefeiensis; assembly: GCF_030687835.1. Classification (NCBI taxonomy): domain Bacteria; kingdom Pseudomonadati; phylum Pseudomonadota; class Gammaproteobacteria; order Pseudomonadales; family Pseudomonadaceae; genus Pseudomonas; species Pseudomonas hefeiensis. Next base: position 3,678,591 of record NZ_CP117449.1, read on the forward strand.
TGCTACGACATCGACAACCCGAGGCGCAAACGGGTCGATGACATTTCGTTCGTCCTCAAGCGCGGGGAAATCCTCGGCATCGCCGGGCTGGTCGGCGCCGGCCGCACGGAACTGGTGTCGGCGCTGTTCGGCGCCTACCCCGGCCACCATGAAGGTGAAGTCTGGCTCAACGGCCAACGGATCGACACGCGCACGCCCCTCAAGTCAATCCGCGCCGGTCTGTGCATGGTTCCTGAAGACCGCAAGCGCCAAGGCATCGTTCCCGACCTGGGAGTCGGTCAGAACATCACCCTGGCGGTGCTGGGCAACTACTCGAAAATGACCCGCATCGACGCCGAAGCGGAGTTAGGCAGCATCGACCGGGAAATCTCGCGCATGCACCTCAAGACCGCGAGCCCGTTCCTGCCGATCACCAGCCTCTCCGGCGGTAACCAGCAAAAAGCCGTGCTGGCCAAAATGCTGCTGACCCGACCCCGCGTGCTGATTCTCGATGAGCCGACCCGTGGCGTGGACGTCGGCGCCAAGTATGAGATCTACAAGCTGATGGGCGCGCTGGCCGCCGAAGGCGTGTCGATCATCATGGTGTCCTCGGAGCTGGCCGAAGTGCTGGGGGTGTCCGACCGCGTACTGGTGATCGGCGAAGGCCAGTTGCGCGGCGATTTCATCAACCACGAACTCACTCAGGAACAGGTGCTCGCCGCCGCCCTCAGCCACCCCGAAGACCATAACAATAATGATCGGAAGTCCGCGTAGATGAATCAGGTCAAGCAACTCTTCAGCCGCTACAAAATGCTCGCGCTGGTGATCGCCGTGGCGGTGATCTGGCTGTTTTTCAGCTGGCAGACCGAGGGCGGGTTCCTGACCCCGCGCAACCTCTCCAACCTGCTGCGGCAGATGTCCATCACCGGGATTCTGGCCTGCGGCATGGTGCTGGTGATCATCAGCGGCGAGATCGATCTGTCGGTGGGCTCACTGCTTGGATTGCTCGGTGGCCTGGCGGCGATTCTCGACGTGATCTATCACATACCGTTGTTGGCGAACCTGAGCCTGGTTGCCCTGTGTGGCCTGGTGATTGGCCTGGGTAACGGCTACATGACCGCCTATCTGCGCATCCCGTCGTTCATTGTCGGCCTGGGCGGCATGCTGGCCTTTCGCGGCGTTCTGCTGGGCATTACCGACGGCACCACCATCGCTCCGGTGTCACCAGAGCTGGTCTACATCGGCCAGGGCTATTTACCGCACTCCGTCGGCACGGGCCTGGGCGTGCTGCTGTTCGCCTTGACCCTGTTCCTGACCTGGAAACAGCGCCGCAATCGTGCCCTGCATGGCCTGGCGGCCCACTCACTGATGCGTGACGTATTACGCGTGGTGCTGATCGGCGCGGTACTGGCCGGCTTCGTCTATACCCTCAACAGCTACGACGGTATTCCGGTTCCCGTGCTGCTTCTGCTGATTCTGCTCGGCGTGTTCAGCTACGTCACCAGCCAGACCGTGTTCGGACGACGGGTTTACTCGGTGGGTAGCAACATGGAAGCCACGCGCCTGTCCGGCATCAACGTACAGGCGGTGAAGCTATGGATCTTCGGCATCATGGGCGTGATGTGCGCCCTCGCCGGCGTGGTCAACACCGCGCGCCTGGCCGCGGGCTCACCCTCGGCCGGCAGCATGGGCGAACTCGACGCCATCGCCGCCTGCTTCATCGGCGGCACCTCCATGCGCGGCGGCTCCGGCACCGTCTACGGCGCCCTCCTCGGCGCGCTGGTGATCACCAGCCTGGACAACGGCATGTCCATGCTCGACGTCGACAGTTATTGGCAGATGATCGTCAAGGGCAGCATTCTGGTGCTGGCGGTGTGGGTGGATGTGAGTACGCGCACTGGGCGGCGTTGATCTGTATGCGTCACTTGCTGGCAGAAGCCATCAGCACGCCAAAACCCAGGAAAGTGACGCCCGACAACTTGCCGACAAGCCTGGCGCCCTTGTTTGTGGAGAGCCAGCCTCTTGCGGCCTGGGCCATCAGGGCATACCCGGAATGCACCACTACAACGAGCAAACTGTAAGACGACACCAGCAAGAAGAACTGGCTGTAGTAGTCACCCGCCGGCTTGATGAATTGGGGAAATACAGCCAGGAAAAAGAAACCCGCCTTGGGGTTGAGCAACTGGATTGACAACGCTTCGGTAAAGCGCCGCCAAGGACGTGGCGAAGTGGCGTTGAGTTCGGGAATAAAACGCTGGGTACGCCACATCTTGATGCCCAGGTACAACAAGTACAGCGCGCCGATGTATTTGAGCACCGTGAAGGCTGTCGCCGAGGCAGCCAGGATCAGCCCCAGGCTACTGGCGCAAATGCCCGCCACGATAAAAGCGCCTGAGGCGATCCCGACGATACCCGGCAGCGAACCGCTCCAGCCATGGCGCAAGGCATTGGAAATCGTCAATACCACGCCGGGGCCCGGGCTGAGCACTGTCAGGGTTGCCAGAATCAGAAAAAGTCCGTAACTGGCCATTAATCACTCCACGTTGAAAGGCGCGTTGAACCGGCCTGCAGATTGGCGTGGCAATGCGACGCTGACAAACGCTTTAATTGCACCTCATATGTGACTAAATTAGACACATGATTGCCGACCTCCCCCCGTTGAACGCCGTCCGCGCCTTCGCCGCTGCCGCTCGCCACCAGAGTTTCAGTCGCGCAGCCGAAGAACTGCACGTCAGTCACAGTGCCGTCAGCCGGCACATCAAGCTGCTTGAAGAACGCCTGGGCGTGCTGCTGTTCGAGCGTCGAACCCGGCAGTCTGTGCTCACGCCGGCGGGCCAGAGCTTTTACGAACAGGTCAACGTGGCACTGACGCAGATTGCCAACGCCGCCACAACCCTGACCCGCAATGCTGCCCTGCGCAAGGTCACCATTAACGTGCGTCCATCCTTTGCGGTGCGCTGGCTGATTCCGCGGTTGCCTGAGTTCATGGCGCTCCATCCGGACATCAAGCCCGACGTCGTCACCAGCACCCGGCCTCCCGATCCATCACGGGAAACATTCGACGTAGTCATCCGTCGCGGGCACGCCGGCTGGTCGGCCAATCTGCAGCCCACGGTATTGCTGGAAGATGACTTGCTGCTGGTCGCCGCACCGTCATTGTTGCAAAGCGTGCCATTGGAAAACGTCCACGACCTGGCCCGGCACACCTTGTTGTCGGGCAGGACGCGCAGCAGCGATTGGCAAGATTGGTCGGAGCACGCGAAGATCAATCCATTGAACAACCTGCCAACCCTGCAATTCGATCACATGCACCTCGTGCTGCAGGCCGCCGTCGATGGGCTGGGCGTGGCGTTGTGTCCGGCTTCGCTGCTGGGCAGGGATTTGTCCAACGGGCGCCTGACCTGTCCACTGCCGTCGTTGCGCCTGCCGTTAGCCCGCTATTACTACGGGGTGTCCGGGGATGCGGTGGCTGAGACGCAGGTTTTTGTTGATTGGTTGTTGACCCATATTCATCAGGGTTGGGATGGGCGGGGTTTCAGTCATTCAGATCCAGTTAGCAACGCTGCAAATAACCAGCCGCATCCAGGGTGACGGTCAAAAAACGTAGCGCTCGGCAAAAGACGGGATGACATTGGTCATAAGGTAAATCGTCAAAAGGTGCCCAGAAGAACTCAAAAGCAAGACCGCCGCCGTCACACGTGTTGTATGTCCATTGCTCGGGGAGTGCGATCCTTGGGTCACATAGATGAAACGACCATACTTGGGCAAGATGATCAGCGTCCCAACATCCGAGATCGGCCGACACTGTCGCGCAGTCGATGCCAGCCTCCTCATTCAGCTCTCGCAGGGCGGCCTGCCAGGCAGACTCACCGGTCTCAATCGTGCCCTTCACAATTTGCACACCTGCCAACGGATGACGGAACAACAAGATTCGCGGCAGGTGAGAATGGGAAAGAATGATAGGACAAGCTTTGTTTGGAAGCATCATGTTTTCCAGAGAGAGGGCCGGATTGCTTAAGGTTTCTCAAGCAATGTCGACTCAACGCAATCCGACAAGACTAGCCATTCAAAGCTGGTTTCGCGATAGCTGTGCTGTTGTTTGTGAGGTGTGAAATCAGTATCAAGAGTGGCTACGGCAACCGATATCCAGTCTGGAAACGCACCGTGAGGGTCAGACCAGAACAAGCTTGAACCGCAGGCCCCGCAGAACTGCCGTTTGACGCCAGTTTCGGATTCATACAACCTGAGCACGTTTCCATTTGCTGAGATTCGCAGTGAAACAGCCGGAACGCTGGCATAGGTTGCGAACGCAGCACCATGAGCTTTCTGGCAGCGCCTGCAATGGCAATGAGTCAACGCCTTGAGCTTTGCCGAAATTTCGTAACGGATCTCGCCGCATAGGCAACTTCCGTGGTGATTTTCATTCATCCTTGGCGCTCTGTTTAAACTTGGGCTGGGACTCTAGCGCAATGATCGCTGAGGGCCAACACATTGGGCTAAAAGCCCGAGAGCCTAGGTCGAGCCCCTGCCATCCATCACGGTCCAGCCACAAGACCGATAGCCACGATGCCAGGCCAGATCAGCAAGTGTCGCCAGAGCTCTGCGAAAAACAGATAGATCACGCCCAAAAACAGAATCGCCAACACTTGGAACGCATCCACTTCATCCACTTGATCACTGTCCGGATTCTTGAAATAGCGTGCCATGTACCACTCCTTCGTTAGGCATTTCCATCTTTAATCTGCGGTACTCGTCCAGCATCAAGCACGGCCATCGTGGCTACACTAGCTGCGCCCAGGTCATGCCGGCATCTTAAGCAACACAGGAATGTCCAGTGATTGAATCAGCACGAGAACTGACGGTACGGCAACTGCTAGAACTTCCTTCGGCGATTCTGCAACTAGAGGCAGAATCTGTCACAGAGGGTTTCAGGTTTCTTACTCGCTTGATCACCGATTGGAGAAACGGGTCCAATCGATTCGATCAACCTGGGGAGTGCTTTCTAGGAGTCTTCTGCAACGGGCAACTGATTGCCGTTGGCGGACTTTCATATGATCCCCATGCCGCCCCGAGTGTCGGTAGGTTACGAAGGGTATATGTCACGCGAACCTCAAGGGGCCTGAAGGCGGGCAGTTTTTTGGTGGAGCATCTCTTGGAGCATGCAGCATCACGGTTCCAAGCGGTGCGCCTGTCTACAGACACACCGGAGGGCGCAGCCTTTTACCTTCACTGCGGATTTCGGCCGGTAGAAGATGATTTTGCGACCCATGTCATGTCATTTTCAGATGCTACGTAATCAGGACGAAAACACGCATGCTCATCGAACCTTTCTCCATCGACATCCCCGAAAGCGCCCTTGAAGACCTTCGGCACCGCCTGTTGAACGCAAGGTTGCCAGAGCCCCTGGCCGGCCAAGGCTGGAGCGAAGGCATGGACATGGATGTGCTACGAGAGCTTCTCGCCTATTGGTCGAGCCCATTCGATTGGCGCGCTCAGGAGGCAGCACTTAATCGTCTGCCGCAATTTGTCGCCGACATCGGCGAACAAAGGGTTCATTTCATTCATCAGCGGGGCGTCGGGCCGAATCCGATGCCGCTGATTCTCACCCATGGCTGGCCGGGTTCATTCATCGAGATGCAACGAATAATCCCGTTACTGACCGACCCCGCCAGCCATGGCGGCGATCCGACAGATGCCTTTGATGTGGTGGTGCCGTCGCTACCCGGCTACACCTTTTCCGCGCCGTTCAAGCAATCCGACATGGGGCCTTATGAAGTAGCCGGTTTGTGGAGTGAGTTGATGACGGGGCTGGGCTATGACCGGTTTGGCGCCCAGGGCGGGGACATTGGCGCGGGCGTGTCGAGCTGGCTCGGCGTACGGTTTCCCGAGCGGGTGCCAGGCATACACCTCAATTACATCCCGGGGTCCTATCGCCCTCCCCTTGGCGAAACCGAACCACCGCTAACGGAGGCCGAAACGGTCTTCTTGCAACGCGCCGCGGCATTTGCCGATGCCGAGGGTGCCTATGGGCACATTCAGCGAACCAAACCGCAAAGCCTGGCCGTGGGCCTGAATGACTCACCGGCGGGACTGCTGGCATGGATGGGGGAAAAGATCCTGTCCTGGTGCGATACCCGCCCCGCCATTGATCATGACTGGCTGCTGAGCAATGTCACCCTGTACTGGCTGACGAATTGCATCGGCTCGTCGTTTCGCCAGTATGTGGCAGGTAGCAAGCGGCCGTTGCTATTCAACCACGGAGAACGGGTGAAACCACCGGTTGGGGTTGCGCTGTTTCCCAAGGAACTGCCCATGCCGCCGAGGAGCTGGGTGGAGCGCTGCTATAACGTGGAGCGATGGACCCTCATGCCTCGCGGTGGTCACTTTGCCGCGCTGGAGCAGCCGGAGTTGTTGGCGGAGGATATCAGGGCGTTTTTTCGCAGCTGTCGCTAGAAAAACTCCGAAAAAGCTCAGCGCAAGCCTTCTGTGGGAGCAAGGCTTGCCCGCGATGAAGATGACGCGGTCTTCCGGGGGACCGAGGTGCCTGCATCGCGAGCAAGCTTTGCTCCCACTGGAACCTGCGCACTCCAAGCAGTGACGGCCAGAGCCGGTCTGAAAACCTCGTAGGAATTTACCTCTGTGGCGAGGGGATTTATCCCCGCTGGGCTGCGAAGCAGCCCCAAACTGGGCACCTCGTTTCGCCAGGTACACCGCAGACACCGGGTTTGCGACTGCTGCGCAGCCCAGCGGGGATAAATCCCCTCGCCACAGGGGACGGGGGGCGTCCTACAGGTAGGTTGTGGGTGCCGGGATCGACTTCTATAGTTGGGTTCGTCGCTGGCTTTGGCCGGTGATGGGGTTTCGCAGCCCGAGTGAACAAATCTAGATACCGTCAAATTGAATTCAGGCAAACTTGCCCGCTTTCATTTTATGGCGGTTGCGCGCGGGAGACTTTCGGGTCTGCCGAGTTTTGGATTGGTTCCTCGGTCTGCGAACCCTCGCGCAACTGCCACCCATTTGATTCGCAGCAAAAAGGTGGCGATTCTTTCTATCAAATGAGTGCAACCTTATGACAACGAATCAACCATCCAGCCGCTTCACCCCACTCACCCAAACCGCCACCACCCACCCCGTCCTGCTGATCGACACCCACGCTCCACTGCCCGAACTCCATGCCTGCGCCAGCGAACGCCTGCACGCCACGCTCGATTACCTGACACTGGTGGCCTGCTCCAGCCTGCGCGATTCAGCGACGAGCGACATCAACACCCTCACCAACGTCGCCCGGATTCTGGTACAGGACGTGGCGGATGTGTTTGGCGTGATCGAACAGCGCGGGCTCGAAAGCTAAACAAACAGTTGTGTTTTCGCAGCTGTCGCTAGAAAAACTCCGAAAAATCTCAGCGCAAGCCTTCTGTGGGAGCAAGGCTTGCCCGCGATGAAGATGACGCGGTCTTCCGGGGGGCCGAAGTGCCTGCATCGCGAGCAAGCTTTGCTCCCACAGAAAACCGTGCACTCACAGCGGTGCGGCAAGAGGTGATCCGAAAATCTCGTAGGAATTTACCTCTGTGGCGACGGGAGCTTGCTTGCACAGGGAGTTTCCTGTCCTATCGAAGATCGGCTCGGATTGGGCCGTTCCTACTTCAACAAGGAGTGACTGCATGGAAGTGCACAATCAGCTACAACCCTGCGATTGCGCGAATATGGAAGACATCCGGCGCGAGATCGATGCCCTTGACCAAGCCGTTATCAAACTGCTGGGCAAGCGCTTTCAGTACGTACTGGCAGCGTCGAAGTTCAAGACCTCAGCCACGGCGGTGCGTGCTCCGGAACGCTTCCAGGCCATGCTGGCGACCCGGCGCCAGTGGGCCGAGGCGGAGGGCCTTAGCCCGGATGCGATCGAGAAAATGTACAGCGACCTGGTGAACCACTTCATCGCCCAAGAGATGGAACACTGGACGGCTCTTCAATCCGCGACCTGATCGACACCACAAGCGCCCTGCGTTCAGGCCCAGGCAACCGTCAGCAGGCCGGCGCCAAGCACGACACATAACGGTGAATAGACCCAGGTGTCGAGCTTGGCGAACGTCGAGCCCTTGACCTCCTTGAAGAAACCCACCAGGTTCGATTCGCCAATGGCACGGGCGAACATCAGCAAGGCGATCGCGCTGATCAGCCATTGCAAGGCCCGATGGGTGACGGGCGGTGCCAGCAAGCCGACTCGCAGGCACACCAGAACTGCGATCAGCAGCAGCGCAAGCGCCACCAGCAGTGTCAACCAGCCCGATGGGTTGAATGCCGGGCGAAGCGTCTGTCCTTGTGTCACCGGAACCTGAGGCACGACCGCCAGGGCCGCCCATCGGCCGCCCAGGGCCCAATACAAATGAATCAAGCTGATGGTCGCAAATATTGCGACCAGCGACCGAGCCACTAAAAGCGTCATTCGCCAGCCTCCTTGAAAGGTTGAACAATCATCCTAGCTCGAATTCGGCATTTCGCCGCACGGGCGCAGATTGCCGGTTTGCGGCGAATGACGCATTGCTCAAGATCAAGAGTTCAACCTGACGCGCTACAGACCGGCGGCGACTTTGTCGGCAACCTCCTTGGGCAACCAGGCCTGCCAGACCTGTGGATGGGCCTTGAGGAACGCTACCGCGGCTTCACGCGGCGGTGTGTGCTTTTCGCTCATGTCGGCCAGGGCCTTGTTCAACGGCTCGATCGGCAGGTCAACCTTACTGAAAAACTCGGCAATGTCCGGGTGCTGCTTCTGGAACGGCGCGGATACGCCAATCGACAGCTTCGAGGCCAGGGAGCGGGTTGGCTTGGGGTTGGGGTTGTCGGCATCGGTCAGGGTTTTCCAGGCCTCGGCATCGAACGCAGGCTCTTGCAACTGCACCAACTTGAAACGTCCCAGCAGCGGCGTAGGCGACCAGTAATAAAACAGAATCGGCTTGCCTCGGCGGATCGACGAGCTGATTTCCGCATCCAGCGCCGCCCCCGAACCACTGCGGAAATTCACATAGCTGTCGGACAGCCCATAAGCCTTGAGCTTCTGCTTGTTGACGACTTCGGAGGTCCAGCCGATGGGACTGTTGAGGAAGCGGCCCTTGCTGGGGCTTTCCGGGTCTTTGAAGACATGCTTGTAGCGCGCCAGGTCTTCGACGCTGCGCAGATCCGGCGCCATGGGTTTGATGCCCCTGGCCGGATCGCCCTTGATCACATACTCCGGGACCCACCAGCCTTCGGTCGCGCCCTTGACCGTATCGCCCAAGGCGATCACCTTGCCTTCAGCCTCGGCCTTGACCCACACCGGGCTGCGCCCCGCCCACTCTTCCCCGATCACCTGGATGTCGTTATTGGCCAGCGCCGTTTCCAGGGTAATGGTAGTGCCCGGCAATGTGTCGGTCGGCAGCCCATAGCCCTTTTCGACGATGACCCGCAGGATATCGGTGATCAGGCTGCCGCTTTCCCAATTCAGGTCGGCAAAATGGATCGGCGCCTGCGCGGCCGATACCGGGAGTGGCGAAACCATCACCGCACAGGTGGCCCAGGCAGCCAACCACTGTCGAACTCGTTTCATGCGTTGCACCTCGTAACAGACACAGCGATAGCTGAAAGGTCCTGCGTAACCAGACGCAAGCCTCTGAACAGTTCAGTCAACTGACTGTAGCCGAGGTTCCAACCCGATCCTGTGAAAACTGTTACCGAAATGCGGATCCCAGGCATTGTGCCAACCCGGCTCTCACCGTCCCTGCACCGTCACTGCAGGCATTACTCGCTGGCTTTGAAGGTGACCAGTTCGCCCTTGCGCCACTTGGCGGCTTTGGCGGTCACCGCCTTCAACGTCTTGGTCAGGCCCTCATGTAACTGCTCATTGGCAGCGAATACGGTCACCACGCTGTGCCCTTCCTTGAACAGGATCGCGTGGCCACCGGGGGTGGTTACGAACGCGTAATCCCCGAGGCCATAGACCGTCAGTTTGATTTCGCGAAACCTGATTTCAAACTTGCCACCTTCACGGCTCGGCAATACCGCTGCACGAAAATGATCACCGACTTTGAGTTCAAGCCTGGGCTTGTCATCGACCACCAGGGCCGACTCAGTGTCGATTTCGGCAACATAGATACCTTCGGCGGTTTGCTCGGTGATGTAGACGAAGCGCGACTGGAATTGCTTGACCAGTTTTGCCCGCAGGTCACCAAGTACGAATAACGCATGCATGTCGAGATTACTTACTGCCAAGGAAACATCCCCATCTTTGTAAACGGCCCGCCCTCTGAAAAGGACGGACCACGAGAACCCGTGCCGACTGTGTGTCGCAGTGGACCTGAAACTGAAAATTCGAAGTGAACGGCGTGCCCTGCCCCGGGGCGAGAGAAGACTAAAGGATTGCCACTCTCGCCGTCTTTCCCGCGGGGTCGTCAGAGGCTGAAGGAAAACGCCACTCTGAGCATCGGAAAAGGTGGGACTACTAACTTTAGGGAAATTTCTCACTTAGAAAAGCATTTTTCTGACATCGAGGCCAAAAAAAATTGCTTTAGATAGGCACAGCCATCCACACAGTGCTGCCGATTCTAGAGCAGCCGCAGGCGTGGAGACTACTCAAAACACTCGGCAATTCGTCGGTAAACCATAGAAAAGGAATTCACATGGGCACTTTCACCACACTGACCCAACCCCTCACCCCTTGCATCGCTAACAAGCCTGACGCGTTTGCCGAGGTCCATTACCTGCCTGTTTCTTTGTTTCAACCGCGTTATCGGGTGGTTCTGGCCGGCAAGTGCTTTTTCCATATTGAAGAAACATCGACTGGCCGTGTACGAGGTTTCCGCACCGATCATAACGAGGCTTGCTACCTGGCCAGGCGTCTGGAACGAAGCGCTTGACCTGATATACGCCACGCCCATCACTTAACTCAGCCGCGACGGGCAACTGCTGCCATACTGCCCGCCCCGCGAAGCCCGTCCCCCATTGACGGATCGCGCACCCATACTATGACTTGTGAAGGAAAGGCGCGACGTGACGGAATTTGATATTGGCGAATTTTTCATCCGGGGCGAGGCCAGAGAGGTCGAAGGCGAATTCCAGGCCGTCATCGTGATGCGCGCCAAGCCCCCCTTGACCACCACCAGTTATCATCAGGTGGAAAAGGATCGCTGGTTCAAAACCCCCGAGATCGCCGCCGAAGCCGCGCGGGCAGCGGCAATAGCCCTGAAACTCGCCGTGGATGAAGGCGCGTTGAAAGCCTGAACCCGATCGAACTCCTGACGGGCGTTTGCCTCAGATAAAGGGAAGCAACCGAGGCGCCATGACGGCGCCCGCCCAAAGGAGAACCCCATGGAACAGCCTTCGCACGAACTCAGAACCCTGTTCGATCAACTAGGCCTGCCTTCGGATGGCGAAGCCATCGATGACTTCATCATGGCACATCCGCTGGACCCGGAGATCAAACTGGTGGAGGCCGACTTCTGGTCGGAGCAACAGAAAGATCTACTTCGCGAATGGCTGCTCGCCGACGGCGAAGAGGCGGTGCTGGTAGATCAGTTGAATGTCCGTTTGCACGACGGTAAATAACCGATCAAACCTCGCCACCATTTGTTCAAGTGCGGGCCAGAGAACTGCATGAGGCCTAGCGCGGCTTCTCTGGCTTATAACCCAGCCGCAAGCCACCCCAATGACGCCCCTTGAGCATGATCGGCACTGAAAGGTCATGCATCAGCTCACCCGTATCTCGAGTGTAGGTCTGCAACAGCACGGGCTGCTGGTGGCTGCCGCAACGGATCCCGGTGCGGTCGGAGAATTTGCGTTTAGTGCGATTGTTCACCGTGTCCACTTGCGGATCGCCGGTCAAGGGTTGGCTGAAGACGTTGTTGTGGGTCGGTACATAACCTTCCTGGGTACAGGCAATCGCGAAAACCAGGCCCTCGTGCCGGGCGAGCAACGGTTCCTGGAGGGCCGGCAGGACCTGATCGGTATAGCGGTCGAAACGGGTCTGGAACTTGGCGGGCTGGGTATTGGGAATCGGCTGGTAGCTGCGGTCGAACAGATCCTCCAGGCTGACACGGCCCTGGTCAATGTCCGCCTCGAATCGTGCGGCGATCTGACTCGCCCCTTCGCGCGCCAGGTCGTAGACCCGTTGGTGATAGTCGTCCAGGCCAACCTCGGCCAGGCGCTCGCTGATGGTTTCGGCCTGGCCTTCCATTTGCACCGCCGCCTGGGCCAGGCGCTGGGTCTGCTGATCGCTGATGGACAGGTCGCTGCGCATCTGTTCGATGGCATGAAACAGGCTGTCGAGTTGTTCGCGGTTGGTGTCGGTGCCTTGGGCGATGGCGCTGACCTGGGTTTCGACGCCGGCCGCCAGCCGGGCAATGTTTTCCAGGTGCTGACCGGTGTGTTCGACCTGCTGCACGCCACTGTCCAGGTCACTGGCCAGTTGCCGGATCTGCTCCACCACCTGGGCGGTGCGCTGCTGGATGTCCGCAACCATTACGCCAACCTCGCCGGTTGCCGCGGCCGTACGCCCGGCCAGCCCACGGACCTCATCAGCCACCACCGCGAAACCACGACCATGTTCACCGGCCCGCGCAGCTTCGATGGCCGCGTTCAGCGCCAATAAGTTGGTCTGGCTGGCGATCGACTGAATCACCAGGCTTACCCGCTGGATCTCATCGCTGCGTACGCTCAGCGCCTCGATCAACTCGCGACTGTCGTTTGCACGCTGGCTGAGCTGGTGCATCCGGCTGATGGACTCCACCAGTTCGCTGCGCCCGGCAACGCTGCTGCGATGGGCCTCACTGGCGGCACTCAGGGCCTGCTGGCTGAGTTGCGAGGTGGCCTGTTCGGTGGCAATCATCGATTCGGCATTGCCGACGATTTGCGCCGCCGCGTCGAGCTGCGACTGGACCTTGCCAGCCAGTTGCTTGACCGAATAGGCGACGCCGGCCGCTGACAACGCGTTATGGCTGGTGGTGTAAGACAGGTCGCGGGTCAGCTCGGCCAAAGTGTCCGCGGCTACCGGCTCAGGCGCGGCAGCCAGGCGCGAGCGTAGGCGCGGCAGCCAGACGATGAGCATCGCCAGGGGCAGGCCCAGATACAACGACCAGCCGCCCAGCGTCATGCCGCACAGCAGCAATGTCAGCGCCAGGCTCTGCAAAGTCGGCGTCAACCAGCGCGCCATGCTGTTGGCCACAGGCACCTGTGCCTGTACCGCATTCGCCACGGAACCGTCTGTCGCCATGTTGATCACCCACATTTCTCGTTGTTATACCTGCATTAAACGCCACTACGGAGCCATTATCCATGGTCCATTAGTCGTGTTCTTGCGGGGGGTCAACGGAAGTAGACGAACAGGCGCAGACGAAAGCAAAAAATCGCAGCTTCCGGATGAAAGCTGCGATCTTTTCTGAAACGCGAATCAGGCCTGACGCTGATGCTTGTCGATCTGCTCGTGACGTTCCTGAGCTTCGATGCAGTACTTGGTGGTCGGGCTGATCAGCAAGCGCTTGAGGCCGATTGGCTCGCCGCTGTCATCACACCAGCCGAAGCTGTCGTCGTTGATACGGTCCAGGGCCTGCTCCAGCTGAGGCAGCATGCGCTGGTCGCGATCGATGGCGTTGACCAGCCAGGTCCGCTCTTCTTCTACGGAAGCAGCGTCCGCCGGGTCAGCCGGGGTATCCAGGCTCTCAATGGCGATTCGGTTCTGTTCGATGCGCTCGTGGGTTTCCACTTTCATGTTCTGCAACAGCTTGGTGAAGAAAGCCAGCTGCTCGGCATTCATGTAGTCATCCGCCGGCATGGCCAGCAACTTTTCCTTTGTCATTGATTTCTCTATAAAAAAACGTGCATTAAGACGAATTATGAAGCGTCCCGCAGCGCGCTGCCACGCTCATCGGGAAGGCGCCGTCTATTCCAAGCGCCACCCGGCACTCAATTTACGAGGGGCGGCAGTCTAAGGCCGAGTCGAAGCGTCAGCAACTGAAAACATAGGGAAAATGTCCGACAACCCTTCTAAATGTTCTCTGACAAGCTTTCGGCAGTCATCGGAGTGCGTTTATAACAAGAAATTCGATTCAATAGCTGTATCAAGAAGACAAATGGCAACGCCACGCGGGTCAGGCGTGGCGCTTTGTCGCAGCGTAAGACCGTTCAGCGTTTGAGTTTACGCTTGTTGCGGTACTGGTCGATGACCACCGCCACCACAATGATCAGCCCCTTGATGATGTCCTGGATATAGGCATCGACCCCGACGAAGGTGAACCCACTGGCCATGACCCCGAGGATCAGCGCGCCGATCACCGTCCCGGTGATGCGCCCCACCCCTCCGGCCAGACTGGTGCCGCCGATCACCGCTGCGGCAATCGCGTCCAGCTCATAGGACATGCCCATGCCGGCCTGCCCGGTGGCGGCCCGTGCCGAAGCCACCACCCCGGCCAGCCCCGCCAGCAAGCCGGCGATGCTGTAGACGATCACCAAGTGGCGCTTGACGTTGATGCCCGAGGTGCGCGCCGCCTGCATGTTGCCGCCGATGGCGTAGGTGTATTTGCCGTACTTGGTGTAGCGCAGGGCGATATGGAAAATCACCGCCACCACCAGGAAGATGATCACCGGCATGGCACCATGACCGATGGCCGTATAGGAATCGGACAACATGCTCACCGGCTGGCCTTCGGTGTAGTAACGCGCCAGACCGCGGGCCGAGACCATCATGCCGAGGGTGGCAATAAAGGGTGGGATGCCCGTGATGGCGATGATGCTGCCATTGATCGCTCCGGCCAACAGCCCAACACCCAGCCCCGCCACCACCGGTATCCACACCGGCAAGTCCGTCAGGGAGGGGAACACCGCCCGGGTGAAGTCCGACGTCTGGGCCAGGCTGGCGGCGATCATGGCTGACAACGCCAGCACCGAACCGGACGACAGGTCGATACCGGTGGTGATGATCACCTGGGTCACCCCGATGGCCAGCAGACCGATGATCGACACTTGCAGGATCATCAGCACCAGGCGCTGGGAGTTCATCAGGAAACTCTGGTCGCGCACGATCCAGCCGAACACTTCGAACACCAGGCCGATGCCAATCAGCACCAGGAAGATACTCAGTTCCGTCGGTAGCCGCCGACGTGTCCGGGCCGGTGCGGCCGCGGGTTTGTTTTCCAGTATCGCGTTCATAACCACTCACCTTTTTTTATTGCTTACCGGCGGCGCAGGGATCGCTGCCGGCGTCGATTCGTTTAACCGCTAGAGCAACCCCGAAGCCAGTTGCATGACCCGTTCCTGGGTCGCCTCGCTACGGTCCAGCGTGCCCGTCAGGTCACCTTCATGCATCACCATCACGCGGTCGCTCATGCCCAGTACTTCCGGCAGTTCCGAAGAAATCATGATCACCGCCATGCCTTCACTGGCGAGGTAGGAAATGAGCCGGTAGATCTCGGCCTTGGCGCCAACGTCGATGCCGCGAGTCGGCTCGTCGAGGATCAGGATGCGCGGGTTGGTCATCAGCCAGCGGGCCAGCAGGGCTTTCTGTTGGTTGCCGCCGGACAAGGTGTCGATGCACTGTTCCAGAGACGGGGTCTTGACCCTCAGTTTCTTGCACATGTCTTCGCACAATGCGCGCAGGGCTTTCTGCTGGATGAAGCCGTTGCCGACGTAATGAGGCAATACGGCCATTTCCATGTTTTCCAGC
This sequence comes from Pseudomonas hefeiensis, assembly GCF_030687835.1. Taxonomy (NCBI): domain Bacteria; kingdom Pseudomonadati; phylum Pseudomonadota; class Gammaproteobacteria; order Pseudomonadales; family Pseudomonadaceae; genus Pseudomonas; species Pseudomonas hefeiensis. The sequence goes on from NZ_CP117449.1 coordinate 3,694,252, forward strand.
ACCGACAGACACGGGAACAGGCCGCTGAGCTTGCGATCTTCGGTCAACAGCGCAAAGCCCTTTTCGATAGCCATGTGCGGGTCGCTGATGCGCACCGGTTGGCCGTCCAGGAAGATTTCGCCGCTGGTGCTCGGGGTGACCCCGAAAATCGCCTCGGCGACGTTGGTCCGACCCGAGCCCATGAGTCCGGCGATGCCAAGGATTTCACCAGCATGCAGGTCGAAGGACACACCCTTGAACACGCCATCCAGGCTCAGGTCACGCACCGACAGCAACAAATCGCCGATGGGCTGTTCCCGCACCGGGAACAACTGGCTCAATTCACGCCCGACCATCATCGAGATCAGGCTGTCGCCGTCCATACTGTCGGCCCGTTGCAGGCCGATGTAGGCGCCGTCGCGAAACACCGCCACTTCATCGGCGATGGCGAACACCTCGTTCATTTTGTGGGTGATGTAGATGATGCCCTTACCCTGAGACTTGAGGTCGGCGATGATCGAGAACAGATGGGCGACCTCCGTCTCGGTGATGGCTGAGGTCGGCTCGTCCATGATCAGAATGTCAGAGTCGTAGGACACCGCCTTGGCGATCTCGACCATCTGCCGTTCGGCAATGCTCAGATTGCCCACCTGCTCCTCGGGATCAAGGTTGATGCGCAGGCGCTCCAGCAACTTGGCGGTGCAACGGTGCATTTCCCCGTGATCAACCATATGCAGGCCGTTGAGCTGCTCGCGGCCGATCCAGATATTTTCGGCGATGCTCATATGGGGCATCAGGTTCAGTTCCTGGTGGATCATCGCGATGCCAGCCTGCAAGGCTGCCAAAGGTGTGTCGAACTTCACCGGCTTGCCCCGCAGGCGCAATTCACCGGCGTCCGGTTGGTAGATACCGGCCACAATTTTCATCAGGGTGGATTTGCCCGCACCGTTCTCGCCCATCAAGGCCAGCACCGAGCCGGGGCGCACCCGCAATTGCACATCCGACAGGGCCACCACGCCGGGAAACCCCTTGCTGACATTGGCGACTTCCAGCAGGTACGGTTCTTCAGGTGTTACGTCCGGTCGGACAGTAGCCGCCGGGGCGCTCGAAGCAGTCGCTGAAGCGAACATGGTCAGGTACTCCCTTGGCAAGGTCGACGGTGCGACCTTGCCTGCTTATTGTGGTGGTGGGCGGCGATGGGTTGAACGTCACTTGAACTGGTCGACGTTCTCCGGGGTGATCAGGCGATACGGCACCCACACGGCCTGCTCGACGGGCTGCTTCTTGACCATTTTCACCGCCGTATCGATGGAGCCGTCGGCCTGGCCCTTGGCGTCCTGGAACACCGAGACCGCCATCTCGCCTTTCTTCACGGCGTTCAGGCCGTCCGGCGTGCCATCGACCCCGGCGATCAGTACGCTGCCTTTCTCCTTGCCGGCACCCTTGAGTGCCATGGCCGCGCCGATGGCCATTTCGTCGTTGTTGGAGACCACGGCATTGAACTCACGACCCTGAGTCAGCCAGTCGTTCACCAGTGTCATGCCTTTATCCCGCGACCAGATACCGGTCTGCTCTTGCTCGATCTTGATGCCCGGGTACTTGGCCAGCACTTCCTTGACGCCCTTGGTGCGGTTGGTGGTGGAGTTGTTCGCCAGGTCACCCAGCAGAATCACGATGTTGCCCTTGCCACCCATCTTGTCGGCCAGGTATTGCATCTGCATCCGGCCGGCTTCCAGATCGTCGGACGCCACGGTCACCACGCCAGCGGGCAGCTTCAGGTCGTCGGGACGACGATTGACGTACACCAACGGGATACCGGCGGCGACGGCGGCCTGGGTTATGCGCTGGGTGGCGGCAGTGTCCACCGGGTTGACGATGATTGCGTCGACCTTCTGGCTGATAAAGTTTTCCACCTGACTCAGTTGCTTGACCACATCACTGCGTGCGTCTTCGAACTGCAAGGTGACGTCGTCCGGCAGGGACTTGGCTTTGCTGTCCATCGACTCACGCAGGTACGTCAGCCAGGTGTCATCGAACTGGGACATGCTGACGCCGATCTTCAGGTCCGCCAGGGCGGCGCCGCTGGTGAGCATCAACGACAGGGCCAGCGAGGCGATACGGGTCTTGGTCTTCATGAACGGTCTTTCTCCACTTTTTTGTTGGTTTTATGGATAAGGCGTGATGGATCTCAGGAACGGGGCAAACGCACGATGGGCGCACCGGGCATGCAACACACCACGGCGCCGTTGCGCTGAATGCACAGGGATTCGAACAGGGGAAGGATTGCGCACAAGCGCAGCAGGCGTGGCAGGTGAAACGCAGAGCGGCTGAAGGTTTTCATCGACGGTACCTAGCTGTGTTTCTTGTTTTTGTTTTGTCCGTGATTGGCTCAAGGCGGGCTTGGCAAAAGACGAACAGGGTTGTCGGTAACCTGGAATCGACTTTATTGGAAAATATTTTCCATATCAACTCATTTTAGAATTTTATTCGTTTTTTATTCCATGGCCGACAGGCGTGGATAACATCACCACTTCACCCTGTTCGGCGCTCTGCCTTGCCGCGTCCAGAATGCGCGTGGTCGCCAGTGCATCACGAGCTTGCACTGGCAGCGGGCCGGCGTTCTGCAAGGCGGTTTGCAGGCTCTGGTAGAACGCCATCCAGCAGCCGCGCTCCGACGCCACACGCTCGCGCTCGCTACCTTGCTCGAACCAGCCCCAGCGCCGATGCTCTTCGCTCCCCCAGCGCTCACCCTCGGTCGCCGGGCTCAACCCAGCCAGCGCCTGGGCCTCCTGCCCGTCCAGGCCCTCGACGGTGTAACAGCCCTCGGTGCCGCTGACCCGAAAGCGCGGGCGCGGTGCGTTTTGCAGGCAACTGCCGCTCAGGTGGGAAAGCACGCCGCTGGCATGGGTCAGGCACATAAAAAAGCCGTTGTCGAACGTCTGGTCGGGTTGTCGGTAATCCAGCTCGGCGTACACCCTGGTCACCGGCCCGAACAATTGCAGCGCCTGGTCCACCAGATGGCTACCCAGGTCCCGCAGAAACCCGCCGCCGCTGCCTTTGCCGACTGAGGCAGGCGAATAGCGCTCGACGCTGGACTCAAAACGAATGACTTGCCCCAGCGCAGCGGACTCCAGCAGTTTGCGCAAGGTCAGGTAGTCCGAATCCCAGCGGCGATTCTGATACACGGTCAGCGGCACGTTGCGCTGCTCGGCGGCCAGCACCATCGCCTCGGCCTGTGCGGCATCAAGGGCGAAAGGTTTGTCGCTGACCACCGCCACACCCAGTTCAATGGCCTGCATGACCACGGCCGGACGACCGTCCAGCGGCGTGGACACCACCACCGCATCGACGCCTGCGGCCACCAACTGTTCGAGGGTGTCGAAGGCTTGGGCGTGCGGGTGCTCATTCGCCAGTTGCTGGCGCCGCTCAGCGGACCGCGTCACCACGCCGACAAACGTAGCCCCGGGCAGACTGCTGATCAGCGGCGCATGGAAAAACCGCCCGCCCTTGCCGTAGCCTACTAGTCCGATGCGCATGAAAGCTCCTTGTTGATCACTGAATGAATGCAAGCCCAGCTCCCACAGTTTGTTCTCGGGTAACTGCGGGAACTCTGCTCACCACAGATCCCATGTGGGAGCGAGTATCTTCAGGGTAAACGCGGTCGACTGTGGGAGCGGGCTGGCTCGCGAAGGCGGCGGTACATTCAGCATTGATGGCGACTGACACTACGCCTTCGCGAGCAAGCCCGCTCCCATAGGGAATGCATTTAACCGTAGAAACGCGGGCGCTCGGGCAGCTCGACTTTGACGATCTGCCCGCTCTGCTGCGCTTCGACGCAGGCATCCGCCGCCACTGCCGCGGCGAAGCCGTCCCAGGCCGAGGGTCCACCCACTTGCCCGGCGCGCACGCCGTCGATGAACGCCTGCAACTCAACGTCGTAAGCCGCAATGAAGCGATCCTTCCAGTCCATCAGAATGGCGTTGGACAGCTTGGCGCCACTGCGCAGTTGCACCTGGGACGGCTCCGGGAGTTTGGCGATGCCGGTTTCCCCCACCACTTCGCACTGGATGTCGTAGCCATACTGGCAGTTGACGAACACCTCCACATCGATGCGCGTGCCCCTGGCGGTTTCCAGCAGCACGATCTGCGGATCGCGCAGGTGCGCCAGCGCCTTGCTGGTCTTGCGCGGGAACACCACCTGCACCGAAACGTAGTCATCGGCCAGCAGCCAGCGCAACACATCCAGTTCATGGATCAAGGTGTCGGTGATCGCCATGTCGGTCTTGTAATTCTCCCCCACGCTCGGATTGCGATGAGCGCAGTGCAGCATCAGCGGCTCGCCGATCTGGCCGCTGTCGATCACCGCCTTGAGCGCTCGATAACCTTCATCGTACGGGCGCATGAAACCGACCTGAACCAGCCGCTTGCCATGGGCGACTTCGGCTTCGACGATCTTGCGACAGCCTTCGGCCGTGACCGCCAGGGGCTTTTCACAGAACACCGGTTTACCGGCCGTGATCGCCGCCAGTACGAACTCTTCGTGGCTCGGGCCCCAGGAAGTGACCAGGATCGCCTCCACGTCCGGCGCACTGATCAAGGCATGGCCGTCGGGATACACCTCGGCGGTCAACTTCAGATCGGCCACCACCTTTGCCGCCTGGGTGAGGTTGATGTCGGTAACAGCAACCACCTGGCTGTTGAGCAAGGTCTGACTGCAACGACGGATATGGTCCTGGCCGATGGCCCCGGTGCCGATAACGCCCAGCTTCAAAGACATGTAGAACTCCTTTCGTAGGGTTGGGGCAATCAGTATTGACGGGCCTTGGCCAGTCGTTCGTTAAGGGTCCTGGCGACCGCATCGGTGCGGGCACTGGTGGAAACTTGCGCGACGCCGACCCGCCACCACGACAGGTACTTGTGGATCATGGTCTTGGGCAGAACCTTGATATCGATCAGTGTCGAGACCGTTTGCAACCGCGCATCGGCCAGGGCCGCGTGCAGTTCGTCGAGGGTCTTCACCTTGTAGGTCTTGCAGCCATAGGCTGCCGCACTCATGGCGAAGTCCACCGGCACGAAGCCGCCATCGAGCTTGCCGGTGTCCGGGTTGCGGAAGCGGAACTCGGTGCCGAAGCTGTCCATGCCGTGTTCCATTTGCAGGTTGTTGATGCAACCGAACGTCATGTTGTCCAGCAGCACCACATTGATCTTGCGGCGCTCCTGGATCGAGGTCGCCAGCTCCGAATGCAGCATCATGTAAGAGCCGTCACCCACCAGGGCATAGACCTCTTTGTCGGGCTCGGCCAGCTTCACGCCCAGCGCCGCGTTCACCTCGTAGCCCATGCACGAATAACCGTACTCGACGTGATAGGTGTTCACGCCCTTGCTGCGCCAACTGCGCTGCAAGTCGCCGGGCAGGCTGCCGGCAGCGGCGACGATAATCGCCTCATCCGCCAGGGTCTCGTTGAGGGTGCCCAGTACCCGGCTCTGGGTCAGGCAGGAGCCGGTGAGTTCGATGAATTCGCGAAATACGGCCGGGTCCATGTGATCGTTGATTTCAGGGACGAAATCCTGGGCCTGGAAGTCAGCCTGATAGATCCGGTCCACTTCGGCATCCAGTTGGGCTTTGGCATCGGCGATCTGCCCGCCCCATTCGGCACGATAGTCACCCATCGCAGCGGACAAAGCCTCCAGACCGGAGCGCGCGTCGGCCAGCAATTGCACGCCGTCGAGCTTCAAGGCGTCGCACGGGCTGATGTTGAGGTTAAGAAACTGCACATCCGGATGCTGGAACAGCCATTTGGACGCGGTGGTGAAATCGCTGTAGCGGGTGCCAATCCCGATAATCAGGTCTGCTTCCTTGGCCAGCAGGTTCGCCGCCAGGCAACCGGTTTCGCCGACGCCACCGACATTCAGCGGATGGCTGGACACCACCGCGCTCTTGCCGGCCTGGGTCTCGGCGAAGGGGATTGCGAAGCGCTCGGCAAACGCCTGCAACGCTGCGTTGGCGCCGGCGTATTTCACCCCGCCGCCGCAGATGATCAACGGCTGGCGCTTGCCCTTGAGCAGTGCCAGGGCATCGCCGAGCATCGCTTCGGTGGCCGGGCGGCGGTCGATGCGGTGAACGCGCTTTTGCAGAAAGTAATCGGGGTAATCGTAAGCTTCGGCCTGCACATCCTGGGGCAGCGCCAGGGTCACCGCGCCGGTCTCGGCCGGATCGGTGAGCACGCGCATGGCGTGGATAGCGGCGCTCATCAGTTGCTCAGGGCGGTTGATGCGATCCCAGTATTTGCTCACGGCCTTGAACGCATCGTTGGTGCTGATGCTCAGGTCATGGAACTGCTCGATCTGCTGCAGCACCGGGTCCGGTTGGCGGCTGGCGTAGACGTCGCCGGGCAACAGCAGTAACGGGATGCGATTGGCGGTCGCAGTGGCGGCGGCGGTCAGCATGTTCGCCGCGCCAGGGCCGACCGACGACGTACAGGCGTAGATCTTGCGGCGCAGATGCTGCTTGGCGAAACCGATGGCAGCGTGGGCCATGCCCTGCTCGTTGCGGCCCTGATGGACCACCAGGTCGCCGCTGTCCTGCTCCAGCGCCTGGCCCAGGCCCAGCACATTGCCGTGGCCAAAAATGGTAAAGACCCCGGCGACAAATTTGCTTTGAACGCCATCGACCTCGATGTACTGGTTATCGAGGAATTTCACCAGGGCCTGGGCCATGGTCAGTCGTGTTGTGGTCATGCTTGCACCTTTTCAAACGCAACTCGGTCGAGTGTGGGAGCGGGCTTGCTCGCGAAAGCGGTGTGTCAGGCGACATCAATGTTGGCTGTACTGCCGCCTTCGCGAGCAAGCCCGCTCCCACAGGGGTTCTTCATCATTTGAGGACTGTGTCAGGCCTGGGGGTTTTGCAAGTGGTTCATACTCGCCCCCAATGCCTGGCGAATGTCAGCCAGTTCATGAATGCTCTGGGCAAATGGTTCGAAGGACAGGTAGCCCTCGTAACCACCGGCCCGCAACGCCTCGATCTGCGCGGCATTGCCCAGGATGTCGGCCTCGCCCACCAGCACGCGGTGGCCGTCGCGGATGGTCGTCAAGGGTGCCTGGGCATCCTCGACACCGGAGATGTGTACCAGCCCGGTCAGCTCGGGAAAAAATTCCTGCTCACCGGCCAGGTGATGATGAAAGGTGTCATGCACCAGCCGGAACACATCCAGCCCGCCAGTCGCCTTGATCGCTTCCACTGCCGTGCGCTTGCGCCGCAGCGAACATTCCTCGAAACCCAACGGTTCGATGAAACCGTAGATGCCGAACGCCCGCAGGATCGGCGCCAGCTCACTGAGGGCCGTGCGCAATCCCGCGGCGCGTTCTGCCTCGCTGCGCGGGTCGGCGCGATCGTTGAGCGGGCACATCACCAGTCCCTCGGCGCCGCATTCGCGAGCATAGTCCGCCAGCCGCACGGCCTGGGCACGGCGCTCCTCGTTCCACACGTCGAAGGGATACAGCGCGTTGATCGACAACACCGTGATACCCCGTTCCTCGCACAACTCACGCACCTGTGCGGGCGGCATGCCGTTTTCGATCTCGACTCCTTGCAGGTCGTTGCGAATCTCGATGGCATCGGTTTTCAAGGCCAGCGCCAGGTCAATGAAATCAGGCAGTGACAGGCGCGGGGCAACCATTCGGTTCAGGGCAAAACGCAGGGGTTTGTTCATTGTTGTTATCCCTCCGGCATTCATAAAAAATTATTGGGCGGTCGGCATGCTGAACTCGGGACCCTTGGCAATGCTGTCGGGCCAGCGCTGCATCACGCTTTTGTAGCGGCTGTAAAAGCGCAAACCTTCTTCACCGTAGGCATGGTGATCGCCAAACAGCGAGCGCTTCCAGCCGCCAAAGGAATGCCAGGCCATGGGCACCGGAATCGGCACGTTGATACCGACCATGCCGACCTTGATGCTGCGGGCAAACGCCCGGGCAATGCCGCCGTCACGGGTGAAGCAGGACACGCCGTTGCCGAACTCGTGAGCATTGATCAAGGCCACTGCGCTGGCGAAATCCGCCACGCGGACGATGCCCAGCACCGGACCGAAGATCTCTTGCTGGTAGATGCTCATCTGGGCGGTGACCTGGTCGAACAATGTCGCCCCGACAAAGAAACCGTCCTCGGCCCCCGGCACTTTGAAACCACGGCCATCGACAATCAGCCGAGCGCCTTCGGCCACGCCCGCGTCGATAAAACCTTCGACCTTGGCCTTGTGCTCAGCGGTGACCAGCGGCCCCATGTCGGTACCAGGTTGCTGGCCATTGCCGATCTTCAACTGGTCAATGCGAGGCAACAGTTTGGCGATCAGTTCATCGCCCACATCACCCACCGCCACGGCAATGGAAATCGCCATGCAACGTTCGCCGGCCGAGCCGTAGGCCGCGCCGATCAGCGCATCCGCCGCCTGGTCGAGGTCGGCATCGGGCATGACGATCATGTGATTTTTCGCTCCGCCAAGCGCCTGTACACGCTTGCCGTTCGCCGTGCCCTGCTGGTGGATGTACTCGGCAATCGGCGTGGAGCCGACAAAGGAAATCGCTTCGATGTGCGGGTGCTGCAACAGCGCATCTACCGCCACTTTGTCGCCCTGGACCACATTGAAAACGCCGTCGGGCAAGCCGGCTTCCGTCAGCAGCCGGGCCATCAGCAAACTGGCGGACGGATCGCGCTCCGAAGGCTTGAGGATGAAGCAGTTGCCGGTGACCAGTGCCAGGGGAATCATCCACAACGGCACCATCACCGGGAAATTGAACGGCGTGATGCCGGCACACACCCCCAGGGGCTGGCGCAGGTTCCAGTTGTCGATGCCGCCGCCGATGTTGTCGCTGAAATCGGTCTTGAGCAGGTTCGGCGCACCGCAGGCGTACTCGACGATCTCGATGCCACGGGTGACTTCGCCATGGGCATCGGACAGCACCTTGCCGTGCTCGCGACTGATGATCTGCGCCAGTTCGTCATGATGGCGGTCGAGCAATTCCTTGAACTTGAACATCACCCGCGAACGGCGCAAGGACGATTGCTCGGACCAGCCCGGGAATGCCGCCAGCGCCGAAGCCACCGCGGCCTCGACGGTGCCCGGTTCGGCCAGCGCCACCCGGGCCTGGACCGCGCCGGTAGCCGGGTTGAAGACGTTGCTGAACCGCACCGTGTCGCTGTCCTGCACTCGACCGCTGATGTAATGGCCTACAACCGGGACATCGCTCATTGTTCTTGTTCTCCGTGCAAAGGGTGGAAGTCAGAGATCGAGCAGCCAACTGTGCTGCGGATCGTTATGGAACTGCCAGACCCGTTTCGGGCCGGCCATGACGTTCAGGTAATACGACTCGTACCCGTAGGGCACGCTGACCGGGTGGTAACCCTTGGGCACCACCACCAGGTCGCTGTTTTCCACGGCCATGGCCTGGTCGATGCTGCGGTCATCGGTGTAGACCCGCTGGAACACGAACCCTTGGGACGGGTTGACCTGGTGGTAATAGGTTTCTTCCAGGAAGCTCTGGTGCGGCAGGTCATCAGTGTCGTGTTTGTGGGGCGGGTAGCTCGATGAATGCCCCGACGGCGTGCGCACCTCCACCACCAGCAGCGAGTGGGCCGGCTCACTGTCGGGCAGGATGTCGCAGACATAGCGAGTGTTGGCGCCCTTGCCGCGCACGCTGCGCTTCATGCTGTCGGGACGGATCAACCGCGGGCCATAGTTGTTCTGGTCGCCGCCCGGCGCGGCACACACGGCCAGTTGCACGTCGCTCAGGGCGGCCACCTGGGCCTGGCTGCCGGGCGGCAGGTACACGGCGTAGGGCGATTTGTCCTCGAACACCGATTGACGATCACCCAGGTTGTCCCAGTCGAAGCTGCCCTGCCCCGGCGCTTCACCCTTGAGGCTGATTCGCCCGCAGAGCAAGACCAGGCACAGTTCCTTGTCGGCGGCAGCCACCGGCAGCTTTTCACCCAGACTCAAGCGGTAGGCGGCAAACCCGACATACTCCAGTTCGCCGGCGGGTAGCTGGACCATGGTCTGGCCGCTTGGCTGGCTTTTGATCAACAGGCTCATGACAAAGTCCTCTCTTGCAGCAAGGCGCGCAGGGTGTCGTAGCCTTTCTTGGCGTAGGCATAACTCGGTGCCACGGCCGGATCCTGTTCGGCTTCTACGACCAGCCAGCCGTGATAGTCGGCGGCCAGCAGGACGTCCAGCAACGCGGCAAAGTCGATGTCACCGTCACCCGGTACGGTGAAGGTGCCGTTGATGATGCAGTCGGGGAAACTCCAGAGGTTGTTGCGCGCCAGTTGCACCACAGGCTTGCGCACGTCCTTGAAATGCACATGGCAAATGCGCTCGATGTGCTTGCGCAACACCTGCAAGGGTTCGCCTCCGCCCATGTAGCAGTGGCCCGAGTCGAACAGCAGGCCGACTTCGTTGCCGGTCAGGGCCATCAGTTTGTCGATGTCCGAAGGCGACTCGACATAGGCGCCCATATGATGGTGATACGCCAGGCGCACACCCCGGGACAGGGTGAAGCGCGCCAGTTCGGTGAGTTTTTCGGCGTAGTCTTGCCAGGCTTCGTCCGTGTGAAAACGCGGCCGCTCGATCAGTGGGATGCGCTGGCCCTGAATGGAATCGGCCACCTCACCGTACACCAGCACCGTCGCACCGTTTTGCGCCAGCAACTCGACATGGCTGGCGATGGCGTCGATTTCTTCGGCCGCCGAGCGCCGGGCCAGACGACTGGAATACCAGCCGGAGACCAGCGCCAGGTCATAGGGCCGCAGCACATCGCCAACGCCCTTGGCATCCTTGGGAAACTTGCCGTTGAGTTCGAAACCTTCATAACCGATTTCCTTGCCTTCGCTCAGCGCCGTACTCAACGGCGTCTCGCCACCCAACGATGGCAGGTCGTCGTTGCTCCAGGAAATCGGGTTGATGCCAATTCGAATAGCGGGCATGGCTGCACCTTTTATTGTTTTTTCACAAATCCGTAAGAACAACGCTGCCCCTGTGGGAGCAGGCTCGCTCCCACAGGGTCAGTGTTCACAGCTTTTAACTTCGCGCAGCACGCCACGCCTCGATCAACTCCACAAACCTGCCCTGCACCTGTCGGATCAACGTTTCATCGTCGATTTCCCCGGCCAGCCAGGCTCGGCTCGGTTCCTGGAAAATCGTCCGCCCGACAGCAAACCCACGGCAGGTTGTGCTCTGACTGGCCTGGCGAAAGCCTTCGGCCAGTGCGGCGGCCGGGGCGTTGAGGCCCAGCAGGACCACGCCGCGGCAATACGGGTCGCGCTGTTGAATCAGTTCGTCGAGCTGTTTCCACTGCTCCGCTGTCTGGGCCTGGATCTTCCACCATGCCGGGAAGATGCCCAGGTTGTAGAGGCGTTTGAGGGCGCGATACAGCACGTCCGGGTGCGGCGACGGGTGATCGTTGGGGGGAATGACCTCCAGCAGCAGTTCGTGACCGCTGACCTGGGACGCCTGATACAACCCCATTAGCTGCGCCTCCTGCTCCAGGCGCAGCAGCGGTTCGTCGTCGGGGTGAAATTGCACCAGGCACTTGATGATCTGTTCCTGTGGCCAGGCGATCAGGTTGCTGCCAATGGAGCGCCCGTGTTCGAACGCCAGTGGTCGCGAACCCTGGACTTCCACCGGCCGCGCCACCCACCAGTCACGTCCGGTGGCGGCGTTCAGCGAATCCTGGCCGAAACGTTGATCGGCCAGCAAACCAACATCAGCCTCGATGCCTTGACGCTTCAAGTCGGTTTCGACCCGCTCCACGGCCTGGATGAACAGTTGTTTGAGTTCGCTGATGGCGCTCAGCTCGCGACCGCCTTTGTGGGCCAGCTCCACCAGTTGCCAGCGATGATCGAAGGCAAAAATGAACAGTTGTTTCCACTGTTTGCGCGGCACGCTGACCTGATGCAGACGTTGCAATACCACGTCCTGATCCGGCCGGGTAATGGGTACCGGGCTATTGAACAGATAGTCGAGTTCAGCCCGGGTCGGCATCGCAGGAGCACAGGCGTGGCGCGACACCACCAGGCCACCGCAGGCGTTGGCCAACTGGCAGCAGCGCTCATCGCTGGCGTCCTCCAGCCAACCGGTGAGAAAGCCCGACATGAAGGCATCACCTGCGCCCAATACGTTCAGTACCTCAACCCGAACCCCGGGATAGAGGGCGCCGTCTTCAAGGCGGCTCGGGATGGCACCGTGGATCACCGTGCAGCCCTGTGGGCCAAGCTTGACCACCAGGGTCGCCGCCGTCAGCGCGCGCACGCTGCGCAATGCGCTCAACAGGTCTTCGCGGCCACCGGCGATCAGGAATTCTTCCTCGGTGCCGACGATCAGGTCAAACCGCGGCAGGATGCTCTGCACGTGCTGGCTGACCTTCTGGTCGGCGACGAACCGGGTCTCGCCATCGGCCTTGCCTGCCAGGCCCCAGAGTACCGGGCGATAGTCGATGTCCAACACGCGTTTGACGTTGTGCTTCTCGGCGTAATCCAGTGCCTGAGTGCTGGCCTTGTAGACGCCTTCGGTAGAGAAATGAGTGCCGGTAATCAGCAGGGACTTGCTGGAAGCGATGAAGGCCTCGTCAATGTCTTCGGCGCGCAGCGCCATGTCGGCGCAGTTTTCCCGGTAGAACACCAAGGGAAAGGTTTCCCGGTCCTTGATACCCAGCAGGACCATGGCCGTCAGACGTTCAGGGTCGACCTTGATGCCACTGACATCGCAGCCCTCGCGAACCAGGGACTCCACCAGGAAGCGACCCATATGGTCGTCCCCTACCCGGCTCAGCATCGCCGACTTGAGCCCCAACCGCGCGGTGCCAAAGGCGATGTTGGCCGACGAGCCACCCAGGTATTTGGCGAAGCTTGCGACATCTTCCAGACGCGCGCCGACTTGCTGCGCGTAGAGGTCGACGCCCAGGCGTCCCAGGCAGATCACATCCAATTGACGCCCACTGGCAAAACGAGTCTGGCCCATGCTGGCTCCTGTTATTTTTATCAGCCCGCGCTTGCCACCGAAACCGGCGTCAACGCTGTTGGTGGATGCAGACTAAAACGAGCAGCAGCCAATAATCAATAATTATTCTATAAATTTTTTACGTGGAATATTTTTTCCAATACGCTATCACTGGAGCGCGCCAGACGCAGTGCATCGTTTCAGCAGCGACTGCAACGTTGTCTGCTCATGATTTTCCCCGCGCCTACGCTGTAGACTGCGATCAGCCAACCTATTGTCGAGGGCCGGGCCTTTTTCCGGGCGGCCCTATAAGAACAAGCCAGAAGGATTTTCTATGACCCGCCCCGATCTGCCGGCGCCGTCCGAGAGTGCGTCCGAACCCGCCCTTTCAAGCCCACCGATCAATGCCGAGCGTCTGCTGCAACTGATTACCGACGAGTATGAAAGCCTGCCGCGACAGCTCAAACGCATCGCCAGCTACATGAGCCAGCAAAGCGACCGGATCATGGTCGATCGCATCAGCGACATTGCGCGCGAATGCGAAGTGCATCCGTCGGCCATCGTGCGGTTTTCCCAGCGTTTCGGCTTCAGCGGGTTCAGCGAAATGCAGGCCTTGTTTCGCGAGGCCTATACCCACAAGACCACGCCGGTGCAGAACTACCAGCAGCGCATCCGCAGCATGATCGCCAACAAGTCGCAGAAAGCCAGCGGCGGCGACCTGGCGCGCGAATGCGTCAACGCCACCCTCTCGGGCATCGAGCGCCTGGGCCTGGAGCTGGACGATCAAGCCTTCGACAAAGCCGTAGACCTGGTGGTCAACGCCGACAACATCTATGTGGTCGGCGTGCGACGCTCGTTCGCGGTGGCCGATTACCTGGTTTATAACCTGCAACACACCAACAAGCGTATCCATCTGGTGTCCGGCCTGGGGGGCAGTTACCGCGAGCAGATGCGCAGCGTGCGGGCCAACGACCTGGTGATCGCCATCAGCTTTACGCCCTACGGCAAGGAAACCCAGCACTGCCTGCGCATTGCCCAGCATCATCAGGCCAAGACGCTGATCATCACCGACAGCAACCTGTCGCCTCTGGCCAAACGGGCCAATGCGGTGCTGCTGGTGAACGAAGGCAGCTCTTTCGCCTTCCGCTCGTTGAGTGCCACGCTGTGCCTGTGCCAGGCGTTGTTCATCGCCGTGGCTTACCGGCTGGAACTCAAGGTCGATGAGATCCATGAACAGGTCGGGTTCGAGGATTAACACCCGCAAAGGATTACTCAAGGAGACGTCATGAAACTGATCGGCATGCTGGACTCGCCCTACGTGCGACGCGTCGCCATTTCCGCCAAGTGCCTGGGGGTTGCCCTGGAGCACGAGTCCGTTTCGGTGTTCAGGCACTTCGAACAGTTCCAGCGCATCAACCCGGTGGTCAAGGCCCCCACCCTGGTGCTCGACGATGGCGGCGTGCTGATGGACTCCACGTTGATCATCGACTACCTGGAAGCCCTGGCCGAGCCGGGTAAAAGCCTGATGCCGAGCGATATCGGAGAACGGCTCAGGTCATTGCAGTTGATCGGCCTGGCATTGGCGGCGTGCGAGAAGTCGGTGCAGATCTACTACGAACGCAACCTGCGGCCGACAGAAATTCAGCACGCGCCCTGGGTCGAACGCGTGGAAGGCCAACTGGCGGCGGCCTATGACATGCTCGAACAGGAACTGGTGAAACAGCCCCTGGCCACCGATGGCACCCTCGATCAGGCGGGCATCACCGTGGCAGTGGCCTGGAGCTTCACCAATCTGGTGGTGCCGGATCAGGTGCAGGGCAAGTCATTTCCGTCGATCAGCGCGTTTACCGCTTATGCCGAAGGGTTGGAGGCGTTTATCAGCACGCCGATGGTATAGCGGACGAGCGCGGCTTGTGTGGGAGCGGGCTTGCTCGCGAAGACGGCGGCAGACTCAACATCATCGTCTCGGATATACCGCTTTCGCGAGCAAGCCCGCTCCCACAGTTGGTTCCTGAGTGACCATCGGATGAGGGTCACCCCAAGATCTATGTGGGAGCGAGCCTGCTCGCGATAGCGGTGGGTCAATCAACATCAATGGCACTGATCCGACGCCATCGCGAGCAGGCTCGCTCCCACAGTTTGGGGCCGGGGGACTGCAAAATTTGTGTTCGGCACAAAGAGTTGCTTCAAGTCAGTTCCATTTCCTTGGGTTTTGCCATGGGTGTCACCTCAAACCGGTCCGCCAGAAACGGCGTGATGTCCACCGGCAACGGCTCGTTGTTCACCAGTTTGTCCAGCAATACTCCGGTAATGGCCGAGGTCAGGATGCCAGTGCGGAAGTGCCCGCAGGCGTTGAGGTACCCTTCCACGCCGCGCATCGGCCCCAGGATGGGCAGTTCATCAGGTGAGCCGGGGCGCAAACCGGCCCAGGTGCGTTTCAGGTTGATGTCGGCCAACTGCGGTATGCACCGCACCGCGCCCTGCACCAGCCCCTCGATTTCCGGGTAGGTGGTGGTCACGTCGAACCCCTTGTCCTCGGTGGTACTGCCGATGAGGATTTCGCCATTGTCCTTTTGCGCTACATAGCAGTCGCTGGTAGTCAGACACCCGTTGAGGATCTTCGGCATGCGCTCGGTCAGCAGGATTTGCCCCTTGACCGGCTTGACCGGGATTCGCACGCCCGTGGCCTGTTCGCTCAGGTCCGCTGCCCAGGCACCGGCGGCATTGATCAGCGTCCGGCAGTTGAACGTCCCGGCTTCGGCGGTTCTCACCCCCGTCACCCGCGCCCCGTCACGCAGCACTTCAGTCACGTTGGTGTTGAAGAACATATCGACGCCGTTCTGTCGGGCACCCTCAGTGTAGGCATCGGCCAGGCGGAACGGGCTCACCTGATGGTCGCACAGGAACTCCAGCGCGCCCCGCGCCTCATGGCTGACATTCGGCTCGGCCTCGCGCAAGGCGGCCTGATCGAGCCAGCGCACCTGATCGGCCAGATGGGGAATGCAGGCGACGATGTGCTCGGCGTACAAACGGTCTTCATCGTCGTAGATCACGAACTTGAGCCCGGTCTCCTCGAACTTGAAGTCCATGCCGTGGTTGTCCATCAGCTCGCGGTGCAGTTGGGGATACATCGCGTTGGACTGCAGGGCGAAATCGAAGAACGACTGGGGCAGGATGTGCGGGGTGCTGGCGTCCACCGCCACGGCGGCGCCCTGGGCCTGGCGCTTGCGGTTGGCCGACATCATCCGAAAGAAGATCACCCCGCAGCCCAGGCCCACGGATTCACCGATAGCCCACAGGCCGCCGGCCGAAGCGCGGGTGGCGTTGCCGGGGCGCTTGGCGTCGATCAAGGCGACTTTCAGATGTTTGCGTTTGGACAGTTGATAGGCACAGGACGCACCGATCACGCCCCCGCCGGCGATGACGACGTCATAGTGCTTGAGGTCTGGATGCTCAGTCATGCGGGACGGCCTCCGTGCCGAGGTTCTGAAAAGCTGAAAAGGGAATCGGGTCGATGGGGAAACGCGGCCGCAGCCAGCCAACGTCGGCGCGCCCGGTGGCCTGGCGCAGGCGATCACTGCAATAGCCGACGCACATCCGCCCCTGGCAATCGCCCATGCTCACGCGGGTGCGCATTTTCAGGCTGGCCATGTCTTGCACGCCCTGCTCCAAGGCGCAGTCGATGTCGGCGCGGGTCGCGTGTTCGCAGCGACAAATGACCGTATCGGCGGTCGGCAAAGCGGTTTGCCCGGCGCCGCGCTGGGTGTAGCGGTCCACCGCGGCGCGAAAGCGCACGATCCGGTCAAGCTGCGCCTGATATCGCTCTCTGCGCGCAAGGGCCGTGGATGAGTCCAGCACACCGCATCGCATCAGGATCGACAGCGCGGCCATGCGCCCGCTTAGCACGGCAGCCTCACCGCCGCGAATCCCGCCCACGTCGCCGGCCAGGTGAATGTGCGCCTCGCTGCTTTGTTGCCAGGCATCGGACACCGCCCGCAAATAACCGTCATCGCTAAAGCCATGTTCCAGGCCCATCTGCTGGCTCAACTGAGTGCGCGGGATGAAACCGTAGCCGACCGCCAGCGTCTGGGCCGGGACGTGCTCGACTCGTTTGAGGTCGGGCTCCCAGGTACTGGAATACGGCGCGACGCTGACCATGTTCAACTCACCTTCGCCGTGGGCTTGCACCACCCCCCAACCATACCGCATGGGGATGCGATGCAGTTTGAGATAAGCCAGCATGCTCAGGCCGTCGAGCAACAGTTGCGGCTTGTTCAACAACGCCAGGCTTTCTTTGGCGATCCTGCCGAATGCACAGGCCTCGTAGACACCCGCCACGGCCACGCCCGAAGCGTGCAGTTGACAGGCCACCAGCGGCAACAACGGACCGGTGCCGGTGATCACCACCGGGCTCGGCGGCTTGACCACCCCGCTCTTGATCTGCAACTGCAGCCCCCCGAGCATCATCACACCCGGCAGCGTCCAGCCAGGAAACGGCACGCTGCGCTCATGACAACCGGCCGCCAGCACCAGGTGCGAATAGGTGACCTCGCACAGCTGTTCATCGGCGTTCAGCAGCATCAGCGCCTTGAACCCTTCGGCGCCGATGACGCGGTGGTTGAGTCGCACATCGATCAGCTCGGCGTAGCGCTGGAACTCACCGTGGAGTTTCTCCAGGGCTTCGCTGTAGCGCGGCCCCAGGTAATCCAGGCTCACCCCGTCGCGCAGCGGCCCGCGGTAAACCACGCCCCCCAGGCGCGGCGCTTCTTCGAGCAGGGTGCAGCGCACCCCGTGGGAGGCCAGTTCGATGGCCGCTGCCATACCCGCCGGCCCGCCGCCGACAATCACCGGATCAAGGTTCATGGCGCCTCCGTTTCGGCGATGCGATTGGCCCGGGTTTCGATCTGCATGCCGGGACGCACCTGGGTCTGACAGGCGCGGCGCTTGTGACGGCCGTCGATCTTGACCAGGCAACACTGACACACGCCCATGCCGCAGTAGGCACCGCTGAGCTGGTCGTGATCGTTGCGGGCCACTTGACGCTGACCCAGGGACTGGATGACGCTGAGGACGGTTTCACCTTGCGCCGCGCTGACGAATTGCCCATCAAGGCGAACCGTCATGTCGGCCTGCTTCAGCGGCTGGATATCAAATTTTCGGCGTAGAAGGTCTTGAGGTTGCATCATGCTGCTCTTCCTTGAAGGTTCAGTGAGGTCTCGGCTCCTTGCGGCACACCATCACCGGTTCGTGTCAGTGCCCGTCAGCGACAGCGCGCCAAAGCAGGGCAACGGACGCAGCATGATAGTGCGCACCAAATTTATGTTAGGGATTATTTGTGACCAAGTGTTGATCCAGGCCAGTGAATTCAACTGTCGGCGTCCATGAACTTTTTTTCAGAAAGCCGACCGCTAATTTTTGGCAGAATGCAGCGCAATGGCTTCAATTTCTCACCCGGTACCGCCCATGAACCGCATTTTGACCATCGAAGACGACGCCGTGACCGCCCGTGAAATCGTCGCCGAACTGACCCGCAACGGCCTGGATGTCGACTGGGTCGACAACGGCCGCGAAGGCCTGGAGCGAGCGGTGAGCGGCGATTACGACCTGATCACCCTGGACCGCATGCTGCCCGAACTCGATGGGCTGGTGATCGTGACGACATTGCGCACCATGGGCGTGGCCACGCCGATCCTGATGATCAGCGCCCTCTCCGATGTGGACGAGCGGGTCCGTGGCCTGCGGGCCGGCGGCGACGATTATCTGACCAAGCCGTTCGCCACCGACGAAATGGCTGCCCGGGTCGAAGTGCTGCTGCGGCGCAACAACGGTGCCCGCGAGCCGGAAACCGCGCTGCGGGTGGCCGACCTGGAACTCAACCTGATCAGCCGCGAAGCCAGCCGCAACGGGCAACTGCTCAGCCTGCTGCCCACCGAATACAAGCTGCTGGAGTTCCTGATGCGCAACAGCGGCCAGATCCTCTCGCGCATGATGATTTTCGAAGAGGTTTGGGGCTATCACTTCGACCCCGGCACCAACCTGATCGACGTCCATATCGGCCGCCTGCGCAAAAAAATCGACCCGCCGGGCCTGGAACCGCTGATTCGTACGGTACGAGGTTCCGGCTATGTCATTGCTGAACCCCGCTAAGGGCTGGCGCTCCTCCAGCAGCCGCCTGCTGGCGCTGTACAGTTCGCTGTTCGTGCTCTGGAGCGCAGTCCTGATGGGGGTGATGTATTACGAAGTGTTCGGCTACCTCGACAGCCTTGCCAAACACTCCCTGATGCAGCGCCAGCACCTGTTCGCGCGGATTCATGGCGATCAGTTGGAAGATGCTCTCATGGCCAGCCTGACCCTGGATGAACGCGGCGTCGACGCCTACGGCCTGTTCGATCCGCAACTGCGCCACTTGAGCGGACCGATCCGGCGCGTCCCCGCCGACCTGCCGCTGGACGGCAAGATTCATATGCTCGGTGGCTGCGTCGATTCCAGAGATCCAGGTACTCCTTCCGACAGTTGCGACGCGGTGGCGACCCGGACCCAGGACGGCCGCTGGCTAATCCTGGCGCGGGACAACGGCTCGCTGTTCGCCGTGACACGCATCATTCTGCACGCGCTGTTCTGGGGCGTGTCCCTGACCATCCTGCCGGGCATTGCCGGCTGGCATCTGTTGCGCCGGCGACCGTTGCAACGCATCCGCAAACTGCAGGCCAGTGCCGAGGCCATCGTGGCCGGCGACCTGACCCATCGTTTGCCGCTATCGAGCCGTCGCGATGAGCTGGACATGCTGGCGGCGATCGTCAACGCCATGCTCGATCGTATCGAACGTTTGATGAACGAGGTCAAGGGCGTGTGCGACAACATCGCCCACGACCTGCGCACACCACTGACTCGCCTGCGCGCCCAGCTTTATCGCATCCAGCAGCAAGCTCCGGACGGCTCGCCCGAGGCGTTGCAGATGGATCAGGTGATTGCCGAGACTGATACCCTGATGGCCAGGTTTCGGGGGTTGTTGCGGATTTCCGAGCTGGAAGACCAGCAACGACGCTCAGGGTTTGTGCGCCTCGATCCGTTGCAGTTGTTGCAGGAACTGCACGATTTTTATCTGCCGCTGGCCGAGGAGCGGGAACTGACCTTCACCCTCGAAGTGCCCGATGCCCTGCCCTTGCTCAACGGCGACCGGGCATTGCTGTTCGAGGCGGTGTCCAACCTGCTGAGCAACTCGATCAAATTCACCCCGTCGGGTGGTGAGGTGATCCTGCGTGGCGTTGATCAGGGCGACAGCAGCCGCATCGAAGTGCTCGACTCCGGGCCTGGAATCCCCGAGGCGGAGCGCAAGGCCGTGTTTCGCCGCTTCTACCGCGCCGAGGGCAGCAGCCAGCAAAGCGGCTTTGGCCTGGGGCTGTCGATCGTCGCGGCGATCGTCAATTTGCACGGGTTCACGCTGGAAGTGGGCAACAGCGAACAAGGCGGCGCTCGGCTGGCGCTCGATTGCCGGGCGACGCTGTTGTAGTCACTGAAGGGAATGAGCTGCAAACACATACCTGTGGCGAGGGGACTTGTGGCGAGGGGATTTATCCCCGCTGGACTGCGAAGCAGGCCCATTCAGTTATGACTACTGGCGTCTGCTTCGCAGCCGAACGGGGATAAATCCCCTCACCACAATGGATTCTGCACACCAGGTCAATCAGGACTCACGTCGATGCAGCGGGGAGTTTTCAAGCTCATAGCGCAACTCGTCAATCAGCTTTGCCAGGCTTTCTTCCGATCGGACGCTGTCCAGGCTCATGCCACTAACCACCAGATCCACTTCCCCGCTTTCGCGGTGATAGAGGCGTACGGTAAGGGTTCCGTCGCCGTTGAGGCTGCAGTCGCAAGCCAGCGGCGTAAAGCTTTCTTCGAGGCGAGCGCGCAGGGGGGCCAGTTGGGTCATTCCTTACACCTCAGCGCTGAGGTCGCAGATGACCGGCGCACTGCTCCCGGCTCATGGACTCTGCAAACATCCTGTCGATTGCACGATTGATTCGTTCACTGCGCATTGTGGCCTGTTCCTTGACTGTTTCGTGGGGGACGCGGCGTTATGAAGAACATGCCGCACCCTCACAGAGTAAGGAGCCAACGACAGGTGCAAAACCCAAATTTGCACCAGCACGCCCAGTGCATTTGCACTGGCTATCACGGTGCCTTCATTCGCCACTCCTTGGCGAACAGGCCGCGCTCGCGAGCCCAGACGATCGCCTCGCTACGGCTGTGAACATCAAGCTTGGAGTACAGCGTCGCCACATGATTGCGCACGGTATTGGGGGCCAGCTTCAAGCGCGCGGCGATTTCCTTGTCGGCCAGGCCTTGGCAGATCAGCCCCAGCACATCACGCTCCCGGGCTGTGAGTTCTGTAAATGAAGTGGTGGGCAACTGGGCGTTGATGCTCTTCACATTGGCCAGTTTTTCAATGAGGGTCCGACTGAACCAGGAGGCATCTTTCATCACCTCCTCGATAGCCGCCACCAGCTCCAGCTCTGAGCGTTTGCGTTCGGTGATGTTCATCAACACCAGCAAATAACACGCTTTGTCCTGGATCACGACAGTATCGGCCGCCATCTCGCAGTCGATCTGTTCCCCGCCCTTTTTGTGAACCTTGACGTCGACATTGGACACGGTTGCGGTTTTTTCCAGCGTGGCAAACAGCGCGGCGCGGGCATCCGGGTCGAGAAAGCCGATTTCCTCCACGGTTTTGCCCAGTAGCTCTTCACTGGCGTAACCGCTGGTCTGGAGAAAGGCTTCGTTGATTTCCAGCAATTGCTGTTCGGCACTGCACACCAGGGTCGGCACGGGCGTGAGGCGGAACGACTTGGCAAAGCGCTCCTCACTCTGGCGCAACGCCGTTTCAGCCTTGCGGCGCGGCTCCATGTCCATGAAGGAAAACAGCATGCAGTCTTCGTCATGCAGGTCCAACGGCTGGCCGGCGACGATCACTTGTTTGCTACCGCCACCGGGCAATTTCAGCTCGGCCTGCATCTGCGGAATGGTCGCACCCTGGCCCAGCCGTTCAACGGCCAAATCACGTTTCTCAGCCGCCTCGAGTACATCCAGCTCATACACCGAACGCCCGATCACTTGCTCGCGGCTGTAGCCGGTCATTTCCAGAAAGCCTTGGTTGACCTTGATATAACGCAGGTCGCTGAGACGACAGATCACCGCCGGCGCCGGGTTGGCCGCGAAGGTTTTCTCGAAACGCTGTTCGGCGCTGGCCCATTCGGTGGCATCGCTGAGAATCAGCACCAGCAATTCCGCCTCGCCGCTGCGGTCGGTCAGCACCATGCTGCGGATCCGGTGAACCCAGGTGCGGTCGGAATCAGCCTCGGGCGTAACCTCCACCAGAACATCGCTGAACTCATCGCCACGGGCGACCCGGGCGATGGGGTAGTTGTCTTCGGTCAGCGGATGGTTGTTGCGATATCGCAAATTGAACCGCTGGGCGTATTGCTCGGCGTTGGCCCCAAGGTCCTTGAGATCAGCGACCCCGTGCATGGTCAACGCCGCCTCATTGGCCCAGGCGATGGTCTGGTCGACTTCGATCAACATCACCCCATCAGACAGCCCGGCGATGATTTGCAGCAATTGACGACGATTGGTATCGGTAGTCGGGACATCCTGGCTCATCAGGTCTCCATGTGGTCAGAGGAGCGTGGAGATTACGACCATCCGCGGTGATGACACGTTCCCTGGAGCTGCCGAGTGCAACGAGGCTGCGATCTTTTGATCCTCAGCCTTTTCAAGCCGCCATGCGCCCCTCGGCAATCGCCTGTGAGGCGGCGAGCATCGCTCGCAGCAGCACCGCGCAACCGGCGGCGAGGTCATCCGGGGCGGCGTTTTCGATTTCGTTGTGGCTGATACCGCCTTCGCACGGTACGAAGATCATCCCGGCCGGCCCCAGTTCGGCGAGGAAGATCGCGTCGTGGCCGGCGCCGCTGACGATGTCCATATGCGACAGGCCCAGCCCTTGGGCAGCACCGCGTACGGCTTCGACGCAGCCCTTGTCGAAGTACAGCGGCGGGAAGTCGGCCGTAGGGGTCAATTCATACGTCAACCCGTGTTGCTGGCAGGTGTCATCAATGACTTGCCTGACCTCGGCGATCATCGAATCCAGGCGGGCCGGCTCCAGGTGACGAAAATCCAGGGTCATGCGCACTTCGCCCGGGATGACATTGCGCGAACCGGGATAGGCTTGCAGGCAGCCAACCGTGCCGCAGGCATGGGGTTGATGACCGAGGGCCGCGCGGTTGAGCGCACCGACGATGATCGAAGCACCCACCAAAGCGTCCTTGCGCAAGTGCATCGGAGTCGGGCCGGCGTGGGCTTCGACGCCCCGCAAGGTCAGATCGAACCACTTCTGCCCCAATGCGCCCATGACCACACCGATGGTCTTGCGTTCGTCCTCCAGGATCGGCCCCTGCTCGATATGCGCCTCGAAATACGCCCCCACCGAATGCCCGCTGACCGGGCGTGGCCCGGCGTAGCCGATGGCATTGAGCGCCTGGCCGACGCTAATGCCCTCGGCGTCGGTCTTGGCCAGGGTTTCTTCGAGAGTGAACTTCTCGGCGAATACGCCAGAACCCATCATGCATGGGGCGAAGCGCGAGCCTTCTTCGTTGGTCCAGACCACCACCTCCAACGGTGCTTCGGTTTCTATTTTCAGATCATTGAGGGTGCGCAGCACTTCCAGGCCAGACAGCACTCCGAAGCATCCGTCGAACTTGCCGCCGGTAGGCTGGGTGTCGATGTGGCTGCCGGTCATCACCGGCGGCAGGTTCGGATTGCGCCCCGGGCGACGGGCAAAAATATTGCCCACCGCGTCAATGCTGACGGTGCAGCCGGCCGCCTCGGTCCATTGCACAAACAAGTCCCGGGCCTGGCGGTCCAGGTCGGTCAGGGCCAGCCTGCACACCCCGCCCTTGACCGTGGCACCGAGCTGCGCCAGGTCCATGAGCGACTGCCACAAGCGGTCGCGGTTGATGTGCTGTTGGGTGGACTGTAGAACGTCGACGGCTGCGTTCATGGGGGATCTCCTTCAACCGATTATTTCAATCTCAACGCGGTCCAGTGTGGGAGCGGGCTTGCTCGCGAATGCGGTGGGTCAGTCGACATCACTGCTGGCTGAACCACAGCATTCGCGAGCAAGCCCGCTCCCACAGGAACCACACTCATCTGTTATTGCAGCGGTGATTTAACGATGGCGGGGTTTGCTCCTTGCAGACTGCACAACCCGTAATAAATCACCCCGCCCAGTGCCGAGCCGGTGAACCAGCCGTAGCTGTAGAACCAGCTGAACGCGTCGCTGCCCAGGGACAACAGCGTCAGCACCACTGGCACGCCAAAGGCAATGAAGCCGTTCCAGTTCCAGGCCGGGTAGACGTCGTCGCGGTACAGCCCGGCCAGGTCCAGTTGCTGTTTCTTGATCAGGAAATAGTCCACCACCATGATCCCGGCAATCGGCCCCAGCAGGCTGGAATAACCCAGCAGCCAGTTGGAATAGACCGACTCAAGGCTGACCTCGGAAACGATCAGACCGAGTTTTTTCAGCAGTTCATGGGCCATCAGCGCCAGCCCCACCAGCCCGGTCAGCATCACCGCCTTGGTACGGCCGATCAGTTTTGGCGCCAGGTTCTGGAAATCGTTGGTGGGCGAAACGATGTTGGCGGCGGTGTTGGTCGAGAGCGTGACGATGATGATCAACACCATGGCCAACGCCACCCACAGCGGGCTCTGAATGTGTCCGATCAGGGTCACCGGGTCGGAGACGGTCACGCCCACCAGTTTTGCCGAGGCCGCCGTCATGACCACGCCGAGGGCGGCGAACAGGAACATGGTCAGCGGCAGGCCGATGATCTGCCCCACGATCTGGTCTTTCTGGCTCTTGGCATAACGACTGAAATCAGGAATGTTCAGCGACAGCGTGGCCCAGAAACCCACCATCGCCGTGAGTCCCGCCAGGAAATAACTGGTCACACCGGCACCTTCGGGCCGTTTGGCCGGCTGCGCCATCAGTTCGGTCAGGGAGACGTTGGGCAATGCCCACATCAACAGGCCGACCCCCACCAGCACCAACAGCGGCGCGGACAGGGTTTCCAGCCATTTGATCGACTCGGCACCGCGCAGCACCACCCACAAGTTCAAGACCCAGAACACCATGAAACCGATCACTTCGCCGGTACCGTCCAGGCTCTTCCAGCCTTCGAACACCGAGCCCAGAAACAGATGAATCGCCAAGCCGCCGAACATCGTCTGGATTCGGAACCAGCCACACGCCACCAGCGCGCGGATCAGGCAGGGAACGTTGGAGCCGATGACGCCGAAGGACGAGCGCAACAGCACCGGGAACGGAATGCCGTATTTGGTCCCGGCAAAGGCGTTGAGGGTCAGGGGAATCAACACGATGATGTTGGCGAACAGGATGGCCAGCAGCGCTTCGCCCACGGAAAGCCCGAAATAGGCCGTGAGCACGCCGCCGAGGGTGTAGGTCGGCACACAGATCGACATGCCGACCCAGAGCGCGGTGATGTGCCATTTATTCCAGGTTCGTTCATGCACCTGAGTGGGTGCGATGTCATGGTTGTAACGGGGGCTGTCGAGAACGTCGCTACCGGCTTCAAGCTCGAACAACCCGTCGCGCTCGGTCACTGTTGATCTGGTCATGTCCGCTCCACTGTTTTCATTATTTTTGCTCATCGACTGGCGATGGCCGGAGTACTTGCATGTAAAGCGCGCGTTCTACCGGCGGCCCTGCCTGGCAGCGACAGCACTCAATAACCGTGCCGATTGCCTCGCCAGGCTGACCGGTTGAACGATATAACGCTGACAACTTTCTGATATTTAAAGCTTTAATCTGATTTCATTGTCCTCTTGCACTGCGCGCCAGTGACCTTGAGGCTAGATGACCTATACGTTCTGTCGAGCCCGAGATTCAAAGTGGTGCACTCCACATTATTGCGAAGCGTCTAAACCGCACTTTAACGCCTTTCAAGCTGCTGATTTACCATGATTAATCTCGCTCAAATAATGATCCTGTCAAGTGCGTCAAAATGGTGAGGCCGCTCACCATTTTGGTGATTCAAACATTTAATTCATTATTTTCAATGAGTTATACATTCAAACAACCTATTAAAAATAATCTTGCTGATTCGGCAAACTCCAGCTAGCTTCTAATCCTGACAACTGTGACAGGATTAGAACGCTGCACGAGTCATCACTTCCCCATGATGATCTATACAACATAAAGAACCGGCATCAGTCGGTCATGCCTGCGAGGAACTCGGAATGTCTTTGTTGATCCGTGGTGCCACCGTAATAACCCATGATGAACGTTATCGCGCCGATGTGTTGTGTGCCGAGGGTGTGATCAAGGCCATTGGTGAAAACCTGGATGCGCCCGCCGATGTCGAAGTACTCGATGGCAGCGGCCAATACCTGATGCCGGGCGGCATCGACCCACATACCCACATGCAGTTGCCGTTCATGGGCACCGTCGCCAGCGAAGACTTTTTCAGTGGCACGGCGGCAGGCTTGGCGGGAGGCACGACGTCGATCATCGACTTCGTCATTCCCAATCCCCAGCAGTCGCTGATGGAAGCGTTTCACCAATGGCGCGGCTGGGCAGAGAAAAGCGCCAGTGACTACGGTTTTCACGTGGCGATCACTTGGTGGAGCGAACAGGTTCGTGAAGAGATGGCCGAACTGGTCAGCCATCACGGAGTGAACAGCTTCAAGCACTTCATGGCCTACAAAAACGCGATCATGGCGGCCGACGACACCTTGGTGGCGAGCTTCGAGCGGTGCCTGGAGCTGGGCGCCGTGCCCACGGTACATGCCGAGAACGGCGAGCTGGTTGATCACCTGCAGCGCAAGTTGCTGGCCCAGGGCATTACCGGTCCCGAAGCCCATCCACTGTCGCGGCCATCGCAAGTGGAAGGTGAAGCCGCGAGCCGGGCCATCCGCATTGCCCAGACCCTGGGCACGCCGCTGTATCTGGTGCACGTGTCGACCAAGGAAGCCCTGGATGAAATCACCTATGCCCGCAGCCAGGGCCAGCCAGTCTACGGTGAAGTATTGGCCGGGCATCTGCTGCTGGACGATAGCGTTTATCGCCATCCCGACTGGCAGACCGCAGCCGGTTATGTGATGAGCCCACCCTTCCGTCCTCGCGGGCATCAGGAGGCGCTCTGGCATGGCTTGCAGTCGGGCAACTTGCACACCACCGCCACCGACCATTGCTGTTTCTGCGCCGAGCAGAAAGCCGCCGGCCGCGAAGACTTCAGCAAGATTCCCAACGGCACCGCCGGTATCGAAGACCGCATGGCGGTGCTCTGGGATGAAGGGGTCAACAGCGGCAAATTGTCGATGCATGATTTCGTCGCCCTCACCTCCACCAACACGGCGAAGATCTTCAACCTTTACCCGCGCAAAGGCGCCATTCGCGTCGGTGCCGACGCCGACCTGGTGCTCTGGGACCCCCAAGGCAGCCGTACGATTTCGGCCAAGACCCACCATCAGCAGGTGGACTTCAACATCTTCGAAGGCAAGACCGTACGCGGCGTTCCCAGCCACACCATCAGCCAGGGCCGACTGGTCTGGGTCGATGGCGACCTGCGGGCCGAACGCGGGGCCGGACGCTACATCGAACGACCGGCTTACCCGGCGGTGTTTGATTTGCTGAGCAAGCGGGCGGAGTTGCACCGGCCAACTGCGGTTAAACGCTGAAATCCAGGCCTTCGGCCTTCGCGAGCAAGCCCGCTCCCACATTGGATCTGGGATAGACGCAGATGTGTGGTGCGCAGCAGATCCCTTGTGGGAGCGGGCTTGCTCGCGAAGGCGTCAGTCCAGGCAACGAAAAAAACACTGCCCACCAGAGGCAGCACCTCAAACACCGTGAGGCCAATTCCATGATCGAGCCCTTGAGTCACCTCCCCCATTCCCAGGAAGACCCGGCCGCCCTCGCAGCGCGCTTCAGCGACCTGGCGCCGCCGCTCAACGCGCGCCAGGCGCACCTGGAAGCATCCCGTTGCCTGTACT
Source organism: Pseudomonas hefeiensis (assembly GCF_030687835.1). Taxonomy (NCBI): domain Bacteria; kingdom Pseudomonadati; phylum Pseudomonadota; class Gammaproteobacteria; order Pseudomonadales; family Pseudomonadaceae; genus Pseudomonas; species Pseudomonas hefeiensis. The sequence continues at coordinate 3,722,277 of NZ_CP117449.1, forward strand.
GCTACGACGCACCATGCGTGAACGCCTGTCCAAGCGAGATCGACATCCCTTCGTTCATCCGCAACATCCATCAGGACAACGTCCAGGGCGCGGCGCAAAAGATTCTCTCGGCCAATATCCTCGGCGGCAGTTGTGCCCGGGTCTGCCCCACGGAGATCCTTTGCCAGCAAGCCTGCGTGCGCAACAACGCCCACGAGTGCGCGCCGGTACTGATCGGCCTGTTGCAGCGCTACGCCGTGGACAACGCGCACTTCAGCGAACACCCGTTCAAACGCGCCGCCGCCACTGGCAAGCGTATTGCCGTGGTCGGCGCGGGTCCCGCAGGGTTGTCCTGCGCTCACCGCAGCGCGATGCACGGCCATGACGTGGTGGTGTTCGAAGCCCGGGAAAAGGCCGGCGGCCTCAACGAATACGGAATCGCCAAATACAAGCTGGTGGACGATTATGCCCAGCGCGAATTGGACTTTCTGCTGGGCATCGGCGGCATCGAAATCCGCCATGGCCAAAAGCTTGGCGAGAACCTCAGCTTGAGCGACTTGCACCAGCAATTCGACGCCGTGTTCCTCGGCCTGGGCCTGGCCGCCAGCAAACAACTGGGCCTGAGCGATGAACAAGCGCCGGGGCTGCTGGCCGCCACCGAGTACATCCGCGAGTTGCGCCAGGCCGACGATCTCAGCCAATTGCCACTGGCCGACCGCTGCATCGTTCTCGGCGCTGGCAACACCGCCATCGACATGGCCGTGCAGATGGCCCGTCTCGGCGCCCGGGACGTTAGCCTGGTGTACCGGCGCGGTCTTGAGGACATGGGCGCCACCGTCCATGAGCAAGACATCGCCAAGGCCAATCAGGTGCGTCTGCTGACCTGGGCCCAGCCGCAACAAGTGCTGCTGGACGAGGCCGGGAATGTGCGGGGCATGCGCTTCTGCCGCACCCATCTGGAGAACGGTCGGTTGGTCACCGGCACCGACACCTTCGACCTGCCCGCCGACGGGATTTTCAAAGCCATCGGCCAGGCCTTCGATGACCACGCGCTGGCGGACCCGCTGGCCCGGGAGCTCAAACGCCAGGATGGACGAATCCTGGTGGACGAGCATTTGCGCACCAGCATTGCCGGCGTGTATGCCGGCGGTGACTGCACCAGCCTGGACCAGGACCTGACGGTGCAGGCCGTGCAGCACGGCAAGCTTGCCGCCGAGGCGATCAACGCTCAACTCATGCTCAACGTGGAGGCTGCGTAAATGGCCGATCTGTCGATTGTCTTCGCCGGCATCAAAGCCCCCAATCCGTTCTGGCTGGCCTCCGCGCCGCCGACCGACAAGGCCTACAACGTGGTACGTGCCTTCGAGGCCGGCTGGGGTGGCGTGGTCTGGAAAACCCTTGGCGAGGACCCGGCGGCCGTGAACGTGTCGTCGCGTTACTCGGCCCACTTCGGCGCCAATCGCGAGGTGCTGGGCATTAATAACATTGAGCTGATCACCGACCGTTCGCTGGAGATCAACCTGCGGGAAATCACCCAGGTGAAAAAGGACTGGCCGGACCGGGCGCTGATCGTGTCGTTGATGGTGCCGTGCGTGGAAGAATCCTGGAAACGCATCCTGCCCCTGGTGGAGGCCACCGGTGCCGATGGTATCGAGCTGAACTTCGGCTGCCCCCACGGCATGCCAGAACGGGGCATGGGCGCGGCCGTCGGCCAGGTGCCGGAGTACGTCGAACAAGTCACACGCTGGTGCAAAACCTATTGCTCGCTGCCGGTGATCGTCAAGCTCACCCCGAACATCACCGACATCCGCGTTGCCGCCCGCGCGGCCCATCGGGGCGGCGCCGATGCAGTGTCGTTGATCAACACCATCAACTCCATCACCAGCGTCGACCTGGACCGCATGGTCGCCCTGCCCATCGTCGGCAGCCAGAGCACTCACGGCGGCTACTGCGGCTCGGCGGTCAAACCGATCGCGCTGAACATGGTCGCGGAAATCGCCCGCGACCCGCAGACCCAGGGCTTACCGATTTGCGGCATCGGCGGCATCGGCAGTTGGCGCGACGCGGCGGAATTCATCGCCCTGGGCAGTGGCGCCGTGCAAGTGTGTACGGCAGCGATGCTCCATGGCTTTCGCATCGTCGAAGAGATGAAAGACGGCCTGTCACGCTGGATGGACGATCACGGCCACGCCAACCTGCAGGCATTTTCCGGTCGCGCGGTGGGCAACACCACCGACTGGAAGTACCTGGACATCAACTATCAGGTCATCGCCAAGATCGACCAAGAGGCCTGCATCGGTTGCGGTCGCTGCCACATCGCCTGTGAAGACACTTCCCACCAGTCCATCGCCAGCCTCAAACAGGCGGACGGTACGCACAAATATGAAGTGATCGATGAAGAGTGCGTGGGCTGCAATCTCTGCCAGATCACCTGCCCGGTGCAGGACTGCATCGAGATGGTGACGGTGGAGACAGGCAAGCCGTTCCTGGACTGGAACCATGATCCGCGTAATCCCTATCATGTAACGGCTTGAAATTTGAGGCGTCTGGGCTGGCCTCTTCGCGAGCAAGCCCGCTCCCACAGTGGATCGCTGTCGTTCACAAATATTGTGTTCACTGCAGATCAAATGTGGGAGCGGGCTTGCTCGCGAAAGGGCCATCAGCCACTCCACAAATTTCAGGGCTCCAACCCGATCCCCCGCAAAATCACACTGGTCACCGTCTGCACCGCCCGTTCGAACTGCATGTCGGACAGCGGCTGGTGATCATTGAGGATGTTGATCTGGTGGTCGAAGTCGGCGTAGTGCTGGGTCGAGGCCCAGATCATGTAGAGCAGGCTTGAAGGCTCCACCGGCAGGATGCGCTTGTCCTCGACCCACTGGCGGATTTTTGCCTCCTTCATCTTGGCCCAGTCATAGAGGCTGGCATCCAGCGCCTGGCCCAGCGTCGGCGCACCGTGGATCACTTCGTTGGCCCAGACCTTCGAGCCGTAGGGCCGACTGCGGGAGTGGTTCATCTTGGCGCGGATGTAACTGCTGAGCACCACCCGTGGGTCATCGAACATCTCGAAGCACAAGGCATCCTGCTTCCAGACCTCCAGCAGATCGAACAGCACGGCGCTGTACAGTTCGCTCTTGGTGCTGAAGTAATAATGCAGGTTGGATCGGGGCAACTGCACCTCGGCGGCGATGTCGGCCATGGCGGTGCTGCCGAAGCCCTTTTCGGCAAAGACCTTCTCGGCGGCCAGCAGGATTTTCTCGACGTTACTGCGACGAATCTCGATCTTGTGATTGCCCATGAGGGCTCCCTGGCGACAGCGTTGGTCAAGACTAGCATTCACCCACTTTTGAGAACACCGGCGCTGCTTGTGGGAAAGCTTTTGTGGCGAGGGAGCTTGCTCCCTCGCCACAGAAGCGGGTTCGTGTTGGCCTCTGGAGGTGTTCTTCGGAGGCCAGTTTCAAGGGGAGAGTCGACTAGTGCGCTTCGACATTATCCAGCGCGCGGTTCGCCAGCAATCCGCTCAGTTCGATCAATTGCTGGATGCCCAGGGCGATGTGGCGCCTGGGACCTTCCAGGTCGAAGGCCAAGTCACTGACCATGGCATTGGCCGAGGCCAGGTTTTCGCTGAGGTTGGCGAGCAGGGTTTCGGTGTCCACGCCATTGGCGACGGTGAACAGTTGGCCGGGATCGGCCTCGGGTTTGCTGGGTTTGGGCTTGAGGTAGTGGTCGAGGATACGGTCAGCGGCTTTGTCGAACGCCTTGGAGTTGGATGGATCTGTCTCGGGTGGGTTGGGGGTTACTTTGAACATAGATGAATCTCCAAATCGAAAAATGGAGCCATCACTCTCGCTACCAAACGAAGGGTGGCGGCCATACGCGGGTTGGTAGACCGGTGACTTGGAGAACCGGCGCGTCCGAAGACGCCCTGCGCATGACCACCATAAAACAGATACCGAAACGGACTGTTATGACAGGGGGCTATGCGTCAAGTCAAAAGCCGGGCTACCAAACCCGATCACTGATTCAATCAGTGACCCGGAAACGATAGAGCCCGGCCCCAAGGCGCACAAGCCGGCGGATTCTGGCGCAGTTGTAGGCAACGGCGCAAGACAACGTAGCCCGACCCCGAACGATCCTACATCTGGATAAACACAAGCCTGTTTGAACTGGAAACACAGGGTAACAGCACACTCTTGTGGCGAGGGGATTTATCCCCGCTGGGCTGCGCAGCGGCCCTAAAGCAGTTGATTCAATCTTCCTGGCACACCGAGTTGCCGGTTTGGGGGCTGCTGCGCAGCCCAGCGGGGATAAATCCCCTCGCCACAAGAGCCTTCTTAAGACTTCCAATCGCCAACATTCGACTAATGTCTTAGACCAGTCATCGCACAACCAAGGACAGCCGCAGCTATTCTGAGGCCCGTGGATTGCTTGGGCCGAAGCTTTCAAAGCCTCCCTTATCGACCCTGAAACCAACGTAATCCCTCATCCTCAGACACAAGGACGATGAGAATTCCGATAATGGCCAGTTGACAACGTGGAACGACGCCCAAATAATCCGCGCCATGTTGTACGACGACGTATGACAAATAAAAACAACAAAAAAGTAGGGAGCGTCATAGTGAGCACACCTGTCCGTTTTTCACCCGGCAACCAAACCCGTCGTACCCTTTTCAACTCCCGACACGCCCTGGGGTTGATCAGTTGCAGCAGCCTTGCCCTGTTCCTGCCCATGACCGCCAACGCCGAAGGCTTCGTTGATGACGCCAAGGTCAACCTCAACCTGCGCAACTTCTACATCAACCGCAACTTCACCAACCCGGACAACGCCCAAGGCAAAGCCGAGGAATGGACCCAGAGTTTCATTCTCGACGCCAAGTCCGGCTTCACCCAAGGCGTGGTCGGTTTCGGCGTGGACGTGTTGGGCATGTACTCGGTCAAGCTCGACGGGGGTCGCGGTACTGCCAATACCGCATTGTTGCCGGTGCACGATGATGGCCGTCCGGCCGATGACTTCGGTCGCCTGGGGATCGCCCTCAAGGCCAAGGTGTCGAAAACCGAACTGAAGGTGGGCGAATGGATGCCGGTGCTGCCGATCCTGCGCTCGGACGACGGTCGCTCCCTGCCGCAAACCTTCCGCGGCGGCCAGGTAACCTCCACCGAAATCAGCGGCCTGAGCCTCTACGGCGGCCAGTTCCGCGCCAACAGCATGCGCAACGACGCGAGCATGGAAGACATGTCCATGAACGGCCGTGGTGCGTTCCTTTCGGACCGCTTTAACTTCGGCGGTGGCGAATACGCCTTCAACGACAAACGCACCCAGGTCGGTGTCTGGTATGCGGAACTGTCCGACATCTACCAGCAGAAGTATTTCAACCTGACCCACAGCCAGCCCGTCGGTGACTGGACCCTGGGCGCCAACCTCGGTTACTTCATCGGTAAGGAAGAAGGCAGCGCCTTGGCCGGCGACCTGGACAACAAAACCTTGTCCGCCATGCTCTCGGCCAAATACGGTGGCAACACTTTCTACGTCGGCCTGCAAAAACTCAGTGGCGACGATGGCTGGATGCGCGTCAACGGCACCAGCGGCGGCACCCTGGCCAACGACAGCTACAACTCCAGCTATGACAACGCCGAGGAAAGATCCTGGCAAGTGCGCCACGACTTCAACTTCGCCGCCGTCGGCGTACCGGGCCTGACCCTGATGAACCGTTACATCAGCGGTGACAACGTACACACCGGCACCATCACCGACGGTAAGGAATGGGGCCGCGAAAGCGAACTCGCTTACACCGTACAGAGCGGTGCGTTGAAGAGCCTCAATGTGAAATGGCGTAACTCGACGATGCGCCGGGATTACAGCACCAGTGAGTTCGATGAAAACCGCTTGATTGTCAGCTACCCGATCTCGCTTCTTTAAGCCGGGATCCGTCGCCATGGGCGCTTTTCAAAAGGGCCATGGCGACGCAACAGCCAAAGGCAAGGATGCCGTTGTAGAGCGATTCGTCGATCAAACGTTGACAAGGTAGCGGTAGGATAAGGATATTCCCTCTCGGTCGTACGACAACTTATAACAACTGATACCTCTCACCGTTTGCTCAGGTAATTTCATGACTACGACACACATTCGCCAACCCTTCAATCGTCTGCTGCTGACCGGTGCTGCCGGCGGCCTGGGCAAAGTCTTGCGTGAACGCCTCAAGCCTTTCGCCCGCCACATTCGCCTGTCGGACATCGCCAACATGGCCCCGGCCATTGATGAAAGTGAAGAAGTGCTGCCGTGCGACCTGTCTGATAAACAGGCGGTGCACCAACTGGTGGAAGGCGTCGACGCCATTTTGCATTTCGGCGGCGTTTCGGTAGAGCGTCCGTTCGAAGAAATTCTCGGTGCCAACATCAGCGGCGTGTTCCACATCTATGAAGCCGCCCGCAAGCATGGCGTCAAGCGCGTAATCTTCGCCAGCTCCAACCACGTCATCGGCTTCTACAAGCAGGACGAGGCCCTCGACGCCCGATCCCCTCGCCGTCCGGATGGCTACTACGGCTTGTCCAAGTCCTACGGCGAAGACATGGCCAGTTTTTACTTTGATCGCTACGGCATCGAAACCGTGAGCATCCGCATTGGCTCGTCGTTCCCCGAACCGCAGAACCGCCGGATGATGAGCACCTGGCTGAGCTTCGACGACCTCACTCAACTGATCGAATGCTCGCTCTATACCCCGAAAGTCGGCCACACCGTGGTGTATGGCATGTCCGCCAACCGCGACGTGTGGTGGGACAACAGCCAGGCCGCGCACCTGGGCTACCAGCCCAAGGACAGCTCCGAAATCTTCCGTGACAAGGTCGAAGCTCAGCCGATGCCGGCCGCCGATGACCCGGCCAGGGTCTACCAGGGTGGTGCCTTTGTCGCGGCCGGCCCGTTCGACGACTGATTCGCCTGTTTTTCATGGGATACGAACGAACCAAGGAATCGCCATGCAAGCCGAATTGATTGTCGATGCACGCAACGCTGTCGGTGAGAGCCCGGTGTGGGTCCCCGAGGAAAACGCCCTGTACTGGGTAGACATTCCCAGCGGTGGGCTGCAGTGCTGGAATGCCGGAACCGGACAACTCAAAGGCTGGGAAACGCCCGAAATGCTCGCCTGCATCGCCCGTCACCAGGACGGGGGTTGGGTCGCCGGCATGGAGAGCGGCTTCTTTCGTCTGCACCCCTTTGATGACGGCAGCCTGGACAGCGAATTGTGCGCCAGTGTCGAGCACGCCCGCACCGACATGCGCCTCAACGATGGCCGTTGCGACCGCCAGGGTCGTTTCTGGGCCGGCAGCATGGTGCTGAACATGGGGGCCAATGCCGATCAGGGACGGATGTACCGCTTTGATGGCGGGCAGCGCGGCCCGGTCGAGGCACAACTGAGCGGGTTCATCGTACCCAACGGCCTGGGCTTCAGCCCGGACGGGCGCACGATGTACCTCTCCGACTCACATCCGTTGGTCCAGCAGATCTGGGCTTTCGACTACGACATCGACAGCGGCACGCCCTCCAACCGGCGGCTGTTCGTCGACATGATGCCCCTGGCCGGACGTCCGGACGGCGCGGCGGTGGACGCTGAAGGTTGCTACTGGATCTGCGCCAACGATGCCGGCCTCATCCATCGTTTCACCCCGGATGGCCGACTGGATCGCTCTTTGGCGGTGCCGGTGAAGAAACCGACGATGTGCGCCTTTGGCGGCAGCCGTCTGGACACCCTGTTCGTCACCTCGATCCGCCCTGGCGACGACACTGATCCGCAATCCCTGGCTGGGGGCGTGTTTGCCCTCAACCCCGGCGTCAAGGGCCTTGCTGAAACGGCTTTCGGAGGATCGAAACACGCCGCCAACTGACCTGCATTGCCGCTTCATTCGATAGACATAAAAACAACAACACTGGAGATTGACCATGAATTTCAAACGCACGCTTCTGATCGCAGCCCTCCCCCTGGCCTTCCTTGCGCAAGCGGCCCAGGCTCTTGAGATCAAGTTTGCCGATATCCACCCCGATGGCTATCCAACCGTGGAAGCGGAAAAAATCCTCGGCAAGACGCTGGTCGAGGGAAGCAAAGGCCAGAAAGACCCGTTCACCTTCAAGATGTATTCCGGCGGTGTGTTGGGCTCGGAAAAAGAAGTCATCGAGCAGCTTCAGGTTGGCGCCGTACAAATGGCTCGCGTCAGTCTGGGCATCGTTGGACCGGTGGTGCCGGACGTGAACGTCTTCAACATGCCATTCGTGTTTCGTGACCAGGCGCACATGCGCAAGATCATCGACGGTGAAATCGGCCAGGAGATCCTCGACAAGATCACCAATTCCGAATTCAACCTGGTGGCCCTGGCCTGGATGGACGGCGGCACGCGCAACCTCTACACCAAGAAGCCAGTGCACAAGCCCGAAGACATGCATGGCATGAAGATTCGCGTCATGGGCAACCCGATGTTCATCGAAACGCTCAACGCCATGGGCGGTAACGGGATCGCCATGGACACCGGTGAAATCTTCAGTGCCCTGCAGACCGGCGTGATTGACGGTGCGGAAAACAACCCGCCGACCATGCTGGAGCACAACCACTACCAGAACGCCAAGTACTACAGCCTGACCGGCCACCTGATCCTGCCGGAACCAGTGGTGATGTCCAAGTTCACCTGGGAAAAACTCACCCCCGAGCAGCAAGCCCTGGTGAAAAAAGCGGCCAAGCAGTCCCAACTGGACGAGCGCGAATTGTGGGACAAGAAGACCCTCGCCAGTGAAGAGAAACTCAAGGCCGCCGGCGTTGAGTTCATCACTGTCGACAAGAAACCCTTCTATGACGCCACCGCACCGATCCGGGCCAAATACGGTGCGCCGTACGCCGACCTGATCAAGCGTATCGAAGCCGTTCAGTAACACCTCTCAATCTGTACTTGAAAAGGCCAGGCGCGCCCGATGTCCCAGGGCGCGCCCGGTTACGGTGGAACCCGATGAAGAATTTGCTGCTGCGCATCAACGATAAGATTTACATGACTTGCATCTGGGTCGCCGGCCTCTCTGTCCTGGCAATTGCTCTGATGATTCCCTGGGGCGTGTTCGCCCGCTACGTGCTGGGTACCGGCTCAAGCTGGCCTGAGCCCACCGCGATTTTGCTGATGATTGTGTTCTCGTTCATCGGCGCCGCCGCCAGCTACCGCGCCGGTGCGCACATGGCCGTGGACATGCTCACCAGCCGCCTGCCCCCTCACTTGAAAACCGCGGCCTCGGTCGTTTCCCAACTGCTGATGGCTGCAATCTGCATCTTCATGATCAGCGGCGGCACCAAACTCTGCATATCCACCTGGAACCAGTACATGAGCGCCCTGCCCACGCTGCGGGTCGGCATCACGTACATGCCCATACCGGTCGGTGGTTTTTTGACCCTGATTTTTGTCCTGGAAAAACTCTTGCTCGGTGATCAGAGCAAGCGTCGGGTCGTGCAGTTCGACCTGGTCGAAGAAAGTGAAGGTGCCGCTTAATGGACGCTCTGATTCTGCTGGGCAGTTTTTTCCTGTTGATCGTGATCGGCATGCCGGTCGCCTACGCTCTGGGCGCCGCTGCGCTGATCGGCGCGTGGTGGATCGACATCCCGTTCCAGGCCGTGATGATCCAGGTCGCGGGCGGGGTGAATAAGTTTTCGTTGCTGGCCATTCCGTTCTTCATTCTGGCCGGTGCAATCATGGCCGAGGGCGGTATGTCTCGCCGGCTGGTGGCATTCGCCGGTGTGCTGGTGGGTTTCGTGCGCGGCGGTCTGTCGTTGGTCAACATCATGGCCTCGACCTTCTTTGGCGCAATCTCGGGTTCCTCGGTAGCGGACACCGCATCAGTCGGTTCGGTGCTGATTCCGGAAATGGAACGCCGTGGTTATCCGCGCGAATTCTCCACCGCCGTCACCGTCAGCGGCTCGGTACAAGCGCTACTGACCCCACCGAGTCACAACTCGGTGCTCTACTCCCTGGCTGCCGGTGGTACGGTCTCCATTGGCGCACTGTTCATGGCCGGAATCGTGCCGGGGCTGTTGATGAGCGCCTCGCTGATGGCCCTGTGTCTGATCTTCGCGAAAAAGCGCAACTACCCCAAGGGCGAAGTGATTCCCCTCAAGCAGGCGCTGAAAATTTGTGGTGAAGCCCTGTGGGGCATGATGACCATGGTGATCATTCTCGGCGGTATTCTGTCAGGCGTTTTCACTGCCACCGAATCGGCCGCCATCGCTGTGCTCTGGGCATTTTTCGTGACCATGTGCATCTACCGCGACTACAAGTGGAGCGAGTTGCCGAAACTGATGCATCGCACGGTACGTACCATCTCAATCGTGATGATCCTGATCGGCTTCGCCGCCAGCTTCGGTTACATCATGACCCTGATGCAGATCCCGGCGAAAATCACCACCCTGTTCCTGACCATCTCCGATAACCGTTATGTGATCCTGATGTGCATCAACGTGATGCTGCTGGTCCTGGGTACGGTGATGGACATGGCGCCGCTGATCCTGATCCTGACGCCGATTCTGATGCCGGTGATCCTGGGCATCGGTGTAGACCCGGTGCAGTTCGGCATGATCATGCTGGTGAACCTGGGTATCGGGCTGATCACTCCGCCTGTGGGCGCCGTGCTGTTCGTGGGCGCCGCCATTGGCAAGGTCAGTATCGAAAGCACCGTCAAGGCCCTGCTGCCGTTCTACGGCATGCTGTTCCTGGTGTTGCTGGCCGTGACCTACATTCCGGCTATCTCGCTGTGGCTGCCGAATCTGGTGTTGTAACGAACAAACGACAAAATCCCCTTGTGGGAAATCCCCTTGTGGGAGCAAAGCTTGCTCGCGATGCAGGCTCCTCGGTTTCCAGGGAGACTGCGTCATCTTCATCGCGAGCAAGCTTTGCTCCTACAAGTCCTCGCCAAAAATCCGGCTGTCCCCACAACAGTTTTTTCAACCTTGCAAAACAAGGTCACCATGACGCCGCCCCTTCTCCACCTCGAAGACGAACTGACCCGCCTCACCCTGGCCCCGCACCTGGGCGCCAGTCTCGTTGAATGGACGTTGCGCAGCACCGGTGCTCCCCTGCTACGCCCGCCCGCGCCGCAAGCGCTGGAAAACGGCCTGCCTGGCAAGCTCGGCTGTTTCCCGCTGATCCCGTGGTCGAACCGGATCGCCAAGGGCGGTTTCGACTGTCCGGGCGGCTGGCTCGCCCTGGAAGCCAACAGCCCCAACGATCCGTTTCCGATCCATGGCAGCGCCTGGCAGCAACCCTGGCAAGTCATTGAGCACAGTGCTCAGCAAGCGCTGTTGCAGCTCGACAGCCAACAGCCGTTCGCCTACTGCGCCAGCCTGCGGATCCGTTTGAGCGGTGGTCAGTTACAGATCGCGATGCACGTCACCCACCTGGCCGAACAGGCCGCGTGGCATGGGCTGGGTTTACACCCGTACTTCCCGCGCACTGCGGGCACACGCCTGCAAACCCGTGCGACCGAAGTCTGGATGTGCGATGAGCAAAAACTACCGACAGGGCTGGGGCAGGTTCCTGAAATCTGGGACTTCCAACAACCCCGCTTGCTGCCGGACACCCTCGTGGATAACGGCTTTGGCGGGTGGGACGGGCATTGCCTGATCCAGCAACCAGACCTGGGTTATGAGCTGGAATGCCGAGCCAGCGGTAGCGAATACTTCCTGCTGTACTGTCCCGTGGGCCTGGATTTCTTTTGCATCGAACCGGTCAGCCATCCGGTCAATGCCCACCACCTGCCAGGGCGGCCGGGGTTGCGCTTGCTGGAGCAAGGGCAAGCGGTGACGCTCGGGTTTTCGATGCAGTGCCGACTGCTCTAACACCCAGTTCCCTGTGGGAGCAAGGCTTGCCCGCGATGAAGTGGACGCGGTCTCCCGGGAACCGAGGCGTCTGCATCGCGAGCAAGCTTTGCTCCCACAGGGATTGGTGCGGTCTTTTGATGCTCAGGTGCCCAAGGTCAATCCGTTGGCCGGCAAAGGCAGCGCAGTCTTGTAACGCACCTGCTTGAGCGCAAAGCTCGAACGGATATTCGCCACACCCGGGACCTTGGTCAGAAAGTCCATCATGAACCGCTCCAGCGACTGGATCGACGGCACCAGCACGCGGATCAGGTAATCCGGGTCGCCTGCCATCAAGTAGCACTCCATCACCTCCGGCCGGTCGGAGATCGCCTCTTCGAAGTGCTGCAACGCCTCCTCCACCTGTTTTTCCAGGCTCACGTGGATGAACACATTGACATGCAGGCCCAGCAGATCGGCATCCAGCAGCGTGACCTGCTCGCGTATCACCCCCAGCTCCTCCATGGCCCGGACCCGGTTGAAGCAAGGCGTGGGCGAGAGATTGACCGACCGGGCGAGCTCGGCGTTGGTAATGCGGGCGTTTTCCTGAAGGCTGTTCAGAATGCCGATGTCGGTGCGATCCAGTTTACGCATGAGACAAATAATCCTGTTTTTTATCGTTGTGCAGATTTTTTATCTGCAAATGATCTGAACAGCAACCCAACAGAGAAAAATATTCTTCTGCGTCGAGCCTATGATTGTTGTAGGACAATTTTTCCTTACCCAGGAAAGTTCGTCAGCTAGCGCGCCCACTACAAGAAATTCACAAGATCGAGCGTAGAAAGCCATGAACCCAGCGTATGAACCACTACGCCTGCACGTCCCCGAACCCTCGGGCCGTCCCGGCTGCCAGACCGACTTCTCCTACCTGCATCTGAGCGATGCCGGCACGGTGCGCAAACCCTCCATCGACGTTGAGCCGTCCGACACCGCCGACCTGGCCCGAGGGCTGATTCGGGTGCTCGATGACCAGGGCAATGCCCACGGCCCATGGGCCGAAGACGTGCCTCTGGAGATCCTGCGCAAAGGCATGCGCGCCATGCTCAAGACGCGCATCTACGACAACCGCATGGTGGTCGCTCAGCGCCAGAAAAAAATGTCGTTCTACATGCAGAGCCTCGGCGAGGAAGCCATCGGCAGCGGCCAGGCCCTGGCGCTGAACATCGATGACATGTGCTTTCCCACCTATCGCCAGCAAAGCATCCTGATGGCCCGCGACGTGCCGCTGGTGGGCATGATCTGCCAACTGCTGTCCAACGAGCGCGATCCGCTCAAGGGCCGGCAGTTGCCGATCATGTACTCGGTCAAGGACGCCGGTTTCTTCACCATTTCCGGCAACCTGGCCACGCAATTCATCCAGGGTGTGGGCTGGGGCATGGCCTCGGCGATCAAGGGCGACACCAAGATCGCCTCGGCCTGGATCGGTGACGGTGCCACCGCCGAATCGGACTTCCACACCGCCCTCACTTTCGCCCACGTCTACCGGGCGCCGGTGATCCTCAACGTGGTCAACAACCAGTGGGCAATCTCCACTTTCCAGGCCATTGCCGGTGGTGAAGCCACCACCTTCGCCGGACGCGGCGTCGGCTGCGGCATCGCCTCGCTGCGGGTGGATGGTAACGACTTCATGGCGGTCTACGCCGCCTCGCGCTGGGCCGCCGAACGTGCCCGCCGCAACCTCGGCCCGGCGCTGATCGAATGGGTGACCTACCGCGCGGGCCCGCACTCCACTTCCGACGATCCCTCGAAGTACCGTCCCGCCGACGACTGGAGCCACTTCCCGCTGGGTGACCCGATTGCGCGCCTCAAGCAGCACTTGGTGAAAATCGGCCACTGGTCCGAAGAGGAACATGCTGCAGTCACCGCCGAACTCGAAGCCGAGGTGATCGCCGCGCAGAAGGAAGCCGAGCAGTACGGCACCCTCGCCGGCGGGCAGATCCCAAGCGCCGCGACCATATTCGAAGACGTCTACAAAGAGATGCCGGAGCACTTGAAGCGCCAGCGTCAGGAGTTGGGGATCTGACATGAACGATCACAACAACGCTATCCAGCTGGACACCGCCATGACCACTACCACCATGACCATGATCCAGGCCCTGCGCTCGGCCATGGACGTGATGCTCGAGCGCGACGACAACGTCGTGGTGTTCGGCCAGGACGTGGGCTACTTCGGCGGCGTGTTCCGCTGCACCGAAGGCCTGCAAAACAAGTACGGCACCTCCCGGGTGTTCGATGCACCGATCTCTGAAAGCGGTATCGTCGGCGTGGCCGTGGGCATGGGCGCCTACGGGTTGCGGCCGGTGGCCGAGATTCAGTTCGCCGACTACGTCTACCCGGCGTCGGACCAGATCATTTCCGAAGCGGCGCGCCTGCGCTATCGCTCGGCCGGCGAGTTCACCGCGCCGATGACTCTGCGCATGCCCTGCGGCGGCGGTATCTATGGCGGCCAGACCCACAGCCAGAGCATCGAAGCGATGTTCACCCAGGTCTGTGGCCTGCGAACCGTGATGCCATCGAACCCTTACGACGCCAAGGGCCTGCTGATCGCCTCCATCGAAAACGATGACCCGGTGATCTTCCTCGAACCCAAGCGCCTGTATAACGGCCCGTTCGACGGCCACCACGACCGCCCGGTAACGCCGTGGTCCAAACACCCGTCGGCGCAGGTGCCGGACGGTTACTACACCGTGCCGCTGGACGTCGCCGCCATCACCCGTCCGGGCAAGGATGTGACCATCCTCACCTACGGCACTACGGTCTACGTCTCCCAAGTGGCGGCCGAAGAAACCGGCATCGACGCCGAAGTCATCGACCTGCGCAGCCTGTGGCCGCTGGACCTTGAGACCATCGTCAAATCCGTGAAGAAGACCGGCCGCTGTGTGGTGGTCCACGAAGCCACCCGCACCTGCGGTTTCGGCGCTGAACTGGTGTCGCTGGTGCAAGAGCATTGTTTCCATCACCTGGAAGCGCCCATCGAGCGTGTCACCGGTTGGGACACGCCCTACCCGCATGCGCAGGAGTGGGCGTATTTCCCAGGGCCGTCCCGGGTGGGCGCGGCGTTGAAACGGGTCATGGAGGTCTGAATGGGCACGCACGTTATCAAGATGCCGGACATCGGCGAAGGCATCGCCGAAGTTGAACTGTCGGTGTGGCACGTCAAGGTTGGCGACATGGTGGTCGAGGACCAGGTACTGGCCGATGTCATGACCGACAAGGCCATGGTGGACATTCCCTCGCCAGTCCACGGTCGGGTGATTGCCCTGGGTGGCGAGCCGGGCGAAGTCATGGCGGTGGGCAGCGAACTGATCCGCATTGAAGTCGAAGGTGCCGGCAACCTCAAGGAATCGGCGCAGCCCGCCGTCGCCGCGCCAGCGCCGAAAGCCGAGCCGGTGGCAACGCCTGAACCGGCGCTGGAAAAACCCGCTGCGGCGCCACGCCCCGCGCCGCAAGCGCCGGTAGCCCGCGAGCCTGACGAGCGGCCGCTGGCCTCTCCGGCCGTACGCAAACACGCGCTGGACCTGGGCATTCAATTGCGCCTGGTCCAGGGCAGTGGCCCGGCCGGGCGTGTCCTGCATGAAGACCTGGAGGCCTATCTGGCCCAGGGTCCGTCGATCCAGAACAAGGGGGGTGCAGGCTACGCCGAACGCCACGACGAGCAGCAAATCCCGGTGATCGGCATGCGCCGCAAGATCGCCCAGCGCATGCAGGAGGCGACTCAACGTGCCGCCCATTTCAGCTACGTTGAGGAAATCGACGTCACCGCTCTGGAAGAACTGCGGGTTCATCTGAACGAAAAACATGGCGCCAGCCGCGGCAAGCTGACCTTGTTGCCATTCCTGGTACGCGCCCTGGTCGTGGCCCTGCGCGACTTCCCGCAAATGAACGCCCGCTATGACGACGAAGCCCAGGTCATCACTCGCTCGGGCGCCGTGCATGTCGGCGTTGCCACTCAGAGCGACGTCGGCCTAATGGTGCCGGTGGTGCGCCACGCCGAAGCCCGCAGCCTGTGGGATAGCGCGGCAGAAATCTCGCGCTTGGCCACCTCGGCCCGCAATGGCAAGGCCAGCCGCGATGAGCTGTCCGGCTCGACCATTACCCTGACCAGCCTCGGCGCCCTCGGCGGTATCGTCAGTACGCCAGTGCTGAACCTGCCGGAAGTGGCGATCGTCGGCGTGAACAAAATCGTCGAACGGCCCGTGGTAATCAAAGGCCAGATCGTGATCCGCAAAATGATGAACCTTTCCAGTTCCTTCGATCACCGGGTGGTCGACGGCATGGACGCGGCGCAATTCATCCAGGCCCTACGCGGCTTGCTCGAACAACCTGCCACCCTGTTTGTGGAGTAAGCGATGCAGACTTTGAACACCAAGCTGCTGATCATTGGCGGCGGTCCTGGCGGCTACGTGACAGCGATTCGCGCCGGCCAACTGGGCATTGAAACGATACTGGTGGAAGGCCAGGCGCTGGGCGGTACCTGCCTGAACATCGGCTGCATCCCATCCAAGGCGTTGATCCATGTGGCCGAGCAGTTCCACCAGACCCGACACCACAGCCAGGGCTCGGCCCTGGGCATCACGGTTTCGGCGCCACGCCTGGACATCGGCAAGAGCGTGGAATGGAAGGACGGCATCGTTGATCGCCTGACCACCGGCGTCGCGGCGCTGCTGAAAAAGCATAAGGTCCAGGTCATTCACGGTTGGGCCAACGTAGTCGATGGCAAAACCGTTGACGTCGGTGACACGCGCATCCAGTGCGAACACCTGCTGCTGGCCACCGGTTCGAAAAGCGTCGATCTGCCGATGCTGCCGATTGGTGGGCCGATCATTTCCTCCACCGAAGCCCTCGCCCCGGCCTCGGTGCCCAAGCACCTGGTGGTGGTGGGCGGTGGCTACATCGGCCTGGAGTTGGGCATCGCCTACCGCAAACTCGGCGCCGAAGTCAGCGTGGTCGAGACCCAGGAGCGGATTCTGCCGGCCTACGACGGCGAACTGACCCAACCGGTGCACGAGGCGCTCAAGCAGTTGGGCGTGAAGCTGTACCTCAAGCACAGCGTCGAAGGTTTCGATGCCCAGGCCAGTACGTTGCAAGTGCGAGATCCCGATGGCGATACGCTGAACCTGGACACCGACCGGGTGCTGGTGGCCGTTGGTCGCAAACCCAACACCCAGGGTTGGAACCTCGAAGCGTTGCACTTGGAAATGAACGGTTCGGCGGTAAAAATCGACAATCGCTGCCAGACCAGCATGCGCAACGTCTGGGCCATCGGCGATCTGAGCGGCGAACCGATGCTCGCTCACCGGGCCATGGCCCAGGGCGAAATGGTTGCCGAGCTGATCGCCGGCCAGCCTCGCGAGTTCGCCCCGACGGCCATCGCTGCGGTGTGCTTTACCGACCCGGAACTGGTGGTGGTCGGCAAGACCCCGGACGAAGCCAAGGCCGCCGGGCTCGACTGCATCGTTTCCAGCTTCCCGTTCGCCGCCAATGGCCGGGCCATGACCCTGGAATCGAAAAGCGGTTTCGTGCGGGTCGTGGCACGTCGGGACAATCACCTGATCGTTGGCTGGCAGGCGGTCGGCGTCGGTGTGTCGGAGCTGTCCACCGCGTTCGGCCAGTCCCTGGAAATGGGCGCACGCCTGGAAGACATCGCCGGCACCATCCACGCCCATCCGACGCTGGGCGAGGCGGTGCAGGAAGCGGCGCTGCGGGCGTTGGGGCATGCATTGCATCTGTGACTCAGGGGATTTGAGGGTGTGAGTGGTGGCCTCTTCGCGAGCAAGCCCGCTCCCACAAGTGATCTCGGTCGCTCATGCGAACACAATCCAATGTGGGAGCGGGCTTGCTCGCGAATTTTCAAAAACACCACCATTTATCTGCCTACCCCCCATCGAGCAGGCTGCGAAACAGCCCCGGAATGAAGTATTGTTGTCCCCATCCAAAAAACGTCAGAAGCCTTGAACCGTTTCGGCGGTTGTTAAGAAATAGAGGGTGTCATGGGTAACGAGAGCATCAATTGGGACAAACTGGGCTTTGACTACATCAAGACCGACAAGCGCTATCTGTCGCACTGGCGCGATGGCGCCTGGGACGCCGGCACCCTGACCGACGACAACGTGCTGCACATCAGCGAGGGCTCCACCGCCCTGCACTACGGTCAGCAGTGCTTCGAAGGCCTGAAGGCCTATCGCTGCAAGGACGGTTCGATCAACCTGTTCCGCCCGGACCAGAACGCCGCGCGCATGCAGCGCAGCTGCGCCCGCCTGCTGATGCCGTTCGTCGAGACCGAGCAGTTCGTCGAAGCCTGCAAGCAGGTGGTTCGCGCCAACGAGCGTTTCATCCCGCCTTACGGCACCGGCGGCGCGCTGTACCTGCGCCCCTTCGTGATCGGCGTGGGTGACAACATTGGCGTGCGCACCGCACCGGAGTTCATTTTCTCGGTCTTCTGCATCCCGGTCGGCGCCTATTTCAAGGGTGGCCTGACCCCGCACAACTTCCTGATCTCCAGCTTCGACCGCGCAGCCCCACAAGGCACTGGCGCGGCCAAGGTCGGTGGCAACTACGCCGCCAGCCTGATGCCCGGTTCCCAGGCCAAGAAGGCGAGCTTCGCTGATTGCATCTACCTGGACCCGCTGACCCACTCGAAAATCGAGGAAGTCGGTTCGGCCAACTTCTTCGGCATTACCCACGACAACAAATTCATCACCCCCAACTCGCCCTCGGTACTGCCAGGCATCACCCGCCTGTCGCTGATCGAACTGGCCAAATCGCGCCTGGGCCTGGAAGTGATCGAAGGCGATGTGTTTATCGACAAGCTGTCGGACTTCAAGGAAGCCGGCGCCTGCGGTACCGCCGCGGTCATTACCCCGATCGGCGGTATCAGCTACAAGGACAAGCTGCACGTGTTCCACAGCGAAACCGAAGTCGGTCCGATCACCCAGAAGCTCTACAAAGAGCTGACCGGTGTGCAGACCGGTGACGTGGAAGCGCCGGCGGGTTGGATCGTCAAGGTCTAAGCAGCGTTCATGTGGCGAGGGAACCTGCTCCCTCGCTACATGAACCTATGCCCACTACCCCCGACGCAATAACCCCCATTGCCCCCAGCGCTGGTAAAACCACCCGGCACCACTGACCAGCAGGATACCGCTCAGCACCAGAGCGGCGCCGACGATGAAGTTCGGTTCCAGCGGTTCATCCAATAACCAGACGCCGAAACCGATGCCGAACAGCGGCGTCATGAACGACAGCACCCCCAATTGCGAAGCCAGGTAGCGGCGCAGCAGGGAAAACCAGATCAGAAAACTGGCAAAAGACACCAGCAACACTTGAAAGGCCAGGCTGGCCAGCAGTTGCGGTGTGGGGTGGATCGTCGTTTGCCCCAGCACCACCGACATCCCTACCAGCAGCACCCCGGCGCCGACCAATTGGTACAGCAACGTCTGGCTGGCGGGCAGGTTCGTCAAGCGCGAACAACGCACTGTCACCGTGGTCGCCCCCCAGAGCGCACCGGCCAACAGCCCCATGCCATCACCCAGCAGCGAACTGCCGTTCGCCGACCCCGTCCCCCCACTGAAGGCCACGACAATACCGCCGAACGCCACGGCGATACCCAGCCATTGCAGAGGTTTGAGGCGCTCGCTCGGCAGTTTCCAGTGCAGCCCCAGGGCGGCGAACATGGGCGCGGTGTAGAGGAAAATCACCATGTGCGAAGCCGTCGTGTGGCGCAGGCCTTCACCCACCATCACGAACTCCAGGGCAAACAGCAACCCCACCAGCAGGCCCGGGCGCCAACTGCCATCGGCCAGCGACAGACGCTCGCCCCGCACCCACACCAGTAGCGATACCAACACTGCGGCGATGGCCGAGCGCAGACCCAGTTGCAGCATGGGCGCCATATCGGCGGCGCTGGCCTTGATTGCCACCTGCTGAAACCCCCAGATGGCGCACAGACCAGTCATCAGGGCACAGACTGGCCCATCCAGGGCGCGGCGGGTCGTCATGGTAATTGTCCTTAGGGTTGATTTGAGGAAAGGATTGTCTGCCTGACAACTTTGATGGATATAGTGATAACCCGACAAGCCATCCCGGCAATCCGCCATCGTGGTCGATATGCATCCACCTGCCCAGCATTTGAAGATTCCGCCGTTCGAAGCCGCCCTGCCGACGCCGATTTATTTTCGCAGCGCCTGCATGCCGGCCCACGCTACTTACCCACGACACAGCCACGCCTGGGGCGAGTTCGTCTACTCCTATAGCGGGGTCATGGAGATCGAGATCGCCGGACACCACTACCTGGCACCGCCGCAGTACGGCATCTGGTTACCACCGGATATGGAACACATGGGATTCAATCGGCATGAGGCCTGTCATTGCTCCTTGTACCTGTCAGCCGAACTGTGCAGCGCCCTGCCCGCCTGGCCTTGCGCATTGACCTTGAGCCCGTTGATCCGCGCCCTCCTGGAAGAACTGCGCAGCGATCCGCCGAGCGTTGCGCCGACACCTCAACAGCAACGATTATTACAAGTGCTGGTGGACAAACTGACCCAGGCGCCCCACGTCGGCAGCTACCTGCCCTCCTCCGACGATCCACTGTTGGGGCCGGTACTGCGAGCCCTGGAGGCCAATCCGGGTGACCCACGCTCGCTGCCGGAACTGGCCCGCGCCGCCAACACCACCGAACGCACGCTGATGCGCCGGGCACAGCGGGACTTAGGCATCTCACTGGTGCAATGGCGTCAGCGCCTGAAAGTCATCGAAGCCCTGGCCCTGCTCGAACGAGGCCAGACCGTGGAAACCATCGGCCTGGACCTGGGCTACAGCAGCGCCTCGGCGTTCATCAGCATGTTTCGCAAAATGATGGGCACCACGCCAGAGGAGTATCGACGCAGGCACATGGCTTGATGACCATGGCGCGGCTGACACCACCTTCGCGAGCAAGCTCGCTCCCACAGGAGGTTGGGGTGTTCATGAGCTTGTGTTCTGCGCAGTTCCACTGTGGGAGCGGGCTTGCTCGCGAAGAGGCCGTCACATTCAACATCAATGCTGACTGACTCACCGCCATCGCGAGCAGGCTCTCTCCCACAGGGGTTTGGGGTGTTCATGAGCTTTGTGTTCAGCGCAGTTCCACTGTGTGGCGGGCTTGCTCGCGAAGAGGCCGTCACATTCAACATCAATACTGACTGACTCACCGCCTTCGCGAGCAAGCCCGCTCCCACAGGGGTTCGGGGTGTTCATGAGTTTTGGTTCAGCGCAGTTCCATTGTGGGAGCGAGCCTGCTCGCGATGGCGTCAGCAGGTCCGACATCCATCGCGACATCGACACCCAATCGCGCCGCCATTTCCTTGCGGCCACTGGCCGTCAAGCCCAGCGCCCGACTGTCCAGGTCCTGGATCACCCATTTGCGCTTGATCGCCGTCTGCAGCAGCGCCGCGCCCAAGGCGCCCCCCAAGTGTGGACGGCGCATGCTCCAGTCCAGGCAGGGACAGGCAAATCGGCGTCGCTGAACGGCAAGCGCCTGGACATCAATGCCCAGCCCTTGGAACAGCGCCTCGCCGGACTCACTCAGGCGATACCCTTTGCCGTCCACATCCACCAGCCAGCCGGCTTCAAGCATCCGATCATGCATGCGCACCGCCAGCGTACCGGCCATGTGGTCGTAGCAGGTGCGGGCGAATTGCAGGCGGTCCGGGGTGCGTGGGGAGAAGCTCGAGGCGGCGTTCTGGCCGATCACCATCAACGCTTCAAGGGCCTGGGCAACGCGTTTATCCGCCAGGCTGTAGTAGCGATGTCGGCCCTGGACGTACACGCGCACCAACGCCAGCTCCTTGAGCTTCGCCAAATGGGTGCTGGCGGTAGAGGCGCTGACATCGGCGATGCTCGCCAACTCCGTGCTGGTTCGGGCATGGCCGTCCATCAACGCGCACAGCATTCGGGTGCGGGCCGGTTCGGCAATGGCCGCGGCGACCTGGGACACCCCCAGATCATGTTGCTCTGCATTCATATTTCGCTCCCTGACGAATCGAGCCATGGCACCACTGGAGAGAATAGCAACACGTTCAATCGTCGCGGGTCAGCACTTCCAGCAACTCGATTTCGAAAATCAGATTGGCGCCCGGCTTGATGTGGGCCCCCATGGACCGTTCGCCGTAGGCCAGATTCGCTGGCACCCACAGCTTGCGCTTGCCGCCGACCTTCATGCCCATCAGGCCCAGGTCCCAGCCCTTGATAACCCGACCGGTACCAATCACGCACTGGAAAGGTTTGCCTCGACTGTAGGACGAATCGAATTCAGTGCCGTCTTCCAGCGTGCCACTGTATTGGGTGGTGATCAGCGCGCCTTTGACTACGCTTTTGCCGTCGCCCTGTTCCAGGTCGATGATTTGCAGCTCTTCGTTCATGGGGCACTCCCGTGTGGTTCAGGCGCGGGTTTTCGCAGAAATTCGCGTGGCTGGCAAACTTTTGTGTATTGCGTACATAAGGGAACCGCAGCGGTCGCTTCGGTTCACATGGGTATCGACCCTGCATTTCAGATAAGGATATTCTGATGATCGACTCTCGCCCGCTCCACGGCTTCATTCCCCCCTATATCCTCAACCGAATCATCGCCCACGGCTCCGAACATCAGCGCTCCAGTGCCCTCGGCACCCTGACCCACGTACGCAACCTGCGGCATAACCCCGGCCCGCCGCACACCCCGCCCGCCGCCGCTGCGCTGCCCAGGCCCGGTAAGCCCGGCCAACCCCAGCGCAGCGTGCATGACGCACAAAACACCATGGAACTGCCCGGCCAGCCGGTACGCCTCGAAGGCCAGGCAGCCACTGGCGACCCGGCCGTGGACGAGGCCTACGATGCCCTCGGCGCCACCTACGATTTTTTCTGGAAAGTGCTGGGGCGCGACTCCATCGACAACAAAGGCTTTGCTCTGGTGGGCAGCGTGCATTACGGCCAGGACTACGAAAACGCCTTCTGGAACGGCGCACAGATGGTGTTCGGCGACGGCGATGGCGAAATCTTCCAGCGCTTCACCCGATCCCTTGACGTCGTGGCCCACGAGCTGGCCCATGGCGTGACCGAAAGCGAAGCCGGATTGATCTACGCCAACCAGTCCGGCGCGTTGAACGAGTCCATGTCCGATGTATTCGGCGTACTGGTCAAGCAGTTCGTCCTCGAACAGACCGCGGACCAGGCCGACTGGCTGATCGGCGCCGACCTGCTCACGGACAAAATCAACGGCGACGGCCTGCGCAGCATGTCCAACCCCGGCACCGCCTACGATGACCCGCTGCTGGGCAAGGACCCGCAACCGGCGCACATGCGTGAATTCGTCATCACCCGTGAGGACAACGGCGGCGTACACATCAATTCCGGCATTCCCAACCGCGCCTTCTATCTGGCGGCCACCACGCTGGGCGGATTTGCCTGGGAAAAGGCCGGCCGGATCTGGTATGAAACCTTGTGCGACAGAAGACTGGCCAACGACGCATCCTTCAGCGCCTTCGCCCGCTTGACCGTCGAGCACGCCCGCCAGCGCTTCGGCGTCCGGGAAGTGCAGGCGGTGCAGAACGGCTGGGCCCAGGTTGGCGTCGACTTAACCGAGGAACGCTGATGAAACCCCTTCCAGACCTCGATGACCACGCCGTGGTGCGGCTGTCCCGCCAGGGCGGCGTGGCGGCGATTCCCGCCCTGTCTCGCCCTCGGGAAATCGAGTTCGCCCAGTGCGATCTCGACCAACGCACGCGCATCTGCTCGGTACTGGAAGGTTGCCTGCCGCTGGACTCGGCGGCGCCGGGGCGTGGCGACCAACGTTTTTTTCGGATCGAGGTGCGCTATCGCGCCAACGAACAGGACGACGAAATGGTGCTGCAGGTGCCTGAGGATCAGGCACCCGGCGAGCTGGTTCGCCTGTGGGACAAAGGCGAAGTGAGCTGATGGATTAACGCGTGGCGGGGGTGATTTTCAGAATCCGGCCGGAGGCAATCACCACCATCACGTATTTGTCATGGATCTGCACCCATTGCGCCCCTTCCTCGGGTGCTTCGAGCCCCTTCTGCTTCCAGTTTTTTATGGCCTTGTCCGAGCGCTGATATTCAGCCGGCGTCCGGTCGGCCTCCACCAACCGGCGACCATTGTTGGGTGAATGCTCCACCGCATCTCCGGTGGCCTCGACCGCTTGCGCCATAGGGCCAAAAGCTCCGAGACCGGCGATCAGGACCAGACTGGCGATCAGGGTTGGGTTGCGCATAAAAACTCCAGTGATTTCGAGAATACTGAAATCTCCGACTTCAACGGCAGCGAATCATTCCGTTTACTGTAGCGACGAATCTGTCGCCGACTGTACGGGGCGGCCATGCCAACTACCGGCGTAGGCTGGCAAAAAAGCCATTGATAAAAACCGGGGCTCGCCATGCACATCGCCATTCTGACCTTCGACGGTTTCAACGAACTGGACTCACTGATTGCCTACGGCATGCTCAGCCGCATTGCCCTGGTGGGCGATAAGGATTGGCGCGTGAGCATCGCATCACCTGCCCCGCGCGTCACGTCCATGAATGGCTTGACCATCGACGCCCAGATCGACCTGGAGCAGGCCTGCAAGGCCGACGCTGTGTTGTTTGGCAGCGGCATGAAGACCCGGGAAGTGGCCGACGACCCAGCCATCATGAGCCGGCTGCGTCTGGATCCGACGCGCCAGCTGCTCGGCTCCCAATGCTCCGGCACCTTTCTGCTAGCGCGCCTGGGGCTGCTCGGCCAGGCACCGGCCTGCACCGACACCACCAGTAAACCATGGGTCGTGGCGGCGGGTGTCAACGTGGTCAACCAGGCATTCCACGCCAATGGCAACATCGCCACCGCCGGTGGCTGTTTCTCTGCCCAGTACCTGTCGGCCTGGGTGCTGGCCCGGCTCAAGGGTCTGGAGACCGCGCGAGAAGTGCTGCATTATTTTGCCCCGGTGGGCGAGAAAGATGCGTATGTCGAGCGTGGGTTGGGGCATATTCGCCGGTATGTGGGTGAAGCGGCAGAAGTTTGATTGTCAAAGAACTGAACCAGGCCGAGCCCCTCTGGCGGGAGGATAAATTCCCCTGCCACAATTTTGCGTTACAGCACATCCTGCGCTACAAATCGGCCAGCCCATCGTGAAGTCGATCACACCCGGACGGACCCTGAAATGACCACCCCCACCACCTCATCCCCGGCCCTGAAGGAAATCTTCAACAAACCGCGCCTTGAGCACATCGCCAGTGAAATGAGCGCGGTGTATCCGGCATTCGATAGCCGGGCGTTCCTGGACAAGGCTCAGGACGGTTTGAACGAGTTGTCGGTGATGCAACGCATGGCGCGAGTCAGTGAGTGCCTGCATGCGGTACTGCCTATGGAGTACGAGGCATCGCTGGACGTGCTGCGGGACCTGGCGCCCCGACTCAACAGCATGTTTGTCAGCATGTTCCTGCCCCACTATGTGGCGTCCTACGGCCGGCACAGTTTCGACCTGTCCCTGGATGCGCTCAAATACTTCACCCGGTTCGGCTCCTCGGAGTTCGCGGTGCGGCATTTCCTGCGCGATGACCTGGCGCGCACCCTCAAGGCCATGCACGACTGGGCGCACGACCCCAACGAACACGTGCGTCGCCTGGCCAGCGAAGGCAGTCGACCGCGCTTGCCCTGGTCATTCCATCTGGCACCGATCCAGGCCAATCCCGACCTCGCCGCCGCGATCCTTGAGGCCCTCAAGGCCGACAGCAGCCTGTATGTACGCAAGTCCGTGGCCAATCATCTCAACGACATCACCAAGCAGCACCCTGACTGGGTGCTGGACCGGATCGAAGGCTGGCCCCTGCAAGATCGCCATACCGCATGGATTGCCCGCCATGCTTTGCGCAGCCTGATCAAACAAGGCAATTCGCGGGCGCTGGCGGTTATCGGGGTCGGCGGCAAGGCGCACATCCAGGTGCTGGACTTGAAGGTCACACCTGCGGTGATTCGTCTCGGCGAGCCAATCACCTTGTCGTTCAAGGTGCAATCAACCCTCGAGCAGAGCCAGCGCCTGGTGATCGACTATGCCATCGACTATGTGAAAGCCTCGGGCGGCACCTCGGCCAAAGTCTTCAAGCTCAAGACCTTCGACCTGCCCGCGCTGGAGTGCGTCAGCCTCAGCCGCTCCCAGCACATTCGCGAGCTGACCACCCGCCGGCACTACGCGGGCCGGCATGCGGTGCATCTGCTGGTCAATGGCGAGCGGCTGGGCAGCACGGCGTTCGACATCGTTCCCTGAGCGGCCGCTCAGGCCAGCGCCAGCCGTTGTGCCTGGCGAATGTCGTGCAGGAAGCGTTCGGCCGGCAGCGGGTGGCCCAGCAAGTAACCCTGCAATGAATCGCAACCCAATTGGGTCAGGAAATCCTGCTGCACGTCGGTCTCCACCCCTTCGGCAACGATCCGCAGCCCCAGGGCCTGGCCGAGGGCGACGATGGCCGAGACGATCGCCGCGTCATCACTGTCGTGCTCCAGGTCGCGGACGAAACCACGATCGATCTTCAGCTCGTTGGCCGGCAAACGCTTGAGGTACATCAGGCTCGAATACCCGGTGCCAAAGTCGTCGATGGACAAGTCCACGCCCATGTCCGAGAGCTCCTGCAGTACGGTCATGCTCGCATCCGCATCGCTCATCGCCGTGGTCTCGGTGATTTCCAGGGTCAGGCTGTTGGCCGGCAGATGATGAATCTCCAGCGCCGTGGCGACGCTCTGCACCAGGCCCACGTGACAGAACTGCAAGGCCGACAGGTTCACCGCGATGCGCCAGTCGGTGTAGCCGAGCACGTACCATTCACGCATCTGGCGACAGGCCTCGTTCAACACCCATTCACCGATGGGAATGATCAGCCCGGTTTTTTCCGCAAGGTCGATGAAGGTATCGGGCATCAACAGGCCCTGGGTTGGATGCGTCCAGCGCAACAAGGCTTCGGCACCGACCGGACGGCCGTTGGCGGCATCGAACTTGGGCTGGTAATGGAGGCTGAACTGGCGCTGCTCGACGGCAATGCGCAAGTCTTGCAGCAATTGCAGTTGCTTGCGGGCGTTGCTGTTCATCGAGGCATCGAAAAAGCTGTAGCCGTTCTTGCCGGCGCCCTTGGCGTGGTACATCGCCGCGTCGGCATTCATCAGCAGCTCTTCGGCGCTCTGGCCGTTGCCCGGATAAAGCGCGATGCCGACACTGGCGGATATCTGCAGGTCATGATCGGCCACCCGGAATGTGCGACCGATCAGCCCGACCTGACGGGCCGCCAGTCGCAATGCATCGTCAGGCTCGGCCAGTTGCACCAGTAGCACGAACTCATCACCGCCGATCCGCGCCAGGGTGTCCTGGCTGCGCAAGTCTTCCCGCAGGCGCTGGGCTACGTCCCGCAGCAACAAGTCACCCATGTGATGACCGAAAGCATCGTTGACCGGTTTGAAGCCGTCCAGGTCGATGAACATCAAGGCGAAACAGCCGCCTTGCTCATGCACCCGATGCATGGCCTGATCGATACGATCGGCCAGCAGCACGCGGTTGGGCAATTCGGTGAGCGGGTCGTGCAGGGCCAGTTGCGTCAGCTCGCGGTTGGCCAGGGTCAGCGATTGGGCCAGCTCGGCGGTCCGGGCTTCCAGGCGCGCATCGAGAATCGAGGTGAGCAAGGCGATGGCCAGTACCGCCAACGTGGTGATCAGCACCAGATTGTCCAGGCCCTTGCCGCTCAAGCCGTCCAGGGCCCCGCAAAAACTGCCGTCGCTGAACCGCGCTGCGGCCATGCCGGTGTAATGCATGCCGACAATGGCCAGCCCCATCACTACGGCGGCGCCGGCGCGGGCCAGGCGTACATGAGGGATGTTCTGGCGCAGGCGAAAGGCAATCCACAACGCGGCCGCCGAAGCGCCGACCGCAATCACCAGCGAAGCGCCGAACAACGAGGGGTCATAATCAATACCCGGCTGCATCCGCAGCGCCGCCATGCCGGTGTAATGCATGGCGCTGATGCCGGCGCCCATGATCAACGCGCCGAAAGCCAGTTGCCAAGCCGGCAATTGCGGTTGACTGACCAACCACAGGGCAAAGCCGCAGGACAGGATGGCGGTCAGCAGCGACAAAGCGGTGATCGACACATCGTAGCCAAGCTCCACCGGCAAGGTGAACGCCAGCATGCCGATAAAATGCATGGACCAGACCCCGATGCCCATGGCCAGGGAACCGCCGGCCATCCACCAATGCGCCGCGCGCCCCTGGGTGGTCGCTATGCGTCCGGTCATGTCCAGCGCGGTGTAGGAAGCCAGTACCGCAACAAACAGGGAAATCAAAACAAGGGCCGGTGAATAACTACCGATGAGCATGGGGTTTTTCTCGTGACTGGAAAGCCGAACTGCTTCCATGCCCGGTTGAAAGGCGGCGATTGTACTCAATTGTGGTACGGGCGTACCGACCAAATATCAAAAAGCCATCAGCCCTTGAATATTTGCGACGAAAGACATCTTCTTCCGTTCGGCTAAGCTGTGGGGGCCATTTTTCAGGAGCCCCATCCATGACCGCCCCAACTACCGCGTTAGTGGTAATAGACGTTCAGAACGACTTCATCCCCGCAGGCCAACTGGCCGTACCGGGGGGTGACGAAATCGTGCCATTGATCAACCGCCTGGGCCGTTCATTCAGGCACGTCATCCTCGCCCAGGACTGGCACCCGGCCGGGCATGCTTCGTTTGCCTCCAGCCATCCGGACAAGCAACCGTTCGACCTTATTCAACTGCCCTATGGCGAACAGAAACTGTGGCCCGACCACTGCATACAGGGCACCCAAGGCGCCGCGCTGCACCCGGCCCTGGACCTGCCCCACGCCCAACTGATCATTCGCAAGGGCTGTAACCCGGACATCGACAGCTATTCGGCCTTCATGGAAGCCGACCGCCAGACACCCACCGGGTTGACGGGCTACCTCAAGGAGCGCGGCATCGACACGGTGTATATGGTGGGGCTGGCGCTGGATTTTTGCGTGATGTTTTCGGCGCTGGATGCCCGGGCGGCGGGGTTCAATGCGCTTGTGGTGCTCGACGCCTGTCGGGGCATTGATATCGACGGTTCGATGGAGGCGGCAATCCGGCGGATGCAGCAAGCGGGTGTGGCGCTGATTGAATCGAGCGCATTAGACGCCTGACCCCTCGCCCCGGCCTCGAACGGCATCAGCACGCTGGTGGCAACCACAAGCGCAACCGCGCGCCGCCCAGCGGCGAGGCTTGCGCCGTCAGCGTACCGCCCTGGGCTTGCAGGGCTCGACGGCTGATGGCCAGGCCCAGGCCAAAGCCGCCCGTGGCGCGGTCGCGGCTGCGGTCCAAACGGTAGAACGGCTCAAACACGCGCTCGCGCTCGCTGTCGGGAATACCGATACCGTCGTCGTCGACCCAGATCTCACAGCCCTGGACGCCGACCTGGACGCCGACCTGGATCCGTTTTTCGCAATAGCGCATGGCATTGCGCAACAAGTTCTGCAATGCCCGGGCCGTCAAGCGTGGGTCCAGCACGAAACGCTCCAGCGCGCCGTGCAGCAGCACATCAATCACCACGTCCGGCGCCGCCAGGTCCTCGTCAACACTGCCCAGGATGCTGTCGATGAACTCGTCCAGTGCCACCTCCACTCGCTCGGGCAGATGCTCGGGGTTCTGCAGACGGCTGTAGGACAGCAACTCCAGCACCAACTCATCCAGCTCGCGAATGTGCGCCACCAACCCTTGCAGCCGCTCGCGACTGGCCGGTGGCAGGTCTTCGGACAGCGCCAGGGCCAGGCCGAAATCGAGGCGGGTCAATGGCGTGCGTAATTCATGGGACACCGCATTGAGCAGATCGCGCTGCTGGTTGAGCAGACGCTCGATGTCGCCGGCCATCGTATCGAACACGTGGGCCAGGCTGCCGATGTTCGAGCTGGCGCCAATCTGCGTACGTTCGCTCAAATGGCCTTTGCCGAAGCGTTCAGCGGTGCGTTTGAGCCGTTCCAGATCGCGCCAATGCGGCCGCAACCAAAGCAGCAGGCAGGCCAGCATCGTCGCGCCGATCAGCACGTTGATGCTCCAGTACAGCCCACTGACCTCGGTCGGGTCCGGGGGCACGATCATCTTGACCGCCGTGCGCTCATCCAGCGGCGCGGCCGCCAGGGTTCGCCAGGCCCATTCGCCCAGACGCACCACGTTCTCGCCGCGCTTGAGACGCGTCTGCTCATCGGCGCTGAAACCTTCATCATCGATGGCCGCCAGTTCGATGCGCAGCGGCTCGAATTCCTTATCCATCTGTGCCGCCAGTGTCGGCCACTGTTCGCTGGGCACGTTATGGAACTGCCTGACCATCAAGGTTTGCAGGCCACGGGAGTAATCGAGGTTGTAGCTCAGAAAACGCTCATGAAACAGCCGGACCACCAGTTCCGGCATCAGGTAGATCGCGGCGCTGTAGGACACGATGGTGACCAGGTAAAGGCGAATCAGCAGCTTCCACATCGACTCAACATTCCCACTCGGAGCGGCTGAACAGATAACCCTTGCCCCACACGGTCTTGATCTTGCGGGCTTCGCCGGCGTTGTCGTCGAACTTGCGCCGCAGCTTGGAAATCGCCACGTCCACCGAGCGGTCGGTGCCGTTGAATTCGATGCCGCGCAGGCGCTGCAGGATCTGATCGCGGCTCAACACCTCACCGCAATGCCGGGCCAGCACTACCAGCAGGTTGTATTCGCCGCTGGACAGTTCCACCGCTTGCCCGCGCCAGGTCACGGTACGTTCGGACAGGTCGATGCACAGGTTGCCCATGAGAATACGGTCGTTGACCGTCTGCGGCTCGGTGAGGCTACTGCGGCGCAACAAGGTCCGCACCCGCGCCAGCAGCACCCTGGGCTCGCAGGGCTTGCTGACGTAGTCGTCGGCCCCCATCTCCAGGCCCAACACCTGATCATGGCTGTCGTCCCGGGCGGTGAGCATCAGAATCGGCAAGGTGGCCGAATCGGCCCGCAACAAGCGGCAGACCTGCAAGCCGTCCAGCCCCGGCAGCATCAGGTCGAGGATCACCAGGTCCGGTGGATCGACCCGCGCCCGTTCACGCACATGATCGCCACGGCTGAGCACACTGACCTTGTAGCCGTTGCGCTCCAGGTAGCTGGCGATCAGTTCAGAAAGGGCGGTGTCGTCTTCCACCAGGAGGATGTTGGGCATGGTGTTTCCAGAGTGCTGGGGCGCCTGGCGGATCGCCTTCGCGAGCAAGCCCGCTCCCACAGAGGTTGGCATGAGCATTGTGGGAGCGGGCTTGCTCGCGAAGGCGGCATAACAGGCACCAAGGAATCAAGCTGCCAAGGATATACGCCCTCGCCCCCCCACGAGCAAACCCCTTACACAATTTCACACAGCCCCTACAAAGCTTTACCGATGCGCCCCTTCACCCCCCGTAGCATGCAACGTTCATTGTTGGGGAAGCACCATGCCAAAGAACCCTTTCGCCACCCTGGGCCTGTTGCTCGGGACGCTGCTGCTGAGCGCCTGCGACGGCCCCTCGAGCCCTGAAGACGCGACGCCGCTGGCCACTGTGGCAATCGAAACCATCGAAGCCCGGCCACTCTCCATCAGCAGCGAACTGAGCGGACGCCTCGCTGCGCCGCGCATTGCCGAGGTTCGCGCACGGGTGCCAGGGGTGGTGCTGCAGCAGGTCTTTCGTGAGGGCAGCGACGTGAAACAAGGCGATGTGCTGTTTCGCATCGACCCGGCACCGTTCAAGGCCGACCTGGACAGCGCCGAAGCGGCATTGCGCAAGGCTGAGGCCAACGCGTTCCAGGCCCGCCTGCAAGCGCAGCGTTATTCGCAGTTGATTGAAGATAACGCCGTCAGCGGCCAGGACTACGACAATGCCCGTGCCGCCGTACGTCAGACCGCCGCCGACGTCTGGGCGAATAAGGCCGCCGTGGAACGGGCCAGGCTGAACCTGGGCTATGCCACGGTCACCGCGCCGATTGCCGGGCGCATCGGTCGGGCGCTGGTGACCGAAGGTGCGCTGGTGGGACAGAACGAAACCACACCGCTGGCCCTCATCCAGCAGTTGAATCCGATCCATGCAGACCTGACCCAATCAGTGCGCGAGCTCAATGATTTGCGCCGCGCCTTGCGTTCCGGCCAGTTAAAACAGGTCGGGCAGGACCAGGCCAAGGCCACGCTGATCCAGGATGACGGCAGCCTCTACCCGTTGCCGGGCAAGTTGCTGTTCACCGACATCACCGTCGACCCGGGCACCGGCCAGATCACCCTGCGCAGCGAGTTTCCCAACCCTGACCTCGACCTGCTGCCGGGCAGCTTCGTGCGCGTGCGCCTGGAGCAAGCCGTCGACCGTCAGGGTATCAGCGTGCCGCAACGGGCTATCCAGCGCGACAGCGCCGGGACCGCTCAGGTGTTGCTGCTCGACGCGCAGCAGCAAGTCAGCCTGCAACCGGTGGAACTGGGTCCCGTGCAAAACGACCGCTGGATTGTCACCCACGGTCTCAAGCCCGGCGACCGTATCGTGGTGCAAGGTCTGCAACACGCACGCCCCGGTGAAAAAGTCCGGATCGACCCATCCCCTCTTCCACTTGCCCAGGCACCTGGTCAGTAAGCAGGACGTTCCCTATGCCGCAGTTCTTTATCGACCGCCCGGTATTCGCCTGGGTGGTCGCGTTGTTCATCCTGTTGGCCGGCGCGCTGGCCATACCCCAACTGCCGGTGGCGCAATACCCCGATGTCGCGCCGCCGCAAATCGAGATATCCGCCACTTACCCGGGCGCGTCGGCACACACGGTCGACGAAAGCGTGGTCAGCGTGATTGAGGAAGAGCTCAACGGCGTCGATCACCTGTTGTATTTCGAGTCCCAGAGCAGCCTCGGCAGCGCCACCATCACCGCGACTTTCCAACCCGGCACGAACCCGGAGCTGGCCCAGGTCGATGTGCAGAACCGCCTCAAGGCCGTGGAGTCACGCTTGCCCCAGGCGGTCACCCAGCAAGGCTTGCAGGTGGAAAAAGTCTCCGCCGGCTTCCTGCTGCTGATCACCCTCACCTCCAGCGACGGCCAACTCGACGACGTAGCCCTCAGTGATTACCTGGCGCGCAACGTGATGAACGAGATCAAGCGCCTGGACGGTGTCGGCAAGGCGCAGTTGTACGGCGCCGAACGGGCGATGCGGATCTGGATCGACCCGCAGAAACTGATCGGTTTCAACCTGACCCCAACGGATGTCAATGCCGCCATTGTCGCGCAGAACGCTCAGGTCTCGGCGGGCAGCATCGGCGACTTGCCGACCCGTGCCACTCAGGAGATCACGGCGACCGTCCTGGTCAAGGGACAGCTGTCGACCCCCGAAGAATTCGCCGACATCGTGCTCAAGGCCAACCCCGACGGCTCGACCGTGCGTATCGCCGACGTGGCGCGGGTTGAAGTCGGCAGCCAGGAATACCAGTTCTCCACACGGTTGAACGGCAAGCCCTCCACCGCCGTCGGCGTGCAGTTGTCACCGGGTGCCAATGCCCTGAATACGGCGTCCCTGGTGCGGGCAAAAATGGACGAACTGGCGCGCTACTTCCCCAAAGGCGTGGAATACAAGATCCCGTATGACACCTCGCCCTTTGTCAAAGTCTCCATCACCAAAGTGATCTACACCCTCGGCGAGGCGATGCTGCTGGTGTTCGCCGTGATGTTCCTGTTCCTGCAGAACATCCGCTACACCTTGATCCCGACCCTGGTGGTGCCCGTGGCGTTGATGGGAACGTTTGCCACCATGCTCGCCCTGGGCTTTTCCATCAACGTGCTGACGATGTTCGGCATGGTGTTGGCCATCGGCATCCTGGTGGACGATGCCATCGTGGTGGTGGAGAACGTCGAACGGATCATGGCCAGCGAAGGCTTGTCACCCAAGGACGCCACGCGCAAGGCGATGCAGCAAATCACCGGGGCAATCATCGGTATCACCCTGGTGCTGGTGGCAGTGTTTATCCCCATGGCGTTCATGCAAGGTTCGGTGGGTGTCATCTACCGGCAGTTCTCCCTGTCCATGGCAACGTCGATCCTGTTTTCGGCGTTCCTCGCATTGACCTTGACCCCGGCGCTCTGTGGGACGTTGCTCAAACCGGTAAGCCAGGGCGACCATCACGCCAAGGGCGGATTCTTCGGCTGGTTCAATCGGCGTTTCGAGCAGTTGAGCGATCGTTATCAAGGCTGGGTCGCCTATGCCCTCAGGCGTACCGGGCGTTATCTGCTGATCTACGGCGTGCTGCTGGTGGGCGTGGGCCTGCTGTTCAGTCGCCTGCCCTCCTCCTTCCTGCCGGTGGAGGACCAGGGCTACACCATCACCGATATCCAGCTGCCGCCCGGTGCGAGCAAGAACCGCACGGTACAGGTGGTCGAACAGATCGAGGCCCACAACGCCGGTGAACCGGGGGTGGGCGACAGCACGATAATTCTGGGCTTCAGCTTTTCCGGCAGCGGGCAGAACGCCGCACTGGCATTCACCACGCTCAAGGACTGGTCGCAGCGAGGCAGCGACGACTCGGCCGGCTCGATTGCCGAGCGCGCCAACCAGGCGCTCGGCCAGATCAAGGATGCCATGGCCTTTACCGTGCTGCCGCCGCCAGTGGATGGCCTGGGGACCTCCAGTGGTTTCGAATTCCGCCTCCAGGACCGCGGCGGCCTCGGCCACGCCACGCTGATGCAGGCGCGCAGCGAATTGCTCGCCGCCGCCGAAAAAAGCCCGGTACTGATGAACGTGCGTGAAAGCGCCCTGGCCGAGGCGCCGCAGGTGCAACTGGAAGTCGACCGCAAACAGGCCAATGCCCTCGGCGTCTCCTTTGCCGATGTTGGCAACGTGCTGGCCACTGCGGTGGGTTCGGCGTATATCAACGACTTCCCCAATCAGGGGCGGATGCAGCGGGTGGTGGTCCAGGCTGAAGGCGATCAGCGCAGCCAGGTGGCCGACCTGCTGAAAATCCATGTTCGCAACAACAGCGGAAAAATGGTGCCGCTGTCGGCTTTCGTCCAGGCCAGATGGACCCAGGGACCGGCGCAGTTGACCCGCTATAACGGTTACCCGGCCATCAGTATTTCCGGCGAACCGGCGTCTGGCCACAGCACCGGCGAGGCCATGGCGGAGATCGAACGGCTGGTGGCCCAAGGGCCGGCGGGACTGGGCCAGGAATGGACCGGGCTGTCGTTGCAGGAGCGCTTGTCCGGCAGCCAGGCGCCAATATTGCTGGGCCTGTCGTTGCTGGTGGTGTTCCTGTGCCTGGCGGCGCTTTATGAGAGTTGGTCGATCCCCACTGCGGTGCTGTTGGTGGTGCCGCTGGGGGTACTCGGCGCGGTGTTGGCGGTATCGTTGCGCGGCATGCCCAACGATGTGTTCTTCAAGGTCGGGTTGGTCACCATCATCGGTCTGTCGGCCAAGAACGCGATCCTGATCATCGAGTTTGCCAAGCATCTTTACGACGAAGGCCACGACCTGATCGACGCCACGCTCCAGGCCGCGCGCCTGCGCCTGCGCCCGATCATCATGACCTCTCTGGCCTTCATCCTCGGCGTGGTGCCGCTGGCCATCGCCACCGGAGCCAGTTCAGCGAGCCAGCAGGCCATCGGGACCGGGGTGATTGGCGGAATGATTACGGCCACGCTGGCAGTGGTGTTTGTGCCGGTGTTTTTTGTCGGGGTGATGAAGCTGGTGCGCAAGCGTCACAAGCACATTAAAGAGTCAGCCCCGTCTGCGGGCTAATCAAAAAATCATAAATAAAAGTGCTTGTAAACTGTCAGGAATGACAGTTTACAAGCCTTTGAAAAACGCGTTCTCTAGCGTTATCCAGCAGTAGGCTCAATGCGGCCTTTGGACACCTTAGTTCTAGCAACGGAGACCGAATCCATGAATGCCGCCACTCATCAATTGAGCTTTGCCCCCGGCAACTATGTCACCGCGTCAGCGTTCTCAACCAATGGCAAAGAGTTCCCCGAGTTTGTCGCCACCTCTCGGCTCATCGAAAAGAAAAAGGCGGGTATCACGCGCACGGAAGCCGTGGTGATTACCGCCATTGATCGGGAGGAAAAAAAGACGAGGGCGACAGTCACATCGACTCGCGAACTCACTATCAGTATTCCGGCAAACTTCGAGCCGGGTAGTTATGAGTTGAAAACACGGGATGATGTGAGCTTCAGCTTCAAGGCGTCCACCACTATTTACGAAGGTATTTCCGGTAGCATCGAATTGATACCAACCTCTGAGGGGAACGTAAGGGGCAACTTCAATGTTGATCTCGAACTGCCGGAGGCCGATGGACAAACCATACTGCTTAAAGGCCAGTTCCAGGTGCGCAAGGCTTGATAGTTCGCTGCCAGCACACAGCAAAAAGGGAAGCCGAAGCTTCCCTTTTTACGTTACTCAGAATGTGTAGTGGGCACCCAGATTGAATCCGATGTCCTTGGTCACATTGTCACCTTTGCTGGTGTCGAGTTCGGCATGAACCTGCCAGCGATCATTCAGTGTCCATGAGGCCCCTGCAGCCACTTCGAACCGGGTACCGGACAAGTCGTTATTGAACTTGTTGTTGTTGACTCGAACTTCGTTGTGCTTGGCAAATTCCTGGACCACCGCGGTGCGAATATGCGGTTGCAGTACGCTGCCATCGTCCAGGGTCATACCCCGCCCCAGTGTCACACCCACTTTGCCAAGCATCGACCGCGTGGTGTCGGCGTCAGCCTTCAAACCATTATCGAGGCT
This sequence comes from Pseudomonas hefeiensis, assembly GCF_030687835.1. Lineage (NCBI taxonomy): Bacteria > Pseudomonadati > Pseudomonadota > Gammaproteobacteria > Pseudomonadales > Pseudomonadaceae > Pseudomonas > Pseudomonas hefeiensis. Next base: position 3,758,877 of record NZ_CP117449.1, read on the forward strand.
GAAATCCTTGCCCTGCACTGTCGCCACCTGCCACTGGGTAAACGGCTCCACGTAGTAGCCATCCTTGATATCGATGTGTTTACCAAACTCCACTGACGCACTGGCCCCCAGGTTGTTGTAGCCGCCCTTGGTCCTGGTGCCATCGCTCATCGTGACCTTGGCATCGTTACGGAAATGGTTGAGCTTGGCGACGGTATCCAGGTAGTAACCGCTATCACCCAGCCAGGTGCCGTACATACCCAGGGAGGTGCTGTCGATTTCTCCCGAACTGCCACGGCTTAAATCGAGGTTCGACTTGCTGTAACCGGCGAATACACCCAGCAACACACGTTCGCCGGCGATCTGCACCGGGGTATCGACCCCCAGGGAGATGCCGTGTTGATTCTGGCTGTAGCCGTTGCCGTAAGCGTTGGTGGTGACGCTGTATCGATTGCCGAACGAACGAATCCAGCCACCCGTCTGTCCGCCATTGACCCGCAGATCGCCCATACGGGTGTTCAACAGCGCCATCTCGCCATAAATCACCGTGGGCGCGGTGCCGAAGATGGCCATGACCGAACGGGTCGGCGTGCTGACCTCATCCTTATCGGGTTGCAGATACCAGTCATCTCCATTCTTCACCAACCGGTAGGTATAAGCGCCGACATCCACGCGATCATTGACCAGATCGTACTGGGCACCTGAGGCGACACTCTGCACCACCTTGATCGAGTCATCATTGACCGGATCAAGACCGGTGCTGGCGACCAACACTTGATGATTGCCGGTAGCGCTGCCAGTGATGTTCAGAAGGTCACTGATGCCCTGATTGAAGTCGGTGCCTATTTCGAACCTGCCATTACCCGCCAGATTGGCCACGTCCAGTTGGAAATATTGCTGATCACTCCCCAACCGAACGGTCCCGCCAGCGCTGAGCGTAAGATTGCTCACCGACTGGCTCTCGGTCATCTGCCACAACGCCTGATTGTTGATGGCGAAATTGGATACACCGTTCACCTGGCCGGTCAGGCTGGCGCCATTATCCAACGTCAGATTGGAAACGCTGTCGGCAGCGCCCGTTACATCACCGACCATTACGCTGCGGTTGTTGATCGAGACATTGGCGACATCTTGCAAGTTGCCGGTGAGCGTAGAGGCGTTGTTGATCACCACGTTCGAGGCGCCCAGCACGTTGCCCGTCATATGCGCCTGATTGTTGAGGGTCGCGTTGGTGACATTCTGCAGATCACCGGTCAACGACGCCGCGTTCTGCAGGATGACATTACCCGAACCACCCTCGTCCACTACGATATTTCCCGTCAATGCGCTGTTATCGACGAGTAAATCAGCCGCGGCACCGGTACGCACTTCCAGCAACGTACCGTTCCCGCCGATCAGGGTTGAACCGTTGCGGACCTCAATGTCGGCCACGCCTGGGATACTGACCGGACTGTAGCCGACGACAATCGCCGAACCGCTTTGACCTTCTACCCGGGTACTGTCGAGCACGATCGACGACCGGATGACCGTTGATGCATTGGAATCGGTGCCCACGATCAGCCCGTTCAGGCCACCCGTGATCGTGCTGCCGCTGGCGGACAATACTCCTTCATGCAGACGTATCCCGAAACTGTTGGCACCGGTGCCCTCCACCGTGGAGTTCTGAACGCTCAGGTCGCTGAAACGGTTGCCGGCGAGCCCTCCCACCAAACCTCGGACCACACTGTTGTTACCCAAGGTGACCTGCGAGCCGCCGGTACTGGCAATATTGCGCGCGGCCAATATGCCAATTCCCGTAGCGCTGGTAACCGTGGAGTTATTCAACGTAGCGCTGGCATTAGTCAGCGCAATACCCTGCACGCCATTCACGCCGTCAGAGGTGACCATGGAATTGCTCAGGTTAACCGTGGCACCCGCAACGCCGGAGATGCCAAAGGTCGAGGCCCCCGAGCCTGTTAACGTTGCGCCGGCTCCAACGACCCAGGTTTCCACCGGGGTATTAACGTCGATAGCCTGACTTTGCCCAGCAGGAACAGTGCCAGCCTCGGCCAGCGATGGATTGATCAGCAGCGGCATGAACAACAAGGCCGATATGCTGGTAGCTGTTTTGCGATAGGAAAATACAGACTTAGACGACATATTAATGAGTCCTACTCGATTACATTCCGTCAGGAACGAATATCCGACTCAATGAGCGTGAGCCGGAATAAAAAACGGTCGCCAGACTAGTGCTTATCTATTCATCGCTATGTAGGATAAATCCGTATATGCGTACGACTTTTCCCGTTTCAATGTGGGAGTTCTATATCTGAATCTATGGAGCCTCGTTTCAACAGTTAAAGACGACAACCACCGTCGCCCTTAACTGTTTATATTTGAAACACTATCAATTTTTATTGGAAACCCTATCAGGGGACCTCGGGACGTTCCTGTTCGCAATACACCAGGCTGGAGTTCAAGAGGGACACGCCGATGGTGGCCGCTGATTCGATACCATTGACCGTGTAGGCGATACGTGCGTATCGAGCGGGGGGGCGTTGCCCTGCTCCAGGGCTCGGCAACTGGATCTCGCGGATTTTGGCGTAGTCATTCAGCCTGAACTCCAAGTCTCCGGTCGGCGGCATGGGCGCCGAATCCGTAATGCGAGTATTGGGAATGACCGGGGCACCCACTGCGTTGGTTTCGCGCCCTTCGAATACCAATGCCACCGTGGCACCCGATGGAATATTGGGGTCGCGCCGGATGCGGATTCGCAGATTGCGCGGCATATAGGGAGGCATAGGGCCATCAGGCACCACCGGGTGGTTGAGACTCGGGCAATTAATCATGCTAACGATTCGTTCCGGCACGGACGAACCGCTTGCAGCTGTGTACGCCGAGACGACAACTTGTGGGGCGGGCAAGTTGATGACGATAGCCGTTACATCGACTTTGGTCGTTGGCGTCTGTTTCATCACGTTGGCGCTGCCAGGGTATTCAATGGTGATGTAGGCCTCACGGGCGTCACCACCTGCACTCGTGCCGTTACCCTCAGCCAGAATTGTTTCCCAAGGCAATTGTGTCGTGATTGTCGTATCACCTACCCGGACAGGCACTGGGCCGCCAACCTGCTTGTCTTGATAGTAGAACTTGACGATTTCACGGCCAGTGATGGGCCGACTGGCATCAACCCAAACGGGCCAGTTCATGGCCGCGCCCATACCTGCCTGATCAGGCCCCAGGGTGTTGGGAGGGGGGGGAGTGGTGCCTACGCCTTGAACCACTACCGGATCCATGTTGGGGTTATCCGGACTCGGCAGATTGGGGTTTTCCGGTCCGGCATAGGAAAAGTCGATGATCGCGAATTGCATGGGCGTCGAAATCGGATTGGGACTAATGGTAGAGCGTTCCAATTCATACCAGTACTCGATCTCGGTTTCGTCGGCTTTATTCTCGTCCCCGAAGAACGGGGCCAACGTTGCGTAGTCCAGGTTGAACTCCAATGTCCCAGGCGTAGGGGGATTCGGTATGCTTTGTTCTGGCAACGCGGTTGGCCCGCTTTCGCTTGAATAGATGTAGGGAATGATTCGATCACCGCCAAGGGCGTTAAGTGGATGGTCGATTTCCATAATCGCTCGGGTGCCTGGAGGCGCCACCGTCGAGAAAGAAATAGGCACGCCACCATCGGTGACCGGGATCCTTGGCACACTGAGAATCGGTGCCGGAGCCTTGACCCGCGTGAACAACAAGGTAATGGGCGCGTTGTTACTGATATTGCCCGGTAAATCAATGAGGTTGTAGGAATAAAAGTAAGTCCCTTCGTCCAGCCCATCCAAAAAAGTGCGCGGAATGTTGATGATCCCAGTGCCAGGCAGAGGGCCGCTAAATGCCGGAGTTTCAGCCTGCATTAAGCTGAACGTCGTTGCCGTCGAGATATAGAAATTGACCTCATCGTTAAGCGCCTCGAACTTTGTATAGGCGTGGGGAATGGTGAGGTCCAACCCATTGGCATTGACGGGGTCACTCAGCCACGCGTCGTCAATGGTGTCGGGAAACGTACCGCCCAGCGTTAATGATTCAGGCCGCGCCCCGGTACCATTACCAGTGCCTGGCTGGCGTTGGTAGGGTGCTGTCAAATCAACCAGAACGTCGGTATAGGGGTCCGATGTGTCTTTGTTACCGTCATCGTCCTCCAGAACAAACGCCATTTCGTACGCGGCGTAATCACCCGCGCTATCGAATACATCGACCAGACGATCAACCGCTACATCAAACTCTATCGGGAACGTCCAGACACCTGTTGGCTCATCGGCTCTTTCTTTTACTGCGACTATATAGGTGAAATCGTAAGGGTCGGGGTCGGGGTTTGCACCTTGTGGAAATAAATGAAGTGTTATCCTTGCCCCCCCTTTGACTTTATCGTCGATGTCCGCAAGTTCCACTTTAATGCGCTGGTCTACCTTGAGCTGTTGATAGGTGAGCCGGCCATCCGCCAATTGACCGACAACCACGGGAGATTCGGCAAATATGCCACCTGACCTGACGTTCATGTTCATGTTCATAAACTCCGTCGATGAATGATTGATTGAATTGCCAACGCCATGAAACGCAGAGGCGCTCCCGATGCCTGAACCCGCCACGCTACCTGGGCCGCAGGGGAGCGCCTCGCCCGGGATGATTCGATCGATCTTCACCAGCCCAGGGGGGGATTTGCCTAATGGGCCGCTGTTTCGATACAGCGTGTAACTGGCCAAAGCCGATGCATTGCGTTCCATCGGCTTTATGTACTGTTCATATTTATCGCTACCCAAGACGAAATCGAATCCCTGGGCGGACGTGGCCTCTTCCTGGGTCAATAACTTAGTCAGTCGCAGCGCTGTACCACCGATCGGGCCTAGACCATTGAGAGAGGTAAAGCCCTCCCAATTCAGGATGCATTCATCATCCTTGGCGAACCGTCCGGGTTGGGCGGGCACATGAACTAATACGCTTTCCCATAACTTCGGCTGCGAAGAGCAATTGAGATAGCCCCATAACGTAGCGCTGGGAAACTCTGGTTCGGCCAGATTCACAGGGGTAGGACGCTTGACAATGAACACTTGCGGGGACGATGTATCCTCGTTCTCATCATCTCCAGCCGTCACCCGATAACGCAGGCGAATATCTCCCTCTGCCTGCAGGTATTGCGCCGGCAATAAAACAAAATCCGGAAAGACCACCTCCACGGGAAACAAGTTGCTGTAGAACCGTATTTCAATCGGCGAACCCGGCGGCACCACCCAGACTTCCAGCAAGTCACTTTTACCGGGTGTTTGGGACGGCGCCTCCCACGCTGGAATGAATAGTTTCGCGCCCACGGTGGACGCTTCGGGCGGAAGCACGTTATCGGCGCCGACCCCTTCAATACTCAAAGGTCTTGCCAGGACACCGGTATTTCTTCCACTTTTGGTTGATGAAGACATTCACAATTCTCCAAAGCCAGGATTCATCTGGCCTGGAGAAATTAGATGCGGATTTGCCGGTGACGCCTACTGTCAGATCTGACAGGTCTGACCGCCGTTCGTCGGACTGATCACCTCGGCCGCCTTTTACCAGAGAGGACAATCAAGTTGGCGATTGCTCCAGTGTTTGCGCCGCGCAACGGCTGATCCGTTGGCAGGCCTCCTTGAGGTGTGGCTGGCCAAGCACCAGGCCAATCCGTATATGCCCCGCCGCGCTCGCCCCGAACGCCTCGCCGGCCAGCACCGCCACGCCATAGCCGTCCAGCAGCCGTTCGGCGAAGGCCTGGGCGCCGAGGCCGGTCTGGCGCACGTCGACCATCACGAACATGCCGCCATCAGGCCGCACCGGCTTGAGGCCGGGACAGTCACCAAGCATGGCGCACACCAGATCCCGACGCTGGCGATACTCCTCGTGCATCTGCGCCACCTCAGGCAAGTCCTGCTCCAGCGCAACCTGGGCCGCCCGCTGGACGAAATCCGGCAGGCCGAACAGCATGCACAGCGACAGGTTCGCCAGATGCTCGGCGAGCGGTTCAGGGCCAACGACCCAGCCGATGCGCCATCCGGTCATGGCGTGGGATTTGGACAGGCTGTTGATCGTCGCGGTGCGCTCAGCCATGCCCGGGAGGCTGGCCGGGCTGATGTGTTCGCCTTCGTACAGCAGGTCGCTGTAGACCTCGTCGCTGATCAGCCACACGTCATGCTCGATGCACAACTGCGCCAACCCTTGCCAGGTGGACAGCGGCAGGCTGGCGCCGGAAGGATTGTTGGGGCTGTTGAGCAGCATCGCCCGGGTACGGGGGGTAATCAGCCGGGCGACGTCGGCCGGGTCAACCCGAAAAGCGTTTTCCGGGCGCACCGCCACCGGCAGTACTTTCGCCCCACAGGCACCAAACACGGCTTCGTAGGTGACATACATCGGTTCGGCGATGATCACTTCATCACCGGGGTTGAGCAGACATTGCGCGACCGCATAGACCCCACACTGTGCCCCCGGCAACACGATGACATGCTCGGCACCTACCGGCTGGCCACAACGCTGGCGATGGCGCCGGGCAATGCTGGTGCGCAAGGTGTGCAAGCCACGCACGTCCGAATAATGCGTGTCGCCGGCCCGCAGGCTGGTCACAGCGGCGTCGATGATGGCGCGTGGGGTGTCGAAATCCGGGTCGCCCACCGATAACAGCAATACATCCATGCCCTGCTCGCGCATGGCCAGCGCCCGGTCGTGGATCTGCCATGCGGCGGCGCCGTCGCCGGTGATGCGGCGGGTCAAGTCTGAAAAGCGCATGTGCCACTCCTGTTTGCGCGAGGTCCAGCCTCAACCCTATCTCAAATTCAACCCCGTGGGAGCAAAGCTTGCTCGCGATACAGGCGCAGCGGTCTCCCAGGAATCGAGTCGCCCCTTTCGCGGGCAAGCCTTGCTCCCACAGGTCTATCGGGCGGCCACTCGCCAAAGCCGGGCGATGTCCCGGGCTCGTTCACTCAGCAGACGTGGCGCATCGGCACAGGCCTCTTGCAGGGTCATCGGCCCGCTCACCAAGGCAAAGGCTGCTTCGATGCCGTGCTCATACAGTGCCTGATAACCCTCCCCCAGCGTGCCGGCGATGACCATCACCGGTACGCCATGCTGGCGGGCGATGCGGGCCACGCCAAAGGGCGTCTTGCCGCGCAAGGTCTGGGCGTCGAAACGGCCTTCGCCGGTGATCACCAGGTCGGCGCCGTTGATCGCCTCGGCCAACCCGGTCAACTGGGCGACGACGTCCACGCCCGTGCGAAATTGCGCGCCCAGGAACGCCTTGGCGGCGAACCCCAGTCCTCCGGCGGCGCCGCTGCCCGGTTCGTCGCGTACATCCTTGTTCAACACCTGGGCGCAGTGTCCGGCGAAATGCCCCAGGGCCTGGTCCAGTTGCTGTACCTGCTGAGGGGATGCACCCTTCTGCGGGCCGAAAATCGCGGAAGCCCCGTGAGGGCCGCACAGCGGGTTATCGACATCGGCGGCGATCTCGAAACTCACCTGGGCCAGGCGCGGGTCCATCTTGCTCAAGTCGATACGCGCCAGTTCCGCCAGGGCCAGGCCGCCGGGTGGGAGTGGCCGGTTGTGTTCATCCAACAGCGCCACGCCCAGGGCCTGCATCGCACCGGCACCGCCGTCGTTGGTGGCGCTGCCGCCGATGGCCAGGATCACTCGCCCGGCACCCTCATCCAGGGCGGCGCGAATCAGTTCGCCGGTGCCGTAGGTGCTGCTCGAGCAGGCATCGCGTTGCCCTGGAGGTACCAATTGCAAGCCGCTGGCCTCGGCCATTTCAATGATCGCGGTGCGGCTGTCGGGCAACCAGCCCCAACGCGCCTCGACGATGGTGCCCAGCGGACCGCTCACCCGATTGCGGCGCCACTCACCATTGCACGCCGCCAGCACCGACTCCACCGTGCCCTCCCCGCCGTCGGCCATCGGGCACTTGATCAACTGTGCATCCGGCCAGACCTGGGCCAGGCCCTGAGCGACGGCATCCGCCACGCCCTGGGCGCTCAGGCTGTCCTTGAACGAGTCGGGGGCGATGACTATTTTCATACTTATTCTCCGGTTCCAGTGCACAGTTGTTCAAGTTCACGCAATCGGATTGCCATCGACATGGTTGTCGAGGCTGATGGCCTCATCGCGAGCAGGCTCGCTCCCACAGGGATCTGGGTTAGCTGAAACCTATGGCCCAGGCAGATCAGTGTGGGAGCGAGCCTGCTCGCGATAGCGGTCTGCCTGTCAAATCCCAATCGCGTGCGTGGGTTGTTGTCGGGAGTGTAAGGGGTCGAGCGCGGCCTGCGATCTTTTCGTTTGCCACGCCCGGTTGTTCTAGGGTTTGATTGGACCTTTCCCACCGATAAAAGGACCTTGTCATGAGCTACCGCACGCTAGGCCATTCCGGGTTGCAAGTCTCGACATTGACTCTGGGCACCATGATGTTCGGCGAACAGACCAGCACCGAGGATTCGCTGCGGATCATCGACAAGGCCTGGGACCAGGGCATCAATTTCATCGACACGGCGGACGTCTACACCAACGGTCGCTCCGAGGAAATCGTCGGCGAGGCGATTGCCAGTCACCGTCATGAATGGGTGCTGGCCACCAAGGTCGGCTTCGGTCCGCCGGACGGCGTGCCCAACCGCAGCGGCCTGAGTCGCAAGCACATCTTCAATGGCATCGAGGCCAGCCTGACGCGCCTGGGCACCGATTATCTGGACATCTATTACCTGCACCGCGAAGACCACAACACCCCGCTTGAGGTCACGGTGTCGGCCATCGGTGATTTGATTCGTCAGGGCAAGATCCGCTACTGGGGCCTGTCGAACTACCGTGGCTGGCGCATCGCCGAGGTGATTCGAATCGCCGACCGCCTGGGCATCGACCGGCCGGTGATCAGCCAACCGCTGTACAACATCGTCAATCGCCAGGCCGAAACCGAGCAGATCACCGCCGCGCAGAACTATGGCCTTGGTGTGGTGCCCTTCAGCCCGCTGGCCCGCGGGGTGCTCAGTGGCAAGTACGCACCGGACGTGGCACCGGACGCCAACAGTCGCGCCGGTCGCCAGGACAAACGCATCCTGGAAACCGAATGGCGGGTCGAGTCCCTGCGCATTGCCCAACAGATCCAGCAATACACCCAGGGACGCGGCGTGGGCATTGTCGAGTTCGCCATTGCCTGGGTGCTGAACAACCGCGCCGTCACCTCGGCCATCGTCGGGCCGCGCACCGAGGAACAATGGGATGGTTACACCAAGGCGCAGTCGGTGACGATCACGGCCGAAGATGAAGCCTTCATTGATTCGCTGGTGACACCGGGGCATGCCTCGACACCAGGGTTCAATGACGTGGGCCACTTCGTGCCGGGGCGTGTGGCGCGTACGTCATAACTTCGTCGACTCCGACGCCCCCCTTGTGGCATGGGGATTTACCTGTGGGAGCATGGCTTGCCCGCGATGGCTGCGCTGCGGTTTAACAGCTGAACCGCGTTATCGTTCATCGCGGGCAAGCCTTGCTCCCACAGGCCATGCGCCACAGATAAATTTTCCAGTCACAAGTTCGGGTGTTGACTGATCACCCCCAAGAGAATCACCGTGTCTAAAGGCATCGTTCTGTCGGTCTCGGCCTCTGCGCTGTTCGCCGTCATGTATTACTACACCTCACTGCTCTCGCCACTGACCGGCGTGGAAATCTTCGGTTGGCGCATGCTGCTGACGATGCCCTGCATGACGGTGTTCATGCTGGTGGCAAAGGAGTGGAACCTGGTGACGGCGCTCGGCAGGCGGCTGATCGCCGCGCCGCGTCTGTTGATCGGCGCCATAGCGTCTTCGGCGTTGCTGGGGGCGCAGTTGTGGCTGTTCATGTGGGCGCCCCTCAACGGCTACAGCCTGGACGTGTCGCTGGGGTATTTTCTGTTGCCGCTGTCGATGGTTCTGACCGGGCGCCTCGTCTATGGCGAGCGCCTGTCCTACCTGCAGAAAATCGCCGTGTTCTTCGCCTCCCTCGGTGTGGTCAACGAGTTATACCAAGTGGGCGGTTTTTCCTGGGCGACCTTGCTGGTGGTGGTGGGTTATCCCCTCTACTTCATCCTGCGCAAACGCCTGGGGACCGACAACCTGGGCGGGCTGTGGCTGGACATGACCCTGATGCTGCCGCTGGCGCTCTGGTTCGTGCAAAGCGGTGAGCAGGGATTCGCTGTTTTCGACCAGTACCCTTGGCTGTCGTTGCTGATCCCGTTGCTCGGGGTGATCAGCGCTTCGGCACTGGTGGCCTACATCATTGCCAGCCGGTTGCTGCCGTTCAGCCTGTTCGGACTGTTGAGCTATGTCGAACCGGTGTTACTGCTGGGCGTTGCGCTGCTGCTGGGAGAAAGCATCCAGGCCAGTGAATGGCTGACCTACATTCCGATCTGGATGGCCGTGGCCGTGCTGGTGTTCGAAGGGTTCAAGCACCTGATGCGCCAGCGACGCCGGAACTGAAAATTACACGGCCCCCTTGTGGGAGCGGGCTTGCTCGCGAAAGCAGTGTATCAGTCGATATCAATGGCGCCTGACACGACGCCTTCGCGAGCAAGCCCGCTCCCACAGGGGGCCTGTACTGGCAATAAAAAGCCCGCCCGACATCACTGCCGGGCGGGCTTTTTGGTCTCAGCTCTTACTCAGTAGCCAGCACACCACGCCGCACCTGGTCACGCTCGATGGACTCGAACAGCGCCTTGAAGTTGCCTTCGCCGAAGCCATCGTCGCCCTTGCGCTGAATGAATTCGAAGAACACCGGTCCCATCAGGGTTTCCGAGAAAATCTGCAACAGCAGACGCTTGTCGCCCTGTTCGGAGGAGCCGTCCAGCAAAATGCCCCGTGCTTGCAGTTCATCCACCGGCTCGCCGTGATTTGGCAGGCGGCCTTCGAGCATTTCGTAGTAGGTGTCCGGCGGCGCGGTCATGAAGCGCATGCCGATGCCTTTGAGCTGGTCCCAGGTCTTGATCAGATCATCGGTCAGGAAGGCCACGTGCTGGATGCCCTCACCGTTGAACTGCATCAGAAACTCTTCGATCTGCCCGGCACCCTTGGACGATTCCTCGTTCAGCGGGATGCGGATCATGCCGTCCGGGGCGGTCATGGCCTTGGAGGTCAGACCGGTGTATTCGCCCTTGATGTCGAAGTAACGGATCTCGCGGAAGTTGAACAGCTTCTCGTAGAAGCCGGCCCAATAGGCCATGCGCCCGCGATAAACGTTGTGGGTCAGGTGGTCGATGATTTTCAGGCCAGCGCCCACCGGGTTGCGGTCAACACCTTCGAGGAACACGAAGTCGATGTCGTAGATGGAGCTGCCTTCGCCAAAACGGTCGATCAGGTACAACGGCGCGCCGCCGATGCCTTTGATTGCCGGCAGGTTCAGTTCCATCGGGCCGGTTTCGATGTGGATCGGCTGGGCGCCGAGTTCCAGGGCGCGCTTGTAGGCCTGTTGCGAATCCTTGACGCGGAATGCCATGCCGCACACCGACGGGCCGTGTTCGGCGGCGAAATACGAGGCCACGCTGTGGGGTTCGTTGTTGAGGATCAGGTTGATCGCGCCCTGGCGATACAGATGCACGTCCTTGGAGCGGTGGCTGGCCACTTTGGTGAAGCCCATGATCTCGAAGATCGGCTCCAGGGTGTTCGGGGTCGGGGATGCGAATTCGATGAATTCAAAGCCCATCAGGCCCATCGGGTTTTCGTATAGATCTGCCATGTTGGCGCCTCATCATGCTTATCAATTAACGGAGCGTTAGTTGCCGGCCATGCTGAGGGCACGCGGTGGCGCGCAGGAAATGCCGCGAACGGTGCGGGCGAGGAAATCGCCGTAGATCAGTTGAAACCCGAATATCTTCATTGTCGACCCAAGGCTCTTGCGGGCGAGGCTTCTGCTGCCAGAAGACGTTTATTCTTATATGCGTAACTCGATTCTACACAGCGTAACCTTGTTTGTCCGCCTTCCTTATCAAATCGTCTTTTCCGGCGACCGCGCAAGGGGTTTGTTGCACAGGAAAATCCCCGTCAGGATCAGCCCCGCGCCTACGCCCATCAAGACGGTGAGCCGCTCGTCCAGCAGCAGCGCACCGAACAACACCGCAGTCAGCGGGTTAAGAGCGATGAACACGCCGGAACGCGTCGCGCCAATCCGACGGATGCCGTCGTACCAGGCAATATAGGCCAACGCCGATCCCAGCACGCCGAGGTAGAGCAGGCTCAACCATTGCCCGATGTCCAGCCCGCGCAATGCTTCTACGCGAACTTCGCCTGCGGCCACGCAGGCTACCCACAACATCAACGTGCCCAGCAGAATCGACCAGGTCACGGTTTGCAAAGGCCCGAGGCTTTCATTCAAGTTTTTGGAAAACAAGGAATAGATGCCCCAGCCCAGCACACAGCCGAAAATCAGCAGATCGCCCAGCCAGCCCTGTGCTGCACTCTGCAGCAAGGAAGGATCGCGACTGACGATCACCAACCCGGCCCCGCCCATACACAGCACGATACCCGCGACTTTCAACCGGCTCAGCCGCTCCTTGAATAGCCACCAGGACGCCAGCCCGATCACCGCCGGATTCAAGGCCACGATCAACGAGGCCCGCGACGCATTGATGTATTGCAGGCCATAGAAGAAACACAGGTTGTAGAAAAAGATCCCGAAGAATCCCAGCGCCGCCAATTGCAGCCCTTGTTTCAGGCTGGGCCTGGCCAGCGGGATCCCGGCCAGACCGAGAAACAGCAACAGCGCGAGACTGGCCAGCAGAAACCGCAGGCTGGCGGCGAGCAACGGCGCCAGGACATCGGAAAGGATCCTGCCAGCGACGAAGGTGCCGCCCCAGATCATGGTGACCATGGCCAGCTTCAGGTACACCGGCAGGTCGGAAGGGGTTGGGACAGATTGTTCGAGGGTTTTCATGGGGCACCGAAGCATGTAAGTGAACGACGTACAAACCTTGCGGCGCGCAAGATTTTCCCCCTGTGGGAGCAAGGCTTGCCCGCGATGAACGAGAACGCGGTTCAACGGTTAGACTGCGGTGCGGCCATCGCGGGCAAGCCTTGCTCCCACAACTAATCCCCGCGCCACAAGGTTGTATTGCTTTCTGAATAGCGTCAGATGCCTCATTATCGAACTCATGTTCGATCATCGTAAAATGAGCATTCCCTCATGACCCTCACCCAACTCGAAATCTTCTCCCAGGTCGCCGAGCTGCGCGGTTTTACCGCCGCGGCGACGCGGTTGGGCATTAGCCAGTCGGCGGTGTCCCACGCCATCAAATCGCTGGAGCAGGAGTTGGGCGTGGAGTTGTTCAGGCGTCATCAGGCCCTCATCGAGCCCAGCGACATTGGTCAGCAATTGCTGCTGCGCGCCCGGGCCATGCTCGGGCTGGCCAACACGCTACGCCAGGAGGCTGCCGATGCACGGGGCATGCGCCGAGGCACCCTGCGCATCGGCTCGTTCGGCCCGACTTCGTCAATGAAGTTGTTGCCCGCCATCCTGCAACGCTACCGCGCTCTGCATCCGGGAATCGAAGTGCACATCGACGAAGGACCGGACCGGCAAGTCATCCAGTGGCTGGATGAGCGGCGGATCGACGTCGGTTTCGTGGTGCTGCCCGAAGACCGTTTCGACACGTTCGCGCTGATGCAAGACCAGATGGTCGCCGTGCTACCCACCGCCCATCCCCTCGCCGCCCAAACCAGCCTGAGCCTCAAGGACCTGTGCAACGACCCCTTCGTACTCACCGAGGCCGGATCTTCTGAACTGGTTTCGCGCCTGTTCAACTCGGCCCGGCTCACACCGAACGTACGCTATCGTTGTTCGCAACTGCTCAGCACCCTGGATGTCGTCAGCCGCGGTGAGGCCGTGACCCTGGTGTCCGAAGGGTCGCTGCCGGGCGGCGACAACCCGCGCTTCGTCACGCGGCCATTGTCGCCGCAGGTCCCGCGTCAGATAGGCCTGGCGGTACTGGACAGCCGACAGGCCTCGCCCGCCACCCTGGCGTTTATAGAACTGGCGAGGCAGTCAGTCTGATCATCCGCAACCGGATGCACTATCGGGCCTGTCTTGCGGCTGATCGGTAGCAACGCGCACTTGAGGCTGGGGAATTCGTGCCGTATCTGCAACCGGTCGTGCATGGCGACAGGCATCATCGAACTGTCAGGCAAGCTGGACTTGGGTATTGTTGCCTAGGGGGTCGAAACCGTTGAACAAAGCGACTATCAGGCCGCCATGGGGTGAACTTTCTACAAGGTTATCTATTTGGTCGCCCCCTGAGTGCGCCAGACTTCATTACGACCGTGCCTCCCTTGAAAACCATCGCCCTGCACCGCTTCATTGGCACAGTCCAAGTGAAAAACTTTGCTATTGTTACATAACGAAAAAGTTACGATTTACACCTTTGCGATTCACTACTACAATTTTTTCAGCGGTACCCGATAACAGGAGCGTCATTATCACCGAGTCGCTTCAAGGCACTTGGCTTATAGCTTTGTTTGCGGTTGGTATCAGCCAAATATTCTGATTGGAGTAACGATATTGTCCAGACTCGCTGAATTTCGTAGAGCAGAACAGGACCTTCAAGAACAGCTCAAGCAGCTGGAAAAGCTGAAGAACGACGCCGGGCTCAAGAAAGAAATCGAATTTGAAGAGAAGCTCCAGGGACTGATGAAAACCTACGGCAAGAGCCTGCGTGACGTCATCGCGATTCTCGACCCGAACCCGGCCAAGGGTGGCCTGTCATCGACTAAACCTGTGAAAACCCGCCGCGCGCGAGTGGTCAAGGTGTACCAGAACCCGCACACGGGTGAACTGATCGAAACCAAAGGCGGCAACCATCGAGGCCTGAAAGCCTGGAAAGAACAGTACGGTGCAAAAACCGTTGACTCCTGGTTGCGCACCTGAAAGCTGACCGAATGAAAAAACCCTGAGTTCTGCTCAGGGTTTTTTTATGGGAAAAATTTATGGACTCAGTGGTTCTAATGCCGAGGGCTTTATAGTTTCAGACTGTTTCGTACTGACTGTATTTCATCTTGGCTTTCTAAAAATTCCTGCGCCTGCTCTGCATAGGACAGCACATTAGCCCTGCCCTCCTTTAGTGCAGCTACGAGTGTCTGAGACAACACATGCCGCCCGTTTTGCGTGATCGTGCAAGTGGTCTCCAGCGCGGCGACGTCGCCCAACATCGAAGCATGAATTTTATTACACACACTTTGATAACCGCCCTGGTAAAAGTCCTTCTGAACTGACTTGCGCATTTCCAGTAACACGCCTTGCAAGTTGACTTGATGGTCCGGTTCGATGGGCGTCGTGGTCAGTTCCATGACCATCAGCGCAGTGCCCGCTGAATCACTCTTTGTCGCCCGTTGCCGGGTCGTCCCTGGCACTGCCAGCGAGGTGCCCGCATCAGAGGGCAACGGTTCGATGACCCAGCCTGGGGGCCAGGTAACTTGCGGTTCGGCCGCCTGGACACCGACACCTGCCATCGCGAGCAGCAGGACAAACAGCGAAAGGAACGGTCGAATCATTGCATTGCACTCAAGGACGATGGGTAAAGTCTGAAGCCCGCCGCCCAGGCAAGCAATAGCCAGAGGCGTTTGGCGATGCCGAGCCCCTTGCGTATCATGGGCGCACCTGCAAGGAAGCCGTTTAGCGCAAGCCCAGGATCATCGCAGCAAGGTTGCGATGCCGTTTGCCTCACTTATTTTCCGGAGGGCCCATGAGCCTGCACGAACTCAACACTGTCCCAGGCGTCACCGCCCAACCCGATACCGCCACGGCCAAATTTGTCTTCAACCACACCATGCTGCGGGTCAAGGACATCACCCAGTCTCTGGATTTCTACACCCGAGTGTTGGGTTTTTCCCTGGTGGAAAAACGCGATTTCCCGGAAGCCGAATTCAGTCTGTACTTCCTGGCCCTGGTGGACAAGAGCCAGATTCCGGCCGACGCTGCACAGCGTACCGAATGGATGAAATCCATCCCCGGCATCCTGGAACTGACCCACAACCACGGCACCGAAAGCGACCCGGCGTTCGCCTACCACAACGGCAACACTGACCCACGCGGGTTCGGCCACATCTGCATCTCGGTCCCGGACGTCGTGGCCGCCTGCGAGCGCTTCGAAGCGCTGGGCTGCGACTTCCAGAAACGCCTGAGCGACGGTCGCATGAAAAGCCTGGCGTTCATCAAGGACCCGGATGGCTACTGGGTCGAGATCATCCAGCCCGCGCCGCTGTAAAACCAGAGCGCGCCTGCTCCCGATAGCGCTGGGCCTGTCGACAATGATGCTGCACCTGAAGACCCCTTCGCGAGCAAGCCCGCTCCCACACTGGATCGGTGACACACACAAAAACTGTGAACGCCGCGATCAAATGTGGGAGCGGGCTTGCTCGCGAAGAGGGCGACTCGACCTGTCGAACTGAACAAGCCACCCGCCCCACAAACAATGCGCAATATAAAAAACCCCATGAGCACTGGCTCATGGGGTTTTGTTTTTCCCGCTGTCGGCTATTGATTTAGGCCGGCGCGGAGGTGCGGATCAGGTGATCAAAGGCGCTCAGCGAAGCCTTGGCCCCTTCGCCCACGGCGATCACGATCTGTTTGTACGGAACAGTCGTCACGTCACCGGCGGCGAACACGCCAGGGATCGAGGTTTCACCGCGGGCATCGACAATGATCTCGCCCCGTGGCGACAGCTCGACGGTGCCTTTGAGCCAATCGGTGTTAGGCAACAGGCCAATCTGCACGAAGATCCCTTCCAGCGCCACGTCCCGCGCTTCACCGCTCGGGCGGTCTTTGTAGCGCAAGCCGTTGACCTTCTGGCCATCGCCCGTCACTTCGGTGGTCTGGGCGTTGGTGATCACGGTCACGTTCGGCAGGCTGTGCAGTTTGCGTTGCAATACTGCATCGGCACGCAATTGCACGTCGAACTCCAACAGAGTGACGTGGGCCACGATGCCAGCCAGGTCAATGGCCGCTTCCACGCCGGAGTTACCGCCGCCAATCACCGCGACGCGCTTGCCTTTGAACAGCGGGCCGTCGCAGTGCGGGCAGTACGCCACGCCCTTGTTGCGGTATTGCTGCTCGCCCGGCACGTTCATTTCGCGCCAGCGGGCACCGGTCGCCAGAATCACGGTCTTGGCCTTGAGGCTCGCACCGCTGGCGAATTTGATTTCGTGCAGCACGCCATTCTTGCCAGGCACCAATGCATCGGCGCGTTGCAGGTTCATGATGTCCACGTCGTACTGCTTGACGTGCTCTTCCAGGGCCACGGCCAGTTTCGGGCCTTCGGTTTCCTGTACCGAGATGAAGTTCTCGATGGCCATGGTGTCGAGCACCTGACCGCCGAAACGCTCAGCCGCGACACCAGTGCGGATACCCTTGCGGGCCGCGTAGATCGCCGCCGAAGCGCCGGCTGGGCCACCGCCCACCACCAGCACATCAAAAGCATCCTTGGCGCTGATCTTCTCGGCCTGACGCTCGATACCACTGGTGTCGATCTTGGCGAGAATTTCCTCCAGGCCCATGCGGCCCTGGCCGAAGTTCACGCCATTGAGATAAACACTCGGCACGGCCATGATCTGACGTTCGTCGACCTCGGCCTGGAACAGCGCGCCGTCGATGGCGACGTGGCGGATGTTCGGGTTCAGCACCGCCATCAGGTTCAGCGCCTGGACCACGTCCGGGCAGTTCTGGCAGGACAGCGAGAAATAGGTCTCGAAGTTGAACTCGCCTTCAAGTGAGCGAATCTGCTCGATCACTTCAACACTGGCCTTGGAAGGATGACCGCCGACTTGCAGCAAGGCCAACACCAGCGAAGTGAATTCGTGGCCCATGGGGATACCGGCAAAACGCAGGCTGATATCGGCTCCCGGGCGATTCAACGAAAACGAAGGCTTGCGCGCGTCGGTGCCGTTGTCGAGCAAGGTGATCTGGTCACAAAGACTGGCAACGTCTTTGAGTAATGCGAGCATTTCCTGGGATTTCGCACCGTCGTCGAGGGAGGCGACGATCTCGATCGGCTGGGTGACCCGTTCCAGGTATGACTTCAACTGAGCTTTAAGATTGGCGTCCAACATACGGGCGATTTCCATTTTTTGAATTTCAGAAAAAACAACGCCCGAGCGAATCTCGCCCGGGCGTTTTTTGGGGCGAAGCGGCTTACTTGATTAAGAGCGGATCGCCCTCGGATGACTCACAGACTTAGATCTTGCCAACCAGGTCCAGGGACGGAGCCAGAGTAGCCTCGCCTTCCTTCCACTTGGCCGGGCAGACTTCGCCCGGGTGAGCAGCAACGTATTGAGCAGCCTTGACCTTGCGCAGCAGCTCGGAAGCGTCACGGCCTACACCGCCGTCGTTGATTTCAACGATCTTGATCTGACCTTCAGGGTTGATCACGAAAGTACCGCGGTCAGCCAGGCCAACTTCTTCGATCAGCACGTCGAAGTTGCGAGAGATGACGTGGGTCGGGTCGCCAATCATGGTGTACTGGATTTTGCCAATGGCTGGCGAGGTGTTGTGCCAGGCAGCGTGAGCAAAGTGAGTGTCGGTGGAGACGCTGTAGATTTCGACACCCAGCTTCTTGAATTCAGCGTAGTTGTCGGCCAGGTCTTCCAGCTCGGTTGGGCAAACGAAGGTGAAGTCGGCCGGGTAGAAGAACACCACGGACCACTTGCCTTTCAGGTCGGCGTCCGAAATCTGGACGAATTCGCCGTTTTTGAAAGCGGTAGCGTTGAACGGTTTAACTTGGCTGTTGATGATAGGCATCGATGACTCTCCGTCAGGGGTTGAAAAGTTGATGACGTGAATCTTAACCACTCGTCCCCCGGCAGGCTCATTGGCAAACCTCATGTGAATGATTGGTTTTGGCTATCAGCCGCGTAATAGATAGAAGAAAACCTAATATGGCGAGCAGGCTCGCTCGCCATAGGTTCGTCCCAGGGATCAGGACGCTAAGGGCGTACGCATCGTGACGAATTCCTCAGCGGCAGTCGGATGCACGCCAATGGTCTCGTCGAAATCACGCTTGGTGGCGCCAGCCTTGAGTGCGATGGCCAGGCCCTGGACGATTTCCCCCGCATCCGGCCCGACCATGTGGCAGCCCAGCACTTTGTCCGTACGGGCATCCACCACCAGCTTCATCAGCGTGCGCTCCTGGCAGTCGGTGAGGGTCAGTTTCATCGGGCGGAAACGGCTTTCGAACACCTGCACCTCATGCCCCTCCTCCCTGGCTTGTTCTTCGGTCAGGCCGACCGTACCGATATTCGGCAGGCTGAACACAGCCGTGGGGATCATTCGGTAATCCACCAGGCGATATTGCTCGGGCTTGAACAGGCGCCGCGCCACGGCCATGCCTTCAGCCAGGGCAACGGGCGTGAGTTGTACGCGACCGATGACATCGCCGATGGCCAGGATCGACGGTTCGGCGGTCTCGTACTTTTCATTGACCTTGACGAAGCCCTTCTCGTCCAGCGTGACACCGGTGTGTTCAAGGCCAAGATTGTCGAGCATCGGCCGCCGGCCGGTGGCGTAGAAGACGCAATCGGTGGCCAGTATGCGACCATCCTTGAGCTCTACCTTCAGGCTGCCATCGTCCAGTTTTTCGATGCGTTTGATGTCAGCGTTGAATTGCAGATCCAGGCCACGACGGGTCAATTCTTCGGCCAGATGTTTGCGTACCGCGCCATCAAAACCGCGCAGGAATAGCTCCCCGCGATACAGCAACGACGTCTGCGCGCCCATGCCGTGGAAGATTCCGGCGAACTCCACGGCAATGTAACCACCGCCCACGACGATGACGCGCTTGGGCAGTTCTTTGAGGAAAAACGCCTCGTTGGAGCTGATGGCGTGCTCACGGCCCGGAATGTCCGGTATCACCGGCCAGCCACCGGTGGCGATCATGATGTGTTCGGCGGTGTAGCGCTGACCGTTGATCTCGACCTCATGGGGTCCGGTCAGCCTGGCGTGGCCCTCGTGCAACACCACGCCGCTGTTGACCAGCAGGTTGCGGTAAATCCCGTTGAGGCGATTGATTTCCCGATCCTTGTTGGCGATCAGCGTGGCCCAGTCGAAACTCGCTTCTCCCGCCGTCCAGCCATAGGCCGACGCTTGCTCAAGGTCCTCGGCATAATGCGCACCGTAGACCAGCAGCTTCTTCGGTACACAACCCACGTTCACGCAGGTACCACCCAGGTAGCGGCTCTCCGCCACGGCCACCTTGGCTCCGAAACCGGCCGCGAACCGCGCAGCACGCACACCGCCGGAACCGGCGCCAATCACATACAAGTCAAAATCGTAGGCCATTTTCTATCTCCTTCGGCAGACCATCAGCATACCTGCTGTTTTCACGCGAGGCAGCGTTGCGATGTTATGGGGGCGGGAAATGAATAAGCCAGGCGGATTGACTCATGTCGAGCGGTCAAGCCGAAAACCTGTGGGAGCGGGCTTGCTCGCGAATGCAGTGTGTCAAACGACATCAATGTTGGCTGTACCGCCCTCTTCGCGAGCAAGCCCGCTCCCACAGGGGTTCGCTTGTGTGATTGATGACTTGCGAGACCTTTCCCCGCGCAAAAAAACGCCCCGAACCAGTCGGGGCGTTTTTCAAGGTGCGGCGCAGGTGATCAGTACGCCTTACCCGTCTTGTAGAAATTCTCGAAGCAGAAGTTGGTCGCGTCGATGTAGCCTTCGGCGCCACCGCAGTCGAAACGCTTGCCTTTGAATTTGTAGGCCATGACGCAGCCGTTCTGGGCCTGCTTCATCAGGGCGTCGGTGATCTGGATTTCACCACCCTTGCCTGGCTCGGTCTGTTCGATCAGGTCGAAGATGTCCGGGGTCAGGATGTAGCGGCCGATGATCGCCAGGTTCGACGGCGCATCTTCAGGCTTTGGTTTTTCAACCATGCTGTGGACGCGGTAGATGTCGTCGCGAATCATTTCGCCAGCGATCACACCGTACTTGTTGGTTTCCTGCGGATCGACTTCCTGGATCGCCACGATGGAGCAGCGGAACTGTTTGTACAGCTTGACCATCTGGGTCAACACGCCATCGCCTTCGAGGTTGACGCACAGGTCGTCCGCCAGGACCACGGCGAAGGGTTCGTCACCGATCAGCGGGCGACCGGTCAGGATCGCGTGGCCCAGGCCTTTCATTTCGGTCTGACGGGTGTAGGAGAACGAACATTCGTCCAGCAGTTTGCGGATGCCGACCAGGTACTTCTCTTTGTCGGTGCCCTTGATCTGGTTTTCCAGCTCGTAGCTGATGTCGAAATGGTCTTCCAGGGCGCGCTTGCCACGGCCGGTGACGATGGAGATTTCCGTCAGGCCCGCAGCAAGGGCCTCTTCGACGCCGTACTGGATCAGTGGCTTGTTCACCACCGGCAGCATTTCTTTGGGCATGGCTTTAGTCGCTGGCAGGAAGCGAGTACCGTAACCGGCTGCTGGGAACAAGCATTTCTTGATCATATAAGTCCTTGAAAAGGCGGTGTGTACGAGTTTCGGCGCAGTCTAATCAGGCCGCAGGCACCTTACAATGCCGGGCTGGCCAACCGGTGCCATCATAGAGAAATAAAAAATGGCGGATAGTTCAATCATCTTTCATTGCGATAGCCAGGCGGTCTCACTGTACGCTCATGGGCGCTGTTTGCGAGCATTTGGCGTATCATGGCGCCCTTGATCCCGCCAATGAGGCAGCTAGATGTCGGCAACAAAAAACGCAAACGGTTATTCGGTCAGCCAGGACAAAGACGGTCAGTGGTGGATTATCAACTACCACGGAGAACAGGTTGCTGGCCCCTTGCCCAGCAAAGCGATGGCGGTGGAAGTGGCCGCAGTGTTCCAGGACGAGCGCTCTGCCCCGGCAGCAAAAGAGCGTGAAACGGCTCCAGCGCGCAGCCCCCGTCGCAAAAAGTAACTGGACAAGCCTCAAGTAAATGTTGTTTGAACATGGAATGAGGCTTTGTTTATCTGTACCGAAATGGCCATTAGCTATAACCTCGCGCCAGCCCCTTCCTTCTCGATGACGATTCCATGAAAAAACTTCTGGCGCTGTTTGCAGTCCTGGCCCTGGCGGGCTGTGCCACGGCCGAAAAAACCTACCTGAACAGCGGCGAGCAAGGCCTGACCATCGATTGCTCGGGCGAAGCGAACTCCTGGGCCACCTGTTATGAAAAGGCTGACGCCTCCTGTGCCGGCACCGGCTACCGCATTGTCGGCACCGATGGCACGCCGCACGCCAAGGAAAGCGAAAAGACCTTGGGTGTCGATGTCGGCAACTTCACCAGCCGCAGCGTGCTGGTGGTGTGTAAATAAACGAGTGTCCTGACACTCAGATGTGGATCTCGGCGAACTTGATCCCCAGGCCGCGGATGATCTCGATCAGGTCGTCGAGACGGCTGAAGGATTCAACTTCATCCTGGTCATCCACCAGAAAAAAGCTGCGCCCTGCGCTTTTCTTGAAAAAGACGATCCATTCCCCCGGGTTCGCCGGGTTCTGAATCACATGGGTGGCGCAGATAAGACCTTCTGCATGGCGCACACGCACCTGCTCGCGCTTCATCGACTGACTCCATAAATGACAATGCCGCCAACGTCGGCCGTGGCGGCATTTTTTGTCGAGGGCGGCAGTTTATCCGATGCCCGGCCTGCTCGTCAGGTCGAGCCCTGGCTCAACCGGAAATGCAGGCGTTGGCCGCATCCTGCACATCACCCGGGCGCACAGGCACATTGGACAGGCTTTCGTGCAGCTTGATGCTGCTGCCGCTGGAGCGCTCGTCAATATCGAACACTGCCGCCGGCAACGTCGACAATTTGCCGGGGACGATCAAGCGAACGCCATTCTTGTGAGGTTCCATTTGCAACGGACCACGGGTACTGGCCAGCTTGTCAGCAACGCACTTGGCATATTCCTGAGGTTTCTTTCCGGAGATGACATTCATGGTGGGCGGCGTCTGGTTGATGTCCGATACCGATGCACATCCACTCATGGCCAATGCCAACACCCACACGCTGCGCTTCATATGATTCCTCCGATAAAGATCCTCCGACAGTGCAAACGCTGCTTTTCTCCGGCGTCCTGCGTCTTTTTTTTTGCGCATCCTGCGATAAATGAATAAAGCGTGAGGCGCGGGCCGGATATTAGCACTCGGTGCTGATAAACTGCGCACCATTGCCCCTTGCTATCGTTTTGATTTGGTAGAAAAAGCCCTTCTGGAGGCGCCCATGAAATTCATACACCAGCGCGAGCACCTCAACGAAGACGATATCGTCGTCATCGAATGCTCCCAAATGTGCAACATCCGTTTGATGAACGACGCCAACTTCCGCAGCTTCAAGAACGGCGGCCGGCACACTTATCACGGCGGCGCGTTCGACACGTTCCCGGCCAGGATCACCGCACCAAGTACCGGTTTCTGGAACATCACCATCGACACCGTCAACCGCCGTGCCATCAGCGTCACGCGCAAGCCGACCCTGACCCACAAGATCAAAATCATCCGGCGTTCCAGCTCGAAACTGAGCTGAGCATCGCCCCTCCAAGACAGGCAAAACCGTGGCCCAGACAACCAAATACGTCATCAACTACAAGCTTAACGGCGAACGCCGCTTCGAATTCGCGCAACTGCAAACCGGTACAGTGGACGAAGCCATGGCAGCGCTGCAGGCGATGCATGGCCAGACCGATGATGTGATCAGCGACGTTAAAGTCAGCAAAGCGCTGTAACAAGCTCCGCTCCCCAAGTGTTGTGTGGCGAGGGGATTTATTCCCGCTCGGGTTCTGGCACCGCAAGATCCAGGGTGCCAGCCTCCGAAGCACTTGCCAGACTGATCAATCCTCTCTGTCAGGACTTGTGATCATGTCTCCCACTGCGCACTGCCCCTCACTCGCCCAACGAATAAACAACATCGACTGGCCGTCCCTGGAACAAAACCTCGAGCAGGACGGCAGCGCAATCATCCGTAACCTGCTTACGGCCAGGCAATGCAGGATGCTCAGTGGCCTATACGCTGAACCCGGCTTTTTCCGTTCGAGGGTAATCATGGCCCGCCATGGATTCGGGCGCGGCGAATATCAGTACTTTCGTTATCCGCTGCCCGATGCGGTCCAGCAACTGCGTCAGTCGTTGTACCCGGCGCTGGTGCCCCTGGCCAATCGCTGGAATGAATGCCTGGGAATTGAGGTGCGATATCCCAACGAGCACCCGGCTTTCATTCAACGCTGTCACGCCGCCGGGCAACGGCGTCCTACGCCGTTGTTGCTGCAATACGGTCCGCAGGACTACAACTGCCTGCATCAGGATCTGTACGGCGAGCATGTATTCCCGTTGCAGGTGGCGATTCTGCTGTCGGAACCGGGCCAGGACTTTAGCGGCGGCGAGTTCGTTCTCACTGAGCAGCGCCCGCGCATGCAGTCACGTGCGCAGGTTATCGATCTGAAACAGGGCGATGCGCTGGTGTTTGCCGTGCATCAACGGCCGGTCAAAGGCGTTCGCGGTTATTATCGAGTGAATTTGCGCCATGGCGTCAGCCGCGTACACAGCGGCAGCCGGCATACACTTGGAATCATTTTTCATGATGCGCAGTGATAACCCCCCTATCACGCTGGACCTGTTCGCCGACCAGACGCCGACGACACCCGGCCTGACCGAACAGATCGGCGAGCAGGCGTTTGTGTTACGCGGTTTCGCTCTGCCCTGGCTCGAACGTTTGCTGCCGGCCCTGGAAGCGGTGTTGCTGGCCGCGCCGTTCCGGCAGATGGTCACGCCTGGCGGTTTTACCATGTCGGTGGCCTTAAGCAGTTGCGGCGCCCTGGGCTGGACCACCGACCGCAGCGGCTATCGCTACACGGCCCACGACCCACAGACCGGCCTGCCCTGGCCCGACATGCCAAAGGTGTTCCGCGAACTGGCCCAGGCCGCCGCCCGGCAGGCACACTTCGAACACTTCGAGCCCGACGCCTGCCTGATCAACCGTTACCTGCCCGGCGCGCGGATGTCGCTGCATCAGGACAAGAACGAACGTTGCCTCAGCGCCCCCATCGTCTCGATGTCCCTGGGCTTGCCGGCGGTGTTTCAGTTCGGCGGATTCGAGCGCAGTGACAAGAGCCTTCGTGTTCCGTTGTTTCATGGCGATATCGTGGTCTGGGGCGGCGTGGACCGAATGCGTTTTCACGGTGTGCTGCCGCTCAAGGAAGGCCAGCATCCGAAGCTGGGCGTCCAGCGGATCAACCTGACATTTCGCACCGCCGGATGAAGGTGCAGAATTCAACCGCAAGACCCGGAGTGTTGCCATCTTGCAGGCTCGCTACCTTAGCCAAAACGGGCCAATGGACATAACGACCATGAACAGCACTTCGAACACCCTTACCGCTGAACTGGACCCTCGCTGGGCTGCCGTGCTCGCCCGGGATCCGCGCGCCGACGGGCAATTCGTCTATGGCGTGAAAACCACCGGCATCTATTGCCACCCCAGCAGCCTGTCGCGCCT
Source organism: Pseudomonas hefeiensis (assembly GCF_030687835.1). Classification (NCBI taxonomy): domain Bacteria; kingdom Pseudomonadati; phylum Pseudomonadota; class Gammaproteobacteria; order Pseudomonadales; family Pseudomonadaceae; genus Pseudomonas; species Pseudomonas hefeiensis. The sequence continues at coordinate 3,784,340 of NZ_CP117449.1, forward strand.
GCCCAACCCGCGTAACGTGGAATTTTTCGACACGCCGGAACAGGCCCAGGCGGCGGGTTATCGTCCTAGCAAGCGGGTGGCCAGGGACCAGACCCAGATCGCCGCCCAACAAGCGGCCCGGGTCGCGGCCGCCTGTCGGCAGATCGAGGCCGCCGAAGAACTGCCTGGGCTCAATGAACTGGCGCAAAGCGCAGGCTTGAGTCCCTTCCATTTCCACCGGGTGTTCAAGGCCGTCACCGGTCTGACACCCAAGGGTTATGCCGCCGCCCACCGCTCACGCAAGGTGCGCGACCGCCTGAGCGATGGTGGATCGATCACCGAAGCGCTGTACGACGCCGGCTTCAACTCCAACAGTCGCTTCTATGAAGCCGCCGACAAAGTGCTGGGCATGAAACCCGCCGATTACCGCGCCGCCGGGCAGAACACCGATATCCGCTTCGCCGTCGGCCAATGTTCCCTGGGGGCGATTTTGGTGGCGCAAAGCGAACGTGGTGTGTGCGCGATCCTGCTGGGCGACGATCCGGACGCGCTGGTGCGCGACCTGCAAGACAAATTCCGCCGCGCCAACCTGATCGGTGCTGACCGCGAATTCGAGCAGTTGATCGCCCAGGTGGTGGGTTTTATCGAAGCACCGGCCCTGGGCCTGGACCTGCCACTGGACCTGCAAGGCACGGCGTTCCAGGAACGGGTCTGGCAGGCCCTGCGGGATATTCCGCCGGGCAGCACCGCCAGCTACGCCGAGATCGCCCAGCGCATCGGCATGCCCAAGGCCGTGCGCGCCGTGGCCCAGGCCTGCGGCGCCAACAGCCTGGCGGTGGCGATCCCCTGCCACCGGGTGGTGCGCAGCGACGGCAACCTGTCGGGTTATCGCTGGGGCGTGGAGCGTAAACGTCAGTTGCTGGCGCTGGAACGCTCGTCCGCGGACTGAACGCCGATGTAGATCGCCACCGAATCGGGGCCGCTGTAGACCTCGAAATCGGTGGCGAACCGGCGCAGGGTTTGCGGGTTATCCGCGAAATATGCCCAGATCAGGCCCCAGGTCTGGATCACGCAATCGGGCATCGGCCCCTTGGCCGAAAACACCAGGTAATCCCCGCCTTCGATGTCCACGGCGGGATAGCCTGCGCTGGTCGCATCCACCTGCACCCCGGCCGTCACATCAAAGTACCCGGTGGCGTCGGATTCATAGTGGGAATAGACCCCGTAGACAAACGATTCCGACTGCCTGGCGGGGATCTTGTCAAACAGCCCTTCGGTGAAGAACTGCTGCCACATCGGGCCGATCCGTGCCGTGTCGGGCTGCTGTTCGTCAGCGTTGCGCGTGTGTACCTGCAGACCGGCCACGGTGAAGGGTTCGACTGCCTTGAGTTTGACGTCCATGGGTCAGGCTCCTTGATAAATGAAGCCCGCATGGTAACCCGCTTGCCCCCGGGATCAAGTTGCAGCATCCGATTGAAAAACTCGACTGGCCCTGGCCGGGCCACACCTGCTAAAAACGCTGTTTTCCTCTGCCGTCGGAGACCCGCACATGAGCCAGTGGCCAGACACTCGCATTCTTGACCTGCTCGGCATCGATCTGCCCATCATCCAGGGGCCGATGGCCGGGGTGACGGGCCCGGCCATGGTGATCGCCGCCTGCAATGCCGGCGGACTGGGTTCGATGCCGGCGGCGATGCTGGATGTCGAGCAACTGCGTCAGGCGCTGACGACAATCAGCGAACAGACCGACAAGCCGTTCAACGTGAATTTTTTCTGTCACCAGCCACCCGTGCTCGATGAACAACGCGCCGAGGCCTGGAAGCAACACCTCAAGCCCTACTACGAAGAACTGGGCGCCGACTTCGACGCACCGACACCAGTGTCCAACCGCACGCCGTTCGATGATGCGGCCTGCCAGGTGCTGGAGCAGATGCGTCCTGAAGTGGTCAGCTTCCACTTCGGCCTGCCGGAAAAGTCCCTGCTGGACCGGGTGAAAGCCACCGGCGCTAAAGTCCTGTCGTCAGCCACCACTGTCGAGGAGGCCATCTGGCTGGAACAGCACGGGTGCGACGCGATCATCGCCATGGGCTATGAAGCCGGCGGCCATCGCGGGATGTTCCTCAGTGACGACCTCAACTCCCAGGTCGGCCTGTTTGCCTTGCTGCCACAGGTGGTGGATGCGGTGAGCGTGCCGGTGATCGCTGCGGGCGGTATTGGCGATGCACGGGGTATCGTTGCGGCGTTTGCTCTGGGTGCATCGGCGGTGCAACTGGGCAGCGCTTATCTGTTTACGCCCGAGGCCAAGATCAGCGCGGCCCATCACCGGGCGCTACGCACGGCCAAGGAAAGTCAAACTGCTGTCACCAACCTGTTCACCGGCCGCCCGGCCCGAGGCATCGTCAACCGGGTGATGCGCGAGATCGGGCCGATGACTCCCATGACACCGGCGTTCCCCCTGGCGGGCGGCGCGTTGATGCCGTTGCGGGCCAAGGATGAAGCGGACTTCAGCAACCTCTGGGCCGGCCAGGGGTTTCCCTTGGGCCGGGAGCTGTCCACCGCCGAGCTGACCCGGCATTTGGCCGAAGAGACGCTGGCCCAACTGAACGGCCGTGGGCGGTCCTGACGGTCATCATCGTCTGTCAGGCCGTCATCGCGAGCAGGCTCGCTCCCACAGGGGATGTGTGGCGAACACAACATCTGGACACACCACTGGACCTGTGGGAGCGGGCTTGCTCGCGAAAGCGGTGGGTCAGCCAACAGACATGTTGAATGTACCGCCATCTTCGCGAGCAAGCCCGCTCCCACATGGGTTCTGGTGTGGCAGCAAGCGGTGTGTTCGCCACAGATCCCTGTGGCAGCAAGAGGTGTGTTCGCCACAGATTCCTGTGGGAGCAAAGCTTGCTCGCGAAGATGGCGGCACATTCAACATCACCGCCACTGCCCTCTGCAAAACTCACATTCCGTTTGCCAGCCATTCGCTATATATTTCCGTATATAGCGAAACCGACCTTACGGAGCCTTTAATGCACCTCATCCGCCTCGCGCCGCTGCTGCTGACCACACTCTTTACCGTTGGCGCCGTCCAGGCCGATGAAGTGCAGGTGGCCGTGGCGTCCAATTTCACCGCGCCGATCCAGGCCATCGCCGCCGGTTTTGAGCAAGACACCGGCCACAAACTGGTGGCGGCCTATGGCGCGACCGGGCAGTTTTATACCCAGATCAAGAACGGCGCACCGTTCGAAGTCTTCCTCGCCGCCGACGACACCACCCCGGCCAGGCTCGAACGAGAAGGCGACACGGTAAAGGGTTCGCGCTTCACCTACGCGGTCGGCACGCTGGCGCTGTGGTCGGCCAAGGACGGTTATGTCGACAGCCAGGGCCAAGTGCTCAAGGGCAACGGTTTCCAGCACCTGTCCATCGCCAACCCGAAAGCCGCGCCCTATGGTTTGGCCGCGACCCAGGTGCTGGATAAGCTGGGGTTGACCGGGCAAGTCAAAGGCAAGATCGTCGAAGGCCAGAACATCACCCAGGCCTATCAGTTCGTTTCCACCGGCAACGCAGAACTCGGTTTCGTGGCCTTGTCCCAGGTCTACAAGGACGGCAAGGTGGCCAGCGGCTCGGCATGGATCGTCCCCGCCGAACTGCATGACCCGATCAAACAGGACGCGGTGATCCTCGAAAAAGGGCGAAACAACGCCGCAGCCTCGGCATTCATGGATTACCTAAGAGGCCCGAAAGCCACCGCCATCATCCAAGCCTACGGTTATCAACGCTAAATGCCACTGACCAGTGCCGACTACGCCGCCATCTGGCTGACCCTGAAACTGGCGTCGCTGACCACGGTGATCCTGCTGCTGATCGGCACGCCCATCGCCCTGTGGCTGTCACGTACCCAGTCCTGGCTGCGCGGGCCGGTGGGCGCGGTGGTGGCCCTGCCGTTGGTGCTGCCGCCCACGGTGATCGGCTTTTACCTGTTGCTCGCCCTGGGTCCCAACGGCTGGATCGGCCAATTCACCCAGGCCGTCGGGCTGGGTACCCTCACTTTCAGCTTCACCGGACTGGTGATCGGCTCGGTGATCTATTCCATGCCGTTTGTGGTGCAGCCGTTGCAAAACGCATTCTCCGCCATCGGCAGTCGCCCCCTGGAAGTGGCCGCCACCTTGCGGGCCGGTCCTTGGGATACTTTTTTCAGTGTCATCCTGCCGTTGGCTCGCCCCGGTTTCATCACCGCCGCGATCCTCGGCTTCGCCCACACCGTCGGCGAATTCGGCGTGGTGCTGATGATCGGCGGTAATATCCCCGAAAAAACCCGGGTGGTGTCGGTGCAGATTTACGACCATGTCGAAGCCCTGGAATATGCCCAGGCTCATTGGCTGGCGGCGGCGATGCTGGTGTTTTCATTTCTTGTGCTGCTGGCGTTGTATTCCAGCCGTCGAACCCGGGCCGGCTGGAGCTGATCGATGATTCAAGCGCGTTTTCAGCTCGACCATGGGGACTTCTCCCTGGACCTGGATGTGCAACTGCCGGGCCGTGGCGTGACCGCGCTGTACGGTCAGTCCGGTTCCGGCAAGACCACCTGCCTGCGCGGCATTGCCGGGCTGGAGCGGCCGGCTCGGGGTTTCATCGAGGTCAACGGCGAAGTCTGGCAGGACAGCGAGCGCGGCGTGTTCGTGCCGCCCCATCAACGGGCGCTGGGCTACGTGTTCCAAGAGGCGAGCCTGTTCGCGCATCTGTCGGTGCAGGCCAACCTGGCATTCGGCCTCAAGCGCATCGCGCCAGCGCAACGACGGGTGGACATGAGCCAAGCGACCGAGCTGCTGGGCATCGGTCACTTGCTGGAGCGGCAGCCACACAACCTGTCCGGCGGCGAACGCCAGCGGGTCGGCATCGCTCGAGCCCTGTTGACCAGCCCGCGACTGCTGCTGATGGACGAGCCGCTGGCCGCCCTGGATACCCGGCGCAAGAACGAAATCCTGCCCTACCTGCAACGCCTGCACGATGAGCTGGACATCCCGGTGCTGTACGTCAGCCACTCGCAGGACGAAGTGGCGCGCCTGGCCGACCACATCGTGCTGCTGGACGCCGGTCGTGTGCTGGCCAGCGGCCCGATCGGCGAAACACTGGCGCGACTCGACCTGCCGCTGGCGTTGGGGGATGACGCGGGCGTGGTGGTCCAGGGCAAGGTCAGCGGTTATGACGCTGCCTATCAATTGCTGTCCCTGACCCTGCCCGACAGCCTCTTGAACGTGCGTGTCGCCCACACGCCTCTGGCCGTCGGACAGCCACTGCGCTTCAAGGTCCAGGCCCGTGACGTCAGCCTCAGCCTGACAAACGATGCCCAGACCAGCATCCTCAACCGTTTGCCCGTCACCGTGGTCAGCGAACTGGCCGCGGACAACGCCGCCCATGTGCTGATTCGGCTGGAGGCTGCCGGCACCCCGCTGTTGGCGCGCATCACCCGTTACTCCCGCGATCAGCTCAAGCTTCATCCGGGGCAGTTGCTGTGGGCGCAGATCAAGGCGGTGGCGGTGTTGGCGTAAGGTTTGAACATCTCAAGTCGACCTCATGTGGGAGCGGGCTTGCTCGCGAAAGCGGTGTAACAGCCAACATTGATGTTGAATGCAATTGCCTCTTCGCGAGCAAGCCCGCTCCCACATGAAGCCCAGCGGTGTAGTCCAGATGCGGTGGACTACACGCCGTTGCGGGCCACCTCAGAAACTTGGCACGAGCGTCACAGGCTGCGGTCAATCAATCACAGGCCCCCGGATTTGCTGCCAAGGATTCTTTCATGCCCGACACCCTGCCGCCGGATGCATTGCCGGCCGATCTGCATTATGTCGATGACACCGCCCCTGGCATCTCCCGCAAAAAGTTGCGGGGCAAGTTCTGTTATTTCGATCCTCAGGGCCAGCGGATCACCGAGGTGGCGCAAATCCAGCGCATCAACGCCTTGGCCGTGCCGCCGGCCTACACCGATGTATGGATCTGCCTTGACCCGCGCGGTCATCTCCAGGCCACCGGCCGGGATGCTCGCGGGCGCAAGCAATACCGCTACCACCCACGCTGGCGCGAAGTGCGCGATGCCGACAAATACTCGCGAATGCTGGAGTTTGGCCGGACCCTGCCCCGCCTGCGCAAACGCCTGGAGCAAACCCTGGCCACGCCCGGATTCAGCCGCGATAAGGTCATGGCCACGGTGATCACGTTGCTGGACGTCACCCTGATCCGGGTCGGCAACCCCCAGTATGCCCGGGACAACCGCTCCTACGGCCTGACCACCCTGCGCAGCAAGCACGTCGAGGTCAACGGCAGCGCCATCGCCTTCCAGTTCCGTGGCAAGAGCGGCGTCGAACACCAGATCACCGTGAAAGACCGGCGCCTGGCGCGGATCATCAAGCGCTGCCAGGAGATCCCCGGGCAGAACCTGTTCCAGTACCTGGATGAACAGGGTGAGCGCCACTCCATCAGCTCCTCGGACATCAACGCCTACCTCAAGAGCCTGACCGGCGCCGATTTCACCGCCAAGGATTACCGCACCTGGGCCGGCAGCGCGGCGGCGCTGGCCGGGCTGCGAACGCTGCGCTGGGAAACCGAGACCGAAGCGAAAAAGCACGTTGTCGAGATGGTCAGGCAGGTCGCCCGGCAACTGGGCAATACGCCAACCGTCTGTCGTAAATGCTACATTCATCCGGCGGTGGTGGAGGGTTTCCTGCTCGGTGCCCTGTGGCAATTGCCCAGGCCTGGGGCACGCAAAGGCCTCAGTGCGGAAGAAGCCGGATTGGCGATGTTTTTGCAACGCATGGCCGAATGTTAAGACAAGCTCGTCAGCGCTCGCTATACGCCCGTTTCACCGTCTCAATCCAGGTCGGGTCCAGGCACGGCTGATCGGTGTCGAGATTCAGTGCCTGCATTCTGGCCAAATGCTCGTCGGCGTCCCGGCTCAGTGAACCCTGGGCGCTGGAGTTGGCGTCGAGTTGATGCATCTGCGTCAGGCCCAGGTGATAGAAGCGCAACAACTTCATTGCCGCCGGGTCCTGGGCCTGCACACCGGCCGTCACCTGATGCATCACATTGGTGATGCTCATCAGGCTGCGCTTGAGTCGCCAACCGTACACCGCCGCGGCCATCCAGGGCTGCGACCAGAAATACAGCCGCATCAGTGCGACCATCATCAGCACCGCCGCAAACACCCCGCCCAGGTTGAAGCGAAAATTATCACCCCCAGGCGTGCCGAACAGCATCACGGCCAGACTGGACAACAGCATCGCCAGTGCCAGGAACGTCACGGCGACGATGAAGGTACTGCGCCGGGTCTGGCGTCGGTAGGCTTCGGCGTCCCACGGTTTGAGCTCGAACATCGCAGTGCAATTTCCTTGTGCGGCGTAAAAAAAGTCCCGCATTATCGCCTGCCCGGTGGATTTAGCTATGCTGGGGCTCATTTTGTGTGCAACTGACCCGAAGGATCCGGATCAAAGCCCATGGCGATACCACAAGGATCGTGCGATCTTTCTGCGTGGACGTTTTTTTCAAGATGCCGTCGTTGTGCGTACGGCATCGTTTTCAAGGAAAGCTGAATGAATCAAAGACATGTAATCAACGCCTCGGTCAGCCCCAAGGGCAGCCTGGAGACTTTGTCCCAGCGCGAAGTCCAGCAACTGAGCGAAGCCGGTTCCGGCAGTATCTATACCCTCTTCCGCCAGTGCGCCCTGGCCATTCTCAACACCGGCGCCCATGTCGACAACGCCAAGACCATCCTGGAAGCCTACAAGGACTTCGAGATCCGTATTCACCAGCAGGACCGGGGTGTTCGCCTGGAACTGCTGAACGCGCCGGCGGATGCCTTCGTCGACGGCGAAATGATTGCCAGCACCCGGGAAATGCTCTTCAGCGCCTTGCGCGACATCGTCTACACCGAGAACGAACTGGACAGCCAGCGCATCGACCTCAGCTCCTCACAAGGCATCAGCGACTACGTCTTCCACCTGCTGCGCAACGCCCGCACTTTGCGGCCCGGCGTGGAGCCAAAAATTGTTGTGTGCTGGGGCGGCCACTCGATCAACACCGAAGAATACAAGTACACCAAGAAAGTCGGCCACGAACTGGGCCTGCGCAGCCTGGACATCTGCACCGGCTGCGGCCCGGGCGTGATGAAAGGCCCGATGAAAGGCGCCACCATCGCCCACGCCAAACAACGCATCCACGGCGGCCGTTACCTGGGCCTGACGGAGCCGGGCATCATCGCCGCCGAAGCGCCGAACCCGATCGTCAATGAGCTGGTGATCCTGCCGGACATCGAGAAGCGCCTGGAAGCTTTCGTGCGCGTGGGCCACGGCATCATCATCTTCCCGGGCGGCGCCGGTACGGCGGAAGAATTCCTCTATTTGCTGGGTATCCTGATGCACCCGGCCAACCAGGACCTGCCCTTCCCGGTCGTCCTTACCGGGCCCAAAAGTGCCGCACCGTACCTCGATCAACTGCATGCCTTTGTCGGCGCAACCCTGGGCAAGGCTGCGCAGAAGCACTACCAGATCATCATCGACGACCCGGCCGAAGTGGCGCGGCATATGACCCAGGGGCTCAAGGCGGTCAAACAGTTCCGCCGCGAGCGCAACGACGCCTTCCACTTCAACTGGTTGCTGAAAATCGACGAAGGCTTCCAACGCCCGTTCGACCCAACCCACGCCAACATGGCCAGCCTGGGCCTGAGCCGCGACCTGCCTCCCCACGAACTGGCCGCCAACTTGCGCCGGGCGTTCTCGGGGATCGTGGCCGGTAACGTCAAGGACAAGGGTATCCGCCTGATCGAAGAACACGGCCCTTACGAGATTCACGGCGATGCCGCCATCATGGAACCTCTCGACCGGCTGCTCCAGGCCTTCGTCGCCCAGCACCGGATGAAACTGCCGGGCGGCGCGGCGTATGAACCGTGCTATCGCGTGGTGACCTGACGCCCCGCTCCAATGTGGGAGCGGGCTTGCTCGCGAAGACGGCGGTACATTCGGCATTGATGCAAGCTGACCCACCGCTTTCGCGAGCAAGCCCGCTTGTGTCTTGCGCTACGTTTAGACTGAAGGTGAGAGCGGTGGGTGGCAAGCTGAATGCCCGGAGTGCTTAAAGCACGTGTGGGAGCCCATGCTGCCACTCACCTCTCCACTCTGGTCATTGAGCCCGAACAGTTGAACGAGCCCACCTCGAACAGTTACAAGCGTGGGCCAAGCCAGAGCGCTCTCACCTTGAGTGTAAGAGGGTTTGGCCATGTTTTCCTATCCAGCAGGTATTGATGTTTCAAAAGACAGTCTTCAGGTTCAGGTTGATCTCTTAGATGTTGGGGTGAGTTGCCCTAACGCTGAAGATGATTTTCCTGGATTAATTGGTTGGCTGCTGCTCCATCAGGTCACCCGTGTGTTGTTGGAAGCCACTGGCGGTTACGAGCGAAACGTCATGAAAGCGCTTCAGGCTGCAGGTTTTGAGGTCATTCGGATCAACCCCTGCCGAGCCAAGAGCTTTGCCAAAGCAATGGGACAACAAGCTAAAACCGACCCGATAGATGCGCGCCTCCTGGCGCAATTTGCAGCGGTCATCAAATCGGCTAACAGCCGGATCACAAGTGCCGAACAGGACGACTTGCGCGCACTGGTCCAGCAACGGGAAAACTTTACTCAGCAGAGAGATGACGACAAACGCAGATTTAAAACGGCCTCATCTGAGGCCGTTAAACCCGCGTTGCAGAGTCATATCGACTACCTGTGCGAAGCCATTAAGTTGATAGAAAAGATGATCCGTCAAAGCGCTGAAAGCCTGGACAGTGAAAAAGTCACTCGCCTGTGCTCGGTCAAGGGGATCGGTCTCGTCACGGCAGCCAGCGTAATGGCCTATCTTCCAGAGCTCGGCGAGGTTGGGCGACATCAGATAGCCGCATTAGCAGGCATCGCCCCCTACAACGACGATAGCGGCACGCACAAAGGCCAACGCCATATCAGCGGCGGTAGGTTCTCCGCCAGGCGCGCTCTGTACATGGCCTGCTGGTCAGTGATCAGGTATCAGCCTGACTTCAATGCACGCTACAAGGCGCTGCGCGAGAAAGGCAAATGCGCGAAGGTTGCGCTCATCGCATGTATGCGGATCTTGTTGATACGTCTAAACGCAATGATCCGGGATGGTTCTGAGTGGAAGGGAGACGTCGCGTAGATTGTGATTCCGGTTCCCTCAGACAATTGCATAGCCCAGAGCTGTGGGAGGCTCGCTGCCTCTGAAAAAGATGGCTAAATAAACCATCCAAGACAGTTGCTCCCACAGGGGATTTGTGTGGTTACAAAATTCGCATCCGGCCGGTTTCATTTACCTCAACGCCAAGGCCTCGGTAATCCTTGATCTGCGGATGAAGGGTGACTACCGGGTGCGTATGTGTCGCCGTTACCACCATCACATCCGCCTCGGCCGCCTCGCCTGCCCGGATGCCTGCCTCGGCGTCTTCAAAGACCAGGCATTCTTGCGGTGCCACTTGCAAGCGTTCGGCGGCCAGGCGATAGCAGGTGGGGTTGGGCTTGCCATCGCTTACGTCTTCGGCCGTGACCATGACCAAAGGGCGCGGAATTGCGGCGGCTTCCATACGGCGTAAGGCCAATGCCATGGGCGCTGAGGTGACGATTGCCCACCGTTCTGGCGGCAGGCTGTTCAGAAATGCCGCAGCACCGGGTACTGGCACCACACCTTCCACGTCTTCGATTTCCTCGCGGGTAATCTGCTCGGCCTCGGCCAGGGCATCCACCCCCGGCAGGCGTTGGCGGGCGATGGTGTCGACAGCACGCACGCCGTGGATAGTCGGCAGAAAGCTCGCCACATCCACGCCGTGACGAAGGGCCCAGCGCGTCCAGATCCGCTCGGCAGCGGCGATGGAATTGAGCAGCGTGCCGTCCATGTCGAAGAGGAAGGCGCGGTAGGAAACACTGGATGGCGGGCTGGCAGACATCGAGATCCTCGGTGATGGCAGTAGGAGAATGCCGGCCACTGTAACATCGCCAGGCACCGAATCTCCGTGGGAACGAGCTTGTGGAAGCAAAGCAAAGCCTGTGGGAGCGAGCCTGTGGAAGCAAAGCAAAGCCTGTGGGAGCGAGCCTGTGGGAGCAAAGCTTGCTCGCGATGACGTCATCACCTACAACACCCCTGTTGGCTTTAAAACCGCTATCGCGAGCAAGCTTTGCTCCCACAGGCTTGCTCCCACAGGTTCAACCACAGGCTCACCCGCAGGGGATGTGTGTTGTGTCAGTAAAGCTCTGGTCTACACAAGGCGCTCAATCCGCTGATGCTGCCAGACCAGTTTGTAGTACAGCGTCTGCAGCACCAGCATGCTCAAGTAAGCCACCGGAAACGCCATCCATACCCCCTGCAGCCCGAACTGTGCGTCCAGCAGGTAGGCCACTGGCACCTGAACGCCGACGATGCAGAAGATCGAAATCGCCACCGGCATCAGCACCGTGCCGCTGGCGCGCATAATGCCGCCGACCACCGCCTGGAAGCCGAATACCAGCAGGCTCCAGAGCATGATGTGCAGCAGGTGTTCAGCCTGGATTCGCGCCGCCGGGTCGGTGATGAATAATCCCAGCAACCAGTGAGACAACAGATACCCCGAGACCACCAGTCCACCGGTGAGCCAGACATTGATCAACAGACCCGTGCGCAGGATCGGCCCCAGCCGCTCCAGACGCCCGGCGCCGATGGCCTGGGCACCGAGGATCGAGGCGGTGATGGCAATCGACAATGCCGGGAACTGCACGTAATTGACGATTTGCGTCACCGCGCCATAGGCGGCCGTGGCCTCGGAACCGTGACGATTGACCAGCGCCAGGATCACCAACTCCGACAGCGAGATCACCACCATCTGCAACCCCGTGGGCAGGCCGATGCGCAGCACCTTGCCGAGGATGTCCATGTTCAGGCGCATCGCCGCGAACAACGCCCGGTCCGGCGCCAGGGCGTGTTCACGACGGTTCAGGCGCCACGCCAGCATGACCATAGCCGATGCCGTACCCACCAGCCCTGCCAGCGCCGCGCTCTCGATGCCTATCTGCGGCAGCCCCAGCCAACCGCGAATCAGCGCTGGTGTCAGCAGCAGTCCGACACTGGTGGACACCAGCAACGCCAGCATGGGCGACAGCGTATCGCTCACCCCACGCAGCAACTGGGTGAACACCACGAACACCAGCAGTATCGGCAGGATCCACATCATCACCCGGGCATAGGAAACCGCGTCCTCAAGCACATCGACCGGCGTTCCCAACCCCTGGAGCGCCTGGCGCGCGAACACACTGCCGAGCACCGCCGCCACCAGCCCGATGATCGCCGCCAGCAACAGCGTAGTGCCGGCAATCGCCTTTACCGTGCCGGTTTCCCCGGCGCCGTAGGCCTGCCCGATCAGCACCCCTGCTCCAGCGCCCAGGCCAATCACCAGCGCGATAAAGAAAAACAGGATGGGAAACATGCCCGACACCGCCGCCAATGCCTGGGTGCCGAGCATCTGCCCGATGTAGATGCTATTGAGCGTGCCGGACATCGATTGCAGGAAATTGGACAGGACCATGGGGGCCAGGAACAGGAGGTAGATTTTCCAGAGAGGCTGGGTGGGCATGAGGGCTCGTGATGGCAGGTTCGAAGATCCGATGCGGGGTAATTTAGCTTATTCCCACCCAGGGGTGAGGGAATCTGTGGGAGCAAGGCTTGCCCGCGAAAGAGGCGACTGAAGTGCGTCTCATCTGTTCGTCAGTGCACCTCGACATTTCAGGGACTGCGTCTAACCTCAAGTAGCACAGTGCCACTTACTGGGCAGGCCAATGCCCTCAGCCAAACCGGAATCGGACGACCGGTCTTAAAGTCCGGGGTGGGGTCGCAGATAACCAGTTATTCGCAAACAACCTGTTAGCAACACTGTTCAAGGACCGAACCATGACGTCGTATTCACACGGTCATTCCCAATCCCAAACTCCGCCGCGCATCCTCTGGTCCAGCTTGTTTGTGGCCCTGATCGCGAGCGTTGGCCTACTGGTTCTCAACGACCCGAGTACACAAAACCTGGCGTTGTGCGCCGTGCTCCTGGCTATTGGCGCCGGTGCCGGCGTGTGGGGGGCTCGTGCCCAATACCAGCAGATCGACAAAGCAGTCGCCGCCGCCATTGCACATCATCAGCTCAATGCCGCCGACCACTTGAGCCAAAAGGCCAGCGCGCAACTCAACGAAGTCATCCTCGGGGCGATGCCGATCTGGGCCAAGCAGGTGGAAAGCTCCCGGCAGCAGACCGAAACCGCGATCGTCTCGCTGACCAGTCGCTTCACCGGCATTTCTTCACGTCTGGAAGACACCGTGCAAGCCTCGCAACTGGCCGCCGGTGAGCTGGCTGGCAATAGCAGTGGCGGCGCCGTACAGGTGCTGGCCCAAAGTGAAGGTGAGCTGGTCCAGGTCATCAACTCCCTGAAAGCCACCCAGGCCAGCCGCGACGAAACCCTGGCCCAGGTGCGTAACCTCACCGCCTACACCGGTGAGCTGCGGACCATGGCCGCCGATGTCGCGGCCATTGCCGCCCAGACCAACCTGCTAGCCCTCAATGCCGCGATCGAAGCCGCCCGTGCCGGCGAAGCCGGGCGCGGTTTTGCGGTGGTGGCCGATGCCGTGCGCAGTCTGTCGAGCAAGTCCAGCGAGACCGGCCAGCAGATGTCGGCCAAGGTCGACATCATCAATAACGCCATCACTCAATTGGTCCAGGCCGCCTCCAGCGGCGCGGATCAGGACAGTCAGTCGGTTACCGTCTCCGAGGACAGCATCCAGCGCGTGCTGGAGCGCTTCAAGAGCGTCACCGGGCGGTTGGCCGAATCGGCCGACCTGCTGCAACAGGAAAGCTTTGGTATTCGCGACGAACTCACCGAAGTGCTGGTCAACCTGCAATTTCAGGATCGGGTCAGCCAGATCCTCAGCCACGTGCGCGACAACATCGAGGACCTGCATGTGCATATGCAGCAGGCCAGTCAGTCGCCCGACCAGGCCGTCTCCATCGACGCCCGCCAATGGCTGGCGCGTATGGAAACCACTTACGCCACCGAAGAACAACGCCGCAACCACCACGGCGGATCGGGCGCGCAACAGAATTCACAGGAAATAACCTTCTTCTAGGAGAGCCGTTCATGGCTAAAAGTGTATTGGTTGTCGACGACTCCGCGAGCGTTCGGCAGGTCGTCGGCATCGCGTTGAAAAGTGCCGGCTACGACGTGATCGAGGCCAGCGATGGCAAGGATGCATTGGGCAAGCTCAATGGCCAGAAGGTGCACCTGATCATCAGTGACGTGAACATGCCGAACATGGACGGCATCACCTTCGTCAAGGAGGTCAAGAAGCTGGCCAGCTACAAGTTCACGCCGATCATCATGCTCACCACCGAATCCCAGGAGTCGAAAAAACTCGAGGGCCAGGCGGCGGGTGCCAAGGCCTGGGTGGTCAAGCCGTTCCAGCCGGCGCAGATGCTGGCGGCGGTGTCCAAGCTGATTCTTCCTTGATTCGCGGAGAGTGAAATGCCGTTGCTGTACGAAACACAGGATGACACCGCGCAGGTGCAGATCGACGGCGAGCTGACGATCTACACCGCCGCCGACCTCGCCGCGCAGTTGCTGCCGCGCCTGGGGGCGACGCCGCGCATGGCGCTGGATCTGTCGCAGATCACAGAAATGGACGGCGCTGGCCTGCAATTGCTGCTGATGGTCCAGCGCGAGGCGCCCAAGGCCGGTACCCGGCTGGAGATAACGGATCACAGCAAAGCCGTCACCGAAACACTCGCCCTGTGCAACCTGGTTGTATAGCGGCCCCGCAACACGTCGGACACGACAAAGGATATGAGCGTGAGCATCAATCTCGATCAGGCACAACAAACGTTCATCGTCGAGGCACGAGAACAGTTGCAGGCAATGGAAGAGTCCCTGCTGCAACTGGAAAGCGACCCCGCTGACGATGATGCCATCGGCGCGATCTTCCGGGCGGCCCATACGATCAAAGGCTCGGCCGGGCTGTTCGGCCTGGAACCCATCGTCAGTTTCACCCACATCGTCGAAGACGTGCTCGATCGGTTACGCAACGGCAGCGTCGAAGTGGACGCCGGCTTGATCGCCGTGTTGCTCAAGTCCAGTGATCACATGCTGGAGCTGATCAATGTGGTGGCCAACCAGGGCGCGACACTGGCGCCCCCGGCGCTGGCCCGGGAAATAGAGCTGTGTCAGATCCTTCAGGAATACCAGGCGCCCTCGCCTGCCGAAGCCCCGAAACCCGCCGAAGCAAGCGAGACACAGGCGTCCGCCGAAGCGCGCCTCTGGCACATTTCCCTGCACTTCGGTCCAGAGGTGTTCCGCAACGGCATGGACCCGCTGTCATTCCTGCGTTACCTGCAAACCCTCGGAGAGATCATCCACATCACCACGCTGACCGACGCAATGCCCTCGGCCGAAACCTGGGATGCCGAGTCCTGCTACCTGGGGTTCGACATTGAGTTTCGTTCGGCCGCCGGCCACGGGGCGATCAACGAAGTCTTCGATTTCGTGCGGGAAGATTGCCAGATCCAGATCGTCGCCATGGATGACCCTGCGCCGCCGATGAACACCGGGTTGGTTGCAACCACCCAGGAGCAGGCTGACCCCAACACGGCAATGGTCACCACCGGCGACCTGATGCCAGACCAGCGTTCAGCACCGCGCATGCCCGCTCAAGTCACGGCCGACAAGCAACCGGCGACCAGCGACGGCAAAGCCCGGGATGGCACCTATGTGCGAGTCAACGCCGACAAGCTCGACGAGTTGATCAACCTGGTGGGCGAGCTGGTCATCGCCAGCGCCGGCGCCAGCCTGCTAGCCCGCAACTGCAACGACGACTCGTTGCAGGAATCGACCTCAACGGTGTCCGGGCTGGTGGAAGAAATTCTCGACGGTGCCTTGCGTCTGCGCATGATCCCCATCGGTGAGACCTTCAACCGGTTCCGCCGGGTGGTGCGCGATGTCAGCCAGGAACTGGGCAAGGACATCGACCTGATCATCAGCGGTGCGGAAACCGAGCTGGATAAAACCGTGGTGGAAAAAATCGGCGACCCGCTCATGCACCTGTTGCGCAACGCCATGGACCACGGCATCGAAACCGCCGAGGCGCGGCTGGCGGCCGGTAAACCGGTCAAAGGTCATCTGCACCTCAATGCCTACCACGACTCGGGCAGCATCGTGCTGGAAATCGCCGACGACGGCGCCGGCCTGAACCGTGACCGGATCCTGGAAAAAGCCCAGGAACGTGGCCTGGTCGCCCCCGGCGCCAGCCCCACCGACCAGGAAATCTACAACCTGATCTTCGAGCCTGGTTTCTCCACCGCCCAGGCCGTCACCAACCTTTCCGGGCGTGGCGTGGGCATGGATGTGGTCAAGCGCAACATTACCCTGCTACGCGGCACTGTCGACCTGGACAGCCAGCCGGGCCAGGGCACCGTGGTGCGTATCCGCCTGCCGCTGACGCTGGCGATCATCAATGGCTTTCTGGTGGGCATCGGCCAGTCCACGTACGTCATTCCCCTGGACATGGTCCAGGAATGCATCGAGCTGAGCGAGGACGACGGGGTTTGCAGCCGCGAACAAGGCTACCTCGACCTGCGCGGCGAAGTGCTGCCGCTGGTGTACCTGCGCGACCACTTCAACCACGAAGGCCCGGCCTCGCGTCGGCAGAACGTGGTGGTGGTGCGCTACGCCGAACTCAAGGCCGGGCTGGTGGTGGATGACCTGCTGGGTGAATTCCAGACCGTGATCAAACCCCTGGGCAAGCTGTTCGGCGCGCTGCGCGGGATCAGCGGCTCGACCATCCTGGGCAGCGGCGCCGTGGCCTTGATTCTCGACGTGCCGGCGCTGCTCACCCAGATCGCCCAAATAGACAACCGCTACACCTCGACTCAATCACAACAAGCCACTGCTCGCTGACGCTTTAGCAATTCCATGGAGAGGTACTTCCCGATGAAATGGTTCTACGATCTTAGAATCGCCACCAAACTGATCACCTCGTTTTTGGTGGTGCTCGCGTTGACCGCCGTCATGGGGGTGTTCTCGATTATCCAACTCAACGAGGTCA
Source organism: Pseudomonas hefeiensis (assembly GCF_030687835.1). Taxonomy (NCBI): domain Bacteria; kingdom Pseudomonadati; phylum Pseudomonadota; class Gammaproteobacteria; order Pseudomonadales; family Pseudomonadaceae; genus Pseudomonas; species Pseudomonas hefeiensis. Next base: position 3,801,443 of record NZ_CP117449.1, read on the forward strand.
ACGGCACAACCATCGATATCCGCGAGAACTGGATGTCTTCGATGCGCGCCGCCTCGGGCATGCGCTTCTACGCGGCGAACTATCGCCTCAAGGAAAATCGCCACATTTCCGCCGACTCCGAGCAGGAGCGCACTGGCATCGAGCAAGAAGCGGACGAAGCCAAACAGGGTTTCGAAACGCGCCTGGCGACCTATGAAAAACTGATCTCCAGTGCCGAAGATCGCCAGCTGTTCGACACCACCCGCAGTGACTGGGCCGCGTACCTGGCTGTTAGCAAGGACCTGTTCGCGCTGTCGCGGCAGAACCTGACCGGCCAAGCCCAGGAACTGCTCAAGGGTGAGTCCAAACGTCATTTCGACCTGGTGACCGCCGACCTGCAGAAATTGGTCGAGCTCAATGCCGCCGGGGCCGACGTGGCCAGCGCCCATGGTACGGAGCTGTACGAGGAGGCGCGCCTGTCGATCATTGCCGTGCTGATTGCCACCCTACTGGTAGGCCTGGGCCTGGCACTGTTCATTTCCCGGATCATTTCCCGTCCCCTGAAGCAGGCGGCCTTGGTAGCCGGGCAACTGGCCGAAGGCAACCTGAACGCGAAAATCGAAAGCGGCTCCAAGGACGAAACCGGCATGGTGCTCAACGCTATGCAAAATATGGTGGGCAAGCTGTCCCACATCATCGGTGAAGTGCGCAACGCCGCCGACAACCTGGCCAGCGCCTCCGAAGAAGTCAGCGCCACCGCGCAATCCATGAGCCAAGCCACCAGCGAACAGGCGGCCAGCGTCGAAGAAACCAGCGCCTCCATCGAGCAGATGAGCGCCAGCATCAACCAGAACACCGAGAACGCCAAGGTCACCGACGGCATGGCCAGCAAGGCCGCCAAGGAAGCCACCGACGGCGGTGAATCGGTGCAGCAGACCGTGGTGGCGATGAAAAAAATCGCCCAGCGCATCAGCATCATCGACGACATCGCCTACCAGACCAACCTGCTGGCGCTCAACGCTGCAATCGAAGCGGCCCGCGCCGGTGAACATGGCAAAGGCTTCGCTGTGGTCGCCGCCGAGGTACGCAAACTGGCTGAACGCAGCCAGGTGGCGGCCCAGGAGATCGGCGAGCTGTCGTCCAGCAGCGTCGACATGGCCGAGAAGGCCGGGCATCTGCTCAACGAAATGGTCCCGTCTATCAACAAGACCTCGGACCTGGTGCAGGAAATCAGCGCCGCTTCCGAAGAACAGGCCGCCGGTGTGGCGCAGATCAACACCGCCATGACCCAACTCAACCAGGTGACCCAGCAGAACGCTTCCAGCAGCGAAGAGCTGGCCGCCACTGCTGAAGAGATGAGCAGCCAGGCCGAACAACTGCAACAGGCCATGAGCTTCTTCACCCTGGACGCGCCGGCCAAATCGGCCAACCAGCCGCTGAAGGTGGACAACACGCCCGGCCCGTCCAGTCGCAAGACCGTCCGTGCCCCCGCGACGGTGATGCCCAAGGCGTTTGCCTACACCATGGCCAGCGCGCCAGACGAATCCGAGTTCACCCGATTCTGACGGTCCGACCCTACAGGCTTGCTTAAAAGGAGAAAAGGCATGGGCGCCATCGCGACCACACGTCAAGCCGCCATCGCGGTTGAGGAAGAAGCGCAATACCTGACGTTTATGCTCGGCACGGAGATGTTTGCCATCGGCATCCTGTGCATCAAGGAGATCATCGAGTACGGCAACCTGACGGTGGTGCCGATGATGCCGACCTTCGTACGCGGGGTGATCAACCTGCGCGGCGCGGTCGTGCCGGTGGTGGACCTGTCGGCCCGGTTCGGCCGACAGAACTCGGCGATCACCCGGCGTTCGTGCGTGGTGATCATTGAGGCCAACACCGAGGACGGACCCGCCCAGGACATTGGCCTGCTGGTGGACACCGTGTCGGCGGTGCTGGAGATTCCGGCTTCGCAGATCGAACCGCCACCGAGTTTCGGGGCGAAGATCCGCGCCGATTTCATCAGCGGCATGGCCAAGGTCGACGGCAAGTTCGTGATCGTACTGGAGGTGGACCGGGTGCTGTCCATCGATGAAATGTCGCAGTTGGCCCAGGCCAGCCCTGCCGCGTTGGAAGCTGAAAGCCAATGAACACGGACACCTGCAAGGAACGCACTGTGAACTCATTGGCGCTCAATGACCGTGAGTTCAGCCAGTTTCAAGCCTGGCTGTACCAGGCCGCGGGCATCAACCTGTCACCGGCCAAGAAGGCCCTGGTGGCCGGACGTTTGTTCAAGCGCCTCAAGCACTATGAACTGGGCAGTTATGGCGAGTATTTCAAGCTGATCATGAGCGGCCAGCGCACCGAGGAACTGCAGGTGGCGCTGGACCTGCTTACCACCAACGAAACCTACTTTTTCCGCGAACCCAAGCACTTTGATTTCCTGCGCCAGCATGTGCTGCCCCATGCAACGCCAGGTAAAACCTTTCGTCTGTGGAGCGCGGCCAGTTCCTCGGGTGAAGAGCCCTACAGCCTGGCCATGACCCTCGCCGAAGGACTGGGCACCACACCCTGGGAGATCATCGGTTCAGACATCAGCAGCCAGGTACTGGCCAAGGCCCGCTCCGGACATTACCCCATGGAACGCGCCCGTACCCTGCCCCAACCGTTGCTGGTGAAATATTGCCTGAAGGGCACCGGCAGCCAGCAAGGCACATTCCTCATCGACCGGGCGTTACGCAGCCGGGTCAACTTCATCCAGGTCAACCTCAACGACACCTTGCCGGAGCTGGGGGAGTTCGATGTCATCTTCCTGCGCAACGTGATGATCTATTTCGACCAGCCCACCAAAAGCAAAGTGGTCGCCCGATTGCTCCCGCGGCTCAAGTCCGGCGGGTATTTCATCGTGAGCCACTCCGAAAGCCTCAACGGCGTATCCGATGCGTTGAAACTGGTGGCGCCTTCGATTTATCGCAAGCCATGAGCGCCGCGCTGATGCAAGTGCCCGAGGTGTATCTGGCACCAGGCGAGTTTCGTTTCGCCACGAGTCCGACTCGCCTGCGCACCATTCTCGGCTCTTGCGTGGCCGTCACCCTGTGGCACCCGGAGCGCAAGATCGGCGGCATGTGCCATTACATGTTGCCCAGCCGGGCGCGCTGCTCGACGGCGCTGAACGGCATGTACGCCGACGAAGCCATCGAACTGTTCGTCCGCCAGGCGAAGGCCCATCGCACCGAACCCGAGGATTACCAGCTCAAGCTGTTCGGCGGCGGCGAAATGTTCCCGGAGCTGCAACGCCAGGTGCCGTTCGGCGACGTGGCGCGCATGAACGTCAACGCAGCGCTGGAAATGGCCGCCCTCTACCGCCTGGACCTGATCGCCCAGGACATGGGCAGCACCGGCTACCGAAGTATCATCTTTGACCTGTGCAGCGGCGACGTGTGGGTCAGGCATCAACCGATAAGGACCCGGCATTAACCATGTCAAAAAAGATAAATGTACTGTTGGTGGATGACTCTGCCGTGGTTCGCCAGGTACTGCTGGCGATCCTCAGCGACACGCCGGACATTCATGTGATGGGCGCGGCGTCCGATCCGATTTTCGCCATGGACAAACTGGCCAAGGAATGGCCCGACGTGATCGTGCTGGACGTGGAAATGCCGCGCATGGATGGCATCACCTTCCTGAAAAAAATCATGAGCGAGCGTCCCACGCCGGTGGTGATCTGCTCGTCCCTGACGCCCAGGGGCGCCGAAACCACCTTGCAAGCCATGGCCGCCGGTGCGGTGGAAATCATCACCAAGCCGACCAGCGGCCTGAAGAATTTCCTGTTGGAATCGGCACCGGAGTTGATATCGGCCATCCGCGCCGCCGCCCAGGTCAACGTCAGAAACCTGGGCCGGCGCCCTGCCCCGGCCCCACTGACCCCAGCCACCAAACTCACCGCTGACGCCATGCTGCCGGCCGCCAACGGCCACGCCATGGCCCAGACCACCGAACGCATCGTCGCCCTCGGCACTTCCACCGGTGGCACCCAAGCCCTGGAAGCAGTGCTGACTGCCTTGCCACGAGTGTGCCCAGGGATCGTCATCGTCCAGCACATGCCGGAAAAATTCACCGCCTCGTTTGCCGCCCGGCTCGACAGCCTGTGCCAGATCGAAGTGCGCGAAGCTCGCAACAACGATCGTATCCACCCGGGCCTGGCCCTCATTGCCCCAGGCGGCAAACACATGATGGTGACCCGCAGCGGCGCGTTCTATCACGTACAAGTGGTGGACGGCCCCCTGGTCAATCGCCACCGCCCATCGGTGGACGTGCTGTTTCGCTCAGTGGCCAAATTCGCCGGCCGCAACGCCACCGGCATCATCATGACCGGCATGGGCGACGACGGCGCCCGTGGCCTGAAAGAAATGCTCGACGCCGGCAGCAGCACCGTGGCCCAGGACGAAGCCAGCTGCGTGGTCTTCGGCATGCCCAAGGAAGCCATCAAACTCAACGCCGCACAACGGGTGATGGGGTTGCATGAAATTGCGCAGGTGATTTTGCATCGGTAGGCGCTGAGGACTGCTCCCCGATCCACACAGAACTCATTGTGGGAGCAAGCTTTGCTCCCACAACGGGGATAAATCCCCTCGCCACAAAAAGCGATCGGGTTGGCTTCAGTATTCCGCTGAAGCATTCCTTTGCTACAGGGCCGCCTTGTCTGCGAGCTTGTGTCTACACCGGGGAAATCGTTGCCAGTACGCCAATCAAAAGCGTCAACGCCAAGAACCCACCCAAAAAAATCGCCATCTTCGTCATGAGCACACCTGATAGAAAAGTTTGCAGCACACGGCCCGCCTGAGAGGCGAACCGCGACGGTATTCTGGGGTGGGGGTCGAGATTGTTACAGGGGCAGGTGTCGCAAGAAAAAGCGGATCAGCGCACAAGGTACTTGGAGCCGCAGGATGCTTTGCACAGTCGATGGGAACGCGCATGCTCACTTAACCAATCGGGTATCCAGTCCGAACCGCTCCTGGGAAACAAGCCTGAACCGATCCGCCGCCAAATCGCAGCTCACCAGCAGATTCCAGGAATGCTGAGTCACCGCCGATGGAATCAGCACGAAGGGATGCTGCTCCAGCAGCTCTTCAGCAAACTGCTGCTGGTTAGGCGAGGGTCGAGCCGGAACAAGCCAGTTCGGGTTCGGCACGTCTTCGGCCTGAACCACTTTGATAAGCGCCGGATCCAGCACTTCAAAACATGTCAGTAGGTAAGGCACCCGGTCTAACGCGTCGAACCCCAGATGGGCCGCAACTTCCAGAATGGCCGTAGACGGGTCAGCCGAAGCATAGATGACCCGCCGACCGGGGGGATTCCAACGCCCACCGGTTCGTTGCGCGCCAATGCCGCTGTCCCACGTCTGCTTGTAGACCTCGCGGTCAAGGCGCCAGGCGTGCCACCGTCCGTCCCAGGGCAGAGGATTCATTGATAAACCCCGTGCTCAATCCGGGTCAGGTAATCCTCCACCACCTGAAAACCCAGTGAATTGTCGATTAGCTCCAATGGCACATAACCGTCCAGGTATTTGCAGGGTTTCTTCAGCCAGTCCTCAGCCAACGGCTGGCTACCAAAGACATTGGTAGCGTGCTCCAGGGTCTGGGCATACTGAAAGGCCACCGTACTCTGCTGCTGGTTCAGGCGTATCGGCTTGGTCTCCTTCGCCAGACGCTGGACGGTTCTGACGGACCTCCCAGTAATGCGCTGAACCAGGTCGTGCTCCATGTACAGAGCGGACGTGGAAAGCATGTCCTTGACGTCGCTCAGGTAAAAACCCTCTTGCGTGTACCGGATGATCAGCAAGCGCTCATCACCTTTGCGGCCATGCAGCAGCACCTCCGTTGGCTTTCTGGCGATGTCCGTTACTCTCGTCCCCGCCCCTGTTTTCGCCGTGGATTTGACGGCGGGTTTGTCTGCTTGTTTGGCTTCGGACATAACGTTGACCTCAGTGCGACATTTGACGCAATCATAGCGCCAAATGTCGTCACAGCGAAAACTCCGTTTGTCAGCCTTTGCGTATAAGGTTTCAGGCATCGATCTGTCCTCACGATATAAAATGAAGCTGAGCGTGCCGGATTCCACACCGAGCGCAGCGACAACGCCAGATCGTAAGTGCGGTGCTTCCCAAGGCCAACCCTAAAAAGTTGTCAGAAACTTCCTCGATTTATCCCAAAGTGATCATTGGTCGTAAGACGCTGTTCAATGACGGCCCGTGTGGCGACAACATCCGACGTCATTGCCTACAACCACTACAGAATCAGCTGGCTTTTGCCCCGTTCGCGGGCTCAAGGTTCAACGCCAGCACGCTTGTCAACACGATAATCGCCCCAACAATGACCATCGCTGACGGGCGCTCGGCCAGCACCAAAGAGGCCATCAACATCGCAGTGGGCGGTATCAGGTAAAGCGCCATGGAAGCGCGGCTTACATTGCTATGCGCCAGCACGTAAGCCCATGCGAGGTATGCCAACGCACTGGGAAAAATACCGAGAATCAATACCGCCAGATTCACCGAAGCCGAAGCATGTCGCGCCGCGCTCAACATCCCTGGTGCAAAAATGAACAACACGATTGTGCCCGACCAGACGGTGTAACAAACCATCGTCAGCCCGTCGTAGCGATAGCAATGGCGCTTGTGCAAAGAGAAATACAGACTCCAGGACAGCGCCGCCAACAGGATCAATAGCCCATGCGCGTCCATGTCACCCAAGCCACGATCACCCGTGACGACCACGCCAGCGCCAAGCAAACCGCACAGTACACAACCCCATTGCCAACCGCTGACCTTGTCCTTGAAGACAAAATGCGCCAGTAATGTACTGAACAAAGGCGTGGACTGGGCCAGCACACTGGCCGCCCCGGCGCTGACGCCCCGCTGACCATAATTGAGGGCGATGTGGTGCAGGCTGACGGCGAAGAACCCCAACACCGCCAGCAATGGCAAATCCCTGAAACGCGGCCAGGAAATCCCCTTCACCATCGCCACAAGGACCATGAACACTGAAGCAATGAGAAACCGCATCAACGCCAACTGACCCGGTTCGTAAGCCTGCAAGCCAATGCGAATGCCGATCGGAGAATAGGCCCAGCAAAAAATCACAAACAGCGTCGCCAGGATAATTCTCGCACCGGGTTTGCTGGAGGAGTCGTCGAACGACACACAACGCGTTTCCATTTAGAGTTCTTGCCCCACTGAGCGTCTGGCCGATTTATCTCAAAGTATCGAAACCACCCAACCTCAGCACAAGTGACTTAAACTCAGCCCACCATTCACTTTGGGTGAGCTATGGAACTGTCCCAACTGCGCATGCTCAAGACGGTCTGCGACACCGGCAGCATCGCCCGTGCCGCTGAAGTGCTGCACTGCGTGCCGTCCAACATCACTGCGCGCCTCAAGTCCCTGGAACGGGAACTCGGCACACCGTTGTTCTTCCGCGAAGGTCGCGGGCTGCGGGTCAGCCCGGCGGGCGAAGTGTTTCTGGAGTACGCGACAAAAATACTGAGCCTGACGGAAGAGGCCCGCCGCGCAGTAGCCCCTGACAGCGCACCGAGCGGCCCGTTGCGCATTGGCGCGATCGAGTCCAGCGCCACGGGGCGTCTGCCCCAGTTGCTGGCCAAATACCACGCGCAGTACCGGCAAGTATCCCTGGAACTGAGCACGGGCACCTGGGCTCAGTTGCTGGACGATGTCCAGCATCATCGGCTCGATGGCGTGATCGTAGCGGTGGACATAGAGCGACCTGGACTCAAGCGAGCCGTGATGTACCGCGAAGACCTGGTGCTCATTGCCTCCGAGTCCCACGGCCCACTGCGCAGCGCGGCAGATTTGCGAGGCAAGGCGATCTTCATGTGGTCCACAGGGTGTCCGTACCGCTTGGCGCTGGAGCAATGGTTGTTACGCCATGAGCAAACGCAGCCGATCATCAGCATCGCCAGCTATGGCGCCATCGTCGGCTGCGTCAGCGCTGGTGCAGGTGTCTCGCTGGTGCCTCGGGGGATCTATGAGCAATACCACCAGGGCGCTGGCTGGACAGGATATGAATTCCCCGAGCTGACGGGGATCGATAACCTTTTTTACTGGCACGAAAACGCCGGTCGGCATCCTGCCAGAGAGGCGTTTTTGGCGATGCTGAAAACGGAGTTCGAAGGCTAGCCGCGCCGCCCTTCCATTGTGGCAAGGGGATTTAGTGAATCGTCGCACCGCCCCGCCGGACGGCGAAGCAGTCCCAAGATGGTTGTAGGTGATCGACTGATAAACCGAGATGTAAGCTTTAGTCGCATGTAAGCCCAAACCGAACGCTGACTGGGAGTCTATTTTGGAATTAGCACCACAGTTCATCCTCCATGAAACCACCCATTGGATCGTCAACCATCACTTGGCATCCGCCCTGCCCGGCTACCTCATGCTCGGTTCCAAAGCTCACGTAAACTCATTGGCACAATTGCCGGACGCTGCGCTCGCAGAGCTGGGTGGTCTGATGGCAAACATCCAGCACACTCTCGAAACACAACTGAACCCAAAATGGCTTTATATCAGCCGATTCGGCCACGATCCCCGCTACCCCATCCACTTCCATTTCATCCCGGTTTACGACTGGGTCGAGGAACTGTTTTGGAAAGATGCGCGGTACAGGCTGCTGGAGACGTTTGGTACCCAAGAGAATGCCCAAACGTTGACCGATGGCGCAGAGTTGACGTTGTTCGTTTGGCGTGAATTCAGCGAGAGCCCTACGCCGCCGGCAATCCAAGGGCCTTCGATCAGCCAGGTGATTGAACGGTTGCGGAAGGCGTTCAAGACTCGGCCGACACCAAACCTTCCTCCAGCGCAATGGCCATGATGTCTGTTGCTGGTACGTTGACCCAGGTTGACACATCAACCTCGCCCCTCGACGCAAGCCAGCGTCCGGCCATTTGATAACCCAACGAGTAACCGAGCCATCTGGGCTTGTCGCCGAAACCAAAGAACCACTCGTTGTGATCGTAATACCTTGATTCGAGGCCCTGGAGTCCAACCGGTGAATTTGAAAGATCCGCGAACTCAATGGCACATTCCCAAGGCTCCGGATCGCTACCGAGCAAATGCCGAACAAATTGACCGGCAAGCCCTTCGCTGACCAGAGCCTCGCCCAAAGTCCAACCATAGCCAGGACCGCCCATGCGCAGGCAATGATGAACCTCATGAATAACATGTCGACGCAACGCACCGGTGCGTAGGCTGGAAAGGAAATTGGGATTATCGGGATCAAGGGTCATGGAAAACATGGAACTTCGATACGCCCGCCCTACCAGACCCATTTCCGGAATGGTTTCGCCTGGTAGCCTCTGAATCAGAACATCGAGCCTCGGCGGGGGCATCAGGCGAGCAAGGGTCTCGTACGCGGCATCAAATTCGTCAGTCAGCTCGCGGCGAAACTCGGCCAGGCTCCCCGAGGCCTCCAGCCAGTGCAGCGTCCATTTCTCCATAACCCTCTCCTTTAATCACAGTACTGGCCCGATAGTTCCATGCCGCTCGCGACAGTAAATTTCCCTAGGGCAGCTGTCCAGTGTCGATAGATTCGACTGCCCCTCTGTCTGTAGGCCATCTCTGGCAAAAAACTATCGCGATTCCTACAAAGCTCTCGGACCCCGGTGCCTTGTCCGTCGAGCGCGGGGAAACCTATAGTCATTCCGTCGCCCCAGAATGGCGATCAGGTTTGGCGACCTGTGGATCGGATCAGCCCTTTAACCTGATCGGAGCAATCCCATGCAAAGATACATCCCCATCACCGGCATCGACTTCACCCCTGCTTCCCTCCTCATTGATACTCAAGCCCCGCTGGACGTCTTGCACGCAACCGCTGATTACCGGATCCGCGTGGCAACTCAAGTACTGGAAAACATCGCGTTCCGATCCGAGATCGCCAGCGACACAGTGGTGCTTTCGGACCTTGCGCAACTTTTGGTGATTCCGTTGCGTGATGGGTGTGATTTGCTGGGGGTGATTGGTCGACGGCTTCAGGCGCAGGTCAAAAGCTGATGAAACGACGGGCGCCTGAAAGCGCCCGTTTTACGTAATTATAGATGGTATCTGCACCGTGCATCAGATCTGAACATCTAGTTAAAAGGTCCCACCGGCAGAGAGCGGCCATGTGCGGTCAGCCCCTCCCAGCTCGAAGGGGAGATCAAGCGAGTCAGTGCAGCACTGGAGTAAGGCAGTAAAAGCACTGCAACACACCCAACTCGACGTAGCAATATTCCCCTCCTCCAGTTACGCCCGACAACCAACCCCATACGAAGGTCAGAGTGGTGCGTCCAGCGTGATCAACGCCTACCTTGCCACGAATAGAACCAATCCTGCTGCAAGCGATGAACTCAGAGCAACCATCGCAGTAGCCATCCCCCTTTTATCGCCTTCCAACCAGAAACCCGTTTCAGGGACTTGTGCTTCCGGTATTATGGTATACCATCAGACGCACAGACACTCTTACCCTACACGGAGCAGCTCATGAGTTTCGAAATCCGCAAGATCGTCAGCTATGTCGAAGAAACCTTTATCGAAGGCGGCAAGGCTGCCGACAAGCCCGTGACCATGGTCGGACTGGCCGTCGTGATGAAAAACCCTTGGCTGGGTCGCGGCTTTGTCGAAGACCTGAAGCCGGAAATTCGCGCCAACTGCTCCGACCTCGGTGCGCTGATGGTCGAGCGTCTGGTGGGCATCATCGGCGGCGCCGAGAAGATCGAGGCTTATGGCAAGGCCGCTGTAGTGGGCGCCGACGGTGAAATCGAACACGCCTCCGCCGTCATCCATACCCTGCGCTTCGGCAACCATTACCGCGAAGCGGTCAAAGCCAAGAGCTACCTCAGCTTTACCAACAAGCGCGGCGGCCCAGGCACCTCGATCCAGATCCCGATGATGCACAAGGACGACGAAGGCCTGCGTTCGCACTACATCACCCTGGAAATGCAGATCGAAGATGCACCGCGTGCCGACGAAATCGTGGTGGTTCTGGGTTGCGCCGATGGCGGCCGCCTGCACCCACGCATCGGCAACCGTTACATCGATCTCGAAGAACTGGCTGCTGAAAACGCCCAATAATCAATGTCGGTAAGAACAACAAAAAGGCATGCAGGAGCGCTCCATGATTCGGCTCACCGCTGAACGCACCCCGGCTGGCACCAGTTACCTGGCGACCGGCCAAGGCCAGCCCGTGGTTTTGATCCACGGCGTGGGCCTGAACAAAGAAATGTGGGGCGGCCAGGTCGTTGGCCTGGCCACGAAGTACCGTGTGATTGCCTACGACATGCTTGGCCATGGCGCCAGCCCGCGCCCGGAAAGCGGCACGCCTCTACTGGGCTATGCCGACCAGTTGCTGGAACTGCTCGATCACCTGCAACTGCCTCAGGCAACCGTGATCGGTTTTTCCATGGGCGGGCTGGTGGCGCGGGCGTTTGCCTTGCATTACCCGCAACGCTTGCAAGGCCTGGTGGTGCTCAACAGCGTCTTCAACCGCAGCCCCGAGCAACGCGCCGGTGTCATCGCCCGCACCGCTCAGGCAGCCGAACATGGTCCGAACGCCAACGCCGAAGCGGCGCTGTCGCGCTGGTTCAGCCGCGAATACCAGGCGGCCAACCCGGCACAGATCGCCGCGCTACGCCAGACCTTGGCGGGTAACGATCCGCAGGGTTACCTGACCACTTATGAGCTGTTCGCGACCCAGGACATGTACCGCGCTGACGACTTGGGTCGCATTCAGGTGCCGACACTGATCGCCACCGGTGAACTGGACCCGGGCTCGACGCCGGAAATGGCCGAGCAATTGGCCGCACGCATTCCCGGCGCAACAGTTGCCGTGCTCGCCGAGCAGCGGCATATGATGCCCGTAGAATCGCCGCGTCTGGTCAACCAGTTGTTGCTGGAGTTTCTCGACACGGCAAACGCCCGACAAAACCAAATAAAGGGGATCGTTGCATGACACTCGCACGCTTCCAGATGTGCATCGGCGGTGAATGGGTCGATGCCCTCTCCGGCAAGACTTTTGAAAGCCTGAACCCGGCCCTGGCTCAAGCCTGGGCTGAATTGCCCGATGCCGACGAAGCCGATGTCGAGCGCGCCGTGCAGTCTGCGCAGACGGCTTTCGACAGCCCGGCCTGGCGTGGCCTCACCGCCACCGCGCGGGGCAAACTGCTGCGCCGCCTCGGTGACCTGATCGCTGAAAACAAGGAGCAACTGGCGCAGCTGGAAAGCCGCGACAACGGCAAGCTGATTCGCGAAACCCGCGGTCAGGTCGGCTACCTGCCGGAGTTCTTCCACTACACCGCGGGCCTGGCCGACAAGCTCGAAGGCGGCACCCTGCCCCTCGACAAGCCTGATCTGTTTGCTTACACGGTGCATGAAGCCATGGGTGTGGTCGCGGCGATCATTCCCTGGAACAGCCCGCTGTACCTGACGGCAATCAAACTGGCGCCGGCGCTGGCGGCAGGCAACACCATTGTGATCAAACCGTCCGAGCACGCCTCGGCAACCATTCTCGAGCTGGCTCGCCTGGCGCTGGAAGCCGGCATCCCGCCGGGCGTGGTCAACGTCGTCACCGGTTACGGCCCGAGCACCGGCGCAGCCCTCACCCGCCATCCGCTGGTGCGCAAGATCGCCTTCACCGGCGGCGCTGCCACGGCCCGGCATGTGGTGCGCAGCAGCGCCGAGAACTTCGCCAAGCTGTCGCTGGAACTGGGCGGCAAATCACCGAACATTATCTTTGCCGACGCTGACCTCGACAGCGCGATCAATGGTGCGATTGCCGGGATCTATGCGGCATCAGGCCAGAGCTGCGTTTCCGGTTCGCGGTTGTTGGTGCAGGACGAAATCTACGATGAGTTCGTCGATCGTCTGGTCGAACGCGCCAAGCGCATCCGCATCGGCAACCCGCAGGAAGACAGTAGTGAAATGGGCCCGATGGCCACTGCGCAACAACTGGCCGTGGTCGAAGGCTTGGTAGCCGATGCCGTCGCCGAGGGGGCGCGTCTGCGCCTGGGCGGCAAGCGTCCAGAGAACCTGGGGGATGGCTGGTTCTATGAGCCAACCCTGTTCGAATGCGACCGCAATTCGATGAAGATCATGCAGGAGGAAGTCTTCGGTCCAGTGGCCTCGGTCATCCGTTTCAAAGATGAAGCCGAAGCGCTGGCGATTGCCAACGACTCGCAGTTCGGTCTCGCCGCCGGTATCTGGACCCGCGACCTGGGGCGTGCCCATCGCCTGGCCCGGGACGTTCGCTCGGGCATTATCTGGGTCAACACCTACCGTGCTGTCTCGGCCATGGCGCCGATCGGCGGCTTCAAGAACAGCGGTTATGGACGCGAGAGCGGCATCGATTCGGTGCTGGCCTACACCGAGCTGAAAACGGTGTGGATCAACCTCTCTCAGGCACCTATGCCTGATCCCTTCGTGATGCGCTAGGAGACCCCCTCCATGATCGAACCCGGCATTTACAAAGACGTCATGAGCTCGTTCCCTTCCGGGGTCACGGTGGTCACAACCCTGGACCCGGACGGTGGCATCGTCGGCATCACCGCCAGCGCCTTCAGTGCACTGTCGATTGATCCGGCACTGGTGCTGTTTTGCCCCAACTACGCCTCCGACACGTATCCGATCCTTCGTGACAGCCAGCAATTCGCGATTCATCTGCTGTCCGCCGACCAGACTGCCGAAGCCTATGCGTTTGCAGGGAAAGGCAAGGACAAGGCCAAAGGCATCGACTGGCACCTCAGCGAGCTGGGCAACCCGCTGCTGCGCAAAGCCACGGCGATCATCGAGTGCGAACTGTGGCGTGAATACGACGGCGGCGATCACGCGATCATCGTCGGCGCGGTGAAGAACCTGATTCTGCCCGAGCAACCGGTCACGCCGATGATCTATCACAAAGGCAAGCTGGGCCCGCTGCCCACCCTGGCCTGACGTCTACATTTGGGCTGCGTCTACCCCCCCGGTGCGGCCCTTTTTTACATCTATTATGGGAGCCGGCATGAGCCCAGCAGCCTTGCAACTGTTCCGCCAGCAGGCCTATATCGACGGCCAATGGCTGGATGCGCCCGATGGCGCCTGTCAGGACATTTTCAACCCGGCCACCGGCGAAAAAATCGGCCAGGTGCCCAACCTTGGCGCCGCAGAAGCTCGTCAGGCCATCGCCGCCGCCAACAAAGCCTGGCCGGCCTGGCGCGCACTGACCGCCAAGGAACGCAGCCAGACGCTAAAGCGCTGGCACGCACTGATGCTGGAGCACGCCGATGCCCTGGCGGAAATCCTCACTCTGGAACAAGGCAAGCCCCTGGCCGAAGCCAAGGGTGAAATCCTCTACGCCGCGAGTTTCATCGAGTGGTTCGCCGAAGAAGCCAAGCGCATCTACGGCGACACCATTCCCAGCCACAAAGGCGATGCGCGCATTGTGGTCAGCAAGGAACCGATCGGCGTGGTCGCGGCCATCACCCCGTGGAATTTCCCGGCGGCGATGATCACCCGCAAGGCCGGCCCGGCGCTGGCGGCCGGCTGCCCATGCATCGTCAAACCGGCACCGGAAACCCCGTTCTCGGCGCTGGCCATGGCCGCGTTGGCGGAACAGGCCGGGATTCCACCGGGCATTTTTAATGTGATCACAGGTGACGCCGTGGCCATCGGCGGTGAGCTGACCGCCAGCCTGCTGGTGCGCAAACTGTCGTTCACCGGCTCCACCGCCATCGGCAAACTGCTCATGGCGCAGTGCGCGCCAACGCTGAAAAAAGTCTCGCTGGAATTGGGGGGCAACGCGCCCTTCATCGTGTTCGACGATGCTGATCTGGAGCGTGCCGTGGAAGGCGCGCTGATCGCCAAGTTCCGCAATGCCGGGCAAACCTGTGTCTGTGCCAATCGCTTCCTGGTGCAGAGCGGCATTCATGATGCTTTTGCCACGCGACTGGCCGAGCGCGTGGCACACAACTGAACGTTGGCAGTGGTTTCGAGGCAGGTGTCACCCAAGGCCCGCTGATTAACGAACGCGCGGTGGCCAAAGTCGAAGACCACGTTCAGGACGCCCTCTCCCAAGGCGCGCAACTGCTTTGCGGCGGCGAACGCCATGCACTGGGACACGGCTTCTTCCAGCCAACCGTGCTGGCCGGCGTGACCGGTGACATGAAAGTCGCTCAAGAGGAAACCTTCGGCCCGCTGGCTGCAGTGTTCCGCTTCGACACCGAAGCCGAGGCCGTGCACTTGGCCAATGACACCGAATTCGGCCTCGCGGCGTACTGCTACACCCGCGATCTTGGCCGAGCCTGGCGCATGAGTGAAGCACTGGAATACGGCATGGTCGGGATCAATGAAGGGCTGATTTCTACCGAAGTCGCACCCTTTGGCGGGATCAAATCCTCGGGGCTGGGCCGTGAAGGGTCCAAGTACGGCATCGAAGATTATCTGGAGCTCAAATACACCTTGATGGGCGGGCTCGACGATTTTGGGAGCGCACAGCGATGAGCAATGAAAAATATGAAAAAGGCCTGAAAATTCGCACCCAGGTGTTGGGCGCAGCCTATGTGAACCGCTCCATCGAGAACGCCGACGACTTCACCCGGCCTCTTCAGGAGATGGTCACCGAGTACTGCTGGGGCCACGTCTGGGGCCGTGAGGGTTTGTCGCTTAAAGAGCGCAGCATGATAAACTTGGCGATGATTTCGGCCCTCAATCGGCCTCACGAACTCAAGCTGCATGTACGCGGCGCCTTGCGTAACGGGCTGAGTCGTGAACAAATACGCGAAATTCTGCTTCAGGTCGGTATTTATTGCGGTGTTCCCGCTGCCGTAGACAGTTTTCGGCTCGCCCGTGAAGCCTTCGCCGAAGCCGATGCCGAGGCCTCCAGTTAACCCTTGGCTGTTTTGATGACCTGAGCACGATGATCCTGGATCGAAGTGCTCTTTTTGCATGGACAGCCACACTCAGAGCGGACCCCATGAAACGCCTGCCACTCGACGACAGCTTCAAGGTCAATCGCAACCCCGTTACCCTGCGCGAAATCGTGCTGGATAAACTTCGAAGCGCCATCATGAACTTCCAGCTCTTGCCGGGAGATCGTCTGGTCGAACGCGATCTGTGCGATCGCCTGGGCGTCAGCCGCACGTCCGTACGCGAAGCCTTGCGTCACCTGGAGTCCGAAGGTCTGGTTGAGTTTGCCGACGCCAAGGGCCCACGGGTCGCGATCATCACCCTGGCCGATGCAGTGGATATCTACGAGCTGCGTTGCGTGCTCGAAGGCCTGATCGTCCAGCTGTTTACCCTGCGTGCCAAGGCCAAGGACATCAAGGCCCTGGAAAAAGCCCTCGAGGAAAACCGCAAGGCCCTCAAGGAAGGTGAATTGCAACAGGTGATCGATTCGGTTCAAGGTTTCTACGACGTCCTGCTCGAAGGCTCCGGCAATCATGTGGCGGCCACTCAACTGCGTCAGTTGCAGGCACGGATCAGCTACCTGCGGGCGACTTCGGTGTCCCAGGAAAATCGCCGTGGCGTGAGCAATCAGGAAATGGAACGCATGGTCGAAGCGATCAAAAGCGGTGACCCGCTGGCCGCCCACCAGGCTTGCGTCGACCACGTGCGCGCCGCCGCAACCGTCGCACTCGATTACCTCAAGCGCAAACAGGAAGAGACCGGAAAAATCCCCGATATCACCCTGCCCATCGCGCTCAAAGAACCTCGCATAGGTCGCTAACCATGTTCAGCCCGAGCTTTTGTCCAAGGTGCGGCGGCGGTGACCTCGGTCACCAGTTGCCACCGGGCGATACGCACGAGCGTCTGATGTGCCGTGGTTGCGGCTACATCCATTACATCAATCCGAAAATCATCGCCGGCTGCATCATCGAGCAGGACGGCAAGTACCTGTTGTGCCAACGCGCGATCCCGCCGCGTCCGGGCACCTGGACGCTGCCGGCAGGCTTCATGGAAGGCGGCGAGACCACCGAGCAGGCGGCGCTGCGCGAAGTCTGGGAAGAGAGCGGCGTGCGCGCGGAAATTCTCTCGCCCTACTCGATCTTCAGCGTGCCGAAGATCAGCGAGGTGTACATCATCTTCCGCGCTATCGCGCTGGAAATCACCGGCCAATACGGCCCGGAAACCCTGGACTACAAATTCTTCGCACCCGAGGACATTCCCTGGGACAGCATCTATTACCCGGCAATCCGGCAAATCCTCGAACGCTATATCGAGGAACGCCAGGCCGGGGTCTACGGCATCTACATCGGCAACGACGATACCGGCAAGATCCACTTCATCCGCTGACATCGCCTAAGGTGCCACCCCCTCGACAATGACCACCTCGGCCCGGGCCACGCCCTCGCGGTGATGTTTCGCCTCCTGATATTGCTCGCTGTGATAACAGCTCAGCGCCTGCTCGTAAGAATCGAACTCGATGACCACGCTGCGTTGCGGTGTCGGCCGACCTTCCATCGCTTCGCTGCGCCCGCCCCGGGCCAGCATCCGCCCGCCATATAGAGCGAACGCCGCCGGAGCGCGTTGGGTGTATTGGCTGTATTGATCGGGGTCGGTGACATCCACGTGAGCAATCCAGTACGCCTTCATAGTGACCTCTTGGTTTATTTCGTATTATGGTATACCAATAAATATACCCACCAAACACTGAGAGTTCCAGTATGGCCTTCAACAGCATCGAAGAAATCATCGAAGATTACCGGCAAGGCAAGATGGTGCTGCTGGTCGATGACGAGGACCGGGAAAACGAAGGCGACCTGCTGATCGCCGCCGACCGCTGCACCGCAGAGGTCATCAGCTTCATGGCTCGTGAAGCGCGCGGATTGATTTGCCTGACCCTGACCGACGAGCACTGCCAGCGCCTGGGTCTGGAGCAAATGGTGCCGAGCAATGGCAGTGTGTTCAGCACCGCGTTTACGGTATCCATCGAGGCCGCTGTG
The DNA here is from genome assembly GCF_030687835.1 of Pseudomonas hefeiensis. NCBI lineage: Bacteria > Pseudomonadati > Pseudomonadota > Gammaproteobacteria > Pseudomonadales > Pseudomonadaceae > Pseudomonas > Pseudomonas hefeiensis. Next base: position 3,819,365 of record NZ_CP117449.1, read on the forward strand.
GGCGTAACCACTGGTATTTCCGCCGCCGATCGGGCGCGTACCGTTGCCGCCGCCGTAGCCGCCAATGCAGGTTCCACGGACATTGTGCAGCCTGGCCATATCTTCCCGCTACGCGCCAAGGAAGGCGGCGTGCTGACCCGTGCCGGCCACACCGAAGCCGGTTGCGACCTCGCTCGCCTGGCCGGTTTCACTCCCGCTTCGGTCATCGTCGAAGTAATGAACGACGACGGCACCATGGCCCGCCGCCCGGACCTGGAAGTGTTCGCCCGTAAACACGGGATCAAGATCGGCACCATCGCCGATCTGATCCATTACCGGCTCAGCACCGAACACACCGTGGTGCGCATTGGTGAACGCGAACTGCCGACGGTGCATGGCACTTTCCGGCTGATCACCTTTGAGGACCGCATCGAAGGTGGCGTGCATATGGCGATGGTCATGGGTGACATTCGTCGAGAAGAACCCACCCTGGTGCGGGTTCATGTGATCGATCCGCTGCGTGATCTGGTCGGTGCGCAGTACAGCGGTCCGTCCAACTGGACGTTGTGGGCCGCGTTGCAACGGGTGGCTGAAGAAGGTCGTGGCGTGGTGGTCGTGCTGGCCAATCATGAGTCGTCGCAAGCGCTGCTGGAACGCGTTCCACAACTCACTCAGCCGCCACGACAGTTCAGCCGCTCGCAATCGCGCATCTATTCTGAAGTAGGGACCGGGGCGCAGATTTTGCAGGATCTCGGCGTGGGCAAGTTGCGTCATCTCGGCCCGCCACTGAAGTACGCAGGCTTGACCGGTTACGACCTGGAAGTGATCGAGAGCATCCCGTTCACCGAATGAGTCCGGGGCTGGCCCCTTTACCCACGCAGTCCACTATTGGATGGCCTGACGGCAAAAAAACCGCTTTTGGCTGATAGCCGGTAAGGCAAAGTGCTTGCACAAAGTTTGGAATACCATAATATGATATTCCATAGACCGGACATTCCAACCAAGGGCCCCCGACAGGGAAAGCACCAACAACAGCCCTTGGCACGGTCGCCTTTAGAGGCCAGATGGACCTACTGCTCCCGATAGGCGGGCATCAACAGCCCGCTCACAAACACAACAAAATGAGGGCGTAAAAATGGTGTTGAACAAAGGTGTAACCGCAATGCTTTTTGCGGGCTTGTTGAGCATGACCAGCCAGGCGCTGATGGCGGCTGAAAGCGTCAACTTCGTCAGCTGGGGCGGCAGCACCCAGGATGCACAGAAGCAGGCCTGGGCCGATCCGTTCAGCAAGGCCAGCGGCATCACCGTGGTCCAGGATGGTCCTACCGACTATGGCAAACTCAAAGCCATGGTCGAAAGCGGCAACGTGCAGTGGGACGTGGTCGACGTCGAAGCGGACTTCGCCTTGCGCGCGGCAGCTGAAGGCTTGCTCGAACCCCTCGACTTCTCGGTGATCCAGCGCGACAAAATCGACCCGCGCTTTGTCTCCGACCACGGCGTCGGCTCGTTCTACTTCTCGTTCGTCCTCGGCTACAACGAAGACAAGCTCGGCGCCGGCAAACCTCAAGATTGGTCCGCGCTGTTCGACACCAAGACCTACCCTGGCAAACGCGCCCTCTACAAATGGCCAAGCCCCGGCGTGCTCGAACTGGCGCTGCTGGCCGACGGTGTACCCGCCGACAAGCTGTATCCGCTGGACCTGGATCGCGCCTTCAAGAAACTCGACACCATCAAGAAAGACATCGTCTGGTGGGGCGGCGGCGCGCAGTCGCAACAGTTGCTGGCCTCGGGTGAAGCGAGCCTCGGGCAGTTCTGGAACGGCCGCATCTACGCCCTGCAACAAGATGGCGCGCCGGTGGGCGTGAGCTGGAAACAGAACCTGGTCATGGCCGACATTCTGGTCATCCCTAAAGGCTCGAAAAACAAGGCCGCAGCCATGAAGTTTTTGGCCAACGCCAGCAGCGCCAAAGGACAAGCTGACTTCTCCAACCTGACCGCTTATGCGCCGGTCAACGTCGACAGCGTGGCGCGCCTGGATTCGGTGCTCGCCCCTAACCTGCCGACTGCCTACGCCAAGGATCAGATCACTCTTGATTTCGCGTACTGGGCCAAGAACGGTCCGGCCATCGCGACACGGTGGAACGAATGGCTGGTCAAATGAAAATGACGGCAACAGCGTCCCGTCAACCCACGCCGACCGGGAGCGCCACTGGCGCTGCCGGGGCGGTTCCCGGCAAGGCGGCTGCGATGAACCAATCTCCTTCACTGGCACAGCGCTGGCGCGGTTCGAGCAACCTGATCCCCGCCCTGCTGTTTCTCGGCCTGTTCTTTCTGGCGCCGCTGATTGGTCTATTGCTGCGGGGCGTACTTGAACCGGTACCGGGCCTGGGTAACTACGAACAACTGTTCGCCAACTCGGCTTACGCCCGGGTCTTGCTCAACACCTTCTCGGTGGCCGGGCTGGTGACCTTGTTCAGCCTGCTGCTGGGCTTTCCGCTGGCGTGGGCGATCACGCTGGTGCCTCGTGGCTGGGGCCGCTGGGTCCTCAACATTGTGCTGCTGTCAATGTGGACCAGCCTGTTGGCGCGGACCTATTCCTGGCTGGTGCTGTTGCAGGCGTCCGGTGTAATCAACAAAGCGCTGATGGCAATGGGCATCATCGATCAGCCACTGGAAATGGTGCACAACCTGACCGGCGTGGTGATCGGCATGAGTTACATCATGATCCCGTTCATCGTGCTGCCGTTGCAGGCAACCATGCAGGCCATCGACCCGATGATTCTGCAGGCCGGTTCGATTTGCGGCGCCAGCCCCTGGACCAACTTCTTCCGGGTGTTCCTGCCGCTGTGCCGGCCGGGGCTGTTCTCCGGCGGCCTGATGGTGTTTGTGATGTCCCTCGGTTACTACGTGACCCCGGCACTGCTGGGCGGCGCGCAGAACATGATGCTGCCGGAGTTCATCATTCAGCAGGTGCAGTCGTTCCTCAATTGGGGACTGGCCAGCGCCGGTGCAGCGTTGCTGATCGTGATCACGCTGGTGTTGTTCTACTTCTACCTGAAGCTCCAGCCGGAATCCCCGGTTGGCGCCAGCAACTCGAGGTAAGCCGTCATGCTCCTGACCCCCAATGCCATGAGCCGGCGCATGCGTTTCGGCCTGTATTTCACGACCGGCTTGATCGCGCTGTTCCTGCTGTTGCCGATCGTGTTCATCGTGCTGCTGTCCTTCGGCTCTTCCCAGTGGCTGGTGTTTCCGCCGCCGGGCTGGACGCTGAAATGGTACGGCCAGTTCTTCTCCAATCCCGATTGGATGAACGCAGCCATGGCCAGCCTCAAGGTCGCCGTGCTGACCACGATCTGCGCTGTAGCCCTGGGTTTGCCGACCGCTTTTGCCCTGGTACGCGGGCGCTTTCCAGGACGGGAAATGCTCTACGGCCTGTTCACCCTGCCGATGATCGTACCGCTGGTGATCATCGCCGTGGCGGTGTACGCGCTGTTTCTCAAACTCGGCTACACCGGAACGATGTTCGCTTTCGTGGTCAGCCACGTCATCGTAGCGCTGCCGTTCACTATCATCTCGATCATCAACTCGCTGAAGCTGTTTGATCAGTCCATCGAGGATGCTGCAGTCATCTGCGGCGCCTCGCGACTGCAGGCAGTGTTCAAGGTGACTTTTCCGGCAATCCGCCCGGGTATGGTCGCCGGTGCGCTGTTCGCGTTCCTGGTGTCGTGGGATGAAGTGGTGCTGAGCGTGATGATGGCTAGCCCTACCCTGCAAACCCTTCCCGTGAAAATGTGGACCACCCTGCGCCAGGACCTGACGCCCGTGATCGCCGTCGCTTCGACGCTGCTGATCGGCCTCTCGGTATTGGTCATGGTCATCGCCGCCGCCGTTCGCCGGCGCAATCAAATCAGCGCCTGAGCGCACAGGAGTACGACATGAGTGCCGTCATCAAAGCCCAGCAAAACGACAAACCGCTGGTCAGCCTGCGCAACCTGAACAAGTACTACGGCGACTTTGCCGCCGTGGACGACATCTCGCTGGACATCAAGGACGGTGAATTCCTGACTTTCCTCGGCTCCAGCGGCTCCGGCAAAAGCACCACCCTGTCGATGCTTGCCGGCTTCGAAACCCCGAGCAGCGGCGAGATCCAGGTCAATGGCCAGTCGTTGGTCAACGTACCACCGCACAAGCGTGACATTGGCATGGTGTTCCAGCGTTATTCGCTGTTTCCGCACCTGTCGGTGCGCGACAACATCGCGTTTCCACTGGCCATCCGCAAGCTGGCCGCCAGCGAGCGTGAGCGCCGGGTCGACGCGATGCTCAAACTGGTGCAACTGGAACAATTCGCCCATCGCCGCCCTTCACAACTTTCCGGTGGTCAGCAGCAACGGGTGGCGATCGCTCGGGCGCTGGTTTATGAACCACGCATTCTGCTGATGGACGAACCTCTCGGCGCCCTGGATAAAAAGCTTCGCGAAGACCTGCAGGATGAACTGCGTCAGTTGCATCGACGCCTGGGTATCACCATCGTCTACGTCACACACGACCAGGAAGAAGCCATGCGACTGTCCCAACGCATTGCCATCTTCAGCCACGGCAAAATCGTCGGCCTGGGCAGCGGCTACGACCTGTACCAGAACCCGCCGAATGCCTTTGTCGCATCGTTTCTGGGCAACTCCAACTTTCTCAAGCTCAAGGCCCAGGGCAACGCGGTCGCGACGTTTGAAGGTCAGTCTCTGTCGATTCGCCTGACCGCAGGGTTGCAGACCGATCAGGATGTTTTGCTGATGGTGCGGCCGGAGAAAGCGTTGGCCTTGAGTGTCGAGCAGGCCGCCCAGGAACCGTTGTCGGCGGGCTGGAATGAAGTTTCGGCCAAGGTCGTGGAAGTGCTGTTTCTTGGTGAAAGCCAGACTTGCAGTGTGGTGACCTCGGGCGGCACGTCGATGACCGTCAAGGCCCTCTCTGCCGCCGGCATGTCGCTCAAGGCTGGCGACCCGGTGCGAGTGCGCTGGGCGACTGCGGATGCATGCGTTTATACCGAATGGGCTGAGAGCGATCTGAATAAGGCTGCTGGCGCTCATTGATCCTCAAGCGACCCATGCCAGTGGGCCGCACGTTATCTTTCACCCTCGGGTCGCTGCAACGTCGGGTTGCAGCGGCCTTTTTTGATCTCACTATCCCCTCTGCCTGACTCATCGTTTTCACGAGCAAAGGCCCCGGGATCGCCACGAACACAACATCCGTGCCCTGCTCCGAGCGGATGTGTATCTCCCTCTCGAATACATCCTTCAGCCAACAACGCCGTCGCCCCTGACCAACCGCTTCCTCCAGCAAGCTCACACAGTGAATCTTGAGTGGGCACACTATCCGAGCTTGGTACCGATCAAATGTGCGTCTTCAGCCCCCCCTCTGTTCGCCATCCAAACGAAAATGCCCGGCACAGGCCGGGCATCTCAGACGAACAGAAGACGGGTTTGATTAATCGGCATAACCGAGTCTGGAAGCTTTGCGCTCTTGCGCTTGACTGCGGGTAGCCAGGCAATAATACAACGGGCAAGTCACCACCAACCCCACCAGCCACGACAGATCAGCCCCTTCCACCAAATTGGCATACGGCCCGACATACAACGACGTATTGGCAAACGGCAGCTGCACAATAATCCCGATGAAATACGCAACGATCGCATGCAGATTGAAACACCCGTAAATCCCGCCATCCGCACGGAAGATCGAGGCAATGTCATAACTGCCACGCTTGATCAGATAGAAATCAATCAGGTTGATCGACGCCCAAGGCACCAGCACCAGCAGCAGCGCCAAAATCAGGCCGATGAACTGCGAGATGAAGTCTGCGGAAGCGCCCAATGCGACGAAGCAGCACCCCGCCAGCACCCCACTCGACAACACCACGCGCACCTTGATGCTCGGCGTCCATTGGCTGGCGAAGGTCTGGATCGAGGTGATGATCGACAGCACCGCGCCATACAGATTCAAGGCGTTGTGGCTGATGATGTTGAGCAAAAACAGCACCATCAGAATCGGCCCCAGCCAACCAGTGGACTGCTTCACCGCTGCCATCGCCTCGGTGCCTTCCGGAGTCGCCAGCACCGCCACCGCGCCGAAGGTGAACGAGAGAATGGTACCCAGGGTCGCGCCCAGATACGTGGCGAAAAACGGACGGGCAATCCCGATATCCGCCGGCAGATAACGCGAGTAATCCGACACATAAGGCGAGAAGCTGATCTGCCAGATGATCCCCAGCGACACCGTCGCCAGCCAGCCCGACAGGTTGAAACCGCCGCGCGTGAAGAAGTCTGCCGGCAGGTCGTGGGCGAAGATGTAAAGGAAACCGGCGAGCAAGGCACTGCCCATGACCCAGGTGCCAATGCGATTGAGAGTGTGAATGAAGCGGTAGCCGATCACCCCGATCGCGGTGGCGCTCAGGGCGCCGATGAGGATGCTCGCCGGCACCGGAACCGAAGGCACAATTCCGACGATCGATTTTCCGGCCAGGACGATGTTGGAGATGAAAAAGCCGATATAGATGATCGCCGCAAAGAACACGATCAGCAGCGCACCGTAACGGCCGAACTGGCCGCGGCTCTGCACCATCTGCGGAATCCCCATGCGCGGGCCCTGGGCCGACGCGAGGGCAATCACCAGACCGCCAACCATGTGCCCGAGCGCAATCGCCAGCAGCCCCCAAAACAGGTCGAGGTGGAACACTTGGACCACCATGGCACCGGTCACGATGGGCAACGGCGCGATGTTGGTACTGAACCATAAAGTGAAAAGGTCGCGGGCCTTCCCGTGCCGTTCCGCGAGTGGGACGTAATCGACCGTATGATTCTCGATCAGGGGGTCTTGCCGGGACATCTGGGACATGTGAAATGAACTCTAGTTTGTCTGATCTTATAGTTGTATGAAGCCAAACCGGGGGAGCTCTTTGGCCACCCCTCAGATACCGGCCATATTATGGTATTCCATCTTTTACACAAGACTGATCCGGCCTTTTAGCGTCCATCTGACCCGTAGTCCTGGTGCCTCAGCGCCCGCAAAATGCGCTAAAAACCCTGTAAACATTGACTACAAGGCCGAACACGTACGTTTATCGGGCCAAAAAAAAAGCCCTTGCAAACTATGTATTACGGTATACCATCAGACCTACAAACACATAAAAATCCGCATTACACCGCCAGAGGACCGTCCCATGATCGATGCCGCCATCTACAAACAAGTGATGGGTTCGTTTCCTTCCGGGGTGACTGTGATCACCACGCTGGATGACGATGGCCAAATCGTCGGCCTGACCGCCAGCGCCTTCAGCTCGCTGTCCATGGACCCGGCCCTGGTGCTGTTTTGCCCCAACTACAGCTCCGATTCCTATCCGGTACTGATCAAGAACAAACGCTTTGCCATTCACGTCCTGTCCGGCGGCCAGCAGAACGAAGCCTATGCCTTCGCGCGCAAAGGCAAAGACAAGGCGCAAGGCATCGAATGGACCTTGAGCGAGCTGGGCAACCCGATTCTGGCTAACGCCACGGCGGTGATCGAATGCGAGCTATGGCGCGAATACGAAGGAGGCGACCACGCGATCATGGTCGGCGCGGTGAAGAACCTGATCGTGCCGCAGCAGAACGCCGGGCCACTGGTGTATTGCCACGGCAAAATGGGCGCCCTCCCTGTGCTCGCCTGATCCAGAAAATATTTTGCGCATATTGCGAATTTCGATTATCCAATAATCAGCCAGCCGACTCCCGATCGACCGGCCAACAACAAAAGATCCGAGGTAAGCGTCATGAAGTTTTCCCTGTTCGTGCACATGGAACGTTGGGACGAAAGTGTCAGCCACCGCCAGTTGTTCGAAGACCTGACCGAACTGACCCTGATGGCCGAGGCCGGTGGCTTCAGCACCGTCTGGATCGGCGAACACCACGCCATGGAATACACCATCTCACCAAGCCCAATGCCACTGCTGGCCTACCTGGCGGCCAAAACCACCACCATTCACCTCGGCGCCGGCACCATCATCGCGCCGTTCTGGCACCCGTTGCGGGTCGCCGGCGAATGCGCACTGCTGGACGTGATCAGTAACGGTCGCATGGAAGTCGGTCTGGCCCGTGGCGCCTATCAGGTGGAGTTCGACCGCATGGCCGGCGGCATGCCCGCCTCCTCCGGCGGTCAAGCGCTGCGCGAGATGGTTCCGGTGGTGCGCGCCCTGTGGCAAGGCGACTACGCTCACGATGGCGATATCTGGAAATTCCCGACATCCACCAGCGTACCCAAGCCGATCCAGAAGCCCAACCCGCCGATGTGGATCGCCGCTCGCGACCCGGATTCGCATAACTTCGCTGTGGCAAACGGCTGCAATGTCATGGTCACTCCGCTGATGAAGGGCGACGAAGAAGTCCTCGACCTGAAGAGCAAGTTTCAGACCGCCTTGGACAACAACCCTGACGTACCGCGCCCGCAACTGATGGTGCTGCGTCACACCCACGTGCATGCGGCCGATGACCCCGAGGGCTGGAAAGTCGGGGCGAAGGCGATCTCGAAGTTCTACCGCACCTTCGATGCCTGGTTTGGCAACAAGGAAGTGCCGGTCAACGGCTTCCTGGCGCCGAGCCCGGAAGAAAAATTCGCCGCTCGCCCGGAGTTCGAACTGGAGAGCCTGCACAAGACTGCCATGATCGGCACCGCGGAAGAAATCATCCCGCGCATCAAGTATTACCAGGAACTGGGGGTCGATGAGTTCAGCTTTTGGTGCGATAACAGCCTGCCCCATGCAGAGAAGAAAAAATCTCTGGAGCTGTTTATCAAGCAGATCGTTCCCGCGTTTCGATAACACCCAGAGTTCTATATAGGGAGCGGGCTTGCTTGCGAAGGCGGTGTATCAGTCAACATTGATTTCGACTGACACTCCCTCTCGCGAAAAAGCCCGTACACACCTGATTTGCTGTGCACTACAAACCTCATAGCCCTTCAGGGCTGAGCCGCCCGCCGCTCGAAAATCGCCCCCTCGATACCCAGCACTTCCCGGGTGTCGGCATAGATCCCCACACCCTTTTCCCAGACATGCTTGATCGACTGATCGGCGCAACGTATCCGGTAATTGAGTTCGAACGGCTCCTGCCGCGACAAGGCATATTGCACCTCGCGCCAGACGTAATCGGCATCCTGCGCCAGGATCAGGCTGTTGTAGGTGAATTCATGGTTGTCCACCAGCCGCTCCGGTGGATACCCGGTCAGTTGCAGGCAACCGGCGCTGACGAACTCCATGGTCCAGTCGCGGTTGTTGCGGCCGCGATAGATCAGGCCCGGCATGCTGTCGAGCAAGCTCATGCTGCTGCGCTGGCTGGCCTGCAAGGCGATCTCGCGCCGCTTGTGCGCAGTGATGTCGCCGGCCACCAGATAGAAACCCTGCGGCCCGCGCTTCAGGCTGACATCGAACCAGCGCAGTTCCCCCGAAGGGTGAACAAAACGCAGCCGCTGGTTGAACGAGGTGTCGGGACGCCGACGCAGTTCATTCAAGGCCTGACGCCACAACGAACGGTCTTCGTGGTGCACATAGTCGATGAGGTTGCACTCCGTGCCCGGCAAATCCATCAGCTCGACCCAGGCCAGGTTGAAGTGGGCGATCTGACCGTTATCGCGAAGTTCGAGCAACGCCGCCGGAAAGAGATCCATCAGGTGCAAGGGCAGTGTCTGCACAAATGCCTCTGGCCGTTCCATCATCTAGTGACGCTCCTCGTGTCTCACCGACGCGGCGTTGTGCACCCACGCCGCCAGCTCCAGGCGCGAGTGCAGGCTGAGTTTTTGCAACAGATTCCTCACATAGATTTTGACCGTGCCATCGCTGATCCCCAGTTCCCGGCCGATCTGTTTATTGCTCATGCCAGCAGCGATCAGGGCCAGGGTCTGCCCCTCCCGCTCGGTCAGGTTGCCGGTGTCGAGCGGATCCGAATCGTGCGCAGGCCGGGTGACCGACTCGCGCTGATCGGCCAGCAGCGCAATCAGGGTTGAATCCAGAACGATTGCGCCCTTGTGGCAATTGCGCATGTAGTCCAACAACGCATCAGGCTCGGTTTCCTTGAGCACATAACCACTGGCCCCCAGGCGCAGGGCGGTCAACAGCTCGGCACGATCCATCGATGCGGTGAGCACCACCACCTGGCAGTCGAGGCGCAACTGACGTAGTTCGTCGAGCACCTGCAAACCGCTCAAGCCGGGCATATGCAGATCAAGCAAAACCTGCTGCGGCGCCAGGCTCACAGCCAGGTTGATGCCTTCGCGCCCACTGGCGGCCTGCCCCACTACTTCGAAGTCGTCGCTGGCGCCGAACAGCTGTGCCAGTCCTTTGCGAAACAACGGGTGATCATCGATCAGTAATAAGGTCGTGCAGTCCATCGAAACTCCCCTGTGGCAGGTCTTGGTGGCAGCGAAGGCCAAGGTGCACGCGGACCCCGTGCGGGCGGATCGCCTCAATGGTCAGTCGGGCGCCAATGCTCGCGGCGCGCTCGCGGATAATCGCCAGGCCGAAATGGTTGTCCTCCCCTGACGCCGGGCTCAGTCCGATGCCGTCATCCTCCACCGAAACAGAAGCATCACCGTCCTGGTTTTGCCGCAACTCGATGCGCACATGCCGTGCATGGGAATGGCGTACCGCGTTGGCCAGTGCCTCGCGAATGATCTGCAAAATCTGCAATTCGGTTTCCGGGCTCAAAGCGTCATCAGCCAGGCGATTGTCCAGTTCAAAAACGATGATGCAGCGCCGCGAGAACTCGGCGACAGAGTCGGCCAGGGCCTGGCGCAGTGAGCGCCCGTCCATGGTCAGGCGAGCGCTGGTGATCAGTTCGCGCACCTGGCGCTGCAGTTGGCTCAATCCGGCGCACAGGTCCTGCAAACCCGCAGTGGCTTGTTGCGGCTCGCCCAACCGGGATTGCAAGCCATGGGCCTGGAACGACAGGTAACCAAGTTGCTGTGCCACCGAGTCGTGCAACTCACGGGCCAAGGCTCCGTGACGGGACGTCGCCTGTTTACGCTGCTGCTCACGGTTGTAGCTGCGCAAGCGCACGGCCACGCCGACCGCCTGCGCCGCCTCCTCCAGTAGTTGGCGCCAACTGGCACCGGCCCGTTTGGGGCTATCGAGCAGCAACACACCCTTTTGGCCCTCGGGCAAGGCGCACACCAGGCGGTGCACGCCGCGTTGCTGGCACGTGCCGCAGGCTTGGGGGGTGTCTGCCGCGCGTGCGTCGCGCCAGGGGCAAGTCGCCACGTCCAGGCAGCCCTCGATCAAGCCGCGTCGCGTCGGGCTGAGGTCTTCACCGCCAAGGATCAGGTTCAGCCTGGCAGGTGGCAGCAGTGCGTCGAAACGGTCCAGAAAACCCGATAAGGCACCGTCAGCGTGCGCCTGGCTCAAAGGCAACCCGGCCAACAGCTTGCGCACGCTGCGTGCCTGTTCGGGGCGCACAGGCCCTAACCAGAGCGGCCACCACTGCGATCGTGTTCGCACTCTCGATAACTCCCCCGTCCGGTTGCTCCACGCGCCTCGAACACCAGCAACTTCCATGCCCCGACGGCCGTGTAGCAAGGCTTATCTCCAAAGACATAGCCCTTTTTCCGGATTGAGAAGATTTTCCCCCTAGGAAAGTATCTCTCCCAACAGGAAATAAAAAAGCATTTGGAGAGCCCGCATGAAGCCCACCCTTAACCGCCCCATCGTGGTGACGCAATCGGAAACCGTCTGCGCGCAGGTTGTCGCTGAACTGGACAACCCCCTGCTGTTGAACGGCGAACAACCCGACTTCGCCCGGTGCTTGCAACACGTATTGGCCAGCGCAACCGTGGGTTGTCGGCTCTACCTGCTGGGCGATGAAGCTTTTGTCTGGCGCATCCACGCCGAGGCCCGCGCCGCAGGCCTGGAAGACGACGAGATCAGCATGAGCTGCGCAACGCCCGGCCTGCGCCAGGTGTACTGCGCGCACTGTGGCCTGACCCAGGCGGCCGGGCCGGAGTCGTCGCTGAACTGCATCGGTTGCCACGTCGGGCTGGAGGTGCGCACGCATTTTTCCCGGCGCCTGGGGGCTTACCTCGGCGTGTGCATCAACCCCGACCAGCCCTATGCGGCCTTCCAGCCATGAGCGCGGTCCTCAACGTTCAGGTCAGCGCGGCAAGAATGCTCACGCCGGTGGTGCGCGAATTAACCCTGACGGCCTGCGACGGCGCCCTGCCCGGCTTCTCGCCCGGCAGCCATGTGCAGGTGCATTTGCCCCTGGCCGAGGGCAAGGTGCGCAACGCCTACTCACTCACCAACGACCCGGCGCACATCCAGCACTACCGCATCGCCGTGCGCCTACAGGAGGCTTCTCGTGGCGGCTCGCGGTACCTGCATCACCAGGTTCAGCTCGGCGACACCTTGCAGATTTCGCCGCCGGCCAATCTGTTCGCGCCCCACGGCACCGCACACCTGCACATCCTGATCGCCGCCGGCATCGGCATCACACCGTTCATGGCCTATATCGCCGCGATGGAACAGCAGCAGGCCCGTTTTGAACTGCATTACCTGTTTCGCCCGGGCATCAGCGACGCCTACCTCGACGAACTGCAACAACACCTCGGCGCGCGCCTGCATGCGTACGACAGACGGCCCGACCTGAGCCAGATCCTCGCCGACCGGCCGCTGGGCAGCCACGTCTATACCTGTGGCCCGCAGTCGCTGCTCGACGCGGTTGAGCGTGAGGCCACGCGCCTCGGTTGGCCGCGCAAACGCGTGCATTCGGAAGCGTTCAAAGGCGCGCAACCCGGCCAGCCCTTCGACCTGCACCTGCTGCGCAGCGGCCGGCGCCTGCGCGTCGAGGCCGAGCAGAGCCTGCTCGAAGCCCTGGAACACGCCGGGGTGCAAGTGCCCAACCTGTGCCGTGGCGGGGTCTGCGGTCAGTGCATCACACGCCACCAGGGCGGTGCCATCGAACACCGCGACAGCTTCCTCAGCCCGGCCGAGCAGGCCGACTTTCTGATGCCCTGCGTCTCGCGCGGCTGCGGCCCCTGCATTTCGCTGGACCTATAGGAGTGAGTGACATGCCCCTGCAAACGAGCCCCGTGCTGAGCTATCGCGACGACTTCAGCTTTCGCAACAGCCCTGCGGCAATCCGCCGTTTCCCCTTTCCCTTTGTCGAGGACAGCTACCTGTACTCGGTCAATATCGAACCGGCCACCTCCCGCGACCCCGGTTCGATCTATGAGCACGCCTTCGACATCGACGAGCACTACCGCTCGGAAATGGCCGAACGCGCCCTGGTGCTGGACAAGGACCCGCGCCGCTACCTGGTGATGCCGCACATGCAAGTGGCGGCCTGGGATGCATTACAGATGCTGATGGAACACCTGGCCGCCGACTACCCGCAGTGGTTCAGCCTGGCGTGTGACGGCGACCGTTGGCATTGGTGCAACCGCCTGCTGGAGATCAGTCAGCCGTTCATTTTCGGTGATGCCACCAGCCTGCCCTGCGCGCCGCTGGAGTACATCGGCCGCCAGGTCCAGGGGGATTTCGCCCTGCTCGACCAGCGCGACGGTGACCTGTACATGGACGCCGGCCTGGTCACCAGTCCGGCCGACTGGTCCCTGGCCTTCGACGCCGGCATGAGCTTCAAACAGTGGCATTCACCGGTGCCTATGGCCCACCAGATGGGCGTGTTCGACCGCGCGCTGAAGTACCTGCTCAACCTGCAAGTGGGCCAGCCAGTGCGGCGCCTGAACTGGACGCTGACCATCAACCCGCGCCTGGATTCCTCGCCCGAGACGTTCCATGAATGGGGTGCCGACCGAGGCCGCATCACCGCCGAAAACGTCGGGCAACAGGTTCACCTGCGCGTCGAGCTGCAAGTGATGGCTCGTCTGCCACGCAGCAACGCGGTGATGTTCAGCATCCGCACCTACCTGATCAGCCTGGATGAACTGGTCACTCAACCCGGCTGGGGTTGTCGCCTGCACCGCGTATTGCGCGACCTGCCCGATCCCATCGCTGACTACAAGGGCATGACCCGCTACCGAACCACGCTGGTCGAGTGGCTGAGCCAATTCGACCCGCACGCCTGACCTCTCTTTCCCGACAAGGACCCTCACATGACCCTTTCATGGCGTATTTCTGCATTGGCCGAGCGGCACCGCGCCCTCGGTTCGAACCTTGAAGACTGGAATGGCATGGGCACCGCCTGGACCTACAGCAGCGCGCTGGCCGACCACCACGAAGCAATCCGCACCCGCGCCGGGCTGATGGACGTGTCCGGCCTGAAAAAAGTCCACTACGTGGGGCCCCACGCCGAGAGCCTGTTGCAGTGGGCCACCACCCGCGACATCGCCAAACTCTACCCCGGTAAATCGGTGTACGCCTCGATGCTCGATGAGGAAGGCAAGTTCGTCGATGACTGCATCGTCTACCGCACCGGGCCTAACGCGTTCATGGTGGTCCACGGCGCCGGCATCGGTCACGAAATGCTTGTGCGCTCATCCCAGGGCCGGCAAGTGGCGGTGCTGTTCGATGACGACCTGCACGACCTGTCGCTGCAAGGGCCGCTGGCAGTGGATTTTCTCGCCGAGCACGTCCCCGGGATTCGTCAGCTGCCCTATTTCCATCACCTGCAAACCCGCCTGTTCGATCGCCCGGTGATGATCTCTCGCACCGGCTACACCGGCGAGCGCGGCTACGAGATTTTCTGCAAGGCCGCCGATGCCCCAGCGCTGTGGGACACGATCCTTGAACAAGGCGCGGGCCTGGGCATCATCCCTTGCGCCTTTACCGCCCTGGACTGGTTGCGGGTGGAAAGCTCGCTGATGTTTTTCCCCTATGACAACTCGCAGATGTACCCCTTCGCCGACCAGAAGGCCGGCGACACCCTGTGGGAAATGGGCCTGGACTTCACCGTCTCACCCGGCAAACAGGCCTTCCGTGGTGCCGAGGAACACCTGCGCCTGCGCGGTCAGGAACGCTTCAAGATCACCGGTGTGCTGCTCGAGGGCGTACGCCCGGCCGAGGCCGGCGACACCCTGTGGCAGGGCAACCAGCAAGTCGGCGTGATCACCTGCGGCATGTACTCGCGCCTGAGCAAGCGCTCCATGGCCATCGCCCGGATGAGCGTCGCCTGCGCCGTGCCCGGCGTTGCACTGCAGGTACGCGGCAGCCTTGAAGCGGACGCCGTGACCCACGCCCTGCCCTTCGACGACCCGGAAAAAACCAAACGCACGGCCAAGGGCTGAGCCTTCCCTCACTTTACTCAGGAGCCTTCGATGGACGCCTCCAGCGAACATTACATTCTCAAGATCACCTGCCCGGCGGCGTCCGGGATCGTCGCTGCGATCAGTGCCTGCCTGACCCGGCAGCAGTGCTACATCAGCGAACTGACGCAGTTTGACGACGAGTTCACCGGGCAGTTTTTCATGCGCGCGGTGTTCCGTTTCAACACTGGCGTCAGCGGTGATATCGGCGCCCTGCGCGAAGGCCTGGGCGATCTGGCCGGCGGCTTCGACATGCAGTGGCAATTGTTCAGTTCGCACCAACCGACCCGGGTGCTGCTGATGGTCAGCAAGTTCGACCATTGCCTTACCGACCTGCTCTATCGCCACCGTAAGGGCGAGATGGACATGCACATCACCGCCGTGGTTTCCAACCACCTGGACCTGCGGGCGATGGCCGAGCGCGAGGGCATTCGCTTCATCTACCTGCCGATCACCAAGGACAGCAAGGCCAGCCAGGAGGCCGAGTTGATGCGCATCGTCGAGGACACTCAGACCGATCTGGTGGTGCTTGCCCGCTACATGCAGATTCTGTCCGACGGCCTGTGCCAGCAGCTGTCCGGCCGGGCCATCAACATCCATCACTCGTTCCTGCCCGGGTTCAAGGGCGCCAAACCCTATCACCAGGCCTATGACCGCGGCGTGAAACTGATCGGTGCCACCGCCCATTACGTCACCAGCGACCTCGACGAAGGCCCGATCATCGAGCAGGAAATCCAGCGCGTCGATCACACGCACCTGCCTGATTCTCTGGTTGCCATCGGCCGCGACACCGAGACCGTCGCCCTTTCCAAAGCCCTGAAATACCACCTGGAACACCGGGTGTTCATCAACCAGGACAAGACAGTGATCTTTCGCTGAAAGCCTCAGGAGGCACGCTCATGACTCTACGTGTAGCAATCATCGGCGCCGGCCCATGCGGCCTGGCCCAACTTCGCGCCTTCCAGTCGGCCCGCGACAAGGGCGCCGCGATCCCGGAACTGGTGTGTTTCGAAAAACAGCAGGACTGGGGCGGCATGTGGAACTACACCTGGCGCACTGGCCTGGATGAGAACGGCGAACCGGTGCACGGCAGCATGTACCGCTACCTGTGGTCCAACGGCCCGAAGGAATGCCTGGAGTTCGCCGACTACACCTTTGAAGAACATTTCGGTCGGCCGATCGGCTCCTATCCGCCGCGCGAAGTGCTGTGGGACTACATCAAGGGCCGCGTGGAAAAGGCCGGCGTACGCGACTACATCCGCTTCAACAATGTGGTGCGCCAGGTCACCTTCGACGAACAGACCCAGCGCTTCACCCTGTACGCCCACGACTACAACAGCGACACGTTGACCTGCGAGGAATTCGATTACGTGATCAATGCCTGCGGCCACTTCTCCACGCCCAAGGTACCGTACTTCGAAGGTTTCGAGCAGTTCGCCGGGCGCATCCTGCATGCCCACGATTTTCGCGAGGCGCTGGAATTCAAGGGCAAGGATCTGCTCATCGTCGGCAGCAGCTATTCGGCCGAGGATATCGGCTCGCAATGCTACAAATACGGCGCCCGCAGCATCACCAGCTGTTATCGCACCGCGCCCATGGGCTACGCCTGGCCGGACAACTGGGAAGAAAAGCCGCTGCTCAAGCGTCTGGAAAACAACCGTGCCTATTTTGTCGACGGCAGCAGCAAGCACATCGACGCGGTGATCCTGTGCACCGGCTACAAACATCACTTCCCGTTCCTGCCCGATGAGCTGAGCCTGAAGACCGACAACCGCCTGTGGCCGATGAACCTCTACAAGGGCGTGTTCTGGGAACCCAACCCACGGCTGATCTACCTCGGCATGCAGGACCAGTGGTACTCGTTCAACATGTTCGATGCCCAGGCCTGGTATGCCCGCGATGTGATCCTGGGGCGCATTCAACTGCCCAGCCACGACCAAATGGTCGCCGACAGCCAGCAATGGCACGAACGGGAACAGACACTGGAAACCAACCAGCAGATGTTCGAATACCAGGGCGCCTACATCCAGCACCTGGTAGACGCCACCGACTACCCGAACTTCGACATCGCCGCTGTCAATGAAACCTTCCTCCACTGGAAGCACGACAAAGCCGAAAACATCATGGGTTATCGCGACAAGTCCTATCGCTCGTTGATGACCGGCACCCAGTCACCGCCGCACCACACCCCCTGGCTGCATGCGCTGGACGACTCAATGGCGGCGTACCTCGCTGAGCCGCCAACGTCCATCACGTCGGTCGGTTGACCTGGAGGTTCATCATGCATGCACCTCGTGTCTCTCATCCCCGGGAGCCCGGACTGTTTGCCCGGGCCCCGACCCTGGAGCGCTATAGGGTAGCGGCCGGAGGCCTGACACTGGTGGCCTTGCAACCCGGCGACAGCCTGCAGGTGATCGACCTTGAAGGGCAGCAACCCTGTGAACTGCTGGCCATGGACACCAACGGGCGCAGCACACTGGCGGCCTGGGCATTGAGCGGTTCGGCGGCCTGCGGGTTCATCGGTGCACGGCTCGCCGAGCCGACCGTGCAAGCTCGGCGTATCAACCAGGCGTTGAGCCGACGCGGTATTGAGCCATACCAACTGCCCAGCGCGGCTTCGCTCTGGGACGAGGACAGCCCTGCCGACTTCAGTCGCCACTTTGTCGCCAGCGAAGAACTGCTGGTGATTGTCGCTGCGCCCGCCGGGCCAACATCCGTCGACCGGCAGTATCGGCCCAGCGAACTGAGGTTGTGGGTGACACGAGCCAATCCTTCGTCGCTGCTGCTCCCGGCGTTGCCCGAACCGTTGGGCGAGTTACTCGACGAGTTCACAATTCACGCCGGCACCGCTCACAGTTACACCGTCGGCAAAGGGCAGTACGTGCAGGTGCTGGATGTCGCCGGTCGCCAATGCTCGGACTTCGTCGCCCTCGACCGTCGCGCCCTGGATCGCGGCCTGGAGCTGGACCTGGACCAGACCGTCACCCGCACCTTGAACGGTAGCGCCTACCCGGCACCGGGACTGTTCTCGAAGTTTTTCGACCGGCAGATGCAGCCGATGCTGGAGGTGGTGCGTGACACCGTCGGCCGCCACGACTCCTTCGCCCTGGCCTGCGCCGCGCGCTACTACGAGAGCCATGGCTACTTCGGGCACGACAACTGCAGCGACAACCTGAGCCGGGCCCTGGCGCCCCACGGGGTCGAGGCGCGCAGCGGTTGGCCGGCGATCAATTTGTTCTTCAACACCGGCATCGACGCCCACCAGCAGATGACGCTGGACGAGCCCTGGTCGCGCCCCGGCGATTACGTGCTGCTGCGGGCCATGACCGATCTGCTGTGTGGCAGCACCTCATGCCCGGACGACATCGACCCGGCCAACGGCTGGAACCCGACCGATATCCAGGTCCGCATCTACAGCGAAAAGGAGCGTTTTTCCATCGCCATGAGCACTCGAACCACGGCCGATGCCGACCCGATCCTCACCCGTGAGTCCGCGTTCCACTCACGTACCAGCGCCTTGACCGGCAGCTTTACCGACTACCGCAATTGGTGGCTACCACTGCGCTACGACGGCTATGGCGCAGTCGAGGAATACCTCGGTTGCCGTGAACGCGTCGCGGTGATGGACCTGACCGCGCTGCGCAAATTCGAAATCATCGGCCCCGACGCCGAAGCCTTGCTGCAGTACTGCCTGACCCGGGATGTACGGCGCCTGGCGGTGGGTCAAGTGGTGTATTCGGCGATGTGCCACGAACACGGCGGCATGCTCGACGACGGCACCCTGCTGCGCCTGGGCCCGGACAATTTCCGCTGGATCTGTGGCGAGGATTACGCCGGAGTCTGGCTACGCGAACAGGCGCAAAAGCTCGGCATGAAGGTCTGGGTCAAATCCGCCAGCGAACAGATTCACAACCTGGCCGTCCAGGGCCCGATGAGTCGTGAACTGCTCAAGCAGATGGTCTGGACCCCAGCGACCCAACCGAGCCTGGAAACCCTGGGCTGGTTCCGGTTCCTGGTGGGCCGCCTGGACGGTTACGACGGCTGCCCGCTGATGATCTCGCGCACCGGCTACACCGGCGAACTGGGCTACGAAGTCTGGTGCCAGCCCGAAGATGCCGAGCGGGTCTGGGACCGAATCTGGGCGCTGGGCCACCCCTTGGGCCTGGTGCCGTTGGGCCTGGAAGCGCTGGACATACTGCGCATCGAAGCCGGGCTGATTTTCGCCGGCTACGAGTTCAGCGACCAGACCGATCCTTTCGAGGCGGGTATCGGTTTTTCTGTGCCGATGAAAAGCAAAACCGACGACTTCATCGGCCGCGATGCGCTGTTGCGACGCAGCGCCCACCCCGCCCACAAGCTGGTGGGCCTGCAACTGAGTGGCAACGAAGCCGCCCACCACGGTGACCCGGTGTATCGCGGCCGGGCCCAGGTCGGGGTCATCACCAGTGCCTGCCGCTCGCCGCTGCTGGCCAGCAACATCGCGCTGTGCCGGGTCGATGTGGCCTGCGCCGACGTCGGCACCACGCTTGAGATCGGCAAAGTCGATGGCCTGCAGAAGCGCATCAGCGCCGAGGTCACCGCAGCGATTTTCTACGACCCGCAAAAGAGCCGGGTGCGCAGTTGATCGACCAGACGGACCTGGGCGCCACCCTGACTTTGACTGCCGCCACTACTCCGCTACTCAGACATGGGAATACGAAGATGGAAGCGACTACGTTCGAGACCGTACCGCAGGCCGCCAGCTCAGTGGGCAGCCTGCACCGCAAGATCGATTGGCGCGGGGCTTTCTGGGTCGCCAGTGGCGTGCCCGCGCTGGTGCTGTTTTCAATCGGTGCGATTGCCGCCACGGTGGGCAAACCGGCGTGGATCGTCTGGATCGTGTCGATCCTGTTCGGGTTTATCCAGGCCTTCACCTACGCCGAAATCGCCGGACTGTTTCCACACAAATCCGGCGGTGCCTCGGTCTATGGCGCGGTCGCCTGGGTGCGCTATAGCAAGCTGATCGCGCCGGTTTCGGTGTGGTGCAACTGGCTGGCCTGGTCACCGGTGCTGTCGATCGGTTCAGGGCTGGCAGCCGGCTACATACTCACCGCACTGTTTCCCGCCGATGCGCTGATCAATACCTGGCAACTGACCCTGGTCGATCTGGGCTGGATCAAGAGTGGCCTGTCGCTGCGGATCAATGCAACATTCGCCATCGGTCTGTTGATCTTGCTGACAGTTTTCGCCGTACAGCATGGCGGCATTCTGCGCTCGGCGCGTCTGACCCTGGTGCTCGGCGTGACATCGCTGATCCCCTTGCTGCTGGTGGGCGTGGTGCCGTTGTTCACCGGTGATTCGGCCCAGGCCAATTTCCTGCCGTTGTACCCCCTGGCCCATGATGCGGCCGGGCAAGTGATCGATGGGCCCTGGGATCTGTCCGGCTGGTCGCTGATGGCCGGCGGTCTGTTCATGGCCGCGTGGTCCACCTACGGCTTCGAAACGGCGGTGTGCTACACCCGGGAATTCAAGGACCCCAAGCGCGACACGTTCAAGGCGATTTTCTATGCGGGCCTGCTGTGCATCCTGGTATTCACCCTGGTGCCCCTAGCGTTTCAAGGCAGCCTGGGGCTTGGCCAACTGGTGACACCGGCCGTGCTGGACGCCAGTGGTGCGGTGGTTTCGCCGGCGGTCTACAGTGGCCTGTTGTCGCCAGCGATCTACAGCGGCATGGGCGTCGGCCAGGTGATGGCGGACAGTATCGGCGGCGGCAAACTGGTCGCCAACATCGTGTTGATCATGCTGGTCCTGGCCACCTTGCTGGCGATCATGACGTCGATGTCCGGCTCATCGCGCACCTTGTACCAGGCGTCGGTGGACGGCTGGCTGCCGAAGTACCTGGGCCGAACCAATGAACACGGCGCGCCCACCGCCGCGATGTGGACCGACCTGTCTTTCAACCTGCTGCTATTGCTGATGTCCGACTATGTCTTCGTGCTCGCCGCGTCCAACGTCAGCTACATCATCTTCAACTTCCTCAACCTCAATGCTGGCTGGATCCATCGCCTGGACCGTCCCGACTGGATACGCCCGTACAAAGCCCCTACCGTGCTTCTGGCAGCCGGTGGCGTGCTGAGCTTCGTCAACCTGGCCTGCATGGGGCTGGGCGCCGATATCTGGGGCGCGGGAACGCTGATGACCGGCCTGCTGCTGGCGCTGTTGATCCTGCCGGTGTTCTGCTACCGCCACTATGTCCAGGACAAGGGACTGTTCCCCGAAGCCATGCTTAACGATCTCTATGTTCAGGCTGATGCCGGTCAGAAACGCGCTGGCTGGTTGCCTTACGTCACGCTGATCGCGGGTGTCCTTGTGGTGTACGGCAGCCATCAATTGGTAGTCTGAGCGCCCTTGCCAGCAGAACGCTGATAAATCATCGAGGTGCAACGACGCCTCGGTGATTGTTTCGCCCCTCTATCCATCAAGACAACGGTGACTCTTTTGATCAGCACCACCCCTGCACTTGCCCGCGACATCGACGGCAAGGCCATCTCCGCTCTGGTTCTCAACGAGGTTCGAGAGGAGGTTCTGGCCCTCGCGGGACAGCACATTTACCCTGCCCTGGCGGTACTGTTGGTGGGTGAAGACCCGGCCAGCGAGGTTTACGTGCGCAACAAACTGCTGCGGGCCAAGGACGTCGGCATCCGCTCACTGGAGTACCGTCTGGCAGAAAACACCAGCCAGCATCAGGTGCTGGAACTGATTGCCCAACTGAACGCCGATGTCACGGTGAACGGGATTCTGGTGCAACTGCCATTGCCGGGGCATATCGACGAGGCGGCGGTCATTCATGCCATCGACCCGATCAAGGACGTGGACGGTTTTCATCGGGAAAACGTCGGCGGCCTGGTACAAGGCATAGAAGTCCTTACGCCCTGCACGCCCAGCGGCTGCATGCGCCTGCTGCACGAAACCTGCGGTGATGTGAGTGGCTTGCACGCCGTGGTCGTCGGGCGTTCGAACATCGTCGGCAAGCCCATGGCGACCTTGCTGTTGCAGGCGCACTGTTCGGTCAGCGTGGTGCACTCACGCAGTGTCGATGCCCCGGCGTTGTGTCGACTGGCCGATATCGTCGTCGCAGCGGTGGGCCGTCCCGGGCTGATTGATGCCAGTTGGCTCAAGCCTGGCGCGGTGGTGATCGATGTCGGGATCAATCGCATCACGGACGAATCCGGCAGCCATCTGGTGGGCGATGTCAACTACGCCAGCGCGCGCACCGTCGCCAGCGCTATCACGCCGGTACCCGGTGGCGTCGGGCCGATGACCATTGCTTATCTGTTGAAGAACACCCTGACCGCCAGCCAGTTGCAGCGTGCAGCCCAGACCCGTGAACAGAAATCTGCCAGCCATCTGGTTATGAGTTGAACACAACGCATACGGCCCACTCGAAGGTGGGCCGTGTCGATCAACAATAACGATCAGTGGTTGTAAGCACGCTCGTTGTGCTCGGCCAGGTCCAGCCCCATCTCCTCCACCGATTCATCGGCGCGCAAGCCGATCACCGCGTTGATCACCTTGAGAATGACCCAACTGATGACAAAGCAGTAAACCGTCGTCAGCAACACGCCTTTGATTTGCGCCACGACCTGAGCCCCCATGGACACACCCTCGACCAATCCCCCCATCGACGGCACGCAGAACACCCCAGTCAATACCGCGCCAATCATTCCGCCGATGCCGTGCAAGCCAAATACGTCGAGGCTGTCGTCATAACCAAAGCGGCGTTTCAGCACAGTGACGCTCAAGTAGCAGAACACCCCGCACAGCAGACCGATGGCCAACGCACCGCCTACGCCCACATACGCACATGCCGGAGTAATGCCGACCAAACCAGCCAAGGCACCACTGGCGAGGCCCAAAGCACTCGGCTTGCCAACCTTGAACCACTCGGTGAACATCCAGCCGAGAATGCCGGCGCACGCACCCAATTGAGTGTTGAGCATGACGATGCCAGAAGTCCCGTTGAGGCCACCACCGGAACCGATGTTGAAACCAAACCAGCCAACCCAGAGCATCGCCGCACCGGCCATGGTCAGGCTCAGGTTGTGGGCCGGCATCGGCGTATTCTGGTAACCCTTGCGCTTGCCGAGAATCAGGCACGCGGCCAACGCGGCAACGCCGGCATTGATGTGCACGGCGGTGCCACCGGCGAAATCGAGCACACCCCAGTTATGCATCAAAGCGCCCGAACCACCCCAAACCATATGCGCCACCGGGGCATACACCAAGGTGAACCACAACGCCATGAACCACAGCGCCGCCGAAAACTTCATGCGTTCGGCGAATGCACCGGCAATCAGCGCCGGGGTGATGATCGCGAAGGTCATCTGGAAGGTCACGAACACGCCTTCCGGAATATCCCCTACCAGGCTCTCCGGGGTCATGCCCGCCAGAAAGGCCCGGTTCAGGCCGCCGACAAAGCTGTTGAAGGTCACCTGCCCTTCGACCATACCGGTGCTGTCGACCACCATGCTGTAGCCGTAGATCACCCACAACACGCCGACCAGGCCGGCGATGCCGAAGCACTGGGTAAACAGCGAAAGCATATTTTTTGCGCGCACCAGTCCGCCGTAGAACAACGCGAGGCCTGGCAGGCACATGAACAACACCAGCACGGCGGCAGTGACCATCCAGGCGGTGCTGCCGGTATTGAGCGTTGGCGTTTCAGCCGCCTGCGCCAGCGGCACAAGCACGCCGGTAGCCAGTAAGCCAAGAAGGGATTTGCCAAGAAGACGATTGACCATGTTCAAAGCTCCTGCAAAGAAAGGTGGGTATCGGGCAGCGAGCAACAAAGAATGAGATACGGGCCTTTTCGGCCTCTCGAATAAATGCCATGAACAGGACTTGTGGGAGCGGGCTTGCTCGCGAAAGCGGTGGGTCAGCTTGCATCGATTTTGACGGTGCCACCGTCTTCGCGAGCAAGCCCGCTCCCACAGCTTTTTCCGGGGCGTTCACTTACATTGCGCACGCCAAAAATTCCTTGTGGGAGCGAGCCTGCTCGCGAAAGCGGTAGGTCAGCTTGCAGCAGTTTTGACTGTGCCACCGTCATCGCGAGCAGGTTCGCTTCCACAGGTTTCGCGTCAGTACCCAGAACCTGGAACCCAATTGGTCCCCGCCAACGGCACCCGCGCCATGGCCGCCGACTCCACCGTCAGGGCTACCAAATCCTCGGGATCGAGGTTGTGCAAGTGCGACTTGCCGCAAGCCCGGGCCATGGTCTGGGCTTCCAGCACCATGACGCGCAGGTAGTTGGCCAAGCGACGGCCCCCCTCCACCGGATCCAGTCGCTTGGACAGTTCCGGGTCCTGTGTGGTGATCCCGGCAGGGTCGCGACCGTTCTGCCAGTCGTCGTAGAAACCGGCGGCCGAGCCGATCTTCTTCAGTTCCTCGTCCAGGCGTGGATGGTTATCGCCCAAGGCAATCAGCGCCGCCGTCCCGATGGCCACCGCATCCGCACCGAGTGCCATCGCCTTGGCGACGTCGGCACCGTTGCGAATCCCTCCGGAAACGATCAGTTGAACCTTGCGATGCATGCCCATCTCTTGCAAAGCCTGCACCGCTTGCGGGATGGCCGACAGAATCGGAATCCCCACGTGTTCGATAAACACTTCCTGGGTCGCCGCCGTGCCGCCTTGCATGCCATCGAGCACAATCACATCCGCCCCGGCCTTCACGGCCAACTTGACGTCGTAGTACGGCCGGCTGGCACCGATTTTCACGTAGATCGGTTTTTCCCAATCGGTGATTTCGCGCAGCTCGGCAATCTTGATCGCAAGGTCGTCGGGGCCGGTCCAGTCCGGGTGACGGCAGGCGCTGCGCTGGTCGACACCGACCGGCAAGGTGCGCATGCCGGCCACACGTTCGGTGACTTTCATGCCCAGCAACATACCGCCACCACCGGGTTTGGCGCCCTGCCCCAGGACGATTTCAATGGCGTCGGCCTTACGCAGATCGTCCGGGTTCATGCCATAGCGGGACGGCAAATACTGATAAACCAAATGCTGCGACTGGCCGCGTTCCTCCGGGGTCATGCCGCCGTCACCGGTGGTGGTGCTGGTGCCCGCGATGGTTGCGCCACGGCCCAGGGCTTCCTTGGCATTGGCCGACAAAGCACCGAAACTCATGCCGGCGATGGTCACCGGAATCTTCAGGTGGATCGGCTTCTTGGCGAAGCGGTTGCCGAGGATCACATCGGTGCCGCACTTCTCCCGATAGCCTTCCAGCGGGTAACGCGAAACGCTGGCGCCGAGCAGCAGCAAGTCATCGAAGTGCGGCAATTTGCGCTTGGTGCCACCGCCACGAATGTCATAGATGCCAGTCTCGGCAGCACGCTGGATTTCCTGGATGGTCAGGCGGTCGAAGGTGGCTGACTCGCGCAGTACGGGAGCCGCTTTTTGGCTGATTGGGTCGCTCATATCTGTTCTCCTCGCGCGGATCAGTACGCGGACGCGTTATCGACTTTGAAGTTGTACAACTGACGGGCCGAACCGTAGCGCTTGAAGTCAGCCGCCTTGTGCTCGAAACCGGCGCGATTGAGCAGCCCTTGCAGCTCTTCCAGGTGCTCGGCGCGCATCTCTTTTTCGATGCAATCCGAGCCGAGGGACTCAACGGTCCCTTTCACGTAGATGTGGGTTTCATACAACGAATCGCCCAGCGCATCGCCGGCATCACCGCAGACCACCAGACGACCGGCCTGGCCCATGAAACAGCTCATGTGGCCGATGCTGCCGCCGACTACGATGTCGATACCCTTCATGGAAATCCCGCAACGCGCCCCGGCGTCACCTTCAATCACCAGCAAGCCGCCATGGGCCGTGGCACCCGCCGCCTGGGAAGCGCTGCCTTTGACCCGAACGTAGCCGGACATCATGTTTTCGGCGCAACCGACACCGACGTTGCCGTGGACGGTGATCGAGGCCTTTTGATTCATGCCGGCGCAGTAGTAACCGGCGTGGCCCTGGATATCGATGGACACCGCTTCATTCACCCCGACCGCAAGGTTGTGCTTGCCGTTGGAATGAGTCACTAGCCACTCGTGATCGGTCACGTTATTGACCTGGTCGTGCAGCGCCTGATTGAGGTCACGCACGGTGGCAGTGGAAAGATCGATGGTTTTCATGTGTGCGCTCCTTAAGCTGACTCGCGTTCCCAGATGTACATAGTGGCCGGTGCCGGCTCCCAGACCCTGGCGTGTTCGATACCCGGCAGGCTCGACAGCGCCTGATACTCGGAGGCCATGGCCACGTAGTCGTCGGTTTCGGCGAGAATCGCCGGCTTGCAGGCAATCGGGTCGCGGATCACCGCAAAACCGTTGCGGGTGCCGATGGCGAAGGTAAAGAAACCGTCCAGATCCTCCAGCGAGTGATCCAGCGCTTCTTTCAATGAGTCGCCCTGCTGCAGGCGCCAGGTCAGATAGCCAGCGGCCACTTCGGTGTCGTTGTCGGTCTCGAAGTGAATGCCTTCGCGCTTGAGTTCCTGACGCAGACGGAAGTGGTTCGACAACGATCCGTTGTGCACCAGGCACAGGTCGGCGCCGGTGGAAAACGGGTGACTGCCTTCCATAGTCACGGCGCTTTCGGTGGCCATGCGGGTGTGGCCGATGATGTGGCTGCCCTTCATGCCGGCCAGGCCGAAGCGTTGAGAAATCTCCTGGGGCAAGCCCATACCCTTGAGGATTTCGATGCTTTGCCCGGCGCTCATGATGCGCAGGCTCGGTGCCAGTTCGGCGAGGGCCAGACGTACCGGCGCCTCTTCGGCATGAATCTTCAGCACCGCGGCACTGGCGTTCTGGAACCAGTCCAGCGAACAGCCAAGGCGCCCTTCCAGTTCGCCCATCAGGGTTTTCCAGTCGAAGCTCTCGGTGGTCGCCTGCAAGGTCAGCTTGACCCAGCCGTCCGCCACTTCATCGCCATAAATGGCGAAGCCGGCACTGTCCGGGCCACGATCGGTCATGGCCTGCAACATCGGTTCGAAGAGCTTGCCGAGCTGGGATTCCAGCTGCGGATTTTTCAGGTAAAGACCTACGATTCCACACATATCAAGTCTCCTTCGGAGGCAGTGAACGCCCGACGCCGTGCCGGGTGCCCGAATGGTTGTCGATGCAACAAATCAGAAAAATTCGGTGTAGCGCTGGATCTCCCAATCGGAGACGTGGCGGCTGTATTCCACCCACTCCATGCGCTTGAGCTTGATGAACTCGCCAACGATTTGCGGGCCGAGCACCTCGGCGAACAACGGGTCGGCTTCGAGCGCATCGCAGGCTTCCTTGAGCGATTGCGGCAGGGTCTTGATGCCCCGCGCGGCGATCTGCTCGAGGCTCAAGCTGTAGAGGTTTTCGTTGCAGACATGGTCGATTTCCAACTGGCGGTCGATGCCGTCCAGGCCGGCAGCGATGATCGCGGCGCTTACCAGATAGGGATTGCACCCCGCGTCCGGCAGACGGAATTCGAGACGGCCGTAAGGCACACGCACCATGGCTGAACGGTTGTTGGCGCCGAAGGCAATGAAGGCTGGCGCCCAGGTCGCGCCGGACAACGAATTGCCCACCACCAGACGCTTGTAGGAGTTGACCGTCGGCGCGGCGAAGGCACACAGCGCCGGACCATGGGCCAGCAGGCCGGCGGCAAAGTGATAAGCCATTTTCGACAGGCCCATACCGCTGGGGTCGCTGGCGTCATGGAACAGGTTTTTGTTTTCAGCACTGCTGATCGACAAGTGAAAATGCATGCCGTTACCGGCGCGCTTCGGGTCCGGCTTGGGCATGAATGAGCAGATCATGCCCAGATCGTTGGCGATTTCGCCGGCAGCCATGCGGAAAAAAGTGAAGCGATCCGCCGAGGTCATGGCGTCGCTGTAGGTGTAGTTGATCTCGAACTGGCCGTTGGCGTCCTCGTGGTCGATTTGATAGACCTCAAAATCCACGGCCTGCAAGGCTTCGGTCAGCTGTTCAAGGAAAACGCGGGAGCGCGACAGGCCTTTGTAGTCGTAGCAAGGCTTGTCCAGGTTGTCGCTGAGGTCCACCAGTTGCAGCTTGCCGCTCTCATCGCGGCGCATCAGGTTGAACTCGGGTTCCAGACCGGTGTTGAGGGTCCAGCCCTTTTCTTCCAGGCGTTGCACTTGTTGCTGCAACACATAACGACTGTCATACGGATGCGGTTTGCCGTCGACATGACCGATGCATACCACTCGCCCGTAACCCGGCTGCCAGGGCACCGGGGTCAGGGTGGACAGATCGCCACGGGCCATGAAGTCCGGTCCGTGGGGTTCCATGCCCATGCCGCTGATCGCGAACCCGGCAAAACCTGCTCCCTCTTCAGCGACGGTCTTGAGCCCACAGATCGGCACCGACTTGGTTTTAGCCGCACCGTGAATATCCACAAATTGCGCAAGCACGTACTTGATCCCGTGCTTGTCGATGATGCGCTGGGTTTCTGCTGGCAACATTGCTCGTCACTCCTCGCGAAAGGCAAAACATTCTGGATGGGCCTTGACCGTCTTTTTATTCCTAAAAAGAAAGTTATTTTCCCAATAGGAATGCAAAGCCCTTGCCAGATTCGCGAGTGAAACGGCGAAACGCTGTGACAGGCGCTTTTGTGCTGTATATATGGGAATATTCTTTTCCCTGGGGGAATACTGCCCCCTGGGCTGGCGGCAAGCGTCGCCATTTGCACTTTCTCAGTGCGAAACTAATATTACTGAACGGAAAGTGTGCAGGATTTGATGACTATGTCGACCGAAACCGCCCCGCGCCTCAAGCTTGAGCAATATCTGGGATTGCAGATCAAGCGCCAGCGCCAGGCTCAGGATCTGAAATTGTCTGACGTGGCCAAGATTGCCGATATCAGCCAGGGCATGTTGAGCAAGATCGAAAACGCCCAGGTGTCCACCAGCCTCGATACCCTGAGCCGTCTGTGCGACGTGCTCGGCCTGCCACTGTCGAAGTTGTTCAGCGAATACGACCAGCAGGACGGCAGCGCGCTGTTGGTCAAGGCCGATCAGGGCATGGAAGTGGTACGCCGCGGCACCGAGAAAGGCCATACGTACCATCTGCTCAACCACACCCGCGGGCCGAAGAAGAGCTTCGAGGCTTACATGGTCAGCATGGATGATGCGAGTGAGGAGTTTCCGACCTTCTCTCACCCCGGCACCGAATTCCTTCACCTGCTGGAAGGTGAATTGATCTATCGCCACGGCAATCAGCTTTACCACATGGAAGCTGGCGACAGTCTGACGTTCGAAGGCGAAATCCCCCATGGCCCCGAGCAACTGGTGCAGGTGCCTATCCGCCTTTTGTCGATCATGAATTACGGCAACGACAAAGAGTAACGCCCCCTCCCGATGCATGAAGATCAACCTGTGGGAGCAAGCCCGCTCCCACATTTTTGACCGCGTTCGACCGACGGAAACGAGTCACCCTCCCTCGCAAAAAATCCCCCTCAGTTAAAAATCTTTCCCAAAACCCCTAGACGTCCCGCCTCCACTCCCCTATAAAGTCACGTCAGGAATAATTTATTCCCCTCAAGAAAACGCGCTCATGGATGAGCCTGCTGTCCGTTGATGATTTTTTTCGCTATGCGATGAGCTGCCGCCATCATCCCGAGGACGTGTCATGCAACACGAAAAAAACCATTTCATTATCAAGATCACCTGTCCCGCGGTGTCCGGCATCGTCGCAGCCGTCACCACCTATCTGGCGGACAACGGTTGCTACATCGGGGAGATGGCGCAATTCGACGACGACTTCAGCGGCCGTTTTTTCATGCGCGCGGTGTTCCGCTTCAACGACGGCCATCCGGGCGACATTCAACAGATCAAGGACGGTTTCGCTGACGTCGCCCAAGCTTTCGACATGAGCTGGGAACTGCACGACACCCGCGAGCCGATGCGCGTGTTGCTGATGGTCAGCAAGTTCGACCACTGCCTGACCGACCTGCTCTACCGCTACCACAAAGGCGAAATGGACATGACCATTACCGCCATCGTCTCCAATCACCTCGACCTGCGCCCTATGGCCGAACGCGAGGGCATTCGCTTCATCTATTTGCCGGTGACGAAGGACACCAAGGCCCGGCAGGAAGCCGAACTGATGAAGATCGTCGACGACACCGGAACCGAACTCGTGGTGTTAGCACGCTACATGCAGATCCTCTCCGATGACCTGTGCAAGCAGCTCTCGGGCCGGGCGATCAACATTCACCATTCATTCTTGCCCGGTTTCAAAGGCGCCAAGCCGTATCACCAGGCCTACCAACGTGGCGTGAAACTCATTGGCGCCACCGCTCACTACGTCACCAGCGACCTCGACGAGGGACCGATCATCGAACAGGAAGTGCAGCGTGTCGATCACGTCTACCTGCCCGACGACCTGGTCGCCACCGGTCGTGACACCGAAACCGTGGCCCTGTCCAAGGCGGTCAAGTACCACCTGGAGCACCGGGTTTTCCTCAATCAGGACAGAACGGTGATCTTCCGGTGAACACGCACAAACTGATCGACGGTAAAGCCAGCGCCGCCCGCGTGCTGATACAGGTCCGCGAGGACGTGAAGCGCCTGCGCGAGCAAGCCATTGAACCTGCGCTGGCGGTGATCCTGGTGGGCAGCGACCCGGCCAGCCAGGTCTACGTGCGCAACAAGATCCTGCGCGCCGAAGAGGTGGGTATCCGCTCGCTGGAACATCGGCTGCCTGCGGACACCAGCACTGAACAGTTACTCATTCTGATCGCCCGACTGAATGCCGATCGCTCGATCCACGGCATTCTTCTGCAGCTACCGCTGCCTGCTCATATCGATGAATTACGCGCACTGGAGGCTATCGCTCCGGACAAGGACGTCGATGGGTTCCACAGTCAGAACGTCGGCGGCCTCAGCCAGGGTCGCACGGTACTCGCGCCCTGCACCCCCAGTGGTTGTTTGTATTTGCTGGAACAAACCTGCGGCGATCTGCGCGGCAAGCACGCGGTGGTGATCGGCCGCTCGAACATCGTCGGCAAACCCATGGCAGCGTTGTTGCTGCAGGCCGACTGCTCGGTGACCGTCCTGCATTCGCGCAGCCCGGATCCGCAGGCCCTGTGCCGGCAGGCAGACATCGTCATCGCCGCCGTAGGTCGCCCAAGACTGATCGACGCCAGTTGGCTCAAGCCAGGCGCCGTGGTGATTGACGTCGGCATCAACCGCATCGAGGACGATGGCCGCAGCCGTATGGTAGGCGATGTCGACTTCGACAGCGCCCTGCCCCACGTCGCGGCAATCACCCCGGTACCCGGAGGCGTCGGTCCGATGACTATTGCCTTCCTGATGAAAAACACCGTCATCGCAGCCCTTGCACAACACCGGGCCCTACGCAGCCAATCGGAGGCCTTATGCCATTCAATCTATTGAAATACGGGATGAGTTCAGAGTACCCGGTAGACGTGGATTTGCCGCCACCGAAGGAACTCAGATCGAGCTATGACGTAGTGATCATCGGTGCCGGCGGTCATGGCCTGGCCACCGCTTACTACCTCGCCAAGTACCACGGTATTACTAACATCGCGGTGCTGGAAAAATCCTATTTGGGCGGTGGTAATACCGCGCGCAACACCGCGGTTATCCGTTCCAACTACCTGACCAGTGAAGGTGTGCGCTTTTATGCCGAGTCGGTGCGGATGTTCCAGTCGCTTTCCAACGAATTCGATTTCAACATCATGTACTCCGAGCGCGGCCAACTGACCTTGGCCCACACCGATGCCACGGTGCGTTCGTTTCGCCAGCGGGCCGAGGTCAACAAACACTTCGGCGGCCGCACCGAGATGATCGACCGCCAGCAGATCCGCGAACTGGTGCCCAGCCTCAACCTCGATCCCGGCCACTTGCCGGTTCTCGCCGGCCTGTGGCACATCGACGGCGCTACCGCTCGCCACGATGCGGTGGCCTGGGGTTACGCCAAGCAGGCTGCCAAGCGCGGTGTGGAAATCCATCAACTGACCGAAGTCCAGGATCTAATCATCGAGAACGGCACCATCACTGCCGTAAAAACCAATCGCGGCACCATCAAGTGCGGTTGCGCGGTGCAGGCGATTGCCGGGCACAGTTCTTTACTGATGGCCAAGGCCGGGATCCGTTCACCGATCCAGACCTTCCCGCTGCAAGCCATGGTTACCCAGCCGTTCAAGCCGTTTCTTGATCCGCTGGTGAGTT
Organism: Pseudomonas hefeiensis; assembly: GCF_030687835.1. Lineage (NCBI taxonomy): Bacteria > Pseudomonadati > Pseudomonadota > Gammaproteobacteria > Pseudomonadales > Pseudomonadaceae > Pseudomonas > Pseudomonas hefeiensis. Next base: position 3,851,822 of record NZ_CP117449.1, read on the forward strand.
CCTCCGCCCTGCACTGTTACGTGCAGCAAACCAGTCGCGGCGAGGTGGTGTTTGGCGGCGGCTCCGATCCATACCCGCTGTTCAACACACGCTCGACCCTGGACCTCAAGGAGAGCCTGCTCGCCCATGCGATCGAGATGTTCCCGTTCCTGGCCAACGCCAAGTTGATGCGCCAATGGGCCGGGATCACCGACATGACCCCGGACTACAGCCCGATCATGGGCCTGTCGCCGGTGAACAATTACTACCTCGACGCGGGATGGGGCACCTGGGGTTTCAAGGCCACGCCAATCTGCGGCAAGACCATGGCCGAGTTGGTCGCCAGCGGCGGCAAGGTGCCGGAGCTGATCAAACCGTTCGGCCTCGAACGTTTCTCGACCTTCCAGCAAGTCAACGAAATGGGCGCCACGGCGGCCAGTCACTGACGGAGAGCGGACTATGAAAATCATGACTTGCCCGCTCAACGGGCCGCGCAATATCAGCGAGTTCACCTATGGCGGCGAATTCAAGCCAATGCCTGACCCGGTCAGTTGCAGCGATGCCGAATGGGCCGACTACGTGTTCAACACCGACAACCTCGCCGGCGTGGTGCGCGAGTGGTGGATGCACACTCCATCCAGCTACTGGTTTCTGGCGGAGCGGCACACCGTCACCGACGAAATCCTGCGTACCTTCGATCCCAAAGAACTGTTCAGCACCCGTGTCGAATTCAGCGCAGTTGCCAAGGAGATCGCAGGATGAACCGCCTACCCGCCCCCATGGGCTTGCTGATCGACCGCGATCAGCCGCTGGATTTCAGTTTCGACGGCCACCGCTATCAAGGTTTGCAAGGCGACAGCATCGCCAGCGCCTTGCTGGCCAACGGGCGTTTCCTGATTTCCCGCTCGTTCAAATACCATCGCCCACGCGGCCCGCTGACCATGGCCGGCCAGGACGCGAACAGCTTGGTGCAATTGCCTGAAGAACCCAACGTGCTGGCCGACGCTCACGCGCTGTCCGCCGGTTTGCAGGTCACGGCGCAGAACGTCAACGGCTCACTGGATAACGACCGCGACGCCTACCTGGGCAAATTCTCCAAATTCATGCCGGTGGGTTTCTACTACCGCTCGTTCTACAAGCCCAAGGGCATGTGGAAAGTCTGGGAACCGATCATTCGCAAGAAGGCCGGCCTCGGCGTGCTCGACCTGAAGTTCCAGCCTGAATACTACGACAAGGCCTACCTGTTCACCGACGTGGCGGTGATCGGTGCCGGTCCCGCCGGGCTGCACGCGGCCCTGACCGCTGCCAATGCGGGTGCCAAGGTGCTGCTGATCGAACAGCAAGCTGTACTCGGCGGCTCGCTGACCTATGCCCGCTTCGACATCGAAGGCCAGCGCGGCGAAACCCTGCGACGCGAGTTGCTGGCAGCGGTGGAACAACATGCCAATATTCAGGTGCTGACCCAAGCCACCTGCAACGCCTGGTTCACCGATAACTACCTGCCGGTGATCCAGGGCAAACGCATGTACAAGGTGCGCGCCCGCCAATGCCTGGTGTGCAGCGGCTCCTTCGATCAGCCGGTGATCTTCCGCAACAATGACCTGCCCGGGGTAATGCTGACCAGCGCCGCGCAACGGTTGATGAAACTGTATGCGGTCAAACCCGGCAAACGCGCGGTGGTGCTGACGGGTAACGATGACGGTTACCTCGCGGCTCTCGATTTGCATGATCAAGGGGTAGAAGTGGCGGCGCTGGTGGACCTGCGCCATGCGCCAGGGAACATCGCTTTGCAGGGGGCGTTGGCGCAACGCAAGATCCGTTGCCTGAGCAACAGCACGGTGTACGAAGCCCTGCACGCAAAGGGTATGCGTCATGTCACTGGCGTCGACATACGCAAGATCACCGCGCAAGGTCAGGTCGCCGAGAGTGGGCTAATCCTGGACTGCGACTTGCTGTGCATGTCAGCAGGTTACATGCCGGTCTATCAGCTGCTGTGCCAGGCCGGCGGAAAACTGGCCTACGACGACCAGCGCGCCGAGTTCACTCTCAGCGGCCTGCCAAAAAACCTCGCGGTCGCCGGCTCGGTCAATGGCCGCCATGGGCTGGACAATGTCGTCGCCGATGGCGTGAACGCTGGTGCCGATGCGGCGCTCGCCCTGGGCCTTGAGGTTGGAGCCCAGCGTGCACCTTTCGCTACAGAAGCCCGGATCAACTTCAACTGGCCGATCTTCCCGCACCCCAAAGGCAAGGACTTCGTCGACTTCGACGAGGACCTGCAAGTCGCCGACATCGTCAACGCCACCCGGATCGGCTATCGCGACGTGCAACTGGTCAAGCGCTACTCCACCGTGGGCATGGGCCCGTCCCAGGGACGTCATTCGGCGCTGCCGACTGCACGGCTGGTGGCGTGGGCCACGCAGCGCAACATCAGCGAAACCGGCGTGACCACGGCGCGACCACCGTTTGTGGCTGAGAAGCTGGCGCATGTCGCCGGTCGCGCATTCGATCCCTACCGACAAACACCGATGCATGCTCGCCACCTGCAAGCCGGGGCGAAGATGATGCCCGCCGGAATCTGGCAACGCCCGGCCTACTACGGTGATGCCAAGGATCGCGAAGCCTGCATGCAGGCCGAAGCCCTGCATGTACGCAACAAGGTCGGCATCATCGACGTCTCGACATTGGGCGGCCTGGATGTACGTGGCCCGGACGCCGCCGAGCTGCTCAACCGCATGTACACCTTTGCCTTCCTCAAACAGCCGGTCGGCCGCTCCCGCTATGCGCTGATGACCAACGAGCACGGTGTGGTGATCGACGATGGTGTCTGTGCGCGGTTGGCCGAGAATCATTTCTACGTCACCGCCACCACCAGCGGCGTCGACCGGATCTATCAGCAGATGCTCAAGTGGAATGCACAATGGCGCCTGGACGTGGACGTCGCCAACGTCACCGCGGCCATTTGCGCGGTCAACGTCGCCGGGCCCGATTCGCGCAAAGTGCTGGAGCAGGTCTGCACCGACCTGGATCTGAGCGCCGAAGCCTTCCCTTATCTGGGCGTCCGTCAAGGCACCGTGGCCGGCATCAAGGCCCGTTTGCTGCGCGTGGGTTTTGTCGGCGAACTGGGCTATGAGATCCACGTGCCGGCGCGCCACGGGCTTATGCTCTGGGACACGCTGATGGAGGCCGGCAAGGCCCATGACATCCGTCCCTTTGGCGTCGAAACCCAGCGCCTGCTACGCCTGGAAAAAGGTCACGTGATCATCAGCCAGGACACCGACGGCATGACCCACCCGGCAGAAATCGACATGGGTTGGGCGGTCAGTCGCACCAAGCCGTTCTTCGTCGGCCGCCGCTCGGTGGACATCCTCGAAGCCCAGCCACTGAAACGTAAACTGGTGGGTTTCAGCCTGCCCAAAGGCAGCCTGCAACCGTTGGAAGGCCACCTGGTGCTTAACGGCCCGGACATCAGCGGCAACGTCACCTCCTGCGAGTATTCCGCCTCCCTGGGCAAGATCATCGGCCTGGCCTACGCCGGCATCGACCAGAGCACACCAGGGCAACGAATTCCGATCCGTGTCGAAGGCGGCATCGTGGTCCAGGCCGAGGTGGTGCAGTTGCCCTTCTTCGATCCCGACAACCAACGCCAGGAGCTTTGAGTCATGACCAGTCTGAGAGAACAACACAGCATCGCCCGACAAGCCTTGGCACCGTTGCCGGGGTGCCGCCTGGCGGACCTGACCGACCTGCCGCGGGTCGGTTTCCGCGGCGCCTACAGTGCCGAGTACCTGCGCAGCCGCGGCTTCGTCCTGCCAGATGCGCCCAACCGTGCGGTGATTCAAGCCGATGGCAGTCAGGTGGCACGGCTGTCGCAGACCGAATACCTGCTGCTGGGCAGTCCCGAGGATCAGGGCCAACGAATGGCCGATGAAGAAGCCCGCTGGGAGCTCGATCACCAAGCCAACTATCTGCTGCCTCGTCAGGACAGCCATGCCTGTTTTCAACTGACGGGGGATCATCTGAGCGAAGTATTGGCCAAGCTCTGTGGGGTTGATCTGAGCCCGCAGGCGTTCGGCCCGGGAGCTGTAGTTCAATCGTCGGCGGCACGCATCAACGTGATTGTCATCAATTCAGGTGCCGTGCAGCAGGCGAGCTTGCACATCCTCTGTGACCGGGCGTCGCAGGAGTATTTTCGGGGAGCGTTGGAGGATGCAATGCAGGAATATTAGCCGCGCACTGGCAGATTCGGTTGGCGCCATCTCTGACCGATCAGAGTACGAAGGTAAGCGTCCGACCTGTTGGCGCCGACTCCGAATTGACCCAGTTACCGAGATCTCTCTGACCCAGCCTGATTCCTCGCGAACCAATACTGTGTTGGATTTGTGCGGATTTGAAGATGGGTCAGTCTTGCGTCGGCACGTGGAGCAATTCGGCATCGGCGTCAACACACTCATCCCAAACACCACGCATCAGTTCCTTCAGCAGCAGCGCCTCGCCCCAGCGATCCGTTATATCGCGCCCATCACTCCCCGTGATCGCATAGGGTGGCGGGCCAAGCTCGCAGGTGAAGGACAGGCTCGCGGGTGTGTTCGGTCGCGCCAGCCAATCCTTGATTCCGTAACGCCACCAGCCCAGAAACCGGTCCAGCCAGGGGCGATGCTGGGCGAAGGTCAAGGGCACCTGGACCTGCTCACTATTAGCGACCCGCCCATGAAAACCCCAACTGTGTCGCAAGATGGTGTGAATCTGTTCGTCGTCTTCGGCCGCGGCCGGCTCAGGCAATTCGCGGCCCACGACGTAATGGGACAAGTCAGCCAACAACTTGAGGTCGGGCATCTGCGCGAGCAAATCGAGGGTGAACAACAGGTCACTGGTGAGACGATAGCGGTGGGTTTCCAGCAGGATCGGAAAGTCCACCTGCTCGGCCAGACGCTGCCAGCCTTCGATCATAGTGATCGCCTGTGCCAGCGTGCGCGGCCGGACGTCGGCTTGCAGCGTGAGGTGGTGGCAGCCGTAGCGAGAGGCCACCTCAAGCGCTTGCGCCAAGTCACTCACGGTGCGGGGAAACAGTTGACCTTCGATTTGCAGGCCTTGCGCCTTGGCAGCGGCATGCAGACGTTCGGCCTGTGGCGCGATCCAGAAATGGTCGGTGACCCCATCGAAGCCAGCAGCGGCAATCTTCTCCACCTGCGCCTCAAGGGAAAGATCGCATTGACCACGGTGATCTTGCATGGCCCACAGGGACTGAAACACCAGGAATTCACGCATGTCAGGGCCTTAGCAGATGTTTGAGCGACACATCGGCGTCGGCCAATGCGTCCACAGAGAGTGGGGTCAGGTTGGCAATCAGCCGTTCACATAACTTGATGTCCTTGGCAACGCTGTTGCCCTGCCCCCAGCCGCAGGCACCTTGCAAACGTTGCTCGGTGTCCAGGTAGAACAGCAGCAGACCACCGCCTGCCAGGGTGCGAACGGCCGAAGGTGGCGTCGGTGAGATCACGCCCACCGTCTGTAAGCCCCAGTCGTACTGATCAGACCAGAAGCCGGGAACCCCCTCGAACGGCAGCTCGCCGCCCAACAGATTCAATGCCGCGTGACGGCCCTGGGTCTCGGCATTGCGCCAGGTTTCCTGGCGCTGGAATAACGCATCGGCGTGCAGGCGAAACTCACACACATCGCCGGCAGCAAAGATGTCTGGCGCGCTGGTGCGCAACTGGGCATCGACTCGAATTCCCTGGCCCACCTCAAGCCCCGCCGCTGCGGCCAATTCGATGTTGGGTTGCATGCCGATACCGACTACCACCCAGTCACAGGGCAGCACCTGGCCGTCCACCAGTTGCACCGCCTCAGCGCGTTCGATGCCTTGTACCCTTTCAAGCGCTACGTTCAGCCGAACATCCACGCCCTGTTGCCGATGCAACTCCAACAAGGCCTGGGACACGGCTTCAGGCAATACTCGCCCGGCCAGTCGTGGCCCGGCTTCCAGCAACGTCACCTGACAGCCCAGGGTTCGGGCCGTTGCCGCGACTTCGAGGCCGATAAAGCCACCGCCGACAATCACCAGGCGCGTGCCGGGCCTCAATGCGCTGCGCAGGGCCAGGGCTTCGTCATGGGTGCGCAGGTAAAGCACGTTGGACAGAGGTTCAGGCACCAGGGACAAGCGACGCGCTCTACCCCCGGTCGCCAGCAGTAATCGGCTGTAGGACAGCCAACGTCCGTCGGTCAATTGCAGGCGGTGGTGCTGCGGATCCAGGCTTTTTACCGGGTTGCCCGCCAGGTGTTCGATGTTCAGTTCAGTGAGCCGGCTATCCCGCCACAGGCTGCAATCGTCCAGGTTCATCGTACCCTGCAGCAAGCCCTTGGAAAGCGGAGGACGCTCGTACGGCAAATGGAGTTCATCGCCGATCAGGATCAGCCGACCGGTATAACCCTGCTCGCGCAAGGTCAGCGCCGTGCGGCCACCGGCATGGCCGGCGCCGACGATAATCAGTGGAGCATTCATGGCGTGCACTCCTGGCGGTCAAGCCGAAATGGCGAGCAGAACCCGTCCCGCGTCGACCCGTACCGGATAGGTCTTGAGATTGACGCACACCGGCGCCCCCAAGGCTTTGCCGGTGCGATAGTCAAAGCGCCCGTTGTGCTTGGGGCACTCGATGACGTGGTCCATCACCAGGCCGTCAGCCAGGTGGATCGACTCGTGAGTACACAGGCCAGCAGTGGCAAAAAATTCGTTGTCAGCAGAGCGGTAGATAGCATAGGTATGCGGACCGTGGTCGAAGCGAATGACGTCTTCTTCATTGATTTCGCCCACGGCGCATACATCGATCCATTGATCGTTCATGGCGTTTTCTCTTGTTCGGGATACAGCCGGAAGGTGTCAGCCCAAGGTGGCTTCAGCCTGTGGATGAGCGTCGGTGGCAGGCCTTGAGCTACCGACAGGGCGTCGCACGAAATACGTCGGGTCCTTGCGCTGCTTCAAGAGGGTCGGAATGATTTCCTTGAAGGCCTCACCTATGTTGGCGTAAGGCGGCGGGCAGTCGTGGCGGATCTCTTCATGGAGTTGCGCCAGGGCGTGGTACGGCACCATCGGGTACATGTGGTGCTCAAGGTGATAATTCATGTTCATGTACAGAAAGCGCAGTAACCGGTTCATATAGATGGTGCGGCAGTTGCTGCGGTGGTCCAGCACGTCTTCCGCCAGGCCTACATGTTGGGTGAGGCCGAACAGGTAGGACAGCCAGCCGCCATACAGGGTGGGCAGGCCGATATACATCAGCGGCAACCAGCTGTGCAGGTAAAGCGCCGCGCCAAAGATAACGGCGTAAATCGCGATCCAGATACGGGCCGCCAGGAACACCTTGGGCCATTCGGACTCAGGGATGAACGTCTGTTCCTGGGCATCCATTTTGCCAACCGCGTGCCGGCACACGCCCCCCATCGTCTTCAGCAGCAACGGGATCTGGAACAGGCTCAGCAGCATCATGAACAAGCTCGGTGGACGCGGTTCGACGATTTCCGGATCGCGGCCGACGACGATGGTGTCGGTATGGTGCCGGGCATGACTCCAGCGCCACACATGGGGCTCGAACATGCACATGAAGCTCGCCACCTGGTAGAGCGCATCATTCATCCAGCGAGTCTTGAAAGCCGTGCCGTGGCCGGTCTCATGCCAGCGCGGGTTGGAGGCGGTGGCGTACAGAACGCCATACGCAAGAAAAAACGGCACACAAGCCCAACTGCCCCAGAACCAGTAGCCGCCGAAGCCGGTGATCAGCAGGGCCAGCAGCCAGATGGCGGTGTCGAGCAAGGCCGGGCCGTCGCGGCGCTGCATCAGTTGCTTCATGCGTTGACGGGAGATAGGCGACTGGTACCAACTGGCCGATACAAGGCCTTTTTCAGCCGCGCGGGCGGCTTCAGGGCCGGTCAGGCGATAGTCCCGAGTAGAGGCTGTGTTGTCTTGAGACATTGTTATTGTTCTCCGCAAGCGTGAGATGTCAGGTGCTTTGCGTAAGAAAATATAGAGAGCGTGGAAGGCCCCCTCAAGGTCTTGAATACATTCCCTATCAAGCTATCATCCAGCTCCTGCGGGGCTTGATAGTTTTCTATCAAGACGCTTTGAAGGTTCATCATGAATAACAATAAACGCCCCACCATCGCCACGGTCGCCGAACACGCAGGCTTAAGTGTCGCCACCGTCGACCGCGTGCTCAACGCTCGCGCCCCGGTTAATCCAGCCACTGCCGAACAGGTGCTTCAGGCCGCCGAAGCCGTGGGTTATTTTGCCGCGCGGCTGATCGGCCAACGCATTCTCGAACGCCGCCCCACGTACCGTTTCGGCATCCTGCTGCTGGGCACCGCCCAGGCGTTCTACGCCAACCTGGCCCAAGCCATCACCGAGGCCGCGCAGCGCCAGGCCGGGGCCAACCTGACCTGCCAATTCGAATACGTTTTTGATCGCACCCCCAGCGCCATCATTGCCCAGATCGAACAGTTGGCGGTGCAATGCGACGGCCTGGCGGTGGTCAGCTTCGCCCACCCGCTGATCAACGCCGCCCTTGCCCAGATTCGCGAGGCCGGCGTGCCCGTGGTGGCATTGCTGTCGGGCATTCATGAGGCGGCGGCCGAGCCCTATGTCGGCCAGGACAATCAGGTAGTCGGGCGCACGATGGGGTGGCTGCTGGCCCGCACCTGTGGCGCGCGCAAAGGCAGCATCGGCATTCTGCTCGGTGGCCATCGCTTTCTTGGCCACCAGGAGCGGGTCGAAGGTTTGCACAGCTACTTGGCCGAACACGCACCGGGATTGCGCCCGCTGGAGCCGCTGATCAATCTGGATAACTGCGACATCACCGAAGAAGCAACCCTCGACCTGCTGGTTCGGCATAACGATTTGCGCGGGTTATGCGTGGTAGGCGGCGGTGGCGACGGGATCATCAACGCGTTGGCGCAACTGCCCAAGCGCCCGACGCTGTGCTGCATTTTGCAGGAGTCCACCGAGCTGTCACGCCAAGCCCTGGCCCAGGGTTTGGTCGACGTGGTGATCGACTCTCAGCCGCGTCAGACCGCAACGGCGCTGGTGAATCTATTGGTGGAATTGCAGACTGCGCAGCCGTTCAATCCTGTGCGTCACCGGGTCCATATTCCGCTGCAGATTGTGACATCGGAAAATACCCAAAGCTGATGGGCTGGCGGCACAACCTGCTCGACCCTTGATAACGCGGCTAGCCGCCGCTTACGACGGCTTCAGCTGACTTCTGCACATTCATCCCGTCACCCCTCGACGCTCGGTAGCACAGTGGCAAACGGGCAGATCTACCGGGGTAATTCGCGCGACCTTCCTGCTTATGCCTGTCGGATCTACGTCACGGCTAAACCGTTGGTACTGTTCCGCCGTCGATCACAAACTCACTTCCCGTGATAGATGCCGCTCGCGGCGAAGCCAGGAAACCGATCAGGTCAGCAACTTCGCAAGGCGTCGATGGGCGGCCGAGCGGGATCCCCCCAAGTGCTTTCATGATGATCTCTTTGCCACCTTGATAATCAGTACCTGCCTCCTGCGCGAGTCGCTCGGCCAATGCGACCGACGCTTCGGTTTCAACCCAGCCCGGCGAAACCCGAACCACGCGGATGCCTCTGGGCGAAACCTCTTTCGATAAACTTTTGCTGTACGTCGAAAGCGCGGCCTTGGCCGCCGCGTAAGCTGTTGTCGCTTGCGGCAGTGGTAGCCGACTCTGGATGGACGTGACGTGGATGACGACCCCTTCCTTGCGCTCCAGCATCCCCGGGAGCAAGGCGCGATCGAGGCGCACCGCCGACAACAGGTTCAGGCTGAGCTCTCGTTGCCACTGTTCCTCGTCCAGCGCAGCAAAACCGCCGCCAGGTGCCGACGAACCACCCAGGACGTGGATCATGATGTCCACGCCACCCAGCCGCTGTTGGATCGCGGCGATCAGTACATCACAACCCTCCCGGGTCGAAAGATCAGCCGCAATCAGGAGAGCGCCCGGCATTTCCACGTCCACCTGCCTGGCCGAGGTAATGACCTTTGCACCCTCGGCCAGTAACAACTCGACGACAGCCTTGCCGATGCCCTTGGTGCCACCGGTGACGAGGACCCGCTTGCCAGTCAAACCTAGATTCAGCATGGCGTGATCTCCAGGGAACGGATTCGACCGCCCTCCAGCGTGAAGACGTGACTCAGTTGAACCGGGCTACCGGGGAAATTCCCAACAAGGCGCGCAATGACAGACAGTCTGCCCTGCCCTTGCAGGGCTTGCAGTGGTTGGACCTGATAGACGAAGGCTCTGCGTGCCTCCTGTTGCCAGGCTTCGATGGCGGCCGTTCCTTCGTAGGTTTTTCTTTCATCGCAAACCGTGGCGTCAGAGCGGAAGCAGCTCGCAAGTTGCGCTGCATCGCCACCATTGCTGATTGCAAAGTACGTCTGCACGACGTCGGGAAGCTGAAGGGTCATTTACCGATCTCCTGGATGGATGTCCTGGAGCGATCTTGCTGCCTGACGGATAGTTTGTTCAACTGGGACAAACCTTTATGCCCAATCCCGAAACTCAGGATAATCCATGCCACAAGATCGTTTAGGCCTCAGTGAGCTGGACGCTGTTATAGCGGTTGCACGCAGGGGTTCGTTTCGGCAAGCCGCTATCGATCTCGCCGTCTCCACCACCGCGCTGAGCAACACCATCGCGCAACTGGAAGCCCGCCTCGAATCGCGGCTGTTCAATCGCACGACCCGTAGCGTGGCCATCACCGAAGCGGGCAGGATATTTCTGGAGCAGGTGGGGCCAGCCTTGCAGGATCTGCGTGCGGCACTCGATGCAGTGCGATCGCATAACGCCGGGCCCTCAGGCACGCTGCGTATCAATGCGTTCGCCAGCGCTGCCCGATCAGCGCTCCTGCCATTGGTGATGGAGTTCCTGCAGCAGCATCCGAAAGTACACATCGACCTCGTCACCGAAGGCCGTCTGGTGGATATCGTGGCTGACGGCTTCGATTTCGGCGTGCGCTCAGCAAGCCTCGTTCCGAACGACGTGATTGTGGTCCCGCTCGGCCAGCCGCAACGGTACGCTGTGGTCGGTTCGTCGGCGTACTTCGAAAAACACGGCAAACCGCGAACGCCATCCGAGTTGCTCCAGCATCAATGCATTCGCGTTCGACTACCGAATGGGGCGATTTTCCCGTGGCATTTCGAGCGGGACGGGGAAGTGACTCGTCTCGATGTGAGCGGGCCGCTTACGCTGGATGAATCCAGCGTGGTCAAGGTGGCGGTGCAGAAAGGCATGGGGCTCGGCTTTTTCATGGAGCAGGACGTTCACGACGAAATCCGCACCGGACAGCTCGTGCGGACTCTCGAAGACTGGACACCGCCCAGAGACAAGCTGTGCCTGTACTACCCGAACCGACGCAACCCCAGCGCCGCAGCCAAGGCTTTCATCGACCTGGCACGCGCCAGTCAAGCCGGTCAGGACGGGCTCGCATGATTCAGGCTTAACCCGGACCTGGCTCAGGCAATCAATCCCAGTGTCAGTCCCTTCAAGGTAGCGGCTGCCCGGGTCGAGCATTCCAGTTTGCGAAAGATGCTTTCCATGTGCGTGCGAACCGTGCTCGGACTGATGTCCAGCAGCCGCGCCACCTGCTTGTTGCTGGCGCCACGGCTGATCTCCAGCAGGATGCGGCACTCGCGAGTCGTGAGCAACGCAGCCTTCGGTTGTCGCATTCGACGCTCGCCACCTGCGGCGGCAATGACTGCTTCGCAAACATCGTTGTCGAACAAGCCACTGCCAGCATCCTGTTTGAGCAGCCTGGCGGCATCCGCTTCGCCGTGAGCCGATCGCCATGGCCTGGCTTCCCTTAGCGCGACCCAGGCTACCGATGTAGCGAGCAGGCGATGCTCGGCACACAGCGCATCACCCGCCACGCCTCGAAAATAGCCACTGCCGTTGAGCCGTTCATAGGCATGGGCTGCAATCTCTGCGGGCACAGCCAGTTCAGGGATAGGTCTAAGCGCCTGTTGCGTCCAGTAAGGGACAAGGCGCACCCGCTCCGCAGCGCCGTATGGCAGCGTCCCTGCGGTATTCCAAAGGTGATTCGAAACGGCTGCCCGGCCGAGACCGTAGATGAGCGCGGACTTGCCGATGTCTGTCAAAGTCGGTTCACGCAGCCCCCACAGGCGTGCAGCTTCAACGGCGACATGCGCGACCTGCCGCGAATGCCCTGCCAACCACGGGAGCTTCAAGTCGATTACGTCTCCCACCAACGTCAGTGAGACGCAACGTTGCTCATGCCCCTGATCAACCGTTTTCGAAAGCGTTTCCAGATCCGCCAGCCAGTCCTTTGCGTTCTCCAGAAGCAACAATACCAGCGACGCGGGATAGCGCCGATCCGACTGCTCTCTGATCCAGCGTAGCGCCGCGTCCAGGCCGTGTGCACGACTGAGAATATCCAGATCGCCGGCAAGTACTACCTGATAGGCGACCTCCGGAATGTGCTCATGGGTCAGGCCCAGCGGCCGGCCAGTGCCGTCGTAGGTTTCGAACACGCGACACAAGCCCGCCTCGACGGCGGCACCGAGCTGGAGGGTTTTGGCGATTGCTCCAGACACCTCACAGTGCACGACGGCAAGCGGGGTTGCCTGATGCACCGCGTTCATTTGCTCATTGCCCAGCGTCAAATCGAGCATCGCGCGGCGGCCATCGACGTCGTCGCCCAGCAGGTCCGCAAAGCCTTCGGCATTGGCGGTGCAACCGGACCAGCGCAGCAAGGCAACCTGTTCCGCTACCCTCAGGTGCTCACCGTCACCGTGCCGGGCCTGCGCAAGCATCCGCGCCAGTGCGGCAACGCGCCGGGAATGACCGAGTGGTTGTCCCATGCTGAGGTCACCGACCTGGGCGATCGTCGCCAGTGCCCCACCCAGGGAGATGTCCAGTTGCAACGCACTATCCATGAAAAATGTCCCGGGGTCGGATAATTGACCGATGCCCACATCGCAGGCCAGTCAGCAGAATTTGAACTCCCGAACAGGAGCTCATCCAATGAAAACATTCAAATCGAAAATCGCTACCGTCGCCTTTGCCCTGGCCGGTACCTTCATCGCAAGCGCCAGTCACGCGCAGGATACAACGCCCTCCGTGGTGATCGTACACGGCGCGTTCGCCGACGGCTCCGATTGGGCCAAAGTGGTGCCACTGCTCCAAGCCCAAGGGGTGGCCGTTACGGTTGTGCAAAACCCGCTCACCTCGCTTGCCGACGATGTTGCCGCGACGCGCCGCGCCTTGAACAACCAGCAGGGCAAGGTGGTTCTAGTCGGGCACTCTTGGGGCGGCACCGTGATTACCGAGGCCGGTAGCGACCCGAAGGTCAGCGCGCTGGTGTATGTCGCCGCCTTCGCGCCAGAGGCCGGGCAAACCAGCGGCGAACAAGGTAAAGGCGCGCCCACGCCCCCTGGCATCAGTCAGATCAAGGCCGACGGCAACGGTTTCCTCTATTTGACGCCGGAGGGCATGGCCAAGGACTTCGCCCAGGATCTCCCGGCAGCGCAGACCGCCGTCATGACCGCCACGCAAGGTCCCATCCAGGCATCTGCCTTCGAAGATAAAACGACCGTGTCGTCCTGGAAGACCAAACCATCCTGGTATCTGCTCGCCACAGAAGACCGGATGATCCACCCCGACGTCCAGCGCTCTGCCGCCAAGCGTATCGGTGCCACCCTTGCAGAGGTGCACACCAGCCATGTTCCCCAGCAGTCGCAGCCGACCGAGGTCGCCGCCGTGATTCTTAAAGCAGTGCGCAGCGTTGGCAAGCAGTGATCGCAGGGAAATGACGCCACTGATAACCGCAAACTCAATCGCAGCATCGTTACGGAGCGTCCTGCATGAATCACCTACGTGATCAACACTATGACTTCATCGTGTGCGGTGCAGGTACGGCGGGCTGCGTGGTCGCTGCCCGTCTTGCCGATCAGAAAAGCGCACGCGTCTTGCTGATTGAAGCTGGCGAGGGATACTCGGGCCCCGAGGTTACTGAACCGGCGCAATGGCCGATGAACCTCGGTTCAGCGCGCGACTGGGCATTCGAAGGGCAACCCAATCCACACCTCAATGGTCGACGGCTATCCCTGAACATGGGTAAGGGACTCGGCGGTGGCTCCAGCATCAATGTGATGGTCTGGTCGCGCGGGCACCGCTCCGATTGGGACCATTTCGCTGCCGAGTCCGGCGACACGGCGTGGGGCTACGATTCGGTACTCAATTACTACCGCAGGATCGAAAATTGGCAAGGCAGCCCTGATGCCACTCGGCGTGGTTCAGGTGGCCCCGTGCATGTCGAACAGCCGGCCACGCCTCAACCCCTCGCGTGGGCAACGCTGGAGGCGGCCAGCCGTCTGGGTATCCCCACATTCGACAGTCCCAATGGCGAGATGATGGAAGGCCCGGGCGGGGTCGCTATTACCGACCTGCGCATCAACCAGGGCAAGCGCGAATCCGTTTACGACTCCTACCTCCGGCCACGGTCGCACTATTCGAACTTGACGGTTCTGCCAGGGGCATTGGTGACCCGCGTATTGCTTGTCGGTACACGGGCTATCGGTGTCGAAGTGGTGATCGCAGGCGAACGTCAGTGCTTCTATGCCGCAGCCGAGGTCATCCTGTCCATGGGCGCGGTGCAGACACCCAAGGTGCTCATGCAATCGGGAATCGGCCCGGAAGATGAACTGCGACGTCACGGCATCGCCCCGATCAATCACCTTCCTGGCGTAGGCGAGAATCTTCAGGATCACCTCGCCTTTGGCTGCACATGGGAGTACCTGCAACCCCAGGCAGTCGGTGGCAGCGGGTGTGAAACCACGTTGTACTGGAAAAGCGACAGTCGCCTGGATGTCCCGGACCTGTTGCAGTGTCAGCTGGCGTTTGCGGTACCCTCCCCGCCTGAGGTCGCGATTGAGCCGCCACAACATGGCTGGACAATGTTCGCAGGGCTGGCCAGGCCTGCCAGTCGAGGACGCGTGCGCCTGTCGGGTGCCGGGCCACTGGATGCCCCACTCATTGAGCCGAACTCACTGAGCGCGCCCGAGGATATGACAGCGGCGTATGCGTCGATCGACCTGTGCAGGGCGCTCGGTAACAGCGAAGCCTTCAACGGGCTGGTCAAACGCGAGGTTGTGCCCGGGCCGAAAGAACATCGCGCTATGGAGCAGTTCATCCGTCGCTCTGCCGTGACTTACTGGCACCAGTCCTGCACCGCGAAAATGGGCCGAGATACGATGTCGGTGGTCGACCATCAACTACGCGTGTACGGCATCGATAAACTGCGCATCGCTGATGCCTCGATCATGCCGCGAATCACCGTTGGCAACACGATGGCGCCGTGCGTCGTCATCGGCGAACGCGCAGCAGATCTTATCCTCGCTACGCAGGGTGTGACGGCTGCGGCCTCAGCGATTCACTGGTAATTCATGAGAATATTGATACAACCGATGCTCACCGGCAGAAATTGGCCGAAAGCAGTCTGTCGACCTGTTGAGCACCACCGTCAAGTCGATGGTACGGGTGCTCAGCGTACCGCTCACGGTGGATATCGAAGGCGGCTACTCGGATGACCTGGAACGAGTCGGCCAAGTGATTGACGCCGTCATCGCCGCTGGGGCGGTCGGGATCAACATCGAAGACGGCCTGGGCTCGCCAGAGCTGCTTGTCCGCAAGATCGACGTCGCGAGAACGGTGGCGAACCAGGCGGGGGTCAAGCTGTTCATCAACGTACGGACCGACGTCTACCTGAAAAACCTGTTCCCTGCCGAACAACGCCTGGAGGAACTCCTCAAGCGCAGCGCACTGTATGCCAGCGCCGGGGCGGATGGTCTGTTTGCCGCTGGCGTGGTCGATTCGAACGAAATTGCCACCATTTGCCAGGAGACCAAACTGCCAGTCAACCTGCTGTCCTGGGACGGACTGCCCTCCCCCGACGAATTGAAGCGTCTGGGCGTCAGACGACTCAGTGCGGGCTCCAGCATCGCCGAGTTCCTGCTCGGAGCCATGGGAGCATTGGTCCGCAGTTTCTTGGACAACGGCCAACTCGACACCCAAACCTTGAAAGCCCATACCTACGCCGAATTGAACGCTTTGATGGCGGCGAAAACCGAGTAATACCTGTTTCTCGGGCGAGGCAAACATCAGTCTGAACAGAAGGTGTCAAGTTCTAAAATCGGTTTACACCGGTCTCAGGGCTAGGCCTAACGAAAGCAACGACCACAATTGCGCGCCGCGTGCTCACCACGGTTCGGTCTGCATCAGCTAGCGGCGAGCCGCCTATAGATCGCGCGCGCGCCCCAAGAGAGCATCACTGCCGGGATCGAAAGCAAAAATGGAATACAAAATGCCGACGGCCAGTAGCGGCCCCGCTTCAGATGTCATCATCACACACACGGAATCTGCCCGAACATTACGATGGGGCCTGCCAGCCATCCGCGTTTTTGAAACAGCAGACCAAGCGTCAATGTCAGCGCCAGGGACGCAGGATATAGAACAGTCCAATAACATTGCGCGTCCCAAGGCTCATTCACTCCGGCCGACCATGACGCCGCCAGCCAAAAGCTCACACTGATGACGCAAGCAACGATCGTCGCCAGCCACATACTTTTCAATGACGTTCTCCGACGAGGAAGACTGCTACACGATATCACCATCATCTTGAGCACGCGGACGCGCGGGCGCTGAGGACGATGCTTGGACCTGCGTGGCTGCGAGCGGCTGCATGGGGATGCTCTGACCCTGAACGGCTTGGCTTTGAGAGGTGGCCGCGGCGCGTTGCCTCAGGGCTCCAATGCTTTTGTCCCAGGCCGATTGGGAAGTGGTGCCAATGGCGCTAGCAACGCTAATAACTCCATCCCCTGTCGCTTGAACTGCACTTTTTGTGTGGTTGGTCGCTGAAACAGCTGTCTCTTTGGCAAATCTGGCGCCGGTGAGCGATGTCTTGACTGCAAGCTCACCTCCCTTGACCGCCACCCTGCCAGCTGCATCTGCGGTCCCTTCTACTGCTTTTGGTACATGGGCATCGACAGCAGCAACGGCTTTTTTCGGCAATGATCCACCTAACGAGGCGCCAGCTGCCCACAGCCCGAAAGCCACGGTACCCAATACGTTTTTTACAGCCTCCGAAGCTGCGGTAGCCGCCATTTTCCCCAGCTCCTTAGACTTGGCTAAGTCAGCTGTGGCGGCTGTAGCCGCGCCCATTGCAGAAAAACCGCCAATCAGGAGACCATTTCCTACAACACTGACCGGGTCTAGTATCTCTTTAAGGGCGTCGCCGCTGATGACCGCATTCAGAGCCGTAGCCGCGCCTTCACCAAGCCGCGCGGAGACCATCTTAACCAGGGCAGTGGCATCGAGATCCTTTAAAGTCCTGAAGCCATCCAGCCATTCGGTATCTTGATCAATAGGCTTATGAGGCTGCCCTTGCGGTACAGCATCTCGACGACCATAGAGCATTGCAGGGTCAGCTAAATGGTTCGTGCGATCGCGGCTCACATTGTAATGCTCAATTGCTATACCCACGATGATAGCCGTGACCGGTCGTAGGGCGGGTTGCAGGATTGCATCCAGGTCCTCTTTGCCAGCCGCCGTCATGGCAAGCGTTGACGCGTACATTGCAGTATTACGTACGGCAAACCCGGTAAGCCACTTATTGGCTTCGTCGAAAGCATTACGCAATGGACCTTTGTCCAGCGCCAGCAGCTTTTCCGCCACTGATGCTTGAAGCGCCGGGTGCAGTGTATCGCTCTCGGGTTTAAGGTAATAACCAGGCTTCAAGCCCGCAATCGTCTTGTTACCGGCAGCATCCGCCATACCGGCATACAAGCATGCCATAGCGTTCTCTATAGCCGCTTCGCGTACTGTATTGGCATGCTTGCCCGCTACCTGGAGGATGGACGGCTTGAAATTACCTGCCTCGGTAAGCGCCGCAAAGGGCGTCCCCCCCATCCCTGACTTGATTGACGCAAACAATCTGTCGGCTCTGGCTGCGTTTTTTTCCGCCTTCTCCATGTCATGGACGTTATAGCCCCCTGCCTCTAACCGTTGAGCACGGTCAGCGCGAATGGCGTTCAGCTCCGCGTTGCGGGCGCTTGAAGCAGGGGCCGCGGGTTGATCGGAGCCAGTCTCTGTTTCAAGGTGAGCCTTGAAATGGTTTTGAAGCCGCGTGCTCATCGCTAACCCTGTAGAACCAAGGTTAGGAGAGTGAGAGGCCTGTTGCGTTGCTTCCTGCTGTATCTCATCAGGTACACGAGTCAGCTCGCGGCTTGCACCTACATTAAGCGTATCCATGGCACTGTTCTCTTAGTGATCGGCAGATAGAAGAATGCAAATGCTCCGGTATGAGCGGCGACATCCTTACACCTGAGTGACCGTGCCGAGAGAAGCGTTCCAAAGGATGTAATAAAAATGAAAACCAAGCGGCTACTTGATAACACGCGAATTCGCCGTGCGTACCAAATTGGCCTGGAAGACTTTTGAAAGCTGTCGCGCGCCCCTGACCTAGGGGCCCCAAACGAGGAACAGTATCTTGTGCGCAAGCTCGCAGGGGCCGGTGCGTCAGTGAATCGTTGCAAGCCTTCCAGCGTAAGCGTTCGGAGAACAGTAAGCGGATGGTGATCCGCACGTAGCTACCGAGGGAGCCGGATCAAAGGTGCAGCGCCGGCCTGGCCTGGGCACTGCCATGGGCAGAAGGGACCCGGACACGCAACGCAATCAGCAGCGCGGCCAGCAGCATCAGCACGGCCGCCGCTACAAATACGCCTGCGCTGCCACCGAGGCTGAACATCGCACCGCCAGCGGCTGCGCCCGTTGCGATGGCCGACTGCACAGAAGCCACCACCATGCCCCCGGCGCTTTCCGCCTGATCAGGTATTGCGCTGGCGACCCAGTTCGACCACGCCACTGGCACACCGCCAAAAGCCAGACCCCAGATCGCCAGCAGCACCGCCTGCCCGGGTACCGAGGCCGGCAACAGCACCAACGCCAGTGCTGCAACACCCACCAGCGCGGGCATCAACACCAAGGTGGCCAGTGGGTGACGTTCAAGCAGCCACCCGGCCAACAGCGTGCCGCCGAAGTTCGCCACACCGAAACCCAGCAGCATCAGCGACAGCCCTTGCGGACCGATGCCGGTAGTACCCTCGAGGAATGGCCGAACATAGGTGAACATCGCGAAGTGACCGCTGTGCACCAGCACACAACCGAACATCCCCATGGCGATGCCCGGGCGCCGCAACACCTCGAGTACGGTGCGCAGGCGTGCCGGCGTGCGCGGCGCAAGACTCGGCAGCGTGAACGACTGGAAAGCCAGGGTCACCAGACCTACCGCCGCCGCTGCAAAGAACGCGCTGCGCCAACCATATAGGCCGCCCAGGTAGCTGCCCAGCGGGACCGCAACCACTGTCCCGACGGCAATTCCGCTGAAAATGATCGAGAGCGCTCGAGGCAACAAAGCCCCCGGTACCAAGCGCATCGCCACCGCTGCCGCCATGCTCCAGAACCCGCCAAGGGCAATACCTAGCAAGATTCGCATTACCAATAGCACCGCGAAACTGGAGGAAACGGCGACCAAGAGATTGGATGCGATCATCAACGTAGAAAAACCCAGCAGCACCCAGCGGCGGTCGATACCGCGGGTCAGGCCTGGCACCAACAGGCCAGCGAACAGTGCCACCACTGCTGTCACCGTTACTGCCTGGCCAGCCAGCGCTTCGGACACACCCAAATCGGTAGCCATCGGCGTTAACAGGCTGGCCGGAAGGTACTCGGCGGTGAGCAATCCGAACACGCCCATTGCCAACGAGAAGACTGCCATCCACGCAGGGGTTGCAGGTTCTACATCCAGCCCGGCGCCGGGACGGCTGTCGGATAAGGCATTACAAACACAGTCAGTCATTGCACGGATCTCCCAATCTGAATGGCGACCCGCAGTCTAGGCGCGGGGATCTGGATGATCTATGATCGAGAACCTCATTTTTTTGACCAAAACACCTGAATAATGCCTACCGATCAATTTGCTCTCTCCTCGGATCTCATCAACGAACTGTTGCGCGGCATGCGCCTGCGTGGCGTCGAATACCGGCGTATCCAAGCCGGTCCAGCCTTCGGCCTGGGCTTCGCTGAGAAACCTGGGCATGCCTGGTTCCACTTCCTGGCGGTCGGCAATGCGGTGCTGCGGATGGAGGACGGGGCTGCGTACGCGATGACGGCCGGCAACGCCGTATTCATCTCCCATGGCGCGGCCCATCAATTGCTTTCCGATACGGACGTGCCTGTTCAGGACATCGACCGTTTAGACGCCGCCCCCCTCGGTGATACGGTCAGCGCGGTGGATACCGGAACCGATGCCAGCCCCACGCCGACCACCCTTTTGTTCAGTGGCTGCATGGAGTTTGAACTGGGCAGTATCCATGGCCTTGGCAGGCTGATGCCGGGCCTGATGCTGATTGATGCCGGCGGCCAGCGTTACCCCGGACTGGTGCCTATCCTGACCACCATGGAACGCGAGGTCAGCGCCGCACGTGTCGGCTTCGCCGGTATCCTCGCGCGTTTGGCCGACGTGGTGGCCGCCATGGTCGTTCGTGGCTGGGTGGAGTGCGCCTGCGGTAATGCCTCTGGCCTGGTCGCTGCGTTACGCGATCCACGCTTGGCAAGCGCGCTTCTCGCGCTCCATCAACAACCGGGGCGCGACTGGACCGTTGCGCAGTTGGCGGAGCAATGCAATACCTCTCGCTCGGTCTTCGCGGACCGTTTCCAGGCGACTATTGGTATGGCCCCACTGCGCTACGTCACTGAGTTGCGGATGCGGCTTGCGAGCCAGTGGTTGACGCTCGAAAGGCTGCCGATTGAAGAGGTGGCGCAGCGCCTGGGCTATACATCTCAGGCTGCTTTCAGTCGCGCATTCAAGCGCATTACAGGCAAGACGCCTGGATTAAGTCGTCAGTCGAGGCAGTCCGCTGTTTCCTGAAGCCGAAATACCGACCGATGCTGCTTCGGCGATGACCTATTACTGAGTACTCATGATCTTGCATGCCATCTTCGCACTGACCAACACCATTTCGCTGGCGGAATAAAAGCACTTTGAAATTCAAAAGTGCTCGGTGACTAGCGTTCAAATCTCCTAAACGCTGGATGCATTCTTTCACTCGCAGCCTCTACAGAATGATCGCGTTCGCCCAAAAGCGGACAGTGAGCGCCACGTATTTGCCTAAGGCCTATCGCGTGAGTAGAATGCGATTAATTATCAATCATATACTTGCCGGGACTCCGATGCGCAGCGATGAAACACTAGGTACTGCAGATCTAGGGCTGCTCTATCGAACCCACCACTCGTGGTTACATGGCTGGCTAGTCCGACGCATTGGATGTCGCGATAACGCAGCAGATTTGGCGCAGGACACCTTCGTACGTCTGCTCAAATCCCGTCAGTCCAGCCCCTTGCGCGAACCACGCGCCTATTTGAGCAGTATCGCCCGCGGACTGATGATTGATCAGTATCGTCGTCGCGAACTCGAACGTGCCTACTTGGAAAGCATCATGTTGCTGCCTCAACACGAGGTTCCATCGGAAGAAAGCCGGCTGATGATTCTTGATGCGCTCGAGCGCATAGACCGTATGCTCGGTATGCTTAAACCAAGAGTTCGGCAGGCATTTTTATTTGCCCGACTCGACGGTCTAACCTGCGCGCAAATAGCCGAAAAGCTGGGTGTTTCCCGTGCGACGGTGGAACGCGACCTGGCCACGGCCCTGCAACACTGCTATCGCTTGCGTTATGTCGAGGCGTGAGCCGCAGACGCTCAATCCGGCCATTGTTGAGCAGGCGATCCAATGGCTGGTGCGCCTTCGCTTCAATCAAGCCGATGAACAAACACAGCGCACTTTTGAGCACTGGCTGCAGCAGAGCCCGGAGCATGTGTTGGCGTGGCAGCGTGTGGAAACGCTTGGGGATGAATTCGCAGGCGTACCAGCTCAACTGGCCCGACAAACCCTTAATGGTGCCAATCATGGAATGCGGCGGCGGGAAAGCCTGAAGCTACTGGGCATATTGGCGACTGTTAGCACGGCAGCCTGGCTCGGCCGGGACTATACACCCGTACCAGCCATGCTTGCGCAGCAGCGCAGCAGTACTGGCGAGCAACGACGCTTCCAACTCGATGATGGCAGCCTTATTCAGCTCAATAGCGATAGCGCCGTCGACAGCGTTTTCGACGCCCAGCGACGCCTGATAATCCTGCGACGTGGTGAAATCATCGTGAATGTCGGCGCGGATCAACACTCGCCTCGAGCGCGACCGTTCTGGGTGCAATCACGTGACGGGATCATGCGCGCTCAGAGTTCCCGCTTTCTGGCACGCGAGCTTGACGACGGCACTCTGGTCGCGGCGCAGGAAGGATCAGTCACGGTTTTCCCCGGCTCCAGTCAAACTCCGGCGAGCCGCAGCGTCCAGGCCGGAAATCAGCTGCTGTTCACATCAAGTGGCGCCCGAATATTCAGGGACAACGGCCTTGATCTATGGAGCTGGGGTGACGGGGTGATCAGTGCACGCAATATGCGCCTCAATGATTTCATCGTGGAGTTGTCGCGTTATCGCCCCGGGGTACTGCGCTGCGCCGAAGAGGTCGCTGATCGTCGCATTTCCGGCACCTTCCAGCTCGCCGACAACGATCAGGTCCTGGCATTGATCGCGCAGTCACTGCATTTGCACATTGATTATCGGACCCGTTATTGGGTGACAGTAACCGCTGCCACCTGAGCCCATCAGACTTTGTGCTACCTAAAAAATAATGAGGTAGCTTCTCATTCTCGTTCGACCTCTAAGGAAGGCCGGAATACAGGCCAGTCTGCCGATGTCCCTTCTTGGAGCGAGAAAATGAGTTCGTCCCCTGTTTCACAGCGCCATCCATTAAATCATGCCTTGCACGGTGCGATTTTGGGTTTGATCGTAAGCAGCTACGCATTGCCATCGCTGGCACAAACGTCGAGCGCTGACCACAGCAATCAAGCCAAGCAATGGAACATCGCTGCCGGCCCACTGGCGCCGGCGCTTGACCGCTTTGCGCGCGAGGCTGGCATCAGTCTTTCCTTCGACGCGTCGAGTGTAATGAACCGCACCACTGCTGGCGTGAATGGCACGCTCGATACGTCGGCAGCGCTGTCATCGTTGCTGCGGGGGAGCGAATTGCAAATCGAACAGCAAGGCCCGAATGCCTATCTAATCTTCCCTCAACCAAAGCCCGCCGGCCCGCTGGAGCTCGGCACAACGGACGTCGAGGAATACCGCCTTGCCCCCCTCATCATCAATGCCAAGGTCAGGGTCAGGGTCAGTGCCGACGACGACGCCAACTCGGTGGTCGCCAAGGAGCTCTGGGTTGGCGGCAAGGTGGCAACCAGCATTCTCAATACACCGGCCTCGGTGTCGGTTGTTACCAACAAGGAAATGGAGCAACGCAGCGTCAGCACCACGGAAGAGGCGCTGCAATACACGCCGGGCGTGGTCAGTGACTTCTATGGTACGGATGACCGCAACGACTATTTCCAAATCCGGGGCTTCCAGGCGACCACCTACCGTGACGGCTTGACCCTGAGTTCGATGCGCGGCGTACGCGAAGATCCATTCGCGTATGAACGCATAGAGATTCTGCGTGGCGCCAACTCTACGCTGTTTGGCCCAGCGGACCCGGGCGGTTCGGTGAATTTCGTGACCAAACAGCCGCGCTTCGAGCAGTTTGGCCAAGGCTATGTGACCTACGGTTCGTTTGACCATGTCGAGACAGGCATCGATGTGGGGGATGCGCTGAACGACGAGAAAACCTTGGCTGGCCGCTTTACTGCCAAAGGCCAAAACAGCGACCGCGAGTACGATCACTCACAGGACGACAACCGGTTGGTGATGGGTGGCCTCACCTGGGCACCCACGGATTACACGTCAGCCACCATGATTCTGGACTATCTGAAAACTGAAAGTTCGCCCAACAGTGGCGGCTATCCGCTGGACAAGGAATACGACCGCAGCAAGTTTTATGGTGAGCCCAGCTACAACTTTCACGATGTCGAGCGCACCAGCCTCAGCGGTAACGTCACCCATGACTTCGACAACGGCTTCGTACTGCGCAGCAATCTGCGTTACAGCAAATTGACCGATGATTTTGGCTACGTTTACATCAGCGACAGCGCCGCACGTGTTGGTACTACCGTTGACCGGTATCTGTTTGGAACGGACAGTGAGGCCGACCAGTTCAACGGCAATCTGATGCTGCAATACGATGCCCGCTTCGAGAACATCGACAGCAGCAGCCTGGTGGGCGTGGAGTACCTCGACTCGACCACCAAGGAAAGCTCGGTCTACGCCCTGACGACCCCGATTGACATTGCAAATCCCGTGTTTACTGGCGTTCCACGCTCAATCACACCGTATGCCGTCAACAAGCGAGACGCGACCACCAAGGCCGTGTTCCTTCAGCAGAACCTATCGTTCTACGAGCGTTTCATCGTCACCGCGGGTATGCGCAACGACTCGATGGACCTTACCAGCAAAGGCTTGCAATCCACTGAGAAAGACAACTTCTCCGAAACCTCCTACCGAGGTGCGTTGACCTATATCGTCAACGATGAGGTGTCCACCTATGTGAGCATGGTGGAATCCGTCTCGCCACCTCAGGTTGGCGTAACACCGCAGACGGGCAGGCAGTACGAAGTGGGCGTGAAGTATGCGCCGATGGGGATGGACGCACTGTTCTCCGCCGCCGTTTATGACTTGACCCAGGAAAACGTCACCATCGCCGTGGTGCTGCCGAGCGGCATCATTGAACAACAAACGGTGGGCGAATCGCAGGCGCGTGGCCTCGACCTGGAAGCCAAGGCGCAGGTGACGCAGAACCTCAGCCTGATGGGTGGCTACTCCTATATGGAGTCCGAGGTACTGCGCGGTTCCTTGTACGACGGCAGCTCCCTGAAGGGTAATGAGTTCACCACGGCACCCAAGCATTCTGCTTCGCTCTGGAGTTATTACGACGTGCCCGGCACTGATGTCAGCGTTGGCTTGGGTGCGCGCTACGTCGGCTCTTATTACTTCGATGCAGCCAACTCCGGCAAAAGCGATGGCACCACGCTGTTCGACGCCGCCTTCAACTACGAGATCGCCAAGGGCACCGACCTTGCGGTGAACGTCAGCAACCTGCTGGATGAGCAGCACGTGGTCGGTTCCGGCACAGCGAACTTCTACAATCCGGGTCGCGAGATTACCGCCAAGGTGAGTTACAGCTGGTAAGCAGGCGTGTAAGCCTTTTCCCCATGTAGGAAGCGGTGCCCGCTATACCGCGGGCACCGTCAACTTGGTCATCATTGTGCGAGATGAAAAGCAAGGGCGTTCGATTTTCATCGTTACGCGCCAGCTGTTAACTAAGCGCCAGTAGCGCGAGATAACATCAACCTGTTTTCGAGCATCTGCTTTCGGCCCAGAGTGTGTAAAAACGCTTTCGCAAACCCTTGCTATGACTTCTGAGGATTTCATCGCAGGGACCGCTCATGAAGCGCTTTATCCAAGGTGAACATCGAGGCCAAGGTACCTTCCTTCCGGAGAGCCTCGACGATTACGTCAGCGATACCAATCCGGTGCGCGTAGTCGATGTCTTTGTCGACGAACTCGACCCGGTCAAACTGGGTTTCGAGGGCGCCATACCGCCTGATACTGGCCGGCCGGCTTACCATCCCGCAATCCTGCTGAAGATCCACATCTACGGTTATCTGAACCGCATTCCATCGAGCCGGTGTCTTGAACCAGAAGCCCAACGCAACGTCGAGCTGATGTGGCTACCAATAGCGGCCCTTCGGACTTGCCCCAAAAGCTCGCCTGCTGACCGGTCAATGCAGATAACGAAAACTATGCATGTTAGGCGGAGTATCGGCTTTAATGTCGGTGCAGACTCAACTGCTCACGGCGCAGGATTTCTATAATTTGCGAGATGTGATGCACGCTATCGGTGGGTTCCAAGTTCTGAATCCCTGTCTAAATCAAGGACGACAACCCATTGAAAACAGCTCTCGGCGCCCTGCTTTTAACGTGTCTGACGACCAGCGCTCTCGCTGACGTCAACTCTGTCGGCTTCCAATCCTACACCCTACCGGACCCACGCAATGAGCGTCCGCTGGAGATGGTCGTCTGGTATCCCAGCACAACGACCGCCACCCCACAGTTGATCGGCGACGATGTGGTGTTTGTCGGTGCTTCTGCGGTTCGCAACGCGCCGCCCTCTGCTGGCGAGCACCCATTGGTGGTGCTCTCCCATGGATTCAGAGGCAATTGGAACAATCAGAACTGGTTGGCGAGTGCATTGGCCCATAAAGGTTACATTGTCGCAGCGGTCAACCACCCCGGCACCACGACCCATGATCGAAGCCCGCAAGCGGCCGCGCAGTTATGGCAGCGGCCCATTGACCTGCATCGGGCCATTGAGGCGGTCACCACTCAACCTGAAAAATTTGGCGTGACCACAAAGCATCAAATTGCTGTAATAGGCCATTCACTAGGCGGCTGGACTGCAATGGAGATCGCCGGCGCTCGTTTCGACCCAGCCCTATTTGCCCGTGACTGCGAACTCCATCCGCAGTTATCCAGTTGCACCATTTATCAAAAGATCAACCCGGAGGGTACTCCGGTATTAAAGGCTGGTCTGGCCGGCGATTTGCGCGATCAACGGGTCACCGCTGTGGTTTCTTTGGACCTGGGACTCTCGCGCGGGATGACTGATGAGAGCCTTGCGGCACTGCCGGTGCCGGTGCTAGTTATCGCTGCCGGAGCACCATCGGTGGAACTGCCTGCTCAGTTGGAGTCCGCCAACCTGGCCACACGCCTGCCCCAAACGTCCAGCCGCTATGTCGAGATCAGTGACGCCAGCCATTTCAGCTTCTTGCCGATTTGCAAACCAGGTGCAGTGGCATTGCTCGAAGAGGACATTCCTGGCGATGGGATCATTTGCGGGGATGGCGACAATGCTCGCCCGCGCGAGGTAATTCAACAGCAGGTTACGTCACTGATCACCGAGTTTTTGACGCAGTCCGCGAACAACAAAGTGGAGCTCTAGGATTGCTGGCACTCGGCAACTCAGCAGACCTGAAATTTGCGTAGGAGCCAATTTTTGTGTCGAATCCAGCCACCTATTACGATCAAAACCAAGCTGCGACCACTCGACCTGCATCGGCGCTCCCTGATACGGGCAATCCAGGGCCGTGAACGAATCTGGTACTGCGGAACCGACTTCTCCTATGGCGGCCATGAAGGCGCCCTGACCTCAGGTCTGGTGCTGGCCCAGCGTTTCGGCGCGTCGGTGGACCAAGGCAGCAATGCCAGTGCGCGCATCCAGTTCGAGCTGGTCAAGGACCTGATGGGCGTGGAATCGGCGTCCGGGAAACTGATACGCCAACTGGACCAGCGCCTGCTGCGCATCGCCGAAAAACTGGGCGCCGTCGAGCGTCTTGCACCGCGCGTGATGCGCCATTACTTGCAATGAGGTTTGCATGACATCTTCGATCCCTTCCCGTGCCCATGGCAAAACGACCCTGATCATCAACAACATGCAAGTCGATCTGCTGCCCATGATCCAGGACGCCAGCCGCGTGCTGGAGCATTGCTGCTGGCTGGCCGAACTTGCCCAGGAAATCGAGCTGCCCGTTGCTCTGGTCTGCCATGAAAAGCTGGGCGCGCTGCCAGCACGGCTACGCAAGGCAGCGGGTGTTTGCACGACACTCTCCAAATGCCACTTCAATGTGCTCGATGAACGGGGGGTCGACATCTTCCGTACCGCTCCGCCCGGCAATCACTGGATTTTCGCGGGTGTGGAAACCCACGTGTGTATCCTGCAATCGGCACTGGCGCTACGCGCACGCGGTGACCAGGTTTCGGTGGTAGTAGACGCAGTGTCGTCCCGCAGCGTCCTGGATCACGAGGTCGCGCTCTCGCGCATGTCACGCCACGGCGTGGAGCTGATCACCCGCGAGATGTTGTTCTTCGAAACCATGGCGCAGTCGGAGCGAGCCGATTACCTGGCGCTGAGCCAACGCTTTCTCGATGGCCGCTACCTGAGGACCTACGGCGAATGACCCAGATTGCCGCACCGGACACCATGCCCACTCGCACCTTGTTCGCACGGAGCCAGCCATGACCGCCGTTCTCTCGCAGACACACGCCACTGCCAAGGCCACGCCCTTGATCCTGCTGCTGATCATTTTCATCGACGGCCTGGGCACGGCATTGCTGCTGCCGATGCTACCGATGCTGCTCGACCCCGGCGACCCTGCTGGGGTGGTTTTCACCAGCACACCGACTGCCGCTCGGACCGCCTGGCTCTACGGCGTGCTGTTGGCAGGCTACGCCTTTGCGATGATGGTGGGCGCGCCTCTGCTGGGTGCGCTTTCAGACCGCATCGGGCGGCGCCCAACGCTTCTGCTTGCGGTGGCAGGGTCGGTCGCCGGGTATGCCCTGAGCACTTGGGCGGTGAGCCTGGGCAGCGTGGGCTTGCTGATCGCCGGACGCTTGCTGGGAGGCACCTTCGCCGGTAGCGTCCCGGTGGCACAGGCCATGTTGGTCCAGACCCCCGACAGCGCAATGAAACGCATTGGCTGGGTAATGTTTGCCATGACTGCGGGTTTTTTCGCCGGTCCCGCGCTCACCGGCATCCTGCTGGCAGGTCATACGCCGGGAGCAAGCCTGCTCCTGCCTTTGCAGGTCGCGCTGACGCTCAGCGTGCTGTGCCTGCTGATGGCCTTCTTGCTGCCCTCTACCCCAGCTCCGGCGGCAACAACGGGCCCATCGCTGATCAGGCAGGTCTTGAACGGTTTTACCTCGCCAGCCACGCGCAGACCATTGCTTGCACTGCTCTGGCTGCAAATTGGCTGGAACCTCTTCTACCAGTACCTGCCCTGGATGCTCGCGCGCCAGAGCCAGACCGTAGGCAGCATCAGCCTACTGCTGACAGTGGTCGGGATCGGCATGTGCATCGCCTTCATCTGGGTAGCCGGAGCCTTGCAAACCCGGTATCCAGCGCCACGGATCGCACGCGCTGCCATCCCCACGCTGGTGGTAAGCTGCGCACTGCTCGCGGCCACGCTCGACAACTCGCTTGCCCTGGTTTTCGGTGCGCTTGCCGCGATCGCCTATGGGGTGGCCTACACTGCCTTGATCGGGCATGCCCTGGCATGCGAGCAGGCAAGCCTGCGTGGCACGGTACTGGGCATCGCCGCTTCACTGGCTGCCGGCGCCGCAGCCGTCACGGCGTTGCTGGGCGGGGTAATCGGCGTCTGGGGCAACCTGCTGCTGGCCTCGCTGAGCGTGGGTGCGCTGGTCCTGAGCTGGGTCATCCTGGGTTCGGGAAAAGATCGAGATGAGTAGCGACAACGCCACCTTGATCCTCAAGAACCTGACCTTGCGCCTGCCAGACGGCAGGCCGCTGTTCTCGGGGCTCAACGCAACGTTCTCCAGGCAGTTCACCGGCATCGTCGGGCCCAATGGTAGCGGCAAATCGATGTTGGCGCAGATCATGGCGGGTCGCCTAGCCGCGAGCGAAGGCAGCGTCCAGTGTGATAGCAGTGTCGGTTATTTGCCGCAATGGCTCGGGCCCATCAGCGGCACCGTTGCCGACCTGCTGGGGGTACATAGCGCTTTGCAGGCCCTGGCCGAGGTCGAGGCGGGCGCCTGCGACCCGGCGCTGTACGACCTGATCGACGACCGCTGGAACCTGCCGGGCGATATCTATGCCTGTCTGACGCGCCTGGGTCTGGCCCATCTGCCGCTTGATCGCGCGAGCGAGGCCTTGAGCGGAGGCGAGACTGTACGCCTGATGCTCGCCGGTCTGCGCCTTGGCGGAGCGCGGATATTGATACTCGACGAGCCCACCAACCATCTGGATCGCCAGGCCCGCGAGCAGTTGAGCAAAGAGCTGCGCCAGAGCAAGGAAACCCGCATTGTCATCTCCCACGACCGGGCGCTGCTGGAACATGCCGATCGTATCCTCGAGCTTCGCAGCGACGCTCTGGTTCAATACAGCGGCGGCTACAGCAGCTATCGCGAGCAGCGCCAGGCCGAGCAGGACAACGCCCAGGCTGCACTGGTCAGGGCACGCGCGGCACGCGACAGAGTCGAGCAGCAGATCGCCATGGCCCGCCAGCGCGAGGTGCAAAGTGCCAGTCATGGTCGCAAGGTGGCGCGTGCCACCGGTACCCCAGCCATCGTCGCCAATGCGCAGGCAGAGCGCGCCGAACAGCACAGCGGCCATCAGCGCATCCAGCAGGCGCGCCTGAGCCAAATGGCGCGCGAGCGGGTCGACCAGGCCAGTGCGAACGTCGAGCCGGTACGCTCAAGCCAACTGCTCGCACCTACCGGCCTGGTCGCCAATGCGACCCAGATGGTCACGCTCGAACACTGCGAGCTCCCCTACGGTCCCTCCGACAGCCGCTTCATCGATCTCACCCTGCACGGCCCGATGCGAGTCGCGGTGATCGGGCCGAACGGCTGCGGAAAATCAACCCTGCTGAAGGTGATAGCCGGGCAACTGGCGCCTGCCAGCGGCATCGCCCGGCATGTCTTACGCACTCGCCTGATCGACCAGCACGCTGAAACCTTCGACCCCGAGCACAGTATCGAGCAGGTACTGCGCAATGAGCTGGGCACTGTCGAGGAGGGCCGCTTTCGCCAGGTCTTCGCCAACGCCGGGCTCGACGCTCGGCAGATGGCTACGCCATTCGGTCGGCTCAGTGGTGGCGAGCGCCTGCGCGCAGCGCTCGCCTGGCTGGCAGGCGGCCCCGAACAGACGCAACTATTGCTGCTCGACGAAGTGAACAACCATCTCGACATCGCGGCCTTGGAAGCAGTCGAGCAGTTGCTCAGACAATTCAGGGGCGCGCTCATCGTGAGTGCTCACGACCCTGATTTTCTGCAGGCCTTGGAATTGACGCACCAGATGATCTGGCAACCAACGGGTTGGCGCTACGAGCCGTGGGATGGTGGCGGGCGGTGAATAGCGGAGACCGTATTACAATTCCGGGCATCGAAAGGTAAGAGACCTCCGAATCTGCAGCCCGGCACTTCAAGGCATCGTGAGCAAGGAACTATATCCTATGCCCGCTTCAGACAGCTTCGCTGTTGTTGGACTTGGCAAGCAAGGCTAGGCAGGCCACATTGATGATAAAGAATGCAGCTTGGAGCAAGCGGTTGATGCTCTGGCAGGAGCTCCTGCGACCCAGCGCGTCCAGACCATCAATGCCAGTCAGATCAGCAAAAGCTTCATTGATGCTGTAAACCTCAACCGCCGGCACCATCGACTCAATGCGCGTCATGACCCGCTCACTCATATCGCCATAAAGCGCGAGTTCGATGAGAACGGAACAATGCCGTGCTTTTGCAGCTTGTGCTTGATCTGGAAGTACGGCTCCCCCATCTTCACGTAGGGCTTGGCATCGTAACTGCGGGCGATCACACAGCCATCGTTGTTGCTCAGCACCACGATGGGCACCCGGGCCAGGTCTGGACGAAATACACGTTCGCAACTGGCGTAGAAGCTGTTGCAATCGATCAGGGCGAACACCGGCTGGACTTTAGACATGGCTGCGCACGCTGCAGGTGATTACCCCACAAATGACCAACTCGCCCCCTCGAGCACGTACCTCGGTGGGTACTTTGGGTTCTCCGACAGGAGAATCACCTCCCTTCCCCGCAGGCACAGCCGCTTGCAAACAGGTTCGTTGTTCAACAGCGCCACAACGATGTGCCCGTGCACCGGCTCCAATGCCTGATCCTGCCTCAGCACACAAATTTCAGGTAAAAAAAAGCCACTCATCTGAGTGGCTTTTTTCTGAATCTTGGAGCGGGAAACGAGACTCGTATCTGGCGTCCGACTCATTGAAATATAAGGGGTTTATTTTCCTACCGAAGAAGGAAAAGACTTGATTCTGGACTTGTTTTCAGAGCGTATCAAGAGCAAAAAAAATGGAGTAATTCCAAGGTACATCGCAGATCCTGATACCGGATAATCTGCGCAGCGGCGTCACCAAAGCGCATCGCTACGAGCCCGACATCAACCCCAGTTACCGCGACCTGGCCGAGCATTACAGCGTGGCCGTGCTGCCTGCCAGATCTCGCAAGCCTCGGGACAAAGCCAAGGTCGAAGTCGGCGTGCAAGTGGTCGAGCGCTGGATCCTAGCGGTGCTGCGCAACCGCCAGTTCTTCTCGCTGGGCGAACTCAACACAGCCATCGGACTGCTGCTGGATCGCCTCAATCAGAAGCCCTTCAAGAAGCTGCCCGGCTCACGCCGGTCGGTCTTCGAGGCCATCGACCAACCCGCGCTGCAATCGCTGCCAGAGCATCCTTATGTCTACGCCGAATGGAAAAAAGTGCGGGTACACATCGACTACCACGTCGAGGTCGACGGCCATTACTACTCCGTGCCGTACCAACTGGTGAAACACCAACTCGAAGTACGCCTGACCGCACAGACCGTCGAGTGCTTCCACGCCAACCAGCGCGTGGCCAGCCATCTGCGCTCGCCACATAAAGGCCGCCACACCACTCAAACCGAGCACATGCCCAAGAGCCACCGCGAACATGCCGAGTGGACGCCGCAGCGACTGATCCGCTGGGCAGAGCAGACAGGCCCGAATACGGCCGGCGTCATCGCCTACATCCTCGAACGCCGAACCCACCCGCAGCATGGCTTCCGCGCCTGCCTGGGCATCCTGCGCCTGAGCAAACAGCACGGCGAAGAGCGGCTGGAAGCCGCTTGCCAGCGTGCGCTGGCACTGGGCGCGTGCAGCTACAAAAGCCTCGAATCGATCCTGCGCCAAGGACTGGAACGGCTACCGCTGGCCCAGCAAAACCTGCCGTTATTGCCCGAAGAACACATCAACCTGCGCGGCCCTGGCTACTACCACTGACCTGAAAAAGGAGCACCAACATGCTGCCCAACCCGACACTCGACAAGCTACAAACCCTGCGCCTGCACGGCATGATCAAGGCGCTTGACCAGCCAGATGCCGGTGGACAAATGGCATGCGCTGATCGGTGATCCGACCTTAGGCGATGCGATCCTCGACCGGCTGGTGCACAACGCTTACCGGATCGAACTTAAGGGCGAATCGATGCGCAGGCGCGCAACGAAATTGACGACGGCAGGGACTTCAGACTAACAATGCAAACCTGCGTCGCTGCGCCCCGACTGCCTGTCCGAATGAGCGTGGAACGAGTGTCCGGATGTTCGTGGGCTGAGTGTCCGGATGGCGTGGAATCCGCCCCCCCTAGCAACCATGACTGACAGTGAGCAGCCAAGAGTGGCCACTCGAACACATCATCTGGATCGGTTGTTTTGTATGACGAAGCGATCACCGATGTTCCGCTGCCAACATTGACCTGAACTGAGAAATGATCTCCGAAGATAGCCCGGCATCTTTGAACACTGCGCAGGTGAAGCTAACGGGTGCAGGGCCTGGAGCAGTTATGATGCGGTCTGCAACCACAGCTACCGGACTATTTCGATAAAGCGTACGCCCTTCATAACCTACGGCATTTTGTTTTAAGAAGTCAGCGCTGTTCGAGGTATGAGGAACCGTGTCGAGAAGCCCGGCCCTAGCAAGTGCCAGCGTTCCCCCACAGATACCGGCAATTGTCGCTCCACTTGAACGACTAGCATGAAGAAAGTCTCGAATATCCGGTGCTTCTGCACTTTCCCAGATCATTCCTCCAATGACGACAACAACGTCCGGTTTCCAGTCCAGACATTGTTGCAAACTGCTATCGACAGTTACAGTCAATCCACCCTGCGAGCGGAACTGCCCCGTAGCAGAAGCGAAAAACCTGACGTCGATCCCGTAAAACGGAGACGCAGTTCCAGCAATGAAAGCGTATTCCCAATCCGCAAAACCGGGTGTCAGTATCAATCCCACGCGTGCCATCAGTCAGATTCCTCCATGAATGCCAATAACATATGGCGACAACACACATACATCAAGGGCTGCTTTGGGTCCAGAGTGTGTAAAAACGCTTTCGCAAACCCTTGCTATGATTTCTGAGGATTTCATCGCAGGGACCGCCCATGAAGCGCTTTATCCAAGGTGAACATCGAGGCCAAGGTACCTTCCTTCCGGAGAGCCTCGACGATTACGTCAGCGATACCAATCCGGTGCGCGTAGTCGACGTCTTTGTCGACGAACTCGACCTGGTCAAACTGGGTTTCGAGGGCGCCATACCGGCTGATACTGGCCGGCCGGCTTACCATCCCGCGATCCTGCTGAAGATCTACATCTACGGCTATCTAAACCGCATTCCATCGAGCCGGCGTCTTGAACGAGAAGCCCAACGCAACGTCGAGCTGATGTGGCTGACCGGGCGTTTGATACCCGATTTCAAGACCATCGCCAACTTCCGAAAAGACAACAGCAAAGCCATCCGAGGCGTCTGCCGCCAATTCGTGGTGCTGTGCCAGCAACTGGGACTGTTCGGAGAAAATCTGGTCGCCATCGACGGCAGTAAATTCAAGGCCGTCAACAACCGCGATCGCAATTTCACCAGCGCCAAGCTGAAGCGGCGGATGGAAGAAATTGAATCGGGTATCAATCGGTACCTGACTGCGCTCGACGAAGCCGATCGGCAAGAACCCTCGATCGCTCAGCCCAAGGCTGCCCGTCTGCAAGAGAAAATCGACAAGCTCAAAGCTCAGATGAAAGAGTTACAGGTCATTGAAACTCAGCTCAACGACGGATAAACAGGTCTCACTGACCGATCCCGACGCCCGTTCCATGATGACGCGCGGCACTGGAATCGTCGGTTACAACGTGCAGACAGCGGTCGATACCCAGCACCATTTGATCGTTGCCCATGAGGTTACCAACGTCGGTTCCGACCGTGATCAACTCAGCGCGATGGCCAAGCAGGCCCGCGAAGCGATGGCGTCAGAAACGCTTTCGGTAGTGGCTGACCGAGGTTACTTCAAAAGCGAAGAAATCCTGGCTTGCCACGATGCAGGCATCACCGCCTATGTGCCCAAGCCGATGACCTCTGGAGCCAAAGCAGACGGGCGTTTCAATAACGATGCCTTCATCTATGACGCGGCAAAAAACGAATACATTTGCCCGGCTGGAGAGGCCCTGATCTGGCGCTATACCAACGTTGAAAAAGGCCTGGCGTTGCACCGTTACTGGAGTTCGAAATGCCGGGGTTGCGCAATGAAACCGCAGTGCACACCGAGCACGGAACGGCGGGTTCGACGCTGGGAGCATGAAGCCGTCCTGGAGGAAATGCAGAACAGGCTGAGCAACGCGCCGGAAATGATGCGGATCCGAAAACGGACTGTTGAGCATCCCTTCGGGACGCTCAAACAATGGATGGGTGCAACGCACTTCCTCACGCGAAAGCTCAACGGGGTCAGTGCAGAGATGAGTCTGAACGTGCTCGCCTACAATTTGAAAAGGGTCATGAAAATCATCGGCACCGCTGATTTGATGAAAGCGTTAGCGGCGTAAAAACCGCTCTTTTTGCCCCGCCCAAAGGACTTTAAGAGGCTGCTGAGTCGTTTTGACTGCTTCTGGAAGCGTCGTGATGTTGATCAGTTTGCGAAACGAAAGCACGGGCTGCTGACGTCGATACAGAAAACTCAATCTGACGTTTTTACACACTCTGGGCCGAAAACGGTCGTTTATGAATGTCTATTTCTGGCCGAAAGCAGGCATCCGTCCATCTCTTCTACGTCTGAATCTACGATCGAATAGATAGTGACGCAGTCATTTGCGCATGACACACCGCCAGAATTTCATCGGCCAGCGCCGAGTCGTCAGGACAGGCGCGCGATAGCATGATCGCGCCGACCGCGCGCGCCAGCAGGTCGATCATTTTCTCCCTCGCCTCACCCGGCGCCGCATCCGGCCCGGTCGGGTATTTTTCGCCGAGTGTTTGCAGCATGCGCTCGATGCCTTCAGCGAATGCCGACTTCAAATCGCTCGACTGACGTGCCGCGTCACCGCACAACGCCGCCATGGTGCAGCCTGTGGCGCGACCGTCGCGATGGTCCCGTGACACATACACATCAATGAAGTCCTTCACGCTCAATGCTTCGGCGCCGATCAGTGACTGCTCAAGACTTTTCGCCGAGGCTTCGGCCATCAGGTCAGCCTTCGAACCGAAATGTTTGTAGAAACCGCCATGGGTGAAACCGGCGGCGGCCATCAGGTCGGCCACGCCGACCCCGTCAAAACCGCGCTCGCGAAATACGACTGAGGCTGTTTCGACGATGTGCTCCCGATTTGCCTGGGCCTGGGCCTTGGTCACTCGCATGTTTGGATACCTCGTTACCGCTGGAAATTCATCGACTGATCATACATTGATGTTGATCATAATCAAAACCGTTGACAGCTTAGATTTCGATCATCATCATAATCTCCAGCGACCTGACCAGTTACCAACGGACACGGAACAACCCCCATGAGCGACCTGAATCTGTTTACCGCCTATACCCTTGGCCCAGGCACTGGCTGATCGAGCCTGATTTTTTCTCGTGCCTCAATCCCAACCCACGTTTCTGATAAAGAGCTGACATCATGACTACTCGCCCTACCGTTCTCATCACTGGCGCCTCCACCGGCATTGGCGCGGTTTACGCCGAGCGTTTCGCCCAACGCGGGCATGATCTGGTACTGGTCGCTCGTGATCACTTGCGCCTGGAAACGCTCGCCGCAAAGTTGCGTGGCGAGCACAACGTCACCGTTGAAGTGCTTCAGGCCGACCTGACTCAACTCGGCGACCTGCACAGCGTCGAAGCGCGCCTGCGGGATGATGCGCGCATCGGCATCCTCGTCAACAATGCTGGCGCGGCACAGTCCGGCACCTTCATCGAGCAAAGCACCGACAGCGTTGCGCAACTGGTGGCCCTCAACACCACTGCGCTGGTGCGGCTCGCCAGCGCCATCGCGCCACGCCTGGCCAAAGCAGGTGAAGGCGCGATCATCAACATCGGCTCGGTGGTGGGCCTGGCGCCCGAATTCGGCATGTCGGTCTATGGTGCAACCAAGGCGTTCGTACTGTTCCTGTCCCAAGGACTGAGCCTGGAACTGTCGCCTCAGGGTGTTTATGTGCAAGCCGTACTGCCGGCCGCCACTCGCACAGAAATCTGGGACCGCGCCGGTATCGACATCAACACCTTGAGCGAAATCATGGAAGTGGGTGACCTGGTCGACGCCGCCCTGGTGGGCTTCGACCGTCGCGAACCGGTGACCATTCCTCCACTGCAAGAAGGCGAGCGTTGGGATGCCCTGCAAGCGGCGCGTCAGGGTCTGCTTTCGCAAATCAAGCAGTCCGCTGTGGCGCAGCGCTATCTGACTCAAGGCTGATCCATGTCGACAGGTCGACCTCGCCCCACTCTCATTCCACCGCCAGGAGCAGCTGCAACATGAAGGCATTTTTTATCGACCGCTACGGCAAGCAGAACGGAATGATTGGCGAGGTGCCCGACCCTGCGGTCGGTGTGCATGACGTTCTGGTTCAGGTGCATGCAACGAGCGTGAACCCACTGGACTCGAAGATCAGAACGGGGGAATTCAAACTGATCCTGCCCTACGCATTTCCATTGGTGTTGGGCAATGACCTGGCCGGAGTGGTGGTTCGCACGGGTTCGGCGGTGAAGCGGTTCAAGCCAGGAGACGAAGTCTATGCACGTCCTCCAGAGGCACGGATCGGGACGTTTGCTGAACTGATCGCCGTGAACGAAAACGCGCTCGCGCTGAAACCCTCGAATCTCGATATGGCCGAAGCGGCTGCCATCCCCTTGGTGGGTTTGACGGCCTGGCAGGCGCTGGTTGAGACCGCCCAGGTGAAAAAAGGCCAGAAGGTGTTGATTCATGCCGGATCCGGCGGCGTCGGCACGCTTGCTATTCAGCTCGCCAAACACCTCGGCGCCTTCGTTGCGACCACCACCAGCACGGCGAATGTCGAATGGGTGAAAGCACTCGGGGCGGATGTGGTCATCGATTACAAACAGCAGGATTTTGCAAACGAATTGCGCGATTTCGACGTGGTGTTGAACAGTCTCGGCGCCGATGTACTGGAGAAATCGATCAAGGTGCTCAAGCCTGGCGGACAGCTCATTTCCCTTTCAGGGCCACCGACCGCGCAATTTGCCCAAGAGCAAGGCCTGTCCTGGGTGCTGGGGCAAATCATGCGCCTGCTGAGCAGCGGTATTCGCAGAAAAGCCCGCAGACATGGGGTGAGCTATGCATTTTTGTTTATGCGTGCCAACGGGACACAACTGCAGAAAATCACCTCGCTTATCGAGGCTGGCGTCATCAAACCGGTCATCGATCGTTCCTTCCCTTTTGCATCGACCGCAGAGGCGCTGCGGTACGTCGAGCAGGGCAGATCAAAAGGCAAAGTCACCGTAACAATCAAATAGGCGCACTACAAAAAAATGTCAGTAGATGGCTTGCGCCGCTGATTTCGACGTAACGGCTTGACGCCGCAGGCAGGCGTTCGGCCAATCACGAGAGCGAAGCCAAAAACATTTAACTGCCTTCAGCCCCCTGCCCCAGAACTTGCAGCATCTGTCCAACAACAAAGGTTTCGACCGCACCTTGACTGGCCCCCCTCTCAAAAGCGGCGCAACAAACCGATGCGCCGCCGTCGCAGATACGGTAAACGGCAATGACACTGCCAGGCCCGCCGCCTGTGTGTCCGCAGAGGGAAAACCCACCGTCAATCGCCCCCTGCATCACACCCAGGCCATAGCCCGGGGTGATCCATGGGCGTCCGGGAATCGGGCCGCCCAATGCTCGAGCTGCCTGCATTTGCTGGAGCAAGTCCTTGGAGAGAAGATCGGCAGAAAGGAGTCGATCCAGCAATAGCGCTGCTTGCGAAACCGGGCCGATCAGCAAGCCATGATAGACCCAGGCGGGGTCATAATTTGAGGCACTTCCAAGATGGGTCGTTCGTAGGTCTGCTCGCGTTTTAGCGAAGCGAACGTTCGACAGGCCCAGAGGGGTTAGTGCGCGTTGACTCACTGCATCATCAAGCGTCAGATCAGTCAGCTGTTCAATAAGCCTGCCGATGAGCAAGTAGCCCACATTCGAGTAGCGCCAAGCGGTGCCGGGGGTGTATCGAAGTCGAGCACCGTCAAGGCGTTGCATCATTTCATCGGCCGACCAGGCGGATTCATTGTTCGTAACGGCGGCGTGATATTCCGCAAGCTCGCCATAATCAGCGAGACCCGCCTCATGCCGCAGCAGCTGGCGTAGCGTGAACGGCTGATCAGCAATGGGGTCGTCCAACCCAATCAGCCCATCACGCACCAACGACAGAGCCGTCGCGGCCAGGACTGTTTTGGTAAAACTCCACCAGGGGACCATCAGTTCTGATCGGTCAGGCGTTCGTGGTTGACCATTTGATATGAGTGAACTGAGCATTGGCTTCCCTGGAATGTTTGGCGGATCGACAAGATATCTCAATGGCCAGCCCGAACAGTGATCGCTCCAGACTGTTGCTCCTCATGCCTACTCCACAGCCTCAGCCACGCCCTGATCCTCCCCCAGAAATCCGCCACTCTGGTGATGCCACAGTCGCGCATAGGTGCCGTTTTTCCCGAGCAATTCGGCGTGGGTGCCTTGTTCGATGATGCGTCCATCATCCATGACAATGAGCCTGTCCATCGCTGCAATCGTGGACAGCCGATGGGCGATGGCGATCACGGTCTTGCCCTGCATCATTTCATCGAGGCTTTCCTGGATGGCTACTTCGACCTCTGAATCCAGCGCGCTGGTGGCCTCGTCAAGCAGCAGGATCGGGGCATTTTTGAGCATCACCCGGGCAATCGCAACGCGTTGACGCTGACCGCCCGAAAGCTTGATACCCCGCTCGCCCACCAAGGTGTCGTAGCCGCTGTGGCCTTGCTTGTCGCTCAGTTGGCTGATGAACCCATCGGCTTGGGCACTTGCCGCGGCGCTGCGGATTTGCTCATCGGTGGCGTCGGGGCGCCCATAGGCGATGTTGTCGCGAATGGAGCGGTGCAACAGGGAAGTATCCTGAGTGACCATCCCGATGGCGCTGCGCAGACTGTCTTGGGTGACGTGCGCGATGTTCTGCCCGTCGATGCGAATCTCTCCCTTGTCCACGTCGTAAAAGCGCAGCAGCAGGTTGATCAGCGTGGATTTACCGGCACCGGAGCGGCCCACCAGCCCGATCTTTTCGCCCGGGCGAATGCTCAGGCTCAGGCCGTCGAGCACCTGGCGTTCGCCGTTATAATTGAAGCTCACATTGTCGAAGGTCACCGCGCCGCCAGTGGTGACCAGCTCGCCAGCGTCTGGCGCATCCTGCACCTTGGGGCCACGGGCCAGGGTCGCCATACCATCCTGCACGGTGCCGATGCTCTCGAACAGCGAGGTCATTTGCCACATGATCCAGTGCGACATGCCATTGATGCGCAACGCCATGGCAGTAATCGCCGCCACGGCACCCGCGCCCACTTCGCCTTGGTGCCATAGCCATAGGGCATAACCGCCGGCCCCCATGATCAACCCGACCACCAGTACCTGATTGACGATTTCGAATTGGCTGACCAGGCGCATCTGGCGAAAACCGGTTTGCTTGAAATCCTCCATGGCTGCGCGCGCGAAGTGTGCTTCACGTTTGGAGTGGGAGAACAGCTTCACCGTGGTGATGTTGGTGTAGGCATCTGAGATACGCCCGGTCATTGATGACCGCGCATGGGCCTGCTCTTGCCCTACTTTCTCAAGGCGGGGCACGAAGTAGCGCATGGCAAGACCGAACAACGCCACCCAGGCAATGAAAGGCAGCATCAGCTTCAGATCGAAGCCGCCGGCCAGCGCGATGATCGCGATGAAGTACACCCCGATCCCCGGAGCGATCTCGATAATGGTGAATAGCACCTCGCGCACCGACAGCGCCGTCTG
This sequence comes from Pseudomonas hefeiensis, assembly GCF_030687835.1. NCBI lineage: Bacteria > Pseudomonadati > Pseudomonadota > Gammaproteobacteria > Pseudomonadales > Pseudomonadaceae > Pseudomonas > Pseudomonas hefeiensis. The sequence continues at coordinate 3,892,760 of NZ_CP117449.1, forward strand.
CATCACCTTGGTGGTGACCCGGCCGGAGAATTCATCGGAAAAAAACGAAAGGCTTTGTCGCAGCATCAGCCGATGAAAATCCCAGCGCAGCCGCAACGGCAGGTTGATCGCCAATATTTGGTGCTGCACCATCGTGCGCAACGCTACCAGCCCAATGCTGGTCACCAGCACCACGCCGATGCCCCACAGCACTCGACTTTCCTGGCTGACCGCATCGCCGCCTGCCTGCCAGATCGATAGCATGTCCACGACCTGCCCGAGAAAAGAAAACAGCCAGGCTTCGTAAATCGATACAGCGGCACTGAGCAGCGCAAGCGCGAGAATATAACCGCGGGCGCCCCGGGTGCAGGCCCACAGGAACCGCGCCAGACCGTCAGGTGGTGGCGGTGCCTCGTCGGGTGGAAAAGGGTCGAGCCGTTGTTCAAATACGCGAAGCATCGTGATCTCCAAAACGATCTAGTAAAGAGATTCTGGCATTTAAAGGTTGCTTTGAGGGGGTCGGATGGAGGAAAGGTTGTTCGCCCGGCACAACGAGGGCGCACGGGAGCAAACGTTTCATGCTTCACAAGGAAACCGAGATCACCATGATCGACCGCAAACAACTGCATCAGGAAGGCTATGCCCTACTCCGCCGAGCGATCCCCGCCGAGTGGCTGGGTGACCTGCGTGCCGTGTTCGACGCCGGGGTGAAACCGTCGGACCAGTGGCCAGTGCCGCGTGGCATGGACTGGCGTTACTCGATGCTGGATGACGATGCGAAGGTTCAAGCTGTGTGTCGCCTGCCCCAGGTGCTGGCTGTGGTGAGTGAGCTGATCGGGGAGCGGTTCTTTCTCTCGCAGGTGGAGGGCCGCGAGCCTCTTCTCGGTGGCGGCCATCAACAACTGCACCGCGACTTGTCGGCCCAACGGCCAGGCGACATCGCCATCGCCCTGGCTTTTTTCGACGATTATGGCCCCGAGAACGGCGCGACACGTATCGTCCCCGGTAGCCATCGCCCCGAGCAGGGAGAGCCGCCCATGGACCTCAACAACGAGTCGCGCTCCGTACAGCTTTCAGGCGGCGCGGGAGACATCCTGGTGTTCGATGTCGATCTGGTCCATGCGGGCAGTCTGAACTCGATTGGCGCGCGCCGTCGCTCGATTCTGATCAGTTATTTTTCGGAGCCGTTGTACGCCTCACACCTGGAAACCGTGGGGTTGCGCAATGTGAGGATGGACACGAGTGAGCGGTTCGAGCCTTTGGGGGCCTGCGAAGGATGTGAGCAGCGAGCTTTCGTTTATTGCCCAACGGGCCGCTCATACCGCCGCTGAATCCGCTCCACCTCGCCAGAACGCCGCAACTGCTCCAAAGCCTTGGCCCACGCAGCCACCACCTCATCTTCAGAGTCAAGGCTGAAGGCGATGTACAGCGAGGACCGATAGAGCTCGATGGGAATTTTGCGCAGTGTGCCAGGCGCGATATTCAACTGGCGGCTGTAGTAAGCCACCCCCGCATCGGTGTCGCCTACGATGATACCGGTGCGCCCGGCGAGCAGCATGCGGTAGAGCAGCTTGCTCTCGGTTGCACTTTTGTCCAGATTGTTGAAGCCCAGCGACTGCAGCATCTGCGGGACCAGGCCGGCATGACGCGTGGTGATCTGCGGGGCATGCAGCAGTTGCTCCAGGGAGGTCACCGGCGGTGTACTGGCCAACTGATAAGCATAAATGGACTCTTCCACGATCGGCCCGACCCACTTGTACAACGGCTCGCGCTCCGCCGTGCGGAACAGTGAAAACATGAGGGTCTTGCTTCGGGTCCTCAGTACCTGGGTGGCGCGCATGCTGGGCTGCAGCAGCACCTCGAAGTCATCCCCGGTCAGGGCCATGATGGCCCGCACGATCTCTGTGGTCATGCCGGTGAGCTGGTTGTTTTCTTGATAGTTGTAGGGGGCCCATTCTTCGGTAACCACCTGATATTCCCCGGCCCTGACCACAGTGCCAAGCAATAGACAGAGCAGCGCTGCAACCGGTGTCGAAAGTCTCACATATTCTCCTGGTAGGCCGCTCGGTGTTCACGGTGGGCCTGATGGAACTGACTCAATAAGCATAGACGCAAACCCGCTCCAAACCGATGACGCAGTTCAAATTCCTGACCTTTGCAACCTCTCGGAACCAGGCCCCTTTGGTGCCGCTGCGTTCGTTCGGCTGAGCGGCGCAGTGTTTAAGAGGAGCCACTTTTGACGTAGGGATTTGGCCTCTCGCCACAGATACCCCACAACGGATTCCTGTAGTTGGCCCACCCTCGTATCTGACCGCAGGTATCTGTTATTCCTATAGTTGCTATCGATACCAACGCCATTCTCGCCATCGGCCTCTCTCTCTAATCTGCCCACCAACGCGATCGATGACGATCGCCGCCCATCAAACCCGACCCTTATGGAGAGAGAAACGATGAACACACTCAACCGCACCCTGGCCATTGCGACGCTGGCACTGGCAACCCTCAGCGCCGAAGCCGCCTCCCCCGCCCAAATCGCGGCGAGCACGTCCGCCGTCGGCAGCTTTATTCAGTCCTCCAGCTACATCACCACCCGGGATGGCGTGCATCTGTACTACAAGGACTGGGGCCCACGGGATGGCCAGGTAGTCACCTTCAGTCACGGCTGGCCGCTGAACGCCGACAGCTGGGAAGCGCAGATGATGTTCCTCGCCGCCAAAGGTTACCGCGTTGTTGCCCACGACCGTCGCGGTCATGGCCGCTCCAGCCAGCCGTGGGAAGGCAACGACATGGATCACTACGCCGACGATCTGGCGGCGGTGATTGAAGCGTTGGACCTCAAAGAGGTCACGTTGGTTGGGTTCTCGACCGGTGGCGGCGAAGTGGCTCGCTATATCGGTCGCCATGGTACTGGCCGGGTGAAGAAGGCCGTGCTGGTTTCCTCAGTCCCACCGCTGATGCTCAAGACCGAAACCAACCCCAACGGCTTGCCCCTCGAGGTGTTCGACGGGCTGCGCAAGGCGTCCCTGGAGAACCGCTCACAGCTTTACCTGGACATTGCCTCCGGTCCCTTCTTCGGTTTCAACCGCGAGGGTGCCAAGCCGTCCCAAGGTCTGATCCAGTCGTTCTGGGTGCAGGGCATGCAGGGTGGCAGCAAGAACACCTACGATTCGATCGCGGCCTTCTCGGCCACCGACTTCCGTGGCGACTTGAAGAAGTTCGATATGCCGACCCTGGTTATCCACGGGGACGACGATCAGATCGTGCCCATTGCTGCTTCCGGCCGGGCCTCGGCGGCGCTGATCAAGGGCGCTCGTCTGATCGTCTACCCCGGCGCGCCGCATGGCCTGACCGAGACGCACAAGGACCGCCTGAACCAGGATCTGCTGACGTTTCTTCGGGAATAAAGCCGGGACATGGCACTGACGCCAGTCAGTTAAGGATCTGAACCTGTGGGAGCGGACTTGCTCGCGAAGACAGTGTGCCGAGCAACATCAATGTTGACTGGCCGCCGTCTTCGCGGGCAAGCCCGCTCCCACAAGTGTTCTCTGACGGACATAAACTCAGCAGATGGCCCTGACTGGCACGCTCATCAATTCATATGAACCTAGCCGTCCTACAACCCTCGGATATTCAAGACGTACCAAGGGTGACGCACATGACAATCGAAGACACTTTATTACGTCAACGCAAGGTACTTGCCGAGTTCGGCGAGCTGGCCCTGGTTTCAGACGACCTGGAGCACATCCTCGACGAGGCCTGTCGTTTGGTAGGCGAGGCACTGGAAACCCATCTGGCGAAATTCATGTCGCTGGAAGACGACGGCGTCACTTTCTTTGTACGCAACGGTGTGGGCTGGTTGCCGGGCGTCGTGGGTCAAGTCCGGATCCAGGCATCGGAAGGAACGCCGGAGCGGTATTCCCTGGACATGGGCGGCGCCGTCACCTCCACGGATATTGCCTCAGAAACACGCTTTCATTATCACGACTTCCAAACACGCAACGGCGTCCAGGCGTTCGTCAACGTGCTGGTATACGGAGCCACCGAGAAGCGGCCCTTCGGCATCTTCGAAGTCGACAGCCGCAGCCCCCGGCAGTTTAGCGAGAGCGACATTGATTTTCTGCGCGGCTACAGCAACCTGCTGGGTGCAGCATTGAAACGCGCCAAAACCATGCAGGCCATGCGTCTGACTGAAAAAAAATTGCGTGAAAGCGAAAGACACTACCGAATCGCCGCGCAGCTCAATCCGCTCTGGCCCTGGACGGCCGACAGCCATGGCGCGGTGACATCGCTGGATCAACGCTGGTATGAATACACCGCAAGGTCGCCGGAGCAGACACTGGGACGCCAGTGGTTGAACGCAACGCACCCCGATGACCGAATCTCATTTGCCAGGTTGTGGAATCAGTCGTTGGCGAGTTTGCAGCCCTTCGACGCGCAGATCCAGTTGCGAAAATCCACAGGAGAATATCGATGGTTCAGAATCCGCGCATTTTGTAGCCTGGACTCCGAAGGACGATGCGAGCAGTGGTACGGCACCGCCGAAGACATCAATGAACGGGTGCAACTGGAGGCAGCGCTCAGAGACTGGAACGATCTGCTCGAAGAACGTATTGCAAGCCGTACCGAGCAGCTTGAAGCCGAACAACAGGAGCGCGCACTGGCTGAGTCGAAACTGCGGCAAAGTCAGAAAATGGAAGCGGTAGGCCAACTGACAGGGGGCATCGCTCACGACTTCAATAACCTGCTGGCCGGCATCACCGGCAGCCTGGAGCTGATGCAACGGCACATCGACCGTCAACGCTACGGCGAACTGTCTCGCTACAACTCCGTCGCCCTGACCTCAGCAACGCGCGCAGCCGCACTGACCCAGCGCCTGTTGGCATTTTCCAGGCAGCAATCTCTGGAGCCGGAAATTCTCGAACCGCGCAAAGTGGTGGCCGGCCTCGAAGAAATGATCCGGCGCTCCGTGGGCCCGAGCATTCATGTCGAATGCGCTTTCAGGGGGCAAGATCCAATCAAATGCGACCCCAATGGACTGGAGAACGCCCTGCTCAATCTGGCGATCAACGCCCGGGATGCGATGCCCGGCGGCGGAAACTTGAAACTTGACGTTCAGCGCTGCGTTATCGATGCGACATCTTCCAGCGAAAAAATGATACCGCCGGGCCTGTACGTGGCGATCTCGGTCACCGACTCGGGCACGGGGATCAGCGCCGATATCCTGTCTCGGGTGTTCGATCCGTTTTTCACCACCAAGCGCATTGGCGAAGGCTCCGGCCTGGGTCTGTCGATGATCTACGGGTTTGCCCAGCAATCCGGAGGGCAGGTGAAAATTCAGAGCAGCGTCGGCGTGGGCACGACCGTGACGATGTATTTTCCGGTTGTCAGCCAATCCCCCATCAGGGTGAAGAGCGCGCATCTGGATGAGACTGCACCTTTGCAGCCCGGCGCCAACGAAACCATCCTGGTGGTCGACGACGAAGCGGCGATTCGCCAGTTGGTCTCGGAATTCCTGACTGAAACCGGCTATCACGTCCTCGATGCGCTGGACAGCGTCTCTGCCCTGAAACAGGCCGATAAGACCGAGCATATCGATTTATTGCTGACAGATATCGGCCTGCCCGGAACCATGAATGGCATCAGCCTGGCGAATGAAATGAAGGTCAGATACCCCGCGCTGAAAGTGTTGTTCATCACCGGATTTGCCGAGGGGGAAAATATGGTTTCGGTCGACGCCACGACCCACGTACTGGCCAAACCTTTCAGCCTGACTGACCTGGGCCGGCGGGTGGGTGCGTTGATTCACTTCCATGATGACGGCGCGGGATCACACTGACGCGATTGTGGGCTTCGACTAAGACCCGCTACCGCGCCTACTCCTCGAAGCGCCCGGTGCCTTCTCGATCATGCTGGTAGTGCCTGGTGAACGGAAACGCCGGCAACCAGGACTCACGGCGCACAGTCCAGCTTTCGTAGGTGGGCATCAGTTGATCCGGGGCATCCAGCGTTCCCAGGTTCACTTCAACCTCGTCGCCGGTACGGGCGAACACCGACGAGCCGCAGCGCGGGCAGAAGAAGCGTCCGGCGTAGTCCCGGGCTTCACCCTCGATCGTCACGGCATCCTGGGGAAACACGGCAGAGGCGTAGAAGAGCGCCCCGTGATGCTTGCGGCAGTCGAGGCAGTGGCAAAGGCCAACCCGGTAGGGGCGGCCCGAAGCTTGGATGCGAACGTTGCCGCATAGGCAACCGCCGGTGAATCGGTCCATGGTGCGTCTCCTCTGCAGTCATGCGGTCGGGTTTCATAACCCGGATCGGTCAATAACAGGCCCGTGTTGCGCCATCAACTCCACCACCCACTCAATGAACACCCGCAACTTGGCGCTGATATGCCGGTTCGGAGGATAAGCCACGTAGAGCGGCATCGGGTCGAGGCGCCAGTCTTCGAACAGGGGCACCAACTCCCCTCGCGCCTGGTGGGATCTGGACATGTACTCGGGTAGCCAGAGCACACCCAACCCCGCCAGCCCCGCCGCGAGGTAGGCGTTGCCATCATCCACGGCCAGTGCGTAGCGTCCTTTGATGTGCAGATGTTCGCCGTGGTTGTGCATGGCGTAAGGGAGCGCTTTGCCGGTGCGCGCCCAGAGGAAACCGACGATGCGATGCTGGGAATCTTCCAGTTCTCGCGGATGCGCAGGCGTGCCGACGCGCTGCAGATAGCTCGGTGCGGCAAACACGCCAAGGGCCAGATCGCCGACGCGCCGGGCGATCAGCGACTGGTCCGTCAGCTCGCCGCCGCGCACCACGCAATCGACATTTTCATCGATGATGTCGACGATGCGGTCGCTGGCGCCCATGTCGATCTGGATGTCCGGGTATCGTGCGTAAAATTGCGGCAATCCCGGTACCAGGATCATGGTCGCCAACGGGCTTGGCACATCCACTCGCAGTCGTCCCCGGGGCAGTGCCTGGGCGCCGGACAGGCTGGTCTCGGCATCGTCCATGTCGGCCAGCAGGCGGATCACCCGCTCGTAATAAGCGGCGCCGTCAGCGGTGACGTTGACCTTGCGCGTGGTGCGGTTGAGCAACTTGACGCGCAGCCGCGCCTCCAGTTGCTGCACCAGTTGGGTCACGGTGGTTTTGCTCATGTGCAGTGTGTCGGCGGCTTTGGTGAAGCTGCCCGCCTCCACCACTCGAACGAATGCTTGCATCGCGTCGAAACGATCCATTGCTGCCCCGGTGTCCGTCAGATTGTTTGGATTTTACAAACAGTGATCGCCAAGGTTGCTCGTTTATCGTCCGCGCACAAGCCCCTAGAGTGTTCTCAACGTTGAATCCGACCTTTTGATGGAGGCACCCATGACGCAGCGCGATGTAGTTTTCCCCGCCGGACGCCAGGCACTTTATGAGCGTAATCGCTATTCGCCGGCGATTCGCTCCAATGGCTTTTTATTCGTATCGGGGCAAGTCGGCAGCACCGAAGATGGCTCGCCAGAACCCGAACTGGAGGACCAGGTTCGGCTGGCGTTCAACAATCTGAAGGCCATTCTCGCCGCCGCCGATTGCACCTTTGATGATGTGGTCGATGTCACGGTCTTCATCGTCGATCCAGAATCGACATTCGAAACGATCTGGAAAGTGGTGCCCGAATTCTGGGGCAGCGCACCGCATCCGACGCTCACGGCGGTGGGGGTGACGTGGCTGTATGGTTTTCAGTTCGAGATCAAGGTGATCGCCAGGTTGCCTGAAGCCGCCCAGGGATGAGCTGACTGGCGGCAGATCAGGTTGCAGCCATGTTGAATGTGCCGCCGTCATCGCGAGCAGGCTCGCTCCCACAGGGGATTGCGCTGGTTTCGAATCTCGAGGCCGCTGAAAATTCCTGTGGGAGCGGGCTTGCTCGCGAAGACGGCGGCACATTCAATATCAATCCAAGCCGGCCCACCGCTTTCGCGAGCAAGCCCGCTCCCACAGGGAATCGGCGGTGACCGCTGGTTAACCTTTCAACGCTGCTTCGATGGCCGCGATGTCGATCTTTGTCATCTCCATCATGGCTTCGAACGCGCGCTTGGCGGCTGCTTTATCGGGATTGGCTATCGCGGCGGTCAGCACGCGAGGGGTGATCTGCCAGGACAGGCCCCACTTGTCCTTGCACCAGCCGCAGGCACTTGCCTGGCCGCCATTGCCGATAATCGCGTCCCACAAGCGGTCCGTTTCGGCCTGGTCATCGGTCGCGACCTGGAACGAAAAGGCTTCGTTGTGCTGGAACGCCGGACCTCCGTTCAGCCCCAGGCATGGAATGCCCATTACCGTGAACTCCACCGTCAGCACATCACCCTGCTTGCCCATCGGATAATCACCGGGGGCTTGATGAACGGCCTGCACCGCACTGTCCGGGAACGTCGCGGCGTAGAACTGCGCAGCCTCCAGCGCAGCACCGTCGTACCAGAGACAAATCGTGTTTTTGTTGTTCATCCGATCTCTCCGAGAGATAGCTGGACGGTAAAGTCTAGCAGTCTCTACGTCGGCGCAAGGCTACCGGACCAGTGGGTTTACCCGCTCCCCATGACTGACCATCCAGCGAATCATGCTCGCCAGCGGCACCCGGTAATTCTGGAGGTCGCACGCGCCGGCCTGGTCATGGCTGTACAACTCCAGATAACGGCTGAGCAGCAGATGTCGACCATCCTCCGTCAACTGCAGCTCGATCTCCCGGCAATGCAAAATGCCTCGGTCGAGGGTTTTCACTCGCCGGTGCAGCACCAATACAGGGTTACTCATCAACGGTCGCTCCCTCCTGGCAATCGGCGTCATCCCCAGCCACCGCGCCCAACTTGCCCTGGGCGACAAAATCGGCGCGCCGCTGCGCTACCGAGTCACGAAGCGCCGCGTAGTAATCCGGCCGGCCGCGCAACTTGTCCGTCAGCGGGAGCGCCTCGGCACGACCATCGACAACCCCGCCTACGGTATTGATCGTACTCAACGTATCGACCGTGTCGCTGTTGCTGCCGAACGGATCGACCGCAGAACTCAGCAGTCTGCCCGTTGCGTCGCGCAGGCTGGACGTTCCCAGCAGCGGCAGTTCGACAATCGGCCCGGGGGCGATGTTCCAGACGCCGAAGGTCTGGCCGAAATCGGCCTTGTGGCGTTCGATACCCAGTTTGCCCGACACATCGATCAGCCCGACGATGCCTGCGGTGGTGTTGATGACGAAGCGGCCCAGGGTGTTGACCGAGCGCTGGGCGTTGCCTTGCAGCAGATCGTTGATGAAGACCTTGGGCTCACCGAAGTTCGCCACGAAATTATGGACCCCAGTCTGTACCACGTCCGGAAGCTTGAGATAACCACGGGCAACCGGGGCCAACGCATAGTCATCGACCGTCCGGTTGAAGGCGAAGATGCCCCGGTTGACCGGCTCTGCCGGATCATCGACGGTGTAGCTCGCACGTTCACAACTGCCAGGGGTTGCAGCGGGCGTGCTGGTGCAGCCGCTGGCGACTGCCACGAGTACTACGACAACAGCGCAACGGACAAACAGCGCAACGGGCTTGGTGATCGGCATACAAGGCTATCTCGGCAAGGGATGGGGCGATACCGGTCAGTTAGGGGAGACACCGCCGTGCACAAATCCCGTGGCGAGATTGCGTGTTGGGCTGGCCATTTTCAACTGACTGACATGGGGCGATCCTGCCCTTGTTTTTTTGCCTGAAGATTTCCAGAACATTGCCCGTCGGCAACTTTATTACCAAGTTGAAATATATGACGCAGCCCCCGGATTAACCCTAGTATCCCCTTCTGTATTCATTGCCGTGCGTGCCCACTGTGAGCCATCTATTACTGGTGGACGACGACCTCGAAGTCCTCGCCCTCTTGCGCAAATTCCTCGAGCAACATGGCTATAGCGTCGAAGTGGCCGCCGACGGTGCCGCCCTGTGGCAGGCGGTGGCGCGTCGGTTGCCGGACCTGATCATCCTCGATGTCATGTTGCCGGGAGACAGTGGACTGGTGCTCTGCCAGCGACTGCGGGCCGAGCATACGGTCGGCATCATCATGCTCACGGCCATGGGTGAGCTGAGTGATCGCGTCGTCGGTCTTGAGCTGGGGGCGGATGATTACCTGACCAAGCCGTTCGATGCGCGCGAGCTGCTGGCCCGGGTGCGCGCCGTGCTCAGACGCACCGGTGAAGCCAGGGACACATTGAATAACACCTCGCGTCTGATTCTGGAATTCGAAAGCTGGCAACTGGACGTCACCCGTCGCGAGTTGCGCTCGCCGGACAAAGTCATGATCCCGCTGTCCACCGGCGAGTTTGAGTTGCTGCTGGTCTTTGCCGAACACCCGCGCCGGGTCCTCACTCGCCAGCAGTTGCTAGACCTGGCCCGCGGCGAAACGTACGACGCGTTCGATCGCAGCATCGACGTCCAGGTCAGCCGGCTGCGCCGCAAGCTGGAGACCGATATCACTGGCCCATCGATGATCCGCACCATTCGCAACAGCGGCTACCTCTTCAGCCCCCACGTGGTGAAGCGATGAAGGCCAAGCTCTCACCCTTTCATCGACCACGCGATACGGTCGCCCGCTGGATTGCCCTGACCACCATGCTCGCCATGCTGACCTTACTGGCATTGAACGAGCTGTTCGGCCTGTTGGCCGGAACCTGGGCGCGCCCTCCCCTGATGGAAACCGGCCTGATGGAGAAGGCCGCCGCCATCACTCGCATCATCGACTCGGTGGCGCCCGGACAACGACCCGATATCGCCAGGGCGGCCAGCGACCAGGCGTTCGCCGCGCAATGGTTACCCCGCCGTGAAGATGCACGATTACCGGTGATCGACGACCCGCAATTCAGTGAGGGCTCGGCGTTCCTGCGCAAGCAGCTGGGCAGGCCCGACGCCAGGATAGAGGCCTTCGAGCCCGCCGATTGGCCCGCCGATCAGCCAAACAGACGCTACGCGGTCCTCATCCAACTGGCCGACCATTCCTGGGTGGAGTTTTCCGTGCCCTCTCGCAGTTGGGGCATGAAGGAATGGATGCGCAACCTGATCATTATCGCGCTGATTCTTTTATCGACTTTCATCGTCGGCTTGATTGCCACGCGGCACCTGGCGACCCCGCTGGAACGCTTCGCCGAGGGCGCCAGGCGCTTTGGCGTGGACTTCAAGGCGCCGCCCATCCCCGTGGTCGGCCCTCACGAAATCCGCCAGGCGATCCTCGCGTTCAACGCCATGCAGGCCCAGCTCCAGCACTTCGTCCAGGACCGCACACAAATGCTCGCCGCCATCTCCCACGACCTGCGCGCCCCCCTGACCCGCATGCGCCTGCGTGGAGAGTTCATCGACGACGCCGAACAGCAATCGAGACTGTTCAGGGACGTGGATGAAATGCAGGTGATGGTCAATAGCGCGCTGGAATTTTTTCGCGACGAAGCTCGGCTCGAACACGCCACCGCGTTCGACCTGGCCGAGCTGCTGCACACCGTCGTCGACGACTTCAAGGATGCCGGCACTGAGGTTTCATTCGAGGGCGCTCATCGTTTCGTTTATGTGGGCCGGCCCATCGGGATCAAGCGAGCGCTGGTCAACCTGATCGACAATGCGAGCAAATATGGCAGCGAGCCGGGCGTTCAGCTCAAGGCGTTCATGGACCGCGTCGAAATTCGCGTCCACGACCGCGGACCTGGCATCGCGCCGCAGTTGCACGAGCAAGTCTTCGCACCCTTCTTCCGCATCGAGGGCTCACGCAACAAGAACACCGGTGGTGTCAGCCTGGGGCTGTCGGCGGCACGGGCGACGGTGCTGGAGCATGGCGGGACGCTGACCCTCAGGAATCGGCGCAGCGGCGGCCTGGAGGTCAAGGTCTCGCTGCCGCTCAACTGACCCGAACACGACACGCCGGCAAACAATGTTCTAAACAACACGCGCCTTCCTCGGTAGGATATCCGGCCTTTTGACCCGGACCGGCCTCCCGGAATTACCCTGATGATTCTGATCATTTACGCCCACCCCTACCCCGACCAATCACGGGTCAACCAGCAAATGCTCCAGCGGGCATCCAGCAATCCGGACGTGGTCATACGGTCGCTCTACGAGCTTTATCCGGACTTCAACATCGACGTCGGGGCCGAACAGCGCGCCGTCGAACAGAGCCAACTGCTCGTTCTCCAGCACCCGATGCATTGGTACAGCATGCCGCCGCTGCTGAAATTGTGGATCGATAAAGTGTTCACCCATGGCTGGGCCTATGGCAGAGACGCCACAGCCCTCAAAGACAAGCCCCTGCTATGGGCTGTTACCACGGGTGGCAACCACGATCATTTCCAGATCGGCGCCTGCCCGGGTTTCCAGGTGCTGGCCCAGCCCCTCCACGCAACGGCCATCTACTGCCACATGCGCTGGCTGGAGCCGGTCGTGGTACACGGCGCGTATGCCGGCGCGTCCGAGACCCTGGACGCACAAATCGAACACTACAGCGCACGCCTGGCCTCCTGGAAGGAAGATTGATATGGAGACTCACAGCCTGATTGAACTGCTTATCTACCTGGGTTCGGCGGTGTTGATCGTGCCGATTGCCGTCAGGTTGGGCCTGGGCCCGGTGTTGGGTTATCTGCTGGCCGGGTGCGTGATCGGCCCGTGGGGGCTCAAGCTCGTGACTGACGTACAGGCGATTCTGGAATTCGCCGAAATCGGTGTCGTCCTGATGCTGTTCGTGATCGGGCTCGAACTCGATCCCAAGCGGCTCTGGGCGTTGCGCAGGATGGTGTTCGGTGGCGGCGCCTTGCAGATGCTCGCCTGTGGCGGGGCAATCGCGGTGTTCTGCGCGGCCCTGGGGCTGAATTGGACGGCCGCGCTGCTGGTCGGCCTGACCCTGAGCCTGTCCTCCACGGCCATCGCCATGCAAGCGATGAACGAGCGCAACCTGACGTCGACCGCCGTCGGGCGCAGCAGCTTCGCCGTCTTGTTGTTCCAGGACATCGCGGCCATTCCCCTGGTTGCCATGATTCCGTTGTTGTCGGCCCACGGTGAAACGCCGTCAGGCACCGCTCTGGTGCTTTCGATCGTCAAGATCGTCGTGGCCATCAGCGTCGTCGTGCTGTTGGGACGCTACGTGACGCGCCCGCTGCTGCGCTTCGCCGCGCGGTCGGGTCTGCGTGAAATCTTCAGCGCCGTGGCGCTGTTCCTGGTGTTCGGTTTCGGTTTTCTTCTGGAAGAGGCCGGCTTGTCGATGGCCATGGGCGCGTTCCTCGCCGGGGTGCTGCTGGCCAGCTCTGAATATCGCCATGCCCTGGAAAGCGACATCGAACCGTTCAAAGGCTTACTGCTGGGGCTGTTTTTTATCGGCGTCGGCATGTCGATCGATTTTGGCACGCTGATCAATGCACCGCTGAAGGTCCTGACCCTGACCCTGGGTTTCATTCTGATCAAATTGCTGGTGATCAAGACCGTCAGCCGGTTCCTCAACGTCCCTACCGGCCAACGCTCATGGCAAGCAGTGTTGCTCGGCCAGGGCAGCGAGTTCGCCTTCGTGGTGTTCGGCGCCGCCACGCTGGCTGGCATTCTGACAGACCAGTGGGGCAAGAGCCTGACGCTGGCGGTGGCCCTGTCCATGTGCCTGACGCCCTTGCTGATCCTGCTGCTGGATCGAATAGAGTCCAACACCAGCAAAGACCGCCAGGAATCCGACCTCGTCGATCAGCAGAACCCACGGGTGATCATCGCCGGGTTCGGCCGCTTCGGACAGATCGCCGGACGTCTCTTGATGTCCTGCGGCGTCGAGGTGGTGGTGCTGGACCATGACCCCGACAACATCGAGACGCTGCGCAAATTCGGCGTGAAAGTGTTCTACGGCGACGCCACTCGCCTCGATCTGCTCCACGCGGCCGGTGCCGGCCAGGCGGTGGTGTTGATCAATGCGATCGACGACCAGCAGGACAACCTGACGCTGACCCGACTGGCCCGGGAGCACTTCCCCGCGTTGAAACTGATCGTCCGTGCGCGGGACATGGGGCACCTGATCACCCTGCGGCAGATGGGCGTGCAGGCCGCCGAGCGGGAAACCTTCGAGAGCGCGTTGGCATTGGGCCGAAATGCGCTGGTGCAGATGGGTGTCGGGGCTTACGAAGCGCGCGAGCGCGCGGATCAGTTCCGTCGTTTGAATCTGCAGATGCTGGAGGAAATCGTCGCCCAGCCGGAAGACGACCTCAAGTTCAGGCACGACGCCTACCGGCGCGCCAACGCGTTGCTCACGCAGATGTTCAACGAAGACCGTGCGCGCCCCGTCGACAGTTGGCCTGACCATCATCGAAACGAGACGGATGAGGCGCGCAGCTGATCTGTCTCCCGGCGTCGCACGCGCCCAAACTGGCGCCGATGCGATGGCCGGGCTCGAAGGCCGGATGCGGGAGTCGAGGGTTGTTCATGGGCAGAGAAAGGAAATCACGAAAGGCTCGACGATGGACGGTAAACTGGCCGCGCAAGGGCCGTCTGCGTCGCGACCGCCCCATTACCCTTTCCTGAACAAGAGGCTTTCATGGCAAACCAAGACATCACGTTCATTCCCGACCCAGACGCGGACTCCATCTCCTCCGACGTTGCCGGCTTCGGCGGCCTGCTGGTTTCCACCCAGATCCCCACTCGCCCTGACGGCAGCCTGGAACTGGGTGACATCACCCTGCAAAGCGAATGCACATTGCAGGCACTCAAGACAGCCCTGGAAGGCGCCGGCAGTTCCATGGAGCGGGTCTTGCACCTGACCATTTACCTCACCGACATGGCCGACCGCGCGGCCTTCAACGAGGTGTACCAGCGTTTCTTCGCCAAACCCTGGCCGGTACGCGCCGCAGTGGGGGTGGCAGCGCTGGCGGTTGAAGGGATGCGAGTGGAAGTGACTGCGATGGCGGCCAAAGGCTGAGGTTGCGGCTTTGTTGAACATCCGGCGCGGAGTTTGAAGCCCCCATAAGGTGAATCCAAAGTACCTCTTGTGACGAGGGAGTGGCCGCCGCGTCTGCGACGCTTCGTTGTCGCGCGGGGAACTGGCTCCTGTGGCGAGGGGATTTATCCCCGTTGGGCTGCGCAGCAGCCCCCAAACCAGGTAACTCGGTGCGCCAGGAAGATTGCGTTAACTGCTTTAGGGCCGCTACGCAGCCCAACGGGGATAAATCCCCTCGCCACAAAGGAGGCGCACTCACCTAACTGAGATCACATTGCCGCGTTGTGTTTGGCAGATTAAAAGTCAGCAGGTTGTAGTTTGTTCCGTGAGAGCTTGCTCCCTCGCCACAGGTTCTTGATGAGTTCAACCCGCCGGACATGTCCCAAATGCGCGACTTGCGCGAAAACAGTCATTTGCGCACCTAGCCCAAGCCTCGGCACCTGTCTAAAGTGCAGCGTTTTCCACCCTTGCGGGCGCATTTTATGAATCTCTGGTTCCGGCTGTTGCTAATGCTGTTTCGGCGTCCCTGGCGCAAGCCGACGGGTCCCCTGGATACCACCGTGGTGCGCATGCGGGTGTGGCCGTTGGACCTGGATCTCAACCGCCACGTTACCAATGGGCGCTACTTCACGCTGGCCGACGTAGGGCGTATGGATTACGTGCTGCGCAGTGGCGCTTACAAAGTGGCATTGCGCAACCGGGCAGTGCCGATCGTGGGGGATGTGTGGGGCAAGTTTCGGCGGGAGCTGAAGCTGTTCGAAGCGTTCGAGGTGCACACCCGCCTGTTGGGCTGGGACGAGAAGTGGACCTTCATGGAACACCGTTTCCTGAGCCAGGGGCGCGTGGTGGGCGTGGTGATGATGCGTGGCCTGTTCCGTTCGGCCCAGGGCACGATTGCACCGCAAGAATTTATTCGCGCGCTGGGGTTGGCCGAACACTCACCGGCCATGCCCGAATGGCTCAGCGCCTGGTCGCAAAGTTGCGATGGCATGAGCCTTGAGCTTCGGGAGGAGGAAGGTGCTCGCTCTGTTGGCTAGCGGTGACTGGATAAAATCACCACGCCAGCCAGCACTGCACATCCCTCCCCCACAACAGCTGGGGTCTTACTGAACGGTTTTCAGCTTGACCACATCACCGGACACCTTGGTGGTGTAACCGGTCAGGACCCAGGCCCAGAACCAGTCTTCCTGCACTTGGGTGTTGATCATGGCGTCGCCGCCCTTGGCCAGGATCGCGGCATTCTGAGCACGCACGAAACGGTTGTTCTGGCGGATCGGGATCATGCCGAACAGCAGCAGGCCGGTGGCCTTCGCTTCACTGTGACCGACAACGGTGTATTGGCTGCTGTCGTACTGCTTGGTTTTCATCGGGGTGCCGGTGCAACCCGCCAGGGCCAGGCCAACCAGTGCGCAGGCGACAATTTTGCTGAGGTGGTTCATTGAATACTCCATGAGAAAACGCCCGGGATCCATCTCTCGGGCGGCGCGTACTCTAACCGATCAGCATCAAATTGACATCACCCCGCTCAATCACCCGTAAAGCTCGACGCAGAGCCATTCCTCAGGTGCCACTGCAGCGCTCCGGGCCTTCGTCGATCCCCTGGACAACCTCGGTTCTTCCAGCGAAGGCGGAAAAGTCACCTACACCAAACTGGACGTCAGCCATACATGACTGACGTCCAGCACCTCAGGCCTTTGAAGCGGCCACGACCGCCTGCCGGCCGTTGAAGGTAAACAGGAAGCAGACCAGCACCAGCAGCGCAAAACCGGCCGGGAACAACCAGATGCTTCTCCACTCATGGCCGCCGTCCACGGCATAGTGATCGGTCACCTGCCCCGCCACCCAGAAGCCGATCAGCATGCCAACGCCATAGGTCGCCAACGTAATCAGCCCCTGGGCTGAGCTGCGAAAACGCTCCGGCGCCTTGGCATCGGTGTAGATCTGCCCCGAGACAAAGAAGAAGTCATAGCAGATGCCATGCAGGGCGATACCGGTGAAGAGCATGAACGCCAGATCGCCGTTATTGCCGTAGGCAAACAGCACGTAACGCAGCGCCCACGCCAGCATGCCTACCAGCAGCGCCAGTTTGATGCCAAAGCGCTGGATGAACAGCGGCAACAGCAACATGAACAGCACTTCGGACACTTGCCCGATGGCCATTTTCGCCGTGGGGTTGGTCATGCCGGTTTCGGCCAGGAACGGGTTGGCGTTCTGGTAATAGAACGCCAAGGGGATGCAGATCAGGATCGAGGCGATGAAGAACACCAGGTAGCTGCGATCCTTCAACAGGCCCAGGGCATCCAGGCCCAGCAGTTGTTTGACGTCACCTGCGCTCGCTTGCGCCTTGAGCGGTGCGGTGGCCGGCAACGTGAAGCTGTAGAGTCCCAAGACCAACGAGGCGATGCCCGCCATCAGGAAGGTATTGCGCAAGCCGCCCGCCGAGATCGCTTCGCGCGAATCCCAGGCAAACACAAAGCTGATCACCACGCCCGCGACGATCCAGCCGATCGTGCCCCACACCCGGATGCGGGAGAACTCCAGCGCCGGGTCGCGCATCTGGCGGAACGCCACGGAATTGACCAGGGCCAGCGTCGGCATGTAGATCACCATGTAGGCCAGCACGTACGGGTAGAACACGTCGAAGTCCGGCGCCGAATACAGCTGATACAACAACACCGCGCCCAACAGGTGCAGCACCGCCAGGATGCGTTCGGCATTGAAGTAGCGGTCGGCGATCAGGCCGATCACGAAGGGCGCAATGATCGCTCCCCAGGACTGGGTGGAGAACGCCATGCCGATCTGCCCACCGCTGGCGCCCAGGGAGCTGGACAGAAAGGTCCCCAGGGTGACGAACCAGCCACCCCAGATAAAGAACTGCAAAAACATCATCACGCTCAAGCGTGCGTTCATCGTGGTCATGACAGTCACCGTTTTATTGTTGTTCTTGTGAAGAAAAATGCTCAGGAGCGCTGTTGTGGGAGCAAGGCTTGCCCGCGATGGCCGCGCCGCGGTCTAACCGTTGAACCGCGTTTTCGTTCATCGCGGGCAAGCCTTGCTCCCACAATGAGTTTCCTCGCCATAGGGTTCTGGCTTGGGCCGGCTACCTCAATAGGCCCAATAACCGTCGGTTGGAATCTTCATCGGCTGTTACACCGGCAAAATCGTCAAACGCCTTTCGGGTCTTGCTGATCATGTGCTGACGGATGAACGCCGCGCCTTCTGCGGCGCCCTGTTGCGAGTCCTTCAGGCAACACTCCCATTCCAACACCGCCCAACCGCTGAAATCGTATTGGGTCAGTTTGCTGAAGATCGATTTGAAATCGATCTGGCCATCGCCCAGCGAACGGAACCGCCCGGGACGATCGACCCAGCCCTGGTAGCCGCCGTACACACCGGAACGGGCATCGGGCCGGAACTCGGCGTCCTTGACGTGGAACATGCGAATGCGCTCGTGATAGCGGTCGATGAAGCCCAGGTAGTCCATCTGTTGCAGGAGCAAATGGCTGGGGTCGTAGAGGATCGCCGCCCGTGGGTGATGATCGACGGCCTGTAAAAAGCGTTCGAACGAGGCGCCATCGTGCAGGTCTTCACCCGGATGTATTTCGTAGCACAGGTCCACGCCGGCTGCGTCGAAGCAGTCCAGAATGGGCAGCCAGCGTCGGGCCAGTTCGGCGAATCCTTGCTCTACCAGGCCAGACGGACGTTGCGGCCACGGGTACAGGTACGGCCACAGCAGCGCACCGGAAAACGTCGCATGGGCGGTGAGGCCCAGTCGCTGGCTGGCGCGGGCGGCGAGCTTCAATTGCTCTACCGCCCATTCGGTCCGCGCCTGGGGCTGGCCGCGCAGATGGGCCGGGGCGAAATCGTCGAACAGCGCGTCGAACGCCGGGTGCACCGCCACCAACTGGCCTTGCAGGTGCGTCGACAACTCACTGATCTGGACACCGGCCTGGGCGCAAGTGGCCTTGAGTTCGTCGCAGTATTCCTGGCTCTCGGCGGCGCGGGCCAAGTCGATGTATTGCGTGCCCGACGTCGGCAGTTGTATGGCCGTGTAACCTTGCGAGGCCGCCCATTGGGCGATGTTGGCCAGGGTGTCGAAAGGCGCATCGGCGGACATGAACTGCGCGAGGAAAATACCTGGGCCACGCAGGCCGGTGGGGGTTTGGGCAGTGGGATTCACGACGGGGCTCTCCTGATTCATTGGGTGCAGGCCAGTGCGGTCCACTTCGCGTCGCCGCGATGGTTGGCGATGGCCGCTTCGATAAAGGCCATGCCCCGCAGGCCGGTTTCGATGCCAGGTACGCCGGGGGCGTCTGGCCCTGGCGCCGGGTCCCGTATGGCGCGAGCCAAATCACCGTAGAGGTTGGCCATCGCCTCCAGATAACCTTCGGGATGCCCGGCCGGCAGACGCATCCGCTGGCGGGCGGCTTCACACAGCCAGGGCTGACCCACGCCGGAACGCAAGACTTGCAGTGGTTGATCGATGGAGCGATGGATCAGGCTGGCCGGTTCTTCCTGGCGCCATTCCAATCCACCCTTATCGCCATACAGGCGGATTTTCAGCGGGTTCTCTTCACCCGCGCAGACCTGGCTGGCAATCAGCACGCCGCTGGCGCCACCGGCCATGCGCAACAGCATTGCCGCGTCGTCGTCCAGTTGCCGACCCGCAATGTGGGTGCCCAACGCCGCGCATATCTGCTCGATGGGTTGGTCGGCGACGAACTCCGCCAGGGAAAACGCGTGGGTGCCGATGTCGCCAATACAACCACCCAGCCCTGACTGTTCAGGATCGTCGCGCCAGCCGGCCTGTTTGTTGCCTTGCCCGGCGACGTCCTGGCTGAGCCAGCCCTGGGGGTATTCGACCAACACTTTGCGCACCGCACCGATCACGCCGCTGCGTACCATCTCCCGGGCCTGCCAGACCATCGGATAACCCAGATAGGTGTGGGCCAGGCCGTAGAGCCGGTCGCTACCTTCAAGCACTTGCTTGAGGGCCAACAATTCACGCAGATTCAAAGCGGCGGGCTTTTCGCTGAACACATGAAAACCCGCCTTCAGCGCCTGGCTGGCGATGGGGGCGTGCAGATGATTGGGGGTGACGATCACCAGCAGCTCCATGCGCAGGTGGGCCGGCAGCGCCGCTTCGCTGTCGAGCATGCCTTGCCAATCGCTGTAGCAACGGGACGCGGCCAGCCCCAGGGCCGCGCCGGTCTGCTGATTGTTGTGCGCATCACGGCTGAACGCACCGCACACCAGTTCAAAACCACCGTCCAGGCCCGCGGCCTGACGGTGGGCCTGGCCGATGAAAGCGCCTTCTCCACCGCCGACAAAGCCCATTCTTATTTTGGCTGCTACAGGATTCATCACGACTCTCTTATGCTGGGACTGATGACGATGTAACCGGTTACATCATGGCGGAAATCTAGGCTCAGTTTTGCAGCGTGTCAAACCCGTTGGGCCATGCATGAGCATTTGTGCGAGGCGCAACCTGCGGTAAGCTCCCCAACCGTGCCGGCATTCCTGGCGCCGAATCGAGGTGATTTTGTCCAATATCCGTGAAGTGGCCCGGCTGGCCGGTGTGTCGGTGGCCACGGTATCCCGAACGCTGAAATCTCCCGAACGGGTGCTACCCCAGACTCGCGACAAGGTTAACGCGGCGGTGGAACAGGCCGGTTATCGGCCCAACCTGATGGCCGTGCAGTTTCGCTCCCGACGAACCGGCAACCTGGTGATTCTGGTCCCGACCATCGCCAATACCTTTTTCGCCCGGGTCATCAGCGGCGCCCAGCAGGCTGCGCAGGCGGCCGGTTATCGATTGCTGTTGTGCGACACCCAGGGTCGGGAAGAAATCGAGCGCGAATTTGCCGCCCTCGTCTACGCGCACCAGGCCGACGGGGTGATCCAGTTGCGGGCGAGCAACCCTTTCGAGTCGCTTCCTCCTGGCGCCGAATCCTTGCCGCTGGTCAACGCTTGCGAAGTAGTCAAAGGCGCCCCCTACCCGACCATCAGCCTCGACAACCGGGCCGCCGCCCAGGCCATGACCGAACACTTGATCGGCCTCGGCCACCGGCGCATCGGCATCATCAAAGGGCCCCGAAGCAGTCCTCTGACCCTGGATCGCGTGGCCGGTTACCAGGATGCCTTGCGCCAGGCCGGTATCGCCGCCGACCCAAGCCTGATCTGCCACGGCGACTTCACGTTGAAGGCCGGTTATGACGGGGCCGGCGCGATGCTGGCCTTGGCCGAGCGCCCCAGCGCGCTGTTTTGTGAAAACGACGAGATGGCCATTGGCGCGCTCAAGCGCATCAAGCAAATGGGCTTGCGGGTGCCCGAGGACATTTCGCTGGTGGGTTTTGATGACATCCCTTTCGCCGGGTATTGCGATCCGCCACTGACCACCCTTTCGCAACCCGCCGAAACGTTCGGCCAGAGGTCCGTGCAAATGCTGATCGCCCTGATCGAGAAAACGCCGATTGCCGAACGACATGTCGTGCTGCCGTTCGAGTTGACCGTGCGCGGCAGCACCGCCGCGCCAGGCCCGGCGTTTAGCGAGGATGCTTAAAAAAACGACGCCCATCACCTTTTGATGCGCTATTGACTCGCCACCTGCGGGCCCGTTTCGACTACAGTGGCACTACTCTGCATAAAGCCATAACAAGACGGAGATTTTCCCATGCGAGTCAACAAGCGCTTCACCCTTCTGGCCGCGGCAGCAGCCCTGGTGGTCACGACCACGGTCCAGGCCGCCCCGGTGTACATCAATATCCTGACAGGGGGCACCAGTGGGGTTTATTACCCGATCGGGGTCGGGCTGTCGCAGATCTATAGCGTTGGCATCAAGGACTCCAAGACCTCGGTGCAAGCCACCAAGGCCTCGGTGGAAAACCTCAACCTGCTGCAGGCCGGGCGCGGAGAGTTGGCCCTGGCCCTGGGCGACTCGGTGGCGGACGCCAAGAACGGTGTCGAAGATGCCGGTTTCAAGGCACCCCTGACCAAACTGCGGGCCATCGCCGGCGCCTACCCCAACTACATCCAGATCGTTGCCAGCCAGGAGTCGGGCATCAAGACCCTGGCCGACCTCAAGGGTAAATCCATCTCCGTGGGGGCAGCCAAATCCGGTACCGAGCTCAATGCGCGGGCCATCCTCAAGGCAGCGGGGTTGAGCTACAAGGACATGAAGGTTCAGTACCTGCCGTTCGCCGAGTCGGTGGACCTGATCAAGAACCGTCAACTGGATGCTACGCTCCAGTCCTCGGGGCTTGGGATGGCGGCCATTCGTGACCTGGCCTCGACCATGGCGCTCAACTACGTGTCGATCCCGGCAGACGTGGTGGCGAAAATCGGCAACCCGGCCTACCAGAGCGCAAATATCCCGGCCAATACCTACGACGGCCAGGCCGAAGCCGTGCCGACCGTGGCCATCACCAACATCCTGGTCACCCATTCGGATGTCTCCGATGAGGTGGCCTATCAGATGACCAAGCTGTTGTTCGATAACCTCACCCGCCTGGGCAACGCCCACTCGGCGGCCAAGGATATCAAGCTGGAAAATGCCGCGAAGAACCTGCCCATCCCTCTGCATCCCGGTGCCGAGCGCTACTACAAGGAAGTCGGCGCGCTGTAGACCGACCCGGTGCAGCGGCGATGATCGCCGTTGCACCCTCCTGGTTCGCACCTTCGATGTAGACAAGAGGCTTTCAGTTAATGAGTGAAATTCAGCACGGTCTTCCCTCCGACCCACGAGACTGGCCCAAGACGCTGTTCTACGTGGCCCTGCTGTTTTCTGTATTCCAGATCATCACCGCCGCCTTCGCCCCCATCTCCAGCCAGGTGCTGCGTGCCGTGCACGTGGGTTTCCTGTTGTGGGTGGTGTTCCTCAGTTATCCCGCCTATGGCGCAAGCCGACCCTGGCAACCCCTGGCATGGGTGTTGTCCCTGGCAGGCGTGGCCACGGCGGTGTATCAGTGGGTGTTTGAAGCCGACCTGATCCAGCGTTCCGGCGACCTGACGTCCACGGACCTCATCATCGGCATCGTTTTGATCGTGCTGGTGTTCGAAGCGGCCCGGCGGGTGATGGGGATTGCCCTGCCGCTGATTTGCGGGCTGTTCCTGGCGTATGGGCTGTTCGGTGAATACCTGCCAGGCGAGCTGGCCCATCGCGGCTACGGCTTCGATCAGATCGTCAATCAATTGTCCTTCGGCACCGAAGGCCTGTACGGCACGCCCACCTACGTATCGGCCACCTACATTTTCCTGTTCATTCTGTTCGGTTCCTTTCTTGAAAAGGCCGGAATGATCAAGCTGTTCACCGATTTCGCCATGGGCCTGTTCGGCCACAAGCTCGGCGGCCCGGCCAAAGTGGCGGTTGCCTCCTCCGCCTTGATGGGCACCATTACCGGCTCGGGCATCGCCAACGTGGTGACCACCGGGCAATTCACCATCCCGCTGATGAAACGCTTCGGCTACAAGGCCGCGTTTGCCGGCGGCGTCGAAGCCACTTCGAGCATGGGCAGTCAATTGATGCCGCCGATCATGGGCGCCGTGGCGTTCATCATGGCCGAGACCATCAACGTGCCATTCGTTGAGATCGCCAAGGCGGCGTTGATTCCCGCGTGCCTGTACTTCGGCTCGGTGTTCTGGATGGTTCACCTGGAGGCCAAGCGCTCCAACCTCAAGGGCTTGCCCAAGGACCAATGCCCTAGCGCGATGGGCGCCGTCAAAGAGAACTGGTACCTGCTGATCCCGCTCGCCGTGCTGATCTACCTGCTGTTCTCCGGTCGCACGCCGCTCTTTTCCGGCATGGTCGGACTGGCACTCACCGCCATTGTGATCCTCGGTTCGGCGATCATTTTGCGGGTGTCGAGTTTTGCAATGCGCTGCGCTTTCTGGATCGCGCTGGGCATCTTGTGCGTGGGCTTTTTCCAGTTAGGCATCGGCGTCATATTTGCGGTGATCGCGGTGTTGGTGGCGATCTGCTGGTTCATTAAGGGCGCACGGGAAACCCTGACGGTTTGCCTGCACGCACTGGTGGACGGCGCGCGGCATGCGGTGCCGGTGGGGATTGCCTGCGCCCTGGTGGGGATCATCATCGGCGTGGTGTCGTTGACCGGTGTGGCGTCGACCTTCGCCGGCTACATCCTGGCCATCGGCAAGGAAAACCTGCTGCTGTCGCTGATCCTGACCATGCTCACCTGCCTGGTACTGGGCATGGGCATCCCGACCATTCCCAACTACATCATCACCAGTTCGATCGCCGCGCCCGCCCTGCTGGAGCTGGGCGTGCCGCTGATCGTTTCGCACATGTTCGTGTTCTATTTCGGCATCCTCGCCGACCTGACGCCACCGGTAGCACTGGCCTGCTTCGCCGCCGCACCGATCGCCAGGGAAAAGGGGCTGAAAATCAGTTTCTGGGCGGTGCGCATCGCCCTTGCCGGTTTTGTCATTCCATTCATGGCGGTCTATAACCCGGCGCTGATGCTCCAGGGCGACAGCCTATGGATGACCGCTTACATGCTGATCAAGACGATACTGGCGGTCGGGCTCTGGGGCATGGCGTCCACCGGCTTCCTGCAACAGAAAATGCCGATCTGGGAACGCCTGATGTGTTTTGCCGCCGGGGCTTTGCTGGTCGTGGCGCTGCCGCTGACCGATGAGATCGGCTTCGTGTTCGCCGGGCTGTTGATCTTGCAACATGTGTGGCGCTCACGACGCGCCGGACGGGCCTTGGCGTGATCGGTTTGTGCCTGGGCCTGGCCGGTGCGGTCTGGGCCCGGCTTCCTGTCACTGATTTCACCCTGGCGTGGAATCACACCATCGAGAAAATCCGCTGGGAGGAAGATTACCGCGTGACCCAACCAGGGCTGGTCCTGGGCGAAGCCAGGGTCAAGGGCAACGGCGCCGGCATGGAAATTCCGGACGGTGCCCAGCTGAAAAATGGCAGTTGGCACTACCAGCGCCAATTGCCACCCCTGCAACCGCTGAAACTGGGGCGTACACCCGAGGCGGGGGATTACCAGTTGTGCTTCGACGGGGCTTGCCAGCCGATGAGCCATTGGCTCGGGCCGCCCAAGGCCAGTCAGCCAACGGTGGAGTTGTGGAGTTGCGGATAACGATGTCCCCTGGTCCCAACAGCACTCTGTGGCGAGGGGATTTATTGTGGGAGCAAGGCTTGCCCCCACAACCGATCCCCTCGCCACAATGACACTCAGGGTCTGAAGGTCAGTTACTCAGGCAAACGTTGCCCCACGGGTATTCACGAACAGTGCATACAACGAGTGGCTGCCGGCCATGAACAGCCGATTACCCTCTCGTCCGCCAAAGCAGACGTTAGGGCAGCGCTCCGGCAGGGAGATGTGTCCGATAGCCTTGCCTTCGGGGTTGAACACCCGCACACCGTCGAGCTTTTCCAGGTCGGCCTTGGGATCGCCATTACCGCCCCAACCACACCAGAGGTTGCCACTCTCGTCGCACTTGAGCCCATCGATGGCCGCGTAATCCAGGCCTTCGATGTGCTTGCGCCGCTCGCCCAGGGTGCCATCGTCCTTGACCGTGATCGCCCACACCAGGCGGTTCGGCTTGGCCCGGCCTTCGACCACGTAGAGGATCTTCTCGTCCGGGGAAAAGCACAGACCATTGGGCCCGGCCATGTCGTCGATCACCCGGGTGACCTTGCCGCTTTCACCGTCGATGCGATACACCGCGTGGGGCTGGGCAGGTGCGACTTTGTGCCCTTCGTAGTTGTTGCCGGTCTGGAACGGTGGATCGGTGAACCAGACAGAACCGTCGCGCTTGCACACGATGTCATTGGGCGAGTTGAAAGGCTTGCCCTCGAAACTGTCCGCCAGCACGGTGATGGTACCGTTGTGCTCGGTGCGGGTGACGCGCCGGCCTTCAGTCGACGTGGTGGAGCCTTCGCATACCAGCAATCGCCCTTGGCGGTCGCGACACAGGCCGTTGGAAAAGTTGGAGTTCTCGCGGTAAACCGACAGGCTGTCGGTGACTTCATCCCAGCGCATGATGCGGTTGTTGGGAATGTCACTGACCAGCAAATAACGACCGTCGCCCACCCACACCGGCCCTTCCGCCCAGCGCAGGCCGGTGGCGAGCTTTTCAACACTGGCGTTGAACAGCCGCAGGTCCATGAAGCTGGGGTCGAGGATCTTGATCAGCGGGTCTGGGTAGCGCTGGCTCAAGGGCTCTGCCTGAGTCAGCCCAGGCAGGTTGCCCAGGGTTGCGGCGGCGGCCGAAACCACCAAAGATTTTTTCAGGAATACCCGGCGGCCCTGATGGGCGGCCGTTGCAGGTTGCGAAGCATCCATCGTGCGTCTCCGTTAATTATTATTTGGACGGCGACGACAGTTTTACTCCGTGATAGGACATCGTACAAGTATGCTCCCTACCCTGCGCAAGAAAAAATTCAGTCGGCGTGGAGCGGGATCCGTACGGTGAAAGTGGTGCCCGATCTTGCCTTCGAATGCACCTCGATAGTGCCCTTATGGGCGGATACGATGGCTGACGCGATGTGCAGGCCCAGCCCGAGCCCGGCCGCAGAGCCATACTGCATGTCGCCGCTGCGCAATTGCCGGACCATGGGATTGAAGATGCTGGCAATGGCGTCTTTCTCGATAGGCTTGCCCTGGTTGTTGATCGCGATGACTGCCGTATCCTCTTCGGTGCTCAATGAAACGGTAATCGGCGCACCCTCGCTGCCATGCTGGACGGCATTACCGATCAGGTTGGCGAACACCTGCTCCATGCGCGCCTGGTCAAACTGGCCCTCCAGGGCACCAGTCGTTTCAAAGATGATTTTGCTTTCCGGATGATAGGCCCGCGCCTCCTCCACCATGCCCTCGCAGGCCGCCACCAGGTCACCGTTGAAGCGCTGCACCGGAATGCCCGCCCCCAATTGGGTACGGGTGAAGTCCAACAGATCGCCAACAATCTTGTTGGCCCGTTTGACACTGGTGTAGATGCGCGAAGAGATCTTGGTGGCTTTGGCGGGCAGGTCGCCTGCCCGCAGCAGCACTTCGGAACTCAGCAGGATCGCGCCCAGGGGGCTTCGCAGGTCATGTCCCAGAATCCCGAGAAAGATATTGCGGCCCGCATCGACGGCGCCTGAATAACTGACCACGGACTCCGCCAGGGCCTGGTCTACGGCTTCGTTGAAACGGATCACGTCGGACACCACTTGCTCGTGGTCCAGTTGGGTCTGCGGCATCCAGAGCATCAGCACACTGGTGCGCAGCGCCCGGTATTCCGAAACCATCTGCTCTACCGTAAACCCCGAGGACTGGCGAATGACCGCATGGGTTTCGGCTGCGGTTTCAGCCTCTGCCGCCGGCGCATCGCCCTGGGACTTGGCGATCTGTTCCTTGACCGTCTGCGAAGTACGCAGGTCAGCGGCGATGGTGCGCAGCATCTGCTCGGCGTGATCGCGCAAAGCCACCGAATCCATGCCATGGGACGCGGGCGTGATGGTTTTGGCGAAGTCTTCCCACGCCTGAAGAATAGGCTCGATATTGTCGAGAATGAAATCAGCCAGGCGCATGGGTTGCTCCGCAGAAGGGGTAGATCAAGGGCGGCGTGAAAACAACCCAACGATCAGGTTGTTTTACAGCAAACCGGCGAACAATGTGCGTGGACCGCCAAAGGATCGCGGTGAACCGGTAAAAAGCTTTCCAGAGGCGAAGCTTGTGTCTTGCATGCCTATGGGGTAAAAATCCAAGCCTAGTTGTACGACAACCTATAACTACAATAGCCGTTCCGAAGCGTCTTGCTTTGGCGGCCTGCCTTTGAGACGCCCTGCCATGACCCGCTCCACGGCTACACCTGACACCCCCACTCCGTTACCTCGGCACCTCGCCGTGCTGGTTCTGCTGTGCATGGGATGCGCCTTCGCCGGCAACCATGTCGCCGCCAGGGCGGCATTTGATGACGGTGCCGGGGTCTTGCTGGCGATCCTGCTACGCTCGGGCGGCACCCTGCTGGTGCTGGCCGCAATGGTGCTCTGGCAACGCCAGAACCTGCGCCTGCCACCAGGGGTCTGGCGCTGGCAATTAGTCCTGGGGCTGTTGATTGCCGCCCAGAGTCTGTGCCTGTATTCCGCGGTGGCGCGGGTCCCGGTCGCCCTGGCGCTGTTGGTGGGCAATGTCTTTCCGATCCTGCTGGCGTTGCTGACCTGGGCACTCGGCGGGCCACGCCCGACCGCACGCACTGCCGCGTTGATGGGCATGATTCTGGTGGGTCTGGTGTTCGTGCTGGAAGTCCCGGCCCGGCTGTCGTCGCAAGAGAGCGTCGGCCCGCAATGGTTGCTGGGTGTGGGTCTGGCCTTCGGTGCTGCCTGTGTTTTCGCCTGTGCGCTATGGATCACCGACCACAAATTGTCCCGGGTGCGCGGTTCGGTCCGCAGCCTGCTGACCATTTTCATCGTGTTCAGCAGCGTCAACCTCGCCGGCCTGACCGGCGCCCTTCCCGGTGGCTTCGACCTGCCGGCCAGCAGCACCGGCTGGTTTGCCCTGGCGACCCTGGTGGTGCTTTATGGCACCGGGTTTATCGTGCTGTTCATTTCAGTGCCTCGCCTGGACATGCCGCGCAACGCCCCGGTGATGAACATCGAACCGCTGGCGACCCTGCTGATCGGCTGGCTGGTGCTTGACCAGATGCTCAACCCGGGCCAAGTGGTGGGTGGCGCGATTGTGGTCACCGGCATTGTGTTGCTGACTTATCGCAAGGTCGAACGCATCAAGTCGCCGGTTGCCGACGCCGCTGGACGCAACTGAACTGACACACCAGCATCCATCCCCGCTGTGTGGGAGCAAAAGCTGCTCCCACACACTCTTCAGGCAGGCCGACGAACCGCCCTCACCTTCGCACTGCCGCCACCGCCGCAAAAGAACCGGTCGGCGCCGTCTGACTCAAGCCCCGACACGCCAATCCCCGGCGGCATGGTCACGCTTTCCAGCACTTGCGCGGTTTGAGGGTCGATGCGGCGCAGGTCGCTTTCATCGTTTTCCCAAGTGCCGTGCCAGAGTTCGCCGTCGACCCAGGTCACGCCCGTGACGAAGCGGTTGGATTCGAGGGTGCGCAGGATCTGGCCACTGGAGGGATCGATCTGGAGGATTTTGCGCGCCTTGTACTGGCCGACCCAGAGTGATCCTTCGGCCCAGGCCAGTCCTGAATCATCACCGCTATTGGGCGCCGCAATGCTCGCCAGTACCTGGCCAGTGCGCGGGTCGATCTTGCGAATGGTGTCGCCCGCGATCTGGAACAGGTGCTCACCGTCAAAAGCCGTTCCGGCGTCTGCCGGGACGTCCAGCGAACGCAACGTCTGGCCGCTGGCGGGATCGAGTGCGTGCAGCTTGTCGCCTGAAGCAAACCAGACGAGCTCGCCGTCGTGACTGACACCGTGAACGCAATCGACGTCGGGAAAAGGGCCGTATTCACGCAGGATCTGGGCATCTGAACGTTTCATCTCGCGAGCCTCATCGTTGGGGTGTGACTGCATCCTAACCACCGGGCAACAGCGCGGTGAGTAACAATACCGTCGTGAATCCGGGCATCGGTGGCGCCAGCCAGCGACAGGCCCGCCCACGCCCGACCGACTGCACCTTGCCCGACGCGGCCAGCGTGTCGAGGGCCCGTTGCACGGTGCGTTGGCTGGTATCCAAGGCCAGCGCCAGGGCGGAACTGGACCAGGATTGGCCATCGGCCAGCAACGCCAGCACCGCGGCGTGGGGCTCTTCTACAGGACGCGCGAGCACCGCCACTTCGCCGACCTTGCGCGGCACCAGAGCAAATCCACGCTGGGTCGCCGTCACCTCGGCCAGTGGGCGAAGCGCCACGCGCAACCGCCCGACTTCGACCCGCAGTCGGGCACGATGGGAGTCATCCGTCAGTTTCAAGCCAAAGGCCTGGGCAATGAGCATTTCCCTGGACACATCGGCAGGCCAGGCCTGAGCCAACTGCCTGGCGAGGGCGAACAACACCGGCCGCCTGGCAAGGGAGATCCACAGGCTCGCCCTGTTCACGCCATTGCGACAGGCATCCACCACCAACGCGTCGCTGGACAGGAGTGCTTCAACCTCTTCAAGGGCCAGCAATCGTTCCTCGCCCTTTGCAATCAGACGTGCCGCCGGAGCCTGCAGGACGCGCCAGGCGCTGGCGACTTCGGCAGTCAGCGCGCCGATACCCGCTTGTCGCGCCGCATGGCTGGCACGTTCAAGCGCGGCTCGTGCGGTTTTCGTGCGTAACCGCCGCATGGCAATGCCTGCCACCACCAGTTCGCAAGCAGCTCTGGACGGCGGAGGAAGACAGCCAGGGTCAAGGTCGACCAGCCTCGACTCCGCTTCGTCCAGGTGGCCTAGCAACAGCAAGCGACGGATTTCGATTGAGCGTGCGTGGGCCACGTTCGCCCGGTCACCATGGAATTCAAGCACCGCCCGCGCAGCCTCCAGACGCTTCACCGGCCAGGCCAGATCACGGGACGCCAGGGCGATTTCCCCTTCGGCCACCACGCACCGCGCCTGTGCCACGGCCTCCCGTGGCCCGAAGACCCGAGCCGCCCGCCGCATCAGCGCCCTGGCCCGATCCAGATCGCCCAACTGCGCCATGGCAATACCGCGAAGCGCCAAGGCCGGCGCATCGTCACGCAGGGAAACGCGATTGAGCGCGGCCACCGGATCCCCCGCCGCCAGTGCCCGTGCTGCTACGCTGATCAGCGGATCCGATGCCATCGCCCGGTTTCCCTCGCCAGAGGTTGGGGTTTCACGGTCAGAGACGGATTTCCCCCGCCGGCAGCACATCGATCCGTGATACCGCGCTGCTCAGGCGGCCCAGCCGGTTGTTGTGGTTGGCAATGATCTGCTCGGCCGCCATGCTGCCGTTGTCCACGGTGGAATGGGCGTCGGCGGCCAGGACCAGGTCGTACCCCAAGGCATGGGCCTGGCGTACGGTGGCGTTAACGCAATAGTCGGTTTGCAACCCGCAGATCACCACGCGATCAATCATCCGGGCTTGCAGCAGCGACAACAGGTCGGTCTGGTAGAAAGCGTCCGGTGTAGTCTTGCGTACTCGCAGGTCATCCGGTGCGGTCAACAGGCCGTCAGCCAGTTGCCAGGCGCTGGAACCATACGTCAGCGAACCCTCCAGCTCTTCGTGCTGGATCAGGATCACCGGCAAGCCGACAGCCCTGGCCCTGGCGCTGAGGTCGTTGATTGTCCGGAGCATGCGTGGGCTGTCGAAGCACTCTTCTTCGCCGCTGCACAGCCCGTGCTGGACATCGATGATCAGCAATGCGGTGTTCATGACGTTCCTCTTCAACACGTGTTGGATCCCGACAACAGATTAACAACCTACCGATCATTCCACGTCGCGGATCGCTTCAAAAACACTAGGCAGTATGGCCCGGTTTGCGTAATGCGCCTGTTCGCCGTCGCTTGGGTGACGCAAAAGCCAGGTTTGGGATAGGCTCGTGCGGCTCATCCCTCACCGCACAAGGACATTGCCGATGACGCTACGAATCGAACGTACGGACACCCCCACCGCACAGGACCGCGAGGCCATCCTCGTCCCGCTGCGCGCCTACAACACGGCCAAGACCGGCGGTACGGTGCCTGAGCTGGTCGCCTGGCTGGTGCGTGACGAACACAGCGACGAAATCGTGGGTGGGCTCTACGGTCGAGTGTTCTTTCGCTGGTTTTATATCGAGTTGCTGGTGGTGCCGGAACAGGCCCGTGGCCAGGGTACGGGGTCGACGTTGATGCAGATGGCCGAAGACTTTGCCCGAGAGAAAAACTGCGTGGGCATGTGGCTGGACACCTTCGACTTCCAGGCGCCCGCGTTCTACAGGCAACTCGGCTTCACGGAAATCGGCCAGATCGACGATTACCCGCCGGGCCACCAGCACTTCTTCTTCCAGAAGCGCCTGAGCCAGATCGATTGAAATGCGGACCCTGTGGGAGCGGGCTTGCTCGCGAAAGCGGTTATGTATTCAGCATTGTTGTTGACTGACCCACCGCTTTCGCGAGCAAGCCCGCTCCCACACTTGATACTGGATTCAGTCGCAGCTACTTACAGACAAGTCGCCAACGCCGCCAACCGACGCTTGGCAACAAAGTCGTCATGCCGGGCATAGTAGTTCAGCGCCGTGCCGGAAGCGCTGGTTTCCAGATCCACAAACGCTTCGGCAGAGCGGGTGTACACGGTCATGCCCCCCGTCTTGCCTGGTTGCAGATAGGCACCGGCATCGACGCCAAACACAGCTTCGTCCTGCCAGGAAAACTGCACACACTCGGCCACCACCTGCTGCGGTTTATCCGAAGTCAATGTCTTATAGGGCGCCTGAGTACGGGCCTGGTTCATCGCCGAACCCGCGCAGCCAACCAGCAACGTTGCGGCCACGGCCACCATCAGCATTCGCATTGCGTTCACTCATAGAGAAAAAAACCGACTGTAGCACTGCGGCCTGGGCCTTCATGCTGCTTTACTGAAATTTATACGCGACACTGGGCGATGATTCGCGCAACCTGTCGCGCCATTGCCACTTGCCCGCGCGGAACAGCCCATGACACCCAATGCCGAGTTCTACAAACCCACCACCGAATACGCTGACAAACTGATCAGCCAGATCGGCCAGACCCCGGCCTGGATCGCCAAGCGAATCGGCGTCACTGACAAGCGGATTCGCTACATCCTCGACGGTGAACGCACCGTCAAGGGCGAAACCACACCGATACAGATGACCTATACCGAACAGTTTGCCCTCGAATGCCTGGCCGCCGCGGCCAAGGCCAGCAAGAAACAACCCCCGGCGCCCAAGGAGTGACCATGGCGGCAACCGAACAGCAACATGAACGAGCGCTGGAAAAATTTCTCGATGAACGTCCCGAGCTGCGCGTCGAACTGGACAACCTCAACCCGCTGCTGGCCCAGGCCAAGGGCCAGACCGCCGCGCAGTATCGCGCCGAGCGCTTGCATGAAGCGTTCGAAGCCGAGGCTGAGCGCCAGGGCCTGTTCGCTTGGGAACTGACCCTGCAACTGACCGCTGCTTCCCCCCAGGACTACGAAAGCCAGCGCATGGAAGTACACAAGGAAGTGGCGCAGATGGCGGGGATGGAGTGGGTGGAGTATTGCGAGTTGAATGGTCTCAAAAACCAAGACTGAGCACGTCCCTGTGGCGAGGGGATTTATCCCCGCTGGGCTGCGCAGCAGCCCTAAAATCACCCACTCGGTGTGTCAGGTAGATTGAGTCTGCTGCTTTGGGGCTGCTTCGCAGCCCAGCGGGGATAAATCCCCTCGCCACAATGAGCCTGATCCAGATCCTGTATTGAAGCCTCACAATCGCCCCTGCGCCCATAAAGCTTTATCATGGCCGCAGTTTTGCTGATCGGGTCTGTCATGAAGTTCGCCATCGCGTTGTTTTCCGCCGCCCATGCGCCCTCCTCGCGCCGCGCCCTGTTGTTTGCCCAGGCTGCGCTGGCCGGTGGGCATGAAATCGTGCGGCTGTTCTTCTATCAGGATGGCGTCTATAACGCTGCCGACAACCTCGTAACGCCCCAGGATGAACAGGATCTGCCCAAACAGTGGCGCGCCTTTGTCAGCGACAACCAGCTCGACGGCGTGGTTTGCATCGCAGCGGCGTTGCGCCGTGGCGTGCTGAACGATGAAGAGGCCCAGCGCTACCAGCGTTCGGCAGTCAGCGTCGGGGCACCCTGGGCCTTGTCCGGCCTGGGCCAGTTGCATGATGCGATCCAGGACGCCGACCGCTTGATCTGTTTTGGAGGCGCGTAATGGCCAAATCCTTGTTACTCATCAGCCGCCAGGCTCCCTGGTCGGGCCCCGGGGCTCGGGAAGCCCTGGACGTCGTGCTGGCCGGCGGCGCGTTCGACCTGCCCATCGGCCTGCTGTTTCTCGACGACGGCGTCTTGCAGCTCGCCAGCGGCCAGAATGCCAAGGCAGTCCAGCAAAAAGACCTGAGCGCGAACTTGCAAGCATTGCCCATGTTTGGCGTCGAGGACCTGTACGTCTGCGCCGACAGTGCCGCCGAACGTGGCGTCGCAAGCGCTGCCCTGGCGCTGGACGAGCTGAAAATACTGAGCGCGCCGCAAATCGCCGCGCTCATTGATCGTTATGACCAGGTGATCACCCTCTGATGTCGACTTTGCATGTGTTGTCTCATTCCCCCTTTGGCGATAGCCGCTTCGCCAGTTGCCTGCGGGTGCTGGGCGAGCAGGACGCGCTGCTGCTGTGCGGCGACGCGACATACGCCTTGCGAGCCGCCACGGTGCCGTTTGAAGCACTGCAGCTCAGAGGCCTGAAGCTCTTCGTGCTTGGCGAAGACGCGCAAGCCCGGGCTCTGGACATTCCGCAATGGGCCGAGGCCATCGACTACCCGGCGTTCGTCGCACTGTCGATCCACCATGACAAGGTCAACACCTGGTTATGAACGTGCTGAACGTCGGCCAACGCGCCATTGCGCTGGACAAGGACGGCTACCTGGCCGATCTCGACGACTGGTCGGCCGAAGTCGCCACGGCCCTGGCGGCCGCCGAAGACATCCAGTTGAGCCCTGAACACTGGGAAGTCCTCGAACTGCTGCGCGGCTTCTACAACGAATTCCAGCTCTCCCCCGCGACCCGCCCGCTGATCAAGTACACGGCACTGAAACTGGGCGCCGACAAGGGCAACAGCCTGCACCTGAACCGATTGTTCAAAGGCACTCCCGCCAAACTCGCCGCCAAACTGGCGGGCCTGCCCAAACCGACGAACTGTTTATGACCGACTTCCCACCGCTGACCCTTGAGACCCCGGCCGAACATCCGTTCGCTCAATTCGTGCGCATCCTCGGCAAAGGCAAGCGCGGCGCCCGCGACCTGACCCGCGAAGAAGCGCGGCAAGCCATGGGTATGGTGCTGGACGAGCAGGTCGAGGAGACCCAGCTCGGCGCCTTCCTGATGCTATTACGTCACAAGGAAGAAAGCGCCGAAGAAATGGCCGGTTTCACCCAAGCCTTGCGTGAGCGCTTGCAAACCCCGGCGTTGGCGGTGGATCTGGACTGGCCGACCTACGCCGGCAAGAAGCGTCATTTACCATGGTACCTGCTGGCGGCCAAATGCCTCGGGCAGAACGGGGTGCGGATTTTCATGCACGGCGGCGGCGCGCATACGGCGGGCCGGCTCTACACCGAGCAACTGCTTGGCTTGCTAAACATTCCCTTGTGCCGCGACTGGCAGCAGGTCGGCGCAGCGCTGGACGACGGCGGCCTGGCCTTCATGCCACTGGTGGACTGGGCGCCGCAGATGCAACGGATGATCGACCTGCGCAACACTCTGGGCTTGCGCTCGCCGATCCATTCCCTGGCGCGGATCCTCAACCCCCTGGGCGCCCGTTGCGGGCTGCAAAGCATCTTTCATCCGGGCTACCAGGCGGTACACCGCGATGCCAGCGGTTTGCTGGGGGACACCAGCATCGTGGTCAAGGGCGACGGTGGCGAGATCGAGATCAACCCGGACGCCGACAGCCACCTGTACGGCACCCGCGGCGGTGTGAGCTGGGATGAAGAATGGCCGCGACTGGCCGAACAGCGCCACGTCAAACCGCAAAGCCTCGACCCTGAGCACCTCAAAGCCATCTGGCGGGGCGATGTCGAGGACAGTTACCCGCAACTGGCGCTGATTGCCACCATAGCCCTGGCCTTGCGCGGCCTGGGTCTGGCTCGGGAACAAGCTTTAGAGCAAGCCCGCCAATACTGGGCCGCCCGGGATCGATCGATTTAACCGATTATCAGCGCCCAACCTTTGCGCTTTTTGTTCGAACCGATGGGAATAGACTCCTCTCCAACGTTTATTGGCAGAGGAGATCGAGATGGGTTTGTTAGTCGAAGGTCGCTGGCAAGACCAGTGGTACGAAAGCAAGGACGGCACCTTCCAGCGCGAACAGGCGCAACGCCGCCACTGGATCACCGTCGACGGCAGCGCCGGCCCCACGGGCGACAGTGGGTTTGCCGCCGAGCCCGGGCGCTATCATTTGTATGTGTCCCTGGCCTGCCCCTGGGCCCACCGGACGCTGATCTATCGCAAACTCAAAGGCCTGCAAGACCTGATCGGTGTCTCGGTGGTCAGCTACCTGATGCTGGAAAACGGCTGGACCTTCGATAAGAGCCATGGATCCACCGGCGACAAACTCGATCACCTGGATTTCCTGCACCAGCGCTACACCGCCGATACGCCGGACTACACCG
The DNA here is from genome assembly GCF_030687835.1 of Pseudomonas hefeiensis. NCBI lineage: Bacteria > Pseudomonadati > Pseudomonadota > Gammaproteobacteria > Pseudomonadales > Pseudomonadaceae > Pseudomonas > Pseudomonas hefeiensis. The sequence goes on from NZ_CP117449.1 coordinate 3,928,893, forward strand.
GTCGCGTCACCGTGCCAGTGCTGTGGGACAAACGGCAACAACGCATCGTCAACAACGAATCAGCGGAAATCATCCGCATGTTCAACAGCGCCTTCGACGGCTTGACCGGAAACGGCCTGGACTTCTACCCCGAGCACCTGCGCAACGATATTGATGCGTTGAACGAACGCATTTACCCGGCAGTGAACAATGGCGTGTACCGCGCCGGGTTCGCCACCACGCAGGCGGCCTACGAAGAAGCGTTCGATGGTTTATTCGCTGAACTGGACCGTTTGGAGGCATTGCTGCAAACCCGACGCTACCTGACCGGTGAATACCTGACTGAAGCTGATATCCGCTTGTTCACCACGATCATCCGTTTTGACGCGGTGTATTTCGGCCATTTCAAATGCAACCTGCGGCGCATTGCGGATTATCCGAACCTGTTGAACTGGCTGCGGGAGTTGTACCAGTGGCCGGGGATTGCCGAGACGGTGGACTTCACTCATATCCAGCGCCATTACTACGCCAGCCACAAGACCATCAACCCCAACGGGATCGTGCCCAAGGGGCCGGAGCAGGATTTCAGGGTTGCCCATGATCGGGAAAGGTTGAGTGGCAAAGGGGTTTGGATTGGGGCCCGGGATTGATTCGGGATCTTTGTTGCAGTTGAGGCCCTCTTCGCGAGCAAGCCCGCTCCCACATTGGATCGGCGTAGGCCTCAATTCTTAGGCTGAACGCGATCACATGTGGGAGCGGGCTTGCTCGCGAAGGGCGCGACGCGGTCTGTCTAGACCTGCCCCTGAGCCCCTTCAAACCACGCCAGTTTCTCACGCAGTTGCACCACTTCCCCAACAATCACCAGGGTTGGCGCATGAACCTCATGCTCGGCCACCAGCTTCGGCAAATCCGCCAGGGTGCCGGTAAAGACTCGCTGGTTGGACGTCGTGCCTTGCTGGATCAACGCCGCCGGCGTATCCGCTGCGCGACCGTGCTTGATCAATTCCTCGCAGATGATCGGCAGTCCCACCAACCCCATGTAGAACACCAGGGTCTGGGCCGGGGACACCAGGTCCGCCCAAGGCAAATCACTGGTCCCGTCCTTGAGGTGACCGGTGATGAAACGCACCGACTGGGCATAATCGCGATGGGTCAGCGGGATCCCGGCGTAGGCCGCACAGCCGCTGGCCGCAGTGATGCCTGGAACCACCTGGAACGGGATGCCATGGGCCGCCAGCTCTTCGATTTCTTCACCGCCACGTCCGAAAATGAACGGATCACCACCCTTCAACCGCACCACCCGCTTGCCTTGCCGGGCCAGGTCGACCAATTGCTGGTTGATCTGGTCCTGGGGCACCGCATGCTCTGAGCGACGCTTGCCGACGTAGATCCGCTCGGCGTCACGCCGGCACAGCTCCAGGATCGCCGGAGCCACCAGACGGTCGTAAAGCACCACGTCCGCCTGCTGCATCAGCCGCAAGGCGCGGAAGGTGAGCAGGTCCGGATCACCGGGGCCGGCGCCCACCAGATAGACTTCACCCGGTGCATTCGGCGCCTGACCTGCAATCTTTTCACGCAACAGGCGCTCGGCCTCGGCGCCCTGCCCGGCCAACTGCCGGTCAGCGATAGGCCCTTGGAACACCTCTTCCCAAAACGCCCGGCGTTGCTGCACATCCGGGAACAGCCCTTTGACCTGGCTGCGAAAACGCGCCGCCAGCCCGGCCAGTTGCCCGTAGGTCGAAGGAATCCAGGTTTCCAGCTTGGCCCGGATCAACCGCGCCAACACCGGCGCATCGCCGCCGCTGGACACCGCAATCACCAACGGCGAGCGGTCGACAATCGCCGGGAAGATCACGCTGCACAGGGCCGGCGCGTCCACCACATTGACCGGTACGCAGCGCTTATGGGCGTCAGCCGACACCTGGGCGTTGAGCGGTTCGTCGTCGGTGGCGGCAATGATCAGGCCGCAGCCGTCCAGATCCGCTTCAAGGTAACCGCGCAGGACGCATTCGCCGCCGCTGCCACTGACCAGTTCCCGCAGTTGCGGTTCGATGTGCGGTGCGACCACCCGCAGCAGCGCGCCGGCATCAACCAGCAGGCGAGACTTGCGCAAGGCAATTTCCCCGCCGCCGACCACCAGCACGCGACTGCCGCGCAGGTTGTGGAACAGTGGCAAATAGTCCATTTAGCCGATGACCTCGATGCCGCCCATGTAGGGCTTCAACACCTCGGGCACACGGATCGAACCGTCGGCCTGCTGGTAGTTTTCCAGTACCGCCACCAGGGTGCGGCCCACGGCCAGGCCGGAGCCATTGAGGGTATGGACCAGCTCCGGCTTGCCGGTTTCCGGGTTGCGGAAACGCGCCTGCATGCGGCGGGCCTGGAAGTCGCCACAGTTGGAGCACGAGGAAATTTCGCGGTACTTATCCTGGCTCGGGACCCAGACTTCCAGGTCGTAAGTCTTCACCGCACTGAAGCCCATGTCGCCGGTGCACAGCGCCAGAGTGCGATACGGCAGCTCCAGCAGTTGCAAGACCTTCTCGGCATTGGCGGTCAGGCTTTCCAGCGCTTGCATGGACACCGAGGGCTCGACGATCTGCACCATCTCGACCTTGTCGAACTGATGCTGGCGGATCATGCCACGGGTGTCGCGGCCCGACGCCCCGGCTTCACTGCGGAAGCACGGCGTGTGGGCGACGAACTTGATGGGCAGTTGCTTGGCGTCAACGATCTCGCCAGCCACGATGTTGGTCAGCGACACTTCGGCGGTGGGAATCAGGTACAGGTCGGCCTCGCCTTCGCGGCTGATCTTGAACAGGTCTTCCTCGAACTTCGGCAACTGGCCAGTGCCTTGCAAGGCTGGCGCCTGAACCAGATAAGGTGTGTAAGCTTCTTCGTAGCCGTGCTCGGTGACGTGCAGGTTGATCATGAACTGCGCCAGGGCGCGATGCAGTCGGGCTATCGGCCCGCGCAACAAAGCAAAGCGAGCGCCCGACAGCTTGGCGGCGGTTTCGAAATCGAGCCAGCCGAACTTCTCGCCCAGGGCGACGTGATCCTGCACCGGGAAATCGAAGGTTTTGGGCGTGCCCCAACGGCGCACTTCGACGTTGCCCTCTTCGTCTTCACCGACCGGCACCGATTCATGCGGCAGGTTGGGGATACCCAGCAGGATCGAATCCAGTTCGGTCTGGATCGCGTCCAGCTCGACCTTGCCGGCACTCAACTCACCCGCCATGCGCTCGACATCGGCCATCAGCGGCGCGATGTCTTCGCCGCGTTGCTTGGCCTGACCGATGGATTTGGAGCGCGCGTTACGTTCAGCCTGCAGGGCTTCGGTGCGGGTCTGGACGGTCTTGCGCTGTTCTTCCAGCGCTTCGATGCGCGCGACATCCAGGGCATAGCCACGGGAAGCCAGGCGGTCCGCTACGTCCTGAAGGTTGCTACGTAACAGTTTGGAATCGAGCATGTCGGTCTCTCGTTATCAAAGTTTGGTCAGGGACAGGCCGGCCCAGGTGGCGAGCAGCCCGCCGAATACGCTGATGGCCGCGTAGCCCAGGGCCAGCGGCACCTGCCCGCTTTCCAGCAGGCGCACCGTATCCAGTGAAAAGGATGAAAAAGTCGTCAGGCCGCCAAGAAAGCCGACCAACAGCCCCGCGCGCACCTCGATGGGCACCTCGGGGCGAATCAAAAACAGACCGTATAAAACGCCGATCAGCAGACAGCCCACGATATTAACGGCCAGCGTGGCGGTATAGAAGTGCCGTGGCCAATTTGCGTTGACCCAATTGCCAGTCGCAAAGCGCAACAAGGTACCGGCAACGCCACCCGCGGACACTGCAAGGATCAAGGGGATCAAGGTTTTCTCCGCTGCCTTGGACTCAGACGGTCCAGTTGTGCCAGATGATTGAGTTTCTCGCCGATCTTCAGTTCGAGGCCCCGAGGCACTGGTTGGTAGAAGCGCTGGGGTTCGAGTTCATCGGGGAAATAATCTTCACCGGCAGCATAAGCGTCCGGTTCGTCGTGAGCGTAACGGTATTCATCGCCGTAGCCCAATTGCTTCATCAGCTTGGTCGGCGCGTTACGCAGGTGCAGCGGCACTTCCAGGGAACCATGCTCGGTGGCGCTGCGCATCGCGGCCTTGAAGCCCATGTACACCGCATTGCTCTTTGGCGCGCAGGCCAGGTAGGTGATGGCCTGGGCCACGGCGAGTTCGCCTTCCGGGCTGCCGAGGCGTTCCTGCACATCCCAGGCCGCCAGGCACAGGCTCAGGGCGCGGGGGTCGGCGTTGCCGATGTCTTCGCTGGCCATGCGCACCACTCGGCGCGCCAGGTACAACGGGTCGCAACCACCGTCGATCATTCTGGCGAACCAGTACAACGCCGCATCAGGGTTGGAGCCGCGGATGGATTTGTGCAGCGCCGAAATCTGGTCATAGAACGCCTCACCGCCCTTGTCGAAGCGGCGCCGGGTATCGCCCAGCAGGCTTTGCAGCAGTTCGACGCCGATCTCGCTGTTGTCTTCGGCCAGGTCCGAGGCGTTTTCCAGCAGGTTGAGCAAGCGCCGGCCATCGCCATCGGCGGCTGAAAACAGGATCTGGAAGCCTTCATCGCTGAGGCTCAACTGGCGTTTGCCCAGGCCGCGTTCCTCGGTCAGCGCCCGGTGCACCAGCTTGCGCATCGCCGCTTCGTCGAGGCTCTTGAGCACATAGACCCGCGCCCGGGACAGCAAGGCGTTGTTGAGTTCGAACGAAGGGTTTTCGGTGGTCGCGCCGATGAAAATCAGCGTGCCGTCTTCGACGTAGGGCAGGAACGCGTCCTGCTGCGACTTGTTGAAACGGTGCACTTCATCGACAAACAGGATGGTGCGCTTGCCGTAATGCCCGGCCTGCTGCTTGGCCACTTCCACCGCCTGGCGGATTTCCTTGACCCCGGCCAGCACCGCCGAAACCGTTTCGAAATGGGCATCCGAGACTTCGGCCAGCAGCCGCGCCAGGGTGGTCTTGCCTACACCCGGCGGGCCCCAGAAGATCATCGAATGCAGCGCGCCCTGCTCCAGCGCTTCGCGCAGGGGCTTGCCGCGAGCGAGCACGTGCTCCTGGCCGACGTACTCATCCAGGTTGGTCGCGCGCAGGCGGGCGGCCAATGGCTGGGCAATCGGGGCGCTTCGAAACAGGTCCATCACAACTTATGCAACCTCCGCTGGGTCCTGGTGCCGATCCTCTCCGCCGGAGCAGATCTGTGGGAGCATCTGTGGGAGCCGACCTGAGGAGCAAGGCCTGTGGGAGCAAGGCTTATCGCCTCGGTCTACCAGACGCACCGAGGTGTCTGTATCGCGGGCAAGCCTTGCTCCCACAGATGCTCCCACAAGCCTTGCTCCCACAGGCCCTTCCCTACAGGTCATTTCCCACAGGGGCTTTGTGTTTATTCCTGGATCACGTCCGCACCCTTGGGGATGTCGAACTTGAACTTGGACGCGGCGATCGGCTCGTTGGCCTTGACCCCGGTGAACAGGATATTGGTGCGCTGGCCGACGCTGTCGATCAGTTGCATGTCGTTGACCAGGCCGTTGCGAAATGACAGGCGCAGGCTGTCGAACAGGCTGTCCGTGGTCTTGGGCTTGAGGGTGAAGTCAATCACACCACCGGCCTCTTTGGAGCTGATGTCGAAACTCTGGCTGATCTTGGAAACATCGCCGGAGAGCAGCAACGCCGGGGTTTGGGTCAGGCGCTGGTCCAGGGTTTTGATGGTGACCTGTTCCAGGTCCGGGTCCCACAGCGAGACTTTCTTGCCATCGGACACCATCAGTTGTTCGGCAGGCGCATCGGTGTGCCAATAGAACAGGCCCGGACGCTGCAAGGCCATCTCACCCGCGGTTTCCTGCAACTGGGTGCCGCTGCCGTCGAGGGTCAGTTGGGAGAAACGCGCGGTCAGGGTCTGGGAACGTTCCAGCAACTGGGTCAGGCGGGCCACGTCCTTTTCATCGGCATGGGCCGACAAGGTGGTCAGGGCCAGTACGGGCAACAGCAACATGCGAATCAGGCGCATGGGAGTCCTCTTGAAGTCGTGGGAGGTCGAGCGGCGTGTCACCAGGCCGCTCAGGTCATTAATCGCGCATCGGGCCCGGCGCCAATACTTCGCGCGAACCGTTGGTGTTCATCGCCGTCACGACCCCGGCCATTTCCATGGCCTCGATCATGCGTGCGGCACGGTTGTAGCCGATCTTGAGCTTGCGCTGAACGGCGGAAATCGAGGCCCGACGGCTTTCCAGGACGAACTGCACCGCTTCGTCATAGAGCGCATCGGTTTCGGCATCGTCGTCGCCACCACCGCTGCTGCCCTCGAAGCCGCTGCCGGCCTCCTCGACACCGTTGAGGATGTCATCGTTGTATTCAGGTGCGCCACGCAGCTTCCAGGCTTCCACCACTCTGTGCACTTCATCGTCAGACACGAACGCACCATGCACACGAATCGGCAGGCTGGTGCCCGGCGGCATGTAGAGCATGTCACCGTGGCCGAGCAATTGCTCGGCACCACCCTGGTCGATGATGGTCCGCGAGTCGATCTTGCTCGACACCTGGAACGCCATACGGGTCGGGATGTTGGCCTTGATCAGGCCGGTGATCACGTCCACCGAGGGCCGCTGTGTCGCGAGAATCAGGTGGATACCGGCCGCCCGGGCCTTCTGGGCGATACGGGCGATCAGTTCTTCGACCTTCTTGCCGACGATCATCATCATGTCGGCGAATTCGTCCACCACCACCACGATGGTCGGCAGCTTGTGCAGCAGCGGCGCTTCGTCATGGATGTTTTCGCGGTGGTACAGCGGATCGGTCAACGGCGTGCCGGCTTCTTCGGCCTCCTTGACCTTGGCATTGAAGCCCGACAGGTTACGCACACCCATCTTCGCCATCAGCTTGTAGCGGCGCTCCATCTCGGCGACGCTCCAGCGCAGGGCGTTGGCGGCGTCCTTCATGTCGGTGACAACCGGGCACAGCAGGTGCGGAATGCCTTCGTAGATCGACAGCTCGAGCATTTTCGGGTCGATCATGATCAGCTTGGCGTCTTCCGGGCCGGACTTGAACAGAATCGACAGGATCATTGCGTTCACACCCACCGACTTACCGGAACCGGTGGTACCGGCCACCAGCAGGTGGGGCATTTTCGCCAGGTCGGTGATGACCGGCTTGCCGCCAATGTCATGGCCCAGGGCCAGGGTGACCGGCGACTTGTGGTTGTCGTATTCAGGGGTCGAAAGCACTTCGGAGAAGCGCACGATCTGCCGGTCTTCGTTGGGAATCTCGATGCCCACGGTGGTCTTGCCGGGAATCACTTCCACCACCCGAACGCTGGTCACAGCCAGGGAACGCGCCAGGTCCTTGGCCAGGTTGGAGATACGGCTGACCTTCACGCCGGCGGCCGGCTGGATTTCGTAACGGGTAATCACCGGGCCCGGGTGGATCGAATCCACCGAGACCTCGACGCCGAATTCCTTGAGCTTGATTTCCAGCAGGTGACCGACCGCTGCCAGGGACTCGGGGGAGTAGTTGAGCTGTTTCTTCTCGGCCGGGTCCAGGATCGAGATCGGCGGCAAGGTGCCTTCCACCGCGCTGTCGACGAACAGTGGCGCCTGCTTCTCTTTTTGCACGCGCTTGCTCTGCTCCGCAGGCTTGGTCGGGGCCATGGTAATAACCGGCGGTAGCTGTTTTTCACGGTCGGACATGTGCTTGCTCAGGGCCTGCTCACGTTCGATCAGGCGTTCCTTGACCTTGGCCTGCTCACGCTTGTCCGTGACGGTCGGGGCCACCACGTCGTGGACGCGGTCGTCCACCTCACGCAGTTGCGCCACCAGTTGCTTGCGCTCGGTGCGCGCCGCCCACCAGCGATTCATGGCGCCCTGAATCAGTTCGATCAGGTCCAGGGTGATCTTGCCGGTGACGTCCATCACCTTGAACCATGACAGGTCGGTGAACACGGTCAGACCGAACAGGAACAGCGCGATGAACAGCAGCGTGCTGCCCTGGATGTTCAGGGCATTTTTGGCCAGCTCGCCAAGACTTTCCCCCAGCGCTCCGCCCGCTCCGGCCGGCAGACCGGTGGGTGCGTGGAAATGGATATGGGCCAGCGCGGCGCCCGACAGCACCAGGAACACCAGGCCGATCAGGCGCCAGGAAAATAGCCAGCCACTCCACTGCCAGGGCTCGTGGCGTTGACGGAAAATCTGATAGGCCTTGATCGCCAGCAAAAGCGGAAAGATGTAGGCGAAATAGCCCAGCACCATGAACAGGATGTCGGCGCTGTAGGACCCGGCCGGACCGCCGAAATTCTGCACATCGTCGATCTTGCTGTTATGGCTCCAGCCCGGATCGTCCTTGCCATAGGTCAGCAAGGCCATCATCAGGAACAGGCACAAGGCGCCGATGGCGATCAACGCACCCTCCTTGAGCCGGTAGTGCAATTGCTGGCGCCAGAGCGGAACGACTGTTTTAGGTGCTGCGGTGGATTTCTTCAAAACGCTTCTTTTCCTGCGCCAAAGGCGCGTCCATCTGTTGAATGACTATAAAAAACTGCCCATCACGAGCAGGTAAAAAAGTGAATGTGCACAACCGGTACTACTTTTACCACTGTGACATGCATCCAGAAAACCGCAGGTGTTGCCGAAGATTTTGATCTTTTGCCTCTCCTGCGTTCAAAACTCAAGCATTGTACGGGTTTGTCGGCCCCAAGGCATTGCCGGCACATTGGCTACAGCATAGCCAAAAAACAATATGTACTGGCGTCAATTGGAGCATGCATTCTCTTTTGTGACAAAGGCTTATGAGGTGTTTTTTATGAGCGAAGTGAAGCATTCACGCCTGATCATTCTCGGCTCCGGCCCCGCGGGATACAGCGCCGCGGTGTATGCCGCCCGTGCCAACCTCAAACCCGTTGTCATTACCGGCCTGCAGGCAGGTGGCCAGCTCACCACCACCGTCGAAGTCGACAACTGGCCCGGCGATGTCGAAGGCTTGACCGGTCCGGTGCTGATGGAGCGTATGCAACGGCACGCCGAGCGCTTCGACACGCAGATCGTCTACGACCATATCCATACCGCCAAGTTGCAACAGCGCCCTTTCGAGCTCATCGGCGATAGCGGCACCTACACCTGCGACGCACTGATCATCGCTACCGGCGCTTCGGCCCAATACCTGGGCCTGGCATCGGAGCAGACCTTCGCCGGCAGAGGCGTTTCCGCCTGCGCGACCTGCGACGGATTCTTTTACCGCAATCAGGTAGTGGCGGTGGTCGGCGGTGGCAATACGGCGGTTGAGGAGGCCTTGTACCTGTCCAACATCGCCAGTGAGGTACACCTGATTCATCGCCGGGACAAACTGCGCGCGGAGAAAATACTGCAGGACAAACTCTTCGAAAAAGCCAGCAACGGCAATGTGAAACTGCACTGGAACCAAAATCTGGATGAAGTGCTGGGCGACGCCAGCGGCGTGACCGGCGCACGCCTGCGCCAGAGTGAAACCGGCCAGACCAGCACCTTGTCCCTGGCCGGCGTTTTTATCGCTATCGGCCATCAACCCAACACAGAGTTGTTCCAGGGCCAACTGACAATGTGCGACGGCTACCTGATCGTGCGCGGCGGTAGTGAGGGTAACGCCACTGCAACCGATATCGAAGGCGTGTTCGCGGCGGGCGACGTGGCCGATCACGTGTATCGACAGGCCATTACCTCGGCCGGTGCCGGTTGCATGGCCGCACTCGACGCCGAGAAGTATCTCGATGACATTCCGGTGGCTTGACGGTTAACCTTGAAGCGGGCTCTTGTCTGCACGCAAGACCCGCCCTCCCCTTCTGCAAAAACCCGGATGACCATGCTGACCTGGTTACAACGCAACACGTTTGATTTTCCGCCACTGGCCAAAGCCCTGCGCGACCCTAACGGCTTGCTGGCCGCCGGTGGCGACTTGTCCGCCGATCGGCTGATCCAGGCCTATCGCCACGGCTGCTTCCCATGGTTTTCCGAGGGCCAGCCAATTTTATGGTGGTCGCCGGATCCACGCACCGTACTGTTTCCCGACGAACTGCATGTATCGCGCAGCCTGGGCAAGCTTCTGCGCAAGCAACGCTATGCCGTGACGTTCGACAAGGACTTTGCCGCGGTCATCGAGGCCTGCGCCGCGCCCCGGGGCTACGCTGACGGCACCTGGATCACCGAGGCCATGCAAACCGCCTATCTGGAGCTGCACCGACGTGGTTATGCCCATTCAGTGGAAGTATGGGACCAGGGTATGCTGGTGGGCGGACTGTATGGCCTGGCCATGGGGCAGCTGTTTTTTGGCGAGTCCATGTTCAGTCGGGCCGACAACGCGTCGAAATTCGGCTTCGCCACTCTGGTCCAACATCTCAAAGAGGCCGGTTTCGTGCTGATTGATTGCCAGATGCCTACCGAACACCTGCACAGCCTGGGCGCCCGGTCGATCCCCAGGGCTGAGTTTGCCGGTTATCTCAAGGCGCATCTGGACCAGCCCAACCACGCAACCTGGGTTTGCTGAGCGACAATGGCGCTCCTGGCTTACACTTAATCCAAAGCTTACTCCCGAGGGTTGATCATGACCGAGTTGGCGCGCTTGAAGTTTTATGCCACTCAACCTCACTCTTGCAGTTACCTGCCCGAGGAGCAGGCCACGACGCTGTTCCTCGACCCTAGCCAGCCCATGGATGTGCATGTCTACGCAGATCTGTCGGAGATGGGCTTCCGTCGCAGCGGCGATCATCTCTACCGGCCCCATTGCCAACATTGCAATGCGTGCGTTCCGGCGCGTATTCCTGTGACTCAGTTTGTACCCAATCGCCAGCAGAAGCGGATTTTCAAGCGCAACGCCGATCTTCAGGTCCGGCCGGCCAAGCCGCAGTTCAGCGAGGAGTATTTCGACCTTTACCAACGCTATATCGAGCAGCGCCACGCCGACGGCGACATGTACCCGCCCAGCCGTGATCAGTTTTCGACCTTTCTGGTCCGCGACCTGCCCTTTTCCCGCTTCTATGAATTCCGGCTCGAAGGGCGACTGCTGGCTATCGCCGTCACAGACTTGCTGCCCAATGGGCTTTCGGCGGTGTACACCTTCTATGAACCCGACGAAGAACGGCGCAGCCTGGGGCGTTTTGCCATTCTCTGGCAGATCAACGAAGCCCGGCGATTGGGGCTGGAAGCGGTGTACCTGGGTTACTGGATCAAAAACTGCAAAAAAATGAATTACAAGACCCAATATCGCCCCATTGAATTGCTGATTAACCAGAGATGGGTCGTCCTCAGTTAGAACCCCTTGGCTTAAACCCCCTTTTTCGGGCACAATGCACGCCGCTTTTGCCTGGCGCAGTTGCACCGGGCCATTCACTGGATACCGAGGGCTTTACTGCATGTCGAAAGAAGACAGCTTCGAAATGGAAGGCACTGTCGTCGACACCCTGCCCAACACCATGTTTCGTGTGGAGTTGGAAAATGGGCACGTCGTAACCGCGCACATCTCCGGCAAGATGCGCAAGAACTACATTCGTATTCTTACCGGTGACAAAGTGCGCGTCGAGCTGACGCCCTATGACTTGAGCAAAGGGCGCATCACTTACCGCGCTCGCTAACAAGTCAATACAAAACGCCCGGCTGATGCCGGGCGTTTTTGTTTGTGGGAGCCAAGCTTGCTCGCGATAGCGGAGTATCAGTCGACAGCAATGTCCACCGAACCGAAGCCATCGCGAGCAAGCTTGGCTCCCACAGGGAATTGGCGGTGAAACCCAAACTTGTGCCTTGCCCAAAACAAACTGTGGGAGCGGGCTTGCTCGCGAAGGCAGTGGGTCAGTTTGCATAGATGTTGAATGTACAACTGCATTCGCGAGCAAGCCCGCTCCCACAGGAGATCGGCGTGTTTCTGAAGTCAGCAAAAAGGCGCCTTTCGGCGCCTTTTGCTTTACTGCCAGTGCGATCAGGCCATTTCAGCCGTGGTTTCGAAGTCGAAGGTCAGCTCGCCGTCCTTGATGTCGATGTGGACCACACCGCCATGTTCGGCCAGTTCGCCAAAGAGGATTTCCTCCGCCAGTGGACGCTTGATCTTGTCCTGGATCAGGCGAGCCATCGGCCGTGCCCCCATCGTCACATCGTAACCACCGGCCGCCAGCCAACTGCGGGCCGCATCGGTGACTTCCAGCAGCACACGCTTGTCTTCGAGCTGCGCCTGAAGTTCGGTAAGGAACTTGTCCACCACACTTTTGATGACCTCATGGCTGAGGCGACCAAACTGGATAATGGTGTCCAGGCGGTTGCGGAATTCAGGCGTGAAGCTCTTCTTGATCACTTCCATCGCATCGGACGAATGGTCCTGATGGGTGAAACCGATCGAAGCGCGAGCCGCGGTTTCGGCACCGGCGTTCGTGGTCATGATGATGATCACATTGCGGAAATCCGCCTTGCGCCCGTTGTTATCGGTCAGCGTACCGTGGTCCATGACCTGCAGGAGCAGGTTGAAGACTTCTGGATGCGCCTTCTCGATTTCATCGAGCAACAGCACGCAATGTGGCTGCTTGGTGATGGCCTCGGTCAGCAGACCGCCCTGGTCGAAACCGACATAACCTGGAGGTGCACCGATCAAACGCGATACGGTGTGGCGCTCCATGTACTCGGACATGTCGAAACGAACCAGTTCGATTCCCATCGCCTTGGCCAATTGCCGTGCGGCCTCGGTCTTGCCGACACCGGTAGGCCCGGCAAACAGGAAAGAACCCACCGGCTTGTCCGGCGACTTGAGACCGGCGCGGGACAGCTTGATGGCGGTCGACAATGAATCGATGGCCGCATCCTGACCGAACACCGTCAGCTTCAGGTCACGCTCCAGATTACGCAGCAGCTCCTTGTCGGAACTGGTGACGTGCTTGGGCGGAATCCGCGCGATTTTCGCCACGATGTCCTCGACCTGTGGCACTTCGATGCGCTTGACGCGCTTCTCCACAGGCTGAAGGCGCTGATAGGCACCCGCCTCGTCGATAACATCAATGGCCTTGTCCGGCATGTGCCGGTCATTGATATAGCGCGAGGCCAGCTCAGCGGCGGCGCGCAGGGCCTCATCACTGTATTCGATGTTGTGGTGCAGTTCGAAACGCCCCTTCAGGCCGCGCAGGATACCGATGGTGTCTTCCACCGAAGGCTCCGACACGTCGACTTTCTGGAAACGCCGGGCCAGGGCACGGTCCTTCTCGAAAATCCCGCGAAACTCCTGGAACGTGGTCGAGCCAATGCAACGGATATCACCCGAGGACAACAGCGGCTTGAGCAGGTTCGAGGCATCCATGACGCCACCGGACGCGGCACCCGCACCAATGATGGTGTGGATTTCGTCGATGAACAGGATCGCCTGCGGACGCTTTTTCAGCTCACCCAGCAACGCCTTGAAGCGCTTCTCGAAATCACCGCGGTACTTGGTGCCGGCCAGCAAGGCCCCCAGATCGAGGGAATAAACCACACTGTTGGCGAGCAGGTCCGGTACCTGGTTGTCGACGATGCGCTTGGCCAGTCCTTCAGCAATCGCGGTCTTGCCCACGCCCGCCTCGCCCACCAGCAACGGGTTGTTCTTGCGGCGCCGGGCCAGGATCTGGGCGACCCGCTCGACTTCCGCCTCGCGTCCGACCAGTGGATCGATACGCCCCTGGCGCGCCAGTTCATTCAGATTGCTGGCATAGGCGTCCAGCGGATTGCCCGAAGAAGAAGACTCACCGCCCTCGTCATCCTGCATATCCTGTTCACCTTCGGAGTGATCGCCATGCCCAGGCACCTTGGAAATGCCATGGGCGATGTAATTGACGACATCGATGCGCGCAACACTCTGCTGCTTGAGCAGGAAAACCGCCTGGCTTTCCTGTTCACTAAAGATGGCAACCAGCACGTTGGCGCCGGTCACTTCACGCTTACCCGAGCTCTGTACATGAAAGACAGCACGCTGCAGGACACGCTGGAAGCCCAGGGTTGGCTGGGTTTCGCGATCCTCGTCATGAACGGGGATCAATGGCGTGGTGGAGTCGATGAACTCCTGCAGATCATGCTTGAGTTTATCGAGGTTTGCGCCGCAGGCACGCAAAACGGTGGCGGCAGCCTCGTTATCCAATAGGGCCAGCAGCAGGTGCTCGACGGTCATGAATTCATGACGCTTCGAACGAGCCTCCTTGAAGGCAAGATTGAGGGTGACTTCGAGCTCGCGGTTTAACATAGCTTCACCTCATACCCAAGTGGTCGGCGTTAACCGTCCTTCTCGATTTCACAGAGTAGCGGATGCTGGCTTTCCCGGGCGTACTGGTTGACCTGCATGGCCTTCGTCTCGGCGATGTCGCGGGTAAACACTCCACATACTGCCCGTCCCTCTGTATGGACGGCCAGCATGACCTTGGTCGCCAGCTCGCGATTCAGGTTAAAAAACACCTCGAGCACTTCGACGACGAAATCCATCGGTGTGTAGTCATCGTTGAACAAAACCACCTTGTACATCGGTGGCGCCTGTAATGCAGGCTTTGCTTCCTGAACAGCAATGCCTGCGGAATCGTCGTCGTGTAGATCCGGGCGATCCTGATTGAATGTTAGTCGAATCTGGCTGACTGCATGCATGGAAAGAAAGGTTCGTTTAGTTGGCGAATACAGTGATGGGGGCGCTTGTGGGCGATTTCAACCACGACCACCCGGCCACCTTGACTATCGGGAAAACGGTGTTACAACCAATAGAGCCCATCGTGGGTTAAAAAGGTCCGTGGAATCTATCTCGTTTTTCAAGATTAGACTGCGGATGGACTGGATGATACTCCACTGATGGAGTGTGTTGCAGAGGGATATGACCTATGTCGGTCGTCAAGATGAGTGGCAAAGTCAAATGGTTCAATAACGCCAAGGGCTACGGTTTCATTATTGCAAACGGCAGGGATGAAGACCTTTTCGCCCATTACTCGGCGATCTGCATGGAAGGCTATAAAACCTTGAAAGCCGGGCAACCTGTAACATTCAATGTCATCCAGGGCCCCAAGGGCCTGCATGCGGTCAATATTGCGCCGGAAACCGTCGAAGCCACCCCTTGCGCCACCCCCGTCAGCGTCATGACCACTGAAGTCCATTGATCGGCAGCCGCCGCACCGACAAATAACAGAATGCCCGGCTCGATCACTCGAGCCGGGCATCTCTGTTGAACACTGATCCGCTTACATGTGCGAGATCATTGCATCGCCGAAGCCCGAGGAAGACATCAACTTGGCGCCTTCCATCAAGCGTTCGAAATCATAGGTCACGGTCTTGGCCGAAATCGCACCGTTGGTGCCCTTGATGATCAGGTCGGCCGCTTCGGTCCACCCCATGTGACGCAGCATCATTTCCGCCGACAGAATCAGCGAACCCGGGTTGACCTGGTCCTTGCCGGCATACTTGGGCGCGGTGCCGTGGGTGGCTTCGAACATCGCCACGGTGTCAGACAGGTTGGCGCCCGGCGCGATACCGATACCGCCCACTTCCGCCGCCAGGGCGTCGGAGAGGTAGTCACCGTTGAGGTTCAGGGTCGCGATCACGTCGTATTCGGCCGGGCGCAGCAGGATCTGCTGGAGCATGGCATCGGCGATGGCATCCTTGACGATGACATTCTTGCCGGTTTTCGGGTTCTTGAACTGCATCCACGGCCCGCCGTCGAGCAGGGTCGCGCCGAACTCCTCGGCAGCCACTTCGTAGGCCCACTCCTTGAAGGCACCTTCGGTGAACTTCATGATGTTGCCTTTATGCACGATGGTCAGCGAATCGCGGTCGTTGTCGACGACATATTGCAAGGCCTTACGGGCCAGACGCTGGGTGCCCTGCTTGGAAACCGGCTTGACCCCGATGCCGCAGTTCTCGTCGAAACGGATCTTGGTCACGCCCATTTCTTCTTTCAGGAACTTGATGACCTTGGTGGCTTCGGCCGAACCGGCCTTCCACTCGATGCCGGCGTAAATATCTTCGGAGTTTTCGCGGAAGATCGTCATATCCACGTCGCCAGGCTTCTTGACCGGGCTCGGCACGCCTTCGAACCAGCGCACCGGACGCAAGCATACGTACAAATCGAGTTGCTGACGCAGGGCCACGTTCAGCGAACGAATACCACCACCGACCGGCGTGGTCAGCGGCCCCTTGATGGAAACCACGTAGTCCTTGACCGCGTCCAGGGTTTCCTGGGGCAGCCAGGTGTCCTGGTCGTAAACCTGAGTGGCTTTTTCACCGGCATAGACTTCCATCCAGGAAATCTTGCGCTTGCCGCCATAGGCCTTCTGAACCGCAGCGTCCACAACCTTGATCATGACCGGACTGATATCGACGCCAATGCCGTCGCCTTCGATGAAGGGGATGATCGGGTTGTCGGGAACATTAAGAGAATGGTCTGCATTGACGGTGATTTTGTCACCGACGGCTGGAACCTGAATCTTTTGATACCCCATGCTGAACTCCATTGCTTGGATTGAACATCTGGCTGCGTTCGAGCGTACCCCACTTGAATCGGCGCGCAAACCCTACGTTAGGCTCATCCGGGGAAAAGCGTTGCAGTTCGCGGTGTACAACCCTGAAAACCAAGGGAAAAGCGCCAAACGTGAGCATCGTCTGCTCCTTCGGCACTGCGACGTTTAGACCAATGGACGTGTACGGAAGTCTATGAACCATCGGCAGATTGCCAGCTACCTATGTATAATGCCGCCGCTGACCACAGGGTCACGCTGGCCGAGTGCTCTATCACAGGACTTTCCGCCAGTTTAAAAGCCGGACCGTTACCGCGGCCCAACCGCTTGACGCTCGACTGATGCACCCAACATCACCGCGAAGAAACCTCGACATTCGACTCACGGATGACTTTGAACGAACGCGCTTACCCGGCGCCCCTCGAGTTTCTGCGCATGCTTTAGCAAAGAAGAGAGTTAATCCGAATATGCCCACCCGCTCGAAGATCATCTATACCTTCACCGACGAAGCGCCCGCCCTCGCCACCTATTCGCTGCTGCCGATCGTCGAAGCCTTTACCGCTTCGGCCGATATCGCCATGGAAACCCGCGATATCTCCCTCGCAGGGCGCATCCTGGCCAGCTTCCCCGAGCAACTGGGTGACAAAGCCGTAGCCGACCACCTCGCCGAACTGGGCGACCTGGCCATTACGCCTGAAGCCAACATCATCAAGCTGCCAAACATCAGCGCCTCGGTGCCGCAACTGCAGGCCGCGATCAAGGAATTGCAGGCCCAGGGCTACGCACTGCCGGACTACCCGGAAACCGTGACCAGCGACGCCGAGAAAGACGCACGCGCCCGTTACGACAAGGTCAAGGGCAGCGCCGTGAACCCGGTCCTGCGTGAAGGCAACTCCGACCGCCGCGCACCGCTGTCGGTCAAGAACTACGCGCGCAAGCACCCGCACAAGATGGGCGCCTGGGCAGCCGACTCCAAATCCCACGTGTCCCACATGAGCAGCGGCGATTTCTACGGCAGCGAAAAAGCCGCCCTGATCGACGCCGCCGGCAGCGTGAAAATCGAGCTGATCGCTCAGGACGGCACTGCCACTGTCCTGAAGGAAAAAACCACCGTACAAGCCGGTGAGATCCTCGACTGCGCCATGATGAGCAAAAATGCCCTGCGCAATTTCATCGCCGCTGAGATCGAAGACGCCAAGCAAAAAGGCGTCCTGCTGTCGGTTCACCTCAAGGCCACCATGATGAAGGTCTCCGACCCGATCATGTTCGGCCAGATCGTTGCCGAGTTCTATAAAGACGCCCTGACCAAGCACGCACAAGTGCTGGAGCAGATCGGCTTCAACCTGAACAACGGCATCGGCGACCTGTACGCCCGCATCAAGGCCCTGCCGGCCGAGCAGCAGGCGCAGATCGAAGCCGATATCCAGACGGTCTACGCGGCGCGCCCGTCCCTGGCGATGGTCAACTCCGATAAAGGCATCACCAACCTGCACGTGCCGAGCGACGTGATCGTCGACGCCTCGATGCCGGCCATGATCCGTGACTCCGGCAAAATGTGGGGCACCGACGGCCAGTTGCACGACACCAAGGCCGTGATCCCGGATCGCTGCTACGCCACCATCTACCAGGCAGTGATCGAAGACTGCAAGCAACACGGCGCCTTCGATCCAACCACCATGGGCAGCGTGCCGAACGTCGGCCTGATGGCCAAGAAAGCCGAAGAGTACGGTTCCCACGACAAGACTTTCCAGATCAAGGCCGACGGCGTGGTTCGTGTTTCGGACAACACCGGTCGCACCCTGCTGGAGCAGAAGGTCGAGGCGGGCGATATCTTCCGCATGTGCCAGACCAAAGACGCGCCGATCCAGGATTGGGTCAAACTGGCCGTTAACCGGGCCCGTGCCAGCGGCACCCCGGCGATCTTCTGGCTGGACCCGATGCGCGCCCATGACGGCGTCGTGATCGAGAAGGTCCAGGCTTACCTGAAGGACTACGACACTGCCGGCCTGGACATCCGCATCATGTCGCCTGTCGACGCGATGAGGTTCACCCTGGCCCGTACCCGCGAAGGCAAGGACACCATTTCGGTGACCGGCAACGTATTGCGCGACTATCTGACCGACCTGTTCCCGATCATGGAACTGGGCACCAGCGCCAAGATGCTGTCGATCGTGCCGCTGATGAACGGCGGTGGCCTGTTCGAAACCGGCGCCGGCGGCTCGGCACCCAAGCACGTTCAGCAGTTGCTGGAAGAGAACTTCCTGCGCTGGGACTCCCTGGGCGAGTTCCTGGCCCTGGCCGCCTCCCTCGAACACCTGGGTGTGACCTACAACAACCCTAAAGCCCTGGTGCTGGCCAAGACCCTGGACCAGGCCACGGGTGAGTTCCTGGACCGCAACAAGTCGCCTTCGCGCAAGGTCGGCGGCATCGACAACCGTGGCAGCCACTTCTACCTGACCCTGTTCTGGGCTCAGGCATTGGCCGCTCAAAACGACGACGCAGCCCTCAAGGCCCAGTTCGCCTCCCTGGCCAAGACACTGACCGACAACGAAGAAAAAATCGTTGCCGAGCTCAATGCCGTCCAAGGCAAACCGGTGGACATCGGCGGTTACTACTTCGCCAACCCGGAGCTGACCAGCAAGGCCATGCGCCCAAGCAACACCTTCAACGCGGCGATTGCTGCGCTGGTGTAAGGTTGTAAGGGAACACCACAAACCCCGGCCTGGTGCCGGGGTTTGTGTTTCCAGACACAACGTAATTTCCCCTTGTGGGAGCGGGCTTGCTCGCGAAGGCAATTTATCATTCAACATCTGCATTGACTGACACACCGCTTTCGCGAGCAAGCCCGCTCCCACAGGATCTGCGTTCAAACAGTTATATAGAGGCAACGCTATGGACTGGAACCCCCACATCACCGTCGCCACCATCGTCGAAGACCACGGCCGTTTCCTGATGGTGGAAGAATCCAAGGGCGGACGAGCGGTGCTCAACCAGCCGGCCGGCCACCTGGACCCGAACGAAACCCTGATCGAAGCCGCCGTGCGCGAAACCCTGGAAGAAACCGGCTGGGACGTCGAACCCACCAGCGTGATCGGCATTTACCTGTACACCGCCCCCAGCAATGGCGTGACCTACCAACGGGTTTGCTTCGCCGCCAAGGCCTTGAACCACCGCCCCGACTATCAACTGGACGACGGCATCCTCGGCGCCAAGTGGCTGACCCGCAACGAGTTGCTCGAACAACGTGAGCACTGGCGCAGCGAGCTGATCATCCGCTGCATCGACGATTATCTGGGCGGCCATCGGCACAGCCTGACACTGATCCGTCCTTCTCTTTAGCCTTGCGCGTCCGGGCCTGATAGAATCGCGTCCTTTTTCAAGACACTCATTGAACTGCTATGCGTGATCCAGCCCCTTCTGACACCCCCAACAAGCGCGTCATTGTCGGCATGTCCGGCGGCGTGGACTCTTCCGTTTCCGCCCTTCTGCTGATCGAGCAGGGTTATGAGGTGGAAGGCCTGTTCATGAAGAACTGGGAAGAAGACGACGGAACTGAATACTGCACCGCCATGGACGACCTGGCGGACGCCCAGGCCGTGTGCGACAGGATCGGCATCAAGCTGCATACCGCCAACTTCGCCGCCGAGTACTGGGACAACGTGTTCGAGCACTTCCTGGCCGAATACAAGGCCGGTCGTACGCCGAACCCGGACATCCTCTGCAACCGCGAAATCAAGTTCAAGGCGTTCCTCGACTACGCCATGATGCTCGGCGCTGACCTGATCGCCACCGGCCACTATGTGCGCCGCCGCGATATCGATGGCCGCACCGAGCTGCTCAAGGGCCTGGACCCGAACAAGGACCAGAGCTACTTCCTGCACGCCGTCGGCGGCGAGCAGATCGCCAAGACCCTGTTCCCGGTGGGCGAGCTGGAAAAACCGCAAGTGCGCGCGATCGCCGAAAAACACGCCCTGGCCACCGCCAAGAAGAAGGATTCCACCGGCATCTGCTTTATCGGCGAGCGGCGCTTCAGCGATTTCCTCAAGCAGTACCTGCCAGCCCAGCCAGGCGAAATCAAGACCACCGAAGGCGAAGTCATCGGCCGCCACCATGGCCTGATGTACCACACCATCGGCCAGCGCCAGGGCCTGGGCATTGGCGGGCTGAAAGACGCCGGTGAAGAGCCGTGGTACGTGCTGGTCAAGGACCTGGAGCACAACGAACTGATCGTCGGCCAGGGCAACGACCATCCATGGCTGTTCTCCCGCGCCCTGCTCGCCTCCGACATCTATTGGGTCAACCCGATCGACCTCAGCCAACCGCGCCGTCTGACGGCCAAGGTTCGCTACCGCCAGAGTGATCAGCCCTGCTTGCTGGAAAAAACCGCCAGCGGCTATCGTGCCACCTTCGACGACCCACAACGCGCAGTCACACCCGGCCAGTCCGTGGTGTTCTACGACGGGGAAATCTGCCTGGGCGGCGGCGTGATCGAAGTCGCAGAGCCCTGGAGCAGCAAGGCATGAGCCCGACCCAGGAGCAACTGACGGCATTGGGCGGCGTGTTTCTCGCCGCCGTGCTGGTGGACCGGATCGCCAAGACCGGCCAGGCCACTGAAGCAGGCCTGAGCTGTATGCTCGGCAGCCTGCTGATTCGTGACCCCAAGGACACGCTTGAAGTCTATGGCGGCGACGACCTGAACCTGCGCGAGGGTTATCGCGCGCTGATCGGCGCCCTGGAGCGCGACCCCAGCACTCTGCAACGCGAGCCGCTGCGCTATGCCCTGTCGATGCTGGGCCTTGAACGTCAGTTGGCCAAGCGCGACGACCTGCTGGACACCATCGGCAATCGTCTGCCGCAGATTCAGTCCCAGGTTGAACACTTCGGTCCCGCCCACGAAAACGTCATCGCCGCTTGCGGTGCGTTGTACCAGGACACCCTGAGCACCTTGCGCCAGCGCATCCAGGTACACGGAGACATGCGCAACCTGCAGCAGCCGAGCAATGCCTCGAAGATCCGCGCCCTGTTGCTGGCCGGAATTCGCTCGGCGCGGCTGTGGCGGCAGTTGGGTGGTCATCGCTGGCAACTGGTGATCAGCCGACGCAAATTGCTGAAAGAGCTTTACCCGTTGATGCGCAACGAATAAGTCGCCTCAACCCGCTTTTGTAGATCGTTACGCGTAATACGCCGGTCAGTTGGCGACGGACCGGCGATTGTTTTCATGTATGATACGCGCCCCATTTCGTTGCCCGACTGTCCGAGAACACCCCATGCAGCTTTCTTCGCTCACTGCGGTTTCCCCTGTTGACGGCCGCTACGCCGGCAAAACCCAGGCCCTGCGCCCGATTTTCAGCGAGTACGGCCTGATCCGCGCTCGCGTCCTGGTTGAAGTGCGCTGGCTCCAGCGCCTTGCCGCTCACCCTGCCATTGGTGAAGTCCCGGCGTTTTCCGCGCAAGCCAACGCGGTACTGAACGCCCTGGCTGAAAACTTTGTGCTGGAGCACGCCGAGCGCGTCAAAGAGATCGAGCGCACCACCAACCACGACGTCAAAGCCATCGAATACCTGCTCAAGGAGCAGGCGGCCAAGCTGCCGGAACTGGCCAACGTCAGCGAATTCATCCACTTTGCCTGCACCAGCGAGGACATCAACAACCTGTCCCACGCCCTGATGCTGCGCGAAGGCCGTGATGAGGTGATGCTGCCGCTGATGCGCCAGACCGCCCAAGCCATCCGCGAGCTGGCGATCCGCTTCGCTGACGTGCCGATGCTGTCGCGCACCCATGGTCAACCGGCTTCGCCGACCACCCTGGGCAAGGAACTGGCGAACGTGGTGTACCGTCTGGAGCGCCAGATCGCCCAGGTTGCCGCCGTACCGCTGCTGGGCAAGATCAACGGCGCAGTGGGCAACTACAATGCTCACCTGTCGGCCTACCCGGACATCGACTGGGAAGCCAACGCGCGCGCCTTCATCGAAGACGAGCTGGGCCTGAGCTTCAACCCGTACACCACCCAGATCGAGCCGCATGACTACATCGCCGAGCTGTTCGATGCGATCGCGCGTTTCAACACCATCCTGATCGACTTCGACCGTGACATCTGGGGCTACATCTCCCTGGGTTATTTCAAGCAGCGCACCATCGCTGGCGAAATCGGTTCCTCGACCATGCCGCACAAGGTCAACCCGATCGACTTCGAAAACTCCGAAGGCAACCTGGGTATCGCCAACGCTTTGTTCCAGCACCTGGCGAGCAAGCTGCCGATTTCCCGCTGGCAGCGTGACCTGACCGACTCCACGGTGCTGCGCAACCTGGGCGTGGGTTTTGCCCATAGCGTCATTGCCTACGAAGCCAGCCTCAAGGGCATCAGCAAGCTGGAACTGAACGAGCAGAAAATCGCCGCCGACCTGGACGCCTGCTGGGAAGTCCTGGCCGAGCCGATCCAGACCGTGATGCGTCGCTACAACATCGAAAACCCGTATGAAAAGCTCAAAGAACTGACCCGTGGCAAGGGCATCAGCCCTGAAGCGTTGCAGACTTTCATTGATGGCCTGGACATGCCTGCCGAGGCCCGCGCCGAGCTGAAAAAGCTCACGCCGGCCAACTACATCGGCAACGCAGCAGCACAAGCCAAGCGCATCTGATCCACCGCTTTGCCCTGAGACGCCCGGCCGCGCCGGGCGTTTTTATTCGCGTCTGAAAAGTATATTTTTTCAATAGGTTACACATGAATCCTGATATTCCTCTGCAACTCTTGGGCGGCATCACGGCACGGGAGTTCCTGCGCGACTACTGGCAGAAAAAACCGCTGCTGATCCGTCAGGCGATTCCTGACTTCCAAAACCCGATCGATGCTGACGAGTTGGCCGGCCTGGCCCTGGAAGAAGAAGTCGAATCGCGCCTGGTCATCGAGCACGGTGAGCGTCCCTGGGAATTGCGTCGCGGCCCGTTTGCCGAAGACGAATTCAGCAAACTGCCGGAGCGCGAGTGGACCCTGTTGGTGCAGGCTGTCGATCAGTTCGTACCCGAAGTCAGCGAACTGCTGGAAAACTTCCGCTTCCTGCCGAGCTGGCGCATCGACGATGTGATGATCAGCTTCGCCGCCCCGGGTGGCAGCGTCGGCCCGCATTTCGACAATTACGATGTGTTCCTGCTGCAGGGCCACGGCCAGCGCAACTGGAAAATTGGCCAGATGTGCGACTCCGAGAGCCCGCTGCTGCAACACGCCGACCTGCGCATCCTCGCCGACTTCGAGGCCACCGACGAGTGGACCCTGGAACCGGGCGACATGCTCTACCTGCCGCCGCGCCTGGCCCACTGCGGCGTGGCCGTGGATGACTGCATGACTTACTCGGTGGGCTTCCGTGCGCCGAGCGCCGCCGAAGTGCTGACCCACTTCACCGACTTCCTCAGCCAGTTCCTGCCGGACGAAGAACGCTACACCGACGCCGATGCGCGCCCGGTGGCCGACCCGCACCAGATCCAGCACGACGCCCTCGATCGCCTCAAGGGCCTGCTGGCCGAGCACATGAGCGACGAACGTCTGCTGCTGACCTGGTTCGGCCAATTCATGACCGAGCCGCGCTACCCGGAACTGGTGGTAGGCCCGGAACTGGAAGAAGACGACCTGCTGGCCGGCCTGGAACAGGGCGCAGTGATCATCCGCAACCCAAGCGCCCGCCTGGCCTGGTCGGAAGTCGATGACGACCTGCTGCTGTTCGCCAGTGGCCAAAGCCGCTACCTGCCCGGCAAGCTGCGCGAACTGCTGAAAATGATCTGCGCCGCCGACGCCCTGCACAGCGAAAACCTCGGTCCGTGGCTGGCCGACGAAGACGGTCGCGGCCTGATCTGCGAGCTGGTCAAGCAAGGCAGCCTGGGGTTCGCTGATGAATAGAATTCACGTTCGTGTCGCAAACTGGCAAAAGGATAACGCCGAGATCCGGCGCATTCGTGAGACTGTGTTCATTGCCGAGCAATCCGTCCCGCCCGAGCTGGAATGGGACGCTGACGACCAGGGTGCGGTGCATTTTCTGGCCTTCGAAGGCGACTTCCCCATCGGCACCGCCCGCCTGCTGACTGACGGCCATATCGGTCGGGTCTCGGTGCTCAAGGACTGGCGGGGCCTGAAAGTGGGCGATGCATTGATGCATGCGCTGATCGCCGAAGCGGAGAAGCGTGGGCTCAAACAACAGATGCTCAGCGCCCAGGTGCATGCCACGCCGTTCTACGAGCGACTGGGTTTTGCCGTGGTCAGCGAGGAGTTCCTGGAAGCCGGGATTCCTCATGTGGACATGGTGCGGCACTCGGCCTGAACCTCTGTGGCGAGGGGATTTATCCCCGCCGGGTTGCGCAGCAACCCCAATGAATCTGACGCTATCAGCCTGATATACCGTGGCGGCTGTTTGGGGCGGCTTCGCAGCCCAGCGGGGATAAATCCCCTCGCCACAAAAGCATCCTGCAACACCCCAAAAACGCCCCGCCATCCACCGATGCCGGGGCGTTTTGCCGTCTAACATTCAACTTGCCCCACCCCAGGCCGACAAACTGGCAATATCAAGCCTTTGTCTCGCGGAGAAATGGACATGTCCTTACGCACCCTGCTCGCCACCCTGCTGCTCGGCTGCAGCCTATCGGTGATGGCCGCTACTGAAATCGTCCCGCTGAACTACCGAACCAGCGCCGACCTGTTGCCGGTGGCGCAGAATTTCATCGGCAAGGACGGCCAGGTCAGCGCCTATGGCAACCAACTGATCGTCAAAGCCGAGCCCGGGAAAATCGAGGAGCTCAAGGCATTTCTCGCCCAACTGGACACCGCCCCCAAGCGCCTGCTGATCACGGTCGACACCAACGAAAACAACTTGCAGGGCGACCAGGGCTACTCGATCAACGGCGCCGCCCCCAGCCAGACCCGCATCATCAACCGCAGCACCGCCAGCCGCGAAGGCGGTGTGCAGCAGGTACAAGCCAGCGAAGGCCAGCCGGCACTGATTCAGGTCGGCCAGAGTGTGCCGTTCACCAGCACCCAGACCGATACCTACGGCCGCCTGCAAAGCCAGACCGAATACCGCAACGTCACCCAGGGCTTTTATGTCACGGCCAGCGTCACCGGCGAGACCGTTCATCTGAACATCAGTACCAACCGTGACCGCATGAGCCAGGAACGTCCCGATGTAGTGAACGTTCAAAGTACCGACACAACTGTCAGCGGTCGCCTGGGTGAATGGATCACCCTGGCCGGCGTCAATCGTCAGACTCAGGCCGATAAACAGGGGCTGAGCCGCAGCTACTCGACTCAAGGTCGGGACGACATGATTCTGCGGGTTAAGGTGGACACCCTGAACTGAAGCACCAAAAACTGACTGACGAGTCGTATTAGACCAAAGATGTAGTGCCACAAAAAAACCACTACAAAACGTTTGACGAGCCAAAAAACCGAAGGCATGATGGCCTCGCTCCCGCTAATCAGGGGCCCTGGCAAGGGCCTTCGGGTCGACGCTTGCAATTACCCTGCGAGCCGATTCGTGTCTGTACCGCCCACAAGGTGTGTTTGACGAGGTTGCGACTGGAACGAAGTTGTCCCGAGGGACGGAAGCGTAACTAGGTAACCCGGCATCACTCTGAGTTCGTATAAAGGCCCACGACGCCCGAATGCGCCCGCAGTTCGCCTCTACCTGCTCACTTTTCCCCTCGAGCCCATCGTTCATCCCGTCGCCTCCCCGCCTGAACCGACTTGACCGTCCAACCCCTGGTCGGCAGGAGCAGGAATTTTCCACCCCAGACCTATGCGACGAGGTTTATCTCCATGGCACTGACACGCGAACAGCAAATTGCAGCCCTTGAAAAAGACTGGGCTGAAAACCCGCGCTGGAAAGGCGTGAAGCGCAATTACTCCGCTGCTGACGTCGTCCGTCTGCGTGGCTCGGTTCAACCTGAGCACACCTTTGCGAAAATGGGCGCCGAGAAACTGTGGAACCTGGTCACCCAGGGCGCCAAGCCGGCCTTCCGTCCCGAGAAAGATTTCGTCAACTGCATGGGCGCCCTGACCGGCGGCCAGGCGGTACAGCAAGTCAAGGCCGGTATCCAGGCGATCTACCTGTCGGGCTGGCAAGTGGCTGCGGACAACAACTCTGCCGAGTCGATGTACCCGGACCAGTCGCTGTACCCGGTGGATTCGGTTCCAACCGTGGTCAAGCGCATCAACAACTCGTTCCGTCGTGCCGACCAGATCCAGTGGAAAGCCGGCAAGAACCCGGGCGACGAAGGCTACATCGACTACTTCGCGCCAATCGTGGCCGACGCTGAAGCCGGTTTCGGCGGCGTACTGAACGCCTACGAGCTGATGAAGAGCATGATCGAAGCAGGCGCCGCCGGCGTTCACTTCGAAGACCAATTGGCCTCGGTGAAGAAATGCGGCCACATGGGCGGCAAAGTATTGGTGCCGACCCAGGAAGCCGTGCAGAAGCTCACCGCTGCCCGCCTGGCCGCTGACGTTGCCGGTGTACCGACCATCATCCTGGCCCGTACCGACGCCAACGCCGCTGACCTGCTGACGTCCGACTGCGACCCGTACGACCAGCCATTCGTAACCGGCACCCGCACCCAGGAAGGTTTCTACAAGGTTCGCGCCGGTCTCGACCAGGCGATCGCCCGTGGCCTGGCCTACGCGCCGTATGCCGACCTGATCTGGTGCGAAACCGCCAAGCCGGACCTGGACGAGGCGCGCCGCTTCGCCGAAGCGATCAAGAAGGAATACCCGGACCAACTGCTGTCGTACAACTGCTCGCCTTCCTTCAACTGGAAGAAAAACCTGGACGACGCGACCATCGCCAAGTTCCAGCGCGAACTGTCCGCCATGGGCTACAAGCACCAGTTCATCACCCTGGCCGGCATTCACAACATGTGGCACAGCATGTTCAACCTGGCGCACGACTACGCCCGCAACGACATGACCGCCTACGTGAAGCTGCAAGAGCAGGAGTTCGCTGACGCCGCCAAGGGCTACACCTTCGTGGCTCACCAGCAGGAAGTGGGCACCGGCTACTTCGACGACATGACCACCGTGATCCAGGGCGGCACCTCCTCGGTAACCGCGCTGACCGGTTCCACCGAAGAAGAGCAGTTCCACTGATCCTCGGCTTGTCTTGAGTAAACGGCCCTTGCGGACCGAATAAAAGCTAACCGCAAAGCCGACGTTCTAACGCCCCGACTGGTTCGGGGCTTTTTTTTGCCGGTTTTCACCGCTACATTTTTCACACCTTGAAGTGACTGACCAACTGCTGCAACTGGTTACCCAGACGCGCCAATTCGATGCTGGAG
The DNA here is from genome assembly GCF_030687835.1 of Pseudomonas hefeiensis. Classification (NCBI taxonomy): domain Bacteria; kingdom Pseudomonadati; phylum Pseudomonadota; class Gammaproteobacteria; order Pseudomonadales; family Pseudomonadaceae; genus Pseudomonas; species Pseudomonas hefeiensis. The sequence continues at coordinate 3,956,663 of NZ_CP117449.1, forward strand.
GCTGCGGTTTCTTCGCTGGCTGAAGCGGTCTGTTCGGATACATCGCGCACATTCAGGACACTGCGGCTGATTTCCTCGGCCACCGAGCTTTGTTGCACCGCGGCGGCGGCAATCTGCTGGTTCATGGCCTGAATGCCAGAAACCGCCTGGGTGATGTTGCCCAGGGATGTGCCGGCTTTGCCTGCCAACTCCACGCTGCTGTCGGTCAGTTCGCGGCTATTTTGCATCATACTCGCTACCTGCCGCGTGCCACTCTGCAAGCCCGCCACCAGACTCTCAATCTCTTCGGTGGAGTGCTGGGTACGCTGGGCCAGCCCACGTACTTCGTCGGCGACCACGGCAAAACCGCGACCGGCGTCACCCGCGCGAGCGGCCTCAATGGCGGCATTAAGGGCCAGCAAGTTGGTCTGCTCAGCCACCGCCCTGATCACGTCCATGATTTTGCCGATACGTCCGCTTTCTTGCTCCAGCTCGTTCATGGCTTCGACTGAGCGCCCGACCTCGCTGGCCAAGCGCTCAATCTGAACGATGGCTTGCGCGACCACTTGGTCGCCAATACGGGCTTGTGCATCGGCCTCTGATGCGGCTGCGCGAGCTTGTTCGGCATTGCGCGCGACTTCATGCACGGTGACCGACATTTCGTGCATGGCGGTCGCCACCTGATCGGTCTCGATCTTCTGACTATTGACCCCGGCACTGGTCTGCTCAGTGACAGCCGATAGCTCTTCGGCGGCACTGGCGATTTGGGTGACGCCATCGCGGATGCCACCGATCAGGTCGCGCAAGGTGGTGCCCATACGCTCAATACCCTGCTGCAAGACACCCAGTTCATCAGTGCGAGTCACGACCAGATGTTGCGTGAGGTCGCCTGCCGCAATGCGATCGACCACAGCCAATGTGTCTTGCAACGGCCGGGTAATCTGGCGGGTGATGATCAGGGCAGCAAAAATCCCCAACAACATCGCCAAGGCAGTACAGCTCAGTTGCAGGATACGAGCCTGGGCGCTGTCTTCGTCACGGAAGGCCAGTTGGCTGGCATACATTTCTTCAGACAGACGGGTGATGGTTTCACCCAAATCGACAGTGTCCTGCACAGCCTTGCCAATGGCCTGATTGCTGGCAGTGAAGTCCTGCACCGAACGACGGTAAGCAACCAGCGCGGTTTCCAACTGCTTGATGGTGTCGGCATAGGTCGGGCCGAAAGCGCTGTTGAGAGCTTCGATGCTCTTGAACGCATTTGCGAGCTGGCGGGTGGCGGCTTGTTCGGTGGTGCTGTTGGGGTTGCCGGTATAGCCACGCACTTCATAGCGAACCAGCGCCACGTCCTCTTTGGCCTTGAGAATGAGCTTATAAAGATCAAAGCGGCGCTCATCCGAGGCGGGCAATGCTTCTACGTCAGTGATGACCTTGGCAATCAGCGCGGCGCCCTTGACCGCATTGACGCCCATTTCCTTGCGCATGGCTGCGTCATTGCGATAAGCCTCGCGCATCGTATTCAGCGCCACTTGGTACTGCGTGCTGGCCTGCTCGATCAGTGCAAGTTTCTTCAGGTTTTCAGGTTTTTCCAGCTCTTTTGTGAGGCTTTTCTGCTTGGCGACAAACTGCTCCAGCGACGCCTGGATCAATGCGCCCTTTTGTTCATCGCCCCTGTCCAACTGGTACTGCAAGCGCGCCCTGCGCAGGTGATCAAGACGGCTGCCAAGCTCGGTAATGCTGGTCATTCGATCAGTGCGCTCGATCATTTTTCCCAGGCTGAACCAGCCGGTCGCGGCGAGAATAGCAGTCAGAAGCAGCACAACAGCAAAGCCCAAAGCCAGCTTGAGCATAACGCTCATATTCGCGATCCGAGAGTTCATGACTTTCCTTTGGTATCAGCCACGAACGATGAAAACTGACGCGGCTATCTAAGAAGGGGCCGAAAATCTAACCAGTATTGATATAGATGATTAGATGAATGAAGCATAAAGATAGCTATTTGATATCACCTCTTCAAGCCCTTAAGCCCAACCTCGTGCCGATTTTTGCTCGCAAAACGGCGTCGCTTAAACGCGCGAATCCCCGGCCACAGGTTCTGCGCGGGGTCAACTGAGCAACATTGATCGGACGCCACCGGTTTTTTCACCCGTTTTTTTTGAGGCAACCTACGCTGTAGGAGCAAGCCTGCATCTGTGGAAGTCAGGCTTGCCCGCGATGAACGAGTGCCCAGCCTGCCTGGGGACCGCGTTGCCGGCATCGCGAGCAAGCTTGGCTCCCACAGGAGCAATCCCCATGCAGATCCAACCTTGACTGAGCCCGCCCCCAAAAAACTTCGGCGCACGGGTAGAAAAATTGATCGAACGCAGTATCGGGCAGTCTTAAAAAGTGTAAAACGGCCGGCGCTACCAACTGCAGTTGCGGCCATGTAAGACAAGTTCTCAGTCACTACTGAGGAAGCGGTGATGGAAACCCCGCCCGAACAATAATAATTATCATTTGGAAGTCATTTGCATTGTTACATCCAGCACGAAATATAATTGATGAATAACCGTCCAATGCCCGCCGGGCCGGGGCTGTGGAGGCTTGGAGGTGGGCTATGTCCTTATTCCAATAAATAATTTCGCTATAGGAATTTTACTTGCCCGGTGTTTAGCCATAAAATCACCGCGATTGATTGCTGCGACATATCGTCACTGCGTTATTTCTTTTCAAGCTCAGAGACCTTTGCTCTCTGTTAAGGATTTCCAGCATGCCCGAAGCGACAGGACTCATGGCCCACAACTGGGGCTTTGCCATTTTCCTTCTGGGCGTTGTCGGCCTGTGTGCCTTCATGCTCGGCGTGTCGAGCCTGCTCGGGTCAAAAGCCTGGGGCCGCAGCAAAAATGAACCGTTCGAGTCCGGCATGCTGCCTACCGGTGGCGCCCGCTTGCGGCTCTCAGCCAAATTCTATCTGGTCGCGATGCTCTTCGTGATCTTCGATATCGAAGCCCTCTTTCTCTTTGCATGGTCTGTGTCCGTCCGCGAAAGCGGCTGGACCGGATTCGTCGAAGCTCTCGTTTTCATAGCAATTCTGTTGGCAGGTCTTGTCTACCTTTGGCGGGTGGGGGCTCTTGATTGGGCTCCGGAAGGTCGCCGTAAGCGGCAAGCGAAGCTGAAACAATGAGGCTTTGGCAATGCAATACAATCTCACCAGGATCGACCCCGATGCTCCTAACGAGCAGTATCCGATTGGCGAGCGGGAAACCGTTGCCGATCCGTTAGAAGATCAAGTTCACAAAAACATCTTCATGGGCAAGCTCGAAGACGTGCTGAACAGCACGGTCAACTGGGGTCGCAAGAACTCCCTGTGGCCGTACAACTTCGGCCTTTCGTGCTGCTACGTGGAAATGACCACCGCCTTCACGGCGCCCCACGACATCGCGCGCTTTGGCGCCGAGGTGATCCGGGCATCGCCGCGCCAGGCGGATTTCATGGTTATTGCCGGGACCTGCTTCATCAAGATGGCGCCGATCATCCAGCGTCTCTACGAGCAAATGCTCGAACCGAAGTGGGTTATCTCCATGGGTTCGTGCGCCAACTCCGGTGGCATGTACGACATCTATTCCGTCGTTCAAGGGGTGGACAAGTTCCTGCCCGTGGACGTCTACGTGCCTGGCTGCCCGCCTCGCCCTGAAGCTTTCCTGCAAGGCTTGATGCTGTTGCAGGAGTCGATTGGCCAGGAGCGTCGCCCACTGTCCTGGGTCGTTGGTGATCAAGGCGTCTATCGCGCCGAGATGCCATCGCAAAAGGAACAGCGTCGCGAACAGCGTATCGCAGTCACCAACCTGCGCAGCCCCGACGAAGTCTGATCCAGCTCTGCTCTGCATAAGAAACGAGAACCTGGCTTCATTCTTTACGTTGACCGAAAGCGATAAATAACCATGACTACAGGCAGTGCTCTGTACATCCCGCCTTACAAGGCAGACGACCAGGATGTGGTCGTCGAACTGAACAACCGTTTTGGCCCCGAGGCGTTCACCGCCCAGCCGACCCGCACCGGCATGCCGGTGCTTTGGGTTGCCCGCGCCAAACTCGTCGAAGTCCTGACGTTCCTGCGCAACCTGCCCAAGCCGTACGTCATGCTCTATGACCTGCATGGCGTGGACGAGCGTCTGCGCACCAAGCGTCAAGGGCTGCCTGACGGCGTCGATTTCACCGTGTTCTATCACCTGATGTCGATCGAGCGTAATAGTGACGTGATGATCAAGGTCGCTTTGTCCGAGAGCGACCTCAGCGTGCCGACCGTGACCGGTATCTGGCCGAACGCCAACTGGTACGAACGTGAAGTGTGGGACATGTTCGGGATCGATTTCCCCGGCCACCCGCACCTGACGCGCATCATGATGCCGCCGACCTGGGAAGGTCACCCGCTGCGCAAGGACTTCCCGGCCCGCGCCACCGAGTTCGATCCGTTCAGCCTGTCCCTGGCCAAGCAACAGCTCGAGGAAGAAGCCGCGCGCTTCAAGCCGGAAGACTGGGGCATGAAACGCTCCGGGACGAACGAGGACTACATGTTCCTCAACCTGGGCCCGAACCACCCTTCGGCCCACGGTGCATTCCGCATCATCCTGCAGCTGGACGGCGAAGAGATCGTCGACTGCGTCCCGGACATCGGCTACCACCACCGTGGCGCCGAGAAGATGGGCGAGCGCCAGTCCTGGCACAGCTACATTCCCTACACCGACCGCATCGATTACCTCGGCGGCGTGATGAACAACCTGCCGTACGTGCTCTCGGTCGAAAAACTGGCCGGGATCAAGGTGCCGGAAAAGGTCGACGTCATCCGCATCATGATGGCTGAGTTCTTCCGGATCACCAGCCACCTGCTGTTCCTGGGCACCTACATCCAGGACGTTGGCGCCATGACCCCGGTGTTCTTCACCTTCACCGACCGCCAGAAGGCGTACACGGTGATCGAAGCCATCACCGGTTTCCGCCTGCACCCGGCCTGGTACCGCATCGGTGGCGTTGCCCACGACCTGCCGCGGGGCTGGGAAAAGCTGGTCAAGGATTTCGTCGAGTGGATGCCCAAGCGCCTGGACGAATACACCAAGGCCGCCTTGCAGAACAGCATCCTCAAGGGCCGCACCATCGGGGTCGCCGCCTACAACACCAAAGAGGCCCTGGAATGGGGTGTCACCGGTGCCGGCCTGCGTTCCACCGGTTGCGACTTCGACCTGCGCAAGGCGCGCCCTTACTCCGGCTACGAAAACTTCGAATTCGAAGTACCGCTGGCAGTCAACGGTGATGCCTATGACCGCTGCATGGTTCGTGTCGAGGAGATGCGCCAGAGCATCAAGATCATCGACCAGTGCATGCGCAACATGCCGGAAGGCCCGTACAAGGCGGATCACCCGCTGACCACGCCGCCGCCCAAAGAGCGCACGCTGCAACACATCGAGACCCTGATCACGCACTTCCTGCAGGTTTCGTGGGGTCCGGTCATGCCGGCCAACGAGTCCTTCCAGATGATCGAAGCGACCAAGGGCATCAACAGTTATTACCTGACGAGCGACGGCGGCACCATGAGCTACCGCACCCGGATTCGCACCCCAAGCTTCCCACACCTGCAGCAGATCCCTTCGGTGATCAAAGGCAGCATGGTCGCGGATATGATTGCGTACCTGGGTAGTATCGATTTCGTTATGGCCGACGTGGACCGCTAAGCATGAATAGCACGCTTATCCAGACAGACCGTTTCGCCCTGAGCGAAACCGAGCGCTCGGCCATCGAGCACGAGCTGCATCACTATGAAGACCCGCGCGCGGCGTCGATCGAAGCGCTGAAGATCGTTCAGAAGGAACGTGGCTGGGTGCCTGATGGCGCGCTCTACGCCATCGGCGAGATCCTCGGCATCCCGGCCAGCGACGTCGAAGGCGTCGCCACCTTCTACAGCCAGATCTTCCGCCAGCCAGTGGGCCGCCACATCATTCGCGTGTGCGACAGCATGGTCTGCTACATCGGCGGCCACGAGTCCGTGGTCGGCGAGATACAGAACAAGCTGGGCATCGGCCTGGGCCAGACCACTGCCGACGGGCGCTTCACCCTGCTGCCGGTGTGCTGCCTGGGCAACTGCGACAAGGCCCCGGCGCTGATGATCGACGACGACACCTTCGGTGACGTCCAGCCTGACGGCGTCGCCAAACTGCTGGAGGGCTACGTATGACCCTGACTTCCTTCGGGCCCGCCAACCGCATCCAGCGTTCGGCCGAAACCCATCCCCTGACCTGGCGTCTGCGTGACGACGGCGAAGCGGTATGGCTGGACGAATACCAAGCCAAGAATGGCTACGCCGCCGCGCGCAAGGCATTCAGCGACATGGCCCAGGACGACATCGTCCAGACCGTCAAAGACTCCGGCCTCAAGGGTCGCGGCGGTGCGGGCTTCCCCACTGGCGTGAAGTGGGGCCTGATGCCCAAGGACGAGTCCATCAACATCCGCTACCTGTTGTGCAACGCGGATGAAATGGAGCCCAACACCTGGAAAGACCGCATGCTGATGGAGCAACTGCCCCATCTGCTGATCGAAGGCATGCTGATCAGCGCCCGTGCGCTGAAAACCTACCGTGGCTACATCTTCCTGCGCGGCGAATACACCACCGCCGCCAAGCACCTGAACCGTGCCGTGGAAGAAGCCAAGGCCGCCGGCCTGCTGGGCAAGAACATCCTGGGCTCGGGCTTTGATTTCGAGCTGTTCGTCCACACCGGCGCCGGGCGCTACATCTGCGGGGAAGAAACCGCGCTGATCAACTCCCTGGAAGGTCGCCGCGCCAACCCGCGCTCCAAGCCGCCCTTCCCCGCTGCCGTGGGCGTGTGGGGCAAGCCGACCTGCGTGAACAACGTCGAGACCCTGTGCAACGTGCCGGCGATCATCGCCGACGGCGTGGACTGGTACAAATCCCTGGCCCGCGACGGCAGTGAAGACATGGGCACCAAGCTCATGGGTTTCTCCGGCAAGGTCAAGAACCCGGGCCTGTGGGAACTGCCATTCGGTGTCACCGGCCGCGAGCTGTTTGAGGACTACGCCGGCGGCATGCGTGACGGCTACAAGCTCAAGTGCTGGCAACCCGGCGGCGCCGGTACCGGTTTCCTGTTGCCCGAACACCTGGACGCACAAATGTACGCCGGCGGCATCGCCAAGGTCGGCACCCGTATGGGTACGGGCCTGGCCATGGCGGTGGACGACAGCGTCAACATGGTTTCCCTGCTGCGCAACATGGAAGAGTTCTTCTCCCGTGAATCGTGCGGTTTCTGTACGCCGTGCCGCGATGGCCTGCCATGGAGCGTCAAGCTGCTGCGCGCCATTGAAAACGGCGAAGGCCAGGCCGGCGACATCGAGACCCTGCTGGGTCTGGTCGGCTTCCTCGGCCCGGGCAAGACCTTCTGTGCTCATGCACCGGGTGCCGTGGAGCCGTTGGGCAGCGCGATCAAATACTTCCGCCCTGAATTCGAGGCCGGCATCGCGCCAACGCGCGCAGGCGATCTCAATCAGGTAGTCACGCCGACCATGGTCGGCGCGTAACGACGCTTTAAAAGGCGAAGGGTCCGTGCCCTTCGCCTTTCGTCCGATGACGCCTTTGAAGGCTGTTTGGATTCGGACGAATAACAAGATTCCATTAGCCACGCCCGCTGACACCGGGCCAACGAAGAACTTTGAACCATGGCCACTATCCACGTAGACGGCAAAGAGCTCGAAGTCGATGGCGCAGACAACCTGTTACAGGCGTGTCTGTCCCTGGGCCTCGACATCCCTTATTTCTGCTGGCACCCCGCCCTTGGCAGCGTTGGCGCCTGTCGCCAGTGCGCAGTCAAGCAGTACACCGACGAGAACGACAAGCGTGGTCGGATCGTCATGTCCTGCATGACCCCCGCCACCGACGGCAGCTGGATCTCCATCGACGACGAAGAAGCGAAAGTGTTTCGCGCCAGCGTCGTCGAATGGCTGATGACCAACCACCCTCACGACTGTCCGGTCTGTGAGGAAGGCGGTCACTGCCACCTGCAAGACATGACCGTGATGACCGGCCACAACGAGCGCCGTTATCGCTTCACCAAGCGCACTCACCAGAACCAGCAACTGGGTCCGTTCATCTCCCACGAGATGAACCGCTGCATCGCCTGCTACCGCTGCGTACGTTTCTATAAGGACTACGCCGGCGGCACCGACCTGGGCGTGTTCGGCGCCCACGACAACGTGTACTTCGGTCGCGTTGAAGACGGCACCCTGGAAAGCGAGTTCTCCGGCAACCTCACCGAGGTCTGCCCGACCGGTGTGTTCACCGACAAGACTCACTCCGAGCGCTACAACCGCAAGTGGGACATGCAGTTCTCGCCGAGCATCTGCCATGGCTGCTCCAGCGGTTGCAACATTTCCCCGGGCGAGCGCTATGGCGAACTGCGTCGCATCGAAAACCGCTTCAACGGCTCGGTCAACCAGTACTTTCTGTGCGACCGTGGCCGTTTTGGCTATGGCTACGTCAACCGCAAGGATCGTCCGCGCCAGCCATTGCTCGCCAACGGCGCCAAGCTGAGCCTGGACGAAGCACTGGACAAGGCCGCCGACCTGCTGCGCGGTCGCAACATCGTCGGCATCGGTTCGCCACGGGCCAGCCTGGAAAGCAACTACGCGCTGCGTGAACTGGTCGGCGCCGAGCACTTCTACAGTGGCATCGAAGCCGGTGAGCTGGAACGCATCCGCCTGGTGCTGCAAGTGCTCAAGGACAGCCCGCTGCCCGTGCCGACGATGCGTGACATCGAAGACCACGACGCTGTGTTTGTCCTCGGCGAAGACCTGACCCAGACGGCCGCGCGCATGGCCCTGGCTCTGCGCCAGTCGGTCAAGGGCAAGGCCGAAGACATGGCCGACGCCATGCGCGTGCAGCCATGGCTCGACGCAGCCGTGAAGAACATCGGCCAGGATGCGCTGAACCCGCTGTTCATTGCCAGCCTGGCTGAAACCAAGCTCGACGATGTCGCCGAAGAATGCGTCCACGCCGCTCCCGATGACCTGGCGCGCATCGGTTTTGCCGTGGCCCACGCCCTGGACGCCAGTGCCCCGGCCGTCGAAGGCCTGGACAGCGAAGCGTCCGCGCTGGCCCAGCGCATTGCCGACGCCCTGCTGGCGGCCAAGCGCCCATTGATCATCGCCGGCACCTCGTTGGGTTCCAAGGCGCTGATCGAAGCTGCGGCCAACATCGCCAAGGCGCTGAAGCTGCGGGAGAAGAACGGTTCCATCAGCCTGATCGTGCCGGAGGCCAACAGCCTCGGCCTGGCCATGCTCGGTGGCGAGTCGCTGGACGCCGCCCTGCAAGCGGTGATCGACGGCAGCGCCGACGCCATTGTGGTGCTGGAAAACGACCTGTACACCCGCACCGACAAAGCCCGGGTGGACGCCGCCCTGAATGCCGCGAAAGTGCTGATCGTCGCTGACCATCAGAAAACCGCCACCTCCGACCGTGCCCACCTGGTGCTGCCGGCGGCGAGCTTCGCCGAAGGCGACGGTACCCTCGTCAGCCAGGAAGGTCGCGCCCAGCGCTTCTTCCAGGTGTTCGACCCGACGTACCTGGACGCCGCCATCCTGGTTCACGAAGGCTGGCGCTGGCTGCATGCCCTGCGCTCGACTTTGCTGAACCAGCCGGTGGACTGGACGCAACTGGACCACGCGACCGCTGCCTGCGCCGGGAGCAACCCACAACTGGCTCGCATCGTCGATGCTGCGCCATCGGCCTCGTTCCGCATCAAAGGCCTGAAACTGGCTCGCGAACCGCTGCGTTACTCCGGTCGCACCGCCATGCGCGCCGACATCAGCGTCCACGAGCCACGCACCTCCCAGGATAACGACACCGCGTTCTCGTTCTCCATGGAAGGCTACTCAGGCTCGACCGAACCGCGTTCCCAGGTACCGTTCGCCTGGTCGCCGGGCTGGAACTCGCCACAGGCCTGGAACAAGTTCCAGGACGAAGTCGGCGGTCACCTGCGTGCCGGTGACCCGGGCACTCGGCTGATCGAAAGCCAGGGCGATGGTCTGAGCTGGTTCGCCAGCGTGCCCCGCGCCTTCAACCCGGCACCGGGCACCTGGCAGGTCGTACCGTTCCATCACCTGTTCGGCAGTGAAGAGAACTCTTCCAAAGCCGCACCGGTTCAGGAACGCATCCCGGCCGCCTACGTCTCGCTGGCCAAGTCCGAAGCCGATCGCCTGGGCGTCAACGACGGTGCCCTGTTGAGCCTGAGCGTCGCGGGCCAGACCTTGCGTCTGCCGCTGCGCATCAATGAAGAACTGGGCGCCGGTCTGGTGGCCCTGCCGGCTGGCCTGGCGGGTATTCCACCGGCGATATTCGGCAAAACCGTCGACGGTCTGCAGGAGGCAGCGCAATGACCTGGTTTACCCCTGAAGTGATCGACGTGATCCTGACGGTTCTCAAGGCCATCGTGATTCTGCTGGCCGTGGTGGTCTGCGGTGCGCTGTTGAGCTTCGTCGAACGTCGCCTGCTGGGCTGGTGGCAGGACCGTTACGGTCCGAACCGCGTCGGCCCGTTCGGCATGTTCCAGATCGCCGCCGACATGATCAAGATGTTCTTCAAGGAAGACTGGACGCCGCCGTTTGCCGACAAGGTGATCTTCACCCTGGCACCGGTCGTGGCCATGAGCGCCTTGCTGATCGCCTTCGCGATCATCCCGATCACCCCAACCTGGGGCGTGGCGGACCTGAACATCGGCCTGCTGTTCTTCTTCGCCATGGCGGGTCTGTCGGTGTACGCGGTGCTGTTTGCCGGCTGGTCGAGCAACAACAAGTTCGCCCTGCTGGGCAGCCTGCGGGCCTCGGCCCAGACCGTGTCCTACGAAGTGTTCATGGGCCTGGCGCTCATGGGCGTCGTGGTCCAGGCCGGCTCGTTCAACATGCGCGACATCGTCGAGTACCAGGCCCAGAACCTGTGGTTCATCATTCCGCAGTTCTTCGGTTTCTGTACCTTCTTCGTGGCCGGCGTGGCCGTGACTCACCGTCACCCCTTCGACCAACCGGAAGCGGAACAGGAGCTGGCCGACGGTTACCACATCGAATATGCCGGCATGAAATGGGGCATGTTTTTCGTCGGTGAATACATCGGCATCATCCTGATCTCGGCGCTGCTGGTGACGTTGTTCTTCGGTGGCTGGCACGGTCCGTTCGGCATCCTGCCGCAACTGTCCTTCGTCTGGTTCGCCCTGAAGACCGCGTTCTTCATCATGCTGTTCGTCCTGCTGCGCGCTTCGATCCCGCGCCCACGCTACGACCAGGTGATGGACTTCAGCTGGAAATTCTGCCTGCCGCTGACCCTGATCAATTTGCTGGTGACCGCTGCGATCGTGTTGATGAACACGCCTGCGGCCGCGGTTCAGTGAGGATTTGACCCATGTTCAAATATATTGGCGACATCGTTAAGGGTACCGGTACCCAACTGCGAAGCCTGGTCATGATCTTCGGCCATGGCTTTCGCAAGCGCGACACCCTGCAATACCCTGAAGAAGCGGTCTACCTGCCGCCGCGTTATCGCGGCCGCATCGTCCTGACCCGCGACCCCGACGGCGAAGAGCGCTGCGTGGCCTGCAACCTGTGCGCGGTAGCGTGCCCGGTGGGCTGCATCTCGCTGCAGAAAGCCGAAACCGAAGACGGTCGCTGGTACCCGGACTTCTTCCGTATCAACTTCTCGCGCTGCATTTTCTGCGGCCTCTGCGAGGAAGCGTGCCCGACCACCGCGATCCAGCTCACGCCGGATTTCGAAATGGCCGAGTTCAAACGTCAGGACCTGGTGTACGAGAAAGAAGATCTGCTGATTTCCGGTCCCGGTAAGAACCCTGATTACAACTTCTATCGTGTTGCAGGTATGGCCATTGCCGGTAAGCCAAAAGGCGCCGCGCAAAATGAAGCCGAACCGATCAACGTGAAGAGCTTGCTGCCTTAAGGAAGAAAGATGGAATTCGCTTTCTATTTCGCATCGGGTATCGCGGTGGTCTCCACGCTTCGAGTGGTCACTAACACCAACCCCGTGCACGCCCTGCTCTACCTGATCATCTCGCTGATCGCCGTGGCCATGACCTTCTTCAGCCTTGGCGCGCCGTTTGCCGGCGCGCTGGAAGTGATCGCCTACGCCGGCGCCATCATGGTGCTGTTCGTGTTCGTGGTGATGATGCTGAACCTGGGCCCGGCCTCGGTGCAGCAAGAACGCTCCTGGCTCAAGCCGGGCATCTGGGCGGGGCCGGTGATTCTCGCCGCGCTGCTGCTGGGTGAACTGCTGTATGTACTGTTCGCTCACCAGAGCGGCCAGGCCATCGGCCACACCACCGTAGACGCCAAGGCCGTGGGCATCAGCCTGTTCGGCCCGTACCTGCTGGTGGTCGAACTCGCCTCGATGCTGCTGCTTGCCGCAGCCGTCACGGCGTTCCATTTGGGCCGTAACGAGGCGAAGGAGTAATCACATGCCTGCTATCCCTCTCGAGCATGGTCTGGCGGTTGCCGGCATCCTGTTCTGCCTCGGTCTGGTCGGCCTGATGGTCCGCCGCAACATTCTGTTCGTGCTGATGAGCCTGGAGGTCATGATGAATGCCTCCGCCCTGGCCTTCATCGTCGCGGGCGCTCGCTGGGCGCAGCCGGATGGACAAGTCATGTTCATCCTGGTGATCAGCCTGGCAGCCGCTGAGGCCAGTATCGGCCTGGCGATTCTGTTGCAGCTGTATCGCCGCTTCCACACTCTCGATATCGACGCTGCCAGCGAGATGCGCGGATGAACCTACTCTTTCTGACTTTCGTATTTCCCCTCATCGGTTTCCTGCTGCTGTCGTTCTCTCGTGGACGCTGGTCGGAAAACCTTTCGGCGCTGGTTGGCGTAGGGTCCATCGGCCTGTCTGCCATCGTCACCGCCTACGTGATCTGGCAGTTCAACGTCGCCCCGCCGGAAGGTGGCGCGTACGTGCAGGTGCTGTGGCAGTGGATGGCGGTGGAAGGCTTCACGCCGAACTTCGCCCTGTACCTGGATGGCCTGTCGGTGACCATGCTGGGCGTGGTGGTCGGTGTGGGTTTCCTGATCCACCTGTTCGCCTCCTGGTACATGCGTGGTGAAGCCGGTTACTCGCGCTTCTTTGCCTACACCAACCTGTTCATCGCCAGCATGCTGTTCCTTGTGCTCGGCGATAACCTGCTGTTCCTGTACTTCGGCTGGGAAGGCGTGGGCCTGTGCTCGTACCTGTTGATCGGTTTCTACTACAGCAACCGCAACAACGGGAATGCCGCACTCAAGGCGTTCATCGTGACCCGGATCGGCGACGTGTTCATGGCCATCGGCCTGTTCATCCTGTTCCAGCAACTGGGCACGCTGAACATCCAGGAACTGCTGGTACGTGCGCCCGAGCACTTCCAGGCTGGCGACTTCTGGATCGTCCTGGCGACCCTGATGCTGTTGGGCGGCGCTGTCGGTAAATCCGCGCAACTGCCGCTGCAGACCTGGCTGGCGGATGCGATGGCAGGTCCCACCCCGGTTTCGGCACTGATTCACGCCGCGACCATGGTGACTGCGGGTGTCTACCTGATCGCCCGTACCCACGGCCTGTTCGCCCTGGCGCCGGACATCCTGCACCTGGTCGGCATTGTCGGCGGTGTGACCCTGGTGCTGGCCGGTTTCGCAGCCCTGGTCCAGACCGACATCAAGCGTATCCTCGCCTACTCCACCATGAGCCAGATCGGCTACATGTTCCTGGCCCTGGGCGTCGGCGCCTGGGAAGGCGCGATCTTCCACCTGATGACCCACGCCTTCTTCAAGGCGCTGCTGTTCCTTGCTTCCGGTGCGGTGATCGTTGCCTGCCACCACGAGCAGAACATCTTCAAGATGGGCGGCCTGTGGAAGAAACTGCCGCTGGCCTACGCCAGTTTCATCGTCGGCGGCGCGGCCCTGGCGGCCCTGCCACTGGTCACCGCCGGTTTCTACTCCAAGGACGAGATCCTCTGGGAAGCGTTCGCCAGCGGTAACCAGGGTCTGCTCTATGCCGGCCTGGTGGGTGCGTTCATGACCTCGCTGTACACCTTCCGCCTGATCTTCATCGCGTTCCACGGTGAAGCCAAGACCGAAGCCCATGCCGGCCATGGTATTGCTCACTGGCTGCCACTGTCGGTGCTGATCGTGCTGTCGACCTTCATCGGCGCCCTGATCACGCCACCGCTGGCCGATGTGCTGCCGCAGAGCGTCGGCCATGCCGGCGGCGAAGCCAAGCACAGCCTGGAAATCGCCTCGGGCGCTATCGCCCTGGCAGGTATCCTGCTGGCCGCCCTGCTGTTCCTGGGCAAGCGTCGTTTCGCCACGGCGGTCGCCAACAGCGGCATCGGGCGCTTCCTTTCGGCCTGGTGGTTCGCTGCCTGGGGCTTCGACTGGATCTACGACAAACTGTTCGTCAAGCCATACCTTGCGATCAGCCACATTCTGCGCAAAGACCCGCTCGACCAGACCATTGGCCTGATCCCGCGCATGGCCAAGGGCGGCCACACTGCCCTGAGCCGTACCGAGACCGGTCAACTGCGTTGGTATGCGGCTTCCATGGCGGCTGGCGCCGTGCTGGTTATCGGCGCCATCGTGCTGGTAGCGGTCTGATATGAACCTTGCGAACTTGCGAAAGGAAACGAGCCCGTCATGATTCTGCCCTGGCTAATCCTGATCCCCTTCATCGGCGGCCTGCTGTGCTGGATGGCGGAGCGTTCAAGCTCCACCCTCCCGCGCTGGATTGCGCTGCTGACCATGTCCCTGGAACTCGCGCTCGGCCTCTGGCTCTGGGCGACCGGCGACTATTCATTTGCTCCGGCCCCTGGCGCCGATCCGACCTGGGCGCTTGAGTTCAAGCACATCTGGATCGAACGCTTCGGCATCAGCGTGCACCTGGCCCTCGACGGCCTGTCGCTGCTGATGATCCTGCTGACCGGCCTGCTGGGTATCCTCTCGGTCCTGTGTTCCTGGAAAGAGATCCAGCGTCACGTCGGTTTCTTCCACCTGAACCTGATGTGGATCCTGGGCGGCGTGATCGGCGTGTTCCTGGCGCTGGACCTGTTCATGTTCTTCTTCTTCTGGGAAATGATGCTGGTGCCGATGTACTTCCTCATCGCGCTCTGGGGTCACAGTTCTTCGGACGGCAAGAAAACCCGAATCTACGCGGCGACCAAGTTCTTCATCTTCACCCAGGCTTCCGGCCTGATCATGCTGGTGGCGATCCTTGGTCTGGTGCTGGTCAACTTCAACAACACCGGCGTGATTACCTTCAACTACGCCGACCTGTTGAAAGTAGAGATGTCGCGCACCACCGAGTACGTGCTGATGCTGGGTTTCTTCATCGCCTTCGCGGTGAAGCTGCCGGTGGTGCCGTTCCACTCCTGGCTGCCGGACGCCCACGCCCAGGCACCGACCGCAGGTTCCGTGGACCTGGCGGGTATCTTGCTCAAGACCGCCGCCTACGGCCTGCTGCGCTTCGCCCTGCCGCTGTTCCCTAATGCCTCGGCCGAGTTCGCGCCGATTGCCATGACCCTGGGTCTGATCGGGATTTTCTACGGTGCGTTCCTGGCGTTCGCCCAGACCGACATCAAGCGCCTGATCGCGTTCTCCAGCGTTTCGCACATGGGCTTCGTGCTGATCGGGATCTACTCCGGCAGCCAGTTGGCCCTGCAAGGCGCAGTGATCCAGATGTTGGCTCACGGCCTGTCGGCTGCGGCACTGTTTATCCTCAGCGGCCAGTTGTACGAGCGTCTGCACACCCGGGACATGCGTGAAATGGGCGGCATCTGGTCGCGCATCGCCTACCTGCCGGCCATCAGTCTGTTCTTCGCGGCGGCGTCCCTTGGCCTGCCGGGCACCGGCAACTTCGTCGGCGAGTTCCTGATCCTGATCGGCACGTTCGCCAGCGCTCCATGGATCACTGCCATCGCTACCTCCGGCCTGGTGTTCGGTTCGGTCTACTCGCTGATCATGATCCACCGTGCCTACTTCGGCCCGACCAAGTCGGACGAAGTGCTGCGTGGCATGGACGGTCGCGAACTGATCATGGTGCTCGGCCTTGCGGTGCTGCTGGTTTACCTCGGCGTTTTCCCGCAACCGTTCCTCGACACCTCTGCCGCCACGATGCATGGCGTGCAGCAGTGGCTCGGCACCGCCTTCTCTCAACTCGCTTCGGCCCGGTAAGAGCGCTATGGAATTCACGATTCAACACTTTATCGCGCTTGCGCCGCTGTTGATCACCAGCGCCACGATCATCGTGGTCATGCTGGCGATCGCCTGGCGGCGCAATCACTCACAGACCTTCCTGCTGTCGGTGGCGGGGCTGAACCTGGCCCTGCTGTCGATTTTGCCGGCCCTGAAAGTCGCGCCCCTGGCGGTCACCCCGCTGATACAGATCGACAGTTTCGCGTGCCTGTACATGGCGCTGATCCTGGTCGCCACCCTCGCCTGCGTCACCCTCGCCCACGCCTACCTCGGCGATGGCGGTTCGGGTTACCCGGGTAACCGCGAAGAACTGTACCTGCTGATCCTGATGGCCGCCGCCGGTGGCCTGGTCCTGGTCAGCGCGCAGCACCTGGCCAGCCTGTTCATCGGTCTGGAGCTGCTGTCGGTGCCGGTCTACGGGCTGGTGGCCTACGCCTTCTTCAACAAACGCTCCCTGGAAGCCGGCATCAAGTACATGGTGCTGTCGGCCGCCGGTTCCGCTTTCCTGTTGTTCGGCATGGCCCTGCTCTATGCCGAAGCCGGCACCCTGAGCTTCGTCGGCATCGGCCAGGCCCTCGCGGCCACCGGCCTGCCTAGCCCGATCGCACAACTGGGCCTGGGCATGATGCTGATCGGCCTGGCGTTCAAGCTGTCGCTGGTGCCTTTCCACCTCTGGACCCCGGACGTCTACGAAGGCGCCCCGGCACCCGTGGCGGCGTTCCTGGCCACCGCGTCGAAAGTCGCAGTGTTCGCGGTCATGGTGCGGTTGTTCCAGATCTCGCCAGTGGCCAGCAGCGGTGTGCTGAGTAACGTGCTGACCATCATCGCCATCGCGTCGATCCTGTTCGGTAACCTGCTGGCGCTGACCCAGAGCAACCTCAAGCGTCTGCTGGGTTACTCGTCCATCGCCCACTTCGGTTACCTGCTGATCGCCCTGATCGCCAGCAAGGGCCTGGCGGTGGAAGCCATCGGCGTGTACCTGGTCACCTATGTGATCACCAGCCTCGGCGCGTTCGGCGTGATCACCCTGATGTCCTCGCCGTACAACGGCCGCGACGCCGACGCCCTGTACGAATACCGCGGCCTGTTCTGGCGCCGTCCGTACCTGACCGCCGTGCTGACCGTGATGATGCTGTCCCTGGCCGGCATCCCGCTGACCGCCGGCTTCATCGGCAAGTTCTACATAATTGCCACCGGCGTCGAGGCTCACCAATGGTGGCTGGTCGGCTCCCTGGTGCTGGGCAGTGCCATCGGTGTGTTCTACTACCTGCGCGTCATGGTCACCCTGTACCTGATGGAACCGAACCTGCGTCGCCATGACGCCGAGCTGCACTGGGAACAGAAGGCAGGCGGCGTGATGCTGCTGGCCATCGCCGTACTGGCGTTCTTCCTCGGTGTATACCCGCAGCCGTTGCTGACCCTGGTTCAGCAGGCCGGCCTGACGGGTTGATCGCCCGAACGGTGTAGTCATCAAAAATGCCCGTATCGCCAGATACGGGCATTTTTTTTGAGCTGTAGAAGTCGCCTGCGCCGGGCTATCCTGAGGCGCTTGAGCATAGACGACTCCAAGGGGAAAGGGTTTGGGCATGGACATCGATTGCGTGGTGGTGGGCGCTGGCGTGGTCGGGCTCGCCGTGGCCCGGGAAATGGCCCAGGCCGGCCACGAAGTGCTGTTGATCGAAGCCGGCGAAGCCATCGGCATGGGCACCAGCTCGCGCAATTCCGAAGTCATCCATGCCGGCATCTATTACCCTCCGGGGAGCCTCAAGGCGCAGCTGTGTGTCGAGGGTCGCCAGCGGTTGTACGCGTATTGCGAGAGTCACGGGGTCGCGACCCACAGGCTTGGCAAATTGATCGTTGCCAAGGATCAGCTTCAGGTGGAAGGGCTCAAGGCCTTGCTTGAGCGAGGCTTGAAAAACGGTGTGGACGACCTGCGCTTGCTCAATCAGAAACAGGCGCTGGAGCTGGAACCGGCCCTGGCGTGCGTGGCCGCGCTGTATTCGCCTTCCACCGGTATCGTCGACGCGCATGCGCTGATGCTGGCCTTGCAGGGGGATGCCGAAGCGGCCGGTGCCGACATCGTATTCCACACGCCCATGCTGAGGGCACGGATCATCGCCGGTGGTTTCCTGCTGGAATTGGGTGGCACGGCGCAGATGAGTGTGTCCTGCCGCCAACTGATCAACGCCGCCGGTCTCCAGGCGCCCGCCCTCGCCCGTCGTATCGAAGGCCTGGCGCCGCACTCAGTGCCCCGCGATTATTTGTGCAAAGGCAACTACTTCAGCCTGACTGGACGCGCGCCTTTCCGGCATCTGATCTACCCTGCTCCGGAAGCTGCCGGCCTGGGCATCCACATGACCCTGGACTTGGCGGGCCAGGCCCGTTTTGGTCCGGACACCGAATGGATCGAGCGCGAGGACTACCGCGTGGACGCGGCCCGGGCCGAGGCCTTTTACCCGGCGATTCGCAATTATTGGCCTGGCTTGCCGGACCATAGCCTGCAACCGGGCTATAGCGGTATCCGTCCGAAAATTTCCGGCCCCGACGAGCCCGCTCGGGACTTCCTCATCAGCAGCCCCGCCGAGCATCAGGTCCCCGGGCTGATCAATCTGTTCGGGATCGAATCGCCAGGGCTGACCTCCTGCCTGGCGCTTGCCGGGCGGGTTCGGCAACTGATCGGCTAGCGATTGGGCAGCGCAAAGTGCAATGCATTTTTTCATGCCCTCATGCAGGCTGCACGACCCGCAAAAGCAAAACTCATACAACCTGTTGTTTTTAAATAAGTTTATATAAGCCCTCGGCTGGCACGGCTGATGCAATTTCCCTGTAACGCGGCGTTGGCGCTTGAAGCCGGCCCGCATCCGTGAATTGCCAGGAGCTACCTATGAACGCCATCGACCTGTTGAAAGCCGACCATGAACGCGTCAAGGCCATCCTTGCCCAGCTGAGCGAATCAACCAGCCGGGGCATCAAGAAACGCACCGACCTGTTGGCGAAACTGGAAATGGAAATTTCCATTCATACCCGACTCGAAGAAGAAATTCTCTATCCGGCCTACAAGCAGGCCGGCGGCAAGGAGCAGGCCGAGATGTACTACGAGGCCAAGGAAGAACACCGCACCGTCGACTCGCTGGTGCTGCCCGACCTGAAGAACACCGACCCGTCCACGCCGGAGTTCGCCGGCCGGGTGAAAGTGGTCAAAGAGTTGCTTGAGCACCATATCGAAGAGGAAGAAACCGAGATGTTTCCTCAAGCCAAAAAGCTGCTGGGCAAAGCGACGCTGGAGTCGTTGGGCGAGCAGATGGAAGCCATGAAGGCGCAGTACAAAAAAGAAATGAGCAGCTCCAGCCTGGCCGCCTGATCAGGCATCGCCGCTGCGTTCAGTCGTTTGCAACGGCTGAACGCACCTGGCCCAGTCACTGCATCTGTTCGCGCAGGAACTCCACCAGCGCCTGCACCGGGCGTGAACTTTGCCGATGTTGCGGGTACACCGCCGACAGCGCCAACGCCTCTGTCTCGAAGCCTTCGAGCACCTTGATCAATCGACCGTCGTTCAATGCATCACCGACAATGAACGTCGGCAGATACGTGATGCCCATGCCGGCGACAGCCGCATCCCTGAGCAAATCGCCGTTATTGGCACGCATGCGTCCTGCAACCTCCAGGGTCAGCGATTTGCTGCCTCCACCGAACCGCCATTGCACCTGACGGCTATGCCCATAGGGCAGGCAATCGTGATTGCGCAGGTCTTCGGGCCGTTCGGGGGTGCCGCGTTGCGCCAGGTAAGCGGGACTGGCGCAGTACACCCGCTCGATGGTCGCGATGCGCCGGGCGATCAACGTCGAATCCTCCAGCACACCAATGCGCAGCGCGATGTCGTAGCCTTCCCCCAGCAGGTCAACCGAGCGGTCACTCAAATCCACCTCGACACTCACCTCCTGGTAGCGCTGTAAGAACAACGGTAACAGGCTGCCCAAGTGCGCAACCGCGAACGACAGCGGTGCGCTGAGACGAATGGTGCCACGAGGCTCGCTGGTCTGGCCGCTGATGCCCTGCTCCACCTGTTCGACTTCACTGAGCAGGCGCAGCGCTGCTTCATAATAGCGCTGGCCCAGCGGTGTCACATCCAGCCGGCGTGTCGAGCGATTGAGCAAACGCACACCCAGTCGCTGCTCCAGTTCCATGAGCTTGCGGCTGACGAACTGCTTGGACAGCCCGAGCTTGTCCGCCGCCGCGGTGAAACTGCCCGACTCCATGACCTGGGCAAAAATGCGCATTTCTTCGAAGGGGTTCATTGTCATTCCTGGGTAGGGCTTTATTTAGACATCCAGGCCGAGTACAAAACCTGTGGCGAGGGGATTTATCCCCGCTGGGCTGCGCAGCAGACCCAATAACTAACCATGTGAACATTCTGACACACCGAGTTAGCCTATTTTGGGGCTGCTGCGCAGCCCAGCGGGGATAAATCCCCTCGCCACAAAGGGTCATTGGCCAGACAAAAAGATGCCCGCACATTGGCGGGCACCCGTTCAGCCAGGAGACAATTTACTTGGCGGTCAGCGCCGAATAGCTGTTCATCAGGTTGCGGTAGTTCGGAATACGCTGGGACAGCAGATTGCCCAGGCCTTCGATGTCGTTGCGCCAGTCGCGGTGCAGTTCACAGGCCACCGAGAACCAGTTCATCATCTGTGCGCCGGCAGCGGTCATGCGCACCCAGGCCGCTTGTTGCACGGTTTCGTTGAACGTACCCGAAGCGTCGGTGACAACAAACACGTCGAAACCTTCGGCCAATGCCGACAGCGTCGGGAATGCCACACAGACGTCGGTGACCACGCCAGCGATGATCAGTTGCTTGCGGCCGGTGGCCTTGATCGCCTTGACGAAGTCTTCATTGTCCCAGGCATTGATCTGACCTGGGCGCGGGATGTACGGCGCGTCCGGGAACATCTCCTTGAGCTCCGGCACAAGCGGCCCGTTAGGGCCGTTTTCGAAACTGGTGGTCAGGATGGTGGGCAGCTCGAAGAACTTCGCCAGGTCAGCCAGGGCCAGTACATTGTTCTTGAACTCGTTGGGCGAGAAGTCCTGGACCAGGGAAATCAGGCCAGTCTGGTGATCGACCAGCAGAACGACCGCGTCGTCCTTGTTCAGGCGGTTGTAGGCGGGAACATTGCTCATGGGATGACTCCTTTGGGATGGATGTTTCAAAAACTGTGGGAGCGGGCTTGCTCGCGAAGGCGTCGTCACATCCGACAACCTTGCAAGCTGACACACCGCTTTCGCGAGCAAGCCCGCTCCCACAGGGGAAATATGTTTGTCAGTCAGAAGGCAAAGCAGGAGCAGCCAAACGCGCCCCAGAAGCCCTGGAAATCGCTGACCGGAACGTTCGACAACCGCGCCCGTTCATGGCTGTGGGAATGCACCACACACGGGCCGCTGCACTGGTGGACTTGCGCCTGCAGCGGTGAGGTCGGGCGCCAGTGGCCAGGCACCTTGACCACCGGTGACCAGTCCGGGAGTACTGGCACGCTGGCGGGGCCGAGCTTTTCGAAGTCGCCGGCGGCGTACACCACCTTGCCGTCGACCACCGTCAGCACCGACTCGATCCACTTGATGGCTTCTTCCTCGACACTGAAAAAGTCCGCGCTCAGGGCCGCCAGATCCGCCAATTGGCCGACCTTGATCTGGCCTTTCTTGCCCTGCTCCGACGAGAACCAGGCGCTGCCGTGGGTGAACAGTTCCAACGCGGTCAGGCGCGGCAGCCCCTCTTCGTGTAGCGCCAGGCCGCCGACGGTGCGACCGCTGACCATCCAGTACAACGAAGTCCAGGGGTTGTAGCTCGACACCCGGGTGGCGTCGGTGCCGGCACCCACTGGCACGCCTTCGGCCAGCATGCGTTTGATCGGCGGCGTGGCCTCGGCCGCCTTGGCGCCGTAGCGGTCGACAAAGTATTCACCCTGGAAGGCCATGCGGTCCTGGATCGCGATACCGCCGCCCAGCGCTCGCACGCGTTCGATGTTCTTCGGTGTGATGGTCTCGGCGTGGTCGAAGAACCACGGCAGGCCGTTGAACGGAATGTCGCGGTTGACCTTCTCGAACACATCGAGCATGCGGCTGATGGATTCGTCATAGGTGGCATGCAGACGGAACGGCCAGCGCTGTTCCACCAAGTGCCGAACCACCGGTTCCAGGTCTTGCTCCATGCCCGGTGGCAGGTCCGGACGCGGTTCCAGGAAGTCTTCAAAATCCGCCGCCGAAAACACCAGCATTTCACCGGCGCCGTTGTGCCGCAGGAAGTCATCGCCTTGGTGCAATTTGACGCTGCCGGTCCAGTTCTTGAAGTCGGTGAGCTCTTCCTTCGGCTTCTGAGTGAACAGGTTGTAGGCGATGCGCACCGTCAACTGCTGCTCACGCGCCAGCTGCTCGATCACCGCGTAATCATCCGGATAATTCTGGAAGCCACCGCCGGCATCGATGGCGCTGGTCAGGCCCAGGCGATTGAGTTCACGCATGAACTGGCGCGTGGAATTGACCTGATACTCCAAAGGCAGCTTCGGCCCCTTGGCCAAGGTCGAGTAAAGGATCATTGCGTTGGGTCGAGCCACCAGCATGCCGGTGGGCTCGCCCTTGCTGTCGCGCACGATCTCGCCGCCCGGCGGGTTTGGCGTATCGCGGGTGTAGCCGGCCACTCGTAGCGCCGCGCGGTTGAGCAAGGCACGGTCATACAGGTGCAACACGAACACCGGGGTGTCGGGGGCGGCCTGGTTGAGTTCTTCCAGGGTTGGCATGCGTTTTTCGGCAAACTGGAATTCGTTCCAGCCGCCCACCACGCGCACCCATTGCGGGGTCGGCGTGCGATCGGCCTGGTCCTTGAGCATGCGCAAGGCATCGGCCAGGGACGGCACGCCTTCCCAGCGCAGTTCCAGGTTGTAGTTCAGGCCACCACGGATCAGGTGCAAGTGCGAGTCATTGAGCCCGGGAATGACAGTGCGGCCCTTGAGATCGATAACCTGGGTGCCGCTGCCGCGCAGGGCCATGGCCTCGGCGTCGGTCCCCACCGCGACAAAGCGCCCCTGGCTGATGGCTACCGCACTGGCGCGGGGTTTCTCACGGTCGACCGTGTGGAACTGGCCATTGAATAGAATCAGATCGGCGTTCATCGGATTTCCTTTGACGATAAATGTGCAGGTGAATCAATCGGTGGTGGCATTTAGAAGGGGCTGCTCCGCAGCCAGCGGGGATAAATCCCCTCGCCACAACAGTGTTTGTCACAACAGCTCGACGCTGCTTAGGGCTCCAGGTGTTCGTGGACTTGAGAAGCTTCAAGCCACGGCGCGAACAGACGAGTCGCCAGCGGCATGCACACGTACACCACCGACAGCACGATGGTCAGGGTGATCAGGAACGTGGCGACTACGTAACTGGAAAGAAATGCGTGCATTTGCAGCAAAGGCCCCCAGATCAGCGGCACCAACAAGGTGTGGGGCAGGATGACCAACAACGTCACCACGGCCTGTTTCCAGCGTGGCGGGGGGATGGAGGCATCCGCCAACGGGGCGAACCAGAATTCCTTGTGGGGGGCGACTTCGGTCTGGTCGCCATCGGCCAACAGCGGCGCGGCCTCTTCCACCAGCTCGCGGCGCTGGGGCGAATCCAGCCAGCGTTGCATCGCCTCGGTGGAGCAGAAACGCAGCACGCAGGTAAACAGCGACAACCCGCCCAGCTTGCCCCGGACAACATCCACACCCAGGTGCCCAGGCCACTGACCGGCCACCCGCACGGTGCGGCGCAACCAGGCCTCATAAGCCGCGTCTTCGCCGGATTTGATCCGGTGCTTGATCACCAGGGTGACAATTTCGTCGAAGCCGGGTTTTACAGGGTCGCTGGTCAATTCAACGGTTTGAGGTTCAGACATGACGAAGCACTCCAACAAAACGCGTGTTCATCGCCAGGCGTCCAGGCCCGGCAATCAACACGCTGGTAAATACGATCAGCAGCAGCCAACCGAACTGCCCTTCTTCCAGGGTCCACTGCGGGTGCACCACCACAAGCGCGACGACCAATAGAAACAGGATGGGCACGCACGCCAGACGCACGAGGACCCCGGCCATGATCAACAGGGGGCACAGCACTTCGGCGAAAATCGCCAGCGTCAGGGTGAGCGCGGCGCCCAGGTGAAACGGGTCCTCGATGCGCGTCAGCTCGACGCTGTAGTGCAACAGTTTGGGCAGCCCGTGGACCCACAGTAAAAACAGCCCACCGCTCAGGCGCAGGAACAGCAAACCCAGATCCTGCAGGGAACGTTCGTCCACGATGCTCATCGCTGAACTCCAGCCGGATCCGCATAGGCGGCGGCCGGCAGCGGTTGGGACATGTGGGTGGCAATCCGCGAGCGCAGCCAGCGCTCGGCCGGATCGTTGTCATGCACACCGCTCCAAACCATCGACAGCTCGGCGGCATTGATCTGGAACGGCGGATCCTCGGCGCGTAGCGCGCAGCCTTCCACCAGCGCGCAGGCGGCGTAGTCAGGCACGGTGGAGATCAGTTCAGTGCCTGCCAGCAAGGCCCGCAGACCACTGAACTGCGGCACCGCCAAGACCACTTTGCGGGTTCGACCGATGCGCGCCAGGTCCAGGTCGATGTTGCCGCTCAGGTCGCCCGAAAACGAAACCATGGCATGGGGCCGCGCGCAGTATTCATCCAGGGTCAGCGGCCCAGGGCGCTGGTCGCCGCGCAAGACCTTGCAGGGAATGTCGCGCAGTTTCTTGCGCTTGGCATTGGCCGGCAGATCGGTGGTGTAACTCACACCGACGCTGATTTCGCCACTGGCCAGCAGCGACGACATCAGCAGGAAATTGGCCCGGCGCACCACCACAATGATGCCGGGGGCCTCTTCGCGCAGTTGACTGAGCAAGGGTGGAAACAGGCCAAACTCGGCATCGTCGGACAAACCGATGCGAAACACGTCGCAACTGGTGGACGGATCGAAAGCCTTAGCCCGGCTGACCGCGCCCGAGATCGTATCCATGGCCGGTTGCAGTTCCTGCAGGATCGCCAGAGCCCGCGGCGTCGGCTCCATGCCGCGACCGTTGCGGATCAGCAGCGGATCGTCGAACAGATCCCGCAGCCTTCCGAGCGCCGCGCTCACCGCCGGCTGGCCCATGAACAGCTTTTCGGCGACACGGGTCAGGTTCTTCTCGAACATCAGTGCTTCGAAGATCACCAGCAGGTTCATGTCGAGGCGGCGCAAATCATTGCGGTTCATGGGTGCTATTCCTGTTGAATACCGGTCCTGTGGGAGCGAGCTTGCTCGCTCCCACAGTTTCATGGCTTGATCAAGCCTGGATGAACGCCAGCAGGTCCGCGTTCAGCCGGTCCTTGTGCGTATCGGTCAGGCCATGCGGCGCGCCGGGGTAGATCAGCAGCTGCGAGTTCTTGAGCAATTTGGCGGCCGCGATGCCCGCCGTTTCGATCGGGACGACCTGGTCGTCATCGCCATGGACCACCAGGGTCGGCACATCGATATTGCGCAGGTCTTCGGATAGATCCGTCTCCGAGAACGCCTTGATGCAGTCGTAGGTGTTCTTGTGACCGGCGAGCATGCCCTGCATCCAGAACCAGTCGATCATGCCCTGGGAGACCTTGGCACCCGGCCGGTTGGCGCCGAAAAACGAACTGGCCACATCTTTGTATAGCTGAGAACGGTCAGCCAGAGAGGCCTGGC
Organism: Pseudomonas hefeiensis; assembly: GCF_030687835.1. NCBI lineage: Bacteria > Pseudomonadati > Pseudomonadota > Gammaproteobacteria > Pseudomonadales > Pseudomonadaceae > Pseudomonas > Pseudomonas hefeiensis. The sequence continues at coordinate 3,982,603 of NZ_CP117449.1, forward strand.
GGAAACCGTCGAACACCTCCACGGGCAAGCCACCAGGGTTGGCCGGGGTCCTGAGCATCAACGGGGTCACCGCCGAGATCAGCCCGAGCTTGGCAACCCGGGCGGCACCATGCCGACCCATGTAGCGGGCGACTTCGCCACCGCCGGTGGAAAAGCCCAGCAACACCGCGTCCTTGAGGTCCAGCCGCTCGATCAGCTCGGCCAGGTCATCGGCATAGGTGTCCATGTCGTTGCCGTCCCAAGGCTGGCTGGAGCGCCCGTGCCCGCGGCGGTCATGGGCGATCACCCGGTAACCGTTGGACGCCAGGAACATCATCTGCGCCTCCCAACTGTCCGAATTCAACGGCCAGCCGTGGCTGAAGACCACCGGTTGACCACTGCCCCAATCCTTGTAGTAAATCTCGGTGCCGTCGCGGGTGATGAAGGTGCTCATGACGTGATTCCTTGAGAGGGGTGGATTGCTCAATGGTCCGGTCAGAGGGGGCAGTTGCGTGAGTTAAACGTTGTTAATTTTTTTGGAACCGGCGTGTTAATCCCCAATAAAGACTGCTTTTTTGTGGCGAGGGGATTTATCCCCGCAGGGCTGCAAAGCAGTCCCGAGACTGACACCTGGGTGTGTCAGATTCATGGGGGATTGGGCTTTTGGGGGCGCTTCGCGACCCAGCGAGGATAAATCCCCTCGCCACAGAGTTCTGGCAACCAGAGGGTGGTGTGTTTGCCAGTGGGAAGACTCTTCACCGTTGCGCTTGAAACAAAACCTGAGGAATATGCTCGGGAAAAGCCCCTGCATCGGGACAAGAAATTGAGAGCAACATGAGCCAATACCTCAGCCTGCCCGTCGAACAGACGGTGCATTTCGGTCCTTATCGCGTCCATCCGCGTCAGCGGCTGGTGCTGGAGGCCGGGCAGCCGTTGCGCCTGGGGCGGCGGGCGGTGGAGATTCTGCTGGTGTTGCTCGAACACGCCGGGCAAGTGGTGAGCAAGCAAGAACTGATGGCCCGTGTCTGGCCCAAGAGCGTCGTGGAAGACACTAACCTGCGGGTGCACGTGGCGGCACTGCGCAAGGCCTTGGGAGACGGCCAGTCGGGGCAGCGCTACATCGTCACCGTGGCGCAGCGCGGCTACAGTTTTGTCGCACCATTGTCCCTGGAGCCGGTCGAGCAACTGGCACGCATCCCTCACCCTTCGCTGGCTCGCAACCTGCCGCCGCGCCGCACTCGGATGATCGGACGCCAGGGCCTGGTGGAAAACCTGGTGGCCCAGTTGCCGCGAAAACGTTTCATCACCCTGGTGGGAACCGGCGGGATCGGCAAGACCACCGTCGCCTTGCGGGTTGCTGAACGACTGATCGGCCACTACCGCGACGGCACCTATCTGTTAGACCTGGCGTCGCTCAACGATCCATGCATGATTGCCCCAAACCTATGTGCGCTGCTGGACCTGCCGCTGCACGACGGCGATCCGCTGGACGCCATCGCCCGGCGACTCAAGGAGCGACACCTGCTGCTGGTCATCGATAATTGCGAGCACCTGATCGATGCCATCGCCCAGTTCAGTGAAACCCTGCTGCGCGGTGCGCCCCACTTGCATATTCTGGCCACCAGCCGCGAAGGCCTGCGGGCCGAAGGTGAGCACGTGCAGCATCTGGACTCCCTGGCGTTCCCACCCCGGGAGATGCCCATCGAGGGTTATCCGGCCCTGGAGTTCCCGGCGCTGCAACTGTTCGCCGAACGGGCAATGGCCAGTCATGACAGCTTCGAGCTGACGGATCAGGACATACCACTGGTGATCGACATCTGCCGTCGGTTGGACGGTATTCCCCTGGCCATCGAACTGGCCGCCGGTCAGATCGGTATGTTCGGGTTGGAGGAGCTTCACCGGCAGCTGCAAGGCAGCGTCGCCCTGCTCCACAACGACACCAACGCCGCCGCACCGCGCCAACAAACCCTGCATGCCACGCTGGACTGGAGCTTCGCACTGCTCACGCCCTGCGAGCAGACCTGCCTGCGCCGGCTGGCGGTGTTCATGGGCAGCTTCGACCTGGCCTCGGCCGCAGCGGTGATCGTGGGTCAACATATCGCGCCGGACCAAGTGCTGATGTCGGTCAGCCAACTGGTCGCCAAATCGTTGCTCAATGTCGAGATCGGCGATGAGGAGGTGCGGTATCGCCTGCTGGATACCACCCGCAGCTATGCCCTGGAAAAACTGGCTGAAGCCGGGGAGCTGGCTGCCAGCCACGAACGACACGCCGAGCGCTGCCTGACGCTCATGGAGCATGCCGAAAAAGACTGGGAAACGACCCCCACGCGGCAGTGGATCACCCGCTACGCCATCTATCGCGACGACATCCGCGCCGCGCTCGACCGAGGGCTGAGCCCGCAGGGGTCGCATGCGGTAGCGATCCGCCTGACGGCCCGCACCCTGCCCCTCTGGCAGGAGTTGTCGCTGCTCAGGGAGCACGGGCTTTACGTGAGCAAGGCGCGAGCATTATTACGCCAAAGCCCCGCGCCGTGCCCACGGCTGACCCTCGTGCTGGAACTGGCCCATGCCAGTTTCAATTACCACACCCAAGGCGGTACGCCTGCCACTGTCGAAGCCTTCATCACGGCCCGGCGCCAGGCACAACAATGCCAGGACCTGGCCGGCGAGCTGCGAGCCATATCGGGGCTCATGACCGTCAACCTCAGCTGCGGCAACTACCAAGAGGCATTGGCACAAAGCCGGGATTTCGACCGACTGGGTATGCACGGCGACCCGATCCTGTCCCTGAGCACCCAACGCCTGCGTGTGCTGGCGCAGCATTTCACCGGCGACCAGACTGCGGCCCGGCGTGATGCCGAACAAGTGATCCAGCGTCTGGCCCAGAGCGGCCACCTCAGCCGTTTCTCCCACGGTTTCGGCGTGCAATACGATCAGAGCGTGGCGGCACTGACCGTTCTGGCGCGCATTCTCTGGCTACAAGGCTTTGCCGAGAAAGCCCGGCGCACCGCCGACCTTGCGCTGCAGATTGCCTTACAGATCAACCACAGCATCTCGATCTGCTACACCCTGGCGCTGAGCGGTTGTGTGATTGCGCAACTACAACGGCGATCACTCAACCGCCCGGGAAAGGCTCGAACTGTTGAAGCACCAGGCCAAGAAACATTCGGTCATGCTGTTCCATGACTGGGCCAGCCACTACGCCCGCGCTTTCGATGACAAAACCCTGGAAGCGAACTTGACCAACGCCGGACTGATCCAGGATATCGTCGTCACCCTGCGCATCGACTGTGTCAGCCAGGCACAGGTCGAGCGCGCCCGCAACGGTGCGGCAGGCTGGTGTACGGCGGAGATCCTGCGAGCCGATGCCGAAACCCTGTTGGCGCAAAACGACCCCAGCCTTGAGCGCCGCGCCGAAGAGCAACTGCTGAGCGCCCTGACGGTGGCCCGGAGGCAAAATGCCTTGGCCTGGGAACTGCGCAGCGCCATGTCCCTGGCCCGGCTGTGGCAACGCCGGGGCATGGACGATGCCGCCCAGGATCTACTCGGGCCGGTCTATCGACGTTTCAGCGAAGGGTTCGAGACCCCCGACCTACAGCAAGCTGGCGCGCTGCTGCAAAAACTGGCCCGACGGCTGCAGCCTTGAACGACGCACCTCCCAAGCGTCTTGCAGCGCGTGGCGTCGGTTGAAAACAGCCCACTGATCACTGCGCCGCAATTTTTCCAGGGCATAGGCGCGAGTGGTGTGGAGCAAGTGGAACTGAACCCCGTCCACGCATTGCTCGACCATGACCAGCGATTGACTCGCCAGCCGAGACAGCAGAGCAGGCAATTGCCCGGCTTCCAACTCAGCGCAACTGATGACGGCTATCGCAGCCTTGAGCGTAAACGGCCCATCGAACACGGCCAGGCGCTGGAACACGGCTTGCTCATCGTCATTCAAGCGCTCGAAGCTCCAGTCCAGCATCGCCTCCAGGCTTCGATGGCGCGCCACAGCCGTGCGGCGCCCATGGTTCAAGAGTGACAGCCCACAATCCAACTGTTCCAAGACCCCCGCCACGCCCAACACCCCCACCTGCGCCGCCGCCAGTTCCAGCGCCAACGGTAACCCGTCCAGGCGTTGACATATCTGGACAATTGCCGCCAGCTCGCGGTCATTGGGCTTGAAACCCTGCTGTCGGGCAGCGACCTGATCGATCAACAACTGCACCGCCGGACACGCCAATATCTGGTGCTGCGGTTCAAGGGCCGAGGCCACTGTCAGGCCCGGCAGTTGTACGACCCTCTCATCAGTCAGATTCAAGGGCTCGCGGCTGCTCAACAGCAGCGAGACCTGCGGGGCCGATGTGCCCAATGTCAGGGCCAGGTCCCGGCAGGCGTCGAGCAGATGATCACCGCCATCGAGCACCAGCAACATCCGCCAGGATTTCAGTTGCTGGCTCAAGGCGCCGTGTCCCAGACCCAGGGTGCGGGAAACCTGCACCGTCACCTGCGACGGGTCGCTGATGGTGGACAAGTCCACAAACCAGGCACCGTCGTCAAAGTGTTCCAGCAACAGTTCGGCGACCCGCAGCACCACGGTGGTCTTGCCGACGCCACCCGGTCCGGTCACGGTGGTCAGGCGCTGACGGGGCACCGCGCTGAGCAACCGTCCCAGCACTTTGTCGCGACCGATCACCGGGCTCAGGCGCGCGGGCAGGTTATGCCGCTCGACCGGCTGCTCGAGGTCAGCCTCCACGGGCACGGCAAAGCAATAGCCCTGCCGTGGATGATTGAGGATGTAGCGAAAACCGTCCGGCCCGTCACCAAAAGCCCGCCGCAGCGCCGCGATGTGTACCCGCAGGTTGATTTCTTCCACCACGCTATCAGGCCAGACCCGCGCGATAAGCGCTTGCTTGCTGACAAAGTGGCCGGCGTTCTCCAGCAACACTTGAAGAATGTCCAGGGCGCGACCACCCAATGCCAGCGGCTCGCCGTCTCGGGTGACAAGTCGCTGCTGGCGGTAAAAGATAAACGAGCCGAAGCTCACTGCCGCCTCGGTATCGGCTTTGACGAAACTGTTCATGGGCGATCCAGCGCCGGATAACCGTCGCGGGCATGACACTTCGGCTATCCGGACGCGTCTGCCCTGGCTCCTGCGCATCCTTTCCAGAGGGTTCGCCGTTATCTTGGCAGCCATCGCTCAGAGGACAATGCTGGCACAGGGCGCATCACGGACATTGCGGTGCCCTGGACGGACACCGATGGCTCAACTGAACTGCTGGCGATACTGCACCGGGGTCAGGCCGAGTTTTTCACTGAACAGCAGACGCATGTGCCGCACACTGCCGAAGCCGCTGCGAAACGCCACGGTCTTGAGGGGCAAATCGGTGGATTCCAGCAACTGGCGGGCCCGGTCGATACGCGCGCCTTGCAGAAACTCCATGGGCGTCATCTTCACTTCGCGAACGAACATCCGGGCAAAATGGCGCGAACTCATGGCCGCGATGGCTGCCATGCGCTCGATGGTGAAAGGTTCCTCCAGGTGCTCCATCACATGATTCTGCACCCGGGTAATGGCCGATTCTTGAGCCGCCACCGCCGCCACCAGCGGGCTGAACTGCGCCTGGCCGCCCTGGCGTTTCATCACTACCAGCAACACCTTGGCCACATCCAGCGCGACTTTGCGACCGTGGTCCTGAGCAACGATGGACAGCGCCAGGTCGATGCCGGCGGTGACGCCGCCGGAGGTGATCAGGCGTCGATCCTGCAGGAAGATTTTGTCGGTTTCCACCAGGGCCTTGGGGAAACGCTGGATCAGGCGCTCGGTGTAGTGCCAGTGGGTGGTGACGCGATAGCCGTCGAGCAGCCCCGCCTCTCCTAACACAAATACGCCGGTGCAAATGGAACCGTAACGCGTGGCCCGTTGCGCCGCCGCGCGCAACCAGGTGTGCAATCCCGGATGCTGGTCGTTATAGGCACCCGGCCCACCCGGCACCAGCAACACGTCGTAGGCGGCCCAGGCCTGGTCGATGTGGATATCGGCCTGTACCGCCACGCCGTTGGACGCTCGCAACGCGCCGCGCTCGGTCCCCAGGGTCAGCAGTTGATAACGAAGATCGGGTTCAAGGTAACGATTGGCGATGGAAAACACCTCAAGGGGCCCGGCCATGTCGAGCAGGAGAAAATCCGGGAACAGCACCATTGCAACGGTTTTCATCGAAAATACGCCAAAAATATTCAGAACCTGTAGATGTCACTTGTGGCGCGAGCCTGCTCACCCTAGCGCACTGGCAACCAACAAGAAGGCAAGCTGAACCGGCTTTATCGCGAGCAGGCTCGCCCCCACAGGTTTTGTGTAGCCTGGAAAACCCACATTATGTCGAAGCCAGGCGCCTGCGGGTAGGCATCATCCATTGTCTACTCAAAACGGACAGTCTTTCGTTTTCCACCTGCTTATTGCACCAATCAATAACCATTAACCTTCTTCTGAACCTGGCGAACGCCCACCGCCGCCGCCCATACCGATCAGGAGAGCTACCATGCTGACCCTTCGCAAAGCTTCAGACCGCGGCATCGCCCGTCACGGCTGGCTGACCTCGTTCCATACGTTTTCCTTTGCCAGCTACCGCAACGTCAATGAACAAGGCTTCTCCGACCTGCTGGTCATCAACGACGACCGGGTCGCAGCGGCCAAGGGCTTCGGCCAGCATCCTCATCGGGACATGGAGATTTTCTCCTATGTACTCGAAGGGGCACTGGAACATAAGGACACCTTGGGCACGGGCTCGGTGATTCGCCCCGGTGACGTTCAATTGATGAGCGCCGGCAGCGGCGTGGCCCATAGCGAGTTCAACCACAGCGCCGAGGAGCTGGTGCACTTCCTGCAAATCTGGATCGTGCCCAACATCAGTGGCGCCACACCTCGCTATCAACAGGAGCACTTCAGCGCCGAACAGAAACGGGGTCGCCTGCAATTGATCATTTCCCCGGACGGCGCCAACGGCTCGCTCCAGGTGCGCCAGGACGCACGGGTCTATGCCGGGCTGTTCGACGGCGAGGAAAACGCCACCCTGACATTGGCGCCTGATCGTTATGCCTACGTGCATGTGGCCCGTGGCAGCGTCGAGCTCAATGGCGTGTCGTTACAGGAAGGTGATGGCGTGCGGGTGCGTGATGAACAGGTACTGGCGTTGTGCAACGGCCAGGACGCCGAAGTCCTGGTGTTTGATCTGCGCCCACAGGAATTGCCGCAAATGCCCTGAGTGGTTGCCATTGCCGCGGCTATAACGTTTGAGAAATCGACGCAAAAATCGCCTAAAAGATGTCGGGCAATCCGGCAAAATCAAGCTTTGCTAACTTGAGATAGCGTATGGGCTGCGAGGGTTCGCCACCTTTCTTCCATACGCTGTTTTTTAGCGGGATAAAAGCCTGGAGAAGTTCCCGGCCAATTGCGCTTTCAGACCAGTGGTGGGCAATGCCATTACTCTATGATATTGACTGAATGTTACAAGCCAAGCAAAATGATCTCACTTGGCCATTAGGATCCCCTGGGCTTCTGCTTGATTTCATGGAAGAAAGTATGAAAACGGTTATATCCATCGTTGCTCTGTCCGTTGCTTGCTGCGCCACTGCGGACGTCCAGACCATCACCTATCAATACGATGATTCAGACGCTGAATACTCCATCGTCTCGTTTATTGAAAGCGATTCATCCATCCAGGCCACTCTGCAAAGATCCGGTCCCTACTTCACCAACTACACAAAACTGGAAATCGATTGCACCTCCCGCCATGTTCGCCATATGGGGATGTACAACAGCGTCGAGGGCCTTGAAAAAGCTCAGTTTGACCAGATGCAAGGTCGCATCGTTGAAGGTTCGATAGCCGACGAGGTTGGCAAAGTGCTGTGCAAGGGTACAACCATGACCGCCTCGCAGACTGACAAGCTGCCTGCAGACGAACTGCCAGACGATAAAACCTGACTCCACGCCGCCACCTGCACGAACGCCCTACGTTAGCGCAGGTCCGCGTGAACTGCGCTACCTCAGCGCAACGCCTGCTTCCGCTCAAAAGACGAACGATAACTGCCAGGCGGAACGCCAAAAAAATCCCGAAACCGGCGCTGAAAATGCGGCGAGCTGACAAAGCCCGCCGCCACGGCGATTTCTGTGACGGATCGATTGGTCTGCTGGATGAGTTGGCGCGCACGGGTCAGGCGCAGTTCCAGGTAATAACGCGTCGGGGTTGCACCGAGAAAACTGCAGAAGCGCCGTTCCAGCTGCCGCTTGGAAATCTTGACGCATGCCGCCAGTTCATCAATCGTCAACGGTTCCTCGATGTTTTGCCACATCAACTCCAACGCCAGCTTGAGACTTTCTGGCAGTGTCGGATCGGTTTCGACGAAGACCGGCGGCAGATCCGATGCGTCGCCCGACTCATCACACCGCAGGATTTCTTCGATCGCCCCCACCAGCGCCTCTCCCCCCGTCTGGCGGATCAACTGAAGCATCATGCGCAGCGAGCTGTTCGCACCTGCGCAGCTGACCCGTTGCCGGTCAACGACATAGGCGCGGCTGGAAACCTTCACGTGGGGAAAAACCTCCGCCATCATGGCGCGACTTTCCGGGTGAACCGCGCACTCGAAACCATCGAGCAAGCTAGCATCGGCGACAAAAAAAACGCCGTTCCACAGCCCGCCCAGTATTGCCCCGGACGCGGCGTTGGCGCGCAGCTTGCGTCGCAGCAGCGGCACGCCCTGCAACTTCACGCGAAAGCCACCGGCGACGATCAGGACGTCCTGGTTCTCCGGCAACTGCGCCAACTCGATATCGGCGGAGATGACGATCCCCAGGTCACTGGTCACCTGACTCCCCGACGCCCCAACCGTCAGCACTTCATACAGAGGTCTGTCGCTCATCAGGTTGGCCGTCACCAGCGCATCCACCGCGCCGGTAAAGGACATCATCGAGAAATTGTCCATCAATACGAACGCAACACGAATCGGCGCCTGGTCAGCACCGGGGGATCCGAGCGGCCGGTAAGCCATGTTTTTGTTTTTAAGTACGCTCTCGAATGCGCTTGGCATAGGGCCTCGTCAATACATGAAGGCATCAGGGCTTGCATCACTCTCGCGCGTTAAGCGCCAGAGCAATTGGCACATCTTCCAGATTAACCACGACGACTGCAATCGGCTCGCTATAGCGCAGGGTGATCGGTCCCTGTTCGGCCTCAAGTACCTTCGACTCTGGTCGATATGGTGTAGGTACGCATGGGCGCTTCCCCCGTTCCAGAAACTCGCAACGCGCACCGCTACTGTTTCCTGTTTCCGCCGTTTCAACACCTATAAATATCCGCGGGAGAAGTCATGAATATCAAACAGAAGCTGACCTGGGCGTTCGCGGCCATCGCCTGCCTGCCAGTTATCCTGGTAGCGGTGCTTGTCGTGTTAAACCTGCGCGACGCCGCACAAACCAACTTCCTGGACAGCAGCGGCCGTGAAATCCGTCAGATCGACAACGGTATGAAGCAGTTCTTCGATGGCATCAGCCAGAACGTTGAATTCTTCGCCAAGGACCCGCGGATTATCGCGGCCAAGGATCTGAAAAATTATTCCGGTGCCGACGCCGCACAAATTCCGCTCCCTGAGAACAATAAACAGCTGCTGGACATATTCGACAGATTCGCCAAAAGCCATCCGACCACCGCCTATCTTTCTCTGGGGCTGGCCGACGGCGGCTACGCCAGCTGGCCTGATGATCCCAAAATTTCCAACTACGATCCCCGCGTTCGTCCGTGGTACAAGGCCGCCATCGCTTCACCGGGCACCACTGTGCGCACAGACGCCTATTACTGGGCACCGGACGATGTATCGCTGATCGGCATCGTCCATACGGTCTCCGACGCCGCCGGCAAGCTGGTGGGAGTGGTAGGCCTGGACGTGTCACTCAAGCAACTGACCGAACTGGTCAAGAACATCAAGCTGGGCGACAGCGGTTACCTGATGCTGGTCGAAGCCAATGGCAACGTCCTGGTCGATCCCAGCGATGCCAAACACAACTTCAAGCCCATGGCGGAGCTTGGCCCCAACTATGCCGAACTGGCCAAAAGCGGTGATGGCGTGACTCAGATCGAGATCGATGGCGTGCCCTACATGGCCAACGTCGTCAGTTCCAAAGACCTGGGCTGGCGCTTCATTGGCCTGATCAAACGCGACGAAGTCATGGCCGAGGCCGCGAGCCTGACCTGGTTGATCGCCATCATTGCCGCCTCGCTGGCAGTGGTGTTCGCCATCGTCGGTGCCAGTTTCGCCAGTGTGATCGTGCGGCCGATTCGCGGTGTTGCCAATGGCCTGCAGGAAATCGCCGAAGGTGAAGGCGACCTCACCCGCAAGCTCTCGGTGCAAGGCAAGGACGAAACCGCCACCCTGGCGAGCTGGTTCAACCAGTTCCTGGGCATGATCGCGCAACTGGTGCAGCGCATCGGCAGCGCCTCCTCCGACCTGCAGAGCGCCGCCGCCGATACCCGCGAAGTGGCGCAAAACATGAACGAAGCCGCCGGACGTCAACGTCAGGCCGTTGAACTGGTAAGCACCGCGTTCAACGAAATGGTCGCCACCGCCAATGAGGTCGCCCGCTCTTGCAGTCAGGCCGCCTCCAGCGCGGACGCGGGCTATCGCGACGTGCACGATGGTCAACAGCACATCGGTGAAGCCACGGGCAGCGTACTGAAACTGAGCGAGGATCTGCAAAAATCGACCCAGACCATGCAGGCGCTGGAGCAGGACAGCAAGAACATCAACACCATCCTCGACACCATTCGCTCGATTGCCGAACAGACCAACCTGCTGGCCCTCAACGCCGCCATCGAAGCGGCGCGTGCCGGCGATCAGGGTCGCGGGTTTGCCGTGGTCGCGGACGAAGTGCGCGCCCTGGCCCGGCGTACCGCCGACTCCACCGGCGAGATCGACAGCCTGCTGGGCAACCTCGCGCGCCGGACCCAGGAAGTCACCCTGCAGATGCAGGGCAGTCTGCAAGGGTCCAAAACCAGCGTTGAACGCATCCAGCAGGCCCGCGACAGCTTCGACAAGATCCGTATTTCGGTGGATTCGATTCGCGACCAGAACACCCAGATCGCCACGGCGGCCGAGGAACAACACCAGGTGGCCGAAGACATCAACCGGCACATCTCGCAAATCCATACCGATGCACAACTGGTGGAAGAATATGCCCACTCGGCGCAGACGGGCTCGGGCCGGTTGACGGATATTTCCGGGCAGCTCAAAGGGTTGGTGGGGCGGTTCAAGTTCTAATGTAAAAGCCTGAAGCCAAGGACGGCTCAAGGCGAATGAACACCCGCAAACCACTACCCTCTCGCTTTGATTGCATACATGCCACCGGCAATCACTAGGCACGCCCCCACTACTGTCCATGTGTCAGGTAGCTCGCCGAATACCAGCAGGCCAATCAGCGTGGCAAACACCAGCAGCGTGTAGTTGAACGGCTGAAGTGTGGCCGCCGTTGCATACTTCAGCGCCTGGAGAAATAACAGCTGGGCCACCACGCCTGTCGTGGAAAGCACCGCAATCAGGCCCCATTGCAGCGGGCTCGGAGCCACCCATCCGGGAAAGCCCAACAAGGTGATGGTGATCGCGCCGAAGAACCCCATGTAAAGCATGTTCGTGGCGAACGAATCATGTTGGCTGATCCGGCGGGTCAGCACGCTGAAGACAGCGAACCCCAAGGCAGACAAAAGCGGGATCAGTGCTACAAGCTCGAAAACACCGGTACCAGGTCGAAGGATAATCAGCGTCCCCGTGAAGCCTATGGCCGCGGCAACCCATCGACGCACACCGATGAGCTCCCCCAGAAATACCCCTGCCAACGCCAGTGTCATCAACGGGAACACCGCATACAGGGCATGCATTTCAGCCAACCCCAGATAGCGCAACCCCAATCCAAACAAGACAATTTCACCCACCCCAATCAAGGCACGGATGACCTGCTGGTAAGGGTGGCGGCTTCGACAGGCCGCGCGCAGGCTTCCTTGATAGACGCTATAGCCGATAGCAAAAGCCAGGAATACCCAATAGCGCACCATCACCAACTGCGCGATTGGGAGGTCTTTGACCAGTACCTTGGTGATCCCATCCTGGCTTGCGAACACCAGCATTGAGAGAAGACATAAGAGAATGCCGAACTGGGGCCTGGGAACATTGTAAGCACGTACCGCGGTGTCCAATTGATCGCTCATGACTCATTCCATTTCGATGGGACTTGCTGCTTCGTGACAACATCATTCACGCCCGGCACGCCATTCGCGTAATCGTAAGTCAGCTTTCGCGCCGATGCTCAGGAATGGCTGCGGGGGAAGATTTTTGGGCGAGTCATAATTCGAGAACACTTCAACCAGAGGCGATTTCAGCCCCACTACTGCCTCAGCGGCTGCAATCCCGGCAGCCGTGGATTTTGATGCGCCCAAGCCATTGCAAGCACAGGCAGCAAACAGCCCAGGTTCGATCTCTCCGAAAATCGGTACGCTGTTCCAGGTCAGCGCCATCGGACCACCCCATCGATACTGCATCTTCACGCCGGTAAGGTTGGGGAATCGATCAGCGAATTTTCCATCGTGAACGCGCCCTGCACTTCGCACGTGCCCCTCGTTGATTTCCAGCCCGGCGTGATAGGAATAACGCGAACGGATCAGGATGCGGTCACCCTCAGCGCCACTGAGCCGGCGCACCGTCGTGCCCATGGGCAGCGCCGGCGTGGCAGCCCAGTCGCGTTTACCATTCAGGCGTCGTGGGTCGAAAGGCTCCGACATCGACGCATAGGTGAAGACATGCAGCAGTTGCCCAGGAAACAGACCAAAGCTCTGTGCATGACCGTTGTTGGCCAAAATGATGCGTTTGGCCGTTACGGTACCCTTGGATGTTTTAACTGACCAGCCTCCTGGCTGCCTGTCGAAAGACCGGACCGCAGAGTGCTCATACAGCGTTACCGGATTGCGCAGACTGTCTGCAACCGCGCGTATGTAGGCCGCTGGCTGCACCATCACCGTACCGGGCATGTAGAGCCCGGAAGTATAGAGTTGGCTGCCCGTCACCTCATGAATGCCTCTGGCATCCAGGATTTCATGGGACTCGTTGAGCCCTTGCAGTTGTCGGGCATAAGCCTTGATGTGGGCATCGCCTTTCTCGCTGATAGCCACACTGTAGCGACCGCATGGGTCAATGATATCGTGCCCCCAGCCGTACTCCTGTGCCATGTCCGTGGCCAAGCCGATCGCCGTCCGGTAAAGGGTGATGTCCCGTTTAGCCCGGTCGGTTGATGAGCCACCGAAATCTTCCGAGCTGACCTCATGGGGCAAATCAATAATGAAGCCTGAATTGCGCCCAGTGGCACCCTCTGCGACAACGCCGGCTTCCAGTATCGCAACCCGCAGAGTCGGATCGAGCTGGGATAACCGTCGCGCGGCAGAGAGACCGGCAAAGCCGGCACCGATGATCGCAACGTCAACGGTCACTGCGCCTTCCAGCGGGAGGGTCGGTATGCGCGCAGGAAGCATGGCCACCCAGGCGGAAAAACTGCTGTTTTTTGGAAATTTAGTGGCCACGTACATAACTTGCTCCCAAGATCGTCAGGCGAGTTCGGACTCGAGAGCGATCAAAGGCTCAAGGGCTGTCTCTAGCACGGCGATCTTCTCAGCAGGCAGACGAGCCAACGGTCGGCGAGGATTACCCGCTCCATAGCCGGTGATCTCGGCACCGGCATAGACCGATTGCACGTAATCACCCCGCCAGATCAACGACATTACCGGCTCGATCGACCGCCAGATATCCCGGGCACGCGTCCAGTCCTGCTCCATGGCGGCCTTCACTACCGCAACACAAGAGCGTGGCGCCATGTTCGCCCCGCCCCAGATCAGACCCGCTGCACCGGCAAAGAGCGCGTACGGCACCAGTGGATCGGCGCCATTCATTGTCGGCAGCCCCGTACGAATCAGCGACGCCTGCGCCGCCAGATCGCCGCTGCTGTCTTTGACCGATACGAAGTTCGGAATTTCGCTCAGTTGGCGAAACAGATCCGGGGTGACTTCGACGCCCACCGCCTGAGGTACGTTGTAGCCGATGATGGACAGTCCGGCTTCAGACACGGTGGAATAGAAGTCGACGATGCCCTGGTCATCGGTGGGTCCTTCGAAAAATGGCGGAAGCACCATGACCCCGTCCGCGCCGCACTCGGCGGCATGTCGGGTGCGCTCCACCACCTCGTCAACCAATAAGGCAGAGGTTTGAACGATGACGCGGGCACGCCCGTTAATGACTTTGGCGCCAAAGGCAACCAGTTGCCTGGACTCTTCTTTGCTCAGGTAGACATGCATCCCTGTCCCGGAACTCAAGACAAAGCCATGCACGCCGGCGGCGAGATAGCGCTCGAGCAAGGCCTCAAAGCGCGGATAGTCGATCTTGCCCTGGGCATCAAAAGGCGTGGTGACCGCGAGGTTGAGACCGGAAAAAGCGAAAGCAGACATTGACTCAAACCCCTTCTTCGTCACTGGAAAGATCCAGCCAGATGGTTTTCAGTTGGGTGTACTGATCGTGGGCATGCAACGAATTGTCGCGGCCACCGAAACCTGATTGCTTGTAACCCCCAAATGGTGTGGTGATGTCACCTTCTCCAAACGAGTTGACGGTCACTGTCCCGGCCTTGAGGGCACGGGCGACACGCATGGCTCGCTTGCCGTTGTCCGTGAACACCGAAGCGGCGAGTCCGTAGTCCGTGTCGTTGGCCACTGCCACGGCCTCCTGAAGGCTGCTGACAGTGATCACGGTGAGGATCGGGCCGAAGATTTCTTCACGCGCAGGTCTTGCGTCATTGCTTGAGGCTTCGATGATGGTCGGGTGTACATAGCGCCCTTGGCTGGTCTGCCCGCCAAAGAGCACCGGCTCACCCTGGCCCAGGTAGGAACTGACCTTGCTGAAATGTTCGCTGGACACCAGCGGGCCGACGCGGTTGGCCGGATCGAGTGGATCACCCACGTGCCAGTCGCTGGCGAAGTGCTTGATGCGCTCGATCAGAGCAGGTTTGATGTCCTCATGCACGATCAGTCGGGAGATCGCCGAGCAGTTCTCCCCCATGTTCCAGAACGCACCGTTCACGATGTGCGAGGCAACACTGTCCACATCACGGACATCGTTCAGAACGATGCAAGGGTTCTTGCCACCCATCTCCAGCACCACTTCCTTGAGATTGGTCTCGGCGGAGTATTTCAAGAAACGACGCCCGGTATCCGTCGAGCCGGTGAAAGAGATGACGTCGATGTCCGGGTGACGGCCAATGGGCTCACCGACCTCAGCCCCGCCACCGGTCACAACGTTGAAGACCCCGGCGGGGATGCCGGCCTCCAACGCCAACTGAGCAACACGCAGAGTCGTCAACGACGTTTCTTCCGCTGGCTTGACCACCAAGGAGCAACCCGCGGCCAGAGACGGGCCGATTTTCCAGGCCAGCATCAACAGCGGGAAGTTCCAAGGCAAGACCAAGCCAACCACACCGATCGCCTCACGGACAACCAAAGCGAGATGACCGTCGGACGCAGGCGATACCTGATCATAGATCTTGTCGATGGCTTCGGCGTGCCAGCGCAGGCAGTTAATGGTTTCCGGCACATCGACGGTCTGGCAGTCGAAAATGGTCTTGCCGCTGTCCAGGCTTTCCATCACCGCAAGCTCCAGCGCGTTTTCTTCGATCAACGCAGCCAGGCGCAGGATCGCCTGCTTACGCGCACTGGGATGAAGCTTTGACCAACGACCATCATTGAACGCGGCCCGCGCGGCGCTGACGGCCACGTCCACATCGGCTGACGAACAAGCGGCCACATCGGCGAGGTGCTCGCCGTTGGCGGGATTGACAGTACTGAACGTTGCGCCGGAAAGTGCCGAGCGTATTTCACCATCGATCACAGCCTTACTTGGCAAGGTCAGTTGCCGAGCAATCGACTGGTATTCTTCTGTTGTTTTCAACTGAGTCATTATGGTCTTCCCCGCATTCTTTTTTTGAACGATAGATACCGACAACGTGATCACTAAAACGGTTACCGGATCGACACTGATGGGGCAACTCGTTACTCATTCGAATGCTGTTGATATTCGACACCGAATAACCAACGCCAACGGAAACTGAATTTCCGGGCAGGCGAATACGACACGATCCGCGCCAATATCAACCAGCACTCGTATTTGTTCGTTCAGGAAAGAGTGGTCATTCCTTCACCTTGAGACACACGTTAGTTCTTGGCTCTCAAGGTGAAAGAATAAAGACAGGCGGGAACAGCACACAGCGACTTTTATGTGGAGCAACTGATGATCTGCGGTTATGTAAGGGCTACGTCCGGCTCCTCTAACCCCTCCGTATCGAACTGTGCCAAGAGCCAGTCACGCAGCTTGCAGCAGCTTGGATCGCGCGCTTTGTCTTCATTGAAATTCAAATAGTGAAGGGTTTCCTTGTGCACCAGCTTTTCCTCGATCGGGCGCACCAGCAGCCCCTTCTCAATCAGCGGCGCTACCAGATGATGCCAGCCCAACGCGACCCCCTGACTGCCCAGCACGAGCTGAATCAAGAGGCTGTAGTCGTTGGCGTTGAAAAAGTGAGACGCCTTGCTGGAGCGCGCCTTGAGGTCGATATCGTAGTGAGCGAGCCATCCATACCAGTCCAAATGCTCGGCCACTTGCGAGCGCCCGAAAGGGCTGAGGTTCAGTAACGCGCTGTCGCGAAGGCCATGGATGGATTGCAGTTCCGGATGCTGCTCCAGATAGAGCGGTGTGCACACTGGGTAGATGACGTCGCACATCAGAGGCTCGCTGTGATAGCCGTCGTGACTCTTCATCATCTTGCAGATGATGATATCCGGATGCACCCCCGTATCCATCGACAGGAAGTTCTGTGTCACCACCAGGTTGAGATCAATCTCAGGGTAGGCTTCGAAAAAAGCCGGCAGTCGTGGCCCGAGCCAAAAGTTGGTAAAGGCCGGCGAACAGCACAGCGTGACCACATGCTTGGAGACAGCGTTATTGCGCATACGCTCCGCGGCCTGAGCGATGCTACTGAATGACAACTGCACCACATCATAGAAGTTGGAGCCGGCGTCGGTCAGCTTGACGGCACGCCCTGCCCGATCGAAAAGCTCGGTCCCGAGATGCTCTTCCAAATCCCGTATATGGCGACTGATGGCAGCCTGCGTCACGCAGAGCGCTTCAGCGGCCCGGGTAAAATTCTGATACCTGGCTGCGGCCAGGAAAGCCTTGACTGCGCGCAGCGAGGGCATCTTGATCAGCGCCTGATCGGGCTCGGTCTGCTTAACCATGACAGTAGATCATCATTACCCCATAAAAAATGTCGATTCTTCAGGCCTATGGCCTCGTCCTAGACTGTTTGCAAGCAGTGGCAACCGGAATTCAGGCGCATCCATGCCGTAAGGCTAGCTGAATTGGACGCAGCGTTGAAGCAAGTTCGCAGCGTGGCCAAGTCAGCGACTCATTTGCGCAACCAGAAACGCTGCACTAAGCCCCGATAATAAGGAGTGCATGAAAGAAATGCCTAAGTACACCGATGTATTAGACCTGATCAAGCAGCGCAAACCGCAGCATGCTCTTCCTGGCGCCGCTTATTCTGATGCCGATCTGTATCGCCAGGATCTGGAGCAGATTTGGCATCGGAAGTGGATTTTTGCGGGGCACACTTTTGAGCTGGAGAAACCAGGCCAATACCTGACCCTGCAGATCGGCGATTACCCGGTAGTCGTTGTACGAGGAAAAGACGGTAGCGTCCGGGCGTTCCACAACGCTTGTCGTCATCGTGGTTCAAAGGTCTGCACCGAGGAAAAAGGCAAGGTCGCGAAACTGGTCTGCCCCTACCACAAGTGGACGTTCGAACTCGATGGCAAGCTTATTTACGCCGGCAACATGGGCCCGGACTTCAACGCGGCCGACCATGGGCTTATACCGGCGCATTGTGAAGTGGTGCACAGCTACATTTATGTCTGCGTCGCCAAGGTGGCACCGGATTTCGAGAAGTTCCGCAGCGCTGTTTCGCCGTTCATTGGCCCTCACCATCTGGAAGACTGCAAAGTTGCCTTCGAAGCTCACTTGGTCGAGAAAGGTAACTGGAAACTCGTCTTCGAGAATAATCGCGAGTGCTATCACTGTGACGGGACCCACCCTGAACTGCTGAAGTCGTTTGTAGAAAACGTATCTGTCCAGGGCATCGGCGGTGACGAAGATCCGGAGCTTGCCGCCCACTGGAGCGCCTGCGAGGCAGCAGGTTTGGCGAGTCGGATCAACATGGATCCTGAAGGTCAATATCGGATGACCCGGATCCCCCTCAGCGACGGTGCCAGCAGCTACACCATGGACGGCAAGCCTGCCGTCGCCAGACGCCTGGATCGCAGTGGTGTCGATAATATCGGCGCGCTGCTGTACTTCAACTATCCATCGACCTGGAATCACTTTCTTGGCGACCACGCACTGAGCTTTCGAGTGCTGCCTCAAGGTCCGGGCGAGACCGTCGTGACCACCCGCTGGTTGGTGCACAAGGATGCACAGGAAGGGGTGGACTACGATATCGAGCGCCTGACCAAGGTCTGGATCGCGACCAATGACCAGGACCGACGCCTGGTCGAGGGAGCACAGGTCGGCGTCACGTCACCCGCTTATCAACCGGGCCCGTACTCACCGCTGGTAGAGAATGGCGTCAACCAGTTCGTCGACTGGTACTGCGAGGTCATGACCCGGCGCCTGACGGAAGCGGCTTCAAGCGTTCTATAAGCAGCGCAAAACGAGGCGAACGGAACATAAACCGTCCATTTGATTTAAAAGTTTCCATACATAAATAAGAACATGGCATTGGACGCCTCATAAAGGTGGCGAACGCCATAACGGGTGCGCATGAGCCAGGGATGACTCAACAGTTCAAGGCAGAACTATGGCGCACCGTAATGACTCACGTTCGGTATTCGAACGGACTGCCAATATGCGCTTGCCCTCCAGCTGTAATAGCGACTGAGACAAGTTAAATATTTGGTCATAAAGATAAGAAGAGGGTCGTATGAGCCATGACGATGAAATTCTTTCGGTAAAAAACATTTTCAAGGTCTTTGGTTCTAACCCAGACATCGCCATGAAAATGCTGCGCAATGGCGCCGACAAGAACGAGATTTTTGATAAAACCGGCCATGTGGTTGGTGTATTTGATGCAAGTTTCTCGGTCAAGCGAGGCGAAATTTTCGTGATCATGGGGCTGTCAGGTTCTGGCAAATCGACCATGGTGCGCCTGTTCAATCGCTTGATCGAACCCACCTCGGGAAGCATTCACCTCAACGGCCGCGAAATTACCGGGCTTTCGGATAAAGCCTTGCTCGATGTGCGGCGCAAGGAAATGGGCATGGTGTTCCAATCCTTTGCGCTGATGCCCCACATGAGCGTGCTGGAAAATACCTCCTTTGGCCTGGAAATCGCCGGCGTGCCGGAAAAAGAACGCCATCTGCGCGCCCAGGAAGCCTTGAGCCAGGTGGGTCTGGCGGGCCACGAGCACAGCTACCCACATCAACTGTCTGGCGGCATGCAACAACGTGTCGGACTGGCCAGGGCATTGGCCAACGACCCGACGATCCTGCTGATGGACGAGGCATTTTCGGCCCTCGACCCACTGATCCGCAGCGAGATGCAGGGTGAACTGATCCGTCTGCAGGCTGAACAACAGCGCACCATCATCTTTATCTCCCACGACATCGAGGAAGCCATTCGCATCGGCCATCGCATCGCGATCATGGAAGGTGGTCGGGTCGTGCAGATCGGCACCCCGCAGGAACTGATCAACCAGCCGGCGACGGACTATGTGCGCAATTTCTTCAAGGGGTTCGACAGTTCGAGAGTGCTGACTGCCGGAGATGTGGCTCAACTGGATCCGGAAATGATCTGCCGGGTGAACGGTAAAGCGCCCAGTTTCAAAGCAGGCACACCCTATGGCTACCTGATCGACGAGCAAGATCAATTGCTGGGTGTCGTTGATACCGATGGCAACGGGAGCGTAGCGCAGGACGTTGCAGGTCAACGCCACAGTCTGCATGAACAACGCCCCGTGTACCTCGATACACCGCTGCATGACGTGCTGGATATCGCCGCGACACTTCCTTATCCAGTACCGGTGCTTGACCGCGCAGGTGCCCTCAAGGGGACGCTTTCCAAGAGTCAGCTACTTCAAACCCTGAGTCGCCATTAAGTGTCGGTGCAAACAAAAAAGAGGTAGCCACCATGTCAGATTTCGGTTTTTTAGACCCCTTCCAAACGGCGATCATCCCGTTGGGCGAATGGGTGCAAAACGCACTCAACTATCTCGTCCATAACTTCCGGGACGTGTTCCGGGCGGTGCGCTGGCCAATCGATCAAGTGCTCAACGGCATTGAGTTCATCCTGCAAAGCATCCCGCCGACTATCGGAATCCTGCTGTCGTCGCTATTGGGTTGGCAACTGGCAGGCAAGCGCATGGCGCTGCTTTGCCTGGTGACCCTGACCCTGCTCGGTTCGATCGGGGTGTGGTCCGAATCCATGACCACGCTGTCCCTCGTCCTCACTTCGGTGTTCTTCTGTGCGTTGTTCGGGGTCCCGTTGGGCATTCTCAGCGCCAGGAACGACCACCTGGAACGGGCCATAAGACCTGTCCTGGACGCCATGCAGACGCTGCCGGCCTTCGTCTATCTAGTACCGGTGGTGATGTTATTCGGCATCGGTAACGTCCCCGGCGTTCTGGTGACCATCGTCTTTGCCCTCCCTCCACTGGTACGCCTGACTAATTTAGGTATCCGCCAAGTGCCGGAAGACAAGATCGAGGCGGCCCGCGCTTTCGGCTGCACGCCTCGGCAGATGCTCATGCGCGTGCAACTGCCATTGGCCACGTCAACCATCATGGCGGGCCTCAACCAAACCCTGATGCTCTCTCTGTCAATGGTGGTCATCGCTTCGATGATCTCTGTCGGCGGACTGGGGCAGATGGTCCTGCGTGGTATCGGTCGCCTGGACATGGGCCTGGCCACCGTAGGGGGAGTCGGGCTGGTGTTGCTCGCCATCTTCCTCGATCGCCTCACACAGGCCATGGGCGAACGCATCAAAGCCGACCCAAGTTTACGCTGGTACCACACCGGTCCGGTCGGGCTTGTCATGCGCCTCTTCGGCTCACGCCAGCCTCCAGCGCAGCGCAAGACTGCATGAAATTTCGATTAGAACTGCCGCACTCAACTAAAAAAACGAAGAAAGGTATGTGACATGTGCGAATTGAAACTCTCCCGCAACATCCGGCGGTGCATCTCGGCTGTCGCCCTGACCGTCTTGTCATTCCATGCCGTGGCCTCGGCCGACAAGCCCGGCGACGGTGTATCGGTAACACCGATCTTTCCTTCCATCGCCGAAGAACGCTTTCGGGGTGAAATCGCCATGGAGGGCCTGCGTGAACTTGGGTACAAGATCAAGGAGCCGAAGGAAACCGAGTACTCCGTAATGTTGGTAGCCTTGGGCAGTGGCGACGCGGATTTCACCGTGCACATGTGGGACAATCTCCACGACACCTTCTACCAAAAGGCGGGTGGTGACGAGGACATGGTCAAGGCAGGCGATATCATGCCTGGAGTATTGCAGGGCTATCTGATCGATAAAAAGACGGCTGATGCCTACAACATCAAATACCTGACTGACCTCAAGAAGCCAGAGATCGCAAAGCTGTTCGACGTCGACGGCGATGGTAAAGCGGACCTGACCGGCTGCAACCCCGGTTGGGGCTGTGAGCTCACCATTGACCATCACCTCAAGGCCTATGGTCTTGAGAAAGCGGTCAACCACAATCGCGGCTCCTACTTCGCGCTGATGGCAGACACCATCACCCGCTACAAACAGGGCCAGCCGATCCTCTATTACACCTGGGTCCCTCAGTGGATCGCCGGTGTGTTGGTCGAAGGTAAAGACGTGGTATGGCTCGAAGTACCGTACACCGACCTGCCAGGCGGCAATAACAAAGTCGACACCTCCTACAAAGGCAAGAATCTCGGTTTCGCCGTAGACAAGGTAGAGGCGGTACTCAACAAAGACTTTGCCAAAGAAAATCCAGCGGCCTTGAAGTTTCTTTCCCAGATGCAGATCAGCACTGACGACGAAAGTGCGCAGAACCTGAGAATGCAAAAGGGTGAGAACAAGCCAGCGGATATCACCCGGCATGCCAAGGAGTGGGTTGCTGCTCACCGTCAGCAATTCGACGCCTGGCTCCAAGCTTCCCGGGCTGCGGCCCAAGCCAGCAAGTAACGGCCCTCCTCCTTCGCCAGGCGCACTTGTGGCCTGGCCACCCAGCCTGGCCTTGAATGACTGATGTGCTGTGTCCGATGGTTATCCAGTAATGAAATCAGGATGGAATTCATGACGACTTCACCTTTTTCTGTTCCGGCCGGCGCTCGCCGTATCGACCCAGCCAGGCAGCGCGCAGCTGCGCTGAAAGCCGACGGCTCCATCGACGACAACAATCGTGTCGAGATAGGACCTACACCACTGGCTTTCGCGGAGTGGGCTCAACTGGGCCTGCAAGCGCCTCATCTACCGACCATGCGCCAATACCGCCTGCAGCGGATCGTCGACCAACTGGTCGCTCGCGACCTTGGCGGCATCCTGTTGTTTGACCCGCTGAATATCCGCTACACCACCGACACCACGAACATGCAATTGTGGACGACCCATAATCCCGCGCGAGCGTGTTTCGTCGCGGCCAGCGGCCATGTAGTGCTGTGGGATTTCCATGGCTGTGATCACCTCTCCGCCCACTTACCGTTGGTTACCGAGTTACGCAGCGGCGCGTCGTTCTTCTATTTCGAGACCGGTGAACACACCGATCGCCATGCCAGGCATTTCGCAGACCAGCTCGACGAGCTGCTGCGTCAACACGCCGGAGCCAACCGGCGCCTGGCGGTAGACCGGATCGAAGTCGCAGGCTTACGCGCACTGGATGCACTCGCGGTCGAGATTTGCAGCGGCCAGGAAGTGACCGAGTTTGCGCGGATGATCAAAGGCCCCGATGAAATCAGGGCTATGCGCTGCGCGGTGGCTTCATGCGAAGCGTCCATCGCCGAAATGCATCAGGCACTGCGGGCAGGAGCAACGGAAAACGATGTCTGGGCCGCCCTGCACTCCGGCAATATCCGCCGGGGCGGCGAGTGGATCGAAACGCGAATACTCAGCTCCGGCCCACGCACCAATCCGTGGTTCCAGGAGTCCGGCCCACGGGTATTGAACGATGGCGACTTATTGTCGTTCGACACGGACCTGATCGGCACCTACGGCATGTGCGTGGACATGTCCCGCAGTTGGATCTGTGGAGGACTCGAGCCAACAGCCGAACAGAAGCGCCTCTATCGAATTGCCCATGACCATATCATCCATAACACCGAGTTGATAAAGCCAGGCGTACGCTTTACCGAGCTGACCGCCAAGGCGCACCGCCTGCCCGAACCCTGCCGGGCTCAACGCTACGGCGTGATTTACCACGGTGTAGGGCTGTGTGATGAATACCCAAGCATTCGCTATCCGGAAGACTTGGAATCCTACGGATACGAGGGTGAATTACTGCCGGGCATGGCGCTTTGTGTCGAGGCGTATGTGGGAGAGGTGGGAGGGCAGGACGGGATCAAGTTGGAGAACCAGGTGCTGGTCACGGAGACCGGTTATGAACTGCTGACCCACTATCCCTTCGACGACAGTTTCCTGCGGGATACAACGCCCAATTAATGAGTCAATCGATTGAGACCCGCAAGGGATCAAGCGTAGGGTTTCTCCTGCTTGATAACTTCTCCCTGGCTTGCTTCACGCAATGCCTGGACGTGCTGGTGACCGCCAACCTCATCCGGCCCGGATCTATAAAAGTCCATACTTTCAGTCGCAACGATTGCGAAGTCATCCCCGTTAGGCCTGGATTTGCTCGCCGAATGCGTTCGACTGTCCAAGCGCCAAATCCAACGCTTGTTTCGCGAACAAATCAGCACGTCCCCTCAGCGCTACTATCTGGAGCTGCGACTTAGAGAAGCGCGTCGCCTGATACAAAACTCCAGACTGTCAGTCACTGATGTCGCCATTGCCTGCGGTTTCGTCTCCACTCCTCATTTCAGTAAGTGCTATAGCGCCCTATTCGACCATCCCCCATCGAAAGAAGATCGCTACGAAATATAGCGTTTGCTGGCAGACAACCTCGGCTGTGTCGCCGGACGTTCGTTTCACTACGTGCGGCCGCGCGCCCACCTGCCTGCTCTTTGGTTACGGGTATCCCCCTATTCGCCTGGCACCAACTTATAACGCAGGGTCATGTATTGCCTTCAATAAATGTTAGTTGTTGCGCCAGTGTTGCCCCCCGTAATCTGCATACGAACCAAAACCGCAAACTATTTTAATAACAGGGCACTGTATGAACTTCGATGGCGTGTGGACTCCCGTTGTAACTCCCTTTAATACTTCGGGTTCCGTGGACTTCAGGTCGCTGGAAAACATCATTGACTCACTTATCGAACCAGGTGTGCATGGCCTGATCGTCGGTGGTACGACGGGCGAATACTATGCCTTGTCCCACGATGAACGGCTGGCGCTTTTCGATTTCATCGCCGACTACGCCAAATCGCGTATTCCGTTGATGGCGGGTATCAACGCCACCACCACCCAGGAAAGCCTCACGCTGGGCCTTCATGCAAAAAAAGTGGGTTTCAATGCCATTCTTCTTGCCGCTCCCTACTACTGCCAACCGACGCAACAAGAACTGCTGATCCATGCCTTGAGCGTCGATGACGCGCTCGACATGCCCATCATGCTCTACAACTTTCCGGCCCGGACCGGGACTGAAATGTCGTGGGCGTTCATCAACGGGCTTAAGGGCCGCCCCAACTTCCAGGCCATCAAGGAAAGCACCGGTTCGATTGAACGCATGCACGGCCTGCTCAACGAACACACCGATCAGCTGCAAGTGAGCTGCGGCATGGATGACCAGGTGCTGGAATTCTTCACCTGGGGCGCCCGCAGCTGGGTCGCTGGCGCGTCCAACTTCCTTGCGCCAGAACATGTTGCACTGTACCAGGCGTGTGTCGTGGAAAAGGACATGATCAAAGGCCGTGAACTGGCTACCCGTTTACTGCCGATGCTCAACCTGCTCGAACAAGGCGGCAAGTTCTGCCAGTACATCAAACACGGCTGCGAATTGGCCGGCCAGCCGGTGGGTGTGACCCGCCTGCCTTTGCAACCGCTCAGCGATGCAGAAAAAAGCGCATTCAAGATCGTTTATGAACAGCTGACGGCTCATCGCGCCTGACCCATACGGCGGAGGCGTTTGCCATGCAGCTTCAGTGTAATTTCCTGCCTCAAAACGATGGTCAACCCGGTTGGTACGAAACGCTGCCACCGCCCGCCCCCGGCAACCCGCTCAAAGGCGCCGTCAGGGCCGACTGGGCGGTGCTCGGCGCAGGCCTGGCGGGTTTGGCTGCCGCCCGGAGACTGGCCGAACTTCTACCCGAGGCGTCGATTGCGTTGATCGACGCCAAGCGGGTCGGTTTCGGTGCGGCCGGACGCAACTCCGGCTTCATGGTGGACTTACCCCATGACCTGACGTCCCACAGCTACACCTCCGACCGGACCGCCGACCAGCGAATCATTCGATTGAGCCGTGGCGGCATCGATTTCATGCGCCAGATCGTCCAGCGCGAAGGCATCGAGTGTGATTGGCGCGAGCAGGGCAAGTTGCATGGCGCCGTCAATCCACAAGGCATCGCCGCGCTTGAGTCTTTTGCCAAAGGGCTGAACGGGTTGGGGGAGCCCTACACGATGCTCGATGCCGCGCGGATGAAAGCGATCACCGGTACCGACTTCTACAAATCGGGGCTGCATGCCCCCGGTTGCGTACTCGTTCAACCCGCCGCGTTATGCAGGGGCCTGGCGCAATCGTTGCCGGCGAACGTCACGTTGTATGAAGACAGCCCTGTATTGAACATTGAGCTTGGCAAACCTCATGCGCTGACGACCGCCCAAGGCGTGCTTTCGGCGCCGCGCATGGTCATGGCCAACAATGCCTACGCGGCACCGTTCGGCCAGCTGGGGCTCAAGGGGCGGTTGCTACCCGTCTACACCTACGCCAGCTTGACCCGGGAGTTGACCGCCGAGGAGCAGGCCCGCCTGGGCGGCGACCAAAGCTGGGGGCTCATTCCCGCTGACCCGCTGGGCACCACCGTGCGCAGGCTCGCCAATGGCCGGATTTGCATCCGCAACTCCTTCACTTACAACCCTCGCCTGGCAGCGAGCCCCCGTACGCTTGAGCGTGTACGCCGCGCTCACCGCCATTCCTTCGAGGCACGTTTTCCAATGTTGCCGGGCGTGCCGTTCGAATACACCTGGGGCGGCGCGCTGTGCATTTCGCGCAACTCCGGATCGGCCTTCGGCGAGATCGCCCCGGACGTGTTCAGCGCCGTGTGCTGCAACGGCTTGGGCCTGACCCGCAGCACCGTGGCAGGCAAACTGATCGCCGAATACGCCGTGGGAATGGACAGTGAGTTGCTGGACATCATGCTCGATCAACCCGCCCCCTGCTGGAATCCACCGGAACCTTTCCTGGGCCTGGGGCTGCGCTCTTCCATTGCCTGGAAGGAGTGGCAGGCAGGTGCGGAACTCTGATTGCCTGAACGCTTGGATATGCCCCCAAGAGGAGCACAATATCGTGTCTACTTCGCAGGGCCCTGCCCCACGATCCATCGGATTCCTTTTGTTGGATGATTTCACGTTCATCTCGCTGGCATCGGCCATAGAACCCTTGCGCATGGCCAATCAACTCTCCGGCGGAGAGTTGTATCGATGGCTCACCCTGGGCAAGGACGCAAAACCTGTGCGTGCCAGTGCCGGCTTGCAAATAACGCCCGACGCGAAAATGGAAGATGCCTCGGCGTTAAGTACCGTGATCGTGTGCGGTGGGATGGGTATTCAGAACAGCGTAAGCCATGAACAGGTGCTTTGGTTACAACACCAGGCCCACCTGGGCGTCCGACTGGGTGCCATCTGCACAGGAAGCTGGGCCTTGGCCAAGGCCGGACTGCTGGAGGGGCATAGGTGCAGTGTTCATTGGCAATGCCTGGCGGCGATGCGCGAAGCCTTTCCTGGAGCAGAGACCACTTCACACCTGTTCTCTATCGATAGAAATCACTTGACCTCTGCCGGCGGCACGGCGCCAATGGACATGATGTTGCACTTGATCAGGAGCGAACACGGTCGTGAACTGGCAGCCGCAATCTCCGATATGTTCATGTACGAACGCATGCGAGATGATCAGGATCACCAACGGATACCGCTCAAGCACACCCTTGGCGAAAATCAACCCAGGCTACAAGCGGCCATCCTGTTGATGGAGGCCAATCTGGGTGCGCCCCTCGAGCTCAATGCGCTGGCATTCAAGGTAGGCGTTTCACGTCGCCAGCTGGAGAGGCTGTTTCATAAGTATTTGGACCTTTCTCCGGCGCGCTATTACCTCAAGCTGCGTTTAGTCCGGGCACAACAGTTGTTGAAGCAGACCTCATCGCCCGTCCTGAAAATAGGCACGCTGTGCGGCTTTGGTTCAGCGGCACAGTTCACCAGAAGCTATCGCGGGCACTTCGGTGTAACACCTCGCGATGAACGTACTTCGTCGTATACCTATAGGTAGTCACCCCAGCGCCTCCCGGGGCGGTCACCGTCTCTACGCAGGCGGTGACCGGGTTCCACCCATGGTTGGCGTTAGACCGCCTCGACAGCCTGCAGGTGAGTGTAGCTGGCGACAAAGCGACTGTATTTGTGTTGTCCGCAGGTGTAGGGCGTGTATTTGGCCGGGTTGCTGACGCTGATGCACGTCGCCACGGTCTCGACAGTCGCATCGAAGTCCAAGTCGATGAAGAATGGAATGGAATACCGTTCGACACCGCTGGTATTGATGACGCGGTGCATCGTCGACGTGTAGCGATCATTCGTCAGGGTTTGCACCAGGTCACCGATGTTGACAATGAACGTATCTTCCACCGGTGGGGCGCTTACCCATTCACCCGCGCGATTGCGTACTTGCAAGCCTCCGACCTTGTCCTGGAAAAGGATCGTCAGAAAACCATAGTCCGTATGTGCTCCAATCCCGATTTCCTTTTGTGAAATTTCGCCACTCTGCGAGGGGTAGTGCAACAAGCGCTGGATAGTGATCGGTTTGCGTTGCAGTTTTTCAAAGTAGTCCACTGGCAGATCGAGGCTCAGTGCAATGGCACTGATGAGCTTGCGCGCCAAGTCAAGCATTGCACCATGGTAGGCGTCACAGACATCCGAAAACTTCGGAAGCTCGGGCGGCATCAAGTTCGCTCCGAAAAAAGGCGACACTTCGTCGTAGTGGGCGCCGTAGTCGAAGCATTCCTTGAAATCGCGGGTGTTTTCCGGATCGACGTTTTCCGCGTACATGGGAATGTAGCCGCGAAGCGTGGGACCTGAATTGACCACATTCATCTTATTTTTTTTATCAAAAGGCATGGCAAAGAAGCTTTTCGTCTGAGCATACATCGCGTCGATCAATGCGCGCGAAACGCCATGATTCTTAATATAGAAAAAACCAACTTTCTCACACGTTTCGCCAATCTGGCGCGAGACTTTTCGCGGGTTGCTCCCGTCGAGTAACGGTGCGATGTCAATAAAGGGAATTTCTTCGAATGCGGTCTGTTTGCTTACAAGCCTGGTATCGGTCATCTGAACCATCGGTCGATCCTCAACGAAAGCGCCGTGTTTAATTATCCTGAAGCGAGTTGTAGCCTTTGGGATCAAGCGTGTTCATCTTGACCTCGTATGCTGAAGTCATTGTTCAGGACTGAACAGGCACGAACAAACCATTTTTCATTCAATATTCATGAGAAAAAATCAATCATTAGAATAAAACCATGCCTATAACTTTCGATGTTATATGCCTGGCAGCTAATGGTTTGTTTAAGTCAGATCTCGTCAGTCATCGCCCCACTTGGCAGACCCAGGGTATGCATTTATGTCATCAAACCATTTCATCGGTACTGCAATATTTGCGAAGTCGTCGTGCGATGCTGTGGCGCCGCGTGTCCTTTTCCAAAAATTCGACCGCTATAAGCTCTTCGATGCCAGCCCCGGCCTCCACTTTTTCAATAAAATTAAGAATGGCTTTCCTCATGAACCAATGGGAGGTTCGGTCCAACTTAGCCGACGCCGACTTCAGCCTGGCCCGCGTTTCTTCGTCCAACTTGATGCCCTGCGTGGTAACCGCCATATCTCATCCTCTCAATCGCTACCCGGGTTCATTTACTCTTATAACGAGGCATTAATGCATCAGGCCCCACAATGCCAGAAGTGGAACATCCGTCGACTTCATTGCATGGACACACGATGGCGGGTTGAAAACCAAACCTCCTGACCCGGGGCTCCACCAGCCCACGTCCTCCCGATACCAGTCCCCCGGTGACAGAACGAGGTAGAACTCGGCAGGCGGGTGTTGGTGATAGGGGTAGCGGGTCTCGGGCATCATCAGCGCCAACCCCAAGGTCAAGGTGGAGCATTCAAATAACCCTCCCGGACCGGCGATCATCCCGTGGCGATGCCGCTCCACGAAAGCGCTGTCCTGGTCGGCCCGGGCTTGGCGGTTTATCCAGGTGACATGGGGCAAGAGCGTGCCTAACGCATTGTGTATCGACACCAAATGCTCATTGGTTCTTGGCGCAGCGCCGAGCGCTTCGGATAAATGCCCCTCCAGGAAACCCGGCAGCAGATTTGAAGTTTCCGCCGTCTTCCTGATCGTCCATTGGGCCGTAGCAAGAGATGCGATATGTGCTTGCGCCGTATCGCTGGCATTGCCTGACAGGACGCTCTGCAGCGAACGCCTGAGCAAGTCGCCGCTGCGGATAATGTCCTGATCCCACGATGGATCTTCAGTGCTGTTAATCATCGTTTTCGATCCCATTGGCTTATAGACGGCTCAGCTGTCCCAATAGGTCAACAGGAACACTGATCCCATCATTCTGCGCGTTGATCATTGAGTGTTGCCGTTCCCATCCTGGCCTGTGGACGCCCATCTGCGTCAGGCGGGACAGTTGACTTGAAAGCCGCTGTTCGAATCCCGTGGCAAAGAATTCCGGCGCCAGGACCAGGATCAACAGGCCACAGCCAGGCGTCTGGGCTCCTTGATTGAAAGACGGCGCATCCAACGACCAGTTGGCGCCCGTGAGCCCCGCCGCCAGGACCTCGACCATGAGCATCAGATTGGCCCCACGATGGCCACCAAAAGGCAGCAGCGCACCGCTCAACGCCGCCAAGGCATTGCGTGTTCCGTTGCCATCCTGGTCCACCGCCCAGCCCTCAGGAATATCGCTGCCCGTCGAAGCGGCGTGGGCGATATTCACGAATGCCGCGGCACTGCACGCCTGATCGAACAGCAAGGGGATGCCATCGGCTGAAGGCGCGGCAAATGAGAGCGGATTGGTCGAGTAGGTCTTGCCCTTGGCGCCAGGAACGGCAACCAGCGCCGGCCCGTTTGCAACCGCCAAGGCAATCAACCCGGCCTGGGCAAACCGCAGCGTGTAGTCACCCAGCTCGCCGCTGGTGAAACTATTGCACTGACTCAGCGTGGCCATGCCATTGGTGCGGGCGGTATGGCACAGTGAATCGAAACACCGATCGACGCCAAGCTGGGCAATTCCGCCTCGGGCATCAGATTTGAGGATAATCGCGCCCGCCGAGGAGATTCGCGGCTCGGCACGTGGATTGATTCGCCCGGAGGAAAAACCCGGCAAGTAATCGGCGAGATGCCGAAAACCCACGGCCTGGTTACCGCGCGCTTGCGCAGCCACGGTGGCGTGGGCCAATGATGCGGCAACCGTGGGTGAGCAGCCTTTCGCTTCGCAGAGATGCGTCACCCAGTCGATCGCTTCATCAACGGTAAAGCGACGATAAGTTGTGGTCTTCAAGGGTATCGCCTGAATATTCGTTCGATGCATCCGATGCCCTTCACCACAGACACCGGACGGCAACACAACTATTGGATAGCAACGGCCCTTACTGGGACGGTGTCGCGGAAGCGGTCTGGCTACCGAACATCGCCTCGAAGCGAGGCTTATTGGCGGCGTAGTACTCTGCAACGACCTTGTCTGCCGAGCTGTCACGGGCGGTCGACATCAACTTCTCAAGGTCAGCCTTGGGGATCTTGAAGTTGGCGAAGAACCGAGCGACATCAGGATGCTCGGCGCTGAAACCTTTGCGAGCAACCGCATGGATTTGCTCAGCACCACCGAAAATCTGCTTCGGATCATCCAGGTAGCGCAGCGGCCACTTGGCAAACATCCAGTGCGGGCTCCAAGCGTTGATCAACGACCATTTGTCACGCTTGATGTTGCGATCCAGCTCGCTCAACATCCCGGACTCTGAAGAGGCGACCATTTTATAACCATCAAGCTTATATTCCTTGATGGCCTTTTCCGTCAGTTTGTACTGACCATTGCCCACTTCCGACGTCAGGATCTTGCCACCGAGTTTTTCCCGTACTTCAGGCTTGTTGAGGTCTTCGACACTGGCGATCTCGCTGGTCGGAATGGACGTTGGCACCGCCATGCCGATCCGACCTTCATACAGCACGCCGAGGTCTTCGAGCTTGTCTTTGTACTTATCGTAGAACGCTTTGTGAGTGCTCGGCAGCCAGACCATCGGAATCAAGTCGATATTGCCGTTAGCCAGGGCCTGGAACTGAATGCCAATATCGGCGAGTACCAATTTGACCGGTTGCTTCAAGTGCTCGCGCAATGCCGTATCTGCCAGCTTTACAGCGATTTCCGTATCCGACCAATTCACCCATCCAATACGGATAGGCGTGGGTTCCTCGGCGTGAGCCGTCAGACTACCGGCAGCTATCGCCAGGCCTGCAAGCCAGCCGATACAAGTTTTACTGGATAACGTAATCATGGTGCATCTCCGCGTACTGTATTAATAGTTATTGGCAGGGCAGCAGAAGAATTAACTTCCCTCATAAAGGCAGAGTGCCATTACGCCCTCAAGGGATTTTATGTTATGCATGGATAAGTTTTAGTTATACGAAAACCCTTCATGTATTCAGGTGGTTCGGCCCTCCTCCGCCATTTGGCGGAGCTTATAAATGTAAGCACTCACAATGCTTTTTCGAGCGCCGGCAAGGCCTCGAACAAATCCGCCACCCACATGTAATCCGCCACTTGGGCAATCGGCGCTTCAGCGTCCTGATTGATCGCAACGATGACCTTTGAACCGCTCATGCCCGCCAAATGTTGAATGGCGCCGCTGATGCCCGCTGCGATGTAAAGCTCTGGCGCGACAATTTTCCCCGTCTGCCCGACCTGCAAATCATTGGGGGCAAAACCCGAATCTACCGCGGCACGCGATGCGCCTACGGCACCGCCAAGCTTGTCCGCCACCCGCTCGATCAGGGCGAAATTCTCTTTGCTCTGCATCCCGCGGCCACCGGACACGACGACCCGAGCGCTCGACAGGTCGGGCCTTTCGCTGGCCGTCAGTTGTTCGCTCACGAAGCGCACGTTGCTTGCACTTTGTCCGCCCTCCACCGCCACCACTTCGCAGCGATGCTCATGGGACAAGGCCTGGGCGAACGCCGAGGCGCGGACGGTGAGCAACTTGATCGGGTCAAGGGACTGCACCGTGGCGATGGCATTGCCGGCATAAATGGGCCGCTGGAACGTGTCCGTCGAGACGATGTGGGTGACGTCGGACAGCATGCCGACATCCAGGCTCGCCGCGACCCGTGGCAGCATATTACGGCCCCTGCTGCTGGCGTCGGCAACGACGTGCGTATACCCCTCGTCCACCAGAGAAGTGATCAGCGGTTGGGCATTTTCAGCCAGGGCGTTTTCGAACATCGCCCCTTGTGCGAGCAGCACCCGGGCCAGGCCCTGGGCCAGCGTCGCCTGTTGCGCCACTGCCGATGCGTCCGCCCCGCCCATCACCAGCAAATCCGTCTCGGCACCCAGGGTCAGGGCGGCGGTCACGGCACTCCACGTACCTGCCGTCAACTGGCCGGCGCTGTGCTCGGCGATCACCAATGTGCGCATCAAATCACCCCCGCAACGTTTTTCAATTTATCCACCAACTCGGCCACCGAGCCGACGTTGATCCCCGCTTTGCGCACTGCGGGCGGGACCACCCCTAATAAACGAGCGTGTTCCTTCACGCTCGCGCCCAAGGTGTCAGCGGCAATGATTTCAAGCGGTTTTTTCTTGGCTTTCATGATGTTCGGCAACGAGGCGTAGCGCGGTTGATTCAGGCGCAAGTCGCAGGTCACCACGGCCGGCATGGCGAGGGCGAGCACCTGGCTGCCACCGTCGACCTCACGCTCGACCACCCATTGCCCGTCGACATGATTGACGGCGGAGGCGTAAGTGGCCTGACCGCTGCCGATCAACTGCGCGACCATTTGCCCGACCTGGTTGTTTTCCTGGTCGATCGCCTGTTTGCCGAACAGGATCAATTGCGGCTTTTGCTGATCGATCACTTTGCTCAGGTACTTGGCGACATTGAGCGGTTCGAGTATCGCACTCGTCTCGATCAGCAGCGCCCGGTCCGCGCCGAGCGCCAATGCCGTGCGCAGTTGTTCCTGGGCGGCCGACGTGCCCACCGAGACCACCACCACTTCGGATGCCAGCCCCTTCTCCTTGAGGCGAATCGCCTCTTCCACCGCGATTTCGCAGAACGGGTTCAAGGCCATTTTCACGCCATTGAGCTCGACATCTGAACCGTCGGCTTTCACCCGGACCTTCACATTCGGGTCGATGGCGCGCTTTACCGCAACGAGTACTTTCATGGTTCTTCGCAGAGCCCCTTGCACTTTGGATCGATGCGCGATGGCCGGCCGCACGAGCCGGACCACCCCTGTTTCGACTGGATGGTAATCCTGGTTTTTCCGCCGCGCAAGAAAAATGTACACCTGTGTCCCAATCGTTGACACACATGAACATTCGACATACCGTTATGTCAAACCAAGCCTGATGTTCTGTTCCCGGAGCGCAACACCATGTCCAGCGATCCTCTGCTGCAGCCCTATAAGATCAAACACCTGACGCTCAAAAACCGGATCATGACCACCTCCCATGAGCCGGCTTATCCTGTCGACGGTATGCCGAAGGATCTGTACCGCGCCTATCACGTCGAACGTGCCAAGGCCGGCGTGGCGCTGACCATGACTGCGGGCTCCGCCGCCGTTTCCCGGGACAGCCCGCCGGTGTTCAACAACGTGCTGGCGTACAAGGACGAAGTGGTCAAATGGATGAAGGACCTGACCGACGAATGCCACGAACACGGCGCGGCGGTGATGATCCAGTTGACCCACCTGGGGCGCCGCACGCGCTGGGACAAGGCTGACTGGCTGCCGGTCGTCTCGCCGTCCCATCGCCGCGAAGCGTCCCACCGGGCCTTCCCGAAAAAGATGGAAGAGTGGGACATCGACCGGATCATCAAGGATTACGTGGACGCCGCCGAACGCATGAAGGCCGCCGGTCTTGATGGCTTGGAACTGCAGGCGTATGGGCACCTCATGGATCAGTTCTGGTCGCCACTGACCAACGATCTCGACGGGCCCTACGGGGGTTCGCTGGAAAACCGGATGCGCTTTACCTTCGATATCTTGCGGGGCATCCGCAAGCAATGCGGTGAGGATTTCCTGCTCGGGGTGCGCTACACCGGCGATGAGGGCCTGCCCGGCGGCTTCGGCGCCAGCGATGGCCTGCAGATTTCCCACATGCTCAAGGACAGCGGCCTGGTGGACTTCCTCAACGTCGTTCGCGGGCACATCGATACCGATGCCGGCCTCACCGACGTGATTCCCATCCAGGGCATGCGCAACTCGCCACACTTGGATTTTGCCGGCGAGATCCGTTCAGCCACCGGTTTCCCAACGTTCCATGCGGCCAAGATCCCGGACGTCGCCACGGCGCGACACGCCATCGCCTCCGGCAAGGTGGACATGATCGGCATGACCCGGGCGCACATGACCGACCCGCACATCGTGCGCAAGATCATCGAAAAGCGCGAAGAGGACATCCGTCCCTGCGTCGGCGCCAACTATTGCCTGGACCGCATCTATCAGGGCGGCGCGGCGTATTGCATCCACAACGCCGCCACTGGCCGCGAAACCACCATGCCCCACGAAATCCCCAAGGCGTCGGTCAAGCGCAAGGTGGTGGTGATCGGCACCGGCCCGGCAGGCCTGGAGGCGGCACGGGTGGCCGGCGAACGTGGCCACGACGTCACGGTGTTCGAAGTAGCGGATCAGCCCGGTGGGCAGATCCGCTTGACTGCCCAGAGCGAGCGTCGCCGCGAGATGATCAGCATCATCGACTGGCGCATGGCGCAATGCGAACGACTGGGCGTGAAGTTCCAGTTCAACACCTGGGCCGAAGCCGAGACCGTCATGGCCGAGTCGCCGGACGTGGTGATCGTCGCCACCGGCGGCTTGCCCCATACCGAGGTACTCAAGCAGGGCAATGAACTGGTGGTGTCGACCTGGGACATCATTTCCGGCGACGTCAAGCCCGGCCAGAACGTGCTGATCTTCGACGACGCCGGCGATCACGCGGCGCTACAAGCGGCCGAGGTCATCGCCAACAGCGGTGCGAAACTGGAAATCGTCACGCCGGACCGGTCGTTTGCGCCGGAGGTGATGGCGATGAACCTGGTGCCTTACATGCGCAGCCTGCAAGACCTGAACGTCACCTTCACGGTCACCTATCGGGTCGACTCCGTGGAGAAGCGCGACGGTCAATTGGTGGCCAACTTCGGTAGCGATTACGGCCAGGTGCACAAGCAGCGCGTGGTCGATCAGGTGGTGGTCAACCACGGCACCCTGCCCCTGGACGATTTGTACTTCGAACTGCGCCCGCATTCGAGCAATAACGGCGCGGTGGAACAGCACGACCTGATCGCCGGGAAAACCCAGAATATCGTGACCAACCCGCAGGGTCGTTTCCAGCTGTTCCGGATCGGCGACGCGGTGTCGGCGCGCAATACCCACGCGGCCATCTACGATGCGCTGCGGCTGGTGAAAGACATTTGAGGTCATGCCCCTGATCCCATGAATCAGGGGCATTTTTGATACTTAACACGAGGCTCTTCCATGTCAGC
This sequence comes from Pseudomonas hefeiensis, assembly GCF_030687835.1. Taxonomy (NCBI): domain Bacteria; kingdom Pseudomonadati; phylum Pseudomonadota; class Gammaproteobacteria; order Pseudomonadales; family Pseudomonadaceae; genus Pseudomonas; species Pseudomonas hefeiensis. The sequence goes on from NZ_CP117449.1 coordinate 4,018,777, forward strand.
ACAGACCTTGAAGTCCAGGGCTGCGGTCGCGTTCGCGCCCAATGAACCACTGCGACTGGTCACTATCGATGTCGCGCCGCCCAAGGCCGGTGAGGTGCGTGTTCGCATCGTCGCCACTGGCGTCTGTCACACCGATGCGTTCACTCTTTCGGGCAGCGATCCCGAAGGCATTTTCCCCACGGTTTTGGGGCATGAAGGCGGTGGTGTCATCGAGTCCATCGGCGAAGGCGTGACTTCCTTGCAAGTCGGCGACCACGTGATCCCGCTCTACACCGCTGAATGTCGGCAGTGCAAATTCTGCCTATCAGGTAAGACCAACCTCTGCCAGGCCGTCAGGGCGACCCAGGGCAAAGGCTTGATGCCCGATGGCACCTCGCGCTTCTCCTATGAAGGCAAGCCGCTGTTCCACTACATGGGTTGCTCGACCTTTTCCGAATACACCGTGCTGCCGGAAATTTCCCTGGCGAAGATTCCAAAGGATGCCCCGCTGGAGCAGGTGTGCCTACTCGGCTGTGGGGTGACCACGGGGATCGGCGCCGTGCTCAACACCGCGAAAGTCGAGGCTGGCGCCAGCGTGGCGATCTTCGGCTTGGGCGGTATCGGCCTGGCCGCGATCATCGGTGCAAAGATGGCCAACGCCGGACGCATCCTTGCCATCGACATCAACCCAGCCAAGCGTGATGTCGCCCTGTCGTTGGGCGCAACGGATTTCATCAATCCCAAGGAATATGACAAGCCGATCCAGGATGTCATCGTCGAACTCACCGACGGTGGCGTGGATTATTCGTTCGAGTGCGTCGGCAATGTGCAACTGATGCGAGCGGCACTGGAGTGTTGCCACAAAGGTTGGGGCGAGTCGATCATTATCGGCGTCGCCGGCGCAGGCCAGGAAATCAGCACGCGCCCGTTCCAGCTCGTCACCGGTCGCGTATGGCGTGGCAGCGCCTTCGGCGGCGTGAAGGGCCGCACGGAGCTGCCCAGTTACGTCGAGAAGGCTGGCCGCGGGGAAATCCCGCTGGAAACCTTCATCACCCACAACATGCCCCTGGAAGATATCAACGAAGCCTTCGAGTTGATGCACACCGGGCAAAGCATTCGTACCGTTATTCATTTCTGAGATCCGGTCGATCGTCCAATTACCCCATAGAAAGGAAACCAAGATGTCCGTTTTTACCCATGTCACCGTCGGCACCAACAACCTGGCAAAAGCACGTGCGTTTTATGACGTCACCTTGAAAGAAATCGGCCTCAAACGCGTTGCCGACCTCGACGAAGCCGGCTCCATCTGGGGCGTCGACAAACCATCCTTCTTTGTACTCAACCCGGCCAATGGAAACCCGGCTTCTATCGGCAACGGTGTCACCGTGAGCTTCGAAGCACCGAACCGTGCTGCGGTCCTGGCTTTCCATGCTGCCGCGTTGGCAAACGGCGGCGTATGCGAAGGCCTGCCAGGTCCTCGTAGCTGGGCTGACAATGCCTACGCCGCTTATGCGCGTGATCTGGACGGGAACAAGCTGGCGGTGTACTGCTTCAAAGCCGAATAGGATTGGCGGTTGGGGTGAATATCCGTTGCTGGGGTAGCGGCGGCTGGCGGTTCCTCCCTTACAGCGGGTCACTTTTGGAAGAGCCGGGAGCCGGACCTGCCAAAAGTAACCAAAAGCGCTTTGCCCCACCACTCGGCACCTCGCTTAGGCTCGGTTTGCCCCAGATCAAGATCAAAAGCGAGGCGGCCTGACAGCCGGCCTGGTTTGGGTGGGCCGCGTTTCTCCTGTGGGAGCGGGCTCGCTCGCGAAAGCGGTGTCACAGTCAATGAATATGTTGGATGTGCTGCCCCCTTCGCGAGCAAGCCCGCTCCCACAAAGGGTTTGTGTTGGGCATGGATGTTGTGTCTGCTGAAGATCGAATGTGGGAGCGAGCCTGCTCGCGATGCGGTAGTGGCCGTTACCCGACACCGATCGTTTTATCAGGCTTGAAGCCCCTTGCGGGCCACCGCGGCACCTGCTTGCAACGCCCTTCCAATCTGCTCTTCGAAAGGTCCCTGGCTCATCGCCTGCAAGGCGGCAGCCGTTACACCGCGATAGGCCACCAAAGCGTCGATCATCTGCTGTGCATCACGGTTGGCCAACAACTGGCTGCTGTTGACTACGACATTTTTCGCGGCAAGCTGCGCGATATCATCAGGTATGCCGGCCAGCATCGCCTGATGGGCCAGTGCCATCATCAACAAGGCCGGAAAGGCCGGACCGGTGCCTGAGAGTGCCGAGAGGTAATCGATGAAGTCCTCCTCCTGGACTTCAGCAGCGGTGCCCACACATTCAAACAAACGCTGCACAAGGATTTTCGTCGTCGCCGCTACCCCGCCCGAACAATACCAAGGCGTAAAGGACTGCTCGATTTCCACCGCCGCATTGGGCATCGCCCGTACGACCGCCGAAGCCAAGGACTGTGCAGCAATTGCCTGCGCCGTGATGCCGGCCATCAAGGAGATCACGGTTTTGCCCGTCGCATTGATGTTCAAGCTGGCGAACTGCTCGGGGCGAACCGCGATGATCACGATGTCGCTGCGATCCACCAGGTCCTGGTTGTCCGTGACCAGACTGGCACCTTGTTGGACCAACGGATGGTTTCCCGAACGATTGGAAATGACCAGGTTTCCCGACGGCACCAGTCCCTTCGCCAAGACCGCCTTGGCAATCGAGCCGCCCAGCCAGCCGGTTCCGCCAATGATTCCCACGGTCTCATTGATCATCGGCGGAACCTTCATCGAAAGTATCCGTCAAGGGAACAAAGACCCCTGGCTCTTTTTCGGCATAGCCGAACTTCCCATAGAAACGATCCAGCTCACGCTGCTTGGGGACTTTGCCGGTGAAGATGCTCACGTAATGAGGAATGCGCTGGAAGCGCACGGTGATCAGCTCAGTCGTGTTCATGGTGATGTAGCCGATCTGCGTCAGGTAGATCGTTCGGGCCCGAGCATCAGCCCCCTGAGTGTCATAGCCAAAGCGCTTGAACATGCTCGCCAGGGCGTTCATTCGCTGCTCGTCCACAACTGCGACCTCCTGGGCCACTTCAGCGGACTGAAGCGCCCAGCTGCGCACGGCAAACTCGAACTGCGAGTCGAACAATTGCGGGTTGAGCCAGCACTCGAACACATTCAGGATCGCCTCGGAGATGCTTTCAGCATAGCTTTCACTTTGCCGTATCAAGCCCCCCGTATTGGTCTCTCGCCAGCGAGACAACAACGCCGCCAGCAGTTGCTCGCGATCCTCGAAGAACCAGTAGAAGCTGGTACGTGACAAGCCCAGGCGCTTGGCCAGCGGCATGACTCGAACCGCATCGATGCCCGATTCCTTCAGGGCCTCGTAGGCCGCTTCCAGCCAGCCCTCCGGCGAGCCCCGCCAGCCTGCGTCCTGGGCCTTGCCGCGTGCCTTCCCTACCTGGGGCATCTTTGCTTACCTTCTTTAAAATAATGCGTAACGCGAATGTACTAGCATGACCGTCAAATGTACACCTGAGTACATTTGATTGACTTTTCTGCCCGAGAAGTGGTGAGTCATTAATGATAAAAACTCATGAGGCACTGACATAAAATGGTTTGTCAGCAAAAGGCACCTGGATAACTATCTCCCACAGGCAACGGACTCCAAACCAAAACAACAACGAGCCGCCATCATGAATCTTGCAGTGCACACCTCTGAAGGACACTCGACACCCGGCCAAAGAATGCCGGGACGACTGGCTTTGACACACACGTCATCTGTTACTCATCCCCTGCCCAAACTTCGATAACTGCTTATTACGCGACGCCTCGTGCCGTCGCTTTGTGTTGCCTGGAAACCTGGCACACGAAGCTGCGCCCGGGCGGTTGCTGGCGTGCGATTTCTTTCCATCAGCCGGATTAGTGATATGTGGATTACACAAGAGAAGCTTCCACTGGGCGAACAAATCGCCCGGTATGTCGAATGGTTGACTCAACATGGCGCAGGTATTTTCGACGCCATATCGTTGTCGTTGTCGGGCGTCATCACCGCATTGACCAACGCGCTCCTTTGGTTCAACCCCTTGGCGTTGATCGTTGTATTTGTCCTGCTTGCCTATTACATCCAACGCAAGGTGAGCCTCACCCTCTTCGTGGCCCTCTCGTTCCTGCTGATATTCAATCTCGGCTACTGGCAGGAGACCATGGAGACCCTCGCCCAAGTGTCCTTCGCCACACTCGTCTGCGTGGTCATCGGCGTACCGCTAGGCATCGTTGCGGCACATCGACCCTGGTTCTATACGGTCTTGCGGCCAGTCCTCGACCTGATGCAGACCGTGCCCACCTTCGTCTATCTGATCCCTACCCTGACGCTCTTCGGCCTGGGTGTGGTTCCAGGGTTGATATCCACGGTGGTATTCGCCATCGCCGCCCCTATTCGCCTGACCTACCTGGGCATCTGTGACGTACCCGAAGAGTTGATGGATGCCGGCAAGGCCTTCGGCTGTTCGCGCCGCCAATTGTTGGCGCGCATCGAACTGCCCCATGCCATGTCCAGCATCGCCGCCGGTATCACCCAGTGCATCATGCTGTCATTGTCGATGGTGGTGATCGCCGCACTGGTGGGCGCCGACGGCTTGGGCAAGCCAGTGGTCAACGCCTTGAACACCGCCGATATCTCGATGGGTTTTGAAGCCGGCCTGGCGATCGTGCTGCTGGCAATCATCCTCGACCGAATCTGCAAACAACGTGAAGCCGTGAAAAGAGGTGACGCATGAGCATCATCCGTTTTGAAGACGTCGACGTCATCTTCTCGGCCCGTCCGAAGCCCGCACTGGATTTGCTCGATCAAGGATTTTCGCGGCCGCAGATTCTGCAGAAAACCGGTTTGATCGTCGGTGTGGAAAAAGCCAATCTGGAGATCAACAAAGGCGAGATCTGCGTGCTCATGGGCCTGTCCGGCTCCGGCAAATCCAGCTTGTTGCGTTGCATCAACGGGCTGAACACCGTCAGTCGCGGCAAGCTGTTCGTCGAGCACGAAGGCCGACAGATCGACATCGCCTCCTGCACCCCGGCCGAACTGAAGATGATGCGCACCAAACGCATCGCCATGGTGTTCCAGAAGTTCGCCCTGATGCCTTGGCTGACGGTGCGCGAGAACATCAGCTTTGGCCTGGAAATGCAGGGCCGGCCGGAAAAAGAACGCAAGAAGCTGGTGGATGAAAAACTCGAACTGGTGGGCCTGACCCAATGGCGCAATAAAAAACCCCATGAGTTGTCCGGCGGTATGCAGCAACGGGTCGGCCTGGCCCGCGCCCTGGCGATGGACGCCGACATCCTGCTGATGGACGAACCGTTCTCGGCCCTCGACCCGTTGATTCGCCAAGGCCTGCAAGATGAGCTGCTCGATCTGCAGCGCAAATTGCACAAGACCATAGTGTTCGTCAGCCATGACCTGGACGAAGCCCTCAAGCTGGGCACGCGCATCGCCATCATGAAAGACGGCAAGATCATCCAGTACGGCAAACCCGAAGAGATCGTGCTGAATCCGGCCGACGACTACGTGCGTAACTTCGTCGCCCACACCAACCCGTTGAATGTGCTGTGCGCAAAAAGCTTGATGACCCCGCTGGACCAGTGCGTTTTCGCCCGTGACGAATACTGCCTGGATACGGCTCAAAACCTGTGGATGGTGGTGAACCCGCAGCGTCATTTGGCCAGCGCTCGAAAAGGCGCCACAACCGCACACGTCCAATCATGGAATCCGACCGAGCAAATCGAGACCTTGGCTCGACAGCCCACTTGCGTACCGTCGACGACTACCATGCGCGACGCCCTGCAGATTCGCTACGAAACGGGCCATCCCCTGATCGTGCAGGACGAGGCCGGTACTGTCCTGGGCATATTGGGCGACGGTGAACTGTATCGGGCACTGCTGGGGCACAACCTGTCGCACCCCGCGCTTTCTGAACCCGCAAGAGAATCTTCGGTGGCTTGATTCACCAGGCAACGGCGTTGGAACACACCTATGCAACCCAGCGATATCGATAAAAAGGTCAAGGGCTATCGGCGGTTGATACCGTCGATGACGGCGTTGCTGGAATTTGAAGCCGTGGCGCGGCTGGCCAGTTTCACCCTGGCAGCCCAAGAGCTGGGCGTGACCCAGGCGGCCGTCAGCAAACAAATCCGGTTGCTGGAAGATACCCTGGGGACCAAGCTGTTCCATCGACTTCATCGGGCGATCAAGCTGACTCACGAAGGCTATGTCCTGCACCTGGTCGTCGCCGAGTCCATTCATCGCATGGCCAGTGTCTTCGACAAAATTGCCGAGGGCATTGGTGAGCAGGAGATCACCATCGCCTGCACGGAGGCGTTTTCTCACTTGAGGATACTCCCCAGATTGATCGCTCTGCGCACCTTGCAACCGAAGTTGAAATTGCGCTTGATGACGCAGCAGATCTCGCCAAGTTCATATCGGGATGACGTCGACCTGGCCATCCGTTTCGGCAATGGAAAATGGGAGGATGGCAGTTCAGTTTTCCTGTTCGATGAAGAAGTTTTTCCCGTTTGTTCGCCGGCCTGGCTTGCCGCCAACACGGCCCCTTCGTCCGTTACCGATTTTTTGGACACGGCGCTGATTGATTCGGACTCCACCCTGGAAGGCTGGATGACCTGGAACCGTTGGTGCCGGGAGCTCGGCGACCTGCGCCCCAAACTCAACTATTCATTCCGCTGCAGTTCCTACAACGATGCGATCCAGGCGGCCATCCAAGGCCATGGCATTGCACTGGGATGGAGCCGGCTGATCGCGCACCGGCTCAACAGCGGTGAACTGATCAGAATTACGCCCTACGTGGTCAAGCCAAAAGACGCTTATTACCTGGTTGTTCCGAGCGGTCGAAAACTTGCTCCCATCACCCAGGCACTGATCGATTGGCTGCGGGACGATAGTTATCTAAGCCATTGATTTTATAGATGTTTAATACCACTTTTACGCATAACGCAAAGTTATGCGAACGTGAAAATAAAGCGCGTTGACGGTCTTATCCCACCTTTCCAAACTGTACTCGCCGCCTGATCAATTTGAATGTGAGCGAGACCTATAATGACAATCAATGCCGTGAAGACCCATCGTGAACTCTTGGCCGACCGCACGCCCGGCCATGGCATGCCAGGCGGTTTGTTTGGTCGCCAGGATATCTTTGAAACCGACGTCGATGTTTTCTTCACGAAACACTGGATTCTGGTCGGTGTCACCAGCGACGTCCCCGAACCCGGTGATGTCTCGACCATCGATATTGGCAAATCCTCCATCCTCCTGGTGCGCGATGACGATGAGCATGTGCAGGCGTTTCGCAATGTCTGCCGCCATCGCGGGGCTCGTTTGAAACAGGCCGGCAAGTCGACGGTGGGCATGCTGGTTTGCCCCTACCACCAGTGGAGCTACGACCTGGACGGCAGCCTGAAACATGCGGCACACATGGGCCAGGACTTCGACCCAAAATGCAAAAGCCTGATCCCTGTGCACACTCGGGTCATCGGCACCCATGTTTTCGTCTGCCTGGGCGACGAACCACCAGAAGACATCCTGTACCTTGACCAGGTCATGACGCAGCGTTTCGCCCAATACGACATTGTCCACTCAAAGATCGCCCACGAATCGGAAATCATCGAGAACGGCAATTGGAAACTGGTGATCGAGAATAACCGCGAGTGTTATCACTGCGCCGCCACCCACCCGGAATTGACTGCGTCTTTCCTGCCCGAAGATTTCGGCTTCTGCACCGATGGGCTGGGCGAGGATTCACTTCAGGCACTGGCCGAGTATCACCGCCGCAATGCCGACACCAAGACCAACTGGGAGCGCGAAGGCTATATCTGCGATGCCGTCGAACACCTGGGTGAAGATGCCGTGACCCAATTCCGCTCGCAGCGACTGGCCATTGCCGGCAACGGCGAATCCCAGACCCTGGACACCCGCGTGGCGTGCACCCGGCTGTTTGGCGAACTCACCCGCCGCGACTTGGGCGACGTGCACCTTTGGACGCACAACTCCTGGACCCATGTCATGAGCGACCATGCCGTGGTCTCCTACATCATCCCCCTGGCGCCCGATAAAACCCTGGTGCGCACCAAATGGCTGGTCCATGCCGATGCCGTCGAAGGCGTCGACTACCAAGTGGATAAGCTGACCGAAGTCTGGGCGGCGACCAACCTGCAAGACGCCAATCTCGTCGGCATCACCCACAGCGGCACCCAGGATCCCGCCTACACGCCCGGGCCGTTTTCGGCCTTTACCGAAACCTATGTCGACCAGTTCTCGCGCTGGTACGCGGCGCGTCTGGCCGCCCATGGCGTGTGAGGAATGAACATGACGACTTACGAAATCCTGACGAGCCCTGGAAACACCAGCGCGGTCCAGCGCTTTACCGACCCGACCACCTGGGGCACTTTCGGCGCGCAATGGCACAGCGGTGAACAAAAAAACCTGCAATGCTGCGCTGTGCGCCAGGAAACCCACGACGTCAGGACCTTCATTTTTCGCTGTGCGGACTTCAGCGCGCTGGGCTTCGAGCCCGGTCAATTCATCACGATCGCGCCGGTCATTGGCGGGCAGACCATTGCCCGCTGCTACACCCTGTCGTCCTCCCCCACCCGGCCGTTTGCGTTTTCCATTACCGTCAAGCGTGTGCCGGGGGGCGCGGTGTCGAACTGGCTGCATGACCACCTCAAGCCCGGCGACAGCCTGAAGGCGTCCGGCCCGGCGGGCAGCTTTACACCGGTCGGTCATCCGGCGACCAAGTTGTTGTACCTGTCCGCTGGCTCCGGCGTAACACCCCTGATGTCGATGACCCGGGCCGCCTGCGACATGGCCGGCAACCTCGACATCGTGTTTGTGCACAGCGCCCGTACGCCTACCGACATCATCTTCCACGCAGAGTTGACGCGCATGCAGGCCGCCATGCCGGGGCTGCGAGTCATCAGTATTTGCGAAGGGCTCGGCGACACCGCTCAATGGCAGCAACCGATAGGCCGGCTCGACTTGTCGTTGTTGAGTCAGCAAGTGCCGGACTACAAGGAACGGGAAATCTTTACCTGCGGTCCCCAAGGCTACATGGAAGCGGTCAAGTCGCTACTCAGGGAAGCGGCGTTCGATTTCGCCCACTACCATCAGGAAAGCTTCGACATCACCGCCCTGAATGAAGAGCCGTTGGTCGAGCAGGCCGCTACGCTCAATCAGCAGGACGTTTTCACGGTGACCCTGTCGCGTTCAGGCAAAACATTCAGCATGCCGGGCAATCAGACCGTGCTGGCCGCCGCGAAGAAAGCCGGCGCCATCGTGCCCTCCTCCTGCAGCCAGGGCGTTTGTGGCACCTGCAAGACCGCCCTGCTACAGGGTACGGTCGAGATGAATCACAACGGAGGTATCAGGCAACGGGAAATAGACAAAGGTCTGCGTTTGCTGTGCTGCAGCAAGCCCACTTCTGATTTGGTCCTTGATCTTTAGCCGTGTCTCACTAATTAGGTAGTCACTGCGCACGGGCTTCTGCACAATCTCCGTGCACCAAACATTTATAAGGCAGTGAAGCCTGATGAAACTGCAACCCTTGCCGCCCCTCAACAGCCTGGTGGCGTTCGAGTCCGCCGCCCGCCACTTGAGTTTCACCGTGGCAGCACGCGAACTGAACGTCACCCAAGGTGCAATCAGCCGCCAGGTACGCTTGCTCGAAGACTATCTGGGCACGGCGCTGTTCACCCGCACGACGCGGGAAATCAACCTCACCGCCTCGGGCACCCAGTATTACGAGAGCATCCGCGATACGTTGCAGCAAATCGCCCAGGCCACCGCGGGAATGCGCCATTGGCAAGGCGCGCAACAGGTCACTGTCGTCACCAGTACGGCGATGGCGTCATTGTGGCTGCTACCGCTTGTGTCGGAGTTCCAGCGCCAGAATGAAGAGATTGACCTGCGCATCATCGCGACGGACCAAGTCAGTGATTTTTCCCGGCTGGACTGTGACCTGGCGCTGTATTACTGCAGCACGCCGCCGAAAAACATGAAAGTCACGCCGCTGTTCAACGAAGAGATTTTCCCGGTATGCAGCCCCGCCTATCTGGCGCAGCACCCAGGGATCGAGACGCTCGAGCAGTTGGGTGGATGCACCTGGTTGTGGCTGGAAGACCAGCACCGGGACTGGATTGGCTGGAGAGAATGGTTCCAACGCCTTGGCTACCCCGCGCCAGAACCTCGGCGGCGCATCAATATCAACAGCTATTCCATGCTGATCCAGTCGGCGCTGGCTGGCCAGGGGATCGCCCTGGCCTGGTCGGGCCTGCTCAGCAATCACTTGCAAACCGGCAACCTGGTGCGGCCGACACAAGCCATCCTGCGTACCAACGCACAGTTCTGCCTGCTGGAACCCCAAGGCCGGGCCCCAAACAGGCAAAGCGTCAGCCGCTTCCGCCAGTGGCTGATGGCGCATCTGGCGGAGACGGTCGACGTTTGATGAGCCAGGAGACCTAGCCGATTTTCACATTCATGGTGATGCGCGCCGTGAAGACCTTCACCCCAGCCTCGTCGAAGATCTCGACCGGGACAATCTTGTCGCCCGAAGTCTGCCAGTCGATTTCGCTACCGTCGGCAATCGCATGGATGGCGGTCTTGGCCTTGGCCAAGTATTCGACAGTCATGCCTTTGGGAATCCAACGAGCGCCGCTGGGGATGGACACCTCGGTCATCATGCCGCCCGCCAGTTCCGCCGCGTTGCACAACGCAATCGCGTGAACGGACGAAGGGAACCTGTCGATCTCCTCGAGCGCTGCTACCCAGGGCGCCGTGCCGAGTCCAAGCGGCACATCCTGCGATGTGCCTTGGCGCTGTTTAACCAACAGGGCATAGAAGCGACCACCATCGACATCATCCGGGCCGAAAGTCAGATGAGCGTGGGGGCCATTTATCACCATTTCGATAACAAGGAAGGCTTGGTCGCAGCGTTGTACATGACCGCCCTGGATGATCAGGCACGGCTCAGGGACAGCTACCTCAGCGCTGTCACGTCGACCAGGGAATGGGTCCACGCCTTGGTGTTCAGCTACGTGGATTGGGTGGTCAGTCAACCCGATTGGGCGCGGTTCCAATACCAGGCTCGCTTTGCGGTGGCGCGAAGCAGCTTCAATGAGCGGCTCGCCGAGGCGAATCTCGCCAGGAACGCCGCACTCAAGCAATGGTTCAGCGACCCCGCCCACCAGCAGGATTTGCAGGACCTGCCTTTTGAGCTGATCCCGTCACTGATCATCGGTTCGGCGGAGAGCTATTGTCGCGCCTGGCTCTCGGCCCGAGTCAAACGCAGCCCTGAAAGCTACCGGCAGCAGCTGGCCGAGGCCGCCTGGCGCGCCGTGGGCGCTGGCGGCTGAGCAGTTCGTCCTGCGTTTCTCCCGGTTCCGCAATACTCACCACTTATCAATAAATCTCAAAAATGGAGAAGAACGGCCGATACCAAGGATAAGACCCTGCAACTGGGGCGCAGGACAGAACGGTAGGTCAGTCATGACAGAGATTTATTTGCTGATAGCGCACGGCACGGACCAGGGCGAAGCTTATGTTCTGGGCTGGTTCGATGACCGGAGCAAAGCCCGGGAAGTGGCCGAGCAGAAAGAATGGGAGGCGTACCGCGCCAGCCTGAAGGAGAAACATCCATGGTCAAGCCACAAACCCCTGGCGCCGGACCAGACCGACTATCGCCGCTACTGGATCAAGACCGTTTCGAAGTTTGATCAGGTGCCTGTTCCGAGGTCCTGGGCAGTTCATTGATCACCGGTAGGTGAAATTCAACGAAACGAGCGTTGTCGAGGGTGGTCTAGAAAATTAAGCCCATCCGATGAGAGCATCATTATGTTGAAATTTCTTGGCGGCACCGTAGGTATCATTTTCATAATCGGCCTGATCGTGGTCATCGCCCTGTTCAAGCTCGTCTTCTGACGGCGACAGTGTCAACCACAGGCCTGGGGAACAGCGTTTCTCAATGCGTGAAAAAGCCCAATCTTTTCAGATTGGGCTGAGCCGCTCCGGGAACACGCTAACGGGCAAATGCATAATAGCTCTTTGCCACTTATTTCAACCGCCCCGCTTTCAATCGGGTGGTGAATTCACTACATTGAGCGTAACTCTGCTCCTTCGACACGGACTGTCATGACTACCCTATCCCCGATCAGCCCTGCCATTCCCATCCAGATCCAGACTCGCTCTGCCGTCGCGGCATCGCCTGCAACAGTGATAGAGAGTGCTGATGCCTTCCCGGCTCGACCTTCGGCAATCGTCAGCCTGGGTAATCCTGTGGCCGATGTCGAATCACAGACCTATTCCCGACTCGGGCAACTGCCCGGCCAGGAGATTGTTCGTGTCTGGGAAAAGACCAGTCAGGATGCCGTCACTCGCGTCATGGGGACCAACCCCAGATCGCTGTCGATCGCCAACCGTTTCCACGGCCTGGGCGCAGCCTTGGTGGAGCAATTCGCCAAGAATGGTTCAAGCATTTCCCAGTCAGTGCTCCATACCACCACGGACAGGGCTTACGACGTCGCCGGGATAAAATCCGAACAGACGCTGCTGCACAATAAAGCCGACAACCTGATCAGCCTCAGTATCAAGACCGCCAGCGGCAAGACGGTCACCTTCAGTCTGACAAGCCAGGACGATGGTCTTGGTGTCCAGGCTACGGTGGATGGTGGCCCGCTGAGCGAGGATGAACTCAAGGCGATTGGTGCTCTGGGCAATGCCTTTCAGGCGGCTGTCGACGGGTTGACCGCCGAGCCGCCCAAGCTTGATCTGGGCAAGCTGACGCAGTTTGACTCCAGCGTATTGGCATCCATTGACCTGAACGCCAAGCTAAAGGGCGTGGACGGTGAGGATCTGACCCTCGCCTTTAGCGCCGACGACCAACGCCGCACCACGCAAATGAGCGGTCCGGATGGCAAATTAAACCTGAGCGTGGACCTGAAGAACAGCGCAATCCTGGGCGATGCCAAGCAACAGGCCAACGCTCTGAACAGCTACCTGGCCCAGTTTGACCGGGTGCAGGAGCGCGGCAGCGCCAAGGCGGCCCTGATGGAGATGTTCAAGGATGCGTTCAGCGCCATGAACAGCCACTATCCACAGGGCACCACTCTACCTGAGCGATTGACCCGTAACGCGACGGACAAAGGCCTGTTGACCGGACTGGCAGACTTCGAGGCGTCCATCACTCAGACGAACAACGCGTCTAACCCGATGCACCTGTCTGAACTCGATAGCTTTGCCTATACCCTCTCGCAAAAGACTGTCGTCGCAGGTTCCATCATGCGTGACCGCAAGATCGATCAAACCCAGCAATCGAGTCTGTCGGCCAGCTTTCACAAAACCCTGAAGGGCGGCAAAGCACCTGCGCTAGGCAAAGATAACGAATCGCAGAACTACCTCTACGTACAAGTGAATGACAAGGCCAGCAGCTCGGCCAGCCTCGCCTACAAGGACGGCCGCCTGACCAAAGCCTCCGTCACACAATCCGCCAGCCAGGACACCCGGACACAGAAGTATGTCATGGGCAAACTGATTGAAGAGACCGTGGTGCCCAAGCAAGCGTCAGCCAGCCGCAGTCACTTGGTATTGCTGGAGTACGCCGCCAAGGAAAGCAAGAAATCCAAGGATGCGTCGGAGCAAACCTTACTGAAGGAAGCGCTCGCTACCCTCCACAGTTCGGTGATGCTGCAGGAAAACCCTTCGGCGTTGATGCGTTGAACACAGTGCTTTGCGCTGGAACAACCGTCAGCCGGTTCGATTCGACCGTCGCAGTCATCTGCATTGTCTGCGGATTAGCCAGCAAACACTCAGCGATGGCAGGCTCCAGCTCGACCCGCACTCGCCTTGTCAGGGCCCGAGCACCAAAGCGTGGGTCATGCTTTCGGCACAGCCAGTCGCTTGCCGCAACGTCCAGGACCAGCGTACGGCGATGCTGACCGAGACGTTGGTTGAGTTTGTTCAGTTCGATCTGCAACAACGCTTCCAGCCATTGGCTTTCGATGCGTTGGAAAACCAGGATGCGATCAATACGGTTTAGAAATTCCGGTTCGAACCAGGCGTGCAACGCTAGCTCCAACATAGCCTGCTCACCTTGTGGGGCGATGCCGAGCCAGCGCCGCCAACCGCGTGAAAAACGTTCCCTGTAGGTGGTCGCTTGCCGGGCTCCAATGTTGCTGGTCATGAAGATCAGGCTATTGCGAAAATCCAGCGTTCGGCTACCGCCCGCCAAGGTCAGTTGGCCGTTCTCAAGAATGCCCAACAAGCTGCGCACCACTTCCTTGCTGGCCTTCTCCAGTTCATCGAACAGCACGATGCCTGGGCGACTGTAGGTGCCTTGAATCAATTCACTATCGAACAGACTGACGCCCTCTTTACTCCCCACATAACCCGGTGGTGCTCCGGTGAGCGCCGCCGAGTAATGCTCCTGGGCCAAGGTGTGCATGTCGATGCGACAAAAAGCATCGGCGCGACCGTGTATGGCCAGTGCCAGCAGACGGACGATTTCGGTCTTGCCGACACCGGTCGGCCCCATGAACAGGTTCACCGTCAACGGCCTCTCACGTTCACCAATATCGACCTTAACCACGTTTAGCAACGCCTCGACCGCGCTCATGGCTTGTTCCTGGCCGACAATTCGACTGCGCAACAACGCCATGACCTGGGCGGGATTGAAGACGAAGCGTGAGGTCAACACATCTGCTGCCTGTGATGCGCTGGTCAGGCCAGGCTGTGGGTGGTTTGGGTCGATGCGATCATTCACCAAAGGCATGGTTTAGCCTGCGTGTTTTTCTTTACCGTCGTGGGGAAGCTCTCCCACCGGGCAATGAGCCACGCCGACGCTGCTACGGGTAAGTTTTTCGACGTTTTCCCGGGCTTTCTGCGCATCCAGTACCCAGGTGCGGTAAAAGTCGAACGGGCAGTCAGCCACTCCCTTGTCGCCGTCCCCGGAGTTATAGACCCCGGTGTAACCGCGATGCAGCAGCTTGAACAAATGATTCTGTGATTGGTCGTTCGCTCGCGCATCGCGGATTTGCGAAACGGATAATTGTGCGTACTGAATGCCCATTTCCTCTTCACCGCATTCGCCCAGGGTGCGACCGTCGAAGCCAATAATCGCCGAGTGGCCAAAGTAGGAATAAACCCCATCGAAGCCGGCCGCATTGGCCACTGCCACATAGCAATTATTGGCCCAGGCCATGCTCTTGGACATCATCACCTGCTGCTCTTTGGCCGGGTACATATAGCCCTGGCAACGGACGATCAACTCCGCCCCTTTCATTGCACAGTCGCGCCAGATCTCCGGGTAGTTGCCGTCATCACAAATGATCAAGCTGATCTGCAGGCCCTTCGGCCCCTCGCAGACATAGGTCCGATCACCCGGATACCAGCCTTCTATGGGGCACCAGGGAATGCACTTGCGGTACTTCTGGACGATTTCGCCCTGGTTATTGATCAACACCAACGTGTTGTAAGGCGCTTTGTGAGGATGCTCCTCATGCCGTTCACCGGTCAGTGAAAACACCCCCCACGTGTCTGCCGCACGGCACGCGGCGGAAAAGATCGCCGTCTCTTCGCCTGGAATACTGGCGGCAGTTGCCATCATCTCATCGTGGTCGTACATGATGCCCATGGTGCTGTATTCAGGAAACACCACCAGGTCCATGCCGGGCAGACCGCTTTTCATACCGGTGATGATGTCGGCGATCTTGCGGGCGTTTTCAATGACCTCGGCTTTTGTATGCAGCCGCGGCATTTTGTAATTGACGACCGCGACACCCACGGTGTCCGGGCTGCTGGAAATATCACCATGACGCATGAGATTTACCTCTGTTAATGGCTGATCATCCAAGGTCTGGAGCCGGTTTTACTCTTGAGCCCCTGTGGATTTTCTTTGGTCGGGGCCAGCGGTTTGCTCGGTGCGCAACAACTGCACCCACTGGGGTGACGACGGTTCTGCTGGTACTCACCAAGGGTCTGCGGCGCGTGGGCACTTCGCTCGTTGGTCGCCATGGCCAGGCGTTGACTGCTCGACAACGTCGTCAGCGCCGGCGCAGACAACAGCAACCGCCCTCCTGGGCCCGCGCAAGACGGGCACTGGCACGACTCGTGCCGTTGGGCCATGGGCCGCAACATTGTGAAAGAGCCACAGGTTTGGCATTCGTACTCATAGGTCGGCATGGCGCTCTCCGGACATTGATCGGGCTCGGGCGTGTCTCACAGGTCCGGGGCGATCGGCAGATCGATACTGCCGTCGAGGTGTTTGATGGGGCCGTTGGCGTTGGGGTTGATGTCGAACTCGAAGATTTCGGTGGGTAACCAGAGGGTCGCGCAGGCGTTGGGGATGTCGACCACGCCGCTGATATGCCCCTGCACCGGCGCAGAGCCCAACAGTGCATAACCCTGGGCGGGCGAATAGCCAAACTTGGTCAAGTAGTTGATCGCATTCAGGCAGGCCTGGCGGTATGCGATATTGACGTCCAGGTAGTGTTGTTTGCCGGCTTCATCCACCGAGATACCTTCAAAGATCAGGTAGTTCTGGTAGGTCGGGATAATCGGGCTGGGTTTGAACACCGGGTTCTTGATCCCGTACTTGGCCATGCCGCCCTTGATCAGCTCGACTTTCATATGCACCCAGCCGGCCATCTCGATGGCACCGCAAAAAGTGATCTCGCCGTCGCCCTGACTGAAGTGCAGGTCTCCCACCGACAACCCGGCGCCGTTGACGTAGACCGGGAAGAAAATCTTCGAGCCCCGGGACAGGTCCTTGATATCGCAGTTACCACCATGTTCACGCGGCGGCACCGTGCGTGCGCCGGTGGCCGCGGCATCATCCCGGGCCTGGCCTTTGAGCTTGCCCATGTGCGCGGTGGCGGCCAGCGGGGCGTTGGCCAGGGGCGGCACGCGGGTCGGGTCGGTGTCGATCAGCTCCTGCTCACGGCGGTTCCAGTCGCCGAGCATTACCGGGTCGGGCAGGCAACCGATCAATCCGGGGTGGATCAGGCCGGCAAAGTTGACCCCGGGAATGTGCCGCGAACTGGTGAACATGCCTTTGAAATCCCAGATGGCTTTCTGCGCGCTGGGAAAGTGATCCGTGAGGAATCCGCCGCCGTTCTGCCGCGAGAAGAAGCCGTTGAAGCCCCACATCGATTCGGCCTTGGCGCCGATGTCCAGCAGGTCGACCACCAGCAGATCCCCCGGCTCGGCGCCATGCACGCCCACTGGACCGGACAGGTAGTGCACGGTGGACAGGTCGACGTCACGCACATCCGAGGCATCGTCGTTGTTCTTGATCGCGCCGGCGGTCCAGTCGTAAGTCTCAAGAATAAAGTCATCCCCTGGCTTGACCCAGCAAGCCATGGGAATGTCCGGATGCCAGCGGTTATGGATCTGCTCGTTCTCTGTGGCGGGCTGGTTGAGGTCGACTTTGATCAAGGTATCGGTCATGGCGAAGCTCCTGAACATTAGGGATGTACCGCGTTGGAACCAGTCTCGAATGGCGGCACGAATCGGCCAATACGTTGGATGACGTACCCCTGTGAGCTGGCTTGCCAACTGCTACAAAGGGAGCCGATAAACCATCGCGCCGCCCAGCCGCACCTACACTGAGAGGTAGCGACTGATGGTGGCTTCGTCGACCTTGTCCCGGGTCTCTTCAATCACGAAGCGGCCCTTCTCGATCACCAGGAAGCGGTCGGCGATTTCCAGGGTGAATGACAGCACCTGCTCGGAGACCACAATGGTCAGGTCGCGCAGGTTGCGGATCTCTTTCAACGTGCGGGCGATGTCCTTGATGATCGACGGCTGGATGCCTTCGGTAGGTTCATCGAGCAACAACACCTTGGGATTGGTCGCCAGTGCCCGGGCAATGGCCAGTTGCTGTTGCTGCCCGCCAGAGAGATTGCCGCCCTTGCGCGAGCGCATGTCGTGAAGCACCGGAAACAACGCATAAAGATCTTCGGGGACCTGGCCCCGGGCCGATGCCGGCAGGCCGGTCTGAATATTTTCCAACACCGTCATGCTGGGAAAAATCATCCGCCCCTGAGGCACATAGGCAATGCCGTGCTCCACCCGCTCGTGGGTTTCCAGGTTCGAGACGTCCTGGCCATCGACGCTGACCTGCCCCCGCCACTGCGGAAGGATGCCCATCAAGCTCTTGAACAGCGTGGTCTTGCCCATGCCGTTGCGTCCCATCACGGCGACAATTTCGCGTTTGGCCACGGCCAGGTCGAGGTCGTGGAGGATCTGACTCTGGCCGTAACCACAGGACAGCTTGTCTACGTTGAACATGCCTGCTTCCTCAATGGCCTAAATAGACTTCGATGACTTTCGGGTTGTTCTGCACCGACTCCATGCTGCCCTCGGCCAGGACCTTGCCCTGGTGCAGCACCGTGACCTTATGGGCGATGCTCTTGACGAACTCCATGTCGTGTTCGATCACCAGCACCGAGCGTCCCTGGCTGATGCGCTTGAGCAGTTCTGCGGTCTGGACGCGTTCGTTGACGCTCATCCCTGCGACCGGTTCATCGAGCATCAACAGGTCAGGGTTCTGCATCAGCAGCATGCCGATCTCCAGCCACTGCTTCTGGCCGTGGGACAGCAGGTCGGCCTGTTGCTGCAAAAGCTCGCCGAGAAATATCTCCCGCGCCACCTCTTCTACCCGGGCAATCACCGCGGCACTGCGTTTGAAGAACAACGCGCCAAACACCTTGCGCCCCGCCGGGTAGGACATCTCCAGGTTCTCGAACACCGTGAGGTTTTCGTAGATCGACGGGTTCTGGAATTTGCGCCCGACACCGGCACGGACGATGTTGTACTCGCGCATCTTGGTCAGTTCCTTTCCATCGAACTGAATGCTGCCGCTGGTGGCGCGGGTCTTGCCGCAGATCAGGTCGAGCACCGTGGTCTTGCCTGCGCCGTTGGGCCCGATCACCACCCGCACTTCATTGCGGTCGATGTACAGGTTGAGGTTGTCCACGGCCTTGAAACCGTCGAAGGACACCGTCAACCCCTCGATAACCAGCACCGGCTTGTTCATTTGAAAACCTACGGCGGTCATGGCTGCGTCTCCAGCGAAGGACGTTCAGGAGCCGAGGCTGGCGGTGCGGTGCGCGGCGCCTCTGGCAGGGGTTCGGCAACGGCAGCTTGCTGCGAGGGACGCCGCAATAGTCGACCAAGGGCCTGGCGGCCATGACTGTCCCAGAGTCCGGCCAAGCCATTGGGGAAGTACATGACCACGGCAATGAACAGCCCGCCCATCAGGTACAGCCACAATTCGGGGAACGACTCGGAGAAATAGGTCTTGCCGTAGTTCACCAGCAAGGCCCCATACACCGCGCCGAGCAGCGACATGCGCCCGCCGACAGCAGCAAAGATCACCATCTCGATGGACGGCACGATGCCGACGAACGAAGGCGACATGAAGCCCACCTGCAAGGCGAACATGGCGCCGCCACTGGCCGAGAAGGCAGCGGCGATGCAGAACACGAAAATCTTGAAACTGGCTACGTCATAACCGGAGAAGCGCACCCGTTCCTCTTTATCGCGCATCGCCATCAGCAGCCGCCCGAGCTTCGACGCGAGGACGAAACGGCCGATGAAAATGCAGCCGAACAACAAGGCCGCGTTGATGAAGTACAGCAGCAGCTTGGCGCTGTCACTGCGCAGGTCCCAGCCGAGCAGAGTCTTGAGATCGGTGATGCCGTTGACCCCGCCGGTCAGGCCCTGCTGGCCGACGATCAGCACCGTGAGAATCAGCGCGATGGCCTGGCTGACGATAGAGAAATAAACATCCCCCACCCGCCGTTTGAACAGCGCCATGCCAATGATGAAGGCCAGCACCACCGGCACCAGGATCACCGCTAACAGGGTGAAGCTGAAACTGTGGAACGGCACCCAGAGCCACGGCAGTTCGGTGATCTGGTTCCAGTCCATGAAATCCGGAATGCCCGGCGTCGACTGGATTTTGGTGCTCTGCGGGTCGGAGGCTTCGAGCTTGAGAAACATCGCCATGCAGTAGCCGCCGACGCCGAAGAACACTCCTTGCCCGAGGCTGAGAATGCCGCCATAGCCCCAACACAACACCAGGCCGACAGCGACGAAGGCATAGGTCAGGTACTTGCCCACCATGTTCAGGCGAAAGGCATCCAGGGTCAGCGGGAAGACCACGAAAATCAGCAGCGCCAACAGGGCCACGCCCAACAGGTTCTGCTTGCCCGCCAGCATCTTGTCTAAAAGCTTCATTGGCTCGCCTCTACTTGCGCACTTTGATGGAGAACAACCCTTGAGGGCGCAACATCAGGATCAGAATCACCCCGGACAGGGTCAGCACCTTGGCCATCGAACCACTGAGGAAAAACTCCGAGATCGATTGGGTCTGGGCAATGACGAACGCCGACGCAATAGTGCCGAACAGGCTTTGTGCGCCGCCGAAGACCACCACCAGGAAGGTGTCGACGATGTACTGCGATCCCGCGGTGGGACCGGTGGAGCCGATGGTGGTAAAGGCCGCGCCGGCCACCCCCGCGACACCACAACCGAGGGCAAAGGTCATCCGGTCGACCTTGCGCGTGTTGATGCCCACGGCACGGCTCATCAGTCGGTTTTGCACCGTGGCCCGCACTTGCAGGCCCCAGCGTGAGCGGTAGAGCAAGAGAAAAATGGCTGCGGTGAGCAGCAGGGTCAGGGCCATCATGAACAGGCCGTTGCGCGGGATCTCGATGGCCTCGGTGAAGTTGAACGAGCCCATCAGCCACTCCGGCGGCGTGGCGCTGACTTCACGGGCGCCGAACACCGAACGGAAGGTCTGCTGCATCACCAGGGACAGCCCCCAGGTCGCCAGCAATGTGTCCAGCGGACGCTTGTAGAGCCGGCTGATCATCGCCCACTCCACCAGCCAGCCGATGGCCCCGGCCACCAGAAACGACAAGGCGATGGCGATAAAAAAATAATAGGGTTGAAACCATGGGGCGAAATGACTGGTCAGGCTCGAACAGACATAGGTGGTGTAGGCGCCGATCGTGAGGAACTCGCCGTGGGCCATGTTGATGACCCCCATCTGGCCAAAAATGATCGCCAGCCCCAATGCCATCAACAGCAGCACGCAGAACACGGACAAGCCGTTGAACCCCTGCATCGCCGCGATGGCACCAAATTCCGATAGCCATTCCATGATGATGGACTCCTGCTTGGAGGGAGGATGTGGAAAAACGATGGCGCTCCATCGCCGGCAAACCAGCTCCTACAGAGTGTTGGAGTCGGCTTGCCGCGATAGGCCCAGACCTTACTGATAGCCTTTAGGGAACGGGTTCGGTTCGATCAGATCGGACTCGTACACCACTTTGAACTGGCCATCGGGCTGCACTTCACCGATGCGGGTCTTGCTCCACAGGTGATGGTTTTCATGCACTTTGACGTAGCCTTCAGGCGCGGTTTTCAACTCGATGCCCGGCGAGGCTGCAACCACTTTGTCGATATCGAAGCTGCCGGCTTTTTCCACTGCAGCCTTCCACAGCCATGGGCCCAGATAGGCGGCCTGGGTCACGTCGCCGATCACCGAATCCTTGCCGTACTTGGCCTTGAAGGCGTCGACGAAGGCTTTGTTGTTGGGGTTGTCCAGGCTCTGGAAGTACTTCATCGAGGCATAGAAACCGGCCATGTTCTCACCGCCGATGCCCAGCAATTCATCCTCGGTCACCGACAGGGTGAGCAAGGTCTGCTTGGCTGAATTGACGCCCGCCGCATTGAGTTGTTTGTAGAAGGCCACGTTGGAGCCACCCACTACGGCGGCGAACACCACGTCAGGTTTCTTCAGCTTGACTTTGTTGATCAGCGAGCCGAACTGGGTGTTGCCCAGCGGGTAGTAGTCTTCGCCGACCACGGTGCCGTGCAGCACGTTTTCAATGTGTTTGCGCGCAATCTTCATCGAGGTGCGTGGCCAGATATAGTCCGACCCCACCAGGTAGAAGCTTTTGGCGCCTTTGGTCTTGGCGATCCAGTCGAGGCTGGCGAGGATTTGCTGAGTGGCTTCCTGGCCGGTGTAGATCACGTTCTTCGACTGCTCCAGCCCCTCGTAGAAAGTCGGGTAGTAGAGCAGGCCGTTTTCTTTCTCGAAAATCGGCAGCACAGCCTTGCGCGAGGCCGAGGTCCAGCAACCGAACACCGTGGCCACCTTGTCGTTGACCAGGAGCTTCTTGGCCTTCTCGGCGAAGGTCGGCCAGTCAGAGGCGCCGTCTTCCTGGATCACCTTGATCTGCCGACCGAGGATGCCGCCTGAAGCGTTGATCTGCTCGATGGCCAGGCGTTCGGCCTGGATCGAGCCGGTCTCGGAAATCGCCATGGTGCCGGTGGCCGAGTGCAACTGGCCGACCGTGACTTCAGTGGCGGTCACCGCCAGGCCGGTGCTGTTGGCCTCGTCCGCCCATACACCCTGGCTGAATACACTGGCAGCCAGTAACGACAGGGCCGCCGCCCCCAGCGCCAGGCGGCGCGGCAACAGGCCTTTAGTCCGAATCAATCGTGGTTCCATGCTGCTACTCCTCTGCGGTGACGCTGACAGCTCGCCTTGGGGCGGCCGGCAACGGTGGTGGCATCAGCATGGCGGCGCGGATCGGTGACGGGTATACGCAGCCTGACGTAAGCGCATACGTCATTTGACGTAGGGATAAATGCACCAAGGCGGCGCAGGCTGTCGCTCCAGGCCCCGCCTGAACGGCACTGCGCGCACGCGCGCGCAGGCAACAGCTGGCGCAGCAAGACGGCGTGGTGCAGGGCATGAAAATTGCTCCGCTATCCGCCACGGGCACACCCGCCAGGCACGGAGCGCCTTGACCCCCAGGAGTCTTTCACCGTGCTTCCACCTGGCACCCAGCGCATCGCCAAGATCCGTCGCGACTACAACAGTTGGGTCGCCGACGAAACCATGGAAGACTACGCCCTGCGTTACACACCAAAGTCCTTTCGCAAGTGGTCGGAGCTGCGCATCGCCAACACCGCCCTGGGTGCGGTGTCGTTCCTGGCCCTGGAGGCGATTGGCGGGGTGTTGGCCCTGAGCTACGGCTTCACCAACACTTTCTGGGCGATCCTCGCCGTGAGCCTGATCATCTTCCTCACCGGCCTGCCCGTCAGCTACTACGCGGCCCGCTACGGCGTCGATATGGACCTGTTGACCCGCGGTGCCGGCTTCGGCTACATCGGCTCGACCATCACCTCGCTGATCTACGCCAGCTTCACCTTTCTGTTCTTCGCCCTGGAAGCAGCGATCATGGCCCTGGCCTTGGAGTTGTACTTCCATATCCCATTGGCCTTTGCCTATGTGATCTGCTCTGTGCTGGTGATCCCCCTGGTGGCCTATGGGGTGACCCTGATCAGCCGACTGCAACTCTGGACCCAGCCGTTGTGGCTGGTGCTGCTGGTGCTTCCCTATCTGTTTGTGCTGCTGAAAAACCCCGAGGCCTTCAGCGACTGGACCAGTTTCCAGGGCCGTGATGCCAGCGGCGACTTCAATCTGCTGGCGTTTTGCGCAGCCTGTACCGTCGCCCTGTCCCTGGTGACGCAGATCGGCGAACAGGTCGACTACCTGCGCTTCCTGCCGGAAAAAACCGCGGCCAACCGCAAGCGCTGGTGGGCCGCCCTGCTCTGCGCCGGCCCTGGCTGGATCCTGCCCGGCGCCCTGAAAATGTTCGCGGGCGCCTTCCTGGCGTTTCTCGCCCTGCAACACGAGATCCCCATCGAGCGCGCTGCGGAACCGACCCAGATGTACCTGGTGGCCTTCGGTTATGTGTTCGCCTCGCCGGAATGGGCCCTGGCGGCCATGGTGCTGTTCGTCTTCGTCTCGCAGATGAAGATCAACCTGACCAACGCCTACGCCGGTTCTCTGGCCTGGTCGAACTTTTTCGCCCGCGTCACCCACAGTCACCCCGGCCGTGTGGTGTGGCTGGTGTTCAATGTGGCCATTGCCCTGATGCTGATGGAGCTGGGGGTATTCGACGTCATCGACCAGGTGCTCGGTCTCTACGCCAACATCGCCATCGCCTGGATCGGCTCGGTGGTCGCCGATCTGGTGATCAACAAACCCTTGGGGTTGTCACCGAAATACATCGAGTTCAAGCGCGCTCACCTCTACGACATCAACCCGGTGGGCGTCGGCTCCATGCTGATTGCCTCGCTGCTGTCGGTCCTCGCCCACTTCGGTCTATTTGGCGCACTGGCCCAGGCCGCTCCGCCCTTCGTCGCCCTCGGCACCTCGCTGGTCATGACCCCGCTGCTGGCCTGGGCCACCCGCAGCCGCTATTACATCGCCCGCACCAGCGATCCGTTACTGCTGCAACCGGTGGCACCGAGCACGCAGATCACCTGCGGCCTGTGCAGCAACCCGTTCGAAACCGCCGACATGGCTTTCTGTCCGGCCTACAGCACGCCCATCTGCTCACTTTGCTGTTCGCTGGACGCGCGTTGCGGCGATCGCTGCAAACCCCACGGGCGTCTGTCGGCGCAATTCGAAGCGCTGTTGCATTGGTTGTTGCCCAATGCCACGGTGCCACGCCTGCACACCCGGCTAGTGCATTACTTGGGCCTGCTGCTCGCACTGATCCTGATGCTCAGCGGCGCTCTGGCGCTGATCTATGGCCAGGCCTCCCAGGGGCTGCCCCACTCGCCGCAAGCCCAGGCGACGCTGTACCAGGCATTTTTCCAGGCCTTCCTGACGCTCTCGGTACTGGCGGCCATCCTCGCCTGGTGGGTGGTTCTGACGCGGGAAAGCCGCCGCGTGGCCCAGGAAGAATCGGACCGCCAGACCCTGCTGCTGATGCAGGAAATCGAAGCCCACCGCTTGACCGATCAGGCCCTGCAAGATGCCAAGGAGGCTTCCGAGGCGGCCAACGCGGCCAAGAGTCGCTACGTCACCGGACTTTCCCACGAACTGCGTACGCCGTTGAACAGCATCCTCGGTTTTACCCAGATCCTGCAGCGCGACGCGGCCATGCCGGAGCAGCATCAGGATGCCCTGGCGACCATCCTGCGCAGCGGCTCGCACCTGCTGTCGCTGATCGACGGCCTGCTCGATGTGGCCAAGATCGAGGCCGGCAAATTGCGCCTGGAACCGACGGAAATCCCCTTCCCGGAACTGATCCACGATCTGGAGCTGATGTTCACTCCACAAGCCCGGGACAAAGGATTGCGCTTTCGCCTGGAGCTGATCGGCAAGATGCCGGCGGTGGTGCGGGGCGACGAAAAGCGCGTCCGGCAGATCCTCATCAACCTGTTGGGCAATGCGGTCAACTTCACCGACAGCGGCGAGGTCTGCCTGCGGGTCAGTTACATGCGCGAGACGGCAACCTTCGACATCATCGACACGGGTATCGGCATCGACCCCGAGCACATCGAGCGAATCTTCCAGCCTTTCGAGCGCGGTGATCTGATGCGCCAGGACAAGGGCGTTGGCCTGGGCCTGACCATTACCCGCATGCTCACCTCGCTGATGGGCGGCGAGTTGCAGGTCAAGAGTCAGCAGGACAAAGGCACCTGTTTCCAGGTGCGCCTGTTTCTCTCGCAAGTACGGGTGCCGCAAGCGGTGATCCATGTCGAACACGACATCATCGGCTACCAGGGGCCGCGGCGTCTGGTGCTGGTAGTGGACGACCATGTGGACCATCGCAAGGTCCTCAGCGGCATGCTTACGCCCCTGGGCTTTGAAGTGGTCCAGGCCAGCAACGGCCAGGAAGCGATTCGCCAGGTCGCCCTGCTGGGGCCGGACCTGATCCTCATGGACCTGTCGATGCCGACGATGGATGGCTGGGAAACCAGCCGGCTGATCCGCCGCAATGCGTTGTCCACGGCACCGATCATCGTGATATCGGCCAATGCCTTTAACGACGAGCGCGAGCGCAGCCTGGCCAGTGCCTGCAACGACTACCTTGCCAAGCCGGTACACACCCCGGAGCTGCTCGAACGGATCCAGCAGCAGCTCGACCTGCACTGGCTGCGTCGCAAAAAACCAGCCCCTACGACATTCCCCGAACCGGGGATATTACCCTCACAGTCTGAGCTCATCGCCCTCGGAGAACTCAGCGCCATCGGCTACGTACGCGGTCTGCACGAAAAACTTGACGCCATCCAGGCCGAGACGCCAGCCACCGCCCCTTTCATCAGTTCGCTACGCAAGTTGCTGAAAAACTTTCGCCTGGACGAAATCAACCGCACCCTCAAGGAGGCAGAAGATGAATGTATTGACCACAGTCGCTGAACCCGGTGTCGTGCTGATTGTGGACGACACCCCGGACAACCTCGCCATGCTCTCCGACGCCCTCAACGATGCCGGCTACATGGTGCTGGTGGCGCTCGACGGGCTCAGCGCCCTGAACCGCATCGAACGCCGGCGTCCGGACCTGATCCTGCTGGATGCGATGATGCCGGGCCTGGACGGCTTCGAGACCTGCCGGCGGATCAAGGCGCAACCGGCCAACGCCGATATTCCGGTGCTGTTCATGACCGCGCTGACGGAGAGCAGGCATGTGGTCCAGGGCTTTGAAGTGGGTGGCAGCGACTACGTGACCAAACCGATCCAGACCGACGAAGTGCTGGCCCGGGTCGCCGCCCATCTGCGCACCTCGCGCATCCTGCTGTCGGCCCGAGCGGCGTCACAGCCCGCCGCGCCGAGCCTGGACGACGAGCCGGCGCAGAGGGTGCTGTCGGCACGCTTTCAGCTCACCGGTCGGGAAGTCGAGGTTCTGCGCTGGGTGGCCTGCGGCAAGACCAACCGCGACATCGGCACCATCCTTGATCTGAGCCCTCGCACCGTGAACAAACATCTGGAACATGTGTATGTGAAGTTAGGTGTAGAAACGCGCACAGCAGCGACCTCCGTGGCCTTGTCGGCCATGACCGATTCTCGCAATAGTGTTTCAAGGTAAGCCGCGATAACCAGAGGTATTGTTGGATGAGCACCAGGGCCGTTTCGTCCATGACAGAATCTGGTGGATGAGGCAGGAACGTTGGAAACGGCTTTGAATCTTCAGCCCAGCCACCTAGGCATTGTTGACGTCGCTGACATCACCCGGATTGAGCATGCACCGGATGTTAGGCACGAAGAGTAATGTCGCAAACACCGCACAGCACAAGCTAACGAGACTATCGCGGCATAACTTTTCGCGGGTTTGTCGAAGCGCGTGACGATGCGGCGGTTCTCTTGCAGCCAGTCGAACATGCGTTCAATGATGTTGCGCTGCAGGTATTTCGGCTGACTTCGAGAGGAACCTGCGCAGCCACAGCAGGCCGCCGAGAATGACGGTGGCACTACCGGTCAGCCAGGTAGTTGGCCTGTGCCGAGGTCAGTAGGATCCATCGTTGCTCCAGATATAAAATGGCCTGCGTCGGCCTGGGCAATGCCCGAACAAAAAGCCCCTGCAAGTGCAGAGGTCCTGAATAGCTACGCAATGTCAGTGCACGAGGGATAATCCTCGTTTAAATTTCAGCGCCACATGGAAAAAACACATGAAAGGATCCAGTTTTTTTGCAGCGCTTCTCTTAGCTGCATGTCTTCCATTGCATGCGAATGAGAGCCACGAAGATTACATATTTCAAAGGAATCGTTGCGCCCTTGCCTACGGACTGGGAATCCACTCGGACCCGTCAATATCCAACAAGTCTATCGTGGCAACCGGCATGTACATGCGTGAGCGCGGCATACAGATGAGATTTGCAGAGCTAACAGTGATTAACGACAAGATCATGAAAGAAATAATGGGCGCCAAGACCATGAAAGAAATAACGGGCGCCCCCGACTCCCAAATTGAAGAGTGGGAGTCCCGCGCCCAAAAAATTACTGATTCTGATTTTTGCAAAACATACCTGAGCAGTCTGCAATCGAATTAGGTTCGCAGTCTTTCCCGCTGTCTGCCGAAGACCATCACCGCGCCCCCCCATTGCATCGGTCTCGCTGATCCAGTCTCGCGCCACCTTGCTAACAGATGTGAGAACAGAGTGCGCGGGCTGCCGGGGCTGATTCCGTGCGTCGCACCGTCCGGCTATCGACCTCCAGGCCGTCCCGAGAGCTATCCTGGCTACAGGCGAATTTCAGGCAATAAAAACCCAGCGTGAATGCTGGGCATGTGTTTTGTTTAAATCTGTTAAATGCTTTTCCTAACCTTCACTCGCCATATTTTCAGTAACAGCAGGGCCATTGCTGCGCCGAGCGACGGCCAAAGAAGCTGACCTTGGCCGAGCGCAGGGCGCTTCGCAAAATGGCGGACGCACTATGAGTAAGCGCAAACCATGTAATCGGCGGGTCCAAATCGAGCGCAGCATGCGGGCCCTGGTCAGCACAAACCACGCCGCCGTGATCAACATCGACCCGAGCGGTTTGCAGGTGATGATCAATTGGAAGAACGGCAAACAGATCCTTTCAAAGCCGGTGTCTGACGCACTCTGTGATGTCGCGCACCGCTGGACGATCTACATCGCCGGCATCTGCGTTCGCCAGGATGGCGCCCAGTACATCAAGTCAATCGACATCAGGCCGGACGGCGTCCACATGGTGGAGAGGCTTTCAGATGTCCTCGAACATTTCTACGAAGAGGTGAAGGCCGACTGCAACCCGAATCACCGGATCGGCATGGGCTGGCTGGCCGTGCCCGGCGACACGCCAGTACCAGAGGCGCGATTGTCTGCGCTACTGGATGCCGTCGGCGCATGGGGCCAAGTCAAGGAAGCAGCGTGAGACGTTTCCGCACCCAACAACGCAAACGACAGACCTGGCTGGAGGACTTGCCGGCCAGCGGAATTGAAGGAGCAGGCCATGGCCGAAACACAACAGCCAACGGCGGAAGCACTCAAGCAGCGCCGAAAGCGCGAGAAGGCAGCGGCGAAGGCTGCCGCACTGGGCGTCTAGAAGTTCACAGTTGAAGTGGCCGGAGTGTTCAAGCCGGACCTGAAGCGGATCATGAAAGCCCATGGGTTCAACAATCAGCAGGAAGTGCATCAGAACCTGATGCGGAATCTGATTGCCGCCGACTTCGAAACCCAGGCCTGGATGCTGCGATGTGTCACGACACCTTTTGTAGTAACCGAAAAAGTGTCGCGCCTCATCCGTGAGGCGGGCATGAAGTCACTCGCTGACGATCCGCCAGAGCAGGAGGACAACATTGATATTCCATAATAGCCCTTGCTCGCGCCTAGCATAACGCCAAGGAGAGCGGCGCAATCATGAGCTTAGTTTTATCTCTTGTACAAACTTGGCTTCAATAATTGCCCCCAACTCTGTCATCAACTTCAAGCGTTCCATTAGTTCTGATCGCGCTTTTTTAACCCCTTCTTCGGCGTTGGCTTGGTGAGCCTTTAAATCAATACCGCCTAAGCCAGTTTCTTCATTTGAAAACAGGCGAACATAGTCACGATTCATATCCAACGAAGTATGCAAATTTTCAACCTCAAAGCATCCGTGAAAGAACTCAAGCAGCTGCTTCGAAAGCGCGTCACTTACATAGATGGCCGATGATCTAAAAATCATTCCGTACGGAGCCAGGTCTTGCTGCTTCAGCAGCAGCCCCCTCCCGCTAAGCAGTCTACGAACTTCGAAGAAAGCTCTGTGTAACTCTTTCTGATACTGGTGAATCGAGATGTTATTTGCTCGCTTCGCCTGTGACACCGATCTCCAGGAAAAAAAGGCAGCAACGATCGAAACAAAGAATGCTGAACCAGCGATGACGTTCGCCCAAGTTGCAGAATCCAATTTCATCTCCTTGATCCGGCCCAGTGCCGACACCCAACGTAATACCCCAACCCAAACCAAATTGCCACCACCGTTCACGGAGGCCGGCGCTATTGCTCGATCCTGATCTTTACGTTCGGTTCCGACTCCAGAGTTGGCCTGCGCAGCTCGGGATCGTTTTCACTGAGACAACGGAACTGCAACTCCGCATTAGCATAACGACCGTATCCGGAATCCCGGGATGCCTCCTTAACTGGCATCAGATGCTTGCCTTTTCCCTCGCAGAACGTATTGGCTTCCTGGTACAGCTCGGCCTTGACCGCACCGCCGCCAAAGGTGGTGAAGCTGCCGTCCTTCGCAATCATGTATGTGTCTCGCCCCATCGGTACGACGCCTGGGCCTGAACATCCAGCAATCAGAAGGGCAATCGTTGTAACGAGCAAATGCCGCATCGGTAGCGTTCCTTGCGTGATGGTGAGTCGTAGGGCCATCACTCTGCCACACCTCGAATATCACAACCACAGCCGCATCCGGTCACGTAGGGCGGCGCGTGCACGGAGAACACCATGGCAGAGAGGCGAAGACGTTGGCACGCAACATATTGTCGGCAGTTATGCTTCACTCCGAGATGGAAGCCACTATCTTCGGCACGCTTGGGGGCAATTGAAATTTCTTTGACACTCTCCCGCGGAAGAGCCATCTCTCACGCAATAAAGTTTACAGGCCTGATCTGTTCCATTGGGCCTGCACGCGTTGTAGTCCGTACATTGTGGCTCGCCCTGACAGGCAAGTGGAGATGGACCTGGAGCCCCGGGGCTTGGAGTTTCATGATCAGAGGCGCACCCCGATAAAGCCAGGAGAAAAAAAGCCACGGCCATACTCACGTTTTTCATATTCAATACCTGATAATTACACCTCATAAATCCTCATAGCAGGGGAGGCCCACGTATAGAAGGTAGCAGATCATCACCTGCAACGCTGACTCACCCTTTGAGCGCAACTCACCACCTGCACGGCCTTGGCCCGGGCGGTGCCCTTCCCCTACTCGCTCCGCCGCCGCGACACGCATACGTGATACCCGAAAACGTGTCGCGAAAAATGAGTCTTGCTTATGCAAAGGAAGCGCTCAGGATAACCAGCGATTAAGCGATGAGCGGTTACCGGACATAATTCTCAAATACTTTCGTGATGATGAAGCAGACCAGGCCGGTGAATATGAAAATATTCCTCGCTCGATAGTAGAAACATGTTCGGCTTTGACACTTTTCTAGAGCTATACGATTTCCGAGAAAGCCAGCCTGATTTCTTTTTTCAATCGATTCAAGCATCGAGTGATTCTTTGCATACACCTGAATCGACCATTCAGTTCGCTTGAAAGCTGATATCCCCGCAAGCCCGAACAGCGTTAGCGCATAGAGATACATTGTCTCAACATTTAAGCCAAGCTTGCCGAACGGGATGGTTTGGACCAAAAAGCCAATGACCGCGACGATGATTGCCAGAACCAGGTGATCAAACTTATCGCTGCTTTCTCTAAACGCGGCATGCGCGATCAGGCTTCTCCCGGCATCACTCACAACATATCTCCTTGATCTGGCTCCATGCCGGGCCGAACACAAATACCCCACTTCTACGAATCACGCCAGCCGGCGAGGGTGACGCCTGCACGCAAGGACTACGACATGATCCCGCAGCACCGCATCCTGTTTGGCTAGCGCATCGAGACGCCAAACAGATGGACGTATTTCTCGATCCAGTACCGGCCGCACTGATAATTGTGACAAGTGCGTTTACTGCATGACGACCAGAGCAGCCTGAGCAGACTCAATTCCATTAAGTCTTTTCTCAACTGAAAGACGCGTGTTCTCACTCCAATTTTTTTCTGAGCTAATGGCCCTTACAAAAAGGGCGACGTCTTCAACTGCAACCCTTGTCAAAAATAACTGCGTATGAATTGCAGAATTAACCCCATCACTTGAAATAACTTCCGTCAAATGCTGAAGCGACTGGCTCAACCCTGTGGATATCAAGTCCATCTGATTAGGGGTTATGCCTTTATGCACGTCAATAGCTAACCGCACCCTTAAAGCAGCTTCACTCACTACGGCCTCCGCTCGAACAACAGCATTTTCTCTGATTTCGGCCTCCGCGTTTCGCCTCATTCTTGAATCACGCGATGCTATCCAGATCGCAGCCAGAATCGCCGCGATTGACCCAAACGCCTGCACCCAAGAAGCAAGCCCAGGGTGATGCTCAATCCAAAACGAAACACTCTCCCAACTCATAACCCACTCCCCTGTAGATCCCGGAACTATACCGGCGAGGATCCCCTATGTCCGCACAACAGAAGAAACACCCCTTCGATTTCAAAACTCAATACGGACTCGGCTTCAGCACTCAGGACGATGGGATCGTTGTCGACTTCTTCTGCGGTGGCGGCGGCGCCGGTACCGGGCTGGAAATGGGCCTGGGCCGCACGGTGAACGTCGCGAAGAACCAAAGCCCGCAGGCGATCAGCATGCACACGGTGAATCACCCGGGCGCGACGCACTTCACCACCGACGTGTTCGATGGTGACCCAGACACCGAGTGCGGTGGCAAGGCCGTTGGCTGGTTCCATATGTCACCGGACTGTACGCACTTCACACAGGCCTCCGCCGGCCAGCCACGCAAACGTGAAATTCGTAGCCTTTCGTGGATTGGCCTGAAGTGGGGCGGCAAGAAGAAGCCTCGGGTGCTCAGCCTGGAAAACGTGAAACAGATTCTTCAATGGGGGCCCCTCATTGCTAAGCGCTGCAAAACATCTGGCCGCGTGATTAAACTCGACGGTACGGTTGCTGAAGTTGGCGAGCGCGTGCCAGTGGAGCAGCAATACCTGGTACCGGATCCCAAGCGACGTGGCCGCACATGGCGGCGCTTTGTGGCTCTTCTGGAAGGCATGGGCTACGCCGTCGAGTGTCGCGTGATAAAGGCTTGTGACTTCGGCGCCCCAACCAGCCGGGAGCGCCTGTTCATGATCGTCCGGTGCGACGGACAGCCAATTGTGTGGCCGGAGCCAACCCACGCGAAGAACCCGGTCAAGGGCCAGCAAAAGTGGAAAACGGCCGCTGACTGCATCGACTTCAGCGACCTGGGAAAAAGCATCTTCGGCCGCAAAAAGGACCTGGCCCCGGCCACCCTGCGCCGCGTTGCCAAGGGCATGAAGAAGTTCGTCATCGACTCCCCGGCGCCGTTCATTGTTCCGATTGCCAACTGGTCAGGTGAGACGGTGCAATCGGCCTGTGAGCCGCTTCGTACCATCACCTCCTACCCGAAAGGAGGGGTGTTCAGCGTAGTCAGCCCGGTGATGGTCGGTACAGGAGGGCCTGCATACGGCGGAAATCCTGCGGCGGCAGATCAACCCGTCGGCACTTTGATGACCCAGAACCACCGCGCGGTAGCCACCGCCTTCGTGGCGCAAATGAACGGCGGTTTCAACACCACCGACGCCAAGGCCATGGACGAGCCGCTGACCACCGTTACCAACACTGGCAGCCAGCAGCAATTGGTGAGCGCCAGCCTAGCCACTCTGCGCCGGAACTGCGTTGGTCGGGGAGTAGATGAGCCGGTACCGACCATGACCGCCGGCGCTGAGCATCACGCATTGCTGCATTAAAAGCTGTCGCCGGAGCATGAAGACGGTGCCCTTCGCGTCGCGGCCTTCCTGATCAGCTACTACGGCACCGAGAACATCAGCGCTTGCGACGCTCCGGCGCCGACGATCACGACCAAGGATCGCTTGGCGATGGTAACGGTGATGGTCAAGGGCGCGCCGTATGTGATCGTCGACATCTGCCTGCGGATGCTGAAGCCGTCCGAGCTGTACAAGGCTCAGGGCTTCCCTGCCGACTACATCATCAGCCACGGCGCCGACGGCAAGCCGTTCACCAAGACCCAGCAAGTCCATATGTGCGGCAACAGCGTCAGCCCTCCACCGATGGCTGCACTCGCTCGAGCCAACGACCCATGGCAAGTTGGCGAACGACAGGCAGTAGCCGCGTAAGCTGTCGGAAAAATATCTGTCCGCCTACCCGCCACCATCACTGGGACCGCTGGTTCCTTTGCAAAGCTCGAACCGAAGTTGCATCGGACCACCCGGCAGGCTGAGGTCTTCTACTTGAACGTGCTTCGCACCGCACGACGGGCACACCACCGCGTAGGTGCCAAGGGATGGGTCATCGTGTGGCTCTGCTTTGAATTCCTTCCCGCACTTCCTTGACTGGCATTTCATTTGGTTACTCCTAATGAAAAATCCAAGGCGAGCGGTGGCTGCAGTTCACCGTCATTCGCTGGCAGGGGATGCAAAATTTGCGGCAGCTTCACTAATCAACCGGACTACCACCTTAGAACACTCGAATGCTTTTATATAAAAACCGAAATCCGCACCAACTAAAAGCCCCCCTACAGAGCGCCAGTTACAGGCTATCAATTAACGCCTTCAACTCGGAATCCCGGATAGAGGCGAGTAACGAGCGAGCATTCGGATTATGCTGCTGCATGGAGTGATACTTACCTCTTATATCCCCAAACGAGCCGCTAGCACTCCACACCCTAAACTCTGGCATCCAGCCCTCGTGATAACAAACCCACCTAAAATGCTCTTTTAAATTATATATTTCTGGTATTTCCGCACAGGAACTTTCTATTACAGAGATCAAATCGTTATCATTGAGTCGAGTGATTAGCTGTTTTGCAGTGCCATTATGATCTTGGAAAGCCATCATTTGAGCTCGAATTGATTGTATGGACTCCATCGGCTCAGGCACTAAACCGCCATCAAACAACGGCACGTAAACTGTACAACCTTCATGCCATATACACCAACTCACATGTGGTTTTGCATTTTGTAAATGGGCCAAGCTTAAATCGTCCATATCATTTACTCGAAGAGGGCGTAAGTGCCGCTAAGTCTGTATAGCATCCACTGAACAACCCCACCAATAACTAACCACCATTTATTTCGGAATAACTAACCTAACAAAACATTCTCACGGCATGACGGTTGTGAATGCCCATGATCTGGTATCGATGGAGATTGCAGGATGAGCTGAACAATCCTATTTGCTGTTGAAAGCCAGCGATCACTCAGCCGAACGCCTCATCTCCTCCCGAGTAGGCATGGTCCAGTCCGAGGCGCGCCTTTCATAAATTGAATCGGGTTTATGGCCTTCATAGCTGAACATCAATAAATAAAATCCCAGCGCCACTGCAGCCAACAGTGCCCTGCCGACAGGGTTCGCATCCTTCGATAGACCACCGGGCCCTATAGCTACCCAGCCACCACGAAGGTAACCAAAAACGGCCTGCGTAAACCACGCTTGCGCCGCCACACATGTCCAAAACTGCCTCCACTCACCTGTAAAGCGCCAAAAAGCGCTCACTAGGGACACGATGACCATGACGCCCAGGATCAAGTAACGAAAACGCTTGAGAGCGCTAAGAGCGCAGCTTTCCTGCTCCATATCTGCCCGACCCCAACTCCAAAAAAAGACCTGATTGCACTGTCGAGACTTCAAGTATCGGCCGAGGTGCGCTCAGCATGAACTTAAAGCCACCCATCCCCCCTTCAAAGTCAGCCGCTATAGCGGCGAATCCTCGACATCATAGAGAACGAAATCTCCTAACCACTCGCGGGCAATCGGGACTGCGTATTCAAGCAGCTCTAGCGGAACATTTTGAGCGAAGAGGCTCACTTCAAAACGAAGCGTCTCGTCGTTCCGAAAGATTTCGAACAATGGTCCGTTGTTACCGCTCCAGCATTCCATCGCAAGGCCATCGTGACCTTCAACAACGCTAGAAGCGCAGCAAAACCGGTATTCAACTCCGTGTACGACCACATCGCACCTCCCTTTCTGAGGAGGCAACGATACCTCTCCCCTCTATGAATCTGAAAGCCGCTATAGCGGCAAGGACGAAGTGATGTCTGAAGAAATCGAATTAATCCCGCCAGCCCCGGTCGTGCGAGACGAGAACGGCTTTTTCCAACACCCCGACCTACCGGACTTTGACGAGGGTGACGGCGACAATTGCAAAGTTTGGATCACTGCCCAGCGCTTACAGGTGAAGATGGTTAAACTCGAATACCACAGCAACGAAGCGATCTCTGAGCATTACTTCGAAGCGGGCGACCCGGATTGCAGCTACTGGGAGCCTGACCGGCCTGAAGGCGAAGGCTGGTTCTGCCTGGCCATTCACGACACCGACGACGGGCCTGTGTGCTGGTGGGCACTACAGCGACGATTGCGGTGGGTGGGATCTGATCTGCTGGCGTGGCGCCGTGTCATCGGCGTTGAAGGGCAGGAGCGACCAGGCCTTTCTACCGCGTGAGGCAATGGACGCGATGCCTAACAAGCGCCTGGTGGCGGACACGCTTGAAGCTGACGGGCAGTTCTGCACCCTCGGTGTTCTCGGTGCGAAGCGCGGAATCGAAATGAGCGCCATCGATGCGCATTGCCGAGAAACAGTTTCGGGCGCTTTCAGAATAGCGCCAGCCATGGCCGCCGAGGTCGTATTTGAGAACGACGAGTGCGGCTAGAACGAAACCCCGGAACAGAGCTGGCATCGGATGCGCAAATGGGTAGGCAGCCATATCAAAGAGGTGACGCCATGATCCTCCCCCTGCTTTACAGGGCCTGTCCCATCTAGAGGAGCCATGGCAAAAAAAGCCCACCCTGACCAGTTGCGGCCACTCAGCATTTCTCTGAAACACCTGGCAGGGCGAGCTACAGAACCTTATTCGAGTGAGGCTTCCTCGTATATCAGCTATTCCCTGATACAAGCCCCCACCAAAGCCATCTGACTACAAACCAAACCCTTACAACTCACAGCCTGCTGGTAAACGGCGGGCGGAGCTATGCCATGAACAAAGAAGACCTTGCGGACCGTATATGCGGAATCACCTACCCTTGCCGCATCCATAAAGACCTGATCCAGATCGCCAAGGGCTCTGGCCTGGTGATCGTCTACGGCGCCGGCGATTCGATGGGGTTCGGGAAGCGGCGGGTTGTCCAAGGGGTCGATAGAAGAGGAAATGCCGGGCTTCCACGAAGTGCGTGCGCTGTCGCTGCATCTGTATCAGAAAGCCGGAAAGGATGGGCAGAAGATCGCCGGCCATGCCAGCGAGAGCATGACCAGAACTACCAGAGGGATCACGCGGATATCGTGTGGTCGGAGGCAATCCCCGACCTGAATATCAGCGAAATCACCGGTTAGTTTTGCGCAGGCACAAAAAAACCGATCTAACTGATCGGCTTAAGTGTCTGATTTTACTCATGAATAATGGTCGGGACGGAGTGATTCGAACACTCACCCCCTAGCACCCCATCTTCTTTTTCATACTTCTCGAAAGACTCCAAAATTTTACTCTGGATTTTTCTGAGCCAGTATCTGCTTGAGTTACAGCGATATTCTGCTCTACGAGAGTCCAGGAACGTCCATCCAGAGCCGACGTTTTTGTGGGGGGAAAAGTAGGGGGAGTCCATTAAAACACCGGCTGCGATAGCCCTCCGCGAGGAGCTCGCTCCTAGACCTTCAATGAGAATTGAAAGTCACTTCAAATGTCGTTACGGCCAATGACGCCTGGAGCGGCTCAAACGCCTCCTCCGTTGCTACAAATTCACCTCGCCCTGCCCTACGTATTCCCTGTCACCGTTTCGAGCTTCGTTAAGTAACCATTCCGTGAACGCCCTGACCTCCGGACGATGAATCGTTTCCTTCCTGCTGACAATGTAATAGGAAAATACGGCGGGCCATGGGTTATCCAGCACCTTCACCAACCGTCCCGACTTTATCTCTGATTGCGCATGCAGTTCAGGCACCAGCGCCAGCCCCTGCCCCGATTCGGCAGCACGAATGAGCAGCGCATCGTCCTCGAAGCTGGAGCCTCGCTCCGATCTAGCGTCAGGTGAAACCCCGTGGGCATTTAACCAAAGCGCCCAGTCAGCCCGATCAGCATCGTGCAGTAATGGGTAATCAAGGCAATCCTGCGGCGTCTGCAGAGGACGCGTGTGGGCGAGCAGGCTCGGGCTGGCGACCGGGACCAACACCGGCGTGACAAGCCGGGTGACATCCAGATCAGGGTAGTGCCCCAATCCATGACGCAAGGCAATATCGACGCGATCTCGGCGCAGGTCCACCAAGCAGGAAGTCGTCTCGACCCGAACTTCGATTTCCGGATACTGACGGTTAAAACTCCCCAGCCGTGGAACTAACCAAGTGGAGGCAAAGGCTGGCACGGTGCTCACGGTTAGCATCAACTGGCTGCTGGCGCCTTTTAAGGTATCAACCACCTTTTCGATCTGAGCAAATGCCTCGAACAATAACGAATGCGCATTTTCGCCAACTTAAGTCATGCGCACACCATGCGGTTCACGGATCAGCAATAACGCTCCGACCCGTTCTTCCAGTAAGCGCATGTGCTGGCTGACGGCTCCCGGCGTTACATTTAATACTTTGGCAGCTGTTTTCACACTACCATAGTGCCCCACTTCAACAAAGGCACGAAGGGCAAGTAACGGAATAGAAGACTTATACATGGCTTGGATTTTTACTAACCTCAGGATATAGAATTATTCGCTTGTTTTATTTTCATTGCGCAATGAGTCACTGCTCTTTACATCGCCACTGTGCGCATTCCGAAATTAAAAGGAAAGCTAGTTATTTGTTTTTTTCAGTCGGTAATTGCCGAAGGTGACTACTGGCAACGCACCCAAAAAAAGTAACTAATTATTTCTCTGGCACCACACTTATCCGAAGGTTCCGTCTTCTATGTGAAGAAGAAAAACCCGATCATGATTTAGAAATACTAATGCCACGAAATAAAAATCATCGTTTCTAAACCCGTTTTTTCTTGACTACCATGACTATTAGCAACTCGACTAGTCCGTGGTTCCTCAAGGTTAAAACAATGACGAAAACGCCTGACCTCATTCTCTATACCGACAGCTCACCCAACGGTTTCAAAATCACCATTGCCCTGGAGGAATTGGGGCTCCCGTACACCTTGAAGCACGTCCATATTGAGCAGGGAGAGAACCGTCAACCTGACTTTCTCCAACTCAACCCGCATGGACGAATCCCCGTACTGATGGACACTGCGACAGGCATAACCCTGTTCGAGTCCGCCGCCATCCTGCTTTACCTGGCGCAGAAAACAGCTCGCCTGTTGCCCGAGGAACCGCAGGCACACTGGTCGGCCATCACCTGGCTGATGTTCCATACCTCAAGCATGGGACCCTTGTTGGGCCAACGCGTGCATTTCGAGTTATTCGAAAGCTCAACAAACCCGGCAACCATCGCGCGCTATCGGGAATTGACTGAATCGACATTCAGCACACTCGATCAGCGCTTGGCAGAGCACACATGGCTGGCGGGCGACGAATATTCGATCGCCGATATAGCCACCTTCGGCTGGATGCACATCGCCCGCATCATCCATTTCGACTTCAGCCAGCATCGCCATCTGACGGGCTGGTATGAGCGCGTCGCCCTGCGTCCAGCCGTGCAACGTGGCATTTCGCTGCCGCACCCGGCGACTGGCCCATAACCCCACCCACCAAGGAACTGGTATGAGCGAAAACGTAACGCACATTGCGCCTTCATCGATCCGGGGAGCGGATGCCGCGACTTTCGCCGGGCACCCTGGCTACCGCCGCATGTTCGAGCAACACCAACTGACGCTGGGGATCTTCTTGCCGCTGCGGTTTTACGAAGGTGATATGTCGGTACTCACCGGCCAGGCGGATTTAGTCAGTGAAATCGATCGGCTGGGCTTTGCCGCCACCTGGGTCCGCGATGTCCCCCTGTACGACCCTTCATTTGGTGATGCGGGGCAGTTGTTTGATCCGTTCACTTACCTTGCCTATCTTGCCGCACGCACCAAGCAGGTCAGCCTTGTGACCGGTAGCGCGATTTTCTCGCTACGCCACCCCATAGACTTGGCCAAAGCCGCTGCGACCATAGACCAACTGTCGGGAGGAAGGCTGGTGATGGGCATCGCATCAGGCGATCGCCCAGTGGAGTTCCCCGCCTATGGGCTCGAGCATAGCGAGCGCGGTGAGCGCTTTGCCCATTCGGTGGATTACTTTCGGCAATTGCTGCAAGTAAAAGCGCCGATGATCCATTCGCCGCTTGGCCACCTGAGCGAAGCACAACTGCTGCCAAAGCCCGTTACAGGCCGTATTCCGCTGATCGTTACCGGCTCTTCTCGGCAATCCATGCAATGGCTGGGCGAACACGCCGATGGTTGGCTGACCTTTCCCGATTCCACCCAGAACATCATGGGGCCGCGCCGCCTGGCGGAAAAAATCCGCACCTGGCGCGCCAACATTCCGAGCGGTGGTTTCCGCCCGCACATGACCAATGAATGGATCGATTTGGCGCAGGACCCGGACTTCCCCCGCACGCCTCTTCGGGGCGGGTATGTGCTCAAGACCGGGCGTAACGGGCTGATCGAGTTGCTTGGCGAATGGCGCGATGCAGGCGTTAACCACGCCGCACTCGGTATCCAGATGGCGGAGCGCCCGGCAAAAGAGATTCTTCAGGAACTGGCAGAAGAAGTACTGCCCCTGTTCCCCTCACATAGCGGTCCTTTGCCCTTCCCTCAGCACTGGTAAGCGCTCGATACCTGGAGTGCCCGGCGGGCACTCCCCTGCTCAGCCTCGTAACCGGAGACCGCTAACATGTCTATTGCCCAAACGCGCCTGTTCCAAGGCTATCTCGATAGCCGCCTGGGCATGATCCACATGCTGCTTGACCAAAACGGTGCACTGATAAGGCTCGATTTCAGCGAAAGGCCTGAATACCGAGACGCCATCCTGGATCAGCAGGCTGGCGCTGCGGTTTGCCTGCAATTGCGTGAATACCTCTGCGGTACCCGCCAAACATTCGACATACCGCTCGCCCCCGCTGGCAGTGCGTTTCTCAAAGACGCTTGGGCGTTGCTCAGGGAGATCCCCTACGGAACCACTACCACGTATGGCGAGTTGGCAAAGGCAATGGGCAAGCCCTCCTCCGCTCGTGCTATCGGCATGGCCAACGCGGTCAATCCGATATCGATCATCGTGCCCTGCCATCGCGTAATCGCCGCCACGGGTCACCTGACCGGCTACACCGGCGGCCTGGACAAGAAGCGAGGGTTGTTGGCACTTGAAGCCGAGTTTTCGCGTGACGATCAGGCCTTCGTGCCGCCGCGGAAAGTGCAACTGGAAGATCCGGCGGCCTGATTGGGCAATCGCTGTGGCGCGTTACCCGGCTCGCCCTCGTCAGTTCAAAAGACGAGGGCGAGCCAGGTAAGCGGTTGACGGGTGTGCTTACGTTGCAACAGCCACGCTTTGGACCTTGCCGGGCAAGATGAGTGCGGCACATACAGCGCCGACCACCACCATGCAGGCGGAAACCAGGATGGCGTAGCTGAAGCCTTGTACTTCAGTGCCGCCGCCCGCCAAAACAGCGATGCTCACCGCCACCCCCACGGCCAAGCCAACTGCCGAACCCACCTCCTGGGTCGTGGTCAGCATGCCTCCCGCCAAGCCATGGTCGACGGCATCCACGCCTTCAATACCCGCCACTGTCCAGGCAGGAAACGCGATGCCATACCCAATGCCCGCCAGCAACGTGCCGGGAAGGATAGAGCCTGCCCAGGAAGTATCTGCAGCCAAGCAAAGGCCAAGCAGTGCCAGGCCGCAGATGAACAACGCCATGCCCCCCAGAATGACCGGCTTGGTATCAACCTTGGCGATCAGGCTCGGGCCTACCCAGGCACTGGAGAGGGTGAACGCAATCGCCATCGGCAGCAGCCCCAACCCTGTCTGGGTCGCGGTAAAACCGAGGACTTCCTGCATGTATAACGCCACCACGACAAAGGTCGGGCCCAGTGCGGTGTTCGCGAGCAGCGACACCAGGTTCGCGCCCCCCGTCATGCGTCGCCAGAAAATCGGGATAGGCATCAACGGGTATTCCACCTTGCTTTCTACCCAGACGAACAAGGCGAGCAAACCCAAAGCCAGGGCAACCAGCCCAAAGGTGACTGGAGACGCAAGCCCGACGTGCTCGCTGTTGGCGAACGCAAACACCAGCGTCGCGGCGCCCCCGGCAACCAACACGGCACCGCCGATATCCAGACGCCTGCCCACCATGGCGACGTCACGCTCGCCTGCCGGCAAGTAACCTGACAATGCGATCACCAGCACGCCGACCGGTACATTGATCCAAAGGACCCAGCGCCAGCCCATGACATCGGTAATGACCCCACCCAGAATCAGGCCGGCGACAAAGCCACTCGCCGCCACCGCCGTCCAGGCACCCAGCGCTCGATTACGCGATGCCTGGTCGGGAAACAGTGCCAGCAGCAGCGAAAACGCTGCCGGTGAAAACAGCGCGGCGCCAAAGCCTTGCATGGCTCGGGTGGCGATCAGCATGGCGGGAGTTTGCGAGAAACCACCGAGCAACGAACCGAGGGTGAAAATCACCAGGCCAATCAGGAACACGCGGCGACGGCCAAACATGTCGGCAGCACGCCCGCCCAGCAGGAGGAAGCCTGCAATGGCGACACCATACGCGTTGATCACCCACTGCAAGGCGCCAGGCGTGAAGCCCAGGCTTTCCTGAATTTGCGGCAAGGGAATCATGGTGATGGAAAAGTCGAGCAGTGCGACGAACTGAGTCGTGCAGAGCAATATCAGGCAAAGGCGCCAGCGAGGGTTATTCATTGTGCATCCCATTTGATTTAGTTTTGCTAAATTAACTTAGTACCTCTAAACACGATGTATCATCGCGTTGGCGTTTCGTAAGCGGAAACGATCATTTTTGCGTACCACATTTAGGAAAACTAAAGCCGATGGCAACGTCACTGCCTCTTCTTGCACTAAGAACCTTCGTTGAGGTTGGCCAGCGAGGAAGTATAAAAGCTGCCGCTGAAGCCTTGAGCGTCACATCAGGCGCGGTCAGCCAACAGATTCGGTTGCTGGAAGATCGAATCGGAATGGCGCTTTTTACGCGAGAGAGGAGCGGTTTGCGCCTTACTGAAGCGGG
The DNA here is from genome assembly GCF_030687835.1 of Pseudomonas hefeiensis. NCBI lineage: Bacteria > Pseudomonadati > Pseudomonadota > Gammaproteobacteria > Pseudomonadales > Pseudomonadaceae > Pseudomonas > Pseudomonas hefeiensis. Next base: position 4,061,578 of record NZ_CP117449.1, read on the forward strand.
GGCCAGCGTGCATCCCGCGCTGTTCCAGGCTTTCGAACAAATGCAGGAGGCGTTGCAGTCCCTGGAAGAGATCAAATCCCGTCAAACCTTGACCGTCAGCACCGTCGCTACGTTCGCTGCCTCATGGCTGGTGCCACGACTGGGCCGTTTCAACCTGCGACATCCGCACATAGAGGTCCGCGTCGAGGCGACTTCCGCCGTGGTGGATATGCGTCGGGACCGAGTCGATGTGGCACTGCGGCATGGGTTGGGAAGCTACCCTGGCTTGGCGGTCACACGATTGATGGCGCCCATATTGGTGCCCGTCGCAAGCTCCGCCTTCATGGCGGCAAGCCCTGAACTCATGGAACCCGTGGATTGCCTGAACTTCCCGCTGCTGCACGACTCTGACCGCGCAGACTGGTCCTTGTGGCTCACGGCACATGGCGTCGCAAAAGACCCACGCGCCGAACGCGGTACCGCTTTTGAAGATGACTTCCTGCTGATTCGCGCCGCGGAGGCTGGCCAGGGCCTCGCTTTAGTCCCTCAGGAGTACGCTCGCGAGGAAATCGCTGCGGGTCGCCTTGTGCAAGTCATGGACAAGCCTTGGCCGGCAAGATTTGCCTATTACGTCGTCACTCGGCCGGAAGCAGTGCAGAGGGCTGAGATCAAGGCGTTCGTGGAATGGATTCAGGAAGAAGCACGGGAAACGATCGAGTGAAAGCGACGCGGCTTTAGCTGCGGTCATCACTCACCCTTCTCGATTATTGTTTCGGTGAACAGGGCCGGCGCGTTCGCAAGCGACTCGCCATGGACAGTACCCAGACAAAGAACACCGGTACCCACAAAACACTGAGCAGCGTTGCCGCAAGCATGCCACCGATCACGCCGGTACCGATTGCCCGTTGGCTGGCGTCATCGGCCCGGAGGCCACCGCCAGCGGGACCACGCCGGCTATTGGGGCTTCTTAGCGCGCCCCCACAGTCAGAGCTGGAGATTGCTGACGGGCCGTCATCAAGGTCCCCCTTATCCTCCATCGCCGAAACATACTCCGAGGGGGACATTGGCACCCAGAAATCTCGCGTCCATTTTCTTCAAAGCAGACGAGGATTCCATCCAAAGCCAGCCGTTTCGTAGGGGTAAAAACACTTGAAAATAAAAAAGGGTCGCGAGATAAAATCTCGCAACCCTTTGAATTATATGGTCGGGACGGAGTGATTCGAACACTCGACCCCTAGCACCCCATCTCCTTTTTCATACCTCTTGAAAGCTTCCAGAATTTTACTCTGGATTTTTCTAAGCTAGTATTTACTTGAGCTCCAGCGGCGTTCTGCTCTACGAGATTCCAGCAACGTCCATCAAGAGCCGACGTTTTTGTGGGGGTAAAAGTAGGGGGAGTCCGTTTTATGGCTAAAATTACCATTAAAGAACTCGAAGCACTGACCGCCAATGATGCCGGTCGCATCCTCCGCGAGGATGGTAATCTCGCCGGTCGAATCTCAGTTCGAAAGGACGGTGTTTCAGTCAGCTTTTTCTATCGCTATCGGTGGGGCGAGCAGAATAAAGAGTACTCCTGCGGGTCCTGGCCGCGCAAATCCCTGACGGACATCCGCAAGGCACGCAACCAGGCACGTGCGCTCATCGATGAGCAGATCAATCCCAACGAACACAAGAAAACCGCCAAGGCACAGGCGCATGCCGCAACGAACGCAGAGGCCGAGCAGGTAAAAACGGCGAAGGTGCAAACGCTGACCGTCCAGGATCTGGCCAAAGCCTGGCTGTTGGATGGCGTCGCGCGTAAAGACGGCAACGCGGAGTTGCAACGGCGCTTTAGTAAGGACCTTTACCCAGCACTCGGCAAGACCGCGGTGAACAATGTTTCCGAACACGATATTCGGGCGCTGATCCGCACCGTGGTCAACCGCGGCGCTCACCGTCAAGCCATCAGCTTCTTCGCCGACCTCACCCAGATGTTCAGTTGGGCCAGAAAACGTCAGCCCTGGCGGGCCTTACTGGTTGAGGGCAATCCGACGGACCTGGTCGACATCACCCCACTGATCCCTGCCGACTACGAAGCCGAAAGAAGCCGCATCCTACCACCGGCTGAGCTGTTGGAACTGCACAACCGCTTCCAGCAAATGACCGCCGATTACAACGCCCTCCCCGCGGGTCAAAAGTACGAGGGCATTCGGCCGTTAAAAAAAGAAACTCAACTCGCGCTTTGGATCAGCCTGGGCACCCTGTGCCGGATTGGCGAGTTGCTGCAGGCCGAATGGAAAAATGTCGATCTGGAGCGGCAGACGTGGTTCCTCCCCAGTGAAAACGTCAAAGGCACTCGCGGCAAGAAACAGGACCACCATGTCTTCCTCTCCCCCTTCGCCCTGCATTTCTTTCAGGAACTCAAGACCCTCACGGGCGACTCTCGGTGGTGCTTTCCGAACAAGCAGGATGATGGGCATGTGGACTTAAAGGTAGTGAGCAAGCAGGTCGGCGATCGCCAGGCCCGCTTCAAAAACCGCAAGGCCCTCTCCAGACGGCGTCACGATGACACCCTGGTCCTGGCCGACGGCCAGAACGGCGACTGGACGCCCCATGACCTGCGCCGTACCGGCGCGACCATGATGCAGGCCTTGGGGGTCAGTCTGGACGTCATCGACCGCTGCCAAAATCATGTGTTGGCCGGCTCCCGGGTGAGACGCCACTACCTGCATCACGACTATGCCGAAGAGAAGAAACGCGCCTGGAACCTGTTGGGCGATCGACTCAGTGCTGTGTTGTCCTCGACCTACGAGCACACGCCAAACGAGTCGATGTTGTCTTTTCCAGCCTATGCCGTCACTGAATCACTTCCTCCTTCATAGGTCAGTTCTTGACTATGGAATCCATAATGGCTTCGTAGATACCACTGAGCGCTTGCTTGGAGTCGATTTCGGGCTATCTTGACCGTCAGAAATCGGCCCAGAAGCAGTCGATGGACGCAGGGATTCCTGAAGCTCCTATCCTCCCCTTCAGTGGGCCACCAAAGAGCCCAGTAGATGATCGAGGGCGGGGGTACGATGCGTACCCCCGCCCTTGCCTTGGGTAGGACGTCCATTCGGGTGGGTTATGGGGCCAGCCGATAGGTGGACTGCACCAAACCCGAAGGAAAACAGCGGCTGGATAACAGTTTCAAGTCAACATCCCGCTGAAGGCCCCCGAACAATGGCCTACCCGACCCGATCAGCACGGGAACGGTGGTGATCACCATATCGGCGACCAATTCATCGCGCAGGAATGATTGCACCAACTGCCCGCCATCGACATAGACCCGACGCATGCCTTGCCTCGCCAGTTCCTCCATCACGTCCCTAGGTGAGTGGTTGGAAAAACGCAGCTTGCCCTTCAGCGCCTCGGGCACCGGAGAGTCGGCCAACTGCTCAGACAGCACCACCACGGGCCGGTCATAGAACCATGTGTCGAAGGTTAGCACCTTCTCATAGCTTCCCCGCCCCATCACGATTACATCCTTGTCGGCGATGAAATCTGAGTAGCCATGATCCTCGGTCTGATCATCGCGCTGCAAAAGCCAGTCGATGTCGCCATCGGGCCGGGCGATGAAGCCATCCAGACTGGTGGCGATGAAAACATGTGCAGTTGCCATCAGGCCCCCCTTATTTATACGGTGTGTGTCAATGCACGATCATAAGCCTAATAAGGCTCGCCTTCGTTTGCTACCGCTCATAGGTACGGCCCTCAAAGAAGAGCAACACCCTTATGGGTTTGGGGTTTCATCAAACCCAGGGCAATTCACAAGCTCCCAAGATGGTGGTAAAGCCAAGACAAAACCGCTTCCATGAGTTCCGAGACCGCCTAGAGTGTTGGCGCCGACGCCGAATTGACCCAGTTACCGAGGTGTCACTGACCCATTCTAATTCCTCGCGAACCAATACCTGTGCTGGATTTGTGCCGACTTGAAGATGGGTCAGTCTTGCGTCGCCACGTGGGGCAATTGTAAGCGTCCGAGCTACACCGCCTTGCAACTCAAACCTTAATCCGTTTAAACCACTGGTTCACGCGCTCGCACTCAAATGTCGCCGGATCAAAAACATCGCCATGCCATTCAACCATGGCGTCATGCTCTGGATGATCGGGGTTGCCCATCGCCTCCAGAAACTCCTCGTAACCAGGCCCGCCACCCACGTCTTCCGGTGGGCAAGCATTGGCGCCGTCGATGCAGTACGGCACCTGAGGACAGGCAACAGCGGGTAGCGTTTTTTCGACCTTGATACTGTGATGCCAGCTGTCACCAAAGTCGTAGAGATAATTGAATGTCCGCTTTCCGCTTAGCGCCTTGATCAGCGTTTTACGGGATTCCGGGTTCACCGTCGGCCCCCAACCATCAGGGTCGGGCATGCCGTAATTCTCACCAGCAATTTCAAACTCATGCAGATGGCTATCACTCCAGCCCATCACGACCTGGATGACATGGTGCAGCTTGCCCAAGGTGATGTTTTCAGGCACCGCGAACCGACGCCAAATCTTCGGAGTGATCCACTTCAGCTCGATGTGCAGCAGTAACAGGTCGGGGGCGGGTTTGGGTAAACGGACAGTTTTAACCATGGATCAGGTGGCCTCGCAGTGTTCAGTGTGATTCAAAGAAATGTTCCAAGGCAGCAACTCGCTCACCCGATTGATCGAGTGTTCGGCAATGTGCTCAAGTACGTAGGCCAGATAGGCCTGTGGGTTTAACCCGTTTAGCTTGGCAGTACCCACCAGGCTGTAAATCGCAGCGGCTCGTTCTCCGCCGACATCGGAACCGGCAAACAGGTAGTTTTTGCGGCCCAGCGCGACGGCGCGTAGCGCCCGTTCGGCGGCGTTGTTGTCGATTTCGATTCGGCCGTCATTGCAGTAGCGCGTTAAGGCCTGCCACCGGTTGAGGGCATAGAGGATTGCACCGCCCAATGCCGACTTTTTCGACAGTTGAGTCAGCGTCTGATTAAGCCATGTGTGCAGGTGCTCCAGCAGCGGACTGGCCCGACTTTGCCGAACCGTTTTTCGCAGGTTAGGCGGCTGCCCTCGGATCTCACTTTCGATGGCATACAGGGCTGCAATCCGTTGCAGCGCCTCGGCGGCAAGGGGTGAAGCCAAGTCTTTGTAGACATCGTAAAACTTGCGCCGGGCGTGAGCCCAGCATGCAGCTTCCTCAATAGTGCCCGTCGCATACAGCTGAGCAAAACCGGCGTAGCCGTCAGCCTGCAAGATCCCGCTAAAGCCCTTGAGATGAGCGCGCGGATGTTGCCCCTTGCGATCCGACGAGTAGGCAAACCAGACCGCCGCCGGTGTCGAGTCACCCGCAGGCCGGTCGTCCCGCACGTATGTCCACAGGCGAGCCGTTTTGGTCTTGCCGTTGCCCGGCGCGAGCACGCCAATCGGCGTGTCGTCTGCATGGACTTTGTGACCGCTCATGACGTGGTGCTCAAGGGCGTTGATCAGCGGCCTGAGCAACTGACTGCTCTGGCCCACCCAGTCGGCCAGGGTTGAGCGCTCCAGCTCGACGCCCTCACGGGCGTAGATCTCGGACTGCCGATACAACGGCAAATGATCAACAAACTTGGAGACCAGCACATGGGCCAACAACCCCGGGCCTGCAAGGCCTCGGGCTATCGGACGACTCGGCGCCGGCACCTGGGCGATGTGCTCGCAGCAGCGACAGACCCACTTCGGACGGACATGGCAAATAACTTTGAAACGTGCCGGAACGTACTCCAGCACTTCGGACACATCCTCACCCAAATAGCGAAGCTTCCCACGCAGCCCGTGCATTGCGACTCGGGCTGATGCACGTGAGTTTCGCGAGGCAGGTGTTCGGGCAATGGTTTGCGGCGCGAAACTGCGCGAGGTGCCGGTTCGACTGGCGTTGTCATTTCGGCTTGGCTGACTTGCAGCTCTTCGAGGCTCAACTGGAGTTGATCGATCATCGCGTCCAGTTGCTCGGAGCTGCGACCGAACTGCGTACGACGCAGCTTGGCGATCATCATTTTCAAGCGCTCAATCTCTGCCCGCTGGGCAGAGACCAGAGTCTTCAAGGCTTGAAGATCGTTCGGCAGGGAGTCGGTCACGAGAGTCATGACCGCATGTTACTGGGGATTTTTTCAGCGCGGCAAGTCAGACTGCGAGGACAGGCGCTGTACGAATTGGCCTGCGCCAATCAATGCCTTCCAACAGCATCGATAACTGCGCAGGCGTCAGCGACACGCTGCCGCTGGTTGCTTGCGGCCAGACGAAGCGCCCTTGTTCCAACCGTTTGCAAAACAGACACAAGCCGTCGCCATCCCACCACAACAGCTTGATCCGGTCACCGCGCCGTCCGCGAAAGGCAAATATCTGACCGGAAAACGGGTCGGCTTCCAACTGTGTCTGCACCAGTGCCGCTAAACCATCGAAGCCACGGCGCATATCCGTGACGCCGGCGGCGATCCAGATACGGGTTCCAGCGGGCGGGGCAATCATCGCAGCAACTGCTGCAAGACGAATTGCAGCGTCTGCGGATCGGGTGCGCCCATGATACGCAACTTGGCTTTTCCGACCTCAACTGCGATCTCGGAATGACACTCCGCCTGTGGCTGGACGACGTGCGGCAGATCGATTGGCGCCTCCATCACCTGGACGGGCAGAAGCGTTGCGCTCTGGCTGACGACGCCGAATACCCCTTCCTGATATTGATGCCGCCAGCGAAACACCAGGTTGGCATTGACGTCATGCTCACGAGCGATCAACGACACGGAGGCGCCAGGCTGGAGGGTCGCCTCGACGACTTGGCGTTTGAACGCCAGCGAGAAGTTGGGGCGGCGGCCGGTTCGACGGGCTAGGGCAACGGTATCCAAGATAGTGTCCACTAAAAAATGGTGTCCACTATCTTGGCTAATTTGGAGGGCTTTCAGGAGAGGGTGCTGGCCGGACGGTTACGGGCAATTTGGCATCGGCGTCAACAATTCAGGCCAGCATCACCTCCGAGGGGTTCAACCGTCTACCTGGTGTTTAAGCTGTAGGAGTTCCGCGAGCTTGGATATGGCCGTTTTCTAGGCAGTTTTGGCGCTGCACCAATCCATTAATACGTGAAGAGACGAGGGAAAGCCTCGTCGGCGAGATGTCGGCGGCCCTGCGTGAAACCAGGTCTTTGATAGGTGAAAAGTACTGAATACACCTTCTGCTGAATGGTTTGGCTCGTTGAGCGAGATCACCATTAAAGCTCTTTCAATGCTTACTCCGGTGTGAGCGAAAACTACTTTTGTATCGACGTTGCTCAATAAGTGAATTCATGTCCCAACTCACTTTCCTTCCACTCTAAAAAGCGTCTGAAACGCGGAAAGTTGGAGTGTGCCTTTGGAATTACCAGATGATGGGCGGCTATTCGACTAACGCAAACATGTTGCCCGCCCCTAACCTTGTTTCCAGCCCCGCTTCCTGGGCGAACAGCAGGGAAAACCGAGCACTTGGTGGAAATGCTTTCTGGCCACTCGGCGACGCAGCTCAACGCACGGCGAATTGATCTGGCCAGACTGTTCCAGCTCGAAGGGGGTATACGCTGGAGCGTAACTCGCTACTGGATGAAAATACTTACGTGCGGAAGTGACCGACCGCTGTATTCAACTCCTGATCCACTTGCTGGAGTTCGAGCGTCAACTGCTGCAATTTCACACTTTCCTGGGCGCTTTCCTCTGCCACCTCGCGCACCCGCACTATGTTCTGGCTCGCCTGTTGTGCCAAAACTTGTTGTTGCTCCGCTGCCGCCGAGATTTGTTTGTTCATCTGCTCAATGCTTGATACCGCGCGGGTAATACGCGTCAATGCCTGAGATGCCTGACCAGCAAGGATCACTGTTTCTCCTGTTAGTACATGACTCCCTTGAAGCCGCTCAGTTGCCTGATGGGCAACCCCACGCAGTCGACTGATCAAGCCTTCGATTTCCGCAGTAGAACGTTGTGTGCGGCGCGCCAATCCACGCACTTCGTCAGCAACTACCGCGAATCCACGACCATGTTCACCCGCTCGCGCAGCTTCTATGGCCGCATTTAATGCCAGTAAATTTGTCTGCTCTGCTACAGCCTTAATAACGTCAAGTACACCGCCTATGGCGGTACTTTCCAGCAGCAAAGATTGCATGGCATCAGCGCAGCCGGTCATTTCCAAAGCTAATTGATCGATCTTGGAACCCGCTTTGCGTACCAAATCGTCACCTTCGCGCGCCTGGCCATCGGCAAGAGTGACGGCAGCACTAGCCTCCTTGACATTATGCGAAACTTCGCTGGCCATCGCGGTCATTTGCTGCATTGCGGTTGCGGCGATTTCAGTCTCCTGTCGTTGTCTTTCAACACCCCGGCTGCTGCGCTGAATGACTTCTGCCAGACTCCCTGCCGTTCCATTGAGCAGGCCTACCCCGGAACCAATTCGACCCACCAAACCTCTCAAACTACCTAGCATGCCATTGACCGTATCCAATAGCTGCCCAAGCTCATCATGGCGACCGCTACTACCGTCAAGCGCGCAATTTAGGTCGCCTGCAGCAACCTGTTGCGCCAAATGAACAACCCGACGTAATGGCTGCAGTATCAAGTGGCGTATTAATAGACTGGCGCCAACACCCAACGCTAATGCCAGCAGGCTGATAAGGCCAAGCTGAAGGAATGCACTGCGACTATCGCGTTGAATCGCCTGGCTCTGAAATTGGTTGGCCTTATCCAGCAACCCGCTGACTTGCTGGGTTTGCGTGTTCATCGCTTCGCTACTAAGTGCTATTTGCTTGCGGCTGGCAACGAACTGTTCGAAGGCTTTTCGATAATCTCCCAAAGCGTTGCTTGCAGCCTGCAGCGAAACCTTTTCCTGATCATCAAGATTGAGCACCTGCATTGAAGACAGCAGGTCGCTCATGCTCATCTCCCAATCGCTACGGAAGCGCTCCTCACCATCCAACGAATAATAAAGTTCGCTGTCACGGAGCTTCGCCAGCTTGTCACGCAGAGCGGTGGTCTGTTCCAGCAACAACAGTTTCCCACTGCCTGGAGAGGCTCCTTGTTCTTGTTGCTCGCTCAATGCATCCAGCTGATCGAGAAATACCAAGGTGAAGCTCTCCCCCGCTGTCTGGGCGAGTATTTGCATGCGCAAGCGAGCCTCGCGTGCTCGCTGAAGAGACTCGGCATAACTCAGGAATTGCTTCAAATAGTCGCTGGACGCATCCCGCATCGCTATCTCAGCGCTGTTTTTTTGGGGGAGATCATCAAAATGGCGAATGAGCTGGTCAATTGCACTTCGCACTTGATCCTGCGCCAGAGGAGAAAGATTTAGCGCATATTCTTTTTCCGCGATTCGAGCCTGCAGGATCAACGTTTGAATCCAGTCCTCAGTACGGAGTTGTTCACCGCGTGCCCCCAACAAACTCAAAGAATGAAACGCGGTAATTCCCACCCCGAGAGTGAATAGCAGCACCAAGCCAAAACCGATCGACAGCTTAGCTCCTACCGAGAGATTACCCAGTAACCGGTTCACCAAAGACATACCCATCCCTCTTCATGCTAGTGGTGGTGCGCCAGGGGACAGGGAAACATGTCCACTGAAGGAGCCGCTACGGCCTGCCCAACGTAGGCAGCGTCAATGGCCGGAAAAAAACCTGAACCAGGTCCAGGATTATCCGCGCACTATATTCCCCCGCCGCAGTTGTTATGAAAGCCCTTGATCAACCGTAATACGCCGTGGCGCGATGATCAGGAGTTGGCGCTGTGCAGACGCAGTGGATGAGCTGAAGTGGGTTGTTCACTCAACGCCATCGGGTTGGCCACCTTGCTGCTGGAAGCATCGGTACGGGGGGTGGAAGGCAAAAGAAAGTAAGCCAGTGCCGGCAGCAGGAGAAGAGCCCCCACCATGTTCCAGACAAACATGAACGCCAGGAGAACACCCATGTCAGCCTGGAACTTGATGGGGGAAAATATCCAGGTACCAACACCTATCGCCAAAGTTATCCCTGTGAGCATTACGACCTTCCCAGTGGAAACCAAGGCACGGTAGTAAGCTTCCGAGAGGCTTTTTCCTTCGCGCAAGAAACCCAGCATGATGGTCATTACATACAGCGCGTAATCAACCCCGATACCGACACCTAGAGCGATTACCGGCAACGTCGCCACTTTTACGCCAATACCTAACCCGACCATCAATGCCTCACACAGTATCGACGTGAGCATAAGCGGAATTACGGCACACAAAGTCGCTCGCCAAGACCTGAAGGTGATGAGGCAGAGCAAAATAACCGCGCCGTACACCCAAAACAGCATTTCGCGGTTGGCCTCTTTGACCACAATGTTAGTTGCCGCCTCTATTCCTGCAGAACCGGCAGCAAGCTGGAATTTGACTTCATCGGTGTCATTAGCCGCTGCAAAAGCTTCGACGTGATTAACCAGGCGCGAAAGGGTTTCAGCTTTATGGTCTTTGAGAAAAACGTAAAGCGTCAGCAGGCTGCAGGACTCGTTGTAAAGTCCACGTGGCGCGCTGGCGGTAATCATGTTGAGCATTGCCTGGTTGTTTTGCAGCTCGTACCACTTCGAGTTGCCCTCAGACAGGCCTACCAACATACGACGATTTAGCAGCGCCATGGAGTTGGTTGAATCTACACCGGGCAAACTACGCAACTGCCAATCTAAATCATCGACCTTGCGCAAGATGTCGTAGCGAGAGCAGGCACTCTTCGGCGTCTTCACCATTATGGCAAACAGGTCACTGCTGGCCCCGTAGCTGCGGGTCATGAAGGCATCGTCCAGATTGTAACGCGAGTCTGGACGTAGCTCTGGCGCTCCCGCATCAAGATCGCCAATTGCCAGATGCAAGCTGACCATAAAGCCCAGCACAGCAGCCACCAGGCTGACAACTACGCTGATCAAGGCCCATGGTTTTCGAGTAAATAGATCAAGGAATCGCCAAAAAACGTGTCGCGCTTGACCACTCTGCTCGGCCCGTTCGCTCTTGAGGCTTAGTTCGGCTGCGCAGCGATTGACGCCGACATAGGAGAGCAGGACGGGTAGCAAAATGAGGTTGGTGAAAATCAGCACCGCAACGCCGATGCTAGCGATAATGGCCAAATCTTGAATGACTTTAATCTGAATGATCATTAACACGGCGAATCCCACCGCATCACAAAGCAGTGCAGTCAGACCGGCGAGAAACAGGCGACGAAACGTGAAGCGCGCGGCAACCACTCGGTGCATGCCGCGACCAATATCCTGCATGATGCCGTTCATTTTCTGGGCGCCATGACTCATGCCAATGGCAAACACCAGAAAGGGCACCAGGACCGAATATGGGTCAAGCTCATACCCCAGCAACGGCAGCAAACCAAGCTGCCAGACAACTGCCACTACCGAGCAAAGCACGACCAGAAATGTGCTCCGCAGGCATCGGGTGTAGCCATAGAGCACTACTGTCGTGATAGCAATGGCGGCGGCAAAGAACAGCATGATTTGCCCCAGCCCATCTATCAGGTCCCCTACCTTCTTTGCGAACCCCGTGATGTGAATGTCAATGTTGTCGCTTTGAAACTCAGCGCGAAGCGCTTCCAACTGAGCAGAAAGTTTGGCGTAGTCGAGGGGCTGCCCCTCCGGCGTGCGTGAGAGCAAAGGAATGGAAATGATGCTGGACCGCTGGTCGAAGGCTACCAGTTGGCCTATCTCGTTGGACAACTGCACATTGCTTCGTAACTCAGCGAGGGATGCGGGGCTGCCGTCGTACTTGTCAGGAATGACCGGTCCACCATCAAGCCCATCCTCCGTCACCGAAACCCAGCGTGTGGAAGGCGTCCATAGCGACTTCATGTACACGCGGTCCACGCCTGGCAGCAAAAAGATACGATCGTTCATGGACTGCAAAGTACGCAGGTAATCAGTGTCGTAGATATCCCCCTTCTTGTTTGCAACCGCGATACGCACCGTATTACCGAGTCCGGAGAGCTCCTTTTGATTGGCTAGATAATTGGCAATATAGGGATGACCAGTCGGGATCATCTTCTCGAAACTAGCGTTCAATCCCAGTCGAGTGGATTGCCAGCCGAGCAGGACCGTCGTCAGCAGACATAGCAGAAGCACCCAGTGGCGATGGTTGAATAAAGCACGCTCAACCAAGGTCCCTGACCTTGGATCAAATATGCCTGACTCAGGCAGGGAAGGATGACGAGCGGAATTCATATGCTCACTCCGAAACTTCAGTGGCGGGATGTGAAAAACGTGACAAACCAGCAAAACCGGAGGTAATCAGACTACCGTCGACCGCCTCAACAATGCTGCTCACGGGAATTCCCAGCGGATTGCCCACCGGGTTAAGTGCTAAACCATTTGAGGTGGAGCTACTGAACACATCACCAGTTTGATTGGCTAGCAATACACTTCCATCTGGCAATCGAGCGGAACTACTGATTGAACTCGGCCTAGACACCTTCAATTGATTAAAGCTGGCACCATCATCAGATGACAAATAGGCATGGCCTTTAAGTCCCGCGATCAGCAGAGCTCCGTCACCCCGTACATTCGCAGTGAAAAAGCTACCGTTATATGGGCTTGGCAATTGTGTGAAAGACTTTCCGTCATCTGTTGAGCGAGCTACATAACCTTGTTCACCGGCAAGAAACCAAAGGTGGTCTTTCCGAGCGATCGCGTAGATGTGCACAAGCGACGGATTTTCGATGCTGCCTATCAGCGATTGCCATGTTGCCCCACCATCCTGAGTAGAAAAAACCATTCCGTAAGAGCCGGCTACGAGGCCGTGGCTGGCATCAAGAAAATGCAGCGCCAGGAATGGTTTATCCGGCCCATCTGCTACCAGGCGTTCGGCATTGGAAATGCGCATATCAGCCGCGTCGGCAGCGACTGCATTAGCCTTTATATCTTGAGCTGCCTTTAACTCAATCTCTGCAGCCTGTATACCCGTAAGCTGGAGGCTCCAGCGCTCACCACCGTCAGCAGTGGCCAACACTGTGCCACCGTGTCCGACCGCCCAGCCATGTTCGTCATCGATGAACTGAACCGCAACCAGACTGACTGAGACCGGTACCTGCACCTGTCTCCAGGACTGGCCATTGTCATCGGAAAGTACAATGACGCCTCTTTCACCAACCGCAATCAGTCGATCACCAGCACGTGCCAAATCAATCAAAACAGCATGAGCGGGTGTGGCGATTTGCATCGCCGATGAGCTCAGGACAGAGCCTACGGCTCCACCCTCAGCACAAGCAAGCGAAGCTAAAGCAGACAAAGCCAAAGCTAACGCCAAGGCACTTAAACGACTGTTTATTATCATTTTTATTATCTCTTGAACCGCGTGTCGCAAAAGCACCGACAACTGAGATTGTCGGTGCTTTTCAGAGAGTCTTAGCGTTAACGCACACCCTGCCCCGCCATTACTGTTGGCGAGAAGTCAGACTTCTTGAAACGCTCGACAATCCCCCATTGCGAGGACTGTCCAGTGAGCAGGTCAAGTACAAACCAAGTACCGGACATAAAGTCATAGAACCCCGACGAGACAGAAGCCTGAGCAGGAATATCTGGCATGACTGCCGGTAGCGCCCACAGCGTTTTGGCCAATTGACCACTTGCATCCCAACGATCGCCCAACAGCGCTTGCCAGGTATCTTCATCCAGGTAGTAACGGCTCTTAACCATTTGATGGCGCTCGCCAGGCTTCAGATTTGCCTCGACAACCCACACACGATGCAGTTCCCAGCGCAAGACGTCTGGATTAAGATGCCGCTTACCAAGTACGTCTTCCGGTTTGCCTGCGGTAAAGAATTTATTGGTGTTATAGGGAATATAAAGTTCCTTTTTACCTACTAACTTCCAATTGAACCGGTTGAGCCGCCCTTTATAAACGGACAGTTCATCATAGGCCATCACGCCTGCTGTTGAAGGCGCTGGCGTGTCGCAGCAGGAGTTAGGTACCTTGCGCACTCGCCGTTGGCCGGCAAGGTAGATATGCGTCTGTGATTTATCGGCATTGAGATTGGCCCGATCCATCGCCTGCTCACCAGCACGAATCGGTGGGCCAATATTAAGCAGGCGAATCATCCAGTAATCGCCATCGAAATTCTGCGCCGAGCCATCCTGAAAGTAATACGGCATTTCTTGGATAGCCTTACCATCGGTAGTCATTACCTGTTGACCATCGGCAGTCATCAAATAAAAGCGAGCGTCCCGCGTAATGGAGGTACCGCTCCAACTCAGCAGATGATTCCACATCGCCTCGTCACCATTTTTCGGAATCGGAAACGGGATACCGCCATAAGCCCCTTCGGGCATTGGACCCGCGCTACCCTCTACCAGCTTGGCATTAACCGCATTCTTGGCTGTATTGTCATACACCCACTGCGGAGCCGCTGCTGTTCGACGTGTTGGGTAGATATCCATTCGATAGGTGTCTGGATACCGTTTGAACATTTCTTTAACACCATCGCTCAGCTTATCTGCGTATTGAGCCATGTTCTTCGAAGTAATACTGAACAGTGGTTTATCCGCGGCGAAAGGATCGCCACGCTTACCACCCTTCTGATAAGACGAATCAACGGTGGTATATCCACCCTCCCATGCCGGGATAGTTTTATCCGCGTTACCAGCCCGCTCAGCGCCAAAGGGGGTCAGGCTTTTGCCTAAATCATCTACTCCGGTAGCCATCGCGGACGCACTAAAAGCAATAGCACTCATTATGAAAAAATAAGCAGCACTGAATTTAATTCGAGAAATCATGTTCAAGTCCTCTTAGAAAGTGCTCTTGATAGAGAAGGCCAGGTAATCCCGATCTTTAAATGATTGCTTATAATTAAACTGGCTGGCCTCATTGAGCGTAGTGTCAGATGGACCGTAATAATGTGTGTACGTCAAACCACAAGTGACACGATCAAGGTAGGTGGCGGTTACACCGATATTGAAATCACCACCTTTATCAGGACCGAAAGCGCCAACTACTGCCGACTTACCCATAGGGAAGTAGCTGACACCTAGCGGAACACCAAGATCGACGCCCGGGAAGACCTGACGATAAGTTGGTGTATACACCAACTTGAGCCCTACCCCGTCATCTGTAGCATTCGGATCCAGTGCTGATCGGTTTTCAGTAACCTTCAACAAACGGTTCCAGGCAATTTCACCGATCAAGCTGGCCTCATTGGATATGAAAGTTGGCTCGAGAGATGCGAGCACGTTCAAATTCACGTGGGCAGTCCGCCCGACCGCGTAAAGTGGATGATTGTCATTGTCAGCGTCTACATCTGGCAGTACGACCTGACCATTCGATACCAGGGGCATATTCCAGCGCATAGACGCTTCCCCGGCAAAGTTATACTCACCCACTGACGTGGTAAAACTTGCGCCCAGTGCGCGTATATCCTCCGGATACACCCAGAAGAACTCACCTACTTGTCCGGTTGCAAAATTAGGGGCGCCTACGCCAGGACGGAGGTACAACTGCGGGGTTTTATCATGGTATTGGATAGCATAAAGCCCGTAATCAACAGTTTCAGCTGCATAGCGTAACTGCAGGCCACCCTGTCCAGAACTCCGGGCTTTTTTGTCCTTACCATGAAAAAAGGCCGCAGGGCTGCTTGGATTACCACCGAGAAAATCAGGGAATGGCTCCCCGACAATCAGGCGCTCAGCCCCCTCTCCCATCATGTCGAGGGTGGAAAAATAGCTACCCGCCGCAGGTAATCGTGTTTCTTCCCACTCAAACTGATAGAACGCACCCAACGAAAGCGCATCAGTAAGTTGGTAGGAAGTAGACAACTGACTAACTGGTCTGGTGATTTCCTTGAACTGGGTGTTGGGTACTGAGATAGCCTTTACCACGTCCACCGGAGCCATTCCGCCAGCAATCCCGTTGGCCCCGAAAAACAGACTTTCCCCCCAAATCAGGCCATGCCGACCCAAACGAAAGGACAAAGCTCGATCCGCAACTTCACCATTCCAATAGACGAATGCATCTAATAACTCACCATCACCGCCGTGCAGATGTCGAGTGTCATCAGTGAATTCATCATAGGCAACCGAAACCTGATTCGCGCGCGCGGGGTTGTTGTTATCGTTGTCCTTCTGGTATTCGGTGTCGAACCAGGCTGCTCCGCTTAGACGACCACCAAAATTACGGTAACCGATATCCATTTCCGAGAGCAGGTCAAAACGGTTAGAGATAAGGCCCTTATCAAAAGCACGGTCACCGTCATCCTGGTTCAGGCTAACTTCGCTTTTCGAAAGCTTGCTGCTTGGGTCCTTCAGACGCCATGCAGAACTATACTTGAGGGTGTTATCCCAGCGTGCACTAAGATCATTGTCGCCCGTATCAATTTGAAATGCACTGGCACTCATCGATATCACACTCAGCGCACCGCCTGCTAGAACGCATGATAGGAACTTTGGCCGCCCTGAAGGCGACGGATATGAGTACGCAGTAGACTTTATTACACGCATATACGAACCTCTTTTGTTTTTGTATTAGGCTTCGCTAAACTTAAATTATGCTACTTAACCGCTCCTTCCGAAACGCATATACCTATCCGGGTCTCACCGAGCACCAGCGATATGACCATCCCCATTAGATTTAACAATACGGGACGTTTCGTATACTTACAGCTATCAACCTGGTCTGTCAAGCCCAGGGTGATGTGTTTTGCCTACGGATCCCTGTTGGGGGGCTGGCATACCGTGACCCTGGCAGCGTATAAATCCGAGGATCCACCAACAGAAAGCCCTGTAAGGCAGATAGTTATGATTTTTTGAGGTTTGAAAGTTTCAGCCCCCTTTCCTGCCGGGTAAACAGACACGCGCAAGCGTAATCTTCACCGTTCATCTGCTAAGTGGCAACAATTACAAGAAAAACGGAACGTACCGTTTAATACGTATCCATTTTTGTTATGTTCTGCAAGCTAACTTTCGAGAAAGTTAAAGTTTAGAGTTCAAACTGAAAGGCATAAAATAGCGTCAGGTATCGTTTCTCTATGCCTAAGAATCGATACGTGCTGAATGGCAGATGGCGTCGAGGGCAGTAAAGCTAAATCGCCACAATGATTTTATTAAAAAAAACGCTTGCACTAGAAGCCAAGCGTAAAATTGCAGCACCTAATTAAAATTTAAACATTCCATTGAGCATCACTGTGTCGCCTTCCGAAGTATTTCGAGCATAAACATCTTTTTGATAGCCGAGTACTACTCCAAAATCCCGACTTGCGTAACCCACTTGCGGGCCGACCTTTATGGATCTTGTTCGATTACCTATATCATCCCCCGTGGGACTGGTCATCATTCAACTGAGTCGACAAATATCCACCAATACCTGCCAGCCAATTCTGGGTCAGCCGATAGTTAAATCCATAGTCTGCAACGACCTGCACTCCAGATTTATAGTCAGTCTTTGGATTTTCGTAGCTATAGTTGACACTGATCTTCGAGCTGACCTCAACTTGAGGCATTGGAAACCACGTAAAGGCGTAAGCAGCATAAATTGCCTTACTATTGTTTCCTGGATTAATCAAGGCGTGTTCATCATATTTCCCCCAAGGCGCTACAAAATCCAACTCCAGGTTATGAAGATAGGTTGGAGACTGCCAGCTGACCAAGGCACCGAATAATGGGTCGCCCATTCCATTCGAGGAGTCTCTACCAAATGCTCCCAATGCAGGAATATCCAGGTGACCAGCAACGTAAGGAACTGCGAGCTGCAATGAGACGTTCCCGCCAAGTAGTGTTGGCCCATCAAGCGTGTGTACTAATCTCAAAGCATGCGAGTGAACTCTTCCTTTAGCCTTTTGAAATACCTTATTTCCTTGCCCATCTCGAATCGAATCTATGGCAACGGTTTTATTGTATGTATAGGCATGGGTTTCACCTGGAGCACCTACTGCCCCACTCATGACAGTTACAATACCCAATGGATAACTGGAAGCACCTCCTTCAAGCGCCATCGAGTTGGCGGCAAGTAGCAATACACCCAAAAAAATCACCAGGCGAAAATCAGCTGGAGTCTTCATCACACGTTCCTTTCTTGTTTTTGTTTTTGGCAATGGAAATTGACGCAGTCAAATAACATAAGGATTTGCCAAAAATCCTATGGATGCGGCTCTTCCAGTAAAAATATTTCTTTCATCTCAGTAATTTCCAAACTCACAGGTGTCAAACGCAAGCCGGTACAGGGGCCTTTTATGCACAAACCCGAACTAATTTCAAACAACGCACCATGACCACTACAAACGATATGACTGGACTCGCTGTCGAGATATCGATTCTTGCGAACTGGCATAGTTGAACCGGGCCAATGGGGACAAGAATTTTTATAGCCATAGATATTTCCGCCGTCATTGACTAAAAATATGTCGTCGGGACCTGTGCTTTCCTTTCTAAACCCCAAAGATTGGCCTGGCGCAATTTGCTCGAGATGGCAAAGCCTGCGGCGATCAGATTTTGCCATCTTCAACTTACCCCCCTTATTAATCAGACTTGCCGCCAGGAGCCCATTTTTCACGCCATTGGAACAGGAACACCTGGGAGTTATCCATGATTGCAGGAGCTACGCGCGGCGACCAGTCATCGTCGTGCTGATCCATATCGGCGTCGTACTCGATGTGGCAGCCCAATGGGGTATTGAAGTACCAGAACCAGTTAGACCCAAACTTATGTCGCCCCGGCCCCCAATATGACTCATAACCTTTAGCTGCAAACGCATAGCCGGCTTGCAGTACTTCCTGAGGCCCCCCCATATGGAAGGTAAAGTGCTCGCATCCCTGCAAATGCGGCGGGGTTTGAATGAAGAAAAGCGTGTGGTGGTCGAAAGTACCCGCAGGACGCAGAAATGGACCCATCCCGACAAATTTGTCGGTGAGTTTGAAGCCCAGACGATCCGCATAGAAGCGCTCGGCCTTTTCGATATCTGGAACGAAATAAACAACGTGGGAGAGCGTTCGTGGCTTGGGGGCGAGCTCGGAACTTTCATCCACACCGGTTTTGTTCGCAGGACGGTGAATATCTCCCGGCGCGTTTACGCGCTCGGCGGGCAGTTTGTGCGGCTTTCTGATCGAAACTTGAAAGCCCAGAGCGAATCCGAGATCGTCCACTAACTCCAGCGAACCATCGGCCAGAACCTTGACTTCACGCTCGCCCTCGAATTCCTTCCGGATGCTCGCGAGAGTCGCGATGTCTTTTACGCCATACATTGTCTTGCGCAACATGTTTGCGGTCGGCAAATTCCAGGCAGGGAGCGACGGATCGTCACGATGCTTGATAACTACACCAGTTCCATCCAATGCTTCAAAGCGTCCGGCCCCTACCGGCTCAAGGCCGTAATCTTCCAAGAAGCGCTCACTGAGCGCGACATCGTCAACACCAAAATACAAAGTGTCCGGTCCAAGGATGTTCATTTCAACACCTATCAAAGAATGCGTTTTTCTTATGTCAGGCCAGAACCATTGCCGGGCCTGAGATCTCTGATGCGCGCGTGAGTTTCAAATACACGTCACATGAATGGCTTGCGCTCTTCAGGCCACCATAGACCGGAAATAGGTTGTCCCATCTTGTTGCGCAGAGTTCCGACGCCATCAACGATAATTTCGACGACATCACCGGGCTGGAGCCTACGATCGAGCTCCAAAGCTGAACCACCGCCCATCGTACCCGAGCCGATTACATCGCCCGGCACGATGGCTTCACCAAGGCTAGCCCAGGCAATCAGCTCGCCAATTGTCCAAAGTTTATTGGAGCTGTCACCCTTACCCCAAGTCTCGCCATTGACGCGGACTTCCATGCCGATCCGGTCCAAATCTTTGAATTCATCGACGGTGGTAATCCAAGGCCCGATACCGTAGGCGAAGTCTTTACACTTGGTGGGACCCATCCCAATTGGCATTTCGACCGCCTGACAATCGCGGGCACTAAAGTCATTGAAGATGGTGATACCGAACAGGTGATCAAGCGCGTTTTCAGGGCGCAGACTTTCTCCACGCTTTCCGATGACGTAACCAAGCTCCAGTTCGTAGTCCATGTGCTGGATGTATCCTGGCCACGGAACTTCCGCTTCATGCCCAATCACCGTATGCGGCGTACCTTTGAAATAGCCGGGCACCTTCAGAAGATTTGGAGTGGGCGGCTGGCCAATTTTTTCATGGAAGCCTTTGATGTGGCCCACGAATGTCAGTCCATCTCGCACCACAGAAGGATCCGAGGCTGGCAACCACTGCACGCTATCGAATGAGATTGAATGTGCATCTGGCCGCTTAGCATTGATCTTTTCTGCTGCCTCGATAAACGGCGTGCCCAATGCAATTGCCGCCGACATGCTGCCAGGGAAAACAGCATTTGCGTATTGCAGAGCGCTTTCCCGGGAAGAACCGCCCTTGACCAGCTGCTCATGGAGCGCGCGCTTCAGGTCAATGACCCGATGCTCCTCTGGAACTACCAGCACCAAGCGGGCTTCCGCACCGTCGGGCCCGTTAACAGAAATTCGGCCTAGCTTCATGTGATTTCCCTCTTTTTATTGACTTGAACGAGCCTGAATCAGCTTTGCAAGATTCAAAGCTAAACGACACGCACCGTTTTGTAAAGAGCAAAAATCGGTACAATCTAGAAGATTTCGCTGCTACGCCAAGCTGTGGCGCAGACAGATCAGCAGGAGCCGGGAAGTGAAGCAGTCGGATTGATAATTTTGGCAGACAACAAATATACTAATCGTATCGTTTTGTTTCATTTATAAGTTCGTGCAATGAATGATTGTCAGACCTTCTCCAGACCGCAGCGCCAAGGAACACATCAATGCAGGTTAAGAAAACCTCAATGCCTACTGGACGCCCCCGTAGTGAAGCGACACGCCGACTGATCCTGGATGCTGCTATCAGCCTCCTCCAGGACAAATCGATTCAAGCAATCTCTATCGAAGCGATAGCACGAGAGGCAGGAGTGAGTAAGGCGACCATTTATCGATGGTGGGAATCCAAGGCTTCCGTCGTGATCGATGCGTTTATCGAGCAACACTTGGTTAAAACAACGCTTCCTCGAGGCATGCGCCCACGCGAGGCCATAACGCACCATTTCCGTTCTTTCGTAACGCAGTATTCAGGATGGCCCGGCCGGCTCGTCGCTCAAATTGTTGCTGAAGGTCAATCTGATCCAACCATCCATCGCGTCTTCCGTGAGCGATTTCATTACGGTCGAAGAGCAGTCGTCAGAGAGATGCTTGAAGAATGGAAAAAAAGCGGCGACATTTCAAAAGGTGCAGATGTCGAAGTACTCATGGATTTGATCTATGGGCCGGTTTATATGCGCCTGATGATAGGTCATGCCCCTCTGGACGAGTCCTTTGCTGAATCACATATCAATTACATATGCGCATTGCTGGGCTCTAGATCCTGAAAATCGCGATGATTACCATACTAAAAAGCCGGCCTTATGGCCGGCTTGTGTATTTCACAATACAGGGTGGGCCGTCTCTGGATGACCCTTATGAATACCGAATTAGAAAGCAGTATTTGTCTTTCCTTTCAACGCGAGTATTTCCCTTGCCTCTTGAGGTGTAGCAATTTCAAACCCCAACTGTTCCACGATACTTCGGATTTTCCGCACTTGTGCGGCATTAGAAACCGCCAACTCACCGCGCCCGATGTACAAGCTATCTTCAAGACCCACTCTGACGTTGCCGCCCATAATGGCCGCGAGAGTCGCTAGCGACATCTGGTCTTTACCTGCGCCCAATACTGACCAGTGATACTGATCACCAAATAGACGATCTGCGGTTCGCTTCTGATGCATCACATCTTCGATATGAGCCCCCATGGCACCACGCAATCCAAAAATTGTCTGGATGAACAATGGCGGCTTAACCAGTCCTTTATCCAGGAAATACTTCAGCGTGTACAAGTGGCTGACGTCGTAACACTCGAACTCAAAGCGGGTACCGGTATCACCAATGGTTCGCAGGATCCATTCGATATCGGAAAAAGTATTGCGGAAGACCAGATCCTTTGTGGCATTAAGATGCTCCACTTCCCAGCTGTAACGCCACTCTCGATCCTTGCTGGCCATTTCGGAAAGGTTGAGGTTTATAGACCCCATGTTCAGGGAGCACATTTCCGGCTGTAGCGCTACACCCGCCGCCGCACGCTCGCTAATTGCCATTCCTGGGCCACCACCGCCCGTAGAAATGTTCACGATGGCATCCGTTTCGGCCTTAATTCTCGAGACGAATTGACGAAAGATTTCAGGGTCGCCAGTGGGACGACCATCCTCAGGGTTTCGGGCGTGAAGATGAACGATCGCCGCTCCCGCTTTTACCGCTTCGATCGCCTGATCGCCAATCTCCTGAGGAGTAACCGGGAGATGAGGAGACATCGACGGCGTATGTGCCCCGCCCGTAATAGCGGCGGTTATTATAATTTTTCTCACAGTTCTTCTCCTTCTTTCAGCGCTAACAGGACGAACAGCATTCGACAGTTACGCCCGGAACGATTCGACCAACTGTGGTTGGTTGCGCGCTGTACCAGTACGTCTCCTGGCCGCATAACGGTCTCACCGTGATCCATCATCGCGACAATCTCGCCCTCGAGTACCACGGCGTAATCAAGGGATTGCGTTTTGTGGAACCAGAAATGTCGAGGCTTTTTCTTGTCGCGCACACCTTCACTTTCAAGAAATTCCACCAACTTTTCCTGGTCATAAACTTCATCTGGCGGGAAGTCGACTATTCGAAGAAGCGAACCCTCATCAGAATGAAAACCAAATTTGTGTCCGGCTGGCGCTGGATCCAAACCGCCCGCACGCCCAACACCGGTTGCCCAGACGACCTGTGCAACCGGCTTACCAGCTTGTGCCAGAACATTTGGTGTATTGGCGTCACTGGTGATAATCGACTCACCAGCTTCGTTGTGACCAGTGACAATCCTCCGTACTGGCTTATAAGCCACTTCGGTAATGTTATTCATCATGCAACCTCAAAAACGGTTCGTTTAGTTTCGGTATTAATCAAATTTTTTGAGTCATACCGCCTTTAGGCGACTCACTGGCATAACCACAAATGTTGCTGACGAACTGGCGATCAGCACTTCTCGCTGAGGGTCATGAAGTTCGGCCCTGGCGAACGCAATTTGACGACCCACACGTTCAACTGTTGCCTTTGCTTTCAACAACGATGGCTTCGCAGCCGCCTGCATATTCACCGTAATGCTGGTAGTGGCACAGGTTTGCCCACAGGGCAGCGTGCTGAGTACTGCAAAAGCCATGGCATAGTCGAGCATGGTCATCAATGTGCCACCGGATACAACGCCATTTCCCTGAAGGGATGTTAATGGCGCTTCGAAACTAAGTTCGACAATGCCAAAGCCGCCATTAACCAACCTCGCGCCAAGTGCACTTAATCCAGCAGTCAATTCAAACGGGATGTCAAATTGGGCCTCTGAAATAGCACGCTCCAAAAAAGCTCGGTCTGGGTTGTCAATGATTTTTTGCACAAGACGTTACCTCAACCTGAATGACTGATGCAGTTCTGCCGTTGCGCACCCAGTCCGGCAATTGTGCCAACCATAATGTCGCCGTCGCGCAAGAAACGATTGTAATGAGTTCCATTACCTGCAGGGGAGCCTGTACAAATCACATCGCCGGGCAATAGCTTTGCGTACTTCGTGATGTATGCGATTTGTTGTTCAATCCCAAAAAGCATATCTGCCGTCGTCTCATCCTGCATTGTTTTGCCGGACACTGTCAGTTGCATCGAGAGGTTGTGGGGATCTTCAACGAACTGCTTGGGAACCAGATACGGACCAAGCGGAAGAAAGCCTGGCTGCCCTTTCGATCTGAGCCAGTCAGTACCGAGCATCTTGTAATCAGTGCGTGGAATGAGGTCGCGAGCCGAAATGTCATTGACGATTGTGTAACCGGCTACATAATCCATGGCATCTTCCACACGGATATTGTACCCCTCCTTGCCTATCACTACGGCCAACTCTAGCTCCCAGTCAGGCTTGCTGGTAGTGGGAGGAAGAACCAAGTCGTCATAGGCTCCCGAAATGGCAGAGACGGGCTTGGTGAATACATAGGGTTCTCCATTAGCGACCCTGTCATCCATCATGTCTTCAGCCCAAGTCCTCAATTCTTCCTTGCTTAGCCCTTCTGGACCGACATTTGAATCGACGGTCAAATCCACTACATGCTTTCGATAGTTTGCGCCTGTGCAGAACACTTGACGCGGCAGATCAACTGCAGGGCGAAACGTGAGTTGATTTTCATCATACCAGGACGACGTAATGACTTTATTGACAATCGATTCGAGCGCGGCGTAACTGGCATTCCAGTTTTCAAGTAGAGACAGCACACTTTTTTCTCGGAGAATATCAACTCCGAACTCCTCAGCCACGCGACTGACTGGGATAACCTTTGCGTCAATAACCAGGCCAGCAAAGCGTTGCTGTGGATTGGCTTTTAAAGAAAATGTACCGAGCGAGAACTTCTTCAAGTGTACCTCCGAATTATTGTAAGAATGAGCCGTCGACAACTTGCTCATAGGTAAAATCCGCGCCGGGCAACCCTAGCAACGCCCTCTGCCCAATAAGAAGCTCAAGACCCTCGCGAGAAGGCGTCAGCGTTTGAGGAAATGTATTCACCATTGCTTTTACTGCTTCGACAGGCATGCCAAGCAGCTCCAAAGCCTCTGTCAGCTTTACCGTGTCGCCAGGCATGGTCGTAAGTGTTGCGCTGAGGATGCGTACCCACGCTTTCAGCGCGTCATTCGCCTGACTCGCCGACTTCCTCACGACCAGTCCTTGACCAGGAAAATTGGTAAATACACCCTGAATCGTTGCAATAGTCTTGAGTCCCCGCTGAACCGCCATAGTGTCGAACGGTGGCCCGAGCAAGGTCGCATCACCCTCCCCCGCAACAAGAGCCGCAAACCGCTCACGCACCCCGCCAACGGGTGTCAGGCGATAATCGTCAGCGCGGAGCCCTGCTTCCTTGAGTAGCGCTCGAAGGGCAATGACAAAACCGTTCTCGGGGGCGTCCACCAGAATGTTGGCACCGCGCAAATCTGCAGGAGCGGATAGTGCCGAGGAACCGACCAGTTGTAACGGCGTGGTGGTTTCAATCTGAGCAATCACCACGAAGTCTTGTGGACCTTGCCGGCGGTTCCAGTGCAAAACGTTGTCGATTGACGTTACGACCGCGTCGACCTCTCCTGCACAGAGTGACGAGTACTGCTCATCAGACGATTGAGTCATCGAAGACTCGATACGCAAATCCGCCGGCGTTTGCCACGAGGCTGATACCGCAATAGCAGGAGGGACAAACCACATCACTCGAAGAGAGTCGTTAGACATTTTTTATTCTCGTTGAAATTACCCCACATATAAAACTATACGTACCGTATTGTCAACGAGGCGACCATCACTTGATTAAGCCGTCAGAAGGGGGTATTACAGGTCTAACACCATACGAGGTGTCTTGCTTCCCGAGCAGCAGACAAAAAGCGTCTTGCCTGCCTGCTTTTCCGCCTCGCTGAGAATTGAATCGCGATGGTCTGGCGTGCCCTCAAGCACCCGCACTTCACAAGCACCACAGATGCCTTCGCGACAGGAATGCATCATCTCAACACCGTTTTCAATCAGCGCATCGAGTATGCTTTTGCCCTGCTCCATCCTGAGAGTCTTCCCGGTCCTCGCCAGTACGATCTCATACCCACCCGACGTCGCGGCTTCCTGCAGCGGTATAAAGCTCTCGAAGTGAACCCTGCCATCAGAGATGGACAGCGCCTTTGCTTGCTCGGAATAGACCTGAATCATCCCAGCCGGCCCACAACAATAGTAATGTCGGGCTCCATCATCACCACGGAAAACCTCCTGAATGTGAGCGACGGTAGCCTCCACGTCGTACCCCAACAGCAACTGGACCTTGTCCTGGGTGATGTGGCCTTGCATCGCGTCGATCAACGCGGCGTGGTTAACACTACGAGCGAAGTAATGCAGCTCCCAGTCCATTTTTTTGCTATTCAAGTACTGCGCCATACACCAAAGCGGCGTAACCCCTATCCCACCCGCGATCAGCACAGAACGGTGCTCGCCTTCAGCAAGGGGGAACAGGTTTCTTGGCTCACTGACCTGCAACCTGTCCCCAGGACGCAAGCGTTCGTGAATCATGATCGATCCACCACGACTTTTAGGGTCTTTGGCTACCGCTATGACGTAACGATTTCTCTCGGAAGGATCGTTCAGCAAGGAGTAACTACGCAGAGGAATACCCTCTGCAATGACGTCAATGTGCGCCCCTGGAGTAAATGCAGGAAGCGTCACACCCTCCAGCCCTTTTAGCTCATACGCCAGTACCCCATCTGCCTCATGGGTGACTGATTTGATGTACACCTGGAATGTGTTTGGCATTTCGCAACCTAGCCCGAACCATGGATTGTTAGTGGAGCGTTCGGCCGCCAGCTCATCGAGCTGACGGCCTGACGGGCTGACGGGCTCAGAGATAAGTCATTCTGCGTTCTTGACGCTTCTGCTCCGTGTAGTCCTGAATGACGGTCCCAACAGGAATCATGTCAGCCAACGCTCTCAATGAACGGTAGTCGCTCGCCTGCGCCTGGACGCTGTCTTCATTGGCTTCCGATTGACGAATCCGCTCCATCAATTCACGCCGTAAACGGACAATTGCGAGATCCCCGCTACCCAGGAACTCTCGCGTCCGATCGACAATGGGAATGCTCTCGGCAACGGCGTAATCCTCAAAAATAACGCCCGGAACACCTGTCCAGCTCCGACCGGCACGCATTGCTTCGCGATCTTGCCCATAGTTGAGAAGACCTTGGCGGGACGCTGCGAAGTTGTCGTCGGACTCATCAGTACCATCCAGCGCGAAATCCGGGAGGTTTTCATCGATAGGTTGGCGCGAATCCCAATAGACATACCACTGAAGACTGCGCGTATTGTTAACCGGCACTACGATGATCAGAAATCCCGCTTCTTGTTCGGTGGTACCAATGAACGCGCTCGCCGGTGCTACAAACTCGGTCACCCGAAGGTAGTCCTGCTCCTGACCCGTGGTGCGCAACGAATACGACCGTAAGCCATACGGCTTGCTCTCGAGCGTGTACTTGGGGGTGTCGTTGCCAGTGACGAGCTGGAGCCCGGCCTGGGGAAGCTCCGGGTTCGCCGTGGTGTCATGGTGCAGCAGTCCGATATGGGCCGAGTCCATTAACGTTTCGACGTTTTGCAACCAGTTCGCTTCGTTGTAGGAAGCCCGCGGTCTGGCGTGCTTACGATCAAAATAGGTGAATGCATAATCAGTGAAGGCCGGCGCTTCGCCCTCACCCAAGTACACCCAGACAATACCGCCACCCTCTCGCACCTCGAACCCTTGCCCCTTTACTTTTTTGCAAAAAGCCTGGTCCTTCTCGGTTGGCATTTTGGTGCAGTTGCCCTGCGTGTCAAAACTCCAGCCGTGGAAGATGCAAGTCAGGCGGTTACCTTCATTTCTACCGAGCGCGAGCGAAACGCCGCGATGGGGACATGCCTCATGGAGGAATCCGACATGACCATCATCCGCGCGAAAGGCGACATATTTTTCGCATAGCAATTCGACACGTTGTGGCGTTCCTCCCGGCTCAAGCGCCTCACTGCGCAGCGCTGGAATCCATTGTCTTTTCCAATACCTGTGCAGAGGTGTGCCAGGGGAAACGTCCGTCAGCAGGCGGTTCTGTTCAGCGGTCAGCATAGCGAGCCCCGTTCTTGTTTTTTAGAAGAGCCGCAGCTAGGCGGCCAAAACTATCTTAATAACAAAGTATCTCAGTCTTTAAGATAGTTTTAGGCTATTCTCGCTTTTAGAGCTCGTCAAGAAAATTCGTTAGCATGTTAACGCTTTGCCGTGAGCGCTCCGTCGACTTCCGTGCACTGAGGTTCATCGCCTCAATGACAGCCCTTGCAGCGCCATAGCTGCAGGGCACACCCGGTTCACACTGAGGTATGATCACCTCAAAGCCACCTGATGGATTTTGCATGAGCGATTTATTGTTTCCTGCCGCCAGCCCTGAGGCCGTTGCGCAAGCATGGCGTAACGAACGTCCGGATCTGGATCACCATGGATTGGCGATTACACTCCGAATCCGAAGCCTCGCCATGTTGATCGATCACCACATAGAGGTAATCGCGGACGACCTTGAGCTGGGGATGAAGGATCTCATGCTGCTGTTCGCTTTACGGCGAAGCGGCCCGCCTTACTGCATGCGCCCTACCGATGTCTTTCGTCTGCTGAAGGTGACGTCGGGCGCCGCCACCTATCGAGCGGACAAATTGGTAGAACGCGGCGTCGCCAACCGTATTCCCGATCCACGTGATCGCCGAGGCCAATTGATTCAATTGAGTGAGGAAGGGATGCGTTTGGTAGATGTCGCTATCACCCGTCTGGCGGACTCGAGTTCAAAATGCCTCGATTCGCTCGATAGCAAAGAAGGTGAGCTTGATCAGATTGGCCATCTGTTGCATTCGTTGGAGGCCGGGTGGATGGAGATTACTCCCCTTAGTGAAAACCCGCTCGCACGCTCTGACGATTCTGGTCTGTGATGAGCAGTCCAAAACGGTGGATGAGTGGATGTCGCCGATTGGAAAAGCAGTCACCCCTTTCAGGGCTTGATCTTTTTAAGATCTTCGAGTAATTCGAGCAGTTTCTGCAATTTTTTCTCACCAAACTGCCGCTGGATCTCGAGGTAATTGCGCTCCATCCCTTCGCTCATCGACAAAAAGCATTCATGCCCTTGCTCGGTCAGATTGAGGAAAATGCGGCGCTGATCTTCAGCCGATTTCCTGCGAATGACCAGGCCGTCGCGTTCCAGGCGCTTGAGCACACCACTCATGCTGGGCTTTAGAATACAAGCCTGATGTGCCAACTGATGACTTTCCAGTTCGCCCTGTTGGCGAAGAATTCGGATGACTCGCCACTGCTGCTCGGTCAAGTCATGATCGTTCAGACCAGGACGGAAAAACGTCATAACCGCTTCGCGAGCCTGGAGCAAAGTGAGTGTCAGGGAAGGTCTGGGATTGGGCATATTGAGTGGACTATGTGAACCAGCCAACAGCTTACGGTTGGTGCTTCAGTAGCGCAACCGGCTGGAGGTCGCCGCGCACCTGTCCCCAGAAACAACCCCGCGGCAGTCACCCTAAATACAGGTCATTAGCGAAACCCCGAATGCCGCAGGCGATACTCTCCTGGCGTCATTTGTGCGTTGCGTTGGAAAAAACGATTGAAATACGCCGGATCCCTGAAACCCAGCAGGTAGCAGATTTCATTTGCCGAGCTGCCCGTGAACAACAGCAAACGCTTGGCTTCCTGCATGACCCTTTCGAACACCAGGCGTTTGGACGGCAAATCGGCAATACGCCTACAGACATCGTTAAGCCGAGCTTCGGTAACGCCAATGGCCTGCGCATAACAGCCAAGCGCCCAGTGCTCCAGATAATGCTCTTCAATCAGTGCATTGAATCGATGAAAGATCTGCAAGTCTTCACGTCGCGTAGGCGTCGCTTCGAGAGGGTTTGCGCACAATCTTAATACGCTGACCATGATCAGTCGAGTCAGGCTTAGCACCGCTGCGCTGTGACCGGCGGCCCCACCGTTCATCTCCCCTCGCAGCTCTTCGAATAAAAATGCCAGACGCCGCGATTCGCTTTGCTGCTCAGGCTTGAGGTGATCAAGCGCCACACAAGCTGCGGGAAGTTGCGGCCCCAATGCCAGCCCAGGATCGCTTTCGATCAATTGCCAGATCAACTGCTGGCGAACAGTGAGCACGTGGCCATCGCTGTCCGCCTCCGTCACGAAGGAATGGGGAATCGTCGGTGGGGTGAGAAAAAACATGGGGCCAGACTCGACGTACTGCTGATCATCGAGATAAACCCTCACCGTTCCGCTCTTGACGTAATGCACCTGAAAAAATCGATCGTGGCGGTGCACTGGCATGTTGCGACCAAAGAAACCCGCCAGGTTGCCGAGCTTGTCGTAATGCACTTCGCTATCGCTGTAACGCTGATCGTAGACCTGGCCGATGTTGATGTTAGGAATTGGATACCGATCGTTCATCACACATTTCTCATTTTTCTTGTCCCGACATCCCCCGCCCCCATGGTGCACTCGTTGCGAGTAAATCGCCATGACCGATAAGGCGCTTGACGATCATTAACATATTAATTATAACGATAACATGTTAACAATAATTAGGCCGGAGACCTCCCGTCCCGCCACTGCCAGGAGAGAAGCATGAGCCATGCCTTGCATGACATCGCGACCGGCACCTTGCTCGGTGTAGCGCTGAACTACCAGGGATTGCTGCTGAAGCGCCTTTCTGAATTCGAGCAATCGCCGTATCAAAAGCCGCCCGTCAAACCGGTTCTGTTCATCAAGACGCCCAATACGCGCAACGTACATGGCGGCGCCGTGGTGCATCCTGGTGCAGGAATTTCATTGCAGCCTGGGCCGGCTCTGGGGGTGGTGATTGGCAAAGATGCGAGTCGAGTCAGTGCTGACGAGGCTCTGGATCATGTTGCTGGCTATACCATCGTCAACGAATTCAGCCTTCCGGAAGAGAGTTACTACCGCCCTGCCGTGAAAGCAAAATGTCGCGATGGTTTCTGTGCCATCGGCCCGGAGTTCGTACCGCGTGAACAGCTTGCCAATCCTCACGACTTGACCCTGCAACTACGAGTCAATGGCGAGCTTCGACAAGAAGACTCCACCGCAAACTTCGTACGCAAGATTCCTCAGTTGATCGCCGAAATCAGCGAGTTCATGACTTTGTATGCCGGAGATGTGTTGATCACCGGCACACCTTTGGGTCGTGTCGATGTCCTGCCTGGTGACCGCGTAGACGTAGAAATCCAAGGTCTGGGATGCCTGACCAATGTCATCGTTGCCGAGCAGGAGGGCACCGTATGAAACACGCTCGTATCCGATTCGAAAGTCAAATACATTCCGTCACGGTTGATGCAGACAACATCGTGCATCTGAGGGACGGCCGCTCCCTCGGCGAAGACCAGGTCGAGTGGCTGCCACCGGCCAATGGCACTATGTTTGCCCTCGGCCTGAACTATGCCGATCACGCTGCCGAACTCGCCTTCGCGCCGCCAACCGAACCGTTGGTGTTCGTTAAATCAACGGGCACCTATACCGGCCACAATCAGATCACCTGGAGACCTGACAACGTTGCCTACATGCACTACGAGTGCGAACTGGTTGCGGTCATCGGCAAGCCTGCGTGCAACGTCAAGCGTGAAGATGCGCTGAGCTATCTGGCGGGTTACACCGTATGCAACGACTACGCGATCCGCGATTTCCTGGAAAACTACTACCGCCCTAATTTGCGGGTAAAAAACCGTGACGCCACGACCCCGGTCGGTCCATGGATTGTCGATGTTGCAGATGTCCCCGAACCAGGCAATCTGAAACTGCGCACTTGGATCAATGGTGAGCTTCGCCAGGAAGGCTCGACCAAAGACATGATCTTCGATATCCCTTACCTGATCGAATACCTGTCCAGTTTCATGACCCTGCAGCCAGGCGACATGATCGCCACCGGTACGCCCGAAGGTCTTGCAGATGTAGTTCCGGGTGATGAGGTGATCGTGGAAGTCGAAGGCGTTGGACGCCTCGTCAATCGAATTGTCAGCGAAGCGGATTTTTTCTCCGCGCGTAAAGAGGCGTGAACATTATGATCAAACATTGGATCAATGGCCGTGAGGTCGAAAGCAAAGACACCTTCACCAACTACAATCCGGCCACCGGCGAAGCGATTGGTGAAGTGGCCAGTGGCGGTGCCGAAGAAGTCGCACAAGCGGTGGCAGCGGCCAAGGAAGCCTTTCCTAAATGGGCCAATACTCCAGCCAAAGAGCGTGCACGACTCATGCGCAAACTTGGCGAGCTGATTGAGCAAAACGTTCCTCATCTGGCCGAGCTGGAGACCTTGGACACGGGCCTGCCGATCCATCAAACCAAAAACGTGTTAATTCCGCGCGCATCGCACAACTTCGATTTTTTCGCCGAAGTCTGCACTCGCATGGACGGTCACAGTTATCCGGTCGACGACCAGATGCTCAACTACACCTTGTATCAACCGGTGGGCGTTTGCGGCCTGGTGTCACCCTGGAACGTGCCGTTCATGACGGCAACCTGGAAGACAGCACCGTGCCTGGCACTGGGCAACACTGCCGTGCTTAAAATGTCCGAGCTGTCGCCGCTGACGGCCAACGAGCTGGGTCGTCTGGCCGTCGAAGCCGGTATTCCGAACGGTGTGCTCAACGTCATCCAGGGCTATGGTGCGACTGCCGGTGACGCGCTGGTTAGGCACCCGGACGTACGAGCGATCTCCTTCACCGGCGGCACCGCCACCGGCAAGAAAATCATGCAAACCGCCGGCCTGAAAAAGTATTCCATGGAGCTGGGCGGCAAGTCCCCGGTGCTGATCTTCGAAGATGCCGACCTGGAGCGTGCCCTCGACGCGGCGCTGTTCACCATCTTCTCGCTCAATGGCGAGCGCTGCACCGCCGGTAGCCGTATCTTCATTCAGGAAAGTGTTTACCCGCAGTTCGTGGCTGAGTTCGCGGCACGTGCCAAACGCTTGATCGTCGGGGATCCGCAAGACCCGAAAACCCAGGTCGGCTCGATGATCACCCAGGCCCACTACGACAAGGTCACCGGCTACATCAAGATCGGCATCGAAGAAGGCGCCACCCTCCTCGCCGGCGGTCTGGAGCGTCCAGCCAACCTGCCAGCCCACTTGAGCAGAGGTCAGTTTATCCAGCCGACGGTGTTCGCCGATGTGAACAATAAAATGCGCATTGCCCAGGAAGAAATCTTTGGTCCGGTGGTGTGCCTGATTCCGTTTAAGGATGAAGCCGAGGCCTTGCAACTGGCGAACGACACCGAATACGGCCTGGCGTCGTACATCTGGACTCAGGACATCGGTAAGGCGCATCGCCTGGCCTACGGCATCGAAGCCGGTATGGTATTCATCAACAGCCAGAACGTGCGGGACTTGCGTCAGCCGTTTGGTGGCGTGAAAGGTTCCGGCACCGGACGCGAAGGCGGCCAGTACAGCTTCGAGGTTTTCGCCGAAATCAAGAACGTTTGCATTTCCATGGGCAATCATCACATCCCTCGCTGGGGACTATGAGCAGCCGATAGCCGCTGCTGAAGGCTGCGATGAGGCGCGCATCGGCTCATCGCAGTTTTCACTGGCCGCTGAATTGAACTGACAAGAATAATTTCAGGAGAATCATCATGGGCGAAGTCGTCCTGGCTGCAAAAGTCTGTCATGTCCCGTCGATGTACCTGTCCGAGCTGCCGGGCAAACACCACGGTTGCCGTGCTGCCGCTATCGCCGGACATAAGGAAATAGGCCGTCGCGCGCGCGAACTGGGTGCCGACACTGCCGTAGTGTTCGACGTCCACTGGCTGGTGAACAGCGGCTACCACGTGAACAACGGTGAGCACTTCAGTGGTGTTTACACAAGCAATGAACTACCGCATTTCATCAAGGATATGGTTTACCACTACCCTGGCTGCCCGGAACTCGGACAACTGATCGCCGAGGAAGCCAACGCAGCCGGTGTGCGTACGCTGTCGCATAACATCCCGAGTCTGGAGTTGGAATACGGCACCCTGGTGCCCATGCGCTACATGCACATGGATGTACCTGCAGCCGAAAAACTCAAAGTAATTTCCATCGCGGCCTGGTGTGCCTGGCATCGCCTGGAAGACAGCTTCACTTTCGGCGCCGCCGTACGCCGCGCAATCGAGAAGAGCGACCGCAAAGTCCTGGTGCTGGCCTCCGGTTCTCTGTCGCATCGTTTCTCTGACGATCGCGAGGCGGAAGCCAATATCCACAACTGGACGCGTGAATTCGACAAGCAGGTCGACATGCACGTGGTCAAGCTGTGGCGTGAAGGTCGATTCAAAGAATTCTGCTCGATGCTTCCTGATTACGCCGAACACTGCTTCGGCGAAGGCAAGATGCACGACACCGCCATGCTCCTAGGTCTGCTAGGTGGTCCGGACTACAACAAGCCGGTCGAAGTCCTCACGGAGCCCTTTGGCAGCTCCGGAACCGGCCAGATCAACGCCATTTTCCCGCTCTGAATTTCGCTCAAGCGGCAGGGACGCGCCCGCCGCTCAGCGCAACTACCTCCCAGGAGGGCACGATGCCGCACTTTATTGCTGAATACACCGACAACATCGAGCAACAGGCCGACTTGCCGGGCCTTTTTGAAAAAGTCCACGCGACACTTGGGAGCAGTGGTGTATTTCCGCTGGGGGGAATCCGTAGCCGAGGCGTTCGGCTGGATACGTGGCGTATGGCCGACGGCAAACACGATTACGCCTTCGTTCACATGACGCTGAAGGTAGGCCATGGTCGCGACCTGGCGACACGCCAACAGGTCGCTGAAAAGCTGTTCGAAGTCATTACCGCCCACTTTGCACCGTTGCAGACAGAACGCCTGCTGGCGCTGTCGTTTGAAATGATCGAACTGCACCCCGAGCTGAACTTTAAGCTCAACAACGTGCATGCCTTCCTCAAGCAGCAGGCGAATTAGCAAGCCCTCTCCCATCGGCCTCTCTCACAAAAAGTACAAAATCATGAGCTTAGCCACTTCCGCTACACAGCCTTTGAGCGATGCCGCAACGTCGACTCACCGCACGGTGACCTGGCGGCTGATGCCGCTGCTGCTGGTGTGTTATCTGTTTGCTCATCTTGATCGGATCAACATTGGTTTCGCCAAGATGCAGATGGGCGCCGACCTGCAGTTCAGCGATACCGTCTACGGCTTTGGTGCGGGCCTGTTTTTTATCGCCTACGCGATGTTCGGTGTACCCAGCAACATCGCTCTGGACCGCATCGGGCCACGACGGTGGATCGCTTTGTTGATGGTCGTCTGGGGGACCCTGTCGACCAGCATGCTGTTGATCAACAGCGCTGAGGGTTTCTACGCGTTGCGCTTCTTGCTCGGCGTCGCCGAGGCCGGATTTTTCCCAGGCATTCTGGTGTACCTGAATCGCTGGTATCCGGCCAGCAGGCGCGCACAAGTAACCGCGTTGTTTGCCATTGCCGTGCCGCTGGCCGGGGTCATCGGTGGCCCTCTATCGGGTGGTATCCTGCAAGGCTTTCATGATGTCGGGGGCCTACGTGGGTGGCAGTGGATGTTCCTGATTGAAGGCGCGCCAGTCGTGCTTCTCGGCTTGCTGGTACTTAAGGTGTTGCCTGACAACTTCGAGTCGGTCAGCTGGCTGAGCAACGAGCAGAAAAACCAACTGCGCAACCAATTGGCTAGCGAAGAGCAACGCAAATCCATTCTCTCGTTTGGCGCAATCCTGCGAAATCCGCAGGTCTGGCTACTAGTGGGCATTTATTGCGCGGTCATGTTGGCGGTCAACACGCTAGCTTTCTGGATGCCTACCCTGATTCATAGCTCCGGGATTGGCAGCGACGGCAAGGTAGGCCTGCTCAGTGCCCTGCCCTATCTGGCAGGCTGCGGTTTCATGATCGCCTGCGGACGCTCATCGGACCGGCGTCGCGAACGCCGGTGGCACTTGAGTGTGCCATTGCTCATGTCAGCTCTCGGTATCGCCGTAGCCGGACTTTTGCCTGGCGATCCCTTCATGGTAATCGGCGGATTGGTGATTGCGGGTATGGGCGCGAGCGCCGCACTGCCGATGTTTTGGCAGTTACCACCCGCATTCCTGTCAAACAGTACCCAGGCGGCGGGCATCGCCTTGATCAGTTCTTTGGGAAGCATTGCCTCGTTTCTGACACCCAATCTGATTGGCTGGATGCGTGACACCACCCACAACGCCAGTCTTGCCCTCTACGTCCTCGCGACCTTGATCGTCGCAGGCGCCTTTCTAGTGCTGCGCACGCCCGCCGCCATCGTCAATCCTCATTAAGAGATCCACGTCATGCTTGATCAAGAACTCATCCAGCAAGCCGCTGCTCAACTGGACAACGCCGAACGCACTCGTGAGCAAGTCGGGCAGTTCTCCCTCGCACATCCACAGATCACCATCGAAGATGCCTATGCCATTCAGCGAGCCTGGGTGGCGCAGAAAATAAAAAACGGACGCAAGCTGGTGGGGCACAAGATTGGTCTGACCTCTCGGGCGATGCAGGTTTCATCAAATATTTCAGAACCGGATTACGGGGCGTTGCTGGACGACATGCTGTTCGACGAAGGCACCGATATCCCCTTCAATCGTTTTATCGTACCGCGGGTTGAAGTGGAGCTGGCATTCATCCTCGGCAAGCCGCTCAAAGGCCCCAACGTCACTATTTTCGATGTGCTGGATGCTACTGAATGGGTGATCCCTGCCCTGGAAATCATTGACGCGCGAATTCAGCAGATCGACCCCGAAACCAAAGCCACGCGCAAGGTCTTCGACACCATTTCCGACAATGCGGCGAACGCAGGAGTGGTCATGGGTGGGCGTGCTGTGCGCCCTCATGAGGTCGACCTTCGTAAGGTGCCAGCGGTTTTGTACCGCAATGGCGTGATCGAGGAATCAGGGGTTTCTGCCGCCGTGCTCAATCATCCCGCGAAAGGTGTCGCCTGGCTGGCCAACAAGCTAGCCCCATACGACGTCACGTTACAACCGGGGCAAATTATTCTGGGCGGGTCGTTTACCCGTCCAGTGTCTGCCAGCCCAGGCGATACCTTCCATGTCGACTACGACATGCTGGGCTCCATTTCCTGCCGCTTCGTCTGACTCCTGGAGGACTGATTCATGGATATGCCCATCAACACATTCAAGCAACGCCTGAAAAGCGGCAAAGCGCAGATCGGCCTTTGGCTCGGCCTGGCCACCCCTTACTGCGCAGAGCTGGCTGCCAATGCCGATTTCGATTGGCTATTGATCGACGGCGAGCACGCGCCCAATGACGTACGCAGCATGCTCGGCCAACTGCAGGCGATAGCGCCCTACGCAAGTCATCCGGTGATCCGCCCTGTCGCTGGCGACACGACGTTGATCAAACAGATTTTGGACATCGGCACCCAGACTTTGTTGATACCAATGGTCGAAAGCGCCGAACAAGCGCGAGAGCTGGTGCGTGCCGTGCACTATCCACCCAGTGGCGTGCGCGGTGTAGGCAGCGCGTTGGCGCGGGCGTCGCGCTGGAACAGCGTGCCCGGCTACCTGGACAAGGCTGACGAGCAAATATGCCTGCTGGTGCAGATTGAAAGCCTGAAAGGCTTGGAGAATCTGGATGCCATCGTCAACGTCGAAGGCGTTGACGGGGTGTTTATCGGCCCTGCCGACCTCAGCGCTGCGATGGGCCATCGCGGTAACCCGGGCCATCCCGAAGTTCAAGCAGTAATTGAAGACACCATCATACGAATCCGCGATGCCGGCAAAGCGCCCGGCATTCTCAGCGCCGACGAAAGATTAGCCAGACGCTACATCGAGCTCGGCGCGGCATTCGTAGCGGTCGGCGTCGACACTTCCGTACTGATGCAAGGCCTGCAAGCACTGACAAGCAAGTTCAGAAATACCCCGGCCACGATCAGTACCGGCGGTGTTTACTGATTTCAGGTAAATTGCAAATGCTCGCCGCTAGCAGACATCAATGCCAGCGGTGACCACTCCGCCTCAACGCTTCAGTGTCTTCAACTCATTGAGCAACACTAACAACGTCTGCAACTTCTCCGCGCCGTAGCGCTCCTGCAAGCGCTCATAGTTCTCTTCCATGCGCCCGCTCATACTTTCAAAGCAACGCTCTCCGGCAGCGGTCAGTTTCACCAGAACTCGGCGCTGGTCGTGTTCTGAGCGCCGTCGTTCGACCAACTCTGCGGTCTCCATCCGCGCCAGTACGCCAGTCATGCTGGGCTTGAGAATACATGCCAAGTCCGCCAAGCGATTGATCTCCAGTTCGCCCTGCTGACTGAGAATCCGCACTACCCGCCATTGTTGCTCAGTGAGGCCTATATCTTTCAGAGAAGGCCGGAAAAAACTCATGGCCACTTCCCGGGCCTGGAGCAGGTTGAGTGTCAGAGACTGTCGGTGCTTGGGCATTTAGAAACGGCTCAAAAATCAGTTAGCATGTTAATTATCTTATCACGCCGAAATAGCGATGACGTTTCTAGCGTCCATAAAAAACGGCGCATTTATGCGCCGTCCATTTAATCGCTAACCAGAGCACGTCAGAGCCTGATAACCGCTTTCAACACAGTCTTGAAGGTTTCCAATTGGTCGTCGCTGAATTGACTGAAGACTTTTTCCTGCTGTTCTCGGGCTATTGTCCATAATCCTTCTGTTTCATCGATACCTTTAACGGTCAGACGCAAGCGCTTATCTTCTTCACAGACCAGCCCCTTACGAGTGAGATTGGCGACGGCCTCTTCGATTTCCCGCTCGGGCATCGCCACCTCCCGTTGCAGATCCGTGAGGCTCAACCCTGCATCGTTTTCCAGCACCATCAACATACGCGCCTCACTTGTCCGCAAACCTGTGGACAATTGCCGCGGCTGATAGCTTGCCTGATACGCGCGCAATGCTTGGGTCATGAGGTAGTACAAATTGTGGCTCAGCCTTCCTTGGAAGTGGCTGCTAGGCGGCTGACCTTCAGCACTTTTTGTCATGCGCGTGTGGGGCAACACCATGGAGTATGCGCCCTGGTGGTACAGCAACGGCGAACGACCAAAATCATCGAAAGCCACTACCTTACCGATCATGATCCAATGATCACCACCGTCCACCTGCTGATATTTTTCGCACTGAAAACGCGCGGAGCAATCAGCAAGAATGGGCGCCCTTCCGTGACCTGACTCGTATTCGATGCCAGCAAAACGATCGTCTTTCGGACGAGCGAAATTGTTCGACAAATCAATTTGATCTGCAGCAAGCACATTCACGGCAAAGTGGGTAGCGGCAGCAAATACATCATGACTGGTTGATCGCTTATCGATACTCCAGAGAATCAACGGCGGATCGAGCGACACCGAGTTGAAGCTATTGGCCGTCACCCCCACTTTTCGGCCATCGTGATCGGCGGCTGTCACCACTGTCACACCGGTGGCGAAGTTACCTAAGGCGCGGCGAAATGCACGCGAATCGAAGGCAGAAGAAGCTGCAATTTCATAAATATCGGACATGCAAGACTCCCGAGCACGCCCCCTGGGCGCGCTCTGATTATTTTTATGAGGGGCTTGTGGCTTGAGGGCGAACGGCCTTAGGCCATTGAGGGATCGGGCTCAAGACCCATCAGTTCGCGACCAAGTATCTGTGCACAAACGTCATAGTCGGTATAGGCGTGCGCCCCCGTAAGATGTGCGTCGCGGAAAAGGCGTTGCAACTCGTTGGTTTCAAACCAGGCGCCGCCGCCGGCCGCTTCCATCAGACGGTCCACAGCCTGGATGCACATTTTCGTGGCATAGCCTTGATTGGTACGCCAGAACGTGAGCGTGGTGCGGCTAGGGTACTCGTGGCGCTCGCTGTATTCGGCAATCTCTTCCCAGCTTTTTTCCAGCAAAGCTCGGGCAGCCGCAACTTGATGCGTGGATTCGGCCAGGCGCATCAATGCCGGGGTGGCTGCGCCGACAGCGGCACCGGTGTAGGCACGGACGCGGTTGCGGGTTTTCTCGCGAAAGACATCCAACATGCGCTCGGCAATACCCAGGCTGACAGTCGAAAAACCGCTGGCGAAATAAGGCCGATAAGGGGCGAAGAAAATCTTGCTGTCCGGATACAAACCAAAGCCCGCCGACTTGCCTTCGATCATGTCCTTGGCTTTCTGGATTCGGTGCTCGGGCACGAAAGCATTCTTGACGATCAGGGTTTTGCTACCGCTGCCACGCATACCAACGGCAAACCAGTCATCACGAATTTCGTAGTCACTGCTTGGCAGCACCGCAAAACAATAATCCCGAGTGCCTTCGGCATTCTCACGAAAGAACCCCATGATGGCCCATTCGGCATGATCACAGCCTGAACTCCATCCCATCTCACCACTGAAAGTGACGCCTCCCTCCACCTCCTCGGTGCGCCCAAAAGGCGCGATGCTGCTACTGGCAGTAGCATCGGGGTCATTTCCCCACATCTCATCCTGCAGCTTGCTGGAAAACATTGCGATTTGATGACTGTGAGTACATAGAAGGCTCATGGCCCAGGCCGTGCTGGCACAGGAACCGGCCAACAATGCGATGCAGTCGGCAAACTGAGGCAGAGAAATCTCCATGCCGCCGTACTTTTTCGGCTGCAACGCATGGTGCATACCAATACCTTTGAGCAAAGCGATATTTTCGGCGGGAACACAACGCGCGCGTTCGGCCTCGAAGGCATTAGCCGCGATAGTAGGCAGAACACCTTTCAGGTCTTCCAGCAGCGGGTTTGGAGTTTTCATGGGCGGTCTCTTTATTATTGGATAGTGGCGCTCCGCTTGGCAGACGCTTGCGAACAGCGCCAGAAGGCACCGTACGCTAAATGGCAAGCGGGTAAGCGCGTCAGCACCCGGTCAGTATGAGGTGCTGGGGCACTACGAAAAATGCACGTTACAAATAGAAGATTGCACTTTTCATAGAGTCTTTAAGCAACGAACAAAACGCGAAGAAGAATGGACCTGAAAGTGATATTCATCGCTGACTGTTTAAAGATGGCCGCTGCCCTTCCCTCCTGACTTGCCCCCCGCGCCGCCGACTTACCGACTACAGATCCGAGCGAAAAACCTCATACAAACGAAACGCAATGACTTGTAGAGCGTCGACCAAGCGAAGCAATTTTCACTGCAACAAAGCCTTCTGCTTGAGCACCCTAGACCGCGCTAAAAACAACAAAACAAGCTTATTACGAGCGAACATTTTCCTGCTGGATTGAGCACAGCCAAGGTAGAATTTTTCACGCACAGGCAATATACTAAACACTGCGTATACTAATTATTTCCTTGACGAGAGCCATCCTGGGCTTTTGTTTTTTAGAAACAACACCTGGGTAAGGGATCTTGAAAATGTCGACTAACAAACCTGTATCGACCACCAAATCGATAGTGGGTCGCCCACGAAGCGAAGCTACACGCCGTCAGATCCTGGATGCCACCATCAGGCTGTTGCAGGAAAAATCCATTCAAGCCATCTCAATCGAGGCGATAGCACGAGAAGCTGGCGTTAGTAAATCAACCATATACCGGTGGTGGGACTCCAAAGCGTTAGTCGTTATCGACGCGTTCATAGAGAACCAAATGTTGAAGACAGCCTTGCCACGAGAACTGGGTCCGAGAGAGGCAATTGCTCAGCACTTCCGCTCCCTCGTAGACCAATACTCTGGTTGGGCCGGTCGACTGGTCGCACAAATACTCGCGGAAGGTCAGTCAGATCCCTCTATTTTGAGAGATTTTCGAGAGCGGTTTCATTATGGAAGGCGCGCGATAATTCGAGAAACGCTAGAGGAATGGAGGGTGAGCGGCGAGATATCTCCCGATACGGATATCGAGATACTGATGGATTTGATTTACGGGGCCGTTTACATGCGACTCATGATTGGACACGCCCCACTTAACCAAGCGTTTGCCGAGTCGCACATAAACTTTGTGTACCACTTACTGGGTGTCAAGAGCACTGACCCCGAGGCCTAGTCGTTATTGATCAAGTTCAGTGCGCAGGCGTTGAGTTGATCGGATACCGACGTCGAGCCATTGGAAACGAACACCCCGCTCATCTCGCTATAAGACTGATCGAAGTGCTCGCCCCAATTGGGTCATTTCTTTTGCGTAGCGCGGACGAGTTTATCGGCAACGCCCATCAGCACATTGTTACCGGCTACCCAGACGCCCAGGTTCTGAACCGGACTGGAACGTTTGGCTTTCGGATCCTCGCGTCCCATCTCCGGGTTTTTATGACAGGCAACCGGCGCGTTGAGTATCAGCCTGCGTAAACAGGAATTGGCATGGTCGCACCACACGATCTCAGCCTCACGACCTTCGATTACCTTCACCGCATAATCAGGGTCGGCCAGCATCTGCCGTGCCAGCATGCTTGCATCGACATCGCCGTCCCAAATAGCCGCCGCCGCTTGCCGGGGATCTGGAGTACTGGAAAGGAACAGGAGCACCCCGCTACCCAGTGCCTTGCGGAAGGCCTGCGGCCCCCCGTGGTTCAGCATGTTGCCGGAAGTACTCGGCACATTGTCACGCATCGACTCGTAGTTGCCCTCGCTTAGCGAGATGAAGTCCAGGCCGACCTCGGCGATGTGCGCTGCGACCTCAGCGTAACCCTCCGGCCCCTGGCCGTCGGGCATATGGTCATTCACACTCATGCGCACCCCCACCGGATAATCCGGGCCGACTTCGGCGCGCACTGCTGCAACCACATCGCGCAAGGCTCTAGCGCGATTCGCAACCGAACCACCGTATTCATCGGTGCGTTGATTGGCCAGCGGGGACAAAAAGGACGAGTAGAAGTAGCACATGTGTGCGCCAATCTCGACACCATCGAAACCACTAGCCTTGGCCCGGCGTGCACCGGCGACGACGTTCGCCTCGATGTCCTTGATCTCCTGGATGCTGGCCTCGTGTGGCACTGGAGTTATTCGGCCACCGGGGATATAGAGATGGTTGGGCAAGCCGCCAGCCCCCAGGTTCACCGGCTTCGGGCTGGCCGCCAAAATCCACTGACCGTTGCGCGGCACGCCCATGCGGCCGAAGCTCGGAAACAGCTGCGCGAACACTGCCGCACCACATTCATGTACAGCATCGGACACACGCTTGAGGTCATCGACGAATGCGTCTTTGTCAAAGCGAAGGTTTGGCGAAAACGGCGACTCATTCCAGGCTCGTTCGCTGCATACCGATCCACCAACGATGACCAGGCCCACCCCGCCCTGCGCACGACGCTTGAGGAAAGCAATGGTCTGCTCACTTGGGCGGCCGTCCTCGGTCGGGCGAAGTACCGCCATCGGCCCAAGGATAATGCGGTTTTTAATCTGCAATCCATTGATCTGCAGCGGGCTTGCCAGCACCTTGGCTGCATTGCTTGTATTCATCGAAATGTTGGTCATGGTCAAAAACTACTCTTGCCTGTATAGGGTCGGCTTGCCGGGTTCAATCAACTGAATCCGAATCGACTTACATGATTGAGCTGGCGCCACCGTCCACGGGAATATTGATCCCGGTGACCCATTTAGACTCATCAGAGGTCAGGTAAAGGCCTGCCCAAGCGACAGCGATCGGCTCGCCCGGCTTACCCGTCAGGGTGCGCTCCACGATCGGGGCCACGGGTGCCTTGTCGCCAAACTCCCGATACATCGCCTGAACCGGCGGGGTGTTCATTACACCAGGGCTGACCGAGTTAACCCGTACACCAACAGCGATGCCTTCTGCGGCCAGTTGGCGCGTGAGGGCAAGGACCGCACCTTTCGCCGCGGCATGTGCAGCCT
Organism: Pseudomonas hefeiensis; assembly: GCF_030687835.1. Classification (NCBI taxonomy): domain Bacteria; kingdom Pseudomonadati; phylum Pseudomonadota; class Gammaproteobacteria; order Pseudomonadales; family Pseudomonadaceae; genus Pseudomonas; species Pseudomonas hefeiensis. The sequence continues at coordinate 4,104,960 of NZ_CP117449.1, forward strand.
GCGGAAGCGCTCTCGCTCCCTGCATGCCAGCACCGGAGCCGATGTTGACAATGGCACCTTTGGACTTCACCAGATACGGCCAGGCAAGCTGGCAAGCACGCCAGACAAGATCGAGTTCATTCTGGATGGTGAAGACATAGTCGGCGTCGCTCTGCACCGCAAAAGGCGCAAAACGCGGCAGACTGGCATTATTGTAAAGTGCGTCAATGCGGCCATGCCGAGCGGCAGCACCATCGATCCAACGCGCTACATCGTCGCGGTCGCTGAGGTCAACAGGAGCAACCACGTCGATGGAATGACCATCGCTTTCTACCAGTTTCGCGGTTTCTGCGGCCGTCTGCGGATTGATGTCGCAGCCGACGACGATCGCACCTTCGCTAGCGAACAGCCGAGCTGTCTCGCGCCCCATTCCACTGCCAATGCCGGTCAGTAAAACGACCTTGTCCTGCAATCGCTTGCTCATACCAATCCTCTAGTAAGGGACTTCATACTGTTGTTGTTTTTCATCACGCCTTACGGGTACCAAGGCGAAAGCAGAGGGCGGACAAAAGCCCCAATACCAACGCCGCCCAGCCCAAGCTGCCATAGCCAACATGCAGGGCGAGCACGCCCCCCAGGAGTGGGCCAGTAGCCGAACCCGCCATGACCATCACCGGAGTGGCTGCGACCACGCGACCGGACGGATCCAGACGCGCAAGTACCCCGAATGCGAACACATGGGTGAATGTGACGACGGCGATGAGAACTGAGGTCGCTACGATGTAAACCCCGTAACCACTGAACTGGGTCACAGCAACTGCAGCAGTGGCTTGTATCAGAGGACCCGCAATAACTACGCCCGAGGCCGGCAAGCGGCGTTCAAGGAGACTGGAAAGGGCGACAGGAACGAGATTCACGAAGCCACTGATGACAAGCACTGTGGTGATCTGCGCCGCGCTGAATCCGTGCCAGCCTCCTACACGCTCGATGAATCCGAAGACCATCGAATGGCTCACCATCAATAGACTCACGCCAGCGATGCCGAACCATACTCGCGTAGGCAACTTGGCGAGCTTGGATTGATCGTGCTGGATCGCACGGGCTACCTTCGGAAAAGCCAGCAGTGCGGCGAGTGCGGCAGTAAACATGATGCCCGACATTGTGTAGAAGAATATGTTCGGGCCGTTCTTGCCCACTAGCGGAGGCAGCGTCGCCATCACCAGGATGGACAGCAGGCTCAGCGAGCTAAATGCCATTGCCGCTGTGCGGTGCGGATTAGCAGTGCTACCCATCGTCCCGTGAACGATCGACAGGCCGCAGCCGACCGCCAGACCTGCCACGACATGCGCCGAAGCCAAAAGGGTATAGCTACCACTTACGCTTGGCATGCTGGCGAAGGCCATACCCGCCACGGCATAAGCCGCCGACGCAATGCGCTTGCGGTTGAGTCGGGATAGTTTTGGTGCAATACACAGGCTGCTAAGCACGACCGACCCGAGGAACAGAGTCAGCAAGAACCCGGCACGCTGCGGATCAAGTGCCAGTTGCCCGATCAGGACGATTCCAACCCAGATCGGCAAAGTGGTGATATCCATCAGGCCAGCGCAATGCCCGATGACGAGCGCCGCGGTACCGTTGCGGGCTTCCTTCCGGTTACCAGCAGCCTTCGTCAGAGTGTCAGAAACAGAATGTGAGCTCATTGGTCTTTGGCCTTTAGGTAGTCGACAAGCAATTCAAGGTCGGCGTCGGTTATTTCGGTTTTACGGAATGCCGGCATGATCAGTACGCCCTTGCGAACGAAATGTTCGATGAAGGCCGGAGGCATATCAGTGCGCTCTTCCAATGCAGCCGGTAAGCTGCCGCCGTACTTGGCCGCCAGTGAAGCAGTGCCGGGCATGCGTGGTGATGCGGCGTGACAAATCCCGCACCACTGATCGAAAATCTGCTTGCCGCGATGGGCTGGTACTGCTTGCTTGGCCGGTTCGGAGGCGACTGCGAGACCTGCCAACATCATCAGCACGATGAGGCGATTCGTCTTCATTGGGCGCCCTTCCTCAAGTGCCTGGGCCAGATGCCGTAGCGGCCCGGCGAAAGAATCCCGTTGGGATCAATGGCGTCCTTGATGACCTCATTCAAGCGCAAGAGACTGTTGTTGTTATACGAATACAGGCCCATGGCCTGGTCCTGGAATTCCGGGTGGCAACGGTATTCGCCCCAGCCATGCTGTGCGCCGATATCGAGCAGAGTCCGATACGCCTTGATGGAGGCCTTGTTCATCGACGCATCATCGGTGATCGGGAACCCTACGATGAAAAGGAAAGCACGCTCGAAAAACGGCGCAGGCAATGCAAAAGGCCTGAGGTTCCAGATCGGTACATTCTGCAGCGCAGGCAGCGTCCGGTATGCCTCTTCGAAGACGCGATTGGCTTCGAGAATGCCTTGCGCAGTCTGTGGAATAACCGGAGAGAACCACATATGGCCGCGCATCGGATGCGGGTTGCCTCCTGCACGTGTTCCCATGCCGAAGAAATCCATATTCGGTACACCCACATCCTGAGGGTAAACCGTCCACTCAGCGGAAGCTTTGCGCGGATCGCTCTGAATCTGGCCAGCCTGAAAGCGAACACCCTTGATCGATTTTTCCGCCAGCTCCTGTACCGCCTCCCACTGGGCCTGGATCACCTTCGGTGGTCCGTAGAACTTCAGGTTAAGCACCCAGTAAGGAATGTTGTTGTCCAGCCCATACTTCTGCAGTTCAGCCGAGTAACCAACACTGGCTTTCGCAATCAGATCAGCATGCTGCTTCTGCAGCTGCGGCGGACCTTCGTAAAAGGCGTCTACAAGATGTTTCGTGTAATTGCTGATGCCCAGCAGTGGACTGCTCATTTCCGGCGCACCAGAGGCTAAGCCGGTGTTCTCGACGTACTTGAGCAATTCCACTACGGCGTGCAGATCGTCATAACGCGCGGCCATCACCATGCCGTGCATGAAGGCCTCGGGTGCCGGCATCAACCAGATGCCCATCTTGGTGACAACGCCGAAATTGGACTGGGAAAAAATGCCGTCCAGGATCGGCCCCATCCCCATCTTGAATTGTCCCCACGTCTGGGAACCGGGTAGCGCTCCCATTCCTGTGCGAACCATTTCCCCATTGGCCAGCACCACCTCCATGCCGCAGTGCGAATCGAAATGGTTGCGAAAGCGCGACAGCGTGTGACCTACACCATGGTCAAGCGCATTGCCAACCACACTGCCCCAGCCCGGGTCGGCGACATCCAACCACACTTTCAGGCCACGTTCCTGGATGTAGTTATACAGATCGAAATAGCTGACGCCGGGCTCCACGATTGCGTAGCCGTTGCTTTCGTTGACCTCAATGATGCGGTTCATCCGCTTCAGATCCAGCACAACACTGCCGCCATGATTGGGCGCTGAACCGCCGTAGCCGAGGTTTTTGCCGGTGGAAATCGTATAAAGCGGTATGCGGTGCTTATCGGCAATGCGCACGACCGCCTGCACCTCTTCAACCGAACCGGGCGCCACGGCAGCTGATGCGCTTCGATCCTCGGGCGTGTCGCGCAGCGGGGAATAAGAATCGCGGTAGGGAAACAGATCCTCGTCCTCAACGAAGACCCATTCTTTTCCGACTACACCAGCAAACGCCTGTAGTGCGACGGAAAAAACTTCGGGGGAAACATTCGGGGGTGTTCTCATAATTCACGCGATGATCCATGAAACCAAAGGATTGGGTTGGCTCGCCGGTACGTCGTACTGATGCAGCACAACCGTACGGCGCGACTGGCTGCGTGCTTGTTCTGCAAGGCAATGCCAAACCTCGCGCGTAGTGAGTCCGGCGACAGCGCCACCTTGATCACGCCAAAACGGTACGAGCGATTCCTGCCAAAGCCTCGTGAGTCCATTGGTGACTTCAAGCCGCGCACTATCTTTTTTGGCATGCTCAATGGCGAAAGCAAGGCTTTGCGGCAATCGGCGGTCCGTCACGACAAAGCGAACATCAAACTGATTGGAGTCGAATGGTTCTAGAATGATCTCTCGGGATGGCTTCGCGAGCACCGGTAGCGCCCCCAGCATGGCGAGCGTCGCGGCACTTGCGGTGGACACGAGAAACTGGCGCCGCCCAAATCTAAGATTGGAAATATTGGGGATCGACATGCTCACTCCCCGAAAATGTTGAGGAATGTAGCGGAGCTCTGAACTCCGATTAAGAGACTGGGATCGGCGTCGAGGATCGAGCCGGTGGTATAGCGCGTCGAAGCAGCGTTGATGGGGAAGTTTTGGAAATCAGCGGGCGCGAAGTGCTTGTCGCGTTCAGCCACCTGTTCACTGGTCGAGTGCCAGATACGGCCCACAATGGTATCGGTCGCAACATCGCCTTTCAGGCTCGAACCCTGATGCATGTTTGTCTCCTCCGCGCGTTCTTGTTGTTGTGCCCGTGACAGGCTTCATATGCGCGAAACAAACATATACGATCCGTACCGTTTTGTGCAAGCTAACTGTTTACTATTTCGTCAGCTGGCAGCCTTCATCTGCCTACGGAGTCAGCCCCCACGGGCCTCCCGCATTCGCCCGGCCAGACTCAAAGCGTTTTTTACATTGCTTCTTGAGTGGTCTGTTGGCTACGATCAGAAACGCCTCAGCTTGATTTCAGCAGGCAGCCGCCCACGCAGCAGAGTGAGCACATGCAGCATTACGCTCCTGTTAAAATTAGTCATTTATTAAGGAATACTTTATGCAGGAGAAGTCTTTAGGACGACCACGCAGCGAAGCTACTCGGCTGCAAATACTGAATTCGACCATAAAGTTGCTACACGAGAACTCTATTCAGGCCATCTCGATTGAGGCAATTGCAAAGGAAGCCGGGGTCAGCAAAGCAACGATCTACAGATGGTGGGACTCTAAAGCGCTGCTCGTGATTGACGCATTCATTGAAAACCATCTTCTCAAGACTCCACTGCCAATTGAACTCGGCCCAAAAAAGGCCATCGCTGCTCATTTCCGCACACTGGTAGAGCAGTTTTCTGGTTGGCCAGGCCGAATCCTTGCTCAAATCATAGCCGAGGGACAATCTGACCCTTCTGTATTACGAGCCTTTCGAGAGAGATTCCACTATGGACGACGCGCGATAGTTAAAGAAACACTTGAAGAATGGAAACGCAGCGGTGAGATCCCAAGCGATACCGATGTCGAGTCGCTTATGGACATAATCTACTCAGCAGTCTACATGCGCTTGTTGGTTGGCCACGCCCCATTAAACGAGGAATTTGCTAAGTCGCATATCGACTACATATACCACTTGCTGGGAGTAACGAACTCAGAAAACTGAACAGCACTGTTTGGCTGCTGATCGTTATAAAAGTATGAGTTGACTTAGTCCCCATTCACCCTGAGAGGTGAATCGGGACTCTTTGATAGATAACGTCAAACTGATGGTTTAGATAGGCTGCCCCAAATATTGATAGGTTTTCAGCAATAGAGCCGCCGACTTCTCTCTATTTTTCAGTGGATCTTCCTGCTCAAAGCGACAAAGTTGCAATGACGCGTCACAAATGATTTTGCATCGTTCAAATCGGCGCTCGCTATACATCGCCAACGCCTCGTTAACCGATTGGGTCTTGGATACGCAGTCTGCAAGCACCACGGCATCTTCGATGGCCATCCCACCTCCCGACGTCATATGCGGCGTTGGAGAATGTGCAGCATCGCCGATGAGCACTACGCGGCCACGGTACCAAGGTGCCGGCACCAGAGTGATATCCAGCGGACGGAAGATAACCTGCTTGGCATCGGTCACCTGGTCAAGAGCTTCCAATACAGCGGGCGCGGTATATTCGGCAAGGCGCTCGCGAATCATCGCGCTCGCTTGATCCTCTGGTACCCGCAGAGGCTCCACACTGTTCTCGAGATAAAACAGGTAGCAGGTGTCCTCCGATGTCGGGAATGAACCCACTGTTTTCCCTGACGGGCTGCGGTACAAACAGAACCCATCAATCTGAGCCGGACGCGGCGCATTGAAACGCCATACACTCTGACCTGCAAAATGCGGCCTGCACTCGGCACCGAAAACCTGATCGCGGAGCTTGGAGTAGGCGCCATCTGCAGCCACAACCAAGTCATAGGTAGCCTCGCGACCATCCGAGAATTTAACTTCGACGCAGTCCCCACGGTCGTCGAGATGTTCAATCGTCAACCCTTTATCCAGAACCGCCCCTGCCCCTAGCGCTGCCGATTCCAGGATTCGAGCAAGTTCTGGCCGACGGATGCCACAGCTGGGAGGTGCAGGATCCGAACGCAGGAGCTGACCAGAGGAATCAAACTGCCGAAACGCGTCGAATCGCATACCACTGTCAAGACAAGGCTCCGCCAATCCGATCATGTTCAATGCCCGGACCGTGTTGTGTAACAGGCAAATGCCCGACCCTGCCGAGGGAATCCCCGGTTTGATATCGATACAGTGGACGTCCACTCCTGCCCTGCGCAGTGCATAAGCTGCGGTGGCACCGCCGATTCCGCTGCCTACAATCAAAACGCGTTTAACTTGACTCATTCTTGTCTCCTCTCCGCTTCTTTGGCGGGTGGTAACTGTTATTCAATGACACAGCTTGTTTGGCAGATTGGTGAATCGAAGTACGCCTCGGCTAGAGACATCCGCGACCGAACAAAGCCCTCGTTGTAGTCTTCTGCGGTGAGCCGAAGGCGTCGTGCAGATCACACGCTCAGTCGAATACACGCACCTGTAACGCGGTCGCCGAATCCATCCGTTGGTTAGCACCCTCCAGCTCCTCAATCACCCACCCTCCCAGCGTCATAGCGCTCCTCAGGCATCAGGGTTGCTGAACTCATATCAAATCTATACGTTCCGTTTTGATTTCGCAACCATCTCAAATCGAACCGAGATTCAGGCCTAAAAGCCATTGACAATAGCGTTACAAGCCAACAATACTTTGTATACGCATCGTTTTGTTTATGTTGTTTGAGTTAAGTTCACAACCCTACTCGGAGCGCGCCTCACCAGGCCGGCTCGCGTTTTACTTCAACTTTCTCTGCCTTTCCGGAGCTCGTCGTATGACCGTAAATTCCCAGTCTCCCGTGTTCGTTTCAAGCGCTGCCGCGCAGGAAGTTTTCCGTTGGAAAGATGCGATCGCCGCGCTTCAGGCCGCTTACGGGCAACACTTGCCAGCTAGGGCTACTCCACCCCGAACCGTTGCAAGTCTTGAGAAAACCTGGCTACGCACCTTGCCGGCTATTCCAGCAGGAGGACGTTACTTCGGTGCCAAGCTGATGGGCTCGAACATGGGGGATGCGCCACCGGGAATCGAGTACGTCATTGTCCTCTTCGACCGGACGACCAATCGCATTGCTGCTTTCATTGACGCAAATCTGGTGACTGGATTCCGGACTGCAGCTACGTCGGCAGCAGCCCTTGACCGCCTCGCTCCACAGAAACCTGCTCGTCTTGCCGTCATAGGAAGTGGGTTGGAAGCTTCGATGCACATCCGTGCTTTCGCCAGCGTCCGCGAACTAACTGAAATTGTCGTCTTCAGTCCGACTCCCGAACGTCGCGAAGCATTTGCCGCAGCTGCGACACGAGATCTCGGTGTGCCCGCCCGGGGTGTTGGCTCAGCACAAGAGGCCGTGGAAGGCGCCGACATTGTGCTCACCGCCGCACGCTCGCGTGATGAAAAGCCGATTCTGTTTGGCGATTGGTTGAAGTCGGGGGCCACAGTCGTTTCGATCGGCTCGACCATCCCGGAGCAGCGTGAAATAGACATTTCCGTCGTAGAGCGCAGTGACTTGATCATCTGCGACACCCTGGAAGAAGTGCTGGAAGAAACAGGAGACATGCTTGCTGCCCATACCGCCGGGATCGAATTTCGACACAAAGCCTTCAGCCTGTCTGACCTGATGAGTGGTGCCTGCAGTGAGCAGTTGAAGCAAGCCAAGGCCCCGATGTTCAAGTCAGTCGGCGGTGGTCTTCAAGACATTGTGGTAGCGGAACTCATATTGACCAAGGCACTTGAAGCAGGGCTCGCAACACCACTGCCAATCGATTTTGAAACAAAGCGCTGAGCGAACAGCAACGACTATCACCAACCCTGACTAACAGGAGCCTTACATGGCCAATTACAATAAGAAGGACGCTCGAGACTGGGCACGCGAAAAACTCGTTGGGGTCGCCAACGTTACGATTCCAACAATGACCTCCGACTTCAAACGCATCAATGAGAAAGCCATTCGCCACGACGTAGAACTAGCAATCAAGCACGGCTTCGTCGGTTCGCTGTCCTGCTCGGAGGTAGCCATCACCCAAGAGCAGTACGGTGAGTTCTGTCAAATCATGGCCGATCAAGCAGCCGGCCGTCTCGTGATCGTTCACCACGCGGTGTTCAACACGCTGGAAGATAACATTGAGGCCGTGAAGCGAGCCGAAGCTGCCGGCGCCGACCTTGTACTGCTTGGCTATCCTCCGTTCTTCTATCCGAAGTCCTATGACGAAGTATTCGAGTACACCAAGGCGATCTGCGACGCGACGAACCTGGGCGTAATCATCTTCCCGCTGCCCGCCTGGGGTTTCAGCCGCTTGCACCCTGCCGATATTCCGCTGGCGGTGCTACGTCGCATGGTCGACGAGATCCCCAACGTCGTTGCAATCAAAGCCGAAGGCGGACTGCCTTACATCATGTCGGCGATCGAAGTTCACCGCGAATTCCATGAAGAAGTCGTTATCTCATCTCCGCTTGAATATGAGTACGTGCCTTTGGCACAAGTGATGGACATCCCATTCTGCGGAACCAACTACTCCTCTTACTACGGCCCATTGCTACCACAGATCCACAAGTTGATCCGTGCGGGCAACTACGATGAGGCAACTCAGCTCTGGTACAAAATGGATCCGGCACGTAAAGCGTTTGCAAGCCTGCCAATGGCGGCAAACGGGCTTCTCAATCGCATGATGTGGAAATACCAAGGCTGGTTGCAGGGTTACAACGGTGGTCCTATGCCGCACCCGACCCAACGCGTGTACCAGCGCGACATGGCCGTGCTACGTAAAGGGCTGGAAGCTGCTGGATTGAACCCGACCACCGACCTCGATGAAGCCTTCTTCATCGGTCGTAACTCCATTTGAGGTCTGCCCGATGAATAGCACCGCAACCTTGAATCTGAAAGACCCCGACCTGCTGCGTCAGGCAATGTTGATCGACGGCGAATGGGTCCAGGCAGACAGTGGTCAGACAATCGAGATCCGCAATCCAGCCACTGGTGAATTGGTAGCGCGCGTACCAAACGGTGGAGAGACCGAGACTCGCCGCGCAATCGCAGCGGCCGAACGCGCCATGCAGGGATGGCGCAAGACGCTGCCAAAGGAGCGTGCAAAGGTCCTGCGCAAGCTCTATGAGCTAATGCTTGAAAACATCGAGGACCTGGCGGTCATCCTGACGGCCGAACAGGGTAAGCCCTTGGTGGAATCCCGTGGCGAAATCCTTTACGCCGCAAGCTTCATCGAATGGTTCGGGGAAGAGGCGAAGCGCGTGAATGGCGACATCATTCCGCAGAATGTGGACGGTCGGCGCATTCTCGTGCAGAAAGCCCCTATCGGTGTTTTTGCAGCCATCACACCGTGGAACTTCCCCTCCGCGATGATTACACGCAAAGCCGGTCCGGGCTGGGCGGTTGGTTGCGCTGGAGTTATCAAGCCGGCCAGTCAGACCCCCCTTTCGGCACTAGCTTTGGCCGTACTCGCCGAGCGCGCCGGTCTGCCGCCTGGTGTGTGTAACGTCGTCACGGGCTCGGCCCGCGCAATTGGCGGGGAGCTCACCGCAAACCCGGTCGTTCGCAAGTTGTCCTTCACAGGTTCGACCGAAGTTGGATCCCTGCTGCTGGCCCAGTGCGCTCCGACCATCAAAAAGGCGAGTATGGAACTGGGCGGCAACGCGCCGTTCATCGTCTTTGACGATGCTGATATCGATGCCGCAGTGAAAGGTGCAATTGCCGCCAAGTACCGCAACACAGGTCAAGCCTGCGTTGCCGCCAACCGCATGCTCGTTCAATCGGGTGTTTACGATCAGTTTGCGAAGAAGCTCGCGGATGCAGCCGCTGCGCTCAGGGTCGGTAATGGCATGGATGACGGTGTGGTACTGGGTCCGCTCATCAATGGGGATGCAGTGCAAAAGGTCGAAGAGCACATTGCCGATGCGGTGGAAAAAGGTGCACGCATTGCTACCGGAGGCAAACGTCACCCCTTGGGCGGTAGTTACTTCGAGCCAACAGTGCTCACCGATGTGTCACGCGATGCACTGATATTCAATGATGAGACCTTCGGCCCTGTCGCTCCCCTCTTCCGTTTTGAGACTGAGGACGAGGCAATTGCGATGGCCAACGACACACCTTTTGGCTTGGCAGCCTATGTGTACGCACGTGACGTCGGTCTGATCTTCCGTGTCGTCGACAATCTTGAGTTTGGCATGGTGGGCGTCAACGAGGGGATGATCTCCACAGAAGTTGCACCCTTTGGCGGCGTGAAGAGCTCCGGACTTGGCCGGGAAGGCTCAAAATACGGGATCGACGACTACCTGGAAATCAAGTACGTCGCACTGGGCGGCTTGTAAGCCGGCGATAGTAGGTGAGGAGGTGTATGTCTATAAAACATGCGCCCTCACCTACACGCATTCATCACGGCGCTGTAAATTTTGCTCAATGGCCTCACTGATAAGACGTATCAGTGGGGCTCCAAACCCTCGTCTCGCTCTACGAGATCGACACAAGTTACGCATCTGATACCACGGCCAAAAGCAGACACTCGCTAGGCAATCTGATGAGATGCGGCGTGTAATGACATCCAGTTCAATAATTGAAGTCATGCCCCAACTCCGCCTGCATCCACTCCAGAAATCTTCTGACCCTTGGGAAGTTGGAATGCGCTTTCGGGAAAACCAGGTGGTGTGCAGTGATTGTCGCACTCAACTGCGGCACTACCTCGACCAACGTTCCACGCGCTAGATAGTCCTGCGCAAGCAGTGTGCTTTCCAGGGCAAATCCAAGTCCGTGGCTGGCTGCCTCCAGCGTCATATAGGAACGGTCAAAACTCAGTGTGTAAGGCTTTTCAGGGCGCGATAGACCATGTTGTGCAAACAACTGTGGCCACTTGATGAGCGTCGCCTCCGACAGAATCAGGTTGCAGTCCAGCAAATCCGCAACGGCACTAATGGGTCGTTTTTCCAGGAGTTTGGGAGACGCCATGACCGCGATTTTTTCATTGCGCACCGTGCGCACTTCGAAACTGGGCCAGTTGGGCATTCCGTGGCGGATGTCCACGTCGATCTTGTCCCGGCTGAAGTGCAGTGACTCATAGGAGCACGAAAGGTTGAGCTGGATGTCAGGATGACTCTGGCGGAATTGCTCCAGGCGCGGCATCAGCCACAGCAGTCCGAAACTGGGCGATGAGTGCAAGCGCAGGCAATCGAGGCTGAAGTCACTGGTCGCGCGCTCGGTCGCCACGGCAAGGCTGTGCAGGATGCCGGACACCTCGGTCAGATACTGCTCGCCCACCGGCGTCAGGGTCACACCTCTGGCGGTTCGGAAAAACAGCTGTCGCCCGATCATCGCTTCAAGCTTGGCCAATTGGTGGCTGACCGCCGAAGGCGTTAAATCCAGCAATTCGGCAGCGCGGGCGACATTGCCAAAGCGCGCTGTCTGTTCAAAGGCCTGAATGGCTTTCAGGGGTGGCAGTGTCGGGGGTACTTCGCCGGTTGAACGCATGGTGATGGTTTTTCCGCTGTAAATAGCCTGAGCCGGGCATCGAGCCATTCAACCATCCAACTGCACAAATGACGAGTGCTGAATTTTTTTCAGCACCCAGTGAAGTTCGCGTTATTGCTCAGGAACGGAGTGGAGCACAAGCTGAGTCATCGATTCGCTGCGGATCGACCCAATAGCACTCTCCAATAAGAACAATGAGGTACTCCCATGCTTCTCCAAGGCAAAGTCGCGATCATCACCGGTGCAGCCTCCGCACGTGGCATTGGCCGCGCGACAGCGACCACCTTCGCGCAACAGGGCGCTCACGTCGTGATCCTTGACCTGGATGAATCCGCTGCCCGTGATGCCGCTGCTTCCTTGGGCGAAGGTCATCTCGGCCTTGCGGCCAACGTTGCTGACGAATCGCAGGTTCAGCAGGCCGTTGCCAAAATCATCGAACACTTCGGCCGCATCGACGTTCTCGTCAACAATGCCGGCATTACTCAGCCACTCAAGACTCTGGACATCCGCCCTTCAGACTACGACAAGGTGCTGGACGTCAGTCTGCGCGGCACCCTGCTGATGTCGCAGGCCGTGATTCCACACATGCGCCAACAATCTTCCGGCAGCATTGTGTGCATGTCTTCCGTTTCTGCTCAGCGGGGCGGCGGCATCTTTGGAGGCCCTCATTACAGTGCGGCCAAAGCCGGTGTACTGGGTCTGGGCAAAGCCATGGCACGCGAACTGGGGCCGGACAACATTCGCGTCAACTCCATCGCCCCCGGTTTGATTCACACCGACATCACCGGTGGCCTGATGCAGGACGATCGCCGCCACGCGATCATCGACGGCATTCCCCTGGGCCGACTCGGTGCAGCACAGGATGTCGCCAACGCCGCCCTGTTTCTGGCCAGCGACCTATCCTCTTACCTCACAGGCATCACTCTAGATGTGAACGGCGGCATGCTGATTCATTGAGTACACCTGGGCGGGCCTGCGGGCCCGTGCGGTTCTGGATCGATGACGCAGCTGGGCCTCGTGGCCTGGCGGTCAATAAAAACAAGAGATCAGACCATCATGACTACCCTGTCGCTCGAAGCGGTTTCGACCGTGCGTTCCAACGCCTACCGGAAAACGGCCTGGCGCTTGATGCCCTTCCTGATGCTGTGCTACCTGTGCGCTTACCTTGATCGCGTCAACGTCGGCTTTGCCAAGCTGCAAATGATGAACGATCTGGCGCTTAGCGAAACGGTCTACGGGCTTGGCGCCGGCATGTTCTTCATCGGCTATTTCCTCTGTGAAGTGCCTAGCAACATCATCTTGCACAAGGTCGGGGCGCGGGTCTGGATCGCGCGCATCATGATCACCTGGGGCATCGTTTCCGCTCTGTTCGCCTTCGTCGAAACCGCCTGGCAGTTCTACGCCCTTCGCTTTCTTTTAGGCATTGCCGAAGCCGGTCTCGCGCCTGGCCTGTTGCTCTACCTGACCTACTGGTTTCCATCCTATCGTCGCGCACGCATGACCGTGTTGTGGTTCATCGCCATTCCTCTGTCGGGGATGGTGGGCGGCCCCCTCTCCGGCTGGATCATGAATCACTTCGCCGGCATGCATGGCTGGGCAGGCTGGCAATGGATGTTCGTGTTGGAGGCTGTACCCACGGTCGTTGTCGGTCTTCTGGTACTGAGCTACCTCAAAGACGGAGTGCATCAGGCCACCTGGCTCAATGACGAAGAAAAAGCCCTGATCACTCGGGAGTTGGCTGAAGACGATCAGCAGAAAGTCACCCATGCCTCAGTCGGTGAATTCATTCGCGATCGTCGTCTGTGGTTGCTGGCTGCCATCTACTTCTGTGTGGTGATGGGACAGTACGCAATCACCTTCTGGCTGCCCACTCTGGTACGCAATTCAGGCGTTTCCGATCCACTACACATCGGCTTTCTGACCAGCCTGCCTTACCTCTGCGCCATTGCCGCCATGCTGCTGGTTGGACGCAGTGGTGACAAGCATCGCGAGCGCCGCTGGCACCTCATCGTACCGATGATTGCTGGCGCTATCGGCCTTAGCCTAGCGGCGCTAATGGGGGGAAATCCAACCCTGTCGATCCTCAGTCTTTGCCTGGCCGCATCCGGCATTTTGTCTGCGACCTCATTGTTCTGGATGTTACCGACCACGCTGCTTGGGGGCGTTTCTGCCGCCGCCGGCATCGCAGCGGTCAACAGCTTCGCCAACCTCGCAGGGTTCTGCTCGCCTTATCTGATCGGCTGGATCACCACAATCACCGGCTCAAGCGCCATCGGCATGTACCTGATCACTGGTGTGCTGTTCGCGGGGGCCGCTCTGGTACTGCGCATCCCCGCCGCCTTGGTCAATCGTTGAGTTAATGGAGTTTCACCATGACTACTAATCCTTCACTCGCTTCATCTACGACCCTGGTTGAACGCGCGCACAACATTCGCCGCCACGCGCTGCGAATGGGCCAAGTACAGGGACAGGGCTATGTTGGCCAGGCCCTCGGTGCTGCCGACCTGCTGGCAGTCTCCTACTTCCATGCCATGAACCATCGGCCTGCAGATCCTGAATGGGAAGAGCGTGATCGCTTCTATCTCTCCATCGGTCACTACGCCATTGCGCTGTACGCGGCCTTGATCGAAGCCGAAATCATCCCGCTCGATGAGTTGGAAACCTACGGAGCGGATGACAGCCGCCTGCCAATGTCGGGCATGGCCGCCTACACCCCGGGCATGGAAATCACCGGGGGCTCTCTGGGTCAGGGCCTGGGTATCGCGGTGGGTGCCTGCTTGGGTCTCAAGCGCAAAGACTCGCCCTCCTTCGTCTACAACCTGCTGTCGGACGGTGAACTGAATGAAGGCTCGACCTGGGAAGCCGTGATGTCGGCATCGCATTGGAAACTCGACAACTTGATCGCGATCGTCGACGTCAACAACCAACAAGCCGATGGTTACTCCAGTGAAATCCTGTCGTTCGAACCCATCGTCGATCGCTGGCAAGCATTTGGTTGGTTTACTCAGCGCGTCGATGGCAATGACCTTGATGCTCTCGTCGCCGCCTTCGATGCCGCGCGCAACCATCCAACCGCCCAACCCCGCGTGATTATCTGCGACACAAAAATGGGCAAAGGCGTGCCGTTTCTGGAAACCCGCGAGAAGACCCACTTCATCCGCGTGGAAGAACACGAGTGGGATCTGGCACTGAGCAACCTTGAAGAAGGAAAAGACCAATGAGCAACACCGCTAACACGCCGACTTCGACTGGCGAGCCAATCAAAAAACGCCTGACTACCTCGGCGATGATCGCTTCCATTGCCTCAGAAGGCCAAGCGACTAAATCGGCCCCGTTCGGACACGCATTGGCTGCATTGGCGGATCAGCGCTCGGACATCGTCGGTCTTTCTGCTGACCTGTCCAAGTACACCGACCTGCACATCTTCGCCAAGGCCCATCCCGACCGTTTCTATCAAATGGGCATGGCCGAGCAATTGCTGATGATCGCGGCCGCCGGCATGGCCCGAGAAGGCTTCGTGCCGTTTGCCACCACCTACGCGGTGTTCGCTTCGCGTCGTGCCTATGACTTCATCTGCATGGCCATCGCCGAGGAAAACCTCAACGTCAAGATCGTCTGCGGCCTGCCCGGCCTAACCACTGGTTACGGCCCAAGCCACCAGGCTACGGACGACCTGGCGATCTTCCGCGCCATGCCTAACTTGATGATCGTCGATCCGTGCGATGCACTAGAAATCGAACAGGCCGTGCCCGCCATCGCCGCGCATCAGGGGCCGGTGTACATGCGTTTGCTGCGCGGAAATGTGCCACTGGTGCTGGACGAGTACGGCTACAAGTTCGAGATCGGCAAAGCCAAGACCCTGCGCACCGGTAACGACGTTCTGATCATCTCCACCGGCCTGATGACCATGCGCGCACTGGAAGCCGCCAAGGCACTGCAAACCGACGGCGTCGATGTCGCCGTGCTGCACGTACCGACGATCAAACCCCTGGATGTGCAAACCATTCTTGCCGAGGCAAGGAAGCCAGGTCGGCTGGTGGTCACAGCAGAAAACAGTTCGATCATTGGCGGTCTTGGCGAGGCCGTTGCAGGGGTGCTGCTGCGTAACGGAGTGACGCCAACTTTCAGGCAGATTGCTTTGCCCGACGCGTTCCTTGACGCAGGTGCCCTGCCGACGTTGCATGATCGTTACGGAATCTCAACTCAAGCCGTTTGCGCACAGATTAAAGGTTGGCTGTAACCGCACTCCAAAGGCACCTGCCCCCAGGTGCCGTTCAACTCGATGCAAGTTAGTAAACTTCCTCAGCCTCTAACGTCATGAATATGAAACCAGACGGGCTTCCTGATTCGGTAGCTCAAAGCAATCACCTGCAACGAGAGTCAATCGCCAACGCCCCTTGCCGTACCCAGCACCCCGTTTATGAAATTGACGGCAGCGGCGAGCGCCTCACGCCCCTCGGAAAGCACCGGCGCATATGCCTGCCAGACATGAAACATACCGGGCCATACCTCCAGCCTGGTATCCACGCCCGCTGATCCTGCGTTTCTCGCCAGACGTACTGCATCATCGAGTAGGATTTCACACTCCCCCACTTGAATCATCATTGGCGGCAACCCCTGCAGGTCAGCCTCCAAGATAGCAGTCTCGACCTGATCTACCAGGTAGGCGTCAGCACTGGCTTGCAACTTCTGAGGTGTAAGAAAGCAGTCCACTGCAATCTTGGTATGGATGCTTTCTCCGGTAAGAGCCAGATCCAGCCAAGGAGAAAACAGCACCACGCAACCTGGCAATTCAATTCCCATGGTCCTGGCGTGAATCAGGGCGGCCATGATCAAATGGCCTCCCGCCGAATCCCCCACCAATGCAATATCGTTTGCTCCTTCACATTTAGCGAGTAACGCCGCATACGCAGTCAGAACATCTTGCTGTGCAGCAGGGTATGCATGTTCAGGTGTCAGTCGATAATCAACCACGTAAGCCGTGGAAGATGTACCGGCAGCAAGCGTGCCGGCGATTCCCTCAAAACCTTCAGCGCTGCCCACCATGAAACCACCACCGTGGACATAGAGCAAAGAGCGCTGGGAATCCACACAGGTTAATTTCCGCACAGGAACTCCACCGAGTGTCGACGCCGTGGAGCTGCAATCAGGCGGAGGCGAAAAACGCTTGCACAAGTGGTCAAAACCTATGCGAGCCTGCTGCAGCGATCCGGGTGGATTTTCTCGTCGAGAGAGCAGCTCATTACGAATAGCATTCAGTTCACAACTACTCATTCTTGCCTACCAATCAAAGAGTGACGTGGAGTGTCAGTCAGATATCAAGCACCAGTCTTGATGACTTGGCACGTGAAACACACTGCAGAATGACCGCATTGGAAGCACGCTCCTCTTCGCTGAGGACATACGTCCCTATGATCAACTTCACCCGCTAGCACCCGGCACTCACAGGTACGGCAAAGACCCTCCCGGCAGGAATAAGGCACCATTATCCCCACCTCTTCGAGTGCATCTAGAAGGCTGGTATCAGCTGGCACGGTTAACTCCATGCCACTGCGAGCAAGTTCCACTACGAAGCTTTTGTTCTGTTCCTTCTCAGGTGCATCCGACTCAGGTGCACTAAACAACTCGAAATGCACCTGGCCGGAAGGCAGGTAAGCCTGTGCGGCATCCCGTACCGCATTCATGAGCGGTGACGGCCCACAGCAATAGAGGTGGTCCGTTGCCTTTGCTTGTCGAGTAAACGCCTGCAGATCGGGACGACCAACCATTTCGTCATCCGAGTGAAATACTAATTTTCCGCCACGAGGAAGATGCTCGATGTAAGCAGCCCGGGACCGTGATCGGACGCAATAGAGAAGTTGCCATGGTTTGTCATTCGCATCGCACCAACGAATCATGCTAAGAATCGGCGTAATGCCGATACCGCCGGCGATAAAAAAATAGGTGCTTGCGTCGTGTGCCAGCGGGAAGTTATTGCGAACCGCGCTAATTTCGAGCAGGTCGCCAACTCGCAGATGTGCATGAATGAACGCTGAGCCACCCCGTGACGGCTCAGACAATCCGACCCCAATTGAGTAGCTTCCGTCCGAAGGATCGTACCGGTGAACGGAGTATTGCCTGATCAGACCATTTGGCAGGCGAATATCAATGTGCGAGCCCGCGTCGGCCACAGGAAGAGGTTGACCGTCCAAGGCCAGCAAGCAGATATCCATAATGGCGTCAGCAGCTTTCACTATCGCCATCACTCGAACGCGGTTCCAGTCGCTCATCTCAGACCTCCTGGATCTTGACGGGATTGCTTATCGCCTGCTCAGCCTTATAAGCATTCGCCACCAGCCATCTAAAATACGAAAGAGCAGCATCAGCTCCGATCGGAATCATTTTGAAATCGGAAGTCAACTTCAACATGCGATCTTGCGCATGAATCATATCGCTGTCCTCCTGGAACGCTGTGACGACCTGGTTGTGGATTGCCTGCGTGACCTCGGGGTCATCAATGGCGAAATTATGAGGCTGCGAAAAGAAGTAGTGCGTGGACTCGTCCGTCTCCGGGGTCAGCGCCTGAGTGCTGCGGAACTCTGCAGCATTGACTCGATCTCCCGCCTTGGCATTGTGGCCACTGGGCTGCATTCCCGAATCCATCAGGAAGATGCTCGGCAGCACGAAATCGTAGATATTCCAACGATCAACGGGCCCCGGATAATTTTTGATTTTCTGCACGAACGGTGCAGGTTTAATACCTTCACCCCAACGCGTTACTCGTACGCCGTTCTCCAGCTTTTCGACCTGAGGTATACAAGCCGCATAGGCCTCATCACCGCCCAGCGTGTTCGGATGAACGTAGGGCAAATGTGCGAGGTCAAGCAGATTGTCCGCGATCAGCAGGTAGTTGGTGGTGTAATAGGTGTAACCCTCAAGGCTTCGCCACTCAGGGTCATCCAGCCAATGCGTATCAGGGATCTGGGACGGATCCGCCAGGCTGGCATCACCCATCCAGATCCAGATCCACTTGTGCTTCTCCACGACTGGGAATGTGCGCACTTTAGCCTGCGGAGGAATGCGCTCTTGGCCGGGTATTTCGACGCAGCGCCCCGTCGTATCAAATAGAAGACCATGATACATACACCGAAGCTGATCGCCTTCCAGGCGTCCTTTCGATAGTGGAGCACCTCGGTGACAGCAACGGTCCTCGAAAGCCACAACTTTTCCGGAGCTATCCCGCCAAAGCGCCACTGGTACATTAAGAATCGTTCTTGCAAGAAGCTCGTCGACCGGAATCTCACTCGACCAAGCAGCTACATACCAAGCGTTACGAAGAAGCATGACCTTGACCTCATTTCTTGTTTTTGTTCTGGAAACTTTCCTTGCTGACTCTATGCTAGAGATGGATCATGTATGCGCATAGATCATGGAGCTAATACACAACATGCATACCATTCATGGTAAGAAATTCGATCTAAACCTGCTGATCGCATTCGACGCGCTTCTGCGAGAACGCAATGTATCTAGAGCAGCAGAGCATCTTGGCTTGACGCAGAGCGCTATGAGCCACGCACTACGACGTCTACGGGAGTTCTATGAAGACCCCCTCTTCGTCCGTATTGGCGATGCAATGAAACCGACGCCGTTCGCGGAGGAGATGGGGGATTCAGTTCTGGAGATCGTTTCTGCCGTACAACACAAGCTGTTGGCACAGGCCAGTTTCGACCCTATGACGTCCACCAGGGTCTTCAGCCTTTGTATGACAGATATGGGTGAGTTGGTCTTTTTGCCAAGGCTGATTGCAGAACTTCAGAAAGTGGCCCCTAAATGCCGAATTCGAACGTCTCAACTGCCCAGCGAGCATATTGCCAATTCACTGGAGAAAGGTGATACAGACCTTGCTATAGGGTCCCACTACATCCAGAACCCTAACCTTTTTCAACAAGAGCTGTTCGTGCACTCTTTTTGCACTATTATCAGCTGCGCCTATCCGGTCGATGAACTGAGCCTTGAAGAATTTCTGGGCATGAAACATGTTTCAGTTGTGCTATCAGACAGCAGCAGCCGCTACGACCAATTCATCGATGAGCTGGGGTATCGAAGAGAAATTTACCTTACAACTCCACATTTCATAACTGTCCCGATGATACTGGAGAAAAACCCAAGCTTAATCTCGACCGTGCCCAGTGAGCTGGGGCAGACTTTTCTGCGCTACAATGCGGTCAAGGTGATAAAAACGCCGATCAATTCCCCCAGCTTATACCTACGACAGTATTGGCACCCACGCTATCATCATGACCCCGGAAATATATGGCTGCGCCAGTTGGTAAAGCGCGTCTTTTCGACCGTTACATGAGCTAAGGGGCCTGATTTTTTGTAAACTGTTGATCGCAACACTTGATTGTCGACAAGCCGACAAGAATAAATCATTGCGACGAGGGCTTTACCTCAGTCACCAAATCGCTCATTACAGGTCACATGCTTCGGACCGTTCTAAAATTGCCTTAAATGAAACTTTACCCTTTCGAAATTAGGGTAAACGTGGGTGGAATTTCATCATCGGTAATGCGGCATCCATCTGCGCCCACCAAAAATACCAGGCTATGGTGTTGAATTATGAGTGCAAGCACTCAGTACGCTTAGGTCAAACTTTTACCATGAGTATCGTGCATAGTATGTATTTATTAAATCATCTTGGCACGTTGACAATCTTGCTCTATTGTACCTTTTTTTCAATACATCATTTATTCAGCTTTTTTATACTCCAAACAGATCCGTTCGAAAGCTGTTGCCAAATGGTGTGAGATTACAAAAAATGCAGCAGATCATCGTAGCGATCTTAATCTAGGAATTTCGAAATTGACCAGTATGAAAAAACACTAATTAATGATCAAAAAAAAGAAAATCATCAAAAGTCGCCAAATAGGCACCTTAGCCACCCACATTACAAACTAGACACGTATTCGGCGACTTCCCTTAAAGACAGGAGGTCATATACGTGCCTAACCCGAATAACTTTGAACCCACACCAAAAGTGTTTTATCGCCCTATTGATGTAGCGATCCGGTGGTGCAATCTGATGGCATACGAAACAGCCATTCTTAGCGCAACTTCTTTTTCACCCCCGACGCTCTCAAGGTTATTCCCACAGTGGCCTTGCCTGCGCGAAAAAAACGAAATAATTCGAGACGCCATTGTTAATCATGAACTCCCTTATGGAATTTTAGTTGCGCCCGGAACGCCTACCGACTGCAACCTAACTACCATACGGCACACCGATCTTAGATCGTGGATGGCCCGTTATTATCCTGAACAACGCCCAGCTTTTTTATTTGGCCCCTCCAAGGAAAACGAAAAAATCATGAGCATTGGCACCTATTTAACAATTCGCGCGGACAAAGACGCACTTGAGTCAGAATTAAAGAATGCTACAAATACAATCAGAATAATGCTAGACGAAATCAAAAATCTAAAACTAGAAAAAGAGAACTTAAACATGCATATCAACTTGAACAACCCACTCAACGAGCAAAGCAATGGCAGCCTTCTGATTATTATAGGTGCATTAATCGAAACGATTCTTGGTTCCACTCAATCAGGAAGAAGACACTCCATTTTTGACAGTCAAGCAGCAATTGTTAATTCAATAACAGCTCATTACGATGGAGTGCAGGGCCTGAGCAAAAGAACGCTGGATGCAAAGTTCGCCGCCGCAAGACGCAGCCTTCCTAAATCTTGAATGAAATTAAAGTCTTTCTTTACACAACTAAATCAACAAAACTAACAAAACCAATAGCCGAACACACCTAAAATACAAACAAACAATTAATATCTTCAGTTAGAAAACCCACGATCTACCACGATAGCTTATGAATCGCCGTAAAGCCGAGCGTAGTGCTTTATATGACTGTCTTGGAATCAACGACATTGCATTGCAATACCGTTGATTGCAATGCAATGACTTTCCACCCGCGTCTGTTATTCAATTCAGGTGACTTCCCACCACGTGCCTATCGGCACCAGGAGTGACCATCATGTCCAGCCAATCCTCACCCATCGTTGAAGAACCTCAACTGCAAGTAGAACGTCACATCATGCGGCGTGACGAGGTGGAGCGAAAAACCGGTTTCAAGCGTGCACATATCTACAACTTGATGAAGGAGGGTAAGTTCCCTCAAGCCAAACGCATTGGACTGCGCGCCGTAGGCTGGGACTCGCTGGAGATCGAGCAGTGGGTCGTTGAACGCTTAGGCCAGCAGGCCTGATGTCATGCGCGTGGTATCGGTGGTTTCCACCAAAGGTGGGGTGGGTAAAACAACAGTAGCTGCCAACCTCGGTGGCCTGCTGGCGGATGCTGGCCTGCGCGTGCTGCTGCTGGATCTGGATAGTCAACCCACCCTCTCCAGCTATTACGCCTTGAGCCACAAAGCTGTTGCTGGTGCGTACGAACTTATCGTGCTCAACCTGACAGATCCTGCTCAGATAATCTCCACAACCACGGTTATCGGTCTCGACCTGATCCTCTCCAACGACGATCAAGGTCGAGTGAGCACCTTGCTGTTGCATGCCCCCGACGGGCGACTACGGCTGCGCAATTTGCTCGATAATTTCCGCCCCAGCTATGACCTGCTTTTGATCGACACCCAGGGCGCACGTAGCGTGCTGCTGGAGATGGCCGTACTGGCCTCCGATCTCGTCCTCTCTCCCGTCACGCCAGAAATGCTCGCCGCACGCGAACTGCACCGCGGCACCTTGAAGCTGCTGAGTGAGCTTGATCCGTTCCGTCACCTGGGTATTCCACCGCCCCCCTTGCGACTGCTACTGAACCAGGTGAATGCCATTCGGGTGGACACCCGAATGATCATCCGAGGTCTTCGCGAGACCTTCGCCGAGACTACCAATATCTCGGTTCTAGACACCGTAGTTCCGGATCGAGTGGCGTACCTCAATGCCGCCTCGCTTGGCTTACCCGTCCACCGAATCGAGACGCGCCAGTCATCGCCATCTGCGTTGAAAATTATGCAATCTCTGGCCATTGAACTGTTTCCGGAATGGCGTGAAGCGATCTCTACGGTGAGCAGATGCGCAGAGGTTCGATGAGACGAATCGCCCAGCCGGCATTTCGCCAAGTCATTTTTTATCGACCTTAATGCCAACAGCGTTTGGCCAGGAGAATTTTGATGTTGAATCAACGTCCCATCATCGCTCAACCATCTATTCGACCACACCACCCACCTTGCGAGGAGTACTGCACTGTGGTCTTTTGCCTGCAGGGTGGACGCTCGGCCATGGGTTGGCTCCTCGCAGAACTGTCCCACCATTTCGAAGGTTCGGGGACCGCCGAGATCGTCAAGTTCGAGGTCGGTGACCACTTGCGTAGCCGGCGTTAACCGAGGCGGTTCAGATGAAGAAGCTTAGTCAGGAGCAGATCACCGACAAGCTGCACCAAGACCACTTCCCTCGGGGTCCAGAACTGGAGCGGCTGTCCGATCCAGTGATCGACACACCTATGCTGGTCACCCTGGAGCAGTTGCGACCCTACGAACATAACCCGCGTTTCATCCGTAATCCGCTTTACGACGATATCAAGGCCTCGATCCGTGAGCGCGGGCTGGATCATCCGCCACCGATTACTCGCCGGCCGGGAGAAACCTATTTCATCATCCGCAACGGTGGCAATACACGCTTGGCGATTCTCGGCGAGCTGTGGCAGGAAACCCGTGACGAACGCTTCTTTCGCATTCACTGCCTATTCCGGCCTTGGAGCAATGAAATCAGCGCCCTGCTCGGCCATCTGGCCGAAAGCGATCTGCACGGCCAACTCACCTTCATCGAGCGAGCACTGGCTGTGGCCAAACTCAAAGCCATGCTCGAACCGGATGGAGCAGTGCTCTCGCAGCGCGAATTGGCACGACGCCTTGCCGCTGGAGGCTATCCGGTTTCGCAGTCGCATATCAGTCGGATGCTCGACACCCTTGAACACTTACTGCCCGCGATTCCACAAACCCTGTATGCCGGTTTGGGCAAGCCCCAGATCGAACGCTTGATCGGCCTACGTAGCCAGGCTGGACGAACCTGGAATCGTTATCCAACCGCCACCATTGCGTTCGCCGAATTTTGGCTCGAGACCCTGGGCGACTTCGATGCCGATCCCGAATCCTTCGATCTTGAGCAGATCCAGGATGAACTGCTCGAGCGCATGAGCCGTTTGCTCGGACAGTCCTACCGCATGTTGGCCCTGGAGCTGAGCGACACCCAACGGGTCATCTCGACGCCTGGCGTTGTCGTCACCACACCCCCAGAGAACAGCCATCCGCCGAGCGTTGATGAAGCTGCGGCAGGATCGCCCTCCTCCGAGTCCAATCCCAAATCAACTGAGAGCAGGCCCCAGACTGAAACAGCGCGAGAGGAAATGCTTACACCGCCTGAAACCAATGTCGTTTCAGCGGTCAGCCCTCCGTCGCGCGTTCAACAGATTCGCAAACAGATCGAGCGCGAAACTGCCACCGAAACAGCACCGACCTTTGAGGCCTGCTCGACCGACGACATCTGGACCATTGCACCAGCACTAAATACCCCCGAACAACTGCGTTTAGCCATTGCCAGACTGGCGCGAGAAATGGCGACCTATGCCGGACATCCCGAGAGCATCATCGATCAGCAGCTTGGCTTGGGTTTCACTCTGAACATCGAGCGACTTGATCTTGCCGCGTCTCGCGCGACCGGCGTTCACCTAATGCTCCTGGCCCTGTTGCGCGCTCAAGACGACGTGAACTGGGAGGATCGCAAGCAACTGCCCTCAGCCCTGTTCGGCCAACTGTTGTTGGGCATCTATCAACTCCCCCTGACAGATCGTCCCGCTGTGGATGTGGGACTGGAGCGACTGCCCGACAGCCTGTTAATCAAACTGTATCGCCTGATCCGCCTAGCCCGTCGCCTGATCGACTTAACACTTCCCCCTGAAGACGACTCACCGAAGGAGCTGCCATGAGCCTGTCCTTCAATGTGCTCAACCAGGCCATGCTGACCCAGGTGCTGCATGAAATGCGCCTGGGTAATCTGCAACGCTGCAAGGCACTCGGACTGGGTGAGGATGATATCTATCTGTTGCAATCCTTACCGCCCACCACGCTGTCGCGCCTGGCCCATGCCACTGTACCCTGGGTTGAGGTCAAGATTGACTCGCCGGTGCTGCATCGGTTGATCGAGCAAGCCGAACGCGACGAGCAGAACGAACGGTTGATCAACCGAGCGCTCAAGTTAGGTGCCAGCAGCACCATCATGTATCAGTGCTTCGGCTTGGCGCATTCGGAAACCGCCTTGCGTCGACGTCTGCTCAAGATAGAAACTCGTAAGGGCCGTCCTCAGCATTTGAGCGAAGCGCAGGAACATGCGCTCTGGCAGCGATGGTGCCAGCTACGCGCTCAGGACGGTACCGAGGATCAGCTCGACGCCATGATGATGCTGGCGGAGGAGCAACAGATTAGTTTGACCATCGTTTGGCAGCAGATCGACCAGTACAGCAACGGAACATGAACACTGCCCCTTCCAGTCGCTGGCAGCGTGTCCTGCAACAATGCACCCAGCAGTTGAGTGAACGCTGGCCCGCACGCCCTACCACCGAACAACCGTCCAACCAGGCTCTGCAGGCTGGTTTTCTGTTCAGTGGCCAATCACACGAAGTCGTGCCGCGTCGCCTGCTGTTGGATAATCGGTTGACGCCATTGGAACGCAATGCCTGGCAGGTGTTTCGACTCATGCTGCAAGGTCAGGGCGTGGTCACACCACGCTATGAGGATTTGCAGCCTTACCTATCGAGCGTGCCCTACGGCGCGTCAGCCTCCCGTGAAACCATTGCTCGTGTCTTGACCATGCTTAGACTGACGCGCTGGCTCAGTTTAGTGAATCGCGGACGCGATCAGCTCAGCGGACGTCTTCAAGGTTCGCTGTACGTCCTGCACGATGAGCCGTTAACCCCCACCGAAGCCATGGAGTTGGATCAGGAATACCTCGAGCTGATTGGACATTGCCTCAGTCATAACACCAAGGCTGTGCGTGTTGTCGCCCAGCACATTTTGGAAGAAATCCGTCAGGACAACCATATCGATCTGGGTCAACTCCCCACCCGGCTCGACAGTTGGGGCGAACGCTGGACGCAGCAAGGATTGGATCAGGCAACCGCTGACGCGTTACGCGACTCCGAACTGGGTGGCGATCACCGCGTTCGGAATCGTGCAGGCTCTCGTTCGGAATCCGAACCGGGCTTGAACGCCAGTGTTTCCGGCACCGTTCGGAATCCGAACGCCGCCTGTACTGTATTAAAAGAAAGTATTTGTACAGTACCGCGCGCGACCCCGGCGGTGGATAACCTGCACTGGCCCGATCCGCTGCACCTGAGTCCAAGCGAGCGTCAGGCCGTCGCCGTGGCGCTGAACAAACTCAATCCAGCGGATCGTCAGGCGGTGCTCAACGAAGCGGGTGCACGCTGTACGACAGGAGGCATCCGCAAGCCAGCGGCGTATCTGATGGGCCTGATCCAGCGCGCACTGAAAGGCGACTTTCGTCCTTGGGCAGGTCAGACAGAGCCCTCACCCATTGCAGAACCGCCCCCAACAGCACCCGCTCGCCCATCCCGAAAACAGGGCGAACCCGCCTCCGCCCTCGCCCAAGCGTGCCTGAATGAGTTACGCCAACTGCGCGGCAAACGCCCTGGACATCAGTAGATTTGATGCCAGTGGCATCAAATCTACTGAGCTCTACTGTGAGATCGCGAAGGGCCGAATCTGCGTAATCCGATCGATACTGCCATCGCCGTCCCTGGAAAGAATGCCACTGGCATCACTCACGAACGTCTCCGAAATTAACCCTCCCAAACCAAACCGAACAGACCGCATTCAGCTTTTTGGCTGTCCTTGACCCTCATCTGTCGCAACGTTCCCGTCCAAGCCTTTGCGAGGACAACACCGTGGCCGATCACTACCAACTCAACCTGGGTTCATTGCGCAGCAGCATCACCTTGACCCTGCACACTCACCACGCCGCCCGTATCTGGCAAGGTCGGGCCGCACGCGAAGGCGTCCACTCGATCTTGGGCATGGCCGGCTACATCAGTGTCACCAACCTGATCAAACAAACCGCGGCCCAGGACGATCCCTATGCCGACTGGGCCATCGTGCAACTCGAAGAAAAACTGATGCAGGCCAAGGCTGGGATGCTGGAACTGACCCAACAGCTGGGCCGAATCAGGCAGGACCTGCCGACACAGATCGACATGAGCGACAACCTCAACATCCACCCCGTCACCTTGCCGTTGTACATCGGCAGCCAGTTGGGTTTTCTGGCGGTCTACCTGCTGACCGACTACGACACCCTGGTGCGCCGGACCCTATTGGCTCATCACACCGCACTGATCGGCCGCATCGACATGGAAGCCTGGATCGACGACGGTGCCCATCTGCTGCGCAGCCTGTTCGGTCAGGCACAGCGCTATAGGCATGCCGGCGTCACGCGCGATGACATGGCGGCGAACAACGCTCG
This sequence comes from Pseudomonas hefeiensis, assembly GCF_030687835.1. NCBI lineage: Bacteria > Pseudomonadati > Pseudomonadota > Gammaproteobacteria > Pseudomonadales > Pseudomonadaceae > Pseudomonas > Pseudomonas hefeiensis. The sequence continues at coordinate 4,132,233 of NZ_CP117449.1, forward strand.
TGCACTGGCAGCCATCGATAAATTGGGTTTTCCCCCGATGGACATCCTTGAAGGTATTCGTCGCTCCCAGTTCGCGCCGCCAATCATTCGTCGTGGTGCGGTAGCAGTGGATGACGCTGACGCGTTGGCAGAGGAAGCCGGAGAGCCATCTGCGATAGTGGATGAGCCGGAGGACGAAGCATGAATCCCATGACCCCGATTCAACCAATGCCCTTCGAAGCGTTGACACCGGATGCCTATCGGCAGCTCGAACACGCTGCCTCCCTAAAAGGCCTTTTAAAACCTTTTAAGGGTAAGGGGGAGTTGGAGCAGCTGGCGCAGATGGCGAGGGAAATCGAGGCGCAGTTATGTGACTTGATGGAGGCTGTGGTGCAGCAAGCCGGACAGCCCCCTTACTCACTGCTGGGTATCCGATTGGTGCTGCAGAACACCAGCGCTGGCAGCACCTTTTTGCGTTGGCGCACCCGTGACTTCACCCGTATGGGGGTGGCGGTCTGGGAACGCCAGATCTGCAACAAAGTCTTGCCGCAGGTCGTACGCGAGGGATTGCGCCGTTTCGAATGCAATCGCATCGCACTGAATCTACAGATGAGTGTGGTGCATTCGCTCTACCGCCAGGCCACGACCTGTGCGATCAAAATGGACAGTGCCGAACGGCTGCTGCGCCAGTTCACAACCGCAGTGGAGGTATCACGATGAGTACTTTTTTCGTCGGCGAAGGCAACATCGGCAGTGCGCCAGAGTTCCAGGAATTCGCCTCAGGCAATGACGAGCCACGGCGTTTGCTACGGCTGAATGTGTACTTCGACAACCCCGTGCCACGCGAGGGCAGCTATGAAGATCGAGGCGGCTATTGGGCGCCGGTTGAACTCTGGCACCGCGAGGCTGAACACTGGAGCACGCTGTACCAGAAAGGCATGCGTGTGCTGGTCGAAGGCCGCACCGTACGCGATGAGTGGGAGGACAGCGAAGACAATGCGCGGGTCACCTTCAAGATCGAGGCCCGTCGAGTCGGCATCCTGCCTCACCGGGTGCACAGCGTGGTCATGCGGGAACGATCCAGTGAACCCGCGGCATCTGCGACACACGTCGAGAAAAGTACAGAACAGGCCAGTTCACCTGCGTCGAAACCCAGAAAACGCAGAGGGCAGCCACCTACGGACTGACAGACTTTCAGGCATAAAAATTGCGCCTTTGCGCGAAGTTGCTGGCGTGCTACTTCGCGCTGCTCGTGAAGATCCACACTGCCGTCGCAACGGGTTAGCAGCCTCTGCCCATTCAAGCCCGCCCTCACCGACTAATATGAGGGACCTGCCATTCAGGTTTCTCATATCTCGCCACTGCTGTTTCCAACAACGCTGCTCCGAACTCAATCCGGAGCAGTTCTATGCGCCTCTTACTCTGCGAAAAACCTTCCCAGGGTCGGGACATCGCCAAGGTACTCGGGGCCACTCGGCGTGGTGATGGTTGCCTGATCGGCACAGAGACAACCGTCACCTGGTGTATCGGCCACCTGCTGGAAACAGCATCGCCTGAAGCCTATGGCGAGCAATTCAAGAGTTGGTCGTTGGATCATCTCCCGATCATTCCCGCGCAGTGGCTGGTCGAGGTCAAACCCAAGACTGCGGCACAGTTCAAAGTCATCAAGCGCCTGCTCAGTGAAGCCTCTGCTGTCGTCATCGCGACCGACGCCGATCGAGAAGGTGAAATGATTGCCCGCGAGCTACTGGAACTCTGTAAGTATCGAGGTCCCGTTCAACGTCTTTGGTTGTCCGCACTCAACGAGGCGTCGATTCGCAAGGCACTGTCCTCACTGAAGCCTGGTCAGGAGACCTTCCTGCTTTACCACTCAGCCCTCGCCCGCAGCCGCGCCGATTGGCTGATCGGCATGAACCTGAGTCGGTTGTTTACCCTTCTTGGTCGGCGGGCGGGCTACGACGGTGTATTGTCGGTTGGACGCGTCCAGACACCCACTTTACGTCTGGTAGTCGATCGGGATCGTGCGATTGCCAGCTTCGTCTCGGCGCCCTACTGGGACGTGGAGGTGCACCTGTCCTCAATGGGGCAACCATTCATCGCGTCCTGGTTACCACCCAGTTCAGGGCAGGACGAGGCAGGTCGTTGTCTACAACAAGCGCTGGCCATTCAGGCGACCCAAGAGATTTCTAGCGGTAAGACCGCCACAGTACTTTCGCTGCAGACTGAGCATTTCCGAGAACCTCCGCCCCTACCCTTCGACCTGAGCACACTGCAAGAAGTCTGCTCGCGCAAGCTGGGACTCGGCGCTCAGGAAACCCTGAACATCGCCCAAGCCCTGTATGAAACCTACAAAGCCACCACCTATCCGCGCAGTGATTGCCGTTATTTGCCAGAGAGCATGTTCAACGAGGTACCCGCGGTATTCGATGCCCTGCTCAAAACGGATCCGGCGGTGCAGCCCACATTCGGAAGACTCGATCGATCACTGCACTCCCGCGTGTGGAACGATGCCAAGGTCACCGCGCACCACGGCATCATCCCCACCACCGAGCCGGCTAACCTGGCGCGGATGTCCGAACAAGAACGCCAAGTCTACGAACTGATTCGTAGCCACTACCTCGCGCAATTTCTTCCGCATCATGAGTTTGATCGAACTCAGGTCGAACTGAAGTGCGGCGCAGAGCGATTGACTGCTGTTGGCAAACAGATCCTGATCCAGGGCTGGAAAGGCTTGCTCTACGAAAACACCGAGGAGGATGAGCCCAGTCAAAAGCACCAAGTATTGCCCGTCCTGCAACAGGGTACTCAGTGCGCAGTGAACGACGTCGAACTCAAGTCCATGCGCACTACCGCTCCCAAACCTCTCACCGAAGGCGATCTGATCAAGGCGATGAAAAACGTGGCCAAGCTGGTCAACGACCCACGCCTGAAGCAGAAACTTCGGGACACCACCGGAATCGGTACCGAAGCCACGCGAGCCGGCATCATCAAGGGGTTGATTGATCGCGGCTATTTGCTGAAGAAAAAACGCGCCTTAATGGCCTCCGCAGCGGCCCATACTCTGATCGAGGCGGTACCCGCTGCAGTCGCGGACCCGGGTATGACCGCGATCTGGGAACAGGCTCTGGACGAAATCGAAGCGGGACGTCTGACCCTGGATGCGTTCGTCGCCAAGCAGGCGAACTGGATTGCACAATTGGTCGAACACTGTGGCGCACTCACCTTGGCGGTTCCGGTCGAAGCCGGCCCGACCTGCCCCATTTGCAACGCCTCAATGCGCAGGCGAAAGGGGAAATCAGGGCCGTTCTGGTCATGCTCCCACTACCCCGACTGTAAGGGAACAGTGCCGATCAGAAAAGATACGCGTCGCTCATGACGCTTCACTGGAGATCGACATGAGTATTGGGGTGATCAGTGCATCATCAACGGCGGCTGATCCCTCTCTAAGTCGATAAAGTGTTGTCCGATTTCACGGGCCAAGGCAAAGAAAGTGACCGCGCCTTTATTCTGGCAACCGTCGAACAATTGGCCGCTCATCTCGGCAGTAAGTAACCTCTTTCATCGTGCTCAATGTAGTGGCTTATGCGGGATCGCCCACTGGCTTGACGTGATCCCACCCTCTCTGCTGTAGTGTCTCAGGATCATCGCCAACGGCGACCCAAGACCGAATCGCTCCGGGCAGCTCGGTCGAACTCCTTGAGTTCGGAGCCTTCTCTTTCTGCGGAATTTCATTCCTGATTTGTGCTCGACCTGATCACGGTGGCGGATGACCACTGTTGCCTCTACCAGGCAATAGCGGTCATCCGCTTCAGCGATCGTATTCAGTTCCGGAGCCCACCGGGGAAACACTGGGCACCCTTTGTGCGCGGATGCGTGCCAGCATGTTCCGACCCGGGCCACGACAAGGGTCGGTTGGCGAAGCGTGACGCCGTGAATAAAGTTTTGCGAGGAGCTTGTCGACTGCGTACGACCGTCAAAGGTGGCTTTTCTCTTCTTCGCCTGGCACCCCGCCAGGCGCACTCTTCACTTTCTTCAGTCCAGTGACTACCACTATATTCCGGCCATAAAAAATCGGGTGGCAGCGTCTTGACGCTCCGCTATGACAGGCTTATACCAAGGGCGTGGTTCGCTGTCGTTGACAGCCCAGCCCAGGTAGCCAGAACCTTCTAGGCTACGCCACGTTCGTGGTGGTTTACCCAAGTGCGATCAGCATTCGGAAGCTCGCGCGGTTACCGCTTCAGCGGTGATGAATGCCCACTACCCTATGCTTGCGGATCACCACCGCAGATGCTCCTCTGCTGCACAGCTATTCCCCAGACGCATCGTTCTGATCGTCATCGGCTTGCCGGTGGCGAGTCGTTCATCGCTCGACTTCACCTTACCCACCCTGACGGGGGCTCACTTCCCCGTCAGGGCCTGTGCGTCGCCGTTTTCCCTTGAAACAGGAGAACCACCATGGCCCACGCCAACCAATCCCAAGAAGCGACCACTTACTTCAATCTGCACACCACCGGTATCGGTTACCTCAACCGTGTTCGTGAAGTACAAGTCCGCCGCGGCCAACCCTTCATGGCCTGCGATATCGCCGCCCTGCACGGTGCCACCGATGCCGTGGAGTACACCCGCTTCGACTGCAAGGTCGCTGGAGGCGAAGCTGAACGTTTGATTCGTCTCTACATGGACGCTGTCAACGCCGAGAAAAAGGTCTTGCTGTCGTTCCGTATCGGCGATCTATGGATTGATCCGTTTCTCTACGAGAAAGGCGATAAACAAGGCCAACCAGGCGCCAGTCTGAAAGGTCGTTTGCTGTTCATCGACTGGATCAAGGTCAACGGCACGTTCGAATACAAAGCGCCCGCCAGGCAGGAAGCAACAGCACCTGCTGAGCAAGCGCCCACCAGTGAGCCATCTCCAACATCGGCTGAGGCCGAAGCTGAGGGGACCGACGAACCAACAGAGGCTCAGGTCGAACCTGAATCTTTACCCACTCCCCACACGGCCCGCCGTGATGCCACCCGTACCGTTCAGTCCGCCTGAACAGTCAACGATGTTCCACATAAAGGCGCTCCCTCGAGCGCCTTTTCTTCAATAGCACAGGAGAACGACATGGAATCCTTCTGGCTTTGCGACGACTGCCTGTTTGCTACTGCTTACGAGGACTACAGCACGTTATCGCTCTATTACACGACGGATGAAATTGAGAAACGCATCGCCGGCATCCATCGAGAACTGGTTCGGTTAATGCCCATCAGTGCCGACTTCGATCCCGAAACTGGCTGGGGAATAAAAGCTTTTTCCCCATTGCCCTGCGACGGTTGTAGTTCGCCCCTACACGGTCAACGCCACCGATTCACGCGGCTGTAAACAGCGCGCCATCTGCTAACGCCCGCAACTCCACACCCACCTCGGGGACACCACTCCCCTCGGGCGTGTACCCCTGATTGTTCCCTTCGGAGGTACCACCATGAGCACCCAACTCACACTGATTGAGACCTCGGATTTCGAGGCTGATCGCATTGTCCAAGAAAACCAGGTGATCGACGAAGCACTGCATATTCTGGATCGTCGGCTGTTCGCCCGCGGCCCTAACCTGACGTCGCCTGACGCCGTGGCTTCATATCTAAAACTGCACCTTGTGCAACAAGAGCATGAAGTCTTCGGTGTGATATTTCTCGATGCCAAACACCGGGTGTTGGCGTTCGAAGTCCTCTTTCACGGCAGCATTGATGGTGCCAGCGTTTACCCCCGCCAAGTCGTTAAGCGCTCCCTAGCGCATAACGCCGCGGCCGCCATTTTTGTTCACAACCACCCCTCAGGTTGTACGGAACCCAGCCAGGCGGATCGCATCTTGACCGCACGGTTGAAGGAGGCCTTGGCCTTGGTCGAAGTGCGCGTACTGGATCACTTCATCGTCGGTGAAGGTCGTCCTCTCTCCCTTGCCGAACATGGCTGGCTTTAACCCTCACAGGCGTCTTCGGGCGCCTTGTTCATTTTCATTCTGGAGAACCTTCATGAACCCCACACACCAAGCTGCAGCCCTGCTGGCGGCCTCAAACCCATTTGCTCGCAGTTACGACAACCTTCATATCGAACGGCTGCTACTGATCACCTACGAAGACGACTGCCCTCCCTGCTTTCGACCCGTGCACGACTCACAAGCCCATCTGCCCGACAATGAGCTACAACTGTTCGCCTGCCTGTTCAATGACGATTTCGCCTTGATCAGCGAAGGCCACTCCATTCCGGATAATTTGGATGAACGCTGTCAGTCCAGCGGGCTAGTGCGCCAAGTGATCTACGCTGTGATGGGCGAAATGCTCAACGAGCGGCATCACCTCGGTGATCTGTACTCCCTGGAAGAGGCCCAAGCCATGGTCCATCACTTGAGCTTCGAAACAGGACACTACAGTCGAGCCTGGGAAATCAGTACCGCGCACCTTCCCGAAGAAGCGATGCTTTATCTGGAGGAGTGGGTCAGTCACTTCGTTCCGAGGCAAACCGGCCTCTTGTTCGAGCTTTTTACGCTGCCAGATTGCTGCGGTATCGGTTGCAAACTGATCGGCACGCCATGGACGGACGAGAACTTGCTGAACATTGAGGGCAATCGTTATTCGAGCTTGAGACAAGAACAACTCGACGCAGGCACACCGGAAACCTTGGTCAACGTACTGTATTTGGCGGCATTGGCGGATGTGCGATTGTTGATCTTCGACCCCGACGCTGCCGTCTTGGATGGGCTCGCCATTTTCGATGAATAGCAACGTGTTCAGCGTTAACACGACCCACCTTGAATCAACTTTCTCACTGAATCGCTCCTTCACCTCATGTCAGGTTCTGCACTGAATCTGACATGAGGTTTCTTCCATGGAGCGTTTTTTCACGCCTGTCTGCCTGCTCGGTTTGCTGAGCGCCTGCACCGCGCAACTCCCCAACCCATTGCCGACCCATCCAGCGATCGACAGCGACTCCAATCGGGCCCAGCTCTCGAGGGAGCCAATCGAAGGAAGCCATCCGGCAGAGCTTCGTTATGGCCGCTACACGCTGGTCAGCACCGAGCCCACCACGGAACAACGCGATCTTCTTGCCCAAATCATTGACGTGAGCATCCCGTCCAGCCTGAACCCTTCAGTGCAGGATGCGTTGCAGTACGTATTGCAGCGCTCGGGCTATGCGCTCTGCCCCGTTACCGCGTCGGTGAGGGTGCTGTTTACTCGGCCCATGCCCGCGGCCCATTACCGGCTCGGCCCGATCTCTTTGCGCCGCGCGCTCCAAGTGCTCGCTGGCCCCGCCTGGCAACTCACGACCGACGAAGTCAGCCGTTCAGTCTGCTTCGAACAGCAGAAAACGGAGGCCGGCGTCGCGTTGATCACACCCGTCTCGCCCCATCAGTTGGAGGCACGCCCATGAGAGCCTCGACGTTTCAAACCCTCATCATTGGGCTGCTTTGCTTGGCGGTCGCCGGCCTGAGCGGTGGTTTGTATAACCAGTATCAACGCGTGGCCGAACTGCAGAGCACGAACACCCAACACCTACAAACCCTGGACACCCTGCAACATGATTCAAGCGCCCTCAAGGATGCCCAGGAGAAGCTGCAGTACGCGCTTAAAGACCTGATGCAGATGGTCGATACTGGTGAGCAACAGGCCAATACCCTCGATCCGATGTTGGATCAGTGGGCGCAAGAGATACAGGAACTGCGTGATGGTCTCGCAGCCCGCGCCACCCAGGCAGACCTGACAGCGCTGCGCGCACGCCTTGAACAGGTCGAGCAGCAGCTCCTGGAGCACCAGACCCAGCCATCACCCCCATCGCCGACGCCTTCTGCGACCAAACCGAAAAAGACCGCTCGCCCCAAACCCACCCCGCTCTCGCCACCGTTTTCAGTATTGAGTGTCGAGTACCGCGGTGGTGAGCGCTTTCTGGCGGTCGCACCTCATGACAGTCGCTCGCTCACGGATGTCCGGCTGCTACATAGTGGTGAGCAGCAAGGGGCTTGGCGCCTGAAAATACTGGAGCCGAACTCAGCCATCTTCGCGGTGGCCGCTCAGCCAGATCAGACCGTGCACCTCCCTTGAGTAGTGATCATGAACAGAGCGCTACTGCCCACCGTTGTCTGTCTCGCTTCGCTACTGGCCATGGGCGCTGCGGTGGGCAACCCCGTCGCGACACAGTCACGGATCCAGGACACGCAGTCCGCTCCCCTGGGGCGCTCTGACTCTGAACAGGCGGCGAGCTGGGGTCTGACGGAGCAGGAGTGGACGCGCTTCGAACAGATCCAAGTCGGCCCGCGCGGTTTCTGGAGCCCGAACCTCGATCCGTTGACCGCACTCGGGGTCGAAGCCCAGACCGACCAAGAGCGCCAGCGCTATGCCGAATTACAGGTAGCGCTGGAAGCCAAACGCGCCGAGCGCGAGTTGGCTTACCAAAACGCTTACACCGCGGCCTGGACCAAGCTGTTTCCCGGGCTGCTGCCGATCCAGGGCATGGCGTCCCCGCCCCCTGCCAGCTCATCGGTCATGCCGCGCCAGGCCCTGTTTGTGGAGGACCACTGCCCGGCGTGCACCGACGAAGCGCAGCGTCTGCAAAGCAGCGACACGGCGTTCGATATCTACCTGGTGGGCAGCCAAGGCCAGGATGAACGCGTCCGTAGCTGGGCTCGGCAAGCGGACATCGATCCGGTCAAGGTCCAACGCCAGCAGATCACCTTGAACCATGACCGTGGTCGCTGGTTCAACCTGGGTGCCCCGGGGCCATTGCCTGCCACATTTCAACAGGTGAATGGACAATGGCAACGCCTCGACTGAGTGGTATTGCGCTCATGCTAACAATGCTCGCCGTCCAGGCTGACGAACTTCCGCCTCCTGCCTACCAATTGGCGGCGCATGACGCCGACATCCCTTCTACGGTGCTGTTCGCGATTGCCCTGCAGGAGAGTGGTATCCGCGTCCGTGGTCGACTGCTGCCCTGGCCTTGGACCCTGAACATCGCCGGAACACCCTACCGCTTCGCCACTCGCCAGGCCGCCTGTCACGCCTTGCTTCAGGCTCTCGCCCGACATGACGCCAAGCGGGTCGATGCCGGTCTCGGGCAAACCAACCTGGGTTACCACGGACAACGTTTTTCCAGCCCTTGCGAAGCCCTTGATCCCTACCGAAATCTCGCCGTGACCGCCGCATTGCTGCAGGAGCATCACGCTGCCACCGGTGATTGGGTCTTGACTGCCGGGCGCTATCACCGTCCGGCAGGAGGCGCGCCGGCAGCACGCTACCGTGCTGGCTTTTCCCAGAGACTCGAACAGCTGCTGATTTCCTTTGAACAGGGCACACCACCATGAAGCGAATCCCCCTTACCTACTATTTCACCCTGCTCCTGGCACCTTTCGCCCAGCCGGAACTGACCGTAGCCGGGGATCAGCCTAGCGACTTCACCCGACCCCATTTTCAAGTTGCCAGGCCGTCATTAAACAACAAGACCCAGCCTGATCGGACCATGCATGCGGACCTGTCCACGTTTGCCGATGAAGCCTGGATATTGCCCGTCCGCAGCTCTCACTTGAGCCCCGGTCAGATCACGTCTCGCGCCCTGAACATGCCGGGCTTGCGACCATTTTTCCTGGTCGGGGAGGATCCCCAGTCACTGACTTGGTTGCGTCAACGCGCGGCCGAACTGCACGAAATGGGCGCGGCCGGCCTCGCCGTCGAAGTGGCCGACACCGAAGCTTTGGCGCGGATTCGAACAGCCGCTCCGAACCTCACCATCCTGCCGATCAACGGTAACGACATCGCCACCCGCTTGCAGATCGAGCACTACCCCGTCTTGATCACTGCCACCTCACTGGAACAGTGAGTCCAGGTCATGGCCGAGCATGCGATGGAATCCAAGCTCCGGCCAGCGGTGGAGCTGTACACCGTAGCGATCTGCATCGCGGCCGCAATGCTGTGCATGTCCTCGCCCTGGGCCGTGGCCCTGTCACCCGAGATCGGGCAGGTTGCGGCGCTGGCCTATGCCCTGTTCGGCCTGATCCGCCTACGACAAGCCTGGGAGGTGTTGCGCTATCGACGCAATATCCGCCGGCTGCCCCGCTACGAACTGACCAGTCGGCAGATTCCGGTTAGCCGTAAGCGTTTGTTCATGGGTCGCGGCTTTCGCTGGACCCGTCTACACACCCAGCGCTTGGTCGAGGCCCAGGATCCGGCGGTCGCCCACTATGTCGACCAACCGACCAGCTACCGTCTGGCCCGTGGTCTCGAACGGCGCCTGGAGCATGCACCGTTTCCACTCTCGATACTGGCCCGTGTCACTGCCTGGGATAGCGTCTTCAATCCGTTGCGCCCTTTGCCCCCGGTCGGTGGCTCGCCGCTGTTGCATGGGGTTGAACCCGACGAAACGGAAGTCAGTCTGCCGCTGGGCGAACGGGTCGGACACACACTGGTGCTGGGCACGACCCGTGTCGGCAAGACCCGGCTCGCCGAGGTGTACATCACCCAGGACATTCACCGCGTCGAACACGAGGTCGTCATCGTCTTCGATCCGAAGGGCGATGCTGATTTGCTCAAGCGGATGTACGTCGAAGCCAAACGCGCCGGTCGGGAGAAGGAGTTCTACGTCTTCCATCTGGGCTGGCCAGAGATCTCTGCCCGCTACAACGCCGTGGGACGTTTCGGGCGCATTTCGGAGGTGGCATCGCGTATCGCCGGGCAGCTCAGCGGTGAAGGCAACTCCGCGGCCTTCCGCGAGTTCGCCTGGCGCTTCGTCAACATCATCGCCCGCGCCCTAATCGAGCTGGGCCGACGCCCGGACTACCTGCAGATCCAACGGCATGTGGTCAATATCGACGCACTGTTCATCGAATATGCCCAGCAGTTTTTCGCCAAGATCGATCCGAAAGCGTGGGAAGTGATCGTCCAGCTTGAAGGCAAACTCACCGAGAAGAACATTCCCCGGCATATGGTGGGGCGCGAAAAGCGTGTGGTGGCCATCGAGCAGTACCTGGCGGTGAAGCGGGTATTTGATCCGGTAATGGACGGACTGCGTTCGGCGGTACGATATGACCGTACTTACTTCGACAAAATCGTTGCCTCGCTACTGCCGCTGCTGGAGAAACTCACCACCGGCAAGTCCGCCCAGTTACTGGCCCCCAACTACACCGATTTAGATGACCCTCGGCCAATTTTCGACTGGATGCAGATCATCCGAAAACGCGGCATCGTCTACGTCGGTCTGGATGCACTGACCGACGCCGAGGTGGCCGCCGCTGTGGGCAACTCCATGTTCGCCGATTTGGTCTCGGTCGCGGGCCACATTTACAAGCATGGCATCGATCATGGCCTGCCTACATCGGGCAGCAGCAGTGACAAGCTGCCGATCAACCTGCACGCCGATGAGTTCAACGAGTTGATGGGCGATGAGTTCATCCCACTGATCAATAAAGGCGGTGGCGCAGGCATTCAGGTAACCGCCTACACCCAGACCCTTAGCGATATCGAAGCGCGCGTCGGCAACAGAGCCAAGGCAGGCCAGATCATCGGCAACTTTAACACTCTGCAGATGCTCCGCGTGCGCGAAACCGCTACTGCTGAACTGCTCATCCAGCAGTTGCCCAAGGTCAGCGTGCTGACCAAAACGCTGGTGTCGGGCGCCACCGACACCTCTGATCCGGAGGCCAATACGGACTTCACCTCCTCCTCGCAGGACCGGGTCAGCAGCACCAGCGTGCCGTTGATTGAGCCTGCTCATATTGTCAGTTTGCCGAAGGGGCAAATGTTCTCCTTCCAGGCCGGCGGGCAGCTCTGGAAAGTTCGCATGCCTTTACCTAAATCCACCAACGACGATGCCATGCCCAAGGACTTGCTGGAACTCACTCAGCGAATGCGAGCGGCCTACAACGAGCAAGCGGGGCAATGGTGGAGCGCAAGCGGTGGCGGCCCAACAATTAACTTCGATTTGGATCAGGTGGTGTAGCCCCACCTCGCCGTTTCGATTCAGCACAAAACCATTCAGAAAGCGTCGTAACGACATCAACTCTGCAGCGCGTAATGGAGTGAACAATGGCGACTTCAGCACAGAACACGTCGCCACAACCTGTCCAGCACCCGGGAGTGATCGTCTCGGTGATTGGCTTGGTTTTTCGCATCATCGGTTTGCTGATCGCCTCGTTGCTGTTCTCGATCCTGATCGAGTTCGCCGGGCTGCTACTGTTCTGGGGTGATCAGGGCTGGCGACACAGTCAGGCCATGCTAACCAGTGAGTTGGGTTGGCTCAGCGAGCACTTCAAATCATCACTTCTCATCCAGCAGCCCGGACAAACGATTGGCCAGTGGCTGAATTTCCTCAATCAGTGGCTGCTGGTCAAGACTGGCTTTGCGGATTTTGCCCAACAGGCGCGGGGGTCGAGTAAGGGCAATGACTTCTGGAGCTGGATCAACCAGCTCTACGTGAATATCGAGGACTTTGTACTGGCGGCGGTGTACGTCACCCTCACCTTCGTCGTGAGGCTAACCATTTTGGTCCTGGCGATACCCTTGTTTCTGCTGGCCACGCTCACTGGTTTTGTCGATGGTTTGATGCACCGCGACCTGCGCAAATTTGGAGCAGGGCGAGAAAGTAGCTTCGTCTATCACCGTGCTAAACGAGCAGTAATACCGCTACTGATCGTGCCCTGGATCATTTATCTATCCCTACCCTTTTCGCTCAATCCTATGGCCGTATTTTTGCCTTGTGCGGTAACGCTTGGCATCACAACGGCAATCACGGCAACGACATTTAAGAAATATCTCTGACTCGGAAAAATTATATTTCCCTTCATATATCCCCAGGTGTCTGGATAGTTATCCAGCGACTGCAGAACTGATACCCCGCACGAGTTAACCCGCCGGAATTCGACCGAGATTCCCCACTTCGAGCGGAGTGTTGAATGAAAGTTTGGGAGTGTGCCTCAAGATTGGTGCAGGAGTGGGACCAAGATTCGCATTCAGGACTCATCATCCTCACCAACAAACACGGGCCCATGCTGTGCCCTTGTAATCAAACCGTTCTTACTGCGTACGCCACGACTCGACAACGTCTGCGCCAAACTCGATTTTCCATTCTTTCAACTGCCGATGGTTACCTCCCTTGGTTTCGATCAGCTCACCAGAGTTCGGATTTTTGTAAATTTTCACATCGCGAGCTTTACGGGCGGCCTTCACCGGTGCTGTTATTAGTGCCGAGGTACGACGGCCAGCCTCTGGATCTAGGATGCTAATGATGTTCTTCAAGCTGAAGCCGTACTCGCCCAGCAACGCCCGCAATTTGCTCTCAAATTCCATTTCTTTTTTCAGGCCGGAATCACTTTTCATCGACTCAAGCTCTGCGAGCTGTTCGGCCAGTTGTTGCTCAAGCTTACGAAATTCAACCAACCGAGACATGGGAAACTTCCTTCAGTTTAGGGAAATGAGAAATGAACATTCCAATGTTAAGCGATGATTAGCTCTTCGTCACCCATGCTGCCATCAAGCACGAGCAAATCCACTCATTGCTGCATGAACAACAGAGTGCTGTCTGAGCTTTCTTTATGGTCCAAGCGATTGCTGATTTAGTGTGAGTGTCTTCTTCCGCTTTCCGTTAAAAAAGCGATACATCCCACCTCGCGTTTACTACTGAATAATTCAAACGCTAACTTGATTCTGGCTCCATCTCCACATGGGCCAGCATCATGTCGATTACCGTCTATCGCAACTTTTTGCTCCTTTCACTGACCATCGTTCAAGGCAGCAGCTATGCCGCATCTGCTCATGAGCAGGAACAGCTCAGCCTGGTCCAGCAGCAGCTCGACATTATCGAACGCCTTGCGACGCAAGCCGAGGTAGCCAGTACCTCTGAACCAAACGAACGCTATCGCTTCGACTATCCCCAACTGACCCAAGACATCCAACGCATCCGTCACGGTGTGCAGGGCTACCTGACTCCTTCCCGCGCTCAACCCCGCGCCCCCACTGAACTGGTCGGCGATTACCACCTCGACACTCCGCCCGCGGAGCTGTCGCCATGAGCATGACTGACGTTCAGAGTTCAGCGTTCCAAAACGCCTCCGGCTTCTCAGCGCAGAGCAGTTCGACGCTATGGATTTCCCTGGTTCTCGTTCTCACATTGCTCTGGTGCACCTGGGTGATGTGGACGGCCTACCGGGGATGGGCGACAGGTAGTGTGCGCTTTGGAGCCTTCGGCGGCAGCGCCACTCGCGTGCTGCTCACCTTGTTGGTTTTGATGTTCTTCATCCTTTCCTAAACCAAGAGATCGCCGTCATGCTCAAGTACCTTGTCCCCCTGAAAAACAACCTGCGTGATCGTGCGAGCCAACGCTTGATCGGTCTGCTGCTGGTGCTCGGTCCAAGCCTGGCCTTTGCCGAACTCCCGACCATGGAAGCTCCTTCGCGCGGAGAAGGCTCCGGGTTGATCGAGACCATCAAAAACTACGCTTACGACGGCGGAATTCTGCTCGGTTTGCTGATCGCCCTGCTCGCTTTCTTGGGCGTGGCCTGGCATTCCCTGACGGTGTATGCCGACGTGCAGAACCAACGCAAGACTTGGAAGGACTTGGGTGCAGTGGTCGGTATAGGAGCCCTGTTGGTGGTGATTATCATCTGGTTCCTGACCAAGGCCGCCGCGATTTTGTGAGGACGGGATGAACGACACTATCGAACGCCTTGCCGACGGCACCTTGGTCTTTCTGCCGGAGCGACTCAATCGTGATCCCGCCGTATTGCGCGGGTTGACCAATGATGAGATGTGGGTAGCGCTGGCCGTCGGCGCAGTCTTCGGTCTGGTGTTGGGCGTTCCTCTGGCGATCGCCACTGCTTCCATTGCCGTAGCACCGACCGGCATGATCGCAGGCATGGCGCTGGTGTTATTTGCCGGTGGCACGCTACTGCGTCGGGCCAAACGGGCCCGTCCCGAGACCTGGTTGTACCGCAAGCTCGAATGGGTATTGGCCAGCCGTTGGCGCCTGGGTCGCGGGAGTTTGATCCTTCACTCCGGCGCCTGGACGGTCCGTCGCTCGCGTCGGCTGCGCCCTGCTCTGTCCCGGAGGCAGCGATGAGCCGTTTTCGGAACAAGGTCGATGCCCAACAGGCCCATATCTTCAGCCTGCGCCTGGCGGTAATGATCCTTGCCCTAGTCTGTGCCGGGCTCTGGTACGGCTGGCGCTCGGCACCGACCGATCTGACCGTGCATGTCCCCCCGGATCTGCGCTCGGGCAGCACGCGCAAATGGTGGGATGTCCCCCCAGAAAATGTCTATGCCTTTGCCCTGTACATCTTTGGCCAACTCAACCGCTGGCCCTCGGATGGCGAGCAGGATTATCGCCGCGCCATCTATGGCTTGCAGTCCTACCTGACACCCTCCTGCAAGGCCTTCCTCGATGGCGACTACGAGTACCGCAAGGCCGCCGGCGAACTGCGCCAGCGGGTGCGTGGCGTCTACGAAATTCTGGGCCGAGGCTACAGCGAAGATCCGGAACTCAGGGTCAAGCAACTCGATCGCGACAGCTGGCTGGTCAAGCTCGACCTCAACGCCGATGAGTATTACGCCGCCGAACCGGTGAAACGGGTCGTGGTGCGTTATCCATTACGCGTGGTGCGTTTTGATCTGGACCCCGAACGCAATAAGTGGGGGCTGGCACTGGATTGTTATCAGGGCACTCCGCAAAAAATCTCCCTGCCTGGAGGTGAGCCATGAAGCGGAGTCCTACCCTGGGAGTGACCGTCGCATTGATGCTATGGGGAGCAGCAGCGCAGGCCGTCGAACTGATGCACTGGGAACGCCTACCCCTCGCGGTCCCTCTGGTGATCAATCAGGAGCGGGTGGTCTTTATCGATGAGGCTGTTCGAGTCGGCGTGCCCTCAACCCTGACGGGCAAGCTGCGCGTGCAATCAACTGGCGGCACGCTGTACCTACGCGCGTCGGAAGCTATTGCACCGACCCGACTGCAACTGCAATCAGTCACAACGGGCGAAATCATCCTTCTGGATATCGCGGCCACTCCCGGCGATCAACCGCTGGAGCCCGTGCGTATTCTCAAGAATGCTCAGGGGCAGGCTACCGAGGCAGAATCTAACACCGTCCCTGTTCCAGAACCCACACCAATCCCGGTCGCGTTGACGCGCTATGCCGCACAGAGTCTGTACGCGCCGCTGCGCACCGTGGAGTCCCTGCCCGGTGTGCGCCGCGTCCCGCTCAAGCTGCGCACCGAACTGCCAACCCTGCTGCCCACCGAAAACGTGTCCAACACACCCATCGCCGCCTGGCGACTCGGTGATTACTGGGTGACGGCGGTGAAGTTGCGCAATCGGGGTACAGAGACGGTGCAACTCGATCCGCGTCGGCTTCAGGCCAAGCTGTTCGCCGCAGCCTTCCAGCATGCTTTCCTCGGATCTGTCGGCAGTGCTGAAGACACCACGATTACCTACCTCGTCACCCGCGGTACCGGCCTCGAGCAAGCCGTGCTGCTCCCGCCCGATGCGCGAGGTGCTGACGATGAAAGCTAACGCCTTGCTCAAATGGCTGGTACCGGCTGCGCTGCTGGCGGTGGTGGTGATTATCCTGAAAAGCTGGGTCGCGGGTGGCAGCACGCCCTCTCCAGAGCACCCAATTGATCAGGGCAACCTTCAGTTATCCGCCGAGCAAGCCAAGTCGCTCGGCATTGCTGGCGATACCCCACGCGACACCGTCGCCACCCTGGTCGGCCAGGTGAAGGCCATGCGCAGCGACATGCTCGGTTTGAAGAAACACAACGATTCGCTGCAGACAGAGAACAGTCGCCTGCGCGAGCGGGAAAACAGTGTTGATTCGCGTATCCAGACGGCGCTGGGCAGTGTGACCCAGCAAGTCGACGAAGGCCGTCGACAAGCCAACGAAGCTCGGCTCAAAGCGGAACAAGACAGCCGCCAGGCCCGTGGTCTGCTGACACAATTGCAGGACCAGTTGTCGGGGCTGACCGGCAAAGGCAAGGACATGCCAATAGGATTGGGGCTTGAGCCCGGCGACGGGGCTCAGTTCGACGGGCAGCATTCTGCCAATGATGCGCTGCAGTGGATTGAACCCTCGGATGCTCTGTCCACCGACGCCCGAGGCAAAACCAAGACTGCCTCCGCATTGAGTTTGCCTACCGCCTTCAAGCAACTGGAAGGCGTGAAAGATAACGCCATTGATCGCAGCCAGAAACAGCTAAATGCGATCACCAAGGAGGAGCGTGACCCGACACGATCTGCTGATCGTACCGAAGGCGCGAAGCCGGTCTATACCATTCCCGAAAACGCGACATTGACGGGCTCAGTCGCCATGACCGCGCTGATCGGCCGCGTCCCGGTGGATGGCACCGTGAATGATCCCTATCCCTTCAAAGTGTTGGTCGGCCCCGAGAACCTGACCGCCAATGGCATCGACCTACCGGATGTTGCAGGCGCCGTGATGAGCGGCACAGCCTCCGGTGACTGGACACTGTCCTGCGTACGCGGACAGGTCGAGTCGATCACTTTCGTATTCACGGACGGCACCATCCGCACGGTGCCTCAGCCGAAAGCGGTAGCCAGCCGCAATGCCTCCACCACCCAGAGCTCGAACACCGACAAGATCCGTGGCGGGCTCGGTTACCTGTCCGATCCGTATGGCATTCCTTGCATCGCTGGCGAGCGCCGCTCGAACGCCCAGCAGTACCTCGGCAGCCAGAGCCTGATCACTGCGGCTGGTGCGGGTGTCGCCGCCTTGCTCGGGGATGAGCAGAACAACAGCAGCGTGATCAGTTCGGGCGGCAGTACGCTCGGGGTTACCAATAGCACGGGCAACAGCGCGCTGAATTCAATTCTCAGCGGTGGGGTCAGCGACATCCGCGAGTGGGTCAACAAACTGTATGGCGAAGCCTTTGCTGCCGTGTATGTGCCACCCGCCGCACAGGTCGCACTGCACCTCGACCATGAGATCACCATCGACTACGAGCCCAAGGGCCGGAGCGTTCGCCATGAAAAAGACCATGCCTCCCAGCCTGATCTGGATTAGCTTGCTTTGCTGGGTCCTGACGGGATGTTCCACCGACAAGGAGACGCTGCTGCCCCATGGCGAGCAAACCATGTCGGACATCTGGAACGGCGCCGGTTCACAAGGCACTCAGCAGCAACTGCTGGATGCTCGGCAGCAGCTACGCCGCCCGCTGGCCCAAGCAGATTCCTCCGTTGCTCTCCAGGAACCGTACACGCGCACAGCGGCGAATGAGATCCACAATCTGTTCCCTCGCTTGCCCAACCCCGATCTGGTGCTGTACGTGTATCCGCATTTGAGTGGTACCGAGCAGGCACCGGTCCCGGGTTACTCGACGGTCTTTCCCTTCTACCAACGTGTGCAGTACGCATTACCTGGTGAACGTCAGGAAGACTTGTAGTGCGTAACCGCACTCCTGCTTGGAAAGCCTGGCGCCACCCATTGCGCCCTCGCGCCACCTTGGCCGATGACGCGGCACTCTATGCGCACAATCCAAGCTTCACCGATCATCTGCCTTGGGTCGAATATCTCGACGCCGAACAGTGTTTTCTGCTCGATGACAATTGCTCGGTGGGCGCGGTGTTCGAGTTGCTGCCCATCGGCACCGAAGGGCGCGAACCCGATTGGTTGATGGCCGCTCGCGATGCCCTCGAGGATGCCCTGCAGGATAGCTTTGACGAGCTGGACCAAGCGCCGTGGGTGGCGCAGTTTTTCTGTCAGGACGACAACGATTTCACCCCCTACCTGACCCGGCTCACCGATTATATCCAGGACAGCGCGCGAGGCACGGTCTTCACCGAGGCGTATTTGGAGCTCAGCCGCCGTCATCTGAAGGCCATCGCCAAACCCGGTGGTCTGTTTGAGGATCAGGTGGTGACGCGCCTGCCCTGGCGTGGCAATAACCGTCGGGTACGTTTGGTGGTCTATCGCTGGCTTGAGTCTGACGCTGAAGAAACAGGACTCACCCCGGTGCAATCCCTGCAACAGACTTGCGAACGTATCGCGGCTTCGTTGCAGGCGTGCGGGGTGCAATCGACGCGAGTCGACGGCCGCGGTTTGTATGCCTGGTTGTTGCCCTGGTTCAATCCAGCGCCGAAGCTCACCGATGAAGCGCCCGAGGATTTCTACCGCCGCGTGGCCTATCCGGAGTTGGGCGACGGTGAGTCGCTGGAAATGCCCTTCGATCATGACTTCGCCGAGCGCCTGTTCTTCAATGAGCCGCGTTCGGATGTCCAACGCGGACTCTGGTACTTCGACGGCCAACCCCATCAGGTCATGGTGGTGGACAAGCTGCGCCGGGCACCGTCGATTGGTCAACTCACCGGAGAAACCCGTAAGGGCGATGCAGTCAACGCCCTGTTCGACCAGTTACCTGAAGGCACGGTGATGAGTCTGACCCTGGTGGTCAAACCGCAGGATGTGCTCGAGGACCAGTTAAACCGCTTGGCGCGCAAAGCCATCGGTGAAAACCTGGCCTCGACCCAGACCCGTCAGGATGTCGAAGAGGCCCGCGCGATCATTGGCCGTCAGCACAAGCTGTACCGCGGCACGCTGGCGTTTTACGTGCGCGGTGACGATGAACAGCAATTGCACCAGCGCTCGGTCAGCCTGGCTAACGCGCTATTGGGCGCGGGGCTACAACCGGTACGTGAAGGCGATGAGGTCGCCGCCTGCAACAGCTACCTGCGTTGGTTGCCGATGGCTTACAACCCGGCCCGCGACACGCGTAACTGGTACACCCGCCTGATGTTCGCCCAACACCTGGCGAACCTGGTTCCGGTCTGGGGCCGCAGCACCGGCACCGGCCACCCGGGCATCACCTTGTTCAACCGCGGCGGCTCGCCATTGAGCTTCGACCCATTGTCACGCCTGGATCGGGCCATGAACGGTCATCTGCTGTTGTTCGGTCCGACCGGCGCCGGTAAGTCGGCCACCCTGGTCACCCTGCTGATGCAGGTCATGGCGGTGTACCGTCCTCGTCTGTTTATCGTCGAGGCCGGTAACTCATTCGGCTTGCAGGGCGACTACTTCGCAACGCAAGGCCTGTCAGTCAATAAGGTCCAATTGAAACCAGGTGCCTCGGTCAGTCTTGCCCCCTTTGCCGATGCCTGGCGCCTGGTCGAGCAACCGGATCAGATGGCGAGTCTGTCGATCGATGAGCTGGACGATGAGGTGGTAACCAGTCACGAAGACCAGCGCGATGTGCTCGGCGAACTGGAAATCACTGCCCGACTGATGATCACCGGTGGCGAGGCCAAGGAAGAAGCCCGCCTGAGTCGAGCCGATCGCAGTCTGATCCGCGAGTGCATTCTCGATGCGGCACAGACCTGTGTCACAGCACGCTGCCGCCAGGTACTGACCCGCGACGTGCGCGACGCCTTGCTGCGCGTCGCTGCTGACACGCACTTGCCGGAGAAGCGTCGTGAGCGTGCCCAGGAAATGGGCGAGTCCATCGACCTGTTTTGCCAGGGTTTCGAGGGTGAACTGTTCGATCGCGAGGGCACGCCCTGGCCCGAGAGCGATGTGACCATTGTCGATCTCGCTACTTACGCTCGCGAAGGCTACGAGGCACAGATGTCCATCAGCTACATCAGCCTGATGAACACCGTGAACAACCTCGCCGAGCGCGATCAGTATTTGGGTCGGCCGATCATCATGGTCACCGACGAGGGCCATATCATCACCAAAAACCCGCTGCTGGCGCCATTCGTGGTCAAGGGAACAAAGATGTGGCGCAAGCTCGGCGCTTGGTTCTGGTTGGCGACGCAAAACCTTGCCGACTTTCCCACTGCTGCGCAGACCATGCTCAACATGATCGAATGGTGGATTTGTTTAAACATGCCACCGGCGGAAATCGAAGAAATCGCACGGTTCAAGAAACTCACGCCAGCACAGAAAGCCTTGTTGCTCTCCGCCAGTAAAGAGCCGGGTAAATACACTGAGGGGGTCGTGCTGTCGAAAAAACTCGAAACGCTGTTTCGCGCCGTACCACCCAGCCTATATCTCGCCTTGGCGATGACGGAGCCCGAGGAAAAAGCCGAGCGCTGGAGGTTGATGCAGGAGAACGGTTGCTCGGAGTTGGAAGCGGCTTTCCAGGTAGCTGAGCGTATTGACCAGGCACGAGGAATCCAGACGTTAGGATAGATTTGAAGACCAAATAGCGTTACATCTGCGCAGGGCTGGAGTGCGGTTTTGTGGTAGATATCCAAGAATTATCTGAGTAGATTACTCGTCGACACTCAGCCAAGCGGAAGGAGTCACACATGAATAAAAACGATCTAATCGAGGCCATAGCGAGCTCCGCCGACCTTCCGAAGTCCACTGCCGGACGCGCACTGGACGCCCTCACAACCATCATATCCACTGCGTTGAAAGGCGGTGAGAACATCACCTTGGTTGGTTTTGGCACCTTTGCGGTCAAGGCGCGTGCAGCGCGCGACGGCCGTAACCCTCAAACTGGGGCCACCATCAAGATCGCAGCCGCGAAGACGCCTAGTTTCAAAGCCGGTAAGTCGCTGAAAGACGCGGTTAACTAGACGCTGGCAGCGACTACCCAATACCAACTCTGCGAGAGCGCTGGTATTGGGCTCAGCAGCCAAAACGCTGGCTGAACGCTGGGAGTCTTCAACCAATGTATTTGAACGCGTCTTTAGCGAAGTTCTTTCAGCTTTGATCTGGGCTGGGTGGCACACTGCTGAGCCGCTGCTGAATCCTCAACAGGAATCCGGCTTCAAAGGCATCCTGGCAGTCACCGACAGGAAAGGTTTTGCGCGCTTGCGCCAGCTCCCACCACAGTGGAATCTCGCCAGGCGTATCAAGCCAAGCCTGAGCACATTGCACGCCACGTTCGATCATTGGGGCAAATTCGTTGCCCCAAGGTGTCAGAAGACTTGGGCAACCATCCGCCGCAGGAATTGAAATGTAGTTTTCGTCCATACACACCCTAGATTTCTGATTTATTGTTAGACGCTGGGCCCAGCTTCGAAAATCTTAACGAAACCAAATGAACGCTCGATAAGAGGCATGAGCATCAAATGGCCTAGATCAATGCCAATGTAGACTATATCCCGTGGATTGAGAGTCCCTCAAGGCGCAATTTGCGCGCATGACTCAAGACTACGAACAGCTTCGTCTTCAGCTGGCGGAAAACATCCGCTTGATGCGACGCGTGAAAAACCTTACCCAAGAGCAGCTCGCGCTCATGGCCGAGGTGGATCGCACGTACGTCAGTCAAATCGAACGATGCACGGGCAATCCGTCGCTGTTGGTCCTGTGCAAGCTCGCCAATATTTTCGAAATTACCGCAGATCAGTTACTTGTGGAACCCGATATCCTGCGCAGCGCCCTTCACGTCAAATAATAGTCTCACGTTTCAGAAACCCGATAGATCCGCCTTCATAATTTCCACTGACAGTCTTCAGTCCGTAATCGAACCTGCCCAGGCCATACACCGAGAGCCTGGATCATGCCTGTTGCCTGCTCGTCAATCTCGCCCACAAAGCTACGGCCCCTGGCGCTGAGCGTCCTGCTGGCGTGCGGCCCAAGCGTGGCGCTGGACACCGCCAGCATCACGTCCTCCGTGCTTTCGCCAAATTGCCTCGCCTACAGGGTCGTCGGCATTTGTTTCTGGCTCCTCTGCACGCCCTTCGGCTGCACAGTCAAAACCTCGACCAAGGTTCGTCATTTCATTCCTGAACTGGTGGTCTCAAGCTACGCCACCACCGGCAATAACCCATGGACCGAGATGGCTACCCTCTCCTCTCCCATCAGTGGTGCGGGGGGTGGCGGCAACCTGATCACGCCAAACACCCAGCGCGACAACCTGCCCCGCTTCAAGAACGTTGATGGCATCGGCCACCCCGGAGGTTGGGCTGCCACGCAATTGGCTTCGCAATCCGGCTATGCCTGCCCCAGCGGTGCAACTGCGTTCATGCCCTACTACCTGAGCACCCTGGACTCACTGGCCTGGCGCCATGGCATACCGGAAAGTCTTTACCCCGAGTCGCTCATGCCGGGGATCCGTGAAATTGGTCGTCAGGCTTTGGGAAATATGTGGGGCAACGTCTATCCCCGGCAGGGCTTTCTAGTACAGCCCGACGACTTCAAGGCGGCCGCGGTCATGGCGCAACGGGCCGGTGATGTGATTACCCGCAGCTGGCAACCGCATGTGTACCTACCGCTCACGCCCGCCAAACGCGACGGCTACTGGCCGCCTGGTCCTATCGTTGAAAACGATGCATCAACCCACAAATGGCAATTGCTCTACCCCCAGGTTCAACCGACGTGCGCCGTCTTCCCCAGCGATCCGGTGCAGAGCGCTGATGGCGGCTACGCCTGGGCGCTGTGGCGTCCTTACAGCTGCTGCAAACGTGAGGGACAGACCTTCCTGTTCAGCATCGACTTCGAAGGTGGTGCTTCATGAGTCGGCTTCTCGCACGACCATGGTTGGGCGTGATGAGTCTGTTGCTCTATGGACTGCTTGCCATTGCCACTCATGTCCACGCCGCCGAGGGCGATTACCGCCTGGGTACTCAAGGCGAAGTGCTCGACGACCGGGTGATGTACACCATCGGTGGCGGCTCGGCAGTCGGCTCACCGAGCTCGCTCTACCGACCCAGTGGTCTCGGTGTCGGCGGGTCCTGGCAAGCGAACATGATGTGCGGAAACATGAGCCTCACCAATACCCTGCAAAACCAGCTGAACGGTGCCACCGAAGGTTTCCAGCAGATCATGGGCAGCATCGTGCAGAACGCGACCCAAGCGGTCATGTCGCTGCCAGCATTGATCATCCAGCGCGCCAACCCCGGACTCTATGAGTTGCTCAGTAACGGGGTGATGCAGGGGCGTATCGACTTCGATCGCTCCAAACTGACCTGCCAAGCCATGGCCGAGAAAATGGCGGACAAGGTCGGCCAAGCCGGCTGGGGTGCGCTGGCCAAGAACCAGGAGATGCAGAGTAATCTGGAGCAAACCGGCGGTGATGCAGTGGCGACGGTGAAAAATACCGAGGCCCAAAACGGCAACAATGGGGTGTCCTGGGTCGGCGGTTCGAAGGCTGGTGGGAATGGGCAGACACCCATTCGGGTAACCTCCGACGTAGTGCGCGCGGGCTACAACTTGCTGCATAACCGGACGGTGGCTGACAGTACGTCGATCAGTAGCAGCGACTGTTTGGGAGGGGCTATTTGCCAGACATGGGCTTCGCCCCAGGAGGAATCCGAATGGGCTGTTCGCGTGTTGGGCGAGAGCGAAGTCGCGACCTGCGACAGCTGCGAAACCCTGCGTGCTACCGCTGGCAGCGGATTGACGCCGCTGATTCAGGAGGCCTACAGCGAACGCCTCAAGGCCCTGCAAGGGTTGCTGTCGGGCTCACTGCCGCCAACCCCTGAAAATCTAACTAAAGCCTCCAGCCCGATGCTGCCGGTGACCCGTGGAGTGGTTGAAGCTCTGCGCGACGATCCCGACCAGGATCTATTGGCACGACGCCTGGCCAGTGAGACTGCCTTGTCCAGCGTACTCGACAAGGCGCTCCTGCTACTGCGTACCCTGTTGGCAGGCAGCCACGAACCGAACATCGCCTCAGCCGAGCCGGCCCAAATCGCCTTGACGAAAAACATCGACGCCCTGGAGCGCGAAATACGCTTGCTACAAACCGAACTGCAAGTCCGGCAGATGCTGACCACTAATACCGCCAGCCTCGTGCTTGATCGGCATGCCGGTGGTGCCGATGCTTCGCGTACCGTCGAGCAAGGCGACGCCGAACCTGGCCGACTCAACGACGCTGATGCCAGGCACAAGTGAGCCATGAAACGCTCACTGCTATTCACTTTGCTTTCAAGTCTGGGGATTGCCGCGGTGATGATCCTGACCGCCACACTGGTCGCCTGGATCGGCCGCACTACGCTGGGTAGTTTCGAGGTCTGGCAGCACGCATTGGAATCGGTACGGCCTTATCTGCGGTGGTGGCGTGCCCTGCTCTACGGCGCCCTCTTTGCGCTTTGGTGGGATCTGCTCCGGCGCTACCGACATCGACCACAGGATCGACTGCGCGTGAAGCGTATCGGGGCATTAGGGCTCGTGCTCTTAACCTGCGTCGAACTCAACCGATTGTGAGGTCACCACCATGCTCATGAGCACCAACAGCTACCTGGAGTTTTACCTCTCCCTGCTGGCTTGGATCATCAACAACGGCCTTTGGAGCGTCCTATCAGACACCGGACTGTTGGCCGCGCCCTTTGGTGCAATCATCCTGCAAGAATGGCTATCGGCCCGCCAGCAAGGCACAGATGAAGGCAACAAGGGACTCTTGTCGGTACCGCGGATCGAGAACCGGTTGTGGCTGGCTTACATCGTCGTGTTGTTCAGCTGCGCGCCGGTCTTTCCGCTGAGCCTCGCCTCAATGGTGCTCGATGATGCGGCGAGCCAGCGCTGCGGCGTGAGTGTGGCCAAGCCAGCGGAAACTGCTTGGGGGACGACCTTCAATACCATTGGCGAACGCTCCGCCAATGTGCCGATCTGGTGGTTTCTGGTGCATGCCTTGAGCAAAGGAGTGACCGCGGCGGCCACCGCCTCCATCCCTTGCGCACCGGATATCCGGCAGATGCGCATGGAGATCGACAGTTCGCGCATCGACAGCCAGGTACTGCTGCAAGAAGTCGCCGACTTCACCCGCGACTGCTATGGCTATTCCCGCTCTCGACTTTTCACCAACCGTCCTCAGTTGGACAAGGCACAAAGTCACGATGCGTCCTGGATCGGCTCAAGCTATTTTCTCGACACGCCCGGCTACTACGATACGGATCGCTCACGTACACCGCGAGTCAGTTGGCCGTATGACGAAAGCCGCGATATTTCCTTACCTAGGCTGGAGAATGGCGCAGGCTACCCCACCTGCACGCAGTGGTGGAGTGATAGCGGTGTTGGGTTGCGCGAACGTTTGATCGAGCAGGTCGATCCCTCGCTGCTGACTCAGCTGAAAGGTTGGTTGACTGGTCGTTCGAGCAACGAGATCGAGGATGCCACCCTGCGTGAGCTGGTCAGCCCGCGCCAGCAATCGATGTCCATGTCGCCCGGACAGGTGTACCAGGACTATGGCTCCAGCGCTCGTGGCGGCTCGATCAATCAGGGGCTTAATAACCTGGCCACCAATACCGGCTTGGCCCTCGGCTCCTTCAGCAACTTCCCGGCGATGAATGCGCTACGCGCCGCCCTGCCGATGGTGCAGGCTTTCCTGATCATGGGCATCATCATCAGCTTGCCGCTGATCTTGCTGGTCAGTACCTACCAGTTGAAGACCGTCATGACGGTGACGTTCGCGCTGTTCACCTTACACATGCTGACCTTCTGGTGGGAACTGGCGCGTTGGGTCGACTCCAGCATGCTCGATACCCTGTACAACCAGGTTTCGGCTTCCAATCAGGTGCTGTTGTCGCTGCCTACATCCGGGTTTATGGATGGGACTGTCACCGCGCAGGTGATCGAGTATGTGATGGGGGCAATGTTCGTCGTGCTTCCGATGTTATTTTTGGCTGCGATGAGCTGGGCAGGATATAGCGTTGGCTCAATTGCCGACGGCATGCTTAGCAAAGGAGCAGCTCAAGCGCAGGACGCTGGTGCAAGGGGTGCTGGAGCTCTGATGTCTGCTGGAAAAGCCTTGAGGAAGGGGTGAAAATCTCTACTACAGGTCTTTTAAATCAGGCTGACCGGGTGCGCGGCCATACTCATACTCACCATATGGGTCGTCATATGCTTTGTACCGAAGAGCATCCTTAGGTTTGATAGGCGTTCCATTGGCTATGGCCCAACACAAGACAATAAGGATCATCACCGATACGGTGAACCATAAGCTCACTAGAAGGAGTCCGGCAGCAACTGCCAACTTGATAACTAGAAAACTCCCATGAACAAGTAATTTACCTGCGGGCATACCTGCCGTCACCGCACGCTCAGCCACGTGGGACTCAAACGCTTTCAACCTACGGTAACCTCGCTTTACCGACATGCCACAGGTGTACGCCCAGCGGTGGGCACGTGAATTCTGAACAGAGTTCTGCGTCGGCATGGTCTCGCCCTCTTCTGAGCGTTTTCATGGTTGATACAGGAGTAACAGCCTACTACTGAAAACGGTCCGTGCCTGACCGTTTATCAGTTTGCCCCAGCCGAAAAATCTTCACTGGAAGACAGAAGGCAAGCTCCGTGAAACAGCGTTTCTACAGTCATTGACCCATACAAATCGTCCGGTTAAATACAAGTTATGGATCGCTGTTATCGACAGCACTTTCCCAGGTAGCCAGAACCTTCAAGGCTACGTCACTTCGATGATGGCTCTCCCCAAGTGCGATGAGCGTTCGGTAGCTCGCACGGTGACCGTTTCTACGGTGATGAACGCCTACTGCTCTCCTGAGCGCCTTTCGAGCTCTGCTCGTGGGGAAAACCCTCTTGATTTTCTTCAACCCACTGCGGGGAAATCTTTCCCCGCACGGGACAGGTTTCTTCGCGTTTTCAACGGAGACATACCATGCCCGACTCACTGACACCGGAAACACTGAACACCCTTCGGTTGCCCATCGTGTTCACCCCTGGCGCTTGGCAACGCGCAGTACTGCTCGAGCAATCCGATCACGCTGAGAAGCTGCAGGTCGATCGGTTGAGCCACGTATTGCGCGCAGCCTTCGAAGCCCACCTGGCCTATCCACAAAAGCCCTATGTGCTGTTCGAGGTAGTCCACATTGAACCAACCGATCACTTCGACCACGACCCGTTGCTGCAATTGAGTCTGAGCCTACTCCAAGAACCGGGTCAGCCTGGCGCCTTACTGATAGCGCTTGCAGGAGAACACCAGCGCTAAGCGCAATTGGCGGCACCCACCTCCACATTCGGGCGGCATGCAAGACCTGCATCAATCCAGCCCATCACCCACCGGGGAACCCTCCCCGACGGGCACGGCGTTCCTCCGTTTTTCTCTCGAGGAAATTGCCATGCGCGATATCTACCAAGACGTAACTGACAAGATCGTTACCGCGTTAGACCAAGGCGTTGCTCCCTGGATCAAACCCTGGTCATCAAGTGGCTCAGCTTACATCGGTCATCAACCCTACCCCATCAACGCCATCACGCGACGTCCGTATTCGGGCATCAATTTACCGCTGCTCTGGGCCGAGGCCAGGTTACAGGGGTTCACTCAAGATCGTTGGCTGACCTTCAACCAAGCTAAAAAGGCCGGTGGGCACGTCCGTAAGGGTGAGCACAGCACTCTGGCGGTGCTCTACAAGCCGATGGAGCGCGAGGAACAGACCGAGTCAGGCCAACCCGTACTCGATGAAAACGGTCAGCCCAAGTTCGCTCACTTCGGTATTCTCAGGACGCATTTTCTGTTCAACATCGAGCAAACGGAGGGGGTCGAAATGCTCAATGAAACCCTGCTCGAGACGGAGAAGAGTGATCCCTTCCAGCCCAACAGCGCTGCGGAAAATCTACTGTTAAGTTCGGGTGCACACATCGTTCATCGATCTGCCGACGAAGCGTTTTACCATCCGATCAGGGATCTCATCCAACTGCCGACAAAAGCGCAATTTCACGATGAAGGTGGGTATTACGCGACCGCGCTGCACGAGCTGACGCACTGGACCGGGCATCACGCTCGGTTGCAGCGCGAAGGTGTGACGTCACCCTGCCCGTTCGGCTCGCCAGGCTACGCCTTTGAGGAGTTGATCGCCGAAATGGGCGCGGCGTTTTTATGTGCCTACACCGGTATACAGGGAGAGCTGAGGCACGAGGGCTACATCGACTCCTGGCTCAGCCTGCTCAAGGCTGACAAGCGCGCAATCTTTCGTGCCAGTGGCCAGGCCCGAAACGCCTCGGAGTATGTACTCAACCTGGAGCAGCAACTGAAGCAAGCAGTCTTGGATGACTCACTGTGCATGAACGATGGAGCTTGATCGTTACCTCACCGCTGCAAACGCTTCACAGGGCCCAACGCGAGTTGAGCCCTTTTTTCCGTTTCCAGAAAACAGACGGAATCATACGGCGGGCCCCTCACGCAAAGAACAAGAGAGAGGCGCACACCCGCAGCTGCCGTTATGTATCCAGGTTCTGCGCCAGAAAATCCACCAGCTCGAGCGGACTCCGGCTATCGATCACCTTGTAGATCAGATCGCGTTTACTGCGCGGCAACTTCTTGACCACGCTCTTCGCCGAAGCCCTGACGGCTTCGTCGGTCCCATGGATCCGTGCCGCAAGCAGCAGCACGAGCGTGGCGTCAGTGAGGTTCATGGCAAGACCCAAAAATATGCACCGCAGTGTACCGACTCTTTTCTTTTCCGTACTAGCCCCCCAACAAAACTATGCCTAGCAGTATCCATATTCCGATTGCCGCACAAAGGGACACCAGCCAAAAGGACGGGTAAGGGTTAGAAGGGAATGGGGACTCAAGGGTAAGAGCCCTATCCGAAAAGGCTAAAAGGCCACTGACCCAGCCACTTCCCGGAGGTCACGATGCTCAACCTGTTTCGCCGCAAAAGGCAGACGCCTCCTCCGCCACCGACCGTGAGCATCGCCGAAGGCTACCTACCGATCGAGTCGGCCCACAGCTTGTTAGCCGCGGAGCACCGCCGCCAGTTACTCGATCGCATCTGGCAGTACACCGCCCTCTCCCACGCCCAATTCACCCAGCTCTATTTAAATCCGATCCATCGTTACGCCGAACGGGTCCAGCAACTGCCCGCCAGCGAGACGCACCATCATGCGTATCTCGGCGGCATGCTCGACCATGGCCTAGAACTGGTAGCCTGCAGTCTGAAACTGCGCCAATCCTATCTGCTGCCCACCGGTGCCGCACCCGAAGACCAAGCCGCCCAGACCGATGCCTGGTCGGCTGGCATCGCCTATGGCGCCCTGCTGCATGACATCGGCAAGATCGCCGTGGACCTGCTGGTCGAACGCCAGGATGGTAGTCCCTGGCATCCCTGGCAGGGTCCGCTGGATCAACCCTACCGTTTTCGTTACCTCAAGGGTCGGGATTACCATTTGCATGGCGCCGCCGCGGGTTTGCTCTACACCCAGATTCTCGACAGGCCGATATTGGATTGGCTCAGTGGATTTCCGTCACTGTGGGCCAGCCTGCTGTATGTCCTGGCCGGCCAGTACGAACGTGCCGGCGTGCTGGGCGAGTTGGTGATTCAATCCGACCGTGTCTCCACCGCGCAGAATATCGGAGGTAACCCAAGCAAGGCGCTGCAAGCACCGATTCATTCGTTGCAACACCACTTGATCAGCGGACTGCGTCATCTGGTTCAGCACGAGCTGAAACTCAACCAGCCAGGTGCCGCAGCATGGCTGACCCAGGACGCACTGTGGCTGGTCAGCAAAACGGTCACCGACAAGTTGCGAGCCTACTTGCTGTCGCAATCGATCGAAGGTATTCCCACGTCCAACATAGCGGTGTTCGACGAATTGCAATCGCATCGGCTGGTCGAGTCGACCCCCGAAGGCAAAGCCATCTGGACCGCACTCGTCGCCCAGGGAAACTGGCAACAAACCTTCACCTTTCTGCGACTCCAACCGGCTTTGATCTGGGGAAATGAGGACCGCCCCGAAGCTTTCAGCGGAACGGTGAGCATTGCGGCCGATGACCACCCGACTGACGTTCCGGTACCACCACCTGCGCCCGAGACAGTCAGTACAAGATCAACTCAAAGCCCATCGCAGCCCGAGCCACTGGCGATGGAAGATGCCGACTACCTCGGCACGCTGTTGGATATGTTCGAGCTGGAAGAGCCTGAGGTCAGCGACACATCGTCAGCAGGCATCCTCGAAATCTCAAATCCCTCATCGGACAACCCTGGTCAAGCATTCCTGAGTTGGGTCAAGGAAGGCATCCTGAGCCACAAGCTGGTCATCAATGACAGCAAGGCCAAAATCCACACGGTGAGTGGCAGCGTATTTCTGATCACGCCTGGTCTCTTCCAACGCTACGCGCAGGAGTTTCCTGGTATCTCTCAGGGTGCCAATCAAGAGACTGAAGAATGGCGTTGGGTGCAGAAGCAATTCGAAAAATTGAAGGTCCACAGGAAGCGTGACGATGGTCTAAACATTTGGGCTTGTCAGGTCGAAGGTCCTCGAAAAAAAGCGACACTCAAAGGCTATCTACTTGAAGAACCGATGCTATTGTTTGAGACAATGCCATCCGACAACCCCTTTCTTAACATCGAATAGGTGAAATATCCGAAGCATCACATGGGGGCCAAAAACGCATAGTTGGCCCTGGAGTGTACTTGGCACTTCACCGCTCTGTCGGCGGCCTTCAGCGGTGCATTACGACCATGAATGGCCGCACTAGCTGTCTCTAGACCGTAAACAAAGGTCTTCAGAGCTGCAATCAAACTCCCCGCACCACTTTCGTACCAACGCCATTCCCCCGTCCTACTTCATTCCGTCCGCCACTTCCCCGCAGCAAGAATTAAGCAACTTTTTTCGGTTCCCATCACGAGCGCTATCGCTGCTATGCTCGAACGCTTTAGCTACGTTTGCTTCGAGTCGAATGCACAGATTATTCCGGACCTTTACGGATATAGCTCCTAGTCCGCGAACTACCGACGTGATACTTCGCACCTTACTAATCCTCAATCGAGGTAGTCTGCTAAGCTCTCGGATCACCCAGTGGCTTCGAAGCATCAGCCAGCTCGACCTTGGATTGCTTAACAAAGAATCAGATTTCGTTGATATTCAATTGCTGCACTTTGCTCACTGCATGAAAATCCATATAAATCACACACTAAAAATAAAATAACTCATGAAAAAAAATAATAGAAGCCCTCAATATTCTACACTCTCTTTTCGATCATGTTCACTCGTCTACTTTCAAGGCTCTAAACCACTCTCGCGAGGACACAATAAAACTGGCTGAAACCTGGGCTTCAAATCAAAAAACGTTGCCAGAAGATGAACAACTCGCTCTAAAGTTTTCTCAATTCATAGTTTCTGCATGGGCACTGAATGCTGCCCAAGATAATGGTGAACTCAGTGAAATTGGGGACTGGATAGGCTGGTCACTGTCGGACTCAATCACTAATGAACACACGCAAACCCTAAATATAGGTAGGCTTATTGATTTCCATACTTCACCATCCATCAACACTTGGGTAGGTTTCATGCCGACCATGGTCGTTTACTTTGCAGGGTTCTATTACTACGCCAGAGAGCGTAGCGCCATAAAGTTGATCGCAGAAGAATTCTGGCCCCTATCGGTAAAAACATTTAAAGAAGTTATGAGTCAGCACCATGACCTGATCGACCCTCCTGAGATATTTCTTGGTGTATGTATGCTCTGCTGGGCGGGAAAAGAATCGCCAGATCATGCCCGAGATTTTGTCCCTTACATTGAAGGCATAATAAAAAATGAGTCTCTACCCGGAAGAGTAAAGTTGTTACTTTGTCTTTCCCTTGCAACAACCGCCGGGCAATTCTCCAGCCTACAGCCACAGGTCTGGGCAGAAAGAGCATTGACTGAATTCGAAGGCTATCTTGTTGGGGAGCAAAAACTCCAAATGATGGCTTCTCTATTTCATTGGAACGAAAAATATTTGTCTGCGGAACCGATTCTAGCTGAGATGGAGCTGATGCAAGCAAAGAGCCGCAGCACATTGGGTGAGATTAGATTCCTGCGTGATGCGGCGTTGAGGATCGGCGCCGTCCAGCCTTACTTTGCGAAATGCATGGCCACTGCCGACACTAAAAATATTCTAGAAGGTCTTCAAAACTGGTATCAAATTCGTCATCCTGGCGAACAGCTCTCACCAGAGAAAATTCTTGTCACAATGCCATTCGGCGAACATAGTTACACCGCCGTTTTAAATGAGAAAAAGTACGAAATTTTACGCAACAATCAAATTTTGCTTGAGAGAGCTGTTAATTTAACAAATGCATTTCTTGGAACGGCAAAGACTGTCGCTTACGCTGATAACGCAAAGTTAGTTATACCTGACCGACCAGGAGTGCCGAACCAGCAGAAGCAGGAAACCTGGGAAGCTGTATTGCTAGAATCTTACTGCCCGCAGAATTTTTTACTTGATGAAGAGCCGTTGTGCCAGCTCATTTTTGCCACCGAATGCCACCGAATGCCACCCAATTCAAGCTACTCAGCTTTTAGCATGGGGTAAGACTTGGCCGATTGCAGCGTCCTTGTCTAACCCTCGATCAGACCGTAAACCCTTGCGGGTTGCTTTATGGAGCGGTGGTGGAAGTATGACGGAGAAGATGGAGATCGAATTGGTCAAACATATCTTTCAAAAATCAGGAGCTAGTGTGGAAGTTTTTGAACCCGCAAATTGCTCACTCGAAGACTTTATCACCGCTTATCAAGATCCAAGCTTCGATATTTTTTGGGTAATGTCACACGGCGAATTCGATCATTGGTCACCAAAGGACGTAAAATTGCAAATTTCCCATGAAGGATTGAGTGTAGCGCTAGAGGATATTTGGGGAAAAGCCCCACCAGAAAAATTTCGACGCCTACTAGCTCTAAATGTCTGCGATGGAGCCCGCTTTGAGGAAAGGGGTCTTCTCCCAAAGATAGGTCTCGCGGCAGGTCTAGCTGGTCCCGAGCAAGCTACGATTTCTCATTTGTGGCCAGTGATGGGTTTCCCATCCGCTGCATTTGGTGTTTACCTCGCGAATTTTTTAGTGACTGACCGCCCCTACTTTGAAGCCTATCAAGAGGCAATCAAAGCACTTCAAATGTCAGCGGTAAGTGTTGCAGATGATTTACGCAATCACTACGGCAATGAGTTTGAGCTAGTACAAAAGCTAGCCAATCGTGATGAAGACTATTCGACAATGCAAGTTTTTGGTTCTGCCGCCTTCTATCAATGACTAAAAACCACAATCGTAAAAGGTAATTGTTGACCTATCACAAACTCGAGCCCCAGATCACTTAAGCTCCCGTTGTCCATTTTGCAGGGGGCTTATAGATCGCGCCTTATACACGACTTACTTAGGCAAGCTACATCTCGGCAATCGCCCACTTCATGATATTTCGCTCAAACGGGGACAGCGGCATCCTATCCAGACGGCTCGCTAAGTGCCGTAACTTGTTCAGCAGGTCATTCAGGTTGTCAGATGGAAGGATCGAACTCTTAATCCGCGTCGAGACCTGCGTAGGAATCCCATATTCGTCCAGCGCCGTCAGTAAGGGATCGTGAAAAAGGTTCTCCATCTGCTCAGAGAAGAAACTGAAGTCTCCTGGCTCAATATTGCGCTGGGTGAAAACATCCGCCTGGATCTTGCTGATGGCCATAAAATCACGAGGAAGGCGGTAGCACAGGACGTTACGGATAAACTTGAGCCGAAGGTTGATCGCTTCGCTCGCAGTGGTGCCCGCACGGTTAGTGTCGATCGCGTTCTGCAGATACGCCGAGAAGTCTTTCTCCATCCGGACAGAGTTGATATGAAAGGCGAGCTGAGGGCCTGAAATGATTCCATAGTCCATTAGTTTGGTCTGAAGGTGATCACAGACTAGGGTGCACACGTATTCGAGCTGGTTTTGTTCGGGGTTTCCTTTCCAAGTGAGCATTCGGCGACTCACTGCAAGGTTTCTGATAATTGATTCGGCGATCTCTATCTGCCGGTCAACCGGGATATGCCGATTTTCGACGAGCGTGGCTGTGGACAGCAACAGCGTGGCATACGCCCGATCCAGTCGTTGGCGGGAGATCTCCGTGAGGTACTCCGGCTCTAGCTTCATCAAAAGCCCCATCGGCGAGTTTTCGTTCTGCAGTCCGATCGGATAATCTACGGTGAGATCTTTTTCTTCCGGCGGCGCCTCCAGCATGTAAACCTTGCCGATGAAGTAGCGGTTCATGCGACCCGCGCGGCCAGAAATGTTCTTGAACGTGAAGAAATCGAACGGTGTGTTACTAACCCGGCGGTCATAAATGATGACGTTTTCTGCTGAGGTATTGACCCCCTCAATCATCGTAGACGTGCAGATAATGTGCTTGATTGTCCCCTCGTTGAAGAGCTTCACAAAATACTGCTGCAGCGCCCTAGGGACGCCACCATGGTGAATGGCGATACCGAGCGATATGGCCTTGGCGACGTTCCACTGTGGGTGGTACTCCTTCGCGATCCATTGAGCAATGTCTTGTGTCTGCGCGAGCGGTGAAAACCCGCCTTTTTCGATAAGGAACTGTGCAATCTTGTTTGCGCTTGCCGGCGACTGAGAGTAGATGAGCGTGGGGGTGGTAATTTTGCGGCAGAGTTCTAGGAGCTTGTCCTTACGCGCATCTCCGTTGGTCGGCAGATTAAAATGCTCAACATCAACGGCCACTGTGGAAAAATTGGAGGGGATGAAATTGTACTCGTAAGCGTCGAGACCGTGGATGTTTTGGATATGAGGGCCGAGTAGATAGAACTGCGCCCCCTGTTTTGCCAGCTTATGGAAAGCCAAGCTCAAATCAATCGCACGGCTGCCGGCTTCCGAGTCACTGGACAGATCAAGTTTGTAGAATTCATCTACGACAAAAAAACCGACGTCCTGTAGATCGACACGCTGGAGGACTCTCTCCTGGGTCAGCAGGTAGACGTTTACTCGTGCGTCGTCGGCCTCCTGAGTCGGATGCGTAATAACGTTGCATCTCTGTTTGAAACGCTTGACCAAACGTCGGCGCGTTTCGTCGATGAGGGCGATGGTTGGAACGATGACCACAATCTTGCGAAATTTTTCCTGGGCCAGAATGGCGTCGATCACCAGGCTTTTACCGACGCTTGTGGAGGCGCTCAGCACGACGTTGCGTCCTTGCATTAGCAAGCTGAACACATGAGCCTGCAGCCGGTGAAAAACCATGCCTACTTCAACTCCGTCCACCCGATGCATCTCGTAGGCCAGACGGTCTGAAATCGATATTTCATCGAGGTACGGAGTGATGTAAGGGAATAGCCCCACAGCGCGGATCATACTCAGCAGCAAGGATTGCTCAACTTCACCAAACAAGGCGAATTTATCGAGCGCACGGATGACGAGGTCTCGCCCTTCCCACTCTGGGTTCCCCCGGTTCACGGCAACACTGATAGCTTGGAGAAGCTCGATCCTGGAGCTTGAATCTTCACCGAGTCGTTCGAGTCGCTCCTTAACTACTTCATATCTCATGTCAGCCTAAACCCTGCAACGTGAGTTGAACTCTTTGATCAAGTTCTGGATGCTTTCGATAGGAACAAGAAACACTGCAATTCGGATCTGATCCATTTTCTTCGGCAGATGGACTTTCAATGAACTGTAGTGGTCGTTGATCTCGTGCTTCAGCCGATCAATATAGTCAGAGAGGTATCCAGAGGATAAGGCATCACTGTCGTAAGCCAGTAACACAGGAAAGCACAGCACCTTCAGCATCTCTTCGGCAGGCGTGTTTCGTTCCAATGCTTTGTTGAAATCCTCCGAATTGGAGCGAAGGTGATTCGGTTCGCGCAGTGAGATGATGATCTCGCGCTCGTTGGTCAGTGCAGCTTTGTTAATTGTAGAATCCAGAGTGCTGCAAACCTGCGCCATAGTCTGGGCCATGGTTCCCACAGTAATCATCCTCGCCAACCCCAGCCAGAGTTGATCGACCTCGCCTGAGCGCTGAACAATATGGGCGTTCCCGAACTCGGATAAGCCTGTCTTTGAGGCAAAGAACACTTTGCACGCGATCGGCTCGCTATTTTCCTTATTCCTCAAAATCACATGCAGGATCAGTTCTGCAATTAACTTATCGCGCTCCATGCCATTCTGAGTGAACGTAGCAATCGCCTTCGACAGAATCGTCTGAGCATGATGAACCTGAAAATTCACGATCTCGCTGGCTTGCAAACAGAACTCGGGGAGCCACTGAACCAGGTGCTCAGCGAGTTCCTTATGCCTCCACTCGCCAAAGTCATACTGAACGTCGTACCCGGTCAGGCTGCGTAGCAATCCCTCCTCGGTTGCGGCATGAAACTCGACCAGAAAAGGTGGAGGCTTGGATTTATAGGGCTTCGAGTAGGTGATGTTTTTGCTATCAGCCGCCGCCAGGAGTGCATCGAGGCGATCCATGGCAGCCACGCGCGTAATGACCTTTTGTGTAGATTCGGAGATGACGTTTGCAGTTGCCGCATCATCTGCCCAACCCAGAAAGTCCGCGTAGATTGCCTGCTGTTGTTTGTGCGTAGGCCACGAGCCTTGAAGATCGATTACTTCTGCCAGCTTGCGCAAATTCACCGACTCCAGCGCGTCCACATCGCCACATATCTGCCACACAAAATTGTCCGCCCAATAGCAAAAGTCGCGCCCCATGGGTGAGCGTGTTTTCTTGAACTTCTTAGCAAGAGCTGTCCCACGGCTGGTCGCAAGGTCAGGCTGATTTCGCTTTTCAAGCTCCAGTTTAAAGCAACTCAAAGCTTTGGCGGTATCGCGCTTGGTGACCATTCGGAACCGAGCTTTTCCAGGACGGCAGTCACAAAGCAGTGACTTCTGCAGTAGAGAAGTGTCAGCCCGGCCGTTGTCCAGAGCGGTTGCTTCACTCTGGTTCCACTTGCTGTCACCCTCGGTAGTTTTGACCTGAATATATTCGTTAACCGTCTCACCAGACTGGCGAGAGACCAGCACGATGTCGTCAGCAGTTTCACACTCGACCTGCTGGTAACTGCTATCGCGGAGCATCTTCAATATGAAGGAAACGGCAACGTGATCCTGATACTTGAAACCTTGCCTTGCCGCAGGCCCACCTTTGTTCGATGGGATCTTGATAAGCACCATGACGTCCCTGTATCACTTGAATCGAGCCGGTTACGTCGGCATGCTGAGCTCACTCAGGGATAGCAGACGCGCGTGTTAGTGCGAAAGCTACCACTAATGGCAATTGGCCGACCATCCCTATTCCGTAACCCATCACCCTCGCGACGCCAGAGCCGCGACACTGAAACATTCATGGAGGAAGCATGCGGATCACATTGCAAGGTGAGGACGACCTGGAACAGGCGCTTCGCGAGATACATCTACGAGCTAGCACGTATGAGGGGCCATTGATGCACCAGTTCATGGAGCTGGCCAAGCTCAGCGCGCCAGTCGAGCCTGACGAGCCCGTTGGGGAGGAGCTCCAAGATAAAAGGTTAAGCAGTGCCAACGCGGAACCCGCGAGGCGCAACGAGACCAAAGAGCGATTTGAAGAAGCTCTGTCGTTACTGATGGTGCTCGCTTTTCCAGTGAACAGCGGAACCGAGCAAGCAGTTCGCCGCGAACTCAACGAGGTGCTCGCGCGCGATCAGCAGGTCGAGTCAATGCAGATGCGCACCGGTAACCGAAAAACCAGTCTACGACGTAACCTTGGACGGCGCCCGACGAAGCAGCAAATTGCGTTGCGGGGAGCGTTGCTCGAATTTCTCCCACGAGAGACCAAGGAGGATTTATGAGTACGACTCCATCCATCGCGGCAGGCGTCAAGAAGAAAAAGAAGAACCAACCCGCACCACCGGACTTGGTCAAAGCTGTGGGCGCGCTCTTCGACATTGCCGCGAAAGCGCCTCCCCCCCTTCAGCTACAAGCGATGGCTCGCGACAAATTGTACGAAATGCTGGTTCTTGCTCGTTTGCTGCGGGTATTTCGGAGTGCGCACCCGAAAGGGTCGATCATTCATCGACCACCATCTAAGGGAGGTAAGGCGTCAGAGGTGGTAGTGGCGAGTAAACCAGCTCTGGCCGATCGCAAAAGATTCTCGCACTTTGATCTGCTCGACGCCGCTGGACAGACAATGGGGGAAGCTTGGACCTCGGTCGAGTTTGAGTCGCTGAGTTGGGCGCATAACGGCGGAGTTCCGGGCAAGGCCCCCCGCCAGGCCCGACACGAGCTTGACGTCTGTGTACTTGAGCCAGGCGCAGGAGAGCGCCCGTCCCACTCGCAGATCTTTGCGGGCATCAGTTGCAAAGACGTGCGCAGCTCCTCGAAGGAAAACGTACGTGAGGCACTGGGGCTACGCCGCGAGACAGCTTTCCTGCAGCCGCCAGTGCCAAGTCTCGCCCCTTGGTTGGTCACTGACGTCCCTGCGGAACCGAGTGCACCGATCCTTCTCATCAGCTCCGATGTCGGGGTAAGGAAATACTCGTCACCAGTTGACGCCCTGGGCGTCTATATCCGATTCGTGCGTCGCCCCTGGGAAGCAGAGGTTTAAGTCTGTATTGATCAAGCAGCTAGCGGACTTGTGCTTGCCCGTTCTCTGCGCCGGTCAAGGAACGACAATGCGATCTCCAAGCCGCTTTCGGACAGCTTCTCTCAACTGAACTTTGCCGAGATTGTCGAGAATGGAGGCTGAAAGAGGTTCGGAAGCCATCAACAATTGACGTCCGGGATGATCCGGTTCCAGCAGATCGAGGATTCGATCGGCAGTCGTACGATCGCGCCTGGCCATGGCGTTGGCGCCAACCAGCAGCAGAGCGCGTCGCTTGTTCGAGCTGGCGACCCGCTCAAAGAGTTTAAGGGCATTTTCCGCGGAAGCATGGGCGCCGACGAGATGAGCCGCTGACGCCGCAAGGATTGGCGGCGAACTCAGCAGAAACGCGGATGTCAGATGCGCGACAATGCTAGGGTCTACGGAATCGGCGTCGGCCAGGGCGTCAATGGCGTCGAGGCGTATCCAGCGGGCTTCCGGAATATTGACGAGGTTCGATATTTTCTGCTGGATTCTGGCGCTACAGCAATTCGCTGCGACGATCAGGGCATTTTGGCTAAGCGCGCGGTCGACCGTTGTGGCGGCAAGATCGAGAAGAGTATTGCCGATTGCATCGGATAAGGGACCGTTCACTGCAAGGGCAACGACCGCCTCTTGCGCAATATCAAAGCTTTCGGGCTCGTCGTAGTGCGGTTCAGCGCTCGACCAAGTGTCATGCATCAGAAACAACAGCGTTTTGAGGTGATCCGGGTGCGGCCGTTCTGCAAGCAGGGCGACTAGGGCGCGGCGAACGCGACTGCCAGGATCGGATGCCATTGTGAGGATTGCAGGCGGCAAGGGATCCGGGAGTGTCGGCGCAAGATGAAACAGCGCCGTACAGCGAGCATCGGCGCGCTGGTGGCGAAGCGCAGCCTCAATAAGGACGGTATCGCCAATCGCAATCGCCGCCTCGGTCGCACTGACGGCATGCTCTGTACGGCTGGCAATGGTCAGCCATTGGATGATCGCTGGCGAAGCGTCGCCACTGCTTGCGATGATGACCGGCACGACAAGGTCGAGCGCATCCGCATCGAGTTGCGAGGCACAAGCCGTCAGGAATGAGAGCGTCGGACCGTTGACCTTGCGAGCTTTCCGCTTCCTGGTCGGGAGCGCTTTGTAGATTTCCTTTAGTTCCCTTGGAAGCGCGCCTGTGATCAGCCTTAGGGTGGCCGCGTGACTGTCTTTCCCGAGTTGCCGGCGGGCGCGCTGCATGGCAGTTAGCAGGGTGACTTGTCGATCAGGCTGTCCACTATTCTCCTGGAATGCGGCGACCAGGGATTTTGGTGCGACTTTCAAAGCTGTGAGCGCAAGCTCGTCACACAGATCCACCTCAGAGGGAACTGAGCTGATCCGCGCCGTAAGCGTAGGCTCCAGCGCTGCGTTCCATTGCTCTCGCGCTGCCGCCCAGACATATGGCTCCTCATCCATACTCTTGCCCGCTACGAGAATCGCTCGAAGCTCGTCTTCACCCACCGGTCCGGGGGAGGTTAAGAGCGCCTGCGCCCAGGCACGGACCAACTCCGCTACGCGCGGATGGCTGGCAAGGACCAGCCAGCGACCCTCTACGCGAAGCTGACGGATGTAGGCGTCGATGAAGACACCGGATGTGTACCCGTCGCCGTCATGGTTCGACTGCGCGGCCTCTTCAGCGGCATGGTCCCGTTCGCCATCCTCAATTGCACGCCATTCCTCTCGGCCACTCTTAGCGTGTTGATGGTGGATGCTCGCGAGGTCGTCCAACGCAGCCTGCACTATCCTCTCGAACCCTGTTAGATCGCGCATGGCGCCGGCCGCGACAGCATTGGCGTTAAGCTCGAAGCCGTGGCCGACCATCTCGTGCGCGGCGTCGAGATAGGCGGTGGTCAGGTTGGGTGCGAAGCGATCGAGCCGCTTGGCGAAGTCCACTCCGTAGTCCCCTCGGTCGAAACCAAGCTCCTCACGAATAAATCGGGCGGCGACTTCGGTCGCGATGGGGCTCGCGGACACAGAGTCATACCAGGCATCGTCAAAGACCGGCGGCTGCCAGTTATGGGTGAAGAAGGAAGCCCCCCGCTGTGTACCTTTCAACAGCCATCGCGCCACGCGGCTTGGTATCGAGGCATCGCTACCTACCTCGGACGCCAGCTCCAGCAATGGTGCGAACTTGGAGGCGGGGTCCATGAGACTTTCGTCCAGCCAGGCATCGATCGCTTCCTGGCTGTTGGAGTCAATTGCGAAGTCTTGGTCAACGTCCTGTCGGCCAGCGAACGTGCGAGCAACTTCATAAACTCTGGCTGCCGTTTCCATGCCCCAGCTGCGTTGCGTTGACGGCAGCTGAACGAGCGCGGAGATCAGGGTCTCGATCGCAAACTCGGTCTGCCCCCAGCAGCCCCTTGCGAAGGCCTCAAAGCCTTGGCGGACGCTCGGATGAGCGAAGGCGATCGTGCGGGCCGGCTGCCGCAGATGGCGGGCCGCGACCATACGGTCTACGAGGCGATCCAAGCCATCGCCTAGCGCTCGATCAAGTCCACGTAGGGTGCGTTGAAGAGCGTGAAGTCGGGCGCGGTCGAACTGGCCCCGCGCCGCCAGCAGCGCCCAAACGATGGCTGAGGTTCCGCTAGTGTCGATAGATGATAGAGCTCTGACGACGACACCTTCCACCGCATCGCGCTGCGCCAACTCGAGCAGCCGGCGAAAGAAGACATGGTCTTCTTCCCCGGCATCCGGGCCGGTTTGCATGTGGGCGAAATACAGCTCTATCTCGAGCGGCGTCCCAAGCTTGTCTAGTACCTCATTGCGAAACGCGTACGCCTTGGTTTGCAGAGCGGCCGGTAGCTGATCCATGCGATTGTCATGAATGTCGCGGAGTTGACCATCCCGATACTGGCCGGCATCCAACTCGACCGACCACGTATTGAGACTCACCCCGACTTTGGCGCTCTGCATCATGTCGCTGCGGGACGTGATGACGAACTGGTGATCAGGCGTGGCCTTGGCGAGCAGGCGCGGCAGCTGCTCGGTCCATGCTTCGCTGCCCCCGCGTAGGCTAAATTGGCCCCACGGATCATCGACATAGAAGAGTGTCGATCCGTTGTTAACGACCTTACGCACGCTGGTCGGCGAATCGTCCGCGCCGATGGTAACAACTTCCAGCGCACCATCGCGCCGTCGCGCGATATCGCATAGCTTGAACGCCGCCTGCGTCTTGCCCGTACCTGAAGGGCCCATAATCACAACTGCATTCTTGTCGCTTAGGATTCTGAGCATCTCATCGAAGTTCGCAGGCGCCACGAAATGCTCAAGGCTGGCAGAGCTGGCCAGGAACCCGCCGTGCGTCCTTACCGTCGCGAGAAGATCGTCGCTCGTCCATAGACCGGGCGTGCTGCCTCGGGTCCTCCGCTTGGCTTCGAGACGCAGCGTTGCGATCAGATTTTGCTGCTCGACCTTCGGAACATGCAGCAGGTCCGACATCAGTTCCCGGGTATCGGATGCGAGCTGCTTTTCGGTGAGCCTGCCCCAGATCGCGACGCGGCCTTCGGGCGAAGCTTTCAGTGTGGCATGAAGTCTCGGAGGGAAGCTTGCCTTGTCGGATACCTCTTCGAAGCCTTCGACCAGCAGGTTACGCGCGACTCCCTTGGCGTCGGCATTGGTCACGAGCAGATAGCGGGTGTTCGGATCGTCGAGATGATGCAGTGCTTTTCGGCGCCCACCTTTTTTGTCGGAGCCGTGCTTGAGCAGACCTTCGAAATCTACGACCGACCAGGGCTCGCCGCTGTCCATTTTGATTTGGATGACAAGCTTATATCCGCCAGAGACAGTCGCACTGGGTTGTACCCGTCCTGGCACGTTGGGCTCCAGATCTGCCTCCAGATCTTCCTCGTTTGCCGGTTCCAGCACCAGGCGCGTAGCCGCTTTGGAAATGAGGAGGAGTTGCAGGGCTGCGAGGATCGAGACGTCTAGCTGATAGTCGAAACCGGCTTGAGCGGCGGCCGCGCCTCGCAGGGGACGCCTTGCTTCCGCGCGATCTGAGAAGGATGTGTCCGACGCGTCGGAGTGCGATTGCTTGATGTCTCGACGTTTATTTGTCGACATCGTCGAACACCGAGCGCTTTGTCACGACGGGGGTGGAAGCCGGAGCTTCCTCCTTCTTTGG
Organism: Pseudomonas hefeiensis; assembly: GCF_030687835.1. Lineage (NCBI taxonomy): Bacteria > Pseudomonadati > Pseudomonadota > Gammaproteobacteria > Pseudomonadales > Pseudomonadaceae > Pseudomonas > Pseudomonas hefeiensis. Next base: position 4,175,558 of record NZ_CP117449.1, read on the forward strand.
CGTCACGATGTGCGTCCAATCCGCTTCGTCTTCGGAGCCTTCATCATGCTGGCGCTTGCGCTCTTCAAGCGCCTCGACTGAGCGTTTCACGTGATCGCGCGCGTCGTCGATCAAAGCCGTGGCGTCCGCGTCGACACCAATCGTCTCAATGCAATCAAGCACGCCGAGAAGCTTTTTAAAGTGGCTGTCAGGCTCTTCGTCCAAGTCAGCGTCGGCAGCGATCTCATCGATCCTCTCTTCGAGCGACGGCAGCACAGTTGTCCGCAGCGCCAATCCCACACCGATAAGCCTTAGCGGCGGTATGACCGCTAGCATCTGTGGCTCGTCGAAGAAGGAGACGTCGAGACCGTTGAGCACGGCAGATTCCAGCCTGTCGGCTACCTCAGAGCGCAGATCGTTAGGCAAGACGCTGAGGTGATGAGCACGTGCATAGGTGGCGATCCGGGGATCGTTGCTGGTGAGGTCAGATTGCCAGCATGGCCGTCGAAGTAGATTGGGAAATTGCTCGACGGCTTTGATGAACACGGCCTCGCTTGAACGATAGGAAAGGAAGTGGAACAGCATCCAATTGCGGTGTAGTTCGTCGGGCGTGCGGCCAAGTCGTGCGACCAGAGCGTCGTCGAGCGTTGTCTGGATGACAAGCGCATCTCGAATGAGCGGCGAGCCCTCGCATGTGAAGCTACTAAGAATGGTGTCGATAGTCGCGCCTCGTATGAGCGCCGCCATCATATGGGGCTTCTGGCGCAGAATCTCCGTTAGGGCGTCGGAGATCGTCGGATGGGCGAAGGTCCATTTTGATCCCGAAAGCTTCAGGAACGAGCCTTTCAGCTCAGCGAAACAATCCTGAATCTTAGTGAGAGTGTACCCAGTCAGCTCAGCGACCGCCTGTGCGGCCGAAACGTCATGATCGTTAGGATCGAATCCGGCCTGATGGACATACACGAGGATGAGCGCGGCCTGCAGCTGATCATCTAAGGCGTTGACGGTATCAATCAGATGCTCTGTCGGCTCCTCCATAAAGCGTACGAGTGAGCTTTCGCGGGGCGCTAGGCCCTTGGTGAAGTTTGGGTCGCCGAGACGTTCGGCGATCCCAGGGAGAAAATCGCGAACCGCAGCTACAGCGGCTAGATGCGGTTTGATGCTCGATCGCCAGCTCTGGCTCTGCTCACCGAAATTTACATGATTATAGAGAATCTGCGTCTTCTCTTCGAACGTCAACTCGCCAACATCCACCACGGCGCTACCGTCTGCGAATTGGGCAAGGTTGCGCTGCCCGAGCCGGCGCCGCGCCGCTTCATAGATATGTTTTCGGGAAGTTAGAAGAAATCGATTGCCATGCTTGATCGCGGCCCGCAGCTTGGAGAAGGCAGACGTCCAGTCCTGCACATAGTCGTCGCGTAGCACATTGGAGCCGAAGGCATCGTCGATCCAGAAGAAGCGCCCTGGATCATTAGGATTCCAACCGGCCTCAAAGTCGCGTGGGCTGGTCAGAGCAAGTACGGTGTTGTCTGGATTTTCCGACGCTATGGTCGACACGATGGCGCCAATCGCTGATTTACCGCTAGAGGGATTACCGAGTAGCAGCACTACGCCGTGCTCAGAGATAGCGTTGACCGCATCGCGATGAGCCTGCGTAGGCACATAGGTGCGAAGCTTTGGAATCCAGCTGTCAAGCAACGCCCGGCTCTGCTCGCTGAGCCGCTCATCTACGATCGAGGTGAGGTCGCCTAGGCCGTAGACCTGCGGAACGAGGGCCCGGAGGCGCGCGCTGCTCCTGATAACACGGACGATATACTGGCGACCGAGAATGTGCGGCTTACGCACGCCAAGCGCGCGGAGTTTGGCACGCATTGCGGCTGCGACAGGCGCATCTACGCTCATGTTCGTCATGAAGACGTAGGTTTCTGCTTGGCCGGCTTTGACCAGCTCCTCGACATGAGCGATCTCGGCGGTGAGATCACTGAGCTTCAACGCCTTTGCGGCATCGGACGTATGCTTGCATTGCACGGTTCCGATCAACAGGGCGTCGTTTTCTGCAGAAATGAGGAAGACCGCGTCCTGACCGCCGTCTTGAGCTTCGCGGAAGATTTCCACGGGCCGGCCGAGCACGACCTCGCATACCTGCGAGCATAGATCCTGAAACGCGCGCCAGCCGATGGTGTGGAGCGCCAGATCGGTCCAAGGGCCGTTGGCTCTACGTTCGGGCAGCACAGAAGACTCGATTAGCACACCCTCGTCCTTCATGCAGTAGCAACAACACGTAGAACGCCGACTGGCGTAAGATGGATTTCCGCGTTTGTGGCGTCGCAATTTGCATCCGAATCAAGACAGAATTTGTCGATGCAGCGTTTTTCGACTGTTCTAGCTGACGGCAGATTATTAGGAGGATCCATGGAAAGCCCAGAGCCGCAGACCACTAGAAAGCTGGCGGCGTTCATAGAGGCTAGAAGTCGAGTGAGTGTCTCAGGCGTCAAGCGCCCCCCATGGAGAAACATCTCGCCTACCTGATTCAGCTGCGATTTTATCGATCCGGTTGATCGCATTAGTAGCACTCACCGTTGTCCCTCACTTTGGCTTTCTCAAAGCCCTTCTTGACCTGATCAGTGATCGAAAGGGTCATGCTGTGCTTCACTCCCTTATCTTCTCAAATCTATACTGTCCGACCTTGCTCGCATAGCCTGACTTCAGACGCAGCGCAACTCGAGGGGACGCACACTTTAAATTTGAGCGACAGTGTCCGATGTTATTTCTAGTTAAGCCTGCTTTTCCTGAATCCCGATCTTCCACCATGAAGACTTCCAGCACGTGCGGATTCAACGCGATGGCATCCTGGAATTCTGTTAAGAATCCCCCTTCGCTATCGCCCGCACATCGTGTGCGAACGAGGGCAAACCTGGGGGCAAAATTTACGATCCGAATGTCTGCCCCCCCAGCCAGAGCCCAGATGAAGTTTTTTTGCGACCCTGAGAGTCTTCGAAAAGCAGGGCAGACGTTTGCAGAACACCGCCATCATGAACGATACAACTACTTTGCAATTGTGGAGCTCATTTCTGAGCCGGGTGCACCGCTTGCAGATGATTGGAAAACCCTACCTCATTTTCACAACGCCAAGTCGCCCACAGTTTGCATCCCGTCTCTCCGCCCATGTCCAGCTCAAACGCCAACCAGTTCCGAGCCGGCATCACATACCGATTAAAACCGGGGAACAACATCATCTCGACACAGTGCTGCACATCGATGGATTGGACCTTGCTGGCGGTATGGTTCAGCAACTGAAGAAAAAGCCGTTCGGCCACTCCAATCAACGACGGATGCACCACACCTGACGAAGTAAATTGCTGAATCTGCGCCCAGTTCGACGTTGGCGGAATATCCCTTCGGTAGCAACTGCCCCAGGCCGCGACATGCACGTCCCCAGAAGCAATGGATACACGCAGCATTCTCTGCTCAGCAATACGAGTCAGCGACTCCAGGAGTCGCTTACGCTCCCCCTCGTGATCCCCGTGCGACCAATGATCCTTAAGGTCATCAGCATTACTGTCGAGCACATGATCCTGCCCAAACGTATCGAGCAACCCTTCAGCCAGCGACAATTTGGGGTGCGCGACCGGAACCGAGGACAGGAAGATCAAGTGCTGACATTTGCTTCCAGGATAAGCAGGCTTACCGTCACGGAGCGTGTTGAGCCAAGCCTGCATAGCAGTCCAGGTATCGGCCCCCAGTACCTGGGTACGTGAACGCTCAGTGCGCAGATCAGCAACAAACAACGATACCGGCCCCAAGTGATAGCCGAAACTAAAGCCCGGCTGACCATCCAAGAGCGGCAAGGCCAATCGATCTCCCTTTAATCGGGCACTCCATTGCATCGGCTCATACTGTGGATCCTGCTGGGAAACGTTTGCACGCTGGAGCAATTGCAACGGCGGCAAATCATCAACGGCATGCTGCAACTGAAACACCCAGAACGCCCTACGCGCATGACGCATCAACACCTGGAATAACTCACAGTGCTGCATAGCCGGGCTGTAGGACCCCCAACCGTCGAAGATGTCGTGGTCGTCCCACATCATCACCGTAGGGATTCTCGCCATCGCATCAGCGGCATCAAGGTTCGGTTTGGAGTGCCCCCAGTCACGCCGAGTATCAGGCAGCCAACGATTGGCATAGAGCCCGAAATAATAGGATTCGATCTCCTTCTCCAGCGCCACGCTCACCTTGAACGCCAACTGCTCCTTGCGCGACATTCCGACCCATTTCTTGAGAGGCTTCACATCCTCCCAGATCGAGTCAAAGTAAATCTGATCACCCCCCATCAGCAGCAAGTGGAACCGCTTCAACCCCTTGTCATGGATTCGCCCTTCGTGCCAAAGCTGCTCCTTGTCCAGCACGTAACTCGCAGCACGCAAGTCACTGTCATGGTTGCTGATCAGGTCAGCCCAGACGGCGTTTTCAGGGCGCACTAACTTGCGCATTCCACTAGGATCCGAAAAGCCATTGCAAGAGACGTAGGCCATTCTTGGGGCATAGTCTTGTCCGGGAATGGAGAACTGCCATTGCGGCCCTCCCTGCCCTAGACCAAACTGAACCGTTCGCTCCTGCGCCTGCTGATCACAGCTCAGGTCGTAACGAAGGATGGTTTCTTTCGGACGCTCCAGCAAAACCTTCGGCGCCGGACAAGACTGGCCGTCAACAGAAAGAACAGGAAATGCGGCGCCAGCTACAACTCCGACTAACGCGGTCACCTGCCACTGCCCGGTTTGGCTTACGCCTCGGAATGACAACACGGGCCCCACAGTAAAAAGTGCTTTTGACATCCCTGTTATCTCCCTTCAAGTTCGGCGGCAATAACTTTGACAATCTTGGCGCGTGAAGCGGCTCTCTTGGCCAGAATTTGCGCTTCACCTGTTTGATCCAACCATTCCCTAAAACGCTGGAGCGCATGGCGCGTTTGCGACGCATCGCGACAGTTGGCCAGGAAGGCAAACTGTACTTTCTGTACATCATCAGCGACAAAAATACCGAAGGAACCGCTTACAACCGTAGCATCAGGAAAGCCTAACAACGTAGTGGCCTGAGTCTCTGTTGCTCCACGGTGACAGGCGATTAAATGCAACGGTCCTTCTGCACCTTTCAACAGATCAGCATGCTCATGGTCACGCAGAAAAGGCTTACCCACCAGCTCACGCGCAGCAGCAACCGTGAACGCAGCCGGGATTGCATGGACAAACACAACGACATTCACTCCAGCAATTGGAACAATGGCTAACGCTTCGCTAGCAGGGACTTTGCCACCATTGAGCGCCTGCAGTAACACCGCTTCCATCGCTCGTTTGCGCTGACGGAAGTCCATCCGTGTCCAATCCAGCGCCTGGCCCATATCGAAACGGCTCGAAGCCGCAGCGGTTACACCGCGCTGGGTCAGAACGACCAACGCATCGAGAAGCGCTTCCTGAACGCGGCTACGCAATTGCTCAACGGTTGAGACCATTCCACCCCTGAAGGGTGTCTGTTGTGCAATAAAGGCCTGGAAGCGCTGATTACGTGCTGTCTCAGCTACCTGGCCATCGCCTGTTGGGATATTTGGCATAGCGATGAAGCGCACCTTCCCCCGAGTAGTGGCTAGTCCCTCCATGTACTCCGCATGGCAAATACCAATGTCGCCGTCACCACTGGCCCAGCCGGCATTGCCATTGGACAGCACCAGTAGCACATCGCAATCCCTCACGGCTTGCAAACAGGCATCCCAGCTGTCCTGCATTCCGTCCGCAGAAGGTGCATCTTCGTTAATCCAAACTTCAAATACCTGTTTGCCAAATAGCTTCGTGCCCTCTATCTCACGTTTGAGTTGCTCTCGGATATTGCTGAGCGTTTGATCGCTGTCCGCGGGAAAGCGATCGTTACAACGACTGGACAGCATTACTTTGATTCTCTTTGACTGGGCCATCCTTGCTCCTGCCCCACTTCCGAGGCCTCAAAATTCTTTGATCAATGAATACCTTCCCGCCCTATCTCCAGATTCACCTGGCCAAGAAGCCGGAGGCAATATGGTGCCCCCCCTTTCTGTTAGGCACTGGTTACGACCCGGACATCTGAACCAGATACGTTCTTAATGTAGGAGTAACTGGTGCCGAGGACAGCAAGCTGATCAGCGGAGATTTTCGCTGCCGAAATGGCAGGCTGTACGATCACGAATCTGAAAATCATCTCGTGGTCGTGGCACTTGTTGCGAAGCAGCTCCAAATCTATTGGGTCACCCTTGAGGATTCTGTCGAACCCTTTCGGCAGCGATTGCTGGTACCGCCCCATCAATCGATTGAAGAATTTTTCCTCGGTGTGCAGCCACTTCACCGATCGTGACGCTTGGCCGCAGACCTCGTAGACATCGTTCACGCGAGCACCAGGCCGATCTTTTTGGGGGCAATACTTGCAGTGGTAAAGGTCGACAAAGATTGCGTCCTTGCTTTCTTTGATTGCCACCAAATCCGCAATCTCACCTGCGCCATCATCGTTGAAAATGAATGCATAGTCGTCCTCGATTTGGCTGTAGGTGAACCCTTGGACGGTGTCCATGTTACGAGTTGCCCTCATGGACTCGCTGTGGATCTGGGTCGTCCCCCAGTCCCAAGCCTCAATCAGCGCTATAGGAAGCTTCAAGTCCAAACTATTGGGTGTGTAGAACCGGTAATTACCCTCGACCATTGAACCGTCTACGGCTAGCAGGACCAAAGGGTTCGCATCCAGGTACTGCTCAAACGAGCTCTCTTCAGCGAAAATGATCTTCACCCCAGGGCAGGAGACTTTGTAGCTGTCGTTCAGTAACCGTATCGTGATGTCAGGAAGCTGACACTCCGTGCCATCTGCTGCTATGGCGATGACGGGCACTTCTAGTGTCAGATCGTCGGTCCGCTGAGGCTTGCCAAGCTCGACATCAAGCAGGTTGAAGATCTCACCATTGAGCGCCAGCGAAATTTTCTGCTCGTTTTCGATCGCAATGGGCTCAGGCCAATCAGCATAGAAGAGTCCAGTTGGCCAGGCTCCCTCAATCTTCTCCGAGCGAATCACATCCTTGAGCACTTCAGAAGGGTTGATCGTGGCATCGTTGAGTTTCTGCGAGGCACGTTTGCACCACTCAATCCAGTAAATGATGCTGGAAGAGTTCATCTCCCAGATTTTCCCCTTGTGAGAGCAGCCAACGGTGGTGCGCTGTCCATCTTCGTAGCCCGTCGCGAAGATGTTGGACTTCTTCGCCGTGCCGTTCTCGATTTCACTGATGACGGTATTGATGTCGCGCCCGACGTGCATCGTGAATCTCAGATCCTTGCGTGTCCTGGACAGCCCTACGTTCTGCAGCTTCATGAGCTTGATGTCGTGCAGAGTTCGGAATGTAGGCTCGCCGTTGATTCGCCTGGCATCTTTTGCAATCAAATTCAAAAACCGCGTCGCTTGCGACTCATCACCGGAGGAGTGAATGAATAGCGTCTTGTCGGGCGCGTGGTAGTACGCTAGGTAGAGAATCCAGTTGGTGTCAACGATCGCTGATGTCTGAGCCCATCCGACGGGAGATTCTCGTCGCGTCACCATGATGATGGTGTCTGAATCGTCGTTGATAGAAAGGAACTGCAGCGGTTCTTTCTTCTGCGAGAAGTGGTTGGCTTTCTCTGGCCGCCACTGGTCGCGCTCCACATGGTAGGCGATCGCACTGATTTTGGGGTTGGGGTTCAACCCGAAAATGTCCTCGGAGTCAGCATCATCTGGGAACTGCTCAGTGAATGTCTCCTTCTCGACCTCGCGGGCGATCTTGTCATGGCTCACGTCTCGAATCACGGCGCTCCAATCAGCACTTTCCTTGTAAAGCACCGACATCTGGTAATCGACTTTCTGGTTGGCGATGTTCGAGACGAATTTGGCATCACCTAAAGTGTCATCAACCCGGGTTAGACGACCGATGAACTGTAAGGTGACGGCCGGACTGCGATGCTGGTCGTGAATAGCCGCGATTTTCAACTCAGGCAGGTCAAAGCCTTCGCCCAGCATGTCCACGCAGACGATGATCTTGTATTTCTTCTCGACAATTTCACCCAGCAGTTTGACCCGATTCGGCACCTTGCTGTGGATGAGAATGGGTGAAAGGTCTTCATGCTTTTTGTAGAGTTCAAACAGGGATTCAGCCCGTTTTTGAGATCGTGCACGTACCATCAGTAGGTGGTCGAAGCCTTGTTCTCGATCGCCTCGTAACAACTCTACCGCCTTATCAGCAACCACTTGGTCAGCCAGTTCCAGGTTGTATTCGCGCACCGGGTGAAATTCGATCGCTTTGAAGTAGCCATCGATCTGCGCATCCTTCAACGGGTAGTTGTAGATAATTTTGCCTTCAAGAGGCTGGTTGTCCTCCCTGAAAGGCGTAGCAGTGAACTGCAGGCATGGCTTCTCTTTGAACGCGGTTTTCACCCTGCCCCACGTCATGGCGGCCACATGATGCGTTTCATCGATGATCAGGTGGCTGCAGAGCTCAGCTAAGGCTTGAAGGGACTCTGTGTCGAATCGCTGCAATGCTTGCGGGGTAGCGACAATTACATTCGCCTCGGCAAGCTGTTGCACATCTTCAGCCGACATTCCTGAGCCGATCGCCCTCACCACAGGGTTAAGTGCTGTGGCAGAAACAGCACCGATCTCCCGAAGTTTTTTCAGCCCGAGGCATTTTTCGACAAGCTGGGAGCGCAAGGCATCTGACGGGACGAGTACCAATGTCCTTGCCAACCGCCCTGCGATAAGCAAACCAAGCATGGTATCGGTCTTGCCGGTACCCGTTGGCATCACGATCGTTGCGGTCGTGGCCGGAGACATCACCAGGTGGCCCAGTGAAGCGTATAGGGCGGCAAGCTGAGGCTTACGCAAGCCTGGCGTATTGGTTTCCCGGACTGCCAGGTTGAAATTGAAGAGGTGTTGCTGCCAGCTTTGATAGACGTCTAAGTACTTCCCTGTAGCATCGGCCATTGCATTCACCACATTGAATGTGAAAATCAGCGCTGATTAGTCAGTGGCCACATGCTATCAGTGAACATCATCTTAGGTGTACCCTGAAAAGCAGCGCTCAAACCCGCCACCCGCTCTGCCTTCATCAACCGAAGATCGAGGCCAAAAAGTCTAATCTGCGATGGAGGTACACCGAAAGCCATCCGAATCCATCCTGGTCCCTGTCAGAAATCGCCATTCGCGATCGCTCGTACACCCGGTGCGAATGGGGGCATAGCGAATTTTTTCGACCTGTAACTCCCGCTCTAGAGCCTAGTCAAAATGTTCTTTGGAGAGAACGACCTTGACTGTATTTACAGACTTCGGGATTACCACGCTTTGCGGCGCGACTCTGCATCAACCGCAACCGCTCTCCAAATCGGCAACCCTTTAACAAGCGTCTTCGCGCCTTCAGGATCTTGTACTGATACGACCTGCCCGGGGGAAACGAGAGTCGAACGCCTCTCAAGTGGCATATCTACCGAGATCCAAGATATCCGTGGGAGTAAATGTGGGAGTATTTTTTAGACATGAAAAAGCCCAACCTTTTCAGATCGGGCTAAGTCATTGAAAAATATGGTCGGGACGGAGTGATTCGAACACTCGACCCCTAGCACCCCATGCTAGTGCGCTACCGGACTGCGCTACGCCCCGACTAGGCGTGAATCTTGTTCCGTCTCTCAACGGAACGCTCAGGAATATATATCGCAAGCTTTTGAAAACTGGAAGATTTAAAAGCAGAAATTTATTTCTTGAGCACCACCAGCACATCTTCAAGCTCGGCGATCATCTGGCGGATCATCTGTTTGTACTGGGTTGTATCGTCTTTGGCCTCATCACCGGAGAGGCGCAAGCGCGCTCCGCCGATGGTGAACCCCTGGTCATACAGCAGCGCGCGGATCTGCCGGATCATCAGCACGTCTTGTCGCTGATAGTACCGGCGGTTGCCGCGGCGCTTGACCGGGTTGAGTTGAGGAAACTCCTGCTCCCAATAGCGCAGCACATGCGGTTTTACCGCACACAGCTCGCTGACTTCACCAATGGTGAAGTAGCGTTTGCCCGGGATGACGGGTAGCTCGTCGTTATGACTTGGTTCCAGCATAAGCCTCAACTCGGGCCTTCAACTTCTGCCCTGGACGAAAGGTGACCACACGGCGAGCCGTGATCGGGATTTCTTCACCCGTTTTCGGATTGCGGCCAGGCCGCTGGCGCTTGTCCCGCAGGTCGAAATTGCCGAAACCGGACAATTTGACCTGTTCGTTGTCTTCCAGAGCGTGCCTGATTTCTTCGAAAAACAGTTCGACCAATTCTTTGGCCTCCCGTTTATTCAGGCCCAGCTCCTCATACAGACGTTCCGCCATCTCAGCTTTCGTCAGAGCCCCCATACGTCACTTCCTTAACGTGGCGTTCAACCTGTTTTCGAGCGAGGTGAGGATATTCTGCGTTGCGGTATTCACCTCATCGTCATTAAGAGTGCGCGATGGATGCTGCCAGGTCAAGCCGACTGCAAGGCTTTTTCTATGCGGATCAATGCCTTTACCCTGATACACGTCAAATAGCCTGAGGTCCGTGAGCCATTCGCCTGCATTTTCACGGATTACATCCAGTACGGCGCTGGATGCAACGTCGCGATCGGCCAGCAGCGCAAGGTCACGCCGCACTTCAGGAAAGCGCGATAACTCCTGGAATTTCGGCATTTTCCCCAATGCAACTTCGCCCAGAACCAGCTCGAAAACGAACACAGGACGATCAAGCCCCAGGGTCTTGGACAGTTCAGGGTGAATCGCCCCGACATAGCCGACTTCACGCCCATCACGCTCAATGCGCGCTGTCTGCCCCGGATGCAACGCCGGATGCTTGCCCGGCACGAAGGTGAACGCGTCGAGCGCACCGGCGAAGCCCAGCACCGCTTCCACGTCAGCCTTGACGTCGAAGAAGTCGACGACATCGCGACCTTGCGCCCAGCCTTCCGGCAAACGACTGCCGCAAACGACACCGGCCAGCATCGGCTCTTGCTTCAACCCTTCCAACTGACCAACGAAACGCAGGCCGCTTTCGAACAGACGTACGCGGTCCTGTTGGCGGTTCAGGTTGTGCTGGAGCGACTTGACCAGGCCTGGCCACAGGGACGAGCGCATGGCGGCCATGTCGTTGGAGATGGGGTTGGCCAGCAACAGCGGCTCGGCACCCGGGTTGAACAGTTCAAACTGACGCGGATCGATGAAGCTGTAGGTGATCGCTTCCTGATACCCACGGGCCACCAGCAGACGGCGCAGCTCCGGCAGGTCGCTACGGGCTTCGGCCTTGGCCTGTGGGGCCAGGCGCGCCTGCGGGTAGCGGACCGGCAAACGGTTGTAGCCGTACAGTCGGGCCAGTTCTTCGATCAGATCGACTTCCAGGCTGATATCGAAGCGATGGCTTGGTACTTCGACACGCCACTGCCCTGCCCCATCGGCGCTGATGTTCAGGCCCAGGGCACTGAGCAGGCGTTCGACTTCGGCCGGCTCCATTTCCATGCCAAGCATCTGGGTGATGCGCTGAGCACGCAGGGTAACCGGTGCGATTTTGGGCAGGTGCTGTTCGCTGACGGTTTCGATGATCGGGCCGGCTTCGCCGCCAGTGATTTCCAGCAGCAGGCCAGTGGCGCGCTCCATGGCTTCACGAGCCAGTTGCCAGTCCACGCCGCGCTCGTAGCGGTGCGAGGCGTCGGTATGCAGGCCATAGGAACGGGCCTTGCCAGCCACCGCAATCTGGTCGAAGAACGCACTTTCAAGGAACACATCACGGGTCGTCGTGGACACGCCGCTGTGCTCGCCACCCATGACGCCGGCAATCGCCAACGCACGGGAGTGGTCGGCGATCACCAGCGTATCGCTGCGCAGGGCAACTTCCTGACCGTCGAGCAACACCAGCTTCTCGCCTTCCTCAGCCATGCGCACGCGGATGCCTCCGTTGATTTCGGCAAGGTCGAACGCGTGCAGCGGCTGACCCAGTTCCAGCATCACGTAGTTGGTGATGTCGACAGCTGCGTCGATGCTACGCACGTCGGCGCGACGCAGGCGCTCGACCATCCACAGCGGGGTCGGCTTGGACAGATCGACATTACGGATGACGCGACCCAGATAACGCGGACATGCCGCCGGCGCCAGGACTTCAACCGAACGCACTTCATCATGCACCGCCGCAACGGCCGCCACCGCTGGACGTACTACCGGGGCGGCATACAACGCGCCAACCTCACGGGCCAGACCGGCCAGGGACAGGCAGTCACCACGGTTCGGTGTCAGGTCGACCTCGATGCTCGCATCGTCCAGACCCAGGTATTCACGGATGTCCAGGCCAACCGGCGCATCTGCCGGAAGCTCCATCAGGCCATCGTTGCCCTCGCCAACCTGCAGTTCGGCCTGGGAGCACAACATGCCGTTGGACTCGACGCCACGCAGCTTGGCTTTCTTTATCTTGAAATCACCCGGCAGTTCGGCACCGATCATGGCGAACGGGATCTTCAGGCCCGGGCGCACATTTGGCGCGCCGCAGACCACCTGGAAGGTTTCCGTGCCATTGCTGACCTGGCAAACCCGCAGCTTGTCAGCGTCCGGATGCTGCTCGGTGCTCAGCACCTCGCCCACCACGACACCGCTGAATTCACCGGCGGCCGGCGTCACGCTATCGACCTCAAGACCGGCCATCGACAGGCGAGCAACCAGCTCGTCCCGGCTTACCTGCGGGCTTACCCAGCCGCGCAGCCATTGTTCACTGAATTTCATCCTGCTCTCCTATTAGATTCGTTACGGGTCTGCGGCTTAGCGAAATTGCGCAAGGAACCGCAAGTCGTTGTCGAAGAACAGGCGCAAGTCATTTACCCCGTAACGCAGCATGGCCAGACGCTCGACGCCCATGCCGAAAGCAAAACCCGAGAACTCTTCCGGATCGATCCCGGACATACGCAGCACGTTCGGGTGAACCATGCCGCAGCCCATGACCTCCAGCCAGCCGGTCTGCTTGCAGACGCGGCAGCCTTTACCGCTGCACATCACGCATTCCATATCGACTTCAGCGGATGGCTCGGTGAACGGGAAGTACGAAGGACGGAAACGCACTGCCAGTTCTTTCTCGAAGAACACCCGCAGGAACTCTTCGATAGTCCCTTTCAGGTCGGCGAAATTGATGTCGCGATCAACCAGCAGGCCTTCGACCTGGTGGAACATCGGCGAATGGGTGATATCGGAGTCGCTACGGTACACACGGCCTGGGCAGACGATGCGGATCGGCGGCTGCTGCGATTCCATGGTGCGGACCTGTACCGGCGAGGTATGGGTGCGCAACAGCATGTTCGCATTGAAATAGAAGGTGTCATGCATCGACCGGGCCGGGTGATGGCCTGGGATGTTGAGCGCCTCGAAGTTGTGATAGTCGTCTTCGACCTCAGGGCCTTCGGCAATGCCGTAGCCGATGTGGGTGAAGAATTGCTCGATACGTTCCAGGGTCCGGGTAACCGGATGCAGGCCTCCGGAAGTCTGGCCACGGCCAGGCAGGGTCACGTCGATGGACTCGGCGGCGAGTTTGGCAGCCAGATCCGCCTCCTCGAACAACGCCTTGCGCGCATTGAGGACCTCTGTGACACGCTCCTTGGCAACGTTGATCAGCGCACCGACCTGCGGACGCTCTTCGGCCGGCAGGTTCCCCAGGGTCTTCATCACCTGAGTCAACTCGCCCTTCTTGCCAAGGTAGTGAACCCGGATTTGCTCCAGGGCATTGATATCTTCAGCGCTTTGCACAGCCTCTAGTGCTTGAGAGACCAGCGCATCCAGGTTTTCCATGTACAGACTCCAGATACAAAATAGGGGAAGAGCTTGAAGGCTCTTCCCCTATTTATGACGTTTAACACCTGGCCCCACAGAGGTGAGACCGGGTGACTGTCGGGGGTACTTAAGCCAAGGTGGCTTTAGCTTTCTCGACAATCGCAGCAAACGCCGCTTTTTCGTTCACTGCCAGATCAGCCAGAACCTTACGGTCGATCTCGATGGACGCTTTTTTCAGGCCGGCAATGAAACGGCTGTAGGACAGACCGTTAACACGAGCACCAGCGTTGATACGAGCGATCCACAGAGCGCGGAACTGACGTTTTTTCTGACGACGGTCACGGTAGGCGTATTGGCCTGCCTTGATTACCGCTTGCTTGGCAACACGGAATACGCGTGAACGCGCGCCGTAGTAGCCTTTAGCAAGTTTCAGAATTTTTTTGTGACGCTTACGGGCAATGACGCCACGCTTTACACGAGCCATGAGTTACTTCCTCTATTCTTGATCCAAAAATTAACGAAGGCGCAGCATGCGCTCGACTTTTGCCACGTCAGACGGATGCAGCAAGCTGCTACCGCGTAGTTGACGCTTACGCTTGGTCGACATTTTGGTCAGGATGTGGCTCTTGAAAGCGTGCTTGTGCTTGATACCGTTAGCAGTTTTCAGAAACCGCTTAGCAGCACCACTTTTAGTTTTCATCTTTGGCATGTTCGGATACTCCGCATTCAGTTGATAAACATAATCGCAAGGCCTGCCGTGCCCTGTTGATTACTTCTTCTTTTTCGGGGCGATGACCATGATCAGCTGGCGTCCTTCCATCTTAGGATGCTGTTCGACCGAACCGTACTCGAGCAGGTCTTGTTCAACCCGCTTGAGGAGTTCCATCCCCAGCTCCTGGTGGGCCATCTCACGGCCGCGGAATCGCAAGGATACCTTGGCCCTGTCCCCGTCACTCAGGAAACGTACCAGGTTGCGCAGTTTTACCTGGTAATCCCCTTCCTCCGTCCCTGGACGAAACTTGATTTCTTTTACCTGAATCTGCTTCTGGTTTTTCTTTGCCGCGGCAATCTGCTTCTTCTTTTCGAAGATCGATTTGCCGTAGTCCATCAGTTTGCAAACAGGGGGTACTGCATCGGCGGAAATCTCCACCAAATCCAGTTTGGCCTCTTCAGCCTTAAGAAGCGCGTCTTCAATTGACACAATCCCAAGCTGTTCACCTTCAGCACCAATTAACCGAACCTCGCGTGCCGAGATATTCTCGTTGATCGGGGCTTTCGGTGCAGCTCGTTTATCTTGTCTCATTTCACGCTTAATAATAATTACTCCAAATCTGGGCGACCACGCCGGGAAACCGCTTGCGCGAGGAACTCAGCGAATTCGGCGACGGGCATCGAGCCCAGGTCAGCACCTTCACGAGTACGCACAGCGACAGTCTGCATCTCGACCTCCCGATCTCCGATAACCAAGAGAAAGGGAACCTTGAGCAAAGTATGCTCGCGGATTTTAAAGCCGATCTTTTCATTTCTCAAGTCGGACTTGGCACGAAATCCGCTTTGGTTGAGAGTTTTTTCGACTTCAGCGGCAAAATCTGCCTGCTTGTCAGTGATATTCATGATCACTGCCTGGGTCGGCGCCAGCCACGCAGGGAATGCCCCTTCGTAGTGTTCGATCAGAATCCCGACGAAACGCTCGAAGGAACCGAGGATCGCGCGGTGAAGCATGACCGGGTGCTTGCGACTGTTGTCTTCGGACACGTATTCGGCGCCCAGACGGATCGGCAGGTTAAAATCGAGCTGCAGGGTACCACACTGCCAGACACGACCGAGGCAATCTTTCAGCGAGAACTCGATCTTCGGCCCGTAGAAAGCCCCTTCGCCCGGTTGCAGATCGTACGCAAGGCCCGCACTGTCGAGGGCTGCGGCCAGTGCCGCTTCAGCGCGATCCCACAATTCATCGGAGCCGACGCGTTTTTCCGGACGAGTGGACAGTTTCATCTCGACTTCGGTAAAGCCGAAGTCCCGGTAGACGTCCATGGTCAGCTTGATGAAGGCAGCGGATTCGGCCTGCATCTGCTCTTCGGTGCAGAAGATATGCGCATCGTCCTGGGTGAAAGCACGCACGCGCATGATGCCGTGCAGCGCACCCGACGGCTCGTTACGGTGGCAGGCACCGAACTCGGCCAGGCGCATCGGCAGCTCGCGGTAGCTTTTCAGGCCCTGGTTGAACACCTGCACGTGGCACGGGCAGTTCATCGGCTTGATGGCGTAGTCGCGGTTTTCCGACTGGGTGGTGAACATGTTGTCGGCGTAGTTGGCCCAGTGCCCGGATTTCTCCCACAGGCTACGGTCCACCACTTGCGGCGTCTTGATCTCCAGGTAGCCGTTTTCACGCTGGACCTGGCGCATGTACTGCTCGAGCACCTGGTACAGGGTCCAGCCGTTCGGGTGCCAGAACACCATGCCCGGGGATTCTTCCTGAGTGTGAAACAGGCCCAGGCGCTTGCCGATCTTGCGATGGTCACGCTTCTCGGCTTCCTCGATACGCTGGATGTAAGCCGCCAGTTGCTTCTTGTCGGCCCAGGCCGTGCCATAGACGCGCTGCAACTGCTCGTTCTTCGCATCGCCGCGCCAATAGGCGCCGGACAGCTTGGTCAGTTTGAAAGACTTCAGGAAGCGGGTGTTCGGCACATGCGGGCCACGGCACATGTCGACGTATTCTTCGTGGTAGTACAGGCCCATGGCCTGCTCGTCCGGCATGTCTTCCACCAGACGCAGCTTGTAATCCTCGCCACGCGCCTTGAACACCTCGATGACTTCGGCACGCGGGGTCACTTTCTTGATGACGTCGTAATCTTTCTCGATCAGCTGCTGCATGCGCTGTTCGATGGCCGCCATGTCTTCCGGCGTGAAAGGACGCTCAAAGGCGATGTCGTAATAGAAGCCTTCGTCGATGACCGGACCGATGACCATCTTCGCGCTCGGATACAACTGCTTGACCGCATGGCCAACCAGGTGCGCGCAAGAGTGGCGAATGATCTCCAGCCCCTCTTCGTCCTTGGGCGTGATGATTTGCAGCGTGGCGTCGCTGTCGATGACGTCGCTGGCATCGACCAGTTTGCCGTTGACCTTGCCAGCCAGGGTGGCCTTGGCCAGGCCCGCGCCGATGGATGCTGCGACCTCGGCTACGGAAACCGGGTGATGGAATGAACGTTGACTGCCGTCGGGAAGAGTAATAGTTGGCATGGCGCCTCCTCTCCTAGTGGTGACCCCTACCAAAGGTCACGTGGGTTGGGATGAGCCAGTACAAGATCCAGTCCAGGCCATTCAATGACGAACGCCTGCCTTACAGCGGCAGGAGCCTTGCGGCCAACCGGGAAAACCGAACCAGAGTGACTGGGATTCAAATCAGGGTTAATCGAACATTTGCCGCCGCCGGGACCTGTTGTCCTCCGGAGCCTGAAAATACCCGAGCCCGGCATGCTAGCACAGATGAACGGTCATCGCCGCGCCCGGATTGAAGCGGACGTAAATCCACGGTTTTTATGCCAGAGTGCTGAACTGAACCGTCCGCTACGCCTCAGATAACAAGACATCGACCCGAAAGGAGCATCTTCGCATGCGTCTGAACACCTTATTTGCAGTAGTCGCCCCCCTCGCCCTGCTGCTTCCACTGACCGCCCACGCCGAATGGCCTAAAGGCGAGCGTGAGAAATACATGGCCCAGTGCACTGAGGCGGCAACGCCACAGATCGGCGCGGCAGCGGCCAAGTCTCATTGCGCCTGTGGCGCCGATGCGATCAAGTCCTACCCGGCAGCCGACATTCAGGCCTTGATGGACAACAAGGCAACCCCACAGCTGCAGCAAAAAGCACTGGGGGAGATTGCAAAATGCAAGGCCGATAACAAGGCTAAAAAGTAAGAACACGGGTCTTTGGACAGAGCCGTGCATCGATAAAAAACGCTGATTTCAGGCCTTTTTGATCGATTTATTCAGGTTTTACAGCTTTTTTTATTGTCTTTACGTTCGGCCGAAAGCCTTTAAAACCGGGCCTTTCAGCCGGACAAGGCAGTAAAGAAAACGCGACTGATCGGCAAACAGCGCGTCCGGGGGGCTCCCAAATCGAACATTTCGACTATGATACCCCGGTGTGCCCAGTTGGCCTGAGCAGCACAGTACACTGAAAATATATGTTTCTTGGAGATACACCATGTCTAATCGCCAAACCGGCACCGTTAAATGGTTCAACGATGAAAAAGGCTTCGGCTTCATCACTCCTACAGGTGGCGGTGACGACCTGTTCGTACACTTCAAAGCTATCGAAAGCGACGGTTTCAAAAGCCTGAAAGAAGGCCAGACCGTTTCCTTCGTGGCTGAGAAAGGCCAAAAGGGTATGCAAGCTGCACAGGTTCGCCCAGAGTAATTTCTCGACGAGCACAAAAAACCCCGTCCATGTGACGGGGTTTTTTATGGGCGATTGAAAAATCAATCAGCCGCAGTTCACCCGGTTGATGACCAGGTTGGCATCGGTGTTGAGATTCAGGCGATCTGAGCGGTACTCAAGCGTCACCATGTCATTGGGCTTGAGGATTCGCGCATTCTGCGCACCGGCACGGGTGCGGGCTTGTTCCAGCAGTTGCGGCGAGGCCTTCTTGCCGATGGCAAACTCGGCACCTTTTGCTTCGCAGCGGCTGTAACCCGTTTCAGTTGCCACTGGGTCAGGGGTCGATTCAGAGGTGCTGCTGCAACCGCTCAAGAGTGCGACGGCCAGCAAAGTACTCAATGACGCGAGCTTCCAAGGCATGAAGCCTCCTTTTCTTGATAAATAAACAGAGAGCGTGCGACAGCCCAAACGACGCTTGGTTTCAACACCAGGGCTATCATGGTGCCCTCATCTGGAAAACAGGCAGTTTGCCTGAGCCGACTTGCCGGTTCAGGTATGAATCGTGACTGAATATGAATGGTGCTCAGTAAACGTCAATGTAGTCAAAGGGTGGATTCGGCCAGTTGTCTTTCAGCGCATTGTAGATCTGCATGACCCAGACCTCGTCGCTGGCGGCGACCCTTCCGACGTAGCCTGAACCTTTCGCCCACGTTTCCAGCCGAAACGATAGCCCGTCGATCTCCACACCGCCCACCACGCCCGAAGACAAATAGGCGATACCGCCCTTGGTCACGCGCAGTTGGGTGTGCTCGTCATCACTGGCCGACGCCAGCAACTGACGAACCGCGTCAAGGGTCAACCCGTCAGGAGCGTTCAAATCGATCTGCACGGCGGGGGCCTCTTCAGAAAGTCAAAAAACAAGTGTCGCACAGCCCTTCCCTGATGCCTAAGTCGCAGTGCAAAACCCCAGACAAAAATGGTTAACTCAACCTACAGACCTCCCAACTCGCGAGCCCGACCATGAGCACCGTCAGCATCGAAGCCACCATCAATGCCAAATGGTCGGAGGGTCACAGCTCCTACAGCCCTGGCAGCCCCGAAGAACTGGCAATCATCGGTATAGAACTGTTGGTGAAGGAATTGGGAACGAAGGCCGCTCTGAACTTTATCCAGCAAGCGTTCGAACGATACCCGAGCAGCATTGAAGCGGTGGATTGAAACACACGCGCAGGCCATGGCCTGCGGGTGTTCGGCAAGACCGATTACTTCAGGCGCGCCAGACGCTCGGTCAGCAGGTCAAAGAAACCCTGAGCATTGCCATCCTGCACCCAGTAGGCATTTTTTGGCGCCTTCAGGCCGTCGTACCAGTCAACGATGGTCTGTCCGAAAGTCGGGCCTTCACGACTGTCCACCACGACATTGACCGACCGCCCGGTAAACAACTGCGGCTTGAGCAGGTAAGCGACCACCGTAGCATCATGCACCGGCCCCCCCGTCATGCCGTAGTGCTCCATATCACCTTTGACGTATTCGTTGAGAATGTCGCCGACGATCTTGCTGGCCTTGTTGTTCACGGCAGCGATCTGCTTCAGACGTGCTTCGCTGGTGAGGATCTTGTGGGTCACGTCCAGTGGCAGATAAGTGAGCTTCACACCGCTCTTGAGCACCACTTCTGCAGCCTGTGGATCAGCGAACAGGTTGAACTCGGCCACCGGCGTGATATTGCCGCCATTGAAGTGTGCGCCGCCCATGATCACCACTTCCTTGATGCCCTGGACAATGTCGGGTTCCTGTATCAATGCCAGGGCCAGATTGGTCTGCGGGCCAAGCATGGCAATGGTGATGCTATGGGGCTTGGCAGTCTTGAGGGTGTCGATCAGGTAATTGACGGCATTGCCCTTGGCCAGGCCCTTCTTCGGCTCATACACCTCGACACCCGACAGGCCTTCCTTGCCATGGATGTTTTCCGCGTAGATGGGCGTGCGCATCATCGGCTTCGGCGCACCGGCATACACCGGCACCTCTTCGCGCCCCGCCCATTCCCTGGCCAGGCGAGCGTTGCGCGATGTCTTGTCCAGCGTAACGTTACCGGCGACGGTGGTCAGCGCACGGATATTCAGCTCCTCGGGAGAAGCCAGGGCAAATAACAGCGCAACCACATCATCGGCCCCCGGGTCGGTGTCGATGATCAGGTCGATTTTTTCCGCCGCCTGGGCGCTCGTAGCGGTGATCAATGACAAAAGCAGCAGACTCCGCAACAGTTGACGCATTTTCTGAGCATAGTGGTGCATGGCGCATTCCTTGTGCAGGGTTGACAGGGTTAGAACGTTACTCCGGCAATCAATACGATGTTGCAGTACGGGGAGCATTCTCCCGTGCGAATAATCGCCCGAGCTTGCCGGCTGACCGCCTTGAACTGTTCATGGCTGACCAGCTCTCGCGCGCCCAGCGCGCCATCAGCATGAAGTGCCTCCAGTGTCGCCAGGGCTGCCGGTTGTTTATCGAAAATTTCTTCAGCGAGCACGTGGCTCTCCACCTGCATTTCGCTGAGCACCACTTTCAGGGTGCTGACAAAATCCGGAATGCCGTGGGTCAAGGCCAGGTCGATCAACTCGACCTGGGGTGGCACCGGTAACCCCGCATCCCCAATGACCACCTTGTCGCCATGGCCAAGGGAAGCGATCAGTCGCGACAGCGCAACATTCAACAACGGCGTCTTTTTCATGATTTAAAAGCCTGTACTTCCAGCAAGGTGGGAATGGAGGGCTGTGCCCCCGCGCGGGTGACCGACAACGCGGCGGCGATCTGACCAAAACGAATCGCCTCGACCTCACTTTTGCCGTCAGCCAACGCTGCCGCGAAGCCGCCGACAAAGGTGTCTCCGGCCGCCGTGGTGTCCACCGCCTTGACCAGCGGCGCCGGGAAGTGCTCGAAGCTCGCGCCGTTGGCGAACATCAGGCCCTGGGCACCCAGGGTCACGATCACCTTGCCGGCACCGGCGGCGAGCAATTGCGTCGCGGCGGCTTCGGCGGTTTCCAGGGAGTCCACCGCCAGCCCGCTCAGCACGGCGGCTTCGCTCTCATTGGGAATCAGATAGTCGATAGAGGCGTACCAGTCGGCCGGCAATGCACGAGAGGCCGGCGCCGGGTTCAGGATGACGGTCTTGCCCAGTTCCCGGCCCCGCTTGAGTGCATGCCCGACGGTCGCGTCCGGCACCTCCAACTGGCAGATAATGACGTCGGCGCTGCGCAGCACCTCATCGAACCGGTCCAGGACATCAGGGGTGAGCACGCCGTTGGCACCGGCAACGATAACGATCGCATTCTGGCTGTTGTCGTCGACAACGATCAGCGCTACGCCGCTGGAGCCGGCCACGACACTGACCGACTGGCAGTCGATGCCCTCGGCCAGCAGCGCCCCGCGTAATTGCTGGCCGTAGGCATCACTGCCCACGCAACCGACCATGGACACATTCGCCCCCAGGCGCGCCGCGGCGACGGCCTGATTGGCCCCCTTCCCTCCCGGGATGGTGCAGAACGACTCACCGATCAGCGTTTCACCCCCCTTGGGCAGACGGGGTGCACGGGTCACCAGGTCCATGTTCAGGCTGCCTATTACCACTACTTTTGCTGGCATACATCTTCACTCATCAATTCGGTTCAGCGGTATTGGGCGAATGTACCTGACAGCGGTGCAGTCGACTCTCGCAAGACAATACTGGGCGTCACGATGCGCTGATCGGTGGCAAGCCCCGGCGTTGCGATCCGCCGCAACAGCACTTCAGCGGCCATCTCACCGAGCTGCAGGATCGACTGACCTACCGTGGTCAGCGCCGGATAGACATAACGGCTCATCTGAATGTCATCGAAACCAATGACCGACAGTTCACCGGGCACGCGCACGTTGCGCTCGGCGGCAGCGCGCAGCACACCGATTCCGATCATGTCGTTGGCTGCAAAAATCGCACTGGGTGGCTGATGCTCGAGCAGCCTGGCCGCCGCCTGGTAACCACCGGTACTGGTGAAATCGCTTTCGAGCATGCGCTCGACGGGCAGTTCGATCCCGGCCTCTTTCAGGGCGCGGCAGTAACCGGCCAGACGCATTTGCGCCACGCTGGTGTCCGCCGGGCCGCCGATAAAAGCGATATCACGGTGACCCAGCTCCAGCAGGTGCCGGGTGGCCAGGTACGCGCCGAGCTCATGGTCGATGCGCACCAGGTCCGCGTCGACGCCGTCAAGCCCACGGTCGACGATGACCATGGGCGTACGCACGTTGGTCAGCCCTTGGGCGAGACCGACGTCACCGCCGGCGGAAGCGACGATCAAACCGTCGATGCGCTTTTCCAGCAGCACCCGTAGATAACTGCGCTGCTTGTCCGGGTTGTCGTCGGAATTGCACAGGATCACGCAATAGCCGTTGCGCTCACAATAATCTTCAATCCCCCGGGCCAGTTCGGCAAAGTAGGGATTGAGGCTGTTGGGCACCAGCAAGCCAATGGTCGCAGTGGTCTTGGCCTTGAGCGACCGGGCCACCGCGCTGGGCACGTAGTCGAGGCGCTCGATGGCAGCCTCGACCTTGAGCCGCACTTCTTCGCTGACCGGCCGCGTTTTGTTCACTACGTGGGAGACGGTCGTGTAGGAAATTCCCGCGAGCGCCGCCACATCCTTGATCGTCGCCATGGTTCAGGCCCGCCGGCTGGCGCGCTGGCTGCGGTAGGTGTCGAGCACCACCGCAACGACGATCACCGCGCCGGTAATGATGCGCTTGGTCGGTTCGGAGGCGCCAATCTGCGCCAGGCCCGCTGCCAGCACGGAGATGATCAGCACGCCAAAGAAGGTGCTGATGACCGAACCGCGCCCGCCCATCAGGCTGGTGCCGCCGATGACCACAGCAGCGATGACCTGCAGCTCGAGCCCTGAACCAGCGTTCGGGTCTGCCGCCTCCAGGCGCGAAATCTGGAACAGCGCGGCCAGACCGGCCAGCAAGCCCATCAGGCTGAACACCAGGATCTTGTAGGGCTTTGGATTGATGCCGGCCAGACGCACGGCTTCCTCATTGGTGCCGATGCCGATCAGGTAACGGCCAAACACGGTGCGGGTCAGCACAGCCTGGGCAATGAAAATCACCAACAAGGCAATGATGAATGACGGGGAAATGCCGAAGGCGATCGGGTTGGACAACCAGGCGAAGGAATCCCCGATGTAGGCCGTCCGCGAGCCGGTCATCTGGTACGCCAGGCCTCGGGCCATTTCCAGCACGCCGAGGGAAACAATGAACGACGGGATCCGCCACGCCACGGTAATCGAACCGGTGACGGTGCCAGCCAGCGCCGCCACGGCCATGCCCAACAATGCTGCTGGCCAGACACTCCAGCCCCAACCCAGCACCGCCACGCTCACCGTCGAGGCGGCCAGGGCCAGCACCGACCCGACCGACAAATCGATACCGCCGATGATCAGGATGAAGGTCATGCCGACCGCCAGCACCATGAGGTCTGGAATCTGGTTGGCCAGGGTGCTGAAAGTGTCATACGAAAGGAAATGGCTGCTCAGGACC
This sequence comes from Pseudomonas hefeiensis, assembly GCF_030687835.1. Classification (NCBI taxonomy): domain Bacteria; kingdom Pseudomonadati; phylum Pseudomonadota; class Gammaproteobacteria; order Pseudomonadales; family Pseudomonadaceae; genus Pseudomonas; species Pseudomonas hefeiensis. The sequence continues at coordinate 4,199,310 of NZ_CP117449.1, forward strand.
GAGAACAACGCGATCATCGCCAACAAGGCCCCAGCCAGTCCCAGGTAGGTACCCAGGCCATAGAAGTTGCCACTCGGCTTGCCGACGGCAGATACGGTTTTCATGAGAAGTCCCTAGGCGCTGCTTCGTTGAGCAACGCATCACGTTTCTGGTAGCCGGCGAATGCGGCGGCAAGCAAGTCATCCTGGGTCCAGCTGTCACGCTCGAAGGTGTCAATCAGGCGTCCGGCGGACAGCACACCGATCCGGTCACAGATCAGCATCAATTCCCGCAGGTCGCTGGACACCACGACCAGCGCCTTGCCCTGGCGCGTCAGCTCACCGAGCAGCGCATAGATGTCGAATTTGGCGCCGACGTCGATGCCTCGGGTCGGCTCATCGAACAGCAATACCGAGCAATCGCGTTCCAGCCAGCGACCGATCACGACCTTCTGTTGATTGCCGCCCGACAGTTCGGACACCAACTGCGTCGGGCTGGAGCTGCGGATTCGCATGGCGTCGATCTGTCGCTGCGCCAACGAGAACTCATCGCCACCATTGACGAAGCCGGCACTGGAGATTTCCGGCATATTGCCCAGGGCAATGTTGGCGGCGATGGATTGAGTCAGCAGCAGGCCTTCGCCCTTGCGGTCCTCGGTGATCAGCGCGATGCCGTGGGCCACCGCATCGGACGGCGAGCGAATACTGACGACACGGGCCGGCGAACCCAGCGCCACCGTGCCGCTGTCGGCTGCATCGGCGCCGAAGATCAGCCGAAGCAGTTCGGTGCGCCCTGCCCCGATCAGCCCGGAAATACCAAATATCTCGCCGCTGCGCACCTCGAAGGACACATCGCGGACCTTGTCCGAACGGCTCAAGCCGCTGACGGTCAATGCCGGCGCGCCGATCTGGCGCGGGCCCAGGTCGATATGCTCGCCCAGTTCCCGCCCGACCATCAGCGTCACCAGTTGCTCGCTGTTGTAGTTGGCCATCGGCTCGACGCAGACCAGGTTACCGTCACGCAGCACCGCAATGCGCTGGGCGACCCGAGCCAGTTCTTCAAGACGATGGGAGATATAGATGATCGACACGCCCCGCGCCTGCAAACGAGTGATCTGCTCAAAGAGCATCTCGACCTCACGCGCGGTCAGCATCGCGGTCGGCTCGTCGAGAATCAGCACATGGCAATCACCGATCAGGTTGCGGGCGATCTCGACCATCTGCTGGTGACCGATACCCAACTCACCGACCAGCGTGTCAGGGTCGATCGCATCGAGCCCCACCTGGGCCATGGCCTCGACCGCCGCTGTGCGCAACTGCTTACGGCTGATCCAGCCACCATGGCTGGGCAAGTTGTCGAGAAACAGGTTTTCGGCCACGGAAAGCGTCGGCAGCAGGTTGAGCTCCTGCATCACCATGCGCACGCCCAGCTCTTCAGCCTGGGTGCGACTGCCGGGGCGATAATCCTGTCCCTGGAATTGCATCTGCCCGGTGGTCGGCGTCACCAGCCCGCCGATGATCTTGGACAGGGTGCTCTTACCGGCGCCATTTTCGCCGGTCAGCGCCAGCACTTCACCACGCATCAACGTCAGGTCGATGTTGGTCAGTACCGGCTGGGCATAGGTCTTGCCGATGCCGCTGACCGAAAGGACAGCGTTCGGGTCGCGAACGGACATAAAAAACTCTCCAATACGCTCGCCAGTAATGGCGAGCGTCGTTGTGTCGCCAGAATAACTACTGGGTCACCAGCTCGACCGGAGTTTCGATAACGCCGTTGGTGCCGCTGTCGACGGCTTCGCCCTTGAGGATCTTCAGGGCCGTCTCGATACCGAAAACAGCCTGCTTGGCGGCGAACTGGTCGGCAGTCGCCAGGACGCGACCATCCTTGAGCATGGGCTTGATGGCGTTGATGTTGTCGTAACCGACCACTTGCACCTTGCCCGCCTTGCCGGCAGCCCGAATGGCCGATACCGCGCCGACCGCCATGCTGTCGTTACCGGCCAACAGCGCCTTGATGTTCGGGTATTCGCTAAGCATCGAGGCGGCAACCTGATTGCCCTTGTTGATTTCCCAGTCGCCCGATTGCAGGGAGACGACCTTGATCTGCGCCGCTTCCATTGCATCCTTGAAGCCGGCCGTGCGCGCCTGGGCATTGGTGGTGGTGGACACGCCTTCGATGATACCGACTTCATCACCGGCCTTGAGCTGCTTGGCCAGGTACTCACCTACCAGGCGCGCGCCCTTGCGGTTGTCCGGGCCTACGAACGGCACAGTGATGTTTTTGCTTTTGACCACGGCCGGATCGAGCTGGTTGTCGATGTTGATCACGGTGATGCCGGCGTCGACGGCTTTCTTGATCACCGGCACCATGGCCTTGGAATCGGCCGGCGCGATGATGAGGGCATTGACCTTGGATACGATCATCTGCTCGACAATGCGGATCTGGTTGGCGGTGTCGGTTTCATCCTTGATCCCGTTGGAGATCAGATCGAAATCGGCGGAGTGTTCCTTCTGGTAGGCCTTGGCGCCGTCTTCCATGGTCAGGAAAAACTCGTTGGCCAGGGATTTCATGACCAGGGCAACCTTGGGTTTTTCCGGGGTCTGGGCAAATGCCGAAGAGAAAGGCAGCGCAGCGGATGCGGCCGCGAGCATGGCGACGGCGAGAAGGCGTCCAGCGAATGGCAACTTCATGGGTTCACTCCGATTTTATGATTATTTTGAGCAAAATCGTTGCACGGGAAGTCGTTCCACAGGCCGTCGCCAAGCATCAACGAAGGCTGCGCAAACGTTTGCGTGAAGAGAACTATGGTAAAGCTTCCAGGATTTGTCAACGTGCGGATTTCACCGCAAGGCTGCGGGCTCAGACCGTCGTGTTGACCAGGGCACCCGAGCCGGAGCCCTTGGCCAGCTCTGTGATCAGATGGCCGGTGACCTCCAGCAACGCTCCGCTGGTGTCGGCAATCTGACCTTGTATCGCCATGACCGTCGAGGTTTTGGCTTCGGGTGTCGGATAGGCCTGCTTCTGCGCAGCAGCCAACTGTTGTTGCTGTTCTCTGAGCTGCTGTTGAAGCTCTTGCATGCGCTTGAGCAACACCTGCACGGCAATGCTTTGGGTGCTCCCGCTCTTTTCCGCCTTGCCTTCGGACGCAGGGCTCATGCTCGTACGGACCTGGCCTGGCGCCTGCGTCTGGCCGAGGGTCTCATCGGCTGCCTCGGCGCTCGCTTGGCTCAAGGCATTGAGCGTGGCCGCGGATTTGCCGCCGATGGTGACGGCAGCGGCATTTGGAAAGCCGACGGAAAACGACATAACAAAACTCCATGAATGAGATTCCTACAAAGGCCATCGACTGCTTGAGCGGCTTCTTTAGCTTAATTTTTCCTACACCAAAACGGAAAAAGCGTTGTCAGAGGATTTTCTTGAATTTTAAGCAGTTGCGTAAATGCCTACGGTTAAATACTGTACGCACGTACAGCTCAATAAGGATAATCCTGTGGCAACGCCGTCCGCTGCAACTACCCCCTTAGATTCCTATACCCGTCTTGGCCTGCGGGTCTCGAAAATCATCAACGCCCCCACCGCACAAAAAGCCAAGGCGGCCCTGATCTTCCGGCTTCCCGAGGAGCCGGTGGATGAGTGGGAGCGCCTGCTGGAAGAAATCGACGAGAACGACAATGTGACCCTCGCCTATCGCGACGATGGCGGTGTGCAGGTGTTCTGGGTTGTGCCGAAGGAAGATTGAGTCAGATGAGTGTTCGTTGTTTTGCTTTATTGCTTGTGATGGTCGCCATGGGCGCGCAAGCCGATGCGCCCCGTACATTCAGCGAGGCCAAGAAAGTCGCCTGGAAACTCTATGCCCCCCAATCCACCGAGTTCTACTGTGGCTGCAAATACTCCGGCAATCGCGTGAACCTGGCAGCCTGCGGTTATGTGCCGCGCAAAAACGCCAATCGCGCCGCGCGTATCGAGTGGGAACATATCGTCCCGGCGTGGCAGATCGGTCATCAGCGTCAATGCTGGCAACAAGGCGGGCGGAAGAATTGCACCCGCCACGACCCGGTCTATCAACGGGCCGAGGCCGACCTTCATAATCTGGTGCCCAGCATCGGGGAAGTGAACGGCGACCGCAGCAACTTCAGCTTTGGCTGGCTACCAACGCAGAAGGGCCAGTACGGCTCGTGCCTGACCCAGGTGGATTTCAAGGCCAAGAAAGTCATGCCCCGCCCTTCCATCCGTGGAATGATCGCCCGGACGTATTTCTACATGAGCAAGCAATACGGCCTGCGCCTCTCGAAACAGGACCGGCGCCTGTATGAAGCCTGGGACAAGACCTACCCGGTACAGAGCTGGGAGCGCCAGCGCAACCAGAGCGTGGCGTGCGTGATGGGACGTGGAAACGAGTTCGTAGGCTCGGTGAATTTGAAGGCCTGCACCTCGCATTTGTGAACAACGCAAATCAACTGTGGGAGCGAGCTTGCTCGCGATAGCCTGTCCGTCAACATCAACGTTGGCTGATCCACTGCTATCGCGAGCAGGCTCGCTCCCACAGGTTTTGTGGCTTAACGGACTTTTCTATTCTGCGTGGCTTATTGAGCGGGCGGGTAATCCACCACCAGCGACTCGATGTTGCGCTTTTTCGCTCGAACCAGGGCGGCGTTCAATTGCTCCTGTTTCGCCTCGGCTTCAGCCTTTGAATTGAAAGGCCCGACCAGAACCCGGTCCTTGCCATTCTCTTTCACCACGCTTGATACAAAACTGTGCTCGATGAGCCAGGCGGTCAGGTCACTGACAGCCTGCGGGATCTCGCCACGGACCTCGACCCCCCACTGCGGCGCAGCGACGGCTGGCGCGGAGGTCGCCGCCGGCTTCGGCGTTTCGACATCACGCCCTTCACCGCATCCTGCCAGCGCCAATACCGCGATTACCCAAGCCAATTTGCGCACAACGTTTACCCCGGAAGACATGGAGCGGGGATTTTAGCACTCAAGCCTGCCAAAACGCCGCAAACAGTGCTCAAAACACGAGAAACCTGCACGGCGTCTCTGTATAGTCGCACCCTGGGAATTAATGCTGCGTCTGCGCGTCAGAAAGAGGCACCCACATTGTGACACTTGGCACTAATCTATAAGCAGTACCGACATCTGCACTGCCTGAATCAGGTGCCCTATAAAGCAATCAAGGAGAACACCATGCTGATACTCACCCGCAAAGTCGGTGAAAGCATAAACATTGGTGACGACATCACGATCACCATTCTGGGCGTTAGCGGCCAACAAGTCCGTATCGGCATCAACGCGCCAAAGAACGTTGCGGTGCACCGCGAAGAAATCTATCAGCGTATTCAGGCGGGCCTTACCGCCCCCGACAAGCCGCAAACGCCCTGAGCCCTGTAGCAGTCCGTAGCCAGCCCGTATGCATCGTCGCAAGGCTGGCTAAAGATTCATGCCGACCGTCCTCTCCCCCCTGCTCCATCCCGCCCATGATTTTTTCGTCCACCCCGTCAAACCGATACTAATGACATTGCTCATAGCATGGCTGTCAGACGTTTCGTTTTAATGGCGACGAAGCAGGTATTCATGAAGGGTCAACCCAGCCTCACGCCGCGAGCCATTCCTGTGGCAGCGACCACCATCAGTACCAGCAACAAGGCTTCAATGTGGCTGATCCGCGCAAACCGGCCGGCTTTTGAAGGATCGATCGCACGCCCTTTACCCAGTGCCATCCGCCACTTTATCAAGGCGATCATCGGCGCGACTTCAAGCAACAGAATCAGCACGAACAAGGTCATCTTCAGGTGAAACAGCGGCTGGTGCAGGTAATAGTCCGTGCCTTTTTCGAAGCCGCCGAAAGCTCGCATCCCACCGGTCACCAGCAGGACCACCGCCGATAGCCCCCACAGGTTGTCCGCCATCAAGACATTTCGAACCGCGTCCATACCGCCCGCCAGGCGTCGAAGCGCTGTGCCACGGGCAAGTACCGCCCAGAACCCCAAGGCGAACGCCAGAAGATGAATTGCCGCGAGAGACCAATGAGCCAACATGGAGGACTCCTGTCAGAGGATGTCGAATTGACCTGACAGTACTAGCTCATAACAGGGTGATTGCCAGGATTGGCATGCAAAAAACTGTGGGAGCGAGCCTGCTCGCGATAGCGGTGTATCAGTCGACAACAATGTTGTCTGACACTCCGTCATCGCGAGCAGGCTCGCTCCCACAGTGGGTATTGCGTAAGGACTCAGTCAGCCAAACGCCAGGTCGTCCCGCCCTTGCCGTCTTCCAGCACCACGCCCATGGCAGTGAGCTGGTCGCGGATGCGGTCGGATTCGGCCCAGTCCTTGTTGGCGCGCGCAGTCAGGCGTGCCTGGATCAACGCCTCGACCTCGGCGGCGTCCACGCGACCTTCGGCACCGGCCTGAAGGAAATCATCCGCCTCAAGCTGCAACACACCCAGCACGTCAGCCAACTCTTTCAGACGCGCCGCCAAGCCCGCCGCCGCGTTGAGATCGCTCTCACGCAGACGATTGATCTCGCGCACCATCTCGAACAGCACCGCGCAGGCTTCCGGCGTGCCGAAGTCGTCGTTCATCACGTCGGTGAAACGCGCGACAAAGGCTTCGCCACCGGCGGCCGGCACCTTCGGCAAGCCCTTCAACGCGTGGTAGAACCGCTCCAGGGCGCCCTTGGCGTCCTTGAGATTGTCTTCCGAATAGTTGATGGCGCTGCGATAGTGACTGGACACCAGCAGGTAACGCACGACTTCCGGGTGGTACTTGTCGAGCACGTCGCGGATGGTGAAGAAGTTGTTCAAGGACTTGGACATCTTCTCGCCGTTGATGCGGATCATGCCGCAATGCATCCACGCATTGGCGTAGGTCTTGCCGGTGGCCGCTTCGCTTTGGGCGATTTCGTTTTCGTGGTGCGGGAATTCCAGGTCGCTGCCGCCGCCATGAATGTCGAAGGTCTCGCCCAGGCAGCAGGTGGACATCACCGAGCATTCGATGTGCCAGCCCGGACGTCCGGCGCCCCACGGCGACTCCCAGCTCGGTTCGCCCGGTTTGGCGGCTTTCCACAGCACGAAGTCCAGCGGGTCCTGTTTCGACTCGTCGACTTCGATGCGCGCGCCGATCCGCAAGTCTTCGATTTTCTTGCGCGACAGTTTGCCGTAGCCCATGAACTTGGCGACGCGGTAGTACACGTCACCGTTGCCCGGTGCGTAGGCATAGCCCTTGTCGATCAAGGTCTGGATCATCGCCAGCATGCCTGGGATGTGGTCCGTGGCACGCGGCTCCAGGTCCGGCTTGAGGATATTGAGGCGCGCCTCGTCCTCGTGCATGGCCTTGATCATGCGTTCGGTCAGCGCATCGTAAGGCTCACCGTTTTCCCGGGCACGGTTGATGATCTTGTCTTCGATGTCGGTGATGTTGCGCACGTAGGTCAGGTCATAACCGCTGAAACGCAACCAGCGGGTCACCAGGTCGAAAGCGACCATGCTGCGACCATGGCCGATGTGGCAGTAGTCGTACACGGTCATGCCGCAGACGTACATGCGAACCTTGTTACCGTCCAGCGGCTTGAAAACTTCTTTGCTCTTGGTGAGCGTGTTGTAGATCGTAAGCACAGGGTTTCCCTTAAGACTTGATCACTGACCCCAGGAATCGCGCAAGGTCACGGTACGGTTGAATACCGGACGACCGGGTTTCGAGTCCTTGATATCCGCGCAGAAGTAACCTTCACGCTCGAACTGGAAACGGTCTTCCGGCTGTGCGTTGCCCAGCGAAGGCTCGGCACGACAACCAGTGAGTACTTGCAGGGAGTCAGGGTTGATGTTGTCCAGGAAGCTGGCGCTGTCCTCGGCCTTTTCAGGGTTCGGCGAACGGAACAGGCGATCGTACAAGCGCACTTCGCACTCGACGCTGGCAGCGGCCGGCACCCAGTGGACCACGCCCTTGACCTTGCGACCTTCCGGGTTCTTGCCCAGGGTCTCAGGATCGTACGAGCAATGCAGTTCGACGATGTTGCCATCGGCGTCCTTGATCGCTTCGTCGGCGCGGATCACGTAGCTGCCGCGCAGGCGCACTTCACCGGCCGGCTCCAGGCGTTTGTAGCCTTTTGGCGGCTCTTCCATGAAGTCTTCACGGTCGATATAGATTTCCCGAGCGAACGGCAGAACGCGCACGCCCATGTCTTCTTTCGGGTGGCAAGGCAACTCGAGGTTCTCGACTTTGTCTTGCGGGTAATTGGTGATCACCACTTTCAACGGACGCAATACGCACATGGCGCGTGGGGCGCTGTGGTCGAGGTCGTCGCGGATGCTGAATTCGAGCATGCCGAAGTCCACCACGCCGTCGGAACGGTTGGTGCCGACCATCTCGCAGAAGTTGCGGATCGATTTTGGCGTGTAGCCACGACGACGGAAACCCGACAGCGTCGACATGCGCGGGTCATCCCAGCCGTTGACGTGCTTTTCGTCCACCAGTTGCTTGAGCTTGCGCTTGCTGGTGATGGTGTAGTTCAGGTTCAGGCGGCTGAATTCGTACTGGCGCGGCTGAGCCGGCACCGGCAGGTGCTCCAGGAACCACTCGTATAAAGGACGGTGGCTTTCGAACTCCAGGGTGCAGATCGAGTGAGTGATGCCTTCGATGGCGTCCGACTGACCGTGGGTGAAGTCATAGTTGGGGTAGATGCACCATTTGTCGCCGGTCTGGTGGTGATGGGCATGACGGATGCGGTACATGATCGGGTCGCGCAGGTTCATGTTCGGCGAGGCCATGTCGATCTTCGCGCGCAGCACCCGTGCGCCGTCCGCGAATTCGCCGGCGCGCATGCGGGCGAACAGGTCCAGGTTCTCCTCCACACTGCGATCACGGAACGGGCTGTCCTTGCCCGGCTCGGTCAGGCTGCCACGGTACTCCTTGGCCTGCTCGGGGGTCAGGTCGCACACGTAGGCCTTGCCGGCCTTGATCAGCTCCACCGCCCAGTCGTGCAACTGGTCGAAATATTGCGAGGCATAGCGCACCTCACCGGCCCATTCAAAACCCAGCCATTTAACGTCGCTTTCGATCGCGTCGATGTACTCCTGGTCTTCCTTGGCCGGGTTGGTGTCGTCAAAACGCAAGTGCGTGACGCCGCCAAACTCCTGGGCCAGACCGAAGTTCACGCAAATCGACTTGGCGTGACCGATGTGCAGGTAGCCGTTGGGCTCCGGCGGAAAGCGGGTGACGATCTGCGTGTGCTTACCCGAATCCAGGTCCGCCTGGATGATCGGGCGCAGGAAATTGACCGGCACGGCCGGGCCGGTCTTGGAATTCGAGGTAGGGTCGACAGTGGGCTTGCTCATAGGATCCTTGAACGTACAAGTGCGCGGCCGGGTGCGGCCTGATAAATCAAAGCCCGTATCATAGCCGATGCTGTCAAGCACCTGACAGGCCAGGCCGGCAAACGATTGAATTTAATCGACCGGCAGATGAAAAACCGCCTCGAAAAACCCGCTCGGCGCGCTAAACTGCCCAGCCTGGCCGATTACAGCCAGACCGGTTGCGGGCCACAAAGCCCCGAAACCCACGAATTCCTTGAAAGAGTAGCGATCATGACTCAAGTCAAACTGACCACCAACCACGGCGACATCGTCCTGCAACTGAACGCCGAGAAGGCACCGATCACCGTTGCCAACTTCGTTGAATACGTCAAGGCCGGCCACTACGAAAACACCGTTTTCCACCGTGTCATCGGTAATTTCATGATCCAGGGCGGCGGTTTCGAGCCCGGCATGAAAGAAAAGAAAGACAAGCGCCCGAGCATCCAGAACGAAGCCGACAACGGTCTGGCGAACGAGAAGTACAGCGTCGCCATGGCCCGTACCATGGAGCCGCATTCGGCTTCCGCGCAGTTCTTCATCAACGTGGCCGACAACAGCTTCCTGAACCACAGTGGCAAGACCACCCAGGGTTGGGGTTATGCGGTGTTCGGCAAAGTGGTTGAAGGCACCGACGTGGTCGACAAGATCAAAGGCGTGTCCACCACGTCCAAGGCCGGCCACCAGGACGTGCCAGCAGAAGACGTGATCATCGAGAAAGCCGAGATCATTGAGTGATACTGCTGATTTCAGATTTGCATCTGGAAGAGGAGCGCCCGGACATTACCCGGGCGTTTCTGGATTTGATCGCCACACGCGCCCGCTCGGCGCAAGCGTTGTACATTCTGGGCGACTTTTTTGAAGCCTGGATCGGCGACGATGCCATGACGCCGTTCCAGCGTTCCATCTGCCAGGCCCTGCGCGAATTGAGCGACAGTGGCACGGCCATTTTCCTGATGCACGGCAATCGCGACTTCATGCTGGGGCAGGCCTTCTGCAAAGCGGCCGGCTGCACCCTGCTCAAGGACCCCAGTGTCGTGCAGTTCAACGGCGAACCGGTGCTGCTGATGCACGGCGACAGCCTCTGCACCCGCGACGAAGGTTATATGAAATTGCGGCGCTGGCTGCGCAACCCGGTCACGCTGTTCATCCTGCGCAACCTGCCATTGGCCAGCCGCCGGAAACTGGCGCGCAAACTGCGCAACGAAAGCCGCACGCAGACGCGGATGAAAGCCAACGACATCGTCGACGTCACGCCGGAGGAAATTCCGCGGATCATGCACGAGTATGGCGTGAAGACCTTGATCCACGGCCACACCCATCGCCCGGCCATCCATAAGCTGCAACTGGGCGAACATGCCGCCCGGCGCATTGTGCTGGGCGATTGGGACAAGCAAGGCTGGGCGTTGCAGGTGGATGAACAGGGGTTTGCCCTGGCGCCGTTTGGTTTTGGCAATGCGCAGTTGGCGTTGCCAAGCAACTGAAGAACGCAGATACCCCTTGTGGGAGCGAGCTTGTGGGAGCAAAGCTTGCTCGCGATGAACGATGACACAGTCTTGTAGTGGAACCGTGTCGCCCGCATCGCGAGCAAGCTTTGCTCCCACAGGCTCTGTCCCACAGGCTCGCTCCCATAGGCTCGCTCCCATAGGGGTGTATTGGATTCAATGGCCGCTGGCGGCAGGCCCCGCCTTCGCCGCAAACGGTGGCTTGGCCAGCCACACCAGCACGATCAACCCCATGAACGCCCACCCCAGCAGCGTGAAGTAATCCACGGTGGAGAGCATGTACGCCTGGCTGGTGAGGATATGGTCGAGCTGGGCATAAGCCGGTGTGCTCGCGCCACCGAGCTGGTTAAGCGCCTCGCGGGTGGCCGGCTCATAGGTGCTGATGCTTTCGCTCAGGTAGGCATGGTGCTGGTCGGCCCGGCGTATCCAGATCCAGGTAGTCAGGGACGCGGCGAAGCTGCCGCCCAGGGTGCGCAGGAACGTCGCAAGCCCGGCACCGTCGGCGATCTGGTGTGGTGGCAGGTCCGACATCAGGATGCTCAAGGTCGGCATGAAGAACAGCGCCACGCCGATACCCATGAACAATTGCACCAGGGCAATGTGCTGGAAATCCACTTCGTTGGTGAACCCGGCGCGCATGAAGCAGCTCAGGCCGATGGCCAGAAACGCCAGCCCGGCCAGCAGACGCAGGTCGAACTTGTGGGCGTATTTACCGACGAAGGGCGACATCAGCACCGGCAGGATGCCAATGGGCGCCACCGCCAACCCGGCCCAGGTGGCGGTGTAGCCCATCTGGGTCTGCAACCACTGCGGCAAGATCAGGTTGATGCCGAAGAACCCCGCGTAGCCCCCCACTAGCACGATGGTGCCGATGCGAAAGTTGCGATAGGCGAACAACCGCAGATTGACCACCGGATGACGGTCGGTCATTTCCCAGATCACGAACACCGCCAGGGCAATGACCGAGATGACCGCACCCATAATGATGAAGTTCGACTCGAACCAGTCCAGGTCGTTGCCCTTGTCGAGAATCACCTGGAGCGCACCGACTCCGATGATCAGCGTGATCAACCCCACGTAATCCATTGGCTGGTGGCTGGTGACCACCGGCCGCGCCTTCAGCTGCTGGCGCACCACCATCACCGCGAAGATCCCGATGGGCACGTTGATGAAGAAAATCCATGGCCAGCTGTAGCTGTCGGTGATCCAGCCGCCGAGGATCGGCCCGGCAATCGGCGCGACCACCGTGACCATCGCCAGTAACGCCAGGGCCATGCCGCGCCTGGCCGGCGGATACACGGCAATCAGCAAGGTCTGGGTCATCGGGTACAAAGGCCCGGCCACCAGCCCCTGAAGGACACGAAAGCCGATCAGCTCCGGCATCGACGTGGAGATACCGCACAGAAACGAGGCGAGCACGAACAGCAGGGTTGCCCACAAAAACAGCTTCACCTCACCAAAGCGGCGACTCAGCCAACCGGTCAGCGGCAAGGCGATGGCGTTGCTCACCGCGAACGAGGTGATCACCCAGGTGCCCTGCTCCGAACTGACACCCAGGTTGCCGGAAATGGTCGGCAAGGCGACGTTGGCAATGGTGGTGTCGAGCACTTGCATGAACGTCGCCAACGACAGCCCGATGGTGCTGAGCAACAGGCTGGGCGGCGTGAAGGACGCGTTATTGCTCATTGCGAGATCCTATGAAGCGACGGTGGTGAAATCGTTAGGCCAAGACATTCCCCCTGTGGGAGCGGGCTTGCTCGCGAAGACGGTTCCACATTCAACATCTGTAGTGGCTGATACAGCGCATTCGCGAGCAAGCCCGCTCCCACAGGGTTTTGCACCAACCTGCTGGTGCAAAACCCTGGCGGAGATAGCGATCAGCGCTGCGCGGTCTTGCTGGCAGCAGCACTGTTTTCGTGGATCAACCGGGTGATCATCGCGTCGGCGTCGACCAGTTGCCGGTCATAGACCTGGGTGCTGAAAGAGGCTTGTTTCGGTGGTTGCTGGGCCAGCACCGGACCACTCTGGTCCCGCAGGTTGACGTCGACCTGGGTCGACAGGCCGACCCGCAGCGGATGCTTGGCCAGTTCCTGGGCATTGATATGAATACGCACTGGCACCCGCTGCACGATCTTGATCCAGTTGCCGGTGGCGTTTTGCGCTGGCAACAAGGCAAACGCGCTGCCGGTGCCAGCACCGAGACTGTCGACGGTGCCGCTGTACTTCACGTCGCTGCCATAGAGGTCGGTTTCGATGTCCACCGGTTGGCCGATGCGCATGTCTCGCAGTTGGGTTTCCTTGAAGTTGGCGTCAATCCATAACTGATCCAGCGGAATCACCGCCATCAGCGCCGTGCCCGGCTGCACCCGCTGGCCCAACTGCACCGTGCGCTTGGCGACGTACCCGGTAACCGGCGCGATCAAGGTGCTGCGGGCGTTGGTCAGAAAGGCTTGGCGCAATTGCGCGGCGGCCGATTGCACGTCTGGATGGGAAGCCACTACGGTGTCATCCACCAAGGCACTGGAGGTCTTGAGTTGCTGCCTGGCGTTGGCCAACGCATTTTGCGCCGAGGTCAAGTCGTCACGGGCGTGGGACAGTTCCTCCCGGGAAATGGCCCCGCCGGCCGCCAGATTCTTGCGTCGGTTGTAGTTCTCCTGGGCCTTCTGTACCTCGGCCTCCTGGGCTTTGACCTGGGCCCGCATGCCATCGACGTTGCTGTACAAGCCCCGCACCTGACGCACGGTACGGGCCAGGTTGGCCTGGGCACTTTGCAGCCCGACCTCGGCGTCGTTCGGGTCGAACTGCACCAGCACCTGGCCTTCACGAACCAGGTCGCCGTCGTCGGCACCGATGCTCACCACGGTGCCGGTGACTTGCGGCGTGATTTCCACGACGTTGCCGTTCACATAGGCGTCGTCGGTGCTCTCGCTCCAGCGACCATACAGTTCGTGCCAGGCCCAGACGCCCAGCCCCCCCAGGACGACAATCAGCGCCAGCCCCAGCAGCATCAGCTTGCGCTTGCGCGGGTTGCTGCTGTCCTGGGCAGTTTCAGAGGGTTGGGTAGTTTCGGCAGTAGCCATGACAAGTACCTCGAATCAGTTGTTCGGCGTGGTGGAGGCCGGCGCGGCCGAAGCCAGGGTGTCGGCCTCGAAGCCACCGCCCAGGGCCTGCATCAGTTGGATCGACAGGTCGATCTGCTCGGCATTCAGGTTGGCCAGTTGGCGCTGGGTCTGGAGCAATTGCTGCTCGATGCTCAGCACGTCCAGGTAATTTCCGATGCCGGAGCCATAGCGCTGGACCACGGTGTCGTAAGAGTTCTGCGCGATATCGGTGGCGTGTTGCTGCGCGGCGATCTGCCGTGCGATGTCGCGCAACTGGTTGATGGTGTCGCTGACATCCCCAAGGGCCTTGACCAGACTCTTGTTGTACTGCGCCACCGCCAGGTCGTAATCGGCATCCCGGGCGTCCAGGTCCGCCCGCAAGCGCCCGCCGTCGAAGATCGGCAGCGACACCGTCGGCGCTACGTTGAAGAAGCGACTGGCCGAACCGAACATCGCGTCCCCCAACAACGACTGCACCCCCGCCGCCGCGCTCAGGTTGAGGTTGGGGTAGAAATTCGTCTTGCCGGCTTCAATGTTCTTGCCCGCCGCCTCAACTCGCCAGCGGCCCGCGACCAGGTCCGGACGACGGCCCAGCAATTCGGCCGGCAGGTTCGACGGCAGGGCGACGGCGCTGGCTTGCAGCACGTGGGGGCGAGCAATTTCATTGCCGCGGTCCGGCCCCTTGCCCAACAACACCGCCAAGGCGATTTTTGCGCTTTGCAGGCGTTTTTCCGCGTCGATCCGGCTCGCATCGGCGCTGGCTTCCAGGCTTTCGGTCTGCTGGAACTGATATTCACTGTCGATCCCGGCGCTGAGGCGGCGCTTGCCCAGATCGAGCATTTGCCGGGTGCGCTTGAGGTCTTCAGAGGCCAGGTCGTAAATGATATGGGCCTGCCCCAGATCGCTGTAGGCCCGGGCCACGTCAGCAGCGAGCGTCAGGCGGGCGGCCTGCCGGTCGATCTCGGCGGCGCGGGCCTGGCCCAGGGCCGCTTCCCAGGCGGCGCGCTGGCCGCCCCAGAGGTCGAAGTTGTAATTGAAATCCACGCCCAGCGAACGCAGCGTGCTGTATGCCCCGCCCTGCCCTTGCGGGTCCTGGTCACGGGCCAGGCGCGAACGGCTGACACTGGCGCTGGCATCCAGGGTCGGCATGCGCGCCGCATTGGCGGCGTAGGCAGCGGCGCTGGCCTGATGCACCCGGGCGCTGGCGATCTGCATGTCCGGGCTGTCGCGCAACGCTTCGTGGATCAAGCCGTCGAGTTGTGGATCGCCGAGGCTTTTCCACCAATCGCTTTTCGGCCAGGAAGCGGGCGACAGCGTCACGCCGTTGAGAGATTGCCCGGCCTTGAGGTTTTGGGCCTCAAGGCTGACGCCTTCGGTGTCCAGGCCGCTGTAGCTGGCACAACCAGCCAGGCTCATGGCCAGCAACACCAGGCTGATTCGGCTACGCAAGGTTTTACGACTCATTTGCCCCCCAACCGCAACACGGTGATGGGATCACCGGCGGCGAGCAGAATTTTCTTGAGAATTTGTTCGAGGATTTGCAGCTCCTCACGGCTGATCGCACCGGCCAATTGGTTCATGGCATCGGCACCGATAACAGGCAGACGATCGGCCAGAGCCTGGCCGGCTTCGGTCAGCACCAGTCGCACCTGCCGACGGTCATCCGCCGAGCGTTGGCGGATCAAGAAACCTTTCTGCTCCAGGCGATCGACCATTCGTGTCATCGAGCCGCTGTCCAGGGACAGGTACCGACACAGCTCGACCGGCGTATCGATGCCGTGCTGGGCCATGATGATCAACACCTTGAACTGCGCGGCGGTGATGCCGACGGGTTCCATGTGGGTATCGATGATCCGGTCCTTGAGCAGCGCGGCACGGCCGAGCAGCATGCCGAGCTGGCAATTGTGGAAATCGTCCGGGGTGAAATGTTTCATCTGACCACCTTTTACTGCCTAGGCAGTGAATGTATGTCGAGATGTTACTGCCTAGGCAGCAAATGTCAAACAAATAGTTAGTTTACTATGCATAACCCGACAAACGCAGATAAAAAATGTGGGAGCGGGCTTGCTCGCGAAAGCGCTAGTCAGTCAACGAAGATGTTGAATGTCACACCGCATTCGCGAGCAAGCCCGCTCCCACAAATGATTGGGGGAAGCGTTAGAAATCGCGCTTGTAGAAGATATCCAGGGAACTGGCGACGCCGCTGGCGGCTTCCAGGTAAACCCGCTTGCTGAGTTTGTAGCGCAGGGCGATGGTGTTGGCCGGTTCGAACACGCCGACACCGTAACGCAGGCTGAGTTTTTCCGTCAGATTGCCGCTGGCCACCACGCTGGTGGTATCGCCGCTGCCCTGGGTATCGAGCTGAAAATCCTGGATACCCAGGTCATTGGCCAGGCTGGTGGTCACCCCCGCACTGCCCATCAGCCCCAGGCCCAGTGCCGCCTGGGCGAGCATGTTGTTGTCCTCGCCCGTGGTGCTCAGCGGCCGGCCGAGTACCAGATAGGACAACGCCTGCTCCTGGCTCATGGCCGGCTCAGAGAAGATTTGCGTGGTCGGCTGTTCGGCGCTGCCGCTCAAACGAATGCCGGCGATCACGTCATCAGTCTGGCGGATCGCTTCAATATCCAGGTAAGGCTGGTCGATGGGCCCGGCGAACAGCAGCCGCGCCCGACGCACCGTCAGCCGCTGCCCATAGGCCCGGTAGCGACCGTCGTTGAGCCAGAGTTCACCACGGGTGTCCATGTTGTCGCCAATGTGTACCTGGCCCCGTACGTTGGCCGTGAGGCCGAAGCCTGCAAACGCGAGTTTTTCCTGGCCTACGATCACATCGATGTCCATCGCCATGGCCATCGGTGTCTTACCCTCCTCGGTCTGGTGACCGACGATTACTGTGTCATCCGACACCTTGACGGTAGACGGCGGCAGTTCGCGCACGGTAATTTCGCCTTTGGGCACCAGGACCTTGCCGGCGATGGAAAGCCGCTCGTCCTGCATCGTGATGGTCAGGTCCGGCGCCACCTCCAGCACCGCATAAGGTTCGACGGTGACCGGCAATTGCGACCCCTTGAGCGCCAGGTTCATGCTCAGGGCTTCGCCCCAGCCAATGTCCCCGGTCAGGCTGCCCCGTCCATCCTTGCCACTTTTCCAATCACCGTTCAGGCGCACCGTTTCACCGGCAATCGTTGCGCGCATCTGCAAGTCTTCGAGGCTGACCGGCAGTTCCGGGCCGGACACTTCGCCGTCGCTGATCAACAGGTTACCGTTGACCTGGGGCGCCAACAAACCACCCGACAGCGTGCCGCTGCCGTTCAGGTGCCCGGTGAGGGTTTCCACCATCGGCAGGAATGGCCGGGCCACGGACAAGTCCAGGCCGCTCAGGCGGAACGAGCCGCTCAGCGGTTTGCTCGCCGGTAACGGGTTGATCTGCGCCTGGAGCATCAGTTCGCCAAGTTTGGCCCCGGCGAAATTCAGGTGGGTGTCGATCCGCTTGGGCGTAAGGCGACTGTCAAGGGTCAAGGTCTGGTACGGGAAGTCCAGCCATTGCTCATCGTCGCGTTCCTTGTTCCGGATCCGCAAAGTGCCACCGCTGGCATCCACCAGGATGCGTCCGTTCGGCCCGCTGGCCGGCAGGTCCAGTTGCAGGTCGGCGCTGAGCCGGCCCTGCCAGGCAAAATCCTTGGGCATCCACTGGGCTAGGCTTTCGATGGGGAATTGCTTGAGGTGATAGCGCAGCTTCGGCTCCGGCATCAGGCGCTGATCCTCACCACACAGGCTGGCCTGGCCGGAACGCCAACAGTGGGCCCCCAGGTTGAGCGTGCCGTTGGCCAGTCGCTCCAGCTTGGCCGGGGCTTGCAGACGCCAGTCCTGGCCGCCGGCCTGCACATTGCCAGTGCTTAGACGCCCGCGCCAGTTGCCTTGGTCGAGCACGCCATCGAGCGCCAGGGTCGTTTCAAGCTGTGGCCCTTGCAGGTCGAGGGTCAGTTTTTGCTGCCTGATGTCGCCCTGCCCACTGACCGTCAGGACACCTAGCGACGTATCACCCGCCCGAATGCCGCTGGCCTTGAGGTCAACCTTGCCCCGCTGCGCGCTGTCGAGGGTCGCATCCAGGTTCAGGCTTTGCAGGCGGTTGTCCTGCAACGCCAGTTGCGTGCCTTGCAGGTCGAGCTTGCCTTGGGGGGCCTTGAGTGTCCCGGCCACGTTGAGGCGACCGATCACCTGGCCACGCAATTGCGGCCAGAGCTGGGCCAGACGCGAGAGCTTGATATCGATCTGACCGGTGAGTTTTTGTTGCAAGCTGCCCGTGCCGTTGATGCGGTTATCCCCCAGGCGAATGTCCAGCGCGCTGAGGTTCCACTGCTCGCCACCACCGTTGGCCTTGGCCTGGAACAGCGCCGGTTGGCCGCGCAACTTGCCCTTGAGGTCCAGGTCCGCATCGAGACTCAATGCATCGTTTTTCATCGAACCCTTGCTGCGCAACGGCCCGGCCAGGGTGCCGGGCAGCTCGCCCAGCCAGTACGCCGGGTTGATGGCCGAAAGCTCCAGTGCCGTGTCCCAGGCGATGCCGTCGGCAAATTGCAGGTTCAAATGCCCCTCGGCCTTGCCCTGCCCGGCGGCGAGTTTGAGTTCCGGCAAATGGATTTGTGTCAGATCGCCGCTGAACGGACTGTCCAGGCTGAACGCCCCGGCGGGCCCGTCCAGCGCTGCCTGGAAATTGCCCAGGTATTGGCCATCGGTGTACGACACTTCACCGTTGAAACTGCGCAACGTCACCTGCGGCTCGTCGATCAGCGGATAGAGGCGATGCCAAGGGAAGTCCAGCCAAGCGATTTTTGCCTCGGCGCTCAAGCCTTCGCGCCAGTCCAGTTGGCCGGTGAGCTTGAGGTGTTGCTGATCACCGGCGTTGAGGTCCAGGCCGGCGATCTGCGCACCGTTGGCGTCCACTTTGCCTTGCAGCAGCAATGCCACCGGGCCTTTTTCGGCGGGCAACGTGGCCTTGCCAAGCAACTGGTAGCCGCTGTTCAGATCGCCTTCGCCGGTCAGTTCCAGTTGATTGAGCATCAGGGTGTCCGGCAGATCGGCGCTGGCCCTGAAGCCGTCGGCGGTGATGCGTACCTTGGCCGGCAGGTTGTCCGCCAGCGGTTGCAGCTCACCGACCAGTTGGCCTTGCAGATAACCGCTGCTGTCGGCGTTAAGGTTGAGGGTTTTGAGCAGATTGCCATCGATCTTCAGGTCCAGCGTCCAAGGCGTGGCGCCCGGCGCCGGCAAAGTCAACCGGCCTTGGGCCTTCAGGGGCCAGTCGCCGCCGGGTTGCAGCACCCCGGACAGCGTCAGGCTCAGCTCGTCGCGCTGTAGCTGCACCGCGTCGATCTGCAGACCCTGGGCGGTCCAGTGCGCGGCCAGTTGCAACCCTTTGAGCTGTTCGCTGCCATTGAACAACAGGCTGCCGACTTGCACGTCGCCCAATTCGAGGGCAAGCGGCAAGTTCAGGTCCGGCAAAGTGATCGGACCGCTACTGGGCTCGTCGGCGGACGGAGGAAATTGCAGGCTGACCTTGTCGGCCTTGAGCTGGTCAATGCACAGGGTCATGCGCGCCAGGCACAGCGGCGACCAGGCGAAGATCACCTGATCGAGTTCCACTCGGCTGCTGTCTTGCTGCCACAACAGGTGGTCGGCACTCCACTGACCGCCCAACCGTCCCTGGAAATTATCCGTGCTCAAACCCGGCACGACGCCAAGCGCCCAACGACTGCCCCATTGCGTGCCGAGCACGACGCTCAGGGTCAGCAAGACCACCAGCAGCAACGCGCCGAGCGTCAGCAGCGCTATTTTCAACCCACGATTCACAACTCGGGCCCCATGGAAAAGTGCAAGCGAATGCCGCCGTCGTCATCCAGCGCGTGGGCAAGGTCGAGGCGGATCGGCCCCACCGGCGACACCCAGCGCACCCCGACGCCAACGCCCGTCTTGAGGCTCGGCAGCTCAAGGCTGTTAAAGGAATTACCCTGGTCGACGAAGGTCGCCAATCGCCATTTTTGCGCAATCGAATACTGATACTCGAGGCTGCCGGCGACCATGTAGCGACCACCGATGCGATCACCTTCGGAGTTTTCCGGTGACAGGCTCTGATAATCGTAACCGCGCACGCTCTGGTCGCCACCGGCAAAAAAGCGCAGGGACGGCGGGATGGATTTGTAGCCATTGGTGGCGCTGCCACCGACCTGGGCCCGGGCCAGCAGGCGATGCTTGTTGAACACCGTGGTCAGGCCCTTGACCATGGCCGTGCCATATAAAAGGTTGTTGTCCGACCCCAGCCCTTCCTTGGCGACCTTGGTGTCGAATTGAATGCGATAGCCGTTGCGTGGATCGATGCGGTTGTCACTGCGCAGGTAGGAATAGCTCACGCCCGGCATCAGCAAGGTGCTCAGGCCCGAATCGTCGCCGAGCCGATATTCCTCACGCTGCCACTTGAGCGACACCACCCGCTGCCAGCCACTGGGTAACTTGCTGTGCCATTCGGGGCCCACGGTCAGCAGCTTGCTGAGGCTATCGGTGCCGGAAAGCTCTTCATATTGATAGCCACCGGCGTAGCGCATCTTGTCGGTCAACGGCGGGTCCAGGGGCACGTCGTACCACAGGCCAACGTTCTGCCGGGGTGCCGAGACTTCCGCTTCCCAGCCATAACTGTGGCCCTGAGGATTGACCCAGTGGCGCGTCCAGTTGGCCTTGGCCCGTGGCCCGACGTCGGTGGAAAACCCCAGGCCAAAACCCATGGTGCGCGGCTTGCGGGTGTCGAGCTTGACCGCCACCGGGATCACGTTATCGGTGGCTGCGGTGGGCGCCGCATCCACCCGAACGCCTTCGAAATATCCGCTCGATTGCAGGGCCTGGTTGAGTTCTGCAATGAGTTCCGAGTCGTACGCCTCGCCCGCCTTGAACGGCACCATGCGCTGCAACAACTCTTCATCAAATGGCGTGTCACCCTCGAAACTCACCGGGCCCAGGGCGTAGCGCGGGCCGCTGTCGTAGACCAGCTCGATGTCGGCGACGCCAGCCTGGGGGTCCACCAACAGCTTCTGGCTGACAAATCGCCCGCTGAAGAACCCGTAACGCGAAGCCTGGTTCTGGATGATCCGCTTGGCGTCTTCATAACGCCCATGGTTAAGCACTGCGCCAGGCTTGAGCGCGGCGTTGTCGGGTACGCGAAAAGCCTTGAGGGAAGCCGCCGGGCCGTCGATGCGCACGGTGACATTGCGCAGGTGCACCGGCTCGCCAGGGTCGATGGTCAGGATCAGGCGCGGGGGCTTGCCGCCCTCAACCTCGCTGTCGATCTGCGGCTGGTAGTAGCCCAACGCCTGGGCGGCTTTGCGCGCCTGTTCCTCGGCACCACGACTGAAGCGCAACAAGGCCTCTTCGTCACGATCGCCTACGCCGCCGATGTAGCCTTCTACGTTAGCCTTGAGCTGATCGTTGGACGGCTTGACCCGTACATCCAATTCACTTTGTGCCAGCGCCGCGCAGCTGAGGGACAGCAAGAGCGCACCACTGGTTATTCGTCCTGGGAAATTCATGGCGCGGATGCTATCACGAGCTTGGAAGCCTGATAGAGCCGGACATGTCTCAAAAGTTTCCCCGGATTAAGCCGTTGCGCTTTGCAATACCTGCGGGTTGGCGTGAAAGAAGACATGTTCGCGGACGGGGCCTACCGCAATCTCGCCGATTTCCTCATAGCCCTGGCGTTTATAGAACTCCAGGTAACGTGGGTTGCCGGTGTCCAGCACCACACCCTGGGAGTTCTCGTCCACCGCACACCAGTTATGTACCGCCGTCAGTAACTGTTCGCCAAAATGCTGGCCTTGAAACTGCGGATGCACCCCCAGCAGTGGCAACACATGGACAGAATCCGACGGCAGGCAAGCCGTCACTGCGCCATGGTAATCCAGGTAACGCCGGGTGCAGCGAAAGCCCGTACTCAACACCATGCGCAGGCGCCAGGCCCAGCTTTCGGTGATCCCCAGGCGGCGCTGCGGTGGAGCAATCAGGGCGATGCCAATCAGGCGGTCGTTGACCAGCAAGCCGATGGCTGGCAAATCCTGGAGAAAGTGCTGCTTGACCAATTCGCGCACCGTGGCCCGTACCCGATGTTCATAACCCGGCCGCTCGGACTCGAACAGGAAGCTGAAGGTCGGTTCATGGCGATAGGCCTGGTAGAGCAATGAACGTGCCTCGCGGGAATAACCACTGTCGAGCATATGGATGTCGGCGATGGCGGTGGCGGTTTCTGGCATGACGGTCAATCTCCTGGACGAAGCTCGGTGAGGCCCCGCTCTTATTGAGTACGAACCCGATTGGGTGGTGATCGTTCCTACATGCACAGGACATTAGCAGCGCATTTGCCCTACTGCCACGCTGGCCGTGGTCCTACATGTCAGCTAGCATCGCAGTTTTGCCAGGACAGCCGACCATGAAGATCGTCTCCTTCAACATCAACGGGCTGCGCGCCCGCCCCCATCAGTTGGCGGCGCTGATCGAGAAACATCAGCCTGACGTGATCGGCCTGCAGGAAACCAAGGTCCACGACGAGCAGTTCCCCCTCGCCGAGGTGCAGGCCCTGGGTTATCACGTGCATTACCATGGGCAGAAGGGTCACTACGGCGTCGCCCTGCTCTCCCGCCAGGCCCCACTGACGTTGCACAAAGGCTTCGAGGGCGACGAGGAAGACGCCCAGCGGCGTTTCATCTGGGGCACTTTCGCCGATGCCAACGGTGTGCCGGTCACCATCATGAACGGTTATTTCCCCCAAGGCGAAAGCCGCGATCACCCGACCAAGTTCCCGGCCAAGGAGCGCTTCTACAACGACCTGCAGCAACTTCTGGAAAGCCGTTTCAGCAACGACCAGCCCGTGGTGGTGATGGGCGACGTGAACATTTCCCCGGAAGACAGCGACATCGGCATCGGCCCGGACAACATGAAGCGCTGGCTGAAAACCGGCAAATGCAGCTTCTTGCCGGAAGAGCGCGAATGGATGGCCCGCCTGAAAAACTGGGGCCTGGTGGACAGCTTCCGCCATCTGAACCCGGACGTCACCGATCGCTTCAGTTGGTTCGACTATCGCAGCCGCGGGTTCGAAGACGAACCCAAACGTGGCTTGCGCATCGACCTGATTCTCACCTCCCATGGACTGCTGCCGCGGGTCAAGGATGCCGGGGTGGACTATGAGCTGCGGGGCATGGAGAAACCTTCGGACCATGCGCCGATCTGGCTGCAGTTGAGCTGACTGGCGCACACAAAACCTGCACAAGCCTGTGGGAGCAAAGCTTGCTCGCGATGAACAATGACACGGTCCCGCCGTTAAACCGAGTCGCCTGTATCGCGAGCAAGCTTTGCTCCCACAGAACGCAGTTCCCTGCATCCCTCTATCAGAACGCAGCGCCCTGCATCCCTCTGTGGCGGCTGAAAAGTCGCACGTCTGTCACTTTTCAGTAACCTGACTGACTTAATCTTCCGCCACGTCCTCAGGTTCAGAAGGTTCCGGCATGCGGCTGCGCGTTGTTTTTTTCATCAGCCTCTGGCTGCCGCTCACGGCATGGGCCAGCGGCCTGCCGATTCCCGAACACGGCCCCGCGCTGCGCCTGCAGGGCTCGAACACCATCGGCGCAACGCTGGGGCCGGCGCTGGTCAAAGCGCTGATGGTGGACCAGGGGCTGTTCAAGGTTCGCAGCGAAATCACCGGTCGCGAGAACGAGCAGCGAATCGTCGGCCAGGCGGCCGATGGTCGGCGGGTGGAAATCGACATCGCGGCTCACGGCTCCAGTACCGGCTTTTCTGCCCTCAGGCACGCCAGCGCCGACCTGGCTGCCGCTTCCCGACCGATCAAGGACAGCGAACTCAAGGAACTGGCACACCTGGGCGATCTGAAAAGCCCCAGCGCCGAACAGGTCATCGCCATCGATGGCCTGGCGATCATTCTTCACCCACAAAACCCGCTGCGCCAACTCGAAACCAGGCAACTGGCGAAGATATTCAGCGGCGAGGTGAGCACCTGGGAGGCGGTGGGCAGCGCCGGCGGGCCGATTCACCTTTACGCCCGGGACGAGCAGTCCGGCACCTACGACACCTTCAAGGAACTGGTGCTCAACCGACAGGGAAAACGCCTGGCCCCTTCTGCCCAGCGCTTCGAATCCAGCGAGCAGCTTTCCGACGCTGTCAGCCAGGACCGGCAAGGCATCGGCTTCATCGGTTTGCCCTACGTGCGCCAGGCCAAGGCACTGGCGATTGTCGACGGCGATTCCCAACCCATGATGCCGTTGAACAACCTGATCGCCACCGAAGACTACCCCTTGTCCCGCAGGCTGTTCTTTTATCTGCCACCGCAGGAAACAAATCCGTGGGCGCAGGCTTTGGTTGAGTTCAGCCAAAGCGAAAAGGGACAGGCCATCGTCGCGGCCAACGGGTTCATCGCGCAAACGGTCCAGGCCATGGCCGTCACCCCCAATGCATTGATGCCCGAGGGTTATCAGGCTCTGAGTCGACATGCCCATCGCTTGTCGGTGAATTTTCGCTTCGAAGAAGGCAGCGCCAGCCTCGACAACAAGGCCCAGCAGGATTTGGGTCGTGTGCTCGCCTATATAAAGCAGCACGACAAGCTCGACCGCCGAGTAACGCTGGTCGGGTTTGGCGACGCCAAGGACGACCCGGCGCGCGCCGACCTTCTGTCCCGGTTGCGGGCCATGGCGGTGCGGCGCGAATTGGTCAAATACGGTGTGGCCCTGCGCGAAGTACGCGGCTTCGGTGCCCTGATGCCGGTGGCGGCCAATAGCGAGGATGAAGGCCGGGTCAGGAATCGGCGGGTGGAGGTTTGGGTTTACTGACACCGAAAGGCCAAATGTTTATCCCGCCAGCATCAGTGTAGGACCTGACCGCCTCGCCTTGCGCCGTTGCCTACAACTACGCCAGAATCCGCCGGCTTGTGCGCCTTGGGACGGGGCTTTATCGTTTTCCGGTCGCTGACGAATCAGCGATCGGGTTTGGTAGCCCGGTTTTCCTGGTGCACGTGCAACCTGACGCAGGGGATTTCTATGCCCTCTGTTTTATGGTGGTCATGCGCAGGGCGTCCTCGGACGCGCCGGGTTGCCAGGTAACCGGTCTACCAACCTTCGTATGGCCACCTCCCTTCGTTTGGTAGCGAAAGGGATGGCTCCAATTTCTTACCTGGAGTTTCATCAATGTTCAAACCAACACCCAATCCGCCAGACACCGATCCAACCGCCCTCAACGCCAAAGAATTCGACAAAGCCGCCGACCGCGCCCTCGACTTCTACCTCAAGCCCAAACCAACCAAGCCCGAGCCTGATCCAAACCAAGTCTTCACCGTCGTCAACGGCATCGACACCGAAGCCCTGCTCGCCAACCTCAGCGAAACCCTGGCCTCGGCCAATGCCATGGTCAGCGACCTGGCCTTCGATCTGGAAGGTTCCCGGCGCCACGTGGCCCTGGGCATTCAGCAACTGATCGAACTGAGCGGCTTGCTGGCGAACCGGGTGCTGGATAACGTCGACCCGCGCTAGCCGCCTCACCACCTGAAACTGGCCTCTGGAAAACACCCGAGGCCTGTGGGAGCAAAGCTTGCTCCCACAACGGGTCCGCGACAACAGATAAATCCGCAGTGTAGCAACCCCTTTCTCGTGACCAAAAGTGAGTATTAAAGAGATACGGCCGACACCTCCAGCAGCTGTCGCTGCCGGTAACAAACGACACGGTTGCGCCCGGTGGTCTTGGCTTCATAGAGCGCCTGGTCGGCGTCGTTGAGCCAGAGGGTCGCGTCGCCATAGGCCGGGTTGAAGGCCGCCAGGCCAATGCTCAAGCTGACTTTTAGCGCGGGGACCTGTTCGTAACCGAGCAGCGCGAATCGC
Organism: Pseudomonas hefeiensis; assembly: GCF_030687835.1. Lineage (NCBI taxonomy): Bacteria > Pseudomonadati > Pseudomonadota > Gammaproteobacteria > Pseudomonadales > Pseudomonadaceae > Pseudomonas > Pseudomonas hefeiensis. The sequence goes on from NZ_CP117449.1 coordinate 4,225,152, forward strand.
TCGCGCAGGCCGTCCATGGCCTGCACGGCGTTGTGCAAGGTCAGGTCCGGCAGAATCACGCAGAACTCATCACCGCCATAACGCCCGACAATGTCGGCGGCCCGCAGGTTTTGCTTGAGCATCTTGCCGAGCTGCCGCAACACATCGTCACCCGCGCCATGACCATAAGTGTCATTGATGGTTTTGAAGTGGTCGATGTCCATCAGCACAATCACACCGTGACCTGCCCTATCGTGGGGCTGTCGCAGGCAGCGCTGAAATTCCTCGTCGAGCCGGTCCTTCCAGGCTCCGTGATTGAGCAGACCGGTCAGGCTGTCGGTACGGCTCAGGGCCAACAACTCGCGCTTTTGCCGGCCCAGGATGTCGGTCTGGCGAAAACAGATCCAACCCAGCGCCAGCGGATATATGCACAACAAAGGCAAACTGGCATAGAGCTGCGCCGAGCTGGTCATGGGCACGCTGGTCAACGGGAAGATTGCCATGCCCAGAGCGATGCCTGCCATTTGGACCGTCGCCCCTGCGAACATAAAACGCAGGCCCCCGATGGAGACGTTGTTCATCGCCATCATCGCCAGCGTAACGGCCGTGGGCAGCGGATTGAATTGCATCGCCGCGACCCAGAAGCCGCCAAGAAAGGCGTCGACCAGCAAGTTTCGGCGTTCAGCCTGGTGCGGCTGCGCCGCGCGGCGGGCCCATTGATAGGCCACATGCGGCCATATCAGGCCGTTGAACAGCATGGCCGCCCAAACCCAGGGTGCCGGGTCGAGGGGATAGACAGCGACACTCACCAACAACAACCCTAGCATCAGACCCAGGATTCGTGAGGTGTAAAGCCTCCTGGCCAATGACAGTCCCTTTCGTCCCGTTTTTTGCATAGAGGCCTCTGTACCGAGGGCTTCCCGGGTTGTGGGATAGGGTTGTTTGAAGTCTATCAGGGCGGCATCAAATAGCCACTACCGATGAAAGGGTATTTATTCGCCATCAAATGCACGGGCTTTGCTCGGATTTTGGCCTATACATGACAGAGGGAATCGGCAATCAATCACCAGAAAAGGGGGCCCATATGCAGCTCCTGATCAATGCCACAGGTCCCCTCAGCCAACCGGTGATGCCACCGTTCGAAGGCAGGGATCGCTTCCAGAGCAAGACGTTTCACACCAATGATTGGGACCACGCCTGCGACTATCGCCATAAACGTGTCGCCATAGCCGGCAGTGGCGCCACCGCCGGGGTGATTTCCGATCCCGTTACCGGCCGCAACGGCACCCGACTGCACGACGTCTGGGCCCAACACTGGCATCGGTCACCCCTCGGCGTTATCCATCACCGAATCACAGATGTACTACATCCTGGACTGCATCCGCCCCCTGAACCGGCAGCACCTGCGCAACATCGAAGTGCTGCCTGCGGCCGAACAGCGCTACACCGAAATGATCCGCCGGGAAATGCACGCACCGTATGGAAATCCGGCGCCTGTCACAGCTGGTATCAAAGCAAAAGCGGCCACGTCGTCGCGATGTTCCCCGGTTTCAGCTTCACTTATCACTATCTGACTCGTCGGCTCCGGTTGGCCGACCACATTCTGTCCTGACCCCTGGAGGGCAAAACATGTTGGTGTTGTGGGTAGTCCTCGCCGTGTTTATCGCCTGGAGCTGGCTGACGTATCCAGGCATCGGCCATGTGCTGTACGACATGGGCATGGCCCTGGAAGCGCGTCTGTACCGATTGCACAAGATCACGGTGCCCATCAGCGAGATGACCGTGTCGACCTGGCAAGGCGGGCCTTACGAAGCGTCCGGCAGCATATTGATGCTGCACGGCTACAGCGCCGACAAGAACCTCTGGTTGCGATTTGCCCGGCACTTTGTTGGCGACTACCGGGTGGTGGTTCCCGACCTGGCCGGTCATGGCGAAACCGGCTTCAAGGCCGGCGGCGGTTATGACATCCCGACCCAGGCCCGGCGGGTGATCGAGCTGCTGGATGCCTGCGGCCTGGACAAGGTCCATGTGATCGGCAACTCCATGGGCGGTCATCTCGCCGCCTGGCTGGCGGCGACTTCGCCGGAGCGGATACTGACCCTGGCGCTGATCGACCCGGCCGGCGTCACCGCGCCCGAACCCAGCGACATGGAGCGGCACCTGGCGGCCGGCCACAACCCGTTCCTGGTGCGCTCGCGGGACGATTTCGCCCCTTTCTATGCGATGACCATGGCGTCGCCGCCGTGGCTACCGAGTGTGGTGCTGGCGGCGCTGGCCGAACGTTACGAACAGCGTCGGGACGAACTGGCGGAAATCTTCGTGGACTTTCGTGCCAGCCCGCCGATGGAGCCGCGCTTGCCCGACATCCGCGCGCCTTCGCTGCTGCTCTGGGGCCGCAAGGACCGGCTGATCGACGTCAGCAGCGTGCCGGTGTGGAGCAAGGGCATCGCCGACTTGCGCGTGGAAATCTGGGAGGGGGTGGGCCACATGCCCATGGTCGAACGGCCAGGGAAAACCGCGGCGCTGTATCGCGATTTTCTCAAAGACCTGGGCCAGTGACCGTGATGCCGCGGGTCAAGGCTTGCCCGATCCCTTGTGGAGTGGGTCGATCAGTCCCTGACAGAATGAAGTCCTGAAGATTCTTCGTTTGTGGACACTGGCGAAGGCTGCGATCTTTCCTTCCACTTTCCCACAGCTTGCGCCAGGAACACTCACCATGAGCTTCGTCAGTCCAGACCTGATCCGCCAACGCTTCTCCAGGGCGATGTCCGACATGTACCGCGACGAGGTGCCGCTGTACGGCGCACTGATGAACCTGGTGGAACAGACCAATGCCCAGGTGCTGGTCAACGACCCGCACTTGGCCGAACACCTGCGCAGCACCGGCGAACTCCAGCGCCTTGACCTGGAGCGCCACGGCGCGATCCGCGTCGGCACCGCGGCGGAACTGGCCACCCTGGGGCGCCTGTTCGCGGTCATGGGCATGCACCCGGTGGGCTACTACGACCTCACGCCCGCTGGGGTACCGGTGCATTCCACGGCATTTCGCGCCGTGCATGAAAGCGCCCTGCAGGTCAGCCCGTTCCGGGTATTTACCTCGCTGCTGCGCCTGGAGCTGATCGAAAGCGCCGAGCTTCGGGCCTTTGCCGAATCGGTACTGAAGAAGCGGCAGATCTTCACGTCCACAGCCCTGCAGCTCATCGACCTCGCCGAACGCCAGGGTGGCCTGACGGAGCCTCAAGCCGAGGACTTCGTCCAACAGGCCCTGGAAACCTTTCGCTGGCACCACAGCGCTACCGTCACGGCTGAGCAATATCGACAACTCAGTGCCCAGCATCGGCTGATCGCCGACGTAGTGGCCTTCAAGGGCCCGCACATCAATCACCTGACGCCGCGAACCCTGGACATCGACATCGTTCAGGCCCAGATGCCTGTGCACGGTATCACCCCCAAGGCGGTCGTCGAAGGCCCGCCCCGTCGCAATTGCCCGATCCTGTTGCGCCAGACCAGTTTCAAGGCGCTCGACGAACCTGTGGCGTTCACCGACCAGCCACAATCCCAAGGCAGCCACAGCGCCCGCTTCGGCGAAATCGAACAACGGGGCGCCGCCCTCACACCCAAGGGGCGCGCGCTCTACGACCAGTTACTGAACGCCGCACGAGATGCGCTCGGGGCGTTTCCCAACGAAGCCAACGCCGGGCGCTACAACGCACTGATGGCCGAATACTTTGCCCAGTTCCCTGACAATCACGAGGAGCTGCGTCGGCAAGCACTGGCGTACTTTCGCTATTTCGTGACGCCCAAGGGCCTCGCCGCCAAAGGCACCCTCCAGCAACCGGTCTCGCTGGAGCGCTTGCTGGACGAGCAATACCTGCGCGCCGAACCCTTGGTGTACGAAGACTTCCTGCCAGTGAGCGCCGCTGGCATCTTCCAGTCGAACCTCGGCGATGCCGCCCAAACTCATTACGCCGGACAGTCCAACCGCCAGGCTTTCGAGCAAGCGCTGGGGCAGCCGACCATCGATGAGCTGCGGCTGTATGCCGAAACGCAACAGCGCTCCATCGATGAGTGCATGTCCGCCCTGGAAACATAGGAAAAATCCGAAAGCCGAATGCGTAAGGAATTGCGCATCCGGCTTGCCGGACTACGCAACTCCTCGCGCGCACTCATCTGTCCCCAGAGCGATCACGGATCGATATTTAATCTTAACTTATTGATATAAATAGCTTTTATAGAAGATGGCATAGCTCTTGATAACCGTCAGGCCACCTGGGGACGATTCCCTTCCCAGGTCCCTTTAGTTATCCAGCAAGGAGAGCATCCATTGGCTACCCCCGCTTACATGTCCATCGAAGGCACCAAACAAGGTCTGATCACTGCCGGCGCGTTTACGGCCGACTCAGTGGGCAACACCTATCAGGAAGGTCATGAAGATCAAGTCATGGTGCAAGGTTTTGAACACCAGGTCATCATTCCCCGCGATCCTCAGTCCGGCCAGCCAACCGGCCAGCGCGTGCATAAACCGCTGGTTATCACCAAGGTGTTCGACAAGGCCTCGCCGCTGCTACTGGCGGCTTTGACCTGTGGAGAGCGCCTGACCAAAGTCGAAATCCAGTGGTATCGCACCTCGGCCGCCGGCACTCAGGAGCATTACTACACCACCACCCTGGAAGACGCGATCATCGTCGATATCAAGGACTACATGCGCAACTGTCAGGACCCGGCGAACGCGCACTTCACTCACCTGGAAGATGTGCACTTCACTTACCGCAAGATCACCTGGACTCACGAAGTCAGCGGCACGTCGGGCTCCGATGACTGGCGCTCACCAGTTGCCGGTTAATCGCCGGTAGTTATTGATTCAGAGGGTGGTGTTCGCCCAGTGCGACGGCCTCGGCATTCCATGCACTGGTAAAGAGCCTGACACTGGGCGAACGGGCCAATAATAGTGGAACTTGCGAAATATGTCCGGCCCCCTGTTTAAATAATTATTTATCTTTCGTCGTCATTATTAACGTTCAATCAATTGCCGCGACGAGAACTCCCGCTGTCCTTCGGCGGCGCAGTTGCCGCTGTTTTATAGCGCTTCACAGCCGGCGCGAGCGGGCGCTCTCCCCCAAGAATTTCGACAAACTCCAGCTCGCCTGCATAGCTATACAAACATCTATACAAACCCCAAGAGCAGTACAAAAAATATATCCGCTACGCCTCACAAGAGGTGGCAAGTAAAACAGTCATTAACAAACCGTTTTGAAGACTGCGGGGCTATCAGCCACGTCGTCCGGTCTTTTGCGCATCAGTCTCTCCGGTCTCAGCGTCACCTTCCTGCTGTTTGCGTTTGGCCGGGTCATTCGGGCGCAGGGCATCGTTGTCGCGTTCCACTTCGCCAGGCATCGCTGGCTCGTCCGGGTTGTGCGACGTTTGATCGGGGTTGGGTTTCATGGCGAACTCCTTGGTTTGTCCGGGCCTGCGCGTCAGGCGTCAGGGTCGGCGACTTCTTCAGCGACGTTGGCGTCCGGTGAGCGGTGGTGCAGTTGCTCGGCCCTGGCCTTGAGTTCCTGCCATTGCGCCAGATCGATAGCGCCCTGGCCAAACAGGTCATCGGCCACCCGCATCAGCTCGGTGAAATGGACATCGGGCGACTGCTGCCAGTAAGTCTTGTCGTCGAACAAGCGCTGCCAATCGGCCAGCGAGGGAAGTTTGAGGTCATCGCTCATGACGGGCTCCTCAGAGGCATTCATAAGGTATGAGGGTCGACGTTCCCGGGGAGTTCCGGCGATTCTCAGTAGCCCGTCATTTCCAGATAACCGTTGCCACCGTGGCTGCCGCTCAGGTGCACCGGGCCTTCCCAATAGGGGATGCGCAGGTTCATCCAGGCATTGGGGTTCAGGGCATCGGTGGTGATGTCGAGTCGCTTGCCGGGGATCTTGATCGTCCAGCGCACCGGCATCGAACGCCCGGCAACCTCGGTGGTGTCCAGTGGTTCAAGGCTGATCTCCCCGGCGTGCAGGGTTTGCGCCGTGCCTTGGGCATCGATCCAGGTACCTGTGAGGTACGGCGCCCCATCCTTGTGGCGCATGCGGTAGAGCATCACATGCTCGCCGCTGTCCAGGTGCAGGGAGAACCAGTCCCAGCCCGTCTGGTTGGCGGTCAGCGGCTGGCTGCTCCATTCGCGGTCAAGCCAGGCCGGGCCGCTGACCGTATAACGCTGGCCATCGATTTCCACATGGCCGCTGGCCTGGAAAAACGGCTGGCTGTAGTAGTACGACGCCTGGCCCTGTTCGGATTTCTGACTGAAACCTTTATCGCCCTGCAGCACCAGCGGACGAGTCGACGTGAGGCTCAGCTCATAACTGAAGTGTGGGTCACTGGCCTTGAGCAGCATGTCCGCCAATGGATCGGCCCCAGACGCTTGCGTCGCGAACCGCCAGTCATCGATCCAGGCGTCGAAAGGAGTGGTCTGCACCCCGGCCTGCCCCACTGCGCCCCGAGCATAGCGCTCGGCGGCATGATGAACAGTACTGGAAGTGACCGCAGCATGACCGAGCCAGATCGTTTGGTTGCGCCAGCCACTGGCCTGAGGAGCAGCGTTCAGGGCGCTGCGAAACAGTGTCCATTGCACGCCGTAATCGCGGCCCTCGGCATCCTTGAGATTAGCGGTGACGTACCACCACTCGATGCGGAACCCCTCATGAACGGCATGATCGGCGGGAAAGCTGAATGCTCGCCCCGGCACCACGGGCTTGAATGCAACGGCCTGATCGGCCAGGCCGGCGAAACCCTGTTGCGGCGGTTGCGGGTTATCACAACCGCTGAGCAACGCCAGCAACATCAGACCGAGTTTAATCTTCATGGGCGAAGGTCCTTAGCAAATCCGCCGGTTGCGTGCGGTACAACGCATACAGCGGCCAGGCCGACGCCAGCAGCGTGGCGAGCATCGCCAGGCCCAGCAACTGCGCCAATTGCCACGGGAACACCCGCAAAGGCAGGCGCCAGCCGAAGGCCTGCACATTGATCACCGCGTCCAGGCACCAGGCCAGGGCGATGCCCAATGGCAAGGCCAGCACCAGGGTCAATAGCGCCAACAGCCAAGTCTGACCGAGGTTAAGCAACATCAACTGCCGACGCGTCACCCCCAATGCCCACAGCGGGGCCAACTGGCCGAGGCGGCTTTGGCTCTGGGTCAGCAGGCTGATGAACAACGCGACCCCGGCCACCGCCAGCGTCAGGCTATTGAGGGCGGCGGTGGCGGCGAAGGTGCGTTCGAATACTTGCGTCGACCAGCCCTTGAGCCGCGCCTGATCGACGATACGACTGTCATCCAGGCTGAACCGGGCCTGCAACGCCGTCAGCAACGCCGGGATCGCAGACGGTTCGATGCGCAGGTTGAAGCGGTTCGGCGTCAGTTGCGGCCAATGCCGCAGCAAGTGGTCGGCATTGACCAGCACATGGCCCTTGGGGTTGCCGTAGTCGGCATAGATCCCGACGAGGCGCGGCGTCCAGGGTCCCTGGGGCGTCGGGAGCGTCAATCGATCGCCAATATTCACTTTGAGACGGCGGGCCAGTTGCTCGCTAAGCATCAGCGTATCGCCAGCGGCCAGTTGCTCCCAAGGCTGGTCGGAAACCGACTCCAGCAACGGCCAATGCTGGCGATAGGCGCTGTGATCGATAATGCCGTAGATGTCCGTCGGCCAGCCTTGCAAGGTGATCGAGACCTGCCAGTTGGGCAATATCGTGGTAATCGCCGGCTGCTCCTTGAGCCAGGCGTGCAGCTCGCCCGCCTGGGCCGGGGTTTGCGGGCTGATATACAGCTCGGCGGTCAGCCGTTGTTCGAGCCAGTCACTGAAGGTCTGACGGAAACCTGTGGTCATGCTGCCGGCTCCGATGTTGGCCGCCAGCGCCAGCAGCAACGCCATCAGTGCCAGGCTCAGTGTCGGCAACTGCTGACGGCAATCGGCGAGAAACCATTGCCCAAGCACCGAACGACTGCGGCGTAACAGCAGCTTCAGCGCACCGTTGAGCAACACCGGCAAGGCCAGGGCAGCACCGAGCAACAACGCCGTCATCAAGACAAACCCGCTGGCCAGGCTGTCGCCCCAGATCAACGCCGTTACCGCGAGCAACCCCGCCAATGTCGCCACCCAACCCTGGCGACGCAGCCAGCGAGCATGAGCCTGATGCCAGGCCTGGGGATTGGCCAGCGCCAACAACGGCAGGCGCGCCGCCCGCAGCAAACTGCCGGCCCCGGCCAACAGCGCGCCGAGCAGGCTCAGGCCCACGCCGCTGAGCCACCACCACGGGCTGAGGTTCAGGTGACCAGCCACTTCGGCGCCGTACAAGCCGCGCAGGCTCGCCGCGACATCGGGCAACAACAGGCTGGCCAGCCAATAGCCACTGAGCACGCCGGCGATACCACCGAGCAAGGCCAGCGCCCCCAATTCGAGGACCAGGCTGGTGACCAGCAACCGCGCACTGACGCCACAGGCCCGCAGGGTTCGCAGCAAGCCGCGGCGTTGTTCCAGGGCCAGGCCAATGGCTGCGTGAACGATGAACAGCCCCACCACGAAGGACAGCACCCCCAGGGCGTCGAGGTTCAGGTGAAAGCTTTCGGTCAGGCGCGACAGATTGTTTTCTTCATCGGCGTGCTTGAACTGCAGCCGGCCGTTGAACGCATCCGGCAAGGGCGCCGTGAACGTGGCAGGCAATAGCAATCGCGACAGCTGGTCCGGCCGGCCGAGTACTTGCTGGGCGAAGCCGATGTCCATCAGCAGCACGCCCGGCGCCATGTCCGCCTGAATAAGCAGCGGCGGCAGGGACTGTCCATCGACTGTTCGGGGCCGGTCGCCCTCGTTCAGCCCCAAGGCCTGCAAAGTCTGCGCAGCGATCCAGGTACGGCCAGGCTCAGTGAAAAACTCCACCACTTCTGCCATCTCCCGGGCCTGCCCCGCCACTGCGGCACCGGGGGGCAAAGACACCGGATCGATGCCCATTAACTGCAGGCGTCGGTCTTCGTGCCCCTGTAGCGTCACCCGAGCCTGCAACACTGGCGATACCGGCCAGCCCTGACGACGCAGATCGACAAACCATTGTTGAGTGAAGGTGCCGCCACCGGGCGCGCTGAGACTGGCCTGGGGTTCGCCGCCTATGAGCTGGCTGGCTCGAGCGTAACTGTCCCGGGCCTGACTGTTGAGCGCCTGCACACCGGTGAGCAGGCTGGTGGCGAGCCAGAGCCCGGTCAGGACACTGAAGAACTGCACCGGATGCTGGCGCCAATGGCTGAGCAAAGCCTTGAGCGTCTGGCGAAGGATCATCACCCCTGGACCACCTGCGCCAGGCGTCCGCCTTGCAAGACCACGCGACGGCTCAACCGGGCTGCCACCCGGGGACTGTGAGTGACCATCAGCAGGCTTGTCGGGCTGCCATCGAGCAACTCCAGCAACAGTTGCAACACCTCGTCGCTGGTAGCCTCGTCGAGACTGCCGGTAGGTTCGTCGGCCAGCAACAAGGCCGGCCGCGAGGCCAGCGCCCGGCCCAGCGCCACCCGTTGCTGCTGACCGCCGGAAAGCTGCTCGGGATAACGCCGCAGAAAATCGGAAAGCCCGAGCCGTTGCACCAGATGGGTCTGCCAGGCTGGGTCATAGCGCCCGCACAGTCGCGCCTGGAACGCCAGGTTGTCCTCCACCGGCAAGCTGCTGATGAGGTTGAACTGCTGGAACACCAGGCCGATCTGTGTACGTCGCCAGTTTGCCAGTTGGCTTTCGTTCATGCCGTCGAGCCTGCGCTGGCCAAAACGAATGCTGCCGCGATCAACCTTGTCCAGGCCGGCAACCAGATGCAGCAAGGTACTTTTCCCGCTGCCGGACTCGCCCATCAGCGCCAGGCTGTCACCAGGGACCAGCGTCAGGTCAATACCTTGCAGCACCGGCAATGACCCTTGGGGCGTGGCGTAGCTCTTGAAAACGTCGCGAACTTCAAGCATGAAAAGGCTCGATGGATAAACGTGAGGCTCAGGATAGCGGAGTTGGGTGACGGGCAGACCAGGGGTTGCGCTCAGGCGATGGGCTAACGCCGCTTGTCGTCTACCCCGTCTTGTTTTGCTCAAAGCCTTGCAAAGCCTCAACTTCCAGCTATCAATCAATGACTAATACGTGCCGTTAACTGCTGTCGGCAAACTCGTCATAAACATGACGCACCTGGATTGACTCCTCTTCAAGGACGATCGCCGACATGCATCAAACCAAATATCGCCCCGATATCGATGGGCTTCGCTGTATTGCGGTGCTGGCCGTGTTCATTCATCACCTCAACGCCAACCTGATGCCGGGCGGGTTCGTGGGTGTCGATATTTTTTTCGTCATCTCGGGTTTTCTCATTACTTCCCAAGTGTTTTCCGAGATCAAGGACAACACCTTTTCGTTGAAACGTTTTTATCAGCGGCGCATCAACCGCATCGTTCCGGCATTGGCAACGGTGTTGTTGGCGAGCGTGATCGCCGGGGCCTTCATTCTTTCCCCGGCCGACCTGACGCGGCTCAACGTCAGTGCGCTGTTCTCCCTGCTGGGTGTCTCGAATATCTATATCTGGATGAAGTACGGAAACTATTTCGCCGCCGATGCCAGCGAGGCGCCACTGTTGCATACCTGGTCCCTGGGGATTGAGGAGCAATTCTATGTGATCTGGCCGCTGTTGATCCTGGTGCTCTATCGCCTGGTGCCGCGCCATGTACTGCCAGTGTTGGGCGTCGGTATCGTGGCGGCAGTGGGGCTTTCCGAATACGCCACGAACGTCTTTGCCACGGCCTCCTATTACCTGCTGCCCACACGGTTTTTCGAGCTCATGATGGGCGGAGCGCTGGGTATCTATCTTTATCAGCCACGTACATTCGGCAGGATAGAAGTGCTGGCTTATACAGCGGCGGGGTATGGGTTGATTGGTTTTTCCTTGTTTGCCCTGAGCCCGGACACGCCCTTCCCCGGCGTCAATGCTGTTATACCTTGCCTGGGGGCCGCGCTGCTGATTCTGGCCGGCAGCGGTGAGGCTCGCTCGCGCCTGCTGACCAACCGACCCATGGTGTTCATAGGCCTGATTTCCTATTCGCTGTATTTATGGCACTGGCCGTTGATTGCCTACCTGAATTATCTGGGCGTCGACATATCCCTTTCTGTAGGCCTGTCACTGGTAGTGGTGGCGATTCTGTTGTCGTGGGGGTCCTGGCGGTTTGTCGAAATTGCGTTTCGACGGAGCGGCGCGCAGTTGCAATTTTCTCGCGTACTGGGCCGGCGATTCATGGTCCCAGTCCTGGGGCTGGCCGCTCTGGCGGTCTTGAGCCTGCTGTGGAATGGCTTTCCACAGCGTTTTGCGCCTGAAGTGTCGAGGCTCGAGGCCATGGCGCTGAGCAAACCAAACCGGCTTCGCAGCGGTTGCCATATGCCCAGTGCGCGGTACGGCGCCGACCCCGATCCGGATTGCCGGCTCGGTGCGTACAAGGAGCAACTGGACGGGATGATGGTGGGTGACTCGTTCGCCAATCACTTCACGGGCATGGTCGATATCCTGGCCAAACCCAACGGCATCAGGTTGATGGACTACACCCTGGATGCCTGCCCGCCGATTTTCGGCTATGCCGCCGAGGTGTCCGCGGCGTATGGCGAGCGTTGCGTGGCGCGCAATGCCCGGGTGTTCGAGCTGATCAAGCAGAACCACTACCCTTACGTCGTGCTGGCCGGCGCCTGGCCCAGGGATGCGGCGGCCGCGCAGATTATCGAAGCAAGCATCAAGCGCGTGGCGAACAACACCGGCCAGGTCATCGTGATTCTGCGCAACCAGAACATCGATAACGCGGCGACCTGCCCCGTGCGTCGCCTGATGTTCGGCACCGATCGTCCATGCTCGGCCCCACTGGATATCACCGCGCCTTATTGGGAAGGGATACGCGCCAGGCTGACCCAGGTGCGGTTTATCGACCCCAATCAAGTGATATGCCCAGCGGGACTCTGCAGCCCGATCATTGACGGGCAGTTGCTGTACCGCGATGACGCACACTTGAATGATGTGGGCTCACGCTTCATCGGCCACACATTGCGCGACCTGGGATTCTCCCTCCTGCACGACCCAGCCCGACTCGACCCGATCGCCGCAACCCAGTAAGCCCCCCACGGCTTTGCGGGGTACGCAAGGCCTGCGAGCGACTCGGACTACTGTGGGAGCGAGCCTGCTCGCGATGACGGACTCACATTCAACATTTCTATCAGTTGATACACCGCTATCGCGAGCAGGCTCGCTCCCACAGCGATTGCACCTGTCCCTGTGCTCTATCAAATGGCGGAAGGCAGCCGGAGTCGAACCTGCCCGGGAACGGATGCCGTCCCCAACCGGGTTTGAAGCCCGGCCGCGCCACCGGGCGCGATTGCCTTCCTTGAACTCAGTCTTCTGTTTGTTGGGCCAGTGCATTGTCGAGCCGGATGTGGCGCCGGTCGCCAAAGCGTCGGGTCAGGCCGATTCGGTCGAAGTACTCCAGAATCTGAATACTGCGCTTGCGCCCCAGGCCCACGGCATCGCGAAACGCGGTGACCTGAATCACCGGGTCATCGCTGACCAATTGCACCAGCATAGCCGCCAATCGGCGCACCAGGGGCTCGGTATAAAACAAGTCACGGACCACTTGATGCATCAACCCCAAACGCGCCATCTTGCGCAGCAGCAGACGCACGGTGGCCTCTTCATGGCTTGTCGCTTTAGCCAGATCACGCACCCACGGCGGATCGAAACCCGCCTGTTCGAACAACGGCTGTAATTGTTGCCACAGGGTTTCATCGTCTTCGCTCAATCGCACCTGGTGATCGGGCAAATGCAGCCAAGGGCCGCTGGCGACAATCGCACCGCTGGCCAGTAATTCCTCGAGCAGGCTGATAAAGGTCGGCCGGTCCAGCGCGGTGCCGGCGAAGCGACGCAGGCGATCCCTGTCTGGTCCCATTTGATCCGGTTCGAGTTGATGAAAGCGTGCCAGGTGTTCCAGCAGTGGCGCTTTCAAGGCTTCCCAGCGGGCAGCATTGAACAGCAACGGCCCTTGCCGCGTATCGATCAAGCGCACGTCATCGGGCAACACCCAGCTATCGCGCGGACGATTGAACTGGCGTTCCAGACGCTGCGGATCGAGCCCGGTGTCGCTGTTGGCCAGCAGCGCCGGCAGTGCATCTTCCAGGCTGGTCGTTGTGGCCAGCGTCTTTAGCTGCGCCAGTCTTTCGGGGCTACGGCGGTGTCGGGCCGGGGCGAACGGGTCAAGCACCCGGCCACCGCCGAGAGTGCGTTGAGCGCTTTGGTCGCGCAGGATCAAACGATCGCCCTTTACCGCCAGCACCGGCGCGTTCACCAGCAATTGTGCGAACATCTGCTCGCCCGGTGCCAGGCTGGCGCCCTCCAGCAAGGCCGCTCGCCCGGTCACGTCCTGAGTGCCCAGATGCACGTGCACTGGCTGAAAGTGCTCGAAGCTGCGCGCCTCGCTGACCAACAAGGTCATCTCGATATCCAGACGCTGGGGCGGCGCATGCAGCCATTCGGCCAACAACCAGTGGCCCCGGTGAATCTGCTCCAGGGCCAAACGGTCGGCACTCAGGTTCAGCGCGACTCGCTGCCCGGCCGTTGCGCTGTCAGCCGCCTGATTCTGCGCATGCAGGCCGCGCACCCGCACCGGTTTACCCAGCGGACTCAACATCAGCGTATCGCCCACGGCCACCTGGCCAGACAACGCGGTTCCGGTCACCACGATCCCGGCACCGGCCACACTGAAAGCCCGATCAATCGCCAGGCGAAAACCGCCGCTGGCGCTGCGTTGAAGCACCTCATGTTGCGCATCCAGCAAGGCTTTACGCAGTGTCTCGACGCCTTCGCCGGTCACACTCGACAGCGCGATTTTCGGCGCGCCGGCATAAGGTCCGGGTGCAAGCAATGCTTGGATCTGTTCCCGGACGGCTTGCACACGAGCTGGGTCGACGCGGTCGCATTTGGTGATTGCAATCAGTGCCCGAGGGATGCCCAGCAACTCGACAATCGCCAAATGTTCGCGGGTCTGAGGCATGACACCGTCATCGGCCGCCACCACCAACAACACCAGATCAATGCCCTGAGCACCGGCGAGCATGTTGTGGGTGAAGCGCTCATGGCCGGGTACGTCGATAAAACCGGTCAGCACGGCGGCCGGTTCCAGCGCCGCGTAGATGTAGCCGAGGTCAATGGTCATGCCGCGTTCGCGTTCTTCCCGGCGACGGTCGCCAGCCTGGCCGGTCAGTGCCTGGAGCAAAGAGGTTTTACCGTGATCGATGTGCCCCGCTGTGCCGACAATCACCCGTCCCGGCCCTCCTCCTGCAGTTGATTGAGCTGGGCCAACCACGCGGCTTCGTCGTCGAGCTGGCGCAGGTCCAGCCAAAGCGCATCGCCGTCGATGCGCCCGAGCACGGGAATCGGCAACCGACGAAACGCGGCTTCCAGCCCCATCAATCGCCGCCCGCGCAGACGTTTGGATACGTTGGGCCGCAGGCATAACGCAGCACTAGGTAAGCGAGCCACCGGCTGGCTGCCGCTGCCGATCATGCCCAGCGCCGGTACCGCGCTGACGCTCCAGCCGTCACCCAATACCTGTGCCAGTGACGGTTGCAGGCGTTCGGCCTGGGCGAAGATGTCGGTTTGGGGGCGGGTCAGCAGGCGCAGACTCGGCAGGCGTTCGACCAACCGATCAGGATCGCGGTACAGCGCCAATACGGCTTCGAGGGCTGCCAGGGTTAGCTTGTCGACCCGCAGTGCGCGCTTGAGCGGATTCTTCTTGATCTTCGCGATCAGGTCTTTGCGGCCGACTATCAACCCGGCCTGGGGACCGCCGAGCAGTTTGTCGCCGCTGAAGGTGACGATATCCGCGCCATCGATCAGGGCCTGGCACGCCGTCGGTTCGGCGGGCAGGCCCCAGCGAGTCAGGTCCAGCAGACTGCCGCTGCCCAAGTCTTCGAGCAGCGGCAGTCCGTGGCGGTGAGCCAACTCCGCCAGTTCAGCCGTCGGCACCCGGGCGGTGAAACCTTCGATTGAGTAATTGCTCGCATGTACGCGCATCACCAGGCCACTGCGCGGACCGATGGCCGCCTCGTAATCGCGGGCATGGGTGCGGTTGGTGGTGCCCACTTCGTGCAGCCGCACTCCGGCGCGGGCCATGATGTCGGGAATGCGGAAGGCACCGCCGATTTCGATCAGTTCACCACGGGAAATGATGCCTTCCTTGCGCGCGCCCAAGCTATTGAGGGCGAGCAACACGGCGGCGGCATTGTTGTTGACCACGGTCACCGCTTCGGCGCCGGTCAGCTCGCGGATCAACCCCTCGATCAAATCATCGCGGTCGCCGCGCTTGCCGCTGTGCAGATCAAATTCCAGATTGAGCGGATAGCGGGCGGCGAGCTGAACGGCTTCGATAGCCGACTCCGGCAGCAACGCGCGCCCGAGGTTGGTGTGCAGCACCGTGCCGGTGAGGTTGAACACCCGACGAACCTGGCTGCGATGCTGGATCGCCAGACGCTCACCCACCCTGCCCGCCAATACGTCGGGAGCTATTTCAACGGCAGCGAGTTCACCCTTGAGCATCGGCTCGCGCAGATCATCGAGCAGTTGCCGCAGGCCGGTCAGCAGCGCGTCACGCCCATAACGCTCAGCCAACACCTGGCAGGCGGGATGGCGCAGCAAGCTGTCGATGGAGGGCAGCCGCAAAACTGGGCTGGCGGAGGTTGCAGACATCAGAGGCTCCCGGAAGCGAATGACCGTCGCGTCTGAGTGTAGCTGCTGGGCTCATAGGGATAGGCTTAGGAGGACAGGCTCAGTCGCCTCCCGGTGCCAGCATCAGATTCGGCGATGGGCGCTGGTAGCCTTCCTGCTCCAGGCGCATGTCCAGCATCAGGCTGGACAGGTCCGCCGAGAGCGCTTCGGCTTCGGCGTCGTTTTCCAGGTAGATCAGTTTCAGATAGCTGCTGCAGCCGGGGCAGACTTCCGCCCGCAACGGCGCCTGATTGGCAGCATGACGGTCATCCTCGAAGCTGACGTATTGCAGCCCCTTGCTCTGTTCGCAATACACGCACTTGACCCGCACCGCGTGCCATTCGCAAGCGCACAACGAGCACACCAGATAACGCAATCCGTTGTATTTGCCGCGATGACGAATCACTCCGGCCATCGCCGGTGAACCGCAGGCCGGGCATTGACTAAGACTGTTGCCGCGCTTGAGTTCAAGGTTCGGTGAACCCAGCAACCAATGGCTCCAGGCCGCTTGCAGCGCTGCACCGAGGAACGGCACCAGCGCTGCCGGCAGCATTGAATACTGTCCGCTGACCAAGGCAATCGCCCACGCTTTGAGCAGCCCCGGGTTGGCACTACGCAAAGTCGCCACGGCGTTTTCTACCGCTGTTTGTGGCGGTGGCTGATAGCGTTGCAACAAGGCTTCGAGATACGGCAACCAAACGTTTTCGCGCACCAGACTGTCCGCGGCGAACGGTGGCAAACCATGTTCCACGCACACCCGAAGACGTTCGGGATCGGGCATGGCCGCCACGGGCGGATCGTCCATCAATTTCTGCTGGGCGTGGCACAGCCCCGCGATCAAGCGCAGATAGTCCGCCATGGGATGCCCGTCGGCCAGGTGGTCCAGACGCAGCGCGCGCAAGGTGAACAGGTTATTCGGTGGCAGGTACAGAAACGGCGGTGAGCTCGCCGCCGCTTCTATCTGCCCAGGCTCAAGGATCGTGGCCAAGGGGTCATCCTTTTTTGGTGATCGGTCGTTCAGGCTTCTCGTCTCGGGTCACTTGCTGATACCAGAGTTCATGGTGTTTTTTCGCCCAGGCGCGACTGACTCTGCCACGCACCATGGCGTGGACCGAGCCACGAATCCAGATACCCGCATAGATGTGAACGATGATGCTCAGCACCAGGATGAACCCTGCCAGCGCATGCAGAAGCATCGCCCAGCGAATACTGGTGATGCCGAAGTACGCGCTGAACCAGGCACGCCAGATCACCAACCCGCTGAACAGCAGCACCAGCATGCAGATCAGCAAGACCCAGAACAGCACTTTCTGCGCCGGGTTGTATTTGCCGATTGGCGGTACGCCCTCCTCCTCGTTACGCATGACCGTCCCGACGCGCCTGAGCCACAACCGGTCGTTGGCGCTGAAGTAATTCGCCCGCCAAAAACTGAACACCAGGCCGAGGAACAGCACAAACATCGCCACGCCCATACACGGATGCAGAATGCGCGTCCACGAACCGCCGCCAAACAGGTTGCTGAGCCAGAACAGTCCCGGATGGAACAAGGCCAGCCCCGACAGCGCGGCCATGAAAAACAGAATCGCCACCAGCCAGTGATTGGTGCGCTGGTTGGAGGTGTAGCGCAGGATCGTTTTGTCGTTCATGACCTGTCCTCCCCGCCGGGTTTCGTCGGATCAAAGGTGTGCACCGATGGATCGAATTCATGCACCGCTGGGTCAAGGGTAACTGGATGTTCGTCTTCCTCGACCCGTTGTGGCCCGACGCGCACGTAATGGAAGAACCCGGCCAGCACCGCCGCGCCCATGGCCAGCAACGCCAGGGGTTTGCTCAGGCCTTTCCACAGCTCCACCAACGGACTGATCACCGGGTGATCCGGCAACCCGGCATACAACCTGGGTGTGTCGGCATGGTGCAGCACATACATGACGTGAGTACCGCCGACGCCTTCGGGGTCATACAAACCGGCGTTTTCGAAACCGCGACTCTTGAGGTCGACGATACGTTCGGCGGCGTGTTCTTTCATGTCTTCCTTGCTGCCGAAAACGATGGCGCCGGTCGGGCAGGTTTTCACGCAGGCCGGCTCCAGCCCCACCGCCACCCGATCCGAACACAGCGTGCATTTATAAGCCTTGTGGTCCTTTTGCGAGATGCGCGGAATGTTGAACGGGCAACCGGTGATGCAATACCCGCAGCCAATGCAATGGTCCTGATCGAAATCGACGATGCCGTTGACGTGCTTGATGATCGCGCCGGGGCTCGGGCACGCCGCCAGGCAGCCGGGCTCGGCGCAGTGCATGCAGCCGTCCTTGCGGATCAGCCATTCGAGGTTACCGGCGTCAGTTTCATGCTCGGTGAAGCGCATCAAGGTCCAGGTGTCTGCGCTGAGGTCTTGAGGGTTGTCGTAAGTGCCGAGGTTGTGACCGACATCGTCGCGCAGCTCGTTCCATTCCGAGCAGGCGACCTGGCAGGCCTTGCAGCCGATGCACTTGGTGGTGTCGATCAGCTTGGCCACTGCCTCTTGCGTGCGCACCGAGGGCGGCATGGTGGTGGTGGCCGAACGGGCGATGATGTCTTGGCTGGCCATTTAGACTTTCTCCACGTTGACCAGGAATGACTTGGATTCCGGGGTCTGTGTGTTGCCATCGCCGAGGAACGGCACCAGGGTGTTGGTCAGGTAACCGTGACGGGTGGCGCCGGTGAAACCCCAGTGCAACGGGATACCGATCTGGTGCACCACTTGATTGTTGACCTGCAGCGGACGAATCCGCTTGGTCACCACCGCCACCGCTTCGATGTGCCCGCGCTTGGAACTGACCCGCACGCGGTCACCGGCAGCAATGCCCTTCTCCTTGGCCAGGACTTCACCGATTTCGACAAACTGTTCGGGCTGGGTAATAGCGTTGATCGGGCAATGCTTGGACCAGAAATGGAAGTGTTCAGTCAGCCGGTAGCTGGTCGCCGCATAAGGGAAGTCCTTGGCCTGCCCGAGGGTGTCCCAGACTGAATCGAAGATCCGCCCGGCCGGGTTGCTGGTCGCCTGCCTGTTGTTGGGGTGCATCGGGTTGATGCCAATGGGCGTCTCGAACGGTTCATAGTGTTCCGGGAATGGCCCTTCGTTCATCTTGTCGAGGGCGAAGAAACGCGCCACGCCTTCGGGGTTCATGATGAACGGGTTGATGCCCGCTTCCGGTGCGGCGTCGGCCTTGTAGTCGGGCACGTCGGTGCCGGTCCAGACCTTGCCGTTCCACCACACCAGCCGTTTGTTCGGGCCCCATGGTTTGCCTTGAGGGTCGCAAGAGGCGCGGTTATAGAGAATCCGCCGGTTCATCGGCCACGACCAGGCCCACCCCAGGTTCTGCTTCATGCTGAAAGGATCACTGTTGTCACGCCGGGCCATCAGGTTGCCCTGCTCGGTCCAGCTGCCGCAGAAAATCCAGCACCCGGACGCCGTGCTGCCATCGTCCTTGAGTTGGCCGAAGCCGGACAGTTGCTGACCCGTCTTGATCACCGCGCCTGAAGCGTCGGTGACATCGGATACGGCGTAGCCGTTGAATTCCCGGGCCAGCTCTTCCGGCGACGGGTCATCCGGTAATTTGTAGGGCCAGTGGAGCTTGAGGATCGGCTCGGCCAAGGCACCACCATCGGCCTGGTAACGCTTGCGCAGGCGCAAGAACAGCTCGGCCATGATCTTCACGTCCGTGCGCGCCTGCCCCGGGCCATCGGCACCCTTCCAGTGCCATTGCAACCAGCGACCGCTGTTGACCAGCGAACCGCTTTCTTCGGCGAAACAGGTGGTGGGCAAACGGATGACTTCGGTCTGGATCTCGGCCGTTTGCACATCGTTGTAAGGTCCGGCGTTGCGCCAGAACTCCGAGGTTTCGGTGGCCAGTGGGTCCATCACCACCAGCCACTTGAGTTTGGCCAGCGCCTTCATTACCCGGTTCTTGTCCGGCAAGGCAGCGATCGGGTTGAAGCCCTGGCACATGTAGCCATTGACCTCGCCCTTGCCCATCATGTCGAACATTTTCAGGATGTCGTAGCCGGGAATGTCCAGTTTGGGCAGCCAGTCATAGCCCCAGTTATTCTCGGCAGTGGCATTGGCGCCGTACCAGGCTTTCATCAGGCTGACGTGAAACTTGCCGTAGTTCTGCCAATAAGACATCTGCCCGGGACGCAGCGGCTTGAGTGCGCGCTTGGCGATGTAGGCGTTGTAATCCTGTTCGGCCTCGGCCGGCAGGGTCAGGTAACCGGGCAGCAGGTTGGACAGCAAGCCCAAGTCGGTCAGGCCCTGGATGTTGGAGTGCCCGCGCAGGGCATTGACGCCCCCGCCCGGCATGCCGACGTTGCCCAGCAGCAGTTGCACCATGGCCGCGCTGCGGATCATCTGCGAGCCTGTCGAATGCTGGGTCCAGCCCAGCGCGTAGAGAATCGTCATGGTTTTGCCCGGTTGCGAGCAGGTGGCGATCTCTTCCCAGATTTTCTGCATTGCATCCACGGGCATGCCGCAGACCTGACTGGCCAGCTCCAGGGTGTAGCGGCTGTAATGCTGCTTCATTAATTGATAGACG
The DNA here is from genome assembly GCF_030687835.1 of Pseudomonas hefeiensis. Classification (NCBI taxonomy): domain Bacteria; kingdom Pseudomonadati; phylum Pseudomonadota; class Gammaproteobacteria; order Pseudomonadales; family Pseudomonadaceae; genus Pseudomonas; species Pseudomonas hefeiensis. The sequence goes on from NZ_CP117449.1 coordinate 4,245,488, forward strand.
CAGCGTGGGTCTTGCAAGGTCGGGTCGACTTTGGCGAAACCGTCCTCGCCGGTTTCGTAGCCCCAGCCGGACTTGTCGGTATAGATGCGCTTGCTCGCGTCGTAACCGCTGAACAACCCATCCTCGAAGCCGTAGTTAGCCTTGACGATGAACGACACGTCCGTATAGGTGCGTACGTATTCGTGCTGGATCTTGTCTTCGGTCAGCAGGTAATTGATCAGCCCGCCCATGAAGGCAATGTCGGTGCCGGTGCGGATCGGTGCGTAATAGTCGGCCACCGAGGCCGTACGGGTGAAACGCGGGTCGACCACAATCAGCCGCGCCTTGTTGTGGGCTTTGGCTTCGGTGACCCATTTGAAACCGCAAGGGTGCGCTTCGGCGGCGTTGCCACCCATCACCAGAACCAGATTCGCGTTGGCGATATCGGTCCAGTGGTTGGTCATGGCACCACGGCCATACGTCGGGGCAAGACTTGCCACCGTCGGGCCATGTCAGACACGTGCCTGGTTATCAAACCCCAGCATGCCGAGACTGCGAATCACCTTGTGGGTGATGTACCCCGCTTCGTTGGACGATGCCGACGCCGCCAGGAAACCGGTGGTCAGCCAGCGATTCACCGTTTGCCCCTGGGCGTTCTTCTCGATGAAATTGGCATCGCGGTCGGCCTTCATCAGGTCGGCGATGCGATCCAGCGCTTCATCCCAGGAGATTCGCGTCCATTGCGTGGTGCCGGGCTTGCGCACCTGCGGGTACTGGAGACGCGTGGGGCTATGAATGAAATCGAGCAGGCCTGCGCCTTTGGGGCAGAGGGTGCCGCGATTGACGGGATGGTCGGCATCGCCTTCGATGTGGATGATGCTCTGGGCGACATTCTTCGCATTGTCGCCCAGGCTGTACATGATCAAGCCGCAACCGACCGAGCAGTACGGGCAGGTGTTGCGGGTTTCATGGGTATGGGCGAGTTTGAAATGACGCACTTGTTCGGCGAAAGCTGGCGTCGGGGCCATGCCCAGCGCGCCGAGGCTTGAGCCCGCAAGGCCGAGACCAGCGACCTTGAAGAACTGACGACGGTTGAGGTCCATCGTGCACTCCTGATCAGGTGGAAACCCGGTGCATTGGCCGGATTTTTCTGGACGATCACGGTGACGGCAACGGAACTACCGTCGCTTTAAACTGTAGACAATGCTGTTTGGTGCTGTGGAAAAACCGACCGTCGGGTAATCCGCAAGCCAGCCAGACACATAATTAATGTGGGAGCCCCCTCGAAGGGATCGCGCAGATAGAGCGTAGTTTGTGTAACCGCCAGGCTTGATAACAACGAAGATCTACTGTGGGAGCGGGCTTGCTCGCGAAGAAGCCTGCACATTCAACATCGAGCCCGACTGACACACCGCCTTCGCGAGCAAGCCCGCTCCCACAGGGGATCTGCGGGGGCAAGGTCTGCGAACAACTCGGACTACTGTGGGAGCGAGCCCGCTCGCGATGACGGCGGCACATTCGACATCGAGCCCGACTGACCCGCCGCCATCTCGGCCTGAGCCGGCCCCGGTGTGACAATGTGCTTGAGGTCGATGTGTTTCCACTCAGGCATCGCCCCTAGCCGCGCATTGAAGCGGTAATTGAAGGTAAAAGCGTCTTCAGTTGGTTGGTTCAGGGATTTTCCATAGGTCGCTTCAACACCGGCCGGGTCGTACCCCATCAACTGCAACAGCGTCGGGAAGATGTTGTAGTGACTGGACCGGTCCTTGTTCTGTGCCCATGCATGTTGCCAATCCAGGGTGTGCAACCGCGCGCCTTCTATGACCACCAGCGGCACGAGTCCCTCCTCCGCCGCCGGGTCACCGCCGCAGTGGGTGTTGAGCCCGGGGTTGCCGCGCTCGTGAAGGTCCTGGCCATGGTCGGAGGTGTAGATCAACACGGCGTTGTTTAAATCGGCCTGCTGGAAGAGCCGCTTGAAAAACTCTCCGACATTCCACAACAAGGTGTTCTGGTAGGCGTTGCGGTACAGCTCCCAGTCATGGGTCCGGCCATCAAAACCGTCACGTTGGCCGGTGTCGGCGACCTCGAGAAATCGCCCGCGCGGCAGGGCGGGACGATAACTCATGAACTCATCCGGGTATTTATCATGCACGGGAAAATGCGCACCGAGCTTGTTGACCACTATCAGCTCGGCCCGGTCATTACCTAGCCGCTGGATCAATGCCGCGGCGACCGCCATGTCGCGCTCAAACACCGGGGTCCCGTCGAATTGCACGAAGTCGTCGATATCGTTTTTTTCGGTGTCGGTCATCAGGTTCTGCAGACGACCACCGGTGCGCTGGGCGTCGATATAGACCGTGCGCAACCCGGCCTTTTTGGCGTACTGCCAGATCGACGGCAACGTGCTGTTGATGCGCACGTAATCGTCGCGAGTACCGCCATAACGCAAGCTGACGTTGGTGTCGGCGCTGCAATTGGCGATGGAGGCCGCGTAACCGAAATTGAAAATTTCCACGCCGTCCGGTGGAGTCTTCAAACCGCTTTGCACGCCGAATGGCGCGTTGATATCCAGATAATTCCCGGCGACGCTTTCATCGATAATCAGCACAATATCGTGCTCGATCGGCGATGTTGGCCGCGTCAGTCGGATCGGCTCCCGAGGGCCGACGGTGTTATGCAGAGTTTCGTAAACGAACAGATTCAGATAGGCCAGCGGTGTGTACATCACCGGTAGACCCCGCGCGCCTTCGCCCGCCCGGACGAATAAAACCCCACTGAGCAACAACACACCCAGCACAGGCGCGGCGATTGGCAAATACCCGGGCAATGGCACCGTCCGCCGAGGCTTGAGACCGAGCCCCAACAGCAACAACAGGCCGCCGGTCGCGGCACTGACAATCACCTCGCGATACTGGTGCGCCGCCTCCCCGACAAAACCACCCGAATACACCAGAGACACGAACTGGCTGTACGTCAGGTAGCTGTCCGTCACCCTTGTGTACACCTCAAAGAACACCGCCGAACCAAACATCGCCAGCGCAAACAGATGGCGCACGAGGGTTTGGCGGATGTACGCGCTCATCCACAGCGCCACCACCAAGACCATGAACATCGCACCGAACAGCAACGTGGCGAATCCCCAACCCAGGGCATTCAGACGATCAAGGTAATAGTCATATCCCCTGATCAGATAGAGCACCAGCAGCAGTTCCTTGAGGTATCGGAGCATGTCTTTCTCGGCGATAGGGCGGCGTTGGAGAAGGGGTCGTTTTCTGCACGTTAGCAGCGGCTTTCCAAAGCGCAAGAAAAGCACCAGCCGGCCGAAGCGTCAAAAAAAAGTTAGCCCAAAAATGACACGCTTTAAGCAAGTTAAACGTAAAAACCTATGGATAATTACCGTTCATCGCCTAGTTAAATTCCGCTAAAGCCCTTTAAAAACGGCACTTTTCTAAACCAGTCAATGACTTGATATCAAAAGGCCAAGTTCTGTCGAGTTTGCCAACAGTGACAACTGTCATTTTGCTGACACGATTTTCTGAAGCTGCGCTATACCCCTCTAAACAGTTTCATCCGAGTTACATCACACGGTCTGCGAGGCGCGCCAAGAATGGACGTGAGCGTATTTGGAACGGGGTATGTGGGGTTGATTCAAGCGGCTGCGCTGGCTGACGTCGGCCACCGCGTTTTGTGCATCGACATTGACCCCAACAAGATCCGTCAGCTGCAACAAGCGGTGCCGCCGATCAGCGAGCCCGGGCTGTCCGAATTACTCGAAGAGAACATCAAGTGTGGTCGACTGCTGTTCAGTGATCAGGCCAGCGATGCGGTCAATCACGGCGAACTGATTTTCATCGCGGTCGGCACGCCGGCCGATGAAGACGGTTCGGCAGACCTGAGCCATGTACTGGCGGTCACCCGCCAGATCGCTGACTTCATGGACAGCGACCGTACCTTGATCATCAAGTCCACGGTGCCGGTCGGCACCGCCGACAAGGTCGCCGAATGCGCCCGTCAGGCGTTGGCTCGCCGGGGTCTGAAACAGCTGAATGTGCGAGTGGTGTCCAACCCCGAGTTTCTCAAGGAAGGCAGCGCCCTGGCCGACTGCATGCGCCCGGACCGGATCATTATCGGCACCGCCGACCCGCTGGCTCGCGACCAGATGAGCGAGCTGTACGCGCCCTTTTGCCGTAACCGCGAAAAACTGATGTTCATGGACAACCGCAGCGCCGAACTGACCAAGTATGCGGCCAATGCCATGCTCGCCACCCGCATCAGCTTCATGAACGAACTGGCCAATCTCACCGAAAGGTTGGGCGCCGATATCGAAGCGGTGCGCAAGGGCATCGGCTCGGACCCACGCATCGGCTATCACTTCATTTACCCCGGATGCGGCTTTGGCGGTTCATGCTTTCCCAAGGACCTGCGCGCCCTGCTGCACACCGCCGAACAGAGCGGCATGCCATTGCGCCTGCTGCGCAGCGTCACCGATGTCAATGACAGCCAGCGGCACATTCTCTTCGAGAAACTGACGCAACAGTTCCCCACAGGCCTGGCCGGCAAATCGATTGCGATTTGGGGCCTGGCTTTCAAACCCAACACCGATGACATGCGCGAAGCCCCCAGCCGCTACCTGATGGAAGCGCTGTGGCGCGAAGGCGCTCGGGTCCATGCCTACGACCCGGAGGCCATGTCCGAATGCCGACGCCTCTACGGCTACCGCAAAGACCTGAACCTGTGCGCCACCCGCGACGACACCCTGGAAGATGCAGACGCCCTGGTGATCTGCACCGAATGGAAGAATTTCCGCGTGGTGGATTTCGACATGCTGGCCAGCAAGTTGCGCGCCCGGGTCATCATCGATGGCCGCAACCTCTACAACCCGGAACACCTGGCCGCCGCCGGTCTCTTGTATCGCGGCATCGGGCTGCGTCACACCGTGCCCAGTCCCCTGACCCTGGGGCCACGGGCGTGAACATTCTGGTGACCGGCGCGGCCGGTTTCATCGGCGCCCATTGCGTGCTGCGGCTGCTGCGCGACGGTCATCAGGTGTGGGGGCTGGACAACTTCAACGACTACTACGACCCGCAACTCAAGCATGACCGCGTGGCATGGGTGAAAGACCAGGCGGGGGATTTTCCGTTGGCACGGGTGGACCTGACCGATGCCTCGGCCATCGATGAGTTGTTCCAGTCGCACCGCCCGGAGGTGGTGATTCATCTCGCCGCCCAAGCCGGCGTGCGTTATTCCCTGGAGAATCCGCGGGCCTATGTCGACAGCAACCTCACCGGGTTCCTGAACATTCTGGAAAGCTGCCGCCACCATCCGGTCAAGCACCTGATCTACGCCTCCTCAAGCTCCGTGTATGGCGCCAACCAGCGCACTCCTTACTCAGTACAGGACGGTGTGGACCATCCGCTGTCGCTCTACGCGGCCAGTAAAAAGGCCAACGAACTGATGGCTCACAGTTACAGCCATCTGTTTGACATCCCGTGCACCGGCCTGCGGTTTTTCACCGTGTACGGTCCTTGGGGCCGGCCGGACATGTCACCGATCCAGTTCGCCCGCGCCATCGCCGAAGGCCACGTGTTGCAGCTGTTCAATCATGGCGAGCACCAGCGCGATTTCACTTATATCGACGACATCATCGAAAGCATTGCCCGGCTGATCGAACGCCCGCCCCATGCCACACCGCAGTGGGATCGCGATCAACCGGACCCGGCCACCAGCGCAGCGCCCTGGCGGATCTACAACATCGGTGGGCAGCACCCGGTAGCGCTGCGCACCTATGTGGCGTTGCTGGAAAAGCACTTGGGACAAACCGCCCGGATCGAACTGCTGCCCCTGCAGCCCGGAGACGTGCTGAACACCTGCGCCGATGCCAGCGACCTGGCACGGGCCACCGGGTTCCAGCCGCGCATTGAACTGGATGACGGCCTGGGCCGCTTCATCGACTGGTTCCTCGATTACTACCCCCTGCCTATCGCCGACACCGCTTGCAGCCGAACGCTTGCGACCAACCTTCAGCGGAGGAGTCTATGACCCGACATGAGCAAAGCATCCCTATCACCGCCTTCGGGGGCGACAAGCGCGTCGATCCCGAGCACCGCCGACGCCTGGACGCGGCCATCCATCGTCAGGGCCGCGGCTGGCTGACCGGTCGCGTCGGCGGTCGACCCTGGACTGTCTCGCGCACCAATCGAGTGGTGGCCTGTCTCGGCGCGTTGTCGATTCTGTTACTGCTCAGCCCGCTGTTGCTGGGTCTGGCGCTGCTGATCAAGTTCTCAAGCCCCGGTCCAGTGTTGTTCGTGCAGAAGCGCACCGGATACCGCGGCCGGGTCTTTGGCATGTACAAGTTCCGCACCATGGTTGCTGATGCCGAGGCGCTCAAGGAGTCACTGCGTCACCTCAACAAGCACGGCGCCGATGCCATCGACTTCAAGATCGACAACGACCCGCGCATCACCCCCGTCGGCCGGTTCCTGCGACGCAGCAGCCTCGACGAGCTACCCAACCTGATCAATGTGGTGACCGGCGACATGCGCCTGGTCGGCCCGCGGCCGACCTCGTTCAACGCCTACCGCTACAAGGACAACCATCTTGTCCGCCTGAGCATCTACCCCGGCCTGACCGGCCTGTGGCAGATCTCCGGGCGCAGCAACATCGACTTCGATCAGCGCGTGGAACTGGACCTCAGCTACATCGCCGAACAAAGCCTGTTGCTGGACCTGAAGATCCTGATGATCACCCCTTTCAAAGTTTTCAGCGGCCACGGAGCGAGTTAAATGGACGGTTCAACCAATATCCTGACCATCGCAAGCCCGAGCGAGACCAACCTGACCTCGACCGTGCTTGATCCTTCCTTGCGGATCCTGCTTCTGACAGCCGCCAACACCGGCACCGGAACCAGTACCAGTGCCATGGCCCTGGCCGCTCAACTGGCGCAGATGAGCAGCGGCCGCGTGCTGCTGGTAGACGCCAGCCAGTCGCCGCGCAACCTCAGTCAGCAACTGTCGCTGCACAAGGAGCGCGGCTTCAGCGACCTGCTGTTCAACAGCCTCTCCCCGCCCCTGTTGCAGGACTGCGTGGTGCAAACCTCCAGCCTGCCTTTCGACGTGCTGCCCAACGGCCGTCTGGGGCGCAATGCCGAGCATCTGAACGCCGAGCAGCTTCGCCCGTTGTTCAAGCAACTGGCCGGGCAGTACCGCTTTGTGGTGATCGACGCCGACGCGGTGTACTCGGCTTCCGACACCCTGGTCATGAGTACCCAGGTGGACGGCGTGGTGCTGGTGGTACGCGGTGAAGACACCCGTTGGGAGGTGGCCCAGGCCGCTCGCCAGCGTCTGGCCCAGGCCGGCGCCAAGGTGGTGGGCAGCGTGTTCAACCGCCGCAAGTACTACATGCCCAAGTGGCTCTACAACAACCTGTAAGCCTGCAAAAGGATGACGAGATGAACGCCAGATTGCTTGTCCTGCTGCTGTTGCCGCTTGCCGGTTGCAGCAGCCACACCGAAACCCGCTCAATGCCGGTGCAGATCCTCACGGCCGCACCGGCCAACGCCCAGGCCACCGACATGCCCCGGGTCGAACAGACCCTGCGCCCGCAGGATGTGCTGGATGTGATCTTTCACATCAGTACCAGCGGGTCGGATGCCTACCGGGTCCAGCCGGGTGACCAGGTGGCCTTGAACTTCACCGCCGCCAGCCAGCTCAACGGCGCGCAACAGGTGATGCCCGACGGCAGTATCGAACTGCCGGGGGCCAACACCTCGGTGAAAATCGCCGGGCTGACCACGGACGAAGCACGCCTGGAGGTACAACGTGCCTATGACCGCAAAATGTTGTTCCAGCCCAACCGCAATCAATTGACGGTGCAGGTCACCAGCCCCCTGAGCAACGAGACAAAACTGCGCAACACCCTGACCCACCCGGGCACCGGCATGAGCCGGGAGATCACCGTGGGCCGGGATGGTTACGCAAGCTTCCCGGAAATCGGTGCCGTGCCGCTGCAAGGCATGACCGTCAATCAACTGGAAACCTTCCTCAACGAGCGCTACGCCCAATTGCCGGGGCGCATGACCGTCGATGTGCTGCTCAAGTCCACCGCTGGGAACGAAATCTATGTCCTCGGGGAAGTCGCCCAGCCCGGTTCCTACCCGATCCGCCGGCCGATCTCGGTCCTCGAAGCCCTGACCCTGGCCCGAGGCACCAACATCAAGGCCCGGCTCGACTCGGTGGTGATCATGCGCCGCAACGGCAACCAGGTTGAAGCCCGCCACTATGACGTGGAAAAAGCCCTGAGCGGTGACGCCTCGCAGATCGCCTACCTGCAACCGGAAGACATGCTTTTCGTGCCCAAGACTGGCCTGGCCAAAGCCGGTGAAATGGCCCGACAACTGGCCGACGTGGTGCTGTTCCAGGGCATGGGTGTCAGCTTCGGCTACCGCCTTGACAGCAAAGGCGACGACGGCAGATCCGACAGCAACGGCAGCGCCACTTCTTCGGCAGCAGGTAATTGATCATGAACCCCAAAGAAAACTATCTGCATGAGTTCTTCAGGATTTTCTTCGCCAACAAGCAGTGGGTGAAGCGCGTCTTCCTGATCTTCGCCGTGATTGCCCTGACGCTGCCGCTGATGCTCAAACAGAGCTTCGACATCACCGCCCAGGTCATCGTCCAGTCGAAAAAACTCTCCCAGGGCGACGCCACCACGTCGCTGAACCAGGAAGACGCCACCTTCATTCCACCGTCCCTGGCGGACATGGAAACCGAGAGCAATATCCTGCGTTCACCGGCATTGATCCGGCAAACCATCGGCACCCTGCGCGACCAGGGTGAGTACAGCCCAAGCCCGGGTATCCTCAACAAATGGGTGAGCGAACCGCTCAAGCGCTATGTCACCACGCCGCTGCGCGAGTACATCGTCAACCCGTTGCGCGACGGCCTGGGACTGGAGGTCGATCCGGTACGTGATACCACGCTCGACATGCTGACCGACGAAGCCATCGCCAACCTGAAAATCGAAACCCTGCCCGGCTCCAACGTCATTTCCATCATCTACAGCTTCGGCGACCCGGCCCAGGGCACCCGGTTTGTGGCGCAACTGCTGGAGAACTACCTCTCCGCTCGCCAGAACCTGCAATCGATCGAGCTGCCGCAAGCCTTCTATGAGCAGAAGAAAACCCAGTACCAGACTCGCCTCGACGGCCTGGAAGGCACGCGCCTGGCGTTGCTTGAAGACGTCAGTTCCTCCGATCCCAAGGAGGAAATCACCTTCCGTCTGAACGCCATCAATACCGAAGAACAGGCCCTGAACCTGTACCGCGATCGTCTGCTGCAAAGCCAACGCTGGCTTGATTACCTCAAGACCAGCCTGGCGGCGGCGAACAACTCACGGTTCAACGACTACACCTTCCCCTTCACCTTCACCACCACCATGGACAACATCGCCTTCGAAGACCGGGAAATCAAACAACTGGGCGAGCAACTGACCACCCAGGTCAGCCGCTACATGAATGATCTGGCGATCTTCCAGCCCGGCAGCGAACCGATGTTGTTGACCCGGGAGCAGATCGCGCGCACCCGCCAGCAGTTTCTCAAAGTGGTGAGCAACCGCATCCAGGAACGCACCAACGACCTGGCAGTCGTCAGCTCGGTGATCGACCAGAAAACCGCGCGCATCGCCGACTTCAAAGAGCGCATCCATCAGTTGCAGCAAACCCAGAGCAAGCTGCGGCAGATGGACACCGAGATCAATGCCCTGCATGCGGCGTTCTCCACCTACGCCCAACGGTTCGCCGAAAGCAGCACCGTCCGCTCGCTGAACAACGACCTGTCCAACGCCCGCGTCCTGAGCCCGCCGTTCGAACCAACCGCCGCGGCGTTCCCCAAGCCGACGCTGATTATTGCCTTCGGTCTGTTCAGCGGCTTGCTCCTGGCGATTGCCCTGGTCTATGTGCGTGAGTTCTTCGACCATCGCTTCAAGCACCCTGCCCAGATTACCCAGCAACTGGATGTACCGGTGTTGCTGGTGATCAACGAGCAGAACCCCGAACAGGTCAACCCGCACCGCAACTGGAGCCTGCCCAGCCTGGTCCATTGGGTGCGCAATTGAACGCGCCGTTCGGCCCGACCTGCCGCAGCAGCGCCCTGCCGATCATTCACTTGCTCGACAGCGGCGGCTTCTACGGGGCCGAGCGGATGTTGCTCGATCATTGCCTGGCCACGCCGGGGCAGCACCAGGTGCTGTTCCTGGCGGCGCCGCCGACTTTGATCACGCGCTTTCGCCAGGCCGGGGTCGATTGCCGCCACTGCGCCAATTGGACCGAACTGTTGCAGCACCTGCGCCAGCGACGGCACGAGCAACCGCTGATCAATACCCACAACTTCAAGGGCCTGCTGTTCGGTTGGGCCGCGGCCACGTTGCTGCGCTTGCCGCTGGTCATCACTCAGCACGGCTTCACCCCGCGCAGCGCCAAGCAGCGTTTCTACACCTGGCTGAGCCTGCAACTGTGCCGCACCGCGTCGGTCAATCGGGTGGTTTGCGTGGCCGAAAGCATTGCCGCGCTGCACCGTCGAGCCAGCGTGCGCGCAGAAAAGCTCGACGTGATCCCCAACGGCCTGCCGGCGGTCACGGTGCCGTTGCCCCACCGCGACGACAGGCTGCGCTGGCGGGTCGGCTATGTCGGCCGCCTAAGCAGCGAGAAAGGCCCGGACCTGTTCCTCGACGCCATGATTCCCCTGTGCCAGCGGCATGCAGCGCTGCATGCAGTGATGCTCGGCGACGGCCCGGAACGTCAGGTTTTGCTCAAGCGAATTGCTGACGCAGGGCTGCCAACGCGCATCGAGCTACCCGGTTATCAGACCGACATGAACCCTTGGTGGAGTCAGCTCGACGCGCTGGTGATCAGTTCGCGCACCGAAGGCACGCCGATGATTCTGCTCGAGGCGATGCAGGCCGGAGTGCCGGTGGTGGCGTTCGGTGTCGGGGGCATTCCCGATGTGCTGCAGGACCGTCACAACGGCCTGCTCGCAACACCGGCCGACAGCGCCGAACTGGCCCGGCAAATCGAAACGCTGTTCAGCGAACCACCCCTGGCGCGGATCCTGGCCGACAACGCCCGCCGCACCCAGCGGGACCGTTATGACCTGCGGGCCCTGGCCGAACGCTGGTCGCAGCTCTATATCCGCACGGCACGGGAGGCTCGTCCATGATTGTCCCGCTCTCGATTGTCAGTCTGCTGGGTCTGGTTTGCCTGATGTTGCTGGCCAGCCCCTATCCTTTCCTGGCGCCGGGGGCGGTGCTCGGTCTGGTGGGCGTCGCTGTGCTGTACCGCAAACCCGGCTGGGGCCTGCTGGGCATCGCCGCACTGGTGCCGTTCGAGGGCCTGTTCAAGGAAAACGCCTTCTCGGGCAGCAAATTCTTTGGCGTGGCGCTGATTCTGATCCTGATGTTGCAACTCTCTCTGCGCCAGATCCCTTCTTCACGCTTGCGCAGCAATATCTGGCGCCCGCTGATCGCCTTCATGATGCTCTATGGCCTGAGCCTGTTGCTGTCGCAGAATCTGGGCCTGTCCATGACCCATCTGCGCGAATTGATGGTGGGGCTGATTCTGTTCGTGATTACCCTGCTGATCGGCCGTGAGCTGAACCTGGACCTGTTCTGCCGGCTGATGACCCTGAGCGTGACCACTACCTGCGTACTGGCAATGTTTTCGGTCAAATACCAGGACCAGGGCCGTGCGTCCGGCCTGCTGGAAGACCCGAACGCCTTTGCCCTGTTGATCGCCCTTACCGTGCCACTGGCATTGTTGCTGGTGTTGCGCAGCCCGAACCTGCTGCACCGGTTGTTCTGGGGCGGCTGTTTCATCCTGCTGCTGGGCGGCATGACCAAGACCGAATCGCGCTCGGGGCTGGTGGTGCTGTTGCTTAGCCTGGTGATTGGCCTCTATCACTATCGCGCACAATTGCCGCGCATCCGCCCACGGCACCTGGGCTTCGCCATGCTCGGGCTGGCGATCATGATTCCCTTGGTGATTGCGGTGATGCCGGCCGGCTACGTGGCGCGCATCCAGTCGCTGAGCATCCTCAGCGCCGGCGCCAATGCCCATAAAGACGAATCCCTGGGCCGTCGTGCCTCATACATCGTGGTCGGCAGCCAAATGATCCGCGAGAACCCGGTGCTGGGCAGCGGTCCGGGCACCTTCCCGCTGCACTACGCCCCCACCGGCTACGCCAAGGCGTTCTCGGCCAATCGCAAGCTGGGAGATCTGTATCGCCGGGCCCATAACACCTACCTGGAAATCTTCAGCGAGATCGGCATCCCTGGCGGGCTGATGTTCGTCGGCATGCTCGGCCTGGGTCTGTACAACCTGCTGCGCGCCCGCCAGCTCTGGTTGCAGCGCAGGGACTGGGCGCAGGCAGACTTGGTGACGCACCTGGGCATGAGTTTCCTGTCGCTGACGCTGTTTTTGATGTTCCTCAGCGCCCCCAACCATAAGTTGCTGTGGATCGTGCTCGCCCTCACCAGCGTGTTGCGCTACGACGCCGAACAGCCAGCACCGCAGGAGGCCCGTCCATGAGCCGCATCAGCATTGTGATCCCGATGTTCAACGAGGCCCGACACATTGCTCGTACGTTGCTGGCGGCGCAGGAAGCCGCCCGCCAGGCGCAACTGGACTGCGAGTTGATCGTAGTGGACAACGGCTCCGACGATCATGGCCCGCGCATCGCCAACGAACTGGGCGCGCGAGTGCTGATCGTGCCCGGCGTACACATCGGCGCCCTGCGCAACCGCGGTGCAGCCGTCGCTCACGGGGAATGGCTGGCGTTCATCGACGCCGACATCGAGATGCCGGCCAACTGGCTCAAGCTGTTGCTGGAACTCGACGGCCAGGGCGATGTGCTTGGCCTAGACCTGGACACCCCCCGTCAGGCGCCCTGGTTCGCCCAAGCCTGGCAACGCCGTAGCCAGCGTCCGGGTTCGCGTCCCTTGCATCGGGTGCAATGGCTGCCCAGCGCCAACCTGTTGCTGCGTCGCCAGTGGTTTGAGCAGGTCGCTGGCTTCGACGAAACCCTGCGCACTGGCGAAGACAAGGATTTTTCCCTGCGCCTGCGCGACGCCGGTGCGCAGTTGCTGCTGGTCAATGAAAGCGTGGCCCTGCACTGGGGCTACGAAGGCAGTTGGCGGGAGTGGATGAGCAAGGAACTGTGGCGCCAGGGCAGCCATGTGCAATTGCTGCGCAGCCATGGTCCGAGTCTGCGCCTGCTGCGCTTTCCGGCGCTGTCCATCGGGGCCTGGGGCCTGGACTTTCTGGCGTTGGTCGCCCTGTTCCAGGGCCAGCCGCGTATTGCGCTGATGCTGCTGCTGATGACCTCCCTGCCCGCGTTATTCCTCAGTCTGCGTCAAAGCGGGCGCGACCTGCGCCTGACGCTGCAACTGTGGGCCTTGCACGGGGTGCGCTTGCACCTGACTGGCGCCGCGCTGCTTCTCAACCTTTGTCATTGGAACGTCAGGAGACCTGCCCGTGGCTGAATTCCTTTACTGGTCATGCCTGTTGCTGCCGGTGTACGCCTACCTCGGTTATCCGCTGATGCTGAGCCTGCTGGCGCCGCTGTTTCCGCTGCGGCGCTACGGGCCGGCGTTGCCGATGGACACCAGCATTGTCATTGCTGCCCACAACGAGGCACGGCACATCGAAGAAAAACTGCGCACCTTGCTGGCCCAGGACTACCCGGCGCGCTCGCTGCAAATCATCCTCGCCAGCGACGGTTCCACCGACGACACGGTGGCGTGCGCTCGCCAGGTAGTCGACCCGCGTATCACCGTGCTTGACCTGCCGCGTCAGGGCAAAGCCGCTGCCCTGAATACCGGCGTGGCCCATAGCACTGGAGAGATCCTGGTGTTCACCGACGCCGACAACCGATGGGCCGACGATACCCTTGGGCACCTGCTGGCCCCGCTGGGCGATCCGGAAGTCGGCGCCTGTGCCGGGCACATGGAAATCCCGGTGCCGGGTAAGGGCCTGAGCCTGGGCGACAGCCTGTATCGGCATTACGAAGGCTGGCTGCGTCAGGTGGAGAGCCGCACAGGCTGCATGGTCTCGGCCGACGGCGCCTTGCTGGCCCTGCGGCGCGAGCTGTTTGAGCCAATACCGGCGCAGGTCAACGACGACTTCTTCCTCAGCACCTGTGCGCCGGCGGCGGGAAAATCCATCGTGTATGCACCACTGGCCCGGGTCACCGACCAGGGCGTGGACGAAGCCAACAAACAGTTTCGTCGGCGCCAGCGGGTCACCGTCGGCGGTCTGCAAAGCCTGGCCCAGCGCCGACAGTTGCTCAACCCCTTGCGTCACGGGCTTTACGCCATCGGCCTGATCAGCCACAAACTGATCCGCCGCCTGGCGCCGGTGTTGCTATTGCCGCTGCTGCTGAGCAACGCCTGGCTGTGGAATGACCATCTGTTCTATCGCCTGAGCCTGGTGGCGCAACTGCTCGGCTACGCCATTGCGTTGATCGGCTTGCTGGATGTAGGCCACCGTTTGCCCAGGCCTTTTCGTCTGGCCGCGTTCGTGTTGGTGACGCTGGCGGGCATGAGTATCGGGCTGTGGCAGTTTCTGCGCGGCCATCGCTACAGCCAATGGAACCCCGAGCAGAACCGCTAAGGAGACGGCCCATGTCAATCAAGCAAGTCTTCAAGTGCACCGGCGGCTGGCTGTACCTGAACACGTCCCTGGGTCGCGGTCCGTTGCGTGGCGCCGGCGTGATTCTGATGCTGCACCGGGTCCTTAACAATGACCGCGCCGCCGAACTGCCCCATCGCAACGAATTGTGCGTGGGGCCTGAGGCTTTCGAGCACTTGCTGATCTGGCTGCAACGCTATTTCGAATGCGTGCCCTTGATGAGCCTGCTGCTGGCGGACCCTGAAAGCGTCCCGAATCGCCCGCGAGTGGCCCTGACGTTCGATGATGGTTGGCGCGACAATGCGATGAATGCCTTTCCTTTGTTGCGCCAATACCAGGTGCCGGCGAGTATTTTCCTGTCCACCGATTTCATCGGCAGCCGCCAGCACTTCTGGTGGGAAAGTATCGGCGAAACCCTGTGGGGCAGCCATGGACAAGTGGCGCGACATTCGTTGATCGAGCATTTGCAGCACGCCGGCCGGCCGTTGCCAGTGATGCTCGATGACCTGGATGACCAGCGCCGCAGCCTGTCGTTGATGCACTATCTGCAGAGCCTCAAGAGCCTTGATCCGCAGGTCTTGAACAACCTCACCGACGCCTGCCCCAGTGGCGCCCAACCCCAGGCACTGGATTGGTTCCAGGTGCGGATGCTGGAAGATTCCGGGCTCATCCGCTTCGGCCCTCATGGCGCCAGCCATGCGATTCTCACCGGGCTGGATGATCAGCGCCTGCACGAGGAGCTGAGCCGCAGCCGGGCGGCCCTGGAGAACGGTTGCGCCCAACCGCTGCCAGTGTATTGCTACCCCAACGGCGATCACGATGAACGCGTACGCCAACAGGTGGCAGCCCACGGCTTTCCATTTGCCCTGGGCACCGAGACCGGCTTGTATCGCACCGACGGCGACCCGTTGAACGTGCCGCGCTTCGGTGTCAGCCAACGCAATGCCCAGCACCCCGAATTGCTGGCCTGGCGCATTCGCCGAGGGACCCGCTCATGAGCCGCAGTCATTACCTCAAACATCTGGCGCTGAGCATGGGCACGCGCCTGGCGATGATTGGCCTGCGCCTGCTGCGCAATGTGTTGCTGGCGCGGATTCTGGGGCCCAGCGAACGCGGGCTGTTCGCACTGCTGAGCACCCTGCCGGACCTGATCAGCGCCGCCACCAGTGGTGGCCTGAATTCGGCCGTGGGTTATCAAGCGGCTCAACAACGTTCGATGGGGGTGCTGCTCAGTCAGGTGCTGGTCTTCGGCTGCCTGTTGGCCGGGTTGTTGACGGTGCTGGTGGTGGCGCTGGTGCGCGAATTCGGCGGCGAACTGGACATCACCACGCAGTTGGGACTGCTGGCGTGGTTGCTGCTGTTGGCCGTGCCGTTGACCGTGCTCAAGAGCGGCCTGCTGACACTGCACAATGCGTCCGGCGGCGTGGGCGCCTTCAATGTCCTGCGGCTGATGGAATCCCTGGCGCCGCTGTTGCTGTTCCTGGCGTTGTTCTGGATGTGGAAGGACACCGCCCTGGAAGCCGCGCTGATCAGTTGGCTGGCGGGTCTGAGCCTGGTGGTGCTGGCTGGTTGGGTTTGGCTGCGGCGGGACCACACGTTCACCCTGCTGTGGGATCGCACCCACCAGAAAGAGCTGTTGCGCTACGGTGCCCGCAGCCACCCCGACTTGCTGTTCCAGCAAGTGGTGCTGCGCTCGGACTACCTGTTCATCGGCGCCCTGCTGGGCAGCACTGCGCTGGGCCATTACGCCATGGCCAGCGCCGCCGCCGAACTGCTGCTGATCGTGCCGGAGGCGGTCACCACGCCACTGATGAAGCGCCTGCTGCAGCAGGACACCGACATGAAACGCCTGACACCCCTGGCCCTGCGCCTGACCGCCACGGTCATGCTTGGCGCCTGCCTGGGCATGGCGCTGATTGGTGAATGGTTGATCGTCACGCTGTTCGGCGCCGCCTACCAACCGGCTTATCCCGCCTTGCTGGCGCTGCTGCCGGGACTGTTCGGGTTGTGTTACGCGAGCATCCTGCGCCTGGATCTGCTGGGCAAGAATCGACCCGGTACGGTTTCGCTGCTGATGGGTGTGGGGGCGTTATTGAACCTGACCTTGAACCTGATCCTGATTCCGCGCTTCGGCATCGTCGGGGCCGCCGCGGCTTCTTCGATCGCCTACATGGCCGTCACCGTCGCGCTACTGGCGACGTACTGCCGTCTCAGCGGCGTGACGTTGTGGCAGACGTTGATCATCCTGCCCAGTGACCTGCTGCCCATGCGGCAAATGCTGATGGGTAAATCCGCATGAACGCCTTCATCAGACAGACCGTCATCGCGAGCAGGCTCGCTCCCACAGGGCTCGGCGCCGAGCACAAAAACTGCGGTCGCTACACATCCAATGTGGGAGCGAGCCTGCTCGCGATGGGTTCGGCCCGGTGCTTGTGCAAACCCGTCAGATCCGGTTTCTCCTGCCCGGGGACACCCTGTTTTGCCATGGACTGGAGCACCCCCCTTTTCTCCCAACACGCCACCCGTCAGGAGGCACTATGAACGCTCTGCAAAAATTGCGTGATCGCATCCAGAAGAAAGGCCTGCGCGCCGTGCTCAAAAAACTGTGCAGACGCTACGTGTTTTTTCACTCCCAACTGATATGGATGGAACGGGATCTGGTCAGTCCTGTGCGGCCTTGCAAGCTAAAGGCTTATCCTCCGTTGCGCCGGGAGTTCATCACAACGAGCAACGCCGACGCCTTCGCCACCCACTTCGGCGACCGCGTCGAGACCATGCGTGAGCTGGCAGCCGAAGGCCACACCGGCCTGATGTACCTGGATGACAAAGGTGACACCGTCGCTTTCATCTGGGGCAGTCAACGCGACTATTTCGACCGACATTTCTACGGTTGCTGGTTCCCGGTCAAGGCGGGCGAGTTCTTCGAATTCGGCGGTGAAATGATCCGTGCCTATTGGGGCAGCCAGTTGTCGGTGGACGTGCAACTGGACCTCTGGAAGACCATGGCCGACAAAGGCAGCGACAAAGTCATCGACGTCTGCGACTTGCAGAACACTCCAGCCGTCAAGCTGCACCTGCGCATGGACTATCAGGAGCGCGGTCAAATCACCCACGTGTATTGCCTGTTTGGCCGCTGGCGCTTTTTCCGCGACACCTTCTACAACGGCTCGCTACTGGACACGTTTCGCAAACCGGCACAGCCCGCCGCCACCACTGCGGCGGCCTGATGTCGATGGCGATCCGGTTCCAGTGGTGCCGTTCCTTGAGCGCGGCGCAGTTCCCTGCAACAGCTTTTGAACAGCTGCGAACCCAGGTGCCCGACACTACGCCGTTCAACACATTGGCCTGGCTGCAAGCTGCGGAATTTGCGCTGCTGCCCGATCAGCAGCTCAACATATTGCTGGGCTGGCAGGATCAGACACTGTGCTTGTGTCTGCCGCTCATATCGGGGCGCGAACGCATTTGCGGGCTGCGCTTTCGGGTGCTGCGTCACTTGGGCTATCCATTGGCTGACCGCATCGCGCCGCTGATACGCCTGGACGCCGAGGGTATGGCAGAGGCGCTGATGCAGATCCGCCAACATCTGCCCCATGCGCTGCTGCAGTTGAATGAAGTCACCGAGCCGGTGGGTGAAGGCAGCGTCCTTAGTGCCTGGATGGCCCTGAGCTCCACCGGGGAACGACGGCTCAGTTGCCGGGTGCCGGTGCATTTGATCAGTGACAGCGACCGCCAGGAGATTTCCGGCGACCCACGCTACAAGTTGCGCCGGGCGCGCAAGCGAATCGCCGCATGTGGGGCCCGGATCCGCCGGATAACGCCGGACGCCATCAGCATGGGCCTGCTGCTGCATGACCTTGCCGAAGTCGAGGCAGCCAGTTGGAAAGGCGAAGAAGGTGTCGGCATCTTCGCCGACCCCGGGCGTCGGCAATGGATGAACCATGCCTTCACCGCCCTCGCCGCCGAAGGCATGGTGCGGGTGGTGACGCTGGAGCTGGACGGCCGCTGTATCAGTTATCGCCTCGGCCTGCTGGATCAGGGACGGCTATACGACTACAACCTGGCGTTCCTGCCACAGCATGCCGATCTGGGCAGCGGCCGGGTTCTGCTCGAGGAGTGGATTCGCTGGGGGCTGGATGACAACTGGCGCTGGATCGATGCGTCGCGGGTCAGCCTGGAAAACTCGAGCCATCAACTGCATGAACGCATGACCGGACAACTGGAGCACTGGCGTTGGAGTTTTTATTCATGGCAGCCCGATGGCCTGGTACTGGGGCTCGCCTTACGGTTATGGAAAAGCCTTAAGCCGCTACTGCACAAGCGCCCCGCCGGGCAAACCGCAACAGCAGCTTCGCCGTCGTCCCCCAAACACAAGGAGAATGTGAATGCCACGCCAAGTGATCGTCAACGCTGACGACTTCGGACTCGACCTCAACGAAAACGCCCTGATCCTGCGGGCCTTCGAGGCCAGCGTGATCAGTTCGGCCACGGCCATGGCCAACATGCCGGCTTTCGAGCAAGCCTGTGAGATGGCCCGGCAACCATTGCTCGACGGCCGGATCGGTCTGCATTTCAACCTCAGCTACGGCCGCCCACTGAGCCAGAGCATTGCTTCAC
This sequence comes from Pseudomonas hefeiensis, assembly GCF_030687835.1. NCBI lineage: Bacteria > Pseudomonadati > Pseudomonadota > Gammaproteobacteria > Pseudomonadales > Pseudomonadaceae > Pseudomonas > Pseudomonas hefeiensis. Next base: position 4,264,758 of record NZ_CP117449.1, read on the forward strand.
GACCGGCGTTTTGCGACGCGAACGGCGAGTTCGACCTGAATATCTCGCGCTACTGCCTGCGTCTTGGCTCAAAAGACCTCGCCGCTGTGGAGCAGGAGCTCCGGGCGCAATGGCAACGCTGCCTGGACCACGGCCTGCGCCCCAGCCATCTGGATTCCCATCAACATGTGCATAACATCTGGCCCATTGGAGAGCTGGTGGCCCGCTTCGCCGCACGCAAGGGAGTGCCGATTCGGCTGGCGCGTAACCTGGGGGCGAATCTGAACCTGCCTAAGCGCGTGTTCAAAACGTTGCTCAACCGTCGCCTGCGCAGCTTGTGCGGCGCGACAGCCGACTACGTCTGTACACCGGCCGACCTGCACCACGCCGCGCCGCCGGGCCACGGCTCGCTTGAGGTGATCGTTCACCCACTGCACCTGGATGAAGACTTTGGCGACGCGAGCCTGATGCCAGGGGACTCACTGACCCAAGTGCTGCATAAACGCCTGGCGGGCGTGCCCAGGGTGGCGTACGGCGCGGCGGTGAAGGTTTTGATGCTGAACCAATATGGGGACGTGCAGTGATTTGAGAAACTCGACGGTCCACCTGTGGCGAGGGGATTTATCCCCGTTGGGCTGCGTAGCAGCCCAAAAAAAGACGAGTAGTGACCCACCCTTCAGACGAATCTGATAAAAAGCACCTTCATGTCTTGAGTAGCGAATCGCATCGATGTACTCGTCTCTTCTCTCGCGCCTTGGGCGACGCTGGCTGGCTGGGCTCTGCATGACCGCGATGGTGGTGGGGCTGCCGGTGGGCTGCGGCGTGTTGCAGCACAAGGAGCGTGAGCTGGTGTTTCGGATCGAGCCGGGCACGGCGACCTGGTTCAGCGGCTTGCCGGGGGACGTCCAGGAGTTCGACCTCAAGCCCAAAAGCTTCAAGGCCGGGGAAAGTATCCACGGCTGGTGGTGGCCGGCCGAACGCAAGAACGCGCCGGCGATTCTGTACCTGCATGGGGTGCGCTGGAACCTGACCGGTCAGTTGTTTCGTATTCGACAGTTAAGGGCCCTGGGCTTTTCGGTGCTCGCTATCGATTATCGTGGCTTCGGCAAAAGCCAGGGCGATCTGCCCTCGGAAGCCAGCGTCTATGAAGATGCGCGCATTGCCTGGCAGCGTCTTGAAGTGCTGCAACCGGACCCGGCCCTGCGGCTGATCTACGGCCATTCACTGGGCGGCGCCGTCGCGGTGGACCTCGCCGCGGAACTTGGCCAGCAGGCGGCGAAAGACGGCAGCCTCGTGCCCGCCCGAGGCCTGGTCATCGAATCTACTTTCACCTCTCTGGGCGATGTCGCAACGGCCATGGCGGACACCTCTCTACCGGTGCGCTGGTTGCTGTCGCAGAAGTTCGATTCCATCGACAAGATCCGCGAGATCAACATGCCGTTGCTGGTGGTACACGGCGCCGCTGATCGCTACGTCCCGCCACGCTTCAGTGAACAATTATTCAACGCCGCCCAGGAGCCCAAGCGCCTGTTACTGGTGCCAGGCGCGACGCACAACAACAGCATGAACCTGGCGGGCAGCACCTACCGACAGGCATTGGAGGCCCTGATGAAAGCCGGACCATCGCCCGTGGCCGGACACCCTCATACCAGCCCGGCCAAGGCGGGCTGATTCACAAACTCCTGTATGGGAGCAGACTTACTCCCACATCGTTTTCGGGTATGACCATAGATTCACATCCCCCTGTGGGAGCGGGCTTGCTCGCGAAAGCGGTGGGTCAGTTTTCACCGATGGTGAATATGCTGCCGTCTTCGCGAGCAAGCCCGCTCCCACACTTGATTGTGTTCACTTTAGATTTCCTGGGGCTGGGCGCACAAAAAAAACGGCACCTCACGGTGCCGTTCATTCATTGCAGGTCCAGCTTTACTTACGCGCTGCTTCCCATGATTTCAGCAGCTCGGCGTAGCTCACTGTTTCACCCTTAGGCTTCTCGTTGGCCAGTTTCGGCTTCGGTGCGCCCGGCTGGTCGAACCAGTATTGCGCATCGCGCTCGGGGTTCATTTTCGGGGCGCAGGTGGCCTGGGCCTTGGAGCGTTCCAGGCGGGCCATGATTGCGTCCTGATCCTTGGCCAGACCGTCGAGTGCCTCTTGCGGAGTCTTCTCGCCGCTGGCGGCTTCGGCGATGTGGCTCCACCACAGCTGCGCAAGGCGAGGATAATCCGGCACGTTGGTTCCGGTCGGAGACCATTGCACGCGAGCCGGGCTGCGGTAGAACTCCACCAGACCACCGAGTTTCGGCGCCAGGTCGGTCATGGCTTGGGAATTGATGTCCGATTCACGAATCGGCGTCAGACCGACGATGGTTTTCTTCAGCGACACCGTCTTGGACGTCACGAATTGCGCGTAAAGCCAGGCCGCAAGCCGCTGCTTCTCAGGCGTGGATTTGAGGAACGTCCAGGAGCCCACGTCCTGATACCCCAGCTTCATGCCCTCTTCCCAATACGGTCCGCGCGGCGACGGCGCCATGCGCCATTTCGGCGTGCCATCGGCGTTCATCACCGGCAGGCCCGGTTTGGTCATGTCGGCAGTAAAAGCGGTGTACCAGAAAATCTGCTGGGCGATGTTGCCTTGCGACGGCACCGGGCCGGATTCGGAGAAAGTCATGCCCGCCGCCTCCGGTGGCGCGTACTTCTTCATCCAGTCCACGTATTTGGTGGTCGCGTAGACGGCCGCCGGGCCATTGGTATCGCCACCACGGGTCACGCTGGAGCCGACCGGATGACAGTTCTCGACGCGAATCCCCCACTCGTCCACCGGCAAACCGTTGGGCAGGCCCTTGTCGCCACCACCGGCCATGGAGAACCAGGCATCGGTAAAGCGCCAGCCCAGGGACGGATCCTTCTTGCCGTAGTCCATGTGACCGTAGACGCGCTTGCCGTCGATTTCCTTGACGTCTTCGGAGAAGAATTTGGCGATGTCTTCATAGGCCGACCAGTTCACCGGCACACCCAGCTCGTAGCCGTATTTTTCCTTGAACTTGGCCTTCAGGTCCGCCCGCTCGAACCAGTCGGCGCGGAACCAGTACAGATTGGCGAATTGCTGGTCCGGCAGTTGATAGAGCTTGCCGTCCGGCGCGGTGGTGAACGAAGTGCCGATGAAGTCCTTGAGGTCCAGGGTCGGCGAGGTATAGGCCTTGCCTTCGTTGGCCATCATATCGGTGATCGATTCGGTCTTGCCGTAGCGAAAGTGCGTACCGATCAGGTCCGAGTCGTTGACCCAACCGTCGTAGATGTTCTTGTCCGACTGCATCTGGGTCTGCAGCTTCTCCACCACGTCGCCCTCCTGCAACAGGTCGTGGGTCAGCTCGATCCCGGTGATGTCCCTGAAGGCCTTGGCCAGCACCTTGGATTCATATTCGTGGGTGGCGATGGTTTCCGACACCACGTTTATTTTCATGCCGCGAAACGGCTCGGACGCCTTGATGAACCACTTGAGCTCTTCGAGCTGCTGTTCGGCTGTCAGGGTAGACGGCTTGAATTCACTGCCAATCCATTTTTTTGCCGCGTCTTCATAGGCGTCGGCCCAGGCCGCAGCGCTCAGCCCGCTGAGTGCCAGCACGGCTGCCAATGAAACGCTATGTCGCAGCTTATTGTTTTTATCGAACATAGAGACCTCCTGTTTGGGTTTAAGAGCCTGATCGTCGAACCTTCGACTAGCCCCACCGCATCACTGCCAACAGCCACACCAAAGACAACGCGAACGCTATCCAGATGCTCCAGTCGGTGGCGCCGATCACCAGCAGATGCAGGTAGGCGCTACCGAGAAGACCGATAAACAACCGATCGCCACGGGTGGTGGCAATCGGCAGGAAACCGCGCCGAGGGATACTCGGCGAACGCAGTTCCCACGTAGTCATGCCTGCCAGCAGCAAGGCGATGACACCAAAGAAGGCCGCCGTCGGGCCGGTCCAGTTCATCCATTCCATCATCGTCTCCTCAGACCCGGCCCAGGGCAAAGCCCTTGGCCACATGGTTGCGTACGAACCAGATCACCAGCATGCCTGGCAGGATAGTCAACACCCCCGCCGCCGCCAGCACGCCCCAATCGATACCCGATGCCGAGACCGTACGGGTCATGACCGCCGCGATCGGCTTGGCATTCACCGAAGTGAGGGTGCGCGCCAGCAGCAGTTCGACCCAGGAAAACATGAAGCAGAAAAACGCCGTAACGCCGATGCCGGAACCGATTAACGGGATAAATATCTTCGCGAAGAACTTGGGGAAACTGTAGCCGTCAATGTAGGCGGTCTCGTCAATTTCTTTCGGCACCCCGGACATGAAGCCTTCGAGAATCCACACCGCCAGCGGCACGTTGAACAGGCAATGGGCCAAAGCCACGGCGATATGGGTGTCAAACAACCCGATGGACGAGTACAGCTGGAAGAACGGCAACAGGAACACCGCCGGTGGCGCCATGCGGTTGGTCAGCAGCCAGAAGAACAGGTGTTTGTCCCCCAGGAACCGGTAGCGCGAAAACGCATAAGCCGCCGGCAACGCCACAGCCAGGGAAATCACCGTGTTCAGGCTGACGTAGTACAGCGAGTTCAGGTAACCGGTGTACCAGCTCGGGTCGGTGAAGATCACCTTGTAGTTCTGGAAGGTGAAGTCCTGAGGCCACAGTGTCAGGGTGCCGAGGATCTCGGTGTTGCTCTTGAACGACATGTTCAGCAGCCAGTAGATAGGCACCAGCAGGAACAGGATGTAGATCAGCAACGGAATCAGCTTTCTCTTGCTCATGGCGCGGGCCTCAACGGTTGGCGTCGGAGTGAGTCATGGCGGTATAGAACAGCCACGACACCAACAGAATGATCAGGAAGTACACCAGGGAAAACGCTGCCGCCGGGCCCAGGTCGAATTGACCGATGGCCATCTGAGTCAGGGTCTGGCTCAGGAACGTGGTGGCGTTACCCGGCCCGCCGCCGGTGAGCACGAACGGCTCGGTGTAAATCATGAAACTGTCCATGAAGCGCAGCATCACCGCGATCAGCAGCACGCTCTTCATCTTCGGCAACTGAATATGCCGGAACACCGCCCAGTTGGAGGCCCGGTCGATTCGCGCGGCCTGGTAATACACGTCCGGAATCGCCCGCAACCCGGAATAGCAGAGCAGCGCCACCAGGGATGTCCAGTGCCAGACGTCCATCACCAATACCGTGACCCAGGCGTCCATGGTGTTGGCCGCATAGTTGTAGTTGATGCCCATGGCGTTGAGCGTGGAACCCATCAGGCCGATGTCGGCGCGACCGAAAATCTGCCAGATGGTGCCGACCACGTTCCATGGGATCAGCAGCGGAATCGCCAGGATGATCAACACCAGCGATGACCATTTGCCCTTGGTCGGCATGGTCAGGGCGATGGCGATCCCCAACGGAATCTCGATCAGCAGCACGCACCCCGAATAGATGAACTGGCGCAGCAGCGAGTCGTGCAATCGTGGATCGAGCAGCACCTGTTTGTACCACTCGGCACCGACGAAATAGCGGCTGGACTGGTCGAAGATGTCCTGCACCGAATAGTTGACCACGGTCATCATCGGGATTACCGCACTGAATGCCACCAGCAGGAACACCGGCAACACCAGCCACCAGGCCTTGTTGTTCTGCACCTTGTTCATGGCTGCACCTCGCTCAACGGTTCCAGCAGGTATTCATCGGCATACACCATCAGCCACTGGCCCGGAAAACTGATGTACGCGGTGCCTTCGGGCACCGGTTTGTCTTCGGCCAGACGCACCTTGATCGGCGCGCCATCGAGGTTGAGGGTGAGGATCTTGTAGGTGCCCAGGTCTTCGACGTGGACGACATCGGCCCGCATCGCGTCGTCGTAAGGCCCGTCCCAGACATGGACGAACTCAGGACGAATACCGACCTTCAGGCTTTTGCCTTCGGCCTGGGCAATACCGCGTTGCAACGTTTCGGACAACGGCAAGTGGGTGGAAGCGAAACCGACGCCGCCGGTTTGTGCCGTGACCTCGATCAGGTTCATCCCCGGGCTGCCGATGAAATAGCCGACAAAGGTGTGGCTCGGACGCTCGAACAACTCCCGGGGCGTACCGAACTGCACAATCTGACCGCCATACATCACCGCGATCTTGTCGGCGAAGGTGGAAGCTTCCAACTGGTCGTGAGTGACGTAGACCATGGTGATGTTGAACTGCTCGTGGATCTGCTTGAGCTTGCGCCGCAGTTTCCATTTCAGGTGCGGGTCGATCACCGTCAGCGGCTCGTCGAAGAGGATCGCCGACACATCGTCGCGCACCAGCCCGCGACCCATGGAGACTTTCTGTTTTTCGTCGGCGGTGAGGTTGCGGGCCTTTTTGTCCAGCAGGATCTGCAGGTCCAGGACCTCGGCGATTTCCTGCACCTTGGTGTGGATTTTCGCCTCGGCCATGCCCTGGTTACGCAGCGGGAAGGCCAGGTTGTCGAACACTGTCATGGTGTCGTACACCACCGGGAACTGGAACACCTGGGCAATGTTGCGACGCTCCGGGGTCAGGTCGTTGACGACTTTACTGTCGAACATCACCTGGCCTTCGGAGGGGCTCAGCAGTCCGGAAATGATATTGAGCAAGGTGGATTTTCCACAACCCGATGGCCCGAGCAACGCATAGGCGCCGCCCTGTTCCCAGATGTGGTTCATCTCGCGGATCGCGTAATCCTCAGGGCCCGCCGGGGTGCTGGTGTAGCTGTGGGCGAGGTTCTGCAAACGAATTTCAGCCATCAGGCAACCCTCGCAATACGCTGGCCCGGGGCTTGGACCAGCTTGCCCTGGGCATCGAAGACAAACAGTTTGTGGGTCGGAATGTAGATGCGGATCGGCTCATCCACGTCGTATTCATGGACGCCGGACAAGTGCAGCACCAGCAGGAAATGCTCGTTGCGCACGTGCAGGAATGTCTCCGAACCGCTGATCTCGGCCACCTCGACGGTCACCGCCAGTTCCAGGTCGTCGTCGTTACTCGGCACCAGGGAAATATGGCTGGGTCGCACACCGAAGCGGAACTCACCCTCGCCCACCGGCCGCAGGTCGACGTTCAGCGGAAAGTGCACGAAATTGGCAAAACTCACTTCATTGCCGGCGATACGGCCCGGCATGAGATTGATCGGCGGCTCGGAGAACAGCTCAGCGGCCAGTACGGTTTGCGGCTGGTGATACACCGAGGCCGACTTGCCGCTCTGGATCACCCGGCCCTCATGCAGAATCGTCGTGGTGCCGCCCAAAGCCAAGGCCTCGTTGGGTTCGGTGGTGGCGTAGACGGCGATGGTGTGGCGGGCCTGGAACAGTTCGCGCATTTCCTGGCGAAGTTCTTCACGCAGCTTGTAGTCCAGGTTCACCAGGGGCTCGTCGAACAGGATCAGTTCGGCGTCCTTGACCAGCGCCCGGGCCATGGCGGTGCGCTGCTGTTGGCCACCTGACAACTCCAGCGGGTAACGCTGCAGGAACTTCTCAATGCGCAGCATCTTCGCGGTTTCCAGCACCTTGCTCTGGATCACCTCGTTGGACACACCGGCCTGGCGCAACGGCGAGGCGATGTTTTCGAACACGGTCATGGTCGGGTAGTTGATGAACTGCTGATAAACCATCGACACATTACGCAGCCGCACCGGGCGCTGGGTGACGTCAACGCCGTTCATCAGGATGCGACCGCTGTCGGGCTTGTCCAGACCGGCCATCAGGCGCATGAGGCTGGTCTTGCCGGACAGCGTGCGGCCCAGCAGAACGTTGAAGGATCCGGGTTCGAAACTCAGGTTGGCATCGTCGATCCAGGTCTGGCCTTCGACGGTGCGACAGATGTGCTCAAGCGTTAATGACATGGCTCGGCCTTTTTATTATTTGGAGTCAAGCGACCCGAGTCTAAAAGCGAAAGCCGTGCCAGGAATCACAAACCCATGATCCTATTGATTTTTTCTCTTACTCTTCAGAAAAGCACGTTCGTTGATGAACGAAAATGAACAAATCTGACTGAACAACTGAACAGATCACAGGTTGACAATGAACAATTTTGAACAACACTGAATAAACGCTTTCGGCTAGCCTGACCGAAATCCTGTGGGAGCGGGCTTGCTCGCGAAGGCGGTGTGTCAGCCAGCAGAAATATCGACTGTCACGACGCTTTCGCGAGCAAGCCCGCTCCCACAGGTTTCTGTGTAGGAAGTGGCATTCAGGCATGCCCCAGCACAAGGAGTATGTGCGAGACTTATCACAACAATAAAAACAACATCTGCGAGAGTGCCCCATGGCCGCACCTGCTCCAGCCTTGTCCCACGATGCCATCATCCAGGCGTCCTGGTCCCGCTGCCGCGCCTTTGGCCTGAATCACCAGAGTGTGCCTGCCTTCGATCAATTGCCCGCCGAAGGCATTGCCCGGTTGCTGGAAAGCCAGCATTCGCTGGTGCAGACCACCCACCAGGAAGTCCTGCCGTATTACGAGAACATCCTGAGCAACTCCAATTGCCTGATCATGCTGGCCGACAACCAGGGCCAAGTGCTGACCTCGTGGGGCACCCAACGCTTCATCGAACCGAAACTGGCCCATGGCTTCAGCGCCGGGGCGAGCTGGATGGAGCGCAGCAGCGGCACCAACGCCATCGGCACCGCCCTGGCCTGTGAACAGGCGGTACACATTGAACACGATGAACACTTCCTCAAGGCCAACCGTTTCATGACCGGCTCCGCCGCGCCGATCTTCGACGCCGAGCGCAAGGTCATTGCCGTGCTGGACGTTTCCAGCGACAGCTACCTGCCGCCGTCCCACACCCTGGGCATGGTCAAGATGATGAGCCAGACCGTGGAAAACCGGCTGATCCTCAACCTGTTTCGCGGTGAACATTTCCAGCTGACCTTCAACACCGGATTAAACAACCTCGACAGCCAGTGGGCCGGACTGCTGATTTTCGATGAAACCGGCCAGGTGCTTTCCGCCAACCGCCGCGCCGACAATCTGCTGGGCCTGCGCCTGTCGCGGGTGAGCATCGAAAGCCTGTTCAAGGTTTCGCTGTTGGAGCTGCAGAACCAGCCCGACGGCCTGCCGTTCGCCCTGCAAGCGTCGGGGAGCAATCGTTTCCAGTGCTTGCTCAAACGCCCGCAACAGGTGACGGTCAAGGCCCGGGTCTTCAGCGAGCCAGCGCCCTCGTCCGCCCCCGCCGCAAACGTGATCAGCCTCAATACCCTGCACTTCGGTGACAGCCGCGTGGAAAAAGCCGTACGCCAGGCCGAGCGCTTGCTGGAGAAGGACATTCCACTGCTGATCCACGGCGAAACCGGGGTCGGCAAGGAAGTGTTCGTCAAAGCCCTTCACCAGGCCAGCTCCCGCAGCAAGCAGCCGTTCATTGCGGTCAACTGCGCGGCAATCCCCGCCGAGCTGGTGGAATCGGAACTGTTCGGTTACGAAAAAGGCGCCTTCACCGGCGCCAATCAAAAAGGCAGCATCGGCCTGATCCGCAAGGCCGACCGCGGCACCCTGTTCCTCGATGAGATCGGTGACATGCCCCTCCCGACTCAGGCCCGATTGCTGCGGGTATTGCAGGAGCGTTGCGTGCAACCGGTGGGCAGCGCCGAGCTATTCCCGGTGGACATTCGCATCATCTCCGCCACCAACCGCTCGTTGCGCGAACAGGTGCAGCTGGGCCGGTTCCGTGAAGACCTGTACTACCGCATCGGCGGCCTGACCCTGGAGCTGCCGCCCCTACGCGAACGCAATGACAAACAGGCCCTGTTCAAACGTCTTTGGGAACACCACCGCGAACCCACACAATGGGCCGGCCTGAGCCGCGAAGTGCTGGATCTGTTCGAACGCCATCCGTGGCCAGGCAACCTGCGCCAGGTCAGCAGCGTGCTGCAAGTCGCCCTGGCAATGGCCGAAGAGCAGCCGATCCGCGCGGAACATCTGCCGGACGACTTCTTTATTGATCTTGAGATGGAACCGGTGGAAACACCGGAGCCGCTGACGGTCGACCTGAACGATGTCGAGAATCTGAACCGCCAGTTGCAGGCGGTAGGCGGGAACATTTCGCACCTGGCGCGGCGGCTGGGGGTCAGCCGCAACACCTTGTACAAACGTCTGCGGCAACTTGAAAACTGATGCAAAACCTGTGGGAGCAACTGTCTTGGATGGTTTATTTAGCCATCCAATCTGTGGGAGCAAAGCTTGCTCGCGAGGCGGCCTTGCGGCCGGCCTGGCTCTCCCGGTCGTACTCCGATCCAGTTGTGGGAGCGAGCCCGCTCCCACAGGCGTTTCGCTTAACTGACTGGCATCACTGCGAATGAGGCTGCTATTTATTCCATTGACGCTTTAGTCAAACGCACCGTTGAGCACTTCATAAATGATGCCGGTGGCAATCGCCACCAGAATCAGGTCCGTACCCACCTGCTGCCATTCATAACCGTCATAGTGCGGCAAGCGCCCCAGCAAACGCCCGTCCAGCTTCTTGGCGATGCCCGGTGGCAGCGGTTTGCCTCGGGCGAGGTTTTTCTGGATACCCGGTGGCAGTGGCGGACCGGGGCTCCAATAATCACGGTGGCCGCTGATCAGACCAAGAACGCCGCCACGGTCGATGCTGGGGCCGTTGTGCCAATCGCCGCCACCACCGGATGGGTTGCCCTTGCCGCCCTGGTTGCCTTTGCCGCCCTGATTGTTTCCTGGGTTGCCTTGACCGCCCTTGTTGCCCTGCCCGCCTTTGCTCCCTTGCCCCTGACCTTGATCGAACTTGGCGTTCCCCTTGTCGTTACCCGGGTTTGCCACTACAGCGGTAGCACCCGCCACGAGGGCGAAGCAGGTAACCGCAACAATCAACGAGCGCGATTTGAACATAGTAGTTCTCACTCAAAATGGAACATCCCTGCGAATATAGAGGCTAGCGGTGATATTAGTTCCATATCATGCTGCGTGCCGACAGCGAGGCCCAATACCGTACAACAACGCTTTCAAGGAGCTCCATGCGCAAGGATTACCTGGCCTTTTTCATTTCAATGTTCCTCTCACGGCTGGCCGACCAGATATTACTGTTCATCGTCCCGTTGATTGTTTTCCAAACCACCCACAGTGTCTCCTGGGCGGGCCTGGCTTTCTTCGTCGAATCCCTGCCGCGCTTTCTGTCGTTCCCGATCTGCGGCGCGCTGTGCGACAAGTTTTCGCCCATTAGAATCCTGCACATCAGCCAGGTTTATCGCGCCGTGATATGCATTGCCGCCGTGGTGCTCTTCATGATTTTCGGCGGCATCTATTGGATCGTCGCCCTCTCGGCGGTCTGCGGCGTACTGACCACCCAAGGCATCATGGCGCGTGAAGTGGTGATGCCTTACATCTTCAAGCACTACACCTACACCAAGACCTTGTCGTACTCGCAGATCGCCGACCAGACCGGGCTGGTGCTGGGCCCGTTGATCGCCGCGCTGATGCTGGAGGTCTGGGCCTGGCACTGGGTGGTGCTGGCAATTGCCGGGCTATTCCTGCTGGCGGACCTGGCCATGCTGTTCTGGCAGCGCGCCAGTGCGGTGACGCTTGAGACCTTCGAACAACATCACGACGTCTGGCTGAACCCGCTGCGCATTGCCTTCGGTCACATCCGCAACCTGGCCGAGCTGAAAAAAATCATTGGCCTGGCCGTGGGTGTCAACCTGATCATCGGCGTCACCCTCGCCACCTCGGCGGCCATGGTGATTGGCGAGTACAGCGCCGGTAAGGACTACTACGCCTGGTTGCAGGCGGCCGGCGCCGTAACCACCATCCTCATTTTGTTCTTCCTGGCGCGGGTGACCTTGCCCTTGAGGGTCCTGGGCAGCCTGTCCTACACGCTGATCGCCGCCGGCGCCTTCATCACCGCGTTCAGCCCGACGCTGTGGGGCTACCTCGTCGGATTTTTGCTGATCGTCGGCTTCGACAAGATGTTCAACGTCTACATGCGCAGCATTCGCCAGCAGGTCATTCCAGCCAAGGATTTTGGCAAGACCGTGGGTGTCATTACCCTGCTCAATAACCTGTCACAACCCTTCGCGGGGCTGCTGATAGCGCTGCTGGCAGCGCCTGTCGGAACGCAGCAGGTGATCCTGCTGCTGGCGCTTGCCACCAGTCTGATCGGCATCACCGTGGTCGTGGTCTTTAGCAAGACGGCAGGCCTGCCGGAAGGCTATGGCGCCGATACAGACGGTTGAGAAGTCGTCCGCGTCTTTAAATATTCATCTGTGGGCGGTTAGAGTTTCCTGGTGCGCACCATTCGTCGCTAATGGAAGGTGACGCGTATTTCGCCGCCACGTCTGGCTCAGGGTTTGCACCGACTTGTCATGGCAGCCTCGGGGCGACGTAACCCTGACGCGGCGGCCGTCTAATCACTGCTTGGTCAGTCACCGGAGATGTACCGTGTCAACTCTCAACGAAATCGCAGCGAACCACGCGAGAATGGCAAAGGCAAAGGAAGAAGAGTCGATACGGCTGCGCGCACTTCACGGTCAGATAGTCGGTGGTTTTGACATTGCGCCGGTCGAGGCGAAACAGAAGATGCCACTGCACTTCATGGCGGGCGTTCAGGACCACTCGTTTGGGGAGGCATTGGCCCTGAACTTCTGACCTGTGTTGATTGAAATTCATCGCCCGCTTGTGAGCGGGCGGTATGGCTTCAGAACTGCCTGACTAACGCGGCTGCAAGTATCCCGGCCGCAATCGCCGGCAGAGGTTTCTTCACTATCACCATGATGATTGCGGTGGTCAGCAAAGCCAGGCGTGCGCCGTTGTCACCCTCGATCGCCAACGGGGCAAGCACCGCCACTAATACCGAGCCGGACATCGCCGTAATGAATTGCTGGACCCGATAGTTGATCGGCACGAACGACATCACGAAAACACCGCCCCAGCGGGTCGCCAACGTCACGATGGCCATGATCAGGATGATGATCAGGGTGCCATGGTCCGCCGTGTCGATATTCATTGTTTTTTCTCCATCCACAACGCGCCCAGGATCCCCCCCGCCAAAGCCCCCACCACGACATGACTGTTAGCCGGCAGATACCAGTAGGCCAACAGCGATGAACAGGCCGCCACCGTCCAGATGATGAGCATGCGCAGGTTCTTCTTGCCGCCCACGACCATCGCCAACAAGAAACAGCCCATCACCATGTCGAGCCCGAAACTGACGGGGTCTTCAATGGCGCTGCCAAAGTGCAGCCCCAGCCAACTGCCCAGGATCCAGGCGACCCAGAGCGCGATGCCACCGCCGAATAAAAGCCCCAGTCCCGGCTTTCCACGACTGAACGCTTGCATCGCCATGGCCCAGTTGGCGTCCGAGACCACCAGCATCACACCATAACGCTTGGCAACCGGCAGCTCCCGTAGCCACGGGTAGAGCGTGGCGCCCATCAACAGGTGTCGGGCGTTGATGGCAAAGACGGTGATCATCAACGGAACAACCGGGACCTGTTGGCCCCATAGATCCAGCGCGGCAAATTGAGAAGCGCCGGCGAATACCAGCGTGCTCATGAGCACGGCTGAAACATCACTCAGCCCTGACTGCGCTGCAGCCAGGCCAAAGGCGACGCCAAATACAACGACGAACAGAGAAATGGGGAGTAGCTGTTTGAAGCCGTCGTAGATGTGATTGAGCTTTAGTTCATGCAGGCGGGATTCTACGTTCGACAAGGGATGGCCTCTTTTAAATATTTGCTGCGTCACTTGAACAACCAAGGGCCGCAAGACAGGAGCCGTGTCAGCAAAGAAGTCATGAGAAAGCCCTACGATTTAATGTAGGGCTTACTTTAGCCATTCTCGTCAGTTACCACTGCGAACGCACTGAACTGCTGGCTTACTCAGCCGCCGACCGGCTGTTACGCCAGAACAGATACGCCAGCCCCACCGGCGCTACGAAAATCGCCAACGACCAGCACATCGCCATGGTGAAAGCCTTCACCATCAGCATGAACAGTGCGTTCACGAAGAACACATTGTTGCCCATGATGTAACCAACGACACTTTCGTAGACAAACCGAGAATACGGGTAGAGCAATGTGTTGATGACCGCTAACACAATCAACCCAGGCTTCGCGCCGATTCCTCCAGGACCATTGGCCGCCAGAGAGATGATCATCACAGCGAACACCAGCCCAAAAAGGAAGTGGCGGATGTAGTAGCTGGTAGTAAGACCCCCAAAGGTCTTGGCGAAAAATGAGTGCATAGAAGATCCCTCTTGAACGCTGATTTAAACGAGGCGCCACCATACCAGCATCATTTTTTCGCGCAAGATCAAGCGGGTCGACGGATTGATGTCTCAGCAAGCGGTGGACAATCGGACCAAGTCGTTTTTTAGAAACTGAGACCTACAAAAAACGGGCGATTCACACGTCGCCCGCTTTTGACATAAATCAGCAAGGACAAAAGCTAAGCGTCGGGATGCTCACTGGCCACTGAGTCGGCGGCATCTACATCTGACATATCCTCTTCGAGAGGGGCCTCATCGTCCGAGGGCAGCTCAAGCTCCGTGCCGTCTTTCTTGGGATCGTGGCCTGCTTCGTTATCCGTGCCGCGCGTAACGTCCTGCTGGGATTTGTTCCCAGGAGCATTCTCGTCGATTTCCATACTGGCTCTCCGTTCTGACACGAGGGATCTCCTCGCTTAAACATGAGAGATGCCGGGGAACTGTAAGTGCCGGGCAATGGATGAACGGCAGGTACAGGGTTGAGCCTAGTATTGCTGTGTCGCGAACCGAAATACAGCAGGCACGGTTGCCAGAATTAGAGTAATGGACATGCCCATATTGAATATTAACGCGAGGTTCGGACGCGTTAATACTCGCCGTAGTGCAACGCCTGCTATTGCCCATACGCCAACACAAGGAATTGTCACGGTGGTTAACAGAGCGGCCGCTATCGTTAAATTCAGGAGATGGTTCTCGACTGGAATATAGGTGGCGGCCGCGCTAATTGAAAGAGTCCATGCCTTAGGGTTTATCCACTGAAACGCGGCCCCTCCGATAAGCCCCATTGGCGGTCGAGTCTCCTGATGCAGCTCCAGCGGGCCACTGGTTGCAATCTTCCATGCGAGCCAAAGAATATAGCCTGTTCCGAGGATTGCCAGTGCTATATGAAAACCTGGAACCGCGTCGAAAAGAACTCCCAGGCCCAGCCCCAATACTGCGAATTGCAAGCCGACTCCCAAGGCAATCCCACTGACAAGGGGAATTGAACGTAAAACTCCTGAGCGCGCGCCACACACGAGCACCATGGCATTGTTCGGGCCCGGGGTGCCCGTCATAACAACAGCGAATATCAAAAACGGTAGTAGGACTGCAAGATCCGTCATGAATACACTTCTAATTGAGTGGTTGATGAGCGGTCTATTTTATCGCGCGCAACTCGTATTTTGGTTGCATAATGGCGGCCATATCCAGCAACGGCACAACAAATGACCGGTTTTGACAGAATAGATCGAAGAATATTGCAGGAGCTTGCAACTGACGCCCGTCAGACGAATGTGAAGCTGGCCGAGCGAGTCGGCCTTTCGGCGTCCGCATGCCTAAGGCGGGTGCAAGAGCTTGAGCGATCCGGGGTCATTACTGGATATCGCGCGGTGATTGATCGATCCCGCCTGGGAGCGGGCTTTGTGGTTTACGTAGCCGTTGGACTTTCGAACCACACGAAAGATTGCCTGGAGGCTTTCGAGCGCGCAGTCAGCCGATGTCCAGACGTCGTGGAGTTCCACACGATAACTGGGGCAATTGAGTATCTACTGCGGGTTGAAGTTGAGGATATAAGGTCCTATAAAACTTTCCACACCGACGTCCTCGGTACCTTGCCGCACGTTTCTTCGATCACCAGCTACATCGTTATGGACTCGCCAAAAAATGAGCGTCCTTGAACAGTAGATTGCAGGCTGGTCTGGCGTGCTGTTGGGGTTTCTAAAGGTAATGATCTGCGATCACCAGTATCCTTTTTCCTGCTTCCATTGCTCCCTGCTGAAAATAGATTGGAAGATGTAAACCTCATCAGGACGGGACAAGCGTATCCGGATTGCAGCTCATGCAACTGATTCAGGGTCCGTTGGATACAGGACCCTGAGCGGACTGTGCTGAAAGCGGAACATCAAACACTCGATCAAACCCCCATTGAAAAACCAGCGAGTAAAAAAAGAAAAACACAAACAGGCCCAGGTTAGTCATCAGTGCCATCCACAGGCTGATGCCTAGCCACGCCCCAATCACCGGGGTAAGGATCAGCGTCAAACCACCTTCAAAACCCAGGGAATGGAACAGTCGTCGAATCCAATTGCGATGACGGCTGCGCTGGTGACGCTCCCACCACTCGAACAAGCCATTGAAAAGCATGTTCCAGGCCAGCGCGACAGCAGAAATCACCAGCGACAGCAGGGTTGAATAGCCCATGCCCTGGTCGTAGGTCAGCGCCAACGCCGGTGCCACGAACAGCACGCCGCCGGTTTCGTAGAGAACGGCCTGGAGGATTCTGCGGTTCGTACCTTGCATCGGCGGGCTCCTGAATGGGGTTGGATGACCACAGCCTGGCAAGTTGAGCGCACGCGCACAATTGAGCTAAATTGAGCCACGCTCAACCTGAGTAACCTACCCGCCTATGTTCGCCAAACTGCCCCTCACCGCCTTGCGCGGCTTCGAGTCCGCCGCACGGCTGGGCAGCTTCAAGGCGGCGGCCCAGGAACTGAATGTCAGCCCGGCAGCGATCTCCCATCAGGTCAAAAGCCTTGAAGCCTTCCTTGGTGTGCGACTGTTCGAACGCACCAGCCAAAGCGTGCGCCTGAGCGCCGATGGCGAACGCCTTCAGCCGTTCATGCACCGTGCCCTGCTTGATATCCAACATGGCCTGCAGGTTCTGTCGCCGCCTTGTGCTGCACAGTCCTTGGTGGTGAGCACGACGCCGGCATTCGCCAGCCTGTGGCTGATACCGCGGCTTGGGGATTTTCATCGGTTGCACCCGGAGATCGACGTCAGGCTGCACAGCAGCAACGAAGTGGTGGACCTGCGGCGTGATGCAAGCATCGACCTGGCCATCCGCGCCCTGTTCACGCCTGACCCACAACTGTTCGAGCAGCCTTTGCTGGACGAGTATTTTGGCGTCTATTGCCGCCCCGGCTGGCAGCCGCCCGCTACGGGCTCGCCCGTCGAACTGATCGACGTGCCGTGGCTGAGTAGCGCAAAGGCGGAGGTCGACTGGCCTGCGTGGTGCGCCAAGGCCGAGGCCCTGGGCTGGCTGGAGAACGCGCGTTTTCGGCGTTATGACGAGGAACAGCATGCACTGCAGGCGGCGATCGCCGGGCATGGGCTGGCGCTCGCCAGCAATGTGCTGGTTGCTGAGGCTGTTGCGCGTGGGGAGCTGGTTGATTACCGCCCTGAAGTTCACCTGGCGGGGGCGCGGTATACCGTAGTGTGTGTGCCGGGGCGGGAGCGGCAGGTGGCGGTGCGGGGGTTTAGTGAGTGGTTGCTGGGTCAGAGTAACGGCTGAATGGTGAATGACCGTGGAATTCGCACCCAGGACAGAAAGCCAAGAAATATCAAGTAGAAGAAGCTCGTGAATTTCTCCAGCGAGCAGGAGTTTAACTATGAACAGCATGACCTATAAGGGCTATACAGCCCGAGTTGAGTTTGATGAGCGTGACGACATCTTCGTCGGTCGAGTTCTGGGAGTACGTGACATCATCAGCTTTCACGCCGAGTCAGTAACAGAACTGCGCACCGAATTTGCTAGTGCTATCGAGGATTATTTGGCGGACTGTGTCGAACAAGGAGTCAGCCCTGAGAAGCCAGCCTCTGGAAAGGTGATGCTGCGCATTCGTCCTGAAGTGCATGCTGCCGCTACCATTGCAGCCCAAGCTGCCGGCAAGAGCCTGAACCAATGGGCCGACGAGGTGTTTGAGCGCGCTGCACACGCCTAATGACAAATCAAGCCCAGCGCATGGCTGGGCTTTGAGCATCTATTCAGTCAACGGATGGAAAACTGGAGACAGGCCCCTCCGCCTCATATCGTGGTCTGTCCCCGCCTTCACAATGCGCTGGTTCCGAGGTTGGCGTAGGAGTTTTCGTCGATGTCGCTGGCGCGCCGACATTACTCACTGGACAGGAATCGGTCGATGATCATCGAGACCGCTTGCACCGGAGATGCCAAGGCCGTGTCTATGCAAAACGGAGCTTCGTCCCATGGCTCATATTCATGATCCAGTACCGATTGCCAGGTTGGTGGAGTCAGCCCTGGAACATCAACCCTCCTTGTTTCGACCCGGCGCCGATGTTCATCTTGATCGGAACAGACCACTTGGATATCTGCTAATCGGACACCCGCTTGTGAGGCGATTTCGCTCCACGCGATTCGGCTTTCGAGGACGGGATTGACACAATCAACGATGACTGCGTGGCCCAAACGAAGATTACTCAGGGCAAGCTCATTAGCAACCATGTAACCACTGCGCCCCACATCTTGCGCAAGAGCGCCAGAGTTTCGAATCGCCTGTTCAATTGTATCTATGCGCAGGTACACGGCGCCTGTCGTAGCGGCGAGTTCATTGGCGATAGTCGTTTTTCCGGTGCCGGGAAGGCCGCTGAAGACAATGAGCACTCCATGTCCTTCGATTAATCTCATAATCGCGGCCTCCCCCCCGCTTTCCCCTTTAATGAAGAACCCTGCGACTCTCCCCAATCCTGATCCTATCGAGCGCCCTGTTTAAAGCATCCAAGGCATCGAGCAGGGCTTTCGCCTCAGCTTCCCGACCGTCGCCCCAGAGACGTTCAGCCATTTTGTTCAGTGCCTGGATAGAACGTTCAATGTCAGCAGCCGTCACGACTTTGCTTTCCTGATGTTTCTTTGGCATTGATTCACTCTTCCTCGGGGCGTGCTTCATCAGCTTCAAGAAAAAACTGGGATCACCACCCGCCCCGGTCAACCAACACTAGTTAGCCAGGATCGATTACTTAGCTTTTGCGCTCTTGATGTCACTGATGATTTTCTGAGAAATAGCCTGAACCTGCTCTTGGGTCATCGCCGACATGACGCCTTCCCAAGCAGACGACGAGGTGTCATATGTCCGAGTTCCAATCAGGCGGCCTGATTTCAAGTCCGAATAATCTGCACTGGAATTGACCCACGCATTTCCCACCATGACCCCAGCTCCGTATCGCGCGCCTGGGGTGAGGTAACGGAAATTGGTCACATTGATCTTGATGCCGACGCCGTCCTTGCCCTCTTGGCTTAATGCCTGAGCCTCTGTAAGGCTGTAACCGGCGCGAGTCGCTTCGACTTGCAGGGCGTCATTCCACTCTTGCTTCAAGCGAGGCCAGTCTTCGTTTTGTTGAACCTTGTTATTGCCTTGAAAGTTTACAACCAGATTCTGCTTGGCTGACTCCTGAATGACGAGCGTTTCAGTCCCGCCGCTTTTTACAGAGGCAGCGCATCCGCTCAACATCAAAACAGCTACAGCGCAGGACAGCGCAATCGAAAGCTTGGGTGTGTTCATTGAATTTCCATATCCACAAAATCGATTGAGAGAGGCGTTGAATATTCCCGCCGAGCCAGATGAGCCCACACGCTGGACGCGCAGAATTTAGCACCATTGCGTCGCTGCTACGAGCCAAGGGCGAGGTCAGCAAAGCCTGAAGACAGGCCACGATTTTGAGTTCACTCATCATCAGATCGTGATCTGCTTCCGTTTTCTTCCCCTCCCCAGCACCCTGAATCGAGAATACGGGGGGATGACCGACATCAGCATCTTGACTTCCAGTATCCAACTGGATACGGTCCAATCATGAATTATCTCATCCAGCAAACGCAGACGTTCACTGCTTGGCATTCATCGGTCCGTGATCTGCGAGCAAAAATCGCTATCGCCCGTCGCATTGATCGCGCCGCAGCAGGTAACTTGGGCGATGTGAAACCTGTTGGTGATGGTATTTCAGAGTTGCGTGTGGATGTAGGCGCTGGCTACCGGGTCTATTTCACCATGCGCGGTGGAGTGGTCATCGTGCTACTGGCGGGTGGTGACAAGTCTTCACAGAGTGCTGATATCCGGCGAGCGAAGAAATTGGCAAAGGAGATTTGAGCATGAGCCAACACCTGACGACATTTGACATGGCGGCACTTCTCGATAGCGACGAAGCAATCAGCGAATACCTTTCTCAGGTGCTGGCTGATGGTGATAGCGAGGAGTTTCTCCGAGCGATCGGCTATGTGGCCAAGGCCCGCGGCATGGCGCAGATCGCTAAAGACTCTGGCATGGGGCGAGAAAGCTTGTACAAGGCGTTCGCCCCCGGATCAAAGCCGAGATTCGATACTGTACTTAAAGTCATTCATGCGCTAGGCATTGATCTTCATGCGCAGCCTGGGCATGCAGTTAATCATTCACCAGCCTGAAGAGCGGATTAGACACCGGGAATAAACCGCGATTTTGAGTTCGCCTTGTAAATCGGACCGGCTCAGAATCGTAGCCTACCTCTGTTCTCCTCTTATGAAACGGGCGGCTTATAAGCCGCCCGTCTTCATCATTTCGCCGCCTGCGCCCGCAATCGTCTTCCAATCACATCCATGACATCACAACCATCGCGTAACGAGGTGGTCAGCAATTTACAAAAATCAGTCAGCACCACCGTGTCTGAGTTGATGTCCGAGCGAAACGCGATATTTTCCAAGACTTGGGTCACGGTGCGGATGCGGTAGTCGGCGGTTTCGAAAAGGACGTCTAGAGGCGCTTCGGTGTCGATGAGCAGGGTTGCGGGGATGAAGTCGATGCCGGTGATGGGCATGTATCGGGTCATGAGCAGTACCTTCATTCAATTGATAAGGAGCAGGAGCTTCTGCGCTTCATTCAATCGAGTCGCCAAACCCGAATCGCCATCTGGGCGACAGAGAGACAATAAGTTGCACATCCAGATGCTGCAATGCACTGGTTTCCGAGGTTTGTGTAGGAATTTGCGTCAATACCCTCGCGGCGCTCGTTCGAGCCTTCATAAGCCGTAGCGAAGGGAAGTGGGGAAACTCACCGCGGAATAACCCACCAGCGGCGAGTTGACTTGAGCTTGACGCTTATCGTCGCCATAACCCTCTCCAGTGCCGCGACACAATTTTCTGATGCGCGAAAGGTGTCGAAACCTATGAATTGAGAATTCGCGATTCCACCCACTCGTCTACAATCCAAAACTCTTCCAAAGGACTTGAATCAATGAATTTCAGGTGCATTCTGTTGGTGCTCGCGGTCGCTTCAGCGTCGGGATGCGGGACGATCAATACGACCTTTCGGGATGAGGCTGTGGCTAGCGGTAAACTGGCTCGCTGGCATTCCCACTGTGACTCGGTTCCACGAATCTATAGCGGTGCAGTTTTTGATTACTGCACACTGGATGCGGAGCCACGGCAAAACACTGGTTTCAATGGACACCCCGCCCCAGCACTTATTGTACTCGACATGGGCCTCTCAGCTGTCGCGGACACTCTCTTATTGCCTTACTCCGTCTATTTGCAAAACAAGCACGGCGATATCAGGAAAGCGCGTTTCGAATAGCAAGGCAAGCTGGTCACGGGCGGACCATTTGGAGCTGTCCCGGCTTCGCATAATTGAGAAAGCGCACCCCGACTTACTTGGGTCGGCGTTCGACCCCGCCGGGCACCTTGTCACACCGCATGCAATGCTCACAGTTCAAATGTCGGCAGATCCAGGCTTTTACCCGCAGCCAGTAGGTGACCATGAACAGGTGATGGATGCCGGCCAGAGCCAGGGCGATGTGCAGCGTCAGCCCGGCAGTGGTCGGGCCGAACAGAACGCTGTCATGCCGGGTAGTGACCACGTACGCGCTGATGGCGATAGCCGAGTAGATTCAGCTTCCCGAGGATGCCGTCCCTCACCTTGCCACTTACCACGCACCAGAACGCCCATAAGGCGATCATGCCGCAGGCGATGGAGTTGATCAGTTCAAGCTTCATGGTGGATTGCCTCCCCCGAACCGCTGGCGGATAAATGCCCAGAGGTCAGCGGCTTTGATGGCCCGGGTTATGGCGGCGATGAGTGAGCCACCGAAGGTGCCCAGGAGGAAACCGACACCGGCAACACTGCGCGGCTCGACCACTCCGAAATAGGAACTAATCAGGCCCGTCAGGTAATGGGCACAGACCGCACCCGAGAAAATGAAGATCGCCCAGGCCTTTCGGTCTACCAGGTCATCACGGTGCCAGAAACTGACGGCAATCGCGCCAATCAATCCGGCCAGTGCCCAGTCAAGCTTGTCGAGCAGGCGATGCAGGAATTCCATGCGCTTAATTCCGTAGGCATGACTGAATTTGAATCAGCTCCAGCAGCACTCCCAGCTCAGAGCAATGGGTGTAGTGGAGCCGAAAACGAAAAAGCCCCGGCAAATGCCGAGGCTCATGAATATGTGGAGATATCTTTAAGCTGAGGCCACGACCCCCGCAGTGAGCAAAACAATTCCCAAATACCAACCCCAGAGGAACACCTTCGCTTGTGAGTCTTTCCTCGCATAGACGTACACGTAAAAAGGTATGACTAAGCAGAGCATGGCTTGGGGTAACGAATTTTTTATGGCAACGCAGAAAATGACCAGTTGCATAGCAACCATTAAGCCGAGCCCCGACAGGAGCAAGTACATGACCATCCGATTACATCCATTTGAAATGAGTGGTGAATGTATCGGCGGCCCAATCAGAAACTAAAAGCCCGATAATGCCGGCTCTTTCTCTTTCCATATATGCACAAAAAAGCCCGACGCAATGGCCGGGCTTTCTGTGAATTCATGCTGTCCAGCAGCCTACTTCGCGCCGCCGTTCCCACGATTCGTCTGAGCATCCTGATCAGATCCAGGATTACCGGGCGGAGGGTCCCAATCTACGGGCCTCTCGGCCGTGCCCTGCTGAGGCTCTGATTCGGCCTGTTCAAGACCGGAACCATGACTCTCACTTGTATCAGGCGCATCTTCGTCTGGTCCGGGGTATGGAGCGTCCGGGCCGTTGTTATCGTCCACCATGGCATCTCTCCTTTCTGAGGCGCACATCTGCGCATATACGTGGGAGAGCCAACTTGGACAGGAAGTGCAACGAACTCGACGAGTGGACGAAAAAAAGCCCGACTCAATGGCCGGGCGTTCTCTGTGGTGTCGCGCTTGAAAAGCTGAACACGGTGCTATGAAAACAGAGCTATTCCATATGGACAACTCTTTTTTCAAGCTGCCTCCCTCATCCGCTCCAAGACGCAATCCACCCAGGCAACGCCGGCCTTGATCAGCTCCCGGGCCTTGCCTTCGCTCATGCCGTATTGGCGGTCGACTCGCACCGCGGCCCACTTAGCGCCGTAGTACAGCCAGATCATGTCGGGAAAAGGGGACAGATTTATTTTCTAGCCGGCTGCCAGTTGATCCAAGCGAATCCATTCGATGAAAACTCTCAGCGCAGCGAAGTAAAAATAAATCTGTCCCCTTTTCTGCAACTCGAATAGCCACTATCCGACTTGATCGATCAGACGCTGTGTGTTGCGAGCCGTCAAAGTTTTCAGCCCTTCCAAGTCGATATCGCTCTCGATGACATTCGGGACGATGGTGCGTTGACGTACCAGGGAATCATTCATCGCCGCGACCGAGCGCGCCTTCGCTACAGCACGAAGCAGCGTATTGAACTCTTTTTCGCGCCCGACCGGAGTGCCAACTTCACGGAGCTTCTTTTCTGCAAACCTCAGGTTATCTGCGATCAGGCCAAAAGGGTGGCCTTCCAGATAGCGTTCGGGAACGTCTTCCGCGCACAAAATCTTGGTGCATTTACTCATGTCGGTTTCGAGCTTGCTCAGATCGGCAACAACACGTTTCACAAGATCCTGCACATTCGCCTGGATCCGCTTCGCTGTTGCAGCTGACTGCTTGGCTGGCACTACATCAGCAAATGCCATTTGATCAGTCATGACCATGCATGCCGCAACCATAGTCATGGCGATGGAAGGCCCCGACCAAGAGCCTTTGCTTTGAGCTGCTACTGTCATAACGTCACCAAACCTACCGAATTGCTCAAATACTATACAGTGAATTCAAGGTTCGATGTATGGCCCCGAGCAGCCACCGATACGCCTATCCACCGGCTTACCAAACCTCTTCCTTGATAACGTTCAGAGCGTAGCGCGATAAAAAGCCTTCGACGATAGGCTTGGGACCAGATTAGTGCCTTTGAAGAGATTTTCAGAAACCTCCTACGTCGCAGCTTTGCAAACCCAAACGCAAAAAAGGGCCAACCTTTCGGTTGACCCTTCTAGACCGCCCAGCAGAGCGGATTTTGTTTGGTAGGCGCGATTGGACTCGAACCAACGACCCCCACCATGTCAAGGTGGTGCTCTAACCAACTGAGCTACGTGCCTGCTGTGAGGCGGCATTCTACGGAATTCCGAAGGGGTGTCAATACCTTTTTTTCACCTAACCCTATGAATATGCAAAATATTTAATTTCGCCAATGCGGCGAAGATTTGGCGGTGGCTGGCGGCTGATTTTTATCTCGGGTAGGATCGGCGCATTCGTAAAAAATATAAAACAGAGGTTGCAGAATGGCGAACACACCGTATCCAGAGTCTTATTACGCCGCGTCGGCCAATCCGGTTCCAGCTCGCCCTGCCCTGCAGGATGATGTCGAAACGGATGTTTGCGTGATCGGCGCTGGTTACACCGGCCTGTCCTCTGCGCTGTTTCTGCTGGAGCACGGTTTCAAGGTCACGGTGCTTGAGGCGGCGAAGGTGGGTTTTGGTGCTTCGGGGCGCAATGGCGGGCAGATCGTTAACAGTTATAGCCGCGACATTGATGTGATCGAGCGTAGCGTTGGCCCTCAGCAGGCGCAGTTGCTGGGCAACATGGCGTTCGAGGGTGGGCGGATTATTCGCGAGCGGGTGGCGAAGTATCAGATTCAGTGTGATTTGAAGGATGGCGGGGTGTTCGCCGCCCTTACCGCCAAGCAAATGGGCCATCTGGAGTCGCAGAAGCGTTTGTGGGAGCGTTTCGGCCATACCCAGCTGGAGTTGCTGGATCAGCGTCGGATCCGCGAGGTGGTGGCCTGCGAGGAGTATGTAGGCGGAATGCTGGACATGAGCGGTGGGCATATTCATCCGCTCAACCTGGCATTGGGCGAAGCGGCGGCTGTGGAGTCCCTTGGCGGGGTGATTTATGAACAATCGCCAGCGGTGCGCATCGAGCGTGGTGCCAACCCGGTTGTGCATACGCCGCAGGGTAAGGTCAGGGCCAAGTTCATCATCGTGGCCGGCAATGCTTATCTGGGCAATCTGGTGCCGGAGCTGGCGGCCAAGTCCATGCCTTGCGGCACCCAGGTGATTGCCACCGAGCCGTTGGGGGAGGAGCTGGCTCGCAGCCTGCTGCCTCAGGATTATTGCGTTGAGGACTGCAACTACTTGCTCGATTACTACCGACTGACGGGCGACAAGCGCCTGATTTTCGGCGGCGGCGTGGTGTATGGCGCGAGGGATCCGGCGAACATTGAAGCGATCATTCGTCCGAAGATGCTCAAGGCCTTCCCGCAGCTCAAAGACGTGAAGATCGATTACGCCTGGACCGGAAATTTCCTGCTGACGCTGTCGCGTCTTCCGCAGGTCGGGCGCCTGGGGGATAACATTTACTATTCCCAGGGCTGCAGCGGCCATGGCGTGACGTATACGCACCTGGCGGGCAAGGTCCTGGCTGAGGCGCTGCGTGGTCAGGCTGAGCGTTTTGATGCGTTTGCGGACCTGCCGCACTACCCTTTCCCTGGTGGTCAGCTGTTGCGTACGCCGTTCGCGGCGATGGGGGCTTGGTATTACGGGCTGCGGGATAAATTGGGGTTCTGAGAACGACAACACATCACCAAAGGGCTGCTTCGCAGCCCAACGGGGATAAATCCCCTCGCCACAAGCAAGCTTCCTCGCCACGGGCTTGTTCCAACCTTTCAGTGTCCTTATCCCGAAAACAAAAAACCCCGGTCTTTCGACCAGGGTCTTTGCTATCGACTAGAAGTAGCTTCGCAGCTTGCTTCTTAGCTTCAAGGCGTTCAGTGGGCCTCGAAGCAGATATGGCGCAGCGGACGGGACTCGAACCCGCGACCCCCGGCGTGACAGGCCGGTATTCTAACCGACTGAACTACCGCTGCGTATCGCTGTGGACTTGCGTCCAGTTAACTCGTCTGATCTAAACCCTTGGGTTTGGATCTCGAACCAGGCGAACCTGCTTCGGAAAATATGGCGCAGCGGACGGGACTCGAACCCGCGACCCCCGGCGTGACAGGCCGGTATTCTAACCGACTGAACTACCGCTGCGCGTCGGTGGAGGCTTTTGACAGCTTCCGTCTTGCTTTCGCAAAACTCTCGTAAAACATGGTGGGTGATGACGGGATCGAACCGCCGACATTCTGCTTGTAAGGCAGACGCTCTCCCAGCTGAGCTAATCACCCTTTGCTTCGTTGAGGCCGCGAAATTTACGCAGGTACCGAAGCTAAGTCAATAGCAGGGTTGAAGTTTTTTCAAAACAGTTCAAGCGGCACGCACAACCGCTCTCACTCATAAATCATTTTCTTGGTCATGCCGCCATCCACCACGAACTCCTGGCCCGTGACAAAACCGGCATTGCGCGACAGCAACCAGGCCACCATCGCCGCCACGTCCTCCACCGTGCCTACCCTGCCCGCTGGATGCTGGGCATGATCGGCGTCGGTCAGCGGTTGGGCACGACGCTGGGACGGGTCCCGTGCGTCGATCCAGCCGGGGCTGACAGCATTGACCCGGATTTCCGGCCCTAGGCTGATCGCCAAGGCATGGGTCAGGGCGAGCAAGCCACCCTTGCTCGCTGCGTAGGCTTCGGTGTCAGGTTCCGATTGCGCAGCGCGGGTCGAGGCCAGGTTGACGATGGCGCCATTGTGAGCACGCAGGTAAGGCGCGCAGTGCTTGGCCAGCAGCATCGGTCCGCCAAGGTTCACCGCCAGGACCCGATTCCAGTAGGCCAGGTCCAGACTTTCCAGGGTGATGTTGTGCGGGTCGGCAATGGCCGCATTGCACACCAGCGCGTCGAGCCGGCCGAACTGGCCCAACACTTCGGCAATGCCCGTGGCGACTTGCGACTCGTCTGCCACGTCCATGGTGATGAACCAGGCGTTATCCCCCAGGGTCTTGGCGACCTTGGAGCCGCGTTCGCGATCCAGGTCAGTCAGAACCACCTGCCAACCCTCACAGATCAGCCAGGTGGCAATGCCCAGGCCGATACCCCGCGCGGCGCCCGTCACCAGAGCGACCCGACCATGAGTGCCGCTGGGCGGCGTTGCCAGCTCGATCACAAGGCCGCCAACCCACGGGCCAGGTCGGCTTGCAGGTCGGCGACGTCTTCGAGGCCGACCGCTACACGGATCAGGCTGTCGCGGATGCCCGCGGCTTCACGCTCCTGGGGCGCCAGGCGACCGTGGGAGGTAGTGCTCGGGTGAGTGATGGTGGTTTTGCTGTCACCCAGGTTGGCGGTGATGGAAATCAACCGGGTTGCGTCGATGAAGCGCCAGGCGCCCTCCTTGCCCCCTTTGACTTCGAAACTCACCACCGCACCGAAACCCCGCTGTTGACGCGCGGCCAGGTCATGTTGCGGATGGCTCTTGAGGCCGGCGTAGTGCACTTTCTCGATGCCGTCCTGCTGTTCCAGCCACTCGGCCAGGACCTGAGCGTTGGCGCAATGGGCTTTCATACGCAGGCCGAGGGTTTCCAGGCCTTTGAGGAAGATCCAGGCGTTGAATGGGCTGAGGGTTGGCCCGGCGGTGCGCAGGAAGCCCACCACTTCTTTCATCTGCTCGCCACGACCAGCCACCACGCCGCCCATGCAACGACCCTGGCCGTCGATGAACTTGGTCGCCGAATGCACCACCACGTCGGCACCCAACTTCAGCGGCTGTTGCAGCGCCGGTGTGCAGAAGCAGTTATCGACCACCAGCATGGCGCCCTTGGCGTGGGCGATTTCCGCCAGCGCGGCGATGTCCACCAACTCGGCCAAGGGGTTGGACGGCGACTCGACAAATAGCAGCTTGGTGTTGGCCTTGATTGCCGCATCCCAGCCGGATAACTCCGCCAGGGGCACGTAATCGACTTCCACGCCGAAGCGTTTGAAGTACTTTTCGAACAGGCTGATGGTCGAACCGAAGACGCTGCGCGACACCAGCACGTGGTCGCCAGCGCTGCAAAAGCTCATGACCACAGCCATGATTGCCGCCATGCCGGTGGCGGTAGCCACAGCCTGCTCGGCACCTTCCAGGGCGGCGATGCGCTCTTCGAAAGCCCGCACGGTGGGGTTGGTGTAGCGTGAGTAGACGTTGCCCGGCACCTCGCCGGCAAACCGTGCCGCCGCATCGGCAGCGGTGCGGAACACGTAGCTGGACGTGAAGAACATCGGCTCGCCGTGCTCGGCTTCCGGCGTGCGATGCTGACCGGCGCGGACCGCCAGGGTATCGAACGCTACGCCTTCAAGGTCGCTGTCCAGCCGACCGGCATCCCAATCCTGACTCATGCTGTCGCTCCTGTAGTCATTAAACGCAAACCGGCCCCTCAGGGCCGGTTTTCACTCAGTTGTTGTACAGATCGATGATCGCGCTGACTGCCTGGGTCTTGGCCTTGGACGCATCGTTACGAGCGTTCTCGATCTTGTTCAGGTAGGCCTCATCGACGTCACCGGTGACGTACTTGCCGTCAAACACCGCGCAGTCGAACTGCTCGATCTTGATCTTGCCGCCGCCCACCGCTTCGATCAGATCCGGCAGGTCTTGGTAGATCAGCCAGTCGGCGCCGATCAGGTCGGCTACTTCCTGGGTGGTGCGATTGTGGGCGATCAGCTCGTGGGCGCTGGGCATGTCGATGCCGTAGACGTTCGGATAACGCACCGCCGGCGCTGCCGAACAGAAGTACACGTTCTTCGCACCAGCTTCACGGGCCATCTGGATGATCTGCTTGCACGTGGTCCCACGCACAATGGAATCGTCCACCAGCATCACGTTCTTGCCGCGAAATTCCAGCTCGATGGCGTTGAGTTTCTGGCGTACGGATTTTTTCCGCGCAGCCTGGCCGGGCATGATGAAAGTACGGCCGATGTAGCGGTTTTTCACGAAACCTTCGCGGAACTTGACGCCCAGGTGGTTCGCCAGCTCCAGGGCCGCGGTGCGGCTGGTGTCCGGGATCGGGATGACCACGTCGATATCGTGTTCCGGCCGCTCGCGCAGGATCTTGTCGGCCAGTTTCTCGCCCATGCGCAGGCGGGCTTTATAGACCGAGATGCCGTCGATGATCGAGTCCGGGCGCGCCAGGTAAACGTGCTCGAAGATGCACGGGGTCAGGCTCGGATTGGTTGCGCACTGGCGGGTGAACAACTTGCCGTCTTCGGTGATATAGACCGCTTCGCCCGGGGCCAGGTCGCGAATCAGGGTGAAACCCAGCACGTCCAGGGACACGCTTTCGGAGGCAATCATGTACTCGACGCCTTCGTCGGTGTGACGCTGGCCGAACACGATCGGGCGGATGCCATGGGGATCGCGGAAACCGACGATGCCGTAGCCGGTGATCATCGCCACGACCGAGTAGCCGCCAACGCAACGGTTATGCACGTCGGTCACGGCGGCGAACACGTCTTCTTCGGTAGGCTGCAGCTTGCCGCGCTGGGCCAGCTCATGAGCGAAGACGTTGAGCATCACTTCCGAGTCGGAGTTGGTATTGACGTGGCGCAGGTCCGATTCGTAGATCTCCTTGGCCAACTGCTCGACGTTGGTCAGGTTGCCGTTGTGCGCCAACGTGATGCCGTACGGCGAGTTGACGTAGAACGGCTGGGCTTCGGCCGAAGTCGAGCTGCCCGCTGTTGGGTAGCGCACATGGCCAATGCCCATATGGCCGACCAGACGCTGCATGTGACGCTGGTGGAACACGTCACGCACCAGCCCGTTGTCCTTGCGCAGGAATAACCGGCCGTCATGGCTGGTCACGATACCGGCAGCGTCCTGGCCGCGGTGCTGGAGCACGGTTAGCGCGTCATACAGCGCCTGATTGACGTTCGACTTACCGACGATACCGACGATGCCACACATGCGACACAACCCCTACTTAATGGATCTGAACTGAACAACACTCACTGCGGCGTTTTGGCCATCGGCAAGAGTTGTTCCTTGAACGGTATTTCAGCGGGTACGCTGATACCGCTGGCAAGCCACTGACTGCTCCAACCCAGGATCAGGTTCTTGGACCAGTCTGCGACCAATAGAAATTGTGGCACGAGCCGGGACTCCTGCCACCACGTATCCTGCTGTACCGGCCCCAGGCTCAATAGCCCGACGGCCACGACCACCAGCAACGCGCCACGCGCCGCGCCGAAGGCCATGCCCAGGAACCGGTCCGTCCCGGAAAGCCCGGTGACGCGAATCAGTTCGCCGATCAGATAGTTGATCATTGCGCCGACCAGCAAGGTGGCGATAAACAAGATGGCACAGCCCGCGATCACGCGGGCCGATGGAGTTTCGATGTATCCGGCGAGGTACTGGGACAACGAACCACCAAACATCCAGGCTACGACTCCCGCGATGATCCAGGTCAGCAGCGAGAGGGCTTCCTTGACGAAGCCGCGGCTCAGACTGATCAATGCGGAGATGGCGACGATTGCAACGATCGCCCAGTCAACCCAGGTAAATGGCACGGTGCAGCCTACAGACGGATAAGGCGGCGCATTTTAGCAGAGGCCAGAGCTGTCGGTAAGCTGCGATTGTCAGTGTGACTCAAATCAGACAAATCGCCGCTAACCGCGCTCAGGCTGGAAACGCACCACAAAACCCTTGAGGTTCTGCTGGCGACTGAGCAGGTCCCGTAGCCGGTCGGCCTCGGCACGCTCGATCAGCGGCCCCACAAACACGCGATTCTTGCCATCGGCGGTGCGGATGTAAGCGTTATAGCCCTGGCTGCGCAGGGTTTTCTGTAATTTCTCGGCCCCTTCACGATTGCTCAGGCTGGCCAATTGAACGGACCAACTGACCGACAGACCGTTGGCGTCCACGCGGCTTTGCGTGGTGTCCGGCTTGGCCGGGGCTGCGGTAATCGGCTGGGTCGGCGCTGGCTTGACCACCGGCGCTGCCGGAGCCGGAGCGACTGCCGGCTTGCCCGGAGCCTGCGTGGCCGTGGCGGGCGCCGCCGGTGCAGGTTCGATCGGCATGGAAGGCGCAGGTTGCTCGGCCAGCTCCTCGTCGCTCGGAACGGGTTCCTGCGGTAGCGCATCGGGCTCTGGCACCGCCACAGGGTCGACCTGCACGGGCGCAATCGACGGCGCCTGGGGCGCGGTCGGCGCTTCGACCGTCACTTGGCGCTGTTCATCCTGTCGGGAAAACAGCATTGGCAGGAAAATCACCGCCAAAGCCACCAATACCAGGGCCCCCACCATGCGCTGCTTGTACGCCTTATCCAGCAATGCCATCTGCAGCTTCCTCCGTGGAGCGCCGGGCCAGCCATTGAAGGGCCTCGGCAACACAAAAAAATGATCCGAACAACAGGATCTCATCGTCGCCCGTCGCCAGGGCGCACTGCCCTTCCAGCGCCGCGGCCACGCTGTCATAAGTCTCTACGCTAGCCCCGCGACGCTGCAAGGCTTCCCGTAGTTCGGCAGCCGGGCGCGAGCGCGGTGAATCCAGCGGCGCTACCGCCCAATGCTGGACACTAGCACCCAACGCATCGACAACGCCATCCAGATCCTTGTCGGACAGCAAGCCGAACACCGCCAGGCGGCGCCCGGCTACCGGCCGCCGCGCCAGGCGCTCGGCGAGGTACTGCGCCGCATGAGGGTTATGGCCGACATCGAGCAGCAGATTCAAGCGTTTGCCGTGCCAATCGAACTGGCGGCGATCAAGACGACCGACGACGCCGGTCGCTTGCAATGCTTCAACGATTTGCCCGGCGTGCCACGGCAGGCCCAACAACAGGTAAGCCTGGAGCGCCAGCGCGGCGTTTTCCATCGGCAGATCCAGCAGCGGCAAATCGTGCAACTCCACCGGGTTGCCCTGGGCGTCACTGCCACGCCATTGCCAATGCTGCTCAGTCATTGCCAGGTCGAAATCGCGCCCGCGCAGAAAGAACGGACAGCCCAACTCGCGGACTTTGTCCAGCAACGGCTGAGGGGGATTGAGGTCGCCACAGAGCGCAGGCGCGCCTGGACGGAAGATACCGGCCTTCTCGAAGGCCACGGACTCACGGGTGTCACCCAGATAATCGGCATGGTCCACACCGATACTGGTGACCAGCGCAACGTCCGCATTCACCAGGTTGACAGCATCAAGCCGGCCACCCAGGCCAACTTCAAGCACAACAGCATCAAGACCGGCACCCGCGAACAGCCAGAACGCCGCCAGGGTGCCCATCTCGAAATAGGTAAGGGAAATCTCGCCCCGCCCGGCTTCCACCGCCGCAAAGGCTTCGCACAGTTCGGCGTCAGAGGCTTCGACGCCGTTGATCTGCACCCGCTCGTTGTAGCGCAGCAGGTGCGGCGAACTGTAGACACCAACGCTCAGCCCCTGGGCCCGCAGCAGCGAGGCCACGAAGGCGCAGGTCGAACCCTTGCCATTGGTGCCGGTAACGGTGATGACCCGGGGCGCCGGCTTGGCCAGTCCCATGCGGGACGCTACCGCTTGCGAGCGCTCCAGCCCCATGTCGATGGCCGATGGATGCAACTGCTCGAGGTAGGCAAGCCAATCGCCCAGGGTACGTTGGGTCATATGTTCGCTGGCACCGGCGGAACCACGATCGGCTCAATGGGGGCGGCGACGAAGGTCGGCGTCGGCAGGCCCATCAGTTGCGCCAACAGGTTGCCCAGGCGAGGACGCAATTCCTGGCGATGGATGATCATGTCGATGGCGCCATGTTCCAGCAGGAACTCGCTGCGCTGGAAGCCTTCCGGCAGTTTTTCACGCACGGTCTGCTCGATGACGCGCGGGCCGGCAAAACCGATCAAGGCCTTTGGCTCGCCGACGATTACATCACCCAACATCGCCAGGCTCGCGGAGACGCCGCCGTAGACCGGGTCGGTCAGCACCGAGATGAACGGAATGCCTTCTTCACGCAGGCGCGCCAGTACCGCGGAGGTCTTGGCCATTTGCATCAGGGAGATCAGCGCTTCCTGCATACGTGCACCGCCGGACGCGGCAAAGCAGATCATTGGGCAACGGTTTTCCAGGGCATGGTTGGCGGCACGCACGAAGCGCTCACCGACGATGGCACCCATGGAGCCTCCCATGAAGGAGAACTCGAAAGCCGAAACCACCACCGGCATGCCCAGCAGAGTGCCGCTCATGGACACCAGGGCGTCTTTTTCGCCGGTCTGCTTCTGGGCCGCGGTCAGGCGATCCTTGTATTTCTTGCCGTCGCGGAATTTCAGGCGGTCCACCGGCTCCAGGTCGGCACCCAGCTCAACACGGCCTTCGGCGTCCAGGAAGATGTCGATACGTGCACGCGCGCCGATGCGCATGTGGTGGTTGCACTTGGGGCAAACGTCCAGGGTCTTTTCCAGCTCGGGGCGGTACAGGACCGCTTCGCAGGATGGACATTTGTGCCACAGACCTTCAGGCACCGAGCTTTTTTTCACCTCGGAACGCATGATCGAAGGGATCAGTTTGTCTACCAACCAGTTGCTCATGCTTTCTTTCTCCAGTACCGGTGACCCGAACGCTCTGGTTCGCGGTCCCGCGTATGCCCTTGAGCTAAATTCATTGTGCGGCGAGGGGCCAGGGACCACCACGATCAGCGCAAAACATGACCTGCGTGCAGCCCAACCTTCCTCAGCCATCCCGGCAACCGCGGCACCGCGGTTGCCACTACGCTATCGGCCCACCCGGAGGCGGTGCCTGCCTGCTTTGTACAGTGCTGGTATGGACGGCGGCAGTCTGCCAGCCGTCACATTGACTACTGGCTGCTGCGTACAGCGGCCATGAACGCACGAATCCTGGCCGGATCCTTGATGCCCTTGCTTTGTTCCACCCCGCCGCTGACGTCTACCGCGTAAGGGCGAACCTGACGGATGGCTTCGGCCACGTTTTGCGCCGTCAGCCCACCGGCGAGGATAATCGGTTTGCTCAAGCCATGAGGCACCAGCGACCAATCGAATGCTTCACCGGTCCCACCGGGAACACCTTCCACATAGGTGTCCAGCAGTATGCCACTGGCACCGGTAAAGGCGTCGCAACTGGCCGCGATGTCGTCACCGGCCTTGACCCGCAATGCCTTGATGTACGGACGATGCCAGCCCTCGCAATCGGCCGGTTCCTCGTCGCCGTGAAACTGCAACAGGGCCAACGGCACCGCGTCGAGTATCTCGCCCAGCTCGCAACGACTGGCATTGACGAACAGGCCGACGGGGGTCACGAACGGCGGCAAAACCCGGATGATCGCCCGCGCCTGCTGCACCGTCACCACGCGCGGGCTCTTGGCATAAAACACCAGCCCGATGGCATCGGCCCCGGCTTCCACCGCTGCCAGCGCGTCCTCGACGCGGGTGATCCCGCAAATCTTGCTGCGAACGGCCGGCATGTCGTCAAAACCTCAGGCAAATCCGTGAAAGTCCCGGATGGTAGCAAATGCTGCGCAGGGCGTCAGCCGTCGAGTTCCGAGAAGCCCGTGAGGAAATGTGGCCCGATGTAACGCTGCGGCAGCTCGAACTCATCGTGGTATTCGACCTGCACCAGGTACAGGCCAAACGGGTGCGCCGTCACGCCACCGGAACGACGGATGCGGCTTTCGAGCACTTCCTTGATCCACTCCACCGGCCGCTCACCGGCACCAATGGTCATCAGCACGCCCGCGATGTTGCGCACCATGTGGTGCAGGAAGGCGCTGGCGCGGATATCGAGCACGATCATTTTGCCGTGGCGGGTCACGCGCAGGTGATGCAACTCTTTGATCGGTGACTTGGCCTGGCACTGGCCGGCGCGAAAGGCACTGAAATCATGAACGCCGACCAGGTACTGCGCCGCTTCGGCCATGCGCTCGACGTCCAGCGGACGGTGGTTCCAGGTAATTTCTTCGTTCAGATGCGCGGGGCGGATCTGGTCGTTGTAGATCACATAGCGATAACGCCGGGCGATGGCCTTGAAGCGTGCATGGAAATGCGCCGGCATTGCCTTGGCCCAACTGACACTGACGTCGTGGGGCAAGTTGATGTTGGCCCCCATGACCCAGGCCTTCATCGACCGCTCGACCTGGGTGTCGAAATGCACCACCTGGCCGCAGGCATGTACGCCAGCATCGGTACGGCCAGCGCAATGCAGCGACACGGGCGAATTGGCGACTTTGGACAGCGCGCTTTCGAGGGTTTCCTGCACCGTCGCCACACCGGAGGCCTGACGCTGCCAGCCGCGATAACGCGAGCCTTTGTATTCAACGCCCAGGGCGATCCGGAAAAAGCCGTCGGCCGCCATTTCGGCGGCCGGGTTGTCTATGTTTGCCAAGGAATTACAGCCTGCTGAGGTACGCAAAGGCGGGCATTATAAGGCCGGCGGAGTGGGATGCCAGTCCAACCGGTAATCATGTGTTGAAGGTACTGGCGCCATCGCGAGCAAGCTCGGCTCCCACGGGGTTCTCGGGTGTTCATGGACCCTGCACCCAGCACAAATCCCTGTGGGAGCTGAGCTTGCTCGCGATAGCGGTGGGTCAGCTTGCGAAGATGTTGAATATGCCGCCGTCATCGCGAGCAAGCTCGGCTCCCACAGGGGTTCTCGGGCGTTCATGGAACCTGCGCCCAGCACAAATCCCTGTGGGAGCTGAGCTTGTTCGCGATAGCGGTGGGTCAGCTTGCGAAGATGTTGAATATGCCGCCGTCATCGCGAGCAAGCTCGGCTCCCACAGGGTTCTCGGGTGTTCATGGAGCCTGCGCTCAGCACAAATCCCTTGTGGGAGCGAGCCTGCTCGCGATGGCGCCCATCAGCGCCACCGAATGTCCGCCCCAAACAAAAACGGCAGCCTCACCGGCTGCCGCTTTTGTTTACTCGATCACCTCAAGCCAGGCGCGACAACATCTCCTGCGCCTCGCTCTTCTGCGTGGCATCGCCTTCGCTGAGGACTTCGCCGAGGATATCCCGGGCGCCGTCGTTGTCACCCATGTCGATGTAAGCCTGGGCCAGATCAAGCTTGGTCGCCACTTCATCGGTACCGCTGAGGAAGTCGAAATCCGGCTCATCGTCGGCACTGGCCAACGCGTCTTCAGCGGTGAAAGTCGGCTGAGCCAGGCCGTCGGACAGGCGCTCAAGCTCGGCATTGACATCATCCAGTTCGGACTCGAAGGCATCCTTGGGCTTGTCTTGCACGTCCATTTCATCGGCCAGGGACAGGTCGAAATCTTCCGGCAACTCGAGGTCGTCAGATGGAGTGTCGGCCACGGCAGGGGTTGCGGCGGCAGGCAGATCCAGGTCCTTGAGGTCGTCGTCCAGGTCCAGTAGGAAGTCTTCATCGGCCAGGGCCGGCGCGGGAGCATCGGCACCCAGGTCAAGGTCGAACTCGGACAGGTCATCCAGGCTTTCATTGGCTTCGGTCTGCTGCTTGAGCAACGATTCGAAGTCCAGGTCGTCATCCGATGGGAACGCATCCAGCTCGGCCACAGGCTCTGGCTCTGGCTCTGGCGTAACCGGTGCGGCCTCCAGATCCTCAAGGCTCAGGTCGAAGGCGCTGTCGAGTTCATCGTCGGTCGCCGGCTTGTCTTCCAGCAGGTCTTTGACGTATTGGGCGTCCAGTTCGGCGGCGACTGCCGCTGCGGCCAGACCAGCAGTGGCGGCGACCGCCATGGCCGGGAATCGGCTTTTGAGCTGTTCGACCTGGGCATAGTTTTCGCCGTTGGCCACCAGTTGACGCTCTTGGGCAACAAAGGCGTCGCGGTCACCCTGCTGACCGTAGACTTCCATCAGTTTCAGGCGCAGGTCGCTGCGCTGAGGCTCGGCCTTGATGCCCTGCTCAAGCAGATCGGCAGCCTGATTCAAGCGACCACGATCAATGTGGGACTGGGCCTGACTCAGTACATCGTCGGAACGCTCGGCAGCCGGAGCCACCAATGGCGCGGCGATCGGCGGCGTGACGATCACGGGCGCAATCACCGGGGCTGGCTTAGGCGCTGGCTCGGGAGCGGGTTTTGGTTCGAGCTTTACGCTTGGCGGTGGAACTTCAATGCCCTCGAAGCTGCTCGGGGGCAGATCGAGCTCCGGGGAGAAGTCGGCCTCCTCCTCAAGGGCCCGAGCCATGCGCAAGTGCTTCTCGGCTTCCTGCTGCGCCTTTCGCCGGCGGGCCAGCAACAAGAGCAGCAACAGGAGGATCAGCGCACCACCACCGACCAGTCCCAACAGAATCGGATTGGTCAGCAGATCGTTGTACTTTTGTCCGGCGGACGCAGCGGGAGCTGGCTCGACGGGAGCCGCAGGCGGCGTCGCTTCAGGCGCGGGTGCTGACGCCGGGGTTTGAGCCGTTGGGTCCGGCGTCAATTCTGCCGACATCGCCGGGGCCGACTCGTCGGCGGGTGGTACGGCAACTCCGTCGGCTTGCATCTTGGCCAGTTGGTTGTTCTTCAGTTCGATCAGGCGTTGCAGCTTGTCCAGCTGGCTTTGCAGATCAGCCATCCGACTTTTCAGTTCTTCATTGTCGCGGCGAGCCGAATCGAGGCTTTCCTGAGTAACCGCCAGTTTATTGCTCAACGCTTGGGCATCGCCGGCAGCGCCTTTGGCGCCCGCCTTCGCGGCTTCGGCGGAAACCAGACTCAGGTTATCGCGACCGGCTGCCTGGGCCGGTGCGGTTTGACTGCCACCACGCTTGGTAGCGTCCAACTGCTGCTGGCCGGACCGCGCCACGCCCCGGCGTCCCTGGCGCCAGGCGGCATTCTGCGCAGCCACTTCAGCGATAGCCTGGGGCTGCGGCAACGCGGTGCTTTGCACCGGATCCGGCAGGCGCAATACCTGGCCGGTCTTGAGCAGGTTGATGTTGCCGTTGATGAATGCGTTCGGGTTCAACGCCTGAATCGCCAGCATGGTTTGCTGGATCGACCCGCCGTTGCGCACCTTGGCGGCAATTTCCCAAAGTGTATCGCGCGGCGTGGTGGTGTATTGGGAGGGCTTGGTGGCCCCGGTCACCGGCGTGGATACGACCTGGGACGGCTTCGTCCGGGCGGCATCTGCAGTCTGGGGGGAGAATTTGGAAGGATCGATCAACACGCTGTAGTCGCGCAGCAGGCGACCATTGGGCCACATGACCTGCACCAGGAACTTGATCATTGGCTCGGACAGCGGCTGGCTGGACGTCACCCGCAGGACGCTCTTGCCATTGGCATTGATTACCGGGGTGAAGGTCAGGTCATTGAGAAAGGCCTGGCGGTCGATCCCGGCCTTGGCAAATTCCTCGGGCGAGGCCAGGCTCGGTACGACTTCGGCGGCGGTCAGTTGCTGGACGTCGAGCAGCTCGATCTCGGCGACCAGAGGCTGGTTCGGCGGCGACTTCAGGGTCAATTCCCCGAGCCCTAGCGCTTGCGCCATACCGGAGGACAGCGCCGAGGCGGCCGCTATTGCTAACACCAGTTTGCGAACTTGAACCATAGCCTCTTCCTTTGTTTGAACATTCCTCGGCCAGCGAGAAGGTGTTGATGCCGCTGCCGTAAGGCATTGCGCGCCACCCCGAAGCGACGGCGCGCGCGATCGTTTCACTCATGCCCGGGGAAAGCCCCGAGAGGGAGGTTCGCCTTCAGCACTCTGGCCAAGCATAGCGCCCAGCTAGAATCATTCGACAAATTGTTGCCAAGTATCTTTTACAGCAGGTCTTTTATCAACAACTCAGCCACTTGCACAGCATTGAGCGCCGCGCCCTTGCGTACGTTATCTGACGTCAGCCACATATTTAGTTCCGCCGGGTCATCGATCCCCCCGCGCACACGCCCCACGTAGACCACATCCTGCCCTACCGCGTCGCCCACCGGGGTCGGGTAATCGCCCGCCTCCACCAGCTCGATGCCAGGCGCCGCTTCCAGGGCTGCATTGACTTTCGCCAGGTCGACGGCGCTGGCTGCCTGCACGGTCACGCTAAAGCTATCGCCAAAAAACACCGGGGCTTGAATGCAAGTGACGGAAATCTTTAACGAAGGCTGTTCCAGCACCTGACGCAATTCGCGCACCAGACGCCTTTCCAGCAGCGTATGGCCCTGCTCGTCCGGAGTGCCAACCTGAGCCAGCAGGTTGAACGCCATCTGCCGGTCGAAGAACTTTGGTTCAAGGGGACGCGCATTGAGCAACTCGGCGGTTTGACGGGCCAGCTCACTGACAGCTGCGCGGCCTTGGGCGGACACGGCAAGACTGGCGGTCAGGCTGATGCGCTGCAGTTCCAGGCATTGGCGCAGCGGCGCCAGCACCACAGCCAGCGCGGTCGCCGACGCACTGGGACTGCTGACTTGAAACGGCTTGCTCAGACCCGCCAGCAGCCCGGCGTTGGCTTCCGGCACGATCTGTGGCGCCTGCTCAGGCGGCAGGGCGCCGGACAAGTCGATCAGCGCGCAACCGGCCGCCGTGGCACGCGGAGCGAAGCTCAGGGTCACCGCCGGGCCGGCGGCAAAAAACACCAGCTGGACTTTGCCGAAATCGAATTCGTCGACTTCGCGCACCCGCACGTTTTTGCCGCGAAACATCACCGAGCTTCCCGCCGATTCGCTGCTGGCCAGCAGGTGCAGGTTGCCGATCGGGAAGTCACGCTCTTCGAGAATCTGGACAAGGGTTTCGCCGACAGTACCGGTGGCGCCGATCACGGCAATATCAAAGGACTGGCTCATGGGTCTACCTCAGGTAAAACGTGGGGAGCGGCACTTTACCGGGTGGGGGGTATGCAGGCAATTGGCTGGAGGATTTGCAGTGCCTGGACTGGCCTCATCGCGAGCAAGCTTTGCTCCCACAGAGGCTCTTCCCACAGTTGACCGTTCAGCTCCATAAAAAAACCCGCACCTCTCACAAGGCACGGGTTCTTTCACTGCAGTGACCGATCAACGCTCGAGCAAGATCCGCAGCATGCGGCGCAGCGGTTCGGCCGCGCCCCACAGCAGTTGGTCGCCAACGGTGAAGGCACCGAGGAATTGCGAGCCCATGTTCAATTTGCGCAGACGGCCCACCGGTACGTTCAGGGTGCCGGTGACCTTCGTCGGGCTCAGCTCCTGCATGCTGATTTCGCGGTTGTTCGGCACCAGCTTGACCCAAGGGTTGTGCTGGCTGATCAGCCCTTCGATGTCGGCGATCGGCACGTCTTTGTTCAACTTGATGGTCAGCGCCTGGCTGTGGCAGCGCATGGCGCCGATACGCACGCAGATACCGTCCACCGGGATCGGGCTCTTGAAGCGCCCCAGGATCTTGTTGGTTTCAGCCTGGGCCTTCCACTCTTCACGGCTCTGGCCGTTCGGCAGTTCCTTGTCGATCCACGGGATCAGGCTGCCGGCCAGTGGCACGCCGAAGTTCTCGGTCGGATACGCATCGCTGCGCATCGCCTCGGCGACCTTGCGATCGATGTCCAGAATGGCACTGGCCGGGTTGGCCAGGTCATCGGCGACAGCGGCGTGGGTCGCGCCCATTTGCTTGATCAGTTCACGCATGTTCTGCGCGCCGGCCCCGGAGGCCGCCTGATAGGTCATGGCGCTCATCCACTCCACCAGACCGGCCTCGAACAGGCCACCCAGGCCCATCAGCATCAGGCTGACGGTGCAGTTGCCGCCAATGTAGTTCTTGGTGCCCGCGTCCAGTTGCTGGTCAATGACCTTGCGGTTCACCGGGTCGAGGATGATCACCGCGTCGTCCTGCATGCGCAGGCTGGAGGCGGCGTCGATCCAGTAACCCTGCCAGCCGGCTTCACGCAGTTTCGGGAAGACTTCGCTGGTGTAGTCGCCACCCTGACAGGTCAGGATCACGTCGAGGGTCTTGAGCTCGTCAATGCTGTAGGCATCCTTGAGCGCACCGGTGTCCTTGCCCACGGACGGGCCCTGGCCACCGACATTGGAGGTGGTGAAAAACACCGGTTCAATGAGATCGAAATCCTGCTCTTCCAGCATTCGCTGCATGAGCACGGAACCGACCATGCCGCGCCAACCGATCAGACCTACACGTTTCATCGCAACTACACCTATACAAAAGAGGGCCACCGTCGAAGCGGTGGGCCGCAAAGATTACAGATTACGCAACGCGGCGACTACTGCATCGCCCATTTGCTGCGTACCGACTTTGGTACAACCGGCCGACCAGATGTCGCCCGTGCGCAAACCTTGATCCAATACCACACTGACCGCCTTCTCGATGGCATCGGCCGCGTCATTGAGGCTGAAGCTGTAGCGCAGCATCATCGACACCGACAGGATGGTTGCCAACGGGTTGGCAACGCCCTGCCCGGCAATGTCCGGCGCCGAACCGTGGCATGGCTCGTACATGCCTTTGTTGTTGGCATCCAGGGAGGCCGACGGCAGCATGCCGATGGAGCCGGTGAGCATTGATGCTTCATCGGACAGGATGTCACCGAACATGTTGTCGGTGACGATCACATCGAACTGCTTGGGCGCACGCACCAGTTGCATGGCGGCGTTATCGACGTACATGTGGCTCAGTTCGATGTCCGGGTAATCCTTGGCCACCTGCTCGACCACTTCGCGCCACAGTTGGCTGGAAGCCAGGACGTTGGCCTTGTCCACCGAGCACAGTTTCTTGCCGCGCACGCGCGCCATGTCAAAACCGACCCGGGCGATACGGCGGACTTCGCTCTCGCTGTACGGCAAGGTGTCGTAGGCCTGACGCTCGCCATTATCCAGCTCACGGGTGCCGCGCGGGGCGCCGAAGTAGATACCGCCGGTCAGTTCACGGACGATGAGGATGTCCAGGCCCGAAACGATTTCCGGCTTCAGGCTCGAAGCGTCGGCCAGTTGCGGGTAGAGGATTGCCGGACGCAGATTGCCGAACAGGCCCAGTTGCGCACGGATCTTCAGCAGGCCGCGCTCTGGACGAATGTCGCGTTCGATCTTGTCCCATTTCGGGCCGCCCACCGCGCCCAGCAGTACGGCATCGGCGGCACGGGCGCGATCCAGTGTTTCATCGGCCAGGGGGACGCCGTGTTTGTCGATCGCAGCGCCGCCGATCACATCGTGGCTGAGTTCGAAGCCCAGACCGTACTTGTCGTTCGCCAGTTCCAGGACCTTGACCGCTTCGGCCATGATTTCCGGGCCAATACCGTCGCCTGGGAGAATCAGAATCTGCTTGCTCATGTTTTCCTCGTTTGCTCTGTCGGCCCGCACTTGGGCTGGCCGGAAAAAGTGCTACCGCTCGGCCCACAGCACCAGTACGTCTGTACTGAACGAACCATCGGCCTCAATCTCAAAATATTCCCGCACCTCAACACCCATCGATCGCTGCAGCTCACGGATCGCCCCACGCATCACTTCGGGAGTGCGCATGCGCTCGACCCACGATTGGTACTCCAGGCGCAGGCGCTGGCGCGTGGTGCGGCGGGTATGCAATCCCGCTTCGCTGACCTGGCGCAACCACTCGCCGGCCGAATAATCGCGAACATGGCTGGTGTCACGCAGCACTTCAACGCTTTGCAGGTACGTGTCCAGCAACGGCATGCCGGGTGACAGGACATCAATGAACGCCGCCACCCCACCCGGCTTGAGCACCCGGCGCACTTCCCGCAGTGCCAGACCCAGATCGCTCCAATGATGCGCCGAATAGCGGCTGAACACGAAGTCGAACTCAGCGTCAGCGAACGGCAGGCGTTCGGCGGCGCCACACACCGTGGTGATATTACCCAGGCCACGATCCGCTGCCGCGGCGGCCACGACGTCAAGCATTGGCTGGGACAGGTCATAGGCCACCACTTCCCCGGCCAGTGGCGCCACGTGGAAACTCACATGCCCGGCGCCGCACCCCAAGTCCAGCACACGGGCCTCGCCACGCCCGGCAAGCTCAGCCTGCAGCAGGGCGAACTCAGTGCCCTGGGCGTGAACGGCGCTGCTCAGATAGGCCGAAGCCTGTTCACCGAATTGCTTTTGTACGACCTGACTGTGGGCGGCGGTGGTCATGGGGACTTCCTTTTGGCTAGCGTTGTTAGTGCCGCCGTCTTCGCGAGCAAGCCCGCTCCCACAGGGGGGTTGTGAACGCCGCAAATCCAATGTGGGAGCGGGCTTGCTCGCGAAGGGGCCAGCACTACTTACCTCAATCTCAAGTCAATCAGGCATCACGAAACAGCCAAGGCTGGCTCGCCCGGTGCTTGGCCTCGAACGAGGCAATCGCTTCGCCGTCCTGCAAGGTCAGGCCGATGTCGTCCAGACCGTTGAGCAGGCAGTGCTTGCGGAACGCATCGATCTCGAAATTCAACACCTTGCCGTCAGGACGGGTCACGGTCTGGGCTGCCAGGTCGACCTGCAGTTGATAGCCGGGGTTGGCCTCGACCTGCTGGAACAACTCATCCACTTCGGCGTCGCTCAGGATGATCGGCAACAAGCCGTTCTTGAAGCTGTTGTTGAAGAAAATGTCGGCATAGCTCGGCGCGATGATGCTGCGAAAACCATACTCTTCAAGGGCCCATGGCGCGTGCTCGCGACTGGAACCGCAGCCGAAGTTCTCGCGGGCCAGCAGGACACTGGCACCTTGGTAACGCTCGGCGTTGAGCACGAAATCCTTGTTCAACGGGCGCTTGGAGTTGTCCTGGTACGGCTGGCCCACATCCAGGTAGCGCCACTCGTCAAACAGATTCGGGCCAAAGCCGGTGCGCTTGATCGACTTCAAAAACTGCTTGGGGATGATCTGGTCGGTGTCGACGTTGGCACGATCCAAAGGCGCGACAAGACCAGTGTGCTGGGTAAAAGCTTTCATGCTGCGCTCCTTCAGATCAATTCACGGACGTCGACGAAACGGCCGTTGACGGCGGCGGCGGCGGCCATGGCCGGGCTGACCAGATGCGTACGACCACCGGCGCCCTGACGGCCTTCGAAGTTACGGTTGGAGGTAGAGGCGCAATGCTCGCCCGACTCCAAACGGTCCGGGTTCATCGCCAGGCACATCGAGCACCCAGGCTCACGCCATTCGAAACCGGCCTCGAGG
Source organism: Pseudomonas hefeiensis (assembly GCF_030687835.1). Lineage (NCBI taxonomy): Bacteria > Pseudomonadati > Pseudomonadota > Gammaproteobacteria > Pseudomonadales > Pseudomonadaceae > Pseudomonas > Pseudomonas hefeiensis. The sequence continues at coordinate 4,308,857 of NZ_CP117449.1, forward strand.
AAAATCTTGTCCAGACCTTCGGCTTCCGCCTGGGCCTTCACCAGGCCCGAGCCTGGCACCACGATGGCTTGCTTGATGGTCGAGGCGACCTTGCGGCCCTTGGCGATTACCGCCGCCGCGCGCAGGTCTTCGATCCGCGAGTTGGTGCAGGAGCCAATGAACACGCGATCGAGCTGAATGTCGGTGATCGCCTGGTTGGCGCTCAAACCCATGTACTTCAGGGCGCGGACGATGGAGTCACGCTTGACCAGATCCATCTCCTTGGCAGGATCGGGCACGTTCTGGTCCACGGCCAGGACCATTTCCGGAGAAGTGCCCCAACTGACCTGCGGCTTGATTTGCGTCGCGTCGAGTTCGACCACGGTGTCGAATTTCGCGTCGGAATCGGAGACCAGATCTTTCCAGGCTTGTACCGCCATGTCCCACTCGGCGCCCTTGGGAGCGAACGGACGACCCTTGACGTACGCCACGGTTTTTTCATCGGCGGCTACCAGCCCGACACGAGCGCCAGCTTCGATGGACATGTTGCAGATGGTCATGCGCCCTTCCACAGACAAATCGCGGATGGCGCTGCCGGCGAACTCAATGGCGTGGCCGTTCCCACCGGCGGTGCCGATCTTGCCGATCACGGCCAGGACGATGTCCTTGGCGGTCACGCCGAACGGCAACTTGCCCTCGACGCGCACCAGCATGTTCTTCATTTTTTTGGCCACCAGGCACTGGGTGGCGAGCACATGCTCGACCTCGGAGGTGCCGATGCCGTGGGCCAAGGCGCCGAACGCACCATGGGTGGACGTGTGGGAGTCGCCGCAGACCACGGTCATGCCGGGCAAAGTCGCGCCCTGCTCCGGACCTATGACGTGGACGATACCCTGGCGCACGTCATTCATCTTGAATTCAACGATGCCGTATTCGTCACAGTTATCGTCGAGGGTCTGAACCTGCAAGCGCGACACCTGATCGGCAATGGCTTCGATGCCGCCCTTGCGCTCCGGTGTGGTCGGCACGTTGTGGTCCGGGGTGGCGATATTGGCATCGATGCGCCACGGCTTGCGCCCGGCCAGGCGCAGGCCTTCGAAGGCTTGCGGCGAAGTCACTTCGTGGATGATGTGACGATCGATGTAGATCAGCGCCGAACCATCGTCGCGCTGCTTGACCAAATGCGAATCCCAGAGCTTGTCGTAGAGCGTTTTGCCGGCCATCAGACGGTTCCTCATCAGCTTGTTTCTATGCCCCGGGTCTTGGGTGAATCAATAACCCCTTGGCTTGTGAGGCTGATCTTATGAGGCTACATTAAATAACTCAAATTCATATTTTTCATGCTTTGCATAACCATTTGGAATTCGAACGGAACGACCATGGACCTCGCCAGCCTCAACACCTTTATCGCCATTGCCGAGACCGGCAGTTTTTCCGGCGCCGGCGAACGCCTGCACCTGACCCAGCCGGCCATCAGCAAGCGTATTGCCGGGCTGGAGCAACAACTCAAAGTGCGTCTATTCGATCGGCTCGGCCGAGAAGTCGGCCTGACCGAGGCCGGCCGAGCCCTTCTGCCACGGGCCTATCAGATTCTTAACGTGCTGGATGACACCCGCCGTGCCCTGACCAACCTGACCGGCGAAGTGACCGGCCGCCTGACGCTCGCCACCAGCCACCATATCGGCCTGCACCGACTGCCACCTCTATTGAGGGAGTTCACCCGACGCTACCCACAGGTAGCGCTGGATATTCAGTTCCTGGATTCGGAAGTGGCCTACGAAGAAATTCTTCATGGCCGCGCAGAGCTGGCGGTGATCACCCTGGCCCCGGAGCCACACACGCTGGTACGGGCCACGCCGGTGTGGGACGACCCTCTGGATTTCGTGGTGGCACCGGAACACGCGCTGTTGGACAACGGCCCGGTCAGCCTGGCAGACATCGCCTTGCATCCGGCGGTTTTTCCGGGGGGCAATACCTTTACCCACCACATCGTTCAACGTCTGTTCGAGGCCCAGGGCCTGACGCCGAACATCGCCATGAGCACCAATTATCTGGAAACCATAAAGATGATGGTCTCCATTGGCCTGGCCTGGAGCGTCCTGCCGCGCACCATGCTCGATGACCAGGTGGCACGCATTCCTTTGCCCGGCATACAGCTCAGTCGCCAGCTAGGCTATATCTTGCACACCGAACGGACGCTGTCGAATGCTGCACGGGCTTTCATGTCCTTACTGGACGCACAAATCGATCTGCCAGGGACAAGGGCATAGGTTGTGCTACTCCTATAGAGCCGAAACGCCTGCGCCCAACGCCAAAATTTGCCCAAGGCTCGCGAGATAATGCCCAAATCCGCTGACAACTTCCCGCCCCTGCCGCGCATTCAGGCGCTAGACCCAAAACGGTCCGAGCAAAGCTGGGACAGCGCCCCGCAGTTGCTGGCAGCTCTGAACGGGGCGCGGCTGGGAGCCTGGTCGTGGGACATTGATACCGGACAGATCAGTTGGTCGCGGGGCACCCAGGCGCTGTTCGGCTTCGATCCGCGCCAGCCATTGCCGGCGGATGTGGACTATCTGGACCTGTTGCTCCCCCAAGACCGAGCGAAGGCCATCCGCGCCTTTCATGCGGCGGTGGCCGGTGCGCCGCTGGAACAGGCCATGCACCACCGCATCGTCTGGCCCGACGGCAGCCTGCACTGGTTGGAGATCAACGGCAGCGTACTACCCGACAAACACGGCCGCCCTCGGATGATCGGAGTGATCCGGGAAATCACGCACCAGCGCGAACGGGAGCAGGCCCTGCGCAACTCGGAAAAACGCTTTGCCACGCTCTTTCACCTATGCCCGAACATGGTGCTGCTGACCCGCCAGGAAGACGGGCTGATCATCGAGGCCAACCAGTATTTCGAAAGTCTGTTTGGCTGGCCGCTGCACGACATAATCGGTCGCACGACGCTGGAACTGGGCCTATGGGTCGACCCCGGACAGCGGACAAAACTGGTGGAGGCCATCAAGGCCAAGGGCGAAATGGCAAGCATGGAGGTGGAATTGCAGGCCAGCAACGGTCAGATCCACAGCGGTCTGCTCAGCGCCCAGAAGGTCGAACTGGAAGGCCAGCCCTACCTGCTGAGCACCTTCCTCGACACCACCGAACACAAACTCGCCGAACAGGCCCTCAAGGACAGCCAGGAACGCCTCGACCTGGCTCTCGATTCGGCGCAACTGGGCACCTGGGACTGGCATATTCCCAGCGGCATGCTGTACGGCTCGGCCCGGGCGGCGCAGTTGCACGGCCTGGAGCCCAAGCCGTTCCATGAGTCGTTCGATGCGTTTTTCGAAGGGGTGCCCGATGACGAACGCAACAACATGCGCAATGCCTACCGCAGCCTGCGGGAAGGCCCAGCGGGGAATTATCAACTGACCTACCGCGTGCAAATGCCGGATGGCAGCTCCCGATACCTGGAAAGCCGCGCACGCCTCTATCGTAACGACGACGGCAGCCCATTGCGCATGGCCGGCACCTTGCTGGATATCACTGACCAGGTAGAACGCGAACAGAGCCTGGCAGCGTCGGAAGAAAAATTCGCCACCCTGTTTCAAGTCAGCCCCGATCCGATCTGCGTAACCCATCAGGACAGTGGCCGGTTCCTGGAAATCAACTCCAGCTTCACCCAGACCTTTGGCTGGTCAACCACCGATGTGATCGGCCTGAGCGCCGACGAAATCGGCCTTTGGGATGCCTCGGGGAGCAGTCTGCAACGCATCGAAAGGGTGATTCGCGAGCGCTCCCTCAACAACGTGGCCGTCGTCGTCCACCATAAAAACGGCCAGCCGTTGACATGCGTGATTTCCAGTCGTCAGATCAATGTCGGCAACCAGCCCTGCATCGTCACCACCCTGCGGGATATCTCCCAACAGCAGCGCTCCGAAGCGGCCCTCAAGGCCAGCGAGGAGAAATTCGCCAAGGCTTTCCACTCCAGTCCTGACGCTATCACCATCACCGAACGCGACAGCGGCCGCTACCTTGAAGTCAATGACGGCTTCTGCCGCCTGACCGGCTACCGCGCCGACGAAGTGATCGGGCACTCGGTCTACGAGGTCGGTATCTGGGCCGAAGAAAAACAGCGTATGGCGCTGCTGGCCGAACTGGAGCTCAAGGGCCGGGTGCTTCACCAGGAAATGCTCGGACGCAATAAGCGCGGAGATATCCTCACGGTGGAGGTCTCGGTCGAACCCATCATGCTCAATGAAACGGCCTGCCTGTTGCTGACCGCCCGGGACGTGAGCCTGCTAAGGAATGCCGAAGCACAGATTCGCCATCTGGCCTATCACGATCCGTTGACCAACCTGCCCAACCGCGCCCTTTTGATGGATCGGCTGAGCCAGCAGATCGCCTTGCTCAAGCGCCATAACCTGCGGGGCGCCCTGCTGTTTCTGGACCTGGACCACTTCAAGCACATCAACGACTCCCTGGGCCACCCGGTGGGCGATACGGTGCTGAAAATCATCACGGCGCGCCTGGAAGCCAGCGTGCGTCTGGAAGACACCGTGGCGAGGCTGGGCGGCGACGAATTCGTGGTGTTGCTCAGCGGCCTGGAAGGCACCCGCAGCGCGGTCAGCCAACAGGTGCAAAACCTGGCCGACACCCTGCGTGAATTGCTTTCGGAGCCGATGTTCCTCGACGGCCAGCGGTTGCAGGTCACGCCAAGCATCGGCATGGCGCTGATTCCCGATCACGGCTCCACCCCGACCGACCTGCTCAAACGCGCCGACATTGCGCTGTACCGCGCCAAGGACTCGGGACGCAATACTTCGCAGATGTTCCACGCCACCATGCAAAAAGCCGCCAGCGAACGGCTGCGCATGGAGACCGATCTGCGCCAGGCCTTGGCCCGAGGCGAGTTCAGCGTGCATTTCCAACCCCAGGTCGATGCCCGGGACAACCGCATCATCGGCGCCGAAACGCTGGTGCGCTGGCATCACCCCGAATTGGGCGCCCAATCGCCGAACGAATTCATCAAAGTACTGGAAGACAGCGGGCTGATCCTGGAAGTCGGAACCTGGATCCTCGATGAAGCCTGCAACGGCTTCAAACAACTGATCGCCAAAGGCAAGATTGATCCGCTGCAATTCAGTCTGTGCGTGAATATCAGCCCGCGTCAGTTCCGCCAGAGCGACTTCGTCGAGCGCATCGAAAGCTGCCTCGCCACCCATGGCCTGCCCTACGCCATGCTCAAGCTGGAGATCACCGAGGGCATTGTGATCCAGAACCTGGACGACACCATCGCCAAGATGCGTCGTCTGAAAAAATTGGGGGTGAGCTTCGCCATGGACGATTTCGGCACCGGTTACTCGTCGCTGACCTACCTCAAACGTCTGCCGGTGGACACCCTGAAAATCGATCAGTCATTCGTGCGCGACGCCACCAGCGATCCCAACGATACCGAAATCATCCGCGCCATCGTCGCCATGGCCCGCAGCCTTGAGCTGGAGGTGATTGCCGAAGGTGTCGAGACGCCGGAGCAACTGCGTTTCCTGCAGGGGCTGGGTTGCCATTTGTACCAGGGCTACCTTCACAGCCGGCCGTTGCCACTAGAGGCGTTTGAGCGGCTGTTGCCATAAACGGGTACCCGCCATGTGAAACGGGGCATTTGTGGTGAGGGGATTTATCCCCGCCGGGGTGCGACCCCTGCCCCGCCTGACACACCGAGGTGGCCGGTTTCAGGGCTGCTTCGCACCCCAGCGGGGATAAATCCCCTCGCCACAATAAATCTTCCACTGACCTCCAAAATGAAGAAGGGCGCCATCGGGCGCCCTTCTTCATTTGCGATGCATCAGTTTTGCAGCGCCGGTTGTTGCTGTGCCCCGTTGATCGGGATGCGCTTGGCTTTCGCTTCTTCCGGGATCACCCGCAACAGGTCGATGCTCAACAGACCGTTGCTCAGGCCGGCCGACTTGATCTCGATATGATCGGCCAACCGGAAGGACAGCTTGAACGCACGTTGAGCGATCCCCTGGTGCAGGTAGGTCACGCCGTCGTTGCTCGCTTCGCGCTTACCGCCACTGATGGTCAGCACACCTTTTTCCACTTGCAGGTCCAGGTCTTCTTCCTGGAACCCGGCGGCGGCAACCACGATGCGATACTCGTCATCGCCATGTTTTTCCACGTTATAGGGTGGATAGCTGCTGCCCGGTTCGTTGCGCAAGGCGGTTTCGAACAGGTCGTTGAAACGGTCGAAGCCCACCGAGGAACGGAACAGAGGGGCCAGGGAAAATGCAGTACTCATGATTCAAATCTCCTGAAAAGTTCAGCAAGTTTTTTGTCTCCGCGACCCGAATTCGGCATCGCGTAATCCCTATCTAGGGACCGCCAAATACTTTTCAAGAGGTTGTTTTGAAATTTTTTCAGGCCGCTTCAGTGCGCTGCACGCCCAGCAAATGGCCTACCGCGTCCAGGTCGGTTTCCCGGCGCAGGGCGGTAAACAGTGCCACCGCTTCGGGATAATTACGGGTCAACATCGCCAGCCACTGCTTCAACCGGCCAGGCGCCTGACGTGGCGTCAATTGCTCGACCACCTGCACCCAGAAGTCCTGGAGCATCGGTTGTAACTCGGCCCAGGACATCTCGATCACCTCTTCACCGGCCCTGGCCGCAGCGATCTGCCGGGCCAGATCAGGGCGGGAAACGAGGCCACGACCGAGCATGATGTCTTCCACGCCACTGATCTCGCGGCACCGGCGCCAGTCTTCCACGCTCCAGATATCGCCGTTGGCGAATACCGGGACCTTGACCACCTCCTGAACCCGCGGGATCCACTCCCAGTGGGCCGGTGGTTTATAGCCGTCGGTCTTGGTCCGCGCATGCACCACAATGTGCGCCGCGCCACCTTCGGCCAATGCCGTGGCGCAGACCAACGCCCCATCCGGGCTGTCGAAACCCAGGCGCATCTTGGCGGTCACGGGAATGTGCCTGGGCACCGCGCGGCGCACGTGTTCGACAATTTCGTTGAGCAGCTCCGGCTCCTTGAGCAACACCGCCCCACCTCGTGATTTATTCACCGTCTTGGCCGGGCAGCCAAAGTTCAGGTCGATGACCTGCGAACCGAGCTCGCAGGCCAATGCGGCGTTCTCGGCCAGGCACACCGGATCGGAACCCAGCAACTGCACCCGCAGCGGCACGCCGGCAGCGGTCCGGGCATCGGTCAGCAACTCAGGGGCGAGCTTGTGGAAATAGGCCGGTGTGAGCAGACGGTCATTGATGCGAATGAACTCAGTCACGCACCAGTCGATACCGCCAACACGGGTCAAAACGTCCCGCAGGATGTTGTCAACCAACCCCTCCATGGGCGCCAGGGCAATTTGCATGGAAAAACACACTCAACGAAAAACGTGCGGCAGTTTACCGGATTTTGCCCACATATCCGGCATTCAGCACAAATCCCTTGTGGGAGCGAGCCTGCTCGCGATGCGGTGAGTCTGTTAGTAGAGGTGTTGGATGTGCCGCCGCCATCGCGAGCAAGCTCGCTTGGCTTCGGCTCGACGGGGTCTCAACGTCAGGCTCACTGAACAGAATCGCCCTGCTGATTGAACTGCAACGCCGCCAATCGCGCATACAACGCGTTACTGCCCACCAGTTCCTGATGGGTGCCCACGGCAACCACTTTGCCCTGGTCCATCACCGCGATCCGGTCGGCGTTTTTCACCGTGGCCAGCCGGTGGGCGATGACCAGGGTGGTGCGGTTCTTCATCAGGCTGGGCAGGGCTTGCTGGATCAAGTGTTCGCTTTGCGCGTCAAGGGCGCTGGTGGCTTCGTCCAATAGCAGGATCGGTGCGTCCACCAGCAGCGCCCGGGCAATGGCCAGGCGCTGGCGTTGGCCGCCGGATAACCCGAGACCGCCGTCACCCAGGTGTGTCTGGTAACCCTCCGGCATTTTTTCGATGAAATCGTGGGCATGGGCGATCTGCGCGGCTTCGCGCACCTGCTCGGACGTCGCCTCGGGGTTGCCGTAGCGGATGTTCTCTTCAACCGTGCCGAAGAACAGTGCCGGGTTCTGCGAAACCAGGGCGAAATGGCGACGCAGGTCCAGCGGATCGAGTTGGGTCAGCGGCACATCATCGATGAGAATCTGCCCTTGCGCCGGGTCGTAGAAGCGCAGGAGCAAGTCATACACCGTGGATTTTCCGGCACCGGACGGTCCGACCAGGGCCAGGGTCTCGCCAGCATGGATGGTCAGGTTCAAGCCGTCGATCGCATAGCTGTCCGGCCGGGACGGATAGCAAAAGCGCACGCCTTCGAGACGCAAATCACCCCGAACCCGCTCAGGCAGTGTCACCAGGCCGGAGGCCGGCGGCTGGATGATATTTTCCGAGCGTAGCAATTCGGCAATACGTTCAGCCGCGCCGGCCGCCCGTTGCAACTCTCCGATGACTTCGCTCAGGGTGCCGAAGGCGCTGCCGACGATCAGGCTGTAGAACACAAACGCCGCCAGCTCACCCCCGGAAATCCGCCCGGCGATCACGTCCATGCCCCCGACCCAGAGCATCACCCCCACCGCCCCCAGCACCAGCACGATCACCAGTGTGATCAGCCAGGCCCGCTGAGCGATGCGCTTGCGGGCGGTGTCGAAGGCCTGCTCCACAGTCACGGCAAAGCGCCGTTCATCCTGGACCTGATGGTTGTAGGCCTGCACGGTTTTGATCTGGCCGAGGGTTTCGGAGACGTAGCTGCCGACATCGGCAATGCGGTCCTGGCTCTGGCGCGACAGGCTGCGCACCCGCCGCCCGAATAGCAGGATCGGCGCCAATACCAATGGCAGTGCAATCACCACGATACTGGTGAGCTTGGGGTTGGTGATGAACAACAACACAATGCCGCCGATCACCATCAAGGCATTGCGCAGGAACAGCGACAGCGACGAACCGATCACCGATTGCAGCAGCGTCGTATCGGCGGTCAGGCGCGACTGGATTTCGGAGCTGCGGTTGTTCTCGTAGAAGCCCGGGTGCAGATACACCAGATGGTTGAAGACCTGCCGGCGGATATCGGCGACCACGCGCTCGCCAATCCAGGACACCAGGTAGAAACGGGAAAAAGTGCCGATCGCCAGCCCCAACACCAGCACCATGAACAGGCCTATGGACTGATTGAGCAGGTGCGGGGAGCGTGTCATGAAACCCTGGTCCACCAGCAACCGGATGCCTTGCCCCATGGACAAGGTGATAGCGGCGGTGACGGTGAGGGCCAATAAGGCTCCAGCAACCTGCTTGCGATAAGGGGCGATAAAGCCACTGGCCAGGCGTATGGCACGGCGTTGTTGGGAAGAAAGCATCAGAAGCATCCGATAATGCTGCAGGAAATGAACCGACCACCGGCACCGAAACGCAGCGGAACTTGGTTGAATCAGAATGAGTCAGGTTAAATATGACCGTAGCGACTAGAGGCTAGATGTTATCGGTCTAAAGTCTGGCTGGAAACGCGACTGTGTTTCTGATTGAGTGGAGCTGTCGCCATGAACCTGCAAGGAGTGTCATGGCTCGGTCACCTGGCGACACTAACATAGGCACACAACCTGATGAGGAGACAGGCCATGTCCTTGCAACACAGCAGCGACGACAAGATTCAAGTGATCCGCACGCAACCGGACCAGTCTCTGGGCTGTTCGATCATCGATGAAGATGGACGCGAAGTACCGATCACTGAAGACATGATCCAGAAAGCCTGCAGCGAGCTGGAAAAACGACTGGTCAAACCTGCCGAACAAAAGTGATACAGCCCGTCTTCGATTGAACCCGACCTTGATGTCGGGTTTTTTATGCCCGCAGCCTTTACGGGCTCTTGTGGGCTGGCTCCCTCGCCACAAGAGCTATCCACGATTAAAGGGTGGTGGCGCCCAGGGCGGTCATGATCTGTTGCAACGCCGGTGAATGCCCCTCGATGCGAACCTTCAAGCTATCAATCTCCCGACGCGGTGGATAATGCTTGCGCAGGGCATCGAAAGCGCCGCGTTGCTCGCTGACCGTTCCCACCAGGCTGCGACGAAAATCCGCGTCGTCACGGCGTGGGTCGTACACACCACGGCACAACATTGCCAGCGCCCAGGCCGGATCGGTTTCAGCGTCCAGCGTAATGCCGCCCAGCCATGGCCGTGGCAGCAGATCGCTCAGCCGGACCGCAACCGGTTGTTCGAGGAACGCGCACAGGGATTGGTAGATCTGCGCCGTACCACGCTGGCGACCATCGAGGCTGTAGCCGGCAATGTGCGGGGTGGCGATCACGCACAGGTCGGCCAGATCCGCATCCACGGTCGGCTCATGCTCCCAGACATCCAGCACCGCTTGCAGGTCTTCGCGCGCCAGCAACACCTCGCGCAGCGCCGTATTGTCGATCACCGGGCCACGGGCCGCATTGATCAGCCAGGTGCCGGGCTGGAGCCGGCGCAGGCGCTGCTCATCGAACAGGTGCCAGGTCGGTTGCTCACCGTCGCGGGTCAACGGTGTGTGCAGGCTGATCACATCGCACTGCTCGATGATCTGCTCCAGACTCACGTAGTCGCCGCCTTCGGCAGCCTGACGGGGTGGATCGCAAACTTTCACCGTCCAACCCAGCCCCCTGAGCACGTTGATCAACCGCCCGCCCACCTGCCCGGCGCCGACCACGCCAAAGGTGCGCTGCTTGAGGTCCGCGCCTTCGATTTCAGCCAGAGTCATCAGGCTGCCCAGCACGTAGTCCACCACGCCACGGGCGTTGCAACCCGGTGCGCTGGCCCAACGGATACCGGCCTCGGCGAAATAATCCAGATCCAGGTGATCGGTGCCGATGGTGCAGGTGCCGACGAACCTCACCTTGCTGCCTTCCAGCAGCGTGCGATTGACCTGGGTGACGGAGCGCACCAGCAACACATCGGCCTGCTCGACCATCCCGCGGTCGATGCCCCGCCCCGGGACCCGGCGGATCTCGCCAAAGCCTTGGAAAAACGCATCGAGCAGGGGAATATTTTCGTCAGCGACGATCAGCATGGCAGAGCTCCTTTGGCGGGATGGGCAGTGTAGGCGTTCCTCGCCTTGATGGGCCAGCCCCATTACCTCAGTGATTGATGTTGTGGCGAGGGAGCTTGCTCCCGCTCGGCTGCGCAGCAGTCGTCAGGATGCTGAGGCCTGCTTCGCAGTCCAGCGGGAGCAAGCTCCCTCGCCACAACAACATTCGCATGAGCGAGCAATTACAAATCCACAACACAGGTTTTTTCCTGACCACTGCGTCAAGGCGTAGAATGCGCCGCCTCGCGCTTATCTTTTTTCGGACGTTTCGCCTGTGAATCCTGTGATCGACCACGCCACCACCCTCTCCCGCCCGGCCCGGGTTCGCCTGGAGCTCAAGACGCTGATGGCCCTGGCGTTGCCGATCATGGTGGCGCAGTTGGCGACCACTGCCATGGGCTTTGTCGACGCGGTGATGGCCGGCCGGGTCGGACCACGGGACCTGGCGGCGGTGGCACTGGGCAATTCGATCTGGGTGCCGGTGTTTCTGCTGATGACCGGCACACTGTTGGCCACCACGCCGAAAGTCGCCCAGCGCTTCGGCGCCGGCACGTTCGACGAGATTGGTCCGCTGGTGCGCCAGGCGTTGTGGCTGGCGCTGGTGGTGGGGTTGATTGCGACGCTGGCGCTGCTTGGCGCCGAACCGATCCTGCACATCATGAACGTGGACCCCGAACTGATCGGCCCGTGCATGGAGTATCTGCAAGGCATCGCCACCGGTCTGCCGGCGGTGGCGCTGTATCACGTGCTTCGCTGCTTCAGCGACGGCCTGGGCCGAACGCGACCGGCGATGGTCCTGGGTTTGTGCGGGCTGGCGCTGAACATTCCGCTCAATTACATCTTCATTTACGGGCATCTGGGCCTGCCCGCCATGGGCGGCGTCGGTTGCGGCTGGGCCACGGCCCTGGTGATGTGGTTCATGGCGCTGGGCATGGCCGGTTGGGCGCGCTGGGCACCGGCCTACCAGTCGAGCCGGTTATTCAATCGCTTCGACTGGCCGCAATGGACCGTCATCAAGCGCCTGCTGGGCATCGGCCTGCCGATTGGCATCGCGGTATTTGCCGAATCGAGCATTTTTGCGGTGATTGCCCTGCTGATCGGCAGCCTCGGCGCCACGGTGGTGGCCGGACACCAGATCGCCCTGAACTTCAGCTCCCTGGTGTTCATGATTCCCTATTCGTTGGGCATGGCCGTGACGGTGCGGGTCGGCCAGGCCCTGGGCCGACGCCAGCCTCGCGAAGCGCGCTTCGCCGCCGGGGTCGGCATGGGAACGGCGCTGGCATATGCCTGCCTGTCGGCGAGCCTGATGTTCTGGCTGCGCGGGCCCATCGCGGCGATCTATACCGGCGATCCGGTGGTGATCGAAGTGGCGTCGATGCTGATTGTCTATGCGGCGTTGTTTCAGTTTTCCGATGCGATCCAGGTTACAGCGGCGGGCGCGTTGCGCGGCTACCAGGACACCCGGGTGACGATGATCCTGACCCTGTTCGCCTACTGGGGCATTGGCCTGCCCGTGGGTTACATCCTCGGCCTGACCGACCGGTTCGGCACGGCCAGCGGCCCGAGCGGCTTGTGGCAGGGCCTGATCGTGGGTTTGAGCTGCGCGGCGCTGATGCTGTCGATTCGTCTGGTACGCAGCGCACGCAAGCAGATCCGCATCAGCCGTTCAGCGGACTAAGCAAGCTTCTTGCGGATCCAGTAGCGGTAGGTGCCATCGACCTCGTCCTGGGCCACCAGTTCGTGGTCGAGGAACACACAGAATTTGGGAATGTCACGACGGGTCGAGGGGTCGGTGGCAATCACCTTCAACAGCCCGCCGGGCATCAGGTCGCGGATGTGCTGGTGCAGCATCATCACCGGCTCCGGGCAATTGAGGCCGGTGGCATCCAGCGTGCCGTCGACCGGCGTATCGTTCATTTCACTCATGTTCTACTCCTGAAACAGGCGGGCATTGTCGCGCAATGTCGGTTGAGAGCAAAGCCTGTGGAATAGCAAACATGTGAAAGCAAGCTGTGGAAGCAAACATGTGGGAGCAAGGCTGTGGGAGCAAGGCTTGCCCGCGATGCAGGCACCTCGGTCTCCTGGCCGCGTCATCGTTCATCGCGAGCAGCTTTGCTCCCACGGGGCTTTTTGGTGTCCAGCCGCCGCAGATGGCACGTCACTTCTTCACGGTCGTGGTACAGCTGCTTGCAGCCGATCTCGACCTTGATGCCGCGGGCCTTGAAGCCGTCGGCGATACGTTCGAGCAGGCGTTTCACTTCGGCGTAACGCTGCTTCATCGGCAACTTGAGGTTGACCACCGCCTCGCGGCAGTGCCCTTCGCCGATCCATTCTTCCAGCATCGCTGCATTACGCGCCGGCTTCTCGACGATGTCGCAGACCATCCAGTCCACCGGTTGCTTGGGCTTGAACGTAAAGCCGTCCGCCATCAGGTGCTGCACCAGGCCAGTGTCCATCAGGCTTTCGGCCATCGGCCCGTTGTCGATGGCCGTCACCAGCATGCCCCGATTGACCAGTTGCCAGGTCCAGCCGCCCGGCGCGGCGCCGAGGTCCACACCGGTCATATCGCTGTGCAGGCGCTCATCCCACTGATCCCGAGGAATAAAGTGGTGCCAGGCCTCTTCAAGCTTGAGGGTGGACCGGCTCGGCGCCTGCCGAGGGAACTTCAGGCGTGGAATGCCCATCGGCCACATGGCCGAATTATCGGCCTGCGCCAGGCCCAGGAATACTTCACGACCGCTTTTGAAGGTCAATAGCAGGCGCGGCTTGTACGGGTCATCCACCAGTTTGCCGGCGCCAGTCAGCGCCTTGCGCAGCGGCCCTTCGAATTTCTTGCAGAAGTTCGACAGTTCTTTACCGTCATTGGTGTCCACCACCTCCAGCCACAAGCTGCCGCAGGTCGGGAAGGCACTCATGTGGGCCAGGATGACACTGATGCGGTCGGTTTCCGGCAGATCAATAAAGGTGCCACGCGCCCACTGACGGGGAAAAATCAGCTCGGCGAAACGCTGGCCGCGCATCAGTCGCTCGGCGCCGTCGTCTTCGGTACAGACAAATTCGGCGCAGGCACTGGCCGGCTTGGCCTTGGCGTAACCGGCCACATTCAGCCGTGCGGCGTGTTCGGCGATCTCGGAACAGACCTCGCCTTCGAAACCTGGTCGGCAGTGCATGAAAAGCGTGTTCATTGAAACTCCGTAGCAAAGCCTGTCACGAAAACCGGCGCATGATAGCGGAGTTCGGAACCCCAAACCTGCCCATGGTGTCCTGTGATTAGTCATAAGCTTAAAACAGGGCTAGGTTAAAGACTCTGCCCGTCCCGTCAGTCCGTAGCCGTGCGGACTCAAAGGAGTGATTTCAATGCCGTCCCTCGATAGCCTGAAAACCCTTAAAACGCTGCAAGTCGACGCCAAGACTTACCACTATTTCAGCCTGCCGGATGCCGCCCGAAGCCTGGGTGACCTGGACAGACTGCCCATGTCCCTCAAAGTGCTGCTGGAGAACCTGCTGCGCTGGGAAGATGAAAAAACTGTCACCGGCACCGATCTCAAGGCCCTCGCCGGCTGGCTGAAGGAGCGTCGTTCCGACCGGGAAATTCAATACCGCCCTGCTCGGGTGCTAATGCAAGACTTCACCGGCGTCCCGGCCGTGGTCGATCTGGCCGCCATGCGCGCCGCCATGGAAAAGGCCGGCGGCGATCCGCAGCGGATCAACCCGCTGTCACCCGTGGATCTGGTGATCGACCATTCAGTGATGGTGGACAATTTCGCCAGCAGCCAGGCGTTCGAACAGAACGTCGACATCGAAATGCAGCGCAACGGGGAGCGCTATGCCTTCCTGCGTTGGGGCCAGAGCGCCTTCGACAACTTTAGCGTGGTGCCGCCAGGCACCGGCATCTGCCACCAGGTCAACCTTGAATACCTGGGCCGCACCGTGTGGACCAAAGAGCAAGACGGACGTACCTATGCGTTTCCGGACACCTTGGTGGGCACCGATTCCCACACCACCATGATCAATGGCCTCGGCGTGCTGGGTTGGGGCGTCGGCGGGATCGAGGCCGAAGCGGCCATGCTCGGCCAGCCGGTGTCGATGCTGATTCCAGAAGTCATTGGTTTCAAACTCATCGGCAAGCTGCGCGAAGGCATCACCGCCACCGACCTGGTGCTGACGGTCACCCAAATGCTGCGCAAGAAAGGCGTAGTGGGGAAATTCGTCGAGTTCTATGGCGACGGCCTTGCCGACCTGCCTTTGGCCGACCGCGCCACCATCGCCAACATGGCCCCGGAATACGGCGCCACCTGCGGTTTTTTCCCGGTGGACGACGTGACCCTGGACTACTTGCGCCTGTCCGGACGTCCGACCGAAACCGTGAAGCTGGTGGAAGCCTATTGCAAGGCCCAGGGCCTGTGGCGGCTGCCCGGCCAGGAACCGGTATTCACCGACTCGCTGGAACTGGACATGGGGAGCGTCGAGGCCAGTCTCGCCGGACCAAAGCGTCCTCAAGACCGGGTCTCGCTGCCGAATGTCGGCCAGGCTTTCAATGACTTCCTGGGCCTGAACCTCAAACCCACCAGCAAGGAAGAAGGCCGCCTGGAAAGCGAGGGTGGCGGTGGGGTCGCGGTAGGCAACGCCGATCAGGTGGGGGAAACCGAATACGAATTCGAGGGTCGGACCCATCGCCTGAAAAATGGCGCGGTGGTGATTGCGGCCATTACCTCCTGCACCAACACCTCCAATCCCAGCGTGATGATGGCCGCCGGGCTGCTGGCGAAAAAAGCCGTGGAGAAAGGCCTGACCCGCAAACCGTGGGTCAAGAGTTCCCTGGCGCCAGGTTCGAAGGTGGTTACCGATTACTACAAGGCTGCCGGGCTGACCGAGTACCTGGACAAACTGGGTTTCGATCTGGTGGGTTACGGTTGCACGACCTGCATCGGCAACTCGGGGCCGTTGCCCGAGCCGATCGAAAAAGCCATCCAGAGCGCCGACCTGACAGTGGCATCGGTGCTGTCGGGCAATCGTAATTTCGAAGGCCGCGTGCACCCGTTGGTAAAAACCAACTGGCTGGCGTCACCGCCCCTGGTGGTCGCCTATGCCCTGGCCGGCACGGTGCGCATCGACATCAGCAGTGAATCGCTGGGCAACGACCGCGACGGCAACCCGGTGTACCTGCGGGATATCTGGCCCAGCAGCCAGGAAGTCGCCAACGCGGTGGCCCAGGTGAACACCAGCATGTTCCACAAGGAATACGCCGCCGTGTTTGCCGGTGATGAGCAATGGCAGGCTATCGAGGTGCCGCAAGCAGCGACTTACGTCTGGCAATCGGACTCGACCTACATCCAGCACCCGCCGTTCTTCGAGAACATCAGTGGGCCGCCACCGGCCATCAACAATGTCGAAGGTGCAAAAATCCTGGCTTTGCTCGGCGACTCGGTGACCACCGACCACATTTCCCCAGCCGGCAATATCAAGACCGACAGCCCGGCCGGCCGTTATCTGCGCGAACAGGGCGTGGAGCCACGGGACTTCAATTCCTATGGTTCAAGGCGCGGTAACCATCAGGTAATGATGCGTGGCACCTTCGCCAATATCCGCATCCGCAACGAAATGCTCGGCGGCGAAGAAGGCGGCAATACGATCTACATCCCCAGCGGCGAAAGAATGCCGATCTACGACGCCGCCATGTTGTATCAGGCCATGAGCACGCCCCTGGTGGTGATCGCCGGACAGGAATATGGCACCGGCTCGAGCCGGGACTGGGCAGCCAAGGGCACGAATCTGTTGGGGGTCAAGGCGGTGATCGCCGAGAGCTTCGAGCGCATTCACCGCTCCAACCTGGTGGGCATGGGCGTGCTGCCGTTGCAGTTCAAGCTCGATCAGAATCGCAAGAGCCTGAACCTCACAGGCAAGGAAACCCTGGACATCCTGGGCCTGAGCGACGTCGAACTGACGCCACGCATGAACCTGCCACTGGTCATCACCCGCGAGGACGGGCGCCAGGAGCGGGTTGACGTGTTGTGCCGGATCGACACCTTGAATGAAGTGGAATATTTCAAGGCTGGGGGGATTTTGCACTACGTCCTACGGCAATTGATTTCAGAATAAAAAGAAGCGTCTTACGAAAACACCGCCTGTTAATAGGCGGTGTTTTCGTATGGGTCTGCCTATAATCCCGCCGGTCCTGTCAGCCCCATCGCCACAAACGGTTCTTCAGTCTCAAAGGATGTGATATGCCTGCCCTGCCCTGGCCATACCTGGCCTTCCTTTCCATCGGCTATGCCTTGGCCCTGGCCTTCGGTCAAATGGCCTGGACTGCTGCGATCTCGGTCGCGCTGCTGCTGTTCGCCGGGTATGCGGTTCGCCAGCAACAGACGCCGGTCGGCCAGTTTCTCGGCCACGCCCTGTTTGTGGTGATGGCCCTGGCACTGGCCCTGCACTGGATGCCGGGTTTTTTCAACGGGCGGGCGATCCCGCCGCAACGCTTCACCGATGATGCCGTGCCATTTGCCATGTACCTGAACCAGGACAAGCCGCTGATCGGTTTCTGGTTGCTGCTGGCGTGTCCCTGGATCGTCGGCAGGCGCTCGTTTCGCTTGTCGGTCCAGGCCACGGCCCTGGGCCTGAGCCTGAGCGCCGTGCTGGCGCTGGGCGGGGCGATGCTGCTGGGAATGATCCATTGGGCACCGAAGTGGCCGGAGCTGGCCTGGCTATGGGTACTCAATAATCTTTTATTGGTGACACTGGTGGAGGAAGCGCTGTTTCGTGGCTACATTCAGGGTGGCTTGAGCCGGCGCTTCAAACATCTGAGCTATGGCGACAATCTGGCATTGATCCTGGCCTCGCTGCTGTTCGGCCTGGTGCATGCCGGGGCAGGATGGCAATGGGTGCTGCTGTCGGGCATGGCGGGAGTCGGTTACGGCCTCGCTTATCGCTTTGGTGGGCTGGGAGCGGCGATTGCCGCTCACTTTGGCCTCAATCTGCTTCATTTCGCCCTATTTACCTACCCGATGCTGGCGTGATAGCGACCGGAAAAATAACTTCAATAAAAACCTGTCGGCGCCGACAACCTTTCAAAGCCTTGCGGACCTACACACCATGCGTAACAACCAACCCGTCACACAACGCGAAAGGACCCTCCCGGCCCAGCAGCGATTGATTTCCACTACCGATGCCAAAGGTGTGATCACCTATTGCAACGACGCGTTCGTTGAAATCAGCGGGTTTTCGAAAGAGGAACTGATCCGCTCGCCCCACAACCTGGTACGCCATCCCGATGTGCCGTCAGCCGTGTTTGCCCATATGTGGAACACACTGAAACAAGGCTTGCCATGGATGGGCATCGTCAAGAATCGCTGCAAGAACGGCGACCATTACTGGGTCAATGCCTACGTTACGCCCGTGTTTGAAGGCAACCAGGTGGTTGGCTACGAGTCGGTGCGGGTCAAGCCCAGCGCCGAGCAGATCGCCCGGGCCGAAGCGCTCTATCAACGCATCAACCAAGGCAAGCCGGCGATCCCGCGCAGCGACAAATGGTTGCCGATCCTGCAGGACTGGCTGCCGTTTATCCTGGTCAGCCAGTTGAGCTTCGTGGTTGGCGCGTTTCTCAACTCCTCCTGGGGCTTTGCCCTGGCTGCCGTGCTCTCGGTACCTCTGGGCCTGATGGGCCTGCAATGGCAGCAGCGTGGGATCAAGCGCCTGTTACGCCTGGCCGAGCAGACCACCTCCGACCCGTTGATCGCCCGGATGTACACCGACAGCCGTGGCGTCCAGGCGCGCCTGGAGATGTCGATCCTCAGCCAGGAAGCTCGCCTGAAAACCTGCCTGACCCGTTTGCAGGACACCGCTGAGCATCTCAACGAACAGGCGCGGCAATCAAACTCGTTGGCCCATAACAGTTCCAGCGGCCTGGAACGCCAGCGGGTGGAGACCGAACAGGTGGCCACCGCCGTCAACGAGATGGCCGCGACCACCCAGGAAGTCGCCAGACACGTGCAACGCACCGCCGACGCCACCCAGGAAGCCAATCGCCTGACCAGTCGCGGACGCGACATCGCCGGGGAAACCCGCGAAGCCATCGAGCGTTTGTCGGTGGTGGTGGGCGAGACCGGGCAGACCGTGACCCAACTGGCCAAGGACAGTGACGAGATCGGTGGTGTGGTGGACGTGATCAAAGGCATTGCCGACCAGACCAACCTGCTGGCCCTCAACGCCGCCATCGAAGCAGCCCGTGCCGGGGAAATGGGCCGCGGCTTTGCCGTGGTGGCGGACGAAGTGCGCCAACTGGCGCAACGTACCAGTGAGTCCACCGGGCAGATCCACGCCCTGATCGCCAAGCTCCAGCAGACGGCCACCAATGCCGTGCAAACCATGGACGCCGGCCACCGTCAGGCCGAGGAAGGCGTGGCGCGGGTGATGGAAGCAGACCAGGCGCTGGTGGGCATCAGTGAAGCGGTGGCCAACATCACCGACATGACCACCCAGATTGCCGCCGCTACCGAGGAACAAAGCGCGGTGGCCGAGGAGATCAGCCGCAATATCAGCAACATCTCGGAACTGGCCGACCAGACCTCGGGCCAGGCCCACAGCTCGGCGCTGCTGAGCGAAGAACTGACCCGCACCGCCAATACGCAGTATTCGTTGGTGGAGCGGTTCAACCGCTGAGAGATGCCTGTTCCATAAAAAACCGGGAAGGTGATACTTCCTGGTTTTTTATTGCCAATTCAAAAGTGGTGTCGCGTTATGAACCGTCTTCGCGAGCAAGCCCGCTCCCACATTTTGAGATGCGTTCGCCTGAACAACTGCAATCCC
Organism: Pseudomonas hefeiensis; assembly: GCF_030687835.1. Taxonomy (NCBI): domain Bacteria; kingdom Pseudomonadati; phylum Pseudomonadota; class Gammaproteobacteria; order Pseudomonadales; family Pseudomonadaceae; genus Pseudomonas; species Pseudomonas hefeiensis. Next base: position 4,328,668 of record NZ_CP117449.1, read on the forward strand.
CCTGTGGGAGCGGGCTTGCTCGCGAAGAGGCCAGGACAGGCGCAATCAATCCAGAAGAAGAAACGCCGCCACCCTGCCCGCCGCAGCCTCCAGATGCTGCTCATGACTAAACCCCGAAGCCTTCAACGGCTTCAGGTCATGATCCCCCGCCACCAGCCACATCACCTCGATGCTCGCTGACAGGTCATAGCCCCGCACCGCCTCACGATTGCCCAACGCATCGCGCTCACCCTGGATGATCAAGGTCCGGGTCTTCAATTCCGCCAGGTGCTCGACCCGCGGCTTTTCCGGTTTGCCCACCGCGTAAAAGGGATACCCCAGGCACATCAGGGCATCAGCTTCCAGCTCATCGGCCAGCAAGCTCGCCATGCGCCCGCCCATGGACTTGCCGCCAATGGCCAGCCGCCCAGCGACATAAGGCCGCACCGTGGCGAACACCTCACGCCAGCACTCCAGCAACTTGGCGGCCGGGTTCGGCGGACGTTTGCCCCCATCCAGGCGTCGTTGCGCCATGTAAGGAAATTCGAAGCGCAACACGTTGATGCCATGCCCGGCAAGGCGCGCGGCCATTTCGTTCATGAAGCCGCTGTCCATCGGCGCGCCGGCGCCATGGGCCAGGATCAGGGTCGGCGCCTTGGCGCTGACACCCGTTTGCGCAGCCGTCCATAGCCAGCCGTGTTCGGCCACACACCGCACCCATTGATCCTCGTCAATACTGGCCTTGTGCTGTTTGTCCATGCTGACCTCGCTTTTAGTCTGCCTATAACTCCAGGCGAAGAACGCCGCACTGCCTTGCGCAGGCGCTCACTTCGGCTGAACCGTGGATGGGGAACCATGAACACTTCTATCAGTACCGCCTACAACTACAAGGTGGTCCGCCAATTCGCCATTATGACGGTGGTGTGGGGCATCGTCGGCATGGGGCTCGGGGTTTTTCTCGCCGCCCAATTGGTCTGGCCACAACTCAACTTCGATTTGCCGTGGACCAGCTTCGGCCGCCTGCGCCCGTTGCATACCAACGCGGTGATCTTCGCCTTCGGCGGCTGTGCCCTGTTCGCCAGTTCGTTCTATTCGGTGCAACGTACCTGCCAGACGCAGTTGTTCGCGCCGAAAATTGCGGCGTTCTGCTTCTGGGGCTGGCAACTGGTGATCCTGCTGGCGGCCATCAGCCTGCCGCTGGGCTACACCAGCTCCAAGGAATACGCCGAGCTGGAATGGCCGATCGACATTCTGATCACCATCGTCTGGGTCGCCTACGCCATCGTGTTCTTCGGCACATTGGCAAAGCGCAAGACCAAGCACATCTACGTGGGCAACTGGTTCTTCGGTGCGTTCATCATCACCGTGGCGATCCTGCACCTGATCAATAACGCCGAATTGCCAGTGAGCCTCACCAAGTCCTACTCGGCCTATGGCGGTGCGACCGATGCGATGGTGCAGTGGTGGTACGGCCACAACGCCGTGGGCTTTTTCCTCACCGCGGGCTTTTTGGGGATGATGTATTACTTCGTGCCGAAGCAGGCCGAGCGGCCGGTGTATTCCTATCGGTTGTCCATCGTGCACTTCTGGGCGCTGATCACTCTGTACATCTGGGCCGGCCCCCATCACTTGCACTACACCGCGCTGCCGGACTGGGCACAGTCACTGGGCATGGTGATGTCGCTGATCCTGCTGGCACCGAGCTGGGGCGGCATGATCAACGGCATGATGACCCTCTCGGGCGCCTGGCATAAGTTGCGCAGCGACCCGATCCTGCGGTTCCTGGTGGTATCCCTGGCGTTCTACGGCATGTCGACCTTCGAAGGCCCGATGATGGCAATCAAAACCGTCAACGCCCTCTCCCACTACACCGACTGGACCATCGGTCACGTTCACGCAGGTGCCTTGGGCTGGGTGGCAATGGTGTCCATCGGCGCGCTGTATCACATGATCCCGAAAATCTTCGGTCGCGAACAGATGCACAGCATCGGCCTGATCAATGCGCACTTCTGGCTCGCGACCATCGGCACCGTGCTGTACATCGCCTCCATGTGGGTCAACGGCATCGCCCAGGGCCTGATGTGGCGTGCAATCAACGACGACGGCACGCTGACCTACTCCTTCGTCGAAACCCTGGTGGCCAGCCACCCAGGCTTCGTCGTGCGGTTGGTGGGCGGCGCAATCTTCCTCAGCGGCATGCTGCTGATGGCCTACAACACCTGGCGCACCGTGCAGGCTTCCCAGCCTGCCGAAGCCGCCGCTGCCGCGCAGATGGCCTGAGGAGTCCGCCATGAAACACGAAACAATCGAGAAGAACGTCGGCCTGCTGATGCTGCTGATGGTCCTGGCCGTGAGCATCGGCGGTCTGACCCAGATCGTGCCGCTGTTCTTCCAGGACGTGACCAACAAACCGGTGGACGGCATGAAGCCCTACACCGCGCTGCAACTGGAAGGTCGCGACATCTATATCCGTGAAGGCTGCGTCGGCTGCCATTCGCAGATGATCCGTCCGTTCCGCGCCGAGACCGAACGCTACGGCCACTATTCGGTGGCCGGTGAAAGCGTTTGGGACCACCCGTTCCTGTGGGGCTCCAAGCGCACCGGGCCGGACCTGGCCCGGGTCGGCGCGCGCTACTCCGATGACTGGCATCGCGCCCACCTGTACAACCCGCGCAACGTAGTACCTGAGTCGAAGATGCCGGCCTACCCCTGGCTGGTAACCCAGGCAGTGGACAGCAGCCACACCGAAACCAAGCTGCGCACTATGCGCACCCTCGGCGTGCCGTACACCGACGACGACATCAATGGCAGCGTGGCCTCCCTCAAGGACAAGACCGAGATGGACGCCCTGGTGGCCTACCTGCAAGTGCTCGGCACTGCCATCAAGAGCAAGAGGTGAGCCTATGTTCCTTGAAATGAGCACTGGAATGATCCGCGGCCTGGGCACGGTCGTGGTGTTCGTGGCCTTCATCGGCCTGACCCTGTGGGTCTTCAGCAGCAAGCGCAACCCTGAGTTCGCCCAGGCGCGCCTGCTGCCGTTCGCCGACGAGCCACCCGCCGACATCGCCAACCCCCAAGACCCTGCAACAAGGAGCACCCGGCCATGACCACCTTCTGGAGTACGTGGATCAGCGTACTGACCATCGGCAGCCTGATCGGTCTGACCTGGCTGCTGATCGGCACCCGCAAGGGCGAGACCAAGGGCAGCGTCGACCAGACCATGGGCCACAGCTTCGACGGCATCGAGGAGTACGACAACCCGCTGCCGCAGTGGTGGTTCCTGTTGTTCGCCGGCACCCTGGTATTTTCCGTCGGCTACCTGGTCCTCTACCCGGGCCTGGGCAACTGGAAAGGCATCTTGCCCGGCTACGAAAATGGCTGGACCGGCGCCCATGAATGGGAAAAGGAAATGGCCAGGGCCGACGCCAAATTCGGGCCGATCTTCGCCAAGTTCGCCGCCATGCCGGTGGAAGAAGTCGCCAAGGACCCGCAGGCATTGAAGATGGGTGGCCGCTTGTTCGCCTCCAACTGCTCGGTCTGCCACGGCTCGGACGCCAAGGGTGCCTTCGGCTTCCCTAACCTGGCCGACAGCCACTGGCGCTGGGGCGGCAGTGCCGAAACCATCAAAGCCACCATCATGGGCGGTCGCATGGCCGCGATGCCGGCCTGGGGCGAAGTGCTCGGGGAAGCCGGAGTCAAGAACGTGGCCGCGTATGTGCGCCATGATCTGGCGGGCCTGCCGCTGCCGGCAGACAGCGGCGCCGACCTGCAAGCAGGCCAGCAAGCGTTCAACACCACTTGCGTCGCCTGCCACGGTGCCACCGGCAAAGGCACCGAAGTCATGGGCGCGCCAGACCTGACCTTGCCGGCCGGCTTCATCTACGGCACCAGCCTGGCGCAACTGCAACAGACCATCCGTCATGGCCGCCAGGGCCATATGCCAGCGCAGAATGAGTTGCTCGGCAATGACAAGGTGCAACTGCTCGCGGCTTACGTCTACAGCCTGTCCCACGCGGCGAGCGCCGAACGCCTGCAAGCTGAACACAAAAGCGAATAAATCCTGACCACACGAACAGCCGCATCCATCTGGATGCGGCGGTTCCGTGCCCCAGCGCGACTCATTGTCGCACCCCTTCTCTTCGCGCCTTTCGGTTACCTGCAATCGGGTCTAAGCTTGCCCGAGCGTGCACTGGCGTTTGCCGGTTTCAGGTCGATCCGAGCCGATGTGTTCCACAATCCGTTCGATAAAAAGGCCGCAAAGGCCGGTGGATACCGGCTATTGCGCCCAGGGCTTCCCATGACCCGAACGCCGTGTTGGAACACACCCCGTTACAACCGAACCGACCCCCTCGCCTCTTTCCTGCGCCGCGACAATTTGCCGGGGGCCGATTTTGTCCCTACGTCGAGCATGGAAAGGCCGCAGAATCAGCTTTAGAAAGCATTGACCCAGGTCATGGCGCGTTGCAATGACCCCCCGCTTTCTCCATACTTGCGACCGATTTTTATCCTAATAAAACACCCAAACCGTGGAACCTTAGAATGAGCACAGCAATCAGTCCGACTGCTTATAACTATAAGGTAGTCCGCCAGTTCGCCATCATGACGGTGGTCTGGGGGATCCTTGGCATGGGGCTCGGTGTCTTCATCGCCTCGCAACTGGTCTGGCCGGAGTTGAACTTCGATCTGCCATGGACGACGTTTGGACGCCTGCGCCCGCTGCACACCAACCTGGTGATCTTCGCCTTCGGTGGTTGTGCGTTGTTTGCCACTTCCTATTACGTCGTGCAGCGAACCTGCCAAACGCGACTGATTTCCGACAGCCTCGCCGCCTTCACCTTCTGGGGTTGGCAAGCGGTCATCGTCGGTGCGATCGTGACCTTGCCGATGGGTTTCACCACCACCAAGGAATACGCAGAGCTGGAATGGCCCCTGGCTATTCTGCTGGCCATCGTCTGGGTGACCTACGGTCTGGTGTTCTTCGGCACCATCGTCAAGCGCAAGACCAAGCACATCTATGTCGGTAACTGGTTCTACGGTGCCTTCATCGTCGTAACCGCCATGCTGCACATCGTCAACCACGCGTCCCTGCCGGTCAGCTTCTTCAAGTCCTACTCGGCCTACTCGGGCGCCACCGACGCGATGATCCAGTGGTGGTACGGCCACAACGCCGTGGGTTTCTTCCTGACCACCGGCTTCCTGGGAATGATGTATTACTTCGTGCCGAAACAGGCCGAGCGTCCGATCTATTCCTATCGCCTGTCCATCGTCCACTTCTGGGCGCTGATCACCCTGTACATCTGGGCCGGTCCTCACCACCTGCACTACACCGCGCTGCCGGACTGGGCACAGTCCCTGGGCATGGCGATGTCGATCATCCTGCTGGCGCCAAGCTGGGGTGGCATGATCAACGGCATGATGACCCTCTCGGGCGCCTGGCATAAGCTGCGCACCGACCCGATCCTGCGGTTCCTGGTGGTTTCCCTGGCATTCTATGGCATGTCGACCTTCGAAGGCCCGATGATGGCCATCAAGACCGTCAACTCCCTGAGCCACTACACCGACTGGACCATCGGCCACGTACACGCCGGTGCGCTCGGCTGGGTGGCGATGATCTCCATCGGCGCCATCTACCACATGATCCCGAAACTGTTCGGTCGTGCGCAGATGCACAGCACCGGTCTGATCAACACCCACTTCTGGCTCGCCACCATCGGCACCGTGCTCTACATCGCCTCGATGTGGGTCAACGGCATCACCCAGGGCCTGATGTGGCGTGCAATCAACGATGACGGCACCCTGACCTACTCGTTCGTCGAAGCGCTGCAAGCCAGCCACCCTGGCTTCATCGTCCGTGCCCTGGGCGGCGCGTTCTTCGCCAGCGGCATGCTGTTCATGGCCTACAACGTGTATCGCACCGTTCGTGCCTCTGACCCGGCCGAAGCTGAGGCCGCCGCCAAGATCGCCGTAGTTGGAGCTCACTGATGAAGCACGAAACAGTAGAGAAGAATATCGGCCTGCTGGCCTTCTTCATGGTCATCGCCGTCAGCATCGGCGGCCTGACCCAGATCGTTCCGCTGTTTTTCCAGGACGTGACCAACAAGCCGGTCGAAGGCATGAAGCCGCGCACCGCCCTTGAACTGGAAGGTCGCGACGTCTACATCGCCAACGGCTGTGTCGGCTGCCACTCGCAGATGATCCGTCCGTTTCGCGCAGAAACCGAACGCTATGGCCACTACTCGGTTGCCGGTGAAAGCGTCTGGGATCACCCGTTCCTGTGGGGTTCCAAACGTACCGGCCCGGACCTGGCTCGCGTTGGCGGCCGCTACTCCGACGACTGGCAGCGTGCGCACCTGTACAACCCGCGCAACGTAGTGCCTGAGTCGAAAATGCCGGCCTACCCGTTCCTCGTAGAAAACAAGCTCGACGGCAAAGACACCGCCAAGAAAATGGAAGTCTTGCGTACCCTGGGCGTGCCTTACACCGACGAAGACATCGCCGGTGCCAAGGATGCCGTGAAGGGCAAGACTGAAATGGACGCGCTGGTGGCCTATCTGCAAGGCCTGGGCACCATCATCAAAAGCAAACGGTGATTTAGATGGATATCGGGATGATTCGCGGCCTAGGCACCGTCGTCGTGATGGTGGCCTTTATCGGCCTGGCGTTGTGGGTGTTCAGCCCCAAGCGCAAATCGGAATTTGACGACGCGACCTTGCTGCCATTCGCGGATGATCCCGAAGCCATCAAGCACGTCGAGCAAGCTTCTAGGAGTAACAAAGAATGACTACGTTCTGGAGTCTGTACGTCACAGTCCTCAGCCTGGGAACGATCTTCGCCCTGACCTGGCTGCTGCTGTCGACCCGTAAGGGCCAGCGCGCCGAACAAACGGACGAGACGGTTGGTCACTCGTTCGATGGCATCGAAGAGTACGACAACCCACTGCCCAAATGGTGGTTCATGCTGTTCGTGGGCACCATTATCTTCGCTCTGGGTTACCTGGTGCTCTATCCGGGCCTGGGCAACTGGAAAGGCCTGCTGCCAGGCTATAACTACCTGGACACCGAAAAGCAGACCCCTTTCGCCAATGGCCAGACCGGCTGGACCGGTGTTCACGAGTGGGAAAAGGAAATGGCCCGTTCGGACGCCAAGTTCGGTCCGATCTTCGCCAAGTTTGCTTCCATGCCGATTGAAGAAGTCGCCAAGGACCCGCAAGCCCTGAAGATGGGTGGCCGCCTGTTCGCCTCCAACTGCTCGGTCTGCCACGGTTCCGACGCCAAGGGTGCCTACGGCTTCCCGAACCTGACCGACGCCGACTGGCGCTGGGGTGGTGAGCCGGAAACCATCAAGACCACCATCATGGGCGGTCGTCATGCCGTGATGCCGGGCTGGGCTGCCGTGGTTGGCGAGCAAGGTGTTGCCGACGTCTCCGCCTACGTGGTGACCAGTCTGCACGGCCGTAAACTGCCGGAAGGCGCCAAGGCCGATCCGGCCAATGGCCAGAAGCTGTTCGCAGCCAACTGCGTGGCCTGCCACGGTCCAGCCGGCAAGGGCACGCCTGCCATGGGCGCACCTGACCTGACGCACCCGGCCGGTTTCATCTACGGTTCGAGCTTCGCTCAGCTGCAGCAGACCATCCGTTACGGTCGCCAGGGCCAGATGCCTGCCCAGGCCGATCTGCAGGGTAACGACAAGGTCCACCTGCTGGCTGCGTACGTCTACAGCCTGTCTCATGGTGAACCGGCGCCAGCCGCCGATGCCCAGTAAGGCACACGCCTGATGCACCAAAGGCCCCGCCAATCAATATTGGCGAGGCCTTTTTATTGGTGGGTATCAAGAGTCGAAGCTGTTTCACTTGCTCGCCGCCTACGCCAGTAGTAACGTGCCTACATTCTAGTTTCATGAGGGCACCGCCATGTCCATCACGACCATTTCCAGCCGCGAATTCAACCACGACACAAGTGGTGCCAAAAAAGCTGCCCGCCAAGGGCCGGTCATCATCACTGACCGTGGCAGGCCGGCCCACGTACTGCTAAGCATTGAGGAGTACCAGAAACTGACCGGCATTGGCACCAGCATTGTCGAGATGCTGGTCATGCCCGATGCGCCGGATATCGATTTCGATACCGAACGTACCGTCATCACTCCCCGGCCAGTGGACCTGTCCTGATGTTTCTACTCGACACCAATGTCATTTCGGAACTGCGCAAGCCGCATGCAGATAAAAACGTACAGGCCTGGGCACGTAGCGTGTCCGCCCCCAACCTGTACGTCTCGGCAATTACCGTACTGGAACTGGAAACCGGTGTATTGCGCTTCGAACGCAAGGACCCGGCGCAAGGCAGCCACCTGCGCGCGTGGCTGGATAACCACGTCATACCCGCATTTGCCGGCAGGATCCTGGCGGTCGACCGCACCGTCGCGCTACGCTGCGCTCGCCTGCACATACCCGATCGCAGCAATGAATGCGATGCACTGATTGCCGCCACCGCGCTGGTCCATGGCCTGACCGTGGTCACCCGCAATGTGAGTGATTTTCAAAGCAGCGGCGTGGCCCTGCTCAATCCATGGTCAAGCTGATATAACGTCGCAACGGACATCAATTACCGCCAAGGAGATAGGCGCAATGGGCATCGAAACACTTCAGCGCGCAACGATGAACCCCCGGCATGTCTGACGCGCTCTGGGCCGCTCGCCTGGGCGATGCACTGAACCACACCTCAATGATGGCCGACATTCTCGGCGGTGTGCTGGAAGTAGCAGCCAACATTGCGATTACCGCCCTGGCGACGGCTGCGGTGGTGGCCGCCACCGGCATCACTGTCGCCACGGGTGGCTTGGGTTGCTTCCTGCTCGGTGCGGTGGTCGGTGCGGTCGTAGGCATTGCCATGAGCAAGACCGGGGCCGACGAAGGCCTGAGTCATATCTGCGAAGGCATCGGCAACGCCCTCTTCCCGCCCACGGTGCAGGCCAACATTCTCACCGGCTCCAAGGACACCTTCACCAACAACATCCCCTCGGCCCGCGCCGCCGGAGCGGTTGTTTCCCACGTCGCGCCGGCCGGCACCGAACTGGACATGCCCGCGCCGGAAGAAGAGGCCGAGGCCAGTTACCTGGACATGGCCGGCAACTTCTTCTCACAGATGTGGCGCCCCACCGTCGCCTCGCCCGCCCCCGGCACAGAAACCCGGCCGGAAGACCTGGTGATCTGCACCAAACACCCCCCCATGCCGCCGCAGTTCATGGCCGAAGGCTCGGACAAGGTCACCATCAACGGCCAGCCCGCCGTGCGCAGCGGCGACCGCAGCACCTGCGATGCGACGGTGGTGTCAGCCGGGTTGATTTCCCCGGACGTGACCATTGGCGGCGGCTCAGTGGTGGTGCGCGAGATTCGCAGCGGCAAGACCCCGGGCGTAGGGTTGGCGGTCACGGCATTGCTGATGCTCAAGGGCGGCAAGGGCAAGTTCTTCAGCAAACTGCCGTGCATGCTGGCCGGTGGCGCGGCGTCGATGGCGGTCAGCAGCGCCATGGGCGCCGCGGCCAACGCCGCCATGGGCTCGTCGAACCCGGTGCATGCCGCGACCGGAGCCAAGGTGCTGGGCCGCGATGAAGAGCTGGACTTCGTGTTGCCCGGTGTTCTGCCGATCGACTGGCAACGCTTCTACAACAGCCGCGATGAACGTCGTGGCGGGATGTTCGGCACCGGTTGGAGCGTGGCCTACGAGGTGCAGGTGGAGATACTTGCTCATCCGGACGGCGGCGAAACCCTGGTCTACACCGACGAACAGGCCCGGCCCATCGACATGGGCTCGATCCCGCCGGGCGGCGCGGTGTTCAGCGCTGGTGAAGGCCTGGCCGTGCGGCGCCATCTTAACGGGCAGTTGCTGATCGAAAGCGATGACGGCGTGTATCGCCTGTTCGAACCCACGCCGGAGCACACATCACTGCTGCGCCTGAGCCAACTCGGTGACCGCAACGACAATCGCATCTTCCTCGACTACGACGCCGCCGGACGGCTGATGCGCCTGCGCGACACCTTCGATCTGGTGCAAGTCGAGCTGATCCGCGAGCGCGAACGCGTCACCCGGATAGAACGCCTCTACCCCGACCAACAGCGCGAAGTGCTGGTCAGCTATGCCTACGACACGGCGAACAACCTCAGCGAAGTGCGCGACGCCACCGGCCAGGTGCAACGGCGCTTCAGCTACGACGCCGGCCAGCGAATGGTGGAACACCAGCTGCCCACCGGGCTGCGTTGCTTCTACGAATGGGCTCTGATCGAAGACCAGGAATGGCGCGTGGTTCGGCACTGGACCGACGAGGGCGACACCTATCAGTTCGACTATGACCTCAAGGCCGGCGTAACCCGCATCACCGACGGCTTGCAGCGCGTCAGCACACGGCAGTGGAACCGCCAGCACCAGATCACCCGATACAGCGACAACCTCGGCCAGAGCTGGCTGTTCGAGTGGAACGACGAACGCCAGATGCTCAGCGCCACCGACCCACAGGGCGGGCGCTATGCCTACAGCTATGACGAGGCCGGTAACCTGATCGGCGAAATCGACCCGTTGGGCCGCAGCGATTCGACGTTATGGCTCGAGCACTGGGCCCTGCCGCTGGTGGACACCGATGCCGCCGGCCACAGCTGGAAATACCGCTACGATCAACGCGGCAACTGCAGCGCCGAAACCGATCCCCTGGGCCACGTCACCCACTATCGCTACGACGCCCACGGTCAGGTCATCGAAATCATCGACGCCACCGGCAAGATTAAAAAGCTGCGCTGGAACCCGTTCGGGCAATTGGTGGAGCATGTGGATTGTTCGGGCTACCCGACACGGTTCAGCTATGACCAGCGCGGCTACCTGCAGACCATCACCGACGCCCTCGGCGAGCGCACCCACTTCAGCTACGACGCCCAGGGACGCTTGCTCAGCAGCCAATTGCCGGATGGCCGCACCGAACAGTACCAGCGCGACCTCGCCGGGCAGTTGACCGGCTACACTGACCCGGCCGGGCACACCACGCTCTACCAGCACAACCGTCGCGGTCAGGTCCGCCAACGCACCGACGCCCACGGCCGGCAGGTGCAATTCGCGTACGACAGCTACGGGCGGCTGCAAGCGCTGGTCAATGAGAACTGTGAGAGCTATCGGTTTGCCTGGGATGCCGGGGACCGGCTGATTGAACAACAGGACCTCGATGGCAGCGCCAAGCGCTACACCTACGACCCGCTCGACAACGTCGCGGCGGTGACGGCCATACCAGCGCCGTACGGCACCGGCCTGGCTGTAATCCCCGAGACGCCTCCAGCGCCCATCGTCCATCGCCTGGAGCGCGACGCCGTGGGCCGACTGATCGCCAAGGTCACCGACGACGGTCGCACCGAATACACTTACGACCCGCTCGACCAGCTCACCGCCGTCACCTTCACCGATCTGCAAGACAACGCGCAAACCCTGAGCTTCGCCTACGACGCCACCGGCCAGTTGCTCGCCGAAAACAGCGCCGCCGGCAGCCTGCAACACCACTACGACGAACTCGGCAACCTGATCCAGACCCAATTGCCCGATGGCCGCTGGGTCAATCGCCTGTACTACGGCAGCGGCCACCTGCACCAGATCAACCTCGACGGCCAGATCATCAGCGACTTCGAACGCGACCGCCTGCACCGCGAAGTGCTGCGCACCCAAGGCCAGATCAGCACCCGCAGCGAATATGACCGCAGCGGCCGCCTGCGCGCACGCCAACGCCGCCATACCAGCCAACCCTCGCTGCTGCCGGCTGCGGTGCAAAAACACTTCGAGTACGACCCCACCGACAACCTGATTGGCAAACTCGACCAGCAACCCGCAGCGCAACACCGGCAACTGCTGCACTACGACGCCACCGGCCGCATCGTCGCCAGCCAGGACAGCCTGCACGGCCAGCGCGAAACCTTCGCCTACGACGCCGCCGCCAACCTGCTGGACGGCCCGCAAGCCGGCGCCGGGCTGGTGGTGCACAACAAACTGCTGACCTACCAGGACAAGCGGTATCGGTACGATGCCTTTGGCCGGATGATCGAAAAACGCAGCGCCGCGCGCGGCCTGCAACGCTTCGCCTACGACGCCGAAAGCCGCCTGATCGAAGTGCACAATGACAATGGCAGCGTGGTCAAGATGACCTACGACCCGCTGGGCCGGCGCACCGAAAAAGCCGAGCACGACAGCCACGGCTACCCACTGGGCGAAACCCGTTTCACCTGGGACGGCCTGCGCCTGTTGCAGGAACACCGCCACCAGCAAACCAGTCTGTACCTCTACGAAGACGACGGCCACGAACCCCTGGCCCGCGTCGACGGCAGCGGCCCGCTGCAAAAGATCCGCTACTACCACAACGACCTCAACGGCCTGCCGGAACAACTCACCGAGGCCGACGGGCACAATGTTTGGCAGGCCACGTATCGGGTGTGGGGCAACACGCTGGAAGAGGTGCGCGAACCGTATTACATCGAAGAGCAGAATTTGCGGTTCCAGGGGCAGTACCTGGACCGGGAAACCGGGCTGCATTTCAATACGTTCAGGTTTTATGATCCGGATGTGGGGCGGTTTACTACGCAGGATCCGATTGGGTTGGCGGGGGGATTCAACCTCTATCAATACGCACCGAATCCTATTGGGTGGGTAGATCCGTGGGGTTGGGAAGTTTGTCGACTCAGCGCCTCACAGAAGAGAGCGATGGGGCCTGCGCCTAAGGGTATGGTGAAGCCGCATTACCATCATATCGTCCGCGAAAAAGCTCCGAAAAGCTGGAAAGCGCAAAATCGAAAATACATTACCGACTCGCAAAAAATTCTGGCCAAACACAAAGTCGGCCTGAACGACGATCCGCGCAACTTCACTTGGGCCCAGAATGGTGGGGGAAATCACTCTGTAGCCAGCGCGAAAAAGGTTTATGAAATTCTTCAGAAAGCGGACATCGGTGGGACGGCCAGTGTCGAAAACGCATTGAAAAAAATGGGTGATCAAATGGCAAAAGGAATTTTTTAAATGACCAACCCAGAAGAAATTTATGAAAAGAACATCAAGACTTTATCCGCCATTCATGCCGACATCGCCTCGGGAAATGGAGCCTCGCTAAAAAAGCACCTGGAGAAAAATCCCGCTCTATTGCACCTGCCCCTGTATGGCCTTGAGGGGCAGGAGACGTTGCTGCACATGGCTGCCGAACAGGGTCAAACCGAAATTTGCCGCTTATTGGTGGCTTTAGGTATTGCACTGGACCAGCCTGCCGCGAGTTCCGGTAACAGCACCCCCCTTACCGCCGCCGCCGGCAACGGACATCTACAAACATGCCAATGGTTTCTTGAAGCTGGTGCCTTGGTAGACGGTTGGCCTGACAGCATAACCACCCCGCTGATTGACGCGATCACCTCCGGGCACCAGCACATCGTCAATCTTCTTATAGAACACCATGCCGACATCAATCGACTGCACACCCGACTGAATACCGCGCCGTTGGACATCGCCAATACGTGGGGATTTACAGACATTGCGGCCGTCTTAAGAAAAGCCGGGGCGGTCAGTATCATGGACGTTATTGAGAACCCGGCCGAAGAATTCGGCGGGCCTATAGCCACTTTCGTGCACAACACAGCAGGTTGGGTTTTACCCGCGCAACTAAGTCCCTTCAGTAATGAAGCGGGGCTGGAGCTGCGTATCAGCTGCATCGAGGGTAAGAACAAGTTCAAGTTACTCTTTACCGTCGGACTTTTTGCCAAAAGCCCTCATACCGAATTATTCGTATGCTTGCCCGGCGACTGGCCTCTCACGCAGCAAGGTTTTCCCCCGCACAGTCCTTGGGTTTTCCCGGTTGAGTTGCTGTCCCTGCTCGCTCGCCACACGTTCGATAACGGCCCCTTGTCGGAAGGCCAGATCATTTCAAAAACAGATAAAGACTTCGCCCAGCTCAGCTGGCCGAGCGATGCCGACGCGCTGTTGGTCGTGGACAAAATTTGGAACACCACCGAAGAGCCGGTGGATGAACACCATGAGGACTCGGTAAAACTCTACGTCCTGGTTCCTCTCAAGCTGCCGAAGAAAGGGCTACCTGAGGGCGACGCTTTAGCCTCGCTCTTGGAGAAAAAACGAAAGGCGGGCTGGAAAAGTATCGCGTTGACTTCACCGCTACAAAGTTAACGCGTAGAGGATGAATCTGGAGGGATCGGAGATGTAACGTGCTGCCGCCATCGCGAGCTCGCTCCCACAGGGATTGGTGGTGGCGCCCGGTCAGTGATCTCTCGGGATGGACGACACTCTCTCGGTCCGAAAGGATCAACATGCCACACCGCCCGTCATCCAGTTCATTGTCGACAAGTGCTAAAGGCTCGTTCCCGACAGATAGAGATAGGACCCCGGTGATTTTATTGGCCTGGCAGAAAAGCCCGTAACAGGAACGTCTATGAAAGACTTGCCAGATGAAAGCCCGATGCTGGCAGACGAAATAATGGACGTTCCCAAATAGAGAAATACCATGGACATCACCAATGTAATAATTCCAAAAAAATCAATCGGCGGGGTATGCATCGGAGAAAGCATAGAAAAAATTGAAGCGGGCCTTTCAGGCCACTATAAAATTAAACAAGAACAAAACTCGTTCACCCTAGACGACGGCTTTATCAGAGCATATTACGGCCCGGACGGAATTATTACCGCGATTTCCTGCAACTCGAAATTCACCGGCAGCTATAAAAATAAGTTATGGGCAGGCATGACGGTAGCAGAAGTCCTCAAGCATTCTAAAGAGCAAATAGCATGGTCCGGCTTCGTACAAGTGGATAAGATCAGCGGCATCGGACTTTCAAATGAGCTTCTATGAGCATCATAAAGTCGAGATAAAGAACTATACGCTACCTGACGGCGAAACAAGAACAGCGTACATAATCGATAGTACGTTCACCCTCTCGACCCTACCTGACGGAACAATTTTTTCAATCGGTTGCAACGCGCGATACACAGGGCTTTATCAGAAAATACTTTCTACAGGAATGCGTTTTGACCAGATAAAAAAGCTGACCAAACGCCAGCGCACATTTAAAGGCATCATAATCCTCACCGAGGATTTCGGCCTCTGCTATGTCTTGCCGGCGCCTTATGACGAGATAGCTGACAGCATCGAAAATATACCGCCGACGCTAACGCCGGATGGAATCTACGTATCAGACTTTTCTTCCTGGCTTCATAAACCGCAATAACATAAACCATCAAACTACCCCTCTGAATTCCACCTAGAAAGAAGCACAATCCACATACCGCAACAAGCACAAGGCCAAATACAGCAACGAATATCTACCTCGCAATACGAAACGGCAGGCTTAAAGCAATGGATATACTCGAACTGCTCTCATACAAGCTTGAAAATTTCCTGAACGTCCGGCCGTATCCGAAGGCGTTGGGTGCTGTTTTTTACGAAGAAGACGAGCCTTCGCTACTGAACGTCGTCGCGAAAAAACACAATGGCGCTCCCTTCAGCGTTAGCCGCTGGCGGGACTTGTTTTCCACCAGCGCTTTCGAAAAAGCCATGCTGAAGAACGGCTTCACGGAACCCGACTGCTACGCCCTCCTCCTGGTCCTGTCGCGCTTTGGCTACCTGCTTGAAATCGACAACCGTCAACGAACCAACAAGGATTACTTTATTTTCTTCTACCTGATCCAACTGATCAGCTTGAAGAACAGCACCCTGGATGCGGATGCGCGCCTCAGGAACTACATGCTTAGGTTCCTCCTCTTCGAATTGAGCATCGATGACGAGGCGTATCGTCGGTTCAGCATCGAGGGCAATCAGTTGATGATGGCGACCGACGGGCTGGGGTCCGTGGCTTTTCTGGATTTGATTGATCTGGTTTACAAAGCGATCAAGGCCAACAGCAGGAAAGAGCATCAACTGCTGAGTACGTTGAAAACGTTTCAAACAAGCACAGTCAGATTACTCAGCGAGCCCGACGATACCCATGACCGCTTCGCGATCAATGATCGTCACAGCGAGCTTATGTACCCCGACGTTTTTTTGCCCACCTATGCTCAGGACAGGCAAAAAATATTTGATGCTTTGATCGACGCGGTCAATCCGCTTCAGTCAACGGCAAACCTGTTCGTCTCCAATATGGTTGTGATGAATTACGCCTTTCACGTCCTGAAAGACAAGTCTCACGAAATTCTAAAACTGAAAAAACACGTCCGTGATGAAGCGCTGTTCGGCCAATTGCTGGAGGTGATCATCATGCGTCGGATGGCAGTCAACAAAGCGCTGTTCGAAAAAATTCCCACGGGGCACGATCTGTCCTTGATCAAGGATGAGCAAACCGCGTTCTACAACATTTTGTACCGCCAGTAGAAACTTGATGCATTTGTGCGCCTGACGCTTCTCTTTGCAGCGCACAAAAATAATCAGAGCCGGGATTCGGCTGTGCTCAAGAAAACCCTGGCGGCTAGATCAAATTGGGAAACAAGCAGTTCGATCTGGCGCTTGCGAACAAATGACCAGGCGCAGGTTAAGCGCAAATCCCCGTGGCGAGGGAACTTACTCCCGCTGGGCGGCGGAGCCGCCCCAAAAAGGCTGACGAATTCCTACAGAAAAACCGCTGCACCACCGAGCGAGAGCAAGCGCCTTCACCCCGAATCCTGGGCATTACGAAGGCTTGGTTATTCCCCCTCCGCAACGCTTCCACCAAGCTACGAATCCTTGCGCCATTGCCTACAACTACGCCAGAATTCGCCCGCTTGTGCGCCTTGCTCATGGGTTCTATCGTTTCCCTGCCACTGCCCATCAGTGGTCGGGTTTAGTAGCCCGGTAGTAGTAACGGTTGCATGAGTCTCATCAGTCAGGCATTGCCTGCACTCGATGGTGGCTGTGCGCATGGCGCCTTCGGGCGCGCCGGGTTCCGTTGCCTCTACCGGTCTACTAACTTGCGCACAGCTGCCTCCTTTCGTTTAGTAGCGAGATGGTTGCGGCCTACTCATTAGAGGTAACGCAACGATGTTCAAAATTACTCCAAATCCTCCTGAAACTGACTCAACGTCTACCCATTCCGGTCGCAAAAACAAAAAGCACGACGAAACCACCAAACGCGTCTTGGATCACTACCTGCTACCCAAACCGGAAAAGTCCGAAGAGGCATCCAATCCAGACCAGCTCTTCACCGTGGCAAAAAACGCCGACAACGAATGCCTGCTTGCCAACCTCAGCGAAAACCTGGCATCCGCCGACGCGATGATCAGCAACCTGGCCTTCGATCTGGAAGGCCCCCACCGCCACATTGCCCTCGGCATCCAGCAACTGATCGAGTTGAGTTCAATGCTGGCCAGCCGTGTGCTGGATAACGTCGACCCACGCTAGCCGCGACACCACCAACCCGTGGCGAGGGAGTGGCCGCCGCGTCTTCGACGCTGCGCTGTCGCGCAGTGAACTAGGTCCTGTGGCGAGGGGATTTATCCCCGTTGGGCTGCGCAGCAGCCCCCAAACCAGGCAACTCGGCGTGCCAGGAAGATTGAGTTAACTGCTTTAGGGCCGCTGCGCAGCCCAACGGGGCGGTGCGACGTTTCGCTAAATCCCCTCGCCACAAAGGGAGGCGCACTCGCCTAACTGAGATCACATTGCCGAAGTGTGCTTGGCAGAAAATTTTATTTTTAAAATCAGCAGGTTGTAGTTTGTTCCATGAGAGCTTGCTCCCGCTGGGTGGCGAAGCCGCCCCGAAACAGGCTGACGCATTCTCCAGATAAACCGCATCAGCCGGTTTACGACGGCTGCGCCGCCGAGCGGGAGCAAGCTCCCTCGCCAGGGATCGCCTACACCTCAAAAGCAGGCGTGTAACCCGCCTTCACCGACCGGCAAGGCAACGCGCAAACCCTGAGCTTCGCCTACGACGCCACCGGCCAGTTGCTCGCCGAAAACAGCGCCGCCGGCAGCCTGCAACACCACTATGACGAACTTGGCAACCTGATCCAGACCCAGTTGCCCGACGGCCGCTGGATCAATCGCCTGCACTACGGCAGCGGGGCGCTGCAAAAAATCCGCTACTACCACAACGACCTCAACGGCCTGCCGGAACAACTCACCGAGGCCGACGGCCACAACGTGTGGCGGGCGACATATCGGGTGTGGGCACCGAGCCCAGAAGCGCAGATGATTGGAGCTACGATGTACGACCGCCGGGTGGCAAAGCCGCCCAAAATAGTGGCACAAAGCAACCAGGCGGGCCGGTCGAACGAGTTGGCAGGCCCTTTGGTTTTTTCGCCAACGCCATGGAATGTCTATAGTCAATTGATCTGGGTCATGACTTGTTACATCCGCTACACCATTCGGCCCTTCCTCCCAACGCGACCAAAGGTCGCACCCTTGAGCTAGACCTACAGGCGTATCATTGCGCCACTGCACTACCCTTTCTGACCGTGGTCGGCACGTACTGACCCCGGCACTTTTCCACTGCCGTGGGATGCATTTTGATGAGCAACCAGATTCCGGTACATGACGTCACCCCGCCTGCCAAGGACGCGAACCAAAGCGTCGATCTCTACGCTTCTCGGGAAAAAATCTACACCCGCGCCTTCACGGGCCTGTTCCGCAACTTGCGGATGGTCGGCGGTGGCATGTTGTTCCTGCTGTACTTCGGTACGGTCTGGCTGAATTGGGGCGGGCATCAGGCGGTCTGGTGGAACCTGCCCGAACGCAAATTCTTCATTTTCGGCGCGACCTTCTGGCCCCAAGACTTCATCCTTCTGTCAGGGCTGCTGATTATTGCCGCCTTTGGCCTGTTTTTCATCACGGTATACGCCGGACGGGTCTGGTGCGGCTACACCTGCCCGCAAAGCGTATGGACGTGGATTTTCATGTGGTGCGAGAAGGTCACCGAAGGCGACCGCAACCAGCGCATCAAGCTCGACAAGGCGCCCATGAGCGGGAACAAGTTCCTGCGCAAGCTGGCCAAGCACAGCTTGTGGCTGCTGATCGGTTTCGTCACTGGCATGACCTTCGTCGGGTATTTCAGCCCCATCCGTGAACTGGTGTTCGAGTTCTTTACCGGCCAGGCCGATGGCTGGTCATATTTCTGGGTCGGTTTCTTCACCCTCGCCACCTACGGCAACGCCGGCTGGCTGCGCGAGCAGGTGTGCATCTACATGTGCCCTTACGCACGCTTCCAGAGCGTGATGTTCGACAAGGACACCCTGATCGTTTCCTACGACCCGCGTCGCGGCGAAAGCCGTGGCCCACGCAAGAAGGGCGTTGACTACAAGGCCCTGGGCCTGGGGGACTGCATCGACTGCACCATGTGCGTCCAGGTCTGCCCCACCGGTATCGACATTCGCGACGGCCTGCAGATCGAATGCATCGGCTGCGCGGCGTGCATCGACGCCTGCGACAACATCATGGACAAGATGGATTACCCGCGCGGGCTGATCAGCTACACCACCGAACATAACCTCTCGGGACAGAAAACCCATAAACTGCGCCCACGCCTGATCGGTTATGCCCTGGTGCTGCTGGCAATGATCAGCCTGCTGGTGACCGCGTTCTTCATGCGTTCGCTGGTGGGTTTCGACGTCAGCAAGGACCGTGTGCTGTACCGCGAGAACGCCGAAGGCCGGATCGAGAACGTCTACAGCCTCAAGATCATGAACAAGGACCAGCGCGATCATACGTACGTGCTGGACGCCACTGGCTTGCCGGACCTCAAGCTGCAGGGACGCCGGGAAATCAAGGTCGCGGCTGGCGAGATCTTCACCCAGCCGGTAGAACTGTCCAGCGCGCCGGAGCAACTGCCGTCGAGCGCCAACGAGGTGACCTTCATCCTCAAGGATGCCGATGACGACAGCGTTCATGTTGAAGCCAAGAGCCGGTTCATCGGCCCACAAATTCGTTGAGAGAACTGAACATGCCTGCAGCAACCGCTACAAGTCCCTGGTACAAGCACCTCTGGCCGTGGATCATCATTGGAATTTTGGCCTGCTCGGTGACACTGAGCCTGACCATGGTGACCATCGCCGTGAACAACCCGGACAATCTGGTCAACGACAACTATTACGAAGCCGGCAAAGGCATCAACCGCTCCCTGGAGCGCGAACTGCTGGGCCAGACCCTGCAACTGCATGCCAACGTGCAACTGGATGACGTCACCGGCGAAGTGAACCTGCGCCTGAGCGGCGACAGCCGGCCCCAGACCCTGGAACTGAACCTGATCTCGCCGACCCAGCCGGAAAAGGACCGCAAGGTCGTCCTGACGCGCAACGACAGCGAACCGGGACGGTATGTCGGTCAGTTGACGGACAAGATCGAAGGCCGGCGCTTTGTCGAATTGCTGGGGGTCGAGAACGACAAGACCTGGCGGCTGTTCGAAGAAGAGCAGATCAACCATGACCAGGCCGTCCTGCTCGGCGATGAACCGCTGCAAGGCGCTGAAGACCTGAAGAAATAAGCTGCTGCGCTGCGCGCAATCGCGAGCAGGCTCGCTCCCACATTGGAATGTCGTAGTGAGACAAACCTGAATGTGGGAGCGAGCCTGCTCGCGAAGAGGCCTTCAGATGCCAGAAAGTTTCGATATGTGAATACCTCATGACCACCCCACTGCCTTGCTATCACTGCGCCCTGCCCGTTCCTCCCGGCAGCCGCTTCACCGCCGTTGTCCTGGGTGAAACTCGCGAACTCTGCTGCCCGGGTTGTCAGGCAGTGGCCGAGGCGATTGTGGCCGGTGGGCTGGAGAGTTATTACCAACACCGCAGCGAAGCATCGGCCAACCCCGAAACCCTCCCGGTCCAGTTGACCGATGAGCTGGTGCTGTACGACCGCCCGGACGTGCAGCAGTCGTTCGTGCGCCATGAAGGCGAGTTGGCCGAAACCACGCTGCTGATCGAAGGCATCAGTTGCGCCGCCTGCGGCTGGTTGATCGAAAAACAACTGCGCAGCCTGCCGGCCGTGGCCGAGGCGCGGCTGAACCTGTCCAATCACCGCCTGCATGTGCGCTGGGCAGACGCTCAATTACCACTGAGCACCCTACTGGCCGAACTGCGCCAGATCGGCTACGTCGCCCACCCATACCAGGCCGACCAGGCCAGCGAACAACTGGCCGCGCAAAATCGCCTGGCCCTGCGCCAATTGGGCGTAGCCGGTTTGCTCTGGTTCCAGGCGATGATGGCGACCATGGCCACCTGGCCGGAATTCAACATCGACCTGAGCCCGGAGATGCACACCATCCTGCGCTGGGTCGCGCTGTTCCTCACCACACCTATCGTGTTCTACAGTTGCGCACCGTTCTTCAAGGGCGCGATGCGCGACCTGCGCACGCGGCACCTGACCATGGACGTTTCGGTGTCCCTGGCCATTGGCGGCGCCTATGTCGCCGGGATCTGGACGTCCATCTCCGGTGTGGGTGAGCTGTATTTCGATGCCGTGGGCATGTTCGCGCTGTTCCTTCTGGCCGGTCGCTACCTGGAGCGCCGCGCCCGGGAGCGCACCGCTGCCGCCACCGCACAACTGGTCAATCTGCTGCCGGCCTCGTGCCTGCGCCTGGAGGATAACGGCCAGAGCGAACGGATCCTGCTCAGTGAATTGCGCACCGGTGACCGGGTACTGGTGCATCCCGGAGCGGTCCTGCCGGCCGACGGCAGAATCCTTGACGGCCAGTCCAGCGTCGACGAATCGCTGCTGACTGGCGAATACCTGCCACAACCTCGTCAAGTGGGCGACACGGTGACCGCTGGCACGCTTAACGTGGAGGGCGCATTGACGGTCCAGGTGCTGGCACTGGGGCAAGACACCCGGCTGTCGGCCATCGTGCGGTTGCTGGAACGGGCCCAGGCCGAGAAGCCGCGGCTGGCGGAAATCGCCGACCGCGCCGCCCAATGGTTCCTGCTGTTCTCCCTGGTCGCTGCGGCGGCCATCGGTCTGCTGTGGTGGCAACTGGATGCCTCTCGCGCCTTCTGGATCGTGCTGGCGATGCTGGTCGCCACCTGCCCTTGCGCGCTGTCCCTGGCCACGCCAACCGCCCTTACCGCCGCCACCGGCACGCTGCACAAGCTTGGCCTGCTGCTGACTCGCGGCCATGTGCTGGAAGGCCTGAACCAGATCGACACGGTCATTTTCGACAAGACCGGCACTCTCACCGAAGGTCGTCTGGCGTTGCGCGCCATTCGGACGCTGACGGCCCTGGACAGTGATCGATGCCTGGGCCTGGCCGCGGCCCTGGAAAATCGCTCCGAACACCCCATCGCCCGTGCCTTTGGCCGCGCGCCACTGGCCGCCGAGCACGTGCAAAGCACCCCGGGGCTGGGCCTGGAAGGCCTGGTGGATGACCAGCGCCTGCGCATCGGCCAACCCGGTTTTGTCTGCGAACTCAGTGGCGCGGCGGTGCCGGTGATGCCGGATGAGCCCGGACAATGGTTGCTGCTGGGTGATGACATCGGTCCGTTGGCCTGGTTCGTCCTCGACGACCGCTTGCGCGCCGACGCCCCGGCATTGCTGGCCGCCTGCAAAGCGCGGGGCTGGCGCACACTGTTGCTGTCGGGCGACAGTTCGCCCATGGTTGCCAGTGTCGCCGCCGAACTGGGCATCGATGAAGCTCGCGGCGGTTTGCGCCCGGACGATAAACTGGCCGTGTTGCAACAGTTGCACCAGCAGGGCGGCAAGGTGCTGATGCTCGGCGACGGGGTGAACGACGTGCCGGTGCTGGCGGCGGCGGACATCAGTGTCGCCATGGGCTCGGCCACCGATCTTGCCAAGACCAGCGCCGATGCGGTGTTGCTGTCCAACCGTCTCGATGCCCTGATCCACGCCTTCAGCCTGGCTCGGCGCACCCGGCGGGTGATCATCGAGAACCTGGTGTGGGCAGCACTGTACAATGGCCTCATGTTGCCGTTCGCCGCTCTCGGCTGGATTACGCCGGTGTGGGCCGCGATCGGCATGTCCATCAGTTCGCTGACCGTGGTGTTGAATGCGCTGAGGCTGACGCGTCAGCCCAAGACGCCGGTTTTCGACGCCACGCCCGATACCCGCCCGCTGCCGGCCTGAGCCGCGCGGGCATGGAGTTCCGACATGCCAGCTCTTTACGTGATGATCCCGGCCGCACTGCTGATCGTGGCCATCGCCGTCTACATCTTTTTCTGGGCGGTGGACAGCGGGCAGTACGACGACCTCGACGGTCCGGCCCACAGCATTCTGTTTGACGATCAGGACCCCAACCACAAAGCGGCGGTGGACGAAGCCAGCGGCGAGCCCCGCAAGCCGGACGACAAGGCCCCGCCCCATGCTTGATCTGGCGCCACTGTTGGTCTCGGCGCTCATCCTGGGGTTATTGGGCGGCGGTCATTGCCTGGGCATGTGCGGCGGCCTGATGGGCGCTCTGACCCTGGCAATCCCTAAGGAACAGCGCAGTCGGCGCTTTCGGTTGCTACTGGCCTACAACCTGGGGCGGATTCTGAGCTACGCCACCGCCGGGTTGCTGATCGGCCTGGCTGGCTGGGCCGTGGCCAATAGCCCAGCGGCGATGGTCATGCGCGTGTTGGCCGGGCTGCTGTTGATCGCCATGGGCTTGTACCTGGCGGGCTGGTGGAGCGGCCTGACCCGCATCGAAGGCGTCGGTCGCGGCCTGTGGCGGCATATCCAGCCCGTCGCCAACCGTTTGCTACCGGTGTCGAGCCTGCCGCGGGCCTTGCTGCTCGGCGCGCTCTGGGGCTGGCTGCCGTGCGGGTTGGTCTACAGCACCCTGCTGTGGTCAGCCAGCCAGGGCGATGCGCTGGACAGCGCGTTGCTGATGCTCGCCTTCGGCCTCGGCACCTGGCCGGTGTTGCTCGCCACCGGGATGGCCGCCGAACGCATCACCGCTCTGTTGCGCAAACGCAGCGTACGCATGGCCGGTGGCTTGCTGGTGATTGTCTTTGGTCTCTGGACCCTGCCAGGACCGCATCAGCATTGGCTCATGGGGCACTGAACCGGCCGGCCTCAATCGCGAGCAGGCTCGCTCCCACAGGGGATTTGTGGCGAACACCACATTATGAACACCCCACGATCAAAATGTGGGAGCAAGCTCGGCTCCCACAGGCCATGCGTTGTGGCCGGAAGCCAGGAACGCCCCGATCCAGTGTGGGAGCGAGCCTGCTCGCGATGAGGCCATCACCCACACCCAGCCCCCATGCCCGTTGACGCAAATCAACACCCCCCCGCGCCCACTTCCCTAGACTCGTGCTCATGCCAGTCTATCCGGGGAACGCCCGCATGCTCGACGCCATTCGTTGGGACTCAAACCTGATCCGCCGTTACGACCTGGCGGGACCCCGCTACACCTCGTACCCGACCGCAGCGCAATTCGGTAGCCAGGTGGGGACCTTCGACCTGCTCCATGCCCTGCGCGACAGTCGCAAGGCCCTGAGGCCATTGTCGCTGTATGTGCATGTGCCGTTCTGCGCGAACATCTGCTACTACTGCGCCTGCAACAAAGTTATCACCAAGGACCGTGGCCGTGCCCACGCCTACCTGCAGCGCCTGGAACAGGAAATCCAGCTGATCGGCTGCCACCTCGACCCGGCGCAGCGCGTGGAACAGTTGCACCTGGGCGGTGGCACCCCGACGTTCCTCAACCATGACGAATTGCGCCAGTTGATGGCCAGGTTGCGCCAACACTTCAACCTGCTGGAGGACGACTCCGGCGACTACGGCATCGAAATCGATCCCCGGGAGGCCGACTGGTCCACCATGGGCCTGCTGCGGGAACTGGGCTTCAACCGCGTCAGCATCGGCCTGCAAGACCTTGACCCGGCCGTGCAGCGCGCCGTCAATCGCCTGCAAAGCCTGGAAGAAACCCGCGCGGTGATCGAAGCTGCCCGGACCTTGCAGTTTCGTTCGATCAACATCGACCTGATTTACGGATTGCCCAAACAGACCCCGGAAAACTTCGCCCACACCGTCCAGGAAGTCATCAACCTGCAGCCGGACCGGCTTTCGGTGTTCAACTACGCCCACCTGCCGGAACGTTTCATGCCCCAGCGCCGCATCAACAGCCAGGACCTGCCCAATCCGGCGCAGAAGCTGGCGATGCTGCAAGGCACCATCGAGCAACTGACCGCCGCGGGTTATCGCTATATCGGCATGGACCACTTCGCCCTGCCCGACGACGAACTGGCGATCGCCCAGGAAGACGCCACCCTGCAACGCAACTTCCAGGGCTACACCACCCACGGTCACTGCGACCTGATCGGTCTCGGCGTGTCGGCCATCAGCCAGATCGGCGATTTGTACTGCCAGAACAGCAGCGACCTGAACCATTACCAGAACACCCTGGCCGACGGGCAACTGGCAACCAGTCGCGGGCTGCTGTGCAATGCCGACGACCGGCTGCGGCGCGCGGTGATCCAGCAGCTGATCTGCCATTTCAATCTGCTATTCACCGACATCGAGCAAACTTTCAACATCGATTTTCGCGGTTATTTCGCACCGTTGTGGCCACAATTGCAGGGGATGGCCGAGGACGGCCTCATTGAGTTAACCAGCACCCACATCAAGATACTGCCCGCCGGGCGTCTGCTGGTACGCTCGGTGTGCATGGTCTTTGATACCTATCTGGAGGGACACAATCGACAGCGCTTCTCCCGAGTCATCTGAGCGCGACAATTTGACGATGAAAGCCCGCTGGCCGGAGTACCTGCGCTGAGTTACCCTTACGGCTTATGTGTGTTTCCCACAAGGATTTAAGAAATGTCCGAGCCAGTCAAATTGCGCGCCCACAACCAGGCCCATTGCAAGGATTGCAGCCTGGCCCCCCTCTGCCTGCCACTTTCGTTGAATCTGGAGGATATGGACGCGCTGGACGACATCGTTAAACGGGGCCGACCGTTAAAAAAAGGTGAATTCCTGTTTCGCCAGGGTGACACCTTCGATTCCGTCTATGCGGTGCGCTCGGGCGCCTTGAAAACCTTCAATCTGAGTGATGGCGGCGAAGAACAGCTCACCGGTTTCCACCTGCCCAGCGAACTGGTAGGTCTATCGGGCATGGACACCGAGTCTCATCCGGTCTCGGCCCAGGCGCTGGAAACCACCTCGGTGTGCGAGATCCCCTTCGATCGCCTGGACGAGCTGGCCTTGCAACTGCCGCAACTGCGTCGTCAGTTGATGCGGGTCATGAGTCGGGAGATCCGCGACGATCAGCAAATGATGCTGCTGCTCTCGAAGAAAACCGCCGACGAACGCATCGCCACGTTCCTGGTCAACCTCTCGGCACGCTTCCGCGCCCGCGGGTTTTCGGCCAACCAGTTCCGCCTGAGCATGTCGCGCAACGAAATCGGCAACTACCTGGGCCTGGCGGTGGAAACCGTGTCCCGGGTATTCACCCGTTTCCAGCAGAACGAATTGATCGCCGCCGAGGGCAAGGAGATCCATATTCTCGACCCGATCCAGCTCTGCGCCCTGGCGGGTGGCTCGATCGAAGGCTGATGAGCATGCGCGGCCCAGGGTTCGTCCTGCCGCGCTATACTTCGGCGTTTGCAGCCTGCCAGGACACCTAGACGATGGTCTTCGACTCCTTCGACATCAAATCCCTGATCCGCCCCGTGATCGACTTCCCCAAGCCGGGCGTGATCTTTCGCGACATTACCCCACTGTTCCAGTCCCCCACCGCGCTGCGGCTGGTGATGGACAGTTTCGCCCATCGTTATGTCGAGGCCGAGTTCACCCACATCGGCGCGATGGATGCGCGAGGCTTCCTGATCGGCTCGATCCTGGCCTATCAACTGAACAAGCCCCTGGTGCTATTTCGCAAGCAAGGCAAACTGCCGGCGGATGTGCTGGCCGAGGGTTACCAGACCGAATACGGCGAAGCCTTCCTTGAAGTGCATGCCGACAGCCTGTGCGAGGGTGATTCGGTGGTGATGTTCGATGACCTGATCGCCACCGGCGGCACACTGATCGCCGCCGCCAACCTGATCCGCCGCATGGGCGCCAAGGTCCACGAAGCCGCGGCGATCATCGACCTGCCAGAGTTGCTTGGCTCTCAGCGTTTGGAAGACATGGGGATACCAACGTTCTGCCTGACGCAGTTTTCGCTGAGCGAAAGGTAACCGGCACACCGCGCTTAAACCTGTGGGAGCGGGCTTGCTCGCGAAAGCGGTGGATCAACTGACACTTATGTTGACTGACACACCGCCTTCGCGAGCAAGCCCGCTCCCACATGGGCTTTTGTGTGGCGGTTATAAAGCGATCGGTTTGCGCCCGGCAAACGAATGCGCCAGCGTCCCGCCGTCCACCAGTTCCAGCTCGCCACCCAGCGGCACGCCATGAGCGATGCGTGAAGCAATCAGACCCTTGTTGTTGAGCAATTGGGCGATGTAGTGGGCGGTGGCTTCGCCTTCGACCGTCGGGTTGGTGGCGAGGATGACTTCCGTGAAAGTACCGGCTTCTTCGATCCGCGCCATCAGTTGCGGAATGCCGATGGCTTCCGGCCCCAGGCCGTCGAGCGGAGACAAATGCCCCTTGAGCACGAAATAACGGCCGCGAAAACCGGTCTGCTCCACGGCGTACACATCCATGGGGCCTTCCACGACGCATAGCAGGCTGTCATCCCGACGCGGGTCGGCGCATTGCGGACAGAGATCGTCTTCAGTGAGGGTGCGGCATAAGCGGCAATGCCCTACCCCTTCCATGGCCTGACTCAAGGCCAGAGCCAGACGCGAACCGCCGCTGCGATCACGTTCAAGCAATTGCAACGCCATGCGCTGGGCAGTTTTCTGACCCACACCCGGCAAAGTTCGCAGGGCGTCGATCAGTTGGCGAATCAAAGGGCTGAAGCTCATGGAGGAAATGTCCGACATAACAACGAGACGCGGTTTATACCCGCGCCTCCGATTAGCGTCAAATACTCAATCCTGCGCCACCCGCACCACCAGCTTGCCGAAGTTGCGCCCCTCCAGCAGACCGATAAAGGCCTGTGGCGCATTCTCAAGACCATCGACCACGTCTTCGCGGAACTTGACCTTGCCGTCACGCACCCAAGGCGCCATGGCGCTGATGAATTCCGGCTGACGGCCACTGAAGTCGTCAAACACGATAAACCCCTGGATCCGCACGCGCTTGGTCAGCAATGTGCGCTGCAATTGCGGCAAGCGATCCGGGCCGCTCGGGGCTTGATGCTCATTGTAGGAAGCGATCAGGCCACAGAGGGGAATGCGCGCCTTCGCGTTGAGCAGCGGCACCACTGCGTCGAACACCTTGCCACCGACGTTTTCGTAGTAGATGTCGATGCCCTTGTCGCAAGCTTGGGCCAGTTGCTCGGCAAAGTCATCGCGCTTGTGATCGACGCAAGCGTCGAACCCCAACTCGTTGACCACGTATTTGCATTTCTCGGGGCCGCCGGCCACGCCGACCACCCGCAGGCCCTTGATCTTCGCCACTTGGCCGACCACCGAGCCGACTGCGCCCGAGGCTGCTGCGACCACCAGGGTTTCCCCGGCCTTCGGCTGGCCAATCTCCATCAAGCCCATGTACGCGGTCATGCCCGGCATACCCAGCACACCCAGCGCCATCGACGGGCTCGGCAGCCCGGACGGGATCGGAATGACATTGCGACCATCGCTGACAGTGTGGCTCTGCCACCCCGTAGCGCCCACCACCAGATCACCCTCCTGAAACTTCGGATGCATCGAACGCTCAACCCGGCTGACAGCACCGCCGGTCATCACCTCACCGATTTCCACCGGCGCAGCGTAGGAAGGTGCATCACTCATGCGACCACGCATGTAAGGGTCCAATGAGAGGAACAGCGTCTTGAGCAGGATCTGCCCGTCCGCCAGCTCCGGCAGCGTCACCTGCTCCAGACGGAAGTTGTCCGGGGTGGGCGCGCCTGTGGGGCGGGAGGCGAGGACGATGCGCTGGTGGGTGGTCGATGCTTGTGACATGGAAGCGTCTCCTTGATCGTTGAGTGGCACTTATAGGAAGCAGACTCTTTTGAAGGGGGTGTGTTCGATGTTTTTGCCGTTGGACCGCGGCGCCTGCTTTCGCGAGCAAGCCCGCTCCCACAGGGAACTGTGGTGGACATAGATATTGATGTCCTCCCGGGACAGTGTGGGAGCGGGCTTGCTCGCGAAAGCAATCGTACAGACGCCACATTTCCCGAGCACAAACAAAAATGCCAGGCGCGATGCCTGGCATTGTGTGTAGCCCATCCCGACCGGGATGGCGAGTCAGAACGGCAGCTTCATGCCCGGCGGCAGTTGCATGCCAGCGGTCATGCCGGACATTTTGTCCTGGCTGTTGGCTTCGATCTTGCGCACCGCGTCATTGACGGCGGCGGCGAACAGGGCTTCGAGCATTTCCTTGTCGTCTTCGCTCAGGCCTTCGACCACGCTCGGGTCGATGCTGACACGCTTGATGTCGTGGCGACCGGTCATGACCACGGTCACCATGTCGCCGCCGGACTTGCCGGTGACTTCGGCGTTGGCCAGTTCTTCCTGCATCTTGGCCATTTTTTCCTGCATCTGCTGCGCCTGCTTCATCAGGCCGGCCATGCCACCTTTCATCATGGGAATCACCTCAAAAGTACTTGGATAAACACCGCGCCCGGCCCGTACGGCCCGGCGCTTTCAGTTATGAGCCCTGGGTCACCGGGGCCTCGACAGGTTCGATAGTATCGTGACGGACCACGGCGCCGAACTGTTGCATCATTTGCTGGATGAACGGATCACTGTGGATCGACTCCTCGGCCTCGCGCTGACGGTCGGCACGGCGGCGGGACGCAGCCTGGGCCGGCGTCTCCTGCTCAGGCTTGATCAGCTCGATGCTCAGCGTCAGGGTGCGCTGGTGATACTGGTTCAGCGCATCGTTGAGGCGGCGCTGCTGAGTGGCGTTGAACAGCGCGCTATGGGCCGGGTCCAGGTGCAGCAGCCAGTGGTCGCCCTCCACGGAGATCAGCGTGCAGTTGGCGGCAATGCTGCCGGTCATGCCGGTAATCGGCAGTTTCGGGAACAGCTCCAGCCATTGCAGGGCCAGTCCGGTAGCCGGCATCGCCGCCGGTTCAGGCTCGGGCTCCGGAGCCGGCTCGGCGGTGTGCTCGCTGGCCAGTTCGTCCAGATAGCTGTAGGCCGAATCCATGTCCGGCTCAATGTAATCCTCGTCCAGCGGCGGCTCATCATCCAGGTCCATGCCCGGCGTGGCGACATCAACGTCCGCCACCGTAGGCTCGGGCACCGGAGCGGCAGCCCACTCGGGTGCGTCGGGCACCACGCTATCGGGCGTGGGCACGGGCATCGGCGGCAGCTCGGGTTGCTCAGCGACGGTTTCCAGCACCGGCTCCACGGCGGGCTGCTGGACGACCTGGGCCTCGACCGGATCGTTCCAGGGCAGGTCGACCACTTCTTCGGCGACCGGCTGCGGCAAGGCCTCGACGACCGGCTCAGGCTCAGGCGCCGCGACGACAGGCACCGGGGCCGGTTGCGCCACCGCTGCCGGGGCAGAAGCCACTGCCGGCGCAACGACGGGCGCGGCAGCCACTGGCTTGGCGGAATCAGCTGTGGCCTGGCTGATCCCCACTGGCTTTAGCGGTTGCCTCGGGGCGTTTTCCGTGTCGGCCGGCCGGAACGCGAGCATTCGCAGCAGCACCATTTCAAACCCACCACGCGGATCCGGCGCCAGGGGCAGGTCACGACGGCCGATCAGCCCCATCTGGTAATAGAACTGCACGTCCTCGGCCGGCAGTGCCTGAGCCAGTGCCAGCACCCGATCACGGTCGCCATGACCGTTATCAACCCCATCAGGCAAGGCCTGGGCGATGGCGACACGGTGTAATACGTTGAGAATTTCCGAGAGCACGCCATTCCAGTCCGGCCCCTGCTCGGCCAGGTGACGCACCGCTTCGAGCAGCGCCTTGGCGTCACCTTCGATCAGCGCATGCAACACGTCGTAGACCTGGCCGTGGTCGAGGGTGCCCAGCATGGCCCGCACATCGGCGGCCATGACCTTGCCTTCACCAAAGGCAATGGCCTGGTCGGTCAGGCTCATGGCGTCACGCATCGAACCATCGGCGGCGCGACCCAGCAGCCACAGCGCATCGTCTTCGAACGGCACGTTCTCGACACCCAACACGTGGGTCAGATGCTCAACGACCCGCTCCGGGGTCATGTTCTTCAGGGAGAACTGCAGGCAGCGGGACAAAATGGTTGCAGGAAGCTTCTGCGGGTCGGTGGTCGCCAGGATGAACTTGACGTAAGGCGGCGGCTCTTCGAGGGTCTTGAGCAGTGCATTGAAGGAATGGCTGGAAAGCATGTGCACTTCGTCGATCAGGTAGACCTTGAAGCGCCCACGGCTTGGCGCGTACTGCACGTTGTCGAGCAGCTCGCGGGTGTCTTCGACCTTGGTGCGGCTGGCGGCGTCGATCTCGATCAGGTCGACGAAACGGCCTTCGTCGATTTCCCGGCATACCGAGCACTCGCCACACGGCGTCGAGGTAATGCCGGTTTCACAGTTCAGGCACTTGGCGATGATCCGCGCGATGGTCGTCTTGCCGACGCCGCGCGTGCCGGTGAACAGGTAGGCGTGATGCAGCCGCTGGCTGTCCAAGGCATTGATCAGGGCCTTGAGCACATGGGTCTGGCCGACCATTTCGCGGAACGAGCGCGGACGCCATTTACGTGCAAGAACCTGATAACTCATCGAAAACCATCGCCACTGGAAAGCAGAAGCGGCTAATGCTAGCGGAGCAGGGGCGAAATTGCATCCGGTGTGCTCGTCTAATCTGTCTAAGCTTGGGTCAGGGGCCCGATTGTCGGCAGGATTTAGCACCATCAGGAGAGTTTATGCGTTCGGCCATGGGGGCTTTGCTGTTAATGGGTTCAGGGTGTTTTGCTGCCGAAACCCCGTTGCGTTTCGCCATCACCGACAGTTGGGCCATGCCCATGGTGCAGACTGAAGAAGGCCGCCCGATCCAGGGCATCATCCCCGAGGTCATGACCCGACTGGCGACCCAGGTGGGGATGCCGGCGCAGTTTCATGTCCTGGCCCGCGCCCGGCTGGACAATGCCATGAAACATGGCGAAGTCGACGTACGGTGTTATGTCATCCCCGATTGGGTAAAGGATACGGGGGGCGATTACCTGTGGAGCATCCCGCTATTTTTCCAGCGCGACGTGCTGGTGGGCACGGCCAGCGCCCCCACGGAGGTGACGCCCGCGACCCTGCCCCACCAGCCTGTCGGGACCGTGCTCAGTTATGCCTACCCGACCTTGCAACCGCTCTTCGACGGCGGGGATCTGCGACGTGACGATGCACGCAGCCAGGAACAAGTCCTGGCCAAACTGCTGGCCGGCCGCTATCGCTATGCGGTCAGCAATCAATGGGCGCTGGAGTGGTTCAATCAGCGACATACCCCTGACCGGCCATTGCGCGCCGTGGCTGTACTCCAGGAGCGCGTGTTGGGCTGCTATGTGCGCGACGATCCGAAAATCCCGGCACAACGCATTCTGCGCACCTTATTGAAAATGAAAACGTCGGGGGAAATCGACGCGATCATCCAGCGCTACACCGGCCATAGAGAGTCGCCGGGCAGCGGATCCGATTCGCCCTGAAGGTCCGGCCGATGCTGCCATTGCGGCGGCGAAGCAAATCCCCTCACCCAGCCTGGTACTTGTTCAGGCGGCATGGGCCGGGCGATGAAATAGCCTTGAGCCACTTCGCAACCCAGGCGTAACAGCAATTGACCATGCTCCAGGCTGTCCAGTCCCTCCGCCACCACCTGGCGACCAAATGCCCTGGCCAAGCCGATGATCGCTTCGGTCAGCGCCAGATCATCCCGGTCATTGAGTATGTCGCGGACAAAGGTCTTGTCGATCTTGATGGTCTGTGTGCGCAGGTGTTTGAGGTCATTGAGCGAACAGTATCCCGTGCCAAAACCGCCCAGGGAAAACCCCACACCCAAGGCCTGGCACGCCTGGAGACAGGTGCTGACGTGGGCAAGGTTTTCCACCGCGACGGATTCAACGATCTGCAGATCCAGCATGCGCGGCGACACCGCCGGGTGCCGTTGCAGCACCTGCCGCAACCGCTCGACGAAATCCGCCCGCTGGAAATGCCGCGCCGAGATATTGATGCTCACCGGCCAGACCTGCCCCGCGTGCTGCCATTGCTGCAACTGAATCAGCACCTGCTCCATGACCCACTCACCGATCTCGACGATCAGGTCGGTCTCCTCCACAAGCGGCAGGAACTCCCGGGGCGGCACCAGGCCCCGTTGTGGATGTTTCCAGCGCAGCAACGCTTCCAGGCCCACCACCGCGCCATGGCGCATATTGACCTTGGGCTGGAAATGCAGCCGCAACTCGTTGCCGGCCATGGCCTGCCGCACCCGCTCGACGGTCTGGTAAGTGACCCGCACTTCATGGTCCCGGGACACGTCGAACAAATGAAAGCGATTGCGACCGCTCTGCTTGGCCACGTACATCGCCTGGTCGGCGTGGCGCAACAAGGTGTCGGCGTCTTCGTTGTCATCGGGAAACAGGGTGACGCCAATGCTGGCGAAAACCTTGATGGCCTTGCCATCAATGGCATACGGCATGGAGACGGCAATCAGCACCCGGTTCAACGCGGCATGCAATTCATCAAGCCCGCGTACATGGCGCAGCACCAGCACAAACTCATCGCCAGCCAGCCGCGCCACCACATCCTCACCGCGCACGATGCTGCGCAGGCGCCTGGCGACTTCCACCAGCAACTGATCACCACAGGCATGGCCATGACCGTCGTTCACGGCCTTGAAGCCATCCAGGTCGAGCATACACACCGCCAGAGGCAAGTTCTGCGCCCTGGAAAACTCCAGAGCCTGATCCAGCAGATCGGACAGGTAGGTGCGGTTGGGCAATCCGGTCAACACATCGTGACCGACCCGCCATTGCAGCGAATGCAACAACTGACGCTTCTCGCTGATATCAAAACGAATCGCCAGGTAGCGCTCGATCTGACCGGTCGCATCGTCGATCACCGGCACCAGCGTGGTATCGACCCAATGCAGCGTACCGTCCTTGGCCCGGTTGCAGATCTCACCCTTCCAGACCTGCCCCAGGGCGATGGTGCGCCACATGGCGCTGAAGAACTCGCCAGGGTGCTGGCCGGAGTTGATCAGGCGATGGTTAGCCCCCAACAGCTCTTCGCGCGGGTAGCCAAAAAGCTTACAGAATTGGTCGTTGACGTAGGTAATGCGCCCGCTCAGATCGGTTTCAGAAAAAATCGCGGCGGCGTCAACGGCTCTGCGGTACTTCTTATCCATCGAAGCAGTCATCCATGAGTCAGGCTCATTTGTCGCGCGCGGTTGCACCGCCCCAAGACAGGCGAAAAATCAACTAGGCTCAAACACCTTGAGATACGCTGGAGCGCGGGCCGTGGCGGTGCTACCTGAAGGCGCCAAGCGTCGCCTTGTGTACAACAAGAAAACGCAAGGCCCACCCTTTTCGCACATCCAGGCTTCTGAAGCAGGTCACCAAATGCCCGTGCCAAAGGCCGATTCTACGAAACGCATCACATTTTGCAAAGCAAGGTGATGAATCATGCGGTTGCCTAATGCAAAAATCTATCGTTAAGTTCTTGATTCTAAATGGGAATTAAGCGATGCAAATTTCAAGTTTGGGTCCGGCCATCAGACGCTATCGCAAAGTAGCGGGGCTTACTCAGGCTGAACTTGGCGAAAAAACCGGTTTTGACCCTAAAACCATCAGCCGTTTCGAAACCGGCACCTACACCCCGAGCGTCGAAGCCTTGGTCTTGCTTGCCGACAAACTGGATGTACAGCTCAAAGTGTTTTTTGCCGACATGGACGACGAGGACGAACAGCGGGCATACCTGTTTGGCGTCATACACAAAGCCACCGCAAAGGATTTGGGGAAGCTGATTGCGGCGGTAGATCAGGCACTGGCGAAGCCTTGAAGCGATAATGCAAAAGAAAAGCCCGGCCTGTCGATGAGCGACAGGCCGGGCTTCTCTTTCGGTGTTTGGTTGTTCTGCCACACCAGAATCCAGGCAGCAGAAAGCGGCGATAAATATCGTTCGGTAAATAAAAGAAATATGGAATATTCGCAAACCTTGCGAACGAAGGCCTGGGCGTTATGGAGGCAACCCCACCAGCCACACCCCGGCACACAATGTTCCCGCTGTGGCTGCTTCCTTCCGGATCTGACCAGGTTCACGGGTAATCGTTGCGGGGGGACCGATGGGGTCACCATAACGACGCCCACCTGACGGCGAGCCGCGCCATTGTACCTATCTGACGAGAAGTTACAACCGTTCGCGCCGGATTAAAAAACTGAAGATGTTCAAGCACTTGCCTGTGGGAACAAAGCCTGCTCCCGCAAGCCGGGCTGCTACAGCAACACCTCGTCAGCGCGGCCGCCCTCCTCCTGGATTACCAGATGGATGAAATGCAGCTTGGTGATCACCGCGGCCGGTACGACGAACGGATAAAAATCCGGCTGGCCCATGCTGCGCGACAGTTCGTTGAGCATGCCGGCCAGTTCGATCCAGGCGTTGACGAACGACAGGAAGGCCACGCCGCCGCTGTGTTGAGGGTCGAACAAGGTCTCGGGCGGGAACGGTTGGTAGTCGAAATCCATGTCCCCGGCGCTCATGCCAAAACCCAGGGCCGTGTCCACCGCGTCCATCATGTGCAGGTAATGCGCCCAGGTTTCCGCCCAGTCTTCCCAGGGATGCATGGTGGCGTAGGCGCTGACGTAGTGAGTTTGCCAGTCCAGCGGCGCGCCCTGCTGATAGTGACGTTCCAGGGCATCGGAATAGCTGGCCCGCTCGTCGCCAAACTGCTCGCGAAACGCCTCGAGCCAGTGGCTGTTGGCGATCAACCGGTCCCAGTAGTAGTGCCCTACCTCATGACGAAAGTGCCCGAGCAAGGTGCGATACGGCTCGTGCATCTGCTGGCGCACGTGCTCGCGGTGGGCATCGTCGGCCTCTTTGATGTCGAGCGTGACCAACCCGCTGGCATGGCCGGTGGTCGGAGCCGTGCCGTCGAGATCAACGCCGATGAAATCGAAGGCCAGGCCCTGACTTTCACTGACGGTTTTTGGGATGACTGGCAAACCGAGAGTGATCAATTGCGCCACCAGCCGGCGCTTGGCGGTTTCGACCTTGCACCAGCGTTCGGGGTTTTCCGGGATCGACAGGTCTGGAATGGTGCGGTTCAAGCTGCAGGCGATACACAAGGTGTCGCGCCCATTGGCCGGCAACAGCCAATTGCAGGCCGCCGGGGTGTCGAGGTTGGCGCAACGGCGGAACAATCCGGCGTGCGGGTCGGCATCCAGGGTCCAGGTGCCGGGCTGTTCGCCGGGTTGCAGGGACGACAAGCGGCTTTGCTCGGGCTGATAGCCCAGCACCGCCTGGCAGGCCAGGCACTGGCTGTTGCGAAAAAACAGCGACTGGCCGCAACGACACGGCCAGATCTTGCTGTTACGCGAGCGATCGCCGGTAAAGGGCGCGGCGATGCGTGAACTCAGTTGCTCGAAGAAGCGGTACATGGTGATCTCCGGGGGCCTGCAAGACTAGATTCCCCCCTGTGCGTGATCGTTCCCGGGAGCGTGCGAATCATCCGAAGATTGTGAGCATTGTGTAGGACGCTGCCGGGCCGGGCTACCCCGCCTTGCGCCATTACCTACAACTGCGCCAGAATCCGCCGGCTTGTGCACCTATGGGCCGGGCTTTATCGTTTCCGGGTCGCTGACGAATCAGCGATCGGGTTTAGCGACCCGGATCATTCTAGGTGCATAAGCGGTCCATGCTTCGCTGCAGGTCTAACTGCAATGACGTTATGGCGGCTGTATGTGGGAGACCTTCGAGTCTGCCGGGTGCCTATGACCGGTTCGCTAACCTGCGTGCAGCCGCCACCATTTCTGTTTAGCGACAGGCCTTGGTGGCTCCATCTCATAGGAGCGTCACCATGTTCAAAGCAACACCCAACCCACCGGACACCGATCCAACATCCCCGCACAAAACCGCCGCCGCTAAAAAACTCGACGAAGCCGCCGAACGCGCCCTCGACTTCTACCTGAAGCCAAAACCGGAACAACCGGAGGCCGACCCCACACCCGGCCAGCTCTTCACCGTGATCAACGGCATCGACACCGAATGCCTGCTCGCCAACCTCAGCGAAACCCTGGCTTCGGCCGATGCCATGATCAGTGATCTGGCTTTTGAACTGGAGGGTTCGCGGCGGCATGTTGCGTTGGGTATTCAGCAGTTGATCGAGCTGGGAGGGTTGCTGGCGAATCGGGCGCTGGATAACGTCGATCCACGCTAGCCGACTCTCCACATAACCCTGTGGCGAGGGGATTTATCCCCGCTGGGCCGCGCAGCGGCCCCAATCCTGTCGACTCAATCAACCAGACAGACCGAGATGGCAGATATTAGGGCCGCTGCGCGGCCCAGCGGGGATAAATCCGCTCGCCACAATGAATCCGAGCTTCCTGGCGACATGACTAAACCGTGATGCCGTGCTGACTCAAAAACGCCACAAACGCTTCTTCATCCAGCACCTTGAGCCCCAGCTCGTTGGCCTTGGTCAGTTTCGAGCCCGCCCCTGGCCCGGCGACGACGCAGTGGGTTTTCGCCGACACGGAACCGGCCACCTTGGCCCCCAGGCTTTCCAGCTTGTCCTTGGCGACATCGCGGCTCATCAACTCCAGCGAGCCGGTCAGCACCCAGGTGTGTCCCGCCTCGGGCAAACCTTCGACGACCTTTTTCTCGCTTTGCCAGTGCATGCCGAAGGCCTGTAGTTGCTGCTCGGCGGCTTCGGCCAGTTGGCGGTTGGCGGCGATGGCGAAGAACTCGCGCACGGCGTTGGCCTGTTTCTCCGGCAGGGCCTGGCGCATGTCCAGCCAGTCGGCGTTCATCACCGCTTCGAGAGAGCCAAACTTGTCCGCCAGTTTCTGCGCCCCGCCCGGCCCGACCGAGGGAATGTTCAGTTTGTCCAGAAAACCACCCAGGGTGGTGCTGGCGGAGAATTCAGCGCCGAGTTCACCCTGGTCCTGGATATCCAGGCCATGGCGCAGCAGGTCCTTGATCACCTGGCGATTGTGCGGGTCTTCGAAGAAGCTGTGGATCTCGTGAGCCACTTCCAGGCCGACGTCCGGCAAGTACGTGAGCACTTGCGGCAAGGCCGCTTGCACACGCTCCAGTGAACCGAGGGAGCGAGCCAGGACCTTGGCGGTTTCCTCGCCCACGTCCGGGATGCCGAGGGCGTAGATAAAGCGCGCCAGGCTCGGCTTCTTGCTGTCGACGATGGCCGCCAACAGGTTCTTGCTCGACAGTTCGGCGAAGCCTTCCAGGTCAACCACCTGCTCGAAGGTCAGGGCATACAGATCGGCAGGCGAACCCACCAGACCTTCATCGACCAACTGTTCGACGCTCTTCTCGCCCAGGCCTTCGATGTCCATGGCCCGGCGCGACACGAAATGAATGATTGCCTGCTTGAGCTGCGCGCCACAGGCCAGACGACCGACGCAACGGTACACCGCGCCTTCGCTGATGGTTTCGCGCCCCTTGCTGCGCTTGATCAGTTGCGTACGTTCCACATGGGAGCCGCAAACCGGGCAGTGTTGCGGGATTTCAACGGGGCGGGCGTTTTCCGGGCGACGCTCGGTGACCACTTGCACCACTTGCGGGATCACGTCACCGGCGCGGCGGATAATCACCGTGTCCCCGATCATCAGGCCCAGGCGCGCCACCTCGTCCATGTTGTGCAGCGTGGCGTTGGCCACGGTCACGCCGGCCACCTTGACCGGCTTGAGTCGCGCAACGGGTGTTACAGCGCCGGTGCGGCCGACCTGGAACTCGACG
The DNA here is from genome assembly GCF_030687835.1 of Pseudomonas hefeiensis. Classification (NCBI taxonomy): domain Bacteria; kingdom Pseudomonadati; phylum Pseudomonadota; class Gammaproteobacteria; order Pseudomonadales; family Pseudomonadaceae; genus Pseudomonas; species Pseudomonas hefeiensis. The sequence goes on from NZ_CP117449.1 coordinate 4,367,470, forward strand.
TCCAACAGTTCGGTGAGCTCTTCGCTGGCCGGGAATTTATGGGCGATGGCCCAGCGCGGTTCCCGGGCGCGGAAACCCAGTTCGCGCTGGGAGGCGATGCTGTTGACCTTGAACACAACGCCGTCGATTTCGTAAGGCAGCGCGTTACGCCGCTCGCCGATGTCGCGGTAGTAATCCAGGCACTCGTCGATGCCGTGGGCCAGTTTCAATTCGCGGCTGATGGGCAGGCCCCAGGCCTTGAGTTGCTTGAGATTGCCGATGTGGGTGTCGGCAATGTCCGCCGTCACCTGACCGATGCCGTAGCAGCAGAATTCCAAGGGACGATTGGCGGTGATCTTCGAATCCAGCTGGCGCAGGCTGCCCGCAGCCGCGTTGCGCGGATTGGCGAAGGTCTTGCCGCCCGCCTCCAGTTGCGTGGCGTTGAGACGCTCGAAGCCGGCCTTGGACATGTACACCTCGCCGCGCACTTCCAGCACCGGCGGCCAGCCACTGCCCTGCAGTTTGAGAGGGATATTGCGCACCGTGCGTACGTTGACGCTGATGTCTTCGCCGGTGGTGCCGTCGCCGCGTGTGGCGCCGCGCACCAGCAGGCCGTCCTGGTACAACAGGCTGACCGCCAGGCCATCGAGCTTCGGCTCACAGCTGTACTCCACCGCCGCGCCGCCGCCCAGCAAGTCGCCCATGGGCAGGTCGAGACCTTCGGTCACGCGGCGGTCGAATTCGCGCATGGTGGTTTCGTCGAAGGCATTGCCCAGGCTGAGCATCGGGATTTCGTGACGGACCTGGCTGAAGGCCGACAGTGCAACACTGCCGACACGCTGGGTCGGGGAATCACTGGTCACCAGTTCCGGGTGTTGCTCTTCCAGGGCCTTGAGCTCATGGAACAGGCGGTCGTACTCGGCGTCCGGAATGCTCGGCTCATCGAGAACGTGGTAGCGGTAGTTGTGCTGATCCAGCTCGGTACGCAGCTGTTGGATGCGGGTTTGGACGGCAGTCATGGATGTTCTCTCATAAAGCAAAAGAGCAGCCTAGGCTGCTCAATTTTTTGAAATCATCGGCAGTCGGACCTGAGCCCGCCGAACATACAACCTGTGGCGAGGGGATTTATCCCCGCTGGGCTGCGAAGCAGTCCCAAAGCTAACGACTCAACTAGCTGATAAGGCCAAGGCGCCAGGATTTAGGGCTGCTGCACAGCCCAGCGGGGATAAATCCCCTCGCCACAAAAGCCCTTCAGCCAGAAAAATCCTGCCGACTTTAGCGTTTCTGGGTCAGTGCCCGGCGTTCGAATTCGACGATGCGCTGGCGGTAGTGTTCGATGGTCTGGGCGGTCAGCACGCTGCGCTGGTCATCCTTCAGTTCGCCGTTGAGCTCCTGGGACAGCTTGCGCGCCGCGGCCACCATCACATCAAACGCCTGCTTGGGATGACGCGGGCCGGGCAAGCCGAGGAAGAAGCTCACCGCCGGGGTGCTGAAATGGTCGATGTCGTCCAGGTCGAACACGCCAGGCTTGACCGCGTTGGCCATGGAGAACAGCACCTCGCCGTTGCCGGCCATGCTTTCATGGCGGTGGAAAATGTCCATCTCGCCAAAACGCAGGCCGCTCTCCAGGATGTTCTGCAACAGCGCCGGGCCCTTGAAGCCGGCCGGGTCACGGCAGATCACGCTGATCACCAGCACTTCCTCGGCCTGGGCCTGGTCCTTGTCGCCACGCACGGGCTTGCTCTCGTCCGGGAAATCATCGTCGCGACTGCTGAAGCTCGGGCCGCCATCCAGGTCGAGATTGAGGTTCAGGTCGCCCTGGGACGGTTCGCTGTTGCGCTTGCCGCGCTTGGAGCCCGACTCCCGTGGCTCGCGCACCGGCGCGCTCATCGACGGCAGGTCGTGCTCATCCAGTTGTGGCTCCTTATGGGTATCCAGCACCCGGGGCGGGCCCAACAGCTCGGCATTGCCATCGTCATCCGGCAAGTTCGACAGGCTGCGGTCAAGGCGAAACTTGAGTTTCCCCTTGCCGCCGCGCATGCGGCGCCAGCCGTCGAAAAGAATACCGGCAATGACAATAATGCCGATGACGATCAGCCACTCGCGCAGACCGATTTCCATGTAATCCCGTGCCTCTATAAAAATGCTGAAAAATAAGGGGCTTAGCTATGTGCAAACCGCTTTAAAACGTGGCGCCAACTCTATGTTCTGAATGGCGTTTTGCCCACGCATACGAAAAATTGACATTAAACTAGCACGACCAAAGATAACTTTACACCGTCTGTCGCATAGGCTTGCGCCATTCTGCGAATTGAACGACAAGCCCAAGGCTCAAAAAATCCTACAACATCCAAAGTAAATGCCCTACAAGCAGTGTTTCAGGCATCCACCATCGCCATCGCCTCCTCCACATCCACCGCCACCAGACGCGAGCAACCTGGCTCATGCATGGTCACGCCCATCAACTGGTCGGCCATTTCCATGGCGATTTTGTTGTGGGTGATGTAGATGAACTGCACCGTTTCAGACATCTCTTTTACCAGCCGTGCATAACGCCCCACGTTGGCGTCGTCCAGCGGCGCGTCCACCTCGTCGAGCATGCAGAACGGCGCCGGGTTCAATTTGAAAATGGCAAAAACCAGAGCCAATGCCGTCAGCGCTTTTTCACCCCCGGAGAGCAAATGGATGGTGCTGTTCTTCTTGCCCGGGGGACGCGCCATGATGGTCACCCCTGTATCGAGTAAATCTTCGCCCGTCAGTTCCAAGTAAGCGCTGCCACCACCGAAAACTTTCGGGAAAAGTGCCTGCAAACCGCCGTTGATCTGATCAAAGGTATCCTTGAAGCGATTACGGGTTTCCTTGTCGATCTTGCGGATGACGTTTTCCAGGGTCTGCAGCGCTTCCACCAGATCGTCGTTCTGGGCATCCAGATAACGTTTGCGCTCGGACTGCTGCTGATACTCGTCGATGGCCGCCAGGTTGATGGCGCCCAGACGCTGGATGCGGGCAGCGATGCGTTCCAATTCTTCTTCGGCGTCTTTCTCGTTGGCCCCGGCCACCAACGTGGCGAGCACGCCGTCGAGATCGTAGCCGTCTTCCAGCAACTGGTCCTGCAAGGCTTTGCGGCGCACGGTCAGGGCTTGCCATTCCATGCGTTGCTGTTCCATCTGGCTACGGATCAGTTGGGACTGCTGTTCGGCCTGGCTGCGGCGCTTTTCGGCGTCGCGCAGTTCGCGGTCGGCGTCTTCCAGGGCAATTTGCGCGGTCTTGAGTTCCTCATCAACGCTCATGCGCTTGTCGAGCAACTCTTCGAGTTTGAGGCGCAACTCTTCCAGCGGCGCTTCGCCCTCCTCCAGATTCAGACTCAATTGCTCGCGTTTTTCGGTCAGGCGTTCGGACTGCATTTCCAGCCGTTCCAACGCCTGGCGCGTGGAGTCGTACTGAGCCTTGAGCGAGCCCAGGCGGACCGCCAACTGGTGGGCGTGATCCTTATGTTGGCGGGCATCCTGACGCACCCGGTCGAGGCGTTCGCGCAGACTGTCGCGCTGAGCCAGCAGCAACTCGCGCTGCTCGGTGTCCACGGCCATAGCATCGAGGGCTTCCTGCAGTTGCAGGCGCGCCTCACCGATCTGCTCATGCTCCAGCGCCCGCTGCTCGCCCAGCTCGGCGATTTCTTCCTCAAGGCGCGTGCGGCGCAAGGCCAGTTGTTCAACCTTGGCCTTGCCGGCCGACAACTGCGCCTTGAGTTCGCCCTGCTGGCGTGCTTCATCCTGCAACAGCCGACGCAAATGTTCGCGGCCGTTCTCCTGTTGACGCTGTTGCGCCCGCAGATTCTGTAATTCGGTTTCCAGGGCTTCGACGCTCGCTTCGCGCTCTTCGCGCTCGGCGCTCAGGCGCTGGATTTCCTGGCCCCGGGCGAGCATGCCGCTCTCGGCTTCGCTGGCCCGGCGCACCCGCAGGAAATGCCGGCCGACCCAATAGCCATCCCGACTGATCAGGCTTTCACCGGCCGCCAGTTGTCCGCGCAGGGCCAAGGCCTGTTCAAGGCTGTCCACCGGTTTCACCTGCCCCAACCAGGGAGACAGATCGACCTGGGCCTCGACTTTATCCAGCAAGCTGCCCGGCACCCGCACGCCATCGCCAGCGGGGCTGAGCAGGCGCAGATCACCTTGGGTGAAGCCCGACAGATCGAAGCCTGCGAAGTCATCCACCAGCACCGCTTGCAGATCGGCGCCCAGCACGGTTTCCACCGCCAGCTCCCAGCCGGCATCGACCTTCAGGCCTTCGGCCAGTCGCGGACGCTCGGCCAGATGCTGGTCGCGCAGCCATTCGGCGGTGCCGGTGCCCGGGTCCAACGCGGCTTGCTGCAAGGCCTCCAGCGAAGCCAGACGGCCATTGAGGCGCTGCAATTCGCCTTGGGCCTGCTGCTGATTCTGCAGAGCCAGTTGCAAGGCTTGGCGCAGTTGTTCGAGCCGCTCAACCTGGGCATCTTCGCTGGCTTGCAAGTCTTCAAGGGTGGCTTCGCTGGCAGCCAGCTGTTCACTCAGATCAATAATCGCCGCGTCTTCGGGGTCCGCCGCGAGCAAGGCGCGCTCTTCGGCCAAGCGGCGCTGACGCTCGGCCAGGCGTTCCATGCTGGCTTCCAATTGCTGGATGCGCGACTGCTGGACTTCGGCCTGACGCCGCGGCTCGGCAGAGGTCAGGTTGAAACTGTCCCACTGCTCCTGCCAGCCGTGCATGGTCAGCTCGGCTTCTTCCAGGGCCGCGGCAGCCTCTTCGGCAGCGGCGCTGGTGAGTTCCTGTTCCGGCGTGAGCCGGTCCAGTTCTTCGCCAAGGGTCAGCAGCAACGTGCGGTCGTGGCCCAGGTGGGATTCGGTTTCCAGGCGCGCCCGCTCGGCTTCTTTCAAGTCATCCTGCAACTGGCGCAGCCGTTGCTGACCGTGCTGGATACTCTGCTCGACCCGGGCGATGTCGCCACCCACCGAATAGAAGCGCCCTTGCACCAGGTTGAAGCGTTCGGACAGATCGTGGTGGCCGTCGCGCAAGCGCTCAATGGCGGCGTCGGCATTGCGCTGCTCGGCCACCAGGGCTTCGAAGCTGACCTCCTGATTGCCGATAATCGCCTCGCGCTGACCGACCTGCTCGTTCAGCGCCTGCCAGCGCAGGGCCGAAAGCTGGGCTTTGAGCTGACGCTCTTCGCCTTTGTATTCCTGATACTTCTTGGCGGCCTCGGCCTGGCGGTGCAAGCGTTCGAGTTGGCGTTCAAGTTCTTCGCGCAGGTCGGTCAGGCGGGCCAGGTTTTCGTGGGTGCGACGGATGCGGTTTTCGGTCTCGCGCCGCCGCTCCTTGTACTTGGAGATGCCGGCGGCTTCTTCGATGAAGTTACGCAGGTCTTCGGGCTTGGCCTCGATCAGCTTGGAGATCATGCCCTGCTCGATGATCGAGTAGCTGCGCGGGCCGAGGCCGGTGCCGAGGAAAATATCGGTGATGTCGCGACGTCGGCACTTGGTGCCGTTAAGGAAATAACTGTTCTGGCTGTCGCGGGTCACTTTGCGGCGGATGGAGATTTCCGCATAGGCTGCGTACTCGCCGATCAGGGTGCCGTCGGAGTTGTCGAACACCAGTTCGATGCTCGCCTGGCTCACCGGCTTGCGACTGGTGGAGCCGTTGAAGATGACGTCGGTCATCGACTCGCCGCGCAGGTTCTTGGCCGAGCTCTCGCCCATCACCCAGCGTACGGCGTCGATGATGTTCGACTTGCCGCAACCGTTGGGCCCGACCACCGCCGCCATGTTGCTGGGGAAGTTCACCGTGGTCGGGTCGACGAAGGATTTGAACCCCGCCAGTTTGATGCACTTGAGCCGCACGTTCAGGCCGCCGTCAGGGCAGAAACCACCAGATCGCAACTGCGCTGGGCGTAGGCCGTCAGCACGATGCGGATCTGTGGCAAATCACGGGCCAGCACGGCGGTCAGCAGGCGCTGGAACAGGTCGAGGAATTCGCTCATCTCGGCCTTGCGCTGTTCCAGGGCCAAGAAGTAGGCGCGACTCATGGCCGGTTGCAGGTTCTCGACGGTTTCCTGCAAGTACGGATTGTTAGCGAAGGGATAGGCGGCGCGCATCACGCTGAAACTTTCATCGACGAAGGTGCGGATGTCCTGGCGCGCATAGGCGTCGTTGAGACGCTGCTGGATCGCCACGAACGGCGCCATGTCGGCCTGTTCCTGCCAGCCATGAGCCACGGCATTGCCCAACAGGATGTACAGCTCGCTCATCAGCGCACAGAGACTGCGTACCTTGTGTTCGCTCAGTTCGGTGACGTGTGCGCCACGGCGCGGCAGGATCGCGATCAGATGCCGCCGCTCCAGAATCAGCAGCGCCTCGCGGACCGAGCCGCGACTCACGTTCAGCGCCAGCGTGACCTTCTGTTCCTGGATGCGCTCGCCCGGCTTCATTTCGCCACGAATGATGCGTTCGGCGAGATGGTGGGCGATTTGCTCGGCGAGGCTGTCCGGGGCCTTGAACGTCATGGTTGTCCTTCAAACTCTTCGATTTGCACAAGCGGCGCAGTGTAGCGCACTCAATACGTCATGGCGCAGGGCCTGCAGCGGGTTTTTGGCACGATATAAGCAAAAAGTTTGAGCCCTCATCCTGAAACAGAACCTGTGGAAGAACCTGTGGGAGCCGAGCTTGCTCGCGATAGCGGTCTGCCAGCTTGCATCCATACTGAATGTACCGTCGTCATCGCGAGCAAGCTCGGCTCCCACAGGTTCTACAGTGTCCATAGATCGTTGTTCATCGACCAAACGGATTTTCTTGACCTATAAGTCAGAAAATCGTTGACCGCAAAGTCAGACCTGATAAATTCAGCTCAAGTCGATACAACAATAATGAGTTTGCGAGGCCTTCCGTGATCCAGTTTTTACTCAACCAGGAACTCCGTAGCGAGCACGCCCTGGACCCGAACCTGACCGTGCTCAACTATTTGCGCGAACACCTCGGCAAATCCGGTACCAAAGAAGGCTGCGCCAGCGGCGACTGTGGCGCGTGCACAGTGGTGGTGGGCGAGTTGCAGACCGACGAGGAAGGCCGTGAACGTATTCGTTATCGCAGCCTCAATTCGTGCCTGACCTTCGTCTCGTCCCTGCACGGCAAGCAACTGATCAGCGTCGAAGACCTCAAGCACCAGGGCCAGTTGCACAGCGTCCAACAGGCGATGGTCGATTGCCACGGTTCGCAATGCGGCTTCTGCACACCGGGCTTCGTGATGTCCCTGTTCGCCCTGCAAAAGAACAGCGAACAGCCCGACGCCCATAAGGCCCACGAAGCCTTGGCCGGCAATCTGTGCCGCTGCACCGGCTACCGGCCGATTCTGGCGGCCGCCGAGCAGGCCTGCTGTGGGAAACAGCCAGACCAGTTCGACGCCCGCGAAACCGAAACCATCGCTCGCCTCAAGGCCATCGCGCCGACTGACACTGGCGAGCTCAACAGCGGCGACAAACGTTGCCTGGTGCCGTTGACCGTGGCCGACCTGGCCGATCTCTACGACGCTTATCCCCAGGCGCGCCTGCTGGCCGGCGGCACGGACCTGGCCCTGGAAGTCACCCAGTTCCATCGCACCCTGCCGGTGATGATCTACGTGGGCAACGTCGCTGAACTCAAGCGCATCGAGCGCTTCGACGATCGCCTGGAGATCGGCGCCGCCACCACGCTCTCCGATTGCTACGAAGCTTTGCAAGCTGAATACCCGGACTTCGGCGAACTGCTGCAGCGCTTCGCTTCATTGCAGATCCGCAACCAGGGCACCCTGGGCGGCAACATCGGCAACGCGTCGCCGATTGGCGACTCGCCGCCCTTGCTGATCGCCCTCGGCGCGCAGATCGTGTTGTGCAAGGGCCAGACTCGCCGCAGCCTGGCGCTGGAAGACTATTTCATCGACTACCGGGTCACCGCCCGCCAGGAAAGCGAATTCATCGAAAAGATCATCGTGCCCCGGGCCAGCGCTGAGCAAGCGTTCCGCGCCTACAAGGTCTCCAAACGCTTGGACGATGACATTTCCGCCGTATGTGCTGCGTTCAACCTGCGTATCGAGCATGGCGTGGTCCAGGACGCCCGGGTGGCCTTCGGCGGCATGGCCGCGACACCCAAGCGCGCCAAGCATTGTGAAGCCGCGTTGATCGGTGCCGCGTGGAACGACAGCACGGTTGAACGCGCTTGTACCGCCCTGGCCGAAGACTTCACGCCGCTATCGGACTTCCGCGCCAGCAAGGAATACCGCCTGCTTAGCGCCCGCAACCTGCTGCGCAAATACTTCATCGAATTGCAAACGCCGCACATCGAGACTCGGGTGACCGCTTATGTCTAACCATCACGCCGTAGAGAAGACTCAAGCCGAGCTGGCCGAACTGTTCGCCCGCGACCTGACCACCGGCGTGGGCCGCAGTGTCAAGCATGACAGCGCCGCCAAGCACGTGTCCGGCGAAGCCCAGTACATCGACGATCGCCTGGAATTCCCGAACCAGTTGCACGTTTACGCCCGGTTGTCGGACCGTGCCCACGCGCGGATTTTGCGCATTGATACCGCGCCTTGCTACGCCTTTGAAGGCGTGCGCATCGCCATCACCCATGAGGACGTGCCCGGCCTCAAGGACATCGGCCCGCTGCTGCCCGGTGATCCGCTATTGGCCATCGATGACGTGCAGTTCGTCGGCCAACCGGTGCTGGCCGTCGCCGCCAGGGACCTGGAAACCGCGCGCAAGGCAGCGATGGCGGCCATCATCGAGTATGAAGACCTGGAACCGGTGCTGGACGTGGTCGAGGCTCTGCGCAAGCGGCATTTCGTGCTGGACAGCCACACCCACCAGCGCGGTGATTCGGCGGCGGCGCTGGCCAGTGCCGAGCATCGCATCCAGGGCTCGCTGCACATTGGTGGCCAGGAACACTTTTACCTGGAAACCCAGATTTCCTCGGTGATGCCCACCGAAGACGGCGGCATGATCGTCTACTGCTCCACGCAGAACCCCACCGAAGTGCAGAAACTGGTGGCCGAAGTGCTGGACGTTTCGATGAATAAAGTCGTGGTGGACATGCGCCGCATGGGCGGTGGCTTTGGTGGCAAGGAAACCCAGGCCGCCAGTCCGGCGTGCCTGTGCGCGGTCATCGCCCACCTCACCGGCCAGCCCACCAAGATGCGCCTGCCCCGGGTCGAAGACATGCTGATGACCGGCAAGCGCCACCCTTTCTACATCGAATACGACGTCGGCTTCGACAGCTCCGGGCGTCTGCACGGGATTGCCCTGGAGCTGGCCGGCAACTGCGGCTGCTCGCCCGACCTGTCGGCCTCGATTGTCGACCGGGCGATGTTCCATGCCGACAACGCCTATTACCTGGGCGATGCAACCATCAACGGCCATCGCTGCAAGACCAATACCGCGTCGAACACCGCTTACCGTGGCTTCGGCGGGCCGCAAGGCATGGTCGCCATCGAAGAAGTGATGGACGCCATCGCCCGGCATCTGGGGCTCGATCCGCTGGCGGTGCGCAAGGCCAACTACTACGGCAAGACCGAGCGCAACGTCACCCATTACTACCAGACCGTCGAGCACAACATGCTCGAGGAGATGACCGCTGAACTCGAGCAAAGCAGCCAGTATGCCGAGCGCCGCGAAGCGATCCGCCGCTACAACGCCAATAGCCCGATCCTGAAAAAAGGCCTGGCGCTGACGCCGGTCAAGTTCGGCATTTCCTTTACCGCCAGCTTCCTCAACCAGGCCGGCGCGCTGATTCACGTCTATACCGACGGCAGCATTCACCTGAACCATGGCGGCACGGAAATGGGCCAGGGCTTGAACACCAAAGTCGCGCAAGTGGTGGCCGAGGTGTTCCAGGTGGAAATGGACCGGGTGCAGATCACCGCAACCAACACCGATAAGGTGCCGAACACCTCCCCCACCGCCGCCTCTAGCGGTGCCGACCTCAATGGCAAGGCTGCGCAGAATGCCGCTGAAACCATCAAGCAGCGCCTGGTGGCGTTCGCTGCGCGGCAGTACCAGGTCAGCGAAGAAGACGTGGCGTTCCACAACGGCCATGTGCGGGTGCGCGATCACATCCTGACGTTCGAGGCGCTGGTCCAGCAGGCGTATTTCGCCCAGGTTTCGCTGTCGAGCACCGGTTTCTACAAGACCCCGAAAATCTACTACGACCGCAGTCAGGCCCGGGGCCGGCCGTTCTACTACTACGCCTACGGCGCGGCGTGTGCCGAGGTGATCGTCGACACCCTGACCGGCGAATACAAAATGCTGCGCACCGACATCCTCCACGACGTCGGCGCCTCGCTGAACCCGGCCATCGACATTGGCCAGGTCGAGGGCGGTTTCATCCAGGGCATGGGCTGGCTGACCATGGAAGAACTGGTATGGAACGACAAAGGCAAGCTCATGACGAATGGCCCAGCCAGCTACAAGATTCCGGCGGTGGCCGACATGCCGTTGGATCTGCGGGTCAAGCTGGTGGAAAACCGCAAGAACCCGGAAGACACGGTGTTCCACTCCAAAGCCGTGGGCGAGCCGCCGTTCATGCTCGGCATCGCCGCCTGGTGCGCGATCAAGGACGCCGTGGCGAGCCTGGGGGATTACCAGCACCAGCCTAAAATCGATGCACCGGCGACACCGGAGCGGGTGTTGTGGGGGTGTGAGCAGATGCGCGGGTTGAAGGTGGCGAAAGCTGTGGAAGCTGAGGCCGAGGTGGCTTCGCTTTAGACCGCGGCGCGGCCTTCGCGAGCAAGCCCGCTCCCACAGGGACTTTGTTAACCCTGAGCCCCCTGTGGGAGCCAAGCTTGCTCGCGATGAGGCCGGAACAGACAACAGAGATGTCGAGGTGAATATGTACAACTGGATCAGCGCCCTCGCCGACCTGCAAGATCGCGGTGAACCCTGCGTGCTGGTGACGATCATCGAAGAACTCGGCTCGACCCCGCGCAATGCCGGTTCGAAGATGGTGATCAGCGCCAGCCAGACGTTCGACACCATCGGTGGCGGGCACCTGGAATACAAAGCCATGGAACTCGCTCGGCAGATGCTCGCCAGCGGCCAGCAAAGCACCCATCTGGAGCGCTTCAGCCTCGGCGCCAGCCTGGGCCAGTGCTGCGGCGGCGTGACCGTGCTGCTGTTTGAACCCATGGGCCAGGTCCAGGCGCAGATTGCCGTGTTCGGCGCCGGCCATGTCGGCCGTGCCCTGGTGCCGCTGCTGGCGAGCCTGCCCTGCAAGGTGCGCTGGATCGACTCCCGGGAAGCGGAGTTCCCCGAACACCTGCCCCACGGCGTGCGCAAGATCGTCAGCGAAGAGCCGCTGGATGAAATCGACGAACTGCCCGCCGGCAGCTACTGCATCGTCATGACCCACAACCATCAGCTCGACCTGGAACTGAGCGCCGCGATCCTCAAGCGCAACGACTTCGCCTACTTCGGCCTGATTGGTTCGAAAACCAAACGGGTCAAGTTCGAACATCGCCTGCGTGATCGTGGCTTCGACAGCAGCACCTTGCAACGCATGCGCTGCCCGATGGGCATCGGCGACGTCAAAGGCAAGTTGCCTGTGGAAATCGCCATCTCCATCGCCGGTGAAATCATCGCCACCTATAACGCGGATTTCGGCCAGCACACCACGCGCGCCGAACCGATTGCCAAGCTGCTGCCGGCCTCGCGCCGCAGCCAGGCGAACCGTTGAACAATCGTTGAGAACTCCCATGCCCCTGACACGTAAAGCCTACCGCGCCGCCCTGCTCCACAGCCTCGCCGACCCTGCCGAAGTCGGCATTGAAGCGTCCTATGAATATTTTGAAGACGGCCTGCTGGTGGTAGAAAACGGCCAGATCAGCGCCATCGGCCACGCCAGCGAGTTGCTGCCGACCCTGGCGGCCGACATCCAGATCACTCACTACCAGGACGCGCTGATCACGCCCGGCTTCATCGACACCCACATCCACCTGCCGCAGACCGGCATGGTCGGGGCCTACGGCGAGCAATTGCTGGACTGGCTCAACACCTACACCTTCCCCTGCGAAAGTCAGTTCGCCGACAAAGCCCACGCCGACGCCGTGGCCGATATTTTCGTCAAGGAACTGCTGCGCAACGGCACCACCACCGCGCTGGTGTTCGGCAGTGTGCACCCGCAATCGGTCAACGCATTTTTCGAGGTGGCCGAGAAACTCGACCTGCGAATGATCGCCGGCAAAGTGATGATGGATCGCAACGCCCCGGACTACCTGACCGACACTGCTGAATCCAGCTACACCGAAAGCAAAGCGCTGATCGAACGCTGGCACGGCAAAGGCCGCCTGCATTACGCCGTGACCCCGCGTTTTGCGCCGACCAGCACGCCGGAACAACTGGCCCTGGCGGGTCAGTTGCTGGGGGAATATCCCGACCTGTACATGCAGACTCACATCAGTGAAAACCTGCAGGAAGTGCAATGGGTCAAGGAGCTGTTTCCAGAGCGCAAAGGTTATCTGGACGTCTACGACCACTACCAACTGCTCGGCGAACGTTCGGTGTTCGCCCACGGCGTGCACCTGTGTGACGACGAATGCGCGCGCCTGGCTGAGACCGGTTCGGCCATCGCGTTCTGCCCGACCTCGAACTTTTTCCTCGGCAGCGGCCTGTTCAACCTGCCAATGGCCGAGAAGCACAAAGTGAACGTAGGGTTGGGCACGGACGTCGGTGGCGGCACCAGCTTCTCGTTGCTGCAAACCCTGAACGAAGCCTACAAGGTGATGCAGTTGCAGGGCGCCCGCCTGAGTCCGTTCAAGTCGCTGTACCTGGCCACGCTTGGCGGCGCTCGGGCCTTGCGCCTGGAAGACCGGATCGGGACTTTACAGCCGGGCAGCGATGCGGACTTTTTGGTACTGGACTACAGCGCCACGCCGCTCTTGGACTATCGACTGAAGCAGGCCCGGGACATTGCCGAGAAGTTGTTTGTGTTGATGACGCTGGGGGATGACCGCGCGGTGGCGCAGACTTATGCGGCGGGCCAGTTGGTGCATCAGCGGTAGATCTTTAGCGCTTGTCAGACCGCTTTCGCGAGCAAGCCCGCTCCCACATTTGATCCGCGTATGTCATGACAACACGGTCAAATGTGGGAGCGGGCTTGCTCGCGAAGGGGGCGACACGGTGCCGCTGACTCAACTCAATCAGAGCTTGGCCGTCGACCGCCCAGGCTTCTTGCTCTGCAGCAAATGCGAAAAAACCGCATGCAGATCATCCGACGCGCTTTCTTCGTCGAGGTTGAGCTTGCTGTCGATGTGGTCCATGTGGTGCATCATCAGGTCCACCGCCAGGGTGGCGTCGCGGGCCTCGATGGCGTCGATCAACTGAGTGTGTTCGTCGTAGGAACAGTGGGAGCGGTTGCCGCTTTCGTACTGGGCGATGATCAGCGAGGTTTGGGACACCAGGCTGCGCTGAAAGCTGATCAGCGGGGCGTTCTTCGCCGCCTCGGCCAGCTTGAGGTGGAACTCGCCCGACAGGCGGATGCCGGCGCCGCGGTCACCGCGGGAAAAACTGTCGCGCTCGTCGCTGACCATCTGCCGCAGCTCAGCCAGTTGTTCGGCCGTGGCATGCTGCACCGCCAGTTCGGTGATCGCCCTTTCCACCAGGCGCCGGGCCATGAATACCTGACGGGCCTCTTCGACACTCGGGCTGGCCACCACGGCGCCGCGATTGGGCCGCAACAGCACCACGCCTTCGTGGGCCAGACGCGACAGCGCACGGCGAATGATGGTGCGGCTGACCCCGAAAATCTCCCCCAACGCCTCTTCGCTCAACTTTGTACCGGGCGCCAGGCGCTGTTCGAGGATGGCCTCGAAAATATGCGCATAGACAATATCGTCCTGGGTTCCGCTGCGGCCGGCTTTGCCTGCTCGCGGTTGTTTCTTGAGGGGCTGCAACTGTTCGTTCATGGGCACTCGAGTCGGGAGAACTGCGGCGAATTGACCGTGACTGTAATACGCCTCAGCGAGTTGCTGACAAGTATCACGTAAATAATACGGCGATTGTACACAACCTCTGATGGCAACACGACTGTACGGCTGTTTGCGGACGTGGCTGTATTGCAATCGGCAACGGGGTTGAGTTTAGGCTTAAACCCCAAACCTGTGGCCCCAGCCCTCCTGCAATTTACAACAAGGACCACCGCCCACCATGACCGAAGTCACGACCACGCCACTTCGCCCGCTGGCCGATACGGCGCCATCGGCCATCGTCGCCGGTTTCATCGCAATGATGACCGGCTATACCAGTTCGCTGGTGTTGATGTTCCAGGCCGGGCAGGCGGCAGGGCTGACCAGCGGGCAGATTTCTTCGTGGATCTGGGCGATTTCCATCGGCATGGCTGTGTGCTCCATTGGTCTGTCGTTGCGGTATCGCACACCGATCACCATCGCCTGGTCGACACCCGGCGCGGCGCTGCTGATCACCAGCCTGGGCGGGGTCAGTTATGGCGAAGCCATCGGCGCCTACATCACCTGCGCGGTGCTGGTGACAATCTGTGGCCTGACCGGTAGCTTCGAGCGCCTGGTCAAGCGCATTCCGGCCTCGCTGGCGGCGGCGTTGCTGGCGGGGATCCTGTTCAAGATCGGCAGCGAGATTTTCGTCGCCGCCCAGCATCGAACCGGCCTGGTGCTGGGGATGTTTTTCACCTACCTGATCGTCAAGCGCCTGTCGCCGCGCTACGCGGTGCTGGCAGCGTTGCTGATCGGTACAGCGCTGTCAGGTTTGATGGGGCTCCTGGACTTCAGCGGCTTTGCCCTGGAAGTCGCCACACCGGTATGGACCACGCCACACTTCTCCCTGGCGGCCACCATCAGCATCGGCATTCCACTGTTCGTGGTGGCGATGACCTCGCAAAACATGCCTGGCGTCGCCGTGCTGCGGGCAGACGGTTACAACGTGCCGGCCTCGCCGCTGATCACCAGCACAGGCATCGCCTCGCTGCTGCTGGCACCGTTCGGCTCCCACGGCATTAACCTGGCGGCCATCAGCGCGGCCATTTGCACCGGGCCCCATGCCCATGAGGATCGTAACAAACGCTACACGGCAGCGGTCTGGTGCGGGATTTTCTACGGGATTGCCGGCGTGTTCGGCGCGACACTGGCGGCATTGTTCGCGGCGCTGCCCAAGGAGCTGGTACTGTCCATCGCGGCGTTGGCGCTGTTCGGTTCAATCATCAATGGCTTGAGCATCGCCATGAGCGAAGCCCGGGAACGCGAAGCGGCGCTGGTCACCTTCATGGTCACGGCATCGGGGTTGACGCTGTTTTCCATCGGTTCGGCGTTCTGGGGGATTGTGGCGGGGGTGTTGACCTTGCTGATCCTGAACTGGCGTAACGCCTGACAGCATCGCGAGCAGGCTCGCTCCCACAGGGGGATTTGTGTCGCTCACATAACCTTGTGGGAGCCAGCCTGCTCGCGAAGGCGGCCTGAAGGTCACCCAATCCATAACTGACAGGCACAAAAAAACCGGCGCCCGAAAGGGCTGCCGGTTTCAGACCATCAAGCGACCGGATTGATCGGCTTTTCCGGGTACCAGACGTCCATCAGCGGGCTGACTTCAACACTGGTCAGCTCAGGACGCGCCTTGAGCCAGGCTTCAACGGCCGCACGCTGCTCTTCGGACACCGAGCCACGCTTCTGCAGGCAAACCAGACCGTAGTCGTCGCCGCCAACATAGCCCAGGCCATTGGCTTCCATGGCTTGTTTCAGGAAAGCGTCGAGGAAAGCGTCAACGGCCTCATCGGCCAGATCTTCTTTGAAATCCAGGTTCAGTTCGAAACCCAGCTCTTGAAATTCATCCACGCACAGTTTTTTGCGCAGACGCTGGGAACGGTTAGTCGCCATTGGAACAATCCTCATAAGTAATAACGGCCGGCACTCTACCAGTTTGGTGCACCGTTTGCCCGCCTGATCGGGTGTGTGGGCCTACCGTCGGTAAAAAATAGCGCCCCGAAGGGCTCAGGCACGGCACACGCCGTTGCACCTTGGGGCATAATGCCGACACTTTCATGACGTTGAGGGCGTTCATTTTCATGCCCTCGTTTTTTCCCCCTCGCCCGTAGGGTTTTATTTCAATGATCAAATCTTTGCGTCCACTGCTTTTGGCCAGCCTTCTTCTTCCCCTGGCCCTGCCGGCGTCCACCAGCGCCGCCACCATCAACACGGCCCTGACGCCCAATGTGCAAAAGGCCCTCAAGAACAGCAAGCTGCAAAACAACGCCTTGTCCCTGGTGATGATCCCGCTCAACGGCCCTGGCACCCCGACCCTGTACAACGCCGATGTCTCGGTGAACCCGGCCTCCACCATGAAACTGGTGACCACCTATGCCGCCCTGGAGATGCTGGGGCCCAATCACCAGTGGAAAACCGAGTTCTACACCGACGGCACCCTCAGCGGCGGGATTCTCAACGGCAACCTGTACCTCAAGGGTGGCGGCGACCCCAAGCTGAACATGGAAAAGCTCTGGCTACTGATGCGCGACTTGCGGGCCAACGGCGTGCAACAGGTCACCGGTGATCTGGTGCTGGACCGTGGTTTCTTCGTCAAACCGCAGTTGCCTGAATTCAACGACGACGGCAACGACAAAAACAAACCGTTTTTGGTCAAGCCTGATTCTCTGCTGGTCAACCTCAAGGCCCTGCGTTTTGTCGCCCGCAATGACGCCGGTCGGGTGCTGGTGTCGGTGGAGCCGCCGATCGCCAGCATTCGTATCGAAAACCAGGTCAAGGCACTCAACTCCAAAAAATGCACCGGTGGCGTGCGCTATAACCCGGTGCCCCAGGCGGACGGCAGCGTGACCGTCACCGTCGGCGGCCAGCTCGGTGACGGCTGCAGCTCCCAGACCTACCTGGCGCTGCTCGACCACCCTACCTACACCGCCGGAGCGGTGCGGGCGATCTGGAAGGAACTGGGCGGCAGCATCCAGGGCAAGGACCGCCTGGCGGCGACCCCGAGCAGCGCCAAGGTGTTGGCCCGGGCGTTCTCGCCGGATCTGGCGGAGATCATTCGCGACATCAACAAATACAGTAACAACACCATGGCCCAGCAATTATTCCTGAGCCTGGGCGCAGAGTTTCGCAACGAAGCCGACGGTGACGACGCCAAGGCGGCACAACGGGTGGTACGCCAGTGGCTGGCTCGCAAAGGCATCACCGCGCCGCACCTGGTCATGGAAAACGGCTCCGGCCTGTCCCGCGCCGAAAGGGTGAGTGCCCGGGAAATGGCGGCAATGCTGCAAGCCGCGTGGCGCAGCCCGTACTCCGCCGAATTCATCAGTTCGATGCCCATCGCCGGCACCGACGGCACCATGCGCAGACGTCTCAAGACCACCGCCATGGCCGGCGAAGCCCACGTCAAGACGGGCACCCTGAACACCGTTCGCGCCATCGCCGGCTACAGCCGTGACATCAACGGCAACACCTGGGCCGTGGTGGCGATCCTCAACGATCCGCGGCCATGGGGTGCGTCGTCGGTGCTGGACCAGGTGCTGCTGGACCTGTATCGCCAGCCGAAACTGCCACAGACGGCTTCGGTGCTCTAAACCCGTACAAATTAACTGTGGGAGCGAGCCTGCTCGCGATGCGTCAGCCAGTGAACAGAAATGTTGAATGGCACACCGTTATCGCGAGCAGGCTCGCTCCCACATTGATCCCCGGCGGAGACGCCTACCCCAACTGCGCCTCAACCCGATCCCGTCCGGCCTGCTTGGCCACGTACACTCCCGAGTCGGCTCGCAACAGCAGCGCATCCGCCCCCTCCCCGACGCGCCAGGTGGCGATGCCGAAGCTGGCGGTGATGACACCCACATCCTCGATTGGCGCGCTGCGCAGCCCCTCCCACAACCCCACGGCCAAAGCATGGGCGCTTTCGCCGTCGGTGTCCGGGCACAACACCACGAACTCTTCACCGCCCAGCCGGCAGAACACGTCGGTCCGTCTCAGCCGTTGAGTGATACGCTGGCAAACCGCCTGCAACACCCGATCGCCCACTGCGTGGCCGTGCTGATCGTTGATACGTTTGAAGTGGTCGATGTCGAGCATGATGACCGCCAACTCCCCGGTGCCCCGCTCCACCCGGGCCATCTCCGTGGTCAGGCGCTCCTGGAAATAGCGCCGGTTGCGAATACCTGTCAGGGCGTCGGTCACTGACAAGGCTCGCAGTTCCTCTTCCACCCGTTTGAGATCGGAAATGTCGGAAATATAACCGTGCCACAACACCCCGCCGCCCGGCAGCTCCTCAGGTGTGGCTTCGCCGCGCACCCAACGCAACCCACGCTGCGGCAGTTGCAGGCGATACTCCTCCCGCCATGGGCTCAGGGTGTCGGCCGAAGTCCGGATCGATCTGCGCACGCGCGCACTGTCCAGCGGATGGATGCGCGAGAAAATCGATTCGGCGTTGCGCACCAGTATCTCGGGCTCCAGCTCGTAGATATCGCGAATGCCGTCGCTGGCATAAATCACGCTGAAACGCCCATTGAAATCCATCTTGAACTGGTAGATGCCTCCGGGCACGTGAGCACTGAGCTTTTTCAGCAACAGGTCCCGCGCGGCCAGGGCCTCGTGAACGCGCTTGCGTTCGGTGATGTCGATGCAGATGGCCAGATGGCCAATCCACAGTCCCTGATCATCCAGCATCGGTGTGGCCAGCATGTTCACAGTCAGATGAGTGCCATCGCGGCGCACCAGCGTCCACTCCCGGGCTTGCTGACCACCCTGTTCGCCGCCTTCGACCAACATGGCGTGGCAGGTGGGAATCGGTTTGCCATAACGCGCTGCAAGTTGTACGGCCCGGGCCTGGAGCTCGCGCGGCAAGTGGAGGCTTTCGAGGGTCATGCTGTGCAGGACCTCGCCGCTGTCGTAGCCAAGCATCTGTTCGGCGCCCGCATTGAACGTGGTTATCACCCCGCGCAGATCCGTGGCGATGATCGCAACCTGGGTCGCGGCATCCAGCACACCTCGCAACTGGCCGTGGGTACCCCGCAGCTCCTGCTCACGCTCGCGCAGCTCCCGGGTCCGCAGCTCTACCAGTTGCAGGGCCCGCTGTCGCTGGCTGACCAACACATACAGCAGGGCACTGAGGAGCAGGCTGAGCAAGCCACCCAATACCACCAGGCTTGCCACCGAAGAGGGGTTGGTGGACAGAAAGATGCGACTGGGCCGCAACTCTATCCGATAGTCGCGGTCGGCCAGGCGCAACAGACGGGTCGCTGACAAGTCACTTTCGCCTGGTGGATCGAGCGACTCGAACAACACTTCCTCACGGTCGTCCGCAGACAAGTCCATGACCCGCATCGCAAGATTGTCCTGACCGGGCGCTGGCAGGCCATCACCTACCAACTGGTGCATGCTGACGGCAGCCACGACGTAACCGAACGGTTCCCTGGACCACGTCCTGGAGACCGGCGCGACCAACAACACTCCGCGCACCGTGGTGGAAGCCTCACCCACCAGGTCCAAAGGTTGCGATACCACCATGGTGTCACGTTGGCGAGCACGCTCAAGGGTGGCACGGCGCAAGGGCTGGGCGAGCAGATCCAAACCCCGTATGGCCTTGAAGGAAGGCTGACTCTGGAGGTACAGCACCGGCACGTATTCGTCCCGCTCGGCGGCCAGGCGCAGGCCACCTGAGTCGTCCGGCTCACGGATGGAAAACGTATCGCCCCCCTCGGTCCGGGCTTGTTGTTCGAACGAGGATCGTTCGTCGCGCAGCACCCGAGGCGCCCAGGCGAACGCCTGGGTGCGGCGCAATAACGCTTCGGCATAGCCATGGAATTCCCTCTCGAAAACCCCTGCCGAATTGGCAAAGAAACGCCTCAGGCTGTCGAGACGTTGCTCTTGGTCCTGAAAACGCTCCTCGATGCGGCTGAAGCGCTCCTGGGTTTGCAGTTCAAAGCGCTGGCGCAATTGCTGGTTGAACAGACTCGCCATCGCCCAGGTCAGCAAACCGGTCACGAACGCACCGGCCAGCAGCACCAGCGAAGCCACCAGCCAGGCCGACACATCTTCGCTGATAAAACCCAGGATTCTGGGGCGCACCTGATGCAATGCCATAAATACAACTCAGAAAGGGGCCAGGCATAGGTACTGCCCTGTCCACAAGCTTAAGTTATAGCTATTAGCCATCACTTTGACCAGCACAAAAAACCCCGAAAGCCTTGAGTTTCAAGGCTTCCATGGATCCAATCGGCTATAGGTCAGCGGGCCATGATCTTCCAGGCACGATGAATCTTGCCGTTTCGGGCAAAATCCGGATCAATGGTCTTGGCGGTGATCTCCTCCACCGCGTAACGCTCGCCAAGATTGTCCTCGAGCTGGAACTTGCGGAAGTTGTTGGAGAAATACAGCACGCCACCCGGCGCCAGGCGGGCCATGGCCAGGTCCAGCAACTGGACGTGGTCGCGCTGCACGTCGAACACACCTTCCATGCGCTTGGAGTTGGAGAAGGTCGGCGGGTCGATGAAGATCAGGTCGTACTCGTCGCGGCTGGCTTCAAGCCAAGCCATCACATCGCCCTGCTCCAGGCGATTCTTGTCCGAGAAGCCATTGAGCGACAGATTACGCCGCGCCCAATCCAGGTAGGTTTTCGACAGGTCGACACTGGTGGTGCTGCGCGCGCCACCCTTGGCAGCGTGGACGCTGGCGGTCGCGGTGTAGCAGAACAGATTGAGGAAGCGCTTGCCGGCCGCCTCTTTCTGGATCCGCAGGCGCATCGGCCGATGGTCGAGAAACAGCCCGGTGTCCAGGTAGTCGGTGAGGTTGACCAGCAGCTTCACGCCACCTTCATTGACCTCGGTGAACTTGCCTTGGGCGCTCTGGCGCTCGTACTGCTTGGTGCCGCTCTGGCGTTCGCGACGCTTGATCACCACGCGACTCTTGTCCACGTTCAATGCCTGGGGGATGGCCGCCAGGGCGTCGAACAGCCGGGCCGAGGCCTTTTCCGGGTCGATGGATTTTGGCGCGACGTATTCCTGGACATGAACCCAATCGTGGTACAGGTCGATGGCCATGGAGTATTCCGGCATGTCGGCGTCGTAGACCCGATAGCAGTCCACGCCTTCACGCTTGGCCCATTTACTCAGCAGCTTGAGGTTCTTTTGCAGACGGTTGGCAAACATCTGCCCGCCTTCGCTCAAACGTGCCTGCTCGACCACAGGGGCCGGAGCCGGGGCGGGTTTGATCGGGTTGCCGTTCTTGTTGTACTGGCGCTCTTGCGGTACGTCGGGCGCCTGTTCGTACTCAGCCTGCTCACGCTCGGCCTGACGCTGTTCCGGGGTACGACGCTCACCGGTGACGAACTGATCCGGCAGGACCTTGATCAGCAGCAATTTGCACGGCAAGGCGCCGTTCCAGAACGAATACTGCTTGTGACTGCGAATGCCCATGCGCTTGCCCAGGTCCGGCGCGCCGGTGAACACCGCGGCTTCCCAGTTCAGGCAGGCCTGGCGCAGGCGCTCGCCGAGGTTCTGATAGAGATAAAGCAAGCTGGCTTCGTCGCCCAGACGCTCGCCGTACGGCGGATTGCAGATCACCAGGCCTTTCTGGTTCTGGTCGGGACGGGGTTCGAAGGTAGCGACTTCACCCTGATAAATCTTGATCCACTCGCTCAGGCCGGCACGCTCGACGTTATTGCGGCCGGGCTGAATCAACCGCGGATCAGCCTCGTAGCCGCGAATCCACAGCGGCGGCTTGGCCAGCCCGGCGGCGGCACGGGCGCTGGCCTCTTCGTGCAGCTTCTTCCACAACGCCGGCACATGGCCGAGCCAGGCGGTGAACCCCCACTGCTGGCGACGCAGGTTCGGCGCCATGTCGGCGGCGATCATCCCGGCTTCGACCAGAAAGGTGCCGACGCCACACATCGGGTCGGCCAGCGCCCCGCCTTCAGCGGCAATACGCGGCCAGCCGGAGCGGATCAGGATGGCCGCGGCGAGGTTTTCCTTCAGCGGCGCGGCGCCTTGCTGCAGGCGATAACCGCGCTGATGCAGGCTGTGGCCGGAAAGGTCCAGGGAGAGGATCGCTTCGCCGCGGTCCAGGCGCAGGTGGATGCGCAAGTCCGGGTTGAGCTTGTCGATTGATGGCCGCTCGCCCGTCGGCGTGCGCAGCTTGTCAACAATGGCGTCCTTGACCTTCAAGGCACCAAAGTGGGTGTTATCGATGCCCGAGCCATGCCCGCTGAATTCCACTGCCAGAGTGCCATCGGCCAGCATGTGGTCCTGCCAGTCGACATCCAGCACGCCGTGATACAGGTCTTCGGCGTCCTTCATCGGGAAACGCTTGAGCACCAGCAACACGCGGTTGGCCAGACGTGACCACAGGCACAGGCGATAAGCCGTTTCCATGTCGGCCATGCCGCGCACGGCCGAGGTGTGCTCGCGCGCCTCTTCAAGGCCAAGCCCGACGGCTTCCTCGATGAGCAGGCCTTCAAGACCTTTGGGGCAAGTGAGGAAGAGTTCGAAACGATCGGACATGGGATTTCCAGAGCCTTTGGCTAAGTGGACCGGGCAACGCATTGCCGGGCCGGGTTCGATCAGGTGCTTTTCTCAAGAGCACCCGCGTGGCACGAAGGTGTGCCGTCCCGCCCTCGCCGCTCAGGTTAAAAAGCTTAGAGGCGAGGGCAGGTAAAAAATTCTGTGCAACAAATTGTGAAAAGTCGCCCCTTTCGTCGCATATTACCCGAGTGCAACGCAGGGACATTCGCATTCGGACAAGGGCAACGCCCTTCGACGCAGGGCCGATCATACAGGGCTCTTGCTCATTAGCGGTCAACGAACATCATGTTACTTATCGCCCTAACATCTTTATTGTTACGCGCTTATGACAAAACGATCATTCCATACATGTGACGCTTTGGTTAGAACTCAACACAGGTTGACGTCACAACGGCGCCAACACCTCGGCTCGTCACGCCGGCAACGAGCCACCCAACGGCAGAATGATTCTGCCCCGGCCTCGACAGAGGTCAACGCGAAGCAACAGTCAACAAGTGAGGGCAACACCCTATGAGAAGACTTAAGCGTGATCCGTTGGAAAGAGCTTTTTTACGCGGTTACCAATATGGCGTTGGTGGTAAATCCCGTGAGCTTTGCCCCTTTACTCTACCGTCGGTACGTCAAGCCTGGATCAATGGCTGGCGAGAAGGACGCGGCGACAACTGGGACGGTATGACCGGCACTGCGGGTATCCACAGACTCAACGAACTTCACGCCGTCGGCTGACACAGGGCTTAACACTCAAGAACTCAACAATTTGATACTCACATCGATTTAACCACGCACGTCCCATCCGGACGGCGGGCTTCGGCCCAGGGGGCTCCTTCGAGGAGCCCTTTTTAATGCCTGGGTTTCATGAACACTGCAAAAAGCGGAGCTGTGAATACAGCTGTGGCGAGGGGATTTATCCCCGCTGGGGCGCGAAGCGGCCCCAAACAGTTCACTCGTTAAACCTGACACTCTGAGGGGCTGCTGCGCAGCCCAGCGGGGATAAATCCCCTCGCCACAGTTGAATCGCGCTGCACCTTGAGAATCAACGCAGCGCGGCAATCGCATCCACCGACTCCCGAATCAACGCCGGCCCCTTATAGATAAAGCCCGAATAAATCTGCACCAGGCTCGCGCCTGCACTGATTTTCTCGGCAGCATGCTTGCCCTCGGTAATGCCACCCACTGCAATGATCGGCAGGCGTCCCGCCAGTTCGGCGGCCAGCACTTTCACGATATGGGTGCTCTTGTCCCGCACCGGCGCACCCGACAGCCCGCCCGCCTCGTCACCGTGATCCACCCCCTCGACGCCTTCGCGACCCAGCGTCGTGTTGGTGGCAATCACCGCGTCCATTCCGGTGTCGACCAGGGCCTGGGCCACTTGTGCGGTCTCTTCGTCAGTCATGTCCGGAGCGATCTTGATGGCCAGCGGCACGTGCTTGCCATGGATCACCGCCAACTCGGCGCGGCGCCGGGCCAGGTCAGCCAACAACTGCTTGAGGGAGTCGCCAAATTGCAGGCTGCGCAGCCCAGGGGTGTTGGGGGAGCTGACGTTGACCGTCACATAACTGGCATGGGCGTAGACCTTGTCCAGGCAGATCAGATAATCGTCGACCGCGCGCTCCACCGGTGTATCGAAATTCTTGCCGATGTTGATGCCCAGCACGCCCTTGTACTTGGCCGCGGCGACACGACCGAGTAAATGGTCGACACCCAGGTTGTTAAAGCCCATGCGGTTGATGATCGCCTCGGCTTGCGGCAGGCGGAAAATCCGTGGCTTGGGGTTGCCCGGCTGGGGACGCGGGGTGACGGTGCCGATTTCCACGAAACCGAACCCCAGTTGGGCAAAGCCGTCGATGGCCGCGCCATTCTTGTCCAGGCCCGCCGCCAGCCCGACCGGGTTGGGGAAATCAAGTCCCATCACAGTCACCGGCAACTTAGCCGGCGCCTTGCACAGCAGACCATTGAGGCCCAAACGTCCACCCGCGCCGATCAGGTCCAGAGACAGATCGTGGGAGGTTTCCGGGGAAAGTTTGAACAGCAGTTCACGGGCCAGGGTGTACATGGGCGGCTTGGACTCGGGCGACGAAATGAGGCGGCGATTATAGCCGGCCAACGGCGATTCAAGCGAGGCGCCTGCACAAAACAGCGGCGATGGCATATGCCTTGCACCACTTGCGTTCATCGGCACCCATGCCAACGATGGAATGAGTGCCACACTGTATTTGAAGGACAACGGCGTCGTCATCCGGCCTTGCAAGCGTCCGGATACGGCGCCTTTTTTGTGGAAAGGTGATGCGCGATGAATGAAATTCCAGCCAACCCTCTGGCCTGGGTCAACGGCAGCGATGCCCCGGAAAAGAGCGCGATCAATCTCGGCTTCATGGCCTTGAGCGACTGCGCGCCGCTGGTGGTGGCCGCCACCCAGGGCTTCGCCCAGCCTTACGGGCTGACCTTGAACCTCAAGCGCCAGGCATCCTGGGCCAACCTGCGGGACAAGCTGGTCAGCGGTGAAATCGATGCCGCCCACAGCCTGTATGGCCTGATCTACGCGGTGCATCTGGGTATCGGCGGGGTCGCGTCGACCGACATGGCGGTGTTGATGGGGCTGAACCAGAACGGCCAGAGCATCAACCTTTCCCACGGCTTGCAGGCCCAAGGCGTGACCAGTCCTGAGGCACTGGAACGGCATGTGCACCAAACTCGCCCGAAACTGACCTTCGCCCAGACCTTCCCCACCGGCACCCACGCCATGTGGCTCTATTACTGGCTCGCCGCCCAAGGCATCCATCCGCTGTCGGATGTCGACAGCGTCGTGGTGCCGCCGCCGCAAATGATCGCCCACCTGCAGGCCGGACGCATCGACGGGTTCTGCGTGGGCGAGCCGTGGTGCGCCAGCGCAGTAAAGCAGAACCTGGGCTTCACCCTGGCGACCACCCAGACCATCTGGCCCGATCACCCGGAAAAAGTCCTCGGCTGCACCCGTGCATTTGTCGAGCAATACCCCAATACCGCCCGCGCACTGGTGATGGCGATCCTGCAAGCCAGTCGCTTCATTGAGCAAAGCACCGAGAATCGCCGCAGCACTGCACAACTATTGAGTGCGCCCGAATACCTGGATGCGCCGCTGGACTGCATCGAGCCGCGCCTGTTGGGGATCTACGCCGACGGGCTGGGCAACAGCTGGCAGGACCCTCACGCGATGCGCTTCCACGGCAACGGCGAAGTGAACCTGCCCTACCTGTCCGATGGCATGTGGTTCATGACCCAGTTCCGCCGCTGGGGCCTATTGCGTGAAGACCCGGATTACCTGGCCGTGGCGCGGCAAGTCCAGCAACTCAAGCTATACCGTGAAGCCTGCGCGGCACTGGACATTGCATCGCCCCGCCAGGACATGCGCAGCAGCCAATTGATCGACGGCACCCTCTGGGACGGCTCGGATCCGACCGCTTATGCCAAAAGCTTCAAACTGCACGCCTTGAGCGATGCGGCTCCCCTCTTCGCCAGCCGCTGACAGGAGCCTCGACCATGCTGCGTATCCTGCTGATCAACGACACCGCGAAAAAAGTCGGCCGCCTCAAAGCGGCCCTGATTGAGGCCGGGTTCGAAGTCATCGACGAATCCGGATTGACCATCGACCTGCCGGCGCGCGTCGAAACAGTGCGTCCGGACGTGATCCTGATCGATACCGAGTCACCCGGGCGCGATGTCATGGAGCAAGTGGTGCTGGTCAGCCGCGATCAGCCACGACCGATCGTCATGTTTACCGACTCCCACGATCCGGATGTGATGCGCCAGGCGATCAAGTCGGGCGTAAGCGCCTACATCGTCGAAGGCATCCACGCCGCGCGCCTGCAACCGATCCTCGACGTGGCCATGGCGCGCTTCGAAAGCGACCAGGCCCTGCGCGCCCAGCTCCTGGCCCGGGACCAGCAACTGGCCGAACGCAAACGCATCGAACTGGCCAAGGGTATGCTGATGAAGATGAAAGAATGCAACGAAGAACAGGCCTACACCCTCATGCGCCGCCAGGCCATGAGCCGCCAGCAGAAGCTGATCCAGGTGGCTGAGCAGATCATTGCGATGAATGAGTTGCTCGGCTGAAAGCCTTGCAGCGCCTGGCCTGCCCCCATCGCGAGCAGGCTCGCTCCCACAGGTTCAGTGGGGAACACAGCATTCGCGAACACCCCAGATCAAGTGTGGGAGCGGGCTTGCTCGCGAAGACGGTGGGTCAGTCGATATCGATGTTGGATATGAGATTGCTTTCGCGAGCAAGCCCGCTCCCACATGGGGGATTGGGGGGCACGCAAATGCTGCATTCACCCCGAGAACCCCATGTGGGAGCGAGCCTGCTCGCGATAGCCCTCACGCCAAACCCTCCTGTTGGCACAGATCTCGCTTAAGCAACCCCACAGGTAACCAACGGCGGTTGCCCCACCTACGACAAAGACGTCGCACACCCTCCTCGCCCCCTGGCGATTCGGGTTGCGGCGTTTTTTTGTTTTGACCCCACAGTCCGGGGTCGGTGGTGCAGCCACAGGCGGCGCACTGCTTCAAGGCACTGACTCATTTCTCGAGACTTTTACAGCTGAGGTGCGCGATGAATTCAAGCTTCTGGAAATCCGGCCACACCCCGACACTGTTCGCGGCCTTCCTCTATTTCGACCTGAGTTTCATGGTCTGGTACTTGCTCGGCCCACTGGCGGTGCAAATTGCCGCCGATCTGCAACTGACCACCCAGCAACGCGGCCTGATGGTGGCTACGCCGATCCTGGCCGGTGCCGTGTTGCGCCTGTTCATGGGCTTGCTGGCTGACCGCATTTCCCCGAAAACCGCCGGTATGGTCGGCCAGGTGATTGTGATCGGTGCACTGTTCTGTGCCTGGAAACTGGGCATCCACAGCTATGAACAAGCCTTGCTGCTGGGGCTGTTCCTGGGCGTGGCCGGCGCATCGTTCGCCGTGGCCCTGCCACTGGCCTCCCAATGGTATCCGCCACAGCACCAGGGCAAGGCCATGGGCATCGCCGGCGCAGGTAACTCGGGCACCGTACTGGCAGCCTTGATCGCCCCGGTCATGGCGGTGGCATTTGGCTGGAGCAACGTGTTCGGTTTCGCGCTGATCCCGCTGATCGTGACCCTGATCCTCTTCGCCTGGCTGGCCAAGAACGCTCCCGAGCGACCAAAAGCCAAATCCATGGCCGACTACCTCAAGGCCCTGGGCGACCGGGACAGCTGGTGGTTCATGTTCTTCTACAGCGTGACCTTCGGCGGTTTCATCGGCCTGGCCAGTGCCCTGCCCGGCTACTTCAACGACCAGTACGGCCTGAGCCCGGTGACCGCCGGTTACTACACCGCCGCTTGCGTCTTCGGTGGCAGCCTGATGCGTCCATTGGGCGGCGCCCTGGCGGATCGTTTCGGTGGCATTCGCACCCTGTTGGGCATGTACACCGTCGCGGCCGTCTGCATCGCGGCAGTGGGCTTTAACCTGCCGAGCTCCTACGCGGCCCTGGCCCTGTTCGTCTGCACCATGCTCGGTTTGGGTGCGGGCAACGGCGCGGTATTCCAACTGGTGCCACAACGCTTCCGTCGCGAGATCGGCGTGATGACCGGGTTGATCGGCATGGCCGGCGGCATCGGCGGTTTCGCCCTGGCGGCAGGCATGGGCGCGATCAAGCAGAGCACCGGCAGCTATCAACTGGCGCTGTGGCTGTTCGCCAGCCTCGGCGTTCTGGCCTGGTTCGGCCTGTACGGCGTCAAGCGTCGCTGGAGGACCACCTGGGGTTCGGCTGCTGTCACCGCGGCTCGGGTATAAATAGCACCCATGAGCCTGCAACTGAGTTTTGCCGAAGCCAGTGCCATTGGCCCTCGGGAGGAAAACCAGGACGCCCTGCGCCTGGTGACCCCGGCGCCGGCCCTGGCTGCCAGCAAGGGGTACCTGTTCGCCATCGCCGACGGTGTGAGCCAATGCGCCGATGGTGGACTGGCCGCCCGTTCGACCTTGCAGGCCCTGGCCCTGGATTACTATTCCACGCCGCAAACCTGGGGGGTGGCCCAAGCACTGGACCGGCTGTTGCTGGCTCAGAATCGCTGGCTACAGGCCAATGGTGGCGGGCAACCGTTGCTCACCACCGTCAGCGCCCTGGTCCTGCGGGGCCGGCGCTTCACCCTGGCCCACGTGGGCGATTGCCGGGTCTACCGCTGGCACGACAATCATCTGCAACGGGTCAGTGAGGATCACGTCTGGGAACAACAGGGCATGCAGCACGTGCTCAAGCGTGCCCTGGGGCTGGATCAGCACCTGATCCTGGACTTCCTCGATGGTGAACTGCGCACCGAGGAGACCTTCGTACTGCTCAGCGATGGCGTCTGGGCGGTTCTGGGGGACACGGCCATCGCCGGTATCCTTCGCGACCAGCCGGATTTGGACATTGCGGCGCAAACCCTGGTCAACGCTGCGCACCTGGCCGGCAGCCAGGACAACGCCAGCGCCCTGCTGGTGCGGGTCGATGCGGTGGGCGAAGCAAGCATTGGCGATGCACTGGCCCAACTGCAGCAATGGCCCCTTCCCCCGGCATTGAAACCGGGGCAAGCGTTCGAGGGCTGGGAGATCGAAGGCCTGCTCGGCCAGAGCCAGCAATCGTTGCTCTACCGGGTACACGATGGCCAGGGCCAACCGTGGTTGCTGAAAACCTTGCCAGGGCATCTACGGGACGATACCCAGGCCGGGCAGTCGTTGCTGTCGGAAGAGTGGTTCCTCAAGCGGGTCGCAGGGCGGCAATTTCCGGAAGTCCACGGCGTTCCCCAACGTCAGCATTTGTACTACGTCATGCGGGAATATTCGGGCAAAACCCTGGCCGAGCTGTTCAACCAGGGCGGCCCGCTGCCTCTGCCTCAGTGGCAGGACCTGGCACAGCGGCTGGTCCACGCGGTGGGTCTGTTGCATCGAAGGCAGATCTTTCACCGCGATATCAAGCCGGAGAACCTGCACCTGGGCGCTGATGGCGAACTGCGCTTGCTGGATTTCGGACTGGCGTATTGCCCGGGATTATCTGAAGACCAGGCCAACCTGCTGCCCGGCACACCCAGCTATATCGCCCCGGAAGCCTTCGGCGGCACTGCCCCCACGGCCCAACAGGATTTGTATGCCGTCGGCGTGACTTTGTATTTCCTGCTGACCGGGCATTATCCCTACGGCGAAATCGAGGCGTTCCAGCGACCGCGCTTTGGCGTACCGGTCAGTGCTCAACGCTATCGACCGGATCTGGCCGAATGGCTCGGGCAAAGCCTGGAGCGTGCCGTGGCGGCAGATCCTGGGCAGCGCTTTGAAACCGCCGAGGAATGGCTGTTACTGCTGGAACAGGGCGAACGCCGCAGTTTGAGCGTCAGGCCCCGGCCGTTGCTGGAGCGTGAGCCGCTGAAGGTCTGGCGCACGTTGGCGCTGGTGTCTTTGCTGGTGAATATTGTGCTGCTCTTTCTGGTGTTCCATAGCTGAGATCCAGTAGCGCCTATCGCGAGCAAGCTTTGCTCCCACAGGGGATCTGATCCCACTGGATATCTGCTCCCACTGGAGATCTGATCCCACAGGAGGTCTGCTCCCACTGGAGATCTGCTCCCACTGGGGATCTGATCCCACTGGATATCTGCTCCCACTGGAGATCTGCTGTGGGAGCAAAGCTTGCTCGCGATGGCGGCCGGACTGTCCATACAAACTTTCCGGCCGAGCGCTCCATTAGCGGGCAACACGCGTTGATTCGGTGCAATAAATCCCTCCCCCATGCGTGTAACCCGTCGTTTCCCGAGTAAATCCGCGCACTCAAGCCAGTTGGCACAACCACTGCATAACCTCTCTCACCATACATAAAGCAACGCCTCCAACGATGAAGGCGGTGCTTCCCGAGAGAACGGGACCAGGACAAAGGCGTCCTCGCTAGCTTGCTAGCGGGACGCCTTTTTTTGTTTTCGTAAAAATTGTCGAGCCAGTCCGATCGCCGTGATGAAACGTGACGAAACCGGTCTGGGCTTGCGGAGAACCCTGATGAAAAAACTCAAACTGGTGATGATCGGCAACGGCATGGCCGGGGTTCGTACCCTCGAAGAGCTGCTCAAGCTGAGCAACGAGTTGTATGACATCACGGTGTTCGGCGCCGAGCCCCACACCAACTACAACCGCATCCTGCTCTCGCCCGTGCTCGCCGGCGAGCAGACGTTTGAAGAGATCGTGCTCAACGATCTGAGCTGGTACCTGGACAACAACATCAAGCTGCTGCTCAACCGCAAAGTGGTGGAGATCGACCGGATCAAGCGCCGGGTCATCGCCGAGGACGGCAGCGAAGCCGAATACGACCGCCTGCTGATCGCCACTGGCTCCACGCCGTTCATCCTGCCGATCCCCGGCAACACCCTGGAGGGCGTCATCGGCTACCGCGACATCGCCGACACCCAGGCGATGATCAACACTGCCAAGACCCACAAACACGCGGTGGTGATCGGCGGCGGGCTGCTCGGCCTGGAAGCCGCCAACGGCTTGAAACTGCGGGGCATGGACGTGACCGTGGTGCACCTGGGTGAGTGGCTGCTGGAACGGCAGTTGGACAAGACCAGCGGTCAGTTGCTGCAAACCGCCCTGGAAAACCGTGGCCTGAAATTCCGCCTTAGCGAACAGACCCAGGCCCTGCACGACGCCGGCAATGGTCGGGTCGGCTCGGTGCAATTCAAGAACGGTGACATCATCCCGGCCGATCTGGTGGTGATGGCTGCCGGTATCCGCCCCAATACCGAACTGGCGGAAAAGTCCGGCATCCCTTGCAACCGCGGGATTCTGGTCAACGACACGATGCAAACCTACGACCCGCGCATCTACGCCATCGGTGAGTGCGCCAGCCACCGGGGGACCGCCTACGGCCTGGTGGCACCGCTGTTCGAGCAAGCCAAGGTCTGCGCCAATCACCTCGCGCAACTGGGCTTCGCCACCTACAAGGGTTCAGTGACCTCGACCAAACTCAAAGTCACCGGCATCGATCTGTTCTCCGCCGGGGACTTCATGGGCGGCGAAGGCACCGAGACCATCACCCTCTCCGACCCGATTGGTGGCGTCTACAAAAAACTGGTGATCAAGGATGACGTGCTGGTCGGCGCCTGTCTGTACGGCGATACGGCAGATGGTGGCTGGTATTTCCGTCAGATCCGTGAGAACCACGCCATCAGCGAGATCCGCGATCACCTGATGTTTGGCGAAAACGCTCTCGGCGATGTAGGACACCAGGGCCAGGACAAAGCCATGAACATGGCCGACACCGCCGAAGTCTGCGGCTGCAACGGCGTGTGCAAGGGCACCATCGTCAAGGCGATCCAGGAGCACGGGCTGTTCAGCGTCGATGACGTGAAAAAACACACCAAGGCCGCCAGTTCCTGCGGCTCCTGCGCCGGGTTGGTAGAGCAGATCCTGATCAACACTGTGGGCGGTGCGGCGGACGTCAAACCGAAAAGCGAAAAAGCCATCTGTGGTTGCAGCGACCTCAACCACGGACAGATTCGCCAGGCGATCCGCGACCAGCATCTGCTGACCATCGCCGCAACCATGAGTTACTTGAACTGGCGCTCCCCGAACGGCTGCGCCACCTGCCGCCCGGCGCTCAACTATTACCTGATTTCCACCTGGCCCGGCGAAGCACACGACGACCCGCAGTCGCGCCTGATCAACGAGCGTGCCCACGCCAACATCCAAAAAGACGGCACTTACTCCGTCGTCCCACGGATGTGGGGTGGCGTGACCAATCCGTCGGAGCTGCGGCGCATTGCCGACGTGGCCGACAAGTACAACGTGCCGATGGTCAAGGTCACCGGCGGTCAGCGTATCGACCTGCTGGGTATTAAAAAGCAGGACCTGCCCGGAGTCTGGAAAGACCTGGACATGCCGTCCGGCCACGCTTATGGCAAATCCATCCGTACCGTAAAAACCTGCGTGGGCAGCGAGTTCTGCCGCTTCGGCACGCAGAACTCCACGCAGCTGGGGATCGAGCTGGAGCATGACCTCTTCAACATGTGGTCGCCCCACAAGGTGAAGCTGGCCGTTTCCGGTTGCCCACGCAACTGCTCGGAAGCGGGCATCAAGGACGTCGGTATTATCGGCGTCGATTCCGGTTGGGAGATGTACATCGGCGGCAACGGCGGGATCAAGACTGAGGTCGCCGAGTTCTTCGTCAAACTCAAGACCGCTGAAGAAGTGCGCGAATACAACGGCGCATTCCTGCAGTTGTATCGCGAAGAAGCCTTTTACCTCGAGCGCACCGTGCACTACATGCAACGGGTCGGCATGGAGCACATCAAGAAAGCGGTACTTGAAGATCCGCAACGACGCAAAGCCTTGCATGAACGCCTGAAGTTCTCCCTGTCGCTGGAACAGGACCCATGGAAAGAACGCCTGGAACAACCCCGGTTGAAAAAAGAGTTTGAAGTCATCCCCGTGAAAAACCTGGAGGTGCCGGCAT
The DNA here is from genome assembly GCF_030687835.1 of Pseudomonas hefeiensis. Classification (NCBI taxonomy): domain Bacteria; kingdom Pseudomonadati; phylum Pseudomonadota; class Gammaproteobacteria; order Pseudomonadales; family Pseudomonadaceae; genus Pseudomonas; species Pseudomonas hefeiensis. The sequence goes on from NZ_CP117449.1 coordinate 4,400,450, forward strand.
GAACTGGCTGGATATCTGCGCGCTGGAAGAGATCAACGCCCTGGGCTCGCGCATCATCAACGGACCAAAAGGCGACATCGCGATTTTTCGTACCAGTGACGATGAGGTTTTCGCACTCGATGACCGCTGCCCGCACAAGGGTGGTCCGCTGTCCCAGGGGTTGATCTATGGCAAGCGCGTGGCCTGCCCGCTGCACAACTGGCAGATCGACCTGGAAACCGGCCAGGCCCAGGCCCCGGATGTGGGCTGCGCGCATCATCATTCGGCGCGGGTCGAAAACGGCCGGGTGATGCTGGCATTGCGGGAAGCAAGCTGATGAGCCGTCAGACCACTGCCTCGACCTGCTGTTATTGCGGGGTCGGTTGCGGCGTGCTGATCGAACATGACGACGAGCGCATCCTCGGCGTCAGTGGCGATCCTGCCCATCCGGCCAACTTCGGCAAACTGTGCAGCAAGGGTTCGACCCTGCACCTGACCGGCGACCTCGCCGCGCGCGCCTTGTATCCCGAACTGCGCCTGGGCAAGGGCTTGTCCCGTGCCCGCAGCGACTGGGACAGCGCGCTGGATCACGCGGCCAGCATCTTCGCCGATACCATCGCCGAACATGGCCCCGACAGCGTGGCGTTCTACATCTCCGGGCAACTGCTGACCGAGGACTATTACGCCTTCAACAAACTCGCCCGGGCCCTGGTGGGCACCAACAATATCGACAGCAATTCCCGGCTGTGCATGTCCTCGGCGGTGGTGGGCTACAAGCGAAGCCTTGGCGCCGATGCGCCTCCCTGCAGCTATGAAGACCTGGAGCTGAGCGACTGCGTGATGATTGTCGGCAGTAACATGGCCTACGCCCATCCGATCCTGTTCCGTCGCCTGGAGGAAGCCAAGTCCCGCCGGCCGCAGATGAAAATCATCGTTATCGATCCACGGCGTACCGACACCTGCGACCTTGCCGACTTGCACCTGGCGATCCTGCCGGGCACCGATGTCGCCTTGTTCCATGGGATTTTGCACCTGTTGTTGTGGGAAGACTGGGTCGACCGCGATTTCATCAAGGCTCACACCGAAGGCTTGGCGGACCTGAAGAACCTGGTGCGCGACTACACGCCGGCGATGGTCGCCCAGATCTGCGGCATCAGCGTCGAGCAACTGCACCAGTGCGCCGAATGGGTCGGCACTTCGCCCAGCTTCCTGTCGTTGTGGTGCATGGGCTTGAATCAGTCCACCGCCGGCAGTGCGAAGAACAGCGCGTTGATCAACCTGCACCTGGCCACCGGGCAAATCGGCCGGCCGGGCGCCGGGCCCTTCTCGCTGACCGGTCAGCCCAATGCCATGGGCGGTCGGGAAACCGGTAGCCTGTCGAACCTGCTGCCGGGCCATCGCGACGCCGCCAATGCTGAGCATCGCGCCGAAGTCGCCCGCTACTGGGGCGTTGAACAATTGCCCGCGACCACGGGTTTGAGCGCCATCGAACTGTTCGAACAGGTTCGCAGCGGCAAGATCAAGGCATTGTGGATTGCCTGCACCAACCCCGCACAGTCAATGCCAGACCAGACAGCGGTACGGGACGCCCTGCAAGCCTGTCCATTCGTGGTGCTGCAAGAGGCCTTCCGGACCACCGAAACCGCCGCGTTTGCCGATCTGCTGCTGCCAGCGGCCAGTTGGGGCGAGAAAGAAGGTTCAGTGACCAACTCCGAACGGCGTATTTCCCACGTCCGCCGGGCGATTGCCGCACCGGGTGAGGCACGGCCGGACTGGGCGATTACCGTGGATTTCGCCCAACGCCTGGAGAAACGCCTGCGCCCGGGCAGGCCCAGTCTGTTCGCCTTTGAAACCTCAGCCCAGTTGTTCGATGAATACAAGCAACTGACCCGTGGCCGCGACCTGGACTTGTCCGGTATCAGCCACGCCCTGATCGATCAACTCGGTCCTCAGCAATGGCCCTTCCCGGAAGGCGCCAGCAGCGGAACGCCGCGCCTGTATCTGGACGGGATTTTTCCTACCGACAATGGCCGCGCGCGGTTCGTCGCAGAGCCGTATCGCGCCGCCAAAGAGCTGCGCGATGCCCGCTACCCGCTGACCCTCAACACCGGTCGACTGCGGGACCAATGGCATGGCATGAGCCGTACCGGCACCGCAGCGCAATTATTCGGCCATGTGAACGAGGCCGTGCTCAGCCTGCACCCCGACGAACTGCATCGCCATCGCCTGCAAGCCGGTGACCTGGTCAGCCTCAAGAGCCGTCGTGGCACCATCATCGTGGCGGTGGACAGTGACGACAGCGTGCGCCCCGGCCAGGCGTTCCTGCCCATGCACTGGGGCGACCGCTTTCTCAAGGGTGGGGTCAATACCCTGACTCAACCGGCCTTCGACCCCTTGTCAAAACAGCCGGAGCTCAAACACAGCGGCGTGCGCCTGGAGCCGGTGAATCTGCCCTGGCAGCTTTTCGCCCTGGTCGAAGGCAATGTTCAACAGCATCTGGAGACTTTGCGCCCACTGTGTGAGGCGTTTTCCTACGTCAGCCTGAGCCTGACCGGGCGCGAACGTCCCGCGTTGCTGATTCGCGCAGCCAGCGCCGTCGCCCCCGAGCCACAGTTGCTACAAGCGATCGACGAGCAATTGGGGCTCATCGAAGGACCCGTGCTGGCCTATGACGATCCGCGTCGCTCCATCGGTAAACGGGTGCGGATCGAAAACGGCCGCATCACCGCGATTCGCCTGGCCGGTGAAACCCTCGCCCGGCACTGGCTGCAAAACCTCTGGCTCGAAGGCCGTGCCGATGAGCAGTTGCGGCGCTGGCTGCTGGCACCTTTAAGCGCTCCACCAGGCAATGTCGGCGCCTCGGTCGGCGGGAGCAAAACGCTGTGCAACTGCATGAACGTCAGCCAGCGTGCGATCTGCGCGGGCATTGAACGTGGCCTGGATTTGCAGGGGCTGAAACAGGAACTGGGCTGCGGCACGCAATGCGGCTCCTGTGTACCGGAAATCAAACGCCTACTGGTTGCCACCGCGCAACCGGTGGCCGCTGTCTCGTGAAGAAAACACTATGAACGCAAAAGTCTGGCTGGTGGGTGCAGGTCCTGGCGACCCTGAATTGCTGACCCTCAAAGCCGTGCGCGCCTTGGGCGAAGCCGACGTGGTGTTGATCGACGATCTGGTCAACGATGCGGTGCTGGAGCACTGCCCCGGCGCGCGGATCATTGCCGTGGGCAAGCGCGGCGGGTGCCGCTCCACGCCACAGGCCTTTATCCATCGGCTGATGCTGCGTTATGCCCGTCAGGGCAAGTGCGTGGTACGCCTCAAGGGCGGCGACCCGTGCATCTTCGGCCGGGGCGGCGAAGAGGCGCAGTGGCTGCGCGAGCGCGGCGTCGAAGTGGAGCTGGTCAATGGCATTACGGCCGGTCTTGCGGGGGCCACCCAATGTGATATTCCGCTGACGCTGCGCGGGATTGCCCGTGGCGTGACGCTGGTCACCGCCCACACCCAGGACGGCAGCAGCCTGAACTGGAAAGCCTTGGCCCAAAGCGGCACGACCCTGGTGGTGTATATGGGCGTGGCGAAACTCAGCGAGATCCGCGAGCAACTGCTGGCCGGTGGCCTGGCGGCAGACACACCAGTGGCCATGATCGAAAACGCCTCCCTGCCCCATCAGCGTGACTGTCGCAGCGACCTGGCCTCGATGGAAGCCGACGCAAACGCGTTCCAACTCAAGAGCCCGGCGATCCTGGTGATTGGTGCGGTGGCCAAAGCTGCCGAACCTGTGGGAGCAAAGCTTGCTCGCGATGAGGTAGAGTCAGCAACATTCATATGGGCTGGCACACCGCTATCGCGAGCAAGCTTTGCTCCCACAGGCTCAGTGTTTTAACTCACCCCACTGTGGCAGACCCACGGCTTTTTTTATAAATCGCAGGCAAAGAAAAGCCCGGCCTAAGCCGGGCTTTTCTAAAGCTGTGGGCTAATTACTTAGCTTCGGCTTCAACTTCTGCTTCTACGCGACGGTTTACAGCGCGGCCAGCGTCAGTAGCGTTGTCGGCAACTGGGCGGGATTCGCCGTAGCCAACAGACTGAACGCGGGACGATTCAACACCGTACTGGTTGGTCAGAACGTCTTTAACGGCGTTTGCACGACGCTCGGACAGTTTCTGGTTGTAAGCGTCAGGACCGACGGAGTCAGTGTGACCTTCAACAGTGGTGCTGGTGGATGGATACTGATTCATGAAATCAGCCAGGTTCTTGATGTCGCCGTAGCTGTTTTCTTTAACGACCGACTTGTCGAAGTCGAACTTGACGTCCAGCTCAACACGTACGACTTCAGCAACAGCTGGGCAGCCATCAGCGTCAACAGTTACGTTGGCTGGGGTGTCAGGGCACTTGTCGACGTTGTCGCACACGCCATCGTTGTCGCTGTCGGAGCAGACTTCAGCCGGAGCTGGAACTGGAGCAGCAGCAGGCTTGGAGCCGCCACCGAAGTTCACACCGATACCGACGCTTGGAGCCCACTCGGTGTCGCCCTGGTCGATGTTGTACTGAGCTTCAACGCCGGCACGGGCGTAGAAGTTGTCGGTGAAGTACAGCTTGGCACCGCCGCCAACGTTGGCGAAGGTGGAGCCATTGCGACCGCTACGGCCGTTCTGACCGATGCTCTGATCAGAGAAACCAGCCGATACGTATGGACGCAGCATGTCGCCTGGGTTGTTGAAGTGGTACAGAGCGTCCAGAGCGGTGTTGGAGCCCTTGATGTTACGGCCGTCGTCGGAACGTGCGTTGTGCACTTCGTCGTAGGCCAGACGCAGCTCAACGTCGTCGGTCAGGAAGTAGCCGATCGAACCGCCGAACAGGTTGCCGTTGTTCTTGAAGTTACGAGCGCTGTCGAATTGTTCTTTCTTCGCGAAGCCTTCGATTTCAACTGCGCCTTGGCCTTGTGCCAGAGCGCCGAACGAAGTGGCAGCAATCAAAGAACCAATGGCAAAGCCCAAGGTGTTTTTCAGTTTCATCCGTTAAATCCCCATCTGGTGATTGTAAAGCAGTCCCGCAAACCGGGGGACAACTCGGCGACAAGTCTATCAGAACTTGCCTACACGTAAGAGATATTTGCGCCGAACTAAGTTTCAGCAATACCCGCAAATTTCTCACGCAATTTATCAAGAGCGCGCTTGTAACGCATTTTTGTCGCGCTCAACCCCATGTGCATTATGTCTGCGATCTCTTGGAATTCCAGCTCTGCGACAAATCGTAGCACCAGAATCTCCCGGTCGATCGGGTTCACATGGACAAGCCAGCGATCAAGCCCGCCTTTCTCCTCCGGTTTGGGCGCCTTTTCTTCAGAGGCTTCCTCCAGAGGGTCCAGGCTTAAAGCGTCCATCAAGCGACGCTTTCGCCGTTCCTTACGGTACTGCGTGATGCATTCGTTGTACGTGATGCTATATAGCCATGTCTTGAACTTCGATTTCCCCTCGAAGTTCTTCAGGCCATACAGCACCTTCAACATCACCTCCTGACAGACATCGTCAGCATCACGATCGTTCCCCAGATAACGTGCACAAACGTTAAATAATGTTCTCTGGTAACGGCGCATCAATTCTTCGTAAGCACGCGTTACGTGAAAAAGTTCCGTATGCGCGCGCGCGACCAACTCCTCATCGGAGAGATCACGGGGGTCGTAGCGCGTGGATAGCGATTGGGGTTTGTTCAAAACAAGTCGGGCCGACAGTCTAGGTCAATGTGCGCCGCAGCCTGCGTTAACAGGCATTTTGCGGCGGCATACATTAGCAGGGTTTGCCGGGTTAGCGGCTACTCACATGCTGTTCCAGCAGGATCCGATTGGAGAGCGATACCAGTTCGCCCTCCTCGGTCAGCAATGTGGTCTTCACCGTGCCGATCTCCTCGATCTGGCCTTCGACCTCGCCAACACGCACTTGTTGCCCAACCTCATACAATTCACGCACATAGATTCCCGCAAGAATCTGGCCGGCAATTTCCCGGCTTCCCAACCCCATTGCCAGCGCAACCGCCAGACCAACGGTAATCAATACGATGACGATCACGTGGTTGAGCAGGTCAGTCTTGACCTCCAACTGGCTGATCGCGACCGAAATACTGATGATGATCACCAGGCCTTGGGCAATGCGCCCCAAGCCTTGGGCGTAGTCGAGCCCGACGCCTTCGGCCGCGCCACGCACCAGCCCGTTGGCCAGTTGCGCCAGCAGAACGCCCACCAGCAATACCAGCGCGGCACCGAAAACCTTCGGCAAATACAGCGCAAGCATATCGAGCGTAGCTGAAACTCGCTCAAGGCCAAGGGATTCAGCCGCGGAAACCAGGAAAATCAGCAGAACGAACCAGTAGACGATCTTGCCGACCAAGGTCGAGATCGGTACCTGAATGCCACCGCGCGACAGCAACTTGGTCAGGCCGGTGCCGCCCATCAGGCGGTCGAGCCCCAATTTTGCGAGCAGTTTTGAAAGCAGGGTGTCCAGCAACTTGGCCACCACGAACCCCAATAACAGCACCACCAGCGCGCCGAAGAGGTTCGGGATGAAATTAGCCACCTTGGTCCACAACGCGGTCATTGCCGTGACGAGGCTCTGGGTCCAGAGATCAAGTTCCATATTCAATCAGCCTTATCAGCGGTGCGAGTAACAGATTTACGACGGGAAACCGGCGAAACGTGGGCGGACCCGTTATTCAGGGCGATCATCAGCGCGGGCAACCAGCGGCCCAGCAGGCTGAACAGATCGCCGGCGCCAACCTGGCGATTGGCGGTTTTCAGTACACGTCCCAGGCATGCATCGTCGTCCCGGCTGGACGGCGAAGCCTTGAGCATGTCGCGCAAAGACTGTTCAAACGGATCGTGCATACGCACCTCTCGTGATGTCTGTGAAAGACGCGATCAAATTTCGGCGGGTCACATGGCGCTCCGTCAAACCCAGCGCAAACGGCGGAATAACCACCACTGACCCAGGGCCACGCCGACCATCAACAGGCATGCAACCAGGAAGCCATAAGGGCTTTCGGAGAACGGAATGCCGCCGACATTGATGCCCAAAAGACCGGTGAGAAAACTCATCGGCAGGAAAATCCCGGTGATGATGCCAAAGCGGTACATGGTGCGATTCATGCGCACAGACAGACGCCGGTCCTCGGCCTCCAGCACAAGCCCCACGCGCTCTCGAGTCAATTCCAGCTCTTCGAGGTAGCGGGTCAGGCTGTTGTTCAATTCGTTCCAGTAGTCGCCATCATCTTCGACAAACCACGGCAGTTTGAGCCGGGTCATCTGGCCGAAAATATCCCGCTGTGGTGCCAGGAACCGCTTCAGCCCGGCCGCCCTTCTACGAATGTGCAAAATGGCATCATGCTCGGGGGTATACCGTTCGTCGGTATCGATTTTTTCTTCTTCGCCATCGACGATTTCCGAGAGCTGGGTGACCAGATCCTGCACCTTGTTGGTCAGGTACTGCGCCATATAAAGGATGAGTTCCGACGCGGTCCTTGGCCCCTTGCCCTCGGCCAGTTGCGTCAATAGTTCATCGGTGGCGCGCAACGGACGCAGGCGCAGGGAGATGACTCGCTGGGCGGACGCGAAGATCCGCACCGACACCATGTCCTCAGGTTCAGCGCCCGGGTTGAGATTGATGCCGCGCAGAAACAGCAGCAACTCGGCGTTGGGCAACGGCAACAGGCGCGGCCGGGTGTTCTCCTCCAGCAGCAGGTCGCAGTTGAATTCGCTCAGACCACTGGACTTGCGTAGCCAGGTGTGGGTTTGCGGGTGACTGCGATCCCAGTGCAGCCACAGGCTTTCGTGGGCCTGTAGCTGCAAATCGTCGAGTTCTGTCCGGGCTATCGAACGCGCGCCACCAATACCGTCCAGCACCAGGGCATGCACCAGCCCCCATTGCGCGTTTTCTTCCTCGAACATCCTCATCCCTTATGGCATTGACGCTTCATTCAGGCATTTTCAGCGGGCTTGGCGAAACAATCACACCGTTGTTGTCCGCATAGACATACTCGCCTGGACGAAACGTCACGCCGGCGAAGGTCACCGCGACATTGAGATCGCCGATGCCACGCTTGTCGGTTTTCATTGGATGGCTGGCCAGGGCCTGGACACCGAGGTCTGTCTGGGCGATGACGTCGACGTCGCGGATGCAGCCGTAAATCACCAACCCTTCCCAACCGTTTTTCGCGGCTTTCTCGGCCAGCATGTCACCCAGCAATGCCCGGCGCAGCGAGCCGCCGCCATCGACCACCAACACTTTGCCGTTTCCCTTGAGTTCCACCTGCTCCTTGACCAGGGAGTTGTCCTCGAAGCACTTGATGGTCACGATTTCGCCACCGAAGGAATCGCGGCCGCCAAAATTGCTGAACATCGGCTCCAACACTTGCACCAACTCCGGGTAGGCGTCGCACAGGTCGGGCGTGAGGTAATGGTTCATTGAACAACTCCTGTAAAGGCTGGAACGTCAGGCTGAGTGAGCAACCGTTTGTGACCGGAACCGCGTATCGCGTCATATCTTAGCCGCAAGCCGAGAAGAGCGAAATGCCCTTGTCAGAGCCTTCGCTTCAAACCGCCTCGGCCAGCCGGGATGGATCTGCCAGCAACGGTTCGTGCTGATCCGCCAGCCAGCGCGCCACCAGCGGCCAGACCTCAGCGTGGGCCGCTTTGCTGACCAGCATCTCGACATGGCCGAAATTGTCGTTGAAGCCCTGCTCCCGGCCCAGGCAGACAAACTGCTTGTGCTCGGAGCCAATCTGTTCAAAGAGTTTGCGGCAAGCCCAGGTTGGGTCCTGCTGATCGCCGGCCGCGCTCACCGCCAGCACCGGCACCCGCACATCGGCCAGCCCCGCCCACCAGTTCTTCTCGGCATCACCGAAACGCCCGAACAAGCCATACCAGCGCATGCTCTCCAGGGCTAGGCCGATAGGCTCGTCCTCCGGGCCGCGCTTGAGCCGTGAACCGGACAATTGGGCAAAACGCTTGAGGATGAAACGCCCGCTCCATTCCACCGGCGGGATTTTCAGCGGCCAGTAGGTGCGGCTGACCTGGGTGCCAAAAAATGCCGCCGAAGCCACAGCCGGTTCGCCCAGGTAGTGGCCGCCCAACGCCGCCGCCAGGGTGATGCCACCCAGGGAGTGACCGATCCAGTGTGGCACCTGCCCGCTTTGCTCACGCACGAAGGCGCCAATGGCCGGCAGGTCGTAACGAGCGTAATCGGCGACGCGGTTCTTGCGGTAGTCATGATTGCGCTGGGACAGGCCATGGCCACGCATCTCGGGAATCCACACGTCAAAGCCCAGCCGCGCAAGATAGGCCCCCAGGCCCAAGCCCTTGGGCGAATACCAGAAGCGCCGGTTGGAAAAACTGCCGTGCAGCAGGATCACGGGAATGCCGCGAACCTCGCTGCCGTCGGCCAAACCCAATCGGGTGATGGCCAGTTCAACGCTGTAGTCCGGACTGTTGCCGGGCTTCAGACGATAGACGTCTTCGCTCAGATCACCACGCCGCTCGGCGCTGATCAGGGCGACAGGAAAAAGCTTGCTGCTGCTTTGCATAATGCTCTTGCACAAAAAAGGGCGGCATCCGCCTGGAGCCCGCCCTACTTCAATCAAAAGGGGCCTATGGGTCAAGCCGCACAACCAGTGGGAGCGGGCTTGCTCGCGAAGACGGTGGAACAGTCAACATTGATGTTGTCTGACACACCGCTTTCGCGAGCAAGCCCGCTCCCACAAGGGTTGCGCTTAACCGACTGACATCAGCCGGTTAGGCCCCTTCACTCGATCAGACCGCAGCCTGACCCTCAGCCAGGAAGAACCAGGTCTCCAGTACGGAGTCGGGGTTCAACGAAACGCTTTCGATGCCCTGCTCCATCAGCCACTTGGCCAGGTCCGGGTGGTCCGAAGGGCCCTGACCGCAGATACCGATGTACTTGCCGGCCTTGTTGCAGGCGGCAATGGCATTGGCCAGCAGCTTCTTGACCGCCGGGTTCCGCTCGTCGAACAGGTGCGCAATGATGCCGGAGTCACGGTCCAGGCCCAGGGTCAACTGGGTCAGGTCGTTGGAGCCGATGGAGAAACCGTCGAAGAACTCAAGGAACTCTTCAGCGAGGATCGCGTTGGATGGCAGCTCGCACATCATGATCACGCGCAGACCGTTGTCGCCACGGGCCAGGCCGTTTTCCGCCAGCAGGTCGACAACCTGGCTCGCTTCGCCCAGGGTGCGCACGAACGGCACCATGATTTCGACGTTGGTCAGGCCCATCTCGTTGCGCACACGCTTGAGGGCGCGGCACTCGAGCTCGAAGCAGTCACGGAACGACTCGCTGATGTAGCGCGAAGCGCCACGGAAGCCCAGCATCGGGTTTTCTTCTTCCGGCTCGTACAGCTTGCCGCCGATCAGGTTGGCGTATTCATTGGACTTGAAGTCCGACAGACGCACGATGACCTTTTTCGGCCAGAACGCAGCCGCCAGGGTGCTGATGCCTTCCACCAGCTTCTCGACGTAGAAACCGACCGGATCGTTGTAGCCGGCAATGCGTTTGTCGACGCTGTCCTTGATCTCCGGCGGCAAACCGTCGTAGTTCAGCAACGCCTTGGGGTGTACGCCGATCATGCGGTTGATGATGAACTCCAGACGGGCGAGGCCCACGCCGGCGTTTGGCAGTTGCGCGAAGTCAAAGGCGCGATCCGGGTTGCCGACGTTCATCATGATCTTGAACGGCAGGTCCGGCATGGCGTCCACGGAGTTCTTCTTGATGTCGAAGCCCAGTTCGCCTTCGAAGATATAGCCGGTATCGCCTTCGGCGCAGGACACGGTGACGCCCTGGCCGTCCTTGAGCAGTTGGGTGGCGTTGCCGCAACCGACTACGGCCGGGATGCCCAGTTCACGGGCGATGATCGCCGCGTGGCAGGTACGCCCCCCGCGGTTGGTGACGATGGCGCTGGCGCGCTTCATCACCGGTTCCCAGTCCGGGTCGGTCATGTCGGAAACCAGCACATCGCCGGCCTGGACCTTATCCATCTCCGAAACGTCCTTGATGATCCGTACCTTGCCGGCGCCGATGCGCTGGCCGATGGCACGGCCTTCCACCAGCACGGTGCCGGTTTCCTTGAGCAGGTAGCGCTCCATGACATTGGCCTGGGTACGGCTCTTCACGGTTTCCGGACGGGCTTGCACGATATACAGCTTGCCGTCGTCACCGTCCTTGGCCCATTCGATGTCCATCGGGCACTTGTAGTGCTTCTCGATGATCATCGCCTGCTTGGCCAGCTCGCTGACTTCAGCGTCGCTCAGGCAGAAGCGCGCACGCTCGGCCTTGTCCACATCGACGGTCTTGACCGAACGACCAGCCTTGGCTTCGTCGCCGTAGACCATCTTGATGGCCTTGCTGCCCAGGTTACGGCGCAAGATGGCCGGACGGCCGGCTTCCAGCGTGCCTTTATGGACATAGAACTCATCCGGGTTCACCGCGCCTTGTACGACGGTTTCACCCAGGCCGTAGGCGCCGGTGATGAATACCACGTCACGGAAACCCGACTCGGTGTCGAGGGTGAACATCACCCCGGCGGTGCCGGTTTCCGAGCGGACCATGCGCTGCACACCGGCAGACAGGGCGACCAGCTTGTGGTCGAAGCCCTGGTGTACACGGTAGGAAATGGCACGGTCGTTAAAGAGAGAGGCGAAGACTTCCTTGGCGGCACGGATGACGTTTTCCACGCCACGGATGTTCAGGAAGGTTTCCTGCTGGCCGGCGAAGGAAGCATCCGGCAGGTCTTCGGCGGTAGCCGAGGAGCGCACGGCAACGGCAATGTCGGGATTGCCTTCGGACAATTTGGCGAAGGCCGTGCGGATCTCGGCGTTCAGCTTCTCGGGAAACTCGGCGTCCATGATCCACTGGCGGATCTGGGCGCCGGTCTTGGCCAGGGCATTGACGTCATCGACGTCCAGGGCATCGAGCGCGTCGTGGATCTGTTGGTTCAGGCCGCTCAGTTCCAGAAAATCACGATAAGCCTGAGCTGTCGTGGCGAAGCCACCTGGCACCGATACGCCGGCACCGGCGAGGTTACTGATCATCTCGCCCAGGGATGCGTTCTTGCCCCCCACATGCTCTACATCATGGACGCCGAGCTTATCGAGGGAAACTACGTACTCTACCAAGGTGATCTCTCCACTAACTGTGTTGGAAAAGCTCAAGGCACCGGCAGCTCCAGGGGAGCAAATACCGGCGATATGGCCTGGACCTGGAAAATAAGTGAGAATGCGGGCCACTGGCGGCCGGCAAATCGCGCCTATCATATCCAAGAATCGTCACTAGCTCACTAGGGCCCAAGGCGCAAATGAAACGATCTGCTTTCTTTATCTCCGACGGCACCGGCATCACGGCCGAAACACTGGGCCAAAGCCTGTTGGCGCAATTCGAAAACATTACCTTCGCCAAGCTGACCCGCCCCTACATCGACAACGTCGACAAGGCCCGGGCCATGGTACAGCAAATCAATAAAGCCGCCGAAACCGACGGTTTCCGCCCGATTATCTTCGATACCATCGTCAATCAGGACATCCGTGAGATTCTCGCAACGTCCAATGGTTTCATGATCGACATTTTTTCCACCTTCCTGGCGCCCCTGGAACAGGAACTGAGCGAGCATTCGTCCTACTCGGTCGGCAAGTCCCATTCCATTGGTCATAACTCCAACTACATGGAGCGGATCGAGGCGGTCAACTTCGCCCTGGACAACGATGACGGCGCCCGTACGCATTATTACGACAAGGCCGATTTGATCCTAGTGGGCGTGTCGCGCTGTGGTAAGACGCCGACGTGCCTGTACATGGCAATGCAATTTGGTATCCGCGCGGCCAACTATCCGCTGACCGAAGACGACATGGAGCGCCTGCAACTGCCCAGCGCCCTGCGCGCCCACCAGCACAAGCTGTTCGGCCTGACCATCGATCCGGACCGACTTACGGCGATTCGCAACGAGCGCAAACCCAACAGCCGCTATTCGAGCTACGCCCAGTGCGAATTTGAAGTGCGCGAGGTGGAAAACCTGTTCCGGCGGGAGAACATTCCCCACATCAACTCCACGCATTTTTCCGTGGAAGAGATTTCGGCGAAGATCCTGGTGGAGAAAGGGGTGGAGCGGCGGTTCAAGTAACCCGCAACAACACAAAACCCTGTGGGAGCGGGCTTGCTCGCGAAAGCGGAGTGTCAGCTAATACTTGATTGACAGACAGACCGCTTTCGCGAGCAAGCCCGCTCCCACAGGGGTTAGGGGTTTTTTCAGAATTTCTGCATTAATGAACCACAGCCACCTGCTCGTCCATTTTCTTGCGCAGGCTCAACGGGCGCATGTCAGTCCAGACTTCTTCGATGTAAGCCAGGCAGTCCTTCTTGAAGCCACTTTTTCCAATGGCACGCCAACCTTCAGGGATGGCCTTGTAGTCAGGCCAGATCGAATACTGTTCTTCGTGGTTGACCACGACCTGAAAAACGATGTCCTCGCGGTCGAATACTGAAGTCATGGGTGTCTCTCCATCTTTGCTCGAGGTTCACTGCGGTGCGTACGCAGCCAGGGTATGAAAGGAACGTTTGGAGCCGGGTGAAAATTAGCTTTGGGCAACGGCAGCCTTCAAGGCACGTGCGAAAATCTCGGCAACCCGGTCGATTTCCGCCGCCGTGATGATCAGCGGCGGCAGGAACCGCACCACGCCGCCCTGTCGGCCACCCAACTCCAGGATCAACCCACGCTTGAGGCATTCACGTTGCAACCGTGGCGCCAGAGATGCGTTGACTGGCGGGTGACCCAAGGCATCCGGCGTCCCGGCCGGGTCAACCAGTTCGACGCCAAGCATCAGCCCGCGACCACGGATATCGCCCAGCTGCGCAAAATCCCGCTGCAGGACGTACAGGTGTTCGCTCAAGCGATCGCCCATGGCGCTGGCGTGGGCCGGCAGGTTGTGTTCCACCAGATAACGCATCACCGCAGAACCGGCGGCCATGGCCATTTGATTGCCACGGAAGGTCCCGGCGTGGGCTCCCGGCAGCCAGGTGTCGAGCCAGTCACGATAGACCACCACCGCCAGCGGCAGGCTGCCGCCAATGGCCTTGGACAGCACCACCACATCTGGAATGATGCCGGCATGTTCGAACGCGAACATTTTGCCGGTGCGGCCAAAACCACTCTGGATCTCGTCGACGATCAGCGCCACGCCCGCCTGCTCGGTGATGCGCCGCAATCCGCGCAGCCAATCCAGATCGGCCGGGATGACCCCACCCTCGCCCTGCACCACCTCGACGATCACTGCCGCCGGCAATTGCACGCCGGCCTCGGGGTCAGTCAACAGGTTTTCCAGATAATGCAGATTGGCCTTCACCCCCAAGGCACCGCCCAAACCGAATGGACAGCGGTAATCGTAGGGGTAAGGCATGAACTGCACGCCGTTACCGAGCAAGGCGCCCAAGGGTTTTTTCGGCCCCAGGCTGCCCATCAGGCTCAGCGCACCCTGGCTCATGCCGTGATAACCGCCCTGGAACGACAGCACGGTGCTGCGCCCGGTGGCCGTGCGTACCAGTTTGAGGGCGGCTTCCACCGCGTCAGTACCGGTGGGGCCGCAGAACTGGATCTTCGCCTCGGCGGCAAGGTCCGCCGGCAACAGGCCGAACAGGTCCTGGACGAAGCGATCCTTGACCGGCGTGGTCAGGTCCAGGGTATGTAAAGGCAACTCATCGCTTAGCACCTGCTGGATCGCCTCGATCACCACCGGATGGTTATGCCCCAGCGCCAGAGTGCCGGCCCCGGCCAGGCAGTCGATGAAAGTGCGGCCCTCGACGTCCTCGACATACAGGCCCCTGGCGCGCTTGAGGGCCAAGGGAATGCGCCGTGGATAGCTGCGGGCGTTGGACTCCTGCCGGCTCTGGCGGGCCAGCAGCGGCGATTCGTTGAATTGGTAGAGCATCTCGGTCGGCGCGCAACTGACCCGCGCCGGCTGTGCTTCGATAAGACTATTGGCGACTGACATCTCTCGACCCCGCAATACACTGTAGTAGTGACCCAAATGGCACCCCGGACAGGTGCGCATCCGGTTGGGGCGCACGTGCAGGTTTCCTGTTGTGGAAACGCACCGGCGCGGCAAGGATTTACTCTCGAACCGAACTTTCCCCCGCAGGCTCGACCAGTGGTTTGTGCATGGCAATGGCGGTGACACCGCCGATGGCGAAAGCCTCGGCGCTTTGCTTGAACCCCAGGTGTCGATAGAACCCGTGGCTGCTGCGCGTGCTGTTGAGGGTCACCTGGACGACCCCGCGATCGCGCAACCACCCCTCGATGTCCCGCACCAGCGCTCGCCCGGCACCGCGGCGAAACCATTCCGGTTGCACATAGCAGAAGGCGATCCGGCCGCAGACCGAAGCCATGGCGGTGCCCACCAACCGCCCCTGCAAACGCGCCAGGGTCAGACGTAACCTTGGGTCGAGCAGTAAAGGCTGTATTTGGGCGAGGGTGTTGCGGCGCGTCCAGGCCGCCACGATGCGCGGGTCGTTACGGTGTTCGGCGGCACATCCGAGGCGAATGGAGCGTTCGGCGATCCGGCTGATGATGCCGGCATCGCTGGGTGTTGCGGTGCTGATTTCAATGAGTGGTTCCATGGCACGGTTTTCCTCAGTCCTTGAGTCGAGCTGAAAAAAACATAGACCCGGATGAGGTGGGTGCGCCAATGGCAGGTCGTTACAACGGATGTATACAGCTCCCCGGTGGACGGCTCCTACGAGGGGTTAACCAACCTGCACCGGCATCGTCAATTCAACCCGCAATCCGTCCGGACGGCTGTCGAAATGCAGACCGCAACCGCAGCGCTGGACGATCGCCTGGACGATCGCCAACCCCAACCCGCAGCCGGTGCTCTGGCCGTTGCGCCAGAAGCGCTGGGTCAGGTACTGGATGTCGTCGGCGTCTATGCCGGGACCATGATCGCGAACCTGAAAGCGCACGCGCTGGCCAATCATTTCCAGGCTCAATTGCACCTCAGTATCGTCCGGCGTGTGACGCAAGGCGTTGTCCAGCAGATTGCGCAAGGCAGCGATGGAAAGCACCGCCGGCATTTGCACCGGCGCGTCGGAGACCTCGGGGGCCAGGTGCAGCTTGATCCGCTGGGGAGCGCCGCCGGTCGCATCCTGGATCGCCAGTCGCGCCACTTGCTCGGCGTTGCACTGCACGCCATCGTCGAACGACAGACTGCCCTCGACCCGGGCCAGCAACAGCAACTGTTCGAGGGTGCGGTGCAAGCGGTCGGCACCCTCCTCGGCTCGGGCCAGGGACTGATCGCGGGCGACGCCCTCGGTCATGCGCGCCACTTGCAGGTGAGTCTTGATGGCCGTCAATGGGCTGCGCAGCTCATGGGCGGCGTCGCCGGTCAGCCGTCGCTCGCGCTCAATGGTCTTGCCGATACGCTGGAACAGCTGGTTCTGGGTCTCCAGCAACGGCCGCAGTTCACTGGGCAGCGGATGAATCTGCAAAGGCTCCAGGGAATCGGCATTGCGTCGCATCAACGCATCGCGCATGCGATTGAGCGGTGCCAGGCCCTGGCCGATGCCCAGCCACAACAGACACAGGCAGCCCAGCAGCGCCACGCCGACCGGCACCGAGGCCGCCAACAGTACCGACATGTTCAAAGCTTCGCGTTCGATCTGGCGGTCGCCGGTGGTGATGCGCAAATCCCCCCGGGCCAGAGTAAAACTGCGCCAGGGCGCGCCGTCGATCATCTGGTCGTGAAAGCCCAGCTTCTCGGCTTCCAGGGTTTGGTCCGGGGTGCCATGGCTGCGGGCCAGGATCTCCCCCCGCAAGGAACTGACCTGGCAGGCCATACCCCCCGGAATGCTCAACTGCTCGGTTCTCAGGTGCGTGCCTTCTCCCTTGCTGGGCAATGGCGGCATCTGTTCCAGCAGCCCGGCGACCATCCGCGCCGAAGCCACCAGCCGTTGGTCCAGGGAAAACATCATCTGGTTGCGCAGATCACTGAGCATCCACGCCGCCGCCAGGGCCCAGATCAGGGCGAAGGCCGCGCCGAGGGTCAGGCTCAGGCGCAATCGCAAGCTCATCACTTGGAGGACTCCCCGTCATCGGCCGGCCCCAGCCGATAACCCAGCCCGCGGACCGTCTCGACAATGCCATTGCCGAGCTTGCGTCGCAGGTGATGGATATGGACGTTGAGGGCGTTGCTTTCCAGTTCGTCGTTGAACCCGTAGACGCTGTCCTTGAGTTGCTCGGTGGACAGGACCCGACCGCGGCTGTGCAATAGCGCCTGCAGCAGTGACTGTTCACGCCGGGAAAGGTCCACCGGCTGTCCGCCCAGGGTGGTTTCCCGGCTGCTGGGGTCGTAAGTCAGACGGCCATGCTCGATCAGGTTGACGCTGCGCCCCGCCACACGCCGCAGCAAGGTGTGCAGGCGCGCTGCGAGTTCACGCAGATCGAAGGGCTTGAGCAAATAATCATCGGCACCGGCCTGCAAGCCGTCGACCCGGTCGGTCACCGAATCCCGGGCGGTGAGGATCAGCACCGGTATCTCCAGGCCTTGCTGGCGCAATTGGCGCAGTAATTTGAGGCCATCCTCGTCGGGCAGCCCCAGGTCCAGCACCATGACATCGAACCTGGCCACGCCGACTATCGCCCGCGCCGCCGAGGCCGTGGCGACGTGCTCGACGGTCAGGCCCTGGGCCGTGAGACCGGCGACGATCCCGCTGGCGATCAACTCATCGTCTTCGCAGACCAGTACGTGCATGGTAAGCCCCGTGGAAAAAGGTACATTAGGCCGCCGGCCGATTAAGCCGACATTATGCGACGAGTACGGCAAACATGGGCGATCATTGCTACCTGCCGATCGTCGCCGGGTTAATCGACGGTTAATCGCCAGTCGCCATCGTGCATTCCACTTGCTCCGTTCTAAGGCTTTATCCATGCGTCGATTGTTTTTGCTGTGGCTGCTGCTGATCTCGGGCCTGGCCCAGGCCGCCAATCCCTTCGAGACCAAAACCGATTTCCTACCGGTGGAAAAGGCATTCGTGTTTACCTCCGAACGCCTGGACTCCGGTGAAACCCAGTTGTTCTGGCAGATCGCCGACGGCTACTACCTGTATCAGCAGCGACTCAAATTCGACGGTCTTGCCGAGGCGCAAAAGCCGCAGCTGCCGGAAGGTGAAGCCCACAGCGACGAGTTTTTCGGCGATCAACAGGTGTATCGCCAGGCGCTGGATCTGAAGATTCCCGCCGGCGCCACCGGCAAGATCAAGGTCGGCTTCCAGGGCTGCGCCGACGCGGGCCTGTGCTATCCACCCCAGACCCAAGTGGTAGACCTGGGCGGTAACGCACCAGCGATTGCCAGTGGCGAGGCGCCGGACCAGGCCCTGGCCAGCGGCCTGCAACAACGGGCCTTGGGCTGGAGCCTGCTGGTGTTCTTTGGCCTGGGCCTGTTGCTGGCGTTTACACCATGCTCGCTGCCCATGTTGCCGATCCTGGCCGGGGTGGTGGTGGGCAGCGGCGCGGGGCCGCGGCGTGGATTGGCATTGGCCATCAGCTACGTGATCAGCATGGCCCTGGTGTATGCCGCCATGGGCGTAATCGCCGCGCTGCTGGGGGCCAACCTTCAAGCGCTGCTGCAGCAACCGTGGCTGCTGGGTACTTTCGCGGCGATATTCGTCGTGCTGGCGCTACCCATGTTCGGCTTCTTCGAACTGCAACTGCCCGCCGCCCTGCGCGACCGCCTGGAAAGCGCCGGACGCCAGCGCCGCGGCGGCAGTCTGGTGGGCGCCGGCATTCTCGGAGCGCTGTCCGGCCTGTTGGTGGGCCCGTGCATGACCGCCCCGCTGGCCGGTGCGCTGCTGTACATCGCCCAGAGTGGCAATGCGGTGCACGGCGGGCTGATCCTGTTCGCCATGGGCATCGGCATTGGCCTGCCGCTGTTGCTATTGGTGACCGTGGGCAATCGTTTCCTGCCCAAACCTGGCGCCTGGATGAATGTGCTCAAGGGCGTGTTCGGTTTCCTGTTCCTGGGCACCGCGATTCTGATGATTCGCCCGGTCATTGACGGCTCGCTGTGGATCGCTCTGTGGGGCACGCTGCTGCTAATTGCCGCCTATAGCGCCTGGCGTCAGACCGAAGGTTTCGGTCGCACAGCCTATGTGTGCGGCAGCGCGTCGCTGCTGTTCGGCGTGTGGGGCAGCCTGCTGGTGATCGGCGCGGCGGGCGGTGGCGATGATTTCTTCCAGCCCCTGAAGGTCTATGCCGGCACCTCGGAAAGCTCGGCCGTCAGCGCCCACGATGCCTTTATCACGGTCAGCGAGCCTGCCGCGCTGCAACGGGAACTGGATGCGGCCAAGGCCCAGGGCCAATGGGTCCTGCTGGATTACTACGCCGACTGGTGCGTGTCCTGCAAGATCATGGAAAAACAGGTGTTCGGCCGCGCCGAAGTGCTGGACGCCTTGAAAGACGTACGTCTGGTGCGTCTGGATGTCACCGCCGACAATGCCGCCAGTCGTGAACTGCTGGGCCGCTATCAAGTGCCGGGACCACCCAGCCTGCTGTGGATTGGCGCCGACGGTCAGGAGCGGCGCAGCCAGCGGATCACCGGGGAAGTCAATGCCAAGGAATTCCTGGAGCGCTGGAACATCACCCGGGATGCGCGCTGATGCTGACGTTCACCCTGGGCACTTTTGCCATTGCGCTTAACCATCTGTTGCTGATCAGCGCGCTGGCCCTGGCCACCTTTGTCGGCTGGCGAGTAGCCAAGCGCGGGGGCGAGAACCCCGAATCGGTACTGTTCGTACTGTTCTTGCTAGGGATTCTGGCCGCGCGGATCGGGTTTGTCGCCGCCTATTGGAATCATTACCAGGATGACCTGTGGCAGATCGTCGACCTGCGCGACGGCGGTTTCCTGGCCTGGCCGGGTATCGTCGCGCTGGTGATTGGCGCGTTGCTGTGGACCCGGCACCGACCGGCCTTGCGTCGGCCGTTGGGTTTCGGCGTTGGCAGCGGCCTGCTGTTCTGGCTGGTGGCGACGATGTCATTGACGATCTATGAACAAGGCACCCGAATGCCGGAAATCAACCTGCGCAACGCCGACGGCGAGACGGTGAAACTCACCGACTACCAGGGCGGCCCTCTGGTGATCAACCTCTGGGCCACCTGGTGCCCGCCCTGCCGGCGCGAAATGCCCGTACTGGAAGAGGCCCAGCAGCAGCGCCCGGACCTGACGTTCCTGTTCGTCAACCAGGCCGAAAGCATGCAAAGCGTCAGCACTTTCCTCGCCACCCAGGGTTTGAGCCTGGACAACGTACTGTTTGATGGCAGTGGTCGCCTCGGTCAAGCCGTTGGTTCAATGGCCCTGCCCACGACGCTGTTCTACAGTGCAGACGGCCGCCTGCTGGGCAGTCACCTGGGCGAATTGTCGGAAGCGAGCCTGGCCCGCGCCCTGGAAAACTTTGAAACGCCGGGTTCGACCACGGCGTCCCACCCCGCCACAAGGAAATCGCCATGTCCCGCCTCCGCCACCTGCTGACCCTGGCCGTCGTCGCCGCGCTGTCGCAGGCACCGTTGCTGCAGGCCGAAGAACTGCCTGCGGCCATCAAGAAGATCGAAGCGAAAGGCGCGAAAATCGTCGGCACGTTCGAAGCCCCGGACGGGTTGCGTGGTTATGCGGCGCAATACCAGAACCGTGGGATGGCGCTGTACCTGACACCCGATGGCCAGCACGTTTTACTGGGCAACCTGTACGACGCCGACGGCAAGGACCTGAGCGCCGAACCGCTGCAAAAGCTGGTCTATGCACCGATGGCCAAAGCCATCTGGGGGAAGATGGAAACAAGTAACTGGATCGCCGACGGCAGCAAGGACGCGCCGCGCACCGTCTACCTGTTCAGTGACCCGAACTGCCCGTACTGCAACATGTTCTGGGAACAGGCACGGCCATGGGTCAAGGCCGGCAAGGTGCAGTTGCGCCACATCATGGTGGGCATCATTCGCGAAGACAGCCCAGGAAAATCCGCCGCCTTACTGGCGGCCAAGGACCCTGAGAAAGCCTTGGAAAACCACGAGAAGGCCGGCAAGGGCAGCGCGCTCAAACCCCTCAAAAACATACCGCCGGCCATCCAGACAAAACTGGACGCCAACCTGCAGTTGATGGAAGAGCTGGAACTGTCCGCCACCCCGGCGATTTTCTACCTGGATGACAAGGGCGAACTGCAACAGCAGCAAGGCGCACCGTCGCCGGACAAGCTGGTGAAGATTCTCGGGCCGAAGTGACTGGCCCCCACAACAGGTCCCCCTGTGGGAGCGGGCTTGCTCGCGAATGCGCAGGACCAGTTAATACAGCTGTAACTGACCCACCGCATTCGCGAGCAAGCCCGCTCCCACCGTTTTAGGTCAGTTGCGCAGAAACTCCAGCAAGGCCCGGGTGACGAATTCCGGGTTTTCCAGGTTGGAAATATGCCCCGCCTCTGGAATCAGCAGATGCGGGCACCCGATCAGCTCAGCCATTTCCAGTGCCTCGGACGGTGGTCGCGGTTTGTCCTGGTCGCCGCACATCACCAGCGTGCGCCTGGCATTGAGCTCAGGCAGGCGCGGCAGGATATCGTCCCGACCAAAAATGATTCGCCCCAACGGCACGATGCTGTCGCGCAGCCGCTCGGCCGGCAGTGCGGCCAGTGTGGCGCGAAACTGCTGGTAGAGCGGTGACTGCGGGTCAATGCCCGGCCGGAAAAAAATCGGCACGACAATGTCCAGCAACGGCTCGGGGATGCTGCCGCTGGCTTGGATTGTGTCGAACAACGAGAAGTAATACTGGCGAGTCGGCTCAGGCTCGACCCCCACGTAAGTGTCCATCAGCACCAACGCCTCGAGCCGCTTGGGCGCCATCAGCGCCAGCCGTGCGCCCCACATCCCGCCCACCGAAAGCCCAACCAGACTGAAGCAATCGACCTCCAGATGATCCATCAACGCCAGTGCCTGGCGGGCCAGGTCGTCCAGGGACGTCATGCCCTCAGGCAAACGCCCGGACTGGCCGTGGCCCCACAAATCCAGGGCGATCACCCGGTAATGCCGGGACAATGCCTCGATCTGCGGCGCCCACATGGTGTGATCCCACAGGTAGCTGCTGCCCAGCAGCACCACCGGGCCCTGGCCTTGGTCCAGATAGTGGAAGGGTTGTCCGTCAAGGGTTACAAAAGGCATTGGCGACCTCTTTGATTGAGTGGGAAAAAAAGCCTTGGGGAGACTGAGCCGTGCAGGGCGAGGCGTCAATCTTGGGCTTTGCGGTGTTTAGTAATGACGCCATCGCGGGCAAGCCTTGCTCCCACAGGTTTTTTGCTCTTGCACAGATGCGCTGTTCATAGCTGATCCCTGTGGGAGCAAGGCTTGCCCGCGATGAGGCCTCTTATAGACGCCGCAGAACTACAATCCTTCCAACTGCGCCATCAAATCATTCAACCGATCCACCTTCTCCTCGGTGATTTCACTCGCCGCCAGCCCGTCGATGTAGTCGGCCAGCTCCTGCACCGTGCTGCACTCGAACATCGCCCGCAGCGGCACGTTGCGTTGCAGGACCTTTTGCACCCGTGAGGCGATTTGCGTCGCCAGTAACGAGTGGCCGCCCAGTTCGAAGAAATTGTCGCGCACCCCCACTCGCTCGACCTTGAGTACCTGAGCCCAGATGTCCGCCAGGGTCTGCTCCAGCTCATTGCCTGGCGCCTGGTAGTCCTGGCTTTGCAATTGACCAATTTCCAGGGCCGGCAAGGCCTTGCGGTCGAGTTTGCCGTTGGCATTGAGGGGTAAGCGGTCTAGCCACAGCCAATGCAGCGGCACCATGTACTCCGGCAGTTCGGCCCGCAGGCGTTGCTTGATGCGCTCCAGGCGCTCGGTCGGCTTCAGTACCGAGTCGGCCGCGACCAGATAACCCACCAGATGCTTGCCGTTGGCGCCTTCCTGCACCCCAACCGCCCCATCGCGCACCTCGGGCTGTTCATGCAACCGCGCTTCGATTTCCCCCAGTTCGATGCGATAACCACGAATCTTCACCTGATGATCGATGCGTCCGACGTACTCCAGCACGCCGTCGCGGCGACGCCGCGCCAGGTCGCCAGTGCGGTACAAGCGCTCCCCTGACGCACCAAACGGGTTGGGCACAAATACCGGAGCTGTGCGCAAGGGGTCACTGACATAACCGCGCCCTACCCCGGTGCCCGCCACGCACAGTTCCCCCACGGCCCCCAGCGGCACCAGGTCCAGCGCACCATCGAGCAAGTACAAACGGTTGTTGTCGGTGGGCGTACCAATCGGCAGGTAGCTGCCACCGGTCGAGGCCATGTCGACCCGGAAGAACGCCACGTCATCGGAGCATTCGGCCGGGCCATAGGCATTTACCAGGCCAATGTCCGGGTAACGCAATAACCATTGGTGCGCCAGCTGCGGTGGCATCGCTTCACCGGTGGGCAGCATCCAGCGCAGGCCGTCCAGGCCGATGCGTTCCTGGGCGAGCATGCCCTGGATCAGTGACGGCACGCTTTCCAGTACCGTGATTGCCTGGCGTTGCACATGCTCGAGCAGCCCTTGCGGGTCGTGGGCGATGCCGTTGGGCACGATGTCCACCCGAGCGCCGAACAACGGCGCGGCGAGGAACTGCCACACGGAAATGTCGAAACTCTGGGAGGCGGTCTGGGCGATCACGTCAGTCTCACTCAAGGCCAGGTACGGCACCTTGCTAAGCTGGTTGTTGAGCATGCCGCGTTGTTCCACCATGACGCCTTTGGGCAACCCGGTGGAGCCCGAGGTGTAGATCACGTACGCCAGGTTGTCCGGGGCGCTGTAGATGCCGGGGTTGTGCAGCGAAACATCGCTGGCCTGGATGCTTTCCCACACCAGCAACTTCGGCCGCCCGGAACAGGCGAACTCGTCCAGCAGCGCCAGCGCCTGGGCATGACAGGCCTGGGTGCAGACCAGCAGCGGCGTGCGGCTCAGCTCAATGATGCGGCTCAGACGCTGCCTCGGCAGCCCCGGGTCCAGCGGCAGGTAACCGGCACCGGCCTTGAAGCTGCCGATGATCATGCCCAGCAGGTCCAGGTCGCGCTCGGCCAGCAACGCCACCGGTTGATCGAGGCCGACGCCGGAGGCGATCAAGGCATGGCCGAGGCGGTTGCTGCATGCATTCAACTCGGCATAGCTGTACGTCCTGTCCAGGCAGGTGGCGGCCACCCGTTGCGGATGGGCTGCGACCCGGGCCTCGAACAGCTCGACGTAACTTTGCTCCAGCGCATGAGCACGCTCACTCTGGTTGCAACCTTCGGTCAGGAAGCCCTGTTCCTCGGCCCCCAGCAGCGGCAGCTCGGCCATGTCACCGTGCAGACCTTCCATCAGCGCCAACAGCAAGCGCTTGAACTCACCCAGCAAGCCCTGAACGGTGGATTCATCGAAGTAGCGCTGGTCGTAGGACAGATGCAGCCCCAGGTCATCCCCCGGGTAGCAGACCGCCGTGAGCGGGAAGTTGGTGTGGGTGCGGCCCGAGTCCGAGGTGGCGTTGAGGCTTTGGGCGCGATCGAGCACCGAAACTTCCACCGGCGCGTTCTCAAACACGAACAGACTGTCGAACAACGGTTGGCCCTTGGGCAGTTCGCTGACTTCCTGGAGGCTCACCAACGGCAGGTATTCGTACTCGCGCAGTTGCATGTTGCTGTCGAGCAATTCACTGAGCCATTGGCGCACACTGCAACGCTGATGATCGTCGGGCATCCGCACTCGCAAGGCGATGCTGTTGATGAACAGGCCAACGGTACGTTGCATTTGCGGCAGTTCCACCGGGCGCCCGGCCACGGTAACGCCGAACAGCACGTCCCGATCGCCGCTCACCCGCCGCAGCACCAGCGCCCATGCGGCCTGGGCGAAGGTGTTGACCGTCAGTTGATGAGCCTGGGCCAGTTCCCGCAGCCGGGCACCGTCGCGAACATCGAGGCGGGTGTAGCAGTCGCCGACAATCATGCCGCCGCTGTCACCGGCGTGTTCACGCAGCAACGGCCGGTCGGCGGGAATCGGCGTGGTCCGTTCGAAACCTTGCAGGTTGCGCGTCCACCACTGCCGCGCTTCGGCCAGGCTCTGGTGTTGCAACCAGCCGATGTAGTCGCGATAGCGCGGCGGCACGGCCAGTCGCGGTTCGCGGTGTTCGCCAAGGGCGGTGTAGATCTCGAAGAAATCCTCCATCAGCAACGAACGGCACCAGGCATCGATCAGGATGTGGTGGTTGCTCATCATGAACCAGTAACGCGCCGTGCCAACCCGGATCAGCCGCAAGTGGAACGGGGCCTGGTTCAACAGATCGAAACCGGCCTCGCGCTCGTGCTTGAGCAACCCCTGGAGTTTGGCGTCCTGCTGGTCTTCGGGCACTTCACACCAGTCCAGATAATCCACTGGCGTGCTGCCTGGCTTGTGGATGATTTGCAGCATCTCTTCGCCGACATTCCAGCAGAACGACGCGCGCAAGGCTTCGTGACGCGCGATCACGGCTTGCCAGGCTTGAGCGAAACGTTGCGGATCCAGTTCACTGTTGATGCGGTAGCGGTCCTGCATGTAGTACAGGCCCGTGCCCGGCTCCAGCAATGTGTGCAGCAGCATGCCCTCCTGCATCGGCGTCAGCGGGTAGACGTCTTCGATCTGCGCGGCCGGCACCGGCAAGCTGTCGAGCTGGGCCTGGGTCAGTTTCGCCAAGGGGAAGTCCGAGGGCGTCAGGCCGCCCGCCGTGTCCGTCAGGCAATGTTCGATCAGGCCCTGCAGCTCATCGAGGTAGGCATCGGCCAGCGCAGCGATGGCCTGGCGGTCGTGCCGCTCACTGCTGAACGTCCAGCGCAGCACCAACTCACCGCCGCTGACCTGACTGTCGACACTCAGCTCATTGGGCAGCGGCGCGTCGGGGTCGTGGATCGCGCCCAGGGCAGCGTCCAGCGGCTGGAACAGCGCGTCGTGGCCCAGGGTCTGATCGAGCTGCCCCAGGTAGTTGAAAGTGATGGCCGCTTGCGGCAGGTCAGCCATCGCCTGACGCGTCGCGGCGTCAGCCAGGTAGCGCAGCACGCCGTAACCGAGGCCCTTGTGGGGCACCGCGCGCAGTTGCTCCTTGATGGCCTTGATCGAGGAGCTGAAGTCCTCACCCGACGGGCTCAGGCGCAGCGGATAAACGCTGGTGAACCAACCCACCGTACGGGTCAGGTCGATGTCATCGAACAGCGCCTCGCGGCCGTGCCCTTCGAGCTGGATCAGCGCCGACGCATGGCCGCTCCAGCGACACAGCACCCGGACCAGGGCGGTGAGCAGCAGGTCGTTGACCTGGGTGCGGTACGCGCGCGGTGCCTGTTGCAGCAGTTGCCCGGTGCGCTCGGCATCCAGGCGCACGCTGACGGTTTCGGCGTGACGCTCCTCAAGCCCGCCGTCAGGACGGGCGCAGGGCAGCGCCACCTCCGGGCCGCCCAACCGCGCTTGCCACCAACTCAGTTCTTCGCGCAGGGACTCGCTGCCGGCGTAGGCTTGCAAGCGCGCGGCCCAATCCTGGAACGGACTGGTCTTGGCCGGCAGGTGTGCGGTTTGCCCGGCGCTGATCTGGCGGTAAACCGTTTGCAGGTCATCCATCAACACCCGCCACGACACGCCATCGACGACCAGATGATGGGTCACGATCAGCAGTCGTTGTCGGCCATCGGGCAACTGCGCCAGCACCGCGCGCAACAAAGGCCCGCTCGACAGATTCAGGCTGCGTTGCGTCTGGGCAAACACCGTTTCACAGGCCTGCTCACTCTCCACGTTCACCTGCCGTAACAGCGCCGCGCCGGACAATGGTCGGTGCTCGGCGCGCCAGTGCCCGGCGGTTTCGGCAAAGCCCAGGCGTAACGCATCGTGCTGCTGGAAAACGCTGCGCAGTGCCTGTTCCAGCGCTTGCGGTTGCAGGGTGATGGCCGGTTCCAGCAACAACGCCTGGTTCCAGTGGTGACGGTTGGCAATCTTGGTATCGAAGAACCAATGCTGGATCGGCGTCAGCGCCGACTCACCGTCGAGCAGCCCCTGCTCGGCGCTCACTGGCTGACTGTGGCTGGCAACACTGGCCAGAGCCTGCACGGTCTGGTGCTGGAACAGGTCGCGGGGCGTGAAGTGAATGCCCTGTTGCCGGGCACGGCTGACGACCTGGATGGACAGGATCGAGTCGCCACCCAGCTCGAAGAAGTTGTCGTTCAGGCCGACCTGCTTCACGTTGAGCACATCGCACCAGATCGCCGCCAGGCTCTGCTCCAGGGCACTGCTCGGTGCCAGGTAATGCTGGCGATTGAGTTCCGGATCCGGCATCGGCAAGGCACGCCGGTCGAGCTTGCCATTGGCGGTCAGCGGCATGCTCGCCAGCAGGATCAGTTGGGTGGGCACCATGTAGTCCGGCAGTTGGGCTTTGAGGTGACTCTTCAGCGCTTCGCGCAGGGTCGCTTGTTGCTGGGCGTCCTGTTCGACGACGTTGGTCACCAGATAGCCGGCCAGTTGCTTGCCGCCTGGCATATCGAGAGCCAGTACCACCGCCTCGCGCACGGCGTCATGTTCCAGCAGGCGGGTTTCGATTTCCCCCAGTTCGATGCGGAAACCGCGGACCTTCACCTGATGGTCGGCCCGTCCCAAATACTCCACCTGACCATCGACGCGCTGGCGCACCAGGTCGCCGGTGCGGTACAGCCGTCCGCCATCGACGGCAAACGGATCGGCGACGAAACGTTCGGCGGTCATGCCCGGACGCTGGTGATAGCCCTGGGCCAATCCCGCGCCGCCGACGTATAACTCCCCGGTGGCGCCTTGGGGCACCAGGGCCAGGTCGGCATCGAGAATGTAGGCCACCCGGGCGCCGATCACGCTGCCAATCGGCACACTGGCCGCACCCTCTTCCAGTTGCTCAGGGGCCAGGCTCGCCAACGGCATGACCACGGTTTCGGTCGGGCCATAGGCGTTGAAGAACAGACTCGGTTTGAACGCCGCCCGGATACGTTGCAAATGCTCGCCGGTCAGGGCTTCGCCACCGGTGATGCACATGCGCACCGGCAAGGTTTGCCCCTGGGTCGCCAGCCATTGCGCCAACTGGCTGCCGTAGCTGGGAGTGAGGCCGAGGATGTTGATGCGCTGCTCGCGAATCAGCCCGCAGATCTGTTCGGCGTCCCACTGCCCTTGTGCGCGCAGCACCACCCGGGCGCCGCTGAGCAGCGGCACCAGCAGGCGCTCGGTGGCGGCGTCGAAGTTGATGGAATAGAAATGCAGCTCGCAATCGTCCGGGCGCATGCCAAAACGCTGGATCACTGCCTGGCAGTGCATGGCGATTTCACCGTGGGACACCACCACACCCTTGGGCTTGCCGGTGGAGCCAGAGGTGTAGATCAGGTAGGCCTGATGCTGCGGCAGGTTGATCGGCGGCGGTGCCTGATCCGGGTAGCCGGCCAGGGCCGCGCTATCGTCTTCCAGGCACCAGCCCCACACACCGGCCGGCAATGGGCCCAAGGCCTGGAACATCGCCCGGTCGCTGAGCAGCAGACCGAGGCCACTGTCTTGGATCATGTAACGCAAACGGTCCAGCGGGTATTCCGGGTCCAGCGGCACGTAGGCGCCGCCGGCCTTGAGGATCGCCAACAGGCCAACGACCATCTCCAGCGACCGCTCCAGGGCCAGGCCCACCCGCACCTGCGGGCCGACGCCGCGCTCGCGCAGCATCCAGGCCAGGCGGTTGGCACGGCGTTCGAGTTCGGCGTAAGTCAGGGTCTGCCCGGCAAAGGTCAGGGCCGGTGCGCCGGGGCGGGCCAGAGCCTGTTCGCTGAACAGTTGATGGATGCATTGATCCAGGCGGTGTTCGCCAGGTTCGACGCCCAGGCTGTCGAGCATCTGTTGCTGCTCGCGGACATCCAGCAACGGCAACTCGCTTAGCCGCTGGGTCGGATCGGCCAGCAGTGCCTCCAGCAGATTGCGCCAGTGCCCGGCCATGCGGGCGATGCGCGGTTCGTCGAACAGGTCGGTGCTGTAGGTCAGGCAGCAACCCAGGCGATGGTCCAGGTCGGTGACTTCCAGATTCAGGTCGAACTTGGTGGCCCGGGCGTCGTTGGCCAGATATTCGACGCTCATCCCGGCCAGCGTGCGGCTCTGCTGGAACTCCCAGCGCTGCACATTGCACATCACCTGGAACAGCGGGTTGTACGCGGCACTGCGCGGTGGTTGCAGGGCTTCGACCAGATGATCGAACGGCAAGTCCTGATGGGACTGGCCTTCGATCACCGTATGACGCACCTGCTCAAACAACTCAGCCACTGACATTTGCCCGTCGAGCTGGCAGCGCAGTACCTGGGTATTGAGGAACGCACCGATCAACCCTTCGCTCTCCGGACGGATGCGGTTGGCCACTGGCGCGCCGATGCGCAGATCGGTCTGGCCGCTGTAGCGATAAAGCAGCACGGCCAGGGCGGCGGTCATGGTCATGAACAGGGTCAAGCCCTGTTGCGCGTTGAAGGTGCGGACCCGGGCGGCCAGCTCGTCACTGAGGTCGAATCGGAACAATTCACCGCGATGGCTTTGCACCGGCGGACGCGGACGGTCGCCCGGCATTTCCAGCAACGGGTGTTCGCGGCCCAGTTGCGCGGTCCAGTAGTCCAGTTGCCGTTGGCGCTCGCCAGACTCCAGCCACTGGCGCTGCCAGACGCTGTAGTCCAGGTATTGCACCGGCAAGGGTTCCAGTGGCGATTCGCGGTCGTCGATAAAAGCTTCGTACAGCGCGCTCAGTTCCCGGGCAAAAATATCCATTGCCCAGCCTTCGGTGACGATGTGGTGCAGGGTCAGCACCAGGTAATGTTCCTGCTCGGCGGTCTTGACCAGACAAACCCGCAGCAAAGGCCCGGTCTCCAGGTCGAAGGGTTTGTGGGCTTCGCTGTCGGCCAACTGCTGCACCCGCTGTTGGCGAATATCGACAGCCAGCCTTGAGAAATCTTGCCAGCCCATGCGCAGACCGGTGCAGGCATGCACCTGTTGCCGGGGCACGCCGTCGACACTGGGGAAGGTGGTGCGCAGGGTTTCATGACGCAGGACCAACGCCTGCAGTGCCGCTTCGAAACGCCCGACGTCCAGCACCCCGCGCAACCGCGCCATGCCGCCGACGTTGTAGGCCGGGCTGCCGGGCTCCATTTGCCAGAGGAACCACATACGCTGCTGGGAATAAGACAACGGCACCGGTTGGCTGCGATCGACTTTCTCGATCGGCGGTTGCCGGTTGGTCTGGCCGCTGGCCTTTATCAAGCGCACCTGTTCGGCGAACGTGCCCAGCTCACTGGCCTCGAACAAGGTGCGCAACGGCAGCTCGATGTCGCAGGCCTGGCGGGTGCGGGAAATGATCTGGGTCGCCAGCAGCGAATGGCCGCCCAGGGCAAAAAAATCGTCTCGCAGACCGATGCGGTCGAGCCCCAGCACGTCACGCCAGATGCCTGCGACCTGTTGCTCAAGGGCACTGACTGGCTCGATGTGTTCACGCACTTGCCATTGCGGTTCGGGCAAGGCACGACGGTCGAGTTTGCCGCTGGGGCTCAGCGGCATGGCGTCCAGGCGCAGCAACTGCGCGGGTACCATATAGTCCGGCAGTTCTGCGGCCAGGGCAGCGTGGAGTCGGGCGTTTTGGCGGTCCTGATCTTGCGCAACATCGCAAGCGGTGTAGTAGCCGATCAGTTGCGGGCCAGCCGAGGTCTCGCGTACCAGCACCGCCACTTGCGCCACGCCGTCCTGGGCCAGGAGCCGCGCTTCGATTTCCTGCGGTTCGACCCTGAAGCCGCGCAGCTTGATCTGTTGGTCGAGACGGCCGAGGTATTCGATCACGCCATCGGCGCTCCAGCGCGCCCGGTCACCGGTGCGATACAACCGCGTGCCCGCCACGCCCAGCGGGTCGGCGATAAAGCGCTCGGCGCTCAAACCCGGACGTGCGAGGTAACCCCGAGCCAGCCCCAGGCCGCCGATGCACAATTCACCCGGCACACCGGCGGGCACCGGATTGAGTTCACTGTCGAGCACGCGGCACACCACATTGCCCAGCGGCCGACCAATGGGCGAGCGCTCGCCGTCGGCGACGCTGCAATGCCAGTGGGTGACGTTGATGGCGGTTTCGGTCGGGCCATAACGGTTGTGCAATTGCGCCGACGGCAGCTGCGCCAGCACGCGGTTGCGCAGTTCGGCCGACAAGGCCTCACCGCCGCAGAATACCCGGCGCAAGCTGGTGCAGCGGGCGCTCAGGGGTTCGTCGATAAACAGGCTGAGCAGCGGCGGCACGAAGTGCAGTGTGGTCACGCCAAATTGTTCGACCAACTGCGCGATGCGGTGCGGGTCTCGGTGTTCGCCGGGGCCAGCCAGGACCAGTTGGCTGCCGGTGATCAGCGGCCAGAAACACTCCCACACCGACACGTCGAAACTGATCGGTGCCTTTTGCATCAGCACATCGGTTTCGTCCAGCCCGTAAGTGTCCTGCATCCATTGCAGGCGCTCGGCCAGAGCGGCATGGGTGTTGCCGACGCCTTTGGGTTGGCCGGTGGAGCCGGACGTGTAAATCACGTAGGCCAGGTGATCGCCATCCAGGTGCAAGCCCGGCGGGTTGCTCGGCCATTGCTCCAGGTGCAACGCATCCATGGCGATGACGCTGACGCCCTCGCAGAGGGGCAAGCGTTCAAGCAATGCAGTTTGGCTCAGCAACAGATCGACGCCGCTGTCCTTGAGCATGTAGGTCAGGCGCTCGGCCGGGTAATCGGCATCCAGCGGCACGTAGGCGCCACCGGCCTTGAGGATCGCCAGCACACCGATGAGCAACTGCGGCGAACGCTCGGCGGCAATCGCCACGCACACGTCCGGGCCGACACCTTTATCGCGCAGGTAATGGGCCAGGCGGTTGGCCTGGGCGTGCAACTCGGCGTAGTCCATGCGGCCGTCGTCCCACAGCAGCGCAGTGCGTTGCGGCGTGCGCCGGGCCTGCTCGTTCAACCGCTCCGGCAGCCACTGCGTGGCCGGCGCGCAGGGCGCCGCGCTCCACTGCTGCTGTTGCGCGTACTCATCGACGCTCAGCAACGGTACATCGCCGATGGCTTGTTGCGGATTGGCGCAGACGGCTCGCAGCAGGTTGCACAAATGCTCGGCCAACCGGGCAATGGTCGCCGCCTCGAACAGTTCGTCGGCATAGTCGAACGACAGCGTCAGGCGCCCGTTGCGGTCTTCTTCGCTATGCAGTTGCAGGTCGAACTTGGCGGCGCGGCTGTGCCACGGCAACTCGTCAGCCAACAACCCCGGCAAACGACGCAAGGCGCTCAGGTCTCGCTGCTGATGGTTGAACATCACCTGGAACAGACCTTGCTCGCGAGCCTGAGGGAACGCTTCGAGCAACTGTTCGAACGGCAGGTCCTGATGGGCCTGGGCACCCAGCGTGGTTTCCCGGGCCTGGGCCAGCAACGCGGCGAACGACTGGCGCGAATCGACCTGCCCGCGCAGCACCTGGGTATTGATGAAAAAGCCGATCAGTCCCTGGGTCTCCAGGCGTGGACGGTTGGCGTTGGGCACGCCGATGCGGATGTCGGACTGGCCGGTGTAGCGCTGCAACAGCGCCTGGAAGGCCGCCAGCAACAGCATGAATGGGGTGGCGTCGTGGGCCTGGGCCACTTGGCGCAAAGCATCGCCGAGGCCTTTGTCCAGACGCAGACTATGGCGTGCGGCGCTGCGCTGGTGCTGCGCGCTACGGGGATGGTCCGTGCTCAGGGCCAGGGTCGGATGTTCGTCGCCCAGTTGCTGTTTCCAGTACGTCAGTTGCCGCTCGGCCTCCCCTTGAGCCAACCACTGGCGCTGCCAGCTGCCGTAGTCGGCGTACTGCAACGGCAACGGCGCCAGTGCGGCGACCTGCCCTTGGCATGCAGCAGCGTACAACCGCGAGAACTCATCAATTAGCACGCTCATCGACCAGCCGTCGGCGATGATGTGGTGCAGCGTGACCAACAATTGATGGTCACCCTCATCGAGACGCAACAAGGTGACCCGCCACAGCGGGCCCTTCTGCAAATCGAACAGCATCGCCGCTTCGTCGTCTCGAATCTGCCGCGCCTGGGCTTCGCGCTGGTCGGCGGGCAGGTCGCTGAGGTCGATCACTCGCAGCTTGAGCTCACCTGCCGGATCGATCTGTTGCAGCGCGACACCATCGCGCTCCAGAAATCGTGTGCGCAGGGCTTCGTGGCGTTCGAGCAGTTGCTGGAAACTGGCCCTTAGTGCGTCTTCGTCCAACTCACCGCGCAGGTGCAAGGCGCCAGGGATGGTGTAGGCGCGGCTCGCCGGATCCAGTTGCCAGGTGATCCACAAACGATTCTGGGCAAGGGATTGCGGCAGCGCTTCGTGGCGCGGCAATGGGCTGATCACGCCTTGGGCCTCGGCACCTGCTTGCTGCTGATTGCTCACCGCGGCCGTGAACGCTGCGAGGGTCGGGGCTTCAAACAACAAGCGCAGATTCAGCGCCAGCCCCAGCCTTTCTTGCAGGCGCGCGACCACTTGAGTGGCGGCGATGGAGTTACCGCCCAGCAGGAAGAAATGATCGTCGCCATGGACCTGTTCAATCTGCAACTGCTCGCACCAGACCTGGCCGATCAATGTTTGCAACGGCGATGACGAGCGGGCTTCAGGGCCTGCGTCAACCTCGATTGACGGGAACAGCGCATAACTGTCGAGACTGCCGTCGACCAATCGGGTCCGGCACGCCGAGCGTTGCAACTTGCCGCTGGAAGTCTTGGGCAGTGCGCCCGGATTGAGCAACACCACCACACTCGGCGCTTGCTGACAGGCTTCGGCCACCGCCTGACGAATGGCTTTGATCAACGCTTCAGGTGGCAGGATCTTCTGCACGCTGCGGCTGATTTCCGCCGCGATGCCGATGCCTTCCTCGCCGCCATCGTTGACCGCGAACGCCGCCACTCGGCCTTTGCGCACTACCTCCACTTCCCGCTCGATGGTTTGCTCGATGTCCTGGGGGTAGAGGTTATGACCGCGCACAATCAACAGGTCCTTCAGGCGGCCGGTAATGAACAGCTCATCGTCACGCAGGAAACCCAAGTCGCCAGTGCGCAGCCAAGTGCGGCCAGCGTGCTGGACGAATGTCTTGGCGCTGGCCTCAGGGTTGCGCCAGTAGCCATGCGCAATGCTCGGCCCGCTGGCCCAGACTTCGCCGACCCGGTTGTCGGTCAGCGGCTGCAAGGTGTTGGGCTCGACGATCAGCACCGTATGCCCGGGCTGGCTCACGCCGCAACTCATCACCGTACTGCCCTGCCCTGGCTCGGCACGGTGGTGTGCCAGTGCCGTGTCGTCCATCCGCAACGACGGGATACCTTGACTGCGCGGCGTGCCAGCGACGAACAAGGTGGCTTCGGCCAGGCCATAGGACGCCATGAAACTGTCTGGCGTGAAGCCGCACGGCGCGAATTTCTCCGCAAAGCGTTCCAGGCTGTCGAGACGGATCGGCTCGGAGCCTGAATACGCCACGCGCCAGCCGCTCAGGTCGAGGCGCTTGAGCGCCGAATCACTGACCCGCTCGCTGCACAGCCGATAGGCGAAGTCTGGGCCGCCACTGATGGTGCCACCGTGTTCGCTGATCGCTTCCAGCCAGCGCAACGGCCGGGCCAGGAAGTACGCGGGCGACATCAGCACGCAGGGCACACCGCTGAAAACCGGCTGCAACAGGCCGCCGATCAGGCCCATGTCGTGGTACAGCGGCAACCAACTGACGATGACATCGTCAGGGTTCAGATCGATGCCGAAGCCTTGGCGAATCAATAATTCGTTGGCCACCAGGTTGCCATGGCTGACTTGCACGCCCTTGGGCAATGCGGTGGAGCCGGAGGTGTACTGCAGGAAAGCGATGTCATGGTCCTGCAGGTTCGGCTGCAGCCACTGCCCGGCGCGGACCGGATCAAGGGTATCGACGCACAGCACCGGCGGAGCCGATTCGATCGCTTGCAGCGGCTCGCGCAGATCGCTGCGGGTGAGCAGCAGGCGCGGCTCGGCATCGGCAATGATCGACAGCAGGCGCTCCTGGTGGTGGCGACGGGCGGACTCCGGCGGATAGGCCGGCACGGCGATCACACCGGCGTAAAGGCAGCCAAAAAACGCCGCGACGTAGTCCGGGCCACTGGGAAACAGCAATACCGCACGGTCGCCGAACGCCGCTTCGGCCTGCAAGGCGGCGGCAATGGTCCGGGCACGCAGGTCCAGGTCGCGATAACTCAACACCACACTTTGCTCCGGGGTATCGGCAAGGAAGCGCAAGGCCACACGGTCCGGCGACAACGCGGCGCGGCGCTGAAGGGCATGAGCCAGGGTGCTGGGGAGTTCGAACGCGTCGGTCATGAGGTTTCCTGCCTGAAATTCGGCTTGCTAGTGGTATCTGGTGGCCTGCGGAATGCGGTGCGGCATCGGAACTGCCGCCCTAAACCTTCATCCCTGAGAACGGATACCACCGACAAATAATTAGTCAGCGCCCTCTTGTTCCAGGCCCCCCGGAGGGCAAACCACCGCGGCAACGGGTCGCAGTTCTCACTCTGGACTTCTCATCATCAATAATTCTTCTTCTCAATTGACAATCATTATCATTCAGCCTAATTTGTCGCTCGATATGCAGGACGAGTCAGGCAAATCCGTCGTCCTGCTAACTTTTTGCAGCAAGGTGAATTCCATGACGGAACAAGTATCCACAAGCAGGTGCGACTCACCGTTACTTCAGGCATTCGTCGACAACCGGATGATCCTGGTCAAGATCGCAGCACGAATCACCGGTTGCCGGTCCCGGGCAGAAGACGTGGTGCAGGATGCGTTTTTCCGGCTGCAATCGGCGCCCCAGATCACCTCGTCCTTCAAGGCTCAGCTCAGTTACCTGTTTCAGATCGTGCGCAACCTGGCAATCGACCATTACCGCAAGCAGGCGCTGGAACAGAAATACTCGGGGCCGGAAGAGGAAGGGTTGAATGTGGTGATCCAGGGTGCTTCGCCAGAAACGTCACACATCAATTTCTCGACGCTGGAGCATATCGCCGACGCGCTCACCGAACTGCCCAGCCGCACCCGCTATGCCTTCGAGATGTACCGCCTGCACGGCGTGCCACAGAAGGATATCGCCAAGGAGCTGGGCGTCTCGCCGACCCTGGTGAACTTCATGATCCGCGACGCCCTGGTGCATTGCCGCAAGGTCTCGGGGGTTCGCGGGGATACGTTCGCCCGGCGCTGATGTGGGGTGTCAGTTTCGGCCTCATCGCGGGCAAGCCTTGCTCCCACAGGTTTTCCTGACCGGCACAATTTTGTGAAGCCTGGAAAACCTGTGGGAGCAAGGCTTGCCCGCGATGGCAACCTGATGATCGCCACCTGACCCGGGCCAGACCTCACATCAACGCACACCGGTCAAAAAACCGCTCACGCCCCAGAATCATCAGCGCCGCGCGCTTGTGGGGGAAATCGAATTCCTTTTCGCAGTGGAAACACTGGTTGTGCAGATGACCGATCATCCGGGCGTTGTCGGCCCGGGGTTCGGCCACCACGCGCTGAGTGCGCGGGTCGTCAAGAAACAGGTAATGCACCAGCGCCGACAGCCAACTCGCCACCTTGTGCGGGCCGCGGTGTTGCTCTTCGCCCACCAGCATGTGAATGCCGCGATCATAATTGTGCACGTCATAGAACGGCGCGAGCCGATCTTCCTTGGCCCAATAGGCTTCGAAATAGGCGAAAGGCTGGTCGTCGAAACAACCGATCAAGGTCAGTACCCGGGGCTCGCGCTGCAGATTGCTCAGATACTCGCGATGCTGTTCCAGGCTGCCCTCCTCCTGCCAGAAACTCGCCACCCGAGGACTGTTCTGCCAGCGGTTGAAGCGCGTCAGGTCCTGTTCGATTTCCAGGGTGCGCAAGGACACCCAGGCCCCCAGGCGCGCATCGAAGCGCCGATATACCTCGCCTCGTGGCTTCATGGGCCGGCGCGGATGACGCTTGCCATCGGTGATGATCATCTGTTGCGGATAGCTGCCGTTGAACGACTCCCCCAGCCAGGGTTGCGGCAGTTGCCAGAACATAGTGCGCTCGCAGATATACTCGTCGGCATACTCGCTGGGCGTCAGCAGGCCGCTGAGCAACGCTTCACCGGGGCGCTCGGTCAGATGCCAGGTCAAGCGCCGGCATTCAGGGTCGCGGGCGAACAGCCAATAGCAGGCCGCCCAAAGCGCCGGACCAACGGGCCGATCGTTGATTTCCTGCAAATGCACATGCAGCTCGGTGCCACGCTCCAGGCGTAGCCGGATCAGCGGCGCGCCCTCAAGCATCAGGCTCAGGTGGCGTTCGGTTTCATCGGCGCCGAGACGGCCACCGCCGGGTAAAGGCAGCGTCGTCGGGTGCTTGAAGTTGGACATGGGCAGGGCTCACGTAGTCGTCGGTAGTCAACGTGTGACGTGAGTCAGGCAGGGAAATTTAGTGCCCCGATCAATGATTGTGCGTTGGCACCAGTTGGATCTGGTAGGGCTTGAAAATCGCCAGCATCTGACCGTCGTCCCGCAGCGCTTGCAGCAGTCGCGCGAACGCTTCACCGGAGATCGGCGCTTGGGGCCGGATCAGCGCGAAATGGTGGTAGATCTGATCGATACGTTCGGAGATCAGCAGTTGGGGATCGACTTCAGGATTGCGCAGCACGTAATCGATGAGATACGAACGGGTCACCAACGCGATGTCCGCACGCCCGCGCAATACCATCAGCAGGTTGCTGTCATGGGAGTACGTCAGCGTGGCGTTGTATTGGCCGGTCAGGAACTTGGGGTCGGCGTTGAATTCGGCAAAGGCGTAGTGATAGCCGTTGAACAGGGCCAGGCGCTTGCCCCTCAGATCAGAGAAATAATCTTGGTGACGACCCGGTTGAGGCTGGGCAACGAAAATTTCCGCATCCTCCAGGCCCATGTCTACCGCGGTATGAGGCACATCCTTCCAGCCCCAGTCCGGGTTCTCGAAAATGGCCATATCGACCCGGCCTTGCTTGAAATCATTGAAACGGCGCGGAATCGACGTCGGAACCAGCACGAATTGATAGTCGCTTTGGGACCGGTTCAAGGCTTCTACCAACTGCGGCAGCAAACCGGTATCCGCACCAGTTTCGGGGCGTATGGTGTAGGGCGGAAAATGCGCTGCGCCAATACGGACCAGTTGCGCAGCCGCGGCCGGTAATGCGAACACTGCAATAAACGCAGCCAGTAAGACGCGCGAGGCGATCCCCATCGTTGGAAACGTCAAGAACCTCACTCCCCAGAAAATTAATCATCAGTGAATCAAACCAGGCATCTCAATGCACATCACGCAGGGAACGCAGGGCGACCACTCAGCGGCATTGCTGCCTCTTTTTATTTTTCTTCAAGCACCAGAATCAAGGCTTGCTCGGCCAACTCGTCGAGACTCAGGCTGCCCTCGGCGCGAAACCAGGTGGTGGTCCAGGACAAGGCGCCAGTCAGGAAGCGACGGGTGATGAACACGTCGCCCCGAATATACCCCGCGTCCTTGGCCTGCCCAAGAACCTCAAGCCACAGGGCCTCATAAATATCACGCAAAGCCAGCACCTGTCTTTGTCCTTGCTCGGACAACGAGCGCCATTCGTAGACCAGTACCGCCATCGCCTCGCCGCTGCCGCCCATGATCGACTGCAATTCGCAGCGGATCAGCGCCAGGACCCGCTCGCGTACGCTATCGGCCTCAGTCAGCGCCGCACGCATCAACGCCGTGTTGTAGCGAATGGTCTCTTCCATTACCGCCCGCAGGATCTCGTCCTTGCTTTTGAAGTGATGAAAGATACTGCCCGACTGGATGCCCACCGCGCTCGCCAGGTCGCGCACCGTGGTGCGCTCGAACCCCTTGTTGCGAAACAGGTGGGCGGCGGTCTGGAGCAGTTTGCCGCGAGCGCTATCAGGATCGGTCAGTTGCCCGTTATCGACCAGCTCACGCATCACGTTCAGGGCTTTTTGCTCATCCACCCATTCTCTCCTACAGTCGATCAATCAACGTGGGGCCACGCTTGCGGAACCGGCGAGGTGGCGCGGGCAATTTAAGCTGGCCGGGGCACCCAAGCAAGCGCTCGGATCGAAGAACTGGCGGCCGTTTACAAACCAAGCGCTTGCTTGGTA
This sequence comes from Pseudomonas hefeiensis, assembly GCF_030687835.1. NCBI lineage: Bacteria > Pseudomonadati > Pseudomonadota > Gammaproteobacteria > Pseudomonadales > Pseudomonadaceae > Pseudomonas > Pseudomonas hefeiensis. The sequence goes on from NZ_CP117449.1 coordinate 4,439,650, forward strand.
GTCTCGGGCGACGTGGGCCGGAGGGAGCACCATGCCAAAAACGATTCGTATCGGTTGCGCCAGCGCCTTCTGGGGCGATACCTGTACCGCTGCGGCGCAACTGGTTGAAGGCGCTGAACTGGACTACCTGGTGTTCGATTACCTGGCCGAGGTCACGATGTCGATCATGGCCGGGGCGCGCATGAAAGACCCTCGGGGCGGCTATGCCCCGGACTTTATCGAAGTGCTCACTCCGCTGCTTCATCGTTTACATGAACGCAGGATCCGCGTCATCAGCAATGCCGGCGGGATCAACCCCCAGGCCTGCGCGGCCGCTCTGCAAGCGGCCTGCGACAAGGCCGGCGTGCCCTTGAAGATCGCGGTGCTGCTGGGAGACGACCTGCAACCGCAATTGGAACAACTCGCCCGCCAGGGCATTGCCGAGATGTTCAGCGGCGCGCCCTTGCCGGCGGCGTGTGTGTCCACCAACGCTTACCTGGGTGCCCCTGGCATTGTCGAGGCCTTGCGTCTGGGAGCCGACATCGTGATCACCGGCCGGGTGGTCGACAGCGCCGTGGTCAGCGCGGCTCTGGTGCATGAGTTTGGCTGGGCCTGGCACGACTACGACAAACTGGCCCAGGCCGCATTGGCCGGGCACCTCATTGAGTGTGGGGCCCAATGCACGGGCGGTAATTTCACCGACTGGCGGGAAGTACCGGATTACGAGCACATCGGTTTTCCCATCGTTGAAATCAGCGCCGACGGCCAATTCATCGTCACCAAGGCCGAAGGCACCGGCGGACTGGTCACGCCGCTGACGGTCGGGGAACAACTGCTCTATGAAATCGGCGACCCCCAAGGCTATCTCTTGCCGGACGTGATCTGCGACTTCAGCCAGGTCAGGTTGATCCAGCAAGGCAAGCACGCCGTGCGCGTCCAAGGCGCCAAGGGCTTGCCGCCCTCCGATCAATACAAGGTCTGCGCCACCTGGGCCGATGGCTTTCGTTGCACCGCCCTGTGCCTGATCGCCGGCATCGATGCGGTGGCCAAGGCCGAACGGGTCAGCCAGGCGATCATCGTCAGGACTTCGCAGATGTTCAGCCTGCGCGGCTGGACGCCCTACAGCGAGGTGAACGTCGAGCTTCTGGGCAGCGAAGCCACTTACGGCCAGCATGGCCGGCGCCAGGACAGCCGCGAAGTGGTGATCAAACTGGCGGTGCGCCACCCCGACAAACAGCCGCTGGTGCTGTTCTCCAGGGAGATCGCCCCGGCCGCCACCGGTATGGTGCCGGGGCTGACCGGCCTGATGGGTGGCCGCCCGACCGTGTATCCACTGATTCGCGTGTTCTCGTTCCTCATCGACAAGTCCGCTTGCCGACTCGAAATCGAATTCGACGGGCAGCGGCATCCTTGCCTGCTGCCTGCCGTCGAGCCGCTGCAAACCCGCGACTTCCCGGTCGCTCCCGACTTGCCCAGACCCCAGGGCCGGGCTGACGCCAGCGTGCCATTGGTCAAACTGGCGGTGGCGCGCTCCGGCGACAAGGGCAACCACAGCAACATCGGTGTGATCGCCCGGACCCCCGAATACTTGCCGTGGATCGCCGAGGCGCTGACGCCCCAGGTGCTGGTCGACTGGATGAGCCATGTGCTCGACCCACTGCTGGGGCGCGTCGAACGCTGGTATCTGCCGGGTACCCACAGCCTGAACTTCGTGCTGGAACATGCCCTCGGCGGTGGCGGTGCCGCCAGCCTGCGCATTGATCCACAAGGCAAGGCGTTCGCTCAGCAGTTGCTGGAGATCCAGATACCGGTGCCACAGCGCATCGCCGATCAGGTCAACTAAAGGACGATCGCCATGGCGTTCGGATCGAGCACAAGGAACATCCATGCCAGTCATCGAATCGCACCTTGACACTCACAGCGCCGATTTCGCCCGCAACCGCGTGGCCATGCTGGCTGGCGTGGCACACCTGCGCCAGATCGAACAGGCGGTGCTGGAGAAAGCCGCCCTGGCCCAGGCCAGGTTCGAGCAACGCGGCCAACTGCTGCCGCGCGAACGTCTGAACCTGCTGCTGGACCCCGGCGCACCGTTCCTGGAACTGGCGAGCCTGGCCGGCTACAAACTCCATGACGACAAGGACGGCAGCCAGGCCGGTGGCGGCTTGATCGCGGGAATCGGCTATGTGTCCGGCGCGCGGGTGTTAGTGGTGGCGAACAACAGCGCAATCAAAGGCGGGACCATCTCCCCCAGCGGCTTGAACAAGACCCTGCGTCTGCAACAGATCGCCATGGAGAACAAACTGCCGGTCATCACCTTGGCCGAAAGCGGCGGCGCCAACCTCAATTATGCCGCGCAGATTTTTGTCGAAGGTGCGCGCAGCTTCGCCAATCAGGCACGGATGTCGGCCATGGGCTTGCCGCAGATTACCGTGGTGCATGGCTCGGCCACCGCGGGCGGCGCCTACCAGCCGGGGCTCTCGGACTACGTGGTGGTGGTGCGCGACAAGGCACGGCTGTTTCTGGCCGGACCTCCGCTGCTCAAGGCCGCCACGGGCGAAGTCGCCACCGAAGAGGAACTGGGTGGTGCGCAAATGCATGCGCAGGTGGCGGGCACCGCTGAATATCTGGCCGAGAATGACGCCGATGGGATACGCCTGGCCCGGGAGATCGTCAGTCTGTTGCCTTGGAACGAACAACGGCCACCCCAGCCTGAGCGGAGCTGGAAAGAGCCGCGCTACCCGGCCGATGAGTTGCTGGGGTTGATCCCCGACGATCCGAAGAAACCCTATGACGTGCGGGAAATCATCGCCCGTATCGCCGACGGTTCGGACTTCCTGGAGTTCAAAAGCGAGTTCGATCAACAGACGATTTGTGGCCACCTGCGCATTCGTGGCCAGGCCTGCGGCCTGATTGGCAACAATGGCCCGATCACGCCCAAGGGTGCGAGCAAAGCCGCGCAGTTCATCCAGCTATGCGACCAGAGCCGCACACCGCTGCTATTCCTGCACAACACCACCGGATTCATGGTCGGCACCGAGTCGGAACAACAAGGCGTGATCAAACACGGGGCGAAGATGATCCAGGCCGTCGCCAACGCCCGTGTGCCCAAGCTGACGGTCGTGGTGGGCGGCTCCTACGGCGCCGGCAATTACGCCATGTGCGGTCGGGGGCTGGACCCACGCTTCATTTTCGCCTGGCCCAACAGCCATACGGCGGTGATGGGCGGTGCCCAGGCCGGCAAGGTTCTGCGCATCATCACGCAGGCCACGCAGATCAAAAACGGCCTCACCCCCGACCCGAAGATGCTGGACCAGCTCGAACAAACCACCGCACAGAAACTCGACAGTCAGTCCACTGCCCTATACGGCAGCGCCAACCTGTGGGATGACGGCCTCATCGACCCGCGGGACACCCGCACGTTGCTAGGCTACCTGCTGGACATCTGCCACGCGGCTGAGCTTCGGCCGCTGCAAGCCAACAGCTTCGGTGTGGCCCGTTTTTGAACGTGTGAAGGACTTTTGACCGCTGCCCACAGGAGAACAATAAAAATGATCTTCACCCCGGAACACGAAGCTCTGCGGCGCACCGTTCGCCAGTTTGTCGACTACCACATCAACCCCTACGTCGACGAATGGGAGAAGGCCGGACGGTTTCCCATCCACGAGGTGTTCCGCAAGGCTGGTGAACTGGGATTGCTGGGTATTTCCAAACCGGAACAATTCGGCGGCATGGGTCTGGACTACAGCTATTCGATCGCCGCCGCCGAGGAGTTCGGCACTATTCATTGCGGCGGCGTACCGATGTCCATCGGCGTACAGACCGACATGTGCACCCCGGCCCTGGCGCGGTTTGGCTCCGATGAACTGCGTGAAGCGTTCTTGCGCCCGGCCATCAGCGGTGAGCAGGTAGGTTGCATCGGCGTCTCGGAAGTCGGGGCCGGCTCCGATGTCGCCGGGCTCAAGACCACGGCCCGCAAAGATGGCGACGACTACATTATCAACGGCAGCAAGATGTGGATCACCAATTCACCGAGCGCCGATTTCATGTGCCTGCTGGCCAACACTTCGGACGACAAGCCCCACATCAACAAATCACTGATCATCGTGCCGATGAACAGCCCTGGTATCAGCCTCGGCGGGCACCTGGACAAACTCGGCATGCGCAGTTCGGAAACCGCCCAGGTGTTCTTTGACGACGTACGGGTGCCGCAACGCAATCGCGTTGGCCAGGAAGGCGCCGGCTTCATGATGCAGATGTTGCAGTTCCAGGAGGAACGACTGTTCGGCGCCGCGAACATGCTCAAGGGCATGGAGCACTGCATCGACAGCACCATCGCGTACTGCAAGGAGCGCAAGACCTTCGGCACCGCCCTGATCGACAACCAGGTGATCCACTTTCGCCTGGCGGAACTGGCCAGCGAAATCGAATGCCTGCGGGCGCTGGTCTACCAGGCGACCGAGCAGTACATCAACGGCCAGGATGTGACGCGGCTGGCGTCCATGGCCAAGCTCAAGGCCGGGCGCCTGGCCCGGGAAGTCACCGACAGTTGCCTGCAATATTGGGGCGGCATGGGTTTCATGTGGGACAACCCGGTGGCACGGGCGTATCGCGACGTGCGACTGGTGTCCATCGGCGCTGGTGCGGACGAGATCATGCTGGGCATCATCTGCAAACTCATGGGCATTTTGCCGGGCAAGAAAAAATGAATACATCGCCTGCCAGGCCGCCATCGCGAGCAAGCTTTGCTCCCACAGTGGAGTTGCAACACATTCACCTGTGGGAGCAAAGCTTGCTCGCGATGAGGCCCTGACAGCCACCGGAAAAACCCAGGAATGACCACCATGCCCACCTTCCAAATTTAACTGTGTTCACGCCCCATTGTGGGAGCAAAGCTTGCTCGCGATGAGGCACTGACAGCCACCGGAAAAACCCAGGAATGACTACCATGCCCACCTTCCAAATTTGACTGTGTTCACCCTCCATTGTGGGAGCAAAGCTTGCTCGCGATGAGGCCCTGACAGCCACCGGAAAACCCAGGAATGACCACCATGCTGCCTTCCAAATTTGACTGTGTTCACCCTCCATTGTGGGAGCAAAGCTTGCTCGCGATGAGGCCCTGACAGCCACCGGAAAACCCCAGGAATGACCACCATGCCCGCTTTCCAAATTTGACTGTGTTCACCCTCCATTGTGGGAGCAAAGCATGCTCGCGATGAGGCACTGACAGCCACCGGAAAAACCCAGGAATGACCACCATGCCCGCTTTCCAAATTTGGCTGTGTTCACCCTCCATTGTGGGAGCAAAGCTTGCTCGCGATGAGGCCCTGACAGCCACCGGAAAAACCCAGGAATGACCACCATGCCCGCTTTCCAAATTTGACTGTGTTCACCCCCCATTGTGGGAGCAAAGCTTGCTCGCGATGAAGCCCTGACAGCCACCGGAAAACCCAGGAATGACCACCATGCCCACCTTCCAAATTTAACTGTGTTCACGCCCCATTGTGGGAGCAAAGCTTGCTCGCGATGAGGCACTGACAGCCACCGGAAAAACCCAGGAATGACTACCATGCCCACCTTCCAAATTTGACTGTGTTCACGCCCCATTGTGGGAGCAAAGCTTGCTCGCGATGAGGCCCTGACAGCCACCGGAAAACCCAGGAATGACCACCATGCTGCCTTCCAAATTTGACTGTGTTCACCCTCCATTGTGGGAGCAAAGCTTGCTCGCGATGAGGCACTGACAGCCACCGGAAAAACCCAGGAATGACCACCATGCCCGCTTTCCAAATTTGGCTGTGTTCACCCTCCATTGTGGGAGCAAAGCTTGCTCGCGATGAGGCCCTGACAGCCACCGGAAAAACCCAGGAATGACCACCATGCCCGCTTTCCAAATTTGACTGTGTTCACCCCCCATTGTGGGAGCAAAGCTTGCTCGCGATGAGGCACTGACAGCCACCGGAAAAACCCAGGAATGACTACCATGCCCGCCTTCAGCAAGATCCTCATCGCCAACCGCGGTGAAATCGCCTGCCGGATCCAGCGCACCGCCCAGGCCCTGGGCTATCGCACCGTGGCGGTGTTCAGCGAAGCCGACGCTGACGCGCTGCATGTGCGCATGGCCGATGAGGCGGTACTCATCGGCGCGGCACCGGTGCCGCAGTCCTACCTCAATCAGCCGGCCATCCTCGATGCGGCCCGGCGCACTGGCGCCGATGCGATCCACCCCGGCTACGGTTTCCTCTCGGAAAACGCCGGGTTCGCCAAGGCCTGCGAAGAGGCCGGTATCGTGTTCATCGGCCCCAGCCCCGACGCCATCGACCTGATGGGCAGCAAACGCCGTGCGAAAGTCGCCATGATTGCCGCGGGCGTACCGTGCATCGCCGGTTACGAAGGCACGGATCAGGACGACGACACCTTGCGCCTTGAAGCCGAGCACATCGGCTATCCGTTGATGATCAAGGCCAGCGCCGGCGGTGGTGGCCGAGGAATGCGTCTGGTTTGGCGGGCTGAAGACCTGCTGGAACAGTTGCGCACCGCGCGCTCCGAGGCGCTGCATGGTTTTGGCAGCGATGAGCTGATCCTCGAACAGGCCTTGATCAATCCGCGGCATGTGGAAGTCCAGATTTTCGGTGATCACCACGGCAATCTTGTTCATTTGGGCGAACGGGACTGCTCGATCCAGCGACGCCACCAGAAGATCATTGAAGAAGCGCCCTGCCCGGTCATGACCGCCGATCTGCGCCAGGCCATGGGTGACGCAGCGCTCAAGGCTGGCCGCGCGGTCAACTATGTGGGCGCCGGGACCGTGGAGTTTTTGCTCGCCCCGAACGGCGGTTTTTACTTTCTGGAGATGAACACGCGCCTGCAAGTCGAACATCCGGTCACCGAGATGATCACCGGCCTGGACCTGGTGGCCTGGCAACTGGATGTAGCCGCCGGTCTGCCGCTGCCCCTGCGCCAGGACCAAATACAGCTCAACGGTCACGCCATGCAGGCGCGGCTTTACGCCGAAGACCCTGCCGAGGATTTTTTGCCTCAGAGCGGACGGTTGATCGGCTGGGAACCGCCCACCCGGGACAGCCTGCGAATCGACCACGGTCTGCTGGAAGGCCAGACCATCACCCCTTTCTACGACCCGATGCTGGGCAAAGTCATTGCCCACGGCTCCACCCGTGAACAAGCCCGACGCAAATTGTTGCGCGCGGTAGAGGATTGCGTGCTGCTCGGCGTCCAGAGCAATCAGCGATTGTTGGCGGGGTTACTCGCTCATCCGCGATTCATTGGCGGTGATTTCGATACCGGGCTTATCGGACAGGACTTCGCCAATCATGCTGCGCTGCAAATCCATGCCCCCTCGGCTGAGCAGCTCGCCATCGCCGCGGCCTCGTTCTATCAGGCTATGCATGCAAGCCATGCACCCGGGCTGGCGGGGTGGAGCAACAATACCGGCGCGGCGCGGCGCTATCGCATCGGTCTGGGCGAGCGCGACTGGACACTGAGCCTGGCCGCCGAAGCTGGCGGCACGCTGCGCATCCGGATCGCCGAGCGTGTGATCGAGCTGCAGTGGCTGGAGTCTGATCAGTGCGGCGCAACACTGATGATCGACGGTATTCGCCAACATCATGCCTGGCGCCGCGAAGGTAATGACCTGTGGCTGTTCACTCGCCCCGGCGGCCTGCATTTGCAAGATCGGACCCAGGTACCCATCACAGCCAAGGCCAACGCCAGCGACGGCACCCTCAAAGCGCCGATGGACGGCGCTATCGTCGAGGTACTGGTCAGCGAAGGCAGCGCAGTGCGCCAAGGACAGCTGTTGATGGTGCTGGAGGCGATGAAAATGGAACATCCACTCAAAGCGGGCATCGATGGGGTGGTCAGCACATTGCAAGTCAAGCAAGGCGATCAGGTGAAAAACCGACAGGTTTTGTTGCAGGTTGAAACAGCGCACTAGGCGGATGCGCCGGGTTTGACTACGCTCAAACCCATCAGCACGCCGATACCGGGAACCCTGCGATGCCTCACTGGCTGGTGATTGATCTGGAGGCCACCACCGATGAAGGTGGTTGGCCGGTTACCGAAATGGAAATTATCGAAATCGGCGCCACGCTGGTGAATCGGGACGGCCGCGAGCTGGACCATTTCCAGCGGTTTGTAAGGCCCTTGAGGCGTCCCTTGCTCACTCCTTTTTGTCGCGAGCTGACCCACATCACCCAGGCCAATATCGACAGCGCCGCACCCTTGACCGAGGTCTGGCCGGCGTTCGAACGCTGGCTGGCACCGTATCACGCGAACCTGGAGAGCTGGGTCAGTTGGGGTGATTACGACCGTCAGCAATTGCTTCAGGAATGGCAACACCAGCCACTGCACAGTTTCCTCGGCCAGGTGCCGCACATGAACCTCAAGCAGCGCTTCGCCAAGGCCCGCCGGCTGGAGCGACCGCTGGGGCTTAACGGCGCGCTGCAACTGGCCGGCCTGCAATTCTGCGGTCAACAGCACCGGGCCCTGGAGGATGCGCGCAATACAGCGCGGTTATTACCCCTGGTACTCCCAGGCTGAACGCGAGCCATGACTGCGGCGCGGCAGATGACGAACGTTGAAGCCTTGTGCATACTGGCCGGCCTTTTTCAGCCCCTTTTTTCGAGGAATCGCCCATGTTTAAAGTCAACGAGTACTTCGACGGCACCGTCAAGTCGATCGCTTTCGGCACTGCCGAAGGCCCTGCGACCATCGGCGTCATGGCTCCGGGCGAATATGAATTCGGCACGGCCCAGCGGGAAATCATGCACGTCGTCTCCGGCGCCCTGACCGTGAAGCTGCCCGACAGCACCGACTGGGAAACCTTCGAGGCCGGCAACCAGTTCAATGTACCGGCCAACAGCAAGTTCCAGCTCAAAGTCGCCGTCGATACCGCCTACCTGTGTGAATACCGCGGCTGAGCCTGTGGCGAGGGGCGGTGCGACGTTTCGCTAAATCCCCTCGCCACAAAAACCCCGGCGTTGCATCGGGGTAACAAAAAATGCCCGTGTCCAGTGGACACGGGCATTGCTTTTTCAAATGCGGTGTTTATTCGAGCACTTCAACCGGCATACCCACTTCAAGCCAACCATTGCTGTCATTGACCAGATTCTGGCCGAACATTGCGCCGTCCGGTGTCGAACGGTACTGCTGCAACGTGGCGAAGGGTTCGCGGTTCGGATCGCGTTCGCCGGTTTGCGGATCGACCGTGGTCATGATGCAACGCGAGCAGGGCTTGACGACCCGGAACTCCACATCGCCGATACGAATGCGCTTCCAGCCATCCTCGGCAAACGCCTCACTGCCTTCGACCACCAGATTGGGACGAAAGCGCAGCATTTCCAAGGGGCGACCGACCCGATCGGACACGTCCTGCAAGGAGGCCTGGCCGATCAGCAGCAATGGGAAGCCGTCCGCGAAGGCAACCTTGTCGTCATCCTTGCCGTAACCGGAGGCGGTGGTTCGCGCCAGTTCCACCGGCACATGCACCAGCCGAGTGGGTTTGCCGATGAACTCGCTGACCCAGGCTGACGCCTCGTCACCGGCATCCGGTACGCGCAAGGTATCGCGCCAAATGATCACGCCGCGCCGCTGCTCTTCGTCAGCAGGCGGTAGCGGTACATCAAGGGTGCCGAAACCCGGCGCGCTGAGCGTCAGACCACCGGCCTCGTTCCACAATGCCGAGAGCTGGCTCATCTTCGCCACCGCACGCTGGGTCAGGAAACGCCCGGTGCCCTCGTCCACCAGCATCCAGCGCCGGTCACCGTCCAGGCCGAGCTTGTCCAGGCCTATGCTTTGCAGGAACTGGCCCTTGCCGGATTTCAACGGATAACGATACAGCGCGCTCAGCCGCAACATGGTCGACTTTCCTGGTGACGAAAAAATGCCACCTTATACGAGCCGGCCATTGAAGCAAACCATGATCGGCCTCAGTCGAGCATCAGTCGCTGGCGCACTACATCAACCAACTTGTCCGGCTGGAATTTGGAGAGGAAGTTGTCGCAGCCGACCTTCTTGACCATCGAATCGTTGAAGCTGCCCGACAGCGAGGTATGCAGCACCACGTAAAGCCCACGCAGACGCGGGTCGTTGCGGATCTCGGTAGTCAGGCGATAGCCGTCCATCTCCGGCATTTCCGCGTCAGTGAAGATCATCAGCAATTTGTCGGTCATCACTACGCCGGAATCGGCCCAGGCCTTGAGCATGTTCAGGGCTTTCAAGCCGTCGCTGGCAACGTGCATTTTCACCCCCAACTGCCCCAGGGTGTCGCGCAGTTGCGAAAGCGCGACGTTGGAATCGTCCACCAGCAACACTTCGCGTCCGCGGGCGCGCTCCAGCACCGGGTCTTCGAGTTTGTCTCTGGAAACCTTGGCGTTGTACGGCACGATTTCAGCCAGGACTTTTTCCACGTCGATGATTTCCACCAACTGATCGTCCACTTTGCTGATGGCCGTCAGGTAGTGTTCGCGTCCGGCGCTGGTTGGGGGCGGCAAGATCGCCTCCCAGTTCATGTTGACGATGCGGTCCACACCGCCCACCAGAAACGCCTGAACCGAACGGTTGTATTCAGTGACGATGATGGTGCTGTTGGGGCCCGGCACCAGCGGACGCATCCCGATGGCCTGGGACAGGTCGATCACCGGCAACGTCTGGCCCCGCAGATTGACCACGCCGCACACAAATGGATGGCGCTGCGGCATCAACGTCAGCTTCGGCAGTTGCAGCACTTCCTGGACCTTGAATACGTTAATGGCGAACAACTGCCGCCCCGCCAGGCGAAACATGAGAATTTCCAGGCGATTCTCACCCACCAGTTGGGTTCGTTGATCTACTGTGTCGAGAATGCCGGCCATCGATGACTCCTGGGCTTGTTCGGATGAATCCATAAAGGAGATATCGGCCGTGCAGGCCGGATCTTGACCCCTGTATAAAATGTCGCGCAGGGCATTGATGTCACATTAACATCATGCTTTACTGGCTTCACGGATTTCATCCGTCCACTCTCCGCGCACCGAGACCTCGATTTGCGCACAAAGTTCCCTCGCGTAAGGGTTTCCCCTAGGAACAATCAGGACCAACCTGATATTCCCGCTATCCAATAGCCATTAATGTGACGCCATTCTCATTGCTGAATGGAGTCAGGCTTTTGTGCGCGACCGCAGGACACCGGACTTCCAGCCTTGTGGCCGATTCTGCCAGTGCAATCGTTTGCGAGCGCGCTTTTGCCCAAGAGCAAGGATGTGTCCGCGCGTCTTCGTTAGTTGCCGGCCGTGAGGTCCAGCCGTTCGCCACACGCGATTTTATTTCGCCTGACATGATGTTGTGGAGATAAGCATGCCGAACGATCGTAAGAACTGGAGTCAGCGTCTTCCCGAATTTCTGATCGAGGCCGAAACACTTTTGGCCAAGTCAGAGGAATGCCTGAGCCATCTGCAATTGATCAACAACGACAAGGACGCCATCGATTGCATGCTCAGCACCTTGCTGAAGCTGGCAAACAAGGCCGATGCCCTGGCGCTGGAAGCCGTTTCGGAATTTTCACTGCATATCCATGGTTTGCTGAGCCATGCGCAGAGTCATATTGAATTGCATGATCAGGCCCTGGGCGCTCTGAAGGACTGTTTCACGCTGATGGCCTGGCAACTGGAACTGGTCGATCACACCACCGGACAACTAGGCCTGGACAGCAGCGAACAGACGTCGTTGATCGAAGCCTTTGCCTTCCAGGTTGGCCAGAGCCCCGACCAGGCATTGCCTGCTTCGCGCCCCCTGGGTTTGGTGCCCTACTCGCAAAAACAGGCCTGATGCCGATGAGTGCGGTTCAACCCTATGCGGCTGACACTGGGCCCTTTCACGCCACCATGCTGAACGCGACCAACGAAATATGAAATGGTACTATCTCCCGCGTCAGTGGCTTCAAGATAGTGGCATTAAGCCGCCAACTGAGGCTGCCTTCGACCTGAAACGTTTATCCGTCCCGGCCTGTCAGATACGCTGACCGGCCTGCCCGCAGCGAACATTTATTGGCTCCATCCGTTATGTACGCCAGCCTCAAGTCAATCATTACCTGGCCACCCTCCCGAGAAAATGCCCGCCGGTTCACGTTATTGTTGTGCATCTGCTCGGCCCTCGGCGGCCTGTTGGCCTACCTGTTCGCCCATACCGTACCGTTGAGCCTGCTGGCGCTGAATATCGCCGCCATGTCCTGTGTCTGGATCCAGCATCGCCTGTCACGCAAATCCATCAAGTTCCAGCCTCAGGAACTGGCCGATCGGTTGCTCGAGGTCCAGGAAAACGAGCGCCATCGGCTCAGCCGCGAATTGCACGACGATATCGGCCAGTTATTGACCGCGGCAAAACTGCAAAGCGAATGGCTCAAGCGGCGGATGCCTGAAGAACTGCACGGCCAATGCACGACTCTTTGCGAGACACTGGACGAAACCCTCAATAAGGTTCGCGACGTATCAGCCATCCTTAACCCAAGACAACTGACCAGCCTGGGGCTTGAAGCCAGCCTGCGTGCGCACCTGCTCAAGACGCTGGCGAACACCCAGGTGAAATGGAGTCTCGACTGCCAGCAACGCATGGCCGGTATCCCGGAGGAAATGACGGTTGCCGCGTTTCGAATCACCCAGGAAGCCGTGACCAATATCTTGCGTCATGCCCAGGCGAAAAACCTGCTGGTGCGCCTGCAGCGGCTACCCGAAGGCCTGACACTGTTGATCAGCGACGATGGCTGTGGATTTGTCCCGGCCTCCCACCCCGCTCGCGAAGGACAACGTGGCATGGCCGGCATGTCGGAGCGGGTCGAACAATTGGGCGGCACCTTGAAAGTCATCAGCGAGGCCGGCAAAGGCACGCACATCGAAGCAAGCTTTCCCTGGGCACCTCGTGCCCTGGAACGGGCCAGTAAGAATAAGGTTCTCCATTGACTTGTAATTTGCTTCTGGTAGATGACCACTCGCTGATCAGGGCCGGCGTGCGCGCCCTCGTGATGGATCTTCCCGGCTATGCGGTCGTCGGCGAAGCCAGCGACGGCGCACAATTGCTGGAGCTGGTAGAACGCCTGGCGCCAGATATCGTCTTGCTCGACATCTCCATGAAAGACACCTGCGGCCTGGATGCGTTGCAGCAGCTCAAACGCGTACGCCCCCATAGCAAAGTGCTGATTCTGTCGATGCACACCGATCCGGCGTTGATCATGCAGGCGCTGGAATCGGGGGCCCACGGCTATCTGCTCAAGGACACCACCGCCACCGAGCTGGAACACGCGCTGGAGGCGCTGCGCAACAACGAACGCTACCTGAGCCCAGCCATCGCCCATACCGTGATCAACCAGGCATTGACCCGCGTCCAGAAGCCGCAACCCGATCCGGCTCAGACCCACAACCTGACGGCACGCCAGTTGGAGATCCTGCGACTGATTGTGCGCGGAAAGTCCACTCGGGAAATCGCCATCGGCCTGAGCCTGAGCATCAAGACCATTGAAACCCATCGAGCGCAAATCATGAAGCGCCTGCAGATCCATGATGTCGCCGGGCTGGTGCTGTTCGCCGTGCGCGAGCAGATCATCAGCCTGGACGATTGAGCGCCGCCGAACCGCCCAGCAGAGGCGAACCCGATGGCAGATGCACACGCAGCGCCTTCGCACAGACGGTGAAACGCAAACTGTCGACCTGCAACGGTTCGCCATCAAGATTGATGTCCAGGCCTTGGGCGACCTTGATTTCCACCCATGGCAAGCGGGCGCGCACAAACATGTTGTCGATACCCAGGCCACCCGCCAGCAGGTCCTTCAAGGTGCCGACCACTTCCTGAGGCGCCGGCAGGATGCTGATGTCCAGCAAACCATCATCGGCCAGTGCCTCTGGACACAGCACATGGCCACCTCCTGCCTGCCGGCCATTGCCGATGCCCAGCGCCAGCAAATCGCCCCGCCACTGGAAATCGGGGCCCTGTAACTCACCATAGGCCGTACTCAGCTCACTGAAACGCGACAAACCAGTGAACAGGTAAGCAGCCCCCCCCAAGACCTTTTTAAGGTCCTCGGAGGTATTGGCCGTCACCTGACTGCCGAAACCACCCGTAGCCATGTTCAGGAAGATCCGGCCGCCGACTTCACCCAGGTCAATGGCCTGGGGCGCGACATCCAGCAGGTCCAGAGCCTGGGCCGGCTCCAGCGGGATTCCCGCTGCCCGGGCAAAATCATTGGCCGTGCCCAGCGGTAACAACACCAGGCTGACGTCGCTCGACTTGCGCGCGATCGCCTCGGCGATATCACGCAAGGTCCCATCACCGCCACCGGCGATCAGCTTCGTGTAACCGGCATCCAGCGCCTCATCGACGCATCGCCGGGCATCGCCGGCCTCCCAGGTCAGCCGGACCGCCAGATCCCAGCCCTGCTTGCGCTTGAGCATCACGGCGGCGCGAACCTCTTCGTTGAGCGCTTGCTTGCCATGCAAAATCAACAGCGCCTTGCCTTTGCTCATCGTCATCTCCATCGTTGAACGGTACAGGGAATGGGACCACTCACACGGCCGAAAAAGCCCAGGCTGACTCAATTTAAATAAAAGACGCGCCGCCCATGAGGGAAGAACAGCCAAGCAGCTTGCCCCACTCCACACTTCTCAATTCGAAGAATTTTCTTACAAGAACTGGCGAATCTGCTCAATTGACCCTCCATCAGTATTGAGACACCTTGGCACTCTGTTGTGCTGGATCGTTAAAACGCTCATTACACAAGGATGTCCTAACCCATGGATGGATACGTCACGGCCCGCAAGGGCCGGAACAGTGGTTCGAACAGTTATGGCCAAAGGGATAAAAACGCCCATGCATAGCCATAAATACAAGCTGTCGCCGCGGCAGCTCGCATCGTTTGGAAGCGAGCAGGCCGACGCTCAAAACGAATGCAAAAGTTGCAGTAATTTCGCTGGAGGAATTGATTTGGAACCGCGCGTCGTTGAACTGGAAACCCACCTTAAGTACATCCGCAAAGACATGGATGAAATCCGTACCGATGTGAAGGTGATACGTCACAGGCTCGCCTATTCGACCGGCGCGGCGGCGGTGGTCATCGGCCTGCTGGGCTGGGTTGCGAACAGTCGATTTGATCAACTGGTCATGCTGCTCTCGCGATGAATTGGCTGGATATAGACGCCCGAGAATCAACTCGGGCAGAAAACATCCGCTGCCGCAGCGCTAGCCCAGGACCTCGCTCAAGGGAATAAACCCCACTTCGTCACCCTCGACAAGGGTCCGCTCTTCGAGCACTTCGACCAGACCTTCAGCCCAGGCCGCGCTACGCAGCACGCCAGAGCTTTGATTCCGGTAGATGATCGCCCGACCGTCCTCGATGCGGCCTCGCAAGTATTCTCGGCGACTGCCTGCCTTCGGCCAGACGAAACCGGCCGGCACCTTGAACTTGAGCGGCGTCACGGACTTAACACCCTGACGTCGTAGCAAGTACGGCCGAGCCAGCAGTGCGAATGTCACCAGTGTCGAGGCCGGGTTTCCAGGCAGGCCAATCACGGGCACGCCACGGAAATGCCCGAACGTCAGCGGCTTGCCAGGTTTGATGGCGAGCTTCCAAAGAGCCAGCTCGCCCTCTTCACGCAACGCAACACCCAGGAAGTCGGCCTCCCCCACCGAGACACCACCAGTGGACAGGATCAGGTCGACATCCGACAGCTGCCCCAAACGCTGGCGGGTGGCTGGCAAGTCATCGGGCAGAATACCCGCGTCAACCACTTCACAGCCCAGTCGCCGCAGCCAGCCACAGAGCAGCACGCGGTTACTGTTATAGATCTGACCAGGCCCTAGCGCCTGGCCTGGCTCAACCAGCTCATCACCGGTGGAGAGGACCGCAACACGCACCTTGCGCACCACTTCCAGTGACGCACAACCCAGGGATGCCGCCAGCCCCAGCTCAATCGGTCCCAGGCGAGTGCCGCAAGAGAGAACCTGCTCCCCGATCGTTGTTTCCTGGCCCTGAGGGCGGATGTTTTGTCCGCTGACCATGGGTCGGGTGAACCGTATCCGCTGGTCAGCTTCAACCACGGCGTTTTCCTGCATTTCGACGCAATCGGCGCCGGCAGGAACTGGCGCTCCCGTGAAGATCCGTGCACAAGTCCCGGCGGCTAGTGGTTGCGGGGCCTGCCCGGCGAAAATCCGCTGGCTGACCACCAGCGGCTCACCCTCGCAGTCAGCCAGCCGCAAGGCGTAGCCGTCCATGGCGCTGTTGGGCCATGGCGGTAAATCGAGGGTTGAGACCACATCCTCTGCAAGCACCCGGCCTTGTGCCGCGGCCAAAGGCAAACGCTCGCGCTGGGTAATCGGCGTGGCCGCCGCCATCTCAAGCAAACGCTCCAACGCCACATCCACGGCCATCAAGGCACCGGCCTTGCCCGGTTTACCCACGGGATTCACAAGGCGCCGCCTTTTTCAGATGGGCCACGAAGTTACACGGACGATGCCGCACATCCAGTTGTTCGGCCAGGATCCCGTCCCAACCGGTGCGAACCGCGTTGGTAGAGCCAGGCAGACAGCAAACCAGCGTGCCATTGGCCAGGCCTGCCAACGCCCGCGACTGAACAGTGGAAGTGCCGATGTCCGCCACCGATATCTGTCGAAACAACTCACCGAAGCCGTCGACCTGCTTGTCCAGCAGGCACGCGACGGCTTCCGGAGTGCTGTCGCGTCCGGTGAACCCGGTGCCGCCAGTAATCAGTACCACTTGCACCACGTCCTCGGCGATCCAGTTCGCGACTTGCGCCCGGATCTTGTACAAATCATCTTTGAGCAGAACCCGCGCCGCCAGGTTGTGACCGGCCGCCGTGAGCCGATCGACAAAGACCTGCCCGGAAGTATCGGTTTCAAGGGTGCGGGTATCACTGACTGTCAGCACCGCGATATTGAGCGGTACGAAAGGTACATCAGCCTTGGCTTTCATAGGCTCGTCCAGTTGTAGAGGAAACAGCCCGGTGTTATATCACAGCGCTTCATTTTTTCGCCCGTGCGGAGATACACCATGACCTCGAACACTTCCCCGCCATCATGCTCCATCCTGCTGCTGGCGGGTGGACGCGGACAACGCATGGGCGGGCAGGACAAAGGCCTGCTGGAGTGGCAGGGCGAACCGTTGATCGCTCATTTGCATAGACGGACCCGAGCGCTGAGCGACGACTTGATTATCTCCTGCAACCGCAACCCGGAACGCTATGCGCTGTATGCCGATCAATTGGTGCATGACGATGAAGAGGGCTTCCCCGGCCCGTTGGCAGGCATCCGGGCGGGCCTCAAGGTGGCACGATACCCAACGCTGTTGGTGCTGCCGTGTGATGTACCGCAAATCGACTCCAGCCTGCTTGACAGCATGCTCAGCGAGGCGAGCCAGCATCCCGACAAACCGCTGATGATACGTCATGGTGAACATTGGGAACCGCTGCTGTGCGTCATTCCTGTGGCTCTGGCACCGGCCTTCGAACAGGCCTGGAGCGAAGGCGAACGCAGCCCGGGACGCATCATGCGGGCACTGCATGCGATTGCCCTGCAATGCCCTGCCAACGATATTCGCCTGGCAAATCTGAACACGCCGGAGCTGCTCAACGGCCACAAAGGTGTGTCAGATTGACACTAGCCAGGAACTTGCGCGCGATGTATACGTCTGAAGGTCAGTAACTTGAAGAATCCTATTTCGGAGAAACACCATGACTCAACGGACCCTCGCCACTTTCATGCTCGCACTGGGCCTCGCCACTCTCGCCGGGTGTGCATCGCCAACAGTGATTACCTTGAATGACGGTCGCGAAATCCAGGCCGTCGATACCCCCGAGTACGATGAAGACACTGGCTTCTACGAATTCGAGCAACTGGACGGTAAAGAGACTCGCGTGAACAAGGATCAGGTTCGTACCGTTAAAGATTTGTAATCTTCAACGCCACAGCCAGATAGAGAAAAGCCCGCGATATTAGCGGGCTTTTTGATGCCTGCTCGAAAGTCGGCGCGATTACCACTGCAAGCTGATATCGCTTTGGAAAACACGTTCCTGACCGGTGACAGGGTCGATAAAACTCAACCCCTGGGCCAGCAACTTGAGCGGGTTGGCGTAATCGTCCGCCACGTCCCGCAGCACATCGGGGTAGAACGGATCGTTACAGATACCCGCCCCGAGGGCATGCATATGTACTCGTAACTGGTGCTTCTTGCCCGTGACCGGATACAAGCCGTAGCGCCACAACTCACCGTTTTTTTCCAGGACTTCGATGGCCGTTTCGGTATTGGGCTCGCCCGGCCCTTCCTGCATCCGGAAGAATGGTTCGCCATCGATCATTCGGCTTTTGTGTACTCGAGGAAAGATCAACTCGGGCAACGCAGGGGCTATGGCCTGATAGCGTTTCTCGATTTGCCGCGTTGGAAACAGCGACTGATAAGCCGAACGGCTCTGTGGGTTGGCTGAAAACAGCACCAGCCCGGCCGTATGCCGGTCGATACGGTGCAGGGGCACCAAATGGGGATTGTCCAGACGTCGGATCAGGCGGCGCAACAGGGTTTGCTCGACATACTCGCCCGCCGGAGTGACAGGCAGAAAATGCGGCTTGTCTGCCACCACCAGATGTTCGTCGGCATACAGAATCGATTCCACGACCGGGATCGGCTTCTCGTCGGGCACCTCACGAAAATAGTGGATGCGCAGGCCCTCCCGGTACGGCAGGCCGGCAGCAATGGCCTTGCCCTCGCCGTCCAATACCCGGCCCCGGGCAATCCGGTCCAGCCACTGCTCGCGACTGATGGTGCTGAAATGCTCGCACAGGCACTCCAGCACCGTCTGCCAGGAGCCGGGCGGAAGATACAAGGTGCTGGCCTGATGGTGTGCGGCGCAAAACGATGACCGGGACATTGGAAACTCTAATCTTTTGGCAGGGTGGCATTATCCGCCAGCCGCGCATGCCAGCCCAGCAATGATTGCTTCACGCCGGGATCGACGTCGTCTTTGCTGCCGCTTCGGTGAACTCTTTCAACCAGCGCAGCACCTCCACCGCCTCCCAGCGACCCGGATCGTACAATGCATACAACAGGCCCTGATAACCCACCACATCCAGTTGCTTGTGGTAGCCGGCACGCTGGAACAATGCCTCGATCTCGGCGAAGCAGGTGTTGAAATGCAGCTTGTTGAAGGGCGTCTTGCCTTCGGTTACCAGCCCGTCCAGGCGCAGCTCCTGGACCGCCTCGCGCACAACGTCCACGGACATCCGGTTCACGCTGTTTTTCAGTTGTTCGACATTGACCAAGGGACGCACTCCAGATAGCTGTATGTGCATACAGTAACCGAAGAAGGGGATTTTCGCCAATGGCAGTGCCCGGACTCGACGTATGGCAGGGTTCAACTCAGGAAAGCGGCCACCTGATCAGCATCATCGAAAGGCCAATCCAGTTCCGCGCCGGTATCGATCCGGCGCAGGACCGGGATTCGTAGCCCATAACGCTCGAATAAAGCCTCGCTCTCGGCAATATCCACCAGTTCCACCAATAATCCATGCTCAACGAAAGACATCAACACACCTTCGGCAACTTCGCAAAGATGACAACCCAGGGTGCCGAACAACTGGCATTCAGGAGGCATGGCAGGTAGACCCATCAAAGAGAGACGGTCATTCTAGGCCCACCCTGCGAAACCGTCGAGCCAGGTCGAACATCTGACGGCGCTTCGGTAAAACGCTGATGCAAATCATTGAGCGCCAATGCTTTTCCGGCAATGCTTGGTGCTTTTTTTCCTTCTACGCTGTGTGACGCGAACCTTGAAACGGAGTACCCCTTGTTTGCCAATCTGTTGATCATTCTTGCCTCGTCCCTGGTGGTCATCGCGCTGTTCAGGCGACTGCGCCTGCCACCGGTACTGGGCTATCTCTGTGTCGGCCTGGCGATCGGCCCCACCGCCCTGGACTGGGTGAACGACAGCGAAGAACTGCCAGACCTGGCTGAGCTCGGGGTAGTTTTCCTGTTGTTCTCGTTGGGGCTCGAGTTCTCCCTGGCGAAGATGATCGAACTGCGCAGGGTCGTGTTCGGCCTTGGCAGCCTGCAAGTGCTGTGCTCAGGGATACTGCTGGGCGGCTTGTTACTCCTCGCCGGCGCGCCCCCTATCGCGGCAATACTGCTCGGTGCCGGGCTGGCCTTGTCATCCACCGCTATTGTCAGCAAGGAGCTGACCAGCCTGGGGGAAATATTCAGTAGCCATGGCCAGAACGCAATCGGTGTGCTGCTGTTTCAGGATGTTGTCGCGGTGTTGCTGTTGACCCTCGTCCCCGTGTTCGCCGGCAGCAGCGAACAACCATGGTATTGGGCGTTGCCACTGACCTTGGGCAAGACCCTGGTGCTGTTCGGCGGCTTACTGCTGGCCAGTCGTCTGCTGCTGCCACGGCTGTTCCATGAAGTGGCCGAATCCCGGTCCGCTGAGCTGTTCGTGCTGCTGGCCCTGGTGATCGTATTGCTGACGGCGTGGCTGACGCATCTGCTGGGTCTGTCACCGGCCCTTGGGGCGTTTCTGGCGGGCATGTTGTTGGGGGAAAGCCATTACCGACATCAGATCGAGGCAGACATACGGCCGTTCCGCGACATTCTGCTGGGGCTGTTTTTCGTCAGCATCGGCATGTTGATCGATCTGCAATTGTTTGTGGAGGACGGCTTGCTGATCCTCGGGTTGACCTTGGGATTGATGCTCATCAAGGGCTGCGTGGTCGCCGTGCTGGTGAAATGGCAAGGGGACGACGGCGAAACCTCCTGGCGCAGTGGCCTGGCCCTGGCCCAGGGCGGCGAATTCTGTTTTGCCCTGATGGCCCTGATGCAGCAGAACCGCCTCATGCCCGCCGACATCAGCGGTCTGCTGCTGGCAGCGACCTTCTGCTCGATGCTGCTGACGCCACTGCTGCTGCGAGCCGCGCCGCGTATCGCCGCTCGCCTGCACCGCAAACCCAACGAAGAGGCGCAACTGGACCAGATAAGCGCGCTCAATGCCGACTTATCAGGTCATGTGGTCATTTGCGGATATGGTCGCGTCGGCCAGTCAATCGGAAGGTTTCTACGCCGGGAAAACCAGGCGTTCGTCGCCCTGGATGACGACCCGGTCATCATTCAGGAAGCCAGCGTCGGGGAACGCTGCGTGCACTATGGAGATTCACGCCGGGGCGACCTGCTGGCCGCCGTCGGGCTGAGTCGCGCCAAGCTGTTGGTGATCGCCGTGGACAAAACAGATATCGCCATCAGCGTGCTCAAGGAAGCCCGCCGGCTCAATCCGCAGGTGCCGATTCTGGTGCGCACCCGCGATGACAGCCAATTGGCGGAGTTGCAGGCTGCCGGGGCCAGCGAAGTGGTCCCGGAACTGCTGGAGTCAAGCCTGATGCTGGCCTCCCACGCGCTGATCATGCTCGGGCTGCCGAACCAACAGGTCCAGCAGCATGTAGATCAGGTCCGCCACGACCGCTATCGCTTGCTACACGGTTTTTACCCTGGGAATCAGGACAAAGAGCCGTAGGATCAGTCCTGACTGACTGCGCCGATCTTGTGGATCGAAAGGTCGGCGCCGTAATACTCCTGTTCCTGGGTCAGCCGCAGCCCCAACACAACCTTGATCGCGCCATACACCGCGAACCCGCCGCACAGGGCAACGACAATACCCAGCGTGGTGCCGATCAGTTGGCTGATCAAACTGACCCCGCCCAAGCCGCCCAGAGCGCTCTGGCCGAAGATGCCGCAAGCAATGCCGCCCCAGACACCGCACAGCCCGTGGAGCGGCCAGACACCGAGCACATCGTCGATCTTCCACTTGCCCTGGGCCGCGGTGAAACACCAGACAAACAAGGCACCCGCGATAGCGCCGGTCACGAGTGCGCCAATCGGGTGCATCAGGTCCGAACCGGCACAGATCGCGACCAGCCCGGCCAACGGACCGTTGTGCAAAAAACCGGGGTCGTTGCGCCCGACGACCAACGCCGCCACGGTCCCGCCGACCATGGCCATCAATGAATTGATCGCCACCAACCCGCTCACCGCCGGCAGCGTCTGGGCGCTCATCACGTTGAAGCCGAACCAGCCGACAATCAGAATCCACGACCCCAAGGCCAGGAAAGGAATGCTCGAAGGCGCGAACGCGACCAAGCGACCGTCCCGGTAGCGGCCGTTACGCGGCCCTAGCAAGAGCACAGCGGCCAGCGCCAGCCATCCGCCCATGGCATGCACGACCACGGAGCCTGCAAAATCATGAAAGCCCGCGCCGAACCGGGCTTGCAACCAGGCTTGCAGGCCGAAATTGCCGTTCCAGACCACGCCTTCGAAAAACGGATAAACAAACGCCACGATCAATACCGTGGCGCACAATTGAAGCGAAAATCGGGCACGCTCGGCAATACCGCCGGAAATGATCGCCGGGATCGCGGCGGCAAATGTCAACAGGAAGAAAAATTTCACCAGGCTGTAACCATGATCGACGTTGAGCGCCGCAGCAGGTTGCAGAAAGGTCACGCCGTAGGAAATCCAGTAGCCTACGAAGAAATAGGCCAGGGTCGAGACAGCGAAATCGCTGAGAATTTTCGACAGTGCGTTAACCTGGTTCTTCTGCCGTACCGTCCCCACTTCAAGGAACGCGAAACCGGCATGCATCGCCAGAACCATGACTGCACCCAGCAGAATGAACAGCGTGTTGGAGCTATGGACCAGATTGTCCACGGCGCTTTGCATATTTTCCATGGTGTTGGCAGACCTGAAAAGTTGAAAAAAGCACCAAATCGGTTCGCTCGCCCTGCCGGCGCACCAAGTCGAAACATCTCGTCTAGCTGCCGAAAAGCCGATGAACCGAATGAGTGCACAAAAACCGACAACGCGGTGCTCCCCTTGGAGTGCTTCGCGGGTTTTGATTTTTTGGGTTAAGGTTTCTCGGGCTTACGCCCAGCTTCAGCGCATGGGCGAAGGGTGTCGCACCAGTACATGGCACAACCCCGAGCAAAAGTTGTACCAGTCAGTTTCACTGAACCTTCCGGCAAGGCTCATACTCGAACGCTTCAGACGTCACTTACGGAGATCCACCCATGGCCAGAACCCAAGCAAAGACTGCTCAAGAAATCCTGATGGAGGATTTTCAGACGCTGGTCAGCGACACCGAACGGCTGTTGGATCACACCGCGACACTGGCCGGCGACCAGGCCGATGAGCTGCGCAGTCAGATCCACGAAACCCTCCTGCGCGCCCGCGACACCCTCAAGTTGACCGAAGACTCGGTGCGTGAGCGTGGCCAGGCTGCGGTGATTGCTACCGAGGAATACGTACAGGCCAATCCTTGGCAATCCGTCGGCATCGCAGCGGGCGTGGGCTTTCTGATCGGCCTGCTGGCGACACGGCGCTAATGATGGGCGTTGACGAATCCGGCTCGTCCGAAGCGGGCACACAACCTACGGCGCGCCGCCTGGGCGCAGCGTTCCTCGGGTTGCTGCACAGCCACGTCGAATTGTTCGGCATTGAACTTCAGGAACAGAAGGCGCGCACCGTCAGCCTGCTGTTATTCGCAGGGCTGGCGCTTGTTTTCGCGTTGCTGCTGCTGGTTGGGCTGTCGGCGCTGGTACTGATCCTGGTGTGGGATACCTATCGTCTGGCCGGAATTATCGGCCTGTGCCTGTTTTATCTGCTGGCGGCGTTGTTCTGTGGCCTGCGGCTCAAGGCAGCCATCTATGACGAGTCCTCACCCTTCCATGCCACTTTGGAAGAACTGGCCAACGACCGGGAGCGCCTGTTGCCATGAGCCTGCCTGATATCCCTCAAGCCCGGACACGCCAGGAAATGCGCAAGGCGCTGGTACGTCTGCGCATGGAAATGCACCGACAGGAAATCCGCCAGGAAACCCGTCAACTGCTGCAACCGCTGCAACGGGTGCGCGGCTTTACCCAGAGTTGGCACGAAGGCTTCGGGATCAAGCACGCGCCGCTTTGGGGCGTGGCAGCGGTGTCCTTGCTCGGTTTTCTCACCGGCAAACGGACCCGCAGCGGCCGCACCAGCAGCCTGACGGGACTGATCCGGCTGGCAACGACCCTGCTGCCGCTCATCAAGCTGGCCAAAAGTGTGCGCAAACCCTGACGTAGCAATAGCCTATAGGCCTTGCGAGGTGCCCCGCGAACCGCGAAGCTAGGACATCGACCTTATCAAACGGAGCAACCAGCCTTGGATTGGCACACCCTGCTGACTCGCGAGCGCCTCGGGAAAACGCTGCATAGCCCGGAAGAGTTGGGCCGCAGCCCGTTCCATAAAGACCATGACCGCATCATTTTTTCCGGCGCGTTCCGGCGCCTCGGACGCAAGACGCAAGTGCATCCGGTCTCCAGCAACGACCACATCCACACACGCCTGACCCATTCGCTGGAAGTCAGTTGCGTGGGGCGCTCCCTGGGCATGCGCGTGGGAGAAACCATCCGCAACGTGCTGCCTGACTGGTGTGAGCCAAGCGACTTGGGCATGGTGGTGCAATCGGCCTGTCTGGCCCATGACATCGGCAACCCGCCATTTGGTCATTCCGGTGAAGACGCCATACGCTATTGGTTCCAGCAGGCTGCCGGTCGCGGTTGGCTGGACGCCATGAGCGAGGCCGAGCGCAATGACTTTCTCAATTTCGAAGGCAACGCCCAAGGGTTCCGGGTGCTCACGCAGCTTGAATACCACCAGTTCGACGGCGGTACGCGGCTGACTTACGCCACCCTCGGCACCTACCTGAAATACCCCTGGACCGCTCGTCACGCAGACTCCCTGGGCTACAAGAAGCACAAGTTCGGCTGCTACCAGAGCGAACTGCCATTGCTGGAGCAGATCGCCCACAAACTCGGCCTGCCTCAGCTCGAAGACCAACGCTGGGCACGGCATCCACTCGTTTACCTGATGGAAGCCGCCGATGACATCTGCTATGCGCTGATCGACCTGGAAGATGGCGTGGAAATGGAGCTGCTGGAATACTCGCAAGTAGAGTCGCTGCTTCTGGACCTGGTGGGCGACGATCTCCCGGACACTTACCGTCAGCTTGGGCCGCTGGACTCCCGACGACGCAAACTGGCGATCCTGCGGGGCAAGGCCATCGAACACCTGACCAACGCCGCGGCCAGGGCTTTCGTCGAGCAGCAGCAAGCGTTGCTGGCCGGCACGCTGCCAGGGGACCTGGTGGAGCACATGCATGGCCCAGCCAAACGCTGCGTACTGAATGCCAAGGACATGGCGCGCAAGAAAATATTCCAGGATAAGCGCAAGACCCTGCACGAGATCGGCGCTTACACCACGTTGGAAATCCTCCTCAACGGATTTTGCGGCGCCGCCCTGGAGCAGCATGGCGGTCGTACGCCGTCGTTCAAGAATCGCCGCATTCTGGATCTACTGGGCAACAACGCGCCCGATCCGAACGGCTCTTTGCATGGTGCGTTCTTGCGAATGATCGATTTTATCGCCGGGATGACCGACAGTTACGCCAGCGAAATGGCCCAGGAGATGACGGGCCGTACCCGCCAGTGACAACTGACGTCGGCCACCACCGCCAGCCGACGCCATGCCTTCATCAAAGTGGAACGAGCCTGCTATCGCGCGCAGGCTCGCTCACAACGGCTCGTCGCGAAAGTTGTACATAAAAGGACGGGGAAACATTCTAATAAATCACCTCTCCCGACTTACTTTAACAAATGACTTCTCCAAAGAAACACCCGGCCATCCATAACTTTGCAATATAAAACTGACGCAACTCTTCCTGCCTGCCTACCGCACCCCTTATTACCCCGTAGTACCACACCTCTTTTTTTGTAGGAAACTTCTGAAATTGAAGATGTACGCCTGTCGCCTCATACGACCTCGGCTTTAACTGGGCTAAGGTGCGCGCTTTATAAGCTCGTAGGGACTTTATTCATGAACTCCGTTTTCATTGTCGACGACCATCCAGTCATCCGCCTCGCCGTGCGCATGCTCCTGGAGCATGAAGGCTATAAAGTCGTAGGGGAAACTGACAACGGCGTCGATGCGATGCAAATGGTGCGCGAATGCATGCCGGACCTGGTCATCCTGGACATCAGCATACCCAAACTTGACGGGCTGGAAATCCTCTCGCGCTTCAACGCCATGACCACTCCGCTTAAAACCTTGGTGCTCACGGCCCAATCCCCAACGCTCTTCGGCATTCGATGCATGCAATCCGGCGCCTCCGGATACGTTTGTAAACAGGAAGACCTCAGCGAGTTGGTTAGCGCGATCAAAGCCGTGCTGTCAGGCTACAACTATTTCCCCAGCCAAGCGCTGAACCCTGTCCGTCATGATGATCCGCGCAGTATGGAGTTGGAACTTTTCAAGAGTGTCAATGACCGTGAGCTGATGGTGCTGCAACTTTTTGCTCAAGGCCGTACCAACAAGGAAATAGCCAAAGGCATGTTTCTAAGCAACAAGACCGTTAGCACTTACAAAAAAAGGCTGATGCAGAAACTCAAAGTCAAATCCCTGGTAGAGCTGATTGAAATGGCAAAGCGCAACGCGCTGGTGTGAGAAAAAACAGGATGCTCAAATGCATAAAAAAATACCTCCTGCCGTTAATCGCGGGGTTATATGCGCAGGTCCTCATGGCGACGCCGGGAGTGCCCGAGCCCTACACGCTCATGGGACGTTCGACTGCGGCTCATATCGAAGTCCTGCTCGATAACGCCCACCGTGGCCGGTTGCAGGACCGGCAGGAATTGGTCCTGGGAACGTCCGCGCCGGATTATCCGCCTTTCGATCTTTCCACCAGCGGGCGCGACTACGAGGGCATGACCGCCGATTACGCCGGTGTTATCGCCAGGGCGATCGGGCTGCCAATGCGGGTCTTGCGATTCGGTTCCCGGGACGAGGCCATTTGGGCGCTCAAGCATGGAAAAATCGACATGCTCGGCACCGCCAACGGTTTCGAAGCCCGCACCCCCGGCATTGTGCTGTCGACGCCTTATGCAGTGGACCAGCCCGTTCTCGTCACCCGGACGAATGAAAGCCGTTCCCTGACTGAAGATCTCAAGGGGCTGCGGCTAAGCATGGTCTATCACTACCTGCCGCTGCGAGAAATTGAAAAGCTTTATCCCAAGGCGATTATCACCACCTACCCTTCTTACCAAAATGCCATAAACGCCGTGGCTTTCGGCCAGGCCGATGTCTTCCTCGGCGATACCATTTCCACCCACTACATGATCAGCAAGGGGTATTTGAGCAATATCCGCATGGCCAGCTTCGGCAAGCATGAGTCCTACGGATTCGGTTTCGCAGTCCGAAGTAACGATACCCGGCTGCTGGAGGCTATCAACGCCACGCTGAACCAGATTTCCATCGCCGAACAAGCAGCCATCTCCAAACGCTGGAGCGCAGGCAGCGACTTGTATCTGACTGAACACAAAATACAACTGACCGCCCGGGAGAAACGCTGGCTGGCAAGGCACCCGGTGGTTCGAGTCGTCGTGAATGAAACGGCGGCCCCCTTCACTTTTTTCGACTCCGATGGCGATTTTCGCGGCATCAGTGCCGACCTGCTGGAACTGATCCGGTTGCGCACCGG
The DNA here is from genome assembly GCF_030687835.1 of Pseudomonas hefeiensis. Taxonomy (NCBI): domain Bacteria; kingdom Pseudomonadati; phylum Pseudomonadota; class Gammaproteobacteria; order Pseudomonadales; family Pseudomonadaceae; genus Pseudomonas; species Pseudomonas hefeiensis. The sequence continues at coordinate 4,467,216 of NZ_CP117449.1, forward strand.
CATACGCCTGGAGATCCAGCGCAGTCAGAGCGACAGCGAAATGATTGCCGCGGTGCTGAACGGTCAGGCCGACATGATTGCTGCGCTGTTGCCCAGCAGCGAACGACAACAACAATTGAAGTTCAGCCGCCCCTATGTCGACAGCTCATTCGTGCTGCTGACCCGTAAACAGTCTGACACCCCGGCAACCCTCGACCAGTTCGGAGACCGAAGCCTGGCAATCACCAAAGGCAATCCGGTCATTGAATGGCTGCGCAGCCAGTATCCCAGCATCAGGATCATCGAAACCGTCGACCCCCTGCATGCCGTGGAAATGCTCGCCCACGGTCAGGTCGACGGCGGTGTGAATTCTCTGGTCATGGCCAACTACTTCATTTCATCCCACTCGCTGCGGGACACGTTGCAAATCAGCAGCACCGTAGGCACCCAGCAGGCCATGTTCTCGCTGGCCACGGCTAAAAATACCCCAGAGCTGAACGCCATTCTCGACAAAGCCTTGACCAGTATCGACCCCGACGAACTGGGCGTGATCAACAACCGTTGGCGGGGTTACGTTTCGGCATCGGAACACGCTTGGCGCACTTATAACCGCCTGTTTTTCCAGATTGTCGCCGCCGTCGGTCTCTTGTTACTGCTGTCTCTGGCATGGAATGCCTATATGCAGCGGCAGATCAGGCAACGTCAACGGGCGGAGCTGGCCCTCAATGACCAGCTTGAGTTCATGCATTCGCTGCTCAATGGCACCCCCCACCCCATCTATGTCAGAGATCGCAACGGTTTCTTGCAAAGCTGCAATGACAGTTATCTGCAGACGTTCAACGTCAAACGCGAAGAGGTCATCGGCAAGAACGTCATGCCCGGTTCCATGAGCAATGCCTTCGAAGCGCGAGAGTACCAAGCGGACTATCAGCGGGTCATGGCCGAAGGCACCCCACTGCTCATGGATCGCCCGTTGCATATCGGGGATAACAAACTGACCATCTACCATTGGATTCTCCCCTATCGCAACTCCAGCGCCGAAGTACAGGGCATCATCGGCGGCTGGATCGACATCAGCGAACGACGCCAGCTGTTCGATGAACTGCGAGCCGCCAAGGAGCGGGCCGATGATGCGAACCGCGCCAAAAGCACGTTCCTGGCGACCATGAGCCATGAAATCCGCACCCCCATGAACGCAGTGATCGGCATGCTTGAACTGGCCTTGAAACATGCCGACAAGGGTCATCTGGACCGCTCGACAATAGAAGTCGCGTACGAATCGGCTTCCGGCATGCTGGAGCTGATAGGCGACATCCTGGACATTGCACGTATCGAATCAGGTCATCTGAGCCTGGCACCTGAACGGGTCAACCTCAGGGCCATGCTGCAATCGGTCATACGGGTTTTCGAAGGCATAGCCCGGCAGAAGAACCTGGAATTGTCGCTGCTGTTCGACCCAGTCGAAGGCAACCCGGACGTCCTGATAGACCCCTTGCGATTCAAACAGGTGCTCTCGAACCTGATCAGCAATGCCCTCAAATTTACCGAAGAGGGCCAGGTACAGATCAAAGTCCAACTGTCACGAGTCGCCCGGGATGATGCCCTGCACATGCAACTGGAGGTCAGCGACAGCGGCATCGGCATCCGTCCGGCAGACCTGCAGCGCCTCTTCGAGCCTTTTTCCCAGGTCGACAATACCGGCCGGATGGCGCGAACGGGTGCGGGGCTTGGCCTGGTGATCAGTCGCAACCTGTGTCAGATGATGGGCGGCAGCCTGCACATGAGCAGCCAGCCGGGCATTGGTACCCAGGTCCAGGTTTCCCTGCAACTGACCACCCTGCCAAAGACAGCAGTCGGCACGCCCCCTGAGCCTGTCATTGATACAGCCGCGGCCGCCTTGAGTGTTCTCGTCGTGGATGATCATCCGGCCAATCGGTTGTTGATGTCGCAGCAACTGGAATACCTGGGTCATCACTACCATGTCGCCCATGATGGCGCGCAAGGGCTCAAGGCCTGGCGTGAAGGGGATTTCGATCTGGTCATTGCCGACTGCAACATGCCCATCATGGATGGTTACGAACTGGCCAGATCGATTCGTCGCCATGAGCGCGAACGAGCACTGCCGCGCTGCACCATCCTAGGGTTTACCGCCAATGCGCAACCGGAGGAAAAACCACGCTGCCAGGAGGCCGGAATGGACGACTGCCTGTTCAAACCCATCAGCCTGAGCGCCCTGAGCCAATGGATGAAAACGGTGAGATCCGCCGGCCGGCCAGGGGTTTTCAATGTGCAGAGCCTGCAGGCATTGACCGGTGGCAACCCCTTGTCCATCCGGCGCCTGTTGGAAGAACTGCTCAACAGCAATCGTTCGGACCGTCAGGAATTGCTCGACGTCGCCCGCGGTGGGAACCGGCAGGCACTGACCGAAACGGCGCACAAAATAAAAGGCGTCGCCCGAATTGTGCAGGCGACCTCGCTGATTCAGCGATGCGAAGCGCTGGAACACGCCTGTCATAAGGCTCAGGGGCCTGAACCCATTGGCGAATATACCAAGGCCCTCGATCACGCCCTGATTGACCTGGAGCGGGCCCTGGAAACCGAGATCGCCAAGGCAAAATAATCCAGTGTTTACTATGCTGTTCGCTCAGCAGTGCGCACCAGGGGGCGTTCTCAGTTGGTATCCCCCGGCGCGGCAGGAAATCAGTTGGGAACGCCCCTAACACTTGGAGTGACTGCAATGCCCAGCGCACCGCGTCCGCAACAACGCCGGTTTCCCTTGCACGTACACATCAGCGTGATGTTTACGTTGCTCTTGCTGCTGACCGGTGTGGTGCTAGGGATTTTCAACTACCGCCAAACCACGCAAATCATCCTGTCCAGCAGTGAGAAACTGTTCAACCGCATTGAGCAGGACGTGCGCCTGGACTTATATGACACCTATGAACCCATTCGCCACCTGCTGGGCCTGCTGGCCGATTACCCGGCGACACGCGAACCCCGGATAGCTCAGCGCCTGGCCCTGCTCGCCCCCTTCAGCCAGGCGCTGCGGGACAACCCGAACCTGGCGTCGTTGTACCTGGCCGACAGCAATGGCGACTTCCTGATGGTCCGTCCCTTACGCACCGAAGCCCTGAAAAACGCGCTGAAAGCGCCGGCCAACGCCGCCTACCAGGTCTGGACCGTGGACCGGACAGAGACCGCCGGCCAGGTTCACGCCCAGTCGCTGTTCTACGACCAGACCCTGGCGCTCATTGATCATCAGGACATTGCCGACGAATCCTATGATCCACGCAACCGAGGCTGGTTTCGCAGCGCACTGGGCAGCGCCGAGCAAATTACCACCGAACCCTACGTCTTCTTCTCCACCCAAAACCTGGGCACTACCCTCGCCCGGCGCAGCGGTGAACAAGCAGTCATCGCTGCCGACCTGACCCTGGCGTCCCTGTCCCAGACCCTGGCCAAGCACAGGGTGACCGCCGGCACCGAAATCGTGCTGCTCGACCCCCAAGGCAATACGGTCGCCTACCCCGACAGTCAACGACTGATCACCGACACTCAGTCGGCACGCCTGATCAAGGCACGCGACCTCAGCCCGGCCATCGCCGCCGCACTCGACGACGACACTGACACCCCACGCCTGGAAGTTGGCGGACGCCAATGGATCGTTTCGCGCAGCCACATGCAGGAAGGCGGACCGCAAGGCCTGGAACTGGCGTTGCTGGTCCCTGAAGATGAGTTGCTGGCCGATGCCTACCGCATGCGCTGGCAAGGCGCGCTGATCACCCTCGCCACCCTGCTGCTGTGCCTGCCCCTGGGCTGGTTGACCTCCAGGATTCTGGTCAAGCCCCTGCGCGCACTGGTGCAGGAGGCCGATGCCATTCGCAGCTTTGATTTCAACTACCCGGTGTCCCGTCGCTCCCCCGTGCTGGAGGTCGATCAGTTGAGCGTCTCGATGGCGCGGATGAAGGAGACCCTGGCGAGCTTCTTCGAAATCACCGCCAGCCTGCGCGCCGAAACCCGCTTTGCCCCGTTGCTGGAGCGGGTGTTGTTCGAGACGGTGAAAATCGGCCAGGCCCAGGCTGGCCTGATTTACCTGCGCGAGAACGATGATGATCGGGTCAGGCCATACGGGTTGGTCATCGATGGAACGCCTCGGGACCTTGCAGCCTTCGAGTTGCAAGGTTATGCGCTCAAGGCAGACAACAGCCCGCCTTGGCTGCAGCAACTGAACGCTTCGGACAATCTCGTCACCTCACTGGGCTTCGAACAAGCCGCCGACCTCAAGAGTGTCTTGCTGGCACTGGACGCTCCACGGGTCCACCTGATCGGTATCCGCCTACGTAATCGTCACCAGGAAACCGTCGGGGTCCTGGTGCTGCTGATGACCGACAGTGGCACCGATGCCGACCTGGAAAAGCTGCAGCCGGACCGCATCGCCTTCCTGCAGGCTGTGTCCGGCGCCGCCACCGTTAGCATTGAGGGCCAGCGCCTACAAGCCCGGCAAAAACAATTGCTCGATTCGTTCATCCAACTGCTGGCCGGAGCGATCGATGCCAAGAGCCCCTACACGGGCGGTCATTGCCAGCGGGTCCCAGCCTTGACGCTGATGCTCGCCCAGGCCGCCGCTGCCAGCCAGGCGCCAGCGTTCCAGGCCTACCGACCCACGGAAGATGAGTGGGAAGCACTGCACATCGCCTCCTGGCTGCACGATTGCGGCAAGGTCACCACACCCGAATACGTGGTGGACAAAGCCACCAAACTGGAAACCCTGAACGACCGGATCCACGAGATCCGTACTCGCTTCGAGGTGCTCAAGCGCGACGCCTGGGTCGATTACTGGAAGGCCCTGGCAGCGGGCGGCGAGTCGTCATCCCTGGCCCCGCAGCGCGACGCGATACTGGCCAGCCTCGATGACGACTTTGCCTTTGTCGCCCACTGCAACCTGGGCTCCGAGGCCATGGCCGACGCCGACCTGCAACGCTTGCAACGTATCGCTCAACGTCCGTGGACCCGGACTCTGGATGATCGCCTGGGGGTTTCCTGGGAAGAGAACCGCCGCCAGGCACGCACGCCCAAGCCAACGCTTCCAGTCACTGAACAGTTGCTGACGGACAAGCCCGAGCACTTGGTGCAGAGGCATGAAGCCGAACTGATCCCGACGGACAACCCATGGGGTTTCCAGCTCGATGTGCCGCCCTGGAAATACAATCGCGGCGAGCTCTACAACCTCAGCATCACCCGGGGCACGCTGACGCGAGAGGAGCGCTATGTCATCAATCATCACATGGTGCAAACAATCCTGATGCTCAGCCAGTTGCCCTTCCCCAGCCATTTGGACAACGTGGCGGAGATCGCCGGGGGGCACCACGAGAAAATGGACGGTACGGGATATCCCAAGCGGCTCAAACGCGAGGAAATGAGTCTGCCTGCACGCATGATGGCGATTGCGGACATTTTCGAAGCGCTGACGGCGGCCGACCGACCTTACAAGAAAGCCAAGAAACTCAGTGAAGCCCTGGGCATCATGGCCACCATGTGCCGTGACGCCCACATCGATCCAGAGCTGTTCGGGCTGTTCATCGATGAAAAGATTTACCTGAGCTACGCCAGCCAGTTTCTCGACCCGCGTCAGATCGATGAAGTCGACCCGGACAGCCTGCTGGCCAAAGCGGGGTTGCAGGCATGAAAGCTGTCCCTGTAGGCACTGCAGAGCGAAGCGAGGCTGCGATCTTTCTCCCGACGCTTGAATCTCAAGCGAAAGATCAAAAGATCGTCCGAACGCGGCCCGAGCCTTCGCCAGCGCCTACGGCAAGCGGATCAGCAGTCTGTCAGGCGCAGGAAGATATCGGCCAGTTGCTCGATACCGGCCCGGTCATGCTCGGTAAAACGCGCCAGTTTCGGACTGTCCAGATCGAGCACGCCAATCAGGCGCCCGCCCTTGACCAGCGGCACCACCAGTTCGCTGTTCGACGCGCTGTCGCAGGCGATATGACCGGCGAAGGCATGGACATCTTCGACGCGCTGGGTCTGGCGGGTCGCCGCCGCCGTACCGCACACGCCACGGCCAAAGGGAATCCGCACACAGGCGATCTGCCCCTGGAATGGGCCCAGCACCAGTTCTTCGTTGCGATTGAGGTAGAAGCCGGCCCAGTTCAAGTCGTCCATCTGACTGAACAGGAAAGCCGAAAACTGCGCTGCATTGGCGATGAAATCCCGCTCATCGGCCAACAAGGACTCAAGCTGTGCCGCTAACAAGCCGTAGCCGTCGAGACCTTCGCCTGTGCCTTTCAAATCGATCATGCCTTATTCTCCAGAAGTTTGAGGCCCACCCAATACCGGGCAAACTGATAGGCGCACCGTCCGTTGCGGTTGCCGCGTCCAGTGGCCCAACGCACCGCCTGCACATCCAGCGCCTCATCGCGCTGCCAGGCCAGCCCGGCCTTGGCCGCCAGCTCGCCGATCCAGTGTTCCACCACGTCGAGGAAATGCTCCTGGGTAAACGGATAAAACGACAGCCACAACCCGAAACGGTCAGACAACGCGATCTTGTCCTCCACGGCTTCGCTGGGGTGCAACTCGCCGTCGACGCGCTTCCAGTTCTCATTGTCGCTTTCCTTTTCCGGCACCAGGTGGCGACGGTTGGAGGTGGCGTACAACAACACGTTGTCCGGCGCCTGCTCGAGCGATCCATCCAGCACGCTTTTAAGAACGCGGTAATCGCCCTCCCCGGATTCGAACGACAGGTCATCGCAAAACAGTACGAAGCGCTGCGCCAGCTTTGCGATTTGTTCGACCACCCGCGGCAGATCGGCCAGGTGATCGCGCTCGATCTCGATCAACCGCAGGCCATGCTGGGCATGTTCGGCCAGCAACGCGCGCACCAGAGACGACTTGCCAGTGCCACGCGAGCCCCACAGCAACGCATGGTTGGCCGGCATGCCATCGATGAACTGCCGGGTGTTGCGTCCCAGCTGTTCTACCTGACGATCCACGCCAATCAGGTCCGACAGGCGCATGTCGAGGCTGACTTCAAGCGGCAGCAGGTAGCCACTGCGCCCGTCGCGCTGCCAGCGGGCCGCCAGGGTCCTGGTCCAGTCGATAGTGGGCCGGGGAGCAGGCAACAAAGGCTCTATACGGGCCAGCACCGCATCGGCGCGCTCAAGAAAAGCATTCAATCGAGAGTCCACGTCTTCTCCTCGGACAGGTTCACAGTGATGATGGAGTTACAGCAACGAAACGCCGTACCCAATGGCGGGTCTATCCCCCACAACATATACCGGTTGCACCGGTATTCAGAGATGATCAGCTATGCTTGAGCGGCGAAGGGAAACGTAGTGGTTCATCATTCCATGGACATCAGATTCACCCAACGGCTGTCCTACAAGCAGGCCCGGCTGACCGTTCTGGTGGGTTTCGCGCTGGGCACTCTGCTCAGCCTGATGCAGATCGGCATCGATTATGCCAGCGAAGACGCGTCTATCAACCGTGAAATCCTGTCGTTGCTGGAAATCAGCCACAATCCGGCTTCGCGCATCGCCTATAACATTGATGCCGAACTCGCCCAGGAGCTGGCCCTGGGCCTGTTGCGCTCACCGGCCATCATCGGCGCCGAGGTGATCGACAACAACAATACGGTGCTGGCCAGCGTCAAACGCCCCGAACTCCAAAGCAGTAACCGTTTTATCAGCGACTTTCTGTTCGGCGCGCGGCGTCAGTTCGAAGACCGCCTCTACCTGGACCATTTGCCCGCAGAGTCTTTGGGGGTGCTGCGACTGGACGTCGACACCTATGCATTCGGCAGCCGCTTCCTGCGCCGGGCCGAAGTGACGCTGCTCAACGGTTTTGCCCGCAGCCTGATCCTGACCGGTCTGCTGCTGGCGTTGTTTTATGTGATGCTGACCAAGCCCCTGGTGCGGGTCATCCGCGAACTGAGCAGCCGCGATCCCAGTAGCGGCGAGCAGAGTCGCCTGGAATGCCCCTCCGGCCACCAGCACGACGAGATCGGCGTACTGGTCTCGGTGGCCAACCAGCAGTTCGACAATATCGCCACCGAGATTCAGCAGCGGCGCACGGCGGAAAATCGCCTCACCGATTATCTGGCGCAGTTGGAAAACATTGTCTCGGCCCGTACCGCCGAACTCAAAGCCATCAATGCCCGCCTCAGCCAGTCCAACGAGGAGTTGGAAGTGGCCCGGCGCACGGCCCTGGACATGGCAGAAGCGCGCTCTGTCTTTCTGGCCAACATGAGCCATGAAATCCGTACGCCGCTCAATGGTCTGTTGGGAATGATCGCGCTGTCACTGGATGGCCCCCTGACGGCCGAACAACAGCAACAGCTATCGATCGCCCATGACTCAGGCAAGGTTCTGGTTGAACTGCTCAACGACATCCTCGATCTGTCGAAATTCGACGCCGGTCAACTGGAACTCGAACACATCCCGTTCGACCTAGGCTCCCTGGTCGAAGACACCGCCAACCTGCTTTCCCAGAACGCCGCCCCCAGTGTCGAGCTGGCCTGCCTGATCGATCCGGCGTTCCCGGCGCAGGTACTGGGTGACCCGACCCGGGTGCGCCAGATCGTCAGCAACCTGTTGTCCAATGCGCTGAAATTCACGCGCTTCGGCCGGGTCGATGTACGCCTGAGCCCACGCCAAGACGGTGTGCGAATCGCGATCTGTGACACCGGCATCGGCATCCCCCAGGAAGCCCAGGCACGAATTCTCCAGCCGTTCACCCAGGCCGGTGTTGGCATTACCCGCCAGTTCGGTGGCACCGGGCTGGGCCTGGCGCTGACCTACAACCTCTGCGAAGCCATGCAAGGCCAGTTGACGATCACCTCCGAAGCCGGTTTCGGCAGCCAGTTCTGCGCTGACCTGCCCCTGCCCCGCCATACCGCCGCGACGCCTGTCGAGCCCTTGCGCGGCAATGTCGTGGCCATCACCGACCGCAGCAGCGGCCTGGCAGAGTTGCTGAACATGCTATTGCCCGGCTGGGGGCTGGACTACGAAAGACGTTCGGTGGATGACGGATTGCTGGGCCTCAAGCCTGATGTCCTGATTACCGACTGCCCGGAATGCCTGTTCAATATGCGTCCCACGTTCGACGCGCCCATCCTGCTGGTCACCGCGTATGGCAGTTTTCTGCCCAGTGAAGAAGCCGCCGCCCTCGCCCCCTTGTTACAACAGGCCCGCCCCCTGGCGCGCCATGCCCTTTATCAGATCCTGCGTCGCGCCTTGCAGAGCGACGCCACCACCATCAATGACGCTCAAATCGAAACCCTGGCGCCTTCCAAACGCGGGCGCGTCTTGCTGGTGGAAGACAACCCGGTCAATCAACTGGTGGCCAAGGGCATGCTGGTGAAGCTGGGCTGCGAAGTCATCGTCGCGGCCCATGGCGCCGAAGCCCTGGACCTGCTCGAACAGAGGGATTTCAATTTGGTCCTGATGGATTGCAACATGCCGGTCATGGACGGTTACGAAGCCAGTCGCCAGATCCGTCGCAGCGGTCGCTGGCCGGATCTGCCGATTGTCGCCCTGACGGCCAACGCCATGCCCGAGGAGCGTGAGCGATGCAGGGCGGCCGGCATGAACGATTACCTGTCCAAGCCGTTCCGCCGCGAAGAACTGGCAGCGTTGCTGGACCAATGGGTGCCGACTACGTCAGCGCTTTGATCTGCCCCAACAAATGATCGAGACCGTCTCGCAACTCCCCCAGGCGGTCCAGATCAAGCCCGCTGTCGCATAACAGACGGGCCTTGAGCGGCCCGACCTGTTCACGCAAGTTCCAGCCTGTTTGTGTAAGGCTCAGATGCACCTCCCGCTCATCGCGGGCCGAACGCTGGCGCTGGACCAGGCTCAGTTGTTCCAGGCGCTTGAGCAACGGCGTCAGCGTGCCCGAATCCAGCAGCAGTCGCTCGCCCAAGGCCTTGACCGTGGGTTGTTCCGGGGCTTTTTCCTGCCACTCCCACAGCACCAGCATCGCCAGGTATTGCGGATAGGTCAGGCCGAGCTGATCAAGCATCGGCTTGTAGCCGCGGATGACCGCCCGCGACGCGGCGTACAGCTTGAAGCACAGTTGGCTGTCGAGCTTCAGCGCATCGACTGACAAATCATTCATTTGAGCAAGGCTTCGATCTCACCAGTCAGGTCCTGGGGCTTGGTGGTCGGTGCAAAACGCTTGACCACCTGACCGTCCTTGCCGATCAGGAACTTGGTGAAATTCCACTTAATGCCTTTGGACCCCAGTACACCGGGCGCCCGCTGCTTGAGCTGGACAAACAGCGGATGGGCATTGGCACCGTTGACCTCGATTTTCTTGAACAGTGGAAAACTCACACCGAAGTTCAGCTCGCAGAACTCGGAAATCGCCCCCTCGTTGCCCGGCTCCTGCTTGCCAAACTGGTTGCAGGGAAAGCCCACCACCACCAGGCCCTGGTCCTTATAGGTTTGCCAGAGCGCCTCAAGCCCCTTGTACTGCGGGGTGAAGCCGCACTGACTGGCGGTGTTGACCACCAACACAGCCTTGCCGGCGAAATCGGCGAGGGTCTTTTGCTCACCCTTGATGGTGGTGCATGGGATGCTCAGCAGGTTGTCGCTCATGGCAAGGCTCCAGATGGGAAGAAGAAGACACTGAAGATAGCGAGCGATTAAATTGCATGCAATTTAATTATCAAAAATACCCGCATCTCAGACTGTGGGAGCAAGGCTTGCCCGCGATGAAGGCGACACGGTCTTTCAGAGATCGAGGTGCCTGTTTCGCGAGCAAGCTTTGCTCCCACAGAGTTACCCTCGGGCCACCATATCCAGGCACACCGAGTTGATGCAGTAACGCAGCCCCGTGGGTGGCGGGCCGTCGGGAAAGACGTGGCCCAGGTGCGCGTCACACTTGGCGCAGACCACTTCGGTACGGATCATGCCGTGGCTGACATCGCGCACTTCCACGACCGCGCTGCCTTCGATCGGCGCGTAGAAACTTGGCCAACCGCAGCCGGAATCGAACTTGGTCTGCGAATCGAACAGTGGCTCGTTGCAGCAGATGCAGTGGTACACGCCGTCAGTCTTGGTGTCGTTGTACTTACCGGAAAATGGCCGTTCGGTGCCCTTCAGCCGACAGACGTTGTACTGCTCCGGGTCGAGCATGGCGCGCCATTCTTCAAGGGTTTTCTGCAACTTTTCCATCGTCCTACCTCGGCAATTGAAAAAGCCCGATCCGACGCTTTTCCACAGATCGGGCGGCACGTATGATTGCGCCTCGTCAGGCGCCAGTCTGGCAGCCACGTCATGCGCATTCAAACGGATTGTCACGCATGTACCGCGTCAAGCCTGAGCACAGACGCAGGATCCCCAGTACGGTAGTTCACTCGCCGCCTGGATCGTTCATTTTCGGGAACACATCGCCATGCAGGTCAGCAAATCGAACAAGCTCGCCAACGTCTGCTACGACATTCGCGGCCCAGTGCTCAAGCACGCCAAGCGCCTGGAAGAGGAAGGCCATCGCATCCTCAAGCTGAACATCGGCAACCCGGCACCCTTTGGTTTCGAAGCGCCCGATGAAATCCTCCAGGACGTCATCCGCAACCTGCCGACCGCCCAGGGCTACAGCGACTCCAAAGGCCTGTTCAGCGCCCGCAAGGCCGTGATGCAGTATTACCAGCAAAAACAGGTCGAAGGTGTCGGTATCGAAGACATCTACCTGGGTAACGGCGTGTCCGAACTGATCGTAATGTCGATGCAAGCCTTGCTCAACAACGGCGACGAAGTGCTGGTGCCGGCCCCGGACTACCCATTGTGGACCGCCGCCGTGAGCCTGTCAGGCGGCAATCCGGTGCATTATCTGTGCGATGAACAGGCCAACTGGTTCCCCGACCTGGCGGACATCAAGGCCAAGATCACCCCGAACACCAAGGCACTGGTGATCATCAACCCGAACAACCCGACTGGCGCGGTGTACTCCAGGGAAGTCTTGCTGGGCATGCTGGAACTGGCTCGCCAGCACAACCTGGTGGTGGTTTTCCGACGAGATCGACAAGATCCTGTACGACGATGCCGTGCACATCTGCACCGCGTCCCTGGCTCCAGACCTGCTGTGCCTGACCTTCAACGGCTTGTCCAAATCCTACCGGGTGGCAGGTTTCCGCTCCGGCTGGATCGCCATCTCCGGCCCCAAACATCACGCCCAGAGCTACATCGAAGGCATCGACATGCTGGCCAACATGCGCCTGTGTGCCAACGTACCGAGCCAGCACGCGATCCAGACAGCGCTGGGCGGCTACCAGAGCATCAATGACCTGATCCTGCCACAGGGCCGGTTGCTGGAGCAGCGCAACCGCACCTGGGAACTGCTCAACGACATTCCTGGCGTCAGCTGCGTCAAGCCGATGGGTGCGTTGTACGCCTTCCCCCGGATCGACCCAAAGGTCTGCCCGATCCACAACGATGAAAAATTCGTACTCGACCTGTTGCTGTCGGAAAAGCTGCTGGTGGTCCAGGGCACGGCGTTCAACTGGCCGTGGCCGGATCACTTCCGCGTCGTGACCCTGCCTCGGGTCGACGACCTGGACCAGGCCATTGGCCGCATCGGCAATTTCCTCAAATCCTACCGCCAGTAATCCCAATGGCGTGCGAGGGCCTCGCCTCGCACGCTGTTTGATTCAGCAACATATCCGTTTCGCCAACTTGAACAGGCCTTCTACACTGAAGCCTCGGCAAGCAGTGCGCAGCGCGACTCAACGTTCACGGGGTACCGGCGCCCTATTTTTTTTCCACGGTCATTTTCAGAAAAGTCTTTCAATCATTTAGGACAGCTGTAGGACACAGTTTGAAATAGTCGGCGTGTTGAATAGCCTGCGGCGGCACCTTATATACCCCGCATAACGCTACATCTTTAGCATGAGGAGATTTCCACAACCATGATGCGCATCCTGCTGTTTTTGGCCACTAACCTGGCGGTCGTGCTGATTGCCAGCATCACCCTGAGCCTTTTCGGCTTCAACGGGTTCATGGCGGCCAACGGGGTTGACCTCAACCTCAGTCAGCTGCTGATCTTCTGTGCGGTGTTCGGTTTCGCCGGTTCCCTGTTCTCGCTGTTCATCTCCAAATGGATGGCGAAGATGAGCACCAGCACCCAGATCATCACTCAGCCGCGCACTCGCCACGAACAATGGCTGCTGCAAACCGTCGAGCAGCTGTCCCGCGAAGCCGGCATCAAGATGCCGGAAGTAGGCATCTTCCCAGCCTACGAGGCCAACGCCTTCGCCACCGGCTGGAACAAGAACGACGCATTAGTCGCTGTCAGCCAGGGCCTGCTCGAACGGTTTTCGCCGGATGAAGTCAAGGCCGTGCTGGCCCATGAGATCGGCCACGTCGCCAACGGCGACATGGTGACCCTGGCGCTGATCCAGGGTGTGGTGAACACCTTCGTCATGTTCTTTGCCCGCATCATTGGCAACTTCGTCGACAAGGTGATCTTCAAGAATGAAGAAGGCCAGGGTATCGCCTACTACGTGGCGACCATTTTCGCCGAACTGGTATTGGGCATCCTCGCCAGCGCCATCGTCATGTGGTTCTCGCGCAAACGTGAGTTCCGCGCAGATGACGCCGGCGCGCGCCTGGCCGGCACCAGCGCCATGATCGGCGCCCTGCAACGCCTGCGTGCCGAGCAAGGTTTGCCCGTACACATGCCCGACACCCTGAATGCCTTTGGCATCAACGGTGGCATCAAGCAAGGCCTGGCGCGCATGTTCATGAGCCACCCGCCACTGGAAGAGCGTATCGACGCACTGCGTCGTCGCGGCTGACAGGTTCAAGCTTCAAGAGAAAGCCCGCAGCGATGCGGGCTTTTTTTTATCTGCCTGATTTATGAATTGCCTGATCTGGCCCTATCGCGGGCAAGCCTTGCTCCCACAGGGCGCAATGTGGGAGCGAGCGATAAGGCCAGCGGACACGCCACATCAACGACTGGAAACCCGATACACCCGCTCATCCAGCCTTTTGACTCCAGCCTGCAAGAACTTCCAGCTTTCCCCCAGCACATCCTGTTCCTGCAAGACCTCCAGCCGCCAGACATTTCCCAGCAGCCGCAGCACCTCATCGTTTCCTACCGAGAAAGGTGGACCGGGCATTTCATCCTGGTTGTAATCCAGGGTAATCAACAGCCCAACACACTCCGGCAGGATCTTCTGCAAATGGGTCGCGTACCGCTCTCGCATCGCCACAGGCAAAGCGATCAATGCGGCGCGGTCGTAAAGCGCCGCGCAATCGGCCACATCCCCAGCGCCCAAGGCAAAAAAATCACCGCAGCGGATTTCGATATCCCCGGCACGAAACACCTTGAACGCACCCTCCTCACTCACGCTCGGCTCAAGCTGATGCTCAAGAAAGAAATCCTCTGCGGCTTTTTCCGACAGCTCCACCCCCAGTACCGAATACCCCTGCTGGGCGAGCCACAAGAGGTCGAGCGTTTTCCCGCATAGGGGTACCAGCACCCGACTGCCCTGCTCTACCCCCAATTGCGGCCAGTAACATTGCAGATAGGGGTTCACTTCCGGCAAATGAAAGCCAATCTGATTGGTTGACCAGCGCTTGTGCCAAAACTCGGGCTCCATGACTCACTCCAAAAAAACCGATTAAAACGGGCTAAAACTTATATTAGATTTAGATCATAGACCTGACAGAAGATGGCGACATCTTAACGCTCAGGAGTCCGTTCATGCTGCCCAGCCTGTTTATCTCCCATGGCTCACCGATGCTCGCCCTGGAACCCGGCGACAGCGGCCCGGCACTGGCTCGCCTCGCCGCGCAACTGCCCACACCCAAAGCCATCGTCATCGTGTCCGCGCACTGGGAAAGCAGTGAGCTGTTGGTCAGCGCCAATCCACATCCACGTACCTGGCATGACTTCGGCGGCTTCCCGCCAGCTCTGTACGAGGTGCAATATCCGGCGCCGGGCGATCCGCAACTGGCGGTGCAAGTGGCGGACCTGCTCAACGCCGCGCACCTGCCGGCACGCCTCGACACAGAGAGACCATCCGATCATGGGGTGTGGGTGCCGTTGTCCTTGATGTACCCCAAGGCCGAGGTTGCCGTCGTGCAGATCTCCCTGCCCACCCGACAAGGGCCGGCCCTGCAAACCCAGGTCGGCCGGGCCTTGGCAAGCCTGCGCCAGCAAGGCGTGTTGCTGATAGGCTCAGGCAGCATCACCCATAACCTGCGCGACCTGGACTGGAACGCCGGCCCCGATAGTATTGAGCCCTGGGCCAAGGCTTTTCGCGACTGGATGGTTGAGAAGCTGGCGGCCGATGACGAGGCCGCGCTGCATGATTACCGTCGCCAGGCGCCAAACGCCGTGCGCAGCCATCCCAGTGATGAGCATTTGTTGCCGTTGTATTTCGCCCGGGGTGCGGGGGGTGAATTCAGCGTTGCCCATGCGGGGTTCACGATGGGGACGCTGGGGATGGACATCTATCGGTTCGACTGACTGACCGAGTCGCTCCATTCGCGAGCAAGCCCGCTCCCACACTGGACTGCAGCGCACGCAAATGCGCCGTTCACTGCAATCACCTGTGGGAGCGGGCTTGCTCGCGAATGGGACAACGCCAATCGACCTGAAAGAACACCAAACGTCAGGCAAAAAAAATCCCCGAACCAGTCGGGGATTTTTTATGTTCGATCAATCAGCCCGAGAGCGGATCAATCTTCGCGATAGCGACGCAGTTTGAGCTGCTTGCCGGCGACACGAGTGTCCTTCAGTTTGGTCAGCAACTTCTCCAGACCATCTTCCGGCAGCTCTACCAGGCTGAAGCTGTCACGTACCTGGATGCGACCGATGGCCTCACGAGCCAGGCCGCCTTCGTTGAGGATGGCGCCCAGCAGGTTCTTGGCCGCGATGCCGTCACGGGCACCCAGCGCAGTACGGCAACGCGCACGGCCTTCGGCCAGCGGGATCGGTGCGCGACGCTCGCGATCACCACGGTCCGGTCGGTCACCGCTACGCTCTGGACGATCGCCACGCGGTGCGTTGTTCGGCACCAGTGGACGTTCCTTCTCGATCGCAGCCAGGGTCAGCGCCTGGCCATTAGTGGCCTTGCGCAGCAGAGCAGCGGCCAGGGCACGTGGGGTGCAACCGATGTCGGCGGTCAGGCGATCGAGCAGATCACCGTGGGTCGATTCGGCGTCAGCCACCAGTGGCGACAGGCTATTGGTGAGTTTCTTGATGCGGGCATCGAGAACTGCCTGGGCGTCCGGCAGGCGAACTTCAGCGACCTTCTGACCGGTTACACGCTCAATCACTTGCAGCATGCGGCGCTCACGCGGGGTGACCAGCAGCAGTGCACGACCTTCGCGACCGGCACGGCCGGTACGGCCGATACGGTGAACGTAGGATTCCGGATCGTACGGCATGTCCACGTTAAACACGTGGGTGATGCGCGGAACGTCCAGGCCACGGGCGGCAACGTCGGTCGCCACAACGATGTCCAGACGGCCATCCTTGAGGGAGTCGATCACGCGCTCGCGCTGATTCTGGGCAATGTCACCGTTCAGCGCAGCGGCTTTGTAGCCTTTGGCTTCCAGGGCACTGGCCAGGTCCAGGGTCGCTTGCTTGGTACGTACGAACATGATCAGGGCGTCGAAATCCTCGACTTCCAGCAGGCTCAGTACGGCCGAGGTCTTCTGGTCGGCGTGAACCAGCAGGTGAGCCTGCTCGATCGCGGTGACGGTCTGGGTCTTGGTCTGGATCTTTACGTGTTGCGGATCGCGCAGGTGGCGCTCGGCAATGGCGCGGATCGACTGCGGCAGCGTGGCCGAGAACAATACCGTCTGACGGGTCGCTGGCAGGGCCTTGAAGATGACTTCCAGGTCATCCATGAAACCCAGCTTGAGCATTTCGTCGGCTTCGTCGAGAACCAGGTGGTTCACGGTAGCCAGTACTTTTTCGTCACGACGCAGGTGGTCGCACAGACGGCCCGGAGTGGCGACAACGATTTGCGCGCCGTTACGGATGGCTTTCAACTGCGGGCCCATCGGAGCGCCGCCGTAAACAGCCACGACGGTTACACCAGGCATTTGCTTGGAGTAAGTTTCAAAAGCGGTGGCTACTTGCAGCGCCAACTCACGAGTTGGCGCCAGGATCAGGGCTTGCGGTTCGCGCTTAGCAGGATCGATGCGATGCAGGATCGGCAGGGCGAACGCGGCGGTTTTACCCGTACCGGTTTGCGCCTGACCAATCATGTCGTGACCGGCCATGATGATCGGGATCGATTGCTGCTGAATAGCCGAAGGTTCTTCGTAGCCGGTCGCAATGACGGCTGCAAGAATGTTCGGATTAAGATTAAAAGCGACGAAGCCGCCGGTTTCCTGGGTCATGGGTCTGCCTCTAAGTGCATCCGCAAAGACCC
This sequence comes from Pseudomonas hefeiensis, assembly GCF_030687835.1. Lineage (NCBI taxonomy): Bacteria > Pseudomonadati > Pseudomonadota > Gammaproteobacteria > Pseudomonadales > Pseudomonadaceae > Pseudomonas > Pseudomonas hefeiensis. Next base: position 4,484,587 of record NZ_CP117449.1, read on the forward strand.
ATGCTCCAAAGCTGCGCATGCCGTGTTGAGACTCAAGAGTCGCCCTGGCTGCTTTGTCGGCGGGGATTTGCGAAAACGAATGAATGAAAAGAACGTCGTGGAAGCATCCGTTGTGCGGACATGCAGCCGAAGCTGGCTTCGGGAAATTGCGCTACCTTGACGCGGCCCGGCTAAAGGCCGGCGCGCACTATACCGGAATTCGCCAAAAAAGGGAGATTTTTTATTGCCAGAACCCGGTCATGGGCCTCGCTGTCGCAGGCCCTGGGGTTCACGGTACAACCGTTTGTTTTGCACCGGCACGGCGTTGCGGGGGCGGGGTGCTAAAACGGTTCATCGTTACCTGTGGGAGCAAAGCTTGCTCGCGATGCAAACACTGCGCACTTGCGCAAGCACTGAGCTGTGTTTATCGCGAGCAAGCTTTGCTCCCACAGGGGGGTTGTCACACCTTGGACGAGTGTCAAGTCGCCGGGCGAATGGCCTTGATCAACGACTGCAATGAATAACCCAGTCGCGGCGTCAGCCCTTCGGCCCTGGCGAGCAGTGCTTGCATGTCCAGTTCCTGATCCAGATCCGCCGGCACGATCAGGATGACGTTGCCCTCCTTCACTGGCAGCTCCCAGTAATGCCGGTGGTACAGGCCCCGCAGCAGCGCCGCGCCCAATGGCTTGCCATCGTCAGTGGCCCATTGGTTGATCACCAACCAGCCACCCGGGTTGAGGCGTTTCTGGCAGTTCTCCAGAAAACGCCAGGCCAGGTGCCCGACGCCGGGACCGACGTCAGTGTAGAGGTCGACGAAGATCAGGTCCGCAGGCTCGGCGGTTTCAAGCAGCTCCAGAGCATCGCCGACGCGGATGTACAGCCGCGGATCGTCGTCCAGCCCCAGGTATTGGATGGCCAGGCGCGGCACATCGGGGCGCAGTTCGATGGCTTCGACATCTTCCAGCGGCAGAAACTTGAGGCAGGCCTGGGTCAGCGTCCCGGCGCCCAGCCCAAGAAACAGCGCGCTTTCCGGCTGCTCGTGGCACAACGCACCAATCAACATGGCGCGGGTGTAATCATATTCGAGCCAGCTCGGGTCGGCCGTGAACACGCAGCTCTGTTCGATGGCATCGCCAAACTCCAGAAAACGGTAGTCCGCCACTTCAAGAACCCGGATAACACCGAACTCGTCATGCACTTCGGCGAGCAAATGCTCGACGCGCTCCTCTGTCATTTCATCTCCTGTGGCTACGCTGACCCTGAGCGCAACCGGGGGCAAAAGCGCGATTGTCCGCGAAGCGACGCAAACAGGTCACGCACTAATTTGCTGATAACATGGCAGCCCGAGCGTAAACCACCTAGAGATCATGATGAGCCAACCCTGGAGCCCTGACAGCTGGCGCGCCCTGCCGATCCAGCAGCAACCCCGATACCCCGACGCGGCGCATTTGCTGCACGTCGAGCAGACCTTGGCCAGTTATCCGCCGCTAGTGTTTGCCGGTGAAGCCCGGGAGTTGCGCCGTCAGTTCGCCGAAGTCACCCAGGGGCGGGCCTTCCTGCTGCAAGGCGGCGACTGCGCCGAAAGTTTCGCCGAGTTCTCGGCGGCGAAGATCCGCGACACCTTCAAGGTCTTGCTGCAAATGGCCATCGTCATGACCTTTGCCGCCGGTTGCCCGGTGGTCAAGGTCGGTCGCATGGCCGGGCAGTTCGCCAAACCGCGCTCGGCCAACGATGAAACCATCGACGGCGTGACCCTGCCAGCCTACCGGGGCGACATCGTCAACGGCATCGCCTTCGACGAGAAAAGCCGCGTACCGGACCCGGAGCGGCTGCTGCAGTCCTACCACCAGTCCACGGCCACCTTGAACCTGCTGCGGGCCTTCGCCCAGGGCGGATTCGCCGACTTGCATCAGGTACACAAGTGGAACCTGGACTTCATCGCCAACTCGGCCCTGGCTGAGAAGTACAGCCACCTGGCCGACCGTATCGACGAAACCCTGGCCTTCATGCGCGCCTGCGGCATGGACAGCTTGCCGCAATTGCGCGAAACCAGTTTTTTCACCGCCCACGAAGCGCTGTTGCTCAATTACGAAGAAGCGTTCGTGCGCCGCGACAGCCTGACCAACGACTACTACGACTGCTCGGCTCACATGCTGTGGATCGGCGACCGCACCCGTCAGCTGGACGGCGCCCATGTCGAATTCCTGCGCGGGGTAAACAACCCGATCGGCGTCAAAGTCGGCCCGAGCATGAATCCTGATGATCTGATCCGCCTGATCGACGTACTCAACCCGGACAATGATCCGGGCCGGTTGAACCTGATCGCGCGAATGGGCGCCAACAAAGTCGGCGATCACCTGCCACAGCTATTGCGCGCCGTACAGCGAGAAGGCAAGCAGGTGCTGTGGAGTTCAGACCCGATGCACGGCAACACCATCAAGGCCAGCAGCGGTTACAAGACCCGGGATTTCGCGCAAATCCTCGGCGAAGTGAAGCAATTCTTCCAGGTTCACGAAGCCGAAGGCACTTATGCCGGCGGCATTCACATCGAAATGACCGGCCAGAACGTCACCGAGTGCATTGGCGGTGCGCGGCCGATCACCGAGGATGGACTGTCGGACCGTTACCACACTCATTGCGATCCGCGGATGAATGCCGATCAGTCGCTGGAACTGGCGTTTTTGATTGCCGAGACGTTGAAGCAGGTGAGGCGCTGAGTCAGTCAGTCATTCGTCGCTGGTAGGATGGCTATCGCGAGCAGGCTCGCTCCCACATTGACCGCGCCGTACACAAATACTGTGTCCAGCAAAGATCAACTGTGGGAGCGAGCCTGCTCGCGATGGGGCCAGCTCAGTCACCCCCCACCTCAGCCAGCGCCCCCGCCAACCGAACCCCGCCCGCCCGAGCGCAATTGAGCTGGACCCGCGCCAACCCCAGCCAGTCAGCCAAGCGTCGCAGATTCAACGCCAGGGCCTGCAGCCCCTCCTCGTCCAGCCCCGGCTCCTCCTCATGCACGGCATGCACCGCCAATCGACCCAAAGCCCGCTCCGCCCGCAGGTCGACCCGCGCCGCAATACGTTCGTTGTGCAGGAATGGCAACACGTAATAGCCATACACCCGTTTGTGAGCCGGGGTATAAATCTCCAGTCGATAACGGAAGTCGAACAGCCGCTCGGTACGGCTACGCTCCCAGACCAAGGAATCGAACGGCGACAACAACGCACTGACTGCCACCTTGCGCGGGATTTTCACGGTGGGTGGGCACCACGCCGGTTGCTTCCAGCCTTGCACCTGGCAGCGCACCAGCTCACCGGCCTCTTCCAACTCGGCCAGTCGCCCACGGCTATCGGCCGGATCGAGTCGAAAATAGTCGCGCAAATCTTTCTCGGTGCCCACGCCCAAGGCTTGGGCGGCATGCAGCAGCAAGGCGCGCTGGGCCTGAGGCTCGTCCGGCAGCGGTTGTTGCAGGACCGAGGTCGGGAGCACTCGCTCCGGCAAATCGTAAAGCCGCTCGAAGCCCCGCCGCCCCGCCACCGTCACTTCACCCGCCGCGAACAGCCACTCCAGCGCATGTTTCTCGGCGCTCCAGTCCCACCAGGGGCCGGCCTTTTCCTGGCGCGTGGACAAGCTGCCCGCACCCACGGCGCCTTGCTCACGGACCGAAGCCAGCACCCGACGAATGACATCCTGGCGCTCCTGACCGAACTGCGCCAACTGTCGATAAATGCCCTCACCACGGGACGCACGCTCCATGCGCCAGCGCATCAGCGGATACATCGCCATCGGCAGCAGCGAGGCTTCATGGCCCCAGTATTCGAACAGCGTACGACGTCGGCCCTGGCTCCAGGCTGCCTGATCGAGCAAATCAGGGGTGTAGTGACCGAGACGGGAAAACAGCGGAAGGTAGTGCGAACGCACCAATGCATTGACTGAATCAATCTGCAGGACGCCGAGGCGTTCAATCAGGCGGTTAAGGCGCGCCGGTTGCACCGAAGCTGACGTTGGCCGCCCGTCGAATCCTTGGGCGGCCAGCGCCAGACGCCGGGCCTGTTTGAGGGTAAAGGACAGAGTCGCGGGCATGAAGATCTCCTTGTCTGCTCGCAACCTACCTCACCATTAAGCGGTTTGTGTAGGGAAGGATGGCTCATTTGTGCATCGGGTCATCCCAGAATGGCCGAACCACTTCTTTTTCGACGTCGGCACGGCTGACGCCGATGTCCTTGAGCGCCTCATCGCTCATTCCGGCAAGCAGTTCACGTTCGTGGTGCAATTCGTACCAGCGGCTAAACTTGTGCAGCAGAGCGCTGATCGAAAAGCCGTGGGATGAGAGTTTTTCTATCAGTAGATAACCTTTTTGACCTTTCATCGTGATGTCCTCCGTTGGGGATGGCCCAAGTCTCGCGCTAACGCTAAGATCAATCCAACGAATGTTTCTTATGCAATACATCTCGGATATTGATCAATTGTCGAGTTACCCGAGCATCGATACGGAAGTGCTGCGTACCTTTGTCGCCATCGCTGACCAAGGCGGTTTCACTCGTGCCGGGGAGCTGGTCAATCGCACCCAGTCCGCCGTCAGCATGCAGATGAAGCGGCTGGAAGAAGATGTATTGCAGCGCCGGCTGTTCGAGCGTGACGGACGCCAGGTCAAGCTCACCGCCGAAGGCCAGGTGTTGCTCGGCTACGCCCGGCGGATCCTCAAGCTGCACAGCGAAGTGTTCAATACCCTGCGTGAACCGCACATGGTCGGCACGGTGCGCATTGGCACCCCGGACGATTATGTGATGCGTTTTTTGCCGGGGATCCTGCAGCGCTTCGCCCAGTTCTATCCCTTGATCGAAATTGAAGTGCACTGCGAGTCGTCCAAGCAGTTGCTGCTGCGCCAGGATCTGGACCTGTCCATCGTCACCCGCAAACCGGGGGACGAAATCGGCCAGTTATTGCGCAAGGAGCGCTTTGTCTGGGCCGAAGCGGCGTGCTTCAGCGTGCATGAGCAAACACCGTTGCCGCTGGCGATGTTCAACAGTGATTGCTTCTGCCGGCAATGGGCCTGCAATGCACTGGATGCCATGGGCCGCGATTATCGCGTGGCGTACAACAGCTCCAGCCTGTCGGCGCTCATGGCGGTGGTCGGCGCGGGCCTGGCGATCACCGCACAACTGGAAAGCCTGCTGACCCCGGACATGCGCGTGCTGGGCGAGGCGGAAAACCTGCCGGAGTTGCCCGAGGCGAGCATCATGCTGATCCGCAACCTTCATCATCCGTCGCCGATCACCGAGTGCCTGGCCGAGCACATCGTCGAAGGTTTCAAACTTTAAAGGCGAGCAAGATCGCGCACAGCACCAGGAAACCGCAGAACAACCCGCGCAGCAGCCGTTCCGGCATGGCGTGGGCGACCTTCACCCCCCAACTTATACTGAGCAGGCCGCCAGCGGCCAGCGGCAGGCCGATCCACCAGTCCACTTGATGATGCACCGCATACGTGGCAAGGGTCACGCCGGTGCTGGGCAAGGCCAGCGAGAGGGACAATCCCTGGGCGACCACCTGACTGGTGCCGAACAGGCTGGTCAGGAACGGCGTCGCAACGACCGCCCCGCCGACACCGAACAACCCGCCCATGGTCCCCGACGCCGCCCCCAGCACGGCGAGCCACGGCCAGCCATAACGCATCTGCGCCGAAGCCTGCGCGCTGGCGGCGAACATGCGGATCAGGTTGTAGGCCGCCAGGACGACCATGAAGGCCACGAAGCCGATTCGCATGCTCTGCGCGTCGATGCCTACGGCCCAGATCGAGCCAAGCCAGGCAAAGCAAAAACCCATGGAGGCCAGTGGCAGTGCATGACGCATTTCAATGCGATTGCGCTGGTGGTAGCGCCACAAGGCGAGCATCACATTTGGAACGACCATCACCAGGGCCGTCCCCTGAGCGATCTGCTGGTCGAGGCCGAACAACACGCCCAGCACCGGAATGGCAATCAACCCGCCACCGATCCCGAACAATCCCCCCAAAGTGCCTAATGCGGCACCGAACGCCAGATACATCACACCTTCGATCACAGCCGATTCCCCCTTCATCAGGGCGCTTATCCTACGCAGTCGGCGCCCACGGGGGAACGCAACATCTGATCAGCACGTTAGAATTATCTGGCGCATTAAAGGTTCGCCCGCTAGATTTGTAACGATCATTGATTGAAGGTTCTGCCATGAGCACCCAACGCGACACCCCCGAACCCTGCGAAGCCCTGTTGCTCGACAATCAGGTGTGCTTCGCCCTGCACTCCACGTCGCTGCTGATGACCAAAGTCTACAAGCCGCTGCTGCAAGCTCTGGGCCTGACTTATCCGCAGTACCTGGCGATGATGGTGTTGTGGGAAAAGGACGGCCTGACTGTCAGTGAAATCAGCAACCGCCTGCTCACCGATCCGGGTTCACTGACCCCGTTGCTCAAGCGCCTGGAGGCCGAGGGTTTGCTGAGCCGCACCCGCAGCCGTGAAGATGAACGCGTGGTCATCGTCGAGCTCACCAAGCAAGGCCGTGCCCTGCGGGAAAAGGCCCTCGACATTCCCCAGTGCATTCTCGGCGCCAGTGGCCAGACCCTGGAGCAGTTGAAGAAACTGCAGCTTGACCTGCAAGAACTGCGCGGGCATTTGCAAGACAGCCTCTGATTCCAACTCCAGGTACACCGCCGCTCCCACAGGCCCGAAGCCAGATGCTGTGAACACCACAGATCCAATGTGGGAGCGGGCTTGCTCGCGAAGGCGGTGGCACATCCTGAACCATCTTTAACTGACCCACCGCTTTCGCGAGCAAGCCCGCTCCCACAGGGAGAATGATGGCAAGCCTGGATTTTGCGTTCAACCTAGCGTCGCTAAAAAGTTAAATCCTCTGAAACAGCTCTAGCTCAAGGGTTACGCACCCTTTTAGCTTTGCAAATCCAATTTACTTCAAAAATTTATATTGCGCGCAAAATATTAGCGCTATACATTTGCCTCACACCTACTTAGCGCGCAAATATTTTGCGCAAAAACAGCAACCCAGAAACGAGGCTCTCACCATGCAAACTCTCTACACCGCAATCGCAACTTCCACCGGTGGCCGTGATGGTCGGGCAATCTCCAGCGACAACATCCTCGACGTCAAACTCGCCACCCCCAAAGAACTCGGCGGTGCAGGTGGCGCGGCAACCAACCCGGAACAGCTATTCGCTGCCGGCTACTCGGCCTGCTTCATCGGCGCCTTGAAATTCGTCGCAAGCCAAAGCAAGCGCAAAATTCCGGACGACGCCTCGATCACCGCCCATGTCGGCATCGGCCAGATTCCCGGTGGTTTCGGCCTCGACATCGACCTGCACATCAGCTTGCCCGGTCTGGACCAGGCCGAGGCACAGAGCCTGGTGGACGCCGCTCACCAAGTCTGCCCGTACTCCAACGCCACCCGCGGCAATGTCGATGTGCGCCTGCACGTCACTGTTTAACCAACGTCTTACGGCCTGTATTTAAGGAGATGCACATGAACACCTTCAGCAAAGCCTTGACCGGCACCCTTCTGGCACTGAGCGTCGGCAGCGCGTTCGCCGACGGCATCGTCGAACACAACACCCAGGCGTTTCTCGATGCGTTGAATGCCGGCACCGGCAAGCCATTGGAGCAACTGTCGCCCAAGGACGCCCGCGCGGTACTGGTCGGCGCCCAGGCAGGGGTGAAACTGAGCTTGCCCAAGGCCGACGTCAGCGAGAAGACCATTGAGGTCGATGGCCAGCCGATCAGCCTGACCATTGTCCGGCCGGCCGGGGTCAAGGGTGAGCTGCCGGTATTCATGTTCTTCCACGGCGGTGGTTGGGTATTGGGAGATTTCCCAACCCACGAACGGTTGGTTCGGGATCTGGTGGCCGGCTCAGGTGCTGTCGCGGTGTTCGTCAACTACACGCCTTCGCCGGAAGCGCACTACCCGGTGGCGATCAACCAGGCCTACGCGGCCACAAAATGGGTGGCCGAACACGGCAAGCAGCTCAACGTCGACGGCAAGCGCCTGGCGGTGGTGGGCAACAGCGTGGGGGGTAACATGGCCGCTGTCGTGGCGCTGATGGCCAAGGACAAAGGTACCCCGGCGATCAAAATTCCAGGCCTTGTTATGGCCGGTGACCGACGCCAGCTTCGAGACCGCATCCTACAAGCAGTTCGCCGAGGGGCACTTCCTCACCCGCAACATGATGAAGTGGTTCTGGGACAACTACACCACCGATGCCGGGCAACGTAACGAGATTTATGCCTCGCCGCTGCGGGCCACCCCTGCACAACTCAAGGGCCTGCCGCCAGCGCTGGTACAGACCGCCGAGGCCGACGTATTTGCGCGATGAAGGTGAGGCCTACGCGCGCAAACTGGACGCCGCTGGCGTACCGGTCACGGCGGTACGCTACAACGGCATGATTCACGATTATGGTTTGCTCAATGTGGTGAGCCAGGTGCCAGCGGTGCGTTCGGCGATGTTGCAGGTGTCGGAGGAGCTCAAGCAACATCTGAAATAACTTGTGGCAAGGGCTGTGGGAGCAAGGCTGCCCGCGATGAGAGCGGCACAGTACCTCTGGAACCGAGGTGCCTGAATCGCGAGCAAGCTTTGCTCCCACACAAGCTTCGCCACCCGCGCCCTCTGTTCCCGGTGTCTAAACATGATCCAGCAGAAACAAAAAAGCCCGACTCAATGGTCGGGCTTTTTCATACACAAGACTTCGCTTATTTAGCGCGGCCTTTGTAGGAACCGCCTTCGCGGGTATCGATCTCGATCATGTCGCCGATTTCGATGAAGTCAGCGACCGACAGTTCGGTACCGTTCTTCAGTTTGGCAGGCTTCATTACCTTGCCGGAAGTGTCACCGCGAGCGGAACCTTCGGTGTAGTCAACCTGACGCACGATGGTGGTCGGCAGTTCTACGGATACCAGACGCTCTTCGAAGAACACCGCTTCGCAGACGTCGGTCATGCCTTCTTCGATGAACGGCAGAACGCTTTCGATGTCTTCGGCATTCAGCTCGTACATGGTGTAGTCAGTGGTATCCATGAACGTGTAGGTGTCGCCGCTGATGAAGGACAGGGTCGCTTCTTTGCGGTCGAGGATTACATCGTCCAGTTTGTCATCGGCGCTGTAGACGATCTCGGTCTTGTAACCGGTCAGCAGGTTCTTCAGCTTGGTCTTCATGATCGCGCTGTTACGACCCGACTTGGTGAACTCAGCTTTCTGAACCAGCCAAGGATCGTTTTCGAGACGGATCACGGTCCCGGGTTTCAGTTCTTTACCAGTTTTCATTGCGAATATCCGAATTTGGATGGGATTTACAAAAATCTAGGCCGCGTATCATAGCCAATTTACATAAAACTTCACCAGCGCTGCGGCAAGATCGGGTCGCGAGGCCTGTTCCAGACACCATGCCTGGGCATGCTCGAGCAGTTCCTGTTGCTGTTGGTCGACCATTTTCCAGTGTTCGGCCATGTCCTGGCCGGCATTCCAGGATCGCCAGAGGCCGCTGATCGCTTTTTGTGCCGGCTCCGAAAGACCGTGGGTATACAGCCGGAGAAATGCCTCGAGTTTTTCCAGGTGGACGTCTTCTTCCTGCTGGTAGATATGCCAGAGCAGCGGCCGGCCAGCCCATTGGGCGCGTACGAAGGAGTCCTCACCCCGCACGGCGTTGAAATCGCAGCACCATAATAGTTGATCGTACTGATCCTGCCGGACGAACGGCAGCACCTGCACCGTCAGGGCGCCACGTTGATGTACCGCACCGGCCTTCAGGCCATCGATGCCAAGCCAACGCTGGACATCGCCGAGCACCCGCCCTTCGGGGATCAACACATGAGAGGCGTGGGGATCGGCCACCATGGCATCGAACCAACTGGCAAGCCCGGCGTTTTCGTAGGCAAACAGCGAGATCAGGCGTGCGCCCGGCGTCCGCTGGACTCCCAACGCCTCAAGGAAAATCCGTTGCGCCTGGGCATCCTGCTGAAACTGTCGACGCCGCTCCAGAAGGCCGGCTTCACGCAACAGCCCCCCCGTTCCCTCCCGAAAGCCCGGAAAAAAGAAATACTTCTGCACGTGCTTGTATTTGACCGAGGGCAATCCGTGGCACCCAATGACCCAATCCTCCGCACTCAGATAATCGAGGTTCATCCACAACGGCGTGGTCTGACGCTCGGCCATCGCGTCCATATAGGCGCTCGGCAACTGGCAGGCAAACGCGGCGATCACCACATCGGCGGCTTCGGTGGACGGCCAGCTCTCAGGCCAATGGCACACTTGCACACCCTGCTGCCATTGCTCGCACAGCGTGATATCGATTTGCGGACACAATCGCTCGAAGGCTCGCAGGTCATCGACCCATAACCGCACCGCACATTGATGCTCGGCCACCAATTGCCGAGCCAGGCGCCAAGTGACGCCGATGTCGCCAAAGTTATCGACGACGGTGCAAAAAATATCCCAGCGCACGGTCATTCCCGACTCCCTGTGGCAAAGGCCCGATTGTCCCGCATTAAACCGATGATGCAGAAGAGCCGACGGCGATTAATCTTCATGCGACAATCGCCGCCTATCACGTGTTCATTGCCAGGAAGCAGCCATGTCCGATCACCCGCCAGCGCCACGCGTTACCGCCTTGCAATTGACCGTCAGCATTGCCCTGGGCCTGTGGCTGGGGTTCCTCGCCATCGTGTTGACCGGTTGGCTGCTGTCCAGATTCCTGTTCAACGAACAACTGGCGCCAGTGGCAGCGGCCGTGCAGCAATTGGGGCAACCGCCGGCGGTGCAACCGGCCCCGGAACCGCCAACCCCCATGTTCGAGCAATACCAGCAAAACCTGCAACGAAACGAGCAACGGCAGGCTCTGGATCAAGCCCGCAGCGACCCTCGCAACCTGTCCAACCCCAAGTGCCAGTTCTGGCTACAACAGGACCAGAATGCGCCCAGTGAAAAGAGCCGTGCCAACGTTTTGCAATTTTGCGATTGATCATGAACAAACAGATCGTCCACCAACTGATTCTCGACAAACTCAGGGTTGACCTCAGTATCGCCGAGCGCGCCGCGCAGACGGCCTACGAAACCGCGACCCACGAGGAAAACATCGCCGAGAACAAATACGACACCCTGGGCCTTGAAGCGTCTTACCTCGCCGCCGGGCAAGCCAGGCGTGTCGAAGAAATCCGCCAGGCCCTCGCCCTTTGCCAGAACCTGGTGCTGCGGCCCTACGACGAACAGCGCGGCATTCAGATTGGCACGTTGATCGGGCTGGCGGATGAGGATGACCGCCAGCAATGGTTGTTTCTGGGGCCGGATGCAGCAGGGTTGAAAGTATCGCTGGTGGGCCAGCCGATCACCGTCATCACCCCTCGCTCACCGCTGGGACGAAGCCTGCTGGGCAAATTCGAAGGGGATGAAGTGGAGATCGTCGTCGCAGGCGCCCGGCAACAGTTCACTGTCACCGAGGCGATCTAGCGCTCACTGTTCAGTGCACCGGTAATTCCACACCGTCGAACAGCTCTTCGAGTTCCTGCTTGTTGTGGCACTGGATGGCCTTGGCCATGACTTCCCGGGTCAGGTGGGGGGCGAACTTTTCGATGAAGTCGCACATGAAGCCACGCAGGAAGGTGCCGCGCCGGAAACCGATTTTGGTCACGCTGGACTCGAACAACTCGCTGGCATCCAGCACCACCAGGTCGCCATCCAGCTTGGTATCGACGGCCATTTTCGCCACGATGCCCACGCCCAGGCCAAGGCGTACATAGGTCTTGATGACGTCGGCGTCGGCGGCGGTGAACACCACTTTCGGGGTCAGACCACGATGGCTGAAGGCTTCGTCGAGTTTCGAGCGGCCGGTGAAACCGAACACATAAGTCACGATGGGGTATTCGGCCAGGGCTTCAAGCGTCAGCTTTGGCAGTTTGGTCAACGGATGGCCCTGGGGGACAACCACGCAGCGGTTCCAGCGATAGCAGGGCATCATCACCAGGTCGCCGAACAACTCCAGGGCCTCGGTGGCGATGGCGAAATCCACGGTGCCATCGGCCGCCATTTCGGCGATCTGCATTGGCGAGCCCTGGTGCATATGCAAGGCCACGTCCGGGTATTGCTTGATGAAATTGCTGATCACCGGAGGCAGTGCATAACGGGCCTGGGTGTGGGTAGTGGCAATCGACAGCGTGCCTTTTTTCTCGTTGGAAAATTCCTGGGCAATCTGCTTGATGCTTTCGACCTTGCGCAGGATCTCCCCGGCCGTGGTGATGATGCGCTCACCGGCCGGGGTCACGCGGGTCAAGTGCTTGCCGCTGCGGGCGAAGACTTCAACACCCAGCTCATCCTCCAACAGGCGGATCTGCTTGCTGATGCCGGGTTGCGACGTGTAAAGGCTTTGGGCAGTAGCGGAAACGTTGAGGTCGTGGTGCGCCACTTCCCAGATGTAGCGCAGTTGTTGAAGCTTCATATGTATCCCTCAAAGCAGTTGGACGCCACGGGCATCAGCGACGGTATATAACTATATGAATGGTTGCATTAATTAATCTAGAACTTTTTATAAAAAAGCCACTACTTTGCCTCAAGACTCCCCCTGACGTCGCCGCTGCACCAGCGGCACCAGGTAGACCGGTACCCGGGATAACTGCAATACCCGCGCAGCGGTCCTGCCCAGAGGTGTTTCACCGCTCGCCCCTTGACAGTGACTGCCTAGGATCAGCAAATCGACAGAGAGTTTCGCAGCCTGTTCGAGAATGACCTGGGATGGATCGCCCTGAAACACCCTGACCGACTTGATCAGTTTCAAGTCCTGCTGCCCCTCACCCAACTCTTCACGAAAGCTGTCAAGCACCCGCTGTTCAATGTTGGCCATCACCGTATTCAGACCCTGGCGATGAAATTCGTTCAGCGCCTGCTCATCGAGATAACTTTGTAACACCGACTCCGCGAACAGCCCCATCGGCTCTACCGCATGCACCACATACAACTCGGCTTCAAACGTCCGTGCCAACGCCAAGGCATGCTGCATCACATAAGGGGCATAAAGTCCCAGGTCTGTGGCGTACAGCATCGAACCAATCATGTGACCTCCTCGCGTGCCAGAATGGCGGAGATGGATTCAGCTTAGCAGCGCCTTGAGGAGTACGACGTCTAGCGTAACGTCCCAAACAACGGGCAGTTAGAGCTTCACTTCATTACTGATGCCGTGAGGCACATGACCGGTGGCGACCACTTCGCGAGCCAGCTCGCAGTGGCCGGTCTGGTCGTCGAAAAAGACGTCGGCGGCGAAGGCTTCGAGAAACGCCGATTTGGTCAGGCCACCGAGAAACAGCGACTCATCCAGACGAATATCCCATTCGCGCAGCGTACGAATGACGCGCTCGTGGGCCGGTGCCGAACGGGCAGTGACCAACGCCGTGCGAATCGGACAGGCGTCTTCGGGGAACTCGCGTTGCAATGCATTGAGTGCCGCCAGAAACCCCTTGAACGGCCCGCCTCGCAGCGGCTCACGGGCCGCCTGCCGCTCGCTGGCCTGGAACGCAGCCAGGCCACCGCTCTGATAGACACGCTCGGACTCGTCGGAAAACAGCACCGCATCGCCGTCGAAAGCGATGCGCAGTTCCTCGCTCGCGGCGCGGCTGGCACCACCCGACAGAATGGTCGCAGCAGCAAATCCGGCGTCCAGGGCACTGCGCACATCTTCAGCGTGGGTGGACAGAAAAAGATCACAGCCGAACGCCTTCAAATAAGGGTAAGGACTGCGACCGCCGACGAACGCCGCGCGGGAAATCGCCAGCCCATAATGATGAATCGAGTTGAACACTCGCAGGCCGGTGTCGGCGCTGTTGCGCGACACCAGAACCACCTCGACCCGCGCACGCCCCAGGTGCTCGTTGAGACTCAGCAGCTTTTGTACGAGAGCGAAGGCGTCGCCGGGTTCGAGGACTTCATCCTCATGCTCAATCTGATATTGCCGGTAGGCCTCGACACCGCCCGACAGGTACACCTTGTGACTTTCACTCAGATCGAACAGCGCACGCGATGAAATCGCCAGCACCAGTTTGTCGTCGATGTTGTTTGCCATGTCGCTCCCCTTTCGCCCAATCAGCGGTTTCGTCGGTCTATATATGCCAACGCCTGATACAAGGCTTCGATTTTCGGCAGCTCACAACCGGCCCTTTTTGCTGCCGCCAATGGTCGGCTGTAAATAGCCTCCAGCTCCAGCGCGCGCTGGTGGGAGTAATCGTGATACATACTCGGCCAGTAGTCGGGCATTTTTTCGGTCATCGCAAACAGATATTCGGCGTAGCCCGGCGCAATGTGGTGGCCGCAAGCCTGAGCGCCACGCACCACCTCCCCCATCAGAGCCTGGATCAACCCCCGGCTGTCACCATCGGCCATCAACGGCGTGGTACTGGCATCGAGCAGAACCGAAAGGCCGTTGTACGGCACGTTCCACACCAGTTTCTGCCAGCGCGCCTGCTGCAGGTCGGGCATGGCCTGGGAGTCCACACCGGCGGTACGGAACAGTCCTGCCCCCTGCTCGACAATCGCCATGCGTTCAGCCTGATCGCGGCAAGGACCACTGTGGTAACCGATGTTGACTGCACCCAGGGCCTGGTGGGCGATGACGCCAGGAGCGACGCGATGTACACAGATCAGGCACAGACCGCCCAGCAGGTGCAGTGAATCAGGCAGCAACGGTCGAAGGTCGTCTTCAACATCAAGGCCATTCTGCAGCAACAGGACTTTCGCCCCCTCAGCGGCGGCCTGGATGATCGCCGGGGCCAGGTCGGCATTGCTGGTGGTCTTGGCCCCGACCAATAGCCAGTCGCAGGGTGGCATGTCGGCTGCTGAACGATACGCCTGGACCGGGTTGAGCGTCAGCGCGCCGTGAACCGCGCTGTCGACTCGCAAACCGCCCTCGGCCACCGGCCCAAATTCACTGCGCAGTAAAAAGTGCACGTCAAAACCGGCCCGAGCCAGCATCACCCCATAGAACCCGCCGATCGCACCGGTGCCGATTATCCCGATCCGCGGTTTAACGCCTGCCTGCATGATTGCCACTCCTCTGGTAAAACAGCCCATGCGCATCATTACATAGGAGCCGGCCAACGTGGCGGGGGGCTTGCTCCCGCCAGGCCGTTCCACCTTCGAGCGCAGCAGGCCCTTTTGTGAGCACAGCATACTCAAGCGCGAACAAGCTCCTCGGGACAATTAAACCCGTGCCTGCCCATTGTCGAGCAACCTCGTAACGCGCTAAGGTTCGGCTCCCCGACGCGCTTAAATCCGCTGTGCACCGCCGCGCGGGGATCGCTGGCGGCCGGCACCCGTGACCTGACGAGTAACACGATGGCTGATTTACCGATCAATGACCTAAACGTCGCCTCCAACGAGACCCTCATCACGCCTGACCAGCTCAAGCGCGATATCCCCTTGAGCGACGCTGCACTGCGCACCGTGACCAAGGGCCGGGAAGTCATTCGCAATATTCTCGACGGCACCGACCATCGCCTGTTCGTGGTCATCGGGCCCTGCTCGATCCATGACATCAAGGCCGCCCACGAATATGCCGAACGCCTGAAAGTGCTGGCGGCGGAAGTCTCCGACACCCTGTACCTGGTGATGCGGGTGTATTTCGAAAAGCCGCGCACCACCGTCGGCTGGAAAGGCCTGATCAACGACCCGTACCTGGACGACTCCTTCAAGATCCAGGACGGCCTGCACATCGGTCGCCAATTGCTGCTGGACCTCGCCGAAATGGGCCTGCCCACCGCTACCGAAGCCCTGGACCCGATCTCCCCGCAGTACTTGCAGGACCTGATCAGTTGGTCGGCCATCGGTGCACGGACCACCGAATCCCAGACTCACCGTGAAATGGCTTCGGGCCTGTCCTCGGCCGTAGGCTTCAAGAACGGCACCGACGGTGGTCTCACCGTGGCAATCAACGCCCTGCAATCGGTTTCCAGCCCTCACCGCTTCCTGGGCATCAACCAGGAAGGCGGCGTGTCGATCGTCACCACCAAGGGCAACGCCTATGGTCACGTGGTGTTGCGCGGTGGCAACGGCAAGCCGAACTACGACTCGGTCAGCGTCGCGCTGTGTGAACAGGCGCTGAACAAGGCCAAGATCAAGCCGAACATCATGGTCGACTGCAGTCACGCCAACTCCAACAAGGATCCGGCGCTGCAACCGCTGGTGATGGAAAATGTGGCCAACCAGATCCTGGAAGGCAACCAGTCGATTATCGGTCTGATGGTCGAAAGCCATCTGAACTGGGGCTGCCAGGCGATCCCCAAGGATCTGGCGGACTTGCAGTACGGCGTGTCCATCACCGATGCCTGCATTGACTGGAGCGCAACCGAGAACACCCTGCGCAGCATGCACGCCAAGCTCAAGGACGTGTTGCCTAAACGTCAGCGCGGCTAAAAGGATCGCAGCCTCGTTGCACTCGACAGCTCCTACGCCGGCTATGCGTAAGAGCTGACGAAGCCTGCGATCTTTGCTCTCCTCAAGGCATAAAAAAACGCCGGGCTTTTCAGCCCGGCGTTTTTTTGGGGTATCCGTTGAATCAGAGCTTGGCCGCGTGGCGCTGATGACGCTCCATGTAGCGTTCCACATAGGAGCATGACGGGATCACCGTGTAGCCCATTTCGTCGGCGTATTGCAGCGCCCTTTCGGTCAGTGCCGCCGCAATGCCGCGACCGCGCAAGGCGTTGGGCACGAAGGTGCGATAGATATCCAGGGTCTGTTTGCCCAGGTCCATATAGGTCAGATAGGCACGATGACCGTCCACATTGGTCTCGAACTGATGACCAGCCTGGTCATGGTGGATGGACAACGCCTCGCTCATCACTACTCCTCGCGGGTCTGAATGCTGACCCCTACCTTACCGATGTTTTTCCGGCGAAGGAACATCTACGCCACCCCGTGCCTGTCTGGTCACCGAGCGCCAACACCCACCGCTCAACCCCGAGCACGTCGTGAATAGTAGGCACCAATGACGCAAATGCTCAAGGCACGCCCGTCAACGGGGGTAAAACCCGGTCGGGTTTATCGATTGAGCGCCACCGTCACGCGCTAGTCGGCCAAGGCGCAATAGCTGAACATCGCCAGTTGTTGAGTCGTGAGACGAGCGCCGGTTATTAAAGTCACCGCCAACACCAATAAAGATACCCGACCCACTGAGCAAAAAACGCTCAAAAGTGTAGACGAATCAATAAACAACGACGATAACGGGGCTGGGGAAAAGTTCTCATGGGGCGGAACTTTTCGTCCTTCTTGTGCTCCAGCCATGGGCTTGCGGTTGCATATTTTTTAAACAACACCCCAAAAAGTTGCTCGAAAAAGAATCACCGCCTACAATTTTTTTGCTTCTTGCGCTACGTCAGTTTACTTACTACAAGTAATGGGTAGTATGTACGCCGGCTAACTCCTCACTGTGAGGAGACAGTCACTTAATAGAAAGTCCTTGAAGGGGAACACGATGAACAACGTTCTGAAATTCTCTGCTCTGGCCCTGGCCGCAGTTCTGGCTACCGGTTGCAGCAGCGCATCGAAAGAAACCGAAGCACGTCTGACTGCTACCGAAGACTCAGCAGCTCGCGCCCAAGCTCGTGCAGACGAAGCTTACCGTAAAGCTGATGAAGCTCTGGCTGCTGCTCAAAAAGCACAACAGACTGCTGACGAAGCTAACGAGCGTGCTCTGCGCATGCTGGAAAAAGCTAGCCGCAAGTAATAGTCCCCCGGGATTGTTATCGAGCCGACCCATTTTTTGGGTCGGCTTTTTTATTGCCTGGCGTTTCCCCAGGCAATAAAAAACCCGCCGACATCGCGAAACGCCGGCGAGTTTCTATTGCAGGTTTTACTGTTGCAGATCGATCGGTGCGCTCGAGACCATGGGTGTCGAAGTATTCGGAACGGCGATCTCGACCGGCAAACCGTCTTCGGCAGCCACCACGTCACGCACCACATCCCAGTCCATGCGCAGGTTGCTGGTGATGTCTTCACGCTTGAGCATCGTGTTGATCACCGCGGTGTGCTTGTCCACCACCGACGGGTTGCCGTTGTCGTCCAGCGGTGTATGGGCTTCCAGATAAACCTTGCCGCCGCTCACACCCAGCTTGTAGGGATCGTTGATGATCCGTACCGAAGTGCCCACTGGCACCATGCCGGCCATCTGCAGCACATTGTTGTTGAACATGCGGAAACAACCGTGGCTGGTGCGCATGCCGATGCCGAATTTCTTGTTCGAACCATGGATCAGGTAACCCGGAGTGCCCAGGGTGAACTTGAACGGACCCAAGGGGTTATCGGGACCGGCCGGCACCACGTTCGGCAACGGATCACCGTCGGCGGCATGCTCGGCCTTGATCGAGGCCGGCGGAGTCCAGGTCGGGTTAGGAGTCTTGGCAATGATGCTGGTGTGGGCGATTGGAGATCCCCAACCTTCACGACCAATGCCCAGCGGGAAGGTGTAGACCACGTCCCGGCCCTTGGGGAAGTAATAGAGGCGGTACTCGGCGAGGTTGATCACGATGCCTTCACGCGGGCCAGGCGGCAGGATGAAACGGGTCGGCAGCACGACCTCGGTGCCCGCGCCCGGCAACCAGGGGTCGACGCCGGGGTTGGCGGCAACCATCTCGGTGTAGCCCAGGTCGTAGGTAGTGCCCAGGTCGGCGAAGGTGTCTTCGTATTTGGCCTTGATGACCTGCACCTGGCCGACAATGTCTTCGCCTGGCGGTGGCAAAGGCAGCTCCAGAGCGGCAACGGGACCAGCCATGCACAGGGCGGCAAGAGACAGGCAGCGGGTGACGGCAGGCAAGCGCAGCAACATCCGGGAAATCCTTTGCAGGTCGAACAGAGGGTATGAAGATTATGATTGTACACCGCCCCCCGTTATTTCGGGGAGAGAGGCAATGAGGTGTCCGATGCGTAGCATTTCCAGAGACCCAAGAAACTCTGTGGGAGCGGGCTTGCTCGCGAAAGCGGCGGGTCTGCTTGCATTGATTACGAATGTGCCGCCTTCGCGAGCAAGCCCGCTCCCACAAAGGCAATACCTTGAATTGGGGGATTACAACTCGAACCGCAGTTCCGGCCAGATCGGCGAGGTGCCGCGCTTCTGGGACTCCAGGATCGCTCGGCACAATGAACACAGGCGATGATCCTGGAATATCTTGCGATCAACGGCCGACCAGCGCGGCTGGGCCGGCAGCAGGCTGCCGCACAGGGTGCGGTCGGCCGAGCCGCCGAGTTCCAGTTGCCGGGTCACCAGATGCACCCGCACTTCCTGGCAGGCGAACAGGTCCAGCTGTTCGTCAGGCTCGATCAGTTGGTAGGCAAACAGGGACCAGGCGGGACGCGGCATCGGGGGCTCCAAATCGGGGGCGCCACATTAGCCGAAAGACCGCCTGTAGAAAAGCGTCAAAGCAGCGGTTTTAGCGTCGGCCAGACATTTTCCAGCAACTTGCCCTGGGCCGCGACGGACGGGTGCAAGCCATCGCCCTGCATCATTCCCGGAACACCGCCAACGTCCTGAAGGAAAAACGGCACCAGCGGTACTTTTTTCTCTTCGGCCAGGGTGCTGTAGACCCGGGCGAAGGCATCGGTGTAGCGCCGCCCATAATTGGGCGGCAACTGCATGCCCAGCAGCAGCACCTTGGCACCACTGGCGCGGGAGCTGTCGATCATCGCTGCAAGGTTTTGTTGCAATTGCGTGGGTGGCTGTCCGCGCAAGCCATCGTTACCCCCCAGCTCCAGGATCACCAGGTCCGGCTTATGGGCTGCAAGCAGCGCAGGCAGCCGCGCCTGGCCCCCTGCACTGGTGTCGCCACTGATAGAAGCATTGACCACTTTGTCGTCGAAACCTTCGGCCTTGAGCCGTTGTTCGAGCAAGGATACCCAGCCTTGCCGGGTATCCAGGCCGAAAGCGGCGCTGATACTATCGCCAACGATCAGGACTGTACCCGCCGCTGCGTTCTGGGCCATGCACATCAAGGCCAGGCCGGCACTCAAAAACCACACACGCATCGGATTCTCCATGGGCTCAAGCATTCTCACCGCGAAGGACCTTAGCAAAGTGGTTCCCAGCGCGGAAGGTGAACTGACTATCCTGCACGAACTCAGCCTGGAACTGAACAAGGGCGACAGCCTGGCCATCGTCGGCGCATCCGGTTCCGGCAAATCCACCCTCCTGGGCCTGCTGGCCGGCCTCGACCTGCCCAGCAGCGGTGAAGTGACTCTGGCAGGTCAAGCCCTCAGCGTCCTGGATGAAGACCAGCGGGCGCGGATCCGCGCCGAGCATGTCGGCTTTGTCTTCCAGTCGTTCCAGTTGCTCGACAGCCTCAATGCGCTGGAAAACGTCATGCTGCCGTTGGAGCTTGACGGTCGCCAGGATGCCCGCGAACGCGCCACGGAATTGCTGCAGCGGGTCGGCCTGGGCCAGCGCCTGACCCACTCGCCCCGCCAGCTCTCCGGCGGCGAGCAGCAACGCGTGGCGATTGCCCGTGCTTTTGCGGCTGAGCCGGACGTGCTGTTTGCCGACGAACCCACTGGCAACCTCGACAGCCACACCGGTGAGCGCATCAGCGATCTTCTGTTCGAATTGAACAAGGAAAGCGGCACGACCCTGGTGCTGGTCACCCATGACGAACGCCTGGCCCATCGTTGCCGGCGCCTGATTCGACTTGAAGCCGGCCAGATGGTCGCCCCCCTGGAGCCTTGATGGCACGCTTGCCGCTGTTGCGCCTGTTCAGTCTCGCTGTCCGTCAATTGCTGCGCGACGCCCGCGCCGGCGAGTTGCGCGTGCTGTTCTTCGCCCTACTGGTGGCGGTGGCAGCGAGTACCGCCATCGGCTACTTCGGCGCCCGCCTCAACGGCGCGATGATGATGCGCGCCACCGAATTCCTTGGCGCCGACCTGCTGCTCGAAGGCAGCTCGCCTGCCCGCCCCGAACAGATTCGCGGTGGCATCGATCTGGGCCTCGAACATGCCCGGGTGGTGGAGTTCTCCAGCGTCGTGGCCACCGACAATGGCATTCAGCTTTCCAGCGTCAAGGCCGTCGATGACATCTACCCCCTGCGCGGCGAACTGAAAAGCGCCCCCGCCCCGTTCGCCCCGGAAGAAACCGGCGGACGACCGAACCCTGGCGAGGCCTGGGTCGAAGCACGGCTGCTGACAGCACTGGACCTGAAAATTGGCGACAGCATCGACGTCGGCAACCAGCCACTGCGCCTGAGCCGTGTGTTGACCTACGAACCGGATCGCGCCGGCAATTTCTATAGCCTCACGCCCCGGGTCATGATCAACCTCAAGGATCTGGACGCTACCGGCGTCGTGCAGCCCGGCAGCCGCGTCAGTTATCGCGACCTGTGGCGCGGCCCGGCGCCAGCGCTGCAAACCTACCGCGACCTGATCAAGCCGGGCCTGGAGCCCAACCAGCGTCTGCAGGATGCACGCGATGGCAACCGGCAGATCGGTGGCGCCCTGGGCAAAGCCGAACGGTACCTGAACATGGCCAGCCTGGTGGCAGTGCTGCTGTCCGGCGTCGCCGTCGCTCTTTCGGCCAACCGCTTTGCCACCCGACGTTTTGATGCCAGCGCACTGCTGCGCTGCCTGGGGTTGTCACGCCGGGAAACCATGGTGCTGTTCAGCCTGCAATTGACCGTGCTGGGTCTGCTGGCCAGCCTCAGCGGTGCCTTGCTCGGCTGGGTCGCCCAACTGGGACTGTTTGCACTGCTGCATGACCTGTTACCCACCACCGTCCCGCCGGGTGGCCTGCTGCCGGCCATTGCCGGAATCGGCACCGGAATGGTGGCGTTGGCGGGCTTCGCCCTGCCCCCACTGGCTGCATTGGGACGGGTCCCTCCCTTGCGCGTTTTGCGCCGGGACATGCTGCCGATTCCTTCCAGCACCTGGGTGGTCTATGGGGCCGCCCTGGGTGCCCTTGGCCTGATCATGTGGCGCTTGAGCCTGGACCTGGTCCTGACCTTCGCCCTGCTTGGCGGTGGCGTCATCGCAGCGTTGGTGCTCGGCGGCCTGCTGTTGCTGCTGCTCCAGAGCCTGCGCAGGATGCTGGCCCGCGCCTCGTTGCCCTGGCGGCTTGGCCTGGGCCAGCTACTGCGCCACCCGTTGGCGGCGGCCGGCCAGGCGTTGGCATTCGGCCTGATTCTGTTGTCCATGGCGCTGATCGCCCTCTTGCGCGGCGAGCTGCTGGACACCTGGCAAAACCAGTTGCCGAAAAACGCTCCGAACTATTTCGCCCTGAACATCCTGCCCAACGACAAGCAGGCCTTCACCGACAAGTTGCTGGAATTGTCAGCACAATCGGCTCCCCTCTACCCCGTGGTCCCGGGACGCCTGATCAGTATCAACGGCGAGCCGGCCAAGGAGTTTGTCACCAAGGACTCGGCCGGAGACCGGGCCCTGCAGCGCGACCTGAGCCTGACCTGGGCTGCGGACCTGCCGGCGGGCAACGTCGTCACGGCCGGGACCTGGTGGCCACAGCAGCCACCGGACGATATTCCGGGCGTTTCGGTAGAAGACAAGGTGGCCGAGAACCTCAAGATCCAACTGGGGGACCGTCTGGTTTTCAACGTGGGCGGCGTCAATCGCGAGGCGAAGGTCACCAGCTTGCGAGAGATCAACTGGGACAACTTCCAGCCTAACTTTTTCATGATCTTCCAACCCGGCACACTGAAGGATCTACCGGCCACCTATCTCACCAGCTTCTATCTGGCGGCGGGCCACGACCAGCAGATTGTCGACCTGTCCCGGGCCTTCCCGGCGGTGACGATCCTGCAAGTCGAAGCCCTGCTCGAACAGTTGCGCAGCATCCTGGCCCAGGTGACCCTGGCCGTGGAATATGTGTTGCTGTTTGTACTGGCTGCGGGAATGGCCGTGCTGTTCTCCGGCCTGCAAGCCACCCTCGATGAACGGATCCATCAGGGTGCGCTGCTCCGCGCACTGGGTGCCGAACGAACCTTGTTGGTCAAAGCCCGGCGCATCGAGTTCGGCCTGCTGGGAGCGGTCAGTGGCTTGCTCGCGGCCCTGGGTTCGGAACTGGTGAGCCTGGTGCTTTACCGTTACGCGTTCGACCTGCCCTGGCATCCGCATCCATGGCTGCTGGTACTGCCTTTGGTCGGAGCATTATTGATCGGGGCCGCCGGTGTGTTCGGCACGCGTCGAGCCCTCAATGCCAGCCCGCTGACAGTCTTGCGCGAGGGTTGATAGACTCCCGGCTTCGCCACCACAAGAAGTTGCCATGAGCCGTTATCGCCCACCCCGCACCGCCGGCACCGCGCTGATCACCCCCGAGGGCGAGGCGCGGATGCGCGCCGAATTTCATGAGCTGTGGCATGTGCGCCGTCCTCAGGTGACCCAGGCGGTCAGCGAGGCGGCGGCCCAGGGGGATCGCTCGGAAAATGCCGAATACACCTATGGCAAAAAAATGCTGCGGGAAATCGACAGCCGCGTGCGTTTCCTCACCAAGCGCCTGGAAGCCCTCAAGGTGGTCAGTGAAAAACCCAGTGACCCAAACAAAGTGTATTTCGGCGCCTGGGTCACGGTTGAAGATGAGGACGGCAAAGAGTCTCGCTATCGCATCGTCGGCCCCGACGAACTGGACCTGAAGAAGAACCTCATCAGCATCGACTCGCCGTTGGCGCGGGCGTTGATCGGCAAAGCGCTGGATGCTGAGATCAAGGTTCAAACGCCCGCCGGCGAACAACTTTTATATGTCACGCACATTGAATACATATAAAGCTTCAGCGACCCAGGCCCGAAAAACCAAGTCATTACTCTGAACGTCTGAGGGGTCGGCCCGCAGCCTCATTGTGCAAAACTGCATGCTGCCAACTGCCCGGCTCACCTCAACGCCGAGTAATCAGCCCCTGTCGGGCCACGCGGGTCAATTGCCGGATCATTTCGCTGGCGTGCGTCGCACTCGGGGACTGGATAACGGCCAGATCGAAACTGTCGTTGGCAAAACGCGCCAGGGACTCACCGTCTTCGACAAACTGAATAAGGAACGCCGCAGGCCCGTGCTTGCGTCGCGGCCAGCCGTCGAGATAGCGCAACAGCGTTGGCTGGTGAGTACCACCCAGGAGGATTTTTGGATTGCGTTGCAGAAGGTTCGCCGTGATCGGCGCAAGACGTACAAGGGGGCTGGATGCGTTCATCGTGTCGTGTCTCTGCCTCAAAAGTCTGCATGGCAGGTGAGAGGCAACACCGAACCAGCGCTTTAGCGGTATTTCGAAGCCCTGTGTGACCGGCTTCTATCGGTGACTGAATGAGTCACCTGGCGCCCCGCAAGTAGCTGTTTAAATCGGCGCATGAGCGGCATCCTAGAGAAGCTGACCGGCCAGTGTCAAGAATCTGCGCGCACAAAAAAGGCCCGTTCCAGACGGGCCTTCAATGATTCAGGTGTGCAATCAGCGAGCAATGGCCTGGTCGACCGACAGCTTGCCCGCACCTTCGATCAGCACCGCAACGCTGCCTGCCAGCAACGCCAGGGCAAACTCATAACCGTTGTTGGCCATGAACAGCCCGTTGCCAATGTGCACGGAGAAAATCGCCACCAGCGACAGGAAGGCCAGTCCCAACGCCGCTGGACGGGCCAACAGGCCGATGATCAATGCCAGCCCGGCGAAAAACTCGGTGCCGCCGGCCAGTGTCGCCATCAGGTAACCGGGAGTCAGGCCGATGCTTTCCATCCACTGCGCTGTCCCCGTCAAGCCGTAGCCACCGAACAGGCCGAAGAGTTTCTGTGAGCCGTGGGCGGTGAAGATGATCCCGACAACGATGCGCAGGACAGTCAGGCCATAGCCAGCTTGGGTAAACAGTACTTTGTTGATGAAAGTGCTCATTAGGTTCATTCCTTGGGATAAGTGGGTTGGCCGCTATATTAATCAACAAAATGCATGATAAAAGCGGAAAAAATCCGTGATACCAATCAATTTACTCGATCATTTACGTACAACAACCTTTTGCTCCCTGGGTTCTAGCGACTCCCGTTCACGATCAAACGCCAGATAATATTTGTTCACACTATTAACGTAGCTTACCGCGCCCATTCCCACCTGCTCCATGGCGATGCGTTCAACCTGGAAGAACCACTGATTGGGGTTCAGCCCCCGCCGCCTGGCCTCGGCACGCATGCCTTGGACCCGCTCAGGCCCCATGTTGTAGGCGGCCAGGACGAAGGCCATCCGCTCGCGCTCGTTGAGCTTGGGGCTGGCAAAAAACTTGCGGCGGATCATGGCCAGGTACTTGGCGCCGGCCTGCACGTTGGCGTCCAGGTTCTGGATGTTGTGGACCCCGACCCGCCGGGCTGCCGACGGGGTAATCTGCATCAGACCGGTCGGGCCGCTGCCGCTGCGGGCGTTGGGTTGAAGGGAGGACTCCTTGAAGGCCAGCGCCGCCAGGTTGAGCCAATCCATGCCCTGGGCCGCAGCATGCTTTTGCAGCACAGGACGCAATTTTTCAAGACGCTGGCGATTGGCACGGGCCAGCGGATTGTGAACCCGGTACAAGCGGCGATAAATGCGCAGAAACGCGGCGTCCTGATTAGAGGGCGCCTTATAGGTCGTCAGGAATCGGTTGATGCTCGCTCGCAGCATGGCGGCGTCACGGCGGACAAACCAATATTCGTCTGCCGGTTCGCCAATGAGCACCTGCCGGTCGAAACGCAGCTTGGGCAGGAGCTTGCTCCAGCGTTCGGCGATGGGCTGCTCGACGATGGTCAGGTGGAAAATCCCGGCCTGAACCATTTCCAGCACATCTTCTACCGCCAGGGTCGGGTCGACCCACTCGATCTTCACCGGCGGCAGTTTACGCAGCGCCAGCTTCTGGTTGATCTGCCCCAGGGCCTCCCCCGCGGCGCTACCGTTGGGCAACGCCAGGGTCTTGCCCGACAGTTGCTCTACGCGCGTGTAGCGCCGCTGGCCCTTGGCTCCCACCAGAAGCAACGGCACGTCGGTGCGAATCGGATGGCTGGCGCTGACCGAATGGCCTGCCTGGGGCTCGAGCAACTCACCGGGCGCGACCAGGTCGCCCTCTCCGCGCTGCAAGGCGCCCAGCAGTTGGTCCTTAGCCTTGGGAATGATTTTGAGGGTGATTTTCTGGTCATCCCGAGCGTGGCCGTTGAGGTATTGCTCGAAGGCACGTAACCGATGATATTCGACGCCAATGGGTTGCCCCTTGACTTCGCCTGAGCTGTTGCGGCTCTGGTTGACCAGTACCTTCAGGACCCGGCTGCTGCGGATTTGCGCAAGGTCGCGCACCGTCGTCGGCGCTACCACCTGTACCGGCCCGGGCAGCCGCGCCTCGGCCGGCATCGGCAGCAACAGCGAACAACACAGCAGCAATAACACTTGGGGACGTGTCATCCACTCTCCGAAAGGATACTGCGGCCCGCAGCCTTGAAGTATCGAAGCTGGGGTCGACAGAAACAGAGCACCTGAGGCGCTGAAAAGTGCGAAAGACTGGCACAGTGGTGGCGTTTATACCAACCCGACCGGTCTGATGGCCTCAACAGACAGCCTCAACTCGTTGTAGTTCTTGGCTTTTCTTATAAATCTACAGCTCTGATATGCTTTGCGGCCTTTGGGTCGAGGTAGCACCATGCAACTCATCGATATCGGCGTCAACCTGACCAACCCCAGTTTTGCCGACAAACACCAGGCGGTGCTTGAGCGCGCCTATGCAGCCGGTGTCTGCCAACTGGTCTTGACCGGTACCAGCGTCGAGGGTAGCGAACAGGCGCTTGAGTTATGCCAGCGCCTCGACGACACCGGCGAGCGGCTATTTTCCACCGCTGGTATTCACCCTCATAGCGCCAGCGACTGGAACGCCGATAGCGCCAGGCACCTCAAAGACCTGCTGACGCAAGACCGCGTCCGCGCAGTGGGTGAATGCGGGCTGGATTTCAACCGGGACTTCTCCCCGCGCCCGCAGCAGGAAAAAGTCCTGGAAGAACACCTCGCCCTGGCGGTGGAGTTGCAATTGCCGGTCTTCCTTCACGAACGTGATGCCGATCAGCGGCTGCTGGAAATCCTGCGGGAGTTTCGCGACCAATTGCCCGCAGCGGTGGTGCACTGCTTTACCGGTGAAAAAAAGGCCCTGTTCGCCTATCTCGACCTGGACTTGCATATAGGCATCACAGGCTGGATCTGCGATGAGCGCCGGGGGACACATCTGCATCCATTGGTGCGGGAAATACCTCGCAATCGCTTGATGCTTGAAAGCGATGCACCGTACCTGTTGCCTCGCACGCTGCGCCCAAAACCCAAAAATGGCCGCAACGAACCGGCCTACCTGACCGAAACATTGCGCGAAGTCGCCTTGCACCGAGGCGAAAGCCAGGAAGACCTGGCCGCCCATAGCAGCGCCTGTGCCCGCGCGTTTTTCGGGTTGCCCATCATTTCCGATTAAACACGCATCCCCTGTGGGAGCGGGCTTGCTCGCGAATGCGGTGGATCAGTCGCACATGTATGAACTGACCCGCCGCATTCGCGAGCAAGCCCGCTCCCACAGGGGGTGGCGTTGTCTGTTGACCCATATCAACACCCCAAGCCTTGGATAGCGGCAGAATAATGGCACCTTGCCAAAACTGTTTCCGCTATCAGAGAAGACCTTCCATGGGTGCCTGGCTTAGCAATATCTCACTGAAATACAAATTCTGGGCGGTCAATGCGGTCGCCTTTGTCACGACCCTGCTGCTCGTACTCTACGCGGTACAACTCGAACAACAGGCGCGCAACCATGCGGCCCAGACGAACGCCCAGGCCCAGGCGCGATTGCTGGCTGCCTGGCCCGCCGGGCAGCCATTGCCCAAGGCCGACCACCTGCTGGCATTCCAGCGCGGCCAGATCCCCACGTTCAACGATCAATCATTACCCTCCCTGGCAGAGGCCGGCGGCTGGGTAGCACTCTCGGCCAGCCCCCTGTTGGGCGACAATCCACTGCTGGGCGCCGAAGTGATCCGTGGCGGTGACGGCCAACAGCTCGCGGTGCTGGCCCAGGGCGCAAGCCTGAGCCAGGTGTTCGGGGAACGCTTCAGCCATTACGCCGTGGCGGTGTTCGTGCTGATGCTGGCCATGCTGGGCGCATCGCAGTTGCTAATCCGGTTTCTGCTCAGCCAGCTCAATACCCTGAAGGATGTGATGTTGCACGTGGAGAAAACCGGTGACCTGTCCGCCCGCGTACCCCTGGCCTGCAAGGACGAGGTAGGCCAGATGGCCGCGGCGTTCAACGCCATGCAAGCTGGATATCAACGTGTGGTTGACACCGTTGCCAGCACTGCCCGGCAACTGGACAGCGGTGCAGCACGCCTGGCCTCGAGCATGAACGATGTTCGCCACGGTATGCTCGGCCAGCAAAGCGAAACCGATCAGGCGGCCACGGCGATCAACGAGATGTCCGCCACGGTTTATCACATCGCCCAGCATGCCGGCGCCACCCGCGACCTGTCGAAAACCGCCGATACCCTGGCCGGCAATGGCCGCGAAGTGGTCAGCCGGGTGCAACAGTCCATTACCGGACTCTCCTGCGGGGTGCAGCAGACCGCCGAAATGATCCAGCGCCTGGCCGAGGACAGCCAGAAGATCAACAGCGTGGTCAGCGTGATCCACAGCATCGCCGAACAAACCAATCTACTGGCCCTCAACGCGGCCATTGAGGCAGCGCGAGCCGGGGAAATGGGTCGAGGGTTTGCGGTGGTCGCCGACGAAGTGCGTAACCTGGCAAAACGAGTGCAGACCTCCACGGATGAAATCACCACCATGGTCTCTGCCTTGCAGGCCGGAACCCGGGACGCGGTGGATTTCATGCAGGAAAGCTCCTACAAGGCCGACGAATGCGTGCAACAGGCTCTGGAAGCCGGTGAGGCGCTGGCGCAGATCACCGGGGCGGTGGCGCAGATGCGCGAGAGCAACACGCAGATCGCTGTGGCGGCCGAACAGCAAAGCCAGGTTGCCGAGGAAATGAACCGGGCGGTCGTGAGTATTCGTGACGTGACTGAAAACACCGTGCGCCAGACGGTGGACTCGGCCACCACCAGCCATGAGCTGGCGACGTTGGCGGGGGAACTGAACAAGGCGATCGGGCAGCTCAGGCTTTAGGGCACCGCCGCCCGTTGACCTGCCTGACAGAACTCTTGCGGCCTGGGGTTTATCTGTGGGAGCAAGGCTTGCCCGCGATACAGGCGCCTCGCTCCCCAGGGAGACCACGTCGTCTTCATCGCGGGCAAGCCTTGCTCCCACAGCGGGGATGAATCCCCTCCCCACAAAAAAGCAGTTCGTCGGTGAAAGGCTATGGCCACCTATCACGTCGATAGCCAACCGCGATTCGTCGCGCTGCCCGGTCGGGCTTACGCTTGGGTTATTCGGTTTTGCGAACTCAAGGATCAGCATCATGGGCAAACGTCACCCCCACTTCCCGGCCTGGCAATGGCGCACCTGCCTTGACCATCATGGTCACCCGAGCAATCCGGTGTTGCACCAGATTGCCGTACCGCTGTTCATCGTCGCGTTTTTGCTGATGGTATCGGGGGTGTTCAGCCTGAGCCTGGCCAACGTCGCCATCGGCTCCCTCGGCATGATTGCAGCACTCGTGTTGCAGTGCCACGGTCATGAAAAGCCTTAGCCGAAAATGGTCACTGTCTGCCGGCTCATGGCGATCAAACGACCATCAGCGCTCCAGAACCTCGCGGCGACATGGCCGTAGCCGTCCTGGGCATGCTCGATCTCGGCCAGGTATTTACACCAGTCCAGTGTCGTGAGCTCCAGCAGTGGCTGGACGAACTCAATGGTCCAGGTGAGCGTACTGCCCGGCGCCATTTGAGTGAGATGGGGCAGCAGCGCCGGAGGCCAGGCATCGACCAATGCCAGGATGTGTGCCTCGTTCAGCGGCTCCTCTTTGACATCACCGCGCAAGCGCACCCAGCCCCCCATGCTGCGGGATTTGTTGCCGGTAAACGGCAAGCCACCGACACTCCAGCACAGCGCCAGGTGACGCATGAATTCCGGCGTACCGCCCTTGATGTAGGGCAACTCCTGGCATTGCTCCACGCTTTTGAACTCAGGCGCGGGGTCGGCCTGCACCGCCACCACGGAGGAGCGCGATGCGCCGAAGCTGCCTTGTACCACGGTCACTACCTGACCGTTCTGTACCGCTCGCCCCAATACCTGACTGACCGCCTTGCCTTCACGCAATACATCGACTTCGAAACTGACGGGCACGTCGGCCTCTACCGGCCCGACAAAGGTGATCGCCAGCGAACGCACCGGGCGATCCGCCGGGACCCGCGCACGCATCGCTTCATATTGCAGCGCCGCCACCAGCCCGCCAAAACTGGCGCGCCCCTGCCCCCACTCAGGCGCGATGGTCACGGCGTCTGGCCGACGACGCACGGCATCGATCAAATCGGAAAAGCGCATGACAACCTCGAGAACCTGGGAAAAAGATGCAGGAATCTTAACCAGCCCGGACGGGTGGCACAGCACTCATTCCGGCCAAAGAGACTGACAGATAGGTCGCGGCGTCCCAATCCACCTCCAATCCAAATGTAGGAGCGGGCTTGCTCGCGAATGCGGAGGGTCAGTTCATCTATGTGTGACTGATCCACCGCATTCGCGAGCAAGCCCGCTCCCACAGGAAAAATACACAGGGCTCAGGATTTTTTGAAGCAACTGGCAACGAGTTTATCGAGCACTTTATCGGACTTGGCCTCGGCTTTTTCCATGGTGCTGAGCCAGACCGGGACGCAGGATTGCAAGTCGCTTTCCTGCTTGGCCCTGGCCAGCCATTGCCAGCAATCGTGCCAGTCACCCAGTGTGCCCTGGGCGGACTTGAGCCGTGGCATGGCCGCTTCGGGCAGGCGGTCAAGTTCGGGATAGGCTTCGATGGCGTAGCGCACGCGCTTGATCAGCAACCGCAAACGATGGCGGTCATGAGCCGGATCGCGCAGGGCTTCGCCGAGTTTTTTCCATTGTTTGTCCAGGCGCTTTTCGATGCGTTTGCGCAGACCTTTAAGCAGGTCCTGACGTTGCGCCGCGCGAATGAAGCGCGGGAAGGCGTCGAGCACCATCAGCAGTTGGGCCAGCTCCGGGCTGCCGGCAACGGCGGGATATGCATCGGCCATTTGTACCTGGCGCCGCCGCGCGGCTTCGATCTTGCCGTGCTGTTCAAGGTAAGCGGCCAGCACTTCCCGGTCACGTAAGGGCGTGGTCAACGTACCCACCGCCGAAGCCGCTGTTTCCAGCTGTTCGACGCCGGGCAAACCGCGCAACGGACGAAGCAGGCTACGCAAACGGCGAACCGTGGTCCGCAAGTCATGCAGGGCTTCACTGTCGGTATGGGCATTGAGGCGGGCCTGACAGGCCAGCAGCCGGACTTCCAGGCCCAATATCCGGGCCACCAGCCGATCAATCATGGGGACGTACTCCGTACGCAGCTTCGAGGGTCAAGCTGCAAGCTTCAAGTGAGAGCGGCATTGCCCTTCCCTTGTAGCTTGCAGTTGACGGCTTGTCGCTGTTTTTAACGCCCGGCGCGGGATTCGCGGATGTAGAAACGGGCCTTCTCAGCTTTTTTGGTGCACCCCTCAAATGCCTCGAACTGCTGCTGGGTCTTGGCGCCGGTCAACAGCGACAGGGCCTTGGAATAACTCACGGTGCCGGCAAAACCTTCGGCCTTGGCCAGGTCCAGTTCACGCCAGGCGCTGTCCAGTTGACTGCCACAGCTGTCGCGGTAAGCGGTCTTGCCGGCACAACCGGCCAGGGTCAACACCATCAAGGATGCCACCAGGGGCAGACAAATCCGGGCTTTCATCAATTACACCTCAAGTCAGGTCAACAGTCGTGCAGGTAAGACGGTCCAGCCGGCAAAAAGTGCCAAGGCCTGATCGTGTAAATTCAAGTGTGGGTGAGCATACGCAAATGCCGGCACGGCGTATCAAAAAACGACACCTGCGCCACAACGATTGAGCCCAGCCGTCGATGAGTGCATTGTTAAAGTCTGTTTACAAGAGGTCGGGTCATGACAAAACGTGTCGCATTGGTATTGGGTTCGGGTGGCGCCCGGGGCTACGCCCATATCGGGGTGATCGAAGAAATCGAACGACGTGGCTACGACATTGCCTGTATCGCCGGTTGCTCCATGGGTGCCGTCGTGGGCGGGATCTATGCCGCGGGCAAGCTCGACGATTACCGAAACTGGATCGAAAGCCTGGATTACCTGGATGTGCTGCGGCTGGTGGACGTCAGCTTTCGCCTGGGGGCGATTCGCGGCGAGAAAGTCTTCGGGCAGATCCGAAAGATCGTCGGCGAACTCAATATCGAAGACCTGCGCATTCCCTACACTGCCGTGGCCACCGACCTGACCAATCAGCAGGAAATCTGGTTCCAGGAAGGTTGCCTGCATCAGGCAATGCGCGCCTCGGCGGCGATTCCCAGCCTGTTTACCCCGGTGATGCAAGGCAACCGCATGCTGGTCGATGGCGGCCTGCTCAACCCGTTGCCCATCGTGCCGGTGGTGTCGAGCCATTGCGACCTGATCATCGCGGTCAACCTCAACGCCACCAACCAGAAACAATACAGACTGCCAGTCATCCAGCGCCCCGCCGCTTTCAGGCGCCGCTTCGACACCCTCGTCAGTTCCCTGGGTTCGCGCCTGCCGTTTCGTCGCAAGCAGGCCGAGCAGTTACTGCTACTGGAACAGGAGGCGTTAAAAGCCGAGGCCGCCGAGATCAACCCCTGGCTCGGATCCGCCGAGCCCGAAGGCCAACAACCCGCCGCCGCGCCGGAGTCCGAAGGTGCGCCGAAATCGGCGACCGGATCGTTCATCATCGACAACGTCGGCCCGGCCTCGCTGCTGGATTTGATCAACCAGAGTTTCGAGGTGATGCAAACGTCGCTGGCCCAGTACAAGATCGCCGGGTATCCACCGGATGTGCTGATCAACGTGCCGAAACGGGTGTGCCGGTTTTTCGAGTTCTACAAGGCGCCGGAGCTGATCGCCCTTGGGCGGGAAATTGCCAGCGACACGCTGGATCGCTATGAGAATGAGCAGAACTGAATGTGACACTAAACTCTGTGGCGAGGGGATTTATCCCCGCTGGGGTGCGAAGCAGCCCTAAAACCTGAACACTCGGTGTGTCAGACAAAATCATGTCTGATGCCTTTTTCGGGGCTGCTTCGCACCCCAGCGGGGCGGTGCGACGTTTCGCTAAATCCCCTCGCCACAATAGCGCTTGGCTTGAAACCTTGTGGTTAAACACCACCCTCCCCCAACAATCGATACCCAACCCCGGCCTCGGTCGCAATGAACCGGGGCCGGGTCGGGTCGTCAGCCAGCTTTTGCCGCAAATGACCGACCACGATCCGCAGGTAATGAGTGTCTTCAGTGTGGGTCGGGCCCCAAATATCCTTGAGCAATTGCTGCTGGGTAATGACCCGCCCAGGATGGCGCGCCAATTGCGCCAGCACGGCGTATTCCTTGCGGGTCAGGGCCACTTCGGTGCCATCGAGCAGGACCCGGCGATAAGCCAGGTCGACCGTCAGCGGACCGAACGTCAGCGCCGCTTCCCGCGCCTCGCCCGCCGGGGCCTGACGCAGCAGGGCACGAATGCGCGCCAGGAACTCCTGGATACCGAACGGCTTGGTCAGGTAATCATTAGCGCCGTTGTCCAGCGCCTCGACCTTCTGCGCTTCGCTGGCCCGTACCGAAAGCACCAGCACCGGCACCGTGGACCATTGGCGAAACTCGCGCAGCACCTGCTGGCCGTCCATGTCCGGCAGGCCCAGGTCGAGCACCAGCAAATCGGGTTTGTTCAGCGCCGCCTGGGCCAGGCCTTCGGTGCCGGTGCCGGCTTCGAGCACCTTGTAGCCTTGGGAGGTCAGGCTGATGCGCAGGAATTTGCGGATCTGCGGTTCGTCGTCGATGACCAAAAGGGTTGCGGTCTGGCTCATGAGGTCCGTTCAATGCAATCAGGTGGAAAGAGAGTAACCCAGCGCCGCTCAGGCTTCATCGTCCAGGCCCGGTTGTGTCTGTAATGGCAGGTGCAGGGTGATGCAGGTACCGCGCCCGTCCAGGCCGGTGTCCACGCTGATCCGCCCGCCATGGGCACCGACCATGCCCTGACAGATCGCCAGCCCCAGCCCCGTACCCTGCCCGCCGCGATCCCCGCGCGCAGCGGTGTAGAACATGTCGAAGATTTTCTCGCGCTCTTCTTCAGGGATCCCGGGCCCCTCGTCAGCCACGGCGAAGAAAACTTCGCTGTCCGTCGCCCCTGCGCTCAGCAGCAGACGCCCGTGAGCCGGGGAAAATCGTGCGGCATTCTCCAGCACATTCACCAGCGCCTGTTCGATCAGCGCCGCATGCACGTACAACAATGGCAACTCGGCCGGCACCTCGATGCCCACCGCCAACGGCGCCAGCACCGCCCGCAACCGGTTCAACGCGCTGCCGACGATATCGCCCGGCGATACCCAGTCCCGCGCCAGCTTCAGGGCGCCGTGGCCGAGGCGGGTCATGTCCAGCAGGTTCTGGATGTAGCGATCCAGGCGCTCGGCTTCATCGCGGGTGCCTTCCAGCAGTTCGCGGCGATCAGCCAGCGGGATCGCCTCGCCCAACGCCAGCAGGCTGTCGATACTGCCGCGCATGGAGGTCAGCGGCGTGCGCAAATCGTGGGACACCGACGCCAACAACGCACTGCGCAGTTGCTCGGTTTCACCGTGCAGGCGCGCCGCTTCCAGATCCTGGGCCAGTTGCGCCCGAGCCAGGGCCTGCGCCAGTGGCTGACTGAGGGCCGCCAACAGACGACGCCGCTGGCCACTCAACGGCTTGTCTTCTTTCGGGCACACGCCCAGCAATGCCAGTGGCCCCTCCTCTGTCGACAACGGCCACCACCACCAGCGCCCGGACGGCAGTGTTCCGGTACCGGCGCCGGCCGGTTGGTCGTGTTGCCAAGCCCAATCGGCGGCCGCGCGCTCAGCTTCGGTGAAGGTCAACGGTTCAGCCGTCTCAACCTTCCAGCCGCCCTGGCCGTCACGGTTGAGCAGGCACAGTTGCAGGTCGTGCCAGCCGTTGAGGTGTTGCGCGGCGGCGCTGATCACCGCCTGGCGGTCAGTCGCGGCGGTCAGCTTGCGGGACAGGTCAAGCAGCTCGCCGGTTTCCTGCTGGGTCTCGCGCAGCGCCTGCAACTGTCGTCGCTGGCGGGCCGCAAGGTTGCCGGTCAGGGCCGCCATGAGCAAGAAGAACACCAGGGTGAGCACGTCTTCTTCACGCTGGATGGTGAAGGAAAAATTCGGTGGGATGAACAGAAAGTCATAGGCCAGGAATGACAGCGCGGCGCAGGCCAGCGCCGGGCCGAGGCTGCTACGAACCGCCACCAGCAACACCGCCATCAGAAACACCAGGGAAATATTGGGCAAGGGCAGAAGCCCGGAGACCCCCCAGGCCAGCGCACTGGCCGCCGCCGTCGCCAACAGCGCCAACACGTAGTCGAAACCGCTCAGGACGGCGCTTGAACGCACGCGGGCCACAGGGGGCTGTTCATCGCGGTCCAGCACGTTGAGTTCCAGCCCCCTGGTATCGCGCAGCAGGCGGGAAGCCAAGCCACCACCAAACAGCCGCCGGCGCAGTCGCGGCCTGGACTGCCCCACCAGCACCAGCGTGGCACGACGTTCGGTGGCGTGCTGGATCAGGGTCCTGGCGACTTCACCGGCCCGTAGCAGCACTATTTCCCCGCCAAGGCGCTCGGCCAGTTGCTGGGCATTTTGCAGGCGCTGGCGCGATGTTTCGTCCCGCGTGCTGCCGTTGTCTACGTGTACCAGGCTCCAAGGAAGGTGCCGACGCTGGGCGACGCGACTGGCATGGCGCACCAGACGTTCGGCCTGGTCATTACCGTCGACCCCCACCAACAATCGTCCCTGCACCGCCGGAGCTGCCTGGCCCAGTTGCCGGTAGCCCTGGGCAAGATCGTTGTCCACCTGTGCCGCGGCGGTTTGCATGGCCAGCTCACGCAATGCAGTGAGGTTGGTCTGGCTGAAAAATGCATCGATCGCTGCGCGCGCCTGTTCCGGCACATACACCTTGCCATCGCGCAGGCGCTCCAGCAGTTCGCGCGGTGGCAGGTCGATCAACAGCAGTTCATCGGCCTCCTGCAGGACCCAGTCGGGCAGCGTCTCGCGAACTTGCACGCCGGTGATACCGCGCACCTGATCGTTGAGACTTTCCAGGTGCTGGACATTGACGGTGGTGTAGACATCGATGCCGGCGGCCAGCAATTCCTGAATGTCTTGCCAGCGTTTGGCGTGTCGGCTGCCGGGCGCGTTGCTGTGGGCCAGTTCGTCCACCAGCACCAAGGCCGGTCGAGTCGCGAGCAGACCATCAAGGTCCATTTCCTCGAGCATCACACCGCGATACTCCGAACGCACCAGCGGCTGCTGCACCAGACCGCCGAGCAGCGCTTCAGTCTCACTGCGGCCGTGGGTCTCCACCACGCCGGCGACCACCCTGACACCTTGGCGCAATTGCGTGTGGGCCGCCTGCAGCATGGCGTAGGTCTTGCCGACACCCGGCGACGCCCCCAGGAAGACCTTGAGCCGACCACGGTCGGTGCGGGGCAGCTTGGCTAACAGTGCGTCGGCGCGGCCGGAGTCGCTCATGTGTTGGGGTTCTCTTTCAGAGGTTGATCAAACGGCCGGCGGGAGCAGGCCCCACTCCACTCCCACAGAGGTCTAGAGTTTTTCCAGCGCCAGGTTCAGCGCCAGCACATTCACCACTGGCGGCCCCACCAGCGGTTGCTCGATGTGAGCGTCGAGCAGTTGCTGCACGGACGATACCGGTAGATTGCGTGCGGCGGCGACACGCGCCAGTTGATAGGCAATCGCTGCCGGTGGCAAGTGGGGATCCAGTCCGCTGCCCGAGGTGGTCAGCAGCGCCAACGGCACCGGGCCTTGACCGGGCACTTGCAACGCCTGGGCGTCACCGATCACCCGTGCGGCCAGGGCCGGATTGCTCGGGGAAAAGTTGCTGGCGCCGCTGGCCACCGTGGCGAAAGCGCCGGCCGATGGACGCGGATGGAACCAGGCATCGCCCTGGAAATCCTGGGCGATCAACAGGGAGCCACGGACCTTGCCGCCGGCATCAACGATCAGGCTGCCGTTGGCCTGGGCGGGAAAGGCGACTTGCGCCACGCCCGTAACCAGTAAGGGGTACGCAACGCCGGTGATCAGGGTCATCAGAAGCAATAGGCTCAAGGCCGGGCGTATCAGAGTGAACATCCAGAAATCCTCGAATTGAATGAAAAAATTACCTGTGCAAACCCCTTGTGGGAGCAAAGCTTGCTCGCGATGCAGTCACCTCGGTCTGAACCCACACCGCGCCATCGTTCATCGCGGGCAAGCCTTGCTCCCACAAGTTGAAGGTGAGCGTTGGTTATCCGCTCAAACCAGCCCCAACGCCGTCAGCAACATGTCGATCGCCTTGATCCCCACGAACGGCACCACGATCCCCCCCAGGCCATAGATCAGCAGATTGCGCCGCAGCAGCGCCGCCGCGCTGGCGGCCTGCACCCGCACACCACGCAACGCCAACGGGATCAGCACCACAATGATCAAGGCGTTGAACACAATGGCCGACAGAATCGCGCTTTGCGGGCTGCTCAGGTGCATCACGTTCAACACGCCCAGTTGTGGATAGATCGAGGCAAATAGCGCCGGCAGGATGGCGAAGTACTTGGCGATGTCGTTGGCGATGGAAAACGTCGTCAAGGCCCCACGGGTCACCAGCAGTTCCTTACCGATTTGCACCACGTCCAGCAACTTGGTCGGATCGCTGTCCAGATCGACCATGTTGGCCGCCTCTCGCGCCGCCTGTGTGCCGTCGTTCATCGCCATGCCGACGTCAGCCTGGGCCAGGGCCGGCGCATCGTTGGCACCGTCACCACACATCGCCACCAGACGACCGTCATTCTGCTCATGACGGATGCGCGCCAGTTTTTTCTCCGGTGTGGCCTCGGCCAGCACGTCATCAACGCCGGCCTCGGCCGCAATGGCGGCGGCGGTCAGCGGGTTGTCGCCGGTGACCATCACCGTGCGAATCCCCAACTTGCGCAGCTCGGCAAAGCGCTCGCGGATACCGGGCTTGACCACGTCCTTCAGATGAATCGCCCCCAGCAGCCTGCCGTCAACGCACACCAGCAAAGGGGTACCGCCGCTCTGGGCGATCTTGTCCACCTCCCGCGCCAGTGCCGGTGGCAGTTCGCTTTTCGACAGGCCGATAAAACTCAGCAGCGAATCCACGGCGCCCTTGCGGTACACCCGGCCCTGATAGTCGACACCGGACAATCGGGTTTCGGCACTGAACGGCACAGCAGTCAGCAGTTCGGCGCCCGGCTCGGGTTGCGAATGCAAACCCCGCAGGTACTCGACGATGGACTTGCCCTCCGCCGTGTCGTCGGCCAACGACGCGAATAACGCACCTTCGGTCAGCTCCTTGACGCTCACACCGGGCGCGGCGTGAACCGCGGCACAGCGACGATTGCCGAAGGTGATGGTGCCGGTCTTGTCCAGCATCAGCACATGCACGTCCCCCGCCGCTTCCACCGCGCGACCGGACTTGGCGATCACGTTCAGGCGCACCAGCCGATCCATCCCGGCGATGCCGATGGCCGACAACAGCCCGCCGATGGTGGTGGGAATCAACGTCACCAGCAGCGCCACCAGAAACACCAGCGGCAAATTACCGTTGGCGAAATGCGCGAACGGCTGCAGCGTTACCACCACCAGCAGGAAGATCAGCGTCAGGCCGATCAGCAAAATATCCAGCGCCACTTCGTTGGGCGTCTTCTGCCGCTTGGCGCCTTCGACGAGGGCGATCATGCGGTCCAGGGTGGATTCGC
Organism: Pseudomonas hefeiensis; assembly: GCF_030687835.1. Taxonomy (NCBI): domain Bacteria; kingdom Pseudomonadati; phylum Pseudomonadota; class Gammaproteobacteria; order Pseudomonadales; family Pseudomonadaceae; genus Pseudomonas; species Pseudomonas hefeiensis. Next base: position 4,523,459 of record NZ_CP117449.1, read on the forward strand.
CGGGGTTACTGGTGACGCGCACCAGCAGCCAGTCGGAGACCAGGCGCGTGTTGCCGGTGACAGCCGAACGATCGCCGCCGGACTCGCGGATGACCGGGGCCGATTCGCCGGTAATCGCCGCCTCGTTGACGGCCGCGATGCCTTCGATCACTTCGCCATCGCCAGGAATCATCTCCCCAGCCTCGACGCGTACCACGTCGCCCTTTCGCAAGCGGGTGGCGGCTATCACCTCAAAGCCGCTGGCCGTCTGGCGGCGTGCGCTCAGGCCTTCGCTACCGGCCTTGAGGCTGTCTGCGCGAGCCTTGCCACGCCCTTCGGCCAGGGCTTCGGCAAAGTTGGCGAACAGCACCGTGAACCACAGCCACAGGGCAATTTGTGCGGCAACAAAGGTCGGCACGCTGCTGTCCGGAACGAAACACAGCACGGTGGTGAGAATCGCGGTCAGTTCCACCACCAGCATCACCGGGGCACGGTGCAACTGGCGCGGGTCGAGCTTGACGAAAGCTTGCACCAGCGCTGGCCGCCACAGGGCCGAAATCGCGGTTTTCGGTTGCTCCGACGCCTTGGCAACGACGGTTTTGCTCATTGGCATATTCATCATCAGATCCTCAGAAACCCAGGCTCAGGTGTTCGGCAATCGGCCCCAGGGCCAGGGTCGGCAGGAAGGTCAGGCCGCCCACCAACAGAATGGTCACGGTCAGCAAGGTGACGAACAGCGGGCCGTGGGTCGGAAAGCTGTTCGGGCCGATCGGCGCGGTTTTCTTCAGCGCCAGGCTACCGGCCAAGGCCAGTACCGGCAGGATGTAGCCGAAACGACCGATCAACATGCCCAGGCCCAGCATCAGATTGTGGAAGGGTGTATTGGCACCAAAGCCGGCGAAGGCCGAACCGTTGTTCGCACCCGCCGAGGTGTAGGCATACAACAACTGGCTGAAGCCGTGGGCGCCAGGGTTGCTCACCGCAGCAGCAGGCCCGGGCAGGCTCGCAGCAATCGCCCCCAGCCCCAGCACACTCACCGGCATGACCAAGAGGGTCACCACCAGCAGTTGCACTTCTCTGGCAGCAAGCTTCTTGCCCAGGTATTCCGGGGTACGGCCAATCATCAATCCAGCCAGGAACACCGCGATCAGCACGTTCAGCAGCATCCCGTAGAGCCCCGCGCCAACGCCGCCGAAAATGACTTCGCCGACCATCATATTCACCAGCGAGACCATGCCGCTCAGAGGATTGAGGCTGTCATGCATGCCATTGACCGAACCATTGGATGCCGCCGTGGTGGTGACTGACCACAGCACCGTGGCCGTGGTGCCAAAGCGCGCCTCCTTGCCTTCCAGTGGCGCGGTCTGCTCCACCGAAGCGTTGTGCAGCGCCGGGTTGGGTTGGGATTCGGCCCACAACGAGGTGGCACCGCCGATCAGAAACAGTGCGAGCATGCAGGCGATGATCGCCCGGCTCTGGCGCAGGTCCTTGACGTAATGGCCGAAGGTGAACACCAGCGCGGCGGGAATCAGGATGATCGAGGCGACTTCGAACAGGTTGCTCCAGGCCGTCGGGTTCTCGAACGGGTGCGCCGAATTGACGCCGAAGAAACCACCCCCGTTGGTGCCCAGTTGCTTGATCGCGATCTGGCTGGCGGCCGGGCCCAATGGAATCACTTGATCCGCGCCCTGCATCGTCAGCCCATGCACATAGTGCGCGAAGGTTTGCGGCACGCCCTGCCACACCAGGAACAGGGCCAACAACAGGCACAGCGGTAACAGCCCGTAGAGGGTGGCGCGGGTCATGTCGACCCAGAAGTTACCCAGCGTTGCAGCGGATTTACGGCCGATTCCGCGACACAGCGCCACCAGCACGGCCAGACCGGTGGCGGCGCTGACAAAGTTCTGCACGGCCAGGCCAAGCATCTGGCTCAGGTAACTCAACGACGCTTCACCGCTGTAGGACTGCCAATTGGTATTGGTGGTGAAGCTCACCGCCGTGTTGAATGCCTGGGTCCACTCCATACCCGGCACTTTTTCGGGGTTGAGTGGCAAATGCCCCTGTAACAGCAGAATGGCGAACAACAGCGAAAAACCGGCCAGGTTGAAGGCGAGCAAGGCCAGGGTGTATTTCTGCCAGCTCTGCTCAACGGCCGGATCGACGCCGGCCAAGCGATAGCAACCACGCTCCACCGGGCCAAGAACCGGTGAAAGCCAGGTGCGCTGGCCTTCCATCACCCGGTAGTAGAAACGCCCAAGAAACGGTGCAGGGATCAGCACCAGCGCGAAGAAGGCGAGGATCAGCCCGTAGTCATAACCGTGCATAGCCACTCCTAGTTCCGATCCGCGCGCAACAGCGCAATCAGTAGATAAATGAACAGCGCCGCTGCCAGCAGCAGCGACACCCCGTCCAGAAGGCTCATGGGATTTCTCCGTCGTACGGCGTCATGCCGTGTCTGGAGTGATTGTCGGCAGGGAGGGCGTAAAGGAACGAGATCGAGAGAGGGGTTGGGGGATAAAAAATCTGTAAAGAATGAATTTATGGCGTTGTTATAGCGGTGACCGGGTAGGACTCTTCGCGAGCAAGCCCGCTCCCACACTGGACTTGCGGTGAGCAGTAGATTTCATAAACACCACAAATCCCTGTGGGAGCGGGCTTGCTCGCGAAGGCGGCATCACTGCCAACGATGCCCCTAACTGGCGCGCAACAGGGGCACATCAAGCACGGAACATCCCCGATACGACACAATTTCACCCTTTACGACCACAGCCACCACACTGGCACGCCCACTGCACTGCGCCTCCACAGCGCTTTTGCTATCGATCGAGGGGGAGCCACCAATGAACACACAACTCAAACCCACTCTGGGCACCCTGCATCTATGGGGCATTGCCGTCGGGCTGGTGATCTCCGGCGAGTACTTCGGCTGGAGCTACGGCTGGGGCGTTGCCGGAACGCTGGGCTTTCTGGTGACATCATTCATGGTCGCGGCCATGTACACCTGCTTCATCTTCAGTTTCACCGAACTGACCACCGCCATTCCCCACGCAGGCGGGCCGTTCGCCTACAGCCGCCGGGCATTCGGCGAAAAAGGCGGGTTGATCGCCGGTCTGGCAACGCTGATCGAATTCGTCTTCGCACCACCGGCCATCGCCCTGGCCATCGGCGCCTACCTGAACGTGCAATTCCCGGCCCTGGACCCGAAACACGCGGCGGTCGGTGCCTATATCGTGTTCATGGGCCTGAACATCCTCGGGGTGAAACTGGCGGCAACCTTCGAACTGATCGTCTGTGTGCTGGCGGTGGCCGAACTGCTGGTGTTCATGGGTGTAGTCGCCCCGGCGTTCAGCTTCAGCAGCTTCGCCTTGAACGGCTGGGCCGGTTCCGATGTGTTCGGCGCGCCGGCCATTGCCGGGATGTTCGCCGCAATCCCCTTCGCCATCTGGTTTTTCCTGGCCATCGAAGGCGCGGCCATGGCCGCCGAAGAAGCCAAGGACCCGAAACGCACAATTCCCAAGGCCTACATCAGCGGCATCCTGACCCTGGTATTCCTGGCCATGGGCGTAATGTTCTTCGCCGGAGGTGTGGGCGACTGGCGCACCCTGTCCAACATCAACGACCCGCTGCCCCAAGCCATGAAAACCGTGGTCGGCGAAAGCTCCGGCTGGCTGCACATGCTCGTGTGGATCGGCCTATTCGGCCTGGTGGCAAGCTTCCACGGCATCATCCTCGGCTACTCGCGCCAGTTCTTCGCCCTCGCCCGCGCCGGCTACCTGCCCGCCTCACTCGCCAAACTGTCACGCTTCCGGACCCCGCACCGGGCCATCATCGCCGGCGGCCTGATCGGCATCGCGGCGATCTACAGCGACGGCCTGATCAACCTCGGCGGCATGACCCTCACCGCAGCGATGATCACCATGGCCGTATTCGGCGCCATCGTCATGTACATCATGAGCATGCTCAGCCTGTTCAAACTGCGTAAAACCGAACCCAACCTGGAACGCACCTTCCGCGCGCCGGGCTATCCGATCATCCCGGGTATCGCCCTGGTACTGGCAGTGGTGTGCCTGGTGGCGATGGCCTGGTTCAACGCGCTGATCGGGCTGATCTTCCTCGGTTTCATGGCGGTAGGCTTCCTGTACTTCATGCTAACGGCGCAACTGCGCGCCGATGCCCCGGCCGATGCGATGCTCACCGGGCTTTGAGGTGAACCCGGCAGAACGGGCGTAGTATGGAACCACTGCGAACAACCTTCGCTCATAAGTGGTAGGTGCGATGGACAGGCGAAATCTTCGTCATCCATCGCCCCCTCAAGGAGAACCCTATGCCCTGGTACGCCTGGTTAATTCTGATTGTCGCAATCGGCTCGATCGTGGGTGGCTTGATGATGCTGCGCGACACCGCCAACAAGGTCGAACTGACGGATGAACAGCGCAAGCGTGTTGCCGAGCGCAATGCCGAGATGGATGCGAAGGAGGCCAAGGATCGTTGATTGCTGACTTGCCCAACACTTTGGTGGTGAGTTTGTGGCGAGGGGATTTATCCCCGCTGGGCCGCGTAGCGGCCCCTTCAAAACACCATTTCCCTGACACGCGGGATTGGGTGAATTGGGGCTGCTGCGCAGCCCAGCGGGGCGGTGCGACGTTTCGCTAAATCCCCTCGCCACAACGGCCTGCACATAGACGGCCAGCGCCGCGCTACTTCTCCCAATCCGCCTTGGCAATCTGCAAGCCATGCAACCCCTTGTACGCCGCCCGCTCAGGCTGGCTCCAGCCTTCCAGCAATGAATCCTCCAACCGATAAATCTCCACCCCCAACGGACGACAGACACTGAGGGGATCCTGCGCATCCGGCCCCCACATCGCCAGCGACAAATCGCCGCCGGGGCAAGTGGACAAGGCACACAGCAAATCGATCTCGGCAAAAAACTCCAAATAATCGCCCTTCTTCGCCGGACAGGCCTTCATGAAGTACATGTCGTCATGATTGAGCCCAGTACATTGGAAAATATTCAGCACATCGTGCACATCGAACTCGGTCAGGCCATGGGGTAATACCGCACGGGTCAGGTTCGAGTGGCAGTGATGGTGAAAATCCTCGCCGGTCAGCATCCTGTTCACGTACGGATCACAGCGCGTGCCCAGCAGATCGTGCAACCGTCCACCATGCTCGTCGATACCATAATCAGCCAGACTGTCATCGGTAATGGTCACCAACGGCCGCAAAAACGGCAGGTTCGACCACAACCGGTCATGAGTGCTGACGTGGGCGCCCTGGAGCTGACGCGTACGCGCCGCCCACAGGCGCTCCCGCGGATCGTGGGCATTCCAGACGTTGAAGTCCCCTACCTGCGGGCCTACCGGAGTTGTAACGCGAAACACATGACCGGCGGGTACGTTCCAAGCGCGACCGGTGCGGATGGGGACCTCGAACTGTTCGATCAGGGTGCGCTTGTCCTGCTGGGTGCGGATGCGGTCGTAGAAGGGTTTGTCCACCTGCAGGGCTGAGCCTTTGCTGACTTGGTAGGCTGCTGGGTAGTTTTTGTGCATGGGGTGGGTCCTTGATCAGGGGTGATGGGTGGGAGTCAGCAGCTGCAAAAGCAGTTGCTCGGAATCGTCAAGGTAACGACTTATCGCTTCGTGGGCCGCAAGCTTGTCGCCTTCAGCCAGCGAATCATGGATGTGCCGGTCACGGGCCAGCAACGGTGCCTGGAAACGCGCCTCATTGGGTGCGGAGCTAAACACCAGGCGCAGCTGTGCGACCACATTAGTGAAGAACTCATCCAGCAACGGACTGCGCATCAAACCAACGATGTGCTGATGGAACGCCAGGCCATGGGTACCGACCGAACGCCAATCCTCACGCTCCCGAGCCAAATCCGCCGCCTCGAGGGCTTCGAGCATCCGGTCGGATTGATACTCACGTAATGGTTGGCTGCCCAGGATGGCTTGAAGCTCCAAGGCGCGACGGACCTTGAACAGATCTCGCACGTCATCGACACCTAACCTGCGGACCATTACTCCTTTGTTACGTAGGTAACGGGTCAGGCCTTCCTGGCCCAGGCGATGTAACGCTTCGCGAATGGTGTTGCGCGAAGCGTTGTAGGCAGAGACCAGGTTGTTCTCTATTAGCGCCATGCCTGGGAACAGGCGACCACCGATGATGTCGGCGCGTAGCTCCAGGGTGATCTGGTCGGCGAGGGAGAGTGTTTTGGTCATGGGAGGGAGGCCTTTGATTGTTGAACAATCGGTTGGCTGTAGGTAATCATTATTTGTGCCAACGACGGAGAAGACTCCGGAATTTGCATGCACCAGATGGCAAAAATGCCGGTCGATTCGACCGGCCTCCTTCAATCACATACTCAATTCACTTCCAGCTTTTCACGGTTCCTGTCGAGAATCGCCTTGCCGATCCCCTTGACCTCCAGCAGCTCCTCCACCGAAGAGAACGGCCCATTATCCTCACGATACGCAACAATCGCCTCGGCCTTGCCTTTGCCTATTCCCGATAGCTCGCGCTGCAACGTCGTGGCATCCGCCCCGTTCAAATCGACCTTCGCGCCCTGGGTTTTGGCTGGCTGCCCCACTGCTTGCGGCGCAGCGACCGACTCATGCTTGGCCGCTGGGGCGGCGATAGCAGCAATCGAGGCGCTGGTCAGAAGGGCAAAAATCAAAGAGTAGAAGTAGCCTGTACGCATAAATGACGCTCCATGAAATCGTTAAGAGAGAAGCAGCTTTTCCGAAGCTGCTTCTCAAACTTAGGTGATGGAGGTGGGTTGTCAAAGCTCTGAATGTTACAGAACGCGTAATAGAAAGCAGGAATTCATCGTGAGTCCACATAAAGCGGCGCTTCGAGGTCTTCAATCGAAGCAGCCTACGGCAAGCGCTATAGTACGTCACGCAGTAAAAAACAGCCGTAATGTACCGCTCCAGCCGCCTCCGGTTAGTGGCCAAATCACGCGCGGCCTCGCCCAAGGCACATTGTGATGTGACCTGCGGATAAGTTTTCTCCAGCCAATTCTTCAGATGCAAACAGAGGCCAGCTCTTTTCTTGACGCCCGACCGCACGCCAATCGTCCAAGACGTCTTTGCGTTCACCCTCGATGCCTTACAGCATGTTAACCATGATTAGTTAGTCGATATCCGCACGGCCCGTCTTGGATGTGACGACGCTTGAACATCAGGTCAAACGTTCCATGTTTGCGCCAGTCACAAAAATGTTGATTAACCCTAGACCATGTGTCAGTACCGATGCAAAACTGACCCACCCTACCGGTTGAAAACTGACCCACTTGGGCAAAATGCAGCTTTTGCGAGCTGCCCATGCTGTCCAAGGAGCAACACGTGGAAATCAGTGTTCTTGTTCGTCAGGGTTTGTCTATTCGAGCTATCGCTCGGCAGATGGGCTGCTCACGCAATACCATTCGACGCCACCTCAAATTACAAGCCCAGCGCCAACCCGTCGTCTACGGCCCGCGCGCGGAGCGCGTGGGCAAGCTTGCGCCTTTCGAGGCCTTCCTGCGTCAGCGCGTAGATACCGCTCGGCCACACTGGATCCCTGCGATTGTTCTGCTCAGAGAGATCCGAGAACAGGGCTATACGGGCGGTTACTCCATCCTCACCAGCTTTCTGCTGACCTTGAAATCCAAGGCCAACGAGCCCGTTGTGCGCTTTGAAACAGAGCCTGGCGAACAGATGCAGGCGGATTTCACGATCATTCGACGTGGCCGCGATCCGCTGTTGGCATTTGTCGCAACGCTGGGTTGGAGTCGCGCCACTTACGTTGTTTTCTCGCGACGGGAAGACTCCGCAGCCTGGTGCGCTGGCATTGAAAAAGCCCTGCATTTCTTCGGCGGCACGCCACGCAAAGTGTTGTTCGACAACGCCAAGACCATCATCCAAGAGCGCGATGTCTATGGCCCCGGCGAGCACCGTTGGAACCCGGCTCTGTTGAGCTTGGCAGAACGCTATGGCTTTACGCCAAAGGTCTGCCGGCCCTATCGAGCGCAAACCAAGGGCAAGGTTGAGCGCTTCAACCACTACCTGAAAAACAGTTTCGTCGTGCCGCTGGCAGCGACACTTAATCAGGTCGGTTTGGTGCTGGATGTCGAAGTCGCGAACAGCAAAATCGGCCCTTGGCTGATCGATATCGCCAATGCCCGAACTCACGCTACGACCGGTGAAATCCCTCAGTATCGCCTGGATAAAGAGGTGCACTATTTGCTGCCGCTGCCAGCGCTTCAAGACGTTCCGAGCGCTCTGATACAAGCCATTCAGCCCATACCGGTGGAGAGCCTGCAACATCCACTGTCGGTCTACCAAGCCCTGCTTGAGGTGCGAGCATGAGTCTTCAACACCTGCGCATTGAAGCGCTCTGCCAACAGTTCAAACTCGATACCTTCGCCACGGACTGGCCCGCTCTGGCGCAGCGAGCAGCCGAAAAAGAAACGAGTTACGCCGACTTCCTGGAACAACTTCTGTTGGGTGAAGATCGCGCCAGAAACGAACGGCGACGACAGACACTGCTGCACTTGTCCGGGCTGCCGGCTGTAAAAACCGTTGAGCAATACGACTTCAAATTCGCCAGCGGAGCGCCGCAAAGTCAGATCCTTGAACTGGCCGGACTGGCCTTTATCGAGCGTAAGGAAAACGTGGTGCTGGGGCCGTCCGGCGTTGGCAAAACGCACTTGGCCAGCGCGCTAGCTCACCGGGCGATCATGGCGGGCATCTCGACAAAGTTCATCACCGCCGCCGATCTGACATTGCAACTGGTCGCCGCACATCACCAGGGGCGCTTGGCTCAGTATTTCAGTCGAGTGGTGCAGCGCTCGAAATTGCTGGTGATCGATGAAATAGGCTACCTGCCTTTTGGCCGTGACGAAGCAAATCTGTTCTTCAACGTCATCGCCAAACGCTACGAACATGGCAGCATCGTGCTGACCAGCAATTTGCCGTTTAGCCAGTGGGCAACGACCTTTGCGGATGACTCGACACTGACCGCCGCGCTATTGGATCGGCTTCTGCATCATGCGCATATCGTTCAGGTCAGCGGGCAAAGTTACCGGTTGAAGGACAAGTTGAAATCTGGCCAGGTGGTACCGCGAGAGACGGCTTCGCCGAAGCTATAAACAGACTTTAAATACCGCCGGGGTGGGTCAGTTTTACTTCGGTAGGGTGGGTCAGTTTTCAACCGGTGTTGACAACCATGGGCCGAAGCGCTCGGGCATGTCGCGCCAGGCAGCGCTAAAAAAAGCACCCCACAGGATGCCATCGAGTACCAATCGCTCCTCTGTTCTTGGGCGCCCGCTAAGGCGAGGCTCATCGAAGATACCCGTACCAAATCAAAAACTGCATCGGGGAGTTCGTACCGTCTGGCCATCTGGGGTCTTGCCTTTGATGCGTACTTTACTGAATCTGGACGTGCGTGCATTGCAAATAGTTTCGGCTGATTGCGTACAGAACCTAACAAATAGCGGAACTCGGAGCGCATCGGGCAATAGTTTTGGACAGCATTTGCCCCAAATCAGGTAGAATCTCCGCGCTTTCAAAACCTTGGGGTGATCAATGCTTGGTAAAATCAAAGGACTTGACGGGCTTCGAGCCATCTCTGTCCTATTAGTAATCATGTCCCATGCCGAGGCATGGCAGGCGCTTGGAATTACAAGCAGTGCACTACGTTCCGCTCTAAGTGCACAGACAGGGGTTAGTGTATTTTTTGTTTTATCAGGATTTTTAATTACCTACCTTCTCATAAAAGAGAAAGAAGCAACTGGCAAAATAGATATTATCGCGTTTATAAAACGCCGAGCACTACGGATTTTTCCTCTCTACTATTTGGCGATTCTCTTCCTTGCGTATATAGACTACACAGGAAAGGCCAGAATTCCAACTTGCTCTTTTGCTTACGCACTCACATACACAATAAATTTCTATCCAAAAGAATGCGCCTACTCAGCAATGTCACACTTCTGGTCTTTATCTGTTGAAGAACATTTTTATCTGTTCTGGCCATTGATTTTTTGCTTGGGGAAACGAATTGCGGCATTAGTGGCACTGGCCATTGCAACAAGCTGCGTAATTTTTGGAACATCCCTGTATCCAGACAGCACATTGTATTATATGAACAGATGGACCTTCCCCGCTATGCTGCCAATTTTAGCTGGATGCCTATTAGCTTTTATCTGCAACACCGAAACAATTAAGACAACCATGACTAAAAAGCCCACATCGAACATATTGCTTATAGCTATACTTTCTGGCGCTGCTGCACCAGCATTCATCAATTCCGACGTAATCTGGCTAACATCCATCTGCGCTTTAGTTCTGTATGTATTCTACAATCAGAATTCAACATTAGTTAAATTATTGGAGTTTAAGCCACTGGCCAGCCTTGGCATTATTAGTTATGGGCTATATGTGTGGCAAGGTGTTTTCACTGGCAACGGCCCATATAGATCCGGAGCGCCATTTCCACCGAGTGTTGACGTCGGTGTCTGGCTGACATTTATAGTCGCACCATTAAGTTACGTATTTTTCGAAAAACCAATAATGAAGCTCAAGAAAAAATACTCGTGGCGATCAGCAACTCAACCACTTAGCGCACATTGACACTTTAGCCAACAGGGCCTCAAAATTATCTTTACGGACCAGCTTGCCAAATATTTTCGGTCTGAATTCGGCTTGTGGGATACCATGCTCGCCGCTAAAAAAAATGGATGGAATACCTAACTATGAAAACGCCTGTTTTTTTGATCACCCTCCTAGCACTTTCAAGCCCGTTACATGCTTCAGAGAACGTGCAGAAAAGGTTGGCGGCTGGCTCGGACGTTGAACTAGCCCCTTTTCAATGGTCATGGATGGATCCTGTTACATTCAACGAGGAAGGCCTTCAGAAAACTGCTTCCAAGAAAGATCCTCTGCGCCCCTTCTTCCTAGCGTTCCGATTGTTGACGATTTACGAAAAAACCGGCGATCCAGATGCATTGAAAAGCGCAAAGAGAGCCCTGAACTTCATGCTTGACGAATATCAGCCAGCAACTCGTGAAAGCGAAGGCACGCGTTGGTTTTATGGCTTCGACTACGACCGAGGCATCAAAGCCCCTTGGTGGTCTGGCATGGATGGGTTCTTCGGTCCGATGACATTGTTCGCCGGTTGGCAGGCTACGGGTGACGAACGCTATCGCGATGCTGCACTCAAGAGTGCGAAACTGATGCTTCGCCCGCCAACTGAAGGCGGCGTTCTATGGCGCGACGGTGAGAACTGCTGGATTTCCGAATATTCATGGAAGGGAATAACTCGTGACAAGGAATACCATGTATTAAATGGCCATCTTTGGGGGCTTCAAGCATTGTTCATGCTGGCCGACGCCTCTGGCGATAAAGATCTGAAAGAGGCATACAAATGCGCAAGACAAGGTACTATCAACCGACTTCCTGAGTATTACAACGCTACAGGCAGCTGGACGTGGTATCAACTAGTACCGCGTGTTATCAATCCTACGCACTACAACATCATTGAAACGGCTCAATTCAGAGCAATGACAGCACTAACGGGTGACGCTGTCTACAAAGAGCCAGAACAACGCCGCATTGCCATTTTCAAAAATGCCTATCCACTTTACTTGGTAAAAACAACAAAAGGCCTGCAAGTTCAATTCTCAATGATGGGCGCTCCGAATGCATATTGGACGGATACCTATCCCGTAACGGTGTCCTGCAAGGTTGGAAACCAAACGGTGTCTCAAACCAATCGAGATGTCTATAGTAAAAAGCCACTTCCAGAACGTATGGTTCTTCGTTTGCCAGTAAAAACTACCCCTGACCATTGTGCTGTCTCCATCCACAGCAACGTGGAAGTCAGCATGTATAAGCAAGATAAATTCAAGATTATAAAAAATCCAAATGAAGATAAAATCGACTTGATTCCCGTTGTCACAATGCAGGGCATGCTTACGCCAGATCAAAAAATCAGTATCACCCCAGCGAAGGGGGAAGCTGCAACTACTGGAGAGGCAAGGATTACAATGGATATAAATCGTGACGTGTCTGCGTCTGAAAAGATAGCCCTCGTCATCCATTCAACTGAAGACTCACAACTTGGTATTGTTCTTGATGGCGCGAATGGGAAACGCGCATCAAGCTATTATCCGATTTTAAAAGCTGGCAAAGACAACATTGTTGTACTTAACAAGCTTGGCTTTGACAAAGGCGCAGAGCTTGAAGAACGCATTTCAAAAATAATGCTGCGCATCTACACCAAACCCAACAGCAAGGACTTTGAGATCAAAATAAAAGAAGCTTCAGTGATCCGAAACACAGCTAATCTGGAGTTATTTCTTAAGCGCAATGAAGCGGCATATTTTCCTCAACAGTGAAACTGTCTAGTCCTGAAATAGGTTTACACCTATTTCACCCCAACGCCCGATGCATCGCATCGGGCGTTTTGTATTTCAGAGACAGGTGTGGACGCTCGCGGTTGTAGATCGATACCGACTCACTGACCATCTTCTTCGCCTGCGTTAAATCCTGTGGCCGCTGGAGCAAAAGCTCTGTCTTCAATATCCCGTTGACCCGCTCTGCCAAGGCGTTTTGGTAGCAGTCATAGCCATCAGTCATCGAGCACCTGATGCCGTGCTTCGCATGCAACTCCTGATATATTCCCGAGCAATACTGCCTCTATCTGAGTGATGCACCAGCGGCTGCTCCGTTCGACGGTATTTCACCGCTCGGCGCAGCGCCTGCGCGACCGACTTGGTGTGTAGGCTTTCATGGACGTGATAGCCCACGATCTTTCGTGAAAAAGCATCCGTCACAAGGCTCAAGTAGGCCACACCTTCCTGAGTGGGCAGATAGGTGATGTCAGCCACCCAGACTTGTTCCGGGCCGCTGGGAATAACTTGATTAGGGCCGGGTTTGAGCAGGTTTGGATGACGCCGAAAGCGGTGATGGCTGTCGGTTGTCTTGTGATACGCCCGCTTGCGGGCTACCAATAAACGCCGTTCACGCAGAATCGAAAACAGGCGATCTCGACCCACTTGCAGCTCAAGCTGAGGTTGGCACTGCAGCAAGTAATGCAGCTTTCGGGCGCCCAAACGTGGTTGCCGCTGATGTTTTTGCTGAACGAAATCGGCAACTTTCTGATCCAGAGCGAGACGCGCCGCATCGGCGCGATTGCGTTTGTAGTAAGCCTGGCGGCTTATCCCCATGAACTGGCAAGCCCTGCTGATGCTCAGGTTTTGGATTCGTTTTTGGGCGAGGACTTGCCGGGACGCTTTTTTACGACAGAGAGACCGTAGTCATTTTTCAAGACATCCACGACCGCCTCGAAAAACTGCGCTTTCTGATTGGACAGCGCCAACTGCTCTTCAAGCTCTTTGATGCGTTGCTCTGGCGTTAATGGTCGGTTTTTGTCGGGCATAGACCCCATCCTCGGCGAGCCAATGTATGCGCCTGGGCTCCAATCCTGCCGACCGTGCTTGCGTAACCACGTCAGAACGGTCGTTTTGCCTTGAATCCCGTAGCGCTCCTGAGCCTCTTTATAACTCAGCTCGCCTTTTTCGACCTGATCGACGACCGACAATTTAAAGGTCAGCGTGTAGTCTCGCTGACTACGCCTTTTTACTTATTCCATTACGTCCTCCTGAAAAGCAGATCAGAAGGTGTAAACCTTATTCAGGACGGGACAAACACTTAAATAAAAGCAGCTAGCGTCGCAGGGCTGCTTTTTTTTTTTGCCAGCGCTGCATGTACGTAAGCGTCTGGGCAACACACCTTCCTAACCCCGACGCCAAAGGCGATGGTGTCCACCTAATTTGATCTGACCCCGAAATGTTGGACGCCTTCTATGCCCGCCGTGCTTGAGTCCTGTATTCCACAGGGCTCAGGCCACTTAGCTTCAGCCTGATTCGCGAATGATTGTAGTAGTGTATGTAGTCCTCTATACCTGCTTCAAGCTCATCGAGACTGTTGAATTTGTTCAGGTAAAAGAACTCGGATTTCAACGTGCCAAAAAAGCTTTCCATAGCCGCATTGTCATAGCAATTTCCTTTGCGGGACATGCTTGGTTTTACCGCACGCTCGTTCAGCACGCGGCGGTAGATAGGCATCCGGTACTGCCATCCCTGGTCGGAATGCAAGATTGGTTTATCGCGTGGCCGCAGCCTCTCAAAAGCTTGCCGTAGCATCGCACCAACCATGTCGAACAGCGGGCGCCTCGCGGTCTTGAAGGCGATTATTTCGCCGTTATAGAGGTCAAGGATCGGCGAGAGATAAAGCTTCTGCCCCCCGACCCGAAACTCCGTCACATCGGTTACCCATTTCTGGTTCGGTCGTTTGGCATCGAACTTCCGTTTCAGCAGGTTCGGCGCTACCTGACCCTCTTCGCCTCTGTAGGCCCGGTATTTTTTTATGCGCACACGGCTTTTCAACTGAAGCTCGCCCATGAGGCGCTGAACAGTCTTGTGGTTCACGAGGTGGCCAGCTCGCCGAACGGCAGCAGTGATACGGCGATAGCCATATCGGCCCTTGTGCTCGTCGAAAATTGAGCAAATTCTGGACTTCAGCTCCGCGTATTTATCAACGGATTGCTGCACCTTTTGTTGATAGTAAAAAGTGCTACGGGCCAGGCCAGCCAATTTCAGAAGGCCTTCCAGAGGGTGCTCCTGCCTCAGTTCAATCACGATTTGCGCTTTTTCCGCTGCGCTGCTCGTTCCTTCGCTTGAACCAAGGCATCGAGCTTTTTTAAATAAGCAATTTCCATCCGCAACTGGCTCAATTCGGCCAGCAAATCATCACGCGTACGAGCTTCATCGTCCGAAGATTCAAGCTGAATGGACGGGATGGGGTTTGTCATTTTTTTGTGAAGTCCGCTTCCTGGCTGCCGGGACAAGGCCTCCAAACCGCCTTCATCATACCTGCGCTCCCATTCGCCAATGATGTCGGATTTCCGGATATCAAACAGGGCAGCGACTTGGCGATAGGACAGCTCTTCCTCTCGCATGCGCCGCAATACATTCAGCTTGAACTCAGGGCTGTAGTTCTTCTTTCTCTTACTTTTGAGGCCTGCGGCACCAAGCGCCTGATATGCCGCAATCCACTTTCGAAGCGAAGAGGCATTGACCCCGTGACGATGCGCGACCTCTCTGTGACCTGCGCTCCCCGAACAGTAATCTTCAACAACCGACAATTACGCCTGCTCTGTGTACTTTTTCATGACACCCCTGGATGTTGATGTCCAACAATTCGGGGTCAGATCAATTTAAGTGGACACCATTTCTAGCCTTTTTAGCGGGTCTTTCCATGCAGCCACAACGCCGTTCCTATTCCAAATCCTTCAAGGCCCAGGTTGTCCAAGAGTGCGCCCAGCCCGGCGCTTCGATTGCTAGCGTCGCGCAGCACCACAACCTCAACGCGAACCTCGTCCATAAATGGATTCGAGTGCAAACGAACAAAGCCATGGCGCTGCAACCTGCTTTCATTCCGCTGCCCTTGCAGCTAGCCGGAGGGCATTCGCAAGCGGCGTCATCGAGCATCTGCGTTGAAATCCAGCACCCGCGTGGCACCGTCAAAGTGAACTGGCCGGCTGAAAGCGCTGCCGCCTGTGCCACCTTTCTGCGAGACCTGTTGCGATGATTCGCATCGACGCCATCTGGCTTGCCACTGAACCGATGGACATGCGTGCCGGTACCGAGACCGCGTTAGCCCGGGTCATTGCTGTGTTCGGTGCGGCGAAGCCGCACTGTGCTTATCTCTTTGCCAATCGCCGTGCCAATCGGATGAAAGTTCTGGTGCATGACGGCGTGGGTATCTGGCTTGCGGCGCGAAGGCTGAATCAGGGCAAGTTTCACTGGCCAGGTACTCGGTACGGCTCGGAAGTCGAACTCGACAGCGAGCAACTTCAGGCCTTGGTGTTAGGGGTGCCTTGGCAACGAGTTGGCGCGGGCGGCGCGATCACAGTGCTTTAGCACCTGCCATTAGCCCATCGGTTTATCGCCGCTGATCGCCTGCTCTGGCACAATCAGCGGCATGAATTCCTCGCCCAACCTCGACCAGATGACACCGGAACAGCTTCGCGCCTTAGCTGAACAAGCTATGCAGTTACTGTCCCAGGTCGACGCAATGGGCCAGAGGATCCAACGCCTTGAAACGGTCAACGAGCAACTTGCTCACGAGATCGCCATCCTTAAGCGACACAAGTTCGCCAAGCGCAGCGAGCAACTGAGCCCCGACCAAGGCAGTCTGCTCGACGATCTGCTCGATACCGATATCGCAGCTATCGAAGCCGAGCTGAAGGCAGCCAATCCGCCGGCCGCACCGGCCGAGCCACGTCAGAAGCCCAAGCGTGCACCACTGCCACCGCAGTTCCCACGTACAGTGATCCGTCACGAGCCAGAAAACACCCAGTGCGTCTGCGGCTGCCAACTTCAGCGCATTGGCGAAGACGTCAGCGAGAAGCTCGATTACACACCCGGCGTGTTCACCGTCGAGCAGCATGTGCGTGGAAAATGGGCCTGCCGCCAGTGCGAAACACTGATCCAGGCGCCTGTACCGGCCCAAGTGATCGACAAGGGCATCCCGACCGCAGGCCTGTTGGCCCATGTGATGGTGGCGAAGTTCGCCGACCATTTACCGCTGTACCGGCAGGAGAAGATCTTCGGTCGTGCCGGTCTGGCTATCCCGCGTTCGACACTGGCGCAGTGGGTGGGCCAAACTGGCGTGCAGCTTCAGCCCCTGGTCGATGCGCTGCGTGAACAAGTGTTGGCCCAGGGCGTGATCCACGCCGATGAGACTCCGGTTCAGATGCTTGCGCCAGGCGAGAAGAAAACTCACCGCGCTTACGTCTGGGCCTACTGCACCACGCCGTTTTCGGCTCTCAAAGCTGTGGTTTATGACTTCAGTCCCAGCCGTGCAGGCGAGCATGCGCGCAACTTCCTTGGGCAGTGGAACGGCAAGCTGGTATGCGACGATTTCGCTGGCTACAAAGCCGGTTTCGAGAAAGGCATCACCGAAATTGGCTGCATGGCCCACGCCCGCCGCAAGTTCTTCGATCTGCACGTGGCGAACAAAAGCCAACTGGCTGAACAAGTGCTGTGCTCGATTGGCGGCTTGTACGAAGTCGAACGTCAAGCTCGGGACATGAGCGATGAGGATCGCTGGCGAATACGCCAGGACAAGGCAGCTCCAATCATCAAAACGCTGCAGGACTGGATGCTGACCCAGCGCGATCTTGTGCCCAATGGCTCAGCAACGGCCAAGGCCCTGGATTACAGCCTTAAACGCTGGGCAGCGCTCACGCGCTACCTCGAAGATGGGGCCGTGCCCATCGACAACAATCAGGTGGAGAACCAGATCCGACCATGGGCGCTTGGACGCTCAAACTGGTTGTTTGCCGGCTCGCTTCGCAGTGGAAAACGGGCGGCGGCGATCATGAGTTTGATCCAGTCTGCGCGCATGAATGGGCATGATCCGTATGCCTACCTGAAGGACGTCCTCACTCGCCTTCCGACGCAGCGGTCGAGTGAAATTGGTCGATTGTTACCCGATCACTGGCGACAGACGTAGTGGCCAAAAGGTGTGTCACTACAGGTGGGGAATTGCACTCCTCTTGACCAAGCATTTGCGTTGCACTTGCCCATCTCTTCGCATCTTCAACGAAATCGGCCAATAGCGGTCGGTCGACTGATTGGACTGGGACGGTTACGCTGGCGCTTCTCACCTGCACGGAACAGCCTATGACACAGGTATACCAAGGAAGCTGCTTATGCGCTGCCGTCAGTTACGAGCTACTCGTCTCACCAAAAGCAGTGAGTCATTGTCATTGCAGCCAGTGTCGCAAAGGTCACGGGGCAGCATTCGCTTCGTACGGCAGCATTCCGCGTAGCGCGCTTCGAATACTTCGCGGTTCCACCAGCATCAAAACCTATGCTTCGTCAGAGACGGTATTACGCGAGTTCTGCATGGACTGCGGTTCGACTCTGTTCTGGTCACGATCTGAAGGTAAGTTTGCCGACTGGGTCTCGATAGCGTTGGGCACGCTTGATACGCCCTTCCTGCCTCAAAAGCAGAAGCATGTTCATGTCGACTCCGCAGTCCTCTGGTTCAAATCATCTAACCTATGCCCTCAGGTCGACTGACGGCTTTGGGTCGCTTTCTGCCGGTCTAAGTCACCAAGTGTGCTGGTTAAGTCCGATGCAAACGACAGGGCAAGTCGAATACAAATGGTGGGCAAGCCTGTGCAATACCCAGTTGAGAACAATATGAAAGTTCGAAAAGCCTTACTAACCGATGCAGAATCGGTGTCCAAACTCCTGGGCCAGTTAGGCTACCAAGCCTCGCCAAAGCTAATCCGAGATAAGCTTGAGGCGTTAGAATTTAGCGCTCGCGATACCGTGCTGCTGGCACAAGACGGTAAAAACATTATCGGTGTCATAAGTTTACACGTACTTGAACTGTTTCATCAGCCGGGTAGGCTCGGACGCATTACCTCCCTTGTCATTGATGATGACTTCCGAGGACAAGGAGTAGGGGCAATGCTAGTTTCCGCTGCTGACGCGTTTTTTACAGAGCAACTTTGCGTCCGGGCTGAGGTGACTAGCAGTGACCACCGAATACAGGCTCACACTTTTTATCAGCAGCAAGGTTACGCGGTCGACGAGCGTCGGTTTGTCAAACGGTATGATTCTTCAGGGGCATAGTAAGTTTAAATTCGGCGAGCACGTCACCTTGATCAAAATATAAAACTGGTGAGCAGCGTGTATTGCCCGAACGCTTACGCATGTACCCAAGTTTCCGCTCCACGAACTGCATCCATGGTCGCGGTAGGGACGGTAGTTACTTATCGCATCATGGCAGACGGGATTTGGAAATAAATTGAGAGCAAAGCTTCCCAGATCACTTGGTAGCTTTTAATGAATAGTTCATGCGGGCGGGGGGAGAAGTAACAATGAGTTCCCTGTTCTTGCTTGCCTTTATTTCGAAACCAGGCTTTATGAACATAAAACGGAGCAATTAGAATCTGTTACAACTTAATCAAACCCGAACCTAAATCAGGCCGGGCATGCACACTTAATTTAACTCCAATGTCAAGGCTCAAGACGACGTTGCTGGTAGATCCAGTCGACAATCTCCCCGTCAGGGGCGTACCCACTGACAGTGTCACGCAGCAACTGACGAACTCTCGCGTAGTCATCATGCTCGATGGCCGCCAGCAGTTCAGCCAACTTAGCCTTAAGCACATCCCACGGCAGATGATCCTCGTTGGCACTCATGATCATCGGATGGGGGGTTGCGACGACGTTATCGCCAATCAGCAACTCTTCGTAAAGTTTCTCGCCAGGGCGCAGGCCTGTGAATTCGATTGAGATATCACCGTGAGGATTCTTCTCCGAACGAACGCTCAAGCCGGACAAGTGAATCATTTTTTCCGCCAGCTCGACAATTTTCACCGGCTCGCCCATGTCCAAAACAAACACATCCCCACCCAGCCCCATAGAGCCCGCCTGAATGACAAGCTGAGCGGCCTCTGGGATAGTCATGAAGTAACGTGTGATCTTGGGATGGGTGACGGTTAGCGGTCCACCTGATTTGATCTGCTTATGGAACAGTGGGATAACCGAACCGGACGATCCCAATACATTGCCGAAACGGACCATCGTAAAACGGGTCTTATTGACGCGAGATACATTAGCCTTATCGCCGAACAGCACAGGCGCCAGTTCACGGCTAAGCGCTTGCAGGGTCAGCTCAGCAAGGCGCTTGGTGCTGCCCATCACATTGGTTGGACGCACAGCCTTGTCCGTCGAAATCAGTACAAAATTCGATACACCTGCCTGAAGCGCCGCCTGCGCAGTGTTCAGCGTCCCGACCACATTATTTAGAACGCCTTCAGCAATATTATGCTCCACCATCGGCACATGCTTATAAGCGGCGGCGTGATAGACCGTGTCGACATTCCATGTCTTCATCACGTCCAGCAATTTCTCCTGATCCCGCACCGACCCGAGGATAGGTAATAATCGAACCGACAGCGACTCACGAGCGATTCGAGGCTCAAGTTCGGACAAAATGCTATAGAGATTGAATTCGCTATGTTCGAATAACAGCAACGTAGTTGGCTTGAGCGCGAGGATCTGCCTGCAAAGTTCGGAGCCGATCGAACCTCCCGCCCCTGTCACTAAAACCGACTGCCCCGAGACACAATGCTCAAGCAAATCAGCCTGTGCAGGGACCGGATCACGCCCAAGGAGATCGGCGATATCGACTTCCTGGATGTCGTCGACCTTTACCCGACCACTGGCCAAGTCCATGAATCCGGGGACACTACGTACATGCAGCGGAAAACCTTCGAGCAGCGTCAATATCTCCCGACGGCGTCCTCGAGACGAGGACGGAACGGCAAGCAAAATCTCTTGCGCGCCGGTTGTATCGATCATTTTTTGAATGTGTTTAGGTTGATAGACCTGCAGCCCGGCAATGACTCTATCGGCGATGCTCCTGTCATCGTCGATGAACGCGACCGGCCGCATCACTCGCCCCATGCGCAATGCCGCAACAAGTTGGTTACCTGCGGCTCCGGCACCATAAATAGCGACCTTGGGCAGGCCATCATCACGACTGGTAAACGGTACATGTTGGGCTGCGGTAAACCAGTCCCCCAGAAAATACTGCCGCATCACCAGGCGCAACCCGCCAATCATAATCAGGCTCAGCCACCAGTAGTTAAAAATGATAGAGCGAGGCACTACGGTCTTATGATTGCTGTACCAATACACCACAAGAGCCAGCAGCAAGGCTGAAAGGCTGACAGCCTTGCAGATGGTAATCAGCGCATCGTTGCCGAAATAACGCATGACCGCGCGATACATGCCAAAGCGGATGAAAATCGGGATGGCAATCAGCGGAGCGGAGGCAAAGAGCCAAAGATGCGTTTCGATCGGACTGGCCAAAGCTTCGACGCCCAACCGTACGACGAACGCCAGCCATAAGGCCGCCCAAACCAAAACTACATCCGTAGCTACTTGGAGAGCACGCTTGTGGCGTCTTGGCAACCCCAGCAGAGCTACTCTTAATTTATCCATAAACCCTTCACGCACCTTGGCCTGCTCCAAAAGCTAATCCATCCCGACTGTACGGAGATCTAGTATTTAACAATCGACAATAAAAACTCGAATTGTAGTCTGAATCACGTCCTTTCGAGTTCACCGGCATGAAACCTGACCGCCAGCAGCACCAGCGGTACGTAAGCCACTATCAGAGCTAACGCCCCGTCAACATCCCATAACACAACACACGCTGCCAGAGGCAGAAGCCAAAATAGGTTTATAGCCATCACCACTAAGGTCACCGGCAGATGACTTCCGTAGTGGCGCGAAGCGAATTGATAAGCATGGCTGCGATGAGCCTCATACACCTTGTCACCTCGCAATAGACGCCGTATCAGCGTAACGGTGGCATCGACGATAAAAACGCCTAGAAGGATCAGCCACACCCAAAGCAGCTTAGGGGCAAACCACGCGGCCTGCAGCGAAAGCACTCCCAAAACGATCCCAAGAAAACCACTTCCTGCGTCCCCCATGAATATTCGAGCCGGAGGGAAATTCCAATACAAGAACCCCATTACTGACATCGCCAGCGTGAAGGGAACGATAATCAAGCTGTGGAAGCCCGCCAGCCAATACAACAGGCAAGCCCCAAGACAAGCACAAACAGCCTCCACGCTTGCAATACCGTCAATACCGTCCATGAAATTGTAAAGATTCAGCATCCAAATGAGATAAAAAACGGCGAGGATGTGCCCCAAAAATCCTAAATTAATATCCACATTGAATAAAACTAATGGCGGCATACCACCCAAAAAGTACAGCGCCCATATCGCGGCAAAAAAATGCCCCAACAACCGCCAACGTGCCGGGATATGACCATGATCATCAAGAAAGCCCAAGAGCGCGATGCCAGTGCCTGAACCAAGTAATACAAAAGTGAAAGGCCAACTAATCCAGCTATTGGTACCTAAAAACACTACAGTTAATAAGAAGCTTATGACAATCGCTACTCCACCACCACGTGGAGTAGGTACCGAATGCGAGCTACGCGCGTTGGGGATATCGATCAAGCTTCGCGATAACGCGTAACGACGTAAAATACCGGTAAACAGAAGTGAGACGACAAAAACGAAAAAATAAAATAATAGCCATGAATTTATCATTGATAACTCACATTAAGCCTTTGAATTTCTGTCGGCGTATAACCGACCGACTTCTTCTAACTCTGAACAGGTTTTCGCTGTCGGTCGCCATCCAAGGGTACGCTGGGCTTTGGAAGAATCAATCTGCAGAGAACCAAAAAGCTGGGTGTACATTCCCGTTTTCCCAACGATTGCAGCTCCAACTTCAAGAAGTCTGCTCGGTAGAAAGAAAAAGAAATTCTTTTTTCCCATGCCGCAAGCGAGAGATCTGACGATCTGTGTCGTAGAGACATCGTCGCCGTTAGATAGCAGGAAAAGTTCTCCGGCAGCCGATGGATGGTGAATCGCAAGCTCTATAAAAGAAACAACGTCTTGAACAGAGACGAGACTGCGCAAATTATTTATATTCGACAACGGCAACGGCAAATTGGAAGCAACAACTTTTAGCAATCGTCCAAAGTTACCAGGGGCGTCAACACCGAAAATTAACGGTGGCCGAACAATAACCAGCTCCATGCTGGTAGTAGCCGCTAACTCTATGAGGCGCTGTTCCGCTTCAAATTTCGAAACAGCATAATACGCTTCCGGATTGGGCTGAGAAGATTCATCAAAAGGTCTTTCCTCAGTTTTATTTCCATTGACACCAATGGAGCTGATAAAAATAAACCGCCGCACACCCGACAACGCTGCTTGCCTAGCTAAGCGCAATGTCAGTTCGGAATTAACTTGGCGGAAGGCATCCAATGGATCTACTTTTTTTTCACGAAGGACGTGTGCTCGACCAGCTAAATGTACAACACAGTCAACACCTGAGCAAAGATCCACCAATGAGCGCTCAGTAAGCAAATCACTCTCTATGTAAATGACGCCCAAAGTTTGACTAAATTCCTTAGTTCTGTTCCGCACCACCGCACGTACGTCGTAAGACTCAGTGCCCAATTTTCTACATAGCATGCTGCCGACGAAGCCGCCAGCACCAGTAATCAGGACCGTTGATCTGCGCGGATCAGGATTTGGCATGTGGACCCGCCTCTAGTGCCTTCGTGACAGTCAAAGAAAGCTTTTCATAGGCATAAAAAGACATAACGGCCTCATGGCCTCGACGCCCCATCAAAACCCTTTCAGCTTCGGAAGTCTCATAGAGTTTCGAAATAGTCCTTGCGATATCCTCTGCGTCTTCAGGGTCAGCGCTAAAACCACAACTATAATCCTCGACCGGGTCATTTCCGGCTTTACATGCAAAAATAATAGGCAAACCGGAGAGCATATAATCCCATAACTTATTCGGGCTTATCCCAAACCTAAATATCGGTTGTCCTTTTAAAGAAATATAGCCAGCCGTCGCAATACTCAGAGCAGACAGGACCACTTCTTTGGGCTGCTGTTCAAAAAACTCCACCGAATTCAAAGCATTCAACACAACGAAATTCTTCAGCTCTTCTTTTCGTTCTCCCTTCCCAATCAGGAGAATTTTTATTTTAAGTTTTTTTGCTTCAAGAATTTTAGCGGCACGAACAAGCCCCTCTAAGGCATTAGGCTCACCGTGCGCCCCTGCATAAACAAGAATAAAATAACCTTCTTCCTTATAGCGCCGTGCATCCCGTAGCAACTGCCCACCTTCCGGAGTCTTCAGGTTAACTTCCTCTATATCGACACCATTAGGCACCCAAAGAAATTTTTGCGGATCCAACCCCCTTTCCATCATATGTTTATCGGCACAAGGTAATAAACTGATGACCTTATCTGCTTGTTTATATGCAAATTTTTCAATCCAACCCGTTATCCGCACTAGTAGACTATCGGGTCGCAAACCACCAAGCTCCACTAAACTGAGCGGCCAAATATCTCTCACTTCAAAGACAAACTTGGCACGAAAAATTTTTGCTGCCAACCAAGCACTCGGCACACCGAAAGGGTGAGGCGAAGAGTATATAATAACGTCAGGCTTTCCTGTTCTGTAGGCCTGCAGAAAGCAGAACGGAAACAACAAACACGAAAAAACCAGCATCGAAAGAGTTCGTTTAAAACCGTTCTTTCGATATCTAGTCGTTGGTACATACACATACTTAGCACCGTCTCTCTCAAGGGGGGCATGCCGATATTCATCGGGCTCTAAAAGATGGTGATAAGCGGCTGAGATAACTAAAGACTGACAACCAGCTCTATTCCAATATTTGGAGAAATAGTATGGCCGCCAGTACCGTCCAACTCCCGGACCACCCGCGTATGGATGTATATACCAAATTTTCATCATAATCCTTTAAAAACACGTTAAATAATATTTAGCTCCTCAAAAGATGGTCAGCTATACGGACGGCAGCCTGTCCTCCCCCATACAACTGGTCACTGTCGTTAACAGCTCTGTTAAGGTTATTAGTCACAGCGTTAACTATCGATCGACTCTGGGCACCCACCAGCACGTTGGCGCCCAAGGTGACTAGCTCAACCCACTCGGTTTGATCACGGACTGTTACGCAGGCTTTGTTGAAGAAAAACGCTTCTTTTTGCACTCCACCGCTATCGGTTAACACCAAGCCAGCTCTTTGAAGAAGCCAAATCATCTCTAAATATCCGACTGGCTCAATGACATTGACATCTAGTTTCAACCCCGCGCTGGCAAGCGCACTACGTGTGCGGGGATGCAGCGGCATAACCACAGGAGCTATTGATTGATGTATTTCATTCAACGCATTGACGATCGCCCCCAATCGCTGGAGGTCGTCAGTATTTTCTGCTCGATGCAACGTAGCAAGAACAAAACCTTGGGCTTGATCGAGACCTTTTGGAGCGACCGCCCTTTTGGCGAAAAATAATGCGCTATCCTGCATTACGTCGCCAACGTTTAATATTTCTACAGGCTTTTGGGAGAACCCCTCGCGCTGCAAATTATCCACCGCTGTCTGGGTTGGACAAAAAAGAATATCACTCACCTGATCAGTAACAATCCGATTTATCTCTTCGGGCATCCGCATATTATAACTACGCAAACCTGCCTCGATATGCGCTACAGGAACATGTAACTTCGCTGCAACTAAAGCGCCAGCCAAGGTTGAATTTGTATCCCCATAAACCAATACGCGATCAGGCTTCTCTCTGAGCATAACTTGTTCGATTTCTATCATCATACGACCCGTCATTTCTCCGTGCGAACCGCCATGTATATCTAACTGGTGATCAGGCCTAGGTATCCCGAGTTGATCAAAAAAAATATCAGACATATTGGAATCAAAGTGCTGACCCGTATGTATGATGGTTTCCGTCAGACCCTTCTTTTGAGCGATGGCCATAGAGACAACGCTGGCTTTGATGAACTGCGGGCGAGCGCCAATTATAGTGAAAATTTTCATACCAGCCCCTTCGATTTCTTTAAATCAGAGTAGTAGTTAAGCAGCTTACGGCCTTCGACATCCCAGTTGTAATGTGCAAACACCGCCTTTTGACCATTTAAGCCCATTTGCTTGGCACGATCAGGGTTGCCCAGTAAGTAATCTATGCACTCAGCAATAGCTTTAGAATCTAAAGGATCAACGCAAATACCACAGTCGTTTCCTTCTATAATCTCGCGCCACAGAGGAAAATTTGATGCAATCACCGGAATGCCCGAGGACATATATTCAAACATTTTGTTTGGCTGTGCATCTACGTGATTTGGCAATGGATGAAAGGTTACTAAGCCTGCGATCGACCTTCCCAAAACCTCCCGAACCTCCGCACGCCCTAGCTGACCACATTGATTAACAAATGACCAACCTTCCAACTGCTTGCTCTCAGCCTCCAGACCAGGTTCCGAAAATCCACCAACCAAATTCAGACGAACATCACTCTTAACATACTTCAAGGCGGTCACGACCTCTCGGATTCCGCGAATGGAGGTGATGCCGCCGACATAACAGATTTCATTCTTCTTTTGGTCCCAAGGTACGTCTGCATCCAGTTCGCCAATCATGGGAAAGTTGTTGATATCCAGCGTATTGGGATTAATAGCAAAAAACTTGTCACGAATAAATGGCGTTGCAGTAAGAATCCCGTCTAATTTGGGACATGCGAAACGTTCAAAAAAAGAAAAAGCAACAGAAACCAAACGACGAATGGTCGGTGAAAGATAAGGTTTGCTCAGCAGTTGCTTAGGAACGTCTTCATGTGAGTCAAATATGACGACCTTACCTTGTTTCTTCAATTTCAATCCTATTGGCAACAACTCCGGATCATGCAGATGATAAATATCAGCATTTAGCTCCTTTGACCGCCGCA
Source organism: Pseudomonas hefeiensis (assembly GCF_030687835.1). Taxonomy (NCBI): domain Bacteria; kingdom Pseudomonadati; phylum Pseudomonadota; class Gammaproteobacteria; order Pseudomonadales; family Pseudomonadaceae; genus Pseudomonas; species Pseudomonas hefeiensis. Next base: position 4,549,868 of record NZ_CP117449.1, read on the forward strand.
ACACATTCCTTGTTGTGCGAAATATACGGTTGAGTCGGCCACGAAGCAGCCCGGCGTCTATAATTTTGACCCCGTCACTAATTTCATCACCTTTTCCATCTGCTACAACTAAAAATACATCATATCCATTTGCTGCCAACGTTCTGCATTCTTTTCTAAAAATGCGTATGTCGTATCTAGAGTGAACTGAAGTCACGTGTGCTACTTTCAACAAAACCTCCAAACCGTCAAATTATTAGGAATAAACGCTGACACGTCGCCCAAGAATTCTCTGCAGCAGCATCTGAGATTTTTTAGCGAGTGACTGCAATTTATCCCAATTCTTAAAATCTGAATAATCATGGATTGGCATATTCATCAACTCATCGAATTGTTGACGGTTGATTCGTACCTTTTTGCAGAAGTAGTCGATATCGACTTCGAGTTCTTGTGGATCATAAAGCGGCTCAGCAAGTTTAGACAAAGCCTCTTCACGAGACAGCTGTCCGGAAAGGATCATGCTTGAGTAATGCAGCTTGCGCTTATCATAACCAAATTTCGTAGGGAGATAATAATTCTGGAACAACTTGGTAAAAATAGACTCGCCATGCTTACGTGCATAGGATCGATACCCTACAGTTTCCTGAAGATATGCCTCAGCCTTCTTTTTATCGTAATCCATAAAATTCAATGGGCGCACCGTGCGCATACCCTTAACAAATGGGTACCAAAAATAGTAGTCAATAAAACTAATAGTCTTATAATCTCTAAGAGGCTTAGATCCGTATCGATGATGAATATCCCTCAGGTTAATAGCGTCCATCGCACTGCCATGCCAATTATCAGGAAAAACAGATTCCGTCGCTAAATTTCCGCCACTGAGGATATATTTAATATTATTCTTTACAGCAAAATGATACATACTTGAAAAGAAAGCATGATCTTGAGGTACATCCTGATTCGCAACCGCAGCCTTCATGTAAGAAAGCTGCAGATCCCGCATTTCTTCCCAATTCATAACATGAGTATGAAGATCATAACCGCAATACTTAATAATTTTCTCGATATTACTAACAGCCAGCTCACTATTCCAACCTGCATCTACATGGACAACTAATGGGCGCAACCCTAAATCTTTAATCTTTACCGCCAAGTAAGAACTATCTACCCCCCCACTCAACCCGATGATGCAATCGTAATCTTTACCTAATCCGTCTTCTTTTATTTTTTTCACAAGGTTCTGCAAGCGAACCTCGCCTTCATTCCCGGTGAATAACTGATGAGACTGTACATCGTCAAATTTATGACAGTGGCTGCAGACGCCATTTTCATCAAACTTAATATTGGTATCAGTTTCATCCATTACACAACGAGCACATACTCTATACACAACTATCCCTCTCAAATTCAGAAATAACAGCGCAGTCTACAAGTTACATTTTATAGACGGCATCTAATTACAAATTCTTAACCCGTTAATCTCTCGAAAAGTTCTGATTAAGATCAGGATAGCTGATTAAAACAGCTTTATGCTTCCCGTGAAAAACGAAGAAACTTCCTGCAGCAACCGCAGACACCCCTGCCTTTTCGAACGGCTCGTTCAGATCAGCTATCGACCCCGCACCGCCACACGCTATGACAGGAATATCCACAGCAGCGACGACTGATTTTATTAAAGATATATCATACCCCTGCATCATTCCGTCACGATCAATGGAATTAAGGAATATTTCACCAGCCCCTGCCGCCTCAGCTTTCCTAGCCCATTCAATTGGCGAAATTTTGGTATCTTTCATGCCTGCTTGGGAATAAACCGAATATCTCCCGAGCAAGCTTTTTTTGCAATCTATTGAGCAAACCACACTTTGAGAGCCAAACTGATCTGCAATCTTTCTCAACAACTCAATATCGGCCAAGGCGGCGGAATTCAACGCGATTTTCTCAATACCTAACGAAAAAATTTTCTGCGCATGCTCAAGAGTACAAATGCCCCCGCCATAGCAAATGGGCATAAAACACTCCCCAGCAACTTCTGCGATTAACTCATAGTCTGGTTCGCGCCCTGATAATGACGCCTCAATATCTAACAGTACCAGTTCATCAACTTCTTTTTCATTAAAAATTCGGATGGCGTTTACTGGATCGCCAATATATTTAGGCGATTTGAATTTTACCGTTTTGACGAGTCCTCTATCCTTTAGTAGAAGACAGGGTATTACACGTTTTCTTTGCATCAGGCTAGCTCTACAAAATTTTTGAATAGCTGCATTCCAAACCGGTGACTTTTCTCCGGATGGAACTGAAATCCAAAAATGTTATTTTTAGCGACCGCCGCAGTAAACTTCTGCCCATAATCAGCAGTCAAAAGTGTGTCCTGATCGTTATCAGGCGACATGTAATACCCATGAACGAAATAAAAACGACTTTCATCAGTCAGCCCTTGCACCAAGGGATGTTCGTAATTTCGCGAAACATGGCTCCAGCCCATGTGCGGCACCTTCCTTTCGGCACGCTTTTCAAACCGCTTGATATCCATGTCGATCCACCCGAGCCCTGGTTCGTCTCCTTCTTCAGAGCCACGCCCCAACATTTGCGCCCCTAGGCACACCCCCATAACAGGTTTTCGAAAAACAACCGCCTGCTGATTGAGAACATCGATGAGTCCGCTTTGACGCAGCGTTCTCATTCCGGCGTCAAAGGCCCCCACGCCAGGCAGAATAAGCTTTTCTGCGCTCTCAATATCCTCAGCCAACCTGGAAGCCTTGGCTTTGGCACCAACCCGCTTAAGCATGTTCAATACTGAAGCAATGTTTCCTACCCCGTAGTCGACGACGACAATCATGAGGGGACTCCCTGAGCACAGCGATACGACACCGCGAAATAAATGGCATACATTATCGCATAGCTCAGGGAGTACCACCACAGGGCTTCCAGCACGTCACCTGCAAGCAAAAAGCATCCGCATGTAATGAATCGCAATGCAGCCTGCCACATCAAGTCCATTTGTTGTTTTTGCGCAATATATATCGTATAGCTTAATGGACTTATAACAAAGCGCATGTAAAACATAGGAATTAGCAACACTGCGTACTTACCAGACTCGTTCCATCCCACACCAAAAAAGAACGTGAAGATCCATTCTCCCAACCACCAAAAAAGTAGGAATGGAGGAATGGCAAGTAGCGCGAGAGCTACGAAAGTTTTAAGAAAAACGGACGTGCAGTTACCTGTATTCCTATAATCTCTAGCAGCCTGCTCTTTAAAGACATCCAAAACTGATGTAGCCAACAATGTGACCGGAGCCCCCATAATTTTCATGGTAAGCGCAAACAATCCCGCGGGCTCAGCGCCAAATCGAGCAGCAATTAATATAATAGGCATCTGACTGGCAATTGTATTTATTAAGTCTGCTGGTAATGAAAGCTGGGGGAATTTTCTGTACTTATGCGCTGTATTTCTTACCGTACCAAAGCTCACGCTCCAGCAACTTTTTAGCCAAGCTCGCTCGAACCACAAACAAACAAAAATTGTTGCTAACAGCACACCTGCTACTTGCCCATAAATTAATCCTGAAACGCCTAGAGCAAAGTACCCCGCAATTACCTGAGCCAAAGCAATCGCTATTGCCAGGAGAATTCTTGCGACGCCCAACTTATTAAACTCTTGCTGTAGCGCCAACACTGAGAGAGCGGCTTTATTGATCCCCATTCCAAAAATCACAAACGCCAGACCCACAGAATAAGATCTAACAACCGAAGGGATTTGCTCTATAAGCACACCAAACAAAACAAGACATAGAGTAGAAACAACGGAAAGAACGATAGCGATCAACAAAATTAACTTTACAATCGCCCTGGAATCATCATTTTTTTCACCGCTAAAAAGAGACAATTCATAACGAGCCGTAACAAGAACGGCCATAATGGTAGCAAATGAAAGCCAAACGTTAAATAAACCTAACTCATCGGGCGTATAAAGACGCACCAGCAACAACATTACACTCAAGGATACCAATTGAGCGCCCAATGTACCGACAAGCACCTTCCTGACACGAGAAAAGAACACACTATTCAAAATGCACTCCTGTCTCGCATCGCACTTCGCTTCGACAATGCCATCAACATTATTAGAAGCAGCATAAAGAAAACGCCTGACCCCAGGAGAACTGTCGGCAAAGACTGCTCAATTATTTTCGTCGCAAAAAGCAAAGCGATGGGCATCGCTGTAAAAGTAGACCGTGTTGAATATAAAAAATTGAGCAGAAACACAATTGCACTGACAATTAAAGCTTCGACGACTACCGCTAAATATCCGAGTCGAAGATAGGCTACGGCCAGGAAATTAATATTTGCATTATTATCTGGATTATTGTACATCCAGCGACCTATCTGAAAGGTGACCGGCTCACTTTTTGAGCCTCCAAAAATCGCCCCAAAAATCGTATCACCGTAATTATTTTCCCCCATCACCTGTACAAAAGTCTCTGCTCCACCTAATAAAGTTGATGGCACAGTAAATGCGCGCCTTATGAAGTAATCATTAATATAAGAATACCCTAAAGCCTCGTATTCAAGAACACCGACTAATAACAAACCTATTACAGCCAGCAAGAGCCAAGAAACATTAACGTGCCCCGCTCGCCTAAAGTACGCCATTAAAAAGTATATCAACACAATAACAAAAAACGGATATTTCTGTCCGAAGGCTCCCCAAAGCACAAAAACGTTAACAACGCCCAACCAAAGGAAAAACTTATCTTTCTTATAAACACCCCATGCAAATAAAACAGGAAATAACGCCTGCGTCCCTATCGAGGCGATATACCCTTCTAGGGATCCAGCAGAGAAAACATCTCGCGCAATAGCGCGTCGAAGATACTGCTCTGAAAAATCGAAAGAAAAGTATGAAGAACTTTTCAATATTATAAACACCAGAACAAAGGAGTTTATCAATGACACGCATAGCAAGTACTGTCGTCCACCCCCCCTTTCCTCATTACCAGAACGGAACTTGATCTTATTAAAAAGCGAGATCACGACACTTCCTAGCAAAATAGAAAAACAAACTCCGGAAAAGGGACTGGCGCCAGGATAAAACATGTTTGCGCCATTCAACACCAACGCGTGCGGCACAACAATCATGATCAAAAAAACTACAACAATATCTCCCGGCTTGCTTATCCTTGGGCCACATAAAAACGAACTAAGCAGCGCGAGTAAAAACAGATAGGCCAGCAACACCCCATCTAATGGCTTGGAGGCAGCCCCCATATATTCATATAACATGTAAACATAATTATTATTTACCCACACCAACAAGAAAAAATATAAAAAAAAGTAAAGGGCGTTAACGAAAATCGCCCTGTCAACCTTCAAAGAGATGTACATAACTTAGCCAACTACCGCAGCACAAATATTTGCAACAGTCTCGTCATCCAGATAAGGATGCATTGGCAAACTCATGACCTGCTCTGCGACGCGGTCTCCCGTAGGTAACTGGGCGCTTGCATCGGCTACAGCAGGCTGTTTGTTCAACGGGATCGGGTAATGAACAGCCGTAGGAATTCCCTGCTTCTTTAACGTCTCTTGTAACTGATCACGTTCGTCAACGAGAATAGTATATTGAGCGTAGGCACTGGTGTTCCACTCTTCCACATAAGGAACTGTGTTTACACCTAGGGCCCTGAGTGACTCATCATACAATTTTGCAACACGCTGACGTTGCTCAAGCTCCTTTTCAAAAATTTCAAGTTTGGGCAGGAGAATTGCCGCTTGCAGCGTATCCAGGCGACTATTAACTCCCACGCGCACATGGTGATAGCGGCGGTCCTGCCCGTGTCTGGCAATTTGGCGCAGTACTTTGGCCAGTTCGTCATCATTGGTAAAAATCGCACCACCGTCCCCATAGCATCCCAGCGGTTTGCTTGGAAAGAAGCTAGTGCACGCTATTGTGGTGAGGTTACAGGAGCGTTTCCCTTTGTAGGTAGCGCCAAAGCTTTGTGCCGCGTCTTCTATTACGGGGATTGAATATTTAGCGGCTATCGCATTGATCGCATCATAGTCCGCACATTGCCCGTATAGAGAAACAGGAATAATAGCTTTCGTACGCGGGGTAATAGCTGCTTCCAGCTTCTGTGGGTCAAGATTATATGTGCGCGGATCAATATCCACATATACCGGTTTTGCACCGAGTAAGGCAACTGTCTCGGCGGTTGCAATATAGGTGAAACCTGGTGTTATAACCTCGTCACTTGGCCCAATTCCCAGCGCCATTTGAGCGATTTGCAAGGCGTCTGTGCCATTGGCGCAGGTTATGCAGTGTTTGGCGCCAACAAACTGAGCAAGTTTTTCCTCGAGTTCCGCTACCTCTGGGCCGAGAATGTACTGGCCGTGGCTCAAGACACGCTGGATGCCGGCATCAATCTTGTCCTTGATACGTGCTTGCTGGCTTTTCAGGTCAATGAATTCAATCATGCTCAGGCATCCGTCTTGTTCAAAAATTTTCCGTTCAGCACGTAGCGCGCCCCCGTGTGCGAACAGAAGGCCTCGCCCTGCTCGTTCAACTGCAATTGCTCGCCAAATTCGCTCATCCAGCCAATCTGCCGCGCGGGCACACCCACCATCAATGCATAGGCCGGTACATCCTTGTTGATGACCGCGCCGGCACCGACGAAGGCATATTCACCAATGGTAACGCCGCAGACGATGGTGCAATTGGCGCCAAGGGTCGCGCCCTTTTTTACCAGCGTATCGAGGTACTGGTCCTTGCGCTCGATCAGCGAACGCGGGTTATAGACATTGGTGAAGACCATGCTGGGGCCACAGAACACGCCCTCTTCCAGCATGACATTGTCGTAGACCGACACATTGTTCTGGACCTTGCAGCGGTCGCCGATCACGACCTTGTTGCCCACAAACACATTCTGACCGAGCGAAACGCCCACACCGATGCGGGCGCCCCCGCAAACATGGACAAAGTGCCAGACCCGGGAGTTTTCACCGATCTGCGCGCCCTCATCGACGATCGCGCTTGGGTGCTGATAGTAATTCATGGCTTCAGACTCACATTGGACTGAGGTTGATCGAAAGCACGCTGCAGTTGCTCGGCAGCATAGTGCCCATAACGACTTGCACCTACCTCGTTGAGGTGGTGGCTGTCACGGTAGATGAGCAAGCCTTGCTGATAAGGCGCAGCGGCAAAGAAGTTGCTATTGGAAAAGTCCAGGAAACGCACGCCCGGCGTGCGGTCGACAATGGCCTGAACTTGCTGGTTGACACCCTGCCACTCGCGATTGAATGTCAATGGCGCCGGCAGGCCAAGCTCGGTAAAGCGCCTTACCCGCTGCACGTCTGTTTCAAACATTGGCACCTGAGCAAGCACCACGATGTGCTTATGGGCTCCCGCAGTATCGCCGAGAAATTCAGAAAACGCCTTGGCGAATGCTTGACTCTGCATCTGGTACTGCCACATGCCTGCGACGATCACCCGCTCCACCTTCGGCAACTCACGAGCCACGGCCTCGATCTGCGCACGGCAAGGTCTTTGCGCCCAGGCTGGCAGGCGTTCAAAGTCGAAGCCAGGGATAGGCACGCAACTGCTGGCAGTGAGCACACGGTAAGCGACGCCCTGCTCTTCGCCCACCTTGTCGAAGAAGTAGTTCAATTGGGCAGCATGGCTATCGCCAATTACCAGGACGGACACTTCGGCATCCGCCTTGCCTCGCTTGCACGCGCCCACTTGTGTGCCATGGCAGATAAGCTCTGGAGCAGCATAACGGGTGAGCTCCACAGGCAACGGAGCGACCAGCGAGGCGTTGACACGTTGCCCCCCCCATACCACCAGCACGACCACAGCACCGGCTACAGCCCACTTGGGCACCTGGCGCATGCCGGAAGCTTTTCTGGCGGGTGTTTCGACCAAGCGATAGGAAATCCATGCCAGCATTACAGAGCTGGCCACGAAAATCGGCAACCATGCAGCCGTCAGCTCGTACTGCCCCGTGTAATAGCGAATGAACGCCAGCACCGGCCAATGCCACAGGTACAACGAATAGGAAATGCCACCGATCCAGACCATCGGCCGAGTGGCCAGCAACGCGCTGACCGGACCACGCCGGGCGACGATGAGCAGCCCTGCTGCGACACAAGGCAGGATGGACCAGAAGCCTGGGAAGTGTTGCTTATCGATAGCCAGCACAGCCCACGCCAGCAGCATTGCGCCCAGCCCACCGAACACGCTTGCAAGTAACAGGGGCAGCTCGCGCTGGCGCATCAGCAAGGCAACGATGGCACCGACCATGAACTCGGGAATCCGTGCCGACAGGGCAAAGTACATCCCATCTTGCGATTCGCCCAGTCCACGGTAGCCGCTCCAGGCAAACAGACTGGCGGCTAGCAAGGCAAACGCCATGAGACGCCATTGCTTTGGCAAGCAAATGACCAGCACAGGGAAGAACAGATAGAACTGCATCTCGATGGCCAAGGACCAGGTATGCAGAAGCGGCAACTCATAGGCCCGCGGCGCGAAATAACTGCCAAAGCCAGAGAAGTACTGGTTGCTGGTAAACAGCGCCGAGGACTTCAGGCTGTCGAGAAAAAATGCAAAATCCTCAGGCAGAAACAGAAGCGCGGACAGCGCGCACACCACCACCAGCATGACGAAATACGCCGGCAGAATACGCTTGATGCGGCTGGCATAGAATGAAACAAGATCGACCTTGTCGCTTCGCTCGGTCAACAATGCCGTTATGATGAAGCCTGAGATAACAAAAAAGATGTCGACGCCAACATAGCCGGCTTTCAGCCAGCCACTATTGGCGTGATAAAGCATGACCGCCAGCACCGCGATTGCACGCAAGCCCTGAATATCGAGACGAATACTGCGCGCGTGGCGCATCGCACCCGCTTCGTTTGGCTTGTTGAAATTATCGTTCGACACGCTGGCTTGCGATCCTGCTTGGGAAACTTGAAACGGGTAGCGCAAGGCCACCCGTGTTGTCTCGCCGATCAGCGAGAAAGGGCTTGGACGAACGGATGCGCTTCGTTGTCCGCTGCCACGACGATGGCCGCACTGCGAATGGTATTGACCGTCTCCACGCAGTGGCGAGCATCCTCGATGCCATAACCACGACCAGCCAGGATTTCCTCGTAGCTGGTGGTGTGCAGGTCAGTGAAGCCTTCGGAGAACTCCATTTCCTCACCGTTGACGGTAATCGAACGGTAAGTCGGCTTCTTGCCCTTCACCGATTCCGGCAGGTCGTTGGCGTCGACCGACAAGAACCAGCGTACGCGTGCTTTCTCGTACTCCAGGTAACCGGCCGCCTTGTGTTCGGAAGTGAAGTGCACAACGTTACGCTGCAGCTTGCCGAAGATGAAATGCAGCATGTCGTAGAAGTGCACGCCGATGTTGGTGGCTACCCCGAACGACTTGCGTGGGTCACCTTTCCAGCTTTGCAGGTACCACTTGCCGCGGGAAGTGATGTAGGTCAGGTCGACTTCGTACTTGTGCGGGTTGTTCTCGCGGGCAACCTTGTCCTTCAAGGCAATGATTGCCTGGTGATGGCGCAGTTGCAGAATGTTGTACAGGCGCTTGCCGGTTTCCTGCTCGATCAAGGCCAACTGGTCCAACTGCTGCGGGGTCGGCACCAGCGGTTTTTCGCAGATCACGTCACAGCCCAGGCGCAGACCTGCGGCAATGTGCGGTTGGTGCAAGTAGTTGGGCGAGCAGATCGACACGTAATCCAAGGCGGTCGCTGGGTCGCGCTTGAGGCTGTGGGCGTGATCAAGGAAGAACTCGAACTCGGTAAAGAATTCGCTTTGCGGTGAAATGCTGTCGCTGATGCCTACCGAGTCATTGATGTCATAAGCGGACACTAATGTATTGCCGGTATCCTTAATGGCGCGCATATGGCGGGGAGCGATATATCCGGCGGCACCAATTAGAGCAAAACGTTTCATCCAGAACTCTCCTGTCATCAAGCTTTGATAATATTCGATTGAGGGGCGCGATATTTACCACGACTATCGATGATCAGTTGAGCATGTTGACTGATAAGCTCATAGTCGAACCTATCATGGTCTGTGGCCAGGATAACAGCATCATAATCCTTTAGGACTTCAGCGGTCAGAGGCTCACTGGAAAGGTCAAAGTGGTGCTCACGCATCTTCGGAAACTTCAGGACGTGGGGGTCGGAATATCCTACGACGCCTCCTTTGGCCTCGATCAACTCCATGATTTCAACCGAAGGCGACTCACGCATATCATCTACGTTCTTCTTGTAGGCGATACCAAGTACCAGAACTTTACTGCCTTTCAAAGGCTTACCGCGCTCATTCAGGCCGTCCATCAGTTTGCTCAGAACGTACTCTGGCATGGCTTGGTTGACCTCACCCGAAAGCTCAATAAAGCGTGTATGCAAACCATACTCACGGGCTTTCCAAGTCAGGTAAAACGGATCGATTGGAATGCAATGACCGCCGAGGCCAGGGCCTGGGTAGTAGGCAGTAAAGCCGAAGGGTTTGGTTGCAGCGGCGTCGACCACTTCGAAAATATCGATGCCCATACGGTCCGCGACCACCTTCATTTCATTCACCAAGCCGATGTTGACCGCGCGGTGGATATTTTCCAGCAGTTTGGTCATTTCAGCCGCTTTAGTAGAACTAACCTGTACGACCTGATCAATTGCGAGCTCATAGAGAGCGACACCCACTTCGAGACACGCAGGTGTATGCCCACCGATTACCTTCGGAATGGTACGAGTTTCAAAGTTTGGGTTGCCGGGATCTTCGCGCTCTGGAGAGTAAACCAGGAAGATGTTCTCACCAACACGCAAGCCTTTCTCCTGGACTCGCGGCAGTAGCTCTTCTTCTGTAGTGCCAGGGTAGGTTGTACTTTCAAGAGATACAATCTGTCCTGCCCTTAAATACGGTTTGATTGCATCAGTCGTGTTTATCACGAAGCTCATGTCTGGCTCGCGATATTTATTTAATGGCGTTGGCACACAGAGAATCAGCGCATCACATTCAGGCACACGAGCAAAATCGGTGGTCGCTTCGAATCCACTTTTCCGAGCAACTTCGATTTTTTCGCCCGGGATGTGTTCGATATAGCTTTTACCTGAATTCAACAGTTCAACTTTTGAGCTGTCGATATCAAGCCCAATCACTTTAAACCCAATCGCATTGTAACGCAGCATCAAAGGCAGGCCGACGTATCCAAGGCCGACGATACCGATGACGGCCACTTTTTCTTTAAATTTGGCGACGCTCGCCTGCTTTATGCTCGACATCCAACTCTCCATTCAACTTGTCAAAATCATGTAATTCATTAGAATCATGAACCAGGCCTGAATCCCACCTGACCCGACCTTCACATCTAGTAAAACCCCATCCCGGTCTGCGGCAGCGCCGGACGCGTTCTCTTCAGCCTTTATCGCTACAGGAGGCAGCCATCTGAGAGACGCTACGCCTCCAAGCGAGCACTGCCAGCATCTCCAGACAGTAAAAACCTCATCAACCAAGACCCAACGCTAATATCAACGCAGCAACAGGTCGCTAGCGACCCGCGAGCTCTTCCCAAACCACCATTATGCCCGTTGTGTAACAAAATGGCTTCCACGGATTGCACGACCTTGGGCGCATAGCTTGTCTTGGCGGCGCTTGCCACGTTAGCTAGCTGAATTTCATGCCCCCTCTGCGAAATCAGCCCAAACTGCTGCGCCATCTTATTATCACAACAGATAGGACCTCGGGGCGCTTCCCTTCGCATACCAAATCCTATCACCTTGTTTTCAAAAACCTACTTCACACGAGCGTTCTATTTCTACCGACAGAACTCTTTATTCCCATTAACGAAAAACCTGTCTATACGAAGATAATCTTCATACAGACAGGCTAAAAACACTATAACTTACAGCAAACCCCCAGAACTCAATACTGATCACTTTAGCCGTGCCACTTACCGCTCTCTATTTCGAACAACGGCAAATCTAACCAAGGCTATCAAGCTACCTAACACACCCCCAACAACGACACCCAACAACAAAATCAAAGCTTTTCTTGGTTTTATCGGACTCTCCGGTACTTCCACACTACCATCCGGCCGATAAACCGAAATACTTTCAGCGTCGATGTTCAATTTACGATAGAAGCTGTATCTCATTTGCAACGATCGCAAATCTTTAATAAAGGCATCGTCGGAAGACCTGGACTCCAGGGCTTCAATCTCCGCCGCCAACGCTTTACTGCCTCGTTGGTAGTCCATTTTATTTCCCGTTTCCACGGTGATATCTACTGCGGCGGTGGAGTTGATAGCAGGTGATGTCAGACCAATGGACTCAGCAATCTTCAACGCTTCGCGCAGCTGTTGAATCCGATCCTCGCGTACGCGCTGCGCATTCTCGCGCAAGCTGACAATCCTCTGCTCCAAATTTCGAGCCCTGACCGACGCTTCGGCTGTGACGTTCTTGATCAACTCCGACTCAGCAGCCTCACTGGCACGTTGGACATAGCTCCTTGCCCATTCAGTGGCTTTAACAGGATCTACACCTTGAACAGTAATCGAAAAGCGATCAGGCGTACCCTTACCAGGCCCCCTTATCGCCAGCTCTCGGGAAAAACGCTCGTATAAACGATCAAGCGCACCCTTTCGCTCATCCTCACTAAGAGACGGAAGGTAGACCTCATTAAAAAATTTCTGGCGAAGAGACTCACCCTGAAGATTTCGAGCAAACACATCATAAACATACTTAATGGAATAAATATTCAGCTCTGTACTTTTCCCACGGCCATAATTCAACTCAGCAATATCATTCTGAGTAGGTGGCATGATAAAAAGCTTGGCTTCATAGACAGGCTTGCTAAGGAAGGCGTAAAGGCCAGCCCCAACAGTAACCAGAAGAGTAACACCCAGAATCAACCATTTCTGAGCCCAAAGCCCCCGAACAAGCTCGATCAGATCAATCTCGTCTGCGTCACGCGCATCAACACGATCATTTTGCATGGAAAGCCTCGCTTGGCATCACGTTCGTGTACACACCAAACGCATCAAAAGGCAAGACGGGCAAGACGGGCAAGGCCGCGTCGGACTGAGCGGCAAACTGAGTTAGATTAAATACGAACAAAACGCACCCAAAGTCAGAAAAAATTGTAGACAGTGATCCTTACCAAGACTGCTGGGCCACACATCCATTTATTTCAATCGCCTACGCGCCCCCATGAACCACGCGAGCAACGGGCCAACCATCATACCAGCGAGAAGTGACACTAGCACGTAAACTGAAACAGGAAGTTGCGGTGCCGTCCAGCCCAGGAACAACAGCGCGACAGGCTGGGTATTTTCAAGCACGAACAGCACGATGGCTGCGGCCACTAGCAACGAGAGCACGACAAGAGAAAAACGTTTAAAGCTGCGCATGAATTCCCCCTTGCATAGACGCCTCCTTACAGCTCATCCCCCTCCTCCTCATTGACACGATCCCTGAGTTCCTTACCCGGCTTGAAATGAGGCACGAACTTGCCGTCAAGGCTCACGGACTGACCGGTTTTAGGATTGCGGCCTACCCGCGGGGCGCGGTAGTGCAGGGAGAAACTGCCAAACCCACGGATCTCAATTCGATCACCCGTGGCAAGGCACTGGGACATTTGCTCAAGCATGGTCTTGATGGCCAGCTCCACATCCTTGGATGAGAGCAGCCCTTGATGGGTGACAATTCGTTCGATCAACTCCGACTTCGTCATATTTTTCCCTTCTTTTTCAAGCAGCTAGGAAAATCGCTTCAAAGGTTTTAGCATGACCGGAGGAATTTGAACAGCCCAAGTCTTGACATATCTTCACCCTGTCGTATTTGCCCCGCTTCTGCACAGGCCTTGCACTTAAGCGCATTCAGCGACAAATGACCAACATCGTGCGGGTCAGGTAACCCGCTGGATTGAAGCCGAAAGGGTATTGATCTTCATCCTTGGCATCATCGGAGCGGGTGATGACTTTGTACCCTGCACCCTTGCACTCCTTCGCCGCGCGCTTGTGGCATTTTTCCCAGCCTGACCCCAGACCGGAACAGTCGACCTCGATGCCACTGACGCCACGCATAGCATGGGTCTTGGCGCTTGTAGTGCAACCTGCCAAGGCCAATACCGCAAATATCAGGATGAGCCTGTTCATTAATCTCCTTGAACATTCAGCACCCGACTGGGTGATGTCTGACCTGGCGCTATCGCGAGCTGGCTCGCTCCCACACTGACCCGGGGAGACTAGGGCAACCGCAGTCTAGCCCTGAATAGGTGATTGATCTGCTTAAAGAAAGAGACAGTTTGGTTGCAGGATTGGTTTCACTGCCGAGTCAGACAGAGGAGCCAACTTACAAACAGACCAGTTTTTGCCAAATCGCGCCCACAAAAAAGGGCGACCGAAGTCGCCCTTTTTCTATGGTCTGACAGAACTCAGTTCTGCTTTTCCATCTGTGCACGCAGCAGGTCGCCCAGAGTGGTAGGACCAGCAGCAATGTCAGAGGTAGCTGGCTTGTCGCGCAGGCTCTGGATTGCTTCTTTCTCTTCAGCGTCGTCTTTCGACTTGATGGAGAGCTGGATTACGCGGCTCTTGCGGTCAACGCTGATGATCTTGGCTTCTACTTCTTCGCCTTCTTTCAGAACGTTGCGCGCGTCTTCAACGCGGTCACGGCTGATTTCGGAGGCTTTCAGAGTCGCTTCGATATCGTCGGCCAAGGTGATGATGGCGCCTTTAGCGTCAACTTCTTTCACGATGCCCTTAACGATTGCGCCTTTGTCGTTCTCTTGAACGTACTCGGAGAACGGATCGCTTTCCAGTTGCTTGATGCCCAGGGAGATGCGCTCGCGCTCTGGGTCAACCGACAGGATAACGGTGTCCAGCTCGTCGCCCTTCTTGAAGCGGCGTACGGCTTCTTCGCCCACTTCGTTCCAGGAGATGTCGGACAGGTGAACCAGACCGTCGATGCCGCCGTCCAGACCAATGAAGATACCGAAATCGGTGATCGACTTGATGGTGCCGGAGATTTTATCGCCCTTGTTGAACTGGCCAGAGAAATCTTCCCATGGGTTAGATTTGCACTGCTTGATGCCCAGGGAGATACGACGACGCTCTTCGTCGATGTCCAGAACCATAACTTCCACTTCGTCGCCGACTTGTACGACTTTCGAAGGGTGGATGTTCTTGTTGGTCCAGTCCATTTCGGAAACGTGTACCAGACCTTCAACGCCTTCTTCCAGCTCAGCGAAGCAGCCGTAGTCGGTGAGGTTGGTAACACGAGCGGTGACGCGGGTGCTTTCTGGGTAACGGGCTTTGATAGCAACCCATGGATCTTCACCCAGTTGCTTGAGGCCCAGGGAAACACGATTGCGCTCGCGATCGTACTTCAGAACCTTGACATCGATCTCGTCGCCAACGTTGACGATTTCCGAAGGATGCTTGATACGCTTCCAGGCCATGTCGGTGATGTGCAGCAGGCCATCGACGCCACCCAGATCGACGAATGCGCCGTAATCGGTGAGGTTCTTGACGATACCCTTGACCTGTTGGCCTTCCTGCAGCGATTCCAGCAGAGCTTCACGCTCGGCGGAGTTCTCGGCTTCCAGGACACTGCGACGGGAAACGACAACGTTGTTGCGCTTCTGGTCCAGCTTGATGACCTTGAATTCCAGCTCTTTGCCTTCCAGGTGCGTGGTGTCGCGCACTGGACGGACGTCAACCAGGGAACCTGGCAGGAACGCACGGATGCCGTTAACGTCGACAGTGAAGCCGCCTTTAACCTTACCGTTGATAACGCCCTTGACCACTTCCTCAGCTGCGAAAGCCGCTTCCAGAACGATCCAGCATTCAGCGCGCTTGGCTTTTTCACGGGACAGCTTGGTTTCACCGAAGCCATCTTCAACCGAGTCCAGCGCAACGTGAACTTCGTCACCGACGTTGATGTTCAGTTCGCCAGCGTCGTTGTAGAACTGCTCAAGCGGGATGAGTGCTTCAGACTTCAGACCAGCGTGAACGGTTACCCAGCGAGCTTGGTAATCGATATCAACGATAACACCGGTGATGATGGAGCCTGCCTGAAGGTTCAGGGTTTTCAGGCTTTCTTCAAAGAGTTCCGCAAAGCTTTCGCTCATTTTAATTCCTGTTGATTAGGGCGAAGAATACGCCCGCCTCCACACCCCAGACGGTGTGGGTTAGTTTCATATAAAAGAAGCACCGCAGGACTATGACTGGTCCCCTGCGGAGCTTCCTGGTCACCCGGCGATATCGCGAATGGCGATCTCGCTCATGATGCGTTGCAACACCTGATCGATGGACAACTCCGTGGAATCCAGCTGTATCGCGTCAGCCGCCGGCTTGAGCGGGGCTACTGCGCGCTGGGTATCACGCTCGTCGCGTGCACGGATCTCATCTAGCAGACTCGACAGACTAACATCCTCACCTTTGCCCTTCAACTGCAAATATCGCCGGCGAGCCCTCTCCTCGGCGCTGGCGGTGAGAAAAATCTTCAGCGGGGCATCGGGAAACACCACGGTACCCATGTCGCGCCCATCGGCGACCAATCCTGGCGGCTCCTGAAAGGCGCGCTGGCGCTGCAGCAACGCCTCGCGCACCGCCGGCAGCGCGGCGACCTGGGAAGCCCCGGCACCCACGCTTTCGGTACGAATGACATTGCTGACTTCGTCACCCTCCAGAATGATGCGCTGCAGCTGACCGTCGGTCGCCGCGATGAACTGCACGTCCAGATGCGCAGCCAGAGCCTTGAGCAACTCTTCGTTGGTCAGATCGACGCCATGATTGGCGGCGGCGAACGCCAACAGGCGATATAAGGCACCCGAATCGAGCAGGTTCCAGCCCAATTGCTTGGCCAGTATTCCGGCGATGGTGCCCTTGCCTGAACCGCTTGGGCCATCGATGGTGATGACCGGTGCCTTGATGTTCACGACTGTGCCTCTTGTGCTACTCGAATACCGACCTGGGCACACAGCGCCAGGAAGTTCGGGAACGACGTCGCGACGTTGGCGCAATCATGGATGCGGATCGGCGCACTGGCGCGCAAAGACGCAACACTGAAGGCCATGGCGATACGGTGATCACCGTGACCATGGACTTCGCCGCCGCCGATCTGGCCGCCGTCGATGATGATGCCGTCCGGCGTCGGCTGGCATTTCACGCCCAACGCGATCAGGCCGTCAGCCATCACCTGGATACGATCCGATTCCTTGACCCGAAGCTCTTCGGCGCCGGTCAGCACGGTGCGCCCTTCAGCACAGGCCGCCGCCACGAACAGCACCGGGAATTCGTCGATGGCCAGCGGCACCAGCGCTTCGGGAATCTCGATACCCTTGAGTTTAGCTGCTCGTACGCGCAGGTCTGCAACTGGCTCGCCGCCCACTTCACGCTGGTTTTCCAGGGTGATGTCAGCGCCCATCAGCCGCAGGATGTCGATCACGCCGGTACGGGTCGGGTTGATGCCCACATGCTCGAGCACCAGATCAGAGCCTTCGGCAATCGACGCGGCCACCAGGAAAAACGCCGAGGACGAGATATCGCCCGGCACTTCAATGTGGGTCGCAGTCAATTTGCTGCCGGACTCTACCGAGGCTGTGGCACCGTTGACCGTGACCGGGTAGCCGAAGCCGCGCAGCATGCGCTCGGTGTGGTCGCGGGTCGGGGCCGGCTCGGTGACAGTGGTCTTGCCTTCGGCATAGAGCCCAGCCAACAGCAGGCAGGATTTCACCTGGGCGCTGGCCATCGGCATGGTGTAGGTCAGGCCCTTGAGCTTGTTGCCACCGCGAATGGTCATTGGCGGACGACCTTCGGCCGCCGTCTCGATCACCGCGCCCATTTCCCGCAGGGGATTGGCCACGCGATTCATCGGCCGCTTGGACAGCGAAGCGTCACCGGTCAGGGTGCTGTCGAAGTCCTGAGCGGCCAGCAGGCCGGACAGCAGGCGCATCGATGTACCGGAATTGCCCAGATAGATCGGGCCCGGGGCCGGCTTGAGGCCGTGCAGGCCAACACCATGGATGGTCACGCGACCGTGGTGCGGGCCTTCGATGACCACACCCATGTCGCGGAACGCTTGCAGCGTCGCCAGGGCGTCTTCACCTTCGAGAAAGCCTTCTACTTCGGTCACGCCTTCGGCCAGGGAGCCGAGCATGATCGAACGGTGGGAAATCGATTTATCGCCCGGTACACGAATACGCCCACTCAGGGAGCCACCAGGTTGTGCCAGGAAAATCAGATCATTGGAGTTCATAGCGTCCACATAGGCCCGACGGGCCAGGATTTTACTGAAATGCTCGCGGGCCACCCTGGCGCGCGTGAAAACGCCCAGCAATTGGTGCCCGTCCCCTGCATCGACCGCGTCGCGCAAGGCGTCGAGGTCGCTGCGAAATGTATCGAGTGTGCGCAGGACAGCTTCGCGGTTGGCGAGGAAGATGTCGTGCCACATGACCGGGTCGCTACCAGCGATTCTCGTGAAATCGCGGAAACCGCCGGCAGCGTAACGGAAGATCTCGAGATTTTCATTGCGTTTGGCCAATGAATCCACCAGGCCGAACGCCAGCAGGTGCGGCAAATGGCTGGTGGCAGCCAATACTTCATCGTGACGCTCGACCTGCATGTGCTCGACGTCCGCCCCCAGCTCGCGCCACAGGCGATCCACCACCGCCAGCGCAGCCGGATCGGTCTGGTCCAATGGCGTCAGTATTACTTTGTGGCGACGAAACAGCTCTGCGTTGGAGGCTTCCACCCCGCTCTGCTCGGAACCGGCAATCGGATGACCGGGCACAAAGCGCGCCGGCATCCCGCCGAAAGCGTCGGTGGCCGCCCGCACGACATTGCCCTTGGCACTGCCGACATCCGTGAGAATCGCTTGCCCCAGGTCCATGCTCGCCAGGCGCGCCAGCAGTTTCTCCATGGCCAGGATCGGCACGGCCAACTGGATAACGTCCGCGCCCTGGCAAGCGATCGCCAGGTCGTCCTCGCAGCGATCGACCACCCCCAGCTCCACCGCCAGCTTGCGCGACTGCGGATCCAGGTCGACACCCACCACTTCACGACACAGACCGCTTTCGCGCAGGCCTTTGGCGAACGAGCCGCCGATCAACCCCAGACCGACCACCACCAGGCGACCGATCATAGGTGCAGCAGGTTGCAGTGAAGTGACATCAACCACGAGCCAGAACCTTGCTCAACGCCTCAAGGAAGCGGCTGTTTTCCGCTGGCAGGCCAATGGTGACGCGCAAATGGTTCGGCATGCCGTAGTTGGCCACCGGACGCACGATCACACCCTCACGCAACAGGCCCTGGAACACCGGAGCTGCGACACGGCCGAGGTCGACGCAGATGAAGTTGCCTTTCGATGGAATCCAGCGCAGGCCCAGCTCACGGAACCCGGCTTCCAACTGCTGCATGCCCGCCTCGTTCAGACGGCGGCTTTCGGCCAGGTAGGCGTCGTCCCCGAGCGCAGCGCAGGCTGCGGCCAGGGCAAAGCTGTTGACGTTGAACGGCTGACGCACGCGGTTGAGCACATCGGCCACCACCGCGGTGGACAGGCCGTAGCCAACCCGCAACGACGCCAGGCCATAGGCCTTGGAGAACGTGCGCGAGACCAGCAGGTTCGGGTAGGCCGCGAGAAAATCCAGGCCATCGGGCAAATCGCTGCCTTCGGCGTATTCGATGTAGGCCTCATCCAGCACCACCAGCACATGCTCGGGCACGTCTTGCAGGAAGTCGTCCAACGCCTGGGCGTCGAACCAGGTGCCGGTCGGATTGTTTGGATTGGCAATAAAGACTACGCGGGTGTTGGCGTCGATGGCCGCCAGCATGGCGGGCAGGTCGTGCCCCCAATCCTTGGCCGGCACCACACGGGCGTCGGCGCCGACGGCCTGGGTGGCGATCGGGTAGACCGCAAACGCATGTTCGCTGAACACGGCATTGAGGCCCGGCGCCAGGTAGGCACGCGCCACCAGTTCGAGAATGTCATTGGACCCGTTACCCAGGGTCACCTGGTTCAGCTCGACGCCACAGCGCTCGGCCAGCAGGCTTTTGAGGGCGAAACCGTTGCCGTCGGGATAACGGGTCAGCTCGGCCAGCTCGTCACGGATCGCCTCCAGCGCCTTGGGGCTCGCCCCCAAAGGGTTTTCGTTGCTTGCCAGCTTGACGATGCTGGCCGGGTCCAGATCCAGCTCACGGGCCAATTCGTCCACCGGCTTGCCTGGAACGTAAGGCGAGAGTTGTTGCACGCCTGGCTGAGCCAGAGCGAGGAAGTTGCCACTCATTAGCTATCCGCCCTTAAAGAACTGCTTTGGGGTAGGAACCCAGCACCTTGAGTGCCACTGCTTCCTGACTGATTTTTTCCAGCACACCTTTTACCAGTGGATCGCGGTGGTGGCCGACAAAATCGATGAAAAACACGTAGGTCCATTTACCGCTGCGCGACGGACGGGTCTCGATCCGTGTCAGATCGATGCCATTGTCATGGAACGGCACCAGCAGCTCATGGAGCGCGCCGGGTTTGTTGCTCATGGAGACGATGATCGACGTCTTGTCGTCGCCGGTCGGCGGCACTTCCTGGCTGCCAATCATCAGGAATCGCGTGGAGTTGTCCGGGCGATCCTCGATTTTTTCCGCCAGGCGGGTCAGGCCGTAGAGGCCGGCCGCCATATCGCCAGCAATCGCCGCCGAGTTCCATTCACCCTTGACCCGCTTGGCCGCCTCGGCGTTGCTGGACACCGCCACGCGCTCGACATTCGGATAATGGGCATCCAGCCACTTGCGGCACTGGGCCAGGGACTGGGCGTGGGAGTAGATCCGGCTGATGCTGTCGGTCTTGGTGTTCTCCCCCACCAACAGGTGATGGTGGATGCGCAGCTCGACTTCGCCGCAGATCACCATGTCGTGCTCAAGGAAACTGTCCAGCGTATGGTTGACCGCGCCTTCGGTGGAGTTTTCCACCGGCACCACGCCGAAGTTCACCGCGCCCGCCGCCACTTCACGGAAGACTTCGTCGATGGCCGCCATCGGCTTGCTGATCACCGCGTGGCCGAAATGCTTCATGGCCGCAGCCTGGGTGAAGGTGCCTTCAGGGCCCAGGTAGGCGACTTTCAAAGGCTGCTCAAGGGCCAGGCACGAAGACATGATCTCGCGGAACAACCGCGCCATTTCTTCGTTGCCCAGGGGGCCCTTGTTGCGCTCCATGACGCGCTTGAGTACCTGCGCCTCACGTTCCGGGCGATAGAACACCGGTACTTCGCCTTCGGCCAGCGAGGCCATTTTCACCCGTGCCACTTCCTGGGCACAGCGTGCGCGCTCGCTGATCAGCTCCAGGACCTTTTCGTCCAGGGCATCGATGCGCAGGCGCAGCGCCTTGAGTTCTTGCTCAGACATCAACCATGTTCCTTCTCGAACTCTGCCATGTAGGAAATCAACGCATTGACCGCATTGATATCGACGGCGTTGTAGATGGAAGCGCGCATGCCGCCGACCGAACGGTGGCCCTTGAGATTCAGCAGCCCGCGCTCGTCGGCACCGGCCAGGAACGGCTTGTCGAGACGATCGTCGGCCAGGCGGAACGGTACATTCATCCACGAGCGATCAGTCTTGTTGATCGGGTTGCTGTAGAGACCGCTGGCATCAATGAAGTCATAGAGCGTGCGCTGCTTCACTTCGTTGAGCTTGCCGATGGCCTCGACACCGCCCTGCTCTTTCAGCCACTCGAATACCAGGCCGGACAGGTACCAGGCCAGGGTCGGCGGGGTGTTGTACATCGAGCCGTTGTCGGCCGCGACCTTGTAGTTGAGCATGGTCGGGCACAAGGAACGGGCGCGTCCCAGCAGATCTTCGCGAATGATGCTGACCAGGATGCCGCTGGGACCGATGTTCTTCTGGGCGCCGGCGTAGATCATGCCGAAACGGGAAATATCCACAGGGCGCGACAGGATGTCCGAAGACATGTCAGCCACCAATGGCACGTCGCCAGTTTCCGGAATCCAGTTGAATTCCAGGCCGCCGATGGTTTCGTTCGGCGCGTAATGAACGTAGGCAGCGTCCTTGGACAGGTTCCACTCGTTCTGGCCGGGGATGGCGAAATAGTCGTAGGGCTTGGCGCTGGCCGCGACATTGACGTGGCCGTAGCGCGAGGCTTCTTCGATGGCTTTCTGCGACCAGATCCCGGTGTCGATGTAGTCGGCCTTGCCGCTTTCGGGCAGCAGGTTCAGCGGAATCTGCGCAAACTGCTGGCTGGCGCCGCCCTGCAGGAACAGCACTTTGTAGTTGGAGGGGATGTTCAGCAGATCACGCAAGTCCTGCTCGGCCTTGGTGGCAATGGACACGAACTCATCGCTGCGATGGCTCATTTCCATGACGGACAGGCCCTTGCCATGCCAGTCGAGAAGTTCACCTTGGGCACGCTTCAGGACCGCTTCAGGAAGCGCCGCCGGGCCGGCACAGAAGTTATAGGCTCTCTTGCTCACATCCAATCTCGCTCTGATCTGGTGGTCACATCAATCTTCAATCAACACACCCCCTGTGGGAGCGGGCTTGCTCGCGAATGCAGTGTGCCAGTCGACATCCAATTGACTGATACACCGCATTCGCGAGCAAGCCCGCTCCCACAAGGGGGATATGCAGTGTCGCAAATTTTCAAACGGGACAAACAACAAGGGGGCGAATCTTCATCCGCCCCCTGCATGTCCGCTTAGTCCTGCGGTTCTTCTTCGTCTGCGGCAGCGTCGAGCGGTTGGTCGCCGGTCATGTCGTCAACGTCGGTAGCAAGAGTACCGTCGAACTCCACGCCCTCCTCGCCTTCCAGCTCCTCGCCTTCGACTTCCGATGGCTCCTGCACCCGCTCAAGCCCTACCAGCTTCTCGTCGCTGGCCAGCTTGATCAGCGTCACGCCCTGGGTGTTACGACCCAGGCTCGACACCTCGGCAACCCGCGTGCGCACCAGAGTGCCCTGGTCGGAGATCAACATGATCTCCTCGCCATCGAGTACCTGGACAGCGCCGACCAGACGACCGTTACGGTCGTTGCTGACCATGGCGATCACGCCCTGGCCGCCACGCTTGTATTCAGGGAACTCGCTGATGGCCGTGCGCTTGCCATAACCACGCGCCGAAGCGGTGAGGATCTGGCTGCCTTCTTCGGGGATCAGCATGGAGATCAGCTTCTGGCCTTCCGGCAGGCGCATGCCACGCACACCGCGGGCGGTACGGCCCATGGCGCGAACGTCGGATTCCTTGAAACGGGTAACCTTGCCGCCGTCGGAGAACAGCATGACCTCACGCTCACCGTCGGTGATGGCGGCGGAAATCAGCACGTCACCTTCGTCCAGCTCCAGCGCGATCAGGCCAACACTGCGCTGACGGCTGAAGGATTCCAGCGGCGTCTTCTTCACGGTGCCCTTGGCGGTGGCCATGAAGATGTAGTGACCTTCGGTGTATTCCTCCACCGGCAACATGGTGGTGATGTATTCATCACTATCAAGCGGCAGCAGGTTGACCAGCGGACGACCACGGGCGGCACGGGACGCTTCGGGAATTTCGTAGGTCTTGAGCCAGTACACCTTGCCCTTGCTGGAGAACAGCAACAGCGTGGTGTGGCTGTTGGCAACCAGCAGGTGAGCGATGTAGTCCTCGTCCTTGACGCCGGTGGCCGACTTGCCTTTGCCGCCGCGACGCTGGGCCTGGTAGGCGGCCAGCGGCTGGGTCTTGGCGTAACCGCCGTGGGAAATGGTCACCACGCGCTCTTCTTCCGGGATCATGTCACCCAGGGTCAGGTCCAGGCGCGCATCGAGAATCTCGGTACGGCGCACGTCGCCATATTCGGCACGGATCACTTCCAGCTCTTCGCGGATCACTTCCATCAGGCGCGTAGCGCTGTTGAGGATGCGGATCAGCTCGCCGATCTGGTTGAGGATTTCCTGGTATTCAGCCAGCAGCTTCTCGTGTTCCAGACCGGTCAGGCGGTGCAGACGCAGTTCCAGAATGGCTTGCGCCTGCTCCGGGGACAGGAAGTACTTGCCGTCGCGCAGGCCGTATTGCGGGTCGAGGTTTTCCGGACGGCACGAGTCGGCGCCAGCACGCTCGACCATCGCCACGACTGCGGTGGATTCCCAAGGCGTGCTGATCAGCGCTTCCTTGGCTTCCGACGGCGTTGGCGAGGCCTTGATCAGGGCGATGACCGGGTCAATGTTCGACAGGGCAACGGCCTGACCTTCGAGGATATGACCACGCTCGCGGGCCTTGCGCAGTTCGAACACGGTGCGGCGGGTGACCACTTCGCGACGGTGACGCACGAAGGCTTCCAGCAGGTCCTTGAGGTTCAGGATCCGCGGACGGCCATCGATCAGCGCCACGATATTGATGCCGAACACCGCTTGCAGCTGGGTCTGGGCGTAGAGGTTGTTGAGAATCACCTCAGGCACTTCGCCGCGACGCAATTCGATCACGACGCGCATGCCGTCCTTGTCGGACTCGTCCCGCAGCTCGGTGATGCCTTCAAGCTTCTTCTCTTTCACCAGCTCGGCGATCTTCTCGATCAGACGGGCCTTGTTCAGCTGGTACGGGAGTTCGGTGATGACGATCTGCTGGCGGCCACCGACCTTGTCGATGTCTTCGATGGTCGAGCGGGCGCGCATGTAAATGCGCCCGCGACCGGTACGGTAGGCTTCGATGATGCCGGCGCGACCGTTGATGATCGCGGCGGTCGGGAAGTCGGGACCGGGGATGTACTGCATCAGCTCATCGACCGTCAGCTCGGGATTGTCGATGAGGGCCAGGCAACCGTCGATGACTTCACCGAGGTTGTGCGGCGGGATGTTGGTCGCCATGCCCACGGCGATACCGCTGGAGCCGTTGACCAGCAGGTTCGGGATACGGGTCGGCATGACCGCCGGGATCATTTCGGTGCCGTCGTAGTTCGGCACCCAGTCCACGGTTTCTTTATGCAGGTCGGCCAGCAGTTCGTGGGCCAGCTTGGTCATGCGCACTTCGGTGTATCGCATGGCTGCGGCGTTGTCGCCGTCCACGGAACCGAAGTTGCCCTGGCCGTCTACCAGCAAGTAGCGCAGGGAGAATGGCTGGGCCATCCGGACGATGGTGTCGTACACGGCGGTGTCACCGTGGGGGTGATACTTACCGATCACGTCACCGACGACACGGGCTGATTTCTTGTACGGCTTGTTGAAGTCGTTGCCCAGCTCGCTCATCGCAAACAGCACGCGCCGGTGCACGGGCTTCAAGCCATCGCGCGCATCCGGCAGCGCCCGCCCGACGATTACGCTCATTGCGTAGTCGAGGTAGGACTGTTTCAGCTCGTCTTCGATATTGACCGGGAGGATTTCTTTGGCCAGTTCGCCCATGAGAAGCCTGATTCCTTTTTCTGGTGAAACCTCGTCACATCCAGATGGGACGAACGAAGCTCGCCGCTGCAGAACAAGTGCCATGCAGCGACTTACGACAAATCAACGAGTTATGCCATGGATCTGCGCAGTAAAGGCTACCTCGCGAGGCAGCCCTGGAAACCGCCGGATGTTATCACAAGAGCCGCCACGCACCTATCCCCCTGATGCGCATGGAGCATAGTTAGTTGACCGGTGACAGGCTGATATGGGACGAGAGGGGCTTAGAGGCGAGGCGAATGAAGATTTGAAGGGTAAATGCAAGGCATTTGTTGACTATTGGGGCCTCTTCGCGAGCAAGCCCGCTCCCACACTGGACCTGTGTCGTGCATCAATCATGCGAACGACGCGGTCACAATGTGGGAGCGGGCTTGCTCGCGAAGGCGATGGACCAGGCAACACCAATCGTCAATGCAACCGCTTGCGACACATCAACTGCGCCATCTTCGCCATGTCCGGGCGCTCGACGATGCCTTTTTCGGTGACAATGGCGTCGATCAGGTCCGCCGGGGTGACGTCGAACACCGGGTTGAAGGCATCCACATCCGCCCCGACCCGCTTGCCGCCAACCTCCAGCAGCTCGCGCCCGTCACGCTCCTCAATCGGAATGTCTTCGCCGCTGGCCAGGTTCATGTCGATGGTCGAACTCGGCGCCACCACCATGAAGCGCACGCCGTGGTGCATGGCGCAGACCGCCAGTTGATAGGTACCGATCTTGTTCGCCACGTCGCCATTGGCCGTGATGCGGTCGGCGCCAACGATCACCCAGGTCACGCCCTTGGTCTTCATGATGTGGGCGGCGGCGGAATCGGCATTGAGGGTCACCGGGATGCCTTCATTGGCCAGTTCCCACGCGGTGAGGCGCGAGCCTTGCAGCCACGGACGGGTTTCGTCGGCGTAGACGCGCTCGACCATACCCTCGAGGAACGCCCCCCGGATCACGCCAAGGGCCGTGCCAAAGCCGCCGGTGGCCAGGGCCCCGGTATTACAATGGGTCAGGATGGCCTGGGCGTTGCCCTGATGCTTGCGGATCAGGTCGACACCCAACTGAGCCATGGTCAGGTTGGCTTCGCGGTCGCTTTCATGGATTGCGACAGCTTCGGCCTCAAGGGCCGCCAGCGGTTCGGCATGCTCTTTCAAGCGCCCCAGCCGGTCACGCATCCGGTCCAGTGCCCAGAACAGGTTCACCGCCGTCGGCCGGGAGTCGGCCAGCAGGGCAAAATCGGCTTCCAGCGCCGCCTGCCAGTCCCCGCCCTCGGCCACCCGCGCCCGCGCTGCCAGCACCACGCCATAGGCCGCGCTGATGCCGATAGCCGGCGCGCCGCGCACCACCATCGAGCGAATGGCCTCAGCCACACCGGCCGCCGTGGTGTAGGCGATCCAGGTTTCCTCGAACGGCAAAATACGCTGATCCAACAGATAGAGGGCGCCATCACGCCAATCGATGGCCTTCACCTTCTCCGCAGCCAACAGTCGATCGCGCATCCCACACCCCGCACTCATGAACAAAAGCCGCCGATTATAGCGATCCCTCCGCGAAGACGCTCGGGTATACTTCGCCATCCTTTATACGCCATGGAACCGTTCCACGATGCCCAAGCCAGCCGTTGCGCTCGACTTATTATTGCTGCCGACCTGGTTGGTGCCTGTCGAACCCGCCGGTGTCGTGCTCAAGGACCATGGCCTGGGCATCCGCGACGGCTGCATCGTGTTCATCGGCCCTCGGGCAGAAGCCCTGAGGTGTGACGCCGCCGAGGTCCGTGAACTGCCGGGCATGCTCCTCAGCCCTGGGTTGATCAACGCCCACGGCCATGCGGCGATGACCCTGTTCCGCGGCTTGGCCGACGATCTGCCCTTGATGACCTGGCTCGAACAACACATCTGGCCGGCCGAGGGCAAATGGGTCGATGAAGAGTTTGTCCGCGACGGCACCGACCTGGCGATCGCCGAACAGCTCAAGGGCGGCATCACGTGCTTCTCGGACATGTATTTTTACCCCAAGGTTGCCAGCGAGCGAGTGCATAACAGCGGTATCCGCGCACAAATCGCCATTCCGATCCTCGATTTTCCGATCCCCGGGTGCCGCCAGCGCCGATGATGCCATTCGTCAGGGTATCGAATTGTTTGGCGACCTCAAGCACCATCCACGGATCAAAGTGGCATTCGGTCCCCATGCGCCCTACACCGTCGGTGACGAAAACCTGGAGAAAATCCGGGTGATCGCCGAAGAACTGGACGCGGCCATTCATATGCATGTTCACGAAACCGCCTTCGAAGTGCAGCAGGCTGTGGATAACACCGGTGAGCGGCCCATGGCCCGGCTGGGACGACTGGGCCTGCTGGGGCCGCGCTTTCAGGCAGTGCACATGACTCAGGTCAGCGATGAAGACCAGGCTTTGCTGGTAGAAAGCAACTGCAGCGTGATCCATTGCCCGGAATCGAATATGAAGCTGGCCAGTGGTTTCTGCCCGGTGGAGCGCCTGTGGCAGGCCGGGGTCAATGTCGCGGTCGGCACTGACGGCGCGGCGAGCAACAACGATCTGGACCTGCTGGGTGAAACTCGCACCGCCGCATTGCTGGCCAAGGCCGTCGCCGGTTCAGCCACGGCCCTGGACGCCCACAGGGCGTTGCGCATGGCCACGCTTAATGGCGCCCGGGCACTGGGCATCGAAGCGACGGTCGGCTCGCTGGAAGTCGGCAAGGCCGCTGACCTGGTGGCCTTTGATTTGTCGGGACTGGCCCAGCAGCCGGTCTATGACCCGGTGTCGCAACTGATCTACGCCACCGGTCGCGACTGCGTGAAACATCTGTGGGTGGCCGGCAAGCCCTTGCTTGAGGACGGCCGCCTGACCTGCCTGGACGAATCGCAGCTCAGTGCCACGGCACAGGCATGGGGTCGTCGCATCAGCGGCCACAACGAATAACCAGGTCCCTTGAGCCACGGCTCGGGGCCTACGATTTTTCAAGTTTTTCGAGGATCTGCACATGAGCAACGTCGACCACGCCGAAATCGCCAAATTCGAAGCCCTGGCCCATCGCTGGTGGGACCGTGAAAGCGAATTCAAACCGCTGCACGACATCAACCCGCTGCGGGTCAACTGGATTGACGAGCGGGTCAACCTGGCTGGCAAGAAAGTGCTCGATGTCGGCTGCGGCGGCGGCATCCTCAGCGAAGCCATGGCCCAGCGCGGAGCGACGGTGATGGGCATCGACATGGGCGAAGCACCGCTGGCGGTTGCGCAACTGCATCAACTGGAATCCGGCGTCAGCGTGGAATACCGGCAGACCACCGCCGAAGCCCTGGCCGAGGAAATGCCCGAACAGTTCGATGTAGTCACCTGCCTGGAAATGCTCGAACACGTGCCGGATCCGTCATCGGTCATTCGCGCGTGCTTTCGCATGGTCAAGCCCGGTGGCCAGGTGTTCTTCTCCACCATCAACCGCAATCCGAAGGCCTACCTGTTCGCCATCATCGGCGCCGAATACATCATGAAGCTGTTGCCACGTGGCACTCACGACTTCAAGAAATTCATCCGGCCTTCGGAGTTGGGCGCCTGGAGCCGCATGGCCGGGCTGACCGTAAAAGACATCATCGGCCTGACGTACAACCCGCTGACCAAGCACTACAAGCTGGCCGCCGACGTTGACGTCAACTACATGATCCAGACCTTGCGCGAGGAGTAAGTCGATGCGTCTCAAAGCAGTTCTCTTCGACATGGACGGCACGCTGCTCGACACCGCGCCGGACTTCATCGCCATCTGCCAGGCCATGCGTGCCGACCGTGGTCTGCCACCGATCAACACGCAGCATATTCGCGACGAGATTTCCGGCGGCGCCCGGGCGATGGTCGCGGTGACCTTTTCCATGGACCCGGAATCGCCGGGTTTCGAGGAACTGCGCCAGGAATTCCTCGACCGCTACCTCAAAGGTTGCGCGGTCCACAGCCATCTGTTTGACGGCATGGCCCAGGTGCTGGCCGACATTGAAGCGGCCAACCTGATCTGGGGGGTGGTCACCAACAAACCGGTGCGCTTCGCTGAGCCGATCATGCAGCAACTGGGCCTGGCCGAACGCTCGAAAGTGCTGATCTGCCCGGACCATGTAAAAAACAGCAAGCCGGACCCGGAGCCTCTGACCCTGGCGTGCAAGATGCTCGACCTGGACCCGGCCAGCGTATTGTTCGTGGGCGACGACCTGCGGGACATCGAGTCTGGCCGCAGCGCCGGCACCAGGACTTGCGCGGTGACCTACGGCTACATTCATCCAGACGACAACCCGAAACATTGGGGCGCGGATGTCGTGATCGACCACCCCTCGGCGCTGCGTGAAGTGCTGGATAACGCGTTGTGCAGTTGCTGAGCTGACCGTACTCACTGTTGTCGCTGCTTTGTGGCGAGGGGATTTATCCCCGCTGAGGCGCGAAGCGCCTCTCCTACAGCATCAGGCCAACCTGCAAAAATTTGGGGCTGCTTCGCAGCCCAGCGGGGATAAATCCCCTCGCCACAGATAAATCCCTTCGCCACACGTGCGCATCGCCACGCATTTGTTCTGTTTCGTGAGGTTTTTTATGTTTGATTATTCCGCCCGCCCCGACCTGCTCAATGGCCGGGTCATTCTGGTCACCGGCGCCGGTCGTGGCATTGGCGCCGCGGCCGCCAAAGCCTATGCCGCCCACGGTGCTACCGTCTTGCTGCTGGGCAAGACCGAAGCCAACCTGACCCAGGTCTACGATGAAATCGAAGCGGCCGGGCATCCACAGCCAGCGGTGATTCCGTTCAACCTCGAAACGGCCCTGCCCCATCAGTACGATGAACTGGCGGCCATGATCGAAACCGAGTTCGGCCATCTGGACGGCTTGCTGCACAACGCCTCGATCATCGGCCCGCGTACGCCGCTGGAGCAGTTGTCCGGCGAGAACTTCATGCGGGTGATGCAGGTGAACGTCAACGCCATGTTCATGCTTACCAGCACCTTGTTGCCGCTGCTCAAGCTGTCCAAGGACGCGTCCGTGGTGTTCACCTCCAGCAGCGTCGGGCGCAAGGGACGGGCTTACTGGGGCGCTTATGGCGTCTCCAAGTTTGCCACCGAGGGGCTGATGCAAACCCTGGCCGACGAAGTCGAGACCGTCGCACCGGTGCGCGCCAACAGCATCAACCCCGGCGCCACCCGCACCAGCATGCGCGCCCAGGCCTACCCGGGGGAAAACCCGCTCAACAACCCTACGCCTGAAGAAATCATGCCGATCTACCTATACCTCATGGGGCCGGATAGCACAGGCGTCAACGGTCAGGCTTTCAACGCCCAGTAACTGCCCACCTTGGCGTCGCGCCGGTTTACCGTCGCGACACCACTGCCCCCGATGCGTAGCCAGGCGAACCGCCAAGCCTATGTCGCCCAATGCCGACGGGCCCCTCACCGCTTGAGGTCAATTCATTGATTTGCAATCGGTTTTTTATTCTAATGAACCGAATGGCACGACTTTCGCTCTAAAGACCCTCAAACACGCCATGTTCGGCGGGTAATGGACGTTGAGATGAGACTTAGGTCTGCCCAGGTAAAGCGGACTAAACTCAAATCAGATGTCTTACGGGACTGAAGGAGTACGACGCGCCGGCCAAAGCTGCCTCACCCAACCTGTCAGGACAGATTTGCTTAGGGGCTCACGCCATATGAAAACGCCAACCCAGATCAACGCGATTGATTTCGACAGCGCCAAACTGCAGCGCCTGGGATTTGGCCAGCCATCACCACTGGTGGCACGCTCCGTCAATCTTTCGCAATTGCGCCAGCAACTGGGCCAGCAATTGCAAACCAGCCTGGAGCCGCAACGGATCCTGGGTCTGTTTTTCCGCGAGGTTCAGCGGCTGGTGCCTCTGGACGCGCTGATCTACCGGCACAGCCCCAGCGATCTGCGCCTGGAGCTGGGTCAACGCGGGCATCACACCCTCACCTATAACCTCAGCCATGAAGGCGAATACTTGGGCGAACTGGTGTTTCGCCGCAACCAGCGCTTCACCGAGACCGAACAAGCCGATCTTGAGTCAGTGTTGTCGACGCTGCTGTTTCCGTTGCGCAATGCCCTGCTCTATCGCGCCGCGACCCAAAGCGCCCTGCGTGACCCGCTGACCGGCACGGGCAACCGCATCGCCATGGACCAGACGCTGATCCGAGAAGTTGATATGGCCAAGCGTCATTTGCAACCGCTGTCACTGTTGATGCTGGACATCGATCATTTCAAGCGTGTCAACGACAGCCATGGCCACGGTATCGGCGATGAGGTATTGAAGGGTGTTGCCGAGGCCATCAAGAATCAGCTGCGCAATGTGGACATGGTGTTCAGATTCGGTGGCGAAGAATTCCTGATTCTGCTCTCGAACACCAGCCGGGACGCCGCGGCCTTGGTCGGAGAACGGCTGCGTCATGCCGCCCAAGCGCAGGATTATTTTGCCGCTGGCACGCGGATCGAACTGACCGTCAGCCTGGGTTGCGCGACGCTGCTGCCGGGCGAGTCAGTCGAAAGCCTGCTGCGCAGGGCCGACAACGCGCTGTACGTGGCCAAGCGCGAGGGCCGTAACCGGCTGGCGATGGCGGGTTGAAACCAGCCATTACCGATTCTGTGAACACCGTCGAAAAATGCGGGAGCGAGCCTGCTCGCGATAGCGGCAGTTCAGCTTGCATCCATCCTGAATGTGCCGCCGTCATCGCGGGCAAGCCTTGCTCCCACATTGGTTTTTCAGGGTTAACCGATTCGGCATCCACCGCAAATACCCTTGTGGGAGCGGGCTTGCTCGCGAAAGCGCTGGGTCAGCTTGCATCCATGCTGAATGTGCCACCGCCATCGCGGGCAAGCCTTGCTCCCACATTGGTTTTTCAGGGTTAACCGATTCGGTGTTCACCGCCAATCCCCTGTGGGAGCGGGCTTGCTCGCGAAAGCGGCAGGTCAGCCTGCATCCATGCTGAATGTGCCGCCGCCATCGCGGGCAAGCCTTGCTCCCACGGGGGTTTTTCAGGGTTAACCGATTCGGTATCCACCGCAAATACCCTTGTGGGAGCGAGCCTGCTCGCGAAAGCGCTGGGTCAGCTTGCATCCATGCTGAATGTGCCACCACCATCGCGGGCAAGCCTTGCTCCCACACTGGTTTTTTCAGGGTTAACCGATTCGGTGTTCACCCCAAGTCCCTTGTGGGAGCGGGCTTGCTCGCGAAAGCGGCAGGTCAGCTTGCATCCATCCTGAATGTGCCGCCGTCATCTCGGGCAAGCCTTGCTCCCACATTGGTTTTTCAGGGTTAACCGATTCGGCATCCACCGCAAATCCCTTGTGGGAGCGGGCTTGCTCGCGAAAGCGCTGGGTCAGCTTGCATCAGCGCTGAATGTGCCGCCGTCATCGCGGGCAGGCCTTGCTCCCACATTGGTTTTTCAGGGTTAACCGATTCGGTATCCACCGCAAATCCCTTGTGGGAGCGGGCTTGCTCGCGAAAGCGCTGGGTCAGCTTGCATCCATCCTGAATGTGCCGCCGTCATCGCGGGCAAGCCTTGCTCCCACATTGGTTTTTCAGGGTTAACCGATTCGGCATCCACCGCAAATCCCTTGTGGGAGCGGGCTTGCTCGCGAAAGCGCTGGGTCAGCTTGCATCCATGCTGAATGTGCCACCACCATCGCGGGCAAGCCTTGCTCCCACATTGGTTTTTCAGGGTTAACCGATTCGGCATCCACCGCAAATACCCTTGTGGGAGCGGGCTTGCTCGCGAAAGCGGCAGGTCAGCTTGCATCCATGCTGAATGTGCCACCACCATCGCGGGCAAGCCTTGCTCCCACATTGGTTTTTCAGGGTTAACCGATTCGGCATCCACCGCAAATCCCTTGTGGGAGCGGGCTTGCTCGCGAAAGCGCTGGGTCAGCTTGCATCCATCCTGAATGTGCCGCCGTCATCGCGGGCAAGCCTTGCTCCCACATTGGTTTTTCAGGGTTAACCGATTCGGTATCCACCGCAAATCCCTTGTGGGAGCGGGCTTGCTCGCCAAAGCGCTGGGTCAGCTTGCATCCATGCTGAATGTGCCGCCGTCATCGCGGGCAAGCCTTGCTCCCACACTGGTTTTTTCAGGGTTAACCGCTTCGGTGTTCACCCCAAGTCCCTTGTGGGAGCGGGCTTGCTCGCGAAAGCGGCAGGTCAGCTTGCATCCATGCTGAATGTGCCACCACCATCGCGGGCAAGCCTTGCTCCCACACTGGTTTTTTCAGGGTTAACCGCTTCGGTGTTCACCCCAAGTCCCTTGTGGGAGCGAGCCTGCTCGCGATGGCGATCGGGCAGTCAACCTCCCCGTTGACTGTCCTGCCCCCTTCGCGAGCATGCTGGCTCCCACATGGGTTGGCTATCGGCTATCAGCTCTCGGCCAGCGCCAGGCGCTCACGGGTCGATGAGGTTTTCCCCACGGATTCCGATTGCTCCAGTTGCATGCAGCGCTCCAGGAAGAGGTACATGTAGTCATAGCTCTTGCAGACGGCCTGACGTAGCTCGGTTTGCAGGGCCGTGCTCGGGTTCATGCCCGCCAGGGTGCAGATGATTTCCAGGGCTTCCCAAGGGTGGGCATCATCATACTGAGCGTGCATCTTCAGCCATTTCATGGCTCGCTTGCGGTCTTCCTCGGCAAAAGCCGCCGCATAGATGCCATTGGAACACACCAATGCCGACCACTCCCCGGTTGCCCCTTCGATGGCATAGTTGGTCGCGGCGATGGCCACGATCAGTGCGTCCGAAGAACTGGTATGCCAGCACCAGTGGCTCAGCGCATGGAGTTCGGGTGGCACCCGTTGGGCTTGTAAATCTTCCAGAGTCACGCCATGGGCGGCGCTCCAGTTGACCCAGTAATCGGCATGGTTGAGTTCGACACGAATGTTGCGCATCAGCCAGCGGCGCGCCATGTCCTCGCCGGGATGGCGGGCAAAGCGCGTCTTGGTGAGGTTCTGTGCCATGTATAAGGCGAACTGTTCAACGACCGGCCAACCACCAATAAGGTAGTGGCGCATGGTCTTGGCACTGAGCTTGTTATCGCGCATGCGCTGATACAGCTCGTGTTCGACAACCCGGCGTTTGCTCTCGCTGCAATCGGTAATGAGCTGTTGTGCCCATTTCGGATAGCTTGTGGCGTCCATGAGCGGGCCTGTTCGGTTGAATGTGTCGATCACTGTCGGGCTCCTTTTGATTGTGATTTTTCCAGATCAACAAGAGGTTCAGCGGAACGTGCCGGGGGCCTTGAATAACAGCGGCTGGGGTCGGGCCGGCCTGCTTTGCAACGTATCACAGGTAAACAATTGCGGGCGTTCGATCACATACCCTTGAGCGTAATCCACCCCGATCTCCAGCAATGCCTGCTCGATCTGGGTGGTTTCAACAAACTCGGCAATCGTGCGCTTACCCATGACGTGGCCGATGTGATTGATCACCTCGACCATTGCACGGTTAATCGGGTCGTCCAGCATATCCTTTACGAAACTCCCGTCGATCTTCAGGAAGTCTACAGGTAAATGTTTCAAGTAAGCGAATGAAGACATTCCGGCACAAAAGTCATCCAGCGAAAAATAACAACCCAAGCTCTTGAGTTCATTGATAAAGCGAATGGCACTGCCTAAATTTGAAATAGCGCTGGTCTCGGTTATTTCAAAACAAATCATTTCTGGTGGAATCGAGTAGGCCACGAACTGTTTACGCAGGAAATCAAGGAATGCCTGATCTCCGATAGTTGTGCCTGACAGATTAATCGCACACATGGCCATCGGTCCCTGTCGCGAATCGTTCAGGCATTGGCGGATGATTTTGAAGACGTTCTCCACCACCCAGCGATCCAGGGAAGTCATCAAACCATAACGTTCTGCCGCGGGAATGAAACTGTCCGGCAGGATCATCCTTCCGGCTTCGTCATGCAGGCGCAGCAGGATCTCGATATGTCCGCCGCCATGGTCACCCGGCCCCAGCGCGGCGATTTCCTGGGCATAAAGACAGAAGCGATTCTCCTCCAGGGCCATGTGCAAGCGCTGGACCCAAGCCATCTCGCCAAAGCGCAGGGACAGTTCAGAATCATCGGCGTGATAGACCTGGACGCGGTTGCGACCCTTTTCCTTGGCCATGTAACAGGCCATATCGGCGGCGCGCAGGGACGACTCCAGCGTCGTCGGGCTCTGCGCGATATGCACCAGGCCGATGCTCACGGTGGTCACGAACGGACGACCCTTCCAGACAAAGTGCAGGTTCTGTACGGTCTGGCGCAGCCCTTCGGCGATCTTTTCCGCGGCGTCCGGGGAGCAGTTCTCCAGCAAGATACCGAACTCATCGCCCCCCAATCGGGCCAGGGTGTCGTTTTCTCGCAACCCCGATTGCAGCAACGCGCAGATATGACGCAACAACTCGTCACCCGCTGCATGGCCGCAGGTGTCGTTGACCAGCTTGAACTGGTCCAGATCGAGGAACATCAACGCATGACGCCCGATCTGGCGTGTCAGATTGTGCAAGGCTTGCTCAAGGCGATATTCAAATTCCCGGCGGTTGGCCAGGCCGGTCAGGGCATCGTGGGTGGCCTGCCACGACAGGTTGGCGATGTATTGGCGTTCCTGGGTCATGTCATGCAACACCAGGACCGCTCCGCTGACCTTGCCGGCATGGCGGATCGGCGCGCCCACCAGGGTGACTGACACGGTGCTGCCATCCAGGCGCTGGATCAGCTTGGAATGCTCGCTGCCGCCACCGAGCCGACCGCTGAGAATGTGTTCGATCAGGGTCAAGCCTTCACTCTGGGCGTTGTCATCGAGCAAATTGAACAGTGCGGCCAAGGGCAGACCCGTGGCGTGTTCAGCCTTCCAGTGAGTCATCGCTTCGGCAGCGGGATTCATGTAAGCGATCGCCCCTTCCACATCGGTGGTGATCACCCCGTCACCAATGGATTGCAACGTGATCTGCGCCCGCTCTTTTTCCAGTTGCAGGGCGTTGGCGAAAACCTGTCGCTGGGCCAACAGTTTATGAGTGCGCAACAGCGCCAGCACGATCAACCCCAGGGCGGTGGCGAAGTTGGTCACCAGCAACAGGCGCAGGATGACGCGCGACCCCTCCCCCAGCGCATCGCTGAACGCCTTGGCCGCCGGGGTGACAGAATCGTTGATGGCAAAGATTTTTGCTTTCCAGCCGCGGATCTCGGCCTCCGAAACCTCACCCGCGGCGATGCGGCTGTGCATCTGGCGGGCGACGTTATCCAGTTCAATCAGGTATCCGTCGCCCACGGTCCAGAGATCGATGGCCTCTTCCAGGTAACTGAAGTGCCGAAAATTCAGGTAGAGCCAGATCACACTGGACACATCGTCCGGGTGGTTGCCGCCCTTGAGGATCCCCGCCCGTGCCGCCTGCAGATCCGGCGGCTGACGGTCCAGGGCCACCCGCAATTCATGACCACCCTCAGGTACGGCAATGGCCCGCTGGTATTTCTGAAAGATTGCGTCGTCGCGGCTGTCGGCATAAAGGTTGAGGTAGTAAATGGCGTCTTTCTGGCCCTTGGACCAAAGGCTTTCTCCTGCCACATAGCCGCGAACCGCGGACAATACATAAAGGCTGACGCCACCCAGCAATGCCTGAAACAGGACAACGGCGATAAAAGGCCAGACGATGCCCAACAACCGGGGGGTTCCGAGAGTCCGCGCTTGAGTCATGAGGTCCCTTGCATAGGCGTAGGCGATCAGCATTCAGACCGCTCATTCCCGCAAGACTAGGAGGCGTAGCAGCTCCCCGCAAGAGGCCGGGCACTATTTGACGCCGCATGCCCCTGGATGCCCGAGACAACACGGGCGATAAGCCCTGGCAAATGGCAAATACAGTTACAACTTTCCTGGGCGCCATACCTATCTACCACCCCCTGATTTTCCTGGACTGTTTTGATACGGGA
Organism: Pseudomonas hefeiensis; assembly: GCF_030687835.1. Lineage (NCBI taxonomy): Bacteria > Pseudomonadati > Pseudomonadota > Gammaproteobacteria > Pseudomonadales > Pseudomonadaceae > Pseudomonas > Pseudomonas hefeiensis. The sequence continues at coordinate 4,587,178 of NZ_CP117449.1, forward strand.
CCTTCTCTGCCTTGCGCCTTATCGAGGCATGTAGAGAAACGTTCGTTAATCACCAGGGAACCTTCATATGCAACCTACAGCCGCCCCAGGCCTTACAGATAACCTGAGCCCGACACCCTCTTATGCCGAACAACATCAGGGATTACTGGGCGATTACGAGGCAATGTTATCGCTTGTCCGAAACAATCAGACGCCGTCGCAGACGTTGACCGATAGTCTGGTCAAGCCCAGGCTTTGTTCACCCATGGCGCTGGAAAACGAAACCGGTCAGCGTGCGCTGCAAACACTCATCCAGGATAAAAGCTATCAGGCCTTGTGCAAAATAGTGCGTGCCCCTCATTACCACTTGATCGTCACCTTAAAAGACGGCGAAGCCATCTACGAAACACTGTCAAGGAACAGGGAAACAACCATCCCGGTTCTACTGAACAAGAAACCCGCCTGGAACGAGCTGCGTGGAAAAATTGAAAAAGCTGCTCGACTATTGGGTGGGCAAATTCGTTTCGACGGCCACGTAACACTTGCCCGGATGGCCTGGTTTTACGGTATTACCCCATGGAATCCGCAAAACACCGAACAACGCAACGACACGGTGAGTGCGCTGGAAGAAAAGCGTGCTCAGCACACACTGGGACTGGGAAACGGAGTAAACATCGACGCACTGAGCACGAATGCTGAAAGCCTGCTCATTGAAACGGTGCGTCAATTCCTGCCTACGCCGCAAACTCCTTTGCTGGCCTACCTCAGCGCTTTGGATATCGACACATTGACGACGACGCAAATCCGGGCGAAGCCTTCGGCGTATCTGGAAGATATCCTGCTATCGATGAACGCCCGGAAACTGGCAACCCAGCTATTGCAAGCGCTGGGCTGGTTTGGCGGCAGGCCCGGTGAGGATACGGCTTCGGGGATATGCACCAAGTTGCTTGCCAAAGCCATTCGTCTTTGGCTCGCGGATGGGCAAAACGAGAGCCCGGACAGTATCGCCGGTTACCCGTGGCAAAGTTCGTCCAACTGGGGGAAAAGCTATAGGCAGATTCGCGCCGAGTTCGAGGCGCATCTGCTTTCTTCAAAACGCGCCGCGTCAGTGAACGAATCAATTCTGCTCGCGTGTCTCTATCAACCGCTGTTCCCGCCGCAATTCCAGATTCGCGATATACCGGCGCAACTGCCTTATCGAAGCTCTACCGTCTGGGTAAATTTTGCCCATGGCGTCTATCTTGCTGACGCGATTGATCCGACATTGCTGCAAAGACTGAGTTTCCAGCAACTGGTCGATTTCCCTGGCAGGTACGCCAGTGAAGCCACGGCTGATGATCTGAAACTGGTCACTCTGACAAGATTGAAACCCATGCTGGAATGGGCCGTGACAAACGGCCTGGTGGTCCATAAGGCCGACGGGCACTACACGACGCAGGACATACAGAGCGCTGTACAAAAGCTCGATTTCAGCATCGACAGCTTGACCCGGGCGGTCAACTGGCTTGATAGCCGTCCCCCCGAGAGGCTGAACATTGCCAGACTTAAAATAGCGAAGCTCTTCGCAGACGGCCGGTTCGTCACGGATGGCAGAAAGCTGGTCAAGGAATCCAGCGCTTATACCGCGCCAGCGACTCGGCTCAGCGGCCCCATCGGGAGACTCGCACCCCAGGCCTACACATTCGCGGATGTGTATGCATCCGGACAACTCACTGAGCATAAATGGTTCATCACCAGGCCCGATGGAAAAGTCGTCACCGATATCTGGTTCAAGATCGATGACGATACGACCCTACAGACTAACTTTGCCGGGCCTGGCTTTACCGCGATTCCCCAGCAGGACAGAACGCTCCCCGATATCGAGCAGACGTTCAAAACCCATTTTGCCATCTACCTCAGCTTCATCAGAAGGTCCTATCGCACGTTAATCATCCATCTGCTCGCCTCCCAGCCCCTGGCTGATCGCCAAGCCTTGGAGTACGGCGTGATGAAGGTCTACACCCTCAGAAAAGAAACCACGGGCATTGAAGCAAACAATGAATCCGAAGATAAGACACTGCCCTTGCGAGCGCGCAACGGCTTCATTCTGGAAGTGACGGCCAACAACAAAACCTCATACTACGAACTCCTCCCACGCGCTGGTGTGATCCGCCCACGCCCGGATATTCAGCCACACCATATCGGCGCGGAGCGGAAAATCGAGAAGTGGAGAGTCAGCCGTGGCTCAGCCGTGAGTGTGGATGTTCTTCGCCATAAAACCCTTCCGTTCGATTGGGATGCCCATGTAAAAGGCACCATCCCCGGCGCTCACGAAGAGTGCCAAGCCATTCTGGACCCGCTTGGCGGCACGTTTGGTGAATCGAATAAAAGCGCCGCCGACCACAGCTTACCGCGGACATTGGAATCGAAAATCGCCCTGGACGTGGCCCGGTACATTTGCGAAAAGCTGCTGTTCGTTGACGAAAAACAACTCTACGACAGTTGTTATGGCGAAACCGAATTCGACCGTCAAAAGGCCAAGCGTGAAAAAACCCTGGACATCATAAAAACGTTTGTGCCCTTCTGGGGCAGTATCGAAGACCTGGTTTCGGGAGACCGTGATCGTCTGGTGAGTGGGGCCTTTGGCCTGTTCACTGACTTTGTTGCATTCGCCCGGCCCATGGGCAAGTTTGCGTCAGGTTCGCTGAAGTTGGTCAGCACGGCGGGTAAGTTAAGCCTCGACAAAACGCTGCCGGCCTTTGCGGCGCTAACAGGTAGTTTGCTCAACGCCACCCTGAACCCGCTCGACGGCATTGCGTCGTTGCTACGAGCAGGCAGCCAGAGTGTGTACAGGCTCAGTAAAAGAGCTTACTTAAGTCTCAAGACGTTGTCCGGGCGCGCCGGCCAGTACGATTTCGTCCAAGGCATGACCCAGGTCACGGACCCGGGCCGCTGGCGGCCACTGACAATGAATGACCAATTGAGCACGGTGCGTGGAGTTGACGATGTTCCTGTGCGCAACACCGCAGCCACAGGCAGAGCCGATTACCGTTTGATTGACCCTTTATCGTCCAGGCCTTACGGCCCCGAGCTGGGCGCTGACGTATCACCGGGCCGCTCCCATTTCAGCACACGGGCCCGAACCGACACCGAGGTCCTCGTCGAGTTGCCGGAAAATGCCCGAGTACGCGAAGTGCTTGAAATCGATGGCGGCCGCCTCTTTTATGTGGATGACGTTCCCTATCGTTTGAAGGCGGGAACCCTGCGCCGCATCGGCCACACGGATGACAGTCCACCCTTAAGGAAACTTGCCTGCCGTGTTCGTCGTGCGCCAGATGAGGTGTGCAAAACCGGATATGTAGTGCCGGACAAACCTGCCGAGCGCCCACCCGCGGGAGAGTTCAGCACTGAGTTAAGCTGGGCCCCCTGGTTTGGTGACGCAACGTTCTATCCCTCTACGCCGACGCACCCCAATGATCGCGCCCTGCTCGCCTTCGAAGGAAAAATCTATGAACTCAAGGACGGCAAGCTCAACACCTACAAAGGCAAACCACAATGGATCGGTCTCTCCAGCAGAGTTCCCATCCCCAAAGAAACAATTGCCGCGACGATAGAGTTTCAAACCGGTTTGTACGCAGGCATCAAAGTCACCGGTTCCGCAGAAAAAATTGACGATATACATCAAACCGGTGCGCTCATCATTCCCTCGATCGATGAGAACTTCACGTACATATTCACCCGCTTGAACACGGATGACTATTACATGACCAGATTGCTCTCCACTGAGAGTGTCGAGTCGCCCCTGAGCCTGAAAAGGCTTGGCCCAAGCGACCTGACTCCCGGCTCTTTGGGAGAAGAGCTACAACGGGTGTACATCGGTTCGTTGAACGCAAACAACGCCGCACGAATCTACGGCAGGGACCAGGTCGAGCGGGCACTGGACAAGATCGATGAAATTTCGATACCCATTGGCGCACCCAGCCATCCGCCCGCCAATATGAAGTGGCTGAAAGTCAGTACCTACCCCGCCGAGGCGGTGTTATTTGATCGTCGCACCAGAATGATTGTCTCTGATTTGCCTAACGGGGCAGCCGTGTGGCAACCCACCACACAGGCGCCCGAAGCCATACAAAAATCAACCGCGAACATCTTCAATGCACTTTTTACCTCGCCGTCCATCGCCGGCCCATCTCAATCAACAACCCGAGCGGTGACCATCAATGACGCCATGCAGGAACTGCAAAAAACCCTTCCCACCAAAAATCAAAAAAACATAGCTTTTGCCCACGTCATCACGGCATCAGGAAACAACGAAATCTATGTCAGTGTTTCCGGAATCGAGGACTACACCAGGCACTTGCCCCTGTTCAAATCCCACAGCGGCTATACGCAAGTAGACTTCAAGGAGGCCACTTACTTTAATGTTGATGGCATCAGGAACGCGATTGACCCTGCCGCCCTCACCCTGAGCGCCGATGGAAAATTGCTCGCTATCCCCCATCTGATGGATGCTCCGGGCACCTCGGACAGGCTCAGTCGAGTGACCTCCGCGGACAGTGAAAGCAAACTGATTGCCTACATCAGCGAAAAATACCCAAACCCTGAAGATATCAAGTCGATCACGCTTGCCACCACCCTGCCGCCCTGCGAATCCTGCGCGATTGTCATGAAGGAGTTCGGTCATGAGCGCGGAGCCGATGCACTGAACGTCATATGGGGACAGCGCCGTAAGCGTCCGGCAGCTGAAATGAACGCTTCAACCGAATCCGATTAACCCCAGGCGATCAATGCTGCTGCAGATGCCCGTAAAGCTTGGCGTATAAACCACCGTCAGCAATCAGTTGCTGATGGTCGCCATCCTCGGCGATTTGTCCGCCGTCGAACACCAGCACCCGATCGGCCTGCTTCACAGCCGACAAGCGGTGCGCGATGATCAAGGTGGTGCGGTTGCTCAAGAACCGCGCCAGCGCCTGATGCAGGTTGTACTCGGTGGCGGCGTCCAGCGCGGACGTGGCCTCGTCGAGGATCACGATCTTGGGCTCGGCCAGCACCATTCGGGCAATTGCCAGACGCTGGCGTTGCCCGCCGGACAGACGCACGCCGGAACGCCCGACGATGCTGTCCAGACCGTTGGGCAGGTTCAGGATCGTATGGTGCAGTTGGGCGATTTCCAGTGCCTGCCAACAGGCCTCGTCCGTGCGTTCACGACCCATGGTCAGGTTGGCCCGAACCGTGTCGTTGAACAGCGCGGGATGCTGCAGGACTACGGCGACATTGTCGCGCACGGTTTCCAGGCCGATTTCCTGCTGAGTCGAACCGCCAAAACGGATGGTCCCGGCCAACGGCGTGTACAGACCCAACAGCAACTGCACCAAGGTGCTTTTGCCACCCCCGCTGGCACCGACAATCGCGACTTTTTCACCGGGGGCAATCGACAGGTTCATCTGGTTCAACACCAGCTCGTCGCCGTAGCCGAAACTCAGCCCCTGAACTTCCATACCCAAGGTATCGCGCCCCTGGAACGGGTTAACACTGCCGATGTATTGCGGTTCGTCGGCACGAGCCAGCAACTCGTTGATCCGCGACAACGCGCCACCTGCGGCATAAAAGGCGTACTGCAGATTGAGCAGTTGTTCCACCGGTCCGATCATGAACCACAGGTAGCTGAACACCGCCAGCATCTGGCCGATGGAGAGGTCGGAAAACAGCACAGTGAGCATCGCCGCGGCGCGAAAAATATCGATACCAAACTGAAACAGCAAACCGCTGGCACGGTTCGAGGCATCGGTTTTCCACTGTGAACTCACTGCGTAATCACGGACCTCTCTGGCGCGCGTCCCCAATCGACCAAGGAAAAAGCCCTGACGGTTACCGGCGCGCACCTCCTGGATGGCATCCAGGGTTTCGGTCAGGGCCTGGGTGAAGCGCGAGGTGCTGTCGTTCTCCAGCTTCTTGAGGTGCTTGACCCGTTTGCCCAACTGCACGGTGGCGTAGATCACCAACGGGTTGAACAACAGGATCAGCAGCGCCAGTTGCCAGTGCATCCACATCAGAATGCCGGCAGTGCCCACCAGTGTCAGCATCGCCACGAGGAAACGACTGAGGGTTTCGCCGACGAATTTATCAAGGGTATCCAGGTCGGTGACCAGGTGCGTGGTCACGGTACCGCTGCCCAGGCTTTCGTATTCGCCCAGGGAAATACGCTTGAGCCGTTCGATCAACCGGATGCGAATGCGATAGACGATGTCCTTGGCCAGCCTGGCGAACAATCGCGCCTGCAGCACGTTGAACAGCAAAGCGCCGCAGCGCAGGGCCAGGGTCACCACCAGCATCAGACCAATATAGCCGGCCGCGCTTTGCCAACCGGTCGGCAATGCATGGTTCATGACCTTCAATGCCGCATCGCCCTGACCCAGCAGCACTTCGTCCACCAAAAGCGGCAACAGCAGCGGGATCGGTACGCTGCACAGCGTCGCCAGCACGGCCACGCCGTTGGCGATCCACAGGGCTTTCTTGTGTTTAAGGGCCAGGCGGCGGATTTCTGACCAGCTCAAGCGGTCGACGCGCTGCGCAGTCGAAGCGTCATCGGCCCGGTCAGGCACAGGCTGCGCGCTCCAGCCAACGGCCCAGCAGTGGAGACAACTGGCTCAAGGGCTGGTAGCCGTTGGTGAGCAAGGCCAACTGACCGTCACGCTCGGCCAACAGCGTAGGGAAACCAGCGATACCAAGATCCTGCACCCAGGTGAAATCCGCGGCAGTGGCCGCATGTTGCTCGGCGCGGTCAAATGCTGCGGCGAACTCGATACGTGGCAGCCCGGCCTGTTCAGCCAGCTCCACCAGGACGCTGGCGTGGGTCACATCACGACCTTCGACATAAAACGCCTGCTGGATCAGCTTCAACAGCTTCCAGGCCAGCTCCGGCGCCAGGCCGCGGGCCGTCACCACCGCCCGGCAGGCCGGTTCAGTGTCATAGACAAAACCGTCTGGCAACGCACCTTCAAGCTTGAACGTCTGGCCGGTGGCCTGGGTGACGGCCTGCCAATGCTCAAGGATGTAACGTCGGGTGGTCGGTTCCAGGGCCGAACCGCTGCCGGTGCGCAAACCGCCCACCACCAGGTGCAGTTCTACCCCGGCGGCCTGCGCCTGCTCGACCAGTGCCTGGGCGACCGGCGCAAAACCCCAGCACCAGGAACACATCGGGTCCATCACATAGAGCAAGCGTGGCGCCATGGTTCAAGCCTCGGAAGGTGATTGCTTATAGTTGTAGCCGATCGGGTGCGGCATGTTGCGGGCCTTGGCCAGTTCGATCTGCTTTTGCCGGTCGATGGCGCTACGACGGGTCTTCTCGCTCAGCTTATCCCAGCAATGCGGGCAACTGATGCCTGGCGCGTAGTGTTCCGAAGCGCGGTCTTCTACGCTCACGGGTGTACGACAGGCATGACATTGATCGTAGTCGCCTTCGCTAAGGTCATGGCGGACGGTCACGCGGTTATCGAACACGAAGCAGTCGCCGCGCCATTTGGTCTGTTCCTGAGGCACCTCTTCAAGGTATTTCAGGATGCCACCCTTGAGGTGATAGACCTCGTCGAAGCCCTGGCCGAGCATGTAGCTGGAGGCTTTCTCGCAGCGAATGCCACCGGTGCAGAACATCGCGACTTTCTTGTGCCTGGCCGGGTCGAAGTTGGCTTTGATGTACTCGGGGAACTCGCGAAAACTGGTGGTCTTGGGATCGACCGCGCCTTCGAAGGTGCCGATGGACACTTCGTAGTCGTTGCGAGTGTCGATCAACAAGACCTCCGGGTCGCTGATCAGCGCGTTCCAGTCTTGCGGTTCGACATAAGTGCCAACCTGCTTGTTGGGGTCCACGCCTTCGACGCCAAGGGTGACGATTTCCTTCTTGAGCTTGACTTTGGTGCGGTAGAACGGCTGCTCATCGCAGTACGACTCCTTGTGATCGATGTCGATCATGCGCGGGTCGTTCTTGAGCCAGGCCAGCAATCCGTCGATACCTTCGCGGGTGCCGGAAACGGTGCCGTTGATGCCTTCTTCGGCGATCAGCAGCGTGCCTTTGATGCCGTTGTCGAGCATGGCCTTGAGCAATGGCTCGCGCAGCTCGACGTAATCTTCCAGGGTGACGAACTTATACAGTGCCGCCACGACAATGGATGGTGTCATGGGTATTTCTCCAGGTGGCTACCCTCGCAAAGGGTGAACCGGATGCGAAAAAAAACGCGCCCTGTGAGGCGCGTTGCCGATTCTAACAAAAAACAGGGGGGGTGCAGACAGCGATTACTGTGGGCACAGTGCTGCGAAGATCACTCTGTGGGAGCAAAGCTTGCTCGCGATGCAGGCACCTCGATTTCTGAGAGACCGCGTCAACTTTATCGCGAGCAAGCTTTGCTCCCACAGCGCTTTGCCCCCACAGCAAGCTTTGCTTCCACAGCAAGCTTTGCTCCCACAGCGCCTTGTTCCACAGTCAGCTTCGCTCCTACAGATTCAGGCTTTGCCCCCCAAGAAGTCCAGTCAGTGCTTGCTGCCACCGGCACAGGTCGGCGAAGCCGGGGCTGTATCGATCTGCGCCCATTCCTCGGGGGTATAGGTGTGCAGCGCCAACGCATGGAACTCGCCCATCAGCTCGCCCAGCGTGCCGTAGACCTTCTGATGACGCTTGACGCGATTGAGCCCCTCGAACTGGTGGCTGACCACCACGGCCTTGAAATGGGTCTGTAGCCCACGACTGTGCATGTGACTTTCGTCCAGCACTTGCAGGTGCTCGGGCTGCAACAGCCCGAGCGTCGATTCGATGCGTTGTTGCATGCTCATACCGGGCTCCGCTTACGGCTTTTTCTTGGCAGGTGCGGCTTTTGGCTCAAGCTCGGCGGTCATGTCCGCCAGCAGCTTGTTGACCACCGGCACCGCGCTTTCCAGCTTGGCCTGGGTCAACTGGGCCGATTGCTGGGTCAGTTGAGGCATTTTCTCCAGGACTTTCTTGCCCAGGGGCGAGCGGTAGAAGGACACCAGCTCCTTGAGTTCCGGCTCGCTGAAGTTGGAGGTATAGAGCTTGACCATGTCCGGCTTGAGCTTCTTCCAGCCGATAGCCTGGTCCAGCGCGGCGTTGGCCTTGGCCTGGTAGGTTTCGAGGGTGGCTTTCTTCGACTCGGGGGCCTTGGTCTGTTCAAAGCGCTGGGCAAACATCTGCTGCACTTGCATGTACACCGGGGTACCCAGTTTGTCGGCGTGCGCCAGGGTCAGGAACTCTTCGGCACTGGCGTTGTGGCTGGCGGTATCGGCAAAAACAGGACCGCTGGCACACACCAGAGCAACTGCGGTACAGATGGCACGAAGACGGGTCATCGAGTTTCCTTTTCTACTGGCGAGGTAAAACCCCAAGGGCGATCATTCTGCGCCTAATAAACGCCGGCCCTCAACCCCATTACTCTGCGCGTCCGATTGACGGGCCGGACCGATTGAAAAACGATTGAGGGAACCCGTGTCGCCCTTCAGGGCCTAAACTGCGCATTCAGACCTACAGGAGTTTGACCCGATGAGCCGTATCGAAACCGACAGCCTTGGCCAGGTTGAAGTCCCGGATGAAGCCTACTGGGGCGCCCAGACGCAGCGCTCCATGATCAACTTTGCCATTGGCAACGAACGCATGCCGCTGTCGGTGCTGCACGCCCTGGCGCTGATCAAGAAAGCCGCCGCGCGGGTCAATGACCGCAATGGCGACTTGCCCGCCGACATCGCGCGCCTGATCGAACAGGCCGCCGACGAAGTCCTGGCCGGCCAGCATGACGACCAATTCCCGCTGGTGGTCTGGCAGACCGGCAGCGGAACCCAGAGCAACATGAACGCCAACGAAGTGATCGCCGGACGCGCCAATGAGCTGGCGGGCAATCCGCGCGGCGGCAAGAGCCCGGTACACCCGAACGATCACGTCAATCGCTCCCAGAGCTCCAACGACTGTTTCCCTACCGCCATGCACATCGCCGCCGTCCAGGCTGTCCATCAGCAATTGCTGCCAGCGATCGCCGAGTTGTCCGGCGCACTGGCGGAACTGGCGGCGCGCCACATGAAACTGGTCAAGACTGGTCGCACCCACATGATGGATGCCACGCCGATCACCTTCGGCCAGGAACTGTCGGCCTTCATCGCCCAACTCGATTACGCCGAACGGGCGATCCGCGCGGCGCTGCCGGCGGTTTGCGAGCTTGCCCAGGGCGGCACAGCAGTAGGCACCGGGCTCAATTCGCCCCATGGTTTCGGCGAAGCGATTGCCGCTGAACTGGCGGCGCTGTCCGGCCTGCCATTCGTCACCGCGCCAAACAAGTTCGCGGCGTTGGCTGGCCATGAGCCCCTGACCACGTTGTCCGGCGCACTGAAAACCCTGGCCGTGACCCTGATGAAGATTGCCAATGACCTGCGCCTGCTGGGTTCCGGGCCACGCGCAGGGTTCGCCGAAGTGAAACTGCCGGCCAATGAACCCGGCAGTTCCATCATGCCTGGCAAGGTCAACCCGACCCAGTGCGAAGCCTTGTCGATGCTGGCCTGCCAGGTCATGGGCAATGACGTGACCATCGGTTTCGCCGCCAGCCAGGGCCATTTGCAACTGAACGTGTTCAAGCCGGTGATCATTCACAACCTGCTGCAATCGATCCGGCTGCTGGCCGATGGCTGCAGCAATTTCCAGCAGCACTGCATCGCCGGGCTCGAGCCGGATGCCGAGCAGATGGCAGCGCACCTGGAACGTGGCTTGATGTTGGTCACCGCCCTGAACCCACACATCGGCTACGACAAATCCGCCGAAATCGCCAAGAAAGCCTACGGCGAAGGGCTGACCCTGCGCGAAGCGGCCTTGCAGTTGGGGTATCTGACCGATGAAGAGTTCGATGCCTGGGTGCGGCCGGAGAATATGCTGGAGGCGGGTAGCCAGGGCTGAGATGTGTGCTTCGTTGGGCGCAAAGAGTGCGCTCAACACAGCCCCCCTGTGGGAGCGAGCCTGCTCGCGATGTGGCCGGTCGGCTCGACATCATTATCGACTACCAGGCCGCTATCGCGAGCAGGCTCGCTCCCACAAAAGAGGTGTGCAGTCTATCGCCCGACAGCCAGTCGCCCGCGCCGGGCCCTGAGCCCGGCAATCAGCGACGGCCCCAGGGCAACCAGCGCCGAACCCAACACCACCAGTACCGCCCCACCATACCCCAACAGATTGATCTGCTCGGCATGCACGTAATCGGGCCACCACCAGGCTGCCAACGCCACTGCGGCGAAGGTCACCAGCGGGGTGATCGCCAGGGTCGCGCTGACACGTGAGGCTTCCCAGTGAGCCAGGGCCTCGGCAAACGCGCCATAGGCGATCAGCGTATTGAGGCAGCAGGCAAGCAGTAGCCAGCCTTGCAACGGGCTCAGTTGCAGCGCCTCCAGCGGATGCACCCAGGGCGTGAGCAACAGCGCGCAGAACAGGTAGATCACCATCATGACCTGCAACGAATTCCACACCGTCAACAGTTGCTTCTGGCCCAGGGCGTAGAAGGTCCAGACCGTCGACGCCAGCAGCACCATCAGCACCCCGGCGGTGTAATCGCTCAGGGAAGTCAGTAGTTCGCCGAGGCGCTGGTTGAAAAACAGCGCGAAACCGATCAACAACACCAGCAGGCCGATGCCCTGCCCCACGCTGAAACGCTCCTTGAACACAAACAGGCTGGCGACCAGCAACATGATCGGCCCCATCTGCACCACCAGTTGCGCGGTGCCGGGGCTCAAGCGATTGAGGCCCATCAGGTACAACACGTAGTTGCCGACCAGCCCCAGCACCGCCATCGCCACCAGCCAGCCGCCGCGAGGGCCCAGCACCTTGCGACTGGGCAAACGCCGGGTGGCCGTCAAATAGATGAACAGCAAGCCGCCAGACACCAGCAAGCGAAACCAGGTTACGGTGACCGGGTCCATCACTTGCAGCACTTGCTTGAGCTTGATCGGCAGAATGCCCCACAGCAGGGCGGTCAGCAGGGCGAGGAACAGGCCGTAGACCCAGCGACCGGACGATATGTGCATGCAATCCTCGAAGCTCAAGACAAAGAGCCTTCATTCTAGGCGCGGATTGTGCGGGGACACAGGGACAGTTAAGTCGTGGACGTCCATGAGACTGTACGGGTCGTTGCCGTCGATCGCCTGGCCAGGCGCGAATCAAGGACTGCACATAAGCTCAGATGGAACCGACTTCGCTGCCCTTTTGGAGACCCGCCATGTTTGGCAAACGCGCCCAGGATCCCGCCCCTACGACGATTTTTCGCAGTGACCGGATCTGCCGGGTAAACGGCGAATTTTATTTCAATACCCGGGAAGGCACCCAGGAAGGCCCGTTCGCCAGCCGCGAGGATGCGTTGCGGGAAGTGGAGGCGTATGTCCAGCGGATGTTGCAATTGACTCAGGTCGCCAGCTAGCGCAGCTGACGCAGCCCCCCTTGTGGCGAGGGGATTTATCCCCGCTGGGCTGCAAAGCAGCCCCAAAGCAGATCACTCTGTCAGCCTGATACACCTCGGTTGTAGATTTTAGGGTTGCTGCGCAACCCAGCGGGGATAAATCCCCTCGCCACAAGTAATCATCTCGCTAACTGTCAGCGCCCGGTTATCTCACCGCCTCGAACAACCCCGTAGCCCCCATCCCGCCTCCCACGCACATGGTCACGATGCCGTAGCGCAGGCTGCGTCGTTGCAGCTCTCGCACCAGATGCCCGACCTGGCGCGAACCGGTCATGCCGAACGGGTGGCCGATGGAAATCGAACCGCCATTGACGTTGTACTTCTCGTTATCGATTTCCAGCCGATTGCGGCTGTAGAGGCATTGGGACGCGAACGCTTCATTGAGCTCCCACAGGTCGATATCAGCGATCTGCAAGCCCTTGGCCTTGAGCAGTTTTGGCACCGAAAACACCGGACCAATGCCCATTTCGTCCGGTTCGCAACCGGCCACGGTAAAGCCACGGAAAAACGCCTTGGGCTTGAGCCCCAGGGCCAGGGCTTTTTCCAGGCTCATCACCAGGGTCATCGAGGCCCCGTCTGACAACTGCGACGAGTTACCCGCCGTCACCGAACCGTCTTCAGCGAACACCGGTTTCAGGCCCGCCAGGCTTTCATAGGTGGTGTCGGGGCGGTTGCAATCGTCGCGATCGACCACGCCCTCGAGCATCTGCACCGCACCGCTGTTCTTGTCCTCGACCTTGTACTTGACCGCCATCGGCACGATCTCGTCGTCGAACAGCCCGGCGGCCTGGGCCTGGGCAGTGCGTTGCTGGCTCTGCAAGGCGTAGCGGTCCTGTTCTTCACGGCTGACCTGATAACGGCGAGCGACAATCTCGGCGGTCTGGCCCATGGGAAAATAAATCCCCGGCACTTGCTCCTTGAGCAGCGGGTTGATCAGGTGATCGGTGTTGACGCTTTTCATCGTCAGGCTGATGGATTCCACGCCACCGGCAACGATGATATCGCTGCAACCGGAGGCAATCTGGTTGGCGGCGATGGCGATGGCTTGCAGGCCCGAGGAACAGAAGCGGTTGAGGGTCATGCCGGCGGTGCCGATGCCCAATTGCGAAAGCACCGCCACGTTACGACCGATGTTATAGCCCTGGGCGCCCTCGTTGGAACCGGCGCCGACGATGCAGTCCTCGACGCTGGCCGGATCGATCCCGTTGCGCGCCAACAATGCATCGACACAATGGGCCGCCATGTCGTCCGGACGGGTCATGTTGAACTTGCCGCGAAAGGATTTGGCCAGGCCGGTCCGCACACTGTCGACGATCACCACTTCACGCATGGCTGTACCTCAATTGTTGTTGTCGGTTAGGAGTGAATCGAGCATAAATCCACTGCATAACCGACCGCGACGATCATTCACCCCGCGTATGCGTTCCCATCGCCCACTACTTGCCCTTCTTCGCTTTGCGCGCCTGTTTCGCTGAGCGCTCGAAGGCCTCCTCCAGCGCTTCATTGAGCGTGCGCAACACCTTGACCCGCGCCCAGCGTTTGTCGTTGGCTTCTATCAGCGTCCAGGGAGAAATCTCAGTACTGGTGCGGTCAACCATGTCGCACACCGCCGCCCGGTAGTCATCCCATTTGTCACGGTTGCGCCAGTCGTCTTCGGTGATCTTGAAGCGTTTGAAAGGAATTTCCTCGCGTTCCTGGAAGCGCTCCAGTTGAGTCTCCTTGTCGATGGCCAGCCAGAACTTGACGACCACGACTCCGGCATCGGCAATCTGCTCCTCGAAATCGTTGATCTCGCTGTAGGCCCGCAGCCAGTCGGCCTTGCTGCAAAAGCCTTCGACCCGCTCCACCAGCACCCGGCCATACCAGGAGCGATCGAACACGGTGAACTTGCCCCGCGCCGGGATATGCCGCCAGAATCGCCACATGTAGGGATGGGCGCGCTCTTCTTCGGTGGGCGCGGCAATCGGCACGATGCTGTACTGACGCGGATCAAGCGCTGCCGCGACCCGCCGGATGGCTCCACCCTTGCCCGCCGCATCGTTACCTTCAAACACCGCCACCAGGGCGTGGCGGCGCATGCGTTTGTCGCGCAGCAGCCCGGAAAACCGCGCCTGCTCGGTGATCAGCTGTTCTTCGTAATCAGCCTTGTCCAGGCGCAGGGTCATGTCCAGGCTGTCCAACAGCGTGACCTGGTCGTCCAGCGGCGGCAGTGGCGCCACATTGACCCTTTCCGCCTTGATCCTTGATCGGTGCAAGGCCTGGCGCATCCCGTCAAGCAGGATCCGTCCGACCGTAAGGCTTCGATAGTAACTGTCCGCGCCTTCGATCACATGCCACGGGGCGTAGTCGCGACTGGTACGGCGCAGTACACGCTCACCGTATTTGACGAACTTGTCGTAGGTCTGGGACTGCTGCCAGTCCAGCGGGCTGATGCGCCAGCTGTGCAGCGGGTCGTCCTTGAGCCCCTTGAGCCGGGCTTTCATCTGTTTCTTGGACAGGTGGAACCAGAACTTGAAGATCAGCGCGCCTTCGTCGCAGAGCATTTTCTCTAACCGTTCAGCCCCATTGATGGCCTGGTCGAGCCGTGGGTCCTTGATCTGGCCATGAACGCGTCCCTGCAGCATCTGGCTGTACCAGTTGCCAAAGAAAATCCCCATGCGCCCCTTGGCCGGCAGCATCCGCCAATAGCGCCAGGCCGGTGGCCGCGCCAGTTCCTCGTCGGTCTGTTGATCGAAGGTACGCACCTCGATCAGCCGCGGGTCCATCCACTCGTTGAGCAATTTCACCGTTTCGCCCTTGCCCGCGCCTTCGATGCCGTTGATCAGCACAATGACCGGAAAACGACTCTGCTGGTGCAGCTCGTACTGGGCTTCGAGCAACGCCTCACGCAGTGCCGGCACTTCGGCGTCATAAGTATCTTTATCGACGACGTGACCGATTTCAGCGGATTCGAACATGGACAGCTCCTTCCAGGGAATGGGGCAAGACTAGCGGATTGGACGCGAGCCGGTGCAGCAGATTCCATCCAGACGAGCGCTGTATTGCGATGGGTCAAGCAAGCCAAGACCGATCGGCTAGAATGGCCTCCCAGTTTTGACCGAGCCTGCCATGACACCCGTACAGCACCACGCCCAACTCGACTGGGACGATCAGGGTCGCCCGCGCTCGCGGGTGTTCGACGATGTGTATTTTTCCGACCAGTCGGGTCTGGAAGAAACTCGCTACGTGTTCCTTGAACAGAACAACCTGGCCGAGCGTTTTGCCGCGCTGCCGGACGACGGGCGATTGGTGATCGGTGAAACCGGGTTCGGCACCGGGCTGAATTTTCTCTGCGCCTGGCAGTTGTTCGAGCAATGCGCACCGGCCGGGGCGCGGCTGCACTTTGTCAGTGTCGAGAAATTCCCCTTGAGCCCGCCCGACCTGCGCCGGGCACTGGATTTGTGGCCGCCACTCAAGCTTCAGGCGGATCAACTGCTTGCGCAGTACGTCGCAATCCATCAGGGCTTCCAGCGCCTGACGCTGGCGGGTGGCCGGGTCACGCTGACTTTGTTGATCGGCGACGCCCTGGAGCAATTGCCGCAACTGGATGCGCAAATCGATGCGTGGTTCCTGGACGGTTTCGCGCCGGCGAAAAATCCCGAGATGTGGACCGCCGAGCTGTTTGCCGAACTGGCGCGCCTGGCCGCCCCCGGCGCGACCCTCAGCACCTTCACCAGCACCGGCTGGGTGCGACGGTTGTTGAACGCGGCAGGCTTCAAGATGAAACGCACGCAGGGCATCGGCCATAAATGGGAAATCCTTCGCGGGGTCTTTCTCGGCTGGCCGCAGCTGACACCCGCACCGCCCCCGGTAAAACCCTGGTACGCCCGCCCCGCTGCGCACAGCGGCGAGCGTCGGGCCTTGGTGATCGGCGGCGGCCTGGCCGGTTGCGCCAGCGCGGCGAGCCTGGCGGCACGTGGCTGGCAGGTGACGCTGCTGGAACGGCATGCCGGGTTGGCCGAAGAAGCGTCCGGCAACCCGCAGGGCGTGCTGTATCTCAAGCTTTCGGCCCATGGCACGGCGTTGTCGCAGATGATCCTCAGCGGTTTCGGTTACACCCGGCGCCTGCTCGAACATCTGCAGCGAGGTGTTGACTGGGACGGCTGCGGTGTCTTGCAACTGGCCTTCAGCGACAAGGAAGCCGAGCGCCAGGCGCAATTGGCCGAGGCCTTTGCCGAGGATTTGCTGCATGCCCTGGATCAGCCCCAGGCCGAGGCGCGGTCCGGCATCGGCCTGGCCTGTGGCGGTCTGTTTTACCCGCAGGGCGGTTGGGTACATCCGCCCGCGCTGTGCCGCTGGCAGGCATCCGCTCCCAAGGTTGAGGTGCAAACCCACCATGAAGTCCTAAAGCTGCGCCGCGTCGACGGCCAGTGGCAGGCCTGGGACGGCGAGCGTTGCCTGGCGAGCGCACCGGTAGTGATCCTCGCCAGCGCCGCCGAGATCAAACGCTTCGACGCGGCCGCCGAGTTGCCCCTCAAGCGCATTCGCGGGCAAATCACCCGCCTGTCGCAAACCACCCACAGCCAGGCACTGCGCACGGTGGTCTGCGCCGAAGGCTACGTGGCTCCGGCACGGTTGGGCGAGCACACCCTGGGGGCCAGTTTCGATTTCAAGAACGACGACCTGACCCCCACCGCCGCCGAGCACGCCGGCAACCTGCAGATGCTGGAGCAAATCTCCACTGATCTGGTAGAGCGCCTGAACGCCAGCACCCTGGACCCGGAACACCTTCAAGGCCGCGCGGCGTTTCGTTGCACCAGCCCGGATTATTTGCCGATTGTCGGCCCCTTGGCTGAGAGTCCGGCCTTCACCCAGGCGTACTCGGCGCTGAACAAGGACGCCCGCCAGGTGCCGGACTGTCCATGTCCCTGGCTCGACGGCTTGTACATCAACAGCGGCCACGGTTCGCGGGGTCTGATCACCGCGCCATTGTCGGGCGAGTTAATTGCCGCCTGGCTGGACAACGAACCTTTGCCCCTGCCCCGAAGCGTGGCCGAGGCCTGCCATCCGAACCGGTTTGCGTTGCGGGCGTTGGTTCGGGGCAAGGCTCAGGGATAGGGAGGATCAGCAACCTGTGGCGAGGGGATTTATCCCCGCTGGGCTGCAAAGCAGCCCAAGATAGTGAGTCCACACTGTTGGCCTTATACACCGTGGTGTCAGGTTTTAGGACTGCTTCGCAGTCCAGCGGGGATAAATCCCCTCGCCACAAATATGCGTTCGGCTGACGTCGGAACCTTAACCCATCGGCCCCTACCTCACCTGCTTATAACGCATTGATCTAAAACTCACGCTAATCCCATCGGTCAGTTTCAAAGTACCCGCCATTTTGGCGTATGCTATTTGACCCTCCCCAACGGAAAAACCGGTAAGGACCTATGTGCGGATTAGCTGGAGAGTTACGTTTCGATCAACAACCTGCGGACCTTGCGGCCGTAGAGCGAATCACCCATCACCTGGCCCCTCGCGGCCCCGACGCGTGGGGTTTCCACAGTCAGGGCCCCATTGCCCTGGGCCATCGGCGCCTGAAAATCATGGACCTGTCCGACGGCTCGGCCCAGCCGATGATCGACAATCAACTGGGCCTGTCCCTGGCCTTCAACGGCGCGATCTACAACTACCCTGAATTGCGCGCCGAGCTGGAAGGCCTGGGCTACGCCTTCTATTCCGGTGGCGACACCGAAGTGCTGCTCAAGGGCTACCATGCCTGGGGCGAAGCGCTGTTACCCAAGCTCAACGGCATGTTCGCCTTCGCCATCTGGGAGCGCGACGCCAAGCGGCTGTTCATCGCTCGCGACCGTCTCGGTGTCAAGCCGCTGTACCTGTCGCGTACCGGCCAGCGCCTGCGCTTTGCCTCGGCGTTGCCGGCGCTGCTCAAGGGCGGTGACATCAGCCCGATGCTCGACCCGGTGGCGCTGAACCATTACCTGAATTTCCATGCCGTCGTCCCTGCGCCCCGCACTTTGCTGGCCGGCGTTGAAAAGCTGCCGCCCGCCACCTGGATGCGGGTCGAAGCCGACGGCACCACCGAGCAAAAAACCTGGTGGACCCTGCCCTACGGCCCACGGGCCGATGAGCAAAACCTGGACCTGCAAGACTGGATCGATCGCGTACTCGACAGCACCCGCGAAGCGGTCGCCATTCGTCAGCGTGCCGCCGTGGAAGTGGGCGTACTGCTTTCCGGCGGTGTGGACTCGAGCATGCTGGTGGGCCTGCTGCGGGAGGTCGGAGTGGAAAACCTCTCCACATTCTCCATCGGCTTCCAGGATGCCGGTGGCGAGCGCGGTGACGAGTTCCAGTATTCGGATCTGATCGCCAAGCACTACGGCACTCACCACCACCAGTTACGCATCGACGAAAAGGAAATCATCGAACAACTGCCGGCGGCGTTTCGGGCCATGAGCGAGCCGATGGTCAGTCATGACTGCATCGCTTTCTACCTGCTGTCGCGGGAAGTGTCCAAGCATTGCAAAGTGGTGCAAAGCGGCCAGGGCGCCGATGAACTGTTCGCCGGTTACCACTGGTACCCACAGGTGGACGGTGCCAGTGACCCGTACGCGGCCTATCGCGCCGCATTCTTC
Source organism: Pseudomonas hefeiensis (assembly GCF_030687835.1). NCBI lineage: Bacteria > Pseudomonadati > Pseudomonadota > Gammaproteobacteria > Pseudomonadales > Pseudomonadaceae > Pseudomonas > Pseudomonas hefeiensis. The sequence continues at coordinate 4,606,235 of NZ_CP117449.1, forward strand.
GATCGCAGCTACGAGGAATATGCCGCTACCGTGCAGCCCAAATGGCTGACGGCCAACGACGCGGCCGGCGACTTCGTCAAGGAACACTTCGCCCAGCCAGGCGCCGACGCCGCGGTAGACAAGGCCCTGCGCCTGGACAGCACCGTGATGCTGGTGGACGACCCAGTCAAGCGCGTCGACAACATGACCATGGCTTGGGGCCTGGAAGCGCGCACGCCGTTCCTGGACTACCGACTGGTGGAACTCTCGGCGCGGGTCCCGGCGAAATTCAAGCTGCCCGACGGCGGCAAACAGGTCCTGAAGGAAGCCGCTCGACGGGTGATTCCCGGCGAGGTCATCGACCGTAAAAAAGGCTATTTCCCTGTACCGGGTCTCAAGCATCTGGAAGGCAACACCTTGGCCTGGGTCCGCGAACTGCTGCTGGACCCGAGCCAGGATCGCGGCCTGTTCAACCCGGCGATGCTGGATCGACTGCTGACCGACCCCAACGGCCAGCTCACCCCGTTGCGCGGCTCAAGGCTGTGGCAACTGGCGGCGCTGAACCTGTGGCTCAGCGAGCAAGGAATCTGATCGATGAAACCCCACAACCAACGCCTGCTGCGGGGCCAGGCGCCCTCCTACGAACGCCTGCAGGCACGCTTGGCCGAAGACGGCAGCGAATTGGGCGCCGACCCGATCGCGGTGCACTGCGGCTGGGGCCGATTGCTGATCGGCCACACCTTCCCGGACCCGACGAGCCTGGCCCAAGAGTTGCTCAATGAACAATCCGGCGAGCGTGACATTGCCTTGTACGTCGCCGCGCCCCAGCAAATACTCGGGCTGGAGCCGGCGCAGCTGTTTCTCGATCCATCCGACACCTTGCGCCTGTGGTTCAGCGACTATCGCCAGTCCACCCGGGTATTTCGCGGTTTCCGGATTCGCCGGGCCCAGAGCGACGCCGACTGGCAGTCGATCAACCTGCTGTATCAGGCCCGGGGCATGCTACCCATCGATCCACAACGGCTCACGCCGCGCCATGAGGGCGGGCCGGTCTATTGGCTGGCCGAAGATGATGACACCGGCGCGGTGATCGGCAGCGTCATGGGCCTGAATCACCAGAAAGCCTTCAACGACCCGGAAAACGGCAGCAGCCTCTGGTGCCTGGCCGTGGATCCGCAGTGTTCGCGGCCCGGTGTCGGTGAGGTCCTGGTACGCCACCTCATCGAACACTTCATGAGCCGTGGCCTGAGTTACCTGGACCTTTCGGTGCTGCACGACAATCGCCTGGCGAAAAGTCTCTACGCCAAACTCGGGTTTCGAAATCTTTCGACGTTCGCCATCAAACGCAAAAATTGCATCAACCAGCCGCTGTTCCTCGGGCCAGGCCCCGAGGCGCAGTTCAATCCTTATGCGCGCATCATTGTCGAAGAGGCTCACCGTCGGGGCATCGAAGTCCAGGTAGACGACGCCGAAGGTGGATTGTTTACCCTGGTCCACGGCAGTCGCCGGGTCCGCTGCCGTGAATCCCTCAGCGACCTGACCAGCGCTATCAGCATGACCCTGTGCCAGAACAAAAGCCTGACCCACAAGGTGCTGAAAAACGCAGGCCTGAACTTGCCGGCCCAACAGTTGGCAGGCAATGCCGATGACAACCTGGCATTTCTCGATGAGCACGAACGTTTGGTGGTCAAGCCTCTGGACGGTGAACAGGGCCAAGGGGTAGCGGTGGATCTGCGCACGATTGAAGAAGTGCAGAGCGCGATTGAAACGGCCCGCCAGTTCGACACTCGGGTGCTGCTGGAAAGCTTCCACGAAGGCCTGGACCTGCGCGTGCTGGTGATCGGCTTTGAAGTGGTGGCGGCGGCGATTCGGCGTCCGGCTGAGGTGATCGGCGACGGTCGGCACACCATCGGTGCGCTGATCGAAGCCCAGAGCCGCCGCCGGCAAGCGGCCACGGGAGGTGAAAGCAAGATTCCGATGGACGCCGAGACCCAACGCACATTGAGCGCGGCAGGCTATGACTACGACAGCGTGCTGCCCGCCGGCAAACACCTGTTCGTACGACGTACGGCGAACCTTCATACGGGCGGCGTGCTGGAAGATGTCACGGGCATCCTCCATCCGACCCTGAGCGAAGCCGCAGTACGCGCCGCGCGAGCGCTGGATATCCCCATGGTTGGCCTCGACCTGTTAGTGCCGGCGGCCGATCAGCCCGAATACGTGTTCATCGAAGCCAACGAACGCGCGGGCCTGGCCAACCACGAACCGCAACCCACTGCCGAACGCTTTGTGGATTTGTTGTTTCCCCATAGTCAGGCTGTGGCTCAATAGGTGTAGTGCCTGGGCGGGCCTCATCGCGAGCAGGCTCGCTCCCACCCGGTGGTATGCACCACCGCAGAAACCCTGTGGGAGCGAACCTGTTCGCGATGGCGGCTTGAAGGACACCAACACTTCATAGGTCGGACACATTCCCTTCCTCATCGAAACCATCGATGCGCTCAATTCATCAGGAGTTTCCATGATCAGCAAAATTCCCGAACCGGATCTCGAATACCTGCAAAAGGTCCTGCTGGAAATGCTCGCCATTCCCAGCCCAACCGGCTTCACCGACACCATCGTGCGCTATGTCGCCGAGCGGCTCGAAGAATTGGGTATCGAGTTTGAAATGACCCGGCGCGGCACGATCCGCGCCACCCTCAAGGGCCGCAAGAGCAGCCCCGATCGGGCCGTGTCGGCTCACCTGGACACCATCGGCGCCTCGGTGCGCGCCATCAAGGACAACGGGCGCCTGACCCTGGCTCCGGTGGGCTGCTGGTCCAGTCGGTTTGCCGAGGGCAGTCGAGTCAGCCTGTTTACGGACACGGGGGTGATCCGCGGCAGCGTACTGCCGTTGATGGCCTCCGGGCATGCATTCAATACAGCCGTAGATGAAATGCCCATCAGTTGGGACCACATCGAACTGCGCCTGGACGCCTACTGCACCACCCGCGCCGATTGCGAAACGCTGGGGGTGGGCATTGGCGACTATGTGGCGTTCGATCCTTTGCCGGAATTCACCGAGAGTGGCCATATCAGCGCTCGGCACCTGGACGATAAAGCCGGGGTCGCGGCGCTGCTGGCGGCGCTCAAGGCGATTGTCGACAGCGGCGAAGAGCTGTTGATCGACTGCCACCCGCTCTTCACCATTACCGAAGAAACCGGCAGCGGCGCGGCGGCGGCTCTGCCTTGGGATGTCAGCGAGTTCGTCGGCATCGATATCGCGCCGGTCGCACCGGGCCAGCACTCGAGCGAACACGCGGTGAGCGTGGCGATGCAGGATTCCGGCGGGCCCTATGACTATCACCTGTCACGGCACTTGCTGAAGCTGGCCAGGGAAAACGAACTGCCGGCGCGCCGCGATCTGTTCCGTTATTACTTCAGCGACGCCCATTCCGCCGTCACCGCCGGCCACGATATCCGCACCGCCCTGCTCGCCTTTGGCTGCGATGCCACCCATGGCTACGAACGCACTCACATCGACAGCCTCGCCGCCCTGAGCCGCCTGCTGGGCGCCTACATCCTCAGCCCACCGGTATTCGCCAGCGACGCCCAACCGGCCCAGGGTTCACTGGACCGCTTCAGCCATCAACTCGAACACGATGCGCAGATGGAAAGCGATACCCGGGTGCCGTCGGTGGACAGCTTGATTGGGCAGCGGTCGGATAACTGAGCCAGGCATCGCGATGCCGGCTGACGGCATACCTGGCTCTCTCGGCGTGTACATAATCCAACTGTGGGAGCGGGCTTGCTCGCGAAGGCGGAGGTACGTTCAGCATTTATGCAAACTGACCCACCGCCTTCGCGAGCAAGCCCGCTCCCACAGGGATTTGCAATGGCCGAAAAAACCACAGGCTAGCCGCAAAAGCCCTTTGGTCGTAGCATCGCGACATTGTCTAGCCGAGGTACCCCATGCTGATCCCCCACGACCAACTCGAAGTCGACACGCTCACTCGCCTGATCGAAGATTTCGTGACCCGCGACGGCACCGACAATGGCGACGACACGCCGCTGGAAACCCGGGTATTGCGGGTCCGGCAGGCCTTGACCAAAGGCCAGGCGATGATCGTCTTCGACCCGGACAGCGAACAGTGCCAGTTGATGCTCAAGCACGACGTGCCCAAGCATCTATTCGACTGAACAGACCTTGCGACTGGCCTGGGCCCTTTTTTTCTGAATTTTTTCGTATATCTCGGAGCGATGAACGTCGATATGCCGTGGCGCTTCCACGCCGAAACGAACAGTGCTGCCGTTGACCGAGAGCACTCGGACGGAAATATCATCACCGATGGAAATCAGTTCACCCACAGCGCGGCTAAGTACGAGCATGGTTCTTGTCCTTAAGAATATCTGGACCTTGACCATGCCCGGCCCGCTTGAGGTTCTCAAGACACCCTCAATAATTCAGTAACGCCCTACAAACAACTCTCTGGCGACTGAAGGAAACTTCCTGCAAAACCCTGTCAGATAGCGAGTTTATTCAGGCGGCCGAGATCCGCGGACCGAACAGAATCACACTCGCGCCCACCACGCAGAGCGCCACACCCACCCAGTCGGAAGCCAGCGGTCGCGCTCGCTCCACCACGGCCAGCCAGCCGATCGAGGCGATGATATAGATACCGCCATAGGCGGCGTAGGCACGACCGGCGTATGTCGCTTCGATGCGGGTGAGCAACAGGGCAAACAGCGTAAGACTCAGCAGCGCCGGCGCGATCCACCAGGCGCTCTTGCCCTGGCGCAGCCACATCCAGAACGCGTAGCAGCCGGCGATTTCAAACAGCGCGGCGAGAAAAAACCAAAAGTAGTTGAGCATGGGAGCGTCCATCAGGAGGGCCGAATGCCGCCATCCTGAGGACGCCGGGCACCCAGGTCAACTCGGGTTCTGTCGGGCCTTGGCGCGCATCTTGTCGGCCATGACGGTCATTTCGTCGTACAGCAACTGCGGATTCTTCTGCTTGATGGCCCAGGCCATGCGCCCTTGCTCGTGGGGCAGGATCATGAACTGGCCTTGGGCGACCTGTTCATAGATGTAGTCGGCAATATCGGCCGCGCTGATCGGCGAGCTTTCCAGCAACTTGCCAACCTGGGCTTTCATCGCCGGCGTCGGGCCGCGGAAGGAGTCCAGCAGGTTGGTCTGGAAAAACGACGGGCACACCACATGCACGCCGACTTCCTGCTGCGCCAGTTCGATCAACAGGCTTTCCGACAGCGCCACCACGCCGGCCTTGGCCACGTTGTAGTTGCTCATGGCCGGGCCCTGCATCAGGGCGGCCATGGAGGCGATGTTGATGATCTTGCCGTGGCTTTTTTCCAGCAACGGCAAGAACGCCTTGCAACCCTTGACCACGCCCATCAAGTTGATCGCGATCTGCCAGTCCCAATCCTCCAGTGACAGCTCGCTGAAGAATCCACCCGAGGCCACACCGGCATTGTTGACGATGATGTCGATGCCACCGAGCTTCTCTTCGCAGGCCTGGGCAAACGCCGTCAGTTGGCTGTAGTCGCGTACGTCGCAGCGCTGGACGAAACCGTCACCGCCAGCGTCACGCACCAACCTGAGGGTTTCCTGAAGGCCCGGTTCACTGACGTCCGACAAGGCCAGGCGCCAGCCTTCGCGGGCCCAGCGCAGCGCGATTTCGCGACCCAGGCCAGAACCGGCACCGGTAATCATCATGCGATTTTGCATAGCAAACAGCCTTGTTGTTCCGGGAGAGATGAGCCGAGTGTAGCGAAGGTCCCCGCCGCACCCACGCTCCATCAGATTGCTGAATGGCGGGGGCAAACCTTAATAGGTTTTGAGGGGAACCACCCAGTTAAACCGCCTGTGGGAGCAAAGCTTGCTCGCGATCGGCGCGACACAGTTCTGGAAGATGGTGTCGTTTGCAGCGCAAGCACGCGTTGCTCCCAAAGACAGGTCTTTCACACCCCAAAAAGACTTTGAATTTTTTACAGGACGTTAAGGTCGTACTTGTTAAGCCGCCCGGATTTAACGCATGCGTGCTGGTAGTTGAAAGTTGCATCACTCCAGAACTGACCAATAAGGAAATCAACAATGGGCACAATACTCATCATTATCCTGATCCTCCTGCTGATCGGTGGCCTGCCGGTCTTCCCGCACTCTAGAAGTTGGGGTTACGGTCCGTCCGGAATCATCGGTGTCATACTGGTAGTGCTGTTGATTCTGCTATTACTGGGCAAGATATGAACCACTAAGTGACAAAAAAAAGAGGCCCGTTAAGGCCTCTTTTTTATGCGCTGCACTGCTCAGTCCGGTACGCCATCCACCACGCCGGCGGTGTTATCCAGCAAGCTTTTGGTGGCGGTCTGCAGAAACGCTTCAAGTTTCAACTTCATTTCGGCGGCGTCCGTTGCGTTTGGGATGAGATCCGCCCGCGGATTGGCACCGAGTTGGTAGCGGTACATCTTCGGCGCCATTTCCTTTTCCTTTGGCAGCACCAGGATTTTGTCGTCGCGAATGATCGCGGTGGTCTGGTCGCTGCCCGACGGTTTGATCACGCCAAAACCACTGTCGCCTGGCGGCAGGTTCAACAGATCGCGGCCCCAGCACTGGTTACGCACTTGCCCGCCAATACGGCCCATGATGGTCGGGACGATATCGACCTGAGTGCCCACGGTGTGGTTGCGCTGGCCGAACTTTTCCTGGATGCCCGGCCCGATCAACAGCATCGGTACGTTGAAACGGCCCAAGTCCATTTCGGTAATCTGGTGCTCGTTACCAAAGCCGTGGTCACCGACGATGACAAACAGCGTTTCCTTGAAATAAGCCTCCTTGCGTGCTTTTTCGAAGAACTGGCCCAGCGCCCAATCGGAATAACGCATGGCAGTCAGATGCGTATTCAGGCTGCCACGGTCGGTGACCGGCTCCACCGGCAACGGTGTCGGCAGCGCATAAGGCGTATGGTTGGACAGGGTTTGCAGCAACGCATAGAACGGCTTGCCGTTTTCCCGTGCCTTGAGTTCGATCAGACTACGGTCGAACATATCCTGGTCGGACACGCCCCAGGTCGGGTCGGAGAATACCGGGTTCACATAATCATTACGCCCGATGAACGTGGTCATGCCCTGGCCGCTGAAGAAACCCGACTGGTTGTCCCAGGCAAAATCGCCGTTGTAGACATACACGTCGTCGTAATCACGGGCACTGAGCAGTTGTGGCAGCCCCGAAAACTTGTGGCTGCCTTCAGGTGTCTGCATCAGGTACTCGAAGCCCGGCAGGTTCGGGAAGCAGGCCATGGTGGCAAACATGCCCTGGTGGGTGTGGGTGCCATTGGAGAAGAAGCGGTCAAACAGCAGACCTTCCTTGGACAGCTTGTCCAGATAAGGCGTGATATTGCCCGGCGCGCCCAGGGCACCGACCGAGTGACCCGCCATGCTTTCCATGAGAATCACCACCACGTTCTTGATCGGCAAAGTCTTGTCGGCGGGTGGCGTGTAGTCGCGACGTACGGCAGCGGTGTCGGCATCGACCAGTTTGTCGTCGGGCATCACCAGCATGTCACGTACCGTCTGCTGGGCCAGCGGCTGCTCGAGGGTGGCTTTCCAGATGTTGTCGCGGTGTTCGGACATCCGGCTCTTGGCCGCGGCCACCAGTGACAACGTGCCATTAAGGCCCAACTGATTGGCGAAGTTCGAATCGGTGGTGTAGACATCACCCCAGCGCAGAGGCGGCCCCTGGCGCAGTGTGCCCCGGGCGGCTCCCACGGCCACGACCAAACAGACCATGAACACCGCGACACGCCCGTACCACGGAGCAACCTGACGTGTGCCGATGGTGCCGCCACTGAACGGTCCGCGCGGTCGGGTGGCGCGGTCGGCGCCCTTGAATGCCATACTGAGGATCAGCGTGCCCACGGCCCACGCCAACAGGTAGCGCACCACCGGAAAACCATACCAGAGCATGCTCATTACGGTTTTCGGGTCTTCCTGCACATACTGGAAGACCAGGCCGTTGAGACGCTGGTGAAACTCGCGATAAAAGTCCATCTCCATCAGGCCGAGGAACAGCGCGATGCTGGTGGTCACGGTCAGCCAGAAACGAAAAAAACCGCGAGCCGCCATCGCCCGTGCGCTGAACAATGCCAGCAGCAGTGGGACACACAGGTAGACCACCAGACGCAGGTCGAAACGCAGACCGTTGACGAACGCTTCAACGAAGGTCGAGGCCGGGGTGTCGAGGATCATTTCGCGGTTGTAGACCAGCAGCGCCACGCGCAACAGGCTGAACATGATCATCATGACCAGCGCACAGAGCAACGTGTAGGACAGGTGTGATTTGACGGTCGGTTGCAGCAGGCGATGCGTGGTGCGTTGCTGACTCAGGGCGTCCGGGATTGCCATGTCGTGTAAGGACCTAATGGGATGGGAGGGCGAATAGAACAACGGCGCGTCCTATGCCAACCATCACCCGGGTCCCTGGGTCTCGCGAGTGCGCGAGCGTTGAATGAATGGCTGGGCATCGCCATTCATTCACCGACAGCAACAAGCGCCGGGATTGTCCGCAAGGTCCTGTGAAAATTTTGTTCAATGAATGTTCGAAAACACAAAAGCCGCGGATTGCCCGATGAGTTTGTGCCGAACCTCACTGTGGTGAAAGGAGCCCCCCTCGCCACAGGTCAGTGTGAGTCCTGATCAGTCGTTACCTGGCTTGTTGATCGCCTGCAAGACGTACTGCGGCATGGCGAACGCGCCGAGGTGAACTTCGGGGTTGTAGTAGCGGGTAACGATGCCGCTGCCAATGAAGCGCTCGCGCAGGGTCTCGCGCGACAGCTTGCGATAGGCGGTATCCGTCGAGCCCCAAGCGAAAGTCATGGCACCGCCAATGTAGGTCGGCACGGCGGCCTGGTAGAAATGCCAGTCGGCAAACAGGCCACGCAGACGCCCGGCGGTGGTTTGTACTTCACCCAGTTGCATGAACGGCGTGCCGTTCTGGGTCACCAGAATGCCGCCTTCGTTCAGGCAGCGGTGACAGGCCTGGTAGAAGTTTTCCGAAAACAACACTTCACCCGGACCGATCGGGTCGGTGGAGTCGGAAATGATGACGTCGAACTTCTCCTGGGTGGAGGAGACGAAACGCATGCCGTCGTCGATCACCAGGTTCAGCCGCGGGTCGTCGTAGGCGCCCTTGGAGTGGTTGGGCAGGAACTCCTTGCACATGTCCACCACGGTGCCGTCGATTTCCACCATGGTGATGTGCTCGACGCCCAGGTGTTTGGTCACCTCACGCAACATGCCGCCGTCGCCACCGCCGATGATCAGCACGCGCTTGGCCGCGCCATGGGCGAGGATCGGTACGTGGGTCAGCATTTCGTGGTAGATGAACTCGTCGGCTTCGGTGGTCTGGATCACGCCATCCAGCGCCATCACCCGGCCCATGCGCGGGTTCTCGAAAATCACCAGGTGCTGGTGCTCGGTGCGCACTTCGTGCAGCAGCTTGTCCATCCGAAAACGCTGGCCGTAGCCTTCGTAGAGGGTTTCCAGGTAGTCGCCGGTCGGGGTAGTCGTCATGGTCAGGTGCTCCGATAAATACGCGGTTGGCCGATGAAGGCGCGCAAAGGCGCGCATTCTACGACGCTGGGCATGACAGGTCGAACCTTGAAGACTCATCACCGGCCAAATTGCGTAGGAGCTGTCGAGCCCAGCCGGGGCTAGCCGGCTCGCCACAGGGTGGTCTCTCTTAGCGGAATTGACGCCCCAACCCCGCCGGAACGCCTTCGATGGTGGTTTCTTCCCACGGCCCGTTCGGGCTGACGGAGCGGCTCCAGCCGTTGCTCCAGCGGTAATAGGTGCGCTGGCGATAGAAGGTGTTGGTGTGGTTGTCCAGCACATAGACCCCAAGTTTGGCGTCCCAGTGGCTATTGCCCCCGGGTGGTGGGGCGAAGCTGGCGGAAGTACGAGGCAGCGGCCTGGCCGGTGTGTTCGGCGTGACAGGCTTGCTTGGGGCGGTCGACGGACCCGGTTTGGTGGCCGGGCCGGAAGACGGGATGGGAGGCAGCGGCGCCGACGGCTGCGGCGGACGCTGGACCGCACAAGCACTCAGGCCCAGGACGAGCGTGAGCAGGGTGATACGAGCGATGGCGGTCATGGTGCGAATTCCTGTTATTTATCCGGGCTGTCGATAGTCAGTTGTTGCTGCGCCGTGGTGCTGCTCGCCAGAGGCTTGCTGCGACCGATCCATTCGCCGGCGGTCGGCTGACCGGCCCGGGAAATGCGCGCCACCAGTTGGACTTCGGGGAAGTTCGACAGTTTCAGTTGCGGCATCATGGCGTCCGCATCGCCCAGCTCCACGGTAACAGGCAGGTCAGCGACCGTCAGACGCTTGGCCGCCAGCGGCGCCGGCGGGCCGGAAGCGGCGCGGGCAAAGATGAACACGCTGTCGCCCGGTTGCACCTTGGCCTTGAGCGCTGGCGCCAGCTCGACGCGCACCTTGAGCAATGCCGCAGCCTTGGTCACTGGCGCCTGGGCGACCTTGCCGCCGCTGGCCTCAAGCTTCTCGGTAGCGCGGCTGATACCGCCCTGCAGCGCCTCACGAGACTTGTCGCCTTCCGGCAGTTCCACCAGCAGACGCCCCCAGTAATCAATGGCCTCCTGATAGCGCTCGCCTTCAAACGCGGCGATTCCCAACAGACCCAGGCTGGTGACTTCCTTGGGATCGAGCTTGAGCGCTTCGTCGGTGAGGGCCTGGACCTTGTCCGACCATTTCTTGCCATCGGCGAAATACTGCGCCTGAGCCCACTGCCCCAATAACTCAGGTTGGCGACCGGCCACCGCCACGGTGCGCTCGAAGACCTTCGCCGCATCCGCCGGTCGGTCCTGCGCCATGTAGGTACGACCGAGGAAATACAGGCCCTCGGCGGAGTCCGGTTGCGCGGCCACTGCGCGTTCCAGGCGCAGGGTCATTTCTTCCATCGACTGCGGCGCCTGGGCGAATTCACGGGTCAGTTCGACCTTGTCGCTGGCGCCGAAATGCAGATACAGCCCCAGGCCCAGCACCGGCACCAGCACGGCGGCGAGCAACGGCAACGGCTTACCCAAGCGAGACTCGCGCGGCGCATCGGCGCCTTCGGTGTCGGCGAGCAGCTCACGAGCGGCTTCGGCGCGGCCGGTGTCCAGTTGCGCGGCGTTCAGCACGCCCTCTTCCTGCTCGGACTGCAACTCGGCGACGCGCTCCTGGTACAGCGCCACGTTGAGTGCGGTACGGTCCTCTTCACGCTGGGCGCGGCGAACACGCAATACGGGGATCAACAGAAAACTCAGGGCAATCAGGAGAAGCAGACCTGCGGCGAGCCAGAAATCAATCATGCTTGGTTTTATCCAACAGTTGGTCGAGGCGCTGGCGCTCTTCGACAGAAAGCGTATCCGGGGCAGCCGTGCGCTGGACCCGACGACGGCGCACAATCACCGCGATGACCACCAAACCACCGAACAACAGTCCGGCGGGGCCAAACCAGAGCAGCGCGGTCTTGGAGGTCAAGGCCGGGTTGTAGCGTACGAACTCACCGTAGCGGTCCACCATGAAATCGATGATCTGCTGGTTGTCCTTGCCCTCGCCGAGCATGCGGAAAATTTCCTTGCGCAGGTCGGCGGCAATCGGCGCGTTGGAATCGGCGATGTCCTGGTTCTGGCACTTGGGGCAGCGCAGTTCCTTGGTCAGTTCACGAAACCGCTCGCGCTCGCCCTCGTTGGCGAATTCGTAGGTGTCGATGGCCGCGTGGGCCACACCAGCCAGGCTCACCCCGAGGATGACGGCTGCTAACCAGCGCTTCATGGTTTGGCCTCATCGACCAGCGCCTGATACTTGGCGGCCAGTTTCTCGCGCCAGACCTGTTCGTCGATCACGCCGACGAACTTGTCGCGGATGACACCCTTGGCGTCGATGAAGAAGGTTTCCGGCGCCCCGTAGACGCCCAGGTTCAGGCCCAGGGAGCCTTCTTCATCGCGGATATCCAGTTGATACGGGTTGTGGAACTCGGCCAGCCACTTCAAGGCATCGGCGTTGACGTCCTTGTAGTTGACGCCGTAGATCACCACGCCGTTCTGGGCCAGTTTGTTCAGTACCGGATGTTCGACCCGGCAGGAAATGCACCAGGTGCCCCAGACATTGACCAGCGCCGGTTTGCCCAGCAGGTCCGCCCGCGTCAGTGTCTTGTCGCCCTGCACCGACGGCAGGGAAAACTCAGGGAACGGCTTGCCGATCATCGCCGACGGTAATTCGGCCGGGTTCAGGTAGAGCCCCCGGTACAAAAACACCGCCATCAACAGAAACAGCGCCAGCGGTAACAGCATCAACCAACGTTTCATGCAGGGGCTCCCGTCATGCCCAGGGTTTCACGCACCCGGGTTTTCACCTTGACTCGATAGCGACGATCCAGTGCCGCCAGCACGCCACCCAGGCCGGTAAGCAGGCCACCGAACCAGATCCAGCGCACGAACGGCTTGACGTGGACCCGCACCGCCCACGCGCCATCACCCAAAGACTCACCCAGCGCCACATAGAGGTCGCGGGTGAAGCCGGCATCGATCCCGGCTTCGGTCATCACCGAATTCTGCACGGTGTAGAGGCGCTTTTCCGGATGCAGCACGGTCACTTGCTGACCGTCGCGCAGCACCCGCACGGTGCCCTTGTCGGAGGTGAAGTTCGGGCCTTCGTAATGTTTGGCACCCTCGAACACGAACTGATAGCCACCCAGATCCATGGACTCCCCGGGTGCCAGACGCAGGTCGCGCTCGGCGCTGTTCTGGCTGGACAGCACCACGCCCAGGGCGCAGACGGCGATACCCAGGTGAGCGAGCTGCATGCCCCAGTAGCTGCGGGTCAGGGTTGGCAGGCCCTTGATCAAGCCCTTGTGGCGGGTCTTGTCGAAGATATCCCTGACGCCGGCCAGCAACACCCAGGCCGCCAGCACGAAGGTCGCCAGCACTGCCCAGTTGAAATCGCCATACGCGATCCCGGCGATGACGGCCAGGGCAGCAGTGCCCAGCAGCACGGGCGTCAACATGCCCATCAGCCATTTGACCGGTGTGTCTTTCCAGCGCACCAGCATGCCGATAGCCATCACCACCATCAGGATCGCCATCAGCGGAATGAACAAGGCATTGAAGTACGGCGGTCCAACCGACAGCTTGGCGCCAGTCAGCGCGTCGAGCACCAGCGGGTACAGCGTGCCCAGCAGGATCATCGACGCCGCGACCACCAGCACCAGGTTGTTGCCCAGTAACAGGGTTTCCCGGGACCAGAGGTTGAAGCCGACCTGGCTTTTCACCACCGGCGCCCGCAAAGCGAACAGTGTCAGCGAGCCGCCGACCACCAACAGCAGGAACATCAGGATGAACACCCCACGCTCAGGGTCGGAGGCAAAGGCATGCACCGACGTCAGCACGCCGGAACGCACCAGGAAGGTTCCCAGCAGGCTCAGGGAGAATGCCGCGATGGCCAGCAGTACCGTCCAGCTTTTGAACACGCCGCGTTTTTCCGTGACGGCCAAGGAGTGAATCAGCGCGGTGCCCACCAGCCAGGGCATGAAGGAGGCGTTTTCCACCGGGTCCCAGAACCACCAGCCACCCCAGCCGAGTTCGTAGTAAGCCCACCACGAACCGAGGGTGATGCCGACTCCGAGGAAAGCCCAGGCGACGATAGTCCAGGGGCGCGACCAGCGCGCCCATGCGGCATCGAGACGACCGCCCAGCAGCGCGGCGATGGCGAACGCGAAGGCCACGGAGAATCCGACGTACCCCATGTAGAGCATCGGCGGGTGAACGATCAGGCCGATGTCCTGCAGCAACGGGTTGAGGTCGCGACCGTCCATCGGCACCTGGGGCAGGATGCGCTCGAACGGATTAGAGGTAACGATCAGGAACAACAGGAAACCGATGCTGATCATCCCCATCACCGCCAGCACCCGGGCCAGCATCACCTGGGGCAACTGCCGGGAGAACACCGAGACCGCGAAGGTCCAGCCGGCTAGGATCAACGCCCAGAGCAACAGAGACCCTTCATGGGCGCCCCACACCGCGCTGAACTTGTAATACCACGGCAAGGCGCTGTTGGAGTTGCCGGCAACGTACGCTACGGAAAAATCATCGGCCATGAACGCGTAGGTCAGGCAACCGAAGGCGAACAACATGAAAGCGAACTGCCCCCACGCCGCCGGCTGGGCCAGGCTCATCCACAAACGATCGCCGCGCCAGGCACCGAGTAAAGGCACCACCGCCTGAACGATGGAGAAACACAAGGCCAGGATCATCGCCAGGTGGCCCAGCTCGGGAATATAGAGACCGGTCATCGATCAACCCTCCTTCACGGGAGCGGGCGCCGACTGGCCGCTGTCTTTCAAAGCCTTGGTCACTTCCGGCGGCATGTATTTTTCATCGTGCTTGGCCAGTACTTCATCGGCCACCACCACGCCAGCGGCGTTGAGTTTGCCCAGGGCGACGATGCCCTGCCCTTCGCGAAACAGGTCCGGCAGGATGCCACGGTAGGTGATGGTCACGGTCTTGTTGAAATCGGTGACGTTGAATTTCACGTCCAGCGAATCCCCGGTACGCACCAGGGACCCCTCCTCCACCATGCCGCCGGCACGAATGCGCGTGTCCTTGGGCGCTTCGCCGTTGGCAATCTGGGTCGGGGTGTAAAACAGGTTGATGTTCTGTTGCAGGGCGCTCAGGGCCAGGCCGACCGCGGCGCCGACACCCACCAGGATGGCAAGAATGATGACAAGACGTTTTTTGCGCAGCGGATTCACTGACCGTTCTCCCGGCGCAGACGACGCGCCTCTTGTTGCAGATACCGCTTGCGGGCCAGGATCGGCGCCGCCACGTTGAGGGCCAGCACCGCCAGGCAGATGCCATAGGCGGACCAGACATACAGGCCGTGATGGCCCATGGCGAGAAAATCGCCGAATGATGCAAAACTCATCGAGCGGCCTCCAGGCTGTTCTGTACTTCGGCCTTCACCCAACTGGCCCGGGACTCGCGCTTGAGCACTTCCAGGCGCATGCGTAATAACAGCACCGCGCCAAAAAAGCAGTAGAAACCCAGCACGGTCAACAACAGCGGCAGCCACATTTGCACGGGCATCGCCGGTTTTTCCGTGAGGGTGAAGGTCGCGCCCTGGTGCAGGGTGTTCCACCACTCCACCGAGTACTTGATGATCGGGATGTTGATCACGCCGACAATCGCCAGCACCGCGCAGGCCTTGGCGGCGCTGTCACGATTGCTGATGGCGTTGCCCAGCGCAATTAGACCGAAGTACAAAAACAGCAGGATCAGCATCGACGTCAGTCGGGCATCCCAGACCCACCACGAGCCCCAGGTCGGCTTGCCCCAGATCGCGCCGGTGACCAGCGCCACGGCGGTCATCCAGGCACCGATGGGCGCGGCGCATTGCAGAGCCACGTCCGCCAGCTTCATCTTCCACACCAGCCCGACCACGCCGCACACCGCCAGCATCACGTAGATGGACTGGGCCAACAGCGCCGTGGGAACGTGAATATAGATGATGCGAAAGCTGTTGCCTTGCTGGTAGTCCGGCGGTGCGAAGGCCAGGCCCCAGACCACGCCGACGCCGATCAGCAGCAGCGCGAAGAGGCTCAACCAAGGCAGCAGTTTGCCACTGATGCCGTAGAACCACTTGGGTGAGCCGAGCTTATGAAACCAGGTCCAGTTCATTGCTGTTTCCATCACGGTCGCGGCTCGCCATCACGAGCCGCCAGGTCAGCCTTTACTTCAAAAGAAGTGGTCAGTTCTTGACCAGGCCTCATTATTATTCGCCGACGCTGATCTTCAGGCCAGCGGCTATTGCAAAGGGTGTCAGGGTTATCGCCAGGGCGGTCAGGCTCCCAAGCCACAGCAGATAACCGGTTGCCGGCATGCCTTGCAGCGCGGCTTGCAAAGCACCACTGCCCAGGATCAACACCGGGATATACAGCGGCAGGATCAGCAGTGCCAGCAACAGGCCGCCGCGCTTCAACCCCACCGTCAATGCCGCGCCGACTGCACCGAGCAGGCTCAACACCGGCGTGCCCAGCAACAGCGACACCAACAATACCGGCATGCAGGCGGCGGGCAAGCCCAGCATCATCGCCAGCAGCGGCGAGAGCAGCACCAGCGCCAGGCCGGAAAAAACCCAGTGTGCCAGTACCTTGGCCAAAACCAGAAGGGCCAGGGGGTGCGACGAAAGGACCCACTGCTCCAGGGATCCGTCCTCGAAATCACTGCGGAAAAGCCCGTCCAGCGAGAGCAGGACCGATAAAAGCGCTGCCACCCAGACCAGCCCCGGCGACAAGGTTTGCAACAATTGAGTCTCAGGACCGACCGCCAACGGGAACAGCGCGATGACAATCGCGAAGAACACCAGCGGATTGGCCAGTTCGGCCGGACGGCGGAACAAAAGGCGCGCCTCGCGGGCAAGCAACAGGCCAAACACACTCATACGACCCAGTTCCCCAGATCAATGTTGCGATAACCGGACGGCATCCGCGCCAATGTGTGGTGGGTGGTCAACAGCACCAAGCCGCCACTCTCGCAGTGCCCGGCCAGGTGCTCCTCGAGCTGCGCCACACCCTGCTTGTCCAGGGCGGTGAACGGCTCGTCGAGAATCCACAGCGGCGGGCCGTCCAGATATAACCGGGCCAGGGCTACGCGGCGCTGTTGGCCGGCGGAAAGGGTGTGGCACGGCACGTCTTCGAAGCCGCGCAGGCCCACCGTCGCCAGCGCTTGCCAGATCGCCTCACGCCCGGCCGGTCGATGCAGCGCGCCGAGCCAACTGAGGTTTTCTTCAGGCGTCAGCAAATCCTTGATGCCGGCGGCATGGCCTATCCAGAGCAGATTACGGGCCAGTTCGCTGCGCTGGCTGTGCAACGGTTGACCATTGAGCAGCACCTGGCCGGCGGTGGGCTGCATCAACCCGGCCAACAGGCGCAACAGGCTGGTCTTGCCACTGCCGTTGGGACCGCTGATCTGCACCATATCGCCAGGCGAGAGTCTCAATTCGAGATTTTCGAAAAGCAGCCGCAAATCTCGCTCACAGGCGAGGCCGACGGTTTGCAGGAGAGGACTGGTCAAGGGATCGCGGGCCTTATACGGTTCAAGTCGGCAATGCAGCGGCCGTTAAAGAGGTGCAGCATAGATGCTTTGGTGGCCGGTTCCACAGAGCTGCGTCAAACAATTGCAAGGTTTTCGCCACTCCCTGAAAGACCGGCGGCATTATACATGTCATGCCCCAGGGGGCGTGCTCAATTAGTTTCCCAAGGTAAGACCGCAGATGACAGGCGACATGAACATCCCGCCGCTGCCTCAGGCCCCGGCAACGACACGTATGCCGGCGGTCACGGGTGAACTGCTCAAATTGCTGACGCCGGTCGAAGGCCTGATCGGTGCAGGCCAGACCGCCAAGGCCGAGGTGTTGTCGCTCAAGCAGGCGGAACAGGCCTTCCAGCTGTTGCTCAAGGTCACCCTGGAGAGCGGCCGCCAAACCACCGTGCAAGCCACCAGTACCCAGCCATTGCCCCAAGGCACCAGCCTGGCCGTGACTCAGCCGTCCGCCAGCAACCTGGCGATTACCGTGCAGCAGGCCATCGCCTCCAGCGTCGCCACCCTGACCCGAATCGACACGGCACAGATGCCGGTCGGCACTCTGTTGCAAGGCAAAGTACTCACCAGCCAGGCGTTACCGCAATTGCCGGGGCAACCGGCGGTTTACCGGTCGCTGGTGGGCCTGCTCAACACCGCCCAGGCCGGCAGTACCCTGGACATCGACAGCCCGCAGCCGCTGCGCATCGGCACGCTATTGAGCGCTCAGGTGCAGGACGCCCAGACCTTGAAATTCGTCCCCCTGAGCAACCGCCAGGAACAACTGGCGGTGAGCCAGCAACTGGTCACGCAGATGAACCGCCAGGGCTCGCTGGACAGTTTGATCAGCGCGTTGCAAAAGCTTCCGACCGGCGACGACACTGGTGCCGAGCTGCGCGCCGCAGTGACACGCCTGTTGGCGGGCCTGCCGGATGTCCAGCAACTGAGTACGCCCAAAGGGCTGGCCCTGGCCATGGCCGCCAGCGGCACGTTCCTGGAAAGCAAACTGCTGGCCGGGCAAGTACCGAGCCTGGCACCAGACATGAAGGGCGATCTGCTGAAACTGATCGCCCAACTGACCCCGGCCCTGCCCGCCTCAACCAACCTCGCCGCCATCATTGCCGCCAACACGTTGGCCCAGGCGCTGCCCAGCTTCGTGCGTAACGCTCTGGGAACCCTCGGCCAGGTCAGCGTCAAGCCGCAACCCACCAGTTTCCCCCTGCCTTCGCGCCTGTTGAAAGGCCAGGACGATGAAGGCGACCTGGAACAGCTGCTGCGCCTGGCCGCCGCCGCTGTGTCGCGCCTGCAAAGCCATCAGTTGTCTAGCCTGGAACAGACCGGTCTGACCGACGACGGTCGGCTGATGAGTACCTGGCAGTTGGAAATCCCCATGCGCAACCTGCAGGACATCGTGCCTCTGCAGGTCAAATTCCAGCGCGAGGAAACCCCGCCCCGGGAAGAGTCACAGGAACGCCGTGAAGAACGCGAGCCGAAACAACAGCTCTGGCGGGTTGAGCTGGCGTTCGACATGGAGCCGCTTGGGCCGTTGCAGATTCAGGCCCAGTTGCTCAGCGGCAGCCTGTCGAGCCAGCTGTGGGCCGAGCGGCCGTACACCGCAAGCCTGATTGAAAGCAATCTGACAGCGCTGCGGGAGCGCCTGGTGACCTGTGGCCTGAACGTTGGCGACCTGGACTGCCACCTCGGCTCCCCGCCCCAAGGCCCCAAGACTCGACTGGAACAACGCTGGGTGGACGAAACCGCATGACAACCGACACCGCACCACGCCAGGCCATCGCCCTCAAGTACGACGGCCTCCGCGCCCCGACCCTCACCGCCAAGGGCGATGAAGCCCTGGCCGAGGAAATCCTGCGGATCGCCCGGGAAAGCGAAGTGCCAATCTATGAAAACGCTGAATTGGTGAAGCTGTTGGCGCGGATGGAGTTGGGCGACAGCATCCCGGAAGAGTTGTATCGCACGATTGCCGAGATCATCGCGTTTGCCTGGAACTTGAAGGGGAAATTCCCGCAGGGCTACGACCCGGATGCGCCAAGTGTCGAGAAGGATGTGACAGAGCGCGGCGACGATTATTGATCACTGCGATGCTGTTCCTGTGGCGAGGGGATTTATCCCCGCTGGGTTGCGTAGCAACCCCAAAAAAAACGACTCATTTTCTCTGACTCGCCGGATCGCCCGGATTCAGGACCGCTTCGCGGTCCAGCGGGGATAAATCCCCTAGCCTCAAAAGTGCTCCCCCCAAAAAAAATCGCAGCCTTCAGCAGCGCCTACAGGTGAAGTGAACCCTGTAGGCGCTGCCAAAGGCTGCGATCTCTTGATCTTGCTTGCCGCTTGAAGTTATCAGCCGCCCTTATGCAACTTGCTCATCAACTCCGCCTCGGCCTGGGTCAAGCCGCAGGCCTGGGTCAATTCGTCGACACTGGCGCCCATGCCTACCAGGCGGGCGGCCTGGGCGAAGGACAGGCTCGAGGGATCGCGCTGCTCCAGTTGGGCCAGTTTGTCCGGCAACGGGGCGACCACGGCGCGTAACTCGTGCAGGGCTTCGCCCCATGCGCACGGTGCCGTTCTGGTAATCGTCGACGCGTTTGGCCAGGTCCCTGATGCGTTGATCACGCAACGCATCGCCCTGGGCCTGCTGAGCGGCGATCTGCCGCTGCCCGCGTATGTACGCGACAAACATCGCCAGCGTGCCTGCCCAGAAAAGGAACAGGACAATGACTGCTACCTCAAGAATCAAATCAGATACTCTCCAGTTCCGACCATTCCTCTTCGCTCATCATCTTCTCCAGCTCGACCAGGATCAGCAACTCGTTGTTCTTGTTGCACACGCCCTGGATGAACTTGGCCGACTCTTCGTTACCGACGTTAGGCGCGGTCTCGATCTCCGACTGACGCAAGTAAACCACTTCAGCGACGCTGTCGACGAGGATGCCGACCACTTGCTTATCGGCCTCGATGATCACGATCCGGGTGTTGTCGTTGACCTCGGTGGAGTTAAGGCCAAACCGCTGGCGAGTGTCGATCACCGTGACCACGTTACCGCGCAGGTTGATGATGCCCAGCACGTAGCTTGGCGCACCCGGTACCGGGGCGATCTCGGTATAGCGCAGCACTTCCTGAACACGCATCACGTTGATGCCGTAGGTTTCGTTATCGAGTTTGAAGGTTACCCATTGCAAAATCGGATCTTCGGAACCCTTGAGAGACGACGCCTTATCATTCATACCCTGACCCCTCGAAAAACCGCCTGTGGCGGTGTGTGTTCTGCCCCGTGACGCTGTGCGTCACCGGTTGTCTTATTTCGGTTTCTGGACCGGCTTGGCGCCGCCCAGGTGTTTTGCCCCGCCGCTGGCGATCAGCTCAGCCAGCTCGGAAACGTCCAGCAAGGCGCACATGTGTTCGATCACCGTACCGGCCAACCATGGCCGTTGCCCTCGATGGCTGCGCCACTTGATCTCGTTCGGATCCAGGCGCAGCGAGCGACTGACCTGATGCACCGCCAACCCCCATTCATAACCTTGCACTGAAATCACGTACTGCAGGCCCTGGCGAAAGTCATCGCGATAACGGTCCGGCATTACCCAGCGCGCGGTATCCAGCACTTTCAAGTTGCCGGCCTGGCTCGGCAGGATCCCCAGAAACCATTCAGGCTGGCCGAACAACGGCGTCAGTTCCTGCCCAGCCAGGGAATAAATCGATCCCAGGCATACCAGCGGCACCGCCAGGGTCAACCCGGCCACATCGAACAACAAACACTCGAACGGCTCAGCCGCCCAGGCCGGACGGTCGTCGGTCGGCACCAGCGGCGGTGGGCTACTGGGTGGCAGATGGACTTCCACCACCGGCGTCACCAGGCCCTGCAACAACGGTGCAACGGTCGAGACCGGCGCAAGGATCGGCGCAGGCGCCTCCATCACTGCCACCTGAGGCTTGATGAACGGAGCCTCGACTGCCGCGGCAATCACTGTTTTGTGTGCATCACGAGCCTGCTCTTCGAGCACGGCCGCTTGAAATTCATCCAGCACACCCTCGGCTTCTACGGGCTCGGGCAACGCCTCGGTCACGCTCGCTTGCGGTGGCAATTCTTCGGTTGCTTCCTGCAGCAGCCCATCCAGATAAGACTGCAGGGCCAATTGCGGACGCGAGGTTGTCTTTATCGGGCGGCTCATAGGAACAGTGCGCCACTTGAAAAGGTTATCGGCATGCATGCGCCAGGACTTGAGCGCTCACAAGCGAGTGCAGTGCCTTTGGTAAGCCTGGTCACCTTAAGCCACCTGCTGCGAAACGAGCTGCTGGGCCAGCAGGTGCTTGAGCAGCGCCCGGTAGGCCAGCACGCCGCGGCTCTTGCCATCGAATTGCGAAGGGGTCACGCCGGCACGACTGGCATCACGCAAACGGGTGTCCACTGGAATGTAGCCTTGCCAGATGTCATCCGGGTACATGTCCCGCAGGACGCGCAGGGTGCTCAGGGACGCCTGGGTGCGACGGTCAAACAGGGTCGGCACGATGTTGAAGGCCAACGTTTGCTTGCGCGAGCGGTTGATCATCGCCAGGGTATTGACCATGCGCTCCAGGCCCTTGACTGCCAGGTGCTCGGTCTGCACCGGGATAACCAGTTGCTGGCTGGCCGCCAGGGCGTTGACCATCAGCACGCCAAGTAGCGGCGGGCTGTCGATGATCGCGTAATCGAAATCTTGCCACAATTGCGCCAGACTCTTGGCGATCACCAGGCCCAGGCCGCTTTGTCCCGGCGACTGCCGTTCCAGGGTCGCCAGGGCGGTGCTGGATGGCAGCAGGGAGATCCGCTCATCGCTGGTGGACTGCAACAACTGCCCCGGCAGGCCTTCGGGCACACCGCCCTTGTGCAGGAACAGGTCGTAGTTGCTGTGCTCCAGGCTATCGGGATCATAACCAAAGTAGCTGGTCATCGAGCCGTGGGGGTCCAGATCGACCATGACCACGCGCTTGCCCGCCTCGGCCAGCAATCCGGCTAAAGCGATGGAAGATGTGGTTTTACCCACACCACCTTTTTGATTGGCGACTGCCCAGACTCTCATTCGGATTGTTCCTCCCGGCCGATACAGGCTCGGCCGAGAAATAGCTCAGTTATAAAGCGGGTGACGGAGAATTGACGGCGCTCTGTCTTCCCGGCGACTTGGGCTGGGGCGGTGCAGTTTGTGTGCCAGCGCGCTTCAATGCCGCATCCGGTGTTGCATGGGCCGTGCCGGTCCCGGTCAGGCTGCGGCGCACCTCAAGGTTGCGCGACACCACCAGCACCACCCGCCGGTTGCGCGCCCGCCCCTCGGCGGTGGCATTGTTGGCCACCGGCTGGAATTCACCATAGCCCACCGACGCCAGCCGGCCGGGGTTTACGCCCTGCATGGCGAGCATGCGCACAATGCTCGCCGAACGGGCCGATGACAGTTCCCAGTTGGTCGGGTACTGCGCGGTGCGGATCGGCTGGTCGTCAGTGAAGCCTTCAACGTGGATCGGATTGTCGAAGGGCCTGAGGATCGCGGCCACTTTATCGATGATGTTGAACGCCATGTCGCTGGGCATCGCGTCGCCGCTGCCAAACAACAGGCTGGAGTTGAGTTCGATCTCAACCCACAACTCGTTGCCGCGCACGGTCATCTGATTGGAGCTGATCAGGTCGCCAAACGCCGCGCTGATATCATCGGCAATGCTTTTCAACGGATCGCTGCCGCCGGCGATACCGGCATCGACCTGCTCGGAATCCCTGACCAGCGGCTTGGCCGGCGTGGTGGTCTTGGGTCGCTCATCGCCGATGGGAATCGGTTTGAGGGCGCGGTCGGAGTCGGTAAAGACCCCGATCAGCGCCTCGGAAATAACCTTGTACTTGCCTTCGTTGACCGACGAAATCGAATACATGACCACGAAAAAAGCGAACAGCAGCGTGATGAAGTCGGCGTAAGACACTAGCCAGCGTTCATGGTTGACGTGTTCTTCACGATGCCTGCGACGTGCCATGTTAGAGCGTGCCCATAGTAAATGACGAAACAGAGCTTGCCGCTGCCTTGGTGGCAAGGGGATTTAGCGAAACGTCGCACCGCCCCGCTGGGCTGCGCAGCAGCCCCAAGGCAAACGACTCGATCAATCTGGTACATCGAGGTACCAGGTTTTGGGGCCGCTTCGCGGCCCAACGGGGATAAATCCCCTCGCCACAAGTTTGGCGCAGACCTGAGCGCCCTACGTTTTCCATCAGTCCATGAAGCCCTGAAGCTTCAACTCAATGGAGCGCGGGTTTTCACCTTCGGCGATCGACAGGATCCCTTCCAGCAACATTTCGCGATAACGCGACTGGCGCAACGCAATGGACTTGAGCTTGGCGGCGATCGGCAACAGCACCAGGTTGGCACTGGCCACACCATAAATGGTCGCGACGAAGGCCACGGCGATACCGCTGCCCAGTTGCGACGGATCGGCCAGATTGCCCATCACGTGGATCAGGCCCATCACCGCACCGATGATGCCGATGGTCGGCGCATAGCCACCCATGCTTTCAAAAACTTTGGCCGCTTCGATGTCACGGCTTTCCTGGGTATAGAAATCCACTTCCAGGATGCCGCGGATGGCCTCCGGCTCAGCGCCGTCCACCAGCAGTTGCAGGCCTTTTCGCGAGTAGCTGTCCGGCTCGGCGTCGGCCACCCCTTCCAGCCCCAGCAAGCCTTCCTTGCGGGCGGTCAGGCTCCAGTTCACCACGCGGTCGATGCCACCGGCCAGGTCAACTCGCGGCGGGAACAGAATCCAGATAAGCACCTGCATGGCGCGTTTGAAGGCGCTCATGGGCGACTGCAACAGCGCCGCGCCGATGGTGCCGCCGATCACGATCAGCGCGGCCGGGCCGTTGGCCAAGGCTCCCAGGTGACCGCCTTCCAGGTAATTGCCACCAATAATGGCGACGAACGCCATGATGATGCCGATCAGGCTGAGCACATCCATTACAGGCACGCCTCGATCAGGTGTCTACCTATGTCGTCCAGCCCGTACACCGCGTCGGCCAGATCGGCTTTGACGATCGCCATCGGCATACCATAGATCACGCAACTGGCTTCATCCTGGGCCCAAATGGCGCTGCCGCCCTGCTTGAGCAGGCGCGCGCCTTCACGACCGTCGGCGCCCATGCCGGTAAGCACCACCGCCAGAACTTTGTCGCCGTAGGATTTAGCCGCGGAGCCGAAAGTGATGTCCACGCACGGCTTGTAATTGAGACGCTCATCGCCGGGCAGGATTTTCACCGCGCCGCGGCCATCGATCATCATCTGCTTGCCGCCCGGCGCCAGCAGCGCCAGGCCCGGACGCAGGATGTCGCCATCCTCGGCCTCCTTGACGCTGATACGACACAGCTTGTCGAGGCGCTCGGCGAACGCCTTGGTGAAGGCTGCGGGCATATGCTGGATCAGTACGATCGGAGCCGGAAAGTTGGCCGGCAACTGGGTCAGAACCCGCTGCAAGGCAACCGGGCCACCGGTGGACGTACCAATAGCGACCAGTTTGTAGGCTTTGCGCTTGGGAGCCGGCGACGACGCACTGGCTGGCGCGGAGCGAGCTGGCGCAGGGGCCGCAGCACTGCGCGCAGGGGCCGGATTGAAGCCGCCCGACGAAGCCGGGGCTGGAGCTGGAGCTGGAGCCGGCGCAGGTGCGCTATAGGTGCCGAGACGCCGGTTGCTGCGGGAAATGCTGTGGACCTTCTCGCATAGCAATTGCCGAACCTTGTCGGGGTTGCGCGAGATGTCTTCGAAATTTTTCGGCAGGAAATCCACCGCCCCGGCGTCCAGCGCATCGAGGGTCACCCGGGCGCCTTCATGTGTCAGGGAGGAGAACATCAATACTGGGGTCGGGCAGCGCTGCATGATATGCCGCACCGCCGTGATGCCGTCCATCATCGGCATCTCGTAGTCCATGGTGATCACGTCAGGCTTGAGCGCCAGCGCCTGATCGATTGCCTCTTTGCCGTTGGTCGCCGTACCGACGACCTGAATACTCGGGTCCGCCGAGAGAATTTCCGAGACGCGGCGGCGGAAAAACCCCGAATCGTCCACCACCAGGACTTTAACTACCATAAACACTCCGTTAGACGAGACGCGGCTGCGGGCCGCGCCCCTCCAGAATCAAATACGCCGTGCGGCGTAACGCTTGAGCATGCTTGGCACATCGAGAATCAAAGCGATGCGGCCGTCGCCGGTAATGGTGGCGCCGGACATGCCCGGAGTGCCCTGGAGCATCTTGCCTAGCGGCTTGATGACCACTTCCTCCTGGCCCACCAACTGGTCGACGACGAAGCCGATCCGCTGGGTGCCCACCGAAAGGATCACCACATGGCCTTCGCCCTGCTCGACATGAGCAGCGGAGCTGACCAGCCAGCGCTTGAGGTAGAACAGCGGCAGTGCCTTGTCCCGCACGATCACCACTTCCTGGCCGTCCACCACGTTGGTGCGCGACAGGTCGAGGTGGAAGATCTCGTTGACATTGACCAGCGGGAAGGCGAACGCCTGGTTGCCCAGCATCACCATCAGGGTCGGCATGATCGCCAGGGTCAGCGGGACCTTGATGACGATTTTCGAGCCCTGGCCCTTGGTCGAGTAGATGTTGATCGAACCGTTGAGCTGAGAAATCTTGGTTTTCACCACGTCCATGCCCACGCCACGGCCCGACACGTCGGAAATCTCGGTCTTGGTCGAGAAGCCCGGCGCAAAGATCAGGTTGTAGCACTCGGAGTCGCTCAGGCGGTCGGCGGCATCCTTGTCCATTACGCCACGCTTCACAGCGATGGCGCGCAGCACATTCGGGTCCATGCCTTTGCCATCGTCGGAGATCGACAGCAGGATGTGGTCGCCCTCCTGCTCGGCGGCCAGTATCACCTTGCCGCTACGGGGCTTGCCTGACTCTTCGCGCTCCTGCGGCGACTCGATGCCATGGTCGACCGCGTTGCGCACCAAGTGGACCAGCGGGTCGGCCAGGGCCTCGACAAGGTTCTTGTCCAGGTCGGTCTCTTCACCCACCAGTTCCAGGTTGATTTCTTTCTTGAGCTGGCGTGCCAGGTCGCGAACCAGGCGCGGGAAGCGCCCGAAGACTTTCTTGATCGGCTGCATCCGGGTCTTCATGACCGCAGTCTGCAAGTCAGCCGTGACCACGTCCAGGTTCGACACGGCCTTGGCCATGGCTTCGTCCTGGCTGTTGAGGCCCAGGCGCACCAGGCGGTTACGCACCAGCACCAGTTCGCCGACCATGTTCATGATCTCGTCCAGGCGAGCGGTGTCGACTCGAACGGTGGTCTCGGCTTCGCTGGCCGGCTTTTCCGCCGGTGCAGCCGCCGGTGCACGGGCTGGCGCCGGTGCGGCGGCAGCGGCGGGTTTGGGTGTCTCGGCTTTCGGTTCCGGCGCCTTGGCAGCGGGCTTGGACACTGCAGTCTGCGCCGGCGCAGCGGCAGTTGCGGCAGGCGCAGCCGTTGAGGCCGTGCCGACTTCGCTGAACTTGCCTTTGCCGTGCAGTTCGTCGAGTAGTGATTCGAATTCGTGATCGCTGATCAGGTCGCTGCCAGCCACTGCGGCGGCGGGCTTGGCCGGGGTCGGCGCCGAAGCGATGGCCGAGTCCAGTGCATCAACGGCAAAGGTGCCCTTGCCATGCAACTGATCGAGTAGGGCTTCGAATTCATCGTCAGTGATATCGGAGTTGTCGCCCGCCGCTTTCGGGGCGACCGGGGTCGCCGCCGGAACGGCCGCATCGGGGGCAAACTGGCCCTTACCGTGAAGCTGATCGAGCAGCGATTCGAACTCGGCGTCGGTAATTTCGTCGCTGGCGGCGGCATCGGTGGCTGGCGCGACCGGGGCAGCAGGCGCGGCCGGAGCCTGGGCTTGGGCCTTGACGGCGTTCAGAGAGTCCAGCAGTTGTTCGAATTCGTTATCAGTGATGTCGCCGGACTCCTCGGCGACCGGCTCCTCAACCACTGCTGCGGCTGCCGGTGCGGCTTCGTCAGCCGACTGCGGCTCGGCCAGGCGCGCCAGAGCGGCGAGCAGCTCAGGCGTAGCAGCGGTGATCGGTGAGCGCTCGCGCACTTCGCTGAACATGCTGTTGACCGCGTCCAGCGCTTCGAGCACCACGTCCATCAATTCCGAGTCAACGCGACGCTCACCCTTGCGCAGGATGTCGAACACGTTCTCGGCAATATGACAGCACTCCACCAGCTCATTGAGCTGGAGGAAGCCGGCGCCTCCTTTTACAGTGTGGAAACCGCGAAAAATTGCATTGAGCAGATCCGCATCATCTGGTCGGCTTTCCAGCTCGACCAATTGCTCGGACAGTTGCTCTAGAATCTCGCCGGCCTCAACCAGGAAATCCTGAAGGATCTCTTCATCGGCGCCGAAGCTCATTAATGGCTGCTCCTAAAACAGGGCTAAAACTCAGAATCCAAGGCTGGACAGCAAATCGTCCACATCGTCCTGACCGGACATAACGTCTTCTCTTTTATCGGCATGAATTTGCGGACCTTCACCCTGAGAGAGATGTTTTTGTGGATCTTTTTCCGCAAGCATCGCTTCACGGTCGTGTTCGATGCCTGCAAAGCGGTCGACCTGGCTGGCCATCAACACCAGTTTGAGCAGATTGCTTTCCACTTCGGTGACCAGTTGGGTCACCCGTTTGATCACCTGGCCGGTCAGGTCTTGATAGTCCTGAGCCAGCAGAATGTCGTTGAGGTTGCTCGCCACGGCGCGGTTCTCGGTGCTACTGCGCGTCAGGAAACCGTCGACCCGACGGGCCAGCTCCCGAAACTCTTCAGCACCGACTTCGCGCCGCATGAAACGGCCCCAGTCGGTGCTCAAGGCCTGGGCTTCATCACTCAGGCCATTGACCAGCGGCGTTGCGCTCTCCACCAGGTCCATGGTGCGGTTGGCCGCGGCCTCGGTCAGCTTGACCACATAACCCAGACGCTCGGTCGCGTCGGTGATCTGCGAGACCTCCTCGGCCTGCGGCATATTCGGATCGATCTGAAAATTGACAATCGCGCTGTGCAGTTCACGCGTGAGCTTGCCCACTTCCTGATACAGACCGCGGTCACGGGTCTGGTTGAGCTCATGGATCATTTGAACCGCATCGCCAAAGCGGCCTTTTTCAAGGCTGTCGACCAGTTCGCGGGCATGTTTTTTCAGGGTCGATTCAAAGTCGCCCATTGAAGATTCGTTATCCATAGCTCCCCCGTGGCGCCGTTAACCGATGCGTTCGAAGATTTTTTCGATCTTCTCTTTCAACGCCTGGGCCGTGAAGGGTTTGACCACGTAGCCGTTCACACCGGCCTGGGCCGCTTCGATGATCTGCTCGCGCTTGGCTTCGGCAGTGACCATCAGCACCGGAAGGTGCTTGAGTTTTTCGTCGGCGCGCACATGGCGCAGCAAGTCGATACCGGTCATGCCGGGCATGTTCCAGTCAGTCACCAGAAAGTCGATGCTTCCGCTGTTGAGAACCGGAATGGCAGTGGTGCCATCGTCGGCCTCGACAGTGTTGGTGAACCCAAGGTCACGCAACAGGTTTTTTATGATCCGCCGCATCGTTGAGAAGTCATCAACGATGAGGATTTTCATGTTCTTGTCCAATTCGACCTCCAAGCAGTCTTAAACGCGCCCAGCACCTGAACGCGCCATTTCAATCAATCCGGCACAACACTCGACAACGGTCTGGAGCACAACGGATGGAGACTGGCGCAGCGCAAGCCATGCCAATCCCGTTCGCAGTGTCCCCACACTGCCTGTCAGCGCGCTCGCCACTCCCCCAAACGCCCCCGCAAACGGGCCGCGCACTGGCTGTGTAACTGGCTGACCCGCGATTCGCTGACCCCCAGGACCTCACCGATTTCCTTGAGGTTCAGCTCTTCGTCGTAGTACAGCGCCAAGACCAGTCGCTCACGCTCCGGCAAATTGGCAATCGCATCCGCCAGCGCGCTCTGGAAACGCTCATCTTCCAGATCACGCGATGGCTCCATGTGAGCACTCGCGCCATCCTCGTGCAGCCCTTCGTGTTCGCCGTCCTGCAACAGGTCGTCGAAACTGAACAGGCGGCTGCCCAAGGTATCGTTCAAAATCCCGTAATAATCATCGAGACTCAATTGGAGTTCGGCCGCAACCTCGTGATCTTTAGCGTCACGCCCGGTTTTAGCTTCAATGGCGCGAATTGCGTCACTGACCATGCGGGTATTGCGATGCACCGAACGCGGCGCCCAATCACCCTTGCGGACTTCATCGAGCATCGCCCCGCGAATGCGGATACCTGCATAGGTCTCGAAACTGGCGCCCTTGCTCGCGTCGTATTTGTTCGACACTTCGAGCAGGCCGATCATGCCCGCCTGGATCAGGTCTTCGACCTGGACACTGGCCGGCAAACGCGCCAGCAAGTGATAGGCGATACGCTTGACCAAAGGCGCGTAACGCTCGATCAGTTCGTATTGGGCGTCCCGTGCCGATTTCTTGTAGAGATGGTTGTAACCGCTGGCTGTCATAACACGGGCCCTGCTGTTTGTTGCACGAGACGCTCGACGAAAAACTCCAGATGCCCGCGCGGGTTGGCCGGCAGCGGCCAGGTATCGACCTTCTGGGCGATTGCCTTGAACGCCAGCGCGCATTTGGAACGTGGAAAGGCTTCATAAACGGCACGTTGCTTCTGGACAGCCTTGCGTACGCTTTCGTCGTAGGGCACAGCGCCGACGTATTGTAGGGCGACATCCAGGAAGCGATCCGTGACCTTCGTCAACTTGGCGAACAGGTTGCGTCCTTCCTGGGGGCTCTGGGCCATGTTGGCCAGGACGCGGAAGCGGTTCATGCCGTAGTCGCGATTCAATAGCTTGATCAGGGCATAGGCGTCGGTGATGGACGTCGGTTCGTCGCAAACCACCAGGAGCACTTCCTGGGCAGCGCGTACGAAACTGACGACCGAATCACCGATACCGGCTGCGGTGTCGATCACCAGCACATCAAGGTTGTCACCGATGTCGCTGAAGGCCTGGATCAGGCCGGCGTGCTGGGCCGGGGTCAGGTGAACCATGCTCTGGGTACCGGACGCCGCGGGCACGATGCGGATTCCGCCCGGCCCCTGCAGCAGCACGTCGCGCAGTTCGCAGCGGCCCTCTATCACGTCCGCCAGCGTGCGCTTGGGTGTGAGCCCCAGCAGCACATCGACGTTCGCCAGGCCCAGGTCGGCGTCCAGCAGCATGACCCGTCGGCCAAGCTCTGCCAGAGCCAGGGACAAGTTCACTGACACGTTAGTCTTGCCGACGCCACCTTTGCCGCCGGTCACCGCGATCACCTGTACGGGATGCATGCTGCCCATGTTCGTTCTTTACCTTGTCTTACTTAGACGGAGGCCACATTACTGGCTGCGCGCTCGCATGAAGGAACAATGCATGGCAGACCATCGATGTAGGTACAAAAAATATTCATGATTACCTCAGCCGACCTGCTTGGTCGGGCTGTGGTAGATGTCAGCGAACATATCAGCCATGGCTTCTTCGCTGGGTTCTTCCTGCATTTGCACACTCACGGCACGACTGACCAGTTGATGACGGCGCGGCAGATGCAAATCATCCGGGATCCGCGGCCCGTCGGTCAGGTAGGCCACCGGTAAATCATGACCGATGGCCAGGCTCAACACCTCGCCCAGGCTTGCCGTTTCATCCAGCTTAGTCAGGATGCAGCCGGCCAGCCCGCAGCGTTTGTAGCTGTGGTATGCGGCGGTTAGAACCTGTTTCTGGCTGGTGGTTGCCAACACGAGATAATTTTTTGACCGGATACCGCGCCCGGCCAGGCTTTCGAGCTGCATGCGCAGGGCCGGATCGCTGGCTTGCAGGCCGGCGGTATCAATCAGTACGACGCGCTTGCGCAGCAGTGGTTCCAGCGCCTGGGCCAGGGACTTGGCCCGGATCCACATGGGTCACCGACACATTGAGGATCCGACCCAGGGTCTTGAGTTGTTCCTGGGCACCGATACGGAAGCTGTCCATGCTCACCAGGGCGATGCTCTGAGCGCCGTACTTGAGTACATAACGCGCTGCGAGCTTGGCCAGGGTGGTGGTCTTGCCCATGCCGGCCGGGCCGACCATGGCAATGACTCCACCTTCTTCGAGGGGCTCGACTTCCGGTGTGGCGATCATCCGCGCCAGGTGCGCCAGCAACATGCGCCAGGCCTGGCGAGGTTCTTCGATATCGTTGATCAGCGCCAGCAGGTCGCGGGACAACGGGCCGGACAGACCGATGCGTTGCAGGCGACGCCACAGGGTTAGCCTGGGCCGGACGGTTGCCTTGCAACTGGTTCCAGGCCAGGGAGCCGAGCTGAACTTCCATCAGTTCACGCAGGCTGTTGAGTTCGAAGCGCATTGAGTCCAAGGCACGCGGGTCGACGCCACCGCCTGACGCTACCTGGGTCGGTGCCGGACGACGCGGCTCGGCCTTGGCCTGCTCGACCAGCGGCTCGGCAGCGGTCAACGGCAGTCCGGCGGTCAGTGGCTGGCCGGCGAACAATTGACGATTGGTGCCCGCGCTGGCTTCGCCGTCGCTGCTGCGCAAGCTCAATTCGGCCTGGGCACTGGCGATGCGCGACTGGGTCTTGCGCAGCTCATCCTCAAGTTCCATGTTGGGAACACGTGGGGCCAGCGCCGACAATTTGTAATCCAGAGCCGCCGTCAGCTCGACACCGCCGGCGATCCGGCGGTTGCCGATGATGGCTGCTTCAGCACCCAGCTCGTCACGAACCAGCTTCATGGCCTGACGCATATCGGCGGCGAAAAAACGCTTCACTTGCATAAACCACTACCTCAGCCGTTGGGCCCTACTGTCGCAACGATGGTCACTTGCTTGTTGTCCGGTATTTCCTGGTACGCCAGCACATGCAGCCCCGGGACCGCGAGGCGCCCGAATCGCGAAAGCATCGCGCGAATCGGACCGGCCACCAGCAGGATCACCGGTTGGCCTTGCATCTCCTGCCGCTGGGCTGCATCGATCAACGAACGCTGCAGCTTCTCGGCCATGCTTGGCTCCAGCAGAACGCCCTCTTCCGAGCCTTGTCCTGCCTTCTGCAGACTATTGAGCAATATCTGTTCCAACCTTGGCTCCAGCGTGATCACAGGCAGCTCGGACTCAGTACCTACAATGCTTTGGACGATTGCGCGGGATACGCCAACCCGCACCGCAGCGACCAGAGCGGCGGTATCTTGACTCTTAGAAGCGTTGTTGGCGATAGCCTCGGCAATGCTGCGAATGTCGCGCACCGGCACCTGCTCGGCCAACAGCGCCTGCAACACCTTGAGCAATTGCGACAACGAAACCACGCCGGGCACCAACTCTTCGGCCAGTTTGGGCGAGCCTTTGGCCAGTACTTGCAGCAATTGCTGGACTTCTTCGTGGCCGATCAGCTCGCTGGAGTGCTTGTACAGAATCTGGTTCAAGTGGGTGGCGACCACGGTACTGGCATCCACCACGGTATAGCCGAGGGACTGAGCCTGGGCCCGCTGGCTGATTTCGATCCATACCGCTTCCAGGCCAAAAGCCGGATCCTTGGCGGTAATGCCGCTGAGCGAACCGTAGACCTGCCCCGGGTTGATCGCCAGCTCACGGTCCGGGTAGATCTCGGCTTCGGCCAGAATCACGCCCATCAGCGTCAAGCGATAGGCACTTGGCGCCAGATCGAGGTTGTCACGAATATGTACGGTGGGCATCAGAAAGCCCAGATCCTGGGACAGCTTCTTACGCACACCCTTGATCCGGGCGAGCAATTGCCCCCCCTGATTGCGATCCACCAAGGGGATCAGGCGGTAGCCGACTTCCAGGCCGATCATGTCAATGGGCGTCACGTCGTCCCAGCCCAACTCCTTGGTTTCCATGGCGCGAGCCGGCGATGGCAGCAGTTCCTGCTGGCGCTTGACCTCCTGCAGGGCCTGAACCTTTTGCACGTTCTGCTTCTTCCAGAACAGGTAGGCAGCACCCGCCGCCAGGGCGGCCATGCTCAGAAACGAGAAATGGGGCATCCCGGGGACCAGGCCCATCACGGCCATCAGTCCGGCTGCAACGGCCAACGCTTTGGGCGAAGCAAACATCTGCCGGCCGATTTGCTTGCCCATGTCTTCGGAGCCGGACGCACGGGTCACCATGATCGCGGCGGCTGTGGATAACAACAGTGATGGCAATTGCGCCACCAAACCGTCACCAATGGTTAACAGCGCGTAAACCTTGCCGGACTCGCCGAAGCTCATGCCGTGCTGAAAGATACCGACAGCCATGCCACCGATCAGGTTGATAAAGAGAATCAGCAGACCGGCGATGGCGTCGCCGCGCACGAATTTGCTGGCACCGTCCATGGAGCCATAGAACTCGGCTTCCTGGGCGACTTCCAGGCGACGGGCCTTGGCCTGGCCCTGGTCGATCAGGCCGGCGTTGAGGTCAGCGTCGATTGCCATTTGCTTGCCGGGCATTGCATCGAGGGTGAAACGCGCGCTCACCTCGGAAATCCGCCCGGCGCCCTTGGTCACCACGACAAAGTTGATGATCATCAAAATGGCGAAGACGACGATACCTACCACGTAGTTTCCGCCAATCACCACCTCACCGAAGGCCTGGATCACCTTACCGGCAGCGGCGTGGCCTTCATGCCCGTGGATCATCACTACCCGGGTGGACGCCACGTTCAGCGCCAGACGCATCAGCGTCGCCACCAGCAGAATGGTCGGGAACACCGCAAAATCCAGTGGCCGCAATGCATACACACACACCAGCAGTACAACGATGGACAAAGCAATGTTGAACGTGAAGAACACGTCCAGCAGAAACGGTGGCACCGGCAGCATCATCATGGCGAGCATGACCAGCAACAACAACGGCACGCCCAGATTACCCCGGCTGAGGTCGGCTACGTTGTTGCGCGCGGTGCTGAGTAACTGAGAGCGATCCACCAATAATCCCCGTTCCTGTGAAGCAAACTTTTGACGCCCGAAACGGGCGCAGACGGGGTATTGCAAGAAGCCTTCCAACTTTTGCCAGAGGCTGAAATAGAGGTGCTAACCAGGGCGCTGAATGCAATCCAGTGGGGGCAGGCTCGCCCCCACAGTTTTTCCGAGTCGTGCGTAGGCGCTGTATTCCCCCCAAAAAACTGTGGGAGCAAAGCTTGCTCGCGATAGCGGTGGGTCAGCTTGCCGGGATGCTGAATGTGTCGCCGTCATCGCGAGCAGGCTCGCTCCCACAGTTTCCGAGTCGTGTGCAGGCTTGTATTCACCCAAAAAAACCTGTGGGAGCAAAGCTTGCTCGCGATAGCGGCGGGTCAGCTTGCAGGGATGCTGAATGTGCCGCCGTCATCGCGAGCAGGCTCGCACACAGTTTCCGAGACGTGCGAGGGGTTGTATTCGCCCAAAAAAACCTGTGGGAGCAAAGCTTGCTCGCGATAGCGGCGGGTCAGCTTGCAGGGATGCTGAATGTGCCGCTGTCATCGCGAGCAAGCCCGCTCCCACAGTTTCCGAGTCGTGTGCAGGCTTGTATTCACCCAAAAAAACCTGTGGGAGCAAAGCTTGCTCGCGACTGCGGCGGGTCAGCTTGCAGGGATGCTGAATGTGCCGTCGTCATCGCGACCAGGCTCGCCCCCACAGTTTCCGAGTCGTGTGCAGGCTTGTATTCACCCAAAAAAACCTGTGGGAGCAAAGCTTGCTCGCGATAGCGGCGGGTCAGCTTGCAGGGATGCTGAATGTGCCGCCGTCATCGCGAGCAGGCTCGCTCCCACAGTTTCCGAGTCGTGCGCAGGCTTGTATTCGCCCAAGAAAACCTGTGGGAGCAAAGCTTGCTCGCGATTGCGGCGGGTTAGCTTGCAGGGATGTGAAATGTGCCGCCGTTATTGCGAGCAGGCCGCTTCCACAGGTTCTGCATCCAAGCGGAATCAGCACAGGCCCGAGTCAGGAGTCGCGCCGCAAATCCGGTGGAATCGGCAAGTCCTTTAGGGGCTCGGGACGCTTGCCTTTGCCGGCGCGGTGTTGACGGATCTGATAGACGTAGGCCAGCACTTGGGCTACGGCCAGGTACAGGCCGCCAGGAATTTCCTGGTCGAGTTCGGTGGAATAGTAAATCGACCGCGCCAAAGCCGGAGATTCGAGCAGCATCACTTCGTTGGCTACGGCGATCTCGCGGATTTTCAGCGCCAGGAAATCACTGCCCTTGGCCAGCAACACCGGGGCATTGCCTTTGTCGGGGTCGTACTTGAGTGCCACGGCGTAGTGGGTCGGGTTGGTGATGACCACATCGGCGTCCGGGATCGCTGCCATCATCCGGCGCTGGGACACTTCACGCTGCAACTGGCGAATCCGTTGCTTGACCTCCGGCTTGCCCTCCTGGTCCTTGTGCTCGTCGCGGATCTCCTGCTTGGTCATCAGCAGTTTCTGCTTGCTCTGATACAACTGGACCGGCACGTCGATGGCGGCGATCAGAATCAAGCCGCAAGCCATCCACAATGTACTCCAGCCCACCAGTTGCACGCTGTGGATGATCGCCTGCTCCAATGGTTCATGGGCGATGCGCAGCAAGTCGTCGATATCGGCCTGCAGTACCGTCAGCGCGACAAACAGGATCAGGAAAAACTTCCCAAGCGCCTTGAGCAACTCCATCAGCGCCGTGCTGGAGAACATTCGCTTGAGGCCGTTAGCCGGGTTCATCCGACTGAACTTGGGCGCCAGGCTCTTACCAGCAAACAGCCAGCCCCCCAGGGAAATCGGGCCGATAATGGCCGCAATCAGCAGAAAAATCAGGACCGGTTGCACGGCCAGGAGCGCGATCTTGCCGGAGTGCAGCAGGTATTGCCCCATGGCGCCGGGACTGAGCAGCACCTCGCGGGGCAGGGAAAAATTCAGGCGCATGATTTCCAGCAGATCCAGGGCCAGCCCGCCGCCATAAATCAACAGACCGCCCGCCCCGGCCAACATCACCGCCAGGGTATTGAGCTCCTTGGAGCGCGCAATCTCGCCCTTGTCGCGGGATTCTTTCTTGCGCTTCTCCGTGGGGTCTTCTGTCTTGTCCTGCCCACTCTCGCTTTCGGCCATGGTTCAGCGCGCCTGTGCCATGTCGCGTAACAGCTGCAGGGCCTGGGTCGCCAGCGGCTGATACTGGTTGAGAATATCCCCCAGGCTGATCCAGAAAATCACCAGGCCCAGCACCAGGGTCAGCGGAAAACCGATGGAGAAAATGTTCAACTGCGGCGCCGCCCGGGTCATGATGCCAAAGGCAATATTGACCACCAGCAACGCGGTAATCGCGGGCAACACCAACACCATCGCCGCCCCTAGAACCCAGCCGAGCTTGCCGGCGATATCCCAGAAATGATTGACCAGCATCGCGCTGCCCACCGGCAACGTGGTGAAGCTCTCGGTCAGCACCTCAAACACCACCAGGTGCCCGTTCATGGCCAGAAACAGCAGCGTCACCAGCATCGTCAAGAACTGACCGATCACAGCGCTGTTCACGCCGTTGGTGGGGTCGACCATGGACGCGAAACCCATGCCCATCTGGATCGAAATGATTTGCCCGGCCACCACGAACGACTGGAAAAACAGCTGCAGCGAAAAGCCCATCAAGACGCCAATCAGAATCTGCTCTGCTATCAGCATCAACGCACTGAGGTCCAGGGCGTTGACCGGCGGCATAGGCGGCAGCCCCGGCGCGATGACCACCGTGATCGCCAGGGCGAAATACAGCCGTACGCGGGTCGGCACAAGGGTGGTGCCAAAGACCGGCATGCTCATCAGCACCGCGGTGACACGAAACAGCGGCAGGATAAATGACGCCACCCAGGTACTGATCTGGGTATCCGTCAGTTCGAGCATCGACATCAGGTCAGCCGATCAACTGCGGAATACTGCCGTAAAGCTGCAGGATGTATTCCATGAAGGTTTGCACCAGCCAGGGCCCGGCGACGATCAATGTCACCAGCATCACCAGCAGGCGCGGCAGGAAGCTCAGGGTCTGTTCGTTGATCTGGGTCGCGGCCTGGAACATCGCCACCAGCAAGCCCACCAGCAGGCTGGGTATCACCAGCACGGCGACCATCATGGTCGTCAGCCAGAGCGCTTCGCGGAACAGGTCTACCGCTACTTCAGGCGTCATATTCTTGCTACCCGCACAAATGGCCTAAACACCGCCGAAACTGCCCGCCAGGGTGCCGATGATCAGCGCCCAGCCGTCCACGAGCACGAACAGCATGATTTTGAACGGCAGGGAAATGATTAATGGCGACAGCATCATCATACCCATGGCCATGAGCACGCTGGCGACCACCAGGTCGATGATCAGGAACGGGATGAAAATCATGAAACCAATCTGGAACGCGGTTTTCAGCTCGGAGGTCACGAATGCCGGCACCAGGATGGTCAGCGGCGCCTGATCCGGGCTGGCGATGTCAGTGCGCTTGGACAGGCGCATGAACAGTTCCAGGTCGCTGGTGCGGGTCTGGGCCAGCATGAAATCCTTGATCGGCACTTCAGCCTTGGCCACCGCGTCCTGGGCGCTGAGGGTTTCCGCCAGGTAGGGCTGCAGCGCATCCTGGTTCACCCGGTCGAAGACCGGTGCCATGATGAACATCGTCAAGAACAGCGCCATGCCGGTAAGAATCTGGTTCGATGGCGTCTGCTGCAAGCCCAGGGCCTGGCGCAGGATCGAAAAGACGATAATGATCCGGGTGAAACTGGTCATCAACATGACGAACGCCGGGATGAAACTCAGCGCGGTCATGATCAGCAGGATCTGCAGGCTGACCGAATATTCCTGAGCCCCTTCGGCGTTGGTGCCCAGGGTGATTGCCGGGATCGACAGCGGATCGGCGGCAAACACCAGCGGCGCGGCCAGCATCAGGACCACCGCCAACAGAATGCGCAACGGCATTACTTTTTATCCTTCTGATCTTTACCCAACAGTTCCATGAGGCGCTGGGCAAACTCGGGGGTGGCCTGGTCGGTGGCAGGCACCTGCACCGGCTCCTTGAGAACATGCAACGCCGTAATAGTGCCCGGGCTCAGACCCAGCAGAATCTGCTCATTGCCGACCTGAACCAGCACCAGCCGGTCTCGCGGGCCAAGCGCACGGGAAGCGACGATGTCGATGACCTGCCCCTTGCCGGCGGGCCCCGACTGTTGCACGCGGCGCAGCAACCAGGCCAGGAAGAAGATCAACCCCAGCACCAGCAGCAGACCAAGCACCAACTGCGCCAGTTGCCCGGCTATCCCGCTACCCGCCGCCGGAGCAGCAGCTACGGTGGCTGCCGGTTCGGCCGCCAGCACGCTGAACGGCAGCATCAAGGCTGTTGCGAAAAAACCTTTCACTCAGCGCAGCTTCTTGATGCGTTCGCTCGGACTGATCACGTCCGTCAAGCGAATGCCGAACTTCTCGTTGACCACCACAACCTCGCCATGGGCGATCAGCGTGCCGTTGACCAGTACATCCAGCGGCTCGCCAGCCAGGCGATCCAGTTCGATCACCGAGCCTTGGTTGAGTTGCAGCAGGTTACGGATATTGATGTCGGTGCTGCCCACTTCCATGGAAATCGACACCGGGATGTCGAGAATCACGTCCAGGTTCGGTCCGTCCAGCGTCACCTGTTCGTTGCTTTTGGGCACGCTGCCAAACTCTTCCATCGGCAGACGGCTGGAAGCGTGAGCACCCGTGTCGGCCGCCAGCAAAGCGTCAATGTCAGCTTGTCCGGCGTCGCCGGTTTCTTCCAGGGCTGCTGCCCATTCGTCGGCCAGCGCCTGGTCATCC
The DNA here is from genome assembly GCF_030687835.1 of Pseudomonas hefeiensis. Taxonomy (NCBI): domain Bacteria; kingdom Pseudomonadati; phylum Pseudomonadota; class Gammaproteobacteria; order Pseudomonadales; family Pseudomonadaceae; genus Pseudomonas; species Pseudomonas hefeiensis. The sequence continues at coordinate 4,645,126 of NZ_CP117449.1, forward strand.
TGGGTGTTCATATCGTCAGCCATCATTTGTCCTCGGCGGGCAAAAAATCAGTTAAAAACGTAAGGGTTTGACACCGCTCAGCGGCGTTCGATCGGCTCGATCACTTGCAATGCCAGGTTGCCTTTGTGAGAGCCCATCTTGACCTTGAAGGCCGGTACACCGTTGGCGCGCATGATCATGTCTCCAGGCATCTCGACAGGGATAATGTCCCCCGGCTGCATATGCAAGATGTCCCGCAGGCGCAGCTGACGCCGGGCAACCGTCGCGCCGATCGGCACGTCGACATCCAGCACATCCTGACGCAAAGCATTGATCCAGCGCTCATCCTGATCGTCGAGGTCCGACTGGAAGCCGGCGTCGAGCATTTCCCGTACCGGCTCGATCATCGAGTACGGCATAGTCACGTGCAGATCGCCGCCACCGCCATCGAGTTCGATGTGGAAGGTCGAAACCACAATGGCTTCGCTCGGGCCGACGATGTTGGCCATGGCCGGGTTCACTTCAGAGTTGATGTACTCGAAGTTCACTTCCATGATCGCCTGCCAGGCCTCCTTCAGGTCGACGAAGGCCTGCTCCAGCACCATGCGCACTACCCGCAGCTCGGTCGGGGTGAATTCACGCCCTTCGATCTTGGCGTGACGACCGTCGCCGCCGAAGAAATTGTCCACCAGTTTGAACACCAGCTTGGCGTCGAGGATAAACAGCGCAGTGCCGCGCAACGGCTTGATCTTTACCAGGTTGAGGCTGGTGGGTACATACAGCGAGTGCACGTACTCACCAAATTTCATCACCTGCACACCACCGACGGCCACATCGGCCGAACGGCGCAGCATGTTGAACATGCTGATGCGGGTGTATCGGGCGAAACGCTCGTTGATCATTTCCAGGGTCGGCATCCGTCCGCGAACGATGCGATCCTGGCTGGTCAGGTCGTAGCTTTTGACGCTGCCCGGCTCAGCAGCGTTTTCGGTCTGCACCAGGCCATCGTCGACACCATGCAACAGCGCATCGATTTCATCCTGGGACAACAGGTCCTGCACGGCCATGTCGGGTTCCTACTGCAATACAAAGTTAGTAAAGAGCAACTGTTCGATCACCACTTTGCCGAGCTCTTTTTGAGCCACTTCCTGCACGCTGGCCGTGGCTTGCTGACGCAGCATTTCCTGGCCGACGGGCGTGGCCAGGGTGTCGAAATTCTGTCCGGAAAAGAGCATCACCAGGTTATTGCGGATCAGTGGCATATGTACCCGCAGCGCTTCCAGGTCAGCCTGGTTGCGGCCCAACAGGGTGATACTGACCTGCATGTAGCGTTGACGACCGTTCTGGGTGTAGTTGGTCACGAAAGCGGGCGCCATTGGCTCGAAAATCGCCGGCTGCTTGCCTACCGGCGCGGCTTCGACTGCCGCGGCCGGCTTGCTTTGAGCATTGTGCATGAAATACCAGGTGGCCCCCACGGAGACCCCAATGGCCAGGAGCAAGCCCACTACGATCAAGATGATCAGCTTGAGTTTGCCCTTGGTTGCCGGGTCTTTTACAGCTGCTGCTTCGCTCTTCGCCATGCCAATAATCCGTCACTAATCGGGTTTTTCACTGTTGCACGGCAAGGCTGGAGCAAGTGTTATGCCAGAAGTGTTTGGAGACGGGATGTGAGACGAATCTTCAGGGCGCCATAAACTAATGTGGGAGCGGGCTTGCTCGCGAAGGCGTAGTGTCAGTCGATATCATTGCCAACTGAGACCCCGCCTTCGCGAGCAAGCCCGCTCCCACAGGAGTTACTGCATTGAATCAGGCGTAGAAATCGACCGCACTGGTGCCGATCACGCTGGTGGCAGTGGCTGCTACTTCAGCAATGCTGGCTGGCAGGTCTTCCTCTACCGAATCCACCCGTCCACCAGACGATGTTGTGCGCCCAGCCTGGGCCTGTTGCTGCGCTTGCTGTTCCTGCCCTTGGGAACCACGGGATTGATCCGAGACGCTGACGTCGACCTGGCCCATGCCTTGTTGGGCAAAACTGTCGCGCAGGCGATGCATCTGGCCTTCGAGCGCTTCGCGAACGCCGGAATGAGCGCTCATGAACGTCACTTGTGTCTGCTGGTCCGGAACCATGTTCACCCGTATATCCAGGCGCCCGAGTTCGGCCGGCTGCAACTGGATATCGGCCGCCTTGAGGTTAACGCTCGACAGATACATCACCCGGTTGACCACCTCTTCGGTCCAGCCGCTCTGATTCATGGCGATAGGCTGGTTGACCGGTATCGCATTGGCGGTCTTTGGCGTGGCGGCCTGGGTTAGCGCTGCCAGACGGTTGGCGAAATCATCCACTCGGGTATCGCTGGAAGCGGCGGTCAGATCCTTGAGGCCCTCATTGATCAAGCCGCCAAATGCCTTGTCACCGCCCTGGCTGCCGGGGCCGGTACTGTTCTGATCAGCCTGCACGGTGAGCATGCTCGCCATGCCGGCGGCAAAGGTCTGGGCTGATGTCGGCTCACCGTCGAGCGATGCCGGGGCAGGTGTCTTGGACTGCGCCTGGCTGGCAGCAGAAACATGACCGCCCTGCTCCATCGCCAGGCGCAAGGCTGGCAATGCATCGAGCGGATCGGCGGCCGGATCGAATTCAGGATCGACCGCAGCCGCCGAAGCCTGGGCTGAAGCGGTCATTGGGACAACCGGATTCGTAGCGGCTTGAGGCACCGTCGCGACCACCACGGGCGCGGGTTCCGCCTCGGCTGCAGCGACCGGTATCACCCTATCCGGCAGCAACGCGGGATCCACTGTCGGATCGCCTGAATCAGCTTGCGCGACCGGGGTTTCAGTCGTGTCGGTGCTGTCGTCACTGGCCGCCTTATCATCAGCCGTTGCCGGTTTGTCGGCGGGCAAGGATTTGCCGCTATCGGCAACCGCCGGCTCGGGGGCGGCAGCCGTTTCGTTGCCGTCGTCCTTTTTGACGGTGTTATCTGAGGCCTTGTCGCGCCCCGGTTTAACCGATGGCTCGGGGGTCGCCGATGATTTGGCGGGCGCCTGACGGGCGAAGACCTGGGCGAAGCTGGAGGCTCTATCCCCGAACTCCGGGGCCGCTGCCGGTGAATTGACGGCGGCCTGAGGCTTGGCCTGAACGGTGGCCTGAAGCAGTGTATTGGGCGTTACGGGCATAAAAAGGTCTCCGCTGCACTGAAATCATAGGTACAGGCGAGACAGGACAATGCAAGGGCCGGGCCAATGTATCGGCTACGTTTGAATTTCAACAGTGGAAGCCTTCACGCTCTTCCCTGCATAGCTTTCGAACGTGAGCGAACTCACTATCAATTTCGCTGACCAGTTTCTCGATCCCGCCCAATGACGGCTGTTTGGCACGCTGCTCCAGCTCACCACACAGCTCTGCCAGGCGGATGGCGCCCATGTTGCTGCTGCTGCCCTTGAAGCTGTGGGCCGTGGCGCTAAGCTTCTCCGCGTCCCGAGCTTCATGCAGCACACGCAGGCGTGCTTCGGAATCGTTGAGAAAGGTATCCAGCAACTCCAGATACCCGTCCTCCATGACTTCCTTCAACGTACTCAGTACGTCGCGGTCCAGATGAATCTCACTCACTTGTTCGCTCCCTGATCAAGAATAGCGCCGATTATGCCAGAGCCTCCCAGAAAAACTCCACGTGCGCACTACGACCATCGTCGGACCAGCAGGCTTGATGACTCAACTGCCGCACCAGGCTGACGCCGCGCCCCGACAGCCGGTTACAGTCCAACGGGCGCGCCAGCACCCGGGCGACATCGAAGCCCTGGCCACTGTCTTGGACCTCAACGACCAGACGACCACCTTCACCGTGAGGCGTGACGTGAAAATGGACCCGCACATGCCCGGTATTCAATTCATCCAGGCGCCGATTGCGCTCGCTGTAATAACGGGCGAAGCCCGACGCATCACGCTTGATGCTCGAATCGAGCCCCAATACGCCATGCTCCAAAGCATTGGAGTAGAGCTCCGACAGCACGCTGTAAAGGGCGCCACTCTGGGCCCTGAGCCCATGAACCTCAAGCAACAACTGCAACAGGTACGGCATCGGGTTGAACCGCTTGAGCGTCTGCGCCCGGAACTCGAACGTCATCGACCAGTCCAGCGGACTGGACTGGCCGCTATCGGAATAGACCGGCGGCGGAGGGTTGAGTTGCGTCGGCGCGACCAAGCGCACCTCAATCATGCTGAAGTCATCCCGCGGTTCGCCGCGAAAATCCCGCAGGGCCTGCTGGATGTCTTCGAACAGACAATCGGGTTCTCGATTGGCCGCAAATACCTGTTGCAACCGCTCCACGCCAAACAGTTGCTCACTGTCGTCAGCGGTGTCGATCACACCGTCGGACAACAGGAACACTCGATCACCCAGCGACATGGCGTGCACTTCAGTGCGGTCATCGAATAGCTGGGGAGTGAGCACGCCCAACGGCAAGTGCCGCGCCGGCAAGGGCGTACGCACGCCGCTGAGGCTGTCATGCAGGTAGCCATCGGGCATGCCGCCGTTCCAGACCTCCACCGTGCAGCGCTGGAAACTCAGGCATAACAGCGTCGCGCAACAAAACATGTCCACCGGCAAGATACGCTTGAGCTTGGCATTCATCTCTCGCAGGATCTGCGCCAGGCCGTACCCTTTGGCGGTCATCCCGTAGAACACCTCCGCCAGCGGCATCGCACCCACCGCGGCCGGCAAACCGTGTCCGGTGAAATCCCCCAGCAGAATGTGCATGTCGCCCGCCGGGTTGAATGCGGCCAGCAGCAAATCACCGTTGAACAGGGCGTAGGGAGATTGCAGGTAACGTATGTTCGGCGCGCTCAGGCAGCCGGAATGGGCGATCTTGTCGAACACGGCCTTGGCGACGCGCTGCTCGTTGAGCAGGTAATCATGATGCCGGGAGATCTGGTCGCGCTGCTCCACGACGGTGGCCTGCAACCGACGCAAACGGTCCATGGCCTTGATCTTGGCGGCCAGAATGACCTGGTTGTAGGGCTTGGCCAGAAAATCGTCACCGCCGGCCTCCAGGCAACGGGCCAGCGCCTCACTTTCCGTCAACGAGGTGAGGAAAATGATCGGAACCAACTGCTCCCCGGCCAGTTGCTTGATCTTTTGCGCCGCCTCGAAACCATCCATCACTGGCATCATCGCATCCATGAGCACCAGGTGCGGACGCTGTTCGATATAGATCTCGACCGCCTCTGCACCATCGGCCGCAGTGAGGACGTGATGGCCCTGGCGACGAACAATGGTCGACAACAACAGTCGGTCAGCGGCGCTGTCTTCGGCGATCAGGACCGTCAGCGGCTCGAGGTCGGGCAACATGGCTATGGGTCAGGCTTTGCCTGGATGAAGCTTGTCCTGGGGATGACCTGCCAGTGGCTTGTCTTGCTCTGCGGCGTTGTCCTTCACGACGCCTTCTTTCGGGTAGATATCGAACAGCTTGTCGAAATTTGAGATCGCGAGGATTTTCTTGACGTCACTGTTGCTGTTCACGATCCGGATATCCGAATCTTCGCCACCGGCATAATCGCGCAACAGCAGGAGCATGCCCAAGGCGGAACTGTCGAGATAATTGACTTCTTTCAAGTCCACCACGATGGAGGAGGGTATCGTATTGAGCCGTTCGTAAGACTCACGAAACTCCTGATGCCGGCCAAAATCGAAACGACCCTTGATCGAAATCGTCAGCTTCTGCCCATTAGGTGATACTTCGGTAACGACTGACATGTTCGGCTTCCTTGTCATGGACATACGTGTACAAGGTTTAGCACCTGGTAGAAGTCTGAGCAAGGTTTTGGATCACTTACCCACAAAATCCCGCGCCTATGATCAATATGGATCATGACGCGGCAGGCGCTGGGATAATTCATCCAGCAATTTTTGTTCACGCCGGTCCTCCAATCGCCGCGCTTCGTCGATGTAACGCTGTACGAGTTTGCGCAGCCCTTCGACGCGAGCGAAGGCTTCTTGCCAACTCTGACGGGCCTTTTCCAGGTTGTTCTGGTGCCAGACCAGACTCTGACGCTGCTGGTCGATGGCAGTGCCCAATTGCGCAAGAAAGCCCTGGTAACCCAGCAACCATTGACCCGAAACTCCGTGACTGCCACGGGCGATCCACTGCTCCTGATATTCGAGACGGAAGTTTTCCAGGTCCGCCAGTTTGCTCTCGGCGACTGCCACCTGCCCCTGGAAATACGCCAACCGCTGGACGGCGGTTTTTTCGGCTTTTTCCGCCATCTCCACCACGGGCGCCAGACGCGCCGCACGACTCGTGGCCATGGCCGGTTACCCGCCAGCGACCGGAGTGAAGATGCTCTGCAGGTGCGCTTCGCTGGCGCCCATGCCGATGTTGTCGTTCAGGCTCTGGCGCAGGTAAACCGCCATTGCCGGATAGAGATTGATGGCCGTATCGGTCTCGCGGTCACCGCCGGGCACGTAGGCACCGACACTGATCAGATCGCGGCTTTGCTGATAGCGCGACCAGTATTGCTTGAACTGTTGGGCCCGCTTGAGGTGCTCGGCACTGATGACCGACGGCATGACCCGGCTAATGGACGCCTCGATGTCGATGGCCGGATAGTGCCCCTCTTCGGCCAGACGCCGGGACAACACGATGTGACCGTCGAGCACGCCACGGGCCGAGTCGGCAATGGGATCCTGCTGGTCGTCGCCTTCGGACAGCACGGTATAGAACGCAGTGATCGAACCGCCGCCCTTCTCCGCATTACCCGCGCGCTCAACCAGCTTGGGTAACTTGGCAAATACCGAGGGAGGATAGCCCTTGGTGGCCGGTGGCTCGCCGATAGCCAGGGCGATTTCCCGCTGGGCCTGGGCGAAACGGGTCAACGAGTCCATCAGCAGCAGGACATTCTTGCCCTTGTCGCGGAAATACTCGGCGATTCGCGTGCAGTACATGGCGGCCCGCAGACGCATCAACGGCGCATCATCGGCCGGCGAAGCCACGACCACTGAGCGCTTGAGGCCCTCTTCGCCAAGGATGTGCTCGATGAACTCCTTCACCTCGCGACCCCGTTCGCCGATCAGCCCCACCACGATAATGTCCGCCTCGGTGAAACGGGTCATCATGCCCAGCAGCACACTCTTACCCACCCCCGTACCGGCAAACAGGCCCAGACGCTGACCGCGCCCGACCGTCAACAAACCGTTGATGCAACGGATGCCCACGTCCAACGGTACGCTGATGGGGTCGCGCTTGAGGGGGTTGATCGTCGGGCCGTCCATCGGCACCCAGTCCTCGGCCTTCATGCCGCCCTTGCCATCCAGGGCACGCCCGGCGCCGTCCAGCACCCGTCCAAGCATGCTCATGCCCATGGGCAGCCGACCGGTATCGGCCAAAGGCACCACCCGCGCACCAGGCGCAATGCCGGCGACGCTGCCCACCGGCATCAGAAAGACCTTGCTGCCGGAAAAGCCCATGACTTCGGCCTCGACCTGAACCGGGTGATAACTGTCGTCGTTGATCACCATGCAGCGACTACCCATGGCGGCACGCAGGCCCTCGGCTTCGAGGGTCAGGCCGACCATGCGCAGCAAGCGCCCTTCCAGGATTGGCTGTCCGGCCAGCTCAGTGGCCTCGGCGTAGCTACCCAGACGCTTGCCAAAGCTGGTTCGCTCAAGGCGCATCGCGGCCGTCCAGTTCAGGGGTATTGAGTTCAGGGGTATCCGATTCTGCGGCGTCCGGATCAATATGGGTGACGACCTGGGGCTCATCTGGCAATTCCAGGCTCAGGTCGGCAGCGGCCGGGTGCAGCGCCTGTTCGTGCAATTGGTCGAAGAGCTTGGCCATGATCTGGCTGATGCGGGTTTCGATGGTCGCATCAATGCGGCTGTGCTCGGTTTCCACACGGCAACCGCCAGGCAGCAGGGCTTCGTCCTCGACGATGCGCCAGGTTTCCTCATGACGCTCCCGCAGTGCCTTGACCAGTTCGAAATCCTGAGGATTGATGTACAACCGCACATTGCCCACGCCCAGCGGCAAAAGCTTGAGGGCTTCGCGCATGACGTGTTCGATCTGACTCGAATCAACGGCCAGTTCACGCTGGATCACTTGTCGGGTGATGTGCTGCACCAGCCCCACCAGGGATTTTTCGATCTGAGTGTCCTGTTCGGCGATGGGCTCGAACAGGTTGAGCATCAGCGATTCCAGCGCGCGGAGCTTGGCTGTCAGCGCTACGTCGGCTTCCTGGCGAACCTTGAGCGTGGTGCTATGGAAGCCTTCTTTTTCGCCAATGGCGAAGCCTTCGTTGTAGGCCTCCTGACGAATGCTTTCGACTTCTTCGAGAGTCAGTGGCTGGACTTCTTCCAGCGGCACCTCCTCCATTTCCGGCAGTTCTTCCTCAGGCTCCGGTTCTGGCTCGGGCACGTGGGGGTCGAAGCTGGGCAGCGACCAGACGTCAAAACCACCGACGTCCCGAGCGCGGATCAGGTCGCTGGGTGAATCATCACTCTTGGCAGACATAACGACCTTAGATCATCTCTTCGCCGCCCTTGCCACCGAGCACAATCTCTCCGGCTTCGGCCATACGGCGGGCGATGGTGAGGATTTCCTTTTGTGCGGTTTCCACGTCGCTGACACGTACCGGGCCCTTGGCCTCGAGATCGTCGCGCAACAGTTCGGCCGCTCGTTTGGACATGTTCTTGAAGATTTTTTCCTTGACGCCTTCGTCCGACCCCTTGAGGGCCAGTACCAGGACGTCGGAGGACACTTCGCGCAACAGTGCCTGGATGCCACGGTCGTCGACATCGGACAGGTTGTTGAACACGAACATGAGGTCTTCGATCTGACCGGACAGGTCTTCGTCGAACTCGCGGATCGAGTCCATGAGCTGACCTTCGATCGAACTGTCGAGGAAGTTCATGATGTCCGCCGCGCGCTTGATGCCACCCAGGGTGGTGCGCGAAGCATTGGAGTTGCCCGAGAACTGCTTCTCGAGAATCTGGTTCAATTCTTTCAGGGCCGCCGGCTGCACGGTATTGAGCGACGACACCCGCAGGATGATGTCCAGGCGCACCTTATGGTCGAAGTTGCCCAGCACTTCACCGGCCTGATCCGGGTCGAGGTAAGCCACCACGATCGCCTGGATCTGCGGGTGCTCGTAACGAATCACGTCAGCCACCGCGCGCGGCTCCATCCACTTGAGGCTGTCCAGGCCGCTGGTATTGCCGCCCAGCAGAATCCGGTCGATCAGGCCATTGGCCTTGTCCTCGCCCAGGGCCTGGGTGAGCATTTTGCGCACGTAATCGTCGGATCCGACGCCCAGGCTGGTCTGGTCGCCGACGATGTCGACGAACTCGCTCATCACCTGTTCGACTTGTTCACGGTGCACGTTGCCCATCTGCGCCATGGCCACGCCCACACGCTGGACCTCCTTGGGGCCCATGTGACGCAACACTTGTGCGGCGTCGGTCGACCCCAGGGACAGCAGCAAAATCGCGGCTTTGTCGACCCGGGACAGTTTGGCAACAGCGGCTCGATTATCACTCATCTGCGTTAATCCACTCTTTCACGACCTGGGCCACACGACCCGGGTCTTCTGCCACCAGACTCTTGATAGCGTTCAACTGAGCGTCATAGCCTTCGCTCGGGCTTGGCAGCAGAATGCTCTGCGGCCCGCCGAGGCTGACGCGATCATTGGCCAATTCGCCATCCAGGCCGCCCATGCCTCCCAGCTCTACATCACCCAAGCCAGCCAACTGCTTGCTCTTGCCGCCACCGGTGATGTTGTTGAGCACCGGACGCAGCACGCCGAACACCAGTATCAGGATGAACAGCACACCCAATACTTGCTTGACCACATCCCAGAACCAGGGTTGCGAATAAAACGGAATGTCGGCGATTTCTTCGCCGCGCTCTTGGGAGAACGGTACGTTGATCACGCTCACGCTATCGCCACGGCTGGCGTCGAAACCCACGGCGTCCTGCACCAGGCGAGTGAAGCGCGCCAATTCGTCGGCGCTCCACGGGGCACGGCTGGTTTCGCCATTGGCCGGGTTGATCTTGACCTGATCGTCCACCACCACCGCGACCGACAGGCGATTCAAACGGCCCTGCTGTTGCTTGGTGTGGCTGATGGAACGATCAAGCTCGAAGTTCTTGGTCGATTGTTGACGCTTGTCGGCCGGGTACGGCGCGAGCATGGGCTGACCGGTGGCCGGATCCATAATCTGCTGGCCGTTGGCATCGATCAGCGGTTGGCCCGGTTGCACCATGCCTGCCGCCGCAGCAGCGCCCCCCGCGACTTGCGGAGCAGCAGCCGGCGACGGTGGCTGGTTGCTAAGCGCACCAGGCACACCTTGCGGGCCATTGCTGGCGGTGCGTTGCTCGTTTACCGACTGCTCGCTGCGCAACGCCGGTTGATCGGGGTTGAACTGTTCGGACGTCGACTCAACGGAACTGAAATCCACATCGGCCGACACCTCGGCCTTGTAGCGGTCGTTACCCAGAATCGGTTGCAGGATGTTGTGCACCCGCTGGGTCAGCATGCCTTCCATGCGACGGCTGTAATCGAATTGCTTGCCGGCCATGGTCAGCGCAGAGTTCTCTGCCTGATCGGACAACAGGTTGCCTTTCTGGTCGACCACAGTGATCTGGGATTTGCTCAACTCGGGAACACTGGTCGCCACCAGATTGACGATGGCCACAACCTGGCCCGGCTCCAGGGAGCGGCCGGAATACAGTTCTACCAGTACCGAAGCACTCGGCTTGCGCTCATCGCGCACAAACACCGAGCTTTTTGGAATCGCCAGGTGCACACGGGCACCCTTGACGTTGTTCAGGCTGGCAATGGTACGCGCCAATTCGCCTTCAAGGCCGCGACGATAACGGGTCGCCTCCATGAACTGGCTGGTACCCAGGCCCTGATCCTTGTCGAGGATCTCGAAACCTATATTGCCGTCGCTGGGCGTTACGCCGGCAGCGGCGAGCTTGAGGCGCGCACGAGCAACGTCATCGGCCTTGACCAGCAAGGCGCCGGAATTGGGTTCGACGGTATAAGGAATGTCGGCGGCAGCCAGGGTCTCCATGACTTGCTTGGCGTCCATACCCTCCAGGCTGCCGTACAAAGGACGGTAGTCCGGCTGCTGGGACCACAGCACCACGGCAAACCCGATCGCCACGCTCGCAGCCAGACCGACCAACAGGCCCACCTGACGCAGCATGGTCATCTCGGAGAGGTTTTCCAGGAAGGACAGACCGAACAGCGGCGGTTTGCCGTCGGGCGGGGTGGCCTTGGCCGGAACGTTATCTACGACTGCTTCTGCCATGACTCAATAATTTCCTTAGACCGGCATCTGCATGATGTCTTGGTAGGCTTGAACCAGTTTGTTGCGTACCTGGGTCAACGCCTGAAACGAGACACTGGCTTTCTGCGAAGAGATCATCACGTCCGTCAGATCGACGCCACTTTTGCCAATCTCGAAAGCACTGGCCAATTGACTCGATGCCTGCTGGGTATCGTTCACTTTATTGACGGCTTGACCGAGCATGTCGGAAAAACTGCTGCCGCCCACTTCCGGGACCGCGACCGACTTAGGCTGTGCCATGGCGTCCATTTGCATGGCCCGCATGTCCAGCATCAACCGATTAAATTCAATACCTTGGCTCATGGTCTACTCTCTCTGGCGGCCCGCATTTTTTTGACACTTACTCAGCGGGTACACAGGTATTAGCAACAAGGGTGCCAGCTCCGTGGCCGCAGGAAACAAATGCGCACACAAGTGGGAGCGGGCTTGCTCGCAAAGGCGGTGGTTCAGTCAATGCAACGGAGACTGGCAAATCGCTTTCGCGAGCAAGCCCGCTCCCACAAAGGATATTCGGTGCACACCACTCAACTGGCGAACAGATAGGCCTCGACGTCCATGCCGGCATCACGCATTTGCGCCAGTTTGTAACGCAGGGTGCGCGGGCTGATCCCCAGGCGCTCAGCCGCTTCCTTGCGCCGGCCACGTTCGGCCCGCAGGGTATCGATGATCATCTGGAATTCACGACGACGCAGGTCGTCTCCCAAAGCACCGGCCGATTCGCCCTCCACTTCTACCGGAGGGGCGAATGCCGGGACCGCTGACACTGCCGGCAATGGCGCGCAGGCCACCGGGCCGCTCAGGCAGAAATCTTCCGGCTGGATCAAACCGCCCTGCTGCAGAATCAATGCCCGCTGAATGGCGTTATCCAGCTCCCGTACATTGCCAGGCCAACGGTAGGCAATCAGAAAAGCCTGGGCTTCGGGGGACAGCCTGGCCGCCGCGTGCTTCATTTTATTGACGTGTTTGTTCAGCAGACGCTCGGCCAGCGGCAGGATATCGGCGGTGCGCTCGCGCAACGGCCGCCAAGCCAGCGGAAATACTGACAGGCGGTAGTAAAGGTCTTCGCGAAAACGCCCTGCGGCCACTTCGCCGGCCAGGTCGCGGTTAGTGGTCGCCACCACGCGGATATCCAGACTGATAGGCTTGCGCGCACCGACCCGCTCCACTTCCCGCTCCTGCAACACGCGCAATAGCTTGGCTTGCAGGCCCAAGGGCATTTCGGAAATTTCATCGAGCAAAATGGTGCCACGATCGGCTTGCTCGAACTTGCCGGCCTGGGCCGAGATGGCGCCAGTGAACGAACCCTTTTCATGGCCGAACAGCGTCGCCTCAAGCATATTGTCGGGAATCGCCGCACAGTTGATGGCGATAAACGGCTCGCTGGCGCGCCGGGATTGCTGGTGAATGTAGCGCGCCAGCACCTCCTTGCCAGTGCCGGATTCGCCGGAAATCAACACAGTCGAGTCGCTACGAGCCACCCGCGCGGCCAACTCCAGCAACTGCGCGCTGGCCGGCTCAATCGCCACCGGGCCCTCACCCTCGACGGCAGGGCTGCCCAGGGCATGACGAGCCACCAGATCCAAAAGCGCTTTAGGCTCGAACGGCTTGACCAGATAATCCGCAGCCCCCTGGCGCATGGCATCCACCGCGCGCTCGACGGCACCGTGGGCCGTCATCAGCAGGACCGGCAATTGAGGTTGGCGGGCGCGCAACAGACCAAGCAGTTGATGGCCATCCATGCCCGGCATGTTGACGTCACTGACCACCAGGCCGAAGGTCTCTTGCGCCACGGCCAGCAAGGCATCTTCGGCCGAACCGACGGCGGTGTAATCGTGCCCGGCCAGCACCAGCGTATCGGCCAGCGCCTCGCGCAGGGCCCAGTCATCCTCAACCAGTAAGACCTTGATCGCCATGACCTTCACTCCACTCCCGGCGCACTGGAAAATAACGGCAAAAGCACCAGTGCACAGGTGCCACGCCCCAGACGCGAGCGCAGTTGCAATTCTCCCTGATGGGCACGAGCCACTGCCTTGACTACGGTCAGGCCCAGGCCCGTGCCTGTGGTTTTGGTCGTAAAGAAGGGTTCGCCCAAACGCGTCAGCACGCCAGGCTCGATGCCGCTACCACTGTCACTGACACATAAACGCAAGGTATCGCCCCGTGTGTACAAGTGCACTTTCAACCGGACATCGCCGCCACTGGCCTGGATCGCGTTTTCAATAAGATTCAACACCGCGCCTACCAGGGTGTCGCGGTTACACAACACTTCGCCAGCATGACTGTCGCATTGCCAGCGAATCGGCAGGTCCTGCACATGGGTCAATGCAGCAGCTTGCAAGGATTGCAGCAAGGCCTTGGGGGTAACGCGATCGGTAAGTGGCAACTCGCCACGAGCGAACACCAGCATGTCGCGCACCTGATGTTCCAGCTCGTGCAAACGCTCTTTCAGGCGCCCGGCGAAGCGCTGCTGGGTTTCCATCGGTAACTGCTGCTCGGTCAGATGACTGGCGTACAGCAGGGCGGCCGACAGCGGCGTACGAATCTGATGAGCCAGCGAGGCGACCATCCGCCCCAGAGACGACAGGCGTTCATGGCGAGCCAATTGATCTTGCAGGTGACGGGTTTCAGTCAGATCGTTGAGTAACACCAGTTGCCCAGGCTCGGCATCCAGCGAACGAGTAGAGATGGAGAGGCGTCGACCGTCCTTGAGGGATACTTCATGGCCGTCGTCTTCACGCGGGGCGAAGCAGCGGGCAATGACGTGCCGCCACAACTCGCCTTCCAATGGCAGGCCGAGCAGCTCACAAGCCGCCGGATTGGCTTCGCGCACACGCCCATGAGCATCAATGACGATAACGCCACCGGGCAACAGATCGAGGAGATTTTGCAGCCGATTGGCCAGGCGCTCCTTTTCCGCCAGTTCCTGCATGCGCTGGGCGCTGACCACTGCCAACTCGCCCTTGAGCTCGGTGACACGGGCTTCGAGCAGGCTGTAGGAATCGGTCAACTGGCTGGACATCTGGCTGAACAGCGAAAAGGCCTGCTCAAGTCCAAGCCGGCTTGCCTGCTCGGCGGACGGCATGAGCCCCGACTCGGGGACAGGGGACATCTGGGCGGCTTGGGTCATCGTGCTCTCTCGCTTGGCTGACCGTCAGTTAAACGGAACGTTGCGAGGGATGTAGCAATACCCGTGCCGAAAAAAAACCGCCTGAAAATCAGACGGTTGAAAAACAGGCGTCAATCATCCGCCTGTTCATCTCCTTCGCGACGGCTCATGCCGTACTTGCGCATCTTCTCCACCAGGGTCGTACGACGGATGCGCAGGCGTTCGGCGGCGCGGGCCACGATACCGTTGGCATCGTCCAGGGCCTGCTGGATAAGACCCTGTTCCAGGCCTCCCAGATAATCCTTGAGATCAAGGCCTTCTGGCGGCAGCAGGGCATGGGCGGTGAAGTCTGGCGTATGGCCGTTGATCGCCACCCGCTCTTCCAGATCGCTGCGCAGGCTATCGACCATTTGCTCGTCTTCATCGTCGACATAGCGGAATTTCTTCGGCAACTCGACCACGCCGATCACCCCGTAGGGATGCATGATCGCCATGCGCTCGACCAGGTTGGCCAGCTCACGAACGTTACCCGGCCAGCCGTGACGGCACAGGGACATGATTGCCGCCGAGTTGAAACGGATCGAACCGCGCTTTTCGTGCTCCATGCGCGAAATCAGTTCGTTCATCAGCAGCGGGATGTCTTCGACCCGCTCACGCAGCGGCGCCATTTCAATCGGGAATACATTGAGGCGGTAATAGAGGTCTTCGCGGAAACTGCCCACCTCGATCATGCTCTCGAGGTTCTTGTGGGTCGCGGCAATGATTCGCACATCGACGCTCTGGGTCTTGTTGCTGCCCACACGCTCGAAGGTGCGCTCTTGCAAGACTCGCAGCAACTTGACCTGCATCGGCAATGGCATATCACCGATTTCATCGAGAAACAGCGTACCGCCGTTGGCCAGTTCGAACCGCCCGGCCCGGCTGGTGATGGCGCCGGTGAAGGCGCCCTTCTCGTGCCCGAACAGCTCGCTTTCCAGCAACTCGGCCGGAATCGCGCCACAGTTGACCGGCACGAACGGCGCTTCGCGACGCTTGGAGTGGTAGTGCAGGTTACGCGCTACCACTTCCTTGCCGGTGCCCGACTCACCCAGGATCAACACACTGGCGTCCGTATCGGCGACCTGCTGCATCATCTGACGCACATGCTGGATCGCCCGGCTGGTGCCGACAAGGCTACGGAAAAGGTTGGGTTCACGATGCCGGCCGCGCTCGCGAGCCTGGTCGTACATTTCGCGATAAACCTGGGCGCGATGCAGCGAATCGAGCAATTTGCTGTAGCTGGGCGGCATTTCCAACGTGGAAAGCACCCGGCGGCGCTGATCTTCAGGCAAGTCAACGGAAGAATTTTCGCCCATTAACAAAACCGGAAGGAACTCATCCCAGGTTGAGAGTGTCTTTAGCAAGCCCAAAAGCGTTGCGGGCGCATTTACCGTCCCGATAAGGACGCAAATGACTTCACGACTGGACGACAAAGAGCCGACGGCCTGCTGCCAGTCATGGCTTCCGCAGGGTAAATTTTCTTCGCCAAGAAAATTTAAGATCACCGCCAAATCACGGCGGCGGACGCTATCGTCATCGATCAGGAGAATTTTGGTTTCACGCCACATGCAATAGCAACTTCCCTAGTCAACTCAATGCCCGGAATTAGGGGGCAAGCTAGACGCTTGCAGACTTGTCATGCCTGTAGACGCCTGAAATCTGTAAACAGCCACTAGTTAAGTCAAAAAACCGTGCACAGTCAAATTTATGGCGCACTTTGTTCAGATTAACTGAGCGTTAACCGAACAGATGGTAAACCTTTGCCGCGTTCTGCGCTTGATGGATCTGCGACATCTCGTCGACGATCGCCTGACGCTCACCCGTCGCCGCCTCCAGCAATTGCCGGTAGACCCCCAGCAACTCCTCAAGATTGCTCCGCAACGCCGCCTCGTCTACCTCAGGCTCGCTCAGAACGTCTTCCATGCAGGAACGGCAAGCCAGGTCCAATTGACCGATTGCCTCCCAGTTGCGCTCGGCCAGGGCACCGACCAGGGCATCACGGGTTTGTTCGATTCGCTGCAGGACAAGATTCATGAGCGTGCTCCTTAGAATTGCGGACCCGGTACAGCGATGGCATCCCAACCTTCCTTGACCGTGCTCAGCAGATCGGCGACTTCGTCGAGGATCTTTGGATCGGTCTTGGCATTGGCTTCGGCCAGGCGCTTCATCATGTAGGTATAGAGGCTATCCAGCTCGGTGACCGACTCGGCCTGGTTTTCCAGGTCCAGCCCTTCACGCAAACCGCCAACAATGCCGATGGCCTTGCTGATCAGTACGCCTTTGTTGGCGATATCCTTACGCTCCATCGCACCCTTGGCCTGGGCAATGCGATCCAGCCCGCCTTCCATCAGCATCTGCACCAGACGATGGGGACTTGCTTCGGAGGTTTGCGCCTGGGCGCCAATCTTCTGGTATTGGCGAAGGGCTAACATCGGATTCATGTTCTACCTCATCAAAAAAACTTCGGTTCGTATAAACAGCGTATCGACGCCGCGTCAAAAAACTTTAGATCGAAAAAGCCGAAAGCCCGGAGCGTCCTGAGACGCTACCGGGCTTTTGTGTATCAACCGGAATCAGCTGTTTTTCTGCTGTGCCGTCATGGCTTCGAACATGGAGGTGATGTTATTGGCGGTGGCTTTCAGCTTGCCGACCAGGGTGTCCATGTCGTTGTACTTTTTGGTCAGCACTGCAGTGAGGGTTTCGATTCGGCGATCAAGGGCCAACTGATCTTCGCTCAGCTTCGCCTTGAGAACTTCCAGGTTCTTGGATCGAGCCGTCAGGATGTTATCCACGGTCTTCCCGTTGGAGTCCTTCTTACTGGTCTCCGTGTAGGGATTGAGTGCATTCTGCATGCGCTCGATCAGGCCATTCTCCCCGGTGAACAGGGTCTGGATTTCTCCACCCAACTGCTTTTCGTTCACGGCAGTTGCGAACTTTGTACTGTCAAAATCCAGGGCGCCAGTCGTCTGGTTGGTGGTAATCCCCAGCTGGGACAACACGGTCAGCTTATCGCCAGCACCGGTTTCGGACAAAGGCGCGCGAATAGCCGCCAAAAGCGAACGAGGCAATGAGTCGCCGGTCAATGCTGCCGGAACCGAGTTACCCTCGGCATCTGTCGATGGCTTGGTCAGGGAAGTCACGGCCTTCGCGATCGCGTTATAAGCATCGACAAATTTCTGGATCGAAGCTTTCAGACCGTCGGTGTTGGCAGCAACGGTGACGGTCGTCGGGCCGGTATCGGCAACGACTAACGTCATACTCAAGCCTGAGACCACGTTATCCAACTTGTTGGTCGGACTGGTCATCTCCAGGCCGTCGACGCTGAACTTGGCATCCTGTGCGAACACCAGAGAACCTGAAGAAGTCGCGGTGGGGGGTGAAGCCATCGCTACAGAGCCGTCAGCCGCAAGACTGGCAACACCGCTGAGGGAAATATCGTTACCCGCACCAGTTTTAGTCGAGCCCACCACAAGACGTGAACCAAAACTGTCGGTCACGATGTTGGCAGTCAGGCCGCTGGAGGAGTATTTGCTGTTGATAGCGTCCCGAACCGACTGCAGCGTCGAATCAGCAGGTATATCAAGGGTGTAATCCGTACCGCCCTGACTGATGGTCAGCGTACCGGTCTCCACCGCACTGGAAGCACCACCTGCAAAAGCCGCCGTGGCAACTTTTGAGGAGGTTGCCAGTTGAGCGACTTCGACCGAGTAGATACCACTTACCGCCGAGTTCCCGGCTGTCACCGTCAGCGCACTGGTATTGGCCGAAGTAGCGGAAACACCGGTGAATTGAGGCGTGGTCGTGCTGCCCAGGCTTTCAAGTGCGGACTGAAAGGTAGCCAACAGTGACTTCAGGGTGCCGATCCCCGAAATATTGGCCGTATTGGTCTTGGTGGCACGGTCAATCTGACCTTGCTTGGCTGCTTTGTCAGAATCCACCAATGCCTTGACGATAGCACCGGTATCAAGGCCAGAGCCTAAACCCAAGCCAGGTAGAATTGGACTTGCCATGTGGGACTCCCTTCAGTGTGCCGTCGGTCTTTTGACGTTTAAAACGTCAAAAGAACCAAACAACAAAATTCGTGCCAGCTGTCAGGCTTGTGCGCTGAACAACAGGCTGCTTGCATCATTCAAACTGTTCGCCAGTTTAAGCACTTCTTCATTAGGGATCTGGCGAATCACTTCACCGGAGCCACTGGCAATCACTTTGACGACCACTTTGCCTGAAGGCTCATCGATTGAGAACTCCAGGTTGCGCTTGACCGACTGAACGAAGGTTTCGATTTCCTGAACCGCCTTCTTCAGTTTCTCCTGCTCGGTCTCGACATCTTTGGGCTCGTTCTTGACCGGTACCACGGTGGCAGCATCGGCTCGAGGCTTCTCCACTGGCTTTTCGGCAATTGTCGTCGCCGGCTTCGCAGCTGGATAAGACAAGTTCAGCTTCACGCTCATATCCATGCCCATCACCTCTTGAACGGAAAAAGCGAGAGAGTACGCAAGCGCACTCCCCCGCTAAAACTCATCCAGCTATTACTGAAGCAGCTTCAGTACAGCGGATGGCAACTGGTTGGCCTGGGCCAGAACCGAAGTGGAAGCCTGTTGCAGAGTCTGCTGCTTGGTCAGCTGGGCAGTTTCAGCAGCGAAGTCGGTGTCTTGTACGCGACCCAGTGCAGCGGCGGCGTTTTCGTTAACGTTCTGCAGGTTGGAGATGGTGCTGGTCAGACGGTTTTGTGCAGCACCGAGGTCAGCACGGCTGGAGTTGATGGTTGCCAGAGCAGCGTCGATTGCATCGATTGCAGCAGCGGTGCTGGCTTCGGCCGTGGCGCTGTCGTTACCGGTAATGGCGATGGCAGCAGAGTCAACGCTCAAGGTTGCAGCGTCGAAGCCGCTATCCAGGGTCAGAGTGATCTGGTTGGTAGCACCAGTGTTGGAACCGACCTGGAAAGTCATGGTGCCAGCGGAACCGTCGATCAGGTTCTTGCCGTTCAGGTTGGTCGACTCGGCGATACGGGTCAGTTCGTCCGACATCTGAGCAAATTCTTTGTTCAGAGCGTCACGGTCAGCAGTACCGTTGGAGTCGTTTCGAGCCTGGACAGCCAGTTCACGCATACGCTGCAGGATGTTGGTGGATTCCTGCAGAGCGCCTTCAGCGGTCTGAGCGATGGAGATACCGTCGTTGGCGTTTTTGATTGCAACAGTCTGACCGCGAATTTGCGAAGTCATACGGGTAGCGATCTGCAGGCCGGCGGCGTCATCTTTGGCGCTGTTGATTTTCAGGCCGGAAGACAGACGAGTCATCGAAGTGGAGAGAGCATCGGAAGCCCGGTTCAGGTTCTTCTGAACGTTCAACGATGTGACGTTGGTGTTTACTGTTAAAGCCATGACGAATTCCTCGTTGGTTGGGTACTGCGGCTTCCGGCCCTGGCAACCGCCGGGTGTGGCCTAGAGAACCTTCGTAATAGTTATCGTCGTAATCGGAACTTGCTTTAGCGGTTTTTTCAAATAATTTGCCATCAGGGTGCCACCCCTCGTAAATCAAGGACTTGGCAGCGCTCAGAAGGTAAAAAAATGACGTCAGGGAATTGCCGGAGCCGCTATTCGTCCAGACAGCGGTCCTAGCGGAGGGGAAAAAGACTTAAACCGCCTGACCAGCGGTCAATAGCTCAACCAGCTCGTACTCAAGATAATCCGCCAGCGAAAGCCAGTTCTGAGCCTGCTGATCGTTGAACATCAAGCCAAGCAAACCGCCCCACGATGACTGGACATCGCCTGGCATAAGCTCGACAAAAGGCTGGGCCGCCTCGACCACTGCAACCATCGCCAGCCCCGCCTCGACATCGCGGCCAAGACGAAACAGCCGAGCACACCCGCGCGCGTCTTCGATGACCACCTCAAGGCTGCTCATCGCACAAACTCCGGATGAAAAGCAGTGCCCACGATCATCGCTCCATCTCGACTGCTGTTATAAAAGCGCACCTGAGGGTGCCTGGCGACAAATCGCTCCAGCTCACACAAATAGCTACGGAAGTTGAGCTGAGTCTTGATGCGCTGGCCATGGCCATCAAGCACCCAATGCCTGGATGCGTCCAACTGTGGTCCCAAATCGCCGTCGCCCCAACCCGCATGGGTCTTGTCATGGGGAAAGGCGAAATCGGCTCCGAACAAAGTGACCTGCGCTGCGCCCATCCTGACGGCCAGGTCCACGGCCGGATGAATCACGCTGCCACCTACGTACAGCTCGCCCCGAGGCAGTTGCTGGCGCATTTGATGATAGACAGGGCTGGTGGAATAACCGGCATAACGCCGCCCCTGCCAGGCTTCAATCACCGATGGATCCGCCATGGGCAGGTAAACCAGTGCAATGGCACCGGTGTCTTCGGGCGGAAGGTGGCGCGCCGAAATGCGTTGATCAATGCTGACCACGATATCCGGTCGGATGCCCTGGGTGATCAAGGGCCGATAGGCCGTATCTACACAGATCAATAGCGGCCGCTCGGCTTGGCTATTCAAGCCGCGCAGTCTCTCGAAATGTTGCTCAAGGCTGGGACCGGTGGCAACGACGAACGCCTCACGCCCCTTGAACGCGCCGAAGAGCTCGGCAACATCGCGGTCGTCCCGCACGAGATTGAATGTCGATTGCAGCCGCTCGACGATCTCGGGGGCTTGGGAATCGAACTCCCTATTAGTGAAGTCCAGATGAATTTCGCTGATCAGGCGATCACGAATCTTGGCACTGTAATCATCGGCCAGTACCAGCTCGGCGGGGAGCGCGAAGAATGGCAATTGGATTTCCGCCAGATCGCCCGCGTAGAGCAACACCACCCTGGGATCGGCAAGCCATGGCATCTGATCCAGTACCTGCAGCACCAGGGCAAACACCGCGCCGTTGAGAACATGAACATACAACCGCTCGAGCCCTGCCCGCTCCAGCAAGCGGTTTTGCAGGTCACCCAACCCGGTGCCGTAGACATGCACCATGGTGGCATCCTGCGGCAGACTGGCCGCTTGCAGATCAGCTTCGGCGAGACGGTCATGCCGGCTGGTCAGCTGGATGCCGTTGATGCTCAGGGTCGACCCCAGGCCCTCCACCAGATCGGCCTGCAACTCACCGGCATTCTCCAGCAGCAACCGCTGGGCCACGGCCGGCCAGCGTTGCTCGATCACCTGGAAATTGCGCTCAAAGAACTCGCTCATGGCGTCTCGCTTTTCCATCAGGCAAAAAAATAGCGTTCAAGGTTACACCTAGAACGCTATTTTTTGTGCCCGGGCTTTAACGGCTCAAGGACGATAAATGATCGCCGAGCCCCAGGACAGACCCACGCCAAAACCACTTAACGCCACGCGCTTCCAGTCGGAATCGAGCACGTGCTTTTCCAGCAGCAATGGAATGCTCGACGACACGGTGTTCCCGGTTTCGACCATATCCTTGATGAACTTCTCCGGCTCGCCTTCGAAACGCCGCGCCACCGCATCGACAATCGCCGCACTGCCCTGGTGAATGCAGAACGCATCGATGTCGCTGGCTTGCAGATCGGAATCAGCCAGCAACTCATGCAAATGAGCCGGAACCTTGATCAAGGCGAAATTGAACACCTGACGACCGTTCATGAAAAACACACCGTCGCTGACCTTCAGGTGCGGCGCACCGGAGCCGTCGGTGCCGAACTTGGCCTTGCCCAGTTGCCAGGGTGCATCCTCGCCCATCCACGTAGCAGTCGCGGCATCACCGAACAGCATCGTCGTGTTGCGATCTTCCGGGTCGACGATTTTCGAATACGGGTCTGCGGTTATCAGCAGGCCATTCTTCAGGCCGGCGGCTTCCATGAAGCCCTTGATGGCGTAGATGCCATAGACATAACCCGAGCAGCCCAGGGAGATATCAAACGCTGCGACAGTGGTCGGCAAGCCGAGCTTGTCCTGAACAATGGCCGCCGTGTGAGGCAAGCCTTCTTCGTCGCCGTTCTGGGTAACGACGATCAATACATCGACAGATTCACGTTTCAGGCTGGGATTGTTGGCAAACAGCGCATTGGCCGCTTCTACACACAGGTCCGAGGTTTCCTGCCCGTCATCCTTGCGCGGCAAGAAGGCGGAACCAATCTTGCCCAGGATGAACTCTTCATCCTTGTCGAACTTCGCACCTTGTGCGTAATTATCCACGCCGGCTACAGGAACGTAGCTCGCAATGCCTTTTATGCCAATCATTACGGCTTCCCAATTAAAAACAGCCCAATACCACCGCTCGCAAGGATTCGAGGGGCGCCGACAAACGGGAAGTGTAAAGGGCTATCACTGGGCCTGATAAGGGCCAGGCGCCATCTTCCCGGTCAATACAATACAGTGAAGATGCGCGTTATGACTCACAGGTCACGCGATTTTGCTGATTAAGCTCGATCACAAAGCTATTCAACCAGCGCCCAGGCCAGGGGAGTACCCCGCGCGATCGCCTGGCGAGCGCATCGGCCCATCACCGACTCCGCATGCTTGGGAGCCAGCCCCAGGCCCGGGCGAATGGCTCGCAGGTTCTGCGGTGTAAACGCATCACCAGGGTTCATGTCTTGCGTCACGTACAGCGAACGACGATAGACCAGCGACTTGCGCTCAGCCTCCGTCACGCCATAGTGCACCTGCCCCAGCGCCTGCCAGGCGCGCTCGGTTTCGATCACCAGCGCCGCGAGTTCAGCCGGTTCCAGCGAGAAACTGGCGTCCACTCCGCCGGCGGCGCGGTCAAGAGTGAAATGTTTTTCCACCACGGTCGCGCCCAACGCCACGGCGGCGACAGACACCCCGACGCCCATGGAATGGTCCGACAAGCCCACCTCACAGCCGAACAATTCTCGTAAATGAGCGATGGTGCGCACGTTGCTGTTGACCGGCGTGGCCGGATAGGTGCTGGTGCATTTGAGCAGCACCAGATCCTTGCAGCCGGCCTGGCGGGCGGCACGCACGGTTTCGTCGAGCTCTGCGATGCTTGCCATGCCGGTGGAAATGATTAACGGCTTGCCGGTGGCGGCGACCCGACGGATCAGCGGCAGGTCCGTGTTTTCGAAACTGGCGATCTTGTAGGCCGGCACATCCAGACTCTCGAGGAAATCCACGGCTGTCTCGTCAAACGGTGTCGAGAACGCCAGCATGCCCAGCGCCTTTGCCCGGGCGAAAATCGGCGCGTGCCATTCCCACGGTGTATGGGCCTTTTCGTACAAGTCATAAAGCGAGGTCCCAGCCCACAGGCTGTTGGGGTCCTTGATGAAGAAATCACCCTCGCTCAAATCCAGCGTCATGGTATCGGCGGTGTAGGTTTGAAGCTTCAAGGCGTGGGCACCGGCCCGGGCGGCGGCCTCGACGATCTGCAACGCCACCTCCAGGGACTGGTTATGGTTGCCGCTCATCTCGGCAATGATGAACGGTGGCACCTGCGCCCCGATGCTGCGGTGGCCGATCTTGAAACTACTCATGGGGGTGATCCTTCAATACACGCGTAAACACGCAGGTACTTTGAATAAAACCGGCCTGCCGAAACAGGTTCAGGGATGCTTGGTTGCCGGGCAGTATTTGCGCGGTGAGAGTCCGCAGTTGAGGCCAATGGGCGCTGACAAAGGCTTCGCCATGGGCCAGCAGCGCCCTGCCCCAACCCAGCCCCAGGCGACTTTCGAACAGATAAATCGACACCAGCGCGTCGGTGCCTTGCAAGTCATAACGTAAGGCGCCCACGGGCCCGTCCGTGGTTTCACCGACCAGCAACAGGCGTTGTGCGTTGACCAGACTTGCTTGTAGCCATTGGCAATGGCGGTCCCAGTCAATGATCGACGTATCCAGCGATACGCGGCGTACGGCCTCGGCGTTACGACCGTCAAAAAGCAGCTGGGCGTCGGCTTGCGTGGCCGGGCGAACCTGCAGCAAGGCACCGGCCAGCGTCGCGGCGACCCTTTTTGCGCCCAAACCATCGACCAATTGCCGTGAGCGCTGGGCCAAACTACAGCGCAAGCCCTGATTGTCCGCGACGAACCCGATGGCCTGGCGCAACTGCTCGACGCTGACCGCCTCCCGAGGTCCGAGATAAACGTGTGCGCCGAACGTCGCCATCACTTCGCCATTGGCCTGCTGATTATTCGACACCGCAATGCATATCGTAGGCAGGCCCATGGCGGCGCGCTCCCAACTGGTACCTCCACCGGCGCCGACGAACAAATCCGCCTCGAACATGAGCTGATGAAAGTTGCGCACGAAACTGTGCAACCGCCAGCGCGGCCGACTCGCCACCATCGCCTGCATCTGGGCCCAGGCCGGATTGTCGGCACCGGCTACAAAATCGACGTCAAGATCATGAAAATCCGCCAGCGCCCGCATGGCGTGATGGGTTTGCATCGCAGCGTCAAACCCGCCGAAGTTAACCAGTACCCGCCTGGCCTTGGGTTTTGGCTCAATCGCCCGCCCACAAAACTCATCACGCAACAATGCGTACCGCGGCCCGAGCAGTGTCTGGCAATGCTCTGGTAATAACCCTGCGTAGGCGGCCCGGGTACCGGACAGGTTCTGATTGAGCAGTAGATCGACGCTATAGGTACGTGTTGCCAAGTCGTCCAGGGCCATGATCCGGGGCGCAAAGCGCCGTGCGGCGGTTTGCCAATGATGGTCCAGGCCGTAATGGTCGACGATGATCCAGTCGAAACGCTGCTGACCGCTCAAGGCCTGTTCCAACGCAGTGATATCCGCCTGCCAGGGCAGCAAAGACTCGATCGCCTGCTGCGGGTCCTCGCCGGGATAAAGATCCGGCAAGGCAAATGTTTCGAAGCCCTCGGTTGCCAATGCCTGTAATCGATGCCCTGACAGCGAACGACAGGCAAACGCGACGTGCGCCCCCTGCCCGCGCAACACGCGAGCCAACGTCAGGCAACGAGCAATGTGCCCGCTGCCAATGGTTGGCGAAGCGTCCGCGCGAATCAGCACCCTCATTGCAGCTCCCCGCCTGCTTTCAAGGCGGCGTAGAGGTATTCGGCCCGCTTCCAGTCTTCAGGGGTATCGATGTCCTGCACCAGATGGCGGGGCAGGATCACCGGTAGGCTGTTGGGGGAAAACAGCACGTCACCCCGCAACCAGGCCTCCCGACGCCCCCAGTAGAATTGGCCCGCGTCCTGAAACGCTTCGGGCAGGTCCTGGGATCGGCTGTCGCGAAACTGCGGATAGAGCGGCGTCAGCGCGCCCTGCTCATCCAGGGTCAAGGCCCGCTGTACAGGAAAACCGAAACCGGTCACGGAAAACGCGAACGACTTGTCAGGGTGCTCGCGCAGCAACTCAAATCCATCACGCAGGAACCGCGCCTGCAACAGCGGCGCGGTGGCATAGATACAACAGGCAACATCGAACGACCGCTCGTGCAACTCGCCCAACGCATGGGCGATCACCGCTGCCGTCCCGGTGAAATCATCAGCCAGCGCGGCCGGACGCATGAACGGTACCTGCGCGCCATGAACCTGCGCCAGCTCGGCGATTTCTTCGTCATCGGTGCTGACAATCACCTCATCGAACAACCGCGACGCCAGGGCCGTGCGAATCGAGTGGACAATAATGGGCACGTCAGCGAACAGCTTCAGGTTCTTGCGAGCAATCCGCTTGCTGCCGCCCCGGGCGGGAATGATCGCGATGGCGTTCACCTCGTTACTCCTCAAGCAATCGGCGCAGTTGCTCGACCACATAGTCCTGCTGTTCATCACTGAGGGAAGGAAACATGGGCAAGCTGATGGCTTCGCTGTAATAACGTTCGGCCTGGGGAAAATCACCTGTGGCGAATCCCTGGTCGCGGTAATACGGTTGCAAATGAACCGGAATGTAATGCAGGTTTACGCCAATCCCGGCCGCGCGCAAGCCCTCGAATACCTGAAGGTGGCTCAGGGCGATGCCATCGAGTTGCAGGCGCACCACATACAAATGCCAGGCCGACTCCGCCTCGGGCTGTGAGCCGGGCAAGGTCAATGGCAAGCCGCCCAGCAAACGATGGTACCGCGCTGCCAGCTCACGGCGCCGTGCGATAAACCCATCCAGCTTGTTCAACTGCGAGAGCCCCAGCGCGGCCTGCAGGTCTGTCATGCGGTAATTGAAACCCAACTCGACTTGCTGGTAATACCACGGCCCATGGCTGGGTTCGGTCATTTGGCCGGCGTCGCGGGTCATTCCGTGACTGCGCAGGCGTTGCAGGCGCTGTGCCAGTTCCGGGCGATTGGTCAGGACCATGCCGCCTTCGGCGCTGGTGATGATTTTCACCGGATGGAAGCTGAACACGGTCATGTCCGCGAATTCGCCACAGCCCACCGGCCGGCCTGCATAAGACGCCCCCACGGCATGGGAAGCATCTTCGATCACTGTGAAGCCGTATCGCTCGGATAACTGGCCGATTCTGCGCATGTCGCAGCTTTGCCCCGAGAACGCCACCGCCACCAACACCTTGGGCAGCGTCCCATCGCGCTCGGCCTCTTCAAGTTTTGTGGCAAGGGCATCGGCATCGATATTCCAGGTCAGCGGATCGATATCGACAAAATCGACCTGCGCGCCGCAATACCGCCCGCAGTTGGCCGAGGCCAGGAAGGTATTGGGGGTGGTCCACAAACGATCGCCTGACCCTAGCCCCGCCGCCACGCAGGCGATGTGCAGCGCAGCGGTCGCATTGCACACCGCCACGGCGTGATCGGCCTGGCAACGCAGGGCCATGGCCTGTTCGAAACGCTCAAGCGTCGGCCCCTGAGTCAGCCAATCGGAGTGCAATACCGCGACCACCGCATCGATGTCAGCTTGATCGAGGCTTTGCCGACCGTAGGGAATCATGTCGGCAACCGGGCATGAAGGTCGGCAATCTGATCCACCGACAAAAAGTGCGGGTTGGTGTCGGAGCGATACTCGAAATCCTCCGCCACAGGCTTGCCGCGCTCACCCAGCTTGTCCAGCGCGAAATCCACATCCACGCTGGTGAAGCGAATCGACGGCTGAATGGTGTAGTGGTCGGCAAACTCAATGGTCATGCGCGCGTCATCGAGCGGCACCATTAGCTCATGGAGTTTTTCGCCGGGACGAATCCCAACGTTCTTGTGAGGCAAATGCCCAGCCATGCCCAACGCGAGATCGACGATACGAATCGATGGAATCTTCGGCACGAATACTTCACCGCCGTGCATGCGGGCAAAGCTGTCGAGCACAAACTGCACGCCGTGGTCGAGGGTGATCCAGAAGCGGGTCATGCGCTCATCGGTAATCGGCAGCTGCGTCGCACCCTCGGCAATGAGCTTGCTGAAGAATGGCACCACCGAGCCTCGCGAACCGGCAACATTGCCATAACGCACCACGGCGAACCGGGTCTGCTGCTCACCCGCGATATTGTTGGCCGCCACGAACAATTTATCCGACAGCAACTTGGTAGCTCCGTACAGATTGATCGGACTGGCCGCTTTGTCGGTGGACAGCGCAACGACTTTTTTCACGCCGTTATCGATGGCCGCCGCAATGATGTTCTCGGCGCCATTGACGTTGGTGCGAATGCACTCGGTGGGATTGTATTCCGCCGCCGGCACCTGTTTGAGGGCGGCCGCGTGCACCACGTAATCAATCCCACGCATGGCCTGGCGCAAACGATCGGCATCACGCACGTCCCCGAGGAAATAACGCATGCAAGGGGCATTGAAGGTTTGTTGCATCTCGTACTGCTTGAGTTCGTCGCGGGAAAACACCACCACCCGCTTGGGCTGGTACTGCTCCAGCAACCGGCGGATGAAATTGCGCCCGAACGAACCGGTGCCGCCGGAGATGAAAATCGATTTACCGTTGAACATACCTTGAGTCCTTTTGCCTGACAGCCAGGCCTATGCAAGCAACCGCGCCCAGTCCACGGCCGTGGCGGTACCCAGCGCAAAGCCTGTGCCGGTCAAGGCCAGGTTAGGGTTGCGGGCCGGGTCGTGTTCGAAGCGCGCCTGCCACTTGTCCTGCAGGGCGTCGGCAGCCTGTGGCGCTTGGGCGAATGTGCCGGGGTGCAGCATCTGGGCCTGGGGGGTACAAACAGTGAGATAACCCGCATCGGCCGCTTTCAGGCACAGATCGACATCGGCAAACGCGTCAGCGAAGTGTTCCTCGTCCAGGCCACCCACGGCTTCGAACAGGTCCTTGCGGATCATCAGACAAGCGCCCGACACCGCCGAGTAGCTCTGCTCCACTTGATGGCCGTTGAGGTAGCCCTTGGCGTCCTTGCGTTCACCTACAAACACCGAACCCACCTGACCGTCGGGTTTAAGCACCAACCCGGCCTGGGTGGTGACACCGCGGATGTCCATCTGTTTGCTGCCGACGATCCCCACTTCAGGCCGCTGGGCCTGATTGAGCAGACCGTCGAGCCAGTTGGCATTGACCACTTGCACCTGCGCCGACAGCAGCACCAGATAGTCCCCTTTTGCCTGGCCACTGGCCCAGTTGTACAACGCCGAAGTGCTCAAGCGTCGGTCGCTGCGCAAAATACGAACCCGTTCGCTCTTGCCTTCCAGGCTGTCCAGCCACTGGATCAGGTCCTCGGATTGGCTGTGGTTGTCGGCAATCACGATTTCATGATGATGGTAGCGGGTACGTTGCAGCACGCTGACCAACGCCTGTTGGACGTGTTCGAAGTTGTCGCGGCTCTCGAGAATGATCGATACCAGCGGCCGCTCGGCGTGCTGGTAATCGATCTGATAGGTCAGCGGCTGAACCGAGGTGACCTGGGCGCGATAACCCCGGACAGTCAAGTGACGGGTCAGTACCTGACGCTCTTGAGGGTTTTCTTCCTGTGTCGGGGCGTTGCAGATCAACAGCGGCTCGGCCAGATGCGCCAGGCCGCTGAGCCCTTCATCCTCGATCAGGCGCAACAGCAGGTCCAGTTCCAGGGCCTGGGTATATTGCGCGGTGAAGCCACCGGCCTGGGCCAGCACCTCATGGCGAATCAGCCAGTGCCGCGCCATCAACGAAGGCACCGATTGCAACAGATCAAGGTTGACTCCCGGACGGAATACGTCGGTGAGGCCGCCATCGGCCTTGCGCTGGATTTCATCCATGGCCACCGCGCGCACGCCCTCGGCGCCGATCAGTTCGAGGCTGGCGCGCAGCAGGCCGCTTTGGGTGAACTGGTCACCGGCCTCGGCCAGCAGCAACCAGTCGGCGGTGGTTTGCCCGACGATCTGATTGATGCGCTCGACGTAATTGGTGGGGCTGACTTTGACGAAGTGCACGGTGTCACGCACGGTGGTGGTCGCCGGCAAGTCACCCGTGGTGAACACCACTACGTTGAATGCTTTGCAATGGCCGTTGACCAGGCTGTCGAAGGAGGCCTGCAACTTGAACATGTCAGCGTCCAGATCCAGCAACAGGATGCCAAACCGTGGCCCGCCCTGATGTTCGGCCAGATGGGCGGCGATGGATTTGAGCTGTTGTGCATCAGGATTGCGCGCGTCCAGCCAGCTCAACAGACGGCCGGAATGGGTGTTTTCCAGTATCCGGCGATCCTGCTGCCCCGGCACCGAGTCCAGACGCTCGAGCCAGGCTTGCAACTTCACCGCCTCCTCAGGCTCGTCGCTGTTTTTCAACGATTCGGCCAGGCGTTTGACCACGGTACGGTTGAACGCATAAAGACCTTGGGCTTCCCACAAGCGGCTGCGTATCGTGCGTTCGTTGTCGTTGGGTTGCACCTGCATCAGTTCGTGCTGGCGCAGCAGGATGCCTTCCAGTTGCTGAAGCTGAAGGCGACCGGCTGGCATGGCATGCAGCAGGAATTCGAACTGGGTCAGCAGATCGAATACCCGCTGGTTGTAGAAAGGCATCTCGACAAACTGCTGCGGGCCAAACGAACGCACCGGCTCACCACCCGCCTGGGGCCAGGCCGAACGAATGATCTGTGTGCCCTTGAGTGAACGCCCCTGTTGCAGGCAGTCAGCCATGGCCGCGAAGCTGTCCAGGGCGATCTGCTTGGCACGTCCTGGCGCTTGCTCGCACAGCGGCGTCGGAAGGGATGCCAGAAACTCGGCGAATTGCTCGCGCTCGGCAACGCTTTTGGCGTCCTTGTAACTAAGCACGGTCAACACATTGGTGTTGTGTTCGGAACCGCCGTAGTTGAGTTCGCGCACGGCGAACGGAATCGGCAAGATCCGCGCCTTGGCGCACGCCAACAAGTAAAAGGTATGACCGATTTCCTGCCATTCGAAACTGGTGCCTGGCGGCAGCATGCCGTACCACTGCTGCAGCAGGTCGGTGCGGGTCACAGCATAGAACGGCGGCAGGAACTGATCCATGAAACGGATCACCCGGTCTTCGGACAACTCGCTGTTGTAGTCCTCATGGACCTTGCGATCGCGACGGAAATAGTTCACTTCGGTTGCACAGGACAGATACATGATCCCGTAGCCATGACACAGGCCATAGTCAGGATTGGCTTCAAGAAACTCCACCGACTCAGTCAAGGCATCGTGCAGCAGGAAATCGTCATCGGCGGCGAATACCATGTAGGGCGTCGTGACCTGATTGACGCCGTACACCAGCTTGTCTTGCAGCCCCTTGTAGGTGAACTGAGGCAAATGCCGGTAGTCGACCGAAGGAAAGTCCCGGGCAATTTGCTCATCGCGCTCGACCGATGAATCAAGCACCAGCACCGAACACGGATAGCCGCTGTAGTAATGCAATGTCCGGCGCAGGAACGCACTGCGGTTGTGGGAGATCACCACCACTGTGAACCGCTCGTTCAGCGGTGCCACGTTGCTTTGAGCATTGTTTCGAACCTGCATATTTCCTGTCCCCACAACCTGCCAGACGCCAATGATTTGATACGGATGAATTAACGAACCCGACGCAGATAGCCATCCGGTGCAACGGTGATCAGCAGTTTGTTCTGCAACTGCCGGTCAATTTCGAAATCACCATTTTCCTCAAGGTATTTCCACACCGCGGTTTTCGGGTTGTCACCCGGACCCCATGGACGATCCGGGAAAAAGTCCGCCGGCATGTCCTCGACCACGGTGTCCATCACCACGCAATAGCTGCCTACCGAAACCAGCGGCGCGTACAGACGCAGTTCTTCGAGTACATGGTCGTGGGTGTGGTTGGAATCGAGCACCAGGATGACTTTCTTGCCTTTGGCCGCTGCATGAACCTGCTCGGCGATGGCCGCATCGATGCTCGAACCCTCGATCATCGAGATGCGTTTGCTCATCGGGTGGCTCTCGATGGCTTCGCGGTTATGCGGGCGGATATCCAGGTCGATGCCCAGGACTTCACCGTGGCCTTGCAACTCCAGCAGCGAGGCGTAATAGATGATCGAACCGCCGTGGGCGATGCCGCACTCGATGATCAGATCGGGCTTGATCTGCCAGATCAGTTCCTGCATGGCCATCATGTCCTGCGGCAGTTGGATGATGGGGCGGCCCATCCAGGAAAAATGGTAGCTGTACTTGTGACGGGCCGATTCGTTGAAAAACTCCTTGGCCAGGCCAACGAGTTTCTGGTCTTGGCCTTGAGCTGAGATTTCAGCCTGGCATTGGGCTTCGAAAGTTTTATGAAGAATATTGTCGGTCATGTTCGAATCTCGCGGTTATTGGAACGAAGCGCTGTCAACGGCGTGATAGACGTAGCGCCCACCGGTCATCCGCTTGATCTCTTCGAAGTAATTGGAATTCATCACAAACAGATTGGCGCCTTCAGGCAAGGTGTCCATCGCCTCCTGGGGGGAGGACACTCGCACACCACTCAGAGGCAAGTAGCGCCCCTGCTTGGCCGGATTGATATCCACCACGCGATCCACTGCCACGCCTGCACGTTGCAGCGCTAATGAATAGATCACGCCTTTGGACGAAGCGCCCCAGATCGCCGAACCTTGCGCAGGCGCGCCCCGGATGATCTGCACGGCACGGTCGAGGCTGGCGGTAAAATTTTCCGGCAGCATCAGCGGCCGTGGTGCCTCGGCGGGTGTGCTGCGCAAAGTGGAAAGATCGGCAACGATGTAAAGGTATTGGCCGCCAAACAAATGACCCGCCTCGTGCACCGTCCCGAACATTGCGCGCAAATCGGCGAGGCGGAAGTAATTCACGTGTTCGTAGAACACATCGAACCAGGCGCTGTGCTCGACAATCCAGTCGAAACACGGCACTTCGATATAAATCTGTCCGCCCTGGTTGGCAGCGGCGATTTCAGCCAGAAAACCGACCGGATGACTGATGTGCTCCAGCACATGGCGCAACACAATGGCGTCAGCCGCCAGGCCCAAGTCCCGATTGAAGGGAGCCTTGATCACATCAGGGTTGTCACCTTCATAGGAAGGATCGATCCCGGTGATGGCGTAGCCCAAGCCTCGCAGCATCTCCAGGAAGTAGCCTTTGCCACAACCGACTTCAATCAGGCTTTTGTCTTTGAAATGTCGCGCCAGGATCGCTTCGACGTCATTCAGGTGCTGTTGAAACTGCACTGAGTGTGCCTGCTCGTTTTGATAATCGACGTCATAACTGAGTTTGCTGGCGTCGAATGCCTGATTGAAGATCAGACCGCTCTGGCTGTCCTGCACCAGCACGATATCCGCACTGGCCGACGCCTGGGCCTGTTCAGCAGTGGCAAATGTACGGTTCTGCAGGATCGGCAGTCCGCTCGCCCGATACAGTTCATGCTGCATGTTCTTCTCTCCTGAGCTGCGAAATCCGCTGAGCATCACCCCAAAACGCCATGGGTTCATGACCCGAATACCCGTAGTGCCCCAGGTTCAAGGCGATGTCCGCCTGACGTTCGCGCACTCGCTGTTCAACCAAAGCCCGCACCGACACCGGATGACCACTGCAACAGTTGATCACCCCCTCGACATCGCGCCGGGCTATCAGCGAGGCCAATTGAGAAGCGGCTTGTCCGATTTCCAGGTAATCGCGCAACTGGTCGCCCGCAGACATGTTGAACTGCGCATCACCTTCGTCGATCGCCCGATCGAGACTGGCCAACAGACTGTTAGGATTCTGTCCCTCGCCGTGCAAATAAAACAGGCGTGCCCACTGCAACGTGAAGGCGCGCTCCTGCTGCAAGGCTTCAAGGAACCGGCGCAACGTATGTTTCGCCAGGCCATACGGCGTGCAAGGCTGTGCGATCACCGTCTCGCTCAATGGGCCACTTTGCAGCCCGTATTCAAAACAGGTACCGGTGACCAGAACATGGTTGACACCGGCCTCGATCACGCGTTTGAGAAACGCGTAGTCCGAAGGCAAGGTTCGCTCGAAATGGAACAGCGCCTGATAGTTCGGCAGGCCCGGCCAAGCCAGATGCGCGATGGCCTCGACCCCGTCAGTCAGAGCGCCCACGTCCAGGTCCGGTGCGTGGATGTCGGCAGTGCAGAACTCCACATCATCAAACCATGGCATAGCACGCGCGATTTCGACGTTTCGGCCTGAAGCTCGAACCTTGAAGCCTTTGGCGAGTAAAGCACTGACCAGATGCCGACCGACAAAACCGGTGGCTCCCGTAACCAGTACGGTCGAGGAATGACCCATTACAGCTCAACTCCACTGAAGTCTTTGTCCAGCAACGGATGACTCGCGTCTTTGGCCGACAGGTTTTTAACCGGCAGCGGCCAGGGGATGGACAGTGCAGGGTCAATGACTGAGAGGCCGGCTTCATGATCCGGAGCGTAGTCAGCATCGGTCAGGTACAGCACTTCAGCGTCATCGGTCAGGGCTTGGAAGCCATGGGCGAAGCCGGCAGGAATCAACAAACTGCGGCCGTCATCGGCTCGCAGTTCCTCGGCATGCCACTGCAGGTAGGTTGGTGATTGCGGCCTCAAATCGACCACCGCGTCCCATATCGCGCCCCGGACGCAAGTAATCAGCTTGGACTCTGCATACCCGGCTTTTTGGTAGTGCAAGCCTCGTACGCTACCTTTTTCGACCGTACGTGAATGGTTGATCTGGCGGATAGCGAAGGGACGTCCCTGAAGCGTGAGGCGGGACTGACAGAACAATCGGGCAAAACGCCCCCGATCATCGCAGAAGACTTTTTGCCGGATCAGATACAAGCCTTCCAGCGCTAACGCCTGAAGGGTGAAATCAGTCATAACCGACCCCTGTAGAGATTCAATTGATTCAGAGTTATCGCACGCATGTCATCGCCGTTCTGCCACGCCAAATGCCAATCGAGGGTCTGGGCAAGGCACTGCTGCAACGACCAACGCGGCTGCCAACCCAGCAATTGCCGGGCGCGGCTGCTGTCCAGGCGCAACAGGCCGGCTTCATGCAAATCACTCGGTTCGATCCGTAGGCCCGGCGCCAGCGGCCAGCGCTCGGCGAGCAACTGGACGACTTCGCCGACGCTGCACATGTCAGCCTCGCCCGGGCCAAAGTTCCAGGCGCCGGCGAACTCCGGGCCTTGCTCATAGAGGCGCGCGGCCAATTGCAGGTAACCGGCCAGCGGCTCCAGGGCGTGCTGCCAGGGGCGTACGGCCTGGGGATAGCGCAGCGTCACCGGTTCGTCCGCCGACCAGGCCTTGAGCACGTCCGGAATCAGCCGTTCAGGGGCGAAGTCACCACCGCCCAGTACGTTACCGGCCCGGGCCGTGGCCAGAGCCAGGCCGTGTTCGGCGTAACGATCGGCGGAAAAAAACGAGGCAGCGTAAGACTGGGCCAGCAACTCGCAGCAGGCCTTGCTACTGCTGTAAGGGTCGTGGCCGCCCAGGGCTTCGTTTTCGCGGTATGGCCACAGCCATTCCTGATTGGCGTAGACCTTGTCGGTAGTGACCAGAACACAGGCTCGCACGCCGCCAATCTGGCGGACCGCTTCGAGCAGGTTCAGGGTGCCCATGACGTTACTGGAATAAGTGCCCAGCGGATCGCGATACCCCTCGCGCACCAACGGCTGCGCCGCCAAGTGCAGGACGATCTGCGGCTGCACGTCGGCGAGCACTTCCAGCAACGCGCCGAGGTCGCGCAAGTCACCGCGCCGATCATCGATGCCCTCACCCACCCGTGCCAGCTCGAACAGGTTGGGCACGGTGGCCGGATCCAGGGAAAAACCGCTGACCCGGGCGCCCAGGCTTTGCAGCCACAGCGCCAGCCAACTGCCCTTGAAACCGGTGTGGCCGGTGACCAGCACCCGCTTGCCGCGCCAGAACTCCGGGCTCAACCCCATTGTTTCCATGGGGCCTCCCCGCTTTGCCACAGGGCCTCAAGATGATTTTTATCCCGCAGGGTGTCCATCGGGTGCCAGAAACCGTCGTGCTGGAACGCCTGCAGTTGCTGTTCGGTGGCCAACGCCGCCAGAGGTTCGGCCTCCCAGGACGTCTGATCGTCGGCGATATAAGGCAGGACCTTTGGCGAGAGTACAAAGAAACCACCGTTGATCCAGCCACCGTCACCCCGGGGTTTTTCAGTAAAGCCCAGGACCGTATCGCCATTGCGCTCCAGCGCACCGTAGCGTCCCGGCGGCTGGACCGCCGTGACCGTGGCGAGCTTGCCGTGCGCCAGGTGAAAATCTACCAGCGCGCCGATATTGAGGTCCGAAACGCCGTCGCCATAGGTAAAGCAAAACGCCTCTTCGTTTTCCAGATAACGGGCCGCCCGACGCAGCCGCCCGCCGGTCATGGTCTCTTCGCCCGTGTCGATCAGGGTCACGCGCCACGGCTCGCTGTAGTTCTGATGAACGTCCATGCGGTTGTTGCACATGTCGAACGTGACATCGGAGGTGTGGAGGAAGTAGTTGGCGAAGAAATCCTTGATGGCGTAGCCCTTGTAGCCCAGGCAAATGACGAAGTCGTGGATTCCATGGGCGGAATACTGCTTCATGATGTGCCAAAGAATTGGCTTGCCACCGATTTCGATCATCGGCTTAGGCTTGAGGTGCGACTCCTCGCTGATCCGCGTGCCGAGACCACCTGCCAAGATAACTGCCTTCATCGTCTCCCCTCTTGTCCATCACCGGGCTCGGCCAAGCGTTGTTTCGCTTTGCGGGCGCGGGGATTACACCTTCGATGCCGATCCGAGCGCCGCGATTTACCGCAAGCGCTCGTTTTATGGCGATATGAGGGGGGCTTGCAGGAAACGCGCCAGCTCGCTGGAGGGGATTTGAATAGAATCAGGGTTGAATATTGATCTGTGGGGCGAGGGGATTTTATCCCCTCGCCCCAGGCCTCCCGGCCCGAGCAGCTCATACTCAGTCCGGCAACCAACCCCACAACCAATGCTGCAAGTTATCGCCACTTAGCATGTAATCGCGAAGCACCGCTTCGCGCAGTTCATCGCCCATGCGGTAGCTGGCGTCAGGGTCGGCCAGGTGCATGCGGATCGCCGTGATCCATTCCTCAGTGCTGTTGCTGCGTACCTTGGTGCACGGCAGGAAGCCGTCGTAGGCCTTGGTATCGGTGCAGATCACCGGGTAGCCGCAGGCGCCGTATTCCAGCAAGCGCAAGTTGCTCTTGCAGTCGTTGAAGATGTGGAACTCCAACGGCGCCAGTGCCAGGTCGAGGTTCAGGCTGGCCAGTTTGAACGGGTAAGTCTGCAACCCGACGGAGCCGTGGAACTCATGAATGTAGGGACGCAGCGCGTCCGGGCACATCCCGAAGAACACCCACTCCACCTCATTGGCCAGTTCGCGGACGACCTCGGCAATGATTTCCAGATCGCCGCTGTGGCTGGTCCCCCCGCCCCAGCCAACCCGAGGTTTGGAAGATGTTCCGCGCCGGCTGGTCAAGCGGGTCCACGGTTCGGGCGGCAACATGTTGGGCACTACCCGAATTTCGCTATGCATGCTCGACAAGGCATCGGCCAGCGCCTGGGTCGTCACCACCACTCGGTCACACAAACCAATCCCCTCGCGCAGCATCTGCTCGGTGTTGACCGGTTTGTTGCGGGCGTGGGTGTTTTTCTTGGGGGCACTGACCACGTAGTCGTCGAGCTCGAAAACCCGCAAGGCACCGGAGTACTTCTTCATCCGCAGGATGTCACCGGCAGCACCCTCGCTGTAGCGCCCCTGCAACACGATGGTATCCGGGGACAGCCGTTCGATTTCCACAGTCGAAGGCGACTCGTAGGCGACCCGGGCAATCGCCCGTCCACTGGCTTCGAGTTCGGCCAGCGGGGCGGTGACCCGATAGTGGCCGACTGCGGTGGCGTTGACCGGCAGCCCGAGGACCAGTGGCAGCGCACGGGTGCAGAAGGGATTCCAGTTATTGCGCAGTGAAGGTTCCAGACTGAAACTGGAAGCCCCCAGGCTCAGGGAAGGACTGTAAGCCGGGTCACGAGCAATCTGCGGCAACCATTTGCGATAGAAAACTTCACGTTCGTGCTCCTGCAACACTTCTTCCGGCCGGGCTGACGATTGCCCGGTCGCTTGCATGACGCTGGCGTAGGGTGTCCAGACCACCAGGTAGCCATCTTTACCTGCACGCAAGCACAAATCGACGTCACTGAGGCCTTGGGTGAACGTCGCGTCATCGAGGCAACCCAGCGCCTCGAACACCTGCTTGCGCACCATCAGGCAGTCGCTGCTGACCGAACTCCAGTTCTGGGTCGTGTGCAGACGTTGCATGTAGCCACGAGAAGTCGCGGACTCGCCATAAAACGGTGTTCCCACCGGCCCGGCCAACCCGAGAATCTGCCCACCGCCGACAATCGTACCCTGGGGGCTGAGTATCCTTGCACCGACCACCGCGACTTCCGGGCGCAGGGCATGATTGATCAGCTCGTCCAACCAGTCACTTTCGCCTATGACCATCTGCGGGCTCAGCAGCAACAGGTAGTCGCCCCGGGCCTGGCTCGAGGCAAAGTTACGCACTGAGGCGTCATTGTCGTCACCGGCGTAACGCAGCACGCGCAGCATGCTCGCGCCCAACTGCGCCATGTCCGCCAGCCAGCCGAGCATGGCCGGGTCCCGGACGCCGCTGTCCACGATCAGGATTTCATAGTGCGTATAGGCAGTGCGCTCGATCAGGCTTTCGCAGCAGCGCTGCAAGGCCGCCAGTGAATCGCCCGTGCGCAGGATAATCGACACCAACGGACGGGTGTCGTAGCGGTAGTCGATGCGATTGATCAGCGGCAACACGTCCTGGCGAATCTCATGAGGCGCGCCAATACGCTCCAGGTGAGCGCCAACCATAGGGGCGTTACCCTCGATCACCTCGGGCAATGACAACCACTGGGCGAAGCTTAGCGTGGATTCAACCTGGATCTCGGCAATGTGCTCAATGGTTTGCGGACCGGCCTCTTCCACCAGCCGCCAGAGCAGATCGTGAGGCGCCAGCTCACCGCGGGCCGGGTCGAACCCGCCCAGGGTCATGAAGCGTTCACGCTCGAAGGCAAGGGCCCGACCGACGTAGGGATAGGCGCGCATCAGGTCGAGGTTGAAATCAGGCTTGAACACCGGCTCGATGGACTCACCGTTTACCAGTGCGCCTTCGTCGCTGTAAGCGCAGAGCATGCCGGTCTTGCCTGCCACGCGTTCGGCCAGGATCAACAACGCTGAATCACGGAGGGTGTCGCCAGCGCGCAGAAGATAGAACCAATGTGCGCCCTCCAACTGCGCAACAATGGCATTGAGTTGCCGTGCCCAGTCGGGCTGATAAGGCAACTGCAACACCCGATCATTGACCTCGCAACGGGCGTCGGAAAGCACCACGACAGCCTGGGCCGGATAGAGCTGGCCCTCTATGCCGCCCAGCGTGGTCGCCAATGCGACGTCGTCCCCGGCACTGTCGATGACAATCGGCACGATGTTCGGACGCAATGGCCAACTGTCGATGCGCGCAGGCATGACGCGCTGCTCGACCTCGCTGAAGCGACGAATCGACAGCCATTCGCGGTAGAACTGGGCATAACTCTCGCTCTGGGCGCCTACCCGGCCATTGACGACCGTATTACGATTGCCCAGCACGCGGGTCACGCACAGTTCCTGCCAGGCGTGAGGCTGATCGGTGACTTTGTCCAGGTCAACGCAGCGCACCCAGCCAGAGGCCGGAGCCGCTTCACCGTTGCGCGCGGCGAGCATCTGCGCCAGCCACTGCCATTCCACTTTCGCAGCCTTGAGCATTTCCGGGGTCTTGCTCAAACGCTCAGGGTACAAGCGCTCGACGCTCAAAACCGTATTGAGCGTCGCCAGGTTTCCGCGGCGCATCAGACAGACAAACAAGGCAAAATCGAGGGCAGCAACGAAACCGGCACCGCCCTGGACCAGCGCTGGCAGCAGTTCGAGCACATCGGCCCGGCGCATCAGGGCGGAACTGAAATTACCGACGAAATTGGTCGGGGTGCTCTCGAAAATCGCCAGCATGTCATCGCCCTTGAGCAGGGCATCGTTCGGCGAGAACCGGCAATTGTCGACGCGAGGCGGCAAGATGAAGTTGCCGGCGTCACATAACAACCGAAGGGCAAATACCACGCTGGCATCGGCGTGATCAATCAGCACCCGGGCCTGCTTGGCAATGCTCGGCGCAAACAGCCGATCATCGTCGCACAGCACTTTGATGAACTCGCCGCTGGCCTCTTCGACACAACGCAACAGGTTGCCCTGGAGCCCCAATCGCTGCGGGTTTCGCAGATAGCGGATCGGATGAGACGGTTCAGTAAAGGAATCGACTATCCGGCGAATCTCATCGCCAGGCGAATCGTCGCAAACAACGATTTCGATCTGTTCGTAAGTCTGGGCAAGGGCACTGAGCAGTGCCTGGTCGAAGAACCGGGGGTTGTAGGCAGGAATGACAATACTGACGAGGGGCATTGGTTTCACGGCAAAAACTCTCGAGCGGCGGGCCCCGACCCTTTCAGGCCGGCGCCCCGGAACCGCTTAAAAAAGACGGTTGGCGGCTCGGTCGATACCGGCTCAGATCTTGTTGAACAGGCCCAGTTGGGCGATCTTGCTGAAAGCCAGTTGCGAGGCCTGCAACATGGTCTGCTGCAAGGTCAGGCGGGTCATCACTTCGGCCGCATCGGAATCACGAATCGAGGATTGAGTCTGGGTATTGGCTAACAACAGGCTCTGGTTCGTGTCGCTTTGGGTTTCCAGAGCCTGACCCCGTCCACCGACCGAACTCAAGCCGCTGGACAACTGATCGGTGCCGCTGGCCAGGTTGCCAATACCGGAGGCCAGCGAAGCCTGCAGCTTTTGCAGCGCAATCGGATCATTGTTGGTCGGCGTGCTCAACGCGGTTTTCAACTGGTTCACGGTGTCCAGAATGTTCTGGGTCTCGTGGGTATTGACCGCGATGCTGAACTGATCGTCCGCACCGGGCGTACCGTCCAGGGTGAAGCTCACGCCCGAGGCGGTGGCCACGTTGCCGGCCAGGGTGCCGCTGGACACCGGTTGGCTGTTGGCGGTCAACGGCGCCGCGTACAAGTCAAAATCGGTGGCGCTGGTGAACTTCAATACGGCCGAACCGGTAGGGAAACTGGCGTGATACGCCACCGGGTCGGTGATCTCGCTGCCCGTGACCTGGACGGCGGTCGGGTTGCCCGGGCTGCGGGTCGCGGCAAAGGTGTCCGGCTTGGCGGCCAGGGTGAAGGTATGGCCCGGCAACACGGTATTGGCATCATCACCGGTTTGCAGATTGATGTTCAGGGTCAGTTCCAGACCACGGAACTGCACCGCCTGACCGTTTTTGCTGCTGGGATCAAACGCGCCGCCCTGGCTGGCTTCGGCGGTGACGTCGTTGCCGCCGGAGTCGGTGATTCTCAGCTGCGTGCCGCTGGTGAACTCAACGGTATACGGCTCGCCACTGCGGAATTTGCTGTTGTAGCTGACACTGGATGACACCTGACCGTCAGACAGCACGACGCGACCATCGTCCACCGCCGGCGCGGTCAGGGTGACCTGGCTGCGGCTGGTGTTGACGGCCTGCTGGAACACTTCCCAGCCGGTGCTGTTGGTGGCCATCGACATGGTATCGCCGACTGGCAGGTCGAGGGTCACCTGGTCACCGTTGTAGCTGTAGCTGCCATCAGTGTTGCGGGTGAACGGGATGGTGTCGCCCTTGGAACCGGCAAAAATGTACTTGCCGTTTTCGTCCTTGCTGTTCATCAGGCTCAGTAGCTGTTCTTCGATCTGCGCCAGCTCCGAGGCGTTGGCCTGGCGATCGGCGTCGGTGTAGCCAGCGTTGCCGGCGCCGACAGCCAATTCCTTGGCGCGCTGCAGCACGTTGCCAATGCTGGTCATCACCGCTTCAGTGGTGCCCAGGGTTGCCTTGATGGTGTTGGCGTTGGTTTCGTACTGAGCCAGCATCGAGGCTTGTGTGCCCAATTGCAGCAGACGCGAAGCTCCTACCGGATCATCGGCGGCGGTATTGACGCGCACCAGGCTGCTGGCCTCTTCGCTGGTCTTGACCACATTGGCGAAGTTTTTCTGATAGTTCGCAGCCGTGGATTCGTAAAACTGGGCGGTAGAAATTCGCATGGGCTACGACTCCTTAAAGACTGTTGATCAATGTGCTGAAGATTTCCTGCGCAGCCTTGATGATCTGCGAAGACGCGGTGTAGTACTGCTGATACTTGACCAGGTTGCCGGTTTCCTCGTCCAGGTCCACGCCCGACAGCGAGTCGCGAGCGCCCTTGGCGTTATCCAGGATCGCGCCGGTGGCGGCGCTGTCGAGCTTGCCTTGGGCGGCCTTGGAACCGACACCTTCCACCAGCTTGCCGTAGGCATCGTTCAACGAAATGCCCTTGCTGGCGGAACCGGTGTCCACGGTCTTGGCGGTCTGCAAACCGGCCAGGACAGTGCCGTTGCGGTTGTCCAGGCTGCCGGCCTGGCTGACGCTCACATCGATCGCGGCACCGTTGGACGGCGCGCCAGCAATCGACATGTCGAAGGTGACAGTACGCTGCACCGGCGGTGCGGAAGAATCCATGATCGGGTTGCCGCTGGCATCCTTGAGCGGAACACTCAGGCTCAAAGTATTGCTCTGGCCGGGCTTGATCGTGCCATTGCTGATCTCGACGCCCGTGGCATCGAGCAACTGATAACCCTGGCTGGTGCCGTCGGCGGACGTCGCGCCGAAGACCACCTTGACTGGCATCGAGGTCTTGATGCCGTTCTGGATGATGGTGGTGGTGGCTTCGTCGTAGATATCCAACTGCGACGTCATGGTCGGCTGACCGCTGGCCGGAATAGTCAGCGTACCGCTGCCGCCCGGCACGATGGCTGCGCCCAGCGGTGCGGCAATCGCCAGCCGCTTGGAGTCGGTCATCTCGGTCTTGATGCTGGCCGCTGCGTTGCGGGTCGGGGTGATCTTGAACGAATCGCCAGCGGCAGCGGTGCCATTGGCGAAGGTCATCGAGAAGCCGTCGATCACCGGCGGCGGGGTCGTCGCGGTATTGAACGAACCCATCGAAGTGCCGTCGGGCAGGCGCTGGACCGTGTAGTCGGTGCCGCTGGTGAACGTCACCTTGTAATCATTGGTGGTCAGCGCGCCGGTGTCTTCGATGGCCACGTTGAAGTTGCCGGAACCGGCGCTGTTGTCCAGCGCGGCAATG
Source organism: Pseudomonas hefeiensis (assembly GCF_030687835.1). Classification (NCBI taxonomy): domain Bacteria; kingdom Pseudomonadati; phylum Pseudomonadota; class Gammaproteobacteria; order Pseudomonadales; family Pseudomonadaceae; genus Pseudomonas; species Pseudomonas hefeiensis. The sequence continues at coordinate 4,688,054 of NZ_CP117449.1, forward strand.
CTGCGCTGGCTCATCTGCGCGGCGCTGTTGATGTTGGTGAACAGGTTGGAACCGAAGGCGCCGTTCTTGTCGATGCCCGAGGCCTGGATCGCGTTCATCTGGTCGGCGACCACCAGGGCCACGCGGCCCAACTCGTTCATGGCCGGATCGAGCACGGTGCTGCGGTAACGCATCAGGCCGCCGATCTCGCCACCGGTGAGCACCTGGGTGAGGTCCATGACACTGGAACCGCTATTGAGCTGGATGCCCAGGCGCCCCGGATCGTTCTTGTCCGGCACGGTTTCCAGGGTATTGACGGTATTGCCCATCACCAGCGGCTGGCCGGACCCCAGGTAGATGTCCAGGCTGCTGCCGTTCTCCACGATCTGAGTGCCGGTGAAGGCCGAGAGCTGGAGAATGGTCTGGTTGCGGGCATCGAGCAGGTCGTTGGGGGCACCGCCGGAGTTGGAGACTTCGGCGATTTTCTTGTTCAGTTGAGCAACAGTGGTGGCCAGTTTGTTGACCTGGTCGACCATGCTCGTCAGGTTGCCGTTGATGTTCTGATTCTGCTCCGTCAATTGGCTGGCGACCGAATTGAAACGGTTGCTCAAGGCTTGCGCATCGCTGAGCAGCAATTGACGGGACGCATCATCGCCCGGCTTGGCGTTGACGTTCTGCACTGACGCAAAAAACTTGGTCAGCGCGCCATTGAGACCGGTGCCGGTGTCCGACAGCAAGGCATCGAGCGGGGTGATCTGCCCTTGATAGGCCGCCGCATCGCTGTTGAGCGAGGTCGTGGTCTTCAACTGCGCTTCAAGGTAGGAGTTATAGACCCGGCGCACATCGGCCAGGGTGGTGCCGGAGCCGATGAACACGTTGCCGTATTGATTGGACGCCTTGGTGGTCTGCACGGTCTGCTGACGCGAATAACCGGCGGTATCAGCGTTGGCAATGTTGTTACCCGTGGTCACCAATGAGGTCTGACTTGCGGACAGACCCGACATCCCGATATTGAGCAAACTCATGGTTCAGACCTTATAAAGTCGTAGTGGCGCCAGCCGAAGCGTAGTTTTGGTAACTGGTCATCTGCCGGGCTATATTCGAAATCTTGCTGGCGTAGTTCGGGTCGGTGGCGTAACCGGCCTTCTGCAACTCACGCACAAACTGTTCCGGGTTATCGGCCGACTTCAGTACATCTTGATAGCGACTGTTGCTTTGCAGCAGATTGACCAGGTCATGAAAACTGTCGCGATACGAGGCGTAGGAACGGAACTGGGCCGTCTCCTTGACCATCTCGCCATTACGGAATTCGCTGGTGATCGCCCGCGCCGAATCGCCCGTCCAGTTCTTGCTGGCCTTGATACCGAACAGGTTGTGACTGCTGCTGCCATCAGGCTGACGCATGACCGATTTGCCCCAGCCGGTTTCCAGCGCTGCCTGGGCCACCAGGTAACGAGGGTCGACGCCGATACGGTCCGCAGCTTCCTTGGCCATTGGCAGCATGGCATCGACGAATTCGTCGGCGTCGCGGAAGGCTTTGCGGGCTGGAGCCAGGGGTGGCTGCGCCACGGCGCGCCCGTACACCTGCATGGACCCGTTCGGTTCTGAGGCCTTGAGCGCGGCCAGCCAATCGCCATTGGCCAGTTCGCCGGTGGCAGGCTTGACGGCGGTGATGGCGCGATCCGGCAAAATGTTCTGCGCCTTGACTTCAGGCGTGGTCGCGGCAGAAGGCACCAGCCCGGCAAGCAGGCGGTCGGCCAGTTTTGGCGGCAAGGCCAGGCGGCGCTGGTTAAGCATTTCCATGTCGTTGCGGTGAACGCCCTCGCCCGCCCCTTGCGGCGCACTCACGGCCCGCGAGGCCCACAGCGGGCGCTGGCCGCTGGAGCGCGACAATGGCCCGTCGGGCAACGTGCCGGCGGCAATTGGCGTCGGCACCGGGGCCTTGATGGCCTCGTCCAACGCTTGTTCCTGCTTGCCGGCCGACAGCGTTGCCGCCTCGCCTGACACCAGGGGTTTGTTCTTGGACATCTGGCGCAGCAGCACGTCGGCCAAGCCGATACCGCCGCCCTCGCGAGACATGGAGACGGCCAGTTGCTGGTCGTACATTTCCTGGTATTGCTTGGCTTCAGCGGTATTGAGCGGATTGTCCTTGCCCATCGACTCGGTGGCCGCACGCATGGACTTGAGCATTTCACCGATGAACAGCGACTCGAATTCCTGCGCCACTTTGCGCAGGTTGCCGTCACTGTTCTTGTCGCCGACCTTGAGCTGGTTCAGACGATTGAGGTCCGAATAGGAACCCGAATCCCCGCTGATCAACGCGCCCTTGCGCATATCCATGGCTCGTTCCTTAAATCACGATCAGGTCGGCTTGCAACGCGCCGGCCTGCTTCAAGGCTTCGAGAATCGCCATCAAGTCGCCTGGCGCCGCGCCAACCTGATTCACCGCCCGGACAATTTCATCCAGGGTAGTGCCCGGGCCGAACTTGAACATCGGCTTGGCTTCCTGCTCGGCATTGACCCGCGAACGAGGCACCACCGCGGTCTGGCCGTTGGACAAAGGTCCAGGCTGGCTGACGATCGGATCTTCAGTGATGGTCACGGTCAGGCTGCCGTGGGTCACCGCGGCCGGTGAAACCTTGACGTTCTGGCCGATCACAATGGTGCCAGTGCGCGAGTTGATGATGACTTTCGCAACCGCCTGGCCCGGATCGACTTCAAGGTTTTCCAGGATCGACAAATAGTCGACCCGCTGGCTCGGATCCAGCGGCGCCGTGACGCGCACCGAACCACCGTCGATGGCCTGGGCCACGCCTGGGCCGAGCATGTCGTTGATCTTGTCGACGATGCGCTTGGCAGTCGTGAAGTCGTAACGGTTGAGGTTCAGGGTCAGGCTGTTGCCCTGGTTGAAACCGCTCGGCACCGCACGCTCCACCGATGCACCGCCAGGAATGCGACCGGCCGACGGAACGTTGACAGTGATCTTCGAACCGTCGCGCCCCTCGGCATCGAAACCGCCCACCACCAGGTTACCCTGGGCGATGGCATAGACGTTGCCGTCGATACCCTTGAGCGGCGTCAGCAGCAGGGTGCCGCCGCGCAGACTCTTGGAGTTACCGATGGAGGAAACAGTGATATCCACCTGCTGGCCAGGCTTGGCGAACGCCGGCAGGTCGGCACTGACCGACACCGCCGCCACGTTTTTCAACTGCACGTTGCCAGACCCGGCCGGCACCTTGATGCCGAACTGCGACAACATGTTGTTGAAGGTTTGCAGGGTGAACGGGGTTTGGGTGGTCTGGTCGCCCGTGCCGTTCAGACCCACGACCAGGCCATAGCCGATCAACTGGTTGGAACGCACGCCGGAAATGCTGGCGATGTCCTTCAGACGCTCGGCTTGAGCGGTGAAGGCCGCCGACATCAGCAGTGCCCCCATCAACAGCTGCTTGAGATTCAACCGCTTAAGATTCAACTGGGCCACCTAGAAAGGGAACTTCGGGCTGAGGAAGAAACGGTCGAACCAGCCTGGCTGACTCGCATCGGCAAAGGCACCGGTGCCCGAGTAGGTAATACGTGCATCGGCTACACGGGTCGACGATACGGTGTTGTCGGTAGCGATATCATCGGCGCGAACCATGCCGGCGATACGCACCAGTTCGTCACCGGTATTGAGCGTCAGCCATTTCTCGCCCCGCACGACGATGATGCCGTTGGGCAACACATCGGCAACGGTGACAGTGATCGAGCCGGTCAGGCTGTTGCTCTGGCCGGACTTGCTGTCGCCCTTGGTGGCCCGGTCGGAGCCATAACCGGCGTTGAGGCTCAGGTCCCCGCCACCGATCGGGTTGTTGGTGGTCAGACTGGAGCCAAACAATGACGTCAGGCCGACACTGGTCTCGCTGGTCTTGTCGATCTGCGAGTTGGCGTTCTTGCTGGCCTGGGTCCGCTCGTTCAGGGTGATGGTAATGATGTCCCCGACCCGGAAAGCCTTGCGGTCGCTGTACAGGTTCTGCTCGAAGCCGGCCTGGTAGATCGAACCGTTGTTGGCGGCGGCCGGCAACGGCGTGCGCGGCAACACCGGAGCGTAATACGGGTCATTGGCCTTGGGCGTTGGCGCGACACAGCCCGCGAGCGCGGTAACCCCACTCAGTGCCAGAACAGATACGAAGCGATTCATGACCCTACCTCTTGGTGTTGCAGGCGACCTCAGGCCGCCTTATAGACGTGATTACAGATTCTGCGTAACGAACGAGAGCATCTGGTCGGCGGTGGAGATCACCTTGGAGTTCATCTCATAGGCGCGCTGGGTGGTGATCATGTTGACCATCTCCTCAACGGTGCTCACGTTGGAGGTTTCCAGGGTGTTCTGCAGCGTGGTACCGAAACCGTTCAGGCCTGGCGTGCCGACTTGTGGCGCGCCGCTGGCGGCGGTTTCCAGGAACAGGTTGTTACCCACCGCTTGCAGGCCAGCCGGGTTGATGAAGTCGGCGGTCTGCAGGTTGCCGATCACCTGGGCGGCCGGGTTGCCCGTCACGGAGATGGACACGGTGCCGTCGCGGCCCACGGTGAACGTCTGGGCGTCGTTCGGAATGATGATGGCCGGCTCCAGGGCAAAACCGCTGGCGTTGACAATCTGGCCATTGGAGTCGAGGTGGAACGTACCGTCACGGGTATAGGACGTGGTGCCATCCGGCTGCAGGATCTGGAAGAAACCGCGACCGTCGATGGCCATGTCCAGCGGCTGCTCGGTGGTTTGCAGGCTGCCGGCGTTGAAGTTTTTCTGGGTGCCGACAATGCGCACACCGGTACCCACTTGCAGACCCGACGGCAGTTCGCTGTCCTGGGTCGATTGGGCGCCTGGCTGGCGTTTGACCTGGTACAGCAGGTCCTGGAACTCGGCGCGATCACGCTTGAAACCGGTGGTCGATACGTTCGCCAGGTTGTTGGAAATAGTAGAAAGGTTGGTGTCCTGGGCGGACAGACCTGTTTTGGCAACCCAAAGAGCCGGAAGCATTCGATTCTCCTCGTACGCCTGTTTTTCGGCGCAACGCTGTAATTAATGATTAGATCTGCAAGACCCGAGCCATGGCTTCGTCGCCTTCTTTGGCGGTGTTCATCATCTTGACGTGAAGCTCGAACTGCTTGGCCAGAGCCAGCACCGAAGTCATCTCGTCCACGGCATTGACGTTGCTCGCTTCCTGGAACCCCGACACCAGCTGCACGTTGGCATCAATGGGCGCCGGCTGGCCGTCCTTGGTGCGGATGGCGCCGTCCAGGCCTTTGGTCATGTTGCGAAGATCCGGGTTGACCAGCTTGATACGGTCGACTTCAGCCATCACGCGCGGGCCTTCACCCATGGCGCGGATACTGATGGTGCCGTCCTGGCCGATTTCGATTTTCTGCTCTGGCGGTACAGCGATCGGACCACCGTTGCCCATTACCGGCATACCGTTGCCGGCCCGCAGCACGCCCAGGGCGTCAACGTTGAGGCTGCCGGTGCGCACGTAGCTTTCACCGCCTTCAGGGTTCTGCACAGCCATCCAGCCCGGTCCGCTGACTGCCACGTCGAGGTCACGACCGGTTTCCACCAGCGCGCCAGGGGTGAAGTCGGTGGCCGGACGCTCGGACATGGCAAATGCCCGCGCCGGAAAGCTGTCGCCAAACACCGGCATCGAACGGGCCTGCTCCAGGTCTTTCTGGAAACCGTTGGTGGAGATGTTCGCCAGGTTGTTGGCATGAGCCCGCTGCGCCAGTGCGTTCTGGCTGGCGCCGGTCATTGCCACGTAAAGGTACTTGTCCACTGTCGTTCCTCTGCATGCCGGACGTTTGCCGTCCACTGCTGTACTGCTGAGCACTAAGCAATTTGCAGACCAACTTTTTTCTGGCGCCGTAAAGCGCCGCAAACAAAGGGCTTCAGGGTTTTTGAAGGGATATGGGGAAATGTATCGAAGACGAAAAACCGGCGGTGTCATGCCGTTTGGTGGCAACGCTTGACCTTGTGGCAATGGTTACTGTCGTCATCGCAAGCAGGCTCGCTTGCACTCTGGATTGTTGCCGTTCGCAAATGACGCGAACACCTCGGTCAAATAATGTGGGAGCGAGCCTGCTCGCGATGAAGTCACCCCAAACACAACAGGCAAGCAATTATGACTCGGCCTTGCCGACCTCATACTCACGCAACTTATTGGCAATGGTCGTATGGGAAACCCCCAGTCGCTTGCCCAGTTGCCGGCTGCTCGGGTGTTCGGAGTACAGGCGCTCAAGCACCGCCTTCTCGAATCGTCCGACGATGTCGTCCAGCCCGCCCTCCAGGGAAAAATCCCCCAGGGGCTGACGCACGCCGTAGTCCGGCAGGCGGATATGCTCAGCCTTCACCGTTCCGCCATCGCACAGGGAAACGGCCTGGAACAGCACGTTTTCCAACTGCCGAACGTTGCCCGGCCAGTGGTAGTGGCTGAGACGGTCCATCGCCGCGGGGGCCAGTTTCGGCAGCGCACAGCCAATTTGCCGACTGGCCTGGTCAAGAAAATGCTCCACCAGCGGCGTCAAGCCATCGAGGCATTCGCGCAGTGGCGGAATGTGCAGGGAAAGGACATTCAAGCGGTGGTACAGATCCTGACGGAATTCCCCTCGGGCACAGAGTTCGGACAAATCCACCTGGGTCGCGCAGATCACCCTGACATCCAGGTAGACCTCTTCATCGCTGCCTACACGACGGAAGCAACCATCCTGCAAAAAGCGCAGTAATTTCACTTGCAGGCGCGGGCTCATTTCCCCCACCCCGTCGAGAAACAACGTGCCCCCCGCTGTCAGCTCCAGCAAACCGAGCTTGCCTTCGGCCCGGGCGCCCTCGAAAGCACCGGGGCCGTAGCCGAACAGTTCAGTCTCGGCCATGGACTCGGGCAACCCTGCACAGTTGAGTGCCATCAACGGTGACTGCCCACGCGGACTCGCCAGGTGACAGGCGCGAGCCAGCAACTCCTTGCCAGTGCCAGTTTCGCCTTCTATCAATAGCGGTGCATCCAGTGGCGCCATGCGCCGGGCTTCCCGGACCACAGCCGCCATCACCTTCGAACTCTGGAAAATACTGTCGAAGCCGCGCAGTTCCTGCTTGCGCACGTTATAAATTCGCTCGCCGACCCGGTCGGCCCGATGCAGCGTCAGCACCGCACCGGCCATGGCCTCGCTGTCGTCGTGCTCAGATTGCAGCGGCGCGATATCCGCCAGAAACACATCGCCCCTGACCTTGACCCGCAGCCCGTTGATGCGCGACTGATTGGCGCGCACCAGCTCCGGCAGATCAAAATCCTCGGCGTACCGGGACAGTGGAATCCCCGGCACCTCGTCCACCCGCACCCCGAGCAACTGCGCTGCCGCCCGGTTGGCGGCGACGATGGAGCCCCCCATGTCGATGGACAGCACGGGAAACTCCAGGGCGCCGAGTAGCGCGTTGAGTTCCATGTGCCGACGCTCACTGGGCATCAACCCGACGCGCTTGACGCCGAAGACCCCGGCAATGCCTTCGAACTTCGGACGAAGCGCCTGAAACTGGATGTTGATCAGATTCGGGCAGTGCAGATAAATCGCATTGCCATGCTCACCGCCCACTTCCCCGCGGGCGACGTTGATGCCGTACTCCACCAGCAGGTTGAGAATATCCCGCAGGATGCCGATGCGGTTCTGGCAATGGACTTTGATGCGCATAAAAAGACCCGGGTGCGTATGAGATAGAAAGGCGCGCCATTCAAGCCCCCTCGCCACAAGACTTTCTGCAGTGGCGCGCAAATAGTCGTCAAGATTATGTGACAGTTGTAGGTCAATTCCCACCCGAAAATCTCCGGCACATGGCTACGCCAGCCAATACGTAACGAAAACTTTACGATATTGACCTTTATCAACGACTGATGTCTTCATCCTGCCGCTGCACCGACGCCTGCTTCGGGTTATCTCTAATGCATCGCTGGACATAACAACAAACAAGCCGTCCCCCAGAGGGAAATCAGCAGGAGAGCAGCATGAAGCAGACGCAGTACGTGGCCCGCGAGCCCGATGCGCAAGGTTTTATCCACTACACCGCCGAAGAACACGCGGTGTGGAACACGCTGATCACCCGCCAGCTCAAAGTCATCGAAGGCCGTGCGTGCCAAGAGTACCTGGACGGTATCGACAAGCTGGGCCTGCCCCACGACCGTATTCCGCAATTGGCTGAAATCAACAAGGTGCTGGGCGAAACCACTGGTTGGCAGGTGGCCCGGGTGCCGGCGCTGATCCCCTTCCAAACCTTTTTTGAATTGCTCGCCAGCAAGCAGTTTCCGGTCGCGACTTTTATTCGTACTCGCGAAGAATTGGATTACCTGCAAGAGCCGGACATTTTCCACGAGATATTTGGCCACTGCCCGCTGCTGACCAACCCCTGGTTTGCAGAATTTACCCACACCTACGGCAAACTCGGGCTACAGGCTTCCAAGGAAGAACGCGTCTACCTGGCGCGCTTGTATTGGATGACCATTGAGTTCGGCCTGGTGCAAACCCCGCAGGGCCGGCGCATCTACGGTGGCGGCATCCTGTCGTCGCCCAAGGAAACCGTTTACTGCCTGTCGGACGAGCCGGAGCATCAAGCCTTCGATCCGCTGGAAGCCATGCGCACGCCGTATCGCATCGACATCCTGCAACCGGTGTATTTCGTACTCCCCGAGCTCAAGCGCCTGTTTGACCTGGCCCACGAAGACATCATGGGCATGGTCAAGCGCGGTCGTGAACTGGGCTTGCACGCGCCGAAATTTCCGCCAAAAGCCGCGTGAACCGCGTCTTTTAATCTCAATTGAGTCTGTTGCATAACGCCGCTTTGCTTTAGCGTGAGTGCATCGACGTTTTTCAAATATTCGATCCAGGAACACACCATGAACACTCTGAACCAAGCCCATTGCGAAGCCTGCCGCGCCGACGCTCCACAAGTCAGCGACGAAGAACTGCCGGTATTGATCAAGCAGATCCCGGACTGGAATATCGAAGTGCGCGACGGCGTGATGCAGTTGGAAAAGGTCTTCCTGTTCAAGAACTTCAAGCACGCCCTGGCCTTCACCAACGCCGTTGGTGAAATCTCCGAGGCCGAAGGTCATCATCCGGGTTTGCTCACCGAATGGGGCAAAGTCACCGTGACCTGGTGGAGCCACTCCATCAAGGGCTTGCACCGCAATGACTTCATCATGGCCGCCCGCACCGATGACGTGGCCAAGAGCGCCGAGGGCCGCAAGTAATGCATTTCGATGCCATCGGCCGGGTACCCGGCGATCCGATTCTCGGCCTGATGGAGGCTTACGCGGCGGACAGCAATCCGCGTAAGTTCGACTTGGGCGTGGGTGTCTATAAAGACGCCCAGGGGCTGACGCCGATTCTTGCATCAGTCAAACAGGCCGAGCAGCGCCTGGTGGACCGCCAGAGCACCAAGACCTACATCGGCGGTCATGGCGACGCCGCGTTCGGCCAATTGATCAATGAATTGGTGTTGGGCGCCGACTCGACGCTGATCAAGGACAAACGCGCCGGTGCTACCCAGACGCCGGGCGGCACCGGCGCCCTGCGCCTGAGTGCCGACTTCATCGCCCAATGCCTGCCAGGCCGCGGCGTATGGTTGAGCAACCCGACCTGGCCGATTCACGAAACCATCTTCGCCGCCGCCGGGGTCAAGGCCAGCCATTATCCCTACGTAGGCACCGACAACCGCCTGGATTTCGACGCGATGCTGGCGACCCTGAGCCAGGCCCCCAAGGGCGATGTGGTGCTACTGCATGCTTGCTGCCACAACCCCACCGGCTTCGACCTGACACAGGAACAATGGCGCCTGGTACTGGAGGTGATGCGCAGCCGCAACCTGCTGCCGTTGATCGACTTCGCTTATCAAGGTTTCGGCGATGGGCTGGAGCAAGACGCCTGGGCCGTACGGCTGTTTGCCCAGGCACTGCCTGAAGTACTGATCACCAGTTCCTGTTCGAAGAATTTCGGCCTGTACCGCGACCGCACCGGTGCGCTGATCGTCTGCGCCGGCGATGCCGACAAACTGGTGGACATCCGCAGCCAACTGGCAAACATCGCCCGCAACCTGTGGTCAACGCCGCCGGATCATGGCGCGGCGGTAGTGGCGACGATCCTGGGCAACCCGGAACTCAAAAGCCTGTGGGCCGACGAAGTGCAGACCATGCGCCTGCGTATTGCGCAGTTGCGCAGCGGCCTGCTGGAAGCGCTCGAACCCCACGGCTTGCGTGAACGCTTCGCTCACATCGGCGTGCAACGGGGGATGTTTTCCTACACCGGCCTGACGCCGGAACAGGTCAGGCACCTGCGCGAACGCCACAGCGTGTACATGGTCGGCACAGGCCGGGCCAACGTGGCAGGCATCGATGCCACGCGCCTGGATTTGCTGGCTGAGGCGATTGCTGACGTGTGCAAGTAACCAGCCTTTGAATAGCTGAACACATCCCCTTGTGGCGAGGGGATTTATCCCTGCGCAGCAGGCCTTAAATCCGTCATCTCGGAGAGTCAGGTTGCCTTGTATCGAAGGTTTTGGGGCTGCTGCGCAGCCCAGCGGGGATAAATCCCCTCGCCACAGATAAGTCCTCTTCACCACAGATAAGACCTCTTCACCACAGAAGCTGCGCCAGACGTTAGACCTGTGGGCCCGTCCACTCCCGGACAAACTGCCCGACATCTTCCTTCGGCGCCGTGCGCGCTTCTTTCTGCGGTGTGCCCAGGTAGAGAAAACCGATCACTTCTTCACCGTCCTCAAGACCAAGCCCCTTGGCCACATGAGGCGAGTACGCCAGCTCACCTGTACGCCAGACCCCGCCCACCCCTTGGGCATAAGCCGCCAACAGGATCCCGTGGGCAGCGCAACCGGCCGCCAGCAGTTGCTCGGCTTTCGGGATTTTGAAATGGTCCTGCAAACGTGCAATCACCACCACAACCAGGGGCGCGCGCAACGGGCCGTTGAGCGCCTTCTCCACGACCGCTTCGGATACCAGCGGATCATTGAACCGCGCCGCTTCGGCCAGGAGTTCGCCCATGCGATGACGCGCTTGCCCTTCGACCGTCAGAAAACGCCACGGCCGCAACTGGCCGTGGTCCGGGGCCCGCATCGCAGCGGCGAACATGACCTCGCGTTGTTCGGCGGTAGGTGCCGGGTCCACCAGGCGCGGGACGGAAACACGGTTGAGCAAAGCGTCGAGAGCCTGCATCGGCCACCTCCTGAAAAAATGTCCAGCTATTCTAGAGGCTTGTGCAACGAGTTCGTTAGCTCAAATTCCAATGCCAGAAGGGCATGGCACAGAGCGCCGGCCTCAAGTGCCTCCGGGTTGCGGTTTACTTGCCGCTTGTCGCGGGTAGAATGACGCCCTTCCCTTTTCAGCCCGAGCGGACTTCATGGCGTTGCCGACCCTGCGGATCATTGGTTTCATCATCGGCATCTTCCTGATCACCCTGGCGATCTTCATGGTTGTGCCCATGGCCACCTTGCTGATCTTCGAGCGCACCAACGACCTGCCATCGTTCCTCTGGTCGAGCATGATCACTTTTGTCGCCGGCCTGGCCCTGGTCATTCCCGGACGCCCGGAACACGTGAACCTGCGGCCCCGGGACATGTATCTGCTGACCGTCAGCAGTTGGCTGGTGGTGTGTATCTTTGCCGCGTTGCCCTTCCTGCTGACCCAGCACATCAGCTATACCGATTCGTTCTTCGAAAGCATGTCCGGGATCACCGCCACTGGCGCCACGGTCCTGAGCGGCCTGGATAACATGTCCCCCGGCATCCTGATGTGGCGCTCGCTGCTGCACTGGCTCGGCGGTATCGGCTTCATCGCCATGGCGGTGGCGATCCTGCCGCTGTTGCGCATCGGTGGTATGCGGCTGTTCCAGACCGAGTCCTCCGACCGCTCGGAGAAAGTCATGCCGCGCTCCCATATGGTGGCGCGGCTGATCGTGGCGTCCTATGTGGGCATCACCATTCTCGGCACCCTGGCACTGTGGTGGGCAGGGATGAGTCTGTTCGATGCCATCAACCATGCGATGTCGGCGATCTCCACCGGCGGATTCTCGACATCGGACCAATCCCTGGCCAAATGGACCGAACCGGCGGTGCATTGGGTCATTATCGTTATCATGATTCTCGGCAGCCTGCCGTTTGCCTTGTACGTCTCGACGCTGCGAGGCAATCGCCGCGCGCTGATCAAGGACCAGCAGGTCCAGGGCCTGCTGACGGTGCTGCTGGTGACCTGGGTGGTGCTAGGCACCTGGTATTGGGCGACTACCGAACTGCACTGGCTGGAGGCTCTGCGGCACGTGGCGCTGAACGTGACATCAATCGTCACCACCACCGGCTTCTCCCTGGGAGACTACAGTCTGTGGGGTAATTTCTCGCTGATGTTGTTCTTCTACCTGGGTTTCGTCGGCGGCTGTTCAGGTTCGACGGCCGGCGGGATCAAGATTTTCCGCTTCCAGGTCGCCTACATCCTGCTCAGGGCTAACCTTAAGCAACTGATCCACCCGCGCGCGGTGATCAAGCAGAAATACAACGGCCACCGCCTCGACGAAGAAATCGTGCGCTCGATTCTCACCTTCTCGTTCTTCTTCGCCATCACCATCTGCGTGATTGCCCTGCTGCTTTCGCTACTGGGGGTGGAATGGATGACTGCGCTGACCGGCGCGGCCAGTACCGTGTCCGGCGTGGGCCCGGGGCTGGGAGAGACCATCGGCCCGGCCGGCAACTTTGCCCCGCTACCGGATGCCGCCAAGTGGATTCTGTCGGGAGGCATGCTGCTGGGCCGACTGGAGATCATCACCGTGTTCGTGCTGTGTATCCCGGCATTCTGGCGTCACTGACCGGCCTGGCCATGGGCTGACCGCGCCCGGTATTCACCGGGTGTCGTGTCGAACCAGCGTCGAAAGGCCCGGAAAAAATTGCTCGGGTCAGCGAACCCCAACAGATAAGCGATTTCCAGCAGGGTCAAGGCCGGTTGCGCCAGGTACTGTTCGGCCAGTTCGCGGCGGGTGTCATCGAGCAGGTTCTGGAAACTGGTGCCCTCTTCCTGCAAGCGTCGCTGCAAGGTGCGCTGGGACAGGTGCAGTGTCTGCGCCACCACGTCACGCTTGGGCTCCCCCCGTGGCAGCAGCCGGCACAGCACTTGCCGGGTCTGGTGAGTCACGCGGCTTTCGGAAAAACGCGCCAGGTACTCACCGGCAAACCGGTCGTGGAGCTGCGCCATGGCCTCGTTGGCGGTAGGTAGCGGTGCCTCCATGTCGCTGCGTTCGAAAATCAACGCGTCGTAGGGCGCGCCGAACACCAGCGGCGCGGGAAACGCCTGTTGATAAGGTGCCAGGTCAACGGGTTCGGCGCCCTGGAACAGCACCTTCATCGGGTGCAGGGTGCGCCCGGTCAACCAGTTGCACATGGCCAGCGCACAGGCCAGGGAAGCCTCAGCACTTTGGCGGGTGGGCGGGAGATGGTCGCCATGCACTGTCAGGACCAATCCGTAGCCACCCTCCAGCAGGCGAAAGCTCAGGTCGGCGCTTTCAGCGATGATCCGCTGATATCGAACGAGCCGCTGGAAACCCTCGACCAACGTGCGACTAGACATCAAGGCATACCCGACCACATGAAACGACGCCGGGCGCACCACTTTACCCATGTTCAAGGCGATGGCCGGGTTACCCGACAACTCCACCGCGCATTGCCAGAGTCGGGTCATCGAATCCTGAGGGAAACGTGCATCCGGATCCTCCAGCGCGTCAAAGTCCAGCCCCAGCTGGTTGAACAGCATTCGACAATCCAGGCCGTCCATTTCCAGTGCCTTGACAATCCCCATCGCCCAGCTTGAAGAAGTTGTTCGTTCGCTCATGACGTTTACTTGCATGACGAGCCGCAGGGTACGGCTTGATTTGCGAAGGATACTAAAGTGGCGCCCATTGTCACTGGTCGTTGCAAGTGATCGCTCTAGACTTCAAGCAAACGTTGGACGCACAGTGTCATCAGAACAATAACCACAGAGCCGACAGTCGTGGAAAACACCAGACGCTTCAATACGTTCGCTGAGTTCTACCCCTATTATCTCAACGAACACAACAACAGCACCTGCCGACGCTTGCACTTCATCGGCACCTCCCTGGTCATCCTGATTTTCGCCCTGGCCCTCATCATCGGGAATGGGTGGTGGCTGATCGCCTTGCCTTTTGCCGGCTACGGCTTCGCCTGGGTCGGGCATTTTTTCTTTGAAAAAAACCGTCCCGCCACCTTCCAGCACCCGCTCTACAGCTTGTTCGGCGATTTCGTCATGTATCGAGACATGCTGCTGGGCAAGGTTCCCTTCTAGATGCCTGCAACCAAAGGATTGTCGATGAGTTCACATGCACGTTTTACCCACATGCAGGAAGGCACCCAGGAAGACTGGGCGATCATCGCGGCCGATTTCAGCGCCTATGCCCGGCAACTACCGGGCCGAATCCTGACCCATTTGAAGTTGCTGGACGGCGACTTCGGCGGTTTTCCGGTGGATCGCCTGACCCATTCCCTGCAAACCGCCACCCGCGCCTATCGTGACGGACGGGACGAGGAGTATGTGATCTGCGCCCTGCTCCACGACATCGGCGACACCTTGGGCACGTACAATCACCCGGACATTGCCGCTGCCATCCTCAAGCCGTTCGTCAGCCCCGAAAACCTGTGGATGGTGGAGAAACACGGGATTTTCCAGGGCTATTACTTCTTCCATCACCTGGGCATGGACCGGCACCTGCGCGAGCAATTCAAAGCGCATCCTCAGTACCAGGCGACCATTGATTTCTGCGCCCGATACGACGCCGCGGCGTTCGATGCCGAGTACGACACCCTGCCGTTGAGTTTCTTCGAGCCGATGCTGGAAAGAGTGTTTGCCGCGCCGAAGCAGTCGATCTACAAGGCGGCGATGGCTGAACAGGTTTGAGCCTGGCTGATTGCTGGGGACCGCTGCGCGGTCCATCGCGGGCAAGCCTTGCTCCCACAGGCTGTGCTTGCTCTCACAGGCTGTACTTGCTTCCACAGGTAGTGCTTGCTCTCACAGCTAGTGCTGCTCTCACAGGCTGTGAATACCTGTGGGAGCAAGGCTTGCCCGCGATGGCGTCAGATCGGCTCACGCCGGCTCGCTGACTTTCAACTCAGCCTGGATCAACGCCTCACGCGCCTGGGCATCGGCCAACCGATACAACTCGATCGACCCGTCCCAGTGTTCGATCAGCGCCGTGCACGACTCAACCCAATCGCCACAATTGAGATACTCCACCTCGCCTACCCTGCGGATCTCGGCGTGGTGAATATGCCCGCACACCACGCCGTGCAGTTCACGCTTCACACATTCATGGGAGATGGCTTCTTCAAAATCACTGATAAAGCTGACCGCCGTCTTGACCTTGTGCTTGAGGTACGCCGACAACGACCAATAACCGTAGCCATAACGGGCCCGCCAATGGTTGAGCCAGCGGTTCAGCGTGAGGGTGAACTCGTAGGCCCAATCGCCAAGGAATGCCAGCCAACGGTGGTACCGGGTAATGACATCGAATTGATCGCCATGGATCACCAGCAAATGCCGGCCGTCCGCAGTGACGTGCACCGCTTCGTCCACCAGTTGGATATTGCCCAGGATCAGCTTGGAATAACGCCGCAGGAATTCGTCGTGGTTGCCGGTGACATAGATCACCTCGGTGCCGCGCTTGCTCATGGTCAGCAAGCGACGTATGACGTTGGTGTGAGCCTGTGGCCAGTATATGCCGCCGCGCAGCTTCCAGCCGTCGATGATGTCACCCACCAGATAGATCTTGTCGGCATGATAGCCCTTGAGAAACTGCGACAAATGCTCGGCCTGGCAGTCCCGGGTGCCCAGATGCACATCGGAAATCCATAGGGTGCGAACACGCTGTTTGCGGCTGGGTCTGGCGAGCTCGGCGCTGGTCATGGGCAACCCTCTGATCGTTTTAGCCACTTTGCCTCCCTGCGGTTAATACCCCATGACAAACACAAGTCGGTTACATGACAGCGCGAAGCACCGTGGCCTCGGTGTATGCTGACGGCCTGCCCCGGGAGACCGCGATGAGACCGATCCTCACGCTACGCCAGTACAGCCACGACCTGATTGTCCACAGCCACGACCATGCACAACTGGTGTTCGGGTTGTCCGGCCTATTGGATTTCGAGGTCGAAGGTTGTGGCAGCCAGGTCGTGCAGCAGAGCTTCGTGGTGATACCCGCCGGCGCCCATCACGCCTGCGGCAGCCCCCGTGGCAGCCGTTGCCTGGTACTGGATGTGCCGGGCGACGACTGGATCGGGCAAGCCTTGGGTGATCACGCCGACGCCAGCCGCCGATTGCTCGACAATACCGCTCGCAGGCCGTTGGATGCGGGGCAAAGCCAATTGGTCAGCTGGCTGGCGGGCAGCCCGGTGGACGACCCGGTGATCGCCCAACAAGGGGCGGTGCTGCTCCTGGCCAGCCTCAATGGCACTGGCCAGGACACCGTCGGTGGCCGGCGCCTGCCCTATGCGGCGCTCAACGCTCACATCGACCAGTATGCCGCCTACCCGCTGCAAGTGGCGGACCTGGCCCAGGTCGCGGGGCTCTCCAGCGCCCGCCTGCATGCACGCTTCGTCGCCGAATGCGGGCAAACCCCGATGGATTACATCCGCAGTCGCCGTTTGCACAAGGCCGTGGAACTGCTGCGTGATTCACAGCTGCCCATCGGGGAAATCGCCCATCGGGTCGGTTATAGCTCGCAAAGTGCCTTTGCCGCCGCCGTGCTGCGCGAATTCGGCGCTTCACCGGGCAAGCTGCGTCGCCAGCGCTAGCTTCGCGCTAAAAACCGCTAGGATCGCGACAGACAAGAACGGCCAGCAACGGGTTCAATACCCTGACGCTCAACCGTTGAACAAGGACTGCAATGACTCCCCGTACCGCCCTAGGCGCCCTGCACATTGGCGCACTCATGTTTGGCCTGACCGGTGTGTTCGGCAAGCTCGCCGCCGCCTCGCCAGCAGTCATCGTGTTCGGTCGTGCCGTATTCGCCGTGCTGGCCCTGGCGGTTTTTGCCCGTTTCGCCAGCAGCGCCCGCTGGCACAAGCTCCACGCACAGGACGTTCGACGCCTGCTGCTGGGCGGCCTACTGCTCGCCGGACACTGGGTGAGCTTCTTCATAGCGGTCAAAGTCGCCGGCGTGGCGATCGCCACGTTGGGCTTTACCAGCTTCCCGGCCTTCACGGTGCTGCTCGAAGGGTTGATTTTTCGCGAGCGGATCCGTGCCAATGAAATCCTGTTGGTGGCATTGGTGAGCATCGGCCTGGTGCTGGTCACACCGCACTTCGACCTGGCCAGCGGCGCCACCACCGGCCTGCTGTGGGCCGTGCTTTCGGGCTTGCTGTTCTCGCTGCTTTCGCTGGTCAACCGCGCCGGCTCCACAAGGGTGCCGCCGGTACAGGCCGCTTTGTGCCAAAACCTGGTGGTCGGGTTTTGCCTGTTGCCCATGGCAGCGCCGCAATTGATTGACGTGCGCCCTATCGACTGGCTGTGGATTGCCTTGTTGGGGGTGTTCTGCACCGGTCTGGCCCACAGCCTGTTCGTCGCCAGCCTGGCGGTGATCAAGGCCCGCACCGCGGCGGTGGTGTTTGCCATGGAGCCAGTCTATGGCATCACCATGGCCTGGTTGCTGTTCGATGAAAACCCGACCCTGCGCATGCTGTTGGGTGGCGCGCTGATCATCGTCGCGATCGTGGTGTCGAGCCAACTCAGTGGCGGCACAAAGAAACCGGGGGTAGGCGCCCAGGCCGCGTCTCACTGAACCCGGTCGTTGTGGCCCAGGTCCCGCTCCGGGTCGATCCGGTCGCGGACCCGCTGCTTGAGGACCTTGGCCTCGGGAAAACCACCATCGACCTTGCGCTCCCAGATCTGCGTGCCGTCGCAACTGATGTGAAACACTCCACCGGTGCCCGGCACCAACGACACTTTGCCCAAATCGTCGCCAAAGGTGCTGAGCAGCTCCTGAGCCAGCCAGGCGGCGCGAAGCAGCCACTGGCATTGGGTGCAATAGGTGATGACGACTTCCGGTTTGTGCTCGGTCATTGCGGGTGAACTCCTGGGGGCAAAGGCATCGCTATAATACCTGCCTTTGATCGCCCGCCCCGAGATTGACGATGCGCCGCCTGCTGCCTTGCCTGCTTCTGTTACTGCTGCCCCTGCTCGGCCATGCCAACGAGCCCGCCGTCGAGGCGTCGCCTCCGAAAATCGGCCTGGTACTGTCCGGCGGCGCCGCCCGGGGCCTGGCCCACATCGGTGTACTCAAAGCCCTGGAAGAACAAGGCATCCAGATCGACGCCATCGCCGGCACCAGCATGGGCGCAGTGATCGGTGGGTTGTATGCCTCGGGTTACAAAATCGACGAACTGGAAAAACTCGCCCTGGGCATCGATTGGCAACAGGCCTTGTCCGACGCCCCGCCGCGCAAGGACGTGCCATTCCGGCGCAAGCAGGATGACCGGGACTTTTTGGTGAAACAGAAACTGAGCTTTCGTGATGACGGCAGCCTCGGCCTGCCCTTGGGCGTCATCCAGGGGCAAAACCTTGCCCTGCTGCTCGAAAGCCTGCTGGCCCACGCCAGCGACACCCGGGACTTCGACAAACTACCAATCCCTTTCCGCGCCGTGGCGACCGACATCGCCAGCGGTGAGAAAGTGGTGTTTCGCAAGGGCCACTTGCCCAAGGTCATCCGCGCCAGCATGTCGATCCCGGCGGTGTTCGCGCCGGTGGAACTGGACGGCCGGTTGCTGGTGGATGGCGGCATGACCGACAACATCCCGCTGGACGTGGCCCGGGAAATGGGCGTGGACATGGCCATCGTGGTGGACATCGGCACCCCGCTGAGCACCCGCAAGCAATTGGTCACGGTGATCGATGTCCTGAACCAGTCGACCACCTTGATGACCCGACGCAACTCCGAAGAACAATTGGCAACGCTGAAAAAAGACGATGTGCTGATCCAGCCGGCGCTGGCGAGCTTCGGCGCCACAGACTTCGGCCGCGCCCAGGAAATGATCGACGCTGGTTACCGTGCCACCCAAATACTCCAGGCCCGCCTGACGCACCTTCGCCCCACAGAGCCGGCCGACCCCGAGCTCATGGCGGCGCGTACTCCGAGCGAGCGCACGCCGGTCATCACCGCCATTCGCGTGGAGAACGACTCGAAAGTCGGCGACGACGTGATTCGCTATTACGTTCGCCAGCAAGTCGGTGAGCCGCTGAACCTGGGTCGTTTGCAGACCGATATGGGCACGTTGTACGGCCTGGATTATTTCGAGCAGGTGCAATACCGCGTAGTGCACAAAGCCCCGGACCATACGCTGGTCATCAGTGCCCGGGGCAAACGCACCGGCACCGATTACCTGCGGCTGGGACTGAGTCTGTCGGACGACATGCGCGGCGACAGCGCTTTCAACCTTGGCGCCAGCTATCGGGTCAATGGCATCAATCGCCTGGGTGCGGAGTGGCTGACCCGGGCACAGATCGGCGACAAGCAAGAGCTGTACAGCGAGTTCTACCAGCCGCTGGATGTCGGCTCGCGCTACTTCATCGCACCCTATGGGCAGTTTGAATCCCGCAACGTGGAGTCCATCCTGGACAACGACCCGGTGGCCCAGTACCGCGTCGAACGCTACGGTTTTGGCCTGAACCTGGGCCGGCAGATTGGCAACAGCGGCGAAATCCGTTTCGGTGTCGGCCAGGCTTGGGGCGAGGCAGATGTACGCATTGGCGATCACGACCAGCCCAGCGAAAGCTTCAATGAAGGCTTCTACGACCTGAAATACTCATTCGACTCCTTCGACAATGTGTACTTCCCCCACGAAGGCGAAGACATCGGCCTGACCTGGCGCCAGTATGAGCCGGGATTGGGTTCCGACCAGCGCTACCGCCAATGGGAACTCAATCTGGACAAGGCGCTGAGCCGCGGCCCGGACACCTTCATCCTCGGCGGGCGTTACGGGCGCACCCTGGACACCGCCGAAGTGGTGACCTCAAGCTTTGTACTCGGCGGCGCGCGGCAGCTGTCAGGCTTTCGCGAAGACGGTATATCCGGGCAGAACATGAGCCTGATGCGCGCCGTGTATTACCGAAGGCTCACACCACGAGCCTACCTGCCGCTGGATTTCCCGCTATACATCGGCGGCTCCCTGGAACGGGGCCGGGCGTGGAACAACGACAATGAGTTCGACAGCGGCTACATCAACGCCGCCAGTATTTTCCTGGGGTTTGATACGCCGCTGGGGCCACTGAATTTCAGCTATGGGTTTAACGATGATGATGAGCAGGCGGTGTATCTGAATCTGGGGCAGACGTTTTGATGGCCATGCAACAAACCAAGGGGTGGCGTAGACACACCCCTGTATCCGCAACAGCTACTGTGTGGGAGCGAGCCTGCTCGCGATAGCGGTGGTTCAGTTGCAATGATGTCGACTGTGCTGCCGCTATCGCGAGCAGGCTCGCTCCCACATTGGCTTCGTGTCGTGCGCAGCATTGGCGTTCACCGTAACTCCCCTGTTGGAGCGGGCTTACCCGAGAAGGGGCCGGTAGGCTCATATCAATAAAAGACTTCAGCGAATCCCCGCCAGCAGCACCCGCGCGGTTTGCTTGAGAGGTTCATTGCCCTCTTCGAGCAACTGCTCAAGCAGCGCGACGGCGGTTTTCAGATCGCCATCGTCGATGCAGTTCTGCGCCTGCTCCAGCTTGTCGGAGTGCTCCGGTACCTGAGGCTCTTGACGGACAGGTTCGAGGACCATCGGCTCCAGTTCCAGCGACTGTTCTTCATCGGCAAACCCGTCGAGAAATGCATCGTCCAGCGATTCGGTTTCCGAGGGTGCGCTCCACTGCAGATCCGGCTCGTCGAAACTCGAAAGCGACAAGTCCCCAAAGCCTTCGGGCGCAACAGGTGTTTTTTCAGTAGCACTGTCCTGCGGCTCGGCAAGGTCCCAACTGGTTTCCATGGACAGCGCATCCAGATTGAGCTCGAACTCGTCACTGGACACAGGGGCGGCATCAGCCAGAGGCGCCGGCGGCTGGGGTTCTGTCACCATGGGCGCGGCCACCGCAGCGACCTTCGGGTAACGCCCGCGGATCTCCTCAAGTGTCCTGACCTCAACGCCCTGCGCCAACAAATGATGTTCCTGGGCCTGGAAACCGATGGTATCGCCCTGCTTGCCCAACACTTCCAGCAACTTGAGGCCCAGGTCGGTGCGCGCGGGCTCTGTCAGTAACGCGGCGCGCAGCAATCCTGCCGCTTCGGTGAAACGACCGTAGGTCAGGTAAATCCCGACCCCCTCCAGCACATCCCCCAAAGGTGCATCACCGTTACTGAACGATGTGGCGGCCTCGGGCTGTTCCGCGTCGGCGCTCGAAGCATAGGTTTGGGTGTCGTCTTCCAGCACCGGTTCAGGACGCTCGGGCATTGGCTCCATTTCGGCCTGCTCTTGCTGCCGGCGACGAAGCAACAGCAACAGCACAAGCAATCCTAAAAGCCCGGCCAGCCCCGTCACCCACAGCCAGTTAATGCCTTCTTCTGGTTCCGGGACCGGTTCGGTAACCGGTTGTACGTCAGCCGCCGGTGCCGGTGCGGGTGCGGGTGCGGCAGGCATTGATTCCGGCTGTGCAGATGCCACAGGGGCTGGGGTGACCTCGGCCAGTTGTGTCTGCAACTCGCTGATCTGCTTGCGCTGACTCGCGACTTCTTGGTCCTGGGCTTGAAGCAGCGCCTGCAGTTGCTCGATGGTTTTTTGTTGCTGCTCGTTGTGCAGCACGTTAGCAACCAGTTGCTCGTCGGACACGGCGGGGGCCGGGGCGGCAGCCGATTCTGCCGATGATGGCAGCACCGCAGAATCGGGCAGCAATAAACGCTGGCCCACGGAAAGCCGGTCGCTGCCGGGGTTCAGGGCCTGGATGCCCTGCATCAGCTCATTGACCGAAGCGTTGCTGCCGGCGTCATGCAGGCGCTTGGCGATGGCCCACGGGTTGTCCCCTTGCACGACGGTATAGCGCTTGCCTTGAGTAGCGGCAGGCGGCTTGGCCGCAGGTGTTGCCTGGGCTGCGGCGGAAGACTCGTCACGAGCCGGCACGATGCCCGGCGTGCCCGGCAGGTCGATCAGCACGGTGTATTCGCGCAGCAGACGCCCGTTGGGCTGATTGAGCTGCACCAGGAAATTGAGGAAGGGTTCCTCCACCGGTTTACTGGAGGTGACCCGAATGTAACTGCGCTCGCCGCGCAGCACTGGCGTGAAGCGCAGGTTATTGAGATAAAACACGCGTTCCACGCCGGCACGGCTGAAATCGTCCGGGCTCGCCAGGCTGGCCGACAAATCCCCTTCACTTACCCCGGCCACATCGACCAGGGCGATATCGGCCCGCAACGGCTGATTCAGGGCGGAATGGAGGGTGATCTCCCCAAGCCCCAGCGCCGATGCCAACGCCGAATATCCCATGGCTGCCACGACTACCAACACGTTGACCCAACTGCGCAACGTGAACTGCAAACTTACAAGCATGGGCATCCCTTTTGATTACCAGACTGAGCGCCTAAGTACTGGTTATAGTTCGCGAACCGCCGAATCTCAAAAGTCTGACGCCAGGGATATGCCTCAGGATTTTTCCAGATTGGCCAGAATCGTGCCATGGACCCGCATGCACACGCGCATGTCGGCTTCATCGACCCCTTCGAACAGCTCCCGCCGCAGTTGCGTGGCAATGGTTTCGATCTGTTCGATCAGCGGCAGCGCCGGCGCGCAGAGCACGATTTTCTTGGCTCGACGATCCTCGGCCACGGCTTGGCGCTGCACCAGGCCCTGAGCTTCCAGGCTGTCGAGCAACCGGGCCAGGGTCGGACCTTCGACAGCGACACTCTGGGCCAGTTCGCGCTGGGTCGGCGCCTGTTCGAAACGGGCCAGGTGCAACAGCACCAGCCAGCGCGCCTGAGACAGACCCAGCCCGGCCAGGCGACGATCCAGCTCGGCACGCCAGCCTCGAGACATCTGCGCCAACTGCATGCCAAAACGGTGTTGATCGGTTAACGGCATAAAAAAACTCATCAGATCTGAAATAGAGAAAAACTAATTATTAGTCAGCTAAGCATGAGCTTCGGATTCAGGCAAGGTTTACCCTGTAGTGAATCGTTAAAGGCACGTAACTCACTGATCAGACTTCAAATTCAGACTGCAACGCAGCCCTGACACAATACAGGACACCTTCCGGAACCCGACCGACAAACAGTGCTGCGACTTCCGACACCGCTGGCAACTCGCCCTCGCCGTCCAGAAACGCGTCCTGCACCTCGCCCATCAGTTCCTCGGGCAAGTCCAATGCCTGCTCCAAAGACAACTGCTGCTTGCCGATGGCTTCGGCCAGCATCGTATACACGTTCTTTTCCGAGCATTGCAGTTGCCCGGCAATCTGCAACGGGGTCATGCCGGCGCGGGCCAGGGTGATCAATTCGTGACGCACATCGGTCACCACTTTGGGCGCCTCGGCCTCGCCGCCCAGCACTTGGAGGAAGGCTTCGCCGTAACGCTCCAGCTTGCGCGCCCCCACGCCACTGACCCGGGCCATTTCCGCCAGGGAGGTGGGGTTGGCTGCGGAGCATTTCCAGCAGCGTCGAATCGGGGAAGATGACATACGGAGGCACGCCATGCTCTTCGGCCAGCTTGCGACGCAAGGCGCGCAAGGCTTCCCATTGGTCCCGCTCTTCGCCGCGCACCAATTGGCTGGCCTGGCTCTTGCTGTTCTTGATCGCCGTTGCCGGCTTGAGATCACGGCGCAGTTCGAGGGAGACCTCGCCTTTGAGCAACGGCCGACAGCTCGCACTCAAGCGCAGGCCGCCGTAGCCTTCCAGGTCGATATCGGCCAGACCGCGGGCTACGAGCTGGCGGAACAATGAACGCCATTCACTCTCCGAGCGCGCCTTGCCCACACCAAACACCGAAAGATGCTGGTGGCCGAAGCTGCGAACCTTCTCGTTGTCCTTGCCCAGCAACACGTCCACCAGATGCCCCACGCCATAGCGCTGGCCGGTGCGATAAATCGCCGACAACGCCTGACGGGCAGGTTCGGTGGCGTCCCAGGTTTCCACGCCGTCGACGCAGTGTCGCAATGTCCGCAAGGCTGGGGCATGTCTTCGTCGAAATAGGCCAGCAAGGTCTGGCGCCGGCAACGGGTTTCTTCGCACAGCGAAAGCATGGCGTCGAGCTTGTGCTGTTCCAGACGCTTGTGGCGCTCGTCACCTTCGGAGTTCTGCAGCATCTGCTTGAGCATCACCACGTCTTGCAGGCCGTAGGCCATCCACGCGTCGGCCGGCAAGCCATCACGGCCGGCACGCCCGGTTTCCTGGTAATACGCCTCGAGCGATTTGGGCAGGTCCAGGTGCGCGACAAAACGCACGTTGGGCTTGTCGATGCCCATGCCGAACGCCACGGTAGCCACCATGATCAGGCCTTCCTCATTGAGGAAGCGCTTCTGATGGTAGGCCCGCAGGTCATTGGGCAGGCCGGCGTGATACGGCAACGCCGGAAAACCTTGGTCGCAGAGAAACGCCGCTACTTCATCGACCTTTTTGCGCGACAGGCAATAAACGATGCCGGCATCGCTGCGTCGCTCGGCAATAAACGCCAGCAACTGCTTGCGCGGCTGCTCTTTGGGCACGATGCGGTAGAAAATGTTGGGTCGGTCGAAGCTGGAGAGGAAGCGCTCGGCGTTCTGCAAGTGCAAACGCTCGACGATTTCTTCGCGGGTGCGTTTGTCGGCGGTGGCGGTCAGGGCGATGCGTGGCACGTCGGGAAACAGTTCGGCCAGTTGCCCCAATTGCAGGTACTCGCGCCGGAAGTCGTGGCCCCATTGGGACACACAGTGGGCTTCGTCGATGGCGAACAAGGCGATTTCCAGGCTCTGCAGGAACGCCAGCATGCGCGGCTGCACCAGGCGTTCCGGGGCCAGGTAGAGCATTTTTATTTCACCGCGTTTGATGCGCGCCGCCAGGTCCCGCTGCTGCTCGGCGCTGAGGGTCGAGTTCAGCGAAGCGGCTGCAACCCCCAGCTCTTCAAGGGTCGCAACCTGGTCGTCCATCAACGCGATCAGCGGCGAAACCACCACCGCCAGGCCATTACGCAACAGCGCCGGCACCTGGAAGCACAAGGATTTGCCGCCGCCGGTGGGCATCAGTACCAGGGCATCGCCACCGCTGGCCACGCGCTCAATAATGGCACCCTGGCGGCCACGGAAACTGTCGTAGCCGAAGATGTCCTTGAGGACGCGTTGAGCCTGTTCGAGCATAAAAACTCCAAAAATCACCGAAACATCCCTGCAAGGCTGGTTCAGAATCAAAAACGCTGCACCGGCAAATCGTAAGTGCGCGTTTCGAAACGCCGGGACGCCGCAGGGCATCACAAAACGCGGCAGTATACCCGAGGCCTTCGTGGCAAAGGGCGCTGCTGACAAGAGGCTCTAATTGGACTTTGAAGATAAGGAAGCCGAACACTGCATTTGTGGCGAGGGGATTTATCCCCGCTGGGCTGCGCAGCAGCCCTCTCGGCTTATCAGGTGGATCGCACACTCGGTGGCCATTTTGGGTCTGCTGCGCAGCCCAGCGGGGATGAATCCCCTCGCCACAGAGACCGAGTTCAGACCTTCTTTTTCGGTACGCCCCCCAATCCAGCCCTCATGGGCAAGGCAAATACGCCACGCGGCTGGCCTGGGCGCTCAAGAAGGCCTAGAATTCCCGCATTGTTTATTCCCCAAGGTAGCCTGTAATGTCCTTCGCTGAGCAACTGACCCGCCTGCAAGTCTTCCTCGACGCCGATGAGCTGCACGAAGAGGCGCTGGATTACGTGGCCGCTCACGGCTACCTGACCGCCCTGTCGATCTGCGCCGAGACGGTACCGGAGCGTGAGTGGATCGACGCCCTGTTCGCCGAAGAGCCGCATTACACCGACGAAGCCCAGCGCACCGAAATCGAAACCACGCTGGTGGGCCTCAAGGCCCATATCGCCCGTCAACTGGCCTCCGACGAAGAATTCGAATTGCCATGCGAGCTGGACTTGGGCGATGACCCGGACGATTCGGAACTGCGTGGCTGGTGCATCGGCTTCATGGAAGGCGTGTTCCTGCGCGAAGCCGCCTGGTTCGAAACCGCCGAGGAAGAAGTCAGCGAAATGCTGCTGCCGATCATGGTCGGTTCCGGCCTGTTCGACGAGCAACCGGAGTTTTCCGACATCGCCGCCGACGCCAACCTGATGGACGACATGATCGTGCAGATCCCTGAAGCCCTCACCGCCCTGTACTTGCTGTGCAACGCCCCGGACGAGAAACCGGCAATCCTCAAGCCGCGCCACCACTGAGTGACCGGGTGCCCGCGCCAGTCGGCAACCGTCCGCTGATCCTGCGTTACGCTCTACTGGCCATCGGCTGGCTGAGCGTGGTGCTGGGGGTCATCGGCATTTTCATTCCCGTATTGCCCACCACCCCCTTCCTGCTGCTGGCCGCGGCCTGCTTCGCCCGCAGCTCGCCACGCTTTTATCGCTGGCTGGTGGGCCATCCGCGGCTCGGCCCCTGGATCGCCGATTACCTCAGCGGCAACGGCATCCCGCTCAAGGGCAAGATCTACGCCGTCGGGCTGATGTGGGCGAGCATCCTCTTGTCCTGCTACCTGGTACCCCTGCCGTGGGCGCGGGCATTCATGCTGACCAGTGCGGTGCTGGTGACGGTTTATATCCTTAGGCAGAAGACATTGCACAAACCTTAAATAGTGAAGGGGCAGCGGGCAGGTATTCAGCTCTTTTCATTCGCAGTAGAATTCGTGTCACATCCATTCGCTGGAACATCACCACTGCCGCAGCCTGGCATCGGTCCACATCGAGGAGAGTCTGTGAAACTGATCAGGCTGGAACTGGAAAACTACCGTTGTTTCCCTTCATTAACTCTTGAGCTGGACCCCCAATTGACCTTGCTCGTTGCACGTAACGGTCAAGGCAAGACGAGTCTGCTTGATGCCATCAAGGTCGCATTGTGGCCCTATGTTCGCGGTTTCGATCTCGGTAGCACAACCAACGACACTACCGGTATCCACCCGGAAGACGTCTTCTTACGCCCCCTCGCAGCCCATCAGATGGAGCCCTCTCTCCCCTCGCGGCTAACTGCCCACGCTTATTTTCAAGAGCAGCCCTGGAAATGGTCACGGCGTCGGGAAAGCATCCGCAAAGGGACGCAAACCCGCGGGGACGCAACGGCAAACTTGCTGGAAACCACCGCCGAGGCGCTTGAAGTGCGGATATTCCACAAAGCAACATCTGGCCAAGAGGCTCCCTTCGACTTGCCAGTCCTGGCGTACTACGGCACAGGCCGGCTCTGGAGTCAGAAGAAGCTGACTGCTGCTCATGAAAAAGCTGAAAACGCCGAGCTCTCAAGAACTTATGCCTATCGCGACTGCCTTGATCCGGCCTCAAGCTATAAACACTTTGCCAAGTGGTACACACGAATCTTTCGCAGCTATCGCGAGGAGCAGATTCGCAATATTGAACGTGGGAAGCTAAGCATTGATGTAAAGGACGAATTCTCACATCCGGTATTGGCTGTACAGAATGCGGTGAATGCCGTCCTCGCTACTCGGACGGGATGGCGAGATCTGGCGTATAGCAGTGAATTTTCCGACTTGGTGCTGGAACATCCATTTCACGGTGTGTTGAAGGTCAGTCAGCTCAGCGATGGGATCCGCAATATTGTCGCCTTGGCTGCGGACATCGCTTATCGCTGCGTAAAACTCAATCCGCATCTGGGCATCATGGCCCCGATTAGAAGTACAGGCGTCGTTTTGATAGATGAAGTCGACATGCATCTGCACCCTGCTTGGCAGCAGACCGTCGTACCAGATCTCCTCAGTGCTTTCCCGCATATCCAGTTCATCGTGACAACCCACAGCCCTCAGGTGATTACCTCTGTACCAGCTCACTGCATCCGCGTTCTTCAAACCGAAACCGACGAAAACGGACGACGGGTAACAGTGAGCAATGTGGATCAACAAACTCAAGGGGTCGCCAGCTCCCAAGTACTGGCGTACGTCATGGACCTCGATCCGACACCCGATAATGAACCCGCTCAAAAAATGAGCGAATACATGGGATTGATCCAACAAAACCTTCATGAAACAACGCGGGGCCAAGACCTGCGCAATTATCTGGATAAGCATTTCGGTAGTCAGCATCCGAATATGCTCGACTGCCATCGTCTGATCCGCTTGGAAACGTTCAAACGCAAGCAGCTGATAAAACAGTAAGACAAGGAAACTGGGTACATGCGAAAGCTTGTTCGAGGTGAGGGGCCGCACTGTCTTACCCGCTACAGACATGGATTGCACAATTGGTCGTTACAATCTCCGACATTGCAGGAACGTGGGCAGATCTGGGAAAGTCTCCAAGCCATGCAAGATACTCGTTGTGCTTATTGCGAGGTCGATATCAGAAAGCCCGGCCACGCACACATTGAGCACTTTCGACAACGAGACAGATACCCACAGGGCACCTTCGATTGGAACAACTTATTTGGCTCATGCTGCCGGGAAGATGCGTGCGGTAAGTTCAAGGACAGTTGCGGCCCGTATGATCACAGTATCTTGCTCAAGCCTGACGTGGACGACCCGGATGACTACTTCGTTTTCGTCAACGACGGCACCATCGTCCCACGGGCTGACCTGGACGATAGGTCACGGCAAAGGGCAATCGATACCTTGCGGATCTTCAACTTGGATGCTCAAAACGGAGCGCTACGTGAAATGAGGCGCGAGGCCATTCGACCCCATCGGGATACGGCACAAGCCCTCATGGAAATGTCTGAGGATTGTCCTGAAACCGATTTTCTTAAGTTCCTTGAAGAGGAAATTCAGACAATCGCGAGCTTGCCGTTCTCTACAGCGATCCGGCACACACTATCGAAAAGGTGTTGAGCGAAACACTACGCAAAAAGGGTGCTTTAAAAGGGTGCTTTGCTGGAAATCGTACGCTGGATTACGTCGGCCTACTCCAGTCAGGACAGCATGCCCCTCGCCACAAGGGCCAGTGTGCTTCCATAAAAATGAGGGGCTACCCAACCCACCTGTCTCCACCAAAACAAACAAAACCCGCCACATCCAAACTGAACATGACGGGTTTTGTCGTTTCAGCTCACCTCACACCGTGTCCACCTTCAACGAATGATCATTCAACATTCCGTTGATGATGGTCGCCGTATCTGCCCCCGCAATCATGCCATCCACGCCAGGCGTGACGCCGTAGTAACTGGCGAGGTTGACGCCGGCCAGGTCGATGGTCTGGTGCGGCGTGGCACCGGCCGTGGAGCTGACGTCGATGCTGGTGATAACCGAGGCGCCACTGCCAGTGATGCTGAAGTGCAGGTAGTCGTCCAGGGACGCGCTGCTGCCATTTTCCCCCAGCAACAGTTGCGACAGGTCGAGTTTGTCGAGGCCGGGGGTGAAGTCCGTGACCAGGTCATGGCCGCTGTTGCCCACTTGCCATTGGAAGGTATCGGCGCCGCTGCCACCGGTCAGGGTGTTGTTGCCCAGGCCGCCGATCAACACGTCATCGCCGCCACCGCCATTGAGCACGTCGTCGCCCAGGCCGCCGTTGAGGCGGTTGCTGGCGCCATCCCCCGTGAGGGTATCGTTGAAGTTCGAGCCGACCAGGTTTTCGATGCCCGCCAGGGTGTCGATGCCGGAGCCCAAGGTGTTTTGCGCGGCCAGCAAGCCCAGGTTCACCGTAACTCCGGCACTGGCGTGGGCGTAGCTGGCGGTGTCGTTGCCGGTGCCACCGTCGAGCAGGTCGTTGCCGGTGCCGCTGTAGAGCAAGTCGTTGCCCGCCTCGCCATGCAAGGTGTTGTTGCCCGAACCCGCGCTGAGTATGTCGTCGCCGTCGCCCGCGTTGAGGATGTTGTCACCCTCGCCGGCCATCAGTACGTCGTCTCCGGTGGTGCCCGTCAGGGTGTGGCCTGCCTGATAGCTGATGCCGACCGCCGCGCTGTCGCTGCCACCGTGATTGTCGCTGGTGGTGTAGCTGCCGTGGTAATCCGGCGTGCTGTCCTGGGCTCCGGCGTAGTTGACGGTCAAGGTCAGTTGGTAGTTTTCCGCGCCTTTGGGGTTGCCGCCACTGCCATTGGCGATGTTGGTGACGTGGATCTGGTAGTTGCCATCCGCCGCCGCAGTGAACGAGGCGCCATCGGTGATCGCGATGAAAGGCCCACCGTTGAGGGAGTATTCCAGGGCAATGCGGCCGGCCGCCAGGTTGTGGTCCAGGGTGAGAGTTTCGCCCTGCTTGAGGCTGATATTGAGCCGGTCTTCATCGTTGGCGTTGTGGTTGGACACCATCCCCAGTGCGCCGCTGACCACCAGCACCGCGGTCATGGTCGCGGCATTGGCGACAAAAGCGCCGCGATTGAGGTTGATCGACTGCACGTTGTTACCGGCGAAGCTGACCGTGCCGGTACTGCCGGTGAAGTCTGCACCTTTGGCGACCCATCCGGTATTGAAACTGGTGGGTGACGCCGTGAGCGGATCGCCGTTGGCGTCGCTGTCGTTGCCCAGCAGCATTTCCCCCGGGATCACGATGTTGCCCGACAGGACGTTGGTGATGATGTTGTCGTCGACCGCCACGGGCGGGCTGTTGGGCAGAACCTTGACCACCAGGCTGGAACTGGCCAGGTCGCCGTCGTTGTCGCTGACGGTGTAGCCGATGGTCTCGGTGATCAATGTGCTGGTGGCCGTCTGGGACGTGTAGCTGTACTCGCCGGTGTCGAGATTCACCAGCAGCGTGCCGTCGTGGTCGGTGGCGATACTCAGCGTGTTGTTGGCGGTATTGAAGGTGCCATGGTTGGCCCCGCCGCTGGCGGTCAGCGCACCCTGTCCGGCGTTGGCGGCCGGATCGTAGCTGTAGGTGGTGCCGTCGACCACCAGGCTTTTGACAAACCCGCCGTCTGCGCCGAACGAGCCGCCCTCGCCCAGCAGACTGCCAGTGACCGGTACACCTTGCACGGTGCCAGAGAGCACCGAGTTGAGCTGGTTCAGGTCGGTGACCAGCACCGCGTCGGTGTCGGTGTGGGTGCTGCCGTCGTAGGCCAGCGGGTCGAGGTGAGTATCACTGACCCCGCCGCCCAAGCCGATGGCGTAGTTCTTGATGCCATTGGCGTCGAGGAAAGCTTTCCACGCCGCTTCGTCCGCCGCACCGGTTCCCTGGCCCGTAGTGGGCTTGCCGTCGGAGAAGAAGTAGCCAATGTTCTGCGCTCCGGTCAGTTGCCCCGAGGTGACAAAAGCGGTCTTGGCTGCTGCCACCGCCGCGTCGTAGTTGGTCCCGCCGCCTGCCGACAGGCCGGTGAGGAGCGACTTGGCGGTCGCCACGTCCACCCACACAGAAGTCTGGTCGGTGGCGCTGCTGCTGAAGGTCACGAGCTGGACTTTCACATCCCCCAGGTCATCGTATTTATCGAGCAAGGCGCTGATCGCCTGTTTCGCCAGGTCCAGCCGCGAGAGCCCCGGCACACCAGAGGGGTCGGCCATGCTCCCGGACACATCGAGCACGATCAGCAGGTTCGAGTCGATCTCCACCGCCGTCACCGAACGCTCGGACGCGACGGCCGTGGGCACGTCGTCGACGATGCTCACCACCAGGTTGCCGGTGACACTGTTGCCCAAGGCGTCCGTAGCCTGATAGGTGAAGCTTTCGCTCAACACATTCGGGCCGTCGTTGGCGTTGGGTGCCGTCGTGGCTGGCGAAGTCAGCGTGTAGGTGTACGAGCCGTCGGGGTTGAGCAACAACTGGCCGTAGGCGCCGGTGGCGTTGCCCACCAGACTGAACGTCAGCGCACCGCTGGCACCGCTCACCGAACCGAGAAGACTACCGGTGGCGGTTTCGCTGGTGGCGCTCGGGTCGCTGCCGGTGACGGTACCGGGGGCCAGGTCCTGGCCATCCTGATTCAGGTCCAGGGCTTTTTCGTAGACGGTGATGTCCTGGTCGGTTTCGGCGACGAGGCAGCTGTTGTGGACATCGATGGTGATGGTGGTAGTGCTTTCATCGCCGTCGGCATCGCGCACGGTGTAGGTGAATACATCGGTGGCTCCCGGCGCGCCGACGCTGTTCGGATTGCTGTGGTAAACGGCGTTGCCATTGGCGTCCAGCGTGAGATAGCCGTAGGTGCCGTTGATCTGGGTGTTGAGGCCACCCAACGCGGGGGTTGAAGTGTCGTTGCCGGCACGAACGCCGATCACCGCACCACCGTCGGCGCCAAGCACGTCGTTGTCCAGCACATTGCCGTTGACCGTGCCGCCCTCCACTACCGAAGCCAAATCGGCATGGGCGGTGGGCACGTCGTCAACGACGTTGATAACGATGGTGCTGGTGACCGTATTGCCCAAAGAATCGGTGGCTTGATAGGTAAAGCTTTCACTCAGGACATTCGGACCATCGTTGGCCGAAGGTGCCGTGGTGGCTGGCGAGGTCAGGGTGTAGGTGTAGGAACCGTCCGGGTTGAGCAACAACTGTCCATAAGCACCGGTGGCGTTGCCTACAAGAGCAAAAGTCACGGCACCGACGGCACCAGTGACCGAGCCGACCAGGCTACCGCTGGCCGTTTCGCTGGTAGCGTTCGGCGTACTGCCGGTGACGGTGCCGGGGGCCAGGTCCTGGCCGTCCTGGTTCAGGTCCAGGGCTTTTTCGTAGACGGTAATGTCCTGGTCGGTTTCGGCGACGAGGCAGCTGTTGTGGACATCGATGGTGATGGTGGTAGTGCTTTCATCGCCGTCGGCATCGCGCACGGTGTAGGTGAATACATCGGTGGCTCCCGGCGCGCCGACGCTGTTCGGGTTGCTGTGGTAAACGGCGTTGCCATTGGCGTCCAGGGTCAGGTAGCCGTAGGTGCCGTTGATCTGGGTGTTGAGACCACCCAACGCAGGGTTTGAAGTGTCATTGCCGGCACGAACGCCGATCACGGTACCGCCGTCGGCGCCGAGCACGTCGTTGTCCAGCACATTGCCGCTGACCGTGCCGCCCTCCACTACCGAAGCCAAATCGGCATGGGCGGTGGGCACGTCGTCAACGACGTTGATAACGATGGTGCTGGTGACCGTATTGCCCAAAGAATCGGTGGCTTGATAGGTAAAGCTTTCACTCAGGACATTCGGACCATCGTTGGCCGAAGGTGCCGTGGTGGCTGGCGAGGTCAGGGTGTAGGTGTACGAACCATCGGGGTTGAGCAGCAACTGACCGTAGGCACCGGTGGCGTTGCCCACCAGGGCGAAAGTCACGGCGCCGATCGCACCTGTGACCGAACCGACCAGGCTACCGCTGGCGGTTTCGCTGGTAGCGTTCGGCGCACTGCCGGTGACGGTGCCGGGGGCCAGGTCCTGGCCGTCCTGGTTCAGGTCCAGGGCTTTTTCGTAGACAGTAATGTCCTGGTCGGTTTCGGCGACAAGGGCGCTGTTGTAGACATCGATGGTGATGGTGGTGGTGCTTTCATCGCCGTCGGCATCGCGCACGGTGTAGGTGAATACATCGGTGGCTCCCGGCGCGCCGACGCTGTTCGGGTTGCTGTGGTAAACGGCATTGCCGTTGGCGTCCAGGGTCAGGTAGCCATAGGTGCCGTTGATCTGGGTGTTAAGGCCGCCAACCGCCGAGGTTGACGTGTCGCTGCCAGCACGAACGCCGATCACCGCGCCACTTGCGGCGGGGCCGTCGGCACCGCCCACATCGTTGTTCAGGACGTTGCCGCTGACGGTCCCGCCTTCGTCCACCGAGGCGGAGTCAGCATGGGCGGTGGGCAAATCATCAACGATGTTCACGTCCAGGTTGCCATTGGCCGTAGTGCCGTTGTCGTCGGTGACCACGACGGCAAATTGTTCGCTGAGGCTGTTGGCGCGTCGTCGGCGTTGGCGTGGGCTTCGTTGTCCAGCAAGGTGTAGCTGTAACTCACCACGCCCGTGGCGGCGTTGAAGCCGGTGATGGTCAGCGTGTTGCCCAATGCCGTGGTGATGGATTGCGGGAAACCGGCTGCAACACCGCCCGTGACGACGTTGATGCCGCCCACGCTCAGGGTCTGCACACCGTCCAGCGCGGTGATGGTGAAGGTGCCGCTTTGGGTCAGCGCCGGAGCGTCCGGGCTGGTGCCGTCGCTGAGGTTTTTCTCCTGAAGATTCAGCTCGCCGCCTTCAGTGTCCAGGCCTTCAATGATCACCGGGTCGTCGTTGTTGTGTACCTGCAACACCAGGTTGGCGGTGCTGGTGTCGCCATCGGCGTCGGTCAGGGTGTAGGTGAAGGTTTCGCTACCGCTGCCGCCGCCGTGCAGGCCTTTGAAGTCTGCGTCGGCAGTGTTGAGCGTGTAGGTGTAGGAACCGTCAGCGTTAAGGACCAGCGTGCCGTAAGTGCCGGTAAAGGTACCGGGCGTGACCGGGCCGGACGCCACACGATCGGCGCCTTCGGTGTCATTGGTCAGCACGCTGCCGGTCAGGGTCAGGTTGGTTTCCGAGGCGGTGCCGGCGTTGCTGTCGTCCACGGCTTGAGGCACATCATCAACGATGTTCACGTCCAGGTTGCCATTGGCCGTGGTGCCGTTGTCGTCGGTGACCACGACGGCAAATTGTTCGCTGAGGCTGTTGGCACCGTTGGCGTTGGCGTGGGCTTCGTTGTCCAGCAAGGTGTAGCTGTAACTCACCACACCCGTGGCGGCGTTGAAGCCGGTGATGGTCAGCGTGTTGCCCAATGCCGTGGTGATGGACTGTGGGAAACCGGCGGCAACACCGCCCGTGACGACGTTGATGCCACCCACGCTCAGGGTCTGCACACCGTCCAGGGCGGTGATGGTGAAGGTGCCGCTTTGGGTCAACGCCGGAGCATCCGGGCTGGTGCCGTCGCTGAGGTTTTTCTCCTGAAGATTCAGCTCGCCGCCTTCAGTGTCCAGGCCTTCAATGATCACCGGATCGTCGTTGTTGTGTACCTGCAACACCAGGTTGGCGGTGCTGGTGTCGCCATCGGCGTCGGTCAGGGTGTAGGTGAAGGTTTCGCTACCGTTGCCGCCGCCGTGCAGGCCTTTGAAGTCTGCGTCGGCAGTGTTGAGCGTGTAGGTGTAGGAACCGTCAGCGTTAAGGACCAGCGTGCCGTAAGTGCCGGTAAAGGTACCGGGCGTGACCGGGCCGGACGCCACACGATCGGCGCCTTCGGTGTCATTGGTCAGCACGCTGCCGGTCAGGGTCAGGTTGGTTTCCGAGGCGGTGCCGGCGTTGCTGTCGTCCACGGCTTGAGGCACATCATCAACGATGTTCACGTCCAGGTTGCCATTGGCCGTGGTGCCGTTGTCGTCGGTGACCACGACAGCAAATTGCTCGCCGAGGCTGTTGGCGCCGTTGGCGTTGGCGTGGGCTTCGTTGTCCAGCAAGGTGTAGCTGTAACTCACCACGCCCGTGGCGGCGTTGAAGCCGGTGATGGTCAGCGTGTTGCCCAATGCCGTGGTGATGGATTGCGGGAAACCGGCGGCAACACCGCCCGTGACGACGTTGATGCCGCCCACGCTCAGGGTCTGCACACCGTCCAGCGCGGTGATGGTGAAGGTGCCGCTTTGGGTCAACGCCGGAGCATCCGGGCTGGTGCCGTCGCTGAGGTTTTTCTCCTGAAGATTCAGCTCGCCGCCTTCAGTGCCCAGGCCTTCAATGATCACCGGGTCGTCGTTGTTGTGTACCTGCAACACCAGGTTGGCGGTGCTGGTGTCGCCATCGGCGTCGGTCAGGGTGTAGGTGAAGGTTTCGCTACCGTTGCCGCCGCCGTGCAGGCCTTTGAAGTTTGCGTCGGCAGTGTTGAGCGTGTAGGTGTAGGAACCGTCAGCGTTAAGGACCAGCGTGCCGTAAGTGCCGGTAAAGGTACCGGGCGTGACCGGGCCGGACGCCACACGATCGGCGCCTTCGGTGTCATTGGTCAGCACGCTGCCGGTCAGGGTCAGGTTGGTTTCCGAGGCGGTGCCGGCGTTGCTGTCGTCCACGGCTTGAGGCACATCATCAACGATATTCACGTCCAGATTGCCGTTGGCCGTGGTGCCGTTGTCGTCGGTGACCACGACAGCAAATTGCTCGCCGAGGCTGTTGGCGCCGTTGGCGTTGGCGTGGGCTTCGTTGTCCAGCAAGGTGTAGCTGTAACTCACCACGCCCGTGGCGGCGTTAAAGCCGGTGATGGTCAGCGTGTTGCCCAATGCCGTGGTGATGGATTGCGGGAAACCGGCTGCAACACCGCCCGTGACGACGTTGATGCCGCCCACGCTCAGGGTCTGCACACCGTCCAGGGCGGTGATGGTGAAGGTGCCGCTTTGGGTCAACGCCGGAGCGTCCGGGCTGGTGCCGTCGCTGAGATTTTTTTCCTGAAGGTTCAGCTCGCCGCCTTCAGTGTCCAGGCCTTCAATGATCACCGGGTCGTCGTTGTTGTGTACCTGCAACACCAGGTTGGCGGTGCTGGTGTCGCCATCGGCGTCGGTCAGGGTGTAGGTGAAGGTTTCAGTGCCACTTCCGCCGCCATGCAACGCCACGAATTGCGGGTCGCTGGTGTTGAGGGTGTAGGTGTACGTGCCGTTGGGGTTCAGCACCAGGGTGCCGTAGGTGCCGGTGAACGTGCCGCCAATGATCGGCCCGCTGTCAGGCCCGGTGGGGATGCGGTCGGCGCCTTGGTGATCGTTGGGCAAGACGTTGCCGGTGAGCGTGACCAGACTTTCCGATGCGGTGCTGGCGTGGCTGTCGTCAATCGCCTGGGGGACGTCGTCGGTGATGTTGACGTCCAGAGTCCCGGTGGCAGTGTCGCCATCGGTATCGACGGCCACGACGGGGAACTGCTCGCTGATGTTATTGGCCCCGCCACCGGCGGGATGGCTTTCATTGTCCGTCAGGGTATAGCTGTAGCTGACCACACCGGTGGCGGGGTTGTAGCCGGTGATGGTCAAGGTGTTGCCCAGTGCCGAGGTGATGGATTGGGGAAAACCTGCGGGTACGCCGCCGGTGATCACGCTGATGCCACCGATGCTCAGGCTGCTCAATCCATCGGGCGCGGAAATGGTGAAGCTGCCGCTTTGCACCAGCGCCCCAGGATTGCTGGCAGAACCGTCAGACAGGTTCGCTTCATTGGCGGTCAACTCACCGCCATCCACGGTCAGGCCATCAAGGGTAACGGGGTTATCCGGGGTTTCAGGGTCTACCGGTGGCACGATTGCATCGTCGCCGCCGTCATCCGGATCACCGGCCAGACGCAGTTCTGGAAACTCGGGTATCCCGTTGAACCCGGCGGTGGGGAAACCGATCAGCGGGTCAACCTCCCCGCCGACTTCCTCCAACAACACAAAACTGTGCCCACCACCCACGCCCCCCGGATTACCACCCTCGGCGCCGGCGGCTGTTGCCTCGCCGGTCTGGGTCGGGTCGGCGCCGGCGGCGATGGCTTGTTGCAGTTTTTGCACATCGGTCAGCTGCGCATCGCTGGGAGTCGGCGCCTCAGACGTATCGCCGGCAGACGCCTGATTGGCGAGCAATTGCGGGCTCAAGGTCAGGTCACTTCCGCGGCCCAAGGTCAACTCCTTGCCGTTCTGCAACTGCACAGCCACCGCCCCTTCGGCCCCGGTGATCAGGTGCTCACCGGCATACAGCCGATCGCCTTCAACCAGAGGCCGTCGCAGGCCACCGACCGCTTCTGCGAAAACCTGCCCTACCACCTTGCTGACGGTACCGATGAGCGCTGCCATGTGCATTCCCTCCGTTGCCAACCGTGGTCGGCACCTGTTTGGGTGAAGAATTCGTGCTCGGTTGGCGGCCAGGAATTTGGAAAATCTGCCAGCCTTCGTGGGTGAAAAAGGCGCTAGCTATTCGCCACAATGACAAAAAACCGTCGCTTTAAACCGCCTCGCATTTCGCCCTTCCAGCCCTTCTTCACGTCGCTTCAAAATGAATACGGAACTTTTATTGACGCCTAAAATCCGTCAGAACCCGCAGATTCAAAGGCTTTCGTTTTGAACAATGTGCCGCTTTTTTCCAAGCACATAAGTTTTTTTTGGCATAAGACTTATGAGAAATTCTTCTTAGGTTTCGCGCAGGATGTTCTTAGCTGTGTTGTTACAAGCTTGAAACGGTTTTGATCTTAAGTACGTCAATATTTTGGCGACAGCGAAGCACAACAGACCTAAGGAGATGCACCCCATGCGCGTTCTTTCCCCCCTCTGCAGCGCGGTTTTGCTGGCCATGGCCTGCTCTTCTTCAGCGCAGGCCATGTCATTGACCGAAGCGATCCAGAGCACTATTGCTACGCACCCGGAACTGGCACAACGGGTCGATAGCCGTCTGTCGGCCAACGAAGACGTCAAGGTCGCCAGAGGGGGGTTCTTCCCGTCGGTGGATTTGAATGCCGGCTACGGTCGCGGCTACAGCGACAACACCAATACCCGGGCGCTGGGCAATCACCACACCAATATCCTGACTTACACCCAATCGGAGCTGCGCCTGCGGCAGATGCTTTTTGACGGGTTCAACACCGCCAATGAAGTGGAGCGGACCAAAGGCGTGGTCAATTCCCGGGCCTACTACGCCCAAGGCACTGCCCAGGATCTGGCGCTGCGCACCATCGAGGTTTATCTGGAAGTGCTCAAGCGGCGCGAGCTGGTGACGCTGGCCAAGAACAACCTGCAGGCTCACCTGCGCGTCAACGACCAGATCGGCCTACGCACCGAGCGTGGCGTGGGCAGTACCGCCGACTCCGATCAGTCCAATGCTCGCCGGGCCCTGGCGGAAAACAACTTCGACACCGCCCAGGTCGACCTGGCCGACGCCGAGGCAAACTTCTACAGCGTGGTCGGGCGCATGCCCGATGAGCTGGAAACACCGCCCTCGACCAAAGGCGAGATGCCCGCTGACCTGCTCCAAGCCCAGCAAAGCATGGTGGATAACAACCCGTACCTGAAATCGGCCCAGGCCGACGTGCAATCCGCCGAAAGCCAGTACGAAGTGGCCAAGTCGCCGTTCTATCCGCGTTTCGACGCCGAAGCGGCAGTGGGCGCCAATAACAACCTCGGCGGTGAAGAGGGTCACGACAACAACTGGAGGGTCGGCGTAGTGATGAACTACAACCTGTTTCGCGGCGGCAGCGACAAGGCGCGGTTGGCGTCCAATGCCCACCAGATCAACCAGGCCATGGACATCCGCAACAACGCCCTGCGCCAGCTCAACGAAGACACCCGCCTGGCCTGGAACGCGATGCTCAACGCCCGCAAACAGACCCCCACCGCCCGGGAATACGCCGAAACCACCTCCCGGGTGCGCGCCGCCTATCAGGACCAGTTCGGCCTCGGTCAGCGGACCCTGCTCGATGTGCTCGACAGCGAAAACGAGCTGTACAACGCCAACCGTCGCTACACCGAAGTACGCTACACCGAGGAATACTCGATGTATCGGGTGTTGGCGAACATGGGCCAGTTGTTGAGCAAACAGCGGGTGGTGCTGCCGGCCGACGCGGTCGCTCAAACAGAAGTCAAAAACGAAGCGCGGTTGCCCGAGCTGAAGTAGGCCCCCCAAAAAATGGGAGCGATCAATGTGACCAGCATGGAACCCGCAACGCCCAGCACGGATCCGCGGCTGAATTTCGATGATCCTTTGCTGGACGGTCTGTTGATCCTCTGCAAACTCCATGGCGCGACAGTCAGCCGCGCCAGCCTTGGCGCCGGGCTTCCAATGGCGCACCAACGTCTGAGCCTGGACCTGCTGCCGCGCGCAGCGGCCCGGGCCAGTTTGCAGGCACGCTTGCTGCGCCGTGACCTGACCGACATTTCGCCGCTCAACCTGCCGGTGATGCTGATTCTGGCCGGTGGTCGCTGCGCCGTGTTGCGGCGCTGGGGCGAGGACGGCCAGGCGCTGATCCTGCCCAGCGAAGCCGATGGCGGCGAGCAGTGGGTCAGCCGCGACGAACTGAGCGCCGTCTACAGCGGCCAGGCGTTGTTCGCCCGGCCGCGCCATGAGCTCGAAGACCTGCGCGCGCCCTTGGTTCCACGGGTCGAGGCGTGGTTTCGTGACACCTTGAAACTGTCGCGCTGGCTGTACAGCGACGCGATCCTGGCGAGTTTCCTGATTAACCTGCTGGGGCTGATGGTGCCGCTGTTCGTCATGCAGACCTACGACCGCGTGGTGCCGAACCAGGCCACGTCCACTTTGTGGGTGCTGGCCGTGGGGCTGTTGATCGGCACCGGTTTCGAACTGGTTTTGCGCGTGGTGCGCGCCCATCTGCTGGACACCGCCGGCAAGAAAACCGACGTGATCCTCTCCGCGACCCTGTTCGAACGCATCACCGGCATGGCGATGAAGGCCAAACCGGTGACCATCGGCGGGTTCGCCCAGAGCATCCATGACTTCCAGGGCCTGCGCGAATTCCTCACCGCTGTCACCCTTACTAGCCTGATCGACCTGCCCTTCGCGGTGCTGATGCTGGTGGTGATCGGGTTGCTGGGTGGCTGGCTGGTGGTGATTCCGGTGGTGGCTTTTCCACTCACCATTATTTTCGCGATGATCATCCAGACGCGCCTGCGCGACACCGTGCAAAAAAGCCTGGCCCTGGGCGCGCAGCGTCAGGCGTTGCTGATCGAAACCCTCGGAGGCTTGGAAACCCTCAAGGCCTGCAGCGCCGAAAGTGAGCGCCAGCATCAGTGGGAAAGCACCCACGGCGCCCTCACCCGCCTGGACAGCCACGCACGCAGCCTCTCGGCGCTGGCGACCAACGGCACGCTGTTCCTGCAACAACTGGCCGGCATGGCGACTATCGTCGCCGGGGTCTACAGCATCATCGCCGGCAACCTCAGCGTCGGCGCGCTGGTGGCGACCTACATGCTCGGCAGCCGGGTGTTGGCGCCGCTGGGGCAGATCGCAGGGCTGATCACCCGCTACCAGCAAGCCCAGCTCACCATGCGTAGCACCGACGCGCTGATGGCGCTGCCCCAGGAGCGCGATGCCAAACAACGGCCGCTGGACCGCACCCAGTTACAGGGCGCGCTGGACGTCAGCGGTGTGACCTTCCATTACGACGGCCAGAACGCCCCGGCGCTGGCGAATGTGAGTTTCAGCCTCAAGCCCGGCGAACGGGTCGGGATCATCGGTCGCAGTGGCTCGGGCAAAAGCACCCTGGCGCGCCTGGTGATGGGGTTTTATGAGCCGCAGGAAGGCCAGTTGCTGCTCGATGGGCTGGACCTTCGGCAACTGGACGTGGCGGACCTGCGTCAACAGATCGGTTATGTCGCCCATGACCTGCCGCTGCTGGCCGGCAGCCTGCGGGACAACCTCACCCTCGGCGCCCGCTACATCAGCGACGCACGCATGCTGGAAGTGGCGGAACTGACCGGCGTCACCGAACTGGCCCGCCAGCATCCCCAGGGCTTCGACCGCCCGGTGGGCGAGCGCGGGCAGTTGCTCTCCGGTGGGCAGCGCCAGGCCGTGCTGCTGGCCCGGGCCCTATTGCTCGACCCGCCGATCCTGCTGCTGGACGAACCCACCAGCGCCATGGACAACAGCAGCGAAGACGTGTTGCGGCAAAAGCTTCATACCCATGTGCAGGGCAAGACAGTGCTGCTGGTGACCCATCGCACGTCGATGCTGAGCCTGGTGGACCGGCTGGTGGTGCTGGACAACGGCCGGATCGTGGCCGACGGACCGAAAGAAGCGGTGATTGATGCGCTGCGCAAGGGACGGGTGGGGGCCGCGGCGGTATAACAGCCCACACAGCCCCTGTGGTGAGGGGATTTATCCCCGCTGGACTGCGAAGCTGCCCCAAGAGCAATCAACTCAATCAGGCTGGCACACCGAGGTGTCTGATTTTAGGGCTGCTTCGCAGCCCAGCGGGGATAAATCCCCTCGCCACAAAAGCCGCACCAACCTTAGTTCTTTTAACTGACGGGTATCGCCCATGTCTGCTCAAACACCCGATTCCGCGGCCCGAAGCTACTTCGGCAGTTTCAGCAAAAGCGCCGAAAGCGAGTTCATGCCGGAAACCGCCGGCGCGGCGCTGCAGGATTCGCCGCGGCGCTCGCGGGTCACGGTGTGGCTGGCGGCCGGGTTGATCATCGCCGCGCTGGTGTGGGCCAAACTGGCGGTGTTGCAGGAAGTCACCACCGGTGAAGGCAAGGCCATTCCCTCGAGCAAGATTCAGGTGATCCAGAACCTGGAGGGCGGCATCGTCACCGAAATTTTCGTGCGCGAAGGCCAGATGGTGAACAAGGGCGACACCCTGCTGCGCCTGGACG
Source organism: Pseudomonas hefeiensis (assembly GCF_030687835.1). Taxonomy (NCBI): domain Bacteria; kingdom Pseudomonadati; phylum Pseudomonadota; class Gammaproteobacteria; order Pseudomonadales; family Pseudomonadaceae; genus Pseudomonas; species Pseudomonas hefeiensis. The sequence continues at coordinate 4,730,377 of NZ_CP117449.1, forward strand.
ACACGCGGTTTCTGTCGAACAAGGGCGAGAGCGAGGTCGACCGCTATGCGCTGACCGCCCAGGTCGAACGCTTGTCGGCCGAAGCCGAGGGCCGGCCTTTCGAATTGTCCGCTGAAGTCATCAGCAAAGCCCCGCAGGTGGCCGAAGATGAGCGCTCACTGTATGAACAACGGCAGCGGCGCCTGGCCAGCGAACAGCGGACGCTGACCGAACAACTGCGCCAGAAAACCCAGGAGCTGGCGGAATTTCGCTCCAAGCAGGGCCAATTCAGTTCCAGCCTGGCCCTGCTGCAAGAGGAGATGAACATGTCGGCGCCGCTGGTGCGCACTGGAGCGGTGTCGCCGGTGGAAATCCTGCGGCTCAAACGCAGCGCGGTGGAAATCCGTGGCTCGCTCAACGCCACGACCCTGGCGATTCCTCGGGCCGAATCGGCGATCAACGAGATCAAGAGCAAGATCGACGAGTCGGAACAGTCCTTCCGTTCCGAGGCGGCCAAGGAACTCAACGAGAAACGCACGGAGTTGTCAAAAATCACTGCATCGAGCATTGCCATCGACGACCGCGTGACCCGCACCACCGTGGTCTCGCCGGTGTACGGGGTGATCAAGCAACTCAAGGTCAACACCATCGGCGGCGTGGTGCAGCCGGGCAGCGACATGGCAGAAATCGTGCCGCTGGAAGACAACTTGCTGATCGAAGCCAAGGTCCGCCCCCAGGACGTGGCCTTCCTGCATCCGGGCCAGAAAGCCATGGTCAAGTTCAGCGCCTATGACTACACGATCTATGGCGGAATGAGCGCCAGGCTCGAACTGATCGGCGCCGACACCATCACCGATGACAAGGGCAACAGCTTCTACCTGATCCAGGTGCGCACAGATAAAAATCACTTGGGCGGCGATGCCAATCCGTTGCTGATCATTCCAGGGATGGTGGCGACGGTGGACATCATTACCGGGGAGAAAAGTGTGCTGGATTACTTGCTCAAACCGGTGTTGAAGGCCCGGACTGAGGCGATGCGTGAGCGGTGATTTTTGCTGGGATATGCGGTGATTGAGAGGCCGCCTTCGCGAGCAAGCCCGCTCCCACAATGGATTTGCGGCAAACACAAATTTTGCGGCCACAGGCGATCAAATGTGGGAGCGGGCTTGCTCGCGAAGGCGCCGGCAAAGACAACCATTATTTCTCAGCATGGTTACGCCGAAACGTCGCCTCCCCCATCGCCGCAATCTGCCCCTCGATCAACGCCTCGAACGGCCTCAGCAACGGCTCAAAACGGGTCGGCGCCTCAAGGGTTTGCAGCGCCTGGACAACCGCCTCCACCGTCGACAAAGCACCAGGCCCTGGCGCCTTGCGCAAGCGGTAGCGAGACACACCGCCATCGGCCAGCGTCACCCTCGGCAGCGCCGCCAACAGAGGGTTGAGGTGCAGCAACTTGCGCGCCTTGCGCCAGGTACCGTCCGGGACGACCAGCAGCAGCGGGTCGTCAGACGGAGCATAAGCGTGCATGGGCTGCGCCTGTTCACCGGGAAACAACAGCCGCGCCTGATAACCCGGTTGATTGAGCAAGCCGGGCAAATCCTCGAACACCTCGCCCACGATCAACTCGGCATTATTAAGCCCCAAGGCCGCCAGCCGCGCGGTGTTCAAGGCGTGGTTCACTTCGCTGGGATGCTGCAACAGCAACACGCGGGTGCGGCTGTCGAGGCTGGGGATCAGCGGGCACAGGCAATGGCTTTGCGGCCTCTGGCAACGCGTGCACTGGATTCTGGACATGACGGCACCTCAGGCCTGGTTGAGTTGCGCCTTGAGCAGGTCGCGAAAAGTCTGGATCAGCGGCTCACGGCTGCGGCCACGACGCACGATCATCGAAAACGGTGCCTGATAACCAAAAGTGGCCGGCAGCAAGACGCGCAAGTCGCCCTTGTCCACCCAGGCCTGGGCGTAGTGCTCAGGCAGGTAACCGACGTAGGCGCCGGACAATACCAGGATCAACTGCGCCTCCATGCTCTCCACCGTCGCCGCGCTGTGCTTGAAGCCATGGCGAGCCAGTTCGGCCTGGCTCCAGTAACCGCGCCCGACCATGCGCTGCTGGGTGATGAGTTGCTCAGGGATACGCCGCTCGTTGAACAGCGGGTGACGGTTGCTGCAATACAACCAGTGCTGCTCACGGTACAGCGGCATGTAGACCAGGCCACTCATGCGCGTGGAAAACGCGCCAATGGCCAGGTCCAGGCGGTTGTCCTGCACGCCCAGTTGCAGTTCGTACGGGCTCATGACCGACAGGTGCAGGTGGACCGCCGGATGCTCCTGGCTGTAGGCGCCGATGGCTTCGGCGAACGGCAGGGCCTTGTCGCTGACGGTGGAATCGATCACCCCCAGATTCAACGTGCCGCGCAACTCGCCCTTCAGCGCGGCGGCGTATTGCTCGAAGCCTTCAAGCTCGCCCAACAGACGCAGGGTTTCCTGGTGGAACAACTCGCCCTTGCTGGTCAGGCTGAACCCACCCCGCCCACGATGACACAGCACCAGGCCCAGGGCCGATTCGAGCTGGCTCATGTAGGTGCTGATGGCCGACGTGGAGAGGTTGAGCTCGTGCTGGGCATTGGCAAACCCCTGGTGCCGCACCACGCTGACGAAAATGCGCAGCAGTTTCAGGTCGGGTAAAGCGTTGGCCATGGGGAACTCCAAATACAGACAGGACACTGCAAACTTTGTGGCAAGGGGGTTTATCTGTGGGAGCAAAGCTTGCTCGCGATACAGGCGCCTCGGTTCCAGAGCAAACCGCATGGACCTCATCGCGGGCAAGCCTTGCTCCCACAGGCTTGCACCCACCATTTAACCTCAACAGATCAATCGCGAGTCTATCGCCCCGCCCCGCATTAGTTTAGAAAAATCTGAACTAAGTATTTGCCCTCAGCGATTCTTCCCTACCCGCGCTTTTCGCAGAATCGACCCCTGATAAATAAAACAACGATGAGGCCCTACCCGTGGACAAGATTCTTCACCAACCACTGGGCGGCAACGAAATGCCGCGCTTCGGCGGCATCGCCACCATGATGCGACTCCCCCATTTGCAAACCGCTGCCGGCCTCGACGCTGCTTTCGTCGGCGTGCCGCTGGACATCGGCACCTCCCTGCGCGCCGGCACCCGTTTCGGGCCTCGCGAGATCCGCGCTGAATCGGTGATGATCCGCCCCTACAACATGGCCACCGGTGCCGCGCCGTTCGACTCGTTGTCGGTGGCCGATATCGGCGATGTGCCGATCAACACCTTCAACCTGCTGGACGCCGTGCGGATCATCGAAGAGTCGTACCACAAGATTCTGGAACACAACGTCATTCCCCTGACCCTGGGCGGCGATCACACCATCACCCTGCCGATCCTGCGGGCCATCCACAAGAAACACGGCAAGGTCGGCCTGGTACACATCGACGCCCATGCCGATGTGAACGATCACATGTTCGGTGAGAAAATCGCCCACGGCACCACCTTCCGTCGCGCTGTGGAAGAAGGCCTGCTCGATTGCGACCGCGTGGTGCAAATCGGCCTGCGGGCCCAGGGCTACACCGCCGATGACTTCAACTGGAGCCGCAACCAGGGTTTCCGCGTAGTCCAGGCCGAAGAGTGCTGGCACAAATCCCTCGCACCGTTGATGGCCGAAGTCCGCGAGAAAGTCGGCGGCGGCCCGGTGTACCTGAGCTTCGACATCGACGGCATCGATCCGGCCTGGGCGCCCGGCACCGGCACCCCGGAAATCGGTGGCCTGACCACCATCCAGGCCATCGAAATCGTGCGTGGCTGCCAGGGCCTGGACCTGGTCGGTTGCGATCTGGTAGAAGTCTCGCCGCCCTACGACACCACCGGTAACACCTCGCTGCTGGGCGCCAACCTGCTGTACGAGATGCTCTGCGTACTGCCCGGTGTGGTCCATCGCTGAGGTGCGGTCATGAACGATCAGGATCAAGTGCTCAAGGCCGCCGCTGAACTGGTGTCGGCCTTCGCCCGCAATGACCGCGACGCCTACTTCGGCGCCTTCACAGCCGACGCGAGTTTTGTGTTCTACACCCTCGAACAGCCTCTGCTGTCTCGCAATGCCTACCAGGCGTTGTGGGACCGCTGGCGGTCCGAGGATGGCTTCGAGGTGCTGTCGTGTACCTCGAGCAACGCCTTCGTCAGCCTGCAAGGGGACGTGGCGATTTTCATCCATGACGTGGCCACCGAGTTGCGCATGCAAGGGGAGCGACACTTTAGCCAGGAGCGCGAAACCATCCTGTTCCGCAAGCAGGAAGGACGCACACAAGAACAACAGGGCCTATGGCTGGCCTGCCATGAACATTTGTCCGCTATGCCGGAAGGGCTGCCACCCCCTTAGCCAAACAGACGACGCTCGCACACGATGAGCGCGCCTTTATGATCGGAGCAGATCATGCATAACAATAACGACAACAGCCTTACGCGAATCGAAACCAACGGGGTTGAACAGATCCCGGACCATGAACGAACCGCTGGCCCGACGGATCTGTTTCGACTGATCTTCGGCGGCGCCAACACCTTTGCCACCGCCGTGCTCGGCAGTTTCCCGGTGCTGTTCGGCCTCTCGTTCCAGGCCGGGGTCTGGGCGATTGTGCTGGGGGTGGTGCTCGGTTCGATCATCCTCGCGCCCATGGGTCTGTTCGGCCCGCTCAACGGCACCAACAACGCGGTCTCCTCCGGGGCGCATTTCGGCGTACACGGGCGGATCGTCGGCTCATTCCTGTCGCTGCTGACGGCCATCGCGTTCTTCTCGCTGTCGGTGTGGAGCTCGGGAGATGCGTTGATCGGTGGCGCCAAGCGCTTGATCGGCGTGCCGGAAACCGACCTGAGCCTGGGCCTGGCCTATGGCCTGTTCGCCCTGCTGGTATTGACGGTGTGCATCTACGGCTTTCGCTTCATGTTGTGGGTCAACCGCATCGCCGTGTGGGCTGCCAGTCTGCTGTTTCTGCTGGGCATCGTCGCCTTTGCGCCGACCTTCGACAGCCAGTTCGCCGGCACCGTTGGTCTTGGCCAACCAGGTTTCTGGGCGGCGTTCATCGGCGCGGCGCTGGTAGCCATGAGCAACCCGATTTCCTTCGGCGCGTTCCTGGGTGACTGGTCGCGCTACATCCCGCGCAACACGCCCAAGCGGCGCATCATGCTGGCGGTAATCGCCGCTCAACTGGCGACGCTGATCCCGTTCCTGTTCGGCCTCGCCACCGCCACCATCGTGGCGATCAAGGCACCGGACTACATCGCAGCCAACAACTATGTGGGCGGCCTGCTGGCAGTCTCGCCGGTCTGGTTCTTCCTGCCGGTGTGTCTGATCGCGGTGATCGGCGGCATGTCCACCGGCACCACGGCGCTGTATGGCACCGGGCTAGACATGTCCAGTGTGTTTCCACGGGTGCTGTCGCGGGTCAAGGCAACGCTGCTGATCGGCGTGCTGTCGATTGCCTTCATCTTCATCGGGCGCTTCGCCGCGAACCTGGTGCAAAGCGTATCGACCTTCGCCGTGCTGATCATCACCTGCACCACGCCATGGATGGTGATCATGATCATCGGCCTGCTGGTGCGCCGCGGCTTCTACTGCCCGGATGACCTGCAAGTGTTCACCCGTGGCGAAACCGGCGGCCGCTACTGGTTCACCCACGGCTGGAACTGGCGCGGCCTGGGGGCCTGGATTCCCAGCGCATTGGTGGGGCTGTGCTTCGTCAACCTGCCCGGGCAGTTCGTCGGACCGCTGGGCGAACTGGCCGGCGGCATCGACATTAGCCTGCCTGTGACCTTGGGTCTGGCCTCGGTGATTTACCTGGTGCTGCTTGGGTTGTTTCCGGAGCCGGCGCAGGTATATGGGCCGGATGATCCGCGTAGCAAGGGTTCGGTCTCACCAAGCGCTGAACCTGTGGCGAGGGGATTTATCCCCGCTGGAGCGCGCAGCGCTCCCAAACCCTGACATCTCGGTGTGCCTGACAGATTGAGTAGGCTGTTTTGGGGCTGCTTCGCAGCCCAGCGGGGATAAATCCCCTCGCCACAAAGGCATCAATCACCCGACTTCACTATAAAAAAGACAATCGGAGACACGCCATCATGGCTTTGGATTTAATCGTCGTTCTCATCTATGCCACCGGCATGATTGCCCTGGGTTGGTACGGCATGCGCCGCGCCAAGACCCGTGACGACTACCTGGTCGCCGGACGCAACCTCGGCCCCGGCTTTTACCTGGGCACCATGGCGGCTACCGTCTTGGGCGGCGCCTCCACCATTGGCACCGTGCGCCTGGGCTACGTCCATGGGATTTCCGGTTTCTGGCTGTGCGGCGCCATCGGCCTGGGCATCGTCGGCCTGAGCCTGTTCCTCGCCAAACCGTTGCTCAAACTCAAGATCTACACCGTGACCCAAGTGCTGGAGCGCCGCTACAATCCGGCAGCGCGCCACGCCAGTGCGCTGATCATGCTGGTTTATGCGTTGATGATCGGCGCCACCTCGACCATCGCCATCGGCACCGTGATGCAGGTGTTGTTCGGCCTGCCATTCTGGGTGTCGATCCTGGTGGGCGGTGGTGTCGTCGTGCTGTATTCCACCATTGGCGGCATGTGGTCGCTGACCCTCACCGACATCGTGCAGTTTTTGATCATGACCGTCGGCCTGGTGTTCCTGCTGATGCCGATGTCCATCAGCGATGCGGGTGGCTGGAACGCGATGGTGGCGGCCTTGCCGGCCAGCTACTTCGACTTCACCGCGATTGGCTGGGACACCATCCTCACCTACTTCCTGATCTACTTCTTTGGCATCTTCATTGGCCAGGACATCTGGCAGCGGGTGTTCACCGCCCGTAGCGAAGGCGTGGCGAAAGTGGCCGGTACCGCCGCTGGCCTGTACTGCGTGTTGTACGGCCTGGCGGGGGCATTGATCGGCATGGCGGCCAAGGTATTGCTGCCGGACCTGGAAAACGTCAACAACGCCTTTGCCAGCGTCGTCCAGACCACCCTGCCCAACGGCATTCGCGGGCTGGTGATCGCTGCGGCCCTGGCGGCCTTGATGTCCACCGCCGCCGCCGGCCTGCTGGCGGCCTCCACCACCGTGGTCCAGGACCTGCTGCCGCGTCTGCGCCAGGGCCGTGAAAGCGGCAATGGCGACGTCCACGAAAACCGCATCGCGACCCTGCTGCTGGGCGTGGTGGTGTTGGGCATCGCCCTGGTGGTGAGCGATGTGATCAGTGCCCTGACCCTGGCCTACAACCTGTTGGTGGGCGGCATGCTGATTCCGCTGATCGGCGCCATCTACTGGAAACGCGCAACCACGGCTGGCGCGATCACCAGCATGTCGCTGGGCTTTCTGACCGCGCTGTTCTTCATGATCAAGGACGGCCTGGACGCCAACACGCCGATCTACTACAGCCTGAGCGTGGCACTGGTGAGTTTTGTGGTGGTAAGCCTGTTGTCGCCCCGGTCGAAGGTGGTGGCCAAGGCGGTCTGAAAGCAGTTTTTCTTCGAAGGGTGTGGCGTCGGTGGCCACACCTTTTTTTTTGCCCTGTATCGCTCAGTTCCAGACGATGAAAACCCTGTGGGAGCGAGCCTGCTCGCGATAGCGGCGGATCAGCCACCATTGATATTGACTGATACACCGCTATCGCGAGCAGGCTCGCTCCCACAGAGATTGTCCTTCAAAAACAAAAAAGATCGCAGTCTCAGGCTGTTTCAACTGAAACAGCCTGAGACTGCGATCTCTCCGATATTCTGCGGTGTCTTTACCGGCGGCGCGGCTGGCGGCGGCGTTGCTCGTCATCGGTGCGGATAGGGATCGGTTGCATAGGCGGCTCGATCAGGCCGAGCGCGACACCCAAGTCATGAAGCCAGTTCTGGATTTTCTCTTTCATCGTGGTGCCCCCTTCAGGGTGGTACTAGCGGCAGAATTCTGTGGCCCCTTCGCACTGATAATAGTCCGAAGTCCTACGCAATGCTCGTCACACATTGCAATGATCTGTTACTGAATCCATCAAAATCCAACACCGGGCGCTCAAGCTGATCGTTCCACCATCAGAGGCGCCCGCGGCCAGGCCTGTTGTTGCAGTTCAATCCAAGCGGTGAGATTGGCCCCCACCATTCCTTTGCGCCACATCAGCCAGGTCGTTGCACGGACAAACGGTTCGGCCAGCGGATGCATCCTTACACGTTCGCGGCCCGGCAGGCTGGCAAGCATCGACTCGGACATCAGCGCCACCCCGGAGCCGGCGATCACACAGGCCAGCATCCCCTGATAAGACTCAATCTCCATCGCCCGGCCCATGGCCGCATGGTCATGGGCAAACCAGGCTTCCAGACGCATGCGGTAGGAACAGCCCTGGCGAAAGGTGAATACCGAACGGCCCTGAACATCCAGCGCACTGCGCACTGGCGGGTGATCGGCTTCGGTGATCAGCACCAACTGCTCGTCGCACAACGGCACCCCGTCCAACCCCGCCAGCTCCAGCGGGCCGTCCACCAGCGCCGCGTCAAGGCGCCCGGTGAGCAAGCCTTCGAGCAGTTCACCACTGGGCGCCGACTGCACCTGCAGGTTCACCGCCGGGTACATGCGGTGATAACTGGCCAGCAGGTCCGGCAAGTGAATCGCCGCTGTGCTGTACATCGTACCCAACACAAAATCCCCCGCCGGTTGCCCGCCCTGCACGGCGGCATGGGCTTCGTCGTGCAGAGCAAAAAGCCTGATCGCATAGTCCAGCAAGACTTTTCCCGCCGGCGATAGCTGCAAACGCTGACGCTCACGCCGGAAAAGATCCACGCCCAGTTGCTCTTCGAGCTGCTTGAGCCGGGTCGAAAGGTTCGACGGCACCCGGTGCAGACGCTCGGCAGCCCGGGTGATGGACCCTTCCTCGGCCACGGCCTGGAAAATCCGTAATTGGCTGAACTCCACGACTTTCTCCAAAAAAGAACAAGTTACTCACTATTATTCATTTTTAATGAAAGTCAATCGGTCCTAGCCTGACGGTCATTCGCCTCACGCTGGAGAACGACCATGTCACCTCTTATTCGTCTGCTCGGCAGTTTCATCGCCCTGATGATGGCCATGGGCATTGGCCGCTTCGCCTTAACGCCGCAGTTACCTCATTTAATCGGCGAAGGTCAGGTCGACTTGACCGCCGCCGGTCTGATTGCCGCCGCCAACTACCTGGGCTATTTCCTCGGCGCGCTGGACGCCATGTTCGCTCACCGCCCGGAACAGGTGCGGAGGCGTTTGCTCGGGGGCCTGTGGTTGTGCGTATTGCTGACCCTGGCCTCGTTCTGGGCCTGGGGCTTCTGGCCACACTTGGCGCTGCGCTTCGGCACCGGAGTGGCAAGCGCCTGGGTCATGGTGATGATCACCGCCCTGAGCCAACCGCTGGCCGCTGCCGCGGGACGGCCGCGCCTCGGCGCACTGGTGTTTGCCGGACCAGGATTGGGGATTTTCCTCACAGGTTTGCTCGCCCTGGGCTCAAACCTGCTGGGCCAGACGTCCGCAATGCTGTGGCTGGTGTATGCCGGCGTGGCATTGGCGATGTTGCTGGTCATTCTGCCGATCCTGCCGCAAGCCGCCACAAGCACGACCGTCGCCGCGCCGGTCACTCCCTCGCCGAACCGTGGCATCGCACGACTTGGCGTGGTGTACGTCCTGTACGGCTTGGGCTACATCATCCCGGCAACGTTCCTGTCGCAGATGGCCTCGGCGCAGTTCCGCGGGCAATGGCAAGCGGACCTGTTCTGGCCCTGCTTCGGCCTGGCCGCCGCCACCGGCGTGCTGCTGGTCAGCTTGCGGCGGCCGAACCCGAACACCACTGGCCGCTGGCTGATCGGTACGCTCTGGCTGCAAGCCGCCGGCGTATTCGCCTGCCTGCTAGGCAGCGGGCCGGGGCTGGTGTTGGGGGTGATCCTGTGTGGCACGCCGTTCCTGGCCTGCATGCAGCTGGTGATGCTGCGCTCGCGGGAGCTGGCGCCCCACACTACCCAGCGCAACGCCGGCCTGTTGACCGCCTGCTTTGCCGTAGGCCAACTCAGCGGGCCGCTGCTGGCGGCGCTGAGCAGCCATTTCAGCGGCGGGTTGCAACCGGCGCTGATCGTCGCCGGCAGCGGTCTGCTGCTGGCCGGCGGACTGTTGCTACGCCCCGCCAGCCGCAGCGCAGTAACCCCCTGCACCCAAACCGCCCTGCGTTGATCAGGCCTGGCCAGCCGGGCTGAGCGATTTGCTCAACTGCGCGGCCGGCTCACGGCGCGCCAGAGCGAAATACAACACCCCGCCCAGGAAGCAACCGGTGAACCAGGCGAAATTGGCCATCGGTTGCAACATCGGCGTGAAGGTAATCGCCACGCCCATCAACGTCGCCGGCACCAGCGCCTTGACCGCCGTCCAGTTGATGCCGCCGCTGTAGTAATAACGTCCGCTCGGCCCGTCGTTGAACAACGCATCCACGTCGATCTGCTGTTTTTTGATCAGGTAGTAATCCACCAGCAAAATCCCGAACAGCGGACCGATGAACGCTGCCAGCACGTCCAGGGTGTAGTGGATCACTTCGGGGTTGTTGAACAGGTTCCACGGCGTAATGAAAATCGACGCCACCGCTGCAATCATGCCGCCGGCACGCCAGCTGATCTTGCTGGGGGCGACGTTGGCGAAGTCGAACGCCGGGGAGACGAAGTTGGCGACAATATTGATGCCGATGGTGGCGGTCACGAAAGCAAAGGCGCCCAGCAAGACGGCCACATTGTTGTCGATGCGCGCCACAGTGGCGATCGGGTCATGGAGCATTTCGCCGAACACCGGCAACGTCCCGGAAACAATCACCACGGTCACCAGGGAGAACGCCAGGAAATTCACCGGCAACCCCCAGAAATTGCCTCGGCGCACGTCAGACATGCTCCGGCAATAGCGACTGAAATCGCCAAAATTGAGGGTCGGGCCGGAGAAATACGACACCACCAACGCCGTCGCCACAATCACCTGACCGAACGCCTGCCAGCCGGATAAGGACTTTTCCGCCAGGGTGAAATTGATGTTGCTCCAGCCGGCTTTCCATACGATCCAGCCGGCCAACAGGAACATCACGGCGTACACCACCGGACCGGCCCAGTCGATAAAGCGGCGAATCGACTCCATACCGGCCCAGAACACCAGCGCCTGGACGAACCATAAGCTGAGGAAACCGAACCAGCCCAAGTAGGACAAACCGGCAAATTGCGGCGTGGCATAGACTTCCATGGAAGGAAAAAACCGCAGCACCACGATGATCAGCGCGCTGGAAGCCAGGTACGTCTGAATGCCGTACCACGCCACCGCGATCAAGCCGCGGATCACCGCTGGAATATTCGCACCGAACACCCCAAACGCCAGCCGACAGATCACCGGATACGGCACCGCCGCTTGCTGGCTCGGTTTGGCAACCAGGTTGGCAATCAACTGCACAATGCAGATGCCGCAGAGCAACGCAATCAACACCTGCCAACTCGCCAGCCCCAACGCGAACAGGCTGGCAGCGAACACATAACCGCCGACGCTGTGCACATCACTCATCCAAAAGGCGAAAATGTTGTACCAGTTCCATTTCTGCGGCAGCGGACCCAGATCTTCGTTATAGAGACGAGGGCTGTAGCCGTTGGGCAATTGCTCGGACATTGCGGGGCTCCTTTTGAGTACCGCCGTGCCCCCGTATCGACCTGCTCACCATACTGCGCACGGGAGCCGGCATGGTTTGTATACGGGTTGCTACGCAGAATGCGTGCCATAGGTGGGGAATATGAGACAAACTGCGGTGTGTGGCGGGGATTAAAGCCGGGCAAGAGCAGGCATGCGCCCACGAACAGGGCGCAGGTGCATGCTAAAGGTGCAGGGTTTTGTATACAGAGGAACGCCGAACACCGTTCCTGTGGCGAGGGATTTGGAGGAACGGCACACCGCTGTGGGAGCAAAGCTTGCTCGCTATGGAGGCGATGCGGTCTTTCTGATACCGAGGCGCCTGTTTCGCGGGCAAGCCTTGCTCCCACAGCAGGCTCTCCTGGTCACATGAATCCTTATTTGCCACAGATGCTGTGGCTCGACTGAAGATCAGCTCAATTCGATGCGATCAGCATGAATGACAATTTGCCCATTCTTGTACAGCGCACCAATGGCTTTCTTGAAGTTACCCTTACTTACGCCGAACAAACTGCTGATCAGCACCGGGTCGCTCTTGTCGCTGACCGGCAGCGTGCCATTGTTTTCGCGCAACTTGGCGAGGATCTTGGCATTGAGGCTGGTCGCCGCTTCCTGGCCCACCGGTTGCAAACTCAAGCTGATCTTGCCGTCCGGGCGGATTTCCTTGATGAAACCTTTTTCCTGCTTGCCGGCGCGCATGAACTTGAAGATTTCGTTCTTGTGAATCAGGCCCCAGTGCTTGTTATTGATGATCGCCTTGAAGCCCATGTCGGTGGCTTCGGCGACCAGCAAATCGACTTCCTGTCCTGGCGTGTAGTTGGCCGGGGTCTTGTCCAGATAACGGTCCAGGCGCGCCGTGGCGGTGATGCGGCGGGTGTGCTTGTCGAGGTAGACGTGCACCACGCAATATTCGCCGGCGGTCATCTGGCGCTTTTCTTCGGAATACGGCAGCAGCAAGTCCTTGGGCAGGCCCCAGTCCAGGAACACGCCGATGCTGTTGACTTCAACCACTTTCAGGCTGGCAAACTCACCGACCTGAACCTTGGGTTTCTCCGTGGTAGCGATCAGTTTGTCGTCGCTGTCCAGATAAATAAAAACATTAAGCCAGTCTTCATCTTCGCTGGGAATATCCTTGGGAATATAACGATTGGGCAGCAGAATTTCGCCGTCCGCCCCGCCGTCCAGATATAAACCGAAGTGAGTGTGTTTAACCACTTGCAAACTGTTGTAGCGCCCGACTAAAGCCATTTCCAATACCCTCATTGCGTGGGCGGCATTCTACCCGGTTTTGCGGCGTGATTCGTGACCTCTGGCGCGGGCGGCCAGAAGGGCCTTGTGCAGCCGTTGATTTCCGTGGGTTTTCCTCGCGAATGCGGCCATTCGTCAGGCAGACAATGGCCCACTAGGCCGTTTCGGCCAGCCGATTTCAAGTTATACAGTCCAGAGGGTTGCTATTTAAAACAGTGGCTTAGGGCAATAATGACGGCATTAATCGCCCCTTATTCCAGCGCCCGGCGTGATAATTGAGGGGTATATTTGCCAAGCAATTGTCAAGTATTTCCTGTACGATGCCTGGCCCAATTAATTATTTACAGGTTAATGGCCGTCATGCGCGTAAAAGCATCCAACAGCAAAGCAAAGCCCGCTCCAGCCGTTGAAACCAGCGAGTCTATCAACGACCAGATCGCTGCATTCCTCAAGTCCGGCGGTGAAATCCAGCAAATTGCCAAGGGCGTCAGCGGCCAGACATTCGGCCCGTCCAAGCAGATCAGCCTGGGCAAGAAGTAACCCGCGCGTCACCTGGTCCCAAAGCGCTTTGAGCTTCGAAGCGCTTGGACTGGAACCTCCCCCGCTTATTCTCATCCTGCAAAAATCGACGAACGGCCTTCGCTGCCGAGCATTCGCCGGTATGCTTGCACCTCTCTAGCTCAAGTGTTTCAGCTTGATGACCGATCCTGCTCCTCGCTATCCATGGAGTGAAGCGTGCGCTTTCCCATTGTCTCCCTGACGCTCAGCCTGCTGGCGTGCCCCTTCGCCCATGGGCAGGTGTTTCAGCACGAGCTCGGCGACTTCGACCTCAAACTCGGCACCACGCCCAGCCGCAGCATGGCCCAGGGCCTGGTCACGCCGTCGAGCACCGGCTCGTTTCATGGCGGCCTGGACCTGAGCCACGACAGCGGCTGGTACGTGGGCCAGTGGTCGCCCAGTGTTGGCCTGAGCCCCTCGAGCAATCTTGAAGTCGATTCCTACATGGGCTTCAAACAGCCCTTCGACCAGACCCTGGGTTACGAAATCGGCCTGATCCACTACAGCTATCCCACTCTTGACACGCTCGACAGCCAGGAATTCTTCGGCGGCCTGACCATGCTGGGCAGCCGTTTCGGCGCAGCCTTCAGCAACGACCCGGACAAACAGAACAGCACCCTGTTTGCCGACCTGGGCGGCAACGTGCCGTTTGGCATTGGCATCAGCGCCAAGTACACCACCCACCAGTACAACTCACCGGTGTCGGTGGAGGACGGCTACGTAGGCAGTTTCAGCGACTGGTCGTTGAAAATTTCCCGCCCCTGGAGAGGCATCGACCTGGACCTGATCTACAGCGACTCAAGCCTGAGCGGCAGCAGTTGCTCGGCGTACTCCGGCCACAACAGCGAATGCGACGGCCTGCTGACCCTCAAGATGGCACACCCTTTTTACTAACCCTTTTTACTAAGCGTTACTTATTCGATCGGCTGAACTGCCGCGCACCTGCCATGCTCAAACAAGACAGTTACGCCTTCGCAACCCATGCCTTCGCAAGGACTCGCTATGTCGCGCTGGTTCACTCGCATCGCCCTGCTCATGGCCCTGCTGCTCACCGTCACCGCCTGCAGCCGCGTGGGCCTGGCTTACCGCAACCTCGACCTGATCATCCCCTGGACGCTCAACGACTATCTGGACATCAATGGCGAGCAAAAGGACTGGTTCAACGACCGTCTCAATGAACACTTGAACTGGCATTGCACCACACAACTGCCCGGCTACCTTGACTGGCTGGACCGCTTGAAGAACATGGTGCAAACCCACCAAGTGACCGACCAGGCCCTGCAACAGCGTACACGGGAGGCCAAGGCCGCCATCGCCGAAACCGCCCGGGAAATCACCCCATCGGCCATCGAGTTATTGCAGGGTTTGAACGACGATCAGGTCGCGGACATGGACGCCGCATTCGTCAAAGACCAACGCAAACGTCAGCAGCAATACCTCAAGCCGACGTTGCAACAGCAGATCCAGGAGCGCAGCGAACGCATGGAAAAACGCCTGAACGACTGGCTCGGCCCGCTCAGCGAAGCCCAGCGCCAACGCGTGCAGGCCTGGTCCCGCGCCTTGGGCGATCAAAACCAGCAATGGATCGCCAACCGCGCCCACTGGCAGAACCAGTTCAGCGAAGCCGTGGCCCAGCGCCACCGCCCCGATTTCCCCAAGCGCATCGAGCAACTGCTGGTCAACCGCGAAAGCCTATGGACCCCCGCCTACCGCCAGGCCTTCGACAAAACCGAAGCCCAGGCCCGCAGCCTGCTGGTAGACGTGATGGCCGACAGCACCCCGACGCAGCGCGAACACTTGCTGAGGAAGATCGACCGGGTGAAAAAGGATTTCAGCGACTTGAAGTGCCTGAAAGCAGCCCGTTCATAAAACCACTGAGATCCAATGTGGGAGCGAGCCTGCTCGCGATAGCAATGTCTCAGTCAACGTAATTGTTAACTGACACACCGCTATCGCGAGCAAGCCCGCTCCCACAATATCTGCGCCCGGCTCTAGGCAATCTGCGCCTTCGAAGCCACCTCATCAAACGTAAACTCATCCAGCGCATCGTCCTGCTCATCCAGCACCTGTCGCGGATGATCATTGCCCGGGATGCTACTGTCGATCAGGCTCAGCAACCGCGAGCCGCGCACCGTCAGCACAAAGTTCTCGCCGTTACCGCCGTCTTCCTCCGGCCGAGGCTCAATATAGCCACGCTCCAGCAGCAACTTTTCGTACTCCCCGGCGACCGTTTTCAGATGATCGAGGTTCTCGATCTCCTCGCCTGCGGCCGCTTTCTGCGCTGCGTACTGCTCCGCATAAGGCCGAGGGGTAAAGCTGTGGCCCGCGCCGTTCTGCACTTCGTGCAACAACCGTTCGATCAAGTCCCAGTTATAAGTCGTCATCCTGGTCCATCCTCCAAAGAGTGAGATGCCTACTTAACGTGTGACCCAGGCGCTGCGCCGCCGTTCAGCCGGGCTTACAGGTGGGCGATTTCAGAAGCCGACCAACGGCCTGTCGAATTCATCCAGGGCCAGACGACCACTTACAGAAAGCCGACTCAGCGGCTCTGCCACGCAGGAGAACTCACCATGAACGTAGAAAATCATGCCGTCGTCTCGCGGGAAGAATGGCTCACCGCCCGTCGCCAGCACCTGATCCACGAAAAAGCCTTCACCCGCGAACGCGACAAACTCAGCGCCGAACGCCGCGCCCTGCCCTGGGTAAAAATCGACAAACCATACCGCTTCCAGGACCCCCACGGCGAACTGAGCCTGGCCGACCTGTTCGGCGGCCGCAGCCAACTGATCATCTACCACTTCATGTTCGGCCCCGGCTGGACAGAAGGCTGCCAGGGCTGTTCGTTCCTGTCCGACCACATCGACGGCGCCAACCAACACCTGGCCCACCACGACGTCGCCGTGGTGGCCGTCTCCCGCGCACCGTTCGCCGAGTTCCAGCCGTTCAAACGTCGCATGGGCTGGGCCTTCGACTGGGTCTCGTCAGAAGGCTGCGACTTCAACTACGACTTCGGCGTCAGCTTCAAAACCGAGGACACCACCGCCGGAAAAGCCACCTACAACTACGAAAAAACCGACACCACCGAAGGCGAACTCCCCGGCCTGAGCGTCTTCTATCGCAACGAAGCCGGCGACATCTTCCACACCTACTCCACCTATGCCCGCGGCCTGGACATCCTGGTCGGCACCTACAACTACCTCGATCTCACGCCCAAGGGCCGCAACGAAGACGAAATCATGGATTGGGTGCGGCATCATGACAAATACGATGAGGGCAAACCCCATAGCTGCTGCCATGGCTGATGAATAAGCTGGCTCACCCAACCCAACTCGAGCACCGCTCCCGTGGCGAGGGAGCTTGCTCCCGCTGGGGTGCGAAGCAGTTGCGTAGGAGCTGTCGAGTGCAACGAGGCTGCGATCTCTTCCCAGACGCTTGAGTCCCAAGCGAAAGATCAAAAGATCGCAGGCTTCGCCAGCTCCTACAGAGCTCAGCGGGAGCAAGCTCTCATGGAATAAACTACAACCTGCTGATTTTTAAAAATAAAATTTTCTGCCAAACACAATTCGGCAATGTGATTTTAGTTAGGCGAGTGCGCCTCCCTTTGTGGCGAGGGGATTTATCCCCGCTGGGTTGCGCAGCAGCCCCGAAACCAGGCAACTCGGTGTGCCAGGAAGATTGAGTTAGCTGCTTTAGGGCCGCTGCGCAGCCCAACGGGGATAAATCCCCTCGCCACAGGGCCTGGCTCACTGCGCGACAGCGCAGCGTCGAAGACTCGGCGGCCACTCCCTCGCCACAAAGGCAGAGCCAATTCAGGTTTGGATTTCAATAAGAACCGGATTCAAGGTCCAGTTCTTTGTCGAAAGGGCTATCGCGCCAGCCTCAGAAAGCAGGGCTATCTCGCTTCGCCGATGTTTGGCGGCTACTTGCCCGCCGCCTCAACGGCTGCCGCATTCTGAGGACCGAAAGAGTATTTCAGGGCCCGTGCCTTCGAGGTCCGCGGATCAGGTAAGCCTACGGTCTCTGGGCCCGCAAAGCCGGTGACACCTTTGCTGAACGTGGGATTGATCGCATCGAACAGGAAGCTGAAACCTTGTTTCAGCGAGCTCTGGGCGATGCCGTGACACCCCATGCAGCCGCCCATGGTCAGGCTTTGAGTGCTGTGAGCATAATCCGGCACATTGATGTTCAGTTGGTTGCGTGCATTGGTCAGGGTGTTGTTCTCTCGAATCGGGAATACGTTGCTCCCACGAAACAGCTGGATCCCCGGCTGGCTGCTTTCGACCATGATGTTGGCCAGGTAGTAATCCGGGTCAGTTTGGGTGCTCGACGGGATGGCCTGCACGCCCTTGAGCCGATAGTGCTTCCAGACCGAATTGTTGAATTCGCTGCTGCCGTCCATGAGCTGCTTGACCTGATTGTTCACCGCTGCGACTTCGGAATGAATGGTTAAGGGTTGCACGACCGAGATCGGCCCGGCCTGGCCTTCGGGGATCCCATTACTGCCTGAGTAGACGGGTAAATTGGGGTTAGAGCTTACGACTTTGCCCTCCGGCGGCAGGGAAACCGTATAGGTTTTGTTGCCGTCAGAGAAGGTGGCGCTCGGCGGCGTGGCTGAATCGAGGCCGGGGTAATCGATCTTGTTGTAGTTGGCGATGTAGTAGAGTCCGGTCGGCGACTTACCGTCGGGCAACGTCAGGGCATCTTCGTGCTCGAACGTGGCGAAGATGAGGGTCGGGTAGTTGGGCGTCTTATGGATGATATGCAAGGCGACCAGTGCGTAGTCTTCGTTCTGCGCCTCCGGGTCAGTGTCGGTGCCCGTATAGGTCACCACCGTCGCCGTATGGTAGCGCGCACGATCCGGTACCGGGATGTCGGCCAGTTTGCGCCATGCAGCCTTGACCTCCACCGCACCGTCGGGCAGCACAATATGATCCGGATAACTGGTCAGGCCTTGCGCATACTTGTAAACGACGGGGTTGGCCTTGGCCTCGAACAGGATCTGGCTGTCGTTTGAAGGGGCGTAGTCTCCCCGTGCATCTGTTGTCTTCGCCACATTGGGAGGCTTAACCGGGAAGAAAATAGCGTTTTGCCCTATTTGGGTCGCCTCATCCAGATTGTTATAAAGGGTGAAGTCAGTGCCTGCCGCCATCCGTATCTTGTTCTTGAGGAACTGGGTATAGGTGTATAGCGGATCAGAACCAAACGAACGCGTAGGACCGCCAACGTTATTGAACCCTACCGCCGGAAACAACTCGCTGCGGTGGGCGAAGGTTTGCCACAACAACGGGCTGGAAGATTTTGGCACCCTGCCCGAATCGGCGAAGCTGCTGTCGGGATTGCCGACGCCGCGGTTAGCGGGCAATGGCGCCTTGGCCGTATTGTTCAGTGCAAAAAAGCTACGCCAGGCGAAGGTGGCATAGTCGGTATGACTGAGGCCCGTCGCTAGATCGGCTGGCAGCTGCGGGTTGTCCGCCATTAGATCGTTTGTGGTAATGACATAGGAAACGCCCAATCCCGATGGGCCGGTCAAACTGTCAGAGAAAAGCCTGGAATAATAGGGACTCCAGTTAACCCCATCGTTTGAACCAAAAGTGGTAGGGCCACTGCTGATAAAAATGCGGTTACCGGTGATGGTTGCACGGTTCAGGAAAATCTCGCTTTTTGCTATGCCCGACAGTCTTTGTTCATCTCCCCAGTGACCGCCCCGGTCGTAACTGCGCACGGCAAAATTACTAAGATCATAAGAGTAATAGACCAACAGCTCACCGTTATAGACCACGGGCACCAGACTCAGCACTCTGAGAGCATTTGCACTGAATCCAGGATTCTCCTTACTCCACAGCAAGCCATCGTCCGAGGTCACATAGTTAATCGTGTGATCGTCCTCCTCGCTGTACAGGACAAATAATTTTCCGTTGTACACCACAGGACTGTTAGTAGCGGCGTCGCTGGAAACCGCGATAGGATTAACATTGGACCAGGTTATGCCGTCCTCGGAGCTGATGCTATTTATATGATTCTCGTCGGTAAAGGTCAGTACCAGCTTTTGCTGAAACACGGTCACCGAGACATTACCCACGATGTCAGATACCGGAATGGGCTGTGGGGGGGACCAATTACTGCCCTGCGCCGAAGTGGAAAAATAGATAGCGGAATCACTATCGTTGGCCCAAAACATATAAACCTTGCCCTTGAACGATTGCACCGCGGGTGTAGCCAACCCTATCGAGGTAAATGGCACCATGCCCGACGAAGAAGGTAAGGCGTTTACGGCATCAGGACTGTCAAACACATCAACTACGATCCCCTCATCGGGTCGCGACGTGGCGATGATCACACTTTCCGAATAAGCCGATGAGACCGCGAATAAACCACACAGGCACAACATCAGTCGACTGAGTATCGATCTAAGGTTCATGAGTTTCATTCCTTTGAATTGTTGACTATGACAGGCCGCGGGTACGTCCTGACAGCACTTACATCCTGTGTTAAGGAGCGACCCTGCGTTGCCGGCACCGGGCTACCCTCGCATTCTCCATGGTAGACGAGTGTTTAATATCGGCTAGGGAAATCCTGAAAAAGACCTCCACTCATGGTTGCGCCTGCGCAGCAAGGGAATGCCAGCCAAGCGCCAGGCTAATGAACTTTCCACCCGGCACCGGCCTCAACCCATTACCTGCCCAACAAGAAATACGAGGCCCCTGCCATGAAAACCCTCCTCAAACTCACCCTCGCCGCCACCCTCACCTGCGCCCTGCCCGCCTGGGCCACTTGCACGCCCGAGCAAGCCACCGCCAAGCGTGAACAATTGGCCAAGGAAGTGACCAGGCTCACCGAACAGGACCCGGACAAGGCCAAGGAAATGAATAAAGAGCTACAGACCATGGACCTGGAGACCGCCAGCAAAGATGTGCCGGATAAGTGCCAGTTGATTGATGAGCGTCTGGAAGTGTCAACACCGGTTGAAAACTGACCCACCCTACCGAAGTAAAACTGACCCACCCCGGCGGTATTTAAAGTCTGTTTATAGCTTCGGCGAAGCCGTCTCTCGCGGTACCACCTGGCCAGATTTCAACTTGTCCTTCAACCGGTAACTTTGCCCGCTGACCTGAACGATATGCGCATGATGCAGAAGCCGATCCAATAGCGCGGCGGTCAGTGTCGAGTCATCCGCAAAGGTCGTTGCCCACTGGCTAAACGGCAAATTGCTGGTCAGCACGATGCTGCCATGTTCGTAGCGTTTGGCGATGACGTTGAAGAACAGATTTGCTTCGTCACGGCCAAAAGGCAGGTAGCCTATTTCATCGATCACCAGCAATTTCGAGCGCTGCACCACTCGACTGAAATACTGAGCCAAGCGCCCCTGGTGATGTGCGGCGACCAGTTGCAATGTCAGATCGGCGGCGGTGATGAACTTTGTCGAGATGCCCGCCATGATCGCCCGGTGAGCTAGCGCGCTGGCCAAGTGCGTTTTGCCAACGCCGGACGGCCCCAGCAGCACCACGTTTTCCTTACGCTCGATAAAGGCCAGTCCGGCCAGTTCAAGGATCTGACTTTGCGGCGCTCCGCTGGCGAATTTGAAGTCGTATTGCTCAACGGTTTTTACAGCCGGCAGCCCGGACAAGTGCAGCAGTGTCTGTCGTCGCCGTTCGTTTCTGGCGCGATCTTCACCCAACAGAAGTTGTTCCAGGAAGTCGGCGTAACTCGTTTCTTTTTCGGCTGCTCGCTGCGCCAGAGCGGGCCAGTCCGTGGCGAAGGTATCGAGTTTGAACTGTTGGCAGAGCGCTTCAATGCGCAGGTGTTGAAGACTCATGCTCGCACCTCAAGCAGGGCTTGGTAGACCGACAGTGGATGTTGCAGGCTCTCCACCGGTATGGGCTGAATGGCTTGTATCAGAGCGCTCGGAACGTCTTGAAGCGCTGGCAGCGGCAGCAAATAGTGCACCTCTTTATCCAGGCGATACTGAGGGATTTCACCGGTCGTAGCGTGAGTTCGGGCATTGGC
This sequence comes from Pseudomonas hefeiensis, assembly GCF_030687835.1. NCBI lineage: Bacteria > Pseudomonadati > Pseudomonadota > Gammaproteobacteria > Pseudomonadales > Pseudomonadaceae > Pseudomonas > Pseudomonas hefeiensis. The sequence goes on from NZ_CP117449.1 coordinate 4,751,861, forward strand.
GATATCGATCAGCCAAGGGCCGATTTTGCTGTTCGCGACTTCGACATCCAGCACCAAACCGACCTGATTAAGTGTCGCTGCCAGCGGCACGACGAAACTGTTTTTCAGGTAGTGGTTGAAGCGCTCAACCTTGCCCTTGGTTTGCGCTCGATAGGGCCGGCAGACCTTTGGCGTAAAGCCATAGCGTTCTGCCAAGCTCAACAGAGCCGGGTTCCAACGGTGCTCGCCGGGGCCATAGACATCGCGCTCTTGGATGATGGTCTTGGCGTTGTCGAACAACACTTTGCGTGGCGTGCCGCCGAAGAAATGCAGGGCTTTTTCAATGCCAGCGCACCAGGCTGCGGAGTCTTCCCGTCGCGAGAAAACAACGTAAGTGGCGCGACTCCAACCCAGCGTTGCGACAAATGCCAACAGCGGATCGCGGCCACGTCGAATGATCGTGAAATCCGCCTGCATCTGTTCGCCAGGCTCTGTTTCAAAGCGCACAACGGGCTCGTTGGCCTTGGATTTCAAGGTCAGCAGAAAGCTGGTGAGGATGGAGTAACCGCCCGTATAGCCCTGTTCTCGGATCTCTCTGAGCAGAACAATCGCAGGGATCCAGTGTGGCCGAGCGGTATCTACGCGCTGACGCAGGAAGGCCTCGAAAGGCGCAAGCTTGCCCACGCGCTCCGCGCGCGGGCCGTAGACGACGGGTTGGCGCTGGGCTTGTAATTTGAGGTGGCGTCGAATGGTATTGCGTGAGCAGCCCATCTGCCGAGCGATAGCTCGAATAGACAAACCCTGACGAACAAGAACACTGATTTCCACGTGTTGCTCCTTGGACAGCATGGGCAGCTCGCAAAAGCTGCATTTTGCCCAAGTGGGTCAGTTTTCAACCGGTAGGGTGGGTCAGTTTTGCATCGGTACTGACATGGAAGAACTGAAGAAGGCAGAAAAGAAAGCCGATTGACGGCTAAAAGCGCGCACAACCCGCCTCTGTGGCGAGGGGATTTATCCCCTCGCCACAGAGTTTTGTGCTGAATTCAAGTTGAACGACATACAGAAGCGGACCACGTTTACATTTCATTTGCGCAGCAGTTTTGATACCCACCCCCGCTTGGGCTCAGGTCGTATTAGGTGAGAGCCAGATCCGTTGGGACGCAAAAGATCACCAGGATAGTTTTCATGCCCCAGACATAGACTGTCATCTAGATCAAATGCTTTGACCGCAGCAACTCCCTCGATGCACCATCGACCGAAGTAGCTACCCTTTTCCAATGGGTGCTTTTCAGGATCACCGTACTGATACCACCATGGTTGCTCTTGGCCGCGTCGGTTGAGTTCCGGGTACCAATAATTGACAAACGCTCGCAACCGTATCGCCTGCTGTTCCTTGGGTGCATCGATGGCCTTAAGCAATCGGTTATAAGGTTTGTCATGCAGCAGGACGCTTCCAATGACACGTGAAGGCTGACGACTGACAATCACCCGATCCAGCAAAATATCTTTACCTTCCTCACCCACGAGAGCTAACAGCCGTCGCCACTGATCGTCAGGAATATCTAATACGAGCGCTAGTCCAACCAGCCAAAAACACCAAATATAATGATTTAGACTGGAAAGTTCGAATATCCAGTCGCGGCAGGTCTCTAAATGATATTCAGCACACACTTCATCAGCCAAACGGTTAGACAACTCCCACACATCCAGAATATCGGGGAACAATTTCTTCAAATCAGAAACAGGATCACCTTGGGAATATCGCCGGAGCACCAGACGCAAGATATCTCTGGACACATCCCATACAAACTGGGGTCGATACACCGGGTTCCCTGAAGGGGTATTAATCTGTGCACGATCCTTGACGATATTATTCTCGCTGTGTTTTATCCATTTACTCCAAAATTCTTTATCCCCCCTAGAATCGCGAATCATGGATGAGCTCCTGGAATATTTGTTTTAAACGCTAGTATTTTGGATGTATCAATGGGCTTTGGCTTACCCAAAGCGTCGAGCCCTTGAATCTCAATAAAACCATTTGCCCCCGTCCTCACCACCCACGTTTCAGTGCGTCCAGCATCAATGGCACGCCTGATATCAGGTGCATTTTGCTCGCCCACTGTCTTCTCTAACCGCCCGGAGCCTAACGTCCAACTGGTACGTCGGTCCGATTGACTCCGTACAAATCGTCAATCCCCGTCTCACCCGCCCTTGTATTCTCGCCGGTTTCAATTATTCATATCGAGGGCAAAAGACTGTCAGCACTTGAATTCTATAAATAAGCCCGGAGATACCTTGGTCTGTCGACAGCTGTGGCGAAACTGAATTGAAATCAATCCGCAAGATATCAACATGCCATTATCTGCATGAAAGTCTATGAACGGAAGTTTTGAAGATCAACGACGTATAGGTGAAGTATTTATTACAATTACAATTCAAACTATAAACGACGAAAATAATGCAGCAGCCTCTATTGAGATACCTCGCAACGTGAGCGGCTGTCAGAAAGATGAGCAAACCGGAAATAAAACTGACACGGCAAAAAGCCAATAAAGAATAGCTAGGGCACCCAATACCACCCATAAAAAAACCGGACCCAAGGTCCGGTTTTTTTATGCAGCACTACCGCCGTTTCACTCAGCCGCTGGCGTCTCTGGCTTGCGCCGCTTGAGTGGGGCCATGCCGTCCTTGCTGACCAGCGACAAGGCGTCGGTCTTCGGGCGGTTGGCGATCTTGCGCTTGGTCGGGGCCTTGGCGCCGGTTTTCTTTTTGTCGCCCTTGGCGTCGACCTTTTTCTTCTTCACGCCAACGGCCTTGCCCGAGGCCTTGACCTTTTTCGGTCCGCCGTAGGTGCCTTTGACTTCCTTGATGGTGCGGCGCTCGAAGCTCTGCTTGAGATAGCGCTCGACGCTCGACATCAGGTTCCAGTCGCCGTGGCAAATCAACGAGATCGCCAGGCCATCGTTGCCGGCGCGTCCGGTACGACCGATGCGGTGCACGTATTCGTCGCCGCTGCGGGGCATGTCGAAGTTGATGACCATGTCCAGGCCTTCCACGTCCAGACCGCGGGCGGCAACGTCGGTAGCGACGAGGATTTTCACGCCACCCTGCTTGAGGCGGTCGATGGCCAGCTTGCGGTCTTTCTGATCCTTCTCGCCGTGCAGCACGAACGCCTTGTATTCCTGGGCCACCAGGCGACCGTAGATGCGGTCGGCCATGGCTCGGGTGTTGGTGAACACAATGGCTTTTTCGTAAGTCTCGTTAGCCAGCAACCAGTTCACAATCTGTTCTTTGTGCTGGTTGTGGTCAGCGGTGATGATCTGCTGACGGGTCGTGGAGTTCAGCTGGCTGACCGCGTTGAGCTGCAAGTGCTCGGGGTTGTTCAGCACCTTGGCGATCATTTCCCGCAAGCCCGAACCGCCGGTGGTGGCGGAGAACAGCATGGTCTGCTGGCGGTTGGTGCATTCATCCACCAAGCGCTGCACGTCTTCGGCAAAACCCATGTCGAGCATGCGGTCGGCTTCGTCCAGCACCAGCACTTCGACTTCCTTGAGGTCGAGGTTGCCGGCGTTCAGTTGCTCGATCATCCGCCCTGGCGTGCCGATCAGGATGTCCGGTACTTTGCGCAGCATCGCGGCCTGGACCTTGAAGTCTTCGCCACCGGTGATCAGGCCGGACTTGATGAAGGTGAACTGCGAGAAGCGTTCCACTTCCTTGAGCGTTTGCTGGGCCAGTTCACGGGTCGGCAACAGGATCAGGGTCTTGATGCTGACGCGAACCTTGGCCGGGCCGATCAGGCGATTGAGGATCGGCAGCACGAACGCCGCGGTCTTGCCGCTGCCGGTCTGCGCCGTCACCCGCAGATCACGCCCCTGGAGCGCGAGCGGAATAGCCGCGGCCTGCACCGGCGTTGGCTCGACAAATTTAAGCTCGGCCACGGCTTTGAGCAGGCGTTCGTGCAGGGCGAATTGGGAAAACACGGATGCTACCTCGAAGAAATGCAAAAAAACAGCTGCATAGGGTAACGGTTTCGAGCGCGAAGGCCGAGTTTCTTTATACGAACGGCGCTAATCAGTGGCTTTTTTGTGAGCCGATTCGTCATCAAGGGTCACTTAACCTGGCTTAAATGCTCTAATCGCACCGTCGCGTCTTTATAGAAGAACCGTTTCGTCCATGGACATCAAACAGCTCTGGGTCAACATTCAAGACCTTTGGGGTGCCCTCGATAAGCACCCTCTCCTGCATTCCAGCCTTGCACTGATATTGCTGTTGGTGATTGCGCTGGTGCTCGGGCGCGTGGCGCGCTACCTGATCCTGCACGGTGCCAAGTTGCTGGGGCGCCAGCCGGCCCTGCACTGGGTCAACGACCTGCGCCAGAACAAGGTTTTCCATCGCCTGGCGCAGATGACGCCCTCGCTGGTCATCCAGTTCGGCCTGCACCTGGTGCCGGAACTGAGCAAGACCAGCATGGTTTTCCTGGGCAATGTCGCCCTGGCCTTCACCATTTTGTTCATGGTGCTGGCCATCAGTGCCCTGCTCAGCGCCCTGCTGGATGTCTACGCCCGCACCGAGCACGCCCGTACTCGCTCGATCAAAGGCTACGTGCAACTGGCGAAGATGGTGCTGTATGTGTTTGGCGCGATCATCATTGTCGCCACCCTGATCGACCGCTCGCCGCTGTTGCTGCTGTCGGGTTTGGGGGCCATGTCAGCGGTGATTCTGTTGGTCTACAAGGACACCTTGCTGTCGTTCGTCGCCAGCGTGCAGCTGACCAGCAACGACATGCTGCGGGTCGGTGACTGGATCGAGATGCCTCAGGTGGGGGCCGACGGTGATGTGGTGGACATCACGCTGCACACGGTCAAGGTGCAGAATTTCGACAAGACCATCGTCTCGATCCCCACCTGGCGCCTGATGTCCGAGTCGTTCAAAAACTGGCGCGGCATGCAGCAGTCCGGCGGGCGACGGATCAAGCGCAGCCTGTTCATCGACGCCGGCGGCGTGCGTTTTTTGCAGGACGAGGAAGAACAGCGCCTGACCCAGGTTCATCTGCTGACCGACTACATCAGCCGCAAACAGGCCGAACTCAAGGCCTGGAACGAAGCCCAGGGCAACGTTGCGGCGATGTCGGCCAACCGCCGACGCATGACCAACCTCGGCACCTTCCGCGCCTACGCCTTGGCGTATCTGAAAAGCCATCCGGACATCCAGCCAAACATGACCTGCATGGTCCGCCAGATGCAGACCACGGCCCAGGGCATCCCGCTGGAAATCTACTGCTTCACCCGCACCACGGCATGGACCGACTACGAACGTATCCAGGGCGATATTTTTGACTACCTGCTGGCGGTGATGCCGGAGTTCGGCTTGAACCTGTATCAACAGCCCAGTGGCATGGATTTGCGTTCGGGGCTGTTGCCGGCGGCGTTGGGGGCCAGCCATCTGCCGGAGCCGCAGAAGCAGGTGATCTGATACTCACAACAAATCCCCCTGTGGGAGCGGGCTTGCTCGCGAAAGCGGTGGGTCAGTCAATTAAGTACCGACTGATACTCCGCTTTCGCGAGCAAGCCCGCTCCCACAAGGGGGATCAGTGGGCAGGTAGCGGCTGGCGTATTCCCAATCGACTGATCCACACCGCCGCCAATATCACCGACCCGCCCAGCAGCAACCGCCCCAGCGCCTCGTGCTGGTTCCAGATCAGCAGGTTGACCAGCAACCCTACCGGCACATGCAGGTTGTTCATCACCGCCAGCGTGCCGCCGTTGACCATGCACGCGCCTTTGTTCCACCAGTACAGTCCCAACGCGGTGGAGACCAGGCCGAGGAATATCAGCACGCCCCACTGCAGCGGTGCTTCTGGCCAGAAATCCGCCTTGCCGAACATCAGGAAGGCCGGCAACGCCACCATCAGCGCACCGAGATAGAAATAGCCGAAACGCCGGTAGTGCGGCAGGTCGCTGGGATGGCGGGCGACCAGATGTTTGTACAGCACCTGCCCGGCCGCATAGGTGAAGTTGGCCAGTTGCAGCAGCAAAAAGCCCATGAAGAAATCCGGGTTGATCCGGTCGTAACGAATCACCGCCGCGCCAGCCACCGCCACCAGCGCCGCGATCAGTGCCCAGGGATTGAAGCGACGATTGAGCGCATCTTCGATCAGGGTCACGTGCAGCGGCGTCAGGATGGTGAAAAGCAGGACCTCGGGCACCGTCAGCACGCGAAAGCTCAGGTACAGACAGACGTAGGTCACGCCGAACTGCAACGCGCCGATCAACAGCATGCCGCGCATGAACGACGGTTCCACCTGGCGCCAGCGGGTCAGCGGAATGAACACCAGCCCCGCCAGCACAACCCGTACCAGCACCGCGAAATAACTGTCGACATGCCCGGCCAGGTATTCGCCGATCAGGCTGAAGGAAAACGCCTGAATCAGCGTCACAAAAAAGTAGATAGCCCATACGCCCCTCGTTTCGAATGGCGGCGAAGATAGCGGTTTTTGCCGGTTGTCGCTAACCGCAGTAGCCAGCCCAGGCACTGAACCCTGTGGGAGCGAGCCTGCTCGCGATGGCGGAGTGTCAGGTGATTTTCTCTTACACAGTCACACTGCAATCGCGAGCAGGCTCGCTCCCACAGGGTTGTGTGGCTGGCCTGGAATTGCAGGCAAAAAAAAGCCCGATCTCGCTAAAGCGTTCAATCGGGCGATTGCACTCAGGAGCAACAAGTGCCAAGGGAGGTTCGATGCGCAAAACAACTTGAAGGGAAGCGCCAGGCCACTAGACCACTTGGCGATTACCTGAGGATTAACGGATCAGGCGACCTGGGACAACTTGGCGTGGGCCTGATTCAAGCCCTTTTCCTGGAAGTCACCGCCCAGGTTCATGCCCTCGGCATGGATAAAGGTCACGTCGTGAATGCCGATGAAGGCCATGACCTGACGCAGGTAAGGTTCCTGATGGTCGGAGCTGGCGCCAGCGTGAATGCCGCCGCGGGCGGTCAGGACGAAAGCCCGTTTGCCGGTCAGCAGGCCCTGGGGACCGGTGGGGGTGTACTTGAAGGTCACACCGGCACGCAGTACGTGGTCCAGCCAGGCTTTCAAGGTACTTGGGATGGCGAAGTTGTACATCGGCGCGGCCATCACCAGCACATCAGCGGCCAGCAATTGATCGGTCAACTGGTTGGAGCGTTCCAGGGAAGCGTTTTCGATGTCGCTACGCTGCTCGACGGGCTTCATCCAGCCACCAAGCAGATTCGCGTCCAGGTGCGGCACCGGATCGATGGCCAGGTCACGAACACTGATTTCATCGGCCGGGTGCGCGGCTTTCCATTGGTTGATGAAGGTCTGGGTCAGTTGACGGGACACCGAGTCTTGCTGGCGGGCGCTGCTTTCGATGATCAGAACGCGGGACATGGGATGTAGCCTCCATCGGAGAATGTTGTCAGTCGATGGAGTGAAGATTAAACATGGTTACATCGATCAAAAAGCGCAAATAATTGCTGCAAAACATCGATAAATTCGTTTATAAGCGAAGCACCGTTTGGCTCGCTCCTGCGCCACCGGCTTATTTCGGCCGGCAGGTCAGTGTGATGCGCAGCTTGATGATGTTGCGGTTGAACTTGGCGGTGGCGTTCTTGAACTTGCCGGCGGCGACTTCGATCTTGCGGGTACGTGGCGCTTCAGGGCCGTTGCGAAACACCACGGCGCAGGCCGCGTCGGTGCCGCCGTAGTTGTTGACCTGAATGGAGCCGATGTCGGCATCGGTGTCATAGGCGGTGTAGTCGATGCTCAGGCCGTTGAGGTGTTTTTCCACATCGATCGGGTACGCGAACGCAGTCAGCGGCAACAGGGCCAGCACCACACAACAGATTTTTTTCATTAGGCAGTCTCCACCAAGGGACCGCCAGCTTAGGACAAGAGGAGCTCAATATGAAAGCGCCCCGCGTGACCCTGGATCAATGGCGAACGTTGCAGGCCGTGGTGGACCACGGTGGTTTTGCCCAGGCCGCCGAGGTGCTGCACCGCTCCCAGTCGTCGGTGAGTTACACCGTGGCGCGCATGCAGGACCAGCTCGGCGTGCCGTTGTTGCGCATTGATGGGCGCAAGGCCGTGTTGACCGAAGCTGGCGGCGTACTACTGCGTCGTTCCCGTCAATTGGTGAAACAGGCCAGCCAACTGGAAGACCTGGCCCATCACATGGAGCAAGGCTGGGAAGCGGAAGTGCGGCTGGTGGTCGATGCCGCCTATCCCAACGCCCGCCTCGTACGCGCCCTGACCGCGTTCATGCCGCAAAGCCGTGGCTGTCGTGTGCGCCTGCGCGAAGAAGTGCTATCGGGTGTTGAAGAAGTGTTGCTCGAAGGCGTGGCAGACCTGGCCATCAGCGGCTTCAGCATTCCCGGTTACCTGGGCGCCGAACTGAGCGATGTTGAGTTCGTCGCGGTCGCCCATCCCGAACACGCCTTGCATCGCCTCAACCGCGAACTGAGCTTCCAGGACCTGGAAAGCCAATTGCAGGTGGTGATCCGCGACTCCGGTCGCCAGCAACCCCGCGATGTGGGATGGCTGGGCGCCGAGCAACGCTGGACCGTCGGCAGCCTGGCCACCGCCGCAACGTTCGTCGGCAGCGGCCTGGGCTTCGCCTGGCTGCCGCGGCACATGATCGAGCGGGAACTCAAGGAAGGCTTGCTCAAGCGTCTACCCTTGGAGCAAGGCGGTACTCGCAACTCCACCTTCTACCTTTTTTCAAACAAGGAAAAACCCTTGGGCCCGGCCACGCAAATCCTCATCGAACTGCTGCGCACCTTCGATACCGCGCCGCTGGATGCACCGTTCGCTGCCCCTGAACAAGCCTGACAAGGACTTCGCCAATGGCCTATTTTGCCCACGAAGATTGCAACCTGCACTACGAGGAATACGGCCACGGCGCGCCCTTGATCCTGGTCCACGGGCTGGGCTCCAGCACCCGTGACTGGGAAAAACAGATCCCGGTATTGTCCGTCCATTACCGTTTGATCGTGGTGGATGTACGCGGCCATGGACGCTCCGACAAACCTCGTGGGCCTTACAGCATTGAAGGCTTCAGCGCCGACCTGATCGCCCTGATCGAACACCTGGACCTGGGTCCAGTGCATCTGGTGGGCTGGTCCATGGGCGGCATGATTTGTTTTCAACTGGCCGTGGATGAACCCGAGCGGGTCAAGAGCCTGTGCATCGTCAACAGCGCGCCGCAAGTCAAAGTCCGCACGCCTGATGACTGCTGGCAATGGTTCAAGCGCTGGAGCCTGATGCGCCTTCTGAGCCTTGAAACCATTGGCAAGGCCCTGGGCGCCAAGTTGTTTCCCAAACCGCAACAGACCGAGTTACGCCTGGAAATGGCCCGGCGCTGGGCAAAAAACGACAAACGTGCTTATCTCGCCAGCTTCGATGCCATCGTGGGCTGGGGGGTTCAGGAACGACTGTCGCAGGTGGCCTGTCCAACCCTGGTCATTTGCGCCGACCACGACTACACCCCCGTAGCACTGAAAGAAGCCTATGTGAAACTGCTGCCCGATGCCCGGCTGGTGGTCATTGCCGACTCACGGCACGCGACCCCGCTGGATCAACCCGAACGCTTCAACCAAACCCTGCTCGAATTTTTGACCGCAGTCGACTCAACTACTCAGGATCACTGAACCCATGCTGAAAAAAATCGCCCTCGCCGCCGGCTCCGTCCTGTTTGCCGCCAACCTGATGGCCGCGCAGCCGACCAAGGCGCCCCACGTATTGCTGAACACCACTAACGGTCAGATCGAAATCGAGCTGGACCCGGTCAAGGCACCGATCAGTACCAAGAACTTCCTTGAGTACGTGGACAGCGGCTTCTACGACAACACGATTTTCCACCGCGTGATCCCGGGCTTCATGGCCCAGGGCGGCGGTTTCACCCAACAGATGCAACAGAAAGACACCAAGCCACCGATCAAGAATGAGGCCAGCAATGGCCTGCATAACGTTCGTGGCACCTTGTCGATGGCGCGTACTTCCAACCCGAACTCGGCCACCAGCCAGTTCTTCATCAACGTAGCTGACAATGCGTTCCTCGACCCGGGCCGTGACGCCGGTTACGCGGTGTTCGCCAAAGTGGTCAAGGGCATGGACGTGGTGGACATCATCGTCAACTCCCAGACCACCACCAAACAAGGCATGCAAAACGTGCCGGTCGATCCTGTGATCATCAAGTCGGCCAAGCGCATCGACTAAACAGCACAGGGCAAGCCTGAGCGGCGGCGGCGATCCCGCGCCGCTCACAGGAACAAAGGAGAGCCCGGCCCGGGCTATGTACCCATGGTTTATCGCCGTTTCGAAACACTGATCGACATTTTCCGCGACGCCCCGACCTCGGCACCACCGAACCGCGTCCTGCCCTTCTACACCTATTATCTGAAACAAGTCTGGCCCAGCTTCGCCGTGCTGCTGGTGGTGGGCCTGATCGGCGCACTGATCGAAGTGGCGCTGTTCAGCTACCTGAGCCGCATCATCGACCTGACCCAGGGCACGCCGAATGTGGACTTCTTCAAGATCCACGGCCTGGAGCTGGCCTGGATGGCGGTGGTGGCGCTGGTTTTCCGGCCAATCTTCGTGGCCTTGCATGACTTGCTGGTGCATCAGACCCTGAGTCCGGGCATGACCAGCCTGATCCGCTGGCAAAACCACAGCTACGTGCTTAAGCAGAGCCTGAATTTCTTCCAGAACGACTTCGCCGGACGCATCGCCCAGCGCATCATGCAGACCGGCAACTCCTTGCGCGACTCAGCGGTGCAGGCCGTGGACGCGCTGTGGCACGTGCTGATCTACGCCATCAGCTCACTGGTGCTGTTTGCCGAAGCCGACTGGCGCCTGATGATCCCGCTGTTGATCTGGATCGCCGCCTACATCGGTGCGCTCTGCTACTTCGTGCCGCGGGTCAAGGAGCGCTCCGTGGTGTCGTCCGATGCCCGTTCCAAGCTCATGGGCCGGATCGTCGACGGCTACACCAACATCACCACGCTGAAGCTGTTCGCCCACACCAACTTCGAACAACAATACGCCCGCGAGGCCATTGAAGAGCAGACCGAGAAAGCCCAATTGGCCGGCCGCGTGGTCACCAGCATGGACGTGGTCATCACCGGCATGAACGGGATGCTGATTGTCGGCACCACGGCGCTGGCCCTGTGGCTGTGGACCCAGTCACTGATCAGCGTTGGCGCGATTGCCCTGGCGACCGGGCTGGTGATCCGCATCGTCAACATGTCCGGCTGGATCATGTGGGTGGTCAACGGTATCTTCGAAAACATCGGCATGGTCCAGGACGGTTTGCAGACCATCGCCCAGCCCGTCAGCGTCACCGACCGCGACCAGGCCAAGCCTTTGGCGGTGGCCCGTGGCGAAGTGCGCTTCGAGCATGTGGATTTCCACTATGGCAAGAAAAGCGGGGTGATTGGCGACCTCAACCTGGTGATCAAGCCGGGGGAAAAGATCGGCCTGATCGGCCCGTCCGGCGCGGGTAAATCCACGCTGGTCAACCTGCTGCTGCGTCTGTATGACGTGCAGGGCGGGCGCATTCTCATCGACGGCCAGGACATCGCTGAAGTGGCCCAGGAAAGCCTGCGCGAGCGCATTGGCATGATCACCCAGGACACGTCGCTGCTGCACCGCTCCATTCGCGACAACCTGCTCTACGGCAAGCCCGACGCCACCGATGCGCAACTCTGGGCGGCGGTGCACAAGGCCCGGGCCGATGAGTTCATCCCCCTGCTGTCGGACGCTGAAGGCCGTACCGGCTTCGATGCCCATGTGGGTGAACGCGGGGTGAAGCTGTCCGGTGGCCAGCGTCAGCGTATTGCCATCGCACGGGTGCTGCTCAAGGACGCGCCGATCCTGATCATGGACGAAGCGACCTCCGCGCTGGACTCGGAAGTCGAGGCGGCGATCCAGGAAAGCCTCGAGACCCTGATGCAAGGCAAGACCGTGATCGCCATCGCCCACCGCCTCTCCACCATCGCGCGAATGGACCGGCTGGTGGTGCTGGAAAACGGCCGTATCGCCGAAACCGGCAACCATGCTGAACTACTGGCCCATGGCGGGTTGTATGCGCGGCTGTGGCAGCATCAGACGGGTGGGTTTGTGGGGATTGATTGAACCGGGTTGGCTTCTACAGGCAAGAGCTGTGGGAATCGTGTGGGAGCAAGGCTTGCCCGCGATGGCGGCCGCACTTTCAGCATCAATGCAAGCTGACCCACCGCTATCGCGAGCAAGCTTTGCTCCCACAGCGGATTTATGGTGAACGCCGAATACATGAGCACTCGGGCCCCATGTGGGAGCAAGGTTTGCCCGCGATGGCGGCCGCACTTTCAGCATCAATGCAGACTGACCCACCGCTATCGCGAGCAAGCTTTGCTCCCACAGCGGATTTATGGTGAACCCCGAATCCCTGAGCACTCGGGCCCCATGTGGGAGCAAGGCTTGCCCGCGATGGCGGCCGTACTTTCAGCATCAATGCAGACTGACCCACCGCTATCGCGAGCAAGCTTTGCTCCCACGGGGATTTGTGGTGAAACACCAAATACATGAGCGCTCGTGCCCCACGTGGGAGCAAGGCTTGCCCGCGATGGCGGCCGCACTTTCAGCATCAATGTAAGCTGACCCACCGCTATCGCGAGCAAGCTTTGCTCCCACGGGGATTTGTGGTGAACCCCGAATACATGAGCGCTCGCGCCTCATGTGGGAGCAAGGCTTGCCTGCGATGGCGGCCGCACTTTCAGCATCAATGCAAGCTGGCCCACCGCTATCGCGAGCAAGCTTTGCTCCCACAGCGGATTTGTGGTGAACCCCGAATCCCTGAGCGCTCGCGCGCCATGTGGGAGCAAGGCTTGCCCGCGATAGCGGCCGCACTTTCAGCATCAATGCAAGCTGACCCACCGCTATCGCGAGCAAGCTCAGCTCCCACAGGGGATTTGTGGTGAACGCCGAATACATGAGCACTCGGGCCCCATGTGGGAGCAAGGCTTGCCCGCGATGGCGGCCGCACTTTCAGCATCAATGCAGCTGACCCACCGCTATCGCGAGCAAGCTTTGCTCCCACAGGGGATTTGTGGTGAACGCCGAATACATGAGCACTCGGGCCCCATGTGGGAGCAAGGCTTGCCCGCGATGGCGGCCGCACTTTCAGCATCAATGCAAACTGGCCCACCGCTATCGCGAGCAAGCTTTGCTCCCACGGGGATTTGTGGTGAAACACCAAATACATGAGCACTCGGGCCCCATGTGGGAGCAAGCTTTGCTCCCACAGCCCAGCGTCCGAGCGCCATTCTGAAAAAATCTGTCCAGCATCCATTGACCCTGCACCACAGCCGCATACTTCCAACCGACCACGGCCGAAACCGCCACCGTCCATGACGCTGGCGGTTTTTTTATGCCGCTGGATTCTTCGCAAAATCCTGCTGTACTCAGCCCAGGTTCTGGAGATGAACCTGTCGTAATTCTGCTGGATGCATAACCGATTATCACGACTGTTTTATCAAGGATGCTTATGTCTTTACTCAAACGTTCAACGACTGAGTTGTTGGGTACGTTCTGGCTCGTATTAGGCGGCTGCGGCAGCGCGGTATTGGCCGCTTCCGGGATTGGCGTGCTGGGGGTTGCCCTGGCGTTCGGTCTGACGGTGTTGACCATGGCGTTCGCCATCGGCCATATCTCGGGTTGCCACCTGAACCCGGCCGTGTCGGTGGGGTTGTACGTGGGCGGGCGGTTTCCGGCCAGGGAATTGCCTGCCTACATCATCGCCCAGCTCGTGGGTGGGGTGCTTGCCGCCGCGTTGATCTACTTCATCGCCAGCGGCAAGGAAGGCTTTGACCTGGCCGCTTCCGGCCTGGCAGCGAACGGTTACGGCGAACATTCGCCCGGTCAGTACTCCATGGTGGCCGGTTTTGTGACCGAGTTGGTCATGACGGCAATGTTCATCCTGATCATCCTCGGCGCCACCGATAAACGTGCGCCAGCCGGGCTGGCACCGATTGCCATCGGCCTGGCCCTGACGCTCATTCACCTGATCTCGATTCCGGTCACCAACACCTCCGTCAACCCGGCCCGCAGTACCGGCCCGGCACTGATCGTCGGCGGCTGGGCCCTCGAGCAATTGTGGCTGTTCTGGGTGGCACCGCTGCTGGGCGCCATCGTCGGCGGTGTTTCTTACCGCTGGCTGGGCAAGGAAAACAGCTGAGTCACGCCGGCGAAGATCAGCACTGCCGATAAGGCAGTGCGGTCTTCGCCTCTTCGGCATACGCCAGCACGCCCTCATGCTCGCGGACCAGAAAGTCTGCAACCGCCGCCTTCAGGCCAGGATGGCGCAAGTAGTGCCAGGAACGGGTGATCACCGGCTCGAAACCGCGAATCAATTTGTGCTCGCCCTGGGCACCGGCATCGAAACGCTGCAAGCCGTTGGCAATCGCGTAGTCCATGCCTTGATAGAAACAGGTCTCGAAGTGCAAACGGTCGAATTCCGCCAGACAACCCCAGTAACGCCCATAAAAACTGTCGCCGCCCACCAGGCTGAACGCCATCGCCACCGGCCGTGAACCTTGCTTGGCCAACACCACGCGAATGGCCTCGGGCATGCGCTCGGCCAGCAGACTGAAAAACGTCCGGGTCAGGTACGGCGCTTGCCGACGCACCGCGTAAGTGTTGGCGTAACAGGCGTAGACAAAATCCCATTGCGCCTGATCCAGTTGATGACCTTCCAGCCATTGGAACTCGATGCCCTGCCCCGCCACTTGCTCACGCTCCTTGCGCATCTGCTTGCGCTTGCGGGAACTGAGCGCGTCGAGAAAATCCTGAAAGTCCCGATAACCGCGATTCTGCCAGTGGTATTGGCAACCGATCCGCTGCAGCCAGCCCGGTTGCCCGGCCAACGCTGCGTCGGTGAAGGCATCGGTGAAGTTGATGTGGGCGCTGGAGAGCGATTCGATTTCCAGATAACCCGGCAGGCTGCCAAGCAACTCCAGCCCGTCTTCCCCACTCGCCGCCAGCAGCCGTGGGCCACTGACCGGGCTGAACGGCACCGCCGTCAACAGCTTGGGGTAATAGTCGATCCCGGCCCGGGCGCAGGCGTCGGCCCAGGCGTGGTCGAACACGTATTCGCCGTAGGAGTGCCACTTGCGATAACTGGGCAGAGCCGCCAGCACACGACCGTCTTCAATATGCAGCAGATGCTCGGCCTGCCAGCCGGATTGCGGCCCCAGGCTGCCACTGTCTTGCAGGGCCGTGAGGAAGGCGTGGCGCAGGAAGGGTTGATTGGCAGGCACCAGTGCGTCCCACTCTTGCGGCGCGATGGCGGACAGGCTGTCCAGAACGTGTAGCGGCATGCAATTCCCCGATATCCAGAATGCGGATGGGGCGAGTATCGCCGATCCTGACCGGACGGGCGTAAAAAAAACCCCGCCAGAGGCGGGGTTCAAAGGAGCTATAACGGATGAAAGATGAAGCTTTGTATCAAGTCAGCACGACTTAGAACACGTACTGGGCGCGCATGACAAAACCGTCGCCATCGTCGTCGCCGTTAGCATTGGTCACGTTGTCGGTCTTGGCCTTGACGTAAGCGGCGGAGATTTTCACCGCCTCGTTGGCGTACCAGTTCACACCCAGGTTGTGCACCTTGGCGTCGGCATCGCCCACGTCACGGGTCGCCGAGGCAGTGGTGATGTTGTCGTCTTCAACAGTCATGCTGTCGTAGCGATAGAACACTTCCCAAGCGCCGATGGACTTGTTGGCGGGCTTGATCGCGTCGAACTTGCCGATCTTATAACCACGGGACTCACCGGTGAGGGTGTAGGCGCCCTGGACATAAAAGCCGTGACCTTTGATGTCTTCAAAGGCGCTGTCGTCGGCCTTGGTTTTGCGGGAGATGTATTCACCCTGGATCGAGGCCGGGCCCATGGCAAAAGCGGCTTCCAGACCGAACGCGGTGTCGGTGTCGTACGAGCCGGCCGGCGAGTTGTTGGCACCACCCAGCAACGGACGGTTGCCGTTAGGGCCGGCATCGTTGCCACCCAATGTTTCGACGCCACGCATGCCCAGGCGGGAACGATAACGCGCATCGAATACGGTGTCAGAAACGTCACGGGAAGCGACGTTCACACCGAAGTGCAGGACGTTGCCGGAGTCGTGCATCGGCGCGAATACGAAGCGACCGTTAACCTGTTTGACGCTGTCGCCGTCGGTGTCGTTGTTATCCTTGGCGAATACGCCAGCGGAGGCATAGAACGAATCGGCGAAGGTGCTGGACGCTTGCAGGCCCAGACCGTTCTGATGGCCGTTGGCCCAGTCGATCAGGTCGTAGGCGGCGTTACGCTCCGGCGCGGTTACCCACTTGGAACTGGTGGCTTTTTCCAGGCCGAAATCCGGGTCGAAACGACCGAATTTGATCGAGACCGGCTTGAAGCCGTTATAGGCCATGGACGCTTCATCAAAGTAACCGTCGTCTGAACTGCCGGCGTTATGAGAGAAGTCGTAGCTGATGGTGTAGGCCCAATCCGTGTACAACACACCGGACAGTTCCAGGAAAGCGCGACGAAAGTAAGCGGCGTCGGCCGAATTGCCATTGTCGGTGTAGAGACCGTCGAACTGGCTGTAGTCAGCCTGCAAACGACCGCCAAGCTTGAAGCTGAACTCTTTGTCGGTGGTAGCGACCTCAAGGCCGCCCTTGGTTTTGACCACGATATCGGCGCCATCGGTAGTGACGGTGCCGGCGAAAGCCTGGGCGGTTACTGCCATTGCCAGTGCGCTGGCGGCAACACCTGCGAAGTGCTTGCGGATCATCGAAGAATTCCCCTGTTGGTAGTCTATGCCGTTAGAAAACACGCGGAACTGAGCCCGCTGGTGTTGGAGGGGATCTTGGCGATGGGTTATGTCAGCGCAGTTGCTATCAGATAAAGATTTTATGACAGGGGAACTTTTTACTTCGAAAGGGAATAACCGATGCGACAGAAGGCGTCGCAGAACCTGTGGGAGCGAGCCTTGCTCGCGATAGCGGTGAATCAGCCAGCATTGATGTTGACTGAAGCAATGCTATCGCGAGCAGACTCGCTCCCACAGGGCGTAAGGGTGTCTGGGACTCAGCGAATATTTTTGCGGCGCTCGACCGCGAGTTTCTCGGCCAGGTGATCCAGGTCGGGAATCGGTGGTTGCGGCAGTTTTTTGAGGGTCGCCTGCATCAGGCGCATCTGGCGGATGAAACGCCGGCATTTGGCACAGAACATCAGATGATGACGCATCATCAAGCGCTCACGGAGACTCAGTTGGCCGTCGAGAAAATCGCTGGAGCGTGCCACTTGTTCCTTGCAGGTCAGCATTCGCCGGTTTCCTCGAAATGTTCCACGGTTGCAAAGACCTTCAGCCGTGCCCGATGCAACAGCACACGTACGTTGGAGAGCGAGATGTCCAGAAGATTACAGATTTCCTCCAATTCCAGGCCCTGACGCTCACGCAAGGTCAAGACACTGCTTTGCAGTTGCGACAGGCTGAGCAGCGTGTGTTCAAGGCAATCGCGCAGTTCGCCCATCGTGAGCAGCGCCTCCGGTGTGTCCTGGTGCCAGGCGAACGGCGCCAGCAGCCAATGGCCATCAGCGGCGAAACGTTCATCGCCCAGGGTGCCGTGAGGCGACGGCAGATCATCGAGCAGCACTTCCCGACGGTTCTGCTTGTAGCGGCCCTTGGCGGCGTTGGCGGTGATGGTCAGCAGCCAGGTCTTGAGACTGGAGCGGCCCTGGAAGCCGTTGAGGTTGCGCACCACTGACAACCAGGCGTCCTGCACCACTTCATCGGCATGACGACTGCCCACGATGGCGTAGGCCACGGCACGCATCGGGCTCTGGTAGGTGCTGACCAGTTCCTTGTAGGCTTGTTGCTCACCGGCCAGTAGGCGTTGGAGAAGAAGGGTGTCGTCGGTGACCGTCATTCAACGTCCTATTGCTGGATAGATCCCGGTTGTTGCAGCTTGTGGGAGCAAGGCTTGCCCGCGATGAGGATGACTCCGTCTTCTGGGTGGCCCGAGGTGCCTGCATCGCGAGCAAGCTTTGCTCCCACAGACCACACAGACCACACAGACCACACAGACCACACAGACCACAGACCACAGACCAGCAGGAATAAATCCGCTGGCCGCCAAAGTGAATCAGTGCTTACGCAGAATCACGCTGCCAATTGAATACCCGGCGCCGAACGAGCTGAGTACGGCGACCGAACCGCTGGGCAAGTCATCCTGGTAGGTGTGAAACGCAATCACCGAACCGGCCGAACTGGTGTTGGCGTAGCGATCGAGGATCACTGGCGCTTCTTCTTCGGTGGCTTCGCGGCCCAGCAGCTTGCGCACGATCAGGTGGTTCATGCTCAGGTTGGCCTGGTGCAGCCAGAAGCGCTTCACTTCACTGACGTTCAGCTGATTTTCTTCCAGGTGGACGCCGATCAACTCAGCCACCATCGGGCAGACATCGCGGAAAACTTTGCGGCCTTCCTGGACGAACAGCTTGTCACGACTGCCGATCCCCTCTTCCCCGGCACGGTTGAGGAAGCCGAAATTGTTGCGGATGTTGTTGGAGAACTTGGTGAGTAGCTTGGTGCTGACCACGTCGAACTGATACGGCGAGGTCGCCTGGTCCGCCCGCTCGATGATCACGGCGGTGGCCGCGTCGCCGAAGATGAAGTGGCTGTCGCGATCGCGAAAATTCAGGTGCCCGGTGCACACTTCCGGATTGACCATCAGGATCGCCCGGGCCTGACCCAGTTGTACGCTGTTGGCCGCGGCCTGGATGCCGAATGTCGCCGAAGAACAGGCGACGTTCATGTCGTAACCAAAACCGTCGATGCCCAGCGCTTCCTGGACTTCAATGGCAATGGCCGGATACGCCCGCTGCAGGTTGGAACAGGCGACGATCACGCCATCGATGTCGGCGGCGGTACGGCCGGCACGTTCCAGGGCCTGTTTCGCGGCACCGACGGCCATCTCGCAAAGCACCGACCACTCGTCGTTGGAGCGCTCGGGCAGGCGCGGCGTCATGCGTTGCGGATCGAGAATACCGTCCTTGTCCATGACAAAGCGGCTCTTGATGCCGGAGGCTTTTTCGATGAACCCCGCACTGGACTCGGTCAATGCCTGGACTTCACCGCGCTCGATGGCCTCGGCGTTGTCGGCGTTGAACCGCTCGACATAGGCATTGAAAGATTGCACCAGCTCTTCATTGGAGATGCTGTTGGCCGGGGTGTACAGGCCGGTGCCGCTGATGACGACGTTATGCATGGTCGTGTCTCTGATCTGTTCAGGCAGAAAGCGTTGGCACCGACGTACCAACACACAAGGAGTCTTTTCCCATCCAGGGGAAGCAGACCTGGCAGCGCTTTATTCCGATCCGCCCGAGGCCATTGAAGCTCAAAACCACGGGACCGGCATTTATAGGCGCGAAGTTTGCCATAAACGCTGGCGTTTGGCCCATTTTCCGTTACTTACGCCCCAAAACCCTGTGGGAGCGGGCTTGCTCGCGAAGGCGGTTGTACATCCAACATTCATGCAAGCTGACCCACCGCTTTCGCGAGCAAGCCCGCTCCCACAGGGATTGAGGTGTTATGCCTCCACCTGCCCCCACTGCTTACTCAAACGCTTATCCGAAATCGGCACCTTGGTCCCCAGTTGCTGGGCAAACAGCGAGACCCGGTACTCTTCCAGCCACCAGCGGTACAGCTCCAGTTGCGGGTCGCGCTTGCCTTCCTGGGTATGTTTGCTGGCGCGCGCTTGGTACTGGGCCCAGAGATTCGACAGTTCACCGCTCCAGACCCGGTCCTTCTGCACCTGGCTGCCGAGTTTCTCGAAGCGCTGCTCGATGGCCTTGAGGTAGCGTGGCAGTTCCTTGAGCCACTGATGCGGGGTTTCGCGCACAAAGCCCGGGTACACCAGATGGCTGAGCTGCTGCTTGATGTCGTTCAGGGCGACGGCCTGGGCCAGGTCGATCTTGCCCTTGAAGCGTTTCTGCAGGCCGTGCCAGAGCTTGAGGATGTCCAGGGTCAACTTCGCCAGGCGTTCGGCGTGTTCGGTCCAGCCGCCGCGTTTGCGCTCGGCCAGGGACGCCAGCGCGGCACCATCACGGGGCAGGCTCGGCTCGCCTTCCAGCACACAACTGTCGAGGCTGACCAGCAGGATGTCCTCCACCAGGCTGTCGATGCGTCCCAGTTCGCGATACAGCAGGCCCAGCTCCGTCAACCCGGGCAGTTTGCCGCGCAGGAACTTGGCCGATTCAGCCAATTGCTGCATCAGCAGCCGCTGCAAGGCGCGACGGTGCTGGAACTCGGCTTCAGCCGGGGTCGGGAAGCGGCCTTCCTTGACCACACCGCCCTCTTCCACCAGCGCCGGGTACACCGTCATCGACAGCCCGGCGATCTTCTGTTGGGTTTTCTCGGCCACCGGGGCGAAGATTTTCGCCTCCACCGGCGCCTGGCTTTTCGCCGTCTGCGGCACGGCCAAGGCGGCCTGGCTGGCTTCGGCAAACCGCGCCGTCAGTTCGGCCAGGTCACGGCCTTCGCCGAGAAACTTGCCCTGGCCGTCGACGATTTCCAGATTCATGCGCAGATGGCTTTCCACCTGCTGCGCCGCTTGCGCCCAGGCTTCGTCACTGACCCGCGCGCCGGTCATGCGCAGCAGTTCGCGGCCCAAAGACTGCGGCAACGAACCCTCAGCGAAGGTGATGCGTTGCAGCGCGGCCTTGACGAAATCCGGCACTGGCACGAAGTTTTTGCGCAAAGCCTTGGGCAGGTTACGCACCAGGGCGATGCATTTGGCTTCGATCATCCCCGGCACCAGCCATTCCAGACGCTCCGGCGGCAGCATGGGCAGCAGCGGTGCCGGCACGCGCAAGGTCACGCCGTCGCGGGGATGGTTGGGCTCGAAGTGGTAGCTCAGCGGCAAGGTCAGCTCACCGACGCGCAAGGTGTCGGGGTAGTACGCGGCAGTGACTTCACTGGCCTCGCGGGCCAGCACATCTTCTTCGCGCATGATCAGCAGTTGCGGGTCTTTCTGGCTGTTGATCCGGTACCAGCTGTCGAACGTCGCGGTCTGGTGGATCTCGGCCGGCAAGCGCGCATCGTAGAAGGCGAACAGGGTTTCTTCGTCTGCCAGAATGTCGCGACGCCGGGCCTTGGCCTCCAGTTCGTCGAGTTGCTCCAGCAGTTGGGTATTGGCGCTCAGGCATTTGGCCCTGGACTGGATCTCGCCGCGCACCAGCGCCTCGCGAATGAACAGTTCCCGCGACACCACCGGGTCCACCGGACCGTAATGCACCGGCCGGCGACCGACCACGATCAGCCCGAACAGGGTGATTTGTTCATACGCCACCACTTGCCCGCGCTTCTTCTCCCAATGGGGTTCGAAGTGGTTTTTCTTGATCAGGTGGCCGGCCAGCGGTTCGATCCAGTCCGGCTCGATCTTGGCCACCATGCGCGCGTACAGCTTGGTGGTTTCCACCAGTTCGGCGGTCATCAGCCATTGCGGACGCTTCTTGCCCAGGCCCGACGAGGGGTGAACCCAGAACCGTCGTTGACGGGCACCGAGGTAGTCGCCGTCTTCGGTTTTCTGGCCGATCTGGCTCAGCAGGCCGGAAAGCACCGCTTTGTGCAGTTTCGGGAAATCGGCCGGCTCTTTATTGAGGCTCAGCTGCATGTCGCGGCAGATCAGGCTCAACTGCCGATGGGAATCGCGCCACTCGCGCAGGCGCAGGTAGTTGAGGAAGTTCTTGCGACACCAGTTGCGCAGCGGGCTGGCGGTCAGGGCCTGGCGCTGCTCTTCGAAACCGCGCCACAGATTGACCAGCCCGGCGAAGTCCGAGTCGGGGTCTTTCCACTGGGCGTGGGCCTGGTCGGCGGCCTGTTGGCGCTCGGGTGGACGCTCGCGCGGGTCCTGGATCGACATGGCGCTGGCGACGATCAGCACTTCCTGCAAGCTGCCCAGCTTCGCCGCTTCCAGCAGCATACGGCCCATGCGCGGGTCCACTGGCAAGCGCGCCAACTGGCGGCCCAGCGGGGTCAACTGACTGTTGCGGTCCACCGCCGACAGCTCTTGCAGCAGGTTGAAACCGTCGCTGATGGCCTTGCCATCCGGCGGTTCGATGAACGGAAAATCGGTGATCTCCCCCAGGCGCAGATGCAGCATCTGCAAGATGACCGCCGCCAGGTTGGTGCGCAGAATCTCCGGATCGGTGAATTCCGGCCGGCCGAGGAAATCTTCCTCGCTGTACAACCGCACACAAATCCCCGGCTCGACCCGTCCGCAGCGGCCCTTGCGCTGGTTGGCGCTGGCCTGGGAAATAGCTTCGATGGGCAGGCGCTGGACCTTGGCGCGATAGCTGTAGCGACTGATGCGCGCGGTGCCGCTGTCAATCACATAGCGAATGCCCGGCACGGTGAGCGACGTTTCGGCGACGTTGGTCGCCAGCACCACGCGACGGCCCGGGTGGGACTGGAAGATCCGCTGCTGTTCGGCTGGCGACAGCCGCGCATACAACGGCAGGATTTCGGTGTGCTTGAGCTGGGCCTTGCGCAGCATTTCCGCGGCGTCGCGAATCTCCCGCTCGCCCGGCAGGAACACCAGCACGTCACCGGGGTTGCGGCGTTCGCTGCGCTCATAAGCGGCGATTTCATCCAGCGTGGCGAGGATCGCCTGGTCGACGGTCAAGTCGTCCTCAACCCGATTGCCCTCCTCGTCCTGCTCCAGGGTCAACGGGCGATACCAGGTGTCCACCGGGAAGGTGCGGCCCGAGACCTCCACGATCGGCGCATCATCGAAGTGCTTGGAAAAACGCTCCAGGTCGATGGTCGCCGAGGTGATGATGACTTTCAGGTCCGGGCGGCGCGGCAGTAGGGTCTTGAGGTAGCCGAGCAAAAAATCGATGTTCAGGCTGCGCTCATGGGCCTCGTCGACGATGATCGTGTCATAGCGTTCCAGGTAACGGTCGTTCTGGGTCTCGGCCAGCAGGATGCCGTCGGTCATCAACTTGATCAGGGTGTTGGCGTCGCTCTGATCCTCGAACCGCACCTGGTAACCCACCAGCGCGCCCAAGGGTGTGGCCAGTTCTTCGGCGACACGGCTTGCCACGCTGCGTGCGGCGATGCGGCGCGGCTGGGTATGGCCGATCAAACCGTGCTGGCCGCGACCGATCTCCAGGCAGATTTTCGGCAACTGCGTGGTTTTGCCCGAACCGGTTTCGCCGGCGATGATCAGCACCTGGTGCTTGAGCAACGCGTCCTTGATTTCGTCACGCTTGGCGGCGATCGGCAAGCTGTCGTCATAACGAATGACCGGCAGGCTGGCCTTGCGCGCCAACACCTGATCGCACGACGCTTGCATGCGCGTCACCCACTGGGCCAGCCTGGCCTCGTCGGGTTTCTTGCGCAGCTCGAGCAACTGACGCCGCAACCGGTTACGGTCGGCGAGCATGGCGTGGTCGAGGTTTTTCAGCAGCTTGTCGATAGCGGGGGCTTGGTCAGTCATCAGGTACGCAAGGGTCGTCGGTTTGAGCAGGGGGCGATTGTCGCAGATTTGCGCACATGTGGGAGCAAGGCTTGCCCGCGATGAAGTTGACGCGGTCTCCCAGGGACCGAGGCGACAGTATCGCGAGCAAAGCTTTGCTCCCACAGGTTTTTTGAGGGCGCTCTTACCGGGTTATTCGTTGTCCAGGTCTTTGCGCCGATACGGGAACACGTCGATCACCTTGCCCGCGCGAATCGCCTCTTGCAGGCTCTTCCAGTAATCGGCGTTGTACAACTCGCCGTGCAGTTGATCGAACAGCTTGCGTTGCCCCGCATCGGCGAACAGGAACGGTGGGAATTCTTCGGGAAAAACGTCCAGTGGCCCGATGGAATACCACGGCTCGGAGGCCATTTCGTCTTCCGGGGTCCGCGGCTGGGGGATGTGACGGAAGTTGGCTTCGGTGAGGAAGCAGATTTCGTCGTAGTCGTAGAACACCACGCGACCGTGGCGGGTCACGCCGAAGTTCTTGAGCAGCATATCGCCAGGGAAGATGTTGGCCGCCGCCAGTTGCTTGATCGCCAGACCATAGTCTTCCAGCGCCTCACGCACCTGGTCCTGGTTGGCGTTTTCCAGGTAGAGGTTCAACGGCGTCATGCGTCGCTCGGTCCAGCAGTGACGAATCAATACCGTGTCGCCTTCCACCGACACCGTGGACGGCGCCACGTCCAGCAGTTCCTCCAGGCACGCCGGTTCGAATTTGCTCAAGGGAAAACGGAAATCAGCGAACTCCTGGGTATCGGCCATGCGCCCGACCCGGTCGACGCTTTTCACCAGCCGGTACTTTTCGATCACGGTCGCGCGGTCGACGTTCTTCGACGGCGAGAAGCGGTCCTTGATGATCTTGAATACGGTGTTGAAGCCCGGCAGGGTGAATACGCTCATGACCATGCCGCGCACGCCAGGGGCCATGATGAACTGGTCGTCGGTGTTCGCCAGATGGTTGATCAGCGCCCGGTAGAACTCGGATTTGCCGTGCTTGTAGAAACCGATGGAGGTGTACAGCTCAGCGATGTGCTTGCCCGGCAGGATGCGCTTGAGAAAGCCGATGAATTCCGCCGGCACCGGCACGTCCACCATGAAGTACGAACGGGTGAACGAGAAAATGATCGACACCTGCGCCTCGTCGGTGATCAGCGCGTCGATCTGGATGCCCCGGCCTTCGCGGTGCAGCAGCGGGATGACCAATGGCCATTGGTCATCCTGGGTGTAGATCCGGCCCACCAGATAGGCGCCCTTGTTGCGATAGAGCACCGACGAAAACAATTCCACCGTCAGTTGTGGGTCCTTGCAGACCCAATCAGGCAGGTTCTCCCGCAACTGGGCTTCAAGGCGCTGCAAATCGCCCGGCAAGTCGGCGTAATCTTCGCTGAAACGGTAGTCGGCGAAGATGGCCGCCAGCATCCGGTCCAACTGGCCCTCTGGTTTGTAGATACGGGTCTGGGCGGCGCGAGCGCGGCGCAGACTGGGCCGGGTGGTATGGATGAACATGGTGCCGTCGCTGATCAGGTCATGACTGAACAACCCGCAGAAAATCGAGTTGTACCAGGTCTCGGACAGCTCATCGTCGAAACGCAGGTCGATCAGGCTGATGTAGGCGCTTTTGACCAGTGGCCAGCAACTGACATCCATCAGCGCCTCGGCTTCGAAGGCCTTGCGCAAATGGGCCACGGTTTCGAAGACTTTTTCTTCGTACAAATTGATCCGCGCCGCCGACGCCTCTTGCGCCTCCTGCCATCGGGCCTGCTCGAACCGGGCGCGGGCGCCATCGGTGATTTGCCGGAAATGCTCACGGTAATCGTCAAAGCCTTCGAGGATCGAACGGGCGATATCGGCGGCGGGCCATGGCTGCGGCATAGGGTAAACCTCGGCGGGTCATGCTTGTTATTGGCGACTGAGCTTAGAGGCCAATCGCGCGGCAACGCAACCATTGCCATCGGTCTTTAGCGGGGCGACACTTGCGACCCGATCAAGGAAGGAATGCGCTGTGAACCCCGTTGATATCCTGCGTTTGCTGTCATTGGCCGCCATCTGGGGAGCCAGTTTCCTGTTCATGCGCATTATCGCCCCTGTCATTGGCACAATCCCCACTGCATTTTTTCGCGTTTCCATCGCTTTTGTCGGGTTGCTGGTGATCCTGGCATTGATGCGTATCGACTGGAATTTTCGCGGCAAGCTGAAAATCGTGATGGTGCTGGGCCTGATCAACTCGGGCATTCCGGCAACGTTTTATTCGGTGGCGGCCCAGGTGCTGCCGGCCGGTTACTCGGCGATCTTCAACGCCACCACACCGTTGATGGGGGTGTTGATCGGCGGGTTGTTCTTCAGCGAAAAACTCACCATGGCCAAGGTCAGCGGCGTATTCCTGGGGCTGTTCGGCGTCGGCATCCTGACCGGTGCGGGGCCGGTGGCTTTCGACCTGCAATTGCTGATGGGCGCCCTCGCCTGCCTGCTCGCCACCACCTGCTACGGCTTCGCCGGGTTCCTCACCCGCCGCTGGCTCGACCATCAAGGCGGGCTGGACAGTCGTCTCGCGGCCCTGGGCAGCATGTTCGGCGCCACGGTATTTTTGCTGCCACTGTTTGGTTACAGCGTTATCAGCCAGCCGCCGGCCAGCTGGGGTGGCTGGAGCGTCTGGCTGTCGCTGCTGGGACTGGGCCTGGTGTGTACGGCGCTGGCGTACATTCTTTACTTCCGGTTGCTCAGCTCCATCGGTCCGGTCAAATCCATGACCGTGACCTTCCTGATCCCCCCGTTCGGCGTGCTATGGGGGGCGTTGCTGCTGGATGAGCCGTTGGGGATGGCGCACCTGTATGGCGGGGTGTTGATTGCGGCGGCGCTGTGGCTGGTATTGAAACCAGCGGCGGCAGCAAGTGCGGTGAAGGGGCCTGCAAGGTAGGGCATCGGCGCGGCGCAATAGGTCATCGCGGGCAAGCCTTGCTCCCACAGAAGCTCCCCCCACCACAACTTGCTCCCACAAAAGCTCTCCCCACCACAATAAGGTTCACTCACGAGTCGCAGGGGGACACGATTACTGCTGAGTCTCCTGCTCGGTAAACAGGTCGCTGAACAACATGCTCGACAGGTAGCGCTCGCCCGAATCCGGCAGGATCACCACGATGGTCTTGCCCTGCATTTCCGGCTTTTGCGCCAGGCGCACGGCCACAGCCATCGCCGCGCCACAGGAAATGCCGCAAAGGATGCCTTCCTCCTGCATCAAGCGCAGGGCCATGGCCTTGGACTCTTCATCAGTCACCCGTTCGACCTGATCGACGATCGACAGATCGAGGTTTTTCGGCACGAACCCGGCACCGATCCCCTGGATCTTGTGCGGGCTGGGCTTGATTTCCTCCCCCGCCATCGCCTGGGTAATCACCGGCGAAACCACAGGTTCCACCGCTACCGACAGGATCGGTTTGCCGCAGGTGTTCTTGATGTATCGCGAAACCCCGGTAATGGTCCCGCCGGTGCCAACGCCCGCGACCAGCACGTCCACAGCGCCGTCGGTGTCGTTCCAGATTTCCGGGCCGGTGGTTTTTTCATGAATGGCCGGGTTGGCCGGGTTATCGAACTGCTGCGGCATGAAGTATTTGGCGGGGTCGCTGGCCAGAATCTCGGCAGCCTTCTCGATGGCACCTTTCATACCCTTGGCCGGATCGGTGAGCACCAACTCCGCGCCCAAGGCCTTGAGGACCTTGCGTCGCTCGATGCTCATGGAAGCCGGCATGGTCAACATCAGCTTATAGCCACGGGCCGCGGCCACGAACGCCAGGCCGATACCGGTATTGCCCGAAGTGGGCTCGACAATGGTCATGCCGGACTTGAGCTTGCCCGAGCTTTCGGCGTCCCAGATCATGCTTGCGCCGATCCGGCACTTGACCGAGTAACCTGGGTTGCGCCCTTCGATCTTGGCCAGGATGGTCACGCCACGCGGGGCAATGCGATTGATCTGCACTAGTGGCGTATTGCCAATGGAATGGGCGTTGTCAGCGAATATGCGGCTCATGACTGGGTCCTTAATGCAGCGGGGATTTAGCGCTTAAAGGTATGCCTGTTGCCCATGGGCGTCCAGTTGCACCGAACGTTCCAGTTGTTACAACAGTCAATGGTTTAACAACGCTGGAGACTGACTGAGATGAAGCGTCGATACAGCTGGCCACTGTGGACTTTCGCCGCCATCGTTGCGGTGCTGGTGGCCCTGCATTTCACCTTGCCGCTCCTGGTGCGCGACTACCTGAACGACAAACTGGCCGACATGGGTGACTACCGCGGCCAGGTGGCCGATGTCGACCTGGCGCTCTGGCGCGGGGCCTACCGGATCAACGGCCTGGAGATCGTCAAGGTCGACGGCAAGGTCCCGGTGCCGTTTGTCGAGGCGCCACTGATCGACCTGTCGGTCAGCTGGCATTCGCTGTGGTACGACCATGCGGTGGTGGCCGAGGCGGAGTTCGTGCGTCCCGAGGTGAATTTCGTCGACGGCGGAGCCGACCGGCAGAACTCCCAGACGGGTCGGGGCACCAACTGGCGCGAGCAACTGAGCAAGCTGCTGCCCATTACCTTCAACGAAGTGCGGATCCGGGACGGCAAGGTGACGTTCCGCAACTTCAACTCCAAGCCGCCCGTGAACCTGCGGGCTATCGACGTCAATGCCAGCTTCTATAACCTGACCAACGTGGTCGACACCGAAGGCAAGCGCGACGCTCGCTTCGAGGGCAAAGCCCTGGTGGCCGAACATGCGCCGCTGGAGGTGCAGGCGACCTTCGACCCGTTGAGCGATTTCGAGGATTTCGACTTCCGTTTGCGCGCCAGCAACATCGAACTCAAGCGGCTCAACGATTTCGCCGCGGCCTATGGCAAATTCGATTTCAATGCCGGCCATGGCGACCTGGTGGTGGAGGCAGAAGCCGAGAACGCCCGGCTCAGCGGCTACATCAAACCGCTGTTGCGGGACGTTGACGTGTTCGACTGGCAGCAGGATGTGGAAAACGAAAAAAAGAACATCTTCCGTTCGGTCTGGGAAGCCTTGGTCGGCGCGGGCGAAACGGCCCTGAAAAACCAGCGCAAGAACCAGTTTGCCACCCGGGTGGAGCTCAGCGGCAATGTCCATCAACAGGACATCAGCGCCTTCGAAGCCTTCCTGCAGATCCTGCGCAACGGTTTCGTCCAGGCCTTCAATGCCCGGTATGAGCAGCCGCCGCCGTCGGCCGATTAGGGTGTTTGCGGCTTTTTTGTGGCAGAGAGTGCTCGCCGCGTCTTTGACGCCGCGCTGTCGCACAGGTCCTGTGGCGAGGGGATTTATCCCCGCTGGGCTGCGCAGCAGCCCCCAAACCAGGCAACTCGGTGTGCCAGGAAGATTGAGTTCATTGCTTTAGGGCTGCTCCGCAGCCCAGCGGGGATAAATCCCCTCGCCACAAGACTGAGTCAACATGTGACGCCCCATTCAGAGACTGAATACAGCGTCTGCGTTCACAGTCGGCGGGGCGCCGCGTTATAGTCAGACACGACATTTATTTCGCGCGCCCCGCCTCGTCAGGCCGGCGACACGTTCGAGGAAACTGCAGATGAAGTTCGAAGGCACCAGCGCCTACGTGGCCACCGATGACCTGAAGCTGGCCGTCAATGCCGCCATCACCCTGGAGCGTCCCTTGCTGGTCAAGGGCGAACCGGGCACCGGCAAGACCATGCTGGCCGAACAACTGGCTGAATCCTTCGGTGCGCGCCTGATTACCTGGCACATCAAGTCCACCACCAAGGCCCATCAAGGCCTGTACGAGTACGATGCGGTCAGCCGCCTGCGGGACTCGCAGTTGGGCGTGGACAAGGTTCACGACGTGCGCAACTACCTGAAGAAGGGCAAGCTCTGGGAAGCGTTCGAGTCCGAAGAGCGGGTGATTCTGCTGATCGACGAGATCGACAAGGCCGACATCGAGTTCCCTAACGACCTGCTGCAAGAACTCGACAAGATGGAGTTCTACGTCTACGAGACCGATGAAACCATCAAGGCCAAACAGCGGCCGATCATCATCATTACCTCCAACAACGAAAAGGAACTGCCGGACGCCTTCCTGCGCCGTTGCTTCTTCCACTACATCGCCTTCCCCGACCGCGTCACCCTGCAGAAAATCGTCGACGTGCATTACCCGGACATCAAGAAAGACCTGGTCAGCGAAGCGCTGGACGTGTTCTTCGACGTGCGCAAGGTGCCGGGCCTGAAGAAAAAACCTTCCACCTCCGAACTGGTGGACTGGCTCAAGCTGCTGATGGCCGACAACATCGGCGAAGCGGTGCTGCGTGAGCGTGATCCGACCAAGGCCATTCCGCCCCTGGCCGGCGCCCTGGTCAAGAACGAACAGGACGTGCAACTGCTCGAGCGCCTGGCGTTCATGAGCCGCCGTGGCACCCGCTGAACCCTCTTCGTTTCAACAAGAGCGAGGGCGATTGCCATGCTGCTTAACCTGTTCAATGAAATGCGCGCCGCCAAGGTGCCGGTGTCGGTGCGTGAACTGCTGGACCTGATCAACGCTCTGAAACAGCGGGTGATCTTCGCCGACATGGACGAGTTTTATTACCTGTCCCGGGCGATCCTGGTGAAGGATGAACGGCATTTCGACAAGTTCGACCGGGCCTTCGCCGCTTACTTCAATGGCCTGGAGAAACTCGATGATCATCTCCAGGCGCTGATTCCCGAAGACTGGCTGCGCAAGGAATTCGAACGCTCGCTGTCCGACGAAGAGCGGGCACAGATCCAGTCCCTGGGCGGCCTGGACAAGCTGATCGAAGAATTCAAGAAGCGCCTGGAGGAACAGAAGGAGCGCCATGCCGGCGGCAACAAATGGATCGGCACCGGCGGCACCAGCCCGTTCGGCTCCGGCGGGTTCAACCCCGAAGGCATTCGCGTCGGCGACGCCGGCAAGCGCCAGGGCAAAGCCGTGAAGGTCTGGGACCAGCGCGAATACAAGAACCTGGACGATCAGGTGGAACTGGGCACCCGTAATATCAAGGTCGCCCTGCGCCGCCTGCGCAAGTTTGCCCGCCAGGGGGCCGCCGAAGAGCTGGATATCGATGGCACCATCGACCATACCGCCCGGGACGCCGGCCTGCTGAATATCCAGATGCGCCCGGAACGACGCAACACCGTCAAGTTGCTGTTGCTGTTCGACATCGGCGGCTCGATGGATGCCCACGTAAAAATCTGCGAAGAACTGTTCTCGGCCTGCAAGACCGAGTTCAAGCACCTGGAGTATTTCTACTTCCACAACTTCGTCTATGAATCAGTGTGGAAAAACAACCTGCGCCGCACCTCGGAGCGCACCTCGACCCAAGACTTGCTGCACAAGTACGGTGCCGACTACAAAGTGATCTTCATCGGTGACGCCGCCATGGCCCCATATGAAATCACCCAGGCCGGCGGCAGCGTCGAGCACTGGAACGAAGAGCCGGGGTATGTCTGGATGCAGCGCTTCATGGAGAAGTACAAGAAGCTCATCTGGATCAATCCTTACCCGAAGGACACCTGGGGCTACACCGCGTCGACCAACATCGTGCGCGAACTGGTGGAGGACCGGATGTTCCCGCTGACCTTGCGAGGGCTGGAAGAAGGGATGCGGTTGCTTTCCAAGTAAGATTTTTTCTGCCCTTCAGGGCAGAGCAGGCTCACCGCCACACCGGATCTTCGTCACACATGGACTGGCGCAACGCTATTGTGGCGAGGGGATTTATCCCCGCTGGGCTGCGCAGCAGCCCCCAAACCAGGCAAACCGGTGTGCCAGGAAGATTGAGTTAACTGCTTTAGGGCCGCTGCGCAGCCCTGCGGGGATAAATCCCCTCGCCACAGGACCTAGTTCACTGCGCGACAGCGCAGCGTCGCAGACGCGGCGGCCACTCCCTCGCCACAAGAAGCCACCTGGCCGGTCCAAACAAAGCCCTTTGATTCAAGCGATTACAACCCGCGCAAATCGCGCTCTTCAATCGGTCGGCTCTGGCGCAGACGCCTGCCGCCCAGCACCACCCAGTCGATCAGGCGGAACAGACACTCCAGGCCGAACGACAGCAACATGGCGCCACTGAGGCCCCAGATCATCGCCTCTGGGGTCAGGAGGATCTGGTAGCTGTAGCCATTCCAGGTTTCCTTGCGAATCTCCGGGTCGGCGGCCAGCGCCACTTGCAGCAAGCGGATGTACCACGGACCTTGCATCGCCTGGAATTGCTTGTCCAACGCCTGCTGACGGACGAGCAAGGTGTTCAGGCTGTCGGCATCACTGCGAAAGATCGGGTCTTCGCTGGCACGGTAATGAGCCACCAACGCCTGCATGTCGCCTTTGAAAAACTGATTGGCGGTGCCCTGGAAACCTTGCAGCCCGGTCTGCGCTTCGATCAGGTGCGCCTCGACCCGCTTGGCGTAATCACTGATGAAACCAGGCACCTGCACCCCCACCAGCAAGCCTACCGCGAACAACACCAGCCGTAGATAACTGAGCAACATAATCATGACGTCCTTATTCGGTCTGGCCGTGGCTGACGCATTCGCCGCGCCGCCACAGGCTCCATTGGCCCGGTTCGTAGCGGGTCCAGGTTTCGTTTTCGGTCAAGGGTTCGGTGGCAATTACCGTGACCACGTCGTTGGGCGTGGTTTCGGCGTGGAAATCCACGATCACGTCGACATCCTTGAGCCGCGCCGGGCCGAACGGCGCGCGACGGGTAATCTGGGCCAGTTTGGTCGAGCAATAGCAGAACAGCCAGTCGCCATCACTGAGCATGCAATTGAACACGCCCTTGCTGCGGTATTCGGTGCAGGCCTGGATCAACGACGGCAACAGTTGCTCCACCACCACCGGTTCCGGGAACGCCTGGCGCACGCGGTTAAGCAAATCACAGAACGCCGCCTCGCTGTCGGTATCGCCCACCGGACGATAGAAGCTTGCGCCCGGCTGGAAATCGGCGAGTTGACCATTGTGCGCGAAGCACCAGTTGCGGCCCCACAACTCACGCACGAACGGGTGGGTGTTGGACAGGCAGACCTTGCCGACATTGGCCTGGCGGATGTGCCCGATCACCACTTCGCTCTTGATGGGATAGCGCTGCACCAGGTTCGCCACTTCCGACTCGCTGCTGGCGGCCGGGTCCTGGAACAGGCGCAGGCCACGACCTTCATAGAACGCGATGCCCCAGCCGTCCCGATGCGGTCCGGTCTTGCCGCCGCGCTGCATCAGCCCGGTGAAGCTGAATACGATATCGGTCGGCACGTTGGCACTCATGCCCAGTAACTCACACATGCTCGGACCCTCGCTTCAATGGGGCAAGCCTGGTTACAGCCGCGGTTCGATACGCGAACGCTGAGGGTTGCTCGGTACTGGCGGGCGACCGTAACGGTCATCACCCGCCACGCCGAACGGTTGCTCATCCTGCTGCTCATCCTGTAGCTCATCAGCTGCGGCGGCGGCTTTGGCGGCAGCGGTTTTTTCCTTGCGAGCGCTGGCCGCACGCTCGATGGGGAAGCGGATCAGCACGACAATCAAATAGAGACCAAAGGCGATCATGCCGTACATGAACAGATCGGACACAGCACGCCAGGCGTTGTTGCCGACCTTGAACAGTACGTCCAGGGCGACGATGGCCAGGGCCGGGGCAACCTGTTCCTTCACGGGGTCGACGATAGTGGGGCTGAACAGCAACACCGCCATCAACAGGCGCAGCGGCTCGCGCAGCCAGCGCCAGATCCAGCGGGTCATGCGCATCCATACCAACAGGCAGCCCAGGGCGGCGAAGGCATAGAGGCCCCAGGCGATCAGATAGTCGTTCTCGGTCATGGTGTCCATGGCAAGGCAGGCAAATAGGCGCTTATAGTAACGGCTTTTCGCTCGTCAGGCTGCCCCGGCGTCTGTCGAGTGGTCTGTGCCGCGGTATCTGTCGGTTAATTTCTGGCGCCGACGGTGGCTGACAGAACTAACCACAGCGACCACCAGTCCCTATTTCGTACAATGTTCGAGAGCCTTTCATGCCCCTATCTGCCCACGTCTGCAACGCCCCGATTGCCCGCCGGGACGCCGGCGTTGACCCCTACGCCTGGCTGCAGGAGCGCGACACCGACGCCGTGCTCGACTACCTCAAGGCTGAAAACAGCTATCAGGACGCGCAACTGGCTGACCAGGGCGAACTGCGCGAAACCCTGTTCCAGGAAATCAAGGGCCGGATTCTGGAGACTGATCTGTCCCTGCCTTCGCCCTGGGGTCCGTACCTGTATTACACCCGCACCACGGCCGGAGACGAATACCCGCGTCACTACCGCTGCCCGCGTCCGGTGGATGACAGCCTGACCGTGGATGAAAGCCGCGAACAATTGTTGCTGGACCCTAACGTGCTGGCTGGCGGTGGTTTCTTTTCCCTGGGTGCCTTCAGCATCAGCCCCGACCACCAGCGCCTGGCCTACAGCCTGGACACCACCGGCGACGAGATCTACACCCTGTTCGTCAAGGAGCTGGCCAATGACAAAGTCAGTGAACTGTCCTTTGAGGATTGCGACGGCAGCATGACCTGGGCCAATGACAGCCTGACGCTGTTCTTTGGTGAGCTGGATGACACCCATCGCCCGCACAAACTCTTGCGCTATCGCCTGGACGGAACGGCTGCCGAAGAAGTGTTCCACGAGCCGGACGGGCGTTTTTTCCTGCATTGCTACCGCTCAAGTTCCGAGCGGCAGTTGATCCTGTCCCTGGGTAGTAAAACCACCAGTGAAGTCTGGGTCCTGGACGCCGCACAACCAGACCAGCCTTTCACCTGCCTGGCGCCACGGGTGGAAAACCATGAATACGACGTCGACCATGGCTTGCTCGATGGTCAGTGGAGCTGGTTGATCCGCAGCAACCGCGACGGGATCAACTTCGCGCTGTACCAGGCCCCCGACACGGGCCTGGCGCCGACCGAGGCCGACTGGCAGAACCTGATCCCCCACAGCGACACAGTGATGATCGACGGCCTGAGCCTGAACGCCAGCGCCATGACCCTGAGCCTGCGTGAAGGCGGCCTGCCAATCATCGAGGTTCACCCGCAAGGTTTACCAGCGTATCGGGTGCAACTGCCGGACGCGGCCTACAGCCTGCATGTGCAGAACAGCCTGGAATTCGTCAGCACCCGCATTCGCTTGCGCTACGAGGCGCTGAACCGTCCGGCACAGATCCGCCAATTGGATCTGACCAGCGGCGAACAGGTCGTACTCAAGCAAACCCCGGTCCTCGGCCCATTCGACGCTGATGACTATGTAAGCCAGCGGCTGTGGGCGACGGCACCGGACGGCACGCAGGTGCCTATCAGCCTGGTGGTCAAGCGCCAAGCCCTCGGCCAGCCGGTGCCGCTGTACCTGTATGGCTACGGCGCCTATGGCGAGAGTCTTGATCCGTGGTTTTCCCATGCGCGGCTGAGCCTGCTTGATCGCGGCGTGGCATTTGCCATTGCCCATGTGCGTGGGGGCGGTGAACTGGGGGAAGCCTGGTATCGCGCCGGCAAGCAGGAGCACAAACACAACACCTTCAGCGACTTCATCGCCTGCGCCGAGCATTTGATCGCCAACGGTGTCACCCGCGCCGATCAACTGGCGATCAGCGGCGGCAGCGCCGGTGGCTTGCTGATCGGCGCGGTGCTCAATCAACGGCCGGATCTGTTCAAGGTCGCGATTGCCGAAGTGCCGTTCGTCGATGTGCTTAACACCATGCTCGACCCGGACCTGCCGCTGACCGTCACCGAATACGACGAGTGGGGCAATCCCGAAGAGCCGGCCGTCTATGATCGGATCAGGGCCTACGCCCCGTACGAAAACGTCAGCGCCCAGGCGTATCCGGCGCTGCTGGTGATCGCCGGTTACAACGACAGCCGCGTGCAGTATTGGGAAGCGGCCAAGTGGGTGGCAAAATTGCGCGCCACCAAGACCGATGACAACCCCTTGCTGCTCAAGACCGAACTGGGCGCCGGCCACGGCGGAATGAGCGGGCGCTACCAGGGGTTACGTGACGTAGCCCTCGAATATGCATTTGTTTTGAAGGTTTTGGGATTGGTCTGAGGAACTCTGTGGCATGGCTGGGTCTTAGCTCCATACGCAGGGCTCTGATACCACCATCCAATGTGGGACGAGCCTTTGTGGGAGCAAGGCTTGCCCGCGATGGCATCAGCTTGATCTGACAGACAGACCGAGTCGTCTGTATCGCGGGCAAGCCTTGCTCCCACAAAGGAATCGCCTTACATCCAAACCCTTGCAACCGCACCAGCCACAAGAAAAAGACCGTGACGCCATGTCAGAACCCACTTTACTGAACAACGAAATCCGCGACTGGCTGATGGACTGCGGTCTGTTTGACCAGTTACAGCCTGTCGACTTCGCCGCGGCGTCGGGCTACTTCAGCATCAGCGCCATTGCCCAAGGAGAAGCGATTTTCCGCGAGGGCGATGCCGGCAGCTTCATGTGCATCATCCATTCAGGGCAGGTGGCCGTGCAGAAAACCGGCCCCGACGGCCAACCCGTCACCATCGCCACGCTGCGCAGCGGCCGGGCATTCGGGGAAATGGCGGTGCTTGACGGAGAACGGCGCTCGGCCAGTTGCATCGCCGCCAGTGATTGCCAATTACTGAACCTGGGCAAGGATTCCCTGGAAAAAATGCTCAACGATGCACCGAAGATCGCCGCCAAAATCATCCGCGCCCTCGCCGTCTCCCTGTCCAAGCGCCTGCGCATGGCCGATGGGCAGTTGCTGTCGCAGCAGGTCTGACTCGCTCTATCAGTTGAAACACAGAACCTGTGGGAGCAGCCCTGTGGGAGCAAAGCTTGCTCGCGATAGCGGTGTTGCCTATGCCGACGTCATCGCGAGCAAGCTTTGCTCCCACAGAGTTCACCGCAATGCCCGAACCCCCAGGGTTTTGCCATTCAGTTATTTCACCGACTGGCTTCAGACCTACCCCCCCGGCGATTTGGCCTTCGCGGGTTTCGGCTCCAGGCCCGGTATCGGCTGGTCCTTGGGCGGCTTGGGCATTTCAATTGGCGGTAGCAACGGCGGTCCGCTTCCGGGGCCGGGCGTAGGTACGCCGCTGGGCGTGACCGGTGGGTATGGCATCGGTGTGGGGGTGCCGGGCGAACCGGGAATGCTCGGTGGGTTCACCGGAATCGTGGGCTGCTGGGCCTGCGCCCAACTTATCGAGAGCGCTGCCAGGGCAATGGCCGTTAGAATGGTGCGCTTCATCAATGGCTCCGTGGCTATTGTCTGTCTTCAGGCTAGTCCTTACCGCGCCGCTTTGCCCCTCCTTTGCATGAGACATCCATGAAACGTTTCGTTCTACTGGACACCACCCCCATCCCTGATAACGGCGGTGCCCTGTGCCTGTTCGAGTACGGCGACGACTTCGTCATCAAGATCCAGGGCGGTGACGGCGGCCAGTTGATGAATACGCGCATGCACGGCTCCGAAGACGCCCTGGCAGAGATTCCTTGCCGCAAGGTCGCCGGCCGTCCCGGCTCGCGCGTACTGATTGGCGGTCTCGGCATGGGTTTCACGCTGGCCTCGGCCCTCAAGCACCTGGGCAAGAGTGCCGAAGTGGTGGTGGCCGAACTGGTGCCCGGCGTGGTGGAGTGGAACCGCGGCCCTTTGGGCGAAAAGGCCGGTCGACCACTGTCGGACCCGCGTACCGTGATCCGCATGGAAGATGTCGCCAAGGTGCTGCAAGCCGAACCCCAGGGCTTTGATGCCATCATGCTGGACGTCGACAATGGTCCCGAAGGCCTGACGCAGAAAGCCAACAGCTGGCTGTATTCAGCCGGTGGCCTGGCGGCCTGCGCCAAGGCCCTGCGACCCAAGGGTGTGCTGGCGGTATGGTCGGCCAGCGCTGACCGGCAGTTTTCCGACAAACTGAAAAAGGCCGGCTTCAAGGCCGAAGAAGTGCAAGTCTTCGCCCATGGCAACAAAGGCACCCGCCACACCATCTGGATTGCCGAGAAGCTCAAGGGCTGAGCTAAACTCTGCTCAACCGTCATCAGTCTTTTTTACAAAGGTGAACCCATGAGTTCGTCAACGCCACCGTCCAACACCGCCAAGCTGGATCGCATCCTGGCCGATGCCCAGCGTGACCGGGAAATGGGTTACCGCGACAAAGCCCTGAAAATGTACCCCCACGTCTGTGGCCGTTGCGCCCGTGAGTTTTCCGGCAAGCGCCTGAGTGAACTGACCGTTCACCACCGCGATCACAACCACGACAACAACCCGCAGGACGGTTCCAACTGGGAACTGCTGTGCCTGTACTGCCACGACAACGAACACTCGCGCTACACCGACCAGCAATATTTCGGCGACGGCTCCCTGAGCACCCCGAAAATCGCCAAGGCGACCCACAACCCGTTCGCAGCGCTGGCCGGGCTGATGAAAAAAGACGAGTAGCCTGCCATTGTGGCGAGAGGATTTATGTGGGAGCAAGGCGTGCCCGCGATGAAGCCGATGCGGTCTTTCAGAAACCGCGGCGGCTGTTTCGCGAGCAAGCTTTGCTCCCACAGGATTTTGTGAACAACACGAATCCACTGTGGGAGCGAGCCTGCTCGCGATGGCGATCTTCAGAGCAATACATCACCAGAACCGAGCCCAGCCCGGACATTCCCCGTATAATCGCGCCTTTTCCCCAAAGGCGCCCCGCCCGTGGCCAACAAACGCTACAGCTGCATCGGTTTGTTCAACCCCAAATCTCCGGAAAACGTCGGTTCGGTCATGCGTGCCGCCGGCTGCTACGGCGTGGCGTCGGTGTTCTACACCGGCAAGCGCTATGAGCGCGCCGCGGACTTCGTCACGGACACCAAGAAAGTCCACTACGACATCCCGTTGATCGGCATCGACGACCTGAAAAAAATCCTGCCCCTGGGCTGTGTGCCGGTGGCCGTGGAACTGGTGGAAGGCGCTCGCCCGTTGCCTGAATACACTCACCCGGACCGGGCGCTGTATATCTTCGGCCCGGAGGATGGCTCGCTGGATAAAGACATCCGTGACTGGTGCGAAGACGTGGTGTAC
Source organism: Pseudomonas hefeiensis (assembly GCF_030687835.1). NCBI lineage: Bacteria > Pseudomonadati > Pseudomonadota > Gammaproteobacteria > Pseudomonadales > Pseudomonadaceae > Pseudomonas > Pseudomonas hefeiensis. The sequence continues at coordinate 4,790,433 of NZ_CP117449.1, forward strand.
ATCCCCACCACCGGTTGCATGAACCTGGCAGCCACGGTCAACGTCGTGCTGTACGACCGCATGGCCAAAGGCAACAACACCCGTTCGGGGCCGCAACTCCGCTGATCGGTGCGAAATCCGATTGAACGAGGGAATTGCTCGGGCAGTCAGTTTTATACCAATCCCCACACCGGAGACAGATCATGAGCGATAACAATCCGTTCGAGCCGATTGAGACCACCCCTTTTCAATCCCATAGTTCGCAGAACGTGCATGGCTGGGAACGCGTTGGCTCATTGGCCGGGGGCGTGCTGATGATGGGCAAGGGCTTGCGTCGAGGCGGTGTGATCGGCCTGGCTCAACTGGCCATTGGCGGCATGGCCCTGGCGCGAGGCATCACCGGGCACTGTTCGGCCAAGACTCTGCTGGAAAAAAATCGTCAGAACCTGCACCACGCCCGTGCCCGGATCGAGCAGGCCGGTGAAGAGTTGAGCCGCATGAAGGCCAGTGCCGAGGCCGCGACCGGCACGGCTACGGTGACAGGGAATGATTCGTTGAATTCGCCGAAGGTTGGGCTCTGACTTTGCAGTGGGGCTGATGGCCTCATCGAGGGCAAGCCTTGCTCCCACAGGATCGAGTTGAATTCGCCGAAGGTTGGGCTCTGACTTTTGCGGTGGGGCTGATGGCCTCATCGCGGGCAAGCCTTGCTCCCACAGGATCGAGTTGAATTCGCCGAAGGTTGGGCTCTGACATTTGCGGTGGGGCTGATGGCCTCATCGCGGGCAAGCCTTGCTCCCACAGGATCGAGTTGAATTCGCAAGGTTGGGCTCTGACTTTTGCGGTGGGGCTGATGGCCTCATCGCGGGCAAGCCTTGCTCCCACAAGATCGAGTCGTACCAAATATTTCATCCGGCAAAGATCCAGTGTGGGAGCAAGGCTTGCCCGCGATAGCGGTATTACTGAAGTAACTTGCTATCCAGAACGGTGGAGCCCCCGCCCAATACACTTTCACTGAGTTGCACAAACTCCCGGGTATCGACCGTCTCCAGACGCATGGCGGCCTGCAGTACGTCATCAAGCGAGCGCTTGTTGCGGGTTTTCAAACGAATCTCGCGGTCCAGTTCCTGCAACAGCAACACCGCCTTGGCCACCGTCGCCGGGCGGATCTGCTCGCCGCGCAAGGTGGTGACGCTTTTGCTGTCCCGAGCGAGCCGGTCATTCAGGCTCTGGTAGCGCTCATCACTCATACCCCCGGCCCGGCGCAGCAATTCGATGGCGTAGTACTCGGCCAGCCCTTCGCTGATCCAGTCACTGCGCTCACGATCGTTGACGCGCACCAACATCTGCACCAGCTCCCGCAACATCGGGCTATTGCCGCGTTCGTTGACCAGAGGGAGGCGACTGTGCAGATAAATCGATTCATGCCCGGCCCGGGTACCACGCCACATCGGGTCTGACGCACCGATGATCAGCAGCTTGCCGGGATGACGCGGCACCAGCGCCTGCACCTGCGGCCAGACGAACGTCAGCAGCGTCAGCACATCCATTCGGCGCATGCCCTGGCCTTGGGGCGAGGCCACCGTCACCTCGGTTTCTCCCAGGCGCGTGCGGCGGCTGCCGAGTTTTCCGGCGAGCATCCAGCCGGTGGGGCGATCGAACAGCCGCGCGGGATTGTCGATGCGAAAGCGTTGCTTGCCGATGCGCGGCCAGGGCGTTTCGATGCTCTTCCAGCCTTCAGGCAGTTCAAACTCCAGACGTGCAACCAGCTCGACACCGTCCTGCTGGTCGAGCCGGGCCGATGGCACCAGGTCATCGCCGCGCAGCAAGGCCCAGCCGGGAGACATGCGGGTTTCGAAAGTGCCATTCTTGCGGGCCTGGCTGATGCGCACGCGATAGGTCAGGCTCGCCTTGTCAGCGGTCGGACGCCAAACACCGCGTGTTTCCTTGCCGGGGATGAGTTGCCATTGCCCGTCGGCCTTGAAGTGGCTGTAGCGGCTGCCATCGCCGAGATCGAAGTCCAGGCTGCGCACCGCCGAGCCCCGTGCCAATGTCAAGCGCACTTCGGCCTGATCGCTTTGCGGCAACAGATGCACGTGATAATCCAGATCGACTTTCTGCGCCGCCCACAGCGGCCCGCACACCGCCAACAACCCGGCTGCCAGTATCCGTTTCAATCCTGCCGCCATGGGTTCTCCCTGATGGTGCGATGCCCGGCCGTTCAGCCAGCGCGAAAAATCAGATGATCTTCCCAATCGTCTTCGGGCACGCTGCCTTCGGCCAGCATGCGCCCGGACTGAGAAATGCGTTCGTGGTGCACGGCATCGCGATCACCGCAGACCAGGTGGTGCCACAGCGGCAGATCCTTGCCCTCGCTGACCAGGCGATAACCGCAGGTCGGCGGCAACCATTTGAACTCATCGGCCTTGCCCGGCGTGAGCTGGATGCAATCGGGAACAAAGTCGCGGCGCCGGGGATAGTCGGTGCACTGGCAGGTCTTCAGGTCCAGCAATTTGCAGGCGATGCGCGTGTAGTAGACGCTGTTGTCGTCTTCGTCTTCGAGTTTTTGCAGACAGCACAGGCCACAGCCATCACACAGCGATTCCCATTCCTGCGCATCAAGCTGATCGAGGGTTTTACGTATCCAGAACGGTTCGACTTTGGCGGCCATGGCTCAAGCAATCAGCATCAGGTGGTGAAAAGGCCGTCAGTCTAGTGCCGGGGCCTCTTCAGGCCAAGCATGGGCGACTGTCGGTAGGGCGTTGTGTTGGCGAAGTCCGCAAGTGGATTGGCCGAGAACACCGATTGAATGACCGTTGAAGATCAACTGTGGGAGCGAGCCTGCTCGCGATAGCGCCAGATCAGCCAGCATTGATGCCGGCTGGCAAACCGCTATCGCGAGCAGGCTCGCTCCCACAAGTTGATTCGGGTCGGTCTAATAGCCCCGATCGAAATCCACTTCCCCACGCAATGCTGTTTCGCCGTCCTGGTAGGCCCGCAGGTTCTCCAGAAACAACTGCACCATCATCGCAGGCGACGTCGGTGCCGAGCTATGGCCAGTCAACAGCAAGCCCCAGGCCGTCCAGAACGGATGCCGCTGAGGCAAGGGTTCCTGACGGCAAACGTCAATGACCGCGCCGGCCAGGTGCCCTTCCTTCAAGGCTTGCACCAGATCCGCATCAACCACGGCCACGCCGCGCCCGACATTGATGAACAGCCCGGTGGGCTTGAATTGCCTGAACAGCGTCGCATCGTATATATCGTGGGTATCCGGCGTGTTGGGCAGCAGGTTGATCACGTAATCCACCTCGCCCACCATGCGCGGCAGATCCTTCAGCGCCCCAACCTCGATGAACGGCGCCAGCTCCCGGGCTTCGCTGGCAATGCCATACAACTGCACCCCAAACGGCAGCAGGAACTGCGCTACGCGCTGGCCGATATCGCCAGTCCCGACGATCAGTGCCTTGCGCCCGGCCAGGCTCTGGCCCTGACGGTTGTCCCACTTGCGCTCCACTTGGCTGACCAGCCTCGCCAGCACCTCACGCTCATGGCCGAGCATATAGGTAAGGACGTACTCGGCCATCACCTGGCCAAAAATGCCCACCGCACGGGTCAGACGATAATCGCGCGTCAAGCCCTCAGCCAGCAGCGGTGTGATGCCCGCCCAGGTTGATTGCAGCCAACCGGGTTGATGGCCTTGACGCAACAGGGTGGCCAGCAGGTCGGGCTGGCCCAGCCAGACCGGGCAGTCGGCGGCCAGTCGCGACAGTTCGGCGGAGTCGCCGCTGGTCAGGACTTCTAGATCGGGTGCAGCCTGTCGCAGAAGCTGGGCGTACACCGCGTGGTCGTGTTCGGCAATCAGAACGCGCATGGATCAAACCTTTCAAAAACTATGCAGACGACCGCCGACAGAGTGTCGCTCCATCCTTGCGGCCATCGTCAATAAACCATTCCAGTGTTTCAAGAGGCCGGGAAAGGGGCCTCAGGGTTCCGTCAGACCGGGTCGTTGCGTCGCAGCAACTCCTCAGGCAGATGCTCGATGTATTCGTCTTCGGCCGGCGGCATCTGCAGGTGATAACCCTGGGTATCGAGGTTTTCCAGCACCAGGCTGATGTCTTCCCGGGACAGTTTGCGCTCGGGGCTCAGCACCAGGTCAAAGGCATGGATCGCCTTGCCAAAGGCCGCCATCAAGGGCTCAGGCACACGCTCCAGGGCATCGCTTTTGAGCACATACAGGTACATCTCGTTTTTCTTCGAGCTTCGGTAGATCGAGCAGATACGTTTCAAGGCTGTTCTCCGGCGGTGGCCAGGCTATCGAGCAGCGCCTGGCCCATCAATTCGCGGCGCCAGCCACGCAGCGAATCGGGCAATTGGTAAGGGCCCTCGGGAAAGCCGCTTTTGATCAGCGCTTCGAGGGTTTTCTTGCGCAGCATCAATTCAGGGGCGATTCCCAGGCGCTCGGCCTCAGCCTGCCCCAGTGCCCGTAAACGCTTGACCAGCGCCGTGGCCTCGATGGGCAAGGGTTCGGCCACGGCTGGCGGCCATTGCTCGGGCGACACGCTGGCGGCGCGTTTAATCAGCTCCAGCAGAAACTCGCCGTCCTGGCGTACGGTACGCGGGTGCATGTCTTCAATTTTCGCCAGCGCACCGAGATTATCCGGCTGAGTACGGGCCAGAGGCCACAGCGAATGCTCGCGAATGACCCGGTTGCGCGGCAGGTCGCGAGCCCGCGCTTCCCGCTCGCGCCAGGCACATAGCTCGCGCAGCACGGCCAGTTGGGCACGGGAAAGTTTCCAGGCCAGCTTGGCCTCGCGATAAACCTCATAGGGGTCGACTTCGCGACGCAGGTTGGCCACCAGCTCGGCGCCATCCTCCAGGACCCAGGCGTATTTTTCGTCAGAAAGCTTCGGCCGCAGTTGTACGAAAACTTCCGCCAGATGCACTGCATCTTCAGCGGCGTAGCTGATCTGCGTTTCGGACAGTGGCCTTTGCAACCAATCAGAGCGGGTTTCGCCCTTGGGCAACTCGATGCCCAACACTTCCTGTACCAGCCGGGAATAACCCATGGAAAAACCCAGGTTCAGGTAGGCGGCCGCCAATTGAGTGTCGAACAGCGGCGCGGGCAGGCTGCCGGTCAAGCGCAGTAGCACTTCAAGGTCTTCGCTGCAGGCGTGCAGCACCTTGAGCACTGCCGGGTTTTCCAGCAACGCGGCCAGCGGTTTCCAGTTGTCGATGGTCAAGGGGTCGATCAGATAGGCGCGCTCGCCGTCGCCGATCTGCAACAAACCGGCAATGGGATAAAACGTGTCGACCCGCATGAATTCAGTGTCGAGGGCGACGAATGGCAACTGCTGCCATTGGGCGCAAAACTGACCGAGGCTATCGTTGTCGCGAATCCAGTGAATATCGATGGCCACACGGCTCTCCCTTGAAGAATGGCGCGCAGTATATATCGCCGTCAGCGATTGCGAGCATCCATAGAGCGGGAGCCTGAGAGAAATCGCCTGCGTGAAGGCAAGAATAGTCCTACATCGGCAATTAACCGGCCTTGCACAACGCATAAACCCGCTTCAGCGCAAACCCTGGCAAAAAATCCTGGTACCACAGCAAGGTGAAACCGGCCTGGCGAAACTCGGTTTCAACTTCAGCCTTGTCGGCCAGGCCGCGGTGCGGCGCAGGTCCGATGTTGAGGTGACCTTCAATTTGCACCGACACAATCACCGTGTCACGGCTGACCCGATGAAATTCGCGCAACAGCGCCAGCCGATGTTCACTGTCCCTGACGTGCCGAAACAGTTGCAGACACAAAATACAGTCCACCGCGTTAGCCGACAGGCCGAGGGTGAATGCCGAACTGGGAAAGGTCGTGACCCGCTCCAGCAACGCGCCGCCATGGTGGGTTCGGGCATGATCAAGCATGTCCGGCGAAGGGTCCGCTGCCAGGATCACCCGGTTGGCATGTTCGGCCAGCACCGGCCAGAACCGACCCGCGCCACAGGTCACATCCAGCACCAGTCCCGGTTCACCGGCGGCTTTCAAGGCATTGCGCACCAGTTGCTCGTCACGCCAGAACGCCAGGCGCAGTCGCTTGGGCACCGTTTGACGACAGATGCGCGCGTGTTCCCGGTCATGATGCCTGGCGAACTCGATCTCTACGGGGGATGGGGGTTGCCCGGACATACCAACCGCTCTTGGGAAAGATGAATAGGAACAGGCTAACCACCGGTACGTGAAAAAAAAGTCGAGGCACTCACTGCCGGGCCAACACGCCGTCAATGACCGCGCCACGGCAACCGGCGAACAGGTCCAGGTCCCGGTTGTAGACCTTGCTGTTGACTTCCAACAGCCCGAGCATCGAATGAAACAGATTGTCCTGGCTCAAGGGCTTGTCCCGGCTCAGTTGCAGGCAGTGGGTATCGACCGAGAAGGACTTCTGGTAGCTGTCGGAAAACCAGGCCAGCATCGCCACGTGTTTCTGTTGTTCCGGGGCGAGCATGTAGGGCGTGCCATGGAGAAACAGGTTGTACTCGCCCAGGGATTCGCCATGGTCCGACAGGTACAGCATCGCGGTGTCGACCTTGTCCTGATTGGCCCGCAGCAGGTCGATCAGGGTCGATAACACATGGTCGGTGTACACCAGCGTGTTGTCGTAGCCATTGACGATGCTCTGGCGGCTGCAATTGTTCAGCGCATTGCTTTGGCACACCGGGGTGAAATGTTCGTATTGCTTGGGATAGCGCTTAAAGTACTCCGGCCCGTGACTGCCCATTTGGTGGAGCACCAGCACGGTGTCCTTGTCCAGGTTGTCGATGAAATGCTGCAGGCCCTGGAGCAGAATTTCGTCGCGACACTCACTGTTGGCGCACAGGGCCGGGTCCTTGAGATTACTGACGTCCTGCACGGTGACCCGATCGCAAGTGCCTTTGCAGCCCGACTGGTTGTCACGCCAGATCACCTCCAGCCCAGCGCGCTTGAGCACATCCAGCAGGCCTTCTTCATTCTTCGCCTTGCTGGCGTCGTAGTTCTTGCGGCCCATGTTGGAAAACATACACGGTACCGATACCGCGGTTTCGGTACCGCAGGAGTGCACATCAGTGAAGGCGATCAGGCCGGTTTCTTTATTCAGTTCCGGCGTGGTATCGCGGTTATAGCCCAGGATGCCGAAGTTCTCGGCACGGGCGCTCTCCCCCACCACCAATACAGTCAGGGACTTGCGGGCATGGGATTGCCAGACCGGATTGCGACTCGCATCTTCACCCAAGGTGATGAACGGCTGTTTGGCCGACGCGACCTGCTCACGCAAGTACCCGATCGACGCACCGATGTAGTTGCTCGGCACCACCATCAAGTGCAACTCATGATGATTGCGAAACAATGAAGACAACCCTTGATAATTGGCCAGGGCGACCACGCCGATCAGCGCAGCCGACACCACACTCACCACTAACTTGCTTAATAACTCTCTGGGCCAGCGACGATACTTGATCGGTGTTTTCAATAATAACCAGGACGGCAACACGCCTAACAAACCGATGTAAAAAAACAACTTTAACGACAGTAAATCACGCACTTCCGTGGCATTGGTTTCCGCGAAGTTACGGAACATGCCGGCATCGATCAGCACACCATACTGAGCCATGAAATACGCCACACCGGCGCTGATCAGAAAAAGCATTATCAGCACAGGCTTGAGCAACGCACGGAACGCCACCAGTGTCAGCATCAGGTTGAAGGCGAACAACACCAGCAGCGCAAACGCCACGCCGATCAGCACGCCCCCGCCGTCACCTGCCGTAATGGTATGCAGGTGCTGCCAGAGCACGACGTTAAAGCCCACTAATAAAAAGGCACTGGCGACCAGCGTCACCCACTCGGGACGCACGGGTTTAAGAGTCAGCATGATGGTTGACCGTTTCCTGAAAGTTGCTCTTTGTAAAAGAAGTGCCGAAGGAAAGTATGAAAAAACCTTTCCCTACGGCAACGCAAACTTTAGGCAGCCCACTATCAATTTTTCGTGAAAAGGGTGCTCATAAATAATTTTTTAAGCCGCCCTTTTTAACGGTAAACCACACGCTTTAACCCATGTGTAGCGTATCGCTGAATTCAGGCCTGATTCAGATACCAACGCCAGTCCTGCTCTCCCACCTCGCCCATGAACTGGCGATATTCGGCGCGCTTGACCGCCAGGTAAACATTGAGGAATTCATCACCGAAAGCCTCCCGAGCCCAAATCGAAGCTTCAAGCGTGCGTAAGGTAGTGAGCCAGTCAGTGGGCAGCAATTCGCTCGCCTGGGCATAGCCATTGCCCTGCACCGGCGCACCGGGATCACACTGCTCACGGATGCCACGGTGGATGCCGGCCAGTATCGCCGCAGCGGCCAGGTAGGGGTTGGCGTCGGCCCCACAAATGCGATGTTCAATGTGCCGCGAGAACGCCGGGCCACCCGGTACCCTCAGGCTCACGGTGCGATTGTCCACGCCCCAGGTCGCCGCCAGCGGCGCGTAGCTGTTGCTCTGGAATCGCCGGTAGGAATTGGCATTCGGGCAGAACATCAGCAGTGAGTCGAGCAAAGTATCGAGCATCCCGCCCACCGCATGGCGCAGCAGCGGCGTGCCATCGGCGGCTTCGCTGGCAAACAGATTGTGGCCGTCGCGGTCCGCCAGGCTGACGTGCATGTGCATCCCCGAACCGGCCAGTTCCTCGAACGGCTTGGCCATGAAACACGCCTGCATGCCGTGTTTATGCGCCACGCCTTTGACCAGACGCTTGTAGCGCACCGCTTCATCCATGGCTTGCAAGGCATCGGTGCGGTGTTGGAGAGTGATTTCCACCTGACCCGGCGCGTATTCGGAAATGGCCGTTCGGGCCGGAATCCCCTGCGACTTGCAGGCGCTATAGAGGTCCGCCAGGAACGGCTCGATCTGTTCCAGTTCGCGCAAGCCATAGACCTGCGTGGCGCGGGGTCGGCCGCCATCAGCGTCCCGCGCCGGTTGCGGCCGGCCCAGGCTGTCGCGCTGCGCGTCCAACAGATAGAACTCCAGCTCCGCCGCCATCACCGGGTAATAACCGTCGGCCTGCAAAGCGTCGATCACTTGGCTGAGCAGGTAACGCGGATCGGCGATGGTCGCCGGCATGCCTTCCTGAGGATGCATGCTGACCTGCACTGCGGCAGTAGGAATCAGCCGCCACGGCATTCGCTGCAAACTGCCGCTGATGGGATACGCCCGACAATCGATGTCGCCAACATCCCACACCAGCCCGGAGTTTTCGACGTCATCGCCGTTGATGGTCAACCCGAGAATGGTACTGGGCAAGGGCCGCCCACTTTCGTAGACCGCCAACAACTCGTCGCGGTGCAGCAGTTTGCCCCCGAGGTACACCGTTGCTGTCGAGGATAAACAACTCGAACAGCTCGATATCCGGGTTTTGCGCCAGGAACGCCTGTGCTTGTTGCAAGGGGGCAAAAGAGAGAGGGGTAGAACTCATGAGAACGCTCGTATTTTCATGTCGGACGGGCGCCAACGCACCGTCAGTCTGTGCTCGCGGCGGTCAACGAACACTGTTTAACGATCAACAGGAAATACCAGTATCTGGAGGACGGGCGTGGCGACAATGCCAGAGTGCCCAAAAAGCCAGTTCTGAGGGCAGCGCACAAAGCGTGGGAGAGACACCGGACATAAACCTGCCGACCGGCCCCATTGCGGCGAATGACGGGTATTGGATTGCTGCAGGCCAACCGTCCATAAGGAACATCACAGGAAACACACCCTTGCAGCGTCCCACGTCACCCACGCCGGTTAAACCTTGATTTGATGAAGCTTGGATCGCAACGAGCTAAACAATCGGTAAACGGACCAAGTGATGATCGATCCGTCGTGTTCGTTACATTATCTGTCCCACTCCCGACCGTGAAACCGCTTGGCCGGCATTCTCCTGGGACGATCGTTCCGTTAGGATCAAAGGTCTGGTTTGCGCAAGATCCGCGCAAGGAGCACAGCGAGAGACAGAACGGATGCTGAACAGTAACTCCCTCAGAAAACTCGATATGCAAGACCTCATGGTGTTTAACGCTGTGTACGAGCAAAGCAGCGTCACCGGTGTATCCGAGGCGTTGTGTGTCAGTCAGTCAACAGTCAGCTACTGCCTCAAGAAACTGCGGACCTGTTTCGACGACGAACTGTTCATCAATACCCGCACCGGCATGCGCCCCACCTATAAAGCCGAGGGCATGTATTGCCATGTGCGCGCCATCTTGCAGAGCATCAACCTGTGTCATGCCGGTGCGGCCACGGTTGATCCCGCCCGGCAAGCCATCACGCGCCTGAAGGCCTGCCGGGATTTACCTTGATCAGGCCGTGCAGCCAGATCGCTGAAAGCGCCGAAGCCTGGCTGCGCAACAGGTCATCAAGGCGCGAGGCAATCTGGCCCTCAAACGCCGACGACAGCCTTGGCATAAGGGCCTCGATCAATGTCGAGGATTTCTACGCACAGCTGCACGGAAACGTCAGTTGGCCAGTCGCCTAGATCCTGGATCACCGCCAGCAGATTTTCGGCCAACTGCTTCTTGGTCTCTGGCGAACGGCCACTCAACAAGGCCAGCTTCACATGCACGAAACCTCGCTTTTCGAAAACAGTACCCACCAGGAAATTCTCTATTTTCACAGCCCGGCTTTTGATGTCCGATTCGGCAGCGAACTGACCGGATGCCACCAGCGCATTATTCAGGCGCAACAGTACGACACCTTCGTCCAGCTTGGGCAGGTTGGCGGTGTACTCCATGTGCAGGTGAGGCATGTGTTCGACTCCTGTTCGAAATATGACGATGTGGTTTCAGCCGTCGCAACCATACCTCGACTTTACTTTGCTCACGCAGGTTTTGTTTCGTGGAGCGGTTTCGGGATTTGCGCCGAGCCCCCGCGCTCACTCATGAACGCCTCCAGCCGTGAGCGCAACCAGCGTTCGGCCGGATCACTGTCGACATGGCTCAGCCAGACCATGGAGAGGTCCAGGGTCGGGGTTTTGAACGGAAAAGGTTCACTGAACAACTGGCCCGAAGCGGCCATGGCGGCGGCAGTATAGTCTGGCAGGCTGGCGATCAGATCGGTGCCCGCCAGCAACGCAGGCAGCGCACTGTACTGCGGCACGGACAGCACAACCTGGCGCTTGCGTCCGATTTCGGCCAGCCACTCATCAACAAAACCGGCGACGTTGGCGGTATGGGACACCAGCACATGAGGCCGTGAGCAATATTCGTCCAGGGTCAAGGGTGTGTCCGATGCATCGGCCCGCAGCACACTGGGCTGAATATGGCGCAACAGTTTGCGCTTGGCATTGGCCGGTAACCCGCGTGTCTGACTGATGCCCACGGTGATGTCGCCCGAGGCCAACAAATCAGGGATGCGCCAGTAATCGACATGCTGGACCACAAATACAATCTGCGGCGCCTCCTCGCGCAGACTGCGCAACAGCGGCGGCAACAGGCCAAACTCGACGTCGTCCGACAGCCCGATGCGAAACGTCATGGTGCTGCTGGCGGGGTCAAAATCGTGGGTCAGGCTCAGCGCCACCGACAGCGAGTCCAGCGCCGGTGACAAATGCTGGATGATCTCCTCGGCCCGCGCCGTGGGCTCCATGCGATGACCGACGCGAATGAACAGCGGGTCGTTGAACATCTTGCGCAACCGATTGAGGGCCGAGCTAATGGTCGGCTGGCCCAGAAACAGTTTTTCCGCCACCCGTGTCACGTTGCGCTCAAGCATCAGCGTTTCGAAAACCACCATCAAATTGATGTCAGCCTTGCGCAATTCATTGCGGTTCATCCACCGTCCCCGATTCGTATCATTTGAGCGAAAGCGCTGCAATTATTGGCAATATCTCATAATCATTGGAAACGAATTTCCAATAGCGAAAAGCTCCAGCTTGGCTAGGCTGCGACAACATGTTCAAAACATGTCTTGAATGAATTAATCGCAGGGAGCGAACCCATGTATTTTGAGATCTACAGGCAAAGCCGAGGCACCCAGAGCACTGGAAAAGGCCAGTGGCGGTGGCGCTTGAGAGCCGGCAACCACGAAACGATCGCCAGCGGCGAATCCTATGTGAACAAGGCCGATTGCCTTCACGTCATCGGGCTGATCAAGAGCGCCCAAGGCGAGACACCTGTGAAAGAAATCTGAAACAGCGACGCGCTGTACGGATCAGTAAGCTGCTCTGCGTGACGAGCAGCTTTCTGCGACCTGAGTCCGGCTCTCGCTTTTTACTGCTCCAACGCCTATCAGACAGGTATCGTGTACAGACAAAAGCGAGAGGCCGGTCTAAATGACTCAATCAAACCGTGATCGCGACTGGCTGGTGCGGGCTCCTGAATCGGGAAACATGGAACGCATCGAAGCCTATTTCAGTGGCCATGGCTACACCACCCACCGGCATGACACCTACGCCATCGGCGTCACGCTTTGCGGTGTTCAGAGCTTCAATTACCGCCATAGCAAACGCCATAGCCAGCCCGGCGGTACCATCGTCCTGCACCCGGATGAAGTTCACGATGGCGAAGCAGGCACGAGCGACGGCTTTCGTTACCGGATGTGCTATGTAGAACCCTCCGTGATCCAGCAAGTGCTGGGCGGCAAACCCTTGCCCTTCATCGAAGGAGGGTTGTCGAACGATCCTCACCTCAATGTCGCTACCCGCAGATTATTGAGTTGCATGGATCATCCGCTCGATCCGCTTGAGGAAGAAGACGGCATCTACGATGTAGCCCAGGCACTCGACAGCGCAGCGGGTAACCGGCGTGGACGGCGGTTGATTGACTACTCGGCGGCAGAGCGTGCACGACTGTTCATTCACGATGCTCTTGACCAGCCCATCAGCCTGGATGATCTGGTCTATGCGAGTGGCCGGGATCGATGGAGCCTGTCCCGGGACTTTCGAGCGCTGTACGGCACCAGCCCTTATCGGTATATCAACCAGCGTCGTCTGAATAAAGCCCGTCGTCTGGTCATTAATGGCATGCCATTGAGTGAAGCGGCCCTGGCTTGCGGCTTTTTCGATCAGAGCCACATGACCCGGCTGCATACCCAGGCGTTCGGCATTTCACCAGCCCGCTGGCTGAAGATGCTGCGCTAACTTCGGGCGCCATGCCCTGCGGATTCCACGCGCATTTGGACACCCATTCCACGAACACTTGGACAGCGATTCCACGCTGACTTGGACACTCATTCCACGGCCACTTGGACACTGATTCCACGAGCACTTGGACAGTGATTTCTCACTGAACCGACCCACGCTCAGGCAGGCGGCAACGCAGGACTATTCACTACCATCGGCCTCTTTTATCGAAGCGAAGAGGTCGTCGTGGAGCGTATATCCATGCGTAAAATCCGAGAGGTACTACGCCTAAAGTTCGACGCCGGCCTGTCCGTGCGCAAGATCGCCGCCAGCCTGCGCATCAGCAGCGGCAGTGCCGGCAATTACCTGCACCGTTTCAACGCTTGCGGGCTGACTTGGCCGACATCATTGTCGGACGCCGAGCTGGAGCGATGCCTGTTTCCGCCAGCACCAACAGTTCCCAGCGATCAAAGGCCGATGCCTGATTGGGCTTGGGCGCATGCCGAGCTGCGCCGCCCCGGCGTGACTCTGGCCTTGCTCTGGCAGGAATATCGACTGGCGCACCCGCAAGGCTTCCAGTACAGCTGGTTCTGCGAGCACTACCGCCTCTGGGCGGCCAAGGTCGACGTAGTCATGCGCCAGGAACACCGTGCCGGCGAAAAACTGTTCGTCGATTACGCGGGTCAGACCGTGCCGATCATCGACCGGCGAACCGGAGAGATCCGCCAGGCCCAGATTTTCGTCGCCGTCCTCGGCGCCTCCAGCTACACCTTCGCCGAAGCCACCTGGTCGCAGAAACTGCCCGACTGGCTGGGCTCGCACGCCCGCTGTTTTGCTTTTTTCGGCGGCACCGCACAGATCCTGGTGCCCGACAATCTGCGCAGTGGCGTGACCAAGGCGCACCGTTACGAGCCCGATATCAACCCCAGCTACCGCGATCTGGCCGAGCACTACGGCGTCGCCGTATTGCCCGCTCGCTCACGAAAACCCAAGGACAAAGCCAAGGTCGAAGTCGGTGTTCAAGTGGTCGAGCGCTGGATCCTGGCGGTGCTGCGCAATCGGCAGTTCTTTTCGCTGGGTGAACTCAACACGGCCATCGGACTGCTGCTGGATCGCCTCAACCAAAAGCCCTTCAAAAAGCTGCCCGGCTCACGCCGTTCGGCCTTCGAGGCCATCGACCAACCGGCGTTGCAACCGCTACCGGAACACCCTTACATCTACGCCGAATGGAAAAAAGTGCGGGTGCACATCGACTACCACGTCGAAGTCGACGGCCATTTTTACTCCGTGCCGTACCAACTGGTGAAACACCAACTCGAAGTACGCCTGACCGCACAGACCATCGAGTGCTTCCACGCCAACCAACGCGTGGCCAGCCATCTGCGCTCGCCACATAAAGGCCGCCACACCACCCAGATCGAGCACATGCCCAAGAGCCACCGCGAACACGCCGAATGGACACCGCAACGGCTGATCCTCTGGGCTGAGCAGACGGGCCCGAATACGGCCGGTGTCATCGCCTACATCCTCGAACGCCGAATCCACCCGCAGCATGGCTTCCGCGCCTGCCTGGGCATCCTGCGCCTGAGCAAGCAGCACGGCGAAGCGCGGCTGGAAGCCGCGTGCCAGCGTGCGCTGGCCCTAGGCGCATGCAGTTACAAGAGCCTCGAATCGATCCTGCGCCAAGGCCTGGAACGGCTACCTCTTGCCCAGCAAAACCTGCCGTTACTGCCCGACGAGCACATCAACCTGCGTGGCCCCGGCTACTACCACTGACCTGAAAAAGGAGCACCCAAATGCTGCCCAACCCGACCCTCGACAAGCTACAAACCCTGCGCCTGCACGGCATGATCAAGGCGCTTGGCGAACAACACGCAACGCCCGATATCAATGATCTCAGCTTCGACGAACGCTTCGGTCTGATGGTCGATCGCGAGCTGACCGAGCGCGAAGACGCCCGCCTGACCACTCGCCTCAAAGCAGCGCGGTTGCGCCATAACGCCTGCCTGGAAGACATCGACTACCGCAGCCCTCGTGGCCTGGACAAGGCGCTGATCCTGCAACTGGGCAGCGGCCAGTGGCTGCGCGACGGCCTGAACCTGATCATCGGCGGCCCAACTGGCGTAGGCAAAACCTGGCTTGCCTGCGCGCTGGCTCATAAGGCCTGCCGCGACGGTTATAGCGTGCGTTATCTGCGCCTGCCGCGCTTGATGGAAGAGCTGGGCCTGGCCCACGGCGATGGCCGCTTCGCCAAACTGATGGCCGGCTACGCCAAAACCGACCTGCTGATCCTGGATGACTGGGGCTTGGCGCCGTTTACCGCTGCTCAGCGGCGCGACATGCTTGAACTGCTGGACGACCGCTACGGCAACCGCTCGACGCTGGTGACTAGCCAGATGCCGGTGGACAAATGGCACGCACTGATCGGCGATCCGACCTTGGGCGATGCGATCCTTGACCGGCTGGTGCACAACGCATATAGGATCGAACTGAAGGGCGAATCGATGCGCAGGCGCGTGACGAAATTGACGACGGCAGGGACTTCAGACTAACAATGCAAACCTGCGTCGCTGCGCTCCGACTGCCTGTCCGAATGAGCGTGGAACGAGTGTCCGGATGTTCGTGGGCTGAGTGTCCAAGTGTCGTGGAATCCGCACCATGCCCCACAAAAAGCTGCACAATCATCCAATACCCGCTCAGGCTCAGGCAGTAAGGTCGCTCTCACCACCTTCACAAGACGAGCATTCCCCATGAGCACTCACTATTCCCCCATCAACTTCGCTCAGAAATACACACTCTTCCAGGAACAGTGGGCCCCGAAAGTCGTGGCCGAAATGAACGACTATCAGTTCAAGATCGTCCGGCTCGAAGGTGATTTCGTCTGGCATGCCCACGCCGATACCGATGAGACCTTCATCGTGCTGGAAGGCGAGCTTCGAATTGATTTTCGTGACGGTGCGGTGACGATTGGCGCGGGCGAGATGTACGTGGTAAAAAAAGGTGTCGAGCACAAACCCAGCGCTGCACTGGAGGTGAAATTGCTATTGATCGAACCTCGCGGCGTCATCAATACGGGCGATGAAACCAATGAGCGAACAGCGGTGAATGATGTCTGGATCTGACGTCGCGCCGTGACGCAACCGATGCCAAGAGGTCAATCGTACTCAGCCTCCTGATGCTCACCCAACAGGCGCTGCTGGCGAGGTGTCGCGGTACTCAACACCGCGGGCATCAGGACGAAACCGTCCTGATGCAGGGCGCGCAAGCGGTCGCCGGTGAGCGCCGCCAAGGATGGGACGGTGGCCAGGATCGCGCCTGGGCTCAGGTGCGAAAACGGCCGGTCAATTCCGCCAATGTCCTCGACAGGCCGGAAAGCTGCTGACTGGCATGCATGCTCTGGGCAGAGTTCTGTGCCGCTTCGTTGGACAGGTCGCGGATGTCGGAGATGTTGCGGGCGATTTCCTCGGTGACGCTGCTCTGCTCCTCACAAGCGTTGGCGATCTGTGCGGCCATGTCGTTGATCCGCTGTATGGAACCGCCCGTGCCGCTGAGTACCTGATCGACACTCGCAGCCCGCTCGACGCTGTCACGGGCCTTGGTGCTACCGACGTGCATCGCTTGCACGGCCTTAGCGACACCGGACTGCAGGCGCTCGATGCGAACCTGGATATCCTTGGTCGAATCCTGGGTCCGCGCCGCCAGCGCCCTGACTTCGTCAGCCACGACGGCAAAACCGCGGCCTTGCTCGCCGGCTCGCGCAGCCTCGATGGCGGCGTTCAGCGCCAGCAGGTTGGTCTGTTCAGCGATGCCACGGATCACCTCAAGGACCGCACCAATGCTGGAGGTTTCCTGGGCCAAGGCTTCGATCGTTCCCGACGCGCTTTCCACCTCCTGAGCCAGTTGGCGGATCGATTCGATGGTGCTACTGACAACCTCGGCACCATCACGGGACTGACTGGTGGCCTGTTGGGCGGCGTCCGAGGCATTCAGCGCGTTGTGAGCGACTTCATGCACGGCGGCGCTCATCTGCGTCGCGGCGGTGCTGACTTGGTCGAGTGCCGCATGCTCGCTACTGATCAGTTGGTCATTGGTTGCGGCCATGCTGGCCATGGCGCGTGCCGCGGCATCGACCTCCCCGGTCACCCGGCCTACCTCGGCAATCAGCGGCTGCAGTTTGTCGAGAAAGCGGTTGAACGCGCTGCCGAGCTGACCCAGTTCGTCAGCCGAACGGACCTCAAGACGCGCCTTCAAATCACCGCCACCCTCTGCAATCTGCTCGACGCGACTGAGCAAGCGACGCATAGGGCGCAGCACGACCATTGGCAGGGCAACAACGACCAGAATGCAACCCAGCAGACCGATCAACAGAATGCCGCCCTGATGCAACCCCACGTCCTCGCCGTTTTCTATCGCCGCGTCCCCCTCGCGATGGGACGCCTGGTCTTCCAGTTCGCCAAGCTTGTCGATGGGATCACGCATGGCCTCGAACAGGCGTTCGCCGTCACCAAAACTCAGCGTGCTGGCCGCCTCCATATCCCCCACGGACAGCTCCATTACCCGCCGCGAAACCTGCTTCCACTTTACAAAAGCGTCATTGAACTGACTGACCAACGCCAGCGCCTCGGCACCGGGCTGCATCGCGGCATATTGCTGCACGCGATCGTAAGCCTGCTTCGCATTCTCCTCATGACTGGCGCTCAGCGCCGTCAAATGCTCGTCCGCATGACCATCGAGCAGACTTCGCTCGGCAACAAAAGCCTGGTAAAGATCGCGATCGGCATTGAGCAGCAGGCTGATGGCCGGCAAGTAACGCTTGGTCAGCTGTGTGCTGGACGCCGTCACCTGGTCGATGCCTCGCATGCCCGACCACCCCATCAACACCAGCAACAGCGCCAGGAAAGCAATCGGCAGGGTAATTTTCCAGCGAAAACCCAGGTCGGCAAAAAACCGCATCATGGGGGCACTCCTTCTATGGGGGTTAGCTTACCTATCGGCAGGCATGCCTTGAGCTATAGACCATTAGTCTGATTGACACAAAGCTTTCAGCCTGGGAAACACTGTGGTTATGCGGGTTGCGGAGGGGTTGGCCGGGATAGAAAAAGGAGGGGAGACGCAATTGCTGCGGGGAATTTTCTGACATTTCCCGCCCACATAATTCAGGGAATTTTCTGACTCATCATCTGATTGATGATTTCTACAGAAGGGCCCTATAGTCCAAGCGTCGTTCGTAAGAGCGGCTATGGTTTGGCGACCCGATGACAAATGGTAAGAAGGCCCCCAATCAAATGGAGTTTAAATGAATAGATACATGGCTCTTACCAGCAATGCCGACGATCAACCCCTCTTCGTCGATACCTCCGCGCCTTTGCACATCCTGCTTGATACGGCGGGCTATAGAATTCGCGCAGTTACCCAGCTTTTAGAGAACCTCGCAATGCGAGGTGATATTCCCAGCGACTCCGTAATCCTTCAGGATTTTGCACAGCTGTGCTGTATCCCCTTGAGGGATGGTTGCGACGTACTCGATGTCATCGCCCGACGCTTGGATGCAGAGCCGGCCTAGTATTGAAGGGTCTCTACGAAGTGATGCCGATCAGTTACCTGTGGCGAGGGGATTTATCCCCGCTGGGCTGCAAAGCAGCCCTAAAAGCCAGACACCCTGTATGTCTGGCTGATTGAGTTGATGCTGGGATTGCTTCGTAGCCCAGCGGGGCGATGCGACGTTTCGCTAAATCCCCTCGCCACAAACTCAGTGCCTGACTCGATCGCTCTTAACTGACTGGCATTATCTCTCATGGGGCCATTTCGTCGGAGACGAGCATGAATCCCTGGCGCTGAAACCCTCTCCTTCCGGTTCGCCCGGACACGATTAATCACACCTCGGAGGCTCTGATGGCCACTATAAAAAAAGTCGACAAGACGCCCAAAAAAGTCACTCCCAATGAGCTGACATTTCTTGATGTTCGGCAAGCTGCACGTGATGGTCAGAAAGCTTTCGATAAATTTGTAATCACTGGCAAGCTTCCTATCAACTAGTGATTCCCCTACCCGCGCTCAGGCTGCTGGACGCCAGCGAGGCGCCACCCGGCCGCGATATCTGGATGGGTTATCACCACAATATGCGGCAAATGGACCGGCTTCATACACTCGCCGATCTGGCGGGGGAGATGATGGGTACAGCCTGAGCCAGCGGGTTCCAGTCATGTCCTGAAATAAACGCCAGAAACGAAAAAGCCCCTGAAATCTTCAAAAATTTCAGGGGCTTAGTCGTATTCAATAATGGCGGAGAGATAGGGATTTGAACCCTAGGTACTGTCGCCAGTACAACGGATTTCGAATCCGTCCCGTTCGGCCACTCCGGCATCTCTCCAGTGGCGCGCATCATACCAGCACATTCGCCGGAAGCGAACCCCCGGGCGAAATTTTTTCCGTGCTATCAGATGCTTGCGTCGATTACAGCGGTACGCCCAGACGCTGGGCGACTTCTTCGTAGGCTTCGATGACATCACCCAGACCCTGGCGGAAGCGGTCTTTGTCCATCTTCTTCTTGGTGTCCTTGTCCCAGAGGCGGCAGCCGTCCGGGCTGAATTCGTCACCCAGGACGATGGAGCCGTCGCTGAACACGCCGAACTCAAGCTTGAAGTCCACCAGCAGCAGGCCGGCGTCGTCGAACAGCTTGGTCAACACTTCGTTGACCTTGAGGGACAACTCCTTCATGCGCGCCAGTTGCTCGGTGGTGCCCCAACCGAACGCCACAACGTGGGATTCGTTGATGAATGGGTCGCCCTTGGCGTCGTCCTTCAGGAACAGCTCGAAGGTGTAAGGGTTGAGCTTCATGCCCTCTTCCACGCCCAGGCGCTTGACCAGGCTGCCGGCGGCGTAGTTACGCACGACGCATTCGACCGGGATCATGTCCAGCTTCTTGACCAGGCATTCGTTGTCGCCCAGCAGCTTGTCGAACTGGGTCGGCACGCCAGCGGCTTCGAGCTTCTGCATGATGAAGGCGTTGAACTTGTTGTTCACCATGCCTTTGCGATCGAGCTGTTCGATGCGCTTGCCGTCGAACGCCGAGGTGTCGTTGCGAAACAGCAGGATCAAGCGGTCTGCGTCGTCGGTCTTGTACACCGACTTGGCTTTGCCGCGGTAGAGTTCTTCACGTTTTTCCATGATGGGCTCCGCTTGCTAAGTAGATGGGCTAGGCGATATGTCGCCAGTCGAGCCCTGAATCTTGATCGGCCAGTTGCAGCCAGTCCGGGTCGCACCCGAGGGTGTCGACGAAACATTGCCGGGCCAGCTGCGGCAGGTTGTTCTTGCTGCTCAGATGGGCCAGGACCAGGTGTTGCAGGCCTTGCCAGCCCAACTCGGCCACCAGGAACGCCGCCTGGTGGTTGTTCAAATGTCCGTGCTCCCCGCCTACCCGCTGCTTGAGAAAGTACGGGTAGTACCCGCGCGCCAGCATGTCACGGCAGTGGTTGGACTCGATCATCAAAGCATCGAGGTCCCGGTAGCTGTCCATCACCCTGTCGCAATACGAACCCAGGTCGGTCAGCAACCCAAAGCGCCGCTCACCGTCGCTGAACACATACTGCGTTGGCTCCCGGGCATCGTGCGCCACGCTGACCACGCTGACATCCAGGGCACCAATGCGCAGTTGCTCGCCACCGGCCACGAAGCCAGCAGGTTCGATGGGCTTACGCAGACCCGCCAGTGTTCCGCGGCTCAGGTATACCGGCAGATTGTAGCGCCGAGACAGCAAACCCACGCCATGCACGTGATCGGCATGTTCGTGGGTTACGAGTATCGCGCTCAATTGCGCCGGGTGCACACCCAGGCGCAACAGGCGTTTCTCGGTTTCTCGCAAAGAGAAACCACAATCGACCAGCACATACGTGCCGGCGCTGGCTATCAGCGTGCCGTTCCCTTGGCTACCGCTGCCGAGAACGGCAAAACGCACCGGATCAGCCCAGGTTGTCCTGAATCACGCCCAACACCTTGCGGGCCACATCGGCCGGCGCCACGGTGTTGATGTTTTTCTCGACGGTCACCTGAACGCTCTCACCCACCTTGCTCAGGCGAACCTGATAACGCTCGGCACGGGCTTCAATTTCTTCCTTGTCCGGCGCGCTGCCGAACAGACCACTGAAGAAGCCAGGCTTCTCATCTTTATTCTCGGCCTTTTCGGCGAGGTTGATGTAGTACAGGCCCAGGCTGCGGTTGATGTCTTCAACCCGCCACTCACCCTGCTCCAGCGCGCGACCCACACTCGACCAGGCGCGATCCAGGTCGGAGCCGACGTTGAGCACCGGGTTGCCGCTGCCGTCTTCGCTCAGGCTGACGCGGCTCGGCACGTCGAAATCCCGGGATGCAAGCATCGAAACCGAACCGCCCTGTTCTGCGGTGCGGCTCATGCTGGCGAGCATGTCGTCCACCAGCGCGGCGTCCAGGCCGGTGTTGACCGAACGGTTGGTGAAGGCCACATCGGCGGTGCTGCCGGCAGGACGTTCGGCGCTGACCACGTAGATTTCACTGGTGTTGCGCTGCACGCCTGGCTCGATGCGAACCCGCACGCGGCTTTCGCTGTCGGCACCGACACCGGCGGCGCTCAGGCGCTTGGCCATGGCGGCGGACAGCTCATCGGCACGTTGCCAGGTCGTGGTGAACTCGCCCGTTTGCGGGCGCTGTTCGTCCAGGCGGAAACCGTTGTCCTGGAAGAACTGGATCGCCACGGGCCAGACTTCGGCCGGTGGATGCTGGGCCATGACCCAGCTTGAATCGCCACTCTTCTGCAGGGTGTAGTCGCTGGCATCGGCCATGGCCGTGAGCGGCTGTGGACGGGGGACGATGTATTCACCCTTGACGCTGTCGTCAGCCACATTACGCGGGATCGGCAGCAACGGATCCAGACGCTTGGCGACATTGACATCGGGGGGCAGTTGCATCGGTGCAGTCTGTTGCGCTTCCAGGTAATCGCTACCACGGTCGCGGAAGTAACCTTCCGGGCCCCAGACCCATCCGCAGCCGCTGGTGCTGGAGATAATCAAGGCAAGTGCGGAAAGTCCGGCCATTCGCTTCATGCGTTGTACTTCCTCAATTAAACCAGGACGCCCGACTGGCGCATGGCCTGCCGAAGCGGTTCGTGACAGGCTTCGCTCAGCCAGGTGAGCGGCAGGCGGATGCCTTGATGCATCAGGCCCATTTCAACCAAAGCCCACTTCACCGGAATCGGGTTGGCTTCGATGAACAGGTCCCTGTGCAGCGGCATCAGTTTTTCGTTGATGGCCCGCGCGGTCTCGGCGTCGCCCTTGAGCGCAGCCTCGCACAGGTCGGCCATTTCGCGCGGAGCGACGTTGGCGGTGACGGAGATATTGCCCTTGCCACCCAGCAGGATCAGTTCGACCGCGGTCGGATCATCGCCGGACAGCACGATGAAGTCATCGCTCACGCCAGCGAGGATGGCTTTGGCGCGGTCCAGGTGGCCGGTGGCTTCCTTGATGCCGATGATGTTCGGCACGGTGGAGAGGCGAATCACGGTCTCGGCCTGCATGTCGCAGGAGGTACGGCCAGGAACGTTGTAGAGAATCTGCGGGATGTCCACAGCCTCGGCAATGTGCTTGAAGTGCTGGTACAAGCCTTCCTGGGTTGGCTTGTTGTAATACGGCACGACGAGTAGGCAGGCGTCGGCGCCGGCTTCCTTGGCGTTACGGGTCAGCTCGACGGCTTCGCGGGTCGAATTGGCGCCGGTACCGGCGATCACCGGAATCTTCCCGGCTACCTGCTTGACCACGGCACGGATGACTTCGATGTGCTCATTGACGTCGAGGGTTGCCGACTCGCCGGTGGTACCGACGGCGACAATGGCATGGGTGCCGTTTTCAAGGTGGAAGTCCACGAGTTTGCTGAGGCTGGCCCAGTCAAGACGCCCTTGTGCATCCATGGGTGTGACCAGTGCCACCATACTGCCCGCAATCATGAAACCGCTCCTGCCGGAAAAAGAGAGCGGTAATGGTACTGGCGCCAAGATGCTTGTACAAGCGAACTACCATTCCCCTTGGCGATGGTTTTCGCTACCCTTCAGGCTTTGATCGGTACCGATAAGCTCATACGCCGGTTCCCAGCCTCCGTTTTCGTCGCCACAAGCCCCATTCCTGCGTTTGTCTTGCCGCATTCCCGCCGTCCCGGAATGCAGCGCAACCCCAGGCACAGGGCTTGAGTCGTTCGTTTCTCCAGGTCTGTCACCGTGCCGAGCTACAAAAGTGCCGACCGCTCATCGTTTTAGGAATGCTGCATGTCCACCCCCACAGTCCGCGAACAATTCCTTGTTATCAGTGCCCTTGGCGCCAACCCCATGGAGCTGACTAACGTCCTGTGCCGCGCCAGCCATGAAAATCGCTGCGCCGTCGTAACCTCACGCCTGACCCGTCACGGCGAATGCAGTGCGCTCGTGCTTGAAATCTCCGGCAGCTGGGACGCCCTGGCCCGCCTGGAAGCCAGCTTGCCAGTGCTGGCCAAGAAACACGCCTTCACCGTCAACGTGGTGCGCAGCGCCGCCCTGGAAAACCGTCCCCAGGCGCTACCCTATGTCGCATATGTGAGTTCGGCCTATCGCCCGGACATCATCAACGAGCTGTGCCAGTTCTTCATGGACCACCATGTCGAGCTGGAAAACCTGACCTGCGACACCTACCAGGCTCCGCAGACCGGCGGCACCATGCTCAATGCCACGTTCACCGTGACACTGCCGGCCGGCACCCAGATCAGTTGGCTGCGCGATCAGTTCCTGGATTTCGCCGACGCGATGAACCTCGATGCCCTGATCGAACCGTGGCGCCCTCAAAACCCAATGTAAGGAAGCGTTCATGGCCGTTGCCATCGACCAACCGGTTACCGATTTCCAGGCGCCCGCCACCAGCGGGCACACCGTCAGCCTCGCCGCCCTTAAAGGCAAGCAGGTGGTGATTTACTTCTACCCCAAGGACAGCACCCCGGGCTGTACTACCGAAGGCCAGGGTTTTCGTGACCAGTACGCGCAGTTCCAGGCTGCCAACACCGAAGTGTTCGGCGTATCGCGCGATAGCCTCAAGTCCCACGAGAACTTCAAGTGCAAGCAGGAGTTCCCGTTCGAACTGATCAGCGACAAGGACGAGGCCGTCTGCCAGCTGTTCGACGTGATCAAACTGAAAAAGCTCTATGGCAAGGAATACCTGGGCGTTGATCGCAGCACGTTCCTGATCGACAAGGATGGTGTGCTACGCCAGGAATGGCGCGGCGTGAAGGTGCCGGGACATGTGGAGGCGGTGTTGGCGGCGGCTCAGGCTCTGAACAAGGCCTGACTTTTGGGAGCGCCTGCTCCACCTCCTTCGCGAGCAAGCCCGCTCCCACATGGATCTGCGACAATCTAACCATGTGGGAGCGGGCTTGCTCGCGAAGGGGCCATCAGCCTCACCAGCTAATTCAGATTGACCGCTACAACAACGGCGCCACAACCGGCTCCCGGCTCGGCCACGCATCCAGCACCGCCTTGAACAGGGTCGCCAGGGGAATCGCAAAGAACACCCCCCAGAACCCCCACAGCCCGCCAAACAGCAACACCGCGCAGATGATCGCCACCGGATGCAGGTTCACCGCCTCGGAGAACAGCAGCGGCACCAGTACGTTGCCATCGAGCGTCTGGATGATCCCGTAGACCGCCATCAGATAAATGAACTGATCGCTCCACCCCCACTGGAACAGCGCAATCAACGCCACCGGCACGGTCACCACCACGGTACCGACGTAAGGCACCACCACCGAAATACCCACCAGCAGCGCCAGCAGTGCGGCGTAATTGAGCCCCAGGGCCACGAAGCCGATATAGGTCACGCCGCCGCAGATGAAAATCTCGATGACTTTTCCGCGAATGTAATTGGCGATCTGGTGATTCATTTCCTGGGCCACCCGAGTGATCAGCGCCCGCTCGCGGGGCAGATAGCCACGAACCCAGCGCCCGATCATTTCCCGATCCTTGAGAAAGAAAAACACCAGGATCGGCACCAGCACCAGGTAGATCATGATGTTCACCAGAAGCGGCAGGCTGGACAAAGAAAACGTCAGCGCCCACTGACCGAACGTGCCGATCTGGCCACGCACCACCTCAATGGCCTGCAGTACCTGTTCATCGGAGACCAGATGCGGATAGCGCTCAGGCAACAGCAATAACAGCGACTGCCATTTGACGAGCATCCCGGGCAATTCGTTGAACAGCGTCACCAACTGATGCCAGAGCAGCGGCATGATCACGACGACGAACACCACCAACAAACCCATGAACAGGGCGAATACCAGCCCTACCGCCATGGCGCCAGGCAGCCGCATCCGTTCCAGCGTCGTGACCAGCCCTTGCATCAGGTACGCCAGCACCATCCCTGCCAGCACCGGCGCGAGCATGCCGCCGAGCGTGAGGACTGCCGTGAATGCCAGGAACAGCAACACTGCCAGCACGACTGCCTCTTCGTCGGAGAAGTAGCGCTGGATCCAGTCGCGTAACACCTTGAACATTAAAAATCCTTAAGGGCCACTGTCGGTTTTTCAGGCTTTCTTCAGCCAGTAACGGTAGACGCCGTTGTCGTCTTCTTCACGCAGCAGGGTATGACCGGCCAGACGGGCAAAGGTGCGGAAATCACGCTGGGAGCCCGCATCCGTTGCGGTCACCTTGAGCACGGCGCCGCTGGCCAGACGATTGAGTTCCAGCTTGGCCTTGAGCAGTGGTAACGGACAATTCAGGCCACTGGCGTCCAGTTCGGCATCGGGGGCTACAGCATCGGTCATCGGTTCACTCCGCAGCAGGTCGTTGAGCGACTTAGAATATCTGGTCCCAGGCCTGGTGTCCGGCTACAGTAGGGTCTTTGTCAACTAAGGCTTCGTGCATGACATTTCTGCGCCCCACCCTGCTGACGCTCGCTTGCCTGCTTGCCTCACCGGGCTTCGCCGACGACCTGCCGTCACTTGGCGACGCCAGTTCTGCCATCGTCTCGCCACAACAGGAGCACCAGTTGGGTCGCGCCTGGCTGGCCTTGCTGCGCAGTCAGGTCTCACAGCTCAACGATCCACTGCTCAAGGACTACGTCGAGTCCAGCGTTTACAAACTGGTGGAGACCAGCCAGGTCAACGACCGACGCCTGGAATTCATCCTGATCAATAGCCCACAGCTCAACGCCTTCGCCGCACCCGGCGGAATCGTCGGGGTAAACGGTGGATTGTTCCTCAACGCGCAAACCGAAGGCGAATACGCCTCGGTCATGGCCCACGAGCTGGCGCACTTGTCGCAACGCCACTTTGCCCGGGGCGTCGAAGCCCAGCAACGCATGCAGGTGCCGATGATGGCAGCGCTGCTGGCCGGCATTGTGATCGCCGCCGCCGGGGGTGGTGATGCCGGGATCGCGGCCATTGCCGGCACCCAGGCGGCCGCCATCCAGGAACAACGGCGCTTCTCTCGTCAGAACGAGCAGGAAGCCGACCGCATCGGCATCCAGAACCTGGAAAAGGCCGGCTATGATCCGCGGTCCATGCCGAGCATGTTCGAGCGGCTGATGCGCCAGTACCGTTTCGACGCCAGGCCCCCTGAATTCCTCCTGACTCACCCGGTGACCGAATCCCGAATCGCTGACACCCGCAACCGCGCCGAACAGGCAAGGCCAGGTGGCATCGAGGACAGCATGCGTTATCAATTGATTCGCGCACGGGTCAAGTTGATCTACGAAGAAACTCCGGGACTGGGCGCCAAGCGCTTCCGGGCGCAGTTGGATGAAAACCCGAAGAACGACGTGGCCCGCTATGGTTTGGCGATCGCGCAGATCAAGGGCGGCCAGTTGAATGAGGCCCGGGAAAACCTCAAGCAGCTGCTGGTCAAATCGCCCAACGAGATCATCTATAACCTGGCCCAGGTCGATCTGGACATCACCAGCAACAAGCTGCCAGACGCTCAGGCTCGCGTCGACCGGATGCTGACCCAGTACCCGGGCAACTATCCATTGAATCAGGTGCGTGTCGACCTGCTGCTCAAGCAGAACCGTCCCGCCGACGCCGAGAAAGCGCTTGAGGACCTGCTCAAGACTCGCCCCGACGATCCGGACGTCTGGTACATGGTGGCAGAGACTCGGGGGCTGTCGGGCAATATCATTGGCCTGCATCAAGCCCGCGCCGAATATTTCGCACTGGTAGGCGACTACCGTCAGGCCATCCAGCAACTGGACTTCGCCAAACGGCGCGCCGGTAGCAATTTCCCGCTGTCGTCACGCATCGACGCCAGGCAGCGCGAGCTCATGGAGCAGGAGCGCATGGTCAAGGACATGATGGGGTAAGCCTTGAGTCAGAAAGGCGCCCCTCGTTTCAAGGACCTGTCCCGATCAGGTCTCCAGATGCGGTTTCATGAGTGCTTCGAACCACTCATGAAAGACCGCCAACCGTCGTGAACGCTGGCGCCGATGCGGGTAGAGCAAAGAGACCGGCATGGATGCCGCACGATAATCCGGCATGACCTCCATCAACTCACCTGAATCCAACAAATGCTGGACATCGAAGCGAGGAATCTGAATCAGCCCCAGGCCTCCACGACAGCAGGCGATGTAGCTTTCGGCATTGTTCACAACCACCTGACTGGGCAGCTCGATCAGATGTTCACTGTCATCGCTGGACAGGTACTCCCAGGGCAGTTCTCTGCCTGATTTCGGCGATGCGTAGCCCACAGCCCAATGTCCGCTGGACAGTTCCTCCGGCTTAAGCGGCTCTCCGTACTCACGCAAATAGTCGGGGCTTGCGCAATTGACCAAGGCAATGTGGCCCAGCGATCGCACGACGAGGCTGCTGTCATGCAGTGCACCGATGCGCACCGCGCAGTCCACACCTTCGCGCACCAGATCGACGGCACGATCGGTTGAACCCAGCGTCACGTGCAATCGAGGATAGCGACGCAGCAATCCGGCTAGCGCCGGGGCAATAAGGCGGCGGGCAATACGGCTGGGCGCATCAATGATCAATCGGCCGGAAACCTGATGCTTGCTGGCCTGAAACAACTGATCGATGTCTTCCACTTCGGCGAGCAGGGACCGCACGCGCTCCAGAAGCTGCTCGCCGTCAGCTGTCAGCCGCACCTGTCGTGTCGTCCGATGCAATAAACGCCCACCCAGGTGCGCCTCCAACTGCTGGATGGCCGCCGACACTGAAGCGCGTGGCAACTGCAGGGCATTGGCCGCCCTGATAAAGCTACCCATTTCCGCCACTTGCGCGAACACGCGGTACTGGTCGAATCTGTCCATTCATCTGCCCTGTCGATATTCCTGGGCTGGCAACGAGCCAACCGCAACGCCTACCTGGCGCCCAGCCCTCGGCTCATAAGCCACCAAAGCCCTGAACTTCCATTTTTGCCAAATGCGCACACGACAAGTAGAAGAATAGCCACAGTTGCGGGTCGCCCCACCTGTCCAACCCGCGCGGTGTAAGCCCAACGCGAGAGGGCCGGTATCAGCCAGATCAAAAGCGCAGTCAGCAACACGCCTACCGCGCCAAGCATCATGCTCTGAATGATCGGCTCACTTGGTGGTGTAGCCGCCGTTGATAAGGATGGTCTGCCCAGTGATCCACCAGCCATCGCTGACCAGATGACGAATGAAAGGCACGACGTCTTCAATATCGGTCAGACCCGTCTTGCTCGAGGACGACAGTGCGGCAGCTGTCTTGTGGTAGGCCACCGCGTCGGCACCTTCGGCCGGGTAGAAGAACGGCGTATCCATTGGACCGGGCCCCACGGCAGTCACCGAGATACCCCGTGCACCGAACTCCTTGGAGGCCGCACGAGTGTAATGCTCAACCGGTGCCTTGGTACCGGCATAGGCCGCATAGAACGGGGTGAATGCCCCCAGAAGAGAAGTCACCAGCGTACAGATCTTGCCATTGTCATTGACGTGCTTGCCTGCTTCCTTGAGAAAGAAAAAGGCCACCTTGGAATTGACCGCTGTCATCTCGTCGTAATCGACTTCGCTGACCTCGGCGAGTGGTTTTTTGAGTACTTTGCCCACGGTATTGATGGCGATGTCTGGCCTGCCGACCACGGCAATGGCGTCGGCAAACAGCTTTTCGACAGCACCGGCCGTCCTTAGGTCGCCCTGCAAGGCCACGGCCTGTGCACCGCAGGCCTGGATCGCTGCCACGGTCGCATCGGCGTCCGCTTTGGAAGCGGCGCTGTTGTAGTGGATCGCAACGGCTTTGGCGCCTTGCTCGGCCAAATCACGGGCGATCAAGCCGCCGAGGTTTTTGGCGCCGCCAGCGATGAGAACGATTTTGCCTTGGATGGAATGGTCTGGCATGGGATATCTCCTTCATGAATCGATGGAGATCGGAGCTTAGGCGACCCAAGCAAGCTGATAAATCGCCTGCGGCTGGATACATCATCCAGAAAAAACATCCAATCAAGGGCAATTGATCAGGTGTGACATGCAATCGACCAGCAATCCAAGCCACCAGCCAGGCCTGACACCCATAAAAAAACCGCCTCTATCGAGGCGGTTTTTTTGGGGTAGCTAAGCGATCATTCGGCCAGTTTGAAAGTAATGAAACTCGCACGGCCTTGACGCAGAACCCGCATCGAGACCGAACGATTTTTCGGCAACGCCTTGGCGATGTCGGTGAACTCCTTGGTCGAACCGATTGCCTGGTTGTTCAAATGAGTAATGATGTCGCCTGGTTGCAGGCCGATCATGGCCGCAGGACCGTCCTGCACCTCCTTGATCACTACACCACCTTGCAGCTCCAGGGTCCGCTTTTGCTCCGGCGTAAGCTCCGCTACCGCCACGCCCAGACGATTGCTGCTACGTTCCGCGCCTGACTTGGCCAGCGAATCCAGCTCCTTGCCTTCCTCAGGAATGGCGCCAACGGTCAACTCGACGTTTGTGCGTTTACCTTCGCGGATCACTTCCAAATTAGCCTTGGAACCGGCTTTGAGGGCGCCCACCAGATGTGGCAGGTCAGCGGACATGACGATCGGCTGGCCATTCATGCTCAGGATCACGTCGCCCACTTGCAGGCCACCTTTGGCAGCCGGACCATCCTCCTGAATTTGCGCCACCAGCGCACCGGCAGGTTTCTCCAGACCGAACGACTCGGCCAGGTCTTTGTTCACTTCCTGGATGACCACGCCCAACCAGCCGCGGCTGACCTTGCCTTCGGTTTTCAGTTGGTTGGATACGTCCATGGCAACATCGATCGGAATCGCGAAGGACACGCCCATGAAACCGCCCGAACGGGTATAGATCTGGGAGTTGATTCCCACTACTTCACCGTCGAGGTTGAACAGCGGGCCACCAGAGTTACCTGGGTTGATCGGCACGTCAGTCTGGATGAACGGCACGTAGTTTTCGTTCGGCAGGCTGCGACCGATTGCGCTGACGATGCCCTGGGTTACGGTATGGTCGAAGCCGAACGGCGAGCCGATGGCCACGACCCACTGGCCAGCTTTCAGGTTCTGGGATTTGCCCAGTTTGAGCACGGGCAGGTCTTTACCTTCGATCTTCAGCAGCGCCACGTCAGAACGCGGGTCAGTGCCGATCAGCTTGGCCTTGAGTTCACTACGGTCTGCCAGGCGTACCAGGATCTCGTCGGCATCGGCAATCACATGGTTATTGGTCAGGATGTAACCGTCGGGCGAAATAATGAAGCCTGAGCCCAGGGACTGCGCTTCACGTTGGCGGCCACCACCGGGAGAGCGCGGTTGCGGCATCCCGCGCTCGAAGAACTCGCGCAACATCGGCGGCAAACCTTCCAGATCCGGCATCTGCTGGTCCATCACCCTGCGTTCCGGCAGTTTCTGGGTGGTACTGATGTTCACCACCGCGGGCGAGGCTTGCTCGACCAGCTCAGTGAAGTCAGGCAATTCGACCGCCATAGCGGGAACGGCCTGACCGAGCACAAGCACAGTGGCAAAGATGGAGAGATAGGTTTTCAAGCGTGGTATCGACATACGGCTCCCGTTACGACGAGCGTGGTTAAGCGATATGGAGCAAGAAATACCAGGGGAAGATACGCCGGTATTTTTGTTCCGCAAACAGGCAAGGCCAGAGCCGAGCGGCTCTGACCTATAGAAAAAAAAATGGGATTTTGCAAATGAAAATACTGACAGGAAGTTTCGGCATTTCGATCAAGTCCCGGCATTACAAGCCTCTTTCCTAATCGAACCACCCAGGCAGCTATTGAGTCGCCGTGGCATCGGAACGCATGGAAAGCGCGATCCGTTCCGCTGTGCCAATGGGAATTTCGCCGACCACCGTAACCATCATTTCCCCTTGGGGTGTCGTGAGTCGACGCGAAACGGCAGCCGTCGGGCCGAGCTGAGTACGGGTATCAGTCACGGTAGCACCGTTCAATGGCTCCAGAAACACTGAGAAGCGAGCCAGGCCATCGTCGTACATCAGGCTGCTGACCTGAACCTTGGTCTCCGGGTCCTTTCTCATAGCGCTGCTGCTCAGCTCAAAACCGGGGGGCAGCCAGTCCGAATGCCAGGCAGTTTTCACGATCGGGTTCTTACCGGCGTTCTGCGCTACAACCTTGCATTCGGCAGTCGCTTGCAAATCGCCCTCTGACGGCTCGGTAATGTTCAAACGCGTGAACTGGAAACGTTCGAGCAATTGGCCCTTGTCATTGAGCAACAAAGACTTGAGGGGCAAGCCAGTCTCTCTGTCCAGATGCAATTCGAAACCATAACGATGCTGGTCCTTGGGCGTCAGCGCCACAATCACCGCCGGGCGCCCGGCCACACGCGACTTGCCAATGACGGCAAGGTCATACCAATTCTTGAGTTTTTGCGGATCAAGCGCACGTGCCGTGCCTTCAGGCGTATTCCCCACCCCTGCAACCAAGGAGCCACTTACGCATTGAGTACGTCCATCAATGCGCAGGACTTCCTGTGCCGAACCGTCGAGCTGGAGTAGCCGCTCGCGGACTTTGCCATCCTGGACACGATGCCAGATGTTATGGGTAGAAAAACTACCGTTGCGCTCGTAAACGAAAGTGCCCTGAAAGCTTTGCTGTTGCTCGGCTTGACTCAGACGATTCAGCCAGTCCTGAGCCTCACCGGCATGGGCTGGAATGACGCACCAGGCACCAAGCAGAACTGAAAAGAGAGGTATGGCGCGCAATGGTCCTCCTTAGCGGTTTTCCAGACTGGCTGCACGGGCGTAAGGCAGCGCGCTTTCGGTACCTTTCAGAGCAGCTTCTTGGGCATGCTGACGCAGGTAATTGGGCAGACGCTGATCATGCCAGCCTGGTTGGCCTTGCAGCACACCGTTGGCCATCGGACCTGCGACTTCTGAGCTTTCGCTGTAACCGGCCAACACTGCCGGCCCCTTGACCTGCGGAGCGGCCAAGCCTGGCTGATTGGACTGCTGCGCCATCTGCACGCCAGCAATCTCATCCTGGTTGTACAGGCGCACACCGGCCAGAACAGCTACGGTAACCGAAGCGGCAACCGCCAGACGACCCAGGTTACGCCATGGGCTACGGGAGGCTTTTGCCGGAACAGCTTCATCAGCCAGTGCAGCAGAAACAGCCGCAGCGATGTCCAGACGCGGAAGCAGCAGGTCCTTGTGCATGACAGCCCGGGCGATCTGGTAACGAGCCCAGGTCTCACGGGTTTCAACATCGTCGAAGGCATTCAGTACCCGACGCAATTCCAGTTCGTCCGCTTCGTTATCCATCACTGCGGACAGCGATTCCTGCAGGGCTTCACGACTCATGGCGTTCCTCTCTTGGCTGTCGCCGCTGTCTCAGTTTTCCTGCAACAATGGTTGCAGGGCTTTATCAATGGCCTCCCGAGCGCGGAAAATCCGGGAGCGCACGGTGCCCACTGGACATTGCATGACGCTGGCAATGTCCTCGTAAACTCAGACCGTCGAATTCACGTAAAGTTAGAGCCGTACGCAAATCTTCGGGCAGTTGCTGGATGGTTCGATGGACAGTGCCTTCGATCTCATCGCGCAGCAACGCTCGTTCTGGTGACTCAAGATCCTTGAGGCCATGATCGCCATCATAGAACTCTGCATCCTCAGAACTCACATCACTATCCGGCGGCCGGCGGCCGCGTGAAACCAGATAGTTTCGCCGTGTTAATGGCGATGCGGTAAAGCCACGTGTAAAACGCGCTGTCT
This sequence comes from Pseudomonas hefeiensis, assembly GCF_030687835.1. Lineage (NCBI taxonomy): Bacteria > Pseudomonadati > Pseudomonadota > Gammaproteobacteria > Pseudomonadales > Pseudomonadaceae > Pseudomonas > Pseudomonas hefeiensis. The sequence continues at coordinate 4,823,685 of NZ_CP117449.1, forward strand.
CCGCGAAAATTACCAAGTGCACGGTAAGCCTTGATGAAGGCTTCCTGAGCAACATCCTGGGCTTCATGGGTGTCGTGCACAAAACGCACGATCAACCCGAGAATTTTGTGCTGGTATTTCAGCACTAGCAGATCGAAAGCTCGCTTGTCGCCGCGTTGAACGCGCTCGACCAGTTGCTGATCCTCTTCCTGGGTTAGCATGAACACTCCTCGATAAGCTCGAAGGAGGCCTGCATTACTAATCGACCGGGCTTGCAACCATAGACTCGGGCTTTTCGCAAAAGTTCTCCCCCTTCAAGCAAGTTTCCGGCGTGCTCTGATCCGGCACGCACGAAAAGCGCAGCACGAGATTCCCCGGCTGCGCGAATAATCTGTCGCCGGGCCTGTCGGCAAAGATTCAAATCCTAATCTTGCACCAACCCGACGTTGTTCCCTTTTGCAGACAACCGTCTATTGAACCCGGTCGCTCGGCAAAAGTTCCAACTATTTATAGCCGTGTGTATGGAACATCGGGGAACCCTGACGAGATAAACAGCCTTTCATCCTCGAAACGGTCGCCTTGTCGCCCATCCACCAAAATCGTGACCCGACGAAGCGCATCGCTTTTCTGTCATCTTGGTTTCACATTGCCATGAATACGCCGCTATTGTGCCGATCCCCCTCTCTATATACTAGTGGGCTGCATGGCTGCCTGACCCATTGAAACGGATGTCTTGCGCCAACCCCGACCCGGGTCGTTTTGAGCGGAAACCTTTCAAATGAGCCAACAGTTCCAACACGATGTTCTGGTAATCGGCAGCGGCGCCGCCGGATTGAGCCTTGCGCTGACCCTGCCTGAACATCTGCGCATCGCAGTACTGAGCAAAGGCGACCTGGCCAACGGTTCGACGTTCTGGGCCCAGGGCGGGGTCGCGGCCGTGCTGGATGACACCGACACTATTGAATCGCATGTCGATGACACCCTCAATGCCGGCGGCGGCCTGTGCAATCCAGACGCTGTGCGTTTCACCGTCGAGCACAGCAGGGAGGCCATACAGTGGCTGATTGACCAGGGTGTGCCTTTCACCCGTGACGAGCAATCGGGCACCGAAGACGGTGGTTTCGAATTTCACTTGACCCGCGAAGGCGGTCATAGTCATCGACGCATCATTCACGCGGCCGATGCCACCGGCGCGGCGATTTTCAAGACACTGCTGGCCAAGGCCCGCCAACGGCCAAATATTGAGCTTCTGGAACAACGAGTCGCGGTCGACCTGATTACCGAAAAACGCCTGGGCCTGGACGGTGATCGCTGCCTGGGCGCCTACGTACTCAACCGCGGCACCGGCGAAGTCGACACCTACGGCGCACGTTTCGTGATCCTGGCTTCCGGCGGCGCAGCGAAAGTCTATTTGTATACCAGTAACCCCGATGGCGCCTGTGGGGACGGCATTGCCATGGCCTGGCGCTCGGGTTGCCGGGTGGCGAACCTGGAGTTCAACCAGTTCCACCCTACATGCCTCTACCATCCGCTGGCCAAGAGCTTCCTGGTCACCGAGGCCCTGCGCGGTGAAGGTGCTCACCTGAAGCTTCCCAATGGCGAGCGCTTCATGCAGCGCTTCGATCCCCGTGCCGAACTGGCACCCCGGGATATCGTCGCCCGCGCCATCGACCACGAAATGAAGCGCCTGGGCATCGACTGCGTCTACCTGGACATCAGCCACAAACCCGAAGCGTTCATCAAGAGCCATTTCCCGACGGTGTACGAGCGTTGCCTGGAGTTTTCCATCGACATCACCAAGCAACCGATTCCGGTGGTGCCGGCGGCGCACTACACGTGCGGTGGGGTGATGGTGGACCAACAGGGTCGCACCGACGTACCAGGCCTGTATGCCATTGGCGAAACCAGTTTCACCGGCCTGCACGGCGCCAACCGCATGGCCAGCAACTCGCTGCTGGAGTGTTTCGTCTACGCCCGCTCGGCGGCGGCGGACATTCTTGAACAACTGCCGCAGATCGCCATTCCAGCCGCCCTCCCCTCGTGGGATGCCAGCCAGGTCACCGATTCGGACGAAGATGTGATCATTGCTCACAACTGGGACGAGCTGCGGCGCTTCATGTGGGACTACGTCGGCATCGTGCGCACCAACAAACGCCTGCAAAGGGCGCAGCATCGGGTGCGGCTGTTGCTGGATGAAATCGATGAGTTCTACAGCAACTACAAAGTCAGCCGCGACCTGATCGAGTTGCGCAATCTGGCACAGGTGGCTGAGTTGATGATCCGCTCGGCCATGGAACGCAAGGAAAGTCGGGGGTTGCACTACACCCTCGATTACCCGGACCTGCTGCCCGAAGCGCTGGACACTATTCTGGTGCCGCCCACCTACGCCGGCTGAACTTGAGCCGAACCCGCAGGCGCCGGTGCAGATCCGGCGCCAGCGCATCGCGGGGCACACACAGCGAGCGGACCCGCCACTCACCCCGCAAGCGAAAACGCAGCACGATAATCATCGGCAACGCCAGGCTGTCCGGGCGCAATTGCACCGCCTGCCAGCCAGCGGCCCTGTTCCACAGCTGCCAGCCATCGGCATCACGACGCAACCGACAAAAAGCCTGATGATGGGTCAACAATAGATGTCGCGGTAGCGTCCAGGCGCCATGGGCCAGGCACAGCACCACGCCAAGGGCGATTAACCAGAGCGGGACCGACAACAGCAACAACGAACCCAGAGCGAAGGCCTGAGCCAGGAGATAGGCCGCCAGCAGTTGCCCGGAGGCCTGCCAGCGGCATTCAAAGCGATTACTTGGGCTGGACACGGTCCAGGATCATCCGAACCATGCGCTGCAGCTCCGGGTCTTCGGATTCACTGCGCTCCATGAACCAGCCGAACATGTCCTCATCCTCGCACTCGAGCAGGCGCACGTAGCACGCACGGTCCACGTCGTTAAGGTGGGGATAGACTTCTTTCACGAACGGCACCAGCAACACATCAAGCTCAAGCATGCCGCGACGGCTGTGCCAGTAGAGGCGATTCAGTTCAACATCTTCGACCATGGAGCGCTCCTCAAATAGAGCGCAAGTATACAGGCCCCGCCGCGATGGAACAGACGGCTCAGCTCAGGCACCACCGATCCTTTGTGAACTACCCATTTCAAGGGCGCCCCCTTATGATGTCCACCAGACTATTTACCCTGCGATGACCCATGGCTGATTCCGCTTTTTTCTGCACCCTGTCCCACGAAGGCGTTCTCGCGGTCCGCGGCGTGGATGCTGGCAAATTCCTGCAAGGCCAATTGACCTGCAACCTCAACTACCTGAGCGACAGCCGGGCAAGCCTTGGTGCCCGCTGCACCCAGAAAGGCCGGATGCAATCGAGTTTCCGCATCCTGCTCCAAGGCGATGGTGTACTGATGGCAATGGCCACCGAATTGCTCGAACCGCAACTGGCGGACCTGAAAAAATATGCCGTGTTCTCCAAATCCCGACTGACCGATGAAAGCACCGCCTGGGTTCGCTTCGGTCTGGAAAACGCCGACACGGCACTCGTAGCCTTGGGCCCTCGAACTGCCGGCCGACACCGACAGCGTCGTTCGTCATGATTGCCTGATCGCCATTCGCGTCTCTCCCAACCGCGCCGAACTCTGGGCACCCGCTGAACAGGTCGAAACGCTTGTAGCCCGGCTGCGTCAACAGTTGACCGAGGGTGAGCTGAACCAGTGGCTGCTGGGCCAGATCCGCGCCGGGATCGGCCAGGTCATGCCGGCCACCCGTGAACTGTTCATACCGCAGATGCTTAATCTGCAAGCCGTCGGCGGTGTGAGTTTCAAGAAAGGCTGCTACACAGGCCAGGAAATCGTCGCCCGCATGCAGTACCTGGGCAAGCTCAAGCGGCGCCTGTATCGCCTGCAACTGGACGCCAGCGAGCTGCCCGAACCCGGTACCCCTTTGTTTTCCCCCACGCACGGCAGCTCCATCGGTGAAGTGGTGATGGCCGCTCGCGCCGAACGAAACATTGAACTGCTGGCCGTGGTACAGGGCCGAAGCTGCAGAAGATGACAATTTGCACCTCGGCGCGCTGGAAGGCCCGGGCCTGCAATTGCTCGACCTGCCTTACGAACTGGACCGCGACCGCGAAATCCAGCGCTGATCGCAGCATTTTGTCGTAACACCCTAGAGAAACGAAATGAGCGATTTGGCGGATAAGGTCCAACGGGATTTGGTGGAGGCCATCGATAACGATGACCTGGTTCTGCCAACATTACCGGAAGTGGCCCTGCAGATTCGCCGGGCCGCCGAAGACCCGGAGATCAGCGTCAGCAACCTGAGCAAAGTGATTGGTCGTGACACGGCGCTTTCAGCGCGCCTGATAAAAGTGGTCAACAGCCCACTGCTGCGAGCTACCCAGGAAGTCACAGACCTGCACACAGCCATTACCCGGCTGGGGGTCAACTACAGCAGCAACCTGGCCATCGGTCTGGTCATGGAGCAGATTTTCCATGCCCGTTCCGAAGTGGTAGAGCAGAAGATGCGCGAGGTCTGGCGCAAAAGCCTGGAAATCGCCGGCGTCAGCTATGCGTTGTGCCGTGTCTATACGCAACTCAAACCCGACCAGGCCGCGCTGGGCGGGCTGGTGCATCAGATCGGCGTACTGCCGATTCTCACCTACGCCGAAGACAACAATGAATTGTTGTCTGACCCGGTCAGCCTCACCCATGTCATCGAAACGATTCACCCGGTGCTGGGGGACAAGTTGCTCAGTGTGTGGGAGTTTCCAGAAAGACTGGTGAAGCTGCCGGGGTTGTATCTGGACTTCACCCGAGATTCGAAACAACTCGATTACGTCGACTTGGTGCAGGTCGCTGCCTTGTATTGCTACAAGGACACCGACCACCCCCTCGGCAGGATTGATGCCTTCGCGGTACCGGCTTTCAAGAAGCTGGGCATCGACCCGGAAAACAAAGCCAGGTGTGCGGAGATCGAAGAAGCGCGGTCGATGTTTTATTAAGCAACCAAGCTGAAGCCCATGAACTTGAGCCCAGGCACTGAACCTGTGGCGAGGGGATTTATCCCCGCTGGGCTGCGAAGCAGCCCCAAACTGGCGATTCAGGTGTATCAGACAGAGCGCCAGGGGCCGCTTCGCGACCCAGCGGGGATAAATCCCCTCGCCACAAATAGAGTTCGGCTCTGGATCAGTCTGAGCCTGGGATAAAACTCACCCGCACCTTCAACCCACCCTCCTGCCCGTCATGCAGCGTGATTTGCGCCAGATGCGCACGGCAGATTTCGCCAACGATCGCCAACCCCAAACCAGAACCAGCCACTTGCTGGTTACGTCGATAGAAGCGCTCGAACACGCGGTCCCGTTCATGCAGAGGGATGCCCGGCCCGTCGTCCTCGACCTCGAGCACCGCAGGCGCTGTAACCCGCAGAATCACATTGCCGCCCGACGGGGTATGGGCCAGGGCATTGTCCACCAGATTGCTCAACAACTCGTTCAACAAGGTCGGCTCACCTCGCAGCCACACCGGCTCGTCGGCTTCCAACGCCAACGCCACGCCGCGGGCATGGGCCAACGGGGCCATGGCCATGCCTAGCTCCCGTGCCAGTTGGCTGAGATCAAGCAACTGCGCGCCGCCCTCGGCGATGGCCCGGGCACCGTTCTCGACACGTGCCAAGGACAGCAACTGATTCGCCAGATGGGTCAACCGATCCGTGCCCTGGGCTGCGGTTTCCAGAGTTTCTCGCCAAGTCGCCGGCTCGCTGGCGCGTAGCCCCAGCTCAAGCCGAGCCTTCAACGCGGCCAAGGGCGTGCGCAGTTCATGGGCGGCATCGGCGATGAATTGCGCCTGACGCTCGAACTGCCCACGAAGACGTTCGGTAAAATGGTTGAGGGCTCGCACCAGTGGCCAGAGTTCATGCTGGACCTCCACCAGGGGTAACGGGCGCAGGTCGTCCGGCTGGCGCTCCTCCACCGCCGTGCGCAAGCGCTCCAGCGGGCGCAGGGCAGCACTGACGGCGAACCACACCATCAACAGCGCGCCCACCGCCAGCATGCCCAGGCGCAATAGCGTGTCAGCCATCAGGCCGCGGGCCATGCTGATCCGCGCTTCTTCGGTTTCCGCCACGCGAATTTCCGCCATGCCATTCATGTTTGGCTCACTCACCGCCTTGAGCAAACTCACCACCCGCACATCCTGTCCCTGATAGCTGGCGTTATAGAAGCGCGCCAGGGCCGGGTAATCGTCCGTACGCGGCGTACCGGGCGGTGGGCCCGGGAGGTTTTCGTAGCCGGAAATCAGTTTCTGGTGAATGTCATTGACCTGGTAGTAAATGCGCCCGGCGCTGTCGTAGGCGAATGTATCCAGAGCCACGTAAGGCACGTCCGCGCTAAGACTGCCGTCGCGTTGCGACAGGCCAGCGGCGATCGTCCGGGCGGAGGCCAGCAGCGTGCGGTCGTAGGCCGTGTCCGCAGCCTCGCGACCGTTCCAGTAAGCGCTCAGGCCACTGGCGAGCATCAGCACCACCAGCAACAGCGCCAGGTTCCAGAGCAGTCGCCAACGCAGGCTGTCGGGCTTATGCATCGCGGGTTTCCAGCAAGTAGCCCAGTCCCCTGAACGTCACGATCGCCACGGCATGGCCGTCGAGTTTCTTGCGCAGGCGGTGGACGTAGATTTCAATGGCATCGGGGCTGGCCTCTTCGTCCAGGCCAAACACCTGGGCCGCGAGTTGCTCCTTGCTCATCACCCGCCCGGGCCGGGCGATCAATGCCTCCAGCACGGCCTGCTCGCGGGAAGTCAGGGTCAGCAATTCGTCGTCGAGGGTGAAGCGGCGGGTGTCCAGGTCATAAATCAACCCACCACAGCGCTGTTGGCGTTCGCCACCCAGAACGCTGCGGCGCAACAGTGCCTTGACCCGAGCTTCCAGCTCAGTGAGTTCGAAGGGCTTGGCCAGGTAATCGTCAGCGCCCAGGTTCAGCCCATGGACCCGATCCTTGACGTCGCTACGGGCGGTCAGCATCAACACCGGCAAAGTCTTGCCCCGGGCCCGCAGCCGGGCCAGCACCTCGAAACCGTCCATACGCGGCAGCCCCACATCGAGAATCGCGACCGCGTACTCCTCGCTGCTCAAGGCCAGGTCGGCCGCCACCCCGTCGTGCAGCACATCCACGGTCAAACCGGTGCTCTTGAGCGCCTGGGCTACACTTTCGGCCAGCTGGAGATGGTCTTCGACGAGCAGGACACGCATTGGGTTTCACCTCGATTCAGGGATGGTCGGCACCCTTCTGTGGCGCGGAGTTTACAGCCGCATCCGCCTCTGTGAAGCCAAAAACATCGTGAAAGCTTTTGAAAGGTTAGCGAAAGGTTGGCCGGTTAGAGTCCTCCAACGGTCAGTTTCGACTGCCAATCGCGAGACACCTCGCGAACGAAAAACGCCCCGAAGCGTTTTCGCCAAATAAGAACAATAGAGCGGAGTATTCACCATGCTGTCCATACAGCTCCAGGCCCCGACGCCTGCTCGCCCTTCCCGCTTCAAGCAGACCACCTTCATTTGCGCCGCCGCTTTCGCCGGTCTTGCACCGTCGTCCCTGTGCGTCTGCGCCACGTGACCTCTTGCTCCTGATGGCCCGTTGTCGATTCCCGAAGGGTCCGGCAACACCAAATGTGCAACACACAACAACAACTCCTGTGGAGACAAAAATGAACCTATCACTGCGTAAAGTAGCCCTGGCCGCTGGTTGCCTGATGTTCGCCGGGCAGTTGCTCGCCGAACCCAAGCGTCCGGAATGCATCGCCCCGGCCGCGCCTGGCGGCGGCTTTGACCTGACATGCAAACTGGCCCAAAGCGCCCTGGTGAACGAAAAATTACTGACCAAACCGATGCGCGTGACCTACATGCCCGGCGGCGTCGGTGCGGTGGCCTACAACGCAGTGGTCGCGCAGCGCCCGGCCGACGCCGGCACGCTGGTGGCCTGGTCCAGTGGCTCGTTGCTGAACCTGGCCCAAGGCAAGTTCGGTCGTTTCGACGAAAACGCCGTTCGCTGGCTGGCAGCCGTTGGCACCAGTTATGGCGCCATCGCGGTGAAGAGCGATTCGCCCTACAAGAACCTCGATGATCTGGTACAGGCACTGAAGAAAGATCCAGGTTCCGTGGTGATCGGTTCCGGCGGTACCGTCGGCAGCCAGGACTGGATGCAAACCGCGCTGGTCGCCAAGGCCGCGGGTATCGACCCGCGCAAACTGCGCTACGTGGCACTCGAAGGCGGTGGCGAGATCGCAACGGCGCTGCTGGGCGGCCATATTCAGGTAGGCAGTACGGACATTTCCGACTCCATGCCACACATCCAGAGCGGCGACATGCGCCTGCTGGCAGTGTTCGCTGAGAAGCGCCTGGATGAGCCGGAAATGAAAGACATCCCGACTGCCCGCGAACAAGGCTATGAGATCGTCTGGCCGGTGGTTCGCGGCTTCTACCTCGGGCCAAAGGTCAGCGATGAAGACTACGCCTGGTGGAAAAACGCGTTCGACAAGCTGCTGGCTTCCGAAGACTTCGCCAAGTTGCGTGACCAGCGCGAACTGTTTCCGTTCGCCATGACCGGCCCGGAACTGGACACCTACGTGAAGAAGCAAGTGGCCGACTACAAGATGCTGGCCAAAGAGTTTGGCCTGGTCCAGTAATCGCCTCTGTTCTCGCGGCGGCGCCTGCATCACTGCGGCGCCGCCCAGGAGTTAGTCATGCTCATCCAACGTATTTTCGCTTCAGTGCTGCTGCTGGTTTGCGTCGGCCTCGCGCTGATGGCCTGGCCCTACCATGCGGCCTTTTCCTATGAGCCGGTCGGCCCGCGCGCCTTCCCCTTGCTGATGATCGGGCTTCTGAGCCTGGCCCTGCTCTATATGGTGTTTCGTCCGACGCCCATCGTGCACAGCGACGACGATCCGCAACTGGATCGGGAAACCCTGCAAAAAATCGGTATCTGCGTCGTACTGCTGCTGATATTCGCCGGGACCTTCGAACCCCTGGGTTTCATCCTCGCCAGCATTGTGGTCGGGGTTCCGATGGCGCGCCTGTATGGCGGTCGTTGGGTGCCGAGCGTGGTGATCATCAGCCTGATGGCCATCGGTCTCTATCTGTTGTTCGACAAGCTGATGGACGTGCCGCTGCCCTTGGGCCTGCTCGACGTTCTGGAGAATTGATATGGATACCCTGAATTATCTCGGCCAGGGTTTTGGCGTTGCACTGACCCCCTATAACCTCGTTACCGCCCTGAGTGGCACCCTGATCGGCACCGTGGTCGGCCTGCTGCCGGGCCTGGGACCGATCAATGGCGTAGCGCTGCTGATCCCGATTGCATTCGCCCTCGGCCTGCCACCGGAGTCGGCGCTGATCCTGCTGGCGGCCGTGTACCTGGGTTGCGAATACGGCGGACGAATCAGCTCGATCCTGCTCAATATCCCGGGTGAAGCCTCCACCGTCATGACCACCCTGGACGGCTACCCGATGGCCCGCAAAGGCATGGCCGGCGTCGCCCTTTCGCTGTCAGCGTGGAGCTCGTTCATCGGTGCGTTCATTGCCACCTGCGGCATGGTGCTGTTCGCCCCGCTGCTGGCCAAATGGGCGATTGCCTTCGGACCGGCGGAATACTTCGTCCTGATGGTGTTCGCCATCGTCTGCCTCGGCGGCATGGCCGGTGACCGCCCACTCAAGACCTTCATCGCGGCGCTGATCGGGCTGTTCCTGTCCTGCGTCGGGATTGATGCCAACAGCGGCGTGTACCGTTTCACCGGTGACAACATCCACTTGACCGACGGCATCCAGTTCGTCGTGCTGGTGCTGGGCCTGTTCTCCATCAGTGAAATTCTGTTGCTGCTGGAGAAGACCCATCGCGGCCAGGAAGCGGTGAAAGCCACCGGGCGGATGATGTTCAACTTCAAGGAAGCGGCATCGGTGTTCTGGGTGAACGTGCGATGCGGCGTGCTTGGCTTCGTCATGGGCGTGTTGCCAGGCGCCGGTGCGACCCTGGCCAGTGCCGTGGCGTACATGACTGAAAAACGCATCGCCGGTGCAGACGGTACGTTCGGCCAGGGCGACAAGCGAGGCCTCGCCGCCCCGGAAACCGCCATCGGCGGCGCCGCCTGCGGTGCATTGGTACCGATGCTGACCCTGGGTGTTCCGGGTTCCGGTACCACGGCGGTGATGATTGGCGCACTGTCGCTGTACAACATCACTCCGGGTCCGCTGCTGTTCCAGCAACAACCGGACATCGTCTGGGGCCTGATCGCTTCGTTGTTCGTCGCCAACATCATGCTGGTGATCCTCAACATCCCGATGATCCGCGTCTTCACCCGTATCCTGGCCGTGCCGAACTGGGCATTGGTACCGGTCATCGCGATCATCACCGGGATCGGCGTCTACGCGGTACACGCCACCACGTTCGACCTGTTCCTGATGATCGGTATCGGCATCTTCGGTTACATCCTGCGCAAGCTGGACTTCCCGTTGTCGCCGGTCCTGTTGGGCTTCATCCTCGGTGGCCTGATGGAACAGAACCTGCGTCGTGCGCTGTCGATTTCCAACGGTGCGCTGGAAATCCTCTGGTCGAGCCCGATCACCCTGGGTTGCTGGGTATTGACCGTCATCATGCTGCTGATGCCAGTGCTGCGGATCTGGCGCCGTCGTTCGGCTCAACGTCGCGCCCTGGCCAATGTCTGAGGCAACCCTCAGACAATGGTGGGGAACACCGCTGGTCGGTCTGGCCGGCGGTTATCTGGCCAGCCTGATCGGCTGGCCTTTGCCCTGGATGGTTGGCTCGTTGCTGGCGATCATCCTGGTGCGCTGCCTGACGCCATGGCAACTGATGGAAATCCCCGGCGGCCGTAAATGCGGCCAGTGGGTGGTAGGCATCGGTATCGGCCTGCACTTCACCCCGGTGGTGATGGAGCAGGTGTTGAGCCATTTTGGCCTGATCTTTTTCGGCGCGCTGATCACCAGCGTGTCCAGCGTGGTGAGTGTGTGGCTGATGCGCCGCACCGGCGAAGACCGCGCCACCGCTTTTTTCTCCAGCATGCCGGGCGGTTCCGGCGAGATGGTCAACCTCGGTGCCCGCAATGGCGCCGATCTGAGCCGCGTCGCTGCGGGGCAAAGCCTGCGGGTACTGGTAGTGGTGCTGTGCGTGCCGGCCGCTTTCAAGTACTTGCTCGGCGAAGGCGCCCCGGTGCAGCACGCTGCCACGGTGGACTGGCTGTGGCTGGCAGTGCTGTTCCCTGCAGGCGCCCTGCTCGCCTGGATCTGGGAACGTTTGCGCCAGCCCAATCCATGGCTGTTCGGGCCGTTGCTGGTGAGCGCGGCGGTGAGCATCAGCTGGGACCTGCACATCAGCCTGCCCGACGGTGGCAGCCAGATCGGCCAATGGTTGATCGGTAGCGGCTTGGGTTGTCATTTCAATCGGCAGTTCTTCCGCCGTGCGCCGTCGTTCATGGGACGTACCCTGATCGGCACGGTGTTGACGATGCTGATCGCCACCCTCGCGGCCTTGGGCCTGAGCACGCTGACTCATCTGGACTTGCGTTCGTTGACTCTGGGCATGATGCCCGGCGGTATCGCGGAGATGAGCCTGACGGCGGAGACGCTACAACTGTCGGTACCGCTGGTGACGGCGTTGCAGGTGATGCGGCTGCTGTTTGTGCTGTTTCTGGCGGAGCCGTTGTTCAGGTACTGGACTCGCAAGCCGGGTTCGGACTGATGCATTCATCGCGAGCAAGCAATTGCGGCTCACGCTGATCAATGTGGGAGCGGGCTTGCTCGCGAAGGCGCCGGCACATTCACCATTGATGCAAGCTGATCCGCCGCTTTCGCGAGCAAGCCCGCTCCCACAAGAAATAGTGGCGAGCCCCATTTTTGCGCCCCCCACAAACCCCATGTGGGAGCGAGCCTGCTCGCGATGAGGCCAGCCCGGTCAACGCATTAAACCGCCGGCAACCGCCAGTCGATCGGCGTCTCGCCCTGTTGCTCGAGAAATTTGTTGGCCCGGCTGAAATGCCCACATCCCAGGAAACCACGGTAAGCCGACAGCGGCGACGGGTGGACGGAGGTCAGCACCAGGTGTTTGGTGGCATCAATCAATTTCTGCTTGCCCTGGGCATGGGCGCCCCACAGTAGAAAGACCAAACTCGGCTGGTGCTCACTGACCACTTCAATGACCCGATCAGTAAAGTGCTGCCAGCCCTTGCCTGCGTGGGAATTGGCATTGGCACGTTCCACGGTCATGGTGGTGTTGAGCAACAGCACACCCTGGTCGGCCCAGCTTTGCAGGTAACCGTGATTAGGGATGTCGATATTCAGGTCGCGTTTCAATTCCTTGTAGATGTTCACCAGCGAAGGCGGTGCTGGCACGCCCGGCTGCACCGAAAAGCACAAGCCGTGGGCCTGGCCTGGGCCGTGGTAGGGGTCCTGGCCGAGGATCACGACCTTGACCTTGTCCAGCGGCGTGGAATTGAGGGCATTGAAAATCAACGATGCCGGTGGGTAAATTTCCTTGCCGGCCGCGTATTCCTGACGCAGGAACTCGCGCAACTCTGCCATGTAGGGCTGGTCGAACTCGGCACGCAGGGCTTGCTTCCAGCTCGGTTCGAGTTTGATACGGTCGTCAGCAGTCATGATTGCACCCGGTAAAAACAATGGGCGCACCCTAGGAAAGCCTACATGGCTTGTCAATTGATCTGACGCAGAACCGGCACTTTCCTACGCAGCGGTCATACTGATCATTCAAATTTCTGATCGAGGTCACGATGAATCTGCACTTCGAAGAACTCACCGGCATCAACGGCGCCCGTATCGGCATCGCCACTCTGGATGCTGAAAAATCCTTGAATGCCCTCTCCTTGCCGATGATCAACGCCCTGCGCGATCGTCTGGATGCCTGGGCCAGAGAACCGCAAATCGTCTGCGTATTGTTGCGCGGCAACGGTGCCAAGGCATTTTGCGCCGGCGGCGAAGTGCGCAGCCTGGTGGAGGCCTGCCGCGCTCAACCAGGTGAAGTACCGCCCTTGGCGGCGCAATTTTTTGCAGCGGAGTACCGATTGGACTTCAACCTGCACACTTTTCCCAAACCCTTGGTGTGCTGGGGCCATGGCTACGTGCTTGGCGGCGGCATGGGATTGTTGCAAGGCGCGAATATTCGGATCGTCACACCGAGCACGCGCCTGGCGATGCCGGAAATCAGCATCGGCCTGTACCCGGATGTCGGCGCCAGTTGGTTCCTGTCGCGGCTGCCCGGCAAGCTTGGTCTGTTCCTGGGCCTGACGGGCGCTCACATGAATGCCCGGGACGCCATTGACCTGGGTCTGGCCGACCGTTTCTTGCTGGATGAACAGCAGGACGACCTGATCGAGGGCCTGCTGCAACTCAACTGGCAGGAACAAACACCCATGCAGCTCAACAGCCTGCTCAAGGCCTTGCAGCAGGAAGCCGTCGCTCAGCTGCCCGAGGCACAATGGCTACCGCGCCGGCAGAAAATCGACGAATGGCTGGATGTCAGCGATGTACGTTGCGCCTGGAAAGCCCTCAGTCTGCTGGTTGACCATCCAGACCCGTTGATCGCGCGAGCGGCCAGGACCATGACCGAAGGCTCCCCGCTGACCGCTCATCTGGTCTGGGAACAGATCGCCCGAGCCCGGCATTTGTCATTGGCAGGAGTCTTGCGCATGGAGTACACCTTGAGCCTCAACTGCTGCCGACACCCTGAATTCAGCGAGGGCGTGCGGGCGCGGCTGATCGACAAAGACCATAAGCCCCACTGGCACTGGCCGGACATCAACCATGTACCCGACGCGACGGTCGAAGCGCATTTCCACAAGGCCTGGGAAGGGCGGCATCCGTTGGCGGATTTGTCGAATGAGTAAAGAACCTGGGTGACATCCTGTGAGAGTGACACCTTGTGAGAGTGACATCTGTGGAAGTGACATCTGTGGAATGTGACATCTGTGGATGTGACATCTGTGGGAGTGACATCTGAGGAAGTGACATCTGTGGAAGTGACATCTGTGGAAGTGACATCTGTGGGAAGTGACATCTGTGGAATGTGACATCTGTGGGAGCAAAGCTTGCTCGCGATAGCGGTATGCCAGTCACCGGGAAGCTGACTGATCCCCTGTCATCGCGAGCAAGCTTTGCTCCCACAAGCGTGATCCCATCGGGTTTGTTACAGGCACAAAAAAGCGGCGTTCAATGCGCCGCTTTTTTCTGCCGATGGATCAGCGGTGGTTACGCCGTCCATCACGATCACCGCGTCCCCGATGATCACGCCCGCCTCGACCACGACGGTCGTCATTCCAACCGCCCCGGTTATGGCCGTCCCAGCCGCCCCGGTGTGGATGAGACCGGTACGCCGTACGCGGTGGCGAGTAATGGCGTGGCACCGGCTGGTAATAACGCGGCGCCGAGTAATAGCGCGGTGCCGGTTGGTAATACCGCGGTGCGTAATAGCCACGCGGTGCCGAGTAGTAACTCCCGCCACCGTAATAGGCCGGCGCCGGTGAGGTGTAGACCTCGGAACGGTAGTAGCTTGAGCCTCCGTCGTAAGGAACACATGCCGAAAGTGTCAAACCCAGAAACGCAATGAGCAGAAGTCGTCGATACATGGCGGCCTCCTGGACCGCTAATGAGCCACATCAGCGACGCTGGCGGGCGGCAGTCATCTATTGGGTGACTGACGATTAATCTGACAGCGAAATCCGAATCTGGTGCGCCCTGGCAATAAGTTGAAACATGTAGCTCTGTGCCTCATCCCGGTGCAGGAAAGCACCACAACTATGCAGAACCTCCATCCGCCGCTCGTTCCCTCCAACACCCGGCCCCTCTGGACCGGGCCTTTACCTTACTTGGCACGGCTCTCGCTTTAACAAACTCCGTGCAGGAGTCATCACAGGTTCGCGGCACCACAATTTGCAATGGCTGACTAGGGTTCCGGCTCGCCTCTGGCGAGTGGCTGGTCCGAGAGTTGGCGACCTCCAGTTGAGGTTACACGGCGGGACAAAAGCCCGGGAGACAAGCCACCGTTCACGGTGCCGCGTTGCTCCTGTCCGCCCTTGATCAACTGGAGAACCACCATGCTCAAGCTTCGTCTTTGCGCCCTGCTCCTCGCCGCCCTCTCGGCCCTCGCGAGCTTCTCATCCGCCGCCGCACAAAAAGACCACTTCAGCGTCTGCTGGACCATTTACGCCGGCTGGATGCCCTGGGAATACGCCGGTAGCCAAGGCATTGTCGATAAATGGGCAAAAAAATACGGCATCAGCATCGATGTCGTGCAGCTCAACGACTACGTCGAATCCATCAACCAATACACCGCCGGCCAGTTCGACGGCTGCACCATGACCAACATGGACGCCCTGACCATTCCCGCCGCCGGGGGCGTGGACAGCACCGCGCTGATCGTCAGCGACTTTTCCAATGGCAACGACGGCATCGTGCTCAAGGGTGACGGCAAGCAAGTCGCTGACCTCAAGGGCATGGACGTCAACCTGGTGGAACTGTCGGTCTCCCACTACCTGCTGGCCCGCGCCCTGGACTCGGTCGGCCTCACCGAAAAAGACCTGAAAGTCGTCAACACTTCCGACGCCGATATCTCCGCGGCCTTCAATACCGATCAGGTCAAGGCCGTCACCACCTGGAACCCGATGCTCTCGGACATCAAGACCCAGCCCGGCGTGAGCGAGGTGTTCAACTCCAGCCAGATTCCGGGGGAGATCATGGACATGATGGTGGTCAACACCCGGACCCTGCAGGACAACCCGGCCCTGGGCAAAGCGTTGACCGGTGCCTGGTTTGAAGTGGTGGCGTTGATGAACGCAAAAAACGCGGCCAGCAAAACGGCACTGGAACACATGGCCAAAGCCTCGGGCACCGATCTGGCCGGTTTCCAGTCGCAACTGGGCACCACCAAGCTGTTCGCCACGCCCAAGGAGGCCCTGAGTTTCGCCACCAGCGAGCAACTGCCCGCCACCATGCGCAAGGTCGCCGAGTTCTCGTTCCAGCACGGTTTGCTCGGCGAAGGCGCCAAGGACACCGACGCGGTCGGCATGGCGTTCGCCAATGGCGTGACCCGCGGCGACAAGGCCAACCTCAAGCTGCGCTTTGACCCGACCTACGTGCAACTGGCCGCCGACGCCAAGTTGTAAACCGGAGGAGCTGGCATGCGCCTGATCAACCACTACCCGGATCGTCCCAGCCGCCTGTTGTTGGTGATCCTGCCCTTCGCGCTGGTGCTGTTCGCCTACTTCATGGGCTCGGCCGAACGGTTGACGGACAATCCCAACGACAAGCTGCTGCCCAGCGCGGTGCAGATGGCCGATGCGGTGAAACGCCTGGCCTTCACCGCTGACGTGCGCAGTGGCGATTACCTGCTCTGGCAAGACACCGCGTCGAGCCTGCGCAGACTGGCAATCGGCCTGGGCATCAGCGCCTTGGCCGGCCTGTGCCTGGGCATTGCCGCCGGTACGCTGCCGCTGTTCGGCGCACCGCTATCGCCTTTGCTTACCGTGCTGTCGATGGTGCCGCCGCTGGCGATCCTGCCGATTCTGTTCATCGTCTTCGGCCTGGGGGAATTGTCGAAAGTGATGCTGATCGTCATTGGCATCACCCCGTGCCTGGCCCGGGATCTGGAACAGCGCGCCCGGGAAATCCCGGTTGAGCTGCTGATCAAGGCGCAAACCCTCGGTGCCTCGACCTGGACCCTGATGTTGCGGGTGGTGCTGCCGCAATTGCTGCCACGCCTGTTGATTTCCCTGCGGCTGATGCTCGGTTCGGCCTGGTTGTTTCTGATCGCCGCCGAAGCCATCGCCTCCACCGATGGCCTGGGCTATCGGATTTTCCTGGTGCGGCGCTACCTGGCGATGGACGTGATCTTGCCGTACGTGGTGTGGATCACCCTGCTCGCCTGGCTGATGGACTGGGGTCTCAAGCGCCTGACCCGCCAAGCGTTCCCCTGGTATGAGGGGGCGAAGGCATGAGTTTCATCAAGGTCAACAACGTCTGGCAGCAATACGCCGATCAGGTGGTGCTCGAACGCTTGAACCTGAGCGTCGCCGAAGGCGAGTTCTGCACGCTGGTGGGGGCGTCGGGTTGTGGCAAGTCGACCTTTCTGCGGCTGCTATTGGGCCAGGAGCGCGCCAGTCGCGGGCAGATTCTGCTGGATGGCGAGCACCTGGCAGGCGAGCCGGACGCCAGCCGCGGTGTGGTGTTCCAGCGCTACTCGGTGTTCCCGCACCTGACGGTGCTGAACAACGTAGCCCTGGGCCTGGAACTGCCGCGCTCGCCGCTGCTGGGGCGCCTGTTCGGCAGCGCCAAACGCCAGGCCCGCGAAGAGGCCGCGCATCTGCTGAACAAGGTCGGCCTCGGCCACGCGCTGGACAAATACCCGGCGCAGTTGTCCGGGGGCATGCAACAGCGGCTGGCCATCGCCCAGGCGCTGATCATGAAACCCCGTGTCCTGCTGCTGGACGAACCCTTCGGCGCCCTCGACCCGGGCATTCGCAAAGACATGCACGCCCTGTTGCTGGAGCTGTGGCGCGAGACCCGGTTGACGGTGTTCATGGTCACCCATGACCTGTCCGAAGGTTTCAGCCTCGGCACCCGCCTGCTGGTGTTCGACAAGGTTCGCGTCGACCCCCATGCCCCTGGCGCCTATGGCGCGCGCATCACCTACGACATTCCACTGAACAGCGACCGCCGCACTGCCCGTGCCGCCGTCGACGCCCTGCCCGCCGAACTGGCCGGCACGTTGCGTATCGCTTGAAAGGAGTTTTCCCATGACCGATTCAATCCAATTGTTTCCGCCCTTCGCCGAAGAACTGCTGCCCGGTGGCGGCCACCGCTCTTTCGTGCTCAAGCGCGGCCAACTGCTGCGTCTTACCGACCTGCGCGGCGGGGCCAACGTGAGCCTGACGCTGCTCAATGCCAACGAAAAAACCGAGCGCCTGAACCTGCCCGACAGCCTCAAATGCCAACACACCGCCAAACTCACCACCGGCCATTGCCTGTACTCGGACATGGGCCGGGTGCTGGCAGCCATCACCGCCGACACGTGCGGCTGGAGCGATAGCCTTGGCGGTGTGCTCTGCGCCGAGGAAGTGGCCGAAAAATACGGCCAGGGCCGCTATCAGGAACTGCGCAACGGGTTCTTTCGCAACGGCACTGACAACCTGTTGGTGGAGCTGGGCAAATGGGGGTTGGGTCTGTCGGACCTGTTAATGACCCTCAACCTGTTCAGTCGGGTCAATGTCGATGAAGCCGGGAACTTTCACTTCGTAGAAGGCCATTCCAAGGCCGGCGATTACATCGAGCTCTACGCACCGATGGACACCCTGGTAGTCCTGACCGCGCTGCAACACCCCATGGACCCGAACCCGCAATACGCCCCGCAGCCGCTCAAGCTCAGCTGGATGAACGCCGAGCCCAGCGTCGCTGAGCACTGTCGTAACTCGCGCCCGGAAAACCAGCGCGGATTCATCAACACCGACCGCCTGTTCGCCTGAGGATCGCTGCCATGTCACTTGCCATCGCCACCCTGCAAAAGCAGCCTGACACCGCCATCTACCGCGCCACCATTCCCGCCGGGGAACCCTGGCTGGTCGAGGTCAAGGCCGGCCAGACCCTGCGCATCCTCGACCTGGAAGGCAACCAGGCGGTCGATACGCTGTTCTACAGCCTGGCCAACCCCAAAGAACGCTACGACGTGCAGCGCACCCTGCGCCGGCAGAACAGCGTGTACCTGAGCACCGGCAGCGTGCTGTATTCCAACCTCGGCCAGCCGATGCTGACCATCGTTGAAGACACCTGCGGGCGCCACGACACCCTCGGCGGTGCCTGCGCCCAGGAAAGCAACACCGTGCGCTACGCCCTGGAAAAACGCTACATGCACAGCTGCCGCGACAACTACCTGCGGACCTGCGCCCACGACGGTCGTCTGGGCAAGGGCGACATCGGGCCGAACATCAACTTCTTCATGAACGTGCCGGTCACCGCCGACGGCGGCCTGACGTTCGAGGACGGGATTTCGGCGCCCGGCAAATACGTCGACCTGCGGGCCGAGATGGACGTGATCGTCCTGATCTCCAACTGCCCGCAACTGAACAACCCGTGCAACGCCTACAACCCCACGCCAGCGGAGCTTTTGATATGGAACTGAAACTCACCCGCCTGCGGCGCTGGCTGTTTGCGCTGTGCCAGAGCCGGTCGGGGCAGTGCATCAAATAGCATTAACACCCACAACCCCATGTGGGAGCGGGCTTGCTCGCGAAAGCGATCCGACAGTGACATTGATGTTGACTGACACACCGCTTTCGCGAGCAAGCCCGCTCCCACAGGGTTCAGCGGTGTTTTGAAGTTGATTATTTCTCCGCCCGGGACGACCCCGGCGGCCATCGAAAACTGCGGGACGGCCCGCATCCCAGTTCAGGCTGACATGCATGCCTGAGGGGGTTACGCCATGTTCAAAAAAATCCTCATCGCCAACCGCGGCGCCATCGCCTGCCGGATCCTGCGGACCCTGCGCGAGCTGAAGGTCGAAGGCGTCGCGGTGTATTCCCAGGCCGACGCGGCCAGCTTGCATATCCTGCAGGCCGACGAAGCTCACTGCCTGGGCGAAGGTGCGGCGGCCGGTACTTACCTGGCGGTGGACAAACTTTTGGCGATTGCTAAAAGCAGCGGCGCGACCGCGATCCATCCCGGCTACGGCTTTCTCTCGGAAAACGCCGCCTTCGCGCAGGCCTGCGAAGCCGCCGGCATCGCTTTCATCGGCCCGACGCCAGAGCAACTGCGCGTGTTCGGCCTCAAGCACACCGCCCGCGACCTGGCGCGCCGGCACGGCGTGCCACTGCTCGAAGGCAGCGAACTGCTCGACAGCGTCGACGCCGCGCTCCTGGCCGCACCCCAGATTGGCTATCCGGTCATGCTCAAAAGCACCGCCGGGGGCGGTGGCATCGGCATGCGGGTCTGTCGCAATGCCGCCGAGTTAAGCGAGTCATTCGAAGCGGTCAAACGCTTGGGCCAGAACAACTTCAGCGATGCCGGCGTGTTCATCGAGAAGTACATCGAGCGGGCGCGCCATCTTGAGGTTCAGGTATTCGGCGACGGCCAGGGCCAGGTGATCGCGCTGGGTGTGCGCGACTGCTCGGTGCAGCGGCGCAATCAGAAAGTCATTGAAGAAACCCCGGCGCCGAACCTGCCCGAAGGCATGGCCGAGGAGCTCTGCGCAGCGGCGATCCAACTGGCCCAGGCGGTGAACTATCGCAGCGCTGGCACCGTGGAGTTCGTGTTCGACAGTGACGCCGGGCGCTTTTACTTTCTGGAAGTGAACACCCGCCTGCAAGTGGAGCACGGCGTCACCGAACAAGTGTGGAACGTCGACCTGGTGCGCTGGATGGTGCAATTGGCCGCCGGGGACCTGCCGCCACTGAGCGAGTTACGCCAGGGTTTGCAAGCCCAGGGCCACGCGATTCAGGCACGGTTGTACGCCGAGGATCCGGGCCGGGATTTCCAGCCAAGCCCTGGATTGCTGACCGCTGTGCAATTCCCGACGGCCGACGGCAAACAACTGCGCATCGACACCTGGGTTGAGGCCGGTTGCCAGATTCCACCCTACTTCGACCCGATGATCGCCAAAGTCATCCGTTGGGCGCCGACCCGTGAGCAGGCACGCCTGGGTTTGCATCAAGCGCTGAATGAAAGTGTGCTGTACGGCGTGGAAACCAACCGCGACTACCTGCAACAGATTCTCCTCGATGCCCCCTTTGCCAGCGGCCAGCCCTGGACTCGCTGCCTTGAGGCGCTGGTCTATCGCGCCAATACGTTTGAAGTACTCAGCCCCGGCACCCAGACCAGCATTCAGGACTACCCCGGCCGACTCGGCTATTGGGCGGTGGGTGTTCCGCCATCGGGACCGATGGACAGCCGCTCGCTGCGCCTGGGCAATCGCCTGCTGGGCAATGCAGAAGGCGCCGCGGCGCTGGAAATCACCATGAGCGGGCCGTTGCTGCGTTTCAACTGCGCTGCCAGGGTGGCTGTGACCGGCGCGGTCATTGCGCTGACCCTCGATGGCGAAGCTGTGCCGATGAACACTGCCCTGTCGATTCCTGCCGGTTCCACGTTGGCGATCGGCACCATCGCTGGGGCCGGGGCGCGCAGTTACTTGTGCCTGCAAGGCGGCGTGCAAGTGCCGGATTACCTGGGCAGTAAAAGCACCTTCACCCTCGGCCAGTTCGGCGGCCATGGCGGGCGGGCCTTGTGTACCGGCGACGTGTTACACCTGGCGCCCCTGGATGAGCGCGCAGCATTGCCGCAAACGAGCGAACCCACTCTGGAGCTGCCCGAGGTGCGGCAGATCCGCGTGATTTACGGCCCCCATGGCGCACCGGAATACTTCACCGAGCGCTACATCCAGACCTTCTTCGACACGTCCTGGGAAGTGCATTTCAACTCCAGCCGCACCGGTGTGCGCCTGATCGGGCCGAAACCCGAATGGGCGCGCGCCGACGGCGGCGAGGCCGGCCTGCATCCTTCCAATATCCATGACAACCCCTACGCCATCGGCGCCGTGGACTTCACCGGCGACATGCCCGTCATCCTCGGCCCCGACGGCCCGAGCCTGGGCGGCTTCGTCTGCCCGGTGACGGTGATCGAGGCGGATCTTTGGCAACTGGGGCAACTCAAGGCCGGGGACAGGGTGCGGTTTGTGCCGGTGGATGTATCGACCGCCCGATCTCTGGCCCTGCAATGGGCCCCCTGTGGGAGCGGGCTTGCTCGCGAAAGCGGTGTGTCAGATACATCAATGCTGAATGTGCCCTCGCTTTCGCGAGCAAGCCCGCTCCCACAGGGGTTTGGGTCGCCTGTGGTGTTGGATATCGGTCAGGACGACACCCGTCTGGTGGCGAGATTGGCCGGCGACACCCACCTGCTGCTGGAGATAGGTGCTCCTGAACTGGATCTGGTGCTGCGCTTTCGCGCCCATGCCTTGATGCAGGCGTTGGAACACAAACAGTTGCACGGCGTGATCGACCTCACGCCGGGCATTCGCTCGCTGCAAGTGCATTACCAACCCGAACAACTGCCGCTGGCCGAGCTACTGCAAATCGTCATCGGTGAATGGGACGCGGTGTGCGCCGCACAGGATCTGCAAGTGCCTTCACGCATCGTGCACCTGCCGCTGTCCTGGGACGATCCGGCCTGCCAACTGGCCATCGAAAAATACATGACCACGGTGCGCAAGGACGCGCCCTGGTGCCCGAGCAACCTGGAGTTCATCCGGCGCATCAACGACCTGCCCGACCTCGACGAAGTGCAACGCACGGTGTTCGACGCCAGCTACCTGGTGATGGGCCTTGGGGACGTCTACCTCGGCGCACCGGTCGCCACGCCACTGGACCCTCGGCATCGGCTGGTGACCACCAAATACAATCCGGCCCGCACCTGGACTGCGGAAAACTCGGTGGGCATCGGCGGCGCGTACATGTGCGTGTACGGCATGGAGGGCCCGGGGGGGTATCAGTTCGTCGGGCGCACGTTGCAGATGTGGAATCGTTATCGCGAGGTCGCCGCATTCGACGGTAAACCCTGGCTGCTGCGGTTCTTCGACCAGATCCGCTTCTACCCGGTCAGCGCCGATGAACTGCTGCGCATCCGCCGGGACTTCCCGCTGGGCCGCTTCGACCTGAACATCGAACACAGCCAGCTCAACCTTGCCGACTATCAGCGCTTCCTGGCCCAGGAGGCGGACAGCATCGCCGCGTTCCGAGCACAGCAACAAGGCGCCTTCAATGCCGAGCGCGAGCGCTGGATTGCCAGTGGCCAGGCGCACTTCGACAGCGAAGAACCGGTACCCGCGCCCAGCGAGGATTCGCTGCTGAGCGAGGATCAACTCAGCGTCGACAGCCACATCGCCGGCAATCTCTGGCAGGTCCAGGTGCAGGTGGGTGCTCGGGTCAGCGCGGGTGAAGTATTGGTGATTCTGGAGTCGATGAAGATGGAAATCCCGGTGCTCGCCCCCGTGTCCGGAGTGGTACGCCAGATTCGTGTACAGCCCGGCTCGGCGGTGCGCGCCGGACAACGTGTGGTGGTGCTGGAACGTGACTGAACTCAACAAAGGATTAATGCCATGAACCTGTCTTTACGCCTGGACGATCTGCGCGACGCCTACCGCAGCGGCGAACTTACACCTCGGAATTTACTGTTGAGCCTGCGGGAAAAAGCCGAGGCGCTGAACCCGGACTACCACCTGTTCATCCACCTGCTGACGCCCGGGGAACTGGAACCCTACCTCGCCGCGCTGGAGGACCAGGACCTGGAAAACCTGCCGTTGTATGGCGTGCCGTTCGCGATCAAGGACAACATCGACCTGGCTGGCATTCCCACCACGGCCGCCTGCCCGGCGTTCAGCTACGTGCCGCAACGTTCGGCCACCCTTGTCGAGCAGCTACTGGCCCTGGGCGCGATTCCCCTGGGCAAGACCAATCTCGACCAGTTCGCCACCGGGCTCAACGGCACCCGCTCGCCTTACGGTGCCTGTCGCAACAGCGTACTGCCCGACTATCCGGCCGGCGGTTCAAGCGCCGGCTCGTCGCTGGCGGTGGCCCTGGGTGTGGCAAGTTTTGCCCTGGGCACCGATACCGCAGGTTCGGGTCGGGTGCCGGCGGCGCTGAACAATCTGCTGGGATTGAAAGCCACCAAGGGCTTGATCTCCACGGCGGGTGTGGTGCCGGCCTGTCGCACGCTGGACTGCGTCACGACCTTCACCGCCACGGCGCGGGAAGCCAGCCAATTACTGGCACTGACCGCCCGCCTCGACCCTCGCGATGAGTACAGCCGCCGCAACCCGCTGTGGAACGACGGCACAGCGTTCGGCGCGCCACGGCGCTTTCGCTTCGGCGTGCCTCGTGGGCAAGACCTGGCTTTTTTCGGCTGCAACGAAGGTCCACGACTGTTTCAAGAAGCCATCGAGCGACTCAAGGGCCTGGGCGGTGAAGCAGTGGAACTGGACCTGTCCCCGTTTCTGGAGGCCGCCCGGCTCCTTTATGAAGGGCCTTGGGTGGCTGAGCGCTACACCGTTGCCGGGGAGTTGATGGAGCGCGAGCCCGACGCTGTGCTGCCGGTTATCCGCGCCGTATTGGCGAAAGCGCCTACCGTGGATGGCGTACAAACCTTCCGTGCCCAGTACCGTTTGCAAGCGCTCAAAGCCCAATGCGACCGCGTCATGGAAACGCTCGATTGCGTCCTCACACCGACCATCGGTCGCCCGGTGACTCTCGCCGAACTGGTCGCCGAACCGGTGCTGCGCAACTCGGAGCTGGGTTACTACACCAACTTCATGAACCTGCTGGACTACGCTGCCGTCGCTGTTCCCAGCGCATTCATGGCCAACGGCTTGCCCTGGGGCGTGACGCTGTTCGGTCGGGCCTTCACCGATCAATATTTGTTGAGCGTCGCCGATGCCTTGCAGCGTCAGCAAGAGCCGGCCGTGCCAGCGCCCGCCAACCCGGCTCGCCATGACCGGGCGCGGCTGGTGGTGTGCGGGGCGCATCTGGACGGATTGGCGCTGAACTGGCAGCTCAAGCAACGCGGTGCCCGTCTGATCGAAGCCACCCACAGCTCAGCCGATTACCGTCTCTACGCACTGGCCGGCGGCCCGCCTCTGCGCCCCGGCATGCTTCGGGTCAGTGAAGGCGGCGTGGCCATCGAGGTGGAGGTTTGGGAACTGCCGAGCAGCGAACTCGGCTCGTTCCTGACCGGTATCCCCGCGCCGCTTGGACTGGGCAAGGTACAACTGGCCGACGGCCGCTGGGAAAGCGGATTCATTTGTGAGCCGTATGGTTTGACGGGGGCGCAGGACATCAGTCATTTGGGCGGATGGCGGGCTTACCTTAATACCCGTCAATAAACATAACCCTGTGGCGAGGGGATTTAGCGAGACGTCGCACCGCCCCGTTGGGCCGCGAAGCGGCCCCAATGCACTTTGTCTGATACTCCGCGCTGACAGGCTTTAGGGCCGCTTCGCGGCCAGCGGGGATAAATCCCCTCGCCACAATTTTACAAACCTGCAAATCCGAGCACCTTTTCCTGCAAGGCCACTAAACTGACTTCATTGGGTCTGCGCCAAGGAAATCGCCATGTCGCTCCGTTCACCGTTGTATTCCCAGCGCAAGCCGCTCCTGCTCGTGGTGGGGCTGCTAGGTGCAGGCTTTCTGATCATTTCATTGTTGGGCTACCACGCGGCCAATACCTCGGTACGGGACCACACGCTCAGGATGCTGTACCTGAACCTGCTGATCGGCCTGCTCGTGACGCTGGCCGTGTTGGCAATCCTTTATCAATTGATCAACAACTATCAACGCCGCATCGACGCCCAGAGCACCCTCGACAGCCTGACTGAACTGCCCAACCGCCGTGGTTTCGACCTGCTGGCGGTGCAGGCCCTGCACGAAGCCCAACGCGAGCCCAAACCCCTGGCGGCGCTGCTGCTGGAGCTGGACGAGTTCAAGCGACTGGACACCACCCATGGTCATATCGCCAGCGACCAACTGTTGACCGGGTTCGCTCGCGACTTGA
Organism: Pseudomonas hefeiensis; assembly: GCF_030687835.1. Taxonomy (NCBI): domain Bacteria; kingdom Pseudomonadati; phylum Pseudomonadota; class Gammaproteobacteria; order Pseudomonadales; family Pseudomonadaceae; genus Pseudomonas; species Pseudomonas hefeiensis. Next base: position 4,849,251 of record NZ_CP117449.1, read on the forward strand.
CCGACAGCCTGCGGCATTCGGACATTGTGTGTCGCTGGAGTGGCGAGACGTTTATTGTGCTACTCAAGGACACCGACGGGCAGAACGGTCTGAAGATCGCCGAGAAAATTCGTCAACGGATCGAACAACAACGTTATTTCTGCAGTGGCAAAGAGCTGCGGGTCACCGTCAGCATCGGCCTCACCACCTTGCAGGACGAAGATACCTTGCACAGCCTGCTGTCGCGGACCGATCATGCGCTGCAACGCGCCCGGCAAACCGGGAACAACCGAACCTGTGTACAGATGCCTCACTCCAGCTATGAATAAACCTGACCTGTGCCCCGCCTGTGGCGCCAGCAACGACTGCACTCTGGCCGACCCACGAACCGCCGACCGCGCCTGCTGGTGTTACGGCGTGAGCATCGACCCGGCTGTGCTTGAAGCATTGCCGGCCGAGCTGCGCGATCAGTCCTGCCTGTGTCCACGTTGCGCCCAGGTCGAAGCCCAGTTGCGGGCCAAGCCGCAGCCGATCGCGTAAGATGCCCGCCCTCCGTTCTCTTGCCTGACCTGCCCCATGCGCCTTGACCGCTTCCTCAGTAATCTGCCGCGCTTCAATCGCCAACAAGTCCGGCTGTTATTGGTGGAACGCCGGGTGCGGATCGACGGGCAGATCGTCAGCGACCCTCACGCACAGGTGCGCGAATTCAGCCGGGTCGAAGTCGATGACCAGGTGCTGCAAGCCGGTCGCCCACCCCGGTACTTCATGCTGCACAAACCGCCCGGTTGCGTCAGCGCCACCCGCGACCCGCAGCACCCCACCGTGCTGGACCTGCTGGACGAGCCAGACAAGGACGACCTGCACATCGCCGGGCGACTGGACTTCAACACCACCGGACTGATGCTGATCACCAATGACGGCAGTTGGTCGCGGCGCCTGACCCAACCGCAGACCAAACTGCCCAAGGTCTATTACGTCGAGACCGAGCAACCCATCACCGCCGAATACGCCGTCACCTTCGCACGCGGGCTGTACTTCGCTTTCGAAAACCTCACCACCCAACCTGCGGAACTGCTACTGCTGGGGCCAAGATCGGCGCGACTGAGCATCGTTGAAGGCCGCTATCACCAGGTCAAACGCATGTTCGGCCACTTCGACAACAAGGTGTTGCGCCTGCACCGTGAATGCATGGGACCGCTGCTGCTGGACGCCGAACTTGAGCCGGGCCAATACCGTGCCCTGAGCCCTGAAGAGATCCAGCTGATCTGATCGTATGACCGCTCGGCAGAAGTGTCGGGCAATTGTCAAACAACACTTGCGCGACGGCCGGTCCACTGCTTGAATCAAACCGTCGGCCGAAATGTGACCGATGAGTCACCACATACTTCCAAGAAACTTTTTGCCGGCCGGAGCCTCCTCGGGTTCCTTCTTAACTCCGGCAAACTGCCCGCCATAACAACACCCGTCGACCGGCTTTTGTGGATCGACATGGGCCTTATCTTTCAGGCGTATGCCTACCTGTCACATTGCTCGTGCAATCTCATTGCGCGCATACCCGCTTGCCAGGAGTCTTATGACATGAGGCCAGAAATCGCTGTGCTGGATATACAGGGTCAGTATCGGGTTTACACGGAGTTCTATCGCGCAGACGCCGCGCAAAAGACCATCATCCTGGTCAACGGCTCAATGGCCACCACTGCGTCGTTTGCACAGACCGCCAAAAACCTCTACCCGCAATTCAACGTCGTGCTCTACGACCAACCCTATGCGGGCAAGTCCAAGCCCCACAACCGCCATGGAAAAATGCTGACCAAAGAGATCGAAGGCCAGATCCTCCTGGAGCTGATCGATCACTTCGCCGCTGAGCATGTGCTGTCTTTTTCCTGGGGCGGCGCCGCCACCCTGACCGCCTTGGCCCAGCGTCCACGGCGCATCGAAAAAGCCGTGATCAGCTCGTTCTCCCCAGTGCTCAATGCACCGATGCGCGACTACCTGGAACGCGGCGTGGATTACCTGGGCAGCCTGGACGGCGACCGTGTGGGACACCTGGTCAACAGCACCATCGGCAAACACTTGCCGCCGCTGTTCAAGCGTTTCAACTACCGCCACGTCAGCAGCCTGGCCGAGCATGAATATGGGCAGATGCACTTCCACATCAGCGATGTGCTCCACAGTGATCGGTTGTGCTACGTCAATGCGGCGAAAAAAATCAACGTGCCGGTGCTGTTCCTGAACGGCGAATGGGACGAATACACCTCAGCCAGCGATGCCAAGGTTTTTGCCGACCACGTGCAACACAGCACCTTCAGCACGCTGCAAGCCACCGGGCATTTCCTGGACATGGAACACAAAGCCGCCTGCCGCGACAGCCGCGACGCCTTGCTGGGTTTCCTCAAGTCGCCCCATCAAGAAAGCCGACCGCGCTACAACTACGTGCAGGACTACCATGCCCTGGCTATGTGAAACCGAGTCCTCGCGAGCAAGCCCCGCCCTGCCCCGACAGACACGGGGCTTGCCCGCGAACGACCGCTCTGGTTTGAGGCTTGCGTAGACGGTTAACTTCACCGTCCGTAAAGAAAAACTTCAAATCCCTGGCCACATCTGGTACAAAGTCAGCCGCTCTGAGCGGGTGTCGTATAATGGCATTACTCCAGCTTCCCAAGCTGATAACGAGGGTTCGATTCCCTTCACCCGCTCCAATCGAATTCTGGTCTCACGCCGTGTGGTTTTGGCGGGGGATACGAAAAAAACCGGCTCTTGGTGGCCGGTTTTTTTTGGTCTGGAGTTTGTGGGGCTCCGCCCTTAAAGCACAGTGTTTACAGTAATAGCGACCCAAGATGAGAGCGAAGAAAACCCGACCTGTTTAATTATCGTAAACACATCCAGCGAAGACACGTTTAAATACATTCCACGTTACGCCCAAGAGGCTACGAGACCTTGCGTCCTTACTTACGCGTGCGTCAGAATCCGCCGGCTTGTGCGCTTTGCCCCCGGCCTCTATCGTTTACCTGCCACTGCCCATCAGTGGTCGGGTTTAGTCGCTCGGTCGGTTTTAGTAAAGTGCATGAGTACCATTCAGTCAGGTCATTCTATTCCTGTACTTGATGGTGGTTGTGCGCAGGGCGCCCTTGGGCGCGCCGGGTTTGCTAATTCCACCGGTCGACTAACCTGCGTACAGCCGCCACCCTCTTTTAGTCGAGAACGGTTGCGGCCCCAACTCTGGAATTAGACATATGTTCAAGGTTACCCCCAACCCCCCGGATATTGATTCGGTACTCTACGGCGACTCTCTCGACCCCGAAAAGTTGAAAGAGGCGGCAGACCGCGCGCTCAAGCACTACCTGAACCCCGGGGCACCGAAAACGCAGATACGGCCCCGCAAGCCCAGCACGATCTTCACCATCGACGCAACGGTGGATGACGAAACGTTGCTCGTTGAAGCGTGTGAATCCCTGGCCTCCGCCAGCGTAATGGTCAGCGATCTCGCCGACTTGACGGACGGCCCCAGACGCCAAACGATGCTGGTGCTGCAACGGGTCATCATGTTGGGTGAGTTAGCGGTCAATCGAGTACTGGATAACCACAAGCCTGGGTAGTCGCCAGGTAATGTTGTGGGGGCGCTTGCGCCCCCACAACAGTCATTCAGTCCAACAACGAAGCCTGTTTGAGCAATTCGAAAAGTCCTTCAGGGACTAGCTCAGACGTAGCGGTGAAGCTGGAACCCAGGCACCACGTGGCTTTGAACGAAGCACCGTTGCTTTCATGACCGTCTAACCAAGATCGCTCATAGACGTCTACATCATCAAACCTTGCATCGTAGACCTGAACGATTTCATGTCCTGGCTTGCCTGCGTAGGTGAAAATGCTTTCCAACGTGCCAATCAATCGAACATCACTGATCGAAAGAGCCAGTTCTTCCTGCACTTCACGGACGATGGCATCGATACCTCGTTCGCCGAACTCAATGCCGCCGCCAATCGGGCGAAAGAGGGTTCGCTGTTCAACGGCGTCATAGAATTGGTTAACCAGTATTTTTCCGTGATGATGAAAGATACAGAGCGCGAGGGCACGAATGCGTGGTTCTGACATGAGTAAATTCCCTTTTGACTTGATGAGCTGACGGCACTGGATTCCCCCAACGTGAGGCATGAAATCCAGTAGAGGTGAGATCGCGACCCACAATACTCAATGTGCGAACAGACATTCTAAGCGGAGCCTGGCTGCCAATTATGCGCAAGCAGCTCGCCAATTTCACTTGTCCCGTGTGTGAGCGCGAAATCAATCGCTGGCTCGAACTGGCCGACAAAGCCAGTGGCTGATCAGCGTCACAACACCCACCACCAGACCCGCCAGCAACGCGCCGCCCGCCGCAGGTTGCGCACAGCAGGCACCTCAAAGCGTCGATAGGCTGGTGAGCGGTAGTATGACGGACGGTTTGCCGATTTCCCTCTGCTATATAGCTTGTCCGACGATGGCTGTCCGGCGCGAAAGGCCGTAATCGGCCAGAAGTGGACGATGGACACCGTGATGGCGAATGAGTAGTGTCACGGGAGTGCATTCGAGTCTAGAAGGCAGCAGGGGTTGCCGTCATCCATGTTGCGTGTCTCCTTGAGCAAGGACGGACTAAAATCCGCCCCTTAACCAAACATTACGACATCTGAGCATGGAAAAAATAGCCAAAGCCCCTAAAGACTGTAGCAGCACAGAGCTTAATACATTTGAGAGGTTAGTCTCCGATGGCGGAGAGGTTTCGCTGGCAGGTTTGCGACAGCGAATTCAGCGCGCAGAAAAACTTCTCTTCATCAACAACGGCGAGTGTGTTGCTGTTGGAGCAATTAAAAACCCTAATGCTGGGTATAAAATTGGTGTCTTTGAGAAATCTAACGCTCCAGAACAAAGCAAGTATCAATATGAGCTAGGTTGGTTGTACGTGTCGAGTGCGGCGAGAGGCAAAGGTTACGGGCGTGTTTTAATGGAAACAATTAAAGAGTCACTAGCTGGCAAGGCATGCTTTGCCACTACACGTGAAGATAATGCCCCTATGCGTTACTTGTTTAGCCAGTTTGGCTTTTCGAAGCTCGGGCAGCCTTACAAAAGCGAAAACGGAGACTATTCTCTTGTCCTCTACGCAAAAACATAACAATTGGTTCAACCCGCTCGCTTCGCTCACTCGGGACTGCGCTCCGAAACCCTTAACCTGAACGTTAGCGGGTAGGAATATCCGACTTGACCAGTACACACCGTATCGATGAGGGGTAGAGAATGGCCCAAAGCTGCCTTTACGATGGACAGCAATTGGTATAAAAACGGCCTCTCGAGCCCACACGCGACTAGGACCGCAGACTACGATAGTGAAGTATTAGGAAGCGCTAGTGAACCCAGATAATGATCAATGTAAAACATTTGAAAGGTTGCTCTCGACCTGAATCAGCCGGTCGAATGCGTAGGTAAGATAAGCCAGTGGTCTCGGCATCTCGATTTCCTTCGCACGGGTATATTAACTCATCTAAAAAGGATGTTTCAGTTATGGCAATTACTCAAGGCATGCATCCGCAGCCGGCTATAGCGATCACGGAGGTTATCCAGCAGGCGTGCGATGACTATAGGCATTACATTGAGTTCATTCTCGAACCTGCAAGGGACGAATTAGAGGGCAAAGTTCGTAACGACGAGGTGAAGCTGCACCATGCTTTCGGGGCAAACCTGATTTTAGCCCACAGCGTTGATTACCTTCAGGCTGTCCGAACAGCTATAGGCATAAAAGAAACGCGGAAGGATTTAGTTAAAGCATTTGACGAAAAATTTTCGATCGCTGGCGCCTACATTGACAACCGCAAAATGGAGTTAATTGACGCAATTAATAACGCGCTTAAACACATCAGGGTCGATCCAGTAAGATATAAAAAACTGGGTGATCAGTACGGCCAGATCTCTTTCAAAAGCCTTATTGAGGACGAAGGAGGCGTGGTTTGTCATATTGAAAAATATCGATTCGACTACTGCCGCGTTGTATTGCTAGCAGCTTTACGAGCATTATCAAATTGGAATTTTGAGCTCGCCGAAGATGTTTTAGACTTTGCGCAAGGACACATAACATTCAACACGATCACTTATTCGGACACCTACGATTCTGATGACCCATCTACGGCTATCGATCGTATGATTGAGCTGTGTTCATCTCCCTGTATGAATTGTGAAGAGGAGGCAGAAGACTGTCGTTGCTCTCAGTATGTATTTGATGGTGAAGAGGGGCACTTCGACCCACTTCATTCAGTTTCCAATGAGCAGTTCGAATTCATAATGGACCAAATTTCGCCATCTTACAGTCGATCTTAATCGGCTCCGATTAGAGATCTATCCTAGCCTTTTAGGTATCTAATATAGCTGCCTTCCTAAAGTGGCAGCTACGGATTGAAAGCGGTTCGTCCGGGCATGGAGGCATCAAGATAGACTCCTGCAAGCCTCACGAAGGTCAATATAAAGATAAGTGGTATAAACTTGCCTTACTACAGAAGAGTGCGAAATTCTCGCTGGAGACATAGAAATTGCATTGAATAGATGAGATGCGTGCCATGTCGATGCAAAAAAATTAATTTAACCAACTATCCACAAGGATGTTTCAGATGAGCAAATCAACATTGGCCGAAAGCTTTGGGTTTTCGGCCATGCCAAGAAATAATGAAGAGAGGGAATGGCAAATCCGCTTCATTACGGAGGTGGAATCAGAAACCACGAGAGGCGCAGTACTCAATATAACTTCATTCATAGATGAATTACTAATCAAACTTCTTTCAAGCTACTTCCCAAATACCCAGCACGCCGACTCATTACTAAAAAACCTTGACAGCTGCATTAGTTCGATAATGAGCAGAGCCCACATTGCGTACGCTTTGGCACTCGTGAGAAGGAAGGAGTTCGAAGCGATTAAAATCATCGCCCGAATTAGAAATGAATTTGCTCATAAATGGGACGGCTCGGGCTTTGATGCTGGCGAGTTGCCAAAGCTAATAGAAAAGCTGCCGAAAGATTATTTTGAATATGTTGATGGAAGCAATAAATCTAAATTCAACTTTGTATGCTCTCAAATAATACAAGAGTTATTGGAGCGCCATCATTATGCATCGGAGCTAAGACTCCGTTTGCCGGAAGAATACATGGATATTTTTGAGCTCCCTTTAGAGGAACGTCAAAAAATATTGAACAATCAAAAATCTTTAATATCTTTACTTCTCACTAGAAACAAATAGCTAATTAGTTATTTTCGCCGTAAAGCATGCTATTGGCTCACTGTATCCCCTTTCCGAAAATGAGACATGGGGCCAATAGCAGGCGCTCAAAATTAGGCTAGTCAAGCTAGGCTCAGGCAAGCCTGATGAAGGGCAATATGAATGCGCTTAAAGATTCCTACGAATCTAGAGTTCATTGCTATGAGAAGAAGAATGCTTGCTCTTCTATTTTTTCAAATAGATCGTCGGACACTACATAGCAATTTTGGCGCTCCCGAATTAAAGCTCGCTCAAATAAGTTGCTGATCTCAGGATCGTCGTCATCACCGAGCGCTCTCCACTCCTCCCCGTAATATTGTTTGAACACCAACATCGAGAAGGCGAGAGGCGTCAGGATTCTCTTAAGTGGCCAACGATTGTCAGAGTGGAACCCAATATGAAAATGTGAGCACGGATGAAAAAAACGCTTGCGTTGATCAGGGGCGTTTTCGTATCTCCACATAGGCTTTCCGTTCAAGCTCTTTTTGCTGTCCAGTAGACTAAGGTACTGTTCATGGGAAATAAACTCGTTTTCGAAGAGTTCGGTGATCTTTCTGAATGAATTGGTTTCTGACTCTGTTCCTGAGATAAATGGATTAGGATAATAGGCGTAACGCACGTACCCATCACGTTCCATACTGAACTGAAAATATGAGTAGTCAGACAAAATTATGTTGTGATGAGATAAGTTCATCGCTGTAAGATATACATCTATGTACGTGCTCTCTGCCGAAAGAATTGCATCTCGAAACTCAATGTTTAATGGGAGTAAGTTTGGATTGCTAAAAGCTGCAGCTAATCCAAGCTCATCCGCCAGATCCCAACTTTTGTTGATTCCTGACTGAACCTCCTGTCTATTCATCATCGTAATCCAAGTCGGCGTCTTCTTCCGACAATCCTTCACGACGAAGACTCTCTAAATAATCAGCCCTCAATTTCTTGGCTTTGATAGAGCGCTGACTTAGATCCCTCTGAATCATATCCAGTTTTGAGAGGTCAGGCATGGTGAAACGCAAGGCTGGGAAGTTTTGCTCTGCCTGAGACATCTCTTTGATAATTTGGCTCGTAGAGCCTTGCATCCCGGAAACACGAAGCCAAGCTTTAGTACGTGTGAGGGCCGTGAATAGCTTGTTACGATCTCCCCGTGTTTTAAGTGAAATCGCGTCGACACCAATCACGAATACTACAGCTGCCTCATTTCCTTTGGCGCGATAAATTGTGGAAAGCGTTACCTTATTCGGTATTGTAAAGGGTGGGTCAGAATATGGGTCTGCGTGAATGTTATTCGACGCAACCCCCAGATCCGCCAGCTTTGAAGACAGCTCTTTGAAGTAACCCTTCATGTGGCGGTCATCCAGAGCAACAATCATTATGTCTTCCGGATTTAACCCTTGCTCTAAAAAGTCAGATATCGAGGCTATGACCCAGTTAGTTTCATCATCCATCGACTGTGCGTTGTACTGCTCTATCAGTTCGGGTAGTTTTTCTCCAGACAAGCTGACCGGGCTGTTTTCAGCAGGACGTACTACTTCCACTTTTGCGTTGGCATAATAGTTTGGTGACGTGACTTCGTAGCCTACATCTTTCCAATGATCAGCACTTTCAAGTAGCTGCACGATGTTGGAATAAATTCCAAATCCGAGCGCGTGAGCAGTGATGAGGACTTCTCTCTGGTTGCGATAGCACTTGCTAAGAACAGTGTCATTGGTGAATTTGAAGGGCAGGCCTATTGCTGCCCTCTCAAGTGATATGCGCGGTTCAAGGTCGTGATCTATGCCAAATAGTTCAGCAGCACTCCGCATTCGGACCTTCATGATATTTTGAAGGTCGTCATAAGCCCATACGATGTTCTTTTTGTCTCGGTGGCCCTTCGCAAGCCGAAAACTTAACTCATAAAATCCAGCCGGAAAATCTTGCCCCTCATCGATTAGGATGTGGTCATAGTACTCTTCAACGTCACTTTTCTGCATGAGGTCTTGGCATGCGAACTCAAACGGGTCCACTCCATTAGGTGCACCACTGCGTGCTGTACTAAAGGTGAGAGGCGTTCTTCCTGCGCGTAAGCAGGCGTCGGAATAGGCACCACTTGTGTTAGAACCGCCCCAACCGTGCAGTATGTGGATGTTGTTCCAGTCTGGATCGACTTCCTTATAGTGCCTGTAAAATTTCGTGACTAAATTCTTAATGGAGGATTTCAGACTCTTTGTATAAAAGGTTAGGAGGATTTTGTCATTTGGCCTGTTCATATGAAGGTGTGCGGCCTTCATTGCCAAAATGATAGTTTTCCCTGAGCCAGCAAGCCCGCGTATCCGTTGAGGACCGTTAATGGTTATTAAGGCCGCAGAGCGTTGCTTCTGGTCAAAGTTTGCGATTTCAGATTCGAGCTCAGCTAGCGCACTAGCTGCGCGCTGGAGCTCTGGGTTTTCGACCAGGCGCTTATTCGAGCGAGTAAGGGCTTTAGCGCCTTCAATCACAGACCTGGCTTCGTCGTATGCCTCCGAACCTAAAAGCTCTTCTTCAAGATCCTGAATCAAGTCTTTCAATGAGTCCATTGAAGAGACAATCTCAGAGTCGCTTGAATCAAAAATCCTATCTGCTAAATTGCTGTCGCAAAAAATAATAGGTGTGACTTTCAGTGAGAGCTGTGACCGTGATTTCCTTAATATCTTACTTTTTAATAGCCTTCCTATTAGGAGGCTACAAAATTGATTGAGCGAATCGTCGACTGCTAAAAGAGTACTGGTGTTATCACGATCCGCCTGGATTGCAGTGATCACTCGGATGGCAATAATCCCGCAACTACGACTAAGCACCAGAATATCTGGCTTGTGATCTGCGCCATCGTAGTCTGAATACACAGGAAAATCATAGTAAAGCGCCGAGGGCGAGGAACTTATAGCGCTTTCTGAATTCTTAAGCGATTCAATAAGGTCTCTGCCCAGCGGGTCTTCTTGCAATCTTTCTGTCGTGACGAGAATATCTACTGCCATGCCAGGTACATCCTTGATGAATTTTTTTAGTTGGCAATCGTCGTTTTTTTTTGAAGCTATGGTTGCTATCTCAGGTGATCAATACATGATCGGGCCTAGAGCGTTGTACCCATACTAGCGGAGTGAGCGTAATACGCCACACCCTTTAGGATGTTTGATCTGCATAGCGACGTAGTTTGCAGCCAGTCGCGGACGGTAACCGGCGATGGACCGCTCCCCTGAATGCCCCGCAGCGGTGAAGACGTCCCTCATGACTGCTTTCGTGTGTAATCCAGCGAGGATGCGCTACAAACCTTGTTTGTTAGGTACCTGTGAAAGACTGCTCCTGGCCGATTGCGGCCTCTTGCGAATGGCTGCAGTCGACCCAGAGTGTGTAAAAACGTCAGATTGAGTTTTCTGTATCGACGTCAGCAGCCCGTGCTTTCGTTTCGCAAACTGATCAACATCACGACGCTTCCAGAAGCAGTCAAAACGACTCAGCAGCCTCTTAAAGTCCTTTGGGCGGGGCAAAAAGAGCGGTTTTTACGCCGCTAACGCTTTCATCAAATCAGCGGTGCCGATGATTTTCATGACCCTTTTCAAATTGTAGGCGAGCACGTTCAGACTCATCTCTGCACTGACCCCGTTGAGCTTTCGCGTGAGGAAGTGCGTTGCACCCATCCATTGTTTGAGCGTCCCGAAGGGATGCTCAACAGTCCGTTTTCGGATCCGCATCATTTCCGGCGCGTTGCTCAGCCTGTTCTGCATTTCCTCCAGGACGGCTTCATGCTCCCAGCGTCGAACCCGCCGTTCCGTGCTCGGTGTGCACTGCGGTTTCATTGCGCAACCCCGGCATTTCGAACTCCAGTAACGGTGCAACGCCAGGCCTTTTTCAACGTTGGTATAGCGCCAGATCAGGGCCTCTCCAGCCGGGCAAATGTATTCGTTTTTTGCCGCGTCATAGATGAAGGCATCGTTATTGAAACGCCCGTCTGCTTTGGCTCCAGAGGTCATCGGCTTGGGCACATAGGCGGTGATGCCTGCATCGTGGCAAGCCAGGATTTCTTCGCTTTTGAAGTAACCTCGGTCAGCCACTACCGAAAGCGTTTCTGACGCCATCGCTTCGCGGGCCTGCTTGGCCATCGCGCTGAGTTGATCACGGTCGGAACCGACGTTGGTAACCTCATGGGCAACGATCAAATGGTGCTGGGTATCGACCGCTGTCTGCACGTTGTAACCGACGATTCCAGTGCCGCGCGTCATCATGGAACGGGCGTCGGGATCGGTCAGTGAGACCTGTTTATCCGGTGATTCGTTGAGCTGAGTTTCAATGACCTGTAACTCTTTCATCTGAGCTTTGAGCTTGTCGATTTTCTCTTGCAGACGGGCAGCCTTGGGCTGAGCGATCGAGGGTTCTTGCCGATCGGCTTCGTCGAGCGCAGTCAGGTACCGATTGATACCCGATTCAATTTCTTCCATCCGCCGCTTCAGCTTGGCGCTGGTGAAATTGCGATCGCGGTTGTTGACGGCCTTGAATTTACTGCCGTCGATGGCGACCAGACATTTCTCCGAACAGTCCCAGTTGCTGGCACAGCACCACGAATTGGCGGCAGACGCCTCGGATGGCTTTGCTGTTGTCTTTTCGGAAGTTGGCGATGGTCTTGAAATCGGGTATCAAACGCCCGGTCAGCCACATCAGCTCGACGTTGCGTTGGGCTTCTCGTTCAAGACGCCGGCTCGATGGAATGCGGTTTAGATAGCCGTAGATGTAGATCTTCAGCAGGATCGCGGGATGGTAAGCCGGCCGGCCAGTATCAGCCGGTATGGCGCCCTCGAAACCCAGTTTGACCAGGTCGAGTTCGTCGACAAAGACGTCGACTACGCGCACCGGATTGGTATCGCTGACGTAATCGTCGAGGCTCTCCGGAAGGAAGGTACCTTGGCCTCGATGTTCACCTTGGATAAAGCGCTTCATGGGCGGTCCCTGCGATGAAATCCTCAGAAATCATAGCAAGGGTTTGCGAAAGCGTTTTTACACACTCTGGACCCGAAGCGGACGTTTACCAAGGCTGCTCTTCCGGCATCTCGATATTCGATTCGATCTTTTTGCCCATACTGATTCGCGGCTCGGTCGAGTAGCCCAGAGATTCGTAGAAGGTTTTGACATTTTCATTTGAGCTGACGATTTGCAGGTTGATTTTCATGCAGCCTCGCGCGGTCAGAGCATCCTCTGCATGACGGACTAGACTCATCCCTATGCCTTTTCTGCGGTGCGACGGGTGCACCGCCACCGAGTACAACCATCCACGATGGCCGTCGTATCCGGCGAGAACGGTGCCAACAACTTCATGTCCTGACAGGGCCACAAAGAAAAGGCCATCCGCTGCGGCCAGTTTTTTGTCGATAGCCAAGCTGGGGGTGTTATGCGCGGTTTCGTAACCGAATACGGTTTCCCAGAGTTCCACGACGCAACGGCGATGGTGTTCATTTGAGTAGTCGGCAATAGCATCCATGGTGTAGCCCTCGAATTGAAGGGGCTGACGCTAGCGCCTTGGCGTGGGTAATGTCCACTGTCTCTTTTTGGCCGAAAGGCGCATATTCGTGTGGAAGGTTCGAGCTTGAAAGATTGACAGACCGTTCGTACGTTTAAGTCCCTTTACTGTGGTTGCCTGAAGATGGAAAGCAATTTGTCTTTGCAGATCGAACAAGCCGCCTATGAGGAGTTCATTCGGCTGTGGGCCATAGGGAGCTTCGAGCATCAGCGATTGGGCCAAGCGTTCTATAACCATTTCAACCTGCACAAACTCACCGATCAAGCTTCATTGCGCGGCCTCTACGAGGCCGACGGTAAGAAAGCCTCGGGCCTGATCTTAAAGCTTTTCCATCTTCACTAAGCGTCAGCTGTCGACCCATTGCAGCCGGTCAGCACCGGCAGAAATCGGCCAAAAGCGGTCACTCACGTTTGAGTTAGGGTGATTCAAGGCTGTCTCCCAGAGACTATCAATCGAAGCGAATCGATCTCCGTTTGCAACGCTTTATTAGCTTCTAAAAGGGCAGCATTTTCTTTCTTTAAAATAGATTTTGAGGGCTTTTCAGGGTTTTCAAAGCTCGGAATGTCAAAAATCAGCTCCATCTCATCTTTATATGGCATTAACGGTTGATACAATTGATAGAATGCGCGACCTACGGCGCCGCGAAACAGCTCAAGCTCGGGTTTGTTTTTTCCAGCTGACAATATATGCTGGGTTGCGATACCAGGGTAAGGGTCGATATATATAATTTTTTTGAAGCCCAGTTGGTAAGCTTTTTTTGCACATAGTTCACAGGGGCTGGCGGTTGTAAAAAGCACACCCCCCAATAACTTCTGACCTCCGTGCTTGGAAATTTGCAAGAAGGCATTTTCTTCGGCGTGAAGCGCTCTTGTATGAACTTGGTTTTTCTCGCCCTCAATCTCATTTTGAATGCTTTTAAAACAAAATGAAAAATTTCTATTTGCATTTTTTGTTTGTCGCTATTAAGTTTGAATATTTAGAGGTAAGCGCTTTTCTGAAAGTCGGATTCGTTAGCTCATATTCACTGAAGTCTGATTTGTTTCGGCCGTGAATAAGGTCTTCTGCACTTCGTAGCAAGCAAGGCAATTGCCCTTGAGGAGTGCTATTCCAGCCTATTGCTTTTACACTATAAGATTCGTCTGTAACAACGGCACCCACCTGTCTTGAAATACAACCAGAACTCTGCTTGGCGGTGTACGCAATTTGCATGCAGTTCTCAATGGATGTAGGCATCACAAGGCCGGGATGCATCATTAGTGTGACATACCAAGCTAATTGGCTTACTAAGTCGTTTTGGGTGTATTCGCTGATTTTTGAATTATGAATATGTATATCAGATACTTCGATACACTCTTGAATATTCTGAACGACAAATTTTTTGGCGCCCGAAATTTTTTCTGGATACTCCTTATTGTCCAGAACTCTGATTTCGTCATCAGTTAACTTTCTGTACTCTCTGAGACTGCGTAAGCGCTCGGTGTTGGTTGTATTTATTGAGACTAGGTAGAAATTGGCGTAGCGTCTTTTTAAATAAAACGCTTCATAAGGATTTCTTATTGCATCGATCACAATCCTACACGGCACATTGTTTGCTCGAGCTTTTTTATGTGCCAGCTTTATTAAAAAATTCAAGTGTTTTGGGAAGTTGAAGAGCTGTTCAGGGTTGAAATTTTGATCGTTAGCTCTGCCGGAAGCCCTAACATTATCACCAGCACGTTGATAAAACTGAGTGAATTTAGCCTTACCTAATTTTGACTGAATTATTTTTGTTAATTCAGGAATGTCGATAAAATGGAAATCAAAAAATGTTTCGATTTCATGTTCTTGGATATGGTGCTTATTTCGTGTAGTGAGATTTTTTTTGCGGATTGACTCAAGCATCGAAAAAAGACTTGATGCTTCTTTTTGACTTAGTGGGTTGTCAAATGTTTGGCTGGAAAAATAAGCTATAAATTCGGACTTCGAAAGCTGTAATAATTGATAGGTAATTAAGCCACTGGCTTCTATTTTATAAAAAGGTATCCAGTCCACGCCATCTAAATATTTTTTTATTATCTGATGCTTTTTTAACTCGTTACGAGTTAGACCATCATAACCATCGGTTGGAATATTAAATTCGTCGCCACATAGTTTCTGAGCTGTTGTAGTGCATCCTGAGCCTGTGCGACCAGTTAGCCCAATGATCAGAAAATCCTTTGTATCTTCATATACGCTGTTAATGGCTGATGAGGTCTCCTGCATTTAATCTCTCCCTGTATAGTGCGGCTTAATAATTAAAAAACGCCAATTTTCAGTTTTTATATTTAAAATGATCACCTATAACTTTGTGATTGAATTCGGCTAAGCCTCAGGCGCTCATTACGACGAGAGTATGGCAAAGTGACTTCATTGCATAGCTGGATATTGAATTTTTTCATGTTGATTGAACGTTCTTCTGGCACGCTTACAAAACAATATCGCAATTAAGAAGCGTTATTATCCGAACCTACTTAGCGTCTAAGGATGTGTACGGCATAAGCTTTTGGCCCCCCTTGAGGACTCATTTTTGGCCAATATGCCCTAGGCCTAAACGTCCAATTTTGGCCGTTTTCAGCCCTTCGCGACAGGCAGAAATCGGCCATTTGCGGCCTGTTGCAAAGGTGGGCTACCGATCTATAGCTGCATCCTTTCGTTATCAGAATCAGGTCGAAGGCTCACACCGACAAGCTAAAGTTTTTCATACATCACCTCGAATTCTTCACCCAATTCCTGTTGGATGGATTTCAGTAATTTAGCGGCGGCCTCGTCAAATCTTGCGTAATCGTCTGCACTCCAAGGGCCGGGATCTGGTGGGTAATCCCAGTTCAGCGAGGTGTCATGCCACTGTGAAAGCTCGTTAAGCATTGCCTGGACTTCGTTACTGAGTGGTAGCCTCTCTTCAATAGGCCCTACAGAAAATTTATCCCGGGCAATATTGTTTCCACACCAAAGGCAACCGCCGCCCCATTCGAACATTAAGCGAACACGATAGCGTTCTGCCCCCATCATTGGGCTCCATTTTTTTGTGGGTACATGGTGCGCACAATAGGCTGGCAAAGATATCCACGCTAGGCCAGCAACTGGACGCAGGGTTTCTTCAATTTCCGTCAATCGACATTCCGACTTCAGCGACGCCCTCCCACACTGAAATACCTTGCAACCCTTACCTGATTGAGAAATCCCCCGCGCCTCTCTAAATTTTTTCCCACAACGCCGGGCCCCTCTGACAGCGAATCGCTGCCATGTCGGAGTTGCAGTTTGTACAACTTCGACACTGAGAGGAGGGGCTTATGACTGCCCTGGAACCGTTCTTTTTTGCCGAGTTTCTCGGCACCGCCACTTGGTTGTGGCTCGTTTTTATCAGCATCGTTATCAGCCTGTTGGTCTTCGACCTCGGGGTGCTACACCGTGAGCATCGAGAAATCGGCGTTCGTGAAAGCCTGCTGCTGTCTGCTGGCTATATCACGGCCAGCTTGCTGTTTGGGCTCTGGGTCTGGCAGGTCAAGGGCGGTGATGCCGGGATGGATTTCTACACCGGCTTTCTGATCGAGAAATCGTTGTCGATGGACAACGTATTTCTTATGGCGATGATCTTCAGCTTTCTCTCAATCCCGCGTAAGTATCAGCACGAGGTGCTGTTCTGGGGTATTCTCGGTGTGATAGTGCTGCGCGCGATCATGATTGGCCTAGGTGCGGCGCTGATCGCCGAGTTCAGCTGGATTCTCTATGTATTCGGCATCTTCCTGCTGTTGACCGGCGCCAAGATGCTGTTCAGCAAGATCGATGACCATCCGGACCTTAGTGAAAACCTGCTGGTGAAGTTCCTGCGCAAGCACATGCGGGTGACCGATCGCTTGCATGAAGGGCGCTTCTTCGTCCGCCAGGCGGATGCCAGTGGTAAGTCCGTGCTCTGGACGACGCCGTTGTTCCTGGCCCTGGTGCTGATTGAGTGTGCCGACTTGGTGTTCGCTGTGGACAGCGTGCCGGCGATCTTTGCCATCACCCAGGATCCCTTCATCGTCTACACCTCTAACATCTTCGCCATCCTTGGCCTGCGTGCGTTGTATTTCGCTCTGGCGGCGATGATTCACCGCTTCGCCTATCTCAAGTACGCCCTGGCGCTTGTGCTGGTGTTTATCGGCGGCAAGATCTTCCTGGTCGGCATCATCGGTAAGATTGCGCCGGTGATTTCCCTGAGCGTGACCCTGGCTTTGTTGCTGGGCGGTGTGCTGCTATCGCTTTGGAAAACCCGCGACCAGGCCTCTGCTCGCTCGCAGGTTTAGATCCAAACAGGCGGCGGCCGCTACACGAAAACAATATTTGCGCCTGCCATCGGGGGGTCATAGGCCGATGTCGTTGAATGGGTGAGGGGCAGCCGAAAGTGAGCAGCCCCTCGTCACTTAAACGCGATGTACTGTTGTGTAGGCGCGTTGGTGAATAGTCCGCCCCCCTTCGATGCGTTCTCGAATGCAGACGCGAATTGGTAGAGTCCGATATCGTTCATCTGCACGACCTTGCTTTCATTCACCGATCCGTGGAGCGAGTGAAAGACAATGCCTCGAACGGGAATCCCTCCTGGGTTGATTAATGCGTTGAGGATTTTTACAGGTAAATCCGTCTTCGTTTCAGGCCCTATGTACGATGCGTTTTTGTTTGCCATATTGATAAGGCACCAGAACAACCATTTGGGTGACATTTGCTGGCCGTTGGTGGGATGACCCAGTGTCGCGTTGACGCTTCCTTTCGCTTCAACAATCAGGTACTCAATTACGTTGCCTGTGCGCATGTCGCGCTTGACCCAAATCTGGTCTATTCCATTGGGGCGCATCCCGTTTGCGGACTTCCCCATTTTCATCTGGTAGTCCGTGCCACACACGGTGATCAGGAGTTTGCTTGCTGCATATTCCCCGCGGGCCGACGTTATAGACTGCGGGGTATTCAGATCTCCACCAAGGTTCGTGTAGTGGGTGCTCAAGCGATTTCCAGATTTGACATCGTTTCTTTTGAACCGGTCCCAGCCGAGGCTGTGATCCTCCCCCCGAAGCCAGGTGTTCACCGCTTCCTTGGTCGTGGCGTCAAGCCTGGAAACGGCGTCGTAGTGACCCCACGCTTCTTTTGCCTGCCGACGCACGATCCCTTGCTGCCGTATATCCTCGAATGCCCGCAACATCTGCTCACGATGCATCCGAATCCATTGCACATGCTGATTAGTTGAGTCGAACAGCAAATGACTATGGGCGCTACCTTGGGTATGACGCGCATCCCGCCTCAGTGCCTGTGAGATTTCAGTTTGGCCCTGCATGTCGAGTAGAACGAGTTGGTCGGCGCTGGAATTGCTCGGAAGGACGGCGTGACGGTTCACGATCTGGCTGACCAGGCTACTCTCGGGCGGATCCAGCAACTTTCGTATGCCTATCGTTCCGAGGGCTGTGTAAGGGTATTGCTGGCTCGATAAAAGCGTCAGGTTATTTGTAGTCAGATCCAGCGTAGGTTGGTCACCCAGATAAAGATCTACTTTCAGACCGCCAGGACGCCCCGCTTCCAGGTTGTTCAAGATGCGTTGATTCAACGGGTCGTTGATGTTGGTATAACTTGTCAACTGGTTCATATCAGGCGCCGTCCGTTGGCAAGGGTAAAGGCCGGATACAGAGCCGCAGTGAACGGTCGTTTACGGTCACTATCACTACGCGGGGCTTGATAGCAGCATAGAACACTGTGTCTGGAGTGTGAGTCTGAATTCAAAACCGGTGTAACGGGGGCTCAGGGGCATTCAGCGGGAATACGCGGATGCCTGCAACAAGCCGCCTGCGCAAGCGGCATGACGCGAAATGGGCCGGCCGCACATCGCCAACATGCACAGAGTGCTGGATCCTATTGTTTACAAGGTTCCGGTCAGTCGAAAAACCATCAACGTGCTCAATCAGAACCTTCAGTACCGTAGCGCCAGACTGAAGGCTATCCGCTCGGCCCTTAAAGGCCGTGAGTCACTACGCCAAAAGGTACAGTGATGGATGATAATCAGAGTCAAGGCTCACCAGTCCAGATGGTCAAGTGAGATGCAATGCCCCACTCGCGTCAGCCCTCCGCTAACAAGCAGAAAATGGGTTGACGAACGTGGCAATTCTCCCTAGATTCATCCCCATCGAAGCGACTGACCAGATGAGATTGAGCGCTTCCCAGCGACGAAAGTCGTAACCGCGCAAGGCGGTTCGTAAGTGGTGTCTGGATCTGCTTTACCGAATACGAAAAAGACGCCTGCGGCGTCTTTTTTCGTTTCTGTCTCTAACGCTTGGTCGATGTCGGCTGCCGCATGTGGATCTTACCGCACAGCAATATAAAGCCCATCCTGCCCAGTAATCGAGGCGGTTTGTCAGTTTGATGATAAGCGCTTTCAACGACAAGGTTCAGGTCCTGAGGCTTATCCTTGGCAGCCCGACGTATCTCAAAAAACATGTGGCTCGAAAAGGTGACGTGCACACCCAAATCACGTCCCGCCAAATCACTCTGTACTGTGAATGTAAACGGCTCAAGATGAGCAAAATCGTAAACCTGACCACCGATGGTCAGCGGTGGAAGATAGACGGTCACTGAGGTCTCCGTTCCGGCCAGCGAGTCAAAGTAAAATATCGAATAGTTCTGGGGAGGTTTGTAGGCAAACTCCGAGAGTTGCGTAGGGGGCCCAGCAAACCCCATCCGATAGGCAGCAAAAAGCCCCGATGCTTTCGCACCGGTGCGGATTCCACGCGCATTTGGACACCCATTCCACGAACACTTGGACAGCGATTCCACGCTGACTTGGACACTCATTCCACGGCCACTTGGACACTGATTCCACGAGCACTTGGACAGTGATTTCTCACTGAACCGACCCACGCTCAGGCAGGCGGCAACGCAGGACTATTCACTACCATCGGCCTCTTTTATCGAAGCGAAGAGGTCGTCGTGGAGCGTATATCCATGCGTAAAATCCGAGAGGTACTACGCCTAAAGTTCGACGCCGGCCTGTCCGTGCGCAAGATCGCCGCCAGCCTGCGCATCAGCAGCGGCAGTGCCGGCAATTACCTGCACCGTTTCAACGCTTGCGGGCTGACTTGGCCGACATCATTGTCGGACGCCGAGCTGGAGCGATGCCTGTTTCCGCCAGCACCAACAGTTCCCAGCGATCAAAGGCCGATGCCTGATTGGGCTTGGGCGCATGCCGAGCTGCGCCGCCCCGGCGTGACTCTGGCCTTGCTCTGGCAGGAATATCGACTGGCGCACCCGCAAGGCTTCCAGTACAGCTGGTTCTGCGAGCACTACCGCCTCTGGGCGGCCAAGGTCGACGTAGTCATGCGCCAGGAACACCGTGCCGGCGAAAAACTGTTCGTCGATTACGCGGGTCAGACCGTGCCGATCATCGACCGGCGAACCGGAGAGATCCGCCAGGCCCAGATTTTCGTCGCCGTCCTCGGCGCCTCCAGCTACACCTTCGCCGAAGCCACCTGGTCGCAGAAACTGCCCGACTGGCTGGGCTCGCACGCCCGCTGTTTTGCTTTTTTCGGCGGCAGCAGATCCTGGTGCCCGACAATCTGCGCAGTGGCGTGACCAAGGCGCACCGTTACGAGCCCGATATCAACCCCAGCTACCGCGATCTGGCCGAGCACTACGGCGTCGCCGTATTGCCCGCTCGCTCACGAAAACCCAAGGACAAAGCCAAGGTCGAAGTCGGTGTTCAAGTGGTCGAGCGCTGGATCCTGGCGGTGCTGCGCAATCGGCAGTTCTTTTCGCTGGGTGAACTCAACACGGCCATCGGACTGCTGCTGGATCGCCTCAACCAAAAGCCCTTCAAAAAGCTGCCCGGCTCACGCCGTTCGGCCTTCGAGGCCATCGACCAACCGGCGTTGCAACCGCTACCGGAACACCCTTACATCTACGCCGAATGGAAAAAAGTGCGGGTGCACATCGACTACCACGTCGAAGTCGACGGCCATTTTTACTCCGTGCCGTACCAACTGGTGAAACACCAACTCGAAGTACGCCTGACCGCACAGACCATCGAGTGCTTCCACGCCAACCAACGCGTGGCCAGCCATCTGCGCTCGCCACATAAAGGCCGCCACACCACCCAGATCGAGCACATGCCCAA
The DNA here is from genome assembly GCF_030687835.1 of Pseudomonas hefeiensis. Classification (NCBI taxonomy): domain Bacteria; kingdom Pseudomonadati; phylum Pseudomonadota; class Gammaproteobacteria; order Pseudomonadales; family Pseudomonadaceae; genus Pseudomonas; species Pseudomonas hefeiensis. The sequence goes on from NZ_CP117449.1 coordinate 4,870,159, forward strand.
GAGCCACCGCGAACACGCCGAATGGACACCGCAACGGCTGATCCTCTGGGCTGAGCAGACGGGCCCGAATACGGCCGGTGTCATCGCCTACATCCTCGAACGCCGAATCCACCCGCAGCATGGCTTCCGCGCCTGCCTGGGCATCCTGCGCCTGAGCAAGCAGCACGGCGAAGCGCGGCTGGAAGCCGCGTGCCAGCGTGCGCTGGCCCTAGGCGCATGCAGTTACAAGAGCCTCGAATCGATCCTGCGCCAAGGCCTGGAACGGCTACCTCTTGCCCAGCAAAACCTGCCGTTACTGCCCGAAGAACACATCAATCTGCGCGGCCCCGGCTACTACCACTGACCTGAAAAAGGAGCACGAACATGCTGCCCAACCCGACCCTCGACAAGCTACAAACCCTGCGACTGCACGGCATGATCAAGGCGCTTGGCGAACAACATGCAACACCGGACATCAACGATCTCAGCTTCGACGAACGCCTCGGCCTGATGGTCGACCGCGAGCTGACCGAGCGCGAAGACGCCCGCCTGACTACGCGTCTCAAAGCCGCACGACTACGCCATAACGCCTGCCTGGAAGACATCGACTACCGCAGCCCGCGCGGGCTGGACAAGGCGCTGATCCTGCAATTGGGCAGCGGCCAATGGCTACGCGATGGCCTGAACCTGATCATCGGCGGCCCGACTGGTGTAGGCAAAACCTGGCTTGCCTGCGCGCTGGCTCATAAGGCCTGCCGCGATGGTTACAGCGTGCGCTATCTGCGCCTGCCGCGCTTGATGGAAGAACTGGGCCTGGCCCACGGCGATGGGCGCTTCGCGAAACTGATGGTGGGTTATGCCAAGACCGACTTGCTGATCCTGGACGACTGGGGCCTGGCGCCGTTTACCGCAGCGCAACGGCGCGACATGCTCGAACTACTGGACGACCGCTACGGCAACCGCTCGACGCTGGTGACCAGCCAGATGCCGGTGGACAAATGGCATGCACTGATCGGCGATCCGACCCTGGGCGACGCGATCCTAGACCGGCTGGTGCACAACGCATATAGGATCGAACTGAAGGGCGAATCGATGCGCAGGCGCGCAACGAAATTGACGACGGCAGGGACTTCAGACTAACAATGCAAACCTGCGTCGCTGCGCTCCGACTGCCTGTCCAAGTGGACGTGGATCAGATGTCCAAGTGCGCGTGGAACGAGTGTCCAAATGATCGTGGGCTGAGTGTCCAAGTGTCGTGGAATCCGCACGCACCGGGGCTTTTTGTGAATATCAATATCGCTCGCCCTTTCACGGTTTCCCGCTTATCCCGCTCCCTCGGGTATCTGAGCGATAGAGAATCAAACATGCTTTGCGACAAAAGCGACGACGGCAAACAGGATCAGAGCGAACGCTGCACCGATGCTGAACGGCAACAACGTAACGCGCATTGTGGTCGGGGTCGGGCGCCTCATCTCTTCGGCTAACGCCTCTACCTCTTGATGCAATTGCTCGATGCTTGCTTGATAACTACGATGTGTAGGCATGTCTCATTTTCCTCCGAGGCCGCAGGCCGTGCTGAGCCTGTGAACCATTTCGATCGAGCTCTAAATTATCGCACTCGTTCTGAAGCATTGATCATCCCTCCAGGGTTTGAGCCACCGCCTCAGCGTCGCTTTCTGAGAAGCCAGCAAAATCTGTCGGACGTCCATCACCCATTGCCAATCGTGCAGCACATTTGCTAACCGCCAGCCTGAGTGTCCGCTTCAACCGAGTTGACACCCGCAAGATCATAAGAACCTGGATCGATCAGTTGTTTACGCATGGGTATGCAAGCCAATTGCAGCCCAGACGGAGAGTTGTAAACACTTTGGGCACCTGCGGTGAAGCCACACCGGCGATAGAAAGCTGCAGCGTTTAGAGTCGTTTCAAGATGGATCTCAGCAAGCCCCCCCTCCCGGGCCAGATGCTCGAGATAACTGACCATACGTTTACCAATGCCCTGCCCCATGAACTGCGGCAGCACAAAGACTGCGCCCAGTTCACCGCTTTGGAAATCTATCAGACCTGTCCCAACGGGAACCCCATCCAACAACGCCAGGTGATAGTCCTTTTCCACCCACGCCCTGTACTCGTCCGTAAATGGCACAGAAGTCCAAGCCATCACTTGATCGTTCGTGTAAGCAGTCATGCACTGGTGCTGTATTGCTTGAAGGCGGATATCAAAAGCAACCTGCGCGTCACCTCGTTTGGCTGGACGAATTTGCAGCATTTTCACGCTCCTTTCCTTGGCGACTATGGACGGGAAATCAAGTAAACAAGCCCAGATCAATGCCTTCAGTGGCCAACGCGCGTCGAACAGCCGGCCGCTCAATTACAAGGCTCATGGTATGTGCCCACATCGGATACTTCTTGCTCATATCCAGACCGATGCATTTACCCCAAAGCCAGAACACCAGAAGCACGGGATGCACGATCGTGAAGCTTTCAGTATCGGGTAATGTCCTCAACTGATGTTCGATAAAGGCATAGTCCCGCTCGACATTCTTTATGCCCATTGCAACGACATCGGGAAAGCACGACGGATCGTCGAGGACTCGCTGGGGCCTCCAGATCTGTCCGTATGCCAGTGTGTGCACGGTGCCCGACAGCCAATTCAACCATTCGATACAACGTGCCTGCGCGCCAGGCTCGCAAGGAAGGAGGTGGCCTTCCGGATGCCGGACAGCGAGAAAAAACAGAATGGCGGGCAGCTCGGTCAGGACACCACCGACGCCGCCGATATCCCCCGAACTTGATTGCAAGGCAGGCACTCGGCCCTTCGGGTTGACCGATAAATATTCGGGTGTCTGGGTCCCGCTGCCTTTGAGCGCAGAACGTAATTCCAATTCGAAGGGTAGCCCCAACTCTTCCAAGATTATATGTGCCGCCAACGAACAGGCGCCGGGAGAATAGTAAAGCCGATACATATGCATTCCTTGGATATCCTTATCGAGGCGCAGATTAGCCGCCGTAAATATTCAGCCCCCCGGCAAATGCCCCAACGGCAACGCCCCCGGAGTCTTCACCGTATGAATCGCAAAATTACTCCGGATATCACTCACCCCCGGCAACTTCAGCAGCCGGCCAGTGAGAAAACGGTCGTAGGCGCGCAAGTCCGGCACCACCACTTGCAACAGAAAGTCCGATTCGCCTGACACCAGAAACGCTGAAATCACTTCCGGCAACGCCGTGACCGCTTGGCGAAACGCTTCGGCCTGTTCGTCGTTGTGCCGTTCAACCTTGACGCCGACAAAGATCGTCAACCCGAGCCCCACTTCATCACGGTCGAGGATGGCTTGGTAGCCGCGAATCACGCCGGCTTCTTCCAGCATCCGCACGCGGCGCAGGCATGGCGATGCGGACAGGCCGATTTCCTCCGCCAGTTGCACATTGCTCAAGCGGCCGTCGCGTTGCAGCGCGGCGAGGATTTTGCGATCGAAGGCGCCCAGCTTCATGGGTTGGCAGTTTCCGATTTAACTTCACGATTACTTAGCAGGTTATGCCAATTACATAAGCTTCAGAAGCTGACTTCGCAACCACCTGCCCTCCCCGCCAGCCATAGACTGGCACTACCGAAATCGTCGAGTTTCGGGTAATCAAGGAAACTGCACGCTAACTCTCAAAGTCTTTGTGCAGCTTCGCCAAGACGTTGAAGATGGGCTCCCCTGCTTTATGTGGGATCTTCAATCGAGTGAATACCTCTTTCCAGTCTGACAGCGCGGCCAGGGTCTGCTCGATGTACTCCTCGGCTTTGAGGTATTTGTAATCCCTGCAGATCTCCATGATCCTCTTCCTCGTCGGTTTACCGGGAATGCGACCGCCGAAGTCAGTGGTGTGCTCACCCATAGCGTTTGCGAACGTAACGTCGTACGCGGGGGAAAGCGTCCAGGTCTCCTTTTCGCCAGGCTTTGCGGGATCGTGGCAAAGGAAAGCAAAGTTCTTCGCGTGATCGTCATGGTTGTGTGACAGAGCGTTGAAGATCATCAACCTGGCCATTTTTTCGACTTCGACAGAGCTTTTGGTCAGCATCTGGGTGAGCTTCAGCAGATTGGGGTAGTCGATGGATGACAAAGCGCGATAATTCGCATACACCAGTGCCGCTACGGTCATCATGTGTATCTTGCGCTCGCCATCTCGGTCGAAACGCTTGGTCGCGAAAAAATGCTCAAACTGGCCGTCGGGCATCTGCATGTTCAAGAGACTCGACTCAGCCATGGTCACTCCGGCGGCCCTCGCCATCTCTGCGTAGGCGAACTCAATTGATCCTGTTTCCCCCGGCTCGTGCAACGCTCTGAACTTAACGATCCAGTGTGCATAGCCCTCGGGCAGAGGCCCGAAGGGCGAGGTTGCATTAGCGCCATCGGCAGAGAGAGCCACAATCGCCTTTGGACGAGCACCACCTGGTGAACCACCGGCAAGCCGTAGTTTGGTGAGCACCGCTTGGGTCTCGCCCTCCTGAACCTCGATGGACGCCTCATATAGCTGGCAAAGATCAACAGGGCCAACTAGCACGGTTTTTTCAGCCTTCGGCTGATACTCAAAAGCGCCCATGCCTCGATCGCCCATGTAGGCAAGGCGATCCAGGGCGGTGACCGTGAGGTGGGTGCCGTCACCGAAGGTGCTGTTGAAGTATCGGTCCATCAGCAGCACGCCCCAACCATCTGGCAGGGAATCAGCGAACGGCCCATGGAGCCCTTCGAAGAGGCTTGTGTCTTTGGCTAGCTGGGGTTTTTCGTCCCAGGTCATCGTGAGCGGCGACAGATTGTAGCCAGTGGCGAGCCAAACCTGATCGTAAGCGAAGTAGATCCCCCTCCCTTCGGCTTTAAAGAGTTCCCCTACCTTAACGCCACTTTTCAAGACGGTCAGCGCTTCGGTGCGTTTGAACGCCTTCGTCATCACCTCATCCCCCGCTTGCGCTTGGCATTCTTGAGTTCATCAATTGAATTCGGATGCCCAGGCTTGAAGAGCCTGGTCACGCAAGCGAGCTCATCAAGCGCTGTGGCCAAAAGGATCAGAGCTTCCAGGGTCACCACTCCCGTCGTCTCAAATCGCTTGATGGTGGACTCAGACACCCCCGACTTTTCGGCAAGCGTCTTGCGGGAGAGGTTTTTAGAGAGACGGAGTGTCTTCGCGTTCTCTCCAACATTCCTGGCGATCTCAGCCGGCGAATAGAGCAAGTGCATGAACGACATGACCACCCTCAAAATTATCTGTTAATGGCTATATTTGACCAATTATAGATATAAATTGTCATATCGTGGTCGTATATGACCCTTTTTACCTCAACGCGCAACGACGCTTCTATTCATCATAAAAATGGTCATATAAGAGCTATATGGATAAAAATATACCGATAATGGATCATAAATGATCTTTTTAAAGAATTAACCAGCAAAATCCTGGAGATAGCAAATACCACCACCTCCGGCTTGATCACAAGATCGAAAACCCGCTCAGCTCATCCCCGGAATCAGTTCGAAGCACTCCCGGCATAGGCGTGGCGCAAACTGCCGATGCCCCTGCTGGTTTGCAAGGTTGCGGTCCGTGCTGGCGGACAGACCCTAATGGTAAACCCGGCAATATCAGCCGCCCCCTGGCAAATGCCCCAACGGCAACGCCCCCGGAGTCTTCACCGTATGAATCGCAAAATTACTCCGGATATCACTCACCCCCGGCAACTTCAGCAGCCGTCCTGTGAGAAAACGGTCGTAAGCGCGCAAGTCCGGCACCACCACTTGCAACAGAAAGTCCGATTCGCCTGACACCAGAAACGCCGAAATCACCTCCGGCAACGCCGTGACCGCTTGGCGAAACGCTTCGGCCTGTTCGTCGTTGTGCCGTTCAACTTTGACGCCGACAAAGATCGTCAACCCGAGCCCCACTTCATCACGGTCGAGGATGGCTTGGTAACCGCGAATCACGCCGGCTTCTTCCAGCATCCGCACGCGGCGCAGGCAGGGTGAGGCGGACAGGCCGATCTCTTCCGCCAGTTGCACGTTGCTCAAGCGGCCGTCGCGTTGCAGCGCGGCGAGGATTTTGCGATCGAAGGCGTCCAGCTTCATGAATTGGTAGTTTCCGATTGAATTTTGTGAATATGTAGCAGGTTATGCCAATTTCAGGAACTTTAGAAGCTGACTTCGCAAGCACCTGCCCTGCCCGTCAGCCATAGACTGGCACTACCGAAATCGTCGATGCAGGGGGTGTGGTGTGGCAGAGCTCTGGTTGTTTTTGATGGCGTTAGTGGTGGTGTATCTGTTGCCTGGGCCGGACATGATCCTGCTGCTGCAAACCGGCGCCCGTCAGGGTAAGGGCGCGGCGCTGGCGACAGCAGTGGGTCTGGGGATCGCTCGGGGGTGTCATGTTGCGCTGGCAGCCTTGGGGCTTTCGGTGTTGTTCAAGACCGCGCCCTGGACCTTTGACGCGGTGCGCCTGGCCGGCGCCGCTTATTTGTTATGGATTGGCGTTCAGTGCCTGCGAACCACGTTGTTGCCGAATTTTGAAAGTGCCGGCGTTGAGGCTGGAAAGCGGCATTGGCGCCAGGCGATTCGGCGCGGGTTGTTGACCAACTTGCTCAATCCCAAGGCGCTGCTGTTTTGCTCGGTACTCTTGCCGCAGTTCATCGACCCACAGGGCGGGCCGGTGCTTGGGCAGTTTGCGACCCTCGGGGTGGTGTTGGTCAGCGTCGGCTTTTTGTTTGATAGCGCCTATGCACTGATGGGCGTGGCGCTCGGGCGCTGGCTCCAGCGGTCCCCTTCGGCCCAACGCATGCAGCAGTGGTTGTTTGGGAGTCTTTTGATTGGGTTTGCGGTGCGGCTGACGTTTGTGCAGCAATCGTAGTGCTTTTGGACAAGCTGATTGAGGAGAACGAAGCAATCGGAGTCGAAAATCTGACCGACTTTTGGTGGTTATAGTGTTGATCATCAAAATAAAGTAGTTATAGTAACCACCAAAAACACCACGCAGAGGTGATGTGAATAGCCGATTTGCCCGTTACCCTGCACTCCCGGAGAACGATTGACATGCTTTACCCGATTGCAATTTCCATGGGCGATGAGAAGCACGCCTGGGGTGTTGAAGTACCGGATATTCCGGGTTGTTTTTCAGCAGGCGATGACCTGGACGATGCCATGGCGATGGCCCGCGAGGCTATTGAGGGGCACTTCGAGATTCTGGCTGAGGACGGCTCGCCGATTCCATCGGCCAATACAGTCACCTTGCATGCAGCCAATCCTAAATACACCGGTTGCACCTGGGCGCTGGTGGACATTGATGTGACCAAGTATTTGGGCAAGGCGCAGAAGCTCAATATCACCTTGCCTGGCTATCTGCTGAACCGTATTGACGAGTACGTGCTGCACCATCCTGAAGAAAAAAGCCGTTCCGGGTTTCTCGCTTCGGCGGCGCTGAAGGTGTTGCAGCAAGGACGTTGAAACCCAACCTGCCCCTAATCCCTTGTGGGAGCGAGCCTGCTCGCGATGGCGCCATGTCAGCCAAGAACAATCCTGCTGATCTGCCCACCGCGAGCAAGCTCGCTCCCACAGGTTCTTTGCAATAAGCCGGTTATTTTTTCTCCGAACCGGACTCCTGCATCTGCACCGACGACTTGGTGCCATCGGTGTTGTCCTTGGTCTCGTTGTCCGAGTTGTCGAAGCAGCCCTGCAGGGCGAACAGGCAACAGGTGAAACAAAAGGTGCGCGTGAGATTCATGGTGTACTCCGATTGATTGAGGGCTTTAAGGAGTGACCTCTGAATACGGTAAATGGTTGCGACGGCCTTGCAGGTCAATGAACTTAGGGCTGCGCCGCAAATGTAAGTAGAATTTTCATCGCTTCGTTGCTGTCACACCAGACAGGTGCATCCCAGAAGGAAACGCAGCAATGAACTTCGCAAAAATCGCACAAAAACTAGCCCTGTGGGCGGGCAGCCCCAAGACATTTTTGGGGGCGCTGGTGTTGTTGGTGCTCTGGGCAGTCAGCGGGCCGTTTTTCCAGTTCAACGACACCTGGCAACTGATCATCAACACCTCGACCACGATCATCACATTCCTGATGGTGTTCCTGATTCAGAACACGCAGAACCGTGATACCGACATCCTGCACCTGAAGGTCGACGAACTGATACGAGCGAACAAGAATGCGCACAATGCGATGCTCGGGCTGGAATCGCTGGACCTCAAGCAGTTGGAGGCGATGAGAAGGCACTACCAGGCCATGGGCGAGAAGGAGGCCAAGAATCTCGGCGCCGAGCAAGGCCTGGAGCCAAAAAACAAGATCGATCTGAATCAGTGCTGAGACTGGCGCACGCGAGCAGCGTTCGCCACTCGCGCGACCAAGCGTGAGGTCAGGGCAGCGGATTGCCGCCCGTCACACCGAACACTTCCCCGGTGATGTAGCTCGATTCCTGTGACGCCAGCAGCACATAAAGCGGTGCGCATTCGGCCGGTTGGCCTGGGCGTTTCATCGGCACCTGAGAGCCAAAGGTGGGAATTTTCTCCTGGGGTTGTCCCCCGCTGGGTTGCAGCACGGTCCAGATCGGCCCCGGTGCCACGGCATTGACCCGTATGCCCTTGCTGATCACTTGCCCCGCCAGCGCCTTGGTGAATGCGACGATGGCCGCTTTGGTGGTGGCGTAATCCAGCAGTGTTGCGGAAGGATCGTAGGACTGGATCGACGCGGTATTGATCACTGTCGCCCCTGCCGGCATCAGCGGCACTGCTGCCTTGCAGATCCAGAACATCGCATAGATGTTGGTTTTCATGGTGTCATCGAATTGCGCGGTGGTGATATCGGCAATGTCTTTCTGTGCTTCCTGCTTACCGGCGACATTCACCAGAATATCCAGGCCGCCCAGTTGCTCGTGGGCGCTGTTCACCAGTTGGACGCAGAATTTTTCATCCTTCAGATCGCCCGGGATTGCGATCGCCTTGCGCCCCTCGGCCTCAATCAGCTCAATGACTTGCCGGGCGTCACGCTCTTCGCTGGGCAGATAGTTGATCGCTACATCCGCGCCTTCCCGGGCGTAGGCAATGGCGGCGGCGCGACCGATGCCCGAGTCGCCACCGGTCACCAAAGCCTTGCGCCCTTCCAGGCGCCCAAAACCCTGGTAACTTTTTTCACCGTGATCGGGTCTTGGCACCATCTCCTGATCGATACCCGGCGGCGACTGTGGCTGGTCGGGGAAAGGGGGCCGGGGATATTGGGTCAACGGATTCTGCATCGCGTATTGGTTAGGTTCTCGGCGTGTGGACATCGAGCTTCTCCTTTTCGGCGGGCAAGATGAGCCGGGACGCGAGCGCCCCGGTCCTAAAGGTAAACAATGCGGCGAATCAGCGACTGGCCTGGAGCGCCCTCGCCATTTCGAGATGGGTCTGCAACTTAGGCAGGGTTTCGTCGGCAAACGCCTTGATTTCCGGCACTTCGGTGGTCTTGGCCTGCTCCTGGATCTGCGCGATGGCTTCCTCGGTGGCCTTGACCTGGTTGGCGGCATAGGCAGCCTCGAACGACTCGCCTTCCGGCACTTGTGGCATCAGAGCCTTGGCTTTGTCGGCTACTTCCTCCCGGGGTGCGACAGGCAGGTCGAGCTTTTTCGCAATCTTGGCCAAATGCTGGTTGGCGGTGGTGCGGTCGTTGATCACCATGATGGTGTAATCCTTGACCTCCCTGGATTCAGCTTTCCCATGGGCCATACGGCTGGCCTCGATGTCGGCCATGCCTTTGGCCGAAGCATCGTTGATGAATTCGGCAGGCGATTGTGCCCAGGCACTGTTGACACCCAGGCCCATCAGCACGACGAGACTGGTGGTGCGTAAAAAGGTGGCCATCCGGCTCATGGTCACGCCCTCCTCTAAAAAGTTGCGGCAGATTTCCCGCCACTGAATCAGAACCACCGGTAACGATCTGGACAAACGTCTGTCCCGAATACGGCCGATTCCGGCTTCATCGGGTGCATCTCGACGGACGATGAGGTTGGTGGTTCTCCCACATGTGCGACCCGATCCAGACGCCTTCGTTCGATCCAGGGCAATGTTTCCGGCGAGCGGGCCCTACCTGATATTGGAAAGGGTTGCGGACTGAAAGGTTTGGAAAATCGTCCCGCGCCACGACGAACGGTGGCCGTGGTCAAATACCGAACGCTTTGTGATTCTGGCGCTTAGCGGCGTACATCGCCTCGTCGGCGTGGCGGAACAGCGCCACGTCTTCGGCGCCGTGCTCGGGAAAACAGGCCACTCCGATGCTGGGTTCGATGCTCAGGCAGTGCCCGTCCAGGCGCAGCGGCTGGGTCAATGCATGACGGACTTTTTCCTGCACGCGATGGGCATCTTCCAAAGCCTGGACGCTGTGGAGCAGGACGACGAACTCATCACCGCCAATGCGCGCCACGGTATCGGTGTCGCGCACACAGCCCTGGAGCCGGCTGGCCACCGCCTGCAACAACATGTCGCCCACCGCGTGGCCGTAGGTATCGTTGATCTGTTTGAAGCGATCCAGATCGATATACAGCAGCGCCATGCACCCAGACGCGGCGCGGGCGGTGGCCAGTGCGGCCTTGAAGCGCTCGCGCAGCAATTCGCGGTTTGGCACCTGGGTCAACTGATCGTACTGAGCCATGCGCTGCAACCGGGCGTGCAATTGTTGGCGCTCAATGGCGATAGTCAGCTGTCCACAGACGTATTGCAGCAACTCCTTGTCTTGCTCGGTGTAGTGCTGGTTGTCTTGCGCGCTCTTGACGATCAACGCACCGATCGTGCCGTTCTGCGAGATCAGTGGTACACCCAGCCAGCAAGGCGCGTTCGGTTGCGCCACAAGGTCGCAAAACCCTGATGGCAACTGACTGCTACCGGGCGTCAGCAGGATCGGTTGGCCAGTGCGAATCACTTCTGCGCACAGGCGCTTGGTGACCGAGCCCGGTACATCGGGCTGTCGTTCCAGGTCATCGACGTGATAGGCAAAGTTCAACTGCGCGCACTGCTCGTCATACAGCGCCACTGAAAAATTCAGCGCCGGTAGCCACTCGCCAATGATCAAGTGAATGCGTTTGAACAACGCCAGCATGTCCGCCGCAGTGTTGGCGGCCTCGGAAACTGCATACAACGCCGCCTGCCGGGACTCGGCCTGCTTGCGTTCGGTGATATCCCGGGCCACGGCGATCCGCAATTGGTCCGCCGGCGACCAACGCGCCGACCACAAAATATGCACCACCCGACCGTCCTTGCGCAGGTAGCGGTTCTCGAAATTGAGCTTGGGTTCGCCGTCCATGATCTCCCGCGCCGCTTCAAGAGTCCGCTGGCGGTCGGCCGGATGCACCAGGTCGATCATTGGCTGGCCGATCAATTCCTGCGGGGTGTAACCGAAAATGCGCTCACAAGCGGCGCTGACAAACACGAAACGCCCCTGCCCGTCGACGGCGCACACGGCGTCCATCAAAAGGTCGATGTAACTGGCCAACGGTGCGCCACTGCGAGTGTCCATGGGGCTGGTGGTCATCCGATAATGCAGCGTTGAGAAGAACCTTACGTGCGACAGTCGGTACGTTGGTCTTACGTCCTGCTGGTCAACAAGCCCGGAACGGCATGCCACAAGGCGTTGATGGCAAACCCTATGAACATCACGCCGCACAACCGGGTGATTGTCAGTTCGTGACGCTGGTACAACGTGCGGATCCGACTCGCGCCCACAACACCAATGAGGATAGCGTAAGCAACCAGACCGCCGAGGAAACTGAGTGCGATCAGCCAGGGCAACATCGACCAATGCAGCAGCTCGGCACGGCTGGACAGCAACGCCGTGAAGGTCGCCACCGCCACCGGATATGCCTTGGGATTGGTCAGGCCGAATATCACACCGTGCCAGAACGGCTGACGCGCCGGACCTTGCGGCGCATCGGCGCTGCCCGCGCGAGCACGAACGGCGCGCAATCCCAACCAGAACAGATAAAGCCCGCTGAGCACTCCCAAGGCATCAAAAGCCGTGCTGCCTATCTCACGCGCTCCGACAATCGCTGCCAGCGCGGTGCCACACCAGACCACATCTCCCAAGAGGTGCCCGCAGAGAAACCCCGCCCCGGCCCGCCGCCCTCGCGCCGCGCCAATGCCGAACACCGCCAGCACCCCGGGTCCTGGCGTGATGCCATAGATGAAGCCGGAGGCAACGATGGTGAATAGTAGCGAGGGAGTCATGACGGACGGTCCTGTTGAAATTCGGCGTCGTGCAGTTTATCCAGCTCTGGATGACGGATCACGGAGCTGTGAAAAATTCCATAGCGACATAAGGCGCCTGCCGACAGGCCTGCAGGCGGGACGCCAGGTCCCCCACGTGGACTTCGAGTTTGTGCCCGTCCGGGTCGAGAAAGTAAAACGAGTCACCTTCGCTGCGATTGTCTCGCCAAGGTGCCACCTGGGCTGCGTGCAAGCGCGCCAGCAATAGCGGGAAGTTTTCAGCACTGATGCTGAATGCGTAATGGGTGTAGTCCGCCGCCGGCTCGGGATTGCGCAACGGATCAAGGGACAGGCACAACCACAGCCCAGGCAGCGACAAATAGGCCCCTTTGTCCCACTTGGCCTCCAAGCGAAGCTGCAACAGCTCGCTATAAAAAACCACACTTCGGTCCAGATCCGTGACGGCAAGTGTCAAATGATTGAGGCCTGAGAGCATCGACGAGCAACCTTTGGAAAGAATATGGATGAACCAAACCCAGTGGGCTTAGGGGGAAAACAGCGCCTTACCACGCTCCGACAGCGCAAATGGATTCCCCGCCCAGCCCCTTAGGCAAGATCCTACACAGAAGTCTCCGGTAACACTCAAACACGCCGGAAACGGCCGATTCAAAGCCCCGCATAACGATCTGTAAAGTCTGGAAACATACAAATGTCGTACCACTCACGGACAGCCACTCAACCAAGGAATGTAATCGCGCCATGAACCAGACTGCACAGCCGACCCATCGCTTTACCAACTACCGTAAGGTCATTTCCCTGGCGGACCAGGACTGGCGGAGCGCCGAAGTCGGAAAAATCTCAGGGCTGAACGTCGAGGTCAAGACACCCAACGTCCTGGTCGACCAGTACGGCCGAACCTTTCATCACTTTTGCACAACTTCCTACCTGGGCCTGGATCACCATCCGGCGTTGCTGGACGGTGCCATGACGGCCCTGTGGGAAACCGGGACCTTGCGCGTCGCCAACTCGAAAAATCGCTGCAAGCTGGCGATCCTGGACCGATACGAAACCCAATTGTCGGAGTTGTTTGGCGCCAGTTGTCTCAGCGCCCTGTCATGCAGTGCCGCGAGCGCCGGGATCCTGCCATTGCTGGCCAGCGGCGCGTTCACGGACAACCGGCCGCCGGTCATGGTGTTTGACAAGCATGCCCATTACTCGATGAATCACCTCAAGGCTGCTTGCGCCGATGAAACCCAGGTCATCACCGGGCCACACAACGACATGGATTTCCTTGAGGACGTGTGCAAACGGCAGCGCAACGTGGCGTATGTGGCCGACGGTGCCTACAGCATGGGTGGGGTGGCGGATCTGGATAGCCTGTTGTATCTCAAACGACGCTATGGCCTGTTTCTCTATCTGGACGACTCCCACGCGTTGTCCGCCGTAGGGCAATGCGGGGCTGGGCTGGTCCGTTCACGCTTGCACACCGTGGACGAGCGCACGCTGATTGTCGCCTCCTTGGCCAAATCATTCGGGGCCAGTGGCGGTCTGGCGATGTTTGGCAGTGAACGGCACAAAGCACTGGTGCAGCGCTATGGAGGGCCGAGCAATTGGTCCCAGAGCCTGAACGCAGCGGCCATTGGTGCCGGCATGGCCTCGATCCGCCTGCACAGAAGTCGAGAATTCAGCGCTTTGCAGGAGCGTTTGCAGGCTAATATCCGCTTCTTCGACAGCCTCATTCGCACCGAACAGCACGGCAGTGCCATGGCGATCCGTCTGGTAACTTGCGGTGAAGCAGCCCTGTCCAACAGCCTGGCGGTCGAACTGGCCGACCTGGGGTATTTCACTTCAGCGGTCTTTTTCCCGGTTGTGCCGCAAGACAAGGCCGCAATCCGCATCACCCTGCGCGCCGACATGGAGACGAACGTGATTCGCTCGTTCTGCGAACGAATCACCGATCTGCTGCTGGCACACGGGCGTGACATCCGTCCTTGAACGAGCGCCTTGATGAAGAATCGCACGACCCTGATCATCACCTGCACCACCGTCTTCCTGGCACAACTGGGCATGAGCATCTACTTGCCGGCCCTGCCTGACATCGCTCGGGATCTGGAGGCCGATGCGTCCCGGGTTTCCTGGGGCTTGTCGGTTTACCTGATCGGCATGGCGCTGCCGATGTTGCTGTGGGGCAGCGTGAGCCAGCGTCTGGGACGCAAACCGGTGTTACTGGCGGCATTGGGGCTGTATGGCCTGAGCAACCTGGCCTTACCGCTGGGCTCGACAGTGGAGGCGTTCCTGACGCTCAGGTTGATTCAGGGCATCGGCGCCAGCGGTATCTCGGTGATGGCCCGGGTATTGATCCGTGACAGTTTCAGCGGCGACCTGCTGGCCAAGGCCCTGTCATGGATCTCGATAGCCTTCGTGATTGCCCTTGGCATCGGTCAGTATCTGGGCTCTTTGATCCAGGTTGCCTTCGGCTGGGAAGCGATCTTCTACGGGTTGGGTGCGGTCAGCCTGGCCATGGCGGTCGCAGTGTCCCGGGTCGGGTTTCCAGTGCTGGCAGAAAGCAGCAACGGGCAATCGGCGTGGCGCGTGTACGGCAGGATACTCAGATACCGAGGTTTTTTACTGCCGGCATTGGCCGGTGGCCTGGGCTACGGCGTGATCGTCGCGTTCAACACCGCCGCGCCACTGATCCTGCAGGAAAGCTTTCATTGGTCAGCGATTGAGTACGGCCTGCTGGGCTGGCCGATCAGTGCGGCGTACCTGTTCGGCGCGCTGGCGGTAAATGCCTTTGTGCTTCGCACCGGCCAGCGACGGCTGATGAGCTGGGGCATTGCGCTGGTGCTGGGTGGCAGCGCGACCATGCTGCTGGGGAGCGTCGCGCTGAGCAGTGTCGCGTTGCTGTTCTGGTTGCCGTACTGCTTCGCGGTGTTCGGTCAATCGTTGAATTACCCCATCAGCCTGTCCCTGGCCAACGAGGGTTCACCGGTGACCGGGGCTTATGCCATGGCGTTGAGCGGTTTTCTGCATCAACTGATGGCCTCGGTGATCGGCGCCATGGCCAGCCTGTTGTTGAGCCAACAGGCCTGGCCGCTGGCGGCGTTGTGCACGCTGTTGGCAGTGGCGGCACTGCTGTGCGGGCGGTTCATGCCGCCACGGGTCGCTTAAAATGCACTGCGGAAAATCTCCTCGATCTGTCGTTGATCCCCCGCCCGCGGGTTGGTCAGGCCGCAAGCGTCTTTCAAAGCGTTGGCCGCCAGCACCGGCACGTCGTTGAGGCGCACGCCCAACTCCCGCAGGCCGGCTGGAATGTCTATGTCCAGAGCCAGGCTGCGGATCGCGGCGATGGCCACGCGTGCGCCCTCCTCCGGGTTGAGCTCGCGCGTATCGGCGCCCATGGCATGGGCCACGTCGGTCAGTCGAGCAGCACATACCGAGGCATTGAAACTCTGTACATGGGGCAACAGCACTGCGTTGCATACGCCGTGGGGCAAGTCATAAAAACCGCCCAGTTGATGGGCCATGGCATGCACGAAACCCAGCGAAGCATTGTTGAACGCCATCCCTGCGAGGAACTGCGCATAGGCCATGTTCTCCCGCGCCGTCAGATCGTTGCCGTCGCGCACCGCCTGGCGCAAATTGTTGCTGATCAACGTGACCGCTTTCAGCGCGCAGGCATCGGTGATCGGATTGGCGGCAGTGGATACGTAGGCCTCGATTGCGTGAGTCAACGCATCCATGCCAGTGGCGGCCGTCAATCCCTTGGGCATCGCCACCATCAACGCCGGATCGTTGACTGACATGAGCGGCGTCACGTTGCGGTCGACAATCGCCATTTTCACGTGGCGGGTCTCGTCGGTGATGATGCAAAAACGGGTCATCTCGCTGGCAGTACCTGCCGTAGTGTTAATGGCGATCAGCGGCAACTGCGGTTTACTCGAGCGATCAACGCCTTCGTAGTCACTAATCTGCCCACCGTTGGTGGCGCACAAGGCGATGCCCTTGGCGCAATCGTGGGGCGAGCCGCCACCCAGCGACACCACGAAATCGCATTGACTCTCCTTCAACAACCCCAGCCCGCGCTCGACATTGGCGATGCTGGGATTGGGCTTGGCACCGTCGAAAATCACCGAGTCGATGTCCTGTTGCGCCAGCAACTCGGCCACCTTGCTGGCGACGCCGGCCTTGGCCAACCCTGTGTCAGTGACAATCAGGGCCTTGCGAAAGCCGTAGTTGCGGATAGCGGTCATGGCCTCGTCGAGGCAACCCAGACCCATGACGTTCACGGAGGGAATGAAAAAAGTGCTGCTCATGGGAGATATCTCCTGGAAGAGGCCGGGATTGGCAGGGCTACCAGAATGACCGACTGGTCACGGCGCATCTTGATCTGGCTCAAGACTGGGTCGTGATAAAGTCGCGCCCTGCCTTAACCACGTTTTGAGATAATTTTCGCAATGACCGACTTCCAGGAATACGACGCCCGGCTCGAAGACTGGAGTGCCTTGCGCGCCAGCACCGCCTTCAGCGGCTTGCTGCTGGGGAACGGTGCCAGTCGCGCCGTGTGGGACGATTTCGGCTATGACTCGCTGTTCGAAAACGCTCGCACCGTCGAGGAAAAGCCTCTGAGCCCGTCGGAACTGAGCGTGTTCGACGCGATGCAGACCCGCAGTTTCGAACAGGTGCTCGGCGCGCTGAAAACCACCAGCCGGGTCAACAAGGCGCTGGCCGTCAGTTCCGCGGCCCCACGCAATCGTTACTACGCAATCAAGGAAGCGCTGATCAACACCGTGCACGCGGTGCATATCCCGTGGCGACTGGTACAACCCTCGACCCTGGCGACGCTTAGCCAGGAGCTGAGCCGCTATCGCACGGTGTTCACCACCAACTACGATCTGCTCAACTACTGGGCGATCCAGCATGCGCCCGAGACCGTCACCGACCTGTTCCTGGGCAGCGACCACAGTTTCGATCTGAGCCAGGTGGCCACGGACAAACCGCGCCTGCTGTACCTGCACGGTGGTCTGCACCTGGTGCGCAACCAGGACGGCACGGCGCGCAAACTCACGTCCACCGAGGGTACGCTGCTGGGCAGTTTCGCCATCAACAATACGATCAAGACCCTCGACGATGTGCCGTTGTTCGTCAATGAAGGCCCGAGCCAGGACAAGCTCAAGACCATCCGCAGCTCTGATTACCTATCGTTCTGCTACGACCAGTTGCTGCACCACGGCGACAACTTGTGTCTGTTTGGCCATGCCTTGGGCGAGCAGGACAGTCACATCGTCCACGCCCTGCGCCAGGCCGCGCCGAAAACCGTGGCAATCTCGATCTACCCCCGCAGCCAGGCGTTCATCCAGCACCAGAAGCGCCATTACGCCAAGGTATTCCAGGGGTTGGCGGTTGAACTGCGGTTCTTCGATGCCAAGACTCATCCGCTGGGCAACCCGCAACTGTCGGTGCCGGTGGAGGTTTAGAGCAAAGGCGGCCCGGACAGTAACGTGTGGGGAGAGGATTTATCTGTGGGAGAATTTATCTGTGGGAGCAAAGCTTGCTCGCGATGAACGATGCTTCGGTGTTTCCCGCACAATCGCAGCACCTACATCACAGGCAAGCCTTGCTCCCACATTGACCTTCGACTTTTGGCGTCCTGTCAAAGCGCCGCCAGCGTCTTGTCCTTGATCACCGTCGTCGGTCCGTTGGCCATGACGCTGGCAATGCCCTTGTCCCGGGCGGCGTCAGAGGAATAGCTTTCGCTGCTGCCGATCACTTCGTGATTGCCAGCCTTGAGGTTGAAGTAAGGATGGCCGTCCTTGGTGATCTTGAGCTCATAACGTTCGGCCAGTGGGCTGTTCTTCTGCACCGAAGCGATGCCGCCGTCGGCACCGCTGCGGGTCGTATACAGTTCGCTGGTCAAAATCGTTTCGGCGTTGGCCGCCTTGAGCACAAACCTAAACTGGCCGTTGCTGCTTTTGCTGACTTCGTACCATCCGGACATGTTCTTTCTCCTGGGCGGTTGAGACATCCCCGAGAGTAAAGACCCGCTGCGCTTGTTCTGCCAGTGCCTTACAAGGTGATGGCCGTGCCCAGCAGTGTCAGGAACCCCGCCAGCCAGTTCGGGTGCGCCGGCCAGGCTGGCGCGGTTGCCAGATTGCCCTGAACGTGGCCTTCGGTGACCGCGCGGTCGATAAAGGTCCCACCCGCCAGGCGCACCTCCGGGGCGCATGCGGGATAGGCACTGCATTCGCGCCCTTCCAGGATGCCCGCCGCTGCCAGCAATTGCGCACCATGGCATACCGCCGCAATCGGCTTGCCCGCCTGGTCGAAATCACGCACCAGTTGCAGGACTTTCTCATTCAGGCGCAGATATTCCGGCGCACGTCCGCCCGGCACCAGCAACGCATCGTAATCAGCGGCCTCGACACCGACGAAATCATGATTCAGCGCGAACAGATGTCCCGGTTTTTCGCTGTAGGTCTGGTCGCCCTCGAAGTCGTGGATCGCCGTACGTACGGTTTGCCCGGCGGTTTTGTCCGGGCACACGGCATGCACGGTGTGACCAATCATTTGCAAGGCCTGAAACGGCACCATCACTTCATAGTCTTCGACGTAATCGCCGACCAGCATGAGGATCTTTTTAGCGGCCATGGGGTGGGCTCCTTTGGGGATGCGTTAGGGGGAACGCATTAAAGGTAGACCGGTACGTCGGTAGATGAGGGATAAGCGGCGATTACCTGACGGGCTGCACATCTCTGGGTGCTGAATGCAACTTGTGGGAGCGAGCCTGCTCGCGATTCAGGCGACGCGGTTTTTCAGGTGCACCGCGTCATCGTTCATCGCGAGCAAGCTTTGCTCCCACAGGTTTGCTCCCAGTGTTTTGTTCCCACAGCTTTGCTCGCACAGCTTTGCTCCTAAAGGCTCGCTCCCACAGGGTAATGTGCCAGTCGCTCAGGCGAGGTAACCGTCGGCGCGCAGCAGGGTTTCGAGGCAGTGCTCGGTGATGTGGTAGAACGCCTTGAGTTCCTGGATCTTCGCCAGCAACTCTGCCGGGGCCACCGGTTCGGCGCGTTTGACTGCCAGGATCATCTTGTTCTTGTTGGTGTGGTCCAGGGAAATGAACTCGAACACCTTGGTTTCGTAGCCACATGCCTCCAGAAACAGCGCCCGCAGACTGTCAGTGACCATTTCTGCCTGCTGGCCCAGGTGCAGGCCATATTGCAGCATCGGCTTGAGCAACGCCGGACTCTGGATTTGCAAACGAATCTGCTTGTGGCAGCACGGCGAGCACATGATGATCGAAGCGCCCGAGCGAATGCCCATGTGGATCGCGTAATCGGTAGCGATATCACAGGCGTGCAAGGCAATCATCACATCCACCGCAGCCGGCGCGACGCTGCGCACATCGCCGTGCTGGAAGCTCAGGCCCGGGTGCTCCAGCCGCGCGGCGGCTGCGTTGCACAACTTGACCATGTCCTCTCGCAGTTCGACGCCGGTCACGATCCCTTCAGCCTGCAAGGTGTTGCGCAGGTAGTCATGGATGGCGAACGTCAGGTAGCCCTTGCCCGAGCCAAAGTCCGACACCCGCACCGGTTGATCCAGGGCCAGCGGCGAAGATGTCAGCGCATGGCTGAAGACTTCGATGAACTTGTTGATTTGCTTCCACTTGCGCGACATCGCCGGGATCAGCTCGTGCTTGTGGTTGGTCACACCCAAATCCGCCAGGAACGGTCGGTTCAGGTCGAGGAAGCGGTTTTTCTCGCGATTGTGCTCGGCCGATGGCACTTCTCGCAGTTGCTGGGGCTTGCTCTTGAACAGCGAGCTCTTGCCCTTCTTGCTGTATTCCAGTTGCGCTTCATCGGTGACAGCCAGCAGATGCGCATTCTTGAACGCCCCTGGCAACAGCGCGGCGATGGTCGCCACGCCTTCGGCCAGCGGGAAATTCTTGGTGATGTCGCGGGTTTTGTAGCGGTAAACGAAGGACAGGCATGACTGATCCTTGACCGTCAACTGCTTGATGATCAGCCGTTGCAAGTCCGCTTCGTCACCGACGTACTTGGCCAGCACCAGTTTGATGAAGGCGTTTTGCTCAAGGCTGGTTTGCAGCAACTCGATGAACTGGGCATGGTGATCCGGCGCAGGACGGGCGGGGGTAGCGGTGACAGACATGGAAAAAGCGGCCTCGGGGCGGGCGGATCGGGATTGGCGGTTATTTTAGGGGCGATGGGCAGCGAGGGCACGGAAAAGTTCGTGTGGCGAGCAGTAGCCTCTGTGGGAGCAAGGCTTGCCCGCGATGAACACGCCGCGACTCAGCAGGCCAAACCGAGTCATCGTTCATCGCGAGCAGGCTTTGCTCCCACAGGCTTGTGCTGGCAGAAATTTTTCAGCCCAGCACCACCAACCGATTCGGCAATTCATTACGTGCGTGAGTCACCGGGACGTGCTCCTTGAGCAATTCGCCGCAGGCCTCGATGCAGGTGACGAAGCCCTGCAACGTCTGTCCCTGGCGGACCTGTTGGGTGAACGCCGCGACAATGGCCTCCCAGTGCTTGTTGTCGAGTCGATTGGAAATGCCTTCGTCCACCAGGATCTCCACATACCGCTCGGCCTCACAAACGAAGATCAACATCCCGGTGCTGCCCACGGTGTGGTGCAGGTTTTGCTCGAGAAACTGCCGGCGCGCCAGATTGGAGGCGCGCCAGTGGCGCACGGAACGGGGGATCAGGTGAGTGGTGATTGCAGGAATGCGAAACGCCAGGCACAGCACGATAAACAGGACCCACTGCACCAGCAGCAGACTGTGCGTGGTCAGCGAGCCCGTGAGGTAATGCACCATGCCGGGCACCACCAGGGCGAGCAGGCTGGCCCACAGCAGCGGGATATAGGCATAGTCGTCGGCACGGGCGGCGAGCACGGTGACCAGCTCGGCGTCGGTATCGCGCTCCACCCGGGCGATGGCCTCGGCGACCTTGCGTTGTTCGTGTTCAGTCAGTAATGCCATGGTTATAAGTGCCTGCTCATTATTATTGTCACCAGCCGCCCGACGAACCGCCGCCCCCGAAACTGCCCCCACCGCCACTGAAGCCGCCGCCCCCACCGCCGAAACCACCGCCACCGCCATAGCCACCGCCATGGCCGCCCCCGGAACCGCCGCGTCCGGCCGGCAGGATACCGAGCATCTGGCACACGAACACCGTTACGATGAACAGCAGCACCAACAACACGAACAGCCCCGGATGACGCCCGACGAAATCGCCCTCCTCCTGGCCATCGGCACCGTAGGCCGCAGCCGGCTCATCCAGCGCGTTGCCGCCCAGCACCACCAGCATCGCCGCCACGCCGTCACTGATACCCTTGTTGAAATTGCCGGCCTTGAACGCCGGGGTGATCACCTGGTTGATAATCACCGAACTTTGGGCATCAGTCAGGCGGTCTTCCAGGCCATAGCCCACTTCGATCCGCAGTTTACGGTCATCCCGGGCCACGATCAGTAGCGCGCCGTTGTTTTTATCCTTCTGCCCGATGCCCCAGTGACGACCCAGTTGATAGCCGAAGTCTTCGATGCTGGTGCCTTGCAGGTCCGCCAGCGTGACAACGACCACCTGTTCACCGGTGGCCTGCTCATGGGCCTTGAGCTGCGCATCCAGTTGCGTGCGCACCGACGGTTCAAGCATCTGGGCAGTGTCCACGACCCGCCCGGTCAATGCCGGAAACTTCAGCTCGGCCTGGGCCGTGATGGCAAAGACCCAGAGCAACAGCACCAGGCCAAATTTCAACACTCGCATCGTAACTCCTGTGTGGGAACGAGCGGGTGTGGGAGCTGAGCGTGCTCGCGATGAAGGCACCTCGGTCTTTCTAATGACCGCGTTATCGTTCATCGCGAGCAAGCTTTGCTCCCACAGGCTCCCACGGTTTTTTTCAGAACTTCACTTCAGGGGGCTTTTTCGGCGTTGGGGCTGGTGGCTTCGAAGGTTTCGCGAATCGGCAGATCGCTGTACATCACGCTGTGCCATAGCCGGCCGGGGAAGGTGCGAATTTCGGTGTTGTAGTTCTGCACCGCCAGGATGAAGTCGCGGCGAGCCACGGCGATGCGGTTTTCGGTGCCTTCGAGTTGTGATTGCAAGGCCAGGAAATTCTGGTTGGCCTTGAGATCCGGATAACGTTCGACCACCACCATCAGCCGGCTCAACGCACGCTCAACTGGTCCTGGGCCTGTTGGAACTGCTTGAGTTTTTCCGGATTGTCCAGAGTGCTGGCATCGACCTGGATGGAGGTGGCCTTGGCCCGCGCCTCGACCACCGCCGTCAGGGTTTCCTGCTCGTGCTGCGCATAGCCCTTGACGGTTTCCACCAGGTTGGGGATCAGGTCGGCACGGCGCTGGTACTGGTTCTGCACCTGTCCCCAGGCGGCCTTGGCCTGTTCGTCCAGGGTTGGAATGTTGTTGATGCCGCAACCGGCCAGCAGCGTGGTGAACAACATCAGCGCCAGCATTTGCAGGCCGCAACGGTGGTTCAGTCGTAGATTCATCGAGTGAAGCTCCCCTATACAGTCCATTGAAAAAACACAGCCACCTATCGCACCGGTGTCTGGGGCATAATCTGCCGCCGCCACGGGATTGAATCGGGTCGATGGGCTAAAAGATGCCCGGTGCGAAACTAAGTTCATCCGCGTGCGTTCGAAAACAGTGCTGCTCTTATTCAGACAATACTCGAACAACAATAGCCGCTCCTCACATTTTGCTGACCGGCGTGTCCTGATTACCGCCCTTAGGCTTGCGAGAAACCATTCATGAAGAAGCTGTGTTTGCTGGGCCTGTTTGTCACACTGGCCAGTCAATCCGTATTAGCCGACAACCTGCCAGCCCCCATAGAGAACAAGGATGCCTTCATCAGCAACCTGATGAAGCAGATGACCCTTGAGGAAAAGATCGGCCAGTTGCGCCTGATCAGCATCGGCCCCGAGATGCCTCGGGAGATGATTCGCAAGGAAATCGCCGCCGGCAACATCGGCGGAACGTTCAACTCCATCACCCGGGCTGAAAACCGCCCGATGCAGGATGCGGCCATGCGCAGCCGGCTGAAGATCCCGATGTTCTTCGCCTATGACGTGATCCACGGCCACCGCACCATTTTCCCGATCCCCCTGGCCCTGGCCTCTAGCTGGGACATGGACGCCATCTACCGCTCCGGCCGCGTCGCCGCCCAGGAAGCGGCGGCCGACAGCCTGGACATCACCTTCGCGCCGATGGTGGATATTTCCCGCGACCCACGCTGGGGCCGGACCTCCGAGGGCTTTGGCGAGGACACCTACCTGGTGTCGCGCATCGCCGGGGTGATGGTCAAAGCGTTCCAGGGCAGTGGCGCCAACGCGGCCGACAGCATCATGGCCAGCGTCAAGCACTTCGCCCTGTACGGCGCGGTGGAAGGCGGCCGGGACTACAACATCGTGGACATGAGCCCGGTGAAGATGTACCAGGACTACCTGCCACCCTACCGCGCCGCCATCGATGCGGGTGCCGGCGGGGTGATGGTCGCGCTGAACTCCATCAATGGCGTACCCGCCACCGCCAACACCTGGTTGATGCACGACCTGTTGCGCAAGGAATGGGGGTTCAAGGGCCTGGCGGTCAGTGACCACGGCGCCATCTTCGAACTGATCAAACATGGCGTGGCCCGGGACGGTCGCGAAGCGGCGAAGCTGGCGATCAAGGCCGGCATCGACATGAGCATGAACGACTCGCTGTACGGCAAAGAGCTGCCTGGACTGCTCAAGGCCGGTGAAATCGAGCAGAGCGACATCGACAATGCGGTGCGCGAAGTCCTCGCCGCCAAATACGACATGGGCCTGTTCAAGGATCCGTACCTGCGCATCGGCAAGGCCGAGGACGACCCGGCCGACACCTACGCCGAAAGCCGCCTGCACCGCGACGATGCCCGTGACGTGGCCCGCCGCAGCCTGGTCCTGCTGGAAAACCGCAACCAGACCCTGCCCTTGAAGAAGAGCGCAAAAATCGCCCTGGTCGGACCGCTGGCCAAGGCACCGATCGACATGATGGGCAGTTGGGCCGCTGCCGGTCGCCCTGCGCAATCGGTAACCTTGTTCGACGGCATGACCCGTGCCCTGGGTGCCGAATCGAAGCTGATCTACGCCCGTGGCGCCAACATCACCGGCGACAAGAAGGTGCTCGACTACCTGAACTTCCTCAACTTCGACGCCCCGGAAGTGGTGGATGACCCTCGCCCTGCTCAAGCGCTGATCGACGAAGCCGTGAAGGCCGCCAGGCAAGCCGATGTAGTGGTGGCCGCCGTGGGCGAGTCCCGCGGCATGTCCCACGAATCCTCGAGCCGCACTGAACTGAGCATCCCCGCCAGCCAGCGCGAGCTGATCAAGGCCCTGAAGGCTACCGGCAAACCGCTGGTGCTGGTGCTGATGAACGGCCGCCCGCTGGCGTTGGTGGATGAAAAGCAACAGGCCGATGCGATCCTGGAAACCTGGTTCAGCGGCACCGAAGGCGGCAACGCCATCGCCGACGTATTGTTCGGCGACTACAACCCGTCGGGTAAACTGCCGATCTCCTTCCCGCGCTCGGTAGGACAGATTCCGACCTACTACAACCACCTGAGCATTGGCCGGCCTTTCACGCCGGGCAAGCCGGGCAACTACACCTCGCAATACTTCGATGACACTACAGGTCCGCTCTACCCGTTCGGCTACGGCCTGAGCTACACCGAATTCAGCCTGACGGACATGGCCCTGTCGTCCACCACGCTGAACAAGACCGGCAAGCTCGATGCCAGCGTGACCCTGGAAAACACCGGCGAGCGTGACGGCGAAACCGTGGTGCAACTCTATATCCAGGATGTGACCGGCTCGATCATCCGCCCAGTGAAGGAACTGAAGGACTTCCGCAAGGTGATGCTCAAGGCTGGCGAGAAGAAAGTCATTCACTTCACCATCACTGAAGACGATTTGAAGTTCTACAACGCCCAGCTCAAATATGCCGCTGAACCGGGCAAGTTCAACGTCCAGATCGGCCTGGATTCCCAAGTGGTGAAGCAACAGAGTTTTGAATTGCTCTGATCCTCAAGCTACACAAACTCCCTGTGGGAGCGGCGGTGCGGCGATCCGACTTGCTCGCGAAGGCGGTGTATCAGTCAGCAATTGAGTCGACTGACACACCGCCTTCGCGAGCAAGCCCGCTCCCACACTGGGTTCCAGTGTTTTCAAGGATTGCGCTTACCCCCGCCGCCCCAGCACATTCACCACCAACCGATCCACCAACCCCCATACCCGCTGCTTGACCCGTTTCCACAACGGGCGACGTTGCCAGGCCTCGAGGCTGACCTCCAGGCTCTGGGCGAAGTCGCGTTCGAAACTCGCTGCCACCGCAGTGCTGAGTGCGGAGTCGAGGGCTTCAAGATTGGCTTCCAGGTTGAAGCGCAGGTTCCAGTGATCGAAATTACAGGAGCCGATGCTGACCCAGTCGTCCACCAGCACCATCTTCAGGTGCAGGAAACACGGCTGGTATTCGAAGATCCTCACCCCGGCCTTGAGCAGACGCGGGTAATAACGGTGTCCGGCGTAGCGCACGGACGGGTGATCGGTGCGCGGGCCGGTGAGCAGCAGGCGCACGTCAATGCCCCGGGCGGCAGCCTTGCGCAAGGAACGGCGCACGTTCCAGGTGGGCAAAAAGTACGGGGTCGCCATCCAGATCCGCTTTTGACCGCTGTTCAGGGCCCGGGACAACGATTGCAGAATGTCGCGATTCTGGCGGGCATCGGCATAAGCCACCCGCCCCATGCCCTCGCCCATCGGCGGAACCCGGGGCAAGCGCGGCAAGCCGAAGTTGGACGCCGGCTTCCAGGCACGGCGATGTCGGTTGGCAATCCATTGGCGGTCAAACAGCAACTGCCAGTCCAGCACCAAGGGGCCGACGATTTCCACCATGACCTCGTGCCACTCGCAGCGGTCATCCAGCGGGCTCCAGAACTCATCGGTGACACCGGTGCCGCCAACCACCGCCAGGCGCTGGTCCACCAACAGCAGCTTGCGGTGGTCTCGGTATAAATTGCGTACCCAGCGGCGCCAACTCAGGCGATTGTAAAAACGCAACTCCACGCCCGCCTCGATCAGGCGGTTGCGCAGGCCCAGGGTAAACGCCAGGCTGCCGTAGTCATCGAACAGGCAACGCACACGAACACCGCGCTCGGCAGCCTGGACGAGTGCCTGGACCATCGCCTCGGCGCACGTCCCCGCTTCCACCAGGTACAGCTCCAGTTCGACCTGTTCCTGGGCGCGGGCGATTTCCACCAGCATGCGTGGGAAAAACTGCGGGCCGTCGATCAACAGCTCGAAGCGATTGCCTTCGCGCCACGGAAAGACCGGGCCGCTCATGTCAGCGCGCCGTGAAAATCAGCACCGCACTCACCGGCACCGCGAGGCTGATGGCCGACAGTCCGGCCTGCTTGCGCAACTTCTCCAATCCCGGCGCCAAGTCGAAATCCGCCGCATGGAGCACCACCGGCTCCAGGGTCACGACCTGGAACCGTCGTTCATCCAGGCGCGTTGCCAGCAGTTCGGCCTGATACACCTGTTGCTTGCCGTGCAGGTCCACGGTCAGCGGCAAGCGCAGTTCCAGTTGAGCGCCGTTGGCCAGGTCCTGGATCGGTAGCAGGTCGAGCTGCGCGGTAATGGAGGCGTCGGCAAATTGCTTGATCTCAAACAACTCGGCGCGCATGCGCTCGTCACGCAGGGGGATACCGCTGTTGACCGACTCCAGCTCCACTTCCAGCCGTACCATCCCCTTGGGCTGGACCTGGCCATGAAGCACCAGGAAGCGCTGGACCTCGGAAACGTTGCCGTTTTTGCTGCTGATAAACGACAGCCGCGACGATTCGCCGTCCAGGTACCAATTGGCCTGGGCCGGCAGCGCGGCGCAGGCCAGTAGCAAGGTCGCGACAGCGTGAGAAAAAGACCGCTTGAACATACACACTCGGAGGGCAGATAAACCTGTGGCGAACCTTAACCGGGCCGAGGGCACTTGCAAACTGTCCGTTTCAACAACGACCCAGGAATACAGAGAACCTGAGGTGATGGGTTTTATCTGTGGGAGCAAGGCTTGCCCGCGATGGCGTTCTCGGAATCGCCATCGCGGGCAAGCCTTGCTCCCACACTAGGATCGGCGTCAGGCCTTGCTCCATACCAGGATCGGCGTCAGCTTTGTTCCTAAAGGTTAGTTCAGGGCTCCAACCGACACCCCTGCCGCGTCCCCTGCCATCGTGCGCTATTGCTTCGCCCCAACCCGGCGACGGTGATGCGTTTGGCTTCAGGCGTCTCGAGAAAATCGCTGATGGGCACCCACTGTTTTACATAGCCACGGCAATAGTCAGCCGGTTGCTCCATCACGTAACGACACGAGCAATACTCCTTGGCGGTGTAGGCGCTGATGATGTCGGGGAAGGCCCGCAGCGCCACCCGCTCGAGCCAGATCCAGCCGAGCAGCGCCACAACAAGCACCGACATCAGCGTGAGCAGCGGTCTGCGTCTCATGGCTGCACCGTCCCGGCAAACGCGGCCATGGCTCGCTTGAGCAATTCGTTGTGGCGGTAGCTGCCGTCGCGGTCGTCACCGTAGCGCACGATCACCAGCCTGGCGCTCGGGATCACGTACAGCGCCTGGCCCCAATGGCCCAGCGCGGCAAACGTATCCGGCGGCGCATCCGGGGCCACGGGCGGATGACCGGATCGGCCGCGCGGTTGAGCCACCAATGTCCACCGGGCACCGCTTCGTCCTGGCCGGCCTGGAAGCGGGCGAAGGGCTCGCGATTGAACGCCACCCAGGCTTGAGGGATCAGTTGCCGCTCGCCCCAGCGTCCTTCCCGTTGCATCAACAGCCCCACCCGCGCCAGGTCCCGCGCCGTGAGGTAGGCGTAGGACGACCCGACAAAAGTGCCAGCGGCGTCGGTTTCCCAGGTGGCGTGGCGGATGCCCAGCGGTTCGAACAGGGCCGTCCAGGGATAATCGGGATACCGCGCCGGGCCAACGATATTTTTCAATGCCGCCGCCAGCAGGTTGCTGTCGCCGCTGGAGTAACGAAACACCTGCCCTGGCGGGCTGTCGCGTTCATGCTGCGCGGTGAACGCCGCCATGTCATGACGCCCCCGGGTATAAAGCATCGCCACCACCGAGGACTTGAGCGGTGCGTATTCGTAATCCTCCTGCCAGTCCAGCCCCGAGGCCCAATGGAAAAGATCGGCCAAGGCCATGTCCGGATACTTGCTCAACGCCGGGTAATACCTGGCGGCAGGATCCTGCAGACTGAACAGCTTTTGCCCATAGGCCACGCCAAACACCGTCGCCATCAGGCTTTTGCTGATCGACCAGGTCAGGTGCGCAGTGTCGGCGCTGGTGGGCCCGGCATAACGTTCGTAGACCAGCCGACCATCCTGGATCACCAGCAGCGCATCGGTACGGATGCCCTGGCGTGTGGCATCGTCGCGAGGTGCAAAGGCGTATTGCTCCAAGGCTTCGATGGCCGGCCCGGTGAGGGTCGGGCCACTTGGCCATTGCTCACCGGGCCAGTCTTCGGCCTGGGCAGGCAGGTTGAGCAATAGCAGCGGGATCAGGAACCAGCCTTTGGACATGCTTGGGGCTCGCAGGATTGAACCTTCGGAGCCTATTCAGACTTGATGACAATTTGGGTATTTGTGTCGACAGTACTGGCGCCATCGCGGGCAAGCCTTGCTCCCACAGGTTCAGTGCCAAATGACAGTCTGCCGTAGACCTGTGGGAGCAAGGCTTGCCCGCGATGAGGCCCTTCAACCCAATGAAGATCCCAACGCCTTGGCCAACCGCTTGGCCCGCGCACCCGCCGCCATATCCATTACGGCTTTATCCCGCGTCCACATCTCGTGCCACAACGCCGGGCCGACGACCAGGGCGTCGTTCAGTTCGCCATCGAGACCGTTGAACTGGGCGAACAACCCACCCAGCAACACATGCCCGGCCGCGCTGGACGGGTTGTGCCGGCTCACTTCAGCGCAACCTGCCAGCAACCCCAGCAGGCGCAACTGCAGGGCTTGGGGCCAAGCGCACTCCTGCCCCACGCCATACAGCCAGGCGGCCATGGCACTGAGCACATAAAGGTCTTCCAGGGTGCGGAACGGTTTGACGTAGGCGTCCCAGCCGTCCCCGGCCAACAACTCGCACAGCGCACCATCAAGCACTACCCGTCCATGGCTGATGTCTGGCATCAGGGCGATGGCCGGGAGTTTTTCCAGGGTCACACCCGGCTCTCCAGGATAAACCACCGCAAGATTCAACTGCGGCGGCTCGCCGAACGCTTCGCCGCGGGCGGCGACCAGCAGCCACTCGGCGGCATCGCCCGTGGTAACAAAATCCTTGCGCCCGTTCAAACGCAGGTCGGTGACGCGAGTCTGCATGTCCGCCGGGCGCAGGCTGCGCTGCTCCGTGGCGCACAAGGCGCCCAGGCTCTGCGGTGCGCTCGGCCAAAGCACTCGCAGCGCCGCCTGATACCCCACCAGAAAAGCCAACCCCGGCGTTGCCATCAATCGCGCCCCCGTGACGGCCAGTTCGAACGGCGTCACCGGCCCCAGGCGTTGCAGCAAGGACGCATAACCCTCGGCCAGGTCCGGATGGGCGGGCAGTCGTTCGCCGCGTTCGATCAGGTTTTGCCAGGGCATAGGAGGCTCCTCAATGGCTGTCACATAAGCATCACCAAAGCTTCATGGCGATGACACCGGGGCTACATAGCCTGACTTTGCACAACATGGCTGCATAAAGAAAGTCGATCGGCTGCAACTGAACAGCCCGCACGGAGATTCGCTATGACTCAGATCGCCCGCATCAGCGACACTGGCAATGAACGCCGCCTGCAAGCCGAACGCCTGATTGGCGCCAAGGCTTTGCAAGAAGCCCAGGCCCTGCGCTTCAACGTCTTCAGCGGCGAGTTCAACGCCAAGCTCAAAGGCGCGGAAATGGGTCTGGACATGGATGACTATGATGTTCACTGCGCCCACATCGGCGTACGCGACCTGAACACCGGCCGCCTCGTGGCGACGACGCGTCTGCTCGATCACCACGCCGCCAGCAGCCTGGGCCGGTTCTACAGCGAAGAAGAGTTCAGCCTTCACGGCCTGGTCCATCTCAAGGGCCCGATCCTGGAAATCGGCCGCACCTGCGTCGACCCGGCCTACCGCAACGGCGGCACCATCGCGGTACTTTGGGGCGAACTGGCCGAGGTGCTGAACGAGGGCGGCTACAGCTACCTGATGGGATGCGCGAGCATTCCAATGCAGGACGGTGGTGTCCAGGCCCAAGCGATCATGCAGCGTCTGCGCGAACGGTATCTGTGCACCGAACACCTGCGGGCGGTGCCGAAAAAACCATTGCCGGCCCTGGACGTGCCGTCCAACGTCATCGCCGAAATGCCACCTCTGCTCAAGGCTTATATGCGCCTGGGCGCGAAGATTTGCGGTGAGCCGTGCTGGGATGAAGATTTCCAGGTGGCCGACGTGTTCATCCTGCTCAAGCGCGACGAACTCTGCCCACGCTACGCCCGCCACTTCAAGGCAGCGGTGTGATGAGTCGGTTGCGGGTGTACGCGCGAATCGCGCGAGTGTTGCTGGTGGTGACGCTGGGCCTGAGCATGGCCAGCGTGTTCGGGCTGTTTGAACGGTTGGGTGTGGCCAACTCCATGCTGCGCCGCCAGCGCTGGTCGCGTTTTTTCATGGCGCGCCTGAGCCATGCCCTGCCCTTCTCCGTGACGGTGCACGGGCAAATGCCGCAACAACCCATGCTGTGGGTCAGCAACCATGTGTCCTGGACCGATATCCCACTGCTGGGCATGCTCACGCCAATGTCGTTCCTGTCCAAGGCCGAAGTGCGCACCTGGCCCGTGGCCGGATGGCTGGCGGCCAAGGCTGGCAGTTTGTTTATCCGGCGCGGCTCGGGTGACAGCCAGTTGATCCGCAAACAGATGAGCCGGCATCTGGAGCAGGCCCATCCGCTGCTGATGTTTCCCGAAGGCACCACCACCGATGGCCGCTCCCTGCGCACCTTCCATGGTCGTTTACTGTCGGCGGCCATCGATGCTGACGTGGCGCTGCAACCGGTGGCAATCCGTTATCTGCGCAACGGCGAGCCTGATTCACTGGCACCGTTCATTGGCGATGATGATCTGTTGTCGCACCTGATGCGGTTGTTCGCCAATGACCGGGGCGACGTGCATATCCATCTACTGCAACCCATCGCCTGCCACGGCCAGGAACGCGCGGCACTGGCGTTCCAGGCTCAGCAGGCGGTGCATAAGGCGTTGTTTGGGGCGATTCCCGAGAAACAGCAAGCGCCGATGCGACCCGCTGCAATTGCGGCCTGATCTGGATCTCTGCGGAGCCCCCCTGTGGGAGCGGGCTTGCTCGCGAAGACGGCGGTACATTCAACACAGATGTTGACTGATCCACCGCCTTCGCGAGCAAGCCCGCTCCCACAATTTAGTTATTTGGTGTTGTCTGGCTCAATGCAAAATCCTGCAACTGCGGGTAGAACAACCGAAAGTCTTCGCTCAACGGCTCATAAAGCATGATCAATTCTTCCATCGCCCCGGCCAGTTCCTCCGGCCGGGACAGGCGTCGGGAAATGCCTCGCAGCACCTGCCCCATCACTTCGAACTCCCGGTAAGACCCCAGCCAGTCATCCGCCGCCATATAAGGCGCGATTTGCGCCAAGCGCCCAGGCAACTGCGGCTCGGCGGCAAGCACGCGATAGACCTGAGAGGTGAAGTCCAGCAACGGCCCTTCTCCATACAGCGTCCAGTCCCGGGCCAGGCAATGATCGAAAAACACGTCGAGCACAATTCCGGCATAGCGCCGCCGCACGGTGGAAAAACGCGACAGAGCGATATCCACCACCGGGTGGTGATCGGTGTACATGTCGATGCGCCGATGCAGGGCAATCGCCGCTTCGATCTGCGGATCGTACAACCCTTGCAGCGGCCCTTTGACGAAGTCGCCATAGAGGCTGCCGAGCAGTTGTTCCCGGCCGGGGCCGCCGAGGTGCAGGTGTGCGAGATAGTTCATGGCGCCAAGCTTAGCACCGCCGCCTCCATATCGTTATAACCCGATATAGCGATTTATTCAGCTTTCAGATCAAATTCATATTGGTGTATCGCGAAATAACGATTTAAGGTTCGCCTCATCGCGATATAGCGTTTTACTCATCCCGAGCTGCCAACCATGACCCCCGACCTCGACGAAATAATAAAAGCCCTGGCGCACCCAGTACGGCGAGACATCCTCAACTGGCTCAAAGACCCCAAGATCCAGTTCCCCGAACAGTTGCACAACCACGAATTCGGCATTTGCGCCGGACAGATCGACCAGCGTTGCGGCCTGTCGCAGTCCACGGTGTCCGCCCATCTGGCGGTGTTGCAACGGGCGGGGCTGATCACCAGCCAGAAGGTCGGCCAATGGCATTTCTTCAAACGCAACGAGGACGTGATCCAGCAGTTCCTCAAGCAAATGAGCCAAGAGCTCTGACCCGACAAGGATCCACCATGCCCCTCTCACTTCTCATTCTGGCCCTGAGCGCCTTCGCCATCGGCACCACCGAGTTTGTCATCATGGGCCTGTTGCCTGAGGTGGCGGCCGACCTGGGTGTATCGATTCCCGGCGCTGGCTGGCTGGTGACCGGTTATGCCCTGGGTGTGGCCATCGGTGCACCGTTCATGGCCCTGGCCACCGCGCGCTTGCCGCGCAAGGCTGCCCTGGTAGCGCTGATGGGGATCTTCATCATCGGCAACCTGCTCTGCGCCATCGCCAGTGACTACAACGTGCTGATGTTCGCCAGGGTCGTCACCGCCCTGTGCCACGGTGCGTTCTTCGGCATCGGTTCGGTGGTGGCCGCCGGCCTGGTGGCACCCAACAAGCGCGCCTCGGCCGTGGCCCTGATGTTCACCGGCCTGACCCTGGCCAACGTGCTCGGCGTACCGCTGGGCACCGCGCTGGGTCAGGAAGCCGGCTGGCGCTCGACTTTCTGGGCCGTGACCGTCATCGGCGTGATTGCGCTGATCGGCCTGATCCGTTTTCTGCCAGCCAAGCGCGATGAAGAAAAACTCGACATGCGCTCGGAACTCGTCGCCCTCAAGGGCGCAGGCCTGTGGCTGTCCCTGAGCATGACCGCACTGTTTTCCGCCTCGGTGTTCACCCTGTTCACTTACGTCGCCCCGCTGCTGGGAGAAGTCACTGGCGTATCGCCCCGCGGCGTGACCTGGACCCTGGTGCTGATCGGCCTGGGCCTGACCCTGGGCAACATCATCGGCGGCAAGCTGGCGGACAAGAGCCTGGCGAACACGCTGATGGGGGTTTTCATCACCATGGCCGTGGTGTCCACCGTATTGAGCTGGACCAGCGTCGCGCTGATCCCCACTGAAATCACCCTGTTCCTCTGGGCCACCGCCTGCTTCGCCGCCGTGCCGGCCCTGCAAGTCAACGTGGTGACCTTCGGCAAAGCCGCGCCAAACCTGGTTTCCACCCTGAACATCGGCGCCTTCAACATCGGCAACGCCTTGGGCGCCTGGGTCGGCGGCAGTGTCATCAACCACGGCCTGGGCCTGACCAGCGTGCCCCTGGCCGCCGGCGCGCTGGCCGTACTGGCGCTGCTGGTCACCCTGATCACTTTCCGTCAGGGCGGCAATGCCGACCTGGCCCCTGCCACTCACTGACTTTTAACCCTTAACTTTCGAGGTTGTAATTGATGACGACTATTTTCGATCCGATCAAACTCGGCGACATCGAGCTGAAGAACCGCATCATCATGGCGCCGCTCACCCGCTGCCGCGCCGACGCGGGCCGTGTACCTAACGCACTGATGGCCGAGTACTACGTGCAGCGAGCCTCCGCAGGTCTGATCCTCAGCGAAGCCACCTCTGTCACCCCCATGGGCGTGGGCTACCCGGATACCCCCGGCATCTGGTCCAACGACCAGGTGCGCGGCTGGAGCAACGTGACCAAGGCAATCCACGGCGCAGGCGGCAAGATTTTCCTGCAACTGTGGCACGTGGGCCGGATCTCCCATCCGTCTTACCTGAACGGCGAAATGCCGGTAGCGCCGAGCGCCATCCAGCCCAAGGGTCATGTGAGCCTGGTGCGTCCGCTGGCCGACTACCCGACGCCGCGCGCGCTGGAAACCGAGGAGATCGCCGATATCATCGAGGCTTACCGCGTCGGCGCCGAGAACGCCAAGGCCGCCGGTTTCGACGGCGTGGAAATCCATGGCGCCAACGGCTACCTGCTCGACCAGTTCCTGCAAAGCAGCACCAACCAGCGCACTGACAACTATGGCGGCTCCTTGGAAAACCGTGCCCGCCTGCTGCTGGAAGTGACCGACGCCGTCATCGAAGTCTGGGGCGCCGGCCGGGTTGGCATGCACCTGGCACCACGTGCCGACTCCCATGACATGGGCGATGAGAACCGCCTGGAAACCTTCAGCTACGTCGCCCGCGAACTGGGCAAGCGTGGCATCGCCTTCATCTGCTCCCGCGAGAAGGAAGGCGAAGACAGCATCGGCCCGCAGCTCAAGCAAGCTTTCGGCGGCCCGTACATTGCCAACGAACGTTTCACCAAGGACAGCGCCAATGCCTGGCTGGCCGAGGGTAAGGCTGATGCCATCGCCTTCGGTGTGCCGTTCATTGCCAATCCGGACCTGCCAGCACGCCTGAAAGCTGACGCCCCGCTGAACGAGGCGCATCCGGAAACCTTCTATGGCAAAGGGCCGGTGGGGGTATATCGATTACCCTGTACTCTAATTAATACGCCAGTCAGAAGCCCTGCCTCGAAAGAGCCAGGGCTTTTTATTTGAGTTAAATATCCAGTCAAACATCCAAACTTTCTAAAACCCGTTCAACTACTCATAGTATCGCCAACAACAAAATGAACTGCCTTATTACAGCGCAGCCACTAGCAACCACTACTGAAAAGGAATTCAACGTGAACAACTCCACTGAAAACACCCAGCCGGCCAGCAGCAGTTTTTACGAAAACCTGCTGTCTCAGTTCAACTACGCGCCACTGACGATTCTGTACGAATACCTCAAGTCGCTCGACACGCAAGATTACACCCAGGTGCTCAAAGCCTTGATGGAAAAGGCCAGGCAGAACGACGAGGTCAACAGACAGCTTCAAACCTGGGAGCAGCAAAGCGTGCGCCCAAACCGCAGCCGTTTCCTGGTGAAGTTAATCAATCATACCGACCAGCCCCTTGAAGTCGGTGAAAACAATCTTAGCTTGGATGCCAACGAGCAAGCATTCATGAACATTCTCCCCTGGGACATCCAAGCCTTGAAGTTCGACTTCGCTTATTCCAGACCCTTGGGCAGTCGCAGCAAGGATATATTCCAGCGCTTTATTATATTTGGCGATCAGACTCTCGGCTTTCGCTTCGACTTCGGTTTACGCGTCAATACTTCTTTCGGCGTTATTTCGCCGACGCTGACGCCTGTCCGGACAAATAAGGTGAGTTCCATCGGCGCAACCCCCATCAAATGCGTGACGCGTATCACTCACTCGTCCAGTGAAGAACCCTACGGTTTTACCGTGGAAATTACCCTGAGTTGAAAATGCGCTCCCGCCAGGCCAGTCTGGCGGGACATCCGTCTGCCGCTTCGGACGCCCTTGTCGACCGGGCTTTCATCCGTATTCACAAGTGCGAAACAAATTTTCTACAAAATTCGCCGCCGATTGCCTATCAACCGAGCCAGTGTCGGTTTATAAAAGCATCCTTACGCGGATGTATTGACATAAACCGATGCAATTATACATTTTGCTTCATTTACGCAGGCTGGGGCTCAGGCACAGCATGTCCAGCCCGATCTCCACCCAGCGCTCGGCCTCAGCCGCCAGTGCGAAGCTGTCGGGGGCCAGTAGCCACTGGTATAAAATGCCGTCGATGTAAGCATGAATGGCGACCGCCGCCCTTTCGGGATCCAGATCGTCCGGCAACTGGCCGCGATTCATTGCATTGCGCAACGACAACGCGATACGCACATTGCAGTCGAGACTGACCTGGCGCCGTTGCTGGCGCAAATCGCACATTTCATCGGTGAATTCGCACTTATGAAACAGAATCTCATTAATGCGGCGGGTTTTAGGATCCAGGGCCACCTGTTGAAACAATCGCACCAGCAGCTTGCGAACACAGCCCAGCGGATCAAGCTCCTCTTCACGCTCACTGGCGCGGGCCAGGTCATCGAGCGGCTCGTGCAACGTATCGAGCATGGCCTGGAGCAGGTCAGCCTTGTTGCTGAAATGCCAGTAGATGGCCCCGCGCGTTACACCGGCCAGCGTCGCGATGTCAGCCAGTGTCGTGCGCGCCACACCGCGCTCGAAAAAGGCTTTCTCGGCCGCTTCGAGTATCTGGCTGCGAGTCTCCAGGGCTTCCTCTTTGGTACGACGAACCATGGCAGTAAACACCTCAATCAGGATGCGTAAGCAATGCGTAAGAATCAGCTGAACAAAATGTGAGGCGGCGTGTTCCGGAACGCGTCCCCGTCATGCCCAGGCCTTTTGTCAGGCTTTTGTAAATACGGATGGTACGCAATTTGGGTGTTTACAAACAACCGTGTACGTAAGTATATTTCTTAGCATCCTACTAATTGTTTATCTCGCTCTTTTCACCTTCCACTTTCGAGTGCGCCTGTTACGCGCCTGGACCCGAGGATTTCCATGCAATTCAAGCCAGCTGTTACCGCTCTGGTTACCGCCATCGCCCTGGCATCGCTGCTCAGCGGATGTAAAAAGGAAGAGGCGGCACCTGCCGCACCGGCTCCTCAGGTCGGCGTCGTAACTCTCAAGACTCAGCCTTTTACCCTGACGTCAGAGCTTCCCGGCCGCACCAGCGCGTTCCGCATCGCGGAAGTTCGTCCGCAAGTCAACGGCATCATCCTCAAGCGTCTGTTCAAGGAGGGGGCCGACGTCAAGGCCGGCCAACAGCTGTATCAGATTGACCCGGCCATGTACGAAGCGACCCTCAAAAGCGCAGAAGCGAACCTGCGGTCA
The DNA here is from genome assembly GCF_030687835.1 of Pseudomonas hefeiensis. Taxonomy (NCBI): domain Bacteria; kingdom Pseudomonadati; phylum Pseudomonadota; class Gammaproteobacteria; order Pseudomonadales; family Pseudomonadaceae; genus Pseudomonas; species Pseudomonas hefeiensis. The sequence goes on from NZ_CP117449.1 coordinate 4,907,397, forward strand.
ACCAAGTCCATTTCCGATCGCTACAAGCAGTTGGTGGATGAACAGGCTGTCAGCCGTCAGGAATACGACACCGCCGTGGCCAACCGCCTGGAGTCGGAAGCCAACCTGCAAACCGCGCGGATCAACGTGCGCTACACCAAGGTCTACGCGCCGATTTCCGGTCGCATCGGTCGCTCCTCGGTGACCGAAGGTGCGCTGGTGAGCAACGGCCAGGCCGATGCCATGGCGACCATCCAGCAACTGGACCCGATCTACGTCGACGTGACGCAGAGCTCGGTGGAACTGCTGCAATTGCGCCGTGAACTGGAAAGCGGCCGCCTGCAGAAGGCTGGCGACAACGCCGCCATGGTCAAACTGACCCTGGAAGACGGCAGCGAGTATGCCCATGAGGGCAAGCTGGAGTTCTCCGAAGTGTCGGTAGACCAGACCACCGGTTCGGTGACCCTGCGCGCGGTGTTCCCTAACCCTGACCACACGCTGCTGCCGGGCATGTTCGTCCACGCGCAATTGAAGGCCGGGGTCAACAGCGCGGCGATTCTTGCGCCGCAGCAAGGCGTCACGCGCGACCTCAAAGGCATGCCGACCGCTCTGGTCGTGGGCCCGGACAACAAGGTCGAGCTGCGTCAGCTCAAGGCCAGCCGCACCGTCGGTAGCCAGTGGCTGATCGAAGACGGGCTCAAGGCTGGCGATCGCCTGATCACCGAAGGGTTGCAATACGTACGGCCAGGGGTGGAAGTCAAAGCCACTGAGGCCACCAACGTTGGCGAAAAGAACCCGGCCCCCGCACAGGCAGCTGACAAAGCCGCCGGCGGCAAAGGGGAGTAAACCATGTCGAAATTTTTTATCGACCGTCCGATTTTCGCCTGGGTTATCGCCCTGGTGATCATGTTGGTCGGGGCTCTATCGATCCTCAAGTTGCCCATCAACCAGTACCCCAGCATCGCGCCGCCGGCCATTGCGATCCAGGTAACCTACCCGGGCGCATCCGCGCAGACCGTGCAGGACACCGTGGTGCAGGTCATCGAGCAACAGCTCAACGGCATCGATAACCTGCGTTATGTCTCCTCGGAAAGTAACTCCGACGGCAGCATGACCATCACGGCGACCTTCGAACAAGGCACCAACTCCGATACCGCACAGGTCCAGGTCCAGAACAAGTTGAACCTGGCGACCCCGCTGCTGCCGCAAGAAGTGCAGCAACAGGGTATCCGCGTGACCAAGGCGGTGAAGAACTTCCTGATGGTGATCGGCGTGGTGTCGCGCGACGGCAGCATGACCAAGGACGACCTGTCCAACTACATCGTGTCCAACATGCAGGACCCGATCTCGCGCACCGCCGGTGTCGGTGACTTCCAGGTCTTCGGCGCCCAGTACGCGATGCGGATCTGGCTCGACCCGGCCAAGCTGAACAACTACAAACTGACCCCGGTGGATGTGAGGACCGCCATTGCGGCGCAGAACGTCCAGGTGTCGTCCGGCCAGCTCGGCGGCCTGCCTGCCCTGTCCGGTCAGCAACTGAACGCCACCATTATTGGCAAGACCCGCCTGCAGACCGCCGAGCAGTTCAAGGCCATCTTGCTCAAGGTCAACCCGGACGGCTCGCAAGTGCGCGTCGGTGACGTCGCCGATGTCGGCCTGGGCGGTGAGAACTACAGCGTCAGTGCCCAGTTCAACGGTGCCCCTGCTTCCGGTCTTGCCGTGAAGCTGGCCACCGGCGCCAACGCCCTCGACACAGCGAAAGCCCTGCGCGCCACCATCGACAGCCTCAAACCGTTCTTCCCGCAAGGGATGGAAGTGGTGTTCCCGTACGACACCACCCCGGTGGTGAGCGAATCGATCAAGGGTGTGGTTGAAACCCTGATCGAAGCGGTCGCACTGGTGTTCCTGGTGATGTTCCTGTTCCTGCAAAACTTCCGCGCCACCATCATCACCACGATGACGGTGCCGGTGGTTTTGCTCGGCACTTTCGGGATCCTCGCGGCGTTCGGCTTCAGCATCAACACCCTGACCATGTTCGGCATGGTGCTGGCCATCGGATTGCTGGTGGACGATGCCATCGTTGTGGTGGAAAACGTCGAACGGGTCATGAACGAAGAAGGCCTGTCGCCCAAGGAAGCCACCAAAAAATCCATGGGCCAGATCCAGGGCGCCCTGGTGGGTATCGCCCTGGTGCTGTCGGCGGTGCTGCTGCCGATGGCGTTCTTCAGCGGTTCCACCGGGGTGATCTACAAACAGTTCTCCATCACCATCGTCTCGGCCATGGCCCTGTCGGTACTGGTGGCCCTGATCTTTACCCCGGCCCTGTGCGCCACCATGCTCAAACCCATTCCCAAGGGTGAGCACGGCACGCCGAAACGCGGTTTCTTCGGCTGGTTCAACCGCACCTTCGACCGTGGCGTCAGAAGCTACGAGCGCGGTGTGGGCAACATGCTCAAGCACAAGGCGCCGTACCTGCTGGCTTATGTGATCATCGTGGTCGGCATGGTCTGGCTGTTCACCCGCATCCCGACGGCGTTCCTGCCGGAAGAGGACCAGGGCGTGCTGTTTGCCCAGGTGCAGACACCAGCCGGTTCCAGCGCCGAGCGGACCCAGGTGGTGGTGGACAAAATGCGTGAGTTCCTGCTGCGTCCGAGCAAGGACGGCGGTGAGGGCGATGGCGTGGCCTCGGTATTTACCGTGACCGGCTTCAACTTCGCCGGTCGTGGCCAGAGCTCCGGCATGGCGTTCATCATGCTCAAACCGTGGGACGAGCGTAACGCCGATAGCAGCGTGTTCAACGTCGCCGCCCGTGCCCAGCAACACTTTTTCACCTTCCGCGACGCGATGGTGTTCGCCTTCGCTCCGCCGGCGGTGATGGAGCTGGGTAACGCCACCGGTTTCGACGTGTTCCTGCAGGACCGCGCCGGCATCGGCCATGAGAAGTTGATGGAGGCCCGTAACCAGTTCCTCGGCATGGCCTCCCAGAGCAAGATTCTGTCCCAGGTGCGTCCCAATGGCCTGAACGACGAACCGCAGTACCAGCTGGAAATCGATGACGAGAAGGCCAGCGCCCTGGGCATTACCCTCTCGGACATCAACAACACCCTGTCGATTGGACTGGGCAGTAGCTATGTAAACGACTTCATCGACCGTGGCCGGGTGAAGAAGGTGTACATCCAGGGCCAACCGGGCGCTCGCATGAGCCCCGAAGACCTGCAGAAGTGGTATGTGCGCAACAGCGCCGGGACCATGGTGCCGTTCAGCGCATTCGCCAAAGGCGAGTGGGTCTACGGCTCGCCAAAACTGGCCCGTTACAACGGCGTGGAAGCGATGGAAATTCTGGGGGCGCCGGCGCCGGGTTACTCCACCGGTGAAGCCATGGCCGAAGTCGAGGCCATCGCGCAGAAGCTGCCGGCCGGCGTCGGTATTTCCTGGACGGGCCTGTCCTACGAGGAACGTCTGTCCGGCTCCCAGGCCCCAGCGTTGTACGCCTTGTCGCTGCTGATGGTATTCCTCTGCCTGGCGGCGCTGTATGAAAGCTGGTCGATTCCGATCGCGGTCATGCTCGTGGTACCACTGGGTATCATCGGTGCCTTGATGGCGACCAGCCTGCGCGGCCTGTCCAACGACGTGTACTTCCAGGTGGGCTTGTTGACGACCATCGGTCTGGCGGCGAAAAACGCCATTCTGATCGTGGAGTTCGCCAAGGAACTCCACGAACAGGGCCGCACACTGGTGGAAGCCGCCATTGAAGCCTGTAGGATGCGTCTGAGGCCGATCATCATGACGTCCCTGGCGTTCGTCCTCGGCGTGGTGCCGCTGGCGATTTCCACCGGCGCAGGCTCAGGCAGCCAGCACGCCATCGGCACCGGTGTGATCGGCGGTATGTTGACCGCCACCATCCTGGCGATTTTCTGGGTGCCATTGTTCTTCGTGACCGTGTCGTCGATAGGCCGTCGCAAAAATATCGACCAGGACGACACTCCTGAAACTTCTAAAGAGGCTGGCCAATGAGCAAGTCGCTCCTCTCTCTGACCATCGCTGCCGTCGTGCTCAGCGGCTGCTCGCTGATCCCCGATTATCAGCGGCCCGAAGCACCGGTCGCCACGCAATACCCGCAAGGTCCGGCCTACGAGCCGGCCAAGGCGGCCAGCCAGGCCGCCGCCGAACAGGGCTGGAAACAGTTTTTCCATGACCCGGCCCTGCAACAGCTGATCCAGGTTGCCCTGGAAAACAACCGCGACCTGCGCGTCGCGGCGCTGAATATCGATGCCTACGCCGCGCAATACCGCATCCAGCGGGCGGACCTGTTCCCGGCGGTCTCGGCCACCGGCTCCGGCAGCCGCCAGCGAGTGCCGGCACGGGCATCGCAAACCGGTGAAGCGGGCATCACCAGTTCCTATTCGGCAACCTTGGGCATCAGCGCCTATGAACTGGACCTGTTCGGCCGGGTGCGCAGCCTGAGCGAGCAAGCGCTGCAAAGCTACTTCGCCACCGAAGAGGCTCGTCGCAGTACCCAGATCAGCCTGGTGGCCAGCGTTGCCAACGCCTACCTGACCTGGCAGGCCGACAAGGAACTGCTCAAGCTGACCCAGGAAACCCTGGGCACCTATGAGCAAAGCCTCAAGCTGACCTCCCGCAGCGCCGAAGTCGGCGTGGCCTCGGCCCTGGACCTGAGCCAGGCACGCACGGCGGTGGAAAACGCCCGCGTACAACTGGCGCGCTACACCCGCCAGGTGGCTCAGGATGAAAACAGCCTGACCCTGCTGCTGGGCACCGGTCTGCCATCCAACCTGAGCACCCAACCGCTGAGCGATGACCTGCTCAGCGAAGTGCCGGCCGGATTGCCGTCAGACCTGTTGCAACGTCGCCCGGACATCCTCCAGGCTGAACGCAACCTGCTGGCCGCCAACGCCAACATCGGCGCCGCGCGGGCCGCGTTCTTCCCAAGCATCAGCCTGACGGCCAACGCCGGCACTTTGAGCCCGGACCTGTCCGGCCTGTTCAAGGGTGGTTCGGGCACCTGGACCTTCGCCCCGCAAATCAACCTGCCGATCTTCAACGCCGGCAGCCTGCGGGCAAGCCTGGATTACGCCAAAATCCAGAAAGACATCAACGTCGCGCAGTATGAGAAGTCGATTCAGACCGCGTTCCAGGAAGTCTCCGACGGCTTGGCGGCGCGCCAGACCTACAACGAACAGTTGCAGGCCCAGACCGACTTCGTCGCCGCCAACCAGGACTACTACCGCCTGGCCGAGCGTCGCTATCGCATCGGCGTCGACAGCAACCTGACCTTCCTCGACGCCCAACGTCAGTTGTTCAGCGCCCAACAATCGCTGATCACCGACCGCCTGGCGCAACTGACCAGCGAGGTCAATTTGTACAGGGCGTTGGGTGGCGGCTGGAATGCCGAGACCGGCAAGAACGAACCGGTGGCGGAGAAAGCGCCGCCGCTGAAATTGTTCTGACTTGATGCCTGAACGCTGAAACACGAAGCCCACCGAAAGGTGGGCTTTTTATTTGTGCGTGCTTTAACGCCAGCCTGTGTGGGAGCAAGGCTTGCCCGCGATGGCGGTCTGACAGTCGGCCAGGGTTTTGTTGATCGAGGACATATCCATTGCTGCGGTAACGGCCACTTAGGGTTCCGCCCTTACGGCGGCTCACTTTTGAAAAGCCCGGGAGCCGGCCCAGTCAAAAGTAAGCAAAACGCTTCTGCCCCACCACTCGGTGCCTCGCCTAGGCTCGGCATGCCCGCACTCCGGCATTGCTCCGTGGGCCGCCGCGAAGGGCCATCCATGGCCCAGCGCGGCTACCTCGGCATCCATGCCGAGGTGCCCACTGCGCAATGCCTGCGTGCGGCCAGCGTGGTTAACGGGGCGCCCGAGATCAACGTCCACCGCGAGGCGGCCTTATAGCCGACCTGATTTTTTGGTGATCGCGTTCCTCCTGTGAGAGCGGGCTTGCTCGCGAAGAGGCCGGAGCATTCAACATTATTCATCGACTGTGCCATCGCATTCGCGAGCAGGCTCGCTCCCACAGTTGATCGAAGTCTAGCTGCCAGAGCCTGGTCGGCTGTAAGGCCGCCTTCGCGAGCAAGCCCGCTCCCACAATTGGACCGGGATACGACCGGGAGAGCCAGGTCGGCTATCAGGCCGCCTCGCGAGCAAGCTTTGCTCCCACAGATCTGACAGGTGTACGACCGGAAGAATCAGGCCGGCTATAAGGCCGCCTCGCTTTTGATTTTGATCTGGGCGCCCCGTTAACCACGCTGGCCGAACGCAGCAGGCATTGTGGAGTGGGCATCCCGGCATGGATGCCGGGATAGCCGCGCTGGGCCATGGATGGCCCTTCGCGGCGGGCCCACGGAGCAATGCCGGAGTGAGGGCACACCGAGCCTAGGCGAGGTGCCGAGTGGTGGGGCAAAAGCGCTTTGCTTACTTTCGCGCTCTTCGAAAGTGAGTCGCTGTAAAAGCGAAACCATAAGTGGCCGTTACCGCAGCAATGGATATGTACCCGATCAACAACCCCCTGGCCGGCTGTCAGGCCGCCTTCGCGAGCAGGCTCGCTCCCACAGAGATCCAATCAGTTTTTTGCCGTTCGATAATCGCCCAAAACCCGCAAACGGCAATTGAACCGATCCCGGGTGGCCCTTCACCATCGCTCGCACAAAACCAATAACAACAGGTTCGACGCCATGCCCATAGGCCCCGCCTCGCCCGGCTGATCCTTCGATCGCCTTACCGTCCGGTTCCACCGTGCCGACTGCAACCCAAGGTTGCGGCAGCGACCCGCTTTGCCCACAAAAACTAGAGACATGCCCATGAAACCTACACAGCATTTGTTTCCCAGCCTTATCGCCATCGCCCTGTCTGGCGCCGCCCTGCCCGTTCTGGCCGCAGAGTCGGGGTTTGTTGAAGACGCCAAGGTCAACCTCAACCTGCGCAACTTCTACATCAACCGCAACTTCACCAACCCGGACAACGCCCAAGGCAAAGCCGAGGAATGGACCCAGAGTTTCATTCTCGACGCCAAGTCCGGCTTCACCCAAGGCGTGGTCGGTTTCGGCGTGGACGTGCTGGGCATGTACTCGGTCAAGCTCGACGGTGGTCGCGGTACTGCCAATACCGCCTTGTTGCCGGTGCATGATGATGGCCGTCCGGCCGACGACTTCGGTCGCCTGGGTGTCGCCCTCAAGGCCAAGGTGTCGAAAACCGAACTGAAGGTGGGCGAATGGATGCCGGTGCTGCCGATCCTGCGCTCGGACGACGGTCGCTCCCTGCCGCAAACCTTCCGCGGCGGCCAGGTAACCTCCACCGAAATCAGTGGCTTGAGCCTCTACGGCGGTCAGTTCCGCGCCAACAGCATGCGCAACGACGCGAGCATGGAAGACATGTCCATGAACGGCCGCGGTGCGTTCCTTTCGGACCGCTTTAACTTCGGCGGTGGCGAATACGCCTTCAACGACAAACGCACCCAGGTCGGTGTCTGGTATGCGGAACTGTCCGACATCTACCAGCAGAAGTATTTCAACCTGACCCACAGCCAGCCCGTCGGTGACTGGACCCTCGGCGCCAACCTCGGTTACTTCATCGGTAAGGAAGAAGGCAGCGCCTTGGCCGGCGACCTGGACAACAAAACCTTGTCCGCCATGCTCTCGGCCAAATACGGAGGCAACACCTTCTACGTCGGCCTGCAAAAACTCAGTGGCGACGATGGCTGGATGCGTGTCAACGGCACCAGCGGCGGCACCCTGGCCAACGACAGCTACAACTCCAGCTATGACAACGCCGAGGAAAGATCCTGGCAAGTGCGCCACGACTTCAACTTCGCCGCCGTCGGCGTACCGGGCCTGACCCTGATGAACCGTTACATCAGCGGTGACAACGTACACACCGGCACCATCACCGACGGTAAGGAATGGGGCCGCGAAAGCGAACTCGCTTACACCGTACAGAGCGGTGCGTTGAAGAGCCTCAATGTGAAATGGCGTAACTCGACGATGCGCCGGGATTACAGCACCAGTGAGTTCGATGAAAACCGCTTGATTGTCAGCTACCCGATCAGCTTGCTGTAAAAACCAACATGGATGGAGGCTGTACCACCGTCATCGCGAGCAGGCTCGCTCCCACAGGAGATCAGCGTTGAGCATAAAATTTGTGTTCACTGAAGATCCCGTGTGGGAGCGAGCCTGCTCGCGATGGCGTCATCACATTCAACATCGTCACAAGCTGACCCACCGCTTTCGCGAGCAAGCCCGCTCCCACAGGGGGATCAGTGTCGGGCACAAATGTGTGCTCACTGAAGATCCAGCGTGGGAGCAAAGCTTGCTCGCGATGGCGGCGGCACATTCAGCATCGTCACAAGCTGACCCACCGCTTTCGCGAGCAGGCTCGCTCCCACACAGGGGGATCAGTGTCGAGCATAAAATTTGTGCTCACTGAAGATCCAGTGTGGGAGCGGGCTTGCTCGCGAAGGCGGCGGTCCATCCAACATCATCGCCAACTGACCCACCACTTTCGCGAGCAAGCTTTGCTCCCACAGTCTTGACTCCCACAGGGGTTAGCGGTGGATGTTAAGCCCGTGATTCGACGCCCAGTTCATCCCACACCGACTCGGCCAGGTGGAAGGTGGCGTTGGCCGCCGGGATACCGCAATAGATAGCACTCTGCATGATCACTTCCTTGATCTCGCCGCGGCTCACGCCATTATTGGCAGCGGCGCGCAGGTGCAGTTTGAGTTCTTCGTTGCGGTTCATGCCGATCAGCATGGCGATGGTGATCAAGCTGCGGGTGTGGCGCGGCAGGCCCGGGCGGGTCCAGATGTCGCCCCAGGCATGACGGGTGATCATCTCCTGGAACTCACTGTTGAACTCGGTCAAGGCATTGAGGCTGCGGTCGACGTGGGCATCGCCCAGCACCGCGCGGCGTACTTGCATGCCTTCGTCGTAACGTTGCTTCTCGTCCACAAAATACTCCCTCAAGAACGACTGGAATCGAGCAGGAAAGCCAGCACCCGCTCGCTGAACGCAGCGCCGGCCTGGACATTGGACAGGTGCGCGGCATGGAATTGGGCGTACTCGGCGCCGTTGACCCGCTCCTGGATAAAGTGCCCACCCGACGGTGGCGTCACGGCATCTTCGGTGCCGGCGACCACCAACAGCGGTACGCGAATCGACGACAGCTGCTCACGGAAGTCGGCATCGCGCACCGCCGCGCAGTTAGCCGCGTAGCCCTGGGGCGAAGTGGCGGCAAGCATGTCGGTGATTTTCCTGGCCTTCTCTGGATGAGCCTGGGCAAAGTCCGGTGTGAACCAACGGGCAATCGAGGCATCCCGCAGCGCGACCATCGCCGCCTTGCCATCACGCAGTACGGTTTCAATCCGCGGGTCCCATACGGACGGGTCGCCAATCTTGGCGGCAGTGTTGCATACCACCAGTTTGTGCAGCCGCTCGCCGGCATTGATCCCCAGCCATTGGCCGATCAATCCGCCCATGGACAACCCACAAAAATGCACCTTGTCGATGTTCAACTGATCGAGCATCGCCAGCACGTCGCGGCCCAGTTGTTCAATGCTGTACGGGCCCTCTGTGACCAACGACTGACCGTGGCCGCGCGTGTCGAAACGCAGCACGCGAAAGTGTTCGCTGAAGGCGGCGATCTGCTCGTCCCACATGTGCAGGTCGGTACCCAGGGAGTTGGAGAGCACCAGCACCGGGCCATCTTGCGGCCCATCGAAGCAATAGTTCAGTTCGCCTTCGGCGAGTTTGACCAATCCCACAACAATCTCCTTTCAGGCGTTCAAGGCAAGGTGTTCAGCTACTGCGCGAGCGACCCAGGTCTGGGCCTGGCCCAGGTAATGGGCGGGGTCGAGCAAATGATCCAGCTCAGCGGCGGACAGTTGTGCGGTGACCTGGGGCTCGCTCCCCAACACGTCCCGTAAATGACGTTGCTCAGCCACTGCTCGTTTGCAGCATTGCTCCAGCAAATGGTGCGCGGTGTCGCGCCCCACCCGCTGGGCCAGGACGATGCTCACCGCCTCGGCCAGCACCAGCCCCTGGGTCAGTTCCAGGTTGCGAACCATGCGTGCCGCGTCCACTTCCAGGCCATCAGCCAGCAGCCGCGCCTGTTGCAGAGCACCGGATACCAGGCAGCAGATCTCCGGCAGGGTTTCCCATTCGGCGTGCCACAGGCCCAGGCTGCGTTCGTGCTCCTGGGGCATGGCGCTGAACAGCGTCGACAACAGGCCAGGGACCCGGGTCGCGGCGCCAATCAACACCGCCGCCCCCACCGGGTTACGCTTGTGCGGCATGGTGGACGAACCGCCCTTGCCCGACGCCGAGGGTTCGAACGCTTCACCGGCCTCGGTCTGCATCAACAAGCTGATGTCACGACCCAGTTTGCCCAGGCTGCCAGCGATCAACCCCAGTACCGAACCAAACTCAACCAGACGATCGCGCTGGGTGTGCCAAGGCTGCTCCGGCAAGCCCAGTTGCAGCTCGGCGGCCAGGGCTTCGGCGATGGGCAAGGCCTGTTCACCCAGTGCGGCAAGCGTCCCGGAGGCGCCACCGAACTGCAACACCAGCAAGCGCGGCTTGAGCTCATTCAGGCGCTGGCGGCTACGGGTGATCGCTCCCAGCCAACCGGCGATTTTCATGCCCAGGGTCACCGGTGTCGCATGTTGCAACCAAGTGCGCCCGGCCAATGGCGTGGCCGCGTAACGTTCGGCCTGCCGGGCGAGAATGATCGCCAGTTGCGCCAGTTCGTCTTCGATAAGTCCAAGAGCCTGGCGCAGTTGCAGCACCAACCCACTGTCCATCACGTCCTGGCTGGTAGCGCCCAGATGCACATAACGCTCAGCCTCGGTGTCCTCGTTCGCGATGCGCTTGCCCAGCGCCTTGACCAACGGGATCGCCGAATTGCCGGCACTGGCAATCGCTTCGCTCAACGCCAGAAAATCGTACAGCCGGGCGTGACAAGCGTTCTCGATCGGCGCCACCGCGCTCTGGGGAATCAACCCTACCCGCGCTTCAGCCCTGGCCAATGCTGCCTCGACATCCAGCATGGCCTGTAGCCGGCCCGCGTCGCAGAACACCTCGCGCATCGCGCGCGCTGTGAAGTAGGCATCGAAGAGCTGATTGCCCGGTCGTTCGTTCATAAACAATCCTTGGATGCGCCCGCCTCTCGGTCGGACGCGGTTAAGTCAAAGGTCATGATGCAAATACGCCGGTTGCTTGGGCAGGCGCAGGCTGAACAGAAACGCCACCACCATCATCACCGTGACGTACCAATAAAAGGTGTTTTCCATGCCTTGGGCCTTCAGGCTCAGGGCGACGTACTCGGCCGAGCCACCAAAAATCGCATTCGCCACCGCATAGGCCAACCCTACCCCCAGCGCCCGTACTTCGGGTGGAAACATTTCAGCTTTTACCAACCCGCTGATGGAGGTGTAGAAGCTGACGATCGCCAGCGCCAGGGTAATCAGCACAAACGCCAGGAACGGGCTGCTGATACTTTTGAGGGTCAGCAATATCGGCACTGTGCACAACGCGCCCAGAGCGCCGAACCAGAGCATGGAGTTACGCCGACCGATCTTGTCCGCCAGCATGCCGAACAGCGGCTGCATGCACATATAGAGGAACAACGCGCCGGTCATGATGTAGCTGGCGGTCTTGGCGTGCAGGCCGGCGGTGTTCACCAGGTATTTCTGCATGTAAGTGGTGAACGTGTAGAAAATCAGCGAGCCGCCAGCGGTGTAGCCCAGCACGGTGATGAACGCGGCCTTGTGGTCGCGAAACAGCGCGGCGATGCTACCGGCGTCCTTGTTCTCACGCATTTCCTTGCTGCTGGTTTCCTTCAGAGAGCGGCGCAGCAACAGAGAAATCAACGCCGCCACCGCGCCGACCACGAACGGGATCCGCCAGCCGTAGGCGCGCAGTTCGTCTTCGTTGAGAAACTGTTGCAGGACCACTACCAGCGACACCGCCAGCAATTGCCCGCCGATTAGCGTCACATACTGGAACGAGGCAAAAAAACCGCGCTGGCCCTTGAGAGCGACTTCGCTCATGTAGGTGGCCGTGGTGCCGTATTCACCGCCCACCGACAGGCCTTGCAGCAAGCGCGCGAGCAACAGCAGCACCGGCGCCCAGACGCCGATGTCCTTGTAGGTGGGCAGGCAGGCGATGAGCAACGAGCCGAAGCACATCATCAGCACCGAAATCATCATCGAGTTCTTGCGCCCGTGACGGTCCGCCACCCGGCCGAAAATCCAGCCGCCGATGGGTCGCATCAGGAACCCGGCGGCGAACACACCCGCGGTGTTGACCAGTTGCACCGTGGGGTTGTCCGACGGGAAGAACGCTGGCGCAAAATAAATCGCGCAGAACGCATAGACGTAGAAGTCGAACCATTCGACCAGATTGCCGGATGAGGCGCCGACGATGGCGAAGATGCGCTTGCTGCGCTCTTCGCCGGTGTAGTGACTGATTGGGACGGCCATGGGTTACTCACTCGTTGGGGACTGAACAACTCTAGACACACTTTGTAACATCCCCGTTCCACAATATTGCATTGCCTGGACTGACGCTATCGCGGGCAAGCCTTGCTCCCACAGAGGTGGTTGCCGTTGCCCACCGCATGTCGTGTAACCCTGTGGGAGCAAGGCTTGCCCGCGATGGCGCCACTGTTGGCACACTCAATAATCGAAGAACACCGTCTCGGCATCCGTTCCCTGCAGGACCACGTTCCACTGATACACGCCCGAAGCATCGGACTTGCTCACGATAGTGGCGCGACGCTCCTCGGGCACGCAGGCCAACAGCGGATCGGTTTCGTTGGCCTGTTCGCCATCGAAGTAGATTCGCGTCAGCAAATGCTTGACCAGGCCGCGGGCGAACACCAGCACGACGAGGTGCGGTGCCTGGGTCGTGCCGCCAAGTCCCGGCACGGAACCTGGCTTGATGGTGGTAAAACGAAAACGTCCTTCGGCATCCACCGGCACCCGGCCAAAGCCTTCGAAATTCGGGTCCAGGGGTTTGTCCTGATCATCTTCCGGGTGCGCGTATTTTCCGGCGGCGTTGGCTTGCCAGACTTCCAGCATCGCGTCATTGACGAACTCGCCGTTGCCGTCGATCACCTGCCCGGTGATCGCCACGCGCTGGCCGAGGGTTTGGGCGACGGTCAGGTCTTCGCGGTTCAGCCAGGTCAGGCCGATGTGGTAATAAGGACCAACGGTGTGGGAGGTGGTAGCGGTGAGCGTCATCTTATTTCTCCATCGGCGTGGCATCGCGGCCGCGCAATACGATGTCCCAGCGATAACCGAGGGCGTAGTGAGGAATGGTTTTTTCCAGGTCGAAACTGGCGATCAGACGTTCCTTGGCGCGGGTGTCCGGCACGCAGTTGTAGATCGGGTCGTAGGCCAGCAGCGGATCGCCGGGGAAATACATTTGCGTCACCAGGCGCGTCAGGATGCTCGGGCCGAACAGTGAGAAATGGATGTGCGCCGGGCGCCAGGCATTGTGGTGGTTACCCCAGGGATAGGCGCCAGGTTTGATGGTCTGGAACTGGTACCAGCCTTCGGCGTCGGTGACGGTGCGACCAGTGCCGGTGAAGTTCGGGTCCAGCGGCGCGTCGTGCTGGTCACGGTCATGGTTGTAACGACCGGCGGCGTTGGCCTGCCAGATCTCTACCAGAATGCCAGGCACGGGTTGGCCATGCTCATCCAGCACGCGCCCGTGAATGATGATGCGTTCCCCCAGTGGCTCGCCGACATGCTGGGCAGTCAGGTCATTGTCCTTCTCCTGCAGGCGATCGGCACCTACGGTCGGACCGGTAATTTCCGACAGCGAATGGGGCAGGTACACCAACGGCTTGGACGGCGAACGCAGGTTGGTGGACTGGTACGGCGGGTGCAGGTACTCCGGTTGGGTGCCCGCTTGGGGACGACGATAACCAGGCTTGTCAGTCATGAAGCATTCCTCGGTTTCTTATTAGTAGAACGACGTGTCAGACGCGTTCGATTGCCAACGCCAGACCCTGGCCGACGCCGACACACATGGTCGCCAGGCCTTTCTTGCCGCCGGTCTTTTCCAGATGATGCAACGCCGTCAGCACCAGCCGTGCTCCGCTCATACCCAGCGGATGGCCAAGGGCGATCGCGCCGCCATTGGGGTTCACTTGCGGCGCATCGTCCGCCAGGCCCAGATCGCGCAGCACCGCCAGGCCCTGGCTGGCGAAAGCTTCGTTGAGCTCGATCACGTCAAAGTCTGCGACCGCCAGGCCCAGGCGCTCAGTGAGCTTGCGCACTGCGGGCACCGGGCCGATGCCCATCACGCGTGGTGCCACGCCGGCGCTGGCCATGCCCAACACTTTGCCCCGAGGCGTCAGCCCGTGTTTCTTCACCGCTTCGGCCGAAGCCATGATCATAGCCGCCGCGCCATCATTCACGCCCGAGGCGTTGCCGGCGGTGACGGTTTTGTCCGGACCGTTGACCGGCTTGAGTTTGCTCAAGGTCGCCAGCGTGGTGTCGGCACGAGGATGTTCGTCCTGCTCGACCACGGTTTCGCCTTTCTTGTGGACTACGCGCACCGGGACGATTTCCTCGGCGAAATACCCTGCGGCCTGGGCCGCCGCCGTGCGCTGCTGACTGCGCAAGGCGAAAGCGTCCTGATCGGCGCGGGACACCAGGTAATCATCGGCCACGTTATCGGCGGTCTGGGGCATCGCGTCCACGCCGTACTGGGTTTTCATCAACGGGTTGATGAAGCGCCAGCCGATGGTGGTGTCTTCCAGTTTCATGTTGCGCGAGAACGCGGCATCGGCCTTGCCCATCACGAACGGTGCGCGGGACATCGACTCCACGCCGCCGGCGATGGCCAATTCCATTTCGCCGCTGGCGATGGCGCGGAACGCCGTGCCGATGGCATCCATGCCCGAGGCGCAGAGGCGGTTGAGGGTCACGCCGGGAATGCTCTGCGGCAGACCGGCCAGCAGCAGCGCCATGCGCGCCACGTTACGGTTGTCTTCACCGGCCTGGTTGGCACAACCGAGGAACACTTCGTCCACGGCACTCCAATCCACCGACGGGTTGCGCTCCATCAGCGCCTTGATCGGTACGGCGGCCAAGTCATCGGCGCGCACCGCGGACAAACCGCCACCGAAGCGTCCGATGGGCGTTCGAATCGCATCACAGATATAAACGTCACGCATCACGCTTCTCCCGGTGCCTGGCCGTGGGCCGCGGCGGTGCGAGCTTCCAGGTCGCGCAGCGCGCGCAGCTCTGTTTCGGTCGGCTCGGCGGTGGTCTGCACCTGGTCGGCAAAACGAATCGCCCAACCGGTGGCGGCAACGACTTGCTCGCGGGTCACGCCGGGGTGCAGCGCGGTGACCACGAACTCATGGCTGCCGGCTTCCGGCTCCATGATGCACAAGTCGGTGATGATACCTACCGGACCTGCGCCCGGCAGGCCCAGGCGTTTACGGGAATCCCCGCCCTCGCCGTGACCGACCGAGGTAATGAAGTCCAGCTTGTCGACGAAAGAGCGCGCCGACTGCTTGAGGATGATCAGCACGCTCTTGGCCGAACCGGCGATTTCCGGTGCACCACCGGCGCCCGGCAAGCGGACTTTCGGTTGATGGTAGTCGCCCACCACTGTGGTGTTGATGTTGCCAAAACGGTCAACCTGGGCTGCACCGAGGAAGCCGACGTCGATGCGTCCGCCCTGCAACCAGTAGCGAAAAATCTCACCGGTGGGTACGACAGTGTCCGCAGTTTCAGCCAGCTCACCATCACCGATGGACAGTGGCAATACGCTGGGTTTGGCCCCGATCGGACCGGACTCATAGATCAGAACAACATCCGGCGACGAGGTCAGCCGCGCCAGGTTGGCCGCCTTCGATGGCAGGCCGATGCCCACGAAACACACAGCGTTGTTTTGCAATCGACGGGCTGCGGCGACGGTCATCATTTCATTGGTGGAGTACGTCATTATTTCACCTGCGAAGTGGCAGCCAGTCGGGCCTGGAATTCACTGAAATCTTTCGTTGCGTGGATGTATTCGTTGATCCATGCGGTAAAAGTCTCACGGTCCCGGGCGATCGGATCCCACGCCTGGTAGAAACGGTTGTCACGTTCGGTGTAGCCGTGCGCGTAAGAAGGATGAGCGCCGCCCGGTACGTGGCACACCGCGCTTAACGCCCAGGTCGGCAGCACGCAGGCGTTCATTGGCGCGTTCAGGTCATCGACAATCTCTTCCACGGTGACGATGCAGCGCTTGGCAGCCAGGGCGGCTTCTTTCTGCACCCCGAGAATGCCCCACAACAGGACGTTGCCCTTGCGGTCGGCTTTTTGAGCGTGGATCACCGTAACGTCCGGGCGCACGGATGGCACGGCAGCCAGCACTTCCCCGGTGAAGGGGCAGGTCACGCTTTTGATCAGCGGATTGACCTTTGGCAGGTCGGAGCCGGCGTAGGCCCGCAGCACCGCGAATGGCAGGCCCGAGGCCCCGGCGACGTAGGCATTGGCCAGGTCGGCATGGCTGTGCTCTTCGATTTCCAGCGGGTGCGGCCATTGCTTTTCTACCGCATCGCGCAGCCGGTGCAGGGAGCCCACCCCAGGATTGCCGCCCCAGGAGAAGATCAGCTTGCGAGCACAACCGGCACCGATCAACTGATCGTAGATCAGGTCAGGCGTCATCCGCACCAGGGTCAGGTCTTTCTTGCCCTGGCGAATGATTTCATGACCCGCCGCCGTCGGAATCAAGTGAGTGAAGCCTTCGAGCGCGACGGTATCGCCGTCATTGACGAATTGCTTCACTGCGTCGTGCAGCGAAAGGATTTCAGCCATGGGGCAGGCTCCCGTTTTTCAGTAGACCAAGATGAAGAAAAAGGCGCGAGGTTAGGCGCCGCAATGACTGAAGATTAAGCTGAGGGTGGTAGCCAAACAATCCGATAATCGACTGAGTGTTCGTTTATCGAACAGATTGTTGTTTGGCTATCGATTCATCCAAGTACACAGAGACCCTATGGGAGAGGACCCTGTGGGAGCCAAGCTTGCTCGCGATAGCGATGTGTCAGCGATGGATACATGCCTGATCCACCGCTATCGCGAGCAAGCTCGGCTCCCACAGGGGTCCTGCCTGCCCTCAGGTTTGTCTTCCCACAGGGGTTATGCCGTGGGCTTACGTCGCATCCGCATGACTGACCATGCCCTTGATCACCACCGCCGCAGTCGCCAGGGCTGCGGGAATGACCAGGGCAGTCAGGACCTGTTCGAAATTCCAACCCAGGCCCAACAGCGTGGCGCCCATCCAGGCGCCGAGGATCGCGCCGAAACGACCGATGCCCAGCATCCACGACACACCGGTGGCCCGGCCTTGGGTCGGATAGAACCGCGCCGCCAGCGACGGCATCGCCGATTGCGCGCCGTTGACGCACATACCGGCCACCAGCACCAGCGTGGCGAGCAAGGTGATGTTGCCCAGGCTCTGCCCTACCGCGTAGGCAAATATCCCGGCCATCAAGTAGAAAATGCCGATGACCTTGTGCGGATTGAACCGGTCCATCGCCCACCCCACCCCAACAGCGCTCAATACGCCGCCGAACTGAAACAACGCCCCGATAAACGCCGCCTGCTCCATGCTCGCGCCGCTGTCGCGCATCAGGGTCGGTAACCAACTGGTCAGCAGGTAAACAATCACCAGCCCCATGAAATAGGTCAGCCACAACAATAGGGTCCCGGCGCTGTAGGTGCCGGAGAAGATCACCGCCAGCACATTGCGGGCTTTTACGGTTTTCTGTTCCGGTACGCTGAAGCTCGCCGCTTGGGCGACGGTATTCGGGTCGATCGGGGCCAGGGTCTTGCGCACTTTGTCAGTGCCGCGATTGCGCACCACCAGATAACGGGCCGACTCCGGCAGCCAGAACACCAGCACCACCGCCAGGATCAACGGCAGGATCCCGCCGATCAGCAGCAGGCTGTGCCAGCCGAACGCCGGTATCAACTTGGCCGAGATGAATCCACCGCCGGCCATACCCAGGTTGAAGCCGCAGAACATGCTGGTCACCAGCAACGACTTTTTACGCTCTGGGGTGTATTCCGACAGCAAGGTGGTGGCGTTCGGCATGCCGGCGCCCAACCCCAGGCCGGTCAGAAAACGCAGCACCAGCAATTGATCGATATTGGTACTGTAGGCCGATGCTAGGCTGAACGCGCCGAACAGCACGACCGCGCCTACCAGCACAACTTTGCGCCCGAAACGGTCTGCCAACGGACCGGAGCCGAGCGCACCGAAGACCATACCGATCAGCGCCGCACTCATGACCGGCCCCAGGCTGGCCCGATCAATGCCCCAGTCCTGGGAGAGCGCCGGAGCGATGAAGCCCATGGCTGCAGTGTCGAGGCCGTCGAGAAAAACAATCAGGAAGCACAGAATCACTACCCGCCACTGATAGCGCGAGATGGGTTGAGCGTTGATGAAGGACTGCACGTCAAGGCAATTGCCTACGGAGGTCTGGGGTTGGTTCATCTTGTTTTTATTCCACGCAAGAAAACGCAGGCGAACAGAGGCCCGGCAAAAAACCGGAAGGCTGTAAAGAAGGTGTTGGGTTAGCGAACGATCTGGGACGGGCAGGCCGGTCGATCATCAAGGTGAAGGCCGAGGGAGGTATGCATGGCAGGTGTGCCTCTCATTATTATGGGGTCGCCATCCATCGGTCGAGCCGGGCTCGATCACGCCGGATGACGCTGCCGCGACATTAATGATCCGAGGCAAATACCGTCAATTCGTCAGAGGCAACTCTGTGCGTTTATCGAACAGCTTAAGCGAACAGTTGCGCGCTCAAGTCGCGGCTGGCCCCCAACAGGCCCGGCAGGAAGCGCTGTTCCAGTTCGTTGCGGCTAACCCGCCCGGCATGGGTACTGACATTCAGCGCCGCCACCACCTGGCCGGAGGCATCGTAGACCGGCACGGCAATGGAACGCAGCCCCTGTTCCAGTTCCTGGTCGACGATGCACCATCCCTGCTGCCGCACCTCTTGCAAACACTCCAGCAACGCCTGGGGTGTGTGCAGGGTCCGGCTGGTCTTGGCCTGCAGGTCGGCATGGTCGAGGTAATCTCGCAGGGAAGCGTCGTCCAGTGCCGCCAGAAGGATCCTGCCCATGGAGGTGCAATAGGCCGGCAGGCGTCCACCGACGGACAGGTCCACGGATATCAGCCGCTGGGTGGTGGCCGACCGGGCGATATAAAGAATGTCGTCGCCCTCAAGCGTCGCCATATTGCAGGCCTCATGCAGCTGTTCGCTCATGCGATCCAGATATGGCTGCGCGGACACGGCCAGGGGCGTCGATGACAGATAGGCATGACCCAGGGTCAATACTTTGGGCAGCAGCGAATAGGTCCTTCCGTCCGTGGTGGCGTAGCCGAGTTTGATCAAGGTGTGCAGGCAACGTCTGACGGCGGCGCGGGGAATTTCCGTGCGGTGGCTGATCTGGGCGATGGTCAGGTGCCGCTTGCGCTCCTGGAACGCCTGAACCACGGCCAATCCACGAGCCAGCGACGTCATGAAATCCGGGTCGCCGGTCAGGGCCTGGATGCGCTTGGCCGGCGAGGCGACGATCGGTGGCGCTACAGAAGTGAAGGCATTGCGCATTTGGTCGTTCATGTCTGGTCCTTCCGGGGAATGACGGCTATTACAAGCGGCTGCCCAAGGACAGACAAGAGCTGACCACCAGGACCGTTCGATTATCGAACCCTCAACCGATAATCGCAATCAGCGCAACACCATCGGCCATCCGCTCTGACGTTAGCGCATGGCGGGCTTGATAAATAAGTTGAGGCACGACCCGCAGTATTGAACGTATTGCCGAGTTTGGCGTCAGGACACCGACATTGCCTGTCAACGCCTGAAACCTAATCGCCACAAGTTGCACATACAAATATTGATTCACACAACTACAGACTCTTTTAACTTTTCCCGATAGTGTTATTCAGGCAGGCCGCTATAATGCACCCCAGTGACGGTGCGGCAATCGACCGCTCCCGTCCGCAGGCATTGCGGGTTTCTATCCTGCGTGGTGCCGGCAGCCGGTGCCTGAAGCACCCGGATGGCGCTTCCCCCGTATCGGCGATATACGAAAGTCCTGATGCTACGTCAGCTGTCAGTTCTGGTGCCGTGGCCGTCTGCATGTCGACATGCAGTGCGTATCACCAGATCCATTCAATCCATTAGGTAATACTGTGACGAAAGACGAACTGCGCGCGGAACTTGAGCGCCAGGAACAACGTTACAAGGAAGTTTACGGCGGGGAAATCACCACCTACGCCGCGCAACCTGAACCGGAACGCAAACCCTGGCGTAAACGCGCCACTGTTCAGGACCAGGCCTTTACCCAGGAACTTCAGAAAATGGAACAGGAACTCAAAGCGGAAGAGCAGTGATGCTCGGCGCTTGATGTTCTTGTGAAGCGGTATCCGGCCGACACCCTGGCCGGGCCCGTATCGGACGCCCGCCACGAGTGGGCCGCCATTCCCCGACAACAGTCGAGGAATGGCTATGGCTTACCTTCTTTTCGGATTTTTCGCACAACCGCTTGAGAGTCTTTCAACGTTGGGGCGCCCCTTGCCTGGCGCGGTTTCCGTTCCCGAATCAATGGGTTGCGCCACCCGCTGAAAACCCGGGCTCGAAGGGGTTCTTGCAAATTATTTCGTTGAAGAATGTTACCGATGAGCAGGCAATGCATCGATTACCGAGGTTTTCTGGCATAATCGCGCCCCCTTACGACCGGGTCAGAAAACCTTCATGATCGATTTATTCAGCGGACTGGATGCTTGGGTGCTTGTGAGCCTCTTGCTCGCCCTGGCCTTTGTCCTCGCCTTCGAGTTCATCAACGGCTTTCATGACACCGCAAACGCGGTGGCCACTGTTATCTACACCAAAGCCATGCCGCCTCATCTGGCGGTGTTCTTTTCCGGTGTGTTCAACTTCCTCGGCGTGCTGCTGGGCGGTGTGGGCGTGGCGTATGCCATCGTTCACCTGCTGCCGGTGGAACTGCTGATCAATGTGAACACCGGACACGGGCTGGCCATGGTGTTCTCGCTGCTCGCAGCGGCCATCACCTGGAACCTGGGCACTTGGTACTTCGGTATCCCGGCCTCCAGTTCCCATACGCTGATCGGCTCGATCCTCGGCGTGGGCCTGGCGAACGCGCTGATCAACGATATCCCGTTGGCCGACGGGGTGAACTGGCAGAAGGCAATCGATATCGGTGCCTCCCTGGTGTTCTCACCCATGGCAGGCTTTCTGGTTGCCGCCCTGGTATTGATTGGCCTGAAGTGGTGGCGTCCGCTGTCGAAGATGCACAAGACGCCGGAACAGCGTCGCAAGATCGACGACAAGAAGCATCCACCATTCTGGAATCGTCTGGTGCTGGTAATTTCGGCCATGGCTGTCAGCTTCGTCCACGGCTCCAACGATGGTCAGAAAGGCATCGGCCTGATCATGCTGGTGCTGATCGGTATCGTACCTGCGCAGTTCGTGCTTGACCTGAACAGCACCACCTACCAGATCGAGCGCACCCGCGACGCGACTTTGCACCTGAGCCAGTTCTACCAGCGCAACAGCGAATCCCTGGGTGAATACCTGGCGCTGGGCAAAAGCGTGAAGGGTGATCTGCCAGAGAAATTCCGCTGCAACCCGCAGCAGACCGAACCCACCATCGCAGCCCTGCTCGACACCCTCAAAGGCGTGGCGGATTACCACTCGCTGTCGTCGGAAAGCCGCATCGAAGTGCGTCGCTACCTGCTCTGCCTGGACGACACGGCGAAGAAGGTTGGCAAATTGCCAGGGCTCGCCGCCCGTGAAAAAGATGACTTGAACAAGCTGCGCAAGGACCTGACCGCCACCACCGAATACGCCCCGTTCTGGGTGATTCTGGCAGTCGCCCTGGCCCTGGGCCTGGGCACCATGGTTGGCTGGAAGCGTGTGGTACTGACCATCGGTGAGAAGATCGGCAAGCAGGGCATGACCTACGCCCAAGGCATGTCGGCGCAAATTACCACCGCGTGCATGATCGGTGCGGCGAACATCTTCAGCCTGCCGGTATCCACCACCCACGTGCTGTCGTCCGGCGTGGCGGGCACCATGGTCGCCAACAAGAGCGGCCTGCAAAGTGGCACGGTACGGACCATCCTGCTGGCCTGGGTACTGACCCTGCCGGCGACGGTGGCCCTCTCGGCCGCGCTGTTCTGGCTGGCGTCCAAGGCCCTCGGCAGCTGATATCAGCGGCTCGTAAAAAAGGTGCGATCCTTGCGGATCGCACCTTTTTTTATGCCCAACACAGAACAACTTGTGGGAGCGGGCTTGCTCGCGAAAGCGTCAGTTCAGTCAGCTATTCAGGGGCTGACACACCGCTTTCGCGAGCAAGCCCGCTCCCACGGTAGTCTTGTGTGGAACAGAAAACTTGCCCAAAAAAAAGGGCGACCGAAGTCGCCCAAAATGCCTTGCGTGCTCGTTGTAGCTGGAAAGACCTATGGCTTTTTGCGCTTGTGTGCATCTTTCCAGATGAATAATCCAAAACCTGCGAAAAACACGACCATGAGGCCAACGGTCAACACCCCGGCAAACACCACATTATCGAAAAACATGACTGGCCTCCTGATCTTGCCCCTGTTGCGATGGGTTCAAGTTAACCAATCAGGCCTGGATGGAAATTGACCGGGGTCAATAACGCTCGCAACGCGGCGAAAAGGAGAGGAAATAACTGATCTGCATCAATGGATCGAGGGGGGGGGTCAGCGCTTTTTCGGTTTTTTCTTCGGCTTTTTCTTGGCCTTGCCCAACGGCATGGCTTGCTCGAAAGCCTGGCGGACTTCGTTAAGGCGTTTTTCGTTGAGGTCGTGAACGCGCTTGGCGCGCTCAGCACTGAGGTCGATCAGTTTGTCGTCTTGGCTCATGGCGTGTCGGCATCGTACGGTGAACTGCGGATGCTCCCATGATGAGGGCTGTTGACCGGGTTGACCAGCCTGTGTGCGTCGACAAAAGCCTGGATCAGACCTGGATATCGACCCACAAACCCTGACGCTCCTCCCCTTCCACCAGCGGCACCACTGGCACGGTGTTATCGGCGTTCAATTCAGTACCCGGTACGGCCAGGTGCTCTTCGGGATCTTCGTCAGCTTCACGGCGGCGCTTGTTGCGTTCCTGCTGGCGGCGCTGCTCCTCGCGCAATAACAGCGCGGTTTCTTCCGGGTCACGCTTTTGCAGGTCAATGGTGCTTTCGTTGGAGCTTTGCTGCACCGGGACCACGGGCGGTATGTCCGGTCGCTGGCGGACCGGATCCTGTTGAGCGGTGACGGGTACGGCGCTCAAGGGGAGCATGGGTGGCAACATAAAGGTCTCCTGTCTTCAGGTTGTCGGCTGAGGCGGTAACAGCTTGAACCGCTGGTCTGAAACTTGTGACCCGGTTGGCATTATCACAATAGGCCGGGCCAAGCTCGTTTGATCACTCAATACACTTTAGTTCCGCACCGCCGGTAAGCAATCAATGCCGATGGCAGCCCGATGTCTACGTAAATCCTTTGGTCTGAGGGATCATTCCGTTAAGATAACCGGCTTTTTCAAGGCGGGAGTCAGGCAGCATGGCGCAGCAGTATCAACCGGGGCAACGCTGGATCAGTGACAGCGAAGCCGAGCTGGGTTTAGGCACCGTTCTGGCACAGGACGGCCGCTTGTTGACCGTGCTCTATCCGGCCACTGGCGACACTCGCCAGTACGCGCTACGGAATGCGCCCCTCACCCGCGTGCGGTTTTCGCCGGGCGATGTGATCACTCACTTCGAAGGCTGGAAAATGACCGTGCGCGAAGTCGATGACGTCGATGGGCTGCTGGTCTACCACGGCCTCAATGGGCAGAACGAAGTCGTCACCCTGCCGGAAACCCAGCTGTCGAACTTTATCCAGTTCCGCCTGGCCAGCGACCGTCTGTTCGCCGGCCAGATCGACCCGCTGGCGTGGTTTTCCCTGCGTTACCACACCCTGGAACACACCAGCCGCCAGTTGCAATCGCCGCTCTGGGGCCTGGGTGGCGTCCGTGCCCAGCCTATCGCCCACCAGTTGCACATCGCCCGTGAAGTGGCCGACCGCATTGCGCCGCGGGTATTGCTGGCGGACGAGGTGGGCCTGGGCAAGACCATCGAAGCCGGCCTGATCATCCACCGTCAACTGCTCTCCGGCCGCGCCAACCGTGTGCTGATCCTGGTGCCGGAAAACCTTCAGCACCAGTGGCTGGTGGAGATGCGTCGGCGTTTCAACCTGCAGGTCGCCTTGTTCGACGAAGAACGCTTCATCGAAAGCGATGCCAGCAACCCGTTCGAAGACACCCAACTGGCCCTGGTGGCGTTGGAGTGGCTGGTGGACGATGAGAAGGCTCAGGACGCACTGTTTGCCGCCGGTTGGGACCTGATGGTAGTCGACGAAGCCCACCACCTGGTCTGGCATGAAGACCAGGTCAGCCCGCATTACGCCTTGGTCGAACAGCTTGCCGAGACAATCCCGGGTGTGCTGCTGCTGACCGCGACCCCGGAACAACTGGGCCAGGACAGCCACTTCGCGCGTCTACGCCTGCTGGACCCGAACCGTTTCCACGACCTCAAGGCCTTTCGCGCAGAGAGCGAGAATTATCGCCCGGTGGCCGAGGCCGTGCAGGAGCTGCTGGACAAGGGCCGTCTCTCGCCCGAAGCCCACAAAACCATCCACGGCTTCCTGGGCAACGAAGGCGAAGCGCTACTGACCGCCGTCAATGATGGTGATGTAGAAGCCAGCGCCCGCCTGGTCCGTGAGCTGCTGGACCGCCACGGCACTGGCCGCGTGCTGTTTCGCAATACTCGCGCCGCCGTACAGGGTTTCCCGGAGCGCAAGCTGCACGCCTATCCGCTGCCATGTCCGGATGAGTATCTCGAACTGCCCTTGGGCGATCACGCCGAGCTGTACCCGGAAGTCAGCTTCCAGGCTCAGCCGGACGCCAGTGAAGAACAACGCTGGTGGCGTTTCGACCCGCGGGTCGAGTGGCTGATCGATACGTTGAAGATGCTCAAACGCACCAAAGTGCTGGTGATCTGCGCCCACGCCGAGACCGCCATGGATCTGGAAGATGCCTTGCGGGTGCGCTCCGGCATCCCGGCGACGGTGTTCCATGAAGGCATGAACATTCTGGAGCGCGACCGCGCGGCGGCTTACTTCGCCGACGAAGAGTTCGGTGCCCAGGTGCTGATCTGCTCGGAAATCGGCAGCGAAGGCCGCAACTTCCAGTTCGCCCATCATTTGGTGCTGTTCGACCTGCCGTCGCACCCGGACTTGCTTGAACAACGGATCGGTCGTCTGGACCGGATCGGCCAGAAACACACCATCGAGCTGCACGCGCCGTACCTGGAAACCAGCCCGCAAGCCCGGCTGTTCCAGTGGTATCACGAGGCCCTGAACGCTTTCCTCAATACCTGCCCGACCGGTAACGCCTTGCAGCATCAGTTCGGCCCGCGCCTGCTGCCATTGCTGGAAGAAGCCGACGATGGCCAGTGGCAAGCGCTGATCGACGAAGCCCGCGCCGAACGCGAACGCCTGGAGGCCGAGCTGCACACCGGCCGCGACCGTCTGCTGGAGCTCAATTCCGGTGGTGCCGGTGAAGGCGATGCGCTGGTGGAGGCCATTCTCGAACAAGACGACCAGTTCGCCCTGCCGATCTACATGGAAACCCTGTTCGATGCGTTCGGCATCGACAGCGAGGACCATTCGGACAATGCGCTGATCCTCAAGCCGAGCGAAAAAATGCTCGACGCCAGCTTCCCGCTGGGCGACGACGAAGGCGTGACCATCACCTACGACCGCAACCAGGCGCTGTCGCGCGAAGACATGCAGTTCATCACCTGGGAACACCCGATGGTGCAAGGCGGCATGGACCTGGTGCTGTCCGGCTCCATGGGCAACACCGCTGTGGCGCTGATCAAGAACAAGGCCCTCAAACCCGGTACCGTGTTGCTGGAACTGCTCTATGTCAGTGAAGTGGTTGCCCCGCGCTCACTGCAATTGGGCCGTTACCTGCCGCCGGCCGCCCTGCGCTGCCTGTTGGACGCCAACGGCAACGACCTCGCGGCCCGTGTCTCGTTCGAGACCTTGAACGATCAATTGGAGAGCGTGCCCCGAGCCAGCGCCAACAAGTTCATCCAGGCCCAGCGTGACCAGCTCTCGCCACGGATCAACGCCGGCGAAGAGAAGATCGCCACGCGTCACGCCGAACGCGTGGCCGAAGCCCAGCGTCGCCTGGCCGCCGATACCGACGAAGAACTGGCGCGCCTGACCGCCCTGCAAGCGGTCAACCCGACCGTACGCGACAGCGAACTGGTGGCCCTGCGCCAACAGCGCGAGCAAGGTTTGGCGATGCTTGAGAAGGCAGCGCTGCGCCTGGAAGCCATTCGGGTGCTGGTGGCGGGCTGATTGCCGCAGCTACTCAACAAGAGGCCCGCAGCGATGCGGGCCTTTTTTTGTGCAAACTGCCAGACAAATACGTTCCCTTAACTGAGGGGCTTCAGCCTCATGGGCTGTAACACCCAAAATTCTGGAGGCGCCATGGCTCACAATGTGGGAGCGAGCCTGCTCGCGATGGCGGTGGCACATTAGACATTGATGCAAACTGACCCACTGCTCGCGACTACAGCTTTGTCACTGAGCCCGGCTGCCGAGTTGCTGCTGCAGGTTGCGGATCTGCGATTGCAGCGTGTTGATGTTGCGGGTGACCTGGCCGCGGAAGGCGTCGAACTCGGCGGTGCTGGTGCCACCGTTGTCCTGCTGGCTCTTGAGCACGATCATGTCCTGTTCCAGGCGGTCGATGGCAGAGTTGGAGGTGGCACGTTTCAGGGCGGTGATATCGGCCCCGATGCTCTTGAGCCGGGCATCGAGAGCACCATCCTCGCCCTGGTTTTTCAGGGCGGAAACTTCAGCCGCCAGCGCCTTGACCTGGTCCTGGAGCTCCTTGTTGGAAGCTTGCAACTGAGTGTTGGCGTTCTGCTGCTCAGTGGTCTGGGCAATGATCTGGGCCAGTTCCTTGTCCAGGTCGGCGGACGGACCGAACGCGACCATCTGTTGTTTGTACTGCTCCTGCAGCTTGCTGTCGAATTGCTTGCCCTGATCCTGAAGCTTTCCTTCCAGCTGTTTGATCTGCAACTTCAAGGCTTCGCTGTCGCTCATGACATTGGACTGACCGGCTACCACCTTGCCGGAAATGTCCTGCAAGCGCCCTGCCGCATCTTCACTGATACGGGCGAAACTTTCCTGGGTGGCCACCAGTTGCTGTTCCATCAGGGATATCTGCTGGAAGCTCCACCACGCCAGGAAGGCAAGCGCACACAACAGCGCACCGACCAGCGCCCACAACGGCCCGGTGCTGGGGCCCTTGACCTTGGCCGCCGCAACGGGTGCCGGGCGCGCTTGCACGTGGGGCGGGCGTTCGCGCTCAGGCAGAAAATCATCGTCATCGGGAATGTCGGCCCGCATCCGCAAGCTCGGTACATCATCGAAGTCGTCGTTGGCATCGTTACGCATGGGCATTGGGTTCAACCTTTGGGAAACCGGTGATGGCTTGATGCGGCGAGTATAACCCCCTCGCCCGCCGCACCGATTGACCCCGAACCTGGCACTCGGTTCATGACGGGGCGATCAGCGGGCATCCTGGGCTTTCCACCAGGCGCAGAACTCATCAAGAGCGGTCCACAGGCTGACCTGTGGATCGTAATCCAGATAATGCCGGGCCCGGCTGATGTCCAGGGTGAAACTCTTGTTCATGACCTGCATGCCCAGGCGCGACAACGTCGGTTCGGGACGGCCCGGCCATAACGTGCAGAAGCCTTCATTCAGGGCGGCGACGCTGTAGGCCAACCCGTAGGAACGATAACGCCGGACCTGTGGGACTTCCATTTGTCGCATCACATAATTGACCACATCCCACAACGGCACCGGCGTGCCGTTGCTGATGTTGTACGCCTTGCCAAGGGCCGATTCACTGGCCAAAAGACTGCTGAGCAGCGCTTGGTTGAGGTTCTGCACGCTGGTGAAGTCCACCTTGTTCAACCCGTTGCCGACAATGGCCAAGCGGCCCTTGCGTTGCATCTTCAACAGCCGGGGGAAAATGCTCATGTCGCCGGCGCCGGTCACGAACCGAGGGCGCAGGGCCAGCACTTCGAGGCCGAACTCCTGGGCACCGAAGACTTTCTGTTCGGCCAGGTATTTGGTGGCGGCGTAGGGATGCTTGAAGCGCTTGGGCACTTGTTCTTCGGTCAGGTCCAGATGGTCCCGGCCATCGAAGTAAATCGACGGCGACGACAGATGAACCAGGCGCCGGACCTTCTGCTTGAGGCAGGCTTCAACGACATTTTCCGTGACCTGGACGTTGCCCTGATGAAAGTCCTGGTAGCGGCCCCAGAGCCCCACGGCGCCGGCGCAATGCACGACGCTGTCTACACCCAGGCACAGATCGCGGGCCAGCAATGGGTCACTCAGGTCCCCCTGGATGAACTGCGCCCCGCGACGCACAAGGTGCTCAACGCTCTCGGCCCGGCGACCGGTGACCCGCACATCCAGGCCCTGCTCCAAGGCAAAACGCGCAAAGCGTCCGCCAATGAAGCCGCTTGCGCCGGTGACCAGAATTTTCATGAAGACTCCTAAAATCAGATTCGAGCTACAAGCTTCAAGCCAATCGCTTTCAACTAACCGCTTGTAGCTTGCTGCTTGCCGCCTTGATCAATCGTTCAGTCAACAAACCAAGCAACTGCCCACCATTGCGCCAATGATGCCAGTACAACGGCACATCGATCGGTTTATCTGCCAGCAATTCCACCAACTCGCCCCGCTCCAGTTGCTCACGCATTTGCAACTCCGGCACCAGCCCCCAGCCAAGCCCCGCTTCGGCGAGCCGAATAAAACCTTCGGACGACGGGCACAGATGGTGCTCGAAACCGCCTTCCACCCCAAGGGAAGCCAGGTAGCGATGCTGCAGAAAATCATCCGGGCCGAACACCAGCGCCGGCGTGCGCGCCAGTTGATCGGCGCGAACCCCATCGGGGAAGTGCCTGGCAATGAACGCCGGGCTGGCCAACGCCCGGTAACGCATGGCTCCCAACAATACGCTACGGGCACCGGCCACCGGACGTTCACTGGCGCAGACGCACGCCGCCACCTCACCGGCACGCATGCGCTTGAGCCCGACGTTCTGGTCTTCCACCACCAGGTCGAGCAACAGATGATGTTCAGCGCAGAAATCCCCAACGGCCACCGCCCACCAAGTGGCCAGACTGTCGGCATTCAAAGCGATGCGCAGTCGCTCGGGCAGGCCTGCTTCATCCAACGCCGGCACCAGGCTTTGCAGGTCGCGTTCCAATAGCCGCACCTGCTGCACATGGTTGAGCAAGCGGCGACCGATTTCGGTCGGTGCCGGCGGCGTGACGCGCACCAGCACCGGCTGGCCGACCCGCGCCTCCAGCAGTTTGATCCGCTGGGAAATAGCCGACTGCGACAAACCCAGCACCTGGGCGGCACGCTCGAATCCGGCCTGTTCGACAACCGCCGCCAGAGCGGAAAGCAATTTGTAATCGAACATCAGTTTTCCTAATGAGCAATCAGCAGGATTGGTTTTTCTTATACCGCTTTGCACCGGAGAATGACACCAGCATTCATACCTACTCGGGGAATAATTTATGTGGCAAAGCTACATGAACGGACTACTGGTGGCCCTCGGGCTGATCATGGCCATCGGCGCTCAGAACGCCTTTGTGCTGGCCCAAAGCCTGCGCCGCGAACATCACTTGCCGGTCGCCGCCCTGTGCGTGACTTGCGATGCTTTGCTGGTGGCCGCCGGGGTGTTCGGGCTGGCGACGCTGCTGGCCCAAAGCCCGATGCTGCTTTCGATTGCCCGTTGGGGCGGCGCGGCGTTCCTGCTCTGGTATGGCAGCCTGGCGCTGCGCCGGGCCTGTTCGAAACAGAGCCTGCAACAAGATGAAAAACAGGTGGTGCGCTCGCTACGGGCCGTGCTGCTCAGCGCGTTGGCGGTGACGCTGCTCAACCCACACGTGTACCTCGACACCGTGCTGCTGATCGGCTCACTCGGTGCCCAGCAAAGCGTGCCCGGCGCCTATGTCGTGGGAGCGGCCAGCGCCTCGTTGCTGTGGTTTTTCACCCTGGCTATCGGCGCGGCATGGCTGGCACCGTGGCTGGCCCGGCCGAGTACCTGGCGGATACTGGACGTGCTGGTGGCGACGATGATGTTCAGCGTGGCAATACAGTTGATAGTCTCTGGCTGATTATTCCAAACCGCTCTGGAACCTCTATTCCACACAGTTGTTGCGTGGTTATGCCGTTCCCCCGGTGCTATGATCCGACTCCTGCGCCGCAATGAGTACAAACTCCCCGGCGCTAGTCTGGCCGCCCGTGATCGGCCTTGCGCTCACCGCAACTGACCTGGTTAGGAGAATCACCATGGCTTTCGAATTGCCGCCGCTGCCTTATCCACACGATGCACTGCAGCCGCACATCTCCAAAGAAACTCTGGAATACCACCACGACAAGCACCACAACACCTATGTCGTAAACCTGAACAACCTGGTGCCTGGTACCGAGTTCGAAGGCAAGACCCTGGAAGAAATCGTCAAGACTTCCTCGGGCGGTATCTTCAACAACGCCGCTCAGGTCTGGAACCACACTTTCTACTGGAACTGCCTGGCGCCAAACGCTGGCGGTCAACCTACCGGCGCACTGGCAGAAGCCATCAACAGTGCCTTCGGTTCGTTCGACAAGTTCAAGGAAGAGTTCACCAAGACTTCCGTCGGCACCTTCGGCTCCGGCTGGGGCTGGCTGGTGAAAAAGGCTGACGGCTCCCTGGCCCTGGCCAGCACCATCGGCGCCGGCAACCCGCTGACCAGTGGCGACACCCCGCTGCTGACCTGCGACGTATGGGAACACGCCTACTACATCGACTACCGTAACCTTCGTCCGAAATACGTCGAAGCGTTCTGGAACCTGGTCAACTGGAAGTTCGTGGCCGAGCAGTTCGAAGGCAAGACCTTCACCGCTTAAGCCGTGATGCCAGACAAAAGAACCCGGCGCCTTGCCGGGTTTTTTTTACCTGGCACAAAACCTCGCGTCTGAAACCCAACAAAAATAAAGCCGAGGCCTCAAGTTGCGGCCCCTTTCAACCGACACAATGGTGGTAGAGCAATAGCTCGGGAAACACCGTATAACGGCCAGGTTTCAGGCGAAAACCCTTGTGTTTGATTGTCCCTTTGACTGACATCACAGGATTGCCAATACTCATGGCAACTTGACGCTACCCGCACGGAACAAGGAACCCCTCTTTGAAGCTGGAACTCAAGAACAGCTTGTCTGTGAAGTTGCTCCGGGTCGTGCTCCTCTCGGCATTGATCGTCGGCGTGGTATTGAGCTGCGCCCAGATCGTGTTCGATGCCTACAAAACCGACCGTGCCGTCGCCATCGACGCCCAGCGAATTCTTGATATGTTCCGGGACCCTTCGACCCAGGCTGTCTACAGCCTTGACCGGGAGATGGGCATGCAAGTGATCGAAGGGCTGTTTCAGGACGAAGCCGTGCGCATGGCCTCCATCGGTCACCCTCATGAAACCATGCTCGCTGAAAAAAGCCGGCCCTTGCAGCAATCGAGGAGCCGCTGGCTGACCGACCTGATCCTCGGCAAGGAACGCACATTCACTATCCAGTTGGTGGGGCGTGGGCCCTACAGTGAATATTACGGCGACCTGAGCATTACCCTCGATACCGCCACCTACGGTCAGAGTTTCATCGTCAACTCGGTGATCATCTTTATATCGGGCATGCTGCGAGCCCTGGCGATGGGACTGGTGCTGTACCTGGTCTATCACTGGCTGCTGACCAAGCCGTTATCGCGGATCATCGAACACCTGACCGAAATCAACCCCGACCGCCCCAGCGAACACAAAATTCCCCAGCTACGGGGCCACGAGAAAAACGAGCTGGGTTTATGGATCAATACCGCCAACCAATTGCTCTCATCCATCGAGCGCAATACACACCTGCGCCATGAAGCGGAAAACAGCCTGCTGCGAATGGCCCAGTACGATTTCCTCACCGGCCTGCCCAATCGTCAACAGCTTCAACAGCAACTGGACAAGATCCTGGTGGATGCCGGGCGCCTGCAGCGTCGGGTGGCCGTGCTGTGCGTAGGGCTGGATGATTTCAAGGGCATCAACGAACAGTTCAGCTATCAAACCGGCGACCAGTTGCTGCTGGCCCTGGCTGATCGACTGCGGGCCCACAGCGGACGCCTTGGCGCGCTGGCGCGACTGGGGGGCGACCAGTTCGCCCTGGTCCAGGCCGATATCGAACAACCTTACGAAGCCGCCGAGCTGGCCCAAAGCATCCTCGATGACCTCGAAGCGCCGTTCCTTCTCGACGATCAGCAAATCCGCCTGCGAGCCACCATCGGCATCACCCTCTTTCCTGAAGACGGGGACAGTACCGAGAAGCTGTTGCAGAAAGCCGAGCAGACCATGACCCTGGCCAAGGCTCGCTCACGCAATCGCTATCAGTTCTACATCGCCAGCGTCGACAGCGAAATGCGCCGCCGGCGCGAACTGGAAAAAGACCTGCGCGAGGCCCTGCTTCTCGAGCAGTTCAGCCTGGTGTACCAGCCGCAGATCAGCTATCGCGACCTGCGGGTGGTCGGTACCGAGGCCCTGATCCGCTGGCATCACCCCGAACATGGCCTCGTGCCGCCGGACCTGTTCATTCCTCTGGCCGAGCAGAACGGCACCATCATCGCCATCGGCGAATGGGTCTTGGATCAGGCCTGCAAACAGTTGCGCGAATGGCATGACCAGGGCTTCGTCGACCTGCGCATGGCGGTCAACCTGTCGACGGTGCAATTGCACCACGCCGAACTGCCGCGAGTGGTGAACAACTTGCTGCAGATGTACCGACTGCCGCCGCGCAGCCTGGAGCTTGAAGTCACGGAAACCGGCCTGATGGAAGACATCACCACAGCCGCCCAGCACTTGCTCAGCCTGCGCCGCTCCGGCGCGCTGATTGCCATTGATGACTTCGGGACCGGCTATTCGTCCCTGAGTTATCTCAAGAGCCTGCCGCTGGACAAGATCAAGATCGACAAGAGCTTCGTCCAGGACCTGCTCGATGACGAGGATGACGCGACCATCGTCCGGGCCATCATCCAGTTGGGCAAGAGCCTGGGGATGCAGGTGATCGCCGAGGGGGTCGAGACGGTCGAGCAGGAAGCCTACATCATCTCCGAGGGCTGCCATGAAGGTCAGGGGTATTACTACAGCAAACCACTGCCGGCACGAGAATTGGGCATTTATCTGAAGCATGCCCAGCGCAGCAAAGTCTCCATCATCTGATTCTTTCTCTCTGGTTGTCATGCCTTTGTAGGGGCTGGCGAAGCCTGCGATCCGGTTGATTCGCTTGGGACTCAAGCGTCCGGGCAACGATCGCAGCCTCGCTTCGCTCGACAGCGCCTACAGAAGGCTGACCGCTTCGCATCACAAATAAGAAATATTTACAGCTACAACCCTTTACACATAATGCAAATCTTTCGCATTATGTCGCAGCTTTGCGCACCTCGCGCCTGTCCCATCCATCACCGAAGCAGGATGTTCGCCATGATTCGTATGCCTCTGGCTACCGCCAGTTTGCTGGCCATCGCTATTTCCCTCGCCGGTTGCGGCGAAGGCAAAGACAAGGCCGCCGCGCCGCAAGCGCCAACGCCCGCAGCCAGCACCGCCGCCCCAGCCGCAGCCGGCAAAATCGACGAAGCCGCTGCCAAGGCTGTTGTCGCGCACTATGCCGACATCGTCCATGCGGTCTACAGCGATGCCGAATCCACCGCGAAAACCCTGCAAACCGCGATCGATGCGTTCCTGGCCAAACCGAACGACGAGACTCTCAACGCCGCCAAGGCCGCTTGGGTCGCCGCACGCGTCCCTTACCTGCAAAGCGAAGTGTTCCGCTTCGGCAACACCATCATCGACGACTGGGAAGGCCAATTGAACGCCTGGCCGCTGGATGAAGGCCTGATCGACTACGTCGACAGCTCCTACGCGCACGCATTGGGTAACCCGGGCGCCACCGCCAATATCGTCGCCAATACCGAAGTCCAGGTGGGTGAAGACAAGGTCGACGTGAAAGACATCACCCCGGAGAAACTTGCCAGCCTGAACGAGCTGGGCGGTTCCGAGGCCAACGTCGCCACCGGCTACCACGCCATCGAATTCCTGCTCTGGGGCCAGGACCTCAACGGCACCGGCCCTGGTGCCGGCAAGCGTCCGGCTTCCGATTACCTGGAAGGCGCCGGTGCTACTGGCGGCCACAACGACCGTCGTCGCGCCTACCTCAAGTCCGTGACCCAACTGCTGGTCAGCGATCTGGAAGAAATGGTCGGCAAACTGGAAGCCAAACGTGGCTGACAACTACCGCGCTACCCTGGAAGCCGAACCTGCCGAAACCGGCCTACGCAAAATGCTGTTCGGCATGGGCAGCCTGTCCCTGGGGTGAACTGGCGGGCGAGCGCATGAAAGTGTCCCTTGAAGCCAACTCGCCAGAAGACGAGCAAGACTGCTTCAGCGACAACACCCACAACTCGCATTTCTACGACGCCAAAGGCGTGCGCAACGTTTACCTGGGCGAATACACCCGCGTCGACGGCACCAAGATGACCGGCGCCAGCCTGTCGTCCCTGGTGGCCAAGGCTGACCCGGCCGCTGACAGCGCCCTCAAGGCCGACCTGGCCGACACCGAAGCCAAGATCCAGGTCATGGTCGATCACGCCAACAAGGGTGAGCATTACGACCAACTGATCGCTGCGGGCAACACCGCTGGCAACCAGGTTGTGCGCGACGCCATTGCCGCACTGGTCAAGCAGACCGGCGCGATCGAACAGGCCGCGGGCAAACTGGGCATCAGCGACCTGAACCCGGACAGCGCTGATCACGAGTTCTGATCAATGCCGGCTGACGGGTTATACCCGTCAGCCGAGCCGTAAAACCCTGTGGGAGCGAGCCTGCTCGCGATAGCGATGTATCAGCCAACAGCAATGTGACTGACATGACGCTATCGCGAGCAGGCTCGCTCCCACAGTGGTTTCGGGTGTTCATAAATACGATGCACACCACAACTCTCCTTGTGGGAGCGGGCTTGCTCGCGAAGACGGCGGGTCAAGCAACAGCGATGTTGACTGAGCCGACGCTTTCGCGAGCAAGCCCGCTCCCACAGGAAATTTCATCGCGTGTGGTCATCACTACAACCCCGCAAGCCGCCCTTCGATAAACCGCCTCTCCGGCAGTTGCTGCGTCAATTCAAGCGCACGTCGATAGGCCGCCCGCGCCTCATCCACGCGTCCCAATTGCCGGCAGAGTTCTGCCCGCGCCGAATGGGCCAGGTGATAATCGAGCAACTCACCCCGGTCCAGGATGGCGTCGATCCGATGCAACCCCGCTAGCGGTCCATCGCGCTTGGCCAGGGCCGCGGCGCGGTTGAGCTCGATCACCGGCGAAGGCACCGCTCGCAGCAACACATCATAGAGGCCGACGATCTGCGGCCAGTCCGTCTCCTGCGCCGTGGGGGCTTCGGCATGCACGGCCGCAATCGCAGCTTGCAGGCAATAAGGCCCGAACCGTCGGGTATTGAGCGCGGCTTCCACCAGGGCGCAGCCTTCGGCGATCATGTCGGCGTCCCACAAGGATCGGTCCTGCTCATCCAGCAGAACCAGCTCACCGCTCGGTGAGGCTCGCGCCCGCCGCCGCGACTCGTGCAGCAGCATCAACGCTAACAAACCCATGACTTCGGCTTCAGGCAACAGCTCCATCAACAAGCGGGCAAGGCGGATGGCTTCGCGGGTCAGGTCTTCACGCGTGACCTCGGTCCCCATCGAAGCCGAATAACCTTCATTGAACACCAGGTAGATCACTCGTAACACGCTGTCCAGCCGTTCGGGCAGCTCTGAGCGGGACGGCACCTGGTAGGGGATCTTCGCATCACGAATTTTCGCCTTGGCCCGTACGATGCGCTGGGCGATGGCCGCCGGGGCGGCGAGAAAAGCCCGGGCGATCTCTTCGGTGGTCAGGTCGCACACCTCCCGCAATGTCAGCGGCACCTGGGCATCAGCCGCCAGGGCCGGGTGGCAACAGGTGAAGATCAGCCGCAGGCGATCGTCTTCCACGTCCTCATCACTCCAGTCGCTCTGCTCCAGCTCTTGGAGCTGGGCAATCAGCATCGGCCGGGACGCCGCGAAGCGAGCGCGCCTGCGCAAACTGTCGATGGCCTTGAAGCGCCCGGCCGACACCAGCCAGGCCCGAGGGTTGTCCGGCACACCGTCGCGCTGCCAGCGCTCAACCGCGATGAAGAAAGCCTCGTGCAAGGCCTCTTCAGCAAGGTCGAAATCCCCCAGCAGGCGAATCAGCGTCGCCAGAATGCACCGCGAGTCCTGCCGATAAACCTGCTCGACCCGTGCCCCAACCGCATCGGCCGACATCAATCGGGCATGCCTTGAGTCACCAGCGCTTCGAGCCGGTCCAGGCTCTGGCCCCAGCCGTCGTGAAAGCCCATGGCTTCGTGAGCCTGACGGTCTTCTTCGTTCCAGTGCAGCGCGCGGGCGGTGTAACGGGTTTTACCGTCCACTTCCTCAAGCAACACTTCGCCCGTCATGAAGGCTTTGCCGGAGGGAATCCAGCCAGGCACAAACGCATCGGTGAACACCAGCCGCTGCGGGGCGACGATCTCCAGAAACACGCCCATGGTCGGATACTCACTGCCGTCCGGCGCGCGCATCAGGGTGCGAAACTGACCACCGACCCACAGGTCCATTTCGCACTCCGGCGTGGTCATGCCGTGGGGGCCCCACCATTGGACAAGCAGGGCCGGCTCGGTCCAGGCACGGAAGATCTTCTGGCGCGGGGCATCGATCACCCGGCTGATGGATAACTCGAACGAGGCAGGTTTGAGGTTCATGAATGAAATCCTGTTTGTGATTGTTGTTCAGGGATTCAGTTGGCGTACCGGTCGGACCTCGACGCAGCCGACCCGGGCCGCCGGAATGTTGCCGGCGACCTGGAGGGCTTCGTTCAGGTCCTTGGCGTCGATCAGGTAGAAGCCCGCCAGTTGCTCCTTGGTTTCGGCAAACGGGCCGTCCGTGATCGACAGCTTGCCGCTGCGCATGCGCACCGTGGTAGCAGTCTGTACCGACTCCAGGGCCTCGGCTGCAACCATCCGCCCACTGCCCTGGATCGATTCGGCATAGGCCATGCATTCAGCGTCCTGCGGGCTGTCGGGTGAATTGTGCAGGGCGTGTTCGTTGCTATAGACCAGGCATAAGTACTTCATGGAAAGCTCCGTGATCGAACTGATCAACTATGGACCGCAGAAAGACGCTCGGCGAAAAAACCGACGATCAGGGCTGCAGGTCGAACATCACCGTACCGGCCATCGGATCAAACGGTGCGGACCAGTGCTCGTGGACAATTTTCCATTGCCCGGCCACCCGTTGATAGCAGGCCGTCGTGCGCATCCAGCAAGCCTGCTCTTCGCCTTTGTCATTGGTACCGCCGCAATAAGTCAGCCAGTGAGCGAAGGCGATGGTGTCGGCCGAGGTAATCTCGACTTGATGGAAGTCGAACTTGTGCGGGCCCGGGCACATTTCCATGCACGCCTGCCAATGTGCCTGGTAAGCGACCTTGCCCTTGAATTGCAGGGCCTGGATGGCGTCGAACGAAACAATGTTGTCGTCATAGAGCGCCATGACTTTTTCAACGTTCTTTTCCATGACGGCCTGGCGATAGGTCTCGATCAGGGCCTGGATTTCGGTTTCGGTGGTTTGGGTATTCATGGTGATTCTCCGCAGGTTTTTGTTGAAGACACCCTTTGTCGTTTTGAGAAACTGTGAATCGACAACCCAAACAAAAATAATTCAAAGAAAAAAATTCGCTAGAATCCCAGACCCATTCTGTTGGCAAACAAGGGACGTTTTTGTGACCGCTCAGCTCGTACCCTATGAAGACCTCACCGCGCTTCAACGCACGCAGGTCGAAGCCATCGAAATCCACCCCGAACAGATCAAGTTCGCCGGCGATATCCACGGCGCGTTGCACACGCTGCTGTCCAAGCCCGGCCCGGGAGTCAAGGGGTTTGCATTGCTGGCTGGCGGCGTGCCCGTGGCATTCCTGTTGCTCAAGCGCCCGCCAGTATTGCCAGCCTGGGCCAACGAACACAGCGCCACCCTGCACGCCTTGCAAGTCGATTATCGGGCCCAGGGCAAAGGTTACGGCAAGGCCTGCCTGCAAGCGCTTCCTGCCGTGGCTCGGGCGGCATGGCCGCAAATCAGAGGGCTGGAGCTTTCGGTCGACGCCGATAATGACTCGGCCATTGGCCTGTACACCCGGCTGGGCTGGGTCGACAGTGGCGAGGCGTACAAGGGCCGCATCGGTTATGAGCGGCGGATGGGGTTGGTGTTTTGATACAGATCGCTCATCCCCTGCGTTCAAATCAGTTCAGAGGAATAGAACTGGAATGCTTCTGTGGCGAGGGGTTTTATCGAGACGTCGCTC
The DNA here is from genome assembly GCF_030687835.1 of Pseudomonas hefeiensis. Taxonomy (NCBI): domain Bacteria; kingdom Pseudomonadati; phylum Pseudomonadota; class Gammaproteobacteria; order Pseudomonadales; family Pseudomonadaceae; genus Pseudomonas; species Pseudomonas hefeiensis. The sequence continues at coordinate 4,946,004 of NZ_CP117449.1, forward strand.
CGTCCCGGTGAGCTGTAGGAGCAAAGTTTGCTCGCGAAACAGGCGCCTCGATTTCTGAACGAGCGCATCGTCTCCATCGCGGGCAAGCCTTGCTCCCACAGGGACCCCGTGTCGATCAGTTCTGTTTGAGAGGAATCCAGATTTCCAGAGAGCCTTCGCCGGTCCTGGGATTGAAGTCTTCGCTGTAGCGTTCGAACTCCGGCGCCTCGGCAGCGGTGTGGCCCGATTGCGGCAGCCACTCTTTCCAGATGAAGTGGAACGTCTGCGGCAGGCTTTTCAACGGGCCTTTGTGTTCGAACACCGCGTAGTGCCCGGGCTGTATTTCGATCCAGCGGAATTGTTCGGGTAAATCGTCGAGCCGGCTGATTTCCACTCCGGCAATGTATTCGAACCCACCCTCCCCGTCCGGGTTGCAACACACGCCATAGGTGACCTCGTTTTTCTGCCCTGGCACCTTACCGAGCCAGGGCAAAAACTTTTCCCAAAGCAGCGGGATATCCTGAGCGGTGTCTTGGGTAAAACGGCCACCAAAACCGGCGATGAGCTGAAAGCGTCCCTGTTCGAAGCGTGGTTCGGCTGCGTTATCGGGTTCGTGCTTTTCCATGCGTCAACACTCCAGAAACGTGAGGTCGGGTCTGGCAGTATAGAAGCGAAACGGTGATTGCCAGGGCCGTTTCGCTTGTCAGAGTCCAGGCACAACGGCCCGGGCGGTTTTACCGATAAACTCGTTGTAGCCAGAAACAATCACGTACACCGCGAAATAGCAGAAGATCCCAGCCGATACCCAATAGCAATAGCGCAGCAGTTTATCTCCCAACAGTTTGCCGCCCTGGGTCGCTGCCAGGCACAACCCCGCGCACCACAGGAGCCCGGCGCAGAGAAAACCGCTGAGAAACAGCGCTGAGCTGAGAATGGTTGCACCACCTGAACGAGCGATCAATGTGCCGCCCACCGCTGCGAACCAGAGGATGGCGCTGGGCGACGACATGGCCAGGAAGATCCCGCGAAAAAACTCCTGGCCCGCTGAATTGCCCCGTACCTCACCGGCCTCCGCCAGCACCGCGTCGTGATAGATCGCCGAATGAATCATCTTCGCCGCAAAGTACAGCAGCAACACCGAGCCCCCGATCCACAGCACCCAACGCACCGTTTCGTATTGCAGCAGCACCGTCATGCCGGCCAAGGCCAGGACCGCGTAGACCAGGTCCCCCACGCACGTGCCCAGGCCCAGGGCAAAACCCTGGAAATAGCCACGCTGCATGGCCAGGGTAATCATCGCGATATTGGCCACGCCAATGTCCAGGCACAAAGAAAGGCTCAGCAGGAAACCGCTGGAAAATTCCATCATTCAGTCCGTTCGATTTTTGGGTATGCGAGTCGTACAGGGCGCAGGCGTGACTGGAAGTCGCACGAGCAGGTCGACAGTGTCGTCGAAAATAGTTCCGGGCCGCTACTGGACAATTGGTCATCAGCCCCTTTATCTTGCGCCGCAGGCCACCGCAGTGGCCAACGTCGCTCGGACGGTTCCGGGCGCTCACGTATCTCGAGGCAACAATGGCCAACCAAGGTTCGCCGCGCCGCTTTGCGCGCATCGATCGACTCCCCCCGTATGTATTCAATATCACTGCCGAGCTGAAGATGGCTGCGCGTCGGCGCGGCGAAGACATCATTGACTTGAGCATGGGTAACCCCGACGGCGCCACGCCTCCACACATCGTGGAAAAACTGGTCACCGTCGCCCAGCGTGAAGACACCCACGGTTATTCCACCTCCAAAGGCATACCACGCCTGCGCCGCGCCATTTCGCGCTGGTACAAGGACCGTTACGAGGTGGACATCGACCCGGAAACCGAAGCCATCGTCACCATCGGTTCCAAGGAAGGCCTGGCACATCTGATGCTGGCAACCCTGGACCAGGGCGACACCGTGCTGGTGCCCAATCCCAGTTATCCGATCCACATCTACGGCGCGGTGATCGCCGGCGCCCAAGTGCGTTCGGTGCCACTGGTGCCTGGGGTGGACTTCTTCGATGAGCTGGAGCGCGCCATTCGCGGCTCGATTCCCAAGCCGAAAATGATGATCCTGGGGTTTCCGTCCAACCCTACCGCGCAGTGCGTGGAACTGGATTTCTTCGAGCGGGTCATCGCCCTGGCCAAACAGTACGACGTGCTGGTGATCCACGACCTGGCCTACGCCGACATCGTCTACGACGGCTGGAAAGCCCCGTCGATCATGCAGGTGCCTGGTGCAAAAGACATTGCCGTGGAGTTCTTCACCCTGTCCAAAAGCTACAACATGGCCGGCTGGCGTATCGGCTTCATGGTGGGCAACGCGGAACTGGTCAACGCGCTGGCGCGGATCAAGAGCTACCACGACTACGGCACCTTCACACCGTTGCAAGTGGCGGCCATCGCCGCGCTTGAAGGCGACCAGCAGTGCGTGCGTGATATCGCCGAACAGTACCGCCAGCGCCGCAATGTGCTGGTCAAGGGCCTGCATGAACTGGGCTGGATGGTGGAAAATCCCAAGGCGTCGATGTACGTCTGGGCCAGGATTCCCGAGGCTTATGCACACCTGGGTTCGCTGGAATTTGCCAAGAAACTGTTGGCCGAAGCCAAGGTCTGCGTCTCGCCGGGCGTGGGATTCGGCGAGTATGGGGATGATCACGTGCGCTTTGCCCTGATCGAAAACCAGGACCGGATCCGCCAGGCTGTGCGCGGGATCCGCGGGATGTTCCGGGCGGATGGGTTGGTGAACAAACCGAACGCCTGATACGAAACCCAATGTGGGAGCGGGCTTGCTCGCGAAGGCGGACTGACAGTCAACAAATAGGTTGAATGTTATATCGCCTTCGCGAGCAAGCCCGCTCCCACAGTTGTTTTGTGGTGTTTGTTAGACCACCAGCGACAACAACAGGATGAAGATCAGCGCTACCACGGACAGGATGGTTTCCATCGCGGTCCAGGTCTTGAAGGTTTCGGCCACGGTCATGTTGAAGTACTGCTTGACCAGCCAGAAGCCGGCATCGTTAACGTGAGACAGGATCAGCGAACCGGCACCGGTCGCCAGGACCAGCAGTTCACGGTTCACGCCCGGAATCATCCCGACCACTGGCACCACAATCCCCGCGCCAGTAATGGTTGCCACGGTCGCCGAACCTGTGGCGATGCGAATCACCGCTGCCACCAGCCAGGCCAACAGGATCGGTGAGATCTGCGCACTCACCGCCATGTGACCGATCACATCACCCACACCGCTGGTGACCAGCATCTGCTTGAAGCCACCGCCAGCGCCGATGATCAAAATGATCGCGGCGGTCGGTGCCAGGCTCGCATCCAGCCATTTGAGCATCTGGCTGGAACCGATGCCCTGCTTGTAGCCGAAGGTATACAGCGACAGCAGTAATGCCAACAGAAGTGCAGAAATCGGATGCCCGACCAAGTCCATGAACGTGCGGAAGAAATTGCCCTCAGGCAGCGCTACGTCAGCAAAGGTTTTGAGCAGCATCAGGAACACCGGCGATAGCACGGTGATCAGCGTGATGTTGAAGCTTGGCAGATCGGCGGAATCGGTCTCACGCGCCAGTTGGTCCACCAGTTCCTGATTCGGATGGCCGGGGATGTGCTTTGCAATGAATGTACCGAAAATCGGCCCGGCAATAATGGCCGTTGGCAGCGCCACGATCAGGCCGTAGAGAATGGTCTTGCCGATGTCGGCACCGAACACGCCGATCGCCAACAGCGGCCCCGGGTGCGGTGGCACCAGGCCATGGACCGCGGAAAGACCGGCCAGCAGCGGGATACCGATCTTGATGATCGAGACACCGGTGCGACGCGCCACGATGAACACCAGCGGGATCAGCAGCACGAAGCCGATTTCGAAGAACAGCGGAATGCCCACCAGGAAGGCGGCGAACATCATCGCCCACTGCACTTTATCCTTGCCGAAGGCGCGGATCAGGGTTTGGGCGATCTGATCGGCCCCGCCCGATTCGGCCATCATTTTGCCGAGCATCGTGCCCAGCGCCAGGATGATGCCGACAAAGCCCAGCACGCCACCGAAGCCGTCCTGGAACGCCTTGATGATAGTGTCGATCGGCATGCCCGAGGTCAGGCCGAGAAAAGCAGCGGCGATGGTCAGCGCAATGAACGGGTGGAGTTTGAACTTGGTGATGAGGACGATAAGTCCGATCACCGTGACCACTGCATCAAGCAGCAGGAACGTCTCGTGGGACATGCCGAACATGGGAGGTGTCTCCTGATTTGTTGTTGTTATTGAAGCGGTTATTTGTAAGCCGTCGGGACAGCGCTATCTTTCTGACGCAAAATTTTTGCAACTCAACTGGCCAGCTTCAAACCGTGATCCACCCACCAGACATAAGCCTGGTGAGCCAGTTCATCGATGCTGTGGCTGGACGCGTCCAGAGCCAGGGTCAGGGGCTCGCCAACAGGGGATTGAAGGGTGGCAAACTGGCTGTCGATCAGGGTCGACGGCATGAAATGCCCCGGGCGATGGGACACGCGCTCGGCGGCCACCTCAGGGGTCAGTTCAAGAAATACAAAGCCCAGGCCCGGCAAGGCACTGCGCAGACGTTCGCGATAACTGTGCTTGAGGGCCGAACAGGTCAGCACAGGGCGCTCGCCCGTGGCATCGACACGGCGCAACTCATCGCACAGGCTGTCGAGCCAGCCGGCACGGTCGTCGTCGTTCAAGGGGATACCGGCGCTCATCTTCTGGATGTTGGCCGCAGGGTGGAAAGTGTCGCCTTCAATGGCGGTGGCGCCGCTCAACTGGCACAGGGCCTGGCTGACGCAAGTCTTGCCGCAACCGGCAACGCCCATGATGACCAGGGCGGTGATGGGATTATTCATGTAACACCTCAGCGCGCAGACAGCGCTACCTTTGCAAGTTGTGACACCAGAGCAAAAGCAGAAGTTGCCGACGCCTTCTTGTCATTTTTGTGGTTGCAGCATGTTCGTTCACAACGCCAACGGTCAGGGCTCAGGCAAACCCCGCTCACGCATTTGCAGCCGCGTCGAGACAGCGCTACCTTAGTGCCTTGATTTTTGTTTGGCAAGCCGCCCTGATGACCGTCACTAAAAACGATAAGAATCCCCGCACCACCGGCCGCCCTACGCTCAACGAAGTCGCACGCCTGGCCGGTGTCAGTCCCATCACCGCCTCCCGTGCCCTGCGCGGCGTCAGCACCGTTGCCGAGAGCCTGGTGGAAAAAGTCCGCCAGGCCGCCCGCGACCTGAACTACGTGGTCAACCCCGCCGCCCGAGCCCTGGCTTCGGCCCAGAGCCATTCGGTGGTGGTGTTGGTGCCGTCGTTGTCCAACCTGTTGTTCATCGACACCCTGGAAGCCATTCATCGGGTGCTCAGGCCCAAGGGCTTCGAAGTGGTGATCGGCAACTATCACTATTCCCGGGACGAAGAAGAAGACCTGCTGCGCAACTACATGGCGTATCAGCCACGCGGCCTGTTGCTGACCGGCTTCGACCGTACCGAAAGTGCCCGACGCATGATCGAGGCCAGCAACATTCCCTGCGTGTACATGATGGAACTGGACCCCGGCGCGGGCCTGAACTGTGTCGGCTTTTCTCAACTCAAGGCCGGCGAGACGGCGGCCGAGCACCTGATCTCCCGGGGTCGCAAGCGTCTGGCCTATGTCGGCGCGCAACTGGACCAGCGCACGTTGCTGCGTGGCGAAGGTTTTCGCCGCGCCCTGCAGAAAGCCGGCCTGTACGACCCGGATCTGGAATTGCTCACCCCACGGCCATCATCGGTGGGCCTGGGTGGCGAATTGTTTTTGCAGTTACTCGCCAGCCATCCGGACGTCGATGCAATCTTCTTCGGCAATGACGACCTGGCCCACGGCGCGCTGTTCGAAGCACTGCGCTGTGGCATCAAGATTCCCGAGCAGGTTGCGGTCCTGGGCTTCAACGATTTGCCCGCCTCGGCCTACATGGTGCCGCGCCTGAGCAGCATCAGCACGCCACGGGAAGCCATCGGCCGTCGCGCCGCCGAACAGATGCTCACGTTGATGGCCGGCAACCGTATCGCTCAGCCGGTGGTGGACATGGGGTTTGAACTCAAGGTTCGTGAAAGCACCTGAGCCCGAGGGTTACGTGCGGTCGATCCATGCCGTCCAACGGCAAGGATTAGCCGCCATGATCGCTGCCCCTGGCTGCGCAGCCCTTTGGATCCAGGGCTCGCGCTGGCGGCATGGGAATTGCTCCCGCTCATGACTCAACCATCACTACAGGTCTCCATCATGTTGGTCAGTGCAAAACAGCAATCGATGATTTTGCCGCCCAAACGTCCGGGCGAGGATCCCACCGCAGACGCCGCCGGCGGTCTGCAAAGCGCCGCGCTGCAGGCATTGCGCGATAACGTCCAGGCCCAGGCCAGCCAAGGCAGCGCGCAAGCGCAGGCTTCGATCGCCCGGCAAGCCACGCAGCAGGTCAATGCGACCACCGCCATCAGTGACAAAGTTGATGAAGCGTTTGCCAAGACCCGGGTTCAGTTGCAGACCGTTGCTTCTCCCACCTCCGATGCGGCCAAGGTGCCCGACAGCACTGCTATGGCGGACTTCAAGGAATACATGAGCAAGACGCCAGAGGAGCGCCTGCGCGACAGCATTCTTGAAGAGATGGGCATAACGCAGGAAGAGGTCGAGGCGATGCCGCCCGAGAAGCAGCTGGCGATCGGCCAGGAAATTGCCCAGCGCATGCAGGACAAGATGGCGATGGCACAAGTCGAGAAGGACCAGCAGAGCCGCGCCACTGACAAGGAGCCGGCTACGGACATGTTCCTCGCCTCGCTTTGATGGGCTGCGGGTTTTTCAGCGGGCGATGGCCAGGATGCATCCCTGGCTCGTCGCCCGCTGGTGTCGATTCAATGACCGAACAGATTCACCTTCTTGGCCTTTTTGTCGGCGCGCTTCTCATCGGCGGTTTTCGCCGGTTTTTTCTTTGCCGCTTTTTTTGAATCCATGCCTTTGGCCATGATACGTACTCCACTCATACGGGATGTGAAGTCAGGTATACACCTATCGCCGCAGACATGTTCTTTTATAATCGCCCTCCCTGTCACGACCCCTGACTTTGCCATGTCCCAGATCCACTACACGCTGCTCGATGAACCATTGTGGCCGCTGATGAACAAGTTCTATCGCGCCCACCAGTCTTCAATGAAAGCGGTGCGTGAAGCGCAGTTGTGGGTGGCGCGGCAGGATGAAATCATCGCAGCCCTGTGCTTGCGGCCGGTGTCGGGTGGACATTGGCTGACGGGGTTATTTGTCGACCCGGCGTATCGCGTGCAGGGAATTGCGGCGCGCTTGATCGACGAAGCGGTGAAAGGTGTGGGAGGGCCGGTCTGGTTGTTCTGCCATCCTGATTTGCGCGGCTTTTATGAGCGGCAGGGATTCAGCTTCGACCCCGTGCTGCCGTATGCGATGGCCGAGCGCCTGAATCGCTATGCGCGCAGCAAGCCGATGATTGCGATGGGATTGGAACCTAAAACACAATCCTGAAGTGCAATACAGTCCAATGTGGGAGCGGGCTTGCTCGCGAAAGCGGTGGGCCAGCTTGCATTGATGTTGAATGTGCCACCGTCTTCGCGAGCAAGCCCGCTCCCACAGGGTTCTGTAGTGGGGGATCAATCGTCCGCCATGGGATCCAGGTCCGGGAACATCACCTCGGTAAAGCCGAACTTGCTGAAATCACTGATGCGCGAGGGGTACAAGCGCCCGATCAGATGATCGCACTCATGCTGAACCACCCGTGCATGGAAACCCGAAGCGGTGCGCACGATAGCCTGGCCCTTCGGGTCAAAACCTTCGTAACGAATGTGCTGATAGCGATCGACCGCACCGCGCAGGCCCGGCACCGACAAGCAGCCCTCGACCCCCTCTTCCATCAGTGGGCCCAATGGCGTAATCAGCGGGTTGATCAGGATGGTCTGGGGCACCGCCTCGGCGTCCGGGTAGCGCTCGCTGTGCTCGAAACCAAAGATCACCAGTTGCAGGTCGACACCGATCTGCGGCGCGGCCAGGCCGACGCCGCCCACGCTCTCCATGGTCTGGAACATGTCGTCGATCAGTTGCCACAACTCTGGGCTGTCGAACATTTCCGGCGGCACCGGCGGGGCAATACGCAGCAGGCGCTCGTCGCCCATTTTCAGGATTTCACGAATCATGGTCAGGTTTCGTCAGTGTGGGGATGAGGAATGGAATGGTCACGGCCCAGGCCCGACACATGCTGTTTTTCGTGCTCGCCCGGAGCCTTCTCGCCACGGTCCTTGCCCTCGGCGGACATGTGCTCGATCACCGCATTCATCTCCGCTCCGAGTAACAGCACCGCCGAAGAAATATAGAAATACAGCAACAGCACAATGATCGCGCCGATACTGCCATACATGGCGTTGTAATTGGCGAAGGTCTTGACGTAAAACGCGAAGCCCAGGGAGGCGATGATCCATACCACCACCGCCAGCACCGACCCCGGCGTGATAAAGCGGAACTCCTGTTTGACGTCAGGCATCACGTAATAGATCAACGCCACGGCCACCATCAGCAAAAACACGATTATCGGCCAGCGCACGATGGTCCAGAGCGTGACGATGAACTCCTCCAGCCCGACCTGGGCCGCGATCCAGCCCATCACCTGCGGCCCGAGCACCATCAGCGCCGCAGCGGCCAACAACATGCCGGCGATGCCAATGGTGTAGAAAATCGACAGCGGAAAGCGCTTCCAGACCGGACGGCCCTCCACCACATCGTAGGCGGCGTTCATCGCGCTCATCATCAACCGGACACCGGCCGAGGCCGTCCACAACGCAATGACGATACCCACCGACAACAACCCACCCTTGGATTGCTGGAGCTGGTCGATCACCGGGTTGACCTGCTCCAGGGCCTGGGGCGGCAACACCAGTTCCGATTGCATACGCAGCCAGGAGAAGAAATCCGGCAGGTGCAGGAAACCGATCAGTGCGATCAGGAACAGAATGAAGGGGAACAGCGAAAACAGCATCTGGTAGGCCAATGCCGAGGCGTAGGTCGACATCTCGTCGTCGAGAAACTCAGTCACGGTGCGCATCATCACACGATGCAAGGGCAAGCCTTTCAAGGCCGGGAACATCATGTGCGTCTCCTTTCGCCGCAAAAAAGGAAGGTCGCCTGGCGACTCACGGGGTGCTATCCAAGACAAAAGTAACCTGTTGGCGACTTTGGAACAATTTCCCCGGTGCAAGTTCGAGCCGACATGAAAACGGCCACCCGCGGATGGCCGTTCCAATCGGTTATTCAACAGGCCGGTTATGCCTCGTCAACGCCTTTCTTGACTGCGTCCTTGGCCTTGCCCACGGTTTGCTGGACCTCACCTTTTTTCTCCTGGACCACGCCCTCGGCGCGCATTCGGTCATTGTCGGTGGCCTTGCCGACGCCTTGCTTGATGTTGCCGACGGCTTCGTTGGCAACGCCCTTCACTTTATCGCTCGTGCTACCCATGATGTCTCTCCTGTGAACAACAGTACGAAAAGTCATTACATAAGGGTTGACCGAGGCCGTTTGCGGGGAGTTTCATTTTTTCAGCAGCGCATTTCATCGTCAGATGCAGGTTGCGCTTTATGTTTGCCGATCCACCCCCGAGAATGCCCCACGTATTCAGGCTGCGGCCTGAAGCTCCAATCTCGTAGGAACGTTATGAAACTCGATAAAAAGCAGGCCATCGCCCGCAGAAACCAGGAACTGGGCGGCGCCGTACTGGGCGTCAATAACTGCCACTTCAGCGAATTGAACCGTAACCGCAACATCTTCTGGTTCGATATCCCGGTGGCACGCCTGGCCATCGGTCAGTACGAATGGATCCACCTGCTGCTGCACACCCCGGCCACCGATGAGCTGCTGCACCTGAAAGTGCCGACCGTGTTCCTGCGCGAAAAACTCGAGGGCCTGGAAGTGCGTAACCAGGGCAAGCGCAAGGCGGCCCTGAGCCTGGAGCTGAGCGCCGACAAGGATTCGTACCTGCAGGATATGCGCCCGGGTGGCACCAACCTGGATTTTGCGCAGTTCAGGTTGTAACCAATCCGTATAGCTGCCGGGCTTCCTGTGGCGAGGGGATTTATCCCCGCTGGGCTGTGAAGCAGCCCCACGCTTTCATGAGCCACACCAATCTGTCATACAAGACGCAGGGGGTTGCTGCGCAACCCAGCGGGGATAAATCCCCTCGCCACAGGTTTTTGGTGCCTGCCGGGACAATCCCAAACAAAAAGCCCCGCACTGGCGGGGCTTTTTATTGGCAGCGGTTTTACTTCTTCAGACCCAACTTCTTCAGTTCTTCATCACGCAACTCGCGCCGCAGGATCTTGCCGACGTTGGTGGTCGGCAACGCATCGCGGAACTCCACAGCCTTGGGCACTTTGTAGCCCGTGACGTTGGCGCGCATGTGCTCCATCACCTGCTCCTTGGTCAGCGTGACACCCGGGCGAGGCACAATGAAAATCTTGATCGCCTCGCCGGATTTCTCGTCCGGTACACCGATGGCCGCGCATTGCAGCACGCCCGGCAGGGTCGCCAGCACGTCTTCCAGCTCGTTGGGATACACGTTGAAACCGGAGATCAGGATCATGTCTTTCTTGCGATCGACGATGCGCATGTAGCCGTCCGGCTGGATCAGCGCGATATCGCCGGTCTTGAGCCAGCCTTCACTGTCGAGGATCTCGTCGGTGGCGTCCTGACGCTGCCAGTAGCCCTTCATGACCTGTGGACCTTTCACGCACAGTTCACCGATTTCGCCCAATGGCAGTTCTTCGCCCGCGTCATTGATAATCTTGCACAGCGTCGACGGCACCGGAATGCCGATGGTGCCAACGTGAATTTTCTGGATCGGGTTAACGGTGGCGACCGGGCTGGTTTCGGTCATGCCATAACCTTCGCAGATCGGGCAGCCGGTCACCGCTTTCCAGCGCTCGGCCGCCGCCAATTGCAGCGCCATGCCGCCGGACAACGTTACCTTCAATGCCGAGAAGTCCAGGTTGCGGAAGGCTTCGTTGTTGCACAGGGCCACGAACAACGTGTTGAGGCCGACAAAACCGCTGGATTTCCACTTCGACAGTTCCTTGACCATCGCCGGAAGGTCGCGCGGGTTGCTGATCAGGATGTTGTGATTGCCGATCAGCATCATCGCCATGCAATGGAAGGTGAAAGCGTAGATGTGATACAGAGGCAGCGGCGTGATCAGGACCTCGCAACCTTCATTGAGGTTGGAACCCATCAGTGCCTTGCACTGCAACATGTTCGCCACCAGGTTGCGGTGGGTGAGCATCGCACCCTTGGCCACGCCGGTGGTGCCACCGGTGTACTGCAGCACGGCCACGTCGTCGCTGGTCGGGTTGGCTTCGGTCACTGGCTGGCCGTGGCCCTTGCTCAGCACATCGTTGAACTTGACGGCCTTGGGCAAGTGATAAGCCGGGACCATCTTCTTGACGTACTTGATCACGCTGTTGATCAGCAGACGCTTGAGTGGCGGCAGCAGATCGGCGACTTCGGTGACGATTACATGCTTGACGCCCGTCTTGGGCACCACAACCTCGGCCAGGTGCGCCATGTTCGCCAGGCACACCAGCGCCTTGGCACCGGAGTCGTTGAACTGGTGTTCCATTTCCCGCGCGGTGTACAGCGGGTTGGTGTTGACCACGATCAGGCCAGCGCGAATCGCACCGAACACGGCAACCGGATACTGGAGAACGTTGGGCAGTTGCACGGCGATTCGATCGCCTGGCTGCAAATCGGTATGCTGTTGCAGGTACGCAGCAAAGGCACCGGACAATTCGTACAACTCACCGTAGGTGATTGTCTTGCCAAGGTTGCTGAATGCCGGCTTGTCGGCGAAGCGTTGGCAGGACTGCTTCAACACCGCCTGAATATTCGGATACTCGTCTGGATTGATGTCGGCAGCAATCCCAGCTGGGTACTTATCCTTCCAAAAGTCTTCGATCATGGAAGCCCACTCCTCAGCAACGCGAATTCTCACCGCATTTGATGCGATTATTATTGGTGTGTGTTTATTGGTGAATCTGGCCTAATTCAACGCCGAGAAGTCACAAAAGCGCGCCGAGAGTAGCAGCTTTGCCAAGGGTCGCCTAGAGCCAAAAGTGGCCCCTACAGTCATAAACATGACTCAAGAATATGCAATAGTCATTTTTAGAGTAAAAATTCTAAGCCCCATCAAATCGCTCTGAATACACAAACAACTGTGGGAGCGGGCTTGCTCGCGAAGGCTGAGTGTCAGTCACCGATAATTGTGACTGATAAACCGCATTCGCGAGCAAGCCCGCTCCCACATCAGGTTTTCGTTGAGACGTCAGGCGATATCCCGCAACTCGCGACGCAATATCTTGCCCACTGGCGTCATCGGCAACGACTCTCGCAGCACGATGTGCTTGGGTATCTTGTAACCGGTGAAGTTTTCCTTGCAGTACGCCTTGAGCTCTTCAAGGCTAACGCCCGTCTCGCGGGGCACCACGAACAGTTTCACCGCTTCCCCCGAACGTTCGTCCGGTACGCCGATCACCGCGCAGTTGGCGACTTTCGGATGAGCCATCACCACGTCTTCGATTTCGTTGGGGTACACGTTGAAACCCGAGACGATGATCATGTCTTTCTTGCGGTCGACGATGCGCACGAAGCCGTCCGGGTCAATCACCGCGATATCACCGGATTTGAACCAGCCTTCGCTGTCCAGCACCTCGGCGGTGGCTTCAGGCTTCTTCCAGTAGCCTTTCATGATCTGCGGGCCCTTGATGCACAACTCGCCACGCTCGCCCAACGGTTGCTCGGTGCCATCGTCGCTGACCACTTTCATGAGCGTGCCCGGCACCGGCAGCCCCACCGTGCCCAGCCGGGACTTCTTGCCATAGGGGTTGGTGCTGGCCACTGGCGAGGTTTCGGTCAAGCCATACCCTTCTGTGATGCGGCAGCCGGTGAGCTGTTCCCACCGTTCAGCGGTCGCCTTGACCAGCGCCGTGCCACCAGAGTTGGTGAGTTTGAGACTGGAGCAATCCAGAGTCTTGAAATCCGGATGATCCATCAACGCCACGAACAGCGTGTTGAGCCCCAACAGCGCTGAAAAACGCCAGTTCTTCAGCTCCTTGATAAAACCACCGATGTCCCGTGGGTTGGTGATCAGCACGTTGTGGTTGCCGGTGACCATCATGCACATGCAATTCGCCGTGAAGGCGTAGATGTGGTACAGCGGCAGCGGCGCGATCATCACTTCCTGGCCTTCGCGCAATAGCGGCTGGCCGTCGTCGTCGCCAAACTGGCCCAGGCATGCCCGGGCCTGTTGCATGTTCGCCACCAGGTTGCCATGGGTCAGCATCGCGCCCTTGGCCAGGCCGGTGGTGCCGCCGGTGTATTGCAGCACCGCGATGTCATCGAGGCTGACTTTCAGCGGTTTGATGCCATGGCCTCGCCCCAGGCGCAACGTGCTCTTGAATGAAACAGCCTGGGGCAGCGAATAGTCAGGGACCATCTTCTTGACCTTGCTCACCAGCGTATTGACCAGCCCCTTGGCGCTTGGCATCAGGTCGCCCATCTTCGCCTCGATGAGGTATTGCAGGTCGGTATCAGGCAGCACTTCCTGGACTTTCTGGCCGAACAGGTTCATGTACACCAGTGCCCGCGCGCCGGAGTCCTTGAACTGGTGACGCATTTCCCGCGGGGTATACAACGGGTTGGTGTTGACCACGATCAGCCCGGCGCGCAAGGCTCCGAATACGGCGATGGGGTATTGCAGGACGTTGGGCATCTGCACCGCAATGCGGTCGCCAGGCGTCAGGTCGGTATGGGCTTGCAGGTAACCGGCGAAGGCGGCGCTGTAGCGTTCGAGTTCGGCGTAGGTCAGGGTGACCCCCATGTTGCTGAACGCCGGACGGTCGGCGAATTTCTTGCAGGAACGCTCGAACACCTCGATCACCGATTTGTAGGCCCCCAAGTCAATGTCCAGGGGCACGCCGGCCGGGCGTTTGTCATTCCAGAAATCAGGCTGCATTGTTTTTATCCTCTTTACCTGAACGTGTCCGGGCCGCTTCTGTGGCTCTTGCACAGGCGGTGCTCTTGGGACACTAGCAGCTATGGCCAATCAGGCAAATATGGCGACCTGCGTCATAGATTGTGTGAATCTTCCTGCCTCGACGTAGCCTGATCAGGCGAGACGCAACGGATGCGCTATACAATGCAGCGACGCTGTGTTTGCCCTTGTGTATGCCCGTGAGTAAAGGAATGACCATGATCCACCAAACGTTCATGCTCAGCGCCACCGACCACAGCCGCCTGTTCGTCAATCAGTGGCTGCCTGAAACCGCCCCTGAAGCGGTGATCATGCTGGCCCACGGCATGGCCGAACACAGCGGCCGCTACGCGCGTCTGGCCCAGGCGCTGTGCGATGCGGGCTACGGTGTCTACGCGCCGGACCAGCGCGGCCATGGCAAAACCGGCGAAGCAGGGACGCTCGGCCATTTTGCAGACGAGGATGGCTGGGCCAAGGTGGTCGGCGACCTGGCCAGCCTCAATCAACACATCGGCCAGCAACATCCCGATGTCCCCATCGTGTTGCTGGGCCATAGCATGGGCAGCTACATCGCCCAGGGTTACCTGCTGCATCACAGCGCCAGTCTGCACGGAGCAATTCTCAGCGGCTCGAATTTCCAGCCCGTGGCGCTCTATCGTGCCGCGCGCCTGATCGCCCGTTGCGAGCGCAAGCGCCAGGGCTCCAAGGGCCGCAGCGCCCTGATCGAGTGGCTGTCCTTCGGCAGTTTCAACAAAAAATTCAAACCCACGCGTACGCCCTTCGACTGGCTCAGCCGCGACCCGGCCGAAGTCGACAAGTACCTTCACGACCCGCTGTGCGGCTTTCGCTGCACCAATCAATTGTGGGTCGACCTGCTCGGCGGGTTGCAGCAAATCAGCAAAGCGTCCAATCTCGCCCAGATCGATCCGGGCCTGCCCCTGCTGGTGATCGGCGGTGAATGTGATCCGGTGAGTGAAGGCAGGCGTCTGAAGGATCTGGCTGACGCCCTGCGCGGCGCCGGTAGCCAGCACTTACAATTGACGATTTACCCGCAAGCCCGGCACGAACTGTTCAACGAAACCAACCGCGATGAAGTGACGGCCGACGTGCTGGCCTGGATTGCCCAGGCCCTGAGTCACAAGCGACCGCCACGCAGCGAATAGGTTTGCAGCGTTTTCCTTTACTCGTCACAGGATTTGATAGATGACCCAGGTTACCAACATCCCCTACGAAGCCCTCGAAGTCGGCCAGACCGCCAGCTACAGCAAGACCGTCGAAGAGCGCGACATCCAGCTGTTCGCCGCGATGTCGGGCGATCACAACCCGGTGCACCTGGATGCCGAATTCGCCGCGGCGAGCATGTTCAAGGAGCGCATCGCCCATGGCATGTTCAGCGGTGCGCTGATCAGCGCGGCGGTGGCCTGCGAGCTGCCTGGGCCTGGCACCATTTATATCGGCCAGCAGATGAGCTTCCAGAAACCGGTGAAGATTGGCGACACCCTGACTGTACGCCTGGAAATCCTTGAGAAACTGCCGAAATTTCGCGTACGCATTGCCACTCGAGTGTTCAATCAGCGCGACGAACTGGTGGTGGACGGCGAAGCTGAAATCCTCGCGCCACGCAAGCAGCAAACCGTGACCTTGCCGACGCTGCCGGCGATTACTGTCGGTTGATTCACCCGCATTTACGGTGGATGACTTGTGGCGAGGGGATTTATCCCCGTTGGGCTGCGAAGCAGCCCCCTGCGCTCGGGCTGACACCGCAGTGATATTGAGGTGTTGGGGCCGCTTCGCGCCCCAGCGGGGATAAATCCCCTCGCCACAAAGTTATTGCGGGTCTTCGCGCACCTGCACACTCGCTGTCATCCCCGCGCTCAGGTTCACCCCTTCCGGTACCTTGTCCAGCTTGATCCGCACCGGAATCCGCTGGGCCAGGCGCACCCAATTGAAGGTCGGCTCGACCTCCGCAAGCAACTGCGCATCGGGATTGGTATTGCGGTCGGTGATGCCGCGGCTGATGCTTTCGACGTGACCTTGCAGGGCATGACCGGCGCTCATCAACCAGACGTTGACCGGATCGCCCACGCGGATCCTGGGCAGTTTGGTTTCTTCGAAATAGGCCTGCACATAAAACGTTGAATCGTCGATCAGCGCCATGACCGGTTGCCCGGCATTCACGTAGTTGCCCTCGGCCAGGCGCAGGTTGGTGATATGGCCGCCCCGTGGGGCCAGGACCTGGCTGCGGGCCAGGTTGAGTTCGGCGACCTTGGCCTCGGCCTGGGCCTCGCGCAGTTCGCCCCGGGCGATGCCGGCGTTGATCTGGGCGTTTTCCCGCAACTCGGCGCTGATAGCCTGGGGCCCCAGCGCGGCGCGTCGACTGGCTTCGTGTTCACGCAAACTCAGTTGCTGCTGCCGGGTCTGGACCACCGCCCGGGCTTTCTCCAGCGCGGCCTCGAAACGTTCGCGATCGATGCTCAGCAATAAATCACCGGCCTTGACCTGCTGGTTATCCACCGCCTTGAGCTCGCGCACCCAACCCGACACGTCGGGCGCGATCACCACCACGTCGGCGCGAATCCGCGCATCCCGGGTCCAGGGCGTGAGCATGTAGTACTGCCACAGATGAAACCCGGCGAAGATCGCCACAGCCACCACGCTCAGCGTGACGGCAACACGTACGGAAGTACGCATGTTCAACTCCTTATAGCGGTCCGAGGACCACGGTAATAACAGTCAGGACACAGACATACAGGGCGCAGTCGAACAAGGCTTCATGCCAGATCCAGCGCCCGGCCGGCACGAGGCTGAGCAACAGGCGTAGCCCACCGGTCACCAGCAAGGCCAGCACCACATAAATCAAAAACGGGCTGAGCAATACCCCGCCTATCGACCACTCACGCAAGCCCATGGCTGTGCTCCCGTTGTTCAGGTTCACGCTGACGACACCAGGCGCGCCAGCTGTTCTGCAATTGCACCACCGCGCCTTGGGCCAGTTTCAGCGCATCGCCGGGCGGTTGCGTCGACAACACATTCAGGAACTCGTCGCTCGCCGGGCCCAGTGCTTCGGCCCGATCAACAGCCGGACCGCGCTCAAGCACCTGCTCCAGCGTTTCAAAGTAACGGCGCTGGGCCCGGTTGTCGGGCATTTGGGCAACGGCCAGACTCAAGCGCAGATGCAGCAACTCGTCACCCATGTCCAGGCCAAGCAATCCGTCATCCCAACGGCTACGCGCCGGCACCGGCAGTTCGGGATAGTGCCGCGCCAGTTGCAACAGCCGATCGGCCATGCGCCCACCGAACCAGCTCTCGGCGCCCCGCAGGTTACGGCGCGTCAGACGCACCAGATCGTCAAGCGTGGCGGCCAACAGGCGACGGCTATGCCAGGCTGGATCGCGCAGAATCAGCAGATTGAATGCCAGCACCGCCGCGCCAACACCGATCATCATCGCCTGAGCATTGTTGAAGAACGCCGCCACGTCATATTTCATGGCATTGAGAGGCGATATCAGCACCACGAAATGCAGGCAAAACGAGGTGGCCGTGGCGAAAATCTGCGGCTTGGCCATGCACAGCGCCCCCAGGAACAGCGGCACGCCCATGGCCATGGCCAGCATCGCGAAACTGCTCCACTGCGGCAGCAAAATCTCGCCGATCACAAACGCCGTCGGCACCGCCAACACAATTCCCCGAAGAAAGCTCATGCCGATCTGCGCGCCGTTTTCACGACTGGCGAACAGACTGCACACCACACAGGTGAGCACCAGCGCGCCTGAGGCGGCGGGCCAGGCAGTCGCCAGCCAGAAACAGGCGACCGCCAGAAACGCCAGGGCGCTACGCGCACCGAACACCATGGCCAGAGGCAAGTCACGATGGGGCGCCAGGGTCCGCGGCGGATCCACCGCCTCCCTGCCCTCTTGCACCGCCGTCAAGGCGGCGCAGGCCGCCAGAGCGGTATCGAGCAACAAGGCGAAGCGGGCCAGGCAATAACTTTGCGCCGAGCTGATCTGTGGATCGTGGGATGCATCCAGTACCCGAGGCCGCAGGGCTTGCAGGGTCGCTCTGTCGGCTTCGAGGGCTTGTTGCACCTCGCTCATCCACGGCTTGAGGGCCTCGGCCTCCGCGGGGTCGAGTTGGTTCCACTGCCGACGCACCGAGCGGGAGATGCGCAGCAGCATCAACAATTTCTGGCTCAGAGCGCTGATGGCCCGGGCCCGCTGCCGACCCAGGCTGCCTTCGAACCAGGCGTGTTCACGCTGGGCATCCACGGCGACGATCTTGCCGAGGATTTCCAGCAACCCTTTACGGGCCTGGGCATCGCCCGTCAGTGTCGCACGGGCCGCCTGCATGCCGCTCTGCCAGGCGGCACGGGCCTGATCGGCCAATTGCCGCTCGACCCGCAACGGCCAGAGCAACGCGCTGGTCGCGGTCGCGCAGACGATGCCCAGGCTGATCTCCGTACAGCGCGCCACGGCCTGATCGAATACCCCCAGCGGATGGGAAATCGCCGGCAAGGCAATGATTGCCACCGTGTACCCGGCCAGCACGAAGGAATAGGACCAGGCGCTGCGCAGCAGTGTGGAGCAGGCCGTGCACAAGCCCAGCCACAGGGCCAGCGCCAGCAGGAACAACCAGGGCGCCTGGCCGAACAGTCCCATGAACACCACGGACATGGCGGTGCCGACCAACGTTCCTAGCAGCCGCGCCAAGCCTTTCTGCACCACCATCCCGGACAGTGGTTGCGCCACGATGATCGCGGTCATCAATGCCCATGAAGGCTGCTCCAGCCCCCAGCGCAAGGCCAGCCAAAGCGCCAACCCGCCACCGAGCACGGTCTTGATGGCGAATTGCACAGCGAGGCGGTCGGGAGCGAACAGGGCCTGGAAAGTAATGGGCACGCGAAAAACTCTTCTGGGGACGCAATAACGATAGATGCAATAAAAGGGTGATGGAGGGTGCAATTATTAGCTGGCTATCTATTTGAGTCCAGAGCCGCAGTTACATGATCGGCACAAAAAAACGCCAGACAGGCTGGCGTTTTTTGTTCAGTGCGTGTGTTTAGCTGGCGCGCGCCTGGTTCCGCAGGGCTTTTACCTGGTCATGGTTACGTTGCACGCCATGGTACTGACGCTCAACCAGGTCGCGAATGCCAACCAGGTTGTGCTTGCTGATCTTCTCCATGGCTTGCTTGTAAGCCTTGAGGGCATGGTCTTCACCGCGCTCGGCTTCGTTGAGCACCGCTTCTTCGTCCTTGCCAGTGAATACGGCTTTCACGTCGACCCAACGGCGGTGCAGGTCACCGGACACGCTGGTCGAGGTTTCCGGGTCGCCGCCCAGCGAGCGTACGGCAGCTTGCAGCTCAGCCGCGGCGGTGGCGCAGTCTGCGGCACGCTGGACGAACAAAGCCTTGAGTTGGGGATGCTTGATGTCTTCAGCGCAAGTCTTGAAACCTTCCTGACCATCTTTGCTGGTCTCGATCAGGTCGTTCAGGACGGAGATGGATTCTTTATTGATGTCGGTCATTTTTCAATTCCTTTGCTTGGTGAATAAAAAACCTACAAGGAATATTGCATCGGTCGTGCCAGCCGCCACACCAAATAAAATTATTAAAAATCAATTACTTACATAACAACCCAATAACTGTATCCGTGTTCTTTGCATGATCTGTCATTTGGCCTGCATGCAGAATGCCTGTATTTTCCAGGTTGACTGAATCAAGACCTCTACCATGAACCCGGAAAAGCTCGAACTGCTGGTGACACGCCAGATGCCCTTCGGCAAATACAAAGGCCGAATCCTGGCCGACCTGCCCGGGCAATACCTAAACTGGTTTGCTCGCGAGGGTTTTCCGCACGGGGAACTCGGCGGTTTGCTGGCGCTGATGCAGGAGATCGACCACAACGGTCTGTCGGACCTGCTTGACCCTCTGCGGGCCAAACACGGCAAACCCAAGCCCCAACATTGATTGAGCCCCGCCATGCCCGAGAACACCCTGCGCGCCCACGATGAAGCTTTCTGGGAGACTTTCGTGGGTCGCTACGATGTCGACCCCAATGGGCCGCTCAATCTGGAAAACGGCTACTTCGGCCGCATGTCCCGGACGGTGGTCGAGGAGTACCAACGCAATATCGAGTTCGTCAACCGCGGTAACTCGGTGTACGTGCGCCAGCATTTCGACCGGGACCATGGCGAAGCGATTCGCCAGCAAGTGGCGCAACTGATCCACGCATCTCCCACTGGCGTAGCGCTGGCCAACAGTGCCGGAGACGCCCTGCAAACGCTGATTCGCAACTACAACGGCCTCAAGCCTGGCGATCAGGTGCTGATCTGTGATCTGGAATACGCGTCGGTCAAAAGCGCGATGCGCTGGCTGGCCCGGCAGCGTGGCGTGCAAGTGATTGAACTCGTGCACCCGTACCCCGCCAGTTTCGAAAGTCTGGTGGGCACTTATCGCCAAGCGTTCATTCGCTACCCGCGCCTAAAGCTGATGGCGCTGACCTACGTCAACCACCTCACCGGGCTAGTGATGCCGGTCCAGGCCATTGCCGAGACCGCTCGCGAGTTTGGCGTCGATATCATTCTCGACGGTGCCCACGCGCTGGGCCAGGTCGATTTCGATCTGAAGAAGCTCGGTATCGAATTTGCCGGGTTCAACCTGCAGAAGTGGATCGGCGGGCCACTGGCCCTGGGCTTTTTGTACATCGCACCGCAACGGCTGGCCGACATCGACCCGGACATGGACGAAGATCATTATCCTGCCACTGACGTGCGCTCGCGAACGCCCCACAGCACACCCAATATCCCTGCCTTGCTCACCCTGCCCCTGGTCTTCGAAGAACACCGGGCCCTGGGCGGCGCTTCGGCCAAAGGCGCACGCCTCTGTCATCTGCGCGACCTGTGGGTGAGCGCCGTACGCGATGTACCGGGCATCGAAGTCATGACTCCGCAGGACCAGCGTCTCTATTGCGGGATCACCGCGATGCGCTTCACCGCCCAGGCCGATCAACAAGCGATGGCTGATCGATTGCTCAATGAGCATGGCA
The DNA here is from genome assembly GCF_030687835.1 of Pseudomonas hefeiensis. Classification (NCBI taxonomy): domain Bacteria; kingdom Pseudomonadati; phylum Pseudomonadota; class Gammaproteobacteria; order Pseudomonadales; family Pseudomonadaceae; genus Pseudomonas; species Pseudomonas hefeiensis. The sequence goes on from NZ_CP117449.1 coordinate 4,967,119, forward strand.
TTTTCACCGTGGTGCGCCATACCAGCGTTGGGCCGTGCATTCGCATTACCCCAGGGTTGATCACCTTGGCGAGTGATATCGAGCGGTTGACTGCGGCGCTGATTAACCTGAGCCGAATGTAGTTGTGGCGAGGGGATTTATCCCCGCTGGGCAGCGCAGCAGCCCCAGCAAGGTGGACTTAACCTATCTGACGCACCGAGATGTCAGGTTTCGGGGCCGCTGCGCGCCCCAGCGGGGATAAATCCCCTCGCCACAAATCCAGCGTTCATCCAGCGCGGTACGATAAAACCCAGGCAAAAAAAAACGGCGCGCCGACCAAGCGCACCGCAAAACCGTAGAACACCCAACGAAGGTTCGGTAAGACAATCAGTCCAGCAGCGCCAGCGCCTCGGCGGTGCACTCCTGGATGCGGGTCCAGTCGCCATTCTTGATCCACTCAGGATCAAGCATCCAGCTACCGCCCACGCACATCACGTTTTTCAACGCCATGTAGCTCTTGATATTGGCCGGGCTTACGCCGCCGGTCGGGCAGAACTTCACTTCGCCGAACGGGCCGCCCAGGGCCTTGATGGCCGCGACACCGCCGCTGACTTCCGCCGGGAACAGTTTGAAGCGGCGATAGCCCAGGCCATAGCCCTCCATGATGCCGGAAGCGTTGCTGATGCCCGGCAGCAACGGGATCGGGCTGTCGACGCTGGCCTCCAGCAGATCACGGGTGATGCCTGGGGTGACGATGAACTGCGAACCGGCAGCCTCGGCAGCGGCCAGCATATGGCGGTCCAACACCGTACCGGCACCGGTCACCAGCTCCGGACGTTGCTCGCGCAGCACCTGGATGGCCTTGAGGCCGTACTGCGAACGCAAGGTCACTTCCAGCGCCGTCAGGCCGCCGGCGGCCAGGGCATCAGCCAGCGGCAGGATGTCCTGTTCACGGGCAATGGTGATCACCGGCAGGATCCGCGCCTTGGCGCAGAGGCTGTCGATCAGGGTAACTTTGTCCGCCATGGAAACGGTCGGGGATGGGTTTTTCATAGCGGCTGATCCTTGGTTCATGGGCACCAGTAAATCTCTAACGTTGGTTGCAAAAACGCGCGAATCGGCATTTCGGCGACGTTGTCACCGGCCACCGCAGCGTTCAGGGTGGTCAATTTCGACTGACCGGAAATCGACAGCACTTTGTGTTTCGCTGAGGCCAGCAAGGCGCGACTCATGGTCAGGCGCTGGTGCGGCACGGTGGGCGCCAGCATTGGCCAGCAACGGCGGACACCGTTGGCATCCAAGGCTTGGGCCAGGTTCGGGCTATCAGGGAACAGCGAGGCGGTGTGCCCGTCATCACCCATGCCCAGTACCAGTACGTCAATGGGCGGCAGCTCGGCCAGCAAACGATCAGCCTGCTCGGCTGCGGCTTCCAGATCGGCGCTGGCGCTGTAGAGGCTCAGGAACTGGGCCTTGGCCGCCGCACCTTGCAGCAGATAACGCTTGAGCAGACCGGCATTGCTGTCGGCGTGTTCAACCGGCACCCAGCGCTCGTCGGCCAGGCTCACCACCACGTTCGACCAGTCCAGCGTCTGTTTGGCCAGGCTCTGGAAAAACGCCACTGGGCTGCGACCGCCGGAGACCACCAGGGTCGCCGTGCCGCGCGCCTCAATCGCCGCGCGTAATTGCTCGGCCACCTTCAACGCCAAGCCCTCAGCCAGCAGCACCGGGTTTTTGAATGCGTGGGCGCTGACGCCCTGCGGCAGTTTCACTTCAGATATCGCCATACCATGACCTCCCATCCCGCGTGATCAGTGCAATGGAGCTCATCGGCCCCCAGGACCCGGCCGCATACGGCTTGGGCGCATCGCCGGACTTCTTCCATCCGGCAATCAACTGGTCACACCACGTCCACGCGGCTTCAATTTCATCTTTACGGACAAACAGGTTCTGATTGCCGTTCATGACTTCCAGCAACAACCGCTCGTAGGCATCGGGAATCCGTGCGCTGCGATAGGTGTCGGAAAAGTTGAGTTGCAACGGACCGCTGCGCAATTGCATGCCCTTGTCCAGGCCTTGCTCCTTGGTCATCACCCGCAAGGAAATGCCTTCGTCCGGTTGCAGGCGGATGATCAGCTTGTTGCTGATCTGCAAGCGCTGCTCGGGGGCGAAGATGTAGTGGGACGGTTCCTTGAAGTGAATGACGATCTGCGAGAGTTTCTGCGGCATCCGCTTGCCGGTGCGCAGGTAAAACGGAACCCCGGCCCAGCGCCAGTTGCGAATGTCGGCGCGCAGGGCCACGAAGGTTTCGGTATCGCTCTGGGTGTTGGAGTTAGGCTCTTCCAGGTACCCCGGCACCGACTTGCCTTCGCTGTGGCCGGCGATGTACTGACCGCGCACCACCTGAGTCGTCAGACCTTCCGGGCTGATGGGCGCCAGGGCCTTAAGCACTTTGACTTTCTCGTCACGGATGCTGTCGGCGGACAGGTCGGCCGGCGGGTCCATAGCAATCAGGCAGAGCAACTGCAGCAGGTGATTCTGGATCATGTCGCGCAGTTGGCCGGCCTTGTCAAAATAGCCCCAGCGGCCTTCGATGCCGACCTTCTCGGCGACGGTGATTTCCACATGGGAAATGTAATTCTGGTTCCACTGGGTTTCGAACAGGCTGTTGGCGAACCGCAGCGCGATCAGGTTCTGTACCGTCTCTTTGCCCAGGTAGTGGTCGATGCGATAGGTGCGGTTTTCCGGGAAAAACTGCGCCACGGCGTCGTTGACCTTGCGCGACGATTCCAGGTCCGAGCCGATGGGTTTCTCCAGCACGACACGGGTGTTTTCGCACAAACCGACCTTGGCCAGGTTCTCGCAGATTGCTCCGTACACCGCCGCCGGGGTGGCAAAATAGGCAATGACTTGCTGGGCCGAGCGGGCCTGCTCGGCCAGGGCAACATAGTCCTCGGCCTTGAGGAAATCCACGTGCAGGTAAGTCAGTCGCCCCAGGAAGCGTTCGACCACGGTTTCGTTCAGGTCCTTGTCGCCCACGTAGCGGCGCAACTCAGCAGCGATGAACGCCAGGTGCTGTTGCTCACTGCCCAGCTCCCGGGCCAGGGCTATGATCCGCGTGTCCTCGTGCAGCAGGTCCGCGCCATCGAGCTGATAAAGGGCAGGAAACAGCTTGCGCAAGGCCAGGTCGCCCAACGCGCCGAACAAGGCGAAGGTGCACGGTTCAACCGTAATCGAATGCATGATGTTTGTTCTTTTATCAAGTTAAGCTACAAATACCTTTTTTCAAGGCATCACTCAAGGAAAAATGTAGTAATAACCACAACATTTTCCGAAAATACCGATTCCGAGTGGTGGTACACCGGAGCCATCAGTAGGATAGGCCACCGCAAAGGGTCGTATCAAAGACCCGTCTTTCTAGGAATCTTGTATGGACCGCGTGCGAAATTTACTGGAACAGATCCAGAGTCGCCTTGAAGACCTGAACAAGGCAGAACGCAAAGTGGCCGAAGTGATCCTGCTCAACCCACAGCAGGCCACCCGCTTCAGCATCGCCGCCCTCGCCCAGGCCGCTTCGGTCAGCGAACCCACCGTGAACCGTTTCTGCCGTTCATTCGGCGTCAGCGGCTACCCGGAACTCAAGCTGCAACTGGCCCAAAGCCTGGCCAGCGGCGCCGCTTATGTCAGTCGGGCGGTGGAGGCCGATGACAACCCGGAAGCCTACACCCGGAAAATCTTTGGCAGTGCCATTGCCTCATTGGACAGCGCCTGCCAGGCCCTTGATCCCAATTTGATCAGTCGTGCCGTGGACCTGCTGATCCAGGCCCGGCAGATTCACTTCTTCGGCCTTGGTGCTTCGGCACCGGTGGCGCTGGATGCCCAGCACAAGTTTTTCCGCTTCAACCTGGCGGTGACCGCCCACGCCGATGTGCTGATGCAGCGGATGATCGCGTCGGTGGCTCACACGGGGGAGCTGTTCGTGATCATTTCCTACACCGGACGCACCCGCGAGTTGGTGGAAGTGGCGCGCATCGCCCGGGAGAACGGCGCGTCGGTACTGGGGCTGACTGCTGAAGGTTCGCCCCTGGCCAAGGCCAGCACCCTGAGTCTGAACATCCCGCTGCCCGAAGACACCGACATCTATATGCCGATGACCTCGCGGATCATCCAGCTCACCGTGCTGGACGTGCTCGCCACCGGCATGACCCTGCGCCGCGGCGTGGACTTCCAGCCGCATTTGCGCAAGATCAAGGAAAGCCTCAATGCCAGCCGGTATCCGGTGGGGGATGAGTTCAACTGATTCGATTCAGAATCTTCGGCGTCTGATAGTCCGTCTTCGCGAGCAAGCCCGCTCCCACAAGGTCCATGTTGATCACAAGTTATGTGAACAACTCGAACCCCATGTGGGAGCGGGCTTGCTCGCGAAGGCGCCAGTCGCCACACCAGAGATCCTGAGCTAAGCCCCCACCCGCGCCTGCAAACTCAAATGCGCCCGCTCCCCCGGTGCCAGGCACAAGCTGTCGGTGCCGCCACTGGCCGCCTCGACGCAAATGAATTCGCTGATTTCATCCCAACTTACCCCCAACAAAGGCCGGGCCCCGGGATGCCACACCACGGTATCGGCGCTGGCGCCGGTGTCGATGCACAGCTCACGCTGCCAGGCGTGGTCCTTGAGCTGCAATTCACCTTCATGCTGAAAAACCCGCTGACAGCCGCCCTCGACCCGCAAATCACCTTCCTGCTGACAAGCCGCACGGCTCAGTTGGTCGTAACCCTGCGCGCCCTCGAGCCCAGACAGCGCTATCTCACCGACGTCACCAATACGCCAATAGGCGTGCAGAGCCTGGCTCAATTGGCACGGCAGACTGTCTTGATGCTCGGTGCTCAAGCGTAATTCCATGCGTTCGCCCAAGTCGGCGTACAGATCGACCTGCCAGTCGCACAACTGGAGCTGCCAGTGCAGGTGCACACCGTCTTCATCGCTGCGGCTGTCGAGCAGTTTCCAGTCGATCAACCGTGCCCAGCCATGGGACGGCCAGGCGTTTTCGCTCGGATGACGGCCATACCACGGCCAGCACACCGGCACCCCACCGCGTATCGCACCGACTTGCGGCCACTTGGCGGCACACCACAACCAGGGTTTCTGACCCCGCGGTTGAAAGTGCAATAGTTGCGCGCCCTGGCGACTGAACACCGCCTGGCACAGCGGATGATCGATCACCAGCACATCGCGTTGCTGATAGCGCTCCCACGCAAATACCGGGCGCTCGCGCAAGGATCTGAAAAAGCGTTGTAGCGGATGCTCATGCATGAGCTGCGGTCCTGGAAATCATTGAACTGGATTGATGCGACAGCTTTTTGTGGCGAGAGGATTTATGCCAGTAGACCTGTGGGAGCAAAGCTTGCTCGCGATGCAGGCGACTGGGTGCTCTGGAAGACCGCGTCATCTTCATCGCGAGCAAGCTTTGCTCCCACACCCCAAAAAAAAGCGGACAGCCTTGGCCATCCGCAATATGCGCACATTGAGAGAAGCTTATCGCAACAGCGTTAGAACACCGACTGAATTTTCAGGCCGGCGACCAGCGCATCGTCGACTTCATTCACACCACCCGGATGAGTGATGTATTGCAGGTTAGGGCGTACGGTCAGCCAGTTGGTCACGTGGAAACCATAGTTGATCTCGTAGTTGTATTCGGTGCCACGCAACGGCGAAAACAACGGATCGTCGTAGTCGCTGACACCATTGGCTGCGTTGACCAGCTCGGCGTTTTTCTTCACATCTTCGTTGACATGGATACGGGAGAAACCGATCCCGACGTCATCTTTAGGACGCGCATTGAACGGTCCCTTGTACACGAACATCAGCGACTGGTAGTTGTCGACGACGTTGGTTTCCTTGTCATGGAAGGTGGCGTTGGCCGCAATGTTCAGACCGCGCGAGGCGTCACCGTTGTGGGTGGTGAGCTGTTGCTGCGCCACGAACCAGTAGCCATCCTTGCTGCTGTGACTGCGGTAGGCGTTACCGGTTGTCGCGGCATCCTGGCCATTGTCATCTTCGCGGACGTCATCAGCCTTGGCCGTACTTTTGTAGTAACCAATACGGTATTCGCCCGGCAGGCTGTTGAGCTTGGGCGACCAGACCAACTCGATCGGAATGAGCGTGCCCTTGGTGCCACTGCCGCTGAGCTTGTAGCGGTTTCCGTTTTCCAGTTGCGAAGGGTTCTGGTTGTAGGCACCGATCTGCGCATAGAGTTCGGGCGTGAGGTTGTACTTCACGCGAATCGCCGCCTGCATGATCGGCCAGTTGTACCAGATGCCGGTTGCCCAGTTACCCGCTTGCGAACCGCAGAACGCCAGGTTCTGGAACTCGCACGGGAACGTGTTGAAGTCTTCGCCGACCCCGTAATAACCGGCTTTGACATCCAGCTTGTTGTCGAAATACTGCTGCTTGATCCACAACTGCGTCAGACGGGTGGTTTGCCCACGGCCCCAGACTTCCTGGGAAGAACTGAGGGTGCCGGCACGTGGATCACCGATACGGTCGTTGGAGATGTTGCGACCGTCACGGCGAGTGAATTGAATCTTGGCCGTGGTGTCACCCCAACCTGCCAGTTTTTCCAGGTCGAGGGCTACGCCCAAGCCAAACTGCTGGGACCAACGCGCAGTCTTGTCATCGTTGTAGCCGCCGTCGAGGTTGGCCCCCATCTCACCGACGAAATCAGCCTTGATGTCGATACCTTGCTCGATCAGTCTGGTCCGCTCGCCACCCCAGTCGCCCGTCATCCACTGTGAGTCGGCGCTGAAAGCGTCAGCCGCGTGCACGCCGCCAGCCAAAGTCATCGCCGCCGCAAGCGCCGAAAGTTGGCAGATGCGCCGGGCGTTGGTGTTGTTCTTCTTCATCCCTACTTCCTCGTCTTTATTGTTATTAACTGTTTTTATCTAACGCGGTTTACAACGATTGCGCCGGGTGGTCCCCCACTCGCCGCATACTCCTTCCTGCGGGAGAGAGCTTTGCTCCTACAAGCCCCCTCCCCCATTTGTTCTTCATCGGCCTTTGAACTGCGCCACGTTCGCCGACCGGGCATCGGCTTGCGGCTGGCCGGCAACGCCCAGGCGTTCGCCGGACTTGGCGTCGAACAGCAGCACTTTTGATGGATCGAATTGCAGCGTGAGGGTCTCCCCCACCTGCGGCGCCACGTCCGGCGCCAGGCGACAGCAAACCTTGGTGTCGTTAAGGTTGACGAACACTAGGGTGTCCGGCCCGGTAGGTTCGGTGACCTGGACTTCAGCGCGAATGGTTGGCAAACCATTGGCCTCGTTGCCCGCCAGCATGATCTGTTCCGGGCGCAGGCCGAGGATCACTTCGCGGTCTTCCAGGCCTGCGTCCTGCATGCCCATCGGCAGTTCGCAACGGGCCTGACCACTGTCGAGCAGTGCCAGCAGACGGCCGTCCTTGCGTTGCAGGCGCAAAGGGATGAAGTTCATCGGTGGTGAACCGATGAAACTCGCCACGAACAGGTTGGCCGGGTTGGTGTAGATGTCTTTCGGCGTGCCGAACTGCTGGATGATGCCGTCCTTCATCACCGCCACTTTGTCGCCCAGGGTCATGGCTTCGATCTGATCGTGGGTGACGTACACCGTGGTGGTCTTCAGACGCTGGTGCATCAGTTTCATTTCGGTGCGCATCTCGACCCGCAGCTTGGCGTCGAGGTTGGACAGCGGTTCGTCGAACAGGTAGATCTTCGGCCGCCGCGCCAGCGCCCGGCCCATGGCCACGCGCTGTTGCTGGCCGCCAGAAAGTTGGCCGGGCTTGCGGTTAAGCAAGTGTTCGATCTGCAACAGCTTGGCCACCCGGGTGACTTCTTCGTCGATGGCGGCCTGGTTCATCTTGCGAATTTTCAGGCCGAACTCGATGTTCTCGCGCACGCTCATGGTTGGGTACAGCGCGTAGGACTGGAACACCATGGCGATGTCGCGATCCTTCGGGCTCATGCCGCTGACGTCCTGGTCACCGATCATGATCGCGCCGCCGGTAATGGTTTCAAGGCCGGCGATGCAGTTCATCAGCGTCGACTTGCCGCAGCCCGAAGGACCGACGAGGATCAGGAACTCACCCTCCTTGATCGACAACTCGATGTTCTTCAGGGTGTCCGGCAGGCCGGCACCATAGGTCTTGTTTACGTTGCGAAGTTCGAGCGTTGCCATGATTACCCCTTGACTGCGCCGGCCGTCAGACCGCGCACGAAATACTTGCCTGCCACCACATAGACCAGCAGGGTCGGCAGCCCGGCGATCATCGCCGCCGCCATATCAACGTTGTATTCCTTGGCCCCGGTGCTGGTATTGACCAAGTTGTTCAGCGCCACTGTGATGGGCTGCGAATCGCCGCTGGAGAACACCACGCCAAACAGGAAGTCGTTCCAGATCTGAGTGAACTGCCAGATCAGGCAGACCATGATGATCGGCGTGGACATCGGCAGGATGATCCGCCAGAAAATGGTGAAGAAACCCGCACCGTCCAGTCGCGCCGCTTTCACCAGCGCATCGGGAATGCTCACGTAGTAGTTACGGAAGAACAGCGTGGTGAACGCCAGGCCGTAGACCACATGTATGAACACCAGACCCGTGGTGGTACTGGCCAGGCCCATCTTGCCGAGCGTGAACGACGCCGGCAGCAGGACGGTCTGGAACGGCAGGAAGCAACCGAACAGCAACAGGCCGAAGAACAACTGCGAACCGCGAAAGCGCCACATCGACAATACGTAGCCGTTCAATGCACCGATCGCGGTGGAGATCAGCACCGCCGGGACGGTGATCTTGATCGAGTTCCAGAAGTACCCGTCAACGGTGGCCCAGGCCTTGACCCAACCGATGCCGGTGACCACGGTCGGCCAGCTCAGCAGGTTGCCGGTGCTGATGTCTTCCGGTGTCTTGAAGCTTGTCAACAGCATGACCACCAACGGCACCAGGTAAAGCAATACGGCAACGATCAGTACCGCGTAGATCGCGATACGACTCAGGCTGATGGAAGGTTTGGCAGCGAGACTAGTCATGACGCTTGGTCCTCAGCTCGGAGTACAGGTAAGGCACGATGATTGCGAGAATCGCACCGAGCATCAGAATCGCGCTGGCCGAGCCCATGCCCATCTGGCCGCGACTGAACGTGAAGGAGTACATGAACATGGCAGGCAGGTCAGAGGAGTAACCCGGGCCGCCGGCCGTCATCGCCGCCACCAGGTCAAAGCTCTTGATCGCGATGTGCGCCAGGATCATCACGGCGCTGAAGAACACCGGCCGCAGGCTCGGCAGCACCACTTTCCAGTAGATGCGCGGCATGCTCGCGCCATCGATCTGCGCGGCACGGATGATCGATTGATCCACCCCACGCAGACCGGCCAGGAACATCGCCATGATGAAGCCCGAGGCCTGCCATACCGCGGCGATCACCAGGCAATACACCACGCGGTCCGGATCGATCAGCCAGTCCAGGCGAAAGCCTTCCCAGCCCCAGTCACGCAACAATTTGTCCAGGCCCATGCCCGGGTTGAGCAACCACTTCCAGGCCGTACCGGTGACGATCATCGAGAGCGCCATCGGATACAGGTAAATGGTGCGGATGAAACCCTCGCGACGAATGCGCTGGTCAAGAAACACCGCCAGCAGTACGCCGATCACCAGGGTGATGCCGATGAACATGCCGCCAAAGAGCGCCAGGTTCTTGCTCGCCACCCACCAGCGGTCGTTCTCCCACAGCCGCGCGTATTGCGCCAGACCAGCCCACTTGTAGTTCGGCAGAAAGGTCGAGGTGGTGAACGACAGGACGAACGTCCACAAGATATAACCGTAGAAGCCCACCAGAACGATGAACATGCTCGGCGCCAGCACCAGTTTTGGTAGCCAGCGCTGCAATGCATCGAACGGCGAGGCCTTGCTGAACACAGCAACAGAACTCATGGGAAGATCCAGTACTTGAGAAAAAAGACTACTCGCATCCCTTGTGGGAGCTGAGCTTGTGTGGGAGCAAAGCTTGCTCGCGATAAAGGCGCCTCGGTCTTTCTAACGACCGCGTTATCGTTCATCGCGAGCAAGCTTTGCTCCCACAGGCTCGCTCCCATAGGGGGTCGCGGTGCTAACGGTTACTTGGCAGACTGAACCGCTGCACCAAGCTTCTTGGCGGCGTCGGCAGGGTCGGCTTTCGGGTCGTTGATGAAGTTGGTCACCACATCGAAGAACGCGCCCTGTACTGCCAGCGTGGTCGCCATGTTGTGCGCCATGCTCGGCTGCAAGCCACCGGACTTGGCGTCAGCCAGGAAGTCCTTGGCGGCGGTCTGGGCGCAGGAATCGAAACCGTACTTGGCCATGTCGGCCAGCATGTCGTTGCGCACCGGGATCGACCCCTTGTTGATGCTGAAGACTTTCTGGAAGTTCTCACCCAGCACGACCTTGGCGATATCCTTCTGACCGGCCGCGGTGCCTTCGTCTTTCTGCTTGAACACCGCCAGGGAGTCGATGTTGTAGGTGAAGGCCTTGTCGGTGCCCGGGAAAGCTACGCACTCGTAGTCCTTGCCGGCGACTTTCTTCGCGGCAGTCCATTCGCTCTTGGCCCAGTCACCCATGATCTGCATGCCGGCCTTGCCGTTGATGACCTTGGCCGCTTCCAGGTTCCAGTCCTGCCCCTTGCCATCAACGTCCATGTAGGTCGCGACTTTCTTGAGCTCGGTCAATGCCTTGACCATGTCCGGCCCGGTCAGGGCCTTGTTGTCCAGGTCGACCAGGGCTTTCTTGTAGCCATCAACGCCCATGACCGAGAGCACCACCGCTTCGAACACGGTGCTGTCCTGCCAAGGCTGGCCGCCGTGGGCCAGCGCAATGAAGCCTGCAGCCTTGAGCTTGTCGCCAGCGGCGTAGAATTCTTCGAGGGTGGTCGGGTTTTTGGTGATACCGGCTTTCTTGAAGACTTGCGGGTTGATCCACAGCCAGTTGACGCGGTGGATGTTCACCGGCACGGCGACGTAATCACCTTCGTACTTCACGGTATCGGAGACTTTCTTGTCGAGCAGGCTGTCCCACTTCTCTTCTTTGGCAACATCTTTCAGGACGTCGGTGTCGAGCAGTCCGGTAGACGCCCACTCCTGGATGTCCGGGCCTTTGATCTGGGCCACACCCGGTGGGTTACCGGCCACGGCACGGCTCTTGAGTACGGTCATGGCAGTGGAGCCACCACCACCGGCAACAGCGCCATCCTTCCAGGTAAAGCCGTCTTTCTCTACCTGGGCCTTGAGCACATCGACCGCGGCTTTTTCGCCTCCGGACGTCCACCAGTGAACGACTTCCACACTGCCTTTGGATTCGGCGGCAAGGGCGCTGACAGGGAATGCTGCGACGGGAAGCAGGGAAGCAAGAGAAATGACAGTAGCGAGGCGAGAAATCGCATTCATCTAGAAGTACCTTTCTTGTTGTTATGCATGCAAGTCTGATGCTTGCGCTGCATGGATTCTAAACAGGGGAAATCCCTTCGCAGGTAACGAAGGGACGCGTAAATGTCACAGCATGGTTACACAGGTGCGGGACTGGAGAGTTTCGCCAACGCCGTCGCCATGCTGGGCGCCAGGGGCAAGCGCGGAATCAGCACCGCCTGCCAGGCGTGATACAGGTCCGGTTTGCCCGGCCAGATGTCGGCGCTGGGGCGGTTTTGCGGATCGAGTTCGTGGTGCCAACTGCCGTCGCAACGGTCGATGAAATGTTTGTCACAGAACTCCCATAACTGCCGGTACCAGGCTTCGAATTGCGCCTCATCGGTGCGCTTGAGCAAGGCGCTGGCGGCGGCCGCTGCTTCGGCATGCACCCAGTGCAGGCGATGGCGAACCACGGCGCGGTTGTCCCAGTCCAGGGTGTAGACAATGCCTGGGGCACCATCGACTTCCCACCCGTGACGGCAGTTCTGCTCAAAAAGTTTTTGCGCATCCTGGGCCAGCCAGCCGGGCGTCAACATGCCGATCTGCACCCGTGCGGCTTCAAGGTGCAACAACAGCCGCGCCCATTCGAAACCGTGGCCGGGCGTGGTGCCGTAAGGGCGAAAACCGTCGGCAGGATTGTCGTGGTTGTACTCACGCAACGGCTGCCAGTCGCGGTCGAAATGCTCCACCACCAGATAGTCATTGGCGGCGGCGTGACCATGGATCACCCGTTCAACGATGCGCAGCGCACGGACCAGCCAGCGGGGGTCGTCCGTGACATCGGCCAGGGCCAGGAAGGCTTCGGTGGCGTGCATGTTGCTGTTGGCGCCACGATAGGCCTCCTCCTCGCTCCAGTCGCGGTTGAAGGATTCGCGCAGGGCGCCCTCTTCTTCGCTCCAGAAGTGCGCATCAATCACCCGCACGGCTTCATCCAGCAGCGCCTGGGCGCCGGGACGTTGGGCCACCACCGCGGAACTGGCCGCCAAGGCGACAAATGCGTGCAGGTAGGCGGCCTTGCCGGAGTCCTTCTCATGGGGTTGCGCCGTGGCGAACCAGCCGCCGTGCTCGGCGTCCCGCAGGGGGCCGCTGAGGGCCTCGATACCGTGATCCACCAGCTCGGAGAAACCCGGCAGCCCCTGGATGTGGGCCATGGCGAAGCTATGGGTCATGCGCGCGGTGTTCATGGTTTCGGCCCGGGCATCGTCCGGCAGACGACCCTGGTCGTCCAGGTTGCCAAAGCCGTCCGGCAGCCTTGAGGCCTTGGCGAACGCCAGCAGACGCAAGCCTTCAGCGGCAAGCCATTGCTGGTGGGCAGGCGCATTCAGCCAACTGCTGAAGGCCGGTTGGAAGGTGTCCATGGGAATACCTTTTTTTGTTGTTTTGACGCAGGGAGTCTAAACAAGGGTTGGCGAGGGGCAGGTAACGAAAGGGGTGAGTTATGTCACCAAGCTGTGACATTCCCCCGGGGATGTGTGTCGATGCTACTGACGCCTTCGCGAGCAAGCCCGCTCCCACATGAAACAACATGCGTAAACACCACAGATCCAATGTGGGAGCGGGCTTGCTCGCGAAGAACGATAACGCGGTCTAATCAATCCACACTGCGAGGCAACTGCAACGTCACCCGCAACCCACCTTCGCGCAGGTTTTGCAGGCTGACTTCGCCGCCATGGCTATGGGCGATGTTGCGGGCGATGCCCAGTCCCAATCCATACCCCTGCTGCTGCCCGGCCAGGCGAAAGTGCGGTTCGAAGACTTGTTCCAGCCGCTGCTCCGGCACGCCCGGCCCCTCGTCGTCGACGTGCAGGATGAATGCGGTTTCATCGTCATCGATGTGCAGGTGGGCGTTCTGTCCGTACTTCAGGGCGTTATCAATCAGGTTACCGATGCAGCGCTTGAGGGCCAGCGGCTTGCCAGGATAAGGCGCCAGCGCCCGGCCATCCTGGGTCACCCGACCGTTGCCATTGGGCGCCAGGTACGGTTCGACCAGGCAGTCGAGCACATGGTTGAGGTCCACCGGCTCAATGTTTTCGTGGATGTCGGTGTCCTTGACGCATTGCAGAGCGCCTTTGACCAACAGCTCCAGTTCGTCCAGGTCCCGGCCAAACTTAGCCTGCAGGTTTTCGTCTTCCAGCAACTCCACTCGCAGCCGCAGACGGGTAATGGGCGTGCGCAAGTCGTGGGAAATCGCGCTGAACAATTGGCTGCGTTCGGTCAGGTAACGGCTGATGCGCTCACGCATGGCATTGAATGCCCTGCCCACTTCCACCACTTCGCTGCCGCCGCCTTCGGCTACCGGCTCCACTTCGGCGCCCAGGGACATGTCGCGTGCTGCCCGGGCCAGACGTTTGAGGGGGCGGCTCTGCCAATGCACCAGCAAACCGATGAACAGCAACAACAGGCTGCTGGTCAGCACGATGAAACCGACCTGCTGCGCTGGCAGGCTCTGCTCTTCAAGGCTGGTGTAGGGTTCGGGCAGCAGCGAGGCGATGTACAGCCATTCGCCCGGGGCCATCTGGATTTGCGTGACCAGCACCGGCGGGTTCACCGGCTCAAGCGTCAAGGCGTAGTGAGCCCAGGAACGCGGCAATTCATCAAGCTTCAGGCCGCCGTTGAAAATCCGCAGGTCTTCGGGGCTGACAAACTTCACCGAGATGTCGGCGCTATTGCCCAGGGATTTTCGTAGTACGTCGTCCACCGCCTTGAGCACCGCCAGCTTGCGCGGCGTAACCGGCAGCACGTCCATGCCCAGGGGTTTGTCGTTGAGCGTAACGACAAACCGCGTGCCGCCCATGCTGCGCAACTGATCCAGCACCAATGGCCGGTAAGCCACCGGCAACGAGCGTAGATAGCTGACACTGGCAGTCATCGAATGGGCCAGGCTACGGGCGCTGGTGACCAGGCCTTCGAGCTGGGTGGCGCGCAGTTGCGAGACCCAGATCAGACTGGACAGGGTCTGAGCGAACAGCACCACCAGCAGGGTCAGCAGCAGCATTCTTCCGAGCAACGAACGCGGCACCGGCACCCGGCGGGCGATTTTCTTGACCCAGTCAATGACCATTGCTGGCAACCACACTGGCCGCCAGTTGATAACCACTGCCGCGCACCGTGCGGATCAGCCTTGGCGGCTTGTCGGTGTCACGCAGGCGCTGACGCAGGCGACTGACCGCCATGTCGACGATTCGGTCCAGGGGCATCAACTCACGACCGCGAGTGGCGTTGCCAATGGTGTCGCGGTCGAGGATTTCCTGAGGATGGTCGAGAAACAGCTTGAGCAAGGCGAAATCGGCGCCAGAGAGGATCACCTCTTCGCCGTCGGCATGGAACAGCCGATGACTGACCATGTCCAGCCGCCACTCGTCGAAGGCCAGCACTTCGCCGCCGGAGCGTTCCTGGCCAAACTGCGCCCGACGCAGCAAGGCCTTGATGCGCGCCTGTAATTCACGCGGACTGAAGGGCTTGCCCAGATAATCATCGGCCCCCAGCTCCAGGCCAATGACCCGGTCAGCCTCGTCGGAACTGGCGGTGAGCATGATGATCGGCACGTGGGCCTGGCGCGGGTGCTGGCGAACCCAGCGGCAGAGGCTGAAGCCGTCCTCGTCGGGCAACATCACGTCGAGGATCACCAGATCGCTGGGGCCTTCGTTCAGTGCCTGGCGAAACCCGGCGCCATCAGGGGTAGTACGCACCTGGAAACCCGCGCGACTGAGGTACGCGTCCAGCAGCTCGCGAATCTCCTGGTCGTCGTCGACCAACAAAATCGATTTGTTCACTGAACTCACGGGGCCTCGTCCTTGTTGTTTGGGTTGGAGCGGATTATGCCTGATGGACGGAATCTACAAACACCACAGAACCTTTGTGGGAGCGGGCTTGCTCGCGAAAGCGGCGCATCAGTCACCGACTGATGTTGAATGACACACCGCCTTCGCGAGCAAGCTTTGCTCCCACAGTGCTCACCCGCAAGATCACGCACATCTTGTGGGAGCAAGGCTTGCCCGCGATGCAAGCGACTCGGTCTTAACTTTGCTCCAACGCCACACCCGCGCCCATCAGCCCGGAATACGGTGCCGTCACCAGCCAGACCGGGATGCCCTTGAAGTAATCGCTCATGCAGCCCTTGTCGGCGAAGCAACGGGCGAAACCGCTTTCAAGGAAAAAATCGGCGAATCGCGGGACCACCCCGCCGACGATGTATACACCGCCACGCCCACCCACCGTCAGCACATTGTTACCGGCCACGCGCCCCAGCCAGCGGCAGAACTGCTCGAGTACTTCCAGGGCAATGGGGTCTCCGGCCAGACCGGCGGCGGTAATGGATTCGGGCGTGTCGAGCACCGGCGTATGGCCATCCACCGCGCAGATGGCACGGTACACCCGAGGTAACCCGCTGCCGCTCAGGGCGGTTTCGGCGCTGACATGACCGATCTCGTCGTAGATGTGCTGCCAGAGCTGGGTTTCCCGCGGGCTGCTCATGGGCAGGTCGACATGCCCGCCTTCGCCCGGCAACGCCGCAAACCGGCCCTCACCCAAGTCCAGCAACGTACCGACGCCCAACCCGGTGCCTGGACCAATCACCACCGCCGGCCGCAACGGCTCCGGCGTGCCCTCACAGACAACCCGGTATTCATCGGGACGCAAGCGCGTCATGCCCAGGGCCATGGCCGAAAAGTCATTGACCAGCAGCAGCTTCTCGACCTCCAGGGTCTTGCAGAATGCCAGGTTGCTCAAGCGCCAGTGATTGTTGGTGAAGCGAAACTCATCGCCGCTGACGGGCCCCGCCACCGACAGGCACACCGAACCGATAGAACCCGGTTTCATGCCCATACCGCTCAGGTAAACCTTGATGGCATCTTCGGGGCAGGCATAATCCGCGGTCGCCAGCACCTGGATATTTTCCAGGTTGTGGTTCTTCCACAAGGCGAACCGTGCGTTGGTCCCCCCGATGTCACCGACCAAAGCCAGTTTCAATTAAGCGTCTCCAGGGCAGAAGTGAAGGCGCTGGCACCCTGCTCTGCCGAGCTGAAGGCCATGCGCATGAAACCAAACAGCTCGCGACCGGTGCCAATGTTGTTGCCCAACAAGCCCTTGGCCGGTGTGCGCGCAGCGAATTCCTCGGCGTCCACTTTCAATTCCAGAGTGCCTTTGACGCCATCGACGCGGATGATATCGCCCTCCTGCACCCGGGCCAATGCACCGCCGACATAGGCTTCCGGGCTGACGTGGATAGCCGCCGGAATTTTCCCCGACGCGCCGGACATGCGCCCATCCGTCACCAACGCCACTTTGAAACCGCGATCCTGCAACACGCCGAGGAACGGTGTCATCTTGTGCAGCTCCGGCATGCCGTTAGAGCGCGGGCCCTGGAAGCGCATCACCGCGACAAAATCTTTTTCCAGCAGGCCAGCCTTGAACGCATCGGCCAGGTCCTGTTGATCCTGGAAGACCATGGCCGGAGCTTCGACGACCTGGTTTTCCAGAGCCACTGCCGAGATTTTCATCACGCCGCGCCCCAGGTTGCCTTCCATCACCCGCAACCCGCCCTCGGCTGAGAACGCACGGGCCACCGGGCGCAGGATGTTTTCATCGAGGCTTTCGATCGGGCCTTCGCGCCATACCAGTTCGCCGTCTTCGAGAAACGGTTCCTGGGTGTAGCGGCTCAAGCCGTGACCGAGCACGGTGTTGACGTTTTCGTGGAGCAAGCCGGCTTCCAGCAATTCGCGGATCAGGAACGACATGCCGCCCGCCGCCTGGAAGTGGTTGATGTCGGCCTTGCCGTTCGGGTAGACGTGACTCAGGGTCGGCACCACCTCGGAGAGGTCGGCCATGTCCTGCCAGGTAAGCTGAATGCCGGCGGCCATGGCAATGGCCGGCATGTGCAAGGTGTGATTGGTGGAACCGCCGGTGGCGTGCAGCGCGACAACAGAATTGACCAGCGACCGCTCGTCGACGATTTCGCCGATAGGCATGAAGTTGCCGCTCTGCTTGGTCAGGCGCGTGACCTGGAACGCCGCTTCGCGGGTCAGGGCGTCACGCAACGGCGTGTTCGGGTTGACGAACGAGGCACCCGGCAAATGCAGGCCCATCACCTCCATCAACAACTGGTTGGTGTTGGCGGTGCCGTAAAAGGTGCAGGTGCCGGGGCTGTGGTAGGACTTCATCTCCGACTCCAGCAGCTCCTCGCGGGTGGCCTTACCCTCGGCATAGCGCTGACGTACATCGGCTTTCTGCTTGTTGGAAATGCCCGAGACCATGGGCCCGCCCGGCACGAAAATCGTCGGCAAATGACCGAAACGCAGCGCGCCCATCATCAGGCCCGGCACAATCTTGTCGCAAATGCCGAGCATCAGCGCGCCGTCAAACATGTTGTGGGACAACGCCACCGCCGTCGACAGCGCGATCACTTCGCGGCTCGGCAGGCTCAGCTCCATCCCCGCCTCACCTTGGGTCACGCCATCGCACATGGCCGGCGTGCCACCGGCGAACTGGCCGACCGAGCCAATCTCGCGCAAGGCTTTCTTGATCTGTTCCGGGAAGGTTTCGTAGGGCTGGTGGGCCGAGAGCATGTCGTTGTAGGAAGACACGATGGCGATGTTGGCAGCGTTCATCATCCGCAGGTGATGCTTGTCTTCGGTACCGCAACCGGCCACGCCGTGGGCGAAGTTGGCGCATTGCAACTTGCCGCGCATCGGACCGTCGCTGGCTGCACCGCGGATCAATGCAAGGTAAGCCTGACGCGTGGCGCGGCTGCGGGCGATAAGCCGTTCGGTGACCTCAAGAACGCGGGGATGCATGTGTAGAACTCCAGGCTAACGGGTGTGGCGACCTGATTGTCTATGCTGGTCAAAACCCCGCCACGCATTGGGCGACAGCGGATTTCTTGACCATTCGGACCAGTTGATTCAGGTCACTCGTTGTAGATAAAACAAAATATTGCCACTAAAAAGGCTTGTTTTCTATTTTTATGCGAATAATCTTGTAATTCCAACAACAAATCGACGGCGGCGCAGTTAATGACTCTTCGAATCGCAATCAATGGTTTTGGCCGCATCGGCCGCAACGTCCTCCGTGCACTGTATACCCAAGGCTATCGTCGCGACTTGCAGATCGTCGCCATCAACGACCTGGGCGACAGTGCAATCAATGCTCATCTGCTCAAGTTCGACACGGTCCATGGCACCTTCGATGCCGAGGTGCAGCACGATCACGAAAGCCTGACGGTCAATGGCGACCGTATCTCGGTCAGCGCCATCCGCAACCCGGCCGAACTGCCTTGGGCCGCCGAAAAGATCGACGTCGTGTTCGAATGCACCGGTCTGTTCACCGACCGCGCCAAGGCCGCCGCCCATATCAGCGCCGGCGCCCGCAAGGTGATCATCTCGGCCCCGGCCAAGGGTGCCGACGCCACCGTGGTGTACGGTGTGAACCACGATATTTTGCGCCAGTCTCACCAGATCATTTCCAACGCGTCATGCACCACCAACTGCCTGGCCCCGGTGGCTCAAGTGCTGCACCGCGAACTGGGCATCGAAAGCGGCCTGATGACCACGATCCATGCCTACACCAATGACCAGAACCTGACCGACGTCTATCACAGCGACCCGTACCGCGCCCGTTCGGCCACCCAGAACATGATCCCGAGCAAGACCGGCGCGGCCGAGGCGGTGGGCCTGGTGTTGCCGGAACTGGCAGGCAAGCTGACCGGCATGGCCGTGCGCGTACCGGTGATCAATGTGTCGCTGGTGGATTTGACCGTGCAGCTCAAGCGTGAAGCGTCGGCCGAAGAAGTCAACGAACTGCTGCGCCAGGCCAGCCAGCATTCGAAGATCCTCGGCTACAACACCCTGCCGCTGGTCTCCAGCGATTTCAACCACAATCCGCTGTCGTCGATTTTCGACGCCAACCACACCAAGGCCAGCGGCAAGCTGCTCAAGGTACTGGCCTGGTATGACAACGAATGGGGCTTCTCCAACCGCATGCTGGATAACTGCCTGGCGTTGTGTAACGCCGAGTAACCCACTGCAGGCCAATGTGGGGCGAGCCTGTAAGAACAAAGCTGTGTGAGCAGGCCTGTGGGGGGCAAAGCTGTGAGAGCAAACCTGTGGGAACAGGCCTGTGGGAGCAAAGCTTGCTCGCGATAGCGATTTCAAAGCCAGCACAGGTGCTGCATGTGACGATGTCATCGCGAGCAAGCTTTGCTCCCACAGGTTTGCTCACACAGAATTGCCCCCACAAGCCTGCTCCCACAGCTTTGCTCACACAGGATTGCCCCCACAAGCCTGCTCCCACAGGTTTGCTCACACAGCTTTGCCCCCACAAGCCTGCTCCCAAGGTTTGCTCTCACATGGATTCGGCGTGGTGAAATGAAGACTTGACCTACCCGATAGATGATAAGCATTATCATCTAGTCAAACCAGATCGGGCCCTACCGTGAGTCAATCGCGCTTTCATCACGTCTTCCTTGCCCAGCGTACGCCACTGCTGCGCACCCTCCAGCGCATGGTCAACAACCCCAGCACCGCCGAAGACCTGCTTCAGGAAACCTACCTGCGGGTCACTCGTGCCTTGGGCGAGCGCACGGTCGAGCATCTCGAACCCTTCGTTTTCCAGACTGCCCGTAACCTGGCGCTGGACCACTTGCGTGCGCGGCGTATTCAGTCCCGGACCCTGCTGGACGACGTGCCGCAGGCAGTTGTCCACAACGTGGTCGCTCCCCAAAGCAGCGCCGAGGACGCGGCCCATGCCGAGCAGATGCTCGAACGCCTCAATCTCAGCCTGCAAGCGCTAAGCCCGCGACAGCAGCAGATTTTTATCCTCAGTCGCCTGCATGGTCACAGTTACCAGGACATCGCCAAACAACTGGACGTGTCGCTGAGCACCGTGCAGAAGGAACTGAAGCTGATCATGGCGATCTGTGTGGGCGTGGCAGAACGCCTTGGTTGCGACTGAGCCTGTAAGGATTTTCTCTAAGAGGCCGTCGCCGATTGCGCTGGCCTGCGGCCCTGCTAGGCTTGGTCGCTGACGCTAAATAGCCGTGCAAAAGACACTGCGAGGAACCACCGTGACAGACAAACAACGTGCCCCTGAGCACGCTGCGGCGCAGGACACCGCCCATGCCATGGAACAGGCGCTGGACTGGCTGATTCTGCTGGACCACCCCAGCGAGGAGCAGACCCGGCAGTTCGAGGCCTGGCTGGCGGCCGATCCGCGCCATGGTCAGGCATTCAAGCGGGCCCAGGCGATCTGGAACGGCCCGCAAGTGATGCAAAGCGCCCGGCAACTCAAAGCCCGTCCCCAAACCAGCGCACTGTCACGCTTGCGCGCCCATTGGAAACCCTTGGCCACCGCTGCAGTGCTGTTTCTGGGCCTGTTCAACTTCAGCGACCTGCCCCTGCGTCTGCAGGCCGATCACCTGACCGTGGTCGGTGAACGCCAGCGCCTGCAACTGGAGGACGGCTCCAAGGTCCTGCTCAACACCGATTCGGCCTTCTCCAGCAGTTTCAACGAACAACAGCACATGGCCCGATTGTACAAAGGTGAGGCGTTTTTCGAAGTCCCGGACACTCGCCACCTGCCTCTGCAAATCGACGCCGGGCCGGTCATCGCCAGCGTCAGCAACACCACCTTCGCGGTGCGCTACCTTGATGGCGTGACGCAGGTACAGGTGCAGCGCGGTGATGTGGATTTGCGGGCCACGCGCTATGACGCCCACGTCAGGTTGTCGGCCGGGGAAAGCATCCGCATCGGCCCCAACGGCTTCGACCGCCCTGCCCGGATGGATGCCAGTACCGATCTGGCGTGGGTCCAGGGGCGACTGGTGTTCGAGAATCAACCGCTGAACCAGGTACTGGCCGAGCTACGACGCTACTACCCCGGCTGGATCATCAACAACAACGCACAGTTGGCCCAGGTCGCAGTGACTGGCAATTACCGCCTCGACCAGCCGCTGGACGTGGTCCGCTCTTTGGCCCACATCACCTCTGCCCGTCTCCAGGAATTCCCGGCGCTGGTGATCCTGAACTAAATGAGAATTATTTTTACTCGATAGGCCTCGCTGGTTCGTCTCGTTATAGCCAATGCAATTGATTCGCATCTAGCGAGATCATCTGCACCTATAACAGATGCGACACGGAGCGCTATCGATGTCCTCTCGTCTTACCCGCCGGTCCCTTGCCCCTGCCTGCACGCTGTCGTTGCTGACCGCCGCCATCCTGATGGCCGGCACCGCGCCGGCCGCCCTGGCCGCCACCGCCGTGCAGCCACCTGCGCGCAATATCGGTGATTACACCTTTGCCATTGCCCAGCAACCGCTGGTCTCGGCGCTGAATGCGTTCACCGCCGTCACAGGCTGGCAGGTCGGCTTGCCCGCAGAACTGGCCGAAGGCGTTGCGTCGCCGGGCGTCAACGGCTCGCTGCCAGCGGAAACAGCCCTGGAGCGCCTGTTGGTGGGGACCAACCTGAGCTACCGCAAGCTGGGCAACACCAGCATTGTTCTGCAAAAACACAGCACCAGCAGCGTCCTGAACCTGCAACAGGTGACTATCAGCGCCACACGCCAGGAACAGGAGATCGCCAGCGTTCCCAGCACTGTCTCCGTCCACGACCGGCGGGAACTGGACCGCAACAACGTCAACACCCTCAAGGATCTGGTGCGCTATGAACCCGGTGTTTCGGTGGGAGGTGCGGGCCAGCGCGGCGGCATCAGCGGCTACAACATTCGCGGAATCGACGGCAACCGGGTCCTGACGCAGGTCGACGGGGTGGAAATTCCCGATGGCTTCTTCAACGGCCCGTACGCCAAGACCCAGCGCAATTACGTGGACCCGGAAATCGTCAAGCGCGTGGAGATCCTCCGCGGCCCGGCCTCGGTGCTGTACGGCAGCAATGCCATCGGCGGTGCCGTCAGCTACTTCACCCTCGACCCGGACGACATCATCAAGCCTGGCAAGGACGTCGGCGCCCGCCTGAAGACCGGCTACAGCTCCGCCGACGAAAGCTGGCTCAAGTCCGCCACCGTCGCCGGCCGCAGCGGGCCGTTCGACGGCCTGTTGCATTACAGCCAGCGCGACGGCCATGAAACCGAGTCCTACGGCAATAACAACGGCACCGGCCTGGACCGCACCGCGGCCAACCCGGAAGACGTGCGCACCCACAATGTGCTGGCCAAGCTCGGCTGGAACTACAACGATGACTCGCGCCTGGGCCTGGTCTACGAGAAGTACAAGGATGACCGAGACACCGATCTGAAAAGCGCCTATGGCGGCCCCTACTCCAACGGCCAGCCGGCGATTCCTGACTTTGTGCTGCCCGGCGGCATGTATCAGTGGCGCACCGGTAACGACACCATCAGCCGCGAGCGCTTCGGCCTGGAGCATAGTTTCGCCCTCGACAGCCTGCTGGCCGACAACGTGAAGTGGAGCCTGAACCACCAGATCGCCAAGACCGACCAGAGCACCGCCGAGTTTTACTTCCCCATCACCCGCCAGGTGCTACGTACCCGAGAGACCCTCTACGAAGAAAAACAGTGGGTTTTCGACGCCCAGTTGGACAAGGCCTTCAGCCTCGCCGACACCGATCACGCGCTGACCTACGGCACCACGATCAAGCAACAGAAAGTCACCGGTTCGCGCAGCGGCAACGGCGTCTGCCTGGCCGTCGGCGTGGGTTGCTCCGCCGTCGGTGCCACCAGCACCCGGGACGTACTGGAAAAAGCCAGTGACTTCCCGGACCCGACCATCAACACCTACAGCTTGTTCGCCCAGGACCAGATCAGTTGGAACCGGTGGACTTTCACGCCGGCCCTGCGTTACGACTACACGCGGCTCAAGCCGCACCTGACCGAGGCATTCCTCAACACCGTGGACCCCACCAGCGGCGGTGAAGTCAGCGACACGAACAAGACCTGGCATCGCGTCTCGCCCAAATTCGGCCTGACCTACGCCCTGACCGACCAGTACACCTGGTACGGCCAGTACGCCGAAGGCTTCCGCACGCCAACCGCCAAGGCCCTGTATGGTCGTTTTGACAATCCCGGCGCCGGCTACAGCGTAGAACCCAACCCCGATCTGGAACCGGAAAAAAGCAAAAGCTATGAGACTGGCCTGCGGGGCCGTTTCGATTCCGGTTCATTCGACGTGGCAGTGTTCTACAACAAGTACCGCGATTTCATCAACGAGGACGCCATCACCCCCGGCGCCGACCAGTTGACCTTCCAGAGCAACAACATCAAGCACGCCACCATCAAGGGGGCCGAGGTCAAGGGACGCCTGAACCTGGATCTGTTCGGCGCACCACAAGGCCTGTACACCCAAGGTTCGGTGGCCTATGCCTACGGTCGCAATAACGACACCGGCGAGCCGATCAACAGCGTCAACCCGCTGACCGGCGTGTTCGGCCTGGGTTACGAGCAGGACCGGTTCGGCACGTTGCTCAACTGGACCCTGGTCAGGAAAAAAGACCGTGTCGACGACAGCAACTTCAACTCGCCCGATGGCGTCAGCAGCCAGTTCAAGACCCCGGGCTTCGGCATCCTCGACCTGACCGGTTTCTACAAGGTGACCCACGACATCACCGTCAGCGGTGGTCTCTACAACCTCACCGACAAGAAGTACTGGCTGTGGGATGACGTGCGCGGCTACGACAGCGTTGGCGAAGCCGCGGTACTGAGCCCCGCCAACCTCGACCGGCTGACCCAGCCTGGGCGTAACTTCGCGGTCAATCTGATCTGGGATATCTGATCCAGCGTTCAGGCAAAACAAACTACCTGTGGTGAGGAGCGTCATGTGGGAGCAAGGCTTGCCCGCGATGAAGGTGATGCGGTCTTTGAAGAAATCGAGGCGCCTGCTTCGCGAGCAAGCTTTGCTCCCACAGCCCAGCGCAGATCCCCGTCGCCACAATGTTTTCATAACAAGGAATTTTTCATGACCACACAACGCCCCGTTTCACGCGCCCAACGCCTGAACCAGATCACCCACGAGCCCCACAGCAAGCTCGACGCGCTGGTCAAGGCTCATGCCCCGTTCGAAACCCCGGCCAGCTTCGCCCGTTTCGTCGTCGCCCAGTACCTGTTCCAGTCGGAGCTGGTGGCGCTGTACAACGACGCAGAACTCTCCGCACTGATTCCCGACCTGCCGGCCCGTTGCCGGGCAGAAGCAGCCAAGGCGGATCTGGCAGACCTGGACACCGCAGTGCCTGCACCGGTGGCCGGCGCGGTAAAAAATCCGACCCAGGCCGAAGCCCTGGGCTGGTTGTTTGTCTCCGAAGGCTCCAAGCTCGGTGCTGCATTTTTGATCAAGCGTGCCGTGGGCCTGGGGCTGAGCGAAACCTTCGGCGCCCGGCATTTGGCAGAACCTGCTGGCGGGCGCGCCGAAGGCTGGAAAACCTTCACCCGCACCCTCGACGGCCTGGCCTTCACCGAACAGCAGGAAGCCGAAGCGGACAAAGGCGCGCTGGATGCCTTCAATCGGTTTACGGTGTTGCTAGGGCACGCCTATGAAGCTGAACTGGCCTGACAATTCACCACTATTCCCTGTGGGATCGGGCTTGCTCGCGAAGGCGGAGTGTCAGTTAGCGAATATGTTGGCTGACACACTGCCTTCGCGAGCAGCTTTGCTCCCACACTCAATCTCCAGTGAACACAAAATTCAATGTCCGACACAGAACCACTGTGGGAGCGGGCTTGCTCGCGAAGAGGCCAGCACATTCAACATCCTCGTCGACAGCAATACCGCCATCGCGAGCAAGCCCGCTCCCACAGGGAAATGTGCATGACTGAAAAACGCTGATGAACCGCCCCTCGAAAATCACCCAACTGCTCTTCGCCCTGCTCGCCTACACAAGCCTGGCCATCGGCCTGATCGCCATCGTCGTGCCCGGCCTGCCGACCACCGAGTTCATCCTCCTGGCCGCCTGGGCCGCGACCCGCAGTTCGCCACGCCTGAGCACCTGGCTGGAGAACCATCGACTGTTCGGGCCGATGCTGCACAACTGGCGCAACGGCAAGGTCATCCCGCGCAGGGCCAAGGTCGGTGCCACCGCCAGCATGCTGTTCTGCGCCGGTTTGATGCTGCTGATGCTCGACCACGGCTGGCCAATTTACCTGGCGCTCGCGGGCATGGGCCTGGGCAACCTGTGGATCTGGTCGCGACCGGAACAGGTGTCGTGCGCTTGCTCCCGCTGGAACACGCAACGGCCCCCAACGGATTTTTGATCTATGATCGCCCTCTCGTACTGGAGGGCTTTCGATGTCAGATCTGCTCACGTCCATGCAAGCCGCGCTGGGTTTGCCCACGACCCCGATCACGTTTACCGGCGACGGTGGCCTGCCCTCGGCGTTCGCGGTCACGGAGCTGGCTTGCGCCAGCGTCGCCGCGGCCGGCCAAGCCGCCGCCGAGCTGATCCATCAGCAAACCGGCCGCCTGCCGCCTGTCGAGGTCGACCGACGGCTGGCCTCGTTCTGGTTCTCCACTTCCCTGCGCCCCCTCGGCTGGAGCGTACCGCCGATGTGGGATGCGGTGGCTGGCGACTACGCTACCGCCGACGGTTGGATTCGCCTGCACACCAACGCGCCGCATCATCGTCTGGCGGCGCAAACAGTCCTCGGCACCTGCAACGACCGCGCCGACATGGCGGCCAAAGTGGCCCTCTGGAACAAAGCCGAACTGGAACACGCGGTGGTCCAAGCCGGTGGTTGCGCCGCCGAAATGCGTTCGTGGCAGGCGTGGCAGATTCATCCCCAAGGCAGGGCGGTGAATGCCGAGCCGCTGGTTCATCTGGAGGCAACCGCCGGTCAACAGCCCAAGCCCTGGCTCGGCACCGTGGCCCAGCCATTGGCCGGCCTCAAGGTGCTGGACCTGACCCGCGTGCTGGCAGGCCCCATCGCCAGCCGTTTCCTCGCGGGCCTGGGAGCCGACGTCCTGCGCATCGACCCGCCGGGCTGGAGCGAACCCGGCGTGGTGCCGGAAGTCACTCTCGGCAAACGCTGCGCCCGCCTCGACCTGCATCAGCCGGACGACCGCGTCGCATTCGAGGCATTGCTCATGGACGCCGATATTCTCCTGCACGGCTACCGCGCTGATGCGCTGGAACGCTTGGGTTACGGAGCCGAACAACGCCAGCGAATAGCGCCTGGCCTGATCGATGTCAGCCTCAACGCCTACGGCTGGAGCGGTCCATGGCAGAACCGCCGCGGCTTCGACAGCCTGGTGCAGATGAGCAGCGGCATCGCCGAGGCCGGCATGGGCTGGAAACAGACAGATAAGCCGACCCCGCTGCCGGTGCAGGCCCTGGACCACGGCACCGGATACCTGATGGCCGCCAGCGCGATTGTGTTGTTGTCCCGTCGATTGGCGAGCGGCCAGGGCGGCTCGGCACGTTTGTCACTGGCGCGCACAGCGAAACTGCTGATCGAGCATGGCGCGGGGGACCCGACCCTATTGCGGGCCGAGGCCGAGGATGATCAGGGACTGGTGGTCGAACAGACGCCGTGGGGACCGGCCCATCGACTGCAGGTGCCCTTGAAAATCACCGGGACGCCGCTGCAATGGACCTTGCCGGCGGCGGAATTGGGCGCGCATCGGGCACGGTGGTGACGACCCATGCCTGTGTGTCGACGACAGTTCATTGTGGCGAGGGGATTTATCCCCGCTGGGGCGCGAAGCGGCCCTGAAACCTGGCGCCTCGGTGTGCCAGGCAAATCACCAAGCTTTTTTGCGGGGGGGCGCTTCGCACCCCAGCGGGGATAAATCCCCTCGCCACAGGAATCGCCTCAACATCGCGATAAGCCTCACAACGCCAAAAACCCACTGTACAACCCATACGCCGCCACCCCCGCCCCGGCCATCACACACGCAAAGACCCCCTTCTCGACGTGAGTGAACAAGGGCTGTCCCTGTTCTCGCTTGGCCTGGGCAAACAAAATCACCCCTGGCGCATACAGCAGCGCCGACAACAGCAGGTATTTCACCCCGCCGGCGTACAACAGCCACACCGCGTAGCACAGCGCGACGCCACCGATGCACAGGTCTTTCATGCGCCGGGCCGAGGCCTGCTCGTAGGTTTCCCCGCGGGCGCACAGCAGCACCGCATAGGCCGCCGACCACAGGTACGGCACCAGGATCATCGAGGATGAGAGGTAGATCAGGCTGGTATAGGTACCGGCGGAAAACAGCGTGATCAGTAAAAACAGCTGGATCATCCCATTGGTCAGCCACAGCGCGTTGACCGGCACATGGTTGGCGTTCTCCCTGGTCAGGAACGCCGGCATGGTCTTGTCCCGGGCGGTGGCGTAGAGGATTTCCGCGCACAGCAGTGCCCAGGACAGTAATGCACCCAGCAGCGACACAGCCAACCCCAGGCTGATCAGCAACGCGCCCCAAGGTCCGACTACGTGCTCCAGCACCCCGGCCAAGGACGGATTCTGCAACCGCGCCAGTTCCGGCTGGCTCATGATGCCCAACGACAACACGTTCACCAGCACCAGCAGCGCCAGCACCCCGAGAAAACCGATGACCGTCGCCCGGCCTACGTCCGCACGCTTGTGCGCCCGCGCCGAATACACGCTGGCCCCTTCGATGCCGATGAACACGAACACCGTCACCAGCATCATGTTGCGCACCTGATTCATCACGCTGCCCAGGTCCGGGTTCATCGCCCCCCAGATATCCCGGGAAAACACCTCGGCCCTGAACGCCACGGCGGCGATGACAACGAACATCACCAGCGGTACCACCTTGGCGATGGTGGTCACCAGGTTGATGAACGCGGCTTCTCTGATGCCCCGCAGCACCAAAAAATGCACCGCCCACAGCAGCAACGACGCGCAAGCGATGGCCACCGGCGTGTTGCCCTGGCCGAACACCGGAAAGAAATACCCCAAAGTGCTGAACAACAGGACGAAGTAGCCGACATTGCCCAGCCAGGCGCTGATCCAGTAGCCCCAGGCCGATGAAAAGCCCATGTAGTCGCCGAACCCGGCCTTGGCGTAGGCGTACACCCCCGAGTCCAGTTCCGGCTTGCGGTTGGCCAGGGTCTGGAATACGAAGGCCAGGGTCAACATGCCCACCGCGGTGATCCCCCAACCGATCAGCACCGCACCGACATCGGCCCGAGCCGCCATGTTTTGCGGCAGGGAAAAGATCCCGCCGCCAATCATCGAGCCCACCACCAGTGCGATCAATGCACCGAGTCGGAGCTTTTGCATCGGCTGCGCCATATTTTTCTCGCTACTAATTAATTAGATAAAGCGTCATAACGTTTTTAAATAACGACATCCATTTAAAGTCTGTAAGTTTATTAACGCAGTCAACAGCCGAAAATAACAATGAAAAAGACCAAAATGGCAGATTCATTCTGTCATGAAAGCAACCTACAAATAGTTGCCAACTCGTAAAAACCAACTAACGTGAATATTCCGATGCCGCGACAGGACTGCTTGCCCACCCTGGAAAACCTCTCTAAGCCGGACATCACAGCCCCACCTTGATCTTCCCACCAGGGACATTAAGTCTTTCATTAACAATGGAATGTTGTCATGCACTGATCCAGATCAGCTATTCAATTTTCAAATCGACTTAGTCTGTTGACTCTCTTCTCCTGCACTGGAGTCTCGCAAATGTCTGATACCCCCGGAAAACTTCGATTGGGTGCGCTGGTTGCACTGGTGGTCGGTTCAATGATCGGCGGGGGAATTTTTTCCTTGCCACAAAACATGGCGGCCAGTGCCGATGTCGGCGCCGTACTGATCGGCTGGGCGATTACCGCCGTCGGCATGCTGACCCTGGCCTTCGTGTTCCAGACCCTGGCCAACCGTAAACCCGATCTGGACGGCGGTGTATATGCCTATGCCAAGGCCGGTTTTGGCGACTACATGGGCTTCTCGTCGGCCTGGGGTTACTGGATCAGCGCCTGGCTGGGCAACGTCGGTTACTTCGTGTTGCTGTTCAGCACCTTGGGCTACTTCTTCCCGATTTTTGGCGAGGGCAACACCGTAGCCGCAGTGATTGGCGCCTCGGTATTGTTGTGGGCGGTGCATTGGCTGGTGCTGCGCGGCATCAGAGAAGCCGCGTTCATCAACCTGGTAACCACCGTCGCCAAGGTCGTGCCGCTGGTGCTGTTCGTGCTGATTGCAGTGTTCGCCTTCAAGCTCGATATCTTCACCGCCGACATCTGGGGCCTGAAGAACCCAGACTTGGGCAGCGTGATGGATCAGGTACGCAACATGATGCTGGTCACCGTGTGGGTGTTCATCGGCATCGAGGGCGCGAGTATTTTTTCCGCCCGCGCCGAAAAACGCACCGACGTGGGCAAGGCCACCGTCATCGGCTTCATCACCGTGCTGCTGTTTCTGGTGCTGGTGAACGTGCTGTCGCTGGGGATCATGACTCAGCCTGAACTGGCAAAACTGCAAAACCCGTCCATGGCTGCGGTGCTGGAGCATGTCGTCGGCCATTGGGGCGCGGTGCTGATCAGCGTCGGCCTGATCATCTCGCTGCTCGGCGCCCTGCTGTCCTGGGTGCTGCTGTGCGCCGAGATCATGTTCGCCGCCGCCAAGGACCACACCATGCCGGCGTTCCTGCGTAAAGAAAACGCCAACCACGTCCCGGCCAACGCCCTGTGGCTGACCAACGCGATGGTCCAGGTGTTTTTGGTCATCACCCTGTTTTCGGCCAGCACCTACTTGTCGCTGATCTACCTCGCCACCTCGATGATCCTGGTGCCGTACCTGTGGTCAGCCGCCTATGCGCTGCTGCTGGCGGTGCGCGGCGAGACCTACGAGAACGCGCTGGCCGACCGCCGCAAGGACCTGACGGTTGCGGCGATCGCCCTGATCTACGCGGTGTGGCTGCTGTATGCCGGCGGGATCAAATACCTGCTGCTTTCCGCCCTGCTCTACGCCCCCGGCGCGATCCTGTTCGCCAAGGCCAAGCGCGAAGTGGGCAAACCGGTTTTCACCTCTGTCGAGAAGCTGATTTTCGCCGCAGTGATCGCAGGCGCCGTGGTGGCTGCCTACGGGCTCTACGACGGCTTCCTGACTCTGTAACCGACTGATTGTTTTATCTGGAGGATCTTTGTAATGACCACGGAAAAAGTGAAGTACGGCGTCCATTCCGAAGCCGGCAAACTGCGCAAAGTCATGGTGTGCTCCCCAGGCCTGGCCCATCAGCGGCTGACCCCTAACAACTGTGACGAGCTGCTGTTCGACGATGTGATCTGGGTCAACCAGGCCAAGCGCGACCACTTCGACTTCGTCACCAAGATGCGCGAGCGTGACGTCGATGTGCTGGAGATGCACAACCTTCTGACCGACATCGTCGCCATCCCCGAGGCGTTGGACTGGATTCTTGAGCGCAAGATCACCCCCAACTCGGTGGGCCTGGGCCTGGTGCATGAAGTCGATTCGTGGCTGCGCAGCCTGGAGCCGCGCCACATCGCCGAATTCCTGATCGGCGGTGTTTCCGCCGATGATTTGCCGGACAGTTTCGGTGGCAAGACCATCCAGATGTTCCGCGACTTCCTCGGCCACTCCAGCTTCATCCTGCCGCCATTGCCCAACACTCAATTCACCCGCGACACCACCTGCTGGATCTACGGCGGCGTGACGCTCAACCCGATGTACTGGCCGGCGCGCCGCCAGGAAACCCTGCTGGCCAGCGCCATTTACAAGTTCCACCCGGAGTTCACCCAGGCTGACTTCCAGATCTGGTACGGCGACCCGGACCAGGAGCATGGCAACGCCACCCTCGAAGGCGGCGACGTGATGCCCATCGGCAACGGCGTGGTGCTGATCGGCATGGGCGAACGCTCGTCCCGCCAGGCCATCGGCCAACTGGCGCTGAACCTGTTCAAGAACAAGGCCGTGGAGCAAGTGATCGTCGCCGGCCTGCCGAAGTCCCGCGCAGCCATGCACCTGGACACCGTGTTCAGTTTCTGCGACCGCGACCTGGTCACGGTATTCCCCGAAGTGGTGAGCCAGATCGTCGCTTTCTCCCTGCGCCCCGACGAGAGCAAACCCGGCGGTATCGACGTGCGCCGCGAGGAAGGCAGTTTCCTCGATACTGTGGCCGCCGCCCTCAAGTTGCCGACGCTGCGCGTGGTGGAAACCGGCGGCAACAGCTTTGCCGCCGAACGCGAGCAATGGGACGACGGTAATAACGTGGTGGCCCTGGAACCGGGCGTGGTGATCGGCTACGACCGCAACACCTACACCAACACCCTGCTGCGCAAGGCCGGCGTGGAAGTCATCACCATCAGCGCCAGCGAGCTGGGCCGAGGCCGTGGCGGCGGTCATTGCATGACCTGCCCAATCATTCGCGACCCGATCGA
This sequence comes from Pseudomonas hefeiensis, assembly GCF_030687835.1. Taxonomy (NCBI): domain Bacteria; kingdom Pseudomonadati; phylum Pseudomonadota; class Gammaproteobacteria; order Pseudomonadales; family Pseudomonadaceae; genus Pseudomonas; species Pseudomonas hefeiensis. Next base: position 4,998,870 of record NZ_CP117449.1, read on the forward strand.
CTACTGACCTTTGAGCCTGGGTTGCTGTTTATCCAACACAACCCAGGGGATAACCGAACCCAAGGAGATCCACATCATGGCTTTCAACATGCGCAACCGCAGCCTGCTGAGTTTGATGCACCACACCAACCGCGAGCTGCATTATCTGCTGGACCTGTCCAGGGACCTCAAGCGTGCCAAATACACCGGCACCGAGCAGCCACACCTCAAGGGCAAAAACATCGCGCTGATCTTCGAGAAAACCTCGACCCGCACCCGCTGCGCCTTCGAAGTCGCAGCCCATGACCAGGGCGCCCACGTCACCTACATCGACCCTGTCTCTTCGCAGATCGGTCACAAAGAGAGCATGAAAGACACCGCCCGGGTGCTGGGACGGATGTTCGATGCCATCGAGTATCGCGGCTTCGAGCAGGAGATCGTCGAGGAGCTGGCCAAGTTCGCTGGCGTGCCGGTGTTCAACGGCCTGACCGCTGAATTCCACCCCACCCAGATGATCGCTGACACCCTGACCATGCGCGAACACAGCGATAAACCGCTGCACGACATCAGCTACGCCTATCTGGGCGATGCCCGCTACAACATGGGCAATTCGCTGCTGATGATCGGCGCCAAACTGGGCATGGACGTACGCATCGGTGCGCCAAGAGCCCTGTGGCCGCACCAGGATTTCATCGACCAGTGCCAGGCCTTCGCCGCCGAAAGCGGCGCACGCATTACCATCACCGAAGACCCGCAGGAAGCCGTCAAGGGCGTGGACTTCATCCACACCGACATCTGGGTGTCGATGGGCGAGCCGGTGGAGGCATGGGACGAGCGCATCGAGCAACTGCTGCCGTATCAGGTCAACGCAAAAATGATGAAAGCCTCGGGCAACCCCCGGGTGAAATTCATGCACTGCCTGCCGGCTTTCCATAACAGTGAGACCAAGGTCGGCAAAGACATCGCCGCCCGTTATCCGAACCTGGCCAATGGCGTGGAAGTGACCGAAGAGGTCTTCGAATCGCCGGCCAACATCGCCTTCGAGCAAGCGGAAAATCGCATGCATACCATCAAGGCGATCCTCGTGTCGGCGCTGGCGGATATCTAAAGACCCACCCGGCCCCATGTTGGAATGCGATCCAGTGTGGGAGCGGGCTTGCTCGCGAAAGCGGTGTATCAGTCTAAATAAATGTTGCCTGTAACACCGCCTTCGCGAGCAAGCCCGCTCCCACAGGGGACTGCGTTGTTCGTTCCATTTTTGAAAGGACAGCATTATGCGCATCGTCGTAGCCCTGGGCGGAAACGCCCTCCTGCGTCGGGGTGAACCCCTGACCGCCGACAACCAACGCAGCAACATCCGCACGGCGACCGAACAGATCGCGAAAATCCACCCTGGCAACCAACTGGTCATCGCCCACGGCAACGGCCCCCAGGTCGGTCTGCTGTCGCTGCAGGCCGCGGCCTACACCTCGGTCACGCCGTATCCGCTGGACGTGCTCGGCGCCGAGACCGAGGGCATGATCGGCTACATCATCGAACAGGAACTGGGCAACCTGCTGGACTTCGAAGTGCCGTTCGCAACGCTGTTGACCCAGGTCGAAGTGGACGCCAACGACCCGGGGTTCCAGAACCCCACCAAGCCCATTGGCCCGGTCTACACAAAGGCTGAGGCGGAAAAACTCGCGGCCGAAAAAGGCTGGGCGATTGCCCCGGACGGTGACAAGTTCCGCCGCGTGGTCGCAAGCCCCAGGCCCAAGCGCATCTTCGAAATCCGCCCGATCAAGTGGCTGCTGGAAAAGGGCAGCATCGTGATCTGCGCCGGCGGTGGCGGTATCCCGACGATGTACGACGCCGACGGCAAGCTGCAGGGTGTCGAAGCTGTGATCGACAAAGACTTGTGCTCGGCGCTGCTGGCTGAACAACTGGAAAGCGATCTGCTGGTGATCGCCACCGACGTCAACGCCGCGTTCGTCGATTTCGGCAAGCCAACCCAGCAAGCCATTGCCCAGGCCCACCCCGATGAAATGGATAAGCTGGGGTTTGCCGCCGGTTCCATGGGGCCGAAAGTCCTGGCCGCCTGCGAGTTTGCCCGCAACACTGGCAAGGTCGCGGTGATCGGCTCACTCTCGGACATCGAAGCCATCGTCCAAGGCAGCGCCGGTACCCGTATCAGTACGGCCCAACCTGGCATCGCTTATCGGTAACAGGAAACTTGCAGGGCGGACTCACGGTCTGCCCTACACCCACGCCTTCGAAGGAGAGTCGTTTATGGCCATGTTCGAACCCGGTCACCTGCACATGGAACGCCACGCGCTGAGCAAGGATGATTTCAGCTACAACCTGTGTATCGACTATCAGGTTGAGCAAGATCCCAAGGAAGGTCAGGGCATGTCATTCCGGTTGCACGGCACGGTCGAGGACAAAACCGTGGACGAGACTTTTTTCCTGGCCAAGGACCAGGCCTTCGACTTCGCCCGCCATGCCACGCGCATCGCTCAGACATACGGCATGCCCAAGAGCGCCAGCATTGGCTCGATGCACAAGTATTACGACGAGATGTTCGAAGACGTACGCAAACAACTGGACGTCAAGCCAGGGGATCCGATGAAGCCCGAACACCTGGAATAATCGCCCGAAAGCCCCTACTCCCTGTTTGTGGGAGCAGATGTGTGGGAGCAGACCTGTGGGAGCAAGGCTTGCCCGCGATGGCATCGCCTCGGTCTATCAGTTACACCGAGGTGTTTGCATCGCGGGCAAGCCTTGCTCCCACAAATCGGCTCCCACCAACAGGGCGTTATCAGCGTTCTGAATATCGGGTTACACACAAAGCCTGGCTGACTGGCAACCCGCTACGGCTGACCTATGCTGAAAGTAGTACCCCCGGGTATTCGTTCAGAGGTCACCGCCATGAACATCAAAACAAGAAGACGCCTCGCCATTTTTGTCACCTGCACCGCCACGCTTGCGCTGTATGGCACGGCGGCCTATCGGGTCGAACAGGCCAGGCAGTTGCCGCGTGAATACGCCAGTTGCAACTTCGAACGCTGCATCCCTCACACTGCGACCCTGAACGCCCTGCGCTGAGGCGTGCTCAGTCGTCCGGCTGATCGGTCTTGAGCCGGTCACGGAAAGCCTTGGGGGAAATGCCAACCCGCCGGCGAAACAACCGGGTGAAATTGGTCGGGTCGGAAAAGCCGAGGATTTCGGAAATCTCGTAAATCGTCATGCCCGTGTAGGTCAGCAGCCGCTTGGCCTCCAGCAGTTGACGCTCATGCATGATCTGCAGGGCCGGCTGCCCCGCCAGCTCCCGGCAAGTGCCGTTGAGGTGCGACACCGAGATGCCCAAGCGATGGGCCAGGTCTTCGACCTTGACATGCTGGCGATAGGTTTCTTCCACCAACTGAATGAACCCGTTGAGGTACTCGCGCGCGCGTTGTGGGCGCTGGGCCTGCGTGCGCCGCTGCATCACCTGACGACTGACCCAGACCATGATCACGCTGACCAAGGCATGCATCAGCATTTCCCGGGCCGGTTGATGCCCACTGTATTCAGCCTGCAAGGCGCTGAACAGGCTATTGAGGTATTCGGCATCTTCCAGGGCCGGGTAGCTTTCGGCCTGGGCCAGCACGTTGACCGAATGGCCCAACTGCGATTGCAGGTGCGTCACCAACGGTGCCGCCAGGGTCACCACGTAACCCTGCACATCCTCGGAAAAACGGAAGCCATGCACCGACAACGGCGGCAGGATCTGCACTGCCGGCTCGTCGAGCCGTGTGCGCTGGCCTTCGATTTCCAGCTCCGCCTGGCCCTTGAAGACAAACAACAACTGACAGAGATCGGCATGCCGATGGGGTTTGATCTCCCATTGGTGCTCTCGGCTGCGCTTGGAAATGGTTTCACAGTGCAGCAGGTCCGGCGTCGGCCAATCCAGGCTCTCGCCGTAGAGCTTGAATACCGGGATTGAAGGCAGGTCTGTTTTTTTCATCACGAGGATCGGCCTGGGTTGCGGGCGATAATCGCACCGATTGGTAGAAAGTACAGGTATCGGCTCAGTTTTCCCCTTCAATTGACAGGTCCGCAAGCGAAAAATGCAAGCACCCCAAACAACACCGGCCCTGGTCGCGTGCTTCGTGCGAGTCATAACAACAATGAAAACCCTCAAGACCCAAGTTGCCATTATCGGTGCCGGCCCCTCTGGGCTGCTGCTCGGCCAGTTGCTGCACAACGCTGGAATTGACACAGTGATCCTCGAACGCCAGACCCCGGACTATGTGCTCAGCCGCATCCGCGCCGGTGTGCTGGAGCAAGGCATGGCCCAACTGCTGCGCCAGGCCGGCGTCGGCCAGCGCATGGACGCCGAGGGACTGCCCCATGACGGCTTTGAGCTGGCGCTCAACGGTCGTCGGGTGCACATCGATCTAAAGGGGCTGACCGGCGGTAAAAACGTCATGATCTATGGCCAGACCGAAGTCACCCGCGACTTGATGGCCGCCCGTGAAGCCGCCGGCGCCCGCACGCTTTATCAGGTCGGCAACGCCCAGCCCCATGACATGCAGACTGACAGCCCCTTCGTGACCTTCGAGCACCAAGGGCAAACCTGGCGCCTGGACTGCGATTACATTGCCGGTTGCGACGGTTTCCATGGTGTGGCGCGCCAGTCGATCCCTGCGGAAAAACTCAAGGTCTTCGAGCGGGTCTACCCGTTTGGCTGGCTCGGCATCCTGGCCGACACTCCGCCGGTTCACGAGGAGCTGGTCTACGCCCGTCACGACCGTGGTTTTGCCCTGTGCAGCATGCGCTCCAAGACTCGCACCCGTTATTACCTGCAAGTGCCCGCCGAGGAGCAAGTGGCCGATTGGCCGGACGAGCGCTTCTGGTCGGAACTGAAAAACCGCCTGCCAGCCGACCTGGCGCAAGCCCTGGTGACCGGTCCCTCCATCGAGAAAAGCATCGCGCCGCTGCGCAGCTTCGTGGTCGAGCCGATGCAATATGGACGGATGTTCCTGGTGGGTGACGCAGCCCACATCGTCCCGCCCACCGGCGCCAAGGGACTGAACCTGGCCGCCAGTGATGTGAGCACGCTGTTCAACATTCTGCTCAAGGTCTATCGCGACGGCCGTACGGACTTGCTGGAAAAATACTCCGCCATTTGCCTGCGACGGGTGTGGAAAGCCGAGCGCTTCTCCTGGTGGATGACTTCCATGCTGCACCGCTTCGACGACGACGCCTTCAACCAGCGCATCAGCGAAGCGGAGCTGGAATATTTCGTCGACTCCGAGGCCGGTCGAAAAACCATCGCGGAAAACTACGTCGGACTTCCTTATGAGGCTATCGAATAGCCGGCTATCGACTTAAACTGCGGGCAGTCCCTTCGCCACCCAGGCGTGATGCCCGCAGGTTCTGCCTTGACTCAAGCCCATACCCCCCAAGCCCCACAGCCCGCCATCCGTAGTGTGCTAGTAGCCCTGATGCTGGCGATTTTTCTCGGTGCACTGGACCAAACCATCGTTGCCGTCTCGATGCCGGCCATTTCCGCCCAATTTGGCGATGTCAGCCTGCTGGCTTGGGTGATTTCCGGCTACATGGTCGCCATGACCGTGGCGGTGCCGATCTACGGCAAGCTCGGAGATCTCTATGGACGGCGGCCGTTGATGCTGTTCGGCATGGGGCTGTTCACCCTGGCCTCGCTGTTCTGTGGTCTGGCGCAAAACATGGAACAACTGGTGCTGGCGCGCATTTTCCAGGGCATCGGCGCCGGCGGGATGATTTCCGTGAGCCAGGCCATCATCGGCGACATCGTGCCGCCGCGCGAACGCGGCCGCTACCAGGGGTATTTCAGCAGCATGTACGCGGTGGCCAGCGTGGCCGGGCCGGTGTTGGGCGGCTACATGACCGAGTACCTGTCCTGGCGCTGGGTATTCCTGATCAACCTGCCCCTGGGCCTGGGTGCCTGGCTGATTGCCCGGCGCACCCTGGTCGGGTTGCCGGTGCCGCACCGTAAGCCGATCATCGATTACCTGGGTACCGTGCTGCTGATCATCGGCCTGACCGCGCTGCTGCTGGGGATTACCGAGGTTGGCCAGGGCCACGCCTGGCACAGCCGCGACGTCCTGGGGCTGCTGAGTTGTGCCGTGATGGCGTTGGGAGTGTTCGTCTGGCAGGAGCGCCGGGCCCGGGAACCGTTGTTGCCGATGCACCTGTTCCTCAACCGCAGCGCGGTGTTGTGTTGGTGCACGGTGTTTTTCACCAGTTTTCAGGCCATTTCCCTGACGGTGCTGGTGCCGTTGCGCTATCAGAGCGTGACCGGTGCTGGCGCTGACAGCGCAGCGTTGCACCTGTTGCCATTGGCGATGGGGTTGCCGATGGGTGCGTATTTCGCCGGACGCCGTACCTCGATCACTGGCCACTACCAACCGATGATCCTCAGCGGCGCCCTGCTCTTTCCGTTCGCCATCCTCGGCATGGCCTTCACCCCGCCCGGCGCGTTCTGGCTCAGCAGCCTGTTCATGCTGCTCAGCGGCATCGCCTCCGGCATGCAGTTCCCGACTTCGCTGGTGGGGTCGCAAAATTCGGTGCAACAGCACGACATCGGGGTCGCCACCAGCACCACCAACCTGTTCCGCTCCCTCGGTGGCGCCGTGGGCGTGGCGCTGATGTCGGCGTTGCTGCTGGCCTTGCTGCAGGATTCAGGCTTTGCCCAACTCGCCGGTTCGTCGCCGATGGGTGAAGGACATTCCGGCAATGTGTTGCTGGATGGATTGAACGCTGCACCCGGCGAAGCACAGCACGCCTTGCGTCAGGAGTTGCAGACAACGTTCCGGCATTTGCTGCTGATCAGCGCAGCGGTGTCGTTGTTGGGGCTGGCGGCGGCAGTGGCGATGCCCAATCACGTGTTGCGTGGGCGGGATGACAAGGTTCGGTAGGCAGAATGCACGAAATACCTGCCAAGAGGGATCTGTGGGAGCAAAGCGTGCTCGCGAAACAGGCGCCTCGGTTTTCTGAAAGACCGCATCGCTTTCATCGCGGGCAAGCCTTGCTCCCACACAAAGCTTGCTCCCACAGATGCTATCAAGCCGGCGCCACCACTCCCTCCAGCGGCGCCACCCCACTCATCCCATCCTTCATCCGCTTGGCATCACGCACGAAACAGCGCGACGCCAGGAACAGGAACACCATGGTCAGGAACAGCGCCACCGGGATCAGGAACATCGCGTCATGCAAGCCAATGGCCTTGAACGCCTCGGTCATCTGCGGAGCGCTGGCCGCAGCCATGGCTGCATGGGCAAAGTAGTCAGACAAACCACCCACCACCACCGGCCCCATGCCTCCGCCCAACAGATACAACCCGGCAAAGAACAACGCCATCGCCGTGGCCCGCAGGCGCGGTTCGACTACGTCCTGGATCGCCGTGTACACGCAAGTATAAAAGGTATAGGCAAACAGCCAGCCGACACTGAACACCGCGACGAACACACCAATTTCAATCCGCCCGGCATACAACGCCCAAGCCGTGGTGGCCGTCGAGATCACCAGGCTGAACGCGGCGAACAGCAGGCGTCCGTTGGGTACTCGTTGGTGAATCTTATCGGCAATCCAGCCGCCCAGGGTCAACCCGAACAGCCCGGTCACGCCCACCATGATCCCGGTGGCAACCGCCGCGTCGTGCAGCGGCATCAGGAAGTAGCGCTGCAACATTGGCACCAGAAACGAGTTACAGGCATAGGTGGCGAAGTTGAAACACAACCCCGCCAGCACCAGCCATAGGAAAGTAGGAATCGCCAGCACCCGCCGGATCGGCCTGTCGATTTTTTCCTGGGATATCTGCACCGCTTCCGCCGCGCCGCGCTTGGGTTCCTTGATGAAAAACATGAACACCGCCAGCACCAGTCCCGGCACCGCCGCGATAAAGAACGGCGCGCGCCAGCTGTCGAAGGCCTTGACCATCGCCCCGATGGTGAAGAACGCCAGCAGCAAACCGATCGGCAGCCCCAGCATGAAAATGCCCATGGCCCGCGCCCGGCGGTGGGCCGGAAACAGATCGCCGATCAGCGAATTGGCCGCCGGCGCGTAACTGGCTTCACCGATCCCCACGCCCATGCGTACCACCAAAAACGCCCAGAAACTGCCCACCAAACCATTGACCGCCGTCAGCCCGCTCCAGGTCGCCAGGCCCCAGCCCATCAACTTGCTGCGCGAACCGGTATCGGCCATGCGCCCCAGCGGCAGCCCGGCGATGGCGTAGACGATGGTGAAGGCGGTGCCGATGATGCCGATCTGGAAGTCGCTCAGACTCCATTCCATGCGGATCGGCTCGATGATGATCGCCGGGATGGTGCGGTCAAAGAAGTTGAACAGGTTGGCCAGGAACAGCAGGAACAGAATGCGCCAGGCATTCGCCGCTTGGGTCGAGTTCTGCATGGGTCCGTCTCTTTATTGTTATGGGGCACGGCGAGGCGTCCGAACCCGGAGTCTGCAATCTAGACAGCGGCGCGCGCGCTGTCTCCAATCATTCGCATGGCTGATACCCGCCCATGGCGGGCGGCGTGTTTAGTGACTATGGTCAATTCCCTGAAGCAATTGACATCATTTTGCCTTATTTCGACTAAAGATCGCCTTCTGATGGCCGATTCAACCTATCAGGAAAAGATTTTCCCGAGCGCTGCTCAGGCTGCCCCCTGAACGCTTGGGCCGACCTTCGCGCCACCAAGGGCGCGAGCTCCCATCCTCGACGGTCCGATGACAGCGCTCATCGAACCGACCAGTTCAGGCATATGGCGCACAATGACCTCTAAAAAAACAGCCACTGCAGTATCCGATCTGACGCTGAGCCCGGCGGCCAACGGCCCTGAAACCTCGAAACCATCGAGCAGCTCGCGTCCCCTGGCGACTCAGCAGTATCTGTATTTCACCGAAACCAACACCGACCGCATCCTCGACAACCTCGACGGCCTGCGTAACAGCGTGTTCCCGCGCCCGCCGCACCTGGTGGACGACGAAAGCGAACGCGACCAGCAGGAGTTCCCGTCCGTGTGCCTGATCGGCCTGGGCCGCTGTGGCTCCAACATCGCTCTGGACGTAGCCGAGCTGGTGTACAACGCCCGCAAGTTCTATCTCAACGAATTCAACGCCGAAGACAAAGGCTACAACGACAAGGGCTACAGCCCGGCGCAGTGGATCCGCAACAACCTGCGCCTGGGCGCCAGCAAGGCGAGCAAACCGGTGTTCCTGGTCGAGCCGCTGGTGATGCTCGGCGACCTGGACAAGGATATTGCCGGACGCATCCGTTTTTCGCGCAAAGGCGAAAAAAGCGGCTTTTTGCGCGACTACAGCAAGATGAAAATCATGGACCTGTCAGAAGTCCACGCCGGCGGCGCGGGTAACGCGCCGATCCTGGGCCAGTACCTGGCCAAGATCATCCTGAACAAGGACACCCAGCGCTTCTCCAGCCCCGACTGGAAAATGATCCACTCGTACCTGATCGACAGCTGCGGCATCAAGGCCAACCAGTCGCGCCTGTATTTTTCGATCTTCAGTGCCGGCGGCGGGACCGGTTCCGGCATGGCCTCGGAGTTCGGCCTGGCCCAGCAGTACTCGTACATGAACAAGACGTTCGACACCAAGCCGATGGACGAACACGACAGCAAGAGCGGTCATTCCTTCGTCTTCGAGCCGATCTTCACCAGCGGCATTTGCGTACTGCCGAACATTTCCGATCACCGCAGCGAAATGTCCGAAGCGCTGCACATCAACGCCGGACGCCTGCTGTGCAAGTACCTGTCCGAAGAATGGGATTTCTCGTACAACTTCGCCAACGAAGACAGCAGCGAAGCCAGCGTCATGGGCCGAATCCGCCCCTGGAACGCGATGATGCTGATCTCCAACGACATCATGCGCTACGCCGAAGAGAGCGATGACGGCAACATCCAGAACATTGACGTCAATGCCATGGAGAAACACGCCAACCAGTACATTTCCCAGCAGATTTTCAACATCCTCACCGCCCAGGCCGTGACCACCGACTACGACCAGAACTATTTCCGTCGTGCTGGAATCGACATTGGCGAGACCATCCGCCTGGACGCCAACGACCTGTTCATGAGCCTGGCCGGCCCAGTGGCGATTGCCTATGCCGAGTCCGTCGTTCCGGAGACCCCGGCGCCCAGCGGCGACAAGTTCAAGGTGTTCGAGAAAGAGCCGCCACGCCTGAATATCGATGACCTGTTCTTCCGCTCCATCGACCTGCCGCACTTCAACAAGGTCACCCAGGCGATCGAAGGCATCAGCCTGTTGCCAATTGAATCCAAGCGCTACCGGGCCTCGCTGGAGCAATACAAGAACTCCGGTTATGACGCCGCCGCACTGCATGACCTGCACTTTTTCAAGAACTGCTCGTCGGTGGTCTCGATCGTCTCGTTGCCCAAGGACTACAAACTGTCCTACATGGACCTGAACCGGCTCAAGACCCACCTCAACAGCCTGTTCCCCAACACCACCCTCAAGCGCTACGCACTGGTGATCGGCGCCTCGGCCAACCTGTCGCTGACCACCCTGATCGCCAAGAGCCCCTGCCTGTCGGATGACTTCCTGACCCTGATCGTGGCATTCATCAAGCGCTGCTTTGCCCGCACCCCGTATCGCTTCGATGAGACCCTGGACAACTCGATCCTGGACTTCATCATCAATGAAGACTTCGACGAAGAGCGCATCGACGATCTGCTCAACGAGTTCGAAAACCCGGCGAAGATCCTCGACACCAACTGGTACGCGATCAAGCCGATGTACGAGAAGAAATACCGCGAGCTGATCAGCGACAAAGACAAGTTCGTCTCGATCAACGACATCCGCCTGTCCCGCGACTGCGTGAAGAAATCCATCAAGTACCTGCGCGAGATCTACCGTCACCGCATTGGCAAGACCAAGGTTATTTCGCTTAATAACCATACGGGCAAGACTTATTGAGGCAGGCGCAACACCGCGTCGCCCCTTTCGCGAGCAAGCCCGCTCCCACCGTGGACCGCATTCTTTCTGAAGAAACGCGGTTCCATGTGGGAGCGGGCTTGCTCGCGAAGGCGGCCTTGAACACACCATCGAGACAACATTCAGAAACAATTAAGCAGCCCACCGGCTGCCCCATAAACTGTTCCCGTTACGTATACGTCACCCTCCCCTGTGGCGTTTCACCACGGCAGGGTGCCATCACGCTACTCACCTACACACTTTTAGCCCGGAGGAAATACGAACCAAGTTGGTGCGCAAATTAAATCGACGCCCTTTCCTGGATCATAATCCACGGCGAAACCACCACGGCCCATAGCTGCGGATCGCGCTCGAAAAAATCCAGCGCCCGCGTTTCAGACAGCTTGGCGAGCTGGTCGGCAGCCAGCCAGGCGGCGACTTTGGTACCTTCGTCCCGGGCCACGGCCTCGGCGGCAACGATCAAATCCAGGGCCGGATCGACCCACAATAGGGCACCCTTGGCAAAGAACGGCTCCAGCTCCTTCCAGGTGATGGATGCGGTTTCACCAAGCAGTTTGGCATAGAGGGTGCTAGGTTCTTGATTCATGGGAGCTGTCCGGAAAAGAAATCGGCGCGAATGATAACGTCGGTGGTCTGGCAGAAAAACCCGGTAGCAATTGGAGTACCGATTGAAAAGCGCAGGAAAGCCAGGGATTGCCGATTTGTCCGACGAACCCCGCCGCCATTCTGTCTTTTTCTTTCAATTAAGCGACACCCTCAGGTTTTGCCCCCAAGCGCCAGCTTCCCTTGCCAACAATCGGCGCTCTACACTGTACCGGTACAGTTGCCGGGGGCATTTTCCGCGAGGATATCCAAGATATCTGACCCGGTTCTGCTGCTTCGGCGCCAGGACTATAAAAACTACAACAGCATGAGTGGAGCACTATGACTAAGGCTACTAAGCAGATTTCCAAACTGTTTGCCGCTATGGTTCTGGCCGGGGTTGCCAGCCATTCGTTCGCCGCCGACACCATCAAGATCGGTATCGCCGGCCCTAAGACCGGCCCCGTAGCCCAATACGGCGACATGCAATTCAGTGGCTCCAAAATGGCCATCGAGCAGATCAACGCCAAGGGCGGCGTCAACGGCAAGCAACTGGTCGCCGTTGAATACGATGACGCCTGTGATCCAAAACAAGCGGTCGCGGTGGCGAACAAAGTCGTCAACGACGGCGTCAAGTACGTGGTCGGCCACCTGTGCTCCAGCTCCACCCAACCGGCTTCGGACATCTATGAAGACGAAGGCGTGATCATGATCACCCCGGCCGCTACCAGCCCGGACATCACCGCTCGCGGCTACAAGATGATTTTCCGCACCATCGGCCTGGACAGCGCCCAAGGCCCTGCGGCCGGTAACTACATCGCCGACCACGTCAAGCCGAAGATCGTCGCGGTTCTGCACGACAAGCAGCAATACGGTGAAGGCATCGCCAGTGCCGTGAAGAAAACCCTCGAAGACAAAGGCGTCAAGGTTGCCGTGTTCGAAGGCGTGAACGCCGGCGACAAAGACTTCTCCTCGATGATCGCCAAGCTCAAGCAAGCCAACGTCGACTTCGTCTACTACGGCGGCTACCACCCGGAGCTGGGCCTGATCCTGCGTCAGTCCCAGGAAAAAGGCCTGAACGCCAAATTCATGGGTCCGGAAGGCGTGGGTAACGACTCGATCTCGCAGATCGCCAAGGAAGCTTCCGAAGGCCTGCTGGTGACCCTGCCGAAATCCTTCGACCAGGATCCGGCCAACATCGCCCTGGCTGACGCGTTCAAGGCCAAGAAAGAAGACCCGAGCGGTCCGTTCGTGTTCCCGTCCTACTCGGCCGTTCAAGTGATTGCCCAGGCCATCACCGAAGCCAAGAGCGAAGACCCGGAAAAAGTGGCTGAAGCCATCCACGCCGGTACTTTCAAGACCCCGACCGGTGACCTGAGCTTCGATGACAAGGGCGACCTGAAGGACTTCAAGTTCGTGGTTTACCAGTGGCATTTCGGCAAACCTAAAACCGAAGCTTCGCCTCAGTAAGGCCTGGCCTGACTGACTGCCAACAAAGCCCACGGCGTGCCGTGGGCTTTGTTTTAAATGTATTGGGCCGCGCTGGCGTGATCCGCCAGTCTCCCCACCTGAAAATCTCAAAACCGTCATCAGCGGTTCGCTGGCAAACCTCGTGCTCGAAGTGGATGCAGATCCATGGGGCCCGGGCGGGAAAATGACTCCACCAGTGAAATGCGTATCAGGTTTTTAGGAGCGCTGTAATGCCTGACATCTATCACTTCTTCCAACAGCTGGTTAACGGCCTGACCGTTGGCAGCACGTATGCCCTGATCGCCATCGGCTATACGATGGTTTACGGCATCATTGGAATGATCAACTTCGCCCACGGCGAGGTGTACATGATCGGCTCCTACGTGGCGTTCATCGCCATCGCCGGGCTCGCCATGATGGGACTCGACAGTGTCCCGCTGTTGATGACCGCGGCTTTCATCGCGAGCATCGTGGTCACCAGTTCCTATGGCTACAGCATCGAACGGATCGCCTACCGCCCCTTGCGCGGCAGCAACCGTCTGATCCCGCTGATTTCCGCCATCGGCATGTCGATCTTCCTGCAGAACACCGTTCTGCTTTCGCAAGACTCCAAGGACAAATCCATTCCCAACCTGATTCCGGGTAACTTTACCTTCGGGCCAGGGGGGGCACAGGAAGTGCTGATTTCCTACATGCAAATCGTGGTGTTCGTGGTGACCCTGGTCGCCATGCTCGGCCTGACGCTGTTCATCTCCCGTTCCCGCCTGGGCCGCGCCTGCCGCGCCTGTGCCGAGGACATCAAGATGGCCAACCTGCTGGGCATCAACACCAACAACATCATTGCCCTGACCTTCGTCATCGGCGCGGCCCTGGCGGCCATCGCCGCGGTGCTGCTGAGCATGCAATACGGTGTGATCAACCCCAACGCCGGTTTCCTCGTGGGCCTCAAGGCCTTCACCGCCGCGGTACTGGGCGGCATCGGCAGCATCCCCGGAGCCATGCTCGGCGGGCTGGTGCTGGGCGTGGCGGAAGCCTTTGGCGCCGACATCTTCGGCGATCAATACAAGGACGTCGTGGCGTTCGGCTTGTTGGTTCTGGTGCTGCTGTTCCGGCCGACCGGCATCCTGGGCCGTCCGGAGGTTGAGAAGGTATGACTAAACATCTTAAATCGGCGCTCTTCAGCGCGCTGTTGGTCTGGGCGGTCGCGTACCCGGTACTCGGCCTGAAACTGACCATCGTGGGCATCGACCTTGAAGTACACGGCACCAGCCCGGCCATCCTGGCGACCATCGCCATGTGTTCGGTGCTGATGTTCCTGCGTGTGCTGTTCAGCACGCAGATCAGCGCCGCCTGGAAGGCATCGCCCGGCCTGCCGATAGTCCCGGCCAAGGCCAGTAACTTCCTGACCCTGCCGACTACCCAGCGCTGGATCATCCTGGCCCTGGTCGTCCTGGCACTGGTCTGGCCGTTTTTCGGTTCTCGCGGTGCGGTGGACATCGCCACGCTGATCCTGATCTACGTGATGCTGGGGCTGGGCCTTAACATCGTGGTAGGTCTGGCCGGTCTGCTGGACCTGGGTTACGTCGGCTTCTATGCCGTCGGCGCCTACAGCTACGCGCTGCTATCGCATTACTTCGGCTGGAGCTTTTGGATCTGCCTGCCAATCGCCGGGATGATGGCCGCCACCTTCGGTTTCCTGCTGGGTTTCCCGGTGCTGCGCTTGCGCGGCGACTACCTGGCAATCGTGACCCTGGGTTTCGGCGAGATCATCCGTCTGTTCCTGCGCAACCTGACCGACATCACCGGCGGCCCGAACGGCATCAGCAACATCGAGAAGCCAACGTTCTTCGGCCTGACCTTCGAACGTAAAGCCGCTGAAGGCCTGCAGACCTTTCACGAGTACTTCGGGTTGCCCTACAGCTCGATCAACAAGGTGATTTTCCTCTACCTGGTGGCGCTGTTGCTGGCCCTGGCCGCATTGTTCGTCATCAACCGCCTGCTGCGCATGCCTATCGGCCGTGCGTGGGAAGCGCTGCGTGAAGACGAGATCGCCTGCCGTGCCCTGGGTCTCAATCCTACGGTGATCAAGCTGTCGGCCTTCACCCTCGGTGCCGCTTTCGCCGGTTTCGCCGGTAGCTTCTTTGCCGCCCGTCAGGGTCTGGTGACGCCGGAATCCTTCACCTTCATCGAGTCGGCAATCATCCTCGCCATCGTGGTGCTGGGCGGGATGGGCTCGCAGTTGGGTGTGATCCTGGCGGCGATCGTGATGATTCTGTTGCCCGAAATGATGCGTGAATTCAGCGAATACCGCATGTTGATGTTCGGCGCCTTGATGGTGCTGATGATGATCTGGCGTCCTCAAGGTCTGCTGCCTATGCAACGCCCACACATGGAGCTGCGCAAATGAGCCGCGAGATCCTCAAGGTTGAAAATTTAAGCATGCGCTTCGGCGGCTTGCTGGCGGTCAACGGCGTGGCCCTGACCGTAAAAGAGAAACAGGTCGTTGCATTGATCGGGCCCAACGGCGCGGGCAAGACCACGGTGTTCAACTGCCTGACCGGCTTCTACCAGCCCACCGGCGGCACCATTCTGCTGGACGGCGAGCCGATTCAGGGCCTTCCCGGCCACCACATCGCCCGCAAGGGTGTGGTGCGTACCTTCCAGAACGTGCGGCTGTTCAAGGACATGACGGCGGTCGAGAACCTGTTGATCGCCCAGCATCGTCACCTGAACACCAACTTCTTTGCCGGCCTGTTCAAGACCCCGGCGTTTCGCAAGAGCGAACGCGAGGCCATGGAGTTTGCCGAGTACTGGCTGGAGAAGGTCAACCTCAAGGAGTTCGCCAACCGTACCGCCGGGACTCTGGCCTACGGTCAGCAACGGCGCCTGGAAATCGCCCGCTGCATGATGACCCGTCCGCGGATCCTCATGCTCGACGAACCGGCCGCCGGCCTGAACCCGAAGGAAACCGAAGACCTCAAAGCGCTGATCGGCGTGCTGCGCGAGGAGCACGATGTCACCGTGTTGCTGATCGAGCACGACATGAAGCTGGTCATGAGCATTTCCGACCATATCGTCGTGATCAACCAGGGCACGCCGCTGGCCGACGGTTCGCCGGAACAGATCCGCGACAATCCTGAAGTGATCAAAGCCTACCTGGGGGAAGCGTAAATGCTGCAGTTCGAAAACGTTTCCACCTTCTATGGCAAGATCCAGGCCCTGCACAGCGTCAACGTCGAAGTCCGCCAGGGCGAAATCGTGACACTGATCGGCGCCAACGGTGCCGGCAAATCCACGCTGCTGATGACGCTCTGCGGTTCGCCCCAGGCTCACAGCGGCAGCATCCGCTACATGGGTGAGGAACTGGTGGGCCAGGACTCTTCGCAGATCATGCGCAAGAGCATCGCCGTAGTGCCGGAAGGCCGTCGGGTATTTGCCCGGCTGACTGTGGAAGAAAACCTCGCCATGGGCGGTTTTTTCACCGACAAGGGCGACTTTCAGGAGCAAATGGACAAGGTGCTGCACCTTTTCCCACGCCTGAAAGAACGCTTTAGCCAACGCGGCGGCACCATGTCCGGCGGCGAACAGCAAATGCTTGCCATCGGCCGTGCGCTGATGAGCAAGCCCAAGCTGCTGCTGCTCGACGAACCTTCCCTGGGCCTGGCGCCGATCATCATCCAGCAGATCTTCGACATCATCGAACAGTTGCGCAAGGATGGCGTGACGGTGTTCCTGGTGGAGCAGAACGCCAACCAGGCGCTGAAAATCGCTGACCGGGCGTACGTGCTGGAGAACGGCCGCGTGGTGATGCAAGGCACCGGTGAAGCGCTGCTGACCGATCCGAAAGTACGCGAGGCGTATCTGGGCGGTTGAGTCTGTTGCTGCATGAGAAAACGGCCTTCGGGCCGTTTTTTTTGTGGGAGCAAGGCTTGCCCGCGATGAAGATGATGCGGTCTCTCGGCAATCGCGGCGCCTGTTTCGCGAGCAAGCTTTGCTCCCACAAAAACAACCTCTATCGCCACAAATTTCAGGGCGACCAAAAAAAATCGAGAACCTGCTGTAACGCATTCCCCCACCCCCTCTCTAGTTCAGCAGACCGGCGCTGTCGCCGGTTCATTTCCTGAACCTGGAGAATCATCATGACTGCTTCGACCCGCACCCTGTCCGCCGCTGCCCTGGCCCTGGCCCTTGGCTCCGCCTTGAGCATGACAGGCGTCTCGACTGTCCATGCCGCTGACGACACCATGGAAAAATGCTTCGGTGTCGCCCTCAAAGGCAAGAACGACTGCGCCGCCGGCGCTGGCACCACCTGTGCCGGCACCGCGAAAATGGACTATCAGGCCAACGCCTGGAAATCGGTCCCTAAAGGCACTTGCACCACCATGGAAAGCAAAACCTCCCCGACTGGTTTCGGCCAGCTCGAAGCGTTCAAAGCCAAGTCCTGATCGCATCTGCCTGAGGCCAACCTCCATGTCGAAAGCCCCCTCCCTCGCCACCGATACCCGGCTACCGCCAAGGGCTGGGTTGGGGCTCAAGACCGAGCATTTTCGTGAAGTGCTCCAGACCCGACCGGATCTGGGCTTCTTCGAAGTGCATGCGGAAAACTACATGGTGGCCGGCGGGCCGTTTCATCACTTCCTGGGGCGGATACGCGAACAGTATCCGCTGTCATTGCACGGCGTCGGTTTGTCGATCGGTGGGGAGGGACCGCTGGATGTTGCGCACTTGCAACGCCTGGCCACACTGATCGAACGCTATCAGCCCCAGTCTTTTTCCGAACACCTGGCCTGGTCCAGCCATGGCCCGGTGTGTCTCAACGATCTGCTGCCCCTGGCCTACGATGAAACGACGCTCAAGCGCGTCTGCGAGCACGTCGATCAGGTCCAGTCCAGCCTCAAATGCACGCTGCTGCTGGAAAACCCAGCCACTTATCTGGCGTTCGAGGATTCAACCCTCGACGAGCCTGACTTCATCAGTGAGGTCATCCGTCGCACCGGCTGCGGACTGCTGCTGGATGTGAACAACGTCTACGTTTCATGCATCAACCATTGTCGTGATCCCTTGGCTTACCTCGACGCACTGCCTCTGCAGGCCACCGGGGAAATTCATCTGGCCGGATTCGCCGAAGACACCGACAGCCTGGGCGAGCGTTTACTGATCGATGACCACGGTGCGCCAATCGATAATGAGGTCTGGCGCTTGTATCGCACGGTATTGGCACGGACCGGGCCGGTCGCCACGCTGATCGAGCGTGACAACCGCATCCCGGCGTTGGAAGTGCTGCTGGCCGAAGCCGGTCAGGCCGACCAACTGTTAAACGCCGCTGGGGTCCGGCCATGAGCCGCTACAGCGAATTCGCCGCCGCCCTGCTCGACCCGCGCAGGGCGTGTCCGCAGGGTTTGACCTGCGCCACTGGCGCCGATCCAGAGAGCCGGTTCGCGGTGTATCGCAACAACGTGCTCAGCTCATTGATCAAGGCCCTGGCCGACAACTATCCGGTGGTGGCGCAACTGGTGGGTGAGGAGTTTTTCGGCGCCATGGCCGGAACCTACGTCCAGTCGGCCGCACCGCAAAGCCCGGTGATGAGTGACTACGGGGCCGACTTTGCCGGCTTCATCGAACATTTCGAACCCGCCGCCAGCGTACCTTACCTGGCGGATGTCGCCCGACTGGAGCGACTGCAGGTGCAGGCCTGGCACGCCGCCGACGCCCGGCCCATGGACGCACAACAGATCATGCAAGGGCTGTCATCGCCCGCCGCCCATGATCATCTGAGGGTCGGTCTTCACCCGTCACTGCACCTGTTGCAGTCGTCCTTCGCCGTGGTGGCGATCTGGGCGGCCCATCAACAAGAGCCCGTCGTGCCGTTCGACCCCTTCTCACCGCAATGCGCCCTGGTGCTGCGCAACCACCTGGACGTGGAAGTGTTTGCGATCAGTCCCGGTGCCCACGATTTCATCAAAGACCTGCAGCAAGGCTTGTCCCTGGCCGCCGCCATTGATGCCTCAACCGGGCGCGACACCGATCTGGAACTGGAACACACCCTGGCGCAGCTCATCAGCCACCAAGCCATCACTCATCTGTTAGCCGAGCAGGTATTACCATGAACTCCATGATTACTCGCGCCATTCAATGGCTGGATAAAATCCCTCACAGCCTGATCGCCTTCGTGGGACGATTTTCCATCGCTGCGGTGTTCTGGAAATCCGGCCAGACCAAAATCGAGGGATTGGCTATCGATCTGGTCGACGGCACTTTTCAGCTCGGCCTACCACGGCTGGCGGACTCAACCATTCCCCTGTTCAAAAGCGAATACGCCTTGCCGCTGCTGTCGCCAGCGCTGGCGGCACATCTGGCAGCCGTGGCCGAGCATGTGTTCCCGGTCCTGATCCTGTTTGGCCTGGCGACACGTTTCTCGGCCCTGGCCCTGCTGGGCATGACCATAACCATTCAACTGTTCGTCTACCCCGCTGCCTATCCGACCCATGGCACCTGGGCGGCGGTATTGCTTTATCTGATGGCGCGCGGGCCGGGCAAACTGTCAATCGACCACCTGATTGCCAGGCGCTACGCCCATTGATTACGACCAGGACTCCTGTGGGAGCGGGCTTGCTCGCGAAGGCGGTGGGTCAGCTTGCATAAATACTGGATGTACTACTGCCTTCGCGAGCAAGCCCGCTCCCACATAGACTTGTCCAACAGTCGGATTACAGCCCCAGGCTACTATCGCTGAAGCCGATCCAGCGCCTCGCCACTGCGCTTGAACCAGTCGATCAAATAGTCCGCCAGCACCTGGGTGCGCTTGGGCAAACCACCCTGGTACGGGTGCACGAGGTACATCGGCATGCGCCGGGTCTGAAAATCCCTTAGCAACCAGCGCAATCGTCCGTCAGCCAATTCTTCATGCAACAGATAGGACGGTAAACGGGCGACCCCAGCGCCGGCCAGGGCGGCTTTTTTCAGCAAGCTGTAGTGGTTGCTGGCGAACGGCCCCGATACCCGTACCCGCAACAATTCGTGTTGCTGGTGATAGAGCCATTCCTCCCGACCGCTGTAATGACTGTTGAGCAGGCAACGGTGTTCCGCCAGACCCTGGGGGGTGAGGGGTTCACCGTAGTGTTCGAGGTAAGCCGGGCTGGCGCAGGTCAGCGCATGCCAGGCGAGCAACGGACGCGCCACCAGGCGCTCATCGAGGGCGGCGTCGGAACGGATCGCCAGGTCGAAGCCATCGCGGGTCAGATCCCGGTAGCCGTTGTTGAGCTCCAGTTCGATCTGCACGTCGGGGTAGCGCTGGGCGAACTCCGTCAGCAACCCCTCAAAGAAAGTT
Organism: Pseudomonas hefeiensis; assembly: GCF_030687835.1. Lineage (NCBI taxonomy): Bacteria > Pseudomonadati > Pseudomonadota > Gammaproteobacteria > Pseudomonadales > Pseudomonadaceae > Pseudomonas > Pseudomonas hefeiensis. The sequence continues at coordinate 5,019,205 of NZ_CP117449.1, forward strand.
TCGCCCAACGACACCGGAACCGTCATACGCACCGGCCCGGAAATTTCATCCTTCAGGCGAGCCAGCGCCTGACGCGCCCTTTGCACCTGCACCAACAATGCCTGGGCCTGGGGCAATAACGCAGCCCCCGCTGCCGTGAGACTCAAGCGCCGCGTGGTGCGCTGTAGCAACACCACTGAAAACCGACTCTCCAGCAGGCTGATGCGCTTGGACAACTGGCCCTTGCTGCAGCCCAATTGCTGGGCCGCCAGGGTGAAACTACCCGCCTCTATCAACACGGCGAACGCTGCCAGATCGTCCATTTCGCTCATCGGATTGTTTCCAATTGAAAACCAAAGGTTGCCTATTACCACGATTATCAACAGAAAAAACCTCTCTAGACTGCAATCTCATCCAGCCCATTGAGGAACAGCTAATGAAAATCCTGTTGATCGGCGCCAGCGGCACCATCGGTTCGGCCATTGATAACGAACTGTCGCCGCGTCACGACATTGTCCGTATCGGCCGTCACAGCGGCGACCTGCACGTGGATATCAGCGACAGCACTTCGATCCGTGCCCTGTTCGAAAAGACCGGCCGCTTCGATGCGCTGGTCTGTGCAGCGGGAAACGTCACGTTCGCGCCCTTGGACGAGATGACGCAGGACAGCTTCGCCCTGGGCTTGAAAGACAAGTTGATGGGCCAGGTCAACCTGTTGCTGATCGGCCGCGAATTCGCCAACGACGGGGCGTCCTTCACCTTCACCACTGGTGTGCTCAGCCACGACCCGATCAGGAGCGGCGCGTCGGCAGCGCTGGTCAACGGCGCCCTGGACAGTTTCGTGCGTGCCGCGGCAATCGAATTGCCCCGGGGCTTGCGGGTCAACTCGGTGAGTCCGAACGTGCTGCTCGAAGCCATGGACAACTATGCCCCGTACTTCCGTGGCTATAAGCCGGTGCCAGCGGCCGATGTCGCATTGGCCTACGCCAAGAGTGTCGAAGGACTGCAGACTGGCCAGACCTTTCACGTCGGTTGACCCCTTGTGATGCAGGATCAGTCTGCGTAACGTGGCGGCACTTGTCTGGAGACTCAATGATGCGTGCCGCCCGTTCCCTGCTGTTTGTTGCCGTCCTGCCGCTCTTCGCCGGCTGCCAGTTGCTCGACGCTCCACGCCAGAGCGTCTCCCATGCAGGCCAGATGCGCATGCAGGGCGAACTTACGGCGGCCGATGGCCAACTGGTGTTCCAGCCGTGCCAGGAACAGCGTCGCTACATCGTCAACGACAGCGGCGGCACCAGCGTACTGCAACAGGCCGCCAACCTGGCCGATGACCAGGGCAAACTGTTTGCCGATGTGCGAGGCCGTATCGTCACCAGCGCAGCGGCCGGTACCGACAGCCAATTGAACCTGGAACAACTGTATCGCCTGGAGCGCTCGGGCAGCGCTTGCGACGACGCCGACTTCAAGCGGCTGCTCCTGCGCGCCACCGGCCATGGCCCCGAGTGGAATCTGGAGGCCAGCGGCAAGGGCCTGGTGCTCGAACGGGAAGGCCAGCCGCCGCTGGCGGTGCCTTTCATTGAAGAACAACTGGGCGATGGCCGCTTCAACCTCGGCACCGAAGCCAACGGCCAGAAAGTCGAGCTGTGGGTCACTCCCCAGCGCTGCGTCGACAGCGTGACCGGCAGCGTGCAGCACATGAGCGCCGAGCTGCGGGTCAACGGTCAGGTCCAGCGCGGCTGCGCTTACTTCGGCGGTGCGCGTAACGACTGATTAGAAGGTTTTTGGCTTATAATCGCCGCCTCACGCCCTGGCGCAGTTGTGCGTCCCGCGAACCGGATCCTGTCATGTTACGAATCACCGAACTCAAGCTGCCAATCGACCATCCCGAAGAAGACCTGCGCCCAGCCATCCTGCAACGCCTGGGCATCGCCAGCGATGACCTGCTCGACTTCACCCTGTTCAAACGCAGCTACGACGCGCGTAAAAAGTCCTCTGAACTGTGCTTCATCTACACCATCGACCTGACGGTGCGCGATGAAGCCAGCTTGCTGCGCAAGTTCGCCGATGACCGTAACGTCAACCAGGCACCGGATGTCAGCTACAAAGTGGTCGGCCAGGCGCCCGCCGACCTGAGCGAGCGGCCGATCGTGGTCGGCTTCGGCCCGTGCGGGATCTTCGCCGCCATGTTGCTGGCGCAAATGGGCTTCAAGCCGATCATCCTCGAGCGCGGCCCCGAAGTGCGCCAGCGCACCAAGGACACTTGGGGCCTGTGGCGCAAAAGCGTGCTCAACCCCGAATCCAACGTGCAGTTCGGCGAAGGCGGTGCGGGGACGTTTTCCGATGGCAAGCTCTACAGCCAGATCAAGGATCCCAAGTTCCTGGGTCGCAAAGTGCTGCACGAATTCGTCAAGGCCGGCGCGCCGGAAGAGATCCTCTACGTCAGCAAGCCGCACATCGGTACGTTCCGTCTGACAGGCGTCGTGGAAAACATGCGTGAGCAGATTCGCGCCCTGGGCGGTGAAGTACGCTTCCAGCAGCGGGTCACGGATGTGTTGATCGAGGACGGCCAGCTGGTCGGTGTTGAGCTGGCCAGTGGCGAACGTATTCATTCAAAACATGTGATTCTGGCCCTGGGCCATAGCGCCCGGGACACCTTCCGCATGCTCCACAGCCGCGGCGTGTACATGGAAGCCAAGCCGTTCTCGGTGGGTTTCCGTATCGAACACCCGCAATCGCTGATCGACAGCGCGCGCCTGGGCAAATATGCCGGTCACCCGAAGCTTGGCGCCGCCGATTACAAACTGGTGCACCACGCCCGCAATGGTCGCTCGGTGTACAGCTTCTGCATGTGCCCGGGCGGCACCGTGGTGGCGGCCACCTCCGAGCCGAACCGCGTCGTGACCAACGGCATGAGCCAGTATTCACGCAACGAGCGCAACGCCAACTCCGGTATCGTGGTGGGCATTACCCCGGAAGTCGATTACCCCGGAGGCCCGCTGGCGGGCATCGAATTGCAGGAGCGTCTGGAATCCCACGCTTTCGTGCTCGGTGGCAGCAACTACGAGGCCCCGGCGCAACTGGTGGGCGATTTCATCGCCGGCAAACCGTCCACAGCGCTGGGCAGCGTCGAACCGTCCTACAAACCGGGGGTGTCTTTGGGCGACCTGGCCCTGGCCCTGCCCGACTTCGCCATCGAAGCCATCCGCGAAGCCCTGCCGGCGTTCGAAAAGCAGATTCGCGGCTACTCGCTGCACGACGCCGTGCTGACCGGCATTGAAACCCGTACCTCGTCGCCGCTGCGCATCACCCGCGACGAAACGTTGCAAAGCCTGAACGTCAAGGGCTTGTTCCCGGCTGGCGAAGGCGCCGGCTACGCGGGCGGGATTCTGTCGGCGGGCGTGGACGGGATCCGGATTGCCGAGGCGGTGGCACGGGATATCCTGGGTCTCAAGGCCTGACACATTATCCCAATGTGGGAGCAAGCTTGCTCCCACAAAGGAACTCAGTGTTTTCAAGTATTCAGATATTGGCCCGGAGCACACTTTCCGGCAGCGCTTCACCTCGCTCGACACTCGCCGCCACGGCGTCCATCAATCCACTCAACTCATAGCCCTGGGCCTTGAGCCACGCCGGATCGTAATAGGTCGTGGCATAGCGCTCTCCGCCGTCACACAAGATTGCCACGATCGAGCCCGTCTCCCCTGCTTCCACCATTTGCCTGGCGGCGATTAGTGCACCGATCAGGTTGGTGCCGCTGGATCCGCCGACCCGTCGGCCCAATTGCTGGGCCAGGTAGTGCATGGCTGCCAGCGACAAGGCATCCGGCACTTTGACCATCGCATCGATCACCTTGGGCAAAAACGACGCCTCGACCCTTGGCCGGCCGATACCTTCGATCCGCGAACCGCAATCCAGGCGCAGGCTTGCATCGCCGCTGCGGTAGTAGTCGAAGAACACCGAACGCTCGGCGTCGGCACACAGCACACGGGTACAGTGCTGGCGGTAGCGTACGTAACGCCCCAGGGTCGCGGTGGTGCCGCCCGTGCCAGGGCTGGAAATCAGCCAGCTCGGCTCCGGATGCCGCTCGAAACGCATCTGCTGGAAGATCGATTCGGCAATGTTGTTATTGGCGCGCCAGTCCGTGGCGCGCTCGGCGTAGGTGAACTGGTCGATGAAGTGGCCGTCATGCTCACGGGCCAAGCGCTCGGACTCGGCGTATATCTGTGTAGGATCGTCCACCAGATGACTCTGGCCACCATAGAAGGCGATCTGTGCGATTTTTTCCCTGGAAGTGGTCGCCGGCATCACCGCAATAAAGGACAAGCCCAGCAACCTCGCGAAGTAAGCCTCGGAAATGGCCGTCGATCCGCTTGAAGCCTCGATCACCGGGGCACCAGGCTTGAGCCAGCCATTACACAACGCGTAGAGAAACAGCGAGCGGGCGAGTCGATGCTTGAGGCTGCCGGTGGGGTGGCTGGACTCATCCTTGAAGTACAACTCGATACCCGGCAGCCCTGGCAGCGCCAATGGAATCAGATGGGTGTCGGCGCTGCGCTGGAAGTCAGCCTCAATGATACGGATCGCTTCACGCGCCCACTGGCGGTGGTCATTCATGGTGTCTTCTCACTGGATCAATGCGACGCGGGGGTAACCTGACATTCAGGCAGGCACGACTTGTCTCGGAAAAACCAGTCGCAAGCTTAGGAAAAAACCGACATCACGCACAGGTACAGCTAAGGTCCAATATGGCCTGTCACTGCCTGACCACGGGCTGCACGCGTTGTAACGACATATAACAAAAAAGAATATAACTTTTGTTTTAACAACTAACAGTACCGGTTAGGGTGAACCATCTTTTTTGATTAGATCCATGGAGAGCAACCGTGCCTCTACGCAATACTTTGACCCGTTTCCTTCAGTTGGAAGCTGCCAGCGGCCTGCTGTTGATCGCCGCTGCCGCCTTGGCCCTGATACTCAATAACTCACCGCTGTCCTGGCTTTATACAGACTTTCTGGACACGCCCGTGGTGGCCCAGATCGGGGTGCTGAAAATCGCCAAACCGGCGTTGTTGTGGATCAACGACGGCCTGATGGCGATGTTCTTCCTGCTCATCGGCCTGGAAGTCAAACGTGAGGTTCTCGACGGGCAACTGTCGAAACCTTCGCAAATCGTCTTGCCGGGTGCGGCAGCGATCGGTGGCATGGTCGTCCCCGCCCTGATCTACTGGTTCCTCAACCGCGACAATCCGGCCGCCCTCGCAGGCTGGGCAATCCCAACAGCCACCGACATCGCGTTCGCCCTTGGCGTCCTGGCCCTGCTGGGCAAACGGGTACCTGTGTCGCTCAAGCTGTTTTTGATGACCCTGGCGATCATCGACGACCTGGGGGCCATTATCATCATTGCCATCTTCTACTCAGGCGCCCTGTCGACTTTGTCACTGGTACTGGCAGCCGCCTGCATCGCGGCGCTGGTGGCGATGAACCGCTCGGGAGTGGTCAAGCTCGGCCCCTATATGGTTGTCGGCCTGATTCTCTGGGTCTGCGTGCTCAAGAGCGGCGTCCATGCCACCCTGGCCGGTGTGACCCTGGCATTCTGCATTCCGCTGCGCACAAAAAATGCCGAGACCTCGCCGCTGCTGACCCTGGAACATGCCCTGCACCCCTGGGTGGCCTACGGCATCCTGCCGCTCTTCGCCTTCGCCAACGCAGGCTTGTCCCTGAGCGGCGTCACCGTCGAGAGCTTCACCCATCACGTGCCGATGGGCATTGCCATCGGCCTGTTGCTGGGTAAGACCGTGGGTGTCTTCGGCCTGACCTGGCTGGCGGTCAAGATCGGTATCGCCAGCCTGCCCGCCGGCGCCAACTGGGGACAGATACTGGGCGTGGCAATCCTGTGCGGCATCGGTTTCACCATGAGCCTGTTCGTCGGCTCCCTGGCGTTCGCGCCCGGCACCAGCGAGTACGCCGGCATGGACCGAATGGGGATTCTCACCGGCTCGATCCTGGCGGCGTTGCTGGGTTATGCGGTGACAGCGGCGGCTAGTCGTAAGCAGACTGCATTTAAAGCCAACTAAAATCACCTGATTGTGGTGATGTTTGTTGTGTGTTTATTGGTGTGTATATCCGTTTTTTCGGTGACGGCCACTGGCGGTTCCGCCCTTACAGCGGGTCACTTTTGGAGGAGCGCCAAAAGTAACCAAAAACGCTTTGCCCCACCACTCGGCACCTCGCCTAGGCTCGGTGTGCCCGAACGAAGGCATTGCTCCGTGGGCCCGCCGCGAAGGGCCATCCATGGCCCAGCGCGGCTATCCCGGCATCCATGCCGGGATGCCCACTGCGCAACGCCTGCGTTCGGCCAGCGTGGTTAACGGGGCGTCCAAGATCAACATCCTCCGCGAGGCGGCCTTATAGCCGACCTGTTTTTTTTGATGATCGCGTTTTTCCTGTGGGAGCGAGCCTGCTCGCGAAGAGGTCGACACATGCAACATCTTCGTCAACTGTGTAGCCGCCTTCTCAGCCTTGCGATAGTTCAGTTACATAGCGATTGAATTGGATGCCGTCATCGCGAGCAGGCTCGCTCCCACATTCGATCTTTCAGTGAGCACAAATTTATATCCAACACAGAACCACTGAGGGAGCGGGCTTGTTCGCGAAAAGGCCAACACACCCAACATCTTCATCGACTGTGATACCGCTTGCGTGAGCAAGCCCGCTCCCACAGGAGAAACGCGGTCCCACCAAGAATCAGGCCGGCTATAAGGCCGCCTCGCGGTGGACGTTGATCTTGGACGCCCCGTTAACCACGCTGGCTGAACGAAGGTATTGCGCAGTGGGCAACCCGGCATGGATGCCGAGTTAGCCGCGCTGGGCCATGGATGGCCCTTCGCGGCGGCCCACGGAGCAATGCCTTCGTTCAGGCATGCCGAGCCTAAGCGAGGCACCGAGTGGTGGGGCAGAAGCGTTTTGCTTACTTTTGACTGGGCCGGCTTCCGGGCTGTTCAAAAGTGAGCCGCTGTAAGAGCGGAACCATAAGCGGCCGTCACCGAAGAAACGGATATACACCCCCCCCCCGAAACGAAGCCATAAAAAAATCGCGCCTCCCGTTCAGGAAAAAGCGCGATTTTCTCTTAGCGATTCCAGCTTAGTGCGATACGCGGCTCGTACCATCCACAGTGGAAATACGAACCCGCTCACCCACACGGAACACTTCGTTTTCCTGAACCTGTTGCACATAGGCGCGCATGCTGCCGTCGTCTTCGCGAACGGTGATTTCCACACCCTGGGTACGGGTCAGGCCTTCTTCGGTCGCGGAGCCGATCAGGCCGCCGGCAACGGCGCCGATCACGGCGGCAACGATGCTGCCACGGCCACCACCGATGGCGCTGCCACCCACACCACCCACCACTGCACCGGCCGCGCCGCCGATCGGGGTCTTGGTGCCTTCGATCTTGACCGGACGCAAGGCTTCAATGGTCCCCATGCGAATCGTCTGCACGCGACGCGCTTCGTCACGGGAGTAGGAGTCACCGGTCAGGCTCGACTGACAGCCTGTGAGCAACATCGCCATCGTGGAAAAGGAAGCAACCAGCAAAACAGACTTACGCATAGCATCAAACTCCAAAAGACAGGTATTCATTAAACTCCGCAGCTTGACGCCTGTCACGGCCTCGCCGGGATAAAATTGTTTTCATTCAGGTGGGATACAGGCTCGCCCGAAAAATTCACCCAAACAGTAGCGCCAATTTCCGATATCCGCGTCACTGACCTGAGGATTTCTCATGGATTACTTCATCATAGCCGCTACCACCGTAGCCGGTTTGTACTTTCATTGGTGGCTGTACGTGCGGATCAAACGCTGGATGGACCGCGATCTGGCGCTGTCATTGGCGGGGCAGGATGAGCTGAAAAAAACTTACATGCTGCAACAATTGGCCGACGCCCAGAAGCATGGGGTCAAGCGGCGCGACCTGCCGCAATGGCTTCAGGCCGCTGCGGCAGGTTATCCCCAGGCTAAGGCGCCAGACGCTCGCGGACCCAGTTCGCCTCTTGCAGGCGGTAGTTGAGGCGATCATGCAGACGGCTCGCCCGCCCCTGCCAGAATTCGATACGCTCGGGCAGCAGACGATAGCCTCCCCAATGCTCCGGGCAGTGAGGCTGGCTGTCACTGAAGCGTTGTTCGGTGGCCTTGAGCAAGTCTTCCAGCTCACCTCGACCCGCAATCACCCGGCTTTGAGGTGAAGCCCAGGCCCCGAGGCGACTGCCCAATGGCCGTACCTGGTAATAGGCGTCCGACTCTTGCGCCGTGACCTTCTGCACCTTGCCCTCGATACGCACCTGACGCTCCAGCGTCGGCCAGAAAAATGTCATGGCCGCGAACGGGTTCGCGGCCAGTTGCTGCCCCTTGGCGCTGTCGTAGTTGGTGAAGAACGTGAAGCCTTGGGCATCAAGTCCCTTGAGCAGCAGGATCCGGCAGTGCGGGCGCCCCTGGGCATCCACGGTCGCCAAAGTCATGGCATTGGCCTCCACCGGCGCCTGTTCGGTTTTCACCGCGTCGGCGAACCACTGGTGAAACAGCGTGAACGGCTCGGCCGGGGCCTGCGCCTCGGTCAGGCCATCGCGGGTGTAGTCGCGACGCATATCAGCCAGCGTCTGGGTCATGGCGCGTTCCTTGTAGTTAGCCCATCACTGCTTGGATGCATCGGCGGCCGCGACTTTCTTGGCATCGGTAGCGGCTTTAGTCGGTTGCGGTTTCTTCGCCGCCGTCGCTTTCTTGGCCGGGGCTTTTTTGGCAGGAGCCTTGGCCGCGGCCTTTTTGACCGGCGCTTTTTGGGTGGCAACAGCCTTGGCTTTTTTAGCCGCTGGCGCGGGCGCCAAAGCCGCGGGCTTCACGTCCTGGGCCGCCACTAACCTCACTGGCGCCGGGGCTGGCATGTTGTACTTGCTCAGCAGTGCCACCATGGTGTTTTGCGGCGTGACCATCAGCTCGACACGACGATTCAAAGCGCGACCTTCAACGCTGTCATTGGCGGCACGGGGTGCAACCGAACCCATGCCACGCAGCATCAGGCGATCACGCTGCAGGCCGCTGAGACGGAAGATCGCCGCCACGGATTGGGCGCGTTCCTGGCTGAGCTTCAGGTTGACCGGCGCGGCGCCCGACGTGTCGGCGTGACCGAGGATCAGCACGGCGCTTTTCGGGTCAGCTTCAAGAATTTTCGCCACGCGGGTGAACGGGCCGAGGCTCACCGGCAGCAGCATGGCCGGACGGTCGGGGTTGAAGGAGCCGTCCACTGGCGCGGTGACCACCAGCACGTCGTCGCGGCGTTCAAGCTCGAGCTTGCTGTCCTTGATGGCCGTGCGCAATTTCGGCTCGTAGTCGTCGAGCCAGGCCTGGGTGACTTTCGGATCCGGCATCGGTACCGTCTTGGCGGTTTCCTGATGTTTGCCGCCGAATGGCCACCACCATTTGCCGTTGCTTTCAGCTTCAGCCTGGGCCACGGTAGCCGGCGTCTTGACGACAGGTTTGGATTCGACTTTTTTGGCGACGCCGTCGGCAGCGGCGTCATCGGAAGAGAACGGCCACCACCAGTGAGTGGCACCCTCGGCCTTGGCTTGTGGCGCGACGGCAGCCGGTTTCAAGGGCGCCGCTGGCATCGGCTCTTTGGCCGCGACCTTGTCGGAGGCGCCGAACGGCCACCAGCCAGTGCCGCCCTCGGCATCATTTTGTGGGGTTTGTGCGCAACCGGTGATAGCGAAGCACAGCGCCAGAGCGAAAGATTTATTCAATGACATTGGATATCCACAAAATGATGTAAAAGAAAAAACAAAGGCCATGTTCGGGCCGCATAAACAGACGATTGGAAACTGAAAGGAACACGAGGTTCCTGTGCCCGCCGTCTTTGCTAACGTTTTATAGACAAGTGGCAAGTACCCGCGCAAGGTTCTGTGCTCGCGGATCCATCAAAACGTATGGCCCGAGGGTGTTTGTCACAAAGCCAAAAGCCACATCGTGCTCCGGGTCGGCAAAACCCATGGAGCCCCCCGCCCCGGGATGGCCGAATGCCCGAGGGCCGAGGCCGTAGGTCGCGTTCGGCACATCCGGCTGGTCGAGCATGCAACCCAGGCCAAAACGGGTCTGGGTCAACAATATCTTATCCTCGCCGAAGCTGTGCTGGCGGGTCAGTTCGTCGAGCATTTCGCCTTCCAGCAGGCTACCGTCCAGCAGGCCGGCATAGAACCCGGCAAGGCTGCGGGCGTTTCCATGGCCGTTGGCCGCCGGTTGCTCCATGCGCCGCCACTCTGGCTTGTTGGTGCTGGTCATGATCGAGGGCGGGTTAGTGAAGGCCCGGGTAGTCATGGCCGTGGGTTCGCGCATCGTCACTTGTAAAAGACGCTGGGCCGCAGCATCACCAACCTTGCCTTTGCCGCGAGCGATGTGGGCCACGCGATGAAACTCTTCATCAGCCAGGCCGACGTGCAAATCCAGGCCCAACGGTTTGGCAATACGGGCCACGATGGATGCCCCCGGCCCACGACCGTCAGCCCTGCGCAGCAGTTCGCCGACCAGCCAGCCGTAAGTGATCGCCGCGTAACCGTGACCGTCGCCCGGCGTCCACCAGGGCGTTTCAGCGGCCAGCGCATCGACCATGGTTTGCCAGTTGTAAAGTGCTTCGGGCGCCAGCAATTCACGTAACGCCGGCAACCCGGCCTGATGGCAAAGCAACTGGCGTAACGTGACGGATTGCTTGCCGGCTGCCGCGAACTCAGGCCAGTAGCGCGCGACAGGGGCGTCCAGTTGCAGCTTGCCTTCGGCCACCAGTTGCAGGGCGGTGACGGCGGTGAACGTCTTGGTGCAGGAAAACAGATTGGCGATGGTATCGCTGTGCCAGGCTTCACTGCCATCCTTGTCGGCCGTGCCGGCCCACAGATCGATGACCGTGCGGCCGCCGACCTGAATGCACAACGCCGCGCCGCGCTCCTGAGGATCGTCGAACAGCGCCGCGAAGGCTTCACGCACCGCCTCGAATTGAAGCTCATAATGGCCTTGAATCTGCACCCGCAACTCCCTTGAAACAAACACTTTTTTGAAGTGACCTGCATTGTTTCAGCCATTGAGGTTTTTGGGAACCGCCGCAAGACGGCTGGCTAAACACGACCCTCTGTGGCAAGAGGAACCTGTGGGAGCCAGGCTTGCCCGCGATGAGGCCTGTGCGGTCTTTCTGAAACCGAGGTGCCTTCATCGCGGGCAAGCCTTGCTCCCACAACTATATTGCGTGGCTACAAAGTCACAGCAGCCTCAGGAAATCTCCCGCCGGAACGGTGGCAGGGCGTTGAGGATCGCCTTGCCGTAGCGCTGGGTCACCAGTCGGCGGTCGAGCAAGGTGATGGTGCCGCGGTCTTCTTCGGTGCGCAGCAATCGACCGCAGGCCTGGACCAGTTTCAGCGAGGCGTCTGGCACGGAGATCTCCATGAACGGGTTACCGCCGCGGGCTTCGATCCATTCGGCCAGCGCGGCTTCCACCGGGTCGTCCGGGACCGAAAACGGGATCTTGGCGATCACCACGTGCTCACAGTAAGCGCCGGGCAAATCCACGCCTTCGGCAAAACTCGCCAGGCCGAACAGCACACTGGAATCCCCCCCGTCGACGCGTGCCTTGTGCTTGTTCAGGGTTTCCTGCTTGGACAGGTTGCCCTGGATGAACACTTGCTTGCGCCAGTCACGGTCGAGGCCGTCGAAGACGTCCTGCATCTGTTTGCGCGAGGAAAACAGCACCAGGGTGCCCCGCGAGCCTTCCACCAGTTCCGGCAGGTCGCGAATGATCGCCGCGGTGTGGGCGGGGGCATCCCGTGGATCAGCCTTGAGATCCGGGACCCGCAGCACGCCAGCGTCGGCATGATGGAAGGGGCTCGGAACCACAGCGGTCACGGCTTTTTTCGGCAGGCCGGCGCGCATACGGAAGCGGTCGAACGTACCCAGGGCAGTCAACGTGGCCGAAGTCACCAACGCGCCGTAGGCCACATTCCACAGGTTGCGGCGCAGCATTTCCGCCGCCAGGATCGGGCTGGCATTGACTTCGATATCGAACAGCGAGCCGCTTTCGGCCAGGGTCAACCAGCGCGCCATCGGCGGGTTGTCTTCCGGGTCTTCAGCTGTAAACGCGGTCCACAATTCCCAGTTGCCCTGGGAGCGGGACAGCAAACTGCCGAACAGCGGGTACCACTCCTCGGCCTGGTTGCTGGCGATACCGATATTGACCTCGCCATCCATGCCTTCCTTGAGCAGATCGGTCAGACGGGTGAACAGGTCGGTCAGGCGGGCAAAGCCTTTCTTGAGTTCGATGCCCATCTCGCGCATGTGCTCAGGGATGACGCCGCCGACAAAGCGATGGCGAGGCCGCTCGCGGCCCTCAACGTCTTCGCCGGGTTTGAAATCCGCCACTTGCTCGCAGGCACTGAACATGAACTGCTGGTTAGTTTTGATCTCACGCGCAAGCTCGGGCACCTGCTCGATGAACTTGCCCAGGTCACCCGGCAGCGGGTGTTGGGCCAACAACTTGGTGAGGTTCTTGGCGGTGGTTTCCAGCCAGTCAGCGGTGGAGCGCAGCCGGGTGTAATGGGCGAAATGGCCGATGGCCTTGTCCGGCAGGTGGTGGCCTTCATCAAATACGTAGATCGTGTCCCGCGGGTCCGGCAGCACCGCGCCACCGCCCAGGGCCAGGTCGGCCAGGACCATGTCGTGGTTGGTGACGATAACGTCGACCTTGCCCATGCCTTCGCGGGCCTTGTAGAAGGCGCACTGGCCGAAGTTCGGGCAATGACGGTTGGTGCACTGGCTGTGATCGGTGGTCAGGCGTGACCAGTCGGCATCTTCCAGGGCGGTCGACCAACTGTCGCGGTCGCCGTCCCATTTATTGCCGGCCAGTTTCTCGATCATGCTGGTAAACAGCTTCTGACTGGCCTCATCGACTTCGATCTTGAAGCCTTCTTCTTCAAACAACTGGGCCGTGGCGGTCTGCGCCTGGCCTTCCTGGAGCAACATGTCGAGCTTGGACAGGCACATGTAGCGCCCACGGCCCTTGGCCAGGGCGAAACTGAAGTTCAGCCCGCTGTTGCGCATCAGGTCGGGCAGGTCCTTGAAAACGATCTGCTCCTGCAGGGCAATCGTGGCCGTGGCGATCACCAGGCGTTTGCCGGCGGCCTTGGCCGTGGGAATCGCCGCCAGGCTGTAGGCCACGGTCTTGCCGGTACCGGTGCCGGCCTCCACCGCCACGATGGCGGGTTCGCCACTGCGCCGGCCTTCATCGTCGGTGTCGATGTCACCCAGGACTTTTGCCACTTCGGCAATCATCAGGCGCTGGCCATATCGCGGCTTGAGGCTCTTGGCTTCGAGAAAACGCGAATAGGCGCCCTGGATCGTGGTTTTGAGTTCGGTGCTGATCATGAATGGTCGGGCGCTAAAAACGCTGGATAAATTTTCAGTGGTTCGGATCGGCGGCTATCATACCCCGCTAATGAATCCTGCGCAGAACGGAGTAACTCAATGACACCCTTTGCCCTCGTCTACACCCTGCATTTACTGGCGGCCCTGGTCTGGGTCGGCGGCATGTTCTTTGCCTGGATGATCCTGCGCCCCGCCGTAATCGCGGCCCTTGAGGGCCCGCCCCGGCTCAAGTTATGGACAGAAGTGTTTCAGCGTTTTTTCGTTTGGGTCTGGGTGGCAGTGGTGCTTTTGCCGATCAGCGGCGTGGGCCTGATCCACATGCGCTTCGCCGGCTTCGAATCCGCACCCCGTTATGTACAGATCATGATGGGCTTGTATGTGGTGATGACGGCGCTGTTTATCCGCATCCAGGGATTGCAATTGCCGGCACTGCGCAAAGCCGTAGCAGCCCAGGAGTGGCCGACGGGCGCGGCAGTGCTGGGAAAAATCCGGCAGTTGGTGGGGGTTAATCTGTTGATCGGGTTGCTGGTGGTGGTGATTGGCGCGGCGCGGCCGATGTTCTGAAGAGATCGTCAGTTGGACCCAGTCCTGTGGGAGCGGGCTCGCTCGCGAAAGCGGTGGGTCAGTTGGCATTGGCTAACCTGACACTCCCTCTTCGCGAGCAAGCCCGCTCCCACAAGTGTTTTGCAGGTCTTAGAAGCGCTGTACCGTCACCGCCCCCGCCGCTCCGGCTGGCCCTGGCTGGCCATCAGCACCAGGGCGACCGCTTTTACCACCGTCGGCGGTATAGACGAAGCACCCCTTGGCCTTGCCACCAGCGCCGGGTTTGCCCCCGGGCCCGGCGGTGCCGCCGGCCCCCCCCCTGCACCGCTACCTGGATCTGCTCGGCTGGATAGTCACGGGGCAGTTCGAGACGCACCTGCGCACCCGCCGCACCCGGCTGGCCATCGCTGCCATTGCTGCCGTCGGCACCGCGACCGGCCGCCCCCCATGTACAACCCGGCGCCTGGCCGTTGGCGCCGTCGAGGCCCACGTAGCCTGGCGCACCGGTTCCACCGCGGGCATCCACCGACAACAATGGCGCATTCAGGGCATTGAAACGCAGATTGAGATCACGCCCCGGTCGTGCCGCTTTGGTATAGGTTCCGGGCGCGCCGCGAGCAGTGATCTGACTGCCGTCGGCCAGTTCCCCCTCGACCACTTTTATCTGCAGTGCCTGCTTCGCAGGCACGATGGCGATCCGCGCTTCGCGCCCCAGGTGCAATTGGCCAATGGACAATTCAGTGACGTTGGAAGGCACCAGCAACGTGCCGTAATCAGCCACGTCCAGCCGTTCCAGAGTCAGTGCACTGGTGGTATTGGGCAGGCGCATCAACGAGTGGCTTTCGACCTGGATCACTTGGGCACTGGCCCATGGGCACACGAGTGCGACAAGCAGACACAATTTACGCATGGGAAGCCTCGGCGGCGATCGGGAGGGTTTGCAGGTGAAAGATGCCGAACAGCAGCACTCGCAGGCGATCCCGGCCTGAAGCGGGCCGGCCGCGCAAGCTGGCTCGGAAAAACACCAGTTCCAACAAATGAATCGCCAGCAACATCGCTGCGCCGAGATTGACCAGCAGATGCAGCGGATGAACGAACGGCATGACCAGGTTGACCAGCACCACCAGCCAGAACAGCAGGGTCAACAAGCGCCCCAGCCCCCATAACAGCTTCATACATCCCCCCGGTAAGTATTATTCTTTGGACGCACAGTAACGGCTTGCGCGCAGAATAAGCCAGAGGCCGGGGCAAATTTAATCTGACGCAAACCTCGGCTCACCGGATCGCCCCACTGGCGACCCGACGGCTCTGGCTCGCGGTTCAACGCTGGATATGCAGCTCAACCCGACGGTTCTGCGCCCGCCCTTCATCGGTCTCGTTGTCGGCCACCGGCTCGCTTTCCCCCTTGCCCTCACTGGTGAGTTTGTCCGGTGCAAGCCCCTGGGTGAGCAGATACGCCACCACGCTGCTTGCACGACGCTCGGACAGCCCCTGGTTGTAGGCATCAGTGCCGACGCTGTCGGTGTGCCCCACCACGCGGATACTGGCGACATTGGCATGACTCAATTTGCTCATCAGCCCATCGAGTTGGCTTTGCGCGTCTTGAGTGAGATCGGATTTATCGAAGTCGAACAACACCTTGCCGGCATCGTTGAGGGTGATCACTTCAGTGGCCGGTGCCTGAGGTTCAACCGGCGGGGTGCTGGCCGGGTATTGCGGCAACGGGCAGCCGTGATGTTCAACCGGGGTATTGGCCGGCGTGTCGGGACAACGGTCACGGCGGTCGAACACGCCGTCATCGTCCTCGTCGCCATCCTGGGCGTAACAGATCAGCCCGCCGGTCAGCAGGCCCAATGCAGCGCCGCCCGCCGCCCAACCGCTGCTTTCGAGGGCCCCCAGGCCGCCGCCAACCAGACCGCCGATCAAGCTACAGACTGGCCAGGTGCGTTGATTAAGAGGTGCGCCGCCATCGCTGTGAGTGGCACAACCTGACAACAGACTGCCCGCCAGCAGTACCGGTAAGGCAGCCCTGGATAGAACGTTCATGGTGAATGCTCCTGTGTTACCGGCCCATACCGGTCACACAGGAGTAAAGACCCGCATCCGCGACTGTACAAGCCGCGGATGACGTGGGCTTCAGCGATTTATCTTGATTTCCGTACGACGGTTCATGGCCCGGCCGTCGGCGGTGCTGTTGTCCGCCACTGGCTGGCTCTCACCGGCACCCTCCACCGAAACGAAACTGGCACGGGGCACGCCGCTCTCGACCAGGTATTGCACCACCGAGTTGGCCCGTTTATCAGACAGGCGCTGGTTATAGGCATCGCTGCCAACGCTGTCGGTGTGGCCGGTGACGCGCAGTTGCGCGGTGGACGTTTCCTGTTTCAGCCGGGTCGCAATCGTACTCAGGACCTCCTTGTCTGCCGCCGTCAGCGTGGCCTTGTCGAATTCGAAATGCACGTCACGGATCACAATGGTCTCTTCCTGGACCACCACGACTTCTTCAACCATCGGCGCCGGTGCCGGTGGCGGGCAGCCGTCGGCATCGACCTGCACGCCCTTAGGTGTGCCCGGGCACTTGTCGCGGCGGTCCGGCACGCCATCGCCATCTTCATCGCCGTCGCCATGCACCCAGCAATAAGCCGCTGCCATGGTGCCGACAAACAAAGCACCGCCGCCGGCCCAGGAGGTGCTTTCGATGGCGCCCAATCCAGCGCCCGTCACGCCACCGACCGCCGCGCAGGTCGGCCAGTCGGTTTTCTGCAAACCTGCGCAACCAGTCAACACACCGGTTAGCAGAACCAAGGGTAATGCTGTGCGAACTATGCTCATCGGTTTTTCTCCTTGAGGGATCGGCTTTTTGCGCCGATTCAGGGGAGTAAAGACCCGACTCCGCATCCGCGCCAGCATCACGCTATCGCGGTTTTTGCCCCATATTTGCCGTAGATCGATACGGTTAAGCGCAAACCGCTCTAGGCCATGGGGTCCGCGCAGGCTATCGTGGCAGCTCTGACTGAGGAACTTCGATGACCGTTGCCATTTCTTCTCGTACGCCCCAACAAGCCCTGGCTGCCTTGCTTGACCGCTACGCTCCGCAAAAACTGCTGTTGATCGGTGCCAGCAGCTTCCCTGCCCTTGAGGCGTTCCAGCAGGCGCATCCCGAGACTGAGGTGGTCCACGCCGCCCCTGGCACCCTGGCGGCGGACGTGGCGGCGCGGCGTTTTGACCTGGCCCTGGCGCTTGATTGCCTGGAGCATTTGCCCAAACGCGACGGTCTGAACCTGTTGGGTGGCATCCGCAACCTCAACGCCAGCCGTATCGCCGTGCTGGCGGACCTCAATGCCTGCGGCTGGCAAGAAACGGATTTCTTTTCCCTGGCCCTGCAGGCCAGTGAGCGATTCCAGCGCGAGGAGCAGGTGCTGACGCTGTTTACCTACGATCTGCTTGAATACAAACAAGTCCCTGACTGGCTCAACTCACGCTTTTGGGCCAACCCGGAAAACTTTGGAAAATACTGGTGGTAGCCGTGAACACAAGCATGCACACAACCATTTGCCCGTGCGGCAGTGGCAACCCTTTGGAGGCCTGCTGCGGCCATTACCACGACGGTCACCCGGCGCCCTGCGCCGAAGCCTTGATGCGTTCGCGTTACAGCGCCTACGTGCTGGGGCTGGTGGACTATCTGGTGGCCACGACCTTGCCCGCCCAGCAGGACGGCCTGGATCGCCAATCCATCAGCGAGTGGAGCGCCAAAAGTACCTGGCTGGGACTGGAGGTAGAAAGCAGCGACGTGTTCGGTGGCCAGCCGGAACACGCCTTTGTCACCTTCACCGCACGCTGGCACGACGGCCAGGGGGAACACAGCCACCGCGAACAGTCCTCTTTTGTACAGAACGGCGCACACTGGTACTTCATCGACCCGACGGTGCCGGTCAAGGCCGGACGCAACGACAGTTGCCCATGCGGCAGTGGGTACAAATTCAAAAAGTGCTGCGCCAGTTACTTCAATCGCTGAACTGGCAATCGTCTGACGCCACTCCGTTGCCCGGCGGGCTAGACTGGTCATAAACCAGAGGCACGGACATGAGCCACTCATCCCCTTTGCTGCGCATGACTTGCCTGCTCCTGTTCGTCGGGCTAGGCAGCTGTGTGTCCTGGCGAGGTGACGAGGCTCCCGAACCTCAGGTGCATCTGGTCAAGGTTGAGGTGGTGCGGGCCCGGCTGGTGGAACAGCGGTTCATGCTGCACTTTCGCGTGGATAACCCCGGCGACAGCGACCTGACCGTGCGCGGCCTGACCTACCGCATCCATCTGGGTGACCTGCTGCTGAGTGAAGGCGAGCATGAACACTGGTTCACGGTGCGCCCCCAGCGCAGCGGCTATTTCAAGGTGCCGATTCGCACCAACCTGTGGCCGCAAGTGCGCAAGCTGGTGAAAATGCTCGAGAAACCTCGCCAGCAGATCCCCTATCGCCTGGAAGGAGAGCTGGAAACCGGTTTATTCATCGCTCACTACGTGCACCTGAGGCGCAATGGCGTGATAATCGCCGCCGATTTTATTGCGGAGTAACCCCGATGACCCAGCAACCTCACGTTCATGGCCCTGACTGCAACCACGAGCATGACCATCACCACGATCATGATCACGGCCATGTCCATGGCCCGAACTGCGGCCACGCCCACCAGGAACCGGTGCGCAACACCCTGAAGGATGTCGGCCGCAACGACCCTTGCCCGTGCGGCAATGGCAAGAAATTCAAGAAGTGCCACGGCGCTTGATGGTCCGGGCGAAGATTATCTTCGCCTGTTGAACTGCCATCGCGAGCAGGCTCGCTCCCACAGGGATTTGGGGTGCAGGGAAACCGGAACCACCACAAGACCGCTGTGGGAGCAAAGCTTGCTCGCGATGACCGAGGCACATTCAAAATTGATGCAAGCTGACCCACCGCTATCGCGAGCAAGCTTTGCTCCCACAGAAGAAGTATGGGTGGCCGGGAAATCGAAGGCTAAATAAACCATCCAAGACAGTTGCCCCCACGGTTAATCAATCGGCCGCAAGAATCTGCGTCACGCTGACCACCGTTGCATACTCCCCATGCAAGTTGCTCAGCGACATGGCATGCACCTCGCCAGCCGAACGGGCATGGCCGAAATAATCAGCCTTGTCGAAGGTAAAACACGCGTCTTCGGCCACCCAGGTATCGAATCCAAGATTGCCGGCCGTACGCGCCGTGGACTCCACCGAGTTGTTCGTCGCCACGCCCACGATCACCAACTGCCCAATCCCCGCTTCATGCAGGTCCGCCTCCAGGCGCGTGCCGCAGAATGCATCCGGCACCTGCTTTTGAACCAGCCTTTCCCCGGCCAACGGCTCGAACCGCTCCTGAACCTCCACACCCGATTGCCCAGGCCAGAACACTGAGTCCGGCGAGCGGGACAGGTGGTGGACATGGATTACCGGCCGTGCCGATTGTCGCCAGAATCCGAGCAACTGGAGCATGCGCTGCTCCGCATTGGGGTTGTTGCGAGGGCCTAGCCTGGGATGAAGGATGCCTTTTTGTTGATCAATAAGAATCAGAGCTGCGTTTTTCTGTAGCTGCATGCCGGTTTTCTCGTGCGCGGTCATTGAATTTTCCACACTTGAGCATCACCTCTTCCTACAGGCAAGCCTTTCGGCAATCAGGACGACCTCCTGCCGTCATTTGTTGTCCATCCATCACGATGTCCTATCTGGAGCCTTCCATGATCGACCTGTATTACTGGACCACGCCCAACGGCCACAAAATCTCGTTGTTCCTCGAAGAAGCCGGCATGCCCTACAAGGTGCACCCGATCAACATCGGCCAGGGAGAGCAATTCAAGCCCGAGTTTCTGAAAATCGCCCCCAACAACCGCATCCCGGCCATTGTCGACCACGAACCGGCCGACGGCGGCGAGCCGATTTCGCTATTCGAGTCGGGCGCGATCCTGCTGTACCTGGCGGAAAAAACCGGCCAGTTCATTCCAGAGGATTTGCGTGGTCGGCAAGAGGTTTTGCAGTGGCTGTTCTGGCAGATGGGCGGCCTGGGGCCAATGGCCGGACAGAATCATCACTTCAGCCGGTTCGCCCCGGAAAAAATCCCCTACGCGATCAAGCGTTATGTCGAGGAAACCGCTCGTCTGTACGGTGTGCTGGATCGCCGCCTGGCGGACCGTGAATTCGTGGCGGGCAACGAGTACAGCATTGCCGACATGGCGATTTATCCCTGGACCGTTTCACACCAATGGCAAAGCCAGCACCTGGAAGACTTCCCGAACGTGCAGCGCTGGTTCAATCGCATCAAGGAGCGCCCGGCCACCGTCAAGGCCTACGCCCTGGTGGACAAGATCAACCCGCCCAAGCCCTGAGCGCTCCTGACACACCCAAAACCCGCTGTGGGAGCACGGCTTGCCCGCGATGAAGTCGATGCGCTCATCAAAGATCGAGTCGCCTGTTTCGCGAGCAAGCTTTGCTCCCACACTGCCACAGCAAGCTTTGCTCCCACACTGCCGGGGTGCCTCACAGCAGGCTTTGCTCCCAGGCTGCTGGTGAGCCTCACAGCAGGCTTTGCTCCCACACTGGTGGCGAGCTCACAGCAGGCTTTGATCGCCAAATCAACAAATAACCCTTACCCCCGCTTGCGCGCCCCCCTCCTGCTCACTAACGTAGCGCCTTTATTGGTGCCCCCTCCCGCAGGAGCTTTGCCATGGCTTCGCCAGCCTCTATTTTTTCCTTCCCCCGGCTCGGTGTTGCCGCCGCAGTGGCCAGTGTGCTCGGTCTGAGCGGTTGCCAGACCTGGAACGCTCAGGACACTGTCCCTCCGACCTCCGGTGTGCAACCGCTCAAGGGGCTGGCGCAGAACGTCTCGGTTCGGCGCAATGCCATGGGCATGCCGCTGATCGAAAGCAACAATTTCCATGACGCGCTGTTCAGCCTCGGCTACGTCCATGCCAGCGACCGCATCAGCCAGATGGTGACCCTGCGCCTGCTGGCTCAGGGTCGTCTGGCAGAAATGTCCGGAGCCGAACGACTGGACGTCGATCGCTACATGCGTGCGGTCAACCTGAAGAAAAGCGCCGACGAGTTGTACAAAGCCTCCTCGCCGCGGCTCAAACGTTTCTTCGAAGTCTATGCCCGCGGCGTCAACGCGTACCTGTTCCGCTATCGCGACAAGTTGCCGCCGGATCTGGCCGCCACCGGCTACAAACCCGAATACTGGAAACCGCAAGATTCAGCGCTGATGTTTTGCCTGCTCAATTTCAGCCAGTCGGCCAACCTGCCAGAAGAAATCGCCGCATTGGTACTGGCCCAGACGGTCACCCCCGACAAACTGGCCTGGCTGAGCCCCTCGTACCCGGATGAACAACTGCCGATGGCCGAGGCCGACAAGCTGCAGGGCATCCGGCTCAGCGGCCAGGTCCCGGGCCTGAACGAAGTCAGCAAGGCCAGTGCCCAGTTGTCCGAACTCAACTTGCTGAATGTCGCGTCCTCCAGCAACTGGGCCATCGCCCCGCATCGCAGCCGCAATGGCAAGAGCCTGCTGGCCAGCGACAGCCATGGGCCGTTGAGCGTGCCGTCATTGTGGGTCCCCGTGCAGATTCGCGCGCCCAAGTACCAGGCGGCCGGAGTTTCCGTGGCGGGCATCCCGATGATTCTGGCAGGGTTCAACGGCAAAGTAGCCTGGAGCATGAGCAGCGTCTTGGGCGACAACCAGGACCTGTTCCTGGAAAAAATCCGACGCCAGGGCAACGGCTTGTCCTACGAGGTCAATGGCAAATGGCAGCCAGTGATGGTGCGCAACGAGACCTACTTCATCAAGGGCCAACGGCCGATTCGCGAAGCGGTGTATGAGACCCGCCACGGCCCACTGCTCAACAGCGTTCAGGGCCCGGCCATGGCCAACGGTCTTGGCCTGGCCTTGCAGACGCCGAGCTTGAGCGACGACAAAACCCTGGACGCGTTCTTCGATTTGTCCCGGGCGCAGAATGTCGAAAAAGCCTCCGATGCCAGCCGTGAAATCCGCGCCATCGCGGTGAACATGATCTTTGCCGACGCCAGCCACATTGGCTGGCAAGTCACCGGGCGCTATCCGAACCGCCGCGAAGGCGAAGGCCTGTTGCCATCGCCCGGTTGGGAAGGTCGCTACGATTGGGATGGCTACGCCGACCCGATGCTGCACCCCTACGATCAGGATCCGGCCCAGGGCTGGCTCGGCGCCGCCAACCAGCGCGTCATTCCCGACGGCTACGGCATGCAGTTGTCCAATTCCTGGGCCGCCCCAGAGCGTGGCGAGCGCATGGCCGAGCTGGCCGGGGCCGGCAAGCACGACAGTCGCAGCCTGACCGCCATGCAATATGACCAGACCACGACCTTTGCCGCCAAGCTCAAAAAAGTCTTCGAAGCCCCGGGCATGGCCCAACCGCTCAAGCAGGCGATCGACGCGCTGCCAGTGGCGGACCGGGCCAAGGCTCACGAGGCCTATACCCGGCTGATGGCTTTCGATGGCCGGCTCAGCCCAGGTTCCGCCGACGCAGCGATTTATGAACTGTTTCTGCAGGAAAGCATGAAGCAGATCTTCCTCGACGAACTTGGCCCGGACAGCAGTCCGGCGTGGAAAGCACTACTGGCCAACGGTCAGTTGTCCTACTCGGCTCAGGCCGATCACTTGCTCGGTCGCGAAGACAGCCCGTTCTGGGACGATGTGCGCACACCGCAGAAAGAAGACAAATCCGTGATCCTGGCCCGCAGCCTGGCAGCGGCCATCACTGCTGGCGACAGCCAGTTGGGCGGTGACCACAGGGCCTGGCAGTGGGGCAAGCTGCATCGCTACCAATGGAAGAACAGCAGCGGCCAGATCGTGCGCGGCCCGATACCCGCTGGCGGCGATGCCACCACGCTCAACAGCTCGGCATTCGCCTGGGGCGAGGATTTCAACACCACCCTGGCGCCCGCCATGCGGTTCATCGTCGACTTCGGCCAGCCCGAACCGTTGATGATCCAGGGCGGCCCTGGACAGTCCGGCAACCCCGCCAGCCCGAACTACGTCAATGGCATTGATCCGTGGATCAAGGGACAGTATCAGCACCTGCCGTTGCAGCCGCAGAACTTTGAGCGGGCGTACGGCAAGGCGCGCTTGACCCTGGTGCCCGGTAAATAGGCTGTCCGGTGTGGCGAGGGAATTTATCCCCGCTGGGCTAACCCCCCTCGCCACATTTGTCCGCCCTGTCACCTGATCCTGCCGCACCAAACCCGATAGAACTTCTCCTCCCGCCCCCGCCTCTACCAGACAAGCCCATCTTCCCGGTGAATGCATGGATCTTGTCATTGCCCGCCCCGAAGGCCTGTACTGTCCGCCTGGAGATTTCTACATCGACCCCTGGCGCCCAGTGGAACGTTCGGTCATCACCCACGCCCACGGCGATCATGCCCGCGGTGGTAACCAACACTACCTGGCGGCGGCCCCCGGCGAAGGCATTTTGCGTTCGCGATTGGGCCAGGACATCAACCTGCAAACCCTGGCCTACGGCGAGCGATTGCTGCACCACGGCGTGACCTTGAGTTTTCACCCTGCCGGCCACGTACTGGGCTCGGCCCAGGTGCGGATGGAGTATAGAGGTGAGATCTGGGTGGCGTCCGGGGACTACAAGGTCGAACCCGACGGCACCTGCGCACCGTTCGAATCGGTGAAGTGTCATACGTTCATCACCGAATCCACCTTCGGCCTGCCGATTTACCGCTGGCAGCCTCAGGCGCAAATCTTCGACGAAATCAACCAGTGGTGGCGCGGCAACATTGCCGTCGGCCGGGCCAGCGTACTGTTCTGCTATTGCTTTGGCAAAGCCCAGCGAATTCTCCACGGAATCGACGACAGCCTGGGCCCAATCCTGGCCCACGGCGCGGTAGGACCACTGAACCGGGTCTACCGCGAAGCCGGGGTCCGTCTGCCAGCGACGATCTATGCCGGCGATATCAAAAAGAACGACCCGATCATGAACCAGGCGCTGATCATCGCTTCCCCCTCTGCCGGCGGCAGTACCTGGATGCGCCGTTTCGGTGACTACAGCGACGCCTTCGCCAGCGGCTGGATGCGCTTGCGTGGCACCCGTCGGCGGCGCGGCGTGGATCGGGGTTTCGTGCTGTCCGACCACGCCGACTGGCCCGGCCTGCTCTGGGCCATCGAACAGACCGGCGCCGAGCGGGTGATGGTCACCCACGGCTCAGTGGGCGTGCTGGTGCGCCATTTGTGCGAGCAAGGCCTGGATGCCCAAGGCTTCACCACCGAATACGGTGACGATGAAGAAGACGTCGCCAGCGCCACTGGCGAGGACGCGTCATGAAAGCCTTCGCCCAGTTGTATGCCGAACTGGACGCCACCACCTCCAGCAATGCCAAACTCGCCGCCATGCAGGATTACTTCACCAAGGCGCCGCCCCAGGATGCGGCGTGGGCCGTGTATTTCCTGTCCGGCGGGCGCCCGCGACAACTGGTGCCGGTCAAGACCTTGAGGGAATTGGCGGTGCAGATATCCGGTTTGTCACTGTGGCTGTTCGAAGAAAGCTATCAGGCCGTGGGTGATCTGGCTGAAACCATCTCACTGATCCTGCCAGAATCGCCCCACCGTTCCGACGAAGGCCTGGCGCTGTGGATCGAAGAGAAACTCCTGCCGCTGCGCGGCGAATCGCCCGAGGTGCTGGCGGTGCAGTTGCCGGCGTTGTGGGCGCAACTCGACCGAGCCAGCCTGATGCTGTGCATCAAACTCATCACCGGCAGTTTTCGCGTGGGGGTGTCCAAGTTGCTGGTCACCCGCGCGCTGGCGGCCATGGCCGGGCTGGACAGCAAACGGGTCGCCCAGCGGCTGGTGGGTTATACCGACCTGTCCCATCGCCCGACCGCTGCCGGCTACCTCAAGCTCATCGCTGCCGAATCCGATGATGAGCACGCCCAGCGTGGCGGCCAGCCTTATCCGTTCTTCCTGGCTCATGCGTTGGCGCAAGCGGTGGAGCAATTCGACACGACACTGGGGCCGGCCAGTGACTGGCAAGTAGAATGGAAGTGGGACGGGATTCGCTCCCAGGTGGTCAAGCGCGATGGCCATTTGTGGGTCTGGTCCCGGGGCGAAGAGCTGGTCACCGAACGCTTCCCCGAATTGCACTCCTTGGCGCAGGCGTTGCCCGACGGCACGGTGATCGATGGCGAAATCGTGGTCTGGAAAGCCTCTCAACCGGTCACCGAGGATGCGTTCGACCCGGACACACCGCTGGTACCCAAAGTCCAGCCCTTCGCCTTGCTGCAGCAGCGCATCGGTCGCAAGACCCTGGGCAAGAAAATCCTCGAGGATGCCCCGGTAGTCGTAATGGCCTATGACCTGCTGGAATGGCAGGGCGAGGATTGGCGCAGCCGTTCCCAGGCCGAGCGCCGCGAGCAGTTGGAGGCGCTGATTGCCCACTGCCGCAGCGCGGTGCTGCTGCCGTCGCCAATCGTCACGGGCGATGATTGGTTCGACCTCGCCCGGCAGCGCGAAGCGTCCCGCAGCCTCGGCGTCGAAGGCATGATGCTCAAGGCCCGCGACGCGCTGTACGGCGTCGGCCGGACCAAGGACATGGGGGTGTGGTGGAAATGGAAGATCGACCCGTTCAGTGTCGACGCGGTACTGATCTATGCGCAACGCGGGCATGGCCGCCGCGCCAGCTTGTACAGCGACTACACCTTTGCTGTCTGGGACAACCCGCCGGGCAGCCGCGAACGCACACTGGTGCCGTTCGCCAAGGCGTATTCGGGGCTGACCGATGAACAAATGCGCCAGGTCGACAGCATCGTGCGCAAGACCACCGTGGAGAAGTTCGGCCCGGTGAGCAGTGTTACCCCCACCCTGGTTTTTGAGCTGGGCTTCGAGGGGATCGCCTTGTCCAAGCGCCACAAGAGCGGGATCGCCGTGCGCTTCCCGCGGATGTTGCGCTGGCGCCAGGACAAGAGCGTCGACGAGGCGGACACGCTGGCGACGCTTCAGGATCTGTTGAAAAGTTGACCGCCCGCCTCCAACTGGAACCCGCTTCGGCCCGTGTCATGACGGCCTCCACGTCAAGGCGAAAATATTCTCACCCGGTACTTCAAAACGAATGCGTCCATCCCGGCACTGGACAGGGGCATCGCGCTGGCGGCTATCAGGTCCGAAAAGGCTGAGGGATGGGCAGACAGTGCCTGCGCCCCGCAGGCTGATCCGTTGCAGGCGGTCGCCCTTGTTTACGCCCAGCACGCTGCGTTCGTTGCCGCGGGCCATCGCCAGGGCATCGACCTCGAAGGCGCTGTTGTCCATACGCAGGACCTGATCGAGCCAGTGCGACTGGATGAAGTGCTGCGCCAAGCCTACCGGCTTGAGCTCGAAGCGATCAGGCGCTGGCAGGCGGATCATGCCTTTGAGGTGGTGCGGATCGTCAGCGGCCTGAAACCAATTGAGCACGTCGAGCAAACCATCCTGGGCTGAGTTGATCGCAACCGAGGCCCACCACAGCGATGCGAAGTGCGTCTCTTGTTCGTAAGGACTGACGCTTGAACCACTGGAAATATTGGTCTGGTCCAGCAACAGCGCCTTGCGTGGCCGGCCATCGGCTTGCAGGCCGACGACTTCGGCAGCCCGGCGCACGGAGTCGCGGTAGACCCGCGTGGCCAGCAGGTCACGAATCATCCACTCGTGCCAGGCCAGGGCATCGATTTGCGCTGCCGATTCGTCGAGCATGCGCCGAGCCCAGTCGATGCCACGGTGCTGGGCGCCTCGGCGCGTAAACGGTCCGTTGACGAAGCGCGAGCTGGCGGGCATGGCGATACGCACCCCCGCCTCCCGCGCCCCCGGGTAGTCGAGCACCTGGCGATACATGGCATCGAAGAAGTGTTTGTATGTCGCATAGTCGGGGTAGTTGTAGTTGGGTTCATCGGCAAACGAGAGGTAGTGAGTGCCGCTACCCAGGGCCACAGTGGCCGCCAGCCAGGCGTTCAGGCCGGCGATGCTCTGGCTGTCGGCCTTCAGGTCGGCCTTACGCCCAGTGGCGGCCAGCAAGGTGATGTTCGTATCGATGCCACCGCGCTCCAGATAAAAACGCCTGAAGGCATCTTCGTAATGGGGGTCAGCGGCCATGATATCGACGGCGCTGTAAAAGCTACCCGCACGGGGCTTGAGCGCGTCGAGTGCGCTGTGGCTTGCAGGCGGCGCAAGCAGGTAGGGCAAGGCCAAGCCCAGGCGCGGCGTGGGGCCCGAAATCTCGGAGTGCAGGACCAGTTCGGTACGGCCGCTGTCCTGTCGCAGCGGCTGCAGGTGCTGAGCACGCTGGGCAAACAGGTTAGCGGTGCCGTCCAGCCAGAAGGCCGCTTTACCTCTACCCTGCAGGCGCAGACGCCAGTCTTGATCCCTATCGCTGACAGGTAAGGCAATCTGGTCGAACTTTGGGTAGTCCTGGTAGGGTTTGAGTTTCAGTTCGACTGTTTTGCCATCGCCCAGGCGCTCGGCATTCAGAGCCCTGACGCCGCCGAAATACTTGCCCGCCAGGATCGCCTGCTCACCGGCGCGGACCTTGAAATACAACTCGACGTTGGCGGCGGTCTCGACGCTGAAGTGCACTTTCGTCGGCGCGAACAGGGCGACGGTTTTGTCGTCGTGCTCAAAGCGATAGCGCCTGAAGCTATAGCCCGGGACTTCGACGCGGTAGCTGGCGGCGCTGGCGGGCAATGCCCAGCTTTGTTTGCCGCTCCCTTCGCTGGCGGGAATAAAACGCTCGTCGCGCAACTGCCCCTGCCCGTCCAGCAAGTAAATACGTTCTTCATTAGCGTCGGTTTGCCAGGCCGGCACCCAACTGATGCGCAACGTATCGTCGCGCCCCGCCTGCAAATAGAGGCTGCCGTCACGAATATCGCCCCAGCGCATTGGCGCGGCTTGGGCCAGGCTGCTGAACACCAGCGTTAATATCACGGCGATGCGTTTCATAGTGTCCTTTTTACAGCCTAACTCAGGCGCGTTGGCGCTCTGCCATCATCGTTCTACACAGTAGTCGGTATGTAACATGCGTGAGAAAAATAGTGTGAATCGTCGATGAACGGTATTTAAGAACATGTAGCCAGGCGCCGCTTCATGCGCCGCTAAAAAAACTATTGAGGCCCCGCACACTAGCGGTTTTTCTGACGCCGTAATTGCGTCATCAGTGTATTCATCACGACAGAAAAAAACCGCCTTGCTCTTTTAAAGAGCAATGCTAACGTGACATCAGACTCACCATTTATTTAAGTGTCTCCAATCGTCCAGATCCTGTGCCAGGCCCTTCATGCAACAGTGACGGGGATACCGTCATGGCACCTCCCCCAATGGCATGGCGACCGGAGTGAAATCCAAGACGTGCCATTCACACGTGTAAGGGAGCCTGACATGCGCGCAGAGAAGCGGTTTCTTTCACTGGACAGTTTCAGGGGGTTGATGGCCCTTTCAGTAATGGTTTATCACTTACGCGTCAGCGGTAGTTTTACCGAATGGTTGTTATTCCGTCATGCTGAAGTATTTGTATCTTTCTTCTTTGTATTGAGTGGCTTTGTATTGACACATGCTTATGGCCGCTCGGCGCAGTTTAATTTTCGAAAGTTTTTCATAACACGAACTTTCCGCTTGCTCCCCTTGCACCTCTTCATGCTAGGCATTTTTATACTATTAGAGTGCGGCAGATATATGGCCGCCCAAAAAGGCATGGACTTCAACAATGCGCCATTTTCAGGGAAGTTTGCCCCTTCTGAAATCCTGCCGAATGCATTGTTGTTGCAATCCTGGACGCATTTGACTAATCCACTGTCGTTCAACTATCCGTCCTGGAGCATCAGTATCGAGTATTACACCTACATGATCTTCGCCCTGATTGTGAGCATCGCGTTCGGCGTCAGGACGTGGGTATGGGTGACAACGGTGCTCGTGGCCTTGGCGCTGATGCATGCAGGCAATACCTTCTTCACCATCGAGTCGCTACGCGGCCTCGCCTACTTTTTCACCGGCTGCCTGGCTTACGCCGTGTATTTGAGGCTCCCCCATCCCAGCCGCGCGCAGACCTGGTTGCTGACAACGCTTGAAGTGGCGGCGGTGACAGCGGGGCTGATTTTCGTAATCAACGATTTTGCAGCCAAGCAGCTCTGGGCCAGCCCGCTGTTCGGTGTCATCGTTGTGATATTCGCCTTTGATGGCGGCGCCGTGTCGCGCTTGTTGGCGGGCCGTGGCTTCGGTTTTCTGGGCAAGTTGTCTTACTCCATCTACCTGACCCACGCGGCTGTTCTGTTTTGCGTAGTGTCGGCGTTCATGGTGGCGAAGAAAATTCTTGGCGTTGACATTGCACCGGTGATCGACGGGACTCGGTATCTGGACCTCGGCAATGTACTGCTCAATAACCTCATCGCTGTGCTGGTAGCGGGAACGGTAGTCCTGGTGTCGATGTTCACCTACCGATATGTCGAAATGACCGGGCAATCCCTTGGTCGAGCGCTTAGCAACACCCCCTCGCACAGCGGCCCAGTATTGAGACCTGATACTGAGGCGTAAAAAACAGCAGAGTCCGCGCCATCCTGGTGCGTCTTTTGAAGCCTGCTCATCCCCGCGCACCATCACGTCCCGCCGGCTGCCGCCAAAGTTTTTAAAACGCTTGTTCGGCACTCTGGTTCGGAAATTGCTACCTTTATGCCGTCATACCGTTCTCGCCTTCACCGGTAACAATACTTACGCGCCACAAGCGCTCATATTGGTTTTAGGGATTGAATAATGAAAAAAGCACTGCTGACCCTTTCTGCACTGGCGTTGTGCATGGCCGCCGGCGTCGCCACGGCCAAGGAATACAAGGAACTGCGTTTTGGTGTCGACCCGTCCTATGCCCCGTTTGAATCCAAGGCCGCCGACGGTAGCCTGGTAGGTTTCGATATCGACCTGGGCAATGCAATCTGCGAAGAATTGAAGGTCAAGTGCCGCTGGGTCGAAAGCGATTTCGACGGCATGATCCCGGGCCTGAAGGCCAATAAGTTCGACGGCGTGATCTCGTCCATGACCGTGACCCCTGCTCGGGAAAAAGTCATCGATTTTTCCAACGAACTGTTCTCCGGCCCGACCTCGTATGTGTTCAAGAAGGGTTCCGGCCTGAGCGAAGATGTCGCGTCCCTTAAAGGCAAGACCGTCGGTTACGAGCAAGGCACCATCCAGGAAACCTATGCCAAAACCGTACTGGACAAGGCCGGCGTCAAGACTCAGGCCTATCAGAACCAGGACCAGGTTTATGCCGACCTGACCTCCGGCCGTCTAGATGCGTCGATCCAGGACATGCTGCAGGCCGAACTGGGCTTCTTGAAATCGCCAAAAGGTGGTGACTATGAAGTCAGCAAACCCGTGGACAGCGAACTGCTGCCTTCCAAGACCGCCATCGGTATCAGGAAAGGTAACAAAGAGCTGAAGGCACTTTTGGATAAAGGTATCAAAGCGTTACACGAGGACGGCAAGTACGCCGAGATCCAGAAGAAACACTTTGGCGATCTGAATCTGTACAGCGGCAAATAATGCGCAGCGCCCATCCGGCCTCGGATGGGCGCTTTTTTTCTGCCTAAGGCCTCTTTCATGTTCGAACAACTCCTACAAAATCTGGGGCTCAGCGCTTTCAGCCTGCAGGGCTTTGGCCCGCTGCTGATGCAGGGCACCTGGATGACCATCAAGCTGGCGGTCCTGTCTTTGTTACTGAGCGTTTTGCTCGGCCTGCTGGGGGCCAGCGCCAAGCTGTCCAGCGTCAAACTGCTGCGTATCCCGGCCCAGCTCTACACCACGCTGATTCGTGGCGTGCCGGACCTGGTGCTGATGCTGCTGATCTTCTACAGCCTGCAAACCTGGTTGACCTCTTTTACCGACTTCATGGAATGGGAATACATCGAGATCAACCCATTCGGCGCCGGGGTCATCACCCTGGGCTTCATTTATGGCGCGTACTTCACCGAAACCTTTCGCGGCGCGATTCTCGCGGTGCCGCGGGGTCAGGTCGAAGCCGCCACAGCGTATGGCCTCAAGCGTGGCCAGCGTTTCCGTTTCGTGGTGTTTCCGCAAATGATGCGCTTTGCCCTGCCGGGCATCGGCAATAACTGGATGGTGATGCTCAAGGCCACCGCGCTGGTGTCGATCATCGGCCTGGCCGATTTGGTCAAGGCCGCCCAGGATGCCGGCAAAAGCACTTACCAACTGTTTTACTTCCTCGTGCTCGCGGCGCTGATTTATCTGCTGATCACCAGCGTGTCCAATGTCGTCCTGCGCTGGCTTGAACGCCGTTACGCCGCCGGCGCACGGGAGGCGGTGCGATGATCGAACTTCTTCAGGAATACTGGCGACCGTTCCTCTACAGCGATGGCAATCACATCACTGGCCTGGCCATGACGATGTGGCTGCTCAGCGCCTCGCTGCTGATCGGCTTCGTGGTCTCGATCCCGCTGTCCATCGCCCGGGTTTCCCCCAAGGGCTACGTACGCTGGCCAGTGCAGTTCTATACGTACCTGTTCCGCGGCACACCGCTCTACATACAGCTGTTGATCTGCTACACCGGCATCTACAGCCTCGAAGCGGTGCGCGCCCAGCCCCTGCTCGACAGTTTCTTTCGCGATGCAATGAACTGCACGATCCTGGCCTTCGCCCTGAACACCTGCGCCTACACCACGGAAATCTTCGCCGGGGCGATCCGCAGCATGAACCATGGCGAAGTCGAAGCGGCCAAGGCTTATGGCTTGACGGGCTGGAAGCTGTACGCCTACGTGATCATGCCTTCGGCGCTGCGGCGTTCGCTGCCGTACTACAGCAACGAAGTCATCTTGATGTTGCACTCGACGACCGTGGCGTTCACCGCTACCGTTCCAGACGTGCTCAAAGTCGCCCGGGACGCCAACTCGGCCACCTTCCTGACGTTCCAGTCGTTCGGTATCGCCGCGTTGATCTACCTGACCGTCACCTTTGCACTGGTGGGCCTCTTCCGCCTCGCCGAACGCCGCTGGTTGGCCTTTCTCGGGCCGACTCACTAGGTCTTCTGTTCCAGGACACACACGCAAATGCGCCACCAGATTCATGACCTGCTGGCCCCACTGCCGGGGACCGCACGCAAGATCCACAGCTTCCACTTCGGCCCGGAAAAAGCCGTCGGCAAAATCTACATCCAGTCGTCCCTGCACGCCGATGAGTTGCCCGGCATGCTGGTGGCCTGGCACCTCAAGCAGCGTCTGGCCGAGCTTGAGGCGTCCGGTCACCTGCGCCACGAGATCGTGCTGGTGCCCGTGGCCAACCCCATCGGCCTGGAACAAGTGCTGATGGATGTGCCCCTGGGCCGCTACGAAATGGAGAGCGGGCAGAATTTCAACCGCCGGTTCGTCGACCTGAGCGAGGAAATCGGCAACCAGATCGAAGGCCAGCTCACGGCTGATCCACAACACAACCTGATGCTGATCCGCAAACACCTGCGTGACGCCCTCGCCCGCCAGACCGCCAGTACGCAATTGCAATCCCAGCGCCTGGTCCTGCAACGGCTGGCCTGCGACGCCGACATGGTGCTGGACCTGCATTGTGATTTCGAAGCGGTCGCCCACCTCTATACCACCCCCGAAGCCTGGCCCCAGGTCGAGCCACTGGCCCGCTACATCGGTGCCGAGGCGAGCCTGCTGGCGACGGATTCGGGTGGTCAATCGTTCGATGAATGTTTCACCCTGCTCTGGTGGCAACTCAAAGAACGCTTCGGCGAACAATTCGAGATTCCTCTGGGCAGTTTTTCGGTCACCGTCGAACTGCGCGGCCAGGGCGACGTCACCCACGACCTGGCGAGTCTCGACTGCCAGGCCCTGATCGAATACCTGATCCGCTTCGGCGCCATTGACGGCGAACCGATGCCCTTGCCCGACCTGCCCTACCCGGCTACGCCGCTGGCCGGCGTGGAGCCGGTGGCGACGCCGGTCGGCGGCCTGCTGGTCTACAGCGCCGTGCCCGGAGAGTACCTGGAGGCCGGGCAACTGGTGGCGCAAATCATCGATCCGATCAACGACACGGTCACCCCCGTTCATTGCTGCAATGCCGGGCTGCTGTACGCCCGCTCGCTGCGGCGCATGGCCACTGCCGGCATGGTGATCGCCCATGTCGCCGGTGCCGAAGCCTACCGCAGCGGCTACCTACTTTCGCCTTGAGGATGCACGCCCCATGTACAAACTGACCATCGAAGGCCTGCATAAAAGCTATGGCGAACATCAAGTGCTCAAAGGCGTTTCGCTCAAGGCCAGGACCGGCGACGTCATCAGCCTGATCGGCGCCAGCGGCTCGGGCAAAAGTACCTTTTTGCGCTGCATCAACTTTCTGGAACAACCCAACGACGGCGCAATGAGCCTGGACGGCCAGGCGATCCGCATGATCAACGACCGCCACGGCATGCGCGTGGCTGACGAAAAGGAACTGCAGCGCCTGCGCACCCGCCTGGCCATGGTGTTCCAGCACTTCAACCTGTGGAGCCACATGACCGTGCTGGAAAACATCACCATGGCGCCGCGCCGGGTGTTGGGCGTCAGTCAGCAGGAAGCCGAGGACCGTGCCCGTCGTTATCTCGACAAGGTCGGCCTGCCGGCGCGAGTGGCCGAGCAGTACCCGGCGTTCCTTTCCGGTGGCCAGCAACAGCGCGTGGCCATCGCCCGCGCACTGGCGATGGAACCGGAAGTGATGCTGTTCGACGAACCCACTTCGGCCCTTGACCCGGAGTTGGTGGGAGAAGTCTTGAAGGTGATCCAGGGCCTGGCCGAAGAAGGCCGGACCATGATCATGGTGACCCACGAAATGAGCTTCGCCCGCAAGGTGTCGGATCAGGTGCTGTTTCTGCACCAGGGCCTGGTGGAAGAAGAAGGCGCGCCGGAAGACGTGCTGGGCAATCCCAAGAGCGAGCGGCTCCAGCAGTTTCTCAGTGGCAACCTGAAATAAACCCCGTGGGCAAGGGGGTTTTGTGGGAGCAAAGCTTGCTCGCGAAGCAGGCGCCTCGATTTTTGAAAGACCGCATCGCACCCGTCGCGGGCAAGTCTTGCTCCCACAAAATCGCCCCGCCACAGGAGCTTGCATGTTCTCAGCGCGCTCCTGCGTCGCCTTCCCCCATTAAACCTTTCATCTCCCACGGTGGTCACTGAAAGAAGACTTTCAGGGCGCACGCGGCGGGTATGGCGACCTCCAACAATTACGCAAACCAATGGTTCAGCGCCCGCGGCTGGAAGCCGTTCGCCTTTCAGGCCATCGCGTCGAACAGGACAATGACTGCAGGATCTTTGTCATTGGGGATAACGAAATATGGCCCGTCAGTTGAAGCACACGTGCTTTCTACTGACGGGCCATTTTGCGATCAGGCAACAGGCGCAGGAGGCGGCTCATCCGGCAGGGTAGGTTCGCCGGGTTCGGTGGGTTCGAAGGGCTGTTCGTTGGGGGTATCGGGATCAGGCTGGCCTGGAATACCGCCCGCCGCTTCGGCAGGGTGGGCCAGCAATGACCAAGCCATGACACCAATCTGATTGGGCTCAAGCCTGGCCAGTTCGGCACTGATTCGCGGATCGATCTTCATAGAGCAACTCCTGGGCGAAGGCCCGCTGCGCTGAGGCAAAAAAACGGGCAGTACACCCCATAGAGTGCCTGCCCGCCCAGGAATTCAAACTGTTCGTCAGAATCAGGTACGCGGCAGCGTCACACCGCGCTGGCCCTGATATTTGCCACCACGATCCTTGTAGGACACTTCACATTCTTCATCGGACTCAAGGAACAGCATCTGCGCCACACCTTCGTTGGCATAGATTTTTGCCGGCAAGGTCGTGGTGTTGGAGAACTCCAGGGTCACATGGCCTTCCCATTCAGGCTCCAGCGGCGTGACGTTGACGATGATGCCGCAGCGCGCGTACGTGCTTTTGCCCAGGCAGATGGTCAGCACGTTGCGCGGGATACGGAAATACTCAACGGTGCGCGCCAGGGCAAAGGAGTTCGGCGGAATGATGCATACGTCGCTCTTGACGTCGACGAAGCTCTTCTCATCGAAGTTCTTCGGGTCGACGGTGGCCGAGTTGATGTTGGTGAACACCTTGAATTCATCGGCGCAGCGCACGTCGTAGCCGTAGCTGGAGACGCCGAAGGAAATCAGCCGGTCGGCGCCTTCGCCACGCATCTGGCGCTCTACGAAAGGCTCGATCATGCCCTGCTCTTGCGCCATGCGGCGAATCCACTTGTCCGATTTGATGCTCATGGCGGGAGTCCTGAATAGCGAGGTGGAAAAAATACGTCCGGCATCTTACCGGGGCACGGGGCCGGGTTCAAAGCGCGGAACGCAAATCTCGCCGATCCGCCTTGATTTCCTGGCCCTGACGGCAATATCGCCCGCCGTCAGTCACCAAAACCGAGAAACCTTCGCAAAGACCATTGGCACGTACCGGAAAAAGGGTTAAGGTGGCGCCACTGTGCTGCTTGTGTCACTGAGAATCTCTACACGATATGTTGAATTTCGATCCAACCATCTACAAGAATTTTTCCTGCTCTTTGCACTCAGTCTCGGCCAGGGTTCTTCCTGTGTCGCAGTTATCTTTGTTCAAGGAGTTACACCATGTCTAATCGCCAAACTGGTACCGTTAAGTGGTTCAACGATGAAAAAGGCTTCGGCTTCATCACCCCACAATCCGGTGACGACCTGTTTGTTCACTTCAAAGCAATCCAATCCGACGGCTTCAAAAGCCTGAAAGAAGGCCAGCAGGTCTCTTTCATCGCTACCCGCGGTCAGAAAGGCATGCAAGCTGAAGAAGTTCAAGTTATCTAACTTGTCCTTGCTTTAGTAAAAGGCCCCGCCCTCAAAAGCGGGGCTTTTTTGTGCCTGTAAGTTTTTTGCAGGCACAAAATTAATGTGGGAGCGGACTTGCTCGCGAACGCGGTGGATCAGCAACATTTTCGTTGACTGACACACCGTTTTCGCGAGCAAGCCCGCTCCCACATTGGTTTGTTGGTTAGCCCGTAATTACCAGGTCACGCCAAACCCGGCGGTGTAGCGCGTTCTGCTCAAGTCGCTGTCTTCGGTACCCTCGATGACATCTTTCTCGGCCTTGAGGTTGAGCGAAGCCCAGTCGGTAACCTTGTAGCGCAGCCCCACCTCGGCGTCGTAGGCGT
Source organism: Pseudomonas hefeiensis (assembly GCF_030687835.1). Lineage (NCBI taxonomy): Bacteria > Pseudomonadati > Pseudomonadota > Gammaproteobacteria > Pseudomonadales > Pseudomonadaceae > Pseudomonas > Pseudomonas hefeiensis. The sequence continues at coordinate 5,055,360 of NZ_CP117449.1, forward strand.
ACTCGGCGACGCCGGACAGCGGCTTGCCGACTTCACCATTGGTGAAGAACTCGACACGCTTGCCGATCAGGTAGCGGTTGTAGTCCCACTTCATGGCGACGGAATAGAAGTTGTCCGTTCCACCGTCGCGGTATTCATAATCGGTGCGGTTGAGCAGCGAGCCCAACGAGAAAGCCCCCAACTCGTCATCCCAGAACTGATAACCCGGACCGGTGCCCACCACGCGCTGGCGAGCCAGCTCTTCGACCTTGTCGCGCTTGTAATTCAGGCGCCCTTGCCAGAACCATTTTTCCGTGAGGAACCGGTCGAGGGAGTACTCCAGCCTCCAGTTGTCGGTGGAAACCACATCATCCTGGAATTCACGGTTGTATTCGCCTTCGGCGGTGTGCCGCCATCTGCCGTGGCGTGCCGAGGTCTTGAAGTCGATGTCGTAGTCGTCGGTATCGTTTTCCGCGCGCTGATAATCCAGTGCGGCATCGATATTGCCCTTCCACACCAGATCCTCGACCACCGGTTTGGGTTTGAGGATTTGCTGGATACTGGCCAGCTCGACGGTTTTGGGCCCGTCGCCGTTGGCCAGGGTCACCTTGCCGTCCTCGGCCGCCTGCAACCCCTTGGCTTTTTCGCCGGCGTAGGCATCCTGCTTGACCAGCAATTGCTGGTCGCTCTCAAGAGTCTTGACCTGTTTCCAGTCGATGGGAATCGCGCCAGCGTAATCGGTCTGGATCAGCAGTTTGCCGCCATCGAAAACGGTGATCTTGCCACTGAGCTTGTCACCGTTCTTCAACCAGACGGTATCGGCAAGCAATGGCATGGAGGCGCTGGTGACAGCTAGGCATAGCAGGGTTCTAGACAACATAAGCGTATAAAGAGCTCAAGTTTGCGGTAAAAAGGCGGCATTATCCCCCGGGACGACACCTTAGCAAGGACTGACCGAAGTATTTGTAATGAGTTCATTTCTCAACCAACCTTGCGGGACTTAATCTACAAACGGCAATACGCCCTCCTTCAGGACGCCTGAACGTGACTGATGCTCCCGCGGACGCAGAGAGCGCCGCCCAGATTCGCCGTACCACCCTGTACCTGACCCTGGCACAAGTGCCGGCCGGCAAGGTAGTGACCTATGGCCAGCTCGCCGAAATGGCCGGCCTGGGCCGCGCGGCGCGCTGGGTGGGGCGTACCCTCAGCCAGCTGCCGAACGACACAAAGTTGCCATGGCATCGCGTGCTGGGTGCCGGCGGTCGGATCAGCCTGCCGGCAGGCAGCGCTTCAGGGGATGAACAACGCGCGCGCCTGCGCATGGAAGGGGTGAGTGTCCTGAATAGTCGTGTTGATATTCAGCGCCATGGCTGGCGCCCGGTAGAGCACAGCGGTTAGAGTGCGCGCTTTGTTTTCGCAATTTTTGAGGCAGACTCCAGCCCATGCCCCGTAAAACCTGGCGCGCCGCGCTCGCCGCCTATGCCAGTCCCTCGACGCTCGTGCTGTTGCTGCTTGGCTTCGCCGCCGGCTTGCCCTACATGCTGGTGTTTTCCACGCTTTCGGTCTGGTTGCGCGAAGCTGGCGTGGCTCGCGAGACCATTGGTTACGCGAGCCTCATCGGCCTGGCCTATGCCTTTAAATGGGTCTGGTCGCCCCTGCTCGACCAATGGCGCCTGCCGCTGCTGGGCAAACTCGGCCGCCGGCGTTCATGGCTGGTGCTCTCCCAGGCCCTGGTGATCCTCGGCCTGATTGGCATGGGCTTCTGCGATCCGCAAAAACACCTGTCATGGTTGATCGCCATCGCCGTGATCGTGGCTTTCGCCTCGGCCACCCAGGACATCGCCGTCGACGCTTACCGCCTGGAGATCGCCGACGACACCCGCCAGGCGGCCCTCGCCGCCAGCTACATGTCCGGGTACCGAATCGCGGCATTGCTGGCCACCGCCGGCGCACTGTTCTTTGCCGAAGGGTTCGGCTCCACCGGTTTCAGCTATAAACACTCGGCCTGGGCAGGCACCTACCTGTTGTTCGGCGTACTGATGGTCCCGGCGCTGCTCACCTCGCTGTTCATGCGCGAACCGCCGGTACCGCTGCGCACCCAGTTGCAGGCCGGTCGCTATAGCTTCGCCCACCAGTTGGCCTCGGTGTTCGTGCTCATCGTACTGCTGGTGTCGGTACCGGCGATGTTCACCCAGCTCTACAACACCGACTTCGCCAGCGTCCTGTTCGAAGGCGTCAGCCTGCTGGATCTGCTGCTCGAAGACCGCGCCTTTCTGCGGGCCATCCTCTATATCACCCTGACGGCCCTGTGCCTTTCAGCCATGGGGCGCCGCGGGCTGGCGCCAGTACTGACCCCGGTCAACGATTTCATTCTGCGCTACCGCTGGCAGGCCCTGTTGCTGCTTGGACTGATTGCCACCTACCGAATGTCCGACACGGTCATGGGCGTCATGGCCAACGTGTTCTACATCGACCAAGGTTTCACCAAGGACCAGATCGCCAGCGTCAGCAAGATTTTCGGGCTGATCATGACACTCGTCGGCGCCGGCATGGGCGGCTTGTTGATCGTGCGTTTTGGCATCCTGCCGATCCTGTTCATCGGCGGCGTTGCCTCCGCCGGTACCAATATCCTGTTTTTGATGCTCGCCGACATGGGCGCCAACCTGCAGATGCTGATTGTCACCATCTCTCTGGACAACTTCAGTTCTGGCCTGGCCACTTCGGCGTTCGTTGCCTACCTGTCGAGCCTGACCAACCTGAAGTTCTCGGCCACCCAATACGCCCTGCTCAGCTCGATCATGCTGTTGCTCCCGCGCTTGATCGGCGGTTATTCAGGGGTGATGGTGGAGAAATTCGGCTATCACGACTTCTTCCTGATCACCGCCTTGCTGGGGGTTCCGACCCTGTTGCTGATTGCCTTGCACTGGTATCAGGAAAACCGCCGCCAAGATTCGGGCTCGGCTTCGGACGAGGAACCGGCCCCCACGCGACCTGCGGAAGAATCGTAGGAAACCTCAGCAAACGCCGGCGAAACCGGCGTTCATGCCTGGCGACCGGCCACGCGCCTGTACGCCAGGGCATCTCGCCCGTACAATGCTCCGTCACTTCTCGTCATCAGCAACCGACAACGGCCAACCATGCGCACCAGTCAATTTTTGCTCGCCACACAGAAAGAAACGCCTTCCGACGCCGTCGTGATCAGCCACCAGCTGATGCTGCGTGCCGGCATGATCCGCAAACTCGCCTCGGGCCTTTACACCTGGCTGCCGATGGGCCTGCGAGTGATGCGCAAGGTAGAAGCTATCGTTCGCGAAGAGATGAACGCCGCCGGTTCTCTGGAAGTGTTGATGCCGGGCACCCAGCCGGCCGAGCTGTGGCAGGAGTCGGGACGTTGGGAAGAATACGGCCCGGAGTTGCTGCGCATCAAAGACCGTCATGGTCGCGACTTCTGCGCAGGCCCGACTCACGAGGAAGTGATCACCGATCTGATGCGCAACGAGTTGAGCAGCTATAAGCAGCTGCCGATCAACCTGTATCAGATCCAGACCAAATTCCGTGATGAGATCCGCCCACGCTTCGGCCTGATGCGTGGCCGCGAATTCATCATGAAGGATTCGTACTCCTTCCACACCGACCTGGCCTCGTTGCAAGTCACCTACGACCGCATGCACCAGGCGTACTGCAACATTTTCACCCGCCTGGGCCTGAAATTCCGCCCAGTTGAAGCCGACAACGGCTCCATCGGTGGCGCCGGCTCCCACGAGTTCCACGTATTGGCCGAGTCCGGCGAAGACGACATCGTCTTCAGCAACGGTTCCGACTACGCCGCCAACATCGAAAAAGCCGAGGCCGTGCCACGGGAAACCTCCCGCCCTGCACCGGCCGAAGAACTGCGCCTGGTGGACACACCAAACGCCAAGACCATCGCCCAACTGGTGGAAGGCTACAACCTGCCGATCGAACGCACCATCAAGACCCTGATCGTGCGCGCCGAAGAAGAAGGCAAGCTGATCGCCCTGATCATCCGCGGCGATCATGAGCTGAACGAAATCAAGGCTGGCAACCAGCCAGGCGTCGCCAGCCCCCTGGTCATGGCCACCGACGCCGAACTGCGCGACGCCATCGGCGCCGGTGCCGGCTCCCCTCGGCCCGTTGAACCTGCCGCTGCCGATCATCATCGACCGCTCGGTGGAGCTGATGAGCGATTTCGCCATCGGCGCCAACATCGATGACAAGCACTACTTCGGCGTGAACTGGGAGCGCGACTTGCCGGTTCCAACCGTGGCCGACCTGCGCAACGTCGTGGCGGGCGATCCGAGCCCGGACGGCAAAGGCGTCCTGGAAATCAAGCGAGGCATCGAAGTCGGGCACATCTTCCAGCTGGGCAACAAATACAGCAAGGCGATGAAGTGCGAAGTGCTGGGCGAAAATGGCAAGCCGGTGACCCTGGAAATGGGCTGCTACGGCATCGGCGTGTCCCGCGTGGTAGCGGCTGCCATCGAGCAGAACAACGACGACAAAGGGATCATCTGGAGCGATACCCTGGCGCCGTTCCAGATTGCCCTGGTGCCGCTGCGCTACGAGACCGAACTGGTTCGCGAAGCCACCGACAAGCTCTACGCCGAACTGACGGCCGCCGGCTTCGAAGTCCTGCTGGACGACCGCGACAAGAAAACCAGCCCCGGCATCAAGTTCGCGGACATGGAGCTGATCGGCATCCCACACCGGATCGTGGTCAGTGACCGCAGCCTGGCCGAAGACAACCTGGAATACAAAAGCCGCACTGAGGCCGAGCCGCAAGCGCTGCCGGTCGCCGACGTGCTGTCGTTCCTCCAGGCCCGTATCCGCCGCTGACATCAGATAGAGACGTCATGTTCAAGCGAAACACCTTAGGCCTCGGGGGCGCCGCGCTGTGCGGCGCCCTGCTGGTCAGCGGCTGTGCCAACCAAATGTCGCAACGCAGCGAGCACGAAGAGCGGGTCGAGCGCAAACTGCTCGACCATAACCTGCAGATCGATGTGGGTGAACCCAAGGTGCTCGACCTGCCTCAGCGCCGTGTACGAATCAATGAGCAGAAGACCTTCGAAGTCACCGAGTTCGAAGTGACCCGCCATTACGATCGCTACACGCCATACCAGCCTTGGCGGGAGGTTTACGAAATCCCGCTGGGCGCGGTGGCGGTGGTGGCCGGGGTCGGCGCTAATGTGGTCAATGTGTTTGCCCTCGGCAACCTCCCGGAGAGTGCGACCAGGGACTGGATCAGTTACGGTTTCGCCGGGCTCAACCCATTCATGAACGTGCCATCCCATGGCCGCGCCCAGCAGAACCTGGCCCGAATCGATGAAGTGCAGCGCGACAAACGGGTCGAACACTCAAGCCTGCCCTGGAGCGAGCGCCCGGTACAGGTCAAGGCTGCCCGACAGACCTTCGAGCTGAGCACCGACCGCAATGGCGTGTTGCGCTTGAACCTGCTGGAAAGCCCGTTCGCCGAGCATGACCTGAGCCACTTCGGCAAATTGCAGATCAGCGTGACGGACACCTTGGACGAGGTACACACCGACTCGTCCTTGAGCATCAGCAGCACCTTGCGCGGCAAGCTGGTAGAGGCCCACGCATTGATTTATGACGACCTGGAAGATGACGAGGTGAGCCAGTGGGTTCACCGGGTCAAGCGGCTGTCGGAACTGGGCCTTGAAGAAGAGGCCAGTGAGCTGGAACAAAGCCTGATCGAACTGACCCGCAATGATCCGGAGTTGCAGACCGAATTCCTCAAAGCCCTGACCAAGGATGGCGGGCGCCTGGTGGCGGATCCGGGGGCGAATTGAACAATGGGGCCTAACCGGCCTCTGTGGCGAGGGCCCGTTGTGGGAGCAAAGCTTGCTCGCGAAACAGCCGCCTCGACTTCTGAAAGACCGCATCGCCCTCATCGCGGGCAAGCCTTGCTCCCACAAAAGGCTCGCCGCCACAAAGACTGTGTATGGACTGGCACTTGAACAGTCGCCTCACCGCTCGAACAATTCCAACTGCTCAAATCCACCCCGCAGATCCTCCAGCCGTACCCCTATCCCCAACAACCGCACCGGCTTGCCGCCGCGGTTGAACGCCTGGGTCAATAGCAACTGGTAGCTGCCCAGATCCCGCCCTGCCCCGGCCTGCTCCAGAGTGGTCTGGGTAAAGTCGTGGAATTTCACTTTGACGAACGGCTTGCCCGGTCGATAGCTGCTGTCGATCCGCGCCATGCGCCCGCTGAGGGTCTCCATGAGTTCCGGCAGTTTGTCGAGGCAACTCACCAGGTCGGGCAGGTCAACATCATAGGTATTTTCCACACTGATGGACTGCCGCCGGCTGTCATTGTGTACCAGACGCTCATCGATCCCACGAGCCAGGCTCCAGAGTCGCTCACCGAAACTGCCGAATTCGCGCACCAGCGCCAACTTGTCCCATTGACGCAATTGCGAGCAATCGACAATGCCGAGCCGGTTCAACTTATCGGCAGTGACCTTTCCAACACCGTGGAGCTTGCTGACCGACAGGGCCGAGACAAAGTCCTCGACCTGGTCTGGGGTGATGACGAACAAGCCGTTGGGCTTTTTCCAGTCGCTGGCGATTTTGGCCAGAAACTTGTTGGGGGCGACACCAGCGGACACCGTGATGTGCAACTGATTGGAAACCCGTCGACGAATGTCCTGGGCGATGCGGGTGGCACTACCACCGAAATGGGCACTGGCGGAGACATCCAGGTAGGCCTCGTCCAGGGACAGTGGCTCGATCAGGTCAGTGTAATCGCTGAAAATCGTATGAATTTCCTTCGACGCCTCCCTGTAGGCCTCCATCCGCGGTTTGACGATGGTCAGGTCAGGGCAGAGCTTCAAGGCGTGCCCGGATGACATGGCCGAGCGTACACCGTAGGCCCGGGCTTCATAGTTACAGGTCGCGATTACCCCACGCCGGTCCGCCGAACCACCGACCGCCAGGGGTTTGCCGGCCAGCCGCGGGTCATCGCGCATCTCGATAGCGGCGTAGAAGCAGTCACAGTCGACGTGGATGATTTTGCGTTGCGTCATAAAAGAAGCGGATGTGCGACGAGTCGGGCGCCCAGTATCGCACCGACAACTGTACATAGCACCAGTAGTTGGAAAGATCCTTCCCTGCGGCTGGAAAAAACCTACGTGAATTCATTTCTTCAATCGCGGCAAAGCGTCCAATAGAGCGCCAGCCCTTGCCAGGCTTGCGTCACAGCGCTGTCACAATGCCCATGACTTAGGCTAAGCAATTGAAGCTGAACAGATTTTTCTCGCCCAAGGGTTGACAGCCCGCCAATCCTCTGTAGAATGCCGCCACACAGACGCGGGATGGAGCAGTCTGGTAGCTCGTCGGGCTCATAACCCGAAGGTCGTCGGTTCAAATCCGGCTCCCGCAACCAAACATCAAAAAAGGCTACTCGAAAGAGTGGCCTTTTTTGTGGCCGTTTGTTTTTGAGCAATGGTCCGCTGAAGAGAAGCCATTCGAACATGGCGCAAGCCTGCGGCGGCGTAATGCACGCTACAGCTTGTAGGACAATTTCCTTTTGATTTCGCGCATTTAGCTGGGTTGGCGACGGATTGGCCGTTTATTTGACCCTGCGACCTTTTAACGGTTGACACTCAGGCGTTCGCCTGTAGAATGCCGCCACACAGACGCGGGATGGAGCAGTCTGGTAGCTCGTCGGGCTCATAACCCGAAGGTCGTCGGTTCAAATCCGGCTCCCGCAACCAAACATCAAACAAGGCTACTCGAAAGAGTGGCCTTTTTTGTGCCTGTCAAAAAAAGCTTTCATTACAAATATTTTGTAATTATTTTTTTCAGGAGGGATTGGTAACTGGACTGGATGCCCCCATCCTGTCGCGCATAGTTCAAGAGGTGATTGATGCGCGCCCACTCGTCTGCCCCGCAAGACACTGTTACTGCGACCCAACCGATCAAGGCCGAGCGGCTACGCTGGCTGGACCGTATCAGTCAGTACCGTCAACCTATCGGCCTCGCCGTCACGCTGTTGTTGTTCGCGATCGCATTGATCGCCTGTCGCCACCTGCTGAGCGAACTCGATCTGTACGCCCTGCACGACTCAATTGTGCAAGTGCCGCGCTCAGCCCTGCTCGGCGCAGTCGCCGCGACGGTAGTCGGATTCGTCATCTTGCTGGGCTATGAATGGTCCGCCAGCCGTTATGCCGGGGTGAAATTGCCAGCGCAAACGCTGATCCTGGGCGGATTCAGCGCTTTTGCCATCGGCAACGCCATCGGGCTCTCGTTATTGTCGGGAGGCTCGGTTCGCTACCGGCTATATGCCCGCCATGGCCTGGGCGCGACGGATGTCGCCCACATGACCCTGTTCGCCAGCCTGTCCCTGGGCTGTGCACTGCCACCGCTGGCGGCCCTGGCAACCCTCAGCGATCTTCCCGCCGCTGCCGCCGCCCTGCACCTGCCGGCCACGTGGCTGGGAGCCACCTGTGTGGCGGTGCTGCTGCTCACCTGTGCGCTGGCTATCGACATCTATCGACGGCGCCTGCCAGAACAGCCCTATCGGGACAGCCTGCTGGTCAAGGCCGGCCGCCACACCCTACGCCTGCCCGGCCGACGCCTGACGCTTCTGCAACTGATCATCACCACGCTGGATGTCGCGGCAGCCGCCACGGTGCTGTACTTGTTGTTACCCGAAGCACCACCGTTCGGCGCATTCCTGCTGGTGTATCTGCTGGCGCTGGCAGCGGGCGTGCTCAGTCATGTGCCCGGCGGGGTCGGGGTGTTCGAAGCAGTTTTGCTGGCGGCCTTCGCCGACAAACTGGGGGCTGCGCCTTTGGCCGCCGCCCTGCTTTTGTATCGCTTGATCTATGTGCTGCTGCCGATGCTGGTGGCCTGTGTGTTGTTGCTGATCAATGAAGCGCAACGGCTGTTCCAGACCCGCCAGTCTCTGCGTGCAGCGTCGGGCCTGGCGGCGCCGATCCTGGCGGTACTGGTATTCCTGTCGGGCGTGGTGCTGCTGTTTTCCGGTGTGACCCCGGAGATCGATACTCGCCTGGAACACATTGGCTTCCTGATCCCTCATCGACTGGTTGACGCTTCGCACTTCGGCGCCAGCCTCGTGGGCGTGCTGTGCCTGTTGCTTGCTCAGGGCCTGCGCCGGCGCTTGTCCGCCGCCTGGATGCTGACCACTGTTTTACTTCTGGTCGGCGCCCTGCTCTCGTTGCTCAAGGGTTTCGATTGGGAAGAGGCCACCCTGCTGTCGCTGACGGCCAGTTTGCTGGCGGTGTTCCGGCGTTCCTTTTATCGTCCGAGTCGCCTGACCGAGCTGCCATTTTCGCCGCTGTTTCTGATTGCCAGCCTGTGTGTGCTCGGTGCGTCGATCTGGCTGCTGCTGTTTGCATACCAGGACGTGCCCTACAGTCATGAACTGTGGTGGCAATTCACCCTCGATGCCGATGCCCCTCGTGGTCTGCGCTCACTGCTGGGCGCGGCGGTGCTGCTGGTGGCGGTATCCCTGACCTGGTTGCTGCGCACCGCGCGGCCGGTGATCCAGTTGCCAGCGGCAGAAGAACTGGAGCGAGCCAAAAAGATTCTCATGGCCTCTTCGCAACCCGACGGCGGCTTGGCCCTGACCGGTGACAAGGCATTGCTGTTTCACCCCAACGACGAAGCGTTTCTGATGTATGCCCGCCGAGGCCGCAGTCTGGTGGCGCTGTACGACCCGATCGGCCCCACCCAGCAACGCGCTGAAATGATCTGGCAGTTCCGCGATCTGTGCGATACCCATCATGCGCGTCCGGTGTTCTATCAGGTACGCGCCGAGAACCTGCCGTATTACATGGACATCGGCCTGACGGCGATCAAGTTGGGTGAAGAAGCACGGGTCGACCTCAAGCAGTTCGATCTCGAAGCCAAGGGCAAAGAGATGAAGGACTTGCGCTACACCTGGAACCGCGGCACCCGTGACGGCCTGTCGCTGGAGATCCACGAACCAGGCCAGGCACCGATGGATGAGCTGAAAGTCATTTCCGAGGCTTGGCTGACCGGCAAGAACGTGCGGGAGAAAGGCTTCTCGCTCGGTCGCTTCAGTGACGACTACCTCAAGCATTTTCGCATCGCAGTGATTCGTTTCGAGGGCCGCCCGGTGGCGTTCGCCAACCTGCTGGAGACCTACAACCATGAACTGGCCAGCCTCGACCTGATGCGCGCCCATCCCGACGCCCCGAAACTGACCATGGAATTCATGATGGTCGGCCTTATTCAGCATTATAAAACCCATGGCTACGCCCGCTTCAGCCTCGGAATGGTGCCCCTGTCGGGCCTGCAACCGCGACGCGGCGCACCGCTAACCCAGCGTCTGGGTTCGATGGTGTTCCGCCGTGGCGAACAGCTCTACAACTTCCAGGGCCTGCGCCGTTTCAAAGATAAATTCCAGCCTGACTGGGAACCTCGTTACATGGCCGTGCCCGCCGGACTTGATCCGCTGGTAGCCCTGGCCGATACCGCCGCCCTGATTGCAGGCGGCCTGACTGGATTGGTGAAACGCTGATGATGCAACGTTCCTGGCGATACGTAGTGGCCACCCTGTTGGTGTTGGCAGTGATTCTAGGGGGCGGTTACTGGTACTGGAACCGCCCTGCCCCGCAACCGACCCTTGAACAACTGACGCCGGTCGACGGTGCGCCGATGACCCGGATCATTCCCGGCACCCCGCCCCGCGCCCAGGTGCTGGTGGCGGTCACTGAAGAGCAGAAACTCAGCGACACGCAATTGCTGGCCCTCAGCCGCAGCGGCTCGGCGCAGATCGTCCAGGTGATCCTGCCCAAGGACTGTGTGCTGCAAGGCCGCGCCCTGCAGGCCGGCCTGAAGCAGCTCCAGGGATCGGCGACGCTGGTCAGCGGTATCGGCCCGGGAGCCGTGCTGGCCTGGCGCTGGCTGGCCGAGCAGAAGGACGACAAAGCTCAGGCCGTGTCGGTGGACCTGGCCCTGGAAAAACCCGGTTGCACCCACCTGCTGCCTAAAAGCGCGGCCCACGGCCACTGGCTGGTGGCCTGGAATGACAACCCTGACGACACCAGCGCCGGTTTCGTACGGGATCAACCGAACGCCGAAACCAGCATCAGCAACTACGACATCAACCTGCCACAGGTGCTGAACAACGAACTGCACAAGATCCTGGTGGGCGCCGACCAGGGCGGCCTGAGCATTCCCGTGGTGGAAGTGCCAGCCAGCCAGGCCCGGGACACCGTGACACTGTTTCTCTCCGGAGACGGCGGCTGGCGGGACCTGGACCGGGACGTGGCCGAAGAAATGGCCAAGATCGGCTACCCGGTCGTCGGCATCGACACCCTGCGCTACTACTGGCAGCACAAGAGTCCGGAACAAAGCGCCCTGGACCTCACCGAACTGATGCAGCACTACCGTCAGGTCTGGGGCACCAAGCGCTTCATCCTGACCGGTTATTCCTTTGGCGCCGACGTGCTGCCTGCGATCTACAATCGCCTGCCGGCCAGCGAGCAGCAAGGGGTCGACGCAATCATCCTGCTGGCCTTTGCGCGCACCGGCAGCTTCGAGATCGAAGTCGAAGGCTGGCTCGGCAATGCCGGCACCGAAGCCGCCACCGGCCCGGAAATGGCCAAGCTGCCCGCCGACAAAGTGGTGTGCATCTATGGCGTAGAAGAAGCAGCTGAAAGTGGCTGCACTGACAAGACGGCGGTGGGCGAAGCCATCCAGCTACCTGGCGGCCATCACTTCGACGAAAACTACCCGGCACTGGCCAAGCGCTTGGTGGACGAAATCAACAAACGTCAGAACAAGAACGCCGAACAGTGAGCTGAAACCCGCTTTTTTGTGAACCCTGCAAACCTGATGTGGCGAGGGGATTTATCCCCGCTCGAGTGCGAAGCACTCGCACAGGTCATGAACCCAGGAAAATCCAGAGGGTTGCTTCGCAACCCAACGGGGATAAATCCCCTCGCCACAAGTTGTTGTCCACACAACCCCACGCCCACCAAAAAGCCCCCGCTGCCACAAGGCAACGGGGGCTTTTTGTTTGGGCTACATCTCCACCTGCGTCCCCAACTCAATCACCCGGTTCAGCGGCAGATTGAAAAAACGCAAATTGCCGTTGGCGTTTTTCAGCATGAAGGCGAACAACACTTCGCGCCAACGAGCCATGCCTTCGAGCTTGGACGCGATGACCGTCTCGCGACTGAGGAAGTAGGTGGTGCGCATCGGGCTGAAGTCCAGCTCATCCAGATGACACAGCCTGAGAGCCAGCGGCACGTCCGGTTCGTCGGTGAAACCAAAGTGCAGGATCACCCGGAAGAAACCTTCACCGTAGGCGTCCACCTCGAAGCGCCGTTGCGGCGGCACCCGGGGGATGTCTTCGTACACCACCGTCAGCAGCACCACTTGCTCGTGCAGCACCTGGTTGTGCAACAGGTTATGGAGCAGTGCGTGAGGCACGGCATCCGGGCGGGCGGTGAGGAAAACTGCCGTGCCCTTGACCCGATGAGGAGGTTCGATGCGGATGCTGCTGATAAATACCGGCAGCGGCAGAGCGCCTTCATCCAACCGATCCACCAGCAGTTCCTTCCCGCGCTTCCACGTGGTCATCAGAATGAACAACACGATTCCCGCCAATACCGGAAATGCGCCGCCCTGCAGGATTTTCGGGACATTGGCGGCAAAGAACAGGCCGTCCACCAACAGAAAACCAACCAGCAACGGCACCGTCAGCAGCGGCGGCCACTTCCACAACAACAACGCCACCGCCGACACCAGGATGCTGGTGATCAGCATGGTGCCGGTCACTGCCACGCCATAGGCTGAGGCCAACGCGCCGGACGACTCGAAGCCAAGCACTAGCAGGATCACACCAACCATCAACGCCCAGTTCACCGCGCCGATGTAGATCTGCCCTTGTTCGGCGCTGGAGGTGTGTTGGATGTACATGCGCGGGATATAGCCGAGCTGGATGGCTTGGCGGGTGAGGGAAAACGCACCGGAAATCACCGCTTGGGAAGCGATCACGGTGGCGAGGGTCGAGAGCACCACCAGCGGCACCAGCGCCCAGCCTGGGGCCAGCAAATAAAACGGGTTGCGAGCGGCCTCCGGGTTCTCCAACAGCAAGGCGCCCTGACCGAAATAGTTGAGCACCAGCCCGGGCAACACCAGGGCGAACCAGGCCCGGGCAATTGGTTTGCGGCCAAAATGTCCCATGTCCGCATACAAGGCCTCGGCGCCGGTCAAGGCCAGGACCACGGCCCCCAGGATCGCAACGCCAACACCCGGATGCACCATGAAAAAGCGCACGCCCCAGGCCGGGTTCAAAGCCTGGAGCACCTGCGGATGCTGGACGATGCCATGAATGCCCAGACCGCCAAGGACCACGAACCACAGCACCATGACCGGCCCGAACAATTTACCGATCCGGTCGGTACCGTGTTTCTGGATCAGAAAAAGCGCCACCAGAATCACCAACGCCATTGGTACAACCCAGTGATCCAGGCCATCAAAGGCCACCTCCAGGCCCTCCACGGCCGATAACACGGAAATGGCCGGGGTGATCATGCTGTCACCGTAAAACAGCGAGGCGCCGATCAGCCCGAGAATCACCAGCACTGAACGCAACCGGGGATAAGGGGAAGACGCCCGCCGGGCCAGCGCCGTCAACGACATGATGCCGCCTTCGCCCTGGTTGTCGGCGCGCAGGATAAACAGCACGTATTTGATCGAGACGACCCAGACCAGCGACCAGAAAATCAGCGCCAGAATCCCGAACACTCCGTCATGGTTGACCTGCACACCGTATTGACCGGAGAACACTTCCTTGATGGTGTACAAGGGGCTGGTGCCGATATCGCCATAGACCACTCCCGCGGCGGCCACCAGCATGCCCACGGGTCTGGCCGCTGCACGCCCGGCCCCCGACACCCGACTCTCTGCCTGCTCCATCCAACACTCCCACTACCTGATCCGCGTTGCTGGAAAGAAGCACTCTGATTGACCTTGCATCCACGCTGCCTTACTTCCTGTTACAGACAAATGATTGACTGTAGAGATTCAGGTGCGCTTAACGGCGCGAAGCATAGCGCAGCACTCGTCGTTTTTCCCCGTATAAAGCTGGTCAAGCGCTTCGAGCACCGCTAGAATTGCGCACTTTTTGATCAGAGGCGCGTCAAGCGTCCTGTCTCTACAAGAGACGATCTCTCCTACACCGAGGTTAGACATGTCCACCACTACCGCGCCGGCCAACCCCAAGGTTGGCTTCGTATCCCTGGGTTGCCCGAAGGCTCTGGTCGACTCCGAGCGCATCCTGACCCAGCTGCGCATGGAAGGTTATGACGTCGTATCCACGTACCAGGACGCCGACGTGGTAGTGGTCAACACCTGCGGCTTCATCGACTCGGCCAAAGCCGAATCCCTGGAAGTGATTGGCGAAGCCATCAAGGAAAATGGCAAGGTCATCGTCACTGGCTGCATGGGTGTGGAAGAAGGCAACATCCGCAACGTGCACCCCAGCGTGCTGGCCGTGACCGGTCCGCAGCAATACGAGCAGGTGGTCAATGCCGTGCACGACGTCGTGCCGCCCCGCCAGGACCACAACCCGCTGATCGACCTGGTACCGCCGCAAGGCATCAAGCTGACCCCGCGCCACTACGCTTACCTGAAGATTTCCGAAGGCTGCAACCACAGCTGCAGCTTCTGCATCATCCCCTCGATGCGCGGCAAACTGGTGAGCCGCCCGGTGGGTGATGTGCTCGACGAGGCCCAACGTCTGGTCAAGGCCGGCGTCAAGGAGCTGCTGGTGATCTCCCAGGACACCAGCGCCTATGGCGTCGACGTGAAATACCGCACTGGCTTCTGGAACGGCGCGCCGGTGAAAACCCGCATGACCGAACTGTGCGAAGCCCTCAGCACCCTCGGCGTGTGGGTCCGTCTGCATTACGTTTACCCATATCCGCATGTCGACGAACTGATCCCGCTGATGGCCGCCGGCAAGATCCTGCCGTACCTGGACATCCCGTTCCAGCACGCCAGCCCGAAAGTCCTCAAGGCCATGAAGCGCCCGGCTTTCGAAGACAAGACCCTGGCCCGCATCAAGAACTGGCGCCAGATCTGCCCGGACCTGATCATCCGCTCGACCTTCATCGTCGGCTTCCCTGGCGAAACCGAGGAAGACTTCCAGTACCTGCTGGATTGGCTGACCGAAGCCCAGCTCGACCGCGTCGGCTGCTTCCAGTATTCGCCCGTCGAAGGCGCACCGGCCAACGACCTGGACCTGGACGTGGTGCCGGACGAGGTCAAACAGGACCGTTGGGAGCGTTTCATGGCGCACCAGCAGGCCATCAGCTCGGCGCGCCTGCAAATGCGCATCGGCCGTAAAATCGAAGTGCTGGTGGATGAAGTGGATGAACAAGGCGCCGTGGGCCGCTGCTTCTTCGACGCCCCGGAAATCGATGGCAACGTATTCATCGACAACGGCAGCAACCTCAAGCCGGGCGACAAGGTCTGGTGCAAGGTAACCGACGCCGACGAATACGATCTGTGGGCTGAGCAGATCGGTTGATCTGCTGCTTCACAGACTCAATGTGATACCTGTGGGAGCCGAGCTTGCTCGGCTTGTATGTTTCCCACAGGTTCTTTCACAGGCCGAAAAAATGAAGAGCCTCGCTATCCTCACAAGATGCGAGGCTTTTTTGCAGCTATCGTATGGAGATATCCAGCACAAGGAGCAGGCGGGCATGCGTCAGCACTCGGTCATCCATACACCGAAATCCAGCGATTATCAGGAACTGACCCGGGTCTGGGAGGCCTCGGTACGCGCCACCCACGACTTTCTGCCGGACAGCTACATCGAATTGTTGAAAAACCTGGTGCTCACCCGTTATCTGGACGCGGTCATGCTTATCTGCACCCGGGACGCTCGCCAGCGCATTACCGGTTTCGCCGGTGTCGCGGCCGGCAAGATCGAGATGCTTTTCATCGACCCGCAACACCGTGGCCAGGGCCTGGGCAAACAGCTATTGCGCTATGCCATGGAGCACATGAACGCCGATCAACTGGATGTCAACGAACAGAACCCGCAAGCCTTGGGCTTTTACCTCAAGCAAGGCTTCGAAGTGGTCGGTCGTTCAGCAAAGGACGGCATGAACCAACCGTACCCGCTGCTGCACATGCGCTACAAACAGCCCGACCTGAAGGTCCAACACGGCTAAAAGGCAAATGGACCCGCGATTAACCGGCGCCAGGCAGGTACAATGCCCACCCTCTTTTTTGTTACGGCCCTGTCATGACTGACCCGATTCGTCTCTCCAAACGCCTCATCGAACTCGTCGGCTGTTCCCGTCGGGAGGCTGAGCTGTTCATCGAGGGCGGCTGGGTCACCGTGGACGGCGAAGTGATTGACGAGCCGCAGTTCAAGGTCGCCACCCAGAAAGTCGAACTCGACCCCGAGGCCAAGGCCACCGCGCCAGAGCCGGTGACCCTCCTGCTGAACGCCCCGGCGGGCATGGATGCAGACACGGCGATGGCCTCCCTGGGGCCACAGACCCTGAGCGAAGAACACCGTTTCGGCAAGCGCCCGCTAAAGGGCCACTTTCTGCGCCTGACCGCCAGCGCCGACCTGCAGGCCAACGCCAGTGGGTTGCTGGTGTTCACCCAGGACTGGAAGATCCTGCGCAAGCTCACCGCCGACGCCACCAAGATCGAGCAGGAATACGTGGTGGAAGTCGAAGGCGAGATGGTCGCCCATGGTCTCAATCGCCTGAACCATGGTCTGACCTACAAAGGCAAGGAGTTGCCGGCGGTCAAGGCCAGCTGGCAGAACGAGAACCGCTTGCGCTTTGCCATGAAAAACCCGCAACCGGGGGTGATCGCGCTGTTTTGCCAGGCGGTCGGCCTCAAGGTGGTGGCCATTCGTCGCATCCGCATTGGCGGCGTGTCCATCGGTAAGGTGCCGCTGGGCCAGTGGCGTTACCTGTCCACCAAAGAGAAGTTCTAGTTTCTTTTTTCCGGCGCCGCACTGAGCTGGGGCGCCCACTGCCGATTGATCAGGATTGCACACATGGTTCACAACGACGTACTTCGCAGCGTGCGCTACATGCTCGACATCAGCGACAAGAAAGTCATCGAGATCATCAAGCTGGGCGGCCTGGAAGTGCCCATGGCGGATCTGGTGGGTTACCTCAAGAAAGACGAGGAAGAAGGCTTCGTGTTCTGCCCTGACGACGTCATGGCGCATTTTCTCGATGGCCTGGTGATCTTCAAGCGCGGCAAGGACGAAAGCCGTCCGCCGCAGCCCATCGAAGTACCGGTCACCAACAACATCATCCTCAAGAAGCTGCGAGTGGCCTTCGAACTGAAGGAAGACGACATGCACGCCATTCTCAAGGCAGCGGAGTTCCCGGTGTCCAAGCCGGAACTGAGCGCATTGTTTCGCAAGTTCGGCCACACCAACTACCGCCCGTGCGGCGACCAGTTGCTGCGCAACTTCCTCAAGGGCCTGACGCTGCGCGTTCGCGGCTAATTTCCCCGCCTCGACCCAACCCATGACCTACAACGTCTCCCCCATCGGCTTCGTCCGCTCCTGCTTCAAGGAGAAGTTCGCCATTCCCCGCCAACCGCAACTGGCCCCGGCCGCACGCGGTGTGCTGGAGTTGGTGGCGCCATTCGATCAAGGCGACGCCGTGCAGGGCCTGGAGCAGGTCAGCCATGTCTGGCTGCTGTTCCTGTTCCACCAGGCCCTGGAAGACAAACCACGGCTGAAAGTGCGCCCGCCGCGTCTGGGCGGCAACAAATCCATGGGGGTGTTCGCCACCCGCGCCACTCATCGCCCCAATGGCATCGGCCAATCGGTGGTGAAGCTGGAACGGGTCGAAGCCGGTCGGCTGTGGATCTCGGGTATCGACTTGCTGGACGGCACCCCGGTGCTGGATATCAAACCCTACGTGCCCTACGCAGACATCATCGGCTCGGCGCACAACAGCATCGCCAGCGCAGCGCCTGAGCTGATTGCGGTGCGATGGGCCAGCTCTGCCCTGCATCAGGCCCGCGACCACGCCAAGCGCCTGGAAGAACCCCTGGTAGAGCTGATTGAACAGTGCCTGGCCCAAGACCCACGTCCGGCGTACCAGATTCCTACGCCCGAACGGGAATATGGTGCGCAATTCTGGGATCTGGACGTGCGTTGGCATTATCCGCAGTCGGGGGTGATCAAGGTGCTGGAAGTTATTCCCGCGAAATCGTAACCGCCAGAAACGAAAAAGCCCGCGCTGCCTTCTTCAGGTAGCGCGGGCTTCTTTATGGGGGCCACTGTTGGACCGAGTCGCCTTCTTCGCGAGCAAGCCCGCTCCCACATTGGATCGTAGTGAACGCGAATCTTGTGTTCACCAGGGATCCAGTGTGGGAGCGGGCTTGCTCGCGAAAGCGGTCCAACATTCAACGACTATGTTGGCTGACACCCCACTCCACACTTATCCAAACAGGCTTACTTCTCTACAAACGCCCGTTCGATCAGGTAATCACCCGGCTCACGCATGCGCGGCGAAACGGTCAGGCCGAAGCTGTTGAGCACTTCGCTGGTCTCGTCGAGCATGCTCGGACTGCCGCACAGCATGGCGCGGTCGTCCTGCGGGTTGATCGGCGGCAGGCCGATGTCGCGGAACAGCTTGCCGCTGCGCATCAGGTCGGTCAGGCGGCCTTCGTTCTCGAACGGTTCGCGGGTCACGGTCGGGTAATAAATCAGTTTGTCACGCAGCGCTTCGCCGAAGAATTCATTCTGCGGCAGGTGTTCAGTGATGAACTCGCGGTAGGCAACTTCATTGACGTAACGTACGCCGTGGCACAGGATCACTTTTTCGAAACGCTCGTAGGTTTCCGGATCCTGGATCACGCTCATGAACGGCGCCAGGCCGGTGCCGGTGCTGAGCAGGTACAAATGCTTGCCAGGCTTGAGATCGTCCAGCACCAGGGTGCCGGTGGGCTTCTTGCTGATGATGATCTCGTCGCCTTCCTTCAGATGCTGCAACTGGGAAGTCAACGGGCCGTCAGGTACCTTGATGCTGAAGAATTCGAGATGCTCTTCCCAGTTCGGACTGGCGATCGAGTAAGCGCGCATAAGCGGGCGGCCGTTGGGCTGTTGCAGGCCGATCATCACGAACTGACCGTTCTCGAAGCGCAGGCCCGGATCACGGGTGCACTTGAAGCTGAACAGAGTGTCGTTCCAGTGATGAACACTGAGGACACGCTCGTGGTTCATGTTGCTCATGTACGGGGACTCCTGGGAATGATGCCTGCGTCGTTAATTTGCGCAATTGCATCGCATTCTAATGGCGGCGACAATATCTGTTAAATGAATTATTAAGATAAGGGTTATCGGTTATATCGATATGCGATTTACTCTCCGTCAACTTCAAGTCTTCGTCGCCGTCGCCCAGCAAGAGAGCGTGTCCCGTGCCGCGGGCCTGCTCAATCTTTCGCAGTCGGCGGCCAGCACCTCCATCACCGAACTGGAGCGTCAGTCCAGCTGCCAATTATTCGACCGCGCCGGCAAACGCTTGAGTCTCAATGCCTTGGGCAAACAACTGCTGCCCCAGGCGGTGGCATTGCTGGACCAGTCCAAGGAGATCGAAGACCTGCTCAACGGCAAGTCCGGTTTCGGCTCACTGGCGGTCGGCGCGACCCTGACCATCGGCAATTACCTGGCGACCTTGTTGATCGGCAGCTTCATGCAGCGCCATCCGGAAAGCCAGGTGAAGCTGCACGTGCAAAACACTGCCAATATCGTGCACCAGGTTGCCCACTATGAAATTGATCTGGGTCTAATTGAAGGCGACTGCAGCCATCCGGACATTGAGGTCCAGAGCTGGGTCGAGGATGAGCTGGTGGTGTTCTGCGCCCCTCAACATCCGCTGGCCAAACGCGGCCAGGCGACCATGGAGGAGCTGACGCATGAAGCGTGGATTCTGCGAGAGCAAGGTTCCGGCACCCGCCTGACCTTCGACCAGGCCATGCGTCACCATCGCAGTGCGCTGAACGTGCGTCTGGAACTGGAACACACCGAAGCCATCAAGCGAGCCGTGGAATCGGGCCTGGGGATTGGCTGCATCTCCCGCCTGGCCCTGCGCGACGCCTTCCGGCGCGGTAGCCTCGTAGCGGTGGAAACCCCGGACATGGACCTGGCCCGGCAGTTTTATTTCATCTGGCATAAACAGAAGTACCAGACGTCGGCCATGCGCGAATTCCTCGAGCTGTGCCGGGCGTTTACCGCTGGCGTGCAGCGCAGCGACGAAATCGTCCTGCCGGCCATTGCCTGAAGACACTAGAGCAGCACCAGGCCCCACACCAAGGCAATCATTGTCAAAGCAATAAACTGAGCGGCACTGCCCATGTCCTTGGCATTTTTCGACAACGGGTGCTGTTCCAGGGAAATGCGGTCGATGGCCGCCTCCACCGCTGAGTTGAGCAACTCCACGATCAACGCCAGCAGGCAGACCGCAATCAGCAGCGCCTGCTCGACACGGCTGACATTCAGGAAGAACGACAATGGAATCAGGATGACGTTGAGCAAGACCAACTGACGAAACGCGGCTTCACCGACGAAGGCCGCGCGCAGGCCATCCAGAGAATAGCCAGAGGCGTTGAGGATGCGTTTCAGGCCGGTTTGGCCTTTAAAAGGCGACATAGAGTGGGCAACTGATCAAAAGGAGTGGAGAAGCTAATTCAAACCCGGTCAAAAAAGCGTGAACAAGACGCTACGATTGCGGTGAAATAGACTCAAGTTGCTGCAGCAGCAAGGCCGCCTGGGTCCGGGTGCGCACATTCAGTTTACGAAAGATTGCAGTGACATGGGCCTTGATGGTGGCTTCGGACACGCTCAACTCATAGGCAATCTGCTTGTTCAGCAGACCTTCACAGACCATGGTCAACACTCGGAACTGCTGCGGGGTGAGGCTGGCCAGTCCCTCGCTGGCGGCCTTGGCTTCGTCGGACACGCTCACCGCTTCGAATGCCTGGGGAGGCCAGGACACATCGCCATCCAGGACCGCCTTGACGGCTACCTGAATCATCTCAAGGGAACTGGATTTAGGAATGAAACCACTGGCCCCGAACTCCCGGGCCTTGACCATCACCGAGGCTTCTTCCTGGGCCGAGACCATCACCACGGGAATTTGCGGGTATTGGCCGCGCAACAGCACCAGCCCGGAAAAACCATAGGCACCCGGCATATTCAGATCCAGCAGTACAAGATCCCAGTCGGCCTTTTCAGTCAGCCGGGCCTCCAGTTCCGCAATACTGGCCACCTCCGTCAGACGGACATCCGGGCCAAGCCCCATGGTCACCGCCTGATGTAACGCGCTGCGAAAGAGTGGATGGTCATCGGCTATCAGGATTTCGTATGTGGCCATTATTCAAATGATCCTGTTTTTAATGGCAGGCCCGATGCACTCACGCCTCGCCCAAGCAACTCAAGATACCGGCATGCAGCGGCATCAACGGGGTACGTTCAACGCCAACACGTAAAAACACGGCGTTTCAAACCTTGGCCGTACCCTAATCGGCGCCAAGCATGCCCAGCGAAACAGGGGTGGTCAAGCAGCGCAGCCGCTGGCGTGTTCAGTATGCGCCACTATTAAGCCAACACTGGCTGTGGCGTACGAATAAAGGGCTGCAACTCGGCGTGGGCCGCAGTGGACACATCCACCTCCTGCTGTCGTTTGGCGCCCAGATAATGCTGGCTGAACACATCGAAATAGGCATCCAGGGCCGACGCAGCGCCACTGTCCCCGGCCAGTTCCAGACACAAGGCCGCCACTTCGGCAGTGCACAGATGCTCGCTGCGAGTCGAACGGCGCAAGCGGTAGCGCGACAGCCTGTCAGGCAGCAGGCTCAGAATCGGCAAACGGTCGAAATACGGGCTTTTGCGAAAAATCTTGCGCGCCTCGGTCCAGGTCGCATCCAGCAGAATGAACAACGGACGCTTGTCATGATCGAGGTTGACGGTGTGTGTGACCCGAGAGGGTTCGACGTACTCACCGGGAAACACCAGATACGGCTGCCATTGCGGGTCGTTGAGCAACGCCAGCAGTTGCTCGTCGACGTCGGTGCGTGACCAGATGAAAGCGTGATTGTCCCGCACCACGTCGGCAATCAGCCAACCCGTGTTGCTCGGCTTGAACACTTCCTTGTTGGTCATGATCAGGCAGACACCCGACCGCGCCTCGACACTCGGACGCCAGGCGCACAGGCAATGACTCTCTATCACCCGGCACGCGCTGCAACGGGGCGCACGCCAGCCACGGGCCTGAATCGGCTTGATACCTTCATCGATGCGCTGGTCGCGCAGACGGGCTACGGCGTTAGGGGCATGGTTCATCGCAGGCGACGCCGCCAGACAGGAAAACTCGACACGTACAAGACTCGGCAGGATAAAGGCCGGCAGTCTACCAGAGCGCGCAAACCTGTACCGTCCACGTGGCCTACCCTATAATTCGCCGCCACTGAACGCACAGTCATGTGACCGGTCGAACCACCAGTCACTGAACCAGGAGAGTTTCATGCTGCGCCTTATCGTCCCCACCGTTGCCGTGCTGCTGGCGACGTCCGTCACTGCACAGGCCGCTTCGCTGAAAGAACTCGAACTGAATAAGATGCTGCAAAACGTGGCCGCGCAGAGCAGCGCCGGCACGCCTCGGGCAATCAACGAAGACATACTCGATCAGGGCTATACCGTAGAAGGCACTGAGCTGATCAATCACCTGAGCGTGCAAAGCAGCCACGCCCAGAAAATGCGTGCCGATCCCAAGGCCGTCTATTTCCAGCTGGGCGCCACGGTGTGTACCAACCCAGGCTTGCGCAAGCTGATGGCCAAGGGCGCGACCATGCGCTACGAGTTCACCGAAGTGAAGACCAATCGCCCCATCGCGTCCGAGCGCTTCCAGGAGTCGGACTGCCCGAAACCGGCCAAAACCAAGAAGTAATCAACCCGAACTTGCGCGCCGCTGCTCATCGTCGGCGCGCAGTTCCGCCACCAGCGCCTGCAGATAACGCGAGCGCCACGCTCGGCCTTCCAGCCGGCGGCAGCACTCCTCCTCAAGGCTTACCCGATTAGCCTGAGCTGCTTCCAACAGCGTCAGGTACAGCTGCCTGTCGAGTTCCAACGTTACCCTGGTCATCAGTCCCGCCTCCATGCCCGATCCGCTTCAATCCGTCGAGTAGCGTCCAGTCCCGGACGCACCATTGCATTGAATCCTTGCTAATCAGTAAATCAGAGCGTCACGCACCAGGTAGGTAATCTGACGAGCGGCATGGCATTTGAGCGGTTGCCAACGTTGTTTTTTGAGCGCCATGATCGGGGGCAGCGAAAATCCGCGCGAGGGTCTAGATTCAAAAGTATCTCTCTTGCTTTGGGCAGAACGAGGCTGCCCCTGCCGATACCTTGCGTGTGATAGTTCTTTCATACAAGGGAAACGCAGAACCCGCAGGATGGCTTGATCGCCTGTCGTACACCGCGCCGAGCCAGGCCGAACATCCAGGCACTGCCCTGGACTGACGACGACACACGGAGTGTCGTGGCCCTGACGAATCTCTCGTTCGGGCCAGGGTTCTGTCAAGAAGGAGAAGCTGAATGCCTTATAAACCGAATGACCTGCTGAGTCGTCATTTTGAGAGCCATGGCCACGACCTCACCCGCAAGGTCGAAGAGCAACTCAACCTGGTCTCCCCCAACAGCCCGAACCTCCCCATCTACCGCGACATGATCCTGACCGTCCTGCGCATGGCCCAGGAAGATCACAACCGCTGGAATGCCAAGATCACGCTGCAGGCCCTGCGGGAACTGGAGCACGCTTTTCGCACGCTCGAACAATTCAAGGGTCGACGCAAGGTCACGGTCTTCGGTTCGGCCCGAACGCCCATCGAGCATCCGCTGTACGGCCTGGCCCGGGAACTGGGGGCGGAGTTGGCACGCTCGGACATGATGGTCATCACTGGTGCCGGCGGTGGCATCATGGCAGCCGCCCACGAAGGCGCTGGCCGGGACCACAGCCTGGGTTTCAACATCACCTTGCCTTTCGAACAGCATGCGAATCCGACCGTTGAAGGCACGCAAAATCTGCTGCCGTTCCACTTCTTCTTCACTCGCAAGCTGTTCTTCGTCAAGGAGGCCGACGCACTGGTGCTCTGTCCGGGTGGTTTTGGCACCCTCGATGAAGCGCTGGAAGTCCTGACATTGGTGCAGACCGGTAAAAGCCCGCTGGTGCCGGTGGTGCTGCTGGATGTACCAGGGGGCAAGTTCTGGCAAGGCGCCCTGCACTTCATCCGCGAGCAACTGGAGGAAAACCGCTACATCCTGCCCACCGATATGAAGTTGATGCGCCTGGTGTACAGCGCTCAAGAGGCAGTGGAGGAGATCAATCAGTTCTACAGCAACTTCCACTCCAGCCGCTGGCTCAAACATCAATTCGTGATCCGTATGAATCACAAACTGAACGAGCAGGCCCTCGGGCATTTGCAGGCGGAGTTTGCCGACTTGTGCCTCAACGATTGTTTTCATCAACATGCCTACGCCGGCGAGGAGCACGACGAGGCCCATTTCAGTCATCTGACCCGACTGGCCTTTACCTTCAATGCCCGCGATCACGGTCGTTTAAGGGAGCTGGTGGATTACATCAACCTGTCGGAAAACTGGGCCCAGCCCGCCACCAAG
The DNA here is from genome assembly GCF_030687835.1 of Pseudomonas hefeiensis. Lineage (NCBI taxonomy): Bacteria > Pseudomonadati > Pseudomonadota > Gammaproteobacteria > Pseudomonadales > Pseudomonadaceae > Pseudomonas > Pseudomonas hefeiensis. The sequence continues at coordinate 5,080,051 of NZ_CP117449.1, forward strand.
GTCCACCCCCTTACCTGGGAGCCGATCAAGGTGACCTGAACCCATAAAAAAACGGCCCGCTATCAAAATAGCGGGCCGTTTTTGTTTAGTCGTCCATGCCGCGACCGCTGAACAAACGGTTGATCATTTCCATGGAATATCCTCGATATGCCAGGAAACGCCCTTGCTTGGCTCGCTCTCTTGCATCAATAGGCAAATGCCCTGAGAACTTGCGGCGCCAGGTGTCCGTCAATTGCGCCTGCCAATCGATACCGCTTTCGCGCAAGGCCAGTTCGATATCCGGGCGCTGCAAGCCACGCTGACCGAGCTCCTCGCGAATTCGCAAGGGGCCGTATCCAGAGCGAGCGCGATAAGAGACAAAGCTCTCAAGGTAGCGGGACTCCGACAACAAGCCCTCTTCCGTCAAACGGTCCAAGGCCGTGTCGATCAACTCATCGGCAGCGCCGCGCTGACGCAGTTTGCGGGTCAGCTCGACTCGACCGTGCTCGCGTCTGGCGAGCAGGTCCATTGCAGTTCGCCGCACCGCGACGAGGGTATCGAGAACGACGGTCATCGAATCGATCAGATGTCAGCGTCAGCCAGGTCGTCTGCAGTCTCGCGGTTAGCCACTGACTTGACGTCTGCAACGGGGCTCAGAAGCTTGTCACGCAGTTGCTTCTCGAGGGTCGCTGCAATTTCCGGATTGTCTGCCAGGAACTTGGCCGAGTTGGCCTTGCCCTGACCGATCTTGGTGCCATTGTAGGCATACCAGGCGCCGGATTTTTCGACGAAACCGTGCAACACACCCAGGTCGATCATCTCGCCATTAAGGTAGATACCCTTACCGTAAAGAATCTGGAACTCCGCCTGACGGAACGGCGAAGCGACCTTGTTCTTCACAACCTTAACGCGAGTTTCGCTGCCGACAACCTCATCGCCTTCTTTCACCGCGCCAGTGCGGCGGATGTCCAGGCGAACCGAAGCGTAGAACTTCAGCGCGTTACCACCGGTGGTGGTTTCCGGGCTACCGAACATCACACCGATCTTCATACGGATCTGGTTGATGAAGATCACCAGGCAGTTGGCATTCTTGATGTTACCGGTGATCTTGCGCAGGGCCTGGGACATCAGACGAGCCTGGAGGCCCACGTGCATGTCGCCCATTTCACCTTCGATTTCCGCTTTTGGTACCAGTGCAGCCACGGAGTCGACGATGATCACGTCAACGGCGTTGGAACGCACCAGCATGTCGGTAATTTCCAGGGCCTGTTCACCGGTGTCCGGCTGGGAAACCAGCAGGTCATCGACGTTAACGCCCAGCTTGCCGGCATATTCCGGGTCCAGGGCGTGTTCGGCATCGACGAAGGCGCAGGTCGCACCGGCTTTTTGAGCCTGGGCGATCACCGACAGGGTCAGCGTGGTTTTACCGGAAGATTCAGGACCGTAGATTTCAACGATACGGCCTTTTGGCAGGCCGCCGATGCCAAGCGCAATGTCCAGGCCCAGGGAGCCGGTGGAGATGGAAGGAATAGCCTGACGGTCCTGATCGCCCATACGCATTACGGCACCCTTGCCGAATTGACGTTCGATCTGACCCAAGGCCGCAGCCAAGGCTTTCTTCTTGTTGTCGTCCATTAAAGTCCTCACGTAATCAATAAGGCCTGACGGCCAACACCTGTATAAGTAGCCAGTATTATTCCACAGCGATTGAGGATCGCCTACCCCTGATTTGAGATTTCTGCGGCGACATGTTGCAGCAGCCCCTCTAGCGCGGCCTTCACCGTTTGTCGGCGGACTTCGTCGCGGTTGCCGGCAAAGAATAGCTGCTCACTGATGACCGTTTCGCCAACGCCCCAGGCCAGCCATACAGTACCCACCGGTTTGTTCGGCGAGCCGCCATCGGGGCCGGCCACGCCGCTGACCGCCACGGCAAACCGCGCCAGGCTTTTTTGCTGCGCGCCCCGCACCATTGCCTCGACCACCTCACGGCTGACCGCCCCCACCGTTGCGAACAACTCGGCCGGCACACCCAACTGCTGAGTCTTCTGGCGATTGGAATAGGTGACATAACCCGCCTCGAACCACGCCGAACTCCCGGGAATACGAGTGATCGCCTCGGCAATCCCGCCTCCGGTACAGGACTCGGCCGTGGTCACATGGGCATTGACCCGCTGCAGGCGTCGGCCCAGTTCAGCGGCCAGCTCGGTAATGTCATCCATGATGCTCTCCTGATTCGATGCAAGGGCCCTACCGTACACGAGCGTTGCAGGCTTGCAAGGCTCGCCGGATCATCGACCCAGTGCCCTGACGTAGGCCTGACAAGCTTGCAGAGCGATCAATCCGCGATCCCCTTCGTCGGTGATGGCGATAATTCGTTGAGCATGCGCCGGGTCAAGTCGGGCGCGTGGGGGGCCATGATCCACGCCGCCGGTGCTGGCGGTGGCAGGCACTGCACAACCGGCGGCAACATCGTCGGCGTCGAGGAGGACTGACAGCCGGACATCGGCAGTAGCAAGGCGATCGCGCAAGCGATCCTGATCACGTTGGGCATCGCTCAAGGCTCGGTAATGGGATTGTTCGCTGGCGGAGAGTTGCTGTTCCAGGGCCAGGCGCTTGTCTTGCTCGACCTTTTGTTGAATCGCTGCCGCCTGGGTTATTTGATTCAGCGTCTGGGCCTGGATCTGGGCCGCTTGCGCCAGTTGCCGCTCATAACGCCACGCCTGGACTTGCCACGCCAGCGCCGCCGTGCCGCCGGCCACCAACGCCAGCAACACAGCGACGCCAAGGGCGCGAGAAGAAAAAGGCATCAAACCGAAGGCTGACATAACACCGCCCTCGCCCGTGCCCAAAGTTGCAGACGATCCTGCAAGCCATTCAAACCGCCGTTGATGCGACGGGTGATGCTGTTGAACTGATCGCGATCAGCCAGTTCGTTCAAGCCGTTTTGATTCCAGAACCAGGCGGCAGACTCAGCCGCCCATTGCGGTTGCTCCAGCAGTTGCGGCAACGCCAACAGTCGTTCATCGCCGAACAAACCCAGGCTACAACGCCGATAATTGTCTCGCCCGGTAATCTGAATCAACCCGCGACCGCGATATTGCTGGCCGTCACCGTCGGCCTGGGGTGTGTTGCCCAAGCGAACGGCCAACGAGCCCGTGTCGTACTTGCTGAGATATTGATCACTACCAAGCTCGCGCACATAGCGCAATTGCCCTGATTCATGGCCAACCTGGGCCAGAAACGCGGCAATGCGTTTGGGCGTGTCGATACGATGGCTGGACATCGCGGTGTTTAGCGCGGAAATAAAAACGCCCGCTTGGGAGCGGGCGTTGGGCATGATGTTGATGAGTTGTTGTTGGGTAACTTCCATGGGTCAGTTCATCGAAAGCAATTGCAACGTGGCGACGTCAAAACCTGCAACCACGCGATTGCCTAACGCACGACATTGCTCACGCAGTTGCGTGAGGATCGGGGTGACCTTCATTGGGGGCTCCAGTTGTATGGAAGGTGCAGTCAGAACTGTGGGAGTGGTGTTTAGGCCCTGGCATCCAGGCAGGTCGCATCAATCCTGCTGCGATAGCTTTTTTCCCGGTCGCCACTGGCGATAACTTTGTCGATCGACCAGCGACCGCGCATGAAGTCCGGCCAGGAGGCGTCCAGCAGCACGATGCCTTCGGCGCACAAGCCTGGATTGCCGGGGCATTCGATCGCCACCTTGAGGGCTTCGCGCATCATCCGCCGCACCTCGCCTTCTCCGGCGGCGCGGGCATCGTTGGCGCTTTGAAAGCGCTGGCGAAGGGTCTTGAACGGCGCGATGCCGCTCGCCTCGACCCGCATTTTTCCTGCCGCCGCATCCCACCAACTGGCCTTGCAGCCCTGGTATTTTGCCCGGGCGGTGTCATCCAGGACGGCGGAGATGAAGGCGTTATCGCCCGGGCGGTTATTCGTCGTCACCGACAACTTTGTCTCTGGCAGGACTTTGCCCGACAAAGATTTCGCCTGCCCCCGGCGCGCCAGCACATACAACTCGTTGACCGGCTTGGCGACAGCGTCATAACGGTGAGCCAGTCGCGTCAGAAAACCCATGTCGGTTTCGTTGGACTGATCGATGTGCTCGATTTTTATCAGCGCCAGGTCCGGCGCCACACGCGGGGAAAACCCGTGCCTGGAGGTCAACTGACGAAACAGCGCGCCCAGGGTCGTCGGCCCATGGCTGGCGGATCGGCGTTGCTTGAAACCGGTCTGATCGGCCGCACTGAACGGTGCTGCCGTCGCGACAAGCGTCAGGCGCAAGGGAAACAGACTCGGCGTACGCCGGGTCACGACAAACTCGCCTTTATCCACCAGCCCCGACTCCAGATAGCCGACCCGCAGGCCGATTTTCCCGCCCAGGCTGGGCAACCCTTCAAGCCCTTCCAGGCTGATGGTGAGCGTCAGTTGATCGGACTCGATCCCCGCCGCGTCGATGTGCGTCCAACTGAGCAAGCGTTCGTTGAGCAGCGCCGCGTTCGCACCGTATATTTCCACCGCTGGCGTGAAACCCAGTGACATATTGCCTCCTTAATCCCAGGCCGAAACCGGTGTGGGTGCGACGGGTTGTAGATCCACTTCCGGCAGGACAATCCACACCCCCGCCGGCAATACCGGACCCCACTCGGCCAGTTTCGGATTGAGTCGCCAGAGCGCCTCTTCGGCGGCATCGTCACAACGCTCAAGTTCGCGGTACAGCAACAGATTCACCGAATCACCGGCAATACTTCGAACCCTACGCATTGGCGAACTCCGTCAATTCAATCACCCAGCCGACCACCATCGCGGTGCCGTCATCAATGACCTCGGTCTGGGTTTCCGACACTCTGCTGATCTGCCACAGCCCCCAGTTGCGGCCGATGCCGTCAACCAACGGCACCGGAATGCGCTGGGCCTGTAATGCACGCAGCTCATCGAGTCGATCCATGGCGGTCGCGTACATCGACTTGCCGGTGATCGTCAGCCCTTGCAGCCCTTGACCCACCTGGCTGGATTTGGGTTTGCTGGTGAGGATGTCGATGCTTTTCCAACCGCCGTCCGAGGTGCGGACCAGGGAGTGGTAAGCGAAGTTTCTGGACAGACCGAAAATGAAACTGCCCAGTGCCATTTGTTGGCGCATCACGTACCTCCGTCAGTCAGGGCCGCGTCACTGCGCATGGCCAGTGAGTTAGGCATGGTTGTCAGGCCGAACTGGCCCGAGAGCTGTTGCACCACCAGGTTGGCTAACTGACTGGCACTGGCCTGGTCCTGGCCGTTGATGTAGATGTTTGCGGTCATGGTGTTTTGTTGTGTGGCGGTCGGGGTGCTGGTCAGGTCTTTGCTGACCTGGTCTGGAGCGGCGAGTCTGTCAGTGGGTGCGACGAGTTTTTCGCCCAGAGACGCCCCGGCATCGCTCCCCAACCAACCGCCCAGCAGCCCGCCGATCAGGCCACCAATAGCAGTGCCGACCACCGGAACAACACTGCCCAAAGCGGCACCGGCCGCGGACCCTGCGGCAGCGCCTGCCCAGCCGCCACCTGCGGCTCCCAGGCCTGCGCCCATCATCCGTTTGTCGCCGGTAAGCACACCCTCGGTCACATCAGCGACGGCGCCGACCACTTTTAATGGCCCAGGCGCGTTGCGCGTCATCGAGCGCAATGAGGCCGTTGGGCCGAGTGAGGAACGCCCGACGGTCCCCCGCGAGCCTCGTGTACTCACCCGTATTTTCGGCCTTCTCGTGGATTCGGGACGCTGGCTGGCATTGCTTGTATCCAGCTTCTTCGCACGAGGTTTTTTCCTGAAGTCTTCGGAGATCACCTCACCCAATCGGCCGGGAAGGTGCGGGGCAGCCCTACCTAACACCCGCTTGGCCACCTGACTGGACATCTCATCCACTACGGCCTTGAGCAGCACACCCACCAGCGGTTTGATCGCCGCGGCAACAAGCACAATTGCAGCGGTGGCTTTAGGGGAGGATTCAGCCAATTCACTCATGCCATCGGCCAGCGAACCCAGCCACTGGAACGAGGTATCCGCCGAAGGCATCAGGGCATTTCCCGTAGCCACCGACAAACGCTCGCTACGGGCATTGAGGATGTTCAACTGGCCTTGTTGGGTTTTCGACAGAGCCAACGCGTCCTGCCGCACCGAGCCGTCGTTGCCCAATTGCGACGTGGCATATTGGCTTGGGTCTTTCACCTGCAAAAAGGCTGCGTTCACATCAGGCAGTTTCTGCGCCATGCGCAGCACCGCCTCATCGCCATTGCCGAAGAGCGTGCCGGCAAGGGCCGAGCGCTTTTCGGCCGGTTGCGCGTTCAAGGCCGCCAGCACCGTCATCACCGTGCCAGACACCGTGTCCTTGTCACGCAAACCGCTCGCCACCGCCGTGGGCGCCAGACCCAGCTGTTTCCAGGCCGTTTGCTCGGTGGCGGAGGTCTGGTCACCCTTGCCCAAGGCCGTTGTGAAACTATCCAGCGCCACCCCGGCTTCAGCTTGTTGGGTACCGGTATTGAGCAATGCCGCCGTCAACGCGGCGGCTTGTGCAGGGGCCAGGCCCGCCGTCGTCGCAGCCGCACCGTCACGCTGCAAGACCGCACCGATCTCAGCCGCTTTCGCACCATTGGGTAATTTGCCCAATTGGTTGGCGGCATCCGCCAAGTCAAAGGCTTGCGCGCCGCTGAGCTTCATGGAGATGCGCCAGTCGGCCAGCATTTCGGCGGCCTTCATGGCCGGCATCTCGAACGCCGCCGCGGTGACGCCAGCATCCGAGGCGAAATTCGACAGGACCAACTGTCGCTCCGAGGCATCGTGCACATCGCTACCGATGCCTTTCCTGGCCGCCTGGCTTTGCATCCTCACCACTTCAACCGCCGTGGTGCCCCCGGCCGCCACCAGCGGTGCGGTGGCGATCTGCTGGGTTGACTCAGCCACCTGTTGAATCTGGCGCGGCCCGAATTGGGTGGCCTTTTTCAGATCGGCCATGGCCGAATCCATCGCTATCGCAGGTTTGAGCAGCACCGGTGGTTCGATACCGCCACCCGACTTACCCTTAGGCTCACTGGCTGACTCACCCTTGGCGCCGGCGCCCATCGTTTGGGAGAACAATCGTTGCGCCGACAGTTTCACGGTCAGCGACTCAATCGCCGTGGTCAGCAACCCGAGTTTGAGCCCGAGTTTTTCCAGCACCAGATCGAGGCTCGACAGCTGATCCCCGGCGAACGCACCTTGCGCTGACACACCACTCGTGAGACTGGTATTACCGAACGCCAGTCCACTCTCATTAAAGGCTGCGTATTTGAGCGAATATCTATCGTCCGCCATCCCGCTCTACTCCTGTTTCACGCCAAGGCGAGTCATCGCGATGTCGTAACGACGTAATGCCTTGCCGACGTCCCACTCCAGAATTTCCGCTTCACTTATCGGGTAAATGAGCGGCACCACATCGAGGATCACTTCGATGTCGCGCTCCGAAAGAAGTCCGCCGGTTTGTTTAAAAAATCGTCGATGCGTACCTGAAGCTGTGTCCAGTCAGGCACGGTCAGCAGGTCCAGATCGGGAATCATCAAGCCGGTGCAATGGGCGGTGATGAACTCGGCGCGTTCCTTGGCCGTCTTCAGTTTTTTCATCGCCTTGGTCGCTCGTAGCACGGGCATTTCCAGGGTCAGCGAGGTCAGGCTGCGGCCAGCGACGTTGAGCGTTTGGAGCAGTTGTACCTGGTCGGGGTCGTCCGACTCTGTTTCAGCTTCAGCGACCTGCCCCAAGAAGTACGACGCCGGACGAGTCGACATTTCGTGTACGTACTGCGCAATGCTCACGTAGTCCGGGCGCTTGAGCTGATCCAGCTCCTTGACCGACAGGCCGGTGGCCAATTTGGCCAGCTCGAAAAACTGGTCGTCCTCATCGTCGCCGGCACGGGCCAGGGCGTCTTTCTGTGCGACGTAGAACAGCGGCTTGAGCTGAAGCTGCTCGATTTGCGCCCCGTCGTCACCGGTGATCGGCGACAACAGGGCGTGAACAGGAGGTGTCCAGAACATGAAATGAATTCCTTGGTCAATCATGGGAAGTTGCGCGGTGCCGGTCAGTGACCGCAAAACTCCAGGCCGGCGAGCCCCTGTGGGAGCGGGCTTGCTCGCGAAAGCGATGGTTCAGGCAACATTGATGTTGAAGCTGATGGCCCCTTCGCGAGCAAGCCCGCTCCCACAGGAGGTCTGCGTTCAACTGGCAAGCATTTGTTTAGGGCAACAGCACCGCTCGACGAGCATCGCCGAGAATGTCGACACCGTTGAGCACGAACTTCTGGGTGCGCACGTCGATGTCGATCACCGGGATACCGTTTTCGAGACGGTTGTAGGTGCGGCAGGCCAGCTCAAGTGTCGTGGTGGGTTTGTCGCCCATCTTCAGCTTGGCCTCTTCCAGGGATTTGAGCTTGCCGCCGACGGTGTGGTAGGTGAACCAGGTGTTGCCATCCTGATCCTGACCTGCTTCACGCACGTTCAGCAGAATGTCATCGCCCAGTTGCACACCCAGGGCGAGCATGATTTCCGGCCCGGCCCCTTGCAGGACGAGGGTAGCGTTCAGCACCTTGCCGCTCTTGGCCATTTCTTCGGCGATGAAGCGTCCACCGACCATCGCCTCCATGTCGAACTCGATCTTCGGCGGGCTGAACTCTTCCACCGTCGCCGACAACGGCAGGCCTTGCAGGGTGGCCGCGATGGCCTGTCTTACGCGGTTGGTAAACATTAGAGAACGTCCTCCAGGAACTGCTCGATGATTTCATCGCGGGCATTGAGTTGATAAATCATGTGTTCGTTCGGCGCGTAGCGGCCGTAGTCGATGACCACGTACCAGGTGCCGTTCTTGTACTTCTCGACACTGTTCAATTCCGGGTGCAGGTACACGCTGCCACCGGGGATGGTTTCGTCGGCGACCAGGGTTTGCAGCCAGTCGTTGATGCGCTTGACCTCCTGGTCCATGAAGGATTTGGTCAGGTTCTTGGCCATGGCCTTTTGGCCGGCTTTCACCAGCTTGCGGCTGATGGCATCTTCAAGGCCGACGTAGCTGATGAACTTGCCGGTGACGGAGCGGTTACCCAGCAGCGAGAAGCCGCCGAGAATGGTCCGGGCGTAGTAGCAAACGCCGTAGCGGTTGAGCAGATCGCCTTCGGTGGAGGTGTCGAGGATGTTGTATTCCACGGTGCGCGAGACGTCTTCGGCATAGGTCACCTGATTGCCCGGGCTCTCCCATTGTTTGACCTTGGCCAGTGCGGCGATGGCCAGGCTCGACGGCGCCAGGAAGACGTTTTTCTTCGCAACCTTGGAGTACACCGCCGGCATGTTATGCACCACCAGGCAACGGTCGAAACCGAGGTCCGCACCGCCCAGTTCCTGGCTGTAAGTCACTTGATCAGCAACCGCCGCGTCCTTGCCGTCGAGCACCACACGCGCCTTGATGCGCTTGCCAAACGAGGCGAACTCGCTCGCTACCGCCTTGGTGCCAGTGAAACCTGGCGCACCTATGATGGTCAGGTCTTCAGCGACCCCACTGAGCGCCGCCAGACCGAGTTTGCGTCCGGTCTCGGCCTCGATGCCGCCAATGACGTTGTTCTGCGTGTCGGCCGGTGTGGCACCCTCTTCGACGATGACCACGTAGACCGGCACCTTGACCACTTTGAGAATCTGGTAAACCGCGTGAAACAGCGTCCCCGCCTCAGCACCGGTCGGGTCCAACTGGGCCTGAGTGGTGAAGCTGTTGATGCGGAATGGGGTGTTTTTCGGAATCAGCACGTTGGCATTCGGCGCGGTGCCGACCAGCCCGATAACGTTGTCACCCAGGCCACCCATGGCCTCGGGAGATTCAGTGGCATTGACGGTGATGCCGTTGTGCTCGAAGTTCAAAACCTCAGCCATGGTTATTCAGCCTTTTTTGGGGCGGCCTTTTTGGCCGGGTTTGATGTAGAAGCCGATTCACCGGCCTCGGTTTTTTTCAGCTGCAGACGACCGGCGCTGCGCCAGGCGTTGGCCTCGACGTCGAGCAGGTCTAGTTCCTGGCCGACGCTCGACCAATGGCCGCCGCTGGTGGGGAATGGGAGGAGCACGGTGTAGGTTTGGCGTAGTGCCATTTGGGTTCTCCAGATACGAAAAAGCCCCGTGTGTGCGGGGCTGTTGTTAGGTTTTTGTTATGTTGCGGAAAAGAAAACGCCCCGTTGGTGCGGGGCGTTTATTGGAGTTGCAGATCAATCCAAGACGGTGGTATTGGACGCAGCCCTGTGTCAGGGAATAGCTCGGACTGAGGCCAGTCGCGCAACTTTTGAAGGTAATCGAGCAAATCTACAAATTGCTCATTATTGAGTGTCGTCGTCCGCCCCAAGTCCTGCTCGTCGCGATGCCGATCACGCAGCCATTGACGAGCTGTCAGCTCGCCGTCGCGCCATAGGCGCTCAGTCGCGATACGCTCCTCCAGCACCGCGACCTTCTCGACGAAAACCTCATTCTCAAAGAGCCAACCAGTTTGAACCTGCACAGCACACGACCGCCATTTAAGGTCGGGGTGATAACGCCCTTCCGGATCAACGTCCGTCGTTTCGAGAACGACACCCTCTTGTACCAATGCCCACATGGCCTTTCCTCAGTAAGTGATAAATACGCAGCCGTCTGCGCCAGATTGCGATCGGGTCTTTAAGCGTCCACCGCCCCCCATACCTGGCCGAGTAAGACTCGATGTATCCAGAGCAGCAAAAGCACTCTCGCCCCCCCCCCTGGACCGCCCCAGTTCCCTGTGCCCGCCGAGTTGCGCACAGGCGGAAAGCCAAGGCCGAGCGAAGCATTAAGGTCGCCACCGGCCCCCATTCCACCTTGAGCGCCGGCATTCATCACACCACCACGCCCGCCCGTGGCCGAGCAGAAAGAACCGAATGACGACGTCCCACCCGCAATTCCTGAATCGCTCTCTGTGGAAACGGCGGCTCCACCGGCCCCTACCGTCACCGCGATTAAGCTGCCAGGCACAACGGTGCAGAGACGGCTGCTGATTCCTCCGCCGCCGCCGCCCCCAGGTCCGGTGTTGATCGCCTCGTTCCCACCAAACGCTCCGCTTCCCCCGCCACCAACGACTTCAACATGAACCTTCGTCACGCTTGCCGGTACGGTCCACTGATAAACACCAGGAGCCTTGAAATAATTTTTTGCGCGATAGGGTAGATGTGAGGTTTGGCCCAGCTCACTCCAAAATGGCTGCGTGCCCGTGGCAGTCTTGTGTCCAAGATAAGCCCGCGTCGGACCGTTTGCCGTGTTGTTGATGATCGCCAGAAACGCCTTGTACCCGGCAGCAACGTATCCGCCACCTACAAAAACAGTCATAGAAGTGCTGCTACCAACGCTAGTTTCAGGCGGCCCACCAATAGATGCATTTTCATGACCTAGCGTGAACGCACGATAGAGGCCAGGCTTGATATCTTCCGAGAAGTCACTGATCACCGGGATTTTTGCTGCATCCGAGCCAAGACCAAACTTATCTAGAAGAGCCCGAACCCCACCATTAAACGCGGTAGACAAGGTATCCGGGACCGATCCGTTCTCCGCATACCAGGTAATACCAGCGCCAGTCGACAACGTGATGCTGTCCATTGTCTTGAGCACCAACTGATTTGCAGCAATACCCGCCACATAATCCGTACCTTGCAGGACGATGGTTGCTGTGCCGGTCGACACGTTCAGCAGGTTGATGGTGCCGCCATTGAACCCCGTGTTTGCCTTCGGCAAAGTGATATTCACGGGGTTGGCCGAGTTGATGATAAATGACTTACCGAACGCATCCGCTGTCAGCACGGCACTGGCGTCCAACCCGCCAACGCTTGAATGGTTGCCGAGCGCACGCTGCACAAACGCAGTAGTCGCAAGTTGCTGATTGTTGTTGCTTACCGGGGCAGTTGGGGCAGTCGGGGTTCCTAGAAGCGCTGGCGAATTGAGGGGTGCAAACCCCTGCGTCACATTCTGAAAACTCAATGCCGTGGTGCCCAGAACAATCCCGCCATCCGTAACCAACTGCCAAATCGTATTAGCAAGCGTCGCCCCCTCTTCGACCGGAACACTCAATCCCGAAGTAACCTCGGCATTCGCATCAGAATCCTTTGCCCGAACCCAAGCACCGTTCGCGGCAACGTAGATACCATTGTCTTTCGCCAGCGTTTGGGATTTAACAAGCACCCGATTCCCGGCAACCACAGCAACACCGTCAATCGCCTGCGCACCACTCAAAACAATGTTGGCCGTCGTCGCCACCCGTACAGACTGCTTCCTGTCGAGCTTGGCGAGTTCGTCGGCCACATAACCGGCCACCCAAGCCCGCGTCGCCTTGACCACCGTGTCATCAATCAGCAGCGTCACCAGCTCGGCATTACTGGTCTCGAAAATCGACCGGATATAAAACTCTTTCCCCGAACCTGACGTCGCCAACACCGGCTTGAACGACTCCGGATATTTGACGATGGCATACAGGATCCCGGTATCGGTCCAGATCCCGGCCTCCCGCACATACCAGCCGCCCACGTCGGGCGGGATGGTGACTTCCGCCAACAACCAGCTCGGGTTTTTCTCATCCTGGAACAGCGCATTGAGTGGCCCGCGCCACACTTCGCGTTTGAGCGCCGTGGCAGTTGCGGCCGGGTTGTAAACTTCGCCGCCGCCGTCACCGACAGAAATCTGCGACAGCTTGATCGGTGTGCCCGCCGCCTTGCAGGCGGTTTCGTAGGCGATCCCCGCATCGGTGAGCAGGGTGTAGTAGTCGGCCATTTAGGACCCCTGTGGATAAATAGTGGAGGTTTCGACGGTGTAGAGCGCGGCGGCCTTGAAGGCCTGGCCCGAGGCTTCAAGCCCTTCGATGACAATCGGATAAACCGTGGTGAGTTCGCCGCACACCGTGGCGGCGCCGATGACGTGACGGCCGAACGCACTCAAGCCGACAGAGACCGTCAAGGTGTCGCGCTCGCTTTTGGCATCGGCCAGACGGCGGTCAAGACGAGCATCGATGGCTTCGCTGTAGGGCTGTTCGGTAAACGCCCTGACGGAAAAGCTGTAGGGCGGGCCGGGGGGCGTTTGCTCATGCCAAGCGCGCACCTCAGGCCTCAGTTGCAAACCCTTGGCGGCGTTTTCCAGCGCCTTTCGCGTCCCGGCTTGCCGTGCGGTGGGCCAGGCGAGTTCAACCGTCAGGCGCTTTTCAGCCTCCGGCGCCGCAGAACTCCACTCACTGACCCCGCGATCCGCGGCGAGGTACGGCAGAAACGCCAAGGGCGTTGCCACCGGGTTCATCAGTTCGGGAAACGGCGGATCGATGCGTTCCAACAACCGGGCGAAACCGTGATCAAGTGCCCTTTCCAGCGGTGAACTGTTGGTCGGTAGCAGGCTCCGGCGAAGCGGGTCGTCACTCATAACGTATCCACCTCGACCTCGACGCCCGTGCAATACGGAGCTTGAAAAGCCGTTGTCACAATCGGCTCGAGCGGTTCGAGAATCTGCAGCTGAACCGCCCCCGCGCTGTGCAGCGTGTAGTCGATCCAACTCGGGTCCACCCGGCCCTCCAAGTGATGACAGGCCTCGGCGTACGCCTGCAGCTGCTGTTGTGCCGCAACCTGGGTCAAACCCGAATCCGGGCCGGCATTGATCTTCGCCACGACGCGGATTTTGTAGGGTTTGATTTGCGCAGCCTGGACGATGATGTGATCCGTCTCCGGTCGTACATCAGGACGAGCGAAGTGCTGACGAACACCCTCAAGGAGTGTCTCGGACGGTGTGCCATCGCCCTCCCGGGACAGCACCGTGACCGTGACTTCGCCCGGCGCGGTGCGGCGTCCGTTGCCGTCCTTGACCTGCGCCGCATAGCCATCCGGGTTGAAGGTGTAGGTAACCGTCACGACACCGGCCGAGGCGTTTTCCACCTTCACGACGGGCCGTTCACCCAGGGTAAAAATCTCCCGCCGATACTGCATGCGCGAGCCGGCCGCCGGGGCATGGGGCGCAAGGTAATAGCGCAAGCGGGCGTCATCATCGCTCTCGTAAACCGGAGGGATGGGCGGGAATGCTGCCGGGTCGCCAGGATCGAGCAACTGCCGTTCGAGGCCCATGTCCGCGAGGCGGGCATCGAGGTTGGTCCCCGTGGCCCACCACGCCAGCATCTGCTTGATGCGGGCGTTGTATTTGCGTTCGTGGGTTTGCAGGCGGACGCAGAATGCCTCGAGGGCCAGGGTTAGCAGCTCGCTTTCGTTTTCCAGGCTGTCCACCAGCTTCGCCGCGCTGGCGGGAGAGCGTGCGGCGACGTACTCGACCACGAAGGTCTTGAACTCTGCGAGCAAGTCTTCGAACGCTTCGACGGTGACGATTGCCGGTTCGGCTAATTGGTTCTGGCCGGGTATCAACATGCTCATGCCACCACCTCGAAAGTCTGTTTGCGGTTTTTCCAGGTGCCGGCGAAGCGCAACAACAAGCCGGCCCCGTGTCGGCTGGCGACAATGACCTGCGGCTCGAAGTCTCCAATGCCGTTGTCCGGGTTGTAGAACGCTTGGGCCGCGTGGCTCTGGGCAAGGATCAGCAGGTCATCGCCGAGGTTCTGCCCTAGCAATTGCGTGAGGGCGCAGCCATACAGAGGGCGCTTCTGGCGAGTGCCCAACGGCGTGGTCAATGCACGGGTGGCGCGCTGCACGAACTGCAGCCAGTCGTCGACCGTGGCGCCGGTATTTCGATCGATTCCAATCATGAGGAAATCTCTTATGCGGTACTGATGACGCGCCCCTGGTGATCCACCACCGGGCCGCTCAGGTGCACACCGGACGCGTCGAGCCGTATGCCGACGGCGCCCAGTTGCAATTCGATGGCCTGCGGCGTCATCGCCAGCCTCGCCGGGCCAATGCTTAAGTCGAGGGACTCACGGGAACCGGTGAATGCCGTCGGGCCGTTTTGCCAGTGCAGGACATGGCTGGCGTGGTCGTAGCCGTTTTCCGTGCCGTCCTGATACAGGCGTCGGGTCAGTGATGCCTGTGTGGATACGGGCGGGAATTGACCGCCATTGAGGCCGAACAACGCAACCGACTGCCCACCGCCCTCGCCGCCGCCGTGGTTCAGCAACAGGCACTGCTCGCCCACGGAAGGAATCCGCGACTCGCTCTGTTCGCCAGCACTGGGATTGAAAAAACGGATCGCCGGGGTCAACAACTCGCCATGGCTGACCTTGCAGGTATTGCTAGCCGCATCGACTTCCTGACAAACGCCGATGCGACAGAAACTGTCGGCGCGCCGATGCAGGTCTTCCAGCTCGGTTTCCATCTCGGCCAGACGCTCGATAAGCGGCCCCAGATGCATCCGTAACAGCGCATCAAACATGGGTCAGTCCTCGAGTGCGGTGTATTGAGCCGGATCGTCGATGTTCGACACTTCCCAGGTCCGGGCAAATTTCGGAATACCCAACGGGTCTTCCAGTAGCGTCGGGCCGAGGTAGATAGTTTGGGTAAATGAAAGGGTCCAGGCGGTGTACGCCCGAGCTTCGTTGGTGAACGTGGATGCGATGCCATCGATCTCCGTGGGCAGATCACATTGATCGCCCGACAGTCCCCAGCGGTTATCCAACACCAGGTGTTTCAGCTCACCGGCGAGATCGCACGCCTCCCAGCCCGCAACGGCCATGACCACTTGCAGGGAAACCGTCAGGACATGGGCAATACGTCCGTCGTTGGCGCGGTTACCTGATGCATCACGCTCGATGGCAATCAGCACCCAGGGTTGGTCGTCGGTGCCATCAAAATCCTGGGGGCTGCCGACTTTCAAGGTGGGATAAGTAGCGCGCAGCGTCTGGGCAATGGCAGAGAACAACTGCGACGGTTTTTCGATGATGGCGGGCATTGATGGCCTCCTTTTGTAGGGCAACGCGCAGATCAGCGATGTCGATTTAATGCTGGTCGGGCGGAAGGTCTCGCGGTGGCACTTCGCAGACGCCAATCCGCTTGGCAACCCATCGCTCATAAAGGCCGATGGCCACGTCGGCACCGGCCATGGCGGTCAAGCAGCCCAGGGCGCCGGCGCTCCAGATCGACAGGCCAAGGGCATACAGCAGCATGATTGCCGATACGCCGCAGACCATGCAGGCGCCGGAGCGCAGGGCCAGGCGACGCAATAGCGACCAGCCACGGGCGCCCTCCTTGTCGGCACGCCACATCTCGCCGGTCACGCCGCCCACCAGGGCGAGCACGATGACCAGCCAGATCGGCATGTCCAGCAACGCTTGTTGCTCGTTTGTCATGTCACGCCTCCTGGGGTGATGGATGAGAATGTGTGTTGGGTTCAAACGATGTCTCTTGAGGTAGGCATTCCAAAAAGCCCGGGGTGAACCGGGCTTTTCAGTAATGCGGTCCTTCGCCTTCCCAGGCCAATGGCCTGAAGGAAGTTGATCTTTCGGCGCGACTGGCGCGGTACGGATCCATTCAAATTGTTTTTCCGACCGCGGTCCCTGCCCGCCGGATAACTGCTTCTGGTGCTTTACGCTGCACACCCGGGTCAGTTGCCAACCCTCTGAACCGTTAAGGCCGGTTCATCGCTGCCTGTTGGTGGAACTAAAGAGCTTTGTTGCCAGCCGCTTTGTCGAGCGGCTTGGACACAGAATATGCATGAATGCATATACAGTCAATGCGTAAATGCATTTATTTGTGCACTGAGCATGCGTTAATGCATGTCGCGCAGCAAACGCAGGGGGTAGGGGATTTTCACAGGCGTAAAAAAACCCGCACGATGGCGGGTTTTTATCTGACAGCGGAGGGGTTAGCGGGCGTACATGCCCCACCAGAAGACGTGGCCGAGGATGACGATTTGCTCATCCTGCATTTCCTGGAAGGTGTAGTCCTCATCCGGATGCTCGTCGCGGTTGAAGCTGCGCAGGCGGATGCCAGTGGGCAAACGATAGAGCTGCTTTACCCGCAATTGGCCGTTGTGGTTGATGGCATAGAGGTCGCCGTCAACGATGTCGCCGATCCCGCATTTACCAGCGTTCACCCCGACCGTGGCGCCATCGCGCAGCACCGGCAGCATGCTGTTGCCGCGCACGGTCACGCATTTTGCCTGGTCGAACTGCACGCCGTTATGACGCAGGCTGCGCTTGCCAAAGCGCAGGCTTGAGCGCTCGCTCTCCTCGATGATGAATCTTCCTGATCCAGCAGCCAATTCAACCTCACGCAGAAAAGGGACCGACACCTCGTCTTCTTCGACGGGGGTGTCGTCATCCCACAGGCTTATGTCCTTGAGTTCGGAATGCGGCTCGTCGCGGCGCGGATGGCCGGCAGACGCAATGTCCGCGCGCCCGCGCAACTGATCGGTACTCACGGCAAAGTATTCGGCGATCCGGGAGATGTGTTTATCCGAAGGGTCGACGATCTTGCCACTGAGAATCCGCGACAGGGTTGACTGAGGCACGCCGGTACGACGGTGAAGCTCCGTGGGGGAGATCCCGTGCTGATCGAGCAGAGCCCTTAATACGGTAGAAACGTTGCGTTTTTGCATAACGCGCATGATGCGTGTTCTTTTTGCAGAAGACAAATGCTGTTTTGCATAAGCATGCATATCGATGATGAAGTGTTTCCATCCAACATCAACGCAAGCTGCCCCATCGCTATCGCGAGCAGGCTCGCTCCCACAGGAAATCCAGGGTTTATGCGAAGTCTGTGAACGACTGGGTAAAACTTTGAGAGCGGGCTTGCTCGCGAAGACCGCGGTACATTCAACATCAATGCAAACTGATCTGCCGCTTTCGCGAGCAAGCCCGCTCCCACAGGGGATTTGCTGTGTATGCGAAGTCTGTGAGCGATTGGGTAAAACTGTGGGAGCGAGCCTGCTCGCGATGACGACGGCACATTCAACACCGATGCAAGCGGCCCGAATGCGCTGGGCGGGCGTCAGCTATTGTCGGCGCTTGGAAAAACCCCCTACAACCTCTTGGGAAACCGCCCGATCTGCGTCCTTCAAATTTGCGAAACCGGGCTACGTCGCCTTGCGCCTCTGCCTACAACTGCGCCAGAATCCGCCGGCTTGTCCACCTTGGATCCCATCGGTACTTTTGATCCCGTCACTGCCCATCAGTGATCGGGTTTAGTAGCCCGGCATTCCAAGATGTACATCGCTCCATCCAGTCAGGTATTCCTATTCCTGCATTCGATGGTAGCTGTGCGCAGGGCGCCCTCGGGTGCGCCGGTTTCTTGGATCCCCGGTCTACTAACCTGCGTACAGCTGCCACCCACTTCGTTTAGTAGCGAATCGGTGACGGCTCCCACTTCGAGGATCCAAGAAGCATGAGCAAGCACACTTCAAATCCCCCAACCCAAGACGATCACATATCCCGCAGCCAAACGGCCAACGCCAAAAAACTCGACGACGCGGCCACTCGCGCCCTGGACTACTACCTCAAACCAAAAGCCGACAAAGAACCATCCGACACACTCGACACCCTTTACGTCATCGCTCCGAACATCGACGCCGAGTGCCTGCTCGCCAACCTCAGCGAAACCCTGGCCTCGGCCAACGCCATGGTCAGTGATCTGGCATTCGACCTGGAGGGGTCGCGACGGCATATCGCGCTGGGGGTCCAGCAGATGATCGAGCTGGGGCAGTTGCTGGCGAATCGGGCGCAGGATGTGGTTGAGCCGAGGTAGGTATTCATGATGCAAGCCGAGACCTAAGAGAAGCCAGAGCAATCATTGTGGGCGGGCCTGCTCGCGATGGCGGTAGTTCAGTTAGAACCAAGTTGTATTGGCAGCCGTCATCGCGAGCAGGCTCGCTCCCACAATTGGATCGGAGTACGACCGGAAGAATAAGGCCGGCTGTCAGGCCGCCTCGCGAGCAAGCTTTGCTCCCACAGATCTGATGGGTGTACCCCCCGGTGTCAGGCTAGTTGTCGCCTCTCCAGATTCCTAAAAGCATTTCGGGGGCGGCAAGAGTATGGTCATGCCTTTCTATTCACCTGAACGTAAAGCCGCACTACTGAAAATGATGCTTCCGCCCCTTAGCCTCTCCGCAAAAGAGGTCGCGCGCCGCGAGGGTTGTAGCGATTTTTCTCTCTATCAATGGCGCAAACAGGCTGCTGCCCGAGGCTCTCAATTGTCCGAAAAAAAGCAACCGATAGAGAACTGGTCAGCTGAGTCAAAACTGACAGCGATCATCGAAACATCAGCACTGTCGGAACTGGAACTGGGTGAATATTGCCGCCGCATGGGCATTTTCCCTGAGCAGATTGCCGCTTGGCGCAACGCGTTTATCACCAACAGCGCCAATCAGCCTACAGCTAAAAAAGTTGATGCCGCGCAAGTGCGCGAAGACAAGAAACGCATTCAACAACTGGAGCGTGAACTGCGCCGCAAAGATGCCGCTCTCGCTGAAACCGCAGCCCTGCTGGTGCTGCGAAAAAAGCTCAATGCCTACTGGGGGAGCGACGACGGGGACAACTGACCTTGTTGCCAGAACGGTATTTACTCGTGGGCTGGCTCAACGAAGCCATCACGGCGGGCGCCCGTAGGGCGCCTGCTTGTCAGGAAGTTGGTATTTCGCTCAGGACGCTGCAACGCTGGAGCTTACCGTCCGAAATCCTCGCCGATGGCCGTACGACAACGGTCAGGCCAATACCCTGTAATGCGCTCAGTGAGTTGGAGCGCCAAAGCATCCTGATGCTGTGCAACAGCAAAGCCTATGCTCATCTGCCGCCGAGTCAGATCGTTCCGCAATTGGCAGATGAAGGGCGCTATCTCGCTTCGGAAGCCACGTTTTATCGGGTGCTCAAGGCTGCGGACCAACAGCAACATCGGTCGCGAGCCAAGAGACCACAGCATCATGCTGCACCGACGACGTATGCCGCGACGTCGGCCAATCAGGTGTGGTCCTGGGATATTACCTATCTGCCCACGCCGATTCGTGGGCAGTTTTACTATCTCTACTTGATCGAGGACATCTACAGCCGCAAAGCCGTGGGCTGGGAAGTCTACGAAGCAGAAAGCGGAGAAAAAGCGGCGGTATTACTGCAGCGAAGTGTGACTCAGGAAAAATGTTGGCAGCAGCCGTTGGTGCTCCACTCGGATAATGGCGCGCCCATGAAGTCGGTGACCCTGCTGTCCAAGATGTACGATTTGGGCATTACGCCTTCGCGAGGGCGACCTCGCGTCAGCAACGACAACCCTTATTCCGAGTCGTTGTTCAGAACATTGAAATACTGTCCGCAGTGGCCCTTGGGCGGGTTTGACAGTCTGGATGATGCACGTGTCTGGGTGCGGGACTTTATGGTCTGGTACAACACCGTGCATCGCCATAGCAGAATCCGCTTCGTCACCCCGGCCCAGCGTCATGAAGGTAAGGACAATGAAGTCCTCGCCCGCCGCGACACTGTTTACAGATTAGCTAGAGCGAAAAATCCTGGACGGTGGTCAGGAGAAACACGCAATTGGAGGCCAGTAGGGACGGTGTATCTGAACCCTGAAAGAGAGCTTACTGTGACTGCAAAAGTGGCATAACAAAACGGTGTACGCGACAACTACCTTGAAAAACGCCGGTACGACCGGAAGAACCAGGCCGGCTGTCAGGCCGCCTCGCGAGCAAGCTTTGCTCCCACAGATCTGATGGGTGTACGACCGGGAGAGCCAGGTCGGCTATTAGGCCGCCTCGCGAGCAAGCTTTGCTCCCACATATCTGATGGGTGTACGACCGGGAGAGCCAGGTCGGCTATTAGGCCGCCTCGGTTCAGTTTTTGATCTGGGGCGCCCCGTTAACCACGCTGGCTGAACGAAGGTATTGCGCAGTGGGCAACCCGGCATGGATGCCGGGTTAGCCGCGCTGGGCCATGGATGGCCCTTCGCGGCGGCCCACGGAGCAATGCCTTCGTTCAGGCATGCCGAGCCTAGGCGAGGCACCGAGTGGTGAGGCAAAAGCGTTTTGCTTACTTTTGACTGGGCCGGCTTCCGGGCTGTTCAAAAGTGAGCCGCCGTCAGGGCGGAACCCTAAGCAGCCGTTACCGAAAAAACGGATAAGCACACAATCCCAAGAACCACTCACATATGGGTAGCACCAGACCGCCCATGTTAACCTTGCGCCCATCGCGGAAAAGCCGGGCCAATGCCCCTCCTTTTGCCCCACACCTTTCAACGAGTTTGCCTGACACCGATGAATACAGCCGTGAACGATCTGTCCTCCCACACGCCGATGATGCAGCAATACTGGCGCCTGAAGAATCAGCACCCCGATCAGTTGATGTTCTACCGCATGGGCGACTTCTACGAGATCTTCTATGAGGATGCGAAGAAGGCCGCCAAGTTGTTGGACATTACCCTGACGGCGCGTGGGCAATCGGCGGGCATGGCGATTCCGATGTGTGGGATTCCTTACCACGCGGCGGAAGGTTACCTGGCGAAACTGGTCAAGCTGGGCGAGTCGGTGGTGATCTGCGAGCAGGTCGGCGACCCGGCCACCAGTAAAGGGCCGGTGGAACGCCAAGTGGTGCGGATCATCACGCCGGGTACGGTCAGTGACGAAGCACTGCTGGATGAGCGACGGGACAACCTGATCGCCGCGGTCCTGGGGGATGAGCGCCTGTTTGGCCTGGCGGTGCTGGACATCACCAGCGGCAATTTCTCGGTGCTGGAGATCAAGGGCTGGGAAAACCTGTTGGCGGAGCTGGAACGGGTCAACCCGGTAGAGTTGCTGATCCCGGATGACTGGCCCAAAGACCTGCCGGCGGAAAAACGCCGTGGCGTGCGTCGTCGGGCGCCGTGGGATTTTGAGCGCGACTCGGCGCTGAAAAGTCTCTGCCAGCAGTTTTCCACTCAGGACCTCAAAGGTTTTGGGTGCGAAAACCTGACCCTGGCCATCGGCGCTGCCGGCTGCCTGCTGGCCTACGCCAAGGAAACCCAGCGCACCGCCCTGCCCCACTTGCGCAGCCTGCGTCATGAACGCCTGGATGACACCGTGGTGCTGGACGGCGCGAGCCGACGCAATCTGGAACTGGACACCAACCTGGCCGGCGGGCGCGACAACACCCTGCAATCGGTGGTCGATCGCTGCCAGACCGCTATGGGCAGCCGTCTGCTGACCCGTTGGCTGAACCGTCCGCTGCGGGATTTGCCGGTGCTGCTGGCGCGCCAGACTTCCATCACCTGCTTGCTGGACCGTTATCGCTTCGAGCAGTTGCAACCGCAGCTCAAGGAAATCGGTGACATCGAGCGGATCCTGGCGCGTATCGGCCTGCGCAACGCCCGTCCCCGAGACCTGGCGCGCCTGCGCGATGCCCTTGGCGCCCTGCCCGAGCTTCAGGTGGCGATGACCGACCTGGAAGCACCGCATCTGCAGCAACTGGCGCGCACCACCAGCACTTACCCGGAGCTGGCCGCGCTGCTGGAAAAAGCCATTATCGACAACCCGCCAGCGGTGATCCGGGACGGCGGCGTGCTGAAAACCGGCTACGACGCCGAACTCGACGAATTGCAATCGCTGAGCGAGAACGCCGGTCAGTTCCTGATCGACCTCGAATCCCGGGAAAAAGCCCGTACCGGCCTGGCCAATCTCAAGGTCGGCTACAACCGCATCCACGGTTACTTCATCGAATTGCCGAGCAAACAGGCCGAACAGGCGCCGGCTGATTACATTCGTCGCCAGACCCTCAAGGGCGCCGAGCGTTTCATCACCCCGGAACTCAAAGCGTTCGAAGACAAAGCGCTGTCGGCCAAGAGCCGCGCCCTGGCCCGGGAAAAGATGCTCTATGAAGCGCTGCTCGAAGATCTGATCAGCCAACTGCCGCCATTGCAGGACACCGCTGGCGCCCTGGCGGAACTGGACGTGCTGAGCAATCTGGCCGAACGCGCGCTGAACCTGGATCTCAACTGCCCGCGTTTTGTCAGCGAACCCTGCATGCGCATCGCCCAGGGTCGTCACCCGGTGGTCGAACAGGTATTGACCACGCCGTTCGTGGCCAACGACCTGAGCCTGGATGACAACACCCGCATGCTGGTGATCACCGGCCCGAACATGGGCGGTAAATCCACCTACATGCGCCAGACCGCATTGATCGTGCTACTGGCCCACATCGGCAGTTTCGTGCCGGCAGCCAGCTGCGAGCTGTCCCTGGTGGACCGGATCTTCACCCGGATCGGTTCCAGCGATGACCTGGCCGGCGGGCGTTCGACCTTCATGGTGGAAATGAGCGAAACCGCGAACATCCTGCACAACGCCACCGAACGCAGCCTGGTGCTGATGGACGAGGTCGGACGCGGCACCAGCACCTTCGACGGCCTGTCCCTGGCTTGGGCAGCGGCCGAACGGCTGGCGCACCTGCGGGCGTACACACTGTTCGCCACCCACTATTTCGAGCTCACTGTACTGCCGGAAAGCCAGCCACTGGTGGCGAACGTGCATCTCAATGCCACCGAGCACAACGAGCGCATCGTATTCCTGCACCATGTGCTGCCCGGCCCGGCCAGCCAGAGTTACGGCCTGGCAGTCGCGCAACTGGCCGGCGTCCCCAGCGAAGTGATCAGCCGTGCCCGCGAGCACCTGAGCCGCCTGGAAACCACTAGCCTGCCGCACGAAACACCGCGCCCGAGCAAAGGCAAACCGGCGGCTCCGCAGCAGAGCGACCTGTTCGCCAGCCTGCCGCATCCGGTGCTCGATGAACTGGCCAAAGTGGACCTGGACGACCTGTCCCCACGTCGGGCACTTGAATTGCTTTATACATTGAAGACACGGATCTAACGCACAGGCGTTCAAGCTGGTAGAATCTCGCGCGGTTTGGGATGCTGCGGGCTATTAGCCTGGTTCGCAGACTATCGCTCCCGAACCTGGCGAGCCCACCGTGAAGGGGTTCCGCTGCCGCCGCCTGAGGAGAGAATTAGAAATGACCTTCGTCGTCACCGACAACTGCATCAAGTGCAAGTACACCGACTGCGTAGAAGTCTGTCCGGTGGACTGCTTTTACGAAGGGCCGAACTTCCTGGTCATTCACCCGGACGAGTGCATCGACTGCGCCCTGTGTGAACCGGAATGCCCGGCGAATGCCATCTTCTCTGAAGACGAAGTGCCGGCCGGCATGGAGAACTTCATCGAGCTGAACGCTGAACTGGCGGACATCTGGCCAAACATCACCGAAAAGAAAGACGAGTTGCCAGACGCGAAAGAGTGGGATGGCAAACCAGACAAGCTCAAAGACCTCGAACGCTGATATCACCCTGCGCTCGTTGAAAAAGGCCCCTTGCGGGCCTTTTTGTTTTCTCGGATTCAATAAATCGCAGGCAAAAAAAGGGGCGGTTTGACCCGCCCACATTTTTTCCCTAATCCCTTTGATCCTTTTCATCATCCTGATGAATCGCATCCTGCGATGTCCTCCTTCCTTCCCCATCATCCGTGACAGGTGTGTCTGTCCGTCGACACAGGACTGATATTAGTATTTTCCCCAGCGTGTGCAATTGGCCCAACGCCGTCGCCCGGCCCTGTCACAGCATTGAAATACAACAAAATATGCTTATATATCAATACGATATGAAAAACACGACGATCTTTATAGGCGTCTATCCCTCCGACGGGAAACCAAACGCTTACGCAACACTAGGCAAAAGCTTACACGCCATGCCGACAAACAGCGTAAGCGCTGAGCCGCCGCAGAAACGAAAAAGCCCCGAAACAGTCGGGGCTTTTCCTGTTACGCGTGCGTTGCCGTTATTGGAACAACGACTCGCTCGACAGGCCGTTCTTCTCCAGGATCTCCCGAAGACGCTTGAGGCCTTCGACCTGAATCTGTCTGACCCGCTCACGGGTCAATCCAATCTCCAGGCCCACATCTTCAAGGGTGCTGCTTTCATGACCGCGCAAGCCGAAGCGGCGAATCACCACTTCCCGTTGCTTGTCCGTGAGCTCCGAGAGCCACTGGTCGATGCTCTGGGACAAGTCATCATCCTGGAGCAGCTCACACGGATCGGTAGGTCGGTCATCGGTGAGCGTGTCCAGCAGGGTTTTATCCGAGTCTGGTCCCAGTGAAACATCAACCGAGGAAACCCGCTCGTTGAGCCCAAGCATGCGCTTGACCTCACCCACCGGTTTTTCCAGCAGGTTGGCGATCTCTTCGGGTGAGGGTTCGTGGTCAAGCTTTTGGGTCAGTTCACGGGCGGCCCGCAGGTAGACGTTCAGTTCCTTGACCACATGGATCGGCAACCGGATGGTCCGGGTCTGATTCATGATCGCCCGCTCGATGGTCTGACGAATCCACCAGGTCGCGTAGGTCGAGAAACGGAAGCCTCGCTCGGGGTCGAATTTCTCGACAGCGCGAATCAGCCCCAGGTTACCCTCTTCGATCAGGTCCAGCAGCGATAGTCCACGATTGACGTAGCGTCGGGCGATTTTCACCACCAGGCGCAGGTTACTTTCAATCATGCGTTTTCGCCCGGCCGGGTCGCCACTTTGCGACAGGCGCGCAAAATGAACTTCTTCCTCGGGGGAGAGCAGCGGCGAGAAGCCGATTTCGTTGAGGTACAGTTGAGTGGCGTCCAGCGCCCGGGTGTAATCGATGTACTTATGTTGTTTAAGTGAAGCGGAGTGTTTGGATTTGGCGCGAACGGAAGGTGGAGTCGCCCCTTCATCATTCGACATCGAATCCATAGCGATGCCGGTCTCCATAAGGAGAACCTCATCGTCGATGTCAAACTCCGGCACTTCTTTACTGAGAGCCATTGTTATAGTCCTTTGGTGAGTTCGACCTCAAGCTCAAGCGACGCCTTTATCCTTGGCAACGCTGGAGCCTGTTCCCTCTACGTGACGGAACAGGCTGACAATCAAATCAACGACGTGGCAGGAATTGCAGCGGATCGACTGGCTTACCTTGTCGGCGAATCTCAAAATGCAGTTTCACCCGGTCCGTTCCCGTTGATCCCATTTCGGCAATTTTTTGCCCGACCTTGACCTGCTGCCCCTCCCGAACCAACAGCCTGCGGTTGTGACCGTAGGCACTGACGTAGGTATCGCTGTGTTTGATGATCACGAGTTCGCCGTAGCCCCTTAAACCACTCCCGGCGTACACAACCGTACCATCAGACGCGGCTAAAACAGGCTGTCCCAAATCCCCGGCGATATCAATTCCTTTATTCAAACTACCGTTTGAAGAGAATTTTCCAATGAGAACGCCATTAGAAGGCCACCCCCAGCCGCTCGGGCTGGGGCCTGCCGCAGGCTTCGGAGCAGGCGTCGGTTTGCTCGCGACGGACGGTACGGTTGCCGTTGCGGCACCGACCGGACGACGAATCACCGTTGTTTTACTCGACGACGAAGCCGTCGAACCTGACTGAGTGACCACCGCGGTAGGCGTTGAACCACTACGACCATCAAAGCGAATTCTCTGACCCGGATGAATCGTATAAGGCGCAGGAATGTTGTTTCGCGCCGCGAGGGCTCTGTAGTCCCAGCCATAGCGAAAAGCGATGGAAAACAGCGTATCGCCGCGACGGACTACATACTGACCGGTTGTTACTGTAGGACGTTGAGGTGTCGCGTGGGTGCGATCGACAACCCGGACGTTACCCGACGGGGTACTGGAGCAGCCGACCAGCACGGTGCTCAAGACAAGGCCAGTCACCAGGCGCTGAAAGCTCGTGATACCCATACGCTGCGCAATGACTGTGAGACTCACCCGCCGCTCCCTTTGTGGTGGTTGAAAAATTGGAAACTGCCTGTGCAGGCAACGGTATTACAAATATAGCTGGCCGCCACCCCACTTCTATTAATGAAGCGCGAGGCGCTGTCGCACACGTTTGCTCGACGCCGTTGCAATCCGTTTAACCAATCAACGGTTAACTGATCAGTGCCGGTGTATGACACAGCCCATGCCACAGAATTCAGCGTCTGTTTATAAATGCTCAGGCCAAGGGCCCGTTAAGCAACGGAACGAACCGCACCGCCCCCAGCACGTGGCGTGAAAAACCTTGTTCTTCGCGCACGATCAGCATCAACTGCTGAACTTCACCAGCCCCCACCGGAATCACCAACCGCCCACCGGGCGCGAGTTGATCCAGCAAGGCCTGGGGCACATCAGTGGCCACGGCGGTGACGATGATGCCGTTATAAGGTGCCAGGGCCGGCCAGCCTTCCCAGCCATCGCCCCAACGAAACACCACATTGCGCAGGTTCAGTTCCACCAGGCGCTCCTTGGCGCGATCCTGCAGCACCTTGATCCGCTCCACGGAAAATACCCGCTCCACCAGCTGCGACAACACCGCCGTCTGGTACCCCGAACCAGTGCCGATCTCCAACACCTTGTCCAGCGGCCCCGCCTCCAGCAGCAACTCGCTCATGCGGGCCACCATATAAGGCTGGGAAATGGTCTGGTTGTGGCCGATCGGCAATGCGGTGTCTTCGTAGGCGCGATGGGCCAAGGCTTCATCGACGAACAAATGCCGTGGGGTGCGGCGAATCACTTCCAGCACCTGGGCGTTGGAAAGACCTTCTTCGTATAGCCGTTGAATCAGCCGCTCCCGGGTACGCTGGGAGGTCATGCCGATTCCGCGGCGCAGTATATCGTCTTGCTCACGAGCCATCAGCGCAGCCCCTCCAGCCAGCCATCGAGCGTTCGAAAAGCATCGTTGAAGGTGCGATCCAGCTGCAACGGCGTTATCGAGACATAGCCTTGCATCACTGCATGAAAATCGGTGCCTGGCCCGCCATCCTCGGCATCACCGGCGGCGGCAATCCAGTAGCCGGCCTTGCCCCGGGGATCGACCACCTGCATGGGCTTCGCCGCGCGGGCACGGTGACCCAGGCGAGTGAGCTGGATGCCCCGGATGTGATCCAGTGGCAAGTTCGGAATGTTCACGTTCAGCACCGTACGCGGTGGCAGGTCCAGCTCGCCATGGGCCTCGACCAATTTGCGGGCGAAGTAAGCGGCCGTAGGCAAATTATCGACTTGGCGCGAAACAAACGAAAAGGCAAACGACGGATGCCCGAGGAAACGGCCTTCAAGGGCGGCGGCCACGGTGCCGGAATAAAGCACGTCATCCCCCAGGTTGGCCCCCAGGTTGATGCCCGAAACCACCATGTCCGGCTCGCGCTCCAGCAAGCCATTGAGGCCCAGGTGCACACAGTCGGTCGGGGTGCCGTTGAGGCTGATGAAACCATTATCCAGATAGCACGGGTGTAATGGCCGGTCGAGCGTCAGCGAACTGCTGGCGCCGCTTTTGTCCTGGTCCGGGGCGATGACCACGCATTCGGCAAAATCCGCCAGCGCAGCATAAAGCGCGGCAAGGCCGGGTGCTGTCACCCCGTCGTCGTTAGAAATCAGAATACGCATGGGCTGTCCGTCTGCCCCACCGGCACCAGATCGACGAGTTCGCGCACCAAGACAGTGGCGAAACATCCGGCCGGCAGGACGAATTCCAGTTGCAGAATGTCAGGCGAGGGATAATGCCACGACAGGCCGCCAATGGGCAGTCGCAGGATGCGACGTTCGTGACTCATTCGCGCGTTTATCAACCAGTCGCGCAAATCGGCCTCGGCCTCGGCGATGGCCTGCTCCAGATCATGGACCGCGCCGGCGGCAGGCGAAGGTCCCTCGCCCCACTGCGGCCCGGTGGGGTGCAAATCGAGAATCGCCAAGCGCGGATCACTGCACTCGGCCTCGCCGGCGGGGAAAAAACTGCGGCTGTCGGTGAAGGCCAGCAGGTCGCCCACCTGCGCTTGCTGCCAGGTGCCATCGGCCACCCGAGCCGCCAACACCCGGTTGAACAGAAAACTGCGGGCGGTGGACAACAGTCGCGAACGTACATTGCGCTGTTCCGGCAAAGCCTTGCGCGCCGCCCAGGCGCGGGCATCGACGAGGTTACCGCCGTCATGCCCGAAGCGCTGGGCGCCGAAATAATTGGGAATGCCCAGGCGGGCGATCTGCTGCAGACGCGCATCGATAGCCGCTGGATCGCCCTTGAACTGGGTCAGGCGCAAAGTAAAGCCATTGGCCGAGTGCGCGCCGCGTTGCAGCTTGCGTTTATGGCGACCGGTCTTGAGGATCTTCAGCGTTTCGTTTTCTGCCGCCGACAGGTCCGGGTCGGCCTTGCCCGGCAACTGGACACTGAACCACTGGCGAGTCAACGCCTGGCGGTCCTTGAGACCGGCATAACTGACGGTGCGTAACGATACGCCGGCGGCCTTGGCAATTCGCCGGGCAGCCTCTTCAGTGTTCAAACCGCGTTTTTCAACCCAGATCCATAAGTGCTCGCCTTCGCCCGTCAGCGGGATGTCGAGCACTTCGTCGACCTGGAAATCTTCAGCAGTGGCCTTGAGCACTGCGCTGCCCAACGACTCGCCGTAGGCACGGGGGCCCAATAGTTCCAGTTCGGTCATGGGCGCAGCAACAAGGCAACGCTATGAACGGCAATGCCTTCTTCGCGACCAACGAAACCAAGTTTCTCGGTGGTGGTGGCTTTCACGTTGACCTGGTCCAGCTCAACTTGCAGGTCCTCGGCAATCAACCGACGCATCGCTTCGATGTGCGATGCCATTTTCGGTGTCTGGGCGACGATGGTGTTATCGACATTGCCGACTTTCCAGCCCTTGGCGTGGATCAGCGAGACCACATGGCGCAGCAGCACCCGGCTGTCGGCACCCTTGAATTGCGGGTCGGTGTCGGGGAAATGTTTGCCAATATCACCCAGCGCGGCCGCGCCAAGCAAGGCGTCGCTCAAGGCGTGCAGCAGGACGTCACCGTCAGAATGCGCGAGTAGCCCGAAGCTGTGTGCAATACGCACGCCGCCCAGAGTAATGAAGTCGCCTTCAGCGAAACGGTGAACATCGTAGCCGTGGCCAATACGCATAAAAAAACGCCCCGATTTTTGTCAGGGCGTGATTCTACCTGCATTCAGCGTGGGGAGCGCCCTCAATTAGCTCCCCCGCCAAGGGGAAACAGACTAAGAGCCCCCTAAAGCGTGGGCATGATGTTGCAAGTGATCCTCAATGAAGCTGGCGATGAAGAAGTAGCTGTGGTCATAGCCCGGTTGCAGGCGCAACTCCAACGGATGACCGGCAGCCTTGGCCGCTTGCTGCAGGGCTTCGGGCTTGAGCTGGTTGGTCAGGAAATCATCGCGATCGCCCTGATCCACCAGCAGCAGCAGCTTTTCGTCAGCTTCGGCGATCAATGCACAGGCATCCCACTCACGCCACTTCGAGCGGTCTTCCCCCAGGTAACGAGAGAACGCCTTCTGTCCCCACGGGCAATCCATCGGATTGTTGATCGGCGAAAATGCCGACACCGAACGGTAACGCCCTGGATTACGCAAGGCGCAGACCAGCGCCCCGTGGCCACCCATGGAGTGACCACTGATGCCGCGTTTATCCGAGGCCGGGAAATGCGCTTCGACCAAGGCCGGCAATTCCTGCACCACGTAGTCATGCATCCGATAGTGCCGCGCCCACGGATCCTGCGTGGCGTTCAGATAGAACCCCGCCCCCTGGCCGAAGTCCCAGGCCCCGTCCGGATCGCCCGGCACGTCGGCGCCGCGCGGACTGGTGTCCGGCGCGACAATAATCAGACCCAATTCGGCGGCCATGCGCTGGGCACCGGCCTTTTGCATGAAGTTCTCGTCGGTGCAGGTCAATCCAGACAACCAATACACCACAGGCAACTTGCCACCTTGCTCGGCTTGGGGCGGCAGGTACACGGCAAACACCATGTCACAACCGAGCACTTCGGAACGATGCCGGTAGCGCTTGTGCCAGCCGCCAAAGCTTTTCTGGCAGGAAATGTTTTCAAGGCTCATGACCGACCTCAGAAATGAATAACGGTGCGGATGCTCTTGCCTTCATGCATCAGGTCGAACGCCTTGTTGATATCTTCCAGGCCCATGGTGTGGGTGATGAAGGTATCCAGCGGAATCTCGCCCTTCGCGGCCATTTCCACATAGCTTGGCAACTCGCTGCGACCGCGCACGCCGCCAAACGCCGAACCGCGCCAGACACGCCCTGTCACCAACTGGAACGGACGGGTGGCGATTTCCTGGCCGGCCCCGGCCACGCCGATGATCACCGACTCGCCCCAACCCTTGTGGCAGCACTCCAGCGCGGCGCGCATCAACTGGACATTGCCGATGCACTCGAAGGAAAAGTCCACGCCGCCGTCAGTCATGTCGACAATGACTTCCTGGATCGGACGGTCGAAATCTTTCGGATTGACGCAATCAGTGGCGCCCAGTTGCTTCGCGATTTCGAACTTGGCCGGGTTGATGTCGATGGCAATGATGCGCGATGCCTTGGCTTTCACCGCACCAATCACCGCCGACAGGCCGATGCCGCCCAGGCCGAAGATCGCCACGGTGTCACCTGGCTTGACCTTGGCGGTGTTGAGGACCGCGCCGATACCGGTGGTGACGCCGCAACCCAGCAGGCAGACTTTTTTCCAACGGGGCTTCTTTGGGGATTTTCGCCACGGAAATTTCTGGCAATACGGTGTATTCGGAGAACGTCGAGGTCCCCATGTAGTGGAAAATCGTCTCACCCTTGTAGGAAAAGCGCGAGGTGCCATCCGGCATCAGGCCTTTGCCTTGGGTGGCACGAATCGCCTGACACAGGTTGGTCTTGCCCGACTTACAGAACTTGCACTGCCCGCACTCCGGGGTGTACAGCGGAATGACGTGATCGCCCACCGCAACCGACGTCACACCTTCGCCAATGGCTTCGACAATGGCGCCGCCTTCATGGCCAAGGATCGAGGGGAAGATCCCTTCCGGATCGGCGCCCGACAAAGTGTAGGCATCAGTGTGGCAGACACCCGAGGCCACCACGCGCAGCAACACTTCTCCCGCCTTGGGCATGGCGACGTCGACTTCAACGATTTCCAGGGGTTTCTTGGCCTCGAAGGCAACGGCCGCGCGTGACTTGATCATGGGAGTCTCCAGCAAATAAAAACAAGACAAGGAGTGTAATCCCTCACCGGAGGATGAATAATCCAACAAAAAGCAAAACATTATTGCTCCACAGGGATAATCGTTCATGTCCGAGAACCGCTGGGAAGGGATCGACGAATTCGTCGCCGTGGCCGAATGCAGTCAGTTCACCGCTGCTGCCGAACGTCTCGGGGTTTCGTCTTCCCATATCAGTCGACAAATCGTACGACTTGAAGAACGTCTCCAGACACGGCTGCTGTATCGCAGTACCCGCCGAGTCACCTTGACCGAGGCCGGCCAAACCTTCTTCCAGCATTGCCAGCGTCTGCAGGACGGACGCGAAGAAGCACTACGGGCGGTGGGCGACCTCACCAGCGAACCCAAGGGCATGCTGCGCATGACCTGCGCCGTGGCCTACGGCGAGCGGTTCATTGTGCCGCTGGTGACACGGTTCATGACGCTTTATCCGCAATTGCGGGTGGACATCGAACTGAGCAACCGCCCCCTCGATCTGGTTCACGAAGGACTGGACCTGGCGATTCGCCTGGGTCGCTTGCAAGACTCACGTCTGGTTGCCACGCGTCTGGCTCCACGTCGCATGTATCTGTGCGCATCGGCGTCCTATCTGGAGCGCTACGGTCGGCCCCATAGCTTGTCGGAATTGAGCCGCCACAATTGCCTGATCGGCAGCTCCGACCTCTGGCAACTGGAGCAGAACGGCCGGGAATTTTCCCAACGAGTGCAGGGAAACTGGCGTTGTAACAGTGGGCAAGCGGTGCTGGATGCAGCCTTGCAAGGGGTGGGGTTATGTCAGTTGCCGGATTACTACGTGCTGGAGCATTTACACAGCGGGGCGTTGATATCGCTACTGGAGAACCATCAGCCACCCAATACCGCGGTGTGGGCGCTGTATCCGCAGCAGCGGCATTTGTCGCCGAAGGTGCGCAAGCTGGTGGATTATTTGAAGGAAGGGTTGGCGCAGCGGCCGGAGTATCGGGGTTAGGCTAGTTTCTGTCCGGAGCTTATTCGGTGCCTGAATAATCGCCTTCGCGAGCAAGCCCGCTCCCACAATAGATCTATGTTGATCACAAATGTGTGGCCAGATACAGGACCAGTGTGGGAGCGGGCTTGCTCGCGAAAGGCGCGACGCGGTATTCGCACAGATACTCAATTAATTAGCGGCGATTCGCCCAACGCTGGCGCAACCACTCCAGGTCTTCAGGGCGTGTGACCTTGATGTTGTCGGCCCGCCCTTCAATCAGCCGTGGTGCTTGCCCCGCCCACTCCATGGCGGACGCCTCATCGGTAATCAGCGCATCCGCCACCACGCTGTCAGCCAGAGCACGATGCAAGGCACCGAGACGAAACATCTGCGGTGTGTAGGCTTGCCAGATGACGCTGCGGTCAACGGTTTCCACTACCCGGCCGTGTTTGTCGACTCGCTTGAGGGTGTCGCGCGCCGGGACAGCCAAAAGGCCGCCGACCGGGTCGTTCGCCAGTTCGCGGAGCAATGTGTCCAGATCATCGCGGGCCAGGTTGGGCCGGGCGGCGTCATGCACCAGCACCCAATCGTAATCGTCGGCGCCCTGCTCGTGAAGATGCAGCAAGGCATTGAGCACCGAATCCGAACGCTGTTCACCGCCGTCCACGCGCTGGATGCGTGTATCGCTGGCACAGGCCAGGGTCGGCCAATAAGGGTCATCGTGTGCAACACTGACCACCACGCCTTTTACGGTCGGATGATCGAGGAAACAGCCCAGGCTGTGTTCGAGAATTGTGCGCCCGCCCAGTTGCAGGTATTGCTTGGGACGGTCCGCGGCCATACGGGCTCCAACGCCCGCGGCAGGAATCACGGCCCAGAAGGCCGGCAAGCGGATACTCATTGGGCCAACTGATAGAGGGTTTCGCCCTCTTTTACCATGCCCAGTTCATGGCGAGCCCGCTCTTCAACGGTCTCCATGCCTTTTTTCAACTCACTGACTTCGGCGTCCATCACCCGGTTACGCTCCAGCAACGCCTCGTTTTCGGCATGCTGTTCGGCAATCTGCTGAGTCAGGTCCGCCACTTGCGCCAGGCTGCCATTACCCACCCAAAGGCGGTACTGCAGGCCAGCCAGCAACAGGAGCAAGACAAGAAACAACCAATTGGGACTGCGCATCGAATCTCAGGTATCCAGTGAAAAAGACAGCCATGCCACACTTTGAAGCGTCTGATAGCACGAAGCCTGGAAAAACCAGGCTTGTGCTTGATAAGGCATCAGATTAGAGGCAAAACCGCCGCTATTGCGACTTTTTCAACACTATCCGGTGTCTTTTTACCATCTACCGCTTAACCGCGAAACTCGGCACGACCGTTGTACTTGGCCTTGCCGTTCAACTGCTCCTCGATACGCAGCAGTTGGTTGTACTTGGAAACGCGGTCGGAACGGCACAGCGAACCGGTTTTGATCTGGCCTGCCGCAGTGCCCACGGCCAGGTCGGCAATGGTCGAATCTTCGGTCTCGCCGGAACGGTGGGAGATCACGGCGGTGTAGCCAGCGGCCTTGGCCATCTGGATGGCTTCCAGGGTTTCGGTCAGGGTGCCGATCTGGTTGAACTTGATCAGGATCGAGTTGGCGATCTTCTTGTCGATGCCTTCTTTCAGGATCTTGGTGTTGGTCACGAACAGGTCGTCGCCCACCAGCTGGGTTTTTTCGCCGATCTTGTCGGTGAGGATTTTCCAGCCGGCCCAATCGGACTCGTCCAGGCCATCTTCGATGGAGATGATCGGGTAGCGCTCGGTCAGGCCCTTGAGGTAGTCGGCAAAACCTTCGGCGGTGAACACCTGGCCTTCGCCGGACAGGTTGTACTTGCCGTCTTCGTAGAATTCACTGGCGGCGCAGTCCAGGGCCAGGGTCACGTCGGTGCCCAGCTTGTAACCGGCGTTGGCCACCGCTTCGGAGATCACTTTCAGCGCGTCTTCGTTGGACGCCAGATTCGGTGCAAAACCGCCTTCGTCGCCAACGGCAGTGCTCAGGCCACGGGCCTTCAGCACAGCCTTGAGGTGATGGAAAATCTCGGTGCCCATGCGCAGGCCTTCGGAGAAGGACTTGGCGCCCACCGGCTGGACCATGAATTCCTGGATGTCGACGTTGTTGTCGGCGTGCTCGCCACCGTTGATGATGTTCATCATTGGCACCGGCATCGAGTAGACGCCCGGGGTACCGTTGAGGTTGGCGATGTGTGCGTACAGCGGCAGGTCCTGGTCCTGGGCAGCGGCCTTGGCAGCAGCCAGGGACACGGCCAGGATTGCGTTGGCACCCAGGCTGGCTTTGTTTTCGGTAGCGTCGAGCTTGATCATCGCGTGATCGAGGGCTTTCTGGTCGGCAGGATCCTGGCCCAGCAACAGGTCACGGATCGGACCGTTGATGTTGGCGACGGCTTTGAGCACGCCCTTGCCCAGATAACGGCTCTTGTCGCCATCACGCAGCTCAAGCGCTTCGCGCGAGCCAGTGGATGCACCGGACGGCGCGCAGGCGCTGCCGATGATACCGTTGTCGAGAAGCACGTCCGCTTCAACAGTGGGGTTGCCACGGGAGTCGAGAACTTCACGACCTTTGATGTCGACGATTTTTGCCATTGTTGTAAACACTCCAAAGTTGACGAAACGCTGTAACAGTAAGGCTTGCCGACGACGGGCCCGAAGGACGTCATCGCTGGCATGCCATGCTCCCACAAAAGCAGTGCGGCCAGCGGGCCAGAGCGATAATCGAGCGGTACTTTACCGGAGAAAACCGCGTTACGCGGTTTCTATCGTCGGAAAACTCTTGACCAGTTCGTCCAACGCCTTGAGCTGAGACAGGAACGGTTCCAGCTTGTTCAAACGCAAGGCGCAAGGGCCGTCACACTTGGCGTTGTCCGGGTCCGGGTGGGCCTCAAGGAACAGCCCCGCCAGGGACTGGCTCATGCCGGCCTTGGCCAGGTCGGTGACCTGGGCGCGACGTCCGCCGGCGGAATCGGAACGACCGCCCGGCATTTGCAGCGCGTGGGTCACGTCGAAGAACACCGGGTACTCGAACTGTTTCATGATGCCGAAGCCGAGCATGTCCACCACCAGGTTGTTGTAGCCGAAGCTCGAACCACGCTCGCAGAGGATCAACTGGTCATTGCCGGCCTCTTCGCATTTGCTCAGGATGTGCTTCATTTCCTGGGGCGCGAGGAACTGGGCTTTCTTGATGTTGATCACCGCGCCGGTCTTGGCCATCGCGACCACCAGGTCGGTCTGGCGCGACAGGAAGGCCGGCAGCTGGATGATGTCGCAGACCTCGGCGACGGCCGCGGCCTGCTCAGGCTCGTGGACGTCAGTGATGATCGGCACGCCGAAGGCTTGCTTGATGTCCTGGAAGATGCGCATGCCCTCTTCCAGGCCTGGGCCACGATAAGAGGTCACGGATGAGCGATTGGCCTTGTCGAAGCTGGCCTTGAAGACGTAAGGGATGCCCAGTTTCTGGGTGACCTTCACGTACTCCTCGCAGACCTGCATCGCCATGTCGCGGCTTTCCAGCACATTCATGCCGCCAAACAGCACCATGGGCTTATCGTTGGCAATCTCGATGTCGCCGACGCGAATGATCTTCTGGGCCATCGTTTTATGCCTTCTTCTGGTGTTGAGCCAAAGCGGCTTTCACGAAACCACTGAACAGCGGGTGACCGTCCCGTGGCGTCGAGGTGAACTCGGGGTGGAACTGGCAAGCAACGAACCATGGATGATCCGGGGCTTCGACTACTTCCACCAGCGCGCCGTCACCGGAACGACCGGAGATTTTCAGGCCTGCTTCGATCAGTTGCGGCAGCAGGTTGTTGTTCACTTCGTAGCGATGACGGTGCCGCTCGACGATCACATCCTTGGCGTAGCAATCATGCACCTTGGAGCCGGCTTCAAGCAGGCACTCCTGGGCACCGAGACGCATGGTACCGCCCAGGTCGGAGGTTTCGGTGCGTACTTCCACGGCACCGGTGGCATCTTCCCACTCGGTGATCAGGCCCACGACCGGGTGGCCGCTGGCGCGATCAAATTCCGTGGAGTTGGCGTCCTTCCAGCCCATCACGTTACGGGCGAACTCAATGACCGCCACTTGCATGCCCAGGCAGATGCCCAGGTAAGGCACCTTGTTTTCGCGAGCGTACTGAACAGCGGTGATCTTGCCTTCCACGCCCCGCAAGCCGAAGCCGCCCGGCACGAGGATCGCATCGGCGCCTTCAAGCAAGCCAGTGCCCTGGTTCTCGATGTCTTCGGAGTCGATATAGCGCAGGTTGACCTTGGTGCGGTTGCTGATGCCGGCGTGACTCATCGCCTCGATCAGCGACTTGTAGGCATCCAGCAGTTCCATGTACTTGCCGACCATGGCGATGGTGACTTCGTGTTCCGGGTTGAGCTTGGCATCGACCACCGCTTCCCATTCGGACAGGTCGGCGCTGGCGCACTGCAGGCCGAAACGCTCGACGACGAAATCGTCCAGGCCCTGGGAGTGCAGGATGCCCGGGATCTTGTAGATGGTGTCAGCGTCTTCCAGGCCGATCACCGCACGCTCTTCGACGTTGGTGAACTGGGCGATCTTGCGACGCGAAGAAATATCGATCGGGTGATCGGAGCGGCAGATCAGCACATCTGGCTGCAGGCCGATGGAGCGCAGCTCCTTGACCGAGTGCTGGGTGGGCTTGGTCTTGGTTTCGCCGGCAGTGGCGATGTACGGAACCAGGGTCAGGTGCATCAGCATCGCGCGCTTGGCGCCGATTTCGAAACGCAACTGGCGGATGGCTTCGAGGAACGGCTGGGACTCGATGTCACCCACCGTGCCGCCGATTTCGACCATCGCCACGTCGGCGTCGCCGGCACCCTTGATGATGCGGCGCTTGATTTCGTCGGTGATGTGCGGGATGACCTGGATGGTCGCGCCCAGGTAATCACCACGGCGCTCCTTGCGCAGCACGTGCTCGTAGACTCGGCCGGTGGTGAAGTTGTTGTTCTGGGTCATGGTCGTGCGGATGAACCGCTCGTAGTGGCCCAGGTCCAGGTCGGTCTCGGCGCCGTCGTGGGTGACGAACACTTCACCGTGCTGGAACGGGCTCATGGTGCCCGGGTCGACGTTGATGTACGGGTCCAGCTTGAGCATGGTGACCTTAAGTCCCCGCGCCTCCAGGATGGCCGCCAATGAAGCCGAGGCAATGCCTTTCCCCAATGAAGAAACAACACCGCCCGTGACGAATATGTAGCGCGTCATGAAAAACCCTAGAAGTCTGCGTTAAAGCGGTCCGAGCCGCCGGGGAAAGCGAAGGAAGGCCGAAGCCCCCGATCACCTGCATTAATCACAGTGCACCTTTCAAAAAAACCGCCGCGTTGGGACAGACCGGAAGTGAAATCACCGGTACGTTGCTCGCTACACATTTTTTGGAATCGCCCAGCAAAGACTGCTTGGTAATCGGCAACTCCTGCAATTCAGGCGAATCCACAGAAGTTGTATCAAGAAGGGAGCGTAGTCTACCGGAAAGCCCCTTTCAGCTCAAACCCAGATCTTGGCTTCATGGCTGCCAGATCAGTTGCCAGTTGCCATCAATGCCGCTGTCGAGTCCTGGCAGGTTAGCCACCGCCAGCAATTGCTCGTTGCGATACAGCAGCGGCAATCGACCGCGCGCAAACGCCGGCACGCCGCTTTCGTTGAGCAAACGTTTGAGGTCGCGGTGGCCACGGCCGGGCAACATCATGACTTCACCTCCCTGACGATAGCGGACGCAGAGCGGCCCGTCGGGAATTTTACCGTCGAAGGTCACCTTGCCGTTGTCTGGCAGGTCCAATGCTTGAGCAGTCAGCGTCCATTCTACGGGGGCCGCGACCGGTCGCAGCCAGTGGTCGGATAACCACCAGACGCGCCCGCCGGCCCGGTGCAGTTCACCACCCGCCAATCGCCAGATCGGCCCTGTATCGTGCGCCGCATCGCGTAGTGAGTCCCAGCCGAACCAGTGATCGCTGTCGGGTAGTGTGGTCATCGAAACCAGCCAATGACTCAACGCGTTACGCTGACGGGCCGGCGCCAAGGCTTGCAACGGGGCCAACTCAAGCGACCGCAACCCAAGCCAGTCGAACGCACTGGGCGTGATGGCTCGGTCCAGATCGATTTGCGCCAGCTCAGCCAGCAAGCCTTGGGCCTCACCCATGTGCGCAGCGCTGCGCGCCAGGGCCACCGCTGCCTGGGGCCACTGCTCGGTCAATACCGGGAAAACTCGCTGACGCAGGAAATTGCGTGCGTACCGGTGATCGTCGTTGGAAGGGTCTTCGATCCAGCTCAAGCCCTGCTGCGTCGCGTAGGCTTCAAGTTCCGCACGGGACACATCAAGTAGTGGCCGCACCAGTTGGCCCCTCCCCAAGGGGCGCTGTCCAGGCATGGCCGACAATCCCCTCACACCCGCTCCACGCAGTAAGCGAAACAACAGGGTTTCAGCCTGATCGTCGCGGTGCTGGCCGGTGAGCAGCACTTCATTGCTGTGGAGCTCCGCCACGAAAGCACCATAACGCGCCTCCCGGGCGGCGCGCTCGACGCTGGCGCCGGGCTGGACTTGCACACTCACTACCTCAAGCGGCACCCCAAGGGCCTTGCAGACCGAGCGACAATGCTCCGGCCATGCATCGGCCACAGCCTGGAGGCCATGATGGACGTGGATAGCACTGAGCGGTGGCAGGGTTTGGGTTTTTGAGAGCGACGCGAGCAGGTGCAGCAAAACGGTGGAATCGAGGCCACCGGAGAAGGCGATGCGCCAGGCGGCGGCGTTGCGCCAGGGGGAGAGTTGGGTGAGGAGCCGGGTTGGCAGATCGTTGCTGGTGTTCATGGATTTCAGCCTTGGCACAAATCAAATGTGGGAGCGGGCTTGCTCGCGAAGGCGGTGAATCATTCAACACATGAGTTGAATGTTAA
Source organism: Pseudomonas hefeiensis (assembly GCF_030687835.1). Taxonomy (NCBI): domain Bacteria; kingdom Pseudomonadati; phylum Pseudomonadota; class Gammaproteobacteria; order Pseudomonadales; family Pseudomonadaceae; genus Pseudomonas; species Pseudomonas hefeiensis. Next base: position 5,119,881 of record NZ_CP117449.1, read on the forward strand.
ACCGCTTTCGCGAGCAAGCCCGCTCCCACATTGGCTCCCCACAAACGCTGGAAGCTTGGTCGGATCAGAGACCGTAGCTCATCAGCCGCTCATAGCGACGGGTCAGCAGCGCGTCGTTGTCAAAATGCTTGAGCATCGACAGTTGCGAACTCAGCTCGGCGCGAATCAGTGCCGCAGCCGCGGCCGGATCACGATGAGCGCCGCCCACCGGCTCGCTGATCACTTTATCCACGATCCCCAGGCCCTTGAGACGCTCAGCGGTGATGCCCATGGCTTCGGCGGCATCCGGCGCCTTCTCGGCGGTTTTCCACAGGATCGAGGCGCAGCCTTCCGGCGAGATCACCGCGTACGTGGAATATTGCAGCATGTTCAACTGATCGCAGACGCCGATGGCCAGCGCACCGCCGGAACCACCCTCGCCGATCACCGTAGCGATGATCGGGGTCTTCAGCCGCGCCATCACACGCAGGTTCCAGGCGATCGCTTCGCTCTGGTTGCGCTCTTCGGCGTCGATGCCAGGGTAAGCGCCCGGCGTGTCGATGAAGGTCAGGATCGGCATCTTGAAGCGCTCGGCCATTTCCATCAGGCGGCAAGCCTTGCGATAGCCTTCCGGACGCGGCATGCCGAAGTTGCGGCGCACCTTTTCGCGTACTTCCCGGCCTTTCTGGTGGCCGATGATCATCACTGGCTGGTCGTCCAGACGGGCAACCCCACCGACGATCGCGGCGTCGTCGGAGAAATGACGATCGCCGTGCAGTTCATCGAACTCGGTGAAGATGTGATCGATGTAGTCCAGGGTGTATGGACGACGTGGGTGACGCGCCAGGCGGGCGATCTGCCAACTGGTCAGCTTGCCAAAGATGTCTTCGGTCAGCGTGCGGCTTTTGTCCTGCAGACGAGAGATTTCATCGCCGATATTCAGCGAATTGTCATTACCGACCAAGCGCAACTCTTCGATCTTGGCTTGCAGGTCGGCGATCGGCTGTTCGAAATCTAGAAAATTCGGGTTCATAGGCGTCCGTCTTGGGTCGACGTCCAAGAGAGCTTGGGCCGGCCGGTTGTCTATTCGCGCCCTACCTTAAGGGAGAGGCGCGTTCAGGTCGAGATTAAAAATTCGGGTCGAGATCAGGGCCGCTCCCAGGTTCAGGAGTGGCACCTGGCCGTCAACGGTATTGGAGGAAGACGTTGTCTTTGCCGAACTGGTCACGCAAGGCTTGAATCAACGCATCCGCCGGATCGATCCGCCAGCCTTCGCCGAACTGCAGCACAGCCTTGGCGTCGGGGCGCACGTACTCCATGGTAATCGGGCAAGCACCGCGATGGCGCTTGAACAACTCCCCCAGCCAGCGTAGCTGATCGCCCTTGAGATCCTGGGTCTGCAATTTCAGGCGCAGGCTCTCGGCCAGGTTGGTCCGGGCATCCTCCATGCTCATCACCCGCTTGACCCGCAGCCGCAGGCCACCGGAAAAATCGTCGTTGCTGACTTCGCCTTCCACCACCACCATCGCGTCGGTCTGCAACAACGACTGGGCCGAATGGAACGCCTCGGCAAACAACGACGCCTCGATGCGCCCGGAGCGGTCGTCGAGGGTGATGAAGCCCATCTTGTCGCCCTTTTTGTTTTTCATTACCCGCAGGGCAATGATCATACCGGCGACGGTCTGCGTGTCACGAGCCGGCTTCAGATCAATGATGCGCTGGCGGGCGAACCGGCGGATCTCGCCTTCGTATTCGTCGATCGGGTGACCCGTGAGGTACAGGCCCAAGGTGTCCTTCTCTCCCTTGAGACGCTCCTTGAGGGTCAGCTCCTTGGCCTTGCGGTGATTGCCGTAGACATCGGCATCTTCCTCGACGAACAACCCGCCAAACAGGTCGGCGTGGCCACTGTCGTGGGTACGGGCGGTTTGCTCAGCGGCCTTGATCGCTTCCTCCATGGCCGCCAGCAGCACTGCGCGGTTACGGTCGATGTTGGCTTGGTAGGCTTTGGGTTCATCCTGGAAATAAGGGCCCAAGCGGTCGAGCGCGCCACTGCGGATCAAACCATCGAGTGTGCGCTTGTTGATACGCTTGAGATCGACCCGGGCGCAGAAATCAAACAGGTCCTTGAACGGTCCGTCCTGACGGGCTTCGGTGATGGCTTCCACCGGCCCTTCACCCACGCCCTTGATCGCCCCCAGTCCATAAATGATGCGGCCTTCGTCGTTGACCGTGAACTTGAACTCCGAAGCGTTCACGTCCGGCGCGTCGAGGCGCAGCTTCATGGTCCGCACTTCTTCGATCAAGGTCACGACCTTGTCGGTGTTGTGCATATCCGCCGACAGTACCGCCGCCATGAACGGCGCCGGGTAATGGGCCTTCAGCCAGGCGGTCTGGTAGGACACCAGGCCGTAGGCGGCCGAGTGGGATTTGTTGAAACCGTAACCGGCGAATTTTTCTACCAGGTCGAAGATGTTACCGGCCAGATCAGGGTCGATGCCGTTGGTGGCGCACCCGTCAATGAAACCACCGCGCTGCTTGGCCATTTCCTCGGGCTTTTTCTTACCCATGGCCCGACGCAGCATGTCCGCGCCGCCAAGGGTATAACCGGCCATGACCTGGGCAATCTGCATCACCTGTTCCTGATACAGGATGATGCCGTAGGTCGGTGCCAGCACCGGCTTCAAGCCTTCGTACTGATAATCCGAGTGCGGATACGCCAGTTCGGCGCGCCCGTGCTTGCGGTTGATGAAGTCATCCACCATGCCCGATTGCAGCGGGCCCGGACGGAACAGGGCCACCAGTGCGATCAGGTCTTCCAGGCAGTCGGGCTTGAGCTTTTTGATCAGCTCCTTCATGCCCCGGGATTCAAGCTGGAACACTGCCGTGGTTTCGGCTTTTTGCAACAGACTGTAGGTCGGCTTGTCATCCAGCGGAATGAAGGCAATGTCCAGTGGCGCTTCGCCGACCTTGGCCCGGTCGCGGTTGATGGTTTTCAGTGCCCAGTCGATGATCGTCAGGGTGCGCAGGCCGAGGAAGTCGAACTTCACCAGGCCCGCCGCCTCGACGTCATCCTTGTCGAACTGGGTCACCAGGCCGTCGCCTTCTTCATCGCAATAGATCGGCGAGAAGTCCGTCAGCTTGGTCGGCGCGATCACCACGCCCCCGGCGTGCTTGCCGACGTTACGCACCACGCCTTCGAGCTTGCGGGCCATCTCCCAGATTTCCGCCGCTTCTTCATCGACCTTGATGAAGTCCCGCAGGATTTCTTCCTGCTCGTAGGCCTTTTCCAGGGTCATGCCGACTTCGAACGGAATCATCTTCGACAGGCGATCGGCCAGGCCATAAGACTTGCCCTGCACCCGCGCCACGTCACGCACCACCGCCTTGGCGGCCATGGAACCGAAGGTGATGATCTGGCTCACCGCGTTACGGCCGTATTTCTCGGCCACGTAATCGATCACCCGGTCGCGACCGTCCATGCAGAAGTCGACGTCGAAGTCGGGCATGGAAACCCGTTCCGGGTTGAGGAAACGTTCGAACAGCAGGTCGTATTCCAGCGGGTCGAGGTCGGTGATCTTCTGCACGTAGGCCACCAGCGAACCGGCACCCGATCCACGGCCTGGCCCTACCGGCACACCGTTGCTCTTGGCCCACTGGATGAAGTCCATCACGATCAGGAAGTAACCGGGGAACCCCATCTGGATAATGATATCCAGCTCGAAATTCAGCCGGTCGACATAGACCTGGCGCTTGGCTTCGTAATCTTCGGTGGTGTCCTTGGGCAGCAGGACGCTGAGGCGCTCCTCAAGGCCGTCGAAGGACACTTTGCGAAAATACTCGTCGATGGTCATGCCATCGGGAATCGGGAAGTTGGGCAGGAAGTGCTTACCCAGCTTCACATCGATGTTGCAACGTTTGGCGATCTCGACGGTGTTTTCCAGCGCTTCCGGCAGGTCGCTGAACAACTCGGCCATTTCCTCGGCGCTTTTGAGGTATTGCTGATCGCTGTAGTTCTTCGAGCGACGTGGATCATCGAGCGCCCGGCCTTCACCGATGCAGACGCGGGTTTCGTGGGCTTCGAAATCTTCCTGCTTGATAAATCGCACGTCGTTGGTCGCCACCAGAGGCGCGCCGATCCGGTCGGCCAGGGCTACGGCGGCATGCAGGTGTTCTTCGTCGTTGGGCCGATTGGTGCGCTGCACCTCGATGTAGAAGCGGTCCGGGAACACCGCCATCCAGTCGCGGGCCAGCACTTGGGCTTCTTCGGCGTTGCCACTGAGCAAGGCCAGGCCGATCTCACCCTCCTTGGCCGCCGACAGCATGATCAGCCCTTCGCTGGCCTCGGCCACCCACTCGCGCTCGATGATGATCGAGCCGTTGCGCTGACCATCGATAAAGCCGCGGGAAATCAGTTCGGTGAGGTTGCGGTAACCCACGGCGTTCATCACCAGCAGGCTGATGCGGCTCAGCGGCGCATCCGGGTCTTTGTTCGACAACCACAGGTCGGCCCCGCAGATCGGCTTGATCCCGGCGCCCATGGCATTTTTGTAGAACTTGACCAGCGAACACATGTTGTTCTGGTCGGTGACCGCCACGGCAGGCATGTTCATGCCCACCAGGGTCTTGACCAGTGGCTTGATCCGCACCAGGCCATCGACCAGGGAGTATTCAGTGTGCAGGCGTAGATGAACGAATGAAGCCGGCATAGTGATCCTGCGTTAAGTCATGAAAACAACAAGGCCCGGATTGTACCGGGCCTTGGGTAAAACATCAGCCAGGAGTATCCCGCCAGGCAATTGTGCACACTACTTTGTGGCGAGGGGATTTATCCCCGCGGGGACGCAAAGCGGCCCTTTAGCTGATAGCCCGGTGCTTGAAGGGCCTTGGGGCTGCTTCGCAGCCCAGCGGGGATAAATCCCCTCGCCACACATCCGCACTCGCCTTTTTATGCAACGGGAGTCCGATTATCCAGGATCAATCCCTCACGCGCTTCATAAGCCAGCCGCACCGGCGCGAACGAGCGCCGATGGATGGGCGTCGGCCCAAGGCGCGCCAGGGCTTCCAGATGAACGGGCGTCGGGTAGCCTTTGTGACCGCCGATGCCGTAACCCGGGTAGATCAATTCGAAGGCGCTCATTTCCCGGTCACGGCTGACCTTGGCCAGAATCGATGCCGCCGCGATGGCCGGCACCTTGCCGTCGCCCTGGATGACCGCTTCGGCGCGCATCGACAGTTTCGGGCAACGGTTGCCATCGATCATCGCCAGTTTCGGCGTGATGTGCAGGCCTTCCACGGCGCGCTGCATGGCCAGCATCGTGGCGTGCAGGATATTCAGCTCATCGATCTCTTCCACTTCGGCCCGGGCTATACACCAGCTCAGGGCTTTCTCACAGATTTCGTCGTAGAGTTTTTCACGACGGGCCTGGGTGAGCTTTTTGGAATCGTTGAGGCCCAGGATGGGCCGGTTCGGGTCGAGAATCACCGCGGCCGTCACCACCGCGCCGCACAAAGGGCCACGGCCTACCTCATCAACACCGGCCACCAGCTCTTCAACTTCAGCGACCAGATTGAAGTCCAGGCCCATCTGCAGTTTCACGTTACTCATGGTTTGGCGCCAATCAGGGTCAAAACCGCGTCAGCTGCCTGGTTCGAGGCATCGCGACGCAAGGTACGATGAATTTCGTCAAAGCCCCGGGTCTGCTCCTGGCCGCCATCGATCAAGGGCGACAGCGTATTGGCCAGGGCATCGGCGGTGGCCTCGTCCTGCAGCAGTTCTGGCACCAGCACGCGCTGGGCTAACAGGTTCGGCAAGGAGATGTAGGGGCTCTTGACCATGCGCTTGAGGATCCAGAACGTTAGCGGCGCCAGGCGATAGGCGACCACCATCGGGCGTTTGTACAGCAACGCCTCGAGGGTAGCAGTGCCGGACGCAATCAACACGGCATCACACGCAGCCAGTGCGAGATGGGAGCGGCCGTCGAGCAGCGTGACTGGCAGATCACGGCCGGCCAGCAGTGTTTCAAGCTGAGCCCGGCGTTGCGGGCTGGCACAGGGCAGGACGAAACGCACGCCGGGACGCATCGCCTGCAGGCGCTCGGCGGCGTCAAAGAACAAGCCCCCCAGGCGACTTACCTCGCCGCCACGGCTGCCGGGCATCAAGGCCACCAGCGGACCGTCGGGCAGCCCCAACGCCTGGCGAGCCCCGTCACGGTCGGCCTCCAGCGGAATGGTATCGGCCAGGGTGTGCCCGACAAACCGTACCGGCACGCCCTTCTCTTCGTAGAATCGGGCTTCGAACGGCAGCAGCGTCAGCATCAGGTCGCAACCTTCGCGGATTTTCAACACGCGCTTCTGCCGCCAGGCCCAGACCGAGGGGCTGACGTAGTGCACCGTCTTGATACCGGCCTGGCGCAACTTGAGTTCGATATTGAGGGTGAAATCCGGCGCATCGATACCAATGAACACATCCGGTTTTTCGTCGATCAGGGTCGCGATCAGCTTCTTGCGGCGAGCCAGCAATTCGCGCAGGCGTCCCAATACTTCAACCAGCCCCATCACCGACAAGCGCTCCATCGGGAAGTAGGACGTCAGTCCTTCGGCTTGCATCAACGGTCCGCCCACACCGATGAACTCGATCGCGGGGTGCTGCGCCTTGAGCGCGCGCATCAGACCGGCGCCCAGAATGTCACCGGAAGCCTCTCCTGCCACCAGTGCTATACGCAAATTAGCCATGGTTAGCGAGTGATGCCGCGAGTCGAGGACTGGATGGAGTCGCGGAATATCGCGACTTCCGGGAACTGCGCCGAAGCCTCGGCCAGCTCGGCGAGTGCCTGTTCGACGGTCAGCCCCTGGCGGTACACAACCTTGTAGGCGCGCCGCAACGCCGTGATCGCTTCTTCGCTGAAACCACGACGGCGCATGCCTTCGAAATTCATGCTGCGGGCTTCAGCCGGGTTACCGAACACGGTGATATAGGCCGGGACGTCCTTGCCGATGGCAGTGCCCATGCCGGAGAAGCTGTGGGCGCCGATATGACAATACTGATGGACCAACGTAAACCCGGACAGGATCGCCCAGTCGTCCACGTGCACATGGCCGGCCAACGCGGTGTTGTTGACCAGGATGCAGTGGTTGCCAATGACGCTGTCATGACCGATGTGGGCGTAGGCCATGATCAGGTTATGGTCGCCAAGGGTCGTTTCGGAACGATCCTGAACGGTGCCACGGTGAATCGTCACGCCTTCGCGGATCACGTTGTGATCGCCAATGACCAGACGGGTTTCTTCACCTTTGTACTTGAGATCGGGCGTGTCCTCGCCTACCGAAGAAAACTGGTAGATGCGATTGTGCCGACCGATCCGGGTCGGCCCTTTGAGTACCACATGGGGACCAATCACCGTACCCTCGCCGATTTCCACACCTGGGCCGATGATCGACCATGGGCCGACCTCGACATCCGCGGCCAGAACGGCCGCCGGATCGATGATTGCGCGAGGGTCAATCAAACTCATAGTTTGCGTTCCGCACAGATGATTTCAGCGGAGCAGACCGGCTTGCCGTCGACCGAAGCCTGGCATTCGAACTTCCAGATCTGGCGCTTGCAACTGATGAATGTGGCTTCGAGGATCAGTTGATCGCCCGGGGTGACCGGCTGGCGAAAACGCAGCTTGTCGGAACCGACGAAGTAATAAAGCGTGCCATCGGCAGGCTTCACGTCGAGCATTTTGAAACCAAGGATCCCGGCAGCCTGAGCCATTGCTTCGATGATCAGCACGCCAGGCATGATTGGATGCGCGGGGAAGTGACCATTGAAGAACGGTTCGTTGATGCTGACATTCTTGTAGGCGCGAATCCGCTTGCCTTCAACGTCAAGTTCCACCACCCGGTCCACCAGCAGGAACGGGTAACGGTGAGGCAGGTATTCGCGAATCTCGTTGATGTCCATCATTTCGGGGGGAAGCCTATGTAAAGATTGGAAGCGCACGATCGACGCGCGCCCCTCTAGCAAATCAAGGAGGCAGTCTAGCGGCTGTGCACACTTGATATGGAAATGGTATCAGCCATCTGATGAAGCATTACCGTCAGGGGTCACGTCCCCTACACGCTTTTCCAACTGACGCAGACGCCGCGCGATGTCATCGAGCTGGCGGATTCGGGCCGCGCTCTTGCGCCATTCGGCCGCCGGCTGCATCGCCGTACCGGAAGAATAAGCACCCGGTTCGGTGATCGAATGAGTCACCATGGTCATTCCGGTGAGGAATACGTTGTCACAGATATCGATGTGTCCCACCAGCCCCACACCACCGGCGAGCATGCAGTGCTTGCCGATCCGGGTGCTGCCGGAGATGCCTACGCAGGCGGCCATGGCGGTATGGTCACCGACCTGGACGTTGTGGGCGATCTGGATCTGGTTGTCGAGCTTGACGCCATTGCCAATGACCGTATCAGCCAGGGCACCACGGTCGATCGCGGTGTTGACGCCGATCTCCACGTCATCGCCGACCGTAACACCGCCGATCTGGGCGATCTTTTGCCAGATCCCCTTCTCCTTGGCAAAACCGAAACCTTCACCGCCCAACACCGCGCCAGACTGGATCACGACCCGCTTGCCGATTCGCACGTCGTGATACAACGTGACCCGCGGAGCCAGCCAACCACCTTCACCGATCTCGCAGCGCGCGCCTATGAAGCAATGGGCACCCAACGTAACGCCGGCGCCGATCCGGGCTGCGCTTTCGATGACGACAAAAGGACCGATGCTGGCCGAGGGATCAACCACCGCATCCGCCGCGATAACCGCGCTGGGATGAATGCCGGGGGCCGACTTGGGCTTGGGGTCAAACAAATGTGAAATCCGCGCATACGCCAGATAAGGATCCGGGACGATCAGCGCATCGCCTGCGAACCCTTCGGCATCGGCAGGCTTGAGCAACAGCGCTGCGGCCCGGCTGTCAGCCAGGTATTTGCGGTATTGAGGGTTTGCCAGGAAGCTCAACTGAGCTGGGCCAGCCTCTTGTAAAGTGGCTAGCCCAGTGATGACCTTCTCCGGGTCGCCACGCAGGGTGGCGCCAAGGAACTCGGCCAACTGGCCGAGCTTGATAGTCGCTGTCATGGATTACTTCAGCTGATTCATGCGCTCGATAACCTGGCGCGTGATGTCGTACTGAGGTTTGACATCAATCACTGCGCCACGCTCGAACACCAGGTCAAAACCACCTTTCTTGATGACTTCTTCCACCGCCCTGTCGAGCTTTGGCTTGAGCTGCTTGAGCATCTCGCGGTCGGCAACGGCTTTCGCTTCGTTCAGTTCCTTGGACTGAAACTGGAAGTCACGAGCCTTTTGCTTGAACTCAAGCTCCAGACGCTCACGCTCGCCCTGAGCCATTTTGTCGCCACCGGAGACCAGACGATCCTGGATACCCTTGGCGCTGCTCTCCAGGCTCTTGAGCTTGGTCAGTTGCGGGCCGAACTTCTTCTCGGCATCCACGGCGTATTTCTTCGCCGCGTCGGATTCCAGCAGGGCCATCTGATAGTTCAGTACGGCGATCTTCATGTCGGCAAAAGCCGGACCTGCGACCATCAAGGTCGCCAGGAGAACCAATTGAGTCAACTTACGCACGATGTACTCCTACAAAATCCATTGTCGTTATCTTGGGTCAAACGCTTAGAACGTCTGGCCGAGGGAGAATTGGAACACTTGGGTTTCAGCGTCATCCGGTTTCTTGATCGGCATCGCCAGGGCGAAGCTCAAAGGACCCAGCGCGGTGACCCAGGTCACACCCACGCCCACGGAACTTGCCAGGTTGCTCAGGCTGATGTCGTTGCACTGGGTATTGGACCTGGTGCCGTCGGTGTTGGTGGTGTCCTCGCACGAAGAGTCGAATACGTTACCCACGTCCCAGAATACCGAGGTACGCAAGGAGCGCTGATCCTTGACGAACGGCATCGGGAACAACAGCTCTACACCGCCCTGGATCAGGACATTACCACCGAACGGCAGCGGATCCTGGTCCGGATCACGTATGGTTCCCGGGTTGGTGCCCTTGCTCGGCGTACTGCGCGGGCCAAGGGTGCTGTCCTTGAAACCACGGACCGAGTTGAAACCACCAGCATAGTAGTTCTCGTAGAACGGCAAGCCGTCGGTGGAACCATAGCCGTCGCCATAACCCAGCTCAGTGTGCAGACGCATGGTGTAATTATCAGACAGCGGCTGGAACAGTTGACCACGATAGTCGAGCTTGAAGAACGAGAGATCGCTGCCAGGGGTGGTAGTTTCCAGTACCAGGCTCTGGGAACGGCCACGGGTCGCCAGTACGCCTTTGTTCAGGGTCGACTCGGACCAACCGACAGACGCCTTGAAGTTCAGGTACTTGTCGCCTTCCTTTTCAACGAAGTCAAAAATCTCGTCAACGGTATAACGCCCGGTGCTGATCTCGTCCTGCTGGGCGGTGAGACCGAACGTCAGACGCGAAGTCTCGCTGATTGGATAACCCACGTTGACGCCTGCACCCAGGCTGTCCACGGCATAGCTGGAGATGTCGGAGTCGAGCTCGTCATAGTCAGTGGTGCGATAGAAGGCGTTGTAGCCCAGGCTCACACCGTCTGCAGTCCAGTAGGGGTCGACGAAACCGAAGTTGTAGCGGGTCTGGTATTCGCTGCGGGTCAGGCCGACGCTGACCCGGTTACCGGTACCCAGGAAGTTGTTCTGGGTGATCGAGCCGCCGAGGATCAGACCGGCGCTCTGGGCGAAACCGACGCTGGCGGTGATCGAACCGGAAGCCTGCTCTTCAACGCTGTAGTTCACATCGACCTGGTCATCAACGCCGGGCACTGCCGGAGTCTCGACGTTGACTTCCTTGAAGAAGCCCAGGCGTTCCAGGCGAGTCTTGGACTGGTCGATCAGGTAAGTCGATGCCCAGCCACCTTCCATCTGGCGCATTTCACGGCGCAGCACCTCGTCCTCGGACTTGGTGTTGCCACGGAAGTTGATGCGGTTGACGTAGGCACGCTTGCCCGGATCCACGGCGAAGGTGATGTCGACGGTATGGTCTTCATCGTGTGGCTGAGGCACGCCGTTGACGTTGGCGAAAGTATAACCTTCGTTACCCAGGCGCCGGGTGATCAGTTCGGAAGTGGTGGTCATCAGCTTGCGCGAGAACACCTGGCCCTTCTGCACCAGCAGCAGCGACGTGACCTGGTCTTCGGGGACCTTCAGGTCACCGCTGAGCTTGACGTCACGAACGGTGTACTTGTCGCCTTCGTTGACGTTGACGGTGATGTAGACGTGCTTCTTGTCCGGGGTGATGGACACCTGGGTCGAAGCGATATCCATGTTGATATAGCCACGGTCCAGGTAGTAGGAACGCAGGCGCTCCAGGTCACCAGAGAGTTTTTCGCGAGCATACTTGTCGTCATTCTTGAAGAACGACAGCCAGTTGGTGGTCTTGAGCTCGAACAGGTCGATCAGGTCTTCATCCGGGAAAACCGTGTTGCCCACCACGTTGATGTGCTGGATGGCCGCAACGGTGCCTTCATTGATGTTGACCTTAAGGCCTACGCGGTTGCGCGGCTGCGGTACCACTTCAGTGTCGACGGTGGCCGAGTAACGACCCTGGGCAACGTACTGGCGTTGCAGCTCGTTACGAACACCTTCGAGGGTGGCGCGCTGGAAGATTTCGCCTTCGGCCAGGCCGGATTGTTTGAGGCCCTTCATCAGGTCTTCAGTGGAGATCGCCTTGTTGCCTTCGATCTCGATACTGGCGACCGACGGCCGCTCAACTACCGTGATGACCAGGACATTGCCGTCACGACCCAGTTGGATATCTTGAAAGAAGCCGGTTTTGAACAGCGCACGAGTGGACTCCACCAGGCGCCGATCATCCGCCTGCTCGCCGACGTTTAACGGCAAGGCACCAAAGACACTACCCGCGGAGACCCGCTGGAGGCCATTGACGCGAATATCAGAGATAGTGAAGGACTCGGCGTGAACTTCGGCGATCATCAATACGGTGAGAACCGCAGTTAGCAGCAGACGTTTCATGAAGTCCTTTCTTATTCCAACTGGCAATAAACAAACTGCCGCAAAATGCGGCAGATTCGCAATTCAGCGAAGCGTTACAGACGACCCAAATCGTTGACCAAGGCAAGCAACATCACCCCGACCACCAAGCTGATACCGATCTGTATCCCCCAACCTTGCACCCTATCCGACAAGGGACGACCACGCGCCCACTCGATCAGATAAAACAGCAGATGCCCCCCATCCAGTACCGGAATGGGCAGCAAATTCAGAACCCCCAGGCTAATGCTCAGATAAGCAAGGAAATTCAGGAAATCAGCGACGCCCGACTGGGCAGAAGCGCCCGCCACTTTAGCAATGGTTATCGGTCCACTCAAGTTTTTTACCGAGAGCTCGCCGAACAACATTTTCTTGAGCGAATCGAGGGTCAGGATGCTCATGGTCCAGGTACGACGCGCGCCCTCGCCAATTGCCGCCACAGGGCCGAAGCTGACCTCACGAACCATCTCCGGTGGCCAGTCGACGGCCTTGACGCCGGCGCCCAGATAACCGGTCGGCGTCTTGCTCTCGCCACGAGCGCCCAAGGTCACCGGGACGTCAATTGGAGCACCGTCGCGTTCGACGCGCAGCACAATTTTGGTATCAGGACGTACACGAACCGAATCGACCACCTGCTGCCAGTCGCTGACCGGCAGGCCATCAAGCGACAGCAGCCGATCACCGGTCTTCAGGCCTGCTGCCTGGGCCGGGCCTTTCGGATCAAGCTCGGCCAGCACCGGCGGCAACGCAGGTCGCCAAGGCCGAATGCCCAGGGAACGGATCGGATCCGGCTCGTCGGCACCCTTGAGCCAGTTATCCAGCACCAGCTCGCGAGGCGACTGCGTCGTCGAACCTTGCTCACGCACCACCAACTGCAACGAGCCGCTCTCGCCCAGACGCCGCACTAATTGCAGATTCACCGCCGCCCAGCCCGAGGTGGGCTCGCCATCGATGGCGACGATTTCCTCGCCCGCACCCAGACCCGCCCGTGCGGCTATGCTGCCGGCCTCGACCGCGCCGATGACCGGCCGCACCTGCTCGCTGCCCAACATGGCCAGGGCCCAGAAAAAAACCATGGCCAGTAAAAAGTTGGCAATCGGCCCCGCCGCCACAATGGCGATACGCTGACGGACGGTCTTGCGATTGAAGGATTGGTCGAGCTGATCGGCGGGCACTTCACCTTCGCGCTCGTCGAGCATTTTCACGTAGCCGCCCAGCGGAATGGCTGCCACGACGAACTCGGTGCCTTTTTTGTCATGCCAGCGCAGCAGCGGCATGCCGAAACCGACGGAAAAACGCAGAACCTTGACGCCACAGCGACGCGCGACCCAGAAATGCCCGAATTCGTGAAAAGTGACCAGCACACCCAATGCAACCAGGGTGCCGACAATCATATAGAGCGCGCTCATCTGTTTTCTCCGCAATCCTGCCCAGGACAACCCTGGCTAACGTACCGCAGCCTCAACGCCCGTGCCGCTTCAACCATTGGCCCGCCAGCTCGCGAGCCCTGGCGTCCGCCGTGAATACCGCATCGAGGTCATCGAGCGAAACCACGGCCTCGAGGTTCAAGACCTCCTCGATGATACTCGCGATCTCGAGGTAACGGACACGTCCGTCGAGAAACGCTGCAACCGCCACCTCATTGGCGGCGTTAAGCATGGCCGGAGCACTGTTGCCCGCCTCGGCCGCCTGTCGCGCCAGACGCAGGCATGGAAAGCGCTGCTCGTCCGGCGCCTGGAAATCCAGGCGGGCAATGGCAAACAGGTCCAGCGGCGCCACGCCCGAATCGATCCGCGCAGGCCAGGCCAGTGCATTGGCGATCGGGGTGCGCATGTCCGGGTTGCCCAACTGGGCCAGTACCGAACCGTCGATGTAGTCCACCAGGGAGTGGATCACGCTCTGCGGGTGAATCACTACCTCGACCTGGGAAGGCTTGGCATCGAACAACCAGCAAGCCTCGATCAATTCCAGGCCCTTGTTCATCATGCTGGCCGAATCCACGGAAATCTTGCGTCCCATGGACCAGTTCGGGTGAGCACAAGCCTGCTCCGGTGAAACATGCACCAATTCTTCCAGCGGAGTCTGCCGGAACGGGCCGCCGGAAGCTGTCAGTAAAATCCGCCGAACCCCCACTGCGCCCAGGCCGCGGGAAAAATCCTGCGGCATGCATTGAAAAATCGCATTGTGCTCGCTGTCGATGGGCAACAACACCGAGCCGCTTTTGCGCACCGCCTGCATGAACAGCGCGCCGGACATTACCAAAGCTTCTTTGTTGGCCAGCAGGATCTTCTTGCCAGCCTCCACTGCCGCCAGCGTCGGACGCAAGCCCGCCGCACCGACAATCGCCGCCATCACCGCGTCGACTTCAGGATCGGAGGCCACCTGACACAAGCCCTCCTCCCCCACCAGCACACGGGTAGGCAAGCCTGCCGCGCGCAAGTCGTCCTGCAAGACCCGCGCAACGCCAGCCTCGGGCACCACGGCGAACCGCGGGGTGTGGCGCACGCACAGCGCCAGCAGCTCACTCAAGCGAGTGAAACCACTGAGGGCAAACACCTGATAGCGCTCCGGGTGCCGGCCGATGACGTCAAGTGTACTCAGACCAATCGAACCGGTAGCCCCCAGGACGGTGATGTATTGAGGGCGACTCACGATGCCGCCATCCACAACAACACGGCAAAGATCGGAATCGCAGCGGTGAGGCTGTCGATGCGATCCAGCACGCCACCATGGCCGGGCAGCAGATTACTGCTGTCCTTGATGCCGGACTGACGCTTGAACATGCTTTCGGTCAGATCGCCGACCACCGAAACAAACACGATGAGGGCGGCGCCAAACAGGCCCATCAGCAACTGCCCGGCACTCCACTCGCGCACGACGCCGACCACGGCCGTAATCACCAGGCTCAAGGCCAGGCCGCCATAGACCCCTTCCCAGCTCTTGCCAGGACTGACCTTGGGTGCAAGCTTGCGCTTGCCGAACGCCCGCCCGGAGAAATAGGCACCGACATCCGCGCCCCAGACCAACACCATCACGGCCATGATCTGCCAGTTGCCCAACGGGCCTTGCTTGATCCAGATCAGCCCTTGCCAGGCCGGTAGCAGGATAAGCAGGCCAATCACCAGCTTCGCGGCAGCGCCTGCCCAATGATGCGTGGTCCGCGGATAGGTCAACACCAGGAAGGTCGCCGTGGCCCACCACAAGACCGCCGCACCCAGTACCCAGGGCGCGATACCCGGCACCAGGTACATGACGAACAGCATCGCCGCCACGGCCACGGCGTAGGCCACGCGCGCAGACTGCGCAGGGAAACCCGCCAGGCGCGCCCACTCCCACGCCCCCAAAGTCACGACCAACCCGATGAACAGCGCGAAACTGGCGCCTTCAAGCAGGAAAAATCCACCCAGGGCAATGGGCAAGAGGATCAGGGCGGTGATGATTCGTTGTTTAAGCATTAAACCCGGGCTCCAGCTTCGATCTGCTCACTCGTTTTACCGAAGCGACGCTGACGGGAAGCGAAATCGGCCAGCGCCGTGCGCATGGCTTCGTGTTTGAAGTCCGGCCAGAACAGGTCGGAGAAGTACAGCTCAGCGTAGGCCAGCTGCCAGAGCAGGAAGTTACTGATGCGATGCTCGCCACCGGTGCGAATGCACAGGTCCGGCAACGGCAAGTCGCCAGTGGCCAGACAGGCCTGCAACAACTCGGGCGTGATGTCTTCCGGCCGCAGATGCCCGGCCTGGACTTCCCGCGCGAGCCGTTGGGCCGCCTGGGCGATGTCCCACTGGCCGCCATAGTTGGCGGCAATTTGCAGGACGAACCGATCGGCACCCGCCGTGGCGGCCTCGGCTTCGCGCATTGCGGCCTGCAACTCGGGATGAAAGCGCGAGCGATCACCAATGATGCGCAGGCTGATACTGTTGTCGTTGAGGCGCTTGGCCTCACGCCGCAGGGCCTTGAGGAACAGGTCCATCAAGGCACTGACTTCATCGGCCGGACGCTGCCAGTTCTCGCTGGAGAAGGCGAACAGGGTCAGTACCTCGACCCCGGCCTCGGCACACACCTCGATGACCGCGCGAACTGCATCAACCCCCGCTTTATGCCCGGCAACGCCAGGCATAAAGCGCTTCTTGGCCCAGCGATTATTGCCGTCCATGATGATTGCCACGTGACGCGGAACCGCGAACGGCACGGCCTGCTTGGTCTTTTCCATGAAAACGAGACCCTTATACGGCCATCAGGTCTTTTTCTTTCTGCGCCAAATCCGCGTCGATTTTAGCCACGTACTTCTTGGTCAGGTCATCAATCTCGCCAGTGGCGCGACGCTCTTCGTCTTCGCTGATTTCCTTTTCCTTGACCAGGTCCTTGAGCTGACTGTTGGCATCACGGCGGATATTACGCACGGCGACGCGAGCGTCTTCAGCCACATCACGGGCCTGCTTGGTGAAGCCCTTACGGGTTTCCTCGGTCAGGGCCGGCATGGAAATCAGCAGCAGCTCACCCAGGTTGGTCGGGTTCAGGTTCAGGCCGGCACTGCCAATGGCCTTGTCGACCGCGCCCAGCATGTTGCGCTCAAAGGCAACGACTTGCAGGGTCCGGGCATCCTTGACGGTGATGTTGGCCACTTGCTTGATCGGAGTATCAGCGCCGTAGTACGGCACCATCACGCCTTCGAGGATGCTTGGGTGCGCCTGGCCGGTACGAATGCGACCGAAGTTGTGTGCCAGCGACTCCACGGATTTCTGCATGCGCTCTTGAGCGTCTTTCTTGATTTCGTTGATCATTGTTGTGCTTCCTCGATCAGTGTTCCTTCGGCGCCACCATGCACGATATTCAGCAGGGCGCCGGGCTTGTTCATGTTAAAAACGCGCAGCGGCATCTTGTGGTCGCGGCACAGGCAGATAGCCGTCAGGTCCATGACACCCAGCTTGCGATCCAGTACTTCATCGTAGGTCAGATGATCGAACTTCTCGGCATGCGGATCTTTGAACGGGTCAGCGGTATAGACGCCATCGACCTTGGTTGCCTTGAGCACGACATCGGCATCGATCTCGATCGCTCGCAGGCAGGCGGCCGAATCCGTGGTGAAGAACGGATTACCGGTGCCGGCGGCAAAAATCACCACTTCCTTGGCATTGAGGTGGCGCATCGCTTTGCGGCGGTCGTAGTGATCGGTCACGCCGACCATGGAGATGGCCGACATTACGATGGCCGAGATATTGGCACGCTCCAGCGCGTCACGCATAGCCAGGGCGTTCATCACAGTGGCCAGCATGCCCATGTGGTCGCCCGTAACCCGATCCATGCCGGCCGCGCTCAGCGCTGCGCCGCGGAACAGGTTGCCGCCGCCGATAACCAGGCCGACCTGAACGCCGATCCCGACCAACTGGCCGACTTCCAGGGCCATGCGATCCAGCACTTTCGGATCGATCCCGAACTCTTCCGAGCCCATCAGGGCCTCGCCGCTAAGCTTGAGTAGAATGCGTTTATAGCGAGCCTGATAACCACTGCCCTGCTGAGCCATTGCGAATCTCTCCTGCGGCGTATTTTCGAAAATTCTTTCAGGCTGTTTGCAGCCTGCGTTCACTCTAGCTTGACGCTGACACAGCGCCATCGGAACACGGCTTTGTAAGCCAGTTCCGACAGGAAACCAATAAAAATCGGCATCCCCATCCAAAAAGAGGCTGCGCGCGTAAGCGGGCAGCCTCTTCAGGGCGACAGTTGTAAAAACCGTCTTATTGCTTGCTGGCAGCCAGTTGAGCAGCCACTTCTTCAGCGAAGTTGTCTACTGGCTTCTCGATGCCTTCGCCCACTTTGAAGTAGGTGAAGGAAACGATTTCAGCGCCGCCCTTCTTGGCCAGTTCACCGACCTTGATTTCAGGGTTCTTGACGAAGGCCTGCTCAACCAGGCTGGCTTCAGCCAGGAACTTGGTGATACGACCGGCAATCATTTTTTCAACGATTTCGGCTGGTTTGCCTTTGATCTTGTCTTCGTTGAGCTGCATGAACACGGCTTTTTCGCGCTCAATGGCATCAGCGGAAACTTCCGACGGCAGCAGGAACTCTGGGTTGCTGGCAGCGACGTGCATCGCGATGTCTTTGGCCAGCTCGACGCTACCGCCTTTGAGGGCTACAACGACGCCGATCTTGTTGCCGTGCAGGTAAGAACCGACAACATCACCTTCGACGCGAACCAGACGACGGATGTTGACGTTTTCGCCTACTTTGGCAACCAGGGCTTCACGAGCCGATTCCTGAGCGGCAATCAGCGGAGCTGCGTCGGTCAGTTTGTCGGCGAATGCTTTTTCTACACTGGCAGCAACGAATGCCTTGAAGTCGTCTTGCAGGGCCAGGAAGTCAGTCTGAGAGTTGACTTCGATGATAACGGCAGCTTTACCGTCATCCTTGATACCGATCGCGCCTTCAGCGGCAATGTTGCCGGCTTTCTTGGCAGCCTTGATGGCGCCCGAAGCACGCATGTCATCAATGGCTTTCTCGATGTCGCCGCCAGCCTTGGTCAAGGCTTTCTTGCAGTCCATCATGCCTTCGCCGGTACGCTCGCGCAGTTCTTTGACCAACGCTGCAGTAATCTCTGCCATTTTCAAATTCCTCTTGGATAGGTTTTCAACCATTCCACCCGACCGAACGGGCGATCAATTCTTCCTGAACCACCCTTTGTTAGCCGCTGCACGTTACAGATGCTGTAGCTGCGCTGCTGACAAATGGTTTTCGAGGTGGCAAAAAGGGGGCCAAGCCCCCTTTTTGCTTACTGAGTCAACGCCAGGGCGTCAATTACTCAGCGGCTGCTGCCGGAGCTTCTTCAGCGAAGACTTCGGTGCCGCCATTCACGTTGTTGCGACCACGGATGACAGCGTCAGCCATCGAACCCATGTACAGCTGGATGGCGCGAATGGCGTCATCGTTGCCTGGGATGATGTAGTCAACGCCTTCCGGGCTGCTGTTGGTATCGACAACGCCGATGACCGGGATACCCAGCTTGTTGGCTTCGGTGATCGCGATGCGCTCGTGGTCAACGTCGATCACGAACAGTGCGTCAGGCAGACCGCCCATGTCCTTGATACCGCCCAGGGAGCGGTCCAGCTTCTCAAGATCGCGGGTGCGCATCAGCGCTTCTTTCTTGGTCAGCTTGGCGAAAGTACCGTCTTCGGACTGAACTTCAAGGTCACGCAGACGCTTGATGGAAGCGCGAATGGTCTTGAAGTTGGTCAGCATGCCGCCCAACCAGCGGTGATCGACGTACGGCGAACCGCAACGTGCTGCTTCTTCAGCAACGATCTTGCCAGCGGAACGCTTGGTGCCGACGAACAGAATCTTGTTTTTGCCCTGGGCCAGGCGCTCTACGAAGGTCAGTGCCTCGTTGAACATTGGCAGGGTTTTTTCAAGGTTGATGATGTGGATCTTGTTACGCGCGCCGAAAATGTACTTACCCATTTTCGGGTTCCAGTAACGGGTCTGGTGACCGAAGTGCACACCGGCCTTCAGCATATCGCGCATGTTGACTTGGGACATGATAGTTCCTTGATAAGTCGGGTTTGGCCTCCACGTATCCCAATGACCAACCAGCGACTTATATAAGCCGAAGGCACCCAGGTCATCGTGTCGACACGTGTGTGGATTTAAGCTTGCGGGGTCATCCCCGGAAAGCGGCGCATTTTATACCACAGCAAGGGCGAAAACGGAACACGGATTCTGAAAACCTGGCGAAGCACCGCTCCCACGGCCCTTTCATTGCCTGTGGATACAGCCTTTGATAGAGAGAAGCGATGCATGCAGGCGCGGATTTGCGCTGATCGTCTGTTAGAATCGCGTTTTTCAGGGCTGCCCGGATCATCATCCGCCGCCTATTTCGTTTTGAACAGCGCCGTCGGGCGCAGAGAGAGCCTGTATGACCGTTACCCTCAAAACCCCCGAGGACATCGCAAAAATGCGTGTCGCCGGCAAACTCGCCGCCGACGTGCTGGAAATGATTGCCGAACACGTCAAGCCGGGCGTTACCACCGAAGAACTGGACCGGATCTGCCACGACTACATCGTCAATGAGCAGAAAGCCATCCCTGCTCCGCTCAATTACAAGGGTTTCCCGAAGTCGATCTGCACCTCGATCAACCACGTGGTCTGCCACGGCATCCCCAACGAAAAGCCGCTGAAGGATGGCGACACCCTGAACATCGACGTCACCGTCATCAAGGACGGCTATCACGGCGACACCAGTCGCATGTTCCATGTCGGCAACGTGCCGGAATGGGCCCAGCGCCTGTCGAAAGTCACCCAGGAATGCATGTACATGGCCATTGAACTGGTGAAACCGGGCTGCCGCCTGGGAGACATCGGCGAAGTGATCCAGAAACACGCGCAGAAGAATGGTTTCTCGGTGGTACGCGAGTTCTGCGGCCACGGTATCGGCAAAGTGTTCCATGAAGAACCGCAGATCCTGCACTACGGCCGTGCCGGCACCGGCATGGAGCTGCAAGCGGGCATGACCTTCACCATCGAGCCAATGATCAACCAGGGCCGCGCCAACACCAAGGTACTGGGTGACGGCTGGACCGCCATCACCAAGGACCGCAAGCTGTCAGCCCAGTGGGAACATACCTTGCTGGTCACCGAGACTGGGTACGAGATCTTCACCCTGCGCAACGATGACACCATCGCCCGCGTTTCCGCCTGATCCACAACCCAGCTATAGATAGAAAGAAAGGAAAGCCATTCGATGCCGCAGGTGGATCCCGAACTCTTCGACCGCGGCCAGTTCCAGGCTGAACTGGCCCTGAAGGCAAGCCCCATATCGGCCTTCAAGAAGGCGATCCGCCAGGCTCACGAAGTGCTCGACCAGCGCTTTCGCAGTGGCCGGGATATTCGCCGGCTGATCGAAGACCGCGCCTGGTTCGTCGATAACATCCTGCAAAAGGCCTGGGAGCAGTTCAACTGGAGCGAAGATGCCGACATTGCCCTGGTGGCGGTGGGTGGCTACGGACGCGGCGAACTGCACCCCTACTCCGACATCGATTTGCTGATCCTGCTGGACAGCGCCGACCATGAAGTTTTCCGCGACTCCATCGAGCGTTTTCTGACGCTGCTGTGGGACATCGGCCTGGAAGTCGGTCAGAGCGTGCGCTCGGTGCAGGAATGCGCCGACGAGGCCCGCGCCGACCTGACGGTGATCACCAACCTAATGGAAAGCCGGACCATCGCCGGCCCCGAGCACCTGCGCCAACGTATGCTCGAGGTCACCAGCACGGCGCACATGTGGCCCAGCAAGGACTTTTTCCTGGCCAAGCGCGCCGAGCAGAAGGCCCGCCACCACAAGTACAACGACACCGAATACAACCTGGAGCCCAACGTCAAAGGCTCCCCTGGCGGATTGCGGGACATCCAGACGATCCTGTGGGTTGCCCGTCGCCAGTACGGCACGCTGAACCTGCGAGCCCTGGCCGGCGAAGGCTTCCTGGTGGAAAGCGAAAACGCCCTGCTGGCCTCGTCCCAGGAATTTCTGTGGAAAGTGCGCTACGCCTTGCACATGCTTGCCGGGCGCTCCGAAGACCGCCTGCTGTTCGATCACCAGCGCTCCATCGCGGGCTTGCTGGGCTTCGAGGGCCAGGATGCCAAGCAGTCCATCGAAAACTTCATGCAGCAGTACTACCGGGTGGTAATGAGCATTGCCCAGCTCAGCGAGCTGATCATCCAGCACTTCGAGGAAGTCATCCTCGCGTCCCAGGACGAAGCGCCACCGCAACCGATCAACTCACGCTTCCAACTGCATGACGGCTACATCGAAGCGCGTAGCGCCAACGTGTTCCGCCGTACACCTTTTGCCATGCTCGAGATCTTCGTACTCATGGCCCAGCAGCCGGAAATCAAGGGGGTGCGCGCCGACACCATTCGCCTGCTGCGGGAAAACCGTCACCTGATCGATGACGACTTCCGCCACGATATCCGCAACACCAGCCTGTTCATCGAGCTGTTCAAGTGCAGGATCGGGGTGCATCGCAACCTGCGGCGGATGAACCGCTACGGCATTCTGGGGCGCTACCTGCCGGAGTTCGGCTTCATCGTCGGGCAAATGCAGCACGACCTGTTCCACATCTATACGGTCGATGCCCACACGCTGAACCTGATCAAGCACCTGCGTAAGTTGCAATACACCCAGGTATCAGAAAAATTCCCGCTGGCCAGCAAGCTCATGGGCAAGCTGCCCAAGCCCGAACTGATCTACATGGCAGGGCTTTATCACGATATCGGCAAAGGTCGCCAAGGCGATCACTCCGAGATCGGCGCGGTGGATGCCGAGGCGTTCTGCCAGCGGCACCAACTGCCAGTATGGGACAGCCGACTGATCGTCTGGCTGGTGCAGAATCACCTGGTGATGTCGACCACCGCCCAGCGCAAGGACTTGTCCGACCCGCAGGTGATCCACGACTTCGCTCAGATCGTCGGCGATGAAACACGCCTGGACTACCTCTATGTACTGACCGTGGCCGATATCAACGCCACCAACCCGAGCCTGTGGAATTCCTGGCGCGCCAGCCTGCTGCGCCAGCTCTACACCGAGACCAAGCGCGCCTTGCGCCGCGGCCTGGAAAACCCGGTGGACCGCGAAGAGCAGATCCGTCGCACCCAAAGCGCCGCCCTGGACATCCTGGTACGCGGTGGCACCGATCCGGACGACGTCGAGCAGCTCTGGTCGCAATTGGGCGACGACTATTTCCTGCGCCACACGGCCGGCGACGTGGCCTGGCACAGCGATGCGATTTTGCAGCAACCGGCCGATGGCGGGCCGTTGGTGCTGATCAAGGAAACCACCCAGCGCGAGTTCGAGGGCGGCACGCAGATTTTCATCTACGCCCCGGACCAGCACGACTTCTTCGCCGTGACCGTGGCGGCGATGGACCAGCTCAACCTCAACATTCACGACGCTCGGGTCATTACGTCCAGCAGCCAGTTCACCCTCGACACCTACATTGTGCTCGACACCGACGGCGATTCGATTGGCGACAACCCGGCGCGGGTCAAGCAGATCCGCGACGGTCTCACCGAGGCCCTGCGCAACCCGGCGGATTACCCGACCATCATCCAGCGCCGGGTGCCGCGCCAACTCAAGCACTTCGCCTTCGCTCCCCAGGTGACGATCCACAACGACGCCCAGCGTCAGGTCACGGTGCTGGAGCTCAGCGCCCCGGATCGCCCGGGCCTGCTGGCGCGGGTCGGGCATATATTCCTGGAGTTCGACCTGTCGTTGCAGAACGCCAAGATCGCCACCCTGGGCGAGCGGGTGGAAGACGTGTTCTTCATCACTGACGCGCATAACCAGCCGCTGTCCGATCCGCAGTTGTGCAGCCGCCTGCAGGACGCGATTGTCCGGCAGCTGAGCGTCAACCAGGAACCTGATATCAACCTGACGCGTATCAATATCTGAACCAACGAACTTCCTGTGGGAGCGAGCCTGCTCGCTCCCACAAGGACCGCGCCCACATTGACGAGGCCCTTGATGAACAACGCTCTGAACCAGCTCCAGCCTTACCCGTTCGAAAAGCTCCGTGCCCTGCTGGGCAGCGTCACGCCCAATCCGGACAAACGCCCGATCGCCCTGTCCATCGGCGAACCCAAACATCGCTCGCCAAGCTTCGTGGCTGAAGCCCTGGCCAGCAATCTGGAAAAAATGGCCGTGTACCCGACCACCCTCGGCATCCCGGAGTTGCGTGAGGCCATCACTGGTTGGTGCGAGCGCCGCTTCAACGTGCCAAACGGCTGGCTGGATCCGGCGCGTCACGTGCTGCCGGTCAATGGCACCCGTGAAGCGCTGTTTGCTTTCACCCAGACCGTGGTCAACCGTGGCGACGATGCCCTGGTGGTCAGCCCGAATCCGTTCTATCAGATCTATGAAGGCGCCGCGTTTCTGGCCGGTGCCAAGCCGCACTACCTGCCGTGCCTGGACGAAAACGGCTTCAACCCGGATTTCGACGCCGTCTCGCCGGACATCTGGAAACGCTGCCAGATCCTGTTCCTGTGCTCCCCGGGCAACCCGACCGGCGCATTGATTCCAGTGGACGTGCTGAAGAAACTCATCGCCCTGGCTGACGAACATGACTTCGTGATCGCCGCGGACGAGTGCTACAGCGAGCTGTACTTCGACGAACAGACCCCGCCGCCAGGGCTACTCAGCGCCTGCGTCGAACTCGGTCGCCAGGACTTCAAGCGCTGCGTGGTGTTCCACAGCCTGTCCAAACGCTCCAACCTGCCCGGCCTGCGCTCCGGTTTCGTGGCCGGCGACGCGGACATCCTCAAGGGCTTCTTGCTGTATCGCACCTACCACGGCTGCGCGATGCCGGTTCAGACCCAACTGGCGAGCATCGCCGCGTGGAACGACGAAGAGCATGTGCGCGCCAACCGTGGGCTGTACCGGGAGAAGTTTGACGCGGTGCTGGATATCTTAAGCCCGGTGCTGGATGTGCAGCGTCCCGATGGCAGCTTCTACTTGTGGCCGAATGTGGCAGGCGATGACGCGGCGTTCTGCCGGGACCTGTTCGAACAGGAACACGTGACCGTGGTACCGGGCTCGTACCTGTCCCGCGATGTGGATGGCGTCAACCCAGGCGCCGGGCGCGTGCGCATGGCCCTGGTCGCGCCGCTGGCTGAATGCGTGGAAGCGGCCGAGCGGATCCGCGCGTTCATTCAACGTCGGGGTTGATGGCTGTATCGGGGCTGTTGTGGCGAGGGGATTTATCCCCTCACCACAGGTTCAGTGCTTCACAGGTATTTGTGTATTTGCCTTTCGATTTATCGCGAGCAAGCTTTGCTCCCACAGCGGTTTGGTGTTGTTCACAAAGTTTGTGACCGACACCCGCCTCCTGTGGGAGCAAAGCTTGCTCGCGATGAGGCCGGCACTTATTACATCAAGTCCGAAGCTCTACCCGGTCCAGGCACTTGTTCGCCAACAACATCCCCAACTCAATCATCGGCCCCCCCAACGCTACATGCCGCCGCGAACCGTTCAGGTCAAACACCAGATCGCTGAGCATCGCATAGGTCGAGGCCAGGAGATGTCCGTAATCTCAGGATCCTGTACAAATTCTCAGTAGCAACCCAGCTTGCGAAATGCACCTATTTCGGTACACTCCATTCATGGTTGATATTGCCCCCATACTAAACGTACGTTTCTTCCGCACAGACGCCGGGAATGAGCCCGTTCGCGAATGGCTGACTGACCTGCCTCGCGAGCACAGACGAATGATCGGGACTGACATCAAGACTGTTCAGATTGGGTGGCCGATAGGTATGCCGGTGGTTCGCAAACTGGACACTGGGCTATGGGAGGTCAGGATTGACCTTGGAGATACCATCCCGCGTTCTCTTCACCGTAGTGGGCTCTGACATGGTTCTACTCCACGCTTTCATAAAGAAAAGTCAAAAAACGCCAACCACCGACATGGCAACCGCCAAGCAGCGCAAAGCAAGACTATGAGGCACAGCAAATGAACAAGCACATCGGATCTGATTTTGACGACTTCCTCGCCGAGCAAGGTATCGCCGAAGAAGTTTCCGCCGCTGCGCTCAAACGCGTTATTGCCTGGCAGATTGCCGAAGCAATGAAACTTCAGAAAGTGACCAAAAAGGCCCTTGCACAGCGGATGCACACCAGTCGCACTGCTGTTGATCGTGCGTTGGATCAGAACGATGCAGGAATGACGCTGGCAACGCTTGCCAGCGCAGCGCGTGCGTTGGGTCAGAGAGTGGAAGTGCGGCTGGTTCCTGAGCAGGAAGAGGCTCACGCATAAGCGCTGTTGTGGCGAGGGGATTCATCCCCGCTGGGCTGCGAAGCGGCCCCCAAACAGGCAACTCGGTGTGCCAGAAAGATTGAGTTCACTGCTTTAGGGCTGCTTCGCAGTCCAACGGGGATAAATCCCCTCGCCACAGGTTCAGTGCTTCACTGATATTTTTGTAATTGCCTTTCGATTTATCGCGAGCAAGCTTTGCTCCCACAGTGGTTTGGTGTTGTTCACAAAGTTTGTGACCGATACCGGATCCTGTGGGAGCAAAGCTTGCTCGCGATGAGGCCGGCACTATTACATCAAGTCCGAAGCTCTACCCGATCCAGGCACTTGTTCGCCAACAACATCCCCAACTCAATCATCTGGGCCACTCCCAATGCTACATGCCGTCGCGAGCCGTCCTGATCGAAGGCAAGGTCGTTGAGCATTGCATTGGCCGAAGCCAGGGTTTCACTGAGGTTGGCCAGCAACACTTCGGTGTCGATACCTTCAGCCACAGTGAATAGCTGTACTGAGGGCTTGGGTTCTGAGTTGCTGTCGTCAGGTTTGAGGTAGTGGTCCAGCGCACGATCAGCGGCTTCTTGTAGCTTTTCCGGGGCGTAGTCGCCGTAGGGGAAAGTGGAGGCAGGCTTTGGAGGATTGGGAGTTTCTTTGATCATGTTTATAGCTCCTAGAGAATTGGGAGCCGCCACCGAGTCTTCTCACGGACCGGAGGGTGGCAGCCGTACGCGGGGTGAGAATCCGAGTCTCTAGAAGCCCGGCCATGCCGAAGCATGCCCGCGCACGGCCGCCATAACATAATGCGCAGACGAAAAATCGCCTGCACTTTATATGGTCGGCGCCTGCGCGCCTAGAGGAGTTCGGATTCTCACGTCCGGTCGCTGAATTGGCAGCGACACCCAGAGGCTAGAGCCCTCGCTTCCGACGGACAACCTTAAAAACTTGTCGGAAACTTCGGTGCGTCTGACAGACCACAATCGCTTGCTCAGACAAGAAAAGAAATAAAACGCGCCCCCTAAAGCAAGCCATTGATTTTACGGGTTTAACACTTCAACAAATCTCATGCAGCCCTGTTTCAAGAATCAAGCTGGCTTGAATTCGCTAATACCAGTAGCCATGATCGCCCCCGTCACCAGCGAAAGCTGGCCGGAGTCTGGGTCCCTCTCAGGGCTGACCCAGCCGCGCAGACGGGGCGGAGCAAGCTCAACTGCGTGTCGATTGAAGCCGCCTTCGGGCGGCTTTGCTTTCTATGAGAACAAGGCACACCGGGCTTTGTTGCGCCTGAAATGCCGAAGATCCGCAAAGTGGTGGTGATCTATCCTGTGGCGAGGGGATTTATCCCCGCTGGGCTGCGAAGCAGCCCTCAAAGCTAACAACGCGCTGTGTCAGACAGCTTGAATTGACAGCTTTGGGACTGCTGCGCAGTCCAACGGGGATAAATCCCCTCGCCACAATTAGCTTTGCGCCATGGCTGCTATTTACCCAACCCCAAATTCGCCTCCGCCAGATCCAACTCCCCCAGCACCTCACGCAGCACGTCATCCCCAATCTGGTGATGACGGCTGAGGCGATACAACTCCAGCCGCTGCGCCCGATAGGCCTTCAAGCGCAGCCGGCGTTCCAGCAGGTCCATCTCGAACGCCAATGCCTGGGCTTCGGCGGAGTCGTTGAATACGTCGAGCTGGTGGCGATACTCAGACATCAGTCGTGCTTTGAGCTCCGCCGCCAGCGCCGCTTGGGTCGCGTCGGGCGCGCTGGCAGCCTCGCTCGTTTCGTCCACCTCCAGCGCATGGATCGCCGCTTCAGCAGTTTTGCGCCAGGCATCGCGAACTTCGTTGCGGCGCTTGTCGTCAGGGCTCTTCTCAATGCCCCGTAACAGCAGTGGCAGGGCGACGCAGGCCGCGATCAGCGACAACAGAATCACCCCGGCGGCAATGAAGATCAGCAAGTCCCGCTCGGGAAACGCTTCCCCCGCCCCCAGCAGCAACGGCACCGACAGCACCCCCGCCAACGTCACCGCCCCGCGCACACCGCCGAAGGTCAACAACCAGCAAGAACGTGCCGTCGGCACCAGGGTCAACTCGCCTTTGCCACGCCAGCGGCGCAATAGCCCGGACACGCGCCAAGTGCTTTGCACCCAGACAAACCGCAGCACCAGCAACACCAGGAAAATCGCCACCACGTCCAGGCAGCGGTAGAACAGCGTCGGCCACAATGTGGTTTCATGGCTGGTCACCGCCTTGGCGATGTCCGGCAATTGCAGGCCCAGCAGCAGGAAGATCAAGCCGTTGAAGGCAAACTCCAGCAGCGACCAGACGCTGCGATTGAGCAACCGCGTGCCGGTCTGGCGCGGCAGCAGGTCGAGCCAGCTCTGCATCATGCCGGCCGCCACCGCCGAGAGAATCCCCGAAGCGCCCAAGCGTTCAGCCAGCACATAGGCCGCGAATGGCAGCAGCAACATGAACACTACATGTGTGGCCGGATCGTCCCAGCCGCGCCCGATCATCCAGGCCCGCATACGGCCTACCAGCCAACTCAAGGCCACGCCGACCAGCAGTCCACCGATCGCCACCAGCACGAAGGTCAGGCTCGCGCCCGCCAGGGAAAACACCCCGGTGATCGCCGCCGCCAGGGCGAACTTGAAGGTGACCAGGCCCGATGCGTCGTTCATCAGCGCTTCGCCCTGGAGCATGTGCATCAACGGCGCGGGCAAGCGATCGCGGGCAATCGCCGACACCGCCACCGCGTCGGTCGGCGACAGGACCGCCGCCAGGGCAAACGCCACCGCCAGCGGGATGCTCGGCAGCAGCCAGTGAATGAAATAACCGGCGCCCACCACCGTAAACAGCACCAGCCCCACCGCCAGCGTCAGGATCGGCCCGCGCAGGCGCCAGAATTCGCGCTTGGGCATGCGCCAGCCATCGGAGAACAGCAGTGGCGGCAGGAATAAAAACAGGAACAACTCTGGATTGAGCGTTACATGCAAACCCAGGGATGGCCAGGCCAGCAACGCCCCTGCGCCGATCTGCACCAAGGGCAACGGCAACGGGATCAACCGGCCGATCAGCCGCGAAACACCCACGAGCGTCAACAGGATCAGCACGGTATAAGCGCTTTGCATAACGAGTTTCCATTTACAGCGACACACATCCGGCAACAGCTTGCCGTTGAAGTGCCATATTAACCGCTTAGCATGGGCGTAGCCGTTGTACCTATGTCGCAGCCCGCTCTGTGGAATGAGCCTGTGGGAGCTGAGCTTGCTCGCGATGAACGATGGCGCAGTCTTGCAGTTGAACCGTGTCGCCTGTATCGCGAGCAAGCTTTGCTCCCACAGGTTTGGGGGCATGCCGATCTGGGCCGTCGCCAAACCGTCCGGTCATGGCATAATCCTTCACCTTTTATTTCCAGCACCTGCAAAGGGGGCAATTCCTTGACCGATTCAAGCAAAACGTTGCACCTTTTCGGCACCAAAGCCTGTGACACGATGAAAAAGGCGCGCACCTGGCTCGATGAACACGCTGTCAGCTATGACTTTCACGATTACAAAACCGCCGGCATCGACCGTGAGCACCTGACCCAATGGTGCAACGAGCATGGCTGGCAAGTGGTGTTGAACCGTGCCGGTACGACCTTTCGCAAACTCGACGACGAACGTAAAGCCGATCTCGACCAGACGAAAGCCATCGAACTGATGCTCGCCCAACCCTCGATGATCAAGCGCCCGGTGCTTGATCTCGGTGACCGAACCCTGATTGGCTTCAAGCCAGATATTTATGCGGCAGAGATCAAGTAAACCTGCCCAGTCCATTTTGTAGAGGTAATTTCATGTCCAGTACTCTGTTCAGCCTGGCCTTCGGTGTCGGCACGCAAAACCGTCAAGGCACCTGGCTGGAAGTGTTCTACGCCCAACCGTTGCTCAACCCTTCGGCCGAGATCGTCAAGGCCATCGCGCCGATTCTGGCCTATAGCGAAGGCAACCAGGCCATCACCTTCACCACCGCCCAGGCTTCGCAACTGGCTGACGCGCTCAAGGGCGTCGATGCCGCGCAAGCCGCGTTGCTGACCCGTCTGGCCGAGAGCCACAAGCCGCTGGTCGCCACCCTGCTGGCTGAAGACGCACCACTGAGCTCCACGCCCGAGGCCTACCTCAAGCTGCATCTGTTGTCCCACCGCCTGGTCAAGCCTCATGGCCTGAACCTGACCGGTATTTTCCCGCTGCTGCCGAACGTAGCCTGGACCAGCCAGGGCGCAATCGATCTGAGCGAACTGGCCGAGCACCAGCTCGAAGCCCGTCTGCGCGGCGAGCTGCTGGAAGTGTTCTCGGTGGACAAGTTCCCGAAAATGACCGACTACGTGGTCCCGGCCGGCGTGCGTATCGCCGATGCCGCGCGGATCCGCCTGGGCGCCTATGTGGGCGAAGGCACCACGGTGATGCACGAAGGTTTCGTCAACTTCAACGCCGGCACTGAAGGACCAGGCATGATCGAAGGCCGTGTATCGGCTGGCGTGTTCGTCGGCAAGGGCTCGGACCTGGGCGGCGGTTGCTCGACCATGGGCACCCTGTCGGGCGGTGGCAACATCGTGATCAAGGTTGGCGAAGGCTGTCTGATCGGCGCCAACGCCGGCATCGGCATTCCGCTGGGTGACCGCAACACCGTGGAGTCGGGCCTGTACGTGACCGCCGGCACCAAGGTGGCGCTGCTGGACGAGAACAACCAGTTGGTCAAGGTGGTCAAGGCCCGCGAACTGGCCGGCCAGCCCGACCTGTTGTTCCGTCGCAACTCCGAGACCGGCGCGGTGGAATGCAAGACTCACAAGTCGGCCATCGAACTGAACGCTGCACTGCACGCCCACAACTAAGCCGCTTCACACCCTCACCTGTGGGAGCGAGCTTTTTTTGTGGGAGCAAAGCTTGCTCGCGAATGAACGATGACGCGGTCTCACCGTAAACCGTGTCGCTGCCATCGCGAGCAAGCTCGGCTCCCACAAAAAAAAGCCCGCTCCCGCAGGGTCCGGCGTCACTCCAGCAGGGCCCGAAAGCATGTTGATCCAATCCCCCTGGCGCGCCGACTTCCCGGCCATCGCCGCCCTGCAACGGCAAGGCCAGACCTACCTGGACAACGCCGCCACCACGCAAAAACCCCAAGCCCTGCTGGACGCCCTGGCGCATTACTACGCCAATGGCGCGGCCAACGTGCACCGCGCGCAGCATTTGCCGGGCGCCCATGCGACCCAGGCGTTCGAAGACAGCCGACTCAAAGTCTCGCAATGGCTCAATGCAGCGGATTGCGGGCAAATCGTCTTCACCCATGGCGCCACTTCGGCGCTGAATCTTCTGGCCTATGGGCTGGAACATCTTTTCAATCCGGGCGATGAAATCGTCATCAGCGCCCTGGAACACCACGCCAACCTGCTGCCGTGGCAACAACTGGCCGAGCGTCGTGCGTTGACGCTGGTGGTGTTGCCGCTGGATGCCGATGGAGTGATCGATATCAGCGCCGCCGCCGATCTGATCGGGCCACGTACGCGCCTGCTGGCGGTGAGCCAGTTGTCCAACGTGCTGGGCACCTGGCAGCCCTTACCAGCGCTATTAGCCCTGGCCAAGGCCCATGGCGCGCTGACAGTGATCGATGCCGCCCAAGGCGTGGTGCATGGCCGTCACGATGTGCAGGCACTGGGTTGCGACTTTTATGTATTTTCCAGCCATAAGCTCTATGGCCCCGAAGGACTGGGCGTGTTGTTCGGCCGCACCGAAGCGCTTCATCAACTGCGTCATTGGCAGTTCGGCGGCGAGATGGTGCAACAGGCCGACTACCACAGCGCCACGTTCCGTCCGGCACCACTGGGCTTCGAAGCCGGCACGCCGCCGATTGCCAGTGTGATCGGCCTGGGCGCGACCCTCGACTACCTGTCCGGCCTCGACCCGCAAACGGTCAGCGACCATGAAGCAGCGCTGCATGACTACCTGCTCCACGGGCTGCTGGCGCGCAACGGCGTACGCCTGGTAGGCAATCCGAGCCTGGCCCTGGTCAGCTTCGTGGTCGAAGGCGTGCACAACGCCGACCTGGCCCACTTGCTGACCGAACAAGGCATCGCCGTACGTGCCGGGCATCACTGCGCCATGCCGCTGTTCAAGCACCTGAAGTTATCGGGGGCGATTCGCGTGTCGCTGGCGCTGTACAACGACTCCGCCGATATCGAACGCTTCTTCGAAGCGCTGGACCAGGCCCTGGAGATGCTCCGATGAGCCTGCCGGCCGACGCGGCCGCAGCGCTGCAAGTCTTTCGGGACGCATCGGGGTGGGAACAGCGCGCCCGGCTGCTGATGCAATGGGGCGAGCGTTTGCCGCCCTTGAGCGATGCCGACAAATGCGAGACCAATCTGGTCAGCGGCTGTGAAAGTCAGGTGTGGCTGGTGGGACAGCTGCAGGACGGGCAGTGGCAGTTCTCCGCCAGCAGCGATGCACGGTTGATTCGTGGGCTGGTGGCGTTGCTGTTGGCGCGGGTCAACGGATTGTCCGCTGCCGAGTTGCAGCAGGTGGATTTGCCGGGTTGGTTCAATCAGCTGGGATTGTCGCGGCAGCTGTCGCCATCGCGTAGCAATGGCTTGAATGCGGTGTTGAAGCGGATGCGCGAATTGACGCAATGATTGTGGCGAGGGGATTTATCCCCGTTGGGCTGCGAAGCAGCCCCTCTAGAGCTGTGACCTCAATCCTCTTGGCATACTGAGTTGCCTGGTTTGGGGGCTGCTTCGCAGCCCAGCGGGGATAAATCCCCTCGCCACAAGAGCGGTCACTATTCGGGCTTGACCCGGTCAGCCGGCCGTCGCACACCCGCCACAATCTTATCCACAGCCTTGGTCGCCGCGACCATGCCGAATGTCGCGGTCACCATCATCACCGCGCCGAACCCACCGGCGCAGTCGAGTTTGACGCCATCGCCGACAAAACTCTTCTGCAAGCAGATGCTGCCGTCGGGTTTGGGGTAGCGCAATTGTTCGGTCGAGAACACGCAGGGCACGCTGTAGTGGCGGGTCACGGTGCGGGAAAAACCGTAGTCGCGGCGCAAGGTAGAACGCACTTTCGAGGCCAGCGGATCGTTGAACGTGCGGTTCAAGTCGCACACCTGGATCAGCGTCGGGTCGATCTGCCCGCCCGCGCCGCCGGTGGTGATGATCTGGATCTTGCGGCGCTTGCACCAGGCGATCAGCGCCGCCTTGGCATTGACGCTGTCGATGCAGTCAATCACGCAGTCAATGTTCGGCGTGATGTATTCGGCCA
This sequence comes from Pseudomonas hefeiensis, assembly GCF_030687835.1. Classification (NCBI taxonomy): domain Bacteria; kingdom Pseudomonadati; phylum Pseudomonadota; class Gammaproteobacteria; order Pseudomonadales; family Pseudomonadaceae; genus Pseudomonas; species Pseudomonas hefeiensis. The sequence continues at coordinate 5,152,981 of NZ_CP117449.1, forward strand.
TGGTGTCGCGGGTGACGAAATCCGCCACGGCATGCACCGTGCAGTCGGGGTTGATGCCGCGCAGGCGCTCGGCCATCACCTCGACCTTGGGTTTGCCGACGGTGCTGTCCAGGGCGTGCAGTTGGCGGTTGGCGTTGCTGACGCAGACATCGTCCAGATCGAATAACGAAATCTCGCCCACGCCGCAACGGGCGATGGCTTCCGCCGCCCAGGAACCGACGCCGCCCACCCCGACAATCGCCACATGGGCCGCCCGCAGGCGCTCCAGGCCTTCGATGCCGTACAAACGGGCGATACCGGCAAACCGTGGATCTTCTGTACTCATGACCATTACCCCAAAAACCGGCGCGCATTATAGGGCTTTGTCGTAGCAATTTAAGCAAAACCTCCGTGGGAGCGAGCCTGCTCGCGATGGCGTCGGTTCAGTCAATATCAATGTCGACTGATCCACCGCATCGCGAGCAGGCCCGCTCCCACAGTTTTTGTGCTCCACCTGTCCCGTCCCGGGAGCCCATGGTGGTCGTTTTGCTATAAGATAACCGCCATTTTGTAAGCCTCGACCGAATACAATCCAACGGTCGAACTCAGTACCTGTGGGAGCGGGCTTGCTCGCGAAGCTTTTAGCGTCAGTGATGACGCCTTCGCGAGCAAGCCCGCTCCCACATGGACTGTGATCTTCTTTCCAGCTTTCGGAGTTTTCCATGACGGCCCACGCCGACCTCTCGCCGACCCTGCAACTCGCCTGCGACCTGATCCGCCGTCCGTCCGTGACGCCGGTGGATGCCGATTGTCAGAAACTGATGATGCAGCGCCTGGGCAGCGCGGGTTTTACGCTCGAACCGATGCGCATCGAGGATGTGGATAACTTCTGGGCCAGCCATGGCAAGCATGACGGTCCGGTGCTGTGTTTCGCCGGGCACACCGACGTGGTGCCGACCGGTCCGGTGCAGGCCTGGCAGCTCGACCCGTTCGATGCGGTCATTGATGAACACGGCATGCTGTGTGGCCGTGGCGCGGCGGACATGAAAGGCAGCCTGGCGGCGATGGTGGTCGCAGCCGAACGGTTTGTCGCCGACTACCCGGACCACAAAGGCTCGATCGCCTTTCTGATCACCAGCGATGAAGAAGGCCCGGCCCACCATGGCACCAAGGCCGTGGTCGAGCGCCTCAAGGCCCGCCAGGAACGCCTGGACTGGTGCATCGTCGGCGAGCCGTCGAGCACCACCCTGGTGGGTGACGTGGTCAAGAACGGCCGCCGCGGCTCCCTCGGCGCCAAACTGACGGTGCGCGGCAAGCAAGGCCACGTGGCCTATCCGCACCTGGCGAAGAACCCCATCCACCTGGCGGCTGCGGCGCTGGCAGAGTTGGCCGCCGAGCATTGGGATCACGGCAACGACTTCTTCCCGCCCACCAGTTTCCAGATTTCCAACCTCAACTCCGGCACTGGCGCGACCAACGTGATCCCCGGCGACCTGGTGGCGGTGTTCAACTTCCGCTTCTCCACCGAGTCCACAGTCGAAGGCTTGCAAAAACGCGTCGCCGATATCCTCGACAAACATCAACTGGACTGGCACATCGATTGGGCGTTGTCGGGCCTGCCGTTCCTCACCGAACCAGGCGTTTTGCTGGATGCCGTGTCTTCGAGCATCAAGGATGTCACCGGTCGTGAGACCCAGGCATCCACCAGCGGTGGCACCTCCGATGGCCGTTTCATCGCCACCATGGGCACCCAAGTGGTGGAACTGGGGCCGGTCAATGCGACCATCCACCAAGTCAACGAACGCGTGCTGGCGGCCGACCTCGACGTACTGACCGAGATCTACTACAAGACGCTGATCAAGTTGCTCGCCTGATGCTCGCCTGTCCGATCTGCAGTGAGCCGCTGAACGCCGTGGACAACGGTGTGGCCTGCCCGGCCGGGCATCGGTTCGACCGTGCACGGCAGGGTTACCTGAACCTGTTGCCCGTGCAGCACAAAAACAGCCGCGACCCCGGTGACAACCTGGCCATGGTCCAAGCCCGTCGCGACTTTCTCAACGCCGGGCATTACGCCCCGGTCGCCCGGCGCCTGGCCGAACTTGCCGCCGAACGCGCGCCCGGTCGCTGGCTGGACATCGGCTGTGGCGAGGGCTACTACACCGCACAAATCGCCAACGCTTTGCCCGATGCCGATGGCTACGCCCTGGATATTTCCCGGGAAGCGGTCAAGCGCGCCTGCAAACGCGATCCACGGCTGACCTGGTTGATCGCCAGCATGGCCCGCATCCCCCTGGCGGACGGCTGCTGTCAGTTCCTGGCCAGCGTGTTCAGCCCGCTGGACTGGCAGGAAGCCAAACGCCTGCTCAGCCCCGGAGGCGGCCTGATGAAGGTCGGCCCGACCAGCGGCCACCTGATGGAGTTGCGCGAACGACTGTACGACGAAGTGCGCGAGTACACCGACAACAAGCACCTGGCCCTGATGCCTTCGGGCATGGTGCTGGCTCACAGCGAAACCCTCGAATTCAAGCTGACGCTCGACAGCGGCCAGGACCGCGCCAACCTGTTGGCGATGACGCCCCACGGCTGGCGCGCCAGCGCCGAACGCCGCGCCAGCGTGATCGAGCAGCCCGAGCCGTTCGAGGTCACGGTGTCGATGCGCTACGATTATTTCGTTCTTCAATAACTTTTGATTCCCGGCCTCCGGCAACCGCCGGAGGCCAGTTAAATCCGCGAATGGATTTTTCAAGACCGCAGTGAGGACATCCATGCGCCAACCCGATATCGAAATTTACCTCAAAGACGCCGACGTCGATCACAAGGCCATTGCCGCCTGGCTCGGTGAGGCCCTGGGCCCGTGCAGCGACTGGGTCCAGAAAGGCCAGACCTACAAGTGCAAGGCAGGCGATATCCCGGTGACCTGGCTGCCCAAGGCCGTGGGCAAATGGAACAGCCTGTACCTGGAAAGCGACCAGACCCCGTGGGAAGACGACATCGCCTGCGCCCGCGCAGCCTTTGCCGCGCTGAACGTCGAAGTGCGCTGCGCGCCCGGCTCGTGGGTGGAAGAAGAAGGTGAGGAATCGGCCGATCGCTGGATTCGTATCAGCGCCGATGGGGAAGAAGAAATTACCTGGAAGACGGCGTGATACAGCCAACCCCCATGTGAAAGCAGATCCCAATGCGGGAGCACTGTGGGAGCAAAGCTTGCTCGCGATGGCGGAGGTACATTCAACATCGATGCAAGCTGACCTACCACTATCGCGAGCAAGCTTTGCTCCCACAGGGGATCTCCCACAGGGGGATCTACTATGGCTTCAAGAGTGGGTTTACAACCCCACCACATCCTCAGCCTGCAAGCCCTTCTGCCCTTCCACCACTGCGTACTCGACCTGCTGGCCTTCAGTCAGTGAACGGTGGCCTTCGCCACGGATCGCGCGGTAATGCACGAATACATCCGCCCCGCCTTCACGCTGGATGAAGCCATAGCCCTTCGCGTCGTTGAACCACTTCACATTGCCGGTTTCGCGTGCTGCCATGATTGCTCACTCCCGTTTTTATTTTTAAGTCGGCCTTTCGATAGAAAGCCGTACGATCTTTGGCCGCCGTCCGGCCGTCCCCGAGGAAGGCAGAGGCAGTCAACCGCCCGAGTATATGACAGACGCAAAAACTCTCAACTGACTTTACTTCGGCGCTTTTTTGCCGATTTTCGACGAATCCGGCACACTAGCCGCCGCTTTATCTTATCCACTCATGCAGAAGCCGTATGACCCGCTCCCCGTTCCGCCGTCTTGTGTTTGGCACCCTGCGCCGACTGTTGTACCTCTGGGTTCGCTCCGAGACGATCAACCAGTCGTCCTTCACCCTCAACCTCGACCGCAGTCGTCCGGTGTTCTACGTCCTGCAAGATCCTTCGCTCACTGACCTGGCGGTGCTCGACACCGAGTGCACCAAGGCTGGCCTGCCCCGTCCGGTGCTGCCGGTCTCAGTGGGTAACTTGCTGGAACCGGCGGCGTTTTTCTACCTGACCCCGGCGCCGGACTGGCTCGGCCGACAGGACAAACGTGGCGCGCCGCCGCCCCTGACGCGGCTGGTCAATGCCCTGACCCACAACGCCGCCGAAGACGCGCAGATCATCCCGGTCAGCGTGTTCTGGGGGCAGTCGCCCGACAGCGAATCCAGCCCGTGGAAACTGTTGTTCGCCGACAGTTGGGCCGTCACTGGCCGCCTGCGGCGCTTGCTGAGCATCATGATCCTGGGGCGCAAGACCCGCGTGCAGTTTTCCGCGCCGATCCATTTGCGCGAACTGATCGAACACGACAAGGGCCACGAACGCACCGTGCGCATGGCCCAGCGGATCCTGCGGGTACATTTTCGCAATTTGAAAGCGGCGGTCATTGGCCCCGACATTTCCCACCGACGCAATCTGGTCAAGGGCCTGCTGAACCAGCCGCTGGTCAAGCAGGCGATTGCCGACGAGGCCGAACGGGAAAAAATCTCCCCGGAAAAAGCCAAGGCCCAGGCCCTGCGCTACGGCAACGAAATCGCCTCGGACTACACCTACACCGCGATCCGTTTCCTGGAAGTGGTGCTGAGCTGGTTCTGGAACAAGATCTACGACGGCATCAAGGTCAATCACATCGAAGGCGTGCAGAAAGCTGCCCAGGGCCACGAAGTCATCTATGTGCCGTGTCACCGCAGCCATATCGACTACCTGCTGCTGTCGTACCTGCTGTTTCGCAACGGCTTGACCCCTCCGCACATCGCCGCCGGCATCAACCTCAACATGCCGGTGATCGGCGGGCTGTTGCGCCGTGGCGGGGCTTTTTTCATGCGCCGCACCTTCAAAGGCAACCCGCTCTACACCGCGGTGTTCAACGAATACCTGCACACGCTGTTCACCAAAGGCTTCCCGGTGGAGTATTTCGTCGAGGGCGGTCGCTCGCGCACCGGACGCATGCTGCAACCCAAGACCGGCATGCTCGCCATCACCCTGCGCAGCTTCCTGCGCTCATCGCGCATGCCCATCGTGTTCGTGCCGGTCTACATCGGCTATGAGCGTGTCCTCGAAGGCCGTACCTACCTGGGCGAATTGCGTGGAGCGAGCAAGAAGAAAGAATCGATATTCGACATTTTCAAGGTCATCGGCGCCCTCAAGCAGCGCTTCGGCCAGGTGGCGGTGAACTTCGGCGAGCCGATCAAACTGACGGAGTTTCTCGACGGCGAACAGCCGGGCTGGCGCCAACAGGACCTGGGCCCGCAATTCAAACCGGCCTGGCTCAACGCAACCACCCACCGCCTCGGCGAGCGGGTGGCGCGGCACCTGAACGAAGCGGCGGCCATCAACCCGGTCAACCTGGTCGCCCTGGCGCTGCTGTCCACCAGCCGCCTGGCGCTGGACGACCGTGCCATGGCCCGGGTGCTGGACCTGTACCTGGCGTTGCTGCGCAAAGTACCGTACTCGCCCCACACCACGTTGCCCGAGGGCGATGGACGAGCGCTGATCGAGCACGTCAAAGGCATGGACCTGCTGTCGGAACAGAGCGATGCCCTGGGCAAGATTCTGTATCTGGACGAGCAGAATGCCGTCCTGATGACCTACTACCGCAACAACGTGCTGCACATCTTCGCCCTGCCGGCGTTGCTGGCGAGTTTCTTCCAGAGCACCTCGCGAATGAGCCGCGAACAGATCCTGCGCTACACCCGCGCCTTGTACCCCTATCTGCAATCGGAATTGTTCATTCGCTGGTCACTGGAAGAACTGGACGCCGTGGTCGACCAATGGCTCGAAGCGTTCGTCGAACAAGGGCTGCTGCGTTTCGAAAAAGACCTGTACCTGCGCCCGGCCCCGAGTTCGCGGCATTTCGTGCTGCTGACCCTGTTGTCCAAAAGCATCGCGCAGACCTTGCAGCGCTTCTACATGACCGTCTCACTGCTGCTCAACAGCGGCCAGAACAGCATCAGCGCCGAAGAACTGGAAGACCTCTGCACGGTCATGGCCCAGCGCCTGTCGATCCTGCACGGTCTGAACGCACCGGAATTCTTCGACAAGAGCCTGTTCCGGCATTTCATCCAGACGATGCTGGACCTGGACGTGCTGCGCCGGGACGAAGCGGGCAAGCTAAGCTATCACGAGCTGCTGGGTGAACTGGCCGAAGGTGCGGCCAAGCGGGTCCTGCCGGCGGAGATCCGTTTGTCGATCCGTCAGGTGGCGTTGCATCGCAGTGAAGATGCGGCAGATCAGGTCACCCCGGTGGCTGCGGACTGACTCCCACAGGCGCCAGGTTTTCTCTGGCGCCCTCAATATGGAAATGCCCTCATGAAAAAGCTTCTTCTCGTAGCCGTTGCCACGCTACTCAGTGCCTGCTCCAGCGCACCGCTGGCGAGCAAAAACAGCCTCGACGGCGAAGTGTTCTACCTGCAGCGCATCGCCCTGCCGCCCACCGCGGTCTTAAGCGTGAGCCTGCAGGATGTGTCCCTGGCCGACGCCCCCGCAGTGGTGCTCGATGAACAGAGCGGCCCGGTAAAGGGTCAGGTCCCGCTGCCCTTTCACCTCAGCTATGATCCGGCACAGGTCAAGCCCGGCCATCGCTATGCCGTGAGTGCGCGCATTGAAGTGGACGGCCAGTTGATGTTCATCACCACCGAACAACACACCGTGCAGCTCGATGGCAAAGATCCCCAGCCGTTGAAGATCCGCGTCAACGCCGCACGCTGATTTCCCTTTCAAATTTTCTTCAAGGAAGCTGCCATGCTCCGCTCTACGCTCCGTTTCACCAGCCTGTGCGCCAGTCTGTTGTTCTGCGCCAACACCATGGCCCTGTCCCTGGCTGACCTCTCGCAGAAAGACGCCACCGGCGGCCTCAAGGACGCACTGACCCAAGGCGCCCAAGTAGCGGTCAAGCAACTGGGCACTCCCGGTGGCTTCAGCAACAACCCGGACGTGAAGATCGAACTGCCGGGCAAGCTCGGTAAAGTCGCCAGCAAGATGAAAGCCTTTGGCATGGGGGACCAGGTCGAACAACTGGAAACCAGCATGAACCAGGCCGCTGAAGCTGCCGTCGTCCAGGCTCAGCCGATCCTGGTCAATGCTGTGAAGAACATGAGCGTGAGCGATGCCAAGGGTATCCTGAGCGGCGGCAACGATTCAGCCACGCAGTACCTGAACAAGAGCAGCCGCGAGCAGATTCGCGCCAAGTTCCTGCCCATCGTCAAGCAAGCCACCGACAAGGTTGGCCTGGCGCAGAAATACAACACGTTCGCAGGCCAGGCCGCGACCTTCGGTGTACTGGACGCCAAAAGCGCCAACATCGAAAACTACGTGACCGAACAGGCATTGGACGGTTTGTTCGAGATGATCGGCAAGCAGGAAGCCACTATCCGCCAGAACCCTGCGGCGGCGGCGAGCAGTTTGGCCAAGAAGGTTTTCGGGACTCTCTGAGCCGGGGTTTTCAATCAGCATCTTGATTGCCTGTAACACCCTCTTCGCGAGCAAGCCCGCTCCCACATTTAACCGCGTTCCTCCCTTGGAATACGGTCGAATGTGGGAGCGGGCTTGCTCGCGAAGGCGGCGGCACATTCAACAATGAGCCTGCGGTTATCAGGTCTTCTTGACCCTGAACCACGCCGCATACAACGCCGGCAGGAACAACAGCGTCAACGCCGTCGCCACGATCAGCCCGCCCATGATCGCCACCGCCATCGGGCCAAAGAACAGGCTGCGTGACAGCGGGATCATCGCCAGTACCGCCGCCAGCGCGGTAAGCACAATCGGGCGGAACCGTCGCACAGTCGCTTCGATGATCGCCTGCCACGGGGCGAGCCCACTCTTGATGTCCTGTTCGATCTGGTCCACCAGGATCACCGAGTTGCGCATGATCATCCCCGACAAGGCGATGGTGCCCAGCATGGCGACGAAACCGAACGGCTGGCGGAACACCAGCAGGAACAGCGTGACCCCAATCAGCCCCAAGGGCGCCGTCAGGAACACCATGGCCGTGCGGGAGAAACTGCGCAGTTGCAGCATCAACAACGTCAACACCACGACGATGAACAGTGGCACGCCGGCATTCACCGATTGCTGGCCTCGGGCCGCGTCCTCTACCGTACCGCCCACTTCCAGCAGATAACCGTCGGGCAACTCGGCGCGAATCGGGGCCAGGGTCGGGAATATCTGCTGCACCAGGGTCGCCGGTTGTTCCTTGCCGTAGATATCGGCCCGCACGGTCACACTTGGCAGGCGATTGCGGTGCCAGATCACGCCTTCTTCAAAGCCGTACTCCAGCGTCGCGATCTGCGACAGCGCAACGCTTGTGCCATTGTCGGTCGGCACCGCCAGGCTCGGCAGCAGCGACAACTCGGTGCGCTCATGCACCGTACCGCGCAGCAGAATCTCGATCAGTTCGTTGTCTTCCCGGTATTGGCTGACGCTGGAGCCGGTGAGGGAGCTGCGCAAAAAGCTCGACAGGTTAGCCGTACTCACACCCAACGCTCGGGCGCGGTCCTGATCGACGTTCAGGTACACCACCTTGCTCGGCTCTTCCCAATCCAGATGCACGTTGGCCACGTAGGGGTTTTCACGAACCTTGGTCGCCACTTTCCGCGCCTGGGCCCGGACTTGTTCGATGTGCTCACCGGTCACGCGAAACTGCACCGGATAACCAACCGGCGGGCCGTTTTCCAGGCGCGTGACCCGCGAGCGCAGGGCCGGGAATTGCTCGTTCAACGTGGTGATCAACCAGCTGCGCAGCGGCTCGCGGTCTTCGATAGTCTTGGCCAGCACCACGAACTGGGCGAAGCTGGGTGCCGGCAGTTGTTGATCCAGCGGCAGGTAGAAGCGCGGTGAACCGGTGCCGACATAAGCCACGTAGTTGTCGATGCCCGCGTGGTCTTTGAGCAGCGCTTCAAGGCGCTCGACCTGCTCAGCGGTGTTGCTCAGGGAAGCGCCTTCGGCCAGCTTCAGGTCGACCATCAGCTCAAGTCGCCCCGAGGCCGGGAAAAACTGTTGCGGCACAAAACGAAACAGCGCCACCGATCCCACAAATAACAGCACGGTCAACACGATGACGGTTTTGCGCCGCCGCACACACCACTCCACCAAGCGCCGGACACGCTGGTAGAACGGCGTGCCGTAGGGGTCGAACTGGCCATCAGCGGTGCCGTGTTTGGCCGCATGAATTTTCGCCAGGTCCGGCAGCAGCTTTTCCCCCAGGTACGGCACGAACACCACGGCGGCCACCCAGGAGGCCAGTAGCGCCAGGGTGACAACCTGGAAAATCGAACGGGTGTACTCGCCGGTGCCTGATTGCGCCGTGGCGATCGGCAAGAAACCCGCTGCGGTGATCAATGTACCGGTGAGCATCGGGAATGCCGTGCTGGTCCAGGCATAGCTGGCGGCCTTGATCCGGTCGAAACCCTGCTCCATTTTGATCGCCATCATCTCGACCGCGATGATCGCGTCATCCACCAGCAGACCCAACGCCAACACCAGCGCGCCAAGGGAAATCTTGTGCAGGCCGATGCCCAGGTAATACATCGCGGCGAAGGTCATCGCCAGCACCAGCGGAATTGCCAGGGCGACCACCATCCCGGTCCGCAGCCCGAGGGAGAAGAAGCTCACCAGCAACACGATCGTCAACGCTTCCACCAGCACCTGAACGAACTCGCCAACACCGGTTTTCACCGCCGCCGGCTGGTCCGAGACCTTACGCAATTGCATGCCGGCCGGCAGGTTGTTCTGGATACGGGCGAATTCGGCCTCCAGGGCCTTGCCCAGGATCAGAATGTCGCCGCCGTCCTTCATCGCCACGGCCAGACCAATGGCATCTTCGGCCATGAAGCGCATGCGCGGGGCCGGCGGATCATTGAAACCGCGATGCACATCCGCGACATCGCCGATACGGAACGTACGATCAGCGACACGAATGGGAAAGTCGCGGATCTCTTCTACTGTCTGAAAATTTCCCGATACCCGTAATTGGATTCGCTCGCTGCCGGTTTCGAAAAAGCCTGCGGTCGATATTGCGTTCTGCTCTTCCAACGCCTGCTGGACGGCAGCCAGCGGTACGCCGAGGGTCGCCAGCTTCACGTTCGACAGTTCGATCCAGATTTTTTCGTCCTGCAACCCCAACAGTTCGACCTTGCCCACATCCTTGACCCGTTGCAGCTGGATCTGGATGCGATCGGCGTAATCCTTGAGCACGCCGTAGTCAAAACCATCGCCCGTCAGCGCATAGATATTGCCGAAGGTGGTGCCAAACTCATCGTTGAAAAACGGCCCCTGGATGCCCGGCGGCAAGGTGTGACGGATGTCGCTGACTTTCTTGCGGATCTGATACCACAACTCGGGAATCTGCGCCGAATGCAGGGAATCGCGGGCCATGAAGGTCACCTGGGATTCGCCCGGGCGGGAGAACGAGACGATTCTTTCGTAATCGCCGGTTTCCATCAGTTTCTTTTCGATGCGTTCGGTGACCTGGCGAGAAACCTCCTCTGCCGTGGCCCCCGGCCAGTTGGTGCGAATGACCATGGCCTTGAAGGTAAACGGCGGGTCTTCGCTCTGGCCGAGCTTGGTGTAGGAAAGCGCGCCGACGATTGCCAGCAGCAACATCAGGAACAGTACGATCTGGCGATTACGCAGCGCCCATTCGGAAAGATTGAAGCCCATCGGGGATTACTCCTTGGCCGCCAGATTGACCACGCGGTTGGAGCGATCCACCGGCCGCACCTGCTGGCCGTCGAGGAGCACGTGTACACCGGCTGCGACGACCCAGTCATTGGGGCTCAGCCCTTCAAGCACGGGTACGGTTTTTTCGCCAAAAGGGCCGACGCGCACGGGGGCTTTTTTCAGGGTGTTATTGCCGTTGACGACCCACACGTACGTGGCGCCGTTCTCGGCGGTGAGTGCCGACAGCGGCACCGACAGCGACACCTGGTCGCCGGTCTGGACAAACACTCGGGCACTCTGACCCAGCTCAGCGGGAACACTGCCGGCGGTGAACGCCACGCGAGCGGCGAAGGTACGGGATTTGGGATCGGCGGCTGGCGACAGTTCGCGAATGCGTCCGCTAAACCGCTGATCAGGCTGGCTCCATAGCTCGACCGAGACCGGCTGGCCAATCTTGAACCGGCCAAAGCCCTGCTCCGGCAGACTGATCAGCACTTCACGCTCGCCGTCGGTGGCGAGGGTGAATACGGTTTGACCGGCCGACACCACCTGCCCAACCTCCACGGAACGCCGAGCCACCACGCCATCCTGGGGCGCACGCAACACCGAGTAACTGGCCTGGTTGCTGGCGACATCGAATTCAGCCTTGATTTGCTTGAGCCGCGCGGCACCGGAGCGGTAGAGGTTTTCTGCGTTGTCGTACTGGGAGCGGCTGACCATCTGCCGTTCCATCAAGGTTTTGTAGCGATCACGTTCAGCGCGTACCAGGTTCAGGTTGGCTTCGGCGGCGGCGACCTGGGCGCGGGTCGCTTCCAGTTGCAGGCGCACATCCTGGGGATCGAGCTCGGCCAGGGGCTGGTTAGCCTTGACTCGCTGGCCCTCTTCGACCAACCGTCGGCTCACTTTGCCGCCAATGCGAAAGGCCAGATCTGGCTCGAAACGCGCCCTGACTTCACCCGGATAACTCTCCGTCGCCTGGCCCGAAGGCTCTGGCTGCACCACCATGGCGGGGCGCACGGCAAGGGGCACCGGTTCGTCCTGACCACACGCAGACAATAAAAAAACCAGGCTCACTGGCAGGGCGAGGGGCAAGGCATAGCGGAACATGGCGAGTGACCTTTCGCTAATGGTGCTTGGAATAATTATACTGACGAGTATGTTATTAATAGCAAACTCACCAGTCCAGTATTAAAAGCGAAGAATGTCGAACAATCTTTCACCTCCTAACGGCCCAGGCCGTCCGAAGGATCTGGCTAAGCGCCAGGCCATCCTCGATGCGGCAAAAAAACTCTTTGTGAGCCTGGGGTATGCCAACACCAGCATGGACGCGGTCGCCACCGAGGCAGGCGTGTCGAAGCTGACGGTCTACAGCCACTTCAACGACAAGGAAACGCTGTTTTCCGCTGCCGTGGTGGCCAAGTGTGAAGAGCAAGTGCCGCCGCTTTTCTTCGAATGGCCAGACGGCGTACCGATCGAACATGTGCTGTTGAACATTGCCCGTGGTTTTCACCAACTGATCAACAGCGACGAATCGGTGAACCTGCATCGGCTGATCATGGCCTTGGGCAGCCAGGACCCGCAGCTGTCGACGATCTTCTTTGAAGCCGGGCCGCAACGGATGCTCTCAGGCATGGAAAGGCTGCTGACCAAGGTCAACCAGAGCGGAGCCCTGTGCATCGAAAAACCGCGCAATGCGGCGGAACACTTCTTCTGCCTGATCAAGGGCGCGGCGAATTTCCGCTTGTTGTATGGCTGCGGCGCACCGCTGGAAGCCGCAGCGGCCGAGGCTCATGTCGAGGAAGTGGTGGGGTTGTTCATGCGGGCTTATCGGCCACAGATCACCTGATAGATTCTCGCCGACTGGGCGGACCTCATCGCGAGCAGGCTCGCTCCCACACTGGATCTGTGGTGCTCATCAAATCCTGTGGGAGCAGGCTTGCTCGCGAAGACGCCGGCACATTCAACACCTTCACCGACTGACCCACCGCTTTCGCGAGCAAGCCCGCTCCCACAGGGTAAGGTGTAGGTCACAAGCTATGTGGCCTGCACACATCCACTGTGGGAGCGAGCCTGCTCGCGATGCAGGCGACACGGTCTCAGGCCTTGAGCGCCTTCTTGGGATAGATGTCGTAGCGACTGGATTTACCCTCGAGCCCATGGCTCGGCTTCGGCCCTTCGATGCACGGTGCCTTGCGCGGACGCTTGACCACGACCCGGTGAGTCGCCAGGGCCAGGGCCGCAGCCAGCAGCGCCGGAGCGTCCAGGTCGTCGCCCACCAACGGCCGGAACAGGCGCATTTCTTTCTTCACCAGGGCCGTTTTCTCACGATGAGGAAACATCGGGTCCAGGTAGATCACCTGGGGCGGCTCGCCTTGCCAGTTGCGCATCACCTCGATGGAGTTACCCTTGAGCAAACGCATGCGGGCGACGATCGGCGCCACGTCGAAATCCTCCGCGCCTCGGGCCAGGCCATCCTCAAGCAATGCGCCGATCAGCGGCTGGCGCTCGATCAGGCTCATTTCACAACCCAGGCTGGCCAGCACAAACGCATCCTTGCCCAACCCGGCCGTGGCATCCAGCACACGCGGACGGACGCCCTGGGCGATACCGACGGCCTTGGCGATCATCTGGCCGCTGCCGCCGCCGTATAACCGGCGATGGGCCGCGCCGCCTTCGACGAAGTCCACCCGCACCGGGCCCGGCGCGTCCGGCCCCAGTTGCTGCAACTGCAACCCCTGCTCACCGACCTGCAAGGCAAACTCGCCATCGCCGCCCTGCAACGGCAGGTCAAGGCGCTGTGCCCAGTGCTCGGCCTGCGGCTGGAAGGCCGGAGCCAGAGCCTCGACATGGATGCGGCAGGCCGCGGGTTGTTCATTCATGGAAACATGCTCAAAAAATTAAGGATCGGCAAAAACGGCCGATAACAACGGTGAACGGCATTTTGCCAGAGCTGAGCGTCGACCGAGAAAAATGTCAGACATTCAATCCACATCGATAGGCGTCATCTCCCCTTACGGCGATTACAGCCTGCGCAACACCCAAGCCCTGAGCGGCGTCAGTCACCTGTGGCAGGATTTTTTTGCCCGGGCCCTGGCCGATCAACTGGGTGACAACGCACCGGCGCCTGGCAGCTACCAGCCAGTTGCTCTCGATGAGGCTGTTGAACCGACCCTCGGCGCCGAATTGCTCGAGCACATCGTCAGCCAGCGTAACTGCCAAGTGACAGAAACCCCGGTCAAACCGCCTGAGCCGCTGTTCCTGCCAATCGCTGAATTTGAACTCGACCTGCTGGACAAACCCTTCCCGCCGTTCCCGCCGGAAGAAATCGCCACCCAGCAAAAACAGCAGAGTTTCGAAAGCAACTGGGTTCGTCCCCTTGTTCTTGCCGCCGGCCAAGCGCTGCCAGAACCTGGCCCGGCACCACAGCCGCGGCCATTGCACCTGCCGATTGCCGAGTTCGAACTGGACCTGCTGGACAAGCCGTTCCCGCCGTTCCCGGAAGAGGAGCTGGTGGCACAGCAGAAGCAACTGGACTTCGATACCCGCTGGGCACGCCCGATCGTGTTGCAGAACCTGCGCATCGCCGCCTGAGTCAGCGGCAAATCCACCAGGGCCCGACATCCAGATGAAAATGGTTGCGGTGCGCCGCGTTGTAATCCGGGCTCAAGACCACACTGAACATGTCACAGGCACCGTCGCGCACCTGGCGCAGGAATTGGGCGTGGCTGTTGTCCTTTGGCCAGTCCTTGAGCACGCTCACGCGGCGGCCGTCCGCCAGGCGAAACCCGGCGATATCCAGCGCACTGGCCGTGGCATGCTGGCTGCGCGCGCCGCTCTCACGACCGTACATGTTGCGACAGGCGAAACTGCCCAGGTGATCGACTTGCACCACTTTCTGCCCATAGGTCGTCAGCGCCGCCGGCTGCAACGCATGACGTTCAAATAAGGCGAACGCAACCGCCAGCGGGCAACTGGCGAGGAAACTGCTGCTCAACGCCACCTCGCCGCCCTGCACCCTCAGCACATTGCTCAGCGGACAGTTGGCCTGGGGACTGCTGTCGGCCTGGCGAGTGACCCGCAACCCCGAGGTCGCGAGCGCCTGGTCGCACAGTTGCGGATCGTTGCGCAGGGCCATGAGTTTGTAACGGGTCAGCAGGTTCGGCGGCGTATTGACGTCCAGGGGCGCCCAGGGATTCCACTGCGGTGGCACCGACAGCCAGCCGCGCCACACCCCCAGCACTGCGACGCCAACGACCAGCACCAATAGCAAAAAACCTTTCAAAACCCGCACGACAATGCCTCGGGCCTCAACCCTTGAATAGCTGGTTGGCCTGGTTGAAGGGCATCGAACGACGGGTGAAGGTGAACGAGCCCTGCTCGCGGATTTCCTCGGCGGCGCGGAAGAACTCGCCATACGCCGCCAGCGCGAGCGCGGACCCGACACTGATGCGCTTGACGCCCATCTCACTCAACTGCGCGACCGTCAGGTCCAGCGCCCCGGACATCAACACATTCACCGGTTTCGGCGCCACCGCCTGGACCACCGCAAGCACCTGTTCGGCCGAGCTCAACCCCGGTGCATACAGCACGTCGGCATCGGCGTCAGCGAAGGCCTTCAAGCGTCGAATCGTGTCATCCAGATCCGGATTGCCGTGGAGGAAGTTTTCCGCCCGGGCGGTCAGCACAAAGGGATACGGCAAACTGCGCACCGCGTCGGCCGCGGCTTTAACCCGCGCCACGGCCTGCTCGAAGCCATAGATCGGGCTGTCTTCGCGCCCCGTGGCATCTTCGATCGAGCCACCCACCGCACCGGCCTGCGCCGCGCGGATCAGGCTGCTGGCGCACGCTTCGGGGGCGTCGGCGAAGCCGTTCTCCAGATCGACCGCCACCGGCAGGTCAGTGGCCGCCACAATCGCCCGGACATTGGCCAGGGTGTCATCCAGCCCCGCCGCACCATCGGGCCGTCCCAGGGAAAAAGCGTAACCGGCACTGGTGGTGGCCAGGGCCTCGAAGCCGAGGCTGGCAAGCATCTTTGCCGACCCGGCGTCCCACGGGTTGGGAATGACGAACGCGCCCTCGCGTTCATGCAGGGCTTTGAACGCCTGGGCTCGACGGGTTTGCGCATCCATGGAAATCGCTCCTTGGCAGAGGAAATTTTCGCCTCAGAGCAAACCCAGTTGCTCGGCGGCGGGCTCTCTGTATAGCTCAGGCAGGGCCGGCAAGCCAGGCAAACGGCTCATCAATCGGCGATGAAAGTGTTGCGCGAGTTTAGCCGCCAGCAAGTTGTCGGCGGTGTGCAGAAAGATATAAGGCGTGCGCCCTTCTTCGATCCACCCGGCGATTTTCTCCACCCAGGGCGTCAGGAACGGCTCGTTGGCCTCCAGCACCGGATGGCCGATGAAGCGCACCTGCGGGCAGTGGGTGAACGCGGTCGGCCGGGGCGGTACGCGCGGTTTTTTCGATTGGGCATGGAGCACGGCAGGATCGGTCGAGGTGCAACTGAACAATGCCCGGGGATCCAGACAGATGCGTTCCACGCCGCGATCAAGCAGCAGGCGATTGAGCTGTCGTTCGGCATCGCCCTTGGCAAAGAAGTCCGCGTGACGGACCTCAACGGCCAAGGGGCGCTCAAAGGCGTCGATGAAACCCGCCAGCTCCGCCAGACGATTCGGGGTAAAGGCCTTGGATAGCTGCAACCAGAACGGTGAAACCCGTTCGCCCAGGGGGCTGAGCAATTGCACGAAGGTTTCGATGGCCGTCAGGTGTTCGCGCAAATCGCCATTGTGGCTGATGTCACCAGGTAACTTGGCGGTGAAGCGGAACTGCTCGGGCATGGTCTCGGCCCAACGCTGTACGATGGCCGCAGAGGGGCTGGCGTAGAAGGTCGTATTGCCCTCCACGGCGTTGAACACTTGAGAATAGAGTTTCAGGAAATCGGAGCTTTTGGCGTCCTGGGGATAAAGATAATCGCGCCAGGCGTTTTCGCTCCAGGACGGGCAGCCCAGGTAATAAGGCAACCCCATCAGATGTAGAGGTCGAGTCCCAGCACTTCCATATCCCAATCAACGAAGCCGGCAGTGCTCAGGTAGCTGGCCAGGGCCGTGGACACACTGCGGCTCATGGCGCGGTGATAAAGCATGTCTTGTTGACGGGCGGGAAGGTTGCTCAGGCGTTGCGCCGAGGCTTTGGCAGCGCGGGCGGCCAGTTGCTCTTCGGACGGAAATTCCAGTTCGCCATTGACGTCATCGAAAGACTCATCCGCAGCGACATTGCTGGCACGAGGCCTGCGTTTGATGGGGTAGGACTGGGATGAAACGCCGTCTATACGCATAACAGAATGCTCGGTATCAATGATGGCAATTTAGCGGCACTTTCACTGCCGCGCAAATGCGCAAGTGATAACTAGAGCACATAAAGTCAAAAAGGTTTAAAAACGGCTCGAAAAAGTGACGACTGGCAATATTGGGCGTGACTTTTGGGGAGCAAATGACGTTGTGGGAGCAAGGCTTGCCCGCGATGAAGATGACGCGGTCCGCCGGGGAACCGAGGCGCCCGTATCGCGAGCAAGCTTTGCTCCCACAAAGGCTGGGTTTAGCGCTCGGATTTGGGTGTTGCAACCTTATCCCGCAAGTACACCGGTTGCGCATCGTCGGCCGGGATGGCTTCGCCGCGCTCCCAGGCGAAGCGTGCCAGGGTCAGCAGGTCTTCGGCGTGCGGCAGCATTGAGGCGTCCTGACCGCTAAGGGTGACGGCAATCCGCTCGCCGTAGCCCCAACCGGTGCCGGCGCCGAACCAGTCGCCGCTAGCGTTGGCAGGCAAAGCCGCCGCTTCGGGGGGCAGTACCGCCTCTGCGCCGACCAGGCGCATCTCACCATCGGACTCGCGGTAGCAGCCCCAATACACCTCGTCCATGCGCGCATCGATGGCCGCCGCGACCTGACTGACGCCCTGTTCACGCAAGGCACGCTGGGCGAGTACCGCCAGGTTGGACACCGGCAACACCGGCCGCTCCAGGGCAAATGCCAGTCCCTGCACCACGCCGACGGCAATGCGCACGCCGGTGAACGCTCCCGGCCCACGACCAAAGGCAATCGCATCCACCGCTTGCAAGGTGGTGCCCGCATCGTTGAGCAATTGCTGGATCATCGGCAGCAGCTTCTGGGCGTGCAAGCGCGGGATCACCTCGTAATGGCTCGTGACCTTGCCGTCGTGCAGCAAGGCAACGGAGCAAGCTTCAGTCGCGGTATCCAGGGCCAGCAAGGTGCTCATCGGTGTGTCCGTAAATCAGGAGGGGAAAAGTGCGCCAGTATAAACAACTACGGCCCGCAAGCGGGCCGTAGTTGTTTGCTGCACAGCAGACTTTTCAGCTCAGTGCTTCAAGCACCTTGCCGGTGATCGCTTCAACCGAACCAACGCCCGCGATGTGGCTGTACTTGGGCTTGCCCTGGGTCTTGGCGGACAGCGTCTGGTAGAACTCCACCAGCGGCTTGGTCTGGGAGTGGTAGACCGACAGGCGATGGCGCACGGTTTCTTCGGTATCGTCCTTGCGCTGCACCAGCGCTTCACCGGTGATGTCGTCCTTGCCGGCGAGTTTCGGCGGATTATAGACAGTGTGGTAGACACGGCCGGACGGCTCGTGGACACGACGACCGGCAATGCGCTGGACAATCTCCTCGTCGTCGACGGCGATTTCGACGACGTGATCCAGTTCCACGCCGGCCGTGACCAAGGCTTCGGCCTGCGGAATGGTGCGCGGGAAACCGTCGAACAGGAAGCCGTTGGCGCAATCGGCTTGAGCGATGCGATCCTTGACCAGCGCGATGATCAGGTCATCCGATACCAGGCCGCCGGCATCCATGATGCTCTTGGCCTTGACGCCCAGCTCGGTGCCGGCCTTGACCGCGGCACGCAGCATGTCGCCAGTGGAGATTTGCGGGATACCGAATTTTTCGGTGATGAACTTTGCCTGAGTACCTTTACCGGCCCCGGGAGCTCCCAGCAGAATGACGCGCATCGATGTGCTCCTCAATTTTTTTATGTAAACGCTCGGATTCGCCTCGTGGGGCCAATCTCGGAAAACAGGATCGTGACCGCCCAAACGGCCAAAGGCTGATCAAGATACACAGCAGGCCCGACCCACACAAGCCGCCGAAAGTCGAAGGAACCCGCGCCCGACGCGACCTTTGGAGGAGGTGGCGATCGTCGCAACCGGACAACAAACTGTCGCCTGGCCGACCTGCTGCCTCCCCTTCCGGCCCCCGTCCGGGGGACACCGGACGGGCCGTTTCGGTACGCCGCTTAACCTTAGCCGGTGTTGCGCAAACCGGCGGCAATCCCCGCCACAGACACCAGAAGCGCCTGTTCTACGGGGCTGCCCTGGGCAACGTCCTGCTGCCGCGAACGGGCGAGCAGTTCGGCCTGCAACAGGTGCAACGGATCGAGGTAGGTATTACGAAGACGGATGAATTCCAGGGTGTCAGGGCTATGTGCCAGTAGCTGCGACTGGCCAGTCAGCCCCAGGACCACGGAACAGGCCTGCGACAATAGGTCGCGTAAATGCTCACCCAACGGTAACAGCCCAGGCTCCACCAAACGCTCATCATAGGAGCGGGCAATGTCCGCGTCGGCCTTGGCCAGCACCATCTCCAGCATGTCGATGCGGGTGCGGAAAAACGGCCATTGCTCACGCATCTGCCCCAGCAACTCGCCCTCGCCGCGCTCCAGCGCCTTGCCCAGGGCGGTTTCCCAGCCGAGCCAGGCCGGCAGCATCAGGCGGGTCTGGGTCCAGCCGAAGATCCACGGAATCGCCCGCAGGCTTTCGATGCCCCCGGCCCGGCGCTTGGCCGGGCGGCTGCCCAAGGGCAGACGGCCCAGCTCCTGCTCCGGTGTGGACTGGCGAAAATACTCGACGAATTGCGGATTTTCCCGCACCACGGCGCGGTAAGCCTTGACCCCGTCGGCAGCCAATTCATCCATCAAATGACGCCACTGGGCGGTGGGCGGCGGCGGCGGCAGCAACGTCGCTTCCAGCACTGCGGCGAGGTACAGATTGAGATTTTGTTCGGCGATGTCCGGCAGGCCAAATTTGAAACGAATCATTTCACCCTGTTCAGTGGTGCGGAATCGCCCGGCCACCGAACCCGGCGGTTGCGACAGAATCGCCGCATGAGCCGGACCCCCACCACGGCCCACGGTGCCCCCACGGCCATGGAACAACAGGAGTTCGACTTGCTGTTCGCGGCAAATGTCCACCAGCCGTTCCTGAGCCCGATACTGCGCCCAGGCCGCCGCCGTGGTCCCGGCATCCTTGGCCGAATCGGAATAGCCGATCATCACCTCCTGAGGCCCTTGCAGCCGCGAGCGATAGCCCGGCAGCAGCAATAATTGCTCGATCACCGGCCCGGCGTTGTCCAGGTCTGCCAGAGTCTCGAACAGCGGCACCACCCGCATGGGTCGCAACACACCCGACTCTTTCAACAGCAACTGCACGGCCAGCACATCGGAAGCCGCGCCGGCCATGGAGATCACGTAAGAACCCAGGGACGCCGCCGGCGCCGCAGCCACTTCCCGGCACGTGGCCAGAACTTCCGCCGTATCGGCCGACGGTTTGAAATGAGCCGGTAGCAGCGGACGCCGGTTGTTCAGTTCCTCCAGCAAAAAGCCGATGCGCTGCTCCTCGCTCCAGTCCTCATAGCGGCCCAGACCCAGGTAGTCAGTGATTTCGGTCATGGCGGCGCTGTGGCGCGTGGAGTCCTGACGCACATCGAGCCGCACCAGGAACAAACCGAAGGTCACCGCCCGGCGCAGGCAATCGAGCAGCGGCCCGTCGGCGATCACGCCCATGCCGCACTCGTGCAGGGACTGGTAGCAAAGCTCCAGCGGGTCCAGCAGTTCGCGATTGTTCTGCAACACATCGGCAGAGGCTGGGGTGCTGACTTTAAGGGATGCCTGGGCCCAATTGCGCGTGGCGCGCAGGCGTTCACGCAATTGTTTGAGCACGGCACGGTAGGGTTCCGCGCTGTCACCGGCCTGGGCGCGCAAAGCCTCGCTGGCTTTTTGCATGGACAGCTCAGCCGCCAGGTGATCAACGTCGCGCAGGTACAGGTCCGCCGCCATCCACCGCGCCAGCAACAGCACTTCGCGGGTCACTGCGGCGGTGACATTGGGGTTGCCATCCCGGTCGCCGCCCATCCACGAGGCAAAACGGATCGGTGCCGCCTCCAGCGGCAGGCGCAAGCCGGTGGCGGCATGCAGGGCCTGATCAGCCTTGCGCAGGTAATTGGGAATGGCCTGCCACAGCGAATGCTCGATCACCGCAAAGCCCCACTTGGCCTCGTCCACCGGGGTCGGCCGGGTGCGGCGTATTTCTTCGGTATGCCAGGCTTCGGCGATCAGCCGTTGCAGGCGTTCGTGGATCTGCGCGCGCTCGGCACTGGTGAGGTCGCGGTGATCCTGGGCCGCCAGTTGCGCGGCGATAGCGTCGTACTTCTGGATCAGCGTGCGCCGGGCCACTTCCGTGGGGTGGGCGGTCAGCACCAGCTCGATTTCCAGCCGTCCCAATTGCCGCGCCAGGGCCTCAGCGCCATGCCCCTCGGCCCGCAATCGAGCGAGCAGTTCAGGCAGCACCCGCGCCTCGAACGGTGCCGGCTTGGACTCTTCGCGCCGGTGGATAAGTTGGTATTGCTCGGCGATGTTGGCCAGGTTGAGGAACTGATTGAACGCCCGCGCCACCGGCAGCAGTTCGTCTTCGCCCAACTGGTTGAGGCTGGCGCTGAGTTCGGCGTCCATGGAGCCGCGTCGATCGGCCTTGGCGCCCTTGCGGATCTGCTCGATCTTGTCGAGAAACTTATCCCCGTACTGTTCGCGGATGGTGTTGCCCAGCAGCTCGCCGAGCAGGTGAACATCCTCGCGCAAGCGTGCATCGATATCGGTCATCAGCAGTTCTCCAGCAAAAGGTCCGGACAGCTCTTGAGTTAGACGTTGAACAGAGAGTGCCGACGCAAGGCGTTTATGACAAGCGACGAAGGGACATTAAACCTTGTTGGACAAAGCTAGTCTCATGAATAAGCCACACAACGGCTTGTCACTCTGCGCGCCTGCCATCCGCGGGCTATTGAGGTCATCATGAAGATCCGTGAGCTCGCCCAGCACTGGGAAGAAAATGCCAAGGGTTGCCTGACCCAAACCGGCTACACGATTCACCTGGACGTGGAGGCCGCCGCACGACTGGCGGCGATCTGCGACATGTACCCCAAGCGCCAGCCCGAGGAGCTACTCGGCGAATTGATCGGGGCGGCGCTGGAAGAACTGGAAGCGAGCTTCCCTTACATCAAGGGCTCGCAAGTGGTGGCCACCGATGAAGAAGGTGACCCGCTCTACGAAGACGTCGGCCCGACCCCGCGCTTTCTCGCGCTGTCGCGGCGTCATCTGCATCAACTCTCCTCGCAGAACGACAAGTCCAAGCACTGAGTGATGTAGGAGCTGTCGAGCGAAGCGAGGCTGCGATCTTTGCCCAGAGCTTGAGTCTCAAGCGAAAGATCAAAAGATCGCAGCCTTCGGCAGCCCCTATACGCGTCATCCCCCCAAAAAACGCCCATCCCTCAGGCCCTGAATACCGCCGCGCGCCTTGAAAGTTCAGCTTTTCTGGCGTTGACCAATCAGTCAGTAATTCTTTTGGCGATTGGCCATCCCTCGCTGAACTTTTGAAAAACGCCTCGGGTCACACCGAGTAACCATACTGGAACGGTCGTTTAAATAAACACGTCCTGGCGCCAGCGCCGAAACAGACGTCACGGCTTCGGTCCCAGCATGGATCTGTAGTTTTTTCAGGAGTTTTCCAATGGAGTTGAAGCCTATGAATACCTGCACTGCCAAACCCTCATCCACTGGCCTGCGCGGCCTGAAGTTGGCTGCCCTGGCTATCGGTAGCAGCTTCATTCTCGCCGGTTGCGCCGGCAACCCGCCTTCGGAGCAATACGCAGTGACCCAATCGGCGGTCAACAGCGCCGTCAGCGCCGGCGGTACCGAATTCGCCGCCGTGGAAATGAAGTCGGCCCAGGACAAGCTCAAGCAGGCCGAGATCGCGATGCACGACAAGAACTATGAAGAAGCCAAGCGTCTGGCCGAGCAGGCCGAGTGGGACGCCCGCGTCGCCGAGCGCAAGGCCCAGGCCGCCAAGGCCGAACAGGCGCTCAAGGATTCCCAGAAAGGGGTTCAGGAACTGCGTCAGGAAGGCATGAACAAGCTTCAGTAAGCCGTTCACGCCACGACGTACTTCTCATTGATAAAAGGACGACAGACTATGATGCACAAACATTTGATGATCCCCGCCCTGCTGGCCGCCTGCGTATCGCTGGCCGCGTGCTCCACCGATCCGAACGCGAATCTGGAACAGGCCCGGACCAACTATAACGGCCTGCAAGCCGACCCGGCGGCGACCAAAGTTGCCGCGCTGGAAACCAAGGACGCCGCCGACTTCCTGGCCAAAGCCGACAAGGCCTACATGGACAAGGAAGACGAAGCCAAGGTTGACCAACTGGCCTACCTGACCAACCAGCGCGTGGAAGTGGCCAAGCAGACCATCGCCCTGCGCACCGCCGAAGCCGAGCTGAAAAACGCGGGTGACGAACGCGCTCGCGCACTGCTTGAAGCCCGTAACGCGCAGATCAAGCAACTGCAAGACAGCCTCAACGCCAAGCAAACCGAACGCGGTACGCTGGTGACCTTTGGTGACGTGCTGTTCGCCACCAACAAGTCCGAGCTGCGTTCCAGCGGCCTGGTCAACGTGAATAAACTGGCGCAGTTCCTCCAGGAAAACCCCGACCGTAAGGTGATTGTCGAAGGCTACACCGACAGCACCGGCTCGGATTCCTACAACCAGTCGCTGTCCGAGCGCCGCGCCAGCTCCGTACGTATGGCACTGGTGAAAATGGGCGTCGACCCGGCGCGCATCGTGACCCAGGGTTATGGCAAGGAATTCCCGGTGGCTGATAACTCCAGCGTTTCCGGCCGTGCGATGAACCGTCGGGTGGAGGTGACCATCTCCAACGACAACCAGCCAGTCGCCCCGCGCTCGACCATGAGCGCCAACTGATCGGCTGACTGCAACTGAAAAAGCCCCGCCTGACTTGATCAGGCGGGGCTTTTTATCGGCCAACACATTTCCCCTTGTGGGAGCGGGCTTGCTCGCGAAGGCGTCGGATCAGCCACCTATACAGTGACTGAAACACCGCCTTCGCGAGCAAGCCCGCTCCCACATTGGATCGCTGACATTCACATGATCAGGCCTACGGCTCAAGCTTCTGCGGCGTCTCTTGCCCCATGCACCGCACCGCACGCTTCTTCTCATTGATCAGCACGCCGGTCAGGCCTTTCTGTTCGGTGTCGAACAGCACCAGCACACCGTCAATGCATTGGGCGACCTGTGGAGCAGGCTCCAGGGCGACTTTGTAATCTTCGCCCGGCACGGTCTTGAGCATCGTGAACTCGTTGAGCAGCAACGCATCCTCGGGTTTGGCGAAGTGCAGGTAGCCGTAGTACCAGAGCACCGCGACGGTGCCGAGGATGCTGCAGATACCGGTGATAATCAGGGGGATGGCGTTACGTTCTTCGCTCATTGCGGGCTCTCTGAAGATTCAACAGATGATTTCGGATAATTCGGGATCTCACCCAGGCGGCGCAGGCCGTCGAAGTGCCTGGGGTCGTCGAGATAGCGCAGCATCACCGTTCGCCAGACCGGGTCGGCGAATGTCTGCACGTGTCCACCGCGAGTCAATTGCAGGACCCGGGGCGGCGGCGCAGCTTGATACAGACGGATGCCGTTGGAAAGAGGCACGATGGGATCATCGAGGCTGTGGTAGATCAATTTCGGTACGCCCTTCAATTGCGCCACCGAGCCGATTGCACTGTCACCGTCCGGCACCAGCCAGGACAGCGGCACCTGCAATGCCCAGGTCAGCCATGAAGTACTCAGGGCGAACCGCCCCACATCGCGATAACTGGCGGGCACACCATCGAGCACCAGGGCCTTGAGTTGCGGCTGACGCTCGGGATGATCGGCCAGGTAATGCACCGCCAGCGCGCCGCCCAGGCTCTGGCCGAGCAACACCAGCGGCTTGCCTTGAACCTGAGGCGCCTGGTCGAGCCATTTGAACGCCGCGTCGATGTCCTGATAGATCGCCGGCAGGCTCGGCTCGCCTTCAGACAGACCGTAACCGCGGTAGTCCACCATCAACACCTGGTAGCCCTGCTCCGGTAACCACCAGCTTCCCCCCAAGTGCCAGGCCAGGTTGCCGCCGTTGCCGTGCAAGTGCAGGACGGTGCCCTTGACCTCCACACCTTGTTTGACCGGCAGCCACCAGCCGTGGAGCCTGACACCGTCGGCGGTGGTCAGGGTGACGTCGCGGTAATCGAGCTTGGCCCGCTCTGGGGTAAAAGGCAGGCCGCGTTCGGGGTAGAACAGCAGGGAACTGCAACCGCTCAGGGTCAGCAGCAGGCATAAGATGCCGAGGGTTCGCATCCGGTGAAACCTCGCAAAAAATCAGAATTGGAACACCATCCCCCTGTGGGAGCGGGCTTGCTCGCTCCCACAGGGGGACGGTGTTGTGCTTAAAGGATATTGGAATAATCCGCTTCGATCCGGTCCAGGCTCAGGTGGTTCAGGAAGTTGGAGAAACACATCCAGGCCGACAGCGCGTTCATGTCGCGGAACTGTTCCGGCAGATACTTGGGCGGCACGACCAGGCCTTCATCCACCAGTTGGCGCATCGTGCGCATGTCTTCAAGGGTGGTTTTGCCGCAGAACAGCAGCGGCACCTGCTCCAGCTTGCCTTTGCGTACGGCCAGCTGAATGTAGTTGTAAACCATGATGAAGCCCTTGAGGTAGGACAAGTCTTTGGTGAATGGCAGACCAGTCGGCACCGAGCCACGGAAAACCCGGCTGGCGTTGCCGTAGCTTTCGCCCATTTCAAAGCCTTGCTCACGGAAGAACTCGAATATCTGCAGAAAGTCCGCCCCCTCCTCCACCATGTGAATGGCCCGGGTGCGATTGGTCAGCTTGCGCAGGCGACTTGGGTAAGAGGCGAAGGTGATGATCTCCATCAGGATTGCCAAGCCTTCCTGGGTCACCGTGGACGAGGGTGGGCCCTTGGACAGGAAGGTGCAGATCGGCTGATTCAGGCCGTTGAGGGTAGTGCCGACGTGTACCAGGCCTTCATGGACTTCCAGGGCCCGAACGTCACGGTCGTTGAACATCGCATCGGTACGGATCTTGATGTAGTCGGCGCCGGCCGCCGCATCGGCCACGATCCCGTCGGACTCGAACACCCGGATGGTTTCCTCGGCTTCGCCGAAGACCCGGTTGAGTCGATGCTGCAGCAGGCTGACAGCGTCCTGGGCGGTCAGAATCTTCGGTTCGTCCTTCAGGTCACCACGACCGTCGATGTTGTTCAGGTAATCGGACAACATCAAGCCCAGATCAGCCAGGGTCGGGTCGCCGGCATGGAACGCATCGGAGGCAGCGCCATACAACTCCTGGGAGATCAGCCCGAAATCCTCGGTGCCACGCGCTTCGAGCATGCGCACCACCATGCGGTATTCCTTGCACATACGACGCATGATCTGGCCGACCGGGTTGAACTGCCCGAGCTGACGGGTGATGTCGCGTTCGATGTTCTGGAATTCCAGCTTCACTTTGCTGGAGTCAAAAGCCAGCGGCCGGTTGAGGTAGTAGTCGCGGTCCACGGCGGGCATTTCCTTACCCTTGGCCTTGAGAAACCCCTTGCGAATGCTCTCGTCCCACTTTACTGCGTCGAGGATGCGAATCGGCGTTTGCGCCAGCACAATGCGATCGGACAAGGTGCGTATCGTCTGCTGGTAATCGTCCACCCGTAACTCCTGTGAAAAAACGTCCGCTTGTTGCAATTATTGGGATTTGACCAGCCGCTGGTAGCGCACGGCCTCCGAGAACACATCGGAGTTGGCCGGGTCGTCGAGGTAACGGAAAACCGTGCCCATGTCGCTGTCCACCAGCACGCCGTCACCTTCTTCGCTCTGGTTCGGCTGGCCACTGAGGATCTTCTGGCCGATGGCCTGGTTGATCTGATCCATATCCAGGTTGTAGATCACCAGTTCCTGCTTGTCGGTCAGCTCGAAACCGGCGATCACGAAATGTCCTCCATAGCGGGCTGGCACCTTGGCCGACAGATACCAGCGGCTGCCGTGACGGGAGACGGTCACCGGGATGGCTTCGCGCTCCAGAGGCTTGGCCCTGAAGTAGGTGACGGCTTGATAACGGCGCGGGCCCACTTCGGCCAACTCCAGGTTGAGCGGCTCGCCCCAGGCGTTGGTGCTGGTCCAGTGGCCGACCAGGCCTTGGGGCGCGGCTTCGCTGTCGGGCAACGGTGCCTTGAAGGACACCAGGCAACCACTGAGCAGCAGCAACGACACGGCCATTACAACGGCACGCCAGGCTTTCATTTGAACTCCCTATGGTAGGCGCCTTGTCCTTACATGTGGCAGCAGGTGTGTGGGAGCAAAGCTTGCTCGCGATGAAGGCACTTCGATCTATCGAGAGACCGCGTTATCGTTCATCGCCAGCAAGCTTTACTGCCACATAGCCTACGCCCACAAGGGGTTATACCGAGGCCAATACCAGATGCATGTAGCGGGTCAGGATGCCGAGCATTTCTTCTGCCGCTACCGGCTCGGCGCCATTGAGCAAGCCTTGATATTCCATCCGTCCGATAATCGCCGTCAACACTTTGGCATCCTGCTGGGGTTCGCGCGAGCCTAAAACCTGGAAAAACTGACAAGTGCCGTGCAACAGGATCTGCTGGTGGGAGCGCACCAGCTCCGCCAGACGCGGGTTGAGGAGCGCTTCCTGACGAAATGCCTGTTCCGCCATCAGGTATTCGCGCCGGCTGTGCAATTGATGCTGCACGTAGTCGGCGGTCATCCGGGCGATGTCGTCCGCCAACTGCGAGCGCGATTCGGCGCTGCCGTCTCCGTAGGCGACCATCTCCCGCAGCAGGCCTTCATTGTTGGTCCACAGCTTGGCCATGAACGCTGCGCTGCGCTCCACGTACTGGGCGAAGGTATCGGTGAGCAGGTCATCGATGTCCTTGAAATAATAAGTCGTCGCCGAGAGCGGCACACCCGCTTCGGCGGCCACCGCACGGTGGCGCACCGCCCGCACACCATCGCGCACCACAATGCGCATGGCCGCATCGAGAATCTCCTGGCGACGCTGTTCACTGCCCTGTCGGCTGGCCTTGCGACCCTGGTACTGAACACTTTCAGCGACAGCAGTGGCGACGCCCGCTGCACCTTCTGGAGCCATTGCACGATTCACGACAGGTCTTTCCTCACTATTTCAAAAGTAACCACTTGATACGTTTGTACCAGACAGGCAATAAAAAGCCGCCTGTTCGAGGCGGCTTTTTAATTGAAACACTTATGCTTGGGGCCGCATGTGCGGGAAAAGAATGACATCCCGGATCGACGGTGAGTTGGTCAGCAACATCACCAGGCGATCGATGCCGATACCTTCGCCGGCCGTCGGCGGCATGCCGTACTCAAGGGCGCGAACGAAGTCGGCATCGTAGTGCATGGCCTCGTCGTCGCCGGCGTCCTTATCGGCCACCTGGGCCATGAAACGGTCTGCCTGATCTTCTGCGTCATTGAGCTCGGAGTAGGCGTTGGCGATTTCACGACCACCGATGAACAGCTCGAAGCGATCGGTCACGCTTGGGTTCTCGTCGTTGCGACGGGCCAGCGGCGACACTTCGAACGGGTATTGGGTGATGAAATGCGGCTGTTCCAGCTTGTGCTCGACCAGCTCTTCGAAAATCATCACCTGCAGCTTGCCCAGGCCTTCAAAGCCAAGCACCTTGGCGCCGGCTTTCTTGGCGATGGCGCGGGCCTTTTCGATGTCGTTCAGGTCATCGGCAGTCAGTTCAGGGTTGTACTTGAGGATCGAGTCGAATACCGACAGGCGCACGAACGGTTCGCCGAAATGGAACACCTTGTCGCCGTACGGCACATCGGTAGTGCCGAGCACCAGCTGCGCCAGCTCGCGGAACAGTTCCTCGGTCAGGTCCATGTTGTCTTCGTAGTCGGCGTAGGCCTGGTAGAACTCGAGCATGGTGAACTCGGGATTGTGCCGGGTCGAAACGCCTTCGTTACGGAAGTTGCGGTTGATCTCGAAGACTTTCTCGAAGCCACCCACAACCAGGCGCTTGAGGTACAGCTCCGGCGCGATACGCAGGAACATTTCCATGTCCAGGGCGTTGTGGTGGGTTTCGAACGGCTTGGCCGCCGCGCCGCCGGGGATGGTCTGCAGCATCGGCGTTTCGACTTCGAGGAAGTCACGCTTCATCAGGAAGCTGCGGATGTGGGCGATGACCTGCGAGCGCACGCGGAAGGTCTGGCGCACCTCTTCGTTGACGATCAGGTCGACGTAGCGCTGGCGATAGCGTTGCTCGGTGTCGGTCAGGCCGTGGTGCTTGTCCGGCAGCGGACGCAGGGACTTGGTCAGCAGGCGCACGCTGGTCATTTCGACGTACAGGTCGCCTTTGCCGGAACGGGCCAGGGTGCCTTCGGCGGCAATGATGTCGCCCAGGTCCCAGGTCTTGACGGCGGCCAGGGTTTCTTCCGGCAGGGTCTTGCGGTTGACGTAGACCTGGATGCGCCCGGTCATGTCCTGGATCACCATGAACGAACCACGGTTGAGCATGATACGACCGGCAACCTTGACCTCAATGGCCGCCTCAGCCAGCTCTTCCTTGGTCTTGTCCGCGTACTGTTTCTGCAAGGCATCGCAGTAGGCGTCGCGGCGGAAGTCATTGGGGAAGGCCTGGCCCTTGGCGCGCTCGGCAGCAAGCTTTTCCTTGCGCAGGGCGATCAGGGAGTTTTCTTCCTGTTGCAGGGCTTGCGGGTCGAGTTCTAGGTCGCTCATGTCTTTAAAGATTCCATCACAGGTTCGTTGCCCCCGGCCCCAGGCCGGAGTTTGCGGCCAGGCCTCGTTCCTTGGGGGAAACGTGCCTGCCCGCCGCATGGGTGTCGCGTTACAGCCCTTGTTTGAGGCTGGCGATCAGGTATTCGTCGATGTCGCCGTCGAGCACCTTGTCACAGTCGCTGCGTTCGATGCTGGTGCGCAGGTCCTTGATCCGCGAGGCGTCGAGTACATACGAGCGGATCTGGTGACCCCAGCCGATGTCCGACTTGGTGTCTTCCAGGGCCTGGGACGCCGCGTTGCGCTTCTGCACTTCCTGCTCGTACAAACGGGCCCGCAGCATTTTCATCGCGGTGTCTTTGTTCGCGTGCTGGGAGCGTTCGTTCTGGCAACTGACCACGGTGTTGGTCGGTACGTGGGTAATCCGTACCGCCGAATCGGTGGTGTTAACGTGCTGACCACCGGCCCCGGAGGAACGGTAGGTGTCGATGCGCAAATCCGACGGGTTGATGTCGATTTCGATGTTGTCATCGATTTCCGGCGAAACGAACACCGCCGAGAACGACGTGTGACGACGGTTACCGGAGTCGAACGGACTTTTGCGCACCAGGCGATGCACGCCGATCTCGGTACGCAGCCAGCCAAAGGCGTATTCGCCCTTGATGTGTACCGTGGCGCCCTTGATCCCGGCGACTTCACCGGCTGACAGTTCCATGATGGTCGCGTCGAAGCCGCGTTTGTCGGCCCAGCGCAGGTACATGCGCAACAGGATGTTGGCCCAGTCCTGGGCTTCGGTGCCGCCGGAACCGGCCTGGATGTCCAGGTAGGCGTTGTTGGCATCCATCTCGCCACTGAACATGCGCCGGAATTCCAGCTTGGCCAGCGCCTCCTCGAGGCGTGTCAGCTCGGCGACGACATCGCCGACGGCAGCTTCATCGTTTTCTTCGACAGCCATGTCCAACAGGTCGCGGCAGTCGGCCAGGCCGCTGGACATTTCGTCCAGGGTCTCGACGATCTGCGCCAGCGCAGCGCGCTCGCGGCCCAGCTCCTGAGCGTACGACGGGTTGTTCCAGACATTCGGATCTTCAAGCTCGCGATTGACTTCGGTCAGACGCTCATGCTTTTGATCGTAGTCAAAGATACCCCCGAATAGTTTCGGAGCGCTCGGACAGGTCCTTGATGGTGTTCAGGATCGGGTTGATTTCCATGGCGGGCAGCACTCGTTGGCGAACTTTTGAAAGCCGGCGAGTATAACGTAATCAAGCGTCAGCGGCAGCCCGCCTGGCGGCTTTAGGGACAATGAGTCCGTCACCTAACCTGTGGCGAGGGGATTTATCCCCGCTGGCTGCGAAGCAGCCCTTGGCAGCCAACTCAATTTGCCTGGCACAGCGAGTTGTCGGGTTTTAGGGCTGCTTCGCAGCCCAGCGGGGCGGTGCGACGTTTCGCTAAATCCCCTCGCCACAAATAAATCTCTTTGCCATAGAGAAATCTCTGCCAGGCCGGGAGTTATTCGATCCCCACCCGATTACGCCCATTGTGCTTGGCCATGTACAGCCCTTTGTCTGCCGCCGAAATCAGTTGCCGGTAATCGCCACCTTGCTGTGGCGTGAAGGTCGAGACGCCGACGCTGACCGTCAGGTTCGCTCCCTCGTGAGGCGTGATGTGAGGGATGCTCAAGGCGACGACGCTTTGGCGCAGCTTTTCGGCCATCAACCGGGCGCCGCCAGGCGAGGTGCCGGGCAGCACCAGGGCGAACTCCTCGCCGCCGTAACGGGCCGGCAGGTCGGAGGGACGACTGCACGCATCACGGATCGCGGTGGCGACCTTGCGCAGGGCTTCGTCCCCCTCCAGGTGGCCGAAATTGTCGTTAAAGGACTTGAAGTAATCCACGTCGATCATCAACAGCGAGAGCTGGGACTGGTCCCGCAGCGCCCTTCTCCACTCCAGCTCCAGGTATTCATCGAAGTGTCGGCGGTTGGACAGCCCGGTCAGGCCGTCGGAATTCATCAGCCGCTGCAGCACCAGGTTGGTGTCGAGCAGTTGCTGCTGGCTGACCCGCAGGGCGCGATAGGCCGCGTCGCGTTGCAGTAGCATCATGTAGGACCGCGAGTGATAGCGAATGCGCGCCACCAGTTCGATGTTGTCCGGCAACTTGACCAGGTAATCGTTGGCCCCGGCGGCAAACGCCGCGCTTTTGACCAGCGGGTCCTCCTTGGTGGACAGGACAATGATCGGAATATCCCGGGTCGCCGGATGGTTACGGTATTCGCGCACCAGGCTCAAGCCGTCAAGACCGGGCATTACCAGGTCCTGGAGGATCACCGTGGGCTTGATGCGGACCGCCTGGGCGATGGCCTGGTGTGGGTCGGCGCAAAAGTGAAAGTCGATGTTTTCTTCATTCGACAGCCCGCGCCGCACCGCCTCGCCGATCATCGCCTGGTCGTCGACGAGCAGGAC
Organism: Pseudomonas hefeiensis; assembly: GCF_030687835.1. Taxonomy (NCBI): domain Bacteria; kingdom Pseudomonadati; phylum Pseudomonadota; class Gammaproteobacteria; order Pseudomonadales; family Pseudomonadaceae; genus Pseudomonas; species Pseudomonas hefeiensis. Next base: position 5,185,029 of record NZ_CP117449.1, read on the forward strand.
CATGGCCGCGTTCTCGTCACGCTTGAAATCGTCGAGCTGTAAATCATTCATGGGAACTCACCTGAATACGGCTGTGGACAACGCTGCCGGGGTTCTTCATTGGGTAAAAATCTCCACCAACCGTGGCGCTATGTGGTCCAGCGCTAGAATTTGCGCCGCCGCGTCGATGGCCGCGGCCGCTTTGGGCATGCCGTACACCGCACTGCTCTGCTGGTCCTGGGCGATGGTCAGATAGCCCTGCTGGCGCATGAGTTTAAGCCCTTGGGCACCGTCGCGGCCCATGCCAGTGAGCAAAACGCCCACCGCGTCACCGCTCCAGAAGTGGGCGACGCTCTCAAAAAACACATCGATAGAGGGGCGATAGATCTCGTTGACCGGCTCCGCGGTGTAGGCCAGGGTGCCGTTTTTCAACAGGCGAAGATGGTGGTTGGTGCCGGCCAGCAGCACCGTACCGCTTTGCGGCGGTTCGCCGTGCCGGGCCAGGCGGACCTTGTGACCCGACGCACTACTGAGCCATTGAGCCATGCCCGCGGCAAACACTTCGTCCACATGCTGGACCAGCACAATGGCCGGGGCGAAATGGCGCGGCAGGCCCTTGAGCAGGATCTCCAGTGCCGCCGGCCCACCCGCCGACGATCCGATGGCAACCAGGCTATTGCGTGACACCGAAATACGCTGCGCAGCCGGTGCAGCGCGTTCACGGTGAATGCGCTCACCGATCAGCCAGCCGATGTTGGTGATCTTGCGCAGCAGCGGGGCCGCCGCGTCCGCGGGGTTGCCGACCCCCAAGGAGGGGGTATCAACCACATCGAGCGCGCCATGCCCCATGGCTTCGAACACCCGGTGAACGTTCTGCTGGCTGTCACCGGTGACAATCACAATGGCGCACGGGGTTTCGGCCATGATCCGCCGGGTGGCCTCCACGCCATCCATGACGGGCATCAGCAGGTCCATCAAAATCAGGTCCGGGGTGTATTCGGCGCAACGCTGAACCGCCTCGGCACCGTTGGTGGCCACCCAGACCAACTGGTGCGCCGGCTCGAAAGCCAGGGCACGGCGCAGGGCTTCGATCGCCAGGGGCATGTCATTGACGATGGCGATTTTCAAGCGCGTGCTCCTCCGATCAATTCGACGACAGCATCGAGCAGGGCGTCGTCATGGAAACTGGCCTTGGCCAGATAATAGTCAGCTCCGGCATCCAGGCCACGGCGCCGATCTTCTTCGCGGTCCTTGTAGGACACCACCATCACCGGCAGCGACTGCAGTCGGTTATCGCGCCGCAACAGCGACACCAACTCGATGCCGTCCATGCGCGGCATGTCGATGTCGGTGATCAGCAAGTCGAAATGCTCGGCTCGCAATGCGTTCCAGCCGTCCATACCATCCACCGCCACCGCCACGTCGTAACCGCGATTGAGCAACAGCTTGCGTTGCAGCTCGCGTACGGTCAGGGAATCGTCCACCACCAGGATCCGCTTGCGTGGGGCCTGCGTCTGGTTCTGGCGGGCGATGCGCTCCAGGCGCCCGGTGTCGAGCAACTTGTCCACCGAGCGCAGCAGGTCTTCGACATCGACGATCAGCACCACCGAACCATCGTCCAGCAAGGCCCCGGCGGAGATGTCCTGGACCTTGCCCAGGCGTTCGTCCAGGGGCAGGACCACCAGCGTGCGCTCGCCGATGAAGCGTTCAACCGCCACGCCGTAGATCGCCTCGCGCTCACGGATCACCACGACCTTGAGCGTCTGGTCGCTGTTCTGCGATGCCGGGCGATTGAGCAACTGACTGGCGGCGACCAGCCCGACATGCCGTCCTTCGTGCCAGAAGTGCTGGCGCCCTTCGACCTGCACGATGTCCTCAGGGGCGAGATCGCACATGCGCTCGATGTGGGCCAGGGGGAAGGCGTAGGCTTCATCGCCGACTTCCACCACCAGGCTGCGCACCACCGAGAGCGTCAGCGGCACCTCGAGATGGAAACGGCTGCCCTCGCCCGCCGTCTGCTCCAGCACCACCGCGCCGCGCAGTTGCCGGACCATATGCTGGACGGCGTCCAGGCCGACGCCGCGCCCGGACACTTCAGTGACAGTGTCCCGCAGGCTGAAGCCGGGCAGGAACAGGAACGTCAGCAGTTCCTCTTCGCTCAAATTGGCGGCGGTTTGCTCAGGGGAAAGCCCGCGTTCGACGACGCTGCGCCGCACCCGCTCCAGGTCCACACCGGCACCGTCGTCCGCCAGTTCCAGCACCAGCAAGCCGGCCTGATGGGACGCGCGCAAACGGATCAGGCCTTCGGCGGGCTTGCCGGCCAGCACGCGTTGCTCCGGGGATTCGATGCCGTGGTCCACGGCGTTGCGCAGCAAATGGGTCAGCGGCGCTTCGAGTTTTTCCAGCACGTCGCGATCGACCTGGGTTTTCTCGCCTTCAATCTCCAGGCGCACCTGTTTGCCCAGGCTGCGACCCAGGTCACGGACCATCCGCGTCTGGCCGGACAGCACATCGGCAAACGGTCGCATGCGACAGGCCAGCGCCGTGTCGTACAACACTTGGGCTCGCTGACTGGCCTGCCAGGCGAACTCGTCCAGTTCGGCGGTTTTTTGCGCCAGCAACTGTTGGGTTTCGGCCAACAGGCGGCGGGCGTCGTTGAGCGCTTCCTCGGCCTGCAGGCTCAAGGCATGCTCCTTGAGATGCACACTCAGCTCCTCCAAGGCCCGCAAGCTGTTGCCCTGCTGGCGTTTGAGCCGTTGCATCGTCGCCAGCCAGGGCTTGAGGCGCTGGGTTTCCACCAGGGATTTACTGGACAGATCCAGCAGGCTATTGAGGCGCTCGGCGGTGACCCGCAAGACCCGCTCGCCTCCTTCGATCACCCGCTTGCCCTTGGGAACCGGTTCCGTTGGCGCGAGCGGGTTTGCCTCGGCCTGCTCAACGCGAACAGGCTCGGCTTGCATCTCGACTCGCTGCGCCACGATAGACGTCTGCGCAGCGGCAGGATCGAGCAGTTGCCCCATCAACGCCACATACCCATCGACGTCCTGGGCTCCGACGCTGTTGCCCGGCGTGGCAATTCGCGTCAACAGGTCGGTGCCTTGCAGCAAGGCGTCGATGTGCTCGGCGCGCAGGACCAGGCGTCGCTCCTGGGCGCTGACCAGGCAATCCTCCATGACATGCGCCACGCTGACCCCGGCGCTCACCCCAACGATCCGCGCCGCGCCCTTGAGTGAATGGGCCGCGCGCATACACGATTCAAGATAATCGGCCTGGCTCGGATCGCGCTCCAGGGCCAGCAGACCGGCGCTGAGCACCTGAGTCTGGGCTTCGGCTTCCAGGCTGAACAACTCCAGCAACGAGGCGTCACGCATTTGATCAGGGGTCATGACAGGCTCCGGGTCATGGCGGACAACAACTGTTCTTCGTCCAGCCAGCGCAGGCTGCGGCCCTTGAACTTCAATACGCCACGGGTGTACTTGGCCGCCGATTGCGAGGCAGCGTCCAGTACGCGCTCATCGATGGCGTGAATGCCGTCCACCTCGTCCACCGGCACCACCACCGGGCCGCCCTGGGCCGCGACGATCAACATACGCGGCATGACCCGTGCACCGGCAACCACCGCCCCACCGGGATCCAGGTCCAGCAGTTCCACCAGCGACAGGCACGCCACCAGTGCCCCGCGCACATTCGCCACGCCCAGCAACGCCCGCGAACGCTGGTGGGGCAGCGAATGAATCGGCTGCAACGGCGCCACTTCCACCAGACTGCGGGTGGTCAGACCCAGCCACTCTTCGCCCAGGCGGAACATCAACAGCGATCGTGTGACGATATCGGTGTCCAGCGGCGCGTGAGCCAGGTCCTGGTCATCGCGCTGCAAGGTGTAGCGGTCGAGCAACCGGGTGGCGGCGGCCGAATACACCGAGCAGTTGCGGCAGTGAATATGCTCGGCCAGCAACGGACAGGATTTGTCGCCATGCACCCCGATGCGATTCCAGCAATCGTCGATGGCGTGTGCATCGTCATGGGTCAGGTTGTAATCAGCCGAACCGCTCATTGTTTACGCTCACTGTCAGCCGTGCGCCCGCTGCGAGCGGCACGATCCTGCAATCGACGGGCTCCGGCCGCGTCTCCCTGAGAAGCCAGCAGCGCCGCCAGATGCACCAGGGCCTCGGCGTGTTGCGGTTCAAGATAAAGCGCCTTGCGATAGAAACCCTGGGCCTCAAGCGCACTGCCAGCCATGTCGCTCAGCAGCCCCAGCCAATAGAACACCTGAGCCGCCGGTGCATGGCTGCGCAAGTACTGCTGGCAGGCCGCACGGGCGTCGGCGCTTTTGCCTGCGTTGGCCAACGCCGCGATATTGGCCAGCAAGGTAGCGGCATCGCTGGTTTTCGGCTCAGTGATCGGGGTCACGCTGGCTGCGAACGGTCGGGGCCGGACCACCGGTGGAATGACTCGGGGCGCGACCTGGCTGAGCGGCAACGGGGCCGGCAGCGGGGCCGGCAGCGGAGTCGACATCATGGCAGGCATCGGTTGTGGCTGCGGGGCACCTTGGCGACTGAAAGCGAACGACTGGGCAATCCCGATCGAACGCATGCCCAACCGCCCCAGCAAACTGCCCTCAGCCGGACCGATAAACAGTACGCCGTCCTGGTGGGTCAGGCGCTTGAGCACCTCGAATACCTGCTGCTGGGTGGGCTGGTCGAAATAGATCAGCAGGTTGCGGCAGAACACAAAATCGTAAGGCGCCTCGTTCACCAGCAAGGCCGGATCCAGCAGGTTGCCCACTTGCAGACGCACCTGTTCACTCACCCGTTCGCTGAGGCGATACCCCTGCGCCTCGACGTTGAAATGTCGCTCGCGAAAGCCAAGGTCGGCGCCACGGAAAGAGTTCCTGCCATAAAGCGCGTGCCTGGCGCGTTCTATCGACAGCGGACTGACGTCCAGTGCGTCCACCTTGAACTGATGCGGTCCCAGGCCCGCGTCGAGCAAGGCCATGGCGATGGAGTAAGGCTCTTCGCCAGTGGAACACGGCAAACTGAGGATGCGCAGCGCGCGCAGGTGCTTGATCTCGGCCAGACGCGTGATGGCCAGTCTGGCGAGGGTGGCGAAGGACTCGGGATACCGGAAGAACCAGGTCTCCGGAACAATCACCGCTTCAATCAGCGCCTGTTGCTCCTGGGCCGAATGTTGCAGGCACTGCCAGTACTCATCTGCGGCTCGCCCAGGCACAGCAATGATGCGCTGGCGCACGGCACGCTCGATGATGGCGGTGCCGACGGAGGTGACATCCAGGCCGATGCGCTCCTTGAGGAAATCGAAAAACCGCTGGTCGCTGTTCATGGCCGGCCCTCGAGGTCATCGAAGCTCAAAGGCGGCGTGGGGAACAGCACGGCGCGGACCGACTCGTCGAGCAGGTCATTGACCCGCACCCATTGCAACAGGCCTTGCGCGTCTTCGCGCACCGGGCCCAGGTACGGCGCCTGCCGGTTGTCCACGCCGTACGGCCGGAAATCCGCCGGATCGCAACGCAAGGTGTCGGTGGCCTGTTCCAGAATCAGCCCCAGAACCTGCCCCGCCTGCTGCGCGTCGGGTCGGTAATGCACCAGCACCAGACGCGTACTGGTACGCGCCTGGGCGCTCTGACCAAAGGTCAGCGTGCACAGATCGATCACCGGCACCACCGCGCCGCGCCAGGCAAACACGCCCGCTACCCAGGACGGTGCCTGGGCAATCGGCTTGAGGGGCAGGCGCGGCAGCACTTCCACCACATCGATGGCTTGCAGGGCGTAGCGTTCGTTGCCGATGCAAAACACCAGGAACAACGACTGACGGGCCGCCGGTACGACGCCACGTCGGGCCTCGAACTCGCTCATCAGACTTTGAAACGCGAGACGCCGCTGCGCAGCCCCACGGCCACCTGGCTCAGTTCATCGATGGCGGAACTGGCCTGGCGCAGGGATTCCACCGTCTGACTGCTGGCATCGCCCAGTTGCACCAGCGCGTGGTTGATTTGCTCGGCGCCGGTGGCCTGGGCCTGCATGCCTTCGTTGACCATCAACACCCGCGGCGCCAGCGCCTGTACCTGATGAATGATCTGCGACAGTTGCTCGCCGATCTGCTGCACCTCCGCCATGCCACGGCGCACTTCTTCGGAGAACTTGTCCATGCCCATCACACCGGCGGATACCGCGGATTGGATCTCGCGCACCATCTGCTCGATGTCGTAGGTCGCCACGGCAGTCTGATCCGCCAGGCGTCGCACCTCAGTGGCGACCACGGCAAAACCGCGACCGTACTCACCCGCCTTCTCGGCCTCGATGGCGGCATTGAGGGACAACAGGTTGGTCTGGTCGGCCACCTTGACGATGGTTACTACCACCTGGTTGATGTTGCCGGCCTTCTCGTTGAGGATCGCCAACTTGGCGTTAACCAGATCCGCCGCGCCCATCACCGAATGCATGGTTTCTTCCATGCGCGCCAGGCCTTGCTGGCCGGAACCGGCCGCTACCGAGGCCTGGTCGGCGGCGCTGGAAACTTCGGTCATGGTGCGCACCAGATCCCGGGAGGTGGCGGCAATTTCCCGAGAGGTCGCGCCAATCTCCGTAGTGGTGGCGGCGGTTTCGGTGGCCGTGGCTTGTTGCTCGCGGGAGGTGGCAGCGATCTCGGTCACCGAGGTGGTGACCTGCACGGAAGAGCGTTGGGCCTGGGATACCAGGGAGGTCAGTTCGGCCATCATGTCGTTGAAGCCGGTTTCCACGGCGCCGAACTCGTCTTTACGGGCAAGGTTCAGGCGTCCACTCAGGTCGCCGCTGCGCATGATGCCGAGGATTTCCACGATGCGGTTCATCGGCGCCATGATCGCGCGCATCAACAACAGGCCGCAGAGCATGGCAATGAACACCGCGACCAGAAACGACAGGCCCATGGTGACCTCGGCGGTGGTCACTGCATCGCGAATGGTCAGGGCAGCTTTTTCCGCCAGTTCCCGATTGCGCTCGATGATCTGGTTCAAATGCCCGCGCCCACCAAGCCATGCCGGTGTCAGCTCTTTCTCCAGCGCCAGCTGCGCACCTTCATAATCCTTGCGTTCATACAGGTCCAGAACCTTCGCCAGGGCTTTGTTGAAGTCCTGATGATTGACCTCGAACTCGTCGAAAGAGGCTTGGTCGGCAGGGTCCTGGATCAGCTTTTGATAGTGCTGGATTTCCTCGCGCAGATGCTGCTCGTAGCCTTGGTAGAGGGCCCGGTCCTCGGCAGTGATTTCCCGCTGCTCCGAGAGGCCGACGATCTGCTGGGTCTTGACGTAGCTGTCGACCCAGCCACCGCGAATCATGGAACTGTAATACACCCCTGGCACCGCGTAGGTACGCACCTTTTCTTCACTGGCCTCGATCTTCAACAACCGCGAATACGTGACGACCACCATCAGCAGCATAATGGCGATGATCACCGCAAAACTCGCCAGGATGCGTTGGCGCAACGTCCAGTTCTTCACAGTACAACCTCGAGCATTTTGAAATGCTGGGGAGTATAGCCGAGGGCGGTGCTGGGGCTGTATGGCGGCGGGGGAGGAGTTTGGCTATTCGCTCAGTTGTTCAAACAGCTCAAGCCAGGCATCAATGTGACAGTCGATACAAAAGTTCTGTGGGAGCGAGCCTGCTCGCGATTGCGGTGCATCAGTCAATAATGGTGTCGACTGACATACCGCTATCGCGAGCAGGGCTCGCTCCCACAGGGGGTGATATTTACCCTGGGGTCAGGCCTGACTCAAAGAGCAGCCTGCCGAACCTGCGTCTCCAGCTCAGTCTTCAAGCCGGGGTCCAGCTTGAGCTGGCGCGCCAGCTCATCGAGGTAGGATTTCTCCATGAAGTTTTCCTCATCCACCAGCATCACACTGGCGATGTACATTTCGGCGGCCATTTCCGGCGTGCTGGCGGCCCGGGCGACGTCGGTGGGGTCCAGGGGTTTGTTGAGTTCGGCGTGCAGCCAGTGTTGCAGTTCCTGATCGTTGTCGAGCTTGGTGAATTCGCCTTCGATCAACTGCTTTTCCCGCTCGTCGACATGGCCATCGGCCTTGGCCGCCGCCACCAGGGCCGTAAGGATCGCCTGGCTGTGCTGTTCGACCTGGGCCGGAGGGAGACGATCCAGCGTCTGCGGTTCGGTTTTCGGCGCACTGCCCTGCTGGGCTTGCCAATTGCCATAGGCCTTGTAGGCGATCACGCCCAATGCCGCCAGCCCCCCGTAGGTCAGGGCCTTGCCGCCAAACTTGCGAGCCTTCTTGTTGCCCAGCAACAGGCCCATGGCTCCGGCGGCCAGCGCCCCGCCACCCGCGCCGGAGAGCATCCCGCCCAGATTGCCGGCGCCACCGCCGAGCAAACCACCCAGGCCGCCGGATGACTTGCCTTGGGAGCCGCCAGCCTTGTTCTGCAACATTTCCTGACCGGACTTGAGAAGCTGATCAAGCAATCCACGGGTGTTCATTTGCTGCCTCCACGCATTCGGGTAACCGGATCATTAAGGCAATCAGCCTAGTTCGAAAGTGCCCGCGCCTGTCGGGGAGAGTGCTTCGAGATGTTGCTTGTCGATTTTCCTGTGGCTGCGGCGAATCCGATAAAACGATATAGACTCGAACCAACTGATAAACCGCAGCAAAAACAGTTTTACGAGGGCTTGGACATGCAAACCAAACTGCTGATCAACGGCCATCTGGTGAACGGCGAAGGACCCGGCCAGGCCGTGTTCAACCCCGCACTGGGCCGGGTGCTGGTGGAAATCAACGAAGCCAGCGAAGCCCAGGTCGATGCCGCCGTGCGCGCGGCCGACAGTGCCTTCCAAAGCTGGTCCCAGGTATCGCCCAAGGACCGATCCCTGCTCCTGCTCAAGCTGGCCGATGTCATCGAAGCCCACGGCGAAGAACTGGCCAGGCTTGAGTCGGACAACTGTGGCAAGCCCTTGAACGCCGTGCTGAACGACGAGATCCCGGCAATTGCCGACGTGTTCCGTTTTTTTGCCGGCGCCAGCCGCTGCATGAGCGGCTCGGCGGGCGGCGAATACCTGCCGGGACATACATCGATGATCCGCCGCGACCCGGTGGGCGTGATCGCCTCCATCGCGCCCTGGAATTACCCGCTGATGATGGTCGCCTGGAAAATCGCCCCGGCCCTGGCCGCCGGTAATACCGTGGTGCTCAAGCCGTCGGAACAGACCCCATTGACGGCGTTGCGCCTGGCGGAACTGGCGTCGGAAATTTTCCCAGCAGGCGTACTCAACGTGGTGTTCGGTCGTGGGCAGACGGTCGGGCAACCGCTGGTCACCCACGCAAAGGTGCGCATGGTTTCGCTGACCGGCTCCATCGCCACGGGCGCGAACATCATTTCCAGCACCGCCGACAGCGTCAAACGCACCCACATGGAACTGGGCGGCAAGGCCCCGGTGATCATTTTCGACGATGCCGACATTGACGCGGCCGTGGAAGGCATCCGCACCTTCGGCTTCTACAATGCTGGTCAGGACTGCACCGCTGCCTGCCGTATCTATGCCCAACAAGGCATCTACGACAGGTTCGTCGAGAAACTCGGTGCCGCGGTGGCCAGCATCAAGTACGGCCTGCAGACTGCGCAGGACACCGAGATGGGCCCGCTGATCACCGCCCAGCACCGCGACCGCGTGGCCGGCTTCGTTGAACGGGCCATCGCTCAGTCGCATATACGCCTGATTACCGGTGGCAAGGCCGTGGAAGGCAATGGGTTCTTCTTTGAGCCGACGGTGTTGGCCGACGTCCAGCAAGACGACGAAATCGTGCGTCGCGAGGTTTTTGGGCCGGTGGTGTCCGTCACACCGTTCATCGACGAAGCGCAGGTACTGGCCTGGGCCAACGACTCGGACTACGGCCTGGCGTCTTCAGTCTGGACCGCCGACATCGGCCGCGCCCATCGCCTGGCGGCACGCCTGCAATATGGCTGCACCTGGGTGAACACCCACTTCATGCTTGTCAGCGAAATGCCCCATGGCGGTCAGAAACGTTCCGGCTATGGCAAGGACATGTCCATGTATGGGCTGGAGGACTACACGGTGGTGCGGCATGTGATGTTCAAGCATTGAGCCAAAGATTGATGACCACGGCCGGACGGCAGAGTCTGGTCGTGGCGGTTCAAGTGTCATGACGGCACTACCAACGCCACTGAGGGAAAATAACTTCGGTAGCGTTTGGCATCACGAGTGAGCAAAGGCAGGCCATTCACAGCCGCATGGGCACCGATAAAAAAATCGGCCAGCACGTTATTTTTTCCGCCCCCTACCTTCCGGTAACGCACAAAAGCCTTCCCTGCGAGGAACAATGCCGGTCGAGGTACTTCCTGCATCAGCAGCCCGAGCTCAGTAACAACCTCATCCAACGCTTCAAAGGTGGAGAAAGTCTGAGACAGTTCGGCATAGATAATCGGGTTGATGACAAGGTCATGGGCTTGAGATTGGGCACGCAGTTGCTGGATAGACCAATCAGCCCAAACGGGTTCGTTTTCCAGGACATCAATCAAAACGTTGGTGTCGACCAGTATCATGAATCTTCACCACGCAAGAGCGCCATCAACTCATCCGTGCGCCATTTGATATCCGCCTTACCACGGGCGGCTTCGAAGCGATCATGGACTGTTTTCTTCGCTGCTTGGGGTTTACCGGCATGGAGCACCACCTCACCCTGCGCGTTGACACTAAACTCGATTGCACAACCCGGAATCAAATGCAGTGCATCGCGAATTGGCTTAGGGATGGTGACCTGCCCCTTACTCGTCATCGTTGTCGACACAATGTTCTCCTTTGAAGTATTACCTTTGCCAGAAAAGTAATACTTCATGCTTAAGGGCGCAACCGCCGCTGATCCGCACTCATTCAAAACCTCGAAACACTGCGCATCGCATCCATCAGGCAACGCATGGCGATCCGGTCGTTTTCCGACAGTTCCCGGTAGCGTTCCACCAGTCTTAGTTCGTCCATGCTGAGCGGCCGTGTCCTGCGCGCGTTCGTCAAGCATGGAAGGATCCCCAGCAATTGGGTGATGCCCTGTATTTTTGTCATTGAGCCTTGTCCTTCTGTACGTCCAATTGACCTGATAACGGCTGCTGAATCCACGAGTTCAACGTCTATCTCGCTAAAGGATAGGGATGATTCACACCGTGAAAAGGGAGTTTTAGAGTAATTAGTCAAAAAATGCAGAGTGACCCGATAAAAAAGGAAATATCTGTAAGGAAATTTAACTAAACCACGCTTTCCTCTCTCTCCCGGCCTACGTATCCCCTATGATTTTGCGCCTCGGTGAACCGATCCGGCTCTCAGGCATCTGTTCTAACGTCCGTCGCGTTTGGCCAAAGGCATGTCCGAACTTCTTTACCAGTCTCTGCTGCCAGGAAAGGCTCGGGATTGTTTCCAGAAAGGTTGTATTTATGCACCGCAGGAATCTGCTCAAGGCTTCCATGGCTTTCGCGGCCTACACCGGGCTTTCGGCCTCAGGGCTCATGGCCGCGCGTGCCTGGGCTGCTGACCGGACCGCCGACGGCGAGGCCCGTCCTTTCGATTTCAACGGGTTGAAAGAACAGGCCCGGGAACTGGCCAAGAGCCGTTACGTCGACACCAAGCAAGTCTTGCCGCCGACACTGGCGATGATGTCCCCCTTGCAATTCAACGCCATTCGCTACGACGCCAATCACTCGCTGTGGAATGAGCTGGACGGTCAGTTGGACGTGCAGTTTTTCCACGTCGGCATGGGCTTCAAACAACCGGTGCGCATGTACAGCGTCAACGCCAAGACCCGCATGGCCCGTGAAGTACACTTCCGTCCGGAGCTGTTCAACTATGAAAAAACCACGGTCAACACTTCGCAACTGACCGGTGATCTGGGCTTCTCAGGGTTTCGGGTGTTCAAGGCGCCGGAGCTGGACCGGCACGACATCGTTTCGTTTCTGGGGGCCAGTTATTTCCGCGCCGTGGACAACACCGGCCAGTACGGATTGTCAGCCCGGGGCCTGGCCATCGACACTTACGCCAAGAAGCGTGAGGAGTTTCCGGACTTCACCAAGTTCTGGTTCGAAATCCCGGACAAAAACAGCACCCGTTTCGTGGTCTACGCCCTGCTCGACTCGCCCAGCGCCACCGGTGCCTATCGTTTTGACATCGATTGCCAGCCCACCCGCGTCGTGATGGAGATCGATGCCCACATCAATGCCCGTACCGCCATCGAGCAACTGGGCATCGCGCCGATGACCAGCATGTTCAGCTGCGGCACCGTTGAACGGCGCATGTGCGACACCATCCACCCGCAAATTCACGATTCCGACCGGCTGGCGATGTGGCGCGGCAATGGCGAGTGGATTTGTCGTCCGCTGAACAACCCCGCCACCCTGCAGTTCAACGCCTTCGCCGACAAGAACCCGAAAGGCTTCGGCCTGGTGCAGACCGACCACAACTTCGCCAGCTACCAGGACACCGTGGACTGGTACAGCAAACGCCCGAGCCTGTGGGTCGAACCGACAACGGCCTGGGGCGAAGGCTCGGTCGATCTGCTGGAGATTCCTACCACCGGTGAAACGCTGGACAACATCGTCGCATTCTGGACGCCGAAAAAGCCGGTCGCCGCCGGTGAATCGCTCAACTATGGCTACAAGCTCTACTGGAGCGCCCTGCCACCGGTGAGCACCGAGCTGGCTCAAGTCAACGCGACCCGTTCAGGCATGGGCGGTTTCATCGAAGGCTGGGCCCCGGGAGAACACTACCCAACCGTCTGGGCCCGGCGCTTTGCCGTGGATTTCAACGGCGGCGGCCTCGACCAGCTCCCCCCTGGCACCGGCATCGAACCGGTGGTGACCTGCTCCCACGGCGAAGTGAAGGACTTCAACGTGCTGGTGCTCGACGCGATCAAGGGTTACCGCATCACCTTCGACTGGTACCCGACTGACGACCGCGTGGACCCGGTGGAGATGCGCCTGTTCCTGCGCACCAAGGACCGGACCTTGAGCGAGACCTGGCTGTACCAGTACTTCCCGCCGGCGCCGGATAAGCGTAAGTATCCCTAAGTTTGGTAGCGTCAGGGATGACGCCATCGCGAGCAGGCTCGCTCCCACAGTGGATTTGTGTTGCTCACAGAGTTTGTGTTCGACACCGTTCCCTGTGGGAGCGGGCTTGCTCGCGAAGACGGCGGTAAAAGCACCAAAAATTTCAGACAAACAAAAGCCCCGGCCTAAAAAACCGGGGCTTTTTGGTTCAAGCTAACCCTTAATCGCGCAAATCCGACTCATGAATCGGCTGCTCCCGATGCGTGGCCCGCTGGTACTGCGCCGGCCACGTGGCTTTGCGTCCCCCCAGGTCATCATCGGCATGCAACGCCCAGTACGGGTCGCGCAACAGTTCGCGGGCCAGGAAAATGATGTCGGCCTGACAGGTCCGCAAGATGTGCTCAGCCTGGGCCGGTTCGGTAATCATGCCGACAGTGCCGGTGGCGATTTCCGACTCCTTGCGCACCCGTTCAGCAAAGCGCGTCTGATACCCAGGACCGGTGGGAATTTCCGCATTCACGGCGGTGCCGCCCGATGACACATCGATCAGGTCCACCCCCAGCGCCCTGAATCGCCGCGCCAGCTCCACGGTTTCATCCGGGTTCCAGCCATCCTCGACCCAGTCAGTGGCCGATACACGCACGAACACCGGCAACTCCTCAGGCCATACGGCCCTGACCGCTTCGGTCACTTGCAGCACCAGTCGGATGCGGTTCTCGAACGAACCGCCGTATTGGTCGCGCCGCTGATTGCTCAAAGGAGACAGGAATTGATGCAGCAGATAGCCGTGGGCTGCGTGAACTTCCACGACTTTGAATCCGGCCGTCAGGCTACGTTTGGCCGCCTCCACGAACGCCTGGATGACACCGGCAATCTGCCCTTCGTCCAGTTGGACCGGCTGGGTGTGCTGCGGATCGAAGGCAATCGGCGACGGACCGACCGGAACCCAGCCACCCTCCTCCGGTTTTACGCTGCCATGCTTTCCGAGCCAGGGTCGCCAGGTGCTGGCCTTGCGTCCGGCGTGGGCCAGCTGTATACCCGGCACGGCCCCTTGGGCGGTGATAAAGCGGGTGATGCGTTGCAGGGGGCCGATCTGTTCATCGTTCCACAACCCCAAGTCCTGGTCGGTGATGCGGCCGTCGGCAGTGACCGCAGTGGCTTCGGTGAACACCAGGCCGGCGCCGCCCACGGCGCGGCTACCGAGGTGTACCAGGTGCCAGTCATTGGCCAGGCCGTCGGCGCTCGAATACTGGCACATCGGCGACACTGCGATGCGATTGGGCAGGGTCAATTGGCGAAGGGTATAGGGTTCCAGCAGCAGACTCATGGGGCACCTCTCGAATCAGTGGGCAGGCTCCAGGGTTCTGTTTGAAAAGTCGTCGAGTGACAAAAGGTGCAACACCCGCCCCCGCGGGCAAAGAAATCCGACAAGACGTCACAAGGGCTATCAAGCAGTGCTTAGAGCCTAGTCGACAACCCGGGATCAGGGTGGGTTCAGAATTAAAAACCGCCCCTGATTCTTGTGTGGGAGCAAAGTTTGCTCCCACACAAGGAGTCGTCACCCAACAGATGGGTGTTTGAGCCTAGCGCGGTTCGATATGGGCAATCATCAACTGCACCGTTTCCTGGCCGCGAAACTCGTTGAGGTCAAGTTTGTAGGCCAGTTCGACCCAGCGCACGGTGGGGTTTGGCCAAATATCGCGATCGACGCCAAAGGCAATGCCGTCAAGCTTCACCGAACCGCATTCGCTCTTGAGGACGACCTTGAGGTGCCGTTCGCCCACCACGCGCTGTTCGACCAACTGGAACACGCCGTGAAACATCGGCTCCGGGAAATGCTGGCCCCAGGGCCCGGCGTGACGCAGCGCCCGGGCCAGCTCCAGGTGAAACTCCTCCACCGCCAGGGTGCCGTCCGACAACAGGCGCCCGGTCAGGTCTTCTTCACGCAATTGCCGGCGCACTTCAGCGTCGAACGCCTCGGCGAACAATGGAAAATTCTCTTGCGCCAACGTCAGCCCCGCCGCCATGGCGTGGCCGCCATACTTGCTGATCAGGGTTGGATGTTGCGCCGCCACTACACTTAGGGCATCGCGAATATGAAACCCCGGCACCGAGCGCCCCGAGCCCTTGAGCAGGCCGTCACCGGCATCGGCAAAAGCAATGGTCGGACGAAAATAGCGCTCTTTCATCCGCGAGGCGAGGATACCGATGACGCCCTGGTGCCACTGTGGATCGAACAGGCATAACCCGAACGGCATCGATTCCACCGGCAAGTCCTTGAGCTGGGCCAGCGCTTCACGCTGCATGCCCTGTTCGATGGATTTGCGATCCTGGTTCATGCCGTCCAGTTGCGCCGCCATCTCCCGCGCCAAGGCCGGATCGTCAGTGAGCAGGCATTCGATGCCCAGGCTCATGTCGTCCAGACGCCCGGCGGCGTTCAGACGCGGGCCGAGGATAAACCCGAGGTCCGTGGAGGTGATACGGGAATGATCGCGCCTGGCCACTTCCAGGATGGCCTTGATGCCGGGGCGGGCGCGCCCTGCACGAATGCGTTCCAGGCCCTGGTGCACCAGGATCCGGTTGTTGGCGTCCAGGGGCACCACATCCGCCACGCTGCCCAGTGCCACCAGGTCCAGCAGTTCGCCGATGTTTGGCTGGGGGCTGCTGGCGTAACGGCCCAGGCTGCGCAGACGCGCCCGCAACGCCATCAACACATAAAAAATCACGCCGACACCGGCCAATGCCTTGCTCGGGAATTCACAGCCCGGCTGGTTCGGGTTGACGATAGCGTCGGCCGCCGGCAGTTCAAGGCCCGGTAAATGGTGGTCGGTAACCAGTACCTTGAGCCCCGCCGCTTTTGCCGCCGCCACACCTTCGACGCTGGAAATACCGTTGTCCACGGTGATCAGCAACTGCGGCTCACGGGTCAGGGCGACCTCGACAATTTCCGGGGTCAGTCCGTAGCCGTACTCGAAGCGATTGGGCACCAGATAGTCGACATGGGCCGCACCGAGCAAGCGCAGCCCCAACATGCCCACCGTGCTGGCCGTCGCGCCATCGGCATCAAAGTCGCCAACGATCAGGATGCGCTGGCGCTGCTCCAGCGCCACCACCAACAGATCCACCGCCGCGTCGATGCCCTTGAGTTGCTGATAAGGAATCAAGCGCGCCAGGCTCTTGTCCAGTTCTGCCTCGGACTGCACGCCACGGGCCGCATACAGGCGCGTCAGCAGGGGCGGCAGGTCACCGAGGAATGGCAGGGTGTCGGGTAGCTGGCGAGGTTCTATGCGCATGGGGTGACAAAGTTTTCTCTGGAAATCGTGAAGGTTGTGGCAAGGAAAGCTTGGGTGGGAGCGGGCTTGCTCGCGAAAGCGGCGGCACATTCAACATCAATGCAAACTGATTTGCCGTCTTCGCGAGCAAGCCCGCTCCCACAATGGCTCACTCAATACCGGGTCAATGGCTCAACCGCGCTCACCCAGCAACCATTGCAACTGGACTTCGTGCTGGCCACGGTCATCAGTCACGAAAATCGTTCCCTCGCTGATCATCACATCCCACTTGATCACGCGGGGCATGTCCTTAGCGAGCGTCTCCAGCACTTCCTGGGGCACGGAGGCGATGTTAACGTTCTTGAGGTTTTTTACCGCCGGGATCACCTTGCCTTCCCAGACCCGCAGGCTGCCATAGGCCAGCAGGCTGGTGCGTTCGGTACGGCGCGAGCACCAGGTCAGGCGGTCGGCATCGGGCTGACCGACTTCAATCCAGTGCAACACACGGTCGTCCAGGCTTTTTTCCCACAGCGCAGGTTCATCGACATCCGACAGACCTCGGCCAAACGCCAGCAGTTCGTTGTACCAAAACGCGTAGGCCAGCAGGCGCACCGTCATACGCTCCTCGGTTTCCGAAGGATGACGGGCGATGGTCTGCTTCACGCTCTCGTACACACTGCGGTCGAGGTCGGTGAGGTTCAGTTCAAACTTATAGGTCGTGGACGGCTGGGCCATGAACGGGCTTCTTGATACGAGGAAAGGCGGCAAGTCTAACCGATGAGGCGGGCATTCCACGAATTGCCGACCATCAACCTGCGGCGACTGAAGCCGGCCTATGATAAAACGCTCTATTCGTCTGCCTTTGTTCTACAGGATCCGTCATGTCGCTTACTGCCAAACCCCTTGCGGGCGTCAAAGTCATCGAACTCGGCACCTTGATCGCCGGGCCTTTCGCCTCACGGATCTGCGGTGAATTCGGGGCTGAGGTGATCAAGGTCGAATCGCCCGATGGCGGTGACCCGTTACGTAAATGGCGCAAGCTGTATGAAGGTACGTCCCTGTGGTGGTTCGTCCAGGCGCGTAACAAGAAATCCCTGACCCTGAACCTCAAGCACCCCGACGGTCTGGCGATTCTGAAAAAGCTGATTGGCGAAGCCGACATCCTGATCGAGAATTTTCGCCCCGGCGTGTTGGAAAAACTCGGCCTGGGCTGGGATGTGTTGCATGCGCTGAACCCGAAACTGGTCATGGTGCGGCTCTCGGGCTTCGGTCAGACCGGACCGATGAAAGATCAGCCAGGGTTTGGCGCAGTGGGCGAGTCCATGGGCGGCCTGCGTTACATCACCGGGTTCGAAGACCGGCCACCGGTGCGCACCGGCATATCCATCGGTGATTCGATTGCCGCCCTCTGGGGTGTGATTGGCGCACTGATGGCGCTGCGTCATCGCGAGGTCAACGGCGGAACCGGGCAAGTGGTAGACGTGGCGCTGTATGAAGCGATCTTCGCCATGATGGAAAGCATGGTGCCGGAGTTCGACGTGTTCGGTTTCATCCGCGAGCGCACCGGCAACATCATGCCGGGTATCACCCCATCGTCCATCCACACCAGTGCCGACGGCAAGCACGTGCAAATTGGTGCCAACGGCGACGCGATCTTCAAGCGCTTCATGCAGGTCATCGGCCGTGACGACCTGGCCAATGACCCGCAACTGGCCAGCAATGATGGTCGCGACAGCCGCCGCGATGAGCTGTACGGGGTCATTGATCGCTGGGTCAATTCATTCCCGCTCGATACCGTTATCGAGCAGTTGAACCAGGCGGGAGTGCCGGCCAGCCGGATTTTCAGCGCCGAAGATATGTTCAGCGACCCGCAGTTCCTGGCCCGGGAAATGTTTCTGCAGGCCAAGCTGCCGGACGGTAAGGCGTTCAAGATGCCGGGGATTGTACCGAAACTTTCCGACACCCCGGGCACGTCCGAATGGGTCGGGCCGGCGCTGGGTGAGCACAATGCCCAAGTGCTCGGTGAGCTTGGCTACGATGCGCAGCAGATCGCCCAACTGCGCACCGACGGCGCCATTTGATGCGGTGAGCGAACGTCTGTGGCCACTGAAGAACGAGTGTGGGAGCGAGCCTGCTCGCGATTGCGTCGGTTCAGTCGACTTGATGTTGACTGGCACACCGCAATCGCGAGCAGGCTCGCTCCCACAAAGGTTCAGCGCCGGCCAGCGGCAGAGCACGCTAAAACCTTAAACGCCAGGCAAAAAGAAACCCCGAGAAGTGGGGAGACAACTCGGGGTTAAACGTGACCATTCATGGTCCGTACCACAAGCGACAAGCACCGGAGCACAATGCTTGATCTTGCTGGTAACAGGTCTGACTCATCAGGACGTAGGAAGGTTCCCACAAAAACCCATTCAATTCGGGATAACCATGACCTTGTCACGCGCCAGATTACGCAGCGCCGCTATCACACAGGGCTCAAGGCGACCCTCGGCAATCAGTACATCGCGATGCAGTCCATCGACCACATCCGTCAGCTGACGCTTGTCGGTCAACTGAGCCTGGTTGAACATCCTTTCGACCATGATCGCCCCAGAGGCATTCTTCAGCGTGACCAGGCATTCGCCCTTGGCGCCAGAGGGAGTCAGCGTGACCTGATACGGGCTCAAAGCCTCACCCAGCAATAGGCTGATACTTTCCATTCGCTCACCCTTTAATAGTCTGAAAACAACTGCTTGTTCACAGTAGATGACCGTGAGCCGCAGCAGAAAGTTCGTTAGCGCACCGAGCCGGTGCGCCCCAAACCGGTTCAACCGAGCATGCGCGCCCAATATGACAGGGGAACAACAGACATCACGTGAAGGAATTTTCCTAGCGAGCTGTCCCCGTCAAGCCAGGAACTGCTCGCCACGGCTCCACCGGCGACCGGCATCAATCCAGCCGCCCAAGAGACCGCGCAACTGCCCATCGGCCCCATAAAAAGGCACCGACCAATGGTAGATGTCCCGTAATCCACCACCGAACATCAATTGACGGTCGACGAACCGGGACTGCCCGGTTCGCAGCTGCTCCATGACCTCCGCGTGCAGCAACGCGGCAGTGGCCGGCGGGAACACCGCGGAGTCCGTCAGCCGTGTTCCCCGCAGCTTTTCAAAGCGCGTCGCGAACTGCTCTTCGTAACTTTTGTTGCACATGATCAGGCGCCCTTCCAGATCACGGATGAAAATCGGATCGGGCATCGCATCCATCAAGGCTCTCTGGAGCATCAACTGATCATTGAGGACAGCCTCGGCCTTGAGGCGCTGATCGATTTGTATCTGCAGGCGGCGGTTCCAAAGCAGGGACAGCAGGCCGAACAACACGACCACGATCACACACCAATAACCCCAACGGGACACCCGCAGCCAGACCGATGGTGCCTGGCTGGGGGCGATACCTGCCATCCACTTGGAACGCAACGCACGCATTTCCTCGGCCGGAAAAGCTTCCAGGGCCTTGTTCAGAATACTCAGCAATGGAAGCAGATCCTGGCGCACGGCCAGATAGTCCGGTTCCCACTTACCTTCCAGGCTTCTTCCTACGCGCAACTGTCCCGCCGGGTAGAGGTGCACCCCGGTTTCATTTTCAATGGTGGCGTGGGCTTCCCGACTCTCCACCAGCGCCCTCGCTTCCCCGTAAGTCTTGACCGTACGCAGTTCGATGGCCGGGTAGTCGCGCCTGATTTCCGCCTCCAACGCATGCCGTGCCGGCAACGCCAGGATCTTGCCATTGAGCTGCTCAAGCGAGTGGGGAGCGCAATCCCCGTCACGTCCGACAAATACCCAGCCAGAACCGCCAAATGCATGGCTGAAACTCAGGAAATCCCTGCGCTCGTCGTTCATCGCCAGCGTGGTCGTCATGTCGGCCTCGCCATTCTCCAGCATCGCCAGCAATTGATCGGGGGAAAACGACTCCCGATGCACGAACTCAAGGCCAGTCATTTGCGCAATACGCTGGAGAATATCGTTGTTCAGGCCGTTCCACTGTCCACGCTCATTCTTGAACAGGTACAGCGGAAACTGCATCGAAGCCACGATGACCTGCGGGTTCTCCTTGATCCACTTCAATTCCTGCGGATCCAGCACCAACCGTTCGCCGGGATCGAACGGGGGCGCTTCATAGGCCGCCAACTGCGCCGCCCCCGCCCCCTGCGCCCAGTGCATCAGGGCCAGGCCCATCATCCAGCTCAGGGCTGGTTTGCGTCTGATAAAAAACAACATCTGCATATCCTTCGAGATTACTCGCCCGTCCCTCCAAGGGCGAAAACCCGGCCAGTTTGGCATGCAGAAACAAGAAAGCCCGTCAGGAGACGGGCTTCAAAATGTGACAGGTTTCAGCGCTCAGAGAGGCTTGCCGCGGTTGCCATGCTGACTGACAAAGGCCTGAACGGCTTTCAAGTCATTGGGCAATACGGTGCAACGCTCATCTCGCTCAAACAAATCAGAAAGATGTACGGGTAGTTCAAGCGCTTTTCCTACACCCGCCTTCTCCACCGCTTCCGGAAACTTGACCGGATGGGCTGTACCCAGAATCACCATCGGGATATCCAGGCTACGACGGCACTCACGGGCGGCTCTCACACCAATGGCTGTATGCGGATCGAGCAATTCACCGCTCTGTTCGAACACCTCGGCGATGGTCTCGCAGGTTTGCGCATCGTCCACCGCAAGCGAGTCAAACAGCTTGCGCGCTTCGGTCCAGCGCTCAGGCTCGACGCTGAAACCACCGCCCTGTCGGAAGCTGTCCATCAGGCCGGCAATCGCCGCGCCATTGCGACCGTGCAGGTCGAACAGCAGACGCTCGAAGTTCGACGACACCATGATGTCCATGGACGGCGACAGCGTGGCGTGCAGGGTTTCCTTGACGTACTGGTTGCCGCTCATGAAGCGGTGCAGGATGTCATTGCGGTTGGTGGCGACGATCAACTGGTTGATCGGCAGCCCCATGTTGCGCGCCAGGTAACCGGCAAAGATATCGCCGAAGTTGCCGGTAGGCACCGAGAACGACACCGAACGGGTCGGGCCGCCCAGTTGCAAGGCCGCGTGGAAGTAATAAACGATCTGGGCCATGATCCGCGCCCAGTTGATCGAATTAACCGCGACCAGTCGCGTGCCTTTGAGGAAGCTCTGGTCGGCGAAACTGGCCTTGACCATTTCCTGGCAGTCATCGAAGTTGCCTTCGATGGCGATGTTATGGATGTTATCGCCGAAAATCGTTGTCATCTGCCGACGCTGCACTTCCGAGACGCGGTTGTGTGGGTGCAGGATGAAAATGTCGACGTGCTCGCAATGCTTGCAGCCTTCGATGGCGGCCGAACCGGTGTCGCCGGAGGTGGCGCCAACGATCACGACACGCTCGCCACGCTTTTGCAGCACGTAGTCCAGCAGACGACCGAGCAATTGCAGGGCGAAGTCCTTGAAAGCCAGGGTCGGGCCGTGGAACAGCTCCATCACCCATTCGTTGCCGTTGAGCTGACGCAGCGGCGCGATGGCGTTGTGGGAGAAGACGCTATAGGTCTCTTCCAGGATTTTCTTGAAGTCGGCGTCCGGAATACTGCCGGTGACAAACGGGCGCATGACCCGGAAGGCCAGTTCGTGATACGGCAAACCGGCCCAGGAGGCGATTTCTTCCTGGGTGAAACGCGGCAGGTTTTCCGGCACATAGAGGCCGCCGTCCGTGGCCAGGCCGGCCAGCAGGACATCTTCGAAATTCAGGGCCGGTGCCTGGCCGCGGGTGCTGATATAGCGCATAAGGGCAAACCTTTGGTTTGAGCTTCAAGCTACGAGCTACAAGCTGCAAGTAGAAGCGGGGCCGCTTTTGACTTGTAGCTTGCAACTCGTAGCTTGTAGCTGCTTCAGTTCAAATGTTCAACGCGGATACGGACCACCGGCCCGACAACGCCCTGGAGAGCCTCCAACGCGGTGATCGCGTCGTTGATGCGCTGCTCGACCACACGGTGAGTCAGCAGGATCATCGGCACCAGGCCGTCGTGCTCCTCGACTTCCTTCTGCATGATCGACTCGATGTTGATGCCGCGCTCCGAAAGGATGCTCGCCACCTGGGCCAGTACACCTGGGTGGTCCTTGGCCTGGATACGCAGGTAGTAGGCACTTTCGCATGCTTCGATCGGAAGAATCGGATGATCCGACAGCGAGTCCGGTTGGAAAGCCAGGTGCGGCACACGGTTCTCCGGGTCGGAAGTCATCGCGCGCACCACATCCACCAGGTCGGCCACCACCGAGGAAGCGGTCGGCTCCATGCCGGCACCAGCACCGTAGAACAGGGTGGAGCCCGCGGCGTCGCCATTGACCATCACGGCGTTCATCACGCCGTTGACGTTGGCGATCAAGCGATCGGCCGGGATCAACGTCGGGTGTACCCGCAGCTCGATGCCACTGGCGGTGCTACGAGCCACGCCCAGGTGCTTGATGCGGTAGCCCAAGGCTTCAGCGTAGTTCACGTCAGCGGTGGTCAGCTTGGTGATGCCTTCGGTGTAGGCCTTGTCGAATTGCAGCGGAATACCAAAGGCGATGGACGCCAGGATCGTCAGCTTGTGCGCCGCGTCGATGCCTTCCACGTCAAAAGTCGGATCGGCTTCTGCGTAACCCAGGGCCTGGGCCTCGGCGAGCACGTCTTCGAAGGTGCGACCCTTTTCGCGCATCTCGGTAAGAATGAAGTTGCCAGTGCCGTTGATGATCCCGGCGACCCAGTTGATGCGGTTGGCCGAAAGGCCCTCGCGGATCGCCTTGATCACCGGAATGCCACCGGCCACGGCGGCTTCGAACGCAACGATCACGCCCTTTTCCCGCGCTTTGGCGAAAATCTCATTACCGTGAACAGCGATAAGCGCCTTGTTCGCGGTGACCACATGCTTGCCATTCTCGATGGCCTTGAGTACCAGCTCGCGGGCAACGGTATAGCCGCCCATCAGCTCTATGACGATGTCGATCTCAGGGTTCGTGGCCACTTCGAAGACATCGTTGGTAATCGCAATACCGGTCGTCTGGAACTGAGGCTTTGGCGTGCGCATGGCAATTTGTGCCACTTCGATTCCACGCCCGGCACGACGAGCAATTTCCTCGGCGTTGCGCTGAAGTACGTTGAAGGTGCCGCCACCGACGGTACCTAACCCACAGATGCCTACTTTGACCGGATTCACTCTTGACTCCCCATGAAACGGCCGACGCAAGGTCGGCCGTGAAATACAGCCGCGCAGCAACGCGACTTTGTGTTTAACGGCCCGACGAAGGTTTTCGCCGAGCCGTGATCTTCATAAACGCACTGCCCATGATCATTTGGCGCCAAGGGCCAGTTTGGCGACTTGTGGCGCCGGCTGGTAGCCCGGAATCACCTGGCCGTCCGCCAAAACGATGGCCGGCGTACCGTTCACACCGATGGACTGACCGAGGGCGAACTGCTTGGAAACCGGGTTTTCGCACTTGGCGGCCTTGATTTCCTTGCCATCGACCATTTTGTCCATGGCCGCTTTTTTGTCCTTGGAGCACCAGACCGCCTGCAACTGCTCATCACCCGGCGAACCCAGGCCCTGACGCGGAAACGCCACATAGCGCACTTCGATGCCGCGCTTGTTCAGCTCCGGCACTTCGGCGTGCAGCTTGTGGCAATACGGGCAGGTGGTGTCGGTAAACACGGTGATATGGGATTTGGTTTCGCCGACCGCCGGGTAAACCACGGTTTCGGCAACCGGAATGCCGTTGATCAGCTTGGAAATACCCTGGCGCTCGGTCTTCTCGGTGAGGTTGACCGGCTTACCGCCTTTGAGCTCGAACAGGTTGCCCTGGACGATGTACTGACCGTCAGCGCTGGCGTAGAGCACACGGCTGCCCTGGAGCTTGACTTCGTACAGGCCGGACATGGGGCTGGCGGTGATGGTTTCGATCGGCACCTCCATCTGAAGGTTTTCCAGGCTCTTGCGGATAGCCTTGTCGGCCGCGTCGTCGGCGATGGCAACAGTACTGGCCAACGCAATGGCGGCGGCGGTGAACATCTGGATCAAACGCATGGGAGCTCCTGAGACGGACAAATGGGACGGGGAACGCCGACCGGCAGATTCGGGTTCCAACCGCCCACTGTGCAAACCGGCAAAGCCTACCACATAAGGCCCGCGTGGCCGAATGCCGGTGATACAAGGCACTGATGAATGCTTTCTGTGGGCGCTCACAGATCCTGAACTCACCACACATCCCCTGTGGGAGCTGAGCTTGCTCGCGAAAGCGGTGGGTCAGCTTGCATCACCGCCAGATGCGCCACCGTCATCGCGGGCAAGCCTTGCTCCCACAGTTTTCCGAGTCGTTCGCAGATCTCCATCCACCACAAATCCACTGTGGGAGCGAGCCTGCTCGCGAAAGCGGTGGGTCAGCTTGCATCACTGCCAGATGCGCCACCGTCATCGCGGGCAAGCCTTGCTCCCACATGAGTTCTCGGGTGTTCATAAGTTTGGGGCTCACCACCAGCCCCCTGTGGGAGCTAAGCTTGCTCGCGATGGCGGTCTGTCAGCTTTCACCCATGCTGAATGTGCCCACGTCATCGCGAGCAAGCTGGGCTCCCACACGGGTTCTCGGGTGTTCATAAGTTTGGTGCTCTCCCCAGGGGGGGGTCACTCAACCGCGGGGGTGATGTTTGGCGTGCAGGTCCTGCAGCCGCGCCCGGGCGACGTGGGTGTAGATCTGGGTGGTGGACAGGTCGCTGTGACCCAGCAGCATCTGCACCACCCGCAGGTCGGCACCGTGATTGAGCAGGTGCGTGGCGAAGGCATGACGCAGGGTATGGGGGGACAGTGACTTGCCGATCCCGGCCACCTTGGCCTGGTGCTTGATGCGATGCCAGAAGGTCTGGCGAGTCATCTGCTCGCCGCGCAGGCTGGGGAACAGCACGTCGCTGGGGCGCCCACCCAGCAGTTCATGGCGGGCGTCGCGCATGTATCGCTCGACCCAGACGATTGCCTCTTCGCCCATCGGCACCAGACGCTCCTTGCTGCCTTTGCCCATCACCCGCAGAACGCCCTGGCGCAGGTTGACCTGCTCCAGCGTCAGGCTGATCAGCTCGGTGACCCGCAGGCCACAGGCATACAAAACCTCGAGCATGGCCCGGTCGCGCTGACCGATGGCTTCGCTGAGGTCCGGCGCCGCCAGCAGCGCCTCCACATCGGCTTCGGACAGGGACTTGGGCAGCGGTCGCCCCAACTGCGGCATCTCCACGCGCAAGGTCGGGTCCACCGCGATCAGCTTTTCGCGCAGCAAATAACGATAAAACCCGCGCAAACCGGAGAGCAATCGTGCGGTCGAGCGCGGCTTGTAGTTCTGCTCCAGACGCCACGCCAGGTGATCGAGGATCAACTCCCGCCCGGCATTGGCCAGATCCAGGCCTTGCTCCTGCAACCAGCCATTGAACAGCGCCAAGTCGCTGCGATAGGCATCGCGGGTGTTATCGGACAGGCCCTTCTCCAGCCACAGAGCGTCGAGAAACTGGTCTATCAACGGATGATCAATGGCTGCCATATAAACTCATGAGGGATGCGTGCGTACGCGGCATCGAAACGGGAAATGATGAGATGCAGGGTGCTCAAAGACCAAATCGCAGGCAACAAAAAAGCAGCCCGCAGGCTGCTTTTTTTGCATCGGAAGCTGGACTTAAGCCAGTTTTTCCTTGATGCGAGCTGCTTTACCGGACAGGTCACGCAGGTAGTACAGCTTGGCTTTACGCACATCACCGCGACGCTTGACAGCCATGCTGTCGATTTGCGGGCTGTAGGTCTGGAAAGTACGCTCTACGCCAACACCGTTGGAGATTTTACGAACGGTGAATGCACTGTTTACGCCGCGGTTACGCTTGGCGATAACAACGCCTTCGAACGCTTGCAGACGCGAACGGTCGCCTTCCTTCACTTTCACCTGAACGACAATGGTGTCGCCCGGGGCAAAGGTAGGGATTTCTTTGGTCATCTGCTCTGCTTCGAGTGCAAGAATGATTTTGTTAGTCATGCTGTGCTCCTAAGGCAAGTCGTCGGACTTACCATCGATACGTTGTTAACTATCGTCCCGCTCGCGGATGTATTCCTCGAGCAGCTTCTTCTCTTCTCCAGAAAGCGAGCGGCTTTCCAGAAGATCGGCGCGTCGTTCATAGGTCCGACCAAGGGACTGCTGTAAACGCCAACGCCGGATGTGCGCGTGATTGCCACTTAGCAATACGTCGGGAACACGCTGATCCGCATACACCTCCGGTCGGGTGTAGTGCGGGCAATCCAGCAGACCATCCGTAAAGGAATCTTCCTCGGCGGAATCTGCATGCCCTAAAGCTCCAGGCAGCAGTCGTGTAACCGCATCGATCAGGACCATCGCCGGCAGCTCGCCGCCAGACAGTACATAGTCGCCAATCGACCACTCTTCATCGACATGAGCTTCAATAAAACGCTCGTCAATGCCTTCATAACGGCCGGCAATCAGGATCAATGCATCCAAATTTGCCAGCTCGCGTACCGCCGACTGAGTCAGCTGACGGCCTTGGGGCGACAGGTAAATCACCTTCGCACCCTCCCCGGCTGCCGTCCTGGCCTGAACCAGCGCATCTTCCAGGGGCTTGATCTTCATCACCATGCCCGGACCACCGCCAAACGGGCGATCGTCCACAGTGTGATGTCGATCCGTGGTGTAGTCCCGCGGATTCCAACAGGTAAGCTGCAACAGCTCCTGTTTCACCGCGCGGCTGGTTATGCCGTACTCGCTGATGGCGGAAAACATCTCGGGAAACAACGTGATGACTTCAACGCGCAAATTAGCCACGTTTAGAAATCCGCATCCCATTCCACCTTCATCTCGCCTGCTGCAAGGTCAACTGCCAACACGCATTGCTCGGTATAGGGCAACAGGCGTTCGCGATCATCCAGGCTGCCGACGCAAGGCTTTACCACCATGACATCGTTCGAACCGGTCTCGAGCAGGTGATCGATTTTCCCGAGCAATTGCCCGAGGTGGTCGATGACCTTCAGACCCACCAGCTGGTACCAGTAGTACTCGCCGTCGGTCAGTTCAGGGAACAGGTTGCGTGGCACGCAGATCTCAAAACCGGCCAGAAGACGCGCTTCTTCACGATCATCGAGATCCTTGAGCTTTGCGACCAGGAACTTGTCGTTCCCACGTCCGCTGACCAGCTCAACCTGCTTCACGCTACCTTCGCGCTTGAGCGTCCAGGTTTTGTAGTCCAACAGGTTTTTGATCGGATCAGTAAAGGAATAAACCTTCACTTCGCCGCGAACGCCATGAACAGAATAGATTTTGCCGACAACGATCAAATCATCAGCATCTTTTGGCGTCGCGTTCATATTGCTCAGGCCGCAGCCTTAGCCGATTCCTTCAACAACTGAGCAACGCGCTCAGAAGGTTGTGCACCAACGCTCAGCCAGTAGGCTACGCGCTCTTGGTTCACGGACAGACGAATTTCCTGACCACGGGCAACAGGGTTGAAGAAACCAACCTGCTCCTTGTGGGAACCGTCGCGCGGGTTGCGGCTGTCGGTTACGGTCAGGTGGTAAAACGGGCGCTTTTTGGAGCCGCCAAGGGCAAGACGGATTGTTAGCATGTGAACATCGTTCCTGTAGTCGGTGCTGCAAATCTAAATGCACAGCGGGCATAGGTGCCCGAAAGGCCGCATATTCTAAGGAATATCCGGACTTTTGCAAATGTCTTTTTCCGGCGCCTGGCGCCGTGCGATCAAGATTTGCCATAGAGCCGTCATGAAAAACGGCAGGTCAGCTCCCGTGCAGCACGGGTTTGCTGGAGATCCCCGCATCCGTGCGGGGCAACGCCGACATGACAGCCGGCGCAGATTCTTTACATTTTCGGCATGCCGCCGCCGGGCAACATACCGCCCATGCCGCGCATCATCTTGGCCATCCCGCCCTTGGCGGAGAATTTCTTCATCATCTTCTGCATCTGCTTGTGCTGCTTGATCAAGCGACCGATGTCCTGCACCTGGGTGCCGGAACCCATGGCAATGCGGCGTTTGCGCGAACCGCTGATCAGCTCAGGGTCGCGGCGCTCGGCCGGGGTCATGGAGTTGATGATGGCTTCCATCTGCTTGAACTGCTTTTCAGCCGCGCCCTGGGCATTGCCCATTTGCGCCAGGTTCACACCACCGATACTCGGCAGCTTGTCCATGAGGCCACCGAGGCCGCCCATGCTCTTCATTTGTTGCAGCTGATCGCGGAAGTCTTCGAGGTCGAAGCCCTTGCCCTTCTTCAGCTTCTTGGCCAGTTTGTCGGCCTTGTCCTTGTCGAGGGTCTGCTCGGCCTGCTCGATCAGGCTGAGCACATCGCCCATGCCGAGGATACGCGAGGCGATACGCTCGGGGTGGAACGGCTCGAGCGCTTCGCTCTTCTCGCCCATACCGATGAACTTGATCGGCTTGCCAGTGATGGCACGGACCGACAGCGCGGCGCCGCCACGGGCATCACCGTCGACCTTGGTCAGGATCACGCCGGTCAGCGGCAGCGCATCACCGAACGCCTTGGCGGTGTTGGCCGCGTCCTGGCCGGTCATGGCATCGACCACGAACAGGGTTTCCACCGGGTTGATCGCGGCATGCAGCGCCTTGATCTCGCCCATCATCTCTTCGTCGATGTGCAGGCGACCGGCGGTATCGACGATGACCACGTCGATGAATTTCAGTTTTGCTTCTTTAATAGCCGCCTGGGCGATGTCCACCGGCTTCTGGCTCAGGTCGGACGGGAAGAACGTCACGCCGATGTCGTTGGCCAGGGTTTCGAGCTGTTTGATCGCCGCCGGGCGATAGATGTCCGCGGACACCACCATCACCGACTTCTTCTTGCGCTCTTTAAGGAAACGCGCCAGCTTGCCGGCCGTGGTGGTCTTGCCCGCGCCCTGCAGGCCGGCCATCAGCACCACCGCTGGCGGCACGGCGCTCAGGTTCAGGTCTTCGTTGGCGGCGCCCATCAGGCTTTCGAGTTCGGCCTGGACGATCTTCACGAACGCCTGACCCGGCGTCAGGCTGCGCGACACCTCGGCGCCGACGGCGCGTTCCTTGACCGAATTGACGAAGTCCTTGACCACCGGCAGGGCGACGTCGGCTTCGAGCAACGCCATGCGCACTTCGCGCAGGGTGTCTTTGATGTTGTCCTCGGTCAGCTTCGCCTTGCCGGTAACATGGCGCAGCGTCTGCGAGAGACGGTCGGTTAGGTTTTCAAACATGCGCGATCCTTTCAGGCCCAGATAAGACCGGGATAATGGCGGCCCAGACCGTAAAAAATGTGCTCGGCGAGCCTGCGGCGTGGGCAGGTCGCGGATTATAGCGAAGACTGCGCCCGGCGCACACCTCGCCGTCAGTTGCGCTGGTCTTTCGTGCGATGGAGATTCTATGCCAAACTCAGCGCCTTTCGGGCCTGCCTAACAGGATTTATGCTCCCCTTGTCACCCAGTTTGCTTGCCTCCCTCGCCGCCGCTTGTCTTTATGCCGCTGCGACCCTCTATCAAGGCACCCGCCTGGCCACCGGCGCCAAGGCGAACAAACGCCTGCTGGTTATGCTTGGCGTGCTGGCGGTGCTCGGCCACGCGGCCAGCCTTTATACCCACCTGATGACGCCAATTGGCCTGGGCCTGGACTTCTTCAACGCCGCCAGCCTCATTGCCGTGGCCGTGATTGCCCTGACGCTGCTGGCCTGTTCACGCATCCCGGTGGAAAACCTGCTGGTGCTGCTGTTCCCGCTGGGGCTGGCCACGGTGCTGCTGGCGCAATTCGCGCCGTCGGGCACGGTGCAGATCATCGATGAAGAACCGGGCATCCTGGCTCACATCCTGCTGTCGATCCTCGCCTACGGCCTGTTCACCATCGCGGTGTTCCAGGCCTTGCTGCTGCTGGTGCAGGATCACCAGCTCAAGCACAAGCACCCCTCCGGGCTGATCCGCAACTTCCCGCCGCTGCAAACCATGGAAAGCCTGCTGTTCGGCTTCCTCTGGGCCGGCTGGACCCTGCTGTCGCTGTCGCTGATCTCTGGCTGGTTGTTCGTCGAGAACCTGTTCGCCCAGCACCTGGTGCACAAAACCCTGCTGGCGTGCCTGGCGTGGGTGGTGTTCAGCGTACTGCTGTGGGGCCGAAATCGTCTGGGCTGGCGCGGCCATAAAGCCATTCGCTGGACCCTGGCCGGTTTCTGCCTGCTGATGCTGGCGTACTTCGGCAGCAAGCTGGTTCGTGAATACATTCTGCATGTCTGACGGACGGCTCTGATGGATATGTTGCCCGTAGGCCCGCTGTTCGCTGTACTGGTTGTGCTGATCCTCTGGTCCGCCCTGTTCACGGCCATCGAAGCCGCCCAGCAGCATTTGCTGGCCCAACGCAAAGCTTCGCGCGCCAGTGACAAACCACTGGCGAAGCTGAGTTTTCCCCGGGACAGTCTGATTCTGTGCAATACCCTCTGCCGCGCCCTGGCGGTCGTCATCGGCACGGTGCTGGCAATTTTTACCTGGCTGCAACACGGCCCCTGGGTGGCCTGGCTCGGTACCAGCGCAGCCCTGCTGGTCTTTGCCGATTACCTGCCGCGCACCCTGGCCACCCGCCACCCCGATGCGGTCCTGGCATTGGGCAACGCCTTGCTTGGCGTGCCCTTGAAGCTTCTTTATCCATTTGCCTGGCTGTTGAATGGCATCAGTCAATTGCTACTGCGTCCGTTTGCCCGCCAGGCAAGCGTGGTACAGCAAAACGACGATGAAATGCCCACACCCGCGCGCAACGATCATGAACCCGAACACAGCGGCGGCCGGCCGCATCCGGTTTCCGGCATCCATGCCCTGGACAACATTACCGTCAACGATATTCTCGTGCCCCGCAGCGAGGTCGATGGCATCAACCTCGACGATCCCATCGGCGACATCATTGAACAGTTGCGCCTGAACCGCCGCACCCGCCTGCCGGTGTTTCACAGCGACATCAACCAGGTCGAAGCGGTGCTCAACACCCGCCAGATCCGCCACCTGTTGAAGGACGCGAGCCTGACCCAGGAAGCATTGCTGGCCGCCTGCCACGAACCCTACTTCGTTCCCGAAAGCACGCCACTGCAGTTGCAATTGCTGAACTTCCACAAGCAGCAACGGCGCCTGGGCATGGTGGTAGACGAATATGGCGAAGTGCTGGGCATCGTCACCCTGGAAGACATCCTTGAAGAAATCGTCGGGGAGTTCGAAAGCGAGCACAGCCTCGACAACCCCCACGTTCATCCCCAACCGGATGGACGCCTCCTGATCGATGGCGCCGCCTCGATCCGCGAACTGAACAGGACGCTGGGCTGGCACCTGCCTTGCGAAGGCCCCAAGACCCTCAACGGCCTGGTGACCGAAGCCCTGGAAACCATTCCCGAGAGCCCGGTGTGCCTGAAGATCGGCCGCTATCGCCTGGAAATCATCGAAACCGTGGATAACCGCGTCAGCCAGGTGCTGGTGTGGCATAACAGTTCGGTGCCCGCCGTTTCCTGAATCCCAACAGGCTCAAGGTAAAACACAGTTGTGGCGAGGGGACTTATCCCCTCGCCACAAAAAGCTCAGCGCACGCTTCAATATTGTGCACGGCCTCACTTGTTGAATCGTTAGCCTCCTTCCTATACTCAATCCGCTTACCCAGCCCCGTCCGAACCCCGTGCTTACCCGCACCCAGCAGGTTCCGGCCCGACCATCGGCAAAATCCGCATCAGTCCTGCGACTGTTCCTACCTGAAACAGCGCCAGCGGCCCAAGGGAGTTCGACCATAATAATTCGCTCCAACGGAGCACATGACTGTCAGGGATAACTGCATGACAACGACCACTTGCAACGAAGCTGTGTCTGCCCAGCCGACGAACTCCGCCACCCGCGTGGCGACCGCAAGTTTCATCGGCACTGCCATCGAGTTCTATGACTTCTACGTCTACGCCACGGCTGCGGCCCTGGTGATCGGGCCGGTGTTCTTCCCACAAACCTCAGGCACGGCACAAATGCTGTCGTCCTTCCTGACGTTCGGCATCGCATTCCTCGCTCGTCCATTGGGCTCGGCGCTGTTTGGCCACTTCGGCGACCGGATCGGGCGCAAGTCCACGCTGGTGGCGTCCCTGCTGCTGATGGGGGTGTGTACCACGCTTATTGGTGTGCTGCCCGGTTACGCCAGTATTGGCGCCTGGGCGCCGATCCTGTTGTGCGTGCTGCGTTTTGGCCAGGGGCTGGGCCTGGGCGGTGAGTGGGGCGGCGCGGCGTTGCTCGCCACCGAGAATGCGCCCGAAGGCAAACGCGCCTGGTTCGGCATGTTTCCCCAACTGGGTCCCTCGATCGGTTTTCTGGCGGCCAACGGGCTGTTCCTGACCCTGGCCATGACCCTGGACGACGAGCAGTTCCGTTCCTGGGGTTGGCGGATTCCGTTCCTGCTCAGTGCGGTACTGGTGATCGTCGGCCTCTATGTGCGACTCAAGCTTCATGAAACACCCGTATTTGCCGATGCCATGGCCCGCCAGGAACGGGTGAAGGTCCCGCTGGTCGAGCTGTTCAGCCA
Source organism: Pseudomonas hefeiensis (assembly GCF_030687835.1). Classification (NCBI taxonomy): domain Bacteria; kingdom Pseudomonadati; phylum Pseudomonadota; class Gammaproteobacteria; order Pseudomonadales; family Pseudomonadaceae; genus Pseudomonas; species Pseudomonas hefeiensis. The sequence goes on from NZ_CP117449.1 coordinate 5,217,901, forward strand.
GTACTGGGCGCCGACGTTGCTGGGTGCCGCGGCGATGGTGGTGTGTTATGCGCTGTTCTACATCTCGACCGTGTTTTCCCTGAGCTACGGCGTGTCCACCCTCGGCTATAGCCGCGAAACCTTCCTCGGCCTGCTGTGCTTTGCGGTGCTGTTCATGGCTGCCGCGACGCCGCTGTCGGCCTGGGCCAGCGACCGCTACGGGCGCAAACCGATCCTGATCATCGGGGGGGTGCTGGCGATTGCCTCGGGTTTCCTCATGGAACCCTTGCTGACCCAGGGCACGACCTGGGGCGTGGCGCTGTTCCTGTGCATCGAGCTGTTTCTGATGGGCGTGACCTTCGCCCCCATGGGCGCCTTGCTACCGGAACTGTTCCCCACCCATGTGCGCTATACCGGCGCCTCGGCCGCCTACAACCTGGGCGGCATCGTCGGCGCATCGGCCGCCCCGTTCTTTGCCCAGAAACTGGTGGCGATGGGCGGTTTGAGCTACGTCGGCGGTTATGTCTCGGGGGCTGCTGTGCTCAGCGTCATCGCGGTGCTGTGCCTGAAAGAGACGCGGCATAACGATTTGAACAGGGTCGCCTGAACCATCGGTGCGGGTCAGGCAACAGGCCCGCACCGAACCTGTCACAAGGCTGAAGGCCTTGCAATGAAATAACAGCTAACAATCGCCCACCATTGAAACCACCCCTCGCCTGCCCCATCTAAGACCCATACTCCATTGCGCAGGTGCCCCATGAGCGACCAGCACTCTACTGAAGCCACGAACGATTACGCCGACCCCGAACACATCGAACATACCTCCTCCGGCACCGGCCTGGCCCTGCCCGGCCAAAACTTGCCGGACAAGGTCTACATCATTCCCATCCACAATCGCCCGTTCTTCCCGGCTCAGGTGCTGCCGGTCATTGTCAATGAGGAGCCCTGGGCCGAAACCCTGGAACTGGTCGCCAAATCCGAACACCATTCCCTGGCGCTGTTTTTCATGGACTCGCCCCAGGAAGATCCGCGCCACTTCGACACCTCCGCGCTGCCGCTGTACGGCACGCTGGTCAAGGTGCACCACGCCAGTCGCGAAGCCGGCAAACTGCAGTTCGTTGCCCAAGGCCTGACCCGCGTACGCATCCGCACCTGGCTCAAGCACCATCGCCCACCGTACCTGGTGGAAGTCGAATACCCGCACCAGCCAAGCGAGCCGACCGACGAGGTCAAGGCCTATGGCATGGCGTTGATCAATGCGATCAAGGAACTGCTCCCGCTCAATCCGCTGTACAGCGAAGAGCTGAAGAACTATCTCAACCGCTTCAGCCCCAACGACCCGTCGCCCCTGACCGACTTTGCCGCTGCGCTCACCTCGGCCACCGGCAGTGAGTTGCAGGAAGTGCTCGATTGCGTCCCGATGCTCAAGCGCATGGAAAAAGTGCTGCCAATGCTGCGCAAGGAAGTTGAAGTCGCGCGGCTGCAGAAGGAGATTTCTGCCGAGGTCAACAACAAGATCGGCGAACATCAGCGCGAATTCTTCCTCAAGGAGCAGTTGAAGGTCATTCAGCAGGAGCTGGGGCTGACCAAGGACGATCGCAGCGCCGATCTCGAACAATTCGAGCAACGGCTGGAGGGCAAGGACCTGCCGGCCCAGGCGCAAAAGCGCATCGAAGAGGAAATGAACAAGCTCTCGATCCTGGAGACCGGCTCGCCGGAATACGCCGTCACCCGTAATTACCTCGACTGGGCAACGTCAGTGCCGTGGGGCGTCTATGGCCAGGACAAGCTCGACCTCAAGCACGCGCGCAAGGTGCTCGACCAGCACCATGCCGGGCTGGGGGACATCAAGGACCGCATCCTCGAGTTTCTTGCGGTGGGTGCCTATAAAGGCGAAATCAGCGGTTCTATCGTGCTGCTGGTGGGGCCGCCGGGGGTGGGCAAGACCAGCGTCGGCAAATCCATCGCCGAAACCCTGGGTCGGCCGTTTTACCGCTTCAGCGTCGGCGGCATGCGCGATGAAGCCGAAATCAAGGGCCATCGGCGTACCTACATCGGCGCTCAACCGGGCAAGCTGGTACAGGCCCTCAAGGACGTCGAAGTGATGAACCCGGTGATCATGCTCGACGAGATCGACAAGATGGGCCAGAGCTACCAGGGCGATCCGGCCTCGGCCTTGTTGGAGACCCTCGACCCGGAACAGAACGTCGAATTCCTCGATCACTATCTGGACCTGCGCCTGGACCTGTCGAAAGTGCTCTTCGTGTGCACCGCCAACACCCTGGACTCGATCCCCGGCCCACTGCTGGACCGGATGGAAGTGATTCGCCTGTCGGGCTATATCACCGAAGAGAAGGTCGCCATCGCCAAGCGCCATTTGTGGCCCAAACAACTGGCCAAGGCCGGCGTGTCCAAAGGCAGCCTGAATATCACCGACAGCGCCCTCAAGGCCCTGATCGACGGTTATGCCCGTGAGGCCGGGGTGCGACAGCTGGAGAAACAGCTGGGCAAGCTGGTGCGCAAGGCGGTGATGAAGCTGATCGACGACCCGAAAGCCGTGATCAAGCTCGGGCCCAAGGACCTTGAGGCCTCCCTGGGCAAGCCGGTGTTCCGCAACGAGCAAGTGCTGTCCGGCATCGGTGTGATTACCGGCCTGGCCTGGACCAGCATGGGCGGCGCGACTCTGCCGATCGAAGCGACGCGCATCCACACGCTCAATCGCGGCTTCAAGCTCACCGGGCAACTGGGGGAGGTGATGAAAGAATCAGCGGAAATCGCCCACAGCTACGTCAGCTCGCATTTGAAGCAATTTGGCGGCGATCCGAAGTTCTTCGACGAAGCCTTCGTTCACTTGCACGTACCGGAAGGCGCCACCCCCAAGGACGGCCCGAGTGCCGGGGTGACCATGGCCAGCGCTCTGCTGTCCCTGGCCCGCAACCAGCCGCCGAAAAAAGGCGTGGCCATGACCGGCGAACTGACCCTCACCGGGCACGTGCTGCCGATTGGCGGGGTGCGCGAGAAAGTGATCGCGGCGCGACGGCAGAAAATCAATGAGTTGATCCTGCCGGAAGCCAACCGGGGCAACTTCGAAGAACTGCCGGACTATCTCAAGGAAGGCGTCACGGTGCACTTTGCCAAGCGCTTTGCCGATGTGGCCAAGATATTGTTCTGATAGTCCTGTAGCGCCTGTGTGGGCCCCATCGCGGGCAAGCCTTGCTCCCACAGAGATCAATGTCGCTCACAGATTGTGTGTGCAACCAAGATCCATTGTGGGAGCAAGGCTCCCACAGAGGTCAATGTCGCTCACAAACTTTGTGTGCAACCAAAATCCATTGTGGGAGCAAGGCTTCCACAGAGGTTCAATGTCGCGCACAAACTTTGCGTGCAACCAAAATCCATTGTGGGAGCAAGGCTTCCACAGAGGTCAATGTCGCTCACAAACTTTGTGTGCAACCAAAATCCATTGTGGGAGCAAGGCTCCCACAGAGGTTCAATGTCGCTCACAAACTTTGCGTGCAACCAAAATCCATTGTGGGAGCAAGGCTTGCCCGCGATGGCGTCATCAGCAACAACACATCCCCGCCTGACACACCCAGTAGCATCTTCGGTTATGCTCGCCGTTCGTCGTAAATGCCGGAGCCCTTATGTCCCTCATCCGCCTGCTCGTCCCTTTCAGCCTTGCCCTGCTAAGCGCCTGTGCCACGCAACCGAAACACAACGTGACCGTGGAAAAACTGAGCCAGTGCCCGGTGCAGCTCACTAACGGGCAAAATCTGATCCTGAATTTGCCCAGTAACCCCAGCACCGGTTATCGCTGGGCGATCCAGGATTCGGCCGGCGGCGTGCTGAAGGCCCTGGGGCCTGAGGTGTACCGCAACCCGGAAGACGCCGGCATCGTTGGCGCGGCGGGGGTGTCCACCTGGCGTTTCCAGGCATTTGCTGCCGGAACCGGTCGCTTGCGCCTGACTTATCAACAGCCCTGGGCACCCGAAGTGCCGCCGGTGGAAACCTTCGACTGCGCCATTTCGGTGAATTGATCGTGGGTTGGCTGATCCTTGCACTGATGGGCGCGGCCACCTATGTGTACGGGCTCACTGTGCATGCCACCCTGCTGTGCCTGCTGGTCAAGCCGATGCCGGTGCTGGCCCTGCTTGGCTGGCTGCACGATGCGCCACCCAGCGAATATCGACGCTGGATCAGCCTGGGACTGATTTTTTCGGTGGTGGGCGATGTGCTGCTGGCTTGGCCCGGGGACCTGTTCGTATTCGGCCTTGGCGCGTTTTTGCTGGCGCACCTGGCCTACCTGAAAGCCTACCTCAGCGACTGTCGCCGCCCGGCGTTGCTATCACTGGCCCTGGCATTGGGGCTTGGCGCAACCTTGCTAGGAATTCTGATATCGAGCGGTCTTGGGCCTTTGCTCGTCCCGGTGATTGTCTATGGTTTGGCCATCAGCGCCATGCTCTGGCGGGCGTTGGCACGACTGGGCACTGAAGTCCCGGAGCGTTCGGCCTGGCTGGCCGCTGCCGGGGCTCTGGCATTCGTGTTTTCTGACAGTTTGATTGGAATAAACCGGTTCGTGGCGCCCTTCCATGCCGCGCCTTATCTGATCATCGTCAGCTATTGGCTGGGCCAGTGGGGCATTACCGCGTCGGCGTTCCCGCAAAAGCAGCATTGAACAGAGATTAATGTAGGAGCAAGGCTTGCCCGCGATGAACGATAGTGCGGTCTTGCTGTAGACCGCGGTGCCTTTATCGCGGGCAAGCCTTGCTCCCACAGGCCTTGCTCCCACAAAGCTCGCTCCCAGAGGTTTTTTGGTTAAAATGCCGGCCTTTTCACCACCCATGCCGCTGGAACTGCCGTGAGCAAAGAACCCGATCGTCTATTCGCCCAGCCCCTGGCCCAGGTGCCTGACTTCGCTTTTAACGAGGACGTGGTGCGGGTGTTTCCGGACATGATCAAGCGTTCAGTACCAGGTTACCCGACCATCGTCGAAAACCTCGGCGTGCTCGCCGCGCAATTCGCCCAGCCCAATAGCGTGCTCTACGACCTGGGCTCGTCCCTGGGCGCGGTGACCCAGGCCCTGCGCCGTCATGTGCGCACCGACGGTTGCCGGGTGATTGCGGTGGATAACTCGGCGGCCATGGTCGAGCGCTGCCGCGAGTATCTTAACGGCCAGGACTCGATGTTCCAGGAGTTGCTCCCGGTTCAAGTGATAGAAGGCGACATTCTCGCCCTGACGTTCCAGCCGGCCTCGGTGGTAGCGCTGAACTTCACCCTGCAATTCATCGCGCCGGATCAGCGTACCGCCTTGTTGAGCCGCATCCGCCAGTCCCTGCTGCCCGGCGGTGCGTTGATTCTCTCGGAGAAGCTGCGCTTTAACGATGAGCAAGAGCACGCGCTGCTCACCGACCTGCATGTGGCGTTCAAGCGCGCCAACGGCTACAGCGAGCTGGAAATCGCCCAAAAACGCAGCGCCATCGAAAACGTCATGAAGCCCGACAGTCTCGAAGAACACCGCGAACGCCTGCTGGCGGCCGGCTTCTCGAAAGTCGTGCCGTGGTTCCAGTGTCTTAATTTTGCCTCGTTGATTGCCCTGCCATGATTGATCTGTCTCCCCTCGCTCGCCATCTGGCCGGCACCCCCCTGGCCGATTGGGCCGCGACGCTGCAAATGCAACTGGACACCAAAATGGAAAAGGGCCATGGCGACCTGGAGCGCTGGCAGAGCGCCCTTGATGCCTTGCCAGTGCTGCAACCGACCCGGGTCGACCTGCTGAACGGCCTGACCCTCGACACCGATTGCAGCGACGAAACCCGTGCACAGATGCGAACCGCGCTGATGGGCCTGTCGCCATGGCGCAAAGGGCCTTTCGACCTGTTTGGCGTGCAGGTTGATACCGAATGGCGTTCGGACTGGAAGTGGTCGCGGGTGGCCCCGCACCTGGACCTTGTGGGCAAGCGCATTCTCGATGTGGGCTGTGGCAACGGTTATTACATGTGGCGGATGCTCGGTGCCGGTGCCGATACGGTGATCGGCGTCGACCCCAACTGGCTGTTCTTCTGCCAGTTCCAGGCGGTGCAGCGTTACCTCTCGCAGCCCAACGCCTGGCACCTGCCGTTTCCATTCGAAGCCCTGCCTCCGGAGCTGGAAGGCTTCGATACGGTGTTTTCCATGGGCGTGTTCTACCACCGTCGCTCGCCGATCGAGCATTTGCTGGCGCTCAAGGACTGCCTGGTCAAGGGTGGCGAACTGGTGCTGGAAACCCTGGTGATCGAAGGCGACGAACATCAGGTGCTGGTGCCCGAGGATCGCTATGCGCAGATGCGTAACGTCTGGTTCCTGCCCTCGGTCCCAGCCCTGGAACGCTGGCTGCGCCGCGCCGGGTTCAGCGATGTGCGTTGCGTCGACGTGAGCATCACGACGGTGGAAGAACAGCGCGGCACAGAGTGGATGAAATATCAGTCGCTGAGTGACTTTCTCGACCCCGCCGATCACAGCAAGACCATCGAAGGCCTGCCTGCGCCGATGCGGGCGGTGATTGTGGCGCGAAAATAAATCTCCCCCCCTGTGTGCGAGCTTCTGTGGGAATGAACGTGGGAGCAAGGCTTGCCCGCGATGGCGGCACCGCGGTCTATAGCAAGACCGCGTTATCGTTCATCGCGGGCAAGCCTTGCTCCCACAGAGATTCACTCCCACATTAGGGGGACGGTGTCAGTCTTGGGATTTGGCTCTTCGGGCCTTGAAGAACTCGCTCAGCACAGCACTGCACTCTTCAGCCAGCACCCCGCCCTCGAACATCACCCGATGATTCAGAAAACCCTGGCTAAAAAATTGCCCCTGGCTTTGCACAATGCCGGCCTTGGGCTCCAGGGCGCCATAGACGACCCGGGCGATGCGCGAGTGGACGATGAGGCCGGCGCACATGCTGCAGGGCTCCAGGGTCACGTAGAGAGTGCTGCCGGGCAGACGATAGTTGCTCACGGCCTGGGCGGCGGCGCGGATGGCGACCATTTCCGCGTGGGCGCTGGGGTCGTGGCCGCTGATCGGGCAATTGAAGCCGCGCCCGATGATCTCACCGTCCTGTACCAGCACCGCGCCCACCGGCACTTCACCCAAGGCTGCGCCTTGCTCAGCGAGGGCCAGGGCTTGGCGCATGAAATCCTGGTCACGGCTGCGATCAATGATCCGGGCAGGACGAATCTGGCGCATCACGCCACCTCGATGGCGGCCATCAGGCCGGTTTCCATGTGGTCGATCACGTGGCAGTGGAACATCCACACCCCTGGGTTATCCGCCACCAGCGCCACCTGCGCCCGCTCATTCTTGCCCAGCAGGTAGGTGTCGGTGAAATACGGGATGACCTTGTGCCGGTTGGACGCAATCACCTTGAAGCTCATGCCGTGCAAATGGATCGGATGCTGGTACTGAGTCATGTTCTTCAATTCGAGAATGTAGCTCTGGCCCTTTTTCAGCGTAGCAATCGGCCGATCGGCGCAGGTCTTGTCGGTGATGTCCCAAGCCTGGCCGTTGATCTGCCACAAACTCGGTGGTTTGCCGTTGTCGACATTGACCGACACCGAACCGACCCACTCGAAATTGAAGTTGAGTTTCTCGGCATTGGCCAGGTCTGGCTCGGCCACCGGGTTAGGTGGCAGCGCGGGCGGCCACTGGGCCGGCGCCTCGTTGTTGGGCACGGAGCGCAAAGTGCCCAGCCGCACCGGACCATTGCGCAAAGACAACTCCTCCCCGGCTGCCGGCGCCTTGATCGCCAGACAAATGCGCATGCCCGGGCCCAGCCAGTATTCCTTGCCCAACGGGCGCGGCGCGACAGGGTTGCCGTCCAGGGCGTAGATCTGCGCCTCGACGCCAGGAATGTTGATGCGGTAGGTCAGGGTATTGTCCAGGTTCAGCAAGCGTACCCGGGTGATCTGTCCGGCTGGCAGATCAATCACCGGCAGCGGCACACCGTTGATGGTCGACAGACGCCCGGCCGTCCCGCCACGGGCTGCTTCACGGGGAATGCTGAAGGCGACGAACTCGCCCCGCTCATCCACATGCCAGTTCTTGAGGCTGAGGGTTTGTTCGTATTTAAAGCCGGTGGGCTCACGCTCTTCGACAATCAAGGGCCCAACAAGCCCGCGACCGAGTTCTTCGCTGCTGTTGACGTGAGGGTGATACCAATAGCTGCCGGCGTCCGGCACGCGGAACTTGTAATCGAAGTACTCACCCGGCAGCACCGGCAATTGCGAGACATACGGCACGCCGTCCATCTCCAGCGGCAGGCGGATCCCGTGCCAGTGAATGGTGGTCGCGACCGGTAAGTGATTGATGAAGCGTACCCGCAGCCATTCACCCTGACGAACCCGCAACTCGGTGCCCGGCGCCGACGGACCAAAGGCCCAGGCCTGGGTCTTGTGCCCGGCCACCAGCTCCACGTCCAAGGGCGCTGCGATCAGCTCATAGTCGTGACCGGCCTCGGCATCGGCCATCTTGCCCAACCAATACCGCGATGCGCCCCCCGCACCCACGCCAACGACAACAAGACCGGCCAGGCCACCGAGTATTTGGCGACGGGTAAAGGACATGAAGCTATCACCTCTTGAATCTGCGGCGGACCATGGGGCCCGCAAAAGGCGAATACGATACACCCGCAATTGAGAAATATTAAGTGAAGTATTGTCGCGCCACCCGCTTGAACACTGATGGCCGTCACCCAACCAAAGCTTCCAACTCTCTGGCAGCCAAGCCAGGTAACCGTCGGCCTTCTTTCGCAACGTTGACCTGCAAGGCCACCTGGGCCACATCCAACACGTTCTTGGCAAGTGAATAACTGCCCTTGGCCTGCAGCCAGGTCAGCACGTCTGCCAAGTGCCAGATAGACGCACTCCCCTCGTGCACGGGCGTCGGGAAGCTGCCAGGATGAGCCAACATCAGCTTGCGCATGTTCTGTCGAGATACGCCTACGATTTCGGCTACCTCGGTTAGCCCGACCCAATCAGGAGCAACCTCGATCAGTTTGGCCGACGGCACCGCGCGGCGGACATCGCCTAGGGCGCTAAGGACGGCCTTGATCGCATCCGGAGCCTCCCGAGTGAACTCAAGCGCCAGCCGCCCCGGTTGCCCAATGCCTACCAGAGCGTCATCGCAGCCAGCCTCACCCAGCCGCTCGACCAGTTCATCCGCGGGACAGTCATCGCCAGCGAGCTGATATTTCAAGGTAAAGGTGTATTCCATTTCCTAGTCCTCAGCACCGTCATCAGCTTCGCGCCAATTACGATGCGCAGTGCAATTGTCCACAACGCGCCGCAATGCTCGCGCGTGATTGCCAGGGTTCTTTGGCGTGGTCCATATCGACGTAATGCAGAACTCACCGCAGCGGCAGTCCTCATCGTTATAAGGACAATAAGCCCGCCCCCAGGCGTGACTACCGCCGACTACTACACGCCAGTCCTGCGCTTCGGCATGCCTAAGTACTTCTTCGACCTCTTTTCGGGTGCGAGGGACGACTCATCCGTGATCTCCAGTATTCGCATGACCCACAAGGTTGTCAATCGACAACCCTGGCTCACTCTTCAATGGCTGCGATACCCGCAGGCCATACCGCCCGATGATAAGCGCGTCTCGGTGCCCGCTGAGACGGTAATCGTAGCGAAACGTGACGGAGAAACCGCCTGACAGAAGCTTTCCTCAAAAGACCCGCAGATGAGAAACAGTAAGGCCAGTCAAAATGAAAAAACCCTGGAGAGGTTATCCACAGGGTTTTTCTGTACACATCGATACGGTGGTCATTCGTGCAGCAAACGCGCTTTGTCACCTCGTAGCGTGAAAAAAGCCAAAGCCGTCGCGACGATGAACAAGGCGGGCACGAGGAAAATCCAGGAGTACGGAGCTTGGCATGAAGTGCTTCAACGGTCGACGGGCTTTCCCGGGCGATACCGATCAATCACGCCAGCACCCGCTCCACCGTCCTCCGCAAACGCCCGCGAGACGGCATCAACGATCTCGGCCCACACCCCGACCTGTTGTAGTACGGGCATTCCAGAAATGATGTCGTGCACCTGATCTTGTCAGCTAACGGTTAAGGCTGTAAAAAAACGATTAGATAACAAGAGCCGCGCACAAAAACGATTATCTTTAACAGCCAGGTCGTCAGAGCAGGGGAAGAGCTTGAACTGCCTCTTCCTCCCTCCGATCACAGAATCGACGTTGCATCGATTTCAGAATAACGGGGGTTAATATCCCCCAGGATTTTCCGTCACTCCCACTCAATCGTCGCCGGCGGCTTGCTCGACACGTCATACGTCACGCGAGAAATACCTTCGATTTCATTGATGATGCGTCCGGAAACGGTCTCCAGCAGCTCGTACGGCAGGTGTGCCCAGCGAGCGGTCATGAAGTCGATGGTTTCCACGGCGCGCAGGGCCACGACCCAGGCGTAGCGACGGCCATCGCCGACCACGCCAACCGATTTCACCGGCTGGAACACCACGAACGCCTGGCTGACCTTGTGGTACCAGTCGGCCTTGCGCAGTTCTTCGATGAAGATATGGTCGGCGCGACGCAGCAGGTCGGCGTATTCCTTCTTCACTTCACCGAGGATCCGCACGCCCAGGCCTGGGCCCGGGAATGGGTGGCGGTAGACCATGTCGTACGGCAGGCCCAGCTCCAGGCCGAGGCGACGCACCTCGTCCTTGAACAGCTCGCGCAGCGGCTCGACCAGCTTGAGGTTCATTTCTTCCGGCAGGCCACCGACGTTGTGGTGGGACTTGATCACGTGGGCCTTGCCGCTCTTGGCGCCAGCCGACTCGATCACGTCGGGGTAGATGGTGCCTTGGGCCAGGTACTTGATGTTGTCGAGCTTGCAGGATTCGGCATCGAACACGTCGATGAAGGTGCGGCCGATGATCTTGCGCTTCTTCTCCGGGTCGGACTCGCCGGCCAGGTTGTTCAGGAACTGCTCTTCGGCGTTGGCGCGGATCACCTTGACGCCCATGTTCTCGGCGAACATGGCCATCACTTGCTCGCCTTCGTGCAGGCGCAGCAGGCCGTTGTCGACGAAGACGCAAGTCAGTTGATCGCCGATGGCCTTGTGCAGCAATGCGGCAACCACCGAGGAGTCCACGCCGCCGGACAGGCCGAGCAGCACGTTGTCGGTGCCAACCTGGGCACGAACCTGGGCGATGGCGTCTTCAGCGATTTTCGATGGCGTCCACAGGGCTTCGCACTCGCAGATATCGAGGATGAAGCGCGACAGGATGCGACCGCCCTGCTTGGTATGGGTCACTTCCGGGTGGAACTGCACGCCGTAGTAACGGCGATCATCGTTGAACATGCCGGCAATCGGGCAGCTCGGGGTGCTGGCCAGGATGTGGAAGTTTTCCGGCATCTTGGTGACCTTGTCACCGTGGCTCATCCACACGTCAAGGCCAAACAGGCCGTCGGCGTCGATGTGGTCTTCGATGCCGTCCAGCAGGCGGCTCTTGCCGACCACGTCGACGCGGGCATAACCGAACTCACGCAGGTCGGAACCTTCTACCTTGCCGCCCAGCTGTTCAGCCATGGTCTGCATGCCGTAGCAGATACCGAAGACCGGTACGCCCAGGTCGAACACTGCTTGCGGGCAACGCGGGCTGTCGGCTTCGTGCACAGACTCGGGGCCGCCGGCGAGGATGACGCCTTTAGGCGCGAATTCGCGAATCGCTTCGTCATCCATGTCGAACGGATGCAATTCGCAGTACACGCCGATTTCACGCACGCGGCGGGCGATCAGCTGGGTGTACTGGGAACCGAAGTCGAGGATCAGGATGCGGTGAGCGTGAATGTCGAGGGCCATGACTCATTCTCATGTAGTGAATCAGAAACAACTCGGGGCTGAATGAACAGCCCCGGTGATTAACGTTTTGCTGAAGGCCTTAACCTACTCGGTAGTTCGGCGCTTCCTTGGTGATCTGCACGTCGTGGACATGGGACTCGGCCATGCCGGCACCGGTGATGCGGACGAACTCCGGCTTGGTGCGCATCTCGTCGATGTCGGCGCTGCCGGTGTAGCCCATGGAAGAACGCAGGCCGCCCATCAGTTGATGAATGATCGCGCTCAGGGTGCCTTTGTACGGCACGCGACCTTCGATGCCTTCGGGCACCAGTTTCTCGGCGCCCGCGGAGGAGTCCTGGAAGTAACGGTCGGAGGAGCCCTGGGCCTGGGACATGGCGCCCAGCGAGCCCATGCCGCGGTAAGCCTTGTAGCTGCGGCCCTGGAACAGTTCGATCTCGCCTGGCGCTTCTTCAGTACCGGCGAACATCGAACCCATCATCACGCAGGAGGCCCCGGCGACGATGGCCTTGGACAGGTCACCGGAGAACCGGATGCCGCCGTCGGCGATCAACGGCACGCCAGTGCCTTCAAGGGCAGCGGCGACGTTGGCGATGGCGCTGATTTGCGGCACGCCGACACCGGCAACGATGCGGGTGGTGCAGATCGAGCCTGGGCCGATACCGACCTTGACCGCATCGGCGCCAGCTTCGGCCAGGGCCTTGGCGGCAGCGCCGGTGGCGATGTTGCCGCCGATCACCTGCACATCAGGGAAGTTCTGCTTGACCCAGCGAACGCGGTCGATCACGCCTTTGGAGTGACCGTGGGCGGTGTCGACCACCACCACGTCGACGCCGGCATTGACCAGGGCCGCGACACGGTCGCCGGTGTCCTTGCCGGTGCCGACCGCAGCGCCTACGCGCAGACGACCCTGGTCGTCCTTGCTGGCCAGGGGATAAGCCTTGGCTTTTTCGATGTCATTGACGGTCATCATGCCCTTGAGGGCGAATTTGTCGTCGACGATCAGCACGCGTTCGATGCGGTGCTTGTGCAGCAACTCGCGAACTTCGTCCTTGCCGATGCCTTCCTTGACCGTGACCAGACGCTCTTTAGGCGTCATCACCTGACGGACGGTGGCGTCCAGGCGATTCTCGAAACGCACGTCGCGGGAGGTGACGATACCGACCAGGTCGCCATCGTGCAGCACCGGAACGCCGGAGATGTTGTGCATGCGGGTCAGTTCGAACAGATCGCGAACCGTGGCGTCAGCCTCGATGGTGATCGGATCCTTGACGACGCCAGCCTCGAACCGCTTGACCTTGCGCACTTCGGCGGCCTGCTGTTCGATGGTCATGTTCTTGTGGATGATACCGATACCGCCTTCCTGGGCCATGGCAATGGCCAGACGGGCTTCGGTCACGGTGTCCATGGCGGCGGAAACCAGCGGAATATTCAGCTCGATGCCACGGGTAAGACGGGTTTTGAGACTGACTTCGTTAGGCAGTACCTCGGAATAACCGGGCACTAGGAGAATGTCGTCGAAGGTCAGAGCTTCTTGGCTGATACGCAGCATCGCGGGGGCTCCCGAGCGGGAAAATGGAAGCGCGCCATTATATACATGCACCCCCTCTGGCTCAATGTAAAACTCTGTCTATTATTGCCGGGGTGATTGAAGGGGCTAAACACTGCCCGATTGCCACACATTCCCTTGTGGGAGCCAAGCTTGCTCGCGATGAACGATGACGCGGTCCTGCAGTTAACCCGCGTCGCCCCCATCGCGAGCAAGCTTGGCTCCCACAAAGCCTGCTCCCACATGGGTTATTGCGGCGCCCTTACAACTCCACCTTCACCCAACTCACCGGCTGATCCAGCCAATCGGCGAACTCGTCGATAAAGTCCTGCTTGAACCCCGCCTCGAGCCAGTTGTTGAAGATAAACCCCAGGTTGGAGAAGCCACACGGTTGCAGGTACAGAAACCCGTTGATGTCATCTTCGTGCCCACACTCAGGGCAGGTGAAGTTATCGGTGCGGGCCGGCATCCAGTCTTCCAGGCTTTCGAACAGCGCCTCACCGATTTCCTTGCGGCATTCGGCGCAGCCCGCTTCCTCGAGAAAGCCTTTGGCCGGGGTATAGATGCAGCGCTTGGTGATGATTTCCAGGCCATTGACCGGTTCGCCAAACGGCAAGGCCTCAGGGTGCAGGACCACGTCGCGGGCGCCGGGGGCGATGGCGTGGGCCATGCGATTGCCGGTCCGCCCGCAGGTGGTCAGTTGTTCTTCGACGATATTCTTGCGCACCAGCCAACGCACAATCGCCCGGGCCCGAGGCTCGTGGACCGGCAAGGAGGAAATTTTCGGGACGATGATGCTTTGCGAATTCATGGGACATCCTGCGGTGAATCTACGGGTGGCGACGAGCAAGCCCGCGCCCGCCTTGAACCTATGGGCAATGGAGCATTGTACCGCGCCGATTCCCGGAAGGTTTTTCGCTGAACATGGAGATTGAGCAGCGAATGCCCTTATCATGCCGTCCATGATTAGAGATCCCTTTGCCCGACTGGGCCTGGACCGCGAGGTCCTGACTGTCAGCCAGCTCAACGGCCGTGCGCGGGTGTTGCTTGAAGACGTGTTCAGCAACATCTGGGTCGAGGGCGAAATTTCCAACCTTGCCCGGCCGGCCTCCGGCCATGTGTATTTCACCCTCAAGGACAGCGGCGCCCAGGTGCGCTGCGCACTGTTCCGGCAAAATGCCGCGCGAGTGCGTCAGGCCCTCAAAGACGGGCTGGCGGTGAAAGTACGCGGCAAGGTCTCACTGTTCGAGGGCCGCGGCGACTATCAGCTGATTCTCGACACCGTGGAACCGGCGGGCGATGGCGCCCTGCGCCTGGCCTTCGATGCGCTCAAGGAAAAGCTCAGCGCCGAAGGCCTGTTCAGCGCCGAACGCAAGGTGCCGCTGCCGGCCCATCCGCAACGCATCGGCATCATCAGTTCACCCACCGGCGCGGTGATCCGCGACATCATCAGCGTCTTCCGCCGCCGTGCGCCGCAGATTTCGCTGACGCTGATCCCCACCGCCGTACAGGGCCGCGAAGCCACCGCGCAAATCGTTCGCGCGCTGAAACTGGCGGATGCCCGGGGGTTCGATGCGCTGATCCTGGCCCGGGGCGGCGGCTCGCTGGAAGACTTGTGGTGCTTCAACGAAGAAGCCGTGGCACGAGCGGTGGACGCCTGCGTCACGCCGATCGTCAGCGCCGTCGGCCATGAAACCGACGTATCCATCAGCGATTTCGTCGCTGACGTGCGCGCCCCGACCCCGTCCGCCGCTGCCGAACTGCTGGCACCCGATGCCGGCGACTTGGTGCGCCGGGTCGAAAGCCTGCACCGGCGGCTGGTGATGCGCATGCGCGACCGGCTGATGCGCGATCAATTGCGCCTCGAAGGCCTGACCCGACGCCTGCGCCACCCTGGTGAGCGTCTGCGCCAGCAGGCCCAGCGCCTCGACGACCTGGACATGCGCATGCGCCGGGCCTTCGAGCGCAGCCTCAATACCCGCCGCGAACGTCTGATCCGCCTGGAAACCCGCCTGGCCGGGCAACACCCGGGCCGGCAACTGGCAATGCTGCGCCAGCGCCTGGACAGCCTCGCCTCGCGCTTGCCCCGGGCCATGCGCGAGGGGCTGAAGGCGCGACGCCTGCAACTGCAAAACCAGATGCAGACGCTGCACATCGTCAGCCCCCTGGCGACCCTCGGCCGGGGCTACAGCATTTTGCTGGACGAACGCGGCCAGGCGATCCGCCGCGCCGGACAGACCCAAACCGGCCAGCGCCTGACGGCGCGGCTCGGTGAAGGCGAACTGCTGGTGCGGGTCGAAGACAATCACCTGACGCCGGTCACCCTTTCTCTATTGGATTGATTCATGCCGCGATATCTCGCCCCATTGCTCTTGCTGTGCCTGACCTTCAACGCCAACGCCGACAGTTACATCACTCGCCTGCTGAACAAACCGGTGCCCGGCGGCGTGGCCGTGGTGGACCTGGGCAGCGCCGCCCAGCCGCCAAAAGCCAGTTACCAGGGCAAACCGGTGCTGGTGGTCAAGGAAAAGGACAACTGGCTGGCAATTGTCGGCATCCCGCTGACGGTCAAGCCCGGCACCCAGCAGATCAGCAGTGGCGGCAGCACCCAGCCGTTCGTGGTCGGCTATAAAAAGTACCCCGAGCAACACATCACCCTGAAGAATAAGCGCCAGGTCAATCCGAACCCGGCGGACCTCAAACGCATCAACGCCGAACTGGCCATACAACTGAAGGCCTATCGCAGCTTCAGCCCGAACATCCCCAGCAACCTGCTGCTGGACAAGCCGGTCAATGGTCCGATGTCGAGCAAGTTCGGCGTGCGGCGCTTCTTCAACGGCGAAGAGCGCAATCCCCACGCTGGCCTGGACTTCGCCGTGCCCGCCGGCACACCCATCAAGACTCCCGCCGCTGGCAAGGTGATCCTCACCGGCAATTACTTCTTCAATGGCAACACCGTCTTCGTTGACCATGGCCAGGGTTTCATCAGCATGTTCTGCCACCTGTCGAAGATCGACGTGAAGGTCGGCCAGCCACTCAAGCGCGGCACCGTTGTCGGCAAAGTCGGCTCCACGGGCCGGGCGACGGGACCGCACATGCACTGGAACATCAGCCTGAACGATGCACGGGTAGACCCGGCGATTTTTATCGGGGCGTTCCAACCCTGAGTTTTTTGCGGTGAGGCCACTGGCCTCTTCGCGAGCAGGCTCGCTCCCACATTGGGCCCTCTTGTGAACACAACATTTGCAACCCACAGAGATCCCCTGTGGGAGCGAGCCTGCTCGCGATGACGGCAGCCGCACCACCACTATCCCGGGAATTGCCAAGCCCTAAATATCGACGCAATCCTTAGGATACAAACTGTCTATATGCGCGATTAAATCTCGCAAACCCGCCTAAAAACAGAACTTATCTCAATTTTTGTCGACTGCTTGCGATCCGCCCTCCGCGCGGTTAGGGTTGAAAGCATGAAGACCTCTCATACCCTCATTCAGCTTCGCCAGCACCGCAGCCTGTGCCTCGTCAGCGCACGACTGCCGGGCTGAATCGCGGCACCTCGTTCCGGCTGTAAAGCCACCCCCGTCCGAACCACCGGCAGGCCGCCTTTTCCCGGCCACGACAATAAAAGGATTCCCCGATGAGCATGCTCAAAGACCCGTCTTCCAAATACCGCGCCTTCCCGACCATCAACCTGCCGGATCGCACCTGGCCGTCGAAGACCATCACCGCCGCGCCGATCTGGTGCAGCTCCGACCTGCGTGACGGCAATCAGTCGCTGATCGAGCCGATGGACGCCACCAAAAAGCTGCGTTTCTGGAAAACCCTGGTCGCCGTGGGCGTGAAGGAAATCGAAGCGTCGTTCCCGGCGGCTTCGCAGACCGACTTCGACTTCGTGCGTACCCTCATCGAAGAAGGCCACATCCCGGACGACACCACCATCCAGGTGCTGACCCAGGCCCGTGAAGACCTGATCGCCCGTACGTTCGAATCCCTTCGCGGGGCGAAAAAAGCCATCGTCCACCTGTACAACGCCACCTGCCCGTCGTTCCGCCGCATCGTGTTCAACCAGGACAAGGAAGGCGTGAAGGAAATCGCGGTGAACGCGGCCAAGCTGTTCGTCAAATACGCAGCGCAACAGCCAGAAACCCAGTGGCAGTTCGAGTACTCGCCGGAAACCTTCAGTGCTACCGAGCTGGAGTTCGCCAAGGAAGTCTGCGACGCGGTGATCGAAGTCTGGAACCCGACGCCCGAGCGCAAGGTCATCCTCAACCTGCCCGCTACCGTGGAAGTCGCCACGCCGAACATCTACGCCGACCAGATCGAGTGGTTCCACCGCAACATCACCCGTCGTGACAGCGTGCTTATCAGCCTGCACACCCACAACGACCGTGGCACCGGCGTAGCCGCCACTGAACTGGGCCTGATGGCCGGCGCCGACCGTGTCGAAGGTTGCCTGTTCGGCAACGGCGAGCGCACCGGTAACGTCGACCTGGTGACCGTCGCGCTGAACCTCTACACCCAGGGCATCCACCCGGAGCTGGATTTCTCCGACATCGACGGCGTGCGCAAAGTGGTCGAAGAGTGCAACCAGATCCCGGTGCATCCTCGTCACCCGTACGTGGGCGACCTGGTTCACACCGCATTCTCCGGCTCCCACCAGGATGCGATCCGCAAGGGCTTCGCCCAGCAGAAACCCGACACCCTGTGGGAAGTGCCTTACCTGCCGATCGACCCGGCTGACATCGGCCGCAGCTACGAGGCGGTGATCCGCGTCAACAGCCAGTCGGGCAAGGGTGGCATTGCCTACCTGCTGGAGCAGGAATACGGCATCAGCCTGCCGCGTCGCATGCAGATCGAGTTCAGCCAGGTGGTGCAGCGCGAAACCGATCGCCTGGGCCTGGAAATGACCGCCCAGCAGATCCACGCCCTGCTCCACAGCGAGTACCTGCAAGCCAACACCCCGTACGCGCTGGTCAGCCATCGTCTGCAGGAAGAAAACGGCAACAGCTCCGTGGAAGTCGAAGTGGCCAGCAAGGGCCAGGGCGAGACCAATCTGCACTGGCGCGGCAAAGGCAACGGCGCGCTGGAAGCGCTGGTGGCCGGCCTGCCGATTCCGGTGGAAATCATGGACTACAACGAACACGCTATCGGCGCCGGCACCAATGCCAAGGCTGCGGCGTACATCGAGCTGCGGGTCAACGGTGAGCGTGCGGTACACGGCGTTGGCATTGATGAAAACATCACCACTGCCAGCTTCAAGGCCCTGTTCAGCGCGCTGAACCGCTCCCTGAGCCAGCCGGAAGCCAAAGCGGCCTGATGGTTTAGCTGGAATGCAAAAAGGCCCCGGGGTGTGAACCCTGGGGCCTTTTTGTTTGGCTCGGGATTTGGGGGTGGCTGTTCCGACGCCTTCGCGAGCAAGCCCGCTCCCACGGGAGGTTTCTGCCGGGCACAGAATCTGTGTCCACCGCAGATCCACTGTGGGAGCGGGCTTGCTCGCGAAGGCGCCCTACCAGACGGCCGGGATGTCAGGCATGGGTATCAATCGAAACGGTCATCGCCTGCAGCAAAGCGGCCTGTAAGGTCTGCAATGTGGCCTGGGTCGCCATGATCTGGGTCTGGATCGCCATGGCTTCCTGGGCTTTCTGCTCCTGGTTGGCCTGGCTTTTCTGCACGCGAGCCAACTGGGCCTGCTGCTCGGCCAGCAACTTCTCGGTCTGCTCGATCTGTTTCTTCAACTGTTCGATGACATCGCCACTGCCACTGGCCGGAGCGCCCGCGATGTTCGCGCCACTGGTGTCAACTTTCAACTGCTGGTCTTTGTCATCGCTGGCGTCAGTCGATACCGCAGGACTGACCGCTGCTTCATCTTCCGCACCCTTGATGGAGACCTTAGGTGCAGAGAGTGGGTATGGATTTACCGTGGTTGCGCTGATGCTGGTCATAATGGACTTCTCCTTGGCTGCCCCGGTTATCGGCCACCATCAGCGCTTCTGAAGGGCTGAATCGTTTCAATCAGATGAATTCGAAACGATCGGCATCCAGGTTCGCCGGGAAGCGCGCGCGGTAAGCCGCCAGGTCCGCCGCATTCAAACACACGGTGAACACCCCGTCCGCATCACCGGCACTGAGCAGGGTTTCGCCCTGGAAGTCCAGCACCTGACTGTCACCGGTATAGGCAAAGCCCTTGCCGTCGTGGCCGATGCGATTTACCGCTGCCACGTAGCACAGGTTCTCGATTGCCCGGGCCGGCAGCAGACGGTTCCAATGCTGGCGCCGCGCGCCGGGCCAGTTGGCGGTGTACAGCAGCAGGTCGGTGTCCTCGGCATCGCGGCTCCACACCGGGAAACGCAGGTCGTAGCAAATGAGCGGGCGGATCCGCCAGCCGTTGAGCTCGAACAGCACCTGACGCTCGCCCGGCGTGTAGTGATTGTGCTCACCGGCCATGCGGAACAGATGACGCTTGTCGTAATGCAGCACTTCGCCGTCCGGTCGGGCCCAGAGCAGACGATTACGATGGCTGCCGTCGGCGGCCTGGATAATCACACTGCCAGTGATCACCGCTTCGAGCTTCGCAGCCTGAGCCTGGAGCCACTTGTGCGAAGGACCGTTTTCCGGCTCCGCCAGGGTCTCGGACTCCATGGAAAATCCCGTGGTGAACATTTCCGGCAGGATAATCAGATCCGCTGCGCGCGCCTGCGCAAGCAGGCCCTCGAAATGCTCCAGATTGGCCTTGCGATCGTGCCAGGCCAGGGTGGTCTGGATCAGCGCAACGTTGAGATTGGGCAACGCACTCAGATCACGCATAGTTTTTCCGCCGCGTCGCGCAGCGTCTCCTCACGTTTGGCAAAGCACAGGCGCACCAGGCGCTGGCCTTCGGGTGGGTTCTGGTAGAACACCGAGACGGGGATCGTCGCCACACCGTGCTCGCGGGTCATCCAGACCGCCATGTCGACGTCATTGAGGTCCGGGCGGATCTGCGAGTAATCCACCAGCTGGAAATAGGTGCCAGGCACCCGCTTGAAACTGAAGCGTGAGGGGGCCAGCAAGTCGCAGAACAGGTCACGCTTGGCCTGGTAGAAGTCCGGCAGTTCTTCGACGTGCTCCGGGTGATCGGCCATGTAGTCGGCCAAGGCGTACTGCAACGGCGTCACGCCGCAGAAGCTGACGTACTGATGCACCTTGCGCAATTCCGCCGTCAGGGCGGGTGGCGCTACCACGTAGCCGGTTTTCCAGCCGGTGACGTGGTAGGTCTTACCAAACGAACTGACCACAAAGGCCCGACGGTACAGCTCCTCATGGGCCAGGACACTGGCGTGGGCGACGCCGTCGAACACAAGGTGTTCGTAGACTTCGTCACTGATCAGGTAAATGTCGCGGTCACGAATCAACGCCGCCAACTGGTCGAGTTCGGCGCCGCTGATCAGCGCTCCACTGGGGTTGTGCGGCGAGTTGAGAATGATCATGCGCGTACGCGGGCTCAGGGCTTCGCCAAGCTTCTGGAAATCGATGGCGAAATCATCCAGGCCCAACTGCACATGCACACAACGGCCACCGGCCAACTCGACGGCGGGTTCATAGCTGTCGTAGCAAGGGTCGAACACGATCACTTCGTCGCCGCTGTGAACCACTGCTGCGATGGCGCAGAAAATCGCCTGGGTCGCACCGGGGGTCACGGTCACTTCCTGGTCGGCATCGACGGTGACGCCATAGCTGCGGGCGATCTTCGCCGCGATCTGCTGGCGCAGCGCCGGCAAACCGGTCATGGGCGAGTATTGGTTATGACCTTGGGCGACATGCCGGCCGACAGCATCGCGCAGGGCCTGCGGACCATCGAAATCGGGAAACCCCTGGGACAGATTGAGCGCGCCGGTCTGCGCGGCGAGCTGGGACATCTGGGTGAAGATAGTGATGCCGACATTCGGCAACTTGCTGGTGATCATTGGGGGTTCCCTGCGTCTACACCCGGCTCTGGTGCGGCGCGGGAGAGGTCGAGGATAGCCCAATCGCCGGGCATGAAAAAGGGTGCCCATGGGCACCCTTTTATGTTGATCACTCATACCCTCTGGCAACAAGGGCTGTGGGAGCAGGGCTTGCCCGCGATGGCCGCGCTGCGGTGTGCAGGTTAAACCGCGTTATCGTTCATCGCGGGCAAGCCTTGCTCCCACAGGTCAACATCCCAACTTCCAGATCCAGATCCAGATCCAGATCCAGATCCAGACCCAGATCCAGATCCAGATCCAGATCCAGATCCAGATCCAGGTCCAGGTCCAGGTCCAGACTAGATCAGCGCTTGTCGCGGCGCTTCTTGTCGGCCTTCTTGTGGTGGGACATCAAGCGGCGCTTCTTGTTGACCTGACGGTCGGTGAGCGTGTTCTTGTTGCCTTCGTACGGGTTCTCGCCGCCCTTGAACTCGATGCGGATCGGCGTGCCGACCAGCTTCAGGACGCGACGATAAGTATTTTCCAGATAACGGACGTACGACTTGGGCACCTTCTCGATCTGGTTACCGTGAATCACGATGATCGGCGGATTGGCGCCACCCAGGTGAGCGTAACGCAGCTTGATCCGGCGGTTGTTGACCATCGGTGGCGCGTGCTCGCCGACGGCGTCTTCCAGGATCTGGGTCAGGCGGTTGGTCGGCCAGCGGGTTACCGCCGACTTGAACGAGTTCTGCACCGACGCGTAGAGGTTGCCCACGCCCGTCCCGTGCAAGGCCGAGATGAAGTGGATGTCGGCGAAGTCAACGAAGAACAGCCGGCGTTGTAATTCAACCTTGACGAAATCCCGCTCGCTTGGCGTCATCCCGTCCCACTTGTTGATCGCGATGACCAACGCACGGCCGGCTTCCAGGGCGAAGCCCAGCAGGTTCAGGTCGTGATCGACCACACCTTCGCGGGCGTCCATCACGAAGATCACCACGTTGGCGTCTTTGATCGCCTGCAGGGTTTTGACCACGGAGAATTTTTCGACTTCTTCGTGGATCTTGCCGCGCTTGCGCACCCCGGCAGTGTCGATCAGCGTGTACTTCTCTTCGTTACGCTCGAACGGGATGTAGATACTGTCGCGGGTGGTGCCGGGCTGGTCGTACACGATGACCCGGTCTTCGCCGAGCATACGGTTGACCAGCGTCGACTTGCCGACGTTCGGGCGGCCGATGATGGCGATCTTGATCCCGTCTTTTTCGCTAGGACCAGGAATACGCTTGGCTTCCTCGCCTTCGGCAACGATTTCTTCTTCGCCGTCTTCCGGTTCGTCTTCGTCGTCTCTAGGGAAATCAGACAGGGCGATTTCCAGCATCTGGGTGATGCCACGACCATGCGCACCGGCAATCGGAATTGCCTGGCCCATGCCCAACGGTGCGAACTCGGCGCGAGCCATGTCCGGGTCGATGTTGTCGACCTTGTTGGCCACCACGTAGGAACGCTTGTTACGTTTGCGCAAATGCTCGGCGATCATCTGGTCGGCGGCGGTAAAACCGGCCTTGGCGTCTACCAGGAACAGCACCACATCCGCTTCTTCGATGGCGAGCAGCGACTGCTCGGCCATTTTTTCATCCATGCCGTGTTCATCACCGGAGATGCCACCGGTGTCGACCAGAATATAGGTACGCCCTTGCCACTTGGCCTCACCGTATTGGCGATCACGGGTCAGACCGGACAAGTCGCCGACAATGGCGTCGCGAGTCCTGGTCAGGCGGTTGAACAAGGTGGACTTGCCGACGTTCGGTCGGCCCACCAGGGCGATTACGGGAACCATGCGGCTCTCCACTTCGTTATTTCAGAAAATACAAAAGCCGCTGCGAGGCAGCGGCTGGTGCTCGGGGGCCATCCTGTGGGAGCGGGTTTGCTCGCGGAAGCGGTGGATCAGTCGACATCCATGCCACCGGAACACCGCATTGGCGAGCAAGCCCGCTCCCACAAAAATGAAGCCGCTTGGGGGATTAGCCCCAAGCATAGTCTTACTTGATGGTCAGGGCTTCCAGTTTGCCGCTGTTGCCATACACATAAATCATGTTGCCCACCACCAGCGGACGGGCACGCAGGCCGTCGCTGTCGATGCGCTCACGGCCGACAAAACGACCGTCCACCTGGCTGAGCAGGTGCAGGTAACCTTCCAGGTCACCGACTGCAACGTAGCTGGAGAACACTTCCGGGGCCGACAGTTGACGACGGGCCAGGGCATCGTTACTCCACAATGCGGTGGTGGAACGCTCGTCGACGCCTTCAACCGTGCCCGAGGACAGGCTTACGTAGACGCTGCCAAAACCCTGGGCGACCCCGGCGTAGCTGGACGCATCACGCTGCCACAGCGGGCGACCGCTTTCCAGGTCCAGCGCCGCAACGCGACCCTGGTAGCTGGCGACGTACAGCGTACCGCCAGACAACAGCAGGCCGCCGTCGATGTCGACCACACGCTCCAGCTCCGAACGGCCCTGCGGGATGGCCACGCGCTGTTCCCACACCGGCACGCCGTTGGAAATATCCAGGGCAACCACTTTACCGGTCGACAACCCGGCCACCGCGAGGCGGTTGGTGACGATCGGCGCACTGGTGCCGCGCAGGGTCAGTACCGCCGGGGTGCTGTCGTACAACCAGCGCTGCTCGCCAGTGGCGGCATCCAGACCGATCAGGCTGTCATCCTGGGTCTGCACGACCACCACGTCACCGTTGGTGGCCGGCGGAGCGAGGACTTCACTGGTCACGCGGGCGCGCCATTTCTCTTCACCGCTGCTGGCGTCCAGGGCCACGATCTCGCCCTTGAGCGTACCGATCATGACCAGCCCGTAACCCACGCCAACGGCGCCGGAAACGGGCAGTTCGAGATCCTGCTCCCACTTGACGTCGCCGTTGGTGCGATCCATCGCCATCACCACGCCAGTGACGTCGGAGGCATAGATGGTGTCGCCATCAATGGCCGGCACCAGCATGTTGTAGGTTTCACCCTGGCCGTCACCGATGGAGCGGCTCCATTGCTTCTGCAGCACGACTTCTTCTTTGAAATCGGTCAGTTCGGCCGGAGGCAGTTCTTTCTTGCTGTTGCTGCTGCAACCCGCGGCCAGAATGGCCAGAGCCAGCAATGCTGCATGTTTCCAACGGATCACGTCACGCATCCCCTTTGGCCAGGTCGTCCAGCTTGATTTGCAGGCCACCGACCGCAGCTTCATCCGACAGCGCAGCCTTGGCTTTTTGGTAGGCCGCATGGGCCTCATCAGCACGACCAAGCTGTACCAGCAGGTCGCCCTTGAGTTCTTCGCGAGTCGCCAGGAACGCCTTGTCGGCATCACCGTCGAGCAGCTTCAAGGCGTCTTCGGCCTTGTCCTGTGCCGCCAGCACCTGCGCCAGGCGCTGACGCGCCACTTCGCCCAGGGTCGGGTTGGCAGGCTTGTCGACAATGGCTTTGAGCTCGATGGCGGCGTCGTCCAGCTTGCCCGTGTCTACCGCGACCTTGGCCACGAACAGGCGGCCATATTGCGCGTAGGCGGTGCCGCCGAATTCGTTGTCGAGCTTGCCGGCCAACTCTGCCACGCGGGCAGCGTCAGGCTTGCCGTCCGGGGTCAGGGTAGTTTCCAGCAACTGCTGATAGAGCATCGAAGCGCCTTGCGCCTGATTGCTCTGGTACTTCTGCCAGGCCTGCCAGCCGAACACGATGACCAGCGCCAACAGGCCGCCAGTGACCAGCGGCTTACCGTTGCGCGTCCACCAGTCCTTCAAATCCGCCAGCTGTTCATCATCGGTACTCGACACCCCAATACTCCTTAATCGCTAAATCGGCTGTTTGACAGCTTCAACCCTGCACGACGCAGGTGGCCAGGTGTGCGGCAAGCGCATCCCAGGCAATGCTTTGTTGTTCGCCCTGGCCACGCAGGGGTTTGAAACCTACCACTTGCTGGGCCAGTTCGTCGTCACCGAGAATCAGTGCATACAGCGCACCGCTCTTGTCGGCCTTCTTGAACTGGCTCTTGAAACTGCCGCCGCCGGCGTTGATCTGCAGGCGCAGGTTGGGCAACTGGTCGCGGACCCGCTCGCTCAGCGCCAGGGCCGCCAGTTCGGCTGCTTCGCCGAAGGCGCACAGGTAAACGTCGACCTGACGGGAGATTTCTTGCGGAATCTTGTCGAGCGTCTCAAGCATCAACACCAGACGCTCGATGCCCATGGCAAAACCCACGCCCGACGTCGGCTTTCCGCCCATCTGTTCCACCAGCCCGTCGTAACGGCCGCCGGCACACACGGTGCCCTGGGCACCCAGCTTGTCGGTGACCCATTCAAAGACGGTTTTGCTGTAGTAATCCAGCCCGCGGACCAGCTTCGGGTTGATGACGTAGGGAATGCCGACGGCGTCCAGGCGCGCCTTCAGGCCTTCGAAGTGCAGGCGGGATTCTTCGTCGAGGTAGTCAGCCATTTTCGGCGCATCGACCAGGATCGCCTGCGTGTCGGCGTTCTTGGTATCCAACACCCGCAGCGGGTTGGTTTTCAGGCGACGCTGACTGTCTTCGTCCAGCTTGTCCAGGTGAGCAGACAGGAACTCCACCAGCGCTTCGCGGTAACGCCCACGGGACTCGCTGGTGCCCAGGCTGTTGAGTTCGAGCTTGACCGCATCACGGATGCCCAACTCGCCCCACAGACGCCAGGTCAATACGATCAGCTCAGCGTCGATGTCCGGACCGTCGAGGTTGAACACCTCGAGGCCTATCTGGTGGAACTGGCGATAACGACCTTTCTGCGGACGCTCGTGGCGAAACATCGGGCCGATGTACCAGAGTTTCTGCACCTGGCCGCCGCCGGTAATGCCGTGCTCGAGCACCGCACGCACGCATGCCGCCGTGCCTTCGGGACGCAGGGTCAGCGAATCGCCGTTGCGGTCCTCGAAGGTGTACATCTCTTTTTCGACGATGTCGGTCACTTCGCCGATGGAACGCTTGAACAGCTCGGTGAACTCGACGATCGGCATGCGGATCTGCCGATAACCGTAGTTATCCAGCAAACGCGCCACGGTGCCCTCGAAATAACGCCACAGGGGCGTGTGCTCGGGCAGGATGTCGTTCATGCCACGAATGGCTTGCAGGGACTTGCTCACAGGTAATCCTTAAATTCGTTCGACTCAACCACGCGCGATTACAGCAGCGTCGGCTTCGACCTTTTCGGCCGCTTTCTGGCGGATCAGCCGTTCCAGTTCATCCACCAGATTGTCATTCGTCAGTTTCTGCGACGGCTTGCCGTCGATGTAAATCAGGTTCGGTGTACCGCCGGTGAGGCCGATATGGGCCTCCTTGGCTTCACCCGGCCCGTTGACCACGCAACCGATCACCGCGACATCCAGCGGCACCAGCAGATCCTCCAGGCGCCCTTCCAGCTCGTTCATGGTCTTGACCACATCGAAGTTCTGCCGCGAGCAGCTTGGGCAGGCGATGAAGTTGATGCCACGGGAACGCAGGTGCAGGGACTTGAGGATGTCGTAGCCGACTTTCACTTCCTCCACCGGATCGGCCGCCAACGAGATGCGGATGGTATCGCCAATCCCTTCGGCGAGCAGCATACCGAGGCCGACGGCGGATTTCACCGTGCCCGAACGCAACCCACCGGCTTCGGTGATGCCCAGGTGCAGCGGCTGGACGATTTCCTTGGCCAGCAGGCGGTAGGCTTCGACGGCCATGAACACGTCGGAAGCCTTCACGCTGACCTTGAAGTCCTGGAAGTTCAGGCGTTCCAGGTGCTCGACATGGCGCAGGGCCGATTCCACCAGCGCAGCCGGGGTCGGTTCGCCGTATTTCTTTTGCAGGTCTTTTTCCAGCGAACCGGCGTTGACGCCGATGCGGATCGGAATGCCACGGTCGCGGGCGGCATCCACCACCGCACGCACGCGGTCTTCGCGGCCGATGTTGCCCGGATTGATGCGCAGGCAGTCCACACCCAGCTCGGCCACGCGCAGGGCAATGCGGTAGTCGAAGTGAATGTCGGCCACCAGCGGCACTTTGACCAACTGCTTGATTTTGCCGAACGCCTCGGCGGCGTCCATGTCCGGCACGGAAACCCGCACGATGTCGACACCGGCGGCTTCCAGTCGGTTGATCTGCGCAACGGTGGCCGCTACGTCGTTGGTGTCGCTGTTGGTCATGCTTTGCACAGCGATGGGCGCATCGCCGCCAACAGGAACGTTGCCGACCCAGATCTTTCGCGATTCGCGACGTTTGATTGGAGATTCGCCGTGCATGACTTATTGACCCAACTTCAGGCGAGCGGTCTCGCCACTGGTGAACGGAGCCACGTCGACCGGTTGGCCGTTGTAGCTGACCTGCGCGCCACGGGCATAACCCAGGCGTACGGCAAACGGCGGCGTGCCGTTGACGGAGGTACTGTCGCCCTTGCGCTTGAGGCCACTGAACAGCACCTTGCCGCTACCGTCGGTGATCTGCGTCCAGCAGTCGGCGGTAAATTGAATCTGTACCTGGCCTTCACCGGCAGCGGGTGCGACAGCCGCTACCGGAGCTGTTGGCGCTGTCGGCGCAACCTGTGCGGCGGCTGGTGCGGCTGGGGCCTCTACAGCAGGGGCCGGCGTGCTCGGTACGGCCGGCGCTGAAGCAGCCGGCGCGCTGGCGGTCGGCGCGGGCGTGGTCGGTGCAACGGGTGCGTCCGCCGGAGCAGCCGGAACAATTGGTTCAGCACCAACGGAGGCATCAGTGCCGTCCTGCCCCTGAGGCAACACCAGAGTGCTTTCCCCTGCGGTCTGGCCTTCCACGACAGCCTGATCTTCCGGCTCGTCCAGTGGATGTATGCGGGTGGTGCCGTCGGCGCCTTCGACCTCAACATGCTCAGGGCTCATGCCGATCGGATCCTTGGCCCGCAAAGAGGCCTGGTCCTGCCACCAGAGGAAACCGCCACCAATCACCGCGATCAACAGCAGCAAACTGACGATTCGCAAAATGGTGTGGGAAACGCGAACCGGCTCCTCGATGCGACCCAGGCTGTGCACGCTGCTGCCCTGGGCATCGGAACCGGTGTATTGATCGAATTGCTGGACCAGTTCGGTCTGGTCCATGTCGAGCAATTTGGCATAGGCACGGATGTAGCCCCGGGCGAAAGTATGCCCAGGCAGTTTATCGAACGCGCCGGCTTCCAGGTTGCCCAGGGAGGTCACGGTGAGATTGAGCTTGAGGGCCACCTCTGCCAGCGACCAACCATGGCTTTCGCGAGCTTGGCGCAGGGTCTCACCGGGATTTACGCGAGTCGCTGCTACAACTTCAGGATGCGCCGCTTTCATCATTGCTCCGACAGGTATTGCTGATATTCCGGCGTACCGGGATAGAGTCTTTTTAGTTGCAGGCCAAAACTGGCGGCCTTGTCACGATCTTCAAACACGTGGGCCAGCCGCACACCGAGCAATAGACTACGTGCATTTTGCTCGCTCAGCAGGCTAAAACGTTCGTAATAATCCCGCGCGGGCACATAATGCCTGTCTTCGTAAGACAACTCAGCCATTTCCAGCAATGCCCGCGGCTGCTGACGGTTGAGCCGCAGCGCTTTTTCAAGCTGCTGGCGGGCCAGATCACGCTGACCGAGTTTGGAAGCCGTCATGCCCAGGTTTTCAAACACCCGTGACCGCTCTGGGTAAAGGGTATCGGCGGTCGCCTGCTCGAAGCGCTCGTAGGCCTCTTTATAACGCTTCTGCTCGAAAAGGAAGCTGCCGTAGTTGTTCAGGATCCGTGCATCCTGCGGCAGGGCGGACAGCGCCTTGCGAAAATGCGCGTCGGCCAGCTCAGGTTCCATCTCGGCCTGGAAGACCAACGCCAGGGCCGCATTGGCATCGGCGTCTGAATCGTCCAGCTCCAGGGCTTTCTTGAGCGGCACCTTGGCCCGCTCGGTCATGCCCTGTTGCAGATAGCCTATGCCCAATTGCACATAGGCTTCACGCGCCTCGTCGCGCCCCTTGCTGGTTTTCATGGGGTTGTAGTCACCCGACAGAACACAACCGGCGCAAAGACCGGCCAACAGCAACAGCAGCGCGAAGCGCAGGGACATAGAGATCCTCTCTTAGTGACTGTTCGCAGCGTTTTGCGCGGCATCGTCGGCGGCGTTCAACTCACGCACGGCAATGTAACGCTCACTGCGACGGGTGCGATCCAGCACCTGTCCTACCAATTGGCCGCACGCGGCGTCGATGTCTTCGCCGCGGGTAGTACGCACGGTGACGTTGAAGCCAGCGTGGTGAAGCTGGTCCTGGAAGCGACGAATCGCGTTGTTGCTCGGACGCTCGTAACCGGAATGCGGGAACGGGTTGAACGGGATCAGGTTGATCTTGCAAGGGATGTTCTTGAGCAGCTCGATCATCTCGACCGCATGTTCAACCTTGTCGTTCACGTCCTTGAGCAGGGTGTACTCGATGGTCAGCACGCGTTTTTCGCCCAGGGACGACATGTAGCGCTGACACGACTCCAGCAGCATCTTAAGCGGGTATTTCTTGTTGATCGGCACCAATTGGTTACGCAATGCGTCATTGGGTGCGTGCAGCGACAACGCCAGGGAAACATCGATGTGCTTGGCCAGCTCATCGATCATCGGCACCACGCCGGAGGTGGACAGGGTCACCCGGCGCTTGGAGATGCCATAGCCCAGGTCATCCATCATCAGGTGCATGGCGGCGATGACGTTGTCGAAGTTCAGCAGCGGCTCACCCATGCCCATCATCACCACGTTGGTGATGGCACGGTCGACGGTTGCCGGGACGCTGCCAAAGGATTTGTTGGCAATCCACACCTGGCCGATCACTTCGGCGGCGGTGAGGTTGCTATTGAAGCCTTGCTTGCCGGTGGAGCAGAAACTGCAATCCAGGGCACAGCCTGCCTGGGACGAAACGCACAAGGTGCCGCGTTTGCCCTGGGGAATGTAAACGGTCTCGACGCAACTGCCGGACGCCACGCGCACCACCCACTTACGGGTGCCGTCGCTGGAGATGTCCTCGCTGACCACTTCCGGACCGCGAATTTCAGCAACAGCCTTGAGCTTTTCGCGCAGGGCCTTGCTGACATTCGTCATGGCGTCGAAGTCGTCGACGCCAAAGTGGTGAATCCATTTCATCACCTGGCCGGCACGGAAACGCTTCTCCCCGATCGAGTCGAAGAATTTCTCCATTTCCGGCTGGGTCAGACCCAACAGGTTGGTTTTGCCGTTTGATGTAGTCATGGATTCACCTTCACTCAAAAGCCTGGGCTTAGCGAGTGGTTACTTCAGTAGCGGAGAAAAAGTAAGCGATTTCGCGAGCAGCAGCGGCTTCGGAGTCCGAACCGTGAACGGCGTTGGCGTCGATCGACTCAGCGAAGTCAGCACGGATGGTGCCGGCAGCCGCTTCTTTAGGGTTGGTAGCACCCATCAGCTCACGGTTGCGAGCAATGGCGTTTTCGCCTTCCAGCACCTGAACGACAACCGGACCGGAAGTCATGAAAGCAACCAGCTCACCGAAGAAGCCGCGCTCGCTGTGCTCAGCGTAGAAACCTTCGGCTTCGGCCTTGGACAGTTGCTTCATTTTCGAAGCTACAACGCGCAGGCCAGCGTCTTCGAAGCGGGTAACGATCTTGCCGATCACGTTTTTAGCAACGGCGTCAGGCTTGATGATGGAAAAAGTACGTTGAACAGCCATGGTGTAACTCCAGAAACGGTAATTTGCGAAAAATTAAACCCGCGAATTATACGCGGGTTCAGGGGTATTGCCTAACCTGCCAGGTGGATCAGTCGATTTCTTCGATCCAGAGCTGCTGGACAGCTTCCAAGACCTTCTCGCCACAACGGCCAGAGGTACTGTCGAATTCCGGCAGCTCCATGATCCAGCGCTGTAAATCGACAAAATTCACAGTCAGCGGATTCACGTCCGGCTTGGCTTCGGCCAACTCTTCTGCGATGCGTTGTACATCATTCCAACCATAGCTCATGACAGTGTCACCATCAGTGCGGCGCTTCGGCCGCATGGTTAAGCGAATATTTCGGAATTTCGACCACCAGGTCTTCGGTTCCGACCTTGGCCTGGCACGTCAGGCGCGACGTCGGCTCCAGGCCCCAGGCCCGGTCAAGATAGTCTTCTTCCAGCTCATCGGCCTCATTCAGCGAGTCGAAACCCTCGCGAATGATGCAATGGCAGGTGGTGCAGGCACAGACGCCGCCACAGGCGCTCTCGATCTCGATGTGGTTGTCATGAGCCACTTCGAGAATGGACTTGCCGGTTTCGGCCTCTACCACCATACCGTCCGGGCAATGCTCGGCGTGTGGCAGAAAAATGATCTGCGGCATCAGTTATTCCTCAATTTCATTCAGGTTGCGCCCCGCCAGGGCGGCTTTGACCGTCGAATCCAGGCGGCGGGCAGCAAAGGCATCGGTGACTTGCGACAGACGCTTGGTCTGTTGCTCAATGGCATAGCCATCGGTGCCTTTGATCAATTCAGACAATTCCTGCATTTGCAGCTCGATCACCATGCGCTCCTCGGCATCCAGCAGACGGTCGCCATCGGCCTCAATAGCGGCCTGCACGGCTTCGACCAGACGCTGGCCGTCGACCTGCTGCTCACGCAATACACGGGCGACCTTGTCGTCGCTGGCATGCTGGAACGAATCCTTGAGCATTTTGGCGATTTCGCCGTCGGTCAGGCCGTAGGACGGCTTGACCTGGATGCTCGCCTCGACGCCCGAACCCAGCTCGCGGGCGGAGACATTGAGCAAACCGTCGGCGTCGACCTGGAAGGTCACGCGGATCTTCGCCGCACCGGCCACCATCGCCGGGATGCCGCGCAATTCGAAGCGCGCCAGGGAGCGGCAGTCGCTGATGAGTTCACGCTCGCCTTGCAGCACATGAATCATCATGGCCGACTGGCCGTCTTTATAAGTGGTGAAATCCTGGGCGCGGGCAACGGGGATGGCGGTGTTGCGCGGAATCACCTTCTCCATCAGACCACCCATGGTTTCCAGGCCCAAGGACAACGGAATCACGTCGAGCAACAGCAGTTCGCCGCCGTCGCGCTTGTTCCCGGCCAGGGTATCGGCCTGGATCGCGGCGCCGATGGCAACCACCTGGTCCGGGTCGATTTCAGTCAGCGGCTGGCGGCCAAAGGCCTCGGCAACGGCTTCGCGAACCCGCGGCACACGGGTCGAACCACCGACCATGACCACGGCTTTAACGTCTTCGAGTTCCACGCCGGAATCACGCACGGCGCGGCGACAAGCCTTGAGGCTGCGGGCGACCATGGGTTCGATCAGCGCATCAAAGGCTTCACGGCTCAGAGCAGCCTTCCAGTCGCCGTACGCCACTTCGACACTTGCCGCGTCGGTCAAGGCTTCCTTGGCGGCGCAGGCCGTTTGCAGCAGGTGACGTTGCGCACCCGGATCAAGGTCGGCGGACAGGCCCGCTTGCTCGATGATCCAGCCGGCGATGGCGTGATCGAAGTCATCGCCGCCCAGGGCGCTGTCGCCGCCAGTGGCCAGGACTTCGAAGACGCCGCCGGTCAGGTGCAAAATGGAAATATCAAAGGTGCCGCCACCCAAGTCGTAAATTGCGACGAGGCCTTCGGCGTGCTGGTCCAGGCCGTAGGCCACCGCAGCGGCAGTCGGCTCGTTGAGCAGGCGCAACACGTTCAGACCGGCCAGCTTGGCCGCGTCCTTGGTGGCTTGACGCTGAGCGTCGTCGAAATAGGCCGGGACGGTGATGACCGCACCGACCAATTCACCGCCCAACGCCGCTTCGGCGCGCTGGCGCAGCACCTTGAGAATATCGGCTGAAACTTCAACCGGGCTTTTCGGGCCCTGCACGGTTTCAATGAACGGCATGTGGGACTCGCCGCCGACGAAACGGTACGGCAACTGATCACCCAATTGCTTGACGTCGGACAGACCACGCCCCATCAGGCGCTTGACCGAGACAATGGTATTGAAGGGATCGGTCGCGGCGGCCAGCTTGGCTGACTCGCCCACTTCCACGCGATCGGCGTGATAGCGCACGGCGGACGGCAGGATCACCTGCCCCTGCTCATCGGCCAGCGGTTCGGAAAGACCGCTGCGCAAAGCAGCGACCAGGGAATTGGTAGTACCCAAGTCAATTCCCACAGCCAGGCGACGCTGGTGCGGTTGTGGACTTTGGCCGGGTTCGGCGATCTGCAGT
Source organism: Pseudomonas hefeiensis (assembly GCF_030687835.1). NCBI lineage: Bacteria > Pseudomonadati > Pseudomonadota > Gammaproteobacteria > Pseudomonadales > Pseudomonadaceae > Pseudomonas > Pseudomonas hefeiensis. Next base: position 5,251,389 of record NZ_CP117449.1, read on the forward strand.
AGGGCCATCGTAATCAGGACTTATCTGTAATCAGGCGTGCGACCGGAGCGGCACTGGGTTAATCGTCGAGGCGCTCTTCTAGTTGGCGCACTTCGTAGGTGAGCTTGTCGAGGAACTGCATGCGCCGCATCAGGCGTTCGGCCTGTTCGCGTTGCGCGGCATCGTCCCAACAGGCTGCGAAGCTTTCGTTCAAGGTGTGCTGGGCGTCCTTCAAGCGGCGCTTGAACACCGCGACACCGGCCAGATCGGCGCTGTCTTGCAGATCTTCGAGTTCTTCGCGCCACTGCATCTGTTGCAACAGAAACTCGGGATCATGCACGGTGACTTCCAGGGGCAACTCATGACCGCTGATGGCCAGCAGATAACGCGCGCGCTTGGCCGGGCTCTTGAGTGTCTGGTAAGCGTCGTTGAGGTTCGCCGACTGTTCCAGCGCGCGCCGCTGCTCTGCCTCCGAGGCATCAGCGAAGCGGTCGGGATGGACACCGCGGGCCAGCTCCAGATAACGAGCGGACAACTGCTCGAGATCCAGGGAAAAGCCCGGCTGCAACTGGAACAAAGCAAAATGACAAGGAGTACCCACAAGCCGCCTCAGATGTTGAAGCTTTCGCCGCAGCCACATTCACCGCGCACGTTGGGGTTGTTGAACTTGAAGCCTTCGTTCAACCCTTCCTTGACGAAATCCAGTTCAGTGCCGTCCAGGTACGTCAGGCTTTTCGGGTCGATGATCACTTTCTGACCGTGACTCTCGAACACCTGATCGTCATCGCCCACTTCGTCGACGAATTCCAGCACGTAGGCAAGACCAGAGCAGCCCGTGGTGCGAACACCCAGGCGGATACCCTCGCCCTTGCCGCGCCCTTCAAGAGAACGCTGCACATGCTTAGCTGCCGCTTCTGTCATCTGGATAGCCATGAAAACTCCTTACCTGTGCGCGGATCAGATCAAGCCTTTCTTCTGCTTGTAATCGCGCACGGCAGCCTTGATGGCGTCCTCGGCGAGTACCGAGCAGTGGATCTTCACTGGCGGCAGGGCCAGTTCTTCGGCCAGCTGAGTGTTCTTGATGGTTTCAGCCTCATCAAGGGTCTTGCCCTTCATCCACTCGGTGGCCAGGGAGCTGGACGCAATGGCGGAACCGCAGCCGTAGGTCTTGAACTTGGCATCTTCGATGATGCCTTGCTCGTTGACCTTGATCTGCAGGCGCATGACGTCGCCGCACGCTGGGGCGCCGACCATGCCGGTGCCAACATCAGGATCCTGCGCGTCCATCTTGCCGACGTTGCGCGGGTTCTCGTAGTGGTCGATGACCTTTTCGCTATATGCCATTTGCTTCAATCCTCATCAGTGAGTCGCTCTGGTGGCGACTTCTCAGTGCGCCGCCCACTCGATTTTCGAGATGTCGACGCCGTCTTTGTACATGTCCCACAGCGGCGAAAGAGCACGCAGCTTGGTAACGGCCTCGCAGACTTTCTGCGCGGCGTAATCGATTTCTTCTTCGGTGGTGAAGCGGCCGAAGGTGAAGCGGATCGAGCTGTGGGCCAGTTCGTCGTTGCGGCCCAGGGCGCGCAGTACGTACGAAGGCTCAAGCGAAGCCGAGGTGCACGCCGAACCGGACGACACGGCCAGATCCTTGAGTGCCATGATCAGCGACTCGCCTTCAACGTAGTTGAAGCTCAGGTTCAGGTTGTGCGGTACGCGGGCGGTCATGCTGCCGTTGACGTAAAGCTCTTCGAGGTGCTCGACCTGCTTGAAGAAGCGGTCGCTCAGGGCCTTGATACGCACGTTCTCGGCGGCCATGTCTTGCTTGGCGACACGGAAGGCTTCGCCCATGCCGACAATCTGGTGGGTCGCCAGGGTGCCGGAGCGCATGCCACGCTCGTGACCGCCGCCGTGCATGGTCGCCTCGATGCGAACACGCGGCTTGCGGCTCACGTACAGCGCGCCGATGCCTTTAGGGCCGTAAGTCTTGTGGGCAGAGAACGACATCAGGTCCACTTTGAGCTTCGACAGGTCGATGTCGACCTTGCCGGTGGACTGGGCCGCGTCGACGTGGAACAGGACGCCCTTGGAGCGGGTCAGCTCGCCGATGGCTTCGATGTCGTTAACGGTGCCGATTTCGTTGTTCACATGCATGATCGAAACCAGGATGGTGTCGTCGCGCAGTGCAGCTTCCACCATGGCCGGGGTGATGATGCCGTCTTCACCGGGCTCGATGTAGGTGACTTCGAAGCCTTCACGCTCCAGCTGGCGCATGGTGTCCAGGACAGCCTTGTGCTCGATCTTGGAGGTGATCAGGTGCTTGCCCTTGGTGTGATAGAAGTGCGCGACACCCTTGATTGCCAGGTTGTCGGACTCAGTAGCACCCGAGGTCCAGACGATTTCACGCGGGTCGGCGTTGACCAGATCAGCGACCTGGCGGCGGGCGTTTTCGACCGACTCTTCAGCTTTCCAGCCAAACACGTGGGAGCGGGACGCCGGGTTACCGAAGTTTCCGTCGACCAGCAGGCATTCACTCATCTTTTGCGCGACACGCGGATCAACCGGGGTGGTCGCAGAGTAATCAAGGTAAATCGGCAATTTCATGGACTATCTCCTAAATCAGGCTGGCTGGCGTTCCGCTTGCTCTGCGGCGGTCATTCGACGGCGGACGCTTCAATCTTGTCCAGGTGCGGCGCCTTGCCATTGCAACGGCGCTGGTCCTGACGCTGGGCTACTTCCTGCACCTCACGGCGAGTTACAAGGTCAGCCAAGCTAATACCGCTGAGAAATTCGTGGATCTGCAGGCTCAGGTCGCACCACAAATGGTGGGTCAGGCAAGTATCGCCGCCATGGCAGTCGCCAAGGCCCTGGCATTTGGTCGCATCGACCGATTCGTTCACTGCATCGATCACCTGGGCGACCTGGATGCCCTGCATGTCGCGTGACAGCTGATAACCGCCGCCGGGGCCGCGCACACTGGAAACCAGGTTACTGCGGCGCAGCTTGGCGAACAGCTGTTCAAGGTAGGACAGGGAAATGCCCTGGCGCTCGGAGATATCGGCCAGGGACACCGGCCCGTGCTGCGCATGCAATGCCAGATCCAGCATCGCGGTCACGGCGTATCGGCCTTTTGTAGTCAGTCGCATGGACAATTACCACGGAGTTCAGAATGGGGCGAGTATGCAATTCCCGAGTATTTAAGTCAAGTATAAGACCTAGTGCTTTACTCGGGTTTACCCGCAAAAGAGCGCGCGCATCATAACAAAGGCTGGCCAGTGGCGACCAGCGATACCGCGTTATCGTTCATCGCGAGCAGGCTCGCTCCCACAGGGGGTCTTGGGTGGCCGCACGATTTGCGTACACCACAGATCCAATGTGGGAGCGAGCCTGCTCGCGATGGGGCCAGCCAGACATCAACCGGCCTGGCTTTCATCCTTATCCTTCACACAGGCAAAATCTTCCTCGCGCAGCTCAGGCAGCTCCTTGGCGCAGTAATTACTGCCCAGGTCCTTCAGGGCGCCGCACATACCCTCCAGGCGCCCATCGACTGCCTGCAGGTGATCGAGCAACTGGTTGATGGCTCGGGCGACCGGATCAGGCATGTCTTCACCGACGCCGTAGGCATCGAAGCCGATCTTCTCGGCCATGGCTTTGCGCCGGGCATCCTGCTCGTCATCGGACTTGATGATGATCCGCCCTGGAATGCCCACCACAGTGGCACCGGCCGGCACTGCCTTGGTCACCACCGCATTGGAGCCGACTTTCGCCCCCGCCCCCACGGTGAACGGCCCGAGCACCTTTGGCGCCGGCACCGACCACTACGCCGTCCTCCAGGGTCGGGTGGCGCTTGCCTTTGTTCCAACTGGTGCCGCCGAGGGTCACGCCCTGGTACAGCGTCACGTCATCGCCAATCTCGGCGGTTTCACCGATGACAATGCCCATGCCGTGGTCGATGAAGAACCGGCGACCGACCTTGGCGCCCGGATGGATCTCGATCCCGGTCAACCAGCGTCCGAAGTTGGAGACAACCCGTGCCAGCCACTTCCAGCCCATACCCCACAAGGCACCCGACAGGCGATGGATCCAGATGGCGTGCATGCCCGGGTAGCAGGTCAGCACTTCAAAGGCATTGCGCGCCGCCGGGTCACGATGGAAAACGCTTTGGATATCTTCACGCAAACGATCGAACATCTTTATTCCTTCCGCTTAATCAGCTCGCCACGGGCCGCTTTCTGGGTTTCCGTGAGGATGCCGCGCAATATATTCATCTCCGCCCGGCTGACCGAGCTTCGTCCGTACAACCGACGCAGGCGCGCCATCAAGTGCCGGGGCTTGTCCGGGTCAAGAAACTCGATGTCCACCAGGGTCTGCTCCAGGTGCTCATAGAGCCGCTCCAGCTCGTCCATGGTCGCCAGTGTCTCACTGCGCGGCGACGTGGCCTCGAATTTTTCGACCTTGCTGGGTTTGCCTTCGGCCGCCAGCCAGGCCATGCGCACTTCATAACTCAACACCTGCACCGCCGCCCCGAGGTTCAGGGAACTGAACTGCGGGTCGGAAGGGATATGCACGTGAAAGTGACATCGCTGCAGCTCTTCGTTGGTCAGGCCGGAATCTTCACGGCCAAACACGAGGGCGATCTCAGCGCCCTGCCCGGCTTCCTCGATCACTTTCGTTCCGCATTCGCGGGGGTCGAGCAACGGCCAGGGGATACGGCGGTCGCGGGCGCTGGTGCCAAGCACCAGATTGCAGCCCACCAGGGCGTCTTCCAGGGTGGCGACCACTTGGGCGGCTGCCAGGATGTCACCGGCACCGGAAGCCCGGGCGTCGGCTTCGTGATGGGGAAACGAGCGTGGCTCGACCAGCACCAGCCGCGACAGGCCCATGTTCTTCATGGCCCGCGCAGCCCCGCCGATATTTCCCGGATGGCTGGTATTGACCAGGACGACACGAATGTTCTGCAACAAGGGAGGCGCTCTCGAACACGATAAAGGGAGCAAATCTTACCTAAGCACCTACCGTTAAGCTATGAAAGCGAACACCAACCTTCTCCTGGGAAAACTTTCTGATAGAATGCGCGGCTTTCTTTAACAACCTTAGGTGACACATCCATGCAGCCCATGCTGAATATCGCGCTGCGCGCCGCCCGCAGCGCCAGTGAACTGATCTTCCGCTCCATCGAGCGCCTGGATACCATCAAGGTCGATGAAAAAGACGCCAAGGACTACGTGTCCGAGGTTGATCGCGCCGCCGAACAGAAAATCGTCGACGCACTGCGCAAGGCTTACCCGAACCACTCGATCCTGGGTGAAGAGACCGGCATGCACGCCGGCACCGGCATCGAAGGCGAAGAGTACCTGTGGATCATCGATCCACTGGACGGTACCACCAACTTCCTGCGCGGCATCCCTCATTTCGCTGTCAGCATCGCCTGCAAATACCGTGGTCGCCTGGAACACGCCGTCGTGCTGGACCCGGTTCGCCAGGAAGAATTCACCGCCAGCCGCGGCCGTGGCGCCCAACTGAACGGTCGTCGCCTGCGCGTCAGCGGCCGCACCAGCCTGGACGGCGCCCTGCTGGGTACCGGCTTCCCGTTCCGCGATGACCAGATGGACAACCTGGACAACTACCTGGGCATGTTCCGCGCCCTGGTCGGCCAGACCGCCGGCATCCGCCGCGCCGGTGCCGCGAGCCTGGACCTGGCGTATGTCGCCGCCGGCCGTTTCGATGCATTCTGGGAGTCGGGCCTGTCCGAATGGGACATGGCAGCAGGCGCCCTGTTGATCCAGGAAGCTGGCGGCTTGGTAAGTGACTTCACTGGCGGTCACGACTTCCTTGAAAAAGGCCACATCGTTGCCGGCAACACCAAATGCTTCAAGGCCGTACTCACCGCCATCCAGCCACACCTGCCGGCGTCGCTGAAACGCTAAGCTTCCCGGTTAGAAGAAAAGCACCTTTCGGGGTGCTTTTTTTATGCCTGGATTTCCGACATACCCCCATTACCAGCAAGAGCAAAGCCTATGAGAGCCAAGCCTGTGGGAGCAAAGCTTATGAGAACTAAGCCTGTGGGAGCAAAACCTGTGGGAGCAAAGCTTGCTCGCGATGACTGAAGCACATCCAACATGGATGCAAGTTGACCCACTGCTATCGCGAGCAAGCTTTGCTCCCACAGAGGGCTTTGCTCCCATAGAAGTGGCTTGGGTGGCAGGGAAATTGAAGGCTGCCGCAGGGCGCTTGGCTGAGCACAGGATTGGGCCCCAACGAAGATTAAGTGTGGGAGCAAAGCTTGCTCGCGATGACTGGGGCACATCCAACATAGATACAAGCTGCCCCACCGCTGTCGCGAGCAAGCTTTGCTCCCACAGAGGGCTTTGCTCCCACAGCTGGGGCACATCCAACATAGATACAAGCTGGCCCACCGCCATCGCGAGCAAGCTTTGCTCCCACAGGTTTGGCTCCCACAGGCTTTGCTCCCACAGAGGGCTTTGCTCCCACAGAGGGCTTTGCTCCCGCAGAGGGCTTTGCTCCCGCAGAGGGCTTTGCTCCCGCAGAGGGCTTTGCTCCCACAGGGGATTGGGGTGGGTCATAGAATGCGGGCGTAAAAAAAGCACCCCGAAGGGTGCTTCTTCATTACAACTGGATCACTGAGCCGGTTCGTTCTGCCCCAGGATCAGTTGGCCTTCCTTGTTCACCGGGATCTGGTTGCCTGGGTCGCGGTCCATGCGGACCTTGCCTTCCTTGCCATCAAGCATGTAGCGAACGTCGTAACCTACAACCTTGTCGCTGATGTCATTGACCGTGTTGCAGCGAGTTTGGGTGGTGGTGTAGGTGTCGCGCTCCTGCATGCCTTCCTGAATCTTGTTACCGGCATAACCGCCGCCGGCCGCACCCGCCACGGTGGCGATTTTCTTACCAGTGCCGCCGCCGATCTGGTTACCCAACAGGCCACCGGCCACGGCGCCCAATACGGTACCGGCGATCTGGTGTTGATCCTGGACCGGCTTCTGCCGAGTCACGGTAACGTCCTTGCACACTTCACGCGGGGTCTTGATTTGTGTTTTAACCGGGTCCACGGCCACTACTTGCGCATACTCCGGGCCGCTTTTGACCAAGCTGTAGGTGGCTACCGCACCACCGGCAGTCACACCGACAGCACCCAATACCGCACCAACCAGCATCGATTTGTTCACTTGAACCTCCTGACCATCACATGCGGATTCATCCGCGCTTCTCCCAGCCTTGGAGCACAAAAAAAGGCGCGAGTTCAACTCGCGCCTTTCGGGCCATGACGGGCGGGGACCAAACCTTACGGGCGGTCGTCCACTTCCGTGTCGCTGACCACCGGAGGAATCAGGTCTTCGGTACTCAGGTTCAGCCAGATCAGCACCACGTTGGCGATGTAGATCGACGAATAAGTACCCGCCAATACGCCGATGAACAGCGCAATGGAGAAACCGAACAGGTTGTCACCGCCAAACACCAGCAGCGCACCGATCGCCAGCAACGTGGAGATCGACGTCGCCATGGTCCGCAGCAGGGTCTGGGTGGTCGAGATGTTGATGTTCTCGATCAGCGTCGCCTTGCGCAGCACACGGAAGTTTTCACGTACCCGGTCAAACACCACGATGGTGTCGTTGAGCGAGTAACCGATGATCGCCAGCACCGCCGCCAGCACCGTCAAATCGAAGGTGACCTGGAAGAACGACAGGATGCCCACAGTCACGATCACGTCGTGGATCAGCGAGACAATCGCGCCCACCGCGAACTTCCACTGAAAGCGGAAAGCCAGGTACAGCAGGATGCCGCCCAGCGCCATCAGCATACCGAGGCCGCCCTGGTCGCGCAGCTCTTCACCCACTTGCGGGCCGACATACTCGACACGCTTGACCTGTGCCGGGTTGTCGCCGCCGGCCTTCTGCAAGGCCTCAGCCACTTGCTGACCCAGTTGCGGGTCTTCACCCGGCATACGCACCAGCAGATCGGTGGTCGCGCCAAAGCTCTGCACCACGGCGTCGGTGTAACCCGAAGTCATCAGTTGCTCGCGCACCTGGCCAACATCGGCCGGACGCTCGTAGGTCAGCTCGATCAGCGTACCGCCGGTGAAGTCCAGGCCGTAGTTCAGGCCCTTGCTGAACCAGCTGAACAACGCCAGCAAGGTCAGCAATACAGTGACGCCGAACGCAACGTTGCGAACGCCCATGAAGTTGATTGTACGTAACATGGCAGCCCCTTAAATCCACAACTTCTTGAAGTCACGGCCACCATAAATCAGGTTGACCATTGCACGGGTCACCAGAATGGCTGTGAACATCGAGGTAAAGATCCCGAGGGACATGGTCACTGCGAAGCCCTTCACCGGGCCGGTGCCCATGGCGAAGAGAATCCCGCCCACCAGCAAGGTGGTCAGGTTGGCATCGATAATCGCAGTAAATGCCCGGCCGAAGCCTTCGTTGATTGCCCGCTGGACCGACATGCCCGCGGCGATCTCTTCACGAATCCGCGAGAAGATCAGCACGTTGGCGTCCACCGCCATACCCATGGTCAACACGATACCGGCAATACCCGGCAGGGTCAGCGTAGCCCCCAGCAGCGACATCAGCGCCAGCAGCAGCACCATGTTCACCGCCAGTGCCACCGTGGCGATCACACCGAAGAAGCGGTAGATGGCGATGATGAACAGCGAGACAAACAGCATGCCCCACAGCGATGCATCGACACCCTTGGCAATGTTGTCGGCACCCAGGCTCGGGCCAATGGTGCGCTCTTCAGCGAAGTACATCGGCGCGGCCAGACCACCGGCACGCAGCAGCAGGGCCAGTTCCGAGGATTCACCCTGGCCATTGAGACCGGTGATGCGGAACTGACTGCCCAGCGGCGACTGGATGGTCGCCAGGCTGATGATCTTTTTCTCTTCCTTGAACGTCTGGACCGGTACGTCTTTCTCGACGCCGTTGACCACTTGCTTGGTGTAAGTGGTGGTCGGCTTCTGCTCGATGAAAATCACCGCCATGCTGCGACCGACGTTGCTGCGCGTGGCGCGGCTCATCAGTTCGCCGCCGTGGCCGTCGAGGCGAATGTTCACCTGTGGGCGACCCTGCTCGTCGAAGCCCGCCTGGGCGTCGGTCACCTGGTCACCGGTGATGATCAGGCCACGCTCGATCTGCGCCGCCGGACGACCGCCTTCACGGAACTCGAAGCTCTCGGTGGTGGCCCGGGAAGCGCCCGGTTCAGCAGCGAGGCGGAATTCCAGGTTGGCCGTCTTGCCGAGGATACGTTTGGCTTCGGCAGTGTCCTGCACGCCCGGCAGCTCAACCACGATGCGGTTGGCGCCCTGGCGCTGCACGATCGGCTCGGCCACACCCAGCTCGTTGACCCGGTTACGCACCGTGGTCAAGTTCTGCTTGATGGAGTATTCGCGGATTTCCGCCAGCTTGGCCGGGGTCATCGCCAGACGCAGCACCGGCTGACCATTGAGGTCGGCCGGTACAATGTCGAAATCGTTGAAGCTCTTGCGGATCAGCGCACGGGCCTTCTCGCGTACATCTTCGTCAGCAAAGCCCAACTGAACGGCACCGTCGAGCTGCGGCAGGCTGCGATAGCGCAGGCGCTCTTTACGCAACAGGCTCTTGACGTCGCCTTCGTAGACTTTCAAGCGTGCATCCAGCGCTTTGTCCATGTCCACTTCCAGCAGGAAGTGCACACCACCGGACAAGTCCAGACCCAGCTTCATCGGATGCGCGCCGAGGTTGCGCAGCCATTGCGGGGTAGTCTGGGCCAGGTTCAGGGCCACGACATAGTCGTCACCGAGGGCCTTGCGCACCACGTCCTTGGCCGGCAGTTGATCTTCATCCTTGACCAGACGCAACAAACCGCCCTTGCCGCCTTCGGCAACGGTCGCGGCCTTCACGTCGATGCCGGACGCCTTGAGCGCTGTGCTCGCACGGTCCAGATCGGCCTGAGTGACCTGCAAGGCAGTGCTTGCGCCACTGACCTGAATGGCCGGGTCATCAGGATAAAGATTGGGAGCGGAATAAATCAGACCGACCGCCAGCACCGCCAGGATCAGTAAATATTTCCACAGAGGGTATTTGTTCAGCATCACGCCGCCCGCTTATGACGCGGGGCGCCTTGCGCGCCCCGTCGATTGAATAGAAGTTGTTACTTAGATCGCTTTCAGCGTGCCTTTTGGCAGCGTGGCCGCGATGGCGCCCTTCTGGAACTTCATTTCAACGGTGTCGGACACTTCCAGTACCACGAAGTCATCGGCCACTTTGGTGATCTTGCCAGCGATACCGCCGGTGGTGACCACTTCATCGCCCTTTTGCAGGCTGCTGAGCAGATTCTTCTGCTCTTTGGCGCGCTTGGCCTGTGGACGCCAGATCATCAGGTAGAAGATGACCAGGAAGCCAACCAGGAAAATCCACTCAAAACCGCCACCCATAGGGCCGGCAGCAGGTGCAGCGGCGTCAGCCATGGCATTAGAGATAAAAAAGCTCATTTAGCACTCCAGTTGCAAGTATTGAATCTTAGGATCGGAAAACTCAGTCCAAGGGCGGAACAGGCAACCCACGCTTGGCATAGAAGGCATCGACAAAGGCGGCCAATGTACCTTGTTGAATAGCCTCGCGCAAACCAGCCATAAGCACCTGGTAATGGCGCAAATTGTGGATGGTATTCAACATGCTACCCAGCATTTCGCCGCACTTGTCCAAATGGTGCAGATAAGCACGGGAGAAGTTCTGGCAGGTGTAGCAATCGCAGGTCGGATCCAGCGGCGATTCATCATGGCGATGGAACGCGTTACGGATCTTCAGCACGCCTGTATCAATGAACAGATGCCCATTGCGGGCATTACGGGTTGGCATCACGCAATCGAACATGTCCACACCGCGGCGCACACCCTCAACCAGATCTTCCGGTTTGCCAACGCCCATAAGGTAACGAGGTTTGTCAGCCGGCATCTGGCCCGGCAGGTAATCGAGCACCTTGATCATTTCATGCTTGGGTTCGCCCACCGACAGACCGCCGATGGCCAGGCCGTCGAAGCCGATCTTGTCGAGGCCTTCGAGCGAACGCATGCGCAAGTTCTGGTGCATGCCGCCCTGAACGATGCCGAACAGCGCCGCCGTGTTCTCGCCATGGGCGTTCTTGGAGCGCTGGGCCCAGCGCAACGACAGCTCCATGGACACCCGCGCCACGTCTTCATCGGCCGGGTACGGCGTGCATTCGTCGAAGATCATCACAATGTCCGAGCCCAGGTCGCGCTGGACCTGCATCGACTCTTCCGGCCCCATGAACACCTTGGCGCCATCCACCGGAGACGCGAAGGTCACGCCCTCCTCCTTGATCTTGCGCATCGCGCCCAGGCTGAACACCTGGAAACCGCCGGAGTCGGTCAGAATCGGGCCTTTCCACTGCATGAAATCGTGCAAGTCACCGTGGGCCTTGATCACTTCCATGCCCGGACGCAGCCACAGGTGGAAAGTGTTGCCGAGGATGATCTCCGCGCCCGTGGCCACAATATCCCGTGGCAGCATGCCCTTGACCGTACCGTAAGTGCCCACCGGCATGAACGCGGGGGTTTCCACCGTACCGCGGGGGAAGGTCAGACGACCGCGACGAGCCTTGCCATCGGTAGCAAGCAACTCGAAGGACATGCGACAGGTGCGACTCATACTGTTTCCTCGGGTCCGCGTGGCGCGGGGTTACGGGTGATGAACATCGCATCACCGTAGCTGAAAAAGCGGTATCCATGCTCGACTGCGGCCTTGTAGGCGGCCATGGCTTCGGGATAACCGGCGAACGCCGAAACCAGCATCAACAGCGTGGATTCAGGCAAATGAAAATTGGTCACCAGGGCATCGACCACATGAAACGGCCGGCCCGGGTAGATAAAGATGTCGGTGTCGCCACTGAACGGCTTGAGCACGCCATCACGCGCCGCGCTTTCCAGGGAGCGCACGCTGGTGGTCCCCACCGCCACCACCCGCCCACCGCGCGCGCGACAGGCCGCCACGGCATCGACGACTTCCTGGCTCACTTCCAGCCATTCGTTGTGCATGTGATGGTCTTCGATACGCTCGACCCGCACCGGCTGGAACGTGCCGGCGCCGACGTGCAGCGTCACAAACGCCGTCTCCACGCCCTTGGCAGCAATCGCCTCCAGCAACGGCTGATCAAAATGCAGCCCCGCCGTCGGCGCCGCCACCGCCCCCAAGCGCTCGGCGTACACAGTCTGATAACGCTCGCGGTCCGAACCTTCGTCCGGGCGGTCTATATAAGGAGGCAACGGCATGTGCCCGACACGGTCGAGCAGCGGCAACACCTCTTCGGCAAACGCCAGCTCGAACAACGCCTCATGCCGCGCCACCATCACCGCCTCACCGCCGCCGTCGATCAAAATCGACGAACCCGGCTTGGGCGACTTGCTCGACCGCACATGGGCCAGCACACGGTGACTGTCCAGCACCCGCTCCACCAGAATCTCCAGCTTGCCGCCGGAGGCTTTCTGGCCAAACAAACGCGCCGGAATCACCCGGGTATTGTTGAACACCATCAAATCGCCCGGGCGCAAATGCTCAAGCAAATCAGTGAATTGACGGTGAGCCATGGCACCGCTGACCCCGTCCAGGGTCAACAGTCGACTGGCGCGACGCTCGGCCAGAGGATGGCGAGCGATCAGCGAATCAGGGAGTTCGAAGGTAAAGTCAGCAACACGCATGATGGGGTTCGTCTAGCAGGGCCGGAAAGTCTAGCGGAATTATCAAAAATTCACCATGAAACGTGATTGACCAACGGTAGGCACCTCTCTATACTTCGCCGCCATTGAGCCCTGATGGCGGAATTGGTAGACGCGGCGGATTCAAAATCCGTTTTCGAAAGGAGTGGGAGTTCGAGTCTCCCTCGGGGCACCATCTTAAAAAAAGACCTTGAAATTCAAGGTCTTTTTTTTCGCCTGCAGGAAAGTGGTTTGCCATAACCAACGCAAATCTCAGCCAATCCCCCGCTCACTTTTGTGGTGGGGGGATAAACCACCGCTCCCCTTTGTGGCGAGGGGATTTATCCCCGCTGGGCCGCAAAGCGGCCCCAGAATACCCAACCTCATAGTGAGGAAGATCCAGTGGTAAGGAAGAACCTGGGAGCAAGGAAGAACCAGTGGTAGAGAAGAACCGGTGGTGGGGGGAAAACCTGTGGCGAGGGAGCTTGCTCCCGCTTGAGTGTCAGTACCGATGCAAAACTGACCCACCCTACCGGTTGAAAACTGACCCACTTGGGCAAAATGCAGCTTTTGCGAGCTGCCCATGCTGTCCAAGGAGCAACACGTGGAAATCAGTGTTCTTGTTCGTCAGGGTTTGTCTATTCGAGCTATCGCTCGGCAGATGGGCTGCTCACGCAATACCATTCGACGCCACCTCAAATTACAAGCCCAGCGCCAACCCGTCGTCTACGGCCCGCGCGCGGAGCGCGTGGGCAAGCTTGCGCCTTTCGAGGCCTTCCTGCGTCAGCGCGTAGATACCGCTCGGCCACACTGGATCCCTGCGATTGTTCTGCTCAGAGAGATCCGAGAACAGGGCTATACGGGCGGTTACTCCATCCTCACCAGCTTTCTGCTGACCTTGAAATCCAAGGCCAACGAGCCCGTTGTGCGCTTTGAAACAGAGCCTGGCGAACAGATGCAGGCGGATTTCACGATCATTCGACGTGGCCGCGATCCGCTGTTGGCATTTGTCGCAACGCTGGGTTGGAGTCGCGCCACTTACGTTGTTTTCTCGCGACGGGAAGACTCCGCAGCCTGGTGCGCTGGCATTGAAAAAGCCCTGCATTTCTTCGGCGGCACGCCACGCAAAGTGTTGTTCGACAACGCCAAGACCATCATCCAAGAGCGCGATGTCTATGGCCCCGGCGAGCACCGTTGGAACCCGGCTCTGTTGAGCTTGGCAGAACGCTATGGCTTTACGCCAAAGGTCTGCCGGCCCTATCGAGCGCAAACCAAGGGCAAGGTTGAGCGCTTCAACCACTACCTGAAAAACAGTTTCGTCGTGCCGCTGGCAGCGACACTTAATCAGGTCGGTTTGGTGCTGGATGTCGAAGTCGCGAACAGCAAAATCGGCCCTTGGCTGATCGATATCGCCAATGCCCGAACTCACGCTACGACCGGTGAAATCCCTCAGTATCGCCTGGATAAAGAGGTGCACTATTTGCTGCCGCTGCCAGCGCTTCAAGACGTTCCGAGCGCTCTGATACAAGCCATTCAGCCCATACCGGTGGAGAGCCTGCAACATCCACTGTCGGTCTACCAAGCCCTGCTTGAGGTGCGAGCATGAGTCTTCAACACCTGCGCATTGAAGCGCTCTGCCAACAGTTCAAACTCGATACCTTCGCCACGGACTGGCCCGCTCTGGCGCAGCGAGCAGCCGAAAAAAAACGAGTTACGCCGACTTCCTGGAACAACTTCTGTTGGGTGAAGATCGCGCCAGAAACGAACGGCGACGACAGACACTGCTGCACTTGTCCGGGCTGCCGGCTGTAAAAACCGTTGAGCAATACGACTTCAAATTCGCCAGCGGAGCGCCGCAAAGTCAGATCCTTGAACTGGCCGGACTGGCCTTTATCGAGCGTAAGGAAAACGTGGTGCTGCTGGGGCCGTCCGGCGTTGGCAAAACGCACTTGGCCAGCGCGCTAGCTCACCGGGCGATCATGGCGGGCATCTCGACAAAGTTCATCACCGCCGCCGATCTGACATTGCAACTGGTCGCCGCACATCACCAGGGGCGCTTGGCTCAGTATTTCAGTCGAGTGGTGCAGCGCTCGAAATTGCTGGTGATCGATGAAATAGGCTACCTGCCTTTTGGCCGTGACGAAGCAAATCTGTTCTTCAACGTCATCGCCAAACGCTACGAACATGGCAGCATCGTGCTGACCAGCAATTTGCCGTTTAGCCAGTGGGCAACGACCTTTGCGGATGACTCGACACTGACCGCCGCGCTATTGGATCGGCTTCTGCATCATGCGCATATCGTTCAGGTCAGCGGGCAAAGTTACCGGTTGAAGGACAAGTTGAAATCTGGCCAGGTGGTACCGCGAGAGACGGCTTCGCCGAAGCTATAAACAGACTTTAAATACCGCCGGGGTGGGTCAGTTTTACTTCGGTAGGGTGGGTCAGTTTTCAACCGGTGTTGACACTTGAGCGCAAAGCGCTCACAAAAAAGTCACCACCCCCACCGATACTCCGATCTGCCAAATCCAAGACATACACCATCACCCCACCCTCCCCACCCAGTCACAAAGGATTTCACCCCATGGAATTGCTGCTGGAAACGGTCGCGCTTTACTCGCTCAAGCTGGCTTATGAAACGGAAGGCCACAGCCCGATTCTGCGGGATGATCCATTGATGGGCAGTTGCGACCGTGAGGTTTTTGAGTTGTTGATACGGCGGGCCGATGTGGCTGGGATTCAGGGCGAAATCGGTCGATGCCTGGATTTAGCGATGGGGGGGATTGGTGGGGTGGATACGGTGTTGGGGCGGGAGCTGGGGCGGTTGTCTGCGGATTTTGGTGCTGCGCAGACGATGGAGGAGCTTGATGTTCCAGCCATCAGACTTAGAGATTATTTGCGCGATGCTCAGTGAGCAGGACTCTCCTAAAATAACTCTGCTCCCTTCTCCCTTAGCTGAATTTTTGTCGGGTGTCCGTCTTTTTTCAAATCGCCCCCCTCCCCTCTCTCCACTGGAATGGATATCTAGCTGCCTCTCGGTACATAACTTTGATACATTGCTCCGACACCGCTAGCCTGTTCTGCAAGCAACGAAAGGGAGGGATCTATGACTCTAGATGTCAAGGGTGGTTTAAAAAATACAGATATCAGCTCAAATCAATACGTGGTTATCGAGGAATTGATATCCAATGCCATAGACTCTTATCTCATCCGAAAAAATCTCGAAGAAAACATTCCAAAGCTGAACATTGAACTTACTGTTGACTTCTTCCACTCCACGCTACTTGAAGATTCAAATTATGATATTTCAATATCTTGCAAGGACAACGGAGCAGGTTTTGGAGAGGCACAAGTAAAAGCCTTCGTCACAAAAGACTCAACTTATAAGGACTATCTAAAAATACAAGGCATCGGAAAATGCAAGGGCGCGGGCCGAATACAATATTTTCACTACTTTAAAAATCTAAAAATAGACAGCTATTTTTTTGAAGAGCAGACATATAAACGCAAAACGCTGAACGTAAACTCGGATACGCGAGAGATTTCAGAAGCACATTTCAACACATTGAAAAATATAGAAAAAAAGAGCGAGACCATTGTTAGCCTACAAGGTTTTTATGATAGTTTAATAAGCAACCAATTGAACAACATAAACTTAAGAGCTGAATTTTCAGCCCTTGCCGTACACAACTACCTATACACAACTTTTCTCCAACGCTTTATCATTCTTAGAAACATAGTTGGAAGCTTCTCAATCGCGATCATAGAGCAGGAAGGAAGCAATATAGACAGCCTCACTATCAACTCGGAAGACTTACCCAGCCCCACCAGTGTTGAAGAAATACCGCTTATCTGCACTCATGGCAAAAGCGACCAAGTACTCCACTCATTAAAAACAACACGCTACTCCCTTCCCCGAGGACAATTCAAAGATTCACAACACGAGGTAGCGCTCTGCGCTAACTCTGCAATCGTACAATCCTTAACGAAGCACTATCTAAGAAAGTTCCAAGATAGAAAAACACCAATTGATGATCGCTTCGAACTATTGCTTATCGAAAGCGAACTTCTTGAGGAAAAGGTCAACATTCAACGAGATGGCTTTAACATACCCAAAGAGTGCAGCCCTAACAACGAGCTTATCGAAAGCCACTCCTTACAAGATATAATTGATTCGCTAGAAGACTATGTTTACAGCATCCTCACACCGAAAGACTTCGATAGAGATGCACTGCTTAATTCCACGCAAGCGAAATTCGGTATATCGAAGTCGATGCTCGAAGCTGTAAACATTAAAATACATTACAGCGACACAGAGGCAAACATTGCCAAGCGAGTGCTAAAAAAATATCAAGAGGAAATAGTTAACGAAACCTCGGACATTTTTGACATCAAACAAAAGCTACTGGACCTTGACCCCAGAACGCAAGATTTCAGAGACAAGGTTAATGAACTATCTTGGAAATATACCAGCACTATAAAAAAAATGGATATGGCCAACCTTTCCCAGCTGGTCGTGCGACGTTCATCAATGATCGAAGTACTTAAAAAAGCAGTAAGCCTCCTTTTGAACTGTCAAGATGAGGCTGGAGTTAGGCGGGACGACGAAAAAATAATTCACAATATATTTTTCCCGACAGGAAAGGACAGCAGAGACCTCACCGACCATGATATTTGGATTCTCAATGAAGAGTATCATTACTTCGACCATATAGCTTCAGACAAACCTCTTTCGTCTTATCCATGGGGAAATAGTGAAAAACTATTCGAATCAGATATAGACTCTAGCTTAGAGCAACTATTCCGACGAAACAACACAGATCACAAATTAAAACGACCTGACATTGCAATATTTAACGAAGAGGGAGCGGCAATAATAATTGAATTCAAAGCTCCAACTGTAGAGCTTCAAGAACACATACCAGATTTAGTCCAGTACGCAAGACTCTTGGCAGCAAAATCTAACGGCAAGATCAATAAATTCTACGGTTACTTAATAGGTGACTGTATGGATGAAAGCCGAATGCCTCCTGCCTTCACACGCTTTCCTAGCGGCTTGGGATACTTCAATACAGATAGAATTCACGATCCTGTTACCGGCAAACAATATGGAGAATTATATTCTGAAATCCTCTATTATCAACAATTCATCAAAAGAGCCGAAAGTCGCCTTGATATTTACAAGAAAAGACTGAACATAACCAAGAGTTTTTCAGACTAATATTAGATTAGACAACATGCCGAACCGCAATTAATAAGAAACCAAATTTGTGCTTCCCAGCGACTTCAAGAATATTAACGGAGAAATGAAAAGGATACGGATTCATTTTCAGAAGTCCGTACCCGTTTTGGTATCGTTTGCAAACCACGTATCCTGCGCTTGAAACCTTTTCCATCACTCGCAACAAAGGGCACAAATTAACTTAATGCCAAGTAAGTAAATCCTTCTCTTTTTAAGCTGTTTTTTGGACCCATTGCGCCACCAGCCGATCTAACAAAACAGGAGAATTGCTGATAAATAACTTAAGCCAATGTGTGCGCTCATCGCTTGGCAATACTCTTGACGAATTCAGAACGGCTCTGCGAGCTTTTCCTCCTAGATTATAAACAGTCGCCTTGTGATTTCGCACCCACGCCACATTTTTGTTAGTGATCGCAGCCTGAGCTTGGTTTTCAATGTTGGGACCGTTAAAAACAAACGCATATAGCTTCGCCGATTTCAATAGATTAGCGTTTTGGGCGATGTACCATTCCAACCAGAAACGGCATATTTGACTGTCGACAGCTGAATTATCAATTATCGCTTCAATGACGGGAAGATTTTTTTTTGCAAAATCATCATCTGTAACTTCATGAAGATACAATACAACATCATTTATGACGGGGGAAAAAAAGTCGAAATTTGAGAAAATTACAGAGGCAATATTTGATTGCTTGTTACGGCGAGCAGATCTGATAATACTCCTTGCAAGACCTAGATCCAGATATTCGTAGGTGATAATTTTTTCTATTGCCGCCAACAATTTAAACTCCAAAATTAATTCCTCATCGTCAATTTCAACCTCTACCTGCTCCATTTCATTAGTATATGCGTTAAAAATCTCCAAGGTTTCAAGGAGCTGAACCTTCTCTTCGGCATAATGATTGTGAAGATGTTTCTCAACAAACTCTTTTGAATCCATTAAGAAGGTTTTTTCAGAGGAAACGGTTAGGCGATGATTTTCATATAGATACATGGTAAGGCTTTCAAGTACACCGGATAGTTCTCTAGTTGAGTTTGAGAAAATTCGAATATCATCAACATACCGAGTGTGATGCACTCCTTGGTCTTTCAAGAAACGATCAATATCTATGAATACCGCCTCGGCCATAATGATACTGGCGGCAGGCCCAACCGGAATTCCTTGGGAAGATTTGCTATTTTGGGTTGAAAGGAAGGTCTCTATATCATCCCCAAGAGGCTTGAGCATCGAGTCAGCGATTTCGATGGCATTGTTTAGACGGTGAAGGTAAATCTGATTATAGAAGTCAGTGATATCGGTAATTAACACCGTACTATACTGATTGGCTAGCTCTTCCGTCTTTTTGGTAAAATCGGCCCATCCAGATCCTGCACCAAAAAAATTTCCGTCTGAAATTTGTAGACGATACGAACAGGCAATGTGCTCTTCGCTGGGTATGCGTGCTTTTTCGACCGCCTCAGTGACTTCGCAAGCCAAGGCGGTATAAATGACTGAGTCGATAGGTTCAAGTTGATGGACAATTCGAAAACCACCTTTGGGTTTTGCGATGGTCATGGCCCGC
The DNA here is from genome assembly GCF_030687835.1 of Pseudomonas hefeiensis. Taxonomy (NCBI): domain Bacteria; kingdom Pseudomonadati; phylum Pseudomonadota; class Gammaproteobacteria; order Pseudomonadales; family Pseudomonadaceae; genus Pseudomonas; species Pseudomonas hefeiensis. The sequence goes on from NZ_CP117449.1 coordinate 5,270,881, forward strand.
GGTTGTGTTACCCACAACTTAGCAATATTTTTTTGACATCAACTCTTTTTTTACATCGTCCCATTGATACCATAGAGCCTCATACTCGATTGGTTTAGGAAAAAAATCCGAGTCATAGTACTTGCTTATATGTTCGCGCGCGAAGTCAAGCGATTTTTCGCTAAGTATGGCCATCGTGTGTATTCTCCATTAACGTTTTAACGTTGTTGTTAATACCTAAATCATCCCTCGGTTCGTTGGCTACTATAACTCCTCTTTCCGACTACACTTTTATCTGATCAGTTGTTTCAGTCAGATCACATCCATTTGAAATCTGCCTCATTGGAAATTTGAAACAATAAACTCAGCTTCATCCACACTTATGAATTCAGCCGCGTGTGTAAGAATCGTTTTGGAGTCTGAAGCAAATGGAAATCCACCAGCATCAACCCTGATAGCTCTTAGGACTTGGTCTGGTATTTTGGCTGCAACTTTGTATGCTGACCAATATTTAGTATTCATACCTATCGGGCTGTCCCCGAACGGTAGTTCTTTGTATTCAGCGATATACTTAGAGTACATTTCCTCCGCAAACTTCACGGCCACCCCTTCATCAAGAGAACTCGCAGATATGATTCCACCTGTCGGAGCCAGTACAGGGTTCAAGAGATGAATCACCTCGTGAGCAATCTGATAAAATACTCGCTCCCAAGTATTAAATTCAGGGCCTATTTTTATACCTACATCCAACTCCCCATGGAAAGCAATTATCCGAGAATTAGAGCAAGGGTCTTCAGAACAATATATCGGACGCTTAAAAATTTTCTTTCCGTCGAACTCCCCATATCTAAATCGAGCGATAGACTTCAAAGCGTCCTGCACGAGGTACATGATGTCAATACTTGGTGAGCTTTCTTGCGTCGGTTGCAAATCACCAACCAGGTTCAAGGCATTAAGATAACTGACTCTCTTGACTTTCTCGGCGGGAGAATAGTCAGTGTCTTGGATTACTTTTATAAGCGCCGAAATAAATTTCTTAATAAGACACACCCCATATTAAATCTACACGTTATTACTTAAAAAAATCAACCAGAAAAAAGTAATTGATCCGTTTACAATGGCAAACCCATTGCAAATAAATACCCAATGTTTCTAATCAGTTTCTACGCAGCACTCATTTCAACCAACTTTTTCACTTTAGGAGTTTGGTGGGGCCTGAATATAAATTACTTGTTTATCTCGGCCGACCAACAAACCGACGATAAGAAAGATCACACCCAAGAAGAAACCAACGAATCCCAAAAAGCCACTCACCAAAGTGCCACCAATCGCGGCACCTGCGGTTTCCGCCCCTGAATGAGCACCACTAATATTTGTGGCGATATGGCTCCCGGTAAAAACAATACCAGCCAAGGGGAGCATGAATGCAGCGATGCCCGAGGTAACCAAAAGCCGACGCCATGCTTTGCCGGCAGTGGGGGCAAAAACCGCTATTGCTAGCGCAATAATCCATATTACGAAGAAAACAATCGCGCCAGTCCCTCCAGCAGCTCTCGGAGATGCCGCACCGGCGATGGCTAAAACCGTCGAAACAAGAATGGCTAATATCAATCCCGCGACCAACCCTGCAAGAATCTTCATCCTGAACTCCTGTTTGCACCGCGACGTATATGCTCGTCTCAGGTATAGCAGCAAAACGCCACTGCTGTCCTGCGAAAATTTCACCACACCTCAGCAGACAAAAGAAAAGTTCGCATTAATTAAGAATGCGACCTTTGGGTTCTCAGGCTTGCTGGAGCGCTCAGCCTCCCTCGGGCACAAAAAAAGGTCTTGCTGGGCAAGACCCTTTTCCAATCCAGACGGCACGTAGCACTGCCGCCCTACCTCACCTCAACAATATCCAACGCCCGATTAGCCAACAATTCACTCACCTCAATCACCTGCAAAATCCCCAGCGCAACATGCCGCCGCGACCCATCCAGATCAAACGCCAAATCACTGATCATGGCATTCGCCGAAGCCAAATTCTCACTCAGATTCGCCAGCAAACACTCAGAATCCACACTCGGATCAATGCGAAGAATGGAGTCGGTCTTGTCAGACGTTTCGCTCTTGGGCTTGGGTTTCAGGTAATAATCCAACGCTCGCGTGGCAGCGTCATCGATTTTTTTGTTGCGGGCAGACTGAGCACGGGATACGTGCTCGCTCGTATCAGGGGGATTCGGAGTATCTTTTGCCATTATCTTGTTTCCTGTAGTTGGAGCCATCACCCGCTCGCGACTAAACGATGGGAGGCAGCTGTACGCAGGTTAGTCGACCGGGGAAACAAGAAACCGGCGCGTCCGAGAACGCCCTGCGCACAGCCACCATCGAGTGCAGGATGGGAATCCCGACTGGATGACGCCTTGCACAACCTGTTTCACCCTGGGCGACTAAACCCGATCACTGATGAGCAGTGACAGGACTCAAACTACCGACGCAACCCAAGGCGAACAAGCCGGCGGATTCTGGCGTAGTTGTAGGCAAAGGCGCAAGGCGAGGTCGGCTGGCGAGTGGCGGGCGCCCGATGACTGACAGCCCGATCTGACACTTCAAATTGTTCCGAGCCTCAAATATCCAGCCCTACCGGTATTGAGGAAACCAGAACAACCACTTCAAGAAACCTCCTACATCGCGCCCCTCTCTTCCCGCGTTAGCGTCTGTCCTGCATTTTTTCCGGACGAGACTCACTACGTGGCGACACGCAAAAAAGACATCCCCCAGGTCCGCAACTCGCCCAGCGGCGATGGGCATCACGTCACTTATCGGGACATGACCGCCAGCGAACTGGCCGAGCGCGAAACCCGACAGCAGGCTTACCAAGCCATGCTTGCCCGGCAGGCTGCCTATGAACAAGCGCGCTGGGCCACGGTGGATAACAAGCCGTTGTCCACCGCAACCGGATGCGTGTTTGCCAAGAGCTGCAAGCTCCCCAACGGCATCATCGATTACAGCAACCCCAACGGCTACGTGCCGGCAGATCTGGTCAAGCAGTACGGCGACCTCATGTGGCTCGGCGGCCGGAGCGCCGACCCGTCTGGCACGATTCCCCTCAAGCGGATCGGCGCTGGCACGGTTCCGGTTACCTTGGGCAGGCTCGCGCTGGGCGGTTCGGCAGCGTCCACGGCTGCAGCTGCCGGCGGCACCGTCGGCGCAGCGCTGCTGACCGGCATCGTCGCCCTGCTGTGGCCGTCCAATCTGGGCGACAGCGCGCTCTACAGCGAAGACCAGTTACGCAACCTCAAACAGGCCCGCAGCCGCGTGCGCTTGAGCATCGAGCAGCAGGTCGACGGCAGCCTCAAGGGTTACGGTTTCTACACCGGGCAGAACCGCGACTGGGAAATGGTCGACGTTGTCCAGTTCACCCCGCGAGCCGATCAGTTCATCGCCGACCTGGGTGATGGCATCGAACTGATCTGGACGCCGGCTATCAATCCGGCTGACACCCTCGGCATTCCCGCCTTGGAAGCGGCGCCCCAGGCACCACCTATTTGGATCTACCCGCCGACGCCGATGGCCGACAGCATCATCGTCGATCCGATCTATCCGCCGGAGTACAGGGATTTCATCCTGGTGTTTCCGGCGGATTCGGGGGTTCGGCCGGTTTATGTGGTTTTGAGTGTTCCTCGAAAGGGCATGGCCGAGACCGGCCACGACTATCATCCGGCTCCGAAAACCCATGAAATTGTTGGCTTCCCTGGATTGAAAAGAGGCAAGAAAAAAACACCTGTACAAGGAGGTGGCGGCCTAAGGGATCGCTGGCTTGATGCGAAGGGCAGAACCATTTACGAATGGGATTCTTCACATGGTGAATTGGAAGCCTATCGTTCGAGCGATGGAAGTCATCTAGGGGCCTTCGATCATATTACGGGCGAGCAGACAGACGGCCCGAAAAAAAACCGTAATATCAAAAAATATTTGTGAGGATCAAATGGGTCTCAAACTACGACTTGAGTGGTATAGCAAGCAAACCGAATCCTGCGAGGGGGAGGAGTATTCCGAAGACTTGGGTGACGACGGCTCTGTCATTGAAGCCCTAGGGATTCCAATCGAAAACAATGTAAATAACGGAGGGTTTGATGTTCCCCAAGAATGGGTAAAAACCCTCCAACCTCACTTTCAACACTCAATTGATTGGAGCAGATACGACTATCAGATTGCTTTCGACTATCGAGACAACTGGTAGCCACGGAGCGAGTGGTCAATACAAGAGGAACACAGATTCATGCCATATACCGGGCCCGGCTAAAAAACAGTGCCGCTCCAATGCCAATAGCACTGGTTGAGGCGATACCCAGATCAAAACCGGAGACGAAAGACGGCAGCGTAAAAATACTCACGAATCCCAGGACAACCAGGGCAATGCCTAGCCATTTCCTGAGGCCATAGGATTTCATATAGAAAAACAACAGCAGGAACACTGCGTATGCCAAGGCGTAAAGGCCAAATTCATTCATAGTCTTAGCCGCCTTGAGCCTTGATGATCATAGAGGGAGAGGAGTGTTGCGGACCTATTCTGAGACTACCCCGATCATCGGCCGACAGGGAGAAGCGCGATACGCTGAAGATAATTCCATGGCTGCCAGAAAACTGACCGTTTTCAAACGTCAATGCTCGCATCCTTATCGAGTCTGGGAAGGCGGGATTTTCGCTTAGCTGATGGGCTTTTCGCAAATGATCATGACTAAGCGCCCCGGCTATGGTCGGTGATGGTGCGCAGCGAAAGACTGTTGGCTAGGCCTCTGAGAAAAGGGGCTTGGCGATCAATCACGATCCGGCGCACACCTTCAACGCGCTTTCCCAAACAACCGCTCGGCAATCTGGCGACCTCGCTCCAACCCTTCTTCCGTCAACCAGATCGATTTGTTCCTGTTTACCGGATCACTGATGAGGCCTTGTTCATGCAATCGGTTCATGACCTCGAAGTCGAAACCTTTCCAGGCGTTGCCGGTGTCGGAACTGAAGGCTGCCAGCAAGGCAAGCACAGCTTCTTCTATCAATCTGTCGTCGTAATCCATGGTCGCTACTCCGCACGTGATAGGCAGGTAGCGCCGATTTTATGCCTCAGCGCGCCTTAAATCTTATCCAGTCATCACCTTTCCGGCTTGCTCCAGCGCCAACCGATGCAAGGTAACGGCCGCCAGTTCCCGGTCATCACCCCAGTTCACATCGAAGGCCCATTCGCCCACTTGGACAGTGCCGAACAACGATAGGCCCTCCAAGGTTTTACCTCACGGCATGGAAATCTTGTACTCGGCGAGCTTGGCCTTGTGCTCCTCGCGTACGTACTTCTTGTTGACGATCTGCGAGAACTTCATGAAGTCGGCCTTGGCGCCGTCCTTATCTCCCAAATGGTCGTACGCGATCCCACGCGCGTAATAGGCCCAGGCATAGTCCGCCTGGCGCTCAAGGCCGGTGCTGAATGCTTCAGCGGCCTCTCGGTATTGACCCAGGTCTGTCAGCGCGAGGCCCTGATGATAGTAGGTCGGCATGTGGAAGCCGGAGCCCTTTCCGGCTTCTCCCAGTCCGTTGTCGAGGTTGTACTGCACAAGTTCAAGCGCTTTTTTCGGGTTGCCAGCGTCGCGATACATGCTGCTCAAATCCAGATTGGCGCGCGCATCAGTCTTGGCCTCCAATTGGATGGATTTTTCCTTGGCAGCCACCGCTTCGGGGAAATGCTTGAGGTTGCTGTGGGCGTCGGCCTGCACCGCGTAAATCAAACTTTCCAGCGAGGCGGGCAGGGTATTTTTCTGCAGACATAGATCACCTTCCTGTAGCGCCAGGGGGTAATTTTCGGCTTTGGACGCCTTGATCTGATTTGTGCAGTGCGCGAGGTTGGCTTTTTGCGGGTTCTGCATTCCGGCACATCCTGTGAGGATGAAGGAGCAGGCGATCAGTGCGGGCCAGCGAGCATTCATGAAAAGCATCCTTGTTAGTCGAACAGACGAGCGTTGAGGTCGGGGCGATATACCTGCAAGAGCGGCGCGGTCACGGTGCCTTGTAGCGAGCAGAACACGGTGGTGTGCCCTGCCAGCGGCGGTGTTGTGCCGCCCGTGTCGACCATCAACACGCGGTCTACGAAACCAAACGGAGTGACGACGCCGGGGCCGGTCAATCCTTCGGTGCGCCATTGGCCGATCGGGTCACCGACGCGGCGAATTTCGGCGCGGGTAATGGCTTTGCCCTGACCGACAAAACGCGCGTTATCGACGATCAATGGTTTGAGTTTTGCGGCCACCTCTTGCGGCGAACCATCGGCTACGAAACCCCAGAACAGAAAATTGCCGGCATTCTTGATGGTTTCGGCCTGGTTGTAATAGCCGACCATACGCACGCCGTTGACGATCAGGGGCGTTTCGAAATGTTGGTATGTGCCACCTTCCTGTAACGGGCTCATGATGGTCGGTGCCTTGACCGAGCCGTAATCACTCAGGCGCACGGTACCTGCCGGCAGACGGGCGTCGCGCAGGCTCTCGAAGAAATGCGCATCGCAACGGGAAAATTCGGTCAGCAGTTGTTCGGGCGTGGTGACGGTCTGAGCCTGGGCAGTGCAGGCAGCGGCGACGGCGAGCAAAGCAACGCCGGAAAAGACAGAGCGGAACATTAGAATCATCCGTGAGGTGGAAACGAAGTCTGTCGGCCTATGAATCGCGAACTTTAGCAAGGCGGGCCTGCGGGAGAAGGCCTAAGTGCCGAAGCCTGCAGATAAAGGCTGCATAGCGAAGGGAACGGGTTTAATTTCAAGCCACTAAATAATCCCGGGGCCGGGTGTATCGGGTTGGCTGGTTTTGGGGCTGCTGCGCAGCCCAGCGGGGATAAATCCCCTCGCCACAAGTTCGGGTGTCCTTGCGTGGCCGTACGGCGGGATGTCATGTGCCGCTGGGCCCCACTTTGCTGCGATATTACCCAACCCAAGCCAGATCAGTTTGGTTTCCGCGTCGTCGGGGCGGGAGCTATCTATTACTTAATGATTGTTATCAAGTCGACGCTTTCAAATCGACGCCCAATGCCAGGGCAAATGCTTTCACCAGCGGACTGCGCACGGTGTTGTGACGCAGGATCAGATTAAACGGTGTGCTGATGTGAATGAGGTCCGGCCGCAAGGCTCGCAATTGCCCTTCAGACACCATCGACGCGGCGTAATGCTGCGGTAGAAAACCCACGAAGCGCCCGGTCTTGATCAGCAGCGCCACGGCTTCCACCTGGGTCGCGGAGGCGGAAAAACTGTCGTAGCGGGCAAAATTCAGCTTGTCGCGATGGATCGCGTAGCGATGGTTGATGCACTCGTACTCCTTGAGTACGTTGCTGCCGATTTCTGCGTCCGGCACCGAGAACAACGGGTGACCGATCGCGCAGTAAACCTCTGAGCGTTCTTCATACAACGTGTAATAGTCGAACTCTTCGCGCTTCTGATAAACCGGCACGATACCGGCCACCAGGCGTCCCTCTACGACCCCTCTTTCAACCTCATCCAGTTGTGAGGTCTGAAGTTGAAACCTTACTTTTGGTGACTCTTTATTTATTCGTTCAAGCGCTGCAACTAACGGTGAATTAATGTCGGAAATAGTATTGTCAATAACGCCCACGCCCAGGTCGCCAACAAGTTCATTCTGTGCGGAACTAAGCCGATCACGAAAGTTATCGACTGAGGCAAATAAATCAATCGACGCCTGATAGACCAATCGGCCTTCTTCGGTCAGATGAAAGCCCTCGCGACCGCGGGTGCACAAGCGCATGCCGATACGAATCTCAAGGTCGGAAATTTGTTTGCTGATGGCCGCCAACCCCACGTTCAGCTCGTTCTGCGCCGCACTGAAACCGCCAGCCTCGACCACGGCCTTGAACACTTTGAGCAGTTTGAAATCCAGCCCGCTGAGGGCCAGCGGCGCCCGATGCGCCGTTTTCGGCGCCGGGTTTCCGGAATTGGAAAGTGGGGTTTCCATAATGCTTATTTACCTCTGGCGCGCTATTCAACAACCTGTGTCCAACAACAAAAATAAAGCTGGCCAATAATAATGAACACAGAAAACCAGGCTTGGCAACCGCTAATAATCCCCGTACTTCAGTGCCAACTCACTGACTTCGAACTGCTAAAAGCTGACACTTCGATCAGCTCTCGCAACACTGCAACTGCCCTCTTGAAAACTGCTTAGGCCGAACCACGCCCGAATTATTTCCGGCGGGTGTTCCCGGCTCTTCGCATCCATTTCAGTTCGCTTTATCGACGAGGAAAACAACAATGTCTCAACCCACCCAACGTCTCTGGGGGGCCCGTTTCAAAAGTGGCCCATCCGAAGCCCTGGCGGCCCTGTCCCGTTGCCCTGAGCGTTACTTTCGCCTGACCCCGTATGACCTCGCCGGTTCCAAGGCCCATACCCGTGAGCTGCAACGCGCCGGACTGTTGAGCGAGCAGGAAACCCACACCATGCTCGACGCGCTGGAAGGTATCGGCGCTGATTTTAAAGCCGGCAGCATCACGCCAACGCTGGATGACGAAGACGTCCACACGTTCATCGAACGCCTGCTGACCGAGCGCCTCGGCCCATTGGGCGGCAAGCTGCGCGCCGGCCGTTCGCGCAACGACCAGACCGCCAACGACCTGCGTCTGTTTCTGCGCGACCACGTGCGCACCCTGGCCGTCGAAGTACTTGCCTTGCAACAGGCGCTGGTCGATCAGGCCGAACAACACATCGAAAGCATCTGCCCAGGCTTCACTCACCTGCAACAGGCGCAACCGATCGTCTTTGCTCATCACTTGCTCGCTCACGCCCAATCGATGCTGCGTGACGTGCAACGACTGGTGGACTGGGACATCCGCACCGCGCTGTCGCCACTCGGCGCCGCCGCCATGGCCGGTTCCGCCATCGCGCGCCTGCCGCAGCAGTCGGCCAGGGAAATGGGTTACAGCGGCGTCTGCGAAAACTCCATCGATGCGGTGGCCAGCCGCGATCACGTCGCCGAATTCCTGTTTATTGCCAGCATGCTCGGGATCAACATTTCCCGCCTTGCCGAAGAATTCTGTCTGTGGTCATCGCGGCAATTTCGCTGGGTTGCCCTGGACGATGCCTACGCCACCGGCAGCTCGATCATGCCGCAGAAGAAAAACCCGGACATTGCCGAACTGGCCCGGGGCAAGGCAGGTCGCCTGATCGGCAACCTCACCGGTCTGCTCTCTACCCTGAAATCGCTGCCGCTGTCATACAACCGCGACTTGAGCGAAGACAAAAACGGCGTGCTCGACAGCGTCGACACCTTGCTGCTGGTCCTGCCCGCCATGGCCGGGATGGTCGCGACCATGAAGGTCAACGTTGAAGAGTTGCGCCGCCAGGCACCGCTCGGGTTCACCCTCGCCACCGAAGTGGCCGACTGGCTGGCGGTGCGCGGCGTGCCGTTCAAGGAAGCCCATGAAATCACCGGCGCGCTGGTTCAGGCCTGTGAGAAACACGACATCGAGTTGTGGGAAGCCTCGCCGGCGCTGTTGGCCGAAATCGATCCGCGCCTGACCCCGGAAGTACGCGACAGCCTGACGCTAGAAGCCGCCATCGCGGCGCGTAGCGGTTGGGGTGGTACCGCGCCGCAGCAGGTGCGCGAGCAGATCGGCCGGTTGAAAACCGCCCTCGCCGCGCAACACGAATGGACCGAGAACTATCAGGGCTTGCGCCTCTGATAGACAACGCAAAACCCGGTAGGCGCTGGCAAGCCGGCGCCTACAAGGAAATGTGGTTGACCTGCAATACCCGTGTTTGGAGAAACAACATGAGTCAGACTCAGGCAGAACGACTTCAGGCGGAGCGCAAACTGGCGGAAAACCAGTTTGATATCACCCAGTACGATCACGTGCCACGGCGTTATTACGGGCGGATTTTTTTCGCCACCGTGATCCTCATAGCGATCATCGGCCTGGTGCGTGCCTTTGCCGAAGGCAAGATCGAATGGTCGTACATCGGCCAGTTCCTCACCTCCCAAGCGATCATGTGGGGCTTGCTCAATACCATCGTCATGGCCGTGCTGGCGATGGGGCTGGGTATTGTGTTCGGGGTGATCACGGCGATCATGCGCATGTCGGCCAACCCGATCCTGCGTTACGTGGCGGTGACCTACACCTGGCTGTTTCGCGGCACGCCGCTGATCCTGCAACTGCTGTTGTGGTTCAACCTGGCGCTGATCTTCCCCACCATCGGCATCCCCGGCGTGTTCGAAATGGACACCGTGAGCCTGATGACGCCATTCGCGGCCGCCCTCCTGGGCTTGAGCATCAACCAGGGTGCCTACACCGCCGAAGTGGTGCGCGCCGGTCTGTTGTCGGTGGACACCGGGCAGTACGAAGCCGCCAAGTCGATCGGCATGCCACGCCTGCAAGCGCTGCGGCGGATCATCCTGCCGCAGGCGATGCGGATCATCATTCCGCCGGTCGGCAACGAGTTTATCGGCATGGTGAAAATGACCTCGCTGGCGAGCGTCATCCAGTACTCGGAACTGCTCTACAACGCCCAGAACATCTACTACGCCAACGCCCGGGTGATGGAGCTGCTGATCGTCGCGGGTATCTGGTACCTGGCCACCGTCACCGTACTGTCCTTTGGTCAAAGCCGTCTGGAGCGTCGTTTCGCTCGCGGCGCCGGCAAGCGTTCTTGAGGAGCCCCCCATGAGAAGCATCGTCAAGGCCGTGAGTCTGAACAAGTATTACGACCAGTTCCACGCGCTCAAAGACATCAATATCGAAGTCGACCAAGGTGAAGTGCTGTGCATCATCGGCCCGTCCGGCTCCGGTAAAAGCACCTTGTTGCGTTGCGTCAACCAACTGGAAAAGATCGACAAGGGCGGCCTGTGGGTCGATGGCGAACTGGTGGGTTACCGCATCGTCGGCAACAAACTGCACGAACTCAACGAGTCCCAGATCGCCCGTCAACGTCTGTCCACCGGCATGGTGTTCCAGCGTTTCAACCTGTTTCCGCACATGACTGTGCTGCAAAACATCATCGAAGGGCCGTGCCAGGTGCTCAAGCGTTCGCCCAAAGAGGCGAATGAAGAAGCCCTGGAGTTGCTCGCCCGCGTCGGCCTGACCGACAAGCGCAACAGCTACCCGATCGAGCTTTCGGGTGGCCAGCAGCAACGCGTCGCCATTGCGCGTGCATTGGCCATGCGCCCCAAGCTGATGCTGTTCGATGAACCCACTTCGGCACTCGACCCGGAACTGGTCGGTGAGGTGCTGTCGGTGATGCGCGATCTAGCGCAGACCGGCATGACCATGATCGTCGTCACCCATGAACTGGGCTTCGCTCGCGAGGTTTCCAACCGCATGGTGTTCATGGACGGCGGGCAGATCGTGGAGGCTGGAAGCCCCGAAGAAATACTAATAAGTCCGCAAAACCCTCGCACCCAAAGCTTCATTTCTGCCGTTCGAACCTAAGCGCCCGTTGGCGCTCACAACACTCAAAAGAGAACGACCATGAAGAACTTCGTAATCCCAGCAGTACTCGCAGGCTTGATGGCCTCCAGCTTCAGCTTCGCCGCCGAACTGCCGGCCAGCATCAAGGAGAAGGGCGAGATCGTCGTCGCGATCATGCCGAACTATCCGCCGATGGATTTCAAGGACCCGGCCACCAACCAGTTGACCGGCCTGGACTATGACCTGGGCAACGCCTTGGCCGAACGCTTGGGCATCAAGATCAAATGGCAGGAAACGGGCTTCGAGCAAATGATCAACGCGCTCACCACCGACCGCGTCGACATGGTGCTGTCAGGCATGACCGACACCGCCGAACGTCAGGCCAGCGTGACCTTCGTCGACTACTTCACCAGCGGTCCGCAGTTCTACACCCTGCAAAAGAACAAAGACACCAACGAGATCGTCGACCTGTGCGGCAAGAAAGTCGGCACCAGCCGCCGCACCACCTTCCCATCGGAAATCGCCGAGTGGAGCAAGGCCAACTGCGAAGCAGCGGGTAAACCGGCGATCAACGTGGTGGGCACCGAAGGTTCCGCCGACGCCCGTGCGCAACTGCGCCAGAGCCGTATTGACGCGGCGATGCAAGGCAGCGAAACCCTGCCGTACCTCAAGACCCAGGAAAAGGACATGTACAAGACCGTGGGCCTGCCGATCTCGTCGCAGTTCACCGGCCTGGGCGTCAGCAAGAAAAAACCGGAGCTCAGCGAAGCGGTGAAAGTCGCGCTGCAGAGCATGATCGACGACGGTAGTTACCAGACGATCCTGAAGAAATGGGAGCTGGAGCTGGGCGCGATCAAGACGGCGACCATTAACGCCGGGAAGTAAACGCGCAGGCAACCTGAGTCCAATGTGGGAGCGGGCTTGCTCGCGAATGCAGTGTGTCATTCAACGTCAATGTTGCCTGACTTGACGCCTTCGCGAGCAAGCCCGCTCCCACAAGGGTCTGGTGTTTGCAGATAAACAATGGAGCACCACCGATGCCCTCCTTACCCACCTGGCCTGACAAATACAAAGCCTGCCTCGCCCTGGCCTTCGACCTCGACGGCCCCACCGGCGATGCCATGCTCAACGGCTCGATCTGGCACAAGCCCGAGTACTTCGGTTTCGGTGGCTATGGCCCTTACCGGGCGCTGCCGCGACTGCTCGATCTGCTCGACGCCTTCCGCATCCCGACCACTTTCTTCGTCCCGGCCTGGGTCGTGGAGAACTGGCCGAAGCAGTGCCAGGCGATTGTCGAGCGCGGGCATGAGGTGGCGTACCACGGCTACAAACATGAATCCTTTTACGCCCTGACGCTGCAACAGCAGAAGGACGTGATGAAGCGCTGCCGCGAGGTGTTCTGGAACCACCTGAACATCCGCGCCGAAGGCTTTCGCACCCCCTCCGGCGACTGGCGCGCCGAGACCCCGGCGATGCTGGTCGAGGCCGGCGTGACCTATTCCAGCAGCATGCGTGGCGATGACCGCCCGTACCTGGTGAAGGTGCCGGGTTTCGACACGCCCCTGGTGGAGATCCCCGGTCGCTGGGAAATGGATGACTACGCCTCACTGGCCTATACCCGTGCGCCGGATTTTCCGTCAGGGCTGGATCGCACCGCCAGTTATGAGCTGACCCTGGACAACTGGTGTCGCGAATACGACGGCGCCATGAATGAAGGCCTGTGCCTGACCACCCTGTTCCATCCCAAGATCACCGGCAAGCCGGGACGCATCCTGCTGCTGGAAAAACTCTTCGAACACATGCGCCAGCGCAACGACGTGTGGTTTGCCACTTGCCGCGATGTCGCGCAGTGGTGGCTCAAGGAGCATCACCATGGCTGATTCGGTTTTCTGGCCCCAGGGCTACCGCTGCGCTGTCGTGTTGACGGTCGACTACAACGACATCCACGGCATTCTCACCCAGGCCCCGGAAGTCGCCGGACGCGACAAGACCCTCTCCGTGTGGCGCTACGGCACACAACGGGGTGTCGAGCGCCTGTTGGGGCTGTTCGACGAACTGAAGGTGTGCAGCAGTTGGTTCATTCCCGGCATCGTTGCCGAAGAAAACCCGCAGCACATCCAGGCGATTCAAGCAGGCGGGCACGAGATTGCCTGCGCCGGTTATCGCCACTGCAACTACGACACCCTCGATCTGGCGCAGCAGCGTGACGAAGTCGCCCGAGGGTGTGCAGCGTTGCAGGCGCTGACCGGCCAGCGCCCCAGCGGTTTTCGCATCCCCGCCGGCAATGGCGCACCGGGGTTCATCGAGGCCTTGGGCGAACACGGTATAAGCTGGTCGTCGTCATGGCGTGGCGATGATTTGCCTTTCGCTCACCCCACGGCACCCGGGATTATCGAACTGCCGTTGCACTATGAACTGGAGGACGAGCCCTACTTCGCCTTCAACCTGAGCCCGGCGGTGCCGCCTGCGCAATCGCGGATCGCTTCCTACAGTCACACGCTGGGCAATCTGCAAATGGACTTCGCCGGGTTTCACCGCTTTGGCCTGTGTTACCTGCTGCGCCTGCATCCCGAGATCATCGGCACGCCCGGGCGGATCGGCGTGTTGCGCGAGCTGCTGCAGGGCATCCAGCAGCACGATGATGTATGGATCGCCCAAGGTTGCGAAGTCGCCCAATGGTGGGCGGACTCGGCGCTGCCAACGGCCAGCGATCACCCCGCCTCGGTGTACGAGCGGCACTATCGGGACTACCTGCTATGACCGAGCGCCTGCAGCGACTGGCGCAGTTCTGCGTCGACACCCGCTTCGAAGACTTGCCAGCGGCACTGGTGGCGCAAGCCAAGCGGCACATCCTCGATACGTTCGGGGCGGCATTGGCCGGCGCGGACAGCGACGTCGCACGGCAGGCACGTCAGGTCTTCGAGGGTGAAACCGGCAGCAACCTGGTCTGGGGCACCAACCTGCGACTCGGCGCCGCCCAGACGGCGATGCTCAACGGTGTCGCCGCGCATGCGCTGGAACTGGACGACACCGGTGGCTGCGACCACTCCGGGGCGGTGGTCCTGCCGGCGGCGATGGCCGCGGTGTCGATGGCACCCGGAACGGTCAACGGTCGTGAGCTGATCACGGCCGTGGTGCTTGGCTATGAAGTCGGTCGCCGGGTGCTCGAAGCCTGCGGCGGCTATTCGGCGCACAACGGCGCGGGGTGGCATTCCACTGCAACCTGCGGGGTGTTCGGCGCGGCAGCCGCCAGTGCGCGCATCCTGCGACTGGACGCCGGGCAAACGCTCGCTGCGCTTGGCATTGCCGGCAGTTTCAGTGGGGGCCTGTGGGCATTCATCCATGACGGTTCGCAAAGCAAGAAGCTGCACAGCGGCCGTGCGGCTGAAGGAGGATTGCTGGCCGCGCGGTTTGCCCAGCAGGGCATCACCGGGCCGACCAGGCTGTTCGATGACGTCTGGGGCGGTTTTCTCAAGACCCTGGCCGGGCAGACGGCAGAACCGCAAGCGCTGGACGCGGATCTCGGATCGGTGTGGAAACTCGCACGCTGCTCGATCAAGCCCTATGCCTCGTGCCGTGGCACCCATTCGGCCATCGATGCGCTGGGGTTGCTGCTGGATCAGTTGCAAGTCGGCGCCGATCAGGTAGAAGACATTCAGGTGTCGTTGTGCGGGTTTCTGCAGGACATGTGCGGTGGCCAGGATGTCAGCACGCTGCCGGCGGCGCAGATGAGCCTGCCTTACGCCTTGGCGGCGCGGCTGGTGCACGGCCATTGCGGACTTGAAGCCTATGATGAGACCGCGCGCCGCGACCCGCGGATTGACCGCTGGCTGTCGCGCATTCGCCTTGAAGTGGACCCGCTACGGTCAGAGGATGGCGAACCTGTGGTCTGCGTGCGGACCGTGGACGGTCGGCAGGCGCGGCTGTGCGTCGATCCGCCCTTGGGTGCGCCAGCCAATCCGTTGAGCGATGCGGCGCTGGAGCAGAAATTTTTCAGCCTGGCGGAGCGAGTGATGCCGCGGGTGCAGGCTGAGGCGTTGCGGGGGCAATTGGCGCGGCTGGAAACGCTGGAGTCGGTTGGACTGCTCGAGCAGTGGTTGGGTTGAAACTTTTATTGCCTGCTCGCGATGGCAGTACCTCGGCGCAAACACACACTAAAAATGGAATAAGGATATCTGCCCCACCGTGGCCACTTACTCGCTCGTCATCCGCCGCCTGATGATCGCTTCACTGACCATCGTCGTCAGCCGCGCCATTACCAGCCCGTTGCTCACCCTGTTCCTGAGCAACAAACTCGGTCTCAACCAACAGGACGTCGGTTTGTTGCTGGGCATCGCGGTGTTCATCGCCACCCTGCTCGCGCTCTACGGCGGCTACATCATCGATCGCCTGGAGAAACGCCGGTTGCTGATCCTGACCATGCTCTCCAGCGCCATCGGATTCGTACTGCTGACCTTCGCCCAGAACCTCTACCTGACTACCCTGACCCTGGTGATCACCGAAACCGCGTCGGCCCTGTTCCTGATCGGTTCCAAGGCGATCCTCAGCGAGAACCTGCCCGTGGGCCAGCGGGCCAAGGCGTTTTCCCTGCGCTACACCCTTACCAATATCGGCTACGCCATCGGCCCGATGCTCGGCGTGGTGATTGCCGGGGTGTACCCGATTGCGCCGTTCCTGATTGCCGGCGCCATCGCTTTCGGCAGCATCTTCCTGATGAGCGGCATTCCCAGCGACTCGGCCCCGGCCCCCGCGATCGGCCAGCCACAGAGTTTTCTGAAGACCCTGGTGACCCTGAAAAACGACCGCACGCTGATCATGTTCACCTGCGGCTGCCTGCTCAGTACCGTGGTCCATGGGCGTTTTACCCTGTACCTGTCGCAATACCTGCTGGTGGTCGAGGACTCCCAGCGCGCGCTGCAAACCATGGCCGCCCTGCTCGCCTGCAATGCGATTGCGGTGATCCTGCTGCAATACCAGATAGGCCGCTTTCTCAAGCGCGAACAGCTACGTTACTGGATCGCCGGTGGCACCAGCCTTTTCATCCTCGGTTTGATCGGCTTTAGCCTGGCCGACAGCCTGGTGTCCTGGTGCGTGGCGATGTTCATTTTCACCCTCGGCGAGATGATCATTTACCCTGCCGAGTTCCTCTTCGTTGACACCCTGGCTCCGGAAGAACTGCGCGGCAGCTACTACGGCGCGCAAAACCTCGCGGCCCTGGGCGGCGCGTTGAGCCCGGTGATCTGCGGCTTCCTGCTCATGCACACCCAAGCGCCAACGATGTTCTATGCCTTGAGCTTGTTGACCGCGCTGGGCGGCACACTGTGCTTCATGAGTGGTCGGCGAGTGGCGTTAAAGCAAAATAACTCACTTTAGATCTGCTTGCCGCGTACAGAACCATCCGTGCATTAACCCCGCCTGAAAGAACTGCACAGGGGCGTCAAACCCGGCGGCCTTAATAAGGCCCGCGACCTGTTGCACAGGCAGGATCGCAACATTGCTGGCGTAGGCAGTACGCGCTCGCTCCAGCACTTCCGGCTGAAGACCATCGGAGGACATCAAGGTCATCCAACTGCGTAACAGCACCTCATAGGCCGGCGATTCGGTATCAGAGGCGAGGTCGGCGTTCGCCAATATTCCGTGGGGTTTAAGGCGCTGGGCAATCTCGCGAAAGAACGTGGTGCGGGCGCCGCCTTCTAACAAGAATTGGGAGACCAGAAAACAGGTAGCCGCGTCGTAGCGGGCCTCGGCGGCGAGCGTGTCAAGGTAACCTTCGTGAAAATGGCAGCGCGCGAGAAAGCCCTTCTGAACGGCCCTCTGTCGACAGACGTCAAGCATTGCGCCCGAAGGGTCGACAGCAGTGAAATGCCAGCCGGGGAAGCGCTCTGCCAGATGGGCAAGTTCCGCCCCCGTGCCAACGCCGACGCAGAGTATCCGGGCATTTTCCGGCAGACCGCTGAACTGAGATTCGAGCAGCAAATAGAGGGCGGCGCGAATCGGCGCCATCCTTTCCCATTGCTTGTCGTAGCTGACAGCTTGCTGGTCGAACACTATCTTGAGTTCTTCATTGCGCATAGGGCACCTTGAGTCGTGATAGATGCATCGCGTTAACCGCGGTACTGCTTTGAGTATCCCAGACCTGTCAAGCCCGACACATTTGCGGCCGCGATGCCACGGATCTGACCGACAGGGGCTTTGAACGTAGGATCTGGCCGCGTAATTGTCGCAAGGACGAACTCCCGATTGCTGAATGGCTGGAGGATGAGGTGGAGAAACGGGCGCAGGGCAGTTCGCCAGTTTGCTATCGATCCGAATTCCCCGGCCATTGATGTGAGCTGCTCGGCGGCATTTTCCGGGTGCAGTACATCGCGCAGGGAAGCCATTTTTCCGACGCGCGACAGGTTCTATAAGCATTACTCGCTCAGCTTTCTCTCATTGCGGCCGATGCCTCTGGCTTAGGGCAAAGGAGCGCTATTGATGAGAAACAACCAACCCGTTACGCAGCGCGAGGTGACCCTCGGACCTCAACAAAAACTTATCTCGACAACCGATGCACGAGGCGTCATCACCTACTGTAACGATGCTTTCGTCGAGATAAGCGGTTTCAACAAGGTGGACCTCATCGGCGCGCCGCAAAATATCGTTCGTCACCCCGATGTACCTTCTGCCGTATTCGCCCATATGTGGGGGGCGCTAAAGCAGGGCAAACCGTGGATGGGAATCGTCAAGAACCGCTCGAAAAACGGCGATCACTATTGGGTCAATGCCTACGTCACGCCGATTTTCGAAGGCAGTCAGGTCGTTGGCTACGAATCGGTCAGAGTGAAGCCAACCGCCGAACAGATCCGTCGCGCCGAAATGCTCTACAAGCGCATCAGTCTCGGAAAATCAGCCGTCCCAGGCAGTGACAGATGGCAACCCGCCCTGCTCGCTTGGCTGCCGGTTTTGGTCATGAGTTTAGTGGGCACGCTGGGTGGTGCGCTGCTGAGTATTCCTGAAGCGATTATTCTCGCTGTCGCAGCATCGGTTCCAATCGGGCTGTTTGTGTCGCATTGGCAAAACCGAGGCGCGTTGCGCCTGCTGGAATTGGCAGAAGCCTCAACCTCCGACGCGTTGCTGGCGAAAATGTACAGCGATGAGCGCGGCCCTCAGGCGCGTCTTGAAACGGCATTCGTTAGCCAGACATCCCGGCTCAAGACCTGCCTCACTCGACTGCAAGATACGGCAGAACAATTGAACCAACTCGCCGGCAGATCCGATAGTCTTGCTGTCGACAGCTCCCGCGGACTTGAACGCCAACGCGTGGAGACCGAGCAAGTATCGACCGCCGTCAATCAGATGGCAGCCACCACACAAGAAGTCGCCAGCCACGTTCAACGCACCGCTGATGCTACCCAGCAAGCCAACGTGCTTACCGGGCGTGGACGCGAGGTGGCTCGGGACACCCGCGAAGCTATTGAGCGCCTCTCGGCGGTGGTGGGTGAAACCGGGCTCACAGTCGCGCAATTGGCTAAGGACAGCAACGAAATCGGCACAGTGGTGGACGTGATCAAAGGCATTGCCGATCAGACCAACCTGCTGGCACTGAACGCGGCCATTGAAGCCGCTCGCGCAGGAGACATGGGTCGAGGTTTTGCCGTAGTCGCCGATGAAGTCCGTCAGTTGGCCCAGCGCACGACGGAGTCGACCGCACAAATCCATAGCCTGATTTCAAAGCTGCAGACTTCGTCCAACAACGCCGTGAAGACCATGGAGAGCGGGCATCGCCAGGCCGAAGAAGGCGTGACGCGGGTGCTTGAAGCGGACAAAGCCTTGGTGGGCATCAGTGAAGCCGTCGCACACATTACCGACATGACCAGCCAGATTGCCGCTGCGACTGAAGAGCAAACTGCGGTTGCCGAGGAAATCAGCCGCAACATCCACACCATCGCGAATCTGGCGGATCAAACGTCGGAGCAAGCAAGGCATTCGGCGGAGCTCAGCAAGGAATTGACCCAGACGGCCAAGACTCAGTATTCGTTGGTTGAACGGTTTAATCGATAGTTCGCGGTGGTGTTGGCCGAATGGCTTGAGGATGAGGTGGAGAAGCAGGTGCAGGGGAGTTCGCCGGTTTGCTATCGATCCGAACTCCCCGGCCACTGATGTGAGGTGAATTTGATTCCGATCAGTGGAGTGCGGCTCCTTGAAACTCACCGAATTCATCCTCGTGATCAAACTCCAACAGGTAGCTTTCGGTCACATGCCCACCGGGAAGGACGTAGCTTGCCAGTAGCGCATGCAGGTCGTTGCACAGGTGGGTCCTCGATTGATAAGCACCGACACCGTAGTTGGGGTCAAAGAGTCTGCCCGTCTGGCCCTCATCGAAGGACGCCGCGATGGCGTGAGCACCGCGGCCCTGCGGACCACCGACGAAATAGAACGAGATAATGAAGTGGCGTGCCCCAGTCCTCTGGAGGACGTCGAGGACGATGTGGCTGGCAACGCCATCAGCGTAAGCCGTCTCTTTGATCGAGTCGCGTCCGATGACCGCATCGGCGGTGCTGCCCATCGCCACGAGTTCGCCCAACGTCATTGACTCGCTCAGCATCTCCTGCGTCCGGGAGACGTCCTCCTTCCTGGCCCGCAACGTGGCGAAACAGTCAAAGGGCGCACCGATCTTGGCCCAGAGCGTACTGAAACCGAAGCACACGCCCAGGCCCTCCCCTCCATACCAAGGAATTCCCCCACCTAATAGGGCTCCTTGCCCTTCCCATCTTCTGCTCTGGTGTGCTCGGGGGAAGGTGAACATGGGGGCTTTCTCCAGGGGGGTGACGGTTCCTGTCAACGGTAGACGAGGGCCAACCCGGGCGCCATTTTCCTGGTGCATTGTGTTGGATGGTTTGGGGCTGCTGCGCAGCCCAGCGGGGATAAATCCCCTCGCCACAAGTTCGGGTGTTCTCGCGTGCCGTACGGCGGGAGGGTTCGGTGTAGGGCGGGCGAAAAAGCACAACACCGGCGCATGGCCGGTGTCGTGTTCATTGGGTTTAGCGGTGGGCAATGGCGCCCATGGGTTGCTTAGAAGCGGTACTTCGCCGAAGCGGTGAGGCTGCGCGGTGCGCCGTAGGTCAGGGCTCCGTAGGCGTCGAAGATATCGAAGTACTTTTCGTCGGTGACGTTGTTGGCATTCACCTGCGCCGAGAGGTTGTCGGTGATTTCGTAACGCGCCATCAGGTTGACCAGGGCGTAGGCATCTTGCTGGATCTTCTCGGGGTTGCCGGCCGGATTGGTGGCGTAGGTGTAGATCGAGTCTTGCCAGTTAACGCCGCCGCCGATGGTCAGTTTATTGAAGGCACCTGGCAGGCGATAGGTGGTGAAGGTACGCAGTAACTTGGTGGGGTACAGCGTGTTCACTTCGTTGCCATCAGCATCTTCGGCGGTGAATTGGGTGTAGCCCACCGAGGCGTTCCAGTCGGTTGCCAGTTCGCCGGAGACTTCCAGCTCGAAGCCCTTGCTGGTGGCGCCTTCGCTGGCTTCGTAGGCATAACCGCCGACGGGGTTCGAAGGGTCGATCAACTGGCCGGTGCTCTGGCCCAGGTTGTCCTGTTTGATCTGGAAAATCGCAGCGGAAGCGTTCAAACGGCCCTCGAAGAATTCACCTTTGAGCCCCATTTCATTGCTTTCACCCACGATGGGCTCCAGTGTCTGGCCGCTGCTGTCGCGCACCGACTGCGGCAGGAAAATTTCCGTGTAGCTGGCATAGGCCGAGATATTGTCGGTGAGGTCATAAACAATGCCGGCATAGGGCGTTAGCTCGTTATCAACATCGATCTTGCTGACTTCTGAATAGATGTCATCACTGGTCTTTTCGTACCAGCTTTCACGGGCGCCAAGAATCACTTTCAAGTCATCGGTCACGTTCAAGCGGGTGGCGGCGAAGAGGCCTTTTTGCCGGGTTTCGCTGTAGCCGTAGTCGGACCGTGGCCCCCACACCGGCTCGGGGAAGTTGCCGTTATAAGCATCGAAATTGGCCACGCCGCCAAAACCGGTTTGCGCATTGAGTGCATCGGCGTCGAACTTCTGTTTGCTGTCCACGTAACCGAAGGCCAACTCGTGCTCACGGCCCAGCAACGAGAACGGGCCATTGAAACGAATGCTGTAGTCATCCTGGGTGGTTTCAGTCTTGTAGGTCGCCGGGAACGAACTCATCCCGGAGCTGCCATCCCTGCCGGGATTGCCGGAAAGGTACAGCAGGGAGGAGTCGCCAGTGCGTTCGCCGCGGTTGTAGCTGAGGTTGACTTGCCAGTCGTTGGCAAAGGTGTGGTCGAGGTTGATGAAGTAGGTTTCGTAAGTGGTGTCCCACTTGCTCCAATCGGCGGAGGTGGTCTTCGAGCGGCTCCAGCGAGTACGGCTGCCGTCGGCGTACCAGACGGGCAGGCCGCCCCACATCGGCGAATCCTCTTTGGTTTCCTGTCGGCTCAAACCGAACCACAGCGTGGTGTTCGGCGTCAGGTCGATGTCCATGGTGCCGTAGAGGGTTTGGCGCTGGGTCGAGTTCATGTCCATCCAGCTATCGCCCTCGTTGGTCTCCCCGACCAGACGCGCGCGAATGGTGCCTTCCTCGTTCAACGCGCTCGACACATCAGCCTCAACGCCATAGGTGTCCCATGTGCCGGCGCTCAGTTCTACCGAACCCTTGAGCTCAGTGCTGCTGGCGCGCTTGCGCACCATATTGATGGACGCGGAGGGATCGCCGGCCCCCGTCATCAAACCGTTAGCACCGCGCACGACTTCAACCCGGTCATACATCGCCAGGCTGCTGAAAATTTCTCCTGAACTCCATGGCTGCTCGTAGATGGTGGGTACGCCATCAATCATCAACGAGTTGAGTTCAAAACCCCGGGCGTTGAACTGCGCCCGGCTTGTTTCGTAGCGGTTGACCGAAACCCCGGTGGCGTTATTGACCACGTCGAGAATGGTTTTCAGGTCCTGGTCTTGAATGCGCTGCTGGGTAACGACACTGACCGACTGTGGGGTTTCGCGCAAAGACATGCTCAATGGCGTGGCCGTGCGCGCCGCGTCAGTGGTGTACGAGTGGGTGTCTTCGGTGACGGCACTGCGCTCGCGGGGAGCAGTCTCCGTGATCGAGATAGGGGCCAGGGTGAGAGAATTTTCCGACTCGACCTGCTCGACCTGCTCCGCCGCCTGTACAGAGGGCCCGCAGAAGACGATACCGATCGCCAGCATGTGCACTGAAAGAGCCAGGGGCCGAAGTGCCAAAGGCGGGCGTGGGGCAGCAGTGTTTTGTGCGCAGGAGAGGTTGGAGGCGGACATGGGGACTCACGTGTGATTGGCGTTATTGAGAATGCCTATCATACGTAAACTCATCCTGAATCCAAATAGGATTAATACTCAATTGAGATTGAATACCATGTTAGCCCGCCCCGCGCATTCCACGGCCGGGGGCTCTGAGCGAAACCTTACCGAGCCGCCCTCCCTGAGCTGTCCCATCCGTCATCGCGTCGAACATTGTTCAGGCGTCTGGAAAGCCTTGGCGTGGGCTTGTCCATATGAACCATCAAACACAAAGCAAACCCCGAAACCCTCGGGCCGCGTAATACGACTGCACGCCATTGTGGTAGATGAACACTCGCTCATAACGGTAATCACCGAACAGCGCCCCGCCGAGCGTGCGAAGTTCAGGGGGCGTCGCCAGCCAACTGGAAGTCTTGGCATCAAACTCACCGAGCGTTTGCAGGGCGCGGTATTGGTCTTCCGTCAGCAGGGCGATGCCCATCGCTTCGGCCATTTCGACGGCGCTGCCCTTGGGTTTGTTTTCCTTGCGCGCGTCCAGAGCGGCGCGGTCGTAGCAGAGGCTTCGGCGGCCGGTCGGGCTTTCTTTGGCGCAATCGCAGAAAGTGATGAGGCCGGACTCTTTGTTCTGGTCGATGACGTCGGGTTCGCCGCCGGTGGCTTCCATGGCCTGGAGGGATTTGAGGGCGTTGGGGTTGGCTTCGAGTCGGGTTTGGACGTCGGCCCAGGGGATGTTGGGATGGCGCTGGGGGTTTTGGTCGAAGCGGGTTTTCAGGGTTCTGAGGAGGTTTTCCTGATCTTGTTTTTTCATGACTCTGACGTCCGCTAGCAATCGGTTGCTCAATGATAGTTACTTCGGAACGTCCAATTAAGGTGCATAAACTCACGGACCTGCCTGAAGATAGTCGTATTCAGCTCAAGTAAGGCGCAGAGGCTTACCAAATGGTTATAGAAAATGCGCCAGGCGCTCTGCTGAATTTTCGTCCGGTTAACCTCAGTCAAGACGGCAATGTTTGCGTAGGTTTCTTTGAAGACATGCTGCTCTGTGCGTTCGGTTCAGCACAACAGATTCAAAGCCCAGATGGCAAGCAGCGTTACCTTCAGTCGTTACGAGAAAAGGCAGCCGAGGTTCCTGGCAGCATTGTCCATGCCTGGGATGAAACACGAATTGTGGGGCAGATAGAGATGTCGCTGCTGAAGACAGAACCTGCGGTGGGTTACATCCACTTTTTCTATCTCACCCCTGAGTGGCGATCACGCGGTGCTGGGAAGTTGCTGCTCGCTTACGCGACCAACTTTCTTGCAGGGCTGGGCTGCGAGCGGATGAGATTGTCGGTGAGCGAAACGAACCAGAGGGCGGCGCGGTTTTATAGTCACCATGGCTGGACTGATATAGGGCCCAGGCAAGATAGGCCAGAACTGCCCTTGCGCTTGATGGAAAAGGCTATTGGCTCGACGCAAACGGCAAGCGTTTGATCGAGATTTTCCAGGAAGCTTCAGCCTCGGTTGAATCATGTTTTTCGCACGGCATCAGAAGCATTGATAGCGTGCGGTATTCCTGTTCCAAACAGCGCGCGTTCGTGGTGGATGTGCCGGCGTCTTCGCGAGCAAGGCTTCGTGTTGAGAAGACATTCCAGCATGAATAGCTAAGGTGAAGTAACCCGTAGCGTCCACTGAGCACATGAGGCCTGTTATGAAGAACTTCACGATTCAATGTATTGACCATATCGTCCTGCGGGTGAAGGACCTCGATCGCAGTCTCGCGTTCTACACCTCGGTGCTCGGTTGCGAACTCAAGAAGCGCCGGGACGATCTTGGGATGCTCCACCTCAGCACCGGTGTTTCGATGATTGATCTGGTTGCCGTCGACGGGCCGCTGGGTCGCGAGGGTGGGCCGGCGGCTGGCAAGCAAGGGCACAATGTCGACCACCTCTGCTTGCGCATCGAGCCGTTCGATGAACAAGCCCTCCTCGCTCATTTGGCCTCAGCCGGCCTGAGCGTTGAGAAAGCGCAGATGCGCTATGGCGCGCAGGGTAATGGTTGGTCGATCTACTGCTTCGATCCGGACGGCAACCAGATCGAGTTGAAGGGCCCGGCGCTGAAGCCCTGAACTTCACGGTCGGTCTGGGCCAGTGATGCTGAATGTGACGCCATCATCGCGAGCAGGCTCGCTTCCACAGGGGATTGGTGGCGGGCACAAATCCGTGAACACCGCCAATCAAAACTGTGGGAGCGGGCTTGCTCGCGATAGCGGTGGCTCAGCTTGCATCAATGTTGAATGTACCAACGCCATCGCGAGCAAGCTTTGCTCCCACAGTAGATCTGTGGTGTTCATGAATAATGTGTTCAACACAAAACCCCTGGTGGGAGCGGGCCACAGGGGAATTGCGGCGGACACAAAATCTGTGCCCCCCAATCAAAACTGTGGGAGCGAGCCTGCTCGCGAAAGCGGTGGCTCAGCTTGCATCAATGTTGAATGTACCAACGCCATCGCGAGCAAGCTTTGCTCCCACAGTAGATCTGTGGTGTTCATGAATAATGTGTTCAACACAAAACCCCCGGTGGGAGCGGGCCACAGGGGAATTGCGGCGGGCACAAAATCCGTGAACACCACCGATAAAAACTGTGGGAGCGAGCCTGCTCGCGATAGCGATCTGTCTGGGCCGGTGATGTTGAATGTGCCGCCGTCTTCGCGAGCAGGCTCGCGCCCTCTGGCATCAGGCCAAAAGGTGCTTGGAGATCAGTCTCGATATTTCGACAATGCCCGTCTTGCCGGTGAATTCGAACTTCACCTTGCCCAGGGATGAAAAGTAGATCTCCAGCTCCGAATCCAGATCGAAGGTGCCGGAGGTTTCTACCGAGTAGGCTACGATGTTTTTATAAGGCAGAGAGGTGAAGTCTTTTTTGCTGCCGGTGATGCCTTGCACGTTCACCGCAATAATGCGTTTGTTGGTGAAGACCACGCCGTCGCGCATGGATTTATAGGCGTCGATGACCTGTTCGCCGTCCAGCAGCAGGGCCGTTACACGTTCGGCATACTCGTCGTTTTGCTTGAGCTTGAAGAAGCCTTTGTTGTTGAAATCGATCATCCGTAAATCCTTGTGGGGTTGAAAAGCGTTCCAGGCTTCCTGGGGCCAGTAGAGTCCGGCAGGGAGATTCTGGCTCAGCCATAAATGACATCACAAGGCCATGACGGGCCATTTCACGTCCTCACCGGGGTTAAATCCCTCGTCACTGGGTTTGATGCGGACCAACAGGCCAGTAGCCATTATTTCGCTTTTATGGTTTCCTGACCCCCGTTACGGTTGCAGGCTGAAACCTTTCGCCTTGTGTCGGTCACGACGGTTCCCGCCCCGGCCCAGGAAGGCTCTAACGCACCCTTTTGAGGCGTTTAACAATACTGGCGATTTTTCCCGTACTGGCCGTCACAATCCCCCGGCAAACTGTTTTTCTGCCTAGACTTGCAACTGTCCCGCCGTGCGCTGTGTTTTGAATGAGCCCGCACGATAAATACAAAAACAACGAGGAACCCCACAATGTTCAAACCTATCTGGAAAGCGCTCGCCTGTACGCTGGCTCTCAGTGCGTTGAGCACGGCCATGGCGGCTGATCCTGTGATCATCAAGTTCTCCCACGTGGTAGCCGAGCAAACGCCCAAGGGCCAGGGCGCGATGCTGTTCAAGAAGCTCGTGGAAGAGCGTCTGCCAGGCAAAGTCAAGGTCGAGGTCTACCCCAACTCCTCGCTGTTTGGCGATGGCAAGGAAATGGAAGCCCTGCTGCTGGGTGACGTGCAGATGATTGCGCCGTCGCTGGCCAAGTTCGAGCACTACACCAAGTCCGTGCAGTTGTTCGACCTGCCGTTTTTGTTCGATGACATCTCCGCCGTGGACCGCTTCCAGTTGAGCCCTGAAGGCCAGAAGCTGCTCAAGTCCATGGAAAGCAAGAACATCACCGGCCTGGCCTACTGGCACAACGGCATGAAGCAGTTGTCGGCGAACAAGCCGCTGCGTGAACCCAAGGATGCCCGTGGCCTGAAGTTCCGCGTGCAGGCCTCGGCAGTGCTGGAAGAGCAGTTCAAGGCAGTGAACGCCAACCCGCGCAAAATGAGTTTCGCCGAGGTGTATCAAGGCCTGCAGACTGGCGTGGTCAACGGTGCGGAAAACCCGTACTCGAACATCTACAGCCAGAAAATGCATGAAGTGCAGAAGTACATCACCGAGTCCAACCACGGTGTACTCGACTACATGCTGATCACCAACACCAAGTTCTGGAACGGCCTGCCACCCGACATCCGTACCGAACTGGACAAGATTCTGGTTGAAGTCACCACCCACGTGAACAACGAGGCGGCGCAACTGAACCAGAAAGACAAACAGCGCATCCTGGACGCCAAAACCACCGAAATCATCACCCTCACGCCGCAAGAGCGCGGCGAGTGGCGCGACAAGATGAAGCCGGTATGGAAGAAGTTTGAAGGTGACATCGGTGCTGATCTGATCAAAGCCGCCGAAGCCTCCAACAAGGCTCAGTAATGGGTTGGCCGGTGCTGCCACCCTGGCAGCGCCGGCCTGTCGTCCCCCCTGCAGGAGATGTCATCCATGAACGCCCTTCGGCGCATCTGGGAACACTTCGAGGAAGGTTTCATTGCCTTTCTTCTGGCCACCATGACGCTGGTTACTTTCGTCTATGTGGTGCTCAACAACCTCTACACCGTTTTTTATAGCCTCGGTGACAACTGGCCTGCCGCCAGTGAGCCGGCGTTCGCCATTGGCGACAGCATCATGGGCATGGCCCAGGCCATGACCTGGAGCAGCTCGCTGACCAAGGCACTGTTTGGCTGGCTGATCTTTTTCGGATTGTCCTACGGCGTGCGTACGGCCGGGCATATCGGCGTGGATGCGCTGGTGAAACTGGCGAGCAAACCAGTACAACGCTTTATCGGCGTGATCGCCTGCCTGTGCTGCCTGACTTACGCCGGGCTGCTGGCCGTCGCCAGTTTCGAGTGGATCAACACCCTGATGATCGCGCAGATCGGCGCAGAGGACCTGGGCCACTTCGGCATCATGCAATGGCACATCGGCCTGATCGTGCCGGTGGGTTTTGCGTTGGTGTTTATCCGTTTCGCGGAAATTCTCGTGCGCATCCTGATGAATCGTCAGACAGGCCTGGGCCTGGCCGATGAAGCGGCGGAAGCCATCAAATTGACTGAACACGAGGAAGACAAGCCATGACCATTGCCTTCCTGTTCGTGGCGCTGTTCGTGCTGATGTTTATCGGCGTGCCCATCGCCATTTCGTTGGGGTTGGCCGGTTCGCTGACCATCATTTTCTTCAGCCCGGACTCAGTGCGGTCCCTGGCGATCAAGCTGTTCGAAACCTCTGAACACTACACGCTGCTGGCGATTCCGTTCTTCCTGCTGGCCGGTGCGTTCATGACCACCGGTGGCGTGGCGCGACGCCTGATCGACTTTGCCAACGCCTGCGTCGGGCATATCCGTGGCGGTCTGGCGATTGCGGCGGTGCTGGCGTGCATGCTGTTTGCGGCATTGTCGGGCTCAAGCCCTGCGACCGTAGCGGCGGTCGGTTCCATCGCCATCGCCGGTATGGTGCGCTCGGGTTATCCACAGTCGTTTGGCGCCGGCATCGTCTGCAACGCCGGCACCCTGGGTATCCTGATTCCGCCGTCGATCGTGATGGTGGTCTACGCCGCTGCGACGGAAACCTCAGTCGGCAAGCTGTTCATGGCCGGGGTGATTCCCGGTGTGCTGCTGGGGTTATCGTTGATGGTGGCGATTTACATCGTCGCGGTGAAAAAGAACCTGCCCGCCCTGCCCCGCGCAACATTGCGCGAATGGCTGGCCACAGCGCGTAAGGCGGCCTGGGGCCTGTTGTTGATGGTGATCATCCTCGGCGGGATTTATTCGGGGATGTTCACGCCGACCGAAGCGGCTGCGGTGGCGGCGGTGTACTCGGCGTTTATCGCATTGTTCGTCTACAAAGACCTGACAATTCGCGAAACCCCGAAGGTGCTGCTCGAATCGGCCAAGCTGACCATCATGCTGATGTTCATCATTGCCAACGCCATGCTCTTCGCTCATGTGCTGACCACCGAGCAACTGCCGCAACAAATCACCGCGTGGGTGATCGAGGCCGGGCTGACGCCGGTGACCTTCCTGCTGGTGGTCAACATCGTGCTGCTGATTGCCGGTGCGTTCATGGAGCCTTCGGCGATCATTCTGATCCTGGCGCCGATCCTGTTCCCTATCGCCATGCAACTGGGCATCGACCCGATCCACCTGGGCATCATCATGGTGGTGAACCTGGAGATCGGCCTGATCACGCCTCCGGTGGGGCTGAACCTGTTCGTCACCTCAGCGGTGACCGGCATGTCGCTGCCCGCCACCATCCGCGCGGCCATGCCATGGCTGATGATCCTGCTGACGTTCCTGATGCTGATTACCTATGTGCCATGGATCTCGCTGGCCTTGCCGAACTGGCTGGGGATGAACTAGCCCCGACTGAAGACACACGCAGTGGCGGGGGAGTCTGCTCCCTCGCCACCGCGCTGTCGGGCTAAGCCTGTGTCGCACCGTCGACCAATAAAAGGGAAGCCTCTCCATGCTAAGACCTCTTCGCAAAGCGCTCGCCTTTACCTTGAGTTTCAGTCTATTGGGCTCAGCCATGGCGGCTGAACCGATCGTGATCAAGTTTTCCCACGTGGTGGCCGAACAAACGCCCAAGGGCCAGGGCGCGTTGATGTTCAAGAAACTGGTGGATGAACGCTTGCCGGGCCGCGTGAAGGTCGAGGTGTATCCCAACTCCACGTTGTTTGGCGATGACAAGGAGATGGAAGCGCTGTTGCTGGGTGACGTGCAGATCATTGCGCGCTCGCTGGCCAAATTCGACCAGTACACCCGATCAGTGCAGTTGTTCGACTTGCCGTTTCTGTTCAACGACATTGCCGCGGTGGACCGCTTCCAGCAGAGCACGCCAGGGCAGAAGCTGCTCAAGTCCATGGAAAGCAAGAACATCACCGGCCTGGCCTATTGGCACAACGGCATGAAGCAGTTGTCGGCCAACAAACCCCTGCGTGTACCCGAGGATGCCCGTGGCCTGAAGTTCCGGGTCCAGAGTTCGGCCGTGCTGGAAGAACAATTCAAGGCGGTGGAGGCCAGGCCCCAACCGATGATTTTCTCTGTGGTGTACCAGGGTCTGCGCACCGGTTTGGTCAACGGCACGGAAAACACCTACTCAAACTTCTACAACCAGAAACAGCATCAAGTACAGAAGTACATCACCGAATCCAACCACGGCATCCTCGACTACATGCTGATCGCCTCGTCCGACTTCTGGAACGGCCTGCCGCCGGATATCCGCAGCGAACTGGACAAGATCGTGGCCGAGGCCACCGCCTATGCAAACAGTGAGGCGGATCGACTGAACCAGCAGGACAAGCAGTTCATCCTCGACGCCGGGACTACCGAGATCATTAGCCTCACGCCGCAGCAGCGCAACGCCTGGCGCGACAGGATGAAACCGGTGTGGGCCAAGTTTGAAAAAGAAATTGGGCCGGATTTGATCAAAGCCGCAGAAGCGTCCAACCAGGTGCAGTGACGCAACAAAGCCCAGTGCTCCCTCACCACAAAAGCCGGAGCACTAGGCCTTTTCACCGAGCCCCAGCTACCCAGCGCATTGCGTTATGATCCCCGGCTCCACCGGAACCAGAGCTTTACTCGCGAATGTTGCCGTCCTCCTCTGACATCTCCCCTGCCCTGCCCCCTGTCCTGGTCGGCCCGCTGTTGCGGCGGCTGGAGCCCACGCGGCTGGTGATGTGGCTGGTGGGTACACGCCCCCTCACATTGACGCTGCGTGTGGACGGTGTCGGCGATCTCCCCCTGGATGCCACACGCTGCACCGTCGTGCCCGTGGGGCAGCAGGCTTTTGTACACCTGATCGATGTACGACTGGACACCGCCCTGCCCCAGGACGTGGCGATTGACTACGACCTGCTGGTGGACGGCGCCTCCATTGCCGAATGGGCGCCCCATCTGTTGTATGGCCAGGCGCAGTGCCCGAACTTCGTACTGCATTCGCGTATCGATCAGTTGGTCCATGGCTCCTGCCGCAAACCCCACTACCCGACCAACGACGGCTTGCTCTGCGTCGACCGGCTGTTGGCACAAGCCCCGCAGCAGCGTCCGGCGCTGTTGATGATGAGCGGTGATCAGGTCTATGCCGATGACGTCGCCGGACCGATGCTGCGGGCGATTCATGGGTTGATCGAGCGGCTGGGGTTGTTCGAGGAATGCCTGGACGGCGCGGTGGTGGAAGACAGCGCCAAGCTCTATGAACACCCGGCCAGTTACTACCACCGCGCCGATTTATTACCGGCGCTGGAAAGCAACGAAACCCTGCGCGAGCGGTTTTTCGGCGGGGCCCGTAAGCCGATATTCACCAGCAGCAGCGCCGACAACCATCTAGTGACCTTCGCTGAAGTCATGGCGATGTACTTGCTGGTGTGGTCACCCGTGCCGTGGACGCTGATCGACCCGCAACCGCCGGAACTGACCGCCGAGCGGCGCCAGCGCTACGCTCTGGAACAGCAGCGCATCGATGGCTTCAAGACCGGTCTTGGGGGCGCGGCGCGGGTGTTTGCGCACCTGTCGTGCCTGATGATTTTCGACGATCACGACATCACCGATGACTGGAATTTATCGGCGCAGTGGGAAGAAACGGCCTACGGCCACCCGTTCTCCAAGCGCATCATCGGCAACGCGCTGATCGCCTACATGCTCTGCCAGGGCTGGGGCAACAACCCGGACGCGTTTGATGACGTAGTCCAGCAAACCGTGGCCCTGAGCAACACCGCCCGGGACCGCTACCTCGACAGCGGCCCGCAGGACAAATTGATCGACACGCTGCTGGGTTTCCAACAATGGCATTACGTATTGCCGACCACCCCGGCCCTGGTGGTGCTCGACACCCGCACCCGCCGCTGGCGCAGCGAGCGCAACCTCAAGCAGCCTTCGGGATTGCTCGATTGGGAAGCCCTGAGCGAACTTCAGCAGGAACTGCTGGATCACCCCTCGGCGATCATTGTTTCACCGGCGCCGATCTTCGGTGTGAAGCTGATCGAAACCGTGCAACGGGTGTTCAGTTGGTGCGGTTATCCGTTACTGGTGGACGCGGAAAACTGGATGGCTCATCGCGGTGCGGCGCAAGTGATCCTGAACATTTTCCGGCACTCGCGCACACCCGGTAATTACGTGGTGCTGTCCGGGGATGTGCATTATTCCTTCGTCTATGAGGTGTTGATCCCACACCGCAAGGGCGGCCCACGCATCTGGCAGATCACCAGCAGCGGCATCAAGAATGAGTTCCCGCCGGCGCTGCTGGAATGGTTCGATCGCCTGAACCGTTGGCTCTACTCGCCCCGCTCACCCCTGAACTGGTTCACCAAGCGCCGCAGCATGCGCATCGTTCCTCACACCCCCGAACATGCCGAAGCTGGAGAGCGGTTGTGGAACTCGGCGGGGATCGGGCAGGTGTTCTTCAATGAACTGGGGCAGCCGACGCAGATATTCCAGCACAACGCCAACGGCAAACCGCCGACGCGCATGCTGGCGCCGCAAGAGCCTTCGGCCTGAGCCGAGTGGGAGTGGGCTCGGTGGTGAGCACTCTAATGTGTGGGAGCGGGCTTGCTCGCGAAGGCGGCGGCACCTCCAATACTTGCGCAAGCTGACACTGCGCTTTCGCGAGCAAGCCCGCTCCCACAGGGTTGATGGTGTCCGTCAGCTGTCGGCCAGACCAACCAGGGCATTCAAAACACCAACTGCAGCGTCTGCTGACCTTCCAGGCTCAGGAGGAACTGTTTGGCCGCAAGGCCGCCCGCAAAGCCGGTGAGGCTGCCACCGGTGCCGATGACGCGGTGGCAGGGGGCGATGATGGAGATGGGGTTGCGGCCGTTGGCGGCGCCTACCGCCCGCACCGCCGTAGGTTGGCCGATCTGGATGGCGATGTCGCGGTAACTGCGGGTTTCACCGAACGGAATCGTCAACAGCGCCTGCCAGACCCGGACCTGGAAGTCGGTGCCGGCAAAGTCCAGCTCCAACTCGAACCGGCGGCGCTGGCCGGCGAAATACTCCATGAGCTGGCGCTCGGTTTCCTTGAGGACCGGGTGCTGGCTGTGCTCTTCCAAAGGCCCCAGGCGCACGCGGTTGAGACGCTCGTTTTCCCAGAGGATGGCCGCCAGTTTTGTATCCCGGGCAACGAGGATCAGTTGGCCCACGGGGGATGGGATGGTTTTGTACAGGGGTAACATCAGGTAATTCCTTTACTGACCTCTGACTGGCTTTTTGTGGCGAGGGGTTCATCCCCGCTGGGGTGCGCAGCAGCCCTAAAACCTGAGATATCGATGTGTCAGGCAAAAATCATGTCTTAAATTTCCAGGGGCTGCTGCGCACCCCAGCGGGGATGAATCCCCTCGCCACAGGGCCTCATGTCATGCCAGCTAGCCTCTAGCCCAACAACCCCAACACCTTCGCTCGCGCCACAGCCTGGGTGCGGCGCTCCACGCCGAGTTTGCTGTTGATATGGCTGGCGTGGGTCTTGACCGTGTGCAGCGAGATGAACAACTGCTCGCTGATTTCCTGGTTCGAACAGCCTTGGGCAATCAATTGCAGCACCGCCCGCTCACGGCTACTGAGGTTTTCTACGGGGACCGACGGTTCGGCAGTTTGCGCCGTCATCGACGGCAGGCGCTCGAGCAGGTTCTGACGCAAGGTACTGGGTGGTGCGTGCAACAGTTGCTCGCGCAGCCACTCGCGATGTTCGCCCAGTAACCATTCGAACGGCTGCAGCACGCCGCCAGCGGCGGCTTCGAGGGCTTGGGCCAGGGTAATGCGGGCTTCGGGCTCGCGACCGAGGCTCAGCAACAAGGCAACCTTCTGGTTAAGTGCCATCACACTGAGCATCTGTCGGCCGGTTTGCTGGCCGTGTTCAAGCAAGGCATTGAGCCGACCTTCGGCCAACATGGGCTGGCCCCGGATGGACTCCAGCACCGCCTGTTGCAACTCGACATGCAGCGGCAGTTGCGGGTGAAATTCCGGCGGCGCAGCGGCGCGCTCACCCGTGTAGGTCTGCCCCAGTCGCGCCAGCCAGGCTTCGGCCAGGTCCGTACGGCCCTGGGCCAGCCAGAGTTCGCATTTGACCAGGGTGATCATGGCCAGGTAGTAAATCGGCGGAACGTCCCAGATATGCATCAGGCGCTCGGCTTCGGCCAGTTCGGCAAAGGCCCGGGCGAATTCGCGAGCATGGCCTTCAACCCGCGCGATCACGCAGTGGCCGATCAACACGCTGATGTCACGGCACGCCCGCGCTTCGGTGAGGCCGGCCTGCAACCGCGCCAACCCGGCCTGGGGTTGCATGCGCAAGGTCAGCAGGAACCCCTCGTAAAGAATCAACCGCGCCCGCACGGCATACAACCGTTGCGGCGAGAGTGCGTGCAGACGTTGCAGGCCCTGGCGCACTTCATCGAGCGCCCGCAGGATCTCCCCTCGCGCTTGCAACACCCGGGCGCGGTCGTAATGGGCCAGGGCCTCGAACAACGGGTTACCGACGCGCTGCGCCAACTCCAGGGAGTCACGGTTCAAGGCCCGGGCGCGCCACAGGTCACCGTCGGCAATCGCCAGGTTCGACAGCGTGGACAGGCACATCAGACGTTGGCCGTAACGCTTTTGCGGCAGGCTCTCCAAGGCTTCGGTGCAGTAACGCACAGTGGTCTCGCGATCCCCACGGCCACGGGCAATGATCCCGCTCAGGGCCAGCCATTGGGCGAGCATGGATTTTTGCGCGGTGGCCGAAGGCGCCGGCAGGAAGCGACTCAGATGGGCGGCCAGTTCTTCAGCGGCGTCCAGCTGGCAGGCCAGCCCCAGCGCCCAGCTATACAGCACGATCAACCGCGGAGTGCTGATGAGCAGGCTGTCGGGCAAGTCCATTTTCCAGCGCAGCAACATGCCGACGTTCTGTTCGGCCAGCAATTGCTCCTCAGAGAGGTTCTGCACCAGGTTCGCCGCCACATCCAGGTGCCCGGCCCGTAGCGCCTGCTCCACGGCCTCGTCGATCAGGCCCTGGGCATTGAACCAGCGGCAGGCCCGCAGGTGCAGGGTCGCGGCCGGCACCATGGCCGGCGCACTGGGACGGCTGCGCAGCAAGTCGGAAAACAGATGGTGGTAACGGTACCAGTGGCCATGCTCGTCCAGCGGCACCAGGAACACCTGGTGGGCCGCCAGATACTCGAGGATTTCGGCGCTGTCATGGGCTTCGCGCACGGCATCACACAGTTCGCTGCAAAAACGCTCCTGGGACGCGGTGTCGTAGAGAAACGCCTGCACCTCGGCGGGCAAACAATCGATGACTTCCTCAAGCAGATAATCGCGAATCAGCCCTTCGCCGCCATGCAGAGCCTGGGGCATGCGGCCCTCAGTACCGGCCTCGGAAGCGGCCAGCAACCAGAAACGCAGCCCGGCCACCCAGCCTTCACTGCGCTGGATCAGGCTCTCCAGGGCTTCCCCGCGCAGCGAGCTGCTGTGGTGCTGCAGCAAGGTCAGGGATTCTTCATGGGTCAGGCGCAGGTCCTGCTCGTTCAGTTCGAGCAATTGGCGCGACAGACGCAGGCGCGCCAGATGCCAGTCCGGGCGCTGTCGACTGGTGACCAGCACCAGCAAACCCTCTGGCAGGTGATTAAGGAAAAATTGCAGGCAACGGTCCAGCACCGGACTTTGAGCCAAGTGGTAGTCGTCGAGCACCAGAAGCAAGGGTTTATCCGGTGACAGATGCGCGGACAGCTCATCCAGCAGGCCGTCGAGCCATTCTTCGAAAGCGAAGGGTTGGTGGCGCTGGCGCATTTTCAACAGACCCAACGCCCGGCCTCCCAACTGCGGGAAGAACGCCTGCAGCCCTTCGAGCAGCCGCTCCAGAAAGCGTCCCGGGTCGTTGTCCCGGGCACTGAGCCCCAGCCAGAGGCTTTGCCAATGAGGCGGCAGGCTCTGGCAGAACTCCACCGCCAGTGAACTTTTGCCGAACCCCGCCGGGGCGCTCACCAACAGCAACCGACCTCCAAGCCCCGCACTCAAACGCTCGCACAACCGCGGCCGCACCACATGGCCGTCAGGCAAGGGCGGGCGGTAGAAGCGCCCGTCCTGTACCGCGACGGCGGTGCGGGCAGAACCCGGGAGTGAAGACAGATCAGTCATGGCCGGCTCTTGTTGAAATGCGGGTGGCGGCGTTGCAGATGTCCGCAGACTAGCGGTAAACGAGGAGGTATTGAAGGGAGTTGCTACAAATGGCTACAAAAAGGCTACAAGCCGACCGACTTGAAAAAAAATTCAGACAGCCACCGCTCCTGTGGCGAGGGAGCTTGCTCCCTCACCACAGGGGTTTTGTGTTGGTCAAAAAAACGCCCCGAACCAGTCGGGGCGTTTTTTGAGGATGCGGCCTCGGGTGAAGCTATTTAGCGGATACCCTGCTGACGCAGTGCGTTGGGAGTGAACTCGGCGGTGCTGGCGGTGAAGCCGAAGTCGTAGGCCGATTTCTCTTCGTTCTTCATGCCCAGGGCCAGATAGCGGCCGGACTGCAGGTCGTAGAGGGTTTCCAGGGCGTACCACGGCACTTGCTTGTCGTAGTAGTTCTCGGCATGGGCCTCGGCAACGCGCCACAGTTGACCACGACCGTCGTAATGGTCGATCACCGCAGCTTGCCAGGTGTCTTCGTCGATGTAGAAGTCACGCTTGGCATAGATGTGGCGCTGGCCTTCCTTCAGGGTCGCGGTCACTTGCCAGACACGACGCAGCTCGTAGCGAGCCAGGTCCTGGTTGATATGGCCGGCCTTGATGATGTCGGCATACTTGAGCTGGGGCGAATCGATCTTGTAGCTGTTGGAGGCTATGTACAGTTCTTTCTTGCCCACCAGTTTCCAGTCATAGCGATCCGGCGCACCGTTGTACATGTCCAGGTTGTCGGAGGTACGCAGGCCGTCGGCGGCGGTGCCCGGACCGTCGTAGGACACTTGCGGCGCACGACGCACGCGACGCTGACCGGCGTTGTAGACCCACGCAGAACGCGGTTCCTTAACCTGGTCGAGGGTTTCGTGCACCAGCAGTACACCACCGGCCAGACGCGCCGGCGCGGTGACTTGCTGCTTGAAGTAGAACAGGATGTTGCCAGGGTTGGCCGGATCGAAATCCTTCATCTTGTCGCGGAACACGAACTGGTCCCTGAAGTACACCAGGCTGTAGGAGCCGTTGGGCTGCGGCGTGGCCTGGGTCACCAGGCGGGTCACGCTGCCGCCGCGATAACGGGTGATGTGGTTCCAGATCACTTCCACACCGCTCTGGGGAATCGGGAACGGCACAGCCGTCTCGAAGTTCTCCAGACCGTTACCGCCGGACACCAGCTTGGTGTTGACCGCGTTTTTCTTGATGGAGGCAAACACATCATCCGGCACGGTGGCACCGCGATGGGATGGGTAGACCGGCATCTTGAAGGATTCCGGGTAGCGCTTGAACATCGCGTACTGGCCCGGCGCAAGTTTGTCTTTGTACTGGTCGACGTTCTGCGCGGTGATGGTGAACAGCGGTTTTTCACTGGCGTACGGGTCGGAAAGGAAACCCTTGCTGTCCACGCTCCCGGCGTTCTGGGCCATGGGTTTCCAGGCCGGAATCGAACCGTCGGCATTGCCGGCCATTTCGGCGCCCATCGGCGTCAGGCTTTTGCCCAGTTTGTCGGCTTCGGCGGCAGGCACCGCCGCCATGACGCTGGCGGCCAGCAGGGATAGCCCCAAAACACCGACCTGCAACAGACTCTTTGTTATTTTCATAGTGTGTCGTCCTGAAATACTGTGCTTAGAAGGTCACGCCGACGCTGAGCGCCAGGAAATCGCGATCGTCCACGGTGCTGAAGTCGCCACCAAAGAAGTTGGTGTAGGCCAGGCTCGCGTTGTAGGTGTTCTGGTACTCGGCATCCAGTCCGAGACTGACGGCTTTGCGGCCTTCTTCGAAGTTGCCGCCCGGGCCTGGCGAGTAGCCTTTGACGTCATGGGACCAGGCCACGTTGGGCTTGAGGTTCACACCGGCGAATACGTCCGGGTATTCCCAGATGGCACGGGCACGGTAGCCCCAGGAGGTGGAGGTGGTGAAGCCATCGTTGTTGCAGTTGCTGTTCACATCGGCACTGGTCTGGCCACCACCGGCTGCGGTCGAGCCATTGAGCACGTTACAGAAACCGCTGGGCAGTTCGCCCGGACCGAACACCGGGTCGCGGCCATAACGAGCGTCGGATTTGCTTTCCAGCCCGCCCACGTAGGTCACGCCGACTTCGCCTACCAGGGTCAGGCGGCTGGCGCCCATGACCTGATCCAGGAAGTGGGTGAACGTGGTCTGGAACTGAGTGATTTCCTTACGGTTATAGCCATGCAGGTCCTGACCCGGCGAGCCAGGGAGTATCGAAGCATTGCCAAGACCGGGAAGTGGCGTCACACCGGCGAAAAGAATGTCCGTGGTGCTCAGTTGCACCGGGGCGTTCGGGCGATAGCTCAGCTCGCCGCTCCACGCCGTGCCGGTAGGCAAGGTGGTGGAGAAACTCAAACCGTAGAGACGGATGTCTTCAGGGTATTCGATGAAATAGTTCGAGTTACCCGCAACCAGCAAAGGCGCCAGCGCGGCGAACGCAGGCGGCAATCCTGCTGCCAGGTCAAAAACGGACTGCGGAGCACCGGTGGCACTGAAAATCGGCGCACGGCTGTGGTAGTTCATGAAGTAAGCACCGAACTCGGTGTCCAGCGGCTCGAACATGTACTTGAACGACACGCCCCACTGGCCACTGTCGCGAGCATCGCGATCCGCACCGCGACGCACCAGCACGCCCTCTTCGTTGACGTTGACTCCGAGCGCTTCCGCTGGACCGAGTGCGGCCGCGGGGAGCGTAGAGCGCTTGTTCAGCACTCGCAGGTTGTCGCTGCAACCATCGGCAACCACGTCCGGCTGCGAGAAGAACGTACCGCAGTTATCGACGACCGTCTGATCCCATTCCAGCTGGTAGAACGCTTCGGCCGACAGATTGTCGGTCAGGCTCTGGGACACATAGAACATGTTGACCGGGATCAGGCCTTCCTTGACCTCGGCACCTGGACGGCGGAACGCCGACACGTCGACCGGGTTGATCGAGTTGATCCCGCCCTGGATGAA
Source organism: Pseudomonas hefeiensis (assembly GCF_030687835.1). Lineage (NCBI taxonomy): Bacteria > Pseudomonadati > Pseudomonadota > Gammaproteobacteria > Pseudomonadales > Pseudomonadaceae > Pseudomonas > Pseudomonas hefeiensis. The sequence continues at coordinate 5,309,814 of NZ_CP117449.1, forward strand.
GGTGCTTTCACCCCAACTGACCACCTGTTTGCCCAGGCGAACCGAACCCGGCTGATCGTCAATAGCGTAGTTGTGGTAGATGAACGCATCGAGGATCTGCCCGCCGGAAGACTTGGCGCCTTCCTTGCGGTTGCTGTCGCTGATGTCCTTGTACAGGCGATGTTCGTCCTTGAGTTCGAAGTCGTACCAGTACTTGCCGCGCACAAACACGCCGGTATCGCCGTACTTCAGTTCCAGATCGTGGATACCCTTGAAGATCTTCGAAAAGGTTTCCCCGCGCTTGAAGTTCAGGTGACCGTCGTCGGAGGTCTGGGACAGGCCCTTGCCGCCGTTGTTGACGCCGATCAGGTCTCTGTTGGCCTTGGCCGTGGACCAGCTTGCGCCTACCGACAGGGCCGAGTCGAACTGGCCCTCGATTTCACCGATGTTGAAACTGACGCCGAATGCTGGCCCGGCGAGCGAAGAGGCGAGACTGACCGCCAGAGGCAGTTTTGCCCGGCGCCAGAACGTGTTTGCTGAGGTCATCGACGCTACTCCATGTGCTTTTATTTTTATGGCAGTCAGTATTTTTCAAAAACACTTTCAACGGCTGGGAATGGCAACGTTCCGCCCCGTTCAAAGTCGCATCGCCCGTTTAGTGCGTGCGCCCCGTTCTTGAAAATCCTTAAACGGACTATAGCCAGCAGGTAGTACGGCTTGATCCCTCTAAAGTGTGATTTGCAGCCCGCGACCACTCTGGAACAGTCCTTTCGCCAGGCCGACAGATGCCGGCACGGCAAGGATGGCTGAAATTTTCGGTTTGACAAGGCAAGCGCTTGCTTGGTGGGGCTGCCGTGCCCTTTTGGACACGGCAAAAACGCTTAAAGCGTCGACAGGAAGGTGCTGTTATTGCTCTGCCATTCGGTGACGTCGATGCGGATACGCTTCTTGTCGAGCTTGCCGACGCTGGTCTTGGGAATTTCCGTAACAAGGGCGATCTGGCTCGGGATCGCCCATTTGCTCAGGTGCCCCAATTCGACGAACGGCTTGAGATGTTCCTTGAGCTCGCGAGCCCCGATCTGATGCCCTTCGCGGATGACCAGCAAGGCAAATGGGCGCTCGCCCCACTGCGGATCGGGAATACCCACCACTGCTACTTCGCGTACCGCCACGTGACGGCTGATGAGGTCTTCCAGGTCCAGGGAGGGACGAGATCCATTCACCGCCGGTCTTGATCACGTCCTTGATGCGATCGCGAATATCGATCACGCCCATGCCGTCCAGCGTCGCAACGTCGCCGGTGTGCAGCCAGCCGCCGGCCCAGAGCTCGGCGCCCTTTTGCGGTTCGTTGAAATAACCCTCGGTGAGCCACGGTGCGCGCAGCACCAGCTCGCCCTGGGTCTCGCCGTCAGCAGGCAGGAAACGCCCCTCGGTGTCGACAATCGCCGCCTCGACCAGCGGCCCCGGTACGCCGGCCTTGATCCGGTAAGTGATGCGTTCGTCTTCGCTGCCGGCCATCAGTTCGTCGTTGAGGTGGGCGCAGGACACCAGCGGGCCGGTTTCGGACATGCCATAGGCGGCGGTGAGCTGGATGCCCCGGGCCTTGGCCGCTTCATACAAACTGCGGTTCAGGGCACTGCCGCCGATGACGATTTTCCAGCCAGCGAAATCGGTGTCCTGGGCGCCCTTGGCATTGAGGACCATTTGCAGGATGGTCGGCACGCAGTGGGAAAAGGTGACTTTCTCCTTGCGCCACAACTGGATCAGGAACTCGGGGTCGTAACGACCGGGGTAGACCTGCTTGAGCCCGAGCATGGTTGCCACGTACGGCAGACCCCAGGCATGGACATGGAACATCGGCGTAATCGGCATGTACACGTCGTTGGTGCCCAGCAGCCGCACGCTGTCGATGGCGCCCATGATGGTCGACACGCCCATGGTGTGCAGCACCAGTTGCCGATGGGTGAAATACACGCCCTTCGGGTTGCCGGTGGTGCCGGTGGTATAGAACGTGGTGGCGACCGAATTTTCGTCGAAATCCTGGAAGTCGTAGGCGGGGCTGGCGGCGGCGAGCAGTTGTTCGTATTCGCCCACCAGGTTCGGCAGGTCGGCGGTTTTTTCAGGCAGGTCGGTCAGCAGGAGGGTTTTTTCTACGGTCGTCAAATGCCCGGCAATCGCCTGGTACAAACCGACGAACTCGCTGTTGACCAGCACGAAGCGGTCTTGCGCGTGGTTCATGGTGTAGAGGATCTGCTCCGGTGACAGGCGCACGTTGATGGTGTGGATCACCGCGCCGATCATCGGGATCGCAAACATGCATTCCAGATAACGATGGCTGTCCCAGTCCATCACCGCCACGGTGTCACCGGCCTTGACCCCGGCCTCGGTCAGCACATTGGCCAACCGCGCGACGCGTTCGATCAGGGTCGGATAGCTATAGCGCAGCTGGTCGCGGTAAATGATCTCGCGGGTTTTCTCGTAACGCGCACCGGACATCAGCAGCCGCTTGATCAGCAGCGGGTATTGATAAGCGCCTTCGGCTGGAGGAATAACGCGAGTCTGCAACATAAGAGTCCCTTTTCTGACTGCACGGTCTTGGCTGGAAGCAAGCACTTTAGAACCCTTATGTTTCAATCAAATCAGCCAAAGGAATGATTTGATCGGCCCGCAAATACTAGCCTTGAGCCATATATCCTCGCCTGCAGTCAGGAGCCGGGGCGATCAACGCATCTCGGTAAACGCCAACTTGATGCCAATGGCGACGAGTACCGCGCCCATGGTCCGGTCGAACCAGTGGCCCATGCGGGCAAACCCGGCGCGCACTCGCTGCTGGCTGAACAGCATGGCCACCAGGCAGAACCACACTGCCGTCGCCACCGCCAGGTACACGCCGTAGCCGGCCTGGATTGCCAGGGGCGTATGAGGGTTGATCACCACGGTGAACAGCGACAGGAAAAACAGCGTCGCCTTGGGGTTCAGGCCATTGGTGACGAAGCCCGAAGTGAACGCGCCACGGGCGGTACGTTCGCCGGCCTCTTTGTGCAGGTTGTCCGCCGTCGGCTTGACCGGTTGCGCCCGCAGCGCCTTGAAGCCGATGTACAGCAGGTAGGCGGCGGCGGCCCATTTCAGCGCGTTGAACAGCACGATCGATTGCGACACGATCAGGCCAATGCCCAGCAGCGAATAACCCACATGCAGGAAAATCGCCGTGCCCACGCCCAGCGCTGTCCAGGTTCCGGCGCGGCGGCCATGGGTCACGCTCTCGCGCACCACCACGGCAAAATCCGGCCCGGGGCTGGCCACGGCCAACAGGTGGATCAGGGCGACGGTGAGGAATTCGGTGAGGTACATGGGGGCTCCTTGGCTAGCTCAATCTCAAAACAAACATCAACTGTGTAGTGAGGGGGCTGTGTGGGAGCAAAGCTTGCTCGCGAAACAGGCGACTCGATTCCTGGAAGACCGCATCGTCGGTGTCGCGAGCAAGCTTTGCTCCCACAGACATCTGATAGGCTCGCCACATTACGCCTTCGATTCCTGAGATAAAAGGTACAGCTGATGACGAACAACGGCCGCGCAGTTTTCCTCGATCACCCTTCCCTGGACCTCGGCGACCTGGACCTGGGACCGCTGCGCAACTGCTTCAGCGAACTGCAACTGTTCGCCCGTACGACCCGGGATGAAGTGAGCGAGCGGCTCAAAGGTGCCACGGTGGCGATCACTAACAAGGTCGTGATTGATGCGACTGCCATGGCCGCCAACCCCGAACTGAAGCTGATCCTGATCAGCGCCACCGGCACCAATAACGTCGACCTGGACGCCGCTCGTCAACACGGCATCACAGTGTGCAATTGTCAGGGCTATGGCACGCCATCGGTGGCACAGCACACGATCATGCTGCTATTGAATCTGGCGACACGCCTGGGTGATTACCAAAAAGCGGTGGGCGAAGGTCGCTGGCAACAGGCTTCGCAGTTCTGCCTGCTGGACTATCCCATTGTCGAACTGGAAGGCAAAACCCTCGGACTGCTGGGTCATGGTGAACTGGGCAGCGCCGTCGGGCGACTGGCCGAAGCCTTTGGCATGCGCGTGCTGCTGGGACAGATTCCCGGACGCCCTGCCCGCCCCAACCGCTTGCCATTGGATCAACTGTTACCGCAAATCGACGCGCTGACCCTGCACTGTCCACTCAACGAACATACCCGCCACTTCATCGGTGCCCCGCAACTGGCGCAGCTTAAACCCGGCGCCTTTGTGCTCAACACCGCCCGTGGCGGCCTGATTGACGAACAGGCCCTGGCCGATGCCTTGCGCAGCGGCCATTTGGGCGGCGCGGCCACCGATGTGCTGAGCGTGGAGCCACCGACCCAGGGCAATCCGCTGCTGGCCGCCGACATTCCTCGCCTGATCGTCACGCCCCACAACGCCTGGGGCAGCCGCGAGGCGCGGCAGCGGATCGTCGGTCAACTGACGGAAAACGCCCAAGGCTTTTTCAGCGGTACAGCGCAGCGAGTCGTCAGTTGATAAACTGCCGCACTTTTTTTCAAGGAGCAGACCATGGATCCGCGCAGTGAAGTACTGCTTCGTCAGGCCGAGTTATTCCAGGGTTCAGTCCTGCTGGCCGGCCTGCCCGCCGACGATCTGCTCGGCCGCTTGCCCCAAGCCCATGGCTGGTGCTGGCACGCCGGTGATCAAGCCGCGCTGGAGGCCCGTTTTCCCGAGCGCAGCCACTTTGGCGTGAACGTGCCGGCCCGTGAGTTCGACACCGCCGTGGTGTTCCTGCCCAAGGCCAAGGACCTGACCGACTACATCCTCAACGCCGTGGCCTCGCGCCTGGCCGGTCGCGAGGTGTATCTGGTGGGGGAAAAGCGCAGTGGCATCGAAGGCGCGTCCAAGCAGCTCAATGCCTTCGGCAAGCCGCGCAAGCTCGACAGCGCGCGCCATTGCCAGTTGTGGCAAGTCACCGTGGCCGATGCGCCCGAAGCCAAGCCTTTGGAAAGCCTGGCCCAGACCTACGAGTTGCCCCTGGCCGAAGGCGCGCTGACGGTCATCAGCCTGCCGGGGGTATTCAGTCACGGTCGCCTGGACCGCGGCAGCGCGCTGTTGCTCGAACACCTGGATAAACTGCCCAGCGGCCACTTGCTGGACTTCGGTTGCGGCGCCGGTGTGCTGGGGGCAGCAGTCAAGCGTCGCTATCCGCACAACACGGTCACGCTGCTGGACGTGGATGCCTTCGCCGCCGCCAGCAGCCGCCTGACCCTGGCCGCCAATGGCCTGGAGGCCGAGGTGCTGACCGGCGACGGTATCGATGCCGCGCCGATGGGATTAAGCGCGATTCTGAGCAACCCGCCGTTCCATGTCGGCGTGCACACCGACTACCTCACCACGGAAAACCTGCTGCGAAAAGCGGCAAAACATCTGAAAAACGGCGGCGAACTGCGCTTGGTAGCGAACAGTTTCCTCAAATACCAGCCGCTGATCGAAGAGCATCTGGGCGTGTGCGCGATCAAGGCCGAAGGCCAGGGTTTTCGCATCTACCGGGCCAAGCGCGGCTGAAGCAATTTTAAGAAACAGCACTTGCCCAATCGGATTTGCCTAGGCAGAATCCGCTCCGTCCTAGGGGAGTAGTCTCCCGCGAGCGCCATGCTCGCCCGGCATACGTCAACATACTTGGTCAGCAGACCATGGCGTATGCGGCCCAAGCGTCCACGCAGATGGTCGCTGGGTTTGACAAGACCTATGACACGCACACCTTACCCGGGGCGGGAAGGCTGTACGTGTCATAGCCGTGTCGACCCGCCCCTCTAGGAATCACCTGATGCTGGACTCTTTCCTCGTACCTACCGCTATCGTTGCGCTGGCCGAAATCGGCGACAAGACGCAATTGCTCGCGCTTATTCTCGCGGCTCGCTTTCGCAAACCCTGGCCGATCATTGCCGGCATCGTTGCCGCAACCTTGGCCAACCATGCGGCGGCCGGAGCAGTGGGAGCCTGGGTCGGTAGTATTTTCTCGGACGCGATCCTGCACTGGATCCTGGCGGTGAGCTTTGCCGCTACGGCACTGTGGACGCTGGTGCCGGACAAACTGGACGATGACGAAGCCAGTACGGCCCGCAAGTTCGGGCCTTTCCTGACCACCCTGATCGCGTTCTTCCTGGCGGAAATCGGCGACAAGACACAGATCGCCACGGTGATGCTCGCCGCGCAATACCCGGAACTGTGGCTGGTGATCATCGGCACCACCGTGGGCATGTTGATTGCCAACGTGCCGGTGGTATTGGCCGGTAACTTCGCCGCTGAAAAGCTCCCCCTGACGCTGATCCGCCGACTGGCCGCCTCGGCATTTTTTGTCCTGGCAGCCGTGGCGGTCTATAAGGCGATGCAGAGCAGTGGCTGGGTTTGATCCTGTGCCGCACCTTGCAGAGGACCACTGTGGGAGCATAGCTTGCTCGCGATAAACGATGACGCGGTCTGATTGAAGTCTGCGTCGCCTCTGTCGCGAGCAAGCTTTGCTCCCACAACGATGGTTACTTGCGGGCCTGCTGATAAAGCGGCATTACCTTCGGAATCGCCGCCTGCAGCGACGCGATCCGGCTGCTGGACGACGGGTGGGTGCTCATGAACTCCGGTGGCGCGCCTTCCGAAGCCTTGCTCATCTTGTTCCACAAGGTGATCGCAGCATTCGGGTCGTAACCGGCGCGAGCGGCCAGTTCCAGACCGATCAGGTCGGCTTCGTTCTCATTGCCGCGGCTGTTGGGCAGGGTCATGCCGTAGTTGGCCACGGTATCGGCCAGTGCCAGGCTGTCCTGGCCCAGGCCGAACAACGCACCGGCGCCCTGCTTGGCCATTTCGATGCCATAGGCCTTGGACATCGCTTCGCGGCCGTGCTCGCGCAAGGCGTGAGCGATTTCATGGCCGATGATCGCGGCAATTTCATCGTCAGTGAGCTTGAGCTTGTTGATCAACCCGGTATAGAAAATGATTTTGCCGCCGGGGCCGCAACTGGCGTTGAGCTCATCGCTTTTGATCAGGTTCACTTCCCAGTTCCATTGCGCCGAATCCGGACGGAACACGGGTGCCTGAGCAATCAGCCGACTGGAAATGGCCTGGACGCGCTTGGCATCGCTACTCGTCTTGTCCAATACACCCTTGGCGCTCGCTTCGCCCATGGTCTTTTGGTAGGACTGGGCATACATCTGATTGACCTGGTCGGTGGACAGCATGCTGAACATGTATTGCTTGCGTTCCACGCCCACGGCTCCGCCGCTGGTGGTGTTGACCGACTGGCAACCGGCAAGCAGCAGACCCGCGCTCAGTGCACTCACCATCAATATCTTGTTCATGTAAGAAGCTCCCTGGAAACGTGGGCGTATCCTAGGCGCTGATTTGTATCAGCGCCAGATACATAGCGTGGGACTACAGCTTTTTCAGACAGACCCTACTCCAGTCCATTTACGACACCCATAAAGCCAAAACAGTCATCCGACGAATAGCGCCTCATGCCGAGCTGAAGAAACGCCGATACAAGCTTCAGACGTCATTCCCGCGTCCGGAGCCCTTATGAAATTCAAATCGATCCAGTTTTCCGTGGCCGCGCTGGCCGGCACCATCATCCTCATTGTGGTCGGTGCCCTGGTGCTGTACGCGCTGTTTGCCGGTGCCCGCACCCAGGAAATGGTGCAACAGCGGACCAAGGCGCAGTTCGAGCATCTGATCGAACAACGCCTCGACGCGCTGGCCCGCACCCAGGCCAGTCTGATCCAGCGGGAACTGGAGGCGCCGCTACTGCTTGCCCGGGGCCTTGCGACTACCAACGCCTTGATGGGCATGAATGGCACGGACGGCAACGCGCAACTGAAGGTGCCCCGCGAGCAGATGATCAGCCTGCTGCGCGAAACGGTGGTGCGTAACCCGAAGATTCTCGGCGCCTACATCGCCTGGGAACCGAATGCCATTGACCACGACGACGCCAATTACGTGAACAGCCCGGTGCTGGGCATGGAAACCGACGGGCGCTTCCTGCCCTGGTGGTTTCGCAACCAGGACGGCACCCTGGGTCTGGAAAAGCTCGCCGATGTGACGGACCAGAAACTGCTGTCCACCGGCATTCGTGCCAGTGAGTATTACCTGTGTTCCCGGGACAGCAAGAAAGCCTGCGTGATCGACCCGGCGCCCTATCGCGTGGGCGATACCATGACCATGCTCGCCTCGTTCATCGAGCCGATCATGGTCGATGGCAAGTTCCAGGGCATCGTCGGCGCCGACCTGTCGGTGAACTTCATCCAGGACATGCTCGTCGCCGCCGACCGCAAGTTGTATGAGGGCGCCGGGGAAATGGCCTTGCTCTCCAGCAACAACCGCTTGGTGGCCTTCACAAAGGACCCGTCCAAACTGGGAGAGAAGGCCAGCGACCTGCTGGACGCCAATGAACTGGACAATCTGTCCAAGCTCAGCGTCGGCCAGGTGCGTTACGACGTCGATGAAACCCATGGGCATATCGAGGTGTACATGCCGTTCGGCATCGGTGAAACCGAGGCCCGCTGGACGCTGATGCTGCAACTGCCACTGGATGCGGTGATGGCCGAACTGCAAGCGTTGCAGAAAGACCTGGACGCGCAGCGCCAGACCGACATCTTCGGCATGACCATGGTGGGCCTGCTGATTGCAGGCATCGGCTTGCTGGTGATCTGGCTGGTGGGCCACGGCATTGCCCGGCCGCTCAAGCAAATGGTGGCGATGCTCGATGACATTGCCCAAGGCGAAGGCGACCTGACCCGTCGCCTGGTGAGCGACCGCGCTGATGAACTGGGTGCGATCGCCAAGGGCTTCAATACCTTCCTGAGCAAGTTGCAAGGAATGATCACCCAAGTCGTCACCTCGGTGCAGAGCGTCAGCGATTCCTCGGAGCACACGGCCGACATCGCCATCCGCACCAATCAGGGCGTACACAAGCAATTGGTGGAGATCGATCAGGTTGCCACCGCCGTACACGAGATGACCGCCACCGCCCAGGACGTAGCCCGCAACGCGACCCAGGCTGCCCAAGCCGCCGGCCACGCAGATCAGGCCGCCAGCCAGGGCATGCAGATCGTGCGGGACACGTCCACCTCCATCGGCGCCCTGGCGGTGGAAATTGGCAAGGCCGTGGGCGTGGTGCAAGCTCTGGCCAAGGACAGCGAGAATATTAATGCGATTCTCACCGCCATCCGCGGGATCGCCGAGCAGACCAACCTGCTGGCCCTCAACGCGGCCATCGAAGCGGCTCGCGCCGGTGAGCAAGGGCGCGGGTTTGCGGTGGTAGCCGATGAGGTGCGCAACCTGGCGCAGAAAACGCAGCAGGCCACTGAAGAAATCCAGACGATGATCCAACAGTTGCAGCAAGGCACCCGGGACGTGGTGCGGGTGATGGAAGACAGCCAGCACCGCACTGACGAAAGCGTGCAACACGCGGCAAAAGCGGCCCAGGCCCTGGAGACCATCACCCAGGCCGTGTCGGTGATCAACGACATGAACACCCAGATCGCCAGCGCCGCCGAGGAACAAAGCGCCGTGGCCGATGACATCAACCGTAACGTGATCAACATCGGGCAAGTGGCAAACGAAGTGGCCGGTGGCGCGGACGAGTCCAGCGCGGCCAGTGCGGATCTGACCAAACTGGCGGAGCAGCAGCGGCGGTTGATCAATCAGTTCAAGGTTTGATCCAAGGGCCCCATCGCGAGCAGGCTCGCTCCCACACGGGTTTAGTGGTGAACACAACTTCTGTGTATACCCCAGCCCAATGTGTGGGGTTGCTCGCGATGAGGGCGTGTCAGGCAATACTACTTTGTCTGATAGACCGCTTTCGCGAGCAAGCCCGCTCCCACACGGGTTTAGTGGTGAACACAACTTCTGTGTATACCCCAGCCCAATGTGTGGGGTTGCTCGCGATGAGGGCGTGTCAGGCAATACTACTTTGTCTGATAGACCGCTTTCGCGAGCAAGCCCGCTCCCACACGGGTTTAGTGGTGAACACAACTTCTGTGTATACCCCAGCCCAATGTGGGAGCGAGCCTGCTCGCGATGAGGCCGGCACAGGCGCCTCAACACTCAAGCCGGGGTCAGGCACTCCGGCCCGTTGAGCTTAGGATCATTGACCATGTTGGCCAGTACCCGCTCGCGCAGTTGCGCCGGTTCACTGGCCAGCAAACCTTGCAGGGTATGCAACGGCGTCTCGGGATCGAGCCACAGGCGCTGGCCCTCTTCATCCAGAATCAACGGCCGGCGCTGCCCCGCCGCCGGCTGGGTGATGACCGCGGTGCTCAGCCACACCTGCTCCTGCACTGGATAAGCTTCCCAAATCGCAGCGAAAAACAACGACGAGCCCTCCCCCGGCGTCAGCCAGTACGGACGCTTGCGCGTGCCGCCGCGCCATTCATAGAAGCCGTTGGCCGGCAGCAGGCAACGGCGCAGGCGCAGGGCTTCACGGAACATGGGTTGTTCGGCCACGGTTTCGGCCCGGGCGTGGGCAGGCGTACGGGACAGATCAGTCAGCCACGGCGGCGTGAGGCCCCAGCGGGCCCGGGCCAGTTCGCGCTGCCCCTCAGCACCGGCGCGTAGCATCAACACCGAATCGTTGGGCGAAATATTCCATTGGGCCTTCTGGTCGGCGGGGAAGCCGGACAAGGCCGCAAAGGCGGGGTTCCAGCGAAACAGGGCATAACGTCCACACATGGGGCAACACGACTCTTGATCAAACGGTCGTCAGCCTAACAGACCAATGTGCCGGGGTAACTGTCCGGCTCATCGCCGGGCAATGGCAGCGCGGCATTGTAGGCGGCGATCAGCTCCCGGGCGTATTGCGCCTGGTCGTCCTCCACCGCCAGCCCCAGCAGGCCGTACATCGGCAACTCGCCGGCACCGCCCACCAGATCCCGGCCCACCAGGTGCGCCGTGATGCCTTCGCTGGCGAGCATGCCCTGGAGCAGTTCACCTTCCATCAGGTTTTCCAGCTCGTAGATTCGCTGCATGGACATCCCCCATCATTCGTTTTCACTGAAGACTTCCAGATGCCATTCTTCATCGTGGACCTGCAGGACAAATGTTATCGGTCGGCAACAGACCTGACAGTCCTCGATATAGGTCTGATCGCCGCCGGACAGGTCCACCAACGTTTCCACTTCCTCACCACAATACGGACATTCATACGGAGCGGTTTCCAGCATCGCGGTCTCCCAGGTGACTTGTGCGTATAATCGCCGGTCTGTTTGCAGGGCTATTTTTGTCTGGCTTATCTTCCAGACCGTGCCTTGTCGGTTTTTCGATCGAACCTTTACTTACCCTAGCCGTTTCCTACAAGAGAGCATGATGGGCGAATTCGATGCCATCCGACCTTACGACGACAGCGAAGTCCCAGCGGTGCTGGCGCGGCTGCTCGGCGACAAGGCGTTTCTAGATATCCTCACCCACTTCCGCTTCCCACGCCTGGCCGGGGCTTTCGGCTGGATGCTCAAGCCTCTTATAGCGCAAAGGTTGCGTCGTGAGTTTGCCGGCGTGACATCGGTCGCCACATTGCAGGACAAAGTGGAGTTCTATGTCGACCACACGATCGAGCGCGCCACCGATGGCGTGACCTACACCGGGGTGGAGCAATTCAAATCCGGCAGCGCGTACCTGTTCATCGCCAACCACCGCGACATCGTGATGGATCCGGCCTTCGTCAACTACGCCGTGTACCACGCCGGCTTGCCGACGCCACGCATCGCCATTGGCGACAATCTGTTGCAGAAGCCCTTTGTCAGTGACCTGATGCGCCTGAACAAAAGCTTCATCGTGCACCGCTCCATCACTGGGCGACGGGAAAAAATGGCCGCGTACCAGTTGCTCTCGGCGTACATCAATCACTCGATCCGCAACGACTGCGCTTCGATCTGGATTGCCCAGGCCGAGGGCCGGGCCAAGGACGGTGACGACCGTACCGAATCGGCGATCCTCAAGATGTTCCACATGAGCCGCAAGGACGAACCGTTCGGCGAGGTCATCCAGTCGCTGAACCTCACACCAGTGTCCATCAGCTACGAATACGACCCGTGCGACCAGGCCAAGGCCCGTGAGCTGTACATCCGCGCCACCACCGGCACCTACACCAAGGTACCGGGCGAGGACGACGTGAGCATCGCCAAGGGCATAACCGGCTACAAGGGCCGGGTCCACGTGAACTTCGCCGCGCCGATCACCGAGCTGTTCGAGGACACCAAGCAACTGGCCCAGGAAATGGACCGGCAGATTCTCGGCGGCTACCGCCTGTTCCCGGTGCATTACCTGGCTTACGCCCAATGGGCCGACGCCGACCCGCAGTTGCAGGTGCCGACAGCGGCCCAGGTATTCGGCGCCGACGAACTGGCCAAGGCCCAGGAAGAATGGCAACGCCGGCTGGACGCTTGCCCGCCTGAGCACCGGCCGTTCCTGGTGCTGCAATATGCGACGCCGGTGCGCAATCAGTATCGGGTCAAGGCGGGATTGGCGCTTTAAACGGCGCCTGTCAAAAAGATCGCAGCCTTCGGCAGCGCCTACAGGATGAATATCGATCCATGTGGAGCTGCCGAAGGCGGCGATCTTTTTTTAGCCATCAGAACTGTGTGCTGACCCACGACACCAGCAGTGCCAGTCCCAGGCAGGCAAAACCGAAACGGTAGAAAAACCGGTTCATGCGCTGGGTCGCCAGGTCCAGCAAGGCTTCGAATCGCTCCTCACCGTCGCCTTTGCGCGCCTCAAGACAGGCACGCGCCCGCTGTTCACGGCGGCGCGTGGCATGCAGCACCCAGCCGCCCGGACAGGCAAACAACAATGCGAGCAGGTTGATCAGTTTGGCGGGGTGAGCAGCGAACAACGAAAACAAATGCAGCGACATCACAAACCTCAAGCAATAGACGGACAGGACGCGCCCGAAACCTACGAACGGTGTGAATTCTACCGAAAGCTCCCTCGCCTACTGCACTTTTTCCGACCAATAACGATCAATTGGGACGATGGCGCGCAGACTTTGTGGCGAGGGGATTTATCCCCGCTCGAGTGCTCAGAGCTCGCAAACGCTTAAGCAAGACAGACGTCCCAGGGGCCGCTTCGCGACCCAGCGGGGATAAATCCCCTCGCCACAGGTTCAATCCTGCTAATTCCAGTCGTCACGGTTTCGTCATCTGGATAGGCCACCCTGTCGCCCTTCAAACCCGCCCGGAACCCGCCATGCTCCACGCCGAAAACCAGGACCGTCTCTATCTCATCAGCCCGAGCGACGAGCAACAGAACCTCGTCGGCAGCCTGTCTTTCAACGTGCAGGACCGGCATTGGCTGGTGTATTGCGCCCTCGGCGGCCATCAACACGCCGACCTGCCCGAGGCAGACCTGCTGACCGGAATCAGTGTGCTGGAGTTGTATTCAGAGGCTGCATGAAGGTTTCACTCTGTGGGAGCAAGGCTTGCCCGCGATGAGGACGGCACCTTCGATAATGCGGTGAAGCACAGATCGCTATCGCGGGCAAGCCTTGCTCCCACAGGTCTTGTTCCCACAGGTCTTGCTTTCACAAGTTTTGCTTTCACAGGTCTTGCTTTCACACATCTGATCGCAACCACTGGGCCATTGCAGCCCAGGGTCATGTGGTCGATACCTTACTCAGCCAGCACCTGACCGATGCTCGGGTCCTTGAACAGACGTGTCAGAGCGTCACTCAACACGTCGCTGACCAGCTTGGTGTTGGTGTCCTGGTTAGGCGCCATACCGAAGCGCTGGTCCAACGAAGCACCATAACGACCGCTGTAGCGGCGATTGGCGTTCTGCACCTCGGAACGGAAGGTCGCGCCGATGGTGGCTTCGGTCACATACATGCCTTCCTTGGGCGACTGGTACTTGAGCTCGGCCAGGGTGACGGTCAGTTGCGGTGCATTCATCGCGTTGGCGGTGGGGGTGAAGCCCAGCAAACGCACCGCCGCTTCGGCCTGGGCCTGCAGCTTGGGCAGGATCTGCGCGCCCTGCACCGTGATCACGCTGGTTTCCGGGTACAGGCCACCGCGGGTGCCGAGGGTCGGTGACGGACGACCGTCCACTACCCGCACCACCACCGGCTGACCGCGCCCTACAGGCGCCAGCTGGGCGTTGAGCTTGGGCTCCGGGTTAAGTTGTTGCGGGCTGTGGGCGCAGCCGACGAGGGCCAGACTGGTCACAGCGATCAAACCGAACAACAGGCGTTGCAACATGCTCTTCTCTCCAGAATCGGGCACAAAACAGGCCCGCAGTATAGCGGTGCGCCATGGCGGTGAACTAGCGCTGCACGATGAATACTCAAATGCCTGACACGGCGTGGGAAAACCGGCTCGTGTCATGGCATTGTCATGATCCTTACACCGGTGTGTCATGGCCCCCTGTCAGCCTTGTCACAAGCTCTCCGACACGGTGTCCGACCATGCGTTTTCTCATTTCCCTGTTCACCCCGCGCCCACAGCACCGCTGCTTCGCCCTGCTGGACCGCGACGGCCGTTGCCAGGCCTTCAAGCAATGCAGCCTGCAGCCCATGGGCGAAGGTTGGGTGGAAATCGAAGAGATCCGTCTGAACTGGCTGCACCAGCCATTGCCCGCCAGCGCCCGCGTGCGAACCCTTGGCACTCGCCCACGCAACCGTCAACTGTTGGCCGTCTGACCGGAAGGCTAATAAAAGTCATTAAACACGACCATTTCCCTGCGTTTCTTCGATACAATCTGCCCCCGATTATAAGGACGTCTCCTGATCGGGCCTCGCAACACCGCTAATGCACTGGTATTGGCACCTCGCACCGCCCACAGAGAGCCGCCCACACAGATCGAGTGAAGCTGGCGCGCTTGCTGTTCTTCAAGCAAATCACCGCTTTTCGCGAATCTGCAGAGCTGTCATTACGCTCGGTCACTGAGCTGTCTGCCCGTTTTGCCTGTCATGTATTACATGGGGGCAAACCAAACCGGGCGCGGTGCCAGGCTGGGACAGCCCTTTTTTGAGGTTCACGTCTTCAAAAGAGCGTGAAAAAACGGGTTTTCACAACTTCACGAGAGTGTGGCGAGCAAATGAATAGTTTTGCGTCTGAACAAGCACCATTAGCGTCTGAAACAGCCCAACGACACAGGACCGCCTATCGCTCAAGAACCGGCGCCTGAAGCCTGTCCGCTACGGATTTGGTTGCACGAACGGATGTCTCGGCCATAAGTCGAATTGCCTGCCCGGCGCTTAAATGAGTTCATGGGACTCTGAGGCCAGGCTGCATGCATCCGCAGTAGTTGCAAAAAATTGCGAAGATTCGGACATGGCGATCCTGGCCATGGATACCTGGGGCGCAACTGACCTGCCCCGCCACTCCTGGCCGCCATGCCGACAATTTGGTGCTGCAGATTTTGGAGACGCGTTAAATGGCGCATAACGAAGCAGTCGATGTAGTTCTGGTAGGGGCCGGCATCATGAGTGCCACCCTGGCCGTGCTGCTCAAGGAACTCGACCCCGCGATCTCGCTGGAAGTCGTCGAGTTGATGGATTCCGGTGCCGCGGAGAGTTCCAACCCGTGGAACAACGCCGGCACCGGCCACGCCGGGCTGTGTGAGCTGAACTACACGCCCCAGGCAGCCGATGGCAGTGTCGACATCAAGAAAGCCGTGCACATCAACACCCAGTTCGAGGTGTCGAAGCAGTTCTGGACGTACCTGACCAAAAAAGGCACGTTCGGCTCATCCAAATCCTTCATTGCCCCCGTCCCGCACCTGAGCTTCGTGCAGGGTGAAAAAGGCGTGTCGTTCCTGAAAAAGCGCTTTGAACTGATGCATCAGCATCATGCCTTCGCTGACATGGAATACACCGAGGACAAGGCCCTGATGGCCGAGTGGATGCCGCTGATGATGCCGGGCCGGCCAACTGACGAAGTCATCGCCGCCACCCGTGTAATGAATGGCACCGACGTCAACTTCGGCGCCCTGACCAATCAGTTGCTCAAGCACCTGACCAGCGCCCCGGACACCCAGGTCAAGTATTGCAAGCGCGTCACCGACCTCAAGCGCAATGGTGCTGGCTGGACCGTCAGCATCAAGGACGTCAATTCCGGCAGCAGCCGCGAAGTCGATGCCAAATTCGTCTTCCTGGGCGCCGGTGGTGCTGCATTGCCGCTGCTGCAAGCCTCGGGCATCGAAGAAAGCAAAGGCTTCGGTGGCTTCCCGGTCAGCGGCCAGTGGCTGCGTTGCGACAACCCGGAAGTGGTCAAGCACCACCAGGCCAAGGTCTACAGCCAGGCCGCCGTGGGCTCGCCACCGATGTCCGTGCCGCACCTGGACACCCGCGTGGTCGATGGCAAGAAATCCCTGCTGTTCGGACCATACGCCGGCTTCACCACCAAGTTCCTCAAGCACGGCTCGATCATGGACCTGCCGCTGTCGGTACGCGCCGGCAACATCGGCCCGATGCTGGCCGTGGCTCGGGACAACATGGACCTGACCAAGTACCTGATCAGCGAAGTGATGCAGTCCATGGACCAGCGCCTGGAATCCCTGCGCCGCTTCTACCCCGAGGCGAAAGCCGAGGACTGGCGCCTGGAAGTGGCCGGCCAACGGGTTCAGATCATCAAGAAAGACCCGAAGAAAGGCGGCGTCCTGCAGTTTGGCACCGAACTGGTGGCGGCCAAGGACGGCACCCTCGCCGCCTTGCTCGGCGCATCGCCCGGTGCTTCGGTGACCGTCTCGATCATGCTGGACCTGATCGAGCGCTGCTTCCCGGACAAAACCAAGGGAGAGTGGGCGAGCAAACTCGCGGAGATCTTCCCGGCGCGGGAAAAAGTGCTGGAAACCGACGCGGCGCTGTATCGCAAGGTCAATGCGCAAAACAACGTCGCCCTGGAACTGGTTGAAGAAAGCAGCGAGACACCCAGCTTCGCTTGATCCAACCGCATAAAAAACGCCCCGTTCTTTCTGAGAGCGGGGCGTTTTTGTTTAAAAGGTTTAACCGCGAGCCTTGTTGATCAACTCGACGTACTCCTCGGCATGGCGCTGATCCTGGATCAGCGCGACGAAATCGTTGCCGTGCTCATCCTTGCCATTGAGGTCGTAACCGGCCTCGACGAAAAACGCCAGGAACCGCTCGAAGTCGTCGACCCGCAAGCCACGGTAGGCCTTGATCAGTTTGTGCAGCGACGGCGAAGTGGCATCGACCGGATCGAAATTGAGGAACAGCTTGATCTGCTCATCGCCAATCTCGTCACCAATCACTTGTTTCTTGTCTTTACGCATTGCCGGGCTCCAGCTCGCACAGTTCACGGGGCGGGCAGTTTACCCCCGGCAGGCCTCGGGGCTCAACGCGGGCGTACAGCGCCAGTGTGCAGATCGGCCCAGATATGGCCGTTGGCGTAGCTGAGGAACTGCACGTACACCGTGTCGCTGCGCAGCAGATCGATCACCACCTGATACTGGGCCTGTGGATAAGACAGGGTCAGGGTCCTGCTCGCTTCGTCGAAGGCAGGTTTCTTCAGGCTTTTGCTTTCGCCGTCGAAGTTCAGGATCACCTGGTTGAGGGTGGCGCCTTTATTCAAGGGCTTGCCTTTCAGGCGTACCAGCAATGGCGATGTGACCGGTATCGGCTGCTGGTTGGACTGACGCTGATTGCCCAGCACCACCGAATACTCAGTGACTTGGAGTAATTGCTGGTGTTCGGGTTGTTCCTGACGCACCGCCAGATCATCGGGAGGCAGAAATTGACTGTGCATCGGCGCGCCCACGGCCGCCCACGACAGGCTGGACATCAGCAACAGAGCGGCGCAGCGGCGGGTCAGGACACTCATGACAGGCTCCAGGGTCTTGGCCGGGCACTCTAGCATGAGCCCAGGTGGTAAAAATAACGATCCAGGTCAATACATCCGCGCGACGAGCACGGCATACTCAAGGAGCCATCAGCCCTCGCATCACATGATGCCCCTTGTGGCGAGGGGATTTATCCCCGCTGGGCTGCGAAGCAGACCTAAACCGGATACTCGGTGATTCAGACAGATCACCCCACCCGACGGGAGCTGCTATGCAGCCCAACGGGGATAAATCCCCTCGCCACTGGTTAGGTGTTTGCCGGGAATTCGGTATTTGCCCCGCTCATTTCGTGGAGTGCCCATGTCTTTCTCCGCCCCACCCTTATTCGCCGCTTGGCGCCAAACCTGGCGCGCCGGTTACACCCTTGAGCGCCTGCGTGGCGATCTTGTGGCCGGCCTGACCGTTGGCATTATTGCCATCCCCTTGGCCATGGCCCTGGCAATCGCCGTCGGCGTCCCACCGCAACACGGCTTGTACACGGTGCTGGTGGCCGCCCCCCTGATTGCCCTCACCGGCGGCTCGCGTTTCAACGTGAGCGGGCCGACAGCGGCGTTTGTGGTGATCCTGCTGCCCATCACCCAGCAATACGGCCTGGGCGGCCTGCTGCTGTGCACGATGCTGGCGGGCATGATTCTGATCGCGCTCGGCCTGATGCGAGCCGGACGGCTGATCCAGTACATTCCTTATCCGGTCATTCTCGGCTTTACCGCGGGAATCGGCGTGGTCATTGCCACTTTGCAGCTCAAAGACTTGCTGGGCCTGAGCACTGTCGGCAACGCCGAGCATTACATCGAGCAACTGGGCGCCTTGATCACGGCGCTGCCCAGCGCCCGGCTCGGCGACGGCCTTATCGGCGTCATCTGCCTGGCGGTATTGATTGTCTGGCCACGCTGGGTGCCCCGTATTCCAGGACATCTGGTAGCCCTGTTGGTGGGTGCCCTGTTGGGGCTGGCGCTGGAAAGCGGCGGATGGCAGATCGCGACACTGGGCGAACGTTTCAGCTACGTGGTCGACGGCATCAGTTACCCCGGCATCCCGCCATTTTTGCCGAGTTTCGACTGGCCTTGGAATCTGGCGGACGGTCAGGGCCAGCCCTTGGGACTGTCCTACGAGCTGATCCGCCAATTGCTGGCGCCTGCCTTCGCCATCGCCATGCTCGGTGCCATTGAGTCGCTGTTGTGCGCGGTGGTGGCCGACGGCATGACCGGCAGCAAACACGATCCCAACGCCGAACTGATCGGCCAAGGGCTGGGCAATCTGGTTGCGCCACTGTTCGGCGGCATTACTGCCACGGCGGCGATTGCCCGCAGCGCCACCAATGTGCGCAGCGGTGCGTCGTCACCACTGGCGGCGATCATTCACAGCCTCGTGGTGCTGGTGGCGATTGTGCTGTTGGCGCCGTTGTTCAGCTATCTGCCCATGGCGGCGCTGGCGGCGTTGCTGGTGATGGTGGCCTGGAACATGAGCGAAGCCGGACACGTGCTGCACACTTTGCGTATCGCCCCACGCAGTGACGTGCTGGTGCTACTGACCTGCCTGAGCCTGACTGTCCTGTTCGACATGGTCCTGGCCGTCGCCGTCGGCCTGCTGATGGCCGCCGGGCTGTTCATCAAACGCATGAGCGAGCTGACGGACACCGCCGAACTGCCGCGCCATTTCCATCAGGCCCTGCTGGAGATGCCCGAGCACGTTCGCTGCTACGCAATCCGCGGACCGCTGTTCTTCGGCGCGGCAGAAAAGGCCCTGGATGTGCTGCGCAAATTCGATCCGGGCGTTCGAGTGGTGGTGGTGGAAATGAGCGCCGTGCCGATGCTGGACATGACTGCGCTGGCGGCTTTTGAAAGTATCCTCAAGGACTACCGCAAGCAGGGCATCGGCCTGATTCTGGTGGCGACCGCGCCACGGGTACGCCTGAAGTTGCGCCGCGCCGGCATCCATCGCGAGCAGCGCCAACTGGCGTATGTGCAAACCCTGGAGCAGGCACGGGTCAAAAGCGCGCAGTGGCTGGCCGGTAGCACGGCTCACTCGAAGCTGGCCTGATCTGTGACGAGGGTGTAGCTGTGCAGCGGATTCATGTGGCGAGGGGATTTATCCCCGTTGGGCTGCGAAGCAGCCCTGAAATCAGGCGACTCAGTGTGTCAGGCTGATCGGGGTCGATCGGTTTAGGGTCGCTTCGCAACCCAACGGGGATAAATCCCCTCGCCGCAGAAGCTTCACTGCCAGCCTGACGCAACGTCAGTCGAACTGAGCGCGCATCCAGGCCTGGTACTGCGCCACCCCCGCCTCGCCTTCGCGGGGCGCCCAGAGGGCCAGTTCACCGTCGCCTACCGGGCGGTAAGGCCCGGCCTTGCACTCGAACATCATGCTGTCGGCTTCCAGCACCACTAAACCGTGGTACACGCCGGCCGGCAGGTCGACACCCAGGCAATCGCCACCGGCCTGCAGGATGCGCTTGTCCACCACCGTCCCGGCTTCATCAAAGATCAACACACCGAGCCGGCCCTTGAGTACCAGCAAGGTTTCAGCCTTGTCGGCGCTCAAGTGGCGATGCGGCGCAATGTAAGTGGACGGTTGCAAGCCCACCGCCATGCGATGGCAAGGCTCGTCCATCTGATGAAAATTATGGTGCTGGCGCCCGCGAGGACTGGCCGCGGCTTTCTCGGCCAATTCAGCGAACAGCACTTGATCCAGAAAGCCCGGCCGAGTCATCGATTACATTCCCTTGACGGCAAAAATACCATTGGCGTTGCGCCAGTAACCTTTGTAGTCCATGCCATAGCCGAAGATGTAGCGGTCAATGCACGGCAGGCCAACGAAATCGGCTTTCAGGTCTGGACGAGCCTTGCGGTCGTGGTCCTTGTCGATCAGCACGGCGGTGTGCACGGCGCGGGCACCGGCATGTTTGCAGAAGTCGATGATGGCGCCCAGGGTGTGACCTTCGTCGAGGATGTCGTCGATGATCAGCACGTCGCGGTCGATGAACGAAACTTCCGGCTTGGCTTTCCAGAACAGGTCACCGCCACTGGTTTCGTTGCGGTAACGGGTGGCATGCAGGTAGGACGCTTCCAGCGGGAAGTTCAGGTAGGTCAGCAGCTTGCCGGAGAAAATCAGCCCACCGTTCATGACGCAGAACACCACCGGGTTGGAATCGGCCAATTGATCGTTGATTTGCGCACCGACACGGGCGATGGCCGCTTCGACTTCAGCTTCGGTGTACAGGCAGTCAGCCTCTCGCATGATTTGACGGATATGCTCGAGATCAGCGGACATGGCGCTCTCCAGGGGAGGTTGAGGGGAGGGACGGTTTCGGAAAAGCGGGCAAAGGTACGCATCCCGCCCGGCCAGATCAAGCGTTTGTGGACTAACGTTCTGTATTGTCTATAGGACAACACCCTCGGATAGATTAATCTAGGCCGGTTTTTTTGCCCGCCGCCGGAGCTTTCCCCATGCCCATCCTCGAGATCCGCCACCCGCTGATCAGACATAAACTCGGCCTGATGCGCCGCGCCGACATTAGCACGAAGAACTTCCGCGAACTTGCCCAGGAAGTCGGTGCACTGCTCACCTACGAAGCCACCAAGGACCTGCCGCTGGAGTCCTATGAAATCGACGGCTGGGCTGGCACGGTCCAGGTGGAAAAAATCGCCGGCAAGAAGATCACCGTAGTGCCGATCCTGCGTGCCGGTATCGGCATGCTCGAAGGCGTGCTGAGCCTGATCCCGGGCGCCAAGGTCAGCGCCGTGGGCGTGGCCCGCAACGAACAGACCCTGCAGGCTCACACCTACCTGGAAAAACTGGTGCCGGAAATCGACGAGCGCCTGGCAATGATCATCGATCCGATGCTCGCCACCGGCAGTTCCATGGTCGCCACCATCGACCTGCTGAAAAAAGCCGGTTGCCGGGACATCCGCGCCATGGTGCTGGTCGCCGCCCCCGAAGGTATCAAGGCAGTGCAGGACGCGCACCCCGACGTCACCATCTACACCGCTTCCATCGACCAGAAACTCAACGAACATGGCTACATCATCCCGGGCCTGGGCGATGCCGGCGACAAGATCTTCGGCACCAAGCAGAAGGACGCTTGAGCATGCAGGATGAGTTCAACGATCCGCTCTGGCGCCAGGTATTATCCGGCGCGCAGATGCTGTTCGTCGCCTTCGGCGCGCTGGTACTGATGCCATTGATCACCGGGCTGGACCCGAACGTAGCGCTGTTCACCGCAGGCCTGGGAACAATCCTGTTCCAGATCATCACCGGGGGTCAGGTGCCGGTGTTCCTGGCATCGAGCTTTGCCTTCATCACCCCGATCATTCTCGCCAAGGGCCAGTTCGGCCTGGCGGCGACCATGGGCGGGGTGATGGCGGCCGGTTTCGTCTACACCTTTCTGGGCCTGGCGGTGAAGGTCAAGGGCACCGGATTTATTGACCGTTTGCTGCCGCCGGTGGTGATTGGGCCGGTGATCATTTCCATCGGCCTGGCCATGGCACCGATTGCCGCCAACATGGCCATGGGCAAGGCCGGCGACGGCACTGAACTGATTGCCTACCAGACGGCGATGCTGATCTCGATGCCAGCGCTGCTCACTACCCTGATCGTCGCGGTGTTCGGCAAAGGCATTTTCCGCCTGGTGCCGATCATCTCCGGCGTGCTGGTGGGCTTTGCCATGGCGTTTTATTTTGGTGTGGTGGACACCGCCAAAATCGCCGCCGCACCGTGGTTCGCCTTGCCGAACTTCACCGCGCCGGAGTTCAACTGGCAGGCGATCCTGTTCATCGTGCCGGTGGCCCTGGCGCCGGCCATCGAGCACATCGGCGGGGTCATCGCCGTGGGTAGCGTGACCGGTCGCGACTACCTGAAAAAACCCGGCCTGCACCGCACCCTGCTCGGCGATGGCATCGCCACCACCGCAGCCGGCCTGTTCGGCGGCCCGCCCAACACCACCTACGCCGAGGTCACTGGCGCGGTGATGCTGACCAAGAACTACAATCCGAAAATCATGACCTGGGCGGCGATCTTCGCCATCAGCCTGGCGTTCATCGGCAAGTTCGGCGCGCTCCTGCAAAGCATCCCAGTGCCCGTAATGGGCGGGATCCTGTGCCTGTTGTTCGGCTCGATCGCGGCGGTGGGCATGAACACGCTGATCCGCCACCAGATCGACCTTGGCGAAGCGCGCAACCTGGTGATCGTTTCGGTGACGCTGGTGTTTGGTATCGGCGGTGTGCTGGTAGGCACCGGCACTGGCCCGGACGACTTCGGCCTCAAAGGCATCGCGCTGTGCGCGGTGGTGGCAATCGCCCTGAACCTGATCCTGCCGGGCAATGACAGCTGGAAGCACAAGAAGGCGGAGGAGCCGCTCCAGTAAAAACGCATAACTTTCATCGCCTGCACTGCCGTCATCGCGGGCAAGCCTTGCTCCCACAGATTTTGTCTTGGCCCCTTAAGTATGGACCACTCGAAACCTGTGGGAGCAAGGCTTGCCCGCGATGCTTTTCGAGGTTTACAGAGCTATGGGCGCCCGCTCGCACAGGGTGCTCAACGCCTGCGCCCACTGCGCATCATCATTGAGACACGGCACCAGCACTAACTCCTCCCCGCCCGCCTCACGAAACTGCTCGCGTCCGCGATCACCGATTTCTTCCAGGGTTTCGATGCAGTCGGCCACGAACGCCGGGCACATCACCAGCACTTTTTTCACGCCGCTTTTGGCCAGTTCATCCAGGCGCGCTTCGGTGTAGGGTTCAATCCACTTGGCGCGCCCCAGTCGCGACTGGAACGACACTGACCATTGGCCATCCTTGAGCCCCATGCGCTGGGCGAACAGGTCGGCGGTGCGAATGCATTGCGCGCGGTAACACGTAGCCATGACTTCAGGCGGCGCGTTTTTGCAGCAATCAGCGTCCTTGAAGCAATGAAAACCCGTGGGATCGAGCTTGGTCAGGTGCCGCTCCGGCAAACCATGGAAGCTCAACAGCAAATGGTCGTAGTCCTGCATCAGATACGGCTTGGCGCTGGCAACCAGGGCGTCGAGGTATTCCGGCTGATCGTAAAACGGCTGGAGAATCGAAAACTGCACATTGAGCTTCTTCTCGCGCACCACCCGCTTGGCTTCTTCGATCACCGTGGTAACCGTGCTGTCAGCAAATTGCGGATACAGAGGCGCCAACGTGATCTTCTTGTGGCCCTGGCTTGCCAGGCGCACCAGCGTCGATTCAATGGACGGTTCGCCATAACGCATCGCCAGTTCAACCGGCCCCTGGGTCCATTGCGCAGTCATGGCTTGCTGCAAGCGACGGCTGAGCACCACCAGCGGCGAGCCGTCCTCCCACCAGATCGACGCATAGGCGTGGGCCGATTGCTCGGGGCGCTTGATCAGGATCAGCGACACCAGCAAGCGCCGCACCGGCCATGGCAGGTCGATGACGTAAGGGTCCATCAGAAACTGATTGAGGTAGCGGCGCACATCGGCCACCGAAGTGGAAGCAGGCGAACCCAGATTCACCAGAAGCAACGCGTGATCGGTCATGCAACGTCCTATTTCAAAGGCGGTCCGACAAGTCGTCGAGAGCCGCATGCAAATCAGTGAACCGGAAAGTGAAACCCGCCGCCTGCAATCGGGCCGGTGTTGCGCGCTGGCCGCCCAGCAACAGCAATGACAATTCTCCCAGTGCGACCTTCAGCACCAGCTCCGGCATCGGCACCACGGCCGGCCGATGCAACACGCGCCCCAGGGCCTTGGCAAAATCGCGGTTGCGCACCGGGTTCGGCGCGCAGGCATTATAGGGACCGCTGGCCTCATCGCGATGCAGAAGAAAATCAATCAGAGCGATTTGATCGGCAATGTGAATCCATGGCATCCATTGCCGACCATTGCCAATACGCCCGCCCAGCGCCAGTTTGAACGGCAGCAGCAGGCGCGACAAAAAGCCGCCCTCGGCCGACAGGACCAGGCCGGTGCGAACCAGTACCACGCGTATGCCCATGGCCTCGGCTCGCTGCGCGGTTTCCTCCCAGGCGATGCACAACTGGCTGGCGAAGTCCTCGCTCACCGGGCCCGACTCCTCGGTCAGCTCACGCTCGCCACCGTCGCCGTACCACCCCACCGCGGAACCGGAAATCAACAGCCCAGGTTTTTGTTCGCAACGCTCCAGCCATGCCAGCAATACTTCTGTCAGGGTGATGCGACTGCTCCACAACAACATCTTGCGTTTGTGGCTCCAGGGTCGATCCGCAATCGGCGCCCCCGCGAGGTTGACCACCGCGTCCACCGGCTCGGTAATTTCGTCGAGCCTGGCGACGCCCCGCGCCTGCGCGCCGCAGATTTTTGCCACTTCTTCGGGTCGACGACTCCACACCGTCAAGCGATGGCCCTGCTCCAACCAGTGGTGGCAGAGCTGACGTCCGATCAAACCAGTACCGCCGGTCAGCAATATGTGCATGAGGTGTTCCTCGCATCGCATTTTACCCGGCCCATTAGTCTATTTTTATAAGCAGGGAATTTTCGTATCAGGCAGGGTCTGTGTTTAACAATAGGACAACCTGTCGAAACGCGAACGGTAAAACCTATACCAAAAATCCGAATTGTACAGGTTTAAACGACGGCGTAGTCTGTACAGAAAGGTAAACGAGGCCCTCATGACTGTACCTATCGCAATCATCGGCACCGGCATCGCCGGACTTTCAGCCGCTCAGGCCCTGACGGAGGCCGGGCATGTCGTTCAACTCTTCGATAAAAGCCATGGCAGTGGCGGACGCATGGCCAGCAAACGCAGTGATGCCGGCGCACTGGACATGGGCGCGCAGTACTTCACCGCTCGCGATCGCCGCTTCGTCATGGAGGTCCAGCGTTGGCAAGCCAAGGGCTGGGCGGCGGAATGGACTCCTCAGCTGTATCACTTCAAGGATGGGCAACTGAGCCCGTCGCCGGACGAACAGACCCGCTGGGTCGGCACTCCGCGCATGAGCGCCATCACCCGCGCCCTGCTTGGCGAGTTGCAGGTACAGTTCTCCTGCCGTATCACCGAGGTGTATCGCGGCCAGGAACATTGGCACTTGCAGGACGCGGAAGGCTTCACCCACGGCCCCTTCGGCCAGGTGGTGATCGCCACGCCCGCGCCCCAGGCCACCGCATTGCTGGCGGCCGTGCCTAAGCTGGCCGCAGTGGCGGCGGGCGTGAAGATGGACCCGACCTGGGCCGTAGCCCTGGCCTTCGAAACCCCGCTGGATACGTCCATGGAAGGTTGCTTCGTCCAGGACAGCGCCCTCGATTGGCTGGCTCGCAACCGCAGCAAACCGGGACGCGACAGCACGCTCGACACTTGGGTGCTGCACGCCACCAGCGACTGGAGCCGGCAACACATCGATATGGCCAAGGAAGCGGTGATCGAACACCTGCACGGCGCATTTGCAGAACTGCTGCACAGTGCAATGCCAGCCCCCAGCTTCAGCGTGGCCCATCGCTGGCTTTACGCCCGTCCCGCTGGCAACCATGAGTGGGGCGCCCTGGCCGATGCCGACCTGGGCTTGTATGTCTGTGGCGACTGGTGCCTGTCCGGCCGTGTCGAAGGCGCGTGGCTCAGTGGCCAGGAAGCCGCACGCCGTCTGCACGCCAGCCTGCAATAAACCGCGTCACCCTGCGCCATCCGCTGCTGTCAAAACAGACAGCAGCCTGCCTTCGATAAAACGCCATCACCCCCACACATAAAACCGGTTGACTTGCGCTCGTTCGGACCTATTATGAAAATATTGTACATAAGTAATTTTATGTACAAGTTTTAGTAATCAGAGGTCGCCCATGCCCCACGAAGCGGTCATCAAACCGAAAATCGCCATCAGCGCCTGCCTGATGGGCGCTGAAGTTCGCTTCAACGGCGGACACAAGCAATCGCAGCTATGCAGCCGCACCTTGGTTGATTACTTCGACTTCGTGCCGGTCTGCCCTGAAGTCGCCATTGGCCTGGGCATCCCTCGCGAGCCGATCCGGTTGGTGGGCAATCCCGAACGGCCCGACGCGGTTGGCACGGTCAGGCAGGACCTCAATGTGACCCGGCCATTGGCCGACTACGGACAGCAGATGGCCGAGGAACTGGATGACATTTGCGGCTACATCTTCATGCAGAAATCGCCGTCCTGCGGACTGGAGCGGGTCAAGGTCTACGATCACAACAGCGTGCCCCAGGACGGCGGCGGTCGCGGTATCTATGCCCGGGCGTTTTGCGAGCGTCACCCCGACTTGCCGGTAGAAGAAGACGGTCGCCTGAACGACCCGGTGCTGCGAGAAAATTTTCTGACCCGGGTATTTGCCTACGCGGCCTGGCAGCCGTTGCGCCGCCAAGGCCTGACACGCCGTGACTTGATCCACTTTCACTCGCGCTACAAATATCTGTTGATGGCCCATAACCCGGTGCAATACAAGGCCTTGGGCAACCTGCTGGGCAACATGGGCAAGGCCGACCCTGACGAGCTGGGCACGCGCTATTTCAGTGCGTTGATGGCCGCCTTGAAAAAATGCGCCACCCGCCGCACTCACACTAATGTGCTGCAACACCTGAGCGGGTACCTCAAACGTGCCATCAACGCCGAGGACAAGCAGGAAGTGCAACACCTCATCGGGCAATACCGCCTCGGCATCGTACCCTTGGTGGTTCCGCTGACCTTGCTCAAGCATCACTTGCGCCTGCATCCCGACCCCTATTTGGCGCAGCAGGTCTACCTGCAGCCGCACCCGGAAAACCTCAGTCTGCGAAATGCCATTTGATGAAAAACGAACCTGATTCCAGCGCCAGCGAAGACCTGGGTGCCGACTTCGCCAAAGCCCTGGCGCAGGGTTGGCTGCCCATACGCGAAGTCGCCCGACAAACCGGCGTCAATGCCGTCACACTAAGAGCCTGGGAGCGCCGTTACGGCCTGATCGTGCCGCACCGCACACCCAAGGGTCACCGACTGTTCAATGCCGAACATGTGCAACGTATTTTGAGCATCCTCACCTGGATTGATCGCGGGGTGGCGGTGAGCAAGATAAAACCGCTGCTCGACACGCCGCAGCCGCCCAGCGAACCTCTGGAAAACGATTGGCAGCGCCAGCGCCACGCTCTGCTGCTGGCGGTCACACAACTGGCTGAGCGTCAGGTCGATGACCTGGTCAACCAGGCAATGGCGCTTTATCCGCCCTGGACCGTGTGTGAACAACTGCTCTTACCCTTGCTCGCCGAACTGCACGTGCGCTGGCAGGGCCAGTTTGGTGCGCAGTTGGAACGGGTATTTCTGTACTCCTGGCTGCGCAGCAAATTCGGCAGTCGGATCTACCACAACAATCGTCAGTTGCGCGGTGCGCCGTTGCTGCTGGTCAACCAGTCGGACCTGCCGCTGGAACCTCACTTGTGGCTAAGCGCCTGGCTGGCCAGCAGCGCCGATTGTCCGGTGGAAGTGTTCGACGGGCCGATCCCCGCAGGCGAACTGGCTTTGGCCGTCGAACGCCTCAAGGCCCGCGGGGTGCTGCTGTATTCCAGTAACGCACTGAACTTGTCCCAACTGCCGAAACTGCTCAGCGGGGTTGATTGCCCGATCATCATCGCCGGCCCGGCCGCGTCGATCCATCACGCCAGGTTATCCACAGGCGTCTCGACCGAGAACCTTACTTGGGCCGAAGATCCGTTATCGGCTTACCGCGAACTGAGCCGCAGAGAACTTATTTGAATGAAAAACCGCACGCAACTGATCTGGCTGCGCAGCGACCTGCGCCTGCACGATAACACTGCCCTCGCCACCGCAGCAGCCCAGGGACCTTGTGTGGCGGTGTACCTGCCGAGCCCGGAACAATGGCGCGCGCATGACGATGCGCCGTGCAAAATCGACTTTTGGCTGCGTAACCTCACCTCGTTGAGCACTGCCTTGGGGGAGTTGAACATCCCGCTGCTGATCCGCCACGCACCGCGTTGGGATCAGGCACCGCAGATTCTGCTCTCACTGTGCCACGAGCTGGAAATCGACGCCGTCCATGTCAATGAAGAGTACGGCTTGAACGAAACCCACCGCGATGCTGAAGTTGCCCGGACATTGCAGGGCCAGGGCATCGAGTTTCACAGTCACCTCGACCAGTTGCTGTTCAAACCCGGCAGTGTGCTGACCAAAACCGGCACCTATTTCCAAGTGTTCAGCCAGTTCCGCAAGGTCTGTTACAGCCGCCTGCACTTTTCGCTGCCGAGCCTGGTCGCCACGCCTCCCCGGCAGGCGCCCACCGGTATTATCAGCGACCCGGTGCCCACCCAAGTCGAAGGCTTCTCGCCTGCGAGCGAAACGCTGCGAGCCCTCTGGCCAGCCGGTGAAAACGAAGCCCGACGGCGCCTGGACACCTTCGCCGAACAACACCTCGATGACTACCAGAGCGAACGGGATTTTCCCGCCAGACCAGGCACCAGCCAGCTCTCGGCTTACCTGGTGGCCGGCGTGATATCGCCGCGCCAATGCCTGCACGCGGCGCTGCAGGCCAACCAGGGTGAATTCGAGAGCGGAAGCGTCGGCGCTGTGACATGGATCAATGAATTGCTCTGGCGCGAGTTCTATAAACACATTTTGGTGGGTTATCCACGCGTCTCCCGTCATCGCGCGTTCCGCCCGGAAACCGAAGCACTGACTTGGCGCAATGCCCCCGAAGAACTAGCGGCCTGGAAGCAGGCACGCACTGGCCTGCCAATCATCGACGCGGCCATGCGCCAACTGCTGGAAACCGGCTGGATGCACAACCGTTTGCGGATGGTGGTGGCGATGTTCCTGACCAAGAACCTGCTGATCGACTGGCGCGAGGGTGAACGCTTTTTCATGCAACACCTGATCGACGGCGACCTGGCCGCCAACAACGGAGGCTGGCAGTGGAGCGCCTCGACCGGGACGGACTCGGCGCCCTGGTTCCGGATCTTCAACCCCTTGAGTCAATCGGAAAAATTCGACCGCGAAGGATTGTTCATAAAACGCTGGTTACCTGAACTGAACGATCTTGACAAGCAACAGGTCCATAACCCAAACATGCAGGGAGGATTGTTTGACGCGGCGGATTACCCTCCCGCGATTGTCAACTTGAGTCAGTCCCGGGCGCGTGCATTGCAGGCGTTCAGAAACCTGCCAACGCGACAAACGTGAAGTTGAACAGTGGGGCGGTCAGCGAACAGAAAATTTGCTGACGCAGGATGCAATTTCAACCATGCAGCCATACAGTTTTAATCAAACGTGCGCGCTGCCGGTCGAAAGGAGTGTGGAATGGGCCTGGAAACTCGAAAACGCTATTGGCTAACCGGTGCCGGCAACGGCGTCGGCGCGGCGCTGGCCGAGGCGATACTCAAAACTGGTGCGCACCTGGCCGTTAGTTCGCGCTCGTCACGCTCGTGCGAATACCTTTCGGCGCATTATCCGGGCCAAGTACTGGCAGTGCCTGGCAACTTGACCGACAGCCAGACTGTACGCGAGATCGGCGAACAGATTGCCCGGCAGTGGGGCTCGCTGGACACCGTGATTCTCAACGCCGGATCAGCCGAATACATCGACGGCCAGCCCGCCGCCCCCCTGATCATCGAACACATCGTGCGCAGCAATCTGATGGCCGCCAGCCTCTGCATTCGCACTGCCCTGCCACTGCTGCGCGCAGGCAACATGTCTCATCTGGTGGGTATCGCCAGCCCGGCGACTTACTTGCCACCGTCGTATGCCGAGGCCGATGGCAAAGGGATGCGTTTTCTGTTCGAGTCGGCTCGCGTCGACCTCGCGGCCAAGGGCATCGACGTGACGCTGGTCCACCCCGGCTTCGATGGCCCTGCGCGCAGCCTCGATGATTGTTTTCCGGCTCCAGTCCAGTGGACGGCCGAAACGGCGGCCCATCACGTGCTGACACAACTGGCCGAGCGCCCCCGTGAAGTGGCGCTCCCCGTTTCGTCCATGACCGCACTCTGGCCTCTACCTTCATCGCCCGAGTCGATGCTCACTGACGTCAACTCAAATAAAGCGGGGAACGGGTGCCCGATCAAGGGCCAACCCTGAAGGGCCCGGTTGCCTTACACTGCGCGCCATGAAAACCATCCCTGTTCATCAAATCCCCCTGCCTGCCGTCACTTGTTCGACGTGCGCGGCGTGCTGCTGCCAGTTGGAAGTGATGTTGATCACTGACACTGGCGTGCCTGAACGCTTTATCGACACGGACGAATGGGGCGGGGAAGTGATGTTGCGGCTCGATGATGGCTGGTGCGCGGCGCTGGATCGCGACAGCATGATGTGCACGATCTACGAAAAACGCCCGTTGATCTGCCGCGAGTTCGAGATGGGCGCACCGGAATGCATTGAAGAACGCAAGGGGATTGCGACGGCGTATCGGTAGCCAACCAAGACACTGACTGTGGGAGCGGGCTTGCTCGCGAAGGCGTTGGATCAGTCAATATGAGAGTGCCTGACCCAACGCCTTCGCGAGCAAGCCCGCTCCCACAGGACTTAGGTGTTACAGCGGCATCGTGTAGTGCAGCGCGTAGCTTTCAACACCGTCGTTGGTCGACTTGATGCCGGCGTTGGAGTAATGAGTGGCGCGAATACCCACTTCATGTCCGCCATTGAAGCGCAGCCCCAGACCTATGCGATCCTCGAACTGGAAAGCGGTACCCAGTTGGTTGTTTTCAACTTGGGTGTTCTCGAATAACGCTACACCGATACCCGCTTCGATGTAGGGTTTTACGTTCTGCCCGGCAAACTCATACACAAAGACTGGCGAGAACGACAGGCTGTGGTTGCTGGATGCCTCATCACCCTCCCAGTACGTATACGCACCGCTCCAGTAGCCGGTCAGGCGACCGACGTCGCTCTGCCACCAACTCTTGTCCCAGTCGAACTGCATGCCCAAGCGATAGGTCATGGTCGACTCGCCGGTCTGGCCCACCCCAAACTCCACACCCGCCGCTTGTGCGGTGTAAGTGTGCCCCAACAATGCAGCCGCAAGTGCAGCCAAGCAGAATAAACGCTTCATTAGAAACATCCTTTTCCGAACAGACTTAGTTAGTTTTGTTACAAACAGACAAAGCTATAGAAATCCGCGTTAAAACAGAAGTTCAGCCCGATTTAGGTATTTTTCGTGTTTTTTTACAGGCTGAAGCTTCGCACAATGCCAGACGAATGCCATAGCGCCGGTAGGATTTTTCTTAAATGTATCGGATCCGCGCTACTCCAGAATTGGGTTTCGCTGACGGGGCCGGTGGCCAGGAGTCCGCGCTCGGTCAGCAGGCGTTGAAGTTGCCGAGCGACGGCGGCACCCGTGTCGATCAGGCTGATGTGCGCGGGGACCATTTTTTTGAGCAATGGCTTGAGAAACGGATAGTGCGTGCAACCCAGGATCAGCGTGTCGCAGCCGGCGGCCAGCAACGGTTCGACATAACCCTGCAGCAATTGACGCAGGGCCGGGCTGTGAAGATCGCCCGCCTCAATCAGCTCGACCAGCCCAGGGCACGGCTGGGTGACCACCCGTACATCGGTGGCGAACCGATCAAGTAATGCGGCAAATTTGGCGCTCTGCAATGTGCCGGTGGTGGCCAACACGCCGACAATGCCACTTCGGGTGGCGGCGGCCGCCGGTTTGACCGCCGGTTCCATACCGACGATGGGCCAGTGGGGGTAATCGCGACGCAAATCGGCGACCCCGGCGACCGTTGCGGTATTGCAAGCCACCACCAGCGCCTTGGCGCCCTGCTGATGGAGAAAGTCGGCAATGATCGCGCAGCGCTGCCGGATGAATTCCGGGGTTTTCTCGCCGTAGGGAATGTGCCCGCAGTCTGCGACGTAGAGCAGTGACTCATTGGGTAACAACCGACGGATCTCCCCCAGCACCGACAGCCCGCCAACACCCGAGTCGAACACACCGACCGGCGCTTCACTCATGCTGGCTACCACCACAGACGCTACACCCCGGATCACGCTTGACCCTCAGTTCACGAAAACGGCTACCCAAGGCGTCGATCAACAGCAGCCGCCCGACCAATGGCTCACCGAAGCCGGCCAACAGCTTCAAGGCTTCAAGCGCTTGCAGGCTGCCCACCAGCCCCACCAGCGGCCCGAGCACACCGGCTTCGCTGCAGGTCAACTCGGCTTCACTGCCGTGGCCATAGAGGCAGTGATAGCAGGGGCTTTCGGGACGGCGCGGATCAAACACCGACAACTGCCCTTCCAGGCGAATCGCCGCACCGCTGACCAGCGGTTTGCCTGCCGTGACACACGCCGCGTTCACCGCTTCGCGGGTGGAGAAATTGTCGCAACAGTCCAGCACCACATCCACCGCTGCGACTGCAGCAGACAGGCTGTCTTCGTCCATCGCCTGCGGGTGAGGCACCAGCCTGATTTCGGGGTTGAGCGCCGTCAGGCGGCGCATCGCCGAATCGACCTTGCTCAGGCCCACACTGTCGGTGTCGTGGATGATCTGGCGTTGCAAGTTGGTCAGGTCGACCGTGTCAAAATCCGCCAGGTGCAATTCACCAACGCCGGCTGCGGCCAGGTACAGCGCCACCGGAGCACCGAGGCCGCCCAGGCCGATGATCAATACGCGGCTGTGCTTGAGTCGCAGTTGCCCGTCGATGTCGACGTGCTGCAACAGAATCTGCCGGCTATAACGCAACAGCTCCTGAGATCGTTCAGCACGGCAGGCGCCCCAGGCTGATACGTTCATGCCCACCCAGGTCCTTGCGGCTGTGGACTTCAGCAAACCTTTGGGTTTGCAGCAGATCACGCACTGCGTCGGCCTGATCGTAACCGTGCTCGAGCATCAGCCAGCCGCCCGCTTCAAGATGTTCGGTGGCCTGGGCGATAATTGTGCGCAAATCATCAAGCCCGTCGTGTCCTGCTACCAGGGCACTGGCCGGCTCGAAACGTACGTCGCCCTCAGCCAGGTGAGGATCAGTGGCGGCTATATACGGCGGGTTGCTGATGATCAGCTCAAAACGCTCGCCGTCCAAAGCGCTGAACCAGTGGCTGCTCAGCACGGTGACGTTGCGCAGGTCCAGGCGCTGGCGATTGCGTTCGGCCAGGGCCACCGCCTCCAGCACACGATCGACCGCGGTGACTTTCCAGACCGGGCGCTCGCTGGCCAATGCCAGG
This sequence comes from Pseudomonas hefeiensis, assembly GCF_030687835.1. Classification (NCBI taxonomy): domain Bacteria; kingdom Pseudomonadati; phylum Pseudomonadota; class Gammaproteobacteria; order Pseudomonadales; family Pseudomonadaceae; genus Pseudomonas; species Pseudomonas hefeiensis. Next base: position 5,343,723 of record NZ_CP117449.1, read on the forward strand.
GCAATCGCGCCGCTGCCGGTGCCCAAATCCAGAACCCTGGCCGCAGTGGCCGGCAGCAAGGCCAACGCGGTTTCCACCAGCAGTTCGGTGTCGGGACGCGGAATCAATGTGTGGGGCGCCACTTCCAGGTCGAGGTTCCAGAAGCCTTGCTGCCCGAGGATATAAGCCACTGGCTCGCCAGAACGACGGCGGCGCAGGTATTCAGAGAACAGCAACGCCGCTTCGCTTGGCACGATTCGCTCGGGCCAGGTGTGCAGGAAGCTGCGGGACTTGCCCAGAGCCGCGGCCAGCAGCAATTCGGCATCCAGTCGGGGCGTGGGCGAATCCGGCAGCTCGGCGGCGCGTAACAAACTGGCGATGATGGTCATATATTCACCTGTGCTTACTCGCCAATGGCAGCCAACTGGTCGGCCTGGTATTCGGCCAGCAACGGTTCGATCACCGCATCGACGCCGCCGGCGAGAATTTCGTCGAGCGAATACAACGTCAGGTTGACTCGATGGTCGGTGACCCGGCCCTGGGCGAAGTTGTAGGTACGGATCCGCTCCGAACGATCCCCCGAGCCCACCAGCAGCTTGCGTTCGCTGGCGATGGCGTTGGCCGCGGCGCTGGTCTGCTGGTCGTTGAGCTTGGCCGACAGCCAGGACATCGCACGCGCACGGTTCTTGTGCTGGGAACGTTCTTCCTGGCACTCAACCACGATGCCCGAAGGCAGGTGAGTGATGCGGATCGCCGAATCGGTCTTGTTGACGTGCTGGCCACCCGCGCCCGAGGAGCGGTAAGTGTCGACCCGCAGGTCCGCCGGGTTGATCTCGATGGCTTCTTGCTCGTCCGGCTCGGGCAAAACCGCCACGGTGCAAGCCGAAGTGTGGATGCGCCCTTGAGATTCGGTAGCCGGTACACGCTGTACGCGGTGGGCGCCGGATTCGAATTTCAGCTTGCCGTAGACATTGTCACCCTCGACCCGGGCGATGACTTCTTTATAGCCGCCGTGTTCGCCTTCGTTCTCCGAGAGGATTTCCACCCGCCAGCCGCGACGCTCGGCGTAACGTGAATACATGCGGAACAGGTCACCGGAGAATATCGCCGCCTCGTCGCCGCCAGTGCCGGCACGGATCTCGAGAAACACATTGCGACCGTCGTTCGGGTCCTTGGGCAACAGCATGCGTTGCAGATTGCCTTCCAGTTCGAGCAACTGCTCCTTGGCTTCACGGACTTCCTCGACCGCCATTTCGCGCATGTCCGGATCGCTGTCCTTGAGCAACGCCTGGGCGCCTTCAAGATCGCCCTGGACTTTGAGCAACTGTTTATAGGTGGCGACGATCGGCTCGACTTCGGCGTATTCCTTGGAATACGTGCGGAACTTGTTCTGGTCGGAAATGACTTCGCCATCGCCCAGCAAGGCGGTCAATTCTTCGAAACGGTCCTGGAGGATGTCCAGCTTATTGAGCAGTGACGCTTTCATTGCGATTTTTTATCCGAAAAGCTATCCGGTGAACCCTCACCGAGGGCAAAGAGTTCCTGAGCCATGGCCAACGCATCAAGGCGGCCTTCAGCGGTCAGCTTCTTAAGCTGGACACTGGGCGCGTGAAGCAATTTATTGGTCAGGCCGCGAGCCAGTTGCACCAGCACCTCTTCAGCGCTGCCACCATTTGCCAGCAGGCGCTGGGCCTTCTGCAGTTCTTCGTCACGCAGGCGTTCGCTTTGCTGACGATAAGCCTTGAGCACATCCACCGCCGCCAGCTCACGCAGGCGCACCATGAAATCCTCGGCGCCGATGGTGATCATTTCTTCGGCCGCCTGAGCCGCGCCTTGCCGGCTCTTGAGATTCTCGGCGACCACTTCGTGCAGGTCGTCGACACTGTAGAGATAAACGTCGTCCAGCTCGCCGACTTCCGGCTCGATGTCCCGGGGAACGGCAATGTCCACCATGAAAATCGGCTTGTGCTTGCGCAACTTCAAGGCGCTTTCCACCGCGCCTTTGCCCAGGATCGGCAACTGGCTGGCGGTGGAGCTGATGACGATGTCGCTGTGTACCAGCTCGGCCGGGATGTCTGACAGCAGCACGGCATGGGCGCCGAACTGCTCGGCCAGGGTACTGGCGCGCTCCAGTGTGCGATTGGCGACGACGATACGCTTGACCCCCAGGTCGTGCAGATGGCGCGCGACCAAGGTGATGGTCTCCCCTGCACCGATCAGCAGCGCCTGGCTGCGTTGCAAATCGCTGAAAATCTGTTTCGCCAGGCTGACCGCGGCAAACGCCACGGACACCGGGTTTTCACCGATGGCCGTGTCGGTGCGCACCTGTTTGGCGGCATTGAACGTGGCCTGGAACAGGCGCCCGAGCAGAGGGCCGACGGTGCCGGCCTCGCGGGCCACGGCGTAGGCCGACTTCATCTGGCCGAGAATCTGCGGTTCGCCCAGCACCAGCGAATCGAGCCCGGAGGCGACGCGCATCATGTGACGAACGGCCGCATCGTCTTCATGCACATAGGCACTGGCGCGCAGCTCTTCAAGACTCAGACCGTGATATTCGGCCAGCCAGCGCAGCACGGTATCGGCCGAAATGTGATCCTGCTCTATATAAAGCTCGCTGCGATTGCAGGTGGAGAGGATGGCAGCCTCGCGGCTCTCGGTGAGTCGGCAAAGCTGCTGCAGGGCCTCAACCAGTTGCTCAGGCGTAAAGGCCACGCGCTCGCGGACGTCTACGGAAGCAGTCTTGTGGTTAATACCAAGTGCAAGGAAGGCCATTCAAGGTCGCTGATAGTGACGTGAAGCCGGCAATTGTCCTACTTCGCCAGATTCAGAACAACCACTCGATATCTATCGCACTGCCCCGTACCGTAAATCGACGGGCCGGTTATGTTTGACTGAAGGCTTGTGTCATGATGATCCGACCGCAGGTTAGTCGTCCTTTTCCTATATGAATAGATCTTCCGCGTTGCTCCTCGCTTTTGCCTTGCTCAGCGGCTGCCAGTCCATGGCCCCCGTGTCGACAGACGGTACGCCGCCGGTCGAAGACAGCACCCAGGCCCCTGAAAAGCCCAAGGTCTACGGCTCGTTCAGCGAAGAAACCATTTTCAGCCTGCTGAGCGCCGAACTGGCAGGCCAGCGCAATCGTTTCGACATTGCGCTGGACAACTACGTCACCCAAGCCATCAACACCCAGGACCCGGGCATCTCCGAGCGGGCGTTTCGTATTGCCGAATACCTGGGTGCCGATCAGCCCGCCCTGGACACCGCGCTGATCTGGGCCAAAAACGCACCGCAAGACCTCGAAGCGCAACGCGCCGCCGCCGTGCAACTGGCGCGGGCCGGACGCTACGACGACTCCATGACGTATATGGAAAAAGTCCTGCTGGGCAAGGGCGACACCCATTTCGATTTTCTTGCGCTGTCAGCGGCCGATACCGACCAGGAAACCCGCGACGGCCTGACAAAAAGCTTCGATCGCCTGCTGCAGCGTCACCCCAACAACGGCCAACTGATTTTCGGCAAGGCCCTGCTGCTGCAACAGGATGGCGACACCCAAGGTGCCCTTACCCTGTTGGAAGACAACCCGCCGCAAGCGGGTGAAGTGGCGCCGATTCTGCTTCGCGCACGCTTGCTGCAAGGCTCGAACCGCGGCGACGAAGCCCTGCCGTTGCTGGAAAAAAGCATCAGGCAATACCCGGACGACAAGCGCCTGCGCCTCACTTACGCGCGCATGCTGGTGGAAAACAACCGCATGGACGACGCCAAGGTGGAGTTTTCCAACCTGGTTCAGCAGTACCCTGAAGACGATGAATTGCGCTATTCCCTGGCATTGGTTTGCCTGGAAGCCAAGGCTTGGGAAGAAGCCAAGGTTCACTTGGAAGACCTGATTGCACGGGGAACCCATGTCGACTCGGCTCACCTGAACCTGGGCCGTATCGCTGAAGAACGCAACGACCCCGAAAGTGCGCTGCTTGAGTACGCTCAGGTCGGCCCAGGCAACGACTATCTGCCGGCCCAGTTGCGCCAGGCCGACATCCTGATGAGCAACGGCAAAACGGCTGAGGCCCAGAGTCGCCTCGCCGTGCAGCGAGACACCCAGCCGGACTATGGCATCCAGTTGTACTTGATCGAGGCCGAAACCCTGTCGGCCAATAATCAGGGCGACAAAGCCTGGACCGTGCTCGATCAGGCGCTGAAACAGTACCCCGAAGACCTGAACCTGTTGTATACCCGCGCCATGCTGGCGGAAAAACGCAATGACCTGGCCCAGATGGAGAAAGACCTGCGCTTGATCATCCAGCGCGACCCCAACAATGCCATGGCCCTCAATGCCCTGGGTTACACCTTGTCCGATCGCACCACCCGATACGCAGAAGCCAAGGTGCTGATCGAACAGGCCCACCAGCTCAACCCGGAAGACCCGGCGGTGCTCGACAGTCTTGGCTGGGTGCATTTCCGCCTGGGGAACCTCGACGAGGCCGAACGCCTGCTGCGCCTGGCCCTGGAGCGCTTTCCCGACCAGGAAGTCGCCGCGCACCTGGGCGAAGTCCTGTGGGCCAACGGCAAACAGCGCGAAGCCCGGCAGATCTGGAGCAAGTTCCTCAAGGAACAGCCCGACAGCCCCATCTTGCGCAGCACCATCAAACGCCTGACCGGATCAGAGACCCTTTAAAATTATGTTTTTGCGCCACTTCATCGTTTTCAGCTTTATCGCCCTGCTCGCCGGTTGCGCCGGCTTCGGTGCCCGAGAGTCCGTCCAGGGCCACGGCAACCCGGCCCAATGGCGTGAACACAAACAACAACTGAGCGGTCTCGATGGCTGGCAGATCGACGGCAAGATAGGCATACGCGCACCAAAAGACTCGGGCAGTGGCACCCTGTTCTGGCTGCAACGCCAGGACTACTACGACATTCGCCTGTCCGGCCCGCTGGGTCGCGGCGCCGCGCGCCTGACCGGCCGGCCCGGCCAGGTTTCGCTGGAAGTGGCCAATCAGGGTCGCTACGAGTCCCCCTCCCCGGAAGCTTTGCTGGAGGAGCAGTTGGGCTGGAAGCTGCCCGTATCCCACCTGACCTGGTGGGTTCGCGGCCTGCCAGCACCGGACAGCAAAAGCCGCCTGACCCTCGACGCCGACAGCCGCCTGTCCAATCTTGAACAGGATGACTGGCAAATCGAATACTTAAGCTACGCCGAGCAAAACGGCTACTGGTTGCCCGAACGCATCAAACTGCATGGCAGTAACCTGGACGTCACGCTGGTGATCAAGCGATGGCAGCCGCGCAAGCTGGGGCAATGACATGACCGCTGCACGCCTGACCCTACCCTCCCCGGCCAAGCTCAACCTGATGCTGCACATCCTGGGCCGTCGCCCGGACGGCTATCACGAGTTGCAGACGATCTTTCAGTTTCTCGACTACGGCGATGAAATCACCTTTGCCGTGCGTGACGACGGCGTGATTCACCTGCACACCGAATTCCAAGGCGTTCCTCACGACAGCAACCTGATCGTCAAAGCCGCGAGAAAACTTCAGGAGCAATCCGGTTGCTCGCTGGGCATTGATATCTGGATCGAAAAAATCCTGCCCATGGGTGGCGGCATCGGCGGCGGCAGCTCAAACGCCGCGACGACTTTGCTGGGGCTCAACCACCTGTGGCAGCTGGGTTGGGACGCCGATCGCCTGGCCGCATTGGGCCTGACGCTGGGCGCCGACGTGCCGGTTTTCGTACGGGGCCACGCCGCTTTTGCCGAGGGCGTCGGGGAAAAACTCACACCGGTAGAGCCCGAGGAACCCTGGTACTTGGTGCTGGTGCCGCAAGTATCTGTAAGTACAGCAGAAATTTTTTCAGATCCACTGTTGACACGTAACTCTCCGCCCATTAAAGTGCGCCCCGTTCCCAAGGGAAACAGTCGAAATGACTGCTTACCGGTGGTAGCAAGGCGTTATCCAGATGTTCGTAACGCTTTGAATTTGTTAGGTAAATTTACCGAAGCAAAACTCACCGGAACTGGAAGTTGTGTGTTTGGGGGCTTCCCAAGCAAAGCTGAAGCTGATAAAGTCTCGGCCCTTCTGACAGAGACCCTTACAGGGTTTGTAGCAAAAGGAAGCAACGTTTCGATGTTGCATCGCAAGCTGCAAAGTCTGCTCTAAAGGAATCGAGTGCTGGGCACTCGCAGCAACAGATACAGGGGCGTCGCCAAGCGGTAAGGCAGCAGGTTTTGATCCTGCCATGCGTTGGTTCGAATCCAGCCGCCCCTGCCATTTTCCTATACTCATCCAGGTATACCCTCAGCCTTCAGGTACTGCGCGTGTCCAAGATGATGGTCTTTACGGGGAACGCTAACCCCGATCTGGCTCGGCGTGTTGTACGTCAGCTGCATATCCCTCTCGGTGACATCTCTGTCGGTAAATTCTCCGACGGCGAAATCACTGCCGAGATCAATGAAAACGTTCGCGGTAAAGACGTCTTCATTATTCAGCCGACTTGCGCTCCGACCAACGATAACCTGATGGAACTCGTCGTGATGGCTGATGCCTTCCGCCGCTCCTCAGCAACTCGTATTACTGCTGTTATTCCTTACTTTGGTTATGCCCGTCAGGATCGCCGTCCGCGTTCCGCACGTGTGGCAATCAGCGCGAAAGTCGTGGCTGACATGCTTACCGTAGTCGGCATCGATCGTGTGCTCACGGTCGATCTGCATGCTGACCAGATTCAGGGCTTCTTCGATATTCCCGTGGATAACATCTACGGCTCCCCGGTTCTGGTGGATGACATTGAAGATCAGCGCTTCGAAAACCTGATGATCGTGTCCCCGGACATTGGCGGCGTCGTGCGTGCACGGGCCGTTGCCAAATCCCTGGGCGTTGATCTGGGTATCATCGACAAACGCCGTGAGAAAGCCAATCACTCCGAAGTGATGCATATCATCGGTGACGTCGAAGGGCGTACCTGTATTCTCGTCGACGACATGGTCGATACCGCCGGCACCCTGTGCCACGCGGCCAAGGCCCTGAAAGAGCATGGCGCGGCCAAGGTCTTTGCCTACTGCACACACCCTGTGCTGTCGGGTCGAGCGATCGAAAACATTGAAAATTCCGTGCTGGACGAGCTGGTGGTCACTAACACCATCCCGCTGTCCGCTGCTGCACAAGCCTGTGCGCGTATCCGTCAACTGGATATCGCGCCGGTTGTTGCCGAAGCGGTTCGCCGCATCAGCAATGAAGAATCGATCAGTGCGATGTTCCGTTAAGGGCCCTGCCCTTTCCATAACATCTCGTTGACGAAAAGCGCCCCGCCCCGACATTAACTGCCGGGGCGGGGCTTTTTTGCCCATATCGCCTTTAGCGCTGGTCGCAAACGCTGGGGCGAATGTGGTTATTTTGGAGATACAACATGAACGATTTTACCCTGAATGCTGAAGTGCGTTCCGACCTGGGGAAAGGTGCGAGCCGCCGCCTGCGTCGTCTCGCAAGCCTGGTTCCAGCTGTAGTCTACGGTGGCGACAAAGCCCCTGAGTCCATCAGCATGCTGGCCAAAGAAGTTGCCAAACTGCTCGAAAACGAAGCGGCCTACAGCCACATCATCGAGCTGAACGTTGGCGGCACCAAGCAAAACGTCGTAATCAAAGCCCTGCAGCGTCACCCGGCCAAAGGCCACGTGATGCACGCTGACTTCGTACGCGTTATTGCCGGTCAGAAGCTGACTGCTGTTGTTCCAGTGCACTTCATCAACGAAGCTGCTCCGGTCAAGAAAGGCGGCGAAATCTCGCACGTGACTTCCGAGCTGGAAGTGACCTGCCTGCCAAAAGACCTGCCTGAATTCATCGAAGTCGACCTGGCTGACGCCGAAGTCGGCACGATCATTCACCTGTCCGACCTCAAAGCTCCTAAAGGCGTTGAGTTTGTTGCCCTGGCGCACGGCGATGACAAGGCTGTTGCCAACGTCCACGCCCCACGTGTTGCTCCAGAAGCGACTGAAGAAGAAGCTGCAGAGTAATTTCACTCTGTCGCCGGAGTGACCGGAAACATCGCGGACTGGAACGTAGCGAAACAGCGGGCGAGAACGCGAAGTTTACTTAACGGTAGATCCGCCATTTTCGTCCCACTGTCGCAACACCGTTTGAGCGCGACGTTGTTATCCACACTCCAGGAAGGGCCCCTATCGTGACTGCCATTAAACTGATCGTTGGCCTGGGAAATCCAGGCGCCGAATACGAACAGACCCGGCATAACGCAGGGGCCCTTTTTGTTGAGCGCATCGCGCACGCACAAGGCGTCAGCCTGGCGGCCGATCGCAAATATTTCGGCCTGACCGGGCGCTTCTCGCATCAGGGTCAGGATGTTCGTCTGTTGATTCCCACCACCTACATGAACCGCAGCGGCCAGGCCGTGGCGGCATTGGCCGGTTTCTTTCGCATCAAGCCTGAAGAAATCCTGGTGGCCCACGACGAACTCGACCTGCCTCCGGGCGTTGCCAAGCTCAAGCAGGGCGGCGGCCATGGCGGTCACAACGGGTTACGCGACATCATCGCGCAACTGGGTAATCAGAATACCTTTCACCGCCTGCGGCTCGGCATCGGCCACCCGGGCGTTGCCAGTATGGTTTCAAATTTTGTCCTGGGTCGTGCGCCTCGCGCCGAACAGGAAAAACTCGATGCCAGCATCGACTTTGCCCTCGGCGTGCTGCCGGATATCCTCGCCGGTGAATGGAACCGCGCGATGAAAAACCTGCACAGCCAGAAGGCCTGACTCTACTCCGAGGGGAAACACCATGGGATTCAATTGCGGCATCGTCGGCCTGCCTAACGTCGGCAAGTCCACCCTGTTCAACGCCCTGACCAAATCTGGTATCGCGGCCGAGAACTTCCCCTTCTGCACCATCGAGCCGAACACCGGTATCGTGCCAATGCCGGACGCGCGCCTGGAAGCCCTGGCGGCCATCGTCAATCCCAAGCGTATCCTGCCGACCACCATGGAATTCGTCGACATCGCAGGCCTGGTGGCTGGCGCCTCGAAAGGTGAAGGCCTGGGTAACAAATTTTTGGCCAACATCCGCGAGACCGATGCCATCGCTCACGTGGTGCGCTGCTTTGAAGACGAGAACGTGATTCACGTATCCAACAGCGTCGACCCCAAGCGTGACATCGAGATCATCGACCTGGAGCTGATCTTCGCCGACCTCGACAGCTGCGAGAAGCAACTGCAGAAAGTCACCCGCAACGCCAAGGGTGGTGACAAGGATGCAGTGGTCCAGAAAGCCATGCTGGAGCAATTGATTGCTCACTTCACCCTCGGCAAGCCGGCGCGCACCCTGATGAAGAGCATGAACGCCGACGAAAAAGCGGTTATTCGTGGCTTCCACCTGCTGACCACCAAGCCGGTCATGTACATCGCCAACGTCGCTGAAGACGGTTTCGAGAACAACCCGCTGCTGGACGTGGTCAAGGCCATTGCCGAAGAAGAAGGCGCCATGCTCGTTCCGGTCTGCAACAAGATCGAAGCGGAAATCGCCGAGCTGGACGATGGTGAAGAGAAAGACATGTTCCTCGAGGCCCTGGGCCTGGAAGAGCCCGGCCTGAACCGCGTGATCCGCGCCGGTTATGAAATGCTTCACCTGCAGACCTACTTCACTGCCGGTGTCGAAGAGGTCCGCGCCTGGACCGTACGCGTCGGCGCTACCGCCCCGCAAGCCGCTGGCGTGATCCACACCGACTTCGAAAAAGGCTTCATCCGCGCCGAAGTCATCGCCTACGCAGACTTCATCCAGTACAAGGGTGAAGCCGGCGCCAAGGAAGCCGGTAAATGGCGCCTGGAAGGCAAGGAATACATCGTCAAGGATGGCGACGTGATGCACTTCCGCTTCAACGTTTAATGGAGCCAGTGGAGTCACACGGACGTCCCTAGACGAAAAAATCCCCGTAATCATTGCTGATACGGGGATTTTTTTCGTCTAGGGATTTTCACCAGTGATAGAGGGCCGCCATACGTTTCAAACAAACGAGGCCGCGAATGCGGCCCCATCTCTTCCACGTTATCTTTTACGCAACAGCACCCTCGTCACCCGACGTTCCTCAACCTCGACAACGGTCATGCTCCACTCCTGCCAATCGAGTTTGTCTCCGATGATCGGCAAGCGGTCCAGCAAGCTCATGACCAGCCCGGCGAGCGTCTGATAGTCATCCGTCGCCTTCGCCTGGAAGCCGATGTGTTCGCGAACCTGGCTGAGATTCAGCGCACCGCTGACCAGAAAGCCGTCATCCTGGGCCACGATGTTCGGACCTTCTATTTCACTGGCATCGGGCAGTTCACCCGCGATGGATTCGAGAATATCGGTCATGGTAAGAAGACCAATGAAATCACCGAACTCGTTCACCACGAAGGCGATGTGGGTCGACTCTTTGCGCATCTGCTCCAGCGCGTTGAGAATCGTGAAGTTGTCCAGCAGGTTGATGGCCTTGCGAGCCATGGCTTCCAGATTCGGCTGGTTGCCCGCCAACAGTTCCTTGAGCAACTCCTTCTTGTGGATGAACCCCAAGGGTTCATCCACACGTCCTTCGCGGATCAACGGCAACCTGGAATACGACGAGTGCATCAGCCGGGTGCGGATCTCGTCTTGGGAATCGGCCAGGTCAATGTGGTCGATTTCTGCGCGATGAGTCATGACGCTGCGTATGGGCCGCTCTGCCAATTGAAGCACGCCGCTGATCATGACCCGTTCGCGTCGGTGGAAGACCTGTTCGGCTTCATCGCCTGACAGCATGTCAGCAATTTCTTCACCGACTTCATCAGCCCCCAACTTTTGTCCGCCCAGCAAACGCATGACGGCATGCGCGGTGCGCGCGCGCATAGGACGATGACCTTGCATGCTCTTCTTGCGACGTGAGCGAGCCAGTTGGTTGAACAGTTCGATCAGGATCGAGAAACCGATCGCTGCGTAGAGATAACCTTTCGGAATGTGGAAACCCAGGCCTTCAGCCGTGAGGCTGAAGCCGATCATCATCAAAAAGCCCAGGCAGAGCATGATGACAGTGGGATGACCGTTGACGAAGTTGGTCAGGGGCTTACTTGCGATGATCATCAGGCCGATGGAGAAAATCACCGCGATCATCATGACCGACAGATGCTCCACCATGCCCACGGCAGTGATCACGGCGTCCAGGGAGAAGACCGCGTCCAGCACCACAATCTGCGCAACGATGGGCCAGAACATCGCATAGGCGGCGTTACCTGTACGCTCTGTCACATGCCCCTCGAGTCGTTCATGCAACTCCATGGTGGCCTTGAACAACAGGAACACACCACCGAACAGCATGATCAGGTCCCGGCCCGAGAACGTCTTGTCGAAGACCTCGAACAACGGCTCGGTCAGGGTCACCATCCAGGAGATGCTGGCCAGCAGGCCAAGACGCATCAACAATGCCAGCGACAGGCCAATGATACGGGCCCGATCGCGCTGCTCCGGCGGCAGTTTGTCAGCCAGGATGGCGATGAACACAAGGTTATCAATGCCGAGCACCAGCTCCAGCACGATCAGGGTCAGCAGGCCTAGCCATGCCGTCGGATCAGCAATCCATTCCATAGGGGTTATCCAACCTCTCGTAGAGTCGCGGCGAAAGGCGCGAGAGGAAAAAACTTTATCAAGCGGATAGAGCGAGGCACAGCGTGAGAGACGACACCGTTACTCTCGCGGAGAGGAATCGCTGAGAAGCCTGCAGATAGAATTTGGAGGTCCGGCGAGCCGGAAAAACCGGATATACGCTGGGTAACACAGAGCGGACTGGTACAGGGCGCGAATTGAAAAAAACGACCGGGAGGCTCCAGAAGGGTGTTCATATAGACCTGAAAATAGTTGGGGAGGTGATCCTATAATGTTTCCGAACGCGTCATACGCATCGAATTATTACAGAATCTGACACACCCGAACCGAACGAGCCGGGAGATGGGACGCCTGCGCCACCTCATTAGCTTGCCAACGGCAACCTCACCACGAACTCGCTTCCCTTGCCATCGCCCTCACTCTTGCCGAGCACTGTGCCACCGTGGCTTTCGACCAACTCGCGCACCACCGTCAGACCAATGCCCAGGCCAGCGCCGTTGAAGCCGATGGCGTGAACATCCTGCACAAAGGGTTCAAAAATAAACGGCAGTGCCTTGGCCGAAATACCTATGCCGGTATCGCAGATGCTTACCTGCAAGACACTACCTTCGACGGTGACCGACAGTACGACGGTGCCCCCCACGGGGGTGTATTTGGCCGCATTCCCCAGCAGGTTGCCGAGAATCTGAGCAAGCCGCACCGGATCGCCGTACACCAGCAGGGCACACTCGGGCAGTGTGGCGCTGAACAGCAAATTGCCGCTGATCATGACCGGTTTACAGATATCGATGGCCTCACGAATGATCTGAACCATATCGACGATTTGGCAATCGAGACGAAACTTGCCGGTGCTGACGCGGGAGACATCGAGCAAGTCCTCAACTAATCGAGACATGTGCCGGACCTGACCTTCGATCAACGTCTGCATGCGCGGCAACTCCTCACTGGGCACCCGCACCAGCCGACCGGCAATCATGCTGATGGGCGTCAGCGGATTGCGCAGTTCGTGGGCGACCAAGGCGAGAACGCTACGCTGGCGCTCCAGCGCCCGTTCGGCCGAGTCTTGCAGGTGTTGCGCGCTGAGGGCGGCAATGACCAATTGCTCATTGGCTTCGCGCATCTGCAGATACAATTGTTGTTCTGCCTGCGTGAATGCCGGTTTTTCAGCCTCGGACTGGGCCGACAGGATCGCCAGGACCAACTGTTGATTGGCCTCGATCAGTTGCTCGACTTGTTGCTTATCGGCGAGTTGGGTGTTGGCGTCGTTCAGTTCCTTGTGCAGCGCGGCCAGCACCGCGCGCGCCTCGACGGTTTTCTGGCCGAGCAGGAACAGCTCGCGAGCGGCCGTCGCCTTCGCCTGCTCATTCCCGCCGTTGGCCTCATTCATGATGATGGCTCATCCTGTGTCTTTGCCAGAAAGCTGCCGGGTAGGCCGACCTCCGAGCAAACCTTCCTGGTCCGGCAACATTTCACCGATCTGCAAACCGCTATCGTCGATGCTGTAAAGGCGTAACTCATCGGAGTGAGCGCTGGCCCGCACCTTGACCACAGCCATGATGCGCAATAAGCGGCTTTGCACTTCAATGTAGCGCTGAACGATGATTGCGTCGGTGAGAAAAGCCGTGCCGTAAGGACTGAAACGCAGATCCGTGTAGCGATCCTCCAACTCCGAGGTCATCAATACACTGACACCGGCGCTGGTCAATGCGGTGACCATACGCGACAGTGACTCGCGAAAATCTTCGCGAAAGGTCGGCGCCAGGGCCAGTTCGAAACCCGACAGCGAGTCAATCACCACCCGGGTTGCGTTCAGGCGAGCAATCTCGCTCAACAGCAACTGCACGATCTCGTCGATGGACAGGTCTGGAGCGCGGCTATCCACCAATCCGACTTTACCGCTTTGAATCAAGTTTGAGAGGGTGGCGTTCTGGGAGTGATTGGGGCGCTGCTCGAACACCGCAATCACGCCGTTTTCACCATTTCGCGCGCCTTCGGCGAGGAAAGATGCCGCGAGAATGCTTTTTCCAGAGCCCGACGGGCCAGCCACCAACAGGGAATAACCGCGCGGCAGGCCACCACCGAGCATTTCGTCGAGCTGCGGCACTCCCATCCCCAAGCGGTTGATGGGGAACTCCAGCGGTGCTTCGCTCGGCTTGAAGGGAGCAGGGGCAAATACCCTGATCCCGGACGAGGCGATACGGAAGGTATGCAGACCCGGCAGCGTCGGCTGGCCGCGCATCTTCATGATTTCCATCTTGCGCACCATGGAATTGCGCTGAACGCTCTGGCGCAGCCAGATCAGCCCGTCGGCCACGGTGAAAATCGGGTTGGTATCGGTTTCGGTGAAATACTCACCAATCAGGAAAGTCGTGGCCTGCCAGGTGGTCATCAACATGCCCAGTTGCTGGACGAACTGCGGCAAGTTGTTATTCGGGTTGTCCTGGGTCTGGCTGGCCAGCACTACCGAGCGGAACGAGTCAACGAACACCAGCGCCGGGGAGTGAGCCTCCACCTCGCTGACAATGCGCCGCAGCACCTCGTCCAAATCCCCGGCCAGGGTGTCGTCAGCCAGGTTGACGTAGCGGATCGAATGATTGATCGCGTCGCTGTCGAAGAAATCGAACTGTTGCTGATAGCGCAGCATCTTCAGCGGCGGCTCACCCAGCACGGTAAAAAACAGTGCCGGACGTTCGGGGGTCGCCAGGGCAAACATCATCTGGTGCGCGAGGGTGGTCTTGCCGCAACCGGGCGGGCCGGCGATCAGGTTGAACGAAAACTCCGGCAATCCTCCGCCCAAGACCTCGTCCAGTCCTGGCACGCCGGTGGCCAAGCGGTTGATAGTCACTTTGCTGCTCATGGCGAATTTTCCTGCGAAGGGGTGTCGCTCAAAGAAGAATCCCACACGCCACGAAGCAAACGTGCGGTAAGCGAGGGTCCGATCAGCGTGGTCAGCAACTCGTAGAAGATAGTCAGCAACATTTCACCGAAAAACAGCGCATCGGCTTCGCTTTGCTCAACGAGCACTGAGTTAAGGGCGGTCAGAACCCGGCCGGGCTGCACCTTGTCGCAGACGCTGGTCAGGCGCGGATGAGCGGACCCACACAGGCGCAGGCTGCGGCGAAACAACGCGGCAACCCCTTGCTGACCAATGACAGGCGTCAGGGCCACTTCTATATCCTGCAAAATGGAAATGATCGCGTGGGCGGTCTTTGCAATGTCAGCGTTGGGACCAACGCGGTGCGCCAGAGAAGCTACGATCTGACGGCTCTCTTCGCTTAGCGTGGACATGGCTAACTGATATCCGATGGGCGAGTATTGATAGTACACCCTCAGGGGCGTTATCGAGACGCTGATAGACAACGCAATACAGTTGCGATCATTCAAGAACAAGAACTGGATTGACCCCGTGGCGAGGGAGTTTGGTCCCTCGCACAATAAATCTTGAGTGAACAGTGTGCCCGTCAATATGGCGATATCGCTTGATCGAGCTCCAGACAGGCGCCTGAAGCCGACCAGGCAACCAACTACCCCCTTTTGACTTTGAAGCGCCCCAACACCCGCTGCATCAGGGATGCGCGCTCCGAAAGATCCTTGGCCGCCACCGCGCACTCTTGTGAGTTGGACTGGTTTTTCTGCGTCACTTCATCGATCTGTTCCAACCCGATGCTGGCCTGCTGCAAACCTGAAGCTTGCTCGCTGGAGGCTTGATAGATCAATGAAACCAGGTTGGAAACAGCGCTGGTTCCGGTGACGATGTTTTTCAGCGATTCGGCGGTCCGGCCGGCGATGATCATGCCGCGCTGCGTTTTGCTCGAAGAATCGGCAATCAGTGCGGCCGTCTGCTGGGCGGCCTCGGCGCTGCGGGCGGCCAAGCTACGCACCTCATCCGCCACCACGGCAAAACCGCGCCCCAACTCGCCTGCTCTAGCGGCTTCGATGGCCGCGTTCAAAGCCAGCAGGTTGGTTTGTGCGGCGATGTTATCGATGGTGGTGATGATTGCGGTAATGTCTTTGCCCGAATTGTCGATTTCGGCCATGGCGGCAATCAGCTCACTCATCAATTGGTCGCTTTCTCCGGCATCGGCCCGTGATGCCTGGGACTGCTCATCGGCTTTTTTGGCGTTGGCGGCGTTGTCCCGGGTCTGTGCGGCCATTTGCGTCATCACCGCGCTGATTTCGGTGATGGACGATGCGGAATTGGAAGCCCCATCGGACAATGACTGGCTCAGGTCGGTAACCTGCGCCGAGCTGCCGGTGATCTGGGTAGCGCTGGCCTGAACTTCGCCAATCAGTTGGTTCAGATTACCGACCATCTTCTCCAGTGACTTGCCAAGGGTGTCGTGGGGCGAGGACAACCGGACCTCCAGGTCCAGATCACCTTCAGAAATGCGCTCGGCCACCCTGACCTGCCGTTGCAGACTTTCAGACATATCGTTGAGCGCGACAGACAACTGGCCTACTTCGTCCTCGGATTTCTGCACCAGGCGACGCGAGAAGTCCCCCAGGCTGATGTTGGCTGCCAAAGCGGCGGCTTCGCGAATCGGCCCGACGATTTTTGCGGCGGCAAACCACAGGGCGGCCAAGGCCAACAGCGAAATACCCAGGCCAACCGACACCTGCCAGATGCTGTTGCTGATACTGCGCGCCTGTAACTCCTGCTCCAGGGCAATGGCCTGAGTCATGACCACAGCCTTGGGCAGGCGAATCAGCACCGCCCAAGGTTTGCCCGTGCGCCCCAGCTCAATGGGCATCAGTACTTCGATATGCTGGGTGCGCGGATTGAGCAGACCGTCACCATGACCACTCTGGATATCGCGCAGCACTTTCTCCCAGGACTCAGGCAACAAGGCCTTGATGGGCTGACCAATCAGGTCGGTTCGCTGACTGTCCGCGACCACCAGCCCCTGATTACTCAGGATCGACACCGTGCCCTTGCCACCGTAGAGATCGGCCGACATCTGCTCGCTGAGTTTCTGAATAAAGTCGATATCGAAGTCAGCTCCGACCACACCGTAGAACTTGCCATTGGCTACGATCGGAACCGACAAAGTGGTCAGCCATACGTTTTTGCCCTGAACCACATAAGGAATGGGGTCCAGCACGCTTTCCTTCAGGGTGTCGCGTGGGCCGCTGTACCAACCCCCTTTGGGTACACCGTTGGGGTGACGATCCGGGGAGTCATACTCTACCAATGGCTGTACCGCCACATGTCCGCCAGCGCTGCGCGTCCAGTAAGGCGTGAAGCGCCCTGTCAACGGATTACTGCCGTCTTGTACATTACGGAACACAAGATCCTGGCCATCCAGCGCATCCGGCTCCCAGCAGGAGTAAGTGCCATTGAAGTCAGGGTTATCTTTTAGAACGCTGAGCAATACCGTGTTGATCTGTTCACGCCCCAACGCCAAAGGGCTTTGCGAGACCTTGCTGGAGGCAAAGGTGTTGGCCATGGTGCGGGCCGCATCCAGAGCATTTTGCAGCTTGGCCTGAATGGCATTGGCACGGGACTCGGCCAGGTTCTGAATCTCCCGGATCGTTGATTGTTCAACCAGCGCCGAGACTTCGCTCGCCACGTATTGCTCATTAACCCTGGCGGTAAAGAGCCCGTAAACAACCAGGCTGACTGATGAAACAAACAGACATACGCCTGCCGTGACACAAATGCGTGCCTGCAACGATTTGAACTTCATATCATCCCCTGCCTGATTCTTTTTATTGCCAACGTTTAAGACGACAGCCTCAAACTTTTGCACGACACGGTAAATAACAATCAATCACTGCTGTTTACGCTGGCCACGAGGCAATCGCCTTGAACGGGCACGGCGATACAGCTGCTTTATTAGTATTTGAAGCGTGGCAGGTTGGGGCGTGAGTCACCTCACCAGAGGGGGTGAAGGTATTCAGATCAAGAGCCGAAGGCCTTATGTCCCAAGACAATAAGAGCGGCGGGTGGAAAGAATGTGGAAACCTGCTTTCCGGTCACCCCAGCGGACCCCCTTGAAGATTGCCGCAGCGTCCATTCAGTCCATCAACCACAACAGCAAATTAACATGGCCGACTTTTATACAAAATCAAACTTAAGACTTATACAGAACGGTACTTTAGTCGCGGATCCAAGCAACTGGTCAAGTCGCTCTTGTTGGCGGGTATTTTTCAACGCGTTGAAATTCAACTGTGTTGCAAGGAACGGCGGGGGAACTCGCCCCCACCGGCTGGGTATACGTCAGTTTTTTCTGCTTTTAGGCAGAAAAATCGCCAACACCCCAAACAACGGCAAAAACGAGCACAACCAATACACATACTCGATGCCACGGATGTCCGCCAGATGCCCCAGCAGTGCAGCGCCAATCCCGCCGAAGCCGAACATCAAGCCGAAAAACACGCCGGCGATCATGCCGACATTACCCGGCACCAGTTCCTGGGCATACACCACGATGGCCGAGAACGCGGAGGCCAGGATGAAGCCGATGACCACGCTGAGGATGCTGGTCCATAGCAGGTCAACGTGAGGCAGGATCAGGGTGAACGGCGCCACGCCGAGAATCGAGAACCAGATCACCGCCTTGCGCCCGACCTTATCGCCGATAGGGCCACCAAAAAAAGTGCCCGCCGCTACCGCGCCAAGAAACAGGAACAGGTGCAACTGCGAGGAGGCTACCGACAGGTCGAACTTCTCGATCAGGTAGAAGGTGAAGTAGCTGGTGAAACTGGCCATGTAGAAATACTTGGAGAACACCAGCAGCCCCAACACCGCCAGCGCACTCAAGACCCGGCCCTTGGATAAACCGTGAGTAGCCGCCTGACCTTGCTTGAGCTTGAACAGGTTCAAATGATTGGCGTACCAGCGGCTGATGCGGTACAGCACGAACAGCGCAAACAGTGCGAACAGCCCGAACCAGGCCACGTTGCCTTGCCCATACGGGATGATGATCGCCGCCGCCAGCAAAGGGCCGAATGCGGAACCGGCGTTGCCCCCCACCTGGAACGTCGACTGTGCCAGGCCGTAACGCCCACCCGAGGCCAGTCTGGCGACTCGCGAGGCTTCCGGGTGAAAGGTCGACGAGCCAATACCGATCAAACCGGCGGCCAGCAGAATCATGGCGAAACTACCGACCATGGACATCATCACGATACCGATCAGCGTGCACACCGTACCGGCCGGTAGCAGCCAGGGCTTGGGGTGTCGATCCGTGTGATAACCCACCCAAGGCTGCAGCAGCGACGCCGTCATTTGGAAAGTCAGCGTAATCAGGCCAACCTGGGTGAAGGTCAGGCCATAACTGGCCTTGAGCATTGGATAGATAGAAGGCAGTACCGCCTGGATCAGGTCGTTGATCAAATGCGCCAACGCCACGGCACCGATGATGCGCATGACCAAGGGGCTGCTTTGGGGCGTCGCAGGGATGGACGCGGTATTGACCTGGGTATCGCTGATGGCCATGGAAGTTTCCATACGGGGTTGCACAGGAAGCGGGTTCTGCAATGTGCCATTTTTCGGTGCAGCAAGGCTATCCCCTTAGCTTGCTACCGACTTGAAATATTCTCAGCGAACATGGTGATAGCGCAACGCCATGGTCTGAATCTTGCCTTGTTAACGGTCTACAACGCGGCCCCTTACAAAGGGGACCGAGAATGGGAAGTTTCGCTACAGAACCTGCCTACAGAGCGGGCCTGGACAAACTTTCGAAGCCTTTTAAAAGGGCGCCCGCTTCGACACCGTGTCGAAACGCACAAAAATAGTGCAAGGGTGCTCAGGGGAGTATGGGCATGCAGGCTTTTCTATCACCGGGAATCAGGTTGCTGGGGCGTTTTGGCTTTGCCCGTAAATTTCAGTTGTTGTTCCTGCTTTTCATCCTGCCACTCATGGGCAGCCTGTGGATCATCGGCCAGGACTATCGCGACAAACTCAGCCTGATTTCCGAAGAGCGTGCCGGGGTACGCCAGTTGCTGGCCCTGGACAACCTGGACAACCTGCTCGCCGCCCAGCGCAACCGCGCGGCCCGCTGGCGAGCCACGGAAACCAATCGACAGGCAACTCCCGCGACGCTTGCCGCGATGGCAGCTTTCGATGCCGTGCAGCCGGCACTCAACCAGGCCGCCAGTGATCTGGGCAACACCTTGCAAACCGAGGATGCCAAAGCCGACACCCTCGCCCGCTACCAAACGCTGCAAACCAGTCTCAATGGCCTTGATTCGAAAAGCCTGGGCACCGTAGGTTGGTGGCCGGACGGCTATGACCGTTTCACCTCAGCCCTGAGTGCCTTGCAAGGCTTGCGCGAGCAGATCGTCATGGACAATCGCCTGACCCTCGCCTCCTGGCTGGAAACCTATCTGCTGACCCAGATATCGACCCAGCAGACGCCGGACTTGATCGAACGGGTCGGTCGCCTGGCCAGCGTGGGTCAGGCTTCCGTTGTGTCGGGTCAATTCACCCTGCAAAGCCGGCTGCAATTGCGCGACCTGCGCAGCCGGATCGGCGATGCTCGGGATCAACTGGTCAAAACCGGTGGGGTGCTGCAAACACGCCTGCCCAGCGAACTGCAAACCTGGGCCGGACAATTCCAGGGCAGCCTCAAGCATCTGGATTCCGGCCTGAAAGTATTGGATGAAGGGGTGTTCGCCGGCTCCATCAACCTCAAGCCGGAAGATTTCGAGAAGCACATGGATACCCTTCTGGCGGACTTGGCGACCTTGCGTCAGCAGTCTCTGATGGCCCTGGACGCGCGACTGGACCACTACCACACCTCAGCGATCCGCCAGTTCACGCTGGTGGCCACAGTGCTGGGTTGCCTGCTACTGGCCGCGCTTTACCTCTTCGTCTGCCTGCAAGCGTCCATCCGCCGCAGCGCCAGTGGTATCACATTACTGGCCGAAGCCCTGCGTGACGGCAACCTCAGCCTGCAAGTACCGGTGCAAGGACGCGACGAACTGGCGGCCATCAGTACCGCCCTCAACGTCGCGGTGGTGCAGTTGCGCAACAGCCTGTTGGGTGTGGACCACGAAACGTTGCAGTTGAGCAATGCCGTTCGCACCCTCAACACTCACTCCAGCGGCGCCCTGGGGGAAGTCGAAGCCCAACAGATGCAGATCAGCCAGATCGCGGCCGCCGCAACGCAACTGGCCGCCACCTCTCAAGGGGTCGCCAGAAGCTGCGAGCAGGCCTCCGACAGCGCCCAGCAGACCCGGCGCATCGCTGCCGACAGCAGCCGCGACAGTCAACGCACCACGGCGAGCATCCAGCAACTCAACCAGCGGCTCAACGAAACTGCCGCCGCGTTGGGCCGGGTCAGCGAACAGGGGCAACAAATTCAGCTGGTGGTCGACACCATCCGCGGTGTGGCCGAACAGACCAACCTGCTGGCCCTCAATGCCGCCATCGAAGCTGCGCGCGCTGGGGAACAGGGCCGTGGTTTCGCGGTGGTGGCCGATGAAGTGCGCAGCCTTTCGCAACGCACCCAGTCCTCCACACACAACAGATTGCTGGCACCGTCGACAGCCTGCGCGCCACGGTCAACGAAGCGGTCAGCCTGATGGAAGCCGCGTGCGACCAGGCCCAGACCGACGCGCAAGCTGTCACCGGCCTTGGCGAGCGACTGGGAGAAATTGCCAACGCAGTGCAAAGCGTCACCGACACCCTGGCGCAAATCGCCACCGCCGTGGACGAACAAGCCAGCACCGCCGACGAGGTCAGCGGCAATATCCAACAGGTCGACCAGGCGGCCATGCGTTTGCTTGAAGGGGCACGCGCCGTGAACCTCGCAGCGGATACGTTGAGCCAGGGCAGCCAGGCTCTGAGCGCCAACACAGGGAGATTTCAACTCGGTTGACGGGTATTTACTGCGAGGATTGATAAGCGGTTGAAAGCGCTGAGAAATATTTCAGATTTACGCTTGACACATCTTCGTTACCGGCGAATAATGCGCGCCACACTTGGCTACATAGCTCAGTTGGTTAGAGCATAGCATTCATAATGCTGGGGTCCGGGGTTCAAGTCCCTGTGTAGCCACCAAGTACTAAAAACGGCTTATCGAAAGATAAGCCGTTTTTTTATGCCTCGAGAAAAGCAGCGTGGCTGGCAGCGTACGGTTTGCTTGATTCATTGTGGCGAGGGGATTTATCCCCGCTGGGTTGCGCAGCAACCCTGAGATCAGTCGCCTCGGTTTGTCAGGCTGATTGTTTTCAGTCTTTTTTTGGGGCTGCTGCGCAGCCCAGCGGGGATAAATCCCCTCGCCACAGGGTTCTGTGCCTGACTGATATTGTTTAGAGGCATTGCTGTCGCTGATATCACTTTTTGTTCTGATCCGCGCTGATTTGCGCCAGACGCCTCGCATCGCTACAGTCGTTCCCTATCCCCTGGCCCACGGATGGAGCGACATATGCTTGCAGATCTGAAACCCAATCTTCATCGCCTGTCAGCTATTTCGCTACTGGCTGTAGCCCTGGCACTCGTTGCCTGTAAGGCCCCGCCCTCCTCTACAACCCCAGCATTGCCCGTCGCACCGGAGATCGCCTCCGGCTATCGCACCGACTTGCAGACCCGCCACGCCGACAAGCACATGGCCGCGGCGGCCAACCCGCTGGCGGCCGAAGCCGGGCGGCAGATGTTACGGCGCGGCGGCTCGGCCATCGACGCGGCGATCGCCATGCAGGCGGTGCTGACCCTGGTGGAGCCGCAGTCCTCCGGGATCGGTGGCGGTGCATTCATCGTGTTGTGGGATGGCAAGGCTGTACGCACTTACGACGGGCGCGAAACGGCACCGGCCGGCGCCAGCGAGACACTTTTCCTGCAAGCAGATGGCAAACCCATGCCGTTCACCGCCGCGCAGATAGGCGGCCGTTCCGTGGGCACACCGGGCGTGTTGCGTGCGCTGGAACTGGCCCATCGCAAACATGGCCGACTTGAATGGGCCACGCTGTTCGAACCGGCCATCGCGCTGGCAGAACAGGGCTTCGCGATCTCGCCAAGATTGCACTCGATGATTGCTGCCGACACCTCTTTGCCAGAGTCGCCGGACATGGCCGCCTATTTCCTGAACGCCGATGGCAGCCCGAAAGCGGTCGGCACGCTGCTGAAAAATCCGGCTTTGGCCGACGTGCTCAAGCGCATCGCCAGCGAAGGTCCCGACGCGTTGTACAAAGGGCCGATTGCCGAAGAAATCGTCGCCAAGGTGCAGGAACATGCCAACCCCGGCAGCCTGTCACTGGACGATCTCCAGGGCTACGCCGCCCGGGAACGCGCGCCGTTGTGCACGGATTACAAGCGCTGGCAAGTCTGTGGCATGGCGCCCCCGTCTTCGGGCGGGATCGCCGTGGCGCAGATCCTCGGGACTTTGCAGGCATTGGAACAGCGCGACGGCCGCATGGCCCTCGCCCCCTTGAAACCCGTCAAGAGCGATAAACCCGCCGGCATTGAACCAGTGTCCGAAGCGGTGCACCTGATCGCCGAAGCCGAACGCCTGACCTACGCCGACCGCGCCCTGTATGTCGCTGACTCGGACTTCGTCCCTGTGCCGGTCAAAGGCCTGGTCGATCCCGGTTATCTGGCCAGCCGCGCGCGCCTGATCGGTCCGCGCAGCATGGGCATTGCCAAACCCGGCACACCGCCGGGCGTCCAGGTTGCCTACGCCCCGGACCGTTCGCCCCTGCGCATCTCCACCTCGCAAGTGGTGGCGGTGGATGACCAGGGTGGTGCTGTGTCGATGACCACCACGGTGGAGTCAGCCTTCGGCTCGCACCTGATGGTCCGAGGTTTCATGCTTAACAACCAGTTGACCGACTTCTCGTTCATCCCCGAAGAAAATGGGCAGCAGAAGGTCGCCAACCGCGTCGAACCCGGCAAACGCCCCCGCTCGTCCATGGCGCCCACCCTGATCTTCGATCGCCAGAACGGTGAACTGCTGGCCGCTGTCGGCTCACCGGGCGGCTCCCAAATCATCGAATACGTCGCCAAGTCAGTGATCGGCCTGCTGGACTGGGACCTGGACGCGCAAACCGCCATCAACCTCCCCAACTTCGGCAGCCGCAACGGCCCCACCGAACTGGAACAGGGTCAGTTCAGCCCGGCACTGATCCAGGTGCTGAAAGACAAAGGCCATGCCGTGAGCGAGATCGACATGACCAGTGGGACCCAAGCGATCGTCCGGGTGCGTGATGTGCAGGGCAAAATCTCACTGGCCGGTGGGGCCGACCCGCGGCGTGAGGGGCAGGCACTGGGGGATTGAGCGTCGGGGCTATCTGATGGCTTGCGCGGTGGCGTCGCCGGCCAAGTCGAATTCGATCACCGCCGTTGAACGCACCAGCGCACCGATGAGGTTTTCATGCTCGCGCGACGCCTCGATGGTGCGGGTCAGGTCATTGGAATACATTGAGAAATAGCGGATTCGCCCATCAGCCGCCCGTACCGGTTGGAGAATCGAACGCAACCAGGCTTCCTTGCCGTTGCCGCGGAGCAGCCGTACGGCGCCGGAAAAATGTTCGCCTCGAGTCAGCGCCGTCTTGAAACGCAGCTGGAACTCATTGGATTTCAGGTAAGCCGGAACCAGGTCCTCGACGGACCGACCGATGAGGTCCTGGCCCTTGTAATGCATTTCGTCGAGGAAATTCTGATTGGCCGTTTGCACCCGCCCGTCGGCATCCAGCGTGAGGGCCAGCATCTCGTGGTCCAGGCTCTCTTTCACCTGCATAAGGCTGGACAGTTCCTGGCGAAGAGCCGAAAGCTCCTGCTTCAAGCGCTTGTTGAACATGGGCATGCTCCGAGAGCAGGAGAGTGAGCGGGCCTGTTCTCTTGCCATCGGCTCAGCGTTTTTTTTCTAAAGAGCGCTACAGGCCGCGTCTGAAAATATCCTGCGCGCTCGCGAACCCTGATTAGCCTCCCATGGTCACTGGATTGTTCCAGTGTTGGCGCCTGACCGCCAAGACCCTGCCGCTCCCAATACCCATAACCATAAAAACCGAGGTAATTGCCGTGACCACCGACATTCAAGACAGCCGTTCCGCCCGCTTCGCCTTGCGCTGTTCCAGTTTTGCCGAGCGCTGGTTCCCTGACTCCTGGGTATTTGCCGCATTGGCGGTATTGGTAGTAGCGGTGGCGACCCTGTTCATCGGCGCCAAACCCACGGACGCCGCCATGGCGTTCGGCGATGGCTTCTGGAGCCTGATACCGTTCACCATGCAAATGGCTTTCGTGGTGATCGGCGGTTACGTGGTCGCCAGCTCGCCGCCCGCGGTCAAATTGATCGATCGCCTGGCACGCATCCCGAAGAACGGCCGCTCCGCGGTAGCCTGGGTCGCGCTGATTTCCATGGTCGCCTCGCTGCTCAACTGGGGTCTTTCCCTGGTATTTGGCGGTTTACTGGTACGCGCCCTCGCCCGTCGCACCGATTTGAAGATGGACTATCGCGCCGCCGGCGCCGCCGCTTACCTGGGCCTGGGTGCGGTTTGGGCACTGGGTTTGTCTTCGTCGGCGGCGCAATTGCAGGCCAACCCGGCCAGCCTGCCTGCGTCGATCCTGTCGATCACCGGGGTCATTCCGTTCACCCAGACCATTTTTCTCTGGCAGTCCGGGGTGATGTTACTGGCGCTGATCGTCATCTCGATCATCGTGGCCTATGCCACCGCTCCCGGCCCGAACAGTGCCCGTGACGCCGCCGCCTGCGGAATCGATCCCAGCTTCAGCATGCCGGCCTTGCAGCCTCGCACCCGTCCCGGGGAATGGCTGGAGCATAGCCCTCTGCTGACCATCGCCCTGGCGCTGCTGGCCGCAGGCTGGTTGTTCCACGAGTTCTCGACCAAACCTGCGATAAACGCCATCTCCGGTCTCAACACCTACAATTTCCTGTTCCTGATGCTCGGCGCATTGCTGCATTGGCGGCCACGCAGTTTTCTCGATGCCGTGGCGCGCGCGGTGCCGACCACCACCGGTGTGTTGATCCAGTTCCCGCTGTACGGCTCGATTGCCGCCCTGCTGACCACGGTCAAGGGCAGCGACGCCCAGACGCTCGCCCATCACATATCCACCTTTTTCGTACAGATCGCGTCCCACGACACCTACGCCCTGTTGATGGGTGTCTACTCGGCGGTACTGGGCTTTTTCATTCCATCGGGGGGCGGCAAATGGATCATCGAAGCCCCCTACGTCATGCAGGTGGCCAACGACCTGAACTATCACCTGGGCTGGGCGGTACAGATCTATAACGCCGCCGAAGCGCTGCCGAACCTGATCAACCCGTTCTACATGTTGCCGCTGCTGGGGGTGTTGGGGCTCAAGGCCAGGGACCTGATCGGTTTTTCCTTCGTGCAACTCCTGGTTCACACACCATTGGTACTAGTGCTGCTGTGGGCGCTGGGGACGACATTGTCTTATCTGCCACCCGTGATGCCATAAAGCCATAAAAAAGGGCCGATATTTTCGTCGGCCCACTTTTTCTTCGCCCCGGTCTGTTTCAGTATGGCTACACCCTGTTCGAGGGGTCCACACGCTGAAAAGGATCTGAGCATGTCCAAACTCGCCGTACTTTCTCTTGCCACCCTGGCCTTCAGTGCCGCCGCCCACGCCGCCGACATAGACGTACAACTGGGTAGCACCGAACGCGTCACCCGTCTCTTTGCCTACCCCAACAACTGCAACGTCATCTGCTTTCGCGACTGGACCCTGGAACAGACCGTCGAGCACTACCTGAGCCAAAGCGTGCAGCGCGACGGCTACGGCACGGCCAAGGTCCACGTCAAAATCGATAACGACAAGGTCTATGCCAGCATCAGCGGGGTACCGAAGAGCTACGGCCAACCACTCAAGGCCCTGCTCGACGCCGGTGACCTTGCGTACAAAGGCGCCACCAAACTCAACAGCGATAACAAATGGGCCTACGACTGGTACTTGTTCCTACCGCTGGGCATGGCTCTGGAAAACCGCAAGAGTGTCGAGTTGCTGCACTTCCCGCCGGACTACTCCCTGACCCAGGCCCAAGACTATCTGGAGTCGGCCACCACCGACCGTTGGGCCACGCTGCTGACCGTCAACGGAATCGCGGTTGAACAGACGCCGGCCTACCAGACCATCATCGACATCGCGCCCATCGCGGCGCCTTCCAACGCCGGCAGCACACTGGCGGGGCTCTACAGCTACTTCAACGACTACCAGACCACCATGGTCACGCAGGTCACCCAAACCGCCAGCGGCGCCGCATTGCCGATGGTGGCCTTTGGAGCGCCCGTTCGGGACTGGATCAAGACCCAGTACGGCCCAACCGTGAATGTACTCGGCCTGGCGACCATCACAACCGGCAGCGGCGTCAAGGTTCCGGTCCTGGGCTCCAATCACCCGAGCTACATCTGGTATGCCGCCGATCCTGACAGCTACGACGGTGACCAGGCCAAGGCGGATGCGGCAGGTTTGAAAGTCATGGGCCAGGACCTGAGCGCTGCGTGCTGGCAAGCCGGCATGGGCAGCAAACCGGGCACCGATCCGAGTGCGCAATTAAACCAATGCACACAGACCTGGCAGGTCACGCAAAAGGAAGAAACCTGTGAGCTGTTCTATACCTCGATCCGCAAGCTGTCTGCGGACGAAGCGGCGAAAAAATGCGCGGTACCGGAGATCAAATCACAACTCCAGCAATTGAAAGTCCCCATGCCACCGCTGCCTGACGCGGTGTAACCCCCAAGGGCTTTCCTGCGTAAGCCTGCGCTCACGCGGGAAAGCGCCTTTGGCTCCTGTCAGAGTCGACAGTAGATGTCGTTTCAAGGTTGCGCGAAGCTAGGCAGGTTTCAACGACCGCTGGCAGGATCGCCAGCGCCAGAAGGCTGAGCGTCCTACGCGACAGGGACCGTCATGACCACCTTCCTTGCAGACAGCGCTTTCTCACCGAACCGGGACGGCATCTACCCCGAGAAACAACTCAGCACGCGCATGGGTTATCCATCCAGGCACGATTTCGAAGTACGCCAGACGACTAACGGCCGCGGCAATGGCATCGTCGCCCGCAAGCGGTTTGCCCCGCTGGAAAGGATGTGCAGGGTATCAGGGCTGATCGTGAACCGACGACGCCTGCATACACTGCAGATCCTGCCGGACATCCACATGTATGACCCGCGCTTCGCCGGATTGCTGCAGCACTCTTGCAGCCCGAATGTCTTCCTGGACATGAGCGAACTGTGGTTATGGGCGCTGACCAGCATCGAGGCAGGTGACTGCCTGACGATGGATTACGCCAGTACCGAACAGAAATTGTATCGACAGTTCGCCTGCCGGTGCGGTTCGTCCAACTGTCATGGCTGGATCACCGGCTATGACGAACCGCCCAACGAGCGAGGGATGAAATTCCTGCGGCACTGGCGTCGCCGCTGTCATCGCGACTGAATGAGCCGAATCAGGGCGCGTCGACCGGACGCAGCCGATACTGCGGCGGCAACTGCTCGAAACCGCTGATCGTAGTGTCCAGGCTTTTCCAGCGACCATCCTTGATCCCGTAGATGCAGCCATGGATCGACAATTTCTGCCCGCGATGCCAAGCGTTCTGCACAATGCTGGTGTGGCCGACGTTGGCCACCTGCTGGATCACGTTGAGCTCGCACAAGCGATCCACGCGCTCTTCTTCGGTCGGCAATTGGCCCAACGCTTCGCGATGCTCGTAGTACAGGTCGCGAATCGAGCGCAGCCAGCCATCGATCAGGCCCAGTTGACGGTCCTGCATCGAGGCACGCACGCCGCCACAGCCGTAATGGCCGGTGACCAGGATATGTTTGACCTTGAGCACGTCCACCGCGTACTGAATCACCGACAGGCAGTTGAGGTCAGTGTGCAGCACCACGTTGGCCACGTTACGGTGCACGAACAGATCACCGGGCAGCATGCCGACGATCTCGTTGGCCGGCACCCGCGCATCGGAACAGCCGATCCACAGATACTCAGGCGTTTGCTGACGGGCCAGCTTGGAAAAGAAGTCAGGATCTTCCTGCTTGATCGCATCGGCCCAGCGTGCGTTGTTATCAATCAGATCTTGTAATTCGTTCATGCTATCTAGCCCTCGAGAATAGTGCGCAACTTTGACAGACGACCGCCCGTCGAGGTCACGTCCATAATGCCGTTGGAATTCTCGCCACGGCTGTGGGTCCACCCAGTAAGCCCCACAGTATGAGGAATTGCCATGAATGATTCACGACGTCCTTTCGACGCGGTGCAACCGGAACCCATCGACGATAATGAAGACCGCATGGGCTCGATGCATGAGCTGGAATTCGACGAACAAGAGCCCAGCGCGAAGATCGGCGACGAACTGCCGGAAAACGAACGCGAGCAATTGATGCCACGTGAACGCGTGCGTGAGGCCGGGCTGACAGGGGCTTCGACGGATGATCACGAATCCACCGACGACGACATGAGCCCGGAAACGCTCATTCGCGAAGACGGCGCCCGGGACGCCCATGAGGCCGGCGACGACGAGCAGGCCGACTGGGATCTGAGCGTGGTGGATGAAGATGATATTGGTGGGGGTGACGGGCTGGATGAAGCGGAAATGGCCGATATCGATCCGCTGGATGGCAAGCGGTAAGCGCCGATAGCGTTGGGTCAGCTTGCATCAAGGTTTTGAATGTGCTGTCGCCATCGCGAGCAGGCTCGCTCCCACATGGGTATTGGGCTGGTCGCAGGATCCGGGTTAACCGCAGATCCCCTGTGGGAGCGGGCTTGCTCGCGAAAGCGGTGGGTCAGCTTGCATCTGTTGTGAATGTGCCGCCGCCTTCGCGAGCAAGCCCGCTCCCACCGGGGGTCGTGGTGTTCAATCCACCAAAGTACAGGCCATGACCACCGCATCTTCGCGCCCGCCCACCGCAGGGTAATAATCGCGCCGTCGGCCAATTTCATTGAAACCATAGCGCTCATACAGCCGGAACGCCGTGCGGTTGCTGTCACGCACTTCCAGGAAGCACTCCCGAGCCTCGGCCTTGTAGGCAATCGACATCAGGTGCTCCAACAGCCGCAAACCCAAGCCACGGCCCTGGTTTTCCGGCTTGACGGTGATGTTGAGCAGGTGCGCCTCATCCAGAATGATTTGCACCACACCGTGACCCACTTGCTGCTGGCCTTCGAACATCAGCCAGATCTGGTATTTGCCCAGCCCGTCGAGAAATATCCCGCGGGTCCAGGGGTGGCTGTAGGCCGCATATTCGATTTTCAGTACAGCGTCGAGGTCCGCCTCGGTCATCGGGCGGAACGATACAGCGTCACTCATTCGATTCTTTCCAGCGCGCCATCAGCCGGCGCATGGCTTGCCAGACATCAGCCTTGCGCTGTGGCGTCTCCATTAACAATTCCAGGCCGGGCAACGCCCAGGCCGAGCCCAGGCCTTCGACCTGCAACTCGCGATTGAACGCTTGCGCGTCCACCTCGCCAGCAAACTTCACCGCCGGCAAGCCGATCAGCCACAGGCACACGCAGGGCTCATCCTCGAGTCGCGCCGAGACAAAACCCTGGACAAAATCCCGCGCCGCTTCCGGCCCCTGGTCCATGGTGCCGCGTGACAACAGCGGCCAGCGCACCGGCTCGCCAATGATCTGCGGGCTGTCCGGCAGGCCGGCGGCGCGCAACATGTCCTTGAGCAACAGATACGCCGGATCGCGGCTTTGAAACGGTTCGCCCGTGGGCAATTCCACCAGTAGCAGGCAACGCCCGGCCCGCAGCAATTGCAGCGCGAAACGCGGCGGTGCGACGTAGGGTGCCTTGGGTGGCGCCTCGACAATCTCTTCCACCGGCTTGGCGTTGGTGCGGGTCGAGGCCAGGCTCGGGCGCGGAACCTCGACCTTCGGCCGTTCGACCACGGGCGCCATCGGCTCGGCAACCGTCCTGGCCACGGGCGCGGTCACGACCGGCTCGATATCCATCGGCTCGGGCGTTTCCAGCAGCTCGGGCCGCGACGGGGCGGCGAACGGCAATTCGGTACGCGGCAGCCAGTTGACCACCTGCATGGCGGTCAGATAGGCGCGGCGGCGGGACTCGATAAGCAAGGGTCGGCCACTTGTGGATAACTGAAAGTGGAAGGGATTCTACCGCCCTTCGAGGCAGATCGCTTCCCTGTTGAATCAATAGTTGAGCGATTCAACCGACAGTCCGTCTCAGGGGTGAATCGCAACCGGCCTGATGCAGTACAATCGCCCCTTTTAATTGCCAACCCGACGGCCATTGCGATGATCGAACCCAAGCGCGTCTTGCGCGCCCTCGCTGAACACTGGGCATTGCTGGAACCTTTGTGCGAGCACTTCGACCAGGGCACCCTGAGCCTCAACGAATTGCGTTCACAACTGGCCGCCCAACAACTGGACAGTACGCCCCAGGACATCACCAGCCTGCTGGACGTGTGGATCCGCCTGGACATCCTCGTACCGGTGGCAAAAAGCCCGAACCGTTTCGAGCTCAACGCCCAGATCCATGACTTCCTCGCCTACCTGCGCCGCGAACACCGCCTCGGCCTGTGCCTGGAAATCGAAGCCTACCTGCGCCACCTCGAGCGCCTGGCCGGCTACATCCAGGACGCGTTCGACATACGCGACGGCAACGACCTGGCCCGCCAGTTGCGCCTGCTGGACATGCGCGTACGGGACGTACTCAAGAAACTCGCCAACGACGAACAGGCACTGGTAGCAGTGGCCGAACGGGCCAAGACCAGCGACCGGCAGATTCCGTTGCGCCAGCGCTACGCTGAAGTGCTGGCGACCTGGGATGAATACGTCGAACCGATGATCCAGTTGGTGAACGCCGACGGCGCGTTCGAGCAAGGCGTGCGCAAGGTCGAGAACGTGTTATTGCGCATGCTCACCGAACAGCAGCGCCTCGGTCACCTGGTGGACGACGACATGTTGCTGCGCACCCACGCACGCATCCTCGAAATGCAGACCAGCGCCCAACTGACCCTGCGCCATGCCCGTGAGCTGTTGCTGCCACTGCGCGAAGAGGCTCGCCGCCACAACGCCGTGACTCGTGGCGCGGCCCTGGCCCTGGCCGCCATTCGCCGTAAAGGCATCGACGCCGTGCCGCAAGCCGCCATGCCGCTGTTCACGCGGCCGCAGAGCACCTTCCTGGGCAGCGCCAGTCAGGTCGAAGCCTACGTCTATGCGCTGGCCCGTTTCGAACCGAAACCGGCGCGCTTCCCCAAGTCCCACAAGACCCACAAGAGCGGCGAGGCGCCGCGCGCGCCACGCACCGTGCGCGAGATGGTCGAGCGTTGCGAAGATGCGCTGCCAATGCCGGACCTGATGACCTGGTTGCTGGAGCAGGAACCGGACGGCGCCACCGACGAATTGCTGTACTGGTTCTCGCGCCTGTCGCGGGAAAAACGTTTCAAGCGCGAGCGTCTGGAACGCCGCGACTACCACACTCACGAGCATCAGGTCAGCCTGCGCTCCTTCGCCCTGCTCTCGGCCCGCGACACCGCCGCCGAGGATTCTGCGAGCATCCCCCATGCATCTTGATCTATCCGAACTGTCCCAACTGGCGCCGATTTTTCGCGAGCTGTTCAAGGGTTACCACGTCAGCCGCCGCGACCCGGAGCTGTATGCGCAACTGTCGAACTTCCAGGACCAGTACCGCACGCTGTTCAAGGCACTGGGTTTTGAGCTGGTGTGTGACACCCGAGGCTTCTACTATTTTGTGCCGGACCTGGCTGCCGCCGCGGTGAACAAGACCGCCCAGCGCCTGGCGCTGTTTACCTTCATCCTCGTCGAGCACCTGGCCGACCAGGGCCGCGACCCGATTGCCGTGCTCGACGGTGGTAGCCTGGGTCGCGATGAGTTGCCCTCGCTTTTGGAAAAGTATCGCGACCTGTTCCTTCAGGCCGAAGTGCAGACCCAGGAAGAGCTGGAAGAAAAAATCATGCGCCGCATGACCCAACTGGGTTTTGCCAGCGAAGAGAACGGTGTGTACCGCTTCCTGCCGCCGATGCACCGTTTCCTCGACGTCTGCCTGTCGGTCCAGCAGGACCGCGACCTGGCCGCCAGCCTGCACAGCGTGCTGCCGTTGCCCGTGCCGGTGCTGATCGACGAAGACAGCGACGAGAAACTGCTGCAAACCGATGATCCGCTGGACCTCAGCCCCTTTGACGCTGAGAGCGAAGAAGACGCACTGGCCCGCGCCATTGCCGAAGAACAGGAGACCGACGCATGAGCAAGGAACGCTACGGCATCCGCCGCTTTGCCCTTTTAAACACCGCCGGTTACAGCCTGGGTCTGTTCCCGCTGGAAGAACCGCTGTCGGTATACGGCGCCAATAACCTCGGTAAATCCGCGTCGATCAACGCCTTGCAGTTCCCGATCCTGGCGCGCATGTCGGACATGAGCTTCGGTAAGTACAGCCTGGAGCAATCCCGGCGGTTCTACTTTGCCTCGGACACCAGCTATATCCTGGTGGAGGTCGCCCTGCCCCACGGCCCGCACGTGATCGGTGTGGTCGGACGCGGCCCCGGCGGCGGTTTCGGCCACCAGTTTTTTGCCTACGCCGGCAAGCTGGACCTGGCCCATTATCAGAAAGACGACACCTGCCTGCGTCAGAAAGAGCTGTTCACCAACCTGGAGCGTGAAGGCCTCAAAGCCTACGAACTCAAGCCTGATGAACTGCGACGCCTGCTGGTGGGTGGCCACACCTCGATCCCGCTGGACTTGACGCTGATCCCGCTGCGGTCCACCAGCGAGCAAAGCCTCAAGACCTTCCGCGCACTGTTTATCAACCTGCTGCACATGCGCGAAATCACTGCGGCCAAGCTCAAGCAACTGTTCCTCGATGCCTTCGAGCACAGCCTGCGTTCCGGTAGCGTGGATTACATCGCCGCGTGCGAAGAAGCCTTCCGCGATGTACGACGCATGGAACAGGACTACAACTCCCTGGTGGCCGCCGGGCCGTTGGTGGAAGCCCTGGCCAATGGCGTGAAGCAGCGCGATGTACTGCGCGGCAAACTGCATCGCCTGTCGCCTCTGCTCGACTCGCTGCTGGGCACTTGGTCGGACTACGCCAGTGCGCGCAAGGAAGAGCTGACCATTCAGGCCGAACACTACCGCAACGAGCAGGATTCGCTGCAGAACGACCAACGCGGCGGCACCCAGGAACTGATGCGACTGGAACGCGAAATCAGCGGCATCCAGCGCTGGCTCGGCGAACTGTCGGTGCTCAAGCATCGTTTTGCTCTGGTCGATGACGTCAAGGTCCTGGAGCAGCAACTGCTCGCGGCCAAGGACGCCCACGACGAACTGGCCGGCGCCCTGGCCCAGTCCCGGCAGTTCAGCGCCGAAGACCTGGATGAGCGCCTGCGGGATCTGGAAAAACGCCTGAAGTCGGTCAAGCAGCAACTCGATCACGCCGACAACAACAGCTACGCCCGCCTGCGGGAAGAGTTCTCGCAGCAGGACGTCGAACGCCTGATGCGCCTGTTCAACAGCGCCCTGTTCAGCCTGCCGCTGGGCGAGCATGGCATCGCGCTGGACGAGAACGGCGATTGGGTCAAATCCATGGAACTGATCCTCGACGGCTTCAAAGGTGAGCGTTTCGAAGTACCGGGCCTGTCCATTGACCTGTCCCACATCGAACCGCCGGCCCTGCAAGCCCTGGCCGACCGCGCCGCGCTGCGGGACCAGAAAGAACGGCTGGAAAAAGAACTCAAGCAGCTCAAGACCCAGCAAGCGGTGGCCGCCGACCGGGCCGCGAGCAAGACCCAGACCGAGGCGCTGTACCAGCAGGTCCTGGATGCGCAGAAAGCCCTGGAAGACTTCCGTCGCAGCCAGACCCTGAGTGCAGAGGAAGGCGAGAAGCTCGAGCAACTGGCGCAGATGGAAGCCGCCCAGGACGAACTCAAGCGCTCCAGTGATGCCTTCACCGAACGTGTCCAGCAGTTGTCCGCCAAGTTGCAACTGGTGGGCCGGCAGATCGCCGACATGGAAGCCAAGCAACGCACCCTCGACGATGCCCTGCGCCGTCGTCAATTGTTGCCGGCGGACCTACCGTTTGGCACGCCATTCATGGACCCGGTCGACGACTCCATGGATAACCTGCTGCCGCTGCTCAATGACTATCAGGACAGCTGGCAGGGCCTGTTGCGGGTCGATGGCCAGATCGAAGCGCTGTACGCCCAGGTACGCCTCAAGGGCGTGGCCAAGTTCGACAGCGAAGACGACATGGAGCGCCGCCTCCAACTGTTGATCAACGCCTATGCCCACCGCACCGACGAAGCCCTGACCCTGGGCAAGGCACGGCGTGCAGCGGTGACTGACATTGCCCGGACCCTGCGCAACATCCGCAGCGACTACGACAGCCTCGAGCACCAACTGGCGCTGTTCAACCGCGAGATCAACAAGCGTCAGGTCTCCAACCTGCAGAGCTTCCGGATCGTTCTGGCCCCCAACAAGGAAGCGCTCAAGCACATCGACCAGATCATCCACAGCGCCGGCCAGTACGAGGAAGGCGAGACCCTGTCGGTGTTCGACCTCAGCCAGAGCGCCGAGCAGGACAACAAGAACGAAGAGGCCAAGGAATACCTGGCGCGGCTGGTGGCGGCCAACCACAACCAGCTCGGCCTCAAGGATCTGTTCGAACTGGCCTTCGAGATCACCAAGGTCAACGGCCAGCCCGTGATCCACACCGATATCGATGGCGCGGCGTCCAACGGCACCACGATGACCATCAAGGCGCTGACCAACATGTACTTGTTGCTGCACCTGATGGACCGTGAACAGGCCGGGCGCGTGCGTCTGCCGTACTACCTTGACGAAGCGGCCGACATCGACGAGAAAAACCAGGCCGCGCTGCTGGAAACCAGCCTGCAACTGGGTTTCGTACCGATCCTGGCCAGCGTAAAGCCGCAAGTCTGCGCCAGTGTCGCCATCGACCTGGAAGGCGGCAGCGGCCCGAACGGCATCTACATCGACGAGGCGGACTGGAAATACATCCGACGTCACGATGCGGTGAAAGCCACCGTGAACGTGCAGGCCGACGAGCCGGAGCTGGATCCGGTTTGAGGTAAGTAGCCGGATACAAAAAAGGCCGCGATCCAATGGATCGCGGCCTTTTTCATTGCGGTGGGCTTTTTAGGATTATCGCGAGCAGGCTCGCTTCCACAGGTTTAGCGTCGTTCATGGCACTCAGGTACGACACGTATCATGTGGCAGCGAGCCAGCTCGCGATGGCGTCAGAACAGGCAGATTGCCCCCAATCACTTGCCCAGCTTGATCTTCGGCGCCCAGGTCAGCCATTCATCTTCAAACTGATCGAACAACGGGAAGGTCTGCTCCGGTCGCGCCGGGTTGCCCATCCGCTCGCCATCCGGCGTGGCAAAAGCGATGCCGCCCTGGATAAGCGTCTCCAGCGACTCCGTCCGCACCGTCGCGCCTTTGAACAACCCGAAGTCCATGCCGAAGCCACTGGTATTCCAGAACCGCGTGCCGCTGCGCACCAGTGGCGCGTACTTGGGCTCGATCAGGATATGGACCAGCACACGGTCCGCCGTCTGACCCAATTCATAGCCGGTAACCTTACCCACGGTAATCTCACGATACGTCACCGGCACACCGGTCTTCAACGAACCACGGCGAGCGGCGCTCAACACCAGACTCAGGCCGGCTTCGGGGACAACCTTTTGCGGCGGACTGGCGAGGGCCACGAAATTTTTCTGCGGCCCCAGGTTTTTCACCGGTGGTTGTACTTCGATGTACTGCCCGGTCACCAGCGTCTCCAGGTTCGAGGTTTTCATCAGCCCCAGTTCGGGCTTGACTACCCAGAACTGAGAGCCGACCCGGGCAATACGTTCCGGCACCTCGGTGATACGTGCGGTGAGCAGAATGGATTGCATGTCGGCGCTGAGGTCCACGTCCTCGATCTTGCCCACATCCAGCCCTTTGAAGCGAATCGGCGTACCGCTGCGCAAACCGTCGGCGCGATCGACCTTGATCGTCACTATTGTGCCTTTCTGTTGCGCGGCTTCGCGGTCTGCATGCAGGCGGAACCGTGGGATGCGCCTTTTCAACGGCACATTGGGCTCCGGTGTCTCGAAAGAAATACCGCCGGCCATCAGGCTTTGC
This sequence comes from Pseudomonas hefeiensis, assembly GCF_030687835.1. Classification (NCBI taxonomy): domain Bacteria; kingdom Pseudomonadati; phylum Pseudomonadota; class Gammaproteobacteria; order Pseudomonadales; family Pseudomonadaceae; genus Pseudomonas; species Pseudomonas hefeiensis. Next base: position 5,380,336 of record NZ_CP117449.1, read on the forward strand.
AGGGATTCGCTCTTGACCTGGATACCGCCGGTCAAACCACCCGTGAGCGTAATCCCACTGGCGTTCCAGAACCGGGTCGATCCGTTGACCAGACCTTCGTATTCCTTCTCGATGTGCACACCAATGATCAACTGCTTTTTCTTGCGGGAGAACTGGTAGCTCTGCACCGATCCAACCTTGACCTGTTTGTAGAGAATCGGACTGCCGACCTCCAGTGAGCCCAGGTTTTCAGTGAGCAGGACCAGGTGCAGCCCGGGCGAACGCAAGTCCAGCGGTGGTGCCTTCGGCCTGGCTTCAAATTCGCGCTGCGGCGCGCCGCCCTTGTCGCCGGGACGTATGGCGATGTAGTTACCTTTGACCAGCGCCTCAAGGCCCGTAATCCCCGCCAGGGAGATCGACGGCTTGACCACCCAGAACTGGGTGCCGGTCACCAGGTAATCCTCCGCCAGTGGGTCGAGGGTCAACTCAGCAGTAGCGCTGGACAGGTCCGGATCGACCTTGAGATTCTTCAGGCTGCCGACCTGGATACCTTTGTACATCACCGGGGTACGACCGGCCTGTAACCCTTCGAAGTCGCTGAGCTTGACCTTCACGCGGATGCCGGCGGCGGCGGCGTCGAAGTCTTCATAAAGACGGAACGGCAAGCTCGGGTCCGTGGGCGGACTGTCTTTGCGAGTCTCCGGCGTGGCGAACGCGATACCACCGGCCACGATACTCGCCAGGGATTCGCTGCGCACTTTGACGCCCGACAGGTTGGCATCGATGCTGATGCCGCTGGCATTCCAGAAACGCGTATGTTTTCGCACCAGACTGGCATAAGTCGGCTCGATGTAAATTTTGATTTCGACCGTGCTCTGGTCCTCGGATAGCAGGTAGCTTTTCACCTGTCCGACCTGGATCTGTTTATAGAACACTGGGCTGCCACGGTTCAGCGAGCCCAGCCGCTCGGCCTTGAGGGTCAGGTGCAAACCGGGCTTGGCGTCCGATAGCGGCGGCTCTTCGGCCAGGGCTTTGAATTTACGGATCGGCTCCCCCTCCCCCGGGCTGATGGCCACGTAGTTACCGGAAACCAGGGTTTCCAGGCCGGTGATCCCGGCCAGGGTCACGCTCGGTTTGACCAGCCAGAAACGTGTCCCGGTCTTGAGGTATTGCTCGACGTCCTTGTTCATCTCAATGGTTGCGACCACGCCTTTGGAGTTGCCTTCGTCATCGAGCTTGAGGGTCTTCACTTTGCCGACCGGCATACCCTTGTAGACAACTTCAGTCTTGTTGACCTGAATGCCCTCGCCGCTTTCAAAGCGCACATTAATCTCGATGCCGGTTTCGTTGTAAGCCCGCCAGCCGAGCCAGCCGCCAATAATCAAGGCAATCAGCGGCAAGACCCAAATCGCGGACCAGTTCGAAGCCGGTCGGGTTTTAGCGGTAGGCAAATCAGTCATGGTCGTCATCCGACTCCGTGTTATCCCAAATCAGTCGGGGATCGAAAGTTACTGCGGCAATCATTGTCAAAATCACTACGCTGGCAAAAGCGATTGCACCAAGACCGGCTTCGACACTGGCGAGCCGGCCAAAATTCACCACTGCTACTAAAATGGCGATCACAAAAATATCCAGCATCGACCAGCGCCCAATGAACTCGATAAAACGGTACATAAGGATGCGTTGTCGTGCAGACATGGGCTGGTGCCGTTGCACGGAAAACAGCAACAAGCCAATGCCCACCAGCTTGAAGGTCGGCACGACGATACTGGCGATGAACACCACAGCAGCAATCGGAATCATGCCGTGCTGAACCAACTCGATGACCCCGGCCATGATGGTGCTCGGAGCACCTTGCCCCAGCGAGTTGATGGTCATGATCGGCAGCATGTTGGCCGGGATGTAGAGAATCGCGGCGGTGACCAATAACGCCCATGTGCGCATCAAGCTGTTCGGGCGACGAGGATGAACCAGGGCGCCGCAGCGGGTACAGGTTTGTGTATCGACGTCAGCGTCCTGCCGATTCAACTCATGGCATTCGGTACAAATCCAAATGCCCGCATCAATCGCCCGCATGGGCATCCTCTCCTGATAACGCTTGCCATATCTGATGCGGCGACATCACCACCTCCAGCCAGACCTGAACCAGCAACAAACTGATAAAACACGCCAGACCAAGCCCCACGGTAATGGCCGCCATGTCTGCCAACTTGACGATGGCCACCAGCACGCCCATGAGGTAAACCTCCAGCATGCCCCAGTCGCGTAAATGGTGATAAATGCGATACAGCAATAAACCGTAGCTACGGCCGATATTCCAGCGGATGGTCAGCAGTACGGCCAGTTGGCAAAGCAGTTTAAGCAGCGGAATGCCCATGCTGCACAGGAAGACCACCACCGATACGCCTTGCATGCCGGTATTGAACAAACCGACCACGCCACTCCAAACGGTGTCCTGGGAAGACTGCCCGAGTAGATTGAGCTGCATGATGGGTAAAAAGTTCGCCGGCACATACAACAGCAGAGCGGCAATGACCAAGGCAAGACTGCGTTCGACCACGTTGTGTCGGTGAGCATAGAGCTCATACCCACAGCGGGGGCATTCGGCTTTTTCGCCATGAGCCAGCTGGGGCTTGCGCATCAACAGGTCGCACTCATGGCATGCCACCAAGTCATCCAACGGCAGATCTGACAACCGAGGGGTGTCAAACGGATCGGGCATAAAGAGCTCTGGCTCAACTAGGGTGGAGGTTATTCTAGTGCGCTGGCTTGAAAATAACTGTGCAATTTTATTACCAGCGTCGGCAAACATTTATTACAGGCAAAACAAAACCCCTACCTGCATCAGCAGATAGGGGTTTCGGAATTTAATCTTGACGATGACCTACTCTCACATGGGGAAACCCCACACTACCATCGGCGATGCATCGTTTCACTGCTGAGTTCGGGATGGGATCAGGTGGTTCCAATGCTCTATGGTCGTCAAGAAATTCGGTAGCCGGTGCGTGCCTTGCGGTCACGTGCCAGCGAATGGGTATGCGATAGATTTGTGTGTTGTGCGAACTTTCGGTTCATAGCGTCTTCACACACCCATCTGTGCCTTTTCGGGTCACAAATTGCTTGGGTGTTATATGGTCAAGCCTCACGGGCAATTAGTATGGGTTAGCTCAACGCCTCACAGCGCTTACACACCCCACCTATCAACGTCGTAGTCTTCGACGGCCCTTCAGGGGACTCAAGGTCCCAGTGAGATCTCATCTTGAGGCAAGTTTCCCGCTTAGATGCTTTCAGCGGTTATCTTTTCCGAACATAGCTACCCGGCAATGCCACTGGCGTGACAACCGGAACACCAGAGGTTCGTCCACTCCGGTCCTCTCGTACTAGGAGCAGCCCCTCTCAAATCTCAAACGTCCACGGCAGATAGGGACCGAACTGTCTCACGACGTTCTAAACCCAGCTCGCGTACCACTTTAAATGGCGAACAGCCATACCCTTGGGACCGGCTTCAGCCCCAGGATGTGATGAGCCGACATCGAGGTGCCAAACACCGCCGTCGATATGAACTCTTGGGCGGTATCAGCCTGTTATCCCCGGAGTACCTTTTATCCGTTGAGCGATGGCCCTTCCATACAGAACCACCGGATCACTAAGACCTACTTTCGTACCTGCTCGACGTGTCTGTCTCGCAGTCAAGCGCGCTTTTGCCTTTATACTCTACGACCGATTTCCGACCGGTCTGAGCGCACCTTCGTACTCCTCCGTTACTCTTTAGGAGGAGACCGCCCCAGTCAAACTACCCACCATACACTGTCCTCGATCCGGATAACGGACCTGAGTTAGAACCTCAAAGTTGCCAGGGTGGTATTTCAAGGTTGGCTCCACGCGAACTGGCGTCCACGCTTCAAAGCCTCCCACCTCCTACACAAGCAAATTCAAAGTCCAGTGCAAAGCTATAGTAAAGGTTCACGGGGTCTTTCCGTCTAGCCGCGGATACACTGCATCTTCACAGCGATTTCAATTTCACTGAGTCTCGGGTGGAGACAGCGCCGCCATCGTTACGCCATTCGTGCAGGTCGGAACTTACCCGACAAGGAATTTCGCTACCTTAGGACCGTTATAGTTACGGCCGCCGTTTACCGGGGCTTCGATCAAGAGCTTCGCGTTAGCTAACCCCATCAATTAACCTTCCGGCACCGGGCAGGCGTCACACCCTATACGTCCACTTTCGTGTTTGCAGAGTGCTGTGTTTTTAATAAACAGTCGCAGCGGCCTGGTATCTTCGACCGGCGTGGGCTTACGCAGCAAGTGCTTCACCCTCACCGGCGCACCTTCTCCCGAAGTTACGGTGCCATTTTGCCTAGTTCCTTCACCCGAGTTCTCTCAAGCGCCTTGGTATTCTCTACCCAACCACCTGTGTCGGTTTGGGGTACGGTTCCTGGTTACCTGAAGCTTAGAAGCTTTTCTTGGAAGCATGGCATCAACCACTTCGTCACCCAAAGGGTAACTCGTCATCAGCTCTCGGCCTTAGAATCCCGGATTTACCTAAGATTCCAGCCTACCACCTTAAACTTGGACAACCAACGCCAAGCTGGCCTAGCCTTCTCCGTCCCTCCATCGCAATAACCAGAAGTACAGGAATATTAACCTGTTTTCCATCGACTACGCTTTTCAGCCTCGCCTTAGGGACCGACTAACCCTGCGTCGATTAACGTTGCGCAGGAAACCTTGGTCTTTCGGCGTGGGTGTTTTTCACACCCATTGTCGTTACTCATGTCAGCATTCGCACTTCTGATACCTCCAGCAAGCTTCTCAACTCACCTTCACAGGCTTACAGAACGCTCCTCTACCGCATCACCTAAGTGATACCCGTAGCTTCGGTGTATGGTTTGAGCCCCGTTACATCTTCCGCGCAGGCCGACTCGACTAGTGAGCTATTACGCTTTCTTTAAAGGGTGGCTGCTTCTAAGCCAACCTCCTAGCTGTCTAAGCCTTCCCACATCGTTTCCCACTTAACCATAACTTTGGGACCTTAGCTGACGGTCTGGGTTGTTTCCCTTTTCACGACGGACGTTAGCACCCGCCGTGTGTCTCCCATGCTCGGCACTTGTAGGTATTCGGAGTTTGCATCGGTTTGGTAAGTCGGGATGACCCCCTAGCCGAAACAGTGCTCTACCCCCTACAGTGATACATGAGGCGCTACCTAAATAGCTTTCGAGGAGAACCAGCTATCTCCGAGCTTGATTAGCCTTTCACTCCGATCCACAGGTCATCCGCTAACTTTTCAACGGTAGTCGGTTCGGTCCTCCAGTTAGTGTTACCCAACCTTCAACCTGCCCATGGATAGATCGCCCGGTTTCGGGTCTATTCCCAGCGACTAGACGCCCTATTAAGACTCGCTTTCGCTACGCCTCCCCTATTCGGTTAAGCTCGCCACTGAAAATAAGTCGCTGACCCATTATACAAAAGGTACGCAGTCACCCAACAAAGTGGGCTCCCACTGCTTGTACGCATACGGTTTCAGGATCTATTTCACTCCCCTCTCCGGGGTTCTTTTCGCCTTTCCCTCACGGTACTAGTTCACTATCGGTCAGTCAGTAGTATTTAGCCTTGGAGGATGGTCCCCCCATATTCAGACAAAGTTTCTCGTGCTCCGTCCTACTCGATTTCATGACTAAGAGATTTTCGCGTACAGGGCTATCACCCACTATGGCCGCCCTTTCCAGAGCGTTCCGCTAATCTCAAAGCCACTTAAGGGCTAGTCCCCGTTCGCTCGCCACTACTAAGGGAATCTCGGTTGATTTCTTTTCCTCAGGGTACTTAGATGTTTCAGTTCCCCTGGTTCGCCTCTTGCACCTATGTATTCAGTACAAGATAACCATCTTATGATGGCTGGGTTCCCCCATTCAGACATCTCCGGATCACAGTCTGTTTGCCGACTCCCCGAAGCTTTTCGCAGGCTACCACGTCTTTCATCGCCTCTGACTGCCAAGGCATCCACCGTATGCGCTTCTTCACTTGACCATATAACCCCAAGCAATCTGGTTATACTGTGAAGACGACATTCGCCGAAAATTCGCATGCTCAAAGAGCACTCACAAATTTTACCTTAGCCTGATCCGTTACCAGTGAAAGTAACGTCCAGTCTATCTTTCTATCACATACCCAAATTTTTAAAGAACGAACTAGTCAAAGACTAGAAATCAACATTCACCATCGAACCGATGGAATGCTCATTTCTAAGCTTTATACAATCGAAGCAGTAGTGGTGGAGCCAAGCGGGATCGAACCGCTGACCTCCTGCGTGCAAGGCAGGCGCTCTCCCAGCTGAGCTATGGCCCCGTATTTCTACAGGCTTTTCCCACACAAAATTGGTGGGTCTGGGCAGATTCGAACTGCCGACCTCACCCTTATCAGGGGTGCGCTCTAACCAACTGAGCTACAGACCCAATTTCGAGCTAATAAGGCCGACCTCACCCTGCTCTTTACCACAGAGCATGGGGTGCGCTCTAACCAACCAAGCCACAACCCTTTTGGCTGCTTTTTCGTCTTCTTCAATGAATCAAGCAATTCGTGTGGGAGCTCATGAGCAGCTGCGGTCGTCGATTAAGGAGGTGATCCAGCCGCAGGTTCCCCTACGGCTACCTTGTTACGACTTCACCCCAGTCATGAATCACACCGTGGTAACCGTCCTCCCGAAGGTTAGACTAGCTACTTCTGGTGCAACCCACTCCCATGGTGTGACGGGCGGTGTGTACAAGGCCCGGGAACGTATTCACCGCGACATTCTGATTCGCGATTACTAGCGATTCCGACTTCACGCAGTCGAGTTGCAGACTGCGATCCGGACTACGATCGGTTTTGTGGGATTAGCTCCACCTCGCGGCTTGGCAACCCTCTGTACCGACCATTGTAGCACGTGTGTAGCCCAGGCCGTAAGGGCCATGATGACTTGACGTCATCCCCACCTTCCTCCGGTTTGTCACCGGCAGTCTCCTTAGAGTGCCCACCATAACGTGCTGGTAACTAAGGACAAGGGTTGCGCTCGTTACGGGACTTAACCCAACATCTCACGACACGAGCTGACGACAGCCATGCAGCACCTGTCTCAATGTTCCCGAAGGCACCCTCCATCTCTGGAAAGTTCATTGGATGTCAAGGCCTGGTAAGGTTCTTCGCGTTGCTTCGAATTAAACCACATGCTCCACCGCTTGTGCGGGCCCCCGTCAATTCATTTGAGTTTTAACCTTGCGGCCGTACTCCCCAGGCGGTCAACTTAATGCGTTAGCTGCGCCACTAAGAGCTCAAGGCTCCCAACGGCTAGTTGACATCGTTTACGGCGTGGACTACCAGGGTATCTAATCCTGTTTGCTCCCCACGCTTTCGCACCTCAGTGTCAGTATCAGTCCAGGTGGTCGCCTTCGCCACTGGTGTTCCTTCCTATATCTACGCATTTCACCGCTACACAGGAAATTCCACCACCCTCTACCATACTCTAGCTCGACAGTTTTGAATGCAGTTCCCAGGTTGAGCCCGGGGATTTCACATCCAACTTAACGAACCACCTACGCGCGCTTTACGCCCAGTAATTCCGATTAACGCTTGCACCCTCTGTATTACCGCGGCTGCTGGCACAGAGTTAGCCGGTGCTTATTCTGTCGGTAACGTCAAAACACTAACGTATTAGGTTAATGCCCTTCCTCCCAACTTAAAGTGCTTTACAATCCGAAGACCTTCTTCACACACGCGGCATGGCTGGATCAGGCTTTCGCCCATTGTCCAATATTCCCCACTGCTGCCTCCCGTAGGAGTCTGGACCGTGTCTCAGTTCCAGTGTGACTGATCATCCTCTCAGACCAGTTACGGATCGTCGCCTTGGTGAGCCATTACCTCACCAACTAGCTAATCCGACCTAGGCTCATCTGATAGCGCAAGGCCCGAAGGTCCCCTGCTTTCTCCCGTAGGACGTATGCGGTATTAGCGTCCGTTTCCGAGCGTTATCCCCCACTACCAGGCAGATTCCTAGGCTTTACTCACCCGTCCGCCGCTCTCAAGAGGTGCAAGCACCTCTCTACCGCTCGACTTGCATGTGTTAGGCCTGCCGCCAGCGTTCAATCTGAGCCATGATCAAACTCTTCAGTTCAAACATCTTTGGGTTTTGAGAAAACCCTAAACTTGGCTCAGCAATCGTTGGTTACATCTTTGATTTCTCGCGGAGCAACTTGTGATGCTGATAATCTGTTGACTAGCAGTCTGACTCCACAAGCACCCACACGAATTGCTTGATTCAGTTGTTAAAGAGCGGTGGGTTGAGCCTTTCGTCTCAACCGAGGCGCGCATTCTACAGCGCCCGATGTATCTGTCAAGCGGTTATTTTTGAAGTTTTCAAAGTTTTGCTTTCCAAAACTTCAGCAACTTCAACCACTTGCGCTTCCGATCTCTCGTTAGCGGGAGGCGAATTCTACAGCGTTACTCGCTGCTGTCAACACCTCTTTTTGACCGCTTTCGATCGAGAAGACCGGATCGTTAACGAAGCCATGTAAGCCGCCCCACCAACTGCTTCCCAGGCTTCGATGATCTGAAGCCCTGCGCCGCCAAAAATCGTTTAACTCATTGAAACTCAAGGAGTTTTTCGTTTCGACTGCGCCGGAAGTGGGGCGAATTATAGACGTCCAGGATTTGCCGTCAAGCGTTAATTACGCTTTTGTTGCAGAAGGTGCTTTGCGACCCATTAAGCGTGGAATCCGGCGCATAACCGGCGGAACTCTCAACATCAGCAGCACGGCCCCTATAGAAGCGTAAATCGACCATTCCTTAAGATCCGCCCGCACGATCCACAACATATGCAGCAATCCAAGGCCCAAGATCGGATAAACCAGGCGATGCAGTTTTTTCCAGCGCGCGCCCAGTCGCCGCTGACTGTAGCGATTGGAAGTAATCGCCAGTGCCAAGAGCCCCAGAAACCCAAGCGCCCCAACAATAATATAAGGTCGCTTGCTCAACTCAACGCCCAGTTGCGACCAGTCGAATCCCAGGATGAACGCCGTATAACCACTCAGATGCAACACCACGTAAGCAAAACACCACAACCCCAGCTGACGCCTGACCGCGATCCACCCCGCCCACCCCGTGAGCTTCTGCAACGGCGTCATGCTCAAGGTGATCAACAGCAAAATCAGCGTGCCCAACCCGAGCCGATCCACCAGCACCTTGCCCGGGTCAGGCCCCAACTTATTCATCAACGCCTCGTAGAGCCAGAGCAACGGCCAAACCGCCGCCGCGACAAACACGCCGATTCGCCAGACTGGAAAACGCATCAGTAATCCTTCCTCAAGTCCATCCCTGCATATAAAGAAGCGACTTCATCCTGATAGCCGTTAAACATTAAGGTATCGCGAACATTGGGACTGAACAGCCCGCTCGGCAGGCGGCGCTCCCGCGCCTGGGTCCAACGCGGGTGATCGACGGTCGGGTTGACGTTGGCGTAAAAGCCGTACTCGTCCGACGCAATACTTTGCCAGGTCGTCTTGGGCTGCTCGCTGACCAGGCTGATGCGCACAATGGACTTCACACTTTTAAAACCGTACTTCCACGGCACTACCAAGCGCAACGGAGCACCGTTCTGGTTGGGCAATTCTCGTCCGTACATCCCTACCGCCATGATTGCCAGCGGATTCATCGCTTCATCCAGTCGCAAGCCCTCCACATAGGGCCAGTCGATCAAAGCGAACCCCGAGCGCTGCCCAGGCATGGTCTTGGGATCCTGCAGGGTCTCGAAACGAATGTACTTGGCCTTAGAGGTCGGCTCGACCTGCTTGAGCAACGCAGAGATAGGGAAGCCGATCCACGGAATAACCATGGACCAGGCCTCCACGCAGCGCAGGCGATAGATTCGCTCCTCCAACTGGTAAGGCTTCATGAAGTCTTCCAAGGCATAGCGCCCCGGCTTGCCCACCTCCCCATCCACCACCACGCTCCAGGGCTCGGTTTTCAAGGATCCGGCATTGGCCGCCGGATCACCTTTACCGGTTCCGAATTCATAGAAGTTATTGTAATGAGTGGCGTCTTTGAACGGTGTGATGGCCTCATCCTTGACCGTAACCGCGCCCCATTGAGTGGACGGCAGTTTCTCGGCAAACCAGGACGGTGCCTTGCCGGGCTCGACATCCGCATAACGCGCAGCATCGGCAGCACTGGCCCAACGCGGGAGCCCGCTCACGGCAAGACCCGCCATGGCGGCCCCCAGCATTTGGCGACGGGATAGATAAAGGGATTCTGGCGTGACGTCCGACTCAAGGCAGTCGGACGACTTGGGGATCTTGATCAGCATGACAACTCCGCAGCATTGGAGGGCAGATGCACCAATAGACTGCGGAGTATGAGGGAAATTACATCACTCGGCTTTTTTGTGCCGACGCAGGCGCAACAGATATTGAACCGGACCGGAAGCGGCATAGGCGAGGAACACCAGCAACAGGATACGTGGCGGGTCACTGAAGACCACCGCGAACACCAGCACCACTGCCAGAATCGCAACGAACGGCACCCGCCCCTTGAGATCCAGCTCCTTGAAGCTGTTGTACTTGATGTTACTGACCATCAGCATCCCGGCCGCCGCGACTAACAGCGCCACAAGGAACGACATCTTCGACCCCTGGATACCGTAGTCGCTGAAAGCCCAGACGACACCGGCCACGACACCCGCCGCGGCAGGACTCGCCAAGCCGATGAAGTAGCGCTTGTCGGCCGTACCGACCTGGGTATTGAAACGCGCCAGACGCAACGCGGCACCGGCGACATAAATGAAGGCGACCATCCAGCCGACCTTGCCCATGTCCCCCAGCGCCCAACCGAACGCCAGCAGAGCCGGCGCCACGCCGAAAGCGACCATGTCCGACAGCGAATCGTATTCGGCGCCGAACGCGCTCTGGGTATTGGTCATGCGGGCCACGCGCCCGTCCAGGCCGTCGAGCACCATGGCAACAAAGATCGCAATGGCAGCGAAGGCAAAGTAACGACTCGCCCCGGCACCATCGCCGGCACTCAAGGCAGCCTGGGCACTCATGGAACTGATGATGGAATAGAAACCGGCGAACAGGTTCGCAGTGGTGAACAGATTCGGCAGCAGATAGATGCCACGGTGCCGGACCTTACGACCTTCAGCGTCATGTCCTTCTTCGACGTGCTCATCGATGGGCAGCAGGCTTTCGGCGTCAGGAGCCTGGTTGGGCTCGTCGGGGCGTTCGCTCATGGACAGTACCTTGCAACGGTGTGAAAAATTCGACAGGTGTCTGGGACGAGGGTTCGGCCGCAAACGATGCAGCTTTATACCAGAAGCTACCGCCCAAACGAAAAAACGCGGCCAGGGCCGCGTTTTTCGATCAAGCTCGCGACTTAGTTCTTGGCTTTGTCGACGATCTTGTTGGCACCGATCCACGGCAATCATCGAGCGCAATTGCTCGCCAATGATTTCGATACCGTGGGCGGCGTTGTTGCGACGCTTGGCGGTCATCGAAGGATAGCCGGTAGCGCCTTCGCTGATGAACATCTTGGCGTATTCGCCGTCCTGAATACGTTTCAGGGCGTTGCGCATGGCCTGGCGGGACTCGGCGTTGATGACTTCCGGACCCGTCACGTACTCGCCATATTCAGCGCGTTGTTGGAGATCGAGTAGTTCATGTTGGCGATACCGCCTTCGTACATGAGGTCAACGATCAACTTCAGTTCGTGCAGGCACTCGAAGTAGGCCATTTCCGGCGCATAGCCAGCTTCAACCAGGGTTTCGAAACCGGCTTTGACCAGCTCGACAGTACCACCGCACAGAACGGCTTGTTCGCCGAACAGGTCGGTTTCAGTTTCGTCCTTGAAGGTGGTTTCGATGATGCCGGTACGGCCGCCGCCGACACCCGCTGCATAGGACAGCGCAACGTTCTTGGCGTTGCCGGAGGCGTCCTGATAGATCGCGATCAGGTCAGGGATACCGCCGCCCTTCACGAATTCGGAACGAACGGTGTGGCCTGGAGCCTTCGGCGCGATCATGATCACGTCGAGATCAGCGCGTGGCACGACCTGGTTGTAGTGAATCGCAAAGCCGTGGGAGAAGGCCAGGGTGGCGCCTTTCTTGATGTTCGGCTCGATTTCGTTCTTGTACAGCGACGACTGGAACTCGTCCGGGGTCAGGATCATGACCAGGTCGGCGGCGGCAACGGCAGAAGCCACGTCGGTGACTTTCAGGCCATGAGCCTCGGCCTTGGCAACGGTGGCCGAGCCTTTACGCAGGCCGACGGTCACGTCAACACCGGAGTCCTTCAGGTTGCACGCTTGGGCGTGACCTTGGGAACCATAACCGATGATGGCGACTTTCTTGCCTTGGATGATCGACAGGTCGCAGTCTTTATCGTAGAAAACCTTCATGAATTACCCCTATATCCGGCCATTCAGGCCATTCGCTAATTTGGTTTAGATGCTCAGTACTTTGTCGCCACGGGCAATCCCGGTGACGCCACTGCGTACGGTTTCCAGAATCGAGGCAGTGCCGATCGATTGAATGAAGCTGTCGAGCTTGTCGCTGGTACCGGTCAACTGAACGGTATAGACGCTGGCGCTGACATCGACGATCTGCCCACGATAAATATCGGTAGTGCGTTTGATCTCGGCGCGCTGGGCACCGGTGGCCTTGACCTTGACCAGCATCAGCTCGCGCTCGATGTGCGCGCTTTCCGACAGGTCCACCAGCTTGACCACCTCGATCAGCTTGTTCAGGTTCTTGGTGATCTGCTCGATGACTTCATCGTGGCCCACGGTGGTCAGCGTCAGACGCGACAGGGTCGGGTCTTCGGTTGGCGCCACGGTCAGGCTTTCGATGTTGTAGTTGCGCTGCGAGAACAGGCCCACTACGCGAGACAGAGCACCCGGTTCGTTTTCCAGAAGCAGGGAAATAATATGTCGCATGATTAGGTACGCTCCGTCTTGCTCAGCCACATATCGCGCATGGAACCGTCTTTGATCTGCATCGGGTAGACGTGTTCGCTGGTATCGACCTTGATATCGAGGAACACCAGGCGATCTTTCATGGCGAAAGCTTCTTCAAGCCCCGACTTCAAGTCCTTCAGGTCGGTGATGCGGATGCCCACGTGACCATAGGCTTCGACCAGCTTGACGAAGTCCGGCAGCGACTCCATGTAGGAGTGCGAGTGACGGCTACCATAGCTCATGTCCTGCCACTGGCGAACCATGCCCAGTACACCATTGTTCAGGTTGACGATTTTCACCGGCAAACCGTACTGCAGACAGGTCGACAGCTCCTGGATGTTCATCTGGATACTGCCCTCGCCCGTGACACAGGCGACGTCGCTATCCGGAAAGCTCAACTTGACACCCATGGCCGCCGGAAAACCGAAGCCCATGGTGCCCAGACCACCGGAGTTGATCCAGCGGTTAGGCTTGTTGAACTTGTAGTACTGCGCCGCGAACATCTGGTGCTGACCAACGTCGGAGGTCACAAAGGCATCGCCCTTGGTCACTTCGCACAGGGTTTCGATCACGGTCTGCGGCTTGATCACGCTGCCGTCGCCCTTGTCGTAAGGGAACAGGCCACGATCACCGCGCCACTCATCGACCTGCTTCCACCAACTGGCTACGGACTCCTTGTTCGGGGTCTCGCCGATTTCCTTGAGGATGGCGACCATTTCGCTCAGCACGCTTTCCACAGGACCGACAATCGGCACGTCTGCCTTGATGGTCTTGGAGATGGACGCCGGGTCGATGTCGATGTGGATGATCTTGGCGTTCGGGCAAAAAATTTCGCCGGGCCGTTGATGACACGGTCGTCGAAACGCGCGCCGACCGCCAGAATCACATCGGCATGGTGCATCGCCAGGTTAGCGGTGTAGCTGCCGTGCATGCCGAGCATGCCGATGAACTGGCGGTCAGTGCCCGGGTAGGCGCCCAACCCCATCAGCGTATTGGTTACCGGCAGGTTGAGCATTTTCGCCAATTCGGTCAGCGGCGCGGAGCCACCACCAAGAATAACGCCCCCCCCCGAATACAGCACCGGACGCTTGGCCGCCAGCAGCATTTCGGCCGCCTTGCGGATTTGCCCGGAGTGACCGCGCACAGCCGGGCTGTAGGAACGCAGCTTGGCTTTCTTGGGGAAAATGTATTCGAACTTCTCGGCCGGGTTGGTCATGTCTTTCGGGACATCGACCACTACCGGGCCTGGACGACCGGATTCAGCCAGGTAGAAGGCTTTCTTCATGACCTCCGGGATTTCCGAAGCGTGCTTGATCATGAAGCTGTGCTTCACGATCGGCCGGGAGATACCGATCATGTCGGTTTCCTGGAACGCGTCGGTGCCGACCATGGTGCTGGGCACCTGACCGGAGATGATTACCATCGGGATGGAGTCCATGTACGCCGTGGCGATACCGGTGATGGCGTTCGTGGCGCCAGGGCCGGATGTCACCAGGACCACACCGGCTTTACCGGTGGCACGGGCATAACCGTCAGCCATATGGGTCGCCGCTTGCTCATGACGAACCAGGATGTGGGTCACTTCCGGCTCTTTGAACAGGGCATCATAGACATGAAGAAGAGCACCACCGGGGTACCCGTAGATATATTTGACGCCTTCGTCACGCAAAAAGCGGACGAGCATCTCACCGCCAGATAAAAGCTCCACGTTGTTCACCTCTAAAACGCCAGAATACCGGCCCACAAAAAGGGACGGGTCTTAATAGGTTTACTTCTCGGCAGAGCATGAGCGACGGTGGTCGCCGACTACGTCAGCACTGACTGAGCAAGTATTGGGATCGTCCCAAGTGTTGCGGGCTTTTCCCACCCAGCGCGAGGTAACGCGTTGCGGGTGTAACAGGTCGGCGCGGATATGCGCCTCATGATCTGCCGAGTGGGCCTGCTTCTGGCAGTCCCTCTACAGCGGACTTTGGATTCTTCTGTTTCGCCCTCTGCAAGTCAAGTCGTGAATGTGCTTTATTCGAAGTAAGCGCATGAGAACGCAAGAAAAAACCTTTAAACGGCAACTGTGTTAGCTTCAATTGCGCAACCCATGACAAGGAAACAGCATGCGAATGTTCTTCTTGATGGCCAGCCTGCTGGTTGGCCTGAGCCCGATGTGCATGGCCGGTCAGGTCTACAAATGGGTGGACGCCCAAGGGGTTACCCACTTCGGCTCCCAGCCGCCGCCAGGCGGACAGGCCACGACGGTGATCAAGTCATCCCCTTCCGCCACCAAGCCAGCAGCCTCCCCGCCTGCTGGGGTCATTGGCGACCAGAAGGCGATTGACCAACAGGTAAAGCAGCAGATTGCCGAGCAGCAAGCCCAGCTCAAGGCTTTCTGCGGACAGACCCGAACCAATCTTGCGCAACTGCAGAACAACCCGAGGGTACGCGAGGACGTGGAAGGAGAAATGCGCCGCCTCACAGAAGAGGAGCGGCGCCAGCGCATCGACGAAACCCGCAAACAGATCGAGGAGCACTGCCAATAACCGGCAGTCAGCTAACGTCGCTGATCAACTGGTCGAACTGCGCCAACAGTCGCTGCAACTCAATGCCTTGCCCTGGCCGCTGGGCATAGACCATTTCAGCCATCGCCAGGATGCCCGAGGCATTGGGCAGCGGCAGGTCATTTTCCAGGATGGCCTTCATGCGCGGCAGGAAAATCCATTGCAGCCATTGCTCGAAGTCCAGCGTGTCGACCGCGAACGGCTCGACACTGGCCAATGCCTCGGCCGACGGCGAAACGCTGCTCCACCAGCCTTGGACCCGCAGCTCCCGCTCAATCAGCAGCAACTGATCAGCGATCTTGGGAAAGCGCGTATCCATCAGAGCGAAACCTTGGCCTTCTGACGGGCCAATGCCGCGCCGGCGGAGTCGCCTTGCTTTTCACGGGCCTGAGCGATCAATTCCCACAGGCTGGCCTGAAGCGCCGGACGACCGTTGGCGAATGTCAGGCCACGACGGGCCAGTTGCTCAGCTTGCGGTGCATCGCCCTGGGCCATGCGCACCTGGGCCAGGCGATAAAGAACCTGAGGTTCGCGCGGCGCAACACGCTGGGCCCGCTCCAGGCTGGAGGAGGCCCCGTTGAGGTCACCACCGGCCTGCTGTTGTTGTGCGGTGGTAAGCAGCGCCAGCACTGGACCGTCCAATTGCTCATCGGCGGACAGACCGCCCGAGCTGGTCGACGGGATGTTGCCCGGTGCCGAAGGCATGCTGTAGCTGCCCTGACCGATTGGCGAAGTATCGATAGGCCCTGGCGTGATCGGCCCCGGCGTGATGGGAGTGCTGCTGATCGGTGCCGACGTCGTGGCGCCGCCACCGGGCACCATCACCACAACACCGGTGTCACCCTGGGGGATCGCCTGGACCTGCCCCTGCACTGGCCGCTGCACCGTCGTTTGACGGAAGCCGCCATTGGCCGAGACCCGCTCACTGTTGGAAACGGCAGTGCCGGAATCGACAACCGGAATCGAACCGCGTTGTACGGTGGAGCAACCGCTGAGCAAAGCCACGGCAGTTACCGCTGGAATCAACCACTTGTTCACTTGAAACCCTCTTTGCTTAATTCATCCAGTCCTTGACCCAATCCATGACCGACTCGGCGGGATTTGGAATGCCACAGGCTGCACCGGGTGGTGGTTCGCTGCCGCGAATATACGGCATCTGCACCGCGCCCGGGCAACTGGCGTCGGAACCTTGGCCGGTGCGCGAATCCACCCAGGCCTGAACGATGTTGTCCGGTTGCGGCATGTCCAGCGGCAACGGATCGGCCTTGCGCATGAAACTGGTCCAGACCTGCAATGCACCAGTGGCGCCAGTGAACGGGGTCTTGCCATTGTCGTCACGGCCAAGCCAGACCACTGCCAGCAGGTCCTGGCTGAAACCGGCAAACCAGCTGTCGCGCGAGTCGTTGCTGGTACCGGTCTTGCCCGCCAGGGTCAGGTTACGCGGCAGTACGTTATAAACCGAACTGCCGGTGCCTTCACGCATGACCCGTTGCATGGCGCTCTGGATCAGATAAATGGACGCCGGGTCAAAACGTTGCTGGATCTGGAACGGGTAGCGCTTGAGCGGCTCGCCGTCGGCGGTGAGCACGCTGCGAATCCCGCGCATCGGCGTGTTGAAGCCGCCGTTGGCCAACGTCTGGTACATGGCAGCCACTTCAATCGGCGTGAGGCCACCGGCTCCCAGCAGCATCGACGGGAAAGCCGGAAATTCACGACTGACGCCCAGGCGGGCCAGGGTCTTGAGCACGTTCGGCACGCCGATCTCAAGCCCGAGGCGGGCTGTCGACAGGTTGTAGGAATGCGCAAGGCCCTGATACAGGAACACCGTCCCGTGGGACCGGCGATCATAATTCTGCGGCTTCCACACCTGGCCGTCCGCGCCCTTGACCGAGAACGCCTCGTCGGACAGCCAACTGGTCAGCGTGTATTGGCTTGGCTTCTCCAGGGCAGTGAGGTAGACCGCTGGCTTGATCAGGGAGCCGATCGGGCGGACCGCATCCAGCGCCCGGTTGAAACCGGCATAATTGGCCTGCCGACTGCCGATCATGGCCTGGACTTCGCCGGTTTCCGGGTTGGTCACCACCATCGCGGCTTCAACTTCATCAGAGCCCTTGCGCCCGGCCAACCGCTTGAAGGTGTCATTGACCGAGGCTTCAGCCTTCATCTGCAGAATCGGGTCGAAACTGGTGAAGATCCGCAAGCCTTCTTCAGTCAAGTCTTCGTCGCGGTAGTCCTCACGCAGTTGACGCTTGACCAGGTCCATGAAACCAGGAAACGAGCTGTCTGCCAGACTGCCGCGTTTGGTCACGCCCAAAGGCATTTTCTTCGCCGCTTCGACTTGCTCGGCCGTCGCCACGCCTTGCTGTTGCAGCAAGTCGAGCACCAGGTTGCGCCGTTCGAGGGCGCGCTCCGGATGACGCCGCGGGTTGTAGGAGGACGGCCCTTTAACCATACCCACCAGCAACGCCACCTGATGCAGCTTGAGCTCGGACAGCGGCTGGCTGAAGAAGAACTGGCTGGCCAGGCCGAAACCGTGAACCGCCCGCTGACCATCCTGGCCGACGAAGACTTCGTTGAGATACGCCTCAAGAATCTCCCGCTTGTCGTAGTGCAGCTCCAGCAACAGCGCCATCATGGCTTCGGTAAGCTTGCGGCTGAGGCTGCGCTCGTTGGTCAAATAGAAGTTCTTGACCAATTGTTGGGTCAGGGTACTGCCGCCCTGGCGCATACGGCCCGAGGATGTGTTGACCCAGATGGCTCGGGCAATCGACTTGGGCGAAACCCCGAAGTGATGGTAAAAATCGCGGTCCTCGACGGCGATCAGCGTATCGAGCAGGAACGGCGGCACCTGGTCGATCTTGATCAGGATCCGGTCCTCGAGGTTCTTGGGATATAGGCCACCGATCAACAGCGGTTCGAGGCGCACCACCGACAGCTTCGCATTGCTGGCACCGGTCAGCGCTGCCACGTAGTCGCCGGAGAAACGCACTCGCACCGCCTGCGCCTGCTCCATGCCTTCATAAAACTGGAAACCACGGGTATTGAGATCGACGGTATTGCCATTGACGGACGCGGCACCCGGGCCATTGGCAACGCTTTCACGGCGATAGCCCAGGGCATCGAGCTCGGTCAGGAAATCATCCCGACTCAGCTTTTGTCCGACGAACAGCTCCAGGGGCCTGGCGTAGACCTTGGCCGGGATGGTCCAGCGCTTGCCGGAGAACTTCTCCTGGACCACGGCATCGAGGTAGACCGCAAAGCCAGCGAGCACGACGAGGCCCACCAGACTGAGTTTAAGGGCCCAGCCCAGCCAGGGCCGCAAGCGACTGGCGGGTGGTTTCTTGGGGGTACGGGGGGATCGGGTACGAGTCATGGCGGCGGATTATACGCACTTTGCCGCGGTTCAACATGACCACACAACGGGCCCTCCTGTTTGCGTTAACGCGGCTTGCCGCCATAATGACGGCCTTGAATTTTCCCAGTCTCTGAAGGATCGCCCGTGAGCCAGTCCCTGATCGCTGCCCTGCAAAACCCGGCCCTCTATCCGCATCCCGTTGAAGGGTTCCAGGTCATCGAGACCCACATTTCCTGGGTATTGCTCACTGGGCCGTATGCTTACAAATTCAAAAAGCCGGTCAATTTCGGCTTCCTTGATTTCACCAGCCTCGAGGCGCGCAAGCATTTCTGCGGGGAAGAACTGCGTTTGAACCAGCGCCTGACCCAGGATCTGTATCTGGAGGTCATGCCGATTACCGGCACCCCAGAAGCGCCGCAACTGGGTGGCGAAGGCCCGGCCATCGAATACGCCCTGAAGATGCGCCAGTTTCCCCAGAGCCAACTGCTCAGCACACTCCAGGCCAATGGCGAACTGACCACGGCGCACGTCGACGAAATGGCCGCGCAGATCGCCCGCTTCCATCTCTCCACGCCCACAGTACCCGCCGAAAACGCCGCCGGCACCCCGGACAGCGTAATGGCGCCGGTACGGCAGAACTTCGAACAGATTCGTCCGTTCCTCAGCGACAAGGCTGATCTGCTGCAACTCCAAGCCCTGCAAGCCTGGGCCGAAAGCAGCTTCGAACGCCTCAAACCGCTGCTCACTCAACGCAAAACCGAAGGTTTCATCCGCGAATGCCACGGAGACATCCACCTGGGCAACGCCACGGTGATCGATGGCAAGGTGGTGATTTTCGATTGCATCGAATTCAACGAGCCGTTCCGTTTCACCGATGTCTATGCCGACACTGCCTTCCTGGCGATGGATCTGGAAGACCGCGGTCTCAAGTC
The DNA here is from genome assembly GCF_030687835.1 of Pseudomonas hefeiensis. Lineage (NCBI taxonomy): Bacteria > Pseudomonadati > Pseudomonadota > Gammaproteobacteria > Pseudomonadales > Pseudomonadaceae > Pseudomonas > Pseudomonas hefeiensis. The sequence continues at coordinate 5,400,120 of NZ_CP117449.1, forward strand.
GTTGGCGCGACGTTTCGTCAGTCAATACCTGGAACTGACCGGCGACTATCGGGGCCTGGAACTGCTGAACTTCTACAAAGCCTACCGCGCCCTGGTCCGGGCCAAGGTCGCGCTGTTCAGCATGCCGGCTGAAGCCGACCCGGTGCAGCGCGCCACGACCCTGCGCCAGTACCGCAACTACGCGAACCTGGCCGAAAGCTATAGCACCATTCCCTCGCGCTTCCTGGCCATTACCCTTGGCGTTTCGGCCGTTGGCAAGAGCCATGTCGCGATGCGCCTGGTAGAAGCCCTGGGAGCCATTCGCTTGCGCTCGGACGTTGAACGCAAGCGTCTGTTTGGTGAGCAGCAAATACCCAACGATCCACAAGCCGGCATATATAGCAGCGACGCCAGCGTTGCCACTTATGCCCGCCTGCATGAAATCGCGGGTGTAATCCTGCATGCCGGGTTCCCAGCAGTGATCGACGCCACTTACCTCAAGCACGATCAACGCGATGCCGCGGCGCAGGTTGCCGAAGCCACGGGCGCTCCGTTCCTGATCCTCGATTGCAATGCACCACAAGCGGTTATCGAAAGCCGGCTTGCGCAACGTCAGGCCGATCAAACAGATCCGTCCGACGCAAACCTGGCCGTCATCGCTGCACAACAGGCCAGTCGCGAAGCACTCACTCCCGCGGAGATCCTGTGCAGCAAACGGGTCCAGACCAATGAAAGCGGCACGCTCGACGTCGTGGTCGCGCAGATTCGCCAGCGCTTGCCAGGCTTGTAAAAAACTATTTCGGCCGTGGGGTCTTCCCAGCCTTCACGGCCGCTAAATGGTGGCAGTATACTGGCGTCATAAAACCAACAGGTAATATGAAATGAGCCAACCCAAGCTTCTCGGTACCCCGCTGTATGCTTTGCTGCGCGAAGACGACATTGCCGGTTTCAACAACCAACGGCCTCAAGGTCCAGTTGATATGCGTGGCGGCGATTTTCGCGGACTTGATCTGCGAGAGCTCGATGCCGACGACGTGGATTTCACCGACGCTTACTTCCGCTCCGCGGATTTGCGCGGCATCGATTTTCGCAAGTCATCCCTGGAAGGCGCGAGCCTGGCCCATGCGCAGATATCGGGCGCCTATTTCCCACCGGAGCTGTCTGCCGACGAGATTTTGATGTCGATGAACTTCGGCACCCGGCTGCGTTACCGCACTCGCTGAGCCAAGCCAGGCCTGTCGCAAACCGAATAGATCTCCAGCGCCCCCGCCTGCGCTGGACGATGCAGCTTGCCGCGTGCTCGCGCCTATCGTGCGTAATGCATTAGAAGCTTTTGCTTCAAATCCCACCAAAGAATCACACTTTTCCTACTGACCGCTACACTGCTGAGAAGCTTGCCCACTGCACCAGTCGGCCGTCGCAAGGAGGCTCGATGAATGATGAACTGCAACATCTGAAAAATCTGGGCAAGACATCAGCCCAGTGGCTGCATGCCGTAGGCATCCACAGCGCCTCGGATTTGCGCCGCCTCGGAGCGGTTGATGCCTATCGCGCAGTACGCACTCGCGGCTTCCGGGCTTCAAAGGTATTGCTCTATGCCATAGAGGGCGCGTTGATGGATGTGCACTGGAATGACATCCCAGCCGAGCGTAAGGAAGCCTTGAACAAACAATTGGACGCCGTTTCGACGCGCCACAAAGCCTGACGATTCCCCTTGTTTGGCGCCGCGAGGCCTTAGCCTGGTAGTTATTTCAGCAAATCCAAAAAACAATGTTTGACTTGGTAATGAGAATCGCTATGATTACCACATCCGGTCGCGAGACTGGCCGATATTTGAAAAGCCCTTGGTTCGGACTCTCAGATATCTCCTCATCAGGCTAATCACGGTTATTTGACCCGGCTTTTGCCGGGTCTTTTTTTGTCTGCTCGTCAGCCCTTGGAGTGTTCACGCATCTGCGCGCAGTAATCCTGAGGCGGTGCGGCCTTGGTGTACCACACGTAATCCGCCATGGCCGCAGAAACGTCGCTGCCCTCCTCGGCCAGCATCAGGACTGTCGGCGCCTCACTGGCGCCCAGATCCAGCACATGCAGCGGCACACCGACATCCTTTCGCCCATGCCAGGCACCGGCGAACAACAATGCAGGTATTGGCGCACCCAACAAACGTTCGGCCATACGTCGGTCACGTTGTTGCTGGACAGCCAGCATCGCCGGCATCTGTGATTCGGGCAGCAGGTCGCAATGGGATTGGCGGATCTGCTCCAGCAACTGATCCTTCACGCCGGCCGCATTCGCACGAGCGCCTTGCAAGTCCGGCGCTTGCCGGTAGACGCGCTGGATCTCGGCTGCGTCCAGATTGGCGGCCAATAATGGATAGCCTTGCGCCAGGGCGAACTCGACGATCGGACCATACAGGCTCCAATCCCATCCCGGTGACCAATCCAGGGCACCGGGCAGATCGGTTGGCAAGGCAGGTAACTGGCGGACCGCGTCAACCCGAAGCTGCTGGTGGGGCGTCAGCATTTCCAGCAGCAGGCTGCCTTGGGCCCGTTGCGCGGCCAAGGCTTTAAGCAGCCATAGCTGCAGCACGTGGTGATCCCGATTGTCATGCTGTTCGCCCACCACCACTCGCGGCGCCCGCGCCAGGCGCTCGACCAACACTTGGGGCGTAATGGCCCGGCCATTGTGCAAATCACGGATCTGCCCGTCGACCGGCGGCGGCACGGTGCTCTGACAGGCCGTCAGCACACTCAATGCCAGAATCAGAATCAGGCGCACATCTACATCCTCAAGGAACCCTCAACGGGCGATGATCAATGGATGTCCGCGCTCCGGATGGGGTTGCACCAACACTTCCAGGCCAAATACCACTTTGACCGGTTCCGGGCGCAGCACTTGTTGCGGGGTGTCCAGGGCCACCGGGCGACCAGACGCAAGCAACAGCAGGCGATCACAATAACGCGCAGCCAGATTCAGGTCATGCAGGATCACCAACACGGCAGCGCCGTGATCGGCAAACTCACGCACCGCCTGCAGGATGGTGTGCTGATGCAGCGGATCGAGCATCGAGGTCGGTTCGTCCAGCAACAGGGTCTGCCCCGCCTCCCCTGGCCACAACTGCGCCAACACCCGCGCCAGATGCACTCGCTGGCGCTCGCCCCCGGACAGCGCCAGGTAACTGCGACCGTGCAGATGCGCCGCGTCTGAGGCTTGCAACGCCAAGGCAACGATTTGCTCGTCACGCACTCGACCACTCTGATGAGGCAGGCGTCCCATGCCAACCACTTCTTCGACACGGAACGCAAAATCCAGGGTCGATGACTGCGGCAATACCGCCAGGCGACGGGCTCGCTCGGTGCCGTCCCACTGGGACAAAGGCCGATCATCGAGCCAGACCTGTCCCTGCGCAGGATGCAATTGACCGCACAGCCCCGCCAGCAATGTACTTTTACCTGCACCGTTGGGCCCGAGCACGCCCAACACCTGGCCGGGGTTAAGCTCAAGATTGACATCAGCCAACACGGTCTTGCGACCCCGCTGGATGCGCAAGTTCTGCGCTCGTAACATCAGGCGCGCCCTCGCAGCAATAAATAGAGGAAGAACGGCGCCCCGATGAATGCCGTGACGATGCCGATCGGCAATTCCGCCGGAGCCAGCGCCAGACGCGCCACCAGATCGGCGAACAGCAGCAGACTCGCCCCCGCCAGCACCGAAGCGGGCAACAGAATGCGATGATCGGGGCCAGCCATCAACCGTACCAGATGCGGCACCACCAGCCCGACAAACCCGATCAGGCCCGCCGCCGCCACTGCCGCGCCAACCCCCAGGGCCGTGCAAAACACCAGTTCACGCTTGAGCTTTTCGACATTGACGCCCAAATGGGCGGCCTCGGACTCACCCAGCAACAGAGCATTAAGCGCCCGAGCCCGACGTGGCAGCCAGAGTGCTACGCCAGCGCTGACCAGCAACAGCGGCCACAATCGCGCATAACTGGCCCCGTTCAGGCTCCCCAGATTCCAGAACGTCAAGGTGCGCAGGGTCGCATCGTCCGCCAGGTAGGTGAACAGACCCACCGCCGAACCGGACAGCGCGGTCAGGGCGATACCTGCCAGGAGCATGGTCGCGACATGGGTCTGGCCGTTGCGCCGGCCGAGGCGATAAACCAGTGCCGTGACCCCAAGCCCGCCGAGGAACGCACAGAACGACAACAGATAGGGACCGAACGCTTCCGGCAAGCCGCCCAGCGCCGAGCCGCCAACAATGGCGAACGCCGCGCCCAGCGCCGCTCCGCTGGACACCCCGACCAGCCCCGGGTCGGCCAACGGGTTGCGGAACAGCCCCTGCATCGCCACCCCGGATAACGCCAATACCCCGCCCACCGCCAACCCCAGCAGCGTGCGCGGCAGACGGATCTGGCCGAGGATCAGCTCGGCCTGCTCCAGACCATCGGCGGCTACTGGCAAGCCCATCAGGCGCAACGCGGCGCGCAAGGTATCGAACAGTGGCAAACTCACCGGTCCCAGGGCCAGGGACAGCCAGATCGCCAACAGACACAACAGGCCCAGGCCAATGAACAAGGTGCGCGGCTTGACCAACGGGGTCATGGTGTCTTGGCCGGCTCGGTCGGGTAAAAACCGGCCGTCAGCTTCACCAGGCTTTGCGGCAACCGCGGGCCTAGTCCGCCGACCAACAGTGTCGGGTCAAGCTCGATAACACGCCCAGCCCTGGCGGCCCGGGTGGAGGAGAGAATCGGGTTTTCCCTAAACAGCGCCGCACGTGCTTCTTCACCACTTAACGCGCGATCGGCGAACACCAGCACTTCGGGATTCAGGCTGGCCAGGGTCTCCACCGAAAATGACTTGTAACCATTATGGGTCGCCAGGTTGTGACCGCCGGCCTGCTGCAACAGCCAATCGGCGGAGGTGCCGAGGCCTGCGACCAGTGGCTTGCCGCCAGCGCTCCCCACCAGCAGCAACACGCCGGGAGCCTTTTGCTTGAGCTGGATTTTACTCACCCGGGCTTTTTGCTGGCTGAGCTGCTGTTGATAACTGTCGAACAACTGCTTGGCCTGGGCCTCGGCGCCCAGCAGTTGACCCAGGTGCCGCAAATTATCCTGGAGGGTCGGCAGGTCCGGTGTGGCCGAGAACAGTTCAACCTGCACCCCCGCGCTGCGGATCTGCGACAGCACCGGTGGCGGCCCCATTTCTTCGGTGCCCACGAGGATCTGCGGACGCAGGCTCAATACCCCCTCGGCCGAGAGTTGTCGCTGATAACCGATGCTGGGCAAATCCCGCAAGGCTTCGGGATGCTGACTGGTGGTGTCCACGCCCACCAGTTTCGACTCACCGCCCAGCGCGCTGACCCACTCGGACACTGCCCCGCCGGCACTGACCCAGCGTTGCGGTAGTTCTGCCGCCACCACGCCCTGGCTGGCCAACATGACGACACAGAGCGTGACAACACGGATATTCAGGCGCATCAGGCAGCTTCCTCAAAGAAATATTCACAGGGCCGGGCATGAACCCCTCAGGCAAAGTATCCTCAGCCCCCTGTGAAGGAGGCGCCATTTGATAATTGTTTTCATTTGGACGTCAAGCGCGGACAGAGCGAACCCGGTGGGAGCGGGCTTGCTCGCGAAGGCGGTGCGTCATAAAACACTGCACAGACTGACACACCGCCTTCGCGAGCAAGCCCGCTCCTACAATGTCTCACCTCAACCTTAAGCATAGAGACACACATGAAGTTTCTTTGTACCGGCGCCGAATTGCCCGACGGCGGCAGTCGCGGTTTCGACATCGACGGGCGCAAGCTGCTGGCGGTGCGTCGCGCCGGCCAGGTTTATGTCTATCTCAACCGCTGCCCGCACCGCGGTGTGCCGTTGGAATGGCGGCCCGATGAGTTTCTCGATCCCAGCGCCAGCCTGATCCAGTGCGCCACCCATGGCGCACTGTTTCTGATCGAAAACGGTGAATGCGTCGCCGGCCCCTGCGCCGGGCAGTTCCTCGCTGCGTTAGATAGCCGGGAGGACGAGCAAGGCATCTGGGTCGAGTTGTAGCGGTTCGAGCAACACCGGTAACGGGCGGTCCACCCACATCTGCTCGGGCGTCAGTCTCACCCCGTAGGCCAGCACTTCCACGCCCGCAGCTACAGCGTCGCGCAACGCCGCCGCGTACACCGGGTCGATTTCCTGTGCCGGACGCACTGCGTCGATCCCGCTCAGGTTGACACAATACAACTGCACCGCCCGCACGCCGTCCCGGGCCAAGTGAGCGAGTTCGCGCAGATGCCTGGCTCCACGCAGGGTCACCGCATCGGGAAACGCCGCCACAGTCGTGCCGTCAAAACCCAACGTGACACTTTTGACTTCGACCCAGGCAGAGCCGTCGTCATAGTCCAGGCGAAAATCGATACGACTGTTTTCCTGACCGTAAGCCACTTCACGCTTGAGCCCGGTAAAACCGTTCAGTTCGCTGATGACCCCGGCACGCAGGGCCTCCTCGATCAACGGGTTGGCTCGCGCGGTATTGATGCAGGCCAGCCGCCCCTGGGGGGTTTCGCCTATTTCCCAGGTGCCTGGCAATTTGCGCTTGGGGTCGCTGGAACGACTGAACCAGACTCGCGCGCCTTCGGCCATGCAATTGAGCATTGAGCCGGTGTTAGGGCAGTGAATAGTCAACAGTTCGCCTTGAACGGTCTCGATATCGGCGAGAAAACGCTTATAACGTCGAATCAGCCGACCTTCTTCCAGCGCAGGTGAAAAATCCATTAGCCTTGCCAGCTCCGCAGTCCGCGCTCGATTCGTTCCACCGCCTCCTGGAGCCGCGGCAGGCTCTGGGTGTAGGCGAAACGCACATGGTGCCCAGCCTGGTGGCGACCGAAATCCAGCCCCGGTGTGAACGCCACGTGTTCGGTTTCCAGAAAGTGCTGGCAGAACGCAAAAGCGTCGCCGCCGAATGCACGAATGTCGGCATACAGGTAAAACGCGCCTTCTGGTTCCACCGCAATGCCGAAACCCAACTCACGCAAGGCCGGCAGCAGAAAGTCACGACGCAGCGCGAACTCGGCCCGACGTTGCTCGAATATCTCGATGGTCGCCGGTTCGAAACAGGCCAGCGCCGCGTACTGGGCCATGCTCGGCGCACTGATGTAGAGGTTCTGCGCCAGTTTTTCCAACTCACCGACAGCCGCCGAAGGGGCCACCAGCCAGCCAAGCCGCCAACCGGTCATGCCGAAATACTTGGAAAAACTATTAAGGACAAAAGCCTCGTCGTCGACTTCCAGCACGCTCGCGGCATCGGTGCCATAAGTCAGGCCGTGATAGATCTCATCCACCACCAGGTGACCGTTGTGGCCCTTGATTGCCTTTGACAGCCCGGCCAACTCGTCCCGACTGAGAATCGTCCCGGTCGGGTTGGCCGGCGACGCCACCAGCGCGCCTACGCTGTTCTGGTCCCAGTGGCGGTTTACCAGGTCCGGGGTCAATTGGTAACGAACGTCGGGACCGACCGGCACCAGTTGAGCCGCGCCTTCTACCAGCCGCAGGAAGTGGCGGTTGCAGGGGTAACCGGGGTCAGCCAACAGCCAGTGCTTGCCCGGGTCGACCAGCAAAGCGCTGGCCAGCAGCAACGCGCCGGATCCGCCCGGCGTGACCAGGATGCGCCTGGGGTCAATTTCCACGCCGTAGCGATGCCCATAAAACCCCGCGATGGCTTCGCGCAACTCGGGGATGCCCCGGGCCGCCGTGTAACGGGTCTTTCCCGCCGCCAACGCGGCCTGGCCGGCCTGGATGATCGGCTGCGCCGTGGTGAAGTCCGGCTCGCCGATCTCCAGATGGATGACGTCGTGTCCGGCGGCCTGCAGTTCATTGGCACGGGCCAGTAGCGCCATCACATGGAACGGTTCAATGGCGCGGCTACGCGCACTGTAGGGCTGAGCCATTAGCCTTGCTTCTCACAAAAAGAACCGATTCTACCCAACTCTCTGGCGAACACAGAAACAACTGCGGGAACGAGCCCGAACTCAGGGGACCGGCGGCTTGCAGGAAATGACTCCGGCGATTGGCCCAGGCTTGACTAGAATCAAGCATTGAGCAGGTTTGCTGCCCCACCGGACCGAACCCGACCACCCTTCGCAAGCCCCGGCTACCGCAGGCTCGACAACCGGGAGTAGCGCGGCCCGATTTGATCTGGTAAGTTCGCCCGCTTGCAGCCGCAGGGCCGGCAGGTGTCGGTGATGGAGCAATCCTGCGTAGTGGATTACAAGAGTAGAGGCGGTCCATTCATGCCCACCCAAGCAAAGCAGAATCAAAATCAGTCGCTCAGCGGGTTTGAGCCATATGTCCCGCAAGCCGGCGAAGAGTACATGGGCGCCCCCATGCGCGCGCACTTCACCAAGATCCTGAACAAGTGGAAACAGGACTTGATGCAGGAAGTCGACCGCACCGTTGATCATATGAAAGACGATGCCGCCAACTTCCCCGACCCGGCCGACCGAGCCAGTCAGGAAGAAGAATTCAGCCTCGAACTGCGCGCCCGCGACCGTGAGCGCAAGCTCATCAAGAAAATCGACAAGACGTTGCAGCTGATCGAAGATGAAGAATACGGTTGGTGCGAGTCCTGCGGCGTCGAGATCGGCGTCAAACGACTGGAAGCACGTCCGACCGCCGACATGTGTGTCGACTGCAAGACGCTGGCGGAAATCAAGGAAAAACAGGTCGGCAAGTAAATTGTCGGGGCTGTAACCGAAAACGGAGCGTTCACACGCTCCGTTTTTTGTTTCTGGCACCTGACACCCATTCTGAACCTTGCGAAATCCTGTGGGAGCGGGCTTGCTCGCGAATGCGGTGGATCAGTCGACACAGATGTTGAATCCTCCACCGCATTCGCGAGCAAGCCCGCTCCCACAAATGCGCTTCTGCCAGATCCAAGCTAGTAATATTCCCCTATGACTACCGCCCCCTACATCGGCCGCTTCGCCCCCACGCCCAGCGGCCACCTGCACTTCGGCTCACTGGTCGCCGCGCTGGCGTCCTATCTGGATGCCCGGGCCGTGGGTGGACGCTGGTTGCTGCGCATGGAGGACCTCGACCCGCCACGGGAAGAGCCTGGCGCACAAGCGGCAATCTTGAAGGCACTGCAAAACTACGGGTTTGAGTGGGACGGCGAGATGGTCCGTCAGAGTGAGCGCCATGAGGCCTACGACCAGGTCATCAATCGCCTGCTCAGCCAGGGTCTGGCCTATGCCTGCACCTGCTCGCGCAAACAACTGGAACCGTATCAGGGCATTTATCCGGGCCTGTGCCGCAATGCCGGTCACGACACCAAAGACGCGGCCATCCGCCTGCGCGTTCCTGAGCTGGCGTATCACTTCAACGACCGCGTACAAGGCCCGTTCCGCCAGCACCTGGGCCGTGAAGTCGGCGATTTCGTGATTCGCCGTCGCGACGGGCTCTATGCTTATCAACTGGCGGTGGTGCTGGACGATGCCTGGCAGGGGGTGACCGATATCGTGCGCGGCGCCGACCTGCTGGACTCCACGCCACGCCAGCTGTACCTGCAAGAGCTGCTCGGTTTGCCACACCCGCGCTACCTGCATGTGCCGCTGATCACCCAGCCGGACGGGCACAAGCTCGGCAAAGCCTACCGCTCACCTGCGCTGACGGCCGACCAGGCCACACCGCTGTTGTTGCGTGCATTGCGCGCGCTGGGCCAACAGCCGGGCCCCGAACGGGTCGACGCCAGCCCCCGGGAACTGCTGGACTGGGCCATTCGCCACTGGGATGCGGGCAAAATTCCGCGCACATTGACCCTGCCAGAGGCGCAAATCCGTTGACGGCGCTTGCAGCTTGGCGCTCATCCGTTACCATCGCCGCACGTTTTCGGGCACGCGCTTAAAAAAGAGAGGCCGGGATGTACATCTATCGCTTGGTCCTGCTCCTGGTAGTGGGGATTTATCTGTTCTCCCCGGCCATCATGGATTGGTGGATCGACGCCACGGGTGCCTGGTATCGACCGTATCTGCTTTGGCTGATTCTGATCGTCGTGACCTTCATCCTGCAGAGCCAAAAAGATGCCGATGAGCTTTAGCCTGACCCAGATGATCCTGATCAGCGCCGCCTACCTGGCGGTGCTGTTCGGTGTAGCCTGGATCAGCGAACGGGGCATGATCCCCCGGGCGATCATCCGCCACCCACTGACCTACACCCTGTCGCTGGGGGTCTACGCCAGCGCATGGGCGTTCTATGGCACGGTCGGGCTGGCCTATCAGTACGGCTACGGCTTTCTGTCCAGCTACCTGGGTGTATCGGGGGCCTTCCTGCTGGCGCCGGTGTTGCTCTACCCGATCCTGAAAATCACCCGCACCTACCAGCTATCATCCCTGGCCGACCTGTTCGCCTTTCGCTTTCGCAGCACCTGGGCCGGCGCGCTGACCACGATTTTCATGCTGGTGGGCGTACTGCCGTTACTGGCCCTGCAGATCCAGGCAGTGGCCGACTCCATCAGCATCCTCACCCGCGAACCGGTGCAGCACCGGGTCGCGCTGAGTTTCTGCGCGCTGATCATCCTCTTCACGATTTTCTTCGGTTCCCGTCACATCGCCACCCGGGAGAAACACGAAGGCCTGGTGTTCGCCATTGCTTTCGAATCGGTGATCAAACTGATCGCCATCGGCGGCGTCGGCCTCTATGCCCTGTACGGCGTATTCGATGGCCCGCAACAACTGGAGTTATGGCTGCTGCAGAACCAGACCGCCCTCGCCGCCCTGCACACACCTCTGCAGGAAGGCCCATGGCGCACGCTGTTGCTGGTGTTCTTCGCGTCAGCGATCGTCATGCCGCACATGTACCACATGACCTTTACCGAAAATCTCAACCCACGCTCGCTGGTGAGCGCGAGCTGGGGCCTGCCGCTGTTCCTGCTGCTGATGAGTCTGGCGGTGCCGCTGATCCTGTGGGCCGGGCTGAAGCTGGGGGCCAGCACCAATCCTGAGTATTTCACCCTCGGCATCGGCATCGCCGCCAACAGCAAGGCCCTGGCATTGCTGGCCTACATCGGCGGCCTGTCGGCGGCCAGTGGCCTGATCATCGTCACCACGCTGGCGCTGTCGGGCATGGCCCTCAACCACCTGGTGCTGCCGCTCTACCAGCCGCCGGCCGAGGGCAATATCTACCGCTGGCTGAAATGGACCCGCCGGGCACTGATCGTCGCCATCATCATGGCCGGCTACGGCTTTTACCTGATGCTGGGAGAAGGACAGGACCTGGCCAACCTCGGCATTGTCGCGTTCGTCGCCACCTTGCAGTTCCTGCCCGGCGTACTGTCGGTGCTGTATTGGCCAACCGCCAACCGCCGTGGCTTTATCGCCGGTCTGCTGGCGGGGATCCTGGTGTGGCTGGTTGCCATGCTGTTGCCACTGCTGGGCAACATGCAAGGGTTCTATATTCCGCTGCTGAACATGATCTACGTGCTCGACGACACCAGTTGGCACATGGCGGCCATCGCCTCGCTGGCGGCGAACGTGCTGATGTTCACCCTGATCTCGCTGTTCACCAACGCCAGCAGCGAAGAGGCCAGCGCCGCCGAAGCCTGCGCGGTGGACAACGTCCGCCGCCCGCAGCGTCGGGAGTTGCACGCCGCCTCGCCCCAGGAGTTCGCCACGCAACTGGCCAAGCCCCTGGGTGCCAAGGCTGCGCAAAAAGAAGTCGAACAGGCCCTGCGCGACCTCTACCTGCCCTTCGATGAACGCCGCCCATACGCCCTGCGTCGCCTGCGGGACCGGATCGAAGCCAACCTGTCCGGCCTGATGGGCCCCAGCGTGGCCCAGGACATGGTCGAGACGTTCTTGCCCTATAAGGCCGGCGGCGAGAACTATGTCACTGAAGACATCCACTTCATCGAGAGCCGTCTGGAAGACTACCACTCGCGCCTCACCGGCCTTGCCGCTGAACTCGACGCCTTGCGCCGCTACCACCGCCAGACCTTGCAGGAACTGCCGATGGGCGTGTGCTCCCTGGCCAAGGACCAGGAAATTCTGATGTGGAACAAGGCCATGGAGGAACTGACCGGAATCGCTGCCCAGCGTGTGGTTGGTTCGCGCCTGAGTACCCTGAGTGAGCCGTGGAAAGGCCTGTTGCAAGGCTTCATCGACCTGCCGGACGAGCATCTGCACAAGCAGCACCTGGCCCTTGACGGCCAGACTCGCTGGCTTAACCTGCACAAGGCGGCGATCGACGAGCCGCTGGCGCCGGGTAACAGCGGCCTGGTGTTACTGGTGGAAGACCTCACCGACACTCAGATGCTCGAAGACAAGCTGGTCCACTCCGAACGGTTGGCAAGCATCGGCCGACTGGCCGCCGGGGTGGCCCACGAAATCGGCAACCCGATCACCGGCATCGCCTGCCTGGCGCAAAACCTGCGCGAAGAGCGCGAGGACGATGGCGAACTGACGGAAATCAGCGGCCAGATCCTCGAACAGACCAAGCGTGTGTCGCGTATCGTCCAGTCGCTGATGAGCTTCGCCCATGCCGGCGGCCACCAGCACAACGACGAACCCGTCTGTCTGGCCGAAGTGGCCCAGGACGCCATTGGTCTGCTGGCCCTGAACCGGCGCAATTTCGAGGTGCAATTCTTCAACCTGTGCGACCCGGATCATTGGGTCGACGGCGACCCCCAGCGGCTTGCCCAGGTACTGATCAACCTGCTGTCCAACGCCCGCGACGCCTCACCTGCGGGCAGCGCGGTACGGGTCAAGAGCGAAGCCAGCGAACATACGATCGACCTGATCGTCGAAGACGAAGGCAGCGGTATCCCACAGAACATCATGGACCGATTGTTCGAACCTTTCTTCACCACCAAGGACCCGGGCGAAGGCACCGGTCTGGGCCTTGCACTGGTCTATTCCATCGTTGAAGAGCATTATGGACAAATCACCATCGACAGCCCGGCCGATGTACAAAGCCAACGCGGCACCCGTATACGGGTGACCTTGCCGCGTCATGTCGAAGCGACGTCCGCTGTGAACTGAGACCGTCGAGAGAATCGAATCAATGCCGCACATTTTGATCGTCGAAGACGAAACAATTATCCGCTCCGCCTTGCGCCGCCTGCTGGAACGCAATCAGTACCAGGTCAGCGAAGCCGGTTCAGTGCAGGAAGCACAAGAACGTTTCAGCATCCCCACGTTTGACCTGATCGTCAGCGACCTGCGCTTGCCAGGCGCCCCCGGCACCGAGCTGATCAAGCTCGGCCAGGGCACGCCAGTGCTGATCATGACCAGTTACGCCAGCCTGCGCTCGGCGGTCGACTCCATGAAAATGGGCGCGGTGGACTACATCGCCAAGCCGTTTGACCACGACGAGATGCTCCAGGCCGTAGCCCGCATCCTGCGCGACCGACAGACAGCGACCAGCAATGCGCCGGAACCGGCGAGCAAGACGACAGCCTCCGCCAAAGCCGGTGCCGGCAACCATAACGGCGAAATCGGCATCATCGGTTCCTGCCCGCCCATGCAGGACTTGTACAGCAAGATCCGCAAAGTCGCGCCCACCGACTCCAATGTCTTGGTCCAGGGCGAATCCGGCACCGGCAAGGAGCTGGTAGCCCGGGCGTTGCATAACCTGTCCCGACGGGCCAAGGCCCCGATGATTTCGGTGAACTGCGCGGCGATTCCGGAAAGCCTGATCGAGTCCGAACTGTTCGGTCATGAAAAAGGCGCGTTTACCGGCGCCAGCGCCGGACGCGCCGGGCTGGTGGAAGCGGCGGACGGTGGGACGCTGTTCCTCGATGAAATCGGTGAACTACCCCTTGAAGCCCAGGCCCGTTTGCTGCGGGTGCTTCAGGAAGGCGAGATCCGTCGGGTCGGGTCGGTGCAGTCGCAGAAAGTCGATGTGCGCCTGATCGCGGCCACGCACCGCGATCTCAAGAGCCTGGCGAAGATCGGCCAGTTCCGTGAAGACTTATATTACCGTTTGCACGTCATCGCCTTGAAGTTGCCGGCCCTGCGCGAGCGTGGCGCCGACGTCAACGAAATCGCCAATGCTTTCCTTGCCCGCCAGAGCGCGCGGGTCAACCGCACCGATCTCACGTTCGCCCCGGATGCTGAACAGGCCATTCGTCACTACGCCTGGCCGGGTAACGTTCGAGAGCTGGAAAACGCGGTAGAGCGGGCAGTGATTCTGTGCGAGAGCCCGGAAATCTCGGCCGACCTGCTGGGTATCGACATCGAGTTGAGTGACCTGGACGATGAAGAGTTCATCGGCCTGGCCCCACAACAGGGTGGTGCCAATAACTCCAGCCACGAGCCCACCGAAGATTTGTCCTTGGAAGATTACTTCCAGCATTTCGTCCTCGAACATCAGGACCACATGACCGAGACCGAACTGGCGCGCAAGCTGGGGGTTAGCCGCAAATGCCTGTGGGAACGCCGGCAGCGCCTGGGTATCCCACGCCGCAAGACCGGGGTCGCCAGCGAAAGCTAAGGCGCGCGGGTAACACCGCCAAATGTGAAAAAACTGTTACCTCAGCTTTTTCACGTAACAAAAGCCGGGGTTTACGGTAACGAAACCCCGGCTTTTTTTCGCCCCGAAAAAACCGAAAAACCCATAACCCCCCCGGTTTTGCTGGGGTTCGCAAAAGTTGGCACGCACCCTGCTATAGCTTTGGTACAAGAACAATAACAAGCCATGTAAACGATAATAAAAATAAGACGAATCGACTCACGCACAATAAAAACAAGACGGCGAGAGGCGCAGCTAACTGATTCTTTTGGAGAGGCGTTGTATTTGGGGCTTGCCCCACGACCAGGCCGAGAACAATAAAACTGTCTTAAGACAGGTGCCTGAACTGGTTGGATCGATTGATCACTGCGACACAGCGACCAAAGCAATCCGTTTGCTCTTGACTCCCGAATGGGAGTGTCACGAAGGGAAAACCTTGTGGCGCGGGCACTCAACAAAAACAAGAAGCCCGAAATCAATAATAAAAATAGAGCACGCAACTAATTCTGGGGGAGCTTCGGCTCCCCCTGTGGTTTCTGTCGTTCCGCCTCCCCCGCAGCCTACAAAGCTTGTCGCTTGAAGCTTGCAGCTCAAAACTCCTGTGTCCTACACCATCCCTCGACTAAATGCTAGAATCCCCGCCCATCATGCGGTCACTCTTCGTTTTTGGCCGAATATTCCTTCAAACAGTGCATCCCATGCTGAAGAAGCTGTTCCAGTCATTCCGTTCTCCCTTGCGTCGTACGCAACACATTCGCAGCACGCCTGAAGTGCTCAACAGTGGCCAGCATTCGTTGCAAAAGGCCCAGTTCAGCCGTTACGCGGTGAACATCGTCGAACGCCTGCAGAACGCCGGTTACCAGGCTTATCTGGTGGGCGGGTGCGTGCGTGACATGCTGCTCAACATCACGCCCAAGGATTTCGACGTCGCCACCAGTGCGACGCCGGAACAGATCCGCGCCGAATTTCGCAACGCACGGATCATTGGCCGGCGCTTCAAGCTGGTCCACATCCACTTCGGCCGTGAAATCATCGAAGTGGCAACCTTCCGCGCCAACCACCCGCAAAACGATGAAGAAGAAGACAGCAACCAGTCTTCGCGCAACGAGAGCGGGCGCATCCTGCGCGATAACGTCTACGGCACGCTGGAAGAAGACGCGCAACGCCGCGACTTCACCATCAACGCCCTGTATTACGACCCGGTCAGCGAACGCATCCTCGACTACGCCAATGGCGTACACGACATCCGTAACCGCCTGATCCGCCTGATCGGCGACCCCAAGCAGCGTTACCAGGAAGACCCGGTACGCATGCTTCGGGCCGTGCGTTTCGCCGCCAAACTGGATTTCGGCATCGAAAAGCACAGCGCCACACCGATCCGCGAACTGGCTCCGATGCTGCGGGAGATCCCGTCGGCGCGTCTGTTCGAGGAGGTGCTCAAGCTGTTCCTGTCGGGCAACGCGGCGGACACCTTCGAGATGCTGGTGGACCTGCAACTGTTCGACCCGCTGTTCCCGGCCAGCGCCGAAGCGCTGGAGTACAACCCGACCTACACCCACACCCTGATCAGCGAAGCGCTGATCAACACCGATTTGCGCATCAAGCAGAACAAACCGGTGACCCCGGCCTTCCTGTTTGCTGCATTGCTCTGGCCTGCCCTCCCGGCCCGGGTTCTGCGTCTGCAGGAGCGCGGCATGCCGCCGATCCCCGCCATGCAGGAAGCCGCCCACGAGCTGATCAGCGAACAGTGCCAGCGCATCGCGATTCCGAAACGCTTCACGATGCCGATCCGCGAAATCTGGGATATGCAGGAGCGCCTGCCACGGCGCAGCGGCAAACGTGCCGACCTGCTGCTGGACAACCCGCGCTTCCGCGCTGGCTACGACTTCCTGCTGCTGCGTGAAAGCGCTGGCGAACAAACCGATGGCCTGGGTGAATGGTGGACCGACTATCAGGACGCCAACGACAGCGAGCGCCGCGACATGATCCGCGAGCTCAGCGGCAAGGACGACGGCGCCAGCGGCCCGCGCAAGCGTCGTCGCAGCAGCGGTGCCAAGCGCAAACGTGCCGGTGTCCCGAGCGCTTCGGACGAGTAATCGATGGAACGCATCTACATCGGCATGGGCAGCAACCTCGCCGAGCCCGCCGAACAATTGCGCAGCGCTGTCCAGGCGCTGGCGCAACTGCCCGACACGCAACTGGCGGGCGTGTCAGCGTTCTACCAAAGCGACTCCCTGCTGCCCGGCCAGCCACGCTACACCAATGCAGTCGCGGCGCTGGACACTTGCCTGGCGCCGCTGGACCTGCTCGATGCACTGCAAGCCATCGAAACCGGACAAGGTCGCGAACGCCTGGAGCGCTGGGGTCCGCGCACCCTGGACCTGGATATCCTCCTGTTCGGCGATCGCCTGATCGACGAACCTCGCCTGAAAGTCCCCCACTACCATATCCAGGCTCGGGCCTTCGTGCTCTATCCCCTCGCAGAACTGGCGCCCGCCGACCTGCGCCTGGCCGACGGACGCCTGCTCAAGGACCTGCTTGCAGCGTGCCCGTTTGTCGGCCTGGAACGCTTGCCCTCGAATTGACGTAGCGATCCTGTGGGAGCGAGCCTGCTCGCGATAGCGGTGATTCAGCCAATGTAAATGTCGACTGACCCACCGCTATCGCGAGCAGGCTCGCTCCCACAGGATTCGGACCCGGCAGTCACATTCGAGACACTCCCCCACGCTGAAACGCATCAGTAACCCCGGTAACACCCGGCGGTAACACATCCAATTGACTTCCCGGGTACTCCTCACGACTATAGGCGTCCCGTTGCCGCCCACGCGGCGCTAAAGGGCGCAATCCAGGCCTTACAAGCACCACGCATAGAAGGTGCGCCTGTATAAATGACGAATCATGCGCGTTACTCGCAGTAGTTCAAGGAAGTGTTCTCAGTCAGGGAAACCCGTTGAGAACATTCCCTGGCGCCTAATGAGGACTTTTTCATGCCAGCTATTACCCTGACCACGCTGCAAGGTCTTAAGCAAAAAGGTGAAAAAATCACCATGCTGACCTGCTATGACGCAACCTTCGCCCACGCCTGCAATGAGGCCGGTGTCGAAGTGCTGCTGGTGGGCGATTCCCTCGGCATGGTGTTGCAAGGCCACGACAGCACGCTGCCGGTAAGCACCACCGACATGGCCTATCACGTGGCCGCGGTCAAACGCGGTAACACCGATGCCCTGATCCTCGCCGACCTGCCATTCATGGCCTATGCCACCCTCGAACAGACCATGACCAACAGCGCCCAACTGATGCAGGCCGGCGCTCATATGGTGAAAATCGAAGGCGCGTTGTGGCTGGCCGATTCCATTCGCCTGCTGGCCGAGCGCGGTATCCCGGTGTGCGCACACCTGGGTTTGACGCCCCAAGCGGTGAATATCCTCGGCGGTTACAAGGTCCAGGGCCGCAATGAAAACCAGGCCCGTCAAATGCGCGCCGATGCGATCGCGCTGGAGCAAGCTGGCGCCGCAATGTTGCTGCTCGAATGCGTCCCCAGCGAACTGGCGGAGGAAATCACCCAGGCGGTGAAGATCCCGGTCATCGGCATCGGCGCCGGCAGCGCCACCGACGGCCAGGTACTGGTGCTGCACGACATGCTCGGCTTGTCGATCACCGGTCGCGTGCCCAAATTCGTGAAGAACTTCATGGCCGGGCAAGCGAGCATTCAGGCCGCCCTGGGCGCCTACGTTGCTGAAGTCAAAGCGGCGACCTTCCCTGGCGTCGAGCACGGATTTTCTGCATGAACACCGTCAAAACCGTACGCGAACTGCGGGCCGCCGTGGCCCGCGCTCGCAGCGAAGGCAAACGCATCGCTTTCGTGCCGACTATGGGTAACCTGCACAGCGGCCATATGGCGCTGGTCACCAAAGCGGCGCAGCGGGCCGACTTCGTGGTGGCGAGCATTTTCGTCAACCCGCTGCAATTCGGTGCCGGCGAAGACCTGGACAAATATCCGCGCACTCTGGCGGCCGACCAGGAAAAACTGCTCCAGGCCGGTTGCCATCTGCTGTTCGCTCCAACCGTCGAAGAAATGTACCCCGACGGCATGGCCGGGCAGACCCGGGTCAGCGTCCCGCAATTGTCCGAAGGCCTGTGCGGCGCCAGCCGTCCGGGGCATTTCGAGGGTGTGGCAACGGTGGTCAGCAAACTGTTCAACATGGTCCAGCCTGATCTTGCGGTGTTCGGCCAGAAGGACTTCCAGCAACTGGCGGTGATCCGCGCGCTGGTCCATGACCTGAACATGCCGATCCAGATCATTGGCGAGCCGACCGTTCGCGCCGAAGACGGCCTGGCGCTGTCGTCGCGCAACGGCTTCCTCAGCCCTGAACAACGCGCGGTGGCGCCCGTGGTCTATCGCAGCCTGAGCCAGATTGGCGAGGCGATCAGGCTGGGGCGACGGGATTATCCGGCGCTGGTGGCCGAGCAGATCAAGCAACTGGAAACTGCCGGCCTGCGTCCTGATTATCTGGAAGTTCGCCACGCCCGTACCTTACGACCGGCCACGGCCGAGGACCGCGACCTGGCGATTCTGGTGGCTGCGTTCCTGGGCACCACACGGCTGATCGACAACTTGCACCTGGACCTCGACGCAACCGCCTGAATCACCCCCCGTCCCAATCTGGGGATGGGCCTTGTGGGAGCAATCCTGTGGGAGCAAAGCTTGCTCGCGATAGCGGCCGAAAAGTCGACATATGTGTTGAATTTGACAGCGTCATCGCGAGCAAGCTTTGCTCCCACAGCCTAGCTCCCACAAGGGATAGACGG
This sequence comes from Pseudomonas hefeiensis, assembly GCF_030687835.1. Lineage (NCBI taxonomy): Bacteria > Pseudomonadati > Pseudomonadota > Gammaproteobacteria > Pseudomonadales > Pseudomonadaceae > Pseudomonas > Pseudomonas hefeiensis. The sequence continues at coordinate 5,419,402 of NZ_CP117449.1, forward strand.
TATTTTACTGACTGCATTCTCACATCCCTTGCATATTGCCGCCTCCAGAGCCTTCGGGCAAACTGCCCGCCGTTCGGACCCGACCAGAGGAAACATTCATGCACGCCATCATGCTCAAGGCCAAGCTGCACCGCGCCGAAGTCACTCACGCCGTGCTCGACTACGAAGGCTCCTGCGCCATTGATGGTGAGTGGCTGGACCTGTCGGGTATCCGTGAATACGAACAGATCCAGATCTACAACGTCGACAATGGGGAACGCTTCACCACCTACGCGATCCGTGGCGAAGAAGGCTCGCGAATGATTTCGGTCAACGGCGCTGCGGCGCACAAGGCCAAGGTGGGTGACCGGGTGATCATCTGTGCCTACGCCCATTACAGCGAGGCCGAACTGGCCAACTTCAAGCCCCGCATGTTGTACATGGCCCCGGGCAACGAACTGAGCCATACCAGTAACGCCATCCCGGTTCAGGTCGCCTGACCGAACCCCGGCCAGCGTGGGAGCCTGTGGGAGCCTGTGGGAGCAAAGCTTGCTCGCGATGGCGATTGATAGTCGACACGGATGTTGAATGTGACGGCCTCATCGCGAGCAAGCTTGGCTCCCACAGTCCGTCTGTCGGAGCAATCCCGCCCCTGCTGTATAAAAAAGTACCGGGAAACGGTCTGACAAAGTCAAGACAGATCGCAACACGAGGTTTACTGTAGTCGCCCTGTGCCCATAAATCGTGTCGACGCAGTTGTCCGGACGCCCCCTGAGGCCATGCCGGAATTTTTAGTGTACAAAAGGTCGTTCAAGTAAAAAGGAAACCCGCAGCGATGGCGTATTACCGAACCCCTCACGACGTGACCGCTCTGCCTGCCTGGCAAGCGCTGAATGACCACCGCAAAGCCATGCAGGACTTCAGCATGCGCGAAGCGTTCCATGCCGATCCGCAGCGTTTCAATCAATTCACCCTGTCGAGCTGCGGCCTGTTTCTCGACTACTCAAAAAACCTGATCAACGCCCAGACCCGTGACCTACTGGTTTGCCTGGCCAATGAAGTCGACCTCAAGGGTGCGATCAAGGCGCTGTTCGAAGGCGAAATCGTCAATGCCTCCGAGAACCGCCCGGCCCTGCACACCGCCCTACGCCGGCCAGTGGGCGACAAATTGCTGGTAAGCGGCGTCGACGTCATGCCCGACGTACACAAGGTGCTGAACCAGATCACTGATCTGGTAGGTCGCATTCATGACGGTCTGTGGCGCGGCTACACCGAAAAACCGATTACCGACGTGGTGAACATCGGCATCGGCGGCTCTTTCCTCGGCCCGGAACTGGTCTCCGAAGCGCTGTTGTCTTACGCGCAAAAAGGCGTGCGCTGTCACTACCTGGCGAACATCGACGGCAGCGAGTTCCATGAGCTGACCATGAAGTTGCGCGCCGAGACCACGCTGTTCATCGTCTCGTCGAAATCCTTCAACACCCTCGAAACCCTGAAGAACGCCCAGGCTGCCCGTGCCTGGTACCTGGCCCAGGGCGGTTCCGAGGCGGAGCTGTACCGCCACTTCATCGCCGTATCAAGTAATAACGCCGCCGCCGTGGCCTTCGGCATCCGCGAAGAAAACATCTTCCCGATGTGGGATTGGGTCGGCGGGCGCTACTCGCTCTGGTCGGCCATCGGCTTGCCGATCGCCCTGGCCATCGGCATGTCGAACTTCAAGGAATTGCTCTCCGGTGCCTACTCCATGGACCAGCATTTCCAGAGCGCGCCGTTCGAACAGAACATGCCGGTACTGCTGGCACTGCTGGGCGTGTGGTACGGCAACTTCTGGGGCGCGCAAAGCCATGCGATCCTGCCGTACGACCACTACCTGCGCAACATCACCAAGCACTTGCAGCAACTGGACATGGAATCCAACGGCAAGAGCGTGCGCCAGGACGGCACACCGGTGTCTACCGACACAGGTCCTGTGATCTGGGGCGGCGTCGGTTGCAATGGTCAGCACGCCTACCACCAGTTGCTGCATCAGGGCACCCAGTTGATCCCGGCGGACTTCATCGTGCCGATCGTCAGTTTCAACCCGGTTTCCGATCACCACCAGTGGCTGTACGCCAACTGCCTGTCCCAGAGCCAGGCGCTGATGCTAGGCAAGACCCGCGCCGAAGCCGAAGCGGAACTGCGTGACAAAGGCGCGAGCGAAGAAGACGTACAGAAGCTGGCCTCCCACAAGGTGATCCCGGGCAACCGTCCGAGCAACACCCTGGTGGTCGAACGCATCAGTCCGCGTCGCCTTGGCGCATTGGTAGCGCTGTACGAACATAAAGTGTTCGTGCAAAGCGTGGTCTGGGGCATCAACGCTTTCGACCAATGGGGCGTGGAGCTGGGCAAAGAATTGGGCAAGGGCGTCTACAACCGTCTGGTGGGCAGCGAAGAAAGCGCGGCCGAAGACCCTTCGACCCAGGGTTTGATCAACTACTTCCGCGGGCGTCATCGCGGCTGATCCCTGGGTTGCATCACCCTTGTGGGAGCGGGCTTTGTGGGAGCAAAGCTTGCTCGCGATAGCGGTCTGACATCAACTTATCTGTTGAATGTGACGACGTCATCGCGAGCAAGCTCTGCTCCCACCAAGCTCGCACAGTTGATTTGTACATGACTTGAACCCTCAGGCTACTCGGCGCATCTTTATGACTTGTCGCAAAAACAAGAATAAGGAACCGTCATGTTCGATATCAGCCAGTACCCCCAAGCCGATGCCGTCCGCCGGGCTGCGCAACTGAGTCAGGACGAGTACACGCGGCTCTACAAAGAATCCATCGAACACCCGAGCGCTTTCTGGGCCGAGCAGGCCACGCGCTTTCTCGACTGGATGACGCCCTGGCAAACCGTCCAGCGCTATGACCTCAAGATCGGCGACGCCACCTGGTTCGCCGGGGGCAAGCTGAACGTCAGCGCCAATTGCATCGACCGCCATCTGGAGACACGTGGCGACCAGACGGCGATCATCTGGGAAGGCGACAATCCCGCCGAATCGGCAGAAATCACCTACAAAAAACTTCACCACCATGTTTGCCGCCTGGCCAACGTGCTGAAAAGCCGCGGCGTGAAGAAAGGCGACCGGGTCTGCATATATATGCCGATGATCCCGGAGGCGGCCTACGCCATGCTTGCCTGCACCCGCATTGGCGCGGTGCATTCGGTGGTGTTCGGCGGCTTTTCGCCGGATTCGCTGCGCGACCGGATTCTCGACGCCGATTGCCGCACCGTGATTACCGCCGACGAAGGCGTGCGCGGAGGACGATTCATACCGCTCAAGCGCAACGTTGATAGGGCCCTGGAAAGTTGCCCGAACGTCAGCACCGTGCTGGTGGTCGAGCGCACCCAGGGCGAAGTGGCCTGGGTCGAAGGCCGCGATCTGTGGTACCACCAGGCGATGCATGCCATGAGCGACGATTGCCCGCCGGAACCGATGGACGCCGAAGACCCGCTGTTCATCCTCTACACCTCCGGCAGCACCGGTAAACCCAAGGGTGTGCTGCACACCACCGGGGGTTATCTGCTGCAAGCGGCGATGACGTTCAAGTACGTACTGGACTACCGCGACAACGAAGTGTTCTGGTGCACCGCCGATGTCGGTTGGGTCACCGGCCACAGCTACATCGTCTACGGACCGCTGGCCAACGGCGCCACCACGCTGATCTTCGAAGGCGTGCCGAGCTACCCCAGCAGTTCGCGTTTCTGGCAGGTGATCGACAAGCATCAAGTCAATATTTTCTACACGGCCCCGACCGCCCTGCGGGCGCTGATGCGCGAAGGTGCCGGCCCGTTGCGGGAAACGTCGCGCAAAAGCCTGCGATTGCTCGGCAGCGTCGGTGAGCCAATCAACCCGGAAGCGTGGGAATGGTACTTCAACGTGGTGGGCGAACAGCGCTGCCCGATTGTCGACACCTGGTGGCAAACCGAAACCGGCGGCATCATGCTCAGCCCGCTGGTGAGTGCGCCGCGGCTCAAGCCGGGCTGCGCCACCCGACCGATGTTCGGCGTGCAACCGGTATTGCTGGATGAAACCGGCAAGGAAATCCACGGTGCGGGCAGCGGTGTACTGGCGATCAAGGCGAGCTGGCCGGGGCAGATTCGCAGCGTTTATGGCGACCACCCACGCATGGTCGACACCTACTTCAAGCCCTATCCCGGCTATTACTTCACCGGCGACGGCGCCCGTCGAGATGAAGATGGCGATTACTGGATCACCGGGCGCATCGACGATGTGATCAACGTCTCCGGGCACCGCATCGGCACCGCCGAAATAGAAAGCGCCTTGGTGTTGCACGACAACATCGCCGAAGCGGCAGTGGTCGGTTACCCCCACGACCTCAAGGGCCAGGGCATCTACGCTTTCGTCACGCCGATGGATGGAATCGAGGCCAACGACGCATTGAAGAAGGAATTGCTGGACCACGTCAGCAAGGAAATCGGCAGCTTCGCCAAACCGGAACTGATCCAGTGGGCGCCTGCACTGCCCAAGACCCGCTCAGGCAAGATCATGCGGCGCATTCTGCGCAAGATTGCCTGCAACGAGCTCGACAGCCTGGGCGACACCTCGACCCTGGCCGATCCGAGCGTGGTGGAGGGGCTGATCGACAAGCGCCTCAACCGCTGAACCAAACACAAGAACCTGTGGCGAGGGAGCTTGCTCCCGTTTTTTGTGGCGAGGGGATTTATCCCCGCTGGACTGCGCAGCAGTCCCCATACAGCAAGCGAGATCTGACTGACACTCCGAGTCGTCAGATTTCAGGGCTGCTGCGCAGCCCAACGGGGATAAATCCCCTCGCCACAATTCGGTGCCGGCTCACATCCGCATGCAATACCCAACCCGAGTATCCATAACTGCTAAACTCCCGCGCCTCATTTCCTTAAGGCGCGCCCGGCATGTCTTCCTTGAATCAGGCGCTGCGCGCCGCCCTCGATCAGCGTCAGGACCTGCTCGACCAATTGCACCAGCAAGGCACCGACTGCTATCGCCTGTTCCATGGCAGCCAGGAAGGCGCCCCTGGGCTGACGGTCGACCGCTACGGCCCGCAATTGCTGGTGCAGAGTTTCCATCAATCGCTGGAACGCGATGTCTTGTTGCAGTTGCACGGCCTCGTCAACGAGCGCCTGGGCCTGAACACCCTGCTGGTCTACAACGATCGCGCCCGGGGCAATTCGCGCATCGACCGCCAGGACACTGTTTACCAGGCTGACGAAGCCGCCCTGCAAGACCTTGTCGGCCATGAATGGGGCCTGAACTATCGCGTTCGCGGACGCCATGCCGGGCAGGATCCATTGCTGTTTCTCGACCTGCGCAACGCCCGGGGCTGGGTCAAGGAACACAGCCGTCACAAAAGCGTGCTGAACCTGTTCGCCTACACCTGTGGCGTCGGCCTGAGCGCTGCGGCCGGTGGTGCGCGGGAGGTGTGTAACCTGGACTTTGCCGAAGGCAACCTGGCGGTGGGTCGCGAGAACGGTCTGCTCAACCCTGATCTGCCGCCCATGGATTTCGTGCAATCGGATTACTTCCCGGCCATCCGCCAACTGGCCGGCCTGCCCATCAGTCAGCGACGCGGGCAGAAACTGCCAGGTTACGTACGCCTGGAGCAACGCCAGTACGACCTGGTGCTGCTCGACCCGCCAGCCTGGGCCAAGAGCGCGTTCGGCACTGTCGACCTGTTGCGCGATTACCAGAGCCTGCTCAAGCCGGCGCTGCTCACCACCGCTGAAAATGGCGTGCTGATCTGCTGCAACAACCTGGCAAAAGTCTCCATGGACGACTGGCGCGAGCAGGTGCTGCGCTGCGCGGAAAAGGCCGGTCGCCCGGTGCGCGAATGGAAAACACTGACACCCGGCAGCGATTTTCCCTCGCAGGACCAACAGCCGCCACTCAAGACGCTGATCCTCCAGCTCTGAACCAACGGCTCAACTCCTACGCTGAAAACGGACAAATCTGATAAATCACAGTGGCTTCGGAACCGTAAACGCATGCCATACTCCAAGGCATTCCGAATTCACATCAGATGAAGCCGCACATGCCCAAAGGATTGATTCGCGCTTTCGGCGCCCTGTTGACCGTACTGGCCCTCTACAGCCTGCTGGGTTTTCTGATATTGCCCGGTGTCGCCTTGCGGATCGCCAATCAACAACTGGCCGAGCATGCAACGGTGCCGGCCCGGATCCAGCGTATCGAACTCAACCCCTTCAGCCTTGAAGTCACCCTTTGGGGCCTGAATGTCGGCGAGCCGGGCAAGGAGCAGGTCGCCTTCGAACGGCTGTATACCAACCTGCAGCTCGACAGCCTCTGGTCCGGCGCCCTGCACCTGACCGATATCGAGCTGGACAAGCCCAAGACCGAGATCCTGTTCGCCAAGGACGGTCAGCTGAACCTGCTGGGCCTGTTCAAGCTACCGGCCAGCGAACCCACCCCGGCCGACCCTGACGCCAAGCCGTTTCCCCTGCGAGTCGACCGGATCAAACTGGCCGGCGGGTACGTACACTTTCAGGACCTGCGTCCCAGCGAACCCATCGAATTTCTATACGACACCCTTGATTTCGAGCTGAAAAACCTCAGCACACTGCCCGACGACAACGCCGACATGACCCTGGTGGCCGTCAGCCCTCAAGGAGGCCGGGTCGACTGGACTGGCAACTTCAGCCTCACGCCGATCACCTCCGAGGGCAAGATCAAAGTCACCGACGGCCAGATGAAAGTCTGGTGGCCGTACGTACGCGACGCGGTACCGCTGGTGCTGGAAAACGGCGTGCTGAACCTGAGTACCGACTACAAGCTCAACCTGGCCAAGGGCACCGAACTGCTGCTCAACAACGTGGCCGTCAGCGTAGCCCCCTTCTCCATCAAGGCGCCCGACGGCCGTCCATTGGCGAAACTCGAGCGCCTGGATGTGAGCGAAACAACCGTCGACCTGGCCAAGCAACAAATCATCGTCGGCAAGATCCGCAGCCAGAAGCTGGAAACCTGGGCCGCTCGCGAGGCGGATGGGCAACTGGACTGGCAAAAACTCTTCGCCAGCCAGCCGGCCAAACCGCAGGTCAAGGTCGAACCGGCGTCGGCCCCGGCAGCCGCCGACTCGCCCGAGCCTGAACCCCAAGCACCGAGCAAGCCCTGGCAGGTGCTGTTGAAGGACGTGCAACTGCGCAATTACCAAGTGCATCTGGCCGACCGTCAGGCGCAACCTGCCGTGGCCCTGGAGGTCGGCCCGCTGAACCTCGACCTGCAGAACTACGACACCCTCAACGGCTCACCCTTCACCCTCAAGCTGGATACCGGGGTGGGCAAGCAGGGCAAGATCCTGGCTGACGGCGAGGTCAACCTGAACCCGGTCACCGCCCGGCTCAAGGTCAAGACCCAGGACATCGACTTGCGGGTCGCCCAGGCGTATATCAACCCGTTCATTCGCCTGGAACTGCGCTCCGGGATGCTCGGCAGCGACCTGGCGGTGGACCTCAAAAGCACCGAGCCGCTGGCATTCGCCGTCACCGGACGCGCCCAGGTCGATCAACTGCACACCCTCGATACCCTCAGGACCCGGGACTTCATCAAGTGGAAACAGTTGGTGCTCGAAGGGCTCAACTATCAGCACGGCGACAGCCTGTCGATCGACAAGGTCAACCTGTACCAGCCTTACGCACGATTCATGATCAACAGAGACCGCACCACCAACGTCGATGACCTGCTGATCCCGCAACCGGCCGACAGTGGTACGAACAACAGCTCGGCAAAGCCGGCATCCCAGGACAAACCGCTGGGCATCCACGTCGGCGGCATTGCCATCAACGACGGTTCGGCCAACTTCGCCGACTTCAGCCTGACGCCGAATTTCGCCACGGCCGTCCAGCAGCTCAACGGCCAGATCGGCACCATCGACAGCCGCCAGGCCAAGCCGGCCACCGTGGACATCAACGGCAAGGTCGACCGCTACGCGCCTGTCACCATCAAAGGGGCGCTCAACCCTTTCGACCCGATGGCCAGCCTCGACATCGCCACCAGTTTCAAACGGGTCGAGCTGACGACCCTGACGCCCTATTCCGGCAAATTCGCTGGCTATCGCATCCGCAAGGGCCGACTCAACCTCGACCTGCATTACCGGATCACCAAAGGCAAATTGCAGGCCGAGAACAAAGTGGTGGTCGAGCAACTGCAGTTAGGAGAAAAGGTCGACAGCCCAGACGCCGTGAGCCTGCCGCTCAAGCTGGCCGTCGCGCTGCTGAAGGACTCCGAAGGCAGGATTTCCATCGAGCTGCCGGTTTCCGGTGACCTCAATGACCCGCAATTCAGCGTGATGCCGATTGTCTGGCAAACCCTGCGCAACCTGGTAGTACGGGCGGCCCAGGCACCATTCAAACTCATCGGCGGGCTGGTGGCCGGTGGGGCCTCGCAAGACTTGGGCAGCGTGTCATTCGCCCCGGGCTCAAGCGAACTGAACCCGGAGAACGAAGGCACGCTGCTCAAGTTGTCCGAAGCCCTTGGTAAACGTCCGGAGTTGCGCCTGGAGATTGAGGGCACCGCCGCCCAAAGCAGCGACGGTCCGCTGCTCGCCGCCCAGCGTCTGGAACGCGAATACCAGTACAACTACTACAAGATGCTGCAGCGCCGGGGCGACAAGGTCCCTGCCAAGGCCGCGCTGCTGGAGGTGCCCGAGGATGAAAAGGCACCGCTGCTCGAAGGCATCTATCGCACCCGTCTCAAGACCCAGCCACCGGTCGAATGGACACAACTGGATAAAAAGGCGCGCACGGAAAAACTGCGCGAAGGCGTGATCACCTTCTGGAGTGGCAACGAAGTGCTGTTGCGCCAGCTGGGGCAGGAGCGCGCCAGCAGCATCAAGGACTTCCTGGTGGACAAAGGGCAATTGGCCGATGACCGTGTGTATTTCATCGACGCCAGCCTTGGTCAGGCCGAAAGCGACGGGCGCGTGATCACCCCCATGCATCTGGATGCCGAATAAGATGAAACGTCTGTACGGGCTCAGCCTGGTCTTGCTGCTCGCCAGCGGCCAGGCGTCGGCGGCCGACACATTGCGTTGTGGCAACCAGTTGATCAGCGTCGGTGACCGCTCCAGCGAAGTCCTGCAAAAATGCGGGCAACCCGCGGCTCGGGATGACCTGGGCTACAAACGCAGTGTCAATCGCCGCGAAGAATACCCGGTGGAAGAATGGACCTACGGCCCCACCACTGGCATGTACCAGTACTTGCGCTTTGAAGGTAACCGGTTGGTGCAGATCACCAGCAAGCGGGGACGCTGAACGGTCCCTGTTCATTCAGTTGGCACGGCGTGGGATGTACCGCCGTCTTCGCGAGCAAGCCCGCTCCCACAATGGATCGCATTCTTCCCGACGAAACTCGGTCCACTGTGGGAGCGGGCTTGCTCGCGAAAAGGGCAAATCGATGTCCCAGACGGGTCCCTGAATACTTTTCCATTGCGCAATAGAACAGGCCCCCGGCACGAATGCCGGGGGCCTGTAATGGCCACGTCCGTGTGGCCTTCGCATGAACTCTAAAGCAACGGCAAACGTATGTCTCAGCCCGCTTGCCGTGCCTTCTCCCGGTCCAGGCGAGAAGCCTTGAGTCTTACTCGGATTTCAGGCCGTCAGCCGAAACGTCTCTGACGCCTTTGATTTTTTTGGTGATCGCCACGGCGGTGTCTTTTTGCGCGTCGGTCAGGACGGTAGTCGACGACAGCGACACTACGCCTTTATTGGTTTCTACCTTGATATCGGAACCTGGGATGCCCTTTTCAGTGACCAGATCGGCTTTGACCTTGGTGGTGATCCAGGTATCAGAAACGTCTTCCTTGGCTTCTGCCACTTCACCAGCAGCCAGCATCATCGGAGCCTGAGTTGCTTGAGTGGTCTCGGCGAAAGCGCTAGCCATGGTCAGAGTCAGGGCGGTGGCAGCTGCGGCAGTGATAGCGAACTTCTTCATACGAGTAACTCCTGTTTTTCTCAAAAACTGCCGGAGGTGTTTCCCGGCAGGGTTGTCAGGAGTAGTGCGAAGGCTGTGCCAGTTTTCGCCCATGAATTAATTCGTTTTAAATCAATTAGTTAAGCGAAACGGTGATTTTCACAATCATGCAAAATGCATGGCTTGCTGATTTGGGACATGCAAGTTGCGGGTTTTCGGCGCTTGCTAAGCTTATGAATTATTAAGGTTTTCCGTGGCAAGGGGAAAGCGCCCTCGCCACATGCTCAACCAGACCCGAAATCAGGGTGCAGCGGCACCCGTGCAACCGGCGGGCAAGAATTCCTGGACTGCGGTCGAGGTGCACGCCCAAGCGCCGGTAGCTGAACGAGAAAGAGTGATCGTCTTACCTGCTACGGCAGCAGGGGCGTTCGCGAGCGTACAAACGATGGTGCCTGCTCCCGCTGCTGCTGTACCGGTGATCGTAATGGTGCAATTACTGGTAGGAGACGTAATGCTCATATTAGCCACCGATGGATCGGTACCTTGATTCATAGCGTCTTCATAGGGCACCTTCAGCGCCGAAATTTCCGCCAGCCCCGCCGTAGCCTTCGCCCGCGCTTGATACTTGGAATACTGCGGCAACGCAAACGTCGCCAGGATGCCGATGATCGCCACAACGATCAGCAACTCAATCAAGGTAAAACCGTTTTGCTTATTCATAGAGAATCTCCAAAGCATGAGGTGGAATCTCATGACCTGAAGAGACCATTGCATGGCATGTGCCAAGCCTGACGCGCCCGCAGGCAAGGGACTTCACTGCGCACCGGTCCCGTGTCCTACCCCAACAACCGCACTATCTGACGTTTTTTGTCACCCCGCCCCGCTGGTTTGGTCTGGATGCTTGACTAGGCTATAAGTCATGAACCGTCCGCGTCCGGGATTCCCATGAATGACATCGCCTTAAGCGGTCTGGCCAAGCAATTGGTGCTGGCCGAACTGATCACCGAGCAAAGTGCGCAGCAAGCGTACCAACAGGCCCAAAGCAGCCGCATGCCCCTGGTCAGTTACCTGGTGCAGAACAAACTGGTCCAGAGCCGCCAAGTGGCGGAAATTGCCTCGGAGCATTTCGGCGTGGCCCTGCTGGACCTCAACAGCCTGGACAAGGAAACCCAACCCACCGGCCTTGTCAGCGAAAAACTGGTGCGCCAGCATCACGCCCTGCCGCTGTGGCGGCGTGGCAACAAGCTGTTCGTGGGCATCTCCGACCCCACCAATCACCAGGCCATCAATGACATTCAGTTCAGCACCGGCCTGACCACTGAAGCCATCCTGGTGGAGGACGACAAGCTCAGCGATGCCATCGAAAAGTTTTTCGAATCCACCAGCACCGGCCTGGAAGGCATGGGCGATGTCGACCTCGACGGCCTGAACATCGAGTCGATCGATGATCACAAGCAGGACTCCATCGCTGGCCAGGACACCGACGACGCGCCGGTGGTGCGGTTCGTCAACAAGATGCTGCTGGACGCAATCAAGGGCGGCTCCTCCGACCTGCACTTTGAACCCTATGAAAAAATCTACCGGGTGCGGGTGCGTACCGACGGCATACTGCGGGAAGTGGCCCGCCCGCCGATCCAGCTGGGCACCCGCATCGCCGCGCGCCTGAAGGTCATGGCCAGCCTCGATATTTCCGAGCGGCGCAAACCCCAGGACGGGCGCCTGAAAATGCGCCTGTCGCAAAACAAATCCATCGATTTCCGGGTCAACACACTGCCGACGCTCTGGGGTGAAAAAGTGGTGATCCGGATCCTCGACCCCTCCAGCGCGCAGATGGGTATCGATGCCCTGGGCTACGAGCCGGACCAGAAAGAGCTGTACATGGCGGCGCTCAAACAACCACAAGGGTTGATCCTGGTGACCGGGCCCACCGGCTCTGGCAAAACCGTGTCGCTCTATACCGGGCTGAATATCCTCAACACCGTGGACATCAATATTTCCACCGCTGAGGACCCCGTGGAGATCAACATGGAAGGCATTAACCAGGTCAATGTGAATCCACGCCAGGGCCTGGATTTTGCCCAGGCCCTGCGCTCGTTTCTGCGCCAGGACCCGGACGTGATCATGGTGGGCGAGATCCGCGACCTGGAAACGGCCGAAATCGCCATCAAGGCCGCCCAGACCGGACATATGGTGCTCTCCACCCTGCACACCAACAGCGCCGCCGAAACCCTGATCCGTCTGCACAACATGGGCATTCCCGGTTTCAACATCGCCACCGCGGTCCACCTGATCATCGCCCAGCGACTGGCGCGCAAACTGTGCCCCCATTGCAAAAGGGCCATCGAGATTCCCGAGGAAACCCTGTTCAAGGAAGGCTTCCCCCGGGAACGCATCGGCTCGTTCACGATCTATGAGCCGGTCGGTTGCGAACAATGCAACAACGGCTACAAGGGGCGCGTAGGGGTTTACGAAGTGGTCAGGAATACGCCCGAGCTGCAACGGCTGATCATGGCTGAGGGCAATTCGCTGGAAATCGACCTGCAAATGCGCAAGGACGGCTTCAATGACTTGCGCGCGTCGGGACTGCTCAAAGTGATGCAAGGCATCACCAGTCTCGAAGAAATCAACCGGGTCACCAAGGATTGAACATGGCGGTCAAGGCACTAAAAACCGACATTTATACGTGGGAAGGCAAAGACCGCAAAGGCACGAAAATGACCGGCGAACTGACCGGCCAGAGCCCGGCCCTGGTCAAGGCTCAGTTGCGCAAACAGGGCATCAACCCAGGCAAGGTACGCAAGAAATCCACCTCGATATTCAGCAAGGGCAAGCGCATCAAGCCATTGGACATCGCCCTGTTCACTCGTCAGATGGCAACCATGCTCAAGGCTGGCGTGCCCTTGTTGCAGGCGTTCGACATCATCGGCGAAGGCTTCGACAACGCCAATATGCGCAAGCTGGTGGACGAGGTGAAACAGGAAGTCGCCGCCGGCAACAGCTTCGCCGCGTCGTTGCGCAAATGCCCGCAATACTTCGACGAGCTGTATTGCAATCTGGTGGACGCCGGTGAACAGGCTGGCGCCCTGGATACGCTGCTGGAGCGCGTCGCGACCTACAAGGAAAAAAGCGAAGCGCTCAAGGCCAAGATCAAGAAGGCCATGACCTACCCGGCCGCCGTAGTGCTCGTCGCCGCCGTGGTCACGGGTATTCTGCTGGTCAAGGTGGTGCCACAGTTCGAATCGGTGTTCTCCGGGTTCGGCGCCCAACTGCCGGCGTTCACGGTGATGGTCATCGGCCTGTCGGAATTCATGCAGCAGTGGTGGTGGATACTGCTAGGCGGCGCGGTGGCTGCGTTCTTCGGTGTCAAACACGCACTCAAGCGCTCCCAGGGCTTGCGTGACTGGCGCGATAAATGGCTGCTTAAACTGCCGCTGATCGGCACCCTGATGTACAAATCCGCCGTGGCCCGCTATGCCCGGACCCTTTCCACGACTTTCGCAGCCGGCGTACCGCTGGTGGAAGCCCTGGACTCGGTATCAGGCGCCACCGGCAACGTGGTGTTCAAACGCGCGGTACAACGCATCCGGCAGGATGTCTCGACCGGTATGCAGTTGAATTTTTCCATGCGTGCTTCAGGCATATTCCCGAACATGGCAATCCAGATGACCGCCATTGGCGAGGAGTCCGGCGCGCTGGACGACATGCTCGACAAAGTGGCGAGCTTTTATGAAGCCGAGGTGGACAATCTGGTGGACAACCTCACCAGCCTGATGGAACCCTTCATCATGGTGGTCCTGGGGGTGGTCGTCGGCGGCCTGGTGGTTGCCATGTACCTGCCCATCTTTCAACTCGGCTCTGCGATCTGACATGCCCCTGACTGAGTTTTTCGCGCTTTATCCCCTGGCCTTCGTGCTCGCCGCGTTATTGCTCGGACTGATCATCGGCAGTTTCCTCAACGTCCTGGTGTGGCGCCTGCCCAAGATGCTCTCGCGCGAATGGCGGCTGCAAGCCCATGACTTGCTGGGCCTGCCCGCCGAAGCCCCTGGCCCGGTCTACAACCTGATGCTGCCGCATTCCCAGTGCCCGCACTGCGGCCACCGCATCCGGGCCTGGGAAAATATTCCGCTGCTCAGCTACCTGGCGTTGCGCGGTCGTTGCTCCAGTTGTGCCGCGCCCATCGGCCGGCGTTATCCCTTGACGGAGCTGGCCTGCGGCATCCTGTCGGCGTTCGTCGCCTGGCATTTCGGCTTTGGCTGGCAGGCCGCAATGGTGATGGTGCTCAGTTGGGGCCTGCTGGGCATGAGCCTGATTGATGCCGAGCACCAATTGTTGCCCGATACCCTGGTGCTGCCGTTGTTGTGGCTGGGCTTGATCGTCAACAGCTTCGGGTTGTTCGTCTCCTTGAACCAGGCGATGTGGGGCGCCGTGGCCGGCTATCTGGCGCTGTGGTCGGTGTTCTGGGTGTTCAAATTGATCACTGGCAAGGAAGGCATGGGCTACGGGGATTTCAAGCTGTTGGCGATGCTGGGCGCCTGGGGCGGCTGGCAGATCCTGCCACTGACGTTGCTGTTGTCATCGCTGGTGGGCGCCGTTATCGGGGTCATTGTGCTGCGCCTGCGTGATGCACCGACATCGACGCAAATCCCCTTTGGGCCCTATCTGGCCATTGCCGGCTGGATTGCCTTGCTCTGGGGTGGTCAAATAACCGACTTCTATTGGCAGTCTGTCGGTTCCTAATGTCGACTTTAATGAATAGCTCCGCAGAAAAACCCTGGATTCTTGGCCTGACTGGCGGTATCGGCAGCGGCAAAAGCGCGGCGGCCCAGCACTTTATCGACCTGGGCGTGCACGTCATCGACGCCGATCACGCGGCGCGCTGGGTGGTCGAGCCCGGACGCCCGGCGCTGGCTAAAATCGCCGAACATTTTGGCCCCGGGGTATTGCAGGCCGACGGCACACTGGACCGAGCGGTGCTGCGCCAACTGATTTTCGACAATGCCGAGCAACGCCGCTGGCTCGAGGCGCTCCTGCATCCGTTGATCGCCGAGGAAATCGCTCATCATCTGGCCCAGGCACAATCGCCCTATGCGATTCTGGTGTCGCCGCTGTTGATCGAGTCGGGACAGTACGCCATGACCCAGCGGATCCTGGTGATCGATGTGCCGGAACAACTACAGATCGAACGCACCTTGCAACGCGACAAGACCAGCGAGCAACAGGTCCAGGCGATCCTCAAGGCCCAGTCCAGCCGTCAGGATCGCTTGAGGCATGCCGACGACGTGGTGGTCAATGACCGCGACCTCGCCTGGCTGCACAGCGAGGTTGAGCGTCTGCATCATTTTTACCTTACTTTGCGTGGAGGCCAGTCATGAGCCAAACCCCAACCGTTGATTGCCCAACCTGTGGCGCCCCCGTGGAATGGAGCCTGGAAAATACCTTCCGGCCCTTCTGCTCCGACCGCTGCAAACTGATCGACTTGGGCGCCTGGGCGTCGGAAGAACACAAGATCCCGGTCAGCCCCGATGCCGAGGACGACCTGTTCAGCGAAGATTTCGAGCCTCGCCATTAAGGCCACATCGCTCACTCAGAAGCGGTCTGAATCATTGTGGCGAGGGGATTTATCCCCTCGCCACAGAGTCATCGTTTTCCTGGTGGGCAGCATTCACCCACTAAGGCCGCATGAAACCGTAGTCCTGTTCATCGTCGAGGTTTTCCGCGAGAAAACTCAACTCATCGGCCAGGTCTTCGGGGCTGCGCACTGTCTTGCTCTGTTGCACGATCGCACTGAGCAAAGCGCGCAGACTAAGGCCCGGGTCAAAGCCGATCTCCACCGCCGCATCATGGCTGCGCCTGATCTCTTGTCTCGCCCACTCATAAACACTCATGGTTGTGCTCCTGGAAGTTTTCCAGAGCATGAAGCGCGCCCGGCTGGTCAGCCTTGATGTGAATCAAGGCTTGTCGTCATCCTTCCAGGGAGCCGACAGATAGCGCGTACGGTTGAAGGTCTCCAGCCATTCGGGGCTGAACACCACCAACGCGCTGACCACCATGCCGTTGATAAACGCCTCGGGAAAGATGATCAGCCAGAGGTAGCCGATGAAATCTTCCAGCCAGTAAGGCATGGCGAACACCCCGTCGTACCACAGCAGACCAAGCCCCACCAGCAGGCACAACAACGCCGAAAGCGCGGCGGCGAGAAATCCCGAACAGAAGATATACACAAACAGATTGCGCGGCTGGGCGCGCTCCACCAGGATCGCGCAGCACTCGGTGACCAACACCGGCAGCAAAATCAGCAGCGCACCGTTGATACCCACCGCCGCCATGTCCTGGCGCCCCAGCAGCACCAGGGCTAGCTGGGCACAAAGGCCGCCGAGAATCGCCAGTGGCCAGTCCAGTAGCAGTGTCACGGCAGTCATGCCGATGAAGTGATACGAGACGCCGGTATCGAAATCCCGTCGCACCAGCCACAACATGAACAGGGCCAGGACCGTGCCGAACAGCAAGTGCTGACGACGGCTGTCGGTGAACAGCTCCACCCACGGCGCCCGCGCTACGGCCCAGACCAGCACCGGCACATAAATCAGCCAGCCGGCCGTCAGCGTCTGCGGGGACAGCAGTTCGGCACCGATCATGGCGCTACTCCTCTGGCTTGCCCTTGTATCAAAGACTCCATGATCACCTCAGGACTCAAGCCGGCAGTCTACACCTCCCCCTAACCGCCCATAAATCAATGCAACACTTTCAGCTTGTTGCAATTGAACGCTAAGCTTGGGCTCATGGATGATTCCGATTATTTACGCCTGCTGACCATCGCGGCCGAGCAAGCCAACGCCTTTCTCTCCAATGCCCGCAAATGGGAGCGCGAGCGTTGGGTCTGCCAGCGTCTGCTGCAAGGGCTGAACGTGCCCTATCGCGCCGACGAGTTTGCCCCCGCAGGAGAACCGCCGGACGTATTGTTTCGCGATGCTAACTTCGAAGTGTTTTTTGTCCTCGACGAAGGCCGTCGCCTCAATGACGAATGGCGCGACGAGCTGCAACGCCGCCGTAGCGCTTTCTCCCTGAGCCAACTGGTGCGCCGCGAAGCCAAGCCCCGACGCATCCCGGCCAATGAGTTCCTGATGCGGCTGGCCCCGACCCTGCGCAAGAAAGCCCACAACTACACCGAACGCGGCATGGACCTGGGGGAGCTGGACATCATCGCCTTCGCCAGCCTCAAGCGTGAAGTGCTGGACCTCAACAGCCATTTCCCGCCGCCGACCGAGTACCTGCGCCAGGGTTGGCGTTCGCTATCGTTGGTAGGGCCGACGTTTGCCCGGGTGCTGTTCGCCCATCCCGATGCGCCGGATTTCCTGCGTAGCAATCTGGGGCGCAGCATCGTGTTCGATGTCGGGATCAGCCTGTGAGCCCACTGCAAGAACTGATTGCCGCTGTGCCCCAGCAAGGCCGCGTACGCTGGATAGGCGTGCGACCCCAGGGCCATGCGCCCATGATTGAACTGGACGCCGTGGAGGCACGCCTGGAGGCCGGCCTGACGGGCGACCATGCCCGTCCCGGCGCGCGCAATGCCCGTCAAGTCACCTTGATTCAGTGGGAACACCTGGCCGTGATCGGTTCGCTGATGGGCCGACCGACGGATCAGCCGGTGCTGGCGCAAGAGCTGCGACGCAACCTTGTGATCAGCGGCATCAATCTGTTCAGCCTCAAGGGCCGCCGCTTTCGCATCGGCCAGGCCATTTTCGAAACCACCGGCTGGTGCCAGCCGTGCGCACGACTGGAACGCAACCTCGGCGAAGGGACGTTCCAGGCCGTGCGCGGCCATGGCGGAATCACCGCACGGGTGTTAAAAAGTGGAATCATTCGCCTGGACGACAGCTTGAGTGTCGAACCTGTTCCGGCAAGCGGCTACGCTGCTTTCAATGCCGGATAGCCAGACGCTGTAGCGTCTATACCTTTCGCAACGTCTACCTGCCGAGGCCTTTATGACCAGCCGCCTGAACCCGGAAGACCAGAAGCATGTCGAAGAGTACCTGCAACTGTCCCAGCACCGAGTCGAGCGCCGGCCTTTCCGGCCGTGGATGCTCCTGGTGGTGGTACTGGCCATCACCATCGGCCTGGGCCTGTTGAGCCGAATGATCAGTTACCTGACGCTATGAGTTGCGTGGCACTCGCTCGGGTAACGGCACCGATTTCCTTTAGCCTTGCGAGATATCCCCATGACTCATCGTATTGTCATCGTTGGCGGCGGCGCCGGCGGTCTGGAGTTGGCTACCCGTCTGGGTAAGACTCTGGGCAAGCGCGGCACGGCCAGTGTGATGCTGGTCGACGCGAACCTGACCCATATCTGGAAACCGCTGTTGCATGAAGTGGCTGCCGGCTCCCTGAACTCCTCCGAAGACGAACTCAACTATGTCGCCCAGGCCAAATGGAACCACTTCCAGTTCCAGCTCGGGCGCATGAGTGGCCTGGATCGCGAGCGCAAGAGCATCCAGCTGGCCGCCACCTATGATGAGGCGGGCCTGGAGCTATTGCCGGCCCGGGAGCTGGGTTACGACACGCTGGTGATTGCCGTTGGCAGCACCACCAATGACTTCGGCACCGAAGGTGCGGCGCAACATTGCCTGTTCCTCGACACGCGCAAACAGGCCGAGCGTTTCCATCAGCAATTGCTCAACCATTACCTGCGTGCCCATGCCGGACAAACCGACGTGGTCGAGCGCATCAGCGTCGCCATCGTCGGCGCCGGAGCGACGGGGGTTGAACTGGCGGCCGAGCTGCACAATGCCGCTCATGAGCTGGCAGCCTATGGCCTGGACCGGATCAAACCGGAGAACATGCACATCACCCTGATCGAAGCCGGGCCGCGGGTCCTGCCGGCATTGCCAGAGCGCATCGGCGGACCTGTGCATAAAACCCTGGAGAAACTGGGGGTCGATGTCATGACCAACGCCGCCGTTGGCCAGGTGACAGCCGACAGCCTGATCACCGTCGATGGCAAGGTCATCGACGCGAGCCTGAAAGTCTGGGCCGCCGGGATTCGCGCCCCGGACTTCCTCAAGGAAATCGACGGTCTGGAGACCAATCGCATCAACCAGTTGCAAGTGCTGCCGACCCTGCAAACTACCCGTGACGAGAACATCTTCGCCTTCGGCGACTGCGCCGCCTGCCCGCAACCGGGCACCGACCGCAACGTCCCACCCCGCGCCCAGGCAGCGCACCAGCAGGCGTCGCTGCTGGCAAAATCCCTCAAGCTGAGGATCGAAGGCAAGGCGCTGCCGCATTATAAATACACCGATTACGGCTCGCTGATCTCGCTGTCGCGCTTCTCGGCGGTGGGCAACCTGATGGGCAACCTCACCGGCAGTGTGATGCTCGAAGGCTGGCTGGCGCGGATGTTCTATGTATCGTTGTATCGCATGCACCAGATGGCGCTGTACGGCATGTTCCGCACGGCGATGCTAATGCTGGGCAGCAAGATCGGACGCGGGACTGAGCCTCGGCTTAAGTTGCACTGAGGATAAAAAACGAAGCGTCAACCGCTTGTGGTGGCGCTGAGCTTTAGAGTTGCATCGCCTGTCCCATCGTCTTCGCGAGCAAGCCCGCTCCCACAGGAGATCGAGTACTTCATGGGTACGCGATCAACTGTGGGAGCGAGCCTGCTCGCGAAGACGGCAGTGCAGTCAATATTTATCTAAACGATAAAACTCGATCTGCGTAGCCACCGATCAAACCTGAAACCGCTGCACCATCGTGCGCAGCGAATTCGCCAGCTGCGACAACTCATGGCTGGACGCGCTGGTCTGGCCCGCGCCGGAAGCCGAGCGCACCGACAAATCGCGAATGTTCACCAGGTTGCGATCCACCTCACGGGCGACCTGCGCCTGCTCCTCTGCGGCGCTGGCGATCACCAGGTTGCGTTCGTGGATTTCATTGACCGACGCCGTGATGGTCTGCAACGCGTCCCCCGCCCGCTCGGCCATGGCCAGGGTACTGGCGGCACGACTGGAGCTGGCCTGCATGGAGTCGAGTGCCTGGGTGGCACCGCTGCGCATGCCCTGGACCATTTTGCTCGATTTCCTGGGTCGATTGCTGCGTGCGATAAGCCAACGCCCGCACTTCATCTGCCCACCACCGCAAACCCACGTCCGCTTTCACCCGCCCGGGCCGCTTCAATGGCCGCGTTGAGGGCTAGCAGGTTGGTCTGCTCGGCGATGGCCCGAATCACGTCCAGCACCTTGCCGATATCCTGCGACTGGTTGGCCAAAGATTGCACCAAGCCGCCGGTCACTTGCACATCGCTGGCCAGGGCGCCGATGGCATCGACCGTGTCGCTGACCCGCTGCTGCCCAAGGGATGCCGACTCACTGGACTGACGCGTGGCATCGGAGGTGGAAACCGCATTGCGCGCCACCTCCTCCACGGCAGTGGTCATTTCGGTGACGGCGGTGGCCGCCTGTTCAATTTCGTTGTTCTGTTGTTGCAGGCTGTGGCTGCTGTCGAGCGTGACGGCGTTCAGCTCATCGGCCGCGGTGGCCAGTTGCGCGGCCGAACCGCTGATGCCCTGCAACGTCTCACGCAGATTCTGCTGCATGGCCGCCAACGCTTTGAGCAAGCGGCTCACTTCGTCGTTGCCATGGGTCTCGATGGGCCGAGTCAGGTCACCCCGAGCGACGTTCTCCGCAGCGTTCAGCGCCTCCCCCAAGGGTTTGACAATACTGCGCGTGAGCAGCATGGCCAGGGCCACCGTGGCCAGGGCGGCGAGCACAACGAACAGGCTGACGATCATGCGGGAATTGGCGTAGTGCGCCTGGGACTTCTGGCTCTCGATGGACACTTGCTTAGAGAACAACACCGCCAGATCGTTGAGCTGCTTGCCGGAACCGTCCACAACGGTCTTCATGTCCACCAGCAGCAGCTTGATCAGCTCGTCCCGACGCCCCTGCTCCGCCAGGGTGAAGGATTGCGCGATACCGGTACGGTAAGCGGCGAAGGTTTGCTTGAACTGCTCGTAGAGGGCCCTGCCTTCAGGCGTCACGACGAGCTTTTCGTAGGCCGCGATTTTTTCGCTCAGTTCCTTGTCGCGCGTGTCCATTTGCCCACGGTACATCGGGATGTTCTTCGGGTCTTGGTCCAGGGCCATGCGCAGGGAAATGGTGCGGATCCGCAGCATCCACTCGCGGATCTCGCCCCCCTCGCGAATGCTGGGCAGCCATTGGGTTTCCACTGCAACTTCACTGTCACGAATACTCGACATCTGCCCCAGCGCGAACACCCCGAGCAATGCCACCAGCACGGCGATCAAGGCAAAACCCAACGCGGCACGAGGGGCGATATTCAACTGACGAAGAACCATAGGGAATGCCTTTTTTTGTTGGCCTGAAGTGGGGCCAGGCCCCTGTCGGCGTATTATCGGCAGGTTGTACGATGTCTTAAGTCCTATTCACTTTATCGCAGGCAAAAAAAAATCCCCGTATCTTTCGATACGAGGATTTTTAATATGGTCGGGGTAAGGGGATTCGAACTCCTGACATCCTGCTCCCAAAGCAGGCGCGCTACCGGACTGCGCTATACCCCGGTAAAAAAAAGGCGACCTTCGCAAGTCGCCTTCCTCGATCAGCGCTTTTGGCCTCTGATCTTAAGATTCGATTCCAGCGAGCTGGTTTCAAAAATGGTGGGTCGTGTGGGATTCGAACCTACGACCAATTGGTTAAAAGCCAACTGCTCTACCAACTGAGCTAACGACCCAAAAATGGTCGGGGTAAGGGGATTCGAACTCCTGACATCCTGCTCCCAAAGCAGGCGCGCTACCGGACTGCGCTATACCCCGATTGAAATGGCTCCGTGACCAGGACTCGAACCTGGGACCCAATGATTAACAGTCATTTGCTCTACCGACTGAGCTATCACGGAACTGATATTTCAAGTTACTACTATTTGAAGCTACAACATTGAAGCTAGCTTCAACCTCTTTTACCCGTCCGCATCGCTGCGTTCGTGTGTCTGAGGCGCGCTATTCTACAATTTTATAAACCTCTGTCAACCCCTTAAATTGCTTTCAAGACAATGATTTGCAACTTATTTTGGGTTGCTTCTCACAGAGAAGTGGCCCTTGGGGGTGACGTACTGCGGGGCGCACTTTACAAGCCTTTTCCTTTGAGTTCAACGGCCTGATGAAAAAAATGGCCTCGCGCTGCGAGGCCATTCCAATCACCCGATACGTGGGCCTTCAGTTGAAGACGATTTCGTCGTTCTCCACAGTCCCGGTCACGGTTTCGCCCGGCATGAAGCGCCCGGACAGAATCAACTGCGCCAGCGGGTTTTCGATCCAGCGCTGGATTGCACGCTTGAGTGGTCGTGCGCCATAGACCGGGTCATAACCTACCGCGATCAACTTATCCAGTGCCTCGTCACTCAATTGCAGCTTCAGCTCGCGCTCAGTCAGGCGGCTGCGCAGACGTCCCAACTGGATCTCGGTGATGCCAGCGATCTGATCACGGGCCAGCGGCTCGAAAATAACCACTTCGTCCACCCGGTTGATGAACTCCGGCCGGAAGTGGGTGGAGATCGCATCCATCACGGCAGCGCGTTGCGCATCGCGGTCGCCCACCAGCTCCTGGATCTGCGCCGAGCCCAGGTTGGAGGTCATCACGATCACGGTATTGCGAAAGTCCACCGTGCGTCCGTGACTGTCGGTCAGGCGGCCATCCTCCAACACTTGCAGCAAGATGTTGAACACATCCGGGTGGGCCTTCTCCACCTCATCGAGCAGGATCACCGAGTACGGCTTGCGCCGCACAGCCTCGGTCAGGTAACCGCCCTCTTCATAGCCGACATAACCCGGTGGTGCACCGATCAGCCGCGCCACGGAATGTTTCTCCATGAACTCGGACATGTCGATACGCACCATGGCCTCTTCGGTGTCGAAGAGAAACTCGGCCAGCGCCTTGCACAGCTCGGTTTTACCGACACCGGTCGGGCCGAGGAACATGAACGAGCCACTCGGACGATTCGGGTCTGACAGCCCGGCTCGAGACCGGCGCACGGCGTTGGACACTGCCACCACCGCTTCTTCCTGACCGATCACCCGCTGGTGCAGCAGGCTTTCCATCTTCAGCAACTTGTCGCGCTCGCCTTCGAGCATTTTCGACACCGGAATGCCGGTCCACTTGGAAACCACTTCGGCAATTTCTTCTTCGGTGACCTTGCTGCGCAGCAACTGGTTTTCGCTCTTGCCGTGCTGGTCGACCATTTGCAGGCTGCGCTCCAGATCCGGGATCACCCCATACTGCAACTCGGCCATGCGGTTGAGGTCGCCTTTACGGCGGGCCGCTTCCAGTTCCTGGCGGGACTGTTCGATCTTTTGCTGGATCTGCGCCGAGCCCTGGACTTCAGCTTTCTCCGAATTCCAGATTTCCTCGAGATCGGAATACTCGCGCTCATGGCGAACGATTTCTTCCTGCAATTTTTCCAGACGCTTCTTCGCCGCTTCGTCGCTTTCTTTCTTCAAGGCCTGGGATTCGACCTTGAGTTGAATCAGGCGCCGCTCCAGACGATCAAGCACTTCCGGCTTGGAGTCGATTTCCATGCGGATACGGCTGGCGGCTTCGTCGATCAGGTCGATGGCCTTGTCCGGCAACTGGCGGTCAGTGATGTAGCGATGGCTGAGCTTGGCCGCCGCGATGATCGCGCCATCGGTAATCGCTACCTTATGGTGGACCTCATACCGCTCTTTGAGGCCGCGCAGGATGGCGATGGTGTCTTCTTCGCTCGGCTCCTCCACCAGCACTTTCTGGAAACGTCGCTCCAGCGCCGCATCCTTCTCTATGTACTGGCGGTACTCGTTGAGCGTGGTCGCACCGACGCAGTGCAACTCACCACGGGCCAACGCAGGCTTGAGCATGTTGCCGGCGTCCATCGAGCCTTCGCCCTTGCCTGCGCCGACCATGGTGTGCAATTCGTCGATGAACAGAATGATCTGCCCTTCTTGCTTGGACAGCTCATTGAGCAGGGATTTGAGGCGTTCTTCGAACTCGCCGCGGTACTTGGCCCCAGCGATCAGCGAGCCCATGTCCAGGGACAACAGCCGCTTGCCCTTGAGGCCGTCCGGCACTTCGCCATTGATGATGCGCTGGGCCAGGCCTTCGGCGATGGCGGTTTTACCCACGCCTGGCTCACCAATCAGCACCGGGTTGTTTTTGGTCCGGCGTTGCAGCACCTGGATCGTGCGGCGGATTTCGTCGTCACGGCCGATCACCGGGTCGAGCTTGCCTTCCTCGGCGCGCTTGGTCAGGTCGACGGTGTATTTGTCCAGCGCCTGGCGGGACTCCTCATGATTGGCGTCGTTGACCGCCTCGCCACCACGCAGGTTGTTGATGGCATTTTCCAGGGCTTTCTTGCTCACCCCCTGGCCGAGCAGCAGCTTGCCCAGCTTACTGTTCTCGTCCATGGCAGCGAGCAGCACCAGCTCACTGGAGATGAACTGATCGCCCTTTTGCTGGGCCAGACGGTCGGCCTGGTTGAGCAGGCGCGCCAGATCCTGGGACATGTTCACGTCCCCTGTCGGATTCTGGATCTTGGGTAGCTGGTCGAGTTCTTTGGCCAGCTCTTTACGCAGGCTGCTCACGTCAAAGCCCACCTGCATCAGCAGTGGCTTGATGGAGCCGCCCTGCTGCTCGAGCATGGCTTGCATCAAATGCGCCGGTTCAATACCGGGATGGTCCAGGCCGACGGCCAATGACTGGGCATCGGACAGGGCCAATTGCAACTTACTGGTTAAACGGTCAATACGCATGGGTCACCTTCCTTTTGAGCAGGCCGGACCTAAAAAACATCCTGAATGAAGAAACCTGCCAGATACCGCTATAGATGTGGACGATTCTGGAAGATTCAAGCAGTGCGCTATTGATACAGATCAGAGAAGTCTAGCGTTCGAGCCAGATCAGGGAGGCGAAGCGACCGGTACGCGCGTTGCGCCGGTAGGAAAAGAAGCGTGGGTCGGTCACCGTGCACTGGCCGCCCCCGTAGACCGCCGTTACACCGCGCGCCGCCATCCGTTGACGTGCCAGTGCATAAATATCGGCCAGGAACTTGCCGGCATTGTCGCCAGGCACGAAGGCCTCTGCCGCCCGAGGCAGTTGCGCCATGAACGCTTCACGCACTTCCGGCCCCACTTCAAAGGCTTGTGGGCCGATGGCCGGGCCGAGCCAGGCGAGGATTTCGTCGGCCGGGACCTGGAGACTGTCGATAGTAGCCTCCAGCACGCCGTTCGCCAGCCCGCGCCAACCGGCATGGGCTGCCGCGACGCGGGTGCCGGCACGGTTGCAGAACAGCACCGGCAGACAGTCCGCCGTCATCGCCGTGCAGGCGATACCCGGCGTGGCGGTCCAGCTGGCATCGGCGGTGGCCACCCGAGCCGGATCAGCCTCGACCACGGTAATACCGTGGACCTGCTGCAACCAGGCCGGACGGATGGCAAATCGATCGGTGAGGCGGCGACGGTTCTCAGCGACGGCCGTGGGCTCATCGCCCACATGGTCGCCCAGGTTGAGGCTGTCGAACGGCGCCAGGCTGACGCCGCCAGTACGGGTAGTGACGCAGGCCTTTACCCAGGCCGGCGCGGGCCAGTCGGGTATCAGCCAGTCATTCATCCGATGAACGCCTCGCGGTCCTGCTTGAGCAACGTCAGCAGCCAGACGAAGTCATCCGGCAGCGGCGATTCCCAGCTCATGCGCTTGCCGGTGGTCGGATGATCCAGCTCCAGGAAACGCGCGTGCAGCGCCTGGCGCGGGAAGCTTTTCAACGACTCGACCATGGTGATACTCGCGGCCGGCGGAATGCGGAAACGTCCGCCATAGGCCGGGTCGCCCACCAACGGGAAGTTGATGTGAGCCATGTGTACGCGGATCTGGTGGGTACGGCCGGTTTCCAGCTTCACTCGCACATGCGTGTGCGAACGGAAACGCTCCAGCACGCGGTAGTGGCTGACCGCCTGCTTGCCGCCTTCCATCACGGCCATGCGCTGGCGCTGCTGGCCGTGACGGCCGATGGGTGCGTTGATCTTGCCACCGGCGGTGACCACGCCGATCACGATGCATTCATAAATGCGGCTTACGCTGCGACTTTGCAGCTGTGTGACCAGTTGTGTCTGCGCCTGAATGGTCTTGGCCACCACCATCAGACCGGTGGTGTCCTTGTCCAGGCGGTGCACGATGCCGGCGCGGGGCACGTTGACGATGTCCGGCACGTGGTGCAACAAGGCGTTGAGCAGGGTGCCATCGGCATGACCGGCGGCCGGATGCACCACCAGGCCCGCAGGCTTGTTGATCACCAGGATGTCGTCGTCTTCATAGACGATGTCCAGAGCAATGTCTTGGGCGACCCATTCTCCCTGGGCCTCCTGCTCGGCAGTCAGTTCTAGAATGGCGCCGCCATGGACGATGTCGCGCGGGCGGATCACCGCCCCATCCACAGTCAGACGGCCGTCCTTGATCCAGGCGGAAAGGCGCGAGCGCGAATGCTCGGCGAAGAGTTGTGCGGCGACTTGATCGAGGCGTTGGCCGCCCAATTCGGACGGCACCTCTGCGCGAAGTTCTATTTTATCGGACATGCTCGGACTAGGCGTCGGCACAGCCTTTGGTTTCGGCTGCGCGCTTGTGGTTAAATACGGCGTCTTTTGCCCCGAGGCTATTCAACGGGGCGCTCATCATAACAGGACGGCCCCGCCCAAGACAGCGGCCGTCATAGGGACGCAAGCCGCCATGCAAGTGAAACACCTGCTGCTGATCGCCATCCTCGCATTGACTGCTGCTTGCTCGTCGAAGGAAGTCGTAGACGAAAACCTGAGCGAAGTCGAACTGTACCAACAGGCGCAGACCGACCTGGACAACAACAGCTATACCAGCGCCACGGCCAAGCTCAAGGCCCTGGAGTCGCGGTATCCGTTCGGGCGCTATGCCGATCAGGCCCAGCTGGAGCTGATCTACGCCAACTACAAGAACGCCGAGCCGGAAGCTGCGAAATCCGCCGCCGAGCGCTTCATTCGTCTGCACCCGCAGCACCCGAACGTCGATTACGCTTACTACCTCAAGGGCCTGACCTCCTTCGACCAGGACGTCGGCCTGCTGGCGCGCTTCCTGCCGCTGGACATGACCAAGCGTGACCCGGGCGCGGCGCGCGACTCCTACAACGAGTTCGCCCAACTGACCAGCCGTTTCCCCAACAGCCGTTATTCGCCGGACGCCAAGCAGCGCATGATCTACCTGCGCAACCTGCTGGCTGCCTACGAAATCCACGTGGCTGACTACTACCTGACCCGTCAGGCCTACGTCGCCGCCGCCAACCGTGGCCGCTACGTGGTGGAAAACTTCCAGGAAACCCCATCGGTGGGCGACGGCCTGGCGGTGATGACCGAAGCGTACCAGCGCCTGCACCTGGACGATCTGGCCGCCACCAGCCTGGAAACCCTCAAGCTGAACTACCCGGATCACCCGTCCCTGGAGGATGGCCAGTTCACCCCACGGGTTGACGAAGCCGACAACCGTTCATGGCTGAGCAAGGCGACCCTGGGCCTGATCGAATCCCGCCCACCCCTGCCGCCGGGCGAAACCCGCGCCAACCAGGACGTGCAGCGCCAGTTCCAGGATGCCAAGGAAGCCATTCCCAACGAGCTCAAGCCCAAGGACGAAAACGGCGACGTGCTCGAAGAGGAAGAACCTGAGAGCGAATCCAGCGATCGCTCCTGGTTCAGCTACATGACCTTCGGCCTGTTCGACTGAGGCCAGGCGTCAGCCAAAAGGGAGACCCACGGGTCTCCCTTTTTTGTGCCTGGATTTTATAGCGCTGTGCGCCGTTCCTGTCCTTGGCTAAACTGCCTGATCATTAGTCAAAAAGCCGCCCATCATGCTTCGTTTACTATTCTGGATCGCCCTGATTGCCGCCGCGATATGGTTGTGGCGCAAGTTCAAGAGCACCTCTGCCGCACCAAACGCCCCTCGGGAACGGGACGCACCGCCCATGGTCCGTTGCGCCCACTGCGGCGTGCACCTGCCGCGTGACCGGGCATTGGCTCTCGAACAACAGTGGTATTGCAGCCAGGCTCATCTGGAGCAAGGCCCGGGCACTCGTGATCGCTGAGCAGACCCCAAGCCCTCGCGTCAAACAGACGCAGCGCTTGCTGCGTCTTTATCACCTGTACCGCTTAAGCATCGGCATCACCCTGGTGCTGCTGATCTCCAGCAACATGGACAACCGCCTGCTGGAGTTCGCCAACGACGATTGGCTGCGCAGCGGCAGTTGGCTGTACCTGATACTGAATATCCTGCTGGTAGTGTTTCTTGAGAACGCGCGCCGACCTGCCCGGCTGTTCGGCCTGGCACTGACCGACGTGCTGTTGCTGTCGTGGCTGTTCTTCGCCGCTGGTGGCGCCCCCAGCGCCATCGGCAACCTGCTCATTGTCTCGGTGGCCATCGGCAATACGCTGCTGCGAGGCCGAATCGGGTTGTTGATCGCCGCTGTCGCCACGCTTGGCATCGTCGGATCAACCTTGTTCCTCGACCTCAGCGATTCGAGCCGTCCCAGCAGTTACCTGCAAGCCGGCACCCTGGGGGCTTTGTGTTTTGCCGCCGCACTCCTGGTGCAGGGCCTGACCCGACGACTGGAAGCCAGCGAAACCCTGGCCGAACAACGCGCCAGCGAAGTGATCGGCCTCGAAGCGCTCAACGCGCTGATCCTGCAACGCATGCGCACCGGTATCCTGGTGCTCGACCGTCAGCGCCGGGTGCAATTGGCCAATGAAAGCGCGTTGAACCTGCTGGGTATGCACGATCTGGTCGGCCAGCGGCTCGACGACTGCTCCAGCGCCCTGGTCGAACGCCTGCAACTGTGGTTGAACAACCCCAGCCTGCGTCCGCAAAGCCTGACCATCACCGGCACAGGCCTGACCCTGCAACCGAGCTTCATCGCCCTGGGGCATCACGATCAGCACCAGATCCTGGTCTTCCTCGAAGACCAGGCCCAAGTGGCCCAGCACGCCCAGCAGTTGAAACTCGCGTCCCTGGGGCGCCTCACCGCCGGTATCGCCCATGAAATCCGCAACCCGTTGGGGGCAATCAGCCATGCGGCGCAATTGCTGCGCGAGTCCGAGGAACTGAACAGCGCGGATCGGCGTCTGACGCAGATCATCCAGGATCACTCCCAACGAATGAACCGCGTCATTGAAAACGTCCTGCAACTGTCCCGCCGCCAGCAAACCACAGCGCAGCGGCTGGACCTGCGGATCTGGCTAGACCAGTTCGTCCGCCTGGCCCGGGAAAGCGCGGCCGAGCATCAGCAATTGCACCTGAACATCGACCCTGGCGACTACACCACGCTGATGGACCCTGATCAGTTGAACCAGGTGCTCGACAACCTGCTGCGCAACGCCTGGCGACACAGCGCGATGGTCCATGAACAGGCCGAGGTCTGGCTGAAGCTGTTCATCGATCCCCACAGCCAGTTGTCCACGCTGGACATTATCGACAACGGCCCCGGCGTCACGCCGGATCAACAAGCCCATCTGTTCGAACCCTTCTTCACTACCAGCAGCCAGGGCACCGGCCTTGGGCTCTATCTGTCCCGTGAGCTGTGCGAAAGCAACCAGGCCCGCCTAGACTTCAAACCACGCCAAGGCGGCGGCTGCTTTCGCATCACCTTTGCTCACGGACGGAAACAGATTTGACTACACGCTCACGGCAACGAATCCTGATCGTCGATGACGAACCGGACATCCGCGAACTCCTGGACATCACCCTGGGACGGATGAAACTCGACACCCGCAGCGCCCAGAACCTTGCCCAGGCCCAGGCCCTGCTGGCTGAAGAGACCTTTGACCTGTGCCTGACCGACATGCGCCTGCCCGACGGCACCGGCCTGGAGTTGGTGCAACACATCCAGCAACGCTACCCGCAACTGCCCGTGGCAATGATCACCGCCTACGGCAGCCTGGAAACCGCCATCGACGCCCTCAAGGCCGGCGCCTTCGACTTCCTGACCAAACCGGTCGACCTGGGACGGCTGCGGGAGCTGGTCACCAGCGCGTTACGCCTACCGCCGGTCGCCATCCCGGCGGCGTCCATCGAGCGCTGTCTGCTGGGCGACTCCCCGCCGATGCACAACGTCCGCAAACAGATCGAAAAACTCGCTCGCAGTCAGGCGCCGGTCTACATCAGCGGGGAATCGGGTTGCGGCAAGGAGCTGGTCGCCCGGTTGATCCATGAGCAAGGCCCGCGTTCCGGCCAGGGTTTTGTGCCGGTCAACTGTGGGGCGATTCCCAGTGAGCTGATGGAAAGCGAGTTTTTCGGCCATCGAAAAGGCAGCTTCAGCGGCGCCATCGAAGACAAACCCGGACTGTTCCAGGCCGCCCACGGCGGGACCTTGTTCCTTGACGAAGTGGCCGACCTGCCCCTGGCGATGCAAGTCAAATTGCTGCGGGCCATCCAGGAAAAGGCCGTGCGTGCCGTTGGAGGCCAGCAGGAAGAGGTGGTGGATGTACGCGTTCTTTGCGCTACCCACAAAGATCTGGACGCCGAAGTCAGCGCCGGGCGCTTTCGCCAGGATCTGTACTATCGACTCAACGTCATCGAACTGCGTGTCCCGCCCTTGCGTGAACGCCGCGAAGACATCGAACCTCTCGCCACTCATACCCTCCAGCGCCTGGCCGCCAACACCGGCAGTCCTGCGGTCAAGCTCCATCCCCAGGCCCTGGACGCCCTTCGAAACTACCGCTTCCCGGGCAATGTTCGGGAACTGGAAAACATGCTCGAACGCGCTTACACCCTTTGCGAGCACCAGTTGATCGAAGCCCACGACCTGCGCCTGGTTGAAGGCATTAGCACTACCGACGCAGGCAGCCCCGATCTGATGCGGGTCGATAACCTGGAAGACTATCTGGAGGACGTCGAACGCAAACTCATTCTTCAGGCGTTGGAGGAAACCCGCTGGAACCGCACGGCGGCGGCCCAGCGGTTGAAATTGTCGTTTCGGTCGATGCGGTATCGGTTGAAGAAGTTGGGGTTGGACTGAGCGGGCGTCCGGCTCAGCGCAACCAATGGCCGGGCCTACACCACACTGTGTGGCGAGGGGATTTATCCCCGTCGGGCTGCGCAGCAGCCCCAAAAGCAGCAATTTGATCAATCTGATACGGGGGGGTGTCAGGTTGAGGTTTGCTACGCAGCCCAACGGGGATAAATCCCCTCGCCACAAAATAGTGTTCAACCTGACAGCTCTGTTGGTCCGTCTAGCCCTACACCGGCACCTGCTCATCCAATACTCGATTGGCCAGTAATTCACTCAACTCAATCAACTGCTGTACCCCCAAGGCGATATGCCGTCGCGAGCCTTCAAGCTCGAAGGCCAGGTCGCTGACGGTTGCGTTGGCCGAGGCCAGGGTTTCGCTGAGGTTGGCGAGGAGGCATTCGGTGTCGATGCCGTCCACTACGGTGAACAGTTGGGTTGAGGCTGGTTTCTTTTTGGCTTCGGGCTTTGGGCCGAGGTAATAGTCGAGGGCGCGCTGGGCGGCTTCATCGAGTTTTTGGTGATCAGGATCGACGGGGGGTGACGAGGGATCGGTTTCGGGGGGATTGGGTGTAATTTTGTACATAGGGTGACGCTCCGTTTACTGGTTGGAGCTGCCACGTTCGTTTCCAAGCGAGGGGGTGGCAGCCGTACGCAGGTTGGAAAACCGGGGTAAACGAGCCCGGCAGACCCGAAGGTCTCCCGCGCACAGCCGCCATAACGAAGCGAGGTCAAAAGCGAGCGCAAGCATACGTTATGAAGGGCGCTTTCGCGCTGTTTACTTATCGGGTTTCCAAGCCCGGCCGCTGAATTGGCAGCGACGAAAAAAGATTAACGAGAACGCTTCCCACCCGGCAACCGCCAGAACTCGTCGGAAAATTCGGCTCGAATTAGGGGCTTTGTCCGACCATTCCCACAAAGCCTGATCGGCCGTGAGGACGGTGTGTATATCCGTTTCTGCGGTAACGGCTGCTTAGGGTTCCGCCCTTACGGCGGCTCACTTTTGAAAAGCGCAAAAGTAAGCAAAACGCTTCTGCCCCACCACTCGGCACCTCGCTTAGGCTCGGTGTGCCCTCACTCCGGCATTGCTCCGTGGGCCCGCCGCGAAGGGCCATCCATGGCCCAGCGCGGCTATCCCGGCATCCATGCCGGGATGCCCACTCCACAATGCCTGCGTTCGGCCAGCGTGGTTAACGGGGCGCCGAGATCAACGTCCTCCGCGAGGCGGCCTGACAGCCGGCCTGGTTTTGGGCGAACGCGTTTCTCCTGTGGGAGCGAGCCTGCTCGCGATAACGGTGGCTCTGTTTGCATCAATACTGAATGTGCCGCCTTCGCGGGCAAGCCCGCACAATAGAATTGAAGTACACCCGCAAGAAACAGGCCGGCTATCAGGCCGTCTCGCGAGCAAGCTTTGCTCCCACAGGTCCAGCCCAAACAGGTCTAATTGGTGTACACCGCCCGCAAGAGCCAGGCCGGCTATCAGGCCGCCTCGCGAGCAAGCTTTGCTCCCACAGATTCGCTCACAGGTCCGATGGGTGTACACCCGCAAGAAACAGGCCGGCTGTCAGGCCGCCTCGCTTTTGATTTTGATCTGGGGCGCCCCGTTAACCACGCTGGCCGAACGCAGGTATTGTGGAGTGGGCACCTCGGCATGGATGCCGAGGTAGCCGCGCTGGGCCATGGATGGCCCTTCGCGGCGGGCCCACGGAGCAATGCCTTCGTTCGGGCATGCCGAGCCTAGGCGAGGCACCGAGTGGTGGGGCAAAGCGCTTTTGGTTACTTTTGGCGCTCTTCCAAAAGTGACCCGCTGTAAGAGCGGAACCGCCAGCTGCCATTACCGCAGAAACGGATATGTACCCAGCCAACAAAACCCTGGCCGGCTGTCAGGCCGCCATCGCGAGCAGGCTCGCTCCCACAGTTGGATCCGGGTACAACCATGAGAGACAGGCCGGCTATCAGGCCGCCTCGTCACCCAGCTCAACCCCAAGCCAGAGCCGAACCCTACAACCGCCCCGCCGGCGCATACGGCGCAGGATCAATCACCGGCTCACGCCCCAACATCACATCAACAAACAACCGACACGAGGCCGGCGCCAGCACCAGTCCATTACGATAATGCCCACAGTTCAACCACAGCCCCGAAAACCCCGGCACTTCACCAATATAGGGAATGCCCTCCGGCGATCCAGGCCGCAACCCGGTCCAATGCCCCACCACCTCGGCGTCCGCCAACGCAGGAATCAGCTGCTGCGCCGACGCCTTCAGGCTCTCGAGCGCAACATTGGTCGGGGTCTTGTCGAAGCCTTCGCGCTCCAGCGTACTGCCCACCAGAATATGCCCGTCGCGACGCGGAATCGCATAACGGCCCTTGGCCAGGACCATGCTCGATAGAAAATCCGACGCACACTTGTACAAAATCATCTGGCCCTTGACCGGCTCGACCGGCAATTTCAGCCCCAGAGTCTTGAGCAGTTCACCGCTCCAGGCGCCTGCCGCCAGAACCACCTGATCGCCAAGGATCGGCCCCTCGGAGCTGTTAACCCCCACGACACGCCCGCCGTCGCGGATGAACCCGCCGACCTCGCATTGCTCATGAAGCGTGACATTGGGTAGCGCCAGCAACGCAGCCTTGAGGGATTTCACCAACCGGGGATTGCGCACATTAGCTACATCAGCCATGTAGATCGCCCGGGAGTAACCCGCGCCCAGCACCGGCACCGCATCACGGACAGCCGAGATTTCCACAGCCCGCAACGGGCGCCCTTCCCGCTCGGCCCAGGCCAGTGCTTCGGCCTGATCGTCCAGGTCCAGCC
This sequence comes from Pseudomonas hefeiensis, assembly GCF_030687835.1. Lineage (NCBI taxonomy): Bacteria > Pseudomonadati > Pseudomonadota > Gammaproteobacteria > Pseudomonadales > Pseudomonadaceae > Pseudomonas > Pseudomonas hefeiensis. Next base: position 5,453,194 of record NZ_CP117449.1, read on the forward strand.
AATACAGACCGGTGACATGCACCTGCGGATCAACCCCGGTGGCCGCAAACAGACGCTGAGCCAGCTGTGGATAAAAATCCTGCGACCAGTGGGCCAGCGCGGTGACCGCCGGGCTATAGCGCCAGGGGTACAGCGGCGAAACAATACCGCCGCCGGCCCAGGACGATTCCTGGCCGACACTGGAACGGTCCAGCAGCACCACACGCTGCCCTTCGGACGCGAGATTGAACGCCGTCAGCAGGCCGATGACTCCGCCGCCGACAATCACCACTTGCTGTTGCCTGGTCATGTTCTATTTCAACTCACAAGACAAAGGGCGCAGGACAGCGCCCGAAAAAATAAACTCAGCGACCCCAGCAATCCTTGGCGGTCAACCCGGCAGCAGCGTTGATGATGCTTCGCGCGCCTGTGTTGTTGATGGTGAAATCACCGCACTTGTCGGTTGCCATGGACGAGCCACTGTTGCGCACGGCAGTCAGGGTGAAACTCTGGTCCATGAGCGTCTGGGTAATGGTGTAGAAATCATTACCGCTGCTCAGCCCGGTCGCGTTGGTGTAGACATTGTTCTTGGAGTAATGGCGCTCAAGGATCTGCGCCTGCTCCGATAGCAGCCCGGCGATTTCGGCCCGTCGGCCCTTTTTCATGTATTCGGTCAGGCTCGGATAGCCGACGGTGATCACGATACCGATGATCGCGATCACGATCATGATTTCGATCAAGGTGAAACCCCGGTTGGATCTGCGCATACCTTATCTCTCATTGTATTTGCCGCCACATGATACGGCGGCTGCCGCCGACGGATTTTCCCAGCAGGTCAGTGATACCGCCACCGGAGTCGTTAACGATCATGTTGGTGGCCCCGTTGGCACTGACGACAGCACTCAAGGTCGGGATCCCCCCCGTGAAAATCACCCCGCTGGAGACCCTGTCGAGGCTGTTGAGCATGCCGTCACCGTTGGTGTCGAGCACCGCGTAATTGAGCATCTTACCGTTGAAAGCATCCACCTCGATCAGTTTGCCGGTACCGAAGCTGGCGCAGGGGTCGGTGGTGTCCACCGCGGCCGTGGTGAAAACTACGCGCCCGAGCACCAGACTGGCCGGGTTGATCACGCGTTCCCCGGTCAATGCGTTGTTGTACACCAAGGGCAGATACCAGCCATTTTTCGCAGGATACGTCACGTCGGTCTGGCTGGTCGTCACGAATTGCCCGGTGCTGCCTGAGAACACCCCCGTGATCGACTGGGCTTGCAGACTCGAAACCGTGATTTGTCCGGTACCGCCAGTGGCGTCCCAGATCGAATAGAACCCCTGCAAATCCTTATTGAGCTTGTCCACCGCCTCGTTGAATTTGCCCGTGCCGAAAAAAACCTGGGTCCCGCCCTGGGGATTGTCCGCCAGCAGCGGCTGGACGGTGATTGGCTGAGTTGCACCACCGGGCGCGGTGAATAATGGCTGCCCGGCAAATGCAACGCCCCAGGTGGTGGGGGAAGTACCACTGAGGTCGAACTTCCACATTCGCCCTTTCAAGTCGCCACCGTACGCGGCCTGCACCACATTCTGGGAATTGACCCGAAGCTTGACCGACGACAGACCATTACCGGTCTCACTGCTGTTGACGATGATTTTCCTGATCAGCGAACCATCACGGATATCCACCACGTACAGCGCCGCCACGCCGGTGTTGCTGCCATAACCATTGGCGATGAACGCGGCCCAGCGACCATCGGCCAGACGCGCGACTTCGGGACGCGCATAGGCGTAGCCCAGGTCATTGAAGGCGTTGGCCGTATTGGCGACGGTCGGTGCGCTGATTTCCCACAACGCCCGAAGCGCATTGCCTGCCGCTGCATCGAACAATTGCACCGCATAGAACGCTTTGCCCCCGGCTCCGGTCCCGCCCAGGGCAACTGTCTTCCAGGCACTGCCCAATTGCGCATCGAATACGCCGATCTGCCCATCCACCAGGAACTTGTGGCTCACGCCATTGATGTAACGGGTGTCAGCGATGTCCCGCAGCGAGGACAGGACGCTTGACGGCATATAGGCGTAACGCCGCGTGCCGTTTGCGCTGTTGATGACGCTGAAGAAACCGTCGTTGGCATTCACCACAAGATTGGCGTTCATGTTCGCCGCCTTGGTCGCCAGGTAAGTGCTGTAGCTGGTGTCGTTCAGCAGGTCCGAGGCGGTCTGGTCGTTCGGTGAGGCCAGGAGCAGTGGCGAGTTGATAATGTCCCCCAGCAACACGCTGCGCACCTTCAGACCGGTTTTATTGACGCCTTTGCTCCATTCCACCAGATCGTTGCCGGTGATCCCCGTGGGCAGGCCCTGGCTGAGGCTGGTTTGCTGGGCCGGTGAAAAGTTGCCGTAGGCCAGGGTTACGGGGGTGTTGGTCGCGGTGTTCCATGACTGATAGGTCGGTGCCGTGGCACCCGGCACGATGCTGGTGTTGGTGGTCCATTGCACGGCCGCCGTATCGACCGTTCCCGCCGAAGTAAAACCGAATGCCCGGATGGTGCCCCGCCAGTCCTTGGGGTCATAGGTGGTCTGGTAATAACTGGAGGTGGTGGACAACGTTGCACCGTTGGTGGTGCCGCCGCCCCCCGATCCGGCCTTGGAGGTGATGTCACTCAAGGCCGATGACAGGGCCGAGTTCAGGCCTTCGCTGTCGGACGCCGGATAATATTTACCCGCGCCGTAGCGAGCGGCGTCGGACAGCATCGTATTGCTGACCGCAAAACCCACGGTGTAGGTATTGAGGTACTGCCGGGGGAAATCCGTGGCATTCCAGCTCTGGCCGGTGACGTCGGTGCCGGTGGAACGCATGTCGATGTCGAAAGCGAACTTGGCGATGTCGTCCAGGTAAAGCGTATCGCCCTCGGCGTCACCGTTGCGATCAGCACCATCATTGGTACTGATGCCATCCCAGTTCGGCAGACGGGATCCGCCTAGCGGATCATTGATGGGGAAAGTGCGGTCATAGGTGGGCAAGCCGTCGGTGATCACCACGCCGAAATTCTTCTGGCACCGGTACTGGATCGGGCTGGTGTAGGTGCTGGGGGTACTGTTGTGGTACGGCGTCATGCCCCTGAAATAACGAGTGACCTCGTAATAGCTCTCGGCCAATGGCGTATTGGCGACCGCGCCCAAGCCGTTGATGGCGTTGATCAGGGCACTGTAGTTGGTGTTGGCCTGGGTCTGGGTCACGCTGCCGCTGACGGGTGACAGATCGCTGACGACACGGGCAATGTACCCCCCCGGGCCGGAGTTGCTGTAGTTGGGTGGGTTGAAGGTGGCCAGACCGATGCGCAGGGCGCGGTTGTTGGCGACCAGGTCGTTGGAGACGTCCCGTGCCACGTTGATTCGATAGTCCCTGGGAATTGAGCCGTTGGTGTAGTCCCGGTTCGAGCCGTTGGCCAGAGTCAAAAGATACGCCAGGTATTTAGTGGTGTAACGGGTGTCACCATTGCCCACGGGATCTGGTAATCGCAGGCAGACCCGATCAAGAAAGCCTCGATAGAAACCGTACCAGTTACTCGAGCAGCCACCCCGGTACAGACTCGACAGCAAAACGTTTCCATCATCGGGATCCAGTAACTGCCCTCCAAAGCAACTGTTGTTGGAGTTGCATGTATAAACATTCGAGCGCGACACCGTCGGATCAAACCCCGATGCCCAAATGATGTTGTTCATACTTCCCGAATCATCGATCAGCAGCATCACATTAGGCGTGACTGCGGCGGCACTCAGCAGCGGCGAATCCGAAGGCGTGAAAGCATAGGCTGGCGCAGCCAGATACAGGCTGAGCAGTACGCCCCAAAACACCTGCCGCCAATCCCGGCGCACCTTAATATTTCGCATAGATGCTCTCCACCACGCTGCGCTGGTTGTTTCCCACCACAGCCACCGCCGTGATCCGGTACAGCGTCGCCGACGTATTGATCGGCACGTTGACCGCCGTCAGCGTGGCGCCCAGATTCTGCACGCCGTAAAACCCGCCAGGGACGGCGATCCAGGTCACCCCCGAGGATGAATTGCGCCCGGCCGCCGTGAGCGTTGCCGATTCAGCCGGTGGCGCACACTGGGTCGCGGTGGTGCACACAGGCAGGGAGTAAGCCTCGACCTGCACCGCGCTTTCACCGACTCGCAGCGCTGCCTCGGCTAGCTGGAAAGACTGGTTGCGCAGCATGACGCTACTGGTCATTTTTTCCTGGAGGGTAGCGCTCTGCATCGACGACAGGCCGATCAGCGTCAGGAGCAGCAGGAAAACCAGGCTGACCAGCAGTGCCATCCCATGCTGACGGTGTCTGGCGAGAGTCGGACTCATCAATTGTCCCCCTCACAAAAGTCGGTTGCGCAAAGCGGCAACCACGTTGAAGGTCTGCTCGCGCACGTTGTTCTTCGGGTCAAAGAGCGTGAGGGTCAGGCGTACGCTGCGGATCAGGGCCGGATCGGTGGGGTTGCGGTTGTAGCTCGTTGCTGCGATGTCTGTCGCGCTGCTGGCCACACCAAATGTCACATCGAATGTCCGGACATTATCCACCAGTACCGCCTGGGTCGGGTTGCCAGCCCCGGAGCCCATCAACAACTGATTATTGCTAAAACTGTAGACCAGCCGCCGTATCGGAAACGCCATTTGCCCGGCCGCCGGCAGCCGTGCCCCGGTATAGGCGGTTGCTGAGGTGCGACAGTCCGAGACCACCGTCCAGGTCGGCACGCCGCCGCTGTTGCCGACATCCGTCGTCACCAGGGTCAGCTTCAGATTGGCATTGTCCCAGCTAATCGGCGTGACCTTGCTGGCATTGAAATCTCCCGCCGAGGACGCGTCGAGAACAGTCTCCAGGCAACCGAACATGCCCACCATGCGAAGTTCCTGGACCATCTTGCTCAGGACAAACCGCGCATCCTCCTGCATCACCGCCGCCGCGCTCTGACTGACGTAGGTGTTTTTCGCGGCGATGAAAATCTGCACCACACCCAGCACGACGATTAGGCTGAGCACCAGCGCGATCATCAATTCAATCAGGCCAAATCCCCGGCAATGCCTGCTCATGGCGTCGCCCCTGGCGGGTCGACGGCGGCGCGACTGGTCAGCACGAAGCTGCGTCGCGCCTCGGCAGCGTTGGTCGTGTTGGCGGCCCGGGCATCGTCCCAAGAGATGGTAATGGTGTAGACCCGCTGGTGCAGCGCAACAGTGCCGGTGGCCGTGGCGCCGCCGAAGCTGATGATGTTGGTCTTGAAATCGTAGAGATCCTGGTCCCGGGCCACGTTGAGATTGGGTGAACTGGGCGGCGTGACCGTGTAATCGGCGCCGGAGTTGGCGCGAATGCGGTCCAGCATGTCGTAGGCGATGAAGCTGGCCTGGCTGGTCATGCGCGAGCTGTCGGTATATTTAAGCGCATTGAGCTGAACCATCGCCGCTCCCAGCAAGCCCACGCCAAGAATCAGCACCGCCACCAGCACCTCGATCAGTGTCATGCCATCCTGTGCCTGTTTACTGCAACCCTTCATCCGCAACTTCCACCCAATACGATTCGTCCATTGAGGCAAACACTCAGCGTCCTGCTCTGCGCCCCCCTTACATAATTGAAAGTCACCGGCGTGGCCGGTGCCGACAGCCCACCGAGGTTGTTGAAATCAATGTTGGTCACGTCTGAGGTTAGCGTCAGAGTCGCGCCGCTGCTCATTGCTGGAACAACCCGCAATACATTGGGCTCAGCGCCAGTACTGTCATACACCGTCAGTTCGCTGCTCCATACGCTGCCCTGGGACGTGGGGCGAATTCTTGTCGTGACACCACGGTCGATCGCCGTCATCCGGGCGAAGTTCAGTGCCCGACGCAGGTCACCAATATCGGTATCGGCCTTGGTGCCCTGCACCGAACCGGTGAGGGCCGGTACCGCCAGGGTGATCAGGAGCAGCAGCACGCCGAGGGCTACCAGCACCTCAATCAGCGTGAAACCTTTTGTACGAAGATCCATCGATGCCCTCCGTTGCCGTCGGCTATACCTGCTTCTACACGCTAGAACAAACGACTGCCTGTGGCGAGGGAGCTTGCTCCCGCAGGGGTGCGAAGCGGCCCTATTTTTTTGCGGCCACTACGCAGCCAGCGGGAGCAAGCTCTCGCCACAACAAGCTCTCCAGGGAGGAGGCGTCATGCACCAACAGGGCTTCAGCCTGATCGAACTGCTCATGGGACTGGCGATTGCCGCGATTGTTCTGCCGTGGGCCGGTTCCGGATACAAAGCACTGGTGGAATCCACTGAACGCGACGCCGCCGCGCGGCTGTTGGCCAGCGGTCTGCGCAGCGCTCGCAGCGAAGCAATCACGCGCAATCGGACGGTGACGATTCAAGGCATAGACAACGATTGGAGCCAGGGGTGGCAGATCATGCTGGACGGCGACGACCAGACATTGCTGACGCAGCACAGCCGCCATGCTCGAATCATTGGCAACGGGCCGGTAAAACATTCGGTAAGGTTCGGCAGCCAGGGGGAGCCGCTCCTGCCCAGCGGCGCGTTTCAGGCGGGGACGTTACATATTTGTGCACGCCAAAAGCCGGTCAGTCATCATCAGGTGGTACTGTCACGCAGCGGCCGCGTCAGCCTGCGCAGCGAGGAAACCGAGCAGGCTTTGTGCGAAAAGGACTTAAAGCAAGGAGCGAACGCGTAGTTCCTTGGGCATGGAGAAGGTGACGTTCTCCTCGCGACCGGACAATTCATCGGCACCGGTTGCACCCCAGGCCTGCAGCTGCTGGATCACCCCGCGCACCAACACTTCCGGCGCTGAAGCACCGGCGGTAATGCCGATACGCTCGACGCCATCGAACCAACTGCGCTGCATGTCTTCGGCGCCGTCAATCAGGTACGCCGGAGTGGACATGCGCTCGGCCAGCTCACGCAGGCGATTGGAGTTGGAGCTGTTCGGGCTACCGACTACCAGCACGACATCACACTCGTCGGCCAGTTGCTTGACCGCATCCTGACGATTCTGGGTGGCGTAGCAGATGTCGTCCTTGCGCGGCCCGCCGATGGCCGGGAAGCGCGCACGCAGGGCGTCGATCACCCGACTGGTATCGTCCATGGACAGGGTGGTCTGGGTGACAAAGGCCAGCTTTTCCGGGTTACGCACCTGCAGGGCGGCGACGTCTTCTTCATCCTCGACCAGGTAGATCGCACCACCGTTACTGGCATCGTATTGGCCCATGGTGCCTTCGACTTCCGGATGGCCCTCGTGGCCGATCAGGATGCACTCACGACCGTCACGGCTGTAACGGGCCACTTCGATATGGACCTTGGTCACCAACGGGCAGGTCGCGTCGAACACCTTCAGGCCCCGACCAGCGGCTTCGGTACGCACTGCCTGGGAAACCCCGTGGGCACTGAAGATCACGATGACGTCGTCCGGCACCTGGTCCAGTTCCTCGACGAAGATCGCCCCGCGGCTACGCAGGTCTTCGACGACAAATTTGTTGTGGACCACTTCGTGGCGCACGTAGATGGGCGGCCCGAAGACTTCCAGGGCGCGGTTGACGATTTCGATCGCCCGGTCCACACCGGCGCAGAAGCCACGGGGGTTGGCGAGTTTGATTTGCATGCTGTGCCTCGTGTCTTGCGCGCAAGAAATAGTAATGCTTGTCTAAAAACTCAAAGACAATGGAATCCCATGTGGGAGCGGGCTTGCTCGCGAAGGCGGACTGTCAGCCAACATCAGTATTGAATGTAAGGCCCTCTTCGCGAGCAAGCCCGCTCCCACACTGGACCGCATCCGGTCAGTTAAACTGCCTTGACGTCGATAATTTCCACTTTGAAGCTCAAGGTCTTACCCGCCAGCGGATGGTTGAAGTCCACGGTCACCTGGGCGTCGTCGAAAGCCTTTACCACGCCTGGCAGCTCAGTATTGGCCGCATCGTTGAAGATCACCAGCAAGCCTTCGGACAGTTCCATGTCCTGGAACTGGGAGCGTGGCATGGTCTGCACGTTTTGCGGGTTGGGCTGACCAAAGGCGTTTTTCGGTGGAACCACCACGGTGCGCTTGTCGCCGGCTTTGAAGCCGAAGATCGCCGCTTCGAAGCCTGGCAACAAGTTGCCGTCACCAACCTTGAACACCGCCGGAGTCTTGTCAAAGGTGCTGTCGACGGTATCACCGTTTTCCAGGTGCAGGGCGAAGTGAAGCGTCACTTCAGTGTTTTGAGCGATGCGCTGCTCAGTCATGGACGGCTTCTCCGGGTTTCTTACTCTTGAACATGTCCAGCGCGAGCATCACTGCGCCCACGGTGATGGCGCTGTCGGCAAAGTTGAACGCCGGAAAATGCCAGCGGTTCTGCCAATGCACCAGGATGAAATCGATCACGTGGCCCAAGGCAATCCGGTCATAAAGATTACCCAACGCGCCCCCGAGCACCAATGCCAGCGCCACGGCCAGCCAGGTCTCATCGCGGCCCAGGCGCTTGAGCCAGACCACCAGCACGCCGCTGACCACGATGGCGATCAGGGCGAACAGCCAGCGCTGCCAACCCGAACTGTCGGCCAGGAAGCTGAACGCCGCGCCCGTGTTGTAGGCCAGCGTCCAGCTGAAGTAGTCAGGAATGACCACGATCTGCTGGTACATGGTCAGCGAGTTCTCGAAGTAGTACTTGCTGGCCTGGTCGATGACTAGGACCAGCACACTCAACCACAGCCAGCTCAGCCGTCCGAAACGGCTCGCCACGTTAGACGCACTAGGCATAGTGACGCACCTCACCGGTGCCACTGATGTTGTCGACGCAACGACCGCAGATTTCCGGATGTTCCGGGTTTACACCGACGTCTTCGCGGCAGTGCCAGCAGCGGGCGCACTTGGTGTGATTCGACTTGACGATTTTCAGCTTCAGGCCGCTGACCTCAGTGCTTACTGCATCGGCCGGCGCCTGCACCAACGGCGCGACACTGGCGGTGGAAGTGATCAGCACGAAACGCAGCTCGTTGCTCAGCTTGGCCAGGTCGACTCCCAGGGCTTCTTCGGCGTAGAGCGTCACTTCGGCCTGCAGGTTGCCACCCACGGCCTTGGCCGCGCGCTGGATTTCCATTTCCTTGTTGACCGCTGCCTTGACCGCCATGATCCGGTCCCAATAGGCACGGTCCAGCTCGAAACCTTGCGGCAGCTCGGTCAGGCCTTCGTACCAGGTATTGAGCATCACCGACTCGTTGCGCTCGCCCGGCAGGTATTGCCACAGTTCATCGGCGGTGAACGCCAGGATCGGCGCGATCCAGCGCACCAGCGCTTCGCTGATGTGGAACAGCGCAGTCTGGCAGGAACGGCGCGCTTTGCTGTCGGCACCAGTGGTGTACTGGCGGTCCTTGATGATGTCGAGGTAGAAACCGCCGAGCTCCTGTACGCAGAAGTTGTGGATCTTGGAGTAGACGTTCCAGAAACGGTACTCACCGTAATGCTCCTGCAATTCGCGTTGCAGCAGCAGGGTACGGTCCACGGCCCAGCGGTCCAGCGCGAGCATTTCTTCGGCCGGCAGCAGGTCGGTGGCCGGGTTGAAACCGGTCAGGTTCGAGAGCAGGAAGCGCGCGGTGTTACGGATCCGCCGGTAGGCGTCCGCGCTGCGCTGCAGGATCTGCTCGGAAACGGCCATCTCGCCGGAATAGTCGGTGGAGGCGACCCACAAGCGCATGATGTCGGCGCCCAGGGTGTCATTGACCTTCTGCGGCGCGATCACGTTGCCCAGGGACTTGGACATCTTGCGCCCGGACTCATCGACGGTGAAGCCCGTGGGTCAGCAGCTCGCGGTACGGTGCGTGGTTGTCGATGGCGCAGCCGGTCAGCAGCGACGAGTGGAACCAGCCGCGGTGCTGGTCCGAACCTTCCAGGTACAGGTCGGCACGCGGGCCGGTTTCATGGCCCATCGGGTGCGAACCGCGCAGCACATGCCAGTGGGTGGTGCCGGAGTCAAACCAGACGTCCAGGGTATCGCTGATCTTGTCGTACGTACAGCGGCGCTTCGTCGCCCAGCAGCTCGGCGGCGTCCATCTTGAACCAGGCTTCGATGCCTTCGACTTCGACGCGCTTGGCCACCATTTCCATCAGTTCGACGGTGCGCGGGTGCAGCTCGCCGCTTTCCTTGTTCAGGAAGAACGGGATTGGCACACCCCAGTTACGCTGGCGGGAGATGCACCAGTCGGGACGGTTGGCGATCATCGAGTGCAGGCGCGCCTGGCCCCAGGCCGGCACGAACTTGGTGTCCTCGATGGCTTTGAGGGAGCGCTGGCGCAGGGGCTCGCCAGTGGCTGGCTGCTTGTCCATGCCGATGAACCACTGCGCGGTGGCGCGATAGATCAGCGGGGTCTTGTGGCGCCAGCAGTGCATGTAGCTGTGTTCGATGACGGTGGTGTGCAGCAACGCGCCGACTTCGGCCAGCTTGTCGACGATGGCCGGGTTGGCCTTGAAGATGAACTGCCCGCCGAAGAACTCCAGCGACGGTGCGTACACGCCATTGCTCTGTACCGGGTTGAGGATGTCGTCGTTGACCAGACCGTATTTCTTGCAGATCACAAAGTCGTCTACGCCATAGGCAGGCGAACAGTGAACAATACCTGTTCCGGCGCTCAGCTCAACGTAGTCAGCCAGATAGATCGGCGACAGACGGTCATAGAACGGATGGCGGAAATTGATCAGTTCCAGCGTCGAGCCTGGCGCGGTGGCCAGCACCGAGCCTTCGAGGTTGTAGCGAGCCAGGCAGGACTCGACCAGTTCTTCGGCCAATACCAGCAGCTTGTCGCCAACATCGACCAGGGCGTAGTTGAATTCCGGGTGGACGTTCAACGCCTGGTTGGCCGGGATCGTCCACGGGGTGGTGGTCCAGATCACGATCGACGTCGGCTTGCTCAGCTTGCCAAGGCCGAAAGCGGCGGCGAGCTTGTCTTCATCGGCGATCGGGAACGCGACGTCGATGGTCGACGACTTTTTGTTTTCGTACTCGACTTCGGCTTCGGCCAGGGCCGAACCGCAATCGAAGCACCAATTCACGGGCTTGAGGCCCTTGAACACGAAGCCGCCCTCGACGATTTTCGCCAAGGCACGGATTTCGCCGGCTTCGTTTTTGAAGTCCATGGTTTTGTAAGGGTTGGCGAAGTCGCCCAGCACGCCGAGGCGGATGAATTCGGACTTCTGCCCTTCGATCTGCTCGGTGGCGTAGGCACGGCACAATTCGCGGGTTTTGTCCGCGCCCAGGTTCTTGCCGTGGGTCACTTCAACCTTGTGCTCGATCGGCAGGCCATGGCAATCCCAACCCGGGATATACGGCGCGTCGAAACCCGACAGGGTCTTGGAACGGATGATCATGTCCTTGAGAATCTTGTTCAGCGCGTGACCGATGTGGATCGTGCCGTTGGCGTACGGAGGGCCGTCGTGCAGGACGAACTTCGGACGATCCTTGCCAATTTCGCGCAACTTTCCGTACAGGCCAATGCTGTCCCAACGCTGCAGAATCTGTGGTTCGCGCTGAGGCAGGCCGGCCTTCATTGGGAAGGCGGTGTCCGGAAGGTTTAGCGTGGCTTTATAGTCGGTCATTTAAGGCTCTTCATTAGCGATTGGCGCTGGTTGCGACAAGGGCACGGGCGGCGGCGATATCTGCATGGATCGCCGTCTTGAGCGCCTCCAGAGAGGCAAAACGCTGCTCTTCACGCAGCTTTTGGTGGAAAACCACCGTCAAACGCCGGTCATACAGATCGCCGGCAAAATCCAGAACATGTACTTCGAGGTGGGCCTTGCCATCCCCCTGGACCGTGGGCCGGACGCCGATATTGGCGACACCGGGCCAAGTCTTGCCGTCGATCTCGACACTCACCAGGAACACCCCGGTCAGCGGTACACGACGACGCTTGAGTTGCACGTTGGCCGTCGGCGTGCCCAGTTGGCGCGCCAGTTTCTGCCCGTGCAGGATCCGTCCGGCAATCCGGTACGGCCGGCCGAGCAAACGCTCGGCCAATTCGAAGTCGGCAGCCGCCAGGGCATTGCGGACCTGAGTACTGCTGACGCGCAGGCCATCCATCTCGACGGTCTGCGCCGCTTCGACGGTGAAACCCCGGGCCTTGCCGGCCTGTTGCAGGTAATCGAAATCCCCTGCCCGGTCGCAGCCGAAACGGAAATCATCACCGACTTCCAGGTGTTTTATATCCAGACCGCCCACCAGGATAGTCTCGACGAATTCGGCGGCACTGAGCTTGCTCAGGCGCTGATTGAAGGCCAGGCACAAGACCCGGTCGACGCCTTCGGCGGCCAGCAGATGCAGCTTGTCCCGTAGCCGGGCCAGACGGGCCGGCGCGGTGTCCGGGGCGAAAAATTCCCGGGGTTGCGGCTCGAAGATCACCACGCAACTGGGCACGCCCAATTCCTGGGCACGCTCGCGCAACCGCGCCAGGATAGCCTGGTGGCCACGGTGAACACCGTCAAAGTTGCCAATAGTGGCGACACAGCCCCGATGCTGGGGGCGCAGGTTGTGGAGGCCTCGAACCAGCTGCATAACGCGCTTCTTGCTCATAAAGTGGCCGATTATAACCACACCCGGCGGCCGACGACAGGCAACACCGTAACCCAAAGTGATCGAGCCGACAAAACCACTGCCCGGCCCGGGATTATCGAGGGCAAACCCTCAGCTCAAGCCCTTGCGGTTGAAGTCGCGCAGGCGGAAGCCCATCAGCAGCAGCATGCCGAAATACGCCACCACACCCGCCGCGACCAGTACACCCAGGCGCAGGAAACGCTCGAGCATCTGTCCTTCGCCCCAGGCTGGCATGAAATGCATCGCCCCCAGCAGCACCGCTGACATCACCGCCACGGCGACCAACAGCTTGAGGCCGAACTTGGCCCAGCCCGGCTGTGGCTGATACATCTTCTGCTTGCGCAACTGATAAAACAGCAGCCCGGCGTTGAGGCACGCGCCGGCACTGATCGCCAGGGCCAGGCCGGCGTGGGCCAGCGGACCAATCAGCAACAGGTTGAACAGTTGGGTCATCACCAGGGTGAAAATGGCGATTTTCACCGGTGTGCGAATGTTCTGCTGGGCGTAGAAACCTGGCGCCAGGACCTTGATCACAATGATCCCGAGCAAACCCACCGAGTAAGCAATCAGGGCCCGCTGGGTCATCAGCGCGTCAAAAGCGTTGAACTGGCCGTACTGGAACAACGAGACGGTCAACGGCTCAGCCAGGATGCCCAGCGCCAGGGCACAGGGCAACACCAGCACGAAGCACAGGCGCAGACCCCAGTCGAGGATGCGCGAGTATTCCTGACGGTCCTGGCTGGCGTAAGTCTTGGCCAGGGTCGGCAACAGAATCGTGCCCAGGGCCACGCCCAACACGCCGGACGGCAACTCCATCAGGCGGTCGGCGTAGTACATCCACGACACCGAGCCGGCCACCAGGAACGAGGCGAATATGGTGTTGATGATCAGGGAAATCTGACTCACCGAAACCCCGAGGATCGCCGGCAGCATCTGCTTCATCACCCGCCACACGCCGCTGTCGCGCAGATTCAGGCGCGGCAGCACCAGCATGCCGATTTTCTTCAGGTGAGGCAGTTGATACAGCAACTGCGCCAGCCCCCCCACCAGCACCGCCCAACCGAGGGCCATCACCGGCGGGTCGAAGTACGGCGTCAGGAACACCGCAAATACGATCATGCTGACGTTGAGCAGGGTCGGCACGAAGGCCGGCACCGAGAAACGGTTCCAGGTATTGAGGATCGCCCCGGCCAGGGACGACAGGGAAATCAGCAATATATAAGGAAAGGTCACCCGCAACAGGTCCGAGGTGAGCTGGAATTTTTCCGGGGTATCGGTAAAACCCGGTGCCGTGGCCCAGATCACCCAAGGCGCGGCGAGCATGCCGGCGACCGTGACCAGCGCCAGCACCAGGGTCAACAAACCCGTCACGTAGGCAATGAACGTGCGGGTCGCTTCGTCGCCTTTCTGACTCTTGTATTCCGCCAGAATCGGCACGAAGGCTTGGGAAAACGCCCCTTCGGCGAAGATCCGTCGCAACAGGTTGGGCAACTTGAAGGCAATGAAGAAGGCGTCGGTGGCCATTCCGGCACCGAATATCCGAGCGATCAGCGTGTCACGAACGAACCCCAGGACGCGTGAAAGCATCGTGATAGAGCTGACGGCAGCCAACGATTTGAGCAGATTCATGAAAAGAGTTTTTGCCTGTCGATAAACAGCAGGCGAACAACGCGCCCACTTATGCGATACTCCGCGCCGCTAAACAGTGCAGAGCCAAAGCCCGCGAGTTTACAGGTCGCACGCCGGAAAGAAATCATCCGGTGCGTTGTACCTGCCATTCAGCGGAACGCGTCACCCGCCCTTGACAAGACATCAACTCATCGGCATGATTCGCGGCCTATTTTGTTTGCTATTTCCTAAAAAGTCTTTCGAGGAGCTCGACGGTGGCCAACACACCTTCCGCCAAAAAACGTGCAAAACAGGCTGAGAAGCGTCGCAGCCACAACGCCAGCCTGCGTTCCATGGTCCGTACCTACATCAAAAACGTAGTTAAGGCCATCGACGCAAAAGACGCTGAAAAAGCACAAGCTGCTTACGTTCTGGCTGTGCCAGTTATCGACCGTATGGCCGATAAAGGCATCATCCACAAGAACAAGGCTGCTCGCCATAAGAGCCGCCTGAATGGCCACGTAAAGGCCCTGAACGTTGCCGCTGCTGCCTAAGCGACACGCTCGTTAAAAAACCGACCTCAGGGTCGGTTTTTTATTGCCTGCGATTTACCAGGCACACCGCAAAAAAAATGTGGGAGCGAGCCTGCTCGCGATAGCTGACTAACATTCAATATCCGTATCGACTGTTACATAGCTATCGCGAGCAAGCTCGCTCCCACAATGGGATTTGCATCAGGTTATTGGGTACGAGCCCACGGCAGGATCGGAATCGCCGTCACCGCATTCTGCGGGCTACCTTCAATCACGCGATCGCTGTAGACCAGGTACACCAGCGTATTGCGCTTCTTGTCGAGGAAGCGCACCACCTGCATGGTCTTGAATACCAGCGACGTGCGCTCCCTGAATACCTCCTCGCCATCCTTGAGCTCGCCCTTGAAGCTGATGGGACCGACCTGACGGCAAGCAATGGACGCTTCGGCGCGATCCTCGGCCAGGCCCAGGCCACCCTTCACACCACCGGTCTTGGCCCGCGACAGATAACAGGTCACCCCGTCCACCTTCGGATCATCGAAGGCTTCGACGACGATCCGGTCATTCGGCCCGACAAACTTGAACACCGTCGACACCTGGCCAATCTCCTCGGCCGAGGCCAGCAGCGGCAATGCCACCAGCAAGCCGATCAATCCTTTTGCCAAACCCATGTTTTTTCCTTAGACGAGAATCAGGTTGTCACGGTGAACCAGCTCTGGCTCTGCCATGTAACCCAACAAACCAACAATCGCATCGGACGATTGACCAATGATTTTTTGCGCTTCGAGCGCGCTGTAGTTGGCCAGGCCTCGGGCGATCTCGCGACCATCCGGCGCCACGCACACCACCATTTCGCCACGACGAAAACTGCCCTGAACCAGCTTCACGCCCACCGGCAGCAGACTTTTATTGCCTTGGGACAGCGCCGACACCGCCCCCGCATCCAGCACCAGCGTGCCACGGGTTTGCAGATGCCCGGCCAGCCATTGCTTGCGCGCCGCCAGCATGCCGCGCTCAGGAGACAGCAACGTGCCGATGCGCTCGCCCGCTTTCAGGCGGTCCAGCACCCGCTCCAGCCGACCACCGACAATGATGGTGTGAGCCCCGGAGCGTGCGGCCAGACGAGCGGCACGCAGCTTGGTCTGCATGCCGCCACGTCCCAGCGCGCCACCGGTACTGCCTGCGACCGCGTCCAGCGCTGGATCATCGGCACGGGCCTCGTAAATCAGCTTGGCGCCGGGGTTACTGCGCGGGTCGGCGTCGAACATGCCGTCGCGATCCGTGAGGATCACCAGCAGATCCGCCTCCACCAGGTTCGCCACTAACGCGGCCAGGGTGTCGTTGTCGCCAAAACGAATCTCGTCGGTGACCACCGTGTCGTTTTCGTTGATCACCGGGATGACTTTCAGCTCCACCAGCGCCCGCAAGGTGCTGCGGGCGTTGAGGTAGCGCTTGCGGTCGGACAGGTCGTCATGGGTCAGCAGAATCTGCGCCGTATGGCGACCATGCTCGGCAAAGCTCGACTCCCAGGCCTGCACCAGACCCATCTGACCGATGGCGGCAGCGGCCTGCAACTCGTGCATCGCGCTGGGTCGCGACGTCCAGCCCAAACGGCTCATGCCAGCTGCCACAGCCCCCGAAGAGACCAATACCAGCTCGACGCCAGCCTCATGCAAGGCCACCATCTGCTCGACCCACACCGCCATCGCCTTGCGATCCAGGCCCTTGCCATCCGCCGTCAGCAGTGCACTACCGATCTTCACGACCCAGCGCTGCGCACCCGTCACCTTGCTCCGCATCTTCTTCAACCTTTGCCAGCGAACGGCGCGACCCAGCACCGCCCATGGGATTATTCGTATTTGCGTTTTACAGATACCAAAACGCCGCTCGAATGAGCGGCGCCTTGGAAACTGGCTGGCTGCGATGATAACACCGCACTGGACCAGTTAAACCTGCCCCCAGGCCAGTCACCCGAGAATCCTTGTGTGAGCACGCCTATGGGAGCACACCTGTGGGAGCAAAGCTTGCTCGCGATGACACGGTTACATCCAACACCTTTGCTGGCTGTAAAAATGCTATCGCGAGCAAGCTTTGCTCCCACAGATTCGCTCCCACAGGTTTTGACCTCAAGCGGCCAGCATCCGCAGAAAATCAGTCGCGAACGTAGATGATCTCCGGACCGTCTTCGTCATCCACGTCTTCTTCGTCCCAATCGTCGTCACCGATGTCATGGACCGACTTCACGCCGCTGCGACGCAGGGCACGCTGATCATCCAGCGCTTGCAACTGAGCACGCGCCTCGTCCTCGATACGCTGATCGAGCTCGGCCAACTCTTCCTTGTAGGCAGGGTCATTGGCCAGGCGATCGGCACGGTCTTCCATATAACGCATGATGTCGTGGCACAGACGCTCGGTGCCTTCTTTGGCAATGGCCGAGATCACGTAGACCGGACCTTCCCACTCCAGGCGATCGACGATTTCCTTGACCCGTTCCTCGTGCTCTTCCTCAAGGATCTGATCGCACTTGTTCAGCACCAGCCAGCGGTCACGCTCAGCCAGGGCCGGACTGAACTTGGTCAGCTCACTGACAATGACTTCGGCTGCATCAGCGGCACTGGTTTCATCCAGCGGCGCCATGTCCACGAGGTGCAGCAACAGCCGGGTACGGGACAAGTGCTTGAGGAAACGAATCCCCAGGCCCGCACCATCGGAAGCGCCTTCGATCAGCCCCGGAATGTCCGCCACCACGAAACTCTTCCAGCGGTCGACACTGACCACACCCAGGTTCGGCACCAGAGTGGTAAACGGGTAATCGGCCACTTTCGGCTTGGCTGCCGACACCGAGCGAATGAAGGTGCTCTTACCGGCATTCGGCAGACCCAACAGGCCCACGTCGGCCAGCACTTTCATTTCCAGCTTGAGGTCACGCTGCTCGCCTGGCTTGCCTGGCGTGGTCTGGCGCGGCGCACGGTTGGTACTGGATTTGAAACGGGTGTTGCCCAGGCCGTGCCAGCCGCCATGGGCCACCATCAGACGCTGGCCAGCCTTGGTCAGGTCGCCGATGACTTCCTGAGTGGCGGAGTCGATCACCGTGGTGCCGACCGGCACGCGCAGGATCAGGTCTTCGCCCTTTTTGCCGGTGCAGTCGGTGCTGCCACCGTTGGAGCCACGCTCGGCATCGAAGTGCCGGGTGTAACGGTAGTCCACCAGGGTGTTGAGGTTCTCGTCGGCGAGCATGTAGATCGAGCCGCCGTCGCCTCCATCACCACCGTTCGGACCACCGTTCTCAATGAATTTTTCCCGACGGAAACTCATGCAACCATTGCCGCCGTCGCCAGCCTTTACTCGAATCGATACTTCATCAACAAACTTCATGACACACGCCTCTCGCCATACGGACGAGCCAAAAAAACAAGACATAAGACTCTTGCAAAAATGAGCGCAGCGACCTGATGACACGCCCCAACTGCAGCGCCGACAGCCCATACAAACAGTTTTGCAAGAGACTCACCCCACAAACGAAAAAGCCCCGTCGCAAGACAGGGCTTTTCCAGCGATCTCGCAATTAAGCTGCGACAACGCTCACGTAACGGCGGTTGAACGCGCCCTTTACTTCGAACTTGATCACGCCTTCGATTTTCGCGAAGAGGGTGTGATCCTTACCCATGCCAACACCGTAACCGGCGTGGAATTGGGTGCCGCGCTGACGCACGATGATGTTGCCCGGAATGATTTTCTGGCCGCCATACATCTTGACGCCAAGGCGTTTGGCTTCTGAGTCGCGACCGTTACGGGTACTACCACCAGCTTTTTTGTGTGCCATGAGTTCAATTCTCCTAGTGAGGAATTAGGCTGAAATTAAGCCTGAATACCGGTGATTTTGATCTCGGTGTACCACTGGCGGTGGCCCATGCGCTTCATGTGGTGCTTACGGCGACGGAACTTGATGATGCGGACTTTATCGTGACGACCTTGGGAGATCACTTCAGCCACAACGGTAGCGCCAGCAACGACTGGAGCGCCGATATTCACGTCATCGCCATTGGCGACCAACAGAACGCGATCAAAAGTCACGGATTCGCCGGTAGCGATTTCCAGTTTTTCGATCTTCAGGTATTCACCTGGGGCGACCTTGTATTGCTTGCCACCAGTAACAATTACTGCGTACGACATGGTATTTCTCCGATAATCCTGCTCACCCAGCGCTTTATAAGAAGAGGTATTGGCTGGCATGGCTGCATGGGCTGGAAGGCCCGGATGCAATTGCGTAAGGCAGGTGCTGCCCAGGAAGTTCAGGGTGCGCGATTGTACGCAAGGTGCAACAGCCTTGCAAGTAGCCGTCCATCGCGCCTTGACAGGTCTGGGTGGGGGTCCTAGCATGCCGCGCAACCCTTCTGGAGCACCTTTCGCTGATGCAACCCCAAGCTTTCTACCGCGCGGTGGCGGACGATTTTAGCGCCGTCGACGGCATCATCAAGAAGCAGCTGACTTCCCGAGTGCCGCTGGTATCGAAAATCGGCGACTACATCACTTCAGCCGGTGGCAAGCGCCTGCGTCCTTTATTGGTGCTTTTGTGTGGCAAGGCCCTGGGCCGCGAAGGCGACGACATGCGCCTGCTGGCCGCCACCATCGAGTTCCTGCACACCGCGACCCTGCTGCATGACGACGTGGTCGACATGTCCGGCATGCGCCGCGGCCGCTCGACCGCCAACGCCATGTGGGGCAATGCCCCAAGCGTGCTGGTGGGCGACTTCCTGTATTCGCGCTCGTTCGAAATGATGGTCGAGCTGGGCTCGATGCCGGTGATGAAGATCCTGTCCCAGGCCACGCGTATCATCGCCGAAGGCGAAGTGCTGCAGTTGTCCAAGGTGCGCGATGCCAGCACTACGGAAGAGACCTACATGGAAGTCATTCGCGGCAAGACCGCGATGCTCTTCGAAGCCTCGACCCACAGCGCCGCTGCGCTGGCCGGCGCCAGCGCCGAGCAGAGCGAAGCGTTGCGCACCTTTGGCGATCACCTGGGTGTGGCCTTCCAGTTGGTGGACGACCTGCTGGACTACAAGGGCGACGCCGAGACGCTGGGCAAGAACGTCGGGGACGACCTGGCCGAAGGCAAACCGACCCTGCCGCTAATCTACACCATGCGCGAAGGCACCCCGGAGCAGGCGGCACTGGTACGCCAGGCGATCCAGAAAGGCGGGATCGAAGACCTGGAGAGCATCCGGGAAGCGGTTGAAGCGTCCGGCTCGCTGGACTACACCGCGAAACTGGCCCGTGACTACGTTGCCCGCGCGATCAAATGCCTCGACGCCCTCCCGGCCAGCGAATACCGCGATGCGCTGGTGGAGTTGAGCGAGTTTGCGGTGGCCCGTACTCACTGAATACCCAGGCTTTTTGTGGGAGCAAGGCTTGCCCGCGATGACGACGATGCGGTCCTTCAGAAACCGAGTCGCCTGTATCGCGGGCAAGACTTGCTCCCACAAATCCTCTCGCCACAGGATATCCAAACGCAGCACCGTCCCTCTTTCGTAACAAAACCCTATATAATGTGCGCCCTTTTGCCCTCCTGATACCCAAGGAACTTTAGTGAGCACGTTGCCTCCCTGCCCGAAATGCAATTCCGAATACACTTACGAAGACGGTACTCAACTGGTCTGCCCGGAGTGTGCCCACGAATGGTCTGCCAGCGGCGAAGCTGAAACAGCCTCCGATGAAACAGTGAAGAAGGATTCGGTCGGCAATGTCCTGCAAGACGGCGACACCATCACCGTGATCAAGGACCTCAAGGTCAAAGGCACGTCGCTGGTGGTCAAGGTGGGCACCAAGGTCAAGAACATCCGTTTGTGCGATGGCGATCACGACATCGACTGCAAGATCGATGGCATCGGCCCGATGAAACTCAAATCCGAGTTCGTCAGAAAAGTCTGAGCCTTGTGTATTCCATCCCACGCCCCGCGTGGGATGGCGCTTCACCCTCCCCGCTCCCAGCCCCCGTTTGCGCCTCCGAGCCAAGCGCCAGCCGATTGAGCTGCCGCAACCCACCGTCAGAAAAACAATTCGAACACCAATAGAGTCTTGCTATTTAGCGAATAAGAATTATTCTCATCAGACCCATCAAGGAGATGAGAACCATGACTAATTTGATCGATGCCTGGCTGGACCGCCCACACCCTTACCTGAGAATCCTGCATCGGGAAACCGGGGAAGTCTGTGCAGTACTTGAAGAAGAAGCCTTGAGCGAATTGCAGGACCAGGGGGATCTGGACCTCAACAGCCTCAATTCCAGCGAGCCGCTGGTGCTCAAGGAACTGGTGCGCAATCTGTTCCTGTTCTGTTACGCCAGGGCGTTGCGCCCCAGTGGCGATTTTAATGGCAGGTTTCACGGATGAACACAGAGGTCATGTGGGAGTGGGCTTGCTCGCGAAAACGGTGTGTCAGTTAACGAAAAAGTCGACTGACAGTCCGCATTCGCGAGCAAGCCCGCTCCCACATGTATTTG
Organism: Pseudomonas hefeiensis; assembly: GCF_030687835.1. NCBI lineage: Bacteria > Pseudomonadati > Pseudomonadota > Gammaproteobacteria > Pseudomonadales > Pseudomonadaceae > Pseudomonas > Pseudomonas hefeiensis. The sequence goes on from NZ_CP117449.1 coordinate 5,474,378, forward strand.
CCCAGCGTCAAACCGGGCGGGGTCTTACAGAACGTCCAACAGCTCGACGTCAAACACCAGTACGCTGTGCGGCGGAATGCTGCCAACGCCTTGAGCGCCGTAGGCCAGTTCGCTTGGCACGTACAAACGCCATTTGCTACCGGCGTTCATCAATTGCAGCGCTTCGGTCCAGCCTGGGATCACGCCACCCACCGGGAATTCGGCAGGCTGGCCACGATCGTAGGAGCTGTCGAACACAGTGCCGTCGATCAGGGTGCCATGGTAGTGGGTACGTACCTGGTCCTCACGGCTCGGCTTGGCGCCTTCACCCTGAGTCAACACTTCAAATTGCAGACCCGAGGCCAGGGTGGTGATGCCTTCGCGCTTGGCGTTTTCAGCCAGGAACGCACGACCTTCGCCAGCGGCGGCTTCGGCCTTGGCGGCAGCTTCGGCCTGCATGATTTCGCGGATGACTTTGAAGCTGGCGGACATCTCGTCCTGGCCCACACGGCTCGGCTTGCCGGCAAAGGCGTCGGTCAGGCCAGCCAGGATCGCGTCCAGACTCACGCCCGGTGGCGGGTTGTCGCGCAGTTGGTCGCCCAACTGACGGCCAATGCCGTAGCTGACGCGGGTTTCGTCGGTGGACAGGTTAACTTCGGACATGATGCTGCTCCGCTGTGCGGACGGCTCGGGAATATGCCGTGCTTGACACAGCGCCTCCCGGAGCGCCCGGAACCAAAAGGGCGAGCAGACTAGCACAGATGCCGTGGCGGGTGACGAGCTCCCTCATCAAAGCCCCGCCACCAGAAACGACAACGCCCGCCTGCTTTGCAACAGACGGGCGGTGCACCGAAGCGATGAACGGATCTCAGTGCTTGGTCAGTTTATCCAGGTAGCCCATGGCAAACGCCGAGACCACGAAGGTCATGTGGATGATCACGTACCACATCAGGTGCTCGGGATCGACGTTCTTGGCGTCCATGAAGATGCGCAGCAGATGAATGGAGGAAATGGCAACGATCGAGGCCGCGACCTTCATCTTCAGCGAGGACGAATCCATGGTCCCGAGCCAGTTGAGCTTTTCCTTGTCGGAGTCGATATCCAGTTGCGAGACAAAGTTCTCGTAGCCGGAAATCATCACCATCACCAGCAGGCCGCCCACCAGCGCCATGTCGATCAGCGACAGCAGCACCAGAATCAGCTCGGATTCGGCCATGGCAAACACATTGGGAATGATGTGAAAGACTTCCTGGAAGAATTTCAGCGCCAGGGCCAGCAACCCCAGGGACAGCCCGAAATAGATCGGCGCCAGCAGCCAACGGGAGGCGTACATTGCATTTTCGATAAAGCGTTCCATTGAGTCTCACACCAGGGCTGAAAAATCGCGGCGAGTATACCAGTGACGACCTGGGTCATAAACGCCAGGCCCATCCGTGGCTTCAGCCCTTGTGTCAAAACTTTACTGCCAACGCCCGTACGCTGACGACTTTCAATGCAGCGGGCGAAACTCGAAGCCGTCAACGCTGCGACAGCGGCCTCCATTGATTTCCCGCAACTGGGCCTGCATGTGCAAGCACCATATCTGTGGGTCGTCGGCCAGCTCATAACCATGCAATGTCAGGCTTTGCACAATGGTATCGAGAATGGACTCAGCGGCATTCGGGCCGGGAAACGGGCCTTGAGCCTTGATGGCCGAAGGTTGTTCGCCAGCCATTCCGGCGGCGAAGAGCAAGGTCCACATACCGGTATCGCCCGCCAGCGGACGGATGGCGCATTCGATACGGGTCACAAGGCCCAGGCATTGACGAGTGAGGCAAAGGTTGCGCGACATGGCGGCGCCCCTCGATAGATCCGGTATTCAGCCTCAGGACAAGGCTGTTTCGATCCGATGATGGCTCTCGTTATCCTTGAACTGAGGATAGAAGAAAAGTTCCGGCCGCAAGGGCTTTCGAGACCAGAATACGCCGAGCGGTCACAGTGTGAATATTGACGCCAAAGTGGTGGCGTCTTTCAGTAATAATCCACACAACATTGATTGTGAGAGCGAGCCTGTGGGAGCAAAGCTTGCTCGCGATGAGGTTGCCACATGCAACACTTCTGTTGACTGGACAAATGCTATCGCGAGCAAGCTTTGCTCCCACAGGCTTGCTCCCCATAGGGGGTCTTGCTGCGATCAGGAACGCATCAAGCCGGCTTGGCCTCCGCCAGCGCCTGTTGCGCCAGTTCCTTTTCCGCTTCCTTGATGTCGTCTTCGCTGATCATCTCCGCGATCACCCGCAGCCGTTCCACCACCCGGGCATTGACGCTGCCCTCAGGGAATTCACCGTTTTCATCCGGCTCGCCGGCAGGTTCACCCACCAACAGGCTCAGGGCTTCGTCGGCCTGGCGCACCGCATAGACGTGGAACTGCCCGGCTCGCACGGCAGCGAGTACTTTCTCGTCAAGCATCAGGGTGGCGACGTTGGCCTGGGGAATGATCGCCCCTTGCTCGCCGGTCAGCCCACGGGCTTCGCAGAGACGGAAGAAGCCTTCGATCTTCTCGTTGACCCCACCCACCGCCTGCACTTCACCAAACTGGTTGATCGAGCCGGTGATAGCGAAACACTGTTTCAGCGGCGTCTTCGACAAGGCAGAAATCAGCGTGCACGCCTCCCCCAGGGATGCGCTGTCGCCATCCACGTAGCCGTAGGATTGCTCCAGGGCGATGCTGGCCGAGATCGCCAGGGGGAATTCCTGGGCATACCGGCTGCCCAGGTAACCGGTGAGGATCATCACGCCCTTGGAGTGGATCGGCTGGCCGAGGTTGACCTCCCGCTCGATGTCGACGATGCCGCTGCCACCGGGATAGACCGTGGCGGAAATCCGCGCCGGCACGCCGAACGCCGAATCCCCCACCTCCAGCACTGTCAAGCCGTTGCACTTGCCCACGGCCGCGCCGTCGGTGTCGATCAGGATGATCCCCGCCAGCATATCGTCGAGGATCCGCGCCGAGACGCGCCCGGTACGGGTGGCCTTGGCCTTGAGGGCCCGTTCGATGTGACCGGCGTCGGTCATCTCGTCACCGGCCAACTGACGAATGAAATCCGCCTCGCTGACTAGCTGGAACAGATCGCCGATCCGCGCCGACAAACGCCCCTGATGCTCGGCCAGGCGCGCACTGTAGGTGGCCAGGCGCGCCACCGCGTCCGCGGTCAAGGGCGCCATGCCCTCCTCCGAAGTACGGGTCTTGAGCAACTGGGCGAACTGCTCCAGGCTTTCATCCCCCATCGGAATGTCTTCGTCGAAGTCCACCAGCACGCGAAACATTTCCTGGAAGTCCGAATCCAGGTCCTGCAAGGCGTAGTAGAGCTGGCGAGCGCCAATGATCACCACTTTGACTTGCAGCGGGATGTGCTGCGGCGTCAAGGTGACCGTGGCCAGACGACCCAGCTCGCCCAGTGGCGACTCCATTTTCAGTTTGCGCGATTGCAGGGCGCGCTTGAGTGCATCCCACACGAACGGCTCGCCAAGCATTTTTTCTGCTTCGAGGATCAGGAAACCACCGTTGGCCCGGTGCAACGCCCCCGGGCGCAGTTGTCGATAGGTGGTATAGAGCGCGCCCTGGTCAGTGCTGTATTCAATGCGCCCAAACAGGTTGTCGTAGGTCGGATGCGGTTCGAACACCACCGGTGCGCCACCGCTGGTTGGATGCCCTACCATCAGGCTCGGGGCGTATTGCTCCTCCAGAAGCTTGCGGGCAATGGCGTCGCTCTTGCTGTCGTCCACCAACTGCTCGACCACCGTCTTGAGCAGGTAGACCTGCATGGCTTGCAGGTAACCGCAGACCGCGGCGTTCTCTGCATACTTTTCCGACAGCGGCGCCAGCAAGGGTTGCAGGGCCAGGGTGATGGTTTCTTCGTTGAGGTGACGCAACTGGTTACTGGACTCGCGCTTCCACTGCGGCAGGCTGGCGAGTTCTTCGTTCAAACGCTCTTCCAGGCCCGAGATATCGTCATGAAAGCGCTCGCGCTCGGACTCCGGCAACTGGGCGAATTCCGCCTCGTCCAGGGCCTTGCCCTCGCTCATCGGCGTGAAGGCGATGTTGCTGCTGTCACGGTACAGGGCGACATCCTTCTCCAGCGCCAGACGCTCGATCACATCCAGGGCGCGGTCGTAGCGCTGGTTGAAGGTGCGGTCGATCGCGCTTTTTTTCTGCTGATAGGAAGGATGCTCGAACACCGCCGGGAAGGTCGCCAGCAGGTTGTCGATCAGGCCATTGATGTCGGCGATGAAAGCCCCCGCCGCACCCGATGGCAGCTCCAGGGCACGGGGTTCGCGGGGTTCATCGAAGTTGTTGACGTAGACCCAGTCCGCCGGGGTCTGCAGGCGCTTACCTTCGGCCTTGAGGTAACGTTTGACGAACGAAAACCGGCCGGTGCCGGGCTCGCCCATGACAAAGACGTTGTAACCGGGGCGCGGCATGGCCACGCCGAACTGCAATGCTTCGACCGCACGCTCCTGGCCAAGCACACCGCGGAAGGGCTCCAGATCATTTGGTGGTAGAGAAGCTGAACTGTTCAGCGGAAAACGGGCGGGTCAGCGCTTCGGGCGCTAGGCGCAAGCTGGCAGCAACAGGATCAGGCATCGGGCTTCCTTACATCAGGCGGGGGCAGATAGCGGCATTCTGGCGCTGCCTGCACCTGACTGGCAAGGAGCGCCTCAGACCAAAGCATAGTCAAGGGGCATACCTTGAGCACGAGCCCGTGCCTTCATGACATTGCGGTTACTTTTTGCAAAATGTCACGGAACCCCAGGATCGTGCCTAAACTCCAAATTGCGCGGCTGGAACAATAACCGGCCCACTGGCCTGTAGGGCCAGACCCTGTCCATTGGTATGCACATAAAAGAGAACATAGCTATGAAACGGATTCTTCTCGGTACTCTCTTCACCGCTGTATCCCTTAACGCCATGGCTCAGGCGCCAGGCGGTCCGGATTGCGGCTGGGGCAACATGCTGTTCGAAGGTCAGCGTGGCACCCCGGCTCACTTCCTGGCATCCACCACCAACGGCACCTCTGGCAACGCCACCTTCGGCATGACATCCGGCACCAACGGTTGCTCGACCAACGCGGCACTGACCTACGGTGGCAAGTCCTGGCTGGCCATGAATGGCATGATGAACGAGCTGTCCGAAGACATGGCCAAAGGCCAAGGCGAAGCGCTGACCACCTACGCCGTGGTATTGGGCGTGGCGCCGGAAGACCGTGCGCATTTCTCCGCTGTCACTCACGAGCACTTCCAGCAGATCTTCAGCAAGGCTGATGTGACCGCAGAAGACGTGCATACCAACACCCTGGCCGTGCTGAAAAGCGACCCACGCCTGGCCAAGTACGCCACTCAAGCTTAAGCTCGACACCACTCGCTCCTCTCGGGGAGCGGGTTTTCTTTTTGGGGCCCCTTTCGGTCTTTATTTTCGACTTTCCAAGTAGCCAACTATGCTCAAACGCCTTGCCTGGCTGGCGCTCTGTGTGTGCGCCCCGTTGTCCGCCGCACCTCATGTCGACCCTCAACGCTTGCAGCAACTGGCCAACGACCGTTTCTGGATTTCCCTGGGCCACTACGAAACCGCCAAGCTCGGTGGCTGGCGCAGCTATGTCAGCGACAAAAGATTTTTCCTCGCACCCGACGGCAACGAACATCCAGACCACGAACTGTCCGCCACCGTGCAAGCGCTGTACGGCCCGGCCAGTGCTGGTCAGCAACACGCCCAATGTGTGTACCCGGCGCGCACACGCTGGCTGAAGGCGCAGCTCAACCTGACGGATCTGCCGACGGTTGACTGCAGCGAATTCACCCAATGGTTCAAGGACGTCGCGCCCCACAGCGCGGTGATGATCTTTCCGGCCGCCTACTTGAACAGCCCGTCTTCGATGTTCGGCCATACCTTGCTGCGTATCGACCAGGCCGATGTGCAGAGCGACAAGACCGCGCTGCTCAGTTATGCGATCAACTTCGGCGCCTACATCGAAGGCTCGGACAACAGCATCCTCTATGCCTGGAAAGGCCTGATGGGCGGTTACCCGGGCCTGTTCGCCCTGGTGCCCTATCAGGAAAAACTCTCCGAGTACCGCAGCCTGGAAAACCGCGACCTGTGGGAATACCGTCTCAACCTGAGCCAGGCGGAAACCGAGCGCATGGTCGAGCATGTGTGGGAACTCAAGCAGATCCAGTTCGACTATTTTTTCTTCGATGAAAATTGCTCCTATCGCCTGCTCGAATTGCTGCAAGTGGCCCGTCCCAGTCTGCGTCTGACCGAACAATTCCCGTTGACGGCGATTCCCACCGACACCGTAAAGGCGGTGAAAGAAGCCGGGCTGGTAGAAAGCATCGAATACCGGCCCTCCCGTGAGCGGGAGTTGCTCAGCCGCGCCGAACCACTCACCGACGACGAGCAGCAATGGGTGCTGAAGGTCAGCGCCGACCAGAAACAACTGCAAACTTCAGCCTTCAAGGCATTGCCTCGCGCTCGCCAGGCGCTGATCATCGACGCGGCCTATCGTCTGGAGCGCTACCGCGCCAACGGCCAGGAACGCGACCCGCAGCGCGCCCAGCGCAGTTTCGAACTGTTGCGGGCGATCAACCAGAACCCCGCGCCGGAACTCGACATCCCGCAACCGGGCCTGCCCGAGGATGGCCACGAGTCGCGTACCTGGCAGGCCGGCCTCGGCACCCGTGGCGACCGGGCGTTCGGCGAATATGGCCTGCGCATGGCCTACCACGACCTCAACGACAACGCCGAGAGCTTCCCGTTGGGCGCACAGATCGAGATTCTGCAACTGAAGCTGCGCCAGTACGAAGGCAATGACTGGCAGTTGCAGCAGTTGGACCTTGCCACCATTCGCTCCCTGACTCCGCGCAACGAGTTGCTGCAACCGCTGTCCTGGCAAGTCACCGGCGGCCTGGAGCGGGTGCCGGGCAAGCACGACGATGAAACCCTGGTCAGCCACGTCAATGGCGGAGCCGGCGGCACATGGGCGCTGGGCGATGATGTGCTGGGGTTCGCCTTGGGCACGGTGCGGGTCGAACACAACAACGACTTCGCCCAATTCATCGCCCCGGCCGCAGGCTTCAACACTGGCGTGCTATGGAAAAACCCGCTGGGCAACTTGAGCCTGGAGGCCAAAGGCGACTATTTCGTCAACGGCGAAGTGCGCCGTAGCCTGAGCCTGAACCAGCAGTGGGAACTGTCCCGTAACCTCGGCCTGCGCCTGAGCGCCCAGCGCGAATTCAGCCATCTGGCGTCACCGGAAACCGAAGTGATGCTGGAGGTGAAGTGGTATCACTATTGACCGGGACATAGCCTGCACTCACATACGCGAACAGATTCCTCACAACGCTTTCACATCGGCCTGACGAGTCCACTTCTAAACTTCTCATATAAGTGGATCAGGCAGGAATGCAAAAAATGAGGCGCGCGGTGGTGCTGAGTGTGGTGATGTTGCTCGGTGGCTGTGAAACTACCCACGAAGATCTGATCGCCCGGGGTTACCCTCCGGCGTTCGCCGACGGCTTCGATGACGGTTGCAGCAGTGGCCGGCAGGCGGCCGGCGTGATCACCGGCCAGTTCAGGAAGGACGTGCCACGTTATCTCAAGGACGCTCCCTATGCCGAAGGCTGGAGCGACGGTTTCCGTCAATGCCAGGCCATGCGCGAAAGTGAGGAGCGTAACGCTTACCGCGAACGCCATTGGGACGAGCGGGAACGGGCCTGGCAGCAGCAGAAGGACCAGGACGCCGCCCGGGCTTATCGCTCACAGTGAGTCGCGTACAGACATCCGCTGAAACCAAAAGCCTGCGACCATGGCCCAAACTCCAATAGAGGAGAACACCATGAGTCGCGCCTTCGTCAATGAGGACAACGCAGCTGCCCAGGCCGATCAGCCGGTCGAACGCCAGGTCAGCGCGCAACCCAATTACGTCACACTCTCCGGGTTCGTCCAATTACAGGCCCGGGTCGCTGAGCTGCAGGCGCTACACGGCCAGCAGGCGGCCAGGGGAGAGCTGGCGGACAAGCAGCGAATCGCGGATATCGAACGGGATTTGCGGTATTTCAATCAGCGCTTGCAAAGCGCTCAGGTCATAACGCCAACTTCAGTGGATCAGGTGCGGATCGGGCATTGGGTGAGCTTTGTCGATGAGCATAATCACGAGCAGCGTGTGCAGTTGGTGGGTGAAGATCAGGCCGATGCGGCCAATGGGTTGATCAATTGGGGATCGCCGTTGGGAGGGGCGTTGCTGGGAGCCAGGGTTGGCGATGAGGTAATTTGGGAACGGCCAGTGGGAAATCTCGCCATCGAAGTCGTTGCGATAGATCTTGGGTAACTTTGCCGAGCGCTGACCTCTTATGCACTAACCAACGCCCCCTCACATCATCCAGACACTTCCACCTTGAGTGTGGGCAAGTCGCAACATTACGACAAAACAATGATGTACAGCACGCTTGTAGCAACATGCAACTGCAACACAAAGTCATGACCACACACTGGCATTAAACCAAGCGCATGTTACTGTTCTCCCCGCACTTCAACTCAGTGCTTAAAAATAACAAAGGAGATACAAAATGAGTGAACAGCTACTGGCAATGTCGGGTGATTTCGATAGCGATTTCAAGTCTTATCAACAGGTAAACCCTCACGGTATCGAGTCTGCGGTGCTGACCATTGTCGAGTGCGGCACCGTGAACTGCACCGCTCTTTTGTGCTAACCCCCGCTTTATCAAAGCACACCTGCGCAGCAGGACTTTGACACACACCAACTTCATTAATAAACATACTTCGTTACGCCCTACAGCCTGGATGCAACTATTCGCGTCCGCTTGGCCGCGGTCACTGCATCCAATACCTGATAGACGATGAGGATAACACCATGAGCGAACAGATCCTGAACATGTCTGGCGACTTTGATCGCGACTTCGAAGCTTACCTGGCTCCCGACAAACGTAATATTGAGGCTATGGGAACGACTATCCTCGATTGCGGCACTCTGGCGTGCACGGGGGTTGGCTGTACCACATTGCCTTGACCTGAGTTATATCGAACTCAAGTCGAGCCATTGAAACCGGTCAACCCATAAAAATAGAGCAGGCAGCGCCTGCTCTATCCATATCAGGAGTTACAGCATGCTGGTAAATTGCTTGAAGTTGCATCAGCGCGGCGGGCGCAGATTTGCTTCCGGTCAGGACATCGTCACTTTTCAAAACAACATGACCCGCCTGCATGCCGACGACCAAGCTGTACTGCTTCACTTTGGATTGGACAGGCAACAACTGGTCGCCTATGTAAACGAACCCGCCAATGTGCAGCCGTTGCCCCCTGATAGCGAAACAATTCTGAGGCATTTACAGGAACAGCTCGCCCGACTTGACTCGATAAGCGTTCAGGCAAAAACAATACCGAGCAACAACGAACATTTTTATTGGTTTGACTACCGTTTTTTTCTTTATTTTATCGATGTATTCAAAGCCGACGAGCGCTATTCGGACGCATCAGCACATATCGATGAGCAGACCTTTTTTCCCAGCCTTGAAAGCCATTGTCACAGGCAGGATTAGGCGCACTTGCGAACAGAGTCTGGTGCATTATCTGAATACGCAGATTGCCGAAGGCACTGATATCGATCTGGCCGGGTTCAACCAACGACTTAAAACCCACTCACTGACGTCACTGCTCGAAAAATACCCGGTGCTGCGCACCTGCTGTTTGATCTGCTGAAGGACACAGTCAACTATTTGTATGCCGTCATAGTTGACTTCGCCGCCGATATCGAATGGCTCGAAAACGACTTTTCAATCCCAGCCCGAAGCATCAACGCCATTGAACTAGGGCTGGGCGATCCTCATGGCCGGGGCGAAACGGTCTGTCGAGTTGATGTTGGCGCCATGTCACTGATCTACAAACCCAGGGCGAGCCAGGAGGCGCTGTTCTTCAACCATCTGCTCAGGCAACTGCATGAGCGGACCGGAGCAGAATACTTTTCTGTCTACGCGCCAAAAGTTGTCAGCCGCGAGCGGCATAGCTGGATTGAAAAAATCGACAACGTGCCTTGTGAGAGCGAGGCGGACGTGGAACTGTTCTACAGCAAAATGGGCGCACAGATCGCCGTCATCCATGCCTTGAACGGTATCGACTTTCATCACGAAAACATCATTGCGTGTGGAAGCAGCCCCGTCATGATTGACCTGGAGTGCTTGTTCACTGCGTCCGTCAGTAACCTGCTATTTGACTTGCCAGAGAACTGCGCACTGTTCAAAGCCTTCAAGCTGACCCGCCAATCGGTGTTTTCCAGCGGTTTTGTTCCCTTCGCACAGAGTTCGGGTAACGACCAGAGCGGCCTGACACGCCAAGAGCAGTTCATGTCCACTCGCAAGTCGCTGGTCTTCGAAAATGGTTTTTATCATTTGCGCAAGATCAGCATCAAACATCGCCCCCAGCACAAACATTTGCCGCTTCTGGCCGGTGAGCGCAAGGGGCTTGAACACTACCAGACAGCATTCTTCCATGGCTTTGAGTATGCGTACGATGAGTTGATGGCTCAGCGGCAGAGGGTGATCCAGATGCTGGAGCAGGCTGCCGATCGACTCTCAACCCGCGTATTGATCAAGAATACCCAGCGCTATGCGGAATTTATCGGGCTGAGTCATCACCCACGCTTTATGCAGAATATGTTGGACCGCGAACTCCTGTTGGCAACGCTATGGAAAGACTTGAAGGACGCCTACCTCGCAAAAGGTGTGCCCCTCCACGAAATTACCGACCTGCAAAGGCTCAGCATCCCGTGCTTCACCATGCCACTCCAAGCCAATCACCTGGTGAATGCACAAGGTGAAACAATAGATCTGGGCCAGGTAGAACCGCCGATAAAAAGCTGTCTGGAGAAAATAACCAATATGTCCAGGGCTGACCGGATATTGCAGCGTACGGTGCTCGAAACCTGTTTGTTTCCCCTGCCCAATGAACACCAACCGCTAAATCTCACGCGCCCGCATACGAAAGTTGAAAACCTCCGGCAGACAGAGCGTCTTGACAACATACAAGGCATCGCTTCCTACATCGAAGAGCTCTCGTTATCAGGCACAGGCTCGGACATCAGTTGGTTAGCCTTTCATACCCATCCCACGACTCAAAAAAAATACCTCTCGCCCATGGCGCATGGTCTGTACAACGGCATTGCCGGGCTGGGACTGTTTTACCTGAGCCTGTTCAAAGTCAGCGGCATGTCCCATTACCTGTCCCGTGCCGATCAGGTGCTGCACTCGCTGGACCAACACGCCGGCTATTACAAAAGCGATCTGGGCATCAGTGCTTTTCATGGCCTGGGGTCTTACATTTATCTTCTTATCAACCATCGACAAATCACCGGCGATCAAAAGAACAACGAAAAGCTGGAAGAACTGCTGACCCAACTGATGGACGTGGCAGTTGAGGATTATGACTTCGACTTCCTGGGGGGCTGTTGTGGCGCGGTGACGCTCCTGGCGAACCTGTATACGGTGTATCCGCGAGAAGCTCTGCTGGCGACCATCCGGCGCATGGTCGAATACATCAAAAATGAAACCGTCATCGAAGAGGGTCGTTTCTATCGGCGCAACGATCATTCGATCATTCTGACAGGGTTGTCCCACGGCCTCTCGGGCGCAATCCATGCGTTTTGCAAAGCCTACGACGTCACCCGCGATGCAGCACTGGTGCCGTTGGCCATCCAGTTTCTGGAGGGCGAAAACCGTTGTACCCGGGATGGTTTCTGGCTGGACTTGCGAGACACGGAACAGCCGGGGCATTTGTCCAAGTGGTGCCACGGAGATGGCGGAATCCTGATCGCCAGGCGCCAGCTCTTGCAGTCGATGGGAGAGGCTCTGGACGAATCAACCAGGCAGATCATCAATGACGATATCGTGAGATGCGAGAACAACCTCTGGCATGACGGACTTCGCAGCGGTTATAGCTTGTGTCATGGAGATTTTGGCAATTTGATCTGCTTGCACGATTTGTATCGCGAGGCAGGCAATCACCTGGGCATCAGTCGTGTCAAACGGGCATTCGATGAGGTCGCCGGGCATTTTTTCGAAGGGAAACCCTTTGGGGGTAATTATGTTCCCGACCTCAGCCTGCTGACAGGAATCGCAGGCGTGGGCTATGCCTTGTTGTATGAGATGGATCCGACTATCCCCAACATTTTATCGCTCGACTTCGCGGTGCCCACGTAAGTCTGTGGGATAAAACAGCCACATACCTGTGGGAACGAGCTTGCCCGCTCCCACAGGTTTTGTGACCTGTTGTCCGACCTAATCAGGCCAGTTTCTTGTGCCGCACGCGGTGCGGCTGAGCAGCGGCTTCACCCAGGCGTTTCTTGCGATCGGCCTCGTACTCGGTGTAGTTGCCTTCGAAGAACACCGCTTGCGAGTCGTCTTCGTACGCCAGGATGTGGGTCGCCACGCGGTCGAGGAACCACCGGTCGTGGGAGATCACAATCGCTGCGCCCGGGAAGTCCAGCAGGGCTTCTTCCAGGGAGCGCAGGGTTTCGACGTCGAGGTCGTTGGACGGTTCGTCGAGCAACAGGACGTTGCCACCCTCCTTCAAGGTTAACGCCAGGTGCAAGCGACCGCGTTCACCACCGGACAAGTCCTTGACGAACTTCTGCTGGTCGCCGCCCTTGAAGTTGAAGCGCCCCACATACGTGCGCGACGGAATTTCATAGTTGCCAATGCGGATCTGGTCGGAACCGTCAGATATCTGCTGGAACACGGTCTTGCTGCCGTCCAGGTCTTCGCGACTCTGGTCGACGCAGGCCAGTTGCACGGTTTCGCCGATTTCGATGCTGCCCGAATCCGGTGTTTCCTTGCCCATCAGCATGCGGAACAGCGTGGATTTACCCGCACCGTTACCACCGATCACACCGACAATGGCGCCTTTTGGCATGGCGAACGACAGGTTGTCGATCAGCACACGGTCGCCGTAGCCCTTGGTGACGTTCTTGAATTCGATGACCTTGTCACCCAGGCGCGGGCCGGCCGGGATGTAGATCTCGTTGGTTTCACTGCGCTTCTGGAATTCCTGGGACTGCATTTCCTCGAAGCGTTGCAGACGGGCCTTGGATTTGGACTGGCGGGCCTTGGCGCCTTTGCGCACCCATTCCAGTTCTTCCTTCATGGCTTTTTCATGGGCCGACTGCTGCTTGGATTCCTGGGCCAGACGATCGGACTTGGCTTCGAGCCAGCCCGAGTAGTTGCCTTCGTAAGGAATACCCGCGCCGCGGTCCAGTTCCAGGATCCAGCCGGCAACGTTGTCCAGGAAGTAACGGTCGTGCGTGATCGCGACCACGGTGCCCGGGAAATCGTGCAGGAAGTGTTCGAGCCAGGCGACAGAATCGGCGTCCAGGTGGTTGGTCGGTTCGTCGAGCAACAGCATGTCCGGCGCCGACAACAGCAGGCGGCACAGGGCCACGCGGCGCTTTTCACCACCGGACAGGACTTCGACCTTGGCATCCCACGCGGGCAGGCGCAGCGCATCGGCGGCGACTTCCAGCTGGCGATCCAGGTTATGGCCATCACTGGCTTGCAGGATCGCTTCGAGCTTGGCCTGTTCGGCGGCCAGCTTGTCGAAGTCGGCGTCCGGTTCGGCGTAGGCAGCGTAGACCTCGTCCAGGCGCGCCTGGGCATCCTTGATCACGCTGACGGCCTCCTCGACCACTTCACGTACGGTCTTGGTCGGATCCAGCTGAGGCTCTTGAGGCAGGTAGCCGATGTTCAGGTCCGGCATCGGACGGGCTTCACCGTCGAATTCGTTGTCGACACCGGCCATGATTTTCAGCAGCGTGGACTTACCCGAGCCGTTGAGGCCCAACACCCCGATCTTGGCGCCGGGGAAGAACGAGAGCGAAATGTTTTTCAGGATTTCCCGCTTCGGCGGAACAACTTTGCTCAGCCGATGCATGGTGAAGACGTATTGAGCCATGGTGAACCTAGCGTCAGTGACAGGTGAAAAGAACGGGCCAGGCCATGCGCGGCGCCGGCGCTTGACGGTGATCAATGCCGGCGGGCAGATAAAGCCTGGGGATCGGAGCTTGCGCGCTCTTGTTTGACCGGCAAAGCTACCTCAACCATCGGTCAAGGTCCAGCCACCAAAGGCTGGCACTTTGCCACAAGTCAAGGCATGCTAGCCGCCCTTTGGGCGTCCGGCTTATAGTGCACGTCGCGCCAGTCCAGCAAACTGCAGGATTACAGCTTGTCCAACGTCACGCCGACCCTGTCCCCACGCGCACCGACTGCTGCGAACGGCTCGCCCCTGCGCGGGACATTGAAGGGCGCGCTGGCCACCTTGGTGCTGTTGTTACTCGGGCTGCTCTTCTGGCAGTTGCTTGACCAATTACACGAAACCCAGCAGCAACAGCGCCAGTACACCATCGATTACACCGCCGACCTGGCCGCCCAAGTCAGCCTGAACATGGCCTTGAATGCGCAAATCGCCCTCAACCTGCTACCGATCATCGAACAACCGCAGAGCGCCGACGAGCAGCAGGCTCTGCTGCGCAAACTCCAGCAATCGTTGCCCGAGCTACGCAGCCTGGCGTTGCTGAGTCCTTCCGGCCGGGTGCTCAGCGACAGTGATCCCGCCAGCCACGATGCCGATTATCTGGTGGACCTGGTACGGCGCAGTCATGCTCAAGCGCACTATTTCAGCAATGCCGAGGACGGCTCCGTGGTGCATCTGTTATTGCACCAGGCCGCCGGCAGCAGCCGCGGCTATTGGGCCCTGCGCCTGACCCCAACCTTCTTCTCGACCCTGACCAAGCAGGCCGATACCGGCATGCGCCCACTGTGGCTGGTGGAAAACCGGCTCAACCAGCAAATCATCAGTCGGGACGAAAGCCTGCCCTCGGCCCATCCTACCCGGCTGTCCCCAGATGATCTGAGCAACACCGTGCTGACCGTGCCCCTGAGCAGCAGCGACTGGCAACTGCGTGGGCTGTTCGACCGGCGTCAGGTGCTCGAACAACTGCTCCCGGCCTTCATCGGCAAATGCCTGCTGGGCCTGGCGTTTTCGTTGCTGCCGGTGATCGCGCTCCTGAACATGCGTCGGCGTCAGCGCCAGTTGCACGAGGGCCGTCGGCGCTACCAGGATATTTTCGAAGGCACTGGCGTCGCGCTCTGCGTGCTTGACCTGTCGAGCCTCAAGGCGTTTTTTGAAAGGGCCGGTTTGCACAACGGCGACCAGTTGCGCGCCTGGATGGCCATCCCTCACCAGCTTGAACAACTGCAGCAGGAAGTTCACGTCACCGAAGTCAATCAGATGGCGTTGAAGCTGCTCAATGTCACCTCCTGCGAACGGGCCTGGCAACTGCTGGTCGGCAATGCAGCCCCGGATAACAATCCCGTGGGTTCGAAACTGCTCGAAGCGCTGCTCGACCAGCACAAGCAGTTGGAGCTGGAGATCAAGCTGCAGGACGCCCATGGCCGTGACCAGCATCTGTGGCTGGTGCTGCGTCTGCCGGAAAAACAGCAGGACTACAACGCCGTCATCCTGAGCATCAGCGACATCACCAGCCGCAAGCTGATCGAACTCTCGCTGCTCGAGCGCGAAGGCTTCTGGTCCGACGTGGTGCGCACCGTGCCGGATCATCTCTATGTGCAAGACGTGATCAGCCAGCGGATGATCTTCAGCAACCATCACCTGGGGCAGACCCTGGGGTACGACCGCACCGAACTGCACCAGATGGGCGAATATTTCTGGGAAATCCTGCTGCACAGCGAAGACGCCGACCACTATCACAACTTGCGCCAGGAGCAACGGCGGGCCGGGTATGCGCAACTGCTGCAATGCCAGTTGCGCTTTCGTCATCGCAACGGCAAATGGCGGCGCTTCGACATTCGCGAACAAGCGCTGGCCCGGGACCGGCACGATCAGGTGACGCGTATCATCGGTGTGGCCAAGGACATCACCGAACAGATCGAAGCCAGCGAATCGCTGCGTGACAGCGAACAACGCTACC
Source organism: Pseudomonas hefeiensis (assembly GCF_030687835.1). Lineage (NCBI taxonomy): Bacteria > Pseudomonadati > Pseudomonadota > Gammaproteobacteria > Pseudomonadales > Pseudomonadaceae > Pseudomonas > Pseudomonas hefeiensis. Next base: position 5,490,379 of record NZ_CP117449.1, read on the forward strand.
GGATGCTCGCCGAAAGCATCAGCGACGTGATTTTTTCCACCAACAGCAAACTCTCGCTCAATTACGTCAGCCCCTCGGTGCAAGCGGTGCTGGGCTACAGCGCTGACTGGATATTCCAGAACGGCTGGCAATCGACCATCGCCAATCCGCAACAACTGACCGGTATCTATACCTTGATGGATCGGGTCAGCAAAGCCCTCGACAAGCCCGAGCAACTGGCCGAGTTGCGCAACCAGATGCAGACCCAGCTGTTTCTGTTCGATTGCCTGCGCGCCGACGGGCGCAAGATCCCCATCGAGCTGCGGCTGGTACTGGTGTGGGATGACCTCGGCGCGTTCGAAGGGGTGCTGGGCGTGGGTCGCGATATCAGCCAGCAAAGACGCGCCGAAAAAGACCTGCGCATGGCCGCCACGGTCTTCGAACATTCGACCTCGGCGATTCTGATCACCGACCCGGCCGGTTACATTGTCCAGGCCAACGAAGCCTTCAGTCGCGTCAGCGGTTATGCCGTGTCACAAGTGCTGGACCAGTTGCCCAACATGTTGACCGTCGACGAACAGCAGGAAGCCCACCTGCGTTACGTGCTCAAGCAGTTACAGCAACACAGCACCTGGGAAGGCGAAGTCTGGCTCAAGCGCCGCAATGGCGAGCATTACCCGGCCTGGGTCGGCATCACGGCGGTGCTGGACGATGAAGGCGACCTGGCCAGCTACGTGTGCTTTTTCAGCGACATCAGCGAACGCAAGGCCAGCGAACAACGCATCCATCGCCTGGCCTACTACGACGCCCTGACCCACCTGCCCAACCGCACGTTGTTCCAGGATCGCCTGCACACCGCGCTGCAATCGGCCGAGCGGCAGAAAAACTGGGTCGTGCTGATGTTCCTCGACCTGGACCGTTTCAAGCCGATCAACGACTCGCTGGGCCACGCCGCGGGCGACCGGATGCTCAAGGAAATGGCCACGCGGTTGCTCGGGTGCGTGGCCGACGATGACACCGTGGCGCGCATGGGCGGTGACGAATTCACCCTGCTGCTGCAACCGCGCTCCAGCCGCGAAATGGCGCTGAACCGGGCGATCAACGTGGCCGAGCAGATCCTCGCCAGCCTGGTCCGACCGTTCGTACTGGAAGGTCGGGAGTTCTTTGTCACCGCCAGTATTGGTATCGCCCTCAGCCCCCAGGACGGCAACGAACTGAGTCAGTTGATGAAGAACGCCGACACGGCCATGTATCACGCCAAGGAACGCGGCAAGAACAACTTCCAGTTCTACCAGGCCGACATGAACGCCAGCGCCCTGGAACGGCTGGAGCTGGAGAGCGACTTGCGCCATGCTCTGGAGCAGAACGAGTTCGTGCTGTATTACCAGCCACAGTTCAGCGGCGACGGCAAACGCCTGACCGGCGCCGAAGCCTTGTTGCGCTGGCGCCATCCGCGACGCGGGCTGGTGCCGCCGGGGGACTTTATCCCGGTACTCGAAGAACTCGGGTTGGTGGTGGACGTCGGCGACTGGGTCATCAGCGAAGCCTGTCGGCAGCTCAAGACCTGGCATCAGGCCAAGGTTCGGGTGCCGAAAGTCTCGGTCAACATTTCAGCCCGGCAGTTCTCCGACGGCCAGCTTGGCACGCGAATCGCCAACATCTTGCGTGGCACCGGTCTGCCGCCGGCCTGCCTGGAGCTGGAACTGACCGAAAGTATCCTGATGCGCGAGGTCAGCGAGGCGATGCAGATCCTGGCCGGGCTGAAAAACCTGGGCCTGAGCATTGCTGTGGATGACTTCGGTACCGGTTATTCGTCCCTCAATTACCTCAAGCAATTTCCCATCGATGTGCTGAAAATCGACCGCACCTTCGTCGATGGTCTGCCCTCCGGCGAGCAGGACGCCCAGATCGCCCGGGCGATCATCGCCATGGCCCACAGCCTCAACCTGGCGGTGATCGCCGAAGGGGTCGAAACCCACGAACAACTCGATTTCCTGCGCGAACATGGCTGCGACGAAGTCCAGGGCTACCTGTTCGGCCGCCCGATGCCGGCCAACCGGTTTGAAGCGCAGTTCAGCAATGATGCGTTGTTCATGCTCGACTGAAGCCTTGTACTATCCGGGCCGGCCTCTCGCGGGCAAGCCTTGCTCCCACAGGGGCATGCAGACATCTGTGGAAGGGTAAGCTTGCTCCCCACAGGGGCATGCAGGCTTCTGTGGAAAAGGCTTGCTCCCACAGGGGAACGCAGGCTTCTGTGGGAGCAAGGCTTGCCCGCGATGAGGCCAGTACAGGCAACGCCCCTCTTGCGTGAATCCCATTCGTCCGTGACATGACGTCCTTTCATATGCCTTCCAAAACCGGTTGGGTTAGAATGCCCCCCTTTTCTGCCCCCGATCCTTGAGGACCGCCATGTTCAGCCGTGATTTGACTATTGCCAAGTACGACGCCGATCTCTTTGCCGCCATGGAGCAAGAAGCTCAGCGCCAGGAAGAGCACATTGAGCTGATCGCTTCGGAAAACTACACCAGCCCCGCGGTGATGGAAGCTCAAGGCTCGGTGCTGACCAACAAGTACGCCGAAGGCTATCCGGGCAAGCGCTACTATGGTGGTTGCGAGTTCGTCGACGTGGTCGAGCAACTGGCCATCGACCGCGCCAAGGAACTGTTTGGCGCCGATTACGCCAACGTCCAGCCCCACGCAGGCTCCCAAGCCAACGCCGCCGTCTATCTGGCGCTGCTATCGGCCGGTGACACCATTCTGGGCATGAGCCTGGCCCACGGCGGTCACCTGACCCACGGCGCCAGCGTTTCGTCTTCGGGCAAGCTTTACAACGCCATCCAGTACGGCATCGACGGCAACGGCCTGATCGACTACGACGAAGTCGAGCGCCTGGCGCTCGAGCACAAGCCGAAAATGATCGTGGCCGGTTTCTCTGCCTACTCGCAGATCCTCGACTTCCCGCGTTTTCGCGAAATCGCCGACAAGGTCGGTGCCTACCTGTTCGTGGACATGGCGCACGTTGCAGGCCTGGTTGCCGCTGGCGTCTACCCGAACCCGGTGCCATTCGCCGACGTCGTCACCACCACCACCCACAAGACCCTGCGTGGTCCACGGGGCGGCCTGATCCTGGCTCGTGCCAATGCCGACATCGAGAAGAAGCTCAACTCCGCGGTATTCCCGGGCGCCCAGGGCGGCCCGCTGGAACACGTGATCGCAGCCAAGGCGATCTGCTTCAAGGAAGCGCTGCAGCCTGAGTTCAAGGCCTACCAGCAACAAGTGGTGAAAAACGCCAAGGCCATGGCCGGCGTGTTCATCGAGCGTGGCTTCGACGTCGTGTCCGGCGGGACCGAGAACCACCTGTTCCTGCTGTCGCTGATCAAGCAGGACATCTCCGGCAAAGATGCCGACGCAGCGTTGGGCAAGGCGTTCATCACCGTGAACAAGAACTCGGTGCCAAACGACCCACGCTCCCCGTTCGTCACCTCCGGCCTGCGCTTCGGCACCCCGGCCGTCACCACTCGCGGCTTCAAGGAAACCGAGTGCAAGGAACTGGCTGGCTGGATCTGCGACATTCTGGCGGACCTGAACAACGAGGCGGTGATTGACGCTGTTCGTGAGAAGGTCAAGGCGATCTGCAAAAAGCTGCCGGTATACGGCGCTTAATCAGCCCGCTAAACCTCAGTAAAAAAGGCCTCCATTGAAAGATGGGGGCCTTTTTCATGGGCGTAAACAACGCCCCCAAACAACCCAACCCCACACTTATATAATCTCCTGCAATACACACAACACCACCGACAGCCGATAAATCAATAACATCCATAACGGCACACTTCATAAACCCAACGAGGAGTCGAATCACATGGACCGTGATCAATCTTTTAACGCAACACTTCGAATGTTTGACCGCCACGTCAATCTGCTTGAAATACTTCATGGCAAACCCGCGATGGCCACCGTGAGTTTATTCAGCGGTGGCTTCTTTACCGGCCGTCCCCAAACCCATGACCATTCCAGCCTGCTCGGCATGCGCCCGAAAGGCCAGAACCTCTCCGCCACCCCATTAAAATTGCATTTTCGCCATACCAACGACGGCTACAGCCTGGTCATTAAAAACACGGGGGAACATGACAACAAACTTATCGGTAAACGCTGGCTTGAGGTTCTGGGCGCACAGGATTCAGGCACGGATGATCCGATGTTCTTTACCCTCGTTGATCATCAGAACAACGCCATCACCCTGAAGAACATTTTCACTCCCCATTTACCGGTCTCGCTCATGACAGAAAACAAAAAACATATAGGTGGATTGAAAGTACGAGGCTCGCCTTATATTTATCTCGCCGAGACAGAAGAAAAGTCAAAAGTGACGTTCATCCTGAGTGTACTTTAAAGAACATATCGATGACTTTGTGGCGAGGGGACTGATCCCTCGCCACAGGGTGCTGTGGCGCACGACTTGCCACCGACAATTTTTTTTCACCGCAACAAACGGCTCAAGCACAAGGGTTCCGCCTCAACAGGTAAGACCGGTCATGCCAAATGTCTGCAAATCAGCTTGCACAGCACCAAAAACCGCGCCTAGACTGCGCCTGCACTGGACAAACCGGTAAGACCACAATAATGAAGTCCTGACGCCAACAGCTCTACTGACGGCGAAAACGGACACCGAACCAGGAATCCCTCCCATGCTCAAATGGTGCTCGCGTTCGATCTTCCTTCAAGTTGTCCTCGGATTGGTGCTCGGCATCGTCTGTGGGCTGACCCTTCCCGAATACTCCGCACAGCTCAAACCCCTCGGCGACGGTTTTATCAAGCTAATCAAGATGCTCATCGGCCTGATCGTGTTCTGCGTGGTGGTCAGCGGTATCTCCGGTGCCGGAGACCTCAAGAAGGTCGGGCGCATCGGCCTCAAGTCGGTTATCTACTTCGAAGTCCTTACCACCATCGCGCTGGTCATCGGTCTGGTGCTTGCCTTCAGCACCGGCATCGGCAGTGGCGCGAACATCCATCTGGAACAGCTTTCCAGCGCAGACATGGGCGATATCGCTCAGCGTGGCGAGCACCTGGTCACCACCACCCAGTTCCTCATGAACCTGATCCCGACCTCGGTGCTCGGGGCCTTCGCTGAAAACAACATTCTGCAAGTGCTGCTGTTCTCCGTGCTGTTTGGCAGCGCGCTGAACCTGGTGGGCGATGCCGCGTCCGGTATCTCGCGGCTGATCAACGAACTGAGCCACGTGATCTTTCGCATCATGGGCATGATCGTGCGTCTGGCCCCCATTGGTGTCTTCGGGGCCATCGCCTTCACCACCAGCAAATATGGCCTGGACTCACTGCAACACCTGGGCAGCCTCGTGGGCCTGTTCTACCTCACCTGCATCGCCTTCGTTGCGCTGATCCTCGGCCTGGTGATGCGTGCCTCGGGCCTGCCAATGTTGCCGTTTCTCAAATACCTGCGTGAAGAGCTGCTTATCGTGCTCGGCACGGCCTCATCCGACGCCGTGCTGCCACAGATCATGCGCAAGCTTGAACATCTGGGGATCGGCAGTTCCACCGTCGGTCTGGTCATTCCGACCGGTTACTCGTTCAACCTGGACGGTTTTTCGATCTACCTGACCCTGGCGATTGTGTTCATTGCCAACGCCACCGGCACGCCTCTGGCGATGAGTGATTTGCTGACCATCCTGCTGGTGTCACTGATCACCTCCAAGGGCGCCCATGGAATTCCCGGATCGGCGCTGGTGATCCTGGCTGCCACACTGACGGCGGTCCCGGCAATCCCGGTGGTTGGCCTGGTACTGGTACTGGCCGTGGATTGGTTCATGGGCATCGGCCGAGCCCTGACCAACCTGATTGGTAACTGTGTGGCCACCGTGGCGATTGCCCGCTGGGAAAAAGACATCGATGTCCCTCGGGCGCGCAAGGTACTGTCCGGTCAACAAGGTTATGCCTTCCAATCCAGGAAACCGGTGGGCACTGCCCATCAGCAACAATTCTGAAGGACTGCGGTGCCGGCCCGCGAACCGGCACCGCCTGATTGATTTTCGAGGAGTAACAAGTGATCAGTTCATCAACCGTCGTCAACTCCGTGGTGGAGAAACTACGTGCCGCCCTCGCCCGGGGCCAATGGCGCTCGGGCGACATGCTGCCCGGCCAACGGGAACTGGCCGAGCAATTGGGCATCAGCCGACCAAGCCTGCGTGAAGCGGTGATTGTCCTGGAAACCCTGGGGCTGGTGCGTTCGATGCCCGGCAAGGGTGTCGTGGTGCTGGAGGCCAACTTCGCCGACACCGCCAGTGAAGGCAGCGCCATGGCTGGCGCGAGTCTGGAGGACGTGCTGCAACTGCGCTACACCCTGGAGCCTTTCATCGTCGGCCTGGTGGCACAGTCCATCAGTAGCAAGGAGGTCGGCCAGTTGCGCCTGACGCTCATGGACATGCGCGAAGCGTTGGAGGCCAGCGACAGCGACGCCTGCGCCAACGCCTACATCGCCTTCCACGAAGAGCTGTTTGCCTTGACGTCCAACCCGATTTTTCAAAACGTGGTCCAGCAGACCAGCAACGCTCTCAAGCAAAGCGCCGATGTGTTGCGCAATTCACCCCAGCACCTGGCCGAACGCCTGGAGGAAAACGAAGCTGTGGTGCGCGCCATCCGCGGCAAGAACAGCGCCCAGGCCAGCAGCGAAATGCGCCGGCATATTCTCAGGGAAGGCCAGCGCATGGGCATCGAACTGAATATCCCGGACGACAACCTCGGCACTTGAGCCACGGCCTGCGGAGACTGCCATGAACAACCTCATGCCCCACCCACATCAGCCTGAGCGCAACGTGCTCGCGTCCCTGTCGCTGCCCGGTCGGATTGGCAAACCGTCGGTAGACGATATCTACCCGCGGATCTTCGACGCCATCCTTGAACAACGTATTGCTCCGGCCAGTCGTTTCACCGAGGAAAGCCTGGGGGATGTGTTCGGTGTCAGCCGCAGCATCATTCGCCGAGTCCTGGCGCGCCTGTCCCACCAGCAAGTCGTCATCCTGCGGCCCAACCATCGGCCGCAAGTGGCGGCACCGGACCTGGAGCAGACCCGGCAGATTCTGCACGCGCGACGCCTGACCGAACAAACCCTCGTGCGCCTGGCTTGCAAGGCGCCCCAGCCCAAGGATCTACAGCGTCTGCGGGAGCTGGTAGAGCGCGAGCGCCAGTGCCTGGATCGCGGTGAACGCGGCCCGGCGATTCGCCTGTCCGGTGAGTTTCACCTGCAATTGGCAACCATGGCCGGCAATGGGCCGTTGGCGCAGTTTCTCGGCAGCCTCGTGCCATTAACCTCGCTGGCCCTGGCGCGCCACGAGATCAAGTCCCGCAGGCATTGCGCCTGGCAGGAGCACTTGGCGATCGTAGACGCGATAGAACGTGGCAACGTTGATGAGGCGTTGCAACTGATGAGCGAGCACCTGGACCATCTTGAGCAAAAGCTACTGATGGCCGCAGGCACCGGGACGTCAAAGTAGCGCGGCTTCGAAGCCTGCGCGAATCTTCTCTTCAGGCAACTCGTCGGCGATGAACACAATGACGCTCTCCCGGGCTTCGTCTGGCGCCCATTCGGTGTCCCAATCAAAACCGTACAGTTTGAGTACGCCCTGGAACACCAGTCGACGGGATTCGCCCGCGATATTCAGCACCCCCTTGTAGCGCAGCAACTGCTTGCCGTGCTCTTCCAGCAACTGGTTCATGAACTCGCTGAGCTTGTCGATCTCCAGCGGTTTATCGGTGCGAAGCACGAGACTGCTGATGCGGTCCCCGGCGGTTGCCTTGCCCACCGGTCGCAGACTGAACCCCGCTCCCAAGTCTGCGTTGAGATTGAAGCCGCGAATGTCGAGCAGTTCGGCCAGATCGATTTTGCCGTGTTCCACCACCCGGATCGGCGCCCGTCGGTTGATGCGCGTCAGACGTTCGCCAAGGGCTTGGACATGGTCTGGGTCCACCAGATCGGTCTTGCTCAGCAGCAGACGGTCGGCAAACCCGACCTGGGCCTGGGCGATGGCCTGGGTCAGGTGGATCTCGGCATGAGCGGCGTCCACCAGGGTCAGGATACCGTCGAGGATGTAACGCTCGCGCAGGTCCTCATCGATAAAAAATGTCTGAGCCACAGGGGCCGGATCGGCCAGACCGGTGCATTCGATCACCAGGCGATCGAAGGCTATTTCGCCGCTGTCCAGCCGTTCGAGGAGCAGGTAAAGGGCTTTGGTCAAGTCAGTGTGAATGGTGCAGCACACACAGCCATTGGCCAGGGTCATGACTTGCACCGGCTCATCGCCCAATAGCTGGGTATCGATGCCGGCATCGCTGAATTCATTCTCGATCACGGCGATTTTCAGGCCGTGCTCGGCCTTGAGCAAATGACGCAAAAGCGTGGTCTTGCCAGCGCCGAGGAAGCCGCTGAGGATGGTGACCGGGATGGGAGAGGACAACGTGATTCTCCTGTTGCGAAATTAAAAGAAGAGCACAAAACCCATGTGGAGGCGAGGCAAACTGCTCGCGAAAGCGATGGATCAGCAAACATCAATGCTGCTGACCTGACGCCATCGCGAGCAGGCTCGCTCCCACAAGGGGATCGGTGGTGTTTCCGAATCCCGAGCCCCCCCCAAAACAACTGTGGGAGCGGGCTTGCTCGCGAAAGCGGTGTGTCAGCCACATCAATGGCGACTGACCCGACGCCTTCGCGAGCAAGCCCGCTCCCACAGGGGGTACCTCAACCCAAGCGGTGCTTCAACAGCACTTGGGCCCCGCCTTGCCGCCGTAACGGGCTTCCTGGCGTTCGCGGAAGAACGCCTCGTAGTCCATCAGCGGTTTGTCCGGGTGTTTGCTTTGCATGTGCTCGACGTAGTTGTCGTAGTCGGGCATGCCGACCATCAGGCGGGCGGCCTGACCGAGGTATTTACCGAGGCGACTCAAGTCATTGAACATCGTTGCAATCCTCTATTCAGGCGTCCGGCAGGGCCTGGAAGGGCGCTTCTTTATCCGTGCGTTCCTTGTGACCCCAGGCGGCGATACCGACCTTGAGCGCGTAGAACAGGATGCTGAAGACCACCAGCAGGAACAACACCGTCAGCGTTGCGTTGGTGTAGGCGTTGTACACCACATGCTGCATCTGCTCGATGCTCTTGGCCGGGGCCAGGATCTGGCCGGCGGCCAGGGCATCGTTGTATTTGCGCGCCAGGGCCAGGAAGCCGATCGCCGGGTTAGCATCGAACAGCTTGATCAGGCCCGCCGTGGTGGTGCAGATCAACAGCCAGACCGCCGGCAGCATGGTCACCCAGACGTAGCGCTGGCGCTTCATCTTGATCAGTACCACGGTGCCGAGCATCAGGGCGATACCGGCCAGCATCTGGTTGGAGATGCCGAACAGCGGCCACAAGGTGTTGATGCCGCCCAGCGGATCGATCACGCCCTGGTACAACAGGTAACCCCACATCGCCACGCAGCCGGCGGTGGCGATCAGGTTGGCGGCCCAGGATTCGGTGCGCTTGAGGGCCGGCACGAAGGAACCGAGCAAATCCTGCAACATGAAGCGCCCGGCACGGGTGCCGGCGTCTACCGCGGTGAGGATGAACAGCGCTTCGAACAGGATCGCGAAGTGGTACCAGAACGCCATGGTGTTCTCACCCGGCAGCACCGAATGCAGGATCTGCGCGATCCCCACCGCCAGCGTTGGCGCCCCGCCGGCACGGGCCAGCACGGTGGTCTCGCCGATGTCATTGGCCACCGCCTGCAGTGCTTCGGGGGTGATTGCAAAGCCCCAACTGCTGACGGTCTGCGCCACGCTCACCACATCGCTGCCGACGATCGCCGCCGGACTGTTCATGGCGAAGTACACGCCCGGCTCGATCACCGAAGCGGCCACCATCGCCATGATCGCCACGAACGACTCCATCAGCATGCCGCCGTAACCGATGTAGCGGGCGTTGACTTCGTTATCGAGCATCTTCGGCGTAGTGCCCGAAGAGATCAGTGCGTGGAAACCCGAGACCGCGCCACAGGCGATGGTGATGAACAGGAACGGAAACAGCCCGCCCTTCCACACCGGCCCCGTGCCGTCGGTGAACTGGGTCAGTGCCGGCATTTTCAGCTCGGGCATGGTGACCAGAATGCCGATCGCCAGGGCGACGATGGTGCCGATCTTCAAGAAGGTGGACAGGTAATCGCGCGGCGCCAGGATCAGCCAATCGGCAACACGGCGGCAACGAAACCGTAGCCGATCAGCATCCAGGTGATTTGCACACCGGTGAACGTGAAGGCCTCGGCCCAGACCGGGTCGGCGGCCACTTGTCCGCCGAGCCAGATCGAGCCCAGCAGCAACAGCACGCCGATGAGCGAGATTTCACCGATGCGGCCCGGGCGGATGTAGCGCATGTAGATGCCCATGAACATCGCGATCGGGATGGTCGCCATCACCGTGAAGATCCCCCACGGGCTCTCGGCCAGGGCCTTGACCACGATCAGCGCCAGCACCGCGAGGATGATGATCATGATCAGGAAGCAACCAAACAGCGCGATGGTGCCGGGGACGCGGCCCATCTCTTCACGGACCATGTCGCCCAAAGAGCGACCGTTGCGACGGGTGGACAGGAACAGGACCATGAAGTCCTGCACGGCACCGGCCAGCACCACCCCGGCGATCAGCCAGAGCGTACCGGGCAGGTAGCCCATCTGCGCCGCCAGCACCGGCCCGACCAGCGGCCCGGCACCGGCAATGGCCGCGAAGTGGTGGCCGAAAAGGATGTGTTTGTTGGTCGGGACAAAGTCCAGGCCATCGTTGTTGAGCACGGCGGGGGTGGCCCGGCGCGCATCGAGTTGCATCACGTTATTGGCGATGAACAGGCTGTAGTAGCGGTAGGCGACCAGGTAGATGGCCACGGCTGCGACGACGATCCAGAGGGCGTTGATCGCCTCCCCCCGACGCAATGCCACAACGCCCAGGGCGCTCGCTCCTACGACGGCCAGCAGTAGCCAGGGTATGTGGCGCAGCAGGCTATTATTGTTTGTCATTTTTATATTCCGGCCAGGGTGGACAAGAAAGACAGCCAACGGAGTTTAGCGCTAACGGACACACAAAGGCCACCCCTGCGACGTTCGTCTGTCGCCGGCCGAACGGTGACAATGGCGCGCCAGTTGGGTCTATAGTCAATCAATCTCCAGAAAGGAATACGTAATGAGCGAACGCCGCCGCTTCGTACGAATCGAGTTCCATGCCCGGACCGAGCTGAGTCAGGGCGAGGGCGAGGACAAATTGACTTGGCCGGTCGATCTGCTGGACCTGTCTCTCAAGGGCCTGCTGATCAAAAAGCCCGAGCCCTGGCTTGGCAATCCCGAAGACACTTTCGTAGCTGATATTCACCTGAGCAACGACGTGGAAGTGACGTGGAAGTGCGGATGGAGGTTCGGTTGACCCACGACGACCACGGCCACCTGGGCTTTGTCTGCGAGCATATCGACCTGGACTCGATCGCCCATCTGCGCCGGCTGGTGGAGTTGAACCTCGCCGACCAGGCTGAGCTGGAGCGGGAATTGGCGGCGTTGATCCAGATTTAAATACGCCGCGGGTCCTCTGTGGCGAGAGGATCGATGTGGGAGCAAGGCTTGCCCGCGATGGCGGCGACGCGGCCCTTCAAAATCGAGTCGTCTGCATCGCGAGCAAGCTTTGCTCCCACATAAACCCCTTTCACCATTGCCAGCGTTATTCGAACAACGCATCCAGCGCCTGTTCCAGGCGTGTCACGGCAATGATCTGTAATCCGGCAGGCGCCTCCTTCGGCGCGTTGCCCTTGGGCACAATGGCCCGTTTGAAGCCGTGCTTGGCCGCTTCCTTGAGTCGCTCCTGCCCACTGGGCACCGGCCGGACTTCCCCCGACAACCCCACTTCACCGAACACCAGCAGATCATGGGGCAGCGGCCGATTGCGCAGGCTGGACATGACCGCCGCCATCAACGCCAGGTCAGACGCGGTTTCCAACACTTTGACGCCGCCCACCACGTTGAGGAAAACATCCTGATCGTGGGTAGGAATACCACCGTGTCGATGCAGGACGGCCAGCAGCATGGCGAGCCGATTCTGATCCAGCCCCAAGGTGACCCGACGCGGGTTCGCCAAATGGCTGTCATCCACCAGCGCCTGCACCTCCACCAACATCGGCCGGGTGCCTTCCCAGGTCGCCATGACCACGCTGCCCGGCACTTCTTCCTGGGCGCGCGTGAGAAAAATCGCCGAAGGGTTCGAGACTTCTTTCAAGCCCCTGTCGGTCATGCCGAACACACCCAGTTCGTTGACGGCGCCGAAGCGATTCTTCACGGCCCGCAACAACCGTAGGCGACCGTCGGATTCGCCCTCGAAATACAACACGGTATCAACCATGTGCTCCAGCACCCGCGGGCCTGCCAGCGCGCCTTCCTTGGTGACATGGCCCACCAGGAAAATCGCCGTGCCACTCTGCTTGGCGTAGCGCACCAGCAATGCCGCGCTTTCACGCACCTGGGACACCCCGCCCGGCGCCGATTGCAGTTGTTCGGTGAAAATCGTCTGGATCGAGTCGATCACCATGACCTTGGGTTTTTCCAGGCGGGCCGTGGCGATGATGGTTTCGATGCACGTCTCGGTCATGACCCGCAGTTGATCCTGGGGCAGCCCCAGACGCCGAGCGCGCATGGCGACTTGCTGCTGGGATTCCTCGCCAGTGACGTACAACGCCGGCATGCGCGTGGCCAGGCTGCACAAGGTTTGCAGCAGGATGGTGGACTTGCCGATGCCCGGATCCCCGCCAATCAGCACGACCGAACCGTCCACCAGGCCACCGCCCAATACGCGGTCCAGCTCGCCGGAGGCGGTGGAAAAACGCGGAATTTCCTCGACGCTGACTTCAGCCAGGGTCTTGATTTGCGCCTGCTGACCGGCCCAACCCGTGCGACCAGTGGGGGCCGCTGCACCGCCACTCTCCACCATGGTTTCGGTCAAGGTGTTCCAGGCACCGCACTCACTGCACTGGCCGGCCCATTTGGGGAAGGTCGAACCGCACTCGGTGCAGCCATACATGCGCTTTGCCTTGGCCATCTGAACTCCGGGATAAAAACGCGATGATAGCCCAGTCGGTGGCCTGTACGGCCAGTTCGTTAGCTCAAATTCGGATGCCAGAAGTTCATAGCCAAGGCGCTGTGACGAGTCATAGCCCGCTATGGCGAGGAACAGCAACGCAGGATATGGGCTTCTGGCACCGAAGTTGGGCTGACAGAACTGGCCACACAGGCCACTAGCGCGGGGCCGGCATTCTGATTTCACCGTTGACCAGGTTCGCTGCGGTATTGCCCAACGGATCCTGGGCCTGCAGGTCCGCCCCCTTGGCCGCCAAGGCATCGAGCAACTCGACACGTTTGAACAGGCCGGCGTACATCGCAGCGGTCTGCCCGGCGCCGTTGCGCTGGTCCGGGTTGCAATCGGTGGACAACAAACGACGCGCGATCTGCACTTGGCCCTTGAAAATGGCACCCATCAGCGCCGTGTTACCACGGTTGTCCTGGATACAGGCATCGGCGCCAGCGGCCAGCAGCCGTTCCACCGCAGCACCATGGCCGTGATACGCCGCCAGAATCAGCGCGGTGTAGCCTTTTTCGTCCTGAGTGTTGAGCGAGTAACCGGCCTCAATGAAGGTCTCGAGCATCGGCCCGTCGCCTTGGCGGGCGGCGTCGAAATAATAGGTTTGCAACTGCTCTTGTACAGCAGCCGGGTCGGTGGGCACGGGCTGATCGGCCCATACGCTCAATGACCAGGTTGCGAGCATCGAAAACAGCAAGTTACGCAGCATGACGTCTCCTTGGCGCAAGGCTGTAGAGGCAAGGTTGTGGGAGCATGGCTTGCCCGCGATGCAGACGACTCGGTCAGGTTTCAGACCGCAGCGCCTGCTTCGCGAGCAAGCTTTGCTCCCACGGGTGATGCACTTGCCAGGCTGTGGATCAGTCGCTCAGCTTTTCCGCCAGCGCCTTGACCCGGGCCAGATCACCTTTGGCGACACGGGCCACGCCAGTGCCGTAATCAGCGTCAGCCTTGTAGAGGAACGACAGGATGATGTGTTTGCTCTCGTCATCAGTGGTCGCCAATGACCCACCGAAGCTTTCGATCAGGTCATTGCGCTCTTTCTGGTTGAACGAGCGGTACAGGTCACCGGCTTGCTTGAAGTTCTGCTCACGCTGAATCTTCGCCTGCTGGGTACTGCCGGTCAGCGCGGCCTGGCTGTAGCGTGCCGTTGGCTGTTCCTGACGAGGCATCAGACGGCTCGGCTGATAGTTCACGCCGGTGCTGGTGCTGCCCGAATTCATCGCGCCGTCCTGGTTGCCATTGTTGACCGCCACCTTCGGCGCATTGATGGGCAACTGAAGCGCGTTGGGCCCCACTCGATACATTTGCGTATCGGCATAGGAGAACACTCGCCCCTGCAACAGACGATCTTCCGAAGGCTCGATACCCGGAACAAGATTGGCCGGCGCCATCGCCACCTGTTCGGTTTCCTGGAAAACATTCGCAGGGTTACGGTTCAAAACCATTTGCCCGACTTTGCGTTCAGGCACACCTGGCCAGATTTTGGTCGCGTCCAGAGGATCGAAATCAAACGTGGAAAGGTCCTGCGGGTTCAGCACCTGAACGTACAAGTCCCATTTCGGAAAATCGCCCTTATTAATATGACTCACCAGATCGTTAGTCATATGGCTGTAATCTTGTCCCTGAACGTTCACAACTTCTTTCGGATCGAGATTTTTCAGGCCCTGCAAACTTTTCCAATGAAACTTGACGTAGTGAACGTCACCCTTTGCGTTCACCAACTTGTAGGCATGTACACCGTTCCCGTCCATTTCACGATAACTGGCTGGCGTACCGGAATTGGAATACAACTCGGTCAGCGTGCGTGTTGCTTCGGGCACATGTGAAAAGAAATCGAAACGGCGGGCGTCATCGTCCAGGTTGGTCCGTGGATCGGGTTTGAAGGCATGGACCATGTCTGGAAACTTGATGGCATCGCGAATGAAGAAGGTCGGGAAGTTATTACCCACCAGATCCCAGTTACCCTCGGCCGTGTAGAACTTGGTGGCAAAACCACGGGGGTCGCGCAGGGTTTCCGGTGAATGGTTGCCATGCACAACGGCAGAAAAACGCACGAACACCGGCGTGGCCTGGCCAGCGGCGAAGACTTTGGCCTTGGTCAGGTCACTGAGGTCGTCGGTGACCGTAAAGGTGCCATGAGCGCCAGTCCCTCTTGCATGCACCACGCGCTCGGGGATGCGCTCGCGGTCGAAGCGCTGGAGCTTCTGGATCAGTTGCACATCTTGCAACAAGGTCGGCCCGTTGGGACCGGCTGTTTGCGAATTCTGGTTGTCGCCCACGACCGCACCGTTATCGCGGGTCAGGGTGGCCGCGTTGACGGACAAGGACAGCAGGCTGGCGGTGAGCACAAAAAAGGCACGGCGATGGGAAAAAGTCCCGCCGCCAAGGGAAATGTTCATAGGCGTTTCCTCTGGTGTTATAGAGCGCATCCATGTGCGCCCTGCAGAGGCTAGTGCTCGAAAAAGAAAAACCTAAATAGAAATGCCGCACCGATCCGATAGAAAATTACTTGTGGGGAATCGGCTCGGGACCGCGTATCACGCGCGATTGATGGCACTTTGTAAACTTTTCCCCTTGGCCCGAGTCGATAACTGAAGCTTTGTAAGCAGGCGTTTCGAGCAGGACGCGTTTGGCTGATTTACACTGCCACCATCCACTTCATCTGTCACAAGGAACAACTCATGGGCGTGATTAACGAGTTCAAGGCCTTCGCGGTCAAAGGCAATGTCGTCGACATGGCCGTCGGGATCATCATCGGTGCAGCTTTCGGCAAAATCGTTTCGTCATTCGTTGGCGACGTCATCATGCCTCCGATCGGCCTTTTGATCGGCGGGGTGGACTTCAGCGACCTGGCCATCACCCTCAAGGCGGCACAAGGCGATGCGCCTGCGGTGGTATTGGCCTATGGCAAATTCATTCAAAGCACCATTGATTTCATCATTGTGGCGTTCGCCATTTTCATGGGCGTCAAGGCCATCAACCGCCTCAAGCGCGAAGAAGCCGTTGCCCCCAGCGCTCCACCGGTTCCGACCAAGGAAGAACTGTTGCTGAGCGAAATTCGCGACCTGCTCAAGGCCCAGAACGAGAGGCCCTGACTCACACTTCGCCGCCTATGGCGTGGAATTTATCTCCTCGCCACAGGCGCATTTTCTACCAGTAGTTTTCCACCGCCACCTGACCTGGCCGACGGGTGAGACTCAGTTGCAGGCCCCTGGCTTTGAGCAGCTTGCGCGTGTCATCAATCATCTGCGGATTACCGCACAACATCACCCGCGAATGTTCCGGCGTCAGCCCGGTGTCAGCCGCCCTTTCCAGCTCGCCAGTTTCGATCAGCGTCGTGATTCGTCCGCTGAGCGCACCAGGGTGCTGCTCACGGGTGACCGTCGCGATAAACCGAAACTTATGAGCGTACTCGGCCAGGTAGTCGCGCTGGGTCAACCCTTTGATCAGATCCTGATACGCCAACTCCTGCGCCTCGCGGACGCTGTACACCAGGATGATCCTCTCGAATTTTTCCCAGACTTCGAAATCCTGGAGAATCGAGAGAAACGGCGCGACGCCCGTGCCCGTGGACAGCAGCCACAAATCGCGCCCGTCAACAAAGCGATCAAGCGTCAGGTAGCCAAAGGCCTGGCGATCCACCAGCAAGCTATCGCCTGGCTGCAACCGACTAAGTTCGCTGGTGAACTCGCCCTCCGGTACGACAATGGAAAAAAACTCAAGGAATTCATCGAACGGCGAAGACACCATGGAATACGCTCGCCAAACGATGGTGCCATCGGCTTTTGCGACCCCCAACCGGGCAAATTGACCCGCCTGAAAACGAAAACCGCGGTCCCGCGTGGTACGCAATGTAAACAAGTGAGGTGTCACTGGCTGCACATCGAGCAAGGTTTGACAGGTGAATTTCTCTGAGCTGTCGATCATGAGCCACTCCAATGAGACAAGACTTACAGTGTCCCGCAAAGTGAGCCCCTTCACCACTGACAGCAAATAGTGGCACTTTAGCCACTAGCGTCCCCGTCGCCGCCCCTATCCTCTACCAGACTTATACAAAGCTACAATTACTGTAAAAACAAATTCGATAGTTTATTTCTTAAACATTCCAAACTGTAAACAAACAAAAAAAACTCACTGCAAATTAAGAATAGTCCTACACTAAAAATTCGCATCATGGATTGGATCCGCATGGACAAACTCAACCCAGGAGAGAGCGATGGACAAGTGGAAGGACTTGCTATTGAGGAAGCTATCCTGTGAAAAAGACTTACAGACGGCCTATCGTCTGGTTCTGAATTTCTTTAACAATCAGGGATTTGAATATTGCGCATTTTCAGCCTATCTCGGAAGCCCCGACAGGCACACCAACAAGGTAAATCTTAATAACTATCCTTATGGATGGGACAAACTTTATGAACAGAACGGCTATGCGTCGAACGATCCATTAGTAGCACATTGCAATCAATCACCGCTTCCTATTTTGTGGGATGAAACTGTTTTTGCTCAGGCCCCCAAGTTGTGGCGGGACCTTAATCGACAGGGACTTAAATATGGCTGGACCCAGGCCGTTCATGATGAACAGGGGGCACATTGCAGCCTTTTCAGTCTGGCTCGGACTCATTGCCCCATCGATATTGAGGAGCACTACGCAAATCTCGGCTACGCCATTTTCGCCAGTCAAAGACTGCATGCGCTGGCCAGCAAAAAACTGGCTGACGCTGCCGCGACCACACAAAAATGTCATTTATCACCCAGAGAGATTGAAGTATTGAGGTGGTCGGCCGAAGGCAAGACGGCCTCGGAAGTGGGCAGAATCCTCTGTCTCTCCGAGCGCACCGTGAACTTCCATGTGTGCAGTTGCATGCGAAAGCTGAACGTCAACAACAAAATCTCAGCGGTAGCCAAGGCGGCCCACATCCATGTGATCTGAACCGTGCGGCGCTGTTACCTAGCTGAAAAACCCGCGAGTAATGCCTGGCAAAAAAACGTACCATTTACGGCTCCACTTGAGTGATGACGCGCCAAGCACGCGACGTAGTTCATTCAGGCGGTCCCGCTGAGACACCTGCCCCGGGGCAGCGGGACATTCGTTGATCTCCAGAGTCCCAGCCATGCCCTTGCTCGACAGTCCCTTCGCTCAACTTGACCTGATCCGCCAGCCCGAACAGCAGAATGAGCCGCTGCAAGCCTTCGACGCGGCCGATGAATACCTGCTCGCGTATCTGGCCGAACAACAGCCCCTCGCCGATACCCGGGTCCTGGTCCTCAATGACAGCTTTGGTGCCCTGGCGGCGAGCCTTGCCGGCAAGGTTGACGTCATCAGCAGCAGCGACTCGTACCTGGCCTTGCACGCGCTGGAGAAAAACCTGGTGCGCAACGGCCTGCCCTTCGATGCGGTGTCGACCTTGCCGGCGAGTGAACCGTTGACCGGACCGTTCGACCGCGTCCTGATCAAAGTGCCGAAAACCCTGGCCCTGCTGGAAGAACAACTGATTCGCCTGCAAGGCCAATTAGCCCCCGACGCCCAGGTGATTGCCGCAGCGATGGTCAAGCATCTGCCCCGGGCCGCCGGCGACCTGTTGGAGCGCTACGTTGGCCCGGTGCAGGCCTCGCTGGCAGTGAAAAAAGCCCGGTTGTTGATCGCCACGCCAGAAGCGCTCTGGCCACAAAACCGCGTACCGGCCGTATCGCCCTACCCCACTCGCTATTGGCTGGAAGAACCGAAGATCGAATTGCTTAACCACGCCAACGTGTTCTGTCGCGAAGGCCTGGACATTGGCACCCGAGCATTTCTGCCGCATCTGCCAAAGAACCTGGGCACCGCCCGCGTCGCGGACCTGGGGTGCGGCAACGGTGTTCTGGCAATCGCCAGCGCCCTGCAGAATCCCGAGGCCCGCTACACCTTGGTGGATGAGTCGTACATGGCCGTGCAGTCGGCCGCCGAGAACTGGCGCGCCGCCCTGGGTGAGCGCGAGGTGACAATACGGGCCGGGGATGGCCTGGCCGGGCAAGAGGCGCAGTCATTGGACGTGGTGCTGTGTAATCCGCCCTTCCACCAACAGCAGGTGGTGGGCGACTTCCTGGCCTGGCGGATGTTTCAGCAGGCGCGCGAAGCGCTGGTGGTCGGCGGCGCGCTGTACATCGTCGGCAATCGGCACCTGGGCTACCACAGCAAACTGGCGCGGTTGTTCCGGGGTGTCGAACAAGTGGCGGCGACCCCGAAATTCGTCATCCTCAAGGCCCGCAAATAACCTAACCCTGCCCCGCAAGCGTCAGTGGGTAGTCAGTCCTGCGGCGTTCATGAACATCCGCATCAGGCTGGCGACGATAAACAGCGCCAGCACACTGCCGGCCCAGATCAGCGCCAGCCAGCCAAGCCGCTGCCAGAGCGGCTTCTTTTCAGCCGCTTCGATGTCTTTCAAATCAGGCTTGGCCATTTTCAATGCCTCGCTGGTCAATCAATGGTAGCCGTCGTCGTGGGTCACCTTGCCGCGGAACACGTAATAGCTCCAGAAGGTGTACACCAGGATCAAAGGAATGATGAACAGCGTCCCGACCAGCATGAACCCTTGGCTCTGGGGCGGTGACGCCGCATCCCAGATGGAGATGGACGGCGGCACGATGTTCGGCCACAAGCTGATACCCAAACCGCTGTAACCGAGGAAGATCAGCACCAGGGTAAGGATGAACGGCGTGTAATTGGCATTGCGGGCCACCGCGCGGAACAACCCGTACATCGTCACCAGCACCAGGATCGGCACCGGCAGGAACCAGAACAGGTTCGGTAGGGTAAACCAGCGCGCCGCGATATCGGCGTGGGCCAGCGGGGTCCAGATGCTGACGATACCGATCACCGCCAGTACCCCGAACGCCAGCGGCCTGGCCAGGTTGTGCATCTGCTCCTGCAACTTGCCTTCGGTTTTCATGATCAGCCAGGTGCAGCCGAGCAAGGCGTAGGCGGCGATCAACGCCAGGCCACAGAAGACTGTGAACGGTGTGAACCAGTCCAGGGAGCCGCCGGCGAACTGGCGATCGACCACTTCGAAGCCATCGATGAACGCGCCCAGCGCTACCCCCTGGAAGAAGGTGGCCGTCAGGGAGCCGCCGATGAACGCCTTGTCCCACAGATGGCGCTTGTCAGCCTTGGCCTTGAAGCGAAACTCAAAGGCCACGCCGCGGAAGATCAGGCCGATGAGCATCAGGATCAACGGCAGGTACAGCGCCGAAAGCACCACTGAATAAGCCAGCGGAAACGCTCCGAACAGGCCCGCGCCGCCCAGCACCAGCCAGGTTTCGTTACCGTCCCAGACCGGCGCCACGGTGTTCATCATCACGTCGCGGTCACGCTCGCCCTTGATGAAGGGGAAGAGAATTGCCGATTCCCAGGTCAAAGCCATCCATGATCACGTACATCATGATGCCGAAGATGATGACCACGGCCCAGATCAGCGGAAGATCAATACCCATGACTCAATTCCCCTTAAGCGAGCTGTCGTTATGGTCCACTTCGTCGTCGCCATCGTCGGCGGCCGACAATGGACGGGCCGGGGTACGTTTCTGACCAGGGCCACCATCGGCCGGCTCGTCCTCATGGGCTTCCGGCCCTTTGCGCACCAGGCGCATCATGTAGCTCAGGCCCGCACCGAACAGCGCGAAAATACACCACGACGAACAACACCAGGGTGATACTCATCTGCGCAAAACTGTGGCCGGACGAAGCATCGGCCGTGCGCATCAAGCCGTAGACCACCCAGGGCTGACGGCCGATCTCGGTGGTGAACCAGCCCGCCAGGATCGCAATCAGGCCGGACGGCCCCATCCACAGCACCATGTAAAGAAAGGGTCGGGACTGGTAGAGCCGGTCATTGCGGCGCAGCCAGAGACTGCACAAGCCGGTGAAAATCATCAGCAGTCCCAGGCCCACCATGATCCGGAACGACCAGAACACGATGGTCGAATTCGGTCGGTCTTCAGGTGGGAACTCCTTGAGGGCCGGTACCTGTTTGTCCAGGCTGTGGGTCAGGATCAGGCTGCCCAAGTAGGGGATTTCCACGGCGAACCGGGTTTTTTCCGCCTGCATGTCCGGCCAGCCAAACAGGATCAGCGGGGTAGGTTCATTGCCGACGTTTTCCCAGTGGCCTTCGATGGCCGCAATCTTCGCCGGTTGGTGCTTGAGGGTGTTGAGGCCATGGAAGTCGCCGATGACCGCTTGTATCGGTGCCACCAGCAATGCCATCCACATCGCCATCGACAGCATGCGGCGAATGGCCGGGGTATCGCGGCCACGCAGCAAGTGCCAGGCCGCCGACGAGCCGACAAAGAACGCCGTAGCGACGAACGCCGCCGTCGACATGTGCAGCAGCCGATAAGGGAACGAGGGGTTGAACACCACCGCCAGCCAGTCGACAGGAATGACCCGGCCATCAATGATTTCGTAGCCCTGCGGGGTCTGCATCCAACTGTTGGAGGCCAGGATCCAGAACGTCGAGATCAGCGTACCGATCGCCACCATGACCGTGGAAAAGAAATGCAGGCCGCGCCCGACGCGGTTCCAACCGAACAGCATCACGCCGAGGAAACCCGCTTCGAGGAAGAACGCCGTGAGCACCTCGTAGGTCAGCAGCGGCCCGGTGACCGCGCCGGCGAAGTCAGAGAAACGACTCCAGTTGGTGCCGAACTGATAGGCCATGACCAATCCGGATACCACCCCCATGCCGAAGTTGACGGCAAATATCTTCGACCAGAAGTGGTACAGGTCGCGGTAGGTGTCGTCGCGAGTCTTGAGCCACAAGCCCTCGAGTACCGCCAGGTAACTCGCCAGGCCGATGGTGATGGCCGGGAACAGGATATGGAACGAGATGGTGAACGCGAACTGGATTCGGGCGAGATCGAGCGCCTCCAAACCGAACATAAGTCTTCCTCTGTCAGGTAAAACCGGCTGCGGGCGGGGCTTGCATCGCAACCTCCAGGGATATGGAGTGCGATGCTTTTCAAATCGTTCTTTTTTTAAACCGTCACAACGCAGGAACGTGGCCGGATGGCCCCAGCCCAAGGCCCCGGAGGGTATTGACCTGGATCAAGCAATGTTCAAAGAGTAGTCGCATTATGGCCGATGGACGGCGTGGTCTTTTGTCGCGTGACAGGTTGCCTCAGTGCTGCAATCCCGCTCTAAGCCAAGATTTCTTAAATCTTGAGGAGTGCACTGTTGTGGCGAGGGGATTTATCCCCGCTCGAGTGCGCAGCGCTCGCAAAAGCTTGGGGCCGCTTCGCACCCCAGCGGGGATAAATCCCCTCGCCACAAAAAAAGCGTGCTATGTGAAAAGTAGATGTTTGGCTAACTATTTTTTTCGCCACCGCAACCTCCAGTTACAACTCGGTGATAATCTCGATGCCCTCATCACCGGACCCGTCATAGATGCCCAGCCAAGCGCCAATGCTGCTCCGCCACCATCGTCCCTTCATCGCCTTCTGGCTGGCCCGTATTTTCACCGCCAGTGGTTTCCAGATGCTCACGGTGGCCATCGGCTGGAACCTCTATCAACTGACCGGCAACGTATTGGACCTGGGTCTTGTCGGGCTGGTGGAGTTCGCTCCGCGTGTGCTGTTCATGCTGCACACCGGGCATGTGGCCGACCGCTATGACCGCCGCAAGGTCGCGGCGATCTGCCAGTCGTTGCAGGCGATGATCGCCCTGGCGCTGGTCATCGGCAGCGCCACCGATAACGTCACGCGAGAGATGATCTTCATCCTCGCCTTCCTGTTGGGCGCCGCCCGCTCCTTTGAAATGCCGACCACCCAGGCGCTGCTACCGAGCATCGTGCCGGCCGCGCTGTTTCCCCGCGCCGTGGCCGCCGCGCAATCGGCCCAGCAGTCCGCTACCATCGTCGCCCCAGCGCTGGGCGGTCTGCTCTATGCCTTTGGCAGCGTCTGGGTCTACGGGCCGACCGTGTTGCTCTACGTCATCGCCTGCTGCCTGATGCTCAACCTGCCCGCTCGCCAGACGCCGCTGAACAAAGGCAAGGCAACGATGGATTCGTTGCTGGCCGGGATTCGCTTCATTCGCAGCCGCCCGGACATTCTCGGGGCGATTTCCCTGGACCTGTTCGCGGTACTGCTGGGCGGCGCGACGGCGCTCCTGCCGGTGTTTGCCAAAGATATTCTGCTTACTGGCCCCTGGGGCCTGGGGCTGCTGCGCTCGGCTCCAGCGGTGGGGGCCTTGCTGATGTCGCTATGGCTGGCGCGGTTTGCCGTGGAGCGCAAGGTCGGTCGGGTGATGTTCACCGCCGTGGGCGTGTTCGGCGTCGCCACCATTGCCTTCGGCCTCTCCACTTCGTTCTGGTTTTCCCTGGCGGTGCTGGTGGTGCTGGGCGCGGCGGACATGATCAGCATGGTGATCCGCGCCTCCTTCGTACAGTTGGAAACGCCGGACGAAATGCGCGGCCGGGTCAGCGCGGTGAACGGGCTGTTCATCGGTGCCTCGAACCAGTTGGGTGAATTCGAGTCCGGGCTGACCGCCCACTGGTTCGGCACCGTTCCGGCGGTGGTCATGGGCGGTGTCGGTACGCTGTTGGTCACCGGGGTCTGGATCAAACTGTTCCCAACCCTGGCCAACCGTGACCGGATGCACGAACCGGTTGAAGCAGCGAAAACCTAAAGCAATTTATCGAGTGTGATGGGAAAGTCCCGGACCCGTTTGCCGGTGGCGTGATAAATCGCATTGGCCACGGCCGCTGCCACGCCGACGATACCGATCTCACCGACGCCCTTGGAGCCGAGGGCATTGACGATTTCATCGCGCTCGTCGACAAAAATCACGTCAATGTCACCGATGTCGGCGTTTACCGGCACATGGTACTCCGCCAGGCTGTGGTTCATGTGCCGGCCCAAGGCATGATCAGTCAAGGTCTCTTCGTGCAGGGCCATGCCGACGCCCCAGACCACTCCACCGAGGATCTGGCTGCGCGCGGTTTTCGGGTTGATCACTCGCCCGGCAGCGATGGCGCTGACCACCCGATTGACCTTCACCGTGCCCAAGTCCTCATCCACCAGCACTTCGACAAACACCGCCGAATGCGTCGCCGTGGCGTAGGCTTGGCGCTTTTCGTCCGGCTCGGCAGTGACCTGAATCTGCAAGGGCGTCTCGCCGCTTTTTTGCGCCAACTCTGCCAACGAGACACAGGCCTCGCCCAATCGGAGCTGACCGTCGGCAAACGTCACTTGCTCAAGGGTCGCGCCACCAAAGGCCGGACAGGCCTGCCGCGCCACAGCCAGGAGTTTTTCCTTCAAGGCTGCACAGGCCTGCTGCACCGCAGTGCCCACCGACGAGACGGTGAACGAACCGCCCTGCAGCGGCGCAGTAGGCAGCGATGAGTCACCGAGAATAAAGGTGACGTTTTCCAGGGAAACGCCTGAAGCTTCGGCGGCGATCTGGGTCATGACCGTATAGGTGCCAGTGCCGATGTCAGTGGTGGCGCTGCTGACGGTCAATTTGCCGTTGGCATCCAGCGAGGCCTGGGCGCTGGCCTTCTGCTGCATGGCCTCCCACACGCCGCCCGCCATGCCCCAACCGACCAACTGCCGACCTTCACGCATGCTGCGCGGTTCCGGGTTGCGCTTGTTCCAGCCGAAACGGTCTGCGCCCTGGGCATAGCACTCTCGCAGCGCCTTGCTGGAGTACGGCTTGCCTTCGTTCTCGTTACGCTCGGCGTAATTGATCAACCGCAGTTGAACCGGATCGATCGCCAGGGCACAGGCCAGTTCATCCATGGCGCACTCCAGGCCGATCAGCCCCAGGGCGGCGCCGGGGGCGCGCATGTCCAGTGGCGTATAGACGTCCAAGGGCACCAGTTTGTAGGTCAACTCCACGTTGTCGCAGTGATAGAGCATGCCGCTCCACTCCACCACATGCTCAGTGAAGTCTTCGAAGCGAGAGGTCTGGCCGATAGCAGTATGCGCCACCGCCAACAGTCGCCCGTTGGCCGCGGCCCCCAGTTGCACACGCTGAAAGGTCCGTGGCCGGTAGCCAAACGTAAACATTTGCTGACGCGTCAGACTGACCCGCACCGAGCGTTTGAGCGCCAGCGCTGCCATCACCGCCAGGGGCAGTTGGTACTGTGGCCGCAGCCCGGAACCGAAGGCGCCGCCCACATAGGCGGCAAACACTCGCACCTGGTCTTTCTCAAGCCCGAAGACCTTTTGCACATAGGCCTGGCAGTTTTGCGTGCCTTGGGTCTTGTCGTGAATATGCAGGCTGCCGTCGGGTTGATACAGCACGGTCGAGGCATGGGGCTCCATCGGGTTGTGATGTTCAACCGGCGTGCTGTAGGACACATCCACGCTGAGCGCCGAACTGGCGTACTCGCCCTGAAAATTCCCACGGGGCTTGGGCAATTCGGCCGGTGCCGGATGGGCTTCGTTTTGCAGGATTGCCAGATCGGTCTGATGGTCCTGGGCTTGGTATTCAATTTCAATCAGTGACCCGGCGTAGCGGGCCAACTCCAGGTTTTGCGCCACGACCAGCGCCAGAGGTTGGCCGCTGTACAGTATCTGGTCGTTGAACAGCGGCCGGAAAGGCGAACCGTCCGCCGCATCGGCATCCTGATAAGGCTCGTCGTAGCTGGCGATCCTCGGGCGGTTGGTGTGGTCGATGACCGCAACCACACCGGGCAGCGCCAAGGCTCGGGAAGCATCGATGTTCAACACACGGCCACGGGCGATGGCGCCGGACACCACGCTACCGTGCAGCAAGCCGTCCTCGGGGTATTCAGCCGCATAACGGGCCTGGCCGGTGACCTTGAGCAGGCCATCGACCCGGTCCAGCGGCTGCCCTATGGATTTGCTCGAAGCATTCATCAGGCTTGCCCTCCCACCAGTGCCGCATCACTCAAGGCGCGGACCACCGCCCGACGCGCCAGTCTGACCTTGAAGGCGTTATGTTCCAGCGGCTCGGCGTTTTGCAACAGCGCGTCAGCAGCAGCGGTGAAGGTTTCGCGGCTGACGGTCTGGCCGGTCAGCCAGCTCTCCACGGCCCGGTCGCGCCAAGGTTTGTGGGCGACCCCACCCAGGGCCAGGCGCGCCTGGCGGATCACCGGTCCGTCCAGCTCCAGCGCCGCTGCCACCGACACCAGCGCAAAGGCGTAGGAGGCCCGGTCGCGAATTTTCAAGTAATGGCTGTGTTGCGCGAAACCGGCGGCAGGCAACTCAATGGCGGTGATCAGTTCATCATCGGCCAGTTGGTTGTCCCTTTCCGGGGCATCACCGGGCAGGCGGTGAAAGTCAGCGAACTCGATGGTCCGTGCCCCACCACGACCGATAACATGAACCACTGCCTCCAGGGCAGCCAGCGCCACGCACATGTCGGAAGGGTGCGTGGCGACACATTGCTCACTGGCGCCGAAAATCGCGTGCATACGGTTCAAGCCGTCCCGAGCCGGGCAGCCGCTGCCGGGCCGCCGCTTGTTGCACGGCACGTTGGCGTCATAGAAGTAATAACAGCGGGTGCGTTGCAGGAGGTTACCGCCGGTGCTGGCCATGTTGCGCAACTGCGGCGAGGCGCCCGCCAGGATGGCCTGGGAGAGCAGCGGATAGCGGCGCTGGATCCAGGGATGCCAGGCCAGGTCGGCATTGCTCACCAGTGCGCCGATCATCACCCCGCCGCAAGGGGTTTCGCTGAGATCCGCCAGGGGTAGCCCGGTAATGTCGATCAGGTGTTCGGGGCGGGTGAGGTTCTCTTTCATCAGGTCCAGCAGGTTGGTGCCACCGGCAATGAAGCGTGAAACCGGGCTCGACAAGTCGACGGCAGCCTGCACAGTGTCGGGCTTGCTGTATTGGAAAGGGTTCATTGATCACCTCCCTGCTGGCAGAGCGGCAACGCCTCTTCGATAGCATCACGAATGTTGTTGTAGGCGCCGCACCGGCAGAGATTGCCGCTCATCAGTTCGCTGATCTGCCCGCCAGTCTGTGCCCGGCCTTCATTGGCCAATCCCACCGCGGAGCAGATCTGCCCAGGCGTGCAGTAACCGCACTGGAAGGCGTCGTGCTTGATAAAAGCTTGCTGCATGGGATGCAACTGATCCCCATTGGCCAACCCTTCGATGGTGGTCAGCTCAGCGCCGTCGCACATTACCGCCAGGGTCAGGCAGGCGTTGATCCGCTTGCCATTGCGCAGCACCGTACAGGCGCCACATTGGCCGTGGTCGCAGCCCTTCTTGCTGCCCACCAAATCCAGTTGCTCACGCAGCAGGTCCAGCAGCGTGGTCCAGGGCAGCACGTGCAGTTCGCGCGCCTGGCCATTGAGCGTCAGGCGGATCGGATGGCGGACGAAGGACGCCTGCGTCGCTTCGGACAGGGTCGCGCTCATAAACACCTCACGGTTGGTCGTACACTCGCGGCGTTTTCGCAAACCGCCGTCATAAGGGGTACGACTTCGGGGCGGGGAGAGCGTTCAAGGCAATTTCGACGCGCCGAAAGAGCCTCTGGCCATCGCAGGACACACAGATTTGTATGGTGTGTGCGGTACATATGTACCGCACCGAGTGTAATGTATCGCCTTACACTCTATTCCATGATTAAATCCTTCCGACACAAAGGCCTCAGGATCTTCTATGAAACGGGTTCGACCCGTGGAATCCGGGCTGACCATGGAAAACGCCTGGCTCGCATGCTCCAGTTCATGGACCGGGCGCAGTCGCCTGACGACTTGGATATCCCCGGGTGGCGACTGCATCCACTCAGAGGTGAGCTGGTTGAATACTGGTCGCTGAGTGTTTCGGGAAACTGGCGAATTATTTTTCGTTTTAGCGGATCGGATATCGAACTGGTCGATTATCTGGACTACCACTGACAGGAGGCTGGAACATGCCCATGCACAATCCGCCACACCCTGGCGAAACGCTACTGATGGATGTGTTGCCCGAACTGGGCATCACCGTCACCGAGCTGGCGCGGCATTTGGGCTTCGCCCGGCCCCATCTCTCTCGGGTATTGCATGGTCATGCACCCGTCAGCCCCGATCTGGCGGTGCGCCTGGAACGGGCCGGGATCGGCAAGGCCAGGGTCTGGCTGGGCGTCCAGACAGACTATGATCTGTGGCAAGCCGAGCAGCGTGAACAACCTTTGATCGAACGTTTCCCTCACCACGCCTGATGCCTGTCAGGCCAGCAACTCCGCCGCCACCACGCCCCTCACGCCCTTGCCACAGAGCTGTTCCACCAGCGTCAAGGCAAACGCCAGCGCGGCGGCCGAGCCTTGGGCGGTGATGCAGTTGCCGTCCACCACCACCGGCTGATCGACGAAATTGCAACCGGACAGTTGCGGGCTCACGGCGGGCAGGCAGGTCATGCGGCGCTGGCGCAGTACGCCGAAGGCTTGCAGGGCCAGGGCCGGAGCTTCGGCGATGGCAGCGAAGAAACGTCCAGTGGCGGCCTGGTCCTTGATCAGTTGTCGCAGTGGCTGATGGGCCGCCAAGTGTTGGGCGCCGATGATGCCACCGGGCAGCGCGATCAGGTCGAAATCCTGCACAAGCACGTCCACCAGCATGCCATCAGCGGTCAGGCGCGTGCCGCGGGCACAGGTGAGCATCCGCCGCCCTTCTATACTCGCCACCACCACTTCGACCTGAGCGCGACGCAGCACATCGATCAAAGTGACGGTCTGCAAATCATCGACACCTTCGGCGACGGCAATCAGGGCTCGGGGCATCTTGGTTCCAGGCATCATGGGCGTTCTCCGCTGGGTGGTTCCTGAAGTGTAGGAGTTACCGAAGGCTCGGGCCGCGTTCGGACGATCGTTTGACCTTTCGCTTTGGGACTCAAGCGCTGGGGAAAAGATCGCAGCCTCGCTTCGCTGGACAGCTCCTACACCGCGCCTGCAGGGGACTGCGGGTCATTTGATGTACAGCTGGGTCGACATCCGGTTGCCTGGTGCGTTGATCGACTGGTTGCTGAAGCTGAAGGTGCCTTCCTGCTTGCCCTTCAGGTCGAAGATATACAAATAACCGACCGTTTTGGTCCGGGCGGAGCAATCATTCAGGTTGCCATTGCTGAACGCACACACCGGCGAGCGGGTGCCATCGACTTCAAAGCCGTCCAGCGTGACATGGGGCTGGCGGCCATAACCCACCTCCAGCACGTAGACCTTGATATTCGGGCCGCTGTGATTGCAACGGGTCTGCGCTTGCCCTTGGACGATGTCTTCAAAGCCACAGGCGGGCGACTCGACCTTGAGCACCTTGACCTCGCTCAGGGGCGGTGCCGATGCGGCAATGACGGCCTGCCCGGGTAACCCCAGGCCCAGCGCGCACCCCAATGCGGCCAACAGATGATTTTTCATGCGATACATAAGATCTCCCGGAACCGCGCGCAGTATGGCCCACTTGGCGCGTCGGCAAAACATCGACGAGGATCGCAGCCATAGCGACACGCTGCTGGTATGATGCGCGGCTTTTTCCGACCCACAGAAAATTCCCGAGCGCCCCTGGCGGTCTGTGCTTTGCTGTTGAGGTCGATACATTCACGGCGCCCGGCGCGCCACGGGGAGCAGACATGCTGGAAAGGCTGTTTCAACTCAAGGCACACAACACCAACGTGCGGACCGAGATTCTGGCGGGCGTCACGACCTTTTTGGCCATGGCCTACATTCTGTTCGTCAACCCGAGCATCCTCGGCGAAACCGGCATGGACAAGGGTGCGTTGTTCGTCGCCACCTGCCTGGCCGCAGCAATCGGTTCCGCAACCATGGGCCTGATCGCCAACTACCCGATCGCCCTCGCGCCGGGCATGGGCCTGAATGCGTTTTTCACCTACACCGTGGTCCTGCACATGGGCCATACCTGGCAAGTGGCGCTGGGTGCGGTGTTCATTTCCGCCGTGTTGTTCTTCCTGCTGTCGATCTTTCGTATCCGCGAGTGGATCATCAACAGCATCCCGCTGCCCCTGCGCTCGGCCATCGCCGCCGGTATCGGCCTGTTCCTGGCGCTGATCGCCCTGAATAATGCCGGCATCGTGGTGAAAAACCCGGCAACCATGGTCGGCCTCGGTGATTTGAAACAACCCGCACCGATCCTCGCTACCCTCGGCTTCGTCCTGATCGTCGCCCTCGAAGCACTGAAAGTGCGCGGCGCCGTGCTGATCGGCATCCTGGCGGTCACCCTCGTTTCGATCCTGTTGGGCTTCACGCCGTTCGGCGGCGTGATGTCGATGCCGCCATCCCTGGCGCCGACCTTCCTGCAACTGGACATCAAGGGCGCCCTGGACATCGGTCTGGTGAGCGTGATCTTCGCCTTCCTGTTCGTCGATCTGTTCGACAATTCCGGGACCCTGATCGGCGTCGCCAAGCGCGCCGGGCTGATGGGCCCGGATGGACACATGCCAAAGATGGGCCGAGCACTGATCGCCGACAGCACCGCCGCCATGGCCGGTTCGCTGCTGGGCACCTCCACCACCACCAGCTACATCGAGTCGGCGGCGGGCGTCAGCGCCGGCGGCCGCACCGGCCTGACCGCCATCGTTGTAGCGTTCCTGTTCCTGCTGGCGCTGTTCTTCTCGCCACTGGCCTCCAGTGTCCCGGCCTTCGCCACGGCACCGGCGCTGTTGTTCGTGGCCGTGCTGATGACCTCGGGCCTGGCGGAAATCGACTGGGACGACATCACCGTGGCCGCTCCCGTGGTGATTACCGCGCTGGCGATGCCGTTCACCTATTCCATCGCCAACGGCATTGCCTTTGGTTTCATCGCCTGGACCGCCATCAAACTGGTGTCTGGCCGTGGCCGTGAGCTGAACCCGGCGCTGGTCATCCTGTCGATTCTGTTCGTGATCAAGTTGGGTTGGTTCAACGCATGACTTTTGATTCCCAGGCCTACGCCGTCCAGCTCCTGGACAAGGTCCGCCGCTTGCGTGACCTGCTGGCTCCGTTCGATGCGCCGGAGCCAGCAGTGTTCGACTCACCGCTGGAGCACTTCCGCCTGCGGGCCGAGTTTCGCCTGTGGCGCGAGGCCGGCGAACGGCATTACGCGATGTTCTCCCAGGACGACAAGCGCACGCCGATCCTCATCGAGCAATTTCCCATCGCCAGCCTGCGCATCAACCAGTTGATGCCGCAACTCAAGGCGGCCTGGCAAGCCAGCGCGCCGCTGAGTCATAAGCTGTTCCAGGTGGAGTTCCTGACCACCCTGGCCGACGATGCGATGATCACCCTGTGCTATCACCGCCCGCTGGATGAACATTGGCACACCGCGGCCTCGAAACTGGCGAGCGACCTCGGTGTGAGCATCATCGGTCGCTCCAAAGGCAAACGGGAAGTGATCGGCCATGACTACGTGGTGGAGAAACTCGACGTGGGTGGTCGCACTTTCAGCTATCGCCAACCTGAAGGCGCCTTCACCCAACCCAACGGCACGGTGAACCAGAAGATGCTCAATTGGGCCTTTGATGCATTGGGTGAGCGCAACGATGATCTGCTGGAGCTGTACTGCGGCAACGGCAACTTCACCCTGCCCCTGGCCACCCGCGTGCGCAAAGTGCTGGCGACCGAAATCAGCAAGACTTCGGTGAACGCCGCGCTGAGCAACCTCAGCGAAAACGCGGTGGATAACGTGACCCTGGTGCGCCTGTCAGCCGAAGAATTGACCCAGGCCCTGAACGAAGTCCGCCCGTTCCGTCGCTTGCATGGCATCGACCTCAAAAGCTATGAATTCGCCAGCGTCTTCGTCGACCCGCCTCGCGCCGGCATGGACCCGGACACCTGCGAGCTGACCCGACGCTTCGACAATATCCTGTACATCTCCTGCAACCCCGAAACCCTCGCCGCCAACATCGCACAACTGCACGATACCCATCGCATCACGCGCTGCGCGATGTTCGATCAATTCCCCTGGACCCATCACATGGAATCCGGGGTGTTGTTGACGCGGCGCTAAACGCTGGGGCGGCCTCCCCTCCGGGCTGGACTGGGCAAAGCTCTGTGGGAGCAAGGCTTGCCCGCGATGCAGGCGGCTCGATTTCTGAAAGACCACATCGCCTTTATCGCGGGCAAGCCTTGCTCCCACAGATTGATCCCCTCGCCACAAGTGCCCTCCCTCCTCTCCTGACCAAGGTCATGTTCGATCATCGAACACTTATTGCTCGATGCCATCGGCTTTGTTTGACCAAATTAACCATCTAGTACAATTTATCTCCACCGGCTGAAATCTGCCGACACCAACAATAAAAATTGTGGAGAAATTGCGATGCCTCCGATCGTTCTGGTGCTCAACGGCCCGAACCTGAACCTGCTCGGCACCCGCGAGCCGGCCACCTACGGTCACGAAACCCTGGCCGACCTCTCGTCTTTGTGCGGCCGCGCCGCTGAAGAGTTCGGCTTGGCGGTGGAGTTTCGCCAGACCAATCAGGAAGGCGAACTGCTGGACTGGATTCACGCCGCCCGAGGCCGGTGTGCTGGCATCGTCATCAATCCGGCCGCCTGGACCCACACCTCGGTGGCGATTCGTGATGCGCTGGTCGCCAGCGAAGTCCCGGTGATCGAGGTGCATCTGTCCAACGTTCACGCCCGCGAAACGTTCCGTCATCACTCCTTTGTTTCATCGGTCGCCATCGGTGTGATGTGCGGGTTTGGCAGCCATGGTTATCGCCTGGCCCTGGAACATTTCAGTCAGCGGTTGAAGGGTTGATGAGCATGTCGAATATCACCGTGCTTGCCGGCCTGATTGGTGCGGGCATCCAGGCTTCGCGTACCCCTGCGCTCCATGAGCGCGAGGGCGATGCCCAAGGCATGCGTTACCTCTATCGACTGATCGACCTCGACGCCCTGGCACTCGACAGCAGCGCCCTGCCCGATTTGCTCAAGGCCGCCGAACGCATGAACTTCACCGGTCTGAACATCACCTTTCCCTGCAAGCAGGCGATCATCCCGCTGCTGGACGAGCTGTCGCCCGAGGCCAGGGGCATTGGCGCGGTGAATACCGTGGTGTTCAAGGAGGGCAAACGCATCGGCCACAACACCGACTGCCTGGGGTTCGCCGAAGGGTTTCGCCGCGGTCTGGGTGAAGTGGCGCGCAAGCATGTGGTCCAGATGGGTGCCGGTGGCGCAGGCGCGGCGGTGGCCCACGCGCTGTTGGCAGAAGGCACACAGACGCTGAGCATTTTTGATGTGGAAGTCAGCCGCGCCGAAGCGCTGGCAAACAACCTGAATCAACATTTCGGTCCTGGCCGCGCCCGGGCCGGGCATGATTTGCCTACCGCCATGGCCGAGGCGGATGGCCTGGTGAATACCACGCCCATGGGCATGGCTAAACTGCCGGGCATGCCGGTGCCGGTGGAGCTGCTGCGGGGCCAATTGTGGGTCGCGGAAATCGTCTACTTCCCGCTGGAAACCGAACTGCTGCGCCACGCCCGCGCCCTCGGCTGCCGCACGCTGGATGGCGGCAACATGGCAGTGTTCCAGGCGGTGAAGGCGTTCGAGCTGTTCAGCGGCGTGGCGCCGGATGCGCAACGGATGCTGGAGCATTTCCAGAGCATGAATCACTGAAACCAGCGACATCCCCCTGTGGGAGCGGGCTTGCTCGCGAATGCGGTGCGTCAGTAGGAAAATGTGCGACTGACACACCGCATTCGCGAGCAAGCCCGCTCCCACACAAGAAATCCTCGCGCCTTCAGGCCTGCAAGTATCTCAACACCGACTCACAAATCATCTGGCGATGACGCTGCTTGATCGCTTCGTCCGGCAAATCGATCTGAAAAATCTCACCGAATGTGTGGCGGTTGGACACGCGGTAAAAGCAGAACGAACTGATCAGCAGATGCACATCCAGCGGTTCGAGGCCAGCGCGGAATACCCCCTCTTCGGCACCTCGGCGCAGGATCACGCCCAGGGAATCAAGGATGGTATTGGTCATCGCCTTGATTGCGCCCGATTGCTTGACGTACTCGGCGTTGTGGATGTTTTCGATGCAAACGATACGCACGAAATCCACATTGCGGTCATGGTGGTCGAAGGTGAACTCCACCAGGCGCCGGATCGCATCGACCGGGGCCAGCTCCGCCAAGTGCAGGCGGCTCTCGGTGTTGCGGATATCGCCGTAGAGTTTTTCCAGGACCTCGACGTACAACTGCTCCTTGCTGCCGAAGTAGTAGTAGATCATGCGCTTGGAGGTGTGGATGCGCTCAGCAATGGCATCGACCCGGGCGCCGGACAGGCCCTGCTGGACGAACTCGACGATGGCTTCCTGAAGAATGTTTTCCCGGGTTTTCTCCGGGTTGTTCTTGCGACTCTTGCGCGGCTCGACAACAGGTTCGTCGAGGTCTGCGGAAAGCTCTGAATTCATAGTCATTGCGGGGCTCACGGCCATCACTGCACAGGTTGGCGATTATGGGCCGCACCGCGCAGTCAAGCCAAGCCACGGGGTTGCCCTTTACGCCGCGTTTACGATTTCTCTACAACTTGGCGTGCCGCAAGCCACCGCTGCGTGACTTGGCCATGGCCGCCAGCCGCACCGCGACATTGGCGGCGCCGTAGCCGGCATAACCATTCTTGCGTTGGATGATTTCAAAGAAAAAACGCCCTTCGAACGGCTCGGTGTAGACGTGAAACAACTCGCCGCCCTGGGCGTCACGGTCGTACAACACGTTGAAATACGCCAGCTCGCTGAGAAACTCATCGTCAAAATCGAAACGCGCCGCCAGGTCATCGTAATAGTTGAGCGGAATGTCCAGCAACGGCACACCGGCCTCTTTGGCGCGGCTGACCTGGGCGAAAATGTCATCGCAGTCGAAGGCGATGTGATGCACGCCGGAGCCGCGATAACTGGACAGCGCATGTGAGATCGCGGTGTTCCGGTTTTCGGAAATATTGAGCGGTAGCCGGATCGAACTGCAACGGCTACGCAGGGCACGACTCTTTACCAAACCATACGGATCGGGCAACACCACTTCGTCGTCGGCTTCGAAATCCAGCAGGCTCTTGTAGAACAGCACCCAGCTGTCCAGGCTGTCGGCCGGCAGCGCCATCGCCATGTGGTCGATACGCTTGAGTCCGGCACCGATGACAGCGCCTGGTTGCAGGTTGAAATCGGTGCCGTAGACGTCGGCGTCCTGGTCCACCAGGTAGATCAGGCTGCCGTCCGGTGCGCGCACCGCCGCCAACTCCAGTTCGTTGGGCCCCACCAGGCCGCGATAAGGCTGGCCCTTGTAGGCCACGGCCCGCTCCAGGGCACTGGCGCTGTTTTTGACCCGCACCGCGGTGGCGCAGAGCGATGGCCCGTGGGCTTCGAAAAAACTGTGGGCAAAAGAATAGGGTTCGCCATTGAGGATCAGGTTGATATCGCCCTGGCGCAGCAGGCTCACGTTCTTGGAGCGATGCTGGCCGGCCTTGACGAACCCCAGCCGCTCCAGCCAATGGGACAGCTTCGCGCCAAGGTTGTCGTCCACCGCAAACTCGAGGAATTCGATACCGTTGTATTCGCTGGCCGGTGGTGTGGCGAACAGGATGTCAGCATTGCTCGCCGGCTCAGCTTCTTCGGCCAGCCGCTGGCGGGTCTTCTCTTCCAGGTACAGCAAAGAACGCAGGCCGTCGGCGGCATTGGCCCGTGGTGGCGCGGCGCGGAAACCGTCGTTGAAAATCTCCAGCGACAGTGGCCCGGTGTAGCCACTCTTGATGATCGGCGCCAGGAAGCCCGGCAGATCGAACTCGCCCTGGCCCGGGAAGCAACGGAAATGCCGGCTCCACTCCAGGACATCCATCGCCAGGATCGGCGCATCGGCCATTTGCACGAAGAAAATCTTGTCGCCGGGGATCTGGGCAATCGCACTCGGATCGCCCTTGAGGGACAAGGTGTGGAAGCTGTCGAGCAACACGCCCAGGTTGGGGTGGTCGGCCTGGCGCACGATGTTCCAGACCTGTTGATAAGTGTTGACGTGTCGGCCCCAGGCCAGCGCCTCGTAACCAATACGCAAGCCTCGCGCACCGGCTCGTTCGGCCAGCAATCGCAGGTCATCCACCAGAATTTGTTGATCACCGCGACTGTCGGCCGAGGCGTTGCTGCACACCAGCACCAGGTCGGTGCCCAGCTCCTGCATCAGGTCGAACTTGCGCTCGGCCCGCTCCAGATTGCGCGCAAGGCGTTCGCGACGACAACCTTCAAAGTCCCGAAACGGCTGGAACAGCGTGATGGCGATGCCCAGGTCGGCGCACATCTGCCTGATTTCCCGAGGGCTGCCATCGTAATAGAGAAGGTCATTCTCGAAGATCTCCACGCCGTCGAATCCGGCGGCGGCAATGGCTTCAAGTTTCTCCGGCAGGGTACCGCTCAAGGACACGGTGGCAATGGAACGCTGCATGACTTCGGCTCCCGGGACAGGCATCGGCTACACACAGGTGTGCCGCTTTTGAAAGAGTGAGCCGATTATTGGGCTGAAGGTTTGTTTCAGCAATTTAATATGTACCATCCGGTTAGTTTTTTGGGCGATTATCGAACACAATGCCCGATCAGCGAATTGACGATTTTTTGCTCACTGCGCACCATCGGCCCCTATTGAGGCCGGCCTGATCACCGGCATCTCTGGACAGACCCAGACCACACCATAAGAATTTCAAAAACGGGTACACGTTATGATTCCTTCCCAAAGCTCCCGCCTGCCCCCCGTCCTGGGTGCCACGAACGCTGGCGTCGGTGACAAGATCCGCGGCGCCCTGGCCGTGGGCAAGACCCGTTGGGGCATGCTCGCCCTGGTGTTTTTCGCCACCACCCTGAACTACATCGACCGCGCCGCACTGGGCGTGATGCAGCCCATTCTCGCCAAGGAAATGAGCTGGACGGCGATGGATTACGCCAACATCAACTTCTGGTTCCAGGTTGGCTATGCCATCGGTTTCGTGCTGCAAGGCCGACTGATCGACCGGGTCGGCGTCAAGCGCGTGTTCTTCTGTGCCGTGCTGCTCTGGAGCCTGGCGACCGGCGCCCATGGCCTGGCCACGTCGGCGGTGGGCTTCATGGTCTGCCGCTTTATTCTGGGTCTGACCGAAGCGGCGAACTACCCGGCCTGCGTGAAGACCACGCGGCTATGGTTCCCGGCCGGTGAGCGGGCCGTGGCGACCGGTATTTTCAACGCCGGGACCAACGTTGGCGCGATGTTCACGCCAATGTTGCTGCCACTGGTCCTGCAGGTATGGGGCTGGCAGGCTGCGTTCCTGTGCATGGCCGCGCTGGGCGGGATCTGGCTGGTGTTCTGGGGCCTGAAATACTTCAACCCGGAGGATCATCCCAGCGTCAAACAGTCGGAACTGGACTACATCCAGGCCCAGGACGAACCCGATCAGGTCCGCGTGCCCTTCTCCCGTATCCTGCGCATGCGCGGCACCTGGGCGTTCGCCCTGGCCTACTCGATCACCGCACCGGTGTTCTGGTTCTACCTCTACTGGTTGCCGCCGTTCCTGAACCAGCAATACAACCTGGGCATCAACGTGACCCAGATGGGCATCCCGCTGATCATCATCTACCTCACCGCCGATTTCGGCAGCGTGGGCGGCGGGATTCTGTCTTCATTCCTGATCGGCCGCGGCCTGAACCCGATCAAGGCACGGCTGATTTCCATGTTGCTGTTCGCCTGCTGCATCATCGGCGTGATCATGGCTGCCGGCACAAGCAACCTGTGGATGGCAGTGTTTGCCATTTCCCTGGCCATCGGCGCGCACCAGGCCTGGACCGCCAATATCTGGAGCCTGGTGATGGACTACACGCCCAAGCACATGATGAGTACGGTGTTCGGCTTCGGCGGCATGTGCGCCGCCATTGGCGGGATGTTCATGACCCAGTTGGTGGGCCACATCCTCACGGTGACCAACAATAACTACACCGTACTGTTCACCCTGATCCCGGCGATGTACTTCATTGCTCTGGTCTGGATGTACTTCATGGCACCGCGCAAGGTTCCGACGCTGGAAAGCTGATACCCGTCAGCCCGGGATTCATCCCATGTGGGAGCAAGGTTTGCCCGCGATGCAGGCACCTCGGTTCACTTAGGACCGCATCGTGTTCATCGCGGGCAAGCCTTGCGCCCACAATCGCTCCCACCATGCGATCCCACCACGGTCCGCGTTAGCTGCGCCGCTGTTGCCAGGCTGCCGCCAACCCACTCAAGCAAATCAGAGCGATACCAACCACCGTGGTCAGCGTCGGCGTATGGCTGAACAGCAACCAGCCCAGCAGCCCGGCAAACACAATCTGGCAATACCCGAAGGGCGCAAGCAGCGCCGGGGCGGCGAAGCGGAAGGCCTGGGTCAGCATCAGGTGCGCCGTCATCCCGCACGCCCCCAGCGCAAGCATCATTGCCCCATGCGTCAGGCTGGGCACTTGCCAGAAGAACGGCACCAGCGCGCTCATCACCAAGGTGTTGCACAGCCCGGCGAAGAAATTGCTGGTGGTGGGGCTGTCGATCTCGCTGAGTTTGCGCGTGAGCAGTTGATAGAAACAGAAAAACAGCGCCGAACAGAACGGCAACAACACCGCTGGCGTGAACAGGTCGCCGCCCGGGTGGACAATGATCAACACCCCGATAAAGCCGAAGATCACTGCGATCCACTGGCCGCGCGTCACGTGTTCGCCCAGCAAAGGCACCGACAATGCAGTGACCAGCACGGGCGCCAGGAAGTTGACCGCGGTCGCCTCCGCCAGAGGGATGTACAGCAGCGCCGTGGTGAAAAACAGGCTGGTACCCAACAGGCACAACGCACGCGCCAACTGCCATAACGGACGCTTGGTACGCAGCACCCGCAGCCCCGAACGCGGCAGGAAAATCCCCGCCATCAACAGCGTGTGCACCACATAACGCGCCCACACCACCATGATGATCGGATAGAACCCTGAAAGGTATTTGGACAAGGCGTCATGGCTGGAAAACAGGAACGTCGCGCAGAGTATCAACAGGATGCCCTTGAAGGCCTGATTGACGCCGGAAAGCGGGGTGCTGACGGTCATGTAGGAATCCTGCGTTGCTTGATGTAGGGAGCCAATGTCTGCGACGGCGAATTCAGCTGAACAACTCCGATGCCTGGCTGGCGTGTGACAATTCCTCGGTAAACGCAAGCAGGGTCGGCGCCAGCTCATGCAGCCTCGATCGCGTCATCCGAGCGGTGGGCCCGGCAATACTGAGCACGCCCAAGACCCGGCCATCCAGTGGATGACGCACCACGGCAGCAATGGCTGAGGTGCCGACCGCCGAACTTTCCTCGACACAGGCATAGCCCTGCTCACGGGCCTGGCGCAGGTATTGAAGCAATTCAACGCTGTTGCGCGGTGCGTTGGGTCCCACGTCCGCCGGCATTTGCAGGGCCTGGCGGTCCACCAGCGACAGCGCCTCGGCGTCGCTCATGCACGCCAGCCAGGCATGGCCCGAGGCGGTATAGACCAACGGCGCCTCGCGGCCCATGTCGGGGTCGTAACGCAACCCGGACCGGGCGCCCTGGGACTTGGCAATCCAGGTCTGGCGATCACCCTCGATCACGCCCAGG
Source organism: Pseudomonas hefeiensis (assembly GCF_030687835.1). NCBI lineage: Bacteria > Pseudomonadati > Pseudomonadota > Gammaproteobacteria > Pseudomonadales > Pseudomonadaceae > Pseudomonas > Pseudomonas hefeiensis. The sequence continues at coordinate 5,529,992 of NZ_CP117449.1, forward strand.
CGTACCAGTTCACCGCTTTCCCGAGCCAGGCGATCGAGCACCGGCTGCACGATGTCGGCACCACTGCGCGACAGGTAGCGAAAGCCCAAGGCGACCAGTCGGGTCGATAAGTGATAACGCAGGTTCTCGGGATTCTGGCGCACGTAACCCAGGCGCGTCAGTTCAGCAAGCAAGCGGTGCGTGGCGCTCTTGGGAATCTGTAATTGTTCGGCCAACCCCTGCAGAGCCCAGCCGTGGGGATCGCTGGCGAGGCTTTCCAGCACATTGAAAACCCGTTCGATTTGACTGCCGGCCATGAAAACATCCAGATGAAAGGTGCTGATTCCAAAATACGAGAAGTGTAATGCAAATTCTGGAACCAGACATTCATTGTCAACCGATGAACCAAAACCCGTAGTGATTGCCTGAGAGCTCAGGCGTACGCCCTGAGCCTGCAAAAGCTAGACTCTCTGCGAATATCTGTCCGTGAACTGGCGGCAAACCCACTCAGCGGCAACACTCTTCACACGGTCAATCAGAGGATTTCCCACATGTTATGGAAAAAAGGTCGCCGCAGTGACAACGTGGTGGACGCCCGCGGGGACGGTGGGGGCGGCGGCGGGATGCGTTTCGGCGGCGGCAAGGGACTGAGCCTGACGGCCATTGTCCTGATCGTCGGCATCGGCTGGATCACCGGGCAGGACCCCATGCAGATTCTTGGGCAACTGGCCGGGCAGATGGACCAGACCTCGGCCCCCGCCTCCTCCCAAACCCGGCAGGCACCGCCCGCGAACGATGAACAGGCCGAGTTTGTGCGCTCGATCCTCGGTGATACTGAAGACACTTGGGGCCAGGTCTTCCAGCAAGCCGGGCGTCAGTACCAGCAACCCAAACTGGTACTGTTCAGCGGTCGGGTCAACTCGGCGTGCGGCCTCGCTTCATCAGCCACGGGCCCGTTCTATTGCCCGGCCGATAAACAGGTCTACCTGGACATGAGTTTTTTCCAGGAAATGTCCCAACGGTTCTCCGCCGCTGGGGATTTCGCCCAAGCCTACGTCATCGCCCATGAAGTCGGGCATCACGTCCAGACACTGCTCGGCGTGTCGGCAAAAATCCAGGAGGCTCGCCGCCAGGGTCGCCAGATGGAAGGCGATGGTGGTTTGCTGGTACGCCAGGAATTACAGGCCGATTGTCTGGCGGGCGTCTGGGCCAACCATGCGCAGAAGCGCCTGAACTGGCTGGAGCCGGGGGACGTCGAAGAGGCCTTGACCGCCGCCAACGCCATCGGTGATGACCGTTTGCAGCAGCAAGGCCAGGGCCGGGTGGTGCCGGACTCCTTTACCCACGGCACCTCGGCGCAACGGGTTCGCTGGTTCAAGACCGGGTTCGCCCAGGGTCAGGTCAGCCAATGCGACACCTTCGCGGCGAAAAATCTGTAATGAAGTGGGGCGTCCTCCTCAGCCTGATGCTGTGCTGCACCTTTGCCCAGGCAGACGAACAGGGCGTGAACGTGGTCGCTCAAGGGCGACTGCAACTCAAGGGCGGGGCCATGGTAGTCGGCGTGAGTCCGCCCCCGGCGTCTATCCAGCGCGTGTTGATCATCCTCCATGGCCGGCGGCGCAACGCCCAGACGTATCTGCACAGTGCTGAAAAGGCCGCCGCACACGCCGGTCAACTGACCACGACCCTGATCATCGCCCCCCAGTTTCTCAACGAACATGACGTTGCCCGCCATCAGTTGCCCAATGACCTGTTGCGCTGGCAGGGCAACGACTGGATGGCCGGCGGCTTATCCACGGGGCCCAAGGCGGTCAGTTCCTTTCAGGTCATCGACGACATCGTCGCCCGGGTCAGTGACCGGCAGCAGTTTCCCGAGGTGAAAGAGATCGTCATCGCAGGCCATTCCGGCGGCGCACAGGTCGCGCAGCGCTACGCCTTGCTCGCGCGCGGCCAACCCCGGATCGCACCGAGATTTGTCATCGCCAACCCGTCCTCCTATGCCTATTTCGATGCGCAGCGCCCCATGGCCTTCGACCCGGCCGGTTGTCCCGGTTTCAACCACTGGAAGTACGGCCTGCAGAACCTGCCCGCGTATGCAGCCGGACAAACGCCCGCCCAATTGGAAGACAAGTACATCAAGCGCGACATGGTCTATCTGCTTGGGCAACAGGACATCAACCCGGAGCACCCGGCGCTGGACAAAGGCTGTGAAGCGCAGACCCAAGGGCCGTATCGGTTACTGCGCGGGCAGTTCTTTTTTGACTACCTGACCCGGCGTCATCCCCAAGGGCTGAACCAGCGGCTGATCGAAGTGCCCGGGGTCGGGCATGATGGGGATGGGATGTTCAATTCCCCTGAGGGGCTGAAGGTGTTGTTCGGTCAGTGAGTTTTGCAGCGAATGATAGGGCCCTTTCGCGAGCAAGCCCGCTCCCACGGGGGCTCTCTGTCGATTACAAAATCTGTGTTCGCCACACATCCACTGTGGGAGCGGGCTTGCTCGCGAAAGCGATTAGCCAGCCCACACAAAATCTCAAGCCGAAAGCATCCGGCGCAACGCGAGGCAATCACGCGCATGCCAGTCAGCCAGTTCCGGCCACGGATTGTCCGGCAGGTTCACCAATACCGTCCGCGCGCCCGCCGCACGGCCGCAGTCCAGGTCGAAACGGTAATCGCCCACCATCACCATCGCCTCGGGCGCCACACTCCAGGCCTCGGCCAGTTTCAACAGGCCGCCTGGATGGGGCTTGGGCGGCGCTTCGTCACGGCCCAGCACATCCTCCACGGCGAAACAGTCTGCCAGGCCGATAGCTTGCAGGGTCACGTGGGCCAGCTCCCGGGCGTTACGCGTCAGGATCCCCAGGCGATAACCCCGCCCCGCCAGCTCGCGCACCAGCTCAACCGCCCCCGGCGCAGGCCTGGAGCCGAGCGCCAGGTCCCGCTCGTGTTCCAGCAACCAGGCATGCTTGGCTGCGGCTTCGTCGGCGGGCAACGCCGCCAGGTGGGTCAGAATGTCGTCTTCGGCGGGGATCGCCAGGGCCACGCGGATTGCCGCAAAATCATGCACGGCGATGGTCAGCGTACCGTCCATGTCGAACACCCAGTGCCGCACATCAGCCAGGCTCATGCCCAGTCCTTGCGGTGGCGAATCAGGCCTTCCTGGGTCACCGATGCCACCAACTGTCCGGCGCGATTGAACACGCTGCCACGGGAGAACCCACGGGAGTTGCCGGCCCCCGGGCTGTCCATCGCATAGAGCAACCAGTCATCGGCGCGCAGATCGGCATGGAACCACAAGGCGTGGTCGAGGCTGGCGACCTGCATGTCCTTTTGCCAAACCGATTTGCCGTGGGGCAGCATTGAGGTGGTCAGCAAACCGAAGTCCGAGGCGTAGGCCAGCAGGTATTTATGCAGGGCCGGCGAGTCTGCCAAAGCGCCATCAGCCCGGAACCATACGTACTTGACCGGATCGGCCGGTTGCGGATTGTAGGGATCTTTTTCGGTAACCGGGCGCACCTCGATCGGTTTGGGACACAGCAGTTTTTCCCGCATGTGCTCGGGCAGCAAATGCGCCCGCTGCTGGGTCAGTTCCAGTTCCGAAGGCAGGTTCTCCGGCCCGACCACCTGGGGCATGGAGTTCTGGTGCTCAAAACCCTGCTCGTCGTATTGAAACGAAGCGCTGCACGTGAAAATCGGGTTGCCCTTCTGGATCGCCGTGACCCGGCGGGTGCTGAAACTGCCGCCGTCACGCACCCGGTCCACCTGGTAGACCACCGGCAACGCCGCATCGCCCGGACGCAGGAAGTAACCGTGCATCGAATGCACATGACGGGCCTCTTCCACAGTCTGGCTGGCCGCCGACAGTGACTGGCCCAGCACCTGGCCGCCGAACAACTGGCGAAACCCCAGGTCCTGACTGCGACCGCGAAACAGGTTCTCTTCGATGGGTTCCAGGGTCAGCAGGTCGACCAGATCTTCCAACACGTGGCTCATTCAGACTTTCCTCACACAGCTCAACCGCGCAGTCGATGCTGCGACGGTGGATCGATTGTTGGCCCGGGCCATTGTGGCGGGCATTGTAAACGTCCGTGTCGGCTAACCGTGCAGGGTCTGTAGCCACTGCTCACGGTTGATGCGATAGAGCACATGTTGACGCAATGGATGACCGACCGCGAGCTTTGGGTGTTCGAAGTCATCGGCCGGATCATGATGCATGCCGATGGCTTGCATGACCTTTTGCGAGGGCAGGTTATCGGCGGCGGCGAACGCCACCACCTCATCCAGCCCCAGGCGATCGAAGGCACAGCGCAGGGCCGTCCATGCCGCTTCGCTGGCATAGCCCAGGCCCCAGTGCTCCCGGGCCAGACGCCAGCCGATCTCGATCGCCGGAGTGAAGTGCGCGTCGAACCCGACCACGCCCAAGCCGGTAAAGCCGATGAAGGCCCCGGTGTCCTTGCGCTGCAGGGCCCACAAACCGAAACCATGTTCGGCAAAATGCCCACGCACGCGCCCGATCAGTGCGGCGCTTTCCAGGCGACTCAAAGGCCCCGGAAAATAACGCATCACCTGCGCATCGGCAGACATGGCGGCAAACTCCGGCAAGTCCGCGTCGCGCCACTGCCGCAGTATCAGCCGCGCGCTTTCCAGTTCCAGTATCGGCTCCATTTCCTTCCTCTCCATGCCCAGCGTCTACTCAAGCGAAATCTCAACGCCCAAATAAACTGCCCACGGCCGCTGCCGGGATCAAGATGGGAGACGCAGGCGATGTGTCCACCTTGATCGAGTGAGCCACGCGGCTGCGCCAGGTATCAATTATCGACAGGCTTGGCTTTGCTGGCGAGGAGTTCGTCGCGCTCGTCAGGCGCTACCGGTTCAGACTGCGCTCGTAAGCGGCCAGAACAGTGCGCTCCGACTGCACCAGATAGGCTTCGAGCAGTCGGGTGGCCTCCTCTGATTGTCCTTCTTCGATACAGCGCAGGATTGAAACGTTCATATCGACATAGGGCATATGCAGGAACTGCGGATCTTTGAGCAACCCGAACGCCAGCCGCAGCTCGGCTGATATCTGACCGTAGAACACCACCAATCGCGGGCTGTCGGCCAGTTCGACAATAGCCTTGTGGAACATCATGTTGGCGGTGCCGACAGCCTTCCAGTCCTTGGCTTCACGCGCTCGCATGCCCGCCTCCACCGCTTCGCGCATATGCAACGCTCCCGGATGCAGCGGGTAGCCCTGGGCAATGGCCTTGCATTCGATAAAGCGGCGTACACGATAGATGTCGATGATCGACGCCATGTCGGGTACCGCCACGCTCACCCCGCGATTGGGTTCATGCTTGAGCAACCCCTCGCGAGTCAGGACCCTGAACGCTTCCCTCAAGGTATTGCGGGAAATCTGCAGGCTTTCGGCCAGCGCCGCTTCGGACAACCGTTGGCCCGGAACCAGTTCACCTTCGACCAGCATTCTGCGGACTTCCTGGGTGATGGATTCTCCCAGCGAGCGAGGAAGGGAAGGTGAAACGTCGTTCATGTGCAATCCAGGATAAGGGAAAGCCACGATGTTCCACGAGAGCTTGGTGCATGGCAAGGCGCCAGGGGCCTGCCTGCATCATTAAGTAACACGCACGAGTGACAAGGTTACAATTCGGTGCAAATTGTAGCCTTACACCAAACTGATTGTTGAACAATCAAGACGCTATAGATCAACGCATTGAGGCTGATGATTGAGTCCTGGCACGCTCGTTGCTCAATAAAAAAATCTCCCACCCGCAGGAATGATGCCGTGACTCAGACAGCCGTGACACAGACCGCTCAAGATTTTACAAAGACGCGACGCTCTTCCCTGATCGCAGCAGTTTTCATGATGGCGACTTCCGCCATCGGCCCTGGGTTCATCACCCAGACCGCCACGTTCACGGCCAAGATGGGTGCGGCATTTGCGTTCGGTATTCTGGCGTCGATTCTGATCGACTTCGTGGTTCAACTGAACGTCTGGCGTATCGTCACCCTGACCCGAATGCGTGCCGCAGACGTGGCCAACAAAGCCATTCCAGGCAGTGGTTACCTGCTGGCGGTGCTGGTGATCTTCGGCGGGCTGGTGTTCAACGTCGGCAACATCGCCGGTGCCGGGCTGGGTCTGAATGCGCTGTTGGGGCTTGATGCAAAATGGGGCGGTGGCCTCAGCGCCCTGCTGGCCATTGGCATCTTCCTCTCCCATCGCGCCGGATTGGCCATCGACCGACTGATTGTCGTGCTGGGTCTGGTGATGATTGGCCTGACGGTATTCGTGGCCTTTGCCTCTAACCCGCCACTGGGTGAAGCCCTCTACCAGACCGTACTTCCGGACCAGATCAACTTCGCCACCATTACGACCATTGTCGGCGGCACAGTCGGTGGTTACATCACCTACGCAGGGGCTCACAGACTGCTGGATCGCGGTACTACCGGGGTAGAAAATCTCCAGGCAGTGACCAAAGCAGCCCTGGGCGGCATCATGGTCACCGGCCTCATGCGCTACATCCTGTTTCTCGCCATCCTCGGTGTTGTTGCCAGCGGCGTAGTCATCGACACCTCGGGGCAGAGCGCCAATCCGGCCGCACAAGCCTTCCAGGCAGCGGCCGGGCAGTTCGGCCTTCGTGTCTTCGGTCTCATCCTCTGGGCCGCCAGTATCACCAGCGTGATCGGCGCCGCTTACACCTCCATTTCGTTTATCACCGTATTCAAGCCGGACATCACTGAGCAGGGTCGCAACCGCGCCACCACCGTGTTCATCGCCCTATCGCTGCTGATCTTTGTGCTGATGGGAACGGCTCCTGCCGCACTGCTGCTCTTCGCGGGCGGTTTCAATGGCCTGATACTGCCAATCGGCCTGAGCATCTTTATCTACGTCGGCTGGCGCCGGTCCGACCTCATGGACGGTTACCATTACCCACGCTGGTTGCTGGTGCTGGGCGCCCTGACCTGCCTGCTGACCTGGTACATGGCAATCAAATCCGTTGGGCCGATCTTCGCCTTCCTCAACGTTGCCTGAGCCCGATAACGAACAAGGAGTCACGTGAATGCCAACGATAGATATCAACAGCGACCTGGGCGAAAGCTTTGGCGCCTGGCGCATGGGCGACGATGCCGCGATGCTCGATGTCGTGACCAGCGCCAATGTCGCCTGCGGTTTTCACGCCGGTGACCCGGCCGGCATCCTGCGAACACTGAAAGCGGCGGTGGCAAAAAATGTCACCATTGGCGCCCATGTCGCTTACCCGGACAAAGTGGGCTTTGGCCGACGAAACATGGACGTGGCCAGCGATGAGCTGACTGCCGATGTGATCTACCAGATCGGCGCGCTGCAGGGCCTGGCCAAGGCCGCCGGCACCTGCGTGCGCTATGTGAAGCCCCATGGCGCCTTGTACAACACCATTGCTCACGATCGCCGTCAGGCACTGGCGGTGATCGAAGCCATCCGCGCGGTCGACGCCAACCTCATATTGGTTGCCCTGGCAGGCTCAAGCCTGATTGAACTGGCCCGTAACGAGGGTTTGCAGTGTGTCGCCGAAGCCTTCGCTGACCGCGCCTATACGCCACAGGGCACCCTCGTCTCTCGCCGCGAGCCCGGGGCCGTACTGCATGATCCCCAACTCGTGGCCCAACGTATGCTGCGTCTCGTTGAAGACAGCACCCTGGAAGCCATCGATGGCAGCTTGACCCGCATCCAGGCCGACTCGATCTGTGTCCATGGCGACAGCCCGGCAGCGGTAGAAATGGCCCGCGAGCTGCGCCGCGTACTGGAACAGGCAAACATGTCCTTGCTGCCCTTTGCCGGAGCTCGCCCATGAGAGCCTTCGATCTCGCCCGCCAGGTGGCGATTGCCGCTGCCCGCGATGCACGCACCACTTACCGGAATGGCCTGGTCGCCCCCACGGCGGGTATCGCACCGGGCATGACCCAGGCCAACCTGATCGCCCTGCCGCGCGCCTGGGCGTACGACTTCTTGCTATACGCCCAGCGCAATCCCAAAGCCTGCCCGATCCTTGACGTCAGCGATGCCGGCAGCCCGAGTACGCTGCTGGCTGAAGGGGCGGACCTGCGCACCGACATCCCGCTGTACCGCATCTGGCGCGATGGAAAGCTGGCCGAGGAAGTCAGTGATGCCACTCAGGCCTGGGGCGAACACGACGACATGGTGGCCTTTTTGATCGGCTGCAGCTTTACCTTTGAAACAGCCCTGCAAGAGGCCGGCATCGACGTGCGGCATATCACCGATGGCTGCAACGTACCGATGTACCGGACCCACCGTGCCTGCCGTCCGGCCGGACGTCTGCACGGTGAAATGGTGGTGTCCATGCGCCCGATCCCGGCCGATCGTGTAGCGCAGGCCGCGAGTATTTCCGGGCGTTATCCTTCGGTCCATGGTGCCCCGGTGCACATCGGCGAGCCCGCGCTGCTCGGCATCCAGGACTTGAATCGACCCGATTTCGGTGACGCCGTTCGTATCGAACCCGGCGAAATCCCGGTGTTCTGGGCCTGCGGTGTAACGCCCCAGGCAGCGGTCATGGCGTCAGGCGTGCCCTTCGCCATCACCCATTCGCCGGGCCATATGTTCATCACCGATGTGCCTGACAGCACCTACCACGTCTAGGAGTCTCCTGTGCGTTTTCTACCGGTCAACCTGGACGCCCTGCTTGTCGAATTGAAAGACCTGGACGAGACCCTCGCGTTGTTCGACGCCCTGATGGCCGAGCCTATTGCTGGCGTGGAGGAAATCATTCCTGCCGCACGAACGCTGCTGATCCAGTTCCGCCCCAGCGCCATTGCGCAGCAGACGCTCGTTAATCGTATCGCTGGCCAGGACCTGAGCCAGCGCCGCGCGATCGAGCATCGCCGGGTGGAAATTCCCGTTCACTACAATGGTGAAGACCTCGACGAGGTCGCCACGCTGCTGGGGATCAGCCGCGCCGAGGTGATCAAACGCCACACCGCCCATGACTACAGCGTGGCCTTCTGCGGATTCGCTCCAGGCTTCGCCTACCTCACCGGCGGTGCCGGCTTCCAGGTGCCGCGCCGGCAAACCCCGCGCACCCGCATACCCGCCGGCGCCGTAGCCTTGGCGGGCGAGTTCAGCGGCGTCTATCCGCAAGCCAGCCCCGGCGGCTGGCAGATCATCGGGGTAACGCCCTCGCGAATGTGGGATCTGAACCGCGACGAACCGGCGTTGCTACGCCCCGGCTACAAGGTCCGCTTTACCGATGCCGGCCCTCTCCCGGCCAGTGGTTTGCCTGCGCCCAACCCGCCGACATGCGCCGCCCCACCCAGCGGCGCCTGCCTGGAAATCATCACCCCCGGGCTGCACAGCGTGCTGCAGGACTTGGGGCGTCCCGGCCAGACCGGCCAAGGTGTGTCCAAATCCGGCGCGCTGGACCTGAGTGCCCTGCGAGCCGCCAACCGTGCGGTGGGCAACCGCTCGCACGTGGCCTGCATCGAAGCGATACTCGGCGGCTTGAGTGTTGTCTGCCATGGTCGTGCCGTGATCGCTGTCACCGGCGCCCAGACCCCGGTCAGCATCACCACGGCTGGCGGCCTGCAATGGCAAGCGCCCAACTATCAGCCCATCGAATTGGACGAAGGCGATCGCGTCAGCCTCGGTTCACCCAAGGCGGGGCTGCGCAGCTACCTGGCGATTCGCGGCGGGTTTGACGTCACGCCCGTGCTTGCCAGCTTGTCCACCGATACCCTGGCCCAAGTCGGCCCCCCTGCCCTGGCAGCCGGTGACCGCCTGGGTTTTGCGACACTCAGCACGGGCGCCAGCGTATCGCTGAACGAAGCGCCGGCCTTTGAACTGCCAACGGCGAGCGACATCGTCACCCTCGACGTGGTCATGGGTCCGCGTACCGACTGGTTTACCGAAGATGCCATTCAGCGTCTGAGCAGTCAGCTCTGGCGCGTCACCTCACAGTCCAACCGCGTCGGTATTCGTCTGGCCGGTGAAATGCCGCTTGCGCGCAGCAATCACCAGGAGTTGCCCAGCGAAGGCACTTGCGTCGGCGCCATTCAGGTTCCGGCCAGCGGCCAACCGGTTCTGTTTCTCGCCGATCACCCGTTGACCGGTGGCTATCCAGTGATCGCCGCAGTCGCCAGCTACCATCTCGACCTGGCGGGTCAGATACCTATCAATGCGCAGATTCGCTTCAACCCTGTGGACGGCTTCAAAGAGATTCAGCCCATTACGCAAGCCTCTTCTTCAACTGCCGATGTGAAAAAACTTCCATGAAAAAATTACTGATTGCCAACCGTGGTGAAATTGCCGTCCGCATCGCCCGCGCCTGCCGCGACTACGGTGTGCAGTCTGTCGCCGTCTATGCCGACGCGGACATCGACGCCCTGCACGTGCGCCAGGCCGACGAAGCCTACTCACTGAATGGCCAACGCCCGGCCGATACCTACCTGGATATCGGCAAACTTATCGCCGTCGCCAAACGCAGCGGCGCCGATGCAGTGCACCCCGGCTATGGTTTTCTGTCGGAACGGGCCGACTTCGCCCGGGCGGTGATCGACGCGGGGTTGATCTGGGTCGGTCCCAATCCGGAGACCATCGACGTGCTCGGCGACAAGGTCGAGGCGCGGAAAATTGCCCAACTGGTCGGCGCGCCTCTGGTGGCCGGAACGCCTGGCCCGGTCGAAAGCGCCGCCGAAGTACTGGCCTTCGCTGAACAGCACGGCCTGCCAATTGCCATCAAGGCTGCCTTTGGCGGCGGCGGACGCGGTATGAAAGTCGCCTGGCGCATGGACGAGGTCGCGGAGCTGTTCGCCTCGGCCGTGCGCGAAGCCGAAGCGGCCTTCGGTCGCGGCGAATGTTTCGTCGAACAGTTCCTCGACCGCCCTCGGCATATCGAAGCGCAGATCCTCGCTGACAAACACGGCAAGGTGGTCGTAATGGGGACCCGGGATTGTTCGCTGCAGCGACGCAACCAGAAACTGGTGGAGGAAGCGCCGGCGCCCTTTATCAGCGATGAACAGCGCCAGCGTATTCATCAATCCGCTCAGGATATCTGCGCCAAAGCCGGCTACGTCGGTGCCGGCACGGTGGAGTTCCTGCTCAGCCAGGATGGCACCCTGTCGTTCCTCGAGGTCAATACCCGCTTGCAGGTCGAGCACCCGGTGACCGAAGAAACCACTGGCGTGGATCTGGTGATCGAACAACTGCGGATCGCCGATGGGTTCCCCCTGTCCTTCAACGAAACGCCGACACCACGCGGCCACAGCTTCGAATTTCGCATCAACGCCGAAGACGCAGGCAAGGGTTTCATGCCGACCCCCGGACACATCACTGCCTTCCAACCACCCTCTGGCCCGGGCGTACGTCTGGACAGCGGCGTGACCAGCGGTTCGCAAGTGCCCAGCACCTTCGATTCGATGATGGCCAAACTGATCGTCACTGGCGCCACCCGCGAACAGGCGATCGTCCGCGCCCGGCGCGCCCTGGCCGAATTCAATATCGAGGGTATCGCCTCGGTACTGCCATTTCACCGGGCCGTGATGGACCATGACGACTTCACGGGCGCGGGTCGCTTCGCCGTGCATACGCGCTGGATCGAAACCGATTTCGCCGACCAGATCACCCTCGCACCACGCAACGCCCTGTCGGCCGACCCCGGGGTGTTGCGCACGTTCGTGGAAATCGACGGCAAGCGCCACGAACTGGGCCTGCCGGCCGAGCTGTTGCGCGGATTGAGCCTGAACCCACCAGCCACGGCGGGCGAAAACACGACCCCGAGCGAGGAGGCTGATCCGCAGGCGCTACGTACCTCGGTCGCGGGCAATCTGCATACCTGGGTCGTCGAAGACGGCGAAGCGGTGAACGCCGGTCAAGTGGTCGCCGTTATCGAAGCGATGAAAATGGAAACATCGATCCTGGCCCCTTCTGACGGCAAGGTGCGGATTACTGAACAGGCGGGCGCCTATTTCGAAGCCGGCTCGATCATCGGCCGTATCGAAACCGCTCACTGATCCAAACGTTTTCCTTACGCAGGTAACACGCGCAACGGGTGAATAACCCGGTTGCCGCGTGCTGCCCGCAAAAAATGTTCGATGTCATGTTGCATAGACACTCACGATAAAACACAACCCCTAAAATCTGGCGTTATCTGGAGCATAAAGAGCATGTTGATCAACAAGGCTTTTGCGGTGGCGGGTACCTGCGCGTTGGTTTTTCCATTGACGGCATCTGCAGATTTTATTGCCGACAGTAAGGCCAGTGTGGAACTGCGCAACTTCTACTTTGATCGCGACTTTCGTAACGGTCCACCCACGGCCCAGCGTGACGCGGCAAAAGAATGGGCGCAGGGCGTCATGATGCGCCTGGAGTCCGGTTATACCGCCGGCACCGTGGGCCTGGGCATCGACGCTACCGGCATGCTCGGTATCAAGCTTGACGGCGGTGAGGGGTCCGGTGGCACGGGCCTGTTGCCGGCTGACCTGAGCTCGAAAAACGGCCGCGGCTCACAGGACGAATATTCCAAACTCGAACTCACGGCCAAGGCGAAAGTTTCGCAAACCGTTTTGAAAGTTGGCTCACTCGCCTTCCGCACACCCGTGGTATCGAGCAATGACACGCGCCTGTTGCCGTCGACTTTCGAAGGCGCGCTACTGACCTCCAGCGACATTGATCAGTGGGTCCTGCAAGGGGGCAAACTGGAACAAATAAAATTCAACAGTTCCTCCAACTATCAGGACTTCACCGGTAACCGCATCGGCGGTGTCAGTGATGACTTCCGCTTTGCCGGTGGTACTTACAGTTTCAACAAAGCCCTCAGCACAAGTTTGTTTTATGGCAACCTGGAAAATGTCTATAGGCAGTTCTTTGGCGGCGTCGTCTATGAAATTCCTCTCGCCGCACAACAGTCGCTGAAGTTCGATCTGCGCTATTCGAAAAGTACCGATGACGGTCACTTCCGTCCTCTCGATAACCGGGCAACGAACGGGCTGGTTTCCTACACCCTGGGCTCCAATGTGTTCACGGCCGCCTATCAGCGCATGAGCGGAGACGATCCGTTCCCCTACATCGCCAACAGCGACCCATACCTGGTCAACTTCGTGCAGATCAACGATTTCGCCAACACCCAGGAGCGGTCATGGCAGTTGCGCTATGACTACAACTTCGCCGCGCTGGGCATCCCCGGGCTCACCTTCATGACGCGCTATGTCAACGGCGACAATGCCCAGCTCGCAGGCGGTAACACGGGCAAAGAGTGGGAGCGCGACACCGACATCGGTTACGTGATCCAAAGTGGTTCACTGAAGAACCTCGGGGTCAAACTCAGGAATGCGACGGTTCGTTCGAACTTTGGCAATGACCTGGATGAGACCCGTCTGATCGTGAGTTACACATTAGCGCTCTAAGAATCACCGCCCTCCCACAGGGATCTGTGCTGATAGAATGCCCCGCTTATTCCCGTCCTCCGTAGCTCACGCCATGATCCCAATCGCCCAACCCCGCACCGTAAACGTCGCCATCATCGGCGGCGGCCCTGCCGGCCTGATGGCGGCCGAGGTGTTGAGCCAGGCCGGGATACAGGTCGACCTGTACGACGGCATGCCCTCAGTGGGCAGAAAATTCCTGCTGGCCGGTGTCGGCGGCATGAACATCACCCACTCGGAAGACTTCCCGCCGTTCCTGTCCCGCTACGGCGAACGCGCGCCCAATATTGCCCCGCTGCTGCGAGCATTTGGTGCGCACGAGTTATGCCAATGGATTCACGGATTGGGCATCGATACCTTTGTCGGCAGCTCCGGGCGAGTATTTCCTACCGACATGAAAGCCGCCCCGCTGCTGCGCGCCTGGCTCAAGCGTCTGCGTGATGCCGGCGTGGTGATCCACACCCGCCATCGCTGGCTTGGCTGGAACCCGGACGCCAGCTTGAGAATTGCCTCCGCCGATGGCGAAAAGGCGTTGCAGCCCAACGCGACGCTGCTGGCCCTGGGCGGCGGTAGCTGGTCACGTCTGGGGTCGGACGGCGCCTGGATGCTGCCGCTGGAACAGCACGGCATAGCCCTGGCGCCACTGCAGCCGAGCAATTGTGGATTCCAAGTGCAGGCCTGGAGCGATCTGATGGTCAGCAAATTCGCTGGTGCCCCGCTGAAAAATGTCGCCATCGGCCTGAACGACGACAAACCGCGCCTCGGCGAGTGCGTGATCACCGCCACCGGCGTCGAAGGCAGTCTGATCTACGCCCTGTCGGCACCGATTCGCGAAGCCATCAACCAGCACGGTAGCGCGACGATCCATCTGGACCTGCTGCCGGGCCGGCCGCTGGACAAGATCCAGCAAGCGTTGAGCAAGCCTCGCGGTTCACGCTCGATGGCCAAGCACCTGCACAGTCAATTGGGGATCGATGGGGTCAAGGCTGCGCTGTTGCGCGAGCAAACGCCCGCCGATTGTTTCGCTGACCCGGCGCGGCTGGCCCAGGCCATCAAGGCCTTGCCCATCACCCTGATAAAACCCCGCCCGCTGGACGAAGCCATCAGCAGTGCCGGTGGCGTGACCTTCGAAGCCCTGGACGAACGCCTGATGCTCAAGCAGATGCCTGGCGTGTTCTGCGCCGGGGAAATGCTCGACTGGGAAGCACCGACCGGCGGCTATCTGCTCACGGCCTGCTTTGCCAGCGGCCGGGCGGCGGGGCTGGGAATGTTGGAGTGGTTACAGCGCAAGGTTTGAAATCCCAGGCGCGGCCATCGCGAGCAGGCTCGCTCTCACATTGACGGTGTACACAAATCAAATGTGGGAGCGAGCCTGCTCGCGATGGCGGCGTGTCAAACGCTGCGGGTCATCAAGGCTTACGCTTACGCGGCCCGGTATTGAACACCGGTACTTTGCGCACAGGCTTGACCGAAGGCTCCACGGGCGAGGTGTCTCCGCTGTCGACCCACTTGCCCAGATTGCGCTTGCCGCCACCGCCCGAGGCTTTCGGTTTCTTCGGCTTTTTCGGCTTCTTGATGACCTGGCCGCTGGCATCGGTGTCCGGCACCCGATGCTCAGGCTCGAAGTCCTGTTCCATCTGCCGTGGCAACGTCTGACGGGTCAGGGTTTCGATGGCTGACAGCAGATTCACTTCATCGGCGCAGACCAGGGAAATCGCTTCCCCGGTGGAGCCCGCCCGGCCAGTACGACCGATACGGTGAATGTAATCCTCGGCGACGATCGGCAAATCAAAATTCACCACCAGCGGCAAATCTTCGATATCCAGCCCCCGAGCGGCGACGTCGGTGGCCACCAGGATCTGGATTTCACTGGCCTTGAAACGGTCCAGCGCCCGCTGACGGGTGGCCTGGGGTTTATCGCCGTGGATGCCGTCGGCATTGACGCCCATGCCCTGGAGTTTTTCCACCAGCGCATCGACACCGTTGCGGGTCTTGGCAAATACCAGCACCTGTTTCCACTTGTTCTTGCGCATCAGGTGCACAAACAACTCTGGCTTGCGCTTCTTGTCCACCGTAACCACCCATTGCTTGACGGTGTTGGCGGCAACGTTGCGCGGGCTGACCTCAATGCTCAGCGGGTCGTTGAGCATCTGCCCGGCCAGCAGACGGATCGCGTCGGAGAACGTTGCCGAGAACAGCAGCGTCTGGCGCTTCTTCGGCAGTGCTCTGTAGATATTCGCCAGCTCCTCGGAGAAGCCCAAGTCGAGCATACGGTCGGCTTCGTCCAGCACCAGGGTCTGCAACTGGTTGAACTTCAGCGCATTCTGGCGGAACAGGTCGAGCAAGCGTCCCGGCGTGGCGACCAGCAGATCAACACCTTTGCGCAGCTTCATCATCTGCGGGTTGATGCTGACGCCGCCGTACACCGCATAGGTGCTCAACGGCAGGTTTTGCGCGTATTGGCGCACACTTTCGTGGACCTGCTCGGCCAGCTCACGGGTCGGCACCAGAATCAGCGCCCGTACCGAGTTGGCGCTGACCTTCGGCCCCTCGGTGGTCAGCAACTGCAACAGCGGTACGGCAAAACCGGCAGTTTTTCCGGTGCCGGTCTGGGCCGCGGCCATCAGGTCGCGACCGGCCAGCACCGCCGGCATGGCTTGGGCCTGCACCGGGGTCGGGGTCTGGTAGCCAAGCGTCTCGAGGGCGCGCAGCAAGGGGTCGATCAGGCCAAGGGTGGCGAAAGTCATGGAAGTACCGTAGGAAAAATCAGCGCAAGGTGTGCAATGCGCGGCAGTTTACCCTAAATCAGGATTCGGCCGGCGCAGGCTTGGGTTTGCGCCACTGGGGCAATCCGATCAACACCACGGCACTGATGATCACCAACATCGCCAAGGCCTCCTCGCTCCCGATGGTTTCACCGGCGAACACAATGCCCAGCAACACCGCCACCGCCGGGTTGACGTAGGCATAGCTGGTGGCCGCCGCCGGACGTACGTGCTTGAGCAGGTACATATAGGCATTGAAGGCAATGATCGAACCGAAACAGGTCAAGTAGGCCAGCGCGAGCCAGCCTTCCAGCGGCGGAATGCTGTCCAGGTGTTCGCCGCTGGCCACGCTGCCGATCAATAGCACCACACCGCCCACCAGCATTTCCACGGCACTGGCCATCGCCCCCGCCGGCAGCGGCAGGTGCTTGCTCAGTACCGAACCGAAGGCCCAGGATGCCGCCGCGAACAGCAGCAAGGTCGCGCCCAGTGGGCTCGATTGCAGGTTGGAACCGAGGTTGAGCATGGCAATGCCGATCAACCCCAGCACAATCCCCGCCCACTCCAGACGGGTATTACGGGCGCCCCAGAAATATCCACAGAGCAAGGTAAATAGCGGCACCGTCGCCACGGCCAACGCCGCGACCCCAGACGCAACGCCCGTGTGCTCGGCGACACTAACCGCGCCATTGCCGAAACTGAGCAACAACACGCCGATCACGGCCCCCGCCTTCCACTGCGCCCAGGTCGGTGCCGGCGCCCCGCGCCAACGCAGGAAACCGTACATCAGCGACCCGGCAATCACGAAGCGAATCCCGGCCAACAGCAGCGGCGGCCAATGTTCCACACCGATGCGAATCACCAGGTAGGTCGACCCCCAGATGACGTACAAGGCAAAAAATGCAGCGATCAATGGCAAGGGAAAACGGCGTGGGCCAGGCATGGTCAGCTCGAAATCAGGACAATGAGAGACGCTATTCTAGAAAGGCG
Source organism: Pseudomonas hefeiensis (assembly GCF_030687835.1). Lineage (NCBI taxonomy): Bacteria > Pseudomonadati > Pseudomonadota > Gammaproteobacteria > Pseudomonadales > Pseudomonadaceae > Pseudomonas > Pseudomonas hefeiensis. The sequence goes on from NZ_CP117449.1 coordinate 5,547,130, forward strand.
ACAGGCGGAAAATAAGTTACAAAACCTGTTTATCCGAACCGTACACTTTTCAAAACACGGAGATCGGCGCTATAAACCGCACTTTCGAAAGTCAGCCCTCCGGAAGCCCGAACCGTGGATAAATACGATCGCATGCTGCTCAGCGCCCTGTTGGAAAACGGTCGTGCGTCCTATGCCGAACTGGCCCGTAAAGTGAACCTGTCGGCCCCGGCCGTGGCCGAGCGGGTCAGCAAACTGGAAGCCAGCGGCGTGATCACCGGCTACCAGGCGAAAGTCGACATGGCGAAGATCGGCCTGCCGGTCCAATGCGTCATCGAACTGCGGATGAATCAGCACGGGAACCAGAAGACTTACGATGAGCTGTGCAGGATCCCGCAACTGACCGAATGCCATCGGGTGACGGGCGACCCGTGCGTGATCATGCAGGCGGCGGTCGGCTCGATGCCGGAACTGGAAGAGCTGATCAACCGCATCGCCAAGTTTGGCTTCAGCAAGACCTCGATCGTGCTGTCCAGCGCCATTGAAAAGCGCGTGCCGCTGGGGCAGTTGGAAGGCAATGGGAAATAACCTGCTCACCACTGATCAACCTGTGGGAGCGGGCTTGCTCGCGAATGCGGTGTGCCAGTTACATGTCAGTTCACTGACACACCGCATTCGCGAGCAAGCCCGCTCCCACAGGTGTTCTGGCGGTGTGTTTAAAAACCGCGATGCCGCTTGAGGTGCTCGTTGATCTTCGCCGCCGGCACTTTCTGCAAACTGCACAGCAAATCGTGGGACAACTCCCGCAGCCCGTGCTGTTGCCGCAGCTGCGTCGCAAGGTGCGCGGTGAGGTTGGCGGCCATTTCGGCGTCGGCCATGGCCCGGTGAGCCTGGCCGGTGTGGGGCAGGCCGGCGAAGGTGTTGAGTGTGCCGAGCTTGTGGTTCGGCGCCGACGGCATCAGGCGCCGGGCCAGCAGCAGTGAACAGGCAAAATTCTGCAAACGGGTGCGCTTGATCCGGCCCAGTTCGAAGTCCCAGAACTTCTGGTCGAACGCGGCGTTGTGGGCCAGCAGCGGTGTGATGCCGACGAACTCGTTGACCTCGTTCATCACCTTTTCCGCAGGCGGGGCGCTGCGCAGCATGGCGTTGCTGATGCCGGTCAGTTGCTCGATGAACGCAGGCACGCGCACACCGGCGTTCATCAGGCTTTGATAGCGATCCACAATCCGGCCCTGTTCGAGAATCACCACGGCGATTTCGGTGGCCCGGCAACTGCTGCTCGGCGTGATGCCGGTGGTTTCAAAGTCGATGACTGCGATGCGTTCCAAACCTGTCTGAACTCCGTAAAAATCAATTCTTGAGCAGCAACGCGCCTTCGATCGGCACGTAGCGGCTGGCGGCGCGGATCAGCGAGTTGGCCGTCAGCCCCGGTACGCCATAGGCCACCGCTTGCACACCGTGTTTGTTGATGATGCGCTCAAGCAGCATGTCAAAGTCACCGTCACCTGACGCCAACACCACTTCGTCAACATGATCGGCGGCGTCCATGATGTCCAGGGTGATGCCCACGTCCCAGTCACCTTTGGCCGAGCCGTCGCTGCGCTGGATGTAAGGCTTGAGCTTCACGATAAACCCCAGGTTACGCAGGATCTGCTGGAATTGCTGCTGCTTGCTGTCGCCGCGATCGATCGCATAAGCATAGGCCTCGACGATCTGCCCCTGCTTGCTGACATCGGCCCACAAGGCCGCGTAGTTGAAATGGCAACCATAAGCCTGGCGCACGGTGTAGTAGAGGTTCTGGACATCGGCGAACACTGCGATTTTTTTCACCGCGTTTCCTCTTGAATGCACAAGCCAGCAGAGCGGGCCCGAAAAGTTGCCCAGTATGCCAGCCCAGAGGAATGTTCCGCGAATAATCGGTCCGAGGCACCAGGGCGCCCCGGACGAATGGCAGGTCAGACGAAGGAGTCGTCATCGCCGAAAAAGGATGAATCGTCGCTGTAGTCGGCGTCGTTGAAACCGCCTTGGTCGCTGCCATAGGCATCGTTACCGGCGACACTTGAGTCATCGCCCCAGCCGCTGTCACTGCTTGCCGTGTCGTTGACCGGTTGGGCCGGCTCCTGCTCGATGACCTCGACGACTTCCTGAGGCTGCTGGGCACCGTGGAACAGACTGCTGATGCCCTGGGCCAGCATCACGCCACCGGCCACGCCGGCCGCGGTTTTCAGCGCGCCGCTCATGAAGCTGCCGGCCCCTGGAGCCTGCTGTTGCGCAGCGCCGTAGTTTGCCGGCGGCGCGGCGTAGTTCTGTTGGGGAGGGGCGTAGTTCTGCTGGGATGGTGCATTGAAGCCAGGCCGCGCCGGTTCGCGCCAGCCGCCACCGCTGGTTGGCGAAGCGCCCGGAGCGGACGCTGGACGTGAGTCGCGCGCGCTGCCACCGAAAATACTCGAGAGAAAACCACCGCCACCGCTGGGCGCCGGAGGCTGTTGGCGGGCCTGTTGCAGGTCAGCCTGCAGTTGCTGGATTTGCTGGGTCAGTTGCTTGTTCTGCTCGTCGAGGCTTTTGAGCGCCGTTTCTTGCACCAGGATCGCCTGGGTCATGAAATAGCCCGCCGCGGGCTGGCTGGTCATATGTTCCTTGATCCGCGCCTCGGCCTGGGCGTCGCGCGGGGCTGAATCCTTTTCGGCCTGTTGCAGCCGTGAAAACAGTCCATCGATCAGGGTTTGTTCTTCGCTGTTCATGGCGACCTCATCAGATTGCCGGGTAGAAAAACCATGCCGGCCCCACAGGACCGGTGCCAGCCAGTAATGGGGCTGGGCACAGAGGTTTCAATGGTCTTTACCTGATGTTTACGTTTGCTTGTGCAGGCGCCTGATCGGTTAAAGTGTCGGACCGCTTTTTGACCTGCGATACCGACTCATGAATCCGTTTGACGTGCTGCGCGACTCTTTTTATTTCTTCAAGCGCCATCTTGGCCGGATCGCCCAGCTGTGCCTGCCGCTGGTGATACTCGAGGCCGTGCTGCAACAAGGCGTGGACAGCGCCGTCGGCCCCGAAGGTTTCTCCGGCTACAGCCTGATCGTCGGGCTGCTGATATACCCGCTGTACACCACCGCGCTGATTCTGTTTCTCGACGCCCGCAGTCGCGGCGAAGCACCCCGTCCCCGTGACCTTCTCGCAACGGCCCTGACCCTGTGGCCACGCTTTGCCTTGCTGACCGCACTCAATACGTTGCTGATCCTGGTCGGCATTTCGTTGTATTTCCTACCGGGCCTTTGGCTGATGGTGGTCCTGGCCTTCGGCGAATACCTGCTGGTGCTGCGCGGCCTGACTCCGCTGGCGGCCATGAAGGAAAGCCTGCGCCTGAGCCGCGGCAATTTCTGGCGCATCCTGTTGTGCATTCTTTGCGTGATGGTCCCGCTCTGGCTGCTCAAGGGCGCCAGCCTGTCGGTGTATCCACCACCCCAGAACCCGCTGATCGCCTTGCTGATCGACAGCGTTCACAGCTTCCTGCAGCTGTTCACCACCGTGGTGCTGTTCCGGATGTTCATGCTGGTCGCGGAAAAACCTGACAGCCGCTAACGACGACTGCGAAGGTTACGGGCTTGGGCTCGGCAACTGCTCTCGGTTATGCTCGGGATCACTTTTGCGTATTGCCCATTTAAGTCGAGCCATGACCCGTCTATTGCGCTACACCTTGCTGGGCCTGTTGCTGATTCTCGGCCTGGCCGCCCTGTCGATCTACAGCCTGACCTGGCGCCCAGAACCCCGGGAAGCACTCCCGGTCAGTTGCGCCGCCAACACCGCAACGCTTACACCTGGCCAGGCCTTGAAAGTGATGACCTGGAACGTCCAGTTCCTGGCCGGCAAGCGTTACGTGTTCTGGCACGACCTGGCCCAAGGTAATGATGAAAGCCCGACCCTCGAAGACATGGCCTTCAGCCTCGACGAAGTGGCAAGGGTCATTCGCGACGAGCAACCGGACATCGTGTTGCTCCAGGAGCTGGACGACGGCGCCAAGGCCAGCGACTACCAGAACCAGCTCAAGTTGTTGCAGGAACGATTGACCGACCTGTATCCGTGCAGCACCAGCGCCTTTGACTGGAAAGCCGATTTCATCCCCGACCCGCATATCTTTGGCAGCGTTGGCCGGCAGTTGGCGACGTTGAGCCGTTACCGCATCGATCAAGCGGAACGGGTGCAGTTGCCGGTGGCCGGGGCCAATTTCATCAGCCGTCAGTTCCAGCCAAAAAATGCCTTGTTGGTGAGTCACCTGCCGCTGAGCAGTGGCGGCCACCTGGTCGTGCTCAACACCCATCTGGAACGGGCCACGCAGCCGGATGAGACCCTGCCGAACCAGGTCAAAGCCGTGAGCAAGGTACTGGACAAACTTGAATCTCGAAGCAAACCCTGGCTGATCGGCGGCGACTTCAATCTGCTCCCCCTGGGCCAATACCGGCGCCTGCCTGCCGCGCAGCGCACACCCTACTCCGCCGACAGCCCTCTGCACCTGCTGTGGGACAAATACCCGATGATCCCCACCAACAACGAGGCCAGCGGCATCGATCGCAGCCACTGGCTGACCCACTACCCGAATGACCCGGGTCTTAACGGCCCTGACCGTACCGTCGACTACCTGTTCTATAGTCCTCGGATCAAGCGGGTCGAGGCTCGGGTGCGGCAGGACGATACGTTGCGTATCTCCGATCATTTACCGGTGATTGCACGATTCCTGTTGCCGGCCACGCCGTGACTCCAAGCCACATTCGTCGCCAGACGAGTGTGGCTCAAGCCGGAACGCCTAAGATTGGGTCAGGGACGAATACCGGTCTCAGCTTCCTGAACGGTCCAAGGTTTGACCTGTTCGCTCAGCGTCAGTCCCAAACCGGGACGGGTGGGCACCAGCATCCGACCGTCACGGGTTTCCAGACGCTCGTTGAACAGCGGTTCAAGCCATTCGAAATGTTCGACCCAGGGCTCGGTCGGATAGGCGGCGGCCAGGTGAACGTGCAGCTCCATGGCGAAATGAGGGGCCAGCATCAGGCCCGCCTGCTCGGCCATTGATGCGACCTTCAAATAAGGGGTGATGCCGCCAACTCGTGGCGCGTCGGGCATCAGGAAGTCGGCGCCGCGATGCTTGATGAACTCAGCGTGTTCAGCAACGCTGGTGAGCATTTCGCCGGTGGCGATCGGTGTATCGAAATGCTGCGCCAACGCGGCGTGGCCTTCGGCGTCATAGCAGTCCAGCGGCTCTTCAATCCAAATCAGGTTGTACGCTTCAAATTGCCGACACATGCGCTGGGCCGTCGGGCGATCCCATTGCTGGTTGGCATCCACCATCAACGGAAAGTTGTCGCCCAAATGTTTGCGCACCGTGCTGACCCGTTCAATGTCGATGGCGCAATCCGGTTGCCCGACTTTCAATTTGATGCCGCCAATGCCCTTTTCTCGCGAGAGGTCAGTGTTCTTCATCAACTGATCGAGCGGAGTATGAAGAAAGCCACCAGAGGTGTTGTAGCAACGCACCGAATCACGTTGAGCGCCGAGCAAGCGCGCCAGCGACAAGTTGGCGCGCTTGGCTTTCAGATCCCACAATGCCACGTCGAACGCACCGATGGCCTGGGTCGACATACCGCTGCGGCCCACCGACGCGCCAGCCCAGCACAGCTTGGTCCAGAGTTTGGCGATGTCACTGGGGTTTTCACCGATCAGCGCCGGGGCGATTTCCTTGGCATGAGCGAATTGTCCCGGCCCGCCGGCACGCTTGGAGTAACTGAAACCCAGGCCTTGATGCCCATCGACGGTCTCGATTTCGGCAAACAGAATGGCGATTTCAGTCATCGGCTTTTGCCGGCCGGTAAGCACCTTGGCATCACTGATGGGATTGGCCAACGGCAGGATGACCGAAGCGACACGAACCCAGGCAATTCGGTCGTCGTCGGAGGACTTGAGCGATTGTTTTTGTACGAGCATGGGACTCTCCTTGGACAGGGTCTGAAAGCGCGATGATTGCGCAATCATCACAAGACATAAAAAAGACCTTCGTCGGTGCTACAGAAGGCCTCTTGACTCGATACTACACTGATTGCGCAATCATTCAATCCCGTGAATCCCCGGAAAATCGATTGCCAGGTTCAGGTACTGGCGCGGTCGATGAACGTGAAGCCGGTGTCAATCCGCACGGGCTTGAGATGGGCGCCGGGATTTTCAAACCGTTCAAGCAGCGCCTCAGCCACTTGCAGACCAATCCTGCCGCCGTCGACGCTGACGGTCGACAGCGCCGGGTAAACCTGCGCCGCGCTGCTCAGATCCCCGAATCCCATGACGGCCAGCTCAGCAGGCACCTTCAAGCCAAGGCTGGCGGCTTGCGCCAAGACACCTTGAGCCACGGTATCGGAGCTGCACACCACAATGTCGGGGCGCACCGGCAGATCCAGCAGGCGCCGCAGCCCCTCTCGCCCCACCTCCAGCGTGGCGGGGGGCGCCAGGACTTCCATGGGCACCTCCTCAATGCCCTGGCGCTGCAGCTCGGCGATAAGACTGTTGCAGCGACGCAGGCCACGAGGGTCGCTGATGGTCACCACAGAAAAGCGCTTGTAACCCTTTTTAACCAAGTGCCGCGCCGTCTCTTGCCCGACTTTTTCATGTGAGAAGCCAACCAGCATGTCCAACGGGTCCTCACTCAAATCCCAGGCCTCGACCACGGGAATTCCCGCCTGGGCGAGTCGCAAGCGACTTGATTCGGTATGAAGCGTACCGGTCAGTACGATGCCATCCGGACGACGACCGAGTACGGCTTCAAGCAGTTTTTCTTCCTGTTCCGCGCTGTAGCCGGTCAGACCCAGCAGGGTTTGATAGCCCGCTTGGGTCAGGCGGTCCATCAGCGATTGCACGGTGTCTGCAAAAATGGAGTTAGCGATGGTTGGAAGGAAAATCGCCACCAGGCGACTTTTGTTGCTCGCCAGGCTACCCGCCAGCATGTTCGGCACATAGCCCGATTGGCGCACCGCTTCGCGGACCTTCTCCCGCGTGTTCTCACTCACCAGTTCCGGGCGATGCAAAGCCCTGGAAACGGTCATTGGTGAAACGCCTGCAATCTTTGCCACATCAATCAACGTCAGGCTCGAACCCCTGGTGGCCACGGCCATCGATGCCTGGGAGGTGGGCGCTGCTGGTTTCTTTGCCATGAACTGTTCCGAATCTGAAGCCAAGTAACCGGGGCTGCGTATAAAGCAGTTGCGGGGTCGGTGAATCTACCATTTGCGCCCCCGTGCAGGCGGGCCAAAGCCGCGGTTTTTTTTCACTTGCGGGGTTTGATCCGGGCCGTGGCTTCGGCCACCAGCGGATCGTCCGGCCAGTAATGCTTGGGATAACGTCCCTTGAGGTCTTTCTTTACTTCGGCATAGGTGCTGCGCCAGAAATTCGCCAGATCCTGGGTCACCTGCACCGGTCGCCGCGCCGGGGACAACAGGTGCAGTTTGACGACCTGCCGGCCGCCGGCAATGCGCGGGGTGTCGGCCAGGCCGAACAGTTCTTGCAAGCGTACAGCCAGAATCGGCGGATGCTCGCTGTAGTCCAGGCGAATCGACGAGCCCGAGGGTACGCTCAGATGATGGGGCGCCCATTCATCCAGGCGTTGTGGCAAGGGCCAGGGCAGCAGGTTGTGGACGATGCTGGGCAGATCCAGGTTGGCGAAATGACTGAGGCGCGACACGCGCCCCAGGTACGGCATCAACCACTGCTCAAGCGTGTTCAGTAGCGCCTCATCGCTGACATCTGGCCAATCGCTCTCGCCCTTGGCTTCCAGGTCGAGCCGGCGCAGCAGGGCCACTCGCGCCTGCCATTGCCGCAGTTCCGGCGTCCAGGGCAGCAACTCCAGGCCCTTGCGCCGTACCAGGTTCACCAGCGCCTGGCTGCGGGCCGACTCATCCAGGCCAGTCAATGGCTCACGGCTGAGCACCAGTTCGCCGACCTTACGCTGGCGCTCGGCCCGCAACACGCCTTCACGCTCGTCCCAATCCAGTTGATCCACCGTGCGCACCTGCTCGGCCAGCACCGAATCAAACAGCGCCGGATCGAAGTCCGTCGCCAGGTAGATTCGTTCTTCCCGCTGCCCCTGACGGCTGCCCAGGTCGGCGATCACCAGCCACGCTTGTTTCATCAGGCTGTCCGCTTCGGCAAACAACGCTGCACGGCCGTTGGCCAGGCGATATTCCGCCCCGCCGGGCCGCCGCTGTTGCGCGACACGATCCGGGTAGGCCAACGCCAACAGCGCGCCCAGCCAGCGCGGATGTTCGGGGTCGGCGACGGCTTCTTCGGCCTTACCTCGCAGGTAACCGCGATATTGTCGGGCCAGTTGCCGCGCCCGCTGTACTCCGCCCTGGGTGCCACGGGCCGCCCGCTCTTCACCGGACAGCAACGCCAGGCGACTGTGCAAATCCGCGCCAGAGCCGCGGAGGATGTCCCGTTCTCCCAGCAGGGCCGCGACGTTGCACGCCATGTCCGCCAGCCCCAGCGACTGACCACGCAGCAACAAATGAGCGATGCGCGGGTGAGCCGGCAGTTCGGCCATGGCTTGGCCATGACGGGTCAGTTGCTCACCTTCCAGCGCGCCCAGGCGTTGCAGCAAATCCTGCGCCTGGGCATAAGCGGCGGCGGGCGGAATGTCGAGCCAGACCAATTGCTGTGGGGTCACGCCCCAACGTCCCAATTGCAGGGCCAGCCCGGCCAGGTCCGCCGAAAGAATCTCTGCGCTGCCATAAGCGGCCAGTTGTTCGTGCTGGTCTTCGGACCACAACCGGTAGCACACCCCCGGCTCCAGACGCCCGGCGCGACCAGCCCGCTGAATGGCGCTGGCCCGGGAAATCCGCTGGGTGTCGAGGCGGGTCATGCCGCTGCCCGGATCGAAACGCGGCACTCGCGCCAATCCGGCATCGATCACCACCCGCACGCCGTTGATGGTCAGGCTGGTTTCGGCGATGTTGGTGGCCAGCACCACTTTGCGCTGGCCGGGCGGCGCCGGGTCGATGGCGGCGCGTTGGGCGGCGAGGTCCAGCTCGCCATGCAGCGGGCAGAGCAGCACATTGCCGCCCTCGCCCAAGGCCTCGGCCAGTTGCTGATGGACCCGGCGGATCTCCGCTTGCCCGGGCAAGAACACCAGCACACTGCCGGCTTCATCGTGCAGCGCTTCCAGCACGGTCTGCACCAGGCGCGGCTCGATGAACTCGCCGGGCTGGAACGGCCGGCCCCAACGCACAGCCACCGGGAACATGCGGCCTTCGCTACGCAGGATCGGCGCGTCGCCCAACAACCCGGCCAGACGCTCGCCTTCCAGAGTCGCGGACATCAGCAGGATTTTCAGCGGCTGGTCGTCGCGAAACAGCTCCCGGCCGTTGAGGCTCAAGGCCAGGGCCAGGTCGGCATCGAGACTGCGTTCGTGGAACTCATCAAAAATCAGCAGCCCCACACCCTCTAGCGCCGGGTCGTCCTGCAAGCGGCGGGTGAGGATGCCTTCGGTGACCACTTCAATGCGGGTTCTGGGGCCCACCTTGCTGTCCAGGCGGATTCGGTAGCCGACGGTTTCACCGACCTTTTCCCCCAGCTCGCTGGCCAGTCGCTCGGCCGCCGCCCGTGCCGCCAGGCGCCGGGGCTCAAGCATCAGAATGGTCTGCCCGGCCAGCCAGGACTCGTGCAACAGAGCCAAGGGAACGCGGGTGGTTTTACCGGCGCCGGGCGGCGCTTCGAGCACGGCTTCGTGACGCGACGCCAAGGCTTGACGCAGGGCAGGTAAAACTTCATCAATCGGCAAAGAAATCATGCTGGCTCCAAAACAGAGGGCCGAGTATAACGGCGAACTGTTTAGCGTGGTCTGGACTCCAACCAGCAACGCCTTTACCTGCTCAGGAGATTGCTATGCGTATTCCCTTTCGCGTGATCGGCGGCGTTCTGGTCGCCTCCCTGCTGACCCAGATCAGCGCCTGCGGCTCTATCTTCTACCCCGACCGTCGCGGCCAGATCGATGGCAAGATCGACCCGGCGATTGCCGCGCTGGATGCCGTCGGCCTGCTGTTCTACATCATCCCCGGCCTGATCGCATTCGCGGTGGACTTCGCCACCGGGGCGATTTATTTCGAACCGGGCAGGAGCGTCCAGATCGAGCCAGAAAAACTCAAGCCAGCCATCAACGCCGACGGCAGCGTCAACAACCAAAAGCTGCAAGCGATCCTGGAAAGCGAGCTGGGCCGCAGTTTCCCACTGGACGACCCACGTTTGATCCAAAGCAAGGGCAACGCCCAGCAACTGGCCGCTCTCGGGCTTAAACCGGCCGCGTGATGGACGTTATTGAAGGAACGACCGCGTCATGACCACCAGCACCGAACATGCCCGTCTGCTGCGCCTGGCCACCCGTGCTTCGGTGGCCGTGGCGCTTATTCTGGTCGTTGCCAAGGCACTGGCCTGGTGGCTGAGCGGCTCGGTGAGCATGCTCGCCGGCCTGACCGACTCGGCGCTGGACGGCGTCACGTCGCTGCTCAATCTGCTGGCGGTGCATTACGCATTGCGCCCCGCCGACGAGGACCATCGTTACGGCCATGGAAAAGCCGAATCCCTGGCCGGCATGGCCCAGGCATTGTTCATCGGCGGCAGTGCCGTGTTGATTGCGGTGCAGGCGATCGAGCGTCTGAAAAACCCGGTCCCGGTAGAGGCGGCCTGGCTCAGTGTCGGCGTGATCGTATTCGCCCTGGGGCTGACCCTGGCCTTGTTGGCGCTGCAACATCGGGTCGTCCGTGCCACCGGCTCCACCGCCGTACGCGCCGACTCGCTGCACTATCGCTCGGATCTGTTGCTCAACGGCAGCATCCTGGTCGCCCTGGTGCTGGCCGGGTTCGGCTGGTATCAACTCGACGCCTGGTTCGGCCTGGGCATCGCCGCCTACATCCTGTGGAGTGCCATCCAGATCGCCCGGGAAAGCTTCGCGGTATTGATGGATGAGGAACTGCCGCCTGATGTCAGCCAGCGCATGCTCGAACTGGCCTGCGCGGTGCCCGGCGTACTGGGTGCCCATGACCTGCGCACGCGTATTTCAGGTAACCATTGGTTCGTGCAACTGCATCTGGAACTGCCGGGAGAGCTGACCCTGTCAGTGGCCCACGGCATCAGCGACCAGGCCGCCGATGCCATACACCGCGCCTTTCCGAAGGCGGAAGTGTTGGTGCACGCGGATCCGTCGGAAGTGGTGAAAGGCGCCGGCGCTTGACGCCGAACACAGAACCCGTGGCGAGGGAGCTTGCTCCCTCGCCACGGGGGAGTGTTTTTCTTTCGAGTGATCAGTACGTCACTTGATACCCACGACTGCTCAAGCAACTCCCTTGGGCCTGACGATAGGTCTGTACCACTTGCGGCGCGGGCGGGTAGGTGTAGTTGCGCGGATCGAAACCGCTCTGCTGCACCGCCCAGCGATAGCATTCGTAGCCATCCTGATTGACCTGCTCGGGAGACTGGCCGTTGGCTGGATAAGCCACCACATCGTAGCTGTTGCCTTGGGGCTGGGGCTGCGGGTTGCTCACCGGCGCGTCAACGACGACGTAGTCCCGGGTGTTGGCTTCGTAGATGTAATAGGCACCGGCGGCGAGGAAAAACAGCGAGCCGCCGATCCAGACTTCCCGGGCGTAATCGGGCAGATAACGGGTACGGATTCCGCGCGGTGGCTCAACCACGATATAGCGCGGCCCTTGGGGGCGATACCAGTAACCGCCCGAATAAAAATAGTCATGACCCCGGTAAGGCACGCGGTAGTGGCGATCCGGAAAACGATCGATTACATACCCGGGACGATATTGCGGCCCCGGTCCCCAGCCGTTGCCATGACCGTCCGGCCGACCGGACCAGTGCTGATCAGGGCGAGAGTCATGGCTGGGGCGTGGGCCACCGCTCGGATAACCATCACTGCGGCGCGGAATATCGCGGTAGTAACCCGGCCTCGGCTCCTGGGTCTGGGTCACGCTGTCGGGGCGGCCCTGGATCGGCAGGCTGTTACCCGGTGGCTGCGGCGGACGACCATTGGGGTCTTGCGGCGGGCGGTTGTAGGGCTGGCCGCCTTGAGCGTGAGGCTGGACCTCAAACTGGCGGCTGTTGTCGCCGCGAATGATCTCATTGCTCTGTGGCCGGGGTTGGCCTGAATAACCCTGGCCGTTACCACCTCGCCCGTCCGGGCCGCCACGATTTTGCTGATCGTCGGCCACTCCCTGCGCACTGACACTTGCCCATAACAGACCAACACCTGCCAAACGCCAGATGCGCGACTTCATGAAATTCCTCACAACGGTTCAGGGCCTGATGAATGAGACTGGAAAAGCCTAGGCCGGTTCTGCGACAGGTTATCAGTCGTTGCCATTATTTCGCAGGCATAAAAAAGGGAGACCCGTCGGCCTCCCCTTGAGAACTTCGTCCGTGCGCGACGCTTTTGACGTCGGCTCACCTCACGCCGTCTTCTGGACAGTGTGCAGCTCGGGGGTCTGCCAGACACCGGTGGGTGCTGCGACCGCAGCCGGCCTGATTGGGCGGGCCGCACTGGACTGTTTGTCCGAGCAGTGATCTTGGTGGTAAGAATAGGCCCGGAGCACCGACGAATGATTGCGAAGATTGCGTAAATAAACATCACTTGCGCAATTTTTTACCCGCGATAGATAATATCCCGCAATTATCAAGACAAAGGCCCGACCAATGAGCAAACTTGACCGCTACGACCTGAGTATTCTGGCGGAATTGCAGCGCGACGCGCGCATCTCCAATCAGGAGCTGGCCGAACGCATCGGCCTGTCGCCGTCTCCCTGCTCGCGGCGGGTCAAGCAACTGGAAGACGATGGCTACATTACCCGTCAGGTCGCCCTGCTCGACCGCAAAATGCTTGGCCTGAGCCTAACGGCCTACGTGCTCATCGGCATGGACCGCCACACCCCTGAACGTTTCGAGAACTTCGAAGCCGCCATCCGCAATCTGCCCCAGGTGTTGGAATGCAGCCTGGTGACGGGTATGGATGCGGATTACCAACTCAAGGTCGTGGTGCCGGACATGGACCATTATCAGAAACTGCTGCTGGGGCACCTGACCCGGATTGACGGGGTCACCAGCGTGCGGTCCAGCTTCGTGTTGAACCAGGTGCTCAACAGCACCGAACTGCCGCTGACTCATCTGCGCGGCTGACGACAAACGAGCGCCGATTCACCGCTTTTCTTCCACGGACGCTCGGGCATCGGCCAGTCCTCGAACCATCACACTCGCCCTGAAGCCACGAATCAGCCTTTGAATTCCCGCGAGGCGTATTCGGCGAGCTTGCCCTGGATGAAGTCCAGAAAGCACTGGATCCTCAGTGCCAGTTGGGAGTTGCGGTAATACACCGCATTGATCGGTTGGCGATATCCGCTGTTGGCGTCGGCCAGCAGCACCTTGAGCTGGCCGGCACGGATGTCTTCACGGGTCATGAAGTCCGACAGGCACGCTATGCCCTGCCCTTGCAGTGCCAGGTGGCGTACGGTTTCGCCACTGGAAGCGCTGATGGCTGGCTGGATCGCCCAGCGATCGCCGTGTTCGTGACGCAGCGGCCACTGATTGAGGCCCTCATTCTGGGCAAACCCCAACAGTGCATGCCGGGCCAGCTCGGCAACAGTGCCAGGTGTACCGTGCTGCTTCAGATAGGCCGGGCTGGCCAGGATATGCAGCGGGCTGCATCCCAGGGATCGGGCATGAAGTGTCGAGTCGCTGAGGGTGCCGATGCGGATGGCGATGTCGGTACTTTGCTCAAGCAAATCGATAATCAGGTCGTTACTGTTGAGTTCGAGCTGGATATCCGGGTAGAGCCCGCGGAACTCTTCGATATGCGGCACGATAGCGTGCAACATGAAAGGCGACGCGGCATTGATCCGCAACCGCCCGGCCGGGTTTTTCTGGCGGGACGACAGGCGTTCCTCCAGCTCATCCATCTGGTCAAGGATGCCTTTGGCCTGCTCGAAGAAATACTTGCCCTCTTCGGTCAGGTCCATGCGCCGGGTGGTGCGGTTGATCAGCGTGGTATCGAGCTTGGCTTCCAGGCGCGACAAGGTACGACTGACCGCAGACGGCGTCTGCCCGACCTGCTCGGCGGCAGCGGAAATCGACCCGCATTCGATCACGCAGACGAAAATCTGCAATTCGTCGGATCTGGCTTTCACGTATCCCCCTGTCGGCTGCGCTCTCTTGTGGCGAGGGAATTTATCCCCGCTGGCTCGCAAAGCGGACCTGAGCCACAGGATAGTATCGGGATACGTGACAAAAGAAAGGTCACGCCTTCAGGCCGAACACCTCAATCAAGTGCTGCTCATAGCGCGCCACATCGGCCTCGACATTCGGGCGTTTCATCACGTCCACAGACAGGAAGGTCGGCAATCCGCTCATGCCCAGGAACTGGTTGGCCTTGTGGAACGGGAAGTACACAGCGTCCACACCCTTGGCTTCAAAGAAGTCGGTCGGGTCATCGAAGGCTTGCTGCGGGGCGTTCCAGGTCAGCGACAACATGTATTGCTTGCCCTGTAACAAGCCACCGCTGCCGTATTTCTGCGAAGCATCGGAGCGGGTGCGGCCATCGCTGGCGTAGAGGCTGCCATGGCCTTCGGTGAAGACCTCATCGACGTATTTCTTGACGGTCCACGGTGCGCCCATCCACCAGCCTGGCATCTGGTAAATGATCATGTCGGCCCAGAGGAACTTGGCGACTTCCTCCTTGATGTCGTAACCACCGTCGATGAACGTGGTTTTCACATCGAACCCGCCACGGTCCAACACGCTGACCGCCGCGTCATGGAGGGTGGCGTTATAGCGACCGTCGGAGTGAGCGAATTGTTTACCGCCGTTGAGCAGCAGGACTTTTTTCATGGAGAGCCTCATCGGATTCCAGGGGACACGGTTGAACGGTCACCCAATGGAAAGATTGAAAATGATGGCGGCAGAGTACCGATGAGCTTGTGACGGAGTAAGCACTGCAAAGGCAAAACTGATTTGACCTATACGCACGAATAGTCGACCCATTCTTGCCGTAACATTCGCATACTTTTATTCAGGAGCCTCCCCGATGAGCGAATTGCACGGTTTCATCCTGCACGCCAAGACCCGTCCGGAAAAAGCCGAAGCCTTCGAAACGCTGTTTCGTGCCTACGTGGAACCGAGCCGCGCCGAACCCGGATGCATCGAATATCACATGCTGCGCGACCAGCAAGACCCGACACTGTTTATTTTCTATGAAATCTGGCAATCCCAGGCTCACCTGGACGTGCATTCGAACCTACCGCACATGAAGCAGTTCTTTGAGCAGCGCATGGAGTACCTGGAGCGCGATTTCGAGATCCGCCGCATCGACATGCTCAGCCCGTCCTCGGCTAGCCGCTGATCAGCAAATGGCCGCCGAGCACACCCAGGCCAATGAAAAACGCCCGCTTGAACAGCACGGCGCTGATGCGCTGACGCAGCCATTGCCCCAGCCACATTCCCACCAGCGCCGGCGCCAGGGCCAGCAACGAAGCGCTTAATTCGCCACCGCCCAAGGCGCCGTGCCATAGCAGGCCGGCCGCCAGGGCCAGTGTCGAAACCGTGAATGACACCCCCAACGCCTGCACCAGTTCATCCTTGCTCAAGCCCAACGCTTGCAGGTACGGCACCGCCGGAATGACGAAGACTCCGGTCGCGCAGGTAATGAGGCCGGTGAGCAGACCGCAGAATGGTGCGAGCCACGATTCAACGCTGGGAGCGACCCGTAATGTCGGCAGCAACAGCCCGCCCAGCGCATACAGCAACAACGCTGCACCCAACGCTCGCACTGCCCACGGCCCACCCACCGCATCGAACCACAGTGTGCCCAGACCGGTGCCTATGCAAATTGCCAGCAACAGCGGCCACAAGCGCCTGATCAGGGTTTGCAGATGACCGCCAAAGGTCAGTTGCCAGATGTTGGTCAGCGTGGCCGGGATGATGAGCAACGCCGCAGCCTGCGCCGGTGCCATAGCCAGGCCGAGCAGCCCCATGGAAATGGTCGGCAGGCCCAGGCCGATCATGCCCTTGATGGTGCCGGCCAGCAGGAAGGTGCCGATGACCAGCAAAGAAAGCATAAAGCCGAGATTCTGATAGAAAGCCATGAGTGTATTCATGGGGCTATCGTGGGCCCTGGCTGTCGGGTTTTAAATCTGCCATATACTGAGACAGCCTCTCGCCGAGCAAGAGGCTGAGCGTTTTGTTGGTGCTACTGGCGCCTTCGCGAGCAAGCCCGCTCCCACAGGGGATCGCATTTCAAAATGTGGGAGCGGGCTTGCTCGCGAAGGCGGCCCATTAGGCACCACAAAACCCGGCACAGGATCACATCACTCATGCACTTCGACCTCACCGACCTGCGCCTCTACCTGCACATCCTCGACACCGGCAACATCACCGCCGGCGCTGGCCGCAGCCATCTGTCCCTGGCGGCGGCCAGTGCCCGAGTCCGCGCCATGGAGGCCTCCCTGGGGATCGAGTTGCTCGAACGTGGGCGCCGAGGTGTTACACCCACGTCGGCCGGCAAGGCGCTGGCGCAACATGCCCGGGTGTTGCTGCAACACGCCGAACACCTGCAACAGGACCTGGGCGAATACGCCCGGGGCGTCAAAGGTCGGGTGCGGTTGTTGTGCAACACCAGCGCCATGACCGAATACCTGCCGGAGTTGCTGGCCGATTTCCTCAAGGCCCATCCCAACCTCGACATCGATCTGCAGGAACTGCCCAGCTCGCGGAGCACCCATGCACTGCGTCAGGGTGCAGCGGACCTGGGAATCATCTCTGACGCGGTGGACACCGATGGCCTTGAGACCCGCCCCTTTCGCGATGATCCGCTGGTATTGATCCTGCCCTCGGAACATCCCTTGGCTGACGGCCGACCGCTGAGTTTCAATGAGACCCTCAGCCATGATTATGTAGGCCTGAACGCGTCCAGTGCTCTGGCGATCTACCTCGAAGAGCAGGCCCTGCACACCGGACGACGCATGCACATTCGCATTCGCGCCGACGGCTTTGATGGTGTGATTCGTATGGTCGCTCATGGTGCGGGCATTGCCATCGTGCCAAAGGCCGCGATCGCGCGGCGCCCGTCCGAACCTTCCTGGCGATGGGTCTCGCTGCAAGAGGCCTGGGCTCAACGCTCACTGCGGCTGTGCGCCCGTAGCTTCGACGACTTGCCCGCCTACGCCAAAGCCCTCGCCACGCACTTGACCGTCCGCTGATGCGCGCTTCTGGATAGGCCGGTGTCGAGCATAGGCATCTGCCCGATCATGTCGCGCGTTAGGGTGCCTGCTCTCTTCTGCCCCTTTCGGAGTTCACATGACCGCCCCCATCACCGTCCTGCGCGATACCCATCCGCTGCCCGTACTCGATGCCTGCAAATGGGAAAAGCTCGAAGGCGATCCGCACACCGTCAACCTCAACGCTTACACCAGCGAAGACGGCAGCAAGATCATGGGCACCTGGATCTGTACGCCGGGCAAGTGGCGCGTGGACTATGTGAAGTGGGAGTACTGCCATTTCCAGGAAGGCTACTGCATCATCACCCCCGATGGCATGGAGCCGATCCACCTGCGGGCCGGTGACATCTTCGTCGTCGAGCCAGGCATGAAAGGCACATGGGAAGTGGTCGAGACCGTGCGTAAATATTTCGTCTTTGCCTGAAACAAAAAACCGAGAGACCACCCGACATGGTCTCTCGGAAAACAGCTTTCTAAATTGCACAGGTTCTGTGGCCAGCGAGGTCTCTGTGGGAGCAAGGCTTGCCCGCGATTACAGGCGATGCGGTCTCTGAGAGAACGAGGTGCCTGCATCGCGGGCAAGCCTTGCTCCCACAGATAACCCCCCTCGCCACAAAAAGCCGCCGATACCCCAGCCCTTACTGCGGCTTGCGATAGCTGTTAACAATCGCCGAAAAGTCCTTGCCGCCCTCGCCCCGCTGACTCATCGCCTGGTACAACTGCTGCGCCACCGCACCCAGCACCACCGGCTGATGAACCTGCCGCGCCGCTTCGGTAGCCAGGCCCAGGTCCTTGAGCATCAGCTCGGCACCAAACCCCCCGGTGTAGCCACGGGACGCCGGTGCGGTTTCGATCACGCCAGGCCACGGGTTGTAGGTGTCCGAACTCCAGCAACGGCCCGTTGAGCTGTTGATGATCCCGGCCAGCACCTGGGTGTCGATCCCCAGGGCATCGCCCAAGGCCATGGCTTCGCTGACGCCCACCATGGAAATCCCCAGCAGCAGGTTGTTGCAGATCTTGGCGATCTGCCCGGTGCCGACATCGCCGCAATGCACGATATTACGGCCCATCTGCGCCAGCACCGGTTGCAGGGTGGAGAACAATTCAGCGCTGGCGCCAACCATGAAGGTCAGCGTGCCGGCCGCCGCGCCACCGGTGCCACCCGAGACAGGCGCGTCGGCCATGGCCACGCCTTGCTTGGCGGCTGCGGCAGCAACGTCGCGGGCGGTCTGCGGGTCGATGGTGCTGCAATCCACCGCTGGCGTGCCGGCGGCGATGCCGGCCAGTACACCGTCTTCACCCAGCCAGACACTGCGTACATGGGCAGCAGCCGGCAACATGGTGATCACCAGGGCCACGCCCTGGGCCGCATCGCGAGGCGAGGCGCTGATGGTACCGCCCAATGTGGCCAGTTCAGCCAGCACCGTCTGGTTCAGGTCGAACAGGTTCAGCGAATGGCCGGCCTTGAGCAGATTGCGCGCCATGGGGGCGCCCATGTTGCCCAGACCGATAAATGCGATCTTCATGTCCGGCTCCTTAACGCAGATTGATGGTGGTGTTCACACCGTCATTGACGCTGTCATCATCGAACCAGCGCGCGGTAACGGTCTTGGTTTGAGTGTAGAACTGCACCACTTGTTTGCCGTAGGGACCCAGGTCACCGAGTTTCGAACCACGGGAGCCGGTGAAGCTGAAAAACGGCACCGGTACCGGAATCGGGATGTTGATCCCTACCTGGCCGACGTCGATTTCGCTCTGGAATTTACGCGCCGCTGCACCGCTTTGCGTGAACAGGCCGGTGCCGTTGCCGAACGGGTTGGCGTTGACCAGGGCAATTGCCTGATCAAGGGTGTCGACCTCCAGCACCACCAACACCGGGCCGAAGATTTCTTCGGTGTAAATACGCATGTCGGTCGTCACGCCGGAAAACAGGGTCGGGCCGACGAAATTGCCTTGCTCGAAACCCGGCACGCTGATGTCACGGCCATCAAGTTCCAGCTTCGCCCCTTGCTGCACGCCACTCTCGATCAACTCAAGAATCCGCGCCTTGGCCCGCTTGGAAATTACCGGGCCGACATCCGTGCCCGACTCGCTGCCGGCATTGACCTTGAGCTTTTGCGCCAGCGCCTTGAGCTCCGGCAGCCATTGCTTGGCCGCGCCCACCATGACCACCACCGAAGTGGCCATGCAACGCTGGCCCGCCGCACCGAAACCGGCACCGACCAATGCATTGAGGGTCTGTTCACGATTGGCATCCGGCAACACCACCGCATGGTTCTTGGCGCCCATCATCGACTGCACGCGTTTACCATGGCGACCCGCCAGGTCATACACGTGGGTGCCGACCGCCGTCGAACCGACGAAGGAAACCGCCTTGATGTCCTTGTGAGTGCAGAGCGCATCCACCACGTCCTTGCCGCCATGCACCACATTGAGCACGCCCCGCGGCACGCCGGCCTCAATGGCCAGTTCCACCAGCAGCATGGTCGACAACGGGTCCTGTTCCGACGGTTTGAGCACGAAGGTGTTACCACAGGCGATGGCCATCGGGAACATCCACAGCGGGATCATCGCCGGGAAGTTGAACGGGGTAATGCCCGCACACACACCAATCGGTTGGCGCAGCGTGTAGGTATCGACGCCGCCGGCGACGTTCTCGGCAAACTCGCCCATCTGCAGGGTGCCGATGGAGCAGGCATGTTCCACCACTTCCAGGCCACGGAAAATGTCGCCCTCGGCATCAGCGATGGTTTTGCCCTGCTCGGCGCTGAGCACGGCGGCGATGCGCTTGGAGTGCTCGCGGATCAGCGCCTGCAGCTTGAGCATGATGCGCATTCGCGCGCCGATGGGGGTCAGCTTCCAGGTCTGGAAGGCACGCTGGGCAGCGGCAATAGCGGCATCGACTTCCGATGCCGTGGCGAACGGAACCTTCGCCAGTACCTGCTGAGTGGCCGGGTTGACGATGTCGTGCCATTCGCTGGACTGGGATTGAACCCACTCACCATCGATCAACAGTTTGACGGTTTGCAGCGTGGTGTCGCTGGGCGTAAGGGAAACGTTCATGCTGGCCTCCGGGATTTGTTCTTATAGAGAGCGCTGGTTCAGCACAGATCAAGGTGCATAGACAGACACCTTGGTGATGAGACGGTTTTTGGAGTATAGATGTGCAAACTTCTAATAAGAACGCACATAAAAACCGGTCCATCATGCAAAAAAACATCACCTCCCTGGGGTCACTGAATTGGGACGACCTCAAGTTTTTCCTCGAAGTGGCCCGCACCCGCAAGGCCAGCACAGCGGCCAAGCGCCTGGCCGTCGACTACACCACGGTGTCGCGACGCATCAGCTCGCTGGAAGCTTCGTTGGGTACGCTGCTGTTCGAAAAATCCCGGACCAACGGTTTCATCCTGACAGCCGAAGGCCAGCGTCTGCTGGGTTACGCCGAATCGATCGAAAGCACCCTGCACATGGCCTGCGAACAGGTGTCAGGCTCAGGGGTGGCGTTGTCCGGCCATGTGCGCATGGGCTGCACCGAAGGCTTCGGCAGCTTCTTCATCACGCCGCAACTGAGTCATTTCGTCGATGCCTACCCGGCCATTTCCGTGGACATCCTCCCGCTGCCGCACTTCATCAGCCTCTCCAAGCGCGAAGCTGACATCGTCATCGCCCTCGAACGCCCGGAACATGGCCCGTATGTGTGCTGCAAACTGTGCGACTACCGACTGCAGCTCTACGCCACCCAGCAATACCTTGACAGCCATCCTCCCATCCACCGACCGGCGGACCTGAGCAAACATTCGTTCATCAGCTACGTGGATGATCTGGCGTTCAGTTCCGAGTTGCTCTATCTGGCGAACGTACTGCCCGGCGCCCATGCTCATCTGCGCAGTACCAGCGTGATCGCGCAGTTCGTGGCAGCGCAGCAAGGACGATCACTGGCTATTCTGCCGTGCTTCCTCGCTGCCCAGGATCCACGCCTGCTGCCGGTGCTGCCGGAGGAAATTACCGTCACCCGACAATTCTGGATGTACTGCCGGGAGGACTTGAGGAAGCTCAAGCGCATTACATTGCTGTGGGATTACATCCGCGAAGTGACTGAACAGAACCAGCCACTGCTGATGGGCGAGAGCCGCGAGATGGTATTTGCCGACTAGTCGGCGATGACCACAATGGCGACGCGACGGTTTTCGGTGCGCCCCTCGACCGTGTCGTTGGAGGCGACTGGCCTGCTGCTGCCCAGCCCGCGCGCTTGAACGTTTTCTTCGCGCATGCCCACCCCAATCAATACCTTGCTCACGCTGTTGGCCCGACGTATCGACAGTTGCTCGTTATAGGTTGGGGAGCCTGATGCGTCGGTATGACCATCGATCCGCACCCGCTCGATTCCGGCCCCCAGCAGAGCCTTGCCGATTCGCTCGACAATCTCGGTACTGGCCGGGTTGAGGGTTTCCACATCGCTGCCAAACAGTACTTTGCCGGACAGGCCGAAAGCCCATCCCTCATCGGTTAATTCGAACCCTTGTTGTTTGAGCACGGCGACTTGCGCCGGGGTAAGACCTTTTTGAGGTGGCGTCTGGCAGCCGCTCAAGGCCAGAACGGTGATGAACAAAAGCGCGGCGAAGCGCTGAAGGGAGAGTTGAGGATATAGGCGCACGAGTCAGCTCCTGGCTTGAAGATCAGCAACCGGGTGCTCCGACCCAGCCGTGTGTTGGCCGCCTCTGGCGAGGCGTTTGGCCTGATACATCGCCGCATCGGCCGCATTGAGCAAGGCGCCTGGTGTAGCGCCGTGATCAGGATAAACGGCGATACCGACACTCAGAGAAGTCAGCACCGAGGCATTGCCGGGCAATTGAATGGGCATTTCCATGCTGGCGATGATCTTTTCGGCAATCCGCTCGGCATCCTCGGCCCGGTGCAGGGGGGCGAGCAACACGGCGAATTCGTCCCCGCCCAGGCGCGCCACCAGGTCCCCTTCACGCAACTGCGCCCGGACCCGTGTCGCCACCGCCGTCAGCACCGCATCACCGGCAGCATGACCGAAGTTATCGTTGATCCCCTTGAATCGGTCACTGTCCAGATAGAGCACGGCTACCTGCTCGTCGAGCTTGTTGGCATTGCGCAGTGCACGGATCAGCCGGCCTTCGAAAAATGCTCGATTCGGCAATCCGGTCAGGCTGTCATGACTGGCCTGGTGTGCCAGGGTTTCGTTCTCGCTTTGCAGGTGGGTTTGCCAGGATTCCAGTTCATCAAGCAGTGCGTTGAAGTCATTGCCCAGGTTATCCAGTTCGGCGATAGCGGCCGGCGGTACGCGTCGGTCGAGGGCGCGTTCGCTGCGCGCGGCATGGGCCACTTCGGCGAGGCTGCGCAGCGGCCCGGTGATTGCGCGTAACTGACGCCGCGCCAGATACAACGCCACCCAGGCGCTCACCGCCGTGCATAAGACAATTCCCGCCAGGCCGCTGAGCAAAAAACGCAAAAGACTGCCGCCATGCCCCGACAGTAGAACTGCGCCTATATTCTGTCCCTGATGGATAATTGGCAGGCGGATGGGCTTTTCCAGGAAGGTTTTGGCGATGTGCCTTTCCAATTCCGACAACAAGCCTGTTTCCGGCCGCTGCCAGCGAGCCAGCAGACGCCCGTGTTCGTTGAACACCTCGGCATCGGCGACCTCTTCGGTGGAGGCAATCAAAGCCAGCGCCTCGGTAGCCGCCACTGAGTCATCGAACACCACGGCCGCTTCAACGGTGTAGCTGATCGAACGGGCGATCAGGTGCAGGTTGTGGTCGGCATAGACTCGCAACGCAAGGACACCGAGCAAGGTCAGGGAAACACTGGCCATGGTGATCGCCACCAACGCGACAATCAGGTGACCGCGACCAATGACCGAGCCCAGTGTGGGACGGATCCGTGCCGTGGGCAGATTCATGGCGCTGCTGGCCTGCGACGTGAAAGCTGCAGAACACTCGGGTGGATGCGCACGCCACTGCGCGCCACCGAATCCAGGTTGACCTCGAACGATACCTGATCGTCAGCGACCCGCAGACAAAACAGGCTGCCGACAGTGCACTGATCGCCCCCTTCGCTGATGCTTAATACTGGCTTTCCAATCAAAGACGCAAACAACCGGGTGCGCTCATCAACGGTCAGCCTGCCGATGTAGACCGCGTTACAGTCAGTGGCGATGCTGGGGTGATCGGCCAGTACCCGCTGCACAGTCACAGGGCGGCCGGTGGCCTGGGTGGTGCCCTTGACCAGATCGTCGGTGTACTGGGTCGGACCGACGACGCACAGCTGCAGTTGCGCAGGCTCAACGGGCCATCGGGCGTAGCTGAGAATTCCCAACACGACCTGGGTGACGGATTCGGCTCGCTGTTCAGCCCGGGTCGTGGATGCCAGATCCTGGCCAACCGCCAGAGGCGACAGCAAGCACAGAAGGCTGGCTAGCAAATATTGCCTCCAGCCCCTGCTGTGCACTGCCTCCCGAACAGCCACACTCATGGAAAGTCTCTTGGTCTATGCGATAAGTGCCGGAAAGATAGCACAGTGCCAAAAAGCCAGCGAGACACCGTCCCGCGACGCGTCTGACAGGAGGGGACAAAATTGCCGTCAACCGTATTGAGTCGTGAAAGACGATCGTTCAGTCAGTTCCTTCCAGCTCCAGCATCAATCCGCTCAAGCGCTTGACCTTGCGCCGGACCGCCTCCTCAAAGACACCCCCTCTGGGTTCTATCAAGCTGAACCACTGCTTGCCCCGAGTAATGGCGGTGTACACCAATTCCTTGGTCAGCACCGGGTTCAGCGCGTCCGGCAGAATCAAAGCCGTATGGGCGAACTCCGAACCTTGGGATTTATGCACCGTCATGGCAAAGACGGTTTCCACGTCATTCAAGCGGCTGGGCAGGACGAAACGCACGCCGCCCTGGCCATCGTTACGAGGGAACGCCACCCGCAGAACCTGCTTGCCCGCATCCGGTCCATCACGCTCGGGCAGCTTGAGCGCGATACCGATATCGCCGTTCATCAAGCCCAACCCGTAGTCGTTGCGGGTCATCAGAACCGGGCGCCCTTCGTACCATTGGTGATCGCTGTCGATAAGCTGGGCCTTGAGCAGCGCGGCGGTGATGCGCTGGTTCAACCCCGCGACACCCCACGGGCCTTTGCGTACGGCACAAAGCAACTGGAACTCGTCGAAAGCCGACAGGACCTCCCGCGCCCAATCGGTCCAGCAGCCGTCCTCAAGCGGTCGGGAAATGGCCGGGCGACGCTGACGCAACAGGCTCAGGTAATGCCGATACCCCTTCGGCCCTTCTGCCTTGCCATCGAGTAGCAAGCGCTCCAGCGCCCCATCGTGTTCGCCCTTCAGCGCCAGGGAAAACAGGTCGGTGAATTCGCCTTCGACCAGCAGTTGACGGGCCTTTTCCGGCTGTTGCTGGTTGACCCGGCGCGCCAGTTGACCAATCCCACTGCCCTCACCGAAGCGCCGCGAATGCCTGAGCATGACCACTTGCTGGGCCAAGGCATGAGTGCCATTGAGGTCTTGCTGCAGATCACTGGCCGTCAGGTTTTCACCGCTGACGGTCTCCAGCCAGGCCAGGGTCCGGGGACTGTACCAACCCTCCTCGGCATCCCGACACAAATCCCCCAGCACCGCACCGGCCTCAACAGAGGCCAGTTGGTCCTTATCACCCAGCAACACCAGTCGCGCATGAGTCGGCAGCGCATCCAGCAGATTGGCCATCATTTCCAGATCGATCATGGACGCTTCATCGATCACCAACACATCCAGTGGCAAGCGATTGCCCCCATGGTGGCGGAAATGTCGGGTACCAGGCCGACTGCCTAACAAACGATGGACCGTGGTCACATCGCAGGGAATGCGCTCGCGCACGGCGTCAACCACATCGAGGGTGCGGACCTGCTGACTGATGGACTCGGTCAGGCGCGCCGCCGCCTTGCCTGTCGGCGCGGCCAGGCGAATCCGCAACGGCTTGCCCGCCTCGACAGCAGGCGCCTGAAGCAGGGCGAGCAAGCGCACAACCGTGGTGGTCTTGCCGGTACCCGGGCCGCCGGTGATGATGCTGAAGGCTCCTCGGGTCGCCAGCGCACAGGCCAGTTTCTGCCAATCGATCGGACCAGCGGCTGTGGCCGGCCCGAACAACCCGTTCAAACGCTCGCGAAGATCACCAGGCGCCGCTTCATGTTCGGCAAGGCGTTGACACAATGCCTCATCGATCCGCCGTTCATAGGCCCAATAGCGACGCAGATAAAGACGCTTACCCGATAACACCAAAGGGCGTTGCCGCGCGTCTTCATGCTCATCGACAGCTAAAGCCACCAAAGCACTGGTTGCCAGGACCTTGCACCAGTGAGCCCCATCGAGGGTCCGTAGTATTTGCGAGGGCAACAGCTCTACACCCGCTTGCGAGTCGCCTTCAGGCGGCAGCGACAGGGCGAAATCCGGCTCCTTGAGCGTTTCGAACAAATCCAGGCAGACATGCCCGTGACCCAACTGATGACTGGTGAGCGCCGCAGCAAGCAGCACCAATGGATCATCTTCAGGCGCGAGTTCATGGAGGAAGGCGACGAATGCCTTGTCCAGGGCGCGCAACCATCCTCGTTCGACCCAGCGCGTGAGCAACAGCAGCAAGTCATCCGCACGGCTCAGCGGAGCCAGATCCACAAGACTCTCGTCATCTGAGGATTTGGGTAACAGATCGGCAAAAGAACGATTCATAGCAGCTCCCCCTGTTCCCATGCCGGTTGAGCCTTGGGCTCGGGCGTCCCTTGGAACATACGGTCCAGTTGTTCGATCAACGCCCGTGGAGGCTTGGTGAAATAAACGCCCTGACTGGCTGAGCGGGTGCCGCGCAGGAACAGATACAACGCCCCCCCGACATGCCGATCGTAGTCATAGTCGGGCAGGCGCGCCTTGAGCTGACGGTGCAGGGCCAACAGGTACAACACGTATTGCAGGTCGTAGCGATTGTCCAGGATTGACTGTTCCATGGCCTGCGAGGTGTAGGCCATGTCATCGACACCCAGCCAGTTGGACTTGTAATCGGCCACGTAATACCGGCCCTCGTGCTCGAACGTCAAATCGATGAAGCCTTTGAACATCCCGTTGAGCAGCACCGGCTCGGCGGCCACGCGAGCGACGCCACCATGGGTGAATTGGCAAACCAGTTGGTCGAGCTTGAGCACATCGACCTTATGGCTGGCAAACCAGAACTCCATCTCGACCTGGAACTGGGACAGGTTCTCAAGCACCACCGGCGCCTGGTCGCCACCTATGTGCATAGGCAGTTTGATCAAGTGTTGCAGCCAGTCACCCAGGGTAGCGATCCAGCCTTTCCAACCTCGGCGGTTGCAGCGCCGGGCTATGGCATCCTCGATGGCGGTTGGCGGAGCTTCAAATCCTTCACCAGCGGCCCATTCCAGAAGACCATGAAGGAATGTGCCGGGACCGGGACCGCGAGGGAAGCGGTGAATATCACCACCCACGGCAACAATTTCCCTTGGGGCATCGGGGTCAAGCCGCTCATCGTCGAACAGCTTCTGGGCCTGCGGGTTCTCCGGCGCATCATTGCTGCCCGCACTCAGGCTTTCCCCAATCCGCAAGGCGCTGTAGGAGGCGATCCACCAGTTTTCACTGGCTTTACGTACCGGTATCAAAGGTTCAAGCAGTACCGCTTCGTTGCGTGGTGGCCGGTAATGCTCGTTGGTGGCCTGGGGCATTTCCTGATAGTTGACCACTGCACTGCCTTGTTGCAGGTCCTCCAGCCAGCGCCTCAATTCCACCGACTCGACTAACGGCACACCGCCGCCCAACAGATAGCCCAATGCGGACAAGTGCAGGATCGAGCTGTTGTTATTGCCCCGTTTGAGATCAGCCACACCCAGCCAGCAAGCATGTTGTGCGCGGGTCAGGGCCACGTAGAGAAGCCGCAGATCCTCGGCCAGACGCTCGTCATCGGCCTTGGCTATCAACTCGGCGGTAGGCGTGAGGCTGATCTGCGCCTTGCAGGCCTCATCGTGGTAATGCAAAGGCAATCGACTGCCATCCACCGGTTTCGTCGAACAGATGAAGGGCAAGAAGACCAGCGGATACTCAAGCCCCTTGGACTTGTGAATCGTGACCACCTTGACCAGTTGCTCATCACTTTCCAGGCGCAGGATCTGTTCTTCGCCAGCCTGCCCGGACAGCGCCAGGTGCTCGGACAGATGCCGAATCAAAGCTTGCTCGCCATCCAGCTCACCGGCAGCCTGTTGCAACAGCTCGCAAAGGTGCAGCAAATTGGTCAGCACACGCTCGCCGTCGCTACGCGCCATCAAGGCCTGGGGCAGCTTGAAATCATGTAGCAGGCGACGCAACATGGGCAACACGCCCTGGGTACGCCAGACCGTACGATAGCCACGGAACTGCATGACCCGACGCTCCCAGGCCAGCTCATCCTGATTGAGATGCTCAAGCTCCGTCAGCGCAAGATTCAACGTGATGCTGGCCAGCGCTGCCCGCAGCGGTCGCTCGACATCCGGCTCGGCGCAGGCCCTGAGCCAGGTCAGCAGGTCCCGCGCCTCCTGGGAGGCGAAGACCGAGTCTTTATCGGACAGATAGACACTGCGCACTCCCCGTGCAGACAATTCGTCGCGTACTGCCTGAGCTTCTTTACCGTCACGCACCAGGATGGCGATATCCGCCGGGCGCAATCCCTGGAGCGTCTTTTCATCGGCCGCAAAGCCATCGCACCCCGATTGGCCGCCATTGAGCAACGCCGTGATCTCACTGGCACAAGCCGCCGCCATGTACTGCCGATACACCGCCCCGGAAAGCGGCTGATCAGAAGGCAAGTGCCAGATATTCATTGCGGCAACGGGTAGCCCGGCGATCTGCAACGACTCCTTGCGCCCTTGGGACTCAACGGGCAGGAACGGCACCGGGTTCTTGCCCGATGGCTCACGAAACAGAAAAGCACCGCGCCCTTTCGGGCGGGATTCGGCGTTCTGGAAAATATGGTTTACCGCACTGACCATGGCGTGGCTGGAACGGAAGTTTGTTCCCAACGTATGCAGCCTGCCGGCGGTGGCTTCGCGGGCGCGCAGGTAGGTATAGATGTCAGCGCCGCGAAAAGCGTAAATGGCCTGCTTCGGATCACCGATCAGGAACAGCCCGGTGTCAGGGTTGCTTTCTGCAATGTGGTAGATGCTTTCGAAGATCCGATATTGAATCGGGTCGGTGTCTTGGAACTCATCGATCAGCGCCACCGGAAACTGTTCGCGGATCAAGCTTGCCAGACGCTCTCCACCTTCGGCTTGAAGGGCTGCGTCCAGACGTAACAGCATATCGTCGAAACCCATCTCCGCGCGGCGACGTTTCTCCGCTTCAAAGCGTGCCCCCACCCATTGCGCGGCATGTTGTAGCACCGCGGCATCGGGGGTGGGCAGGGCTTCCAGGCTGGCCTTGAGACCGGACATGGCGTCCAGCCCGGGATGGCTAGGCACTTCGCCTTTCCAGGCCTCGGCCATGCCCTCGGGCGTCAGGCGTGTGAATCCGCTGCCAATGTCCAACAGTTCAAGGCTTTCGTCCTCCACCCAGGCATTGATTTTCTGGAACCACGGTTCGAAGTACCGAGCCTGCATCTTGCGCCCGTCAACGCTTTTGTTGGCGACGCCTTGCTGGCAGATCTCCAGCAGCTCCACGGCCCATTGCCGCCACGGCGCCTTGAGATCGAGCAAGGCGGCACTGCGCTCCTGGAGCGATGCCGCGATCAGTTCGGCCGGTTCAAGTCCCTCAGCAGCATCGCACTCGCTGGAAAACAGACCTCTGACTCGCGGCAGCAGCGCAGCAGGTCCGCCCCAATGTGTCCGCACCCAGTTCAGTGCTTCCCCTTGCATCGAGTAGCAGAATAGCCGCCAATAGTCGCGCAGCACTTCGCCGAGCAAGTCGCTGTGATCGGTTTCCAGGGTCTGGGTAAACAGGCTACCGCTGTCAAAAGCATGTTCACGCAGCATGCGCTGGCACCAGCTATGGATGGTCGAGACAGCCGCTTCATCCATCCATTGCGCAGCAATGTCCAACCGGTTCGCACAGCCAGACCACTGGGCGGCATCAAATTCATCCCGCAACTCGGCGATCAGCGAGTCCGGGGCCGCAATCTCATCACGAAAGAAACGTGCCGCCTCGGCCAGACGCGTGCGGATACGTTCACGCAACTCCTTGGTGGCAGCGTCCGTAAAGGTCACCACCAGGATTTGCGGAGGAAGTAGCTCGCGACCAAACCCGGTAGCCGGGCCGCCGTGCCCCAGTACCAGACGCAGGTACAACGCCGATATGGTAAAGGTCTTGCCGGTACCGGCACTGGCCTCGATCAATTGGCTGCCACGTAGAGGGAAAGACAGCGCGAGTGGAGGCTGATGACTCATGAGCGTGCCTCCTCGCCGGCCAATGAACGCCATGGCGCTTCGAGCAGTGGCCGGTAAAGCGCATCGCACCAGTTGGGGAATGTCTCGTCGGCCATCAAGGCATCGAAGTCAGCAAACTGCCGGGCCAACGCCGGACTTTCCCGCCGCTCACCTTCAGAATTTTGCCCGTCGCCCTCGTAGGCTTTTCGAGCAGCCGCATCGGCTTTGGCAGGATCACTCTGGCCGAGCCAGGCAAAGGCAGTCTTCACCGCGACGGGAAGCGGCTGGCGCATCCCCGACTGCCAGGCTTGCAATAGATCGCCGAGCAGCCGTCGTGCCACGGGTTCTTCAAAAGGAGCCAGCAGCAAGCTGTCATCACTGGCCACCAATGCCGTCGTCATCGACAGCCCGTTCGCACATGCAACAAGATGATTGATCCAAGGACGAATCAGACGATGCCATTTACGGGTCTTGGGGGAGCCAATACCGTTGGGTATGGCGCTGATGGTGAGAACCGCGCCATCAGCACGCTGGTGCAGGCCACTCAGCCAACCCTCGACGCTCACGCCATGCAATTGCAAGCTGACAGGCAAAGCACTGGTTAGCGGTGTGGGCCATAACGCCAGAAGCTGCTGGTAACGCTGGAGCAAATCAGGCAAAGGCTCGATCAATTCACGTTGCATGCATTCACCGAAGCCGGCCATCGGTAACAGGCCGCTGTTCTGCAGTCTTTTAGCATGAGTGGCCAGTGCCAGATCCGGTTGGTCAAGGAGAACCAGGGCGGCCTCAAGCAAGCTGTCGCTCAGGCTATAGCGTTGCAGCGCATCGAGAACGAAGGGTTCGTCATCCGCCAAAGGGGCCTCGATGGCCTCGAAGAATATTTTGAGTCGTTGACTGAAGAAGTGCCGGACGGGATTGCGCAGGAAGTCCTGCAGTTGCCCAAGGCCCAAGGGTTCTTCCTGAACATAGGGATCCAGCACCTGGCTTTGGGCGGCGTGTTCGTGGGCACCGTGAAGCATTCGCCATTCGCTGGCGTAACTGAACAACGCACTGCCTTGATGAAAATAACGAGCACTGAACGGTTGCAAAGGATGTTCCTGGGTCAACGCCTCAAGAAGGTCCTTGCTGTCATCTGCCAACCGCCACCCGCTGGCGAGATGATCCCGCAGTTGGCCGACCAATACTGATGCAGGACGGTCGCTGTTGTCGCGGATGCTGCGGCCTACCCAACTGATGTAGAGCTTTTGCCGGGCTGAAAGCAGCGCCTCCAATAACAGATATCGATCATCCTCGCGTCGGGAACGATCACCTGGGCGATAGTCGCTGCCCATGAGATCGAAATCCAGGGGCGGCTGCGCTCGCGGGTAGTCGCCGTCGTTCATTCCCAGCAGACACACCAGCTTGAAGGGAATCGCGCGCATCGGCATCAAGGTGCAGAAGTTGACCGCTCCAGCCAGAAAGCGCTGGGACAGTCGGCCCTGATCCAATCCTGCCAGCCAGGCCTCTCGAACAACAGTCAGGGGCAACTCATCATTCAGGGCAACCGACTCACAGGTTTCCAGCCAGGTTTCACGCAGGTCTTCGAGTTGGGTCAGCAGATAGTCGTCATGTTCGTTGCTCGCCTGGAAAAACAGTCGCATCAGATCATGCAGACGCGAGCCCCATTCTTGCGGTGATGCGGGCCGGGTGAGTTCCTGATGAGCGACCTCCAAAGCATCCAGCAACGCAACCAGAGGACCGATCAGCGCCGCATCCAGGCCTCCGATTTCATCATAAGGTTCGATGCTGTCGTAGGCGTCCGAACAACCGACTGCATACCCCAGCAACATGCGGCGCAGACCGAAACGCCAACTGTTCTGCTCAAGTTCCGCGGGTAACCCCAGCCCCGCACGATGTTCGGCGTTCATGCCCCAGCGAATACCGGCGCCCTCGATCCAGCGATGCAGCGTAGGCAAGTCAGCTTCATCGATACCGAACCGCTCACGCAACGCTGGAACATCGAGCAGATCGAGGATTTCGCTGACCGGAAAGCGGCTATCCGGCAGCTTGAGCAAATGTTCGACAGCGATCAATAGCGGGTCACGTCCACGCTGGCCCTGATCGGTGAGGGTGAAGGGAATGAAACGGGGATCACTTCTATCGAGCTGACCGAACACAGCGCGAATATGTGGCGCATAGCTGTCGATGTCCGGGACCATGACGATGATATCCCGGGGGCGCATCGCCGGATCCGCACTGAAGTGCGCCAACAACTGATCATGAAGGATTTCGACTTCACGCTGAGCACTGTGAGCCACGTGGAAACGGATCGAGCCGTCTTGCTCCGTATCGACGACAGGCCAGTGTTCCCGGGTTTCGTTCAGGGGGCGCAGCTCGAGAATGTCATCCTGCAACTGGCTGAGGAGAGTCGTGGGACTTCCTTCGCTGAACAGGTCGATCCGTCCATCGCGAAATACCGAGCGATAACTGTTGGGGTCATCGTAGCTGTCGAGCAGGTTGATATAGTCACGCCCCTGCTTGCCCCACGCCGCCAATAATGGATGAGCATGCTGGTGCAAGGTTTGCGGATCGAGGACGACGGGCATTCCGGCCTTGCGGACCTGGCGTTTGTATTGGTGGCGTAGCAGGTCCTTGTCGGCCACGATGTCCGCCCAATGGTGGCGACATGGGTTATGGACGCACAGCAGAACCTGGCTAAACCGTGACAGACCGGCAAGTGCTTCAAGGACTTGGGCCGGCAGAGAAGAAATGCCGAACACTATCACCCGCGCGGGCAGGTTCTTGGGAGCCACTTCCAAACTGTTTATACGCTCGATGTATCGTTGATGGACCCCAGCACGGCTTTGGGCCATGCCTTGCTCCCCCACATCCACCAAAAGGGCTCGCCACAATTCAGCCTGCCAACAGTTTTCTGGTGCGAGCGGCTTGGTTTCGCCCCGGACATTTCTTGTCTGGTGCCGACCTTCTGCCCAGTCCTCAAGCCAATCGGCCCGGTACACTTGGTATTGGTCAAACAGATCGGCAAGGCGTTCGGATAACTGATAACGCTTGCGCAAGTCTGTGTCGTGAGCAAGGAAACGCCGCAGGGGCTCGAAATGGGGCTGTTCGATCAACTGCGGCAGAAGGCGCATCAGCCGCCATGTAAGTGGAGCCTTATCAAGCAATGACTTGGCCGGAATTTCGTCACGTCCCAGAACCGTTCGATAGAGTTGCCACATGAAACTGCCGGGCAATTGCACGTCAATGGCGGCGGCAATACCGCAGCCACCCGTATCGTCGTCTTCCGGATCCTCAGCCAATGCCAGCTTCAACCATTGGGCGATGCCATTGCTTTGAACCAGCGCGATTTCGTTTTCAAGAGGCCCCAGCGGATAGCGCCGCATCAAGCTGATCACCAGGCTGCGCAACTCATCCAGGCGATTTCCGTGGACCACCATGAAAGCAGGGCTTAAGGACGTCGCGTCCGGCATAAAGGCATCCTTGAAAATGCAAAAGCTAGGGCCGAACCTTAGCACTGTCGGGGGGCTGTGACAGCCGGGAGCTGTCCGTACTTGTCGTAAGAACTTTCCCGCGGGCAAAACAAAACCCCTACCTGCATCAGCAGATAGGGGTTTCGGAATTTAATCTTGACGATGACCTACTCTCACATGGGGAAACCCCACACTACCATCGGCGATGCATCGTTTCACTGCTGAGTTCGGGATGGGATCAGGTGGTTCCAATGCTCTATGGTCGTCAAGAAATTCGGTAGCCGGTGCGTGCCTTGCGGTCACGTGCCAGCGAATGGGTATGCGATAGATTTGTGTGTTGTGCGAACTTTCGGTTCATAGCGTCTTCACACACCGCAATCTGGTGCCCTTGATGTATCGGGTCAACAAATTGCTTGGGTGTTATATGGTCAAGCCTCACGGGCAATTAGTATGGGTTAGCTCAACGCCTCACAGCGCTTACACACCCCACCTATCAACGTCGTAGTCTTCGACGGCCCTTCAGGGGACTCAAGGTCCCAGTGAGATCTCATCTTGAGGCAAGTTTCCCGCTTAGATGCTTTCAGCGGTTATCTTTTCCGAACATAGCTACCCGGCAATGCCACTGGCGTGACAACCGGAACACCAGAGGTTCGTCCACTCCGGTCCTCTCGTAC
The DNA here is from genome assembly GCF_030687835.1 of Pseudomonas hefeiensis. NCBI lineage: Bacteria > Pseudomonadati > Pseudomonadota > Gammaproteobacteria > Pseudomonadales > Pseudomonadaceae > Pseudomonas > Pseudomonas hefeiensis. The sequence continues at coordinate 5,580,940 of NZ_CP117449.1, forward strand.
TAGGAGCAGCCCCTCTCAAATCTCAAACGTCCACGGCAGATAGGGACCGAACTGTCTCACGACGTTCTAAACCCAGCTCGCGTACCACTTTAAATGGCGAACAGCCATACCCTTGGGACCGGCTTCAGCCCCAGGATGTGATGAGCCGACATCGAGGTGCCAAACACCGCCGTCGATATGAACTCTTGGGCGGTATCAGCCTGTTATCCCCGGAGTACCTTTTATCCGTTGAGCGATGGCCCTTCCATACAGAACCACCGGATCACTAAGACCTACTTTCGTACCTGCTCGACGTGTCTGTCTCGCAGTCAAGCGCGCTTTTGCCTTTATACTCTACGACCGATTTCCGACCGGTCTGAGCGCACCTTCGTACTCCTCCGTTACTCTTTAGGAGGAGACCGCCCCAGTCAAACTACCCACCATACACTGTCCTCGATCCGGATAACGGACCTGAGTTAGAACCTCAAAGTTGCCAGGGTGGTATTTCAAGGTTGGCTCCACGCGAACTGGCGTCCACGCTTCAAAGCCTCCCACCTATCCTACACAAGCAAATTCAAAGTCCAGTGCAAAGCTATAGTAAAGGTTCACGGGGTCTTTCCGTCTAGCCGCGGATACACTGCATCTTCACAGCGATTTCAATTTCACTGAGTCTCGGGTGGAGACAGCGCCGCCATCGTTACGCCATTCGTGCAGGTCGGAACTTACCCGACAAGGAATTTCGCTACCTTAGGACCGTTATAGTTACGGCCGCCGTTTACCGGGGCTTCGATCAAGAGCTTCGCGTTAGCTAACCCCATCAATTAACCTTCCGGCACCGGGCAGGCGTCACACCCTATACGTCCACTTTCGTGTTTGCAGAGTGCTGTGTTTTTAATAAACAGTCGCAGCGGCCTGGTATCTTCGACCGGCGTGGGCTTACGCAGCAAGTGCTTCACCCTCACCGGCGCACCTTCTCCCGAAGTTACGGTGCCATTTTGCCTAGTTCCTTCACCCGAGTTCTCTCAAGCGCCTTGGTATTCTCTACCCAACCACCTGTGTCGGTTTGGGGTACGGTTCCTGGTTACCTGAAGCTTAGAAGCTTTTCTTGGAAGCATGGCATCAACCACTTCGTCACCCAAAGGGTAACTCGTCATCAGCTCTCGGCCTTAGAATCCCGGATTTACCTAAGATTCCAGCCTACCACCTTAAACTTGGACAACCAACGCCAAGCTGGCCTAGCCTTCTCCGTCCCTCCATCGCAATAACCAGAAGTACAGGAATATTAACCTGTTTTCCATCGACTACGCTTTTCAGCCTCGCCTTAGGGACCGACTAACCCTGCGTCGATTAACGTTGCGCAGGAAACCTTGGTCTTTCGGCGTGGGTGTTTTTCACACCCATTGTCGTTACTCATGTCAGCATTCGCACTTCTGATACCTCCAGCAAGCTTCTCAACTCACCTTCACAGGCTTACAGAACGCTCCTCTACCGCATCACCTAAGTGATACCCGTAGCTTCGGTGTATGGTTTGAGCCCCGTTACATCTTCCGCGCAGGCCGACTCGACTAGTGAGCTATTACGC